>NZ_CP028988.1:3252500-6625960 GCF_024585125.1 Bradyrhizobium sp. WBOS08 | reverse complement strand
ACGTCGGTGCTCAAGGCACAGGTGGGCAAGGCTGCTCCCGGCGGATCGGCCCGCACGGCCAGTCTACTCCAAAAGGCCGTCTCGAACCTCTCAAGGGTACAGGGTGGGCAAAGCGAAGCGTGCCCACGGACTTTTGCCGACTCATCCGAAGATCGTGGGCACGGCGCATTGCGCCTTTGCCCACCCTACGAGGCTGTGAATCTTTTGTACCGCGCGTCGGGCGAATGTGATTCTCTGGGCAGACTGATCTGCTGGAGAGAATGATGGCTGACGACGGACTTTTTGGCGAATTGCCGGAGCAGGGGCGCGGTTCCTACGTCGGTGCTCAAGGCACAGGTGGGCAAGGCTGCTCCCGGCGGATCGGCCCGCACGGCCAGTCTACTCCAAAAGGCCGTCTCGAACCTCTCAAGGGTACAGGGTGGGCAAAGCGAAGCGTGCCCACACCTTTTGCGATAGAGAGAGATGGTGGGCACGGCGCAAGAGCGCCTTTGCCCACCCTCATATGGGGGTTTGTGAGTCAAGGCCTGTCGATTGGCTTGAGTGAGTTTGGCACGGTGCGAGGGCGGCGCGCGGAGCCATGCGTAGCGCAGCGCGACGACCGTGATCCGGGCGAGGATTGGCTTCCGAAGATTTATGCAGCTCACTGCATCACCTGTGTCGGACCGCTCCCGTACGTTGGCGCTAATGACTCGCACGGGCGATGAGGAGGAACGGCGCTAATGACTGACGACAAGATGCTGGCGCGCATCGCCGCGCTGCTGCGTCAGGCGGAAGGCACCGACAACTCCCACGAGGCCGACGCGTTCATGTCGGCCGCGCAGCGGCTCGCGACGGCCGCGTCCATCGACCTCGCGGTGGCGCGCTCCCATTCGGCCCAGCGTTCGGCCGCGCAGGCCCCGACGCAGCGCACCATCACCATCGGCGCGGCGGGCACCAAGGGGTTGCGGACCTACGTTCAGCTCTTCGTGCTGATCGCCGCGGCCAACGACGTGCGGTGCGACGTCGCGTCCAATTCGACGTTCGTCTACGCCTACGGGTTTGCCGAGGACATCGACGCCAGCCACGCCCGATATTGACGGTGTACTTTGCCCGGCAGCGTAGCCTGCGCGGCCAGCAGCTGATTAAAATCATCCCGAGCGCTGAGCGCTTCCAGCATCGCTCTGGTGGCGTTATAAAATAAGGCCGTGCGCAGCAAAAACTTAAAGCGGTAATTTTTTTGCCGCCAGATGGGGGCAGGTGTCAATCTGCCCATCACCAGATCGGCAATAAGATGCGAGCGCGGCGCTAGCACGCCGGATGAATGCAGGCTATTGTCTGTCACGATAAACACCTCGTTGTGATTTCCCCCTATTTTAAAGCGAGCCACTGACAAGCTTAATCCTCTGGCGGACTATATTTGCCGTCTGTTTAAAATTGATTGAGGTGTAAATTAAATTCCGTGGACCTTTGCTGGAATTACCTATAATTACCGCTGAGAGGTAATTATACGTCGTGGCCGGCGCGAGTCAGCTGCTGGGCAGCGGCCAGACCGGCCGGTCCGGAACCGACGACGGCGACCTTCTTGCCGGTCTTCACGTCCGGGATCATCGGCTTGACCCAGCCCTGGTCGAAGGCGTTGTCGATCAGCTCGACCTCGACCTGCTTGATCGTCACCGGGTCCTGGTTGATGCCGAGGACGCACGACGCCTCACACGGCGCCGGGCACAGCCGCCCGGTGAATTCCGGGAAGTTGTTGGTGGCGTGCAGGCGCTCGATGCCGTCGCGCCAGCGGTCCCGGTACACCAGGTCGTTCCACTCGGGGATGAGGTTCCCGAGCGGACAACCGTTGTGGCAGAACGGGATACCGCAGTCCATGCAGCGCGAGGCCTGGACCTGCAGGGTCTCCTTGGAGAACTCCTCGTAGACCTCGCCGACGACCTTCGTTCTGGTGATGGCATTCGGCGGTGCCCTCGGCGCTGCTGGCATCAATGTTCCCTTCGTTGAAACCGGCATCGCGCTTTCCGTCGTCGTCCTCGGCGCCGTCGTCGCGCTTAACGTCAAGGCGCCGCTGGCCGCAGCAGTCGGCCTCATCGGTCTCTTCGCCATCTTCCACGGTCATGCACATGGCGCCGAAATGCCGGAAAATGCCGCCGGTGTCGCCTATGCCGCCGGCTTCATGATCGCAACCGCACTGCTGCATGTCGCCGGCCTAGCGCTTGGTTACCTCATCGGCCGCGCCGGTGAACGGCAGGGGCGGGGCATATTCGTGACGCGCACGGCCGGCGGCATTGCCGCCGTTGCCGGCGTCGGCCTTCTGGCCGGCTTGATTTGAGCCTGACGGCAGTTCTGAGCGGGCTTAATTATGCGTTATTAGCTCCTATTCCTTATTATTTTTTCGATAAAAAATATAATAAGTCACCTCCAAATAATTTTATACTTACTATATTACTGTATTATTTACACCATAAAACACTCATATCTAAATACCTTTAGTTATAAATATATATCTGAAAATTCTATATTGGTAGTTTGAACAAGTCTATTATCAGTCATTAAATCAATCATCGGTTTTTCATTTTTTTCTTCTATTACTTTCTCATTAGGAAGTAATATTTTAAAAGTTGTACCTTTGCCTAAATTACTTTTTACACTTACACTCCCCCCTAGTGCTTCAACAAATCTCTTTACCAATGACAAACCTATACCTGTTCCTTCTGCCTGCCTTGATAAAGAACTCTCTACCTGCCCAAATCTTTCAAATATTACATCTATCTTATTTGAATCAGAGATGGTTAATAATAACTTACCATATATAAAAGGAGTAACGTATGTTGCTAATCTAACTCCATATATTGAAAGAAAGTTGTACTGCGTAAATATGGCACATGCAGCTACAGCTTATCTTGGATTTTTAAATGGAGAAAAAACTATTCAAGATACTTTGAAAAGTCATGTGATTGAATCTATTGTAAAAGGTGCACTTAATGAAACAGCACAATATTTTATTAAAGAATATGATATTTCTTTGGAGGAAATAAATATTTTTATGGAAAAAATTTTATTACGTTTTAAGAATAAAAATATAAGTGATGATATTCTACGTGTAGGTAGGTCTCCAGTTAGAAAATTAGGAATGAATGAAAGACTTGTGGGACCAACTTTAAAATTATATGAGAAAGAATATCCAGTTAAATATATGGCAATGTTAGTACGTTACCCTGACCGAAGGGCGTAACCGCGAAGTGCGTCGCCTGTGGGAAGCGGTCGGCGTGCAGGTCAGCCGTCTGATCCGCGTGCGCTACGGCGATATTCTGCTGCCGAAAGGCCTGCCGCGCGGCGGCTATACCGAGCTGGACCTGGCGCAGACCAACTACCTGCGCGAGCTGGTGGAGCTCACGCCGGAAACCAGCTCTAAGGTTGCCGTCGAGAAAGACCGTCGGCGGTTGAAAGCCAATCAGATCCGTCGGGCGGTGAAGCGTCACAGCCAGACCAGCGCTAATCCGCGCCAGGGTAACAACAGCAACCGTCGTTCCAGTACTCGTAATAAGACTAACGGTTAATGTTATGCGTTCCGGTGACTTGCCGCCGGAACGCGTACTTCCTTCCGCGCTATCAGGCCCTCAGTAGTCTATCCCCATCTGCGCTTTAATCCGAACTAACGATTGAACATACTTAGCCATCCTTTCGATATCTTCCACTCTATTGTATACGAAGTAAACTTGGCCGCCTCTACCTATTTCCCTAAGAATTGCGTCTCTTATAAGCTGATCATTTTGTTCAACAACATATGTTTGGACAGGGTATCTTTCTTCTGGTGGTGTTTCTATGACTGAAATATCCCTAACTCCACTTAGCGACATATGCAGGGTTCTAGGAATTGGAGTTGCACTTAGAGTTAAAACATCAACATTTTTCTTAATTCCCTTAATCTTTTCTTTTTGCTTAACTCCAAACCTTTGCTCCTCGTCTACTATTAATAAGCCCAGATCTTTAAATTGAATGTCTTTAGATACCAATCTATGAGTACCTATTAAAATATCTAAATTACCTTCCTTCACCTTTTGAAGTATTTCTTTTTGCTGTTTCGCCGTCCTAAACCCCCTCAGCCGCCTCGGCCTGGCGCGCGCGAGCCAACTTCTGAAGACCCTGCCGAGCATCCAGGATGCGGAGATGCCCAGGGTCCTCGGGCAGATGCTGCTGATCAGCCAGCACGCCATGCAGCAGGCCAGCGGCCTGTTCGGCGCGCGTCTGGCCAGGCTCTGGCAGGAAATTCACTGGGGCAGCCTGCTGACCATGGCTCCGGTCTGGGCGCTGGCCAACGCCCGCCCGCAGCTGCTGGAGCAATGGCAGCAACGCGTGCTGGTACAAGGCGAACCGACCCTGCGAGTAGAGCGCGAACTGCTCGGCATGCGCCTGCTGCCGATCTGCCTGGCGCTGGCCGAACTCTGGCGGCTACCGCAGTGGGTCATCCAGGGCTATCGCCTGCTCGCCTGCGACCGTCGCCTGCTGGTTCGAGCCCTGCGTATCGCCCGCGACCATCAGTCGCCGGTGTACGGCCAGATGAACGAGCCGCCGGGCAACCGTCTGCGCGTCGCCCTGACCGGCCTGACCATGGCCGAGTACTTCCGCGACGAGAAGGACGAAAACGGCAAGGGCAAGGACGTCCTGCTGTTCGTCGACAACATCTACCGCTACACCCTGGCCGGTACCGAAGTGTCGGCACTGCTGGGCCGCATGCCGTCCGCCGTCGGTTACCAGCCGACCCTGGCCGAGGAAATGGGCGTCCTGCAGGAGCGCATCACTTCGACCAAGAACGGTTCGATCACCTCGATCCAGGCCGTCTACGTTCCCGCGGACGACCTGACCGACCCGTCGCCGGCAACCACCTTCGCCCACCTGGACTCGACCGTTACCCTGTCGCGTTCGATCGCCTCGCTGGGTATCTACCCGGCCGTCGATCCGCTGGACTCCACCAGCCGCCAGATGGACCCGCTGGGTGACGACATGGTAGAGCCTGCCGCCCACCAGACCGAACGGAACCGCGAAGACGGCGATGTCGGTGACCGCCCCCTTGCGTCCCCCGCGTGCCACCCACCGTCGCTCCGCCCAGACGATCGCGACGATGATCCCGGCGATGATGCACAGCGCGTAGGCGCGGATGGGGATCGGCCCGAGAAACCACACCCCCCAGTCGGGACTGGGGATGTTGGCCAGGTGGGTGATCGCCGGTTGCGGCAGAGCGACAGTCACGCACCCAAGGTAACGGGCCCCCGAAACGTGCCCGCCGGGGGCTCCGGATCACCCGCCCGCGGGTTCCGGCGAGGCGGTTCGCACTCCCCGGCCGAGTTCTCCCGCGAAGGCACGCACCCCGGCCTGCCCTTCCCGCTCGGCACGGGTGACGAAGGCCGAGCCCACGAGACTGCAGCTACGTGGAAGCCGCTGCGGCGATCCCGCGCATTGTCGACAAGCTGGCGATGATGGGCATCGACGTGCCGCTGATCGGCGATTTCCACTACAACGGCCACCAGCTGCTGACCGCCGAACCGGCATGTGCCGAAGCACTGGCCAAGTACCGCATCAACCCGGGCAACGTCGGCTTCGGCAAGAAGAAGGATCTGCAGTTCGCCCAGCTGATCGAATTCGCCATCCGTTACAACAAGCCGGTGCGCATCGGCGCCAACTGGGGCTCGCTGGACCAGGCCCTGGCGGCGAAGCTGATGGACGAGAACAACCTGCGCGAACAGCCCTGGGACGCCGGCCGCGTGCTGCGCGAGGCGCTGATCCGCTCGGCGCTGGATTCGGCCGAGCAGGCGGTGGAGCTGGGCCTGCCGCGCGATCGCATCGTGCTGTCGGCCAAGGTCAGTGGCGTGCAGGAGCTGATCGCGGTGTACCGCAGCCGGCCGCCTTCAGCACCGGGGCCAGCATGTTGCGGAAGAACGCTGAGTCGTCGACCAGCAGCACCGACTGCGAGTGCAGCGACGGCTTCATCTCCTTGCGGGTGAACCAGTCGGAGAACGCCATCGGGAGGAAGTGGCCGACGTCGATCACCTCGGTGGCCTGGCCCTTGATCACGGCCGAGCCCAGGATGCCGGAGGAGGAGCCGCCGACCTCGATGTTGAGGCGTTCCTCGACGATGTCGATGATCTCGTCGACGACGAGGCCCATGGAGCGGCCGTCGTCGGCGAACACCAGGATCGGCTGGGCGCCTTGGCTGGCGATGGTGACGCCTTCCATGGCAACGAGCGGCATCAGCTGCTCGCGGTACTGCACCATGTAGCGACCGTTGGAGAACTCGATCTTGTCGGCGGGCAGCTCTTCCAGGCGGGTGACGAGGCCGAGCGGGACCGCCTTGGGCTGCGAGGAGCCGGCGCGGAACACGAGCAGCGAAGTGGTCTGCTCGCCCGAGCCGATGTGATGAGCGCCGTTCTCGTCGCCCATGTCATGGGCCGAGGAGCCGGCGGCGCCGAGCGCCTTGGCAATGCCGTTGGGGTCGATGATCATGATGACGGCGCCATCGCCCAGGATGGTGTTGCCGGGCTACGGCACCGTGCCTGTGTCGGCCTCTGTCAATCCCGCTCGTCAAAAATATTCCACTTTACCGAAATTCGGTTTTGACGTATGTGTCGTCCATCCCGGCTCAACCAAGAGGGGCGATCTCGAGGTCGTCTTGATCGCGAGCCGGGCTTGCGGTGGACGCGGCAGCGTCGGCACGAGAGGTGCGGGCAGGGCGGGTAGTCCCTGTGAGCCCGTGGCCGCGTGCGGACGAACGGCGCTGCTAGGCTTCGTCTCGCCTGTAAGTTTCCGGCTTCGTCGACGGGGCCCGGGAATACTGCGGGTGAAATGGCGGGCCGTGCGTACGGCAAAACCGTGTGGTCCTGGCCGTCGTTGCTACGGTCAAGCTTCCGCGGAGGTGCGAGCGAGCCCAACCGGGCAGACTGCATCATCCAATTCGCGGGGCGAGGGAGGCCAGAGGGAAAGTTCGGCTCCCAGGAGAGCACGGCATAAGCCGTCCGACCACCGCGCAGGGAAGGCCGAGTGATCGGCACCACCTGTATGCTGCTGTGCGGTTCTTCCTGCGTGTGCATTTTCGCGCAGCGGACCGCGGGTGCGTTGTCAGCACCCGGCCTTCCCTGCGCCCTCTTGGCTTTGAGGGTGGAGAGGCAAGCAAAGCTCGGGCGAAACGCGCCGCGAGGCTGATGAGGCATGTCTGTCACCACACACGCGCTGTCATCGCCCGCGAAAGCGGGCGATCCAGTATTCCAGAGACGCCAGAGATCAATCCGAGAAGCCGCGGCGTACTGGATTCCCCGCCTTCGCGGGGAATGACAGTGGTGATGGGAGGACGGCCGAAGCGGTGCCACGGGGCGCACCTCGGCTGCGAGAGCCGGTGCGCGATCAGGTCGAATTGCGAGCGGTCGATATCGATAGCCTGATCGGGCAGGATCATCCGGTGCGGGTGATCTGGGCTTATGTCGAAGGGCTCGACCTGAGCGAACTGGAAGATCGGGTCAAGGCGCGGGAGAACAGGCCTGGTCATCCGGCGCCATCGCCCCGGTTGCTGTTGGCGCTTTGGCTGTACGCCGCGAGCGATGGCGTTGGCAGCGGGCGGGCGCTGGACCGGCTCTGCGACAGTCATGATGTCTACCGCTGGCTCTGCGGTGGGGTGTCTTTGAACCATCATACGCTGTCGGACTTCCGGGTCGGCTGCGCCGACTTGCTCGACCGTTTGCTGGTCGAACACCTGGTGGCCCTGAACAAGGCGGGGCTGGTCGATCTGGAGAAACTGACTCAGGACGGGGTGCGGATACGGGCAAACGCCGGGACCGGATCGTTCCGTCGGGAGGCGACGCTGGATCGGCAGATGGTCCAGGCCGAGGCCCTGGTGGAAACACTCAAGCGCGAGGTGGATGCGGATCCGGAAGCCAGCAATCGGCGGATCCGGGCCGCTAAGGAGCGTGCGGCGCGCGAACGCAGCGAGCGGGTGCAAGCGGCCCAAGCCGCGCTGGCCGAGATCAAGCGCAAGCGCAAACAGCTCGATGACAAGGGCGGCAACGGCAAGAAGCCGAAAGACCCCCGCGCTTCCACCACAGACCCGCAGGCACGGATCATGAAGATGGCCGATGCCGGCTTCCGTCCCGCCTACAACGTGCAGGTGGCCAGTGCAGCCGGCGAACTGCTCGTAGTCGCAATCGATGTCGACAACAGCGGCTCGGATCGTGGCTTGATGCGGCCAATGCTGGAGCGAACGCGCACCCGGCTGAAACGCTTGCCGCGCCGCTACCTCGTCGATGGCGGATTTTGCAGCGGCGAGGACATCGAATGGGCGCATGACCAAGGTATCGAGGTCTACTGTCCGCCGCCCAAATCCAGGAGCGGTGTCGATCCCTTTCTACCTCGGAGCAGTGATGGCCCCGGAGTAGCGGCCTGGCGTGCCCGCATGGCCAGCGAAGCCGGCAAGGCCCAGTACCAGGCCCGCACGATCTGCGAATGCATCCATGCCCGATGGCGGTGAAGGCCGAGCCCGCTCCCGAAGCGCCGGCCGCCAAGGACGCAAAACCCGCCAGGGAGAAGGCCGCGCCGAAGAAGTCGATGGCCGACGAGGGCGCCGGCGAGGGCGCGTCCATCGCCAACCAGTCGATCCGCGTCAACGTGGATACGCTGGAGCACCTGATGACCATGGTCTCGGAGCTGGTCCTGACCCGCAACCAGCTGCTGGAGATCTCCCGCCGCAACGAGGACACCGAGTTCAAGGTGCCGCTGCAGCGCCTGTCCAACGTCACCGCCGAGCTGCAGGAAGGCGTCATGAAGACGCGCATGCAGCCGATCGGCAATGCCTGGCAGAAGCTGCCCCGCATCGTCCGCGATCTCTCGAGCGAACTCGGCAAGCAGATCGAACTGGAGATGCACGGCGCCGACACCGAGCTCGACCGCCAGGTGCTCGACCTGATCAAGGACCCGCTCACCCACATGGTGCGCAACTCCGCCGATCATGGCCTGGAGACCCCCGCCGAGCGCCTCGCGTCCGGCAAGGGCGAGCAGGGCACCATTCGCCTCTCCGCCTATCACGAGGGCGGCCACATCATCATCTGCATCGCCGACAACGGCCGCGGATTGAACACCGAGAAGATCAAGGCCAAGGCGATCTCTAGCGGTCTCGTCACCGAGGCCGAGCTGGAGAAGATGAGCGAGGCCCAGATCCACAAGTTCATCTTCGCGCCCGGCTTCTCCACCGCGGCCGCCATCACCTCGGTCTCGGGCCGCGGCGTCGGCATGGACGTGGTGCGCACCAATATCGACCAGATCGGCGGCACCATCGACATCAAGAGCGTGGCCGGCGAAGGATCTTCGGTCACCATCAAGATCCCGCTGACGCTCGCCATCGTCTCCGCCTTGATCGTGGAAGCGGCCGGCGACCGCTTCGCCATCCCGCAGCTCTCGGTGGTCGAGCTGGTGCGGGCCCGCGCCAATTCCGAGCACCGCATCGAGCGGATCAAGGACACCGCGGTGCTGCGCCTGCGCAACAAGCTGCTGCCCCTGATCCACCTCAAGAAGCTCTTGAAGATCGACGACGGCGCGGCCTCCGATCCCGAGAACGGCTTCATCGTGGTCACTCAAGTGGGCAGCCAGACCTTCGGCATCGTCGTCGACGGCGTGTTCCACACCGAGGAGATCGTGGTCAAGCCGATGTCGACCAAGCTGCGTCACATCGACATGTTCTCCGGCAACACCATCCTGGGCGATGGCGCCGTCATCATGATCATCGACCCCAACGGCATTGCCAAGGCGCTCGGCGCCGCCGGCTCCTCGGCCCATGACATGGGCGACGAGAACGGCGCTCATCACATGCTACTGGATTCACACATCACTCTGGTTATCCCGTGGGGGGAGCATGAGGTGGGCGCCGCGTTTCATGGCTTGGAACTCGAGCCAACCCTGAAGCATGACGACCGGACCCGGCTTGCCGTAATAGCCGGTCCATCCGCCGAGCCGCGCGCAGACCCAGGCGGCACGAGCCAACGAACCCTTTGGATGAGGGTTCTTCTGCCGCTCCGTCTTACCTTCGAGCTCGGCGCAGCAGGCTTCGAGCAGCGGAATGTCCTCAGGTTCGAACGCATCGCTCAGAGGTCGCAGCGGTCCCGGACCACCGTCGCGGGCGTGCACCAGTTGCTGGATGCACACAGCCGCGATCAAGGTCGCGGTGATCAGCCGGTTGCGCGGCGCTTGATCTTCGATTTGCACGCCTTCGATATCGAAGCCATCGGTCTTGAGCGTGCGGAACAGCTGTTCAATGGCCCAGCGTTGCCGGTAAAAGCCGATCACCTCCCAGGCTTGCATCTGACTGGCTATCGCGTGTGTCGTCAGAAGCCGCCAGTGGATCGGCGCTTCGCCGAGCGGCGGGTTGACCTCACGGACGTCAATGAGGTTGACGGTCACACTTTCCGGCAAGTTGGCGCGCAATCCATGCTTCGGTCGAGCAAGTGTGGCCGGCATGAAGCGAATCTCGAGCTGCGCGGTACGTCGCTTGCGCCCGGGCTTGGCGGGCAACTCCAGTTCAGCCTGCCCCATCGCAAGCATTGCATCGCTCCGTCCAAACAGTGCCTCGCCGTCGGCAAGCGCGCGGTCATGGGCCGCGCGCACCAGCAGTTCAACCCGTTCCGGTCGCAATGCAAACGCTTCAAAGATATCGCTCTCGCGATCGGCAATCACCGTGACCGAGGCTGCGCCAGCGCACACCGACGCCGCTTGATCAGCACCTTCCAGCCACCGGAAGCTCTCTTTCTCTTCAATCGGGACGGACCGGCGTGCTGCCCGTCGGCCGCTCTTGCGCTCCAAAAAGCAGCCATCTATCAGTCCAAGGATCGCGCCATCCTGTGCATCCAGGGCCATTACGGCGTGCAAATACTCACCCCCGCCGCCTTCCGAGCGCAGCACAGTCGTGTCCTGGATCGCCAGGACGTGCCGTCCTATGCAGCGTTCCGCCGTCCGTCCGGCCGCCTCCGACAGCATCTCCTCGCAGCTGAACGCCTCGTTGCGCAAAAGCCGCGTCAGGCGAATCTCTCCCGCCCGACTGCCGCCCAATCGGCGGACCCGCAGTCTTCTGCCCCCGGACGTAACAAGCCGGCCCAGAAGAAAGGCCCCCCTTTTTCCAGGCGACGGTCGCCAAACCGTCCCAGTCCGAGCTCCATGCCATCCTCCTGTCCAGGATGGACACGGAATCAGACATCCTTTCGGTCTTCAACAACGATGTGTGAATGCCGTAGCCCTCGTAGATTCCATGGGCGGTGAGCGTGGCCTTTCCGGTAGGTTTGGGTTTCCACACTCGAACCCACGGAGAGTCAGATGCAAGCATCGACAGCCACGCTCACCACCGACCATAATGGCACAATTTTCGTTGCAATCGAACTCAGCCAGAAGACGTGGCTGGTGACGCTGCACAGTCCGGATCGCGATCGGATGTCTCGCCACAAGCTGGATGGCGGCGACCATGCCGGACTGCTGGAGCTGATCGAGAAGATCCGCAGGCGGGCGGCGGACAAGCTCGGATCTGTGCCGCGCGTGGTGAGCTGCTACGAGGCCGGCTACGACGGCTTCTGGCTGCATCGTCTGCTGGAGGCTGCCGGGATTATGAACCTCGTGTTCGACCCGGCGAGCATTGCGGTGGAGCAGCGCTCGCGGCGGACCAAGACGGACCGGATCGACGGCGAGCTTCTGCTGCGGACGTTGATGGCCCACTTGCGTGGGGAGCCGCGGGTGGTCCGGATCGTGCGGGTGCCGAGCGTGGCGCAGGAAGACGCCAGACGCTCCGGCCGCGAACGCGATCGGCTGGTCAAGGAGCAGACGGCCCATACCAACCGGATCAAGGCGCTGCTGCGGCTGGCGGGCATGGCAGTCGGCTACCCGCGTCGCAGCAATTGGCTGGACTGGCTGGCCAAGCAGCGCGATTGGCAGGGACAGCCTCTGTCGCCGCATCTTCTGGCCGAAGTGACGCGCGAACATGCCCGCCTGATGCTGGTTCGCAAGCAACTCGTCGCGCTGGAACGGGCCCAGGCGACCGGGGCATGCACCGTCCCCGAGCAGACGGCCGAACGGCAGGAGCGGCTGGAACGGCTCAAGGCCCTCGGTCCGGCGCTTTCCGGCACGCTGACCCATGAGGTCTTCTACAAGGACTTCCACAACCGCCGCCAGGTGGGCAGCTACGTCGGATTGGCGCCCAGTCCCTGGCAGAGCGGCGGCATTGATCGCGAGCAAGGTATCAGCAAGGCGGGCAATCCGCGCGCCCGCGTCAAGGCGATCGAGCTCGCCTGGCTCTGGCTGCGGCACCAGCCGGACAGCGAACTCAGCCTCTGGTTCCGCACCCGCACCGCCAATGCAGGTAAGCGGGCCAGGCGCATCGCCATCGTCGCCCTGGCACGCAAGCTGATCGTGGCGCTGTGGCGCTATCTCACCACCGGTCTCGTACCTGCGGGGGCAACGATGAAGGCATAGCAAGGATCCCACCGGCGCTGCGCCTGGCCGCAGTCCGCGCGGGATGAATGATGACCGTGCCACCCTTGGGCTGAACAAACAGCCGTTTTGTAGATGGGTCTCATTCTCAAGGCTTCCTCGCCGCAAGCATGCGGAACGTGGGTCCGGACCACACCAGTCCGACCGGATATGAGGTGATGCAGTGAGCTGCATAAATCTTCGGAAGCCAATCCTCGCCCGGATCACGGTCGTCGCGCTGCGCTACGCATGGCTCCGCGCGCCGCCCTCGCACCGTGCCAAACTCACTCAAGCCAATCGACGCGCCTTTGCCCACCCTCATATGGGGGTTTGTGAGTCAAGGCCTGTCGATTGGCTTGAGTGAGTTTGGCACGGTGCGAGGGCGGCGCGCGGAGCCATGCGTAGCGCAGCGCGACGACCGTGATCCGGGCGAGGATTGGCTTCCGAAGATTTATGCAGCTCACTGCATCACCTCATATCCGGTCGGACTGGTGTGGTCCGGACCCACGTTCCGCATGCTTGCGGCGAGGAAGCCTGGCGAGAATGAGACCCATCTACAAAACGGCTGTTTGTTCAGCCCAAGGGTGGCACGGTCATCATTCATCCCGCGCGGACTGCGGCCAGGCGCAGCGCCGGTGGGATCCTTGCTATGCCTTCATCGTTGCCCCCGCAGGTACGAGACCGGTGGTGAGATAGCGCCACAGCGCCACGATCAGCTTGCGTGCCAGGGCGACGATGGCGATGCGCCTGGCCCGCTTACCTGCATTGGCGGCGCGGGTGCGGAACCAGAGGCTGAGTTCGCTGTCCGGCTGGTGCCGCAGCCAGAGCCAGGCGAGCTCGATCGCCTTGACGCGGGCGCGCGGATTGCCCGCCTTGCTGATGCCCTGCTCGCGATCGATGCCGCCGCTCTGCCAGGGACTGGGCGCCAATCCGACGTAGCTGCCGACTTGGCGGCGGTTGTGGAAGTCCTTGTAGAAGACCTCATGGGTCAGCGTGCCGGAAAGCGCCGGACCGAGGGCCTTGAGCCGTTCCAGCCGCTCCTGCCGTTCGGCCGTCTGCTCGGGGACGGTGCATGCCCCGGTCGCCTGGGCCCGTTCCAGCGCGACGAGTTGCTTGCGAACCAGCATCAGGCGGGCATGTTCGCGCGTCACTTCGGCCAGAAGATGCGGCGACAGAGGCTGTCCCTGCCAATCGCGCTGCTTGGCCAGCCAGTCCAGCCAATTGCCGCGACGCGGGTAGCCGACTGCCATGCCCGCCAGCCGCAGCAAAGCCTTGATCCGGTTGGTATGGCTGGTCTGCTCCTTGATCAGCCGGTCGCGTTCGCGGCTCAAGCGCCTGGCGTCTTCCTGCGCCACGCTCGGCACCCGCACGATCCGGACCACCCGCGGCTCCCCGCGCAAGTGGGCCATCAACGTCCGCAGCAGAAGCTCGCCGTCGATCCGGTCCGTCTTGGCCCGCCGCGAGCGCTGCTCCACCGCAATGCTCGCAGGATCGAACACGAAGTTCATAATCCCGGCGGCTTCCAGCAGACGATGCAGCCAGAAGCCGTCGTAGCCGGCCTCATAGCAGCTCACCACGCGCGGCACAGATCCGAGCTTGTCCGCCGCCCGCCGGCGGACCTTCTCGATCAGCTCCAGCAGTCCGGCATGGTCGCCGCCATCCAGCTTGTGGCGAGACATCCGATCGCGATCCGGACTGTGCAGCGTCACCAGCCACGTCTTCTGGCTGAGTTCGATTGCAACGAAAATTGTGCCATTATGGTCGGTGGTGAGCGTGGCTGTCGATGCTTGCATCTGACTCTCCGTGGGTTCGAGTGTGGAAACCCAAACCTACCGGAAAGGCCACGCTCACCGCCCATGGAATCTACGACCTCTCCATGAACACCGATTAGGCGCCGGTGGCTGGATAGGGAATGATTTGCTGACCGAGCTGACGAGCCAGCCGGCGCAGAATGCGGTGTTTGGTTTCCAATACTTTCTCCTCGTATTGAGCCACGCCGGTCTCGACGAAGTCGAGGCCTTTGACCATCACGCGCCAGAAGAGCGTGGCGAGCTTTCTGGCGAGAGCCTTGTTCGCGACCAAGCCGCCACGCCGTGCCGCCATGCGCCTGTAGAAGCCGCCGAGCGCGACGTGTTTGCTGCGGGCCAAGGCACGGGCCATCACACAAAAGATCTGGCCGGCTCGGTTGCGGCGACGTTTGACCGTACCCTTACGTTTGCCGCTTTGAGCACTTCCGGGAGCAAGCCCCAACCATGAAGTAAAGTGCCTTTCGGTCCGCCACTTGGTCAGGTCCGTGCCAACCTCGCCGATCAGTTGCAAAACGCTGTACTCGGTATGGGCGGGAAGTGTCGTCAGATCCTTGGCGCCACAGATCTGCGCAAGAATCTCTCGCAAATCCGCGATGTCCGGCGCGTTGACACCCGGCCGCGTGCGGCGCTTTCCTCTCTTTGTCGAAGCCTCCGACGGCGGCACCTTCGTGTCCGGCATCTGGCGAAGGACGACCTCGATCTGGCGGTCGCAGGCGGCGATGAGGCCTTGATAATGGTCCCAGCTTTGAACGGCTTGCGCCAGGGCGAACAAATGCTCTTCGGCCCAGTTGCCGCGCAACGATTCGACGACGCGCTCAGCCTTGGCCTTGCGGATTTGAACGTCGCATAGACCCAACAGGACCTGCGGATCGCGTTCACCGTCAAGAATGGCCCGGATCACGGCCAGGCCGCTCGCCCCCGTCAGAGAGCTGATGACCTCGTGCAGTTTGACGTTCATCCGCTCCAGTGCTTTTTGCATGTGCTGAACATGTCCGGCGGCCGCCGCGATGTGTTCCCCGCGAAGCCGCAGATAGTCCTGCAGACGGCGGACATGGGCCGGGGGAACGAAGCCTGCCCGCAGCAGGCCATGCGCATGCAGCGTGGCGCCCCACTGGCAGTCTTTCATGTCGGTCTTCCGCCCCGGAAGATTGCGTGTCTGGCGGCCGTCGACCATGACCACCTCAAGGCCCGCGGCCTCCAGAACCCCATACAGCGGCAACCAATAGACCCCGGTCGCTTCCATCGCGACTGAGCGCACCTGATGTTCGGCCAAATAGTCACGCAGCGCATGCAGCTGCGAGGTCACCGTGCCGAACACCACGGGTGGCTCACCCGCAATCGACACATGCATCTTCTCGCTGCCGACATCCACAAAGGCTGCACGCGGATCCAACACCGTCAAACCACTCATCCAGGACTCCCATGCTGTCACGCTGCGAAGCCCGCCAAGAGCCCGACCGCACTCACGGAATTGCAAACCTCTCCAACGGGAAGCGCAATGCTCGCCAAAATGTGCAATCGCCTGCGATCGGAACTAGCCTCAGGACCGGGCAACCAGGCGCACCAGAGGATCAAGCAGCCACACTGTCTCCCGGCGGCGCTCCGCAGCCAACGATACCGTGTTCATGGTCCGTGTGCAGTGCCGGTTTTGGCGCTGGCGGCTCAGGATGAGGCTTTGCCCACCCTGTACCCTTCTAGCGTTCGGAGGCCAGTCAGTTGGTGTAAGCTGGTCGGCCGGGCCGATCCGCCGGGAGCCGCCTTGCCCACCTGTGCCTTGAGCACCGACGTAGGACCCGCGCCCCGGCGGAGCGTCTGCGATCGAGATCCACTAGGAGGTTTGCGCCGCGAGCGCCGGTACAGGGATTGATCGGGATCGCAGTTGGCCCGCCTTTTGGAAACGAGGAGGTCCATCAAATGGTCGAGAATGTGCATTGGCTTGTCGGGATCGACTGGGCAACGCAAAGCCATCGCGTTTGCTTGCTCAATTCCGAAGGAAGGCGGCTGGGAGAGCGAGAGTTCGCCCATGGCGGAGCCGGTCTGGTGGAGCTGCGCGACTGGCTGCTCGAGAAGACGAAGGCTGCCCCGGCGCAGATCGCCGTGGCGATCGAGATGCCGCATGGTCCTGTGGTGGAGATGCTGCTTGAGCATGGGTTCCTGGTCTTTGCCATCAATCCCAAGCAGCTTGATCGCTTCCGTGATCGCTTCACGGTCGCAGGTGCCAAGGATGACAGCCGTGATGCTCTTGTCCTGGGCGATTCCTTGCGTACCGATCGCAAGGCCTTCCGGCAGCTTGCCATCGACGACCCGGCGGTGATCAGGTTGCGCGAATGGTCGCGCCTGCTGGATGAACTGCAGCAGGAACGGACGCGTCTGTCTAACCGCCTGCGTCATCAGTTGTGGCGTTATTACCCGCAAGCGGCCGAGCTGGCCGATGATGTCGCAGACGATTGGTTCCTGAGCTTGTGGCAGAAGGTGCCGACACCCGCTGCGGCCGCCAAGGCATCGGAGAAGACGATAGCGCGCATCCTCAAGGAGCATCGTATCCGCCGTGTCGACGCCGCCACCGTGCTGCAGACCCTGCGCAAGACGGCCTTGTTCGTCGCACCGGGTACCACGGAGGCCGCGTGCGTCCATATCCGCAGCCTTGTCGCGCGCTTGCGCCTGGTCAATCAGCAGATCAAGCAAGCCGGCGCTGCCCTGGACGACCTTTGCGATAGTCTGGCGGCACAGGACGAGGAGAACTCGTCGGGGCAGAGCCACGAGCAGTGTGACGTGGCAATCCTTCGCTCCTGGCCGGGAATCGGCAGGATTGTTCTCGCCACACTGCTCACCGAGGCAGCACAACCGCTGCGCGGCCGAGATTACCACGCCTTGCGAGCTCTGGCAGGGGCCGCCCCGGTCACACGGCAAAGCGGCAAGCAACGCTTCGTGATCCGGCGCTTTGCCTGCAACAGGCGGCTGCAGACTGCTGTCCATCACTGGTCACGCGTTGCCGTCCAGCACGACCCGGCCGCTCGGCAACGCTATGATGCCCTGCGGCAGCGCGGCCATGGTCGGGCCCGCGCGTTGCGCGGCGTCGGCGATCGCCTGCTCTCGGCCCTGTGCGCGGCCCTCAGGAACCGAACGCTGTACGACGCCAATCACAGGAGTGCTCAGGCCATCACCAGCCAGTAAGCCTCATTCCTTTGTTCGGCCGCTTGTGACCATTCCTTCGTCCCGACCTGCCGAGCCCAACAGCGCGGCGCGCAGCCGCTGTCCAGGATGCCATCGGCACCGGCGTAGCCGGCGCGAAGCGTCCTGGACCTTTGCCCACCCTGTACCCTTGAGAGGTTCGAGACGGCCTTTTGGAGTAGACTGGCCGTGCGGGCCGATCCGCCGGGAGCAGCCTTGCCCACCTGTGCCTTGAGCACCGACGTAGGAACCGCGCCCCGGCGGAAGCGGCCGCGATCGAGATCCAGTAGGAGGTCGCGCCAAGAGCGCCAGTACAGGGATTGATCAGGATCGCGGTGGCCCGCCTTGCGAGCAAGGAGGTCAATGATGATCGAAGATGTACGCTGGTTCGTTGGGATCGACTGGGCAACGCGGAGCCATAGCGTTTGCCTGCTGGATGCCGAGGGAAGACAGGTTGCGCAGCACGAGTTTGACCATGGCGGCGCCGGGCTGAGGGAGCTGCGTGACTGGCTGCTGGAGAAGACCAAGGCCGAACCGGGACAGATCGCCGTGGCGATCGAGATGCCGCACGGCCCTGTCGTGGAGATGTTGCTCGAGCACGGGTTTGTGGTGTTTGCCATCAATCCCAAGCAACTGGATCGCTTCCGCGATCGGTTCACGGTGGCCGGCGCGAAGGACGACCGCCGCGATGCCCATGTGCTCGGCGCCTCGCTGCGCACGGATCAAGCTGCTTTCCGTCGGCTTGTGGCAGACCATGCGAGGATGATCGAGCTCCGGGAGTGGTCACGCCTGGCGGACGAACTGCAGCAGGAACGTACCCGTCTTGCCAACCGCTTGCGTCAGCAGTTGTGGCGATATTATCCCCAAGCCACCAAGTTGACCGACGATGTCGCGGACGAATGGTTCCTGGCGCTTTGGGAGAAGGTGCCGACCCCCGCCAGTGCGGTCAAGGCCCGCGAGAAGACTATCGCAGGGATTCTGAAGGATTATCGTATCCGCCGTCTCGATGCGGCGACGGTGCTTGGGACTTTGCGCGAGACCCCGCTATTCGTAGCCCCCGGCACCACGGAGGCCGCCTGCGCTCACATTCGCAGCCTGGCGGCGCGTCTGCACCTGGTCAATCGGCAGCTCAAGGAGGCTCATCAGAACCTGGACCGGCTCTGTACCGAGCTCGAAGGAGAGGAGAAGCCGTCGGGGCAGAGCTCGGAGCAGTGCGACGTGACGATCCTACGCTCCTGGCCAGGAATCGGCAGGATCAATCTCGCCACACTGCTCGCCGAGGCCGCAGAGCCCCTGCGCAGACGAGATTACCACGCCCTGCGCGCCCTGACAGGGGCTGCGCCGGTGACGCGGCAAAGCGGCAAGCAGCGCTTCGTGATCCGCCGCCTCGCCTGCAACAGACGCTTGCAGAGCGCCGTCCATCACTGGTCGCGTGTCGCCCTCCAACACGATGCTGCCAGCAGGCGGCGGTATGACGCCTTGCGCAAGCGGGGACACGGTCACGCCCGTGCTCTGCGCAGTGTCGCAGATCGCTTGCTTTTTGCCCTGTGTACGACGCTCGAGCGACAAGTCCCATACGACGCCGGCCACAACGGCTCAAAGAACTCTGCGAACGGGTGAGCCCCATTCCTTTGTTCGGCCGGGCGACCATTCCTTCGTCCCGACCTGCCGAGCGGCAGAGCGCCGCGCGCAGATGCTGTCCAGGATGCCGAAGGCACCGGCAACGCCGGCGCAACGCGTCCTGGACTGCATCGAGCACGGCGCTACCATATCGCTCAAGGGCGATCTCCCCTTGACCACGGGTAGGAGGTCCTACGCGTGTCACAACCTCGATCTCGTAGGGTGGGCAAAGCGCAGCGTGCCCACGCGTCTATCTCCGCATTTGAAAGGTCGTGGGCACGGCGCAAGTGCGCCTTTGCCCACCCTACGACACCGCCGCTGGGACGTGCACCGGAGCATTGCAATGACGCAGAGAATATGCGCCACCCACCGCTCTCGTGCCCCGGACGCAGCGCAGCGCTTCCCCGGCGATGCGAAGCATCGTCCGGTGCGGTGCGCTGCAGAGCCGGGGCCCGTGTCGCCGCATCGTGCCGTGTCGTCCTGGGGCGCGAACTGCGGCGATTGCCGTGCGTGAGCCGGCGCGGCAACGATTGATTGGCAGCAGGCGATGGCGTTAAAAGCGGCTCGCTCGAGCACGTCTCTGGAAGGAGTGAGGACATGGCTGCGCTGAAACTCGCCATCGGCAACAAGAACTACTCGTCATGGTCGATGCGGCCCTGGCTCGCGCTTCGCGCCAACGACATTCCGTTCGTGGAGACGCTGATTCCGCTCTACACCGACAATCCCGCGGACAAGGAGCAGATCCTGTCCTTCAGCCGCGCCGGCAAGGTGCCGGTGCTGGTCGACGGCGACGTCACGGTGTGGGATTCGCTCGCCATCATCGAATATATCGCCGAGCGCTATCCGGAAGTGAAGCTGTGGCCCGACGAGGTCGCTGCGCGCGCGCATGCGAGGTCGGTGTGCGCCGAGATGCATTCCGGCTTCGTGGCGCTGCGCAACGAATGCGGCATGAACCTGCATCGGCCGATCCGCCCCGTGGCGCTGTCCGCGGACGCCAAGGCCAACATCGCGCGCATCGAGGAGATCTGGCGCGAGTGCCGCACGCGGTACGGCGCGAAGGGTCCGTTCCTGTTCGGCCGCTTCGGCGCGGCGGACGCGATGTACGCGCCGGTCGTGCACCGCCTGCGCACCTACGCGATCGAGGTCGCGCCGGATACCAAGGCCTACATGGAGACCATGATGGCGCTGCCGGCGTTCCAGGAATGGACCCGGGACGGCCTCGCCGAGACGCTCGTCATCGCCAAGTTCGAGGACGCCTGACCCCCCGGGGCTGCTCGGGGCCGCCGGCCCCGAGTCGGCCGGCGCTTTGGGTGCGACAAGCTGCCCGGCCGAGCCGCCGCGCCGGTATCATCGGCCCGCCGGTTCCGGTCCTATCACTCTGAAAAGACTACCAAATATACGCGTTTGCCATGCTGCCATGGCGCTGGCCAAAAGCACAGGTCGCGTGCTATACAGCGCCTGGGTTTCCGGCCGGCCGTCGTAGTGGGACCATGGACGAGGCAGGCGCTGTTTGAGTGATGGAGAGGGTGTTGAAGCACAAATTCCCGATTGGAACGCGCGTATTGTTCACGGCCAGCAACGTTGCGCGCCCCGCCGCCAGCGGCGCGTATGAGATCATCCGCCTGCTGCCGACCGATGGCGACGATTGCCAGTACCGGATCAAGAGCTCGACCGAAGCCTTCGAACGCGTTGCCAAGGAAAGCCAGCTCGCGCTGTCCTGAAGCCAGCCCGCGCTACTGAAAGCTGACGCACCGCGCATCGCTGCCATCAGGGAATAGTGTCCTGCCGCCGTCAAAAGGCCCGCTTCACCTTCAAAAGGTGGGCCGGGGCAGTTGCCGACTCGCGGTGCTCGCTTGACCATTCGCTCTCTGCTCGCGTGAGGGGACGTCGCGCATGAACTGGGCATGGGCCGCTTCGCTCGACCAAATCTGGCGCTCACCGGCCTTTCCGATGTGGATGACGCTGGCCGCTGCGGGATTCTTCGGATTGATCCTGCTGATCACGCTGCTGCGCGCCGATCGATCCGTCGCCAACGGCGCCCTGACCGTGATCACGCTGCTCTCCATGGCGATCGCCGGAGCTGCCACCGTGCGGGTCTATGGCCCGGACGCGCCGACCGAGACGCGCGCGCAAGGTCAGGGTGCGGTCGTCGCCAGCCTGCCGGCACTGTCCTGCCTTGACGACCTCGCCGGCGATGCGGTCGCCATCGGCTGCGAGAAGGCGCTGTTCGGCTCGCCGGATGCGGTGGCGGCCTCGGTGTCCTACACCGCGGCCCGCATCGACCGGCTGACGGCGCTCGGCGATGCCGCGACCGCCGAGAAGAGCCTGACGGCGGACATGAAAGCGCTGCGCAAGGCGCTGGAGCGCGATCGCTACGGTCTCGTGGCGCAGGTGCTGGTCGTGCGCGACGGCTGCACCCAGTTCGACTGTGCCGCGTTTCGCTCGCTGACCGACCAGCAGCAGGTCGCTGCCAACATGGATTCCCATCTCTACGACACGCTGGTCGCGCGCCATGCGCCGACCTGGAACGCGCCGGCGATGGCAATGGCGACGGCGCCAGCGGCGCTGCCGCCGACTGCGGCGCTCGCGGGGCTGCCGCCCTCGATGCCGACGGGCAAGCCGACCAATGCCGAGTTTCCGAGCGCCTCGTCGACGCCGCCGGTCAGCATCATGAATCCGGAGCCCGCGGCGACGACGCGGCAGGCGGCCCCGGCCGCGAACGCTGCGGCCGCGCCGGCAGCTTCGCGCGCGCCGGCAGCTGCCGCGGCGCAGGCTTCCACGCCCGCGGCGCCGGCTGCGAAAAGGCCGCCGCCGCCGAAGGCTGCGCGTGCCCCCGCAGCACCGGTTCCGCTCGCACCCCCGCCGGCAACGGCGGCGGCTCCCGCGGCTGCGGATAACGAATAGTTCGGCATTCCAAATGCAGTGCTGCCCGGCTAATGCTGGGCCATGCCGCTACATCTGATCAAGCTCGCCGTCGGCTGCGACTCCGTCAAGGAATTGAAGGAGTGGATCGCCGAACGGATGCAGACCGCCAAGAAGAAGGGTCTGCCGCAACGTCACGTCCACATCACCCGCATGGTCCCCAAGCGCGACGCCGAGATCCTCGCCGGCGGGTCGCTCTACTGGGTGATCAAGGGCGAGATCGCCGCGCGGGAAAAGATCATCGGCATCGAGCCGTTCCGCGACAAGGACGGTATCGGGCGCTGCCGCATCGTGATGCAGCCGAAGGTGATCTCGGTGTCGCCGCGGCCGATGCGCCCGTTCCAGGGCTGGCGCTATTTCACGGAGGATTCCGTGCCGCCCGATCTCGGCAGGTCCGCCGCCGGCTCGATTGCGGCGATGCCGGAGCCGATGCGGCGTGAATTGCGTGATCTGGGGCTGCTCTAAACGGCTATATTGTCGATCAGCCGGGTGCTACCGAGCTTGGCCGCGACCAGGATCCGCAACGGGCCGTCCTTGCGCGAGGCGACCTGCGCCAGCGTCTCGGCATGGCGGACCTCGTAATAGTCCAGCGCAAAGCCCGCCGCCTCGATCATCTCGGCGCCGCCGGCCAGCGCAGGCGCGATGGCGTCGCCGGCCTTGATCCGCCGCGCGCTCTCCTTCATGGCCCGGTAGAGGATGGGGGCGGTCTGCCGCTCCTCGGGCGAGAGGTAGACGTTGCGCGAGGACAGCGCGAGCCCGTCGCGTTCGCGCACGGTGCGCGAGCCGATCACCTTGACGCCGAGGTCGAGGTCGCGTGCCATCTGCGTCACCACCCGCAGCTGCTGAAAGTCCTTTTCGCCGAAGATCGCGAAGTCCGGCCGGACTTGCGTGAACAGCTTGCCGACCACGGTGGCGACGCCGCCGAAGAAATGCGGGCGGAAGCGATCCTCGAGGCCGGCGAGGGCCGGCCCCTCCGGCACGATGCGGGTGGCGAAGCCCTCCGGATACATCGCCTTGACGTCCGGATGCCAGACGATGTCGACGTCCTCGGCCGCGAGCTTGGCGATGTCGGCCTTCCAGGTGCGCGGATAGGCGCCGAAATCCTCGGTCGGCGCGAACTGGGTCGGGTTGACGAAGATCGAAACCACGACGCGGCTGGCGCGCCGCTTGGCGAGGCGGACGAGGGACACATGCCCGTCATGGAGCGCCCCCATGGTCGGGACCAGCGCGATCGTGGCCTTTCGCTTGCGAAGATTGTCGGCGGCGCGGCGCAAGGTCGGGACCGTGCGGGCGATCAAGGGGCTTGATGACATCAGGACTCGGCAGGGTTGGGAATCGGCGCGGCGCGATCTGCGCCCGGTGCGGCTAACCTTAACAAGCGGCGATCATGGACGCCATGCACCCGGATGCGGCACAGCATCCCGCGCAAGGCCGCGCATGACATCGCGACATTGTGGGCTGGATCACAGACGAAGATTGGCGCCGCCATTCATGATGAAGAACGGCGCAATACGATTTGCATGACCTGTCACGCATTTCACTTGACCGCAGACGCGGCCAACTCGAAGATATTCATCAGGGGTGTTGAGGATCGCCATGCTTGTGCAGGCTAGCCAAGGCCAATCCGGCTCGGCACATGTGGTCGTGCTCGGCAACGAGAAGGGCGGCTCCGGCAAGTCGACCACCGCCCTGCACATCGCCGTTGCGCTCCTGAAGGCCGGCCAGCGCGTCGCCACCATCGACCTCGACTGTCGTCAGCAGAGCTTCACCCGCTACATCAACAACCGCGCCGCCTGGGCGCGCCGCACCAAGCTCGACCTCGAACTGCCGGTGCATCGCTGCATCAAGCTCGGCGAGACCATGCAGATCGCGGACAACGAGAATTCCGAGTTCCAGCAGTTCATGGAGGCGGTCTCGGCGGTCGAGAGCAGTTTCGACTTCATCGTGATCGATACGCCGGGCACCGACAGCTACCTGATGCGGCTTGCGCATTCGATGGCCGACACGCTGGTCACGCCGATCAACGACAGCTTCCTCGATTTCGACGTGCTCGGCACCGTCGATCCCGCCAGCTACGCGGTGACCGGCGAGAGCCACTACGCCGAGATGGTGCGCGACGTCCGGCGCAAGCGCCGCCAGCTCGACGGCTCGACCACCGACTGGATCGTCGTGCGCAACCGCCTGTCGATGCTCGGCTCCCGCAACAAGCAGCTGGTCGCCGAGGGGCTGAAGGATCTGTCGCTGCGGCTCGGCTTCCGCTACGTCGATGGCTTCGCCGAGCGCGTCGTCTATCGCGAATTCTTCCCGCGCGGCCTAACCGCCCTCGACGAGATCGACGAGGCCACGCTCGGCATGCGGCCCAATCTCGGCCATCTCACCGCTCGGGAAGAGGTGACGAGCCTGCTGCGTCAGCTCAAGCTGCCGCTCGACGAGCGCGGCCGCCGCCGCGCCGCCAACCGGGCCGAATGGTTCAACCAGATCGACAAGCCGCTCGAGGTCCACGACATCCTCGGCGCCTGAGGTGGTATATCGCTACTTTCGATTGATCTGACTGGCGGGTTCCTCCTGGAACTGTCACGGCGTTCGGCCGTTTTTATTTGACGTTTACCGTGAAATTGAACCCGACCAATACCGGCTGCGTCGGATGGTGAGCTGCGTCCGACGTGGTCGCTGGACACAGGTGCTCAGAAAACGTGTGCGCCGCACAACGAAAGGGCTGCCGGTTCACAATATTTGGCCTTCCTGTCACGCGCCTGTGACATATATTAGCGATAGGCGACGAGGGGACGGAGAGCCCCGGAGAACACGATTTTCAACAGGGATTCAGGCAATAAGCGCCTGAGGCTGAGGACGAAAATGAAGCGTGGAATTGCCGTTCTGGTTTCAGTCAGTGCCCTCTGCGGCATCGCCTATTTCACGGCGAGCAAGTGGGCGATCAAGCACGAGACCATCACCTTCTACGACGCCTCGCGCGACAATCGTCCCGTGCCGGTCTACGTTGCGGTGCGCCGCGACAAGGAAATGCAGGCCAATGCCGGCATGATCACGCTGCCGGTCGCGGTGATTAACCACGGCAACACGGTCAAGAACACCGAGTACGGCTTCCTCGCCAACATCTTCGCTGCGCGCGGTTACATGGTCGTCAGCCCGCAGCACGATTTGCCGACCGATCCTCCGATGGTCACCAAGCCCGGTGAGCTCTATGTCGGCCGGCTGCCGCAGATCCTGCGCGGCGTTGCCAACATCCATTACGCCATGCACGAGTTGAAGAAGATTCAGCCCAATGCCGACTACGCCAAGGTGACGATGGTCGGCCATTCCATGGGCGGCGACATCACGATGTACTTCGCCAAGCACTATCCGGACGAGGTCAAGAAGGTCGTCACGCTCGACAATCTGCGCGTGCCCTTCGTCACCGCCGGCAAGTTCAAGATCCTCTCGTTCCGCTCGCAGGATCCGCAGTTCAAGGCGGATGCGGGCGTGATCCCGACCGACGAGGAGTGCGAGAAGGCGGGCATTCAGGTCGTGAAGACCGAATTCCAGCATAACGACATGCGCGACACGGGTCCGGATGTTGCGAAGAACTCGATCCAGAGCATGCTCGACAAATTCCTGAGTGCGACCGATAGCGAGATCGCGCCGGTCGATACGCAATCCTCGCCGCCCAATGTGCTCGAGCCTGGTCCGGTCGCGCTGATGGCGCCTGCCAAGAGCTGATGCGTTAGCGCACATCGTCCGCCGCATTCGCAAAGCCCCCGCTGGCTCGTTCCGCGGGGGCTTTGCACATTGACCGCGCCGCCCGCGCTGACCACATTAATCGTCCACGTAAGGGTCAAGGGATGTCGGGCGAACCCATCAAGCCGCGCGGCGGCGATGCCGTCTCGGCAGACGCCGGCGGCGCGCTGCCGCAGGTCGGAACGTCGACCGCGGATGACATCGCCGCTTTCGTCGCCAAGGCGCGGGCGCTGTCACCCCACGCGCCGGGCGCGAAGGGGCGGCTAATCTTCGCATTGGATGCGACGATGAGCCGGCAGCCCACCTGGGACATGGCCTGCGCGCTTCAGGCCGACATGTTTCGCGAGACCGCAGCGCTCGGCAGCCTCGATATCCGGCTGGTCTATTATCGCGGCCTGAACGAGTGCCGCGCCACGGGCTGGATCTCGGACAGCGCCCGGCTTGCGGCGTTGATGAGCAGGATCGATTGCCGCGGCGGCGACACCCAGATCGGCAAGGTGCTGACGGAGGTGCGACGCGAAGCGATCGCGTCGGGCGTGCGGGCCGTCGTCTTCGTCGGCGATGCCATGGAGGAGAACGTCGACGAGCTCTGCGCCAAGGCCGGCGAGCTTGGCATGCTCAAGGTGCCCGTGTTCGTGTTTCAGGAAGGTCATGACGCGGTCGCCGAACAGGCCTTTCGCGAGATCGCGCGCCTGACCGGCGGTGCCTGGTGCCGGTTCGATCCGGGCGCGGCGGCGCAGTTGCGCGAGCTGCTGCGGGCAGCCGCGGCCTATGCCGCCGGCGGCCGCGAGGCCTTGTTGCGATTGGCGGCGTCCGCAAGCGGCGCGGCCAGGCTGATCAGTCAGATGAAATAGGCGTTCAGCTGTCCCGGCTCGTGGCGGCGTGCGCCATGCATTTTGCCGCGAGGGCGACTATATTCCCGCCATGACTCTGCTCGCCGGCGCTGTCGCTGTTATCACGCTCTACCTGCTGCTCCAGATGTTCCGCGCCGCCAACCCGGCGGTGCTGGCGCGCGCCGTCAGATTTGGCGGCGGCGTGCTGGCGCTGGCGGTCGCGGCTTTCACGGGCCTGCGCGGCGAGCTGGCGGTGGCGATTCCGCTGGGGATTTTCGGCGCCGGGCTATTGGGCTGGACCCCGCTGGCAAACACCGGCTTCGGCAATATCGGCGGGCTGTTCGGCGGCGGCGGTGCCGCGCCCTCATCAGGGCAGACCTCGCGCGTGCGCTCGCAATTTCTGGATATGCGGCTCGATCACGATTCCGGCCAGCTCGGCGGACAGATCGTGGCCGGGCCGCACGCCGGGCGCGATCTCGGCGAGTTCGATCTTGCGAGCCTGCTGGCGATGGTCCCGACCTTCGACGCCGAGAGTGTGGCCTTACTTGAAAGCTATCTGGACCGCCGGTTTCCCGCTTGGCGTCAGAACGCGCAGGGCGATGCGGCAGGGGGGCAGCGCCGCACGACGGCGAGCGGCAAAATGACGGCGGAGGAGGCCTATCAGATCCTTGGCCTGCAGCCGGGCGCGGGGCGTGACGACATCACCCGGGCGCACAAGTCCCTGATGAAGAAACTCCATCCCGACCAGGGGGGCTCGAACTATCTCGCTGCCCGGGTAAACGAGGCCAAGGATACTCTGCTTCGTACGCATAACGGCTAACTCCGGCACCACGCCACAAACGCCCGTACCGTGTGAGCTCCGCTTGCTCCGTTTGCCGTCGCCCCGATGCCCGCCATTCCGGCGTGGTCGATCCCTTGAGCAAAGTTTTAACCGTAAATTCTTGACGAGAGGTTGTCGCGGAACGGCCTCGTCGCGATCGCGCCACCGTCTCCGCATCACGGACGCGTCCCCAAAACGAAAATGCCCGCGCAAGGCGCGGGCATTTCGTCTGGAACGGGAAGCGAGATCAGTTGCGGACGGTGATGCAGGAAATCTCGGCGCGCTTCAGGGTGCGGCAGACCGCCTCGGCCTGGTCGCGCTCGAGCCCGGCGAAGCGGGCGCGATAGAGCTTGCGATTGTCCTTGGCGACGACGGGCTCGGTGAACGGATCGGCCTTGCTGAGCAGGCCGCGAGCCGAGCTGCGCGCGGCGTCGATACGCTGCTGGGCTTCGTTCTCGCTCTCGAGCGCGCCGACCTGGACGATCCAGCCGCTGTGGGTGACGGCAGGCTTGGTGGTGGCGCTCATCTGGACCGGCATCGGTTCGGCCGAGGCGAGCTTCGGAGCGGCCGGGGCAGGGGCATGGGCGGGCGCGGCGGCCGTTGCGGCCGGCAGCACGCCGAGGATCCCGTTGCCGGTGCCGAAGCCGGCCGGCTGCCGCGGCAGCTCGGTGCGGGCGATCTCGGCCTTCGGCGCTTCCTGTTGGCTGGCGATCTCGGGCTTGTTGATGAGGTCGGCCCGGGCGACGACGGCGCCGGAGGTTTCCGCGACGTCGGAGCGGGACGGAATGGCATTGGTGACGGGCGGGCCGACCTGGATCGGGGCTGGGGCGGCGGAGGCGACCTTCACCGGGCCGGCCTTGACCTGAACCGTCTTGACCCGGACCGGCTTCATCGGCTCGGACGAGCCGGGAATGATGGAGAGCGGCTGGCTCGAGATCACGCCGTTGGTGAGCGGCGCGGGCTCGACCCTGGATTCCGTCGGCCGAACCTCAGGCTTGCTGGTTTCTGGCCTGGTCGGGGCCGGTGGCACCGCGGCCGTCGCGGCGGCCAGCGTCGCGAGGCGGGCAGCGAGACGAGACGGGGCAGGCTCGGGAGCAGGGGCCGCTGCCTGGACCGGCAGCGCGGGACGGGCCGGCTGCATATCCGAGGCGGCGGCAACATTGGTCGCGGTGTCGGCGCCGTTGCGCTCGGTGACCGCGGCAACGGTGTGGACCGTCGCACCCTTCTCGAGATTCTCCGCGAGCAGGTTGCGCATGATGGCATCGCGCGAGCCGCCGCTGCGGCCGCCGAGCACGACGCCAATCAGATGGCGGTTGCCGCGCCGCATCGAGCTGACGAGGTTGAAGCCGGAGGCGCGGGTGTAGCCGGTTTTGATGCCGTCAACGCCCTCGACGCTGCCGAGCAGGTGATTGTGATTGCGGATCGACTGTCCACGCCAGTTGAACGTGGAGGTCGCGAAATAACGATAGTAGCGCGGGAAGCGTTCCTGGATGGCACGGCCGAGCGTGGCTTGATCGCGCGCGGTCGTGACCTGCTCGTCGTTGGGAAGGCCGTTGGCGTTGCGATACACCGTCTTGGACATGCCGAGCGCGCGCGCCTTGCGCGTCATCATCTGGGCGAAGTCGTCCTCGTCGCCGGCGATCGCTTCCGCGATCACCACCGCGGCGTCGTTGGCGGAGCGGGTGACGAGACCCTTGATCGCGTCCTCGACACGAATGGTCTGGCCGGCACGCAGGTTCAGCTTGGTGGGATCCTGGTCGGCCGCGTGCTTGGACACCGGCATCTCGGTGTCGAGCTTCATCTTGCCGGACTCGAGGCGCTCGAACAGCAGATAGAGCGTCATGATCTTGGTCAGCGAGGCGGGATGGCGGATTGCGTCGGGGCTGGTTGCCTGCAGCACAGCACCGGAATTGCCGTCGACGATGATGGAGGCGAATTTGGAGCTGGAGCTCTCGGATACATCGCGCTGCACCCGATGGTGCACGTAGTGCCGGCGATGGCGCCGTGCCTCGGCGGCATCGATGGTGAAGATGACCGCGCTGGTGATGGTGAGAAGCCCAAAAACGCCAACCCGCGCCAAGCGCGAGGCAGACAAGTTTTTACGAAGCATGGAACCCCGTCCCCGTTTCTGACTAGATCACCGGCTCGTGAGGCGAAATTGTGCCCAACGGACCCGGGATCACTACCTGCTCAGGCTGTCCCTCCGCTGGTGTTCGCCGCGGGGGACGTTGGACCCGAGCCGCTATTCTGGCTAAGGTGATGTTCTCAAACGGCTTTCGACCGTCTTCGGAAGCTGACCACGTCCGGGAATCAGGGTAGGGGGCCGCGGTTTCCAAAAGCTTAAGGAAACCTTGCGGGAAACCCCGGGAATTGGCGCGAATGACGCCAAATTTTGTGCGTCGCACAAATATTCTTGACTTATTTGTGCGTTGCACTAATTATGGGCACAGTCAGGGAGCCGGGGCTTCCGACCAAAGCCAGGGAAAAGGATTCCGAATGTTCAAGGTTGAAGACTTTCAGAGCTACGGGAAAGAGCAGTTCGAGCAGTGCGTTGCTTCCGCGACCTCGGTGCAGCACGGCCTCCAGGCGATCGCCAGTGCCTATGGCGACTACACGAAGAAGTCGTTCGAAGACACCAAGTCCTTCGTCGAGAAGCTTTCCGGCGTGAAGTCGCTGGACAAGGCCATGGAAGCGCAGACCGATTTCGCCCGGTCCGCCTACGAGACCTTCGTTGCGGAATCGCAGAAGATCGCCGGCCTCTACAGCGACCTCGCCAAGCAGGCGTTCAAGCCGGTCGAGACCATCGTGTCGAAGTTCACCCCGGCCGCCCAGTAACGCTTTCAGGACATCTTGGAATCGAAAGCCCGGCTGATCCAGCCGGGCTTTTTGTTTGCTGCGGTCAATAGGTCAGCGCGCCACGCGCAGCTTCGACAGCGAGGTGCCGATGTCCTTGAACACCGATGCGGTCTGGCTGGCAGACGTGACCAGGTAGAATTTGTCGGTCCCGCTGGCGCAATATTGCAGCACGCTCGAGGTCGGATCGCTGCCGGTGTTCACCTGCACCGTGTAGATCGTGATGTTGGAAGGCTGGGCCTTGGCGTTGTCGCACAGCTTCTTCTGCCGCGCGTCGATCTGCGCCGCGTTGTTATACCAGCGGTTCTGCGTATTGAGTCCGTCGGACAGCAGCACGATCGCGTCCTTGTAAGTGTAGTTGGTGTCCTTGGCCGGCGCGTTCATGGGATCGCCGGTCGACAGCGTCATCCATCCCCAGGCGAGGCCGATGCCCTGGTTGGTGTTGCCCGTGGGCTTCATGGCGTCGATCCGGCCCTTGAGCGCGGTCCAGTCGTAGCTCAACGGCATGATCGGTTGCAGGTAGGACCAGCTGGCCGTGTTGCAGTAGGAGTACTGCTCGGCCGGGAACAGCGTGCCCACATTGCCGCTCGTCGGCGTGGTGTTCTTGGTGTCGTAGTCCTGATCGCGATCGACCACGCAACCGTTCCAGGTATCGTGGTTCGCCGGCGTCCATTTCCATTTGTTGCAATTGTTGGAATTGCCCGACGTGCAGCTCCAGCTGCCGTTGGCGGCATCCCAATCGGTGAAATCGATCCAGCTCTTGTTGTAGTTGCTGGCGCCGACGTTGACGTCCTTGGCGAATGGAACGATCGAGATGTAGACGTCGCCCGGATTCTTGGCGAGCGCGCTGAGTTGATCGACCAGATTCTTCGCCGCCGTCTGCATCGCCCCCATCTTGCCGTCGCTGGCCATCGAGCCGGTATTGTCGAGCACCAGGGCCACGCGCATGCGGACGTTGCCCCAGGCGCTGGTGGACGTGGTGCCGACGTCGAGCGTCGGAAAGCCGGCGATCTTCATGAAGGTGGTCGTATAGGTGCCAGCTCCGGTGAGCTGGATCGTCGAGCCCATGCTGGTGCTGGCCGTATAGCTGGCCGCGACGCTGACCGAGGGCAGGGCGGACGTAGCCGTAAACAGAGCGTTGAAATAGGCCTGCGCCTTCGTGCCAAGCTGCGACGTGGTGATGGTGCCGTTCGACAGGTCCTTGGAGAGCATCAGAGCCGCGGAGTCGAGGGCTGCCTGCATTGACGTGCGGGCCTGGACGGCGCGGCTATAGTCTATTGCGGCCCCGATGAAGCTCAGCACCGGGACCAGGGCAATCGCGAAGATCATGGCGATATTGCCTTGCTCGGCCGCCGCGAAGCGGGCGAGGTGTCGACCAATCAGGCGGACGAGCGGCGAGCGAAACATGACGAGCCCCGAAATCGGTGGTTTTGCCCGATTTCGCGCCACGCCACTGAATGCCTGGTAAATCCCACCGTAGAAGACCGGGGTATCCCGGGGGAAACGTCGTAATCGTGTTAAATGGCTTGGTTCCTGGTCAACAGATTCTAAGCGGTAAGGGCATAAATTTTTGTCAAATCGGTCCGGATTGATTAACCTTGGTCCGGATCGCCCGGACCGGGAATCGGGACTTGCGCGGCCATCGGTCGGACCTTTGCACGCTTGCGGCGAGCCGGGGGCGGGCCCATATTGCTGGCGAACGATCCGGCCCCGACCGGATCTGTCGGGAGCGGCGATCCAACAAGGCGGCGCGCCTGCGCCAGGCTCCGAAGGGCGGGGTCGCGCGGTGACCGCCATTCGCTTCCGTGGGGAATTTGAACGCCTGAGCCATGCCGCAATTGACTTCCAGACTCGACCTGTCCGCGCCAGCCGCTGCCTCCGCTCCTCGCATGAGCCATGACGAGAACCGTTCGGGCAGCCCGTCGGGGCCGAACACGTCGGTCATCACCAAGGTCAAGCCCAAGACCAAGCGGCCGAACCTCTACCGCGTGCTGATCCTGAACGACGACTACACGCCGATGGAATTCGTCGTCCACGTGCTGGAGAAGTTCTTCAACAAGGATGTCGAGGCCGCGACCAAGATCATGCTTCACGTCCACCATCACGGCATCGGGGAGTGCGGTGTGTTCACCTACGAGATCGCCGAGACCAAGGTGACGCAGGTGATGGATTTCGCCCGCAAGCACCAGCATCCTCTGCAATGCGTGATGGAAAAGAAGTAGACGGTGCGTTTGATGCCGGCCCTCGTGTCGGTTGCCGTATGAGCGTCGCGTGACGCCGGTGCGCACCACGTGTGTCGCAGTCGGCAAAACTACGGAATTCCGCGCCGGCCCCGCTCCCGCCCGATAGGAACGGGTTTTGCATCGAAAAATGCCTCAAGTGTGAGTCGCCCGAGTCGCGGAACCGGTCTTTCGCCGCGATCTTGTATAACTATATGTGACAAAGGTTGTTGTTGCCTGACCGGGCGATCACGACCATGATGGTGGGGGCCATAGAGGACGCGAATGCCGACTTTTTCCCAAAGCCTTGAACAATCCCTGCATCGTGCGCTGGCGATCGCAAATGAGCGTCATCACCAATACGCGACGCTCGAGCATCTCTTGCTCTCCCTGATCGACGATTCCGATGCAGCCGCCGTCATGCGCGCCTGTAGCGTCGATCTCGACAAGCTCCGTACGAGCCTCGTCAATTATCTCGAGACCGAATTCGAGAATCTGGTGACCGATGGCGCCGACGACGCCAAGCCGACCGCCGGTTTCCAGCGCGTGATTCAGCGCGCGGTCATCCACGTGCAGTCCTCCGGTCGCGAGGAGGTGACCGGCGCCAACGTGCTGATCGCGATCTTCGCCGAGCGCGAGAGCCATGCCGCGTATTTCCTGCAGGAGCAGGACATGACGCGCTATGACGCCGTCAACTACATCAGCCACGGCATCGCCAAGCGGCCGGGCGTGTCCGAAGCGCGCCCGGTTCGCGGCGTCGATGAGGAGACCGAGGCCAAGGGCAACGAGGACGCCAAGAAGAAGGGCGAGGCGCTCGAGACCTATTGCGTCAACCTCAACAAGAAGGCGCGCGACGGCAAGATCGATCCGGTGATCGGACGCAATTCCGAGATCAACCGCGCGATCCAGGTGCTGTGCCGCCGGCAGAAGAACAACCCGCTGTTCGTCGGCGAAGCCGGCGTCGGCAAGACCGCCATCGCCGAAGGCCTCGCCAAGCGCATCGTCGACAGCGAAGTGCCGGAGGTGCTGGCGGCGGCGACGGTGTTCTCGCTCGACATGGGCACGCTGCTCGCGGGCACGCGCTATCGCGGCGACTTCGAAGAGCGCCTGAAGCAGGTGCTGAAGGAGCTCGAGGCGCATCCCAACGCCATCCTGTTCATCGACGAAATCCACACCGTGATCGGTGCGGGTGCGACATCGGGCGGGGCGATGGATGCCTCGAACCTGCTCAAGCCCGCGCTCGCTTCGGGCACGATCCGCTGCATGGGCTCGACCACCTACAAGGAATATCGCCAGCACTTCGAGAAGGACCGCGCGCTGGTGCGGCGCTTCCAGAAGATCGACATCAACGAGCCGACGGTCGAGGACGCGATCGCGATCCTCAAGGGCCTCAAGCCGTACTTCGAGGACTATCACCGGCTGAAGTACACCAATGAGGCGATCGAAGCCGCCGTTCAGCTCTCCTCGCGCTACATCCACGACCGCAAGCTGCCCGACAAGGCGATCGACGTGATCGACGAGTCCGGTGCGGCTCAGATGCTGGTGGCCGAGAACAAGCGCAAGAAGACCATCGGCATCAAGGAGATCGAGACCACGATCGCCTCGATGGCGCGGATCCCGCCGAAGAGCGTGTCGAAGGACGATGCCGAGGTGCTCAAGCATCTCGAGACGACGCTGAAGCGCACCGTGTTCGGTCAGGACAAGGCGATCGAGTCGCTCGCCGCTTCGATCAAGCTGGCGCGCGCCGGCTTGCGCGAGCCGGAGAAGCCGATCGGCTGCTACCTGTTCTCTGGTCCCACCGGCGTCGGCAAGACCGAGGTCGCCAAGCAACTCGCGGCGAGCCTCGGCGTCGAGCTGCTGCGCTTCGACATGTCCGAATACATGGAGCGGCACACCGTGTCGCGCCTGATCGGCGCGCCTCCCGGCTATGTCGGCTTCGACCAGGGCGGCCTCTTGACCGACGGCGTCGACCAGCATCCGCATTGCGTGGTGCTGCTCGACGAGATCGAGAAGGCGCATCCCGATCTCTACAACGTGCTGCTCCAGATCATGGACCACGGCCGGCTCACCGACCATAACGGCAAGCAGGTCAACTTCCGCAACGTGATCCTGATCATGACCACGAATGCGGGCGCGTCCGATCTCGCCAAGCAGGCGTTCGGCTTCACGCGCTCGAAGCGGGAAGGCGACGACCACGAGGCGATCAACCGGCAGTTCGCGCCGGAATTCCGCAACCGTCTCGATGCCATCGTCTCGTTCGGCCATCTCAGCGTCGAGGTGATCGGCACCGTGGTCGAGAAGTTCGTGCTGCAGCTCGAAGCCCAGCTCGGCGACCGCGATGTCACCATCGAGCTGTCCGAGCCCGCCAAGGCCTGGCTGGTTCAGCATGGTTACGACGAGCAGATGGGCGCGCGGCCCATGGCCCGCGTGATCCAGGAGCACATCAAGAAGCCGCTGGCCGACGAAGTGCTGTTCGGCAAGCTCAAGGGCGGCGGTCACGTCCGCGTCGTTCTGGTCAAGGACGAGGCCGACGAGACCAAGGAGAAGATCGGCTTCGAATTCGTCGAGGGGCCGGTCACGCCGAAGCAGGAGAAGCTGCCCGGCGCCCGCAAGCGCCCGCCGGGCAAGTCCAAGCCGGGCGGTCCCGGCGGCTCGAAGGGGCCGACCAAGGGTCCGCTGGTCAAGGCTTGATCTCGAGCGATATGAATCGAAAGGCCGGCTGAGAAGCCGGCCTTTTTTATGTGTGCGACATCGGGCCAGTGAACCGGTCTCAGTCGCCGCGCAGGCGCTGATCGTCCTGCACTCGGACATGCTCGGCGCCGCGCGCGCCGGCCGGGGACAGCCGCAGCATGCTCAGGACCGCGCCGCAGAGCGCAAATCCGACGCCGGCGAGCAGGGCATATCGTGTGCCTTCGAGCGGATAGCGGCCGAGCAGCAGCGCCACCAGCGCTGCGCCGGTGGTCTGGCCGAGCAGGCGCGCCGTGCCCAGCATGCCGCTGGCCCCGCCGGCGCGCTCGCGCGGGGCGGCGGCGATCATGGTGCGGTTGTTGGGGGTCTGGAACAGGCCGAAGCCGGCGCCCGCGAGTGCCATGCGCCAGATCACGTCGAACGGCGTCGGATCTGCCGGGAGCAAGGCGAGCGTGGCAAGGCCGCAGGCGAACAGCGAGAGCCCGATGCCGCCGAGCAGGCCGGCCGGATAGCGCTCGACCAGGCGGCCCGCGAGCGGCGCCGCGAACGCTATCGCGATTGGCCATGGCGTGATCAGGAGCCCCATATGCACCGCCGAATAGCCGAAACGGCTCTGGAGGTAGAAGGGGATCGCGACGAAGGCGAGCATCTGACCGCAGAACGAGGCGATCGAGGTCGCAATCGACAGCGCGAACACCGGGATGCGCAGCAGATCGACCGGCAGCAGCGGCGAGGTCATGTGGGTCTCGCGCCAGATCAAGAGCGCGCCGGCGACGATGGCGATGGCGAACTGGATCAGGCAGACGATCGCCGGCTCGCCATGACCGACGCTGTCGATGGCTGCGATGCCGACGCCGAACGTGATCGCGGACAGTCCCGCGCTTTGCCAGTCGAAGGAACGGCCGGCGGGCCTGGTATGCGGCAGGCTGCGCAAGCCGATCAGCAGCGTCACCGCGCCGAGCGGCACGTTGATGGCGAACAGCCAGGGCCAGCTTCCGACCGCGAGGATGCCTGCGGCGAGCGTCGGGCCGGCCGCGGCCGAGAAAGCGACCACGAGCGCGTTGAGCCCGATGCCGCGGCCGAGCAGATGGCGCGGATAGGTGAAGCGCACCAACGCTGCGTTGACGCTCATGATGCCGGCAGCGCCAAAGCCCTGGAGGATGCGCGCGGCCGTCAGCAGCGGCAGCGTGTGCGCCAGTGCACACAATGCGGACGCCAGCGTGAACAGCACCAGCCCGGCCAGATAGACGCGGCGATAGCCAACGATCTCGCCGAGCGAGGCCAGCGGCAGCAGCGAGATCGTGATCGCGAGCTGGTAGCCGTTGACGATCCAGATCGAGAAGGCCGGGCTCGCGTCCAGGTCGGCCGCGATCGTCGGCAGTGCGACATTGGCGATGGCGCTGTCGACCACCGCCATGACGATGCCGAGCGCGATCGTCAGCACCGCCTGGTTGCGCTGCGGCTGCGGCAGGCCGTCGATATGCTCGATCGTGGTGGACGACATCGTGACGCGTGTTGGGTTGAGATGCGGTTGCTGGTCGCAACTTGGTCCGGCCCGGGATGGTTCCGGCCAGAGCGGCAGCCGGTTCAGCGCCTATTTCGGCTTCCGCGGCTCCTGAATCGCCCTGAGATAGCTTACCACGGCCTCGGCGTCGTCGCGGTCGAATCGGGCGGTCGGCATGGCGCGGTGAATGCTGCTGTAGCCGTCCTGGAGGCGCTGCGCGAAGTCGGGATCGTAAAGTTTGTTCTCGCCCAGCGTCCGGAAAGGCGGCGCCAGCTCATTTGGGCTCGCGCCGCTCCTGCCGACCGCATGGCACTCCGCGCACATCCGCAGCAGCATGGCTTCAGCGCGCCGCTGCTCGGCGTCCAGGGCTTGACTCGCTGTGCTCCACAGAACGCCAACGGCCAGCCACGCCGGTGCGGCGCGGCTCAGACCGAGGGCCGTGAATAGAGCCTTCATGGCAAATCGACGCATCGGGGCCTCGCGATAGCCACAGAATGCCACGGCCGAGGCTAGCGCGCTTGACGCAGCTCAAGGGGTTCTAGACCGCCGGCGGGTTGCGGTCGATGAACGTCGTCCTCTGGTGCCAATAGGGATAGGGCAGCGTCACCCTGCTCGCCGCATCGAGCTTTGCGACCTGGTCCTTGGTCAGCGACCAGCCGACCGCGCCGAGATTTTCGCGGAGCTGCGCCTCGTTGCGCGCGCCGATGATCAGCGTCGATACCGTGGGCCGCTGCAGCAGCCAGTTCAGCGCGATCTGCGACACGCTCTTTCCCGTTTCCTTCGCGACCTCGTCGATCGCCTCGACGACGCGGTAGACGTGCTCGTCGGGCACGGGCGGGCCGAACTCGGCGGTCTTGGGCAGGCGACTCACCTCGGGCTTCGGCTGACCCCGGCGGATCTTGCCGGTGAGGCGTCCCCATCCGAGCGGCGACCAGACCACCGCGCCCAGGCCCTGGTCGAGGCCGAGCGGCATCAGCTCCCATTCGTAGTCGCGCCCGATCAGTGAATAATAGGTCTGGTTGGCGACGTAGCGCGGAAAGCCGTGCTTATCGGCAAGTGCGAGCGACTTCATCAGGTGCCAGCCCGAGAAATTCGAAACGCCGACGTAGCGGATCTTGCCGGCACGCACCAGCACATCGAGCGTCGAGAGCACCTCCTCGGGCGGCGTGAAGGCGTCGAAGCCGTGGAGCTGAAACAGATCGATGTAGTCGGTGCCGAGCCGGCGCAGCGAACCGTCGATGGCGGCGAGCAGGTGCTGCCGCGACGAGCCGATGTCGTTGGGACCGTCGCCGAGGCGGAAGGTGGCCTTGGTCGAGATCAGCACCTTGTCGCGGCGGCCCTTGATGGCTTCGCCGAGCACGCGCTCGGATTCGCCGAGCGAATAGACGTTCGCGGTGTCGAACATCGACACGCCGGCTTCGAGGCAGATGTCCAGGAGGCGCCGCGCCTCGGTCGCGTCCGTGCTCCCCCACGCCGCGAGGCGGCCGACGCCGCCGAAGGTGCCGGTGCCAAGGCTGAGAGCGGGCACCATGAGGCCTGACCGGCCCAAGCGTCGGTATTCCATCGATATGCTCCTCGGCTGATTGCTGATTGACGTGTGCGGCCCTGGTCCCGACGTTAGCGCAAGCAGGCGCCTTGTCCTATCACGCCCTCACATACCGGACTTGCTTGGATCAGTGCCGCAACTGGCTGTGCCGGAAGTCGCGCGGCGACATGCCGAAATGCCCGCGGAAGGCGCGGCCGAAATGCGAGAGGTCGTTGAAGCCCCAGGCAAAGGCAATCTCGCTGATATGGCGGTGACCGAGAAGGGGCGAGGCAAGGTCGCGCCGGCATTGGGCGAGGCGTTCGGCAAGGACGAAACGCTGGAACGAGGTCTCCTCGTCGGCGAGCAGATCATTGACGTAGCGCGGCGAGATGCCGAGCGCGGCTGCGGTGTCCGCGAGCGAGAGATCGGGGTCGGCGAGATGGGCGCGGACGTGCGCCTTGAGCCGGTAGAGCAATGCAGAGCGGTGGGTCGAGGACGGTAGCGACGTCTTCCGGAGCCGTTCGCTCAGCGCCATCGCGAGCAGATCGACGGCCTGCTCCGACAATGCGGCGGCGCCGTCGGACGCGAGCCGGTCGGCGCTCTGGCAAAGCCGGAAGATGAAATCATAGGCGAGCCGCTCGAGCGGCGCGTCGCCGCCGAACGACATCGCGGTCAGCGTCTCGGTGGCACCTAACCGACGCTGCAACATCTCCCGCGGCACCTTGAAGATGGACTGCGTGAAAGGATCGTTGAACTTCAGCTCATAGGGGCGCGTGGTGTCGTAGAGCGCGAACTCGCCGGGATGGATCACGGTCTCGCGGCCGTCCTGCACCACGCCGCCGTCGCCGCGATGGCCGAGCGCGACCAGGACGAAATCCTGATCCGAGCGAGCAATGCGCGAGGGTGTACGGAACACGTGCTGGCGGTCGGAACAAACCTCGGAGCATACGGCCTTGCCGAGCGCAGCTTGCGTGACCGAGCCGCGAAAGGCACTGCCGAGATCGGACCTGCAGTCGAGCCCGACAAAGACGTCACAGACGATATCCTGCCAGAGCGCGAGCCGCCGATGGGCCGGGCTGCCGTCCGTCGTGAACTGGATTGGCATCTGGAAAGCCTCCCTTGTCCCGTCCAGCAAAACCGCCAATGGAAGGACCCAGCCTGACCGGAGGCAAATCCCGTACCCGGCAGGAATTCCGTCCGGTCGAGTTTTTGTTCCGCCGCGGTCGAGCGCTCGATCGCCCGCTTTGGTCCAATAGACTGCATCGGAGATGGCTTCCGATCAACCGGCCAGGAGGCGGCAATGGGCATCGAACATCCGAAATACAAGGTGGCGGTGGTGCAGGCGGCGCCGGCCTGGCTCGACCTCGACGCCTCGGTCGACAAGTCGGTCGCGCTGATCAGGGAGGCCGCCGAGAAGGGGGCCAGGCTGATCGCCTTCCCGGAGGCTTTCATCCCCGGCTACCCCTGGCACATCTGGATGGACTCGCCGGCCTGGGCGATCGGCCGCGGCTTCGTGCAGCGCTATTTCGACAATTCGCTGGCCTATGACAGCCCGCAGGCCGAACGGCTACGCGATGCCGTGCGCAAGGCCAAGCTCACCGCCGTGATCGGCCTGTCCGAGCGCGATGGCGGCAGCCTCTATCTGGCGCAATGGCTGATCGGACCCGACGGCGAGACCATCGCCAAGCGCCGCAAGCTGCGGCCGACCCATGCCGAGCGCACCGTCTATGGCGAGGGCGACGGCAGCGACCTTGCCGTGCACGCACGGCCCGACATCGGCCGGCTCGGCGCGCTGTGCTGCTGGGAGCATCTGCAGCCGCTGTCGAAATACGCGATGTATGCCCAGAACGAGCAGGTGCATGTCGCGGCCTGGCCGAGCTTCTCGCTCTACGATCCCTTCGCGCCGGCGTTAGGGGCCGAGGTCAACAACGCCGCCTCGCGCGTCTATGCCGTGGAGGGCTCCTGCTTCGTGCTGGCGCCTTGCGCGACGGTGTCGCAGGCCATGATCGACGAGCTCTGCGACCGGCCGGACAAGCACGCTCTGCTGCATGCGGGCGGCGGCTTTGCCGCGATCTACGGCCCCGACGGCAGCCAGATCGGCGACAAGCTGGCGCCGGATCAGGAGGGGCTCCTGATCGCCGAGATCGACCTCGGCGCCATCGGCGTCGCCAAGAACGCGGCAGACCCGGCCGGGCACTATTCGCGCCCGGACGTGACGCGGCTGCTACTGAACAAGAAGCCCTACAAGCGCGTCGAGCAGTTCGCGTTGCCGGCCGATACCGTCGAGCCCACGGACATCGCCGCGGCGGCAAGCTGATCAAAGTGATCGAGGGGAGGGTACGGCCATGGAATCCGCAATTCCTCTGCATCTCGAAACCACGCGCACGCGCCACAAGCGCGTGCCGGACGATTACCAGCCGCCTTATCCGTCTTTCGTGGCGCGCTACAAGCCGGGCGTGAGCCGGGTCGCGATGGCCTATTTCGGCGTGCAGCATCACGGTTCTGCGTCGGCGGCCGCGGCGGAGGCGCTTGCGGAGATCGCGGCGAAGTTCGCTGCCGCAGACGGGCCTTCGCATTGGGACCGCGCGCGCTATGTCGATCAGGCCGGATACGAGACCATCGTCTTCGTCGGCTATTGGGACGACATCGTGCGCTTCGACGCCTGGTTCGAACCGGCGCGCGAAGCCTGGACCGGGCGGCAGCGCGAGGGCATCGGCACGTTCATTGAGGTGCTGCGTCCGACCGTGGCGCGGCACGAGACGCTGTTCTCGTCGCCCGATCGGACTGAGGGCGTCGCGGTGATTGCCGAGGGCATGAGCGGCGAGGTGCAGGAGCACGCCTATTGGGGTGGCATGCGCGACCGCATCCCGCTGTCGCAAACCGACGCGATGGCGCCCGGCGGCACGCCGAAGCTGGTCCGCGACGGCGCTCGGCTGCGGGTCGTGGCGCACGACAACCTCTGCCTGATCCGTTCCGGGCAGGACTGGAGCGATACCGAAGCGTCCGAACGAAAGCTTTATCTCGATGACGTCGAGCCGGTGCTGCGCGAGGGCATGGATTTCCTGCGCGACGACGGTCTCGCGATCGGCTGCTATGCCAACCGCTACATGCGCTTGATCTCGGCCGACGGCAGCATGAGCGAGAAGTCTTATGGCCAGAGCTGGTGGAAGAGTCTGGCGGCCCTGGAGCGCTGGGCGGAGTCGCATCCGACCCATGTCAGGATCTTTGGCGCGGCGATGAAGTATCTGTCGACACTTGGACCGTCAGCCAGGCTGCGACTGTATCACGAGGTCACGGTGGCCGCGGCGGACGAGCAGTTCTTCGAATATCTGAACTGCCACGACAGAACCGGCATGCTGGCTTCCGTGGAAGCGGCCAGCGCCTAAGCGACGCAATGGCCGAGCAGCTCTGGATGCGCGGCGCAGATGTGATGCGCGCCGGCGTCCTTCAGCTCGGCCTCGCTGCCATAGCCGTAGAGCACGCCGATCGCGGTCATGCCGTTGGTGCGGGCGCCAACCACGTCATGGCTGCGGTCGCCGATCATGATCGCGCTGGCGGCATCGACCTTCGTCTCGTCCAGCGCGTAGCGCAGCAGGTCGCGCTTGTCGACGCGCGTGCCGTCGAGCTCGGAGCCGAACACGTGCTCGAAGTAGGATTTCAGGCCGAAATGATCGACGATGCGCCTGGCGTAGACCGCGGGCTTGCTGGTCGCGACGAACATGCGCCGGTTGGTCGCGGCGAGCGTCGTCAGCGTGTCCACGATGCCGGCATAGGCCTCGTTTTCGAAAAGGCCGATATCGCTGAAGCGCTCGCGATAGAGCAGCAGGGCGCGGTCGGCGAGCTCGTCGGTTCCGGTGAGCTTCTTCAGGCTGGCATGCAGCGGCGGTCCGATGCACCAGGTCAGCTCGTCTTCGCTCGGCACCGCGACATCGAGCCGCGCCAGCGCGTACTGGATCGAGCGCGTGATCCCAGGCTTGGGGTCCGTGAGGGTGCCGTCGAGATCAAAAAAGATTGTCACCATCCGGCCGGACCTGCGTTGATATTGCCGTGTGTTGCTAGTTGGCTGGGGTTCCAAGTCAAGGTCCGATTTGTCCTGTCACGTCGATGCCATGCGAATAGCTCGGGTTATCGCTGTCTTGTGCCAAGCCCTCGTGCTGTCGCCGGCGCTGGCAGAGGAGACGCCGGCCCCGGACGTGCCTCCGAAGGCCGAGGAACCCGCGAAGCCGCCGGAGACGCGGAAAGACGCCCGCGAGAGCGACACGCGGGAGTCGATCTGCCTGATCATGGAGGCGGCGGCGCGCGATGCCGATCTCCCACTGGAATTCTTCGCCCGGGTGATCTGGCAGGAAAGCCGCTTCCAGGCCGATGCGGTCGGCCCCATGACGCGCAGCGGCGAGCACGCTCGGGGCATCGCGCAGTTCATGCCGGGCACCGCGAGCGAGCGCGGGTTGCTCGATCCGTTCAATCCGGTGCAGGCGCTGCCGAAGTCGGCGGAATTTCTGAGCGAGCTGCGCAGCCAGTTCGGCAATCTCGGCCTTGCCGCCGCGGCCTACAATGCCGGCCCGCGGCGCGTGCGGGAATGGCTCGCCGGCACCGGCGGAATGCCGGAGCAGACCCGCAACTACGTCTACGCCATTACCGGCACCAGCGTCGATGCCTGGGCCAAGGCAGGAGCGACCGGCAAGGGACCACCGAGCTCACCGCCGACGAGCTGCCGCGATCTGATGGCGCTATTGAAGCGCGCACCGAATGCCTTCGTTGCCGAGCTCGAGCAGCACGTGGAGCTTGCGGCCGCCAAGGCCTGGGGCGTCCAGCTCGCCGCCGGCTTCGACCGCAACAGGGCGCTGGCGATGTACTCGCGTGCCGTCACGCGGCTCAGCGCGGTGATCGGCGACCGCGACCCGAGCCTGCTGTCCTCGGTGATGCGCAGCCGCGGCACGCGCGCGTTCTACCAGGTGCGCATCGGCACTGAGACGCGCAGCGAGGCGGATGATCTGTGCAACCGGATCAGGAAGGCGGGCGGGGCGTGCTTCGTGCTGAGGAACAGGGGTGTGAGCGGGTAACTCCGCTTGACATTCCGGGCTCGCGCCAAGTGGCGCGCCCCGGAATGACGGCGGTGGGTGGGTCGCGCATGCCAGCCCCGCCGCGGGCTTCCTTGACGCGGATGCTCCCATTGCCCGTTATGCAGGCCCGATTCCGCAACCCGGCCAATCCTTCCGTGGCGCTTCCCCCGCTCGATTCCCCGCAATGGAATAGCTCCTGGCTCGCCTTCGGCTGGGGCCTGCGCTCGATCACGCAGACGATCCTCACCATCGTGCTGTTCGTGACCTATCTCGGCATCGGCGCGCTTGCGCACGACTCCCATTTCAGCCTGCTCTGGGCGCTCGCCTCGACGCTGTTCGTCTGGGCGGGGCCGGCGCAGATCATCCTGATCACCACGCTCGGCTCCGGCGCTACCATCATCCAGTCGGCGATCGCCGTCACCGTCAGCGCCATCAGGCTGTTTCCGATGGTGGTCTCGGTGCTGCCGCTGATGCGCACGCCGACGACCAGACGGCGCGAGCTGGTCTTTGCCGCGCATCTCACCGCGGTCACGCTGTGGGTCGAGTGCCACCGCTTCCTGCCGCAGGTGCCGCGTGAGCGGCGCATCGCCTTCGTTCACGGGCTCGGCTGCGGCCTCGTCTCGGTCTGTCTCGTTGCCAACACGGTCGGCTATTTCCTCGCCGCCAACCTGACGCAGACGCTCGGCGCGGCGATCCTGCTGCTGACGCCGCTGTCGTTCCTGTTCTCGACCGCGCGCAACAGCCGCGAAATTGCCGATGTGGTCGCGCTCGTGCTCGGCGTCTTGCTGTATCCGCTGGCCGCGAAGCTGAGCTCCGGCGTCGATATCCTGCTCAGCGGGGTGGTGGCCGGCACGATCGCCTATGGCGTGCATTGGTGGCGGGAGGTGCGCGCATGAGCTCGGCGCAGCTGATCGGCGACTGGCATGCGCTGGCGGTGCTGTTCGTCGCCGGCGTCATTCCCAACCAGATCTGGCGCATGCTGGGCCTGTGGTTCGGCGGCGGCATTGACGAAGGCTCCGAGCTGCTGGTCTGGGTGCGGGCGGTCGCCACCGCGATCCTTGCCGGCGTGATCGCCCAGATCGTGGTCGAGCCGCCGGGCGCGCTCGCCGGCGTGCCTGATATCCTGCGCTACGGCGCGGTGGCCGCCGGTCTCGTCGTGTTCCTGCTGACGCGCCGCTCGATCTTTGCGGGCGTCGTGACCGGCGAAGTCTTCATGCTGGCCGGCAAGTGGTGGTTAGGCTAAAACACGGCTCGACAGCAAGGAATTAGAAATATGGTTCGCAAGAACGAGCTCCGCGAGGGCGAGGTCGCCATCGAGCTGCCGCCCGCGCAGGATGCCGGCCTGATCTTCATCGGCCGCATCCGCACGCCCTGGACCTCGCGGATGGAGACGCCGCGGCAGGGCCGCCAGGATGGCCCGATCTGCCGTCTCGAGATCTTCGAGCCGTTCGTGCCGGCCATCAAGGGCGTCGACTTCTACAGCAATCTCGAGGTGCTCTACTGGCTCGACCAGTCCCGCCGCGACATCATCCTGCAGAGCCCGAAGAACAACGACAAGACCCGCGGCACCTTCTCGCTGCGCTCGCCGGTGCGGCCGAACCCGATCGGCACCTCGATCGTGAAGCTGGTCGGCATCGAGGGCAACGCCATTTTGGTGCGCGGTCTCGACTGCCTCGACAACACGCCGCTGATCGACATCAAGCCGGATCGGTGCGAGTTCACCCCGCTGGCGCCGCCGCAGAAGGGCGATTTCGAGATGGAGTAGTCACGCTCTCTCCGGCGTCATTGCGAGGAGCGAAGCGACGAAGCAATCCAGACTGCCTCCGCGGAGGGATTCTGGATTGCTTCGTCGCAAGGGCTCCTCGCAATGACGGAGTCTGTGGGGCTACCCGGCCTTCAACGCCGCGATCAGCTTCGCCGCATTCTCCTGCAGCACCTTGTCGTCTTCCTTGCGGCTGGCGGGCGGCAGCATGGCGACGCCGTCGTGGCGCGGCATGACGTGCATGTGCAGGTGAAACACCACCTGTCCGCCGGCGGGCTCGTTGAACTGCTGCACGGTGATGCCGTCGGCCTTGAAGGCCTTCATGGCGGCGGCCGCGATCTTGTGCGCGCCGCGGGCGACATGGGCATAATCGTCGGGCTCGATGTCGAGGATGTTGCGGGCAGGGGCCTTCGGGATCACCAGCGTGTGACCGGGGACGCGCGGCATGATGTCGAGGAAGGCGAACACGTGCTCGTCCTCGTAGACCTTGTAGCAAGGCAGCTCGCCGCGCAGGATTTTCGCAAAAATGTTGTTGGTGTCGTAGGTGGTCATATTGGCGGCTCCCGAGAACTTTGCGCCTGGAATTGCGCTTACTGTCACCAGCGGCGGCAAACCGTCAAGGCGCCTCGTCGGCGCCTTTGCGGAACGGGCCGAGCTCGGCGAGCTCGCGTCCGGCTTCCGCGACATAGGCGCGCTCGCGCTTGAGGTAATCGTCGATGGCGCGGCGCAGGCCCGGATCGGCGATGAAGTGGGCGGAATGGGTGGTGCGCGGCAGGTAGCCGCGGGCGATCTTGTGCTCGCCTTGTGCGCCGGCCTCGACATGCCTGAGGCCGCGTTTGATGGCGAAGTCGATCGCCTGATAATAGCAGACCTCGAAATGCAGGAACGGATGATGCTCGACTGCGCCCCAGTTGCGGCCGAACAGCGTGTCCGAGCCGATGAAGTTGATCGCGCCGGCGATCCAGCGGTCGTTGCGGCGGGCCATCACCAGCAGCACGTCCTGGCTCATGGTCTCACCGATCAACGAGAAGAATTCCCGCGTCAGATAAGGCCGGCCCCATTTGCGTGAGCCCGTCTCCATGTAGAATTCGAAGAAGGCGTCCCAGGCCTCCTCGGTGATATCCTTGCCGGTGAGCCAGTGGATGGTGACGCCGGCGGCCAGCGCATCGCGCCGCTCGCGCTTGATCGATTTGCGGTGGCGCGAATTCAGCGTCGCCAGGAAATCGTCGAAGCTGGCAAAGCCCTCATTGTGCCAATGGAACTGCTGGTCGGTGCGCTGCAGGAAGCCGTGCTCGGCGAGCAGCTTCCATTCGTCCTCGCGCGCGAAGGTGACGTGGACCGAGGAGGCCTTGCTGACACCGCACAGCGCCACGAGGCCGCTCGCCAATGCGTCCATGATCCGCTCGCGGTCGACGCCATCGCGGACCAGGAGCCGCGGGCCCGTCGCCGGGGTGAAGGGAACCGAGACCTGGAGCTTCGGATAATAGCGCCCGCCGGCGCGCTCATAGGCGTCGGCCCAGCCGCGGTCGAACACGTACTCGCCCTGGGAATGCGATTTCAGATAGCAGGGCACGATTCCGGCGACGCGGCCGTCCACCTTGGCCACGAGATGCCGCGGGCCCCAGCCGGTGCGGATGGTCGCCGAACCCGATTTCTCAATTGCGGAAAGAAAGGCGTGGGAGACGAACGGGTTATAGGCCGGTCTTGAGAGGCCGAGGGAATCGCCTGAAAGGGAAGATGAGGTTCCGTTGCTGGCCTGATGGCACCCTCCGCCGGGATTGGCGCAGGCGTTCCAATCCTCCGGTGACACGTTGTCAATCGAAGGTACGGCCTCGAGCGTGATTTCGGATGATGCCATCGACCCCCAAGATCGTGCATTGCAGCAGCGACTTCAAGAGGGCGGGGATGGGAGCGTGCCCCGGACGCAGCGCAGCGCTCCTTTAGCGGTGCGCTGCAGATCCGGGGCCCATCTCGCCGCGCAGCGAGCCGCTCCTGGGTCCCGGCTCTGCGCGGCAACGCTGACGCGCTGCCGCTTGTCCGGGACACGAGCGAGGCCCTACGGCACGAATCCCTCAAAGATCATCTGGTCCGCGCATTGCCCGACCCGGGTCCGCTGCTCCGCCGTGCGGACGGTCCAGCCGAGCAGGGCGCAGCCGAAGATGTTGCGGGCGATCCAGGGGGCGGGGGCCGGGAGGTCGTCGATCCGAAACGCCACGAAGTGGGGTTGGGTCCGAAAGCCGTGGCGCAGGTACAGCATGCTGTCGCGCTGCTCCCGCGTCAGCCTGGCCCAATAATCGTCCTCATAGGTCCGCTGCGCGACGATGCCGCGCGGGCGGGAGGGCAACAGCTCGCGCAGCGCCAACACCTGGTCCGGGTCGAAGGACATGCCGACGGCCGGTCCGTCATAGGACGCCAGCACCTCGGCCATCCGCTTCACCAGCTTGCGGTCGCCGCCAAAATGGCTCTTCACCTCGATCACCAGCGGCACGCGGCCGGCGACCAGGGTGCAGAGGTCGGACAACGACATCATCCGCTCGGGCGTGTCCTTGAACCTGACGGCCTTCAGCTCGGCCGCGGTCTTCGAGATCACCTCGCCGGTGGCCTCGGTGAGACGGCCGAGGGCATGGTCGTGATGTACCATGGCCTCGCCGTCGGCGGAGAGCTGGATGTCGACCTCGATCGCGAAATCGCCCGCGATCGCGGCCTGCACCGCGCCGGGCATGTTTTCGACGATGCCACGGGAGATGTCATGCAGGCCGCGATGGGCGACCGGCCGGGCTGTCAGCCAATCGGGCGCGCGCATGTCGCGTCAGGCGACCTCGAACACGCCGTCGACCTCGACCGCGGCATCGGCGGGCAGCGAGGCGACGCCGACGGTGGTGCGGGCATGGCGGCCCTTGTCGCCGAAGGCGGCGACCATCAGGTCGGAGGCGCCGTTGAGCACCTTCGGCCCGTCCAGGAAGTCCGGCGCCGAGTTGATGAAGCCGCCGAGCCGCACCACGCGCACCACCTTGTCGAGATCGCCGAGCGCCGCCTTGACCTGGGCCAGCAGGTTCACCGCGCAGCCGCGGGCGGCCGCGGCGCCGTCCTCGATGGAGACGCCCGCACCCAGCTTGCCCTTGGCGATCAGCTTGCCGGCGGGATCGAAACAGACCTGGCCAGAGACGAACAGCAGATTGCCGGTGCGCACGAACGGGACGTAATTGGCGACGGGCGTAGGGGCCTCGTGCAGCTTGATGCCCTGTTCCGCCAGCTTCTGCTCGACCGTGCCCGCCATGTCCGACCTCTTTGTCCAAAAAATCATTCGCCCCGGCGCGTCCGCAAAGGTAGCCGGGCGCGCCCTGTTTCGCCCATCGGGCCGCCACATGCAAGCAACCGCAAGGGGCCTGTATTTGTTGAGATCGGACAGCAGGTTCAGCGCCAAGGAGGCAACTTTACGTGAAACGGCCTCAGTTGCGACGCAATGGAACGGTCATTAAAATGTCGAATCTGCGCTTCGCAGGGACGCGCCCCCAAGGAATAGACATGGTGCACCTTTTCCGGACTTCGCTCGGTGTGATGGCGCTCGCGGCGGCCAGTTTCGGCCTTGGCGAGGGCGCGCTAGCCGCCAACGGTCCGTTCCTGCCGCACCAGGCGCTCTATGATCTCAGCCTGGTGAAATCGCGCTCCAACTCGGTCAACAGCGCGCGCGGCCGCATCCTCTACAACTTCACCGGCAGCGCGTGCGAGGGCTACACCTCCGAATTCCGCCAGGTCTCCGAGCTCGACAGCGGCGAGGGCAAGGTTACGCTCAGCGACCTCCGTTCCAATTCCTGGGAGGACGCCGCCGGCAAGAGCTACCGCTTCAAGATCGAGACGCGCATGAACGAGGCCGATGCCGGCCGGGTCGACGGCATGGCCGAGCGCGACGGCGACCACATCAACGTCAAGCTGAAGCTGCCGGCGCCGAAGAGTTTTACCCTCGACGGCAGCATCGTGTTTCCCACCGAGCAGATCCAGCGCATCATCGCCGCCGCCAGGGACGGCAAATCGCTGCTCGAGCTCTCGGTCTATGACGGCTCCGACGACGGTCAGAAGGTCTACAACACGCTGACCGTGATCGGCCAGCCGGTTCCCGCCGACCGCGCCACCTCCGCCGATCCCTCGACGTCGGACGAGCACATGAAGTCGCTGAAGCGCTGGCCGGTCACCGTCAGCTATTTCGACCGCGACGCCCAGCAGAAGGAGGGCGAGCAGACGCCGGTCTATGCGATGGCGTTCGAGCTCTACGAGAACGGCGTCTCGCGCCAGCTCGTGCTCGACTACAACGACTTCGTCATTTCCGGCGCGATGGGCAAGTTTGACGTCAAGGACAGCAAGCCCTGCAATTGAGGGCAGAGCCCTTCCTGCGCGACCAGTGCCGTAGTGCCGTAGGGTGGGCAAAGCGTAGCGTGCCCACGCATTCTCTCGATAGTCATTGAGAGATGGTGGGCACGGCGCAAGTGCGCCTTTGCCCACCCTACGAGATCTCTCTTCGCCGCGTTGATCTTGGTAGCGGCAGACTAGCTCTCGTCACACTCCCCAGCTACGCTCTCTCCCAACCAAAAACCTCAGGGAGGCAAGCACCATGCCCAAGCTCGACCATCTCCGCCCCAGCGGCCTGCACCACAATCCCGCTTATTCCCACGTCGTCACCGCCTCAGGCGCGCGCACCATCTACATCTCGGGCCAGGTCTCGGTGGACGAGGAGGGACGGATTGTCGGCGAGGGGGATATCGCCGCTCAGACCACGCAGGTGATGCAGAACCTCGGCCACGCGTTGAAGGCGGCCGGCGCGAGCTATTCCAACATCGTCAAGATCACGACCTTCGTGGTGAACTACAAGCCGGAGCTGCGGCCGATCATCGGCAAGGCCCGCTCGGCCTTCTTCGAAGGCATGGAGCCGCCGGCGTCCACGCTTGTCGGCGTCTCCGCGCTCGCCGCGCCGGAATGGCTGATCGAGATCGAGGCGATTGCGGTCGCGGATTGATCTGACTGTAGGATGGGTAGCAGATCCTACTCTGCTGACAGCTGTTGTAGGACCGCCATCGCTTCGTCCACCCTGTTAACGGGCACGAAGAGATGGTCATGATGGAACGCCGAAACGGCATTCACGCTGATGCCGGCTTCGGCGAGGCGCGCCGTGATCGCCGCCAGGAAGCCGACAGCGTCGAGCGCGGAGTGAACCGTCAGGGTGATCAGCCGCGAAGCGAACGCATAGCGCAGTCCCGCGGCTTCAGCCTCTTCACGAGGGATCACCAGCGTTGTGCCTTCCTGCTCGCGAAACGTCAGCAGGGGGCTGATCGCCGCCGGAATGCGCTCATTTGCAGGGATCGTACAGAACACGAAGATGCCCGGCCGCAGCTCCGGCTTCATACCTCGCAGCAGCACCTGGAGATCGCGTTCACCCGCCATCACTCCTGCGCCTTCTCCGGCCCGTCATATGCGATGCCACGGATCACCGCGGCGCTGCCGAACTTCTTGCGCAGGCTGTCCACCGCGCGCTCGGCGTGGGCGGCGCGGCGGTCGAGCATGTCGGTGTCGTCGGCAGGCGAGCCCTCGCGCAGCGCGCTGACGCCGGCGCCCATAAGGCGGAAAGCGGTGCCGTCGATCTCCTTCGCCAGCATCTCGCGGCAGATCGAGAAGATCTTCGCGGCCAGCTGCGTCGGGGCGGCGATCGACTGCGAGCGCGTGCGCTGACGAAAGTCGGCGGTCTTCAATTTCAGCGTGACGGTCGAGCCCGCGAGCTCGCTGCTCTTCAGCCGCGAGGAAGTCTTCTCGCACAGCCGCCACAGGATCCTCTCCAGCTCGGCGAAATCGCGGATGTCGGTCTCGAACGTGGTTTCGCTGGAGATGGTCTTGGCGCCGCGGTCAGGCTCGACGCGGCGGTCGTCGATGCCGCGCGCGAGCCGCCACAGCCTGCGGCCGTCGCTCGGAAACTGCCGCATCAGCTCGATCTCGTCGGCCTTCTGCAGGTCGGCGATGACGCGGAAGCCGCGCTGCACGAGGCGCTCCTGCGTGGCGGGGCCGACGCCGAAGATGAACCCGACCGGCTTGTCCGCCAGCATCATGCGCGCTTCCTCCTGGTCGAGCGCGGCAAAGCCCCTGGGCTTGTCGAGGTCGGAGGCGATCTTGGCCACGAACTTGTTGCAGGACAGGCCGACCGAGACGGAGATGCCGATGTCGCGCTCGACCTCGCGGGCAAAGCGCGCCAGCACCTTGGCCGGGGCCATGCCGTGCACACGCTCGGTGCCGGAGAGATCGAGGAAGGCCTCGTCGATCGACAGCGGCTCGACCAGCGGCGTCAGCGCCTGCATGGCCTGGCGCACCTCGCGGCCGACCCGGACATATTTCGCCATGTCGGGCGGGATCACGGTCGCATGCGGGCAGGCCTCGAGCGCCTTGAACATGGGCATCGCCGAGCGCACGCCATAGGTGCGCGCGATGTAGCAGGCGGCCGATACCACGCCGCGCTTGCCCCCGCCGATGATGACGGGCTTGTCGGCGATGTCGGGGTTGTCCCGCTTCTCGACCGTCGCGTAAAAGGCGTCGCAGTCGATATGGGCGATGGTCAGCGTGGACAGCGCGCGGTGGCGGACGAGACGGGGGGAACCGCAGGCCGAGCAGCGCCGCACCGCTATGTCCAGATCGGCCAGACAATCCCGGCAGAAGCAGCGGGGCCCGGCCGGGTCGGGGACGGTCACGGCACGTCGCGCTCCCAGGAGGGATCGCCGAGCGAGTCGCCGAGGACCTGCCGCGCTGCGGCAACGTTGGTCGGGTGCAGCTCGACCGAGCCGGCGAAGGCCTTCACTGTGGCGTCATCGCGCATCACGAAATCGAGCACGCTGAGCAGGAAATTGGGGTCCGCGGCGGCATTGCGCAGGGTCTCGGGACCGACCCCTGTCTCGGCCAGGAACAGGCCCAGCCGCTCGGGCTCGCTCGCGACGAAGGACAGAGCCTGAATCGCAACGATTTCAGCGACTTCGCGGGGGTTGTGAACAGGCTTTTTCACGGGGAAGGTTTGCCTTTCCGTTAACTTTCGGTGTCTACTTTGCATCATGCCCGAGTCTCGCCCCTGAGTCTTCCGACCCCAGACAAGCAACTGGAAACCACATCGCAGAAAGTCGACCCTCGGGTTTAACGAAACTCAAGCGAATCTGAGGCTAGTTTGAATCCAGTTTTCGAAACGCCGGAAAGCGGCGTCTGAGGCGTCACATGTATCGGTCCTGCGGACCAATCAGGAGGGCGGGATGGCCAAGACCGTCCTGATCGTGGAAGACAACGAGCTCAACATGAAGCTCTTCCGCGACCTGTTGGAGGCGCATGGCTATCAGACTTCGGGCACCAGCAACGGTTACGAGGCGCTCGATCTCGTTCGCAAGATGCGGCCCGACCTCGTGCTGATGGATATCCAGCTGCCGCAGGTCTCCGGGCTGGAGGTGACGCGCTGGATCAAGGACGATCCGGAGCTGCGTGCCATTCCCGTCGTCGCGGTCACGGCGTTCGCGATGAAGGGCGACGAAGAGCGCATCCGCGAGGGCGGCTGCGAGGCCTATTTGTCCAAGCCGATCTCGGTCGGCAAATTCATTGAGACGGTCCGGCGTTTTATCGGATAGGAAGTGAGTTCACAGTGTCTGCGCGTATCCTGGTCGTCGATGACGTCCCTGCCAACGTCAAGCTGCTAGAGGCCCGCCTTTCCGCCGAATATTTCGACGTGATGACCGCCTCGAACGGCACCGAGGCGCTGGCGATCTGCCATCGCGCCGAATGCGACATCATCCTGCTCGACGTGATGATGCCCGACATGGACGGCTTCGAGGTCTGCCGCCGCCTCAAATCCGATCCGGCCACGCATCACATTCCCGTCGTCATGGTCACGGCGCTCGACAGTCCCTCCGACCGCAATCGCGGGCTCGAGGCCGGCGCCGACGACTTCCTGACCAAGCCCGTCTCCGACGTCGTGCTGATCGCGCGCGTGCGCTCGCTGACGCGGCTGAAGATGATGACCGACGAGCTGCGCATGCGCGCCATCACCTCGCTCGAGATCGGCATGCAGGCGCCCGAGCGCAGCGCCGTCGCCGACACCGGCAAGGGCGGCCGCATCCTCCTGGTCGACGACCGCCAGTCCTCCTATGAGCGGCTGGCGACGATCCTCGCCGCCGAGCACACCATCGACGTCGAGCCCAATCCGACGGAGGCGCTATTCCACGCCGCCGAGGGCAATTACGATCTCCTGATCGTCTCGCTCGACCTCAACAATTTCGACGGCCTCCGCCTCTGCAGCCAGGCGCGCTCGCTGGAGCGTACGCGCCACGTGCCGATCCTGGCGATCGCCGACCCCGAGAACTCGACGCGGCTGCTGCGCGGCCTCGAGATCGGCGTCAACGACTATTTGCTGCGCCCGATCGACAAGACCGAGCTGCTGGCCCGCGCCCGCACCCAGATCCGCCGCCGCCGCTACACCGATCATTTGCGCGACAACGTGCAGAACTCGATCGAGATGGCGATCACCGACGCGCTCACCGGCCTGCACAATCGCCGCTACATGGAGAGCCATCTGGCAACGCTCGCCGAGCAGGCCTCGACCCGCGGCAAGCCGCTGGCGCTGATGATCCTGGACATCGACTTCTTCAAGTCGATCAACGACAATTACGGCCACGACGCCGGCGACGACGTGCTGCGCGAATTCGCGGTGCGGGTGCGCAAGTCGATCCGCGGCATTGACCTTGCCTGCCGCTACGGCGGCGAGGAGTTCGTCATCGTGATGCCGGAGACCGATCTCCACGTCGCAGGCATGGTCGCCGAGCGGCTCCGCCGCTCGATCGCGGGCGAGCCGTTCGCGATCCACAAGGGCGCCAAGCGCATCGAGGTCACGATCTCGATCGGCCTCACCACGCTGGAGCGAAAGGGCGAGGCGGTCGCCGACGTGCTCAAGCGCGCCGACACCGCGCTGTATCGGGCCAAGCACGACGGCCGCAACCGGGTGGTGTCGCAGGCCGCCTGAGGGCCGCCGCGACACAAAAAGTGCGAAAACAACCCCATGCACAGTAGGCGGGGATAGCGGAATCAATGGGTTAGGCGGGTGGCGAAATGGCCTTGCGCGGGCGGTCGCGCCGTTTGACGTGTCGGGCAAAACAGGGGCATTTTGGCAGGATGGCGGTAGCCCTACAGACACCGCTGTCATTCCCCGCGTAGGCGGGGAATCCAGTACGCCGCGGCTTCTGGGTTTAATCACAACTGTCTCTGGAATACTGGATCACCCGCCTTCGCGGGTGATGACACCGAGCGAGACGGCGACGGTTGTTACTGCCGCGGCCGCTTGCCCTTCACCGCCTCGGCATCACGACCCACATCCACCCCCGCATTCCGTAACAGCACCTTCGCCGCTTCCTTCGCGGCGCGCGCCATCGCCGGGTCGTCACGGACGAGGTCCTGGGCGATGGAGCCGTCGACGAGCAACACGAGCTGGGTCGCGAGCGCGTCCGCATCAGCCACGCCGAGCTCGTTCAGGCGGTCGCGAAACCAGAGGCGGCGGCTTTCCTTGAAGGCGACGGCGATCTTCTTCACGGCGCGGTCGGCCGGGCCGAGCTCGGCGACCGCGTTCACGAACGGGCAGCCGCGAAAATCCTTGGCCGCAAAACGCCGCTCCAGCGAATCGAAGGTGGCGAGGATTTGCTCGGCCGGCGGCTTGTCGGAGGGCGATGCGTGCACGAAACGGCGCTCGAGATAGGCCACGATCAGCGCGTCCTTGGACGGGAAGTGGTTGTACAGCGTGCGCTTGCTGATGCCGATTTCGGCCGCGATGGTGTCGACGCCGATCGCGCGAATGCCTTGCAGATAGAACAGCTTGTCGGCTGTCTCTAGGATCCGCTCTTTCATCGTCTGTGGGGTGGGCGGGGGAGCCATGCGGCAGAATGCGTCCTGTTCGCTTGACAGCACCTACCGATCATAGCCTAAGTACACAGGTCTGTGTAACCAAAATCGGCGGCAAAAGCGGACGACGGCATGTGCGCCGTGCCCAAAAGGGAGAAGAAGAATGCCCCTGCTGCAGGTCCTGCGTCCGACCTTGCCGATCTTGATCGGCGCTTCGATCATGCTGACGCTGAGCATGGGGCTGCGGCAGAGCCTCGGCATCTTCATGCAGCCGCTGACGCGCGATATCCACATCTCGATCTCGGATTTCACGCTGGCGCTGGCGGTGCAGAACCTCGCCTGGGGCTTTCTGCAGCCGCTCGCCGGCGCGATGACGGCGCGCTACGGCTTCCGGCCAGTCATGATCGTCGGCGCATTGCTGTACATCGTCGGCCTCGCGCTGATGGCGACCGCGAACGGGATGGTCAGCATCATGATCGGCGCCGGCGTGCTGATCGGGACGTCGCTGGCCTGCACCGCGGCCGCGATCGCGATGTCGGTGGCGGCACGCGCGGTCCCTGCGACGGTGCGCTCGACGGTGCTCGGCATCGTCTCCGGCGCGGGCTCGCTCGGCGCACTGCTGTCGGCGCCGATCGGGCAGATGCTGAACGAGGGCTTTGGCTGGCGCGTCGGCCTTGCCGGCTTCGTCGTCATGTCCGTGCTGATGATCCCGGCGGCGTGGTACGCCGGGCGTGTCGACCAGGTGCCGCTGCCGAAGCCGGCCGCCGACGAGATCGACGAAGCCAGCGCGGTGACCGCGGCAAAAACCGCGTTCGGCAATGCGTCCTTCGTGGTGATGACCTGCGCCTATCTGGTCTGCGGCATGCAGCTCGTGTTCCTCACCACGCATCTGCCGTCCTATCTGGCGATATGCGGCCTCGATCCGATGCTCAGCGCGCAGACGCTCGGCATGATCGGCGGCTTCAACGTGCTGGGTTCGTTGTTCTTCGGCTGGGCCGGCCAGCGCTGGAACAAGCTCGCACTGCTGGGCGGCATCTATATCCTGCGCTCGCTGGCGCTCGCCTGGTACTTCACGCTGCCGGCGACGCCGTTCTCGACGCTGCTGTTCGGCGCGATCATGGGCTTCCTGTGGATGGGCGTCGGCCCGCTGGTCGCGGGCGCCGTCGCCGAGATGTTCGGCCTGCGCTGGCAGGCGATGATCCAGGGCCTCGCCTTCATGAGCCACCAGATCGGCAGCTTCCTCGGTGCCTACGGCGGCGGCGTGCTCTACGACGCGCTCGGCTCCTACACCATGGCCTGGCGCATCGGTGTGGCGCTCGGCCTTGCCGGCGGCATCGTGCAGGTGGCGTTCGCGCTGGTCAGGCCGTCGCAGCCGCCGGCGCCGGTGCTGCGGACAGTGTAAAGGCCAATTGGCATGTCAGCCGCCGGCAAGCCAAGCGTGTTCGGCCCAGCGGATGCAGCCACTTTAGTCTGCGCTGGTCCCGTAAGGTTCATGCGGTTCTGGAAAAATTTCGCAGCTCGCCAGGGCCTGGATGCGATCGTAGGATCGCTATCTCTGGCCGACGTGACTCCAGCTCCAATCCTTTCATTCTGAATGCCTGCGTTGGCGCCGGAGGCGGAGCCGTTCGTCGAAGCCACAAACAACAACATAGGGGGGACCATCATGTCCGCGTTGTCACGCCGTGATTTCCTGGCACTTTCGACATCCGCCGCCGCCGTCGGTCTCGCCGCGCCGGTGCGGGCCGCGATGGGCCCGAACGATAAATACGACCTGGTGATCCGCGGCGGCGAGGTGCTCGACCCCAGCCAGTCGCTGCGCGCCAGGCGCGATATCGGCATCCGCTGGGGCATGATCGAGACGGTCCAAGAGGCGATCCCCGCCGAGCGGGCGCTGAAGAGCATCGATGCGTCGGGCAAGCTGGTGATGCCCGGTCTCATCGATCTGCATTGTCACGTCTATCCCTACGGCTCGGCGATTGGGATTCCGGCCGACGAACTCGTGCAATTCCAGGCCACGTCGACCGTCGTCTCGGCGGGCGATGCCGGGGTCAACAATCTCGCGGCGTTGCGCCGCTTCATCGTGGCCCAGACGCGGGCGCGGATGTACGCGTTCGTCCACATCGCCAACAACGGCCTGTCGGCGTTCCCGGCCGCCGAGCTGTACAATATCGACGTCGCCCAGACCGAAGCCTGCGCAATGGCACTCGCCGAGAACCGCGATTTCCTGCTCGGGGTCAAAGTGCGGATGTCGGAGAACGTGATCTACAAGCACGGGCTCGAGCCGCTGAAGCGCGCCATCCAGGCGTGCGAGATGTGCGGCTGGCCGGCGAAGATGATGGTGCATATCGGCGGCGTCGAGTCCAAGGAGCTGATGACGCAGATCCTCGACTTGCTCCGGCCGGGCGACGTGCTGACGCACGCCTATTCGGGCGCCCCGAACATGTCCAACGTCTTCACCAACATCGTTCAGGACGGCAAGCTGCTGCCCGCGGCGCTCGCCGCCAAGCAGCGCGGCGTCATGTTCGACGTCGGCCATGGCGGCGGCAGCTTCGATTTCACCGTGGCGGAGGTCGCGATCGCCGGCGGCTGCGCGCCGGACACCATCTCCTCGGACATCCACGTCTTCTCCGGCAATTCGCCGGGCATTCCGTTCCTGCCCAACGTGATGAGCAAGTTCATGACGCTCGGCTTCACGCTCGAGCAGGTGGTCGCGATGGCCACCATGGCTCCGGCGAAGATCATCGATCGCGCGCCGAAGATCGGCACGCTGCAAGTCGGTGCGCCCGGCGACGTCGCCATCATGGAGCTGGCGGAGGGGCCGGTCAGCTTCGTCGACACCCGCAACAACAAGAGGGACGGCAAGGCCCATCTCAAGCCGGTCCAGACCGTGATCAACGGGGTGCCCTTCGGGCGGCCTTATCAGGCGCCGTTCGCGGTGAGATAGCGCCGCCTGCGACCCCAACGAAAACGGGGCCCGAAAGGGCCCCGCAATCATCTTCAGCGTGTACCGCGATCTTACTTGATCTTGGCTTCGCGGAATTCGACGTGCTTGCGCGCGACCGGATCGTACTTCTTCTTGACCAGCTTGTCGGTCATGGTGCGCGAATTCTTCTTGGCGACGTAGTAGAAGCCGGTGTCGGCCGAGGACACGAGCTTGACCTTGATGGTGACCGCTTTGGCCATGTTCTGAACCTCAGAATATCGGGGAATCTGGAGCCGGCCAAACGGCCCGCGTTGGCCGGCAACCTAGCCAGAAACCGCTCGATGTCAAGTTTTCGAAGCGTTTTCGAGCGAAGTGGGCACCGGTTCGCGTGAAGAAAACGCGTCAAAAACAACAACCTAGAGCCCCGACAGGGGCTCTAATCCCGAAAACCACCCAAATCGGGCCGATCAGGCCTCGAAGAAGCGGTTTTTCGGCCGAGGCAGGCCCAGATTCTCCCTCAAAGTGGCCCCTTCATACTCCTTGCGGAAAATCCCGCGCCGCTGCAGCTCGGGGACCACCTTGTCGACGAAATCGTCGAGGCCGGCGGGCAGGAACGGGAACATGATGTTGAAGCCGTCGCAGCCGCGCCCGACCAGCCATTCCTCCATCTGGTCGGCGATGGTCTTGGCGGTGCCGACAAACGAGAGCCCGCCATAGCCGCCGACGCGCTGGGCGAGCTGGCGCACGGTGAGCTTGTCGCGCCTGGCGAGATCGACCATGCGCTGGCGGCCGCTTTTGCTGGCATTGGTCTCGGGAATCTCGGGCAGGGGCCCGTCGGGATCGAAGGTCGAGGCGTCGGTGCCGAGAATGACCGAGAGCGAGGCGATGGCGCTGTCGTAATGCACGCGGCTGTCGAGCAAAGCGCGCTTCTCCCTGGCTTCATCGACGCTGTCGCCGACCACGACGAAGGCGCCGGGAAGAATCTTCAGATGCTCGGGGTCGCGGCCGATCTTCTCCATGCGGCCCTTGATGTCGGCATAGAGCTTCTGCCCGTCGGCAAGGCTGCCGCCGCCGGTGAACACGGCTTCCGCCGTTTCGGCCGCGAGCTGCTTGCCGTCCTCGGAGGCGCCGGCCTGCACGATCACGGGCCAGCCCTGCACGGGACGGGCGATGTTAAGAGGACCGCGCACCTTCAGATATTTGCCGTTGTGGTCGAGCGTGTGCATCCTGGCGGGATCGAAGAACAGCCCGCTCTCGACGTCGCGCACGAAGGCATCGTCGGCGAAGGAATCCCACAGGCCGGTGACGACGTCGTAGAATTCACGGGCGCGCTTGTAGCGCTCGGCGTGCTCCATGTGATCGTCGAGGCCGAAGTTGAGTGCGGCGTCCGGGTTTGACGTCGTGACGATATTCCACCCCGCGCGGCCACCGCTGATGTGATCGAGCGAGGCGAAGCGGCGCGCGACGTGATAGGGCTCGTCGAAGGTGGTCGAGCCTGTCGCGATCAGGCCGATGCGTTCGGTGACGGCCGAGAGCGCCGACAGCAGCGTGAACGGCTCGAACGAGGTCACGGTGTGGCTGCGCTTGAGCGCGTCGATCGGCATGTTGAGGACGGCGAGGTGATCGGCCATGAAGAAGGCGTCGAACTTGCCGGCCTCGAGCTTTCGGATCAGCTGCTTGATGTGCGGGAAGTTGAAATTGGCGTCGGGCCAGGCCCCGGGATAGCGCCAGGCGCCGGTGTGGATGCTGATCGGGCGCATGAACGCGCCAAGCTTGAGTTGCCGTTGTGCCATCGCCCGGTGTCCGTTCTTGGTGACGCTGGGGAAGACATAGGGACGCGGCGGAGCTCCGCCATCGGCGGGCGGCGGGAAGATTATTTTGTTTTTCGATGTGCGCTCAGCACAATCTCGTCGTTTCAGCCGTCGCCTGCGGCCATCCTTCGAGACGCCCGCCGTTGGCGGGCCCTCAGGATGAGGACTGAAGTCGCGGCGCCAGATTCAACAGGCAAGAATGCAGCCTAGCCTCATCCTGAGGAGACCGCGAAGCGGTCGTCTCGAAGGACGAGGCGTGCGCTCGACGGCTGCCAAGAAGAAACTTGCAACGCTTCGGGAATGACGCCGAGAGCGGCTCAGCCCAAAACATCCTTCTGCATCTTGCCGCCATAGAAATGGAAGAACGGCACCGGTGCGTCGTGGCGGAGCGGGCCGGTGGCAAGGCGGCTGTCGAGCTCGTTGAGCACGTTGCGCGTCATCGGATGCAGGTCGGCGAGCGGCTTCGAGCCGAGCTCGACCCAGACCAATTCGACCAGCTCGGCCTCGGCATGGATCACACCGTCGATGCGGTGCGTGATCGCCGAGGCATCCGCGGTGAAGAAGCGCGTGTCGAAGCGCTTGACGCGGCCGGGCGGGGTGATCGCGCGGGCGATCAGGAACAGGCTGGACGGATCGGGCAAGAGGCCGGCATCGGCGAACGGCTTCCACGGACCTTCGAGCTTCGCCTTCACCTCTGCCTTGCGACCGAGACAAAGGCCGGTCTCCTCGCAGGCTTCGCGGATCGCGGCGATCGCCAGCGATTTCGCGCGCGAGGCCGGCGTCTTCGGGCTGCCCTTGGCGAGATTGGCCTCCAGCTCGGGCGTGATGGGCGCCGCACAGGGCACGCGATAGTCGGCCTTGTCGACGCGGCCGCCGGGAAAGACGAACTTCCCGGGCATGAACACCACCTTGTCGTGGCGCTTGCCGACCAGCACTTTCGGGATCGCGCCGCTGCGATCGACCAGGATCAGCGTCGCGGCATCCTTCGGACGGAAATAGGGATGGTGGTCGGCTTCCTTGCCCTCGTGAATTCTTGCCTTTTCGTCCGCTTGCGACGTGTCCGTCATGTCCTCACCCAAAACGCTTCTTGATTATTTTTGCCTACACCGGCGGAATACCATCCGGAGGGTTGTCGTCAAACCCGTGCATGCGCAGAGCCCATTGCAGGCCGACCACAGCTCCCTTCACCGGCTGCAGCAGCGCGAGCGAGGCGACGAAGGTGAAGGGCAGATAGGCGGCGAAGCTGATCCAGACCGGCGTGGTGTAATTGGTCTCGATCCACAAGACGGCCGGCACCACGATGTGGCCGACGATGACGATGACCAGATAGGCGGGCAGATCGTCGGCGCGGTGCGGCGTGAAATCGAGACCGCATGCGGCGCAATTGTCCGCCGTCTTCAGGAAAGCGCGGAACAGCTTGCCCTCGCCGCAGCGCGGGCAGCGGCCGCGAAAGCCGCGCCGCATCGCCGCAAAGAGGTCGCGCTTCTCGACGAGACCGGTCTCGCGCGTCCAGATTTTCGGGGCCGTGCTCATCGTCACCATGCCTTGCCCTTCTTGCCTTTGCCCTTGTTCTTTCCCTTGTTCTTTCCCTTGCCCTTTCCAGGCTTGCCGGATTTCGGCTTCGCCGGCTTGCGTTTTCTCTCCGGACTGCGTCCGGGATGGGGCTTGGAAGATTTGCGCTGCGCACCGAGCGGCCGGCGCTGGCGTGGCGCGGTCTCGCTGGAGGATGACAGCAGCTCGAAGCGCAGCGCGCCCGCGATGGGAGCGGCCTCGATCAGGCGGACATCGACGACGTCCCCGAGCTGGTACATGGTGCCGCTGCGCGTGCCGACCAGCGCGTGACGGCTCTCGTCATAGTTGAAATATTCCGTGCCGAGGGATCGGATCGGAATCAATCCGTCGGCGCCGGTCTCGCTCAGCTTCACGAACAGGCCGGCGCGGGTGACGCCGGAGACGCGGCCCTGGAAGCTGGCGCCGATGCGGTCGGCGAGGTGATGCGCGATCAGGCGGTCGACCGTCTCGCGCTCCGCCTTCATGGCGCGCCGCTCGGTCAGCGAAATATGCGCGGCGACCTCGCCCAAGCTTTCCGGCGTCTCGCTGTCGGGCAGGGCGCCTTCGCCCAAGCCCAGCGCGCGGACCAGCGCGCGGTGCACGACGAGGTCGGCGTAGCGGCGGATCGGCGAGGTGAAATGCGCGTAGCGGCGCAGGTTCAGGCCGAAGTGCCCGTAATTCTCCGAGGAATATTCCGCCTGCGCCTGCGCGCGCAGCACCACCTCGCTGACCAGCGGGTAATAATCGTGGCCTTCGAGCTGGGCCAGCACGCGGTTGAACAGGGTCGGGCGCAGCGCGCCTGACTTGGTGAAGGGAATGTCGAGCGTCTCCAGGAACTCGGAGAGCGCGTGGACCTTCTCCAGCGTCGGCTCGTCGTGCACGCGGTAGATCAGCGGGAGCGATTTCTTCTCCAGCATTTCCGCGGCCGCGACGTTGGCGAGGATCATGAACTCCTCGATCAGCTTGTGCGCGTCGAGTCGCTCCGGCACCACGACGCGATCGACCGTGCCGTCGCTCTTGAGCAGGATCTTGCGCTCGGGCAGATCGAGATTGAGCGGATCGCGCTCGTCACGCGCGCGCTTGGCGCAGGCATAGGCGGCGTAGAGCGGCCTCAGTATCGGATCGAGCAGGGGGCCGGTAGTGTCGTCGGGCCGGCCGTCGATCGCGGACTGGGCCTGCGCGTAAGCGAGCTTCGCCGCCGAGCGCATCAGGATGCGGTGGAAGCTGTGCGAGCGCTTGCGGCCGTCGGGGCCGAGCACCATGCGCACCGCGAGCGCGCCGCGCGGCTCGCCCGGCACCAGCGAGCAGAGATTGTTGGAGATGCGCTCCGGCAGCATCGGCACGACGCGGTCGGGGAAATAGACCGAGTTGCCGCGATCGAGCGCGTCGCGGTCGAGCGCCGAGCCGGGCCGCACGTAGAAGCTGACATCGGCAATGGCGACATTGACGATGAAGCCGCCCTTGTTGTTGGGATCGTCATCGGGTTGCGCATGCACCGCGTCGTCGTGATCCTTCGCATCCGGCGGATCGATGGTGACGAGCGGCACGTCGCGCCAGTCCTCGCGGCCCTTCAGGTTGGCGGGCTCGGCGGCTTCCGCTTCGCGCTCCGCGGCGGAAGAGAATTGCAGCGGGATGTCGTGAGCGTAGATCGCGATCAGGCTGATCGCCTTCTCCGACTTGACCGAGCCGAGCTTCTCCTTGACCCGGCCCGAGGCCAGACCAAAGCCGCGCGAGCGGACGATGTCGACACTGACGAGGTCGCCATCCTGTGCGCCACCTGTATCGGTCTTGGCGATGTTCAGCTCGCGGTCGGCGAACTTCTTGTCGACGGGCACGAGCCGCCCGCCACCTTCGGGAAGCTCGCGGAATACGCCGAGGATGCGGCTTTTGGCCTTGTCGATGACCTTGATGATGCGGCCGCGCCAGGCCGGGCCTTCGTCCTCGCCGGTCGGCTCGACGCGCAGCAACGCACGGTCGCCGACGCCGGCGGCGGTGCCGGGCCTGGGCCGGCGCGGCATCTCGATCAGGATCTTCGGCGGCTCGCCGCTTTCGACCTCGTCCCATTCGGCGGGGGAGGCGATCAATTCGCCGTCGGCGTCGCGTCCGGTAATGTCGGCGAGCAGCGTCGGTGGCAGCGCGTCTGGCTCGGACACCTTGTGGCGCTTCTTCTTGACGATCCCGTCGTCGGCGAGCTCGCGCAGCATGCGCCTGAGCTCGGCGCGATCGGCGTTCTTCAGGCCGAACTCGCGTGCGATTTCGCGGGTTCCGGCCTTTCCATGATTTGCCTTGATGAAGGCGACGATGGCTTGCCGGTCGGGAAAGCCATGGTCATTCTTGCGTTTCACTTAACCTCTAATTCTTGATCTCAAGTCTTGCTACCTAAGTCTTGCCGGCACTCTTCTTGGCCGGAGCCTTGCTGGTCGATAATTTGGCGGCGGCGGCCTTGGTCGGCGACGTTTTTGCCGTCGACGGCACGGCGGCGCGCGCCTTGCTGGTGGATTCGGTTTTCGATTTGGCTGCCTTCTTCGCGGCCGGTTTCTTCGGCTTTGGCGGGGTGTCCTCGCCGTCCGCGGCCTTCTCTGCAGTCTTTTTGGCCTTGGCCGGCTTTGCCGCCTTCTTGGCTTTGGCCTTGCCGCCGCTCTTGCCGCCGCCTTTGGCCGCGCGCTCGTCGATCAGGGTGATGGCCTGGGCGAGCGTGACGGTGTCCTTTTCGAATTCGGCAGGGATCGTTGCGTTGACGCCGCCGGCGGTGACGTAGGCGCCGTAGCGTCCGCTCTTCACGGTGACGGTGCCGAGAGTGGGATGGTCGCCGAGCGCCTTGCCGGGATCGGCGCCGAAGCGCCGGCTCGGGCCCTTGGCGACCTTTTCGGCGATCAGCGTCACCGCGCGGTTGAGGCCGATGTCGAACACCTCGTCGCCCGCCTCGAGGCTGGCGTAGGTCTTCTCGTGCTTGACGAACGGCCCGAAGCGGCCGAGCCCGGCGGTGATGGGCTGGCCGGTTTCCGGATGCTTGCCGATCTCGCGCGGCAGCGACAACAGCTTCAGCGCGAGTTCGAGATCGACATCGGCAGGCGAGGTGCCTTTCGGGATGCCGGCGCGCTTGGGCTTCTCGCCTTCCTCATAATCCTTCGGCTCGCCGAGCTGAATGTAGGGTCCGAACCGGCCGGCCTTGACCCAGACATCGCGACCCGTATCGGGGTCCTGGCCGAGCGAACGGTCGGCGCTGGCCTCGCCATCGGCGGCGAGCTGGCGGGTGTAGCGGCACTCCGGATAGTTCGAGCAGCCGACGAAGGCGCCGAACTTGCCGGCCTTCAGATTGAGCCGGCCGGTGCCGCAATTCGGGCACTGCCTGATATCGCCGCCGTCGGCGCGGGGCGGATAGATGTGCGGCCCCAGCATCTCGTCGAGCACGTCGAGCACCTGCGCCACGCGCAGATCCTTGATCTCGTCGACGGCGCCGATGAAGCCGGTCCAGAAATCCTTCAGCACCTGCTGCCAGGAGATCTCGTTGTTGGAGATGCGATCGAGCTGCTCCTCGAGGCCCGCGGTGAAGTCGTACTCGACGTAGCGGCTGAAGAAGCTCTCCAGGAACGCGATCACGACGCGGCCCTTGTCCTCGCCGTGCAGGCGCTTCTTCTCCAGCTTGACGTAGCCGCGATCCTTCAGGACCTGCAGGATCGAGGCATAGGTCGAGGGACGGCCGATGCCGAGCTCTTCCATGCGCTTGACCAGCGAGGCTTCCGAGAAGCGCGGCGGCGGCTCGGTGAAATGCTGGGTGACGGAGAGCGACTGCCGTTTCAGGGCGTCGTTCGGGCTCATCGCGGGCAGGCGGCGTGAATCCTCGTCCTCCTCGTCGTCGCGGCCTTCCTGGTAGAGCGCCAGGAAGCCGTCGAACTTGACGACCTGGCCGGTGGCGCGCAGCTCCAGCATGCGGGAGCCTGCCTTCGCCGTGATGTCGACGGTGGTGCGCTCGAGCTCGGCCGATTCCATTTGGCTCGCGATGGTGCGCTTCCAGATCAGCTCATAGAGCTTCGCCTGATCGGCATCGAGCCTGCGGCTCATGCTCGCGGGGCGGCGCGACATGTCGGTCGGGCGGATCGCCTCGTGGGCTTCCTGCGCGTTCTTGGCCTTGGCCTGGTACTGGCGCGGGGCATCCGGCACATAGGCGTTGCCGTAATCCTCGCCGATCACCTTGCGCGCCTGGGTGATCGCGGACGGATCGATCTGCACGCCGTCGGTACGCATATAAGTAATGAGTCCGGTGGTCTCGCCGCCGATGTCGATGCCTTCATAGAGCCGCTGCGCGATCCGCATCGTGTGCGCCGGCGCAAAGCCGTATTTGCGGCTGGCTTCCTGCTGCAGCGTCGAGGTGGTGAAGGGCGCCTGCGGATTGCGCCGGGCCGGCTTGGCATCGACCGCGGTGACGGCGTAGATCGCCGCTTCCAGCGCCTTCTTGAAGTCTTCGGCTTCCGCGCCGGTGCCGATATCAAGGCGCTGGATCTTCTTGCCGTCGGCGCCGACGAGGCGGGCCTCGAACGCATCGCCGCGCGGGGTGAGCAGGGTGGCGATCAGCGACCAATATTCGCGCGCGACGAACTTCTCGATCTCGAGCTCGCGGTCGCAGACGAGGCGCAGCGCCACCGACTGCACGCGGCCGGCGGAGCGGGCGCCCGGCAGCTTGCGCCACAGCACCGGGGAGAGGGTGAAGCCGACGAGGTAATCCAGGGCGCGGCGCGCCATATAGGCGTCGACCAGCGCTCCGTCGATCTGGCGCGGATGCTTCATGGCGTCCGAGACCGCCTGCTTGGTGATGGCGTTGAACACCACCCGCTCGATCTTCTGATCCTTCAGCGCGCGCTTTTCCTTCAGTACCTCCAGCACGTGCCAGGAGATGGCCTCACCCTCGCGATCAGGGTCGGTGGCGAGAATCAGGCGGTCGGCGTTCTTCAGGGACTTGGCGATGTCGTTGAGCCGGCCGGCCGCCTTGGGGTCGACCTCCCAGATCATCTTGAAATTGGCATCGGGATCGACGGAACCGTTCTTCGCGGGCAGGTCGCGGACATGGCCGAACGAGGCCAGAACCTCATAGGACGAGCCCAAATATTTGTTGATCGTCTTGGCTTTCGCCGGCGACTCCACAATGACGATATTCATGTAGTTCCAGTAACTTACGGGAAAATCTGGGGCCGAAAACGAAAGGATTCGGGTCGGCCGTTTCGACCCGAACATGGGTGGTGAGGCCTCCGCTGTCAAATCGACGGGTGCCGAAGGTGCGCCGAATGGGAAAAGTTTCATATCGAAAAAGTTGCAAAACACCACCTTGGAGTTGCGGCCGATGTCGGCGTAATGTCGCCTGGGGCATGGATTCGGGTGGGGTCTGGTGACTAGGCCGGGGAAGAAACGGGCGCGCGCCCCTGTCGGCGCGCCGCGAGGCTCGCGTCACGAGGAACCGGGAGAGGGCGGCGCGGACGAGGCCGTCGCCTTCATCGCCGAGCAGGTCGGGGCGCTACGCAAGCTCGCCGAGCAGCACAAGCTCGCCGTGCTGCATTATCTGCTGGGCATGACCAAGCTCGAGGCCGACGAGCATCTGAGGCTGCGGAGCAAGCGCAAGCTGTCGTAGCGGCGCCGGCCATCTCTCTCTTGTCCCGGACGCGCTGTAACGCTCTTGGCGTTGCTGCGCAGAGCCGGGACCCAGCAAGCCTCACGTCTCGCCGCAACATGGGCCCCGGCTCTGCAGCGCATCGTCGAAGGGACGCTGCGCTGCGTCAGGGGCACGAGACCTGAGCCTTCGCGCGCCGTTACGCCGACCGCCGTCGCGACGGCCGCGGCTTCAGCATCGTCTCCGCCGGCGAGAGCAGGCGCCCATCCGCCGCGCGCATTTCCAGCTTCTTCACCGGGCGGCCCTTCTCGCGATCGACCAGGATGGTCGCGATCTCCTCGGGGCGATCGTCGAACTCCTCGCTCCATTGCCGCAGCGCCACCAGGATCGGGAAGGTGCCGCGGCCCTTCGGCGTCAGCACATATTCCTGATAGGCGCTGCCGTCCGAGGCGGGGGCGGTGGCGAGAATGCCGTGATCGACCAGCGAACGCAGCCGCACGGACAGTATGTTCTTAGCCATGCCGAGCTTGCTCTGGAATTCGCCGAAGCGGCGGACGCCGAACAGCGCCTCGCGGATGATCAGCAGCGACCACCGATCGCCGATCGCCTCCAGCGAGCGCGCGATCGGGCAGGAATCGCCCTCGAAGCTCGTTCGTTTCACCATCGTTCCGGTCCTGTCGCGTTCGCACGATTCGAACGCCGATCACGCGCTTGTGTGGTTGCATCATAAAACCATATGCCCTAGATGGCAACCTAGTTTTATGATGCAACCATTGGAGGCGAGCGTGAGACTGACGAACAAGACGGCCCTGATCACCGGCGGCAATAGCGGCATTGGCCTTGCGACCGCAAAGCTGTTCGTGGCCGAGGGCGCCAAGGTGGTAATCACCGGGCGCAACAAAGAGACATTGGAAATTGCGGCGAAGCAGCTCGGGCCGAACGCGCTCGCGCTCGCCGCCGATGCCACCGACATCGCCGCGACGGAAGCCGCGATCAGGCAGGGCGCCGAGACATTCGGCAAGTTCGACATCGTGTTCGCCAATGCCGGCATCGCCGGCGGCACGCCGCTGGGCTCGGCGGCGCCCGAAGTCTTCGAGAAGGTCATCAGCACAAATCTGACCGGCGTGTTCTTCACGGTGCAGTCGGCACTGCCCTATCTCAACGACAACGCCTCGATCGTCCTCAACGGCTCGGTGATCTCCGTGCTCGGCATTCCCGGCTACTCCGCCTACGGCGCCGCCAAGGCCGGGGTGCGGGCGATGGCGCGGATCATGGCTTCGGAGCTGTCGCCGCGCGGCATTCGCGTCAATGTCGTGGCGCCCGGCGCGATCCGCACGCCGATCTGGGGACCCGCGACCGCGACTCCGGAAGCCGAGCAGGCGTTCGAGAGGCGGATCGCGCTGTCGACGCCTCTCGGGCGCATCGGCGAGACCGATCACGTTGCGAAGACGGTGCTGTTCCTCGCCTCCGACGATGCCGCGCATGTGCAGGGCCAGGAGATCTTCGTCGATGGCGGCGCGGTGGCCTCTCCAAGCGGCGCGCCGATCTACCGGGGCTGATCGCTTCCGCCAACGAACCTTTCTTCCGTCCGGCGCAAGATGCGTGTTGCGCCGGACGGTCCGCGTGCCCCAGCGCTAGGCTGCGCGCAAAGTCGTTGCCGACTGGAGCGCACCGGCGATCGCCTTTTCGCGGTGGTCCGGGCCGACCTGGATGCCGTCGGCCGGGATGAACTCGACGCTGGCGATGCCGATGAAGCCGAACACCCAGCGCAAATAGCTTTCGAGGTGTTCGCCGGCCGCGTACGGCGTCTCCGCGCCGTAATAGCCTCCGCGCGAGATCGCCACGATCACGCGCTTGCCGCCGGCAAGACCCTCGGGCCCCGCGGCGCCATACTTAAATGTCTTCCCCGCCACGAGGATGCGGTCGATCCAAGCCTTGAGCTGGCTCGGAATGGTGAAATTGTACATGGGGGCGCCGATCACGACGATGTCGGCAGAAAGGAACTCGTCGAGCGCGGCCGCGCTTGCGGCCAGGTCGGGTGCAAGCTCTGCCGGCGCGGGGGCGCCTTGCGCGGCGGCGAGGTGCGAGCCGGAGAGGTGGGCCAGCGGGGTCAGGGTCAGGTCGCGATAGACCACGTCGAGCGAAGGCGTCGCCTGGCGCAGCCGGTCGACGATGGCGGCGGAGACCTGCCTGGAGACGGAGTGCGGGCCGAGGACGCTGGAGTCGAGATGGAGCAGTTTCATTTGGGTCACCCATGGTATAGATTTGTAACTCGAACTACATGAGTGACCGCCGAAATCCCCGCAAGAACGCACTTTTTTGAGCCATGGGCACATTACTGAAACCGACGCACGCCGATTTGCCTGCTCCGCCACGGCCCGATCCCGATCATGCCGATTGTCGCGGCGTGGCCTCGGTCCTGTCCCGCGTCGGCGACAAATGGAGCGTGTTCGTCATCATGATGCTGAGCGACGGGCCGAAGCGCTTCAACGAGCTGAAGCGCATGATCAACGGCATCTCGCAGCGCATGCTGACCTTGACGCTGCGAGGTCTCGAGCGCGACGGCCTCGTCACGCGTACGATCTTTCCGACCATACCGCCCCGCGTCGACTACGAGCTGACTGATCTCGGCCGTGGGCTTCAGGAGCCGGTGAAAGCGCTAGGGCAGTGGGCGATGGACCACCTGACGCAGATCGAGACTGCACGTACGCAGTTCGATCGGCGCAACAACGGCTAGCGGACATCCGACGATCTTCCCGGGCATTCCGGGGCCCGAGTGGAGCGAGGGAGCCCGGAATCCATTTGGCCAAAAGGCCCAGCTCTACAGCAGCGATACCAACCCGCCGCCGTGGCGTTCGAGCTTTCCGGCCAGCTCCAGCTCCAGCAGCACCGTGCGCACGATCGCGGGCGAGGCGCCGGACATCCGCACGAGATCGTCGATCGAGATCGGGGCCGGGCCGAGCAGGCCGGTGATCTGGTCGCGGTCGTGGCCTTGCGGATCGCTCTCGAACGGCTCGCTGTCGGGCTCGCCCGCGTCAATCATTAACGGCCGCTCCATGATCGGCTGCACGGCGTTGATGATGTCGGCGGGTTCGGTGACGAGGGTCGCGCCCTGCTTGATCAGGTCGTTGGCGCCGGCGGCGCGCGGATCGAGTGGGGAGCCCGGCACGGCGAACACCTCGCGGCCCTGTTCGGCCGCCATGCGCGCGGTGATCAGCGAGCCCGAGCGGTGCGCCGCCTCGACCACGACGACGCCGAGCGAAGCGCCCGAGATCAGCCGGTTGCGGCGCGGGAAGTCGCGGGCACGCGGCTCATGGCCGAGCGGCATCTCGGAGATCGCGGCGCCTTCGTGATCGAGCATCGCCGCGAGCAGCTCGCCATGCTCGGGCGGATAGATGCAATCATGGCCGCCGGCGAGGACGGCGACGGTGCCGCTGTCGACACTGGCGCGATGCGCGGCCTGGTCGACGCCGCGCGCGAGCCCGGAGATGACGACGAAGCCGGCTTCGCCGAGCTCGCGCGCGAGCAGGCCCGCGAATTTCAGCCCGGCGCCGGAGGCGTTGCGCGAGCCGACGATGGCGATCATCGGCCGCACCAGGGTCTTGGCGTCGCCGCGCACGGCGAGCAGCGGCGGCGCGTCGTCGATCATCGCCAGCCGGGCCGGATAGCCGTCCTCGCCGGGCGCGCGCCAGGCGATGCCGAATTTGCGGCTTGCGGCCAGCTCGGCCTTGGCTTCGTCCGCGCTGCAGATGCGGCCCGATCGCTGCGCACCGCCGCGGCGCGCGAGATCAGGCAGCCGCTCCAGGGCGGCGCGCGCGCTGCCGAAATGATCGACCAGCGAGCGGAAGGTGCGCGGGCCGACGTTGTCGGAACGGATCAGCCGCAGGCGGTCGATCCGCTCAGCCTCGGTCAGCTCCACGCTCGGATTGATGGCGTCCACGGCGGCTCCTTGCAGGCGCAGCATGGAACAACCTGAGGGCGTTGCGCAACAGCGACGTGCGCTTGCGCGGTCTCGGCCCGATGCTAAAAGCAAGGCCAATAAGAAGGATCTTGCCATGATTTCACTCGCCGACCTCCAGCGCCGCATTGAAGCGGGCGAGGTGTCGCCCGATGCCGCCATCGCCGAGGCGCATGCGGCGATCGAAGCCAGGGAGAACGACGTCCACGCCTTCGTCCGCCACGACAAGTCGGCGAAGGCGCAAGGCTCCGGTCCGCTGCGCGGCATCGCGGTCGGCATCAAGGACATCATCGACACCGCTGACATGCCGACCGAGATGGGCTCGGAGATCTATCGCGGCTGGCAGCCGCGCAGCGACGCGCCTGTGGTGATGATGCTGAAGCGGGCAGGGGCCACCATCATCGGCAAGACCACCACCACCGCATTCGCCTCGCGCGATCCGACGCCGACGCTCAATCCGCACAATCCCGGCCATTCGCCTGGCGGCTCCTCCGCGGGCTCGGCGGCGGCGGTCGGCGCCGGCATGATCCCGCTGGCGCTGGGCACCCAGACCGGCGGCTCGGTGATCCGGCCGGCGGCCTATTGCGGGACCGCCGCGATCAAGCCGTCGTTCCGCATGCTGCCGACGGTTGGCGTGAAGTGCTATTCGTGGGCGCTCGACACGGTCGGCCTGTTCGGCGCCCGCGCGGAGGATCTCGCGCGCGGACTTTTGGCCATGACCGGTCGCACCGAATTTTCCGGCATCGTTCCGGCGAAGGCGCCGCGCATCGGCGTGGTCAGGCAGGAGTTCGCCGGCGGCGTGGAGCCGGCGGCCGAACAGGGCTTGCAGGCTGCGATCAAGGCGGCCGGAAAGGCCGGCGCCAGCGTGCAGACCATCGATCTGCCTGAGGCCGTGCAGGAGGCCTGGCGCATCCACCCCATCGTCCAGGATTTCGAGGCGCATCGCGCACTGGCCTGGGAGTTCTCGGAGCGTCACGACGAGATCGCGCCGATGCTGCGGGCCAGCCTCGATGCGACGACCCATCTGACGCCGAACGAATACGACGAGGCGCGCCGGATCAGCCGCCGCGGCCGCCGCGAGCTCGGCGAAGTGTTCGAGGGCGTCGACGTGCTCTTGACCTATTCGGCGCCGGGCACCGCGCCCGCCAAGGAGCTCGCGACCACAGGCGATCCCCGTTACAACCGGCTCTGGACGCTGATGGGCAATCCTTGCGTCAATGTGCCGGTGCTGAAGGTCGGCGGCCTGCCTGTTGGCGTGCAGGTGATCGCGCGCTTCGGCAGCGATGCGCGGGCGCTCGCGACGGCATGGTTCCTGGAGCAGGCGCTGGCGAAGTCAGGTTAGCGCGGGTTCGGAGGCAGCCAGGGCCTTTGCGGACGCCGGAGGCGCTACGCCGGCGTTTGCATCTTGCCCGAGCCAGCGCTCGGCGGCGGCGCGACCGCTCCGGTGCAGCAGCCGGATGAAGCCGCGGCCGAGGTCGGTCGATGAACGCTGCGCCAGGCCGTCGACGGAGTCTTCAGCCGCGATCCGGGTGAGCCGCAGCGAAGGGGCTGCGTGCGACTGGGCCCATGCGACCGCCGCCATCTCGGCATTGAGGGCGGCGTTGGCCGCGATCTGGTCGAGCCGGCGGTCGATCGCGGCGAGGGTGATGGGCACGTAGCTGTCACGCGCGGGGGTGACCTGGACCAGCAGGACGTCGGCCGTCGTCGTCTCCTGCGCCAGCCGCAGCAAGGGCGGATTGCCGCCGAAGCCGCCGTCCCAATAGGCCTCGCCGTCGATCTCGACGGCGCAATGAACCAGGGGCGGGCAGGTCGAGGCCAGCGCGACGTCGGCGGTGATGGAGTCGTTGCGGAAGATCTGCTGCTGGCCGTCGCGGATCCGCGTCGCCGCAATCAGCAGCTTTGGTGCTCCTGGATCTTGCAGCGCCGCGAAATGAATGTCGCGCGACAGCGCCAGCCGCAGCGGATCGAGATCGAACGGATCGAACTGGCCCGAGCGCAGGGTCGGACCGAATGCGACCGAGCTTCCCGCCGGCGAGAAGCCGCCGAGCAGCATCAGAGAGCGGAACGAGGCCTCGTGCATCAGGCGAAGCCAGAACCGGTTCAGCCGTAACCGGGCCGCTTCGCGGCCGCCCTCCGCGAGGCCGGAGGCGAGCAGCAGCGCATTGATGGCGCCGGCACTGGCGCCGCTGATGGTGTCGATCTCGATCGGCTCTTCCAGCAGCCGCTCCAGCACGCCCCAGGTGAAGGCGGCAAAGGTGCCGCCGCCCTGCAGCGCCAGCGACAATTGCCGCGGCGGCCATCGGGCCGGGCGCGCCTGCACTGATGCAGCCGGGGCGGCCGCAGGTCGGAGCTCGACCGCAACAGGACTTGGTGCGACGGGGGCAAGTGAGGGCGCCGCCGGCGGAACGGCAACGGGCGCTGGCGCAGGAGGCGGTGTGGGCGCATCGGACCAGATATTGGTCGTCGACAGCAGCCGGCTTGCCGCAGTGCCCTGCGGGCCGGACTCCTCGTGCATGCCGTCGTTCGTCTCGCCCATTCTGAGCAACCGCGTCACGCCATTTGGCCCGTCAGGATGACAGGCATGGAACCCGTTCGCTACCTCGCCTTGCGAGTCGGCGACGAGTTGCGAACAGGATTCGAGATATAATGCAGAGAGGGGGCTTCGGTATCCGTAGATGCCCTGGCTTTGGTTGCCTTGCTTGACGCGGCTTACGCCTTCTCGCCGATCCGGCTTTCCTGGCCGGCCTGCAGGCGCTTGATGTTCTCGCGATGCGCATAGAACAACAGCAGCGTCAGCACCGCGAACAATGCTGCGAGCGCGAGGTGGCCGAACCACCACAGGAATATCGGCGTGATGAACGCCGCCACCAGTGCCGAGAGCGAGGAGTAGCGGGTGGTGAAGGCGGTCGCCAGCCAGAGCAGGCAGAACACCACCATGCCGGGCCAGAACAAGCCGAGCAGGACGCCGATATAGGTCGCGACGCCCTTGCCGCCCTTGAACTTCAGCCAGATCGGGAAGAGATGGCCGAGGAAGGCGCCGAGCCCGGCCACCATGGCGGCGTTGGGACCTGCGATATAGCCGGCGATCACGACGGCCGCGGTGCCCTTGAGCGCGTCGAGCAGCAGGGTGCCGGCGGCAAGACTCTTGCGCCCGGTGCGCAGCACATTGGTGGCGCCGATGCTGCCGGAGCCGATCGAGCGGATATCCTGCGTGCCGGCGAGCCGGGTCAGAACCAGGCCGAACGGAATCGAGCCGAGGAGGTAGCCGATGACGAAGGCCACCGGCAGGAATGCTTCAAGCCCCATGGCGGCCTCTCCAAAGGCTGGATTTCAAAGTCGCGGGATCGCGCAGGTCAGACATGCTCGTACACCGTCCGGCCGCCGACGATGGTGCGCACCACGCGGCCTGTAAAGCGGGCCTCGTCGAACGGGGTGTTCTTGCAGGGCGATTTGAGGTCGGCGGGATCGACCACCCATGGCACATCGGGGTCGATCACGATGACGTCGGCCGGGCTGCCGGCGCGCAGGGTTCCGCCAGGCAGGCCGAGCAGCTCGGCCGGGCGGGTCGACATCGCCCGGATCAGCGTTTTCAGGTCCAGCTCGCCATTGTGCACGAGCCGCAGGCCCGCCGGCAGCATGGTCTCGAGACCGACGGCGCCGGGCGCGGCCTCGGCGAACGGCAGCCGCTTGACCTCGACGTCCTGCGGATTGTGGTCGGACATGATGACCTCGAGCAGGCCGGAGGCGACGGCCGCCACCAATGCCCGGCGGTCGTCCTCGCTGCGCAGCGGCGGCGACAACTTCAGGAACGACCGGTAGGGACCGATGTCGTTCTCGTTCAGCGCCAGGTGGTTGATGGAGACCGAGGCGCTGACGGCGAGCCCGGCGTCGCGGGCGCGCTGGAGGATGTCGAGGGAGTCGATGCAGCTCAGCGAGGCCGCGTGATAGCGGCCCCCGGTCAGCGCGACGAGGCGCATGTCGCGTTCGAGCATCACGGCCTCGGCAGCATTCGGGATACCCATCAGGCCGAGGCGCGAGGCGAACTCGCCTTCGTTCATCACGCCTTCGCCGACGAGATCGGGGTCCTCGGTGAAATGCACGATCAGCGCATCGAAATCGCGTGCGTAGGTCAGCGCGCGGCGCATCACCTGCGCATTGGTCACGCTTCGGGCCGCATCGCTGAAGGCGACGGCGCCCGCGGCCTTGAGCAGGCCGAACTCGGTCATCTCCTGGCCGAGCATGCCCTTGGTGAGCGCCGCCATCGGCTGGATGTTGACGATCGCGGTGTCGCGGGCGCGGCGCATCACGAAGTCGACGGTCGCCGAATTGTCGATCACCGGCAAGGTGTCGGGCTGGCAGATGATGGTGGTGATGCCGCCGGTCGCGGCCGCCTGGCTCGCGGTGGCAAAGGTCTCGCGATGGCTGAAGCCGGGCTCGCCGACGAAGGCGCGCATGTCGATGAGGCCGGGCGCGACGATCTTGCCGGCGCAATTGACGATGTCGGTGCCCTCGGGGACGCCGGCCGCGCCGATGCCGCGGCGGGTCTCGCGGATGGTGCCGTCGGCGATCAGGACGTCGCCGACACCGTCGAAATCCCTGGAGGGATCGACGACGCGGGCGTTGGCAAGCAGGACGGGGCGGCGATCGATCAGCATCGGCATCACGCGTTCGGCAGGTTACGGGCGAGCGCTTCCAGCACCGCCATGCGCACGGCGACGCCCATCTCCACCTGTTCGCGGATCAGGGACTGCGCGCCGTCGGCCACGATCGAGTCGATCTCGACGCCGCGGTTCATCGGGCCGGGATGCATCACGAGCGCGTCCGGCTTGGCGTAGGCGAGTTTCTTCTGGTCGAGCCCGAAATAGTGGAAATATTCCGACGACGACGGCACGAAGGAGCCGTTCATGCGCTCGCGCTGCAGCCGCAGCATCATGACGATATCAGCGCCGTTGAGCCCCTCGCGCATGTCGCGCGCGACCTCGACGCCCATCCGCTCGATGCCGGGCGGCAGCAGCGTGGTCGGGCCGACCACGCGGACGCGGGCGCCCATCGTGTTGAGCAGGATGATGTTGGAGCGGGCGACGCGCGAATGCAGCACGTCGCCGCAGATCGCGACCACCAGCCCTTCGATCCGGCCCTTGTTGCGGCGGATGGTGAGCGCGTCGAGCAGGGCCTGGGTCGGATGCTCGTGCGCGCCGTCGCCGGCATTGATCACGGAACCGTCAACCTTGCGTGCCAGCAGTTCCACCGCGCCGGAGGCGTGATGGCGCATCACCAGGATGTCCGGATGCATCGCGTTCAGCGTCATCGCGGTGTCGATCAGGGTCTCGCCCTTCTTCATCGAGGAGGAGGAGACCGACATGTTCATGACGTCCGCGCCGAGCCGCTTTCCCGCGAGCTCGAACGATGATTGGGTCCGGGTGGAGGCCTCGAAGAAGAGGTTCACCTGCGTCCGTCCCCGCAGGACGGTGCGCTTCTTGTCAACCTGGCGGTTGAGCTCGACATATTCTTCGGACAGGTCGAGCAGGCCGGTAATGTCGGCAGCGGACAGGCCCTCGATGCCCAGCAAATGCCGGTGGCCGAGGACGAAGGTGGATTTCGATGTCATTAAAAGCAGAGCTATAGGGGGGGATGACGGGGGGAGCAAGCTTCAAATCCGGCCTGCGGACTTATCCACGGTGCTTTACGGGCAACACGCCGCCGCCGGCCTGTGTTCGGAGCTGCCGCTTTGCGCTAGACTTGTGTTCTTCGTCGCGTCACGGGCCGGATCATGACGAGCATGCGGTATTTTAATCGACTGGCGCGCAATGTCGCTGCGCTGGCGGCCCTGTGCCTCGTCGGCATGGCGACACCGGCGCTGGCGGAGAAGCGCGTCGCACTCGTGATCGGCAACGACCTCTATCCGAACTTGCCGGCGGACCGTCAATTGAAGAAGGCGGCCAATGACGCGACCAGCGTCGCCGACGCGCTGCGGGCACTCCAATTCGACATCGTGCTGGGGACCAATCTCGGCCGCCAGGCCATGATCGACCGCCTCGCCGATTTCACGGCGCGGCTCGAGCCGGGCGACACGGCGGCCGTGTTCTATGCGGGGCACGGTGTGGCGATCGCGGGGGTGAACTACCTGGTGCCGAGCGATGTTCCGACCGTGAGCGAAGGCGCTGAAGCGCGGGTGCGCGGGGCCTCGATCGCCGAGCCCGACTTGATCGCGGAGCTCCAGGCAAAGTCGGTGCGGGTCGCCTTCGTTGTCATCGACGCCTGCCGCGACAATCCGTTTCCGCGCGCCGCCGGCCGTTCGATCGGCAATACGCGGGGGCTCGCGGATGCGCGGCCGGCGCGCGGCATCTTCACGCTCTATTCGGCCGGGATCGGCCAGACCGCGCTCGACCAGCTCGGCGGCAGCGATACCGCGAACAATTCGGTGTTCACGCGGATCTTCGTCGAGCAGCTGAAGCGGCCCGAGCTGCATCTCGGCGATCTCGCGGTCGAGGTGCGCGAGCGCGTGGCGGCGTTGGCGCTGACCGCGACGGACGTTGGCGGCCAACCGGCACCGCATGAGCAGACGCCGGCCTATTACGACCAGACGCTCGGCGGACGCATCTATCTTTGGGAGGCGTCACCCGCGATGCCGCGCGTGGCAGGCATGCTGGTGAAGCCGCCGGCAAAGCCTGCGGCCGCGGAGCGCGCGACGATGCGGCCGCCGCGTCCGTCCGCGGCGGGTGAAAGCTGCGCCCGCAGCGGCTTCGAGACCTATTGCGTCAGCTCGATGCTGAAGCCGCAATTCGGCAATTCATACGGCGCGACCAACCTGTTCGATGCCTCGACGGGGACGGCCTGGGTCGAGGGTGCAGCCGGCAACGGCATCGGCGAATGGATCACGGTCGAGTTCGAAACGCAGCGGCGCGTCAAGTCGATCCATGTGCAGAACGGCTACCAGAAGAACTCCGACATCTTTTCCAAGAACAACAGGGTTCGTCAGATCCGGGTGCTGTTCTCCGGCGGCGAGTCGCAGGTCTTCATTCTCGAGGACAGGCTGTCGGCGCAACTGCTGACATTGCGACCGCCGGTGACGGCCCATTGGATGCAGTTCATCATCGACGACGTCTGGGCCGGTAACAAATACACGGACACCGCGATCACGAAACTTCTGGTCAACTCGGATCCGGTGCAATGACCGCAAGGACAGGAATCGCGGCGCTCGCTATGCTGCTTGCGATATCGGTGCTCGCGCCGGCGCGGGCGCAGAGCTTGCCCGGCGATTTCGTCTATCTGCGCGACCTCGACCCCAGCATCATCCAGGACATCCGCTACGCCACCTCGAACAATTTCGTCGGCCGGCCGCTGGCCGGCTACAATGCCGGTGAATGCGTGGTGAAGCGCGAGGTCGGGCTGCGGCTGAAGGCGGTGCAGCAGGAGCTCGCCGCACAGAATCTCTCGCTCAAGATGTTCGATTGCTACCGGCCGGCGCGGGCCTCGATCGACATGGTCAAGTGGTCGCAGAACGGTCACGAGACCGCCGCCGAGCGGCGCTACAATCCGAAGATCCCCAAGACCGAGCTGTTCCGGCTCGGCTACATCGCGAGCCGTTCGCAACATTCCACCGGCGCGGCGCTCGATCTGACGCTGGTCGATCTGAAGGCTGACAATTCCGCCAAGTACGATCCGTCGAGAACCTATGCCGATTGCACCGCGCCGGTCGAAGCGCGCGCACCCGAAGGCAGTGTCGATATGGGGACCGGCTACGACTGCACCGACACGAAGGGCCATACCGCGGCACCGTCGATCACGGCCGAACAACGCAGCTGGCGCAAGCGGCTGGTGACGGCGATGGCCAGGCAAGGCTTTGTGAACTATTCGAAGGAGTGGTGGCACTTTTCCCTGCCTGGAGCCGGCGGGGCGGCCTATGATTTCCCGATCCAGCCGCAGACGAGGTAGAGTTCGATTGAAACGGAAGCACCTGCGAGCAGGGTTACCTCTCCCAAGGGGAGAGGTCGGCGCGAAGCGCCGGGTGAGGGGATCAGGTCCCTCGATTGAGCGTAGCCCCTCACCCGCGCCTCCGGCGCGACCTCTCCCAATGGGAGAGGTGGCACCGCCCGAGCCGAGATAGATTCTATGGAAGCAAAATGACCCAGCCGAGCTTTGCGACCCACGAGGTCTTCAACCAGTCACCGCCGTTCGAGGATATCGACCTGTTCGCCGTGGACCGGCCGCTGGTCGAGGCGGTCAAGGCCAATGGCGGCGCGGCGGCGGAACGCGAGCTGTCCGAGTTTGGCAGGCAATGGGGCTCGGCCGCGATGGCCGATCGCGGGCGCCTCGCGAACGAGAACACGCCGAAGCTGCGCAGCTTCGACGCCAAGGGCAATCGCCGCGACCAGGTCGAGTTTCACCCGGCCTATCACGAGCTGATGGCGCACAGCGCCCAGGCCGGCGTCCATAATTCGACATGGACTGCGAACGGCAAACCGGCGGGCGATGCCGCCGAAGTCATTCGTGCGGCGAAATTCTACATGGCAGCCCAGGTCGAGACCGGCCACCTCTGCCCGATCACGATGACGCGTGCCTCCGTCGGTGCGCTGGCGACGCAGCCGGACCTGCTCGGCAAGGTGATGCCGGTGCTGTCGACCAGGAGCTACGACCCGAGCTTCGCACCGTGGTGGGGCAAGCGCGGCATGACGCTCGGCATGGGCATGACCGAGAAGCAGGGCGGCACCGACGTGCGCTCCAATATGAGCCGCGCGGTGCGCGATGGCGAGGCCTATCGCATCACCGGCCACAAATGGTTCATGTCGGCACCGATGTGCGACGCCTTCCTGGTGCTGGCGCAGGCCGAGCAGGGCCTGACCTGCTTCTTCATGCCGCGCTTTGCACCGGATGGATCGGTCAACGCGATCCAGTTCCAGCGGCTGAAGGACAAGCTCGGCAACCGCTCCAATGCCTCCTCCGAGGTCGAATTCACAGGCGCCTATGCGCAAGCCGTCGGCGAGGCGGGCAAGGGCATCCGCACCATCATCCAGATGGTGCAGCTGACGCGGCAGGATTGCGCGATCGCCTCGGTCGGCCTGATGCGCTCGGGGCTGGCGCATGCGCTGCATCACGCCCGTCACCGCAGCGTGTTCCAGAAGCATCTGGCCGATCAGCCGCTGATGCAGGCGGTGCTGTCGGACATGGCGCTGCATGTCGAGGCGAGCACGGCCCTGGTGATGCGGCTCTGCCGCGCCTTCGATCGCACGCCGCATGATGCGGCGGAGGCTGCCTATATGCGGCTGCTGACGCCGGCGATCAAATACTGGACCTGCAAGAGCGCGCCGCCGTTCCTCTATGAGGCCATGGAATGCCTCGGCGGCAACGGCTATGTCGAGGACGGCATTTTGGCGCGGCATTATCGGGAATCGCCGGTCAACGCGATCTGGGAAGGCTCGGGCAACGTGATGTGCCTCGACGTGCTTCGCGCGCTCTCGCGCGAGCCGGAGGCCGCGATGGCGGTGCTGCAGTCGCTGGCGACCGAGAGCAAGGGTCTGCCGGGGGCAAGCGAGACGGTCGCTTTCATCGGCAAGACTTTCCGGCGTGCCGACGGCGAGCGCGTCGCGCGGCTTGCCGTCGAGAAGCTGGCGCTGCTGGCCGCGGCCGCGGCGTTGAACGGCGTCTCGCCGCGCAGTGCCGAATTGTTCGCGGTGACGCGTCTCGCGGCCAATCATGCCAGCATGTACGGCGCCGTGGAGCTGGACAGCGGCGAGGTCCGCACGCTGCTGGAGCGGGCGCTGCCGTGATCATTCATTCTGTCATTCCGGGTTCGATGCTGTGCATCGCCCGGGAATGACGGTGAAATTCCAACGAAAGCATCCTGATGGATTCCCTCAATCCCGACCATCCGCCGCCGACCATCACGCCGGCGCCGCCGTCCGTCTGGAAGTTCTGGGGCACGGCGCTGTGGGGCGTGTTCATTTTCGTCGCGATGTTCGTCGGACAGATAGGCGCCGTCGTCCTGGTGGCAGCGCAGCGCGGCCTGCCGATGGAGCTCGCCTCGATCCAGGTCGTCGGCCGCGAGCCGCAAACGCTTGCGCTCTCGGTCATCATGGGCCTGCCGGCGACACTTCTGGCGGTGTGGCTCGCCATCGCCATCAAGAAGGCGTCCTTCGTCGACTATCTCGCGCTGCACTGGCCGTCCTGGAAGCAGCTGCTGCTCGGCGCGGTCGGCCTCATCCTGCTGGTGCTGGTCTGGGAGACGATGTCGCGCGCGCTCGGCCGCGAGGCGACGCCGGGCTTCATGACCGATCTGCTGAAATCGGGCCGCGACAAGGGCGCGGCGCTGCTGCTGCTGTTCGCCTTCAGCGTGGCCGCGCCGATGTCGGAAGAGGTGTTGGCGCGCGGCTTTCTGTTTCGCGGCTGGTCGGCGAGCTTCCTGGGCGTGCCGGGCGCGATCCTGCTGTCGTCGCTGGTGTGGACCATCGTCCACCTGCAATACGACCTTTACTTCCTCGCCGAGGTCCTCGCCATCGGCCTCTGGTTCGGTTACATGCGCTATCGTGCCAATTCGCTCTGGCTGACGATCGTGCTGCACGCGCTGAACAACCTGACCGCTGTGGTGCTGACGATGTGGCTGGGCGCTTGATCAGGCCGCCAGCGCGATCGCAACCGGCATCGTGATCGCCGCACAGATGGTCTGCAGCGTGATGATCTGCGCCAGCAATGGGGCGTCACCGCCCATCTGGCGGGCGAGGACATAGGCGCTCGACGAGGTCGGCACCGCCGAGCAGATCGCGACGATCGCAAGGCTGTTGCCGGAAAGCCCGAACCAGACGCCGAGCCCCAAGGCCAACGCAGGCATCAGCACCAGCTTGAGCACGACGCCGATGGCAGCGCCGGCGCTGGGGCGCAACAGACCTTCCAGATGCAGCCCGGCGCCGGTAACGAGCAGGCCGATGGCGAGCGAGGAACTGCCGAGCGCATCCGCCACCTCGTGCCATAACCTCGGCAGCGGCAAGTGGCTGACATTGACGGAGAGGCCGATGATGCAGGCCCAGATCAGGGGATTGCGCACCAAGGTCATGACGATGGCGCGGGCGGATTGCCTTTCGGGCGATGCATAGCGAGCGAGCACCGAGACGCTGAACACGTTCACGAGGGGGATGATCGCCACCATCGCCACGGAGGCGAGCGCCAGCCCGACATCGCCGAACAAATTGGCGGCGATCGACAGCGCCACGAAGGTCTGCCAGCGCGTCGCGCCCTGGAAGATCGAGGTGAAGGCGGGGCCGTCGACGCCGAGCCGCGCCAGGGCGGGGCGCAGCGCGAGGCACAGCAGCGACATCGCCAGCGCCGCCAAGAGAAGCGCGCCGCCGACGCCGGCCACCGGTACCTTGGAAAGGTCGGCCTTCACCAGGGTCTGGATCAGCAGCATCGGGAACAGCACGAAATAGGTCAGCCGCTCCAGCCCGTGCCATTGCGTGTCGAGCCGCATCAGGCTGCGCTTCAGCACGACGCCGAGCACGATGAGGATGAAGACCGGCAGCAGCGCCGCGATGACGACCGGCATGGGTCAACCGGTGCGGAGATTGGCGAGACGGTCGAGCGCGCCTTGCAGGATGAAGATGGCAGCGTGCTCGTCGATCACCTCGGCGCGCTTGGCGCGGCTGACGTCCATGCCGATCAGCTCGCGCTCGACCGCCGCGGTCGAGAGGCGCTCGTCCCACAGGCCGATGGGAAGCGCGGTCAGACCGGCGAGATTGCGGGCGAAGGCGCGGGTGGATTGCGCGCGCGGGCCCTCGCTGCCGTCCATGTTGATGGGCAGGCCGAGCACGAATCCGGTCGCTTTACGCTCCGCCGCGATCGTGAGCAGCCGGGCCGCGTCCCGCTTGAATTGCGTGCGCTGGACCGTCTCGACGCCGGTCGCCAGTCTCCGGTCCGGGTCGGACACGGCAACGCCGATGGTCTTGGTGCCCAAGTCGAGCCCGACCAGCGCGCCGCGCGCGGGCCAGTGGGTTGCAGCATCGACGAGAGGCAGGATAATAGCCGGCATGCGAAGCGCATATCACGCGTCACGCCGCGGAGTGAACCCGAAACAATGGATGCGCTGACATTATTCGGCCTGTTCGCCGTCTCGGCGATGCTGGTCACTTACGCCCTGGAAGATCGCAGCCACTGGTTCGTGCTGCTGTTCGCCGCGTCCTGCGCGCTCGGCTCGGCCTATGGTTTTCTCCAGGGTGCCTGGCCGTTCGGCCTGGTCGAGGCGATCTGGGCCGTCGTGGCACTGCGGCGGTGGCAGCGCAGGGCGTAGATCGTCCGACGGCCCCACGACGCGCGAAATTGCGACGGGCGGCCACATCCATGATTTGTGGCAAATCTCACACTGATGACGCCCAGACCATGGCATGATGCCTGTGGTTGCGTGCCAATGAATGTGCAGGTTTAGAGTGGTGCGGGGTATATGCCCGCGATTTTCCAAAACGATCGGCCGCGGCCCGCAATCCGGCCCGCGCTGCGATCTTGGCGCAAATTTTCTGGCGCCCCGACCGCGTCCCATATTCGCCCAGTCATTTGAGAGGTCACGATGCTCATCAAGCCAAGCCTGATCGCGGGCTCAGAAAGGCGATTCAAGCAAGCCGAGTTCTCACCCGAAGCCTTGAACCGGAAATTGGGCGACGGTCCGATCGAGATGTCGGTCGAAAAGATGCGCGTGCGCCAGCGCCAGCTGCTCGCCGAGACCCAGGACATGGAGAAGGCCGAGATCGGCCTGGAGCGGATCATCCAGGGCAATGATCTCGACAGCATCAATTATCTCGCCAAGGGGACCGCCGCCTCGCGCTCGGTCTGCCGCATCCAGCTCAGGGATCTCAAGTCGAACCTGCTCGGCTATGGCTCGGGCTTTCTGATCGGGCCGGGCCTGCTGCTGACCAACAATCATGTCTTCGGCAAGCCGGCCGATGCGGCCAATTCGATCGGCGACTTCAACTACGAGCTCGACATTTCGGGACACGAGCGCGCGCCGGTGCGGTTCGGATTCGAGCCGGGCAGATTCTTCTACACCAACGACAGGCTGGATTTTTCGGTGGTGGCAGTGGCGCCGACCTCGCTGTCCGGCGGGCAGGAGCTCGAGGACTTCGGATGGCTGCCGCTCAGCGCCGCGCCCGGCAAGGCGGACCCCGGCGAGTACCTCACCATCATCCAGCATCCCAGCGGGCAGATGAAGCAGGTCTGCGTCCGCGAGAACAAGCTGCTCAAATATGTCGGCGACTTCCTCTGGTACAACACCGACACGACGGCGGGGTCGTCGGGCTCGCCGGCGTTCAACCGCTTCTGGCAGGTGGTCGCATTGCACCACAGCGGTGTTCCCCGGAAGAATGCGCAGGGTCATACCCTGACCAAGGACGGCAAGGTGTGGAAGCCGTCGATGGACGAATCCCTGATCGACTGGATCGCCAACGAAGGCATCCGCATCAGCGCGATCGTCGCCGATCTCAAGGTTGCCGTCGGCTCCCATCGCCTGATCAAGCCGGTGCTGGACGAGGAGGAGCCGCCGATCCGGCATGAGACTGCGAAGGTCCGGGCGCCGGCTGCCGCGCCTGCTTTCAGCGCCAATGTCTGGGTCGAGCAGTCCCTCGATGGGACCTCGCTGGTGGTCCCGATCCGCGTGCCGTTGCCGATGTTCAAGAAGGACATCCCGTTCGCGCCGTTCGCACCCGCGCCGGGACCTGCGGGAGGCAACGGAGGGGCGCCGAACGGCGGCATGGCAAATGGCGGCGCGCCTTTGATAGCCCGCCCGGCCGGCCTGCTGCCGCACATCAGCGCGAACAACGGCCTGCCGATAGAAGCCGTGCATATCGATCAGAGCACGCTGAAATCGCGTCCAGGATACAAGGCGAATTTCCTCGGCACCGGCAAATTCTCGGTGCCCTTGCCGAAGATTCCTGCCTCTCTCAAATCCAGGATCGCGATGCTCAAGGGAAGTTCCAAGCAATCCGAGCTGAAATATTTCAACTACAGCGTGGTCATGAACAAGGATCGTCGGCTGGCCTTCTTCAGTTGCGTCAATATCGACGGCGGCAAGCAGCAGGACGTCGGCAAGCGCGAGGGCGATTCCTGGCTGCGCGACCCGCGCATCGACGACGATGCCCAGATCGGCGACGAGTTCTACCGCAAGCAGGCCACGTTCGAGGCGGATCGCAGCAAGAATCCGTTCGACCGCGGTCATCTCGTACGCCGCCTGGATGCCACCTGGGGCGACACCGTCGCCGCGGCCAAGCAGCATGGTGACGATTCCTTCCACTTCACCAATTGCGCGCCGCAGTTCTTCTCGTTCAACCAGGGCAAGCAGCTCTGGGCGGGACTGGAGGACTATACCCGCGACGTCCTGCTCGAAGGCGAGGAGAAGGGCATCGTCATGAACGGCCCTGTGTTCGACGGGCCGGACGCCGACGGGTCCGATCTGCCCAATCCAGCGGGCCGGCCGCACAAGGATCCGAGCTTCGGCGGCGTCCAGATCCCGAAATATTTCTGGAAGATCCTGATCCGGCGCAACGAGGACGACGACGCGCTCAAGGCGGCGGCCTTCCTGATGAGCCAGCGAAAGCTGGTCATAGAGATCGACCGCATCCAGGAGATGGACCTGCGCGAGCGGATGTCGGAGGAGGACGTCAGCGTGTTTCAGGTCTCGATCGCGGACCTCGCGAAACTGACCAAGCTCGACTTCGGCAATCTCGCTGATGCGGATTCGCACGAGGCGACCGCGGTCGGCCCGCGGCGGATCGAATCTTATGAGGATATTCGGCTCTAGATGGGATGAAGCCCGATTGCTGCAACGAAGGGTGCGCTCCCTCTCCCGCTTGCGGGAGAGGGCTGGGGAGAGGGTGCCTCCACAATGGGACAGTCCCCAAGAGGAGAAAATCCTCACCCGACGCTTCGCGTCGACCTCTCCCGCCTGCGGGAGAGGTGAACGAGCCGCACCGATCGGTTCAACCTGAAGCCGTTCCGCTCTATGCGGCGTCACCGCGTCAGGCTGCGATGACGGCCTCGTCCTTCTTCAGGCAGTCGGCAAAACCGCTCAGTGCGCTGGTTTGATGTCCGGCGCGACGCTGAATGAACACTGTCTCGACGCGCGCGTGCGCCGGGCTCAGCGCGTGGATCGCGATGCTGCCATTCATCGCGCTGCGCTCGACGACCGCGCGCGGCAGCAACGTCACGCCCATGTCGGCGGCAACGCAGCCGATCATGCCGTCGAGCGTGCCGAGCTCGAAGCGCGCGGCCGACGGCCAGCCGAACTCGACGAACACTTGTTCGAGCCGCTGGCGGTAGGTGCAGCCGGTGCGGAACACCAGCGCGGTCGGACCGGATTCCGGCGTGCCGGCGCGCAGCTCGGCAAGCGAAGCCCAGCGCCGCGCGCTCACGAGCACCAGCTCTTCGCGGAACGCGCTCGTCACGATGAGGTCGGCATGCGCGATCGGGCCGGCGACGAAGGCACCGTCGAGCGCGCCGTCGAGCACGGCTGCGACGAGGTCGGCGGTCGGCGCGGTGCGCAAGGAAAGCCGCACGGCGGGAAAGCGGCGGTGGAAATCGGCGAGCAGGGGCGGCAGCCGCACCGCCGCGGTCGTTTCCATCGAGCCGATCGCAAGCGGTCCCTTGGGCTCGCCATCATCCCGCGCGGCCAATGCGGCCTCGCGCGAGAGCGCGGCCATCCGTTGCGCGTAAGGCAAGAGACGCTTGCCGGCGCCGGTCAGCGTCATGCCGCGGCTGTGGCGTTCGAACAGCGCCGTGCCGATCTCCGCCTCCAGCGCCTTCACGCGCTGAGTGACGTTGGACTGCACCGTGTTCAGCTCCTCGGCGGCGCGGGTGATGCCGCCGGTGCGGGCCACAGTGGCAAAGGTCTGGAGATCGCTGAGTTCCATGGCGCGTTTCTCTTTTGAGATGGCAGCATTCTATAGAATTCAATTTTGAAGAATGTTATTTGCGCCTAGTCTTCCTGTCCAGTGAGGGAGGACCCATGCCGTTCGCCACGCCGCTGACGGAGCTCCTCGGGATCAGACATCCGATCCTGTCGGCTCCCATGGATACGATCGCAGGCAGTCGGCTGACCCGCGCGGTCAGCGAGGCCGGCGGATTCGGCATCCTGGGTGGCGGATACGGCGACGCCACCCGGCTTCGGACGGAAGCCGCAGAGCTGAAGGGCTTTGCACCGTTCGGCATCGGCTTCATCACCTGGAGCCTGGCGAAACAGCCCGACCTGCTCGATGTCGCGCTCGACGCTGGCCCGCAGGCGATCATGCTGTCGTTCGGCGATCCCGCGCCGTTTGCGCCGCGCATCAGGGAGCGCGGTGCGCGACTGATCTGCCAGGTGCAGAGCGAGGACATGGCCAGGCAGGCGCTCGATGCCGGCGCGGAGATCCTGGTCGCGCAGGGCACCGAAGCCGGCGGCCATGGCGCATCGCGCACCACCATCGACATCGTGCCTGCGATCGTCGATCTGGCGGCCGGACGTGTGCCGGTCGTCGCAGCCGGCGGGATCGCCGACGGCCGGGGCCTCGCGGCGATGATGATGCTGGGCGCATCCGGCGTGCTGATCGGCACACGTTTCTATGCGAGCGTGGAGGCCAACGGCGCGCAGGAGGCCAAGGAACGCATTCGCATGGCGACCGGCAACGACACGGTGCGCGGCGTCGTTCCCGACTGGTCGCGGAAACTGTTCTGGCCGGCTCCGTTCACGGCACGAACACTGGTCAACGATCACATCAAGCGCTGGACCGGTTGCGAGGTGGAGCTGATGCAGCGCGCGGGCGAGGTCGCCGAGGACTATGCTGCGGCGAAAGCCGCGGGCAATTTCGAGGTCGCCGCGGTTTTCGCCGGCGAGGCGGCCGGGCTGATCCATGATATTCCACCCGCCGCCGAGATCGTCGCGCGGATCGCGATCGAGGCGGAGCAATTGCTGGAAGGAAAGCGCAATTCGGTGACGGCGGGCTTCCCTTCTCCCCTTGCGGGAGAAGGTGGCGCGCAGCGCCGGATGAGGGGTTCTATCCGCGGAGAATAAAAGACAAATCTGAGAGGTCTGTATCCGCGGATGCAAACCCCTCACCCGTCTCGCCGCTATCGCGGCGATCCACCCTCTCCCACAAGGGGAGAGGGGGCAAGAGCGAATACGAGGCAAGAACCATGTGGCCTGACCGTCGACTGATCGACCTCTTCAAGACCGAATTTCCGATCGTGCTGGCGCCGATGGCCGGCGTGATGGATGCGGAGCTGGTGATTGCGGCGGCGCAGGGCGGCGCGCTCGGCTCGCTGCCGAGTGCGATGATCACGCCGGAGAAGGCGCGCGAGCAGGTTGCTCTGATCCGCCAGCGCGTCAAGGCGCCGGTCAACATGAACTTCTTCTGCCACACGCCGGTCGGGCTCACGGCGGAGGCCGAAACGCGCTGGAAGCAGCGGCTCGCGGGCTATTACGCCGAGCATGGTCTCGATCCCGCAGCGCCGATCGCGGCGGCGAACCGCGCACCGTTCGATGCCGCCTTCTGCGAGGTCGTCGAGGAGCTGAAGCCGGAAGTCGTCAGCTTCCATTTCGGTCTGCCTGAGCAGGCGCTGCTCGAGCGGGTGAAGGCTGCCGGCTGCCGCGTCATCTCGTCGGCGACGACGGTGAAGGAGGCGGTCTGGCTCGAACAGCGCGGCGTCGATGCCGTGATCGCGCAAGGCGCGGAGGCGGGCGGCCATCGCGGCATGTTCCTGACCGACAAGATCGCCGAGCAGCCCGGCACCTTCGCATTGGTGCCGCAGGTCGTCGATGCCGTGAAGGTGCCGGTGATCGCGGCCGGCGGCATTGCCGACGGGCGCGGCATCGCCGCTGCCTTTGCGCTTGGCGTCTCCGGGGTGCAGATCGGCAGCGCCTATCTGCGCTGTCCGGAATCGAAGGTCAGCGCGGGCGGCCGCAAGGCGCTCGCCGAGGCGGACGATGAGTCCACCGTCATCACCAATGTGATGACCGGCCGGCCGGCGCGTGGCGTGCAGAACCGGCTGATGCGTGAGGCCGGCCCGGTGTCGCCGGATGCGCCGCCTTTTCCCCATGCCGCGACCGCGCTCGGACCGCTGAAGGCGGCTGCCGAAAAGCAGGGCCGGGTGGATTTCACCAATCTCTGGGCCGGACAGGCCGTGGCCCTCGGCCGCGAGGTCCCCGCGGCCGAATTGACCCGGGATCTCGCCAAATCGGCGCTGGCCCGCATGAAAGCCCTCGCCAGATAGGGGGAAGCGCCGGTTGCGGCGCAAAAGCGGCCTCTGCTATACGGCACTCAGGTTTTACCGTGCTGGGTTTTGCCGTGAGAGGCCTTATATAATGTCCGTCGACGCCGCTACCGTCCGCCGCATCGCGCATCTGGCGCGCATTGCTGTTTCCGAGGACGAGGTTCCGCATCTTCAGGGCGAGCTCAACGCCATGCTCGCCTTCGTCGAGCAGCTCTCGGAGGTCAATGTCGAGGGCGTGGAGCCGATGACCTCGGTCACCCCGATGCAGATGAAGAAGCGGCAGGACGTGGTCGATGACGGCGGCATCGCCGACGATATTGTCGCCAACGCGCCCGCGACCGAGGGGCACTTCTTCCTCGTGCCGAAGGTCGTGGAGTGAGTCTCCTATTCAGGACGTGGTCCGATGTGTCTGCTTTGCGACGATGAGAAGGCCTATCAGGCCTACATGAATTATCTCGACAAGATGGAGCGGCAGGGCAAGGTCGCCGATCCCAATGTCGCCGTCAATGCCGTGCTCGACGAGATCAAGGCCGCCGCGAATGCCGCCGCCAAGAAAAACGTCATGCAAGACGACCCGGCCAACGACAAGACCCTGTCTCCGTTCTTCTGCAGCCCGATCAATAAATGACCGATTTGACATCGCTGACGCTCGCCGAGGCCCGCAAGGGTCTCGCCGACAAGACTTTCACGTCGCTCGAGCTGACCGACGCGCATCTGAGTGCGATCGAGAAAGCGCGCGTGCTCAACGCCTTCGTGATGGAGACGCCGGACCAGGCGCGCAGCATGGCGAATGCCGCGGACGAGAAGATCGCCAAGGGCGATGTCGGCCCGCTCGCCGGCATTCCGCTCGGCATCAAGGACCTGTTCGCAACCAAGGGCGTGCGGACCACGGCGTGCTCGAAGATCCTCGGCAATTTCGTGCCGACCTACGAATCGACCGTCACGTCGCAGCTTTGGCGCGACGGCGCCGTGATGCTCGGCAAGCTCAACAACGACGAGTTCGCGATGGGCTCGGCCAACGAGACCTCGTGCTTCGGCCCGGTCGGCAATCCCTGGCGGCGCGAGGGCAGCAACACGACGCTGGTGCCGGGCGGCTCGTCCGGCGGCTCAGCCTCGGCCGTGGCCGCGTTGCTGTGCATGGGCGCGACCGCGACCGACACCGGCGGCTCGATCCGCCAGCCGGCGGCCTTCACCGCGACCGTCGGCATCAAGCCGACCTATGGCCGCTGCTCGCGCTGGGGCATCGTCGCCTTTGCCTCCTCGCTCGACCAGGCCGGCCCGATCGCGCGCAGCGTGCGCGATGCCGCGATGCTGCTGCGCTCGATGGCCGGACACGACCCGAAGGACACCACCTCGGTCGATATCGCGGTGCCGGATTACGAGGCTGCGATCGGTAAGTCCGTGAAGGGCATGAGGATCGGCATCCCCAAGGAATATCGTCTCGACGGCATGCCGGCCGAGATCGAGAAACTCTGGGAAGAGGGTGCGGCCTGGCTGAAGGCGGCGGGCGCCGAGCTGGTCGAGGTGTCGCTGCCGCACACCAAGTATGCGCTACCGGCCTATTACATCGTGGCGCCGGCGGAAGCGTCCTCCAACCTCGCGCGCTATGACGGCGTCCGCTACGGCCTGCGCGAGCAGGGCAAGACCATCAACGAGCTCTACGAGAATACCCGCGCGGAAGGGTTTGGCGCGGAAGTGCGGCGCCGCGTCATGATCGGCACCTACGTGCTCTCGGCGGGCTATTACGACGCCTATTATCTGCGCGCGCAGAAGGTGCGCACGCTGATCAAGAAGGATTTCGAGGATTGCTTCGCGAGGGGCGTCGACGCGATCCTCACCCCCGCAACGCCGTCGGCCGCCTTCGGCATCGGCGAGAAGGGCGGCGCCGATCCGGTCGAGATGTATCTCAACGACATCTTCACGGTGACGGTGAACATGGCGGGCCTGCCCGGCATCGCCGTGCCCGCCGGCAAGGACGCGCAAGGCCTGCCGCTCGGCCTGCAGCTGATCGGCCGTCCGTTCGACGAGGAGACGCTGTTCTCGCTCGGCGAGGTGATCGAGCAGGCCGCCGGCCGCTTCACACCGACGAGGTGGTGGTGAATGTCGCCGATTTCATCGCGAGCCTCGGCGGCGCGGCGCCCGCGCCGGACCTGAACGCGCCGCTCAGAGGCCTCTGGTGGGCCGCCAAGGGCGACTGGGACCGCGCACACCAGATCGTTCAGGACGACAGCGGCCGCGACGCCGCCTGGGTGCACGCTTATCTGCACCGCGTCGAAGGCGATCTCGGCAATGCCGGCTACTGGTACCGCCAGGCTGGCCAGCCGGCGGCGAAGGATTCATTGGAAGCGGAGTGGGAGCGGATGGTCTCCGCACTGCTCGGGGATGGAAAAGCATGAACGCGTCAGTCAGACAGGGAAAACTGATCAAGGGCCAGACCGGCGACTGGGAAGTCGTGATCGGCATGGAGGTCCATGCCCAGGTCACCTCGCAGTCGAAACTGTTCTCCGGGGCCTCGACCGAGTTCGGCGGCGAGCCCAACAGCCATGTCTCGCTGGTCGATGCGGCGATGCCGGGCATGTTGCCCGTCATCAACGAGGAGTGCGTCAGGCAGGCTGTCCGAACCGGGCTCGGCCTCAACGCCGCGATCAATCTGCGCTCGGTGTTCGACCGCAAGAACTATTTCTATCCGGACTCTCCGCAGGGCTACCAGATCAGCCAGTACAAGTCGCCGATCGTCGGCGAGGGCGAGGTCGTCGTTGAACTCGACGGCGGCAAGGTGGCCAACATCGGTATCGAGCGGCTGCACCTGGAGCAGGATGCCGGCAAATTGCTGCACGACCAGTCGCCGACGATGTCCTATGTCGATCTCAACCGCTGCGGCGTGGCGTTGATGGAGATCGTCTCCAAGCCTGACATCCGCGATGCCGAGCAGGCCAAGGCCTACGTGACCAAGCTGCGCTCGATCCTGCGCTATCTCGGCACCTGCGACGGCGACATGGAGAAGGGATCCTTGCGCGCCGACGTCAACGTCTCGGTGCGAAAGCCCGGCGGGCCGCTCGGCACCCGCTGCGAGATCAAGAACATGAACTCGATCACCTTCATCGGCCAGGCGATCGAGTACGAGGCGCGGCGCCAGATCGAGATCCTGGAGGAGGGCGGCCAGATCGATCAGGAGACGCGGCTCTACGATCCCAACAAGGGCGAGACCCGCTCGATGCGCTCCAAGGAAGAGGCGCATGACTACCGCTACTTCCCCGATCCCGACCTGCTGCCGCTGGAGTTCTCGCAGGGCTACGTCGATGAGCTGAAGGCTGAGCTGCCCGAGCTGCCGGACCAGAAGAAGATGCGCTTCGTCGCCGACTTCGGCCTGTCGGCCTATGATGCGAGCGTGCTCGTTGCCGAGCGCGAGAGCGCGGTGTTCTACGAGACCGTGCTGGACAAGCTCGGCAACCGTGCGCGCGACGGCAAGATGGCGGCGAACTGGGTGATCAACGAGCTGTTCGGCCGTCTCAACAAGGAAAGCCGGGATATTACGGGCTCTCCGGTGAGCGCCGAGCAGCTGGCTGCGATCGTCGATCTGATCGGCGAGGGCACGATCTCCGGCAAGATTGCCAAGGATCTGTTCGAGATCGTCTGGCAGGAAGGCGGCGATCCCCGCGCACTGGTCGAAAGCCGCGGCATGAAGCAGGTCACGGACCTCTCGGCGATCGAGAAGGTTGTCGACGACATCATCGCCGCCAATCCGGACAAGGCCGCGCAGGTCAAGGACAAGCCGCAGTCGCTCGGCTGGTTCGTCGGCCAGGTGATGAAGGCGTCCGGCGGCAAGGCCAACCCGCAGAGCGTCAACGACCTGCTCAAGTCCAAGCTCGGCGTCTGACACCCGCGCGTTCGAACGAGGTGACGGACAAGTCTCGTCACCTCGCTTTCGTTCCTCGATGCGACGTTCGCACGCATCCTCGGCGGCTCACTTCATCCCGATCGGCGGCGATGTGACGACCGAATCGCCGTGACGCGATTCGCGCAAAACGGCGTCTCGCGCACGCTTCGACGAGCGCTCGCGCCGTTAAGCACGAAAATATTTTCGTTGCCAAAATTCGCGACTCAGAGTCCGCGAAGCGCCTTCGCGAGGTGATCGCGGGATTGCCGACGTCCGTCATCGCGACGATCGCGTGCGATGCGCGCGTGCAGGAAAATACTTGCTGCGTAGTGTTTTTCTGCAATCGCATGTGCTGCGACCATCGATGTTGCGAGCACTCCCTGCGGTCGATCGCACGCGTCGGGCAGTGCGCTTGCATCGCGCTCGCCAAGCGCACGCGCGTTGTGTCGTCAACACTTCTTTAAGCGAGACGCTGTTTTTTTCTTTGTGTTGGTGTATTCGGGATGAAGTGCATTCGATCCCCGAGTGCACGCAGCGATTAAAGCCATCTCACACATCGGAGGGCAACATGGCCAAGAAAGCGAAGAAGGCGAAGAAGGCGAAGAGCGCAGTGAAGAAGACTGCGAAGAAGACCCGCAAGGTCGCCAAGAAGAAGAAGTAACTTCGACTTCTGAAGTTGCCGGCTCCTAGCCGGCACGTCATCAGCGCCTCCTCGAGGTTCTGATCGACGATAGAGGGTGTCGGCGAGACATCAGGTCAACGGTCGGATCGTTCGCTTTGACGGTCCGGCAGAAGAAACGAGTTTTCTTCGTTCGGTGCGGTTCTCCGGAATGGGGCTCCGCAATTTCACAGGCGGCCTTCGGGTCAACGTGAAATCTGGTCCTGACGTGTTCGCCGACGCCCTCGTTCTCCTGAGGCCGGGGTATTGCCGGCATTCCCATTTCCCGACATTGCTGACCTGATCCGCGACGTGGCCGCGCCGGCTTCGCCCGAACTGTGGCTTGTGGCACCCCGGGCCGCGGCTTGATTCCCGCTATTCGCATGCCGCTTCTCCGTTCGCGGTGTCATCGCCCGCCAGTGCGCAATTGCGCACGAGGACCAGGCGATCCAGTACTCCGAGGCGGTAGCGATTGAATCGATGAGCTGCGGATACTGGATTCCCCGCCTGCGCGGGGAATGACAGCACGGTGCGCGGCCACAGTGATCTACGCTTCACATTCTAACCACAGGACGCGCGCCAGCGCGCGCGATGGTTATCGATCCCCCAAAATCCTGCGGTAAACAAAGTCTGACGAATCGCAGAAGTGCCTGCAAATCAGGAGCTTTTTGAATCCGCACGCGGGGCGCCGCGCGGGCGCGTTTACGTCTGCTTCATCGCGATACTTAAACTGCCATTCAAATTTGCCCGCCATCATCGCCTCCAACAAGCCGGCAAACGGCAATGGGCAACGAGCCTTTTGGCAACAAGCCTTTTGGCAGCAAGCCCTGGGGATGAGTTGAACGATGCGCGATCCCGGGAAGGGTCATGCACATCAGAGTTGGACGGGAGCCGCGCTCGGGGGAACGAGGCGGCATAAGAACAAAGGGGATGCGTTATGTTTCAGGGTACCTTCGATATCGAGACGGCAACGCCGATCGACGCGAGCGCGCTGTCGGACGTGCTGTTCGAGCGCGGCATCTATTGGGCGAGCGGCCGCTCCGGCCTTGTCGATCTCGTCGCCGCACACAAATGGTTCAATCTCGCCGCGTTGAAGGGCCGCAAGGACGCCGTGGCGCTGCGCCAGGAGATTGCCGGGCAGATGTCGGACGCCGAGATCGCCGCCGCACAGCGCGATGCGCGGGCGTGGGTTTCCGCCCATTGAATTGAGGATCGCATCCACACCCGTGTTCGCACGGGTGGGCCTGGTTGCGCTGAATTAAGTTTCTCCGTCGTGCCGCCACATAAGACCCGAGCGGCATGAGCGAGCCCGACACGAATGGACAATGGCTGCCGATTCAAATCGCGCCCGACGCGTGCGATCTGGAACTCGGACGTCCGCACAAGACGGGGATTCTGCCCTGGGCGTTCCCCTGCCGGCGCCGGTCGGGCGTCTGGTTCAACGTCTGGGCCGATGAAGCCGTGCTGATTTCGCCCTCGCATTGGCGGATCTGGCGGTTCCACCGCTAGATGCGGGCGCACACATATAAAGCCAGTGCGAATCGGGATGAATGCAGCGGCGCCGATCCTTGCCCAGGCTTTCGCGCCGGTCTCACGGTCGCTTTCAGGTGAAAGAACGCACAGACCTTGATTGATTCTGCCGCTGGGTGGCGGAGAGGGAGGGATTCGAACCCTCGATACAGCTTGAGACCGTATGACGCTTTAGCAAAGCGTTGCCTTCAGCCACTCGGCCACCTCTCCGGTGCGAGCCTTATGCATCTAATTGCTTGGGCCGGTCAATTTGGAAGCGTGTGTTTTCGCTCGAATATTCCCAGCGATCTTGGAAACCGGCGGTTTGCCGTCGGGCGCCATCTCAAGAAGGCTCTCTATATAGACGCGTGGCTGGATGGCCGAGCGGTGGTCGGGGTGGGGCAGGCCCGTCGACGTGTTGCGTTTCCGGCCTTTGAGTCTCGGTCCGATTCTACGATTCGCGCTTCCAGCTGAGCTGCATCGCGCATTGTCCGGTCTCCGCCGCCCCAGGTGAGGAGTTTTGGTGGCAAATGGAACCGCTTCGAAAATGTCAATAAAAACAACATGTTGCAAAGGCGCTGCGATCACATCTGCGTGTTATTTGTGCAACACCCGACGGAAAACCAGCTCCAGGGGCCGGTTTGGAAGCGTTCTGTTGTTGTGTGTGCAAGGACGTTCGGTAATTGTGACTGAGCGACGGAGGGGGGCATCCCGAGGTCGTCCCGTTTAGGTCATTCGCTTAAGTCCCTCGCGTTCATGCGGGTGTGTCCGAAGGCGCGAAGGGGACCAAGGCGGTGATTTAGAGGGGGTTGGGGAATTGGCCGTCCGGTCAGTAACCTTCCCTGAAGAGCAACTTGGAGGTTTAACATGAAGTTGGTTAAGAGCCTTTTGCTCGGCTCAGCGGCGGGTCTGATCGCCGTGGGCGGAGCTCAAGCAGCCGATCTGCCGGTCAAGGCCAAGGCGGTCGAATACGTGCGGATCTGCTCGCTGTACGGAGCCGGTTTCTACTACATCCCGGGCACCGACACCTGCATCAAGCTGGGTGGCTACGTGCGCGCTGACGCGCTCGCGAACACCAACAGCGACTACGGCATCGGCCAAGGCTCGCCTGCGGGCGGCAAGAACCGTCTGAGCGGTTACTACACGACCCGCGCTCGTATGGACTTCACCGTCGATACGCGTACGGCGACCGAATACGGTGTGGTTCGCACCTACGCCGACATGGTCTTCTCGTACGACACCCCGTCCGTCACCGGCTCCGGCGGCGGCACCACCGCTCCGACCGGCGCGGCCTCGCTCGGCCTCTACCACGCGTTCATCCAGTTCGCTGGTTTCACCTTCGGCCGCACCGTCTCGATCTTCGACGCTCCGTGGCAGAGCTATCCGGCTGGTGGTCCCGACTTCCTTCCGGGCGGCACCAACTGGGTCACCGGTATCAACCAGATCGCCTATACGGCTGACTTCGGCCAGGGCATCACCGGTTCGGTCGCGTTGCAGGATCAGTCGACGGGTGCCAACGGCCAGTCGAACCTCTGGAACGCCTCGGCTTTCTCTGCTGCCGGTTCGGTTAGCAGCGCTGGCGTCGTGACTGTGACCCCGGCGTCGACCGTTGCCGCTGCGGCCATGATCCAGGGCCAGTACGGTGTGTCGGATTGGGGTGGCACGCGCGTGCCCGATATCGTCGGTCAGGTTCGTGTCGATCAGGCCTGGGGTCTGTTCCAGCTGTCGGCCGTCGCGCATAACATTCACTCGGGCTACTATGGCTCGACTGAAGTGACCAACCATCCCGACGACAAGTGGGGCTGGGCTGTTGCGGGCGCCTTGTCGATCAAGAACATCCCGACCGGTGCGGGTGACACGATCAACTTGCAGGCGGTCTACACCGACGGTGCTTCGCACTACAACTTCCAGAGCCTGTTCCCGCAGACCATGTTCATGTACGGCGGCAGCGGCATTGCGTACCAGAGCCTTGCTTTCGCTGGTATCGCTGACGGCGTCTACGGCACCATCGGTGGCGTCGGCACCGGGATCGACACCGTCAAGACCTGGGGCTTCCGCGGTGGTTACACCCACAACTGGGCTCCGGGTTGGGCTTCGGGCCTCTACGGCGCCTATGCTTCGCTTCGCTACGGCGACACGGGCAAGGCTCTGATCTGCGCGAACTTCGTTGCGGGTCTGGCTCCGTCGGCCGGCGCTGCCGGATGTAACCCCGACTTCAACCTCGCGGTTATCGGCGGCAACTTGGTCTGGACTCCCGTCAAGGGCCTCTCGTTCACGACGGACGTGAGCTACGTCTGGCTCGACCAGAAGTACTCGGGCACGATCTCGGGCGCTGGCACCGCGAACTCCGCGGTTGCGAAGCCGGCCACCACGTATGAGCTGAAGGACCAGGGCAACCTCCAGGTTCTGTTCCGCGCTCAGCGTAACTTCTAAGATCAATCTTCCGATTGATCGGAAAACCCCGGCAGGAAACTGCCGGGGTTTTTATTTGCGAGTAGTGCACCGATTACCTAGATGGTGGGTTGCTTGAGAGCGCGGCGCTGCTCGAGAGCCGGCAGAAGGAGCTTCCGACCATGAACAATTCGACAATCCGGAGACGGATGCTCAGCGTGCTCGCCGCCATAACAATGGTTGCCGTAGTCACGCCGATATTTGCGCCGGCCGCTGCCGCACCCGTCGACTCCAACTACCCGGTGTGCCTCCAGCAATGGGAGTGGGGCGGAAGCAGCAGGATTTCCTGCAGCTACCGGACGTGGGAGGAGTGCAAGGCTTCTGCGCTGGGCTTGCCCGCGATGTGCCTGACCAATCCCTATTGGTCCCCGCCGACGTCAGCCCGCCCATCTCACCGCCGATCCGCCCCCGACAGAATGTGGTAGGGATCGAATCCTGAGGTCGGAGGCGGGGGTCTGAGCGTGACCTGCGCACTCTCACGAGAGCGCGGTCAGGCGACTATCTTGCACCTCTTCCCTCGCGGAAGGCATAGGTCGGGTTCAGCCCGCAGGCATCGATCGTGCCAGACGCAGTCGCCAAGCACTGCGCGTAAGTAGAGAACTGGCAGTTGCCGGGATAGCCCCAACGCAGCCCCTGCAGGCAATAGCGATCCTGAATGGCCTCGGCCTGCCGGGGATGCTGGCGGTTCTTGCCGTAGGCGGCCGAGCCGCCGCCCGGAAGAGCTGATAACAACACGGCCGCGATCGCGAATGCACCGACTATGCGCAACATGATATGTCTCCAGGTTTGTCGAGCCTATCAACCGATGGGTGGCAATGCCGGTTCCAATTATATCGCAATGGGGTCGGGACCGTCATGGAATCATGCCGAACGCCTGCCGCACCGACCTGGATGCGTGCTATTCCACGCTTGCGGCGCCGCGACGCAGATCGGCCTCGATCTGCAGGCGCGTGCCGCCGCCGAAGCGGGCGCGGTAGACCTGAAGGTTCTCCATGATCCGCTGCACGTAATTGCGCGTTTCCGAGAACGGAATCAGCTCCACCCAGTCGACCGCGTCCACCTTCGGGTTGCGCGGATCGCCGTAGCGTTCGACCCACTTCTTCACGCTGCCGCGACCGGCATTGTAGGCCGCAAAGGTCATGATGTAGGAACCGCGGTAATCCTCGAGCAATCCGCCGAGCTCAGCCGAGCCGAGCGTGGCGTTGTAGACCGAATCGTTCTTCAGCCGCCCCAGATCGTAGGTCGCGCCGTGCCGCTTGCAGACGTAGCGCGCAGCGTCCGGCGTCACCTGCATCAGCCCGTAGGCCTGCGCCGGTGAAACCACGCGTGGGTTGAATGCGCTTTCCTGCCGCGCGATGGCGTAGATGATACTGCGCTCGACCTCGGGGCCGATCGGCGTGAACTGCGGAATGCCGTTGACGGGGTAGGCGTAGAAGTCGAACGGCAGGCCGCGGTTGAGCGCAGCCTTGCCGAGCAGCAGCATGCCGCGCGCGTCGCTGTAGCGCTGAGCGAGCTCGCCGAGGCCGGCGAGCGCTTCGGGATCGCCGTTCTCGCCCATGTCGGCCAGCAGCGGAATCGCCATCTCGCGCTCGTCGAGCTCGTACAGCAGCTGTGCAGCGCGGACGATCTCCAGCCGGTCGGCGCCGCGGCCACGCGGCGGATTGTTGAGCTCGATCTGCGGCAGGCCGAGCTTGGCCCGCGCGAGCTGGCCGTAATAGCTGGTCGATTGCTCGGCGGCGCGCGCATAGGCGTTGCGCGCCTCCTGTTGACGACCCATCGCTTCCGCGGCGCGGCCCTGCCAATAGCCGGCACGCGCCAACGCGGTCGGATTGACGCTGCCGACGCCGATGCGGGCGAAATGCTGCGCGGCAGTGCCGGGATCGTTGAGGAAGCGCAGCGCGATCCACCCGGCGGTGAACTCCTGCTCGGTCTTGTAGATGTCGCGCGAGGGCAGGGCGGCATCGCGTGCGATCAGATAGGCGCTGCGGAATTCCTCGGTGTCGATCATCTTGCGCGCCAAAAGGCGCCGCTCGATCCACCATTCGTCGAGATTGTGGAGGCGGCCCGGATCCTTAGGCGCCGACAGCATCAGCTGGGTAGCCTCGGCAAACTTCTCCTCGCGGCGCAGCAGCTGGATCTTGCTGAAGAGGAAGCCGGGATCGTTGTGCAGCTCACGCGGCACCGCGTCGAGCAGCGCGCGCGCGTTCGGCGCTTTCTTGACCGCGGCGATGCGGGCCTTGGCGAGTGCGACATAGCCGGCGCCGAGGCGCTTTGCGGCGCGCAGCGCGGCCTCGTTCTCGCTGCCGTAGAGCAGCGTGTCCATCCGCGCCTTCTGGTCGCCCGGCGTCAGCAGGGCGCCGAACTGGTCGAGCGCGTTGTTCTCGGTGTCCTCCGACATCGGATCGCTGCGCCAGGCCTCGCGCACCAGCCGCTCGGCGTTGGCGCGGTCGCCGCGCGCCAGCATCGCCTTGGCGAGCATGAAGCGGCCCTTGGCGGAGATCGGAGACTCGTGCTCGAACCACGACCACGCCACGGAATCGTCGCGCCTGTCGTCCCACATCGCAGCTTCGAGGCGCCGGCGCAGGAAGGTCTGCGACGGCCAGCTCGGATTGGCGGAGAGGAAGGCGCGGTAGCGTTCCACGCTCGCGCCGTTGTCCTCGCTGCGCAGGATGATCCATTCCGCGAGCTTGCGCGCGACCGGATCCGAGATGCCGGCCGCCGCATTGGTGGCGTCGGCCGCCTTGCGCTTGCGCACCAGCTCGATCACGCTCTCCAGCGTCTCCTTGTCGCCCTGCGACGTCGACGACGTCGCTGCGACCGCGGCCGGGACGACCGGCTTGCGCGGGGTAGCATGCTGGCGGGTCGCCGGAGCCAGCACGGGCGCTGCGGCGGGGCGCGGGAGGTCTGACGGCGGCCGTCGCGGGGGCTGCTTTCGGAGGGGAACCGCCGGCAGCCGGATGTGCTTTCGGCGCGGGCGCCGCTGGGGCACGCGTTGCGGCAGCCTTCGGCTTGTCCTTGGCCGCGTCTTTCCCGGCGCTCTTGCCAGCCTCCTTGGCCGGTTTCTTCGCGGCGTCCTTGGCCGGCGCGGCAGCCGCGCCCTTGCTCGCGCCCTTGGCTGTATCCTTGGCCGTGTCCTTGCCGGATCCTTTGGTGTCCTTGGACGAGCCTTTGGCTGCATCCTTGGATGCGTCCTTGGCGGCCGGCTTTGCGGTTTCCGCAGGCGTCTCATTGGACTTGGCCAGGGCGGCACATCCTACCGACAGCCCTGCCATCAGGCACAGGACCAGTCCGGTGGACCGCCAGGCGGCACGAGGGAATGAGGTCACGGGTATCGTCGCCCCGAATCAGTCAAGTGGCTCAAGATCTAGCTGTATTTGATTGAATATGCGGACAAAATACCAACAGCCGCTTACCTCGGACCGATTTGCACCATCACCGCGGCAAAATCGCGGCCTAAACGGTGCGTCACTCGGCAGCGGGTCTTTTACCGGCGGGACAGACCCGATATGAATGGCGCTTGCTCGAGATCGCCGCGTACGGAGGAAGTCCATGGCAGCCAAGACGAAATTCCGGGGGTCGTTCACCGCCTTGGTCACCCCGTTCAAGAACGGTTCGCTGGACGAGGCCGCGTTCCGCTCGCTGGTCAACTGGCAGATCTCGGAAGGCACCAACGGCCTGGTCCCCGTCGGCACCACCGGCGAGAGCCCGACGCTCAGCCATGACGAGCACAAGAAGGTGGTCGAGTGGTGCATCGCTGAAGCCAAGGGCCGCGTGCCTGTCATCGCAGGCGCCGGCTCCAACTCGACCAAGGAGGCGGTCGAGCTCTCCCAGCACGCCGAGAAGGCGGGCGCGGACGCCGTGCTAGTGGTGACGCCCTACTACAACAAGCCGACCCAGGAAGGCATGTACCAGCACTTCAAGGCGATCAACGACGCGATCGGGATTCCGATCATCATCTACAACATCCCGCCGCGCTCGGTGATCGACATGTCGGTCGATACCATGAAGCGGCTGTGGGAGCTGAAGAACATCGCCGGCGTCAAGGACGCCACCGCCAGCATGGTGCGCGTGTCGCAGCAGCGCGCGGCGATGGGCGAGGACTTCAACCAGCTCTCCGGCGAGGACGCCACCATCATCGGCTACATGGCGCATGGCGGCCACGGCTGCATCTCGGTGACCTCGAACGTCGCCCCGCGCCTGTGCTCGGAGTTTCACGCCGCCTGGCAGAAGGGCGACACCAAGGCGGCGCTGGCGATCCACGACAAGCTGATGCCGCTGCACAACAACCTCTTCATCGAGAGCAATCCGGCACCGATCAAGTATGCGATGTCGCTGCTCGGCAAGCTGGACGAGGCGCTGCGCTTGCCGATGGTGCCGGTCAGCGAGCCGACGCGCGTTGCGGTACGCAGCGCCATGGTGCACGCTGGGCTGATCAATTGATGGATTGACCGATCGGGGAGGCCGTTCATGAGCGTCGACGACAAGGGCAGGCGGATGCTCACGGAGTTCCGCGAGTTCGCCATGAAGGGCAACGTCGTCGATCTCGCCGTCGGCGTCATCATCGGCGCGGCCTTCGGCGCCATCGTCACGTCGCTGGTCGGTGACATCATCATGCCGATCATCGGCGCCGTCACCGGTGGCCTCGACTTCTCGAACTACTTCGCCCCCTTGTCGAAGGCGGTCACAGCCACCAACTTAGCTGATGCGAAAAAGCAAGGCGCCGTCCTTGCTTACGGTAGCTTCCTGACGCTGACGATCAACTTCATCATCGTTGCCTTCGTGTTGTTCCTGGTGATCCGCGCCATGAACACGCTGAAGCGCAAGGAGGAGGCGGCGCCCGCCGCGCCGCCGAAGCCGTCGGCCGAGGTCGAACTGCTGACCGAGATCCGCGACCTCCTCAAGAAGTGACGCGCGCGCTTCATCCAAACTGTTAGCCTCGCTGCGCATCTCGATCGGGTTTTTCCTCTCATGGCCGATAAAAACGAACGTCCAATCAAGGTCATGGCGGAAAATCGCAAGGCCCGCTTCAACTATGCGATCGAGGACACGATCGAGGCGGGCATTGCGCTGACCGGCACCGAGGTCAAGTCGATCCGCAACGGCAAGAGCACGATCGCGGAATCCTACGCCGATTCCAAGGATGGCGAGATCTGGCTGATCAACGCCACTATTCCCGAATATCTCCAGGGCAATCGCTTCAACCACGAGCCAAAACGGCCGCGAAAACTGCTGCTCCATCGCCGGCAGATCAACAAGTTGATGGGCGCGGTCGACCGCGAGGGCATGACGCTGATCCCGCTCAAGCTCTATTTCAACGAGCGTGGCCGCGCCAAATTGCAGCTGGCGGTTGCAAAGGGCAAGAAGCTGCACGACAAGCGCGAGACCGAGAAGAAGCGCGATTGGAGCCGGGAGAAGGGCCGCTTGATGCGGGCGAGGGGCTGACGAGATGACCCAGCGGAACCTGCTCGAGGTCGATTGGAGCCGGATTCCTGCGCCCGTCGACGACGGCGCGGCCGCGCATCTCCCCGGCATGGTGGTGCCGCCGATCGGCCTGCTCGCGACCAACGACACCTCGGTGAGCCTGTCGGCGCTGCGCGGCCGGACGGTGGTGTTCGCCTATCCGCGCACCGGTGAGCCCGGCAAGATAGCGCTGGTCGATGATTGGGACATGATTCCGGGCGCGCGCGGTTGCACGCCGCAGACCTGTGCGTTTCGCGACCTGTTCGCCGAGCTGAAGGCCGCCGGCGCTGCCCACGTGTTCGGCCTCTCGACCCAGAGCAACGCCTACCAGACCGAGATGGCCTCACGGCTGCATCTGCCGTTCCCCGTGCTGTCGGATGAGAAGCTGGCGCTCACGCGCGCCTTGAGGCTGCCGACCATGGAGGTCGCGGGCCTCACGCTGATCAAGCGCCTCGCGCTTGTCATCGACGACGCCAGGATCACGCACGTCTTCTATCCCGTGTTTCCGCCCGACCGGAACGCCGGCGACGTGCTGGACTGGCTCAAGGCCAACCCCAGGAGCTAATCCAGGTCCGCCTTCACCTTGGCGAACACGCTGCGGAACATGTCCGGCGTCAGCACGCCGGTGTTCGTGTTGTAGCGCGAGCAATGGTAGCTGTCGTAGAGCTTGAACGCGCCGGCCTGGTGCACGGCGCCATGGCCGAACGGGGCCTCGGAGGCCTTCAACTTCAGCGGCTTGAGCACGCTGTCGTGTGCAATTCGGCCGAGCGCGATGATCGCGCGCAGCTTCGGCATGGTCTCGAGATTGGCGACCAGGAACCGCCGGCAGGTGTTGATCTCGACCGGAAGCGGCTTGTTCTGCGGCGGCACGCAATGCACGGCATTGGCGATCCGGCAGTCGATCAGCTTCAGGCCGTCATCGGGACGCGCCTGGTAGGTACCCCTGGCGAATCCGTATTCGAGCAGCGTGGCGTAGAGCAGGTCGCCGGCATAATCGCCGGTGAACGGCCGTCCCGTGCGGTTGGCGCCCTGCATCCCCGGCGCGAGGCCGACGATCAGGAGGCGCGCCTTGATGTCGCCGAAGGGGGCGACCGGCGCATTATGCCACAAGGGCTCGCGCGCGCGGTTTGCCTCGCGAAAGGCAACCAGGCGCGGACAGAGCGGGCAATCGCGGTCGGGAACGACGGTGGGAGGCTGGCGGCTCGGCCGAGCCGCCTCACTCCTCGAAGTCGTCATCGCCCCTCGGCGCCATCGTGGTTGCGCGCTGGAGGAATTGCGGGGCGTGGTGACGGGCTTCGCGCTCGCCGCGGTCGCGCGGGGCGGGGCGTTCGGACGGATCACGGCCGAGCTTGGACTGTAGCTCGACGAGGTCGGTGAAGACGTCGGCCTGGCGGCGCAACTCGTCGGCGATCATCGGCGGCTGGCTGGCGATGGTGGAGATCACCGTCACCCGCACGCCGCGGCGCTGCACGGCCTCGACCAGGGAGCGGAAGTCGCCGTCGCCGGAGAACAGCACCATCTGGTCGATGTGCTCGGCGAGCTCCATGGCGTCCACGGCGAGCTCGATGTCCATGTTGCCCTTGACCTTGCGGCGGCCGGAGGCGTCGATGAACTCCTTGGTCGCCTTGGTGACCACGGTGTAGCCGTTGTAGTCCAGCCAGTCGATCAGCGGGCGGATCGAGGAGTATTCCTGATCCTCGATGATGGCGGTGTAGTAGAACGCCCGGAGCAGCGTCCCGCGGCCCTGAAACTCCTTCAGCAGGCGCTTGTAGTCGATGTCGAAGCCCAGAGTTTTCGCCGTCGCGTAGAGATTGGCCCCGTCGATGAAGAGCGCGATCTTGTTGGTAGGAGAAGGTGACATTCAGTTGCTCGCGTAGTGTTCGTGTTTGATCGTTTTATTGTTGGCGCGGCGACAGCAAGCCGCGCGTTTCCAGAGTGCCGCTCAGACCCGTCGAAACCGCAAATCCGGAGAAGTCGGGGCAATCAAGGTATAGTTATGACGGACTTGCATACACCCGGCGCCACCCTTGATGGCAACCCGGGAAACCACCCATCCCAACCCCAATGTGGGGGTAGCAGAGCCGTTTGGCGAGGCCAAATCACAAATTGGCCTTGCGAAACCGCCCCGGCCCCTATAACTAGCCCCAATCATCCACATATTTCGTCCCACCCACAACGGAGCGACAGTCCATGGCTCGCGTCACCGTAGAAGATTGTATCGACAAGGTCGACAACCGGTTTGACTTGGTCCTGCTGGCCGCCCACCGTGCCCGCATGATCTCGTCCGGTTCACAACTAACGGTTGACCGCGATAACGACAAGAACCCTGTTGTGTCTTTGCGCGAAATTGCGGACACGACCATTTCGCCGGAGGACCTCCGCGAGGAGCTGGTGCACTCGCTCCAGAAGTTCGTCGAGGTCGACGAGCCCGAGCCGGATACGGTGCCGCTGATCGGTTCCGCGGGTGCGAGCGTCGACGCGGACGATACCGAAGTCGCCGTCGAGCGTATGACCGAAGAGGAACTCCTGAAGGGTCTCGAAGGCCTTGCGCCGCCCGAGGAGCAGCCCGAGGAGGACGAGTAAATCGTCCGTCGCGATCGTCGACTTGTTGTGATCTGATCAAAGGCCCGAACCGTCGTTCGGGCCTTTGCTTTTGTTGCCGTTTTCGTGGTTACCATAGCGTTGGGTCGGCGCTGCGTCCTGTCACTGAATTGATCGGACGCAAGCGCGATCGGAGCTAAGATGTATACAACGGGCCGGTCCAGGCCCGCTTGAAGGCAGGACGGCATGGTATATCGGCGCCGCAGATCCACGCAGATGCAGGCCGCAACCGAATCGGTTGCCGTGGCCCCGACTGCGCCGGTCGCGCGCCCGGCCAAGCCGCGCGCGCGCATGATGCGTCAATATGACCTCGTCGAGCGCGTCAGGTCCTACAATCCCAACACCAACGAAGACCTGCTGAATCGCGCCTATGTCTACGCCATGAAGGCGCACGGTTCGCAGACCCGCGCCTCGGGCGATCCGTATTTCTCGCACCCGCTCGAAGTCGCGGCGATTCTCACCGACCTGAAGCTCGACGATGCGACCATCGTGGCGGCGCTGCTCCACGACACGATCGAGGACACCGAGGCGACGCGGGCCGAGATCGACCAGATTTTCGGGCCGGAGATCGGCGCGCTGGTCGAGGGCCTGACCAAGCTGAAGCGGCTCGAGCTGGTGTCGCGGGAGGCCAAGCAGGCCGAGAATCTGCGTAAATTGTTGCTGGCCATTGCCGACGATGTCCGCGTGCTTCTGGTCAAGCTCGCCGACCGTCTGCACAACATGCGCACGCTGGACTTCGTGCCGACGGAATCGCGCAGGCGCATCGCCGAGGAGACGCTCGACATCTACGCGCCGCTCGCGGGGCGCATGGGCATGCAGGAAATGCGCGAGGAGCTGGAGGATCTGTCCTTCCGCACCCTCGATCCCGAAGCCTATTCGGTGGTGATGCAGCGCCTCGACGCGCTCGCCGAACGCAACCGCAATCTGATCGGCGAGATCGAGGACCAGCTCTCCAACAATCTGCGCCACAGGGGCCTGGGAGCGCGGGTCTACGGCCGCCGCAAGAAGCCGTTCTCGATCTGGACCAAGATGGAGCGCAAGTCGGTCGGCTTCGAGCAATTGTCCGACATCTTCGGCTTCCGCCTCGTCGTCAACGACATCGAGTCCTGCTATCGCGCGCTCGGCATCGTCCACACCACCTGGCCGGTGGTGCCGGGGCGCTTCAAGGACTACATCTCGACACCGAAGCAGAACGACTATCGCTCGATCCACACCACGGTGATCGGCCCCGGCAACCAGCGCGTCGAGCTGCAGATCCGCACCGAGGCGATGGACCAGATCGCCGAGCGGGGCATTGCCGCGCACGTCTTCTACAAGGAAGGCGTGGGGTCGCCGACCGAATTCCTCAAGCGCGAGTCCACCGCGTTCGCCTGGCTGCGCCACACCATCGGCATCCTCTCGGAGAGCGCCAATCCGGAGGAGTTCCTCGAGCACACCAAGCTCGAGCTGTTCCACGACCAGGTGTTCTGCTTCACCCCGAAGGGCAAGCTGATCGCGCTGCCGCGCCACGCCAACGTGATCGACTTCGCCTATGCCGTGCATACCGATGTCGGCAACAGCGCGGTCGGCTGCAAGATCAACGGCCAGTTCGCGCCGCTATCCTCGGAGCTGCAGAACGGCGACGAGGTCGAGGTGCTGACCTCGGAGGCGCAATCGGCGCCGCCATCGGCCTGGGAGACGCTCGCGATCACCGGCAAGGCGCGCGCCGCGATCCGCCGCGCCACGCGGACGGCGGTGCGCGATCAATATGCCGGTCTTGGCCGGCGCATCGTCGAGCGCCTGTTCGAGCGCGCCAAGATCGAATATGCCGACGACAAGCTCAAGGGCGCGCTGCCGCGGCTCGCCCGGACCTCGATCGAGGACGTGATGGCGGCCGTGGGGCGCGGCGAGATCAAGGCCTCCCACGTCGCGCGTGCGATGTACCCCGACTACAAGGAGGAACGCATCGCGCGCTACGGCGTCAAGAAGGGGCTTGCCGCCAAGCTCAAGGAGAAGTCCTCGGAGCAGCCGCGCAGCCCGGTCGCGATTCCGATCCGCGGCATCAATTCCGACCTGCCGATCAAGTTCGCGCCGAACGGCGGCGCGGTGCCGGGCGATCGCATCGTCGGCATCGTCACGCCGGGCGAGGGCATCACGATCTACCCGATCCAGGCGCCGGCCCTGAAGGATTTCGAGGAGGAGCCGGAGCGCTGGCTCGACGTTCGCTGGGACATCGAGGATTCTGCGCCGCAGCGCTTCCCGGCACGCATCAAGGTCGAGAACGTCAACGAGCCCGGCGCGCTGGCGCAGATCGCGACCGTGATCGCCGAGCACGACGGCAACATCGACAACATCAGCATGCAGCGCCGCTCACCGGACTTCACGGAAACGACGATCGATCTCGAAGTCTACGATCTGAAGCATTTGAGTGCGATCCTGGCCCAGCTGCGCGCCAAGGCGGTCGTCGCCAAAGTCGAACGTGTTAATGGATAGGCGCATCTCGCATGCGCCGGTCCCTCCGATTCTGTGAGTCCTGAAATGCCCGCTTCGAAGCTTCGCCTCGGTGTCAATATCGATCACGTCGCAACCGTGCGCAACGCGCGCGGCGGCCGCCATCCCGATCCGGTGCGGGCGGCGCTGCTGGCGATCGAGGCCGGCGCCGACGGCATCACCGCCCATTTGCGCGAGGATCGCCGGCACATCCGCGACGAGGACATGGCGCGGCTGAAGGCCGAGATCTCCAAGCCGCTCAATTTCGAGATGGCGGCGACCGACGACATGATGCGCATCTCGCTCGCGACCAGGCCGCATGCGGTGTGCCTGGTGCCGGAGCGCCGGCAGGAGGTGACCACCGAAGGCGGGCTGGATGTGGTCGGCCAGCGTGACGCGCTCGCGCCCAATATCGCGCGGCTGAGCGATGCCGGCATCCGGGTCTCGCTGTTCATCGCTGCCGATCCCGCCCAGATCGAGATGGCGGCGCGGCTGCGCGCGCCCGTGATCGAGATCCACACCGGCGCCTGGTGCGACGCAATGGTCGACGGCCACAGCGCCAAGGCCGAGGCCGAATGGCAGCGGATCGTAGCGGGCGTGAAGCTGGCCAAGGCCGCAGGGCTCGAGGTCCATGCCGGGCACGGGCTCGACTATTCGACCGCGGAGACGATCGCGGCCCTGCCTGAGATCATGGAGCTCAACATCGGCTACTACATGATCGGCGAAGCGCTGTTCGTGGGGCTGGCCGAGACGGTGCGCCGCATGCGCGCGGCGATGGACCGCGGCCGGAGCCGGGCATGATCATCGGCATCGGCTCCGACCTGATCGACATCACTCGCGTCGCCAAGGTGATCGAGCGCCATGGCGAGCGCTTCCTCGACCGCGTCTTCACCGCGGCGGAGCGGGCCAAAGCGGAGCGCCGCGCCAAGAACGAGAAGATGGTGGTGGCGACCTACGCCAAGCGCTTCGCCGCCAAGGAGGCCTGCTCCAAGGCGCTCGGCACCGGGATCCGGCGCGGCGTCTGGTGGCGCGACATGGGGGTGGTCAACCTGCCGGGCGGGCGGCCGACCATGCAGCTGACCGGTGGCGCCCTGGCCCGGCTCCAGGCCCTGACCCCGGAGGGGTGCGAGGCCCGGATCGACGTGTCGATCACCGACGACTGGCCGCTGGCACAGGCCTTCGTCATCATTTCCGCCGTGCCGCTGCCGAAACCCTGACGCGGCGTCGCTGATTTTGTGATCTGCGTTGTAAATCAATATCTTACCCAGTTTCGATGCGATCCTTGATTGCGTGGCCTCCGACAACCGTCTAAAAGTCCGCGGACGCAAATCAGCCTGGGCGGGTTCGGCTTTACGCCGGAATTGGCCCTCACTGTCAGAATCAGGACAATCTCCTTGCGCCGCGAACCGGTGGGCCGTTCGCGGGAGGAGGGCGCTCTGTGATCGCCGGCCGGAATTGAGAGAGCAATGAGCGTGACTTCGGGAACGAAAACTGAGAGCGGCGTCGGCGAAACGATCCGAGTCGTGATCCACGCTCTCCTGATCGCGCTGGTGATCCGAACCTTCCTGTTCCAGCCCTTCAACATCCCGTCCGGCTCGATGAAGGCGACGCTGCTGGTCGGCGACTATCTGTTCGTCTCGAAATACTCCTACGGTTACAGCCATTATTCGATTCCGTTCTCGCCGCCGCTGTTCTCCGGCCGCATCTGGGGCTCCGACCCGGACCGCGGCGACATCGTCGTGTTTCGCCTGCCCAAGGACGATTCCACCGATTACATCAAGCGCGTGATCGGCCTGCCCGGCGACCGCATCCAGATGCGGGACGGGCTGCTCTACATCAACGACACGCCGGTCGAGCGGCAGCGGATGAGCGAATATATCGGCGAGGAGCCCTGCGGCTCGGAAGGCGGCGGCATCTCCCGGGTGAAGCGCTGGAAGGAAACACTGCCGAACGGCGTGTCCTACGAGACGCTCGACTGCGCCGACAACGGCTACGTCGACAACACCAACGTCTACACCGTGCCGTCAGGCCATTTCTTCATGATGGGCGACAACCGCGACAACTCCACCGATAGCCGCTTTCTCGGCCAGGTCGGCTATGTGCCGAAGGAGAATCTGATCGGCCGCGCCCAGATGATCTTCTTCTCCATCGCCGAAGGCGAGCATGCCTGGATGTTCTGGCGCTGGCCATGGGCGGTACGCTGGAATCGCTTCTTCAAAATCGTCCGATGAAAGACGAAGCCAAGGACATCCCGATCCAACCAGCCGAGGCGCAAGCCGCTCCTGAGGGCGAAGCTGCAGCGAAGACGCCTGCCAAGAAGAAGCGGACACGCAGCCGCAAGGCCAAGGGCACCGATGCGAATGCGGCGCTCGAGGCGCGCATCGGCCACAGCTTCACCGACCCGAACATGCTGATGCAGGCGATCACGCATGTCTCGGCGTTGAAGTCCGGGCGCAAGCGCGGCGACAGCTACCAGCGCCTGGAATTCCTCGGCGACCACGTGCTCGGGCTCGTCGTCTCCGACATGCTCTATCACGCCTTCCCGAACGCCGACGAGGGCGAGCTCTCCAAGCGCCTTGCCGAGCTCGTGCGCAAGGAAAGCTGCGCCGACGTCGCCAAGTCGCTCGGACTGCTCGACGACATCAAGCTCGGCTCGGTCGGCTCCAGCGCCGATGCCCGGCTGCGCAAATCCATCCTCGGCGACATCTGCGAGGCCGTGATCGGCGCCGTCTTTCTCGACGGGGGCTACGCAGCGGCGTCCGAGTTCGTCAGGCGCAACTGGACCGAGCGCATGCACAAGCCGCGCCGTCCCTTGCGCGATCCCAAGACCGTGCTGCAGGAATGGGCGCAAGGCAAGGGGCTGCCGACGCCGGTTTACCGCGAGGTCGAGCGCACCGGCCCGCATCACGATCCGCAGTTCCGCGTCGCCGTCGACCTGCCGGGCCTCGCGCCGGCCGAGGGCATTGGCGGCAGCAAGCGCGCGGCAGAAAAGGTGGCAGCTTCGGTGATGATCGAACGCGAAGGCGTCGGCGGCAGCAATGACGGCTGAAGCAAGCGGCGAGGCGCCCGTTGCGACGCGCTGCGGCTTCGTCGCGCTGATCGGCGCGCCGAACGTCGGCAAGTCCACGCTGGTCAATGCGCTGGTCGGCGCCAAGGTCACGATCGTCTCGCGCAAGGTGCAGACCACGCGCGCGCTGATCCGCGGCATCGTGATCGAGAACAACGCGCAGATCATCCTGGTCGATACGCCCGGCATCTTCCTGCCGAAGCGGCGGCTCGACCGCGCCATGGTCTCGACCGCCTGGAGCGGGGCGCATGACGCCGATCTCGTCTGCGTGCTGCTCGATGCCAAGACCGGCATCGACGAGGAGGCCGAGGCGATCCTCACCAAGGCTGCCAGCGTCAATCACGAGAAGATCCTCGTCATCAACAAGGTCGATCTGGTCCAGCGCGAGAAGCTGCTGGCGCTGGCGCAGGCCGCCAACGAGCGCATGAAGTTCGCGCGCACCTTCATGATCGCGGCGATCTCGGGCGACGGCGTCGACGATCTCCGCAGGACGCTCGCCGAGATGGTGCCGCCTGGTCCGTTCCTCTATCCCGAGGACCAGATGTCGGACGCGCCGATGCGGCAGCTGGCGGCCGAGATCACGCGTGAGAAGATCTATCAGAAGCTGCACCAGGAACTGCCCTACCAGTCCACGGTCGAGACCGACAAGTGGGAGGAGCGCAAGGACAAGTCGGTGCGGATCGAGCAGACGATCTTCGTCGAGCGCGAAAGCCAGCGCAAGATCGTGCTCGGCAAGGGCGGCGCCACCATCAAGTCGATCGGCGCGGACTCCCGGAAGGAGCTGATGCAGATCCTGGACGTGCCGGTGCATCTGTTCCTGTTCGTCAAGGTGCGCGAGAACTGGGGCGACGATCCCGATCGCTACCGCGAGATGGGTCTGGACTTTCCGAGAGAATAACCAAGAACAGATCGGTATCCGATGAGCGTGCCCAGCAACGTCAGGCGCTTCGAAGCGCTGCTCTATGCATCGTTGATGCTGGATGCCTTGTCGGTGGCGGTGCAGGACCGCACGCCCAACGCCGAGATGACCGAGCAGATGATCATGACGGGGACCCTGCTCGCCGGCGGCATGATCCTGCTCCTGCTCCATTTCGTCCGGCTGGCCGCGCATGAGCGCAGGAACTGGCCGCGCTGGGTGCTGGCGGCAGCGCTCGTGCTGTCGGTGATCTCGCTCGGCCAGATCATCGGCGCGAAGGGCCTCGAGCTCGACAGCGCCATCGAGATCGTGTCCTGCGCGCTGACCACGATGGGCCTGTATTTCTCCTTCACCGGCGACGCGCAGGGCTGGTTCAACGCGTGAGGGCCTCGTGTCCCGGACAAGATGCAGCGCGTCAGCGCTGCGCCGCGGAGCCGGGACCCAGGAACGCGCGGAGAGATGGGCCCCGGCTCGGCAACGCGCCGCTGGCGCGCCGCGTTTTGTCCGGGTCACGAGTGCGTGCGAGAGGCGCCGGAATCCTTTAGGCTCCACCCCATGGAATGGACCGACGAAGGCATCGTGCTGGGCGTGCGGCGGCATGGCGAATCCAGCGCCATCGTCGAGCTCCTGACGCGCGCGCACGGACGGCATCTCGGCCTCGTGCGCGGCGGCGCCAGCTCGCGGCTGCGGCCGCTTCTGCAGCCGGGGAACAGCGTCAGCGCGGTCTGGCGGGCGCGGCTCGACGAGCATCTCGGCACCTATATGATCGAAGGGCTGAAGCTGCGCGCGGCCACGCTGCTCGGATCCTCCCACGGCGTCTACGGCGTCACCCATCTCGCGTCGATCGCGCGCCTGCTGCCGGAGCGCGATCCGCACGAGGAGATCTTTGCCCTGCTCGAGCATGCGCTCGACGATTTCGAGGACATCGGGGGGGCGGCCGTGCACCTCATCCATTTCGAGCTGGCAATGCTCGCCGAGCTCGGCTTCGGGCTGGCGCTGGAAAATTGTGCGGTGACCGGCGAGACCGCCGAGCTGATCTACGTCTCGCCGAAATCCGGCGGCGCAGTGTCGCGCAGCGCCGGCGAGCCCTGGCGTGACCGCCTGTTGCGCCTGCCGCCGTTCCTGCGCCAGGGCGAAACCGCCAGCGACCTGACCGAGCAGGATCTTCAGGATGGCTTTCGGCTCACCGGCCTTTTCCTGCTGCGCCACGTGCTGGAGCCGCGGGGGCAGGGCCATTCCGACGCACGCGCCGGCTTCATCAATGCCCTGATCCGGCAACAGGCGCGGGCCGCGATTCCCGCGCCATGAGCAGAACGGGTCTCTGCCTTGTTCTTTCATGCGGAGTTCCGCGGGAACGAAATCGGGGCCATCGAGTTCGCCCCTGAGGTTCCACAACGGGGACAGCCCAAATGTTGATCAGGGGATTCGCCTTTTCCGCGGCGCTGCTCGCGTTCGCGCCCGAAGCATGGGCCGGCGAGCCGCAACCCGGCGTGTTTCGCCGGGCGTCCTGCACCGTCGTGCGGTATTATGTGGCCAAATATTCTGCTGCCGCCGCAGAGGCATGGGCGCGGTCGAAGGGGGCGACGGAGGCTGAAATCGAGACCGCCCGGCGCTGTCTGGCCACTGCCCCGGCGCCCGCCCAGGACAAGACTAAGGACAAGACCCAGACCGTGACGGCCGGCTGGGCAGGGCACTAGCGCCCCACAGGGAACCAATCCATCCTTGCCCGATTCCCTTCCACGGTTTAACCGGGCGGCATGGGAAAACGAATCGTTCCGCCGGAAGAACCGGCCGAAATTCACGAGGTGCCGCTGCGTGAAGCGCTGGAAGAGCGCTATCTCGCCTATGCGCTCTCCACCATCATGCACCGCGCGCTGCCGGACGCGCGCGACGGCCTGAAGCCGGTCCATCGGCGCATCCTCTACGGCATGCGCCTGCTCAGGCTCGACCCCGGCACCGCCTTCAAGAAATCCGCCAAGATCGTCGGCGACGTGATGGGCTCGTTCCATCCGCACGGCGACCAGGCGATCTACGACGCCATGGTGCGCCTCGCGCAGGATTTCTCCTCGCGCTACCCGCTGGTCGACGGCCAGGGCAATTTCGGCAATATCGACGGCGATAACCCGGCCGCCTACCGCTACACCGAAGCGCGCATGACCGACGTCGCGCGGCTTCTGCTCGACGGCATCGACGAGGACGGCGTCGAATTCCGCGCCAATTACGACGGCCAGTCGAAGGAGCCGGTGGTGCTGCCCGGCGGCTTCCCGAACCTGCTCGCCAACGGCGCGCAGGGCATCGCGGTCGGCATGGCGACCTCGATCCCGCCGCACAACGCCGCCGAGCTCTGCGACGCCGCGCTGCACCTGATCGAGAAGCCCGACGCGAAGTCCAAGGCGCTTTTGAAGTGGGTGAAGGGCCCGGACTTCCCGACCGGCGGCATCATCGTCGATTCCAAGCAGGCGATCGCGGAGGCTTATACGACGGGGCGCGGCTCGTTCCGCGTTCGTGCACGCTGGTCGCAGGAGGAGGGTGCGCGCGGCACCTGGGTGGTCGTCGTCACCGAGATTCCCTTCCTGGTGCAGAAATCGCGCCTGATCGAGAAGGTGGCCGAGCTGCTCGACCAGAAGAAGCTGCCCCTGGTCGGCGACATCAGGGACGAATCGGCCGAAGACGTCCGCATCGTGATCGAGCCGAAGTCGAAGAACGTCGATCCCGCGCTGATGATGGAATCGCTGTTCCGGCTGACCGAGCTCGAAAACAAGATCCCGCTGAACCTCAACGTGCTGATCAAGGGCAAGGTGCCGAGGGTCGTGGGCCTTGCCGAGGCCTTGCGCGAATGGCTCGACCATCTGCGCGACGTCCTGATCCGCCGCAGCAACTACCGCAAGGCGCAGATCGAGCACCGGTTGGAAGTCCTCGGCGGCTTCCTGATCGCCTATCTGAACATCGACAAGGTGATCAAGATCATCCGCACCGAGGATGAGCCGAAGCCGGCGCTGATGAAGGCGTTCAAGCTCACCGAGGTGCAGGCCGAAGCCATCCTCAACATGCGCCTGCGCTCCTTGCGCAAGCTCGAGGAGATGGAGATCCGCACCGAGGACAAGAACCTGCGTGCCGAGCTCAAGGGCATCAACGCGGTGCTGGCTTCCGAGGCCGAGCAGTGGAAGAAGGTCGGCGAGCAGGTCGGCAAGGTCCGCGACATGTTCGGGCCGAAGACGCCGCTCGGCAAGCGCCGCACCACCTTTGCCGACGCGCCCGAGCACGATCTCGCCGCGATCGAGGAGGCCTTCGTCGAGCGCGAGCCGGTGACGGTCGTCGTCTCCGACAAGGGCTGGATCCGTACCATGAAGGGCCATGTCGAGGATCTCTCGGGGCTCGCCTTCAAGCAGGACGACAAGCTCGGCTTCGCCTTCTTCGCCGAGACGACCTCCAAGCTCCTGCTGCTCGCAACCAACGGCAAGTTCTACACGCTCGACGTCGCCAAGCTGCCGGGCGGGCGCGGTCACGGCGAGCCGATCCGCCTGTTCATCGACCTCGAGCAGGAGGCGGCGCCGGTTGCGCTGTTCGTCAACAAGGGCGGACGCAAATTCCTGGTCGCCAGCCACGAAGGCCAGGGCTTCGTCGTCAACGAGGACGATTGCGTCGGCACCACCAAGAAGGGCAAGCAGGTCCTCAACGTCGACATGCCGAACGAGGCGCGCGCGATCACCGAAGTGGTCGGCGACACCGTCGCGGTGATCGGCGAGAACCGCAAGATGCTCATCTTCCCGCTCGACCAGGTGCCGGAAATGGCGCGCGGCCGCGGCGTGCGCCTGCAGAAGTACAAGGACGGCGGCCTCTCTGACGTGACCGTGTTCGAGGCCAAGGCCGGCCTGACCTGGAAGGATTCCGCGGGCCGCGAATTCTCCGCGACCATGAAGGAGCTCGCCGAGTGGCAGGGCACCCGCGCCGACGCCGGCCGCCTGCCGCCGAAGGGTTTCCCGAAGTCGAACAAGTTCGGCAAGGTGATCGGGTAGGGCGTCTGGTGTCCCGGACGCGCTGCAGCGCGCAACGCTGCTGCGCAGAGCCGGGACCCACGCCACACGGAGCACACGGAGACACGGGCCCCGGCTCTGCAGCGCACCGCTGACCGGACGATGCTTCGCATCGCCGGGATAGCGCTGCGTCCGGGGCACGAGCGTGTGTTGTTGTGCACCTGTCTTCCATCGTCATTGCGAGCGCAGCGAAGCAATCCAGAGTCTTTCCGCGGCGGCAGTCTGGATTGCTTCCCTGCGCTCGCAATGACGGGAGGTGAGAGCGCCACTCTCCAATTCGCATTCCGCCGCTCTGCGACGTCTGATACGGTCCACGACGCCGGTGTTCTGGAAGGTCGAGAAGTAGCGCGATGTACGATGTCATTGTTGTCGGCGGCGGCTCCGCCGGTGCGGCGGTTGCGGCGCGGCTGTCGGAGGATCCCGCGCGGCGCGTCCTGTTGCTCGAGGCGGGCCGCGACTGGCGCGCGGACGAGGCACCGTGGGAGGTGAGGACGCCGAACCCGATCCCGATCATCCACAAGCGCGAGTACCAGGAGAAATGGCAATGGCCTGATCTGCTGTCGCGCCGGGTGGCGGGGCAGGAGCCGCGCTTCTACTGGCGTGGCAAGGGGCTCGGCGGCTCGTCGATGATGAACGGCCAGATCGCGATCCGAGGCGTTGCGGACGCCTTCGACGAATGGGCCGCCAATGGCTGCACCGGCTGGTCGGCCAGGGAGGTGATGCCGCTGTTCTCCGTGATCGAGGACGACCTGGAGTTTGGCGATGCCGCGGGCCACGGAAGCGGCGGGCCGCTGCCGGTCTATCGCGCGCCGCTGGACACGTGGGGACCGATCGATCGCGGCTTGCGCGATGCGGCACTGGCGAGCGGCTATCCCTGGTGTGCCGACCTCAACGGCCCAGACGGTGAGGGGGTCGCCTGCTATCCCATCAACAGCCGCAACTTGCGCCGCATCAGCACCAATGAGGGTTATCTCGAGCCGGCGCGCGGCCGCGCCAATCTGGAGATTCGCGGCCATGCGCTGGTCGATCGCGTGCTGATCAGCGAGGGCCGCGCCACCGGCGTTCGCGTTCATAGCGAGGGGCAGGGCAGCCACGAGATCGCGGCGCGGCAGATCGTACTGTGCGCCGGCGCCATCCACAGCCCGGCGATCCTGCTGCGTTCGGGCATCGGGCCGGCCGAGGAGTTGAAGGCGATGGGCATTGTGGTCGCGCGTGACCTGCCCGTCGGCCGCCACTTCTTCGATCACCCGCTGTTTCGCGCCACGATCCAGCTCCGCGAGGAGTTACGGCCGACCGATCCGGACACCCGCCATACCAATTGCTGCGTGACCTATTCCTCGGGCCTCGCCGCCGGCGGCAAGCGCGACATGATCCTGATCGCCTTCAATCATCGCGGCATCGGCGTGCCGGGCGCGATCGGCGCCGGGCTGTTCAACGCGTATTCCCGCGGCACGCTCAGATTGGCCTCGCCCGATGCCGCGATCGATCCTGTCGTCGAGGAGAACATGCTGGCCGACCCCCGCGACATGCTGCGCATGATGGATGCGGTGAGGCGCCTCGCGGTGATCACGTCGCAACCGGCGCTGTCCGGCATCGCCGACTGGATCCGGCTCGCCGACACCGACCTGACGCTGCCGCAGGCCGCCAGCCTGCCGGACCGCGAGCTCGACGCGGTGCTGCGCCGTGAGACCGGCGACATCCAGCACGCCGCCGGCAGCTGCCGCATGAGCGGCGTCGATGATCCCGATGGCGTGGTCAATCCTGATGGCACGGTGAAGGGCATTTCCGGCCTGCGCGTCGCCGACGCCTCAATCATGCCGTCCGACTGCCGCGCCAACACGCATTTCACCACGGTGGTGATCGGAGAAGCGATCGCGCGGATGATGATGAGGTAGTGCGACAAAGACGATGGTGGCGGTGTTCGCCGCTCCCTCCGCGTCATTGCGAGCGCAGCGAAGCAATCCAGGGTCTTTCCGCGGAGGCAGTCCTGGATTGCTTCGCTGCGCTCGCAATGACGGAACAAGGGGCGGGACCGTCGCTCTTGAATTCTCATTTCATACAGCAGACACACTACCGCCTTCTCGCGGCGCATGTCGCCCGAGTTTTGCGTCTCGCACGCCCTCGACAAAGACAAGGGCGCAGGGAAGGCCGGGCGCCGGCGGCACCCGAGATCCGTGCGCGATAAAAGATGCACACGGGGTGGACCCACAGGTGTTGCCGGTCGCCCGGCCTTCCCTGCGCGAATGGTTTTAACGGTGTCCTTCGTGCTCTCCTCGGGGAGCGTTGCACTATTGCCCCCGTCGCCTCGCCGCTGATCGATGCGCGTACCGGTCGGCCGCCACATCACGGCAAGGTTTGACGCCAGAACCCCGGGCGCCGGGACCACACGACTTCTCCGTCCGCGCACGTCCTCGCATGTCGATCCGAGGGGTGGCGTGTGCTCGCCCCCGGAGCCATGCGAAGACGCTGTCAGCGCCGTGTCGTATGCGCGGCAAGCCATTGCTCACGGTGTCCCGCCCTGCAATGCGCGCTCGCGCCGACGCCGTCGCGTCCATCGCTGCCCGGCCCGCGGTTCGTGACGATCGCGATCCGCCCCTCGTCTCGGGCCAGGGTGTTTTGCTTGTACGACAAATCCGAAATTCGGTAAAGTGGAATATTTTGCGCGACGGGGCTTGACAGGCGGCTTGGTCAAACTGACCGGGCTGTTTTGCCCGACGGGCACGCGAACGTGACAGCCCGGCCCGCAAAGACCGCCGCAAGCGCTTGCAGCGGCTTTGCATGTCCGTGAGCCAATGGCGTTCAGATCGTCTGGCCGCCCGAGACTTCGATCCGTTGCCCCGTCACCCAACGATTGTCCTCGCTCAGCAGGCTCGCGACCATCGGGCCGATATCATCGGGGACGCCGACGCGGCCCAGCGCAGTCATGGCGGCGAATTGCTTGTTCACGTCGGCATTGTCACGCACCAGGCCGCCGCCAAAGTCGGTTTCGATCGCGCCGGGCGCAACGCTGTTGACGCGGATGCCACGCGGCCCAAGCTCCCTGGCCATGCACACCGCCATCATGTCGGCGGCGGCTTTCGCCATGGTGTAGACGGCGAAGCCCGGATAGGTGACACGCGTCAAGCCGCTGCCGATGGTGACGATCGAGCCACCGTCCGCCATCAGCGGCAACAAGGCCTGGGTGAGGAAGAATACGCCTTTGACATGCAGATTCATCTGCTGATCGAACTGCGCCTCGGTGGTCTCGGCGAGCGGGGCGAAGAGGCCGTCGCCGGCATTGTGCACGAGATAGTCGAAGCTCTCGCGGCCAAATGTCTCCTTCAGCGTCTGGGCCAATCTTCGTGCGAAGGCGGGAAATTCGGCGACGTCGGCGCTGTCCAATTGGAAGGCCGCGGCCCGGCGTCCCAGCGCCTTGATCTCGGAAACGGCACTCTCCGCGAGGTCCGCACGGCTCCGGTACGTGATGATGACATCGCTGCCCTTGCGCGCGATGTTGACGGCCATGTTGCGGCCAAGGCCGCGGCTCGCACCGGTGACGATTGCAATTTTAGCCATGTGATGTCTCCTTCGTTTGACACGGCGAAGGTGGCACGCACCGCGGCATTCGCGTTGCCGGATCCTTGAGCCTTCTTGCCTATTCCTCCGAAGGTCCGGAAGCATCGCTCAGGCCGCGCCGGCGCTGCGTCGAACGATCAAATCACAATGCCCAAAGTTGGAGCAGGCCGGCCATGTTGCCGGAGCCCGCGGTTGGTATAAATTCGCGGAATGACGACCTTGCTCGAAACGGTTCGCCGCTATGCGGATCTGCATTCAGACCAGAATGGCGCGGCCAGGACGCCGATCCCGGGCCTTACGGCCATCCGGGCGCTGACGCCGGGCCAGCTCCAATACGCGATCAACCGGCCGCTCGTCGCGCTCGTCCTGCAGGGTCGCAAGCGCGTCACGATGGGAGCGCACAGCTTCGATTTCGGCGCCGGGGAGTCGCTCCTGATCTCGGCGGATGTGCCGACCGTCAGCCAGATTACCCGCGCCAGCGCCAAGGCCCCATATTTGTCCCTGGTCGTCGAGCTCGACCCGGCGGTGATCGCAAGCCTGATCGTGGAGATGAACCTTGCTCCCGAGCAGCAAGGCATTCACGTGCGGGTCGATCCGACCGAATCCGAGGTTGCCGATGCCGCGCTGCGCTTGATGCGGCTGCTCGAGCGCCCGTCATCCCTGCCGGTTCTGCAATCCCAGTTCGTTCGCGAAATCCACTATTGGCTGCTGGCGGGGCGACACGGCGCGGCGATCAGGGCTCTCGGGGTCCCCGACAGCCATGCGCAACGCATCGCGCGCGCCGTCGCGATCATTCGATCCGAATACGCGAAGCCTCTGAGGGTCGAACGCCTGGCCGAAGCGGCTGCCATGAGTCCGTCCTCGTTTCACCAGCACTTCCGCGCGATGACATCGCTCAGTCCCCTGCAATTTCAGAAGCAGCTGCGGCTCATCGAGGCGCGTCGGATGATGTTGTCGGAGGGCTCCGACGTGAGCAGCGCGGCCTTCGGCGTGGGTTACGAAAGCGTCTCGCAATTCACCAGGGAATACGGGCGCTTGTTCGGGCTGCCGCCTGCCAGGGACATCAAGGCCGCGCTTGGTCAGTTGGAGACCGCAGCCTGAAGCCGAGCCGGGCGATCGCCAGCCGGGGCGCGCAAGGCCGGATGGCGTAGCGGCGATCTCCTCTTCCTAAATCACCCCCGCCAGCCGCAGCGCCACGCCGGCCGCGCAGCTTCCCGCCAGCACCGTCAGCATCCCCAGCTTGAACCGGAAGATCGCCGTCGCCGCCGCGATCGCCAGCACCAGCGCGGGGATGTCGACGCTCGTCAGCACCGGCCTGTCGAAGTTCAGCGGAAACGCCTGCACCGGCACCGTCTCGCGAAACAGCGTGTGCAGGGCGAACCAGATCGAGAGGTTGAGGATCACGCCGACCACGGCGGCGGTGATCGCGCTGAGCGCGCCGGCAAGGCCAATGTTGCCGCGCAGGCGCTCGATATAGGGGGCGCCGACGAAGATCCAGAGGAAGCAGGGTGTGAAGGTGACCCAGGTCGCGAGCAGGCCGCCGAGCGTGGCCGCCAGCATCGGCGACAGTCCGCTGGGGTCGCGATAGGCCGCCATGAAGCCGACGAACTGCAGCACCATGATCAGCGGGCCCGGCGTGGTCTCGGCCATGCCGAGCCCGTCCAGCATCTCATGCGGCTTCAGCCAGTGATAATGATCGACCGCCTGCTGGGCGACGTAGGCCAGCACCGCATAGGCGCCGCCGAAGGTGACCAGCGACATTTTCGAGAAGAACAGCGCGATCTGGCTGAAGACGTTGTCGTGCCCGAGCAGCACGAGCAGCGCGATGACCGGCACCAGCCAGAGCGCCAGCCACAACGTGGCGACGCGGATCGCGCGCGCGATATCGGGCTTGACGTGGTCGGGCACGGCCTCGCCGAGCATGCTGTCGATCGCGGCGCTGCCGCCAGGGCCGTGACCTGCCGGCGCAAATTCCGGCCGGCCGCTGCGCGCGCCGGCATAGCCGATCAGGCCCGCGGCGATGATGATGATCGGGAAGGGCACCGCGAAGAAGAAGATTGCGACGAAGGCGAGGGCTGCGAGCGCGATCATGATGCGGTTCTTCAGCGCGCGCCTGCCGACGCGAACCACGGCCTCGACCACGATGGCGAGCACGGCGGCCTTGAGGCCGAAGAACAGCGCCTCGACGAAGCTGACATTGCCGAAGGCCGCATAGATGTAGCTGAGGCCCATGATGGCGATGATGCCGGGCAGGATGAACAGCCCGCCCGCCATCAGCCCGCCGGCGGTGCGATGCATCAGCCAGCCGACATAGGTCGCGAGCTGCTGCGCCTCCGGGCCCGGCAGCAGCATGCAATAATTCAGCGCATGCAGGAAGCGGCCCTCGGAGATCCACTTCTTCTCCTCGACCAGGATGCGGTGCATCACCGCGATCTGGCCCGCGGGCCCGCCGAAGCTCAGACAGGCGACGCGAAGCCAGACGCGGAAGGCTTCGTTGAAGCTGATGCCGTGACCGGCATCAGCTCCTGCTTGAACGTTGCGGATGTCCATCAAGCCTTCACCTTGTTGGTCGGCCAGTTGTGGGTCTCGGCCGTGGCATCGCGACACCAGCGGTAGAAGGCATCATACAGCAACATGCCGGCCTCGAGCTGGGCGAGGTCGTCGTCATACATCCGCGACAGCCCGAGCGAGGCCGCGAGCAGGCCGGGTGCCTCCGGCGCCAGATCCGGCCGTGCGGTGTCGGCGCCGCGCACCAGCGTCGCCAGCCGGAGCAGGGCCGGGGTGGCGATGCCGAACTCCTCGATCATGACGTCGAAGGTGCAGAGCTCGCCGCGGTGGCTCCAGAACACGTTCTCGATGTCGAACGGCGCCGCATTGAAGCGCTCGCCAACGGCGACCACCTCGGAGGGGGCGACATAGAGGAACACCGCGCTGGGATCGACGAAGCGGCGGATCAGCCAGGGGCAGGCGATGCGGTCGACCTTCGGCCGCGCCCGCGTCACCCAGACGGTGCGCCCCCTGGCGTCGCGCGGCGGCAGCTTGCGAGCGTCGACCAGCGGCAGCTTGGCCGCTTTCCAGCCCTCGAAGCCGTCTTCGAGGGTTTCGGCGTCGGCGCCGAGCTGTCTCAGCCAGGCGGCTGTGCCTTGCGCCAGCTTGGCGCCGCGCAGGCAGGAGACGATGGCGGAGCGGCCGGCAAAGTCGCCGCCCCATTCCGCGACGGTCTCGTGGCTGAGCTTGATCGAGCCGGGGATCAGCCGGCGGTCGGCGGCAAAATCCTCCTCGGTGCGGACGTCGATCAGGACAGGAGTGTTGGCCGTGCCGATCAGGCGCGCCAATTTATCGGATGATATGGTCGTGAAGCTAGACATGTTGCGTCCTCGCAAGAAACCAACGGGACGCGATGCTTGGGCTTGTCGCCTCGTGGGGAGATCGCTCAAATCCCCATGACGCAGATTACATCGAAACTAAGAAGCACTGTCAACCGCAGGGACGATTGGACCTTAGAAAATTGGTGCCCGCCGTCTATATTTGCGCGCCGACAGAGCTGAATCTTCCGGAGATTTCGATGCATTCCCATTCCATCGAACAATGGACCCATGACCACGCCTTCCTGGGCGAGCAGCACGACGCCAACGAGCGGCGCACCTGGCTCGTGGTGGTGCTGACGCTGGTCATGATGGTCGGCGAGATCGTCGCGGGCTCGTTGTTCGGATCGATGGCGCTGCTCGCCGACGGCTGGCACATGGGCACGCATGCGGCCGCGCTCGGCATCGCCGCCTTTGCCTACCGCTTCGCGCGCCGGCATCTGGGCAATGCGCATTTCACCTTCGGCACCGGCAAGTTCGGCGATCTCGCCGCCTTCGCCAGCGCGGTCATCCTGGGCCTGATCGCGGTCGAGATCACCTATGAGAGCGTGCTGCGGCTGATCAATCCGGTGCCGATCGTCTATGGCGAGGCGATGGCGGTGGCCGTCCTCGGCCTCGGCGTCAACCTCGCCAGCGCCTGGCTGCTGCGCGGCAGCCATGATCACCATCACGGCCACGAGCACGGCCACGCCCACGCCCATGACGATCACGACGATCATGACCACGATCACCATCACCATGGCCATCACCACCATCATCACGACAACAATCTGCGTGCGGCCTATGTCCATGTCGTGACCGATGCCGCGACCTCGGTGCTGGCGATCGCCGCGCTGGCGGTCGCCATGGTTTCGGGATGGGTCTGGGCCGATCCGGCCGTAGGCCTGATCGGCAGCGTGGTGATCGGGGCTTGGGCGTTCGGCCTGATCAAGTCATCGGGTGCGGTGCTGCTCGACGTGCGCGCCGACGAGAAGCTGGAGCGGGTGATCCGCGCGCGCATGGAGATCGGCGACGACCGCGTCACCGATCTGCATCTGTGGCAGGTCGGTCCCGGCCATTGTGCCGTGCTGCTCTCGGTGGTGTCGGACAAGCCGCAGCAGCCGGCGGTCTACAAGCGGCGGCTCGCCGGGCTGAAGGGCCTCAGCCACGTCACGGTGGAGGTCGAGACCTGCCCGCATTGATCTGGGGGCGATCGCATACGCTCCGCGGCGAGGCCGGAGCAAGCGCCTCGTCCTTCGAGACGACCGCTGCGCGGTCTCCTCGATGAGGCTGAACTGCGTCGGTGCGCTTCGAGACTGTCGCCGCGCACTCCGCCCTCATCCTGAGGGCCCGCCAATGGCGGGCGTCTCGAAGGATGCGCCGCGGAGAAGGCTGCTTCAGTCCTTGAGCGGTCTCGTGCGGATCAGGAACAGCGCGGCCAGCGCCGAGAGGCTGAGCGCGGAGGAGACGATCAGCACCTTGGCGCCCATGAGATCGATCAAGAGGCCGAAGGCCAGCGGCGCCACCGCCTGGGCCATGCGTGCCGGGGCGCCGATGATGCCGAGACGGTAGCCGAAATCCTTCGGGCCGAAGATCGACAGCGGCAGGGTGCCGCGCGCGATCGTCAGGATGCCGTTGCCCGAGCCGTGGAACAGCGCGAACGCGCTCGCCGCGGCGCCGCCGAAGATCGCCACGATCACTGCGCCGATCGGATGGGTCAGGCTGGCGAGCCGCGTCGACCACAGCGGATGGAAGCGGCTGAGGAAGCCGGCCTCCAACATGCGTGCGCCGACTTGCGCCGGGCCGATCAGGGCGCCGGCCGCGATCGCCTCGGCCGGCGTTGCGCCCGTCGCCTCCAGGATGCGGGGGAAATGCGCGGCCATGGCGCCGGTGACGGTCCAGACCGCCGCGAAGATGAAGGCGAGCAGGAGCATGGTGCGGTCGAGCGGCAAATGCGGTTTCTCGGCCGTGGCCGCCGCCTGCTTGGCGCCCTTGATCGCCGGCAGCATGAAGAAATTGAGCGGCAGTCCGATCAGGATGTTGGCGGCAGCCCAGGCGAAGCAGGTCTCGCGCCAGCCGATATGGGCAAGGCCCCAGGCGGTGAGCGGCCAGCCGACGGTGGACGCAAAGCCCGCCATCAGCGTGATGCCGGTGATCGGCCTGCGCGCCTCGGTGCCGTAGATGCGCCCCAGCGCGGCGAAGGCGGCGTCGTAAAGCCCCATCGCCATGCCGATGCCGAGCACGAGCCAGGCGATCGCCATCACCGCGACCGAGTGCGAGAGCCCGAGCAGAACGAGACCGGCGGCAATGGTCAGGTTCGAGGCCGACAGCACCTGGCGGCCGCCGACGAGATCGATCTGCCGCCCGATGCGCGGGCCGAGCATCGCCGAGATCACCAGCGAGGCCGAGAACGCGCCGAAGATCCAGTTGGAGGAGACGCCGAGGTCGCGCGCCATGGGATCGGCGATCAGCGCCGGCAGGTAATAGCTCGAGGCCCAGGCCAGGGTCTGCGTGGTGCCCAGCGCCAGGATGATCGGAAGCTGCCGCTGGCTCATCGGCGCGTGCTTCCGATTCTGGCCGACAAAATCATCATCGTCGGCATTTGCTCCCGTGCGGCGAGGGCGTCAACCGCAGCCTCGGCATATTCGACCTGCGCGGGACGGGAGCCTTGCGTGTGCGGCTTTGCGCCTTTCGTCCGTCACGAATGCACGCCATAATAGCGCATGCAACCAGCTTCCCGCCTTTCCTTGATAAACTGGATCGCCAGCCAGGGGCTCACGGGCCTGCCCGAACAGGACCTGCTGCGCGGCTTCTGCGAGCGCTGCTGCGATGAAGGGCTCGACCTGTCGCGCGGTCTCGTGATCATCGACACGCTGCATCCGATCTATGAGGGCCGCGCCTTCCGCTGGAGCGATACGCCGAGCAACGAGAGCGACGTCGTCGAATACGGCTCGACGGCGGAGGGTGACGCGGCCAAGAACTGGCGCCGCTCGGTGTTCTACCATTTGCTCGAGCATGGCGAGGACGAGATGGTGATCGATCTCGCCGAGGCGCCGTCGCTGGATTTTTCGCAGATCGACGACCTCGCCGAAGGCGGCCACCGGCATTTCCTGGCTTTCGTGCACCGCTTCGGCGAGAGCGGAGCGCTCGGGCAGATGGACTGCCTCTACTCCTCCTGGACTACGCGGCGCGACGACGGATTCACCGAGGCCGAGCTTGCCGCGCTGCGCGATCTCGTGCCCGTGCTCGGTCTCGCGATCAAGTCGGCGCAACAGGTCGACATCGTGCGCACGCTCGGCCGGGTCTATCTCGGCCGCGACGCCTCCGAGCAGGTGCTGCGCGGGCGCATCTCGCGCGGCGTCACCGAGCGCATCAATGCCGTGCTCTGGTACTCGGATCTGCGCGGCTCGACCGGGATCAGCGAGAGCATCGGACCCGACGAGATCATCCCGTTCCTCAACGACTATGCGCAGGCCGTGATCGACGCCATCCACGAGGCCGGCGGCGACGTGCTCAAGCTGATCGGCGACGGCGTGCTTGCCATGTTCTGGGGCGAGGACATGGCGGATGCGCGGCGGGCGGCGCTGCGCGCCGAGCACCTGTTCCGCAAGAACATCGCGGCGCTCAATGCCCGCCGCGCAGCGGAGGGGCGACCGACCACGTCAGCCTATATCGGCCTGCATGTCGGCCAGGTCTTCTACGGCAATATCGGCAGCGAGGACCGGCTCGATTTCACCGTGGTCGGCCCGACCGTGAACGAGGTCAGCCGCATCGCTGCGATGAGCCGCTCGGTCGACCGCGAGCTGCTGGCGTCGTCCGAGTTCTACCAGGGTCTCGATGCCGCCGGTCGCCGCTATCTCGTCTCCACCGGCCGCTATGCGCTGCGCGGCATCGGCCGTGCGCAGGATCTCTACACCCTCGATCCCGAGGTCGATGCAAGCGAGCCGGTGACGGGAAGCTACGAGCGCTATCTGGCGAATTAGGCTTCGCTTGCTCCGTCATTGCGAGCGCAGCGAAGCAATCCAGACTGTCTCCGCGGTGGGATTCTGGATTGCTTCGTCGCTGCGCTTCTCGCAATGACGGTGGGGGCTAGCACCGCGCCGCGACTTCATCCCCCACCATGTCCGGCTGACGGTCGAGCGCCACGGCGGGCGAGAGCCAGATCACAAGGGCCTGCACGCCGAACACGGCGGCCGCCAGATAGAGGCATGCTTCCGCGCTCCAGAGCCCGCCGACCACCGCGCCCAGCACTGAACCGAGCGGGCGGGCGCCGTAGCTCATGATGTTGATGGCGGAGACGCGTCCGAGCAGGCGCGGCGGCGTCACCGACTGGCGCAACGTCGTGGTCGAGATCACCCACAGGATCGGCCCGACGCCGAGCAGGAAGAAGCTCAAGGCCGCGAGCCAGGGCGAGGGGACCAGCACCGTCAACGCCATCACGACCGCGGCAACGAGGCCGGTGACCGGGCCGAGGCCGACCACGGTGCCGAAGGCGATGCGCCGCATCACGCGGGTGGCGAGCAGCGCGCCGATCACCATGCCGACGCCGTACATCGTCAGCACCGTGCCGACGCCCGCGGCGGTGAGGCCGAGATGGCGCACGGCATAGGGCACGAACACGGCGATCTGCAGGAACCAGCCGGTGTTGAAAATGAACTGGGTGATGAACACCGGCCGCAGCAGCGGATGGTGAAACACGAATGCGGCGCCTTCGCGGATGTCCTGCAACGGATGACGGCGCGGCGCCGGCGCGCGGGCCGGTTCGAAGATGCCGGATAGCAGCACCACCGCGAGCGCCGACAGCGCCGCGGCGAAGCCGAAGGCCGGGCTCGCACCCCACCAGCCCACCAGCGCGCCGCCGAGCGCGGGCCCGCTGGCGAAGGCGACGGTGCGCGCCAGCTCGATCCGCGCATTGGCTGCCGGCAACAGCTCCGCGCTCACCAGCGAGGGCACCAGCGCCGGCGCGGCCACGCTGTAGACCACGGTGCCGCACACCGCCGCGAAGCCGAGCAACGCCAGCAGCGGCAGATTGAGCGCGCCGAGCGCCAGCAGCAGCACGATGACCGCGAGCGCCACGGCCCGCACCGCCTCGGCTCCGGCCATCAGCGAGCGGCGCGAGATGCGGTCGGCGAGCAGGCCGGCGGGAATGGCGAACAGCACGAAGGGCAGGGTCAGCGCGGTCTGCAACAGGCCGGTCTGGCCTTCCGCGACCCCGAGCGTGAGCACCGCGACGATGGGGGCGGCCGCCAGGGCGATCTGTTCGGCCGACTGCGCCGCGAGGTTGGACCAGGCGAGGCGGCCGAAGGTGTCGGGGAGGCGAGGCGGGTTTGACATGGCTCATGTCCTGCACAGTCGGGTTGGCGCCAGTATTCGGCGCGGGGGCCGCCAAACCCACCCGCTTCCCGACAAGGAGGGCAGATGACAGCCAGTCCGAGAGCCCATGCCACCAGATGCAGTTGCAAATGAGTTGCAATAAGCTTCGATTACGGTATTCTCGCCGAATGGATGCCCGATCGCCTGATTTGACCGACACCGCCGGCTGGCGCGCTGATGCGCCCGTCACCAAGAGCCTCGCCGAGGTCAACGCCACCATCGCCCTTCCGGCCGCCGGCCGCTGGTGGCGACGGCTGCTCGCCTTCGTCGGCCCGGGCTATCTCGTCTCGGTCGGCTACATGGACCCCGGCAACTGGGCGACCGACCTCGCCGGCGGATCGAAGTTCGGCTACACGCTGCTCTCGGTCATCCTGCTCTCGAACCTGATGGCGATCCTGCTGCAATCGCTTGCGGCGCGGCTCGGCATCGTCACCGACCGCGACCTCGCCCAGGCCTGCCGCGCTACCTATTCGCCGGCGGTGAACTTCCTGCTCTGGATCGCCTGCGAGGCTGCGATCATCGCCTGCGATCTCGCCGAGGTCATCGGCACCGCGATCGCGCTGAAGCTCCTGTTCGGCATTCCCCTGGTCGGCGGCGCACTGCTCGCCGCGCTCGATGCCTTCCTGCTGCTGCTGCTGATGAACCGCGGCTTCCGTTTCCTCGAAGCCTTCGTCATCGCGCTGCTGGCGGTGATCGCGGTCTGCTTCGCGGTCCAGATCGCAGCCGCGGCGCCGCCGGTCGCCGAGGTGCTGCGCGGCTTCATGCCGAAGAGCGAGATCTTCACCAACCCCGAAATGCTCTACATCGCGATCGGCATCATCGGCGCGACCGTGATGCCGCACAATCTCTATCTGCACTCCTCGATCGTGCAGACGCGCGCCTATGAGCGCAACGACGAGGGCCGCCGCGAGGCGATCAAATGGGCGACGACGGATTCGACCATTGCCCTGATGCTGGCGCTGTTCATCAACGCCGCAATCCTCGTCGTCGCCGCTGCGACCTTCCACAAGAGCGGCCATTCGGATGTCGCCGAGATCGGGCAGGCATTCGAGCTGTTGTCGCCGCTGCTGGGCCTCGGCATCGCCTCGACGCTGTTCGCGGTGGCGCTGCTCGCCTCCGGCCTGAACTCGACGGTGACGGCGACGCTCGCCGGCCAGATCGTGATGGAAGGCTTTCTCGATCTGCGCCTGCCGAACTGGGCGCGCCGCCTGCTCACGCGCGGCATCGCCATCGTCCCCGTGATCGTCGTCACCGCGATCTATGGCGAGCGCGGCACGGCGGATCTGCTGGTGTTCAGCCAGGTCGTGCTGTCGATGCAGTTGCCCTTCGCCGTCATCCCGCTGGTCCGCTTCGTTTCCGACCGGCGCAAGATGGGCAAGTTCGCGATACCGCGATCGGTCGCAGCGATCGCCTGGATCGTCGCGGGCGTGATCGTGGTCCTGAACCTGAAGCTGTTGTTCGATACGTTCTTTGGATGAGCGCAGGGACGGCCCGCTGCTTTGATGCGGAGGCCCTGCGAGGAGCTGGTTCCCGCGCGAGCCCGGCCATATCCGTTATGGGCGCACTAAGCTGAGCCCTTTTCCGAGTTCCGCACCGTGCGGCGGCTTTTGCCGCGAACTCGCGAAGTACGGCTTTTCAATTGGTGCGAAGAGGTTATACTACCTTCAATTGCTGATAGGCCGAAGACTGCTCGTAGACTGCTCATGGGCCCTATTATGACATTGCGTTTTTCAGGATTGATTTCTTTCCCGGCGGGATAATCGGCGGTCCCGCGCCGGAGTAAGTGCGCCGATCGCATCTTCTCCGGTTACGTCTAAGGGTTGTGCGCGATCTCGGCGCGCGGAGCCGGTGGCGAGGCCATTGGCTTGACGGATTGATTTTGACTGCGCGGGTTCACGTCCGGTGAGGGACGATGATCAGGCCAGTATGCGTTGATTGCTGCGTTGAAGTCATTGATGAGTGAGTACAGCCGTGACCAAGTGTCCCGCATGTTCGGCCCGTGTTTCTCGCGAGCATCGCTTCTGCTCTCAATGCGGCGCGCGCCTCGATCGTGCCGTCGATCGTGCCTTGGAGCAGCCCTCCGTTCCAGTCGCCAGCACACCTGACCGCGAGCCGCGGGTTGTCCCGCTGCACGATTACACCGCGGTTCGGTCACAGATGCTGACTGAGAACAAGCAGGTCAGCGTTCTCTTCGTCGACGTATGCGACTCGACAGCCCTGCTCCAGCACTCCGACCCCGAGGAATCCCGCAATTATCTCGGCAGGACCCTCAACCATCTGGCCGAGGCGGTCGGGACCTATGGCGGCACGGTGAGCCAGTTGCTCGGCGACGGGCTCGTCGCCTTGTTCGGCGCGCCGTTGGCGCAGGAGGATCACGCGCTGCGGGCGTGCCTTGCCGCCCTCAAGATGCAGCGGGCAACCATTCCCGGCCACGCGGTTCAGGGCGTGGCCAGCCCGACGCTGCGCATCGGCATCAATTCCGGCGAGGTCCTGGTCGGCGTCGTCGGACAATACGGCTGGTCGCACTACGGTGCGGACGGCAAGACGATTCACCTTGCATCGCGGCTCGAAAAGATGGCCCCGCCCGGCGGCATTCTGATCAGTGCCGCGACGCAGCGCCTCGTCGCGCAGCAGATCGACACGCGGCCGGTCGGGCTGCGCTCGGTTCGAGGGCTGGACGATCCGGTCGAACTCCATGAGGTCGTGGTCGCCACCGAAAGCTCGGCGGCGGCGCCGCTGACGCGCAAGCAGCGCTGGGCGCCCCTGGTCGGCCGCGAGGAGTCCTTGCGGATGCTGGCCGGGGATCTCGACATCGTTCGAACCGGCGCGATGCGAACGATCGGGCTGTGCGGCGATGCCGGCATCGGCAAGTCCCGCTTGATCGCCGACTGGATCGCCGCGCTTGCAGGTCAGGGCATCGACGTCTGCCTTTCGCAGGCGAGAGGCTATGCGAGCGCGCGCGCCTACAGCACCGCCGCGGACCTGATCGCGAGCCTGGCCAGATTGCCGCAAACAGGCATGACGGATGCCCAGTCCATTGGGCGCACCCTGGTCGCCGAATGGGCCCCGGAAGGCGCCGCACATCTCGCGGCGATCAATGACTTGCTGGATCTTGCGGCGCCGGACCAGGCCTGGCTGGCGCTGAACCCGGTCCAGCGGCGGCGTCGCATCGGCGAGGCATTGCTGTGGCTCGTGCGCAGACGCGCCCAGGCGGGCCCGTTCGTGCTCGTGCTCGAGGACGTTTTCCTGGCCGACCGCGAGAGCCGGCGGCTGTTCGAGGCCCTGCTTCCAAAGCTCCAGGGATGGCCGATCCTGGTCTGCGTCAGCTATCGACCCGATTTCGACCATCAGTGGCGCGAGGCGCCGTGGTTTGCAGAGCGGATGATCGAGCCTCTCCGCGACGGCGAGATGCTCAGGCTCGCGCGCGCCCTGCTGGGGGATGATCTGTCCGTGCTCGGCATCATGAACGAATTGGTCGCGCGCGCCGACGGCAATCCCTTCTTCCTGGAGCAGTTGGTCATTACGCTGATCGACGACGGATCGCTCGAGGGAACGCCGGGTGCATACCGTCTGCAGCGGCCGCCCGGAGAGCTGCGCGTGCCGGGCTCCATCGCGGCGGTGATCAGTGCGCGCGTCGACAGGCTGCCCGACGCCGCCAAATCCGCGCTCGAGGCCGCGGCGATCCTTGGCGACCCCATCACGCGCGAACTGATCGCCGCGATGCAGGCCGTGGACCCGGGGCGAGCCGAAGAATTGCTGGGTCTGTGCGTTGCGTCCGGGTTGCTGGCGGGGCCGGATCAGGCACGCGGTTCGCTCGAGCAGCACGCGTTCGCGTTTCGCCACGCATTGGTGCGCGACGTCGTGCTCGCCGCTCTCACGCGCGCGCGGCTGAAGGCGCTGCACCGGCAGGCCTTCCTGGCGCTGCATGCGCGGCCATGGGCGGCTGAAGCGGATGTCGCGCCGGCGCTGGCACACCATGCCTTCAAAGGGGAGGAATGGGAGCAGGCGGCGAGATTCACCGTCAAGTCGATGGCCCGTGCCATCTCGCGCTCGGCCAATCAGGAGGCCCTTCAATCGTTCGAGAAGGGACTTCATGCAGCCCGCCGTGTCGATGACGCCTCGATCGCGCAAACCCTGGAGCTCGCGCTTCGGCTGGAAGCGATCGGGGCGATGCTGGCTCTCGGCCAGATCGACGACATCTTCCGCAACATGGAGCGTGCGGAAGCCATCGCGGTGCAGCTGAACGATCAGCGCGCACGAGCGGCGGTGTCGACCGAGACGGCGGTGTTCCTGTGGATGCGCGGACGCTTCGAGCAGGGCCTGCGGTATGCCTCACAGGGTCTGGAGGCGGCCCGCCTGGCGCAGCGCCGCCACATGATGATGGCGGCGCATCAAACCCGCCTGATGCACCTCCACGCTCTCGGTCGGTATGCAGAGGCCGCCGTGGAAGGCCATGTTCTGCTCTCCGACTACGGACCGGAACTGTCGGCGCATGTCGTCCAATCCGGATGGGCCGCCATTCCCATCGTCAATCTCTATGCGTTCCATGCCAGCACGCTCTGGCGACTGGGCGACAGTGCAACCGCCCACATGTTCTGTGCCAAGGCCTACGAGATCCTGTCGAACATCAACCATCCCTATTCCCGGCTGCTGATCGACACCGTCCAGTCGCAGATTTGGATCGAGGGCGGGGAGCTCGATCCAGCCGAGACCTTGATGCGGGCCGGCGTGCAGCAATGCATGACGCACAACGTCCCGACCATGCTTTCGGTTTGCACGGGCGTTCTCGGTAGCGCGCTTGCGCGCAACGGCAAGGCCGCCGAGGCGGCGACGATGCTGGAGAACGGGTTCGCCGATCGCATCTACGAGGCGGCCGGACCCTACGGCAGGACGTTCATGCGCGTGAGCCTGGGCGTCGCCTATCGCAAGCTCGGTCGGCTCGACGATGCGATCGCGGTCGGTCGCAAGGCCGTCGAGGAGACGGCAGAGGAATACGGTCACCAGACCGAAGCGCTGTACGAGCTGGCGGAAACCTTGCGGCACGCGGGCGATCTGGCCGGCGCCGAAGCCAATTTCAAACGAGCCGCCGAGGCGGCGGACCGTCTTGGCATGCCCTACTATCAAAGACAGGCCGCCGCGGTCCTCGCAGATTGGCGGAAGGACGGGTATGCAGCATGAAGCTCTCGACCTATGAACCCGACGCGTTGCCGCCGGGAGCGCGCCGTCTCTCCTATAGCCTGTTCTGCTGGCTCAACCGCCACACGACCGTCTTGCGTGCATTCGGCTCACTGCTGCGACTCTGGCCGTCGGTCGGAGGCCGGCTTGGCCTTGCGGCCCGCGCCAGTGCCGTCAGGGACGTGCTGACGCGTACGCGCAGCTTCTCCAACACGGCGCATGCCGCCAACATGGTGTCCGGGGACTATCTCATCGGGATGGATCCCGGCCCGACCTATTCGGCCGATCGCGATCTGGTCCATGCGCGGTTGGCGGCGCTGGACGTTCCCGCCGATTCCGATGCCGAGGCGCAGCGACGGATCAAGGCTCTGAGCGGGCGCGGGGGCGAATTCGACCTGATCGAAGACTACCTGATGTGGGTCGTCTTCCACGCCATGCGGCCGCTGTTCGGCGCGGCCACGGGTGCGGTGGTGGCGGGGTCGGCGACCGACGCCGCACGAGGCGATGTCGACGAAGGCCTGCAACGGCAGTACATGCTCGAAATCCGCTATGTCGCGGGGCAGCTGCTGGCTGGCAGCCTGGCGACGCTCGATCTTCGGCGACGGGCGGAGGCCTGCGGGGATGCGCTGCAGGCGCGGATCGATCGCGTGAGCGGCCCGATCGGCGCCGCCTGGGGCGTCAAGAGCGCCTCCGAGGACATTGAACGGAATGCGGTCGGCCTTGCCTGGATCTCGCATCCGGTCACCGTTCAATCTGGAGCCCTCGCTGTCCAGGAGCTGCTGGGACGAACCAAGGTCTACGAGGAGCTGCGATCGAAGGCCGGCAAGCTCGGCGAGCCCGGCGTCTGGACCGATCCCGAGTTCCGCACGATCGTGCGCAACCATGTGCTCGAGCTGATGCGCTTTCGGCCGATCTTTCCGCTGCTGGCGCGCGACGTGCCGCGCGACACCGAAATGATGACCGGAGCGCGGTACAACGCCGGATGCCCGGGCGGCGGCAAGGTCTCGCTGCTGTCGATCGCCGCGCTGTTCGATCCCAGCGCTGTTCCCCAGAGCGGCCGCTTCTGCCCGAATCGCGATTGGGGCGAGCACGATGCCTTGCGGTATCTCATGTTCGGATATGGCTACCGCCAATGTCCCGCGCGGGATCACGCGGTGGAGATCCTGACCAGCTCGCTGATCGGCCTGCTCACCCTGCCGCGGCTGCAACTGGCGCGCGGCGAAGGCAAGGCCATCGCCTATGACGGGCCGCTGATGCTGCGCATGCGCATGCGTACCACCTGAGTGAGCGGAGGACGGGGCCATGCTCGAGATCGTCCGGCAGCAGATGATCTGCATCGTTGCGCCAGGCTGGAGCGGCGGAGCGGAAATCCCAAAGCAACTTCACGATGCATTGGATGCGCTGCTGGAGGACGTCGCGGTGGTGCACTTCGCCTCGATCGGGCTGCTCCCGGCCTTAGGCGGCGCCCCGAACCAGCAGCCGTCGCTCGTGCTCGAGCTTGCGGTGGAGGAGGGGTTGCGTCCCTACGACCTGCTGTATCGGCTGGTCTACCATCCCGACGGCGCGATGTGGACGCTGTTCGGAGCCATGGTCGCTCCCGATGTCGCCGCGCCCACAGCCAAGGACAAGGAGCAATTGCTGAACCAGCTGATGAGCTGGCACAGCATCGCCACCGGCGGCTTCGTCGGCGCGCGCGACCGTTCGGTCCGGCAGATCAAGATGGAGAGCGACCTGCTGGATCAGACGCGCATCGAAGCGCGAAAGCTGAAGCCGAAATACGGCAACGACCGCACCGCATTCGCCCTGGCGCTGGCGCGGTGGGCTCACGCCAATCCCCGTTTCGAGTGGGCGGTCAAGCCCGCGCCGCGATCCTATTGGCGCGGGAAGGGGGCGAGCATCGGTGCGAAGCTCGCTTATCCCGTGGCGGCGATCGTGCTGTGGTTCGTCGTGCTCGGGATCGTCTGGGCGCTTCCGCGGGCCTACAACTGGTTCTTCGGCGAGCCGGGGCCGGTGGGGCGGGCCATCGAAGACGCCGTCACCAGGACGAGCGAATGCCTGCTGACGATGACCTGGCACGGGCTGCTGGCGTTCGCCGTGATCGTATTCATCGTCTGGCTGTTCCTGGTGCCGCTGCCCGCTCAATTCGTGTCCTGGCGGCGCTGGCTGAACAGCGTCCAGCAGGAGCTCGATCGGCCGACCCAGACGCTTTCCTCCCTGGCCACCTATGTGGGGGGCTGGCTGATCGGCGTGCCGGTGCTGCTGGCCGTCGCCGCGTGCGCCCTTGCCTACACGTTCGCGCCGCTCGCCTATGCGGTGGCACCGGACTATATGGCTCATGTCGTCGAGCCGAAGCTGCCAAAGCTGACCGGATTGCAGATCATCGGCATCGCCGTCGTCGCGATCGCCGCGGTGCTTTGCATCGGTGCGCTGTTTCACTGGCTCAACGGCCGCTTCAAGAAGCTGAGTGAGCAGTTCTTTCATCCGCTCGAGGACGACGTTCCGCGCGCCCAGCAGATCCATCCGACGATCGAGCGATGCGAGGCCGATCTGGTCGATGGAACCCAGCACATGTTCAGCCTCACGGAGCTGCGCGGTCCGCGATGGTGGAGCGCGTGCTGCATCCGGATGGCGCTGCGCATCGTGACGTTTGCCGGACGCGTGTTCTTCACGCAAGGCTGGCTCGGCAACGCGCCGGGCATCCATTTCGGGCATTGGCACATCATCGACAACGGTCGGCGCTTTCTGTTCTGCTCGAACTATGACGGCAATTTCGGCGGCTATCTCGACGACTTCATCAACGGTGCGGCCGCCGGCACCACGCTGGCCTGGCGCTGGACCGAGCTGCGTCCACGTGCCCCGGCGCTGCCCGGACTGCCCGGCATCGCGCAACCGCGCAGCTTTCCGCCGACGCGCTTCGTGGTGTTTCGCGGCGTGAAGTGCGAGCTGAGGTTCAAGTCCTATGCGCGCGACAGCATGCTGCCGCATCTCTACCATTTCGACGCCTGCAACCGGACAGTCGACCAGATCAATCTCGCCACGGGGCTGCGCGACGCCTTGTTCGGCGAGCGTAACGGCAAGAACGACGATCTGATCATGAGGGCCATCGAGACATGAGGCACGCTCCACGTCTCTCCGAACAAAGCCACGACATCCAGGCCATGTTGAAGAGCGGCTTCGGCTCGCTCACCACCAGCCGTTTCAGGCTGCTGACGATCCGCGACGAGAGGCTGGCGAAGACATGGCTGGCGCAACTGCTCGACACCGGCCTGGTCGCCAGCGCAGAACAGGTCGGCAAGCCGAAGCAGGAGAAGCAGCAGAGGGCGCCTCTCGATGCCGTCGTCGCGATCGGCTTCACCTATTCGGGGCTGGTGAAGCTGGGCTGCCGGGAAACCAGCGAGCATCCGTTTCCAACGCCGTTCCGCAGCGGCATGGGCAGCGAATTGCGCGCCAAGCTGTTGCGGGACGAAGACCGGCACTGGAGCTGGACCGATCGCGAAGGCCCCGGCGGCGGCGAGGTGGTGCACATCCTGCTGGCGGAATGGAAGATGCGCGGCGTGGCTTCGCGGCTGCCCGCGATCGATCCGAGCGCCTTCTCCGTTATCGAGGTCGGGGAGGATTCCGACTTCTTCGGCGCGGATGGCAAGCTGCGTGAGCCGTTCGGGTTTCGCGATGGGCTCGCCCAGCCGGTGATCAGGGGCCTCAGGGACCAGGATGGCGAGAGCTTCAAGCAGGCGCGAGAGGGAGCTCGCGATCTCTATGACGACCGGGTCGTGGAGCCGGGCGAATTCATCCTGGGCTATCGCAACGAGTACGACGAGCTGACCTTTTGCCCGAACGTGGAGGGATGGAGCAGTGCCAGCGGGCGGTTCACCCTGAACGGAAGCTATCTTGCCGTACGTCAGTTCGCGCAGGATGTGGCCGCCTTCGAGGCGTTTGAGGCCGCGCATGCGGACTTCGCGGCGGCGAACGGCGTCTCGGCGGGCGAGAAGCTGATGGGGCGCCGGAAGAACGGGCTGCCGTTGTCATGGAAAGGCGATCCGGCCGTGCCCGTGTCGGATTCGGCTGCCGATGCATTCCGCTATCGCGTCGAGGACGCCAACGGTTTCATGTGTCCCAAGGGCGCCCATGTGCGCCGCTCCCATCCCCGGGACTCGCTCGGCACCGACGTGCAATCGAGCATCAAGTCATCCAAGCTGCACCGGTTGCTGCGGCGTGGGCGGCCCTATCGCGAGACGTCGGGCCACCAAGGCATTTTCTTCATCGCCTGCAACGCGGACCTGGAGCGGCAGTTCGAGTTCATCCACCAGCGCTGGCTGCAGAACCGGAGATTTGGATCGCTCGAGAGCCAGGACGACCCGATCGTGGGATCGCAGCCGTGCCCGAAGGCCTTCACCATTCCCGGCCAGCCGAGTGGCGGCGAAGTCTCGCTGAGGCAATTCACGCAGACGCTCGGCGGCGGCTACTTCTTCCTGCCGGGGATCGCAGCGCTGAACTTCATCGCACGCGCTTGAGCGCGCTCGAGGTTGTTGCCTACGGGTGAGCTTTGCGGAAGACGCTTCGCGCTCTTTCCGGATCGCGCCTCAATCCTGCGGCTCGGACGCGGCATCGCCCTGCGCGTCGATGCGCAGCCAGCCGGAGGGCGCGAGGCGCTGCTGCGGCAGGAAACGGGCCTTATAGTCCATCTTCTTGGAGCCCTCGATCCAATAGCCGAGATAGACGTAAGGCAGCCCCTGCCGCCGGGCGCGGGCGATGTGGTCGAGGATCATGAAGGTGCCCATCGAGCGGCTGACCTGGCTCGGCTCGAAGAACGAATAGACCATCGACAGGCCGTCGCTGAGCACGTCCGTGAGCGCGACGGCGATCAGCTCCTCGCCGCGGCCGGTGATGCCGCTGTCGGGGCCGCGCTTGCGGTATTCGATGATGCGGGTCTCGACATGGCTGTCCTCGACCATCATGGCGTAGTCGAGCACGGTCATGTCGGCCATGCCGCCATGGCGGTGGCGGGCGTCGAGATAGGCCCGGAACACGGAATATTGCTCGGAGGTCGGCACCGCGCTGCGCTGCTCGCCGATGATGTCGGAATTGCGGGCCATCACCTTGCGGAAGTTGCGCGAGGGTCGGAACTCGTTGGCGACGACCCGGACCGAGACGCAGGCGCGGCACTGGTCGCAGGCCGGCCGGTAGGCGATCGACTGGCTGCGGCGGAAGCCGCCATGGGTCAGGAGGTCATTGAGGTCGCCGGCCCGGTCCCCAACCAGATGCGTGAACACCTTGCGCTCATGCCGGCCCGGTAAATACGGGCAGGGGGAGGGCGCCGTAAGGTAGAATTGGGGGGTGTCGCGCGAGTGCTGGGTCAAGGGACGTCGTGGGCCTCCGAAGTGAATGTCAGCATCGCGCTACGGAAGCCCCTGGTCAATCGGTCTGCTCGGCGGGTCGGATCGGACAGCTTTAGTCGTTCCTGGTTGACAGGTCCTTGATCACCAGCTTCTGGCGCCCTGTGGCACCGGTGCGCGGACGGAATTGTTGATCACGACCGTTCCCAGCACAAAATCGTGCAGCAGCCGCCGGCGGCCGTTGAACAGGCCGACCAGCACCACGAAAGGCGTCAGGAACGAAACCGTCACCCAGAACAGCACGGCATGGGTGGCGCCGAGCACGAAATAGCCGGGCGCGCCGTACCAGGTGCGCAGCTCCAGATCCATCAGCCGCATGCCGATGGTCGCCGACGAAGGCCCGCCGATGCAGGCGCCGTAATAGACGATGGCCCAGATGACCGAGGCAGGCCAGGCCAGCCAGAACAGCGCCCAGCCGATGCCGAGCGTCACCGCGCCGAACAAGGCGATGAAGATATAGCCGAGGATGACAGGCACGGAGATCACGACCATGTCGATCAGGAAGGCGAACACCCGCCGCGTCGCGACGCCCCGGAACAGCTCTGGGTGCAGATAGGGATCGTAGGCGTGCGGCTGCACCCCGCCATCATTGCGCCAGGCGCCTGAATTGCCCGAGTCGTACGACATCGTCCGTCCTCCCAGGGGGAAACAGAGGGAAAACCCTCGAGGCAGGACATGGGAATAGGCCATCTCCGTGCCAAGGGCGCGGACATTAACAAGCCGAAATATTCCGGCGATTCGGGGGCGGGGAGGCTGTCGGTTTGAGCGCCGACAATGTCGCCACCCCGTGGTGTCATCCCGCGAAAGCGGGGATCCATAACCACAGGGAGCGGTTTGGGCGAAGATAAGAAATTGATCCCGCGTCGATACCAACACCGCGCATCATCGATAGATCACGCGGTATGGGTCCCGGCGTTCGCCGGGACGACGGCGGAGTTAGACTTGGCTTCGCAGCTTCTCCGCGGCCTTCGGCGCGAAGTAGCTCAGCACGCCGTCGGCGCCGGCGCGCTTGAAGGCGAGCAGGCTCTCCATCATCGCGCGCTCGCCGTCGAGCCAGCCGTTGTTGGCGGCGGCCGCGATCATCGCGTATTCGCCCGAGACCTGGTAGGCGAAGGTCGGCATCGCGAACGTGTCCTTCACGCGGCGGACCACGTCGAGATAGGGCATGCCGGGTTTCACCATCACCATGTCGGCGCCCTCGGCGATGTCGAGCTCGACCTCGCGCAGTGCCTCGTCGCTGTTGGCGCTGTCCATCTGGTAGGTGCGCTTGTCGCCGGTGAGCGTCTTGGCCGAGCCGATGGCGTCGCGGAACGGGCCGTAGAAGGCCGAGGCGTATTTGGCCGCATAGGCCATGATCTGTACGTCGAGCAGTCCGGCGCGGTCCAGCCCCTCGCGGATCGCGGCGACGCGGCCGTCCATCATGTCCGAGGGCGCGATGATGTCGCAGCCGGCCTCGGCCTGCACCAGGGCCTGGCGCACCAGCACGGCGACCGTCTCGTCGTTCAGGATCTTGCCGTCGGCAATCAGGCCGTCATGGCCGTGGCTGGTGAAGGGGTCGAGCGCGACGTCGCAGAGCAGGCCGATCTCCGGAAACTCCTTCTTGATCGCGCGCACGGCCTGGCAGACCAGATTGTTCGGGTTGGTCGCTTCGGAGCCTTCCTCGTCGCGCAGGGACGGCTCGGTGTAGGGAAACAGCGCGAGGCAGGGGATGGTGAGCTTCATGGCGCGCTCGGCCGCGCGCACCGCCTGGTCGACGCTGAGGCGCTCGACGCCGGGCATCGAGGCGACCTGCTCGCGCTTGTTGTTGCCGTCGATCAGGAACAGCGGCCAGATCAAATCGTCGGTGCTGAGCACGTTCTCCCGCACCATGCGCCGGGCCCATTCGGCCTTGCGGTTGCGGCGCGGCCGGACGGTCAGATCGAGGGCATGGGGCACCGCAGTGCCCTCGCGGCGCGAGACCTCGCGCAATTCGATCGGACGTCCGTATTTGATCGCCATCACTCTTCCTCCGGCTGGAATTATTCTTATACCAGCTCGCACGGTTCCCGTCACCGCGGCTTGACCTGCCGCAAGGCAGAATTGACCTGAGGGGCAGCCGATTGATTTTGCGGGGCGAAGCAGCCAGAAGGGGGCCATGTCCGAGATCTCCACCCGCGATGCGGCCCGCGACAGCGCCAGGGACGCGACCAGAGACCACGCGATTTCGGTCGCGGCGATCTCGTCGGAGCGGGCCGAGTCCGACGACAATGTCTGGACGCGCCGCCTGGTGCTGTTCCTGCGGGTGATGGCGCTGCTCTCAATCCTGAAAGGTCTCTACCACTGGGCGCAGGTGACGGGCTTTGTCGGCGGCGAGGACGAGGCGTTCGAGAACCAGTCGATGGCCTGGCAGGCCGCCACCGTCTACTTCGCCGTGATCGAGCTCGTCGCCGCGGTCGGATTGTGGCTGGCGACGCCGTGGGGCGCGGTGGTGTGGCTGACCACCGTGGTGTCGATGGCGGTGATCGAGCTGATGTTCCCGGGCATCTACGGCGGCAGCCTGATCGTCGTCGGCGTCGAAGCCGCCATGCTCGCCGCCTATCTCGCGCTGGCCTGGATGGCCGCGCGCGAACGGCCACCGTAGCGCCGTCATTTCCACGCGCACTCCTTCGTCCCCCCGGACGCAATGCAGCGCGCCCCTGGCGATGCGCGGCATCGTCCAGATCGGCGTGATGCGTTGCAGAGCCGGGGCCTATCTTGTTTCCAACATCTCGTTTGCGGCTCCTGGGTCCCGGATCTTCGCTTCGCTCGTCCGGGACACGAGCGCGGAGTTGTGCGCGTTTGGTTGACTGCTGGTTGCCTAAAATTTGCAGTAAGTTTTCGTTGACCAGCCGGTGCCGCCACAGCCGTTACGCGCCCGTTTCGAAACCGGGCAGGCCTGTTCTGGAATGCGACAACAGGGGCGGACGGAGGGTGAACAGGAGCTTGCGAAGGTCAACAGAGGCTTTCGAAAAGTGCTTGTGGCACAGGCTTAATCCGCAATTCACTGTCTTAAATTCATGATCTCTTTATTCTCTTATTTAAGCCGATCTTCAAACGCGCCCCTTAAGTTGCACCTATCAGGCGGGACACAAGTTTCGTCGAATAAGTGTCGACAAAAACGACAACAGGGGAAGTGTCATGATGAAAGCCGTCGCAACTGCGGCAGATACCGCAGAGCGCGTCTCCGGCCAGCAGGGTTCGGTGCAGTCGCTCTATCTGGAAGCTTTGACTCTGGTGGAGCGGCTGCATCGCCGGCTCCTCGACGTGATCAAGGACGAATTCGATCGCCGCGGCCGTGCGGACATCAACTCGGTGCAGGCGCTCCTGCTCTATAACATCGGTGACAAGGAGCTGACCGCGGGCGAGCTGCGCACGCGCGGTTACTATCTCGGCTCCAACGTCTCCTACAATCTGAAGAAGCTCGTCGAGCTCGGCTTCCTCGATCATCAGCGCTCGCGCGTCGATCGCCGCTCGGTGCGCATCCGCCTGACCCCGCAGGGCCAGGAAGTCCGCCGCATCGTCGATGCGCTCTACCAGAAGCATGTCAAGACGGTGGAGCAGGTCGGCGGCATCTCGGGCGAGGAATTCTCGACCCTCAACAAGTCGCTGCACCGCCTCGAGCGGTTCTGGACCGACCAGATCCTCTATCGCCTCTGAGCTTTCGAAAAGGGATCAAGGCCAAGCCGGCCCGCAACAAGACCGGCAAGCCTGCCCTGGACATGCCTGACTTCCCCAAGCGCACTGGTCCGGAGTTGCCCCCGGGCCGGTGCGTTTCCATTTTTGCACTGCGAAAAAAAATCGCGGGCTGTGCGGAACAAGTTCCGTACTTGGCGCTTATCTCCTTCGGATCGGAGACAGGGCGATGCTGGTCGAGCGCGGGCTTCAGGCGATGAACGTGGAACTCGTGAGCGAGGCCTATGCCATCGCCGCGAACTACCTTCGCCGCTCCGGCACGATCCCCGATACGCTCGTCACCGACGAACGCCTGCTCGGGGTGATCATCAAGCTGCTCCAGCACGGCGAATTCAACAAGATCAGGCTCGCCAACAAGGCCATCGCCCAATTCCAGGCGCAGTCCGGGGCCAGCGCGGTTGCCTGATCAACCATCTCAGAACATCGATCAACCAGAGGGTGCCATGGAAGCCGCCATCGACCGCATCATGCAGACCTATGACCTGCTCGCCAACCGCACCGCCGCGGCCAGCGAGGAGGCGCGCATGAAGGTGACCAACTACCTGACCACCCTGATGGAAGCCGGCGAGAAGGACCCCCACAGGTTGACGGTGTGCGGCCTGACGTACTTGCGCCAGCTCGACGGCAGCGTGGACCCGGTGAAGGCGGGGTATACGGGGTTGTGACGCGATCTCTGCCGCAGCCAACGGCTTCGGGCGTGACCAGCTAAGGCCCGAAGCGGCCCCATTTCTGGATGCGGCGGAGGGGGCTCCCGACGGGGGCTCTCCCGGACTAGCCTGATCGTCGAGAATCCCACTCTCCACCATATCTGGCATAAATATCAGGCTCGACCCGCAAACCCTTGGCCTGTTGCGGGCGATGTGGTAGATCGCGCCTGCTTCCGACCGCCACACCAGACCCGCCCGCAGCCCGCCAAAAGGCTGCGGCGGTGGAGATATTCCCAAGATGACCGCACCCAAGACCGCCTCCGCGCCCGATTCGTTTTTCACCGCCTCGCTCGAGCAGGCCGACCCCGAAATCGCCGCCGCCATCAAGGGTGAGCTCGGCCGGCAGCGCCACGAGGTCGAGCTGATCGCCTCCGAGAACATCGTCAGCCGGGCCGTGCTGGAAGCGCAGGGTTCGGTGATGACCAACAAGTACGCAGAGGGTTATCCGGGCGCGCGCTATTACGGCGGTTGTGAGTGGGTCGACGTCGCCGAGAACCTCGCGATCGATCGTGCCAAGAAGCTGTTCGGTGCCGGCTTCGCCAACGTGCAGCCGAACTCCGGCAGCCAGATGAACCAGGCGGTGTTCCTGGCGCTGCTGCAGCCCGGCGACACCTTCATGGGCCTCGATCTCGCCGCCGGCGGACATCTCACCCACGGCTCGCCCGTCAACATGAGCGGCAAGTGGTTCAAGGCCGCGCACTACACCGTGCGCCGCGAGGACCAGATCATCGACATGGATGCGGTGGCCAAGCAGGCCGAGCAGGTCAAGCCGAAGCTGATCATCGCCGGCGGCTCGGCCTATTCGCGCGCCTGGGACTTCAAGCGCTTCCGCGAGATCGCGGACAGCGTCGGTGCCTACCTGCTGGTGGACATGGCGCACTTCGCCGGGCTCGTCGCCGGCGGCGTGCATGCTTCGCCGGTGCCGTATGCGCATGTCACCACGACCACGACGCACAAGTCGCTGCGCGGCCCGCGCGGCGGCCTGATGCTGTGGAATGACGAGACGCTGACCAAGAAGCTCAACTCGGCGATCTTCCCGGGCCTGCAGGGCGGTCCCCTGATGCACGTCATCGCGGCGAAGGCGGTCGCCTTCGGCGAGGCGTTGCGGCCGGACTTCAAGGTCTACGCCAAGAACGTCGTCGAGAACGCCAAGGCGCTGGCCGAGACCCTGAAGGGCCATGGTCTCGACATCGTCTCCGGCGGTACCGACAATCATCTGATGCTGGTCGATCTCAGGCCGAAGGGCCTGAAGGGCAACGTCTCGGAGAAGGCGCTGGTCCGCGCCGCCATCACCTGCAACAAGAACGGCATTCCCTTCGACCCCGAGTCGCCGTTCGTCACCTCGGGTATCCGTCTGGGGACGCCGGCCGCGACCACGCGCGGCTTCGGCGTCGCGGAATTCCAGCAGGTCGGCGGCATGATCGCCGAGGTCCTCAACGCTGTCGCGCAGTCTTCCGATGGCAAGGCGCCGCTGGTGGAAGCCGCGATCAAGGAACGGGTCAAGGCGCTGACCGACCGGTTTCCGATCTATCAGTAAGGCGCCGCATGATCCGGAAAAGTGCGCAGCGGTTTTCCGAAACGATCATGCGAAAATAAGGGGCCCGGCGGATGCGCTGTCCGAACTGCAACAGTCTCGATACGCAGGTGAAGGACTCGCGTCCGACCGAGGACTCGTCCGTGATCCGCAGGCGGCGCGTATGCGTCGCCTGCAATTTCCGCTTCACCACCTTCGAGCGCGTGCAGCTGCGCGAGCTCACGGTGATCAAGCGCAACGGCCGCCGCGTGCCGTTCGACCGCGACAAGCTGATGCGCTCGGTGCAGATCTCGTTGCGCAAGCGGCAGGTCGAGCCGGAGCGCGTGGAGAAGATGGTCTCCACCATCGTGCGCGAACTCGAGACCGGGGGCGAGGCCGAGATCTCCTCGGAGGTGATCGGCGAGACCGTGATGGAGCATCTGCGCACGCTCGACGACGTCGCCTATGTGCGCTTCGCCTCGGTCTATCGCAATTTCCGCGAGGCCAAGGATTTCGCCGATGTGCTCGGCGAGCTCTCCGGCGAGGAGGAAGCGCGGCTCGCCGCGATCCGCAAATGATCTTCCGCATCCTGGAAGACCAGTTCGCGCAGAAGGCCCGCGAGGCCAAGGACGCCGATCTTCGTTTCATGCAGCTGGCGCTGGCGCTGGCCAGGCGCGGGCAGGGGCGCACCTGGCCCAATCCGGCCGTCGGTGCCGTCGTGGTCAGGGATGGCGTGATCGTCGGCCGCGGCTGGACCCAGCCAGGCGGGCGTCCGCATGCCGAGCCCGAAGCCTTGCTGCGGGCCGGCGAAGCCGCGCGCGGAGCCACGCTCTACGTCACGCTGGAGCCGTGCTCGCATTTCGGCAAGTCGCCGCCTTGCGTCGACGCGGTGATTGCGGCCGGCATCAAGCGCGTGGTGGCGGCGATCGAAGATCCCAATCCAGAAGTTGCCGGCCAGGGTCATGCGCGCCTGCGCGCCGCCGGCGTCCATGTGGACGTCGGCCTGTGCGCGGCGGAGGCCGCGTTCGACCATGCCGGGCATTTCCGCCGTATCCGCGATCACCGTCCGCATGTGATCCTGAAGCTCGCGGTCTCGCCCGACGGCAAGATCGGCGCGGCCGGCGGCAAGCCGGTCGCGATCACGGGGGAGGCCGTGCGCAATCGGGTACATCTCCTGCGGGCGCAAAGCGATGCGATCCTGGTCGGCATCGGAACGGTGCTGGCAGACGATCCGCTTCTCACCTGCCGCCTGCCGGGCATGGCGGCGCGCTCGCCGGTGCGCGTCGTGCTCGATCATAGCCTGCGGATTCCCGGCGCGAGCAGGCTGACAGGCTCCGCCCGCGAGACGCCGCTCTGGGTGATGGGTTCTGAGCTTGCGGAAGCCGCAGCCGCGACGCGGCTTGGTGCGGCCGGCGCGCAAGTGATCCGCGTCCCGGCGGCCGGCGCCTCCGGGCTCGATTTGCCGGCCGTGCTGCAAGCGCTGGCCGGGAAGGGCATCACCCGCCTGATGGTCGAGGGCGGTAGCCGGGTGGCGTCCTCGTTCGTCGCGGCCGACCTCGTCGACGAGATCTGGCTGTTCCGCGGCGCGGAAGCGGTGGGCAGTGGCGGCGTCGATGCGCTCGATGCATTGCCCCTGTCGAAAATCACGCAGTCGCAGGCCTACAAGGTTCATGCTAGCGAAACATTCGACAAGGATACTCTCACCATCTACGAGCGCGCGTAATGTTCACCGGCATTGTCACCGATATCGGCGAGATCGTCAGCTTCACGCCCGTGGCGCAGGGCCAGTTGCACCGGCTGCGCATCGCCTGCCGCTACGATCAGGCCACCATTGCCGACGGCGCATCGATCGCCAGCAACGGCGTCTGCCTGACGGTGGTCGCCTCCGGCGTCGCAGATGGCAAGACCTGGTATGAGGTCGATACTGGGGCCGAGACGCTGGCGCTGACCACGGCCAAGCACTGGAAGGTCGGGACGAAGCTCAATCTCGAGCGCGCGCTGAAGATCGGCGACGAGCTCGGCGGCCACATCGTCGCCGGCCATGCAGACGGCGTCGCGACCATCGCCAGCCGCGAGGATCTGCCCGACATGGCGCGGTTCGAGCTTGCGACCACGCGGGAGCTGGCGCGGTTCATCGCCACCAAGGGCTCGATCACGCTCGACGGCGTCTCGCTGACGGTCAATACGGTGAAGGACGTGACCTTTTCGGTGCTGATCATTCCACACACGCTGACGGTCACCACGATCAATGGCTGGAAGGCGGGGGACGAGGTCAATATCGAGGTCGATCTGATGGCCCGCTACGCGGCGCGGCTGACGGAGATGAAGTGACGGCGAAGCCGTTATTCCGGGTTTGCCCCGGAATGACAGTTCTAACTTGGCTTACCCGCCTGTGGCGACTACATAACGCGCCAACCTCTAGAACGGGACTTAACGATGGCAGACGCGCGCCGCGCACCCCTGAAGGACCAGACCGACATTTCCGGCGCCCGCGCGCTGATTGTCGAGGCGCGGTTCTATGACGATCTCCAGGATGCGCTTCTGGACGGCGCGGTGGCCGAGCTGAAGGCGGCCGGCCTGACCCACGACGTCATCACGGTTCCCGGCGCGCTGGAGATTCCGGCCGCGGTGGCCATTGCGGTGGATGCCGCGGCGGCGAGCGGCAAGCCCTATGACGCCGTGATCGCGCTCGGCTGCGTGATCCGAGGCGACACCATTCATTTCGAGATCGTCTCGCAGGAATCCTCGCGGGCGCTGATGGACCTTGCGGTCTCGCGCAAGCTGCCGCTCGGCAACGGCATCCTCACCGTCAACACCGAGGCGCAGGCCTGGGCGCGGGCGCGCGCCAGCGAGCTCAACAAGGGCGGCGATGCTGCGCGCGCGGCGCTGGCGATGCTGCGCATCAAACGCCGCCTGGCGCAGGCCTAAAGCCATGGCCGACAACACCAGGAAACCGGCAGGCCCTGCCGAGAAGAAGGCGAACCGGCGCGGTGCGGCGCGGCTCGCGGCCGTGCAGGCGCTGTACCAGATGGATATCGCCGGCGCCGGCATCAACGACATCTTCGCCGAGTTCGAGAGCCATTGGCTCGGCAACGAGGTCGAGGGCGACACGTATCTGCCGGCGGAGGCTGCCTTCTTCCGCGACGTCGTCTCGGGCGTCGTGCGCGACCAGAAGAAGCTGGATCCGCTGATCGACGAGGCGCTGTCGAAGGGCTGGCCCTTGAAGCGGATCGAGGCGATCCTGCGCGCGGTGCTGCGGGCGGGGGCCTACGAACTGGAGCATCGCAAGGACGTGCCGGCCCGCGTCGTCGTCTCCGAATATGTCGACGTCGCCAATGCGTTCGTCGACCGCGAGGAGACCGGCATGGTGAACGCCGTGCTCGACCAGATCGGCCGCCAGTTTCGCGGCGACGAGTTCGGGCGGTAGTCGTGCTGAGGGGCGTCGCATTGAAGCAATACGCCAGCCCCATTCTCCAACGTCATCACCCGCGAAGGCGGGTGATCCAGTATGCCGCGACCTATCGATTTGACACGACCGTCTCTGGAATACTGGATCGCCCGGTCAAGCCGGGCGATGACACCTGTGTGCGGGGCTAAGCCGATGGCAAACCCACACAATCCCTCGGCCGAAGACGCCCTGATCGCGCGCTATTTCAAGCCGCTGGCGACCGACCCCGGGGCGTTCGGGCTGGTCGATGACGCTGCGGTGCTGTCGGCGTCCGGCGACGACATCGTCGTCACCACCGACGCCGTCGTCGAGGGCGTGCACTATCTTGCCAGCGATCCGCCCGACACCATCGCGCGCAAGGCGTTGCGGGTGAACCTGTCCGATCTCGCCGCCAAGGGCGCGCTGCCGGCCGGCTTCGTGCTGACGCTGGCGCTGCACAGCAAGGAGGATGCCTGGCTGCGGCCGTTTGCGGACGCGCTGGGCGAAGACGCAAGAGAGTTCGCGTGCCCGCTGCTCGGCGGCGACACGGTCTCGACGCCGGGCCCGCAGATGATCTCGATCACGGCTTTCGGCCGTGTCCCGCAGGGACGGATGGTCGGCCGTACCGGCGCGCGGCCGGGCGATCGCATCCTGGTGACGGGCACGATCGGCGATGCGGCGCTCGGCCTCGACGTGCTCAAGGGCGGCGCTGCCGCAACGGCGCTCGCAAGCAGTCCCGCTGCAAAGGACGCCCTGGTCTCGCGTTATCGCGTGCCGCAGCCGCGCAATGTGCTGGCGCGGGCCGTGCGCGATCATGCGAGCGCGGCGATGGACGTCTCCGACGGGCTCGCCGGCGATCTGGCCAAGCTCTGCGCGGCGTCCGGGGTCTCGGGCACGGTCGACGTGGCAAGCGTGCCGCTCTCGGCCGCGGCGGCAAGCCTGGTCGCCCGCAATGTCGTTGGCATCGAGACGCTGCTCGCGGGGGGCGACGATTACGAGGTGCTGTGCACCGTGCCGCCGGCGCAAGCCGACGCGCTGATGGCCGCGGGGCGGGCGGCCGGCCTTGCCGTCACGGCGATCGGCACCGTCGTCGCGGGGAAGGAGAGGCCGCGCTTCCTGGACGGGCACGGCCAGGAGCTGGCTTTGACGCGGCTGTCCTACAGCCACTTCTAGGAATCGCTCCAAACCGGCATCTTAGTTCTCGGCACTTGGTTCTAAATACCTGCCGAGATCGGCGTTTTCGGCCCTATCCGGCGTTGCACCCTCAATTTGATTTTGGCAAGCTCGCGGCCGACTAAGGCCGCCCCTTTTGGGCAAGGGGCGGCTTTGTTCGAAATCAAGGCGCCGCACCGCACAACGGACAACAAGAGGCGCCGGGGATACATCAAGGATCTGAGGCAAACATCACATGACAGCATTATGGTTGATAGTGCTCTGCGGAGTGCTTTCCGTCGTCTACGCGATTTGGGCGACGTCTTCGGTGTTAGGCGCGGATGCGGGGTCGCCGCGCATGCAGGAGATCGCAGGGGCGGTGCGTGAGGGCGCACAGGCCTATCTGCGGCGCCAGTACACCACGATCGGTATCGTCGGCATCGTCATCTTCGTGCTGCTTGCCTATTTCCTCGGTCTCTACGTCGCGATTGGTTTTGCCATCGGCGCCATCCTGTCGGGAGCGGCCGGCTTCATCGGCATGAACGTCTCGGTCCGCGCCAATGTGCGCACCGCCCAGGCCGCGACGACGTCGCTCGCCGGCGGCCTCGAACTCGCCTTCAAGGCGGGCGCGATCACCGGCCTTCTGGTGGCGGGTCTCGCACTGCTGGGGGTGACGCTTTATTTCGCCTTCCTGGTCCATTCGCTGAAGCTCGCGCCTGACAGCCGCGTCGTCGTCGACGCCCTGGTGGCGCTCGGCTTCGGCGCCTCGCTGATCTCGATCTTCGCCCGTCTCGGCGGCGGCATATTCACCAAAGGGGCGGACGTCGGCGGCGATCTCGTCGGCAAGGTCGAGGCCGGCATTCCCGAGGACGATCCGCGCAATCCGGCGACCATTGCCGACAACGTCGGCGACAATGTCGGCGACTGCGCCGGCATGGCCGCCGACCTGTTCGAGACCTATGCGGTGACCGCGGTCGCCACCATGGTGCTGGCGGCGATCTTCTTCGCCAAGACGCCGATCCTCGCCAGCATGATGACGCTGCCGCTCGCGATCGGCGGCATCTGCATCATCACCTCGATCATCGGCACCTTCTTCGTCAAGCTCGGGCCGAGCCAGTCGATCATGGGCGCGCTCTACAAGGGCCTGATCGCAACCGGCGTGCTGTCGCTGATCGGCATCGCGCTGGTGATCTACTACCTGATCGGCTTCGGCAAGCTCGAGGGCGTCAGCTACACCGGCATGGCGTTGTTCGAGTGCGGCGTGGTCGGCCTCGTCGTCACCGCGCTGATCATCTGGATCACCGAGTACTACACGGGCACCGACTACCGTCCGGTGAAGTCGATCGCCCAGGCCTCGGTGACCGGCCACGGCACCAACGTGATCCAGGGCCTCGCCATCTCCATGGAAGCGACCGCGCTGCCCGCGATCGTCATAATCGCCGGCATCCTGGTGACCTACAGCCTCGCCGGGCTGTTCGGCATCGCGATCGCGACCGCCACCATGCTGGCGCTGGCCGGCATGGTCGTCGCCCTCGACGCCTTCGGCCCCGTCACCGACAATGCCGGCGGCATTGCCGAGATGGCGGGACTGCCCAAGGAGGTACGCAAGTCGACCGACGCGCTCGATGCGGTCGGCAACACCACCAAGGCGGTGACCAAAGGCTACGCGATCGGCTCGGCCGGTCTCGGTGCTCTGGTGCTGTTCGCGGCCTACAACGAGGACCTCAAGTTCTTCGTCGCCGGCTCCGCACAGCATCCCTACTTCGCAGGCGTCAATCCGGACTTCTCGCTCAACAACCCCTACGTCGTGGTGGGTCTGCTGTTCGGCGGCCTGTTGCCGTATCTGTTCGGCGCGATGGGCATGACGGCGGTGGGACGTGCCGCCAGCGCGATCGTCGAGGAGGTGCGGCGTCAGTTCCGCGAGAAGCCGGGCATCATGCAGGGCACCGACAAGCCTGACTACGGCAAGGCGGTCGATCTGCTGACGAAGGCGGCGATCAAGGAGATGATCATCCCCTCGCTGCTGCCGGTGCTGTCGCCGATCGTCGTCTACTTCGTGATCTACTTCATCGCGGGCGGCGGCGCGGTCGGCAAGTCGGCGGCGTTCTCCGCGGTCGGCGCCATGCTGCTCGGCGTCATCGTGACGGGCCTGTTCGTCGCGATCTCCATGACCTCGGGCGGCGGCGCCTGGGACAACGCCAAGAAATACATCGAGGACGGTCATTTCGGCGGCAAGGGCTCGGATGCCCACAAGTCGGCGGTGACCGGCGACACCGTCGGCGATCCCTACAAGGACACGGCGGGTCCTGCGGTGAACCCGATGATCAAGATCACGAACATCGTGGCCTTGCTGCTGCTGGCGATCCTGGCGCACTGAGCAGCACCAGCTCTCCAAGACAAAACCCCGCGGCGCGAGCCGCGGGGTTTTTGATGATGAAACTTCGCTCTAACCGCGTTCCCCGGACGCTGCGCAGCACGAAGTGATGCGCTGCAGATCCGGGGTCCACACCCGAGGCTCTGGGTCCCGGCTTAGCGTTCCACGCTGCACCGGGACGCGAGAGCTACTGCACGTCCATCTGCAGCCCTTCCTTCTGGATGATGCCGGCGAACTTCTTCGTCTCGGCGTCCACGAAGGCGGCGAATTGCTGCGGCGTGCCGTAGTCGGCGCGGGCGCCCATGGCGGCGATCTGCTTCTTGACGTCGTCGCGCTCGAGCATCGCCTTGATCTGGAGATTGAGCGCGTTCAGCACCTCCGGCGAGACGCCCTTCGGCAGGAAGACGCAGAACCAGGAGGACACGTCGAAGTTCGCCAGCTCCGGCGCGCTCTCGCGCATGGTCGGCAGGTTCGGCGCGAGCTCGCTGCGCTCGGTCGTGGTGACGCAGAGGCCGTTGAGCGTGCCGTTCTGCACCTGCGGCAGGCTCGGATAGAGGTTGTCGAACAGGATCTGAATGTCGCCGGCAAGCGCGGCCTGGAGCGCCGGGCCGGCGCCGCGGAACGGGATGTGCGTCATCTTCAGGCCGGTGAGCTGGAGAAACCAGGCGCCGGTGAGGTGAGGGCTCTGGCCGACGCCGGAAGAGGCGTAGCTGAGCTTGTCCGGATTGGCCTTGAGATAGGCGATCAGCTCGGGGATCGACTTGATGCCGGTCTTCGGATGCGCCGACACGATGTTCGGAATCCGGATCATGTTGGAGACCGGCTGAAGCTGGTCCGGCTTGTAGGAGAGATTCTTGAAGATGCTGTAGGCGATCGCGTTCGGGCCCGGATTGCCGATCAGGATGGTATGGCCGTCAGGCTTGGCGCGGACCACCTCGGCCGTGCCGATGGTGCCGCCGCCGCCGGAGCGGTTTTCCACGACGGCCGACTGGCCCCACGCGTTTTGCAGATGCGCGGCCAGAAGCCGGCCCATCACGTCGGTCGAGCCGCCGGCTGCGGCCGGCACGACCAGACGGACGGTTTCGGTCGGCTTCCAGTCCGCAAGGCTCGATCGCGGCAGGATCGCTGCGGCCGAAAGGCCGGCAGCAGCGGTAAGCACGCGACGTCGGGAAAAAGTCTTAGGCACGAATCTACTCCCTGCTTCTTTCTTTGCAGGGAGCCTAGGAAACCGCAGATGCGACGGCAAGCCGCGCGCGAGCGCAAAGGGCGCACGGAGGGTGGCACGACGCCGCAGGCGAGCGCCATTTACCTTGCGGCGGAATTGGAAGGCGCTCCAGACACTTGTCTTGCAGCTCTGCTGCGTTGTCTCGAGGCGAACCGGTCCCGACGTCGCTCGAAAACGCGTTCGCGACTCAGTTGAAGCTGAGCAGCTTGAACAGCGGCGTGAGGTAGCTCATCTCCTGACCCGACGTCGGCGTGGTGCGGCTGATGAAGTCGAAGATCTTGCCGTCCTGCAGGCCGTAATTCGCCAGCCGCCGCACGCGCCGGTTCTTGTCGAAATAGACCGCGATCACGCGCTGGTCGACCACCTTCTGGTTCATGAAAGCGACCACGCGCTCCGAGCGCTGCGAGATGTAGTAGAAGACTTCGCCGTCCAGCGTGGCGACGGTGGAGGGCGTGCCCATCACGATCAGCACCTGATCCTGGCTCGCGCCGATCGGAATCTGCTCCAGCGCGCCGGGCGGCAGGATGTAACCCTTCTGGAACTGCTCGCCGGTGCAGCCCGCCAGCGCAGCGCCGACCAGGGTGGCGGCGGCGAGCATGCGCAAGGCGCGCCAGCGTGCATGGAGGCCGCGCCGCGTGTTCGCGCGCAGGCTGGTCTGGTTCGTTGTCGTCATAGCGGAACTGATTCCGTCCCCTTGCGTCGCGCGAGGCGCTGAAGTACCGGGCTGGGCGTCTGAATGCAACTCGCGCGCGCCCGCTTGCGGAAACCACAATGCTTTGGCCGTTCAATCACTTCAGGAAACCCCGGCGAACCCCGCCGGACACCATTGAAGCCATCTATGGCATGATCGTGACGCAGGCGCGAGAACCCATATTTTACCGCGACTTGGCCGTGCCCGATACGGTTAACGGGCGTTTCGACCTGTTGCTGCTGCATCTGTGGCTGCTGCTGCGACGCCTGCGCACGGCTCGAGGCGCCACCGAGCTGTCGCAGGCGCTGTTCGACCGCTTCTGCGAGGATATGGACGACAATCTGCGCGAGATGGGGGTGGGCGACCAGACCGTGCCGAAGCGGATGCGGGCTTTCGGCGAGGCCTTTTACGGCCGCGTCCAGGCCTACGACCAGGCCATCGAGGCCGGGGATAAGGCCCTGGCGGAGGCGATCTGCAAGAATATCTTGAACGGGACCGGCTTGGAGCAGGCGGAGCGGCTCGCGGCCTATGCCCGCGCCAGTGAGGCCGCTCTCGGCCGGGCCGAGGAGGCTGCGCTGCTGCACGCCTCCTTCCGGTTTCCTCCAGCGCTTCCCGAGGACGTCACGCCATGAGCCGACCAGCGACCGGATCCCAGCCCGATCCTTGGCGGGCACCCGTCATCGTTGCCCAGATCCCCGACACCGGCCTGCACCGCAAGCTCGAGGCCTCGGCCGGCGAGCGGCAGGCGATCGCCGAGGTCGGCGGGGTGCGGGAGGTCCTGTCCGCCAGCGCCGATTTCGACGTGATGCCCAGGAGCGGCGGCCGGGTTCAGGTGACCGGCACCGTCCGGGCCAGGGTCGGGCAAACCTGCGTGGTCACGCTGGACCCGATCGAGAGCGAGATCGAGGAGGAGGTGGACCTGATGTTCGCCCCCGAGGCCGAGGCGCGGCGCCTCGCCGACCTGATCGAGGAGGGCCAGGACGACGCGGCGCCTGAAATCGCCGATCCGCCGGATCCGATCGTCGGTGGCATCATCGATCTCGGCCGGGTCGCCACCGACGCGCTGTTCCTCGCCATCGATCCCTATCCGCGCAAGGAAGGGGCCGTGTTCGAGCCTGATGTCACCGCCCCCGATCCGGAGGACCATCCGTTCGCCGCGTTGAAGGCACTCCAGGACAAGAAGAAAGGCCGATAGCCGAGTCCTTCCGCGTCGGATCGGCTTGCGAAGGCACGCGAGGCCTTTGCCTGGATGGTTTCAAAGCATCCTTTATCCGGCTGATTTCAATGGATTTTTTGCAAGTTTCGGACTTTTCCAGCCGGATCGCCCGGAAAGCAAAAGGCTGGGGGCAAGAGGTTGTTTCGGGGTAACAAAACGCTATTGTCGCGCCCCGGTCGGGGCGCGGCGTGGCGCCTGACCGGTCGCCACGTCCGTGGCGAACCCATTCCGCGGCCCCGCTCGTTCAGGACCGCACCAGATCAGGTTTTCCAGGACTTTTATGCCAAGCAAGGTTCGCATTGCGCTTGACGCCATGGGGGGCGATGGCGGCGCCGCCGTGGTCATTCCGGGCGCGGCCATCTCGCTTGGCAGGCATCGCGGCACCGAATTCCTGCTGGTCGGGGACCGCGCCAGGATCGAGCCCGAGCTCGACCGGCACCCCGAGCTCAAGGCCGCCTCCAGGATCATCCACACCGACGTGGCCGTCAGCGGTTCGGACAAGCCGAGCCAGGCGCTGCGACGCGGCCGCAAGACGTCCTCGATGTGGCTTGCCATCGACGCCGTGAAGAAGGGCGAGGCCGATGTCGCGGTCTCCGCCGGCAATACCGGCGCGCTGATGGCGATGTCGCGCTTCCACCTGCGCACGCTGAAGGGGATCGATCGCCCGGCGATTACGGGCATCTGGCCGACCAGGCGCGGCGAGTCCGCCGTGCTCGACCTCGGCGCCACCATCGGCGGCGACGCACACCATCTGGTGGCGCTGGCCCTGATGGGCGCCGCGATGGCGAGCGTGCTATTCGACAAGAAGCGGCCCACGGTGGGGCTGCTCAATATCGGGACCGAGGAGATCAAGGGGCACGAGGAAATCCGTGAGGCCGGGGAAATCCTGCGGGCCAGGAACCTGCCGGAGCTCGACTATATCGGCTTCGTCGAGGGCGACGGCATCGGCAAGGGGCTGGCCGACGTCGTCGTCACCGAAGGTTTCAGCGGCAACATCGCGCTCAAGGCCGCCGAGGGAACCGCCAGGCAGATGGCCGAATTACTCCGCGACGAGATGAAGCGGAGCTGGATGTCCAAGCTCGGCTATCTCTTTGCCCGCAGCGCCTTCCAGGCCCTGCGCGACAAGATGGATCCGAACAAGTCCAATGGCGGCGTGTTCCTGGGTCTGAACGGATTGGTTGTCAAAAGCCACGGCGGAACCAGCGCCGAAGGCTTTGCCTATGCGATCGATGTTGGCTATGAGATGGCTCACTACGATCTCCTGAACAAGATCAATCAGATGCTCAACCGCGAGGGTGGTGCACTCAATTCGGTGCAGGCCGCGCAGGAGGTTGTTTCGTGACTCAAATTCGTTCGGTCGTGCTCGGCTGCGGCTCCTACCTGCCGGAGCAGGTGGTGACCAACGCCCAATTGGCGGCGCGCATCGACACCTCCGACGAGTGGATCGTGCAGCGCACCGGCATTCGCGAGCGGCATATCGCGGCGGAGGGCGAGTTCACCTCGCACCTGGCGATCAAGGCGGCGCAGGCCGCGCTCAGCGATGCCGGCATGGATGCGCAGTCGATCGACCTCATCGTGCTGGCGACCTCGACGCCCGACAACACCTTTCCCGCCACCGCCGTCGCCGTTCAGAACGCGCTCGGCATCAACCACGGCGCGGCCTTCGACCTCCAGGCGGTCTGCTCCGGCTTCGTGTTCGCGCTCGCCACCGCCGACAATTTCCTGCGCACCGGCGCCTTCAAGCGCGCGCTGGTGATCGGCGCCGAGACCTTCTCGCGCATCCTCGACTGGAACGACCGCGGCACCTGCGTGCTGTTCGGCGACGGTGCCGGCGCGGTCGTGCTGGAGGCGCAGGAGCAGCCGGGCCATGCCGCCACCGACCGCGGCGTCGTGACCACGCATCTGCGCTCCGACGGCCGCCACAAGGCCAAGCTGTTCGTCGACGGCGGGCCGTCCTCGACCCAGACCGTCGGCCATCTGCGCATGGAGGGCCGCGAGGTCTTCAAGCACGCGGTCGGCATGATCACCGACGTCATCGTCGATGCCTTCCAGGCGACCGGGCTCAATGCCGACAGCATCGACTGGTTCGTGCCGCACCAGGCCAACAAGCGAATCATCGACGCCTCCGCCCACAAGCTCCATATCGCGCCGGAGAAGGTGGTGCTGACCGTGGACCGTCACGGCAACACCTCGGCCGCCTCGATCCCGCTGGCGCTCTCGGTGGCGCGCAAGGACGGCCGCATCAAGAAGGGCGACATGGTGCTGCTGGAAGCCATGGGCGGCGGCTTCACCTGGGGCTCCGCGCTGGTGCGCTGGTAGAGCCACACTCGATAAAATTTTGCCGGAATCGGCCGCGATTATCGATGCGCCTGCATTGATGAGCGCTGTTGACCGCCGTATCGTAAGCTCATAATTTCAGACAACAATTGTTCGCCGTGAGGTGGGGCAGGGCGATGACCGATCAAAGTAAAACCGTAACGCGAGTCGACCTGTGCGAAGCCGTCTACCAGAAGGTGGGCCTGTCGCGCACGGAATCGTCCGCCTTCGTGGAACTGGTGTTGAAGGAGATCACCGACTGCCTGGAGAAGGGCGAGACGGTGAAGCTGTCCTCGTTCGGCTCGTTCATGGTGCGCAAGAAGGGTCAGCGCATCGGCCGCAATCCGAAGACCGGCACCGAGGTGCCGATCTCGCCGCGCCGGGTCATGGTGTTCAAGCCGTCGGCGATTCTCAAGCAACGGATCAACGGCCAGCACCGCGCCAACGGCGATGCCACCAGCAGCAAGGCTCAGCAAGAGGCGTAACCGCCTTTTCGGAAAGGACTGGCATTTGGACAAGGCGCCGGATGCGTTCCGAACCATCAGCGAAGTAGCCCAGGAGCTCGACATCCCGCAGCACGTGCTGCGGTTCTGGGAGACCCGCTTCTCGCAGATCAAGCCGATGAAGCGCAGCGGCGGCCGCCGCTACTATCGCCCCGACGACGTCGACCTGCTCAAGGGCATCCGCCGCCTGCTCTACGGCGAGGGCTACACCATCCGCGGCGTGCAGCGGATCCTGAAGGAGCACGGCGTCAAATCGGTGCAGGGCCTCGCCGACAGCGCCGCCGCGGTCTCGTTCGGCGCCATCGAGGACGCCATCGGCGCTAGCCTGATGGAGCCCGAGGACGAGGAGGCGCCGATCAAGGGCGTCACCGACACCGACGACGACGATTACCAGGGGGATGAGGAGGAAGGCATCGACTTCCGCTTCACCGAGGTCGACGACGAGGAGATCCTCACCACCTTCCGCAAGGGCGGCACCCCCGCCGCGCCCACCGGCCCCAGCGCGCTGGACCGGGAGCGCCTCGGCCGCGCGCTCGCCGACCTCGTCGCCTGCCGCGAGATGCTGGATCAGGCGCTGAAGGACGGGTAGGGGCGATTCGGACCGTTTGCGGTTCCGAGCCTGTGGGACCGGACCGGCAAAATGCTGCGGCCTTGCCTTGCGCATCGCGCCGATCCTAGCTAATGGAACGACGTTCGGAGCGTGGCGCAGCCCGGTTAGCGCACTAGTCTGGGAGACTAGGGGTCGGAGGTTCAAATCCTCTCGCTCCGACCATTTTTCTCGAAGCATCGGTTGGGTGATTGGACCGGGACGTAGGGCTCGCTCCGGCGGTGACCCATGTGCGACGATCGGCGGCGGTGGCTGCTTGGGTGGTCGGTAAACAAAAAATTCCGAAGACGGTTTTGCAGCGCCCTGCTTGGCAGTAGCTGAGGATCATTCATGGATAAATGGGGATGATCGTCGCACTACATGCTTTGCGTCTGTTTGCCTCGCGAGATTCCAAGCGGGTTATCGCCAGTTGGCTCCTTCGATGGCTTCTGAATTGCCTCACAGCAGTTTAACGGTGACCTTAGCCTTGCCTCCGTTGTTCGGGTAAAACGTGTCGCTGAGCCACGGCAGGCCGATCACGGCGTCGTTGACGTAGAGAAAAAGCTCACCGCTGCGTGCAGCCTTGAACGTTGCTTTGTACGTCTGCGGTGTCGTGTTCGGAAGCGGGATCGGATCGAGGAAATACTCGTCTACGCCGGTCTCGCCAACCCGCGCGATGATGCGGTACCAGGGTCTGAACAGGATGCGGCGAAGGAAAATGGCGCTGCGAAACTTCCACCGGTTGGCAAGCTCGACCGTGGAGGTCCGGAAACCAGCAGGTGTGGTCGGCCGCTCGGCGTCGGTCCAGGGCTCGGTGACCGCGATTCTGATCTCATACGATCGACCGGAAAACACCTTCAGGCCTGTTGGCGCACAGATCGCCGCCGTCGCAAAGTCCGCGCCGTCCTGGTCGATGCCCTTATTGACCGGGATAAGCGTTGCCTCCGCCGTGCCCTTGCAGAATGCCCCCATCGAATCCGCGACGTTGAATAGGAAATGGCTCGCGACCGTCGCGCCGAACCAGACCATCACCACCACCAAAAACAGGGGCAGGACGTGCCGCTTCGCGGTGCGGATGACAAACTGATAGGCCGGGTGGGTCCTGAACGCGTAAATGGCGTCGTGCATCAGACCGGAGAGCGGCACCGGGTCCGCCCGGTCCCGCCAGAGCAGGCGCATGCGGTCCCTGATTTTGTTGCTGAGGCTGCCGCCAAGGACCATAAGCAGAATCACGGCGGCGATGCCGCCGGCGAACCATTCAGGGTTCGCGGCGTACCAGTCCGTCCACCAGTGGAAAGATTTCGGCAAGAAGGACTCGATGAAACGCACGAGTTCGGAGACCATCCGGATCGGAGACTCGAACTCATGCTCCTTGATGCGGTCGTGGAAGAGCCAGAACGCCGCAAGATGCAGCGTGGCGGCCAGGGTGGCGAAATACGCCAGCCGGCGCATCCAGACGAAATTCCAGAGCTTTTCCTGCGCAGCAAAGCGGGCGGTCGCGCCCGCCGGCGTCTCGAACGTCGTCGGCCCGAGCGGCGTGAGCTTGCCGTTGCGGGAAACCACCAGATATTCCGGCGGCAAGCCGATCGGAGCATAGGCATTACAGCCGCTGTCGATGCGGTCGAACACGCTTTCGTGGATCTTCGGCAACTTGACGCTGACGCCGACATGCGGGTCATTGCACAGGTCGGAGACCTTGCGCGGGCCATAACGGTAGTAGGAGCCGAGGCCGGAACGCGAGTCGTAGAGGCGGCCGTCCTTGTCCTGCGCTGAATCGATCAGTTTGATGGAGTCGGGGTCTGCGAAGGGGGCCTCCTTGAACACAAGACCGCGCTTGATGGACTCGTCGACGAGCCAGGACAGCGGTACGAACGATACGGCATCGTCGGGATAACCTCCGCCCACGTTGGCGTGCATACCAACGAACCAGACCTGGACCAGGCGCTCGTCGTCAATGGTGGTGGGGACACTTGGCTTGGATTCGCCTTCCTCGGTCCAGAGCACGGGATGAAAGGTCGTCCGCTCATCGTCGAGCGCAAGCGCGTGCCTTGCGCATCTGACGCGTTGGCTCAGGATCCGGTTCGGAAGCTCGAGGGGCCAGATCCAGTTGCTCACGCCGCGCGTCATCTCGTCCATCGGCAGGCCGTAGGCCGCGACCGTGTCCCACACGCCGATGAACTCTATGGATGGGATGTCCTTGCGGACGATTTCGGCGTAGGGCTTGTTGCCCAGCAGGATGTCGAGCACCGGCACCAGGACGTAGTCGCGCAAGGCGCGGAAGAGCACCTCGATGCGCAAGATCGAGTGGTAACCCTTGGCCCGGTAGGCCCTGTATGCCTTCACCGCGCCGTTGTGCAGCTGGGCTTCGGTATCCGCCACAACCAGGCCCTGCTGGAGGATGAGCGCGCCGAGGACGCGCACGGTGAACGCGCCACGGCTGAAGCCGAAGAGGTAGATGTTCGAGTGGTTCTGGTGATCGTAGTTGCGGCAGATGAACTTGTAGGCGTCGAGGATGTTGCGCTTGAGGCCGTATCCGAATGCGCCGCCCAGCACGGCGAGCGGCACGAAGGACGAGGTGCCCACGCCATCGTCGTACTTCGCGGCCTGGCTGTTGCCTTGCAGGTCGAGCGCCTGGAACATCCGCCAGACGTTGGTACGCCAAACGCTTGAGGCAGCATTACCGGTGCCGTCAGACAGGATAATGATCTTCGGGCTGGCCATACGAGCGCCGTCCCTGACAAATGATCGATGAATACGGTGAGCGTAACAGGTGCCGATAGAATTTCAACTTTTGATTGTCGCTGTTCAAATTCTAGAATGTTAGAGAGGTCTGGGGGCTAACGCCTCGCAAGGTCACCTCGGCCCTGCTCAACACCGTGTTGTGCGCCACCGCCTCGATCGCGCTGACGCAGATGAAGGTCGCGACGTCGAGGTCGATCCTGCGCATCTCCTTGCGGCGGCTTTTCGAGACAGGTGCGCAAGAGCGCGTGGACCTCGCGGCTGAAGGCTTCGACGTCTTTGAGCTGGCCGGAGCGCGGGATCTGCTCGGTGAGCACGCGGTGCAGTTTCGGGTCGATGTGATGGGCCTCGATTGTGACGGTGACGGCGGGCGGCGGGTGTCAAACCTCCCTCAAGGCGGCTGCCGCGTATCCGTCGCGCGAGCGACCTGCGCCGCCCTTCCGGCGCCGCGCAGCACAGGATGCTCGAGGGGACCGGTGACTTCCGGCGCTTTCTTTCCATCTACCGGACTCTCATGTGAAGATTTCTCCACTCGCTTCGACCAGGACCTGTAGTAGGCAACCGCCGTCATGATCGCGATTCCTGCAGCGCCGACGAGTAGTTGGTCGAGGATGCCGTTCCCTGCAAGCTGCAGGATGAAGTACCCGATGAAGGCCAGGAGGATGCCCACACAAAACACTTCGAGGGAGTGCTGGCCGCACTTCACCAGGGGGTGCCAGATGGCGGCTCGTAGCCCGGGCGCATCGATCGGTATGAACCGGGCGCCAAGGATGATCAGCACCATCAAATGAAGATAGCGGTAGGGCGCCAGATTGGTCTTGTCGTTGGGATTGAAAAGCTCGAACACGGCAGGCGCAAACAAGGCCCGGAGCTGAGGCTGGTGACCAGCCAGCGTCATAACCGCCGCAAAAATCAAATAGGCAATCGCAACAACCAGCACGATCCTGGACCGCAGCAGGAAGTGCAGACGCCCCGCGCCCGTCAACGCGAGCCATGCGCCCGTGACAAACAGAAGTTGCCACGCCAGCGGATTGAAGTACCAGCTTCCCGACGGATAGGAAGGCAGGTTCCAATGGAATTGCCGCGCAGCCAGATACAACAGCACCGATCCGATCATGACGGCATCAGGAAACCTCAACATCAACCAGAGGATCGGAGGAAACAGGCCCATCAAGACGACGTAGAGCGGCAGCACGTCCAAGTTCAGAGGCTTGTATCTCAGCAGGAGCCCCTGCGTCATCATCTCGCTCGGCGCGCCGGTGACCGGTCCGGCGTTGAACAGATCGATCAGATCAGGCGCGTTGAACCTCTCCGACAGGAAATGGACGAAAGCCAGGTAAATTACGAATAGCAGGATATGCGCCGTGTAGATTTGCCAGACGCGCCTGAACAGCCTGCTGGCTCCGAACACGAAGCCTCGCTCCATCTTTCGCGTATAGACGAGCGCTGAAGTGTAGCCGGAGATGAACACGAACAGGTCGGCCCCGTCGCTGAATCCATAATTTCGGAACGAACACCACGCCAGCACCGTGCCGGGGACATGGCCGAGAAACATCGCCCAGTTGGCGAGGCCGCGAAACAGGTCGAGACGCAAATCACGTTGCGGTGGTGGCAGCGCAAGCGCGGGCTTCATTCTGCTTTCCATCGTGTAGCGATTCACGATCGATGTCCGCGATCCAGCACTGAGAAGCCGCCGAGACGCTCACGCTAGATGGCAGACTGAGAGCCTCGCTTCAAAAGGATTAAACGTGTCTTCGACCAAGGCAACCGGCAGTCGTCAGCCAAATTCCCGGCGGCCTTCCGCAAGTTCAGTTTGATGTAGCTAACAATGTTGGCGCGCCGAGGCCAGCGGGATATTGACCTGGGTCAAGCGGCCTGCCGGGAGCCCCCGGCACTATGCGGGGTAGCTTAGTCCCGCGCGAAACGCGCGCTGTGCCATCGGGCCAGGCGAGGTGGGCGTTTCCTCGATCCGTCGTGTTCGGATCAGTAGTTTTGCGGGGCCGTCAGGCGTGGCCCTTGATCTCGTAGTGGCCCGGCACGCATTTGTAGCGCTCGAGGCGCCAATTGGCGTGATAGATCGGATGCTCGCCCATCCATTTCGCCAGGGGGGCCTGTGCGCCGACAGCGCACTGCATCATCGAAATCTCGGGCGTCATGTTGCTGTCGGTCACGATTTCCTCGACACAACTGCCTGAGCTGGCTGCGCTCAGCCGGCAGAGCACGGCTACGACGGTCACGAACATTCCTGTCACCTCATCGGTTGTTTCTGACCACGACAAGGATGCAAGCGGAGTGCCAGAGCCTGTGACACGCAAACAACACGCTGGCCTGGCCGACTCGACCCAGCGTCCGAGTGTCCATTTGAGGATTCGGATTGTAAAAAATCTGCCCATAAACCGAAGCCGGATAAATACGGGAAAAGTCGACGAAAATGCCGCGCCGCCGCTGCTTCGCTAGGGTAAGCGCGCATGAAGCGGGATGGTCTGCCGGCTTGCTCCGCCTCTCCCGCTTGCGGGCAGGGCAATCGCATATGGTAGCGATCTCGCCTGTGGCCATCCTTCGAGACGCCCGCCGTTGGCGGGCCCTCAGGATGAGGACCAGGTGCGCGGCCAGTTTCAACGAGCACCAATGCTGCTTAGCCTCATCCTGAGGAGACCGCGAAAGCGGTCGTCTCGAAGGACGAGGCGCGCGCTCAGGTCTCGCAAAGCGCCATATGCGATAGCCCTGCGCTTGCCCGAGAGGCCGACGCGCTCGCAGAGCGCGGCGGTGAGGGTTCTCGCCGCGCAGGGACGTCCTCGATCACTCTCGATAATCCCTGTGCGGAGACACCCTCTCGCCAACCCTCCCCCGCAAGCGGGGAGGAAGCCCACTGCCGATGCCGCATCCTGAGGGCCCGCAACGGCGGGCGTCTCGAAGGATGCGCCGCGAGCACCCGGGCGGCCGATAGTCCGCGCGCCGAAATAATTGATGATCGCCGATCCGCTTTCATTTGCGCATGCCGCGCTGCTACATTTTGCGCGCGCCGGCGGGCGGCGCGGCGACGAAGAAACATACCGACAAGGGAGGGGCCGAAAGTCCCATGAAGGATTTTGCTGGAAAGATCGCGGTCATCACCGGCGGCGGCACGGGCATGGGGCGCGAGCTCGCGCGGCAACTCGTCGCCGAGGGCTGCAACGTCGCGATGTGCGACGTCTCCGAGGCCGCGATGGCCGAGACCAAGCGGCTGTGCGAGAGCGAGAAGCTGCCGCAGGGCCTGCGCGTCACGACCCATGTCGCCGACGTCGCGATCGAGGATCACCTGAAGCGCTTCCGCGACGAGCTCGCCGAGCAGCAGAAGACCGACAGGATCCACCTGCTGTTCAACAATGCCGGCATCGGCGGCGGCGGCAGCCTGTTCACCAACACGCGCGAGCAGTGGGAGCGCACCTTCAACATCTGCTGGGGCGGCGTCTATCTCGGCGTGCGCACCTTCCTGCCGATGCTGGTGGCGGCGGACGAAGCCCACATCGTCAACACCGCCAGCGTCAACGGCTTCTGGGCCTCGATCGGCATGAACCAGGCGCACACCGCCTACAGCTCGGCGAAGTTCGCGGTGAAGGGATTCACCGAAGCGCTGATCAACGACCTGCGCCTGCACGCCCCGCACGTCAAGTGCTCGGTGGTGATGCCCGGCCACATCGGCACCTCGATCGTCTCCAACTCCCGCAAGGTGCAGAGCGCCGACGGCTCGGAGCGGCTCAGCGACGACGAGGTCGCGCTGACGCGCAAGCGCATGGTCGCGGCCGGCGTGCCGGATGCCGACAAGATGTCGGACGAGGACGTCCAGGCGGTGTTCGCCGAGCGCGCCCGCAGCTTCCTGGAGGATGCGCCGACGACGGCGGCACAGGCTGCCAAGATCATTCTCGACGGCGTCAAGGCCGAGCGCTGGCGCATCCTCGTCGGCGAGGATGCCAAGCGCCTCGACGAGCGTGTGCGCGCAACGCCCGAGCAGGCCTATGACCGCGCCTTCTACGAAAGCTTCACGCAGGAGGTCGGCTGGCGGCTCGGTTGAGAGCGCCGGCGGACGCGCGAATGTAGGTAGGATAATCGTCATGACAAGAGGTGCGCGTGCGATGATGCGTGCCACCTCCTGCCAATGTCCGGCCTTCATGCCGGATTGGAATGACACGCATGCGGCGTGACCATTCGTTCAAGCGATGGTGATCTCCAGCGGCGCTCATTCGGTGCGCGGCTGCTTGGTCGGCGGACTGAAATGGTTTAGTAGGTCAGCGATAGCGCGATGATAGAGCGTAGCTCCCGATGATGCCCGCATGCCTCTCCGACGACTGGACCCTTTGCCCGGAGCGAGAGGACATCTCCGCTGAGTTCACGCGGCTGCTGACCGCGGCCCAGGAAGGCGGCGCCACCATCGCCGAATGCCTGATGATCGCGCGGCAGCTGAAGCGGGGCGACGACGGCTCCTGGCATCGGGAGTGGAAGAAGCTGGCGCAAGCCAACCGGCACCGCGCCGAGGCCGCCTTCGCGGAAGGCCACATGGCGAGCGCACAGCGCAACTGGCTGCGGGCCATGAACTATTATGGCGCGGCCGCGATGCCGCTGGAGCCGGACGACGAGCGCCGCTGGGTCGCCGTGCTCGCGATGCAGGAATGCGCGCGCCGCTACCTTTCGGCGCGCAGCCCGGCGGGCGAGGTCGTGACCATTCCCTGGCTCGAGGGACATGCGCTGCAGGGCTACTTCGTCCCCGCGCCGTCGGGCAGCCTGCGGGCGCCGACCGTGATCTGCATCGGCGAGCCCGGCCACCGCAAGGAAGAATTCCTGTTCAAGCTCGTGCCGCACGCGCGCGAGCGCGGATTCTCGCTGCTGGCGCTGGATCTGTTCGGCGAGCAGCGCGACGATTACATCGAGGCGCTGTTGCGGCGCCGCGATCTCGAGAGCGCCATTCCCTGCGTCATGGACTATCTGGAGGCGCGCAGCGACATCGATTTCGCGCGCGTCGGCATCATTGCCGATGGCTGGGGCTCTTCCTTCGTGGCGCGCGCGGTGCTGCAGGAGCCGCGGTTTGCCGCCGCGGTCTGCGATGGCGGCCTGTGGGACCTGCACGAGCGGGCCTTCTTTGCCAGCCGATTCGCGCTGAGCGACGTCAGCATCGTGCCGGTGCCGCATGCGCCGCTGATGGCCTCCAGCGCCGACTGCCCGGTGCTGATCACGCTCGGCGAGGACGGCTGGCTCAAGGCCGACCGGGCGCGTCAGATCGTCCAGAGCTCCCGGCTCGGCAGCTCGAACGTGGCGTTGAAGGTGTTCACTGCGGCCGAGACCGGCGCGGCGCAGTCCCATGCGGACAATCCGAGCCTTGCCAACGAATACATCTTCGATTGGCTCGAATCGCGGCTCGGCGCCGCCGCCCGGCGGATCTGAGCGGCCGAGGGCTTAGAAGTCGAGAGAGATCCGGACGCAGGCCTTCTCGAGGCGATTCTTCAGTGTCGCGAGCTTGCCGGTGAATTCCGTCAGCTCGTCCTCGTCGAACTCCTGGAAGACGAATTCGCGGATCGTCTTGTATTGCTCGTTGAGGCTTGCGATGTGCTTCTGCGTCTTCTCGGCCAGCGACAACCGCACCACGCGGGCATCGGTCGGCGAGGGACGACGGCGCAACAGACCCTTCTTCTCGAGCAGCTTGGACTGGGTGGTGACGAAGGACGGATCGACGTGGAGGAGCTTGGAGACGACGTTGACCGGGATGCCGTCGTCCTTGTCGAGGTCGGAGATGGCCATCAGGATCAGCCATTGCGGGCCGCTGATGCCGAGCGTCTTCGCCCAGAACTGACGCAACTCCTCCAGATACATGTTGATCGACGAGATCTCCCAGGTGAAGCGCCTGATGATATCCAGATTGCCGGTCGAGCGCAGGCGCGCTCCTTCTTTCCTCGTCGCGGACACAGCGTCACTCCCGTGAACCGATCATTCAGGCCGGTGTTCGTGGAAGGCCATAGTCCACGCAAGCCTGCCCTGACGCAAGTGCAGAGCAGGGTAATTTCGTCACGAAAATTACAAATATGACCAGCTCAGCAGATCGGCCGGCCCTCGAGTGTTGCGCGCCGGGCACACAGTTAGTGAAACCACAAAGCTTACTAGATAAAGTATTTTGAGTAGTTGTTTGGCGCAGATATGTTGCTCGTGGCGGTGGGGGGTACTCGATCGTCCCGTTGCAGGTGGTTCGCTCACGTCCCTCGCGCCGAAAGCGAGTGTGTCCGAAAGCGCAAAGTGGCCGGGCGGATTTGGAGAGACGGGGATCTGGGGGGCCTCACGGTCCAGTCTCCGTAAAATGAGCAACTTGGAGGTTTTAAATGAAGATGGTGAAGAGCCTTTTGCTCAGCACTGCGGCGGGACTGATCGCCGTCGGTGGAGCTCAGGCGGCTGATCTGCCCGTGAAGGCCAAGGCGGTCGAATACGTGCGCATCTGCTCGCTCTACGGCGCCGGATTCTACTACATGCCGGGCACCGACACCTGCATCAAGCTGGGTGGTTACATCCGCGCCGACATGATCCTCGGCGGCGGCGGCGACTATGGCTTCGCGAACAGCTCGGGCAGCGCGAACGGCGGGTCGAACAACCGTCTGACCAACTACTACTACAGCCGCGCTCGTCTGGACTTCAACGTCGATACCCGCACTGCGACCGAATACGGCGTTGTTCGCACCTACGCCGACCTGGTCGTCAGCTACGACACCACGAACGTCACCGGCAGCAGCCCGTCATCGGTTTCGACCAGCGCGGCTTCGCTCGCTCTCTACCACGCGTTCATCCAGTTCGCCGGTTTCACCTTCGGTCGCACCGTCTCGATCTTCGACGCTCCCTGGCAGAGCTATATGGCGGGCGGCCCCGATACCATTCCGGGCGGCTCCAACCACGTCAACGGCGTGAACCAGGTTGCCTACACCGCTGACTTCGGCCAGGGCATCACTGCTTCGTTCGCGCTGCAGGACGAGACTTCGGCGAACAATGGTCAGTCGAACCTCTGGAACGTGTCGTCGGGTACGGCGGCGCAGTTCGTAACCGGCGTCTATGGTGCCAACGCCTGGGGCGGCACGCGTTCGCCCGACATCATCGGTCAGGTTCGCGTCGACCAGGCCTGGGGTCTGGCTCAGCTGTCGGTCGCCGCGCATGAGCTCCATACGGCCTATTACGGCGCGAATGAAGCCACCGGTCATCCCTCCGACAAGTGGGGCTGGGCCGTGGCGGGTGCCTTGTCGATCAAGAACATCCCGACCGGTGCGGGTGACGTCATCAACCTGCAGGCCGTCTACACCGACGGTGCGACTCGCTACAACTTCCAGAGCCTGTTCCCGCAGAGCTTCTTCATGTTCAGCGGCAGCAGCAGCGGCGCCTATCAGAGCACCGGGTTCGCCGGCTTGGCTGACGGCGTGTTCGGAGCGGCTACCGGCATCGACACCGTCAAGACCTGGGGCTTCCGCGGTGGCTACACCCACAACTGGAGCCCGAACTGGGCGAGCGGAGTGTACGGTGGCTATGCTCAGTTGAAGTATGGCGATTCGGGCAAGGCCCTGATCTGCACCAACTTCGCGGGGATCGCCGTGGCCGGTTCGACCTGCAATCCGGACTTCAACTTCGCGGTGGTTGGTGTCAACACCGTGTGGACCCCGGTCAAGGGCCTGGCGTTCACGGCCGACCTGAGCTGGTCGCGTCTGGACCAGAAGTACTCGGGCGCAATCAACAGCCCGGGCATTGCCTCGGCTGCGAAGCCGGCGGCCGTGTACGAGCTGAAGGACCAGAACTCGGTGAGCATGCTGCTGCGCGCTCAGCGGAACTTCTGATCATCGATCGCGCCAATCGATTGGAGAACCCCGGCGGGAAACCGCCGGGGTTTCTTCATGGGCAATGGTTTCGGAAAATCGATGGCCGCTGCGGAACACGAAGGCGAGCCATGCGATTCAATGGTATCAAGCTTATTTACTTACGTGAGTTACTAAGCTATATACCTCTCAGCCAGATACGAAAGTTGCGGCTCTTAGCTTGATGCTAAGCCTCCAGAAACCTCCGGCGATGCCCCGCCGGAGGTTTTTTGTTGTCGCGATGGGCGCAATGTCAGCTGCGTATCGCGCGGGCGCGCACAGGCGGCCGGTAGGCGAGGCGGCTGTGGCCGGCGCAATAGGGCTGACCATCCGGCGCGGAATTGCCGCAGAAGCAGAAATCCTCGGCGCCCGGCGTCGAGATCGGCCAACGACAGCGGTTCTCGGCCAGCTCCAGCAGCGAGCAGCGATTGGCCTCGTCGATCGGCCCGGTGGCGACGGGAGCGTCGGTGTCGCCATAGATCGTGGCGAGCATCTGATATTGCAGGCGCGGCACGGCCTTCGCGCGCGCCGCGCCTCTGTCCTGAACCTTGCGCTCATCGCTGGTGCGGCCGCGCGTCAGGTTGAGGCGGGACAGCTTGCCGATCACGGCATTGCGGCTGACGCCGATATCGGCGGCGATCTCGCGGCAGGAGAGGCCGGCCTCGAAGTGTCGCTTCAGAAGCTCGATGCGTTCGTCGGTCCAAGTGGGTGAGAGAACAGGCATTTGTAAACGGTCCCAGGTTGCAGGTGCCGGCCAACCGCCGCGAGATCCGTCCGCCTCACGCTCCGAGCGCGCTCAGGTCCTGCCATTGTCGCGGATCGACAGAAGTCCGTCCTTGATGGCGAGACGGATGCCTTCCTCGATCAAGGTACGAGCGACGCCGGGAACGCTGGTGCCGTGGGTGCCCTGTCTCACCAGCTTCTCCAGGTAGGTGATGGTCGAGAGCGCCAGGGTTACGGGAATGCGGTCAGTCTCGGCTTTTTCGGTGGCCATGGCCCGAACGCTAGCCTCTTACTCGGGTACATAAAAGTAACGATTAAGACTCTATTTAGGTTCAGGGGTGGAAGTCAAATGCAGGCTTTGCTTGACGCCCAGCATATTGGAATCGCTCCGGAAATTACTCACGACGCAGCGCGCCGCGCGGCAGGCCGGGCGGCGTCGGGGCTTCAACAGGTCAGGAAGGGCTGCTTGGCTCAGCCGTGCACGATAGCCTTTTCGATCATGCAATGGATGCCCTTGGCGCCGTTGACGGTCTGGGTCACCCTGAGGTCGGCGGCGAGGCTGCACAACGTGTAGGCATCCTCGCGCGACAGGTTTCGCCTCTCGCCGAGCAGCGCGATCATGTCGCGCAGCGCGCGCACCACGCATTGGTCGAGGTCGGGGTCCATCGCCATCGTCATGTAGTGGGTCGCCGTCTCCGCGCGGGGATAGCCGAACCTGAGATCCTTGCGCAGCGTCAGGCGGAAGCGGCCCTGCAGCGCGGTCTCGATCGCGGTGACGCAGACCTCGCCGTCGCCCTGCACGCCGTGGCCGTCGCCGCAAGAGAACATCGCGCCGGGCACGAACACCGGCAGATAGAGCGTCGCGCCCGCACCTAGCTCCTTGTTGTCGAGATTGCCGCCCATGGCGCGCGGGATCAGCGAGGAGATCCGTCCCCAGGCTGGCGGCGGCGATACGCCCATCACGCCGAAGAACGGCTTGAGCGGCAGGTCGAGGCCCCACGGCATGCGGCCGGTCATCCTGGTACGGTCGAGCGGGATGTTCAGGATACGGGTCTCGTGGAAATCGTCGGGCAGGGTGCCGGCCAGCGGCTTGATCATGTTCCAGCCCCAATCCTGCCGGAGCTGGACGTCGAGGATCTCGACCGCGAGCACGTCGCCGGGCTCGGCGCCCTCGACCGCGATCGGGCCGGTGAGAATGTGGCCGGGCAGCATGCGCTCGTTGCTGGCATGAACCTCGAACATTTCGGGCGGAATGTGAAACTTGTCGCGGTCGGGCAGCATGTCCGGACCGCCGCTGATGGTGTCGACCGTCACCTCGTCGCCGCTTCTGATGGTGAGGACGGGCTTCAGCGCGGCTTCGAAGAAGCCCCAATGGCAGGTGTTGGGGCTGGAATGCAGGTGGTGATGGGTCATTTGCCGCGTCCGCTCGCTGTGATCAGGCCGGGCTTGACCGGGCGATCGATCCTCTTTCAAGAAGCTGTCTGAAGATCGCCGGGCAGGTCAAGCCCCGCGCAGACCGGCCGGCTCATTCCCGCGAGGCTCCCCTGTTTTTCGTTCTGTCCAAGACGATCGGTACCGCGCTGCTGCCGATCAACCTTCTGGTCGAGCTCGGCGTCGTCTCGCTGGTGCTGATGGCGACGCGCTATGCCGCGCTCGGCCGCAGGCTGGCCGTGACCACGCTGGTGCTGCTGGCGCTGGCGGCGTTTTCGCCGCTCGGCAATCTCCTAATCTATCCGCTGGAATCGCGCTTTCCGGCGTGGGACACCTCGCGCGGGGCGCCCGACGGCATCATCGTGCTCGGCGGCTCGGTCGACACCGATCTGTCGGCGGCGCATCGCACGCCCGTCGTCGCGCACGCCGCCGATCGTCTGTTCGCGCCGGCCGAACTCGCGCGCCGCTATCCGAAGGCGCGCATCGTGTTTACCGGAGGGAGCGCGAACCTCGTCTCCAAGGATGCCAGGGAAGCCGACTATTCCGCGCCGATCCTGGAGAACCTGGGCATCGCGAAAGAGCGTCTGATCCTCGAGCGCAATTCGCGGAACACCTGGGAGAATGCGGTCTTCACGAAGCAGCTGGTGACGCCGAAGCCGGGCGAGCGCTGGCTTCTGGTGACGTCGGCCTTCCACATGCCGCGCTCGATTGGAATCTTCCGCAAGGCCGGCTTTGACGTCGAGGCCTATCCGGTCGACTGGCGGATGGGCGGACGTGACGATCTGTTCTCCTTCACCAACATGGCAGCGGACGGGCTGCGCCGGACCGAAGTGGCCGTCCGCGAGTGGATCGGCCTCGTCGCCTACCGTCTGATGGGCAGGACCGGCGAGTTGCTTCCGGGACCCGCGAAGGACTAGAACGAGACCGCACAACAAGAACACGCGGCGCACGATCGCTGCGGCCGGAGGAAGCCATGCAACAGCACAGTGCACACAGCATCGATCTTGCCGGCCTCGTTGCCGACCTCAACAGCCTGCTGCGGCTGAAGACGACTGTGATCGGCATGAAGCTGTTCGCAACGGTCGCAGAGATGGAGGCGATCCCGAAAATCCGGCGGCCGAACGCGGTCCACACCACCGACCAAATCGTCAGCATGGCGGCGCGCCTCGGCTGGACCGTCGGCATCACCGCCGACGATCTCGTCGGTGCCCAGTGCCGCGCGGTGATCGGGCTTAGCCCGCAGGATGAAAAATGGCTCGCCGGCGAAAACTATGTCGGGGTCTGGCACGGCACGGCGGAGGACGCGCGCAAGCGCCAGGAGGCGCTGGACGTGGTTCCGTTCGGCCACTATCAGGCGCTCGCCGTCAGCCCGCTCGCGAGCGGCCGGCTCGATCCGCCCGACATCTGCCTCGTCTATGCAACGCCGGGGCAGATGATCATCCTGATCAACGGGCTGCAATATACCGGCTACAAGAAATTCGAATGGGGCGTGGTCGGCGAGACCGCTTGCGCGGATTCCTGGGGGCGGGCGCTCAAGACCGGGGAGCCCAGCCTGTCCTTGCCATGCTATGCCGAACGGCGCTATGGCGGCGTGCCAGACGAGGAGATGCTGATGGCCCTGAAGCCCGCGCATCTCGCCAAGGCGATCGAGGGCATGAAGGCGCTGGCGAAGAACGGCCTGCGCTATCCGATCCCGCCCTATGGCATTCAAAGCGACGTCCGCGCCGGCATGGGCGTGAGTTACGCGAAAAAGTAAGGGACGAGCATGAGCTCTGCGAAATTCGACATCGTCGTCTACGGCGCGACCGGTTTCACCGGCCAGCTGGTCGCCGAATATCTGGCGGCGCATTACAAGGACGACAAGTCCCTGAATTGGGCGATGGCCGGCCGCAGCCTCGACAAGCTGACATCGGTGCGCGAGGCCATCGGTGCGCCCGCCGATACGCCGCTCATCGTGGCCGATGCGTCGGACGCGGCGTCGCTGAAGGCGATGGTGGCGCAGACGAGGTCGGTGATCACGACGGTCGGGCCATATCAGTTCTATGGCGAGGACCTGCTCGCGGCCTGCGTCGCGGCGGGGGTGGATTATTTCGATCTCTGCGGCGAGCCGGTGTGGATGCGGCAGATGATCGACAAGTACGAGGCTGCGGCCAAAGCGAGCGGTGCCCGCATCGTGTTCTCCTGCGGCTATGATTCCGTGCCGTTCGAGCTCGGCACCTTCTTCGTGCAGGAAGAGGCCAGGCGCGTGTTCGGCGCGCCGGCACCGCGCGTGAAGGGCCGCGTGCGCGACATGCGCGGCACGCTGTCGGGCGGCACCGCGGCAAGTGCGAAGGCGACCTTCGATGCCGTCGCCAAGGATCTCAGCCTCGTCGCCATTCTCAACGACCACTTCGCGCTGACGCCTGATTTCATCGGCCTCAAGCAGCCCAAGGGTAACAGGGCAGTCTTCGAGGAGGATCTGCAATCCTGGGCCGCGCCGTTCATGATGGCGCTGATCAACACCCGCAACGTCCATCGCTCCAACATGCTGATGGGCTTTCCCTACGGCCAGGACTTCGTCTACGACGAGATGGTCTTGACCGGTCCAGGAGAGAAAGGTGAAGCCAACGCCAAGCGCGTGATGGCAGCCAACGCCGAGAAGACCGGCCCGAACGCGCCGAAGCCGGGCGAGGGGCCGTCGAAGGAAGAGCGCGAGAACGGCCTGTTCAACCTGCTCTATGTCGCGATCGCCCCCGACGGCCGCATGGTCCGTGCCGGCGTCACCGGCGACCGCGATCCCGGCTACGGCTCGACCTCCAAGATGATCTCCGAATGCGCGATCTGCCTGCTGCGCGATGCGAACGACGTTCCCGCCGGCTTCTGGACGCCTGGCGCAGCGATGCAGCACAAGCTGATCAAGCGGCTGGTCGATCACGCCGGGCTGAGGTTCGAGGTGGAAGGCTAGATCGGCCCTCGTAGCTCTCGTAGGGTGGGCAAAGCGCAGCGTGCCCACGTTCTTTTGCAATCCTAGAGAGGACGTGGGCACGGCGCGCTACGCCTTTGCCCACCCTGCGGCACCAATCGTGCAGCTACACTGCCCGCGCATCATAGGCGTACATGAAATCCATGCCTTTGGCTCCGATCGGCAGCAGCCATTTCAGCATCTGATTCCTGACCCACGCGCCGGTGGCGCTGAACTCGCGCTTGTTGTTGCCGTTGCGGCGAGCGATGGCGACGATCTTTTCCGTGCGCGGGCGGCGCTCGACTTCGAAGGCCTGGAACGTGGCGCCGAGCTCCTGACCCTCCTTCATCAGGCGGGCGAGCCGCATCGCATCTTCCAGCGCCAGCGAGGCGCCCTGGCCGGCATGCGGGCTGGTCGCGTGCGCGGCGTCCCCGATCAGCAGCGAGCGCTTGCGTGACCAGGCCGGCAAGGTCGCGACGTCGAGCGTGTCGGTGACCACGATGTTCTCGGCGGCCTCGATGATCGCGGGGATCGGATCGTGCCAGCCGCGATGGAAGCCGCGCAGGTGCTGTTTCAACGTCGCGTGGTCGAGCGCGCGAAACATTGCCGCGTCCATGCCGTGCGCGGGCTGGGTGCTCCACCACATCACGCCGTCGTTCGGATCCGGACTGCAATAGCCGTAGCCGAAGAAGCCGCTCTGGCCGAAGGTGGTCTCGACATGGCGGCCGATCGACCGGCCGTTGAGGACAGCGTGCGGCACGAAGCCGCCAAAGCCGATCAGTCCGGTGTCGAACGGTTGCGGCCCATCCGGCACGACCTGGCGGCGCGTGACGGAATGGACGCCGTCGGCGCCGATCAGGAAGTCACCTTCGGCGGTGGTGCCGTCGGCAAAGTAGGCGATGATCGGCTGATCGCCGCGATCCTCGATCTTGATCAGGTGCTTCTCGAAATAGAGCGAGACGCAAGCGCACCAGGCCTTGTCGATCAGGATCTCGTTCAGCGTCGCACGGGAAATGTTGACGGCCGGCTGGCCGAAGCGCCGCGCCATGTCGCGGTTGATCGAGCCGAGCTTCTGGCCGCCTTGAGAATAGAAGTCGAAGGCCTCGGCGACCGAGCCGCGGCTGGTCAACTCGTTCGCCAACCCGATCTCGTCCATCACCTGCATGCCGTTCGGCGCGATCTGAAGGCCGCCGCCGATGCCCTTCGAATAGGGCCAAGCCTCGTAGATCGCGGATTCGATGCCGGCGCGCCGCAGCAGGATCGCGGCCACGGGCCCGGCGATGCCGGCGCCGATGATCAGCGCCTTGCGGGGACGATAGGACATGGCTTGCTCCCGACGTTTCCGTGGTGCTAGGAGAAATTACGGCCCCTAAATCTCTTAGTGGCTAAGATATATATCGCCTAAGATATGAGGCCGACCTTGTCAAGGACGAAGGCGCGCGCGGCGCTGTTGCAGGAGCTCGAGGAGGCGATGCGCCGGTCGTCCGCGCAGGGCGTGCTCTACGGGCAAACCGTTGCCAACGTTGCCGGAATTGCCAATTCCGATCTCGAATGCATGGACATCCTCTATCTCGAAGGCCGCGTCTCCGCAGGCAGGCTCGCCGAGGTCACGGGCCTGACGACCGGCGCCATCACCGGCGTGGTCGACCGGCTCGAGAAGGCCGGTCTGGTGCGCCGCGAGCGCGACGACAAAGATCGCCGCAAGGTCTTCATCGCCGTCGTGCCGGAGGCGGCGATGAAGATCGGCCAGTTCTACGTGCCGATGCAGCAGGCGATGGAAAAGGTATTGGCGGCTTACTCAGACGAGGAATTGCGCCTGCTGCTGCGTTTCGCCAATGAGGGCTACAAGGGCGTGCTCGCGGCGACGGAGGCGCTAAAGGGTCTGCTCGACACGCCACCGGAAAAGCGGCCCGCGCTCAAGCTGAAGAAGCATCCTCGCCAACCCTGATTTTGTGGATCTGTGCGGCCGCGATCATGCCCCACATCGCGCCCAGCATCATCCAGAAGTGCCGCCAGTGGTCGGTGTCGATCACGAAGCTTTCGCCGACGGTGCCGAGAAAGGCGGAGAAGACCGCGAGATAGGCGCGCTGCCAGGGGACCCGCACGAAGACGTGTCGGAAGCCCATGATCACGGTGGTGAAGACCAGCGCGGGATAGCACACGCCGGACAGCCAGCCGCCGGACATGAAGGCGTTGAGATAGGAGTTGTGGGTGTCCTCGGGAAAAAAGCGGTGGAACTGCAAGGGACCGATGCCGAACGGCAGGCCGAGCGCCATCTCCGCACCGAGGATGTGACGGCCGAACCGGCCGAAGCGGCCTTCGTCATAGCTCTGCCCGAAGCTTGCGCGCTGCTTGAACATCTCGGCGGTGGACTCGAACGACAGCAGCACCGCGATCAGTGCGAGGCCGAGCACGGCGGCCACGACCGCCATGATGACGATGCGCGAGCGCTGCGCGTTGGTGCGGCTGGTCAGCACCATCAGCGCCAGCATGAAGGCCGAGGTCAGCACGAGGCCGCCCCAGGCGGCGCGCGAGAAGGCGAGCAGGATCGCCAGCGACATGATGGCGAAGGCGATGACGTTGCGGAACGCCTTGGCCAGCTTGTCCGAAACCACGCTCTGCAGCGCAAACAGCGCCGGCAGGATCAGGAAGGCGCCGAGCACGTTGGGGTCCTTGAACGTGCCGCGCGCGCGTCCGTAGAGCGTGAGGAGGTCGTTGCCGCCGGGCACCAGGTGGAAATAGCCGGCGACCGCCAGGAGCGATGCCACCATCGCGCCGACCACGAGCCCGCGGCGGAGCATGTCGAGCCGGGCCGCGGTGTCCTCGGACATCACCATGGCAAAGAACACGACCGTCACCGCCATGTACCAGGAGGTCGCGATCCAGCTCACCACCTCCGGCTGCTCGTACAGCGGGATCGCGCTGATCGTGTAGCCGACATTGAGCAGGACCAGCAGCGCGATCAGCGGCATCAGTGCGAGCCGCAAGCGAAGGCCGGTGGCGAAGAACGTGACGGCGGCGAGCAGCGTCGCGATCTCGTAGGGGCTCGGCTCGATGAAGACGACCGCGCCGGAGGCGCCGACCAGCCACACCAGCGCGCGCTGCAGCGCCAGCACGCCGGGCGCGGCCGGTGCGGCCAGTTTCACTCCATCGGCTGTCGCCGCATACGCCATCACATGCTCATACGCTTACGCAACTCTTACGCCACAACTTCCGCTGTCATCGCCCGGCTTGACCGGGCGATTCAGTACTCCGCGGCTCCAACTGCACGAAACGGTCGGCGCCGCGGCGTACTGGATGCCCCGCTCCAGTGCGCAATGGCGCACAAGGCGGGGCATGACGGAGAACTCAATTCAATACGCGTTCTCGTTCTTGGTCAGGAGCGAGATCGGCGTCTTCAGGAGAATGTAGAGGTCGAACAGCACCGACCAGTTCTCGATGTAATAGAGGTCGAACTCGACGCGCTTCTGAATCTTCTCTTCGTTGTCGATCTCGCCGCGCCAGCCGTTGATCTGGGCCCAGCCGGTGATGCCCGGCTTGACGCGGTGACGGGCGAAATAGCCGTCGACGGCCTCGTCGAACAGCCGGCTCTGCAGCTTGCCCTGCACCGCATGGGGGCGCGGGCCGACCAGGGAGAGGTTGCCCGAGAACACCACGTTGAAGAGCTGCGGCAGCTCGTCGAGGCTGGTCTTGCGGATGAAGCGGCCGACGCGGGTGACGCGCGGATCGTTCTTGGTCACGACCTTGGAGGCGGTCGGATCGGCCTGGTGGTGGTACATCGAGCGGAATTTGTAGACGTCGATGCGCTCGTTGTTGAAGCCGAAGCGCTTCTGGCGGAACAGCACCGGTCCCGGGCTGTCGAGCTTCACCGCGAGCGCGACGAGGCCCATCACCGGCAGCGCCGCGAGCAGCGCGAGGCTGCCGACGACGCGGTCGAACAGCCATTTCATCACCAGGTCCCAATCGGTGATCGGCGCCTCGAACACGTCGAGCGTCGGCACCTCGCCGAGGTAGGAATAGGAGCGCGGTCGGAACCGCAGCTTGTTGGTGTGCGCGGAGAGGCGGATGTCGACGGGCAGCACCCAGAGCTTCTTCAGCATCTCCAGGATGCGCGTCTCCGCCGAGATCGGCAATGCGAACAGCACGAGATCGACGCGGGTGCGGCGGGCGAACTCGACGATGTCGTCGACCTTGCCGAGCTTGCGCGCCCCGGCGCAGGTGTCGAGCGCGCGGCTGTCGTTGCGGTCGTCGAACACGCCGAGGACGTGGATGTCGGAATCCTCCTGCGCCTTCAGCGCTTCGACCAGCTGCTCGCCGTTGCTGTCGGAACCGACGATGATGGTGCGGCGGTCGAGCCGGCCCTGGCGCGCCCAGCCGCGCACCAGCGAGCGCAGCACCAGGCGCTCGGCGATCAGCGCGGCGAGTCCGAGGAAATAGAACGCGGCCAGCCACAGCCGCGAGATCTCGCTGCCGTACTTGGCGAAGAAGGAGATGCCGATGAACAGCAGGAAGACGAACGACCAGGACGAGATCATCCGCGTCATCTGCCGAAGCTGTCCGCGGAACAGCTGGACCTGATAGATATCGGCGGCCTGGAAGCAGACCACGGCGGCGACCGCGACGGCGACGACCTCGGCCGGATAGAGCCAGCTGAAGCCGGAGAGCGGCATCACATAGCCGACATAGAGCGTGATGCCGACGAGGCACAGCAGCGCGAAGTCGGCGAGACGCACGAAGCCGGCGATCACGATCGGCGAATAGGCGCGGGCGACCTTTTGGTTGACGACTTCGAGCGCTGCGGGCGAGAGCCGGCGACGGCGCTCGACGAAAGATCGGTCAGCGGGCTTCGCCGCAGCGCTGGCCGCGGCGTCGAGCATCGAGCGTGCGTTGAGCGGTTCCACGGGCGTCCACGTCCATTCCAAAGCCCGCGGCACGGCGTTCAGCGCCCGGGCGAGCATCCCCTGGACCTTCGATTATCGAACAAATCGGAAGATTCTCTAAAGCGGCGCTTAAGGATGGTTAATGATTGGCAAATGCGTCGCGATAGCCGGCGAGCACGCCGTCGACCATCGCGGTTTGCGAGAAATGCGCGGAGATGCGCTCGCGCAGGGTGACGGCGCGCTGCGCGGTGGTTTGCGGATCGTTCAGCGCCGCGGCGATCGCTTCCGCCATGGCCTCCGGATTGCTCGGCGCGAACAGAGCAGGGCTGTCGGTGCCGAAGATCTCGGGAATGCCGCCGATTCTGGACGCGATCATCGGGATGCCGGCAGCGCCGGCTTCGATCACGACATAAGGCATGGAATCGCCGCGCGAGGGGACGACGAGGAGCCGCCCCTTGGAGAAGCCGTAGCGCGCCTTGACGTGGCCGATGAAACGGATCGCGTGGGTGAGGCCGAGCGTCTCCACCTGCGCCTTCAGCGCCGCGGTTTCCTCGCCGTCGCCGCCGAGCGTCAAGGTGACCTTCTTACCGCCCTCGTGCAGGCGCGCCACGGCATCGACCAGCAGATCCGCACCCTTGATGTGCCTGAACTCGCCGACATAGCAGAGGTCGGTGGCATCGTCGGCGGTCACGACAGGCTCGAACTCCTCGGGCGTGACGCCGTTGAAGACGCAACGCACCACGCCCTTGGGCGTGCCGACGATGCGTTGATAGGTGTCGCGGGCGAACGCGCTCTCGAACAGGAACAAGTCGGTCGAATCCATCAGCGCGCGCTCCAGCCGCGCGTAGAACTCGCCCTTGAGGGTGTTGAGCGGGTAATGCAGCGAGCCGCCGTGTGGCGTGTAGATGCGGATGGTGTCGTCGGAGCGCCGCCGCATCCGGATGAAGGCGCCGGCCTTGGCGCCGTGGCCGTGCATGACGTCGGGCTTCAGGGTGGCGATCAGGCGCCGCATGCGAAGCCACACCAGCACGTCGTCCGGGGAGGGTTCGCGGCGGATCGCAAGCCGGTGCACGCCGAGCTTCAGCCGCGGCGCGAGCTCGGCAAGGGCCTTGTCGGCACGCTCGCCGCCGGTGAGGCTGTCGGCGAGAATGCCGACATGATGGCCGCGGTCGACCTGGCCGTTGGCGACGTCGAGGATGTGGCGGAAGATGCCGCCGACCGGAGCGCGCACGGCGTGCAGGATACGAAGCGGCCGGTCAGGAGAGGGGGGCATGTATCAAAACCAGCGCTCGACGGCGTATGCCGCACAATTCCTTGGAAATATCGCGACGGATTAAGGGCCCTCGTGGTTAACAAACGGTGACGAGCGCGCGTGCGGCCGTCGCCGACGCTGTGATTAACCCAGCGGCAACCTTAATGGAGTGTAATCGGCCCGGTTGAGGTAGCTTGGTGGCGTTGCCCCTGCGGGAGTGTTCGATGCGTTTAGCGTTCTGGCGTGCCGGCAAGGACAAGGCGGTGGTCGCGCGGGCCGTGTCGAAGTCCAAGGCCGACGTCGCGCCCAAGGCCGACAAGACCGACAAGGCTGAGAAGGCCGAAGTCAAGGCCGAGCCCAGGATTGAAGCTGCGCCTGCGCCGATCGTCACGAAGCAAGCGCAAGTCGAATCCGGCGACATCGACCTGCACGCGCTCGGCGCGGCGTTGGCGCGCAAGCGTGGCTGGATCGTCGTGCCGACGGTGCTGGCGCTCGTCGCCTCGATTGCCGTCGTCAGTCTCGTCACGCCGCGTTACAAGTCCGAATCGCGCATCCTGATCGACGGCCGCGAGAACGTATTCCTGCGCCCGAACAGCGACCGCACCGAGGAGCGCCAGGCGCTCGATGCCGAGGCCGTCACCAGCCAGGTGCAACTCGTGCTGTCGCGCGATCTCGCGCGCGAGATCATCAAGAAGAACAAGCTTGCCGAGCGTCCGGAGTTCGACCCGGTCTTGCAAGGCATCTCGCCGCTGAAATCGCTGGCCGCGCTGATCGGTATCGTCCGGGATCCGTTCGCGATGACGCCGGAAGAGCGCGTGCTCGATGCCTATTACGAACGCCTGCAGGCCTACGCCGTCGACAAGTCGCGCGTGATCGTGGTCGAATTCCAATCCGCCGATCCCGAGCTTGCGGCGCGCGTCGCCAACTCGATCGCCGACGGCTATCTCGTGCTGCAGCAGGCGGTCCGCCAGGAGCAGGCCAAGAACGCCAGCCAGTGGCTCGCCGGGGAGATCGAGAATCTGCGCAAGAAGGTGTCCGACGCCGAGGCCAGGGTGGAGGACTTCCGTTCCAAGTCGAGCCTGTTCATCGGTACCAACAACACCACGCTGTCGAACCAGCAGATGGGCGAGGTCAACACCCAGCTCAACAATGCGCGCTCGATGAAGGCGGATGCGGAATCCAAGGCGCGGCTGATCAAGGAGATGCTCCAGAGCGGCAAGCCGATCGAGGCGTCGGAGGTGCTGAACTCCGAGCTGGTGCGGCGGCTGTCGGAGCAACGCGTGACGCTGCGTGCCCAGCTCGCCGAGCAATCCTCGACCTTGCTCGGCAACCATCCACGCATCAAGGAATTGAAAGCCCAGTTGGGCGATCTCGACAACCAGATCCGCGACGAAGCCGGCAAGATCTCGCGCTCGCTGGAGAATGACGCGCGGATCGCCGGCGGCCGGGTCGACGGCCTGATCGTGAGCCTGGAGCAGCTCAAGAAGCAGGCGGCCTCGACCAACGGTCAGGACGTCCAGCTCCGCGCGCTCGAGCGCGAGGCCAAGGCGCAGCGCGATCTGCTCGAGACCTATCTCGCCAAGTACCGCGAGGCGAACACGCGCGAGACCATCGACACGGCACCGACCGACGGCCGCATCATCTCGCGTGCCATCGTCTCGAACACGCCGGCCTACCCGAAGAAGCTGCCGATCGTGCTGATCGCGACGATCGCGACGCTGCTGCTGTCGTCCGGCGTCGTCGTCACCGGCGAGCTGTTGCGCCAGACCGCGCCGCGCGCGGTGGCGGCGGTTTTCCCGACACAGGCCCCGGTGCGGCAAGCGCCGGCGGTCCGACCGGCGGTCGAGCCGGTCTTCGATCCCGGCATCGAGCCCGCTGTGGCGGAGCCCGCGCCGCTCCAGCCGGAGATGGCGGCCGATACCGTCGTCACCGAATTCACCGAGATCGAACGTCTGGCTGAGGACCTGCGCGCCGCCGGCGCGGCCGCGAAGAAGGTCACCGTGCTCGGCACCGCCTCGGGCGAAACCGTCACGCTGTCGACGCTGACGCTGGCACGGCATCTGGCGCGCGAGGCGCGTGTCGTGGTGGTCGATCTCGCCGCGTCCTCGCCGACGATCGCCGCGGCGTCCGTCGATGCGTCGGCGCCGGGCCTTGCCGAGCTGATGCAGGGCGAGGCCTCGTTCGCGCAAGTGATCACCCGGGACAAGCTGTCGCGGCTGCATCTGGTCATGGCCGGCCGTCCCGGCTTCGACCGCAGCCTGCTGCAATCGCCGCGGGTGACGCTCGCCATCGACGCGCTGCTGCGCGCCTATGATCACGTGCTGATCGATGCCGGCAGCGCTTCTGATCTTCCGGCCGAGCTGCTGACGGCGCATGCCCGCGCCGTCGTGGTGCCCGATGCGTCGATGGCGAGCGATGCGCGCACGTTGATGTGCGAGCAGCTGAAAGCGGTCGGCTTCAGCGAGGTGACCATGCTGAGCAAGCCGGTGCAGCCGTCGAATGCGGCGGAAGCGCCGCGCGTGGTGGCCGCGTAGGTGCTCTCCGCACACGCAGAATCGTAGGGTGGGCAAAGGCGCGCTTGCGCCGTGCCCACCACCTGTCCAATGCAGTGACAGGACGTGGGCACGCTTCGCTTTGCCCACCCTACAGTATCTTTGCGACGAAGTCTTACCCGAACGCCTGGCGTAGCCGGCGGGCGAGGTCGAACAACATCTGGTTCTGCTTCACCAGCCGCTTGCCGCGGCTCAGCGACGACATCGCCATCGCGGCGAGTGTTCCGCGCGAGGTCAGCGGGACGAAACTGTCGAAGATGTCTTCGTCGTCCTTGCAGAACATCCGCTTGTACTCGTCCGTGCCGATGCCGAGGTCGAGCGAACGGTAGCCGCGCTCGCCGTAGCGGTCGATGATGTAGCGCATCAGGATCAGGCCTGGGCTGTAGCGGGCGTGCTCGGACATCGTGTAGGTATTGAACATCATCGAGAAGCGCTCGCCGTCGGCGACACCGGCGAAGATCGCGATCACTTCCTCGTCGCATTCGAGCGCGTGGATGTCGATGACTCGGCCTTCGCCGCGCGGCGCAAGGCAGGCACTGCGGACGAATTGTTCGACGCCGGGCTCGGCAAAGACGTTCGGGAGCTTCTGCTCCGCCATCCGCACCGGCTTGACCCGAAAGAACCAGTCGAGCAGGCGGACAATATCGGCGTCGGTGGTGGCCAGGTGGTAGCGATAGCCGGCGAGGGCCTGGAGCTTCTTTTCCTTGCTCTTGAGACGGCGGCGAAGCGAATTGCTGATCCGGGATGCCGGCGGCCCGCCCGGCTCCATCGCCAGCCGCGGGCAGCCGTTGATGGCGCTCTGTCGCGGCAGCAGCGCGAACGGGTTCGGCTGGTCGTGCCAGCGCAGCGGTTGCTGCGTCAGCGCGAGCACGTCGATGTGCTCGCGCAGCGGCATCATCAGCGCCTCGAGATCGGCGGCATCGGTCTGCGCGGCGCAGGCGGCGTCCCACAGGCCCATGTTGAAGGTCGTATGCTTGCCGCCCATGAAGCTGGCCGTGCGCACGCCGTGGCTTTGGCGCAGCGAGAGCGGCAGCAGCAGCAGCGGATTGTGATCGGCGTCATGGGCGATCACCACGAACGGGCGCGCGCCCTCATGCGTGCCGACCAGCCGCTGCCAGGGGCTCAGCAGATCGAAGCGCTGATAGGGCGTGAAGAGATGGCCGGGCTCTTCGAAGCTGCGCCAGACCGCCTCGGCGGCGTCGAGATCGGTGACGATGTCGACCTGCGCGATACGGCTCGCTTTCGACCGCGCTGGCGCTTCTGCCGTCCGGCTTTGCATCGCCGCAGCCATGGTCATTCGCGAAACCTGTCGAGAAATCAGAAATAGACGTCAATCGGCCTGTGGCCGACCTTTGCAAAGAAAGGTCAACAAAGGGTAAGGACAAGGGGAGCGGGAACGGGCGCCTCGAGGGCGGCCAAGGGGTGGGGAGGGGATGCCAGGGGTGGGGATGTCGGCCTCCGACGGCAGATGGCTGGAACGGCTGCGCCTCGAGCTGGCCTGGTTCACGGGCCGGGCCGCGCGGGGCAGCCGCGGTGCCGGCGCCATCCTGCGCTTTGAACGGGTGCGGCCGCGGCGGCGCGGCGGGTTTCAGCCGCTGCGCGCGCACGAGGTCACGCCGCAATTTCTCGATCGTGCCATTGGCGCGCTGAAGCGCTGGGGTTACGATTTTCTCGGCATGGACGAGGTCTGCCGGCGCGCAGTGACGTTGCCGGAGCCGCGGCGCTTCGTGGCGCTCACCTTCGACGGCGCGCCCAAGGATCTCATCGAGTTCGCCTACCCGGTGCTGGCACGTCACGCGGTGCCCTTCACGGTCTACGTGCCGACCGCGTTTCCCGACGGCGTCGGACAGGCCTGGTGGCTCGGGCTTGAACAGGTGATCGCGCGCGAGAGCCGCATCAGCCTGATGATGGGCGAGAAGGAGCAGCGCTTCGTCGTCACCGATCCCGCCGGGAAGCAGGCGCTGTTCTCGCATCTCGAGAGCTGGTTGCGCTCGCTGCCGCCGGCGGACCTGGCGGCGGCGGTCGCCGATCTCTGCACGCGCTACCGGATCGATCTTGCCGCGCTCTCGCGCGAGGCGTCGATGGATTGGGAGGATCTGGCGAAGCTCGCTGCCGATCCGCTCGTCACCATCGGCTGCGCGACCGTGAATTATCCCGTTCTCGCCAACATGAAGGACGGTGCGGCGCTGCGGGAGATGACGATGGGCAAGGCCGTTGCGGAAGCGGCCTTCGGCCGCGAGATCGGGCATTTCGCCTTTCCGTTCGGCGATCGCGCCTCATTCCGGCGCAGTCACGTCATCATGGCGGAGGAGGCCGGCTTCGTCAGCGCGGTGTCGACCATCGCGGGCATCGTGGATGCGGAGGGCCGGACCAATTTGCGCGCGCTGCCGCGGATCGCCTGGGACGGCCGTGTGCGCTCGCTGCGGATGTTGCGCGTGTTGGTGTCGGGCGCTGCCTTTGCGCCGGTGAAACCGACCGGCAGCACTACCGGCCAGACTTGACGCGGTCGGGACGCTGCATCCAGCTCACGATCGGCATCGCCGGCAGCACCCAGCCGATCCCGACCACCACGTAGTAGATCGCCTGCCGCCAGCCGGACTCGGCGATCCACGGCATCTGCGCCGCGGCCATGCCGAGCAGGGCCCAGACCGTGGCCAGCACCAGGAGCAGGATGGCGCCAAGGAACTTGCGGGTGCGGATCGTCATGACGTGAGCTTGCCGTTGTCGCGTAACTTGCGCTGCGGGAGCGGGGGACTATAAGGGGCACGCAGTCCGGTTCAAGCCCTGGTTTCAACCCCCGACATGACGACGAATCCCGTTCCAGACAATCCGCATCGCGCCGTGCGCTGGTGGCTGATCTCCGTCGCCGCGCTGATCGCATTGATGGTGCTGGTGGGCGGTGCGACCCGGCTGACGGAATCCGGCCTTTCGATCGTCGAGTGGAAGCCGGTCACGGGCAGCGTGCCGCCGCTGTCGGAGGCGCAGTGGACCGAGGCGTTCGAGGCCTACAAGAAGATCCCGCAATATCGCGAACTCAATGCCGGCATGAGCCTGTCCGAGTTCAAGGAGATCTTCTGGTGGGAGTGGAGCCACCGCTTGCTCGGCCGCTTCATCGGCGTCGCCTATCTGTTGCCGTTCCTGTTCTTCCTGTGGCGCGGCGGTCTGTCCGGTGAGTTGAAGCGCCGGCTGTGGCTGCTGTTCGCGCTCGGCGGGCTCCAGGGCGCGGTGGGCTGGTGGATGGTCGCCTCGGGCCTGGCGGGCCGCACCGAGGTGTCGCAATATCGGCTGGCGACACATCTGCTGCTCGCGCTGCTGATCTTCGCAGGCATCGTCTGGACGGTGCGGCGGCTCGAGGAGCGGCCGCAGATCGCAGCACCGGCGCGGCTGCGGTTCACGAGCGTGCTGCTGCTGGCCGTGACCTTGGTGCAGATCTATTTCGGGGCGCTGGTCGCAGGCCTGCGCGCCGGACGCGCCTACAACACCTGGCCGCAGATCGACGGCGCGTTCATTCCCTCGGCCGAGCGGCTGTGGTTCGAGACGCCGTGGTGGCGCAACATGTTCGACAATGTCCTGACGGTGCAGTTCGAGCACCGCATGACCGCCTACGTGCTGATCGTGCTGGCGTTGCTGCACGCGATCGACGCCGTGCGCTGGCGCGCAGGGGCGGCCGCGGGCGGTGCGCTGTGGCTGCTCGCCGCGGTGAGCGTGCAGGCGGTGCTCGGCATCCTCACGCTGCTCAACCAGGTGCCGATCGACCTTGCGCTGTCGCACCAGGCGGTCGCGATCGCGGTGCTCGCTCTTGCGGTGATGCAGGTGGAACGTCTCGCCTCGCGCCAGCAGAGCCACGCGCAGCCGCGCGCGGTTCCGCTCGGTCAGGCCGGCTGATCACATCGGCCGGCTGCTCAGCAATAGCCGTACACGCCGCACGCATAGGGCAGGCGCCAGAAATAGTCGACCTGCTTCCCGCCATAATACGCGCCCTGATAATCGTAGCTCCAGGGGCGGCCGTAATAGCCGGGCAGCGTGTGGGAGCCGGGCAGGAGCGGGGTGCCCGGCAGGTTGCGGATGTAGCTGCCGATGCCATAGGCCGGCGAGATCAGTGCATCCGGATCGGCCTCGACATAGACCTGCGGCGGCGGCGCGGCGGCCCGCCGTTTCGGCGTCGCCGGCAAGTCGGCGGCAAGCGCGCCTGAAACGGTCAGCATCGCCGCAAGAGCAGGTACCATCCAGCGCAGCATCGTCGGCTCCGAATCAAAGGGGCGATCCAAAGGCGATATATGCGGCAGATATGGTTAACGACTGTTAACTGACGGTCGCCAAAGCGAACGTCATTCCGGGGCGGTGCGAAGCACCGAACTATGGTGCGCAATTGCGCACCTGAGGTTCGCGCTTCGCGCGCCCCGGAACGCCAGCGACTACGCCCCCAGCGCCTGCTCCAGATCCGCGATCAGGTCTTCCTTGTCCTCGATGCCGACCGAGAGCCGCACCACGTCGGGGCCGGCGCCGGACTTGGTCTTGGCGGCGTCGTCGAGCTGGCTGTGCGTGGTCGAGGCGGGGTGGATCACCAGCGAGCGGGTGTCGCCGACATTGGCGAGGTGCGAGAACAGCTGCAGCTTCGACACCAGATTGACGCCGGCGTCATAGCCGCCCTTCAGGCTGAAGGTAAACACGGCGCCCGCGCCCTTCGGCGCGTATTTGCGCGCGAGCTGGTGGTACTTGTCGCTCGGCAGGCCGGCATAATTGACCGAGGCCACAGCCGGATGTCCCGCGAGGAATTCGGCGACCGCTTTCGCATTGTCGCAGTGCTTCTGCATGCGCAGCGGCAAGGTCTCGATGCCGGTCAGGATCATGAAGGCGTTGAAGGGCGAGAGCGCTGGGCCGAGATCGCGCAGGCCGAGCACGCGGCAGGCGATCGCGAAGGCGAAATTGCCGAAGGTCTCCTGCAGGCGGATGCCGTGATATTCGGGCCGCGGTTCCGACAGCATCGGATATTTGCCCCCCGTCGACCAGTCAAAGGTGCCGGCGTCGACGATGATGCCGCCGAGCGAATTGCCGTGACCGCCCAGGAATTTGGTCAGCGAGTGCACGACGATGTCGGCGCCGTGGTCAATCGGGCGGATCAGGTAGGGTGAAGCCAGCGTGTTGTCGACGATCAGCGGCACGCCCGCCTTGCGCGCCACCGTCGAGATCGCCTCGATGTCGGTGATGCTGCCGGCGGGATTGGCGATGGATTCGATGAAGATCGCCTTGGTGCGCGGCGTCACTGCGCGCTCGAAGCTTTCGATGTCGTCCGGATCAGCCCAAACCACGTTCCAGCCGAAGCTCTTGAACGCGTGCGTGAACTGGTTGATCGAGCCGCCATAGAGCTTTCGCGCGGCGATGAACTCGTCGCCGGGCTGCAGCAGTTGTTGCAGCACCACGACCTGCGCGGCATGGCCCGAGGCCACCGCCAGCGCGGCCGTGCCGCCTTCGAGCGCGGCGACACGCTCTTCCAGCACGGCATTGGTGGGATTGCCGATGCGGGTATAGATGTTGCCGAAGGCCTGCAGGCCGAACAGCGAGGCGGCGTGGTCGGCGTCGTTGAAGACGAACGAGGTGGTTTGATAAATCGGGGTCGCGCGCGCGCCGGTGGTGGGGTCGGGCTGTGCACCGGCATGCACGGCGAGAGTTGAAAATCCCGGAAGGCGATCGCTCATTGAGGGCGTCCTGTTCTTGTGGCTTGAAATCGCGCGGCATGCTGATGGGCGCCGTGCTCGCCGTCAAGGCGCCACGTCAGCTCGGAATGATCTTGCTACGCATTGCCGCGTTCGCGAAAAGAATCCTTCGCGATTGCGTCAGCTTTGCTCGCTCTTGTTCTTGGCGGCCCGATCGGATGCCGCGGTGTCGCCGCCGCCGACGCTGATCCGGTTGAGGGAGAGCCGCATGCCTTGCGTCGGTGCCGGCGCGCGCTTGGAGCTCAGCGTGCGCGAATTCACGCCCATCCAGGAGATCTCGGACGACAAGCGGCCATATTCGATCTTGGGGCAGCGATTCATCACCACCTTGATACCGACCGATTCCGCCTTCGCCGCCGCGGCATCGTCCCGCGCGCCGAGCTGCATCCAGATCACCTTCGGCAGCGGATCCAGCGTGAGCGCCTCTTCGATCACGGGCATGATGTGGCTGGAGTTGCGAAAGATGTCGATCATGTCGATGGGACGCCCGATGTCCGAGAGCGAGGCGACAAAGGGCTTTCCGAGCAGCTCCTTGCCGACATGGCCCGGATTGACCGGGATCATGTCGTAGCCGCGCTGCGCCAGATATTTGAACGCGAAATAGCTCGGCCGCACGTTGACCGGCGAGGCGCCGACCATCGCGATCGACTTCACGCCGTTGAGGATGCCGCGGATGTAATTGTCGGGATAGGAGTCGTGGTTCATCGGATCTTCTTTGTTGCTGTCATTGCGAGGAGCGAAGCGACGAAGCAATCCAGTCTGTCACTGCGGAGAGATTCTGGATTGCTTCGCTTCGCTCGCAATGACGAAATCTACTCATCCCGCCAAGTCGGCGTGCGCTTCTCGATGAAGGCGCCGATGCCTTCCTCGGCGTCGCGCGCCATCATGTTCTCGGTCATCACCTCTGCCGCATAGCGATAGGCGTCCGCAAGGCTCATCTCGGCCTGGCGGTAGAACGCCTCCTTTCCGAGCTTGACGGTATAGGCGGATTTCAGCGCGACCTGCTGCGCGAGCTCGATCGCGGCACCGAGTTCGGTGCCGGCCGGCACCACGCGGTTGACGAGGCCGATCTCGCGGGCCCGCTCGGCCGTGACGGGCTCGCCCGTCAGCAGCATCTCAATGGCCTGCTTGCGCGGGACGTTGCGCGACAGCGCCACCATCGGCGTCGAGCAGAACAGGCCGATATCGACGCCGGGCGTGGCGAACTTCGCGTCCTCCGATGCGATCGCAAGATCGCAACTGGCAACCAGCTGGCAGCCGGCCGCGGTCGCGATGCCCTGGACGGCCGCGACCACGGGCTTCGGCAGGTGCACGATGGCCTGCATCATGGCGCTGCAGGCATTCATCATCTCGGCGAAGAAGGCGCGGCCGCGATCGGGATCGGTGCGGCGCGCGGTGAGCTCCTTCATGTCGTGGCCGGCCGAGAAGGCGGAACCGGTGGCGGCGATCACGACGCCGCGGATCGCCTTGTCGTCGCGGATATCGTCGAGCTGCGCATGTAGGCTGGCGATCATCGCGGCCGACAGGCTGTTGCGCGCGGCCGGGCGGTTCAGCGTCAGGACCGCGATGGGACCTGCGCTCTCGCGTAGCAGGATCGGCGGTTGCGGGGAGGGGGCGCGGGCGGCCTGGACGGACATCGAAGCGTTTCCGTTGGATTATTGCATTTGAATGACGCAGATAACTTAATGTAACAGGACAAGTGAAGCGAGGGTGGGGAACAGCATGGCGTTAGCGAAATTGAGCGTGGCAGAGGTCGAGCAGTTCCTCCGTCTCGAGTTTCCCCAGGCCTTCAGCGGCGACGACATCACCATCGAAAGCGCGGACGGCCAGACCTGCCTCTTGCGGCAGCGTTACAGCGAAAGGATGCTGCGGCCCGGCGGCACCGTGTCCGGTCCGACGCTGATGGCGCTGGCCGATTTCGCCATGTACGTGGTGCTGCTGTCCGCGATCGGGCCGGTCGGGCTCGCCGTGACCACCAATCTCAACATCAACTTCCTGCGCAAGGGCCAGCCCGGCCAGGACGTGCTGGCCGAGGCGCGGCTGCTCAAGCTCGGCAAGCGGCTGGCGGTCGGGGAGGTGAAGCTGTTGTCCGGCAGCTCGCCCGATCCGATCGCCCATGTTACCTCGACCTATTCCATTCCAAATGTTTGAGCTTTTTGCAGGTAATATGGCACCATATTTATAAGCTATTGATATTACACAGGTAATTTACGTCGCTTGGCATTGACCGTGGCGCGTCTCTTCTCTAGAACGCGCGCAGTCCGGTGCGGTGTTCGCGCCGATGCTCCCCGTCCACGGAAACTCTGACATGAAAACCTTTTCGGCAAAGCCGGCTGAGGTGACGAAGAAGTGGGTGCTGATCGACGCCAAGGGTCTGGTCGTCGGCCGTCTCGCCACCATCGTCGCCATGCGCCTGCGCGGCAAGCACCTCCCGACCTACACCCCGCACGTCGATTGCGGCGATAACGTCATCATCATCAACGCGCAGCATGCGGTCCTCACCGGTCGGAAGCGCGAGCAGAAGACGTACTACAAGCACACCGGCTATGTCGGCCACGTCAAGGAGCGCACCGCGCGCCAGATCCTCGAAGGCAAGCATCCCGAGCGCGTGCTCGAGAAGGCCGTCGAGCGCATGATTCCGCGTGGCCCGCTCGGTCGCGTGCAGATGGGCAACCTGCGTGTCTACGGCGGGGCCGATCATCCGCACGAGGCGCAGCAGCCCGAGAAGATCGACATCGCCAAGTTGAACCGCAAGAACACGAGGGCCGCATAACATGGCCGAATCCATCCAGTCGCTCGACCAGCTCTCGCAGCTCAAGACGGCGGCCGCGCCCGACGCGCCCAAGCACGAGAAGAAGGTCGACAAGTTCAATCGCGCCTATGCCACCGGCAAGCGCAAGGACGCGGTCGCCCGCGTGTGGATCAAGCCGGGCGCCGGCAAGGTCACCGTCAATTCGCGCGAGGTCGAGGTCTATTTCGCCCGTCCCGTGCTGCGGATGATGATCGAGCAGCCGTTCTCCGTGGCCCAGCGTTCGGGCCAGTACGACGTGATCTGCACCGTCGCCGGCGGCGGCCTGTCCGGCCAGGCCGGCGCGGTCCGTCACGGCATCTCCAAGGCGCTCACCTATTTCGAGCCGGAGCTGCGAGGCGTGCTCAAGAAGGGCGGCTTCCTGACCCGCGACTCCCGCGTGGTCGAGCGCAAGAAGTACGGCAAGGCCAAGGCCCGCCGCTCCTTCCAGTTCTCGAAGCGTTAATCGCTTCTGCCGCATTCGCCGCGAAAGCGGCTTCAATGAGATGCAAAAGGGCGCTGATTCCAGCGCCCTTTTTGCTGTTCGTTTGTATGCAAATTGATGGCGTGTTTCCGGAAAACTTGGCCTCCCGCGAAAACCTGAATGGAACTCGCCGGACCTAGCGTCGCCTTCGGAAGGGCGCGCAAATCGGATCTACCGATCGCGTACTGCTATGTTCTAGAGGGGGCCGACATGATGTCGCTCGATAGCATCACGCTCTATTTGGTCGCCACCATGGTCGCCGCATTGCTCGGCGCGATGATGGTGTTTTTCGGCAGGCAGGAAAACAGCCCTGCACTGAAATGGTGGGGCACCGCCTATCTGCTCGGTGCCGCATCCGTCGCGCTATGGACCGCCGCCGGCGACAGGCTCGGCCCGCATCTTTACCTCGCGCTGAATGCCGCCGGCTTCGTCGCCTGCGGCATGGTGTGGAACGCCGCGCGCGTCTTCCACGGCCGCAAGCCGAACTGGCCGGGCCTCGTGCTCGGCGCGCTCGCCTGGGTCGCCGCCGTGACATTGCTCGATCCCGCGGCATCCATGCTGCGCATGATCGTAGGTGCCGGCATCGTCTCGGTCTATGCGGCGCTGACCGCCAGCGAGCTCTGGACCGAACGGCGCAAGAGCCTGCAACGACGCTGGCCGGCTCTCGTGATGCCGGTGATGCACGGCTGCGTGTTGATGCTGCCGATCCTGATCGGCAGCTTCCTGCGCCCGAACGATGCGGGCTTCTCCGGCAGCATCTGGGTCACCGTATTCGCGGTCGAGCTCATCCTCTATGCCGTCGGCACCGTCTTCGTGATCTTCATGCTGGTGTCCGAGCGAACGGTGACCGCGCACCGGACCGCGGCTTCCACCGATCCGCTGACCGGCATGCTGAACCGCCGCGGCTTCTCCGAGGCCTGCGGCCGCGTCATCGAGCGCGAGGCCAAGGCCGGGCGCCCCGTGACCGTGATGATCTTCGACATCGATCACTTCAAGTCGATCAACGACCGCTTCGGCCATCCCGCCGGCGACGAGATGCTGAAGCTGTTCTCGACCGTCGTCGTCAGCAATCTGCGCATCACCGACCTGTCGGGCCGCATCGGCGGCGAGGAATTCGCAGCGCTCTTGCCGTGCTCGCTGGAAGAGGGCGTGCTGGTCGCCGAGCGCGTGCGCGAGGCGTTCGAGACCTCCGGCGTCGTGGTCGATGAGGGGCCGGTCGATACCACCGTCAGCATCGGCGTTGCCGGCGGGCCCGCCGGCACCGAGCTCGAGGTGCTGCTGGCGTCCGCCGACACCGCGCTCTACCAGGCCAAGCGCGGCGGCCGTAACCGTGTCGAGGCCGCGGAGGAGCTGCCGTTGTCGCTGGAGAACTGGCGCCGCCAGAGCGCCGCGCGGGTCGGTGCGCCGCAGGCGCGGCCGGTCACCGCCTGAGACGAAGGCGGCGCTCGCGGGTAATGCTCTGTTTACCATTCGATTCCTACCATTGCGGTCATGGAATCGATCCGCCGACAGAACCCGCAAGCCGCCCTGATGTCGCTCGAAGCCGCCGCGGCCTCGGCGCGCAGCGGTTTCGCCTGCCTGTTCTCGACCGCGGACGAATACGAGAGCGCGCTGATCAGCGAGCGTCGCGCGCAGGGGCGCTACACGCAGAGCCGCCGCAGCACTTGGCCGCTCGCGCTGTTCGTCGGTTGCGCCCTCATCGTGGCGGGCACGGTCCTGCTGCTGATCTGAGAGATCTGCATTTTTGGACCGACCAGGGCGCCGCTTCGGCGCCTTTTTCTTTGCCGCCAGCTGCGCTAGATACGCCCATCGAACAAAAATGGGTGGAAACCGATGATCACCGAGATCGCGCAAATCGACGTCAAGCCGGGCAGCGAGAAGGACTTCGAGGCCGCCGTCGCCAAGGCCAAGGCCGCTTTCGGCCGCTCCAAGGGCTTTCACGGCTTCGAATTGCACAAATCGATCGAGAAGCCGCAGCGCTACCGGCTGATGGTGAAGTGGGCGACCTTGGAGAACCACACCGTCGATTTCCGCGGCTCGGAGAATTTCGCCGAATGGCGCGGCCTCGTCGGCCAGTATTTCGCCTCGCCCCCGGAAGTCGAGCACACCGAGACCGTGCTGACGAGCTGAGCTGCGTGAGGCGGCCTCACGCCGCCTCCATCAGCGGCGGCGCCTCATAGGTCTTGAAATGGTCGATCATGACCTTGGCGATGGCGACCAGCGGCAGGGCCAGGGCCAGGCCCCAGATTCCGAACACGACGCCGAGCAGGATCTGGAACGCGAACAGCGTGGCCGGCGGGATGTCCAGCGCCTGCCGCTGCAGGATCGGCGTCAGCACGTAGCTCTCCATGGCGTGCACGCCCATGAAGAGCAGAAAGGCCGATAGCGCCGGGATCCAGCCCGAGGCGAGGCTTGCCAGCACCACGATGACGCCGGCGATGATGGCCCCGACGGTCGGAATGAAGGCGAGCAGGCCGGCCTGAATCCCCAGGATGAACGAGCCGGGGATGCCGATGAGGGCCAACCCGACCCAGGTCACCACGCCGACCGCGAGCATGACGATGATCTGCGCGATCAGCCAGCGCTCGAGGGTCTCGGCGATGCGGTCGATGACGAGGGTGACGCGGGTGCGGTGCCTGGCCGGCGCCAGGAACAACAGACCGTCGTGATAGGCCGCGGGCTGGGCGGCGAAGGCGAAGCCCAGGAACAGCACGATGAAGATGTTGCCGACACCGTGGATGGTGCCGAGCAGCAGCTTGAAGGTCTGGCTCACGATCGCGCCGCCGCTGGAGGCCAGCGCGCCCGCGCCGGGCAAGGCACTGCGCGGGGGCGTCGCCGGCGAGGGGCTCGTCTCCGCCGGCGGACTGACCGCGGACTCGGCTCCGCCGTTGCCGAGATCGAAGAAGCTGGTGTCGAAGCCGTGGCTGTCCAGGAACGACCTGACATTGGCGAGCTGCGACTTGAGGGTCTTGCTCAGCAGCGAAGCCTGCTCGGCAATGGTGGCGCCGCCGAGATAGGCGACGCCGGCGAGCATCAGGGCCAGCGCGGTGCAGACGATCGCGAGCCGCAGCGCATGCGGCAGAGGCACGCGGCGGCCGAGCGCGATCGTCAGCGCGTTGAGGCCGAGACCGAGCAGCATGCCTGTGAAGATCAGCAGCAAGGTGGCGGCGAAATACCAGGTGAAGGCGAGCAGCGCGGTGAACAGCACGACGCCGATGCCCCCGACCGAGACCGCCCAGGCGAGGTCGCCGCGGGAAAGGGAGCGTCCGTCTGCGGGTCTCGTCACGTCACGTCTTCCTTCTGGTTTCTGGCCTTGCGCCATGCCTGGGATGATCGACCGGGGCAGGGATTTGCCGGAAGAGCGCCCGGGAGCCAAGCGTTTTTGTGGAACCAAAGTCAAGGCGCCCGCTGGGCCACCGGCACGAAGTGTTCGGCGCGGATCATTCGCAACGATCAACCTGGGCGCGATGTGGAGGCCGAACGCCCTTGAGAAACAGGCCTCGTCCTGCTAATTCGCCTGTAGGAAAGGGCAGGTTTCATGGTCCAGATCTCTCGTCCGCTTCGGCCTGTCCCGATCGACGCGCTCAAGACTGGGGCCGATACCTATTCGAGCGCGATTGCGGATGCGCAGAACTACATGAACTGGGTCATCGACCAGTTCCGCCCTTATCTGCGGGGACAAATCGTCGAAGTTGGATTTGGTCACGGGCACTACAGCAAGGCGCTGGGTGAGCTCGGGGATTATTGCGGCGTGGACCACGACCGCGACAGCGTCGCGCAGGCCACGCGGCAGATGCCCGGTCGCAAGTTTGCCGTCTGCGATATCCTGGTCCGGGATCAGTTGCGGTCGCTGTTTCCTGAAGGCGTCGATGCGGTCTTCACCATCAACGTGCTCGAGCACATCGAGGACGACGCGACCGCGATTGCCAACCTGGTCGATGTGCTGAAGCCGGGAGGTCATCTCCTGATCAGCGTGCCGGCCCTGATGCTGCTCTATAACGACCTCGATCGCCTGGCGGGACACTGCCGTCGCTACACCACGACGCGTCTGGCCGATCTGCTGAAGGATCAGCCGGTCGAGCTCGTCCGGCTGAGCTATTTCAATCCCATTGGCGGATTGGGCTGGCTTGCCAACCGCCTGAAGCGGCATCACTCGCTCAACGACGACGCCGTGAATGGGCAGATTGCATTGTTCGACAAATACATTGTGCCGCTGTCGCGGGCGCTCGATCCGCTTTCGCGGAGCTTCTTCGGGCAATCCGTTACCTGTATCGCACGTCGCTTATGATTTCAGTCATCATTCCCGCGCTCAACGAGCGTAACGGCATCGTTGAAACCATCGATCGGGGCAGAGCGGCTCTCGAGGGCGCTCAACTCACCCCCTACGAAATCGTCATCGTCGACGACGGGTCGGTCGATGGCACCGGCGCGCTCGCCGAACAGGCGGGCGCCAAGGTGATCAGGCATCCCCACAACATCGGCTACGGCCGCTCGCTGAAGGACGGAATTCGCGCCGCGTCCTACGATACGATCGTCATCAGCGACGCGGACGGCTCCTACCCGATGGAGGCGATCCCCGGACTTGTCGCCCGTTACAAGCAGGGTTTCGACATGGTGGTCGGCGCCCGGACCGGGCCCAATTACCGGGAGTCGATGTTGAAGTCGCCGCTGCGCGCGATCCTGAAGGCGATCGTCGAGTTCACCGCCAACCGCGACATTCCCGACATCAATTCCGGCCTTCGCGTGTTCGACAGGAAGGTTGCCATCTCCTATTTCGAGCATGTCAGCGACCTCTTCAGCTTCACGACGTCGCTGACGCTTGCCTACATGATGAACGCGAAGTTCGTCGACTACGTCGAGATCGATTACAGGGAGCGGATCGGCCGCTCCAAGGTGAACCTGTTCCGCGACTCCATCCGGACCCTGCAATACGTCCTGGAGGCCTGCACCTACTACAATCCGCTGAAGATCTTCGTGCTGCTGGCGATGATGTGCACGGCGCTCGCGGTGGTCTCCCTGATCGGCGGCATCGCGCTGCAGCTCGTCAGTCCCTTCGTCCTGGGCGTCGGCGCGATCCTGCTCAGCATCCTCGTCGTCGCCATGGGGCTGCTCGCGGTGCTTCTGAAGCAGATCATGAATCAGCGGCCATGACCTCCCTCGGCTGGGGAACGCAATGTGCGGCGTAGCCGGCATCTTTCATCGTGACGGCCGCGCCGCAGATCCGCGCGCGGTTGCGGCGATGTCGGCTGCGCTGGTCCATCGCGGTCCGGACGGCGAGGGCACCTGGCTGGAAGGACCCGTCGGCCTGGCCCACCGCCGGCTCGCCATCCGCGATCTCTCCGAGGGCGGCCATCAGCCGATGCTCGATGCCTCCGGCCGCATCGTCGTCACCTATAACGGCGAGATCTACAACGATCGCGAATTGCGTAGCGAGCTCGAGCGATCCTTCGGTTTCCGCTTTCGCAGCACCTGCGACACCGAAATCCTTCCCTACGCCTACCTCGCCTGGGGTGAAGCGATGTTCGAGCGGCTCGAAGGCTTTTTCGCCATCGGCCTGTGGGATCGCCGGGAACGCCGCCTGATCCTTGCGCGCGACGGCATCGGGATCAAGCCGCTGCATTATTTCGAGAGCGACGGCAGCGTGCTGTTTGCCAGCGAGATCAAGGGAATCACCGCCAGTGGCGAGGTCGCGGCGCGGATCGATCCCGTCGCGCTCCACACCTATCTCGCCGCGGGCCACACCGGCACGCGGCAGAGCCTGTTTCAGGACATCAAGCAGGTCCCGCCCGGCAGGGCGATCTGTTTCACCCACCGGGAGCGGACCGAGCGGCGCTTCTGGCGGCCGGTGCGCGCGCCGGAGATCGATGACCTCGACGAAGCGGTCGTCCGGCTGCAATCGACCATCGAGACGGTGGTGAAGAGCCAGATGGTGAGCGACGTGCCGCTCGCCGTGCTCCAGAGCGGAGGCATCGACAGCTCGCTGATCAGCCTCACGCTCGGACGGCTCGGCTTGAAGCCGCCGTTGTTCACCGCGGGCTTCAGCGAAAAGAGCCATGACGAAACGTCGGTCGCGCGGCAGATCGCCGCCGCCGCCGGCCTGCCGCTCAACGTCATCGACGGCGAAGCGGGCGAGGGGGCCGAGGCTGCGCTGCGGGCCGTGGTCTATCATTTCGACGGCCAATGCGCCGACACCGGCGCGCTCGGCTTCTATCACCTCGCCGGTGCGGTTCGGCGGCATTCCACCGTGGTGCTCTCGGGCGATGGCGGCGACGAGTTCTTTGCGGGATACGAAACCTACGCCGCGACCATGATGGCGGAGGGCGCGCGTCACCTCGTGCCGCGCCGCGTCGCAGGCCTGACCGGGCGCCTTGCCTATGCGTCCGTGCGCGGCAACGAGAAGCGGCTTCCGGCAGCCGCGCAACTCGCCCGCTTCGCGCTCGGTCTCGGCGACGGCGGCAGCAGCCCGCATCTGCAATGGCGGCGGCTCGTTCCCCGGTTTCTCGCCGAGAGAATCTATGACCGCGGGATGGCCGATCTTGCATCGACCGACCCGTTCGCGGAATACGCCGAGTATTATGCGGAGCCGCACGAGAAGGTGCTGGATCGGGCGCTGATCGCCGACCAGCGCTTCCACCTCCAGAGCGTTCTCACCAAGGTCGATGCCATGAGCATGGCGCATGGTCTCGAGGTGCGCGTTCCGATCCTCGACCGGCGGGTCATGGACCTCGCCGGCAGGCTCGATGTCTCGCTGCTCAATCCCTGGCCCAAGGGCGCGCCGAAATACGTGTTGCGCAAGTTGGCCGAGCGCCTGGGCATGCCGGCCGACGCCGCATGGTCGCGCAAGCGCGGCTTCAACGTGCCGATCGCGCAATTGATGCGGCGCGGCGGATTGCGGCCGATCTGCGAACGGGTGCTCGACCGCGAAGCCGACGTTTTCGCGCCCTTGATGAAGCAGGACGCAATCCGGCAGCTGTGGAAGGCGCATCGCGAAGCCAGCAGCGACAACGCATTTGCGCTCTGGCCGATCCTGACGCTGGGCATCTGGTTGACGGGGCTGGCAGCGCCGGCGCCGCGCCAGGCATGAGCGGCTAGGTGGACGCATGCCGGACCTGAAGGATCAGACGATCAGCGATTTTGGCGAGCAGTGGACCGCCTTCCGCGACAATCCCGGCTATTACGGCTCGGCCGATCTCCTTGCCGATCTGTTCGGTCCGCTGCTCGCCCTCGAGGATGTCGCGGGCAAGCGGATCGCCGACATCGGAAGCGGCACCGGGCGCATCGTCAACATGCTCCTCGATGCGGGGGCGGCCCGCGTCGTTGCGGTGGAGCCGTCCGAGGCCATGCTGGTCCTGAAGGACAACACGGCGGCACGTGCCGACCGCATCGACTATTTGCAGGCACCAGGCGACCGGCTGCCGCCCGATCTCGGGCTCGACTACGTGGTTTCGATGGGGGTCCTGCATCACATCCCCGAACCGGCTCCCGTGGTTCGCGCCGCGTTCGCGGCCCTGCGCCCGGGAGGACGCTGCATCGTCTGGCTCTATGGCTACGAAGGCAACGAGACCTATTTGTCGCTCGCGATCCCGCTGCGCAAGCTCACGGTGCTGCTGCCGCACCGGGTGCTCGTGGTGCTGTCCCACGGTCTCGAATGGGCACTCACGGCCTATATCGGGCTGTGCCGGATCTTGCCGCTGCCGATGCGGTCCTACATGCGCTCGGTGCTTGCGAAGTTTCCCCGCAGCGTCCGCCGCTTGACCATCTACGACCAGCTCAATCCCGCTTACGCAAAATATTACACCCGCGCCGAGGCAGAAGCGCTGTTGTCGGATGGCGGATTTGGTGACGTCAGGCTCTACCATCGCCACGGCTATAGCTGGACGGTGTCCGGCACCCGCCCGGCGTGATCTGATCTTCTTGGCGCGGGCCGCTGCCGCCTTCGCGCCGCCAGTGCATTTGGAGAATCGATTTGCCTGCTAGCGACATCGGAGGTGAGTGGGGGCCAGGTCAGAGGTGGCAGGCGCTCCTCGCACGGGCGAGCCGTATCACGTGGCTCGGGATCTGGATCTGGGCCATCGGTCTTGCTCTGATGGTTCATCTGGCGTTTCTGGTGGCCTGGCCGGATCATTTCGTCCACGAGGATAGCGATGCCTATCTGGACGAAGCGCAGGCCATTCTGAACGGCCATTACATCGACAATACCGGGAAGCGGCCGTACGGCCTGGCGGTGTTCCTGGTGCTGCTGTCCAAGCTGTTCGGGCCGCACATCGTGGTCTTCGTCATCGTCCAGCATCTGATGAGCATCGGCACGGCTCTTCTCGTCGCCGCCACGGTGCGCTTTGCCGGTGCGCCCCGAATCCTGTCGATCCTGGCCTTTCTGATCGCCGCGCTCTATGCGCGCACGGTTCACTACGACAACACGATCGGCGCCGAGAGCATCTCGAACTTTCTGGTCAGCCTTGCGGCCTTCCTCGCCGCAGGCATCGTCTTCAGGAAGTGGCCGCCCTTTGTCGCCGCAGCGGCGCTCGGGGCAAGCCTGGGAGCCGTCATGACGTGCCGGTCGGCCGCGGTCGGACAAGCTGCGATCATCCTGCTCTGGTTGGTCGTGGTGCTGGATGCCGGATGGCTCCGCCGACTGAGCGTGGTCGCGCTGGCAGGCGGCCTCGCCACGGCCGTGTACCTGATCCCCACGGCGGTCAATTACGCGATTGGAAAACGTCCGGCCGGCAGCGAAAGCGTGGCCGTGATGGCATTCGTGGTCGGCTATTCCGGCGACTTCGATCACGGGGTCCATCTCGACCGGAAAGCCAAGGCGCGGGCCTACGTCGAGCGGATGCGGGCGCTGGATACGCCCACCGGCTGGTCCGACATCGTGGTCTATCAATGGCCCTTCGGCGCCCTGGAGGAGCTGAAGAAGCCGGACGACACCCCGGAAGAGTTCGAGAAGGTGGTTCGCGACATCTTCATCGAGACGCTGACGACACCGTCGACGCTGTACCGGCACATCAGCAAGCATTTCCTGCGCGAAATGTACTTCCTGCTGTTCGATGGCAACAGCGCGGCACGGCGCGCCGTCAATCCGCAGGGCTACGAATTCTTCGTGCGCCGGGACGCCTATCCCATGTTTGGAAGCCCGACCGGGCTCAAATATCGGCGGCTGATCTATGACTATTACAAGCCTCACTGGCGGCTCGAGCGGTGGCTCCTTCCGTCGCCGGACCAGGTGCAGGTGAAACTGGACCGTCTCCTGACGTTCGGCTACCAGCCGCGGCCGGATCTGGCCGATCTCTGGTACGGGCTGACCATATCGAGCGAGTACGATGAGCTTCCGGGACCGATCCGCTGGGTGTCCGCGGCAACCCTGATCCTCGCTTTCGTCCTGTTTGCAGGTGCCATCGGCGCCCGCCTCGGATTCTTGCGCCCGCTCCCCCCTGGTCTGATCGCCGGCGGCAGCCTGATGATCCTGCTCGCACTCGTCAGCCTCGCGTTTCCGGCGTTTCTGGTCTACGGCTTCAACCGTTACGCCTATTATGCCGTCCCGTTTCTGGGCGGCGCGAGCGCCATTCTGGCGGCGGTTCTGTTTGACCGGATCCGGCTTGTCGTCGCTGGAGCGTGGCAGCATCTGCGAGGCGGCCGGGCGGCCGGGCCGGCGGCATTTGCGCGAAAATAGCATTGCCGTCCCGCGATCCCTTCGGTTGAATTTGTTCCATCCGGGGGGCATGTTACGGGAATCTTCTGACGGAGAGGCGCGGAACGACAGATGAGAAAGCCGGTCGTCGGCGTGATCGGGAACGCCCATCGCGTCGAAAATCGATTTCAGGTCCAGATGGTGGGCGAGCGAAACTTGCGCGCCGTAGCCGAGGTCTCCGGCGGCTTGCCGGTGATGTTCGCGGGCTCGCCCGACATCACCGATATCGCGGCACTGCTCGACACGGTGGACGGCATCATCCTCACCGGCGCCCGGGCCAACGTGCACCCGACCCGTTTCAACGTCGACCCCTGCGAGAAGCACGAGCCCTACGACATCCACCGCGACGAGGTGGCGCTGGCCCTTTCGGTCGCCTGCGTATCCCGCGGCATCCCGCTGTTCGGCATCTGCCGCGGCCTCCAGGAGATGAACGTCGCCTTCGGCGGCTCGCTGCATCCCGAGATCCGCGAAATTCCCGGCCGCATGAACCATCGCATGCCCCGGCTCGAGAACGGTGAGATCCATCCCGATCCGACCGTGGTGTTCGCCGACCGCCACGATGTCGACCTGACGCCGGGCGGGGCGTTCGCGAGAATCCTCGGTTGCGAGAAGATCAGGGTCAATTCGCTGCACGGCCAGGGCATTCTCGATCCCGGCAAGCGCGTTCTGATCGAGGGCGTCGCCGAGGACGGCACCATCGAGGCGATCCGGATCGCGGAAGCCCCGAGCTTCGCGCTCGGCGTGCAATGGCATGCCGAATACGATCCCCAGCACAATCCGATCAACCGCAAGCTGTTCGAGGCGTTCGGCGAGGCCCTGGTGGCGCGGCAGAGGGCGGCGGCGTAGGGCGGCGGCGCGTGTCCCGGACAAGCTGCAACGCGCATAGCGTGTCGAAGACGCGCGTGAACGCGCTTTTTAGCGTTGCGGCGCAGAGCCGAGACCCAGCGCTCCGGATTCCATCGTGGCATGGGCCCCGGCTCTGCAGCGCACCGTCGAAGAGACGCTGCGCTGCGTCCGGGGCACGAGAGAGGTTTTTGGCGCATAGCTGCATCAAATTCGTCATTGCGAGCGAAGCGAAGCAATCCTGAGTCTTTACTGCGGAGGCAGTCTGGATTGCTTCGTCGCAAGGGCTCCTCGCAATGACGGAGTGTGGGGTGGCAGTGTGCTTCGCCACATGACGGTGTCATTCCCCGCGCAGGCGGGGAATCCAGTACGCCGCGGTTTCTCGGTTCAATCACTGCCGTCTCTGGAATACTGGATCGCCCGCCTGCGCGGGCGATGACAGGGAGTACGTGGCAGACGCGCCTTCGCATTCCCGCGGCTTCTTTCGCCCGAGCTTTGCTGTTCGTTTCGCCCCATGAAAGGCCAAAGGGCGCAGGGAAGGCCGGGCGCCGGCGGCACCCGCAGGTCCGTGGGCGTAAGAACGCACACGGGGTGGACCACAGGTGTGCCGGTCGCCCGGCCTTCCCTGCGCGGATGGTTTTAACGGTGTCCTTCGTGCTCTCCTCGGGGAGCGTTGCACTATTGCCCCCGTGGCCTCGCGGCTGATCGATGCGCGCACCCGGTCGGGCCGCTGCATCACCGCTGAGGCTTGACGCCAGAACCCCGGGCGTCGGGACCACACGACTTCTCCGTCCGCGGACGATCCCGCCGGACGACCCGAAGGCTTGCGTGTGCTCGCCTCCAGGCATCAACGAGACCGCTGTGACCGCGCCGTGTCGTATGCACGTTGCGTGAGACTCACGGTCGCCCGCCCTGTCGCCACACATCCGCGCCGGCGCTACCGCGTCCACCGCACCCCGGCCCGCATCTCGTGACGATCGCGAAGCGCCCCTTTGGCAGGGCCGGGATGACCGGTTTATGCCATAAATCCGAAATTCGGGAAAGTGGAATATTTTCGGCTGAGGGGCTTGACCGAGGTGTTTTGCCCGACGCCTCGCTCTCGAAGCGCATCGCCCGATCTTCATGCCAAATCTCGCGCGAGATAAACCAATCGGTAGGAATTGATCCGCCCTGATTTTTGCGGCTCTGATTTGTTCTTTGAGAACGAAGTGGAGTCAGATGCAGAACGAAAGCTGACGCGTCTGAGACGCAAGCTGCACGGCCGCGACGCGGGACGAAGCGCAGGCGCGCCAGCCGATCGTCCGGCTTCAGCTGGTGCCTGATTTCAATGTCGCTGAAACGAAAAGGCGCTCCCTTTCGGAAGCGCCTTTTGCTTGTCGTGGACAGTTCGGGCCGCTTAGCCCGAATAGTACATCTCGAACTCGACCGGATGCGGGGTCATTTCGAAGCGGGCGACCTCGGTCATCTTCAGCTCGATATAGGCGTCGATGAAGTCGTCGTCGAACACGCCGCCGGCCTTGAGGAAGCCGCGGTCCTTGTCGAGGTTCTCCAGCGCCTCGCGGAGCGAGCCGCACACCGTCGGGATCTGCTTCAGCTCTTCCTTCGGCAGGTCGTAGAGGTCCTTGTCCATCGCCGGACCCGGATCGATCTTGTTCTTGATGCCGTCGAGGCCGGCCATCAGCATCGCGGCGAAGCCGAGATAGGGATTGGCCATCGGATCGGGAAAGCGCACCTCGACGCGCTTGGCCTTGGGCGAAGCGGTGTAGGGGATGCGGCAGGAGGCCGAGCGGTTGCGCGCCGAATAGGCGAGCAGCACGGGGGCCTCATAGCCCGGGACCAGACGCTTGTAGGAGTTGGTCGAGGGGTTTGTGAAGGCGTTGATCGCCTTGGCGTGCTTGATGATGCCGCCGATGTAGTGCAGGCAGGTCTCCGACAGGTCGGCGTATTTGTTGCCGGCGAACACCGGCTTGCCGTCCTTCCAGATCGACTGGTGCACGTGCATGCCCGAGCCGTTGTCGCCGAAGATCGGCTTCGGCATGAAGGTGGCGGTCTTGCCGTAGATGTGCGCGACCTGGTGGATGCAGTACTTGTAGATCTGCATGTGGTCGGCCATCAGCGTCAGCGTGTCGAACTTCATGCCGAGCTCGTGCTGGGCGGAAGCGACCTCGTGGTGATGCTTCTCGACCTTGACGCCCATCTTGGCCATGGCGCCGAGCATCTCCGAGCGCATGTCCTGCACCGAATCCTGCGGCGGAACCGGGAAGTAGCCGCCCTTGGTGCGGATGCGGTGGCCGAGATTGCCGCCTTCATATTCGGTGTCGGAATTGGTCGGCAGCTCCGAGGAGTCGAGCCGGAAACCGGTCTTGTAGGGCTCGGCCGAATAGCGCACGTCGTCGAACACGAAGAACTCGGCTTCGGGGCCGACGAACACGCTGTCGCCCACGCCCATCGACTTCACCATGGCCTCGGCCTTCTTGGCGATGCCGCGGGGGTCGCGGTTGTAGGGCTCGCCGGTGGTCGGCTCGAGCACGTCGCAGGTGATGACCATGGTGGTCTCGGCGAAGAACGGGTCGATCGTCGCGGTGACCGGGTCGGGCATCAGGCACATGTCGGACTCGTTGATCGCCTTCCAGCCGGCGATCGAGGAGCCGTCGAACATCGTCCCTTCGGCGAAGATGTCTTCATCGATCATGCTGACGTCGAACGTCACATGCTGCCACTTGCCGCGCGGATCGGTGAAGCGCAGGTCGACGTACTTGACGTCGTTGTCCTTGATCGATTTCAGGACGTCTTTGGCGGTCTTCATGCATACCCCTTTTGGCTCTGCGGGTCGGTTTCCAGATGAGCAAATTGTTCTCGCTGAGGGCGAGTTTTGCGCGACCGCACAAACGAAATCAGGCCGCCGAAGCAGCCTTCATTCTAGTCGGAGTGTCGCAAAATTCGGGATAGCACCCGGCTCAGATAGCGTCCAGCCCGGATTCGCCGGTTCGGATGCGGATCGCCTCTTCGATGTTGGAGACGAAGATCTTACCGTCGCCGATGCGCCCGGTTTGCGCGGCGCGGCGGATCGCGTCGATGGCGCGCTCGACCAGATCGTCGCCGATCACGATCTCGATCTTCACCTTGGGCAGGAAGTCGACGATGTATTCTGCGCCGCGGTACAGCTCGGCGTGACCCTTCTGCCGGCCAAAGCCCTTGGCCTCGGTCACGGTGATGCCCTGAAGGCCGACTTCCTGAAGCGCTTCCTTCACCTCGTCGAGCTTGAATGGCTTGATGATGGCTTCGATTTTCTTCACTGCGCTCCTCCGGCCTTTCGATCAAATCGCAACGTCTTCGTCAGGATGCGCTGCTCTAACGCACGATCTTGTCTTCGCTATGCCGGAAGTCCTGACCTGTCCGGCACCAACGGCCGGCGACACCCTGAAAAATGCCAGTGAGCACGACGAACCGAAGCGGCTTCCTCGAAAGCAGGGTCTATGCCAAGTTGCAAATGCCCTGATTATTGGAGCGTTATCAGCCTTTTAACGAGCATCTCTGAATGGTGGCGCCGACTTGCACAAAATACCGAAGACTACGAAATAGGCAAACGGTTCAATATGTGTGCAGATCGTTGTTCCCCGCGTCGGATCCACGCCGAGGATGCCTGCTGAAAAGGCGATTGTACTAGGGAAGTGGCATGGAAGTTCTGACCAACGCCGAAATGCAGCGGGCGGACCAGCTCACCATCGCGGCCGGCACGCCCGGTTTCAAGCTGATGCTGAGCGCGGGCCAGGCGGTCGCCGAGGCCGCCCAGGCGCTGGTGGAGGAGGGGCCGATCCTGATCGTGGCCGGTCCCGGCAACAATGGCGGTGACGGCTTTGTCGCAGCCGCCGAGCTCGCCGCCCAGGGCCGCGAGGTCTCGGTGATCCCGATGTGCGAGCGCGACCAGCTCCAGGGCGATGCGGCCTCCGCCGCGCGCGGCTGGAAGCACCCGGTGCTCCCGTTCAATCCGCAGGCGATCGGAAGACCTGCGCTGATCATCGATGCGCTATTCGGTGCGGGCCTCAGCCGCCCCGTCGATGGCGAGGCGCGCGCGATGATCGAGGCGATCAACGCCAACGGCGCCCCGGTGCTCGCGGTCGACCTGCCGAGCGGCATCAACGGCACCAGCGCGGCCGTAATGGGAGCAGCGGTAAACGCCACCGAGACCGTCACCTTCTTCCGCAAGAAGCCGGCGCATTTGCTGCTGCCGGGCCGGATGCATTGCGGCCGGGTGCGCGTCGCCGACATCGGCATCGACGCGCAGGTGCTGGACGAGATCGCGCCGCAGACCTTCGAGAACGATCCGGAGGTCTGGGGCGCCGCCTTTCCGCTGCCGCGCATCGACGGCCACAAATACGCGCGCGGGCACGTGCTGGCGGTCTCCGGCGATGCCGCCGCGACCGGGGCCGCGCGGCTCGCCGCGCGCGGCGCGCTGCGGGCAGGGGCGGGCCTGGTGACGCTGGCGAGCCCGCGCGATGCGCTCGCGATCAACGCGGCGGCGCTGACTGCGGTGATGGTTCGCCCCGTCGACACCGTCGTCGAGTTCGGCGAGCTGCTCGCCGACAAGCGCTACAACACCTGCATCATCGGTCCCGGCGCGGGCGTCAGTGAGCGCACCTGCGATCTCGTCCACACCGCGCTGAGCGCGCAGCGTCATCTGGTGCTCGATGCCGATGCGCTGACGAGCTTTGCCGCAACCCCAGAGCGCCTGTTCGAATCGATCAAGTCCTCACAGGACAATGCGGTGGTGCTGACCCCGCACGAAGGCGAGTTTCCGCGCCTGTTCTCGGATCTCAGCAACAAGTTCCCGGGCCGCTCCAAGCTGGAGCGCGTGCGCGCCGCCGCCGAGCGGTCCGGCGCCGTCGTGCTGCTGAAGGGGCCGGACACCACGATCGCCGCTCCCGACGGCCGCGCCACCATCGCCGCCAACGCGCCGCCCTGGCTCGCCACCGCCGGAGCCGGTGACGTGCTGTCCGGCATCATCGCAGGGCTGTTGGCCCAGGGCGTGCCGGCGTTCGAAGCCGCCAGCATCGGCGTCTGGATGCATGGCGAGGCGGCGAGCGAAGCCGGGCCGGGATTGATCGCGGAGGACCTCACCGAGACGCTGCCGGCGGTGCACCGGCGGATCTATTCCGCGCTGGGGGTGGAGTACTGAGCGTTCACTCCACCGCGTACCAGCGCACCAGCCGCGGCGCGGCCCAGTCGGTGGCGACGGATTCGAGCAGCCATCGGCCGGGCGCGGTTGCCGCGAAGGCGACGCGCTCGGTCTTGCCGGGCTCGATCGCGAGCGTGTCGAGCCAGTAGGGTTTCCAGCCGTCGTCAAGCCGGTCGAGCAGGCGGAAGGGATGGCCGTGCAGGTGGAACACGGTGGTGACAGCGCCGGGGTTGCTCAGGGCCAGCACGACGGTGCGGCCGGTCCTGGCCCGGAAGGCGGGTGCGGAGGCCGTGGAGAAATTCGCGGGCCGAGCCCAGCCGGCATTGGGGGCGCCGGGCGCGACATCGAACCGCAGGGCGCCCTTTAGATCGAGCTTCTCGGGAAGGTCGTTCGGAGGCAGCGGCTGCGGCGGCGCCAGCGGAACGCGGCGTGCCAGCTGGTCTGAGATCTTGAGGCTGCCGACCCGGTGCGCCGCCTTGCCGTCGTGCAGCAGGAACTGGGCGGATGCGGCCGCGTCCACGACGGCGTCGGCGCGCGCGCCGGGCGCCAGCACCAGGGCGCCGTTGCGCGCCGAAAACGGCTCGGCGGGCTGTCCGTCCAAGGCCAGCACGCGGACGTCGTGGCTTTCCAGTTTGATAGCCAGAACAGTGCGTTGCGAGCCGTTGATAAAGCGTAGCCGCAGCCGTTGGTGGACCTGGGCTGAGAGTTCGAATGAAGCCTGACCATTGATCGTATAGGCCGGCGTCGCGTCCTTCGGGTCCTGGCCCGGCGGGACGGCGGTGCCATCGGGGCGCAGGCGCCATTCCTCGATCAAGAGCACCTCGTCACGGTCGACGACGGCCGGGCTGGTTTCGGCCGCGACGATCGCGAGCGGGCGTGCCGGCTGCTTCAAGGCGTCCTCGAACAGGCGGAAGTCGGCCAGCAAGGTCCCGGCATGAGGTATTGAAATAATTGATGTTTCGACCGCGTTCGGGGGCGCGGGCGCGCGTCCTCGCAGCGGATCGGCCGATACAGGACCATTGAGGCCGTACCAGACTGGCGCAAGCGGCACAGCAAGCTCGTTTCGAAACACCAGTTCGCAGCGGTCGCCGCGCTTGAGCCGGACGTCCCGGAGATGGCTGACGGCGGCGAGCTCCCAGACGGGTGTAGCCGGCTGACCCGGTCTGAGAGCCAGCGTTGACGCCCTGGCCTGGAGGGCAAGCCGGGCGGTCACAGGCGGGGTCGCTCCGCCCGCGATGAAAGCGGCCGCGGAGGCGCCAAGCCCGGCCAGAACCTCGCGCCGATTGGGGTCAAAGATCCGCGGTTTCATCGGGCAATCCGGACCACGCCGTGCTGGATAAGTCCAGCCATCGTGCCTACTTGAAGCCTGCCTCCATCAGACCATTTTTTTGCTGCGAACAGTCAGGCACATGCTATAAGCCCGGCCGCCCGCGGCATCGCGGCCGGTCTTGATGCAACTTCACGCGGGCGTGGCGGAACTGGTAGACGCGCTGGATTTAGGTTCCAGTGACGAAAGTTGTGGGGGTTCGAGTCCCTCCGCCCGCACCAAGCGCTTATCGCGTTTGCACGGATTACGAGGGCCTGCTTTCGCGCGGATGTCCGTCCGCTGAAGCCGGTCCGATGCAGCACCGGCGTCGAGGGTTTGCCTCGCGCCGGATCGATTAATGACAGCGTCCCGACGCATGCGCGCCGGGACCGAACGAGAAGAAGATTGGACGCCATGCAGGTCACAGAGACCCTCTCGGAAGGTTTGAAGCACGAGTTCAAGATCAGCGTTCCCGCGTCTGATCTCGACGCCAAGGCCGGCGCCAAGCTCGTCGACCTCAAGGACAAGGTCCGCATCAACGGCTTCCGTCCCGGCAAGGTGCCGGTCTCGCACCTGAAGAAGGTCTACGGCCGCTCGGTGATGGCCGAGACCATCGACCAGACCATCCGCGACACCAACACGCAGCTGTTCTCCGAGCGCGGCTTCCGCCTCGCGACCGAGCCGAAGATCACCATGCCTAGCGAGCAGGCCGAGGTCGAGGAGCTCCTCAGCGGCAAGACCGATCTGACCTACACGGTCGCGATCGAGGTGGTGCCGGCGATCGCGCTCGCCGACTTCAAGACCTTCGAGGTCGAGAAGCCCGTCGCCGACGTCACCGACGCCGACGTCGACGAAGCCATCAAGCGCATCGCCGACGGCAACCGCAGCTATGCCGCGAAGGCCGAGGGCGCCAAGGCCGAATCCGGCGACCGCGTCACCATCAACTTCAAGGGCACCATCAACGGCGAAGTCTTCGAGGGCGGTACCGGCGAGGGCATCCAGGTCGCGATCGGCTCCAACACCTTCATTCCGGGCTTCGAGGAGCAGCTGATCGGCATCGGCGCCGGCGAGACCCGCACGCTGAAGGTGTCGTTCCCGCAGAACTACATGAGCGACAAGCTCGCCGGCCAGCCGGCCGAGTTCGAGACCACCGCGACCTTGATCGAGGCGCCGCAGGACGTTGCGATCGACGACGAGTTCGCCAAGACGCTTGGCCTGGAATCGCTGGACAAGCTGAAGGAAGCCGCGCGCGAGCGTCTGGTTGCCGAGTTCGCCACCGCGACGCGCCAGCGCGTCAAGCGCGCCTTGCTCGACCGCCTCGACGAAGCGCATCGCTTCGAGGCGCCGCCCTCGCTGGTGGACGAAGAGTTCAATCTGATGTGGAACTCGGTCAAGGCCGAGATGGCCTCCGCCGGCAAGACCTTCGCCGACGAGGACACCACTGAAGACAAGGCCCAGGAAGAGTACCGCAAGATCGCCGACCGCCGCGTGCGGCTTGGCCTCGTGCTCTCCGAGATCGGCGAGAAGAACAAGATCACCGTGACGGATGACGAGGTCGGCCGCGCCGTGATCGAGCGCGCGCGCTCGATGCCGGGCCGCGAGAAGGAGGTCTGGGACTATTACCGCAGCAACGCCCAGGCGTTGGCCCAGCTCCGTGCACCGATCTATGAGGACAAGGTCGTCGACTTCATCCTCGAGCTCGCCAACGTGACGGAGAAGAAGGTCTCGCGCGAGGACCTCTACAAGGACGACGAGGCGGAAAAGACTGCGGCCTGAAGGGTTTGAGATAGTCTCCCATTAAGGATGATCAGCGAAGAGGCCCAGCTAGCCAGATGGCCGGCTGGGCCTCTTTGTGCGAATCAGCTTCAACTGCCCGACGGATTAAGCCTTAATGCGCGCCGCACTTGTCAGAAGCGAATTGGGCTATATCTGTCGGTACGCCTTCTACCCTACCAAGTTCCTGCATCACAGGACGTCCCTTCGCCCTTCCGGCAGTTCCAGCCAAGCTGGCAAGCCTTGCCCGGTGATGGCCGTCTCCGAAAACCCTAGGTGACTCATGCGCGATCCGGTTGAAACCTACATGAACCTCGTGCCCATGGTGGTCGAGCAGACCAACCGTGGCGAGCGCGCCTACGACATCTTCTCGCGCCTCCTCAAGGAGCGCATCATCTTCGTGACCGGCCCGGTCGAGGATGGCATGTCGACGCTGATCGTCGCGCAGCTCCTGTTCCTCGAAGCGGAAAATCCGAAGAAGGAAATCTCGATGTACATCAACTCGCCGGGCGGCGTGGTGACGTCGGGCCTTGCGATCTACGACACCATGCAGTTCATCCGCCCGCCGGTCTCGACGCTGTGCACGGGGCAGGCCGCCTCGATGGGCTCGCTGCTGCTCTGCGCCGGCGAGAAGGACATGCGCTTCTCGCTGCCGAACGCGCGCATCATGGTGCACCAGCCCTCCGGCGGCTTCCAGGGCCAGGCCACCGACATCATGCTGCACGCCCAGGAAATCCTGAACCTGAAGAAGCGGCTCAACGAGATCTACGTGAAGCACACCGGCCAGACCTACAAGTCGATCGAGGATGCGCTGGAACGCGACAAGTTCCTGACGGCGAACGACGCCAAGGAGTTCGGCCTGGTCGACAAGGTCATCGACAAGCGCGCCGAGGAAGCCGCGCCGGCGAAGACCCAGTAACACTACTGGGGTGACGGCGATCCCGCGGCAACCCCTGAGGAGATCGCCTGTCGCCTTCAGGTGGCGTTCACGCTATGGACGCATGTGCGCGCTGCAAAAAGGCGTTTTTTCGCCCTGCGACAGGCAGAAGGTTCCGCTTTCGTGCCTGTTTTTCGTGGCAATCCAGCAACGCCGTGGTGATTTCGGTCACTTCACCCATGCCAAGACCGGAAATCACGGTATTGTCACGGGTAGCCGGCGACCCCCGATTAGCGAATTCTTGATAGTCGGGTGACAGCATGGTTGGCTACGATTGATCGGCTATGATCGCGGGGAATCGAACGACCGTGATTCGCACGGGATGTAATGCGTAGGGTCTTTTTTGGTACGGAATTTGCTCTACTTAAGCTTCATGCCGACCATCGTGTCGGAATGGAGCGATCGAGCGGAACGGGATCGAACCGCGGACGGAGACATGAATGAGTAAGGTCGGCACGAGCGACTCCAAGAACACGCTATATTGCTCGTTCTGCGGCAAGAGCCAGCACGAAGTCCGCAAACTGATCGCGGGTCCCACGGTCTTCATCTGCGACGAGTGCGTCGAGCTCTGCATGGACATCATCCGCGAGGAGAACAAATCCTCGCTGGTCAAGTCGCGCGACGGCATTCCGACGCCGAAGGAAATCTGCAAGGTCCTGGACGATTACGTGATCGGCCAGAGCCACGCGAAGAAGGTCCTGTCGGTCGCGGTGCACAATCACTACAAGCGCCTCAACCACCAGACCAAGCACAACGACGTCGAGCTCGCGAAGTCGAACATCCTGCTGATCGGTCCGACCGGTTCGGGCAAGACGCTGCTTGCGCAGACGCTCGCCCGCATCCTGGACGTGCCGTTCACCATGGCGGATGCGACGACGCTGACCGAGGCCGGCTATGTCGGTGAGGACGTCGAGAACATCATCCTGAAGCTGCTCCAGGCCGCCGACTACAATGTCGAGCGGGCTCAGCGCGGCATCGTCTACATCGACGAAATCGACAAGATCAGCCGCAAGTCCGACAATCCCTCGATCACGCGCGACGTGTCGGGTGAGGGCGTGCAGCAGGCGCTGCTGAAGATCATGGAAGGCACGGTGGCGTCGGTTCCGCCGCAGGGCGGCCGCAAGCATCCGCAGCAGGAGTTCCTGCAGGTGGATACCACCAACATCCTGTTCATCTGCGGCGGCGCGTTCGCGGGCCTGGAGAAGATCATCTCTGCGCGCGGACGGTCGACCTCGATCGGTTTCGCTGCCCAGGTGATGGCGCCGGAAGACCGCCGGACCGGCGAGATCTTCCGTCACGTCGAGCCTGAGGACCTGCTGAAGTACGGCCTCATCCCCGAGTTCGTCGGCCGTCTTCCGGTCGTGGCGACGCTCGAGGATCTCGATGAGACCTCGCTGAAGAAGATCCTCACTGAGCCGAAGAACGCACTGGTGAAACAGTACCAGCGGCTGTTCGAGATGGAGAACATCGAGCTGACCTTCGCCGACGAGGCGCTTGGCGCGGTCGCCCGCAAGGCGATCGAGCGCAAGACCGGCGCGCGCGGCCTGCGTTCGATCCTCGAAGCGATCCTGCTCGAGACCATGTTCGACCTGCCGGGCCTGGAAGGTGTGGAAGAGGTCGTGATCTCCCGCGAAGTCGTGGAAGGCACGGCGCGTCCGCTCTACATCTACGCCGATCGGTCCGATCGCGCCGTCGAGAACGCCAGCGCCTGACCCGGCGGCGCTGGAACGCTCCAAACGTTCATGTTGGGCTGCGGAAGAATATCTCCGCAGCCGGTGTTGCGTCGCTTGCCGCGTTGCGTAAGCGCCTGATGGCGCGCGTTTTTCAATGACTTGACACCCCCCGGGTCGATAGCCACCTAATGTCGGCGGCGAGCGAAAATTCTCTTCCAGATTCGCCTCAGTTCCGATCCGGCGAGCCGGTCCCACTCGTAAGAGGGACCGACCGGCCTTGCGGATCACCTCGGCACCTTGTGGCGGTTGCGCATGAGCATGCGGGCTGCGTGCAAGGGGGCAAAGCAAAAGGAAAAGGCCATGACTAATCCAAAACCCCGGCCAACCATCGTTCATGGCGAAACGCACGCCTATCCCGTGCTGCCGCTGCGCGACATCGTCGTCTTCCCGCACATGATCGTTCCGCTCTTCGTCGGCCGCGAGAAGTCGATCCGCGCGCTGGAAGAGGTGATGAAGAACGACGCGCTGATCATGCTCGCGACGCAGAAGAACGCGTCCGACGATGATCCGGCGCCCGATGCCATTTACGAGACCGGTACGCTCGCCAGCGTGCTGCAGCTCTTGAAGCTTCCCGACGGCACCGTGAAGGTGCTGGTCGAAGGGCTCGAGCGCGCGCGCGTGTCGAAATACACCGATCGCGCCGATTATTACGAGGCGACGGCCGTCGCGCTCGCCGACACCGATGCGAAGTCGGTCGAGGCGGAGGCGCTGGCACGCTCGGTCGTGTCCGACTTCGAGAGCTATGTGAAGCTCAACAAGAAGATCTCGGCCGAGGTCGTCGGCGTCGTGCAGGCGATCACCGATTTCGCCAAGCTCGCCGACACCGTTGCCTCGCATCTCGCGGTCAAGATCGCCGATCGCCAGGGCATCCTGGAGACGCTGTCCGTCACAACGCGCCTGGAGAAGGTGCTGGGCCTGATGGAGAGCGAGATCTCGGTGCTGCAGGTCGAAAAGCGCATCCGCTCGCGTGTCAAGCGTCAGATGGAGAAGACCCAGCGCGAGTATTATCTCAACGAGCAGATGAAGGCGATCCAGAAGGAACTCGGCGACGACGACGGTCGCGACGAGCTCGCCGATCTCGAAGAGAAGATCTCCAAGACCAAGCTCTCCAAGGAAGCGCGCGAGAAGGCGCAGCATGAGTTGAAGAAGCTGCGCCAGATGTCGCCGATGTCCGCGGAAGCGACCGTCGTGCGCAACTATCTGGATTGGCTGCTGTCGATCCCGTGGAACAAGAAGTCCAAGGTGAAGAAGGACCTGGAGCAGGCGCAAGCCATCCTGGACTCCGATCATTACGGGCTCGAGAAGGTCAAGGAACGCATCGTGGAGTATCTCGCGGTGCAGTCGCGCGCCAACAAGCTGACGGGCCCGATCCTGTGCCTCGTCGGGCCCCCCGGCGTCGGCAAGACCTCGCTCGGCAAGTCGATCGCGAAGGCGACGGGGCGCGAGTTCGTGCGCGTCTCGCTCGGCGGCGTGCGCGACGAGGCCGAGATCCGCGGTCACCGCCGCACCTATATCGGTTCGATGCCCGGCAAGATCATCCAGTCGATGCGGAAGGCGAAGTCGTCCAACCCGCTGTTCCTGCTGGACGAGATCGACAAGATGGGCGCCGATTTCCGCGGCGATCCGTCCTCCGCCTTGCTCGAGGTCCTCGACCCCGAGCAGAACGGGACGTTCAACGACCACTATCTCGAGGTCGACTACGATCTGTCCAACGTGATGTTCATCACGACCGCGAATACGCTCAATATTCCGGGACCGCTGATGGACCGCATGGAGATCATCCGGATCGCGGGCTACACCGAGAACGAGAAGGTCGAGATCGCGCGCAAGCATCTGATCCCGAACGCGGTGTCCAAGCATGGCCTGGACTCCAAGGAGTTCTCGATCGATGACGACGCGCTGCTGCTGCTGATCCGCCGCTACACCCGCGAAGCGGGCGTGCGTAACCTGGAGCGTGAGCTCTCCACACTCGCCCGCAAGGCGGTGAAGGAGCTGATGATCTCCAAGAAGAAGTCGGTCAAGGTCACCGAGAAGACTCTGGAAGAGCTGCTCGGCGTGCCGAAGTACCGCTTCGGCGAGATCGAGAGCGAGCCGCAGGTCGGCATCGTCACGGGCCTTGCCTGGACCGACGTCGGCGGCGAGCTGCTGACGATCGAAGGCGTCATGATGCCCGGCAAGGGCAAGATGACGGTCACGGGCAATCTGCGCGACGTGATGAAGGAGTCGATCTCGGCGGCGGCGTCCTACGTCCGCTCGCGCGCGATCAACTACGGCATCGAGCCGCCGATGTTCGACCGCCGCGACATCCACGTGCACGTGCCGGAAGGCGCGACACCGAAGGACGGTCCGTCCGCGGGCGTGGCGATGGCCACCGCGATCATCTCGGTCATGACCGGCATCCCGGTCCGCCACGATGTCGCGATGACCGGCGAGATCACGCTGCGCGGTCGCGTGCTGCCGATCGGCGGCCTGAAGGAGAAGCTGCTGGCTGCGGCCCGCGGCGGCATCAAGACGGTGCTGATCCCCGAGGATAACGCCAAGGATCTCACGGAGATTTCCGATGCGATCAAGGGCGGCATGGAGATCATCCCGGTCTCCCGCCTCGACGACGTCATCGCCAAGGCCTTGGTGAAGAAGCCGACGCCGATCGTCTGGGAAGAGGACACCAAGGTGACGGTGAAGCCCGATGGCGACGAGGCCGCCGGCGGCCTGACCGCTCACTGAGTGTGCGGCTCGAAAAGATGATAAAACGGCGCCTTCGGGCGCCGTTTTTATTTTGGGGCAAGGAGAGAGGGGCGATGCAGATCGACGGGCAATGCCATTGCGGCAAGATCGCCTATCAAGCCGAGATCGACCCCGAAGCCGTATCGGTTTGCCATTGCACCGATTGCCAGTCCCTGACCGGCTCGCCGTTCCGCGTGACCGCGATCTGCTCGGGGGCCGACATCCGCCTGACCGCCGGCGCGCCCAAAATCTACGGCAAGCGCGGCGACAACGGCCGGATGCGCTTCCAGCACTTCTGCGCCGATTGCGGTTCCCCGCTGTTCACCAGCGGCGAGGGCGACCAGGCCGACGATTGGGGCATCCGCTGGGGCTCGATCCGCCAGCGCGACCAGCTGCGCCCGGTCCGGCAGATCTGGTGCCAGTCGGCCGCGGTGTGGATCGACGCCGTGCCGCTGCTGCCGGGGCGGCCGCAGGATTGAGCCTGGAATGACGTTCCGCGCTTGCCCGTCCGGGGCCTGGGAGGCTAAAGAGGCGGCGAGGGCGGTTAGCTCAGCTGGTTAGAGCATCTCGTTTACACCGAGAGGGTCCGCGGTTCGAATCCGTGACCGCCCACCAGTCTTCAACCCGCGGCGTCGGGTCACCCGATCGGCAAATCCTGGCGCGCGACGTCGCCGCTGCGCTCTGTGGCCTTGTATCCGCCTCGCGCCATTGCCGGCTGCCATTGCCGAAGCCAGCCGATCGGATCGGTCAGGAAACGGGTCAGCGGCTTGATGGTGGGTTTTTCGACCAGCGCGTAGACCAGCCAGGCGATGGCAGCGAGGAATGCGGGAAGCACGAACGCGCGGATCAGCATGTCGCCCGCGGAGTCACGGCCCACATGCGCCCAGTGCAGGATCATCATCCCGACGTCCTGATGGATCAGATAGAGCGGATAGCTGATGACGCCGATGAAGGCGAGGGCGCTCGACCATCGTGGCAGAAGGTGGTCATACCGCGCGGCAAGATAGACGGCGGCCGTGCCAAACCACAGCAGCAGCGACCGGTACAGCTCGATCTGGGCGGACGGCTGCTTGACGCCCATCTTCAGATGATAGAGCTCGACCGAGAACGCCACGACGATGCCCGCGATCGCCTCCCTGGTGCGTCCCCTGACGAGCGCAGCCACGCTCATGCCGGCGATGAAGAACGGAAAGAAATCGTTGGAGGTGTAATAGTCCGTGCTGGTGGTCACCGTCCGGAAGATGGTCACCGCGCACAGCAGTGCCAGCAGCCGTTGCTTGAGCCCCAGCACCATCATCAGGAAGCAGAAGAAGTAGAATTGAAACTCGATCTGCAACGACCAATAGGCCCCGTCGGGCAGGTTATAGTTCACCTGCAGGACGTTGAGCGTCGGAAGCGCGATCAGCGTATAGACGTAGTGGATCCATTTCAGCCCGCGGCCGGGCTCGACCAGCTCGGGGGCCAGAAACTTGAACAGCGTCGTCAGGAAGCCGCAGACGATCAGCGCGGGAAGCAGGCGGCCGAGCCGCTTGGCATAGAAGTGCCAGGCCGTTTGCGATGTCTCGGCGCTGAACGCAATGCAATAGCCGCTGATGATGAAGAACAGCAGCACGCCGAACGTGCCCCGGTTGAAAGCCTGCAGCGGGACAAAATGGTAGAGCAGCACCCAGATGATGGAGATGGCGCGCAGGCAATCGATGCCGACCGATCGTTCGGATTTCAAAGGGTTTCCTCAGGTTTCCAAAGTTAGAACAGTGGCTTCCCATTGTGTCAACTCTGGACCCCGGTGCTCACGCCGGTCCTGTGCCTGACTGCGCGCGCGGCGGCGGCACTCGGATAGCCTTGCCGGAAATAGCCTTGCCGGAATTGGTCTTGCGTCCGGGAACTGCATGCGGATAAGCGTCTTCTGGTTTGGCGGAGGACCTGCGGTCCGAGGGAGAAAGCGATGCAACAGTCTGGCCACGAGCAAAACGCCGACCAGATCGCCTATTGGAACGGCCCGAGCGGGCAGCGCTGGGCCGATCGCCACGCAGCCCAGGAAAACCTGCTCGGACCCATTGCCGACGTGCTGATCGACCGCGCCCGGCCCAAGCCGGGTGAGCGCGTCCTCGACGTCGGCTGCGGCTCAGGCGCGACGACGTTTGCGTTCGCCAAAGCCGTTGCGCCGAACGGATTCGCGCTCGGTCTCGACGTCTCCGAGCCGATGCTGTCGCAGGCGCGTGCGCTGGCACCAAAAGGCCTGCCGCTCGATTTCGTGCTGGCGGATGCGACGGTCCATCCGTTCGAGCCGGCCAGCTTCGATCTGCTCGCCTCGCGCTTCGGCGTGATGTTCTTCGCCGATCCCGTTGCGTCCTTCACCAACCTCCGCCGCGCCCTGAAGCCGTCCGGCCGGCTTGCCTTCGCCTGCTGGCGCGAGCCGAAGGAGAACCCCTGGATGATGGCGCCGCTGATGGCGGTCTACAAGCACGTGCCGAAGATGCCGCCGGTCGGGCCGGAGGAGCCCGGCCCGTTCGCCTTCGCCTCGGAGGAGCGCGTAATGCGAATCCTCAAAGCGGCCGGCTTCGTCGACGCGGCGATGGAGCCGCACAATCTGCCGATGGATGTTGCGATCGGCGGCGGCCTCGATGCGGCGGTCGACGGCGCGCTCCAGATCGGCCCGGCCAGCCGCGCCCTGCAGGGCCATCCGCCCGAGACATATGAGGCAGCCAAGGCGTCGATACGGGAGATGCTCGCGCCGTTCCTGAAGGGGCAGCGCGTCGAGCTGCAGGGCGCGATCTGGATCGTGACGGCGAAGGTGGGGTGAGATTGCCGCGCGGCAGTGCCGATCTATGATCGTGACGGATCGGTGAGGAGAATGAGCTGAATTGCGCGATCAGAGGTGAAAGCGGTGTGGTTGTGCCAGAACGTGCATTCTGCTAAGCGCAGCCTCAAATGTCCGATCATCAGCTTCATGGGCGGCTGCCAGGCATCCAGCTCGGGCGCGCATTCGCCGCCCTGGCGGTCTTTTACTTCCATACGCATCTCGCGCTGAAATACTTTGATCCAGCCGGGCTCTATACATGGCGATTCTTGGCCGATCGCGGTGCGGCCGGCGTCGATCTCTTCTTTGCGATTTCCGGTTTCATCGTTTGCTACGTCTCGAAGGCGCCGGGTTATACGCCCACCAGCTTCCTCGCCAAGCGATTCTTCCGGATCTATCCCCTCAATGCCCTGGCCACGCTCGTCATGATCGTGCTCTTCAGCCGCAGCATTGGTGGCCCGCCGCATGAGATCGAGATCGGCCGGGTGTTGAAGTCGCTCCTGATCATCCCGCAACAGACACCGATGAATGCGGTGGGCTGGACGCTCGAATACGAAGTCATTTTCTACATCGTCTCCGCCATCCTCATCCCTATCGGCGGCGTCAGGCTGTTGTTGCTCTGGTGCATTGCCGCTGCTGCCATCGGAACCGAAATAGCGCCACAGCCTCCGCAGATCTCGCGTTTCGGTGACGATCACTACGCCGACTTTGCCGCAGGGGTGTTCGCCTACATGACGGTTTCGCGACTTCAGCCTAGCTGGCGCTCCAGTCTGGCATTGCTGACGCTCGCGATTTGGGTTTACGCATTCGGGCTGCCCTTGTCGTCATGGATGACACCGGTCGCGTGCTGGCTCGCCGTTGCCGGGCTTGCGCTCTTGCCGGCTGCGCCGCGCCTCGGCGTCAAGCTTGGCGACATCTCTTATGGCCTCTACATCTGGCACTGGCCATTGTTCTTGATCCTGCCTTGGCTTGCGCTGCGAAAGCAGCTCGACCCTGGCACCGGCGAGATGTGGCGCTGGATTCTGCTCGCGCTTCTCCTCGCCATCGCGTCGGCGTCCTGGATGTGCTTCGAGCGCCCGATCAATCGCTGGGCGGCGCGATGGCTCGCGCAGCGCTCGAGGACCAGCGGTGTCGTCGCCGGCGGACAGCGCCCCGATGCGGTGACATAGCCGACGTCCTTGCCGCGCCATCGGTGTCGTCCCTTCGCACGCGGGATCATTGGCGCGGCCAGCGCAATGGCTCAAACCACATCATCCGGCGCCAGCGCACAGCCGTTGTCGGGAAGGGTCTCGACCTGAAGCGTGGTGTGGCCGATGCGGAACGACGTCTTCAAGAGCTGCGCCGTCTCCATTAGGAACGCATCGCCCGTGCCGGCGGGCATGACGAGGTGGCAGGTCAGCGCCGTCTCGGTGGTCGAGATCGGCCAGACATGGAGATCGTGGATCGCCGAGACGCCCGGGCGGGCCAGCAGGAACGCCCTGATCGCAGCGAGGTCGGTGCCCTTGGGCGCTGCGGCCATCGACATGTCGATGGAGCCGCGCAAGAGGCTGGTGGTGCTCCACAGGATCGTGGCGCAGATGACGAGGCTGGTGACGGGATCGAGCCAGAGCCAGCCGGTCCAGATGATCAGCGCCGCCGAGATCACGACGCCGAGCGAGACCGCGGCATCCGCGGCCATGTGCAGGTACGCGCCCTCAATGTTGATGTCGTCCTCGCGTCCGCGCGCAAACAGCATCGCGGTGAAGCCGTTGATGACGATGCCGATGCCGGCGACCACCATCACGGTGACGCCCGCGACCGGCTCCGGCTCGCGCAGGCGCAGGATCGCCTCCCAGCCGATCGCACCGGTCGCGACCAGCAGAAACACCGCGTTGGCCAGCGCCGCCAGGATGGTGGAGGCACGAAAACCGTAGGTGAAGCGGCCGCGCGGCGCGCGGCGCGCGGCGATCGAGGCGCCCCAGGCGATGACGAGGCCGAGCACGTCGGACAGGTTATGGCCGGCGTCGGCGAGCAGGGCGGTGGAGTTGCCGATGTAGCCGTAGATCGCCTCGGCCACGACCAGCGCGATGTTGAGCGAAATGCCGAGCGCGAACGCCTTGCCGAAATTGGCGGGGGCATGGACATGCCCGTGCCCGTGACCATGGCCATGATCATGCGAATGGCCGGCATGGTCATGGTGGTGGTGACCGTGGTGGTCGTGGTCCAATTCTAGCGCTCCCCGGACGCCGCCAAATCAGGGATCATTGTAGGCGTTTCGCGCGTCCCGTCACGGCGGAACAGCACGTAGAGCGCCGGCAGCACCAGCAGCGTCAGGATGGTCGAGGAGATGATGCCGCCGATCACCACGGTCGCGAGCGGCCGCTGCACCTCGGCGCCGGCGCCGGTGGCGAGCGCCATGGGCACGAAGCCGAGCGAGGCGACGAGGGCCGTCATCAGGACCGGTCGCAGCCGCGTCAGCGCGCCTTCGCGAACAGCCTCGATAACGGATCGTCCCTCGCTGCGCAGCCGCTCGATGAAGGCGATGATGACGAGTCCGTTGAGCACGGCAACGCCCGACAGCGCGATGAAGCCGACGCCGGCGCTGATGGACAAGGGAATGTCGCGCAGCAACAGCGCCGCAACGCCGCCGGTCAGCGCCAGCGGCACGCCGGAGAACACCAGCGCGGCGTCGGCCGCCGATCCCATGCTCATGAACAGCAGCAGGAACACCATCAGCAGCGCCACCGGCACCACGATGGTCAGCCGCTTGGTCGCCGAGACCAGCTGCTCGAACTGGCCGCCCCAGCCGATGAAGTAACCTGGCGGCAGCTTGACCTTCTCGGCCACCGCCGCCTCGGCCTCGGCCACGAAGGAACCGAGGTCGCGCGCGCGGACATTGGCGGTGACGACGATTCGTCTCTTGCCGTTCTCGCGGCTGATCTGGTTGGGCCCGGGCGTCGCATCGACGGTGGCGACCGACGACAGCGGCACGTAGCGCATCTGGGCGAGCGGAGAGGCGGCCAATGTCGTTCGAATGGCCGGGCCGGAGCCGGCGTCCTCGCCGGGCGGCAGCGGAATTGGGATCGCCCGGATCGCCTCGAGATTGCCGCGCAAATGCTCGGGCAGGCGAACCACGATGTCGAAACGGCGGTCGCCCTCGAACAGCTTGCCCGCGGACTTGCCGCCGACGGCGATCTCGACGATGCCCTGCACCTCGGCGACGCTGAGGCCGTAGCGGGCGAGCGCCTGGCGGTCGAGGCGGACGGTGAGGATCGGCAGGCCTGCGACCTGCTCGATCTTGACGTCGCTTGCGCCTCGGATGCCGCGGATCGCGGCCTCGACCTGCTTTGCGGCACCTTGCAGGATGTCGAGGTCGTCGCCGAAAATCTTGACGCCGACATCGCTGCGCACGCCGGAGGTCAGCTCGTTGACCCGGAACTCGATCGGCTGGGAGAGTTCATAGGCGCTGCCCGGTATGTCGTCCGCGGCATGGTCGATGGCCTCGACCACCTCCGATTTCGGCTTGTCCGGGTCGGGCCATTCGCTGCGCGGCTTGAGCATGATGTAGCCGTCGGTCTGCGCCGGCGACATCGGATCGGTCGCGATCTCGGCGGTGCCGATGCGGGTGAAGAACTCCTTCACCTCCGGAATCTGCGTGACGCGCTTTTCCAGCGCCTTCTGCAGATCCAGCGATTGCGTCAGGCTGGTGCCGGGAATCCGGATCGAGGCCAGCGCGACGTCGCCTTCGTCCAGGCTCGGAATGAACTCGCCGCCCATGCGCGAGGCGGCGATCCCGCTGGCGATGACGATGATCGCGGCCGTGATGGCGACGGCCGCGCGGTTGTCGATGGCCCAGCGGAGCAGGGGGAGATAGCCGCGCTTGGCCATCCGCATGAACAGGTTTTCGTGCTCGGACACCTTGCCGGTGACGAAGATCGCCACCGCCGCCGGCACGAAAGTGACGGAGAACAGCACGGCGGCGCCCAGCGCCATCAGCACGGTCAGCGCCATTGGCGTAAACATCTTGCCCTCGACGCCGGTCAGCGTCAGCACGGGCAGATAGACCACCGCGATGATCAGCGTTCCGAACAGGCTCGGCTTGATGACTTCGCCCGACCCGCGCAGGATCGCGCGCAGCCGCTCCGTGGTCGTGAGCAGGCCGCCTTTCTCGCGTTGAGCCGCAGCCAGCATGCGCAGGCAATTCTCGACAATGATCACGGCGCCGTCGACGATGATGCCGAAATCGATCGCGCCCAGGCTCATCAGATTGGCGCTGACCTTGGTCTCGACCATGCCGGTGATCGTCATCGCCATCGACAGCGGGATGACGCAGGCCACCACGAGCGCCGCGCGGATGTTGCCGAGGATCAGGAACAGCACCGCCACCACCAGCGCCGCGCCCTCCAGCAAATTGTTCCTGACGGTGCGGATGGTGGCTTCGACGAGGTCGGTGCGATCGTAGACGGTGCGCGTCACGACGCCTTCGGGCAGCGACTTGGCGATGTCCTCGAGCCGGGCTGCGACGCGGCGCGCCACCGTGCGGCTGTTCTCGCCGATCAGCAGCATGGCGGTGCCGAGCACGGTTTCCTCGCCGTCGCGTGTCGCAGCGCCGGTGCGCAGATCGCGGCCCTCGGTGACGGTCGCGACGTCCCTGATCCTGACGGGATTGCCGCCGCGCGAGCCGATCACGACGTTCTGGATCTCGGCGATATTGCCGACCTGCCCCGGCGAGCGCACCAGATATTGCTCGCCGTTGCGCTCGATATAGCCGGCGCCGACATTGGCGTTGTTGGCGGCCAGCGCCGTCATCACGTCGCGGAAGCCGAGCCGGTAGGCCATCAGCTTGCCGGGATCAGGCAGCACGTGGAATTGCCGTTCGAAGCCGCCGATGGTGTTGATCTCGATCACGCCGGGCACGTTGCGGAGCTGCGGCTTGATGATCCAGTCCTGAACGGTGCGCAAATCGGTGAGCGAATAATCGTGGCCGCCTTGCGTCTTCGCGCCCGTCTTGTCGTCCCTTTTGGCTTCGACCGTGTACATGAAGATTTCGCCGAGCCCGGTCGAGACCGGGCCCATCGCGACCTCGACGCCAACAGGCAGCTGGTCCTTCACCTGCTGGATCCGTTCGCCGACGAGCTGGCGGGCGAAGAAGATGTCGGTGCCGTCCTTGAAGACGACCGTCACCTGGCTGAGGCCGTAGCGCGACAGCGAGCGGGTGTAGTCGAGTTTCGGCAGCCCTCCCATCGCGGTCTCGACCGGGAAGGTGATGCGTTGCTCGGTCTCGAGCGGCGAATAGCCGGGCGCGCGGGTGTTGATCTGGACCTGAACGTTGGTGACGTCGGGGACGGCGTCGATCGGCAGGCGCTGGAAGTTCCAGGCCCCGAAGGCGACGGCGCCGAGCGCGAGCAGGAGGACCAGCCAGCGCTGGGCAAGCGAGGCTGCGATGAGGCGCTCAATCATGCTCGGCCTCGCCCTTGCCCATCTCCGCTTTCACGACGAAGCTGTTCTCCGCGACGTAGTGCTCGCCGGCCGCGAGCCCGGCCTTGATCTCGACGAACCTCGGATCGGAATCGCCAAGCTCGACCGGGCGGGCCTCGATCTTGTCGCCGTCCTCGCGGACGAACACGATGGTCCGGCCTTCCAGCGTCTGGATCGCACTCCGGCGCACCGCGACCGCGACGTTGCGTGCGGCGAGGATCAGCCGCGCCGTGACGAACAGGCCGGGACGCAGGCGTCCGTCCGGGTTTTGCAGCACCACGCGGGCCAATGCGGTCTGGGTCTCGCTCGAGCCGATCGGGGCCATGTAGGAGATCGTGCCCTTGATCTCGCCGCGGCCGTCGTCGGGATCGATCAGCACCTCGTCGTTGAGGCGGACGCGCCGGAGGTCCTGCCGGTAGATCGACAGGTCGACCCAGATGGTGGAGAGGTCGGCGACGACGAAAGCGGGCTTCTGCTCGGAGGCGTATTCGCCGAGCGAGATCTGCCGCTCGATGACGGTTCCGGCCATCGGCGCCTTCAGCTCGTAGACGGTGAGGCTCTGGTTGCTCTCGATCGCGGCCAGCAGGTCGTCCTTGGCGACCTTGTCGCCGATGCGCTTCAGGATCGATTTGGCGAGGCCCGGAAAGCGCGGCGTCACCTGCACCACGGCTTCCTGGTTCGCGCGCAGGATGCCGTTGAAGGCGAGCGTGTCGGTCAGCGTCGCGCTCGCGGCTTCCGCCAGCGTCACGCCGGCCGCCGCCAGCTTGACGTCGGAGATGCGGATGCGGTCGGCGCCGTGCTCGTCCTGCTCGACATGGTCGTTCGGCTTCTTGTGTTCGGAATGCTCGGCCTGCTCAGTGTGTGCGACCTTGGCCGGCGCGAGCAGGGAGTAACCGTAAGCGCCGAGCGCGGCGGCAACGAGTGCGACGAGAACGGTGGAGGACATCTTCATCGTGCGCTCTCCCGCGCCAGCGTAAAGGGATTGCCGACGAGGCCTTCGATGGTCGCCACCCCTGCATGGAAGTTCTGCAGCGCCTCCTGCTCGCGCAGCCGCGCCTGGGTGACGCTGGCCTGGGCGTCGAGCACCTCGAGCAGGGTGAAGCGGCCCTGGCCGTAGCCTTGCGAGATCGCCTCGGAGGCCTCAACCGCCTTGGGAATGGCGATCTCGCGCAGCACCGCGAGCTCGCGCAGCGAGCCCTGCAGCGAGTCGTAGGCGCGTCCGGCAATCACGATCAGCGTGTTGCGGTTGGCCTCGCGCTCGGCCTTGGTCTTGGCAAGGCTCTCCTGCGCCGAGAGGATGTTGCCCTGGTTGCGGTCGAACACGGGAATGGGCACCGAAAGCGTGAAGCGCACGGCATCGTCATTGGTTTCGTTGAAATGACGCCAGCCGGCCGCGATCCGCACGTCCGGATAGGGCTTGAGCCGCGCCAGCAGGAGCTCGGCGTTGCGCTGGGCAAAGACCGCGGTCCAGCGCACCAGCTGCGGATTGGCGTCGATGGCGGCGACGACGGATTGGAACGCCGGCGGCTTGCCCATGGTGTCGAGCCGGCCGGAAACCTCGCCGAATTTCGCGGACGCATCGCCCATCAGCACTGCAAGCTCGCGCCTGGCGCTGGCCAGCGTCGCCTTGAAGCGTTCGCGGTCGGCCTTCACCAGGGCGGAGGCGACCTCGGCGCGGCCGGTCTCGGCTGGTGAGGAGGCCCCGGCCTCGACGCGGCGGCGCAGCAGCGGGGTCAGCCGGTCGATCGCGGCAATCTGCTCGTCGAGGATCTGGATGCGGCGCTGCGCGCCGAGCACGCTGAGGAAAGCGATCGCGGTCTCCGACAGCACCTCGAGCCTGACGGCCTTGCGCTGGATCGCCGCGACTTCGACACCGGCCGCTCCGGCCGCGATCCGCGCGTCGCGCTTGCCGAACAGCTCGAAGGCCTGGCTGATCTGCAGCGTGGTCTCGGCCGAACGCGTCCCGCGATATTTACCGGAGCCGAGTGAATCGTCCTGCTCGTAGGACAGCTCCGGATTGAGCAGCGCGCCGGCCTGGATGCGCTGGCCGGTGGCGATGCCGACGTCACGCTCCGCCGCCGTCAGCCGCGGGCTCGCGGCCAGCGCGCGCGACAGCGCACTGCGCATCGTCAAAGTCTGGGCCTGCGACGGTGTGAGCGCCGCGCCTGCAATCAGGCACGCTGCCGCGCACACGAGGCGCGCGGCCATTCCCTTGCGAAACATGAAACCGACCTGTGAAGGATGAACTCAATGGGCGCGGAACGCCCGACCAATCCGTTCAGGCAATGTGTTTGGGAGGCGGAGAATCGGTATCGGGGATAATGCCGGCGAGCCGGGAGGCATGTTGCGGGCGTGTTGCCGGCACAGGCGCGACCAATGCCGCCGATGGCACCGGCTGGGTGACCGTCAGCGAGAAGCAGCCATGGCAATGATGTCCGGCGATGGCCCTGTCGTCGCCATGGTCCGAGGGGCCGTCCAGGACCGCGGCGATCTCCGAGCCGCCGCCGGGCGTGGTGACGTCGATATCGTGCGAGCCGTGCAGCGCGCCCGCGAGCAGATAGATCACCGCGATCAGCACGGACAACACTCCGCGCCAATGGCGCGGGCGGCAGGTTCCTGAGGGCTGGCGGTTGGCGAGCACGACGTCACTCTCGTTACGGTCGGTGCCCGGCCTAGCATGGCGGCCGGAACAGTGTCGACCCGCAACATTGTTACGTCCCTGGAACAATTGCCGCAGCGGCGCTCCGTCGGGATCGCCTCTTACTGGCGGGCGATGATGCGGCGGTGCGAGGCCACGGTTTCGATGAGAGGCGTGCGGTTCGCCTCCAGAGCGTGGCTACCCTTGTCGGCCTCCACGGCAATCTCGGCGCGACAACCGGCTTCCATTGCTCGTTCCAGCCACTTGATGGCCTCGTCAATCCATTGGTCGTGGTGCTCGGGATCGGCAAGGGCCTTCTCCCGGAATGCGTCCGCCTGATGCAGGCACGCCGTTCTGCGGTCCACGCGCCTCTCCCGATCTACAGGCTCCGCCCCGATCGCATCTTTGATGATCCCAAGGCCGGCGTCGTTAACATAGGACAGGAGGCGGCGGTCGCAGACACGGAAAGGCCCCAGCCGGACTCGCCGACTGAGGCCTTGTGCTCACAATCTTCATCCTCGGGACTCCATCCCCCAACCCGCATCTCGCCCATTCGTTCCGCTGATCTGTCCAATTTGGAACGTTCCTCATACGCCGCGATTAGCGGTCAGAAGAAACTGAGGAGGACGGACAATGGACGGACTGATTTATCTGATCGGCTTGATCGTCGTCATCATGGCGATCCTGTCGTTCTTCGGCCTGCGCTGAGAGCGCCGCGATGACGGTCGAAACGCTCATGCGGGAAGAAATCATCGAAGGCGGCCTGGAGGGCGAGGCTCCCCGAACCATCCAGTGGAGCTCGGTGTTCGCGGGCGCTCTCGCCGCCGGCGCAATGTCGTTCATCCTGGTCGGATTTGGTGTCGCGGTCGGCTTGGGGGTCAGTTCGGCCTCGCCGACCTGGCGCGACGCATCGGCCGCGCTGGCGCTGCTCTCCGGGCTCTATTTGATCATCCAGGCGATCATCAGCTTCGGCTTCGGCGGCTACATCGCGGGCCGGACGACCCGGCCGGCGCCTGCGCTGGCAACGATCGAGGATGATGGCGAGCGGCGGGACGGCCTGCACGGGCTAACCGCCTGGGCCCTGGCTGTGCTGGCCGGCGCGGCTCTGCTGGCGCTTCTCGGCGCTGCCGCGCTCGACCGTTCGCCGATGCGAAGCTCGGCCAGCAATGTGTCCGCGGCCGAGCCTCTGCTCAGCTATGAGCTCGACAAGCTGTTCCGCGCCCCCCGCCGCGCGCCGAACATCGATCTGCGGGAGGCGCGTGCTGAAGCTGGCCGCATTCTGATGACGTCGTCCAGCCACAGCGGGGTCAGCACCGATGACCGGACCTACTTGATACAACAGGTTGCTGGTCTGACGGGGCTGCAGGCCCCCGACGCCGAGCGGCGCGTCGATGCGCTGATCGCGGACTCCAGGACGGCGATCAACCGCGCGCGGCGCAACTCGATCATCGTCGCATTCTCGGTCGCCGCCGCGACCCTGATCGGCGCTGCGGTGGCCTGGGCGGCGGCCGTCGCCGGCGGACGGCATCGCGATGGAGAGCCGTTGCCGAACTGGATGTCGAGCTCAAATCGCTTCCATCGCAATCCACGCGCGATGCCGGTGCCGTAAGCTCGAAAACCAATGGCCGGGCGCCAGCCCGGCCATGACGGACGCCGTCGAGAAGCCTCAGGCCTTCTCCTCCCAGATCATCGCGAGATGGACGATGGTCTGCACCGCCTTTTCCATGTCCTGCCGGCTGACCCATTCGAGCCGGGAGTGAAAGGCGTGCTCGCCGGCAAAGATGTTGGGGCAGGGCAGGCCCATGAAGGACAAGCGCGAGCCGTCGGTGCCGCCGCGGATCGCGGTGCGCATCGGGCGCAGTCCGGCGCGGCGGATCGCCTCGATGGCGTATTCGAGCACGTGCGGGTGACGGTCGATCACCTGCTTCATGTTGCGGTACTGCTCCTTCACCTCGAATTTGTAGGTCGAGCGCGGATAGTCCTTCATCACGTCCTTGACGATGGTCTCGAGCAGGTCCTCCTTCTCCTTCAGCCCTTCCTCGGTGAAGTCGCGGACGATGAAGGACAGTGTCGCCTGCTCCAGCGCGCCCTCGATGCCGATCGGATGCAGAAAGCCCTGCTTGCCCGAGGTCGTCTCCGGCGAGCAGCCTTCCTTCGGCAGCCGCTCGACGATAGCGGCCGCGATCTTGATGGCGTGCTCCATCTTGCCCTTGGCGTAGCCGGGATGAGCGCTGACGCCGTTGATCGTGATGGTGGCGCCGTCGGCCGAGAAGGTCTCGTCCTCGACGCAGCCCGCGCTTTCGCCGTCCATGGTGTAGCCGAAATCGGCGCCGAGCTTTTTCAGGTCGACGTTGTCGACCCCGCGGCCGATCTCTTCGTCCGGCGTGAACAGGATCTTGATCGCGCCGTGCTTCACCTCGGGATTGTTGATGAAGAAATGCGCGGCATCCATGATCTCGGCGACGCCGGCCTTGTTGTCGGCGCCCAATAGCGTCGTGCCGTCGGTGGTGATGATGTCGTTGCCGATCTGGTTCTTCAGCGCCGGATGCTCATTGAAGCGGATCACCTGGCTGGGGTCGCCGGGCAGGGTGATGTCGCCGCCGCGATAATTCTTCCAGATCTGCGGCTTGACGTCCTTGCCGGTCACGTCGGGCGAGGTGTCCATATGCGAGCAGAAGCAGATCACCGGCACCTTCTTGTCGGTGTTGGCCGGGATGGTGCCGTAGACATAGCCGTACTCGTCGAGATGCGCGTCCGCGATGCCCATGGCCTTCAGCTCGGCAGCGAGCATGCGGCCGAGATCCTTCTGCTTCTCGGTCGAGGGCGAGCGGGGGGAGTCTGGATCGGACTGGGTGTCGATGGTGACGTAGCGCAGGAAGCGTTCGGTCACGGTGTGCGAAAAGGTGAGGGAGGACATTTCTGGTCAAACCGCCGGGGTCAGGGGATGACAGGCGGTATATCAGAAAGCGGGCCGCGTCGCGGCTGGATCGGGATGAGATCAGGCCTAACGAAACCTTGCCTCAGATCGCCTCTTTCAGTTCCTTGACCGGACGGAAGGTGACCTTCTTGCTGGCCTTGATGTGGATTGCCTCGCCGGTTGAGGGATTGCGGCCGGTGCGGGCGGCGCGCTTGCGGACCTGGAGGATGCCGAGGCCGACAATGCGGACACGGTCGCCCTTCCGCAGGTGCTTGGCGATCAGGTCGACCATGTCGGTCAGGACCGCCTCGGCGTGCTTTTTCGAGAGGTCCTGGCTCTCGGCGATATCGGCGGCGAGGTGCTTGAGCGTGATCGTGGCAGGAGTGGCCGCCTTCTTGGCCGCATCCTTCTTAGCCAAATCCTTCTTGGACATGTCTGGCCTCCTCGATTCCTGGCGGCCATGAGGCGCGAGCCCGGGAACCGCACAAGTCACGGAAGCCGTAGACGATTCGGGCCCGAATTGACTACGTCGCGCGCGTGGAGGGGGCGGCCGCGCTACGCGATCGTGACGAGACGGGAGTATTCCGGCTTTGGGTGCCAACGTCCTTGACTTCACCCGGGCCCGCCTTTAATTCCCCCCTCGTTCCGCGCGGACACATACGCGTCACGCGGGAGTAGCTCAGTTGGTTAGAGCGCCGGCCTGTCACGCCGGAGGTCGCGGGTTCGAGCCCCGTCTCTCGCGCCATTTTTGGCAAACAAATCAAGCAGTTGTTTCTTTGAGAGCTCCAGCCGCCTCTGGGGCTGTTTCGCTGCTCTGGCCGCCATCCCGCCGGGTGTCGCCTATCGCGCTTTGGGCTCGACATGAGCCAGGATGCGCCGGGCGTCCGCGCTGCCGGCCTGCGCCGCCTTGGCCAGAAGCCGTCTGGCCTGGCCTAGGTCGGGCGGGCCGCCGATCCCATTGGCGTAGCATCGGGCGAGATTGACCATGGCTTCGAGGTCGCCCATCGCGGCGCTCTTCTGGTAGAAGGCCCGAGCCGATTTCAGGTTCTGCCTGGTCCCCAGTCCTTTCTCGGCAAGCTCGCCCATCCGGTTGAGGGCGGTCGCATCGCCGAGCTCGGCGGCCCGCTGGTACAAGGCATAGGCTCGTGCAGGATCGCTCGCCGTGCCGATTCCGCGCTCCTGTTGCAGGCCGAGGCTGACGAGCGCCGGCGCAATCTTCTTCTCGGCGGCCATCTCGTAGTAGAAGCGGGCGCGGGCGGGATCTTTCTCGACGCCGTTGCCGCTCTCGTACATCAATCCGAGCTCGTAGAGCGCCCGCGCGTTTCCGAGTTCGGATGCCGCCTTGTAGCTCGCCATCGCCCCGGCGTAGTCGCGCGCGGCGTGCAGTGAGCGCCCGAGCTGATAGTGCAGCCGGTCCGCTCCCGGAGACAGCTTGACCGCATCCGAGCACGCCGCAACCGCTGCGACCGCGATCGGGTTCTCTCGCGCCTCGTCCTGGTCGGCGCCGATCGCCCTCGCTTCCGCGAGGCCAGCAACGGAATTGTCGCAGCGCTGCATGACGGCGGGATCACCGTGCGCGACCTGCTTCACGGGATTGAGATAGATCCTCTCCTTGGAGAGCTGGCCATACATGTACGGCGTCTGCTTGCGCCGCGTTGCCAGCCGGACGTCGTCGCGAACGTTGCGAAACATGAAGTTGATCTCGAGGTCGGCTTGCGGCAGGTACTTGAGCAGCGCAGCAGCAAGAGGACTGTTGCGGCCTTCGCCTTCTTCCGCCGTACGACCCGGCTCCGCCGGAAAGAACATCAGCGTGTTGCGGATCGGTGCTTGTGCGGCCGAGGCAACGGAAGCGCCGTTGCGGCGGCCATCCGGCGTGGCAGGAAACGGGTTCTCCCGCAGGGCATCCAGGATCACCAGGCCCAGCCGGCGGGCCCGCGCCGCGGCGGCCGTCACCGCAGCCAAGGGAACGGTCTCCGCGATCGCGGACTGAGGCGTCGCCAGATGCGCATCGACAGGGATCAGGTAACCGCCGATACCCGCGGCTGCGCTGTATCCGGCAAAATAGAAGATCGCGATGTCCGCGCTAGCGGACTTTTCGGTGAAGGCGCCAAGTCCCGCGTGCAGATCGCCGATGGTCGCGTCCTTGCGCAGATCGACCTCGAAGCCGAGGCCGACGAGAGCTGCGGCAATGTCCTCGGCGTCGTTGACGGGAGTGCCGAGCCGCGGCGCATGCGCGTAGCTCGCGTTTCCAACGACCAGGGCGATGCGGCTGCTGGAGGCATCTGCTTCGGCGTCGAAGAGGAGCCCGATGGCGATGAACAGGGCCAGCCAGCGCACGATCAAGTCGCGTCCCTCAGTCGATGTCGGAATGGGGTTGCCGCCCGATCCAGTCGCGATAGGTCAGGAAATCGAGGCCGAGCAGACCATAGTCAACGCGCAGGAACCCGTCCACTCCCGATGACACCGCTGCGGGAGCCAGCCGTGCGACCTCCTGCGCCATCACGCCGACATAGAACGTCGCATCGCCCTTGTATCTGTAGCGATAGAGGTTGAGACCGCCGGCCGTCCGGCCGAGAGCTGTGATGTCCTGCTTGAGCCGGACGTCGGACGGAATGGTGACGCGGCTCGCCGCATTCGAGGCGGCCGCAGACGCGGCTCTGCCGGCCGCGCTCGATGCGGCACTCGACGCCGAGCGGCCGGCGGCGTTCGACGCGGCAGACGACGCAGCGCGGCTGGCTGCATTTGATGCGGCCTGCGATGCCGCGCGGCTGGCGGCGCTGGATGCGGCGTTGCTGACCGCCGTCGAAACAGCATTGCTGACCACGTTGCCGACCACATTGCTGACGACGCCGCTGACCACGTTGCCGACATTCTGATTCACGCGGGCAACGACGCGCCGATATTCGCGATTGCGAACCTTTTCCTGTTCCGACCTTGTATAGGCGGAAACCAGGAGCCCGCGCCTGCGCGCTTCGGCCACCGCGTTGGCCATGCATCCCCTGGGACTGCCCTTGGACCGGCACAGCTGGAATTGCAGCTGGACGTAATCGGGGTATGTCTTGATGGATCTGACGCAAGCCGCGGCATCGCCGTCGAAGCAGGCGTTCACGTCGCCGTCCTGAGCTGATCGCAGCATCAGTTCGGTGGAACTGACGGGGCGCAATGCGAGGTCGCTGCCCGGCGGCAGCCGGTTGTGGCGCGAGCTCGGGTAGCGCTCGGCAAACCGGCCGACCACGCTCTTGTCGCGCGACTCCTTCAAGACGTCCCATGCCTTCTCGATCGCCTCCGAATTGCCGGCGATCGTTGCGGCCGATGCGAGCTGATAGCTCGCCGGCGGCGGCGCGGGCATGTCGATCTGGCCGCCGGCCTGGCCAGGCTTCGCCGACTTCTCGAGCGCGGCCAACGTCACCCGCGCGCTTTCGACATGCTCGCCGAACGGATAGAGATCCAGATAGGCACGGTAGGCCGCGGGCGACTTCTGTCGCTCGACGATGGTCCAGGCGTTGGCTTCGGCGGTCTGCAACTGCGCAATGCGCTGATCGATTGCGGCGGCATGGGGGCTCGCCGGGAATTGCTGGACGAAACGACGCAAGGTCGCGATCTCGTTGGTCGAGCGGACGAATTCCCAGGCGAGCTGCTCGGCGTCGGCTCCGCCATCGCCGTGTGCCACGGCGGCTTCGCCGTAGAGAAAGATGTCGTCCTTCGGGAGCGTCCCATAGATCGCCGGCTCCTGCGTCCCGGTCTCTTTCCAGACCTCGTCGTGCACGATCCGGAAGAGATAGTTGATCTCGAGCTGCGGCGTTTCGACATGACGCAGCAGCGAGCCGGAGTAGGGGCTGTTGCGCCCGGCGCCGTCGGCCGCCGTCGTTCCGGCAGCGGCCGCGAAGGCAACGAGCACGTTGTCGCTGACCTCGACAGGGGCGAGGCCGCGCGCGCCGGCCGCGAGCGGCGTCGGGGCACCGGACGGGCCGGATGCCGCCTTGGGCCGCCGCGGCGACAGCGCGCGCCCCGCAGCGGCAACCTTGGTCGTTTCGAACGGATCATTGCGGCAGGCGTCGAGAACCACGAGGCCGATCGTCTTCGGCATCACCGAGATGTCGATCAGGGTCTCGAGATTGATCGCCTCGGCATAGACGTCGATCTCGGACTTGATCTCGGCATCGACCGGGATCAGCCAGTTCTTGCCGTCCAACTCGACGCCGTGGCCGGCGAAGAAGATCACCGCCTTGTCGGCCGTCTTCGCCGCGTTGCCGAATTCGATGAGGGCCTGACGGAAACGGTTGTAGTCGAGGTCGGCGAGGTGCCTGACGGAGTAGCCGAGCCGGCCAAGAGAGGCCGCCATGTCCGCGGCGTCGTTGGCGGGGTTGATGAGTTTGGGGACCTTGCGGTAGTCGCTGTTGCCGACGACGAGCGCGATCCTGTCGCCAGCGGCGGCCGGCAGTTTCGTCGAAACCAGGATCGACAGCGCGACGCAGCCGAGAACGGCGAACCGGCGCGCCAGATCCTGCAACTTGAAGACGGGACGCGCGCTTGCGAGAACGAAGATCCCGAAATGACCAGGCATCAGTGGAAACTCAGAAAATGAAAAATCGAACAATCGGACTTGGCCGGCTTGTTGGTGGATTCTACATCAAGGGATGCGGGATGACGACACCGAAGGCCCCGGTGTTCAGCGCTTCGTGAACCGGGTCCGGCGACGCCTCGACCAAGAAGCTGCCCGTCGCGAGCGGTGAAACCAACCGTGCTGCGCTGTGTTGAGGGCGAGCAGGGCGGCCCAAGCCGGCGACATGTTCGGAGAACCCGATGATCAGGACCGTCAATTTCGCCCGTGCGCCGATGCTCGCCCTTCCGCTGCTCGTCGCTTTGTGCGGCGTGGCCCGCTGCAATGATCCGGCCGAGTCGTCGCGCGACACGATCATCCAGAACGTTCGTGAGGACGTGCGGCGACACATCCGGTCACGGGAAGCAGGCAAGGCCACGAAACTTCCGGAACAGAGCCAGGCGGCAACGCAGGCTCGCGCCACGAAGAAGCGAAACCGTGCGGGAGCGGAATAAACGGAGATCTCCACACACCCCCGTGGCCCGGGAAAGTGTTGCAAATGAGTATCAGGTGGGCGCGCTTGATGCATCCGCCCCCACAATTCAACCAATCGGGTGAAGACGCGGCGGGTGGTCTGCCCATAAAACTCTGCACCAGAAGCTTGCGGGAGTTTTCTCTCGCCAAGGCTCGGGCTGAACCAGCAGGGGGCTGATCGAATACCATGAGGGCAGGAATTCTCCGCCGCGGCTTTGCCGTTGCCGCACTTTTTTTGCTTAGTCTGTTTGCGACGCGGTCGGCCTCGGCACAGGAGGTCAATGTTCCGCAGCAAGTCATCAACAACACCGTCCAGAACATCATCCAGACCGTTCGCGATCAGATCCAGAAGCGCAGGGTCGTTGCGCCTCCGGGAATGCTGCGCTTCAGCGGAGAGGAGTCGGATTTCGACCGCCGCGACCCCTTCGCGTCCAGAGGGGTCAGCAATCCGTTCGGCGCGCTGGCCTACGCCAAGGATCCTTACGTCAAGGCTCCGGTCCTTGCGGCGCCGCCCCCCGCAGCGTGGCTTTACGGCGCGAACCTGGTCGGCAGCGGCGACAGGGCGCAGGCGTCCGGGGTCGAAGTCAGCGTCGCGACGATGACCGGCGCGGTCGATGTGACCAGGATCGGCATCTTCACCGCAACCGACGCGCTGACCTTCATTGCGACCGGCTCTCATTCGTGGGCGCACACTTTCACGACGGGCGGAGTGACGACCGATGGCTCAATTCCATCGACCTCCGGCACCCTCTCTTATCTCAACGGTGGTTTTTCGACCGACTTCACCGCGCTCGCGAGCTGGACGCGCAACACGTCCAGCGTGGCCCTTGCAGCGCCCGCGGACGGCAGCAGCATGGCCTATACCTGGAACGGCCAATATCGGTTCGACTTCCCGTACACGGTGTGGATCGAGCCCACCGTCGGGTTGACCTATTCGGAGAGCTATACCGCCAATTTCGGCACCAAGGCGGGCGATTCAACCGAATTCCACGGTGGCATGCGCGTCGGATTCGAGGCGGACTTGCTGGGCTTTAAGATCCAGCCATCGATCTCGGGTCAGTACTACAGGATCGTGGATGCGAGCGGCGCCGGCGCCGTCGGAGGTGGGGTCCCCGTAGCGGCCGGTGTGATCGGTACCAATGGCCTTCGCGGTTCCGCCAAGGTCAACGTGCTCTGGACGCCGCAGCTGTCGTCCTACCTCGAAGTTCATGGCAGCAGCATCACCGTGCCGAACCCGCTTCTGCCTGGCGTTGGCGGACTGGGAACCTCGATCGCCGGTACTCAGGCCGGCCTTCGCTATACCTGGTAGGTGATCTCCAGTACGGATGCCCGCCGGAACCAACGGAAAGGCCGCCCGAGGGCGGCCATTTGGTACCAAATCGGACCCTTTTTCGGTTGTTTAGCGGATCGCAGAGGTCCCGGCGCTGGTCACCACCACGGGCTTGCCAGCCTTGATCACCTGGCTGGACTGGGCAGTCTGGCTGTAATCGGCATTGGTGCGGGCCGCGATCCCGAAGCCGGCCACCATGATGCCGGCAACCAGCGCCACCACCACGATCTTCAGGTGGGTCGCACGATCAGCAGAGTGAATTGAGTGGTTCATGTGAGCCTCCCGACGGGCTTTGCCGCCGTCTATGGCCCTTGTCTTAAGGACCATCTGTTTCCGGATGGTTTCGCGGGTTCCGCAAAATGGTTTCATCTTGCCGCCGGGCTGGTTTCGTCCCTTGGCGGCCGGAAGCCGGAAGCCGGAAGCCGGAAGCCGGAAGCCGGAAGCCGGCCGGTCGCGTCCGGCTCCGCCGGCGCCTGGCGTGCGCCCGGGCTTCCGCTAGCGGATCTTTGGATCGCTTAATCCGAAAAATGCATTGACGGCAATTCTTCGGATAATTGGACCGGTTCTAAGAGTCCTTCTAAGAAGCTTTCAATTAGGGAATTTTCGAGCGCTCCCATAAGCGTGACCTCCGAGCGCATGCCGTCCGGGGACAGGCGGCATGTCGCAGCGAACATGCAGCTTTGGGGTGGCGCGTTGAACAGTCTTGGAATGCTGCGGTCGGCCGTGTTGGCGACCGCATCCGCTTTGGTGTTGATGCCGCAGGCATCGCTTGCTCAATCGTCCGCGCAGAGTGGGGCGCAGAATTTGCCGGCGGTGACCGTCACCGCGCCGGAAGCGCGCCGCCGCGCGGCCACGACCTCGCAGCGCCGTGCGCCGCGGGCGTCGGAACAGGTCGCCACGCGAAACAGACCGCAGCAACCGCAGCGCAATGTCGGCTTCGTCGAGACGCCGCGCGGGCCGGTCAACGGCTACGTCGCCGGGCGCAGTTCGTCCGGCACCAAGACCAACACGCCGATCATCGAGACACCGCAATCGGTGTCGGTGATCGGCGCCGAGCAGATCCGTGACCAGAAGCCGAACAAGCTGGACGAGGTGCTGCGCTACACCGCCGGCGTGCGGGCAGGCACTTTCGGGACCGACACCCGCAACGATTGGTGGCTGATCCGCGGCTTCAAGTCCGAGGATATTGGCCTGTTCCTCGACGGCATGCAGCTGTTCTACACCTCCTATGCCAGCTGGAAGCTGCAGCCGTTCAACATGGAGCGCGTCGAGGTGCTGCGCGGTCCGTCGGCGGTGCTGTACGGCGGATCGAGCCCGAGCGGCATCGTCAACGTCATCAGCAAGATGCCGCCGGCCGAGCCGATCCGCTACGTCGAGACCGGCGTCAACAATTTCGGCAACGCCTATGTCGGCTTCGATTTCGGCGGACCGGTCACGGTCGCGCCCGAGAACGGCAAGCTGTTCTATCGCGTCGTTGGTCAGGTCCAGAACGGTGGTATCCAGGTCAACTTCACGCCGGACAACAATTACTTCATCGCACCGTCGTTTACGTGGAAGCCGGATGCCGACACCACCTTCACGGTGCTGGCCTCGGCCTCGAAGCAGGATACCCGGGGCATCAACTTCCTGCCCTATCAGGGCACGGTGACCTCCGCACCGTTCGGCAAGATACCCACCAGCTTCTTCGTCGGCGACCCCACCGTCGACAAATTCACGCGCGAGCAGGAGATGCTGGGCTATCGGTTCGAGCGCAACCTCACCGACGACCTGACGTTCCGTCAGAACGCTCGCTTTGCGCATGTCGACATCAGCTATCGCGGCTACGTCGGCAACGATTGGGCCAACATCAATACGGCGACGCTCAATCGCTACAATTGGTATGCGAAGAACACGGCCAATCAGGCCAATCTCGACAACCAGCTCGAGTATCGCTTCAACACCGGTCCGGTCAGGCACACGATGCTGTTCGGTGTCGACCTGAAAGGCTATCAGATCGACGACTACCAGGCCTTCGGGTTCGGTGTGCCCTCGATCAACGTCTTCAATCCGGCCTATGGGGCAGCCGAGGTTTCGCTGCCGAGCGCGCCGTTCCGTAACTTCCTCATCACGCAGAAGCAGGCCGGCACCTATCTCCAGGACCAGATGAAGCTCGGCAATTTCACCCTGGTGCTGAGCGGCCGAAACGACTGGGTCGAGACGACACAGGAAGCCCGTGACACCGGCGGTTTGGTCAGCAGCCGCGACGACAGCAGGTTCAGCGGACGCGCCGGGCTGATCTACAATTTCGACAACGGCATCGCGCCCTACGTCTCCTATTCGACGAGCTACAATCCGATCATCGGGCTCAACGCGGCGAACCAGCTGTTCCTGCCGGAGACCGGCAAGCAGGCCGAAATCGGCGTGAAGGTCGCGCCGGTGGGCTTCGACGGCTATTTCACGGTCTCGGCTTTCGATCTGGTCCGTCAGAATGTCGCGACTACATTGCCGGGCAGCGTCCCGATTCTGCAAAATCAGACCGGCGAGGTGACCTCGCGCGGCATCGAGCTCGAAGCGGTGGCCAATGCCACCAAGGAGCTGAAATTCATCGGCTCCTTCACCTCCTACAATCTCTTTGTGAGCAAGGATCTCGATCCGACGCTGATCGGCAAGACGCCGACCAACACGCCCGAACTTCTGGTCTCGGGCTGGGCCGACTACACGTTCCGGGACGGTCCGCTCGCAGGGTTCGGCTTCGGCGGTGGCGTGCGCTACATCGGCGCGTCCTGGGCGGACACAGCCAATACGCTCGAGGTTCCCGCGGTCGTGCTCGGCGATCTCGCGCTCCACTATGAATGGCAGAACTGGCGCACGGCACTGAACGTGATCAACCTGACCGATAAGATCTACGTCGCGAGCTGCGCGTCGGCCGCGTCATGCTTCTACGGCGATCGCCGGCGCGTGACCGCCAGCGTTTCCTACAAATGGTGAGGAGGGGCGAGGGGCGATATCGGTCGGGACCAGCCCGATCTCAACCGTCCTTCTGTCTCTGGTTGGACTGTCGCCACTCTTCCCTCAGGAGATTGATGAGCTCCCGGGCTATGCCTTCGGCCCGAAGCTCATCCGAGCGCGGCACGCGCGACGGCCCTCCACGTCGCCGTTGCCGCGCTCGCGGCGGGGCCCCGGCCGGCTCCGTCCCTACCGCGATGCATGGCTCGTCTGATGGCCTGCGCCTGTGGATAGGTGTTCTTGCTCCAGCTTGACCTGGACCTGTCTTGGCTCGCGGCTGCGACAACCCCCGGGCCCTCGGGCGTTGAAGGCCGATAAGGCCAGCCAAGATGTCACCGCGGGGCAGGGCGAAGGTTCCTGAAGTGGGTCCTATCCCGGGTTGCCTGTGCTGCCGCAGCCGAAAAGCCGGTATTTTTCTCAGGCGATCGACGGCAAGACGCTGCCGCGGCCCGCGCGCCGCAATCTCGGCGCTGCTCCCCTGCAAAACCGGCGGCTGCCCTTGCTGGGCCCTGCGATCTGCTCCATACCAGCGCGGGGTGATTCCGGGATTTTCACCGTTCTGGCAGCGGCAAAGGGCCTGAAAAGAGCGTGTCTTGCGCCCATTGGTGCACTGCGCTAAGGCTCAGAATAATTCCAAATCGGACGAATCCGTGGCTGTCCCGAGGCTGCGGGAAAAAGGGCTCGCCAATGAGCGGCATTCTGCAGAACTATCTTCCACTCGTCGTCTTTATAGGGGTAGCGGGCCTGATCGGCCTCGTGCTGCTGATCGCGCCGTTCATCGTGGCGTTCCAGCAGCCGGATCCGGAAAAGCTTTCGGCGTATGAGTGCGGCTTCAACGCCTTCGACGACGCGCGCATGAAGTTCGACGTCCGCTTCTACCTGGTCGCCATCCTCTTCATCATCTTCGACCTCGAGGTGGCGTTCCTGTTTCCCTGGGCGGTGGCGTTCGGCAAGCTTGGCGCGACCGGCTTCTGGTCCATGGTGGTGTTCCTCGCCGTGCTGACGGTCGGGTTCGCCTATGAATGGAAGAAGGGAGCACTGGAATGGGATTGACCCCTGCAGCGTCCACGGGCCCGGTCGTCGCACCGGCCCCCAAGGGCATTCTGGACCCGTCGACCGGCAGGCCGGTCGGGGCCAATGATCCGTTCTTCCTCGAGGTCAATTCCGAGCTGTCCGACAAGGGCTTCTTCGTCGCCGCGACCGACGACCTCATCACCTGGGCGCGCACCGGCTCGCTGATGTGGATGACCTTCGGTCTCGCCTGCTGCGCGGTCGAGATGATGCAGGTGTCGATGCCGCGCTACGACGTCGAGCGCTTCGGCTTCGCGCCGCGCGCCTCGCCGCGCCAGTCCGACGTGATGATCGTCGCAGGGACCTTGACCAACAAGATGGCGCCCGCGCTGCGCAAGGTTTACGACCAGATGCCCGAGCCGCGCTACGTCATCTCGATGGGCTCCTGCGCCAATGGCGGCGGCTATTATCACTATTCCTACTCGGTCGTGCGCGGCTGCGACCGCATCGTGCCGATCGACATCTACGTGCCGGGCTGCCCGCCCACGGCGGAGGCGCTGCTCTACGGCGTGCTGCTGCTGCAGAAGAAGATCCGGCGTACCGGCACCATCGAACGCTAAGGTTTTACGTCATGGACGACGCCAAGCTCGACGCCCTGGGGCAGACGATCGTTAGCGCGCTTCCGGGCGCCGCCACCGGTCATTCGGTCGCCTTCAACCAGCTCACCGTCGAGGTCGAGGCCAGCAAGATCGTCGAGGTGGTCAAGTACCTCCGCGACGACCCCGGCTGCCGCTTCGTCAACTTCACCGACATCACGGCTGCGGACTATCCGTCGCGCGAAAAGCGCTTCGACGTGATCTATCACTTCCTGTCACCGACCCTGAACGCACGGATCCGGCTCAAGGCACAGGCTGACGAGACCACTCAGGTGCCGTCGCTGATCGACGTGTTCCCCGGCGCCGACTGGTTCGAGCGCGAGGCCTACGACCTCTACGGCGTATTCTTCGTCGGCCATCCCGACATGCGGCGCATCCTCACCGATTACGGCTTCGAGGGGCATCCGCTGCGCAAGGATTTCCCGACCACCGGCTTCGTCGAGGTTCGCTACGACGACCAGGAGAAGCGCGTGGTGTACGAGCCGGTGCGTCTGAACCAGGAATTCCGCAAGTTCGACTTTTTGTCGCCGTGGGAGGGGGCGGATTATCCCGTGCTTCCGGGGGATGAAAAAGCGGGGCCGAAGGTCTGATCATGAACGAGCAACCCGAACAGCTTCGCAACTTTACCATCAACTTCGGACCGCAGCATCCGGCGGCGCACGGCGTGTTGCGTCTCGTGCTGGAACTCGACGGCGAAGTCGTCGCGCGCGTCGACCCCCATATCGGCCTGCTTCACCGCGGCACCGAAAAGCTGATCGAGCAGAAGACCTATCTGCAGGCGATCCCGTATTTCGACCGGCTCGACTACGTCGCGCCCATGAACCAGGAACATGCCTTCTGCCTCGCGGCCGAAAAGCTGCTCGGCATCGAGGTGCCGCGCCGCGGCCAGTTGATCCGCGTGCTCTATTGCGAGATCGGCCGCATCCTGTCGCATCTGCTCAACGTCACCACGCAGGCGATGGATGTCGGCGCGCTGACTCCGCCGCTGTGGGGCTTCGAAGAGCGCGAGAAGCTGATGGTGTTCTACGAGCGCGCCTCGGGCAGCCGTATGCACGCAGCTTACTTCCGCGTCGGCGGCGTGCATCAGGACCTGCCGCAGAAGCTGGTCGACGACATCGATGCCTGGTGCGATCCGTTCCTGAAGGTCGTCGACGACCTCGACCGCCTGCTCACCGCCAACCGCATCTTCAAGCAGCGCAACGTCGACATCGGCGTGGTGCCGCTGAAGGAGGCCTGGGAGTGGGGCTTCTCCGGCGTGATGGTGCGCGGCTCGGGCGCGGCCTGGGACCTGCGCAAGTCGCAGCCCTATGAGTGCTACGCCGAGATGGATTTCGACATTCCGATCGGCAAGAACGGCGATTGCTACGACCGCTATCTGATCCGCATGGAAGAGATGCGCCAGTCCGTGCGCATCATGAAGCAGTGCATCCAGAAGCTGAACGCGCCTGACGGCAAGGGCCCGGTCGTCGTCGAGGACAACAAGGTGGCGCCGCCGCGGCGCGGCGAGATGAAGCGCTCGATGGAAGCGCTGATCCATCACTTCAAGCTCTACACCGAGGGTGTGCACGTGCCGGCCGGCGAGGTCTACGCCGCGGTCGAGGCGCCCAAGGGCGAGTTCGGCGTCTATCTGATCTCAGACGGCACCAACAAGCCCTACAAGTGCAAGATCCGCGCGCCGGGCTTTGCGCATCTGCAGGCCATGGACCACATCTGCCGCGGCCATCTGCTCGCCGACGTCTCCGCGATCCTCGGCTCGCTCGACATCGTGTTCGGAGAGGTCGATCGTTGATGGGGCAACAGGCGCCAATCCAGTTCGACCGCGCCTCGGGGGCCCTGGAAGGGGCCAACCTGTGGGAGCGGACGGCTGCCTTGGCGCTGGTGACGGGGTCGAAGATCTCCTCGCACTTCTCGCACATGGGCTACATCGCCTGCGCGAACCTGCTGCGCAAGACGCTGCCCGAGCGCAACATCGCGATCAGGCTCAATCCCGACGCCGTGTTCGAATTCCCCTATGGCGACGGCTATTGGAGCAAGCTGCTCAACCGCTCCTACAATTACGAGGATGAGCTCGAGCTCTTGTTCGCCGATAGCATCGACGTCGACTACACCCTGCTCGATTGCGGCGCCAATTACGGCTACTGGTCGGTGCTGGTCTCGAGCAAGCCGTTCGGCGCGCACAAGGCGATCGCGATCGAGCCGTCGGGGCAGAACTACCCGAAGCTCGTCAACAACGCCCGCGTCAACGGCAATCGCTTCGAGACGATGAAATGCGCGATCGGTGCCGTCCGCGGCACCGCGCATCTGTCGGGCACCAAGCACGAGGCCTTCAGCATCGCCGGCGATCCCTCGGCGGGCGGCGAGGAGGTGCCGGTCATCTCGCTCGACGATCTGATCGAGGACGGCAAGGTCGCGGCATCTGGCAAGTATCTGATCAAGCTCGACGTCGAGGGCGTCGAGATCGAGGCGATCAAGGGCGGCGCCCGGCTGCTCCAGGCCGACAGCGTCATCATGTGCGAGGAGCACGGCAGCGACCGCAATCACTCCGTGTCGCGCTACATCCTCGAGCAGACCCCGCTGAAGCTGATCGTGTTCGATCCGCGCAGCAGACGGATGGAGACCGTGACCGAGCTGTCGATCCTCGACCGCATCAAGGTCTCGACCCACGTCGGCTACAACGTTTTCGGCACCGCAAGCGCATTCTGGCAGGACAGGATCGAAGCCCTGAATGCGAAGACCGCGCGCCGTATGCAGTGAGAGATTGAAGAGATGTCCGTTCGTCGATTAGCACCGAAGGAAGTCCAGCCCGCGAGCTTTGCGTTCACGGAGGAGAACCTTGCGTTCGCCAGGCAGCAGATCGCGAAATATCCGGCCGGTCGGCAGGCTTCGGCCGTCATCGCCATCCTCTGGCGCGCGCAGGAGCAGAACGAGGGCTGGGTCTCGGAAGCCGCGATCCGCGTCATCGCCGACATGCTCGACATGCCCTATATCCGGGTGCTGGAGGTCGCGACCTTCTACACCATGTTCCAGCTCGCCCCCGTCGGCAAGAAGGCCCACGTCCAGGTCTGCGGCACCACGCCGTGCCGGTTGCGCGGCGCCGAGGATCTGATCCACGTCTGCGAGCACCGCATCCATCACGAGCCGTTCCATCTGTCCAAGGACGGCAATTTCAGCTGGGAAGAGGTCGAGTGCCTGGGTGCCTGCGTGAACGCCCCGATGGTGCTGATCGGCAAGGACACCTATGAGGACCTGACCAAGGAAAGCTTCGGCAAGGTGCTCGACGGCTTCGCCTCGGGCAATCCGCCCAAGCCCGGTCCGCAGAACGGCCGCCAGTTCTCGGCGCCGATATCAGGGCCGACCACATTGAAGGAGATCACCTGATGCGTGATCTCATCGCAATCGGAGGGACCGAGGTCGTGAAGAAATGGGGCTTCGTCGCCATGCACGCCGCGATCGCGGCTTCCTTCATGTTCCTGCTGCAGCGTTTCTTCCTGAACGCGTCGCAGGAGACCAGCTTGCTCTGGGCGCTGTTCTTCGCAGTCTGCGCCGCCGGACTTGCCTACAAGCAGTCCACTCGTTGATCGGAAAGCACTGACATGCTCGAGGACAAGGACCGCATCTTCAAGAACCTCTACGGCCTCCACGATTGGGGGCTCGAGGGCGCGCGGCGCCGGGGCGCCTGGGATGGCACCAAGGCCATCATCGAAAAGGGCCGCGACTGGATCATCAACGAGATGAAGGCCTCGGGGCTGCGCGGCCGCGGCGGCGCCGGCTTCCCGACCGGCCTGAAATGGTCCTTCATGCCGAAGGAATCCACCGACGGTCGTCCCAGCTATCTCGTCGTCAACGCCGACGAGTCCGAGCCCGGCACCTGCAAGGATCGCGAGATCATGCGGCACGATCCGCATCTTCTCATCGAGGGCTGCCTGATCGCGAGCTGCGCGATGAACGCGCATGCCTGCTACATCTACGTCCGCGGCGAGTTCATCCGCGAGCGCGAGCATCTTCAGGCGGCGATCGACCAGGCCTATGAGGCCAAGCTGGTCGGCAAGGACAACGTCAACGGCTGGCCGTTCGACATCTACGTTGCCCACGGCGCCGGCGCCTATATCTGCGGCGAGGAGACCGCGCTGCTCGAAAGCCTCGAAGGCAAGAAGGGCCAGCCGCGCCTGAAGCCGCCGTTCCCGGCCAATGTGGGCCTGTTCGGCTGCCCGACCACCGTCAACAACGTCGAGTCCATCGCGGTTGCGCCGGACATCCTGCGCCGCGGCGCGGCCTGGTTCGCCGGCATCGGCCGCCCGAACAATGTCGGCACCAAGCTGTTCTGCATCTCCGGCCATGTCGAGCGGCCCTGCAACGTCGAAGAGGCCATGGGCATTCCGTTCCGTGAGCTGATCGAGAAGCATTGCGGCGGCATCCGCGGCGGCTGGGACAATCTCAAGGCGGTGATCCCCGGCGGCTCGTCGGTGCGCATGGTGCCGGCCGAGCAGATCATCGACACGCCGATGGATTTCGACTCCTTGAGCAAGCTGCGCTCGGGCCTCGGCACCGCGGCCGTGATCGTGATGGACAAGTCGACCGATCTGATTCGCGCCATCGCCCGCATCTCCTATTTCTACAAGCACGAAAGCTGCGGCCAGTGCACGCCGTGCCGCGAGGGCACGGGGTGGATGTGGCGCGTCTTGACCCGCATGGCCGAGGGCCGCGCCCACAAGCGCGAGATCGACATGCTGCTCGAGGTGACCAAGCAGGTCGAAGGCCACACCATCTGCGCGCTGGGCGATGCGGCGGCGTGGCCGATCCAGGGCCTGATCGCGCATTTCCGTCACGAGATCGAAGCGCGCATCGACCAATATTCGCACAGGGCCGACATCGACGATATCGGCGTCCGCGATCCCGTGAACATGGTCGCGGCGGAGTAGGAGAGGGCGATGGCGGAACAGCCGGACAATATCGTGCTCGTATATCTTCGTCGCCTGGACGAGAAATTCGATCGCATGGCGGCTGACGTCAGCGACATCAAAACGCGTGTCACGAACATGGAAGAGAGAATGGGACATGTCGATCTGAGGCTCGCCCAGGTCGACATTGCGGTCGCCGGGATCAATCGGCGAATTGATCGTGTCGAAGCTCGCCTCGATCGCATTGAGCGCCGCCTCGATCTCGTCGAACTGCCGCACTGAGAAAGACTGACGTATGACCAAGCTCATCATCGACGGCAAAGAGATCGATGTCCCGCCGGAGTACACGCTGCTTCAGGCGTGCGAGGCGGCCGGCGCCGAGATTCCGCGCTTCTGCTATCACGAGCGGCTGTCGATCGCCGGCAATTGCCGGATGTGCCTCGTCGAGGTGAAGGGCGGTCCGAAGCCGGTCGCGAGCTGCGCCTGGGGCGTGCGCGATTGTCGTCCGGGCCCCAAGGGTGAGCCGCCGGAGATTTCGACGCGTTCGCCGATGGTGAAGAAGGCACGCGAAGGCGTGATGGAGTTTCTGCTGATCAACCATCCGCTGGACTGCCCGATCTGCGACCAGGGCGGCGAGTGCGACCTCCAGGATCAGGCGATGGGCTATGGCGTCGACACCAGCCGCTTCGCCGAGAACAAGCGCGCGGTCGAGGACAAATATCTGGGTGCGCTGGTCAAGACCTCGATGAATCGCTGCATCCAGTGCACGCGCTGCGTCCGCTTCTCGGCGGAAGTCGCCGGTGCTCCCGAGATGGGTGCCACCGGCCGCGGCGAGGACATGGAGATCACGACCTATCTCGAGCACGCCCTGACCTCGGAGTTGCAGGGCAACCTGGTCGACATCTGCCCGGTCGGCGCCTTGACCTCGAAGCCCTATGCCTTCGCGGCGCGTCCGTGGGAGCTCGGCAAGACCCAGTCGATCGACGTGATGGACGGCGTGGGCTCTGCGATCCGCGTCGACACCCGCGGCCGCGAGGTGATGCGCATCCTGCCGCGCATCAACGAGGCCGTGAACGAGGAGTGGATCTCGGACAAGACCCGCCATGTCGTCGACGGACTGCGCACGCAGCGGCTCGACCGTCCCTATGTCCGTGAGGCCGGCAAGCTGCGCGCGGCGAGCTGGCAGGAAGCCTTTGCCGCGATCGCCGCCAAGGCGGCGCGCACCGACGGCAAACGCATCGGCGCGATCGCCGGCGACCTCGCCGGTGTCGAGGAGATGTTCGCGCTGAAGGACCTGCTCGCGAAGTTCGGCTCCGGCAATCTGGCGGTGCAGGGCGGCGATGCCTTCGATCCCGCGCTCGGCCGCGGCTCCTATATCTTCAACCCGACGCTGGCGGGCGTGGAGCAGGCGGATGCGCTGCTCATCATCGGCGCCAATCCGCGGAAGGAAGCGGCCGTGTTCAACGCCCGCATCCGCAAGCGCTGGCGCGCCGGCGGCTTCCAGGTCGGCGTGATCGGCTCCAAAGTCGATCTCACTTACGACTACGATCACCTCGGCGCGGGCACCGAGACGCTCGGTGAGCTTGCGGCCGGCAAGCACTCCTTCATGGACGTGCTGAAGAACGCCAAGAATCCGATCATCCTGGTCGGCGGAGGCGCCACCTCGCGCCACGACGGCGCCGCCATCCTCGCCGCCGCTGCCAAGCTCGCGCTCGACGTCGGCGCGTTCAAGGACGGCTGGAACGGCTTCGGCGTGCTGCATGAGACCGCCTCGCGCGTCGGCGCGCTCGACATCGGCTTCTCCGCAACCGGCGGCGGCCTGAACGCCGCGCAGATGACGACCTTCGGCACGCTCGACCTGCTGTTCCTGCTGGGGGCCGACGAGATCAACGCGCCTGATGGCACCTTCGTCGTCTACATCGGTACCCATGGCGACCGCGGCGCGCACCGCGCCGACGTGATCCTGCCGGCGGCCGCCTACACCGAGAAGTCCGCGATCTATGTCAACACCGAGGGCCGCGTGCAGATGACGGGCCGCGCCGCGTTCCCGCCGGGCGAAGCCCGCGAGGACTGGGCGATCGTCCGCGCATTGTCCGAGGCGCTCGGCAAGAAGCTCGGCTACGACTCGCTCGCGCAGCTGCGCCAGGCGATCTTCAAGGCCGTGCCGCACCTGATCCGTCTCGACCAGATCGAGGCCGGCTCAGCCGACCAGGTCAAGAAGCTGGCGGGGAAGGGCGGCTCGCCCGAGAAGGCGCCATTCAAGCCGCTGGTCGAGGACTTCTATTTGACCAACCCAATCGCGCGTGCGTCCGCCGTGATGGCGGAATGCTCGCGCCTCGCCTCCGGGCACATGCTGACCGCAGCGGAGTGAGCGTGATCTGATGGAATTCTTCGAAAGCGCATTCTGGACCGGTTTCCTCTGGCCGCTGATCATCATGGTCGCGCAGAGCGTGCTCGTGCTCGTCGTCCTGCTGGTGGCGATCGCCTACATCCTGCTCGCTGACCGCAAGATCTGGGCGGCGGTGCAGATCCGGCGCGGCCCGAACGTGGTCGGCCCCTGGGGCCTGCTGCAATCCTTCGCCGACCTCTTGAAGTTCGTGCTGAAGGAGCCAATCATCCCGGCCGGCGCCAACAAGGGCGTGTTCCTGCTGGCGCCGCTGGTCTCATGCGTGCTCGCGCTCGCCGCCTGGGCCGTGATTCCGACCAATCTCGGCTGGGTGATCGCCGACATCAATGTCGGCATCCTCTTCATCTTCGCGATCTCGTCGCTGTCGATCTACGGCATCATCATGGCCGGCTGGTCGTCGAACTCGAAATATCCGTTCCTGGCCGCGCTGCGCTCGGCTGCGCAGATGGTCTCGTACGAAGTCTCGATCGGCTTCGTCATCATCACGGTGCTGCTCTGCGCCGGCACGCTGAACCTCACCGGCGTGGTCGAGGCCCAGCACGCGCGCGGTCTCGCCAGCCTGATCGGGCTGCCGCAGCTCACCATCCTGAACTGGTACGTCTGGCCGCTGTTCCCGATGTTCGTGGTGTTCTACGTCTCGGCGCTGGCGGAAACCAACCGTCCGCCCTTCGACCTCGTCGAAGCCGAATCCGAGCTCGTCGCCGGCTTCATGGTCGAATACGGCTCGACGCCGTACCTGCTGTTCATGCTCGGCGAGTATGTCGCGATCGTCACGATGTGCGCGCTGGCGACGATCCTGTTCCTCGGAGGCTGGCTGCCGCCGGTCGACCTGCCGCCCTTCAACTGGGTGCCGGGGATCATCTGGTTCTCGCTGAAACTGTTCTTCATGTTCTTCCTGTTCGCGATGGCGAAGGCGATCGTGCCCCGCTACCGCTACGATCAATTGATGCGCCTCGGCTGGAAGGTGTTCCTGCCGCTGTCGCTGGTGATGGTGATCGTGGTGGCCGGGGTGCTGCATTTCGCCGGCATCGCGCCGAAGTGAGGGCCGTCATGGGTATCAACGTCAACGCCACTGCACGCTCGCTTCTGCTGTCGGAATTCGTCTCGGCGTTCTTCCTCGCCATGCGCTATTTCTTCCAGCCGAAGCCGACCCTGAACTATCCGTTCGAGAAAGGCCCGATCTCACCGCGCTTCCGCGGCGAGCACGCGCTGCGCCGCTATCCGAACGGCGAAGAGCGCTGCATCGCCTGCAAGCTGTGCGAGGCGGTCTGCCCGGCGCAGGCGATCACCATCGAGGCCGGCCCGCGCCGCAATGACGGCACCCGCCGCACGGTGCGCTATGACATCGACATGGTGAAGTGCATCTATTGCGGCCTCTGCCAGGAGGCCTGTCCTGTTGACGCCATCGTCGAAGGCCCGAACTTCGAGTTCGCGACCGAGACCCGCGAGGAACTGTTCTATGACAAGGCCAAGCTGCTCGCCAACGGCGACCGCTGGGAACGCGAGATCGCGAAAGCGATCGAGCTCGACGCGCCGTACCGGTGAGGTGAGGGCATGATCCTTCCCGCGCTGTTCTTCTATCTCTTCGCCGGAATCTGCGTCGCCTCGGCGGTGATGGTGATTGTCTCGCGCAATCCTGTGCACTCCGTGCTGTACCTGATCCTGGCCTTCGTCAACGCCTCCGGCCTGTTCGTGCTGATGGGCGCCGAATTCCTCGGCATGATGCTGATCGTCGTCTATGTCGGCGCGGTCGCGGTGCTGTTCCTGTTCGTGATCATGATGCTCGACGTCGACTTCCTCGAGTTGCGCGAGGGCTTCATCGAGTACCTGCCGGTAGGCCTCGTGATCGGCGGCATCTTCCTGTTCGAGCTGCTGCTCACCGTCGGCTTCTGGGTTATCAATCCCGGCGTCTCCAAGACGATCACGGCGGCGATCCCGGCCAACGTCTCCAACACCGAGGCGCTCGGGCTCGTGCTCTATACGAAGTACATCCACTACTTCCAGCTCTCGGGCATGGTGCTGCTGGTCGCCATGATCGGCGCCATCGTGCTGACGCTGCGCCACAAGGCGAGCGTGAAGCGGCAGGACATCAACGTTCAGAACGCGCGCACGCCCGAGATGGCGATGGCGATGCGCAAGGTGGCGCCGGGGCAGGGGCTCTCGGATGCCGATGCGGCGGAGTGGGTGAAATGACGATCGGGCTCGGACATTATCTGGCGGTCGGCGCGATCCTGTTCACGCTCGGCATCCTCGGCATCTTCCTGAACCGCAAGAACATCATCGTCATCCTGATGTCGATCGAGCTGATCCTGCTCTCGGTCAACATTAACCTCGTGGCATTCTCGACCTTCCTCGGCGACATCGTCGGCCAGGTCTTCGCGCTGCTGGTGCTCACCGTCGCGGCGGCTGAAGCTGCGATCGGTCTTGCCATCCTGGTGGTCTATTTCCGCAACCGCGGCTCGATCGCGGTTGAGGACGTCAATCTGATGAAGGGCTGAGCTCTCAAATGGTTCAGGCAATCGTTTTCCTGCCTCTCTTGGGCGCCATTCTGGCCGGCCTGATCGCGCTCGTCGGCGCGCATGCCCGCAACCCCTCGGGTGACGAGCTCGATCATCACGGCGACCACGGACATGGCCACGGCGACGCTCACGCCTCGACGGCCCATGACGCCCATGGCCATGGCGCCCATGGCCATGACGACCATGGCCACGACGACCACGCTCACGGCCCGGCCGAGCCGCCGGCCGCCGGCTCGCGCGCTGCCGAGCTGATCACGACTGCGCTGCTGTTCGTCTCGGCGGCGCTGTCCTGGATGACGCTGGTCGATGTCGGCTTCATGCACCATGACGCCCGCATCCAGCTGCTGCCCTGGATCTTCTCCGGCGATCTCCAGGTCTGGTGGACGCTGCGGGTCGACACGCTCACTGCCGTGATGCTGGTGGTGGTGACCACAGTGTCCTCGCTCGTGCACCTCTATTCCATCGGCTACATGGACGAGGACCCGAATCGGCCGCGTTTCTTCGGCTATCTCAGCCTGTTCACCTTCGCGATGCTGATGCTGGTGACCGCGGACAACCTCGTGCAGCTGTTCTTCGGCTGGGAAGGCGTCGGTCTCGCCAGCTACCTCTTGATCGGCTTCTGGTACCAGAAGCCGTCGGCAAACGCGGCCGCCATCAAGGCTTTCGTCGTCAACCGCGTCGGCGACTTCGGCTTCGCGCTCGGCATCTTCGCGGTCTTCATGTTGGTCGGCTCGACCGATTTCGAGACGATCTTCCATGCCGCACCCGGCCTCACCGGCAAGACCATCAACTTCCTCGGCTGGCACGCCGACGCGCTGACCCTGACCTGCCTGCTGCTGTTCATGGGCGCGATGGGCAAGTCGGCGCAGTTCCTGCTGCACACCTGGTTGCCGGACGCGATGGAAGGCCCGACCCCCGTGTCGGCGCTGATCCATGCCGCGACCATGGTCACCGCCGGCGTGTTCATGGTGGCGCGCCTGTCGCCGCTGTTCGAGCTCGCCCCGACCGCGCAGGCCGTCGTGATGTTCTTCGGTGCCACCACGGCGTTCTTCGCGGCCACGATCGGCCTCGTCCAGAACGACATCAAGCGCATCGTCGCCTACTCGACCTGCTCGCAGCTCGGCTACATGTTCGTGGCGATGGGAGCAGGGGCCTATTCGGTCGGCATGTTCCACCTGTTCACGCACGCCTTCTTCAAGGCGCTGCTGTTCCTAGGCTCCGGCTCGGTGATCTACGCGATGCACCACGAGCAGGACATCCGCAACATGGGCGGCCTCTGGAAGAAGATCCCCTACACCTACGCGGTGATGGTGGTCGGCACCCTGGCGCTGACCGGCTTCCCGCTCACCGCCGGCTACTTCTCCAAGGATGCCATCATCGAAGCGGCCTACGCCTCGCACAATCCGTTCGGGATGTACGGCTTCCTGATGACGATCGTCGCCGCCGGCCTGACCTCGTTCTACTCCTGGCGCCTGATCTTCAAGACCTTCCACGGCGAGCCGCATGACGAGCATCATTACGAGGCCGCGCATGAAGCTCCGCTCTGGATCCTGGTCCCGATCGGCGTGCTCGCGGTCGGCTCGTTCGTCGCCGGGTTCCCGTTCAAGGAGCTGTTCGCCGGTCACGGCGTCGAGGAGTTCTTCCGCGAGTCCGTGAAGATGAACCCGCACATCATCGAGGAGATGCACCACATCCCGCAGACCATCGCCTTCCTGCCGACGGTGATGATGGTGCTGGGCTTCCTGGTCTCGTACCTGTTCTACATCCGCCGGCCCTATCTGCCGGTCGAGCTCGCGAACACGCAGCCGATGCTGTACCAGTTCCTGCTCAACAAATGGTATTTCGACGAGCTCTACGACATCATCTTCGTCCGTCCGGCGAAGTGGCTCGGCTACCAGCTCTGGAAGAAGGGCGACGGCTTCGTCATCGACGGCTTCGGTCCCGACGGGGTCTCGGCCCGCGTGCTGGATGTCACCCGCAACGTCGTGAAGATCCAGACCGGCTATCTCTATCACTACGCGTTCGCCATGCTGATCGGCGCCGCCGGCCTGATCACCTGGTTCATGTTCGGCTTTGGAGGCCAGTAAATGACGACCTGGCCCATCCTTTCGGTCACGACGTTCCTGCCGCTGGTCGGCGCGCTGATCGTCTATCTCAGCCGCGGCGACGACGAGGCGGCCAAGCGCAATTCGCGCTGGATCGCGCTCTGGACCACGCTGATCACCTTCGCGGTGTCGGTGATCCTGGTCATGCGCTTCGACCCCGCCAATCCCGACTTCCAGTTCGTCGAGAAGGCGAACTGGCTCGCCACCGGCATCACCTACCACATGGGCGTCGACGGCATCTCGCTGCCGCTGGTGATCCTCACCACCGCCGTGATGCCGTTCTGCATCATCGCGAGCTGGAAGGCGATCAACAACCGCGTCCGCGAATACATGATGGCGTTTCTGATCCTGGAAACGCTGATGATCGGCACCTTCTCGGCGCTCGATCTCGTGCTGTTCTACCTGTTCTTCGAGGGCGGCCTGATCCCGATGTTCCTGATCATCGGCGTCTGGGGCGGCCCGCGCCGGGTCTACGCGTCGTTCAAGTTCTTCCTCTACACGCTGCTCGGCTCGGTCCTGATGCTCCTCGCCATCATGGCGCTGTACTGGAACGGCGGCACCACCGACATCCCGACCCTGATGCACACCGCCGTGCCGCGGAACTTGCAGACTTGGGCTTGGCTCGCCTTCTTCGCCTCCTTCGCGGTGAAGATGCCGATGTGGCCGGTGCACACCTGGCTGCCCGACGCGCACGTCGAAGCGCCGACCGCGGGCTCGGTGGTGCTGGCCGCGATCCTGCTGAAGATGGGCGGCTACGGCTTCCTGCGCTTCTCGCTGCCGATGTTCCCACTGGCCTCGCACGACTTCGCGCCGCTGATCTTCACGCTCTCTGCCATCGCCATCATCTACACCTCGCTTGTGGCCTTGATGCAGGAGGACATGAAGAAGCTGATCGCATACTCCTCGGTGGCGCATATGGGCTTTGTCACCATGGGCATCTTCGCCGGCACCATGCAGGGCGTCGCCGGCGGCGTGTTCCAGATGATCTCGCACGGCATCGTCTCCGGCGCGCTGTTCCTCTGCGTCGGCGTCGTCTACGACCGCCTGCACACCCGCGAGATCGCGGCCTATGGCGGCCTCGTCAACCGGATGCCGCTCTACGCGATGACCTTCATGGTCTTCACCATGGCCAATGTCGGCCTGCCCGGCACCAGCGGCTTCGTCGGCGAGTTCATGACGCTGCTCGGCACCTTCAAGGTCTCGATCCCGACGGCGTTCTTCGCCAGCTTCGGCGTGATCCTCTCGGCGGCCTATGCGCTGTGGCTCTACCGCAAGGTCGTGTTCGGCGCGCTGACCAAGCCGTCGCTGGCGAGCATGAAGGATCTCACCTTGCGCGAGTGCGTGATCCTGTTCCCGATGATCGCGCTGACGATCCTGTTCGGCGTCTATCCGAAGCCGGTGCTCGACATGTCGGCCGCGTCGGTCCAGCAACTCGTCAACAATTACAACAACGCCGTGACGGCCGTGAAGGCCGCCGCACTGCTCCATTGATCGGGCAGGTCAGGATATCGCCATGAGCTTCGAGACTGCAGGTTATCAACTGGCGCCGGTGCTGCCCGAGATCGTGCTCGCGATCGGCGCCATGGCTCTGCTGATGCTGGGCGCCTATCGCGGGCAGGGGACGACCGGTGCGATCACCTCCCTGGCGGTCGTGCTCCTGGTCGTGGTCGGCGTGCTCGAATACATGCTGCCCGCCGGCAAGCATGTGACCTTCGGCGGCAGCTTCATCGTCGACGATTTCGCCCGCTTCATGAAGATCCTGGCCTTGATCGGTTCGGCGGTGACGCTGATCCTGTCGACCGAGTTCCTGTCCGACCCGTCGCGCCGCATCTTCGAATATTCCATCCTGGTGCTGCTCTCGACGGTCGGCATGATGGTGCTGATCTCGGCCGGCGACCTGATCTCGCTCTATCTCGGCCTCGAATTGATGTCGCTGGCGCTCTATGTCGTGGCGGCCTCCAACCGCGACAACGCCAAGTCGACCGAAGCCGGCCTGAAGTACTTCGTGCTCGGCGCGCTGTCCTCGGGCATGCTGCTGTACGGTGCCTCGCTGGTCTACGGCTTCACCGGCACGGTCAGCTTCACCGGCATCGCCGCGGCCGCGACGGTCTCGAATGTCGGGCTGGTGTTCGGTCTCGTCTTCCTGCTGGTCGGCCTCTGCTTCAAGGTCTCGGCGGTGCCGTTCCACATGTGGACGCCCGACGTTTACGAGGGCGCGCCGACCCCGGTCACCGCCTTCTTCGCCTCGGCGCCGAAGGTCGCCGCGCTCGCCGTGTTCACCCGCGTCACGCTGACCGCTTTCCCGGGCATCGTCTCGCAGTGGCAGCAGATCCTGGTGTTCGTCTCGATCGCCTCGATGGCGCTGGGCTCCTTCGCCGCGATCGGCCAGACCAACATCAAGCGCCTGATGGCCTATTCTTCGATCGGCCACATGGGCTTCGCCCTGGTCGGCCTTGCCTCCGGCACGGTCGAGGGCGCGCAGGGCGTCCTGATGTACATCGTGATCTATGTCGCGATGACGCTGGGCTCGTTCTCGATCATCCTCGCCATGCGCCGCAACGGCCAGGCCGTCGAGCAGATCAGCGATTTCGCCGGCCTGTCGCGGACCAATCCGCTGCTCGCCTTCATGTTCGCGATGCTGCTGTTCTCGCTCGCCGGCATTCCGCCGCTCGCCGGCTTCTTCGCCAAATGGTACGTCTTCGTCGCCGCCATCAAGGCGAACTTGTTCACGCTCGCCGTCGTCGGCGTGCTGACCAGCGTGGTCGGCGCCTACTATTATCTCGCCATCGTCAAGACGATGTATTTCGACGAGCCGGCCGGACAGGTCGATCCGGTCCGCGTCGAGGTGAAGACGGTGCTGGCGGTCGCGGGCCTGTTCAACATCCTGTTCGCCCTGTTCGCTGGCCCCGTGGTGAGCGTCGCCTCCGCCGCGGCAAAGTCGCTGTTTTAGGATGGCTTTCGCGCTCGGTCCTCGCGCCTCATCCGCGGGCTACAAGCTCGCGGCGTTCGAGCGGACCGGCTCGACCAACACCGAGGCGATCGAGCGCGCCAGGGCCGGCGAACGCGGCCCGATGTGGCTCGTCACGTCCGAGCAGACCGCCGGCCGCGGCCGCCGTCAGCGGCCCTGGATCGCGCCGCGCGGCAATCTCGCCGCCAGCGTCCTCGAAGTCCTGGACGTCGCGCCGGCAATTGCCGCCACCATCGGCTTTGCCGCCGGGCTGGCCGAGGAGGCCGCCCTGGAAAAGGTCAGCCTCGAGGCCGCGCTCCGGCTCGGCGAGAGCCGTCCTCGCTACGCGCTGAAATGGCCCAATGACGTGCTGGCCAACGGCAAGAAGCTGGTCGGCATCGGCCTGGAGGCCGAGGCCGTCGGCGACCGCCTCGCCATCGTCGTCGGCATCGGCACCAATGTCGTCGCGGCGCCCGAGGGCACCCCGACGCCCGCGGTGTCGCTGGCCGCGCTCGGCGTCCAGATCAGTGCGGAGGAGCTGTTCTCGGCCTTGTCTGACGCCTGGGTCGAGTTCCGCGGCATCTGGGACAATGGAAGCGGCTTTGCCGAGATCCGCAAGCTGTGGCTGGAGCGCGCTGCCGGCCTCGGCGAGAAGGTCTCGATCCACACGGGGACGGTGACGCTGGAAGGCATTTTTGACACCATCGATGATACCGGCTGCCTGATCGTCCGAACTGCGGAGGGCCGCCGCGTGCCGGTGGCGGCAGGCGAGGTGTTCTTCGGTCCGGTCCGCTCGGTGGGAGCTGCATGATGGCGAAGCCCGAGGAACTGGTCTTTGCGCCGCTCGGCGGTGTCGGCGAGATCGGCATGAACCTGTCGATCTACGGCCTCGGCAGCCGCCAGCAGCGCGCCTGGATGGCGGTCGATCTCGGCGTCTCCTTCGGCGACGAGGAGCATCTGCCGGGCATCGACCTGATCATGCCGGACATCTCCTTCCTGGAGAAGGAACGCAAGAACCTGATGGGCCTGGTGCTGACCCACGCCCATGAGGACCATTTCGGCGCCATCATCGACCTCTGGCCGAAGCTGAAATGCCCGATCTATGCGACGCAGTTCAGCGCCGCGCTGTTCGAGGCCAAATGCGCCGCCGAGCGCAACGCGCCGAAGATCCCGGTGACGGTGGTGCCGTCGGGCGGCCGCGTCGATGTCGGACCGTTCAACGTCGAATTCATCCCCGTCGCCCATTCGATTCCCGAGGCGCACGCGCTGGCGATCCACACCTCGGCCGGCACGGTGCTGCACACCGGCGACTGGAAGATCGATCCGACCCCGACGCTCGGGGCTCCCACCGACGAGAAGCGGCTGCGCGAGCTCGGCGAAGAGGGCCTGCTCGCCTTGATCGGCGATTCCACCAACGCGGTGCGCGACGGGCGCTCACCCTCGGAAGCCGAGGTCGCCCGGACCATCATCGACCTCGTGAAGGCTGCCAAGGGCCGCGTCGCCGTGACGACCTTCGCCTCCAACGTCGCGCGCATCAAGGCGGTGGCCGCCGCCGCCAAGGCCGCGGACCGCGAGGTCGTCGTGGTCGGCCGCGCCATGGAGCGCGTGGTGCAGGTCGCGCGCGAGACCGGCTATCTCGACGGCGTGCAGAATTTCCGCTCGCCCGAGGTTTACGGCCATCTGCCGCAGGACAAGGTGCTGGCGCTGTGCACCGGCAGCCAGGGCGAGCCGCGCGCCGCGCTGGCGCGCATCGCCAATGACGACCATCCCGAGATCACGCTCAACCGCGGCGACAGCGTCATCTTCTCCTCGCGCACCATTCCCGGCAACGAGAAGGCCGTCAGCTCGATCGTCAACAATCTGGTGCTGCAGGGCGTCGAGATCATCACCGACCGCGACGCGCTGGTCCACGTCTCCGGCCATCCCCGCCGTGACGAATTGCGCGACCTGATCGCCTGGACCAGGCCGCAGCTCCTGATCCCCGTCCATGGCGAGGCCCTGCATCTGCACGAGCACGCCAAGCTGGCGCGGGCCGCCGGCGTGCCGCGCGTGCTGGTCTGCCGCAACGGCGACCTCGTCAAGCTCGGCCCCGGCGATCCCGGCATCGTCGGCGAGGTGCCGTCGGGGCGTCTCTACAAGGACGGCACGATCTTGGAGGATTCCAAGTCCCGCGCCGTGGTCGAGCGGCGGCGCATGGCCTTCTCCGGCTGCGCCTTCGTCGCCATTGCCATGACCGAGCAGGGGGAGCTCGCCGACGATCCCGAGGTCGACCTGGTCGGAATCCCCGACAAGAACCGGGCGGGCGAGCCGTTCGACGACATCGTGTTCGACGCCGTGATGTCGACCATCGAGGGCCTGCCGAAGGCGCGCCGCCGCGATGCGGATGCGCTGGCCGAGTCGGTGCGACGCGCCGTCCGGGCCGTCATCAACGAACATTGGGGCAAGAAGCCCCCCTGTCTGGTACACGTACTGACAGTCTAATTTTGGCATGATCTTTTCGGAAAACCGCTTCACACTTTGCGCTAACGCGGCCCTTCGGGTCCGGATCATGCCTTAAGGGGAGAGAACCATGCTGGGCCGGCTCAACCATGTCGCGATCGCGACCAAGGATGCCGTCAAGGCGGCCAGGATCTACGGCGCCGCGTTCGGCGCTCAGATCTCGGACGCCGTGCCGCTGCCCGAGCACGGTGTCATCACCGTATTCGCGACGCTGCCCAACACCAAGATCGAGTTCATCGAGCCGCTAGGGGAGGCCTCGCCGATCGCGAAATTCGTCGAGCGCAACCCCGACGGCGGCATCCACCACGTCTGCTACGAGGTGGTCGACATCATCGCCTCGCGCGACACGCTGGTGAAGGAGGGGGCCAGGGTGCTCGGTGACGGCGTGCCGAAGATCGGCGCCCATGGCAAGCCGGTGCTGTTCCTGCATCCGAAGGACTTTTCTGGCGCGTTGGTCGAAATCGAGCAGGCATAAGCCCGTCCCATGGCCATCCAGATATCGACCGCGATCGCGATCTACTTCGTCATCTGGTGGGTCGCGCTGTTCGTGACGCTGCCGTTCGGCGTGCGCAGCCAGCACGAGGACGGCGTCGGCGCGCCCGGCACCGATCCCGGCGCCCCGATCCTGACCCGGATGGGCCGCAAGCTGATCTGGACCACGATCATCTCGGCCATCATCTACGGCCTCGGCATGCTCGCCTATAACGCCGGCTATCTCTCGATCGAGCGCCTGTCGAAGCTGATGGGCATGCCGTTCTAACTTCACCTCTCCCCGAAGGGGAGAGGTCGGATTGCTCCTGGCGATGCGAAGCATCGTCCAGTGCAATCCGGGTGAGGGGCCGCAATAGGCGGTGAGACCGTAACCCCTCACCCGGATCGCATCTTTCGATGCGATCCGACCTCTCCCTTCGGGAGAGGTGCGGCACCGCGATAGACCTTGTTTCGTCTCACCACTCGCTTAGAGTTTTGCGTGTGTTTGATTGCTTTGGGGGGACACAAATGACTTTTCAACGCATCGTCGTTGCGCTGCTGGTGCTGATTGTCGCCGGCCTCGGCGCCATCGGCTATGTCGAGTGGAAGCTGGCCGTGCAGGTGCGAACGCTGAAGGCGTTCGTCGAGGGCTACGTCTTCAACGAAGCGGTGATGGCCTGCGAGCAGGCCAAGAGCTCGACACCGTTCAAATGGAACGGTGGCAAGAGCACCTCGGTGATCGGCCTGAACTCGGTCAAGCTCGACAAATACAACGTCAGCGCCAGCTACACGCTGGTCGCCGATCTCGTTTATTGTGATTACGATCCGATCAAGAGAAAGGCCGAGATCGGCTCAAGCTTCCTGGAGCGGGAGTAATTGTTCGGTGTCCTGCGTGAGCACGACGCAGAACTGCGTATCGCTTGACGCGAGTGCGCAGCCTCGTCGCACTTTCGCGCAAGACCATCAAATCGTTCGGCGTTGGCGGCCCGCGATCATTCCGTAGACCAGCAGCACGATGATCGCGCCAACGACCGCGCCGATCAATCCTGCTCCTTCTTCGGGGCGATACCAGCCAAGGGCCTGGCCGAGGTAGGTCGCAACGAATGCGCCCACGATGCCGAGGATGGTCGTCAGGATGAAGCCGGACGGCTCGTTGTCCCCGGGCATGATGAACTTGGCTATGACGCCGGCGACGAAGCCGATGATGATCGTCCAGAGAATGCTCATTTCAAACCTCTTCGAGTTAGGCGGCGGCAGTCAAGCCTGCGGCAGGCGCCCATCCGGTGTGTACTTGTCGATCGCCGACGGCAATTCCCGGGACAGCCTTGCGAGAATCTCGTCTTGAGAGAGCCCCGTCTGCTGTTCGAGCTTCTCGAGCACGTCGGCGCCAACGGCAGTTTTCAGCTCAGGCGGCGCAATCTCCCTGTTGGGGCCGGGCTTTACCCAGGAGTCGGCGACCTCGCCCCGTCCATTCTGGTTAAACCTTTCCAGGAGCTCGCCAATTCCTCCATTGAGCAGCCCCCCGATGCCGCCCGCGCCGAGCATGCCGCCCAAATTGCCCAACATTCCCCCAAGCGGCTCCTGAGCACTCCCGCCGGCGGGCCCTCCGCCCGCAGACCCTGCGCCTGAACCCTTGAGCAGTTCGGCCAGCTTGTCGCGGTTTTGATAGCCAGCGATGGCCAGCATCGCCAGAAGGGCAGTCATGGAAGGTATTCCGCGCGCCATTGGCGTCTCCTTGAGATCCGAGATCCGAGAAGAGCGAAACTGTCTCAAGACGCCTGAGTTCCCGAGATCACACATGATCGCTAGCGGCGAAGCGTCTCGCTGTTGCGAGGGTGAGAACCGACGACGGGGCGGGACGGGCTGGCCGGGCAGCGCGGCAGGAGGTAGTAAATCCGATCTCAGCTCGACCCCGGCGGAGCCGGACGATCTCAGGACCAAGCGCCGCGCGAGAACGCAAATGCCGTCATCGGAAGCCGCCGACCGGATCATCGATCTCTACCAGCGCCAGGCCTCGGACTGGATCGAGAAGCGCGCCCAGAGCCGCCTGTTCGAGCGAGCCTGGCTCGACCGCTTTCGCGCGCTGCTGCCTCCCGCCGGCCCGGTCCTCGATTTGGGCTGTGGCTCCGCCATGCCGATCGCCGGATATCTCATCGGTCTCGGTCACCCCGTCGTGGGCGTGGATTCCGCCCCGGCGATGATCGCGGAGTGCCGACGTCGTTTCCCGCAGCAGGAGTGGAATGTCGGCGACATGCGCCAGCTTGCGTTGGGGCGACGCTTCTGCGGAATCCTGGCCTGGGACAGCTTCTTTCATCTGTCCTTTGAGGACCAGCGCCGCATGTTCCAGATCTTTCGCGAGCATGCCGCGCCGGATGCGGCGCTGATGTTCACGAGCGGTCCCGCGCACGGGGAGGCCATCGGACAATTCGGCGGCGAGCCGCTGTATCATGCGAGCCTGGATGCCAGCGAATATCGGTCGCTCCTGGGCCGGAACGGCTTCCGCGTCGTGTCGCATGTCGCCGACGATCGCGATTGCGGCGGGCACACGATCTGGCTTGCACAGCGCATCGAGACGCTCGGTTTAGTCGAATGATCGTGGCGATAGGCGCCAGGGCGCTTTGCGGCTATGATGATCCGAAAAGAAGGCCGGCTCAAATCCTGACATGGGAGTGAACAGCTGCTCCCGCCGGCATAGTGGGGGAGACCGGCATGAGTTCAGCGCCTCGACCGTTGGCCGATCCGCGGCGGCAGGATTATCGAATTCTCCATGAAGCCGATTTGCGGGATTACATTGCCGAGGTCTTCGATGTTGCGGCCCGGCTGGGCGGCGAGCCGGCGTCCTGGACCATCACCGAGGTCGGCGACGGCAACCTCAACCTCGTCTTCATCGTCAAGGGCCCGCGCGGCGGCATCGCCGTCAAGCAGGCGCTGCCCTATGTCCGCCTCGTCGGCGAGAGCTGGCCGTTGCCGCTGTCGCGGGCCCATTACGAATATCTGGCGCTGTCGAAGCAGGCCCAGCTCGCGCCCGGCCTCGTGCCGGCTTTGCTGCATCACAACGAGGATCTGGCGCTGACGGTGATGGAGCTGCTCGAGCCCCATATCATCATGCGCAAGGGGCTGGTTGCCGGCACGCGATATCCCGGCTTCGTCGGCGACATCACCACCTTCATGGCGCGAACGCTGTTCTTCACCTCCGATCTCGCGCTGTCCGCGGCCGAGAAGAAGGAGGGCATCGCAGCCTTCGCCGGCAACCACGCGCTGTGCAAGATCACCGAGGATTTGATCTTCACCGATCCCTACCGTATCGCCGAGCAGAACCGCTGGACCGCGCCGTATCTCGATGGCGTTGCCGCTGAGCTGCGCGACGACATGGAGCTGCACGTCGCGATCTCCCGGCTGAAGCTGAAGTTCATGGCAAGCCCGGAAGCGCTGCTGCACGGCGATCTCCACACCGGATCGATGATGGTCACGGAGAGCGAGACCCGGGTGATCGATCCCGAATTCGCATTCTACGGCCCGATGGGCTTCGACGTCGGCGCCGTGCTCGCCAACCTCCTAATGGCCTATTTCGCCTCCGCCGGCCACGAGCGTGCGCCGGGCGGGCGGGCCGCGTTCGAGGCCTGGGTCCTGGAGACGGTCGAGCAGGTCTGGAGCGAGTTCGCCCGCAAATTCCTCGAGCTCTGGCGCGCCGGCGCGGCAGGCGACGCCTACCCGGCCTCGCTGTTTGCCGGAGAGAAGGGCGCCGCGCGCCTGGAGGCCGAGCGGCAGGCCTACATGCAACGCCTGTTCGCCGACACGATCGGCTTCGCCGCCGCAAAGATCATCCGCCGCATCTTCGGCCTCGCCCACAACATCGATTTCGAGCTGATCGAGGCGGCGAAGACGCGCGCGATCAGCGAAGCGCGCGCGGTGCGGCTGGCGCGCACGATGATGGTGGAGACGCCGACGTTCCGGACGATCGCGGACGTCACGGGTGCCGCGCGAAAACTGCGGGATTGGATGCCGGAATTGTCAGGCTGAAGACCCCGCGCAAAGGGAAGGGGGCGGCATCGGTTCAGGCTGCCCGATGACGCACCGCGTCAGCGCGGATTGCATCGCGGCGACCATGCTACCCGCCCCCCGGGGTCTCGGCCCAAGCGCCAGCTCCAGGACCTGACATTGCTCTCCAGCAAAAACGAAGCTTGCATTCGATGGGCCGCGAATGATCAAATCTCTGATCGGCATCGACCTGCGTTGTTGGGGGACACATGATGTTCAGGATGATCGCAATCATCGCGGGGATGGGGCTGGCACTCGCCGCAACGGCTGAGGCCCAGACGCCGCGCAAGGGCGGAACCATCCGCATGACGGCGCCCTACGGCTCGAGCTTCACCAGCCTCGACATTCACACCACGCAACGGGCGCAGGACGAGATATACGCCAAAGCGCTGCATCGCTCCCTCTACATCTGGAATTCAGCGGAGGGTAAGCCGGTTCTGGAACTCGCCAAGGAGGATGTGGTCTCCGGCGGCGGCCTGGTTCACACCTTCAAGCTGCGCGACGACGCTTATTTCCACAATGGCCGCAAGATGACGGCCGACGACGTCATCTGGTCCTATAACCGCATCATGGACGGCACCAAGGCCTATCCCGGGGCGCGCTTTGTCCGCGTCATCGAGGGCGCCGCCGCGGTGGAGAAGGGCCAGGCCAAGGAAATCTCCGGCCTGAAGAAGATCGACGATTTCACCATTGAGATGAAGCTGACCGACAAGGTCGATCCCGGCTTCTACTTCTTTACCGCGCTGACTTCGATCTATCCCGCCGACGAGGGCGCCAAGGAGAGCTTCATCCAGAAGCCGATCGGCCTCGGACCGTTCAAGTTCGTCGAGCACGTGCCGGGGTCACGCATCGTGCTGGAGCGGTGGGACCGGTTCTACAAGCCCGGCAAGCCCTACGCCGACAAGGTCATCGTGTCGATCATGGCCGAGGCCGCGGCGCGCGACGTCGCCTTTCGCAACAAGGAGATCGACACTTCGGTGCTGGGACCGGCGCAATACGTCGCCTATCAGTCCGACGCCGCCCTCAAGGGCACCATCGTCGAGGTCGCCGAGGTCTTCACCCGCTACATGGGCATGAATCCCTCGTTCAAGCCGTTCTCCGACAAGCGCGTGCGGCAGGCGATCAATTACGCGATCGATACCGATCTGATCATCAACAAGCTGGTCAAGGGCAAGGCCTATCGCGCCACCAGCTGGCTGCCGCTGACCTCGCCCGCCTACGACAAGGCCATGAAGCCTTACTCCTACGACCCCGCCAAGGCCAAGCAGTTGCTCGCCGAGGCCGGCTATCCTCAAGGCTTCGAGTTCGAATGGACCGCCAGCCAGAATGAAAGCTGGGGCCTGCCGATCGTGTCGGCCGTGATCCCGATGCTGGACAAGGTCGGCATCAAGGCCAAGGTCAAGCAGGTCGAGACCGCCGTGCTGGCGGAGGTGGTTCGCACCGGGGACTACCAGGCCTTCATCTATTCCCAGGCCAGCGGGCCGGATCCGCTGGCCGCCCTCAAATGCTTCCACTCGTCGACGCCGCAACCGGCCTGCAACTACATGACCTACAAGAATGCCGATTTCGACAAGCTCGTCGATCAGGCAGGGCAGGCCGACGACGTCGCAAAGCGCAGCGAATTGCTGCAAAAGGCCAATGCGCTGCTCTACGAGGAGGCTCCGGTCTGGTTCTTCAACTACAACAAGGCGGTCATGGCGGTGCAGCCGTGGCTCAAGGGGATCCAGCTGAACGCGACCGAGCTGACCCATCAGAACGTCGAGGATCTCTGGGTCGACGAGACCTCGCCCGCGAAGTGACGTACGCTCGCGCGCTCCCTCCATCGCCTCAAGCGATGGAGGGAGAGAGGAATAGTGCCGATGCTCTCCTTCCTGATCCGTCGATTGCTGCAAACCGTCCCGACCGCGCTCGCCGTCGTGCTGCTGGTCTTCGTGCTGTTCAGCGTCGTTCCCGGCAGCATCGTCACCTCCATGAGCGACGACAGCGACCCGCAGGTCGAGCTGCGCATGAAGAAGCAGCTCGGGCTCGACGATCCCGTTCATGTGCGTTTCGGCACCTACATCGCCAAGCTGGCGACCGGTGATTTCGGCACCTCGTTCCGGACGCGCGAGCCGGTCACGACCATGATCGCCAAGCGGGCATGGCCGACGCTGCAACTGATCTTCGCGGCCATGGCGTTCGCGATCGTGATCGGGGTACCCCTCGGCTTCATCGCCGCGCTGAAACCCGGCGGCATCGTCGACACGCTCGCGATGGTCGTGGCGGTGTCTGGGCTTTCCATCGCCAAGTTCTGGCTCGGCCTCGTCCTGATGTACCTGTTCGCGTTGAAGCTCGGCTGGCTGCCGAGCTTCGGCTATGGCGACGGCGGTTTGAAGTATCTGCTGCTGCCGGCCGTCACGCTCGGCGTCTCGCCGATGGCGCTGTTTGCCCGCACGACGCGGGCCGCGGTCCTGGAGATCATGACGGCCGATTTCGTCCGTACGGCACGCTCCAAGGGCATGAGCGAATTCAGGGTCGTGAAGTGGCATGTGATGCGCAATGCGCTCGTCATCATCCTCACCACCGTCGGCTTGCAATTCGGCGGGTTGATGGGGCAGGCGGTCGTCGTCGAGAAATTGTTCTCCTGGCCGGGCATCGGCTCGCTCCTGGTCGACAGCGTCCTGCAGCGCGACATTCCGGCGGTCCAGGGCTCCATCCTCGTGGTGGTGATGGCCTTTCTCGCGATCAATCTGCTGATCGACGTGCTGTACGGCGTGATCGATCCCAGGATCAGATACGCATGAAGCTCCGCCCCAATCTCGTCATCGGTGGCGTCTTGTTCGCGCTGGCGATCCTCATCGGCCTGCTCGCGCCCTGGCTGGCACACACCGATCCCGTGATGGACGCCAACCTGATGAACGCGGAGGAGCCGCCGAGCTGGACCTGGTGGTTCGGCACCGACGATCAGGGCCGCGACATCTATTCACGCGTCGTGTACGGCGCGCGGGTCTCGCTGACGGTCGGCATCGTCTCGCAGCTGATCAACAGCGTCATCGGCGTGGCCCTAGGGCTGAGCGCCGGCTATTTCGGCGGCTGGTGGGACGATTTCGTCAACGCCCTGACCAATCTCATGCTCGCCATCCCTTCGCTGATCTTCGCGCTGGCGATCATGGCGGTGCTCGGCCCCGGCCTCACCAGCCTGTTGATCGCGCTTGGGCTGACCAACTGGTCCTTCACCTGCCGGATCGCGCGGGCCTCGGCGCTGTCGCTGCGCAGCCAGGGCTATGTGCAGGCGGCGACCGTGCTCGGCTACGGCGATCTGCGCATCATGATGACGCAGCTGCTGCCGAACATGCTCGGGCCGATCATCGTCATCGGCACGCTCGGCATGGGCAGTGCGGTGTTGTCCGAGGCCGCACTGTCGTTCCTCGGCCTCGGCGTCCGTCCGCCCTTTCCAAGCTGGGGCAGTATGTTGTCGGAGGCCCGCGAGCAGATCACGACGGCGCCGTGGCTGTCGGTGTTTCCGGGCCTCGCCATCTTCCTGACGGTGCTCGGCCTCAATCTGCTCGGCGACGGCCTGCGCGACATTCTCGATCCGCAATCGCGGAGCCGGCGCACATGACGGGCGCGCCGCTGCTCGAAGTCGAGAATCTCCGGCTCGATCTCGATACGGGATCGAGCCGTGTCGCGGCTGCCGAGGGCGTCTCATTCCGCATCGATCGCGGCGAGACGTTCGGCCTCGTCGGCGAATCCGGCTGCGGCAAGAGCATCACGGCGCTCGCCCTGATCGGCCTGTTGCGCCCGCCTTTGGCGATCGGCGGCGGCGTCATCCGGTTCGAGGGCAGGGAGATCCAGCACCTTTCGGCCGCCAGGCAGCGGGAGCTGCGCGGTAACCGGATCGCCATGATCTTCCAGGAGCCGATGACGGCGCTGAATCCGGTCTCACCGGTGGGCCGGCAGATCGCCGAGATGTTCGTGCTGCACAAGGGCAAGAGCTGGCAGGAGGCCAACCGGCTGGCGGTCGAGGCGCTGGCAAGCGTCCGCGTGCCCGCGCCCGAGCGGCGGGTAAAGGATTATCCGCACCAGCTGTCCGGCGGCATGCGCCAGCGCGTGATGATTGCCATCGCGATGGCCTGCGGTCCGGATCTGCTGATCGCCGACGAGCCGACCACCGCGCTCGACGTCACCGTGCAGGCGGAGATCATCGAGCTGATGCGCAATCTCTGCGCCGAGCGGGGAACCGCGATCCTGATGATCAGCCACGATCTCGGCCTCGTCGCCAATGTCTGCCGCCGCGTCGCGGTGATGTATGCCGGCCGCATCGTCGAGGAGCGCGGCTCGGCCGATATTTTTCGGGCGCCCTCGCACCCCTATACGCAAGGGCTGGTCGACTCGCTGCCGCGGCTCGGCAGCCGCGCCGCGCTCGGCCGCGCCAGGCTCCAGGAAATCGCCGGCGTCGTTCCCGCCATCACGAACTTCCCCGACGGCTGCCGGTTCAATCCGCGCTGCGCGCATGCGACCGAGATATGCCGGACGGTCGTGCCGGAGACGGACTTACTGGCGGCAGGCGGCCTGGTGAGGTGTCATCACCATGCATGAGCCGCAGAGCATGGCGGGTGAGCGGCGGCCGGATGACGATCTCATTCTCAGCGTCGAGGATCTCGCGGTCCATTTTCCGCTGGGCGGCGGCCTGCTGGGCCGCGGCCGGCGGCTGCTTCGTGCCGTGGACGGTGTCGACCTCAAGCTGAAGCGCGGCGAATGCCTCGGCCTCGTCGGCGAGTCCGGCTCGGGCAAGTCGACGGTCGCCTTGTCGATCCTCGGCCTGCTGACGCCGACGCGCGGCCGCATCGTGCTGGACGGGGAGGTCGTCAGGACCAGGCAATCCGGCGACCGCAAGGCGCTGGCGCGCACCGTACAGATGGTGTTTCAGGATCCCTACGCCTCGCTCAATCCGCGCCAGACCGTCCGCCGAACGCTGGAAGATCCGCTGCGGGTGCACGGCGTGACCGCCAAAAGCGAGATCGAGGACCGTGTCGCCACCATGCTGCGGCATGTCGGCCTGCGGCCCGAGCAGGCCGGCCGCTACCCGCACGAATTCTCGGGCGGCCAGCGCCAGCGCATCGGCATCGCCCGCGCCCTGATCCTCAATCCCAAGATCGTCATCTGCGACGAGCCGGTGTCGGCGCTCGACGTCTCGATCCGGGCCCAAATCATCAATCTGCTGCTGGAGCTGAAGGAGACGCTCGGCCTGTCCTACGTCATGATCAGCCACGATCTCGGCGTGGTCGAGCACATGAGCGATCGCGTCGCCGTGATGTATCTCGGCCGCATCGTCGAGAACGGCCACTGGCGCGAGATCTTCGAGCGGCCGGCGCACCCCTACACGCAAGCCCTGATATCAGCCATCCCCGATCCCCTGCGCCACGCGCCGCTGGCGACCACCGGCGGCGATCTTCCCAATCCGCTCAATCCACCCAGCGGCTGTGCCTTCAGCCCGCGCTGTCGTCATGCAGAAGCGGTGTGCCGAAGCGAGCCGGGGCCGCTGTTGGAGACGCGGGCTGACGGGCACGCGGTGCGGTGCTGGCGGAGCGAGGAGATTGGTGCAGCGAGTCTCGCGCGATCGCCGTCAGCCTAAACATGGTGGAGCGAGGCTTGATCGGCGCGGTCGCCTCAGCTTCCGACGCCGCCGACCAGGCGCGGGCGCCGGTTGGCATGCGGCATCTCGGTCGGCAGGGCCCGCAGCCATGCACGAAAACTGACGATCTCGGGGCAGTCCGCAGTGCCCTCGGGAGCAATCAGCCAATCGCCCAAGCCCGTGTCCGCGCTGATCCGCTCGCAGCGATAGCCCGGATGATGGCGGAGGCCGCGGGCGATCAACAGGTCGACCTTGCCCTCGACCAATTCGTGCAGGCCGGCCGGCTGCAGCACCCGCAAGCCGATCTCCGCATGCGTGCTGCGAAATGCCGCCAGATCGAGCCGGCGCAGGTCGAAGCTGCCATGGACTCCCAATTGAAGCTGTATCGCCCCTGCCGGTTTCAACTGCGAGGTCGCCTCCGCAATGTGGCGAAAACCTTCGGAGATGCCGGGCAGGTAGGCCCGACCGGCCGCAGTCAGGATCAGCTGCTTGTGCAGCCGCTCGAACAGCTGCACGCCGAGCCGCGCCTCCAGCGCCTTCACCTGCTGCCCCACCGCGGCAGGCGTCACGTGCAGCTCGTGCGCGGCCAGCTTGAAGCTGAGATGCCGGGCGGCGGCTTCGAAGGCGCGGAGCGCGTTGAGTGGTGGAAGAGCGTAGGTCATTGCGCCGCACTTTGACACCGATGGCAGGCGGCCTTGCAATAGATTTTCTTGCGCTGAACCGAAGGAATGATGCTTTGCGCGGCCGCAAGTCCGACGGGTAGGGTCGGCTCGCAATCCGGAGAAACGTCATGCCGCCAGCTCACCTCGTCAGCCACAATCCTGCAACGGTCAACGCGCCGCTCGGCGGCTACAGCATGGGACTCGAGCTGAGACAGCATCGCCGCCTGCTGTTCGTCAGCGGCCAGGTTCCTGAAAGCGCCGACGGCAGCGTGCCGGAGGGTTTCGAGGCGCAATGCGAGCAGGCTTGGCGCAACGTCAAGGAGGTGCTCGCCGCGGCCGGCCTTGGCGTGGAGCATCTGGTCAAGATCACGACGTTCCTGACGGACCGTAACCAGGTCGTGCCCAACCGCATCATTCGGCGCGCGATGCTCGGGGAGCACCAGCCCGCGCTGACGGTCGTGATCGTCGAGACCGTCGACAGCAAATGGCTGCTGGAGATCGAGGCGATCGCCGCGGCGTGAAACCGGGCTTCGCCGGCCTCGCAGTGAAACGAACCGAAATGGGTGTCCAATGACTGAGATCGTCCATCCCTTCTACGAGGCGCATCGAAGCGCCATGGAGGCCGCCATGCGCGACCGCATCGACCTTGCCGGAACGATGTTGCGCGAGCGCGGGCACCTCTCCGATACCGACGGGCTCAGCCGGGAGGTGATGGACGAATTCGAGATCGTGCTCACCCAGATGCCTTATGTCGGCGGCGCGGCAAGCCGCATGAGCGATTTCTTCATGCGTCTGACCGGCTTCATGGCCATCAGCCGCGTGCTGCGACGGTACGGCGTGCCGGTGGGCGTGATCGGCGAGATCGAGCGGGACACCTACAGGGCGCAATTGCTCGGGGTGCCCGAAGCCGAGCGCCTCGCCGCGGGCCGGCATTTCATGTCGCCGGAGAACCAGGCGTTGTTGCGCGAGCAGGCGGCGAGCAGCGTCACTGAGAGCCATCAGGAGCAGTTTCCGGAGGACTTCGTCTACGATTTCGTCGAGCCGGGTCCGCAGGACAGGTTCGAATTCGGCATCAACTACAAGGCCTGCGGCTTCTGCAAGCTCGCGGCGCGCCACGGCGACAAGGACATCCTGCCGAACATCTGCGGTCTCGACTTCGACGCCTATGCAACACGAGGCATCCGCCTCGAACGGACACAGACGCTGGCCGGCGGCGCGAGCCACTGCGATTTCAGATTTTCGCGCCTTGGGAAAATCGAACCGTCATCCTGAGGTTCCGATGACATCGTGGCCTGTTTTGCCCGACGCGTCAAACGGACTTCGTGAAATCCGCAAGCTCGCAGCGTCGCTGGCAAGCCATTGATTCCACTGGCCTCGGCTACTGTGCATGGGGTTGTTTTCGCACATTTTGCTTTGGCGGCAGTCTACTCCGCCGCCTTCTCCCTCAAGCGCTGCGCGTAGACGTTGATGACCAGCGCCGCCAGCAGGATCAGGCCGCGGATCAGGATCTTCAGGAAGCTGTCGATGTTGACGTGGTCGAGGCCGTTGTTGAGCACGCCGAGCACGAACAGCCCGACGATGGTGTTGCCGATGCCGCCGCGGCCGCCGAAAAGGCTGGTGCCGCCGACCACGACCGCGGCGATGGAGTCGAGCAGATAGGTGTCGAACTCGTTCTGCTGCGCGCTGCCGAAATGGGCGACGCCGAGCATGCCGCCGATGCCAGAGCAGACTGCCGAGATCACCATCACGGCGCCGAGGATGAGCTTGACGTTGAGGCCGGAATATTCGGCCGCCTCGCGGTTGCCCCCGACCATGTAGACGTAGCGGCCGAAGCGCGTATAGGTCAGCACCAGGTGACCGCCGAGCAGCATCAGCGCGGCGATGATGACGAGCCAGGGGATGCCGCCGATCGAGCCGGAGCCGAGCGTCGTGATCAGGCTCGGCACCTTGTAGGCGATCTGGCCGCGCACCAGCAGCGCCGAGATGCCGGCGGCGATCTGCATCATCGCCAGGGTCATGATGAAGGAGGGGATGCCGATCACGGTCAGCCCCAGCGCGTTGACGAGGCCGAGCAGCGCGCAGAGCAGGATCGACAGGATGATCGCAACCGCGCCGGGCAGCGGCACGTTGGCGATGTTGACGTAGGATTCCTGCAGCGTGAAGTAGGCGACCGCGATGCCGGTGACGTTGGCGATGGCGGCGATCGACAGGTCGATCTCGGCGCAGAGGATCACGAAGGTGAGACCGACGGCGATGATGCCGGTGATCGATACTTGCGTCAGAATGTTGCCGAGATTGTCCAGCGTCGCGAAGGAGGGGCTGGCGAAGGCGAAGAAGGCGGACAGGAAAATCAGGGTCAGGAACGGCGCGATGTTGCGCATCTGCGAGCGCAGGAAGGGCGCAAGGCCCCGCGGCCGCCGTCCTGTCGCCAAGGCCGTCTCGCTGCTCATGTGCTTCTCCGTCACGCCGCTTCCAGCAGGCGGTCCTTGCTGACCGGCTCGTTCTTGAATTCCCGCACCAATGCGCCGCGCTTGAGCACGAGGATGCGGTCGGCCAGCGACAGCACCGTTTCCGGCTCGGTCGACAGCACGATGATCGCCAGCCCCTTGGCGCGGAGGTCGCGGACGATGTTGATGACGTCGTTCTTGGCGCCGACGTCCATGCCGCGGGTCGGCTCGCACAGCACCAGCAGCTTGGGCGGATAGGTCAGCCATTTTGCCAGCGCAACCTTCTGCTGGTTGCCGCCGGAGAGCATGCCGAGGTCGAGACCGACCACCGGCGGCCTGATCTGCAGCTGCTCGACCTGACGCTTGGCGATGTCGCGCTCCTGCGCCGGCTTGAGCAGCAGCGCGGAGATGCGATCGAGGATGCTGATCGAGATGTTCTTGTAGACCGGCTCCTGGTGGAACAGCATGTCGCGCCGGCTCTCCGGCACCAGCGCCACGCCGGCGCGCCGCGCCGCCGCCGTGCTGGCGAAGGTTTTCGGCGTGCCCTCGACCAGAAGCGTGCCGCCGTCGGGCTTGAGCTTGCCGAACAGGATGCGCGACAGCTCCTGCTGGCCGCAGCCCATGAAACCGTAGATGCCGAGCACCTCGCCGGCGCGCGCCTCGAACGAGACGTCCTTCAGGCTGCGGGACAGCGAGAGCTGATCGACCTTGAGAACGACCTGGCTGTCGCTCGGCCGCGGCAGCATCAGATCGTCGGTGTAGCTGTGCTCGAGCGCCTCGCCGCCGCGGCCGATCATGGCCTCGATCAGCGCGCCCTTGCTGGTCGCCGCGCTCGCGGTCTCCGCGACCTTCCGCCCGTTGCGGAACACGGTCACCGTGTCGGAGACGAGCAGGATGTCCTCGATGAAATGCGAGATGAAGACGATTGCAGTGCCTTGCTCGCGCAGCCGCCTCAGCGTTGCGAACAGCCGCTCGACCTCGGGCGGGGAGAGCGCGGAGGTCGGCTCGTCCAGGATGACGATGCGGGCGCCGGAGAACAGCACGCGCGCGAGCTCGATCAGCTGCTGCAGTCCGATCGGGAGGTCGCCGAGCCGTGACATCGGATCGACGTCGATGCCGAAGCGGGCGAGCTGCTCGCCGGCCTCGCGGGCCATCCGCCGCCATTGCACGAGGCCGAGGGCGTTGGTCGGCTGGTTGCCGAGGAAGACGTTCTCGGCCACCGTGAGGTCGGGCGCGACGGAGAGCTCCTGGTGCACCATGGCGATGCCGGCCGCGTGCGCATCGCGGGCCGAGCGGAAATGCGTCTCCACCCCGTCGATCAGGAAACGGCCGGAGAATTCGGCATGCACGCCGGCGATGATCTTCATCAGCGTGCTTTTTCCGGCTCCGTTCTCGCCGACGAGACCGTGGATCTCGCCGGGATGGAGCGCGAAATCGACACCACGAAGTGCTTCGACGCCGCCGAAGCTCTTCGTGATGCCCTGCAGTTCAAGGATGGGCGAACGACCCTCGGACATGAAAGTTCAGATCAGGAAATGATCCTGCATCCACTGCATCCCGGCGGCGTTGGCCTTGGTCACGACCGGGCCGTCGGTGACGACGTTCTTCGGGATTCCCTGTCCGCTCTTCTCGCCGCCGACCACGGCCGAGACGCCCGCGATGATCGCACCGCCATGGATGCGGCAGGACGGATTGCGGACGGTCGCGAACATGCGGCCCTCGCTTACCGCCTGGATCGCCGGCGGCATGGCATCGACCCCGCCGATCAGGATGTTGGTGCGGCCCCGCGCCTTCATGATGTTGGCGGCGGCAAGCGCCATGTCGTCGTTGTGGAAGAATGCCGCGTCGATCTGCGGATATTTGGTCAGATAGGTTTCCCACAGACGCGCCGTCTTGGAGACGTCCCAGTCGGCGGGCTGGGTGTCGAGGACCTCGATGCCCGGGAATTGCTTGACCACCGAGTTGAAGCCCTTGGCGCGTCCTTGCGCGCCGGTGTGGCCGAGCGCGCCCTGCGTCATGATGATCTTGCCCTTGCCGCCCATCGCGTTGCAGAGGGCCTGCGTCACCGAGGCGCCCATGAACTCGTTGTCGGGCGCGAGGAAGGAATGGACGTTGATCTGGTCGAGCGGGGCGATCAGCGTGTCCATGTCGATCACCGGCGTGCCGGCGTCGATCATCTTCTGCACGGGTTGGGTGAGGGTGCCGATGCCGAAGGCCTGGATCGCGACGAAGTCCCATTTCTGCGAAGCCATGTTGTCGATCGCCGCGCGCTGCTTCACCGCGTCGAGCTGGCCGTCGAACCAGGTGACTTCGACGTTGAACAGCTTGCCCCAGAATTCGGCGGCCTGCTTGCCCTGCGCGCACCAGGTGGCCTGCAGGCCTGCATTGGAGAACGCCGCCTTCAGCGGCTTCTCGCTTCGCCCGGCCGCGGCGGCCAATGCGGGGTTTATGCCCATGCTGCCGAGAAGGGCAGCTCCGGCGCCGGCGGTCGCGGCCGCCTGAAGAAGATCGCGCCTCGTCGTCGAGAAATCTTTCGTCCCGGACATCGCTCGCTCCCATAAAATTTAGCGTCGGTGCGTCATTGGTTGCGCTACCGATCTCCGAAAGTGTCTCACAAGAGTTGGCGCCACTCAATCCGCAATCACTCGCACGTGGCAGCAAGCCGCGTTGGTGCAGCGCAAAGAGTCAGGCCGCTGCGCCGACGAATGCGTCGATCTCGACGAGCAGCTGGCCCCAAGCGCGGGCCATCTCGGTTGACCATTGATCGCCGAGCAGGTCGCGCAGCGTATCCCTGATGATGGCGAAGAACGCGATGAACAGCTCACGCGGCGTGCCATAGCCATCGTGCGAGGCGACCTCGCAGGCGATCAGCCGAAAATGCCCGCGACGCTGACCGGCGAAATCGAGGATCGCCTCGATCGCCAGCGCGAGCATCGACCCCGTCACGAGGTCGCGGCCCTCGAGACGGAACATCGCCTGCGTCTCGGGATGGACGTCGAAGAGGCGTCGGTAGACGAGAGGCGTGAGATCCTCGCAGCGCGAGGCCGCCAGTTCGAAACTGATTTCGATCGGATTGGGCGAAGCATTCATCCGCGCTTCAGTCCCTTGCCGACAGAACTTGCGGACAAAAAAAGAGCGGGGCCCTGGCCCCGCTCAAAAATTGTGTCGACCCTATTATCCCCGATTCTAAGATTTGCTCTTGATTGGCGGGGCGACGCTGCATTTTGCGCGTCAGGGGCTCCTCCCGAGACTTGGACCACCAGACTTCGACCTCGCGGCCAGCCTGAGCGAGGGGGATGCTAGATCAACTTTTCTCACTTGTCATCATTTTCGGCAACGAATGTTCAAAATTCGATCAGTGGACGAAATGATCGGGCGCCATGGCGCGCAAGTATATGACAAATAAAAGAAATCTGTGGAGGGCGGCGCCGTTTGACCTGCCTCAAATGGCCTCCTCGGTCCGATGCCCGGTTATCCAGGTTACGATTTCCGAGAAATTTGCGCTGGGCCAAGAAGGGAGACGGAACTGGCCTCGACTTGGGACTGGTGCGGTGTTTAGTTAGCAGGCGAACGAACGGTTCGGCGGATGCGCGCTCGGCTACAAAAATTCCTGCCTCTGGTCCTGCTCGCCCTGGCGATGCAGGTGCTGGCGCCGATTGCCGCCTGCTGGGCGACCGGCTTGGCCATTGCCGATCCGCTGTCTGCCGCCGTCATCTGCCATAGTGCGAGCGCGCAGGGCGGACTGAACGGTCAGACCGGCGTGCCGACAGCGCATGCGGGCGCTTGCGCCCTGTGCTGCCTGGCCCAGGCCAACGCCTCGCTCGATTCGCCGACGCCTGCGGCATTCTCGATTCCCGTCCGCCATGCCGAGCGGGTGGTGTGGCATCCGGTCGATGCGTTCGCCATCGCTGCCCCAGAGGGCTCGAGTGCCCAGGCGCGCGGCCCGCCTCAATTTTCCTGACGTAGCGACAAACCGAACCGTTGGCGCGCCATTGCTGTGCCGACGGCGTGCTCAATGGGCCGGCCGACGTGCCGGATGTCAGGAATCCAGAAGATGTTACGAATTCGTGCGATCGGGCGCGCGGGCTTGCCCGTGCTTGTCGGACTGGTGTCGCCGATCGGTTCAGACGCGCTGGCCCAGCCAGCCTCGGAAGCGATCCCCGCGGTGACGGTCGAAGCGCCGCAGAGATCCCGTCCCAAACCCATCATCCGGCCATCGCGACTGCGCGCCAGTGCGACGGCCAACACAGCGAGACCGGTCGCGCCGAACGCGACCGATGGCAGCCAGGGGCAAAACAACACGAGGAGCGCCGGCGAGGTGCGGGCTGGCCTCAACCAGTCGCCGGCCGGACAGACCGCGACCACCATCGATCGCGGCCAGTTCGACAATCGCCCGTCGTTCTCGGTCAGCGACGTCTTGCGGGACAGTCCGGGCATTTCGATCAAGCAGGGCAACGGCCCCAGGGATTTCGGCATCTCGATTCGGGGCTCAAATGCCCGCAACGGGTTCGCCATCCGCAATCTCGTGATCTTCGAGGACGGCTTCCCGGTGACGCAGCCGGACGGCCTGTCGCGCAGCGACCTGATCGATCCCCACGCCTATGGCGCGATCGACGTGATCCGCGGGCCCTCGTCGGCGCTCTACGGCAATTACGCGACCGGCGGCGCGCTCAATTTTCGGACGCGCCCGGGCGGCACGATCGACGGCCTCGAATATGGCGTGGACGGCGGCAGCTATGGCTATCTCAACAATTACCTGGCGGCCGGCAAGAAGGTCGGGAATTTCGAGGGCTCGCTGTTCGCGAGCGACGTGCGGGGTGACGGCTATATCGGCAATAGCTGGTTCAATACCCAGACCGTCAACTTCCTGGGCACGCTCCGGGCGACGCCGGACGACCGCTTCACGGTCAAGATCATCAACAACGATCTCAGCGCGCGACTGCCGATCCGACAATCGCTGAACCAGTATCATCTCAACCCGTTCCAGCAGGGATGTGCGACCGGTGCCACCGCCGCGCCGGGATGCGGCACGGTCCGGCTGTTCAACAACGGCTTCAACGCAACAGGCGGGACCGACACGGAGACGGCCCTGCAGGCCGGGCTCGGCCGCAACGATCGCCGAACCATTGTCGGCGGCCGGTGGGAGCACGATTTCGACAACACCATGACGTGGCGCAACCAGTTCGTCTTCGACGACCGAAACATCAGCCAGCCGACCGGTACGACCGGTTCGATCGGAGATTTTCCGTCGTACAATTACATGAGCGACCTGACCAAGCGCGGCGAGTTTCTTGGGCTGGAGTCGACCACGTTCTTCGGTGCGTTCTACAACACCCTGACGGCGTCGAGTGACACGCGGAACGTGATGCCAGGGGGCAATGCGACGCTCGGCAGGCTCTCGCGCAATCTCTTCAGTGAGACGACCAATTATGGCGTGCGTGCCAGGCAAGAGGTCAGGCTGACGACCTCGCTGACGGCGATCGCCGGCGTCGGCTGGGAGACCACCCTGCTGAAGGCGACGAATACGGCCTATGCATATGCAGGTCCCACCGGTATCACCACAACGACCCTCACGACGGCGGACCGGCAGTTCCAAAATGCTGCGCCGGAGTTGGCGCTCCTCTACAATCTCAACAACGAGTGGCTGTTCCGCGGACGGGTCGCGACGGGATACGGCACGCCGCAGGTTTCGGATCTCTTCGTTCTTCCGACCGGCTTGTCAGGCAATAACACCCAGCTTCAGGCGCAGAGGAATCTCGGCTACGATCTCGGTTTCGACTGGACCCCGAACAACACGCTCAAGCTCAGCGCGACCGGCTTCTACGAGTTCTTTCGCAACGAGATCGTCAGTCAGGCGACGCCTGCCGGCTCACCCAACACGACTTACACGTTCAACGCGCCGCGATCGGAGCACCGCGGCATCGAACTCGCCGCCGACTGGAAGTTCTATCCGGGCTGGCGGTTCATGGCGGCGTATACCTATCTCGACGAGGTCTATACCGAATATGTCGAGAACATCACCAATGGCGCGGTGTTCAGCTTCAACCGCGCCGGCAACAAGATCCCAGGAATATCGCCCAACGAGCTGACGGCCCGAATTGGCTACGACGAGTTCGCCGGGCCGCTGGCAGGCCTCGGTGGTTTCGTCGAGGTCCAGTGGAAGGACTCCTTCTACATGGACAACGCAAACCTGCTGAAGGCGCCGGGCTATGAGCTGGTCAATGTGAACGTTCACTACAAGACCGACCTGATGTCCGACACCTTCAGATCCCTGAACTTGTTTCTCGAGGTCAGGAACGTGTTCGATCGCACCTACATCGCCTCCGCCAACAACATCGCCAACACCGTCACCGGCGCAGGCCTTCAAAATCCTGCGAGCGTGCTGGCAAACACGACGGGATCGATCTATGCGGGCTCGCCGCGCACTTTCGTTGCGGGTATGAAGGTGGCATTCAGATGATCCGGACTCTCTCAGCGAACAGGGCCATGATGCGAACTGGCCTGATCACCATCGTCGCCCTCGCATTCACGCATGGTCCGACGCTCGGACAGATGCGAGCTCCGTCCGCATCTGAAGCGGCCTGTGAACAGCCGACGCTGCGCTGTGCGACCAAGGCGACGCCGGCCTTCGGTCCGGATGGGACCTTGTGGCTGGTCTGGATGGCGGGAGGGCAGATCTCTGTCGCAAGCTCGCAGGATGAGGGGCGCAGTTTTTCGGCGCCGACGCAGGTCACGACGAAGCGCTTGAACCTCGACTGGGGGCCGGATGCGCGGCCGAAGATCGTGGTCGATCGCAAGGGCGGCGTCGCGCTCGCCTTCTCGATCTTCAGGGACGAGGCCTTCAACGGAGAAGTGCTCACGACGCGCTCGGCCGACGGCGGAAAGAGCTTTGCGGAGCTGAAGCCCATCACCGCCAACCACGAGAGCCAGCGGTTCGAGGCGCTGGCGCTCGATCAGGATGGAACGGTCTTCGCGGCCTGGATCGACAAGCGCAATCGTGTCCCTGCGAAAGAGGCGGGGCGGAAGTACGAGGGCGCGGCGCTGTTCTTTGCCGCCTCGCGCAACGGCGGCGCCGGTTACACAGAGGCCAGTCTCGCGCGCGACGGCACTTGCGAGTGCTGCCGTTTGGGGCTGGCATTCGCCGCGTCCGGGCGGCCGGCCGTGATCTTCAGGAACATTTTCGACGGCGGGGTGCGCGATCATGCGGTGATGACCTTCGCCGACGTTGCAACGCCGGGAGAAATCCGCCGGGTCAGCACCGATGATTGGCAGATCAACGCCTGCCCGCATCACGGGCCGAGCCTCACGGTGGCGCCGAAGGGGACCTATCATGTGGTCTGGTACACGAACGGGAAGGCACGAAAAGGGTTGTTCTACGCGCATTCCCGCGACGAAGGCCGCACCTTCTCCGCGCCCATGGCGCTGGGGCAGCCGGGCCGCAACCCGACGCGGCCCTTCGTGCTGGCAGGTCCTGCGGGGACGGTGATGGTCTGGAAGGAGTTCGACGGCGAGAAGACTTCGGTGCAGATGACGATCTCCCGCGATGATGGCGAGACCTGGTCGCCGCCGAAGACGATATCGAGCACGAGCGACACCTCCGATCACCCCTTGCTCGTCTCCAATGGCAAGAAGACCTACTTGTCGTGGATGACGAAGGCGGACGGCTACCGGCTGACAGCAATCGAGGACACGCCATGAGATTTCGATTTGCAGGCATTGCGAGCCTTGCCGTTCTGATCGCGTCAACGGCGGCGCTGGACGCATCTCCGGTCCTGAAGCCGTTCGAACGCGGCACCTGGCAAGAGGTCCTCAAGGGACACGCCGGCCGCCCCGTGCTCGTGCATTTCTGGGGCGTGACCTGTGGCCCCTGCAAGATCGAGCTGCCGCTGCTCGGGCAGTTTGCCAAGGATCATCCTGACGTCGACGTCGTCACGGTCAGCGCCGATCTCGTGCCGAACCTGCCGGCGGCGACGCAAGCGATGCTCGACAAGGCGGGTCTGTCGTCGACCGAGAATTTCATCTTCAACGACGGCTTCGTCGAGCGCCTGCGGTTCGAGATCGACCCGACGTGGCAAGGCGACATCCCGAGGACGATGCTCATCTCGCCGGAAGGGACCATCACGACGATCGAGGGCTCGGCCGAGATGGCCGATCTCGAAAAATGGTCGTCGCAACAACGCTCCAAACACTGAACCTCAAATCTGCAAAGGGAATACCGACATGAAGACACTCTCGAAAAACGTGCTGCTCGCCGCCTTCGCTCTCGCGATCTCCGCAGCACCGGCAATCGCCGACGACGTCAAGGCCGGCGATCTCGTCATCTCGCAGGCGTGGAGCCGTGCGACCCCAGGCGGCGCAAAGGTCGCCGGCGGCTATCTCGTCATCGAGAACAAGGGGACGGCGCCGGACAGGCTGGTCGGCGTCTCCGCCGATATCGCCGGCAAGTCCGAGATCCACGAGATGGCGATGGACAACGGCGTGATGAAGATGCGCGCGCTCGACAAGGGGCTGGTGGTCGAGCCCGGCAAGACGGTGAAGCTCGCGCCCGGCGGCAATCATTTGATGCTCCAGGAGCTGAAGGGGCCGCTCAAGCAGGGCGACAAGGTACCGGTGACGCTGCAATTCGAGAAGGCCGGCAAGGTCGCCGTCTCCCTCGACGTCCAGGGCGTCGGCGCGCAGGCTCCCGGCGATGCCGGACATTCAGGTCACATGGACATGAAGAAGATGCCGGATCATTCGGGAATGAAGATGAAATGAGGCTGATCCGGGCTTTCGAAAGGCCTGATATGCCGAGCTGACCCAGACTATCTCGTTGCAGCGCTCGCCGCCTTCCGGCGGCGGCGCCCGTGTCCCTCGACACCAAGCGAGCGGAGGTGGGCGCGGCGTCCCACAGGCTGTTCGCTCCATTGCGGAGGGCTCGCCAACAGCCGTTGGATCGAGATCCCGGTCGAGGGGTAGGGCATTGTGCAAGGGCAAGCCGCCGTGCCGGACGTTAAGCTGCTGTCCTTCCCTGATGCGTCTGCAGTTCGAGCTGAACTTGAAGTCCGACGGAAAAATGACAGGAATTCCGCTGCTTACCGGCTTTTCCTCATTCCCGGTCTTGTATTTTCGCTCTTAATCCGGTTTCACTGCAACCGATCACTGATTCCCAGAGTATTGCCATGCGGTTGTCGCGGTTCTTTCTGCCCATCCTGAAGGAAAATCCGAAAGAGGCGGAGATCGTCTCGCATCGGCTGATGCTGCGCGCCGGCATGATCCGGCAGGAGGCGGCTGGCATCTACGCCTGGCTGCCGCTCGGCTTCCGCGTGCTGAAGAAGATCGAGCAGATCGTGCGCGAGGAGCAGGACCGCTCCGGCGCGATCGAGGTTTTGATGCCGACGCTCCAGCTCGCCGATCTCTGGCGCGAGAGCGGCCGTTACGACGCCTATGGCCCGGAGATGCTGCGCATCGCCGATCGCCACAAGCGCGAGCTGCTGTACGGGCCGACCAACGAGGAAATGATCACCGAGATCTTCCGCGCCTATGTGAAGTCCTACAAGAGCCTCCCGCTCAACCTCTATCATATCCAATGGAAATTCCGCGACGAGCAGCGTCCGCGTTTCGGCGTGATGCGCGGCCGCGAGTTCCTGATGAAGGACGCCTATTCGTTCGACCTCAACGAGGCCGCGGCGCGCGTCGCCTACAACAAGATGTTCGTGGCCTATTTGCGCACCTTCGCACGGATGGGGCTGAAGGCGATCCCGATGCGCGCCGAGACCGGCCCGATCGGCGGTGACCTCAGCCACGAGTTCATCGTGCTGGCGGAGACCGGCGAATCCGGCGTCTTCATCAATCGCGATGTGCTGGACCTGCCGGTGCCGGGCGAAGATGTCGACTACGAGAGCGACCTGACGCCGATCATCAAGCAATGGACCTCGCTCTACGCCGCGACCGAAGACGTCCACGATGCCGCGCGCTTCGAGCAGGAGGTGCCGGCGGACAAGCGGGTCAACACCCGCGGCATCGAGGTCGGGCAGATCTTCTATTTCGGCACCAAATATTCCGAGCCGATGAAGGCGCTGGTGGCGGGCCCTGATGGCGTCGACGTGCCGATCCATGGCGGGTCCTATGGCGTCGGCGTCTCCCGCCTGCTCGGCGCCATCATCGAGGCCTGCCATGACGATGCCGGCATCAAATGGCCGGAGGCGGTGGCGCCGTTCCGCGTCTCGATCCTCAACCTCAAGCAGGGCGATGCCGCCGTCGATGCGGCCTGCGAGAAGCTTTATGGCGAGCTCACCGCCAGGGGCGTCGACGTGCTCTACGACGACACCGACCAACGCGCCGGCGCCAAGTTCGCTGCCGCCGACCTGATCGGCATCCCCTGGCAGATCATGATCGGGCCGAAGGGGCTCGCCGACGGCAAGGTCGAGATCAAGCGGCGAAGTGACGGCTCCCGCGAGACCATGTCGCCTGCGGACGCGGTCGCAAGACTTGTGGGCTGATAAGGCCGGTCGGCTGAATATTGTTCATCGCGCGATATCGCGGCCGCCAATCCGGCCACAATTGACCCCGAATCATGGGATTATCGAGCGATGGATGAGACCATGACCGAAACCGTGCAGACCGCGCCTTTTGCGCCATTCGAGTGGATGCTGTCGGCGCGCTATTTGCGGGCGCGCCGCAAGGAGGGATTCATCTCGGTCATCGCCGGGTTCTCCTTTCTCGGCATCATGCTGGGTGTGGCGACTCTGATCATCGTCATGGCGGTGATGAACGGCTTCCGCAAGGAGCTGCTCGACAAGATCCTCGGGCTCAACGGCCACATCCTGGTGCAGCCGCTGGAATCGCCGCTGACCGACTGGAAGGATGTCGCTGACCGCCTCAGCCAGGTCGGGGGCATCCGGCTCGCCGCGCCCGTGGTGGACGGCCAGGCGCTGGCGTCGTCGCCGTGGAACGCCTCCGGCGTCCTGGTGCGCGGCATCCGCTCCGACGACCTCAACAACCTCACCTCGATCGCCAAGAACATCAAGCAGGGCTCGCTCGAAGGCTTCGACGAAGGGCAGGGTGTAGCGATCGGCCGGCGCCTCGCCGACCAGCTGTCGCTGCATGCCGGCGACAGCATCACGCTGGTGGCGCCGAAGGGCGCGGTGACCCCGATGGGCACGACGCCGCGCATCAAGCCGTACAAGATCGTCGCGGTGTTCGAGATCGGCATGTCCGAATACGATCTCGGCTTCGTGTTCATGCCGCTGGCCGAAGCACAGGCCTATTTCAACCGCAGCAACGACGTCACCTCGATAGAGGTGTTCACCACCAACCCCGACAGGATCGACGCCTTCCGCAAGGCGGTGACGGAGGCCGCGGGACGTCCGGTGTTCTTGGTCGATTGGCGACAGCGCAACTCGACCTTCTTCAACGCGCTCCAGGTCGAGCGCAACGTGATGTTCCTGATCCTGACCATGATCGTGCTGGTCGCCGCTCTGAACATCGTGTCGGGCCTGATCATGCTGGTGAAGGACAAGGGCAGCGACATCGCGATCCTGCGCACGATGGGCGCCTCGCAGGGCTCGATCATGCGGATCTTCCTGATCACCGGCGCCTCGATCGGCGTGGTCGGCACGCTGGTCGGCTTCTTCGTCGGCCTCGTGATCTGCCTCAACATCGAATCGATCCGGCAATTCCTGTCCTGGCTGACCGCGACCGAGCTGTTCTCGCCGGAGCTCTATTTCCTGTCGAAGCTGCCTGCCGAAATCGACATCGGCGAGACCACGGCCGTCGTCATCATGGCGCTGACGCTGTCGTTCCTGGCGACGCTGTATCCGTCGTGGCGCGCCGCGCGCCTCGATCCCGTCGAAGCGCTGCGGTACGAGTGAGGGGCTGATGGAGCAGCAGGGGGCTGACGATGTACCGGTCATTTATCTCCACGAGATAAAGCGGCAGTACTTGCAGGGCGAGGTGCCGCTGACGATTTTGGACGGTGCCAAGCTGGCGCTGTGGGCCGGTCAATCGGTCGCGCTGGTGGCTCCCTCGGGCTCCGGCAAGTCGACGCTGCTGCACATCGCAGGGCTGCTCGAGGCGCCGGATTCCGGCGAGGTCTATGTCAACGGCGCGCCGACCTCGCAGCTGCCAGACATCGAACGCACCCAGCTGCGCCGCACCGATATCGGCTTCGTCTACCAGTCGCACCGGCTGTTGCCGGAGTTCTCCGCGCTCGAGAACGTCATGCTGCCGCAGATGATCCGCGGCCTGAAGAAGTCCGAGAGCGTCACGCGCGCGAAAGAGATTTTGGGCTATCTCGGCCTCGGCGACCGCATCACTCATCGCCCCGCCGAGCTGTCGGGCGGCGAGCAGCAGCGCGTCGCGATCGCCCGCGCGGTGGCCAACGCGCCGCGGGTGCTGTTCGCGGACGAGCCGACCGGCAACCTCGATCCGCACACCGCCGACCACGTCTTCCAGGCCCTGATGCAGCTGGTCAAGGCGACCAAGGTGTCGATGCTGATCGCCACCCACAACATGGAGCTCGCCGGCCGCATGGACCGGCGCGTCTCGCTGTCCAACGGCCAGGTCATCGAGCTCGACTGACAAAATTTGCGAAAAACAACCCCATGCACAGTAGCCAAGTGCCTGGCGGGACTTGCGAAAAAAATGGCGGCGACGCTGCCCGCGCCCCTTAGGCCTCAGGGCCGGATCACGGTCAATTTGAACGGCCCGCCATTGGCAGCGGCGTGCGCCACGGCCTCGTTGGCGTGGTCGAGGTCGAAGGCCGTTGCCTGGTACTCCTCCAGTCTCAGCAGTCCTGCACGCACCAGCGCGATCAGACGGCTCGCGGCATCCGGCGGGTACATCCAGACGCCGTGGATGCTGATGCAGTTGCGCATGATCCAGGGGTAGGGCAGCTCGAGCCCCGCGCCGCCGGCCATGCCGACGCCGCCCATCAGCGCGACGCGCCCATAGGGGCGCACCGTCATGATCGCCGCCCGCACCACCGTCGGGCTGACCGAGGGCGGCATGATGTCGAGCACGCAATCGATCGGCGAGGGCGCCGCGCGCTTCATCGCTTCGCGGTCGTGATCTTCATGGCCAGTGAGCTTGACCGGTTGCACGCGGGGGCCGAAGCGGCGGACGAGGTCGGTGAGGATTTTTTCGTTGCGGCCCGGCGTGACCACGCAGGCCGCGCCCATCGCGAGGGCCACCGAGACGGCGGCGCTGCCGAAATTACCGGTGGCGCCACTCACCAGCACGGTCTCGCCGGGCTGGAGGTTCGCGGCGAGGAAGCCTCCGTAAGGCACCAGCAGGGTACCCAGCGCGCACCATTGCGTCGCGTCCTCCGACGCGATCGGCCCGAGGGGTTTGACGTTCTCCGTCGGCACGCGCATTTGCTCGGCGAACGAGCCGTGGCGAAAATGCTGTTGCAGCCGCATGCCGCCGGGGCCGGCCGCGGTGAGCCCTTGCAGCGCGATGTCGGGCGCCACCGCGTCGTCGCGCGAACGCACTGTCGGATCGCAGAACACCCAGTCGCCGATGCTGAGCCTGGTTGCGTCCGGGCCGATCGCGCGCACCCTGCCAATGCCGCCGGGGCCCGGGATGATCGGCAGGTCGAGTGCGTAATTGCGCGTCCCGTCGAAGACTTCGTTCATGTAGGACAAGACGCGCGTGGCGACGACGTCGACAATGATCTCGCCGGTGCCGAGCACCGGTTCAGGGACATTCTCGATCGCCAGCGGCGAACCGAAGGATTTGAGCACGGCAGCTTTCATGATGTTCACCTCCAAGTCGGAGGATGCCGATATGCGCCGCCTTGGGAGAGCCATGAAGGCCTGGTATTATCCTAGTATTCCGGAGACCCTCCATCCGCGGGAGCGATAGCGATGGCCGACCCACGCCGCGTCGAGTTCGGCGATTTTCTCAGGTCCCGCCGCGAGAAGCTGTCGCCGAAGACCGTCGGGCTTCCGGCAGGGCGCCGCCGGCGCACCGCGGGGCTGCGCCGCGAGGAGGTCGCGCAGCTGGCCGGTATCGGCGTCGACTGGTACATCCGCCTCGAGCAGGGCCGCACCGTCAGCCCGTCCGTCACCACCATCGACGCGCTGGCCCGTGCGCTCCGTCTGAGCAAGGCCGAGCACGCGCACCTGAAGGCATTGGCGCGTGATGGCGCCAGAGCTGCGTTCACGCGCGAGATCGTGCCGGCGCCGATCCGGCGGATGATCGCGAGCCTGCAACAGCCGACCTATGTCACCGGGCGGCGCTGGGACGTGCTGGCCTGGAACGAGGCCGCCGAGGATATCTTCGCCTTCGGGCAATTGCCCGAGCAGGATCGCAATACGCTGCTGCTGGTGCTGACGAACAAGCAGACGCGAAAGTTCTACGGCGCGAGCTGGACCGACGTCGCCAAGAGCATGGTCGCGATGTTTCGCGCCACCCACGACGTCTGGGCCGGCGATCCCGCCTTTGCGGAGCTGCTGACGCGGCTGCGCCAGGGCAGTCCGGAATTCGTCAAATGGTGGGAGGCCCACGACATCCGCAGCACGATGTCCGGCCTCAAGACCATGAACCACCCGACCAGGGGCCCGCTCCGGTTCGAGCACACCAGCTTCCAGGCCAACGACGACCCCGCGCTGAAACTGGTGATCTACACGCCGGTCGAGGGTGAGGACTGATCGGCAGGCTTCAGCTTCTCCAGATCGACGGCGAGGACCACGCGTGAATATCGACACGGCTGCGATCCGGCCCGCGATCTCGCCGGAACCTTAGCGCCTTCATGAGGTTATCAGGAGGCGCGGGGCGTCGAGCTCTCGCTGGCGTCGTCGTGACCGGAAGCGGATGTCGCGAGGTTGCCTTGAACGCTATTCGGTGAAACGAGCAAGTGTCGGGGGGGAGGCAGATGACAACGACGGCCGGGGGGACCTCGACCGATCGCAATGCCGTCCTGACTACACTTGGCGACTACATCCGAGAGATAAACAATCCCGACGATCTTGCCTACGCCGCGGCTGAGCTGCTCGGCCGGAGTCTGAAGGTCAGCCGGGCAGGCTATGGCACGGTCGATACTTCCGCCGAAACCATCACCATCGTTCGCGACTGGAATGCGCCGGGCATTTCGAGCCTCGCTGGCGTGCTGCAATTCCGCGACTACGGCAGCTACATCGAGGACCTGAAGCGGGGCGAGACCGTCGTGTGTGCCGATGCGGAAAAAGATCCTCGCGTCGGCGACCGTGCCGCAGCGCTCGAAGCCATCTCCGCGCGCGCGCTCGTCAATATGCCGATCTCCGAGCCCGACGGGGTCGTGGCGCTGCTGTACCTCAATAACGCGGCGCCGCGCGAATGGAGCCCTGACGAGCTGGAGCTCATCCGCGACGTCGCCGAGCGCACGCGCACAGCGGTCGAGCGTCGCCGCGCGGAGACGGCCGTGCGGGAGAATGAGGCCCGGCTGCTCTTTCTGGACGCACTCAACAAGGAGACGGCCAAGATCCAAGATGCCGATGGTGTGATGGCGGTGACGACCAGGATGCTCGGAGAGCATCTCGGCGTTTCCAATTGTGCCTACGCCGACATGGATTCCGATCAGGACGGCTTCACCATTCGCGGCGATTGGGCCGCGCCCGGCGCGATGCACATCCTTGGGCATTACAGCCTGGCCGATTTCGGACGGAAGGCGGTGCGAGAGCTTGGGGCCGGCAGGCCTCTCATCATCAACGACAATTTGAAGGAGATCGCGCCCGAGGAAGCTGCCGCGTTCCAGAATATCGGGATCGGTTCGACGATCTGCATGCCCCTCGTCAAGGAGGGCCGGCTCACTGCCCTGATGGCCATTCATCACCGCGGCCCGCACCGCTGGACGTCGCGCGAGCTCGCCTTGCTCTCCGAGGTGACCGAACGATCATGGGCGCATATCGAGCGCGTCCGCTCGGAACAGGCGGCCCGGGACGCGGCCGAACGGCTGGTCCTCGCGAACAAGGCGGCCGGCATTGGTACATGGGACTACGACCCGGTCAGCGACGTCTTGCGATGGGACAGCCGTTGCAAGGAGGTGTTCGGCCTCTCGCCCGACGCCGAGGTCAGCTATGAGGGATCGTTCCTGAAGGGCATCCATCCCGATGACAGGCAGCGCGCTCACGAAGCCGTCTCGGCGGCGCTGAATTCTCATACTCCGACGAGTTACAACATCCAATACCGAACCGTCGGCAGCGAGGATGGTATCGAGCGCTGGATCGCCGCGACGGGGCAGGCCTTCTTCTCCAACGGCCAGGCTGTTCGTTTCATCGGGACGGTGCTGGACATCTCGGCGCAAAAGAAAACCGAGCGCCACTTGAGAATACTGAACGACACGGGCGCATCGGTGGCCCGCGAGCGCGACCTCGAGAAGATCGTACAGATCGTGACGGATGCCGGCGTCGAGCTGACGGGCGCGCAGTTCGGGGCCTTCTTCTACAATGTCGTGACGGCGGATGGCGGCAGCTACATGCTCTATTCGCTGTCGGGCGCGCCGCGATCCGCTTTCGAGAGCTTCCCGATGCCGCGCAGCACGGCCGTGTTCGAGCCGACGTTCAAGGGCGTGGGCGTGGTGCGGTCCGACGACATCCTGCAGGACCCGCGCTATGGCAAGAATGCGCCGCGGAAGGGTATGCCCGAGGGCCATCTTCCGGTTCGATCTTATCTTGCGGTGCCGGTGATCTCGCGAACGGGCGAGGTCCTGGGCGGGCTCTTCTTTGGCCACGCCGAGACCGGCAAATTCCAGGCCGAGCATGAGGCCGCGTTGCTCGGAATTGCCGGTCATGCCGCCACCGCGATCGACAACGCCCAGCTTCTGACCCGGCTCGAGGCGCTCAATGCCGAGCTGGAGCAGCGCGTCGCCGACGAGATCGCCGAACGCATGAAGGCCGAGGAGCAATTGCGGCAATCCCAGAAGATGGAAGCCGTCGGGCAGCTGACCGGCGGGATCGCGCACGACTTCAACAACATGCTGGCCGTGATTCTCGGCAGCCTGAATCTCGCCAAGCGACGGCTCGGCAAGGGAGAGGTCAACATCGACCGCTTTCTCGAGGGGGCCATCGACGGTGCGAACCGCGCGGCCACCTTGACGCAGAGACTGCTCGCGTTCTCGCGGCAACAGCCTCTGGCGCCGGAAGTCGTGGACATCAACAAGATGGTCGGGGGAATGAGCGAGTTGCTCGAACGCTCGCTCGGAGAGCTCATTCGCCTCGAGACCGTGCTGGCGGCCGGCCTTTGGCGCGTCAAGGCCGATCCGGCTCAGCTGGAAAGCGCCATTATCAATCTCGCGGTCAATGCGCGCGATGCCATGCCGAAAGGCGGCCGGTTGACGTTGGAGACGAGCAACGCCTCGATCGACCGCAAATATGCCCGCGAATATGCATTGTCGCCCGGGCAGTACGTCCTGATTGCGGTCACGGACAACGGCACTGGAATTCCGACCGACCTGCTGGGAAAGGTGTTCGATCCGTTCTTCACGACCAAGGTCGTGGGCAAGGGCACCGGTCTCGGCCTCAGTCAGGTCTACGGCTTCGTGCGGCAGTCGGGCGGGCACGTGAAGATCTACTCGGAAGTCGACGTCGGCACGACGGTGAAGATCTATCTTCCGCGCTTCGCGGGCGAGGAGGCTGTCTCGACTTCGTCGCCAGGCGCGGCACATCCCGGTGCAAGCCTCCAGGGCGAGACCATCCTCGTCGTCGAGGACGATGAGCGGGTCCGCAGCGTCTCGTCCGAAAGCCTGCGTGAGCTTGGCTATACGGTCGTCGAAGCGGCGAGCGCCAAGGAAGCGATCAAGACGATCGAAGACGGTTTCGTTCCAGATCTGCTGTTTACCGACGTCGTCATGCCCGACATGACCGGCGCCGAACTTGCTGCCGAACTGTCGAAGCGGCGCCCGGATCTGAAGGTGCTGTTCACCACCGGTTACACGCGCAACGCCATCGTCCATAACGGCATGCTCGATGCCGGCAAGCATCTGCTGTCCAAGCCCTTCGCGATCGAAGACCTCGCTGCCAAGGTTCGCAGTCTGCTCGACGAGGGTTGAAGAGCTATCGCATCGCGCCGCGGGCTCGACACGAATGCAAATGTGGGCGAGTGCGAGCGAAAATGTGGCGACAATGGGGAGCAATTCGTCCGCGCATTTTCAGCTCTGCATCACGCGAATGTGCGCGCGACGATCTTGCAGGAGTCCGCAGCCCAAGCTCCGCAGCAAATACTCGAACTACGGAAAAACACGTGTTTCAAAGGGTTTCGGACACACGCTGGTAAATCTTCACTAACGAAGCGCGGCCCTTTGGCGCGAACTGTGGCGTCGCGGTTACAGCAATTCTGTCGATCGCTGATATGACGACGGCACGGCCCGGGGGCCTCTGAAGAAACTGGAACGGGAATCAAATGAGAAAGAATTTGTTGCTTGCTGCTGTGAGCCTCGTCGCGCTGAGCGCGGCGGCGCCGGCGCTGGCTGCTGACCTCGCGGCGCGGCCTTACACCAAGGCTCCGCCGGCGGCGCTCGCTGCGGTGTACGACTGGAGCGGTTTCTACATCGGCATCAACGGCGGCGGCGGTTCCGCGCACAGCACCTGGGATCTCGTCGGTGGTGGCCGCGAAGGTTCGCACGACGCGACCGGCGGCACGGTCGGTGGCCAGATCGGCTATCGCTGGCAGTCCGGTCAGTTCGTGTTCGGCCTCGAAGGCCAGGGCAACTGGGCCGACTTCACGGGCGACAACGTCAGCGCACTGTTCGCCACCCGCAACCGCTCGAAGATCGACTCGTTCGGTCTGATCACGGGCCAGGTCGGTTACGCCTGGAACAACGTGTTGCTCTACGTCAAGGGCGGTGCGGCTGTGGTCGGCGCCAAGTACGATGTCTACAGCACGGCTTCTGGTGCGCTGCTGGCCTCCAACGACCAGACCCGTTGGGGCGGCACGGTCGGTGCCGGCCTCGAGTTCGGCTTCGCGCCGAATTGGTCGGTTGGCGTCGAATACAACCACATCTTCCTGCAGGACAAGGACGTCACGTTCGCCCTGGTGCCGTCGACCGACCGCATCCGTCAGGACGTCGACATGGGCCTCGTCCGCCTGAACTACAAGTTCGGCGGTCCGATGATGGGTCGCTACTGATACAGACCGCTCTGCTTTGAGCGGTCATCGAAAGCCCCGGCCTTGGCCGGGGCTTTTTTGTTGCATGGATTCAGCGAGTTAACCATTGCCCCTCGAGATCATCCGCCGAGCTTGACTCCCGAGAACGAAATGAGAACAATGTTCTTCATACGTTCTAGCAAGGGAGCGAGACATGTTCAGGGTTTTCGTTGAAGAAGCCGCCGCGTTGGCGTCGATCACGCTGTTCGTCGGGATGATCGCGATCTGGGCCCAGGTCATACCGCAGCTCTGAGTCTGGAGGCTTCAAGCGTGTCAGGTTGGGGAAAAGCGGGACGACGGGGCGAAGTCGTCGCTCCGGCGTGGACTCTCGCGGCGCGGCACCCCACCATTGGGCTGCGAGTCGGCCAGACAGGTGCATGATGCCTTGAGGAGCCGGCGACCGCTCCATTCCATCTGCAAGAGGCCGTCACGCGATCATGCCGAGCGCCGGATTTGTCCACCTTCACGTTCACTCGGCCTATTCGCTGCTCAAGGGCTCGATCAAGATCGCCAAGCTCGCCGAGCTCGCCAAGAAGGACCACCAGCCGGCGCTGGCGCTGACCGACACCGACAACATGTTCGGCGCGCTGGAGTTCTCGGACAAGATGGCGGGCTCCGGCATCCAGCCGATCGTCGGCTGCGAGCTGGCGATCGATTTCGGCGATCAGGATCCGAATGCGCGCAACGCGATGGGGCCCTCGCGCGTGGTGCTGCTGGGGGCGCAGGAGCGCGGCTATCGCAGCCTGATGCGGCTCAACTCACGCGCGTTCCTGGAGACGCCGGACAGCCATGCGCCGTTCATCAAATTCGACTGGCTCGAGGGCGAGAGCGAGGGCCTGATCGCGCTGACGGGCGGACCGGACGGGCCGATCTCGCTGGCGCTCGCCGGTGGTCATGCCGAACTCGCGGCCTTGCGCTGCGAGCGTCTGGCGGCCCTGTTCGGCGATCGCCTCTACATCGAATTGCAGCGTCACAACACCGAGAAGGAGCGGCGGGTCGAAAGCGGCTTGATCGACATCGCCTACGCCAAGGGCCTGCCCCTGGTCGCGACCAACGAGCCTTATTTCGCGACGACCGACGATTACGAGGCGCATGACGCGCTGCTCTGCATCGCCGGCGGCCGGCTGATCGCCGAGACCGAGCGCGAGCAGCTCACGCCCGATCACCGCTTCAAGACCCGCGCCGAGATGGCGGTGCTGTTCGCCGACATCCCCGAGGCACTGGCCTCGACGGTGGAGATCGCCGAGCGCTGCTCGTTCCGCCCGATGACGCGCAAGCCGATCCTGCCGTTCTTCACCGTCGGTGCCGCGCAAAGCTCGGATGCCGCGTCGGTGGAGGCCGCCGAGCTGAAGCGCCAGGCGGAGGAGGGGCTCGCCAACCGTCTCCGCGTTCACGGCCTGTCGCAGGGCACCACCGAAGAGGACTACAGCAAGCGCCTGGCGTTCGAGCTCGACGTCATCATGCGCATGAAATACGCGGGCTACTTCCTGATCGTGTCCGACTTCATCAAATGGGCGAAGAGCCAAGGCATTCCGGTCGGGCCGGGCCGCGGCTCGGGCGCGGGCTCGCTGGTTGCCTGGGCGCTGACCATCACCGACCTCGATCCGATCAAGTTCGGTCTGCTGTTCGAGCGCTTCCTCAATCCCGAACGCGTCTCGATGCCGGACTTCGACATCGACTTCTGCCAGGACCGCCGCGGCGAGGTGATCAGGTACGTTCAGGAGCGCTACGGCCGCGACCAGGTCGCGCAGATCATCACCTTCGGAACGCTGCAGGCGCGCGGCGTGCTGCGCGACGTCGGCCGCGTGCTGCAGATGCCCTATGGCCAGGTCGACAAGCTGACCAAGCTGGTGCCGCAGAATCCGGCGGCACCGGTGACGCTGGCGGCCGCGATCGAGAGCGAGCCGAAGCTCCAGGCGTTCCGCGACGAAGATCCCATCGTGGCGCGCGCCTTCGACATCGCGCAGCGCCTCGAAGGCCTGACGCGGCACGCCTCGACCCACGCCGCCGGCATCGTGATCGGTGATCGCCCGTTGAGCGAGCTCGTGCCGCTCTACCGCGATCCCAAATCCGACATGCCGGTGACCCAGTTCAACATGAAATGGGTCGAGCCGGCCGGCCTCGTCAAATTCGACTTCCTCGGCCTGAAGACGCTCACCGTCCTCGACGTCGCGGTGAAGCTGCTGAAGCCGCGCAACATCCACGTCGATCTCGCCACGCTGCCGATCGACGATGCCGAGAGCTACCAGATGCTGGCCCGCGGCGAGGTGGTCGGCGTGTTCCAGGTTGAAAGCCAGGGCATGCGTCGCGCGCTGGTCGACATGCGCCCGGACCGTTTCGAGGACATCATCGCGCTGGTGGCGCTGTATCGGCCGGGCCCGATGGCGAACATCCCGACCTATTGCGCGCGCAAGCACGGCGACGAGGAGCCGGAATATCTGCATCCCGTGCTGGAGCCGATCCTGAAGGAGACCTTCGGCGTCATCATCTACCAGGAACAGGTGATGCAGATCGCGCAAGTGATGTCGGGCTACTCGCTCGGCGACGCCGACCTGCTGCGCCGCGCCATGGGCAAGAAGATCCGCGCCGAGATGGACAAGCAGCGCGACATCTTCGTCGCGGGCGCGGTGAAGAACGGCGTGCCGAAGGGGCAGGCCGAGACCATCTTCGAGCTGCTGGCGAAGTTCGCCGATTACGGCTTCAACAAGAGCCACGCGGCGGCCTATGCGCTGGTGTCCTACCACACCGCCTACATGAAGGCGCATTACCCGGTGGAGTTCATCGCGGCGTCGATGACGCTCGATCTCAACAACACCGACAAGCTCTCCGAATTCCGTTCCGAGGCGCAGCGCCTCGGCATCAAGGTGGAGCCGCCGAACATCAACCGCTCCGGCGCGACCTTCGAGGTCGGCGACAAGACGATCTACTACGCGCTCGCAGCGCTCAAGGGCGTCGGCATCCAGGCGATCGAGCAGATCATCGAGGAGCGTACCAAGCGGGGATTGTTCACCTCGCTCGCCGACTTCGCCGCGCGGGTCAATCCGCGCGCGATCAACAAGCGCATCATAGAAAGTCTCGCTGCCGCCGGCGCCTTCGACACGCTGGAGCCGAACCGCGCCCGGGTCTTCGCCGGCGCGGACTCGATCCTGGCCGCCTGCCAGCGCGCGCATCAGGCCGAGACCATCGGCCAGAACGACATGTTCGGGATGTCGGCGGATGCGCCGACCATCATGCTGCCGCAGATCGAACCCTGGCTGCCGGCCGAAAAGCTCCGCCGCGAATACGACGCCGTCGGCTTCTTCCTGTCGGGCCATCCGCTCGACGATTACGCCACCGTGCTGAAGCGGCTGCGGGTGCAGAGCTGGGCGGAATTCTCGCGCGCGGTGAAGACCGGCGCCACCGCCGGCAAGGTCGCCGCCACCGTGGTCTCGCGCATGGAGCGGCGCACCAAGACCGGCAACAAGATGGGCATCATGGGACTCTCCGATCCCACCGGCCATTTCGAGGCGGTGCTGTTCTCCGAGGGCCTCGCGCAATATCGCGACGTGCTGGAGCCGGGCGCCGCCGTGCTGCTGCAACTGGGCGCCGAGCTGCAGGGCGAGGACGTCCGCGCCCGCGTGCTGCATGCCGAGCCGCTCGACGATGCCGCCGCCAAGACGCAGAAGGGCCTGCGCATCTTCGTGCGCGACACCAAGCCGCTGGATTCGATCGCCAAGCGTCTGGCCGGCCCCGACATGGCGGCTTCGAACGGCGCTGCGCCGAAGGTCGGCAGTCCGGGCATCGCGCCACGCGGAAACGGCGACGGCGAGGTCTCGCTGGTGATGATGCTCGACCTCGAGACCGAGGTCGAGATGAAGCTGCCCGGCCGCTTCAAGGTCTCGCCGCAGATCGCCGGCGCGATCAAGGCGGTCGCGGGCGTGGTGGACGTGCAGCAGATCTGACGCGGCCTGCATCGCCGCAAACCAAAGCTTAACTATCAAGCTCACGCATGGTTTCGAAGTCTGCCGGGCACAGCTATCAGTTGCTTCCCGGCGCGCAACCAAGAAAGAACAACCATGTGTGACAAATGCTCTGAAATTCCGCATCAATCGCTCGCTCCCTCCCGCCGCTCGATGATGCTCTTCGCCGCCTCCGCGCTCGGGGCCGCTGCGCTTGGCGGGGCGGCGTCGGCCAAGGAGGCGAAGGCGCCGCCGAAACCCCAGAACGTGCTGTCGCCCGATGCGGCGCTGAAGCGGTTGATGGAGGGCAATTCGCGCTACGTGTCGGGCGTGTCGCGCCGTCACGATTTCAAGCATGAGCGCGAGGCTCTGGTCGGCGGTCAAAATCCCTACGCGGCCGTTCTGAGCTGCGCCGATTCGCGCATCGCGCCCGAATATGCCTTCGACAGCGGACGCGGCGATCTGTTCGTGTGCCGTGTCGCCGGGAATTTTGCCGGCGACGAGACCGTTGCGAGCATGGAATACACCGTCGCCGTGCTCGGCACGCCGCTGATCCTGGTGCTCGGCCACGACAATTGCGGCGCCGTCGACGCCACGATCAAGTCGCTGAAGGACGACAAGCCGCTGCCCGGGCACATCCCGACGCTGGTCTCCGCCATCGCGCCTTCGGTGAAGACGGCGGCCCAGCAGAGCGGGAATGCGCTCGACAACGCCATCCGCCAGAACGTCGTCGACAACGTTGCCAAGCTGAAATCGGCCGCACCGATCCTCAATGCGGCGGTCGAGCAGGGCAAGCTCAAGGTGGTCGGCGGTATCTATCGGCTGAGCACGGGCGCCGTCGAGTTGCTGGCCCAGGGCTGAGCGCATCGGATGCCAGACGGTCGCGCCTCTATCCGTGAGAGGCCGGCTGTCAGCCGTTGGGCCGGCTCGATTGTCCGGTCTGATCGCATGTTGGGGACTTGAACGAGCCCCGCGCGTTTTCCAGGCTGCGCCGCGGTTGCCGTGAGGCTGCTGCGGCGCTGACGCGCGCGGCGGCATGGCCACGCCACCGCCTCAATCCGAGCTTTTCGTTCAAGCGCCGTTCAGCCGGCCGCGCGCCTGATGCGTGGTGGCACCTCAACAAGAATAACGGGCAGGCGAGCCATGCGTGGGACGTTCAGAGCCTTCATTTGCTTACTCCTGCCGATCGTGGCCCTGGCCGCCGGCGCGCCGGACGCGGCCCGCGCGCAGCAGCCGGAAAAGCGCATCGCGCTCGTGGTCGGCAATGGCGCCTATGCCAAATCGCCGCTGGCGACCACTGCGAACGATGCCGGCCTGATCGCGCAGACGCTGCAGGCGGCCGGCTTCGACGTCGTCGGAGCGCGCGATCTCGACGGCGATACGCTGCGCAAGAGCCTTCGCGACTTCATCCAGAAGGCCCAGGCCTCCGGGCCGGGAACCGTCGCGATGATCTATCTTGCCGGCTATGGCGTGCAGCTTGCCGGCGAGAACTATTTCATCCCGGTCGATTCCAACATCGCCCGCGACACTGACATTCCGACCGAAGCCCTGCGCATCAGCGATTATGTGCGGCAACTCGCTGCCATTCCGCTCAAAGCCAACATCGTCGTGCTCGACGCTGCCCGCGCGCAGCCCTTCATCGAGGGCGGTCAGCCGATCGCGGGCGGTCTGGCGCTGGTCGAGCCCGAGGCGAACATGCTGATCGCGTTCAACGCGGCGCCCGGCACGGTGGCGCCGGAGGAGCCGGGGCCGTACGGCATCTATGCGCAGTCGCTGGCCGAGATGATCCGCACCGGCGGCCTGCCGTTGGAGGAGGTGTTCGACCGCGTGCGCCTGCGCGTCAACGAGGCCTCCAAGGGCGCGCAGGTGCCCTGGAGCGAGCAGAAGATCTCGGCGCCCTTCTCGTTCTTCGAGCGCGGGCCCGACGCGCCGCCGCCGGAGGCCGCACCCGACCAGGTCGCCGCGATCCGCACCAAGCCGATCCGCGATCTCGGCGTGCAGGACGCCTATGCTGCCGCGCTCGCGCGCGACACGCTGGCGGCCTATGAGGAATTCCTCGCGGCCTATCCGGGCGATCCGCTCGCAAAGCGCGTCTTGGCGATCGTGGCGGCGCGCCGCGAGGCGATCACCTGGAGGCGGACCTATCGCGCCGATACGCCGGACGCCTATTGGTCGTATCTGCGCCGCTATCCGCGCGGGCCGCATGCCGGCGATGCCCGGCGCCGCCTCGCGATCCTGACCGCGCCGCTCGAGCCGCCGCCGACATTCGCGATGCTGGACTACGACGTGCCGCCACCGCCGCCGGAGGAGGTGATCTATGTCGACCGTCCGGTGCTGTATTTCAGCGATCCCGATTTCGGCTTCGCGCCGCCACCGCCGCCGGCGGTCTATTACCTGCCGCCGCCGCCGCCGGATTTCGTCGTGCTGCCGCCGCCGCTGCCGGTGATCGGCCTGTTCGTGCTGCCGCAGCCGGTGTTCGTGCCGATCCCGGTGTTCGTCCGGCCGCCGGTCTACGTAGCGCCGCCGCCGAACAACATCATCTACCAGAACATTCATAATACGACGGTGATCAACACGGTGATCAATCGCCCGCCGGCACCTGCGCCGGCCGTGGGGCCGGGGCCTGGTCCGGCCAATCTGGCCCCCGCGGTTGCCGGCCGTGCCAATCCGGCGGGCCCGGCCGTGCCGCAGGCGGTCGCGCAGCGCGCCGCGCTGATCCAGCAGGGCAAGGCACCGATGCCCCCGAGCGCGACGATCCAGCCGGCGGCGAGGCCGGGTATCCCGGCACCTGCTCCCGCGAATGTCGCTCCCACCACGACACCGCAGCCTCCGGCCGCGGCCAAGCTGCCTCCGGCCAATACCCTGCCGGCGCCGGGCACTCCCGGCGCTCCGCCGACGGGGGCGGCGGTTGCGCCCGGCGCTGCTGCGCCGAACGCCGCGCCGAGTCCGACCGCGACGGCCCCTGCTGGCAACGCCGCGGCGACGCCGCAGCCACCCGCATCGGCCAAGCTGCCGCAGGCGAACAAGCTGCCGCAGGCGAATACGCTGCCGCAGGCAAACACACTGCCGGTCCCCGGGACCCCTGGCGGACCGCCGCCGCCGGCAGGTGCCGGGCGCGCGCCCGGCGCTCCCGCATCCCCAGGCAAACCCGTTGCGACCACCACACCGCCCGCCGGCAACATCCCGCCCGCGCAGCCGAACGCGCCGACCGCGGCGGCGCCCAATCAGCCGCCGTCCGGGACTGACCGGCGGGGCAGGCCGGCCGGTCCGCAGCCGGGCGCATTGCCGCCTCCGAGCACGGCCACCGGCCGACCGGGGATCTCGAGCGCGGTCAGGCCGGCGGCGCCTCCGCCGCCACCGGTGGCAGCGCGGGAGCCGTCCAGAGTGCCAGATCGCCGGCCCGTTCCGCCCCCGCAGGCCACCAAGCCCGGCGCGCCGCCGCCGCCTCCGCAGGCTCTGGCGAGACCGACGCCGCCGCCACCGCCACGGGTCGCACCGCCTCCACCGCCCCGGGCTGCGCCACCGCCCGTGGCCGTGGCACGGCCGACCCCACCGCCGCCAATGGCCCGGCCCGCACCGCCGCCAATGGCGCGGCCGGCGCCACCTCCGCCTCCGGTTGCACGGCCTGCGCCGCCGCCACCGCCTGTTGCGCGGTCGGCGCCGCCGCCGATGGCCGCCGCGCCGCCGCGTGCGGCACCGCCCCCGCCGCCGCCTCCGGCGCGGCCCGCCGGGCCTCCCTCAAAGCCATGCCCGCCCGGCCAGCCGAGGTGCTAGTCGGTCGAGGAGGGCGCCGGGAATCGGCAGCAGCGTGATGACCGCAGCTTTCGGGCGGCCGCGACGGCCGCCTTATTTCCTTGCTTCTGGCCGAAATGGCGCTATATAGCGCGCCATCTCACACGGAAACATGGCTCACAAGGCCGTCCGGTGGCAGCCGGGGCGAACGCTCCGTTTTGCTCACACGTTTCCGGAGGAACCAACCGGAGAATCAAAACGATGGCACTACCCGATTTCACTATGCGTCAGCTGCTCGAAGCTGGCGTGCACTTTGGTCACCAGTCGCACCGCTGGAATCCGAAAATGGCTCCGTTCATTTTCGGCACCCGCAACAACATCCACATCGTCGATCTCGCCCAGACCGTGCCGATGCTGCACCAGGCCCTTCAGGCCGTCAGCGACACGGTGGCCAAGGGCGGCCGCATCCTGTTCGTCGGCACCAAGCGCCAGGCGCAGGACGGCGTCGCGGACGCGGCCAAGCGCTGCGCGCAGTATTTCGTCAATTCGCGCTGGCTCGGCGGCACGCTGACCAACTGGAAGACGATCTCGGCCTCGATCAAGCGCCTGCGTCACCTCGACGACGTGCTGGCCGGCGGCGATGCCAGCTCCTACACCAAGAAGGAGCGCCTGACGCTTCAGCGCGAGCGCGACAAGCTCGACCGCTCGCTCGGCGGCATCAAGGACATGGGCGGCCTGCCCGACCTGATCTTCGTGATCGACACCAACAAGGAAGACATCGCGATCCAGGAGGCCCAGCGCCTCAACATCCCGGTCGCCGCGATCGTCGACACCAATTCGGACCCGAAGGGTATCACCTATGTGGTGCCGGGTAATGACGATGCCGGCCGCGCCATCTCGCTGTATTGCGATCTCATCGCGCGTGCGGCGATCGACGGCATCTCGCGGGCCCAGGGTGATTCGGGCATCGACGTCGGCGCCTCGGCTCAGCCGGTCGCCGAGGAGCTGCCGGCGGCGTCGTCGAGCGGCTTCCAGGGCCTTGCAGGTCCGCGCGGCACCGCCGACGACCTCAAGAAGCTCCCGGGCGTGTCGGGGACGATCGAGAAGAAGTTCAACGACCTCGGCATCTTCCACTACTGGCAGCTCGCCGAGCTCGACCACGACACCGCGCACACGATCGGCGAAGAAGTCGGTCTGCCGAGCCGTGCGGATGCCTGGGTGGCCAAGGCCAAGGCGCTGACCGCGGAAGCGGAATAGTCGAGAGAGCGATGGGCTGGCCGGACGAGATCCGGCCACCATTTCAGTTGACGCGAATTCCTGAGATGGACCGCGGCGGGGCGCCTCCGAGCCACGCCGCGGCGAACCGGCAGGCACAAAGGATTTTCAACGATGGCAACGATCACAGCTGCGATGGTCAAGGACCTGCGCGAGTCGACCGGCGCGGGCATGATGGACTGCAAGGCCGCGCTGACCGAGAACGACGGCAACATGGAAGCGGCGCAGGATTGGCTGCGCAAGAAGGGCCTGTCCAAGGCCGCCAAGAAGTCGGGCCGCGTCGCCGCCGAAGGTCTGATCGGCGCGCTCACCAAGGGCACCAAGGGCGTCGTGGTCGAGGTCAATTCCGAGACCGACTTCGTCGCGCGCAACGGTCAGTTCCAGGGCCTGGTCAAGATGATCGCCCAGGTCGCGTTCGACGTCGGGGCCGATGTCGAGAAGATCAAGGCCGCCAAGGTCGGTGACGTCACCGTCGAAGCCGCCATCAACGACGCGATCGCCACCATCGGCGAGAACATGACGCTGCGCCGCGCGGCGTCGCTCGAGGTGAGCCAGGGCGTCGTGGCACATTATGTCCACGGTGCCGTCGTCGACGGCGCCGGCAAGATGGGCGTGATCGTGGCGCTGGAATCGGCCGGCAAGGCCGACGAGCTCGCTGGCCTCGGTCGCCAGATCGCGATGCATGTCGCCGCCGCCAACCCGCTGGCGCTCGATCCGTCCGGCCTCGATCCGGCGGTCGTCAAGCGCGAGAAGGACGTGCTCGCCGACAAATATCGCCAGCAGGGCAAGCCCGAGAACGTGATCGAGAAGATCGTCGAGTCCGGCCTGAAGACCTATTACAAGGAAGTCTGCCTGCTCGAGCAGGCCTTCATCCACGACACCGGCAAGTCGGTGGCGCAGGCGGTGAAGGAGGCCGAGGGCAAGGTCGGCGGGCCTGTGAAGATCGCGGGCTTTGTGCGCTATGCTCTCGGTGAGGGAATCGAGAAGCAGGAAAGCGACTTCGCGGCCGAGGTCGCTGCGGCCAGCGGCAAGAAGTAAGCGCCGGAACGTTCCTTCCGGCGTGCCGCCGGAAGCGGCGCCCGGACGAGGAAAGTGCTCATGACTGATCCGGTCTACCGTCGCGTCGTGATCAAGCTGTCCGGCGAATATCTCGCGGGACAGCAGGGCTTTGGCATCGACCAGCCGACCGTCGACCGGGTTGCCGACGATCTGATCGCCGCCCGCAAGCTCGGCACCGAGGTTGCGGTCGTGATCGGCGGCGGCAACATCGTGCGCGGCGTCGAGGTCTCCAGCCGCGGTGTGTCGCGCCCGACCGGCGATACCATGGGCATGCTGGCCACCATGATGAACTGCCTCGCGCTGGAGGCGGCGATCGAGCGCAAGGGCACGCCGGCGCGGACGTTGTCGGCCTTCGTCATGCCCGAGATTTCCGAGCTGTTCACCCGCACTGCGGCGCACAAATATCTCGCCGAAGGCCGCATCGTGCTGCTCGGCGGCGGAACCGGCAATCCGTTTTTCACCACCGATACGACCGCGGTGCTGCGCGCCGCGGAGATCGGCGCCCAGGCGGTGCTGAAGGCGACCAATGTCGACGGCGTCTACTCGGCCGATCCGAAGAAGGATCCCGCCGCCACGCGGTTTGACCGGCTGACCCATTCGCAGGCGATCGAGGGCGGCTACAAGGTGATGGATGCAACCGCCTTCGCGCTTGCCCGCGAGACGTCGCTGCCTATCATCGTATTCTCGATCGCGGAGCCGGGGTCGATCGGCGCGATTCTGCGCGGCGTCGGCCACGGGACCATCGTCGCCGGCTGAAGGCTCGTCTGACGCGCCCGAAAGGGAAGGCGCGGGAGCGGTCGCCGGGATTTTGAAGGAGAAACGTGATGCCCACGGGTAATTTCGACCTCAACGAAGTGAAGCGCCGCATGCAGGGCGCCGTCGCCTCGCTCAAGCACGAGCTCGGCGGCTTGCGGACGGGCCGCGCCTCCGCCTCGATGCTCGATCCGGTGCAGGTCGATGCCTATGGCGGTCACATGCCGCTGAACCAGCTCGCCACCGTCAGCGTGCCGGAGCCGCGCCTGATCTCGGTGCAGGTCTGGGACAAGTCGATGGTCAAGGCGGTGGAGAAGGCGATCGTCGATTCCAATCTCGGTCTGTCGCCCGCGACCGAAGGCCAGGTGCTGCGCCTGCGCATTCCCGAGCTGAACGAAGAGCGGCGCAAGGAATTGGTGAAGGTCGCGCACAAATATGCGGAAGCCGCCAAGGTCGCCGCGCGCCACGTCCGCCGCGACGGCCTCGACGTGCTCAAGAAGCTGGAGAAGAATCACGAGATGTCGGAGGACGACCAGAAGCGTCACGCCGACGAGGTGCAGAAGGCGACCGACGGCACCATCGCCGAGATCGATCAATTGCTGGCCGCCAAGGAAAAAGAAATCCTCACCGTTTAAGGCATCGCCTTCATGTCCAACGCCGCCGCGCCCGCAACGGAAGGACCTGACAGGTCCGAGGCGCCTGCGCATGTCGCCATCATCATGGATGGCAACGGGCGTTGGGCGGCCGCGCGCGGCCTGCCGCGTGCGGAAGGGCATCGCCGCGGCGTCGAGGCGCTGCGCCGCGTCGTGCGGGCCTCGCACGAGCTCGGCATCCGCTATCTCACCATCTTCTCGTTTTCGTCGGAGAACTGGTCGCGCCCGGCGAGCGAGATCGGCGATCTCTTCGGCCTGCTGCGCCGCTTCATCCGCAACGACCTGGCGAGCCTGCATCGCGACGGCGTCAAGGTTCGCATCATCGGCGAGCGCGAGGGGCTCGAGAGCGACATCTGCGCGCTGCTCAACGAGGCCGAGGAGCTGACACGCGACAATTCCCGTCTCACGCTCGTCGTCGCCTTCAACTACGGCTCGCGGCAGGAGATCGCCAAGGCGGCGCAAAAGCTCGCCCGCGAGGTCGCGGAAGGAAAGCGCGACCCTGCCACGATCGATGCCGAGACGCTCGGGGCGCATCTCGATGCGCCCGACATTCCGGATCCCGATCTCATCATCCGCACCAGCGGGGAGCAGCGTCTGTCGAATTTCCTGATGTGGCAGGCCGCCTATAGCGAGCTCGTGTTCGTGCCGATCCACTGGCCCGACTTCGACAAGGCGGCGCTCGAAGGCGCGATCGCCGAATTCGCCAGGCGCGAGCGCCGTTTCGGCGGCCTGGTCGCGAAAACCGCCTCGTGAGCGAACACGATTCCGCACCGGTGGGCGCCAGGCCCGCCCCGAGCAATCTGGTGATGCGAATCCTCGCAGCGCTGGTGCTGGCGCCGCTCGCCATTGCGATCGCTTATGCCGGCGGCTGGCTCTGGGCGCTGCTCGTGACCCTGGTCTCGATCGGGCTGTTCGCGGAATGGCTGACGGTGGTCGGCGCAGGCTCGGCCGCGCTGACCGGGGCGGGGACGGTCGTCATCGCCATGATGGGCGCCGCGGTCGCCTTTGGCGGGCTCAAGACCTCCGTCGTCGTCGGTCTCGTCGGCGGCGCGATCGTGACCCTGATCGCGCGCGGCAAGTTCGTCTGGGCCGCGACCGGTTTTGCCTACGCAGCGGCGGCGTTGCTGGCCTCGATCCTGCTGCGCAAGGACCTCGTCAACGGCTTCTCCGCGCTGATGTTCGTGCTGCTCGTGGTGTGGGCAACCGATATCGGCGGCTATTTCGCCGGCCGCAGCATCGGCGGGCCGAAGCTCTGGCCGCGCGTGAGCCCGAAGAAGACCTGGTCCGGCGCGCTCGGCGGCTTCGTGGCGAGCCTTGCGGTGGCCGGAGGTTTTGCCGCCTGCGGCATCGGCAAGGCGGTTCCGCTGCTCCTGGTCAGCGCCGTCCTGTCGGTGGTGTCGCAACTCGGCGATCTCTTCGAATCCGCCGTGAAGCGGCGCTTCGGTGTCAAGGATTCCAGTCACTTAATTCCCGGCCATGGCGGGCTAATGGACCGCCTGGACGGCTTTGTCGCCGCCATCCTGGCGGCATGGATTATCGGCTTTCTCCGCCATGGTGTGCATAGCGCCGGAAGCGGTCTTATGGTTTGGTGAGGATATGAGCGCGGTCCCATTGCGAAACAACAAGGCTGCGGCGTCATCCGTCCGCAGCGTCACGGTGCTCGGCGCCACCGGCTCGATCGGCGACAGCACGATGGATCTGCTGCGGGCCTCGCCCGAGCGCTACCGCGTCGAAGCGCTGACGGCGAACGGCAATGTCGCGGCGCTGGCGAAGCTCGCAAAGGAATTTTCCGCGCGTTATGTCGCGATCGCCGACGCCTCCAAATTCGCCGAGCTCAAGGCCGCCCTGGCGGGGACGAGCACGGAATGCGGGGCCGGCGAAAGCGCGGTGATCGAAGCCGGCGCCCGTCCGGCCGATTGGGTGATGGCGGCCGTGAGCGGCGCCGCCGGATTGAAGCCGGCACTGGCCGCGGTCGATCGCGGCGCGCATGTGGCGCTGGCCAACAAGGAATGCTTGGTTTGCGCCGGTGATTTCTTCATGCAGCGAGCCGCCAAGGCGGGCGCATGCATCCTGCCGGCCGATTCCGAGCACAATGCGCTGTTCCAGGCGCTGAGCTCCGGCAATCGCGACGAACTGGTCCGCGTCATTATCACGGCCTCGGGCGGCCCGTTCCGCACCTGGAAGCCGGCGGACATCGAGCAGGCGACCCTCGCGCAGGCCCTGAAGCATCCGAACTGGAGCATGGGCCAGAAGATCACGATCGATTCCGCCTCGATGATGAACAAGGGCCTCGAGGTGATCGAGGCGTCCTATCTGTTCGCGCTCGCGCCCGAGGAGATCGACGTTCTCGTTCATCCGCAGTCGATCATCCACGGCATGGTCGAGTTCTCCGACTGCTCGGTGGTGGCCCAGCTCGGCGCGCCCGACATGCGCACCCCGATCGCGCATTGCCTCGGCTGGCCGGACCGGATCAAGGGGCCGGCGGCCAAGCTGGACCTCGCCAAGATCGGTCAGCTGACCTTCGAGGCGCCCGATTTCGAGCGCTTCCCCGGCCTGCGCCTGGCGTTCGATTCGCTCAGGACCGGGAAGGGGGCGACCACGGTCTACAACGCGGCCAACGAGGTCGCGGTCGCCGCGTTCATCGCCGGCAAGATCCGGTTCGGCGCGATCGCCCGGCTGGTGGAGGCGACGCTGGACGACTGGATCCGCAGCGGGAACCAGGCACCGCTGACGTCCGCCGACGATGCAATCTCTGTTGACCATGTTGCGCGAAATAGAGCTGCCGCCCTATTGCCTCAAATTGCCTTAAAGGCATCCTAGTTGGTTCGGACCAGGGCCTTGCGGCGCTGGAAGAGGGAATTCGATGATCGATTTTTTCACCCATAGTTTCAATACGTTGAGCCATGGGGTCCTGGGCTACGCGGTTCCCTTCCTGTTCGTCCTGACGATCGTCGTGTTCTTCCACGAGCTCGGCCACTTTCTGGTCGCGCGCTGGGCAGGCGTGCGGGTGCTGACCTTCTCGCTCGGTTTCGGCCCCGAGCTGATCGGCTTCAACGACCGCCATGGCACCCGCTGGAAGGTGTCGGCGATCCCGCTCGGCGGCTACGTCAAGTTCTTCGGCGACGAGAGCGAGGCCTCGACCCCGTCCGCGCAGACGCTTGCATCCATGACGGCCGAGGAGCGCTCCGGCAGCTTCCACCACAAGAAGGTCGGCCCGCGCGCCGCCATCGTTGCGGCCGGCCCGATCGCCAATTTCATCCTGGGTGCGCTGATCTTCGCCGGCATGGCGCTGTATTACGGCAAGCCGAGCACGATCGCGCGCGTCGACGGCGTCGTTGCCGACGGCGCTGCGGCTGCGGCAGGTTTCAAGGTCGGGGACGTGGTCGTCCAGATCGACGGCAAGCCGATCGAGAGCTTTGCCGACATGCAGCGAATCGTTGCGATGAACGCGGGTTCGGCGCTTGCCTTCCAGGTGAAGCGGGACGGTACCATCGTCTCGCTGACGGCGACCCCGGCGCTGCTCGAGCGCAAGGATCCGTTCGGCAACAGCCACCGTCTCGGCGTGCTCGGGATCGAGCACAAGGCACAGGCCGGCGAGGCCTCGACCGCCCCCGTGGGCATCGGCGAGGCACTCAAGATCGGGGTCGAGCAGGTCTGGTTCATCATCACCAGCACCTTCAAGTTCCTGGGCTCGCTGTTCGTCGGGCAAGGCAATCCCAACGAGGTCAGCGGCGTCCTGGGAATCGCGAAGATGTCGGGGCAGGCGGCCAGCGCCGGGTTCCAGTTCGTGATCAACCTTTGCGCGGTGCTGTCGGTGTCGATCGGCCTGCTGAACCTGTTTCCGATCCCGCTGCTCGATGGCGGCCACCTTATGTTCTACGCGGCGGAAGTGCTCCGCGGCCGGCCGCTGTCCGAGCGGACCCAGGAGATGGGGTTCCGAATCGGGCTCGGCTTGGTGCTGATGCTGATGGTGTTTGCGACCTACAACGACATCCTGCGGATGGCGGCATCTTGATGGAGGCTTTTTTGTGGCGTTGCTGTTGAGCAACGTCTTGGAATGAAATTGAAATCTCGACGCTTTCGGCCGTTTGCGGCGTCGGCGAAATTGGCTACAAGCGGCCTCGACTTGGGGAATCTCCGGACCGGCGTTGGGGTTGGGTCTGGCACGGAATGATAAGGGCGCGTTGCGCGATGAAGTTTGGACTGCGACTCCGGGGGGGCTTGCTCGCAACCCTGATCATGTTCGGCGCGCCGGTGGTTGCCCCGGTCGGGGCTGTTTTTGTGTCTTCGTCTGCGCTCGCTCAGACCGTTCAGTCGATTTCCGTCCAGGGAAATCGCCGCGTCGAGGTGGAGACGATCCGCTCCTATTTCAAGCCGGGTCCGGGCGGTCGCCTGGATCAAGGCGCCATCGACGACGGCCTCAAGGCGCTGATCGAGACCGGCCTGTTCCAGGACGTCAGGATCAACCGCGGTCCCGGCGGTCAGCTCGTCGTTTCGGTGGTCGAAAACCCGGTGATCGGCCGGATCGCCTTCGAGGGCAACAAGAAGATCAAGGACGAGCAGCTCACCGTTGAGGTGCAGTCCAAGGCGCGCGGCACCTTCTCCCGCGCCATGGTGCAGTCCGACACGCTGCGAATCGCCGAGATCTATCGCCGGTCCGGCCGCTACGACGTGCGCGTCACGCCCGAGATCATCGAGCAGCCGAACAACCGCGTCGATCTCATCTTCACCGTCGAGGAGGGCGTCAAGACCGGCGTCAAGTCGATCGAGTTCGTCGGCAACAACGCGTTCTCGTCCTACCGCCTCCGGGACGTCATCAAGACGCGCGAGACGAACCTGCTGAGCTTCCTCGGCAGCGGTGACGTCTACGATCCCGACCGCGTCGAAGCCGACCGCGACCTGATCCGCCGCTTCTATCTCAAGAACGGCTACGCCGACGTCCAGGTGGTGGCTGCGCTGACCGAATACGACCCCGAGAAGAAGGGCTTCAACGTCACCTTCAAGATCGAGGAAGGCGCGCAATACCGCGTCAGCTCGGTCGACTTCCGCTCCAGCATCCCGAACTTCGATCCATCGTCGATGCGCGGCTATTCGCGCGTCCATGCCGGCTCGCTCTACAACGTCGAATCGGTCGAAAAATCGGTCGAGGAGATGCAGATCGAGGCCTCGCGCCGCGGTTACGCCTTCGCCGTGGTCCGTCCCGGCGGCGACCGCAACTTCGAGGCGCACACTGTCTCCGTCGTGTTCAACATCGACGAGGGCCCGCGCACTTATATCGAGCGCATCAACCTGCGCGGCAACACGCGCACGCGCGACTACGTCATTCGCCGCGAGTTCGACATCTCCGAGGGCGATGCCTACAACCGCGCTCTGGTCGATCGTGCCGAGCGGCGCCTGAAGAACCTCGATTACTTCAAGAGCGTGAAGATCACGACCGAGCCGGGCTCGTCGAGCGATCGCGTGATCCTGGTCGTCGACATGGAAGAGAAATCAACCGGCGACTTCTCGATCTCGGGCGGTTACTCCACCACCGACGGCGCTTTGGCCGAAGTCTCGGTCTCCGAGCGCAATCTGCTCGGCCGCGGCTTGTTCGCCAAGGCGGCGGTGACCTACGGCCAGTATGCCCGCGGCTACTCGCTGTCGTTCGTCGAACCCTATCTGCTCGACTACCGCGTCGCGCTCGGCCTCGACCTCTATCAGCGCCAGCAGCTCGCCAACAACTACATCTCCTACGGCACCAAGACGCTCGGCTTCTCGCCGCGCCTCGGCTTCTCGTTGCGTGAAGATCTGTCGCTGCAGCTGCGCTACTCGATCTACCAGCAGGAAATCACGCTGCCGAGCTACCTGGCGAATTGTAACAACAATCCGGCCAGCGGGGCGTTCAATCCAAGCCCGGCTTACGCAGCCGCCAACGGCATCGACCTGAGCTCGACCAATGGCCTCGGTTGCTACAACGACGGCGAAGCCTCGCTGCCGGTGCGCAGGGAGCTTGCCAACGGCAAGACCCTGACCTCGGCGCTGGGCTACACGCTCACCTACAACACCCTGGACAACAACAAGAACCCGACCGACGGTCTGCTCATCGACTTCCGGCAGGATTTCGCCGGCGTCGGCGGCGACGTGTCCTATCTGAAGACCACGGCGGACGGAAAGTACTATGCCCCGCTGGTGTCCGACATTGTCGGTCTCGTCCGTCTCCAGGGCGGCATTCTGACCAAGATGAACGACGATCTGCGGATGCTCGACCATTTCCAGATGGGTCCGAACCTGGTCCGCGGCTTTGCTCCCAACGGCATCGGCCCGCGTGACTTGAACCCGTTCGGTTCGCGCGACGCGCTCGGCGGCACCAAGTATTGGGGTGCTTCGCTCGAACTGCAGATGCCGTTCTGGTTCCTGCCGAAGGAAGTGGGTCTGAAGGGCGCGGTCTATGCCGATGCCGGCGGCCTCTACGACTATAAGGGACCGACGAGCTGGACCACGACCAACGAGGTCAACGCGCCGGGCTGCATCCCGTCGAGCATCAACCCGTCAACGACGGGGACCTGTACCGGCCTCGTCTATGACGACAGCAAGGTCATCCGCTCGTCGGTTGGTGTCGGCCTGATCTGGCAGTCGCCGTTCGGTCCGCTGCGCTTCGACTACGCCGTGCCGCTCAGCAAGGGCAAGTACGACCGTACGCAGGAATTCCGGTTCGGCGGCGGCACCACGTTCTAGTTCGATCAGCACGGCACGATCCGGATCAATGGAGCCGGTTTCCGAAGGGGATCGTGCCATTCCAAGAGTTGGGGCATGATGCGGCCTGACCGCTTCATGCCGAAGCCGGACCGCGACGGGGTGGAATGGCGCAGCCGATCTTCTTCACAAAGCCGCCTGCCTCAGGGCTGGCCGACATTGCCGCGCTGGCCAAGGCCGAGCTGGTCGATCCCGGCAGGGGCGGCCACGTCATCACCGGCCTTGCTTCGCTCGACGAAGCGGGCCCGATGCATCTGGCGTTCTTCGACAACCTCAAATATGCCGACGAGCTGAAGGCGACCAAGGCCGGCGCTTGCCTGGTCAGCCCGCGCTTCGAGGCCCAGGTGCCCGCCCATGTGGCCGTGCTGCGGGTGGCGCAGCCGTTCCGGGCCTTCGTCAGGATCGCGCGGGAATGGCACGGGGACGCGCTGAGGCCGCAATCCTGGGTCGGCAATGACGGTATCGCACCGTCGGCGATCATCGATCCCTCGGCCCGGCTCGAGGACGGCGTGATCGTCGACCCCCTGGCGGTGATCGGCCCGGATGTGGAGATCGGCAGCGGCACCGTGGTCGGCGTCGGGGCGGTGATCGGTCCCGGGGTCAAGATCGGCCGGGACTGCAACGTCGGCGCCCGGACCGCGATCCAGTGCGCCCTGATCGGCAACAACGTGCTGATCCATCCCGGCTGCTCGATCGGCCAGGACGGCTACGGCTTCATCTTCTTCGGCCCCGAGGGCCATCTGAAGGTGCCGCAGACCGGCCGGGTTCTGATCCAGAACGATGTCGAGGTCGGCGCCGGGACCACGATCGACCGTGGCAGCCTGCGTGACACCGTGATCGGCGAGGGGACCAAAATCGACAATCAGGTCCAGATCGGCCACAATGTGACCATTGGCCGGCACTGTCTGCTGGCGGCCCAGATCGGCCTCGCCGGCAGCCTGACCATCGGCGACAACGTGGCGCTTGGAGCAAAGGTTGGCATCAACAACCACCTCAAGATCGGAGATGGAGCCCAGGTCACCGCGATGAGCGGCGTCAAGGACGACATCCCGCCGGGCGGGCGCTGGGGTGGCTTCTTTGCCAAGCCGACCAAGCAATGGTTCAAGGAGATCATCGCGGTGGAGCGCCTGGTGCGCGACAGCAAGGCCGATGCGAAGGACGAGGGACGGGAATGACGGCGGAATCACCTGTGAAGTTCGAGCTGGTGGATATCAATGCCATCCTCCAGACCCTGCCGCACCGCTTTCCGATGCTGCTGATCGATCGCGTGATCAACATCCGCGCCGATTACAGCGGCATCGGCATCAAGAACGTCACTTTCAACGAGCCGGCCTTCCAGGGGCATTTCCCGGAGCGCCCGGTCTATCCCGGCGTCATGATGATCGAGGCGATGGCGCAGACCGCCGGCGTGATCGGCATCAAGTCGGTCGAAGGCACCGAGAAGCCGCGCGCGGTGTATTTTCTCACCATCGACAAGTGTAAGTTCCGCAAGCCGGTGCTGCCCGGTGACACCATCGAGTATCACATGCGCTCGCTCGGGCGCCGCAAGGCGATGTGGTGGTTTCACGGCGATGCCAAGGTCAATGGCGTCGTCGTCGCCGAGGCCGATGTCGGGGCCATGCTGACGGACTGAGCGGCTCCAGGCCCAGCGGATGGGGGCTCAGGCGCTGCAATCGTAGCGGCCGCCGGCGGCCTCGCGCCGGATGTGCCGGTTGAAGAACTGGCCCATGGACGGCGCGCCGAGCAGGCGGTCGACCGTCTCGGCGGCGACGCCGCAATAGCGCGCATAGGAGCCGCCGGTCGCGACGACGAGATCGTGCCGCGCGCGGTCGTAGCAGACACGCTGAAGCACGGTGCTGCGATTGATGTCGCGGCATTCGAATGTCGCGAGGTCGACCGGTCGGCGATCGCCGGTCTCGACCGTCTCGGATACGATCGGCGCGGCCGCGAGCTGTGCGAGCAGAAGTGCCAAGGCCCTGACCACGGTTGTTGAAGCTCCGCATGAACTCCGGGGCGGACCGGGACGGCCGCCTCATCCGATACTTGAAACACGGCGAGATGATACGTCACTGGACAGATCGGGCATAGACGCGGTAACCACCGGAAAACCGAATGACTTCAACACATAATCAGAACTTCCTGACGAGTAAGATTGCTTGATGAGCAGGATTGATCCCACCGCACGGGTCGCGGACGGCGCCGTGATCGGCGAGGGTACCGAGATCGGGCCCTATTGCATCATCGGCCCGAATGTCGTGATCGGCGCGAACTGCAAGCTGATCGGGCATGTGCATGTCACGGCGCAGACGAGTATCGGCGACGATTGCACCATCTATCCTTTTGCCTCGCTCGGCACGCCGCCGCAGTCGCTCAGCTACCGGGGCGAGCTGACGAAGCTCAAGATCGGATCGGGCTGCACCATCCGGGAATCCGTGACGATGAACGCCGGCACCGTCGCCGGCGGCGGCATCACCACGGTCGGCGATCGCGGCTACTTCATGAATTGCAGTCATGTCGGCCATGACTGCCACGTCGGAAACGACGTGATCTTCGCGACCTCGGCGACGCTCGGCGGGCACTGCGAGATCGGGGACTTCGTCTTCATCGGCGGGCTGTCCGCCGTGCACCAGTTCACCCGCATCGGGCCTCAGGTCATGGTCGGCGGCGTCTGTGGCGTGCGCGACGACATCATCCCGTTCGGCCTCGTCAACGGCCAATACGCGGTGCTGGAAGGCCTCAACCTGATCGGCATGAAGCGGCGCAAGTTCACCAAGCAGCGGCTGGCGATCGTGCGTGGATTCTACCAGAAACTCTTCCTCGGCCCCGGTACCTTCGCCGAGCGGTTGGAGGCATCCAGGCCGCTCGCGGGCGAGGATCCGGCGATCGCGGAAATCCTCGACTTCATCGGCAAGGGCAAACGCCCGCTCTGCCTTCCCGCCATCGCGAAGTGACCTTGGGATGGCCCCGGGCATGACATCGGCGGCTTCGCAGGTCTCATCGCCGGTCGGCATCGTCGCCGGCGGCGGCGCCATGCCGTTCGCGGTTGCCGACTCGCTCGCCGCCCGCGGCATCACGCCGGTGCTGTTTCCGCTTCGCGGGGCCTGCGATCCGGCCCGGGTCGAGAAATTCCGTCATCGCTGGATCTCGGTCGGCCAGCTCGGCCGTGCGATGCGGCTGTTTCGCGAGGAAGGCTGCCGCGACCTGATCTTCATCGGCACCCTGGTGCGCCCCTCGCTCGCGGAGATCCGGTTCGACGTCAAGACGCTGCGCCTGCTCGGCAACGTCATCCGCGCCTTTCGCGGCGGCGACGATCATCTCCTGTCCGGCGTCGGCCGCCTCCTCGAGCAGGACGGCTTTCGCATGGTCGGCATCAAGGACGTGGCCCCGGATCTCCTGATGCCGGAAGGTTGCATCAGTCGCGCCTGGCCGAACGACAACAGCAAGGCCGACATCGAGCGGGGCCGTGCGGTGCTGACCGCGCTCGGCCCGTTCGACATCGGCCAGGCGGCGGTGGTGATCGACGGCCATGTGGTGGCAGTCGAGGACATCGAGGGCACCGACGCTCTGCTCGCGCGCGTGGCGCGGCTGCGCGAGGAGGGACGCATTCGAGCGGCCGCCGGGCGCGGCGTGCTGGTGAAGGCGCCGAAGAGCGGCCAGGACCTGCGCTTCGACCTGCCGACGATCGGCCCACGCACGCTCGAAGGTGTTGCCGCCGCAGGGCTCGCCGGCATCGCCGTCATCGCCGGCAACACCATCGCCGCCGAGCCGCAGGCGATGATCGCGCTGGCCAACGCCAAATATCTCTTCGTCATCGGCCTGCCGGCGTGATGCAGTCGCGCGATCCCAAGCGCAGGATCTGCCTGATTGCCACCGAGGAATCCGGCGACCGGCTCGGCAGCGCCTTGATGAAGGTGCTGCGCCAGCGCCTCGGCGACGGCGTCGAATTCGTCGGCGTCGGCGGCCGCACCATGGCGCGCGAGGGGCTCGAATCGCTGTTTCCGATCGAGGAGCTGTCGATCGTCGGCTTCGCCGCGGTGGTGCAGCAATTGCCGAAGATCCTGCGGCTGATCCGTCAGACCGTGGATGCCGTGCTGGAAGCCGCGCCGGACGCGCTCGTCATCATCGACAGCCCCGATTTCACCCATCGCGTTGCCCGCCGCGTGCGCGCGAAGAATTCTACGATTCCGATCGTCGATTACGTCTCGCCGCAGCTCTGGGCATGGCGGCCGGGACGGGCGCGCACCATGCTCGGGTATGTCGACCATGTGCTGGGCCTGTTGCCGTTCGAGCCGGAGGAATACCGCAAGCTCGGCGGACCGCCATGCAGCTATGTCGGCCATCCCCTGATCGAGCAATTGTCCTCGCTTCGGCCGGACGCGGAGGAGCAGGCGCGCCGTAATGGCGAGCCGCCGGTGCTGCTGGTGCTGCCCGGCAGCCGCCGTAGCGAGGTCAGGCATCATCTCGGCGTGTTCGGCGCAACGATCGGCCGCCTGCAGGCGGAAGGCTGTGCCTTCGAGCTGATGCTGCCGACCATGCCGCATCTGGAAGCCACCATCCGCGAGGGCATCGCAAGCTGGCCGGTCAAGCCGAGCATCGTGATCGGCGAGAACGAGAAGCGCGCCGCCTTCCGCGTCGCGCATGCGGCGCTGGCCAAATCCGGCACGGTGACGCTGGAGCTCGCGCTGTCGGGCATTCCGATGGTGACGGCCTATCGCGTCGGCGCGGTCGAGGCCTTCATCCTGCGCCGCGCCATCCGCGTCTCCTCGGTGATCCTCGCCAATCTCGTGATCGGTAGGGATGTCATTCCGGAATATCTTCAGGAAGACTGCACGCCAGAGAAGCTGACGCCCGCGCTTCATGACGTGCTGACCGATTCCCCGCTGCGGCGGCAGCAGGTCGAGGCCTTTGCCCAGCTCGACCGGATTATGTCGACCGGCAACAAGTCACCGAGCGTGCTGGCGGCCGATGTCGTGCTGGCCACGATGCGCAGGGGCGGGAGATAGGTGACGATCTTGTAGGGTGGGCAAAGCGCAGCGTGCCCACCAAATGTCTCGTTCGGTCGAGGAGAGAGACGGTGGGCACGCTGCGCTTTGCCCACCCTACGACACCGCGAATGTTGCGCTAGTGTCGCTGGACTACGCCCCTACGCAAGGCCCGCATCGACCCGAAAACACTGGCCGGTGATGCGCTGGCTGTCGTCGGAGGCGAGGAACAGCGCCATGTTGGCGATGTCCTCGGGCGTGACCGCATCGGGAACGGCCTGGCGCGAGCGCATCTCGGCGATGACCTTCTCGTCCGGATACCATAGCCGGCGCTGCCGCTCGGTCACGACCATGCCGGGCGCGATCGCGTTGACGCGGATGCGGTTCGGGCCGACCGAACGGGCCAGCGAGTTGGTGAAGCCGACGATCGCCGCCTTGGCCCCGGCGTAGACCGGCAGCGCCGGGGCGCCGCGCATCCAGGCGATCGATGACATGTTGATGATCGAGCCGCCGCCGCGCGCCTGCATCTGCGGCACCACCGCCTGCGCCGCAAAGAAGACGTGCTTGAAATTGACGCCGATCATCCAGTCGAACTCGGCGGGCGTCACCTCCGCCAGCACCTGGCGCTGGTCGTTGGCGGCGTTGTTGACGAGCACGGCGGCATCGCCAAGGGATCGCCGCACCTCGGCCATGGCGGCGCGCAAGGCCTCGATGTCGAGGAGATCGCAGGGCAGGAACAGCGGCGCGGCGCCGGATGCGGCCGCGACCTCGGCGGCCAGCGCCTTGCCGGCTGCTGCATCGATATCGAGGAACGCGACCCGGGCGCGCTGGGCAGCGAAGGCGCGCACGAAGGCGGCACCGATGCCGCTGGCGCCGCCGGTGATCAGCACCACGCGGTCGGCGAGGCCGGCATAACTCGTCTTGGTCATACGATCAGTCGCTCCGTCTTGGGGTCGAACAGGCAAATGCGGCGGGTGTCGAGCGCGAAAGAAGCGGACGTGCCCGGCACGGGCCGGATATCGGGTGAGATGCGCGCCATCGCCGGTTCGCCGCCGAGCCGCAGCGACACCATCGTTTCGGCGCCGGTCGGCTCGACCATGTCCACGGGCGCCTCGACGAGGACGGGCGCATCGTTCGAAAACACGCGGCTGCCCTCGGCGATGCATTCCGGCCTGATGCCGAACACCACGTCGCGTCCGACAAAAGAAGCTGCGCTGTCATAGCCGCTCAGGCGGAGGCGGATCTGGTCCGGCCGGCCGGCGCCGATCACGACCACCAGCCCGTCATTTTCGGCTTCGAGCCGTGCCGGCAGCGTGTTCATCGGCGGCGAGCCCATGAAGCGCGCGACGAACAGATTGGCGGGATAGCGGTACACGGTATCGGGGTCGGCGAATTGCTGCACGCAGCCCTGATGCATCACGGCGATCCGCGTCGCCATCGTCATGGCCTCGATCTGGTCGTGGGTGACATAGACGATGGTGGCGCCGATGCGCTGGTGCAGCCGCTTGATCTCCATCCGCATCTCCACGCGCAGCTTGGCGTCGAGATTGGAGAGCGGCTCGTCGAACAGGAAGAGCAGGGGATCGCGGACCAGCGCGCGCCCCATCGCGACGCGCTGGCGCTGGCCGCCGGAGAGCTGCGACGGCTTGCGGCCGAGCAGCGTCTCGATCTGAAGCAGCTTTGCGACATTGGCGACCGCCGCATCCTGCTCGGCCTTGGGCACGTGACGGCATTCCATCCCGAACGTGATGTTCTGCCGCACCGTCATCGACGGATAGAGCGCGTAGGACTGGAACACCATGGCGATGTCGCGGTCCTTGGGCGGGACGTCGTTGACGACGCGGCCGCCGATCTCGATCGCTCCCGCGCTCGGGCTATCCAGCCCGGCGACGATGTTGAGCAGCGTGGACTTGCCGCAGCCGGACGGTCCGACCAGCACGGTGAATTCGCCGCTCTCGATATCGAGCGCGATGTCCTTCAGCACTTCCAGATTGGCGTAGCGCTTGGACAGGGCGCGAATGCTCAGTGCTGCCATGACGACCCCATCATTTTACGGCCCCGGCAGTCAGGCCGCGGACGAAGTACTTGCCGCCGAGCAGGTAGATCAGCAGCGTCGGCAGCGCGGCGATGATCACCGCCGCGCTCTGCACGCCATGCTGCGGGATGTCGGCGACTGCGGCGGAGAGCGCGATGAGAGCGGCCGTGACCGGCTGCTGCTGGCCGGTCGTGAACGTCACGCCATAGAGGAATTCGTTCCAGATATGCGTGAATTGCCAGATCACCGTGACGATCAGGATCGGCCCGGAGAGCGGCAGGATGATGCGCCAGAAGATGCGGAAGAAGCCGGCGCCGTCGATCCGGGCGGCCCTGATCAATTCATGGGGAATGGCGACGTAGTAGTTGCGGCAGAACAGCGTGGTGAAGGAGAGCCCCTGGATGGTGTGGATCAGCACCAGGCCGGCCAGCGTGTTGATCAGGCCGATGTCGCGCAGCACGATGGTCCAGGGAAGCAGGCGCATCTGCTGCGGCAGGAAAAGGCCGAGGGTCACGATCCCGTAGATCCAGTTGTCGCCGCGAAAGCGCCAGAGTGACACCGCGTAGCCGGCGATGGCGCCGAGCAAGGTCGAGAAGATCGTCGCGGGGATCGTGACCAGCGCGGAGTTCAGCATGTAGGGCTGGATGCCGGAGCAGGTCTCGGCCACGCAGAAGCCGCTCCAGGCGGCGGCGTAATTGCTCCAGGCCAGATGTTGCGGCCAGCCGATCATCGAACCTTGCGCGATCTCCTCGTTGGTCCGCAGCGAGTTCAGAACGACGACCACCAGCGGCGCGAGCCAGGCCGCGGCGATCAGTGAAACGACGAGGTAGATCAAAACCCGGCTCGGGGTGAAGCTGCGCTCACGCATGGACGGCCCGCCGTCGCTGGAAATATCGCCATGCCGCATAGGGCACGAGCACCGCGAGAAGGATGAGCAGCATCAGCACTGCCGCCGCGGCACCGCGGCCGAGCAGGCTGCGCTGGAACATGAGGTCATAGACGACGAGGGCGGGCAGCTGGGTCGCAATTCCCGGCCCGCCATTGGTGAGGGCGCGGACGAGGTCGAACGTCGAAATCGCGAACTGCAGCTGGATCACGACAACGGTGATGGTGATCGGCCAAAGCGACGGCAGGATGATGCGCCGGTAGATCCGGACCGGTCCGGCGCCGTCGATCTGTGCGGCCTTGATGATGTCGGCGTCAACGGAGCGAAGGCCGGCAAGAAAGAGAGCCATGGCAAAGCCGGAGGATTGCCAGATCGCGGCGACGACGATGGTCCAGATCGCCATGTCGCGGTCGATCAGCCAGTCGAACTTGAAGGACGTCCAGCCGAGATCATGGACCAGCTTCTGGATCCCGAGGCCGGGATTGAGCAGCCAGCTCCAGACCGTACCGGTGACCACGAACGACACCGCGAGGGGATAGAGGAAGATGGATCGCAGCACGTTCTCGCCGCGAATGCGCTGATCGAGCAGGATCGCAAGAACGAGGCCGGTCGCCGCGCTCAAGACCACGAACGCAATGCCGAACAGCAGCAAATTGTCGAAGGCGATCTGCCAGTTCCGCGATGCCAGCACGGCCGTGTAGTTGCGCAACCCCACCCAGCCCGTAACAGGGATCAGCGTGGAGGGCGTGAACGAGATCCAGATCGTCCACAGCGAGAACGAGACGAGGTGCGCCGCGGAGAGCAGCAGCGGCACCCAGATCATCAGGTATTCCGGCAGCCGGCGCACCCATTCAGGAAGCGCCGGCCGGCCCGGTCTTATCGCGGCGGCATTGCTCAACGCGCGCCCTCGACGGCCTCGGCGAGGCGGGTCGCCGCCTGCTCGGGCTTGATCGTCTTGTTCTTCACGAACTCCGTGATCACGTCGATCATGGCTGCGGTCATGCCGTTTTCCTGCGCCATATTGTGCGCCATGCTGAGGACGGCCTGATTGCTGGCGATGGCGTCCTTCAGGGCCTTTGCGGTGGTGCGTTGACCCTCCGACCAGCCTTCGCCGGACAGATCGACATCGGTGCGCACGGGGATCGATCCGGTGATCTGCGAGTACATGGTCTGGATCGCCGGATCCATGACCAACTGGGCCATCAGCGTCTGGCCGGCCTGCAGGTCTGCCTCCTTGCGCTGCCAGAAGATGAAGGCATCGGCATTCAGCAGGAAGACCGGCTTGCTGTTGTCGCTGGGACCTGGCGCAATCACGAAGTCCTCGAGCTTGAAGCCGGCGTTGCGCAACACGCCCTGGGCCCAGCCGCCCATGATCATCATGCCCATGTCGCCGTCGATGAAGCGCTTGAGGTTGGTCGAGAAGTGCTGGGCGCCGACGTTGGGGTCCATCCAATCGGCGATCTTGCGCACCTGCGCGAACGCAGCCTTGATCTCGGGACCTTCCAGAGCCTTCTTCTCGAGATTCATGATGGCGGCGCGGTAGGCGAGCGGACTGATGCCGGCCAGCGCGGCCTCGAATTTCTGCCCGTCATCCGGGCGGGTCCCGCCGTTGGCGATCGGATGGGCGACGCCGCCCGCTTTCATCTTTTCAGCAAGGTCGTTGAAGTCCGCCCATGTGACCGGGACCTTGTCGGCCTTGGCCTTGTCCATGGCGCGCTTGGACAGGAACAGCATGTTGGTGCTGTAGATCTGCAGTGGCAGTGCGATCCACTTGCCGCCCGGCTTGTGCAATTTCGCAAGGTCCGGCGCGACGACCTTCTCGTAACCGGCAGCGGCGACGACGGCGTCGAGATCGACGGTCGGGGCGATCTTCGACCAGGCCGCAATCTCGGGACCCTTGAGCTGCGAGCAGGCCGGCGGATCGCCGGCCATGATCTGAGCGCGCAGCTTGTTCATCATCTCGGTGGTGAAGCCGGGCACGGGCGAATGCTGCCAAACGCCGCCCTTCTCCTCGAACTTCTTGCCGAGCGCGGTGATGGCCGCGCCGTCGCTGCCCGCGGACCATTGCGAGATCGCGGTCAGGCGCGGCTTGACCGCGCCTTGCGCGCGGGCAAAGGCCGGCAGTGCGAGCGTAGCGACGGAGCCAGCGAGCAGACGGCGCCTTGTTGTGGTGATCGGCATGGCAGTTCCTCCCGGTGTGAAGTTTCGGCGCGTGTAGGACGTTCAGATTTAGCTTCAGCGCATGTCAGGCTGCCTCCGTCGAGGCCGCGGGCATGCCGCCACGGCTGGCGAGACAAAAGGCGGCGAAGGCGAGCGCGGCCTGCGGATCGTTGCCGGTCGACGGCGGCACGAAGGCGATAGACACCTGCGCCAATTTGCGTCCCCCCAGCAGGCAGGCATCGATCCCTTCGACCACGGCATTGCGATCGTCTGCGGCGAGAAGTGACGGCCAGCCGCTGATCGCAACGCCGCCGCACGGTTTCACGTTCAGCGTGTTGCCGATCGCAAGGCCGAGCCGGAACAGCCGCCGGCGCAGCTCCTGCCGCACGCGCGATGAGATCGGAATCGTGTTCACCCATTCGTTGCCGAGCCGAAGCAACTCGGCTTCGGCAACGCCGAGAAGCTCGGCCAGGGCTGGAATCGATGCATAGGCCTCGACGCAGCCATGATGTCCGCAGCGGCAGCGCGGCCCTTCGGGCTCGAATACCATGTGGCCGAGCTCGATCGGTTGCAGCGCCTCGGCCTTCGCCGGATCATCCATCCAGGCGCCGGCAACGCCGTGGCTGACGAGCACGAACAGATGCGTGTCGCTGAACGGATAATTCTGGGTGCGGCAGCGGTGAAAGGTGGCGTGGGCGACCACCGAATTGGTGATCTCGAGCGGCACGCCGGCGAACATCTCGTCGAACATCTCGCCGAGGCGCGCGACATCGCAGGGAATGATCGGATTGGCCGAGATGCTGAGACGGCCGAGGCCTGGAATGGAGACGCCGATCTGGGCGAGGGTGATGCGGCGGCGCCGCGTCCAGTCGCGCAGCAATGTCATGGCTTCGCGAAATGCCTGGCCGACGGTCTCGGCGGTCGGCGTCTTCGGCAGCTTCACGCGCTCGGCATAGTGGAGCTCGCCCGACAGGCCGCCGACGCCGACGCTGAGATGCTGAGCAGTCAGCTCAAAGGCTGCGAGGGCGACCGAGCTGTCGAGCGACACGAGGCCGCTCGGGCCGCCGACGTAAGGGGCAGGGCGCCGCACCTCCTCGATCAGGCCCTCGGCCTTCAGGTCGAACAGGATGCGCGACAGGCTCGCTTCCGACAGGCGTACGGCCTTGGCCAGCGGCGGACGGAACGAGCCGCCCGACTGAAGCAGGTGGGTCAAAATGGCAGCGCGCGTCTGCCGCCGACTTCTCGGCTGCTCCGGCATTTCCATCCCTGTCGTCATTCTTACTTAGTGTAAGAATGCGCGCAGGGCAGCTCGGCTGTCAAGTCGCCTGCCGCCATGTCCGTGGACTTGTTGTTGTGCGCGGCAGCACGAGGTTTCGTAGGGTGGGCAAAGCGAAGCGTGCCCACGATTTCATACCCGTTGCGGAGAGGTGGTGGGCACGCTGCGCTTTGCCCACCCTACAAGAGCGCAAACAGAAACAGCGCCATCTTGCGATGGCGCCGTTTCGATAGCCGTATTACTCAGGACTTACTTGCGATCCTTCATCGCGACGTAATCACGCTTGGTGACGCCGGTGTAGAGCTGGCGGGGACGGCCGATCTTCTGTTGCGGGTCCTCGATCATCTCGCTCCACTGGCTGATCCAGCCGACGGTGCGGGCGACCGCGAACAGCACGGTGAACATCGAGACCGGGAAGCCCATCGCCTTCAGCGTGATGCCCGAATAGAAGTCGACGTTCGGGTAGAGCTTGCGGTCGATGAAGTACTGGTCGCTGAGCGCGATCTTCTCGAGCTCCATCGCCACCTTCAGCATCGGATCGTCGCCATGGCCGGTCTCCTTGAGCACGGCGTGACACATCTTCTGCATGAGCTTGGCGCGCGGATCGTAGTTCTTGTAGACGCGGTGACCGAAACCCATCAGGCGGACTTCGGAGTTCTTGTCCTTCACCTTGGCGATGAATTCGGGAATCTTGTCCACGGTGCCGATCTCGGCGAGCATCGCCAGCGCGGCTTCGTTGGCGCCGCCATGCGCCGGGCCCCACAGGCAGGCGATGCCGGCGGCTATGCAGGCGAACGGGTTGGCCCCGGACGAGCCGGCGATGCGGACCGTCGAGGTCGAGGCGTTCTGCTCGTGGTCGGCGTGCAGGATGAAGATCTTGTCCAGCGCGTCGGCGAGCACCGGGTTGATCTTGTAGTCCTCGCACGGCACGGCGAAGCACATGTGCAGGAAGTTCTCGGCGAACTTCAGCGAGTTCTTCGGGTACACGAAGGGCTGGCCGATCGTGTACTTGTAGGCCATCGCCGCCAGGGTCGGGATCTTCGCGATCATGCGCATGGATGCGATCATGCGCTGCTTCGGATCGTTGATGTCGGTGCTGTCGTGATAGAACGCGGCGAGCGCCCCGACTGCGGCCACCATGATCGCCATCGGATGAGCGTCGCGGCGGAAGCCCTGGAAGAAGCGGGCCATCTGCTCGTGCACCATCGTGTGATGGATCACGCGGTCGTCGAAATCCTTCTTCTGCGCCGCGGTCGGCAGGTTCCCGTAGAGCAGGAGATAGCAGGTCTCCAGGAAGTCACCGTTCTCGGCGAGCTGCTCGATCGGATAGCCACGGTATTCCAGCACGCCCGCATCGCCATCGATATAGGTGATCTTGGACTGGCAGCTCGCGGTGGAAGTGAAGCCGGGATCGTAGGTGAACAGGCCGGACTGGCCGTACAGCTTGCCGATATCGATGACATCAGGCCCGACGCTGCCGCTGTGGATCGGGAGATCGTAATTCTTGTTTCCGACCGTCAGCGTAGCGGTCTTTGGGCTTGGTTTTGCGTCCATCAGAGGTCCCCGATGTATGGTGAAACGGGCCGGAGCCGGGGCCCCCGAGGCAGGTCCTCAAGGGCGGGCCGGATGTTCCAGAAGGTACGGGCAGATGGGTATATTATTGCTATGTGCGCTGCAAGATCGCCGCACGCATGGTCGACTTACGTCGTAGACTGATCCTTAAGCCGGCCAAGGGTTTCCTGGCGTCCCAGGACGTCCAAAACCTCAAATATGCCAGGCGACGTCGTCCGTCCGGTCAGCGCCGCCCGCAAGGGCTGGGCGACCGCGCCGAGCTTGAGACTATTTTCCTCGGCAAAGGCGCGCAGCGCCGCTTCGGTGCTGGCGCCGTTCCAGGTCTCGACGGTCTCCAGCGCGGCATGAAGCTGGCCGATCAGCTTGCGGTTCTCGGGCGTGAGCAGGGCTTGCGCCTTCGGATCGAGCTCCAGCGGCCGGTCGGCGAAGATGAAATAGGCGCCGTCGATCAGCTCGATCAACGTCTTGGCGCGCTCCTTCAGGGCCGGCATCGCCTTGACGAGCTGCGCGCGCGTGGTGTCGTTCAGCTTGGCCTTGAGCTCGGCCCGTCCCGGCACGTGGTCGAGCACGTCCTCGAACATCTTCACGAGCGATTGATCGTCGGCGTGGCGGATATAGTGGCCGTTGAGGTTTTCCAGCTTGGCGAAATCGAAGCGGGCGGCGGCGCGGCCGACATTGGCGAGGTCGAAGGCGGCGATCATCTCCTCGGTCGAGAAGATCTCCTGGTCGCCATGGCTCCAGCCGAGCCGGACGAGGTAATTGCGCAGCGCCGCCGGCAGATATCCCATGGCACGGTAGGCATCGACCCCGAGCGCGCCGTGGCGCTTCGACAGCTTCGAGCCGTCCGGACCGTGGATCAGGGGAATGTGGGACATGCTCGGCAGCGCCCAGCCCATCGCATCGTAGATCTGCTTCTGGCGCGCGGCGTTGATCAGATGGTCGTCGCCGCGGATCACGTGGGTGACGCCCATGTCGTGGTCGTCGACCACCACCGCGAGCATGTAGGTCGGGTTGCCGTCGCCGCGCAGCAGGACGAGGTCGTCGAGGTTCTCGTTCTGCCAGACCACGCGGCCCTGAACCTGATCCTCGATCACGGTCTCGCCGGTCTGCGGCGCGCGCAGGCGGATGGTCGGCTTGACGTCGCCAGGGGCGGTCGCGGGATCGCGGTCGCGCCACATGCCGTCATAGAGGCGGGTGCGGCCCTCGGCGCGCGCCTTCTCGCGCATCGCGGCGAGCTCCTCGGCACTGGCGTAGCAGCGATAGGCCTTGCCGTCGGCGAGCAGTTGCTCGGCAACCTCGCGGTGACGCGCGGCGCGGGCGAACTGGTAGATGACCTCGCCGTCCCAGCCGAGCTCGAGCCATTTGAGACCGTCGAGAATGGCGCCGATCGCGGCCTCGGTGGAGCGCTCACGGTCGGTGTCCTCGATCCGCAGCAGCATCTTGCCGCCGTGCTTCTTCGCATAGAGCCAGTTGAACAGCGCCGTGCGGGCCCCGCCGATATGGAGGAAGCCGGTCGGCGAGGGGGCGAAGCGGGTGACGACGGAATCGGTCATTCTTGGCGGGGCCTATGCATTGGAAGCGGTGGTGTATAGCAGGACCGGCGCATAACTAAAGCCCGACGGCGGACCTGCCGGGCCTGCTTAAGCCCTTGCTTAGGCTCTTGGCTCAGCCCCCCGAATTTGGCAGAAGGACCGCTGATTTCCCGACAGGATTTTGGTAATGACAGAACCGGTGGCAGCTGAGGTTGGGCGCGATTTCATTCGTGACATCATCCAGGCCGACCTCGATCAGGGCAAGTACAGGGAAATCGTGACCCGGTTCCCGCCGGAGCCGAACGGCTACCTGCATATCGGTCACGCCAAGTCGATCGCACTCAATTTCGGCATCGCCCAGGAGTTTCCGGGCCGCTGCCACCTGCGCTTCGACGACACCAATCCGGTGAAGGAAGAGCAGGAATACATCGATTCCATCCAGGCCGACGTGCGCTGGCTCGGCTTCGACTGGGGCAAGAACCTGTTCTTCGCTTCCGACTATTTCGACCGCCTGTACGAATGGGCCGAGCAGCTGATCCGCGACGGGCTCGCCTATGTCGACGACCAGACCCAGGAGGAGATCCGCGTCTCCCGCGGCACGCTGACCGAGCCTGGCAAGAACTCGCCGTTCCGCGATCGCAGCGTCGAGGAGAACCTCGACCTGTTCCGGCGCATGAAGGCCGGCGAATTTCCCAACGGCGCGCGCGTGCTGCGGGCCAAGATCGACATGGCCGCCGGCAACATCAACCTGCGCGATCCCGTGCTGTACCGCATCCTGCACGCGCACCATCCGCGCACCGGCACGAAGTGGAGCATCTATCCGAGCTACGATTATGCGCATGGCCAGTCGGACGCGATCGAAGGCATCACGCACTCGATCTGCACGCTGGAGTTCGAGGACCATCGGCCGCTCTACGATTGGTTCATCGAGAAGCTGCCGGTGCCGTCCAAGCCGCATCAGTACGAGTTCGCGCGGCTGAACCTCACCTACACGCTGCTGTCCAAGCGCGTGCTGACCCAGCTGGTCCGCGACGGTCATGTCGCGGGCTGGGACGATCCGCGCATGCCGACCATGGCCGGGATGCGCCGCCGCGGCGTGCCGCCGGCGGCCTTGCGCGAGTTCGTCAAGCGCATCGGCGTTGCCAAGGCCAACAGCGTCGTCGATGTCGGCATGCTGGAGTTCTGCATTCGCGAGGAGCTGAACCGCACGGCGCAGCGCCGCATGGCGGTCTTGAGGCCGCTCAAGGTCGTGATCGAGAACTACCCGGAAGGGCAGATCGAGGAGCTCGAGGCGATCAATCATCCGGATGATCCCAGCGCGGGCACGCGGAAAATCACGTTCGGCCGCGAGCTTTATATCGAGCAGGACGACTTCATGGAAAACCCGCCGAAGAAGTTCTTCCGCCTGTCGCCGGGCAACGAGGTGCGGCTGCGCTACGCCTATTTCGTCAAGTGCACCGGCGTGATCAAGAACGACAAGGGCGAGGTGGTGGAGCTGCGCTGCACCTACGATCCCGCGACCAAGGGCGGCAACGCGCCCGACGGCCGCAAGGTCAAGGCGACCATGCACTGGCTGCCGGCCGCGACCTCGAAGCCGGCGGAAATCCGCATCTACAACCAGCTGTTCGCTAGTCCCAGCCCGGATGCTTCGAACTTCGCGGCCGATCTCAATCCGAACTCGCTGGAGATCCTGTCGGACGCACGAGTCGAGGCAGCGGTGGCGGAGAGCAACTCGACCGAGCCGATGCAGTTCGAGCGCCAGGGCTATTTCGTGCGCGACAAGGACTCGACGCCCGGCAAGCCGGTGTTCTCGCGCACCATCGGCCTGCGCGACACCTTCGCGAAGGAAGTGGCGAAGGGCTGAGGCACGCATGACCACGGAGGCCGACGCCATCGTTGCCGCCATCATCGCGAAATGGTGCGCCGGCTTCGCGACGCTCGATGCAGCGACGCTGTCGTCGCTCTATGCGAAGAACGCGTTCTTCTTCGGCTCGAATCCGAAGCTCTACCGCGGCAGGGACGGCGTCGCCGACTATTTCAGCGGCCTGCCGCGCTGGCGCCAGCCGCGCGCCGTGTTCTCCGACGTGAACACAGCGCAGGCCGGCCCGGACCTGATCAACATGGCCGCGACCATCGCGTTCGATCTCGCCGGCGAGCGGGACGATCTCATCGTCAAGATGAGCTGGGTCATCATCCGCGAGGACGGCGATTGGAAGATCGTCAATCACCACGCCTCGTCGCAGGCGCCGCTGATCTGACGCGACTGCATCGGTTTCGTCATTCCGGGGTCGCGAAACAGCACACGATATCATCATTCCCGGATGTAAGGTCGGCGTGTCCGGACAAGCGGCAACGCGAGCGTTGCCGCGCAGAGCCGGGACCCACGCTTCACAATGCGCGTCATCACAAGGCAGCTCTGGGTCCCGGATCAGCGCCGCAACGCCTTGTGGCGCTGCGGCTTGTCCGGGACACGGGTCGAGGGTGGCCGTGACGATGGAAGAGGAAAAGTAGGAGCGCCTTTTCGCGTTCCTGATCTGTACCGCTATTCGCCCGGCCGCACGTTCCGGTAGCCTCGGTGCCAGTCGCGTCGCGTAAGGTGCAGGGAAATGGCGGAGCAGGGCCGGCCGGTACGCGCCCAGGGGATTGCCGGGACGTGGCCGGTGGGCCGCGCCGCACCCGCCGGCGGCCTGGCTCCGGCGGGTTTCGGCATCTGGCCCACGATTGTCGAAGCGCTTCGTGGATGGGCCCGCGCCGAGGCCGGTCCCGGGCGCCTGCTGCCGTGGGTGCCGGTCGCCTTTGGCGGCGGCATCGCGCTCTATTTTGCCGCCGATCATGAGCCGGTGCTGTGGGTCGTCGCGACGACGGCGGCCGCATTGCTGCTCGGCGCGATCCTGCTGCGGCGGAGCCGGCTGTTCGCGCCCGCGCTCATGATCGCGGCGGTCGCTTCCGGCTTTGCCGGGGCGAGCTGGAAGACGGCGCGCGTCGCCCATACCGTGCTGGCCAAGCCGATGTATTCCGTGTCGCTGTCGGGCTTCGTCGAGACACGCGATATCCGCGAGCGCACCGACCGCTTCGTGCTGCGCGTCACCGCCATGGAGGCGCAGCGCAGCGACGTCAAGCTCGAGCGCGTCCGCCTGTCGGTGCGCAAGGGCACCGCGCCCGAGGTCGGCAGCTTCGTTCAATTGAAAGCGCGGCTGATGCCGCCGCTCTCGCCGGTGCGCCCGGGCAGCTACGACTTCTCGCGCGACATGTTCTTTCAGGGCATCGGCGCCTCCGGCTTCGTGATGGGCGCGATCACGGCCTCGAGCCCGCCGGACGGCGGCGGCCTGCGGCTGCGCTACGCCGCCTTCATGCAAGGCCTGCGCGATACGATCGATGCCCGCATCCGCGCGACGCTCGAGGGCGACAACCGCGCGATCGCGACCGCGCTTCTCACCGGGCGGCGCGATGCGATCTCCGCGCCCGTCAACGACGCGATGTTCATCTCGGGGCTCGGGCACGTTCTCTCGATCTCCGGCTATCACATGGCGGTGGTCGCGGGAGTCGTCTTCTTCGCGGTGCGCGCGCTGCTGGCGTTGATTCCGGGCCTTGCCGTCGGCTTCGCCATCAAGAAATGGTCGGCGGCCGCAGCATTGGTGGCGGCCGCGTTCTATCTGCTGCTCTCGGGCGCCGAGGTCGCAACGCAACGATCGTTCTTCATGACGGCGGTGGTGCTGATCGCGGTGATGGTCGACCGCCGCGCCATCACCTTCCGCACGCTGGCGGTGGCGGCGCTGATCGTGCTCGCGGTCGCGCCGGAGGCGCTGGTGCATCCGAGCTTCCAGATGTCGTTTGCGGCAACGCTGGGTCTGGTGGCGCTGGTGCAGATCGGCATGCCGAACCTGCTGGCCGCGCCCGATCATTCGGCGACTGCACGCGTCGCGCTGTGGGGCGGCCGCGAGATCGCGATGCTGTTCCTGGCCTCGCTGATCGCGGGGCTTGCGACCACGCCCTATGCCGCCTTCCACTTCCATCGCGTCACGCCCTATGGCGTGCTCGCCAATCTCGGGGCGATGCCGGTGGTCTCAGTGCTGGTGATGCCGGCGGGGCTGCTGGGATTGCTCGCAGCGCCGTTCGGGCTCGATGGCGTGTTCTGGTGGCTGATGGGGCTGGGCATCGACTGGATGGTCGCGGTCTCGCGTTGGGTGGCGGCATTGCCGGGCGCGGTCGGCCGCATCCCGGCGTTCGGCATCGCGCCGCTGATCGCCGCGAGCCTCGGCATCATCCTGATGGGCCTGTTGCGCACGCCCCTGCGCTGGTGCGGTGCCGTGGTGCTGCTGGCGTCCATCGCCTGGGGCCTGTCCGTGCGGCAGCCGGATGTGTTGATTGCCGGGGATGGCGCCAGCGTCGCGGTGCGGGGCGGGGACGGGCGCCTGCACCTGATCAGGGCGGGCAAGGACAGTTTCCTGCTGAAGGAGTGGCTGGCGGCCGACGCCGATCCGCGCGATGCCGGCAGCAGCACGTTGGCCGAGGGAGTGTCGTGCGACGAGTCCGGCTGCGTGACACCGCTCACCGATGGGCGCCTGGTCGCGCTGGCCTCGCGCATCGACGCGCTGGCGGACGATTGCAGCCGCGCCGCGCTGGTGGTGACGTCGCGGGCCGCGCCGCCCGATTGCGTGGCGATGGTGGTGGATCGGCAGCGGCTCGCGCGCCAGGGCGCGCTGGCGCTGACACGGCATGGCGACGGATTTGCGGTTCAGGCGGTCAAGGCGAGAGGTGCAGACCGCCCCTGGTCGCCGGCGGCAGCCGGCGAGGGAGATTTCGAAGGAGCCCTCATGCCGAGGCCGGCTTCGCGCGTCCGCGACGCAACGCCGGCGGAGGCCGATCTTCAGGCCGAGGACTGAGCTTTGATCAGCCGATCGGCTGGCGCGTGACGGCCGCCCGACTGTCCGCGATGATCTCAGGCTTATGCTCGCGCTCACCGACCGGCTGCGTCACCGGCAGCTGCAGCACGGTTGCGCGCTGGCCTTCGACCAGCTGAGTCACCAGCACGTACTTGCCGTCAGGAAATTCGATCGCGTCGTGATGGCGATCGGGAATGTGCGGATCGATCTTGCCGAACTTGCCGACGCGGGAGTTGACGGTGCGCGTCCAGATCCAGCGGTTGTCGTAACGGACGTTGTCGGCGAAGGCGAGCTCCGTCCCCGGCAGCAGGCAGACCGCAACGGAGAGATCGGCTTCGGAGGCGAAGCCGCGCGTCGAGGTGCCGCGGAAGGTTGTCGTGACGATCGTCTCGCCGACTTCGGCGGGACGCGTCGCGACGGCATGCAGGCTGTAGTCACACATCGGGTGCTCCTCATGCGAAGATAGCGACCCGCGTCTCGTCGAGGCGCAGGCCTCAATCAGAGTGGAAGCCTGCAACGCTCTGCTTGGTTATGGGCAAATCTGCGGCTCGCGTCCGCAGCGCGCGATCACATTATCTTTCCCGGATTCGATAGGAACAAACATCGCATGCTTGCATTTGGCCGGCGTATCGGCGCTGCCGCACCACTCTGGCGCAAGGCTATCGCATTTGGCTATGGTCAGCCGCCTCCACAGCGTCATGGCCGGGCTTGTCGCGGCCATCCACGCCTTCCACGCAGCACAATGAACGTGGATGCCCGGGACAAGCCCGGGCATGACGACCTCTGCAAAATTCAAGTGCGATTGCCGAAGCGCGCCCGGCGCTTGATGCTCGGTATCAGTACTTCCGGTAAAGCCCGATCAGCTTGCCCTGAATCTTCACGCGGTTCGGCGGCAGGATACGCACCTCGTAAGCGGCATTGGCCGGCTCGAGTGCGATCGAGGCGCCGCGGCGGCGGAAACGCTTGAGCGTGGCCTCCTCGTCGTCGATCAGCGCCACCACGATGTCGCCGGTATTGGCGCTCTCGTTGCGCTGGATGAGCGCCATGTCGCCGTCGAGGATACCGGCCTCCACCATGGAATCGCCGCGCACTTCGAGCGCGTAGTGCTCGCCCGAGCCGAGCATGTCGGGCGGAACGCTGATGGTGTGGCTGCGGGTCTGCAACGCCTCGATCGGCGTGCCGGCCGCGATACGGCCCATCACGGGCACCGCAACGGGCCGCTCGCCCTCGTCCATGGAGGGGCTGGAGCTGGTGCGGACCTTGCCGAGATTGCCCTCGATGACGCTCGGCGTGAAGCCGCGCCGGGCGCCGGCGGCAGCCTGGAGCTCCGGCAGCTTGATCACTTCGATGGCGCGTGCGCGGTTGGGCAGGCGGCGGATGAAGCCGCGCTCCTCGAGCGCGGTGATCAGGCGGTGGATGCCCGACTTCGAGCGCAGGTCGAGCGCATCCTTCATCTCGTCGAAGGAGGGCGGCACGCCGCTTTCCTTCAAACGTTCGCTGATGAACCTCAGAAGCTCGTATTGTTTGCGCGTTAACATCTCGACCAAAGTCCCCCGGTTGATGTCGTTCGATTCCGAGACGATGAGTTCAGCGATAAGCCGCTACATGCTCGAAACAAATCATGAACGGACACTATATGTTCGATACATGTTCCGCAACTGCTTAATTTACCGTGAACGGTGGCGAACTCGCGGAATGCGTGTGGCCTTGCACTCAGACGGGGAGCCGCAGCACCTCGCAAGGGCTGCCGGCCTCGGCCTTCGGCGCGAACGGTGCGCGGACGAGAAGTACCTGTGCCGCAGCAAGATTCGCAAGCAGAGAGGAATCCTGATGGCTGACGGGGACGGCGACTTGCGCACCGTCGTCGCGCAGCTCCAGGCGCGCGCGCAGATAATCCTCGCGCTGGTCGTTGGCGCCGAGATCCTTGCCCAGCAAGGCGCGCTCGCGGCGATGATGAATCACTGAACGGCCCGACAAGGCGCGAATCAACGGCACCATGAACAGGAACGCGCACACGTAGGACGACACGGGATTGCCGGGCAGGCCGATCACGCGCATCGCGCCGAGCCGTCCGTGCATCATCGGCTTGCCGGGCCGGATCGCGATCTTCCAGAACGCCATCGAGATGCCTTCGTCCCGCAGCGCCTGCTGGACCAGATCATGGTCGCCGACCGACGCGCCGCCGGTCGTGATGAGGATGTCAGCACCGCTCTCGCGGGCGCGGCGGATACCGGCGGAGGTCGCCTCCAGCGTGTCGGCGGCGACACCGAGGTCGATGGTCTCGGCGCCCTCGCTGCGGGCGAGCGCATGCAGGGCGTAGCCGTTGGAATAGACGATCTGGCCGTGCCCGGGCGTGGTGCCCGGCCTCACCAGCTCGTCGCCGGTGGCGAGGATCGCAACTCTGGGACGGCGGTGGACGGCGAGATCCGGGTAATTCATCGCCGCGGCAAGCGCGAGATCGCGCTCCGTCAGGCGGGTTCCCTTGCGCAGGAGCACGTCACCCTCGCGGAAATCGACGCCGGCCGGGCGGACGTGCCGTCCGGCGATCGCGGCTTCCTTGATGGTGACGCGGTTGCCGTCCGCGACAGTGTCCTCCTGGATCACGACCGCGTCCGCTCCGTCCGGGATGACGCCGCCGGTGAAGATCCGCACGGCTTCGCCGGCGCCAACTGCTCTCGTGAAAGGACGGCCGGCTGCGATCTCGCCGATCACCGTCAGCCGGGAATCGACCGTTGCCGCATCGGCCGCGCGCACGGCGTAGCCGTCCATCGCCGACATCGCCTGCGGCGGCTGCGTGCGCCGCGCCGCGACGTCATGCGCGAGCACGCGGTGATAGGCCTCGTCGAGCGAAACCATCTGTTCAGGCAGTGGCTCTGCACCTGCCAGCACCGCGGCAAGGGCGTCGGAAACCGGCATCAGGGCCACGGGCGAAACTCCTGCTCGCACATCGTTCAATGGGGCGGCGAGAGTTCTAGCTGACTGCAGAGGCGAGGCAAAGCAGCACGCAGGATGATCTATCCTGCGTGCCCTCCGTGATCGAGCAAGTGCAAGTTCGCACGCGTGATTCTAAAGGCGAAACGGCGGGCATGAGCCTGACCAACACTGAGCTGCCAGCGCCATCGCTAATGTGGTCAAGGTGCCGTCGGCCCGTCCGGGCTGACGTCTCATGCGACGTCGGGAGGTTTGGGGCCTTGGTCCTTGTCGGGGAGCGGATCGGCCTGCGATTTCAAGTCCGCAGCCTTGCTGATCAGCTTGGCGGAAAGCTCGGAATCCGAGGTGTTTCTTGCGAATTCAAGCAGCAGGGAGGCTTGCTTGGTGAAATAAGTTTTGCCCAGCACGTCGACCAGTCCGATGTAGAAGTCCCAACGGACTCATGAGTCCGAAGGGTGGTATTCCGTTCCGGGAACTCTGTATAAAAATGCACAAAGGGGACGGGTTCCACTGATTTTCTGGATTTAGTTCCGGACGGGCTTCCTTCTGATCCGGGGCCGGGATCAAATGCCCAACGCCTTCAAGGCGTTCCCGACGTCACGCGGAGATGTCACGTGCACGGCCGTCAATCCGCGCGCCCGCGCGCCCTCGATGTTCTCTTCGAGATCGTCGAAGAACACGATGCGCTCGGCCGGCACGCCGATCGCCGCGACGACATGGTCGAAAGCGTCTGCGTCCGGTTTGCGCAGGCCGATGCTGGATGACAGGTACAACTCGCGGAAATGGCCGAGCAGACCGGCATATTCCTTCGAGAAATAATCGACATGCGGACGATTGGTGTTGGAGAAGGCGTAGAGCGGCATCTGTTTTGCCGCACGCGGCAGCAGCTCGGCGATCTCAGGCATCTCGCCGGCGAAGATCGCGTTCCAGCCCTCCAGGAACTGGGCGTCCGAGATGCCGATTCCCAGCGAAGCGCGTAACGAGGCGAAATAGTCCGCGTCGCTGATCTTGCCGACCTCGTGCAGCCGGTAGGCCTCGTCGCGCACGTAGCGCGCGACGATGCTTTCGGGCTGGCAACCGGCGTGCCCCGCCCAGCAGGCGATCGCCTTGGAGAAGTCGATGTCGAGCACCACGCGCCCGAGATCGAACAGAAGCGCATCGGCGCTGCGGGGAGAGAGCGATGTCATTGCGTCCTTTTCACCTCAGTGTCGGCAGGAATCCGCAGGTCAGTACCGATAAGGCTCGTGGTCGAACAGCGGGAACGCGCTGAACACGCTCGGCGCGTTGGTGGCGGTCGCCGGATGCAGGCAGGATTTGTCGATCTCGGCAAACGATGTGGCACCCAACAGGCCGAGGCAGCGCAGCACCTCGTCCTCCAACAGCTCCAGCATCCGCGTGATGCCGGCTTCGCCTGAGGCCGCCAGCGCCCAGCATTGCAGCCGGCCGATGCCGACGAGATCTGCGCCTGCCGCAATCGCCTTGACGATGTCGGTGCCGCGACAAATGCCGCCGTCGACCATGATCTTGGCGCGGCCCTTCACGGCCTCGACGATCTCAGGCAGCACGTGCATGGCACCGCGGCCATGGTCGAGCTGGCGGCCGCCATGGTTGGAGACGTAGATCCATTCGACGCCGTGATCGACCGCGATCAGGGCGTCCTCGGCGGTGGCGATGCCCTTCAGGATCAGCGGAATCTTGTACCTGTCCTTGATCATCTTCACGGTCCGCCACTCCAGACCCTTCTGGTAATCGCCACCGGTGGCGCGCAGGCGGCTTTCGCGAACATAGCGCTTGGCGATGTCACGTTCGCGACGGCTGTAATGAGCGGTGTCGACGGTCAGGCAGAACGCGGCGTAGCCGTTCTTCTCGCTCCGGCTGACGACATCGGCGACGAAAGCATCGTCGCCGCGGACATAGAGCTGGTAGAGCCGGAGCGCGTCGGGAGCCGCCTCGGCGGTCTTCTCCAGGCCGGGCTCGGACACCGAGCTCAGCATGTGCGCCGCACCGAAGGTGCCGGCACCGCGCGCGACGCTCGCCGCACCATCCGGATCGAAGATTTCGAGCGCCCCGACGGGCGCGAGCACCACCGGAAGGCGCATCCTGCGGCCGAATTGCTGAACCGAGCCATCCACCTTGCGGACGTCGCGCAGCACCCGGGGGCGAAAGGCGATCTCGTCCAGCGCCATGCGGTTGCGGCGCATCGTGGTCTCGGTCTCGGCGGCGCCGACGATGTAGTCCCAGGCGTTCTGGTTGAGGTTGGCCCGCGCTTTCCGGATGAATTCGTGCAGGTTCTGGAACGGCTCGTTGCTGGCGCCGAGTTCGACGTTCCGTTCTGCCCGGATGCCGGGTGCTTCGTTCATTGTTATCCTCCCGAGGATTTGAACCCTTGTCTCATCGCCTAACCCGTCCAGCCCTGCAAAACTATCCTAGATTTGCATGGCTGCGAGGCGCGGACTGGCCTACGATTCTGCTTGCAGGTAGGCCAGTCCTGCAACGTTGCCAAAAGTTTAGGTCCGGGCGAAGCGATTTCTGCGGCGTACCCGTCGGCGTGGTATCCCGGCCTTGAAGAAACCAGAATGGTATTGTGAGAAGCGAGCTGGATCGCCAATTGCATGGCGTCTCCCATGTCTCACGAGACAAGCTCAAAGCGAACCGCCAAAGCAAGAAGGCAAGCCCATCCATGCGGAAATCCCTGCTGTTCCCTCTGGGCGCGCTCACCGGAGCGTGTCTCACCCTTCTTGTGGCCAGTCCGCATGGCGGTGTCTGGGCGGCACGGGCGGCGGCGAGCGCGGACGACGCCTATTCCCAGCTCAATTTGTTCGGCACGGTGTTCGAGCGCGTGAAGGCGAGCTATGTCGAGAAGCCCGACAATGCCAAACTGATCGAGGGCGCAATCACCGGCATGGTGACCTCGCTCGATCCGCATTCGCGCTACATGAATGCCAAGGCCTGGACCGAGATGCAGGAGACCACCTCCGGCGAGTTCGGCGGCCTCGGCATCGAGGTCACGATGGAGGACGGCCTCGTCAAAGTGGTCTCGCCGATCGACGATACCCCCGCCTCGAAGGCCGGCCTGATGTCCGGTGACCTCATCAGCAAGATCGACGGCGAGGCCGTGCAGGGCATGACGCTCGAGCAGGCCGTCAACAAGATGAAGGGGCCGGTCGACACCAAGACCAAGCTCACCATCATGCGCAAAGGCGCGGATGCGCCGCTCGAAGTGGCGATCACGCGCGAGATCATCCATGTGCGCCCGGTGCGCTTCCGGGTCGAGAACGGCGACATCGGTTATATCCGCATCACCTCGTTCAATGAGCAGACCACCGACGGCCTGAAGAAGGCGATCGCCTCGATCTCCAAGCAGGTGTCGCCGGAGAAGCTCACCGGTTACGTCGTGGACCTGCGCAACAATCCGGGCGGTCTGCTCGACCAGGCCGTGTCGGTGTCGAGCGCGTTCCTGCAACGCGGCGAGGTCGTTTCGACCCGTGGCCGCAGTCCGGAGGAGACGCAGCGCTTCACCGCCCATGGCGGCGACCTCACCAAGGGCAAGCCGCTGGTGGTCTTGGTCAATGGCGGCTCGGCCTCGGCCTCGGAGATCGTGGCCGGCGCCCTGCATGACCACAAGCGCGCCACGATCATCGGCACGCGCTCGTTCGGAAAGGGATCGGTGCAGACGATCATTCCGCTCGGGTCCGGCAACGGCGCGTTGGCGCTGACCACGGCGCGCTATTACACGCCGTCGGGCCGCTCGATCCAGGCCCAGGGCATCGCTCCCGACATCGAGATCCTGCAGGACGTGCCGCCCGAGCTGAAGGGCCGCATGGACACCATGGCGGAGTCCCAGATGCGCGGACATCTGTCGGCCGGCGAGGGTGGCGAGCAGACGGGGTCACAGTCTTACGTTCCGCCGGAAGAGAAGGACGACAAGGCGCTGCACGCGGCCTACGACTTCCTGCACGGCGTCACCGCGAACGCGGTTGCGGCGAAACGGGCATCGAAGGGCGCGGTGCCGAACTAGCCCTTGTGAAGCGACAAATGAAATCGCCCGGGAGTGCATCCGCACGTCCGGGCGTTTTCGTTTGGGCGATCTCGGTGATCGGCAGCCCGCCGGGCTGCATCGGCTCTAACCCGCCTCGCGGCGGCGGCGACCGCTGCTGCCTTCGCGCCGGGCCAGCCGGCTGCGATGCAGCGCGAACAGCTCCAGCATCTTGTCGGCGGGCATGGCGGCGCTGAACAGATAGCCCTGCATCTCGGAGCAGCCGAGCGCACGCAGCAGGCGCTGCTGCTCCTCGGTCTCGACGCCCTCGGCCGTGGTGGTCATGCGGCGCGCGGCCGCCAGATTGACGACGGCCTGGACGATGCTGGCGGAGCCGTCGGGACCGGCGATGTCGTCGACGAAGCAGCGGTCGATCTTGATCTTGTCGAACGGGAAGCGGTGCAGGTAGCTCAGCGACGAGTAACCGGTGCCGAAATCGTCGAGCGCGATGCGGACGCCGATGGCGCGGAGCTGGTGCAGGATCGCCAGCGCGGCATCGTCGTCGCGGATCAGCACCGCCTCGGTGATCTCGAGCTCGAGCCGGCTCGCCGGCAGGTTCGAGGCGGCGAGCGCCGCCATGATCTTCAGGGCGAGGGTGCCGCTCTTGAATTGCACCGGCGAGACGTTGACCGCGAGGCGGATGTCGTCGGGCCAGCTCACGGCGTCCCGGCAGGCGGTCGCCAGCACCCATTCGCCGATCTCGTTGATCAGGCCGGTATCTTCGGCGATCGGGATGAACTCCGCCGGCGAGACCATGCCGCGCTCGGGATGGCGCCAGCGCACCAGGGCCTCGCAGCCGGTGATGCGGTCGTCCTTCAGGCTGAGGCAGGGCTGGTAATAGACTTCGAGGCCTCCTTCGAGGCCTCCTTGGGCGATGGCGTGGCGCAGGTCGCCTTCGAGCTGCCGGCGCTCGCGCACCTTGGCATCCATCTCCGGCTCGAAGAACCGATAGGTGCGGCGTCCGGCGGACTTGGCGGCGTACATCGCCATGTCCGCGTTCTTGAGGATCTGGTCGAGCACCGTGCCGTGTTCCGGCGCGAGCGCGATGCCGATGCTGGCGTCGGTGGTGAGATGATGGCCCATGCAGTCGAACGGCGTGCGGATGGCCGCGAACACCCGCGCGACGAGATCGTCGACCTGGTCTCGCGACGTCACCGCGCTCTGCACCACCGCGAATTCGTCGCCGCCGAGCCGCGCCACGAAATCCGCCGGGCCCGCACAGCGGCGCAGGCTTGCGGCAACCGATTTCAACAATTCGTCGCCGACGAGGTGGCCGAGCGCGTCGTTGACGCCCTTGAACTCGTCGATGTCGATATAGTGCACCGCGATCTCTTCGCCATTGCCGGCCGCGGCCAGCTCGTTGCGCAGATGCTCGTGGAACATGGCGCGGTTGGGCAGATCGGTCAGCGCGTCGTAATGGGCGAGGTGGGTGATGCGCTCCTCGATGCGGCGGCGCTCGGTGATGTCCTCATGGGTCGCCACCCAGCCGCCGTCCGCGAGCGGCTCGTTGAGGATGTGGATCGAGCGGCCGTCGGAGGTATCGACCACCATGGAATTGCGCGTCTGGATGCTCTTCAGCACGCGCGCGACATAGGCGCCGACGTCGCCCGTGAACGAGCCGGTTGCCTTGCGATGGGCGATGATGTCGTGAAAACTGCAGCCGGGTTTCACGATCTTGCCCGACAATCCGTACATTTCGATGTAGCGCTGGTTGCAGACCACCAGCCGCTGCTCGGCGTCGAACAGCAGCAGACCCTGCGTCATGTTGTTGACGGCGCGGTCGAGCCGCTGCTTCTCCAGAGTCAGCCGCTCGCGCGAGGCGCGATGCTGTTCCAGCAGCTTGCGTACGACCGCGATCAGCACGCCTGCGATGGCGAGTGCGGAGGCGGCGGCGACCGAGACCAGCATGCCGATCTGCTCGCGCCAGTCGGTCAGGGCCGCGGCACGCGTCGTGGTGGCCATCATCAGGATCGGGAAATTGGGCAATGCGCGCGAGGAGATCAGCCGATCTTCGCCGTCGATCGGGCTGGTGAAACGGCCGGCGAAACGATCGAGCCCGAAAACCCGCTGCTGTTCGAACTCACCGGTCTTGAAGTTTCGTCCCATCAATTCGCTGGAATGGGGATAACGGGCGAGCAGCGTGCCGTCCCGATGAAGCATCGAGATCGTCGCGCCTTCGCCGAGCGCGACGGAAGCGAAGAACCTTTCGAAATTGGCAGGCTCGATTCCGCGTCCGACGACGCCGAGGAATTCGCCGTTGGGCCCGACGATCCTTCGCGCCACCAAGACGGTCCAGGCACCGGAGATGCGGCTGTGCAATGGCTCGATCAAGACGTCGGGCGAATTGGGATCGTACCTGAAGGTGCGAAAATAGGCGCGGTCGGCCACGTTGACCTTGGGAGTCGGCCACGTCGTCGACGAATTGATCAGGTTGCCTTCGGCATCGATGATGTTGACGCCGCCGATATAGGGCAGCGCCTCGATCTTCGAACGCAGCATCCGGTGCACGTCCTGACCGGAGAGGCGCGCGCGGAAGTCTGCGACGCTCGATACGCCGATCGAACGCGCGTGATCGACGAAGTCTTTCTGGATGACCGCGAAATCCTGCAATTGCTGGTCGAAGTGATGGGCAAGCATCAGCACGGTGTTTTCCAGCTCGCGGCTGGAGTTGCGCAGCGCCCGATCGCGGAAATTCTGCGCCATCAGGACCGAGCCGATTGCGATGGCCGCGATCAGCAGCGTGCCGCCCACCACCAGCCAGCGGATCGGTCCGCTGCGCACGAAGGCCTGGTCAAAGAAGCGACTGCCGAATCCTGTCTTCATGCCGATCATTGCCGCGCACACCTCAGGATCAACTTCTGGCCCTGAGAACACCCGTCGGTTTACGGGGACGGTGTGGAGGTAAAGTTAGGAAGCGGGGTTAACGAAACATGAATTGTCGGAGGCAAAAGCAAGCGATGCGCGGCGCAGGAGCCGGGGCGCTGAAACGAGTGCGGTTCAGACGCGGTAATGGCCGGACTTGCCGCCGAGCTTCTCGACCAGGTGGATGCCTTCGATGCGCACCCCGCGCTCGACCGCCTTGATCATGTCGTAGATGGTGAGGCAGGCGACAGACACCGCGGTGAGCGCCTCCATCTCCACGCCGGTCGGTCCGGTCACCTTGACGCTGGCGCGGACGAGGCAGCCCGGCAGCTTTGCGTCGGGCTCGATGTCGACGATGACCTTCGACAGCGCGAGCGGATGGCAGAGCGGGATCAGCTCCGAGGTGCGCTTGGCGGCCATGATACCCGCGATGCGCGCGGTGCCGAGCACGTCGCCCTTCTTGGCATTGCCGGAGACGATCAGATCGAGCGTCGCCTTGGTCATGACGACGCGGCCTTCCGCGACCGCGAGCCGATCGGTGGCCGGCTTGTCCGACACGTCGACCATGCGCGCCTCGCCGGAGGCGCCGATATGGGTGAGGGCGGGGCCGGCCTTCGTGTTCGAGGCCTTTGTCTTCAAGGACCTGGTCCTGGTCGTGGAAGCGCTGCGCGCCATGTCAACGCGTACCGGTGGCGCGGACGCCCGTCTGCCGCGCCAGCAGCGTGCGCGTCGCCGTGGTGACGTCGGCCTGCCGCATCAGGCTCTCGCCGACCAGGAAGGTCGACATGCCGACGCGCTCGAGCCGGGCGAGATCGGCAGGCGTGAAGATGCCGCTCTCGCCGACCATCAGCCGGTCCGCCGGGATCAGCGGCGCCAAGGCCTCGCTGGTCGCGAGCGTGGTCTCGAAGGTGCGAAGATTGCGGTTGTTGACCCCGATCATCGGCGAACGAAGTTTCAGCGCCCGGTCGAGCTCGGCGCGGTCGTGGATCTCGATCAGCACGTCCATGCCGTAGGCAATCGCTGCATCCTCGAGATCCCGGGCGGTGGCATCGTCGAGCGCCGCCATGATGATCAGGATGCAATCGGCGCCATGCGCGCGGGCCTCGACCACCTGATAGGTGTCGAACATGAAATCCTTGCGCAGCACCGGCAGGGAGGTCGCGGCACGCGCAGCGACCATGAAGTCGAGATGGCCCTGGAACGAGGGCGTGTCGGTCAGCACCGAGAGGCAGGCCGCGCCGCCCGCTTCATAGGCCTTGGCGAGCCGCGGCGGATCGAAATCGGCGCGGATCAGGCCTTTCGAGGGCGAGGCCTTCTTCACCTCCGCGATCAGCGCGTAATCGCCGCTCGCGTGCTTGGCCTTGATTGCGCGCACGAAGCCGCGCGGCGCGGCTTGCGTCTTCGCCTTTGCCTCGACCGAAGACAGCGGCTGCGCGCGCTTGGCGGCGGCGATCTCCTCGCGCTTGTAGGCTTCGATCTTGGTCAGGATGTCCGACATGTCAGGCTCAGCCGTTCGAGACCGCGATCAGGTGCTTCAGGCGCATGTTCGCCGCGCCGCTGTCGAGTGACTTGGTGCCGATCGCAACGCCCTCCTTGAGGTCCTTGGCGCGCCCGGCCACGACCAGCGCGGCGGCGGCGTTCATCAAGGCCACGTCGCGATAGGCACTCGGCTTGCCATTGAGCACGCTTTGCAGCGCGATCGCATTGGCGTCGGCGTCGCCACCCCTGAGCGCGCCGGGCTCGCAGCGCGGCAGGCCGGCGTCTTCCGGCGTCACCTCGAAACTCCGGATCTCGCCGTTGTGGAGCGCGGAGACGAAGGTCGGGCCGGTGAGGGTGATCTCGTCGAGACCATCGGAGCCGTGCACCACCCAGGCGGAGTCGGAGCCGAGGTTCTTCAGCACCTGCGCCAGCGGCTGCACCCACTGCCTGGAGAAGACGCCGACCATCTGCCGCTTCACGCCGGCCGGATTGGAGAGCGGGCCGAGCAGATTGAAGATCGTGCGCGTCGCGAGCTCGACCCGGGTCGGGCCGACGTTCTTCATGGCGGGATGATGGGCAGGCGCGAACATGAAGCCGATGCCGCATTCGCGCACGCAGCGGCCGACCTGCTCCGGCTTCAGGTCGATCTTGACCCCGAGCGAGGCCAGCACGTCGGCGGCGCCCGAGCGCGACGACAGCGCGCGGTTGCCGTGCTTGGCCACCGGCACGCCGGCGCCCGCGACGATGAAGGAGGCGCAGGTCGAGACGTTGACCGAGCCGGAGCCGTCGCCGCCGGTGCCGACGATGTCGACGGCGTCTGGCGGCGCCGCCACGGTCAGCATCTTGGAGCGCATCGCCGCGACCGCGCCGGTGATCTCGTCAACGGTTTCGCCGCGTACCCTGAGTGCCATCAACAGGCCGCCCATCTGCGATGGCGTGGCCTCGCCGCTCATCATGGCGTCGAAGGCGGCAGAGGCTTCGTCACGCGACAGGCTGGCGCCGGTCGCCACTTTTCCAATGATCGATTTCAGGTCGTCCATCGCGTGCTTTCAACTCACTGGTTCGCGCCGGTCACCTGCGCGAAGGCGGCCTGATTAATGGTGGTCCCGATGTCGGTTTCAAGCTTGTTGACGTAGGAGGCGACCTGCTCCTCGGTCTGGGCCCGGTCGAGGGTCTCCTTCAGCTTCTTGACCGCGTCGGAGGCAGCGTCGACCGCGGGATCGACGATATCGGTGACGCGGAAGACGATGACCTCGGTGCCGCCGGTCACCGGCGTCTGGCCGACGCCATCCTTGGCGGCGCGGAAGGCGGCCGCCACCACTGCTGCAGGCACGCTGGCGGGCGTATCGTCGCGCTTGAAGCCGGTCGCGGTCTCGACCTTGGCGCCGATGGCGGCGGCTTCGTCGGCCAGCTTGCCGCCCGCTTCGAGCTTCTTCACCATCTCGGTCGCCTTGGCCTTGAGCTTGGTCGCGATCTGGTCCTGGCGCCAGCGCGCCTCGACCTGGTCGCGGACCTCGTCGAGATTGCGGTCGCGCGAGGGCGTGATGGCGAGCACGTCGTACCAGACATAGCCGCCCTTGTACGAGATCGAGTCGTTGTCGACGCCGACATCGGTGCTGAAGGCCTGCGACACCACGTCGAGGCCCTGCGGGATGTTGGCGACCGGCTGGCCGTTCGGGGCGCGGCCGGAGCGGTCGACGGCGTCGATGGTCACGGCGGTGAGGCCGAGCTTCTGCGCCGCCTCGATCACGCTGGCGCCGCCGCCGCGCTCGTCTTCCATCTTGTCGCGGAGATCATTGACCTTGACGCGCGCGCGCTCGATCGCGATCTCGCGCTTGATGTCGCCGCCTGCGCTGGCGTAGTCGGCCTCCTTGCCAGGCTCGATCTTGTCGACCTTGACGATGGAGGTGCCGAGCGCGCCCTGGATCGGCTGGCTGATCTCGCCGACGGGAAGCGCGAAGGCGGCTTCGCCGACCGCCGTATCCAGCGAAGACTTGCTGACGAGGCCAAGGTCGATATCGGAGGCGCTCAGCCCGCGTTCCTTGCCAAGGTCCTCGAACGACATGCCGCCGACAAGGCGCTCCCGGGCGGCCTGCGCCTCCGCGGCGTTGGGGAAGACGATCTGCTGGATCTGGCGCTTCTCCGGCGTGCCGAGCCGGTCCTTGCGCTGCTCGAACACCTTCCTGGCGTCCTCGTCCGATACCTCGCTCCACTTGCCGAGCTCTTCCGGCGAGACCACCACGAAGGCGATCTTGCGATATTCGGGCGCGCGGAACTGGACCTTGTGATCCTCGAAATAGGCCGCGAGCGCCTCGGGCGAGGGCGCGTCGATCTGGCCTGCCTGGGCGGCATCGAGCCTGACGAATTCAATGGCGCGCTGCTCGTTCTGGTAGCGCGTCAGCACGTCGATCATGGCCTTCGGCGGCTCGAGGCCGGCCCCGATCGTGCCGGTGATCTGCCGGCGCAGCGACACCTTGCGCTGCTCGGACACGTAGCGCTGCTCGGTATAGCCGAAATTGCGGATCAGGGCCTGGAAGCGGCTCGCATCGAAATTGCCGCCGACACCCTTGAAGTTGGGGTCGTTCATGATGACCTGGCGGATCTGCTCATCGGACTGACCGAGCCCGAGCCGGCGCGCCTCCTCGTCGAGGGCAGCTTCCGCGATGGTCTGCTGCAGCACCTGGCGGTCGAGGCCGAAGGCGCGGGCCTGATCGGGCGTCAGCGGCCGGCCGACCTGGCGGCCGATCTGCTGCAGGCGGTCGGTGTAGATCTGGCGGAACTCGTTGAGCGAAATCTCGGTGCCGCCAACCTTGGCCACCGTGGACTGCCCGAAGCCCTTGAAGATGTCGGCAATGCCCCAAACGCCGAAACTGATGATCAACACGCCCATCACCACGGCCATAATGATCTTGCCGAGCCAGTTTGATGAGGCCTTGCGCATTCCTCGAAGCATTTGGTCCAACTTGTCTGAGCAGGAGGGGAACGGGAGCGCGTCTTAATGCAGATTCCGCAAAAGCGCGTCACCAAATTGATCCATCATCATAAAGTGGCGGCTTTCCCCCCGCAACCTCGGGTCCTGCGACCGCTTTCGGCTGCGGTGAAAAGCCCCAAAGCGTTTTCGAGCGAAGTGGACCCCGGTTCGCCTCTGGAAAACGCGTCAAAACAAGAATCTGGAACTGCGGCAGGTCCTCTGCTAGCGCATGCACAAACCTCATTTTGCTGGAAATTGACATGACCGACGCCATCCGCCCCCTGATCGCCGGCAATTGGAAAATGAACGGCCTGAAGGCCCAGGCTGCCGAGTTCGAGGCCATGCTCGACGGCGCGGCCGGGGTGACCGGCAAGGCCGATCTGCTGGTCTGCCCGCCCGCGACCCTGATTGCGGCCTTCGCCGAGAAGGCGCGCGGCAAGAAGGTCGCGGTGGGGGCCCAGGATTGCCATCCCAAGGCGTCCGGCGCGCATACCGGCGATATTGCCGCGGAAATGCTGGTGGATGCGGGGGCGAGCGCCATCATCGTCGGCCATTCCGAGCGCCGCGCCGATCACGGCGAGGGCGATGCGCTGATCCGCCAAAAGGCCGAGGCGGCCTGGCGCGCCGGAGCCACAGCGATCGTCTGCGTCGGCGAGACGCAGGGGCAGCGCGACGCCGGCCAGACCCTGGAGATTCTGCGCGGGCAGCTCGCGGGCTCGCTGCCCGATGGCTCGACCGCCGCGAATCTCGTCGTGGCCTATGAGCCGGTCTGGGCCATCGGCACCGGCCTGACCCCCACGGCCAAGGATGTCGAGCAGATTCATGGGTTTATCCGGGAACTCCTGACCACCAGGTTCAAGGCCGAAGGTGGCCGGATGCGCATCCTCTACGGCGGCTCGGTGAAGCCCTCGAATGCGGCCGAGCTGATGGCGGTGAGCAACGTCAACGGAGCCCTGGTCGGCGGCGCCAGTCTGAAGGCGGCCGATTTCCTTGCGATTGCCAAGGGCTGCCCCTAGCTAAGTCCAAAGCGCTGAACAGGACCCGATCGGGGGTGGCAATGCCCCCTCCGATCGTGTAACACCGCGCAACTTCAGGAAAACCCGCGAAGCGCGATCGGCCGACGTCAGGCGCCGCCCGCTTGTGACGGAAGGGCACTATGCAGACCGTTGTCATCGTCATCCATCTCATGATCGTCGCCGTGATGATCGGCGCCGTCCTGCTGCAGAAGTCGGAAGGCGGCGGCCTTGGCATGGGCGGCGGCGCGGGCTTCATGTCGAGCCGCGGCACCGCGAACCTGTTGACGCGAACCACCGCGATTCTGGCCGCCGGGTTCTTCCTCACCAGCATGTTCCTGTCCTGGCACGCCGGCTACAGCCGCGCGCCGTCGTCGATCATCGGCACGCCGGCGTCGCAGGGCCAGCCGGCCGGCGGATCGCCGATCGCGCCGCCGACCTCGGGCGGGATCCTGGATTCGCTGAAGAAGGCGGACGAGCAGCAGCAGGCGCCGGCTCCGACCGGCCCGCAGGTGCCGCGCTCGCAATAAAGCAGGGGGGCCATGCAGGGCGGCTGCTACCGTCCTGCATCAACAATCCCCATCAAGGCACTGTCACCACTCTTAGTTTTGGCTCACCCACAGGCCCGCAGAATCTTTGGGGCGGAATACGAATCGCTTTGGCGAATCGAATGTAGGGGATTAGAGGTTAAGTCCCATGGCGCGGTACATATTCATCACCGGCGGCGTGGTTTCTTCGCTCGGCAAGGGTCTGGCTTCAGCGGCACTCGGTGCGCTGTTGCAGGCACGGGGCTACAAGGTCCGCCTCCGCAAGCTCGACCCCTATCTCAATCTCGATCCCGGAACGATGTCGCCGTATCAGCACGGCGAAGTGTTCGTGACCGATGACGGGGCGGAGACCGATCTCGATCTCGGTCACTACGAGCGCTTCACCGGCCGGCCGGCGACCAAGGCCGATAACATCACGACCGGGCGCATCTACCAGGACATCATCTCCAAGGAGCGCCGCGGCGATTATCTCGGCGCGACCATCCAGGTGGTTCCGCACGTCACCAACGCGATCAAGGAATTCGTCCTCGACGGCAATGACGACTACGACTTCGTCCTGGTCGAGATCGGCGGCACCGTCGGCGACATCGAGGGCCTGCCGTTCTTCGAGGCGATCCGCCAGCTCAAGAACGAGCTGCCGCGCGATCACGCCGTCTATATCCATCTGACACTGCTGCCCTACATTCCGAGCGCCGGCGAATTGAAGACCAAGCCGACGCAGCACTCGGTGAAGGAGCTGCGCTCGATCGGCATCCAGCCGGACATCCTGCTCTGCCGCACCGACCGCGAGATCCCGAAGGAGGAGCGGCGCAAGCTCGGGCTGTTCTGCAACGTGCGCGAAAGCGCCGTGATCGAGGCGCGCGACGTCGACAACATCTATGCGGTGCCCGAGGCCTATCACAATGCGGGCCTCGACGACGAGGTGCTCGCCGCCTTCGGCATCGCCTCGCGGATTCCGCCGGAGCTGCGCAGCTGGCAAGAGATCAACGAGCGCGTGCGCAATCCCGAAGGCAACGTCACCATCGCCATCGTCGGCAAATACACCGGCATGAAGGATGCGTACAAGTCGCTGATCGAGGCGCTCTCGCATGGCGGCATCGCCAACAAGGTGAAGGTCAATCTCGACTGGATCGAGAGCGAGATCTTCGAGAAGGAAGATCCCGCGCCTTTCCTCGAGCACGTCAACGGCATCCTCGTGCCTGGTGGATTCGGCCAGCGCGGTGCGGAAGGCAAGATCAAGGCGGCGCAGTTCGCGCGCGAGCGCGACGTGCCGTATTTCGGCATCTGCTTCGGCATGCAAATGGCGGTGATCGAGGCGGCGCGAAACCTGGTCGGGATCGAGGACGCCAATTCCACCGAGTTCGGCCCCACCAAGGAGCCGCTGGTCGGCCTGATGACGGAATGGCTGCGCGGCAACGAACTCGAGAAGCGCTCGCAGGCCGGCGATCTCGGCGGCACGATGCGGCTTGGCGCATACCCAGCGGCGCTGAGCCGCGGCAGCCGCGTCTCGCAGGTCTATGGCGGCGCCACCGAGATCTCCGAGCGCCACCGCCATCGCTACGAGGTCAACACCGCCTACAAGGACCGCCTCGAGCAGCACGGCCTGAAATTCTCGGGCCTGTCGCCCGACGGCGTGCTGCCTGAAATCGTCGAGTACGAGGACCATCCCTGGTTCATCGGCGTTCAGTTCCACCCCGAGCTGAAGTCGCGCCCGTTCGAGCCGCATCCGCTGTTCGCCTCGTTCATTCAGGCGGCGATGGTGCAGAGCCGATTGGTGTAGCCGGCTCGCCCGCCTTTGACGCGCATGCAATTTGTTGCGACAACTCCGCCCCGCAAGAACAACAAAGGGAGTGAACTGCGATGATCTACGAAATGCGCGTCTATCGCTGCGTGCCCGGCCGGCTGCCGGCGCTCTTGAAGCGGTTCGAGACCGCCACGCTGAAGATCTGGGAGAAGCACGGCATCAAGCAGGCCGGATTCTTCACGACGCTGATCGGTGAATCCAACCAGGAGCTGACCTATTTCCTGGCCTGGGACTCGCTCGCCGAGCGCGAGAAGAAGTGGGGCGCGTTCATGACCGATCCGGACTGGATGAAAGCCCGCGCCGAAAGCGAAGCCGACGGCCAGATCGTCGGCAACATCGTCAGCCAGATCCTGACGCCGACCGCATTCTCGGCGGTGAAGTAGCGATCCTCGCGGCAGCGCAGGCAATCGCGTCTGGAGCGATTCACCTGCGGCCATCCTTCGAGACGCCCGCCGTTGGCGGGCCCTCAGGATGAGGACCGCGGGCGCGGCAGCAATTCAACGGGCGCCTTCGCCGCTTAGCCTCATCCTGAGGGGACCGCGAAGCGGTCGTCTCGAAGGACGAGGCGCGCGTTCAGCTGCCGCACCGGAACTCTGGCGCAACCCTGATATTCGAGCGGTCCGGGCCGAATAGGGTTGATCCGACCCTCATCGCGGCTATGGTCGCGCCGAAACGAGGGATTTGCCTTGAGCTCTTCGCATTCAGCGGCGCCGGTCGTCAGCATCGGAAAGGTCAAGTTCGGCAATGATCTGCCGATCTCGATCATTGCCGGACCCTGCCAGCTCGAAAGCCGTCAGCATGCGCTGGAGGTCGCCTCCGCGCTGAAGGAGATCGCTGCGCGGCTGAACATCGGCCTCGTCTACAAGACCTCGTTCGACAAGGCCAACCGCACCAGCGCCTCGGCTGCGCGCGGCCTCGGCCTTGCGCAGTCGCTGCCGATCTTCGCCGAGATCCGCACCTCGCTCGGCCTGCCGGTCCTGACCGACGTGCATGAGGCCACGCAATGCGCCGAGGTCGCGCAGGCCGTGGACATCCTGCAGATCCCCGCCTTCCTGTGCCGGCAGACCGATCTGCTGCTGGCTGCGGCTGCGACCGGCAAGGTCGTCAACGTCAAGAAGGGCCAGTTCCTGGCGCCGTGGGACATGGCCAACGTCGTCACCAAGATCACGAGTGCTGATAATCCCAACGTGCTCGTCACCGAGCGCGGGGTGTCGTTCGGCTACAACACGCTGGTCTCCGACATGCGCGCGCTGCCGATCCTCGCGCGCACCACCGGCGCGCCCGTGATCTTCGATGCCACCCATTCGGTGCAGCAGCCGGGCGGGAAGGGGACGTCCTCGGGCGGCGAGCGCGAATTCGTGCCGGTGCTCGCCCGTGCTGCGGTCGCGGTCGGCGTTGCCGGCGTCTTCATCGAGACTCATCCCGATCCTGATCGCGCGCCCTCCGACGGGCCCAACATGGTGCCGCTGCGCGAGTTCGAGGGGCTGATCGCCAGACTGATGGCGTTCGACGCGCTGGCAAAGAACCCGCGCTGATGCAGCAAGGCGGGGCGCGGGCGCAGGATCACGGCTTGCCGACAGCGCTCTACGTCATCTCGGGCGCAAGCTTCGCGGCGGCCTTGTCGGCGCGCGCGCTCGATCCGGTGCTGCCGCACGTCGCCGAGGATTTCAACGTCAGCATCGCCACCGCCGCGGGCTTTGCCGCGGTGTTCGCCTTCACCTTCTCGATCATCCAGCCGATCATCGGCGCTGCCGCCGACCTGTTCGGCAAGACGCGGCTGATGATCTTCTGCCTCGCGCTGCTCGGCCTCGCCAACATCCTGGGCGCATTCGCGACCTCGTTCTCGGTTCTGTTCGCGACCCGCATCCTCGCCGGCATCGGCTCGGGCGGCGTGTTTCCGGTGGCACTCAGCCTGACCAGCGATCTCGTCGGGCCCGAGAAGCGCCAGGTTGCGATCAGCCGCACGCTCGCCGGCGCCATGACCGGCAATCTGCTCGGCGCCTCGGCCTCCGGCCTGATCGGCGATTTCCTCGGCTGGCGCGGCGTGCTCGCGGTGCTCGGCGCGCTCGTGATCGTGGCGTCGATCGCGGTCGCCGCCGGCTTTCGCGGCGCCAGGGTCAAGCCCCCGCCGCAGACGAGCCTGTCGGCTCTGAAGGCCGGCTATCGCACCATCTTCACCAACCCGAATGCCTATGTCTGCTATTCGGCGGTGTTCATCGAAGGCTGCTGCGTGCTCGGTCTGTTTCCCTACATCGCCTCGTTCCTGTTCGAGCTCGGCCAGACCTCGCTCTCGATCGCCGGCATGGTCATCGCGGGCTTTGCGGTCGGCGGCCTGTTCTACACGCTGACGGTGTCGCGCCTGCTGCCGTGGCTGGGGATGAAGGGCATGATGATATCAGGCATGGCGCTGGTGGCCTCGCAGCTCGTCGCCGTCGCGTTCGGTCCGCGCTGGGAAGTGCAGGCGCTGAATCTCATCGTGATGGGATGGGGCTTCTACATCGCCCATGGCTGTCTGCAGGTCTTCGCCAGCGAGCTGTCGGTCGAGGCGCGCGCCACCGCGCTGTCGCTGCATTCGTTCTTCTTCTTCATGGGGCAGACCGTGGGCCCGCTCGCCTATGGCTTCGGGCTGCAGCACGCCGGCAAGGTCCCGACGCTGTTCGCGAGCGCAGGGATCATGGTGGTGCTGGGCGTTGTCTGCGCCCGGCTGCTCAAGCCGCGGGCGCCGTCGGATGCGAGGGTCTGACGAAAGTCGCGCGGGAACCTGCAACTAAATCGGACGGTCTGACCTTCAGCGTGCTACAGGCGGGAATGACAAAGTTTCTGATCGCCGCGCTGCTCGCCATGGCTCCGGTCGCCGCGCAGACGTCTCAAGCCCAGCCCAAGCCGCCGGTAACGGATCGCGAGCAGGTGCAGGCTGACCGCGCGAAAGCCGCTGCCGAGGAAAAGAACGCCCCGACCACGCGCCCCTGGGACAGAGATGCCAACGGCAAGCGTCCCTGGGAAAGGTCATCCGTCTCCAAATAGCGCCGCGCGCCGAAACCAGTTCGCACGCCGCTCACCTCGTTCTCAGCCCCGCCCGCGATAGGGCGCGACGCCTTGTTCGGGCACCCACAGGCCTTTGGGCACGCGGCCGGTCTGCCAGAACACGTCGATCGGAATGCCGCCGCGCGGATACCAATAGCCGCCGATGCGCAAGAATTTCGGCTTGATCTCGCTCGCGATGCGCTTGCCGATCATCACGGTGCAGTCCTCGTGAAATGCGCCGTGGTTGCGGAAGCTCGCGATGTAGAGCTTGAGCGATTTTGACTCCAGCAGCCAGGCACCCGGCGCGTAGTCGATCATCAGATGCGCGAAATCCGGCTGGCCCGTGACCGGGCAGAGCGAGGTGAATTCCGGCACGGTGAAGCGCACCAGGTAGTCGGTGCCCTTTTGCGGATTGGGCACGCGGTCGAGCTGCGCGTCTTCCGGTGTGTGTGGCCACTCGACCGCACGGCCGAGCTGGAGGGATTTCTTCGCCATCGCTTGCATCCTTTGAGGACGCCGGGATGGACGCAAATATCGCCGCCGTCAACCGGCGGCAATCGTCTGGATCATGACGATGCGGTCGTTGCCGGACTCGCAGCCCCACAGCTCGCCCGGCCGTCCGTCGAGCTGGCGCACATTGGCATTGGCCTTGTCGCTGGCGAAGACGTTGAATGTCTCCGTAGCGGGATCGAAGCGCACGATGGCGTTGGCGGAAAAGTCGGTCAGCCAGACCTTGTCCTTGTCGTCGACGAAGACGGCATAGGCGCGGGGGCGTTCGCCCGGCAGCTTCCACGTCTTCCACGACCCATCGGCGGGATCGTGCACCGAGACGTGGCCGCTATTCCATTCGCTGACCCAGATCCGGCTCCTCGAATCCGACCACACCCGCCGCGAGCCCTGGTGCGGCGTCGGCGGCTCGACGACGCTGGCGTTGCCGGTCGCAAGGTCGATCCTGGCGATATGGCTGCCGGCGAGCGAGGCGTACCAGACATCGCCCTTGGGGGTGACCGTGATGCCATAGGGACCGACGCCTTTAGGCGCCCTGAACACATTCATGTCGCCGGACTTCGGCGCGAGGCGGCCGTAATAGCCGGACTGACCGGTGAACCAATAGGTGCCTTCCTTGTCGAACACGCCGGTGTTGAGGTTGGCGGCAGCGAACTTCTCCGGCAGGCGGAACAGCGTGACCTTGAGGTCGGAGGGATCGACCCGCGCGATCGCGTTCTGCCCGCCCTCGGTGATCCAGGGCGCACCGTCGGGGCCCATGGTCACGCCATGCGGGGCGGCGCCTTCGCCGAGGCTGACCGTCTTGAAACGGCCATCCCGGGGATCGAGCCTGCCGAGCAGGCCCTTGCCCTGCGCCGTGAACCAGACCGAACCGTCGGGGGCGGGGGCCAGATCATGCAGGCCGATGCCGGCACTGATCGGGAAATATTTCGTCCGGAACGGGCCCTCCTGGGCGAGAGCCGGCCGGGTCGCGAGCAGCGCAGCGCTCGAGACGAGAAACTGGCGACGATTCATGGCGTTACCTCGGCTGGTTCAGATTGAGGTTGGACGCGCAGATCAATCGAATGCGAGCTTAGCCCCGGCCGCGTCAGGCGTCAGTCGAAGCCCGCCGTCCAAGCGTTCACATTTGCTTGCGGCCCGTGTAAGACCCGCGGCACCGATCAGCCCCAACGAACGGAAGTGCACATCATGACCGCCATTATCGACATCATCGGCCGCGAAATCCTCGACAGCCGGGGCAATCCCACCGTCGAGGTCGATGTCGTGCTGGAGGATGGAGCGCTGGGCCGCGCTGCCGTGCCCTCCGGCGCCTCGACGGGCGCCCATGAGGCGGTGGAACTGCGCGACGGCGACAAGGCCCGCTATCTCGGCAAGGGTGTCAGCAAGGCGGTCGGCGCCGTCAACGGCGAGCTCTTCGAGGCCCTCAGCGGCCTCGACGTCGAGCAGCAGGCCCAGATCGACCAGATCATGATCGACCTCGACGGCACGGCGAACAAGAGCCGGCTGGGGGCCAACGCCATTCTCGGCGTTTCGCTGGCCTGCGCCAAGGCCGCCGCAAACTCGCTCGACATGCCGCTCTACCGCTACGTCGGCGGCACCTCGGCGCGCCTGTTGCCGGTGCCGATGATGAACATCATCAATGGCGGCGTGCATGCCGACAACCCGATCGACTTCCAGGAATTCATGATCCTGCCGGTCGGCGCCTCGAGCTTTGCCGAGGGCTTGCGCTACGGCGCGGAAGTCTTCCACACGCTGAAGTCCGAATTGAAGAAGGCCGGCCACAACACCAATGTCGGCGACGAGGGTGGCTTTGCGCCGAACCTGCCGTCGGCCGACGCCGCGCTCGACTTCGTCATGAACGCGATCGGCAAGGCCGGCTTCAAGGCCGGAAGCGACATCGTGCTCGGCCTCGACTGCGCCTCGACCGAGTTCTTCAAGGACGGCAAATACGTCTATGAGGGCGAGGGCAAGACCCGCTCGATCTCCGAGCAGGCCAAGTACCTGGCCGACCTCGTCTCGCGCTATCCGATCGTCACCATCGAGGACGGCATGTCGGAAGACGACATGGACGGCTGGAAGGAGCTCACCGACCTCGTCGGCAAGAAGTGCCAGCTGGTCGGCGACGACCTGTTCGTCACCAACGTCAAGCGCCTCGCCGACGGCATCAAGGCCGGCCGCGCCAACTCGATCCTGATCAAGGTCAACCAGATCGGCACGCTGACCGAGACGCTCGCCGCCGTCGAGATGGCGCACAAGGCCGGCTACACCTCGGTGATGTCGCACCGCTCCGGCGAGACCGAGGATTCCACCATCGCCGACCTCGCGGTCGCCACCAATTGCGGTCAGATCAAGACCGGCTCCCTTGCGCGTTCCGACCGCACCGCCAAATACAATCAGCTCTTGCGCATCGAGCAGCAGCTCGGCAAGCAGGCGCTGTACGGCGGCAAGGCGGCACTGAAGGCGCTGGCATAAGCCGGCGTCACCGCACGAAGGAACGGGACAGGGGAGGATCGACATGAGCGACGGCAAGTCCGGACTGCAACTGCGTTCGCTGCTCAAGAAGAGCGGCGAGCTGGAATTGTCGCTCGTGGAGGTCCCGACGCCGGAGCCGGCCGACGACGAGGTCGTGGTCCGCGTCGAGGCGTCGCCGATCAACCCCTCCGATCTCGGCCTCCTCATCGGGCCCGCCGACATGTTGGCCGCCAAGGCCTCCGGCACCAAGGAGATGCCGGTCATCACCGCGACGATGCCGGAGGCGGCGATGGGGATGATGGGAGGCCGGCTCGACCAGTCGCTGCCGGTCGGCAACGAGGGCGCCGGCACGGTGATCCGGACCGGCGCGTCGGACGCGGCGAAAGCCCTGATGGGCAAGACGGTGTCGATGATCGGCGGCGCGATGTACACGCAGTACCGCGTGCTCAAGGTCCGCGACGTCATGGAGCTGCCGGCGGGCACCACGGCCGCCGACGGCGCGTCCTGGTTCGTCAATCCGCTGACCGCACTCGGCATGACCGAGACGATGCGGCGCGAGAACCACAAGGCGCTCGTGCACACCGCGGCTGCGTCCAATCTCGGCCAGATGCTCAACAAGATCTGCATCAAGGACGGCATCGGCCTCGTCAACATCGTCAGGAGCGAGGAGCAGGCCGATATCCTGCGCAAGATCGGCGCCAAGTACATCGTGGATTCCAGTGCGCCAAGCTTCACGGACGATCTCACCAATGCGCTGGTCGAGACCGGTGCCACCATCGCGTTCGATGCCATCGGCGGCGGCAAGCTGGCCAGCCAGATCCTGACCGCCATGGAAGTCGCGGCCAACAAGACCGCGAAGGAATACAGCCGCTACGGCTCCAACGTGTACAAGCAGGTCTATATCTACGGCAGCCTCGACAATCGGCCGACCGAATTGAGCCGGTCGTTCGGTCTGACCTGGGGCGTCGGCGGCTGGCTGCTGACGCCGTTCCTCCAGAAGATCGGTCCGGCCGAGATCGGCCGCCTGCGCCAGCGCGTCGCGTCCGAGCTCAAGACCACATTCGCCAGTCACTACACCAAGGTGGTCTCACTGGCCGAGGCGCTCGATCCCGCCAACATCGCCGTGTACGCCAAACGCGCCACCGGGGAAAAATTCCTCATCAACCCGAATAAATAATCGTGATCTAGGGCGGCAGGTCACCGAAGGAAAGGTCTTGCCTTCTGCGCGCAGCGCGAGATTAAATTCCGCCGCCATCGAAAGCGGAAACCGCAAAGCGCTCAGAAGGGGACCTTCCATGACCGATCTCAATCGCCGTCATCTGCTCGCAGGCGCCGCCGCCCTCGGTGCGGCGGCCGCGGCCGGACTTGGACCGACCGCCGCCAAGGCCGCAGCGCCGCTGGCCGGGACGCAGGCGCCGGGCTTTTATCGCTACAAGGTCGGCAGCTTCGAGTGCACCTCGATCAACGACGGCGCGCGCACCTTTCCGATGCCGGACAAGTTCGTCGCCAACATTCCGAAGGACGAAGCGCTGGCCGCGGGGGAGGCGGCCTACATGCCGAAAGGCATGGTCACGATCCCGTTCAACCCGCAGCTCATCAATACCGGTTCCAAGCTGGTGCTGATCGATACCGGCAACGGCATCGCGAATCTCGAGGCGAGCAAGGGCGCGGTCGGCCGCACCTTGCAGAACCTTCAGGTGGCCGGCGTCGACCCTAAGAACGTCGATGTCGTGCTGCTGTCGCATTTTCATGGCGATCACATCAACGGGGTTCGGCTCGCCGACGGCGCCTTGGCCTTCCCGAATGCGGAGATCATGGTACCCGGCAAGGAGTGGGAGTTCTGGACCAGCGAGGACAACGCCGCCAAGGCCGAGTCCAATCAGGGGCTGAAAGCCGCCTTCGCCAACGTGAAGAAGATTTTCGCCGGCCTCGAGTCCAAGGTGACGAAATACGAGTGGGGCAAGGAGGTCGCGCCGGGCATCACCTCGATTGCGACTCCGGGCCATACGCCCGGCCATACCTCGTTCGCGGTTGCTTCCGGCGATGCGAAGGTGCTGATCCAGTCCGACGTCACCAACATCCCGGAATTCTTCCTGCGCAATCCCGACTGGCACGTGATGTTCGACATGGACGCAGCGACGGCGCAGCAGACGCGTCACAAGTTCTACGATATGGCGGCAGCGGAGAAGGCGACGGTGGTCGGCTTCCACTTCACCTTCCCCTCGGTCGGTCATGTCGTGAAGGACGGCGCCAAATATCGCCTGATCCCGTCGGCGTGGAATCCGACGATCTGAGCGGGGTCAGCATCTGAGAGCCAGGACCGGGCCGCCGCTTGGCGGCCCGATTGTTTGGACCACCATCTGCTTCTGCGAAACGCAGCGTTTCCAATTGGGGTCGATTCATGCACTTGCATCCATCGGTCTGGATCGCTTAAGTGCTGTCGGCACCCTCCCTCAAGGTTCAAGGACATCTCATGGCCTACAACATCGTCACGATCGCCGGCAGCCTGCGCAAGGAAAGCTTTACGTTGAAGATCGCCAACGCGCTTGCCAAGCTCGCGCCCGACTCGCTGAAGCTCGAGGTCATCACGCCGGCCGGCATCTCGTTCTTCAATCAGGATCTCGAGGGTGCGCCGCCCGCGGACTGGCTGGCCTTCCGCGACAAGCTTCAGAAGTCGAACGGCGTCCTGTTCGTCACCCCCGAATACAATCGCTCGATCCCGGGCGTCCTCAAGAATGCCATCGACGTCGCCTCGCGCCCCTATGGCAAGAGCTCGCTGCTCGGCAAGCCGATCGGCATCATCTCGAACTCGCCGGGACCGCTCGGCGGCGTCAGCGCGGCGAAGCATCTGCAGAACATCCTGCCGGGCATCTCCGGTCCGCTGCTGCAGCAGCCGGAAATCTACCTCAACGGCGTCGGCGATGCCTTCGGCGCGGACGGCAGCCTGACCAAGGACTCCCTGAAGACGGTGCTGCAGCAATACATCGACGCCTTCGCCGCGCACGTGGCGAAACATCAGGGCTGAGGCCAAATATCCCCCGCGGCCACACCGCAGGTCCTCATCCTGAGGAGACCGCGAAGCGGTCGTCTCGAAGGATGGCCGCGGGGACAGTCGGGCCTGCATGGTTCGAGACGGCGCTTCACGCCTCCTCACCATGAGGGTTTGGTGGGCGGGGAGCCGCTTGCAATTAGCACTCCCTTAACCAACCTGTCCCATCTTCCCAGGATGGTCTCCCGCGCGCGCCTGAAATCGATCCTGACCGGACTTGCCCTCTACGCGATGGCGGCCGCCATCGTCGGCTATTTCGGCGTCAACGCCTATACCGGCAAATACGGCCTCAACGCCCGCCAGGAGCTCGACCAGGAGATCATCGCGCTGACCAGCGAACTGGCCCAGCTCAAGCGTGAGCGCGTCAGGAGCGAGCAGCGGGTCTCGCTATTGCGGTCCGAGCGGATCGATCCCGACATGCTGGACGAGCGGGCGCGCTTCCAGCTCGACTACGTCAATCCGCGCGATCTCGTTCGGATGATCCCGGCGAGGTAGCGTTTTTCGCGAATTGCGAAACCGGCGCGAAAGCCGTTGCCGAGATCCGGCTTCTTGGCGCCATGCTCCTTCGAAGGTCGTAAGTCTGGAACGGCTGGCCGCCTTGACGACGGCACCGCGGCAGGCTCATGGCTTGTGCAGCGCTCTTTCGAAGTTGACGCAGATCAAACGGGTGGCGCCGGCACGTTCTAGTCTGTCATTCGGAGGAGACTGTGATGAATGGGTCCATGCCCCGGCATCACGCGGCCCGTGTCGAGGCCGCCATCGCGTCAGGCCAGGCGGCACGATCCGCGCTCGTGGCCTCGTGGCGCCGTTCGTCCAGATTGCATCATCTCGATCCCGGCGGCCGTACCTCGCCGATGCGGCTGACCGAAGCCGAGCTGCTCCGGGCGCGTGAGCGCGTCGCGCCCCTGCTGGCGGCCGCGCAAGGCGCGATGGACAGGCTCTATCAGGCCGTCGGCGCCAGCGGTTGCTGCGTGCTGCTCGCCGACGGCGAGGGCGTGCCGGTCGACCGTCGCGGCACGCCGGCGGACGACGCGACGTTTCAGTCCTGGGGCCTGTGGACCGGTGCGCTCTGGAGCGAGGAGCATGAAGGCACCAACGGCATTGGCACCTGCCTCGTCGAGCAGCGTGCGCTGACGATCGACCGCGACCAGCATTTCTTCGCCCGCAACACGCTGCTGAGCTGCACCGCCGTTCCGATCTACGACCATGAGGCCGCGCTTGCCGGCGTGCTCGACGTCTCCTCCTGCCGCGCCGACCGGACCGATGCGTTCTCCAGCCTGATCGCGCTTGCGGCGGGCGAGGCGGCCAAGCGGATCGAAGCGGATCTGTTCCGCAAGGCGTTCGCCCATGCCCGCATCGTGCTGACGCAAGCCGCGGACGGCCAAGGCGGCGGCCTCGTCGCGGTCGATGCGGACGATCTCGTGATCGGTGCGACCCGCTCCGCCCGGGCGGCGCTCGGAATCGCCCCCGGCCGGGCCTTGCGACCGATGCCCGCAGCCGATCTGCTCGGCGGCGACACCGCGCACGATCATCTTGCCGGCGGTCAGCGCGCGGTGGTGCAACGGGCATTGCTCCGCGCCGGCGGCAATGTCTCGGCGGCCGCCAAGGCCCTCGGCATCAGCCGCGCCACGCTGCATCGAAAGCTGAAGCGGTTCGGCGTGAGCCACTGAGCCTGATGAGATTAGGTTCATTTGCCGCACGGAAGGTGCGCTCCCTCCCCCGCTTGCGGGTGTTCAGACCGGGGAGATGGTGGACGGGTGTTCGGAGACATCGTGGACACTTTCGACAGCTCAGTAAGGAGGCTGTCGGATGCCGTTCCGCGAGGTGTCTCGGATGGACGCGAGATTGGAGTTTGTCATGTTGGCCTCGGAAGAAGGAGCCAACGTTCGGCAATTGTGCCGTCGCTTCGGCGTCAGCCCGACGACCGGCCACAAGTGGCTGGAGCGTTGGCGAACGGCCGGGATGACGTGGCTTCAGGAGCAGTCGCGCCGGCCCCGGACGTCGCCGGCGCGCAGTGTCGCGGCGATCGAGGAGGCCGTGCTTGCGCTCCGAGCCGAGCACCCGGCCTGGGGCGGGCGGAAGATCGCCAGGCGATTGAAGGATCTGGGATGGGAAGCAGTCCCGGCGCCCTCGACGGTCACGGCGATCCTGAAGCGGCATGGGGTGGAACTGGGCGCGTTCGGCGGCGGTCAGTCGGCCTTCGTTCGCTTCGAACGGGAGCGGCCGAACGAGTTGTGGCAGATGGACTTCAAGGGCCACGTGGCGATGCACACCGGCCGGCTTCATCCGCTGACCGTGCTCGACGATCACTCGCGCTTTTCGGTGGTGCTCGCGGCTTGCGCCAACGAGCAGACCGAGACGGTCAGCAGCATCTCGTTGCCGCCTTCCGCCGCTACGGCTTGCCCGAGAGGCTGATCACCGACAACGGTTCGCCCTGGGGCGATGGGCCGGGCAGCCCGTTCACCCCGCTCGGGGTCTGGCTGATCGAGCATGGCATCAAGGTCAGCCATTCGCGGCCCTATCATCCGCAGACCATGGGCAAGGACGAACGCTTCCACCGCAGCCTCAAGGCCGAGGTCCTGTCCGCTCCTGCCTTCGCCGACATCGCCGCCGCCCAGCGCGCTTTCGAGCGATGGCGCACCGTCTACAACACGCAGCGGCCGCACGAAGCACTCGAGCTTGCCGTGCCGGCCAGCCGTTATCAGCCGAGCCCGCGCGACTATGTCGAGACCGTCGCGCCCTTCGAATACGCACCAAACGACATTGTGCGCCGGGTCCAGCAAGACGGTCACGTCAGCTTCCTCGGACGCAACCTCAAAGTCCCAAAGGCCTTCCGCGGCAAGGCCGTCGCGTTCCGGCCGACCACACAGGATGGCGTCTTCGACGTCGTGTTCAGAACCCAGACGATTGCAACCGTCGATATCCGGCCTCTCGACGGGAGCCCAGAAAGTGTCCACGATGTCTCCGAACACCCGTCCACCATCTCCCCGGTCTGAACAGCGGGGGAGGGCGGGGAGAGGGTTTCTCCACAACGGGACACTCCCCTAGAGGGGGAGAGGGTTTCTCCACAACGGGACACTCCCCTAGAGGAGAGAACCCTCACCCGGCGCGTTGCGCCGACCTCTCCCGCAAGCGGGAGAGGTGCACCGAGCCGCGGCGGCTTGATTCAACCCAATCTCATCCTGCTTTAGGCCGGTTTTTCTCTGACGGTGAGGTTGGGTGTCGTGCCCCGGACGCAGCGCAGCGCGTCGCCCTTGCGACGTGGTGCGCTGCTGAGCCGGGGCCCATGTCTCCGCATACCTCCCGTGCCGCCTCTGGGTCCCGGCTCTGCGCAGCAACGCTAACGCGTTGCAGCTTGTCCGGGACACGATGGTGACGCCGCGTCCATGACCTGTCGCAGAACTGCGACAGGTCCGCTCCGCCATCGCTTCCCACCGGGCTGACAGCAAACCCCTCCCGCGACATCGTCGGCGCAAGTCGTGAACACGCGACGAATTGCGCAAACAGCAATCAACGGGAGTGATCAATGAACAAGGTGGAATTCCTCAGCGTCACCAAAGTTCCCTTCGCCGAACGCTATGACAACTTCATCGGCGGCAAGTTCGTCGCGCCGATCTCCGGCAAATATTTCGACAACGCCTCGCCGGTGACCGGTCAGGTCGTCTGCAAGATCGCGCGCTCCGATGCGCAGGACGTCGAGGCGGCGCTCGATGCGGCGCATGCCGCCAAGGCGGCCTGGGGCCGCACCAGCGTCGCCGAGCGCGCCGCGGTCCTGAACCGGATCGCCGATCGCATGGAAGAGAATCTGGAGCGTCTCGCCATCGCCGAGACCTGGGACAACGGCAAGCCGATCCGCGAGACTCGCGCAGCGGACCTGCCGCTCGCCATCGATCATTTCCGCTATTTTGCCGGCGTGGTGCGCGCCCAGGAAGGCTCGATCGGCGAGATCGACCACGACACCATCGCCTATCATTTCCACGAGCCGCTCGGCGTGGTCGGCCAGATCATCCCCTGGAACTTCCCGCTGCTGATGGCCTGCTGGAAGCTCGCGCCCGCGCTGGCCGCCGGCAATTGCGTGGTGCTGAAGCCGGCCGAGCAGACCCCGGCCTCGATCATGGTCTGGGCCGAGATCATCGCCGACATCCTGCCGCCGGGCGTCCTCAACATCGTCAACGGCTTTGGCCTCGAGGCCGGCAAGCCGCTGGCCTCCAGCCCGCGCATCGCCAAGATCGCCTTCACCGGCGAGACCACGACGGGCCGGCTGATCATGCAGTACGCGAGCCAGAACCTCATTCCCGTCACGCTGGAGCTCGGTGGCAAGTCGCCCAACATCTTCTTCAAGGACGTCACCGCCGAGGACGACGATTTCTTCGACAAGGCGATCGAGGGCTTCGTCATGTTCGCGCTGAACCAGGGCGAGGTCTGCACCTGTCCGAGCCGCGCGCTGGTCCATGCCGACATCTATGACCGCTTCATGGAGCGGGCCTTGAAGCGCGTCGCCGCGATCACGCAGGGCGATCCGCGCGATCCCACCACCATGATCGGCGCGCAGGCCTCCGGCGAGCAACTGGCGAAGATCCTGTCCTATATCGACATCGGCAAGCAGGAGGGCGCCAAGGTGCTCGCGGGCGGCGGACGGGCCGAGCTCGGAGGCGATCTCGCCGGCGGCTTCTACGTCAAGCCGACCGTGTTCGAGGGCCACAACAAGATGCGGATCTTCCAGGAAGAGATCTTCGGCCCCGTGGTCTCGGTCACGACCTTCAAGACCGACGACGAGGCGCTCGAGATCGCCAACGACACGCTCTACGGCCTCGGGGCCGGCGTCTGGAGCCGCGACGCCAACCGCTGCTACCGCTTCGGCCGGGCGATCCAGGCCGGCCGGGTCTGGACCAATTGCTACCACGCCTATCCCGCCCACGCGGCGTTCGGCGGCTACAAGCAGTCGGGCGTCGGTCGCGAGACTCACAAGATGATGCTCGATCATTATCAGCAGACCAAGAACCTCCTGGTCAGCTACAGCCCGAAGAAGCTCGGCTTCTTCTGATCGGGAATGCGGAGAGGGCGGCGCCATGTCCGGCGCCGTCACTTCGACGACTGGGATCGGCATGGTGCATAGTTCTTGAGCTGGTCATATCGCCGCATCGTGACGCGTAGATTTGTTGCCCGATCGGCGCCAAAGATTTTCCAATATTTCGACCACGTTGCAGTGCGGCATAATGAAAGTCGTGGCATGCTGCCGCGGTGCTTTCCAAGGGCGTTTGACTTGGGTTAGAGAGGGCACAAGTTTTCTCTGACCCGGAATTCCTATGGCCGCACCCAAGAAAGCCGCCGCAAGCCCTCCACAGGACAAGACCGACGGCGGTTCGCCTCCGGAATTCACGAGGGAACAGGAGCTCAAGGCGCTCCGCGACATGCTCCTGATCCGCAGGTTCGAGGAAAAGGCCGGCCAGCTCTACGGCATGGGTGCAATCGGCGGCTTCTGCCACCTCTATATCGGCCAGGAGGCCGTGGTGGTCGGCATGCAGATGGCCCTGAAGGAGGGCGATCAGGTCATCACCGGCTATCGCGATCACGGCCACATGCTTGCTACCGGCATGGACGCCAATGGCGTCATGGCCGAGCTCACGGGACGCCGCGGCGGCTATTCCAAGGGCAAGGGCGGCTCCATGCACATGTTCAGCAAGGAGAAGCATTTTTACGGCGGCCACGGCATCGTCGGCGCCCAGGTCTCGCTCGGCACGGGCCTCGCCTTCGCCAATCATTATCGCGGCAACGACAATGTCAGCGTCACCTATTTCGGCGACGGCGCGGCCAACCAAGGCCAGGTCTACGAGAGCTTCAACATGGCGGAGCTCTGGAAGCTGCCGGTGATCTACGTCATCGAGAACAACCGCTACGCCATGGGCACCTCGGTCTCGCGCGCCTCGGCGCAGCAGGATTTCTCCAAGCGCGGCGCGTCCTTCAACATCCCCGGCAAGCAGATCGACGGCATGGACGTTCGCGCCGTCAAGGCCGCGGGCGAGGAGGCGGCGGCCTGGTGCCGCGCCGGCAAGGGGCCCTTCATCCTGGAGATGCAGACCTATCGCTACCGCGGGCACTCGATGTCCGATCCTGCAAAATATCGCACACGCGAGGAGGTCGAGAAGGTCCGCCACGACCAGGACCCGATCGAGCAGGTGCGCAACCGCCTGTTGGCTGCCAAGGTCAGCGAGGCCGACCTCAAGGCGATCGACGCCGAGGTGCGCGACATCGTCAACGCCTCCGCCGATTTCGCCCAGCATGATCCCGAGCCGGATGCCGCCGAGCTCTGGACCGACGTCTACCGCTGAACGCGCGCAAGCTTTCCTTGGAGAAGATATGCCAATTCAAGTGCTGATGCCCGCGTTGTCGCCCACGATGGAGAAGGGCAACCTCGCCAAATGGCTGAAGAAAGAGGGCGAAGCGATCAAGTCGGGTGACGTGATCGCGGAGATCGAGACCGACAAGGCGACCATGGAGGTCGAGGCGACCGACGAGGGCACGCTCGGCAAGATCCTGATCCCCGAGGGCACCGCCGACGTCGCGGTGAACACGCCGATCGCGACCATTCTCGCCGACGGCGAGAGCGCGGCCGATCTCGCCAAGGCGTCCGCGCCGGCGAAGCAGGAGAAAGCTGCCGAGTCGGCGCCCCCGGCCGCCGCCAAGGCCGAGGCGCCGCAACCGAAGGCCGCGCCGGCTGCCCCGCAGGCCGTTGCCGAGCCGGATCCGGAAGTGCCCGCCGGGACCGAGATGGTGACGCAGACCATCCGCGAAGCTTTGCGCGACGCCATGGCCGAAGAGATGCGTCGCGACGCCGACGTGTTCGTGATGGGCGAGGAGGTCGCCGAATATCAGGGCGCCTACAAGGTCACGCAAGGGCTGCTCCAGGAATTCGGCGCCAAGCGCGTGATCGATACGCCGATCACCGAGCACGGCTTTGCCGGCGTCGGCGTCGGAGCCGCGATGGCCGGCCTCAAGCCGATCGTCGAGTTCATGACCTTCAACTTCGCCATGCAGGCGATCGACCAGATCATCAACTCCGCCGCCAAGACGCTCTACATGTCCGGCGGCCAGATGGGCTGCTCGATCGTGTTCCGAGGCCCCAACGGTGCGGCCGCCCGCGTCGCCGCCCAGCACAGCCAGGATTACTCGGCCTGGTACTCGCACGTTCCCGGGCTCAAGGTCGTCGCGCCGTATTCGGCCGCCGATGCCAAGGGCCTGCTCAAGGCCGCGATCCGCGATCCCAATCCGGTGATCTTCCTCGAGAACGAGGTGCTCTACGGCCACACCGGCGAAGTCCCCAAGCTGGATGATTTCATCATCCCGATCGGCAAGGCGCGCATCGTGCGCGCGGGCAGCCATGTCACGATCATCTCCTGGTCGAACGGCATGACCTATGCGCTGAAGGCCGCCGACGAGCTCGCCAAGGACGGCATCGAGGCCGAGGTGATCGACCTGCGGACGCTGCGCCCGATGGACACCGAGACCATCGTCAACTCGGTGAAGAAGACCGGGCGTGCGGTAACGGTGGAGGAGGGCTGGGCCCAGAGCGGCGTCGGCGCCGAGATCGCCGCGCGCATCATGGAGAACGCCTTCGATTATCTGGACGCGCCGGTGACGCGCGTTTCCGGCAAGGACGTGCCGATGCCGTATGCGGCGAACCTGGAGAAGCTCGCGCTGCCGTCGGCGGCCGAGGTCGTCGAGGCCGCCAAAGCCGTCTGCTACAGGTAGACCATGGCGGGCCCCAAGGAGCAGCCACTGCCGCCCGACGTCATGGCCCGCGACGATGCGGTCGAGATCCTGCGCGTGTTCGTGCTGGACGGCGGGCTGTCGATGGCGTTCCAGCGCGCCTTCGAGGAGCCCGACATGTGGGGCCTCCTGCTCGTCGATCTCGCCCGCCATGCCGCGCGCGCCTATGCGCGCGAAAGCGAATATACCGAAGAGGATGCGCTGAACCGGATCCTCGAGATGTTCCAGGCCGAGATCGAGCGTCCCACCGACACCGGCACGACGACGCCGCGCGGCAAGGGACACTGACCATGGCGATCGAGCCCTATCATTTCGATTTCATGCTGGAGGCGATCCGCGAGGCGGAGGCTTCGATCGCGCAAGGCGGCCTGCCGATCGGCGCGGTGCTGACGCGCGACAACAAGATCATCGCCCGCGGCCACAACAACCGCGTGCAGGAGAACAATCCGATCCTGCACGGCGAGATGAGCTGCCTGCGCGAGGCCGGCGCGATCTCGTTCCACGACACCGTCATGTACACCACGCTGTCGCCGTGCTCGATGTGCGCGGGTGCGCTCGGGCTTTTCAAGGTCAAGCTGGTGGTGATCGGAGAATCCGTCACCTTCGAAGGCTCCAAGGACATCCTCGACAAGTTCGGTATCCCCTGGATCGACCTTGCCGATGACCGCTCCATCACCATGATGAAGAATTGGCGTTCCATCCCTGCCAATGAGCGCCTGTGGCAGGGCGACATCGGCAACTAAACCTGGTCGTCTTCGCTGTCGAAAGACGACGTTTTGCAAAGTTCTTCTTGAGGTCAGCATGCCCATCAACATCCTGATGCCCGCTCTCTCGCCGACGATGGAGAAGGGCAACCTCGCCAAATGGCTGAAGAAGGAAGGCGACAAGGTCAAGTCCGGCGACGTGATCGCCGAGATCGAGACCGACAAGGCGACCATGGAGGTCGAGGCGATCGACGAGGGCACGATCGCCAAGATCCTGGTGCCCGAGGGCACGCAGGACGTCCCGGTCAACGACGTGATCGCGGTCCTTGCCGGCGAGGGCGAGGACGTGAAGGCCGCGGGGAGCGCCAAGCCGAGCGCTTCGGCCGCGCCGCCGAAAGCAGAGAAGCCCGCTGAAGCTCCGGCTGCTGCGCCAGCTCCCGCGCCTGCACCTGCCGCGCCCAAGGCCGCTCCCCCGCCTGCGGCTCCCGCGCCGCAGGCCGCAGCTCCGGCCGCGCAGGCGAACGGTCATGGCGCCCGCGTGTTCTCATCGCCGCTGGCGCGGCGCCTCGCCAAGGAAGCCGGCATCGATGTCGGCATGGTCACCGGCACCGGTCCGCACGGCCGCGTGGTCGCGCGCGACGTCGAGCAGGCCAAGTCGGGCAAGGGCCTCAAGGCGCCCGCGGCTGCGCCCTCCGGCGGCGCGCCCGCGATCGCGCCCACCATGTCGGACAAGCAGATTTTGTCGCTGTTCGAGCCAGGCTCCTACGAGATCGTCCCGCATGACGGCATGCGCCGCACCATCGCGCAGCGCCTGACCGCGTCGATCCAGAACGTCCCGCACTTCTACCTCACGATCGACTGCGACATCGGCAAGCTGCTCGCTGCCCGCGAGGAGATCAATGCCGCAGCTCCGAAGGACAAGGAGAAGAAGCCGCTCTACAAGATATCGGTCAACGATTTCGTCATCAAGGCGATGGCGGTGGCGCTGCAGAAGATCCCGAACTGCAACGTCAGCTGGACCGAAAGCGGCATGGTCAAGCACCATCATTCCGACGTCGGCGTCGCCGTCGCGATGCCCGGCGGCCTGATCACGCCGATCATCCGCAAGGCGGAGACCAAGACGCTGTCGGTCATCTCCAACGAGATGAAGGATTTTGCCGCGCGCGCACGCTCGCGCAAATTGAAGCCCGAGGAATACCAGGGCGGCACCACCGCCGTCTCCAACCTCGGCATGTACGGCATCAGCCACTTCACCGCCGTGATCAATCCGCCGCATGCGACCATCCTGGCGGTCGGCACCAGCGAGGAGCGTCCCGTGGTGCGCGGCGGCAAGATCGAGATCGCGCACATGATGAGCGTGACCTTGTCCTGCGATCACCGTGCCATCGACGGCGCGCTCGGCGCCGAGCTGATCGGCGCCTTCAAGCAGCTGATCGAAAACCCTGTGATGATGATGGTTTGACGCGGCGGCAGAGGGGGCAACCTTGCATGTCCGGACCCGCTGGCCATGGATATCGTTGCTGCTCGGCGCGGTCGTCGCGCTCAACCCGGTTGGGCTCGATTTTCTTCGGTCCGCCTTCTTCTCGGGGGAGCAGCTGTCGCGGAACATCGCTCAACCGATCGTGTTCAGCGCGCTGGCCATTCTGGTCCTGATCGGGATCATTGAATGGCTGGTCAGATTGATTGTCTTCAAGCGCCGCGCCCGCGGTGCCTCTTGAGTTGAACGGGAGCCGCCATGGCCGACACATCCTTCGACGTCATCATCATCGGCTCCGGTCCCGGCGGCTACGTCACTGCGATCCGCGCCGCGCAGCTCGGCTTCAAGACCGCGATCGTCGAAAAGTCCTATCTCGGCGGCATCTGCCTGAACTGGGGCTGCATCCCGACCAAGGCGCTGCTGCGCTCGGCCGAGATCTACCACTACATGCAGCACGCCAAAGACTACGGTCTCTCGGCGGAGAAGGTCTCGTTCGATCCCAAGGCCGTCGTACAGCGCTCGCGCGGTGTCTCCAAGCGCCTCAACGACGGCGTCGGCTTCCTGATGAAGAAGAACAAGGTCAGCGTGATCTGGGGCGCGGCCGCGATCGAGGCGCCCGGCAAGGTCACCGTGAAGAAGTCCGACGTCGAAGCGCCGAAGGGCGCGCTGGGCGAGGGCACCTATCAGGCCAAGCACATCATCGTCGCAACCGGCGCACGGCCGCGCGTGCTGCCGGGGCTCGAGCCCGACAAGAAGCTGGTCTGGACCTATTTCGAGGCGATGGTGCCGGAGCGGATGCCGAAGTCGCTGCTGGTGGTCGGCTCCGGCGCGATCGGCATCGAGTTCGCCTCGTTCTTCCATACCATGGGCTCGGACGTCACCGTCGTCGAGGTGCTGCCGCAGATCCTGCCCGTCGAGGACGCGGAGATCGCAGGCCTTGCCCGCAAGCGGCTGGAGAAGCAGGGCATCAAGATCATGTCCTCGACCAAAGTGACCAAGCTCGAGAAGAAGGCCGACAGCGTCGTCGCCACCATCGACGACGGCAAGGGCAAGCCGGTCACATCAGAGTTCGAGCGCGTGATCTCGGCGGTCGGCGTCGTCGGCAACATCGAGAATCTCGGCCTGGAAAAGCTCGGGGTGAAGACCGAGCGCGGCATCATCGTCGTCGACGGCTACGGCAAGACCAACGTTCCCGGCATCTACGCCATCGGCGACGTCGCAGGTCCGCCCATGCTGGCTCACAAGGCCGAGCATGAGGGTGTGATCTGCGTCGAGGCGATCAAGGGCCTCAACCCGCATCCCATGGACAAGAATCTGATCCCGGGCTGCACCTATTGCCAGCCGCAGGTCGCCTCGGTCGGCCTCACCGAAGCCAAGGCCAAGGAGAACGGCCGCGAGATCCGCGTCGGCCGCTTCCCCTTCGTCGGCAACGGCAAGGCCATCGCGCTCGGCGAGGACCAGGGCCTCGTCAAGGTCATCTTCGACAAGAAGACCGGCCAGCTGTTAGGGGCCCATATGGTCGGCGCAGAAGTGACCGAGCTGATCCAGGGCTACGTCGTCGCCATGAATCTGGAGACGACGGAAGAGGAATTGATGCACACCGTGTTCCCGCATCCGACCCTGTCGGAGATGATGAAGGAAGCCGTGCTGGATGCGTATGGACGGGTGTTGAACATATGACGACCGTCATTGCGAGCGAAGCGAAGCAATCCAGACTGCCTCCGCAGAAAGAGTCTGGATTGCTTCGTCGCACCAGCGCAAAATTGCTCCGCAATTTTGTCGCGGGCTCCTCGCAATGAGGCGTGGAAAGAGCGGTTTGAACAAGCAAGAAGAAAGAAGCAGCATGCACGACAACGACAACCTCACCATCGAACGCCCGACCTTCGTCACCCATCTCGAATGCGCGATGGAGGGCGATCACTACGCCGCCGACCAGGTCCATAATCTCTCCAAGGCGGGCAAGCCGCTGCTGGTGCGCTACGATCTTGCAGGCGTGAAGAAGGCGCTGACCAAGGATGCCCTTGCGCAGCGGCCGGGCGACATGTGGCGCTACCGCGAGCTGCTGCCGGTGCGCAAGTGCCAGGACATCGTCTCGCTCGGCGAGGTCACGACGCCGCTGATCCGGCTGCCCAAATTGGCTAAGAAGCTCGGCGGCGGCGAGATCATCGTCAAGGACGAGGGACGCCTGCCGACCGGCTCGTTCAAGGCGCGCGGCCTCGTCATGGCGGTGTCGATGGGCAAGGCGCTCGGCATCAAGCACATGGCGATGCCGACCAACGGCAACGCCGGCGCGGCGCTGGCGGCCTACGCCACGAGCTGCGGCATCAAGACCACGATCTTCTGCCCGGCCGACACGCCCGAGGTGAACGTCAGCGAGATCGAGCTGCAGGGCGCCACCGTCTACCGCGTCAACGGCTATATCGACGATTGCGGCAAGATCGTCGGCGAGGGCAAGGCCAAGGTCGGCTGGTTTGACACCTCGACGCTGAAGGAGCCGTACCGCATCGAGGGCAAGAAGACGATGGGCCTCGAGCTCGCCGAGCAGCTCGGCTGGGACGTGCCGGACGTGATCTTCTATCCGACCGGCGGCGGCACCGGCCTGATCGGCATGTGGAAGGCGTTCGACGAGCTGGAGAAGATCGGCTTCATCGGCTCGAAGCGTCCGCGCATGGTCGCGGTGCAGGCCTCCGGCTGCGCGCCGATGGTGCGGGCCTTTGAGGCCGGCACCGAGAACGCCACGCGCTGGGAGGACGCCCACACCATCGCCTCCGGCATCCGCGTGCCGCAGGCGATCGGCGATTTCCTGATCCTGCGCGCGGTGCGCGAGAGCAAGGGTTTTGCCATCGCGGTCGACGACGACAAGATCTCGGCGGCGCTGAACGAGGTCGCGCGCGGGGAGGGGCTGCTGCTGTGCCCCGAGGGCGCCGCCACCTACGCCGCCTACAAGGAGAGCCTCGTCGACGGCCGCGTCTCGAAGAGTGATCGCGTGATGCTGTTCAACTGCGCCACCGGCCTGAAATATCCGCTGCCGCCGGTCACCCGCACGCTCGACCGCCACAAGCCGATCGATTACGCGCAGTTCTAGCGCGGGATAGGCTACGCACGATCCCTCTTCCCGTACGCGGGCAGAGGGCCAAAAAAACAACAAAGACATCGCTGGGGAGAAGACAATGACGAAGGCCGTCTGGGCTGCGCTGTTTGCTGTTCTCGCTGCTGTCGGCGCCGCGCGCGCCGACGACTATCCCACCCGTCCGATCACCATCATCGTGCCATTCGCGGCGGGCGGACCGTCCGATGCAATGGCGCGCGTGCTTGCCGAGCGCATGCGGGTGCCGCTCGGCCAGCCCGTCGTGATCGAGAACGTCACCGGCGCCGGCGGCTCGATCGGCGTCGGCCGCGCCGTGCAGTCGCCGCCGGACGGCTACACCATCTCGTTCGGCCATCTCGGCACCCACGTCGCCAACGGCGCCGTCTACAAGCTCAAATACGACCTCGTCGCCGACCTCGAGCCGGTGGTGCTGCTGCCGAGCAATCCGATGATGGTCGTCAGCAAGAATGCGGTGCCCGCGACGTCGCTGAAGGAGCTGATCGAGTGGCTGAAATCGCGCGGCTCGGCGCCGACGGCGGGCACCGCCGGCGCCGGCTCGGGCAGCCACATCGCCGGCGTCTATTTGGAAAGCATCTCCGGCATCAAGCTGCAATACGTGCCGTATCGCGGCACCGCGCCCGCGCTGAACGACCTGATCGCCGGCCAGATCGACATCATGGTCGACCAGGCCTCCAACTCGATCGGTCAGGTCCGCGCCGGCACCATCCGCGCCTACGGCATCACCGACAGCAAGCGCCTGGCCTCGGCGCCGGAGATCCCGACCGTGGAGGAGGCGGGCCTGAAGGGCTTCAACATGACGCTGTGGTCGGGCATGTGGGTTCCGAAGGGCACGCCGAAGGAGATCGTGGCAAAGCTCAACGCCGCGGCCGTGGAAGCGCTGAACGATCCCGCCGTGAGGAAGCAGCTCGAAAACCAGGGTCTGGAGATGACACCGAAGGACCAGCTCGCGCCCGAAGCGCTCGGCACAAGGCAGAAGGCCGAGATCGCAAAATGGTGGCCGATGATCAAGGCGGCCAACATCAAGGTGGATTGAAGGCGAGGTCCGTAGGGCGGATTAGCGCAGCGTAATCCGCCAACGCCTCTCTCCGCAGAGACAGAAGAGGCGGATTACGCTGCGCTAATCCGCCCTACGGCTGCGCTTAATCCACCGGCATCGCGCTTGCGTCCTTCGTCACGACGCGTTCGTCGCTCTTGCCGGCGACCATGCTGCTATCCTCGAACCGCGCGCGATAGACCAGCACGTTCTCGATCACGCGCTGGACGTAGTTGCGCGTCTCCGACAGCGGGATGCGCTCGACCCAGTCGACCGGGTCGACCTTGGGATCGCGGGGGTCGCCGCGCGCCTGCACCCAATCGCGCACGCGGCCGCGGCCGGCATTGTAGCCGGCGAAGGTCATGATCTGGTTGCCGCGATATTCCGAGAACAGCGCGCTGAGCTCGGCGGCGCCCATCTGCGTGTTGTAGACGGGATCGGAGACCATCCTGTCCCAATCGTAAGTCAGGCCGAAGCGCTTGGCGGTGTCGCGTCCCGCTACCGGCGTCACCTGCATTAGCCCGACCGCGTTGGCATGCGACTTGTCGCGCTGCTCGAACGAGCTCTCGGTGCGCGCCACCGAATAGATCACGCTGGTTTCGATCGCAGGCGCGACCTGCTTGTGTTCGGGGATACCGATGGTGGGAAAGGCGTAATGGTCGAGCGCGAGCCCGCGCGCCAGCGCCGTCTTGCCCACCTCCAGCATCACGCGGGCATCGTTGCGACGCCGGGCGAGCTCGCCCAGCGCTTCGAGCGCGGCGACGTCGGTGCTCTCCTTGGCAAAGTCCTCGGCGTAATAGAACACCAGGTCGCGCTCGCCGATGCCGTAGAGCATGTCGGCGGCACGCACGCGCTCGTCCGCGGGCGGTGTATCGGCGGCGGCCAGGACCAGCGAGGGCGCTCGCAGCTCGACGCGGTCGAGGCCGAGCTTAGCGCGCGCCAGCTGGCCGTAATAGGCGGTTGGATAGCGCGAGGCCGCCCGATAGCTCATGCGCGCATCGGCCACGGCACCCATCGCCTCGGCTGCGCGGCCGCGCCAGTAATGGGCGCGCGACAGCGCGATCGGATTGGCCGAGCCCTCGTCGACGGCGACGAAGTGCACCATCGCCGTCCTGGGATCGTCGAGAAAGCGCAACGCGATCCAGCCGCACATGAAATGATAGTCGACGCGATAGACTTCCTTGTCCGGCACCGCGGCCGTGCGCACCACGTCATAGGCGGTTTTGAACTTGCCCTGGTCGAGCAGCTTGCGCGCAAGCATGCGCCGCTCACGCCACCAGGCATCGGTATCCTGCGCCGCCATGGTTTCGGGCGCGGCGGCCAGGATCACCTCGGCGGCATCGTCGATACGATCGTTCTGGAGGTGCCATTGGGCGCGGCAGAGCACATAGCCGAGATCGCGCCGCGCTTCGCCCGACACGTCCTCGAGATAATCCTTGGCCTTGCTCGACTTGCCGGTCACGGCGGCGCAGGCCTTGACGATCGCGAGCGCGTCCTCGCCGAGCCGTTTCGCAGCGCGCCGCGCAGCCGCGTAGTCCTTGGCACCGAGCCGCTTGTCCATGCGGGCGCGATGATCGTCCGCGGTGAGAAGATCTCCGAACGCGTCGTAGGAATCCTGCTCGCTGCGTTCGGACAATTCGTCCGCGCGCCAGGCCTCGCGCACCAGATGCGCGGCCCGGTCGGTCTCGCCTTCGGCGCGCAGCGCGCGGGCGAGCGCGAACTTGCCCTTGGCGCTGATCGGCCGGTCCATGGTGAATTTGTGCACGGTGGCCGCATCGCTCTTCTCCTGCCACAGTCGCGCCTCGGCACGGCGGCGCAGCAGCGTGCGGCTCGGCCAGTCCGGATTGGCCGCGAGGAACGCGGCGTAGCGCTTGAAATTCGCCGTGCTCTCGGAATGGCGAAGCATGAACCAGTCCGCGAGCTTCTGTCCGGCGGGATCGGCAATGCGCTCGCGCGCCGCGTTGGCATCCTCGCCCTTACCCTTGCGCGTGAGGTCGATCGCGTCCTTCAGCGCGGCGAGGTCGCCGGTCAGCGGCGGCAACGCCGGTTTGCTGGAAGGCTCGTCGATGGTCTTCGACTTGCGCTTGGCCTCGGCGTGCTTGCCGTGGCGCGACTTCGCCGAGGACTTCGTCGCGGCGTGACGCTGCTTGCCGGCTTTCGCCTCATGCGTCTTCTTCGGCGTGGAGGATTTGTGACTGCTTTTTGCCGCCAGCCCGGTGGGAACGAGAGTCAATGCGGCCACGGCAACGACACACGCGAGCGAGCGTAGGCACTGGTTCATTCCATGGTCCCCCTGCGAAACCACCACAAACCAAGGTCCGCGACGACATGCGGCTTGAGAATCAAAATACCGGATACGATGCCACGGCATCGTCCCGCATTCCTCACGCTGTCGCAACAATGCGGCGAAATACGGATGTGATGCGGAACTCAGGAACCGGGCGTGACAGCTCTTTAACCTTTGTTAACGATCCGGGCGTGCGCGACGGCGCGGGCGGTTCAAGGCGCCTGAAGGAACCAGATTGCGCGTGTTCCCGCAGCTGGACTCGGTGTATGGAGTTCCCTCCCTGCATCCTTTTGGCCTTTGCCCACACCTATGCCGATTTTCAACCAGTCGATCCGGCACAAGATCGTCGGCATCGCCCTCGGACTGATCGTCCTGATGCTGGTCACCTCGATCCTGTCGATGGTGATGTCGAGCCAGGTCGGCGTCCTCCTGGACGAGCTGACCAATCGCTACATCCCGGCCTACAGCCATCTGGCCCGCGCCAACATCCATTCGCTGGAGCGGGCGCTGGCGCTGCGGCGGGTGGTGATGACCAGGATGGAGGCGCCATCGGACGAGCAGGCCTATGCGGCGCGCCTTCGCGACTTCGAGGAATCCGACCGCAAGATCGAGGAGGACGCCGAGGCCGCACGCAAGCTCATCAACATGATCATCGACGACCCCAGGACCTATTCCGACAATGCCGCCCTGGGGCGGATCGATATTCGCATCGAGACCGCCGTCACCGAGCTGCGCCGCGACCTGAGCGAGGACCATGCGAAGCTGCTCAAGCAGGCCGATGCCAGGCAGATGACGGAGGTCCGCGGCACGCTGGAACACATCGACGTGGTGCGCGACCAGTTCAACCGCAAGGTCGATGCGATCCGCGCCGACATGCTGACGCAGGTCTTCTTCTCGACGACGCAGGTGATCGGCCGCCAGCATCAGGCGATCGTCGTCTCGGGCGTCGTGACGTTGCTCGCGGCGATTGTCGGCTTCGTCTTTGCCCTGATGGTGTCCAGCGGCATCACGCGCCCGGTGCGGCTGCTGCTCGCCGGCACCCGCGAGGTCGAGGCAGGCCGCTTCGACAAGACCATCACCGTCTCCACCCAGGACGAGATCGGCGAGCTCGCCGCGGCCTTCAACCGCATGACCGAGCAGCTCAGACACAACGAGCGCATCCGCGAGACCTTCGGCCGCTACATCGATCCCAAGGTGGTGCAGGGGCTGATCGACCGGCCGGAGATCGCGATCGACGGCGAGCGCCGGGTCATGACCATCATGTTCTGCGACATGAGCGGCTTCACCTCGATGAGCGAGGGCATGACGCCGCGCGGCCTCGTCAAGGTGATGAACCACTATTTCACGGTGATGTCCGCACCCGTCAGGAACAATCGCGGCATCATCGACAAGTATATCGGCGATGCCATCATGTCCTATTGGGGGCCGCCCTTCATCGAGGACGACGAGCAGGCCCTCCTGGCCGGCACCGCGGCGATCGAGATGGCCGATCAGGTGCCCGCGCTGCAGCGGCAGCTGCCCGACCTGCTCGGCATCCGTGCCATGCCCGCGCCGTGCGATTTGCGGATCGGCATCGCTACCGGCGAGGTGCTGACCGGCAGCATCGGCTCCGAGCTGATGATGAGCTTCACCGTGATGGGCGATGCCGTGAACCTGGCCTCGCGGCTGGAAGCGGTCAACAAGGTCTACGGCACCCGCATCCTGATCTCGCAGGCCACCGCCGAGGCGATCGGATCGCGGCTCGAGCTGCGCGAGATCGATCGCCTGGCGGTCGCCGGCCAGAGCGCGCCGCAGCCGATCTTCGAGGTGATGGCGAGGGCGGGCGGGCTCACCGATGCGCAAGCCAGCCTGCGCGCGCACTATGCCGAGGCGCTCGCCGCCTATCGTACCAGGCGCTTCGATGCGGCGCGCGCTGCCTTCAACGCGGCCCTCGAAGCCGTTCCCGGTGACGGGCCCTCGCGCACGATGCTCGGCCGCATCGCGCAGCTCGAGGCGAGCCCGCCCGACGAGGGATGGGACGGCGCCTGGCGGCTCGACAGCAAATAGGCTGCCCGCATCGGAAAAATTGCTTCTGCTCGATAACGATGTTCGCCGTGACCTATTTCCCGGGCTTAGGTTGGATGTCCTTGAGGCGTTTGATGGGGACACGCCGATGCCAGAACTTCAGGACAGGCTGGAACGGTTTGAGACGCTCACCGCCGAATGCGAGCTGATCGCCAAGCTCGCCACCGACGGCAGCAAGCGCGAGTTCTATCTGAAGCTTTCGGAGCAGTACCGTCAGTTGGCGGTCGACATGCGGCAGGCGATCGCGACCGAGGCTGCGGCCTGAGGCCGGCTGCAATCCGTTCTTAAGGTTTGGCGCGCATCCTGATGGCATGCGGGCGTCGTTGATCGGCGATGCCCGTGGTGGGAAGGCCGGAGTTCGCTGCAATGCAGCGCGCACCGGAACGTCATTGTCGTGCTAGACAGGGCATCCCATGCGCCTCGTTGCCGTGATCATCATCGCGCTCATGACGGCGGCCTGCGACCAGGAGCAGGACATCACCGGCTCGACGACGCCGGCCTGCCCCTTGCGGGCCTACAGCTACAATCCCCGCGACCTGAACCAGTGCGTCGCCGCCTGCAAAGCATGCGATCGCGGCACCACCGTCACCTGCTCGACCTCCTGCACCCTCAAGGGCGCGCGCTGAGATCCAGCGGCGGCGGGAACGGCGACCGCGAGATCGCCTCGTTCGCGGCAGGGCTATCGCATACGGCTCTCCGACAGCTGAGCGCACGCCTCGTCCTTCGAGACGACCGCTCCGCGGTCTCCTCAGGATGAGGCTAAGCAGCAGTTGCCTACGAAATAGCTGCCACGCACTCCGACCTCATCCTGAGGGCCCGCCGGAGGCGGGCGTCTCGAAGGATGGCCGCAAGTGAGCTTCTGGTCACGTTGTGACGATATGCGATGGCCCTGCGCTCGCGAGGGAGCGCCGGCGGTGCTTAGGCACCGGAACGATTCACTTGGGTTAATCATTGAAGAGGCAGCAGGACGTGGAGTCCGATGGAAATGGGTATGCTCGATCCCGGTCGATTTCTGGTGTCGTGCTCGCATTGCGAGGCCTGGCCGATGGCCGCTAATGTGAAGCGGTCGAGCTGGTCGGCGTCTCCGCATGAGGTCCGTTTCGTCTGCCCGCGCTGCCGCCGCGAGGAAACCGCGATCGTCTCGGCCTCCGGCGAACTGACCCCAGTCAAGCGCGTCGATGTTCCGCCACGCGATGTCACGGCCGCCTGGGCCCAGGCGCAACGTCCGCGCGGACGGACCTGAGCGCCGCCCAACGGTCGATTGACACGCTGCCGGGGCGACACTTAAATGGCCGGCGACGGTTCTCCTCACGGAGATCAAAAGGGAATGTGGTGCGGGATGTCCCAATGCCGGGATCTATCTCAACGCCACGGCTGCCCCCGCAACTGTAAGCGGTGAATCTTTCGTCCTGTGCCACTGGGAATCTCGGTCCTGGGAAGGCGACGCAAGGTAACGACCCGCGAGCCAGGAGACCTGCCGTCAGCCGTGGTCACACGCGAAGATGTCGGTCGGGGAGTACAGACATTGGCTTCATCGGAGCAGTCCGCCGCTCTGCCGTGAAACCTCGTTCGCTGTGACGTGCCACTGACGTCATCCGAGGTTACAACAATGTCTCGTCTCGTTTCTGCCGCCTGGCGCCTCAGCGCCGGCCTGCTCGCGTCCGTCTCGCTCCATTCGCTCGATCTATCCTCCGCCTTCGCCCAGCAGGGGCTTGCCGAGCAATTGCCGCCGATCGAGGTAAGCAAGCCCGCCGATCAGAACCGCACGCGGGCGAGGGCGACCGGTGAGGGCGAGGCGACGCGGCCGCGGCGCACCGCGAACGTTGCGCCGCCAGGCGATGGCACCGGCTCATCCGGCTCGGGCTCTGAGGCTGTCGGCGGCGGCGGCGGTATCGTCGGGGCCGCCACGACCGTGATCACGGCCGCGGATATCGCGCATTCGCCGTCGCAGACGCTTGCCGAGATCATCGCAACACAGGTGCCGGGAGCCCAGATCACGACGTTCTATGGCGGCCAGATCGGCGCCAAGACCAGCGTGGACCTGCGCGGCTTCGGCGCCTTTGCCACCGCCAACACGCTGGTGCTGGTCAACGGCCGGCGCCTCAACGACATCGACATGGCGCAGGTGGACCTCTCCACCATCCCGCTCAATTCCATCGAGCGCATCGAGATCACGCGCGGCAATTCCGGCGCGGTGCTCTACGGCGACAACGCGGTCGGCGGCGTGATCAACATCGTCACCAGGACCGGCGCCGGCGGACCGCCCGTGACTGCGCGCATCGAGGCCGGCTTCGGCTCGTTCAACACCCGGCTCGGCAACGTCTCGACCGCGCTCAATTCCGGGCCATGGTCGACCTCGTTCTACGGCAATGCCGTCAGGACCGACGGCTATCGCGACAACAATCGCTATTCGCAGCAGAACGGTGTCGGCAATCTCAACTACACCACGCCGGGCCTGAGCGCGTTTCTCACCGTCACCGGCGACAATCAGGAGCTGCGGCTGCCAGGCGGTCGCACCGTCGATCCCTCGATCGGCCTCGACGAGCTCAGGACCAACCGCCGAGGCACCAGCACGCCCTTCAATGCCGCCAACCAGCAGGGCTTCAGCGCGACGGCCGGGTTCACCAGGACCCTGGTCAACGGCGTCGATCTCATCGTCGACGGCGGTGTGCGCGACAAGAAGCAGCAGAGTACGTTTTTCTCCAGCCCGACGCCGGTTCCGGCTTTCTTCACCTCGACTTATGTCGAGTCCCAACTGACGAATTGGTCGATCACGCCGCGGCTCAGCGTGAAGAGCCTGTTGCTCGGCCTGCCGTCGCAGCTCCTGACCGGCATCGACTATTACGATGCGAGCTTTGAGCAGGACCGCGGCGCCGGGCAGGGGCTCGCCGCCTGGCACAATTACGACCTGAGGCAGCAGACGGTCGCAGGCTATTTCCAGCACACATTGGGCGTGCTGCCTACGACCGACGTCTCCTACGGCGCGCGGGTGCAGAACGTCCGTCTCGCGGCACGCGACAATTTCGATGCGGCGGCGCCGTTCAACGCCGATATCGGTGCGCTGCCGCTGACGAGCGACGAGACCCAATATGCGCTGCATCTCGGGGCCGAGCATCGTCTCAACGACGTGGTCTCGCTGTTCGCTCGCGCCGCGCGCGCGTTCCGCACGCCTGACGTCGACGAGCGCCTGTCCTCGGGGCCGTCCTTCGATCCCCTGACCTTCGCCGCGATCCCGCAAACGTTCCAGCTCAAGACCCAGACCTCGCAGGACATCGAGGGCGGTCTGCGCATCAAGGGCGGCGGTCTGCAGCTACAGAGCAGTCTCTATCTGATGGACCTCACCAACGAGGTCCATTTCAACCCGGTGCTGTTCTACAACACCAATCTCGACCCGACCCGGCGCTACGGCTCGGAGACCAGTCTGTCCTATCGCGTCAACGATGCCCTGCTGCTGCGCTCCGGCATGGCCTATACCCGCGCGGTCTTCCGCGAAGGCGCCTGGGCCGGCAACGATGTGCCGCTGGTGTCGCGCTATACGGCGAGTGCAGGTGTCAGCTGGAACATCTGGCAGAACTACCTGGTGCTCGATGCCACCGCGCGCTTCTGGAGCGAACGGCGCATGGACAACGACCAGGCGGGCACCCAGAAGCCGATCCCGGCCGGCGGCACGATCGATCTCAAGCTCAGCGGCCAGGTTGAGCGCTATTTCTGGTCGCTCAGCATCAACAACGTGCTGAACGCGCTCTACTACGACTACGCCATCGCCAGCACCTTCACGGACGGCCGCTTCAGTGCCTATCCGCTGCCCGGCCGCACCTATCTGCTCAAGGCCGGCGCCACGTTCTGATCTCAAATGGAAGGGCATCCGAAACAGAAGGAATTCGCCCATGCTTCCTGACGTCATGGCTCGCAGCATCCAGCTGCCTCACGACGGCCGTCTCCGGCTTCAGCCGGTCGCGCCGCGCCTTGCGCCCATGTTCTGCTTTGCGCTGCTGACGGCGTCATGCGCGCTGGCCAGCTTTGCGTTCGCCTGCGCAACGCCGTTCGCGGCCTTCGCCGTCGTGGCCGCGGCGATGCTGCCGCTGCGTCCGGCGCTGCTCGTCGTCACCGGCGCCTGGCTCGTGAACCAGACCATCGGTTTCGGCGTGCTGCATTATCCCGTTGACGCCGGCACGATCGCCTGGGGCTTGGTCATCGGTGTGGCTGCGTTGCTGTCGACCGCGGCCTCGTCGACGGTGCTCGGCCTGTTGCCCCGGCACCGCACACCGCTGCTGCTCGCGATCATGCTCGTCGTCGCCTATGGGATTTACGAGCTCGCGCTGCTCGCCCCAACGCCGTTCCTCGGCGGCGAGGGCGCCTTCACCGCCGAGATCGTGATGCGCATCGGCCTGACCAGCGCCGTTTGGCTCGCCGGCCTCGTCGCCGTCTGCGAGATCGTTCGCCTGGCCGATCCGTTCGGCCGCAAGGGCGCGACGTCGGCGTGAGTGCTTCTCGTAGCCCGGATGGAGCCAACGGGTCGGCGCGAAGCGCCGCCCGATGACAGGCTCCGCGCAATCCGGGGCCGCTCGCCCGGCATCTCGCATCGTCCCGGATTACGCCTGCGCTCCATCCGGGCTACGGCACCGTGCCTGTGTCGGCCTCTGTCAATCCCGCTCGTCAAAAATATTCCACTTTACCGAAATTCGGTTTTGACGTATGTGTCGTCCATCCCGGCTCAACCAAGAGGGGCGATCTCGAGGTCGTCTTGATCGCGAGCCGGGCTTGCGGTGGACGCGGCAGCGTCGGCACGAGAGGTGCGGGCAGGGCGGGTAGTCCCTGTGAGCCCGTGGCCGCGTGCGGACGAACGGCGCTGCTAGGCTTCGTCTCGCCTGTAAGTTTCCGGCTTCGTCGACGGGGCCCGGGAATACTGCGGGTGAAATGGCGGGCCGTGCGTACGGCAAAACCGTGTGGTCCTCGCCGTCGTTGCTACGGTCAAGCTTCCGCGGAGGTGCGAGCGAGCCCAACCGGGCAGACTGCATCATCCAATTCGCGGGGCGAGGGAGGCCAGAGGGAAAGTTCGGCTCCCAGGAGAGCACGGCATAAGCCGTCCGACCACCGCGCAGGGAAGGCCGAGTGATCGGCACCACCTGTATGCTGCTGTGCGGTTCTTCCTGCGTGTGCATTTTCGCGCAGCGGACCGCGGGTGCGTTGTCAGCACCCGGCCTTCCCTGCGCCCTCTTGGCTTTGAGGGTGGAGAGGCAAGCAAAGCTCGGGCGAAACGCGCCGCGAGGCTGATGAGGCATGTCTGTCACCACACACGCGCTGTCATCGCCCGCGAAAGCGGGCGATCCAGTATTCCAGAGACGCCAGAGATCAATCCGAGAAGCCGCGGCGTACTGGATTCCCCGCCTTCGCGGGGAATGACAGTGGTGATGGGAGGACTAGCTCGCTCTCGTGCCCCGGACGCAGCGCAGCGCTTTCCCCGGCGATGCGAAGCATCGTCCGGTGCGGTGCGCTGCAGAGCCGGGGCCCATGTCGCGGCATTGGACCGTGTCGCCCTCGGTCCCGGCTCTGCGCCGCAACGCTCGCGCGTTGCGGCTTGTCCGGGACACGGCGGAGCGATAGAGGCGACTCACTTTGTGTCTGTTTCTGTCATTCGGCGCCACGCTGGCGCGCTTCCGAGCTTTGAAATCTGAGGTTGTGTATTGCCTTCCTGGCGGGGTATCCAAGTATGCCAGCCCGTGTCTTCCCGGTAACGATTGTGCTGTCTACGCAACACTCATTCCGGATTTAACCGTCATCGCCGGTGGTTCGCATCACCGCCGCTTTTTGGCCACACCCGAACATGAATAAAATCACTCTAAGTTTTTGAAGGGCAGCGGCGGTCCCGAGGGCCGGAAAATCCCAAGGTCGATACAAATCTTGGCTCTGATTTTTCGGGTCTGAAAGGGTCGACCGGGGAAACTGGTTTGCGATGGGCGCGAAGTTCGACAAGCAGAAGCTGCCGAGCCGTCACGTGACGGAAGGCCCTGCGCGCGCGCCGCATCGGTCCTATTTCTACGCCATGGGTCTGACCACCGAGCAGATCCACCAGCCCTTCGTCGGCGTCGCGTCCTGCTGGAATGAAGCTGCGCCCTGCAACATCGCGCTGATGCGCCAGGCTCAGGCGGTGAAGAAGGGCGTGGCGTCGGCCGGCGGCACCCCGCGCGAGTTCTGCACCATCACCGTCACCGACGGCATCGCCATGGGGCACGACGGCATGCGCTCGTCGCTGCCGTCGCGCGAATGCATCGCCGATTCCGTCGAGCTCACCGTTCGCGGCCACGCCTATGACGCCCTGGTCGGCCTCGCCGGCTGCGACAAGTCGCTGCCCGGCATGATGATGGCGATGGTCCGCCTCAACGTGCCATCGATCTTCATCTATGGCGGCTCGATCCTGCCCGGCACGTTCCGTGGGCAGCAGGTCACCGTGCAGGACATGTTCGAGGCGGTCGGCAAGCACTCGGTCGGGGCCATGTCGGACGAGGACCTCGACGAGATCGAGCGCGTGGCGTGCCCCTCGGCGGGCGCCTGCGGCGCGCAGTTCACCGCCAACACCATGGCGACCGTCTCCGAGGCGATCGGCCTCGCTTTGCCTTACTCGGCCGGTGCCCCGGCACCGTATGAAATCCGCGACGCCTTCTGCATGACCGCGGGCGAGAAAATCATGGACCTGATCGCGTCCAACATCCGGCCGCGCGACATCGTCACCCGCAAGGCCCTGGAGAACGCAGCTGCCGTGGTCGCGGCCTCCGGCGGCTCTACCAATGCTGCGCTGCACCTACCGGCGATCGCGCACGAGTGCGGCATCAAGTTCGACTTATTCGACGTCGCCGAAATCTTCAAAAAGACACCATATGTCGCGGATTTGAAGCCGGGCGGCCGTTATGTCGCCAAAGACATGTTTGAAGTAGGTGGCATACCGCTTCTGATGAAGACGCTGCTCGACAACGGCTTCCTGCACGGTGATTGCCTTACCGTCACGGGCCGCACGATCGCCGAAAACCTCAAGAGCGTGAAGTGGAATCCGCACCAGGACGTGGTGCACCCGGCAGACAAGCCCATCACCGTGACAGGCGGTGTGGTCGGTCTGAAGGGCAATTTGGCGCCAGAAGGTGCGATCGTGAAAGTCGCGGGAATGTCCAACCTCAGGTTCACCGGTCCGGCCAGGTGCTTCGACCGTGAGGAGGACGCTTTCGAGGCGGTCCAGAACCGCACCTACCGCGAAGGCGAAGTCATCGTGATCCGCTACGAGGGGCCCAAGGGCGGCCCCGGCATGCGGGAAATGCTCCAAACCACCGCGGCGCTGACCGGCCAGGGCATGGGCGGCAAGATCGCGCTCATTACCGACGGCCGCTTCTCCGGCGCCACCCGCGGCTTCTGCATCGGCCATGTCGGCCCGGAAGCCGCCATCGGCGGCCCGATCGGGCTGCTCGAGGACGGCGACATCATCGAGATCGACGCGGTCAATGGGACCCTTAACGTAAAATTGAGCGACGCCGAGCTCGCTCAGCGCAAGACCAAATGGAGCGCTCGCGCGACTAACCACACGTCGGGTGCGCTCTGGAAGTATGCTCAGCAGGTTGGACCAGCGGTCGGGGGGGCAGTGACCCATCCGGGCGGCGCGCACGAGAAACAGTGCTATGCGGACATCTAGGCGTGCCATAGTTGCGTTTGTGTTGGGGGCTAGTGCGCTGGCCGCGCCGGCGCTTGCCTTCGACGGCGCCCCGGTCAACCCGAAGGACGCGACCATCCCGGTCGTGACCAACTTGCCGGGAACCGCGGCGACTGTGCGCGGCAAGATCGCGCCGGCCGCCGTGCCGCAGGAGACCTCGCTCAGTGCGCTGCAATATGCGGCGGAGGGCGGCCACCCCATCGCGCAGTGGAAGCTCGGCCGGATGTACGCCAACGGCGACGGCGTCGCCCAGGACGATCTGCGCGCCTTCGAATATTTCAGCCGGATCGCCAACGCGCATGCCGAGGACAGCCCGTCGGCGCCGCAGGCGCAGATCGTGGCCAACGCCTTCGTCGCACTCGGCCGGTACTATCTCAGCGGCATCCCGAACTCGAAGATCAAGTCGGATCCGGAGCGGGCGCGGGAGATGTTCTCCTATGCGGCGTCCTATTTCGGCAATGCCGACGCGCAATACGATCTTGCCCGGCTGTACCTGAAGACACCGGACGCCTCGCGCGAGGATTTCCGCTATGGCGCGCGCTGGCTCGGTCTCGCCGCGCAGAAGGGCCAGCACCAGGCGCAGGCGCTGCTCGGCCAGATGCTGTTCAACGGCGACCGTCTGCCGCGGCAGGCTGCCCGCGGCCTGATGTGGCTGACCCTGGCGCGTGACAGCGCCGGCACGGAAGAGACCTGGATCAAGGAAAGCTACAACCGCGCCTTCGCCAAGGCCTCCGACGACGACCGCGCCATGGCCCTGCAAATGCTGGAGCAATGGGTGCAGGGGCGCAGGGATTGACCTCTGGAGGCGGCTTTAAGCCGCCTCGAGATCGAGGTCCGCCCACACCGGCACGTGGTCCGACGGCTTCTCCCAGCCGCGCACATAGCTGTCGATGCCGACATTGGCGAGCCGGTCGCTGGCCTGCGGCGACAGCAGGAGATGGTCGATCCGCAGCCCCTGGTTTTTCTGCCAGGCCCCGGCCTGGTAGTCCCAGAAGGTGTACAGCCCGCCCTCGTCGGTGACCGCCCGCAAGGCGTCAGTGAGGCCGAGGCCGAGCAGGGACTGAAAGCTCTCCCGCGTCTCGGTCTTGAACAGGGCGTCCTCGGTCCAGGCAGCCGGATTGTGCACGTCGCGGGCGTGCGGGATGACGTTGAAGTCGCCGGCGAGGATCAGCGGCTCCTCGGTCTTGAGACGCTCCTTCGAATAGTCAAGAAGCCGGGACATCCACTTGAGCTTGTAGGGATATTTCTCGGTGCCGACCGGGTTGCCGTTGGGCAGATAGAGGCAGGCGATGCGCAGCACGCCCGATTTGAGCGTCACCACGCCTTCGAGGAAGCGGGCGTGGGCGTCCTCGTCGTCGCCGGCAAGCCCCGACTTGGTCTCGTCGAAGCGGAGCTTGGAGAGCAGGGCGACGCCGTTGAAGGTCTTCTGCCCGTGCGTGACCACGTTGTAGCCGAGCGCCTCGATCTCCAGCCGCGGAAAGGCCTCGTCGACGCATTTGATCTCCTGGAGGCAGACGATGTCCGGCTGGCACTCCCTCAGCCAGGTCAGCAGCAGGTCGATCCGCTGCCGGACCGAGTTCACGTTCCAGGTGGCAACTCTGATGGTCATGTCGGCGGGCTCCGGGCAGGGGCCATGGTTAGAACAAACTGCAAACGCGGCCGTCAAGGACGCCGCAAAATCTCCCACAAAATTAACCCGGCTTAAGCGGGCGGCAGGCCATTGATCGTCAACGGGTTCCTCGGATGGGCTGGCCGGACAAAGTCGATGAAGCGAGCTGCGCTGCGTGACGGCCTGATCGGCGCCTTCCTGTATTGGCTGGGCGGCTTCGAGATCGAGGACGGGCTGACCGCCGGTCTCAGCGAGCGCGAGATCGGCCGCATCCGCGCCAAGCAGATCGATGCGGTGACGCGGCTGATCCCGGTGACCATGGCGGTGACGATGCTGAACGTCGCCATCGTGCTGATCCTGTTCTGGGGCCGCGGCTGGAACGACTTCCTCGCGATCTGGGGTCTGACGCTCGCCACCACCGCCTCGCTCGCGGTGCGCTCCTGGCGGAAATCGCATCAAAACCCGCCGCAGGAGGCATCGCCGCGCGCCGCGCGGCAGATGCTGCGGCAGGCTTTTTTCCTCGCCGCGATCTGGGGCGCGCTGCCGCTCGCTCTGTTCAGCCGCATCGAGCCGACCAGCCAGCTGATCCTGGCCTGCCTGATGGTCGGGATGATGTCCGGCGGCGCCTTCACGCTCTCGACCTTCCCGCGCGCCGGCCTCGTCTATCTCGCCACCATGACGGTCGCTTGCGCCGGCGCGCTGCTGCTGTGCGGCACCGGGCCCTACCTGGTGACGGCGGTGTTCCTGCTGCTGTTCGCATTCTTCATGGCGCGCAACATCGTCTCGCAGGGCAATCTCTTCCTCGGCAATCTCAAGGCCCAGCTCGAGCTGGAGCGGCAGACCGAGATCATCTCGCTGCTGCTGAAGGATTTTCAGGCGAACGCCAGCGACTGGCTGTGGCAGACCGATGCCGAGGGGCGCCTGGTCGACGTGCCCGACCGCTTCGCCGACGTCGCGCAGGTGCCGCTGCCGCTGCTGAAGGGGTCGTATTTCGCCGACGTGCTCGACATGCTCTGCCCCGAGGACAAGAGCGCGGCCTACAACGTCGTCGGCCTGATGGAGCAGAACGAGCCGCTGCACGAGATGAACCTCAAGGTCGTCGCCGGCGGCGAGGCGCGGCTGTGGTCGCTGACGGCGAAGCCGGCCTATGACCGCGAGGGCCAGTTCCTCGGCTATCGCGGCTTCGGACGCGACGTGACCGAGCGCTGGCGCGCGGAAAAGGCCGAGGCCGAGAGCCGCGCCAAGTCCGACTTCCTCGCGGTGATGAGCCACGAGATCCGCACCCCCATGAACGGCGTGCTCGGGCTTGCCAGCATGCTGCTCGAGACCAAGCTCGATCCGGAGCAGCGCGAGGCGGTCACCACGATCCGTGAATCCGGCGACAATCTCCAGCGTATCCTCAACGACATTCTCGACTTGTCCAAGCTCGAGGCCGGTCGCTTCCAGTTCGAGGCGATCGATTTCACCCCGCAGATGCTGATCGAGACCGTCGCCAACGTCGCGCGCGCGAGCGTCAAGAGCAACGGCAAGAGCAAGGAATTGGCAATCAAGCTCGAGCTCGATCCGAACCTGCCGCCGACGCTGCGCGGCGACGTTGCGCGTATTCGCCAGGTGCTGCTCAACCTCGCATCGAACGCGGTGAAGTTCACCGACGAAGGCGAGGTGACGATCTCTGCGACCTGTCAGGCGCGCCGCGACCTGCTGGCGACCGTGGAATGGGCGGTGACCGACAGCGGCATCGGCATCGCCCCCGAAAAGCTCGGCCAGCTCTTCAGCGACTTCGCGCAGGCCGATGCCTCGATCAGCCGCCGCTTCGGCGGTACCGGCCTTGGCTTGGCGATCAGCAGGCGCATCATCGAGCAGATGGGCGGCACCATCGGCGTCACCTCGACGCCGGGGCAGGGCTCGACCTTCCGTTTCACGCTGGTGCTGCCCTGGAGCCAGGGGCAGGCATCCGACCAAACGCCGGAGCGCGACGAGGCCGACGTGCTCAAGGCCCGCATCGCCGGCCTCGATCGGCCGCTCAAGGTGCTGGTCGCGGAGGACGATGCCGTCAACCGCATGGTGGTGAGCAAGATGCTAGGGGCCTTCGACGTCGAGCTGCGGGTCGTCACCGATGGCGCCGAGGCCGTCGCGGCGACATCCGAGGGCAATTACGACGTCGTGCTGATGGATGTGCGCATGCCCGACATGGACGGGCTTGCCGCCACCCGTGCGATCCGCGCGCAGGGCGGGCGCTTCGCAAGCCTTCCGATCGTCGCGCTGACCGCGAACGCTTTCCCCGAGGATGTCAGGATCTGCCGCGAGGCCGGCATGTCGGACTTCCTCGCCAAGCCGCTGCGCAAGCCGGCGCTGGTCGCAGCCTTGTTGCGCGCGCTGGACGGCTACACGATGTCCGACGACGCGCCGCTCCAGCCGGACCTGATGCCGATGGAGACGGAGTGGACCGACGAGGAAAGACAGGCGACCGGCGCGTAGCCAGTCAGACCGAGAAGCTGGTGCCGCAGCCGCAGGACGCGGTGGCGTTCGGATTGTTGACGCGGAACGAGGCGCCGATCAGATCGTCGACGAAATCGACCTGCGATCCCGCCAGGAACGGCTGCGAGGCGGAATCGACCAGCACCACCGCATTGTCCTGCTCGATCACGAGATCGTCGTCGGTCCGCGCGCGGTCGATGTCGAATTTGTACTGGAAGCCCGAGCAGCCGCCGCCCTCGACCGAGATGCGCAGCATCGCGCCAGAGCCTTCGCCCTTGAGGATCTCCCCGATCCGGCGTGCGGCGCGGTCGCTGATGGTCACGGCAGTGGTCATTGTCGGTCTCCGATCGTCCGGTCGTCCCGCGTCATATCCATTTCATTTGGTATCCCGCGTCCGGCATAGTTAAGTGCAAGGATACGCAGAATCAAATGGATAGGGACTAAATTCGTCGTGTCCGTCGGAATGGCAGCTCCCCGCGCGCTCTATGCCTGCGATCCCGACCGCAGCCGCGGCCGGCTGGTCGCGGAGCCGCCGAGCCGGACCCGCAGCCCGTTCCGGCGGGATTGCGACCGCGTGATCCATTCCACCGCGTTCCGCCGCCTGAAGTACAAGACCCAGGTGTTCGTGTTCCACGAGGGGGACCATTACCGCACGAGGCTGACCCACTCGCTCGAGGTGGCGCAGATCGCCCGCGCGCTGGCCCGGCAGCTTGGCCTCGACGAGGACCTCACCGAAACCCTGGCCCTTGCCCACGATCTCGGTCATCCCCCGTTCGGCCATGCCGGGGAGCGGGCGCTGGATGCCTGCCTGAAGCAGTTCGGCGGCTTCGACCACAATGCCCAGACGCTCCGCGTCGTCGCTTCGCTGGAGCACCGCTATCCCGAGTTCGACGGGCTCAACCTGACCTGGGAGTCGCTGGAAGGCATCGTCAAGCACAACGGTCCGCTGACCGATCGCACCGGCGCGCCGGTCGGGCGCTATCGCGAGCACGGCATTCCCGTCGGCATCGCCGACTACGTCAGGACCTACGATCTCGAATTGTGGAGCTTCGCCTCGCTGGAGGCGCAGGTCGCCGCCATCGCCGACGACATCGCCTATGACGCCCACGACATCGACGATGGCCTGCGCGCCGGCCTGTTCCATCTCGACGATCTCAAGGTGATGCCGCTCACGGCCGAGATCATCGCCGAGACCTCCGCGCATTATCCTGACCTCGAAGACCTCAGGCGCGGCGCCGAACTGGTGCGCGAGCTGATCTCGCATCTGATCTGCGCGGTATTCGCGCAGGCACAGAACAACCTCGCTGCGGTGAAGCCGCAATCGGCCCAGGACGTCCGCCAGCAGAGCCGGGCCCTGGTCGCGTTCCCACCCGAGGTCGCGGAGGAAGAGGCCGCCATCAAGGCCTTCCTCTACCAGCACATGTACCGCCACAAGCGGGTGATGCGGGTGATGGGGGAGGCCGAGCAGATCCTGTTCGACCTGTTCGCGAAATACCTGCAATCCCCTGGCGAACTGCCGCCGGAATGGCTGCTCGGGGCCGAGGCGGACAATGAGGGCGACCGGGCGCGCCGGATCGGCAATTTCATTGCTGGAATGACCGACCGTTTCGCCCTGACCGAGCACCAGCGGCTCTTTGACTCGACCCCGGATTTGCGTTAGGCGGCGGCCATGCCCGACACATCCTCAGCCCTGCATTTGTTCGCCGACGTGCTCGCACGCGTGCACGCCGCCTGCCGCGCGCTTGCGAAGGACGCAGGCTGGCCCGAGGGCATCGATTTTGCGCGCGTTGTGGTCGAGCCGCCGCGCGATACCACCCATGGCGACATGGCGACCAACGCTGCGATGGTGCTGGCGAAAGAGGCAAAGGCAAAGCCGCGCGATCTCGCCGAGCAGATCGCCGAGCGGCTTCGGGGGGACGCGCTGATTGCCAAGGTCGACGTCGCCGGTCCCGGCTTCATCAATCTGACCTTGAGGCCGGCCGCCTGGGCCGAGGCGCTGCGGACGGTGCTGCGCGAGGCCGCCGATTACGGCCGCGTCCGCGGCGGCTCCAAGGTGAACGTCGAATACGTCTCGGCCAACCCGACCGGGCCGATGCACGTCGGCCATTGCCGCGGCGCCGTGTTCGGCGACGCGCTGGCGAGCCTGCTCCAGTTCGCCGGCCACGACGTCACGCGCGAATATTACATCAACGACGCCGGCGCCCAGGTCGACGTGCTCGCGCGCTCCGCCTTCCTGCGCTATCGCGAGGCGCTCGGCGAGGACATCGGCGCGATCCCGGAAGGGCTCTATCCCGGCGACTACCTCAAGCCGGTCGGACAGGCGCTTGCGACGGAGCACGGCGACAAGCTCCTCGCGATGAGCGAGGCCGGGTGGCTGCCGACGGTCCGCGCCAAGGCGATCGCGATGATGATGGACGAGATCAAGGACGATCTCGCCGCCCTCAACATCCGCCACGACGTGTTCTTCTCGGAGCGCTCGCTGATCGAGGGCGGCAACAACAGGGTTGCCGAGACCATCGACTTTCTCAAGGCCAAGGGCGACATCTACGAAGGCCGCCTGCCGCCGCCGAAGGGCGCCCCGGTCGAGGACTGGGAAGACCGCGAGCAATTGCTGTTCAAGGCCACCGCCTACGGCGACGATGTCGATCGTCCGCTGATCAAGTCGGATAGTTCCTACACCTACTTCGCCTCCGACATCGCCTACCACAAGAACAAGTTCGACCGTGGTTTTGCCGAGATGATCGACGTCTGGGGCGCCGATCATGGCGGCTACATCAAGCGCATGCAGGCGGCCGTGAAGGCGACGACGTCGGGCAAGGGCTCGCTCGACGTCAAGATCGTCCAGCTCGTCAAGCTGCTGCGCAATGGCGAGCCGGTCAAAATGTCGAAGCGGAGCGGGGACTTCGTCACCTTGCGTGAGGTGGTGGATGAAGTCGGTCAGGACGCCGTCCGTTTCATGATGCTCTATCGCAAGAACGACGCGGTGCTCGACTTCGACCTCGCCAAGGTCATGGAACAGTCGCGCGACAACCCGGTGTTCTACGTGCAGTACGGTCACGCCCGCGGCCACTCGATCTTTCGCAACGCGCGGGCCGAAGTGTTCCCGGAGCTTCCCGAGGCGACCGACGAACGAATCGCCTGGCTCAGTGAGTCGGCGGTGGAACGGTTATCGGATCCGGTCGAGCTTGAACTTCTCAAGCGCCTCGCAATATATCCTCGTATGCTCGAAGCCGCCGCAGCGGCCCACGAGCCGCACCGAATTGCCTTTTATCTCTATGATTTAGCCAGCGAATTTCATGCACTTTGGACGAAGGGGCGCGATTTGCCCTATTTACGCTTCATTATCAATAATGATGCAGTTCTAACAAAGGCGCGGCTGGCCATGGTCCAGGGCGTCGTCTCGGTTCTGGCATCGGGCCTCGCCATCCTCGGCGTCCATGCTCCGAACGAGATGCGGTAGTTTGGGGCGAACTACTTAAGAGGAATTCGGGGGTAACCGGCAGAAGCCGGATCGCTTAGACTTGGTTGAAAGCCTTGTGGGTCGAAAGCCGTGCCTTGGTCGAGGGGCGCGCGGCTTTCCCGAAGGGACGCATCATCACGATGGCCGAACGATATCAGGACAGACCGTTTCCTTCCGATGACTATGGTCGCGGTGGCGACCAGCATGGGAAGGCGGACAGCGATCCCTTGGCTGAGCTCGCCCGCCTGATCGGACAGACCGATCCTTTCGCCGCGCAGGCGCGGCCCGGTGCGCGTCCGCCGGCAGTATCTCCGCTCGCCCAGAGCTATCAGGACGACGATTACCGGCAGGACGATGATAGGCAAGACTATGCCGAGCCTGCGCCGCCCGGACCGCCCTCATGGATGCGGCGCGCCAATGTGCAGCCGCAGCCGGCACCCGCGGAGCCCGACTATCCGGTCACCGTCAATCCGGTTCATCCATTGCATCGCTATTCGGCCCCGCCCGCGGTGCCGGAGCCTGAACTTCGTCAGCCGCAAGCCTATCAAGATCACGCCTATCAGGATCACGCCCATCAGGGGCAGGCTTACCAGCCGCAGGATCAGGCCTACGAGCAGCAAGCGTATCAGCAGCCCGATCCGTCGCGCTACGACGACGCGCTCTATGGCCGGCTCGAGGCGGGCGAGCAGGACTATCAGCGTGAGCCGGCCTATCCGGACGATCCTTACGCGTACCAGAGCGAGTATCCGGAGGAGGAACTCGACGAGCCGAAGAAGCAGCGCGGCGGCATGATGACGGTCGCGGCCATTCTGGCGCTGGCCGTGGTCGGCACCGGCGCAGCCTTCGCCTACAAGACCTATATCGGCTCGTCCCGCAGCGGCGAGCCGCCGATCATCAAGGCGGACCACACCCCGACCAAGATCGTGCCTGCACCGACGGATTCCTCGGCCAAGGTGCCGGATCGCATGGCAATCGGCGATGGCACCGAGAAGATCGTGCCGCGCGAAGAGGCGCCGGTGGACGTCAACGCCAAGGCAGGCGGTCCCCGCGTGGTGTTCCCGCCGCTGAACCAGAATGCGAACCCGCCATCGGTCGCGAGCGTGTCGCCGTCCGCGGTGCCGCCGCCGGGCGCAAGCAACGGCACGCTGCCGAACAATTCGCCGCGTCCGATCAGGACCGTCGCCGTGAAGGGTGACCAGACCGACAGCGCCGCGCCGCAATCGGCCGCCGCCAAGCCCGCGGCTGCGCCGAAGCCTGTTGCCGCGCCCGCACCGGTCGCGCCGCGCAATCCGCCGACCTCGGCCAATGCCAGCGCCAATCAGCCGATGTCGCTGGCCCCGCAATCGGCGCCGGCCGCCGAGCCGCCGCAGCGGATGGCGGCGACCACTCCGACCCAGATCGCGCCCGCCGGCAGCGGCGGTGGCTACATCGTGCAGGTCTCCTCGCAGCAGAGTGAGGAAAGCGCCGCCGCGTCCTACCGTGTGCTGCAGAGCAAGTATGGCAGCGTGCTCGGCTCCCGCTCGCCGGTGATCAAGCGCGTCGACCTGACAGACAAGGGCAAGGGCGTCGTCTACCGCGCCTTCGCTGGTCCCTATGCCTCGGCGGAGGAGGCGACGCATGCCTGCAACAGCCTGAAGTCCGCCGGCCTGTCCGCCTGCTTCGTCCAGAGGAATTAACGGCCGTTTCCTTGACCCCCTCGCGGGTCAGGGTTAATCGGCCGTTATGAGCACGCGGGCTTTCATTAGCGGCGTATCCGGAACGGAACTGACCGCCGTCGAGCGGGAGTTTATCCGCGACCAGCGCCCATGGGGCTTCATCCTGTTCAAGCGCAATGTCGCCACGCCAGCTCAAGTCGCTGCTTTGGTTGCAGAATTGCGCGGTGCGGTCGGGGTTGCCGACGCGCCAGTCCTGATCGACCAGGAAGGCGGACGGGTGCAGCGGCTCGGTCCGCCGCACTGGCCGGTCTATCCGCCGGGCGCCGTGTTCTCGACCTTGTACGACACTGATTCGGCGCTTGGGCTCACCGCTGCGCGCCTCAGCGCCCGCCTGATCGCGGCTGATCTGGCCGATCTTGGCATTACCGTGGATTGCCTGCCGCTGGCCGACGTGCCGGTCGCGGGCGCCGACGCCGTCATCGGGAACCGGGCCTATGGCACCGAACCGGCCAAGGTCGCGGCGATCGCGCGCGCCGTTACCGAAGGGCTGGAGCAGGGTGGCGTTCTGCCGGTCCTCAAGCACATTCCCGGCCATGGCCGCGCCACTGCGGACACCCATTTCAAGCTGCCGACGGTGGATACACAGAGGGACGAGCTGGAACGGACCGACTTCGCGGCGTTCAAGCCGCTATCGGACCTGCCGATGGCCATGACTGCACATGTTGTGTTTAGCGCGGTCGACCCCGCCCATCCGGCGACGACATCTGCGACAATGATTGCTGACGTGATTCGCGGCGCAATCGGGTTCCAGGGTTTGTTGATGAGTGATGACGTGTCGATGAACGCGCTGTCGGGGACTATCGCCGAACGGACCCGCGCCATCTTCGCGGCCGGCTGCGATGTGGCCCTGCATTGCAACGGCAATATCGATGAGATGCGTGCGGTTGCCGATCAGACGCCAGTGCTGTCCGGCCGGGCGCTGGAGCGGGCGAATGCCGCCCTCGGCGCGCGCAAGACGCCGCAGCCGCTCGACCGCGAGGCCGCACGCGCAGAGCTGGACGCATTGATCGCACGGGCAAACACGGCATCCGCATGACCGCAGAAATTCTATCCTTCGAAACCGGGCGGCCCGCAGAGCTTGCCGAGGGTGAGCCGGCGTTGGTGGTGGACGTCGAGGGCTATGAGGGCCCGCTCGACCTGCTGCTCGCGCTGGCGCGGCAGCAGAAGGTCGATCTCGCCAAGATCTCGATCCTGGCGCTGGCCGACCAATATCTCCACTTCATCGAAGCCGCGCGAAAGATCCGGCTCGAGCTTGCCGCCGATTATCTCGTCATGGCCGCGTGGCTCGCCTTCCTGAAGTCGCGCCTGCTGCTGCCGGAGCCGCCGAGCGCGGAGGGCCCGAGCGCCGAGCAGATGGCGACCGCGCTCGCCAACCGCCTGCGCCGGCTGGAGGCCATTCGCGAAGCCGCCAACCGGCTGATGAACAGGCCGCAATTGCAGCGGGACATCTTCCCGCGCGGCGAGCCCGAGCAGATCGCCGAGATCAAGCATCCGAAATACACCGCGACGCTGTACGATCTGCTCACCGCCTATGCCTCGCAGCGCCAATCGCGCGTGCTGGCGAGCGTGCATCTGGCCAAGCGCACGGTGTGGTCGCTCGCCGAAGCGCGCGCCACGCTGGAGCGGCTGGTCGGCAGCCTCAACGAGCAGGACGATTGGGGCGTGCTGGACGATTTTCTGATCCGGCATGTCGCCGATCCCACCCAGCGCGCGACGGTGTTCGCCTCGAGCTTTGCCGCCGCCCTGGAACTGGTGCGCGAAGGTCAGCTGGAGCTGAATCAAAAAGAGGCGTTTGCGCCCATCTATTTCCGGAAGGGGCGCCCGAAACCGGTCCCGGACGCAGCTCCTGCGCCTGATGCGCCGGTCGCTTAAGTGCAAGAAGGAGAATCTGCCATGGCAAGCCTGGCTGAAGTGCGGGTAGAAGAGGCCGAGCCGATGGAGAACGAATCCCAGGCACGTCCCGAGGAATTGCGGCTGCTGGAAGCGCTGCTGTTCGCTTCGAGTGAACCGCTGGACACCGCGACGCTGGCCAAGCGCATGCCCGAGGGCGTCGACGTCAAGGCCGCACTGGAACAGCTCCAGGCCGACTATTCCTTGCGCGGGGTGAATCTCGTCCGCGTCGCCAACAAATGGACCTTCCGCACAGCCGGCGATCTCGCCTGGCTGATGACGCGGGAGAGCACCGAGACCCGGCGCCTGTCGCGCGCGGCGATCGAGGTGCTGGCGATCATCGCCTATCACCAACCTGTGACGCGCGCCGAGATCGAGGAGATCCGCGGCGTCGTCACCTCGAAGGGCACGCTCGACGTGCTGCTGGAGACCGGCTGGATCAAGCCGCGCGGCCGGCGCAAGACGCCCGGTCGTCCGCTGACCTTTGGAACCACCGAGGACTTCCTGTCGCAGTTCACCCTGGAACAGCTCGGCGATCTGCCGGGGCTCGAGGAGCTGAAAGGCACGGGCCTGCTGGATTCGCGCCTGCCGACCGGATTCAGCGTGCCGACACCGTCCGACGATCCGACGCTGCGCGAGGACGAGGATCCGCTGGAACCGGGCGACGAGCTCGATCTGGCGCTGGCGCCGGCGGTCGAGCCCGAGTCTGCGGAAACGACTGCGGAAACGACCGCGGAAGCCGGCAATGAGGAACACGGCGAGCCTGGTGACAAGGGCGGCGCCGAGGACTGACGTACCGTTCGCTTGCGGGCCCTGCGACCGGTTAACACTAGCAAGATTACGTAGCGCTCACAGCGAATTGGCGCTGCCTAGGTCCTTGTTTTTGCGACCTGCCGAGCCTAGGTTTCGGTGAAGATCGGCCGGGTCCCGGCCATGCGCGTTTGGAGGGTTGCAGGATGGGTTCACTCAGCATTTGGCACTGGATCCTGGTGATCGCAGTGGTCCTGCTGCTGTTCGGCCGCGGGAAGATTTCGGACCTGATGGGCGATGTGGCGCAGGGCATCAAGGCCTTCAAGAAGGGCATGCAGGACGACGACAAGTCCGCCGAGAAGCCCGAGCCGGCCAAGTCCATCGAGCACAATGGTGCTCCGACCGCGGCGCGGACCGACGTCGGCAGCAAGGCCGTCTGAGCCGAGAGCAGCACGCGAGACGTGGGTAGGGCGGCCCCGATCCTGCGCGCAAGGGATTGGGCCGGTTGCGGCTTCGCGTGAACGGAAGACCTCATGTTCGACATCGGGTGGAGTGAACTGGTCCTGATCGGGGTCGTGGCCCTGATCGCCATCGGCCCGAAAGAGCTGCCGGGCGTGCTGCGCATGGTCGGACAATGGATGGGCAAGGCGCGCAAGATGGCCGCCGAATTCCAGGGCCAGTTTCAGGAAGCGATGCGCGAGGCCGAGATGGCCGACCTCAAGAAGAGCTTTGACGAGGTCAAGGAAGCCGCCACCGGATTCAATCCGCTGACCTCGCTCCAGAAGGACGTCAGCGACGCACTGCGCGTCGATGCACTGGACAAGCCCGCAGAGACGTCCACGACGACTTCCGCTGAACAGTCGACGACTTCAAGCGAAGCGCCGGCGACTTCAAGCGAAGCGCCGGCAATGCCGACCACGCCGGAAGCGCCGACGCCCGCGACCTTCATGGAGGCCGAAGCGCATGCGGCAGCCGGCGAGCCGCTTGTGATCACCCGTGAGGTCGAGCAGGCAAAGGTGGCGCAGGACACCGCGCCTTCCGAAGCGATCAAGGACGCCAAAGCGTCATGACCGACGCCGATATCGAGGCCAGCAAAGCCCCGCTGATGGACCATCTGATCGAGCTGCGCTCGCGGCTGATCAAGGCGCTGCTCGGCTTCGGCATAGCATTCATCTTCTGCTTCTTCTTCGCCAAGCAGATCTACAACGTGCTGGTCTGGCCGTTCGTGTGGATCGCGGGCCCCGAGAATTCCAAGTTCATCTACACGGCGCTGCTGGAATATTTCATCACCCAGCTCAAGCTGGCGCTGTTCGGGGCCGGCTTCATCTCATTCCCGATCATCGCGACCCAGATCTACAAATTCGTCGCGCCCGGCCTCTACAAGCACGAGAAGCAGGCCTTCCTGCCGTATCTGGTGGCGACCCCGTTCTTCTTCGTGCTCGGCGCCGCGCTGGTCTATTTCGTGGTGCTGCCGATGCTGGTCCGCTTCTCGCTCGGCATGCAGCAGGCCGGCGGCGACGAGACCGCGCAGATCCAGCTGCTGCCCAAGGTCGGCGAATATCTGTCGCTGATGATGTCGCTGATCTTCGCCTTCGGAATCGCTTTCCAGCTTCCGGTGATCCTGACGCTGCTCGGCCGGATCGGCATCGTCAGCTCAAAAATGCTGCGCGAGAAGCGCCGCTATTTCATCGTCCTCGCCTTCGTGATCGCCGCCGTGCTGACGCCGCCCGACGTGCTCAGCCAGTGCTCCCTGGCGTTTCCGCTGATGGCGCTCTACGAGGGCTCGATCATCGCGGTCGCCATGGTGGAGAGAAAGGCCGCGGCAGCCGCGCAGGCCACCGGCACCGACGTGTCGACGCCGGCCAATCCGGCGGAGTAGGGGCGCTTTCGCTCTATCATCGCGCTGCTCGGCTCATGATTCGTCATGCCCGGGCTTGACCCGGGCATCCACGACTTGGTCTAAGGCGGCAGACACGTGGATGGTCGGGATAAACCCGGCCATGACGGGAAGACAGCCATGCACGACATCAAATCGATCCGCGATAATCCGCAAGCCTTTGACGCCGGCCTCTCACGGCGCGGTTTGAAGCCGATGTCGGGCTCGCTGCTGGCGATCGACGAGAAGCGCCGTGCTGCGATCCTCGCCTCCGAGCAGGCGCAGGCGCGGCGCAACGCGGCCTCCAAGGAGATCGGTGACGCCAAGAAGGCCAAGGACGAGGCGCGCGCCGCCAAGCTGATGGCCGAGGTCGCCGAGCTCAAGACCACGATGCCTGAGCTCGAAGCCGCCGCGAAGGCCGCCGACGACGAGCTGATGAAAGAACTGTCGGCGATCCCGAACCTTCCGTTCGACGAGGTGCCCGACGGTGTCGACGAGCACGGCAACGTGCAGCGCCATGTGTTCGGCAACAAGCGCAATTACAGCTTCACGCCGAAGCTGCATGATGATCTCGGCACCACGCTCGGCTGCATGGATTTCGAGGCGGCGGCCAAGCTCTCCGGCGCGCGCTTCGTTGTGCTGAAGAAGGGCCTCGCGCGGCTCGAACGTGCGATCGGCCAGTTCATGCTCGACCTGCACACCACCGAGCACGGCTACACCGAGATCAATCCGCCGCTGCTGGTGCGCAACGAAGTGATGTTCGGCACCGGACAATTGCCGAAATTCGAGGACGATCAGTTCTGGGCGGTCAAGGGCGAGCTTCTCGTTGCGCCCGATCAGGAGCGGCTGAGGACCGAGCGCCTCGGCCTCATTCCGACCGCCGAAGTCTCGCTCACCAACCTCGCGCGCGAATCCATCCTCGACGAGAAGCAATTGCCGATGCGGCTCACCGCGCTGACGCCTTGCTTCCGCGCGGAGGCGGGGGCTGCCGGGCGCGACACCCGCGGCATGATCCGCCAGCACCAGTTCACCAAGGTCGAGCTGGTCTCGATCACGACGCCGGAAGTGAGCAAGGACGAGCTGGAGCGGATGCTCTCCTGCGCCGAGCAGGTGCTGCAGAAGCTCGACCTGCATTATCGCGTGATGACGCTGTGCGCAGGGGACATGGGCTTCTCGGCGCAAAAAACCTATGACATCGAGGTCTGGATGCCCGGGCAGGGCGAGGGCGGCATGTTCCGCGAAATCTCCAGCTGCTCGGTCTGCGGCGACTTCCAGGCGCGGCGGATGGATGCGCGCTCGCGCGGGCCCGACGGCAAGCCGCGTTTCGTGCACACGCTGAACGGATCCGGCACCGCGGTCGGCCGCGCGCTGATCGCCGTGATGGAGACCTATCAGCAGGAGGACGGCTCGATTGCGGTCCCCGACGTGCTGCAGCCTTACATGGGCGGACTGAAACTAATCGCGCGCGAGTAGGTTGCGCGGAGCGGAGGGCCGGTTATCCTGCCGGCCCCTCGACAACGCGAACCCTCCGCTTCATGGCCTTGCACCGCGACATCTTCTGGGTCGGCCGACAATGGGCGGTGACGGGGGCCGGCATCCAGGCCGTCGATCAGCGCCTGCGCGGGGTGCTCGACATCGAGATCGCGCGGCTCTGGGACGACGATCTCGTGCAGAGCCGGCGGGCCAAGCCCGGCGTGAATGCTGCCGATTTCGACAAGGCGCTGACGGTGGCGCGCGAGCGCTTTCCGCAGGCGCCGGCGTCGGACCCGCTGGTCGCGCAGCTGAAGGCGCTCGGCGTGATCGAGACCCCCGTCGTGAGCCCGGCCGTACCGGCGATGCAGCTGCGGGCGGAAGGCCGGCTGGCGCGCTTCCTGCCGCAATGGCGCATCCGCCGCTGACAGGCCCCGGCCGGGAACCTGCCGCCGGACCGCAATCGCCCGGTTTGCCTGATCGCCCCCAGCCGGATAAGACGGCTCGAACCCCCTTTTCGGAATCGAACCTTTCGCATGCGCATTCTCTGCACCAATGACGACGGCATCCATGCCCCCGGCCTCAAGATCGTCGAGGAGATCGCGCGCGCGCTGTCCGACGACGTCTGGGTGGTGGCGCCCGAGCTCGACCAGTCCGGCGTGTCGCATTCGCTGTCGTTGAACGATCCGTTGCGCCTGCGCGAGGTCGGACCTCGGCATTTCGCCGTGCGCGGCACGCCGACCGACTGCGTCATCATGGGCGCGCGCCATATCCTCGGGCCCCAGCTGCCCGACGTCGTGCTGTCCGGGGTCAACAAGGGCCGCAACGTTGCCGAGGACGTGGTCTATTCCGGCACCATCGCCGGCGCGCTGGAGGGGACCATCCTGGGCCTACCCTCGTTCGCGCTGTCGCAGGAGTTCAGCCTCGAGACCCGCGAGCGCCCGCCGTGGGACACCGCGCGCAAGTTCGGGCCCGACATCGTACGCAAGGTGATCGCCGCCGGCGTGCCGAAGGACACCGTCATCAACGTCAACTTCCCGTCCTGCGCGCCGGAGGATGTGCTCGGCATCCGCGTCACCCGCCAGGGCAAGCGCAATCTCGGTTTCCTGCGGGTCGACGAGCGCAAGGACGGCCGCGGCAATCCCTATTTCTGGATTGGCTTCGAGCGCGCCGCGATGATGGACACGCCGGCAGACGGCACCGATCTGGCGGCGCTGCGCGAGCGCTACGTCTCGGTCACGCCGCTCCGGCTCGATCGCACCAATGAGGCGTTTTCGGAAGAGCTCAGCACGATGCTGAAATAGCGCCTATTCGCCGCGGAGCGCGGCTTCGATGGTCTTGCCGAGCGCGTCGAGCTGAAACGGCTTCTGGAGCGCCGGCCGGTCGCGGTACTGCTCGGGCAGGCCGGAGGAGCCGTAGCCGGTGGCGAAGATGAACGGGCAGCCCTTGGCCTGGATCACGTCGGCGACCGGCGAGATGACCTTGCCGTTGACGTTGACGTCGAGAATGGCGATGTCGAACTCGGTCGCCTGGGCGAGCCGCATGGCCTCGGTGATGTCGCCCGCCTCGGCTGCGACCTTGTAGCCGAGCTCCTCGAGCATATCCGCTACCATCATCCTGATCATCACCTCGTCCTCGACGAGGAATACAGAGCGGCCGGAAAGCCCTGTCGCGGTCATGGTTGAGTCCTTGCCCATTGCCAAAAACGTTCGCAGATAACGCGAATTGACGCAATGCGCGTTTCGACCAACGGATACCTGAAAATGGTCATCGCAGCTCGTCCGCGGCAATCCAATCTGTGGTTAAATGCTCACTAGGAAGGCTATCATGAGTTCCTGAGCAGGAACATGGATTCTCCTGCCCGGGCTTGAGCCCGCCGGGCCGGCCAAGACAGTACAAGCAGGCAATGACCCCCCATCAGCACCCGCCGGAAAAGATGATGTTTCAGCTCACGCTGAGGCGTCGGGGCATCAGCGATCAGGCGGTGCTGCGAACCATGGAGGAGGTGCCGCGCGAGCAATTTGTCGACGAGGCCGATCGCGACGGCGCCTACCGGGACAGCGCGCTGCCGATCGCCTGCGGCCAGACCATCAGCCAGCCTTTCGTCGTGGCCTACATGACCGAGCAGCTGCAGCTGCAGAAGCAGCACCGGGTGCTCGAGATCGGCACCGGTTCCGGCTATCAGGCCGCGGTGCTGTCGCGGCTCGCCGGCCAGGTCCTGACGGTCGAGCGCTATCGCAGGCTTGCGGACGCGGCGCGCGCCCGGCTCGAAAAGCTCGGCTGTCACAATGTCGAGGTGATGCTTGGCGACGGCCTCAACCTGCCGCCCAATATCGGCCCGTTCGATCGCATCATCGTCACCGCCGCGATGGAGCAGATTCCGGAGAATCTGGTCGAGCGGCTCGAGGTCGGCGGCATCCTGATCGCGCCGGTCGGCCCGCATCAGGGCGTGCAGACCCTGACCCGCCTGACCCGGACCGAGACGGGGATCGAGCGCAAGGAACTCGTCGAGGTCCGTTTCGTGCCGGCACTGCCCGGGGTGGCGCGGGAGCTGTAGATTTCCGGATCGGCTGTGCCGCCAACATCTTATTGGGAGGGTTAAGCCGTTATTTACTCGGCGCGTGTTTACTTAAAACACCAGTTCTGTTGCGTACGAGTGAGTAACCATGTCCGCTGTCGCCGAGTTGCTTTACTCGCGCCGCGTACCGCAGGTCGCGGTGCTGGCGCTGATTTCCTTCAGCTTCGCAGGGTGCAGCGCCGACATGTCGTCGCGACTGTCCCAGTCGAATTTCTCCAATCCCTTCTCCTCCGAAGCGACCGGTACGGTGCAGCAGGCCCCGCCGCCGCAGCGCGAGCTGCCGCAATATGCGCGGCCGCAGACCCAGGCCGGCGCCTATCAGTCGCAGCCCTTGCCGCCGCCGGCGGTCTCCGCCCCGCAATCCTATCCCGTGGCGGCAGGTGGCGGGGTGTCCGGAGGCGGGCGTGGCGTCAGCTCCTACGCGCCGCCGGCGCAGCCGCATCTGGAGACCACGGCCACCGTGCCGCCGCGCTCGGTCGCAGCTGCCCAGCCGGCCGGCGGGACCAAGATCATCGTCGGCACCAGCGATACGCTCGAGGTGCTCGCCAAGCGCTATCGCGTCACGCCGCAGGCGATCCTGGCCGCCAACGGCTACAAGGGCCCGCGCGCGCTGTCGCCCGGCCAGCAGCTGATCATTCCGCATCCGGCGACGGCCGCTGCGCCGGCGCCTGCGTCAACTCCGGTCGCGGCAGCTCCCGCCGCGAAGCCGGTTGCCGTCATGGCGGCGCCGCCGAGCACGCACTTCGTCAATCGCGGCGACACGCTCGCCAGCATTGCCCGCAAGAACCATATCTCGTCGGCTGAGCTTGCCCGTGCCAACGGTCTTGATCCGTCGGCCAAGCTGAAGCTCGGCACCAAGCTGACCGTGCCCGGCGCAAAGACCGCCGCCCTCGCGGCGCCGGTTGCCGCAGCTCCTGTCACGGCGGGTCCGGTTGCGGGGACGCTGCAGCCCGTTGCAGCCGCTTCCGCGCCCGCCACCAAGATGGCCGCGGCCGGCGCGCCCGTGCAGAGCGCGCGCCTCGCCCAGGCCACCACCAATGTCGAAGAGAAGCCCGCCGAGACCCCGGCGAAGGCTGCGGAGACCACCAGCGCGCTGCCGACCTTCCGCTGGCCGGTGCGCGGCAAGGTGGTCACGAGCTACGGCGCCAAGACCAACGGCAAGTCCAACGACGGCATCAATGTCGCGGTGCCCGAGGGGACGCCGGTCAAGGCGGCGGAAGACGGCGTCGTCGCTTATTCCGGCAACGAGCTGAAAGGTTACGGCAATCTGGTCCTGGTTCGGCACTCCAATGGCTACGTCACCGCATATGCCCATGCGAGTGAGCTGTTGGTGAAGCGCGGCGACACCATCAAGCGCGGTCAGGTCATTGCCAAGTCGGGTCAATCCGGGGAGGTGGCGTCGCCGCAGCTCCACTTTGAGATCCGCAAGGGATCGAGCCCGGTTGACCCGCTTCAATTCCTGAACGGGGCGTGAGGCCTACGCAGAGTAGGGCACGCAATCACAACAAGCGCACTGTCATCGCCCGGCTTGGACCGGGCGATCCGGTATTTCAGAGACAGTCATTGTTGAGCCGATAAGCCGCGGCGTACTGGATTCCCGGCCTGCGCGGGGAATGACAGAGCCAGGCACGGCGACGGCTTCTGCTACTTCGCCGTCAGCTTCACGCCGAGCCGGCCCGCCAACTCCTGCACGAATTGCCAGGCGACGCGGCCCGAGCGTGAGCCGCGGGTGGTCGACCATTCCAGCGCCTCGCGCTCCAGCGCCTCGTCGTCGACCTTGACGCCGAAATGGCTGCAATAGCCGCGCACCATGGCGAGGTATTCATCCTGGCTGCAACGGTGGAAGCCGAGCCAGAGGCCGAAGCGATCGGACAGCGACACCTTCTCCTCGACGGCTTCGCCGGGATTGATCGCGGTCGAACGCTCGTTTTCGATCATGTCGCGCGCCAGCAGATGACGGCGGTTGGAGGTGGCGTAGAGGACGACGTTCTCGGGCCGGCCCTCGATGCCGCCTTCGAGCACGGCCTTGAGCGATTTGTAGGACGCGTCATTGCCGTCGAAGGAGAGGTCGTCGATGAACACGATGAAGCGGAAGCTGGCGTCGCGGAGCTTCTCCATCAACATCGGCAGCGTTTCGATGTCCTCGCGGTGGATCTCGATCAGCTTCAGCCGCTCAGCCAGCTTGCGGTCCGCATTGATGCTGGCATGCGCGGCCTTCACCAGCGACGATTTGCCCATGCCGCGTGCGCCCCAGAGCAGGGCGTTGTTGGCGGGCAGGCCCCCCGCGAACCGCTCGGTGTTCTCCATCAGGATGTCGCGCATCCGGTCGATGCCCTTGAGCAGGAACAGCTCGACGCGGCTGACCCGCGGCACGGGCGCGAGGCGGCCGTCGGGGTGCCAGACATAGGCATCGGCCCGGTCGAACGACTCGGCGGAGACGGCCGGCTTGGCCTGGGCGCAGAGGTGCGCCGCAATGGTCTCCAGCGCGCGGACGATGCGCTCCTGGGACAGGTTGGGGGCTGCCTCGCGAGGGGCTTTGACGGTCCTCTTGGGACTGCCCTTGGGGCGATTTGCCGCGACGCGGGCCGGCTTTCCGGCAGGGGTGCGGGGGCCTTTGCCGGCCGGGCTTTTGCTGGGGTTTTTGGGCATGTCCGAAGTTCCTGAGAACGCAGCCTTATCGGGCCTGAAGGGCCGCCGCAAGGTGGCTAAAAGGGCGGTCTGGCAGCGTTGCAATTGGGGCAATGGCCGCTATAGTCCGCGCGAATTTGACCGAACCGGTTGCCTTTGAAGGCCTGACCGGTTTTCCCCCGTTTCTCACGAGGATCGTCCGAATGCTGATTACCCCTGCGTATGCCCAGGCCGCGGGCGCCGGTGACACCAACAGCATGTTGATGTCGCTGCTGCCGTTCGCCCTGATCTTCGTGATCATGTACTTCCTGATTCTGCGTCCGCAGCAGAAGAAGGTCCGCGAGCACGCCGACCTCGTTAAGAACATCCGCCGCGGCGACACCGTCGTGACCTCGGGCGGCCTCGTCGGCAAGGTCACCAAGGTCGTCGACGACGACCAGATCGAGTTCGAGATTTCCGACGGCGTGCGGGTGCGGCAGATGCGCCAGATGATATCCGGCGTGCGCGCCAAGGGCGAGCCGGCGAAGGAATCCAAGGACAGCGCGAAGGACGCCGTCAAGGATAGTGCCAAGGACGACGCCGCGTCGAAGTGAACGCGTTCGCGAGCATCTCAAGTCTCCTGATCTGACAGGTCCAGTCGATGTTGTATTTCACGCGGTGGAGGGCGCTCGGGATCATCCTGACGGCGCTGATCGTGTGCCTCTGCGCGGTCCCGAACTTCTTCCCCGAGGCCCAGGTCAAGACCTGGCCGGCCTGGGCGCAGCGCCGGCTCGTGCTCGGCCTCGACCTCCAGGGCGGCTCCTACCTGCTGCTCGAGGTCGACTCCAATTACGTGAAGAAGGAACGGCTGGACCAGGTCCGCGACGACGTCCGCCGGACGCTGCGCGATGCCAAGATCGGATTCACCGGCGGCGTCACCGTGCGCAACGACGCGGCCGAAGTTCGCATCACCAAGGAATCCGACGTGCAGGCGGCGCTCGCCAAGCTGCGCGAATTATCTCAGCCGCTGGGCGGCCTGATGGGATCGAGCGGTCAGCGCGACCTCGAGGTGAGCGATGCCGGCGGCGGGGTGATCCGCCTCAGCGTCCCGCAGGCCGCCATGCTCGATCGTCTGCGCAAGACCATCGAGCAGTCGATCCAGATCGTCGAACGCCGCGTCAACGAGCTCGGTACCGTCGAGCCCGTGATTCAGCGCCAGGGCAATGACCGTATCCTGGTGCAGGTCCCCGGCCTGCAGGATCCGACCCGCCTGAAGAAGCTGCTCGGCGAGACCGCCAAGATGGAATTCCGCATGGTCGACACCACCGTGTCGCCGGACCAGGCGCAGCAGGGCAGGTTGCCGCCGGATTCCGAGCTGCTGATGAGCGCGTCGCCGCCGCCGACGCCCTATGTGGTCAAGAAGCAGGTCCTGGTCGCCGGCGGCGATTTGATCGATGCCCAGGCGACCTTCGACCAGCGTACCAGCGAGCCGGTCGTCAGCTTCAAGTTCAATACTTCGGGCGCGCGCAAGTTCGGGCAGGCCACGCAAGAGAATGTCGGGCTGCCTTTCGCGATCGTGCTCGACAACAAGGTGATCTCCGCGCCCCGGATCAACGAGCCGATCACCGGCGGTCAGGGCCAGATCTCCGGCAGCTTCACGGTCCAGTCCGCCAACGATCTCGCGATCCTGATGCGCGCCGGCGCGCTGCCGGCGCCGCTCACGGTGGTCGAGGAGCGCACCGTCGGTCCGGGCCTCGGCCAGGATTCGATCGAGAAGGGCGAGCTGGCGGCTTACGTCGGCTCGATCCTCGTCGTCATCTTCATGCTGCTGACCTACCGGCTGTTCGGGGTGTTCGCCAACATCGCGGTGGCCATCAACGTCGCCATGATCTTCGGCCTGCTGTCGCTGCTCAACGCCACGCTGACGCTGCCCGGCATCGCCGGCATCGTGCTCACCGTCGGCATCGCGGTCGACTCCAACGTGCTGATCTACGAGCGTATCCGTGAGGAGCTGCGTGGCGGCCGCAACGCGATCTCGGCGATCGATGCCGGCTTCAAGCGGGCGCTCGCGACCATCCTCGATTCCAACATCACCACCTTCATTGCCGCCGCGGTGCTGTTCTACATCGGCACCGGCCCGGTGCGCGGATTCGCCGTGACACTCGGCATCGGCATCATCACCACGGTGTTCACCGCCTTCACCCTGACCCGGCTGATCGTCGCCTGGTGGGTGCGGTGGAAGCGGCCGCAGAGCGTGCCGATCTAGGAGCTAAGACCGTGACATACTACGTTCTCATCGGGCTTGGCATTCTGATTGCCGTCCTCACCGTGGTCGCCGCGCTCGGCGTGCTGCCGTCGCTGCGCATCGTCCCCGACGACACGCATTTCGATTTCACGCGCTTCCGCCGCATCAGCTTCCCGATCTCGGCGGCGCTCTCGATCGTCGCCATCACGCTGTTCTTCACCCATGGGCTGAACCTCGGCATCGACTTCAAGGGCGGCACGCTGCTGGAGGTGCGGGCCAAGTCCGGCGCCGCCGATATCGCGGCGATGCGCACGACGCTGGATGGCTTGCGCCTCGGCGAGATCCAGCTGCAGCAGTTCGGGGGCCCCGAGAACGTGTTGATCCGCGTTGCCGAACAGCCCGGCGGCGACAAGGCGCAGCAGGATGCCGTGCAGAAGGTCCGCACCGCGCTCGGTGATTCCATCGAATATCGCCGCGTCGAGGTGCTCGGTCCGCGTGTCGCCGGCGAGCTCCTGGCCTACGGCATGCTTGGCCTGATGCTCGCGATCGTCTCGATCCTGATCTATCTCTGGTTCCGGTTCGAGTGGCAGTTCGCGCTCGGCGCCATGATCGCCAACGTGCACGACATCGTGCTGACGATCGGCTTCATGTCGATCAGCCAGGTCGATTTCGACCTCACCAGCATCGCCGCGCTTCTGACCATCCTCGGCTATTCGCTCAACGACACCGTCGTCATCTACGACCGCATCCGCGAAATGCTGCGTCGCTACAAGAAGATGCCGATGCCGCAGCTGCTCAACGAGTCGATCAACTCGACGCTGTCCCGCTCGATCATCACCCACTTCACGGTGACGCTGGCGCTGCTGGCTTTGCTGCTGTTCGGCGGCCATGCCATTCACAGCTTCACCGCGGTGATGATGTTCGGCGTGGTGCTGGTCGGTACCTATACCTCGATCTTCATTGCGGCCCCGATCCTGATCTATCTCGGCGTCGGCGAGCATCGCGAGGATGCGAAAGACGAGGCTCCGCCGGCGAAGAAAAGCAAGGCGTGATCCGAACCGCATGCCCTCGCAGGCGTTTGCGAGGGCAATAGGCTCATTCGGACGAAGCACATGGCCGGCGATCCCAACGCACCGCATTTCCCGCGCTCGGCGCCGATCGATGCCTATGGCAAGGGCGGCTTCGCCTTCGCCGGGATGTCGCATCGGGGCTCGCTACTGTGCCTGCCCGAGGCGATCTGGGCCTGGGACGTGACGGATCCCCAGAAGATCGACCGCTATTCGCTGGACCGGGTGTTCGCAGCCGCGGGCGGCATCGACACGCTCCTGATCGGCACCGGAACCGGGCTCTGGCTGCCGCCCCCGGAGTTGCGCCAGGCCTTGAAGGCGGTGCGGGTGGTGCTGGACACGATGCAGACCGGCCCCGCCGTGCGCACCTACAACATCATGATCGGCGAGCGGCGGCGGGTCGCGGCTGCGCTGATCGCGGTGCCATGAGCAGCGGCGCGCCGCCGCCCGATTCCGTCGCCTTCTGCGCCGATCTCGTGCGCCGCCACGACTTTCCGCGCTATGCCGCGACGCTGTTCGTGCCCGCCCCCGAGCGCCGCGCGCTGCTTGCGCTCTACGCCTTCAACGTCGAGATCGTCCGCGTCCGCGACCAGGTCAGCCAGCCCTTGCCCGGCGAGATTCGCTTTCAATGGTGGACCGACCTGTTCTCAGGCCTCGTCCACGGCAGCGCCGAGGGCAATCCGGTTGCTGCCGAATTGCTGCGTGCGATCCGTGATTTTAATCTGCCAGTCGAGCCGCTGTCGCTGCTGGTCGAGGAGCACCAGTTCGACCTCTACAACGATCCGATGCCGACCATGGCGGCGCTGGAGGGCTATCTGGCCGCGACCTGTTCGGCGTTGTTTGGTCTGGCGGCGCGGATTCTGGCGCCGCCGTCCGAGGCGGTCGAACATCTCGCCCGGCATGCCGGGCTGGCGCAGGGCATCGCGCAGGTCATCGTGAACCTGCCGCGCGATGCCTCGCACCGGCAGCTGTTCCTGCCGCAGCAGGTGCTGGAGAGCCATGGCTGCCGGATGGAAGACGTCTTTGCTGGCAAGGAGACGCCGAACCTGCGGGCTGTGCTGGAGCAACTCGCCGGCGAGGCGCAGCAGCATTTGACCACGGCCTTGTCGCTGCTGGCGGACGTGCCGAAAGCGGCGCGCCCGGCGTTTCTGCCGCTGAGCCAGGTCAGGACGGATCTCAAGCGCCTGTCGCAGCCCGGCCGCAATCCGTTCGCACTGCAGCCGACGTCGCGGCTGCGCACGCTGTGGACGCTGTGGCGGGCTTCACGTTCCCGGGAATTTACCAAATAGCGGCTGGCTTATCGCCTCGAACCGCCCAATGCTCTATGCTGTCCCATGGCTGAGTTGTCCCAAATCACATCGTCCGATCTCGGCGGCTTTCCGGTCGCACCTCGTGACGTTCATGCCGCCGCTGACATCATTCGCGGCGCCGTCGTCGAGACGCCCTGCAGCTACAGCCGCACGCTGAGCAACATCTGCGGTTGCGAGATCTGGCTCAAGTTCGAGAACCTCCAGTTCACCTCGTCGTTCAAGGAGCGCGGCGCGCTCAATCGTCTCACCGCGCTGACGCCGGAAGAGCGTGCGCGCGGCGTCATCGCGATGTCCGCCGGCAACCACGCCCAGGGCGTCGCCTATCACGCCAGGCGGCTCGGCATTCCCGCCACCATCGTCATGCCCATCGGCACGCCGATGGTGAAGGTCGAGAACACCAGGCACCACGGCGCGGAAGTTGTCGTCACCGGCGCGACGCTGGAGGAGGCGGCCGCGTTCGCGCGTCAGCACGGCGAAGCCCGCGGCATGATCTTCGTCCACCCCTACGACGATCCGCTCGTGATCGCGGGGCAGGGCACTGTCGGGCTGGAGATGATGCGAGCGGTCCCCGGGCTCGATACGCTGGTCGTGCCGATCGGCGGCGGCGGCCTGATCAGCGGCATCGCCATCGCCGCGAGGTCGATCAAGCCGTCATTGCGAATTCTGGGCGTCGAGGCCTGGCTCTATCCTTCGATGTACAACGCCATTCACGGCGGCAATCTGCCGGCGCGCGGCGATACGCTGGCCGAAGGCATCGCGGTGAAATCGCCGGGCAAGATCACCACCGAAATCGTCCGCCGCCTCGTCGACGACATTGCGCTGGTGAACGAAGCCGAGCTCGAGCGCGCGGTAGCGACCCTGATCTCGATCGAGAAGACGGTCGTCGAGGGCGCCGGCGCCGCCGGCCTTGCCGCCCTGATGTCCGATCCGCCCCGCTTCGCCGGCCAGAAGGTCGGTCTCGTCCTGAGCGGCGGCAATATCGATACGCGGCTGATCGCATCCGTGCTCACGCGCGAGCTCGCGCGCGAAGGACGGCTGACCCAGCTGTCGCTCGATATCCCTGACCGACCCGGACAATTGGCCGCGGTGGCCGCGCTGCTCGCCGAAGCCGGCGCCAACATCATCGAAGTCTCGCACCAGCGCACCTTCTCCGAGCTGCCGGCCAAGGCGACGCTGTTGCAGCTCGTCATCGAGACCCGCGACGCGGCGCATCTCGACGAGGTGATGGCGAGGCTCAGCGCATCCGGCTTGAGTGCGCGTTGCAGCTGACCTATCGCCGCGCCAATCCCGCGAGGTGTTCGATCAAGCGGTCGACCTCGGATTCCGCGTTGTAGTAGTGCGGGGAGGCCCGCACGACGTTCGGCAGCGAACGCATTTCGGCATCGATGCGGGTGCTTGCAGGATCCGAGGCCCCGATCGTGATGCCGGCCGCGGCGGCGCTGCGGACGATATCCTCCGCCTCGTGGCCGTCCATCGTGAAGCTGACGATCGCGCCCGGCGTGCGTCCGAGGTCGCGAATGGTGACGCCGCGGATGCCGGCGAGGCCGCTGCGAAGTCTGGTGGCCAGCAGGCGGCAGCGCTGCTCGATCGGGCCGATGCCGATCGCGAGGGCGTAGTCGACAGCCGTGCCCAGGCCGAGCCGGGCCGCGTAATTGTTCTCCCAGTTCTCGAAACGCCGGGCGTCGTCGCGCAATTGATAGGCGCCGCGCGCGACCCAGGGCGCCGCAAAATGGTCGATCATCGGCGGCTCGAGCTGTTTCAGCAGGGCACGGCGAACGTAGAGGAATCCCGTGCCGCGCGGGCCGCGCAGGAATTTACGCCCCGTGGCCGACAGCATGTCGCAGCCGATCGCTTCGACATCCACCTCCATTTGGCCGACCGCCTGGCAGGCGTCGAGCAGATAGGGGATGCCGTGCGCCCGCGCGATCTTGCCGATCGCTGCGGCCGGATTGACCAGCCCGCCATTGGTCGGAACCCAGGTCACGGCGATCAGCTTCACCCGCTCGTCGATCATGCGTTCGAGCGCGCCGACATCGAGCTCGCCCGTGGCGTCGCTCGGCACGACATCGATGACAGCGCCGGTGCGTTTGGCGACCTGAAGGAACGCCACGTAATTGGCCGCGTATTCCGCTTCGGCTGTCAGGATCCGGTCACCTTTGCGAAACGGCAGCGAATAGAACGCCATCTGCCAGGCGACAGTGGCGTTCTCCACCAGGGCGATCTCGTCGGGTGCGGCATTGAGCGGACGCGCCACCGAGCCGTAGACTGAATCAAGCCGTTGCGCCTCGCGGTCGGCGGCCGCATAGCCACCGATCTCGCTCTCGAGATCAATGTGCCCCTTCAACGCCGCGACAACTGGCGCCGGCATCAGGGCCGCACCGGCGTTGTGGAGATAGGTGAGGCGCGAGGTGGCGTGCGTGTCGGCACGAATTCGGTCGATGTCGATCACTCATGCTCTCCGCTGCTTGCGCTCTCGTATACGAATTAGGCGCGTGGCCGGCCGCGAGCAAGATGGCCACCTCAGATGCAGAGGCTGAGCAGCTTGATGTGGCAGCTGCTGGATTTGGGCTTGGACTCGGATTTGGGCTTGCTGGCAGGCGCAGCCTCGCGCTTCACGGCGACGACCGGCTCCTTGTCCTTCTTCTTGCCCTTGCCCTTCTCGTAGTCGCCCGCGATCACCATGGCCCAGTAGGTGCGCTTGCCGCTGGCGTTCTTGGCGCTGGCGATGCCGACGCGGGAGGCGTTGTGCAGCAACAGATTTTTGCGATGCCCGGACGAGTCGATCCACTGTCCCAGCGTCTTCTCGAAATTGTCGTAGCCGTAGGCGATGTTCTCGGCGGCGCGGCCCGCGCCGGCCGGCGCGACGCGGCGGTTGAACGGTCCGAGGGCGTCGTGGCTGAGATTGTCCTTGGCGGCCATCGCGCGGGCCTGGTCCATGGCGATGCGGTCGAGCATGGCATCGCGGACGACACGGACTTCTCCGTGCTTGAGGCGGAAGTTCGAGATCAGCTCGGCGGGCGAGTCCGCCATTGCGGGCGCGGCCATGAGCAGCAGGAAGCCCGCGATCAGGCCGCCAACGACACGACGCATCACCGTCCCCTCAATGCCCATGATCCCGCCACGCCCCGAATGATCCGAGCCGCTTCTCTATCGCCAATGTGGACGCTTCAAGGCGCGGGGAGCCCGGTCAGCTCGTTGGCAGGTCCGCCTCGAAGTTGAAGCGGTCGCGCAGGTTTTTCCGTTGTTCCAGGATGTCCTTGAGGAAGGCGCGGTCCTGGTCGTTCTTCATCATCGGCTCGATCAGGTCGAGCTGGTTCATGGCAACCAGCTGCAGGATCTCGGTGCGCGGCTTGCCGCTGGTGTCGCGCGGCAACGCGTGCACGACCTGGATGTGTTCCGGCGGCTTCGGGCCCTTGGCGGCGGCGAGCTCGCTCCGCAGCTGGCCCTCGAGGGCGGTCTGATCGGCTTCGACGAAGGCATAGAGCCCGACGCCGGAGCGGCGGTCGGCGAAGGCGACGATAGCGGTATCGCGCACGGCCGGATTCTTGCGGATCAACGCAGTCAGCACCGGCGCATCATTGACCAGCCGGCGGCCGCCGCCTTCGCGGTCGGTGAAGTTGAACAGGCCGCGCGTGATGGCGCGGTAGACCTTCTTGCCGGTGGCGAGCCACAGGCTCGCCGCGAACGACTTCTTGGCGAGGATCTTGCGCTCGCGCGGTGTCAGCGCCTGCGGAGCATAGGTGCGCTTGTGCTTGAGCAGATGCCGAAGGTCTTCATAGGCGAGGATGCGGTAGAGCCGGCCGCGGCGCGCAAAGCAGGCCGCGAGCTGGAAGTCGGTCACATAGGCACGTCCGTCGCGGCCGACCAGCCAGTTCTGCTCCTTGGCGAGATCGTTGTGGCAGATCCCGGCACGGCGCAGCCGGCGCAGCGCCGCCTTGGCCGAACGGAAATAGGCGAGGTCGCCATGGGGCTTTGCCAGGTGCAATGCGGCGCCGTCGACGAAGCCACGCACCAGGGCGCGCTGTCCGGCCCAGAGCAGCTCGGGGCCGACATCGAGGCCCTTGGCGCGCGCCAGAGCATGCTTCTCGCGGGCGAACAGATGCCGCGCCAGCAGGAACGACCACCACGGCACTTCGTCGAGCCGGCGCAGCACGGCATCGACCTCGCCGCTCTCGCCGCGGAAGCGGCCGCGCTCGACGGTCGAGAACACGTCGCGCTTGAGCAGCACGCCCTCGGTCCAGCGTGCCGAAAGCGCTGCGGCGTCGTCTTTGGGGAGGCTCATCGACAACTCACGCGGCGGCGGCGATGCGCAGATGATCGGCGATCCAGCGATCGAGATCGGCGAGCGCCCGCGCACTCAGCGCCTGCTTCTTGGCCACCGTCTTCTCGTTGCCGCGCAGCCGCGTGCCGTCGGCCTTCCTGGTCGGCACGGTCGCGAGCGGCGGGAACAGGCCGAAATTGACGTTCATCGGCTGGAACGAGCGCGTGCCCGGCTCGATGGTTTCGATATGGCCGCCGGTGATGTGGCCGAGCAGCGCGCCGAGCGCGGTCGTGCCAGGCGGGGCGACGAGCGGCTCGCCGCGCGCGTCCGCAGCCGCATAGAGACCGGCGATCAGGCCGACGCTGGCCGATTCCACATAGCCCTCGCAGCCCGTCATCTGGCCGGCAAAGCGCAAGCGCGGCTGCGCACGCAGGCGCAATTGACCGTCGAGCAGTTTGGGCGAGTTAAGGAAGGTGTTGCGATGCAGGCCGCCGAGGCGGGCGAACTCGGCGTTCTCCAGCCCCGGAATGGTGCGGAAGATGCGCTGCTGCTCGCCGTATTTGAGCTTCGTCTGGAAGCCGACGATATTGTAGAGCGTGCCGAGCTTGTTGTCCTGGCGCAGCTGCACGATCGCGTAGGCCTTAGTGGCGGGATCGTGCGGGTTGGTGAGACCGACCGGCTTCATCGGGCCATGCCGCAACGTCTCGGGGCCGCGCTCCGCCATCACCTCGATCGGCAGGCAGCCGTCGAAATAGGGCGTGTTGGTCTCCCACTCCTTGAACTCGGTCTTCTCGCCGGCGATCAGCGCAGCGACGAAGCCGTCATACTGCTCCTTGGTCATCGGGCAGTTGATGTAGTCGGCGCCGTTGCCGCCGGGACCGACCTTGTCGTAGCGCGACTGGAACCAGGCCACCGACATGTCGATGGACTCGCGGTGCACGATCGGCGCGATCGCGTCGAAGAAGGCGAGCGCGTTCTCGTCGGTCAGCGCGCGGATGGCCTCGGCCAACGGAGCGGAGGTGAGTGGACCGGTGGCAACGATGACGTTGCTCCAATCGGCCGGCGGCAGGCCGGAAACCTCGCCGCGGGCGATCTCGATCAGGGGGTGGTCGTCGAGAGCCTTGGTGACGGCAGCCGAGAAGCCGTCGCGGTCGACCGCGAGCGCGCCGCCGGCGGGCACCTGGTTGGCGTCGGCCGCGCGCATGATCAGCGAGCCGAGCCGGCGCATCTCTGCGTGCAGCAGGCCGACGGCATTGTTGGCGGCATCGTCCGAGCGGAACGAATTGGAGCAGACGAGCTCGGCGAGCCCGTCGGTGCGGTGCGCCTCGGTCATGCGGGTCGGCCGCATCTCGTGCAGCACCACGGGCACGCCCGCCTTCGCCACCTGCCAAGCGGCTTCAGAGCCGGCGAGGCCGGCGCCGATCACGTGCACGGGGTTGGATAGGGGTCCTGTCATGGGGCGGACAGGTAGCGCTTTTCGGTGGCCAGTGGAATCGCCGAGATCGAGTTTTCTACCTCCAGACACGACAACGCCCGCACGAGGCGGGCGCTATCGTTCGTCCGGTTGGGCTGAACGATTTCAGCCCTGATACTGACCGGCGGCAACGCGCGGGATGTCCGAGCGATCGAGGCCGATATCGGCCAATTCGCGATCGCTGAGCTGGGACAGCTCGGCAACATTGCGCTGATAGTCCCGGAAGGCCTGGATCATGCGGATGAGCGAGAGCAGCATTGGTAGTCTCCTGTAGTTCGATTCAGCCCTTGCCCGGGCCTCATCGTTGAAATGAATATAGAGGAGAGTGGTGCAGTGCGAAAGTTCCGATGTTGCGATGCAGCTAAGCGATGGATGCATAGCGGAGGTAACGGACGATTAACCGGACGGCGCTCCTGCACAAAGCTTGCGCGCAGGCATCGATATGCATGAATAAAACCCCGTGAAATCACGGAGTTAAAAGCGCATCCGTGATCTGGATCATTGTGGAAATAAGTTGCGGGAGAGGCCTCGGCCAGCCGATCGCCTAGCTTACTGACCCAAGTCTCTTCTGCGTGATTCGCATAGGTATAATGAATATATATTCATTTTATGAGACTGATTCGAGTGCTCGCGCCGGTCAGCGCGGCAGGCGTTGGCAAGTAAGCGGGGGGAGAGGCCGTATGATTCGCGCCCGGCCGGATACAGGTCAGGGAGCGCGGGCGAGCTGGGTGGCGAAATAGGCGATGGTCTTGGAATAGACCTCGCTCTTGTTCCACTGCTTGAGCACCTCGAAATTCGGACTGCCCGGCTGCCAGTCCTTGCCCTTCTGCCAGCCATAGCCGGCGAGGTAATTGGCGGTGGAGGCGAGCACATCGGGCGCATTGTGCAGCAGATCGCGCTTGCCGTTGCCGTCGAAATCGACCGCGTATTTCATCCAGGACGACGGCATGAACTGAGTCTGGCCGAGCTCGCCGGCCCAGGCGCCTTTCATCTCGGCCGGCGCCAGATCGCCGCGCTGGACGATGCGTAGCGCGTCCATCAGCTCAGCGCGAAACTGCTCGGACCGGCGGCAGTCATGGGCCAGCGTTGCAAGCGATCGGATCGTGGCGAACTTGCCTGTGTTGACGCCGAAGTCGGTCTCCAGGCCCCAGATCGCGACCAGGACTTCGCCGGGAACGCCATAGGCCTGCTCGATGCGCGACAGCACGGAGCCGTATTGCTTCATCCTGTTGGAGCCGCGCTCCAATCGCGGCGGCACCATGCGGCCGGAGAATTCCTCGAAGCTCTGGGCGAAGACCTTTTGCGAGCGGTCGCGGTTGAGCACGTTCTGATCCGGCGTCACGCCGGCAAGACCCGAGGCAATGGCCTGTTGCGAGATGCCCTTGGCCGCAGCTTCGGTTTTGAACTCCGCAAGCCAGGCATCGAAATTACCCGAGCCGCAGGCAACCGCGGCGAACGCCGGCTGGGCGGATAGGATTGACGCGGAGAGGGCGAAGGCTGCGAGAGCGAGACGAGAAATCGTCGAGGTCATTCGAGGTAATGAATTCCGTGAAGCGATCTGACCGGCGGCGCAATCTCGGTCGGAACCGCGGCCAAAGCAAGGCGTGGGACAGGGCGCGATCCTGCGCGAGCCGAATTCAAGCTCAAGCTCGGCAGGATCGCATGTCACGATATCGTCAGGCGTCCGGCCTGTTGCGCCAGGGGAAGAGGTTGGCCGGAAAGTCGGCAGCCGGCTTGCGCGGACGATGCGGTGGGGGCGGCACCGGACGTGCACCGGGCTCCGAGACGATCACCTTGCGGTAGAGGTGCCAGGTGGCATGGCCGAGCAGGGGGACCACCACGGCAAGGCCGAGGAAGGCCGGAATGGTGCCGAGCGCGAGCAGCACCGCGACGATGAGGCCCCAAGCCGCCATCGGCACCGGGTTCCTCGCGACGACGCGCAGCGAGGTGCTCATCGCCTCGAACGCACCGGCATGGCGATCGAGCATCAAGGGGAATGACACGACGCTGAGGCACAGTGCGGCGAGCGCGAACAGGAAGCCGGTGCCGCAGCCGACCACGATCAGCCACCAGCCTTGTTGCGTCGTCAGCACGCGCGTCATGAAGTCCGAGATGCCGGTGACGCCCTCATAGCCGAACGCTGCGATATAGATCGCTTGCGCGGTTGCAACCCAGGTCACGAACAAAGCGAGCAGCAGCACGCCGAGGCCGAGCATCGCGCCGAACGAGGGCGAGCGCAGCACCTCCATCGCGTCCCAGGCGGTCGCTTCCTCATAGCGTTCGCGCCGGCTGGAAAGCTCATAGAGACCGAGCGCCGCGAACGGGCCGATCAGGGCGAAGCCGGCGGCAAGCGGAAACAACAACGGCAGCACCGAATAGCCCATCACCACGCGGGCGAGCACGAGGCCCAGCACCGGGTAGATCACGCAGAGGATGATGGCGTGGCTCGGAACGGCCTTGAAATCCTCCCAGCCGCGCCGCAGCGCATCGTGCAGATCGGAGAGTTCAATGGTTCGGATCACGGGTCCGGCCGCATCTGCGGTCCGGTCCATCGTGGGGGCATTGCCCGGGTAGAGTGTGGCCATGATCGCTAGCTCCCTTGCCAAGCGGCCGAATTCGGCGCCGGCAAACGGCGCGTGCGGCCGCCATTCTTGAGTTTCGCGAGTCCGACCAGACGCGAATTGCGGACGGCATCGCGAGCTGAGCGCAAAGCGTACGCCTATTTCCGAGTCCTGTCCCTCACGCTTGGGTGAGATTCGATGCCGCAGCGCAACTTTGGCGACGTCATTCGGTCGTCATTTCGCCGCAGATAAGCTGATGCTGCGTATCGGTTCGCAGAACTTCGCGGGCGCCACGCAGTAACTTGGTCTATAAGTGCCACTCACGGCCCTTCCAACGGATCAATTTCGGGGAGCAGATATGAGCATTTTTGGGAAAATCATGAGCGCGATCTTCGGAAGCCAGCCAGCTTCCGCCGCGCCCGCCGGCGGCGCAGCTTCGCCCTCCGGAGCCGCGCCGGGAGCATCGGCGCCGGCTGCCACACCGATGGCCGCGGTCGACGTCGCGGCGATCGTCGACAAGGCGGCGGCCGCGCACAAGGGCGAGAAGCTCGAATGGCGCACCTCGATCGTCGACCTGATGAAATCGCTGGACATCGATTCCAGCCTGGCGGCGCGCAAGGACCTCGCCAAGGAGCTCGGCTACAGCGGCGACATGAACGACTCCGCCAGCATGAACGTCTGGCTGCACAAGCAGGTGATGTCCAAGCTCGCCGCCAATGGCGGCAAGCTGCCGCCGGAGATCAAGCACTGACCGAGCGCCGGTCGTGACGGAAGGGCCCGCCATCGCGCGGGCCCTTTTGCTTCAGGCCACCAGATCCGCATCCTCCGGATGCCGGTCGAGATAATCGACGACGAAGCCGCAGCCGGCAATCACCTTCCGGCCGTCGCGCCGAATCAGCTCCAGCGCGCCCTTGACCAGCTCGGAACCGATGCCGCGGCCGCGCAGCGCGCGCGGCGTCTCGGTATGGGTGATGATCACCGCCGTCGGGGTCAGCCGGTAATTGGCGAAGGCGACGTCGTTGCCGACATCGAGCTCGAAGCGGCTCCTGTCCTTGTTGTCCCGTACCGATGCGGCCATGCAAGATCCTTCCGACGTGCTGTCTCTCACCGATGTAGGTGCCTGAACCGGTGCTTGCCAAGGTGCGACCAAGGGAGGTTGCCGCAGGGGAGATATCCGCAAAATGCGTGTCCCGCTCAGTCGTGTCCCGCTCAGTCTCTTGCTCAGTCACTTGGCGTTGCTTGCCGCGCTGATCGCGACGGCGCCGGCGGCGGCCGAAGGCGGTCCCGCCTGGGATGCATGCGTCGGGCTGGCCAGCACGCCCGACCAGCGGGTCAAGGCCTGCTCCACTGTGATCGACACCAAGAGCGAGACCGGCCACAGGCTCGCCGGCGTCTATTGCAACCGCGGTCATGGTCTCACCGAGAAGCGCGAGCTCGATGCCGCGCTGTCCGATCTCGACGAAGCGATCAGGCTCGCGCCGGATTATGCCTGCCCCTACATCAATCGCGGCCGGGTCTATTCGTTCAAGCGCGACTACGATCGCGCCATTGCCGATTACGACCAGGCCATCAAGCTCGATCCGTCGCTGGCGCTGGCCTACAACAATCGCGGGGAGTCCCGCTTCAACAAGGGCGACCTCGACGGCGCCCTGGCCGACTTCGATGCAGCGATCAAGCGTAACCCGAATTACGCCATGGCCTATGGCAGTCGCGGTCTCGTCTATTACCGCAAGCGCGACATGGCCCATGCGCTCGCCGACTACACGAAGCAGATCAAGCTCGCGCCTGATCTGCTCGCCTATATCGACCGCGGCAACGTCTATCGCGACACCGAGCAGCTCGGCCGTGCCGCGGCCGACTATGGCGAGGCCATCCGCCTCGCGCCCACCGACGCGCGCGGCTGGCGCAATCGCGGCCTGGCCCGCCTGTTCCAGGGCGACTACAAGGGCGGCGTTTCGGACTACGACAAGGCGCTGCAATACGATCCGTCCGACGCGTTGTCGTGGAACAATCGCGGACAGGCCCGCTTGCGGCTCGGCGACAAGCAGGGCGCGATCGCCGATCTCAGGAAGGCGCTGGAGTTGAAGCCCGACTTGTCCTCGGCGCAGGAGGCGCTGAGGAAGCTCGGGGCGCTATAGCCGCAGCGCGGCATGAGCGCCGAACGTCGCGCGGTCCATCGAAATAATCCTCGATCCCGCTCTTGCGCAGCCGCCGCCGGTTCCCACGTCCTTTGCAGGACATGCGTCCGAATGCGGCCGGCAGGGTCGCGGACATTCGGAAGTCGTGATCGCCGGCCGCCGACGTGTGCCTCTGTCATAGGAGGGTACGATGTCGGACTTCGGCTTCTTGAAGACTCATCGAACTTGGGAAGACTGGTGCGGGATGCTGCTCGGCGCGGCGATCGTGGCCTCGCCGTGGTTTCCGATCCAGGATCCAGGGATTACCGGACAGCAGACGGCGATCCTGAATACGGTCGCAATCGGTCTGGTCGTCTTTGGCATCAGTCAGCTCGAATATGTCGCCTTGCAGCGCTGGCAGGAGGTGACGACGATCCTGATCGGATTGTGGCTCATCGCCTCGCCCTACGTCCTGGGCTATTCCGGTGAAGGCTTTCTCCGTGTCTATCATACCGGCCTCGGCGCCGTGCTCGTGCTGCTCGGCATGCTGCAGCTGTGGCAGGACTGGGACCTGACCGACCAGGACATGCTCAAGCACGGACAATAGCGCGCCAATATCGGCAGGCCCGCCGGCCGCAGGCGGCGGGCCTGTATCCGCTCAATCGGCGGCTTTGGCGAGCCTTGAATCTTCGGGCTGCTGCTGTGGGCGCAGGCACCCCTGGCAGATGACCAGGGACCGGTTGACCCTGACGTCCTGCTCGGCCTCGCTGCCGTCCTGCTGCTGCCACCATTCCTTCGAAGGCGGCTGTAGCCCGGCTTGCGACCTCTCGCGTGCGGATCGGGCCGCGGCGCGTGTCGGTTGCGAGGCTGCATGCGGCCGATTGGGATCCTCGCCGGCGCCATCCCAGGCATATCGGGCAGGCTTGAAGGCGGGGTCGGAAGACAGGTGGGCTTGAGGACCCACGGCACATCCGGCGAGCGCCAGCGACAACAGGAGGACGGCGGGCGCTTTGACCATGATAGGGCACTCTGTACGCGAGAACTGAGCGAGGGTGCGCCGATCATGTTTAAAATTCCCTGAACGGTTGCGGCCATGCCGGCGACCAACGCGCATGCGCCATTTGATGCTTCTGCTCGCCCTGATCGCCTCCGCCGCGCGTGCCGAGGATGCAAAGCCGTTCAATCCGTCCGACTATCCCCCCGGCGTGCAGCAGGCGCTGCGCTACGCCAATGAGGAATGCACCAGCCAAGACGGCGGCGCGGTGAGCTTCGCGCCCGATACGGTGCGCCGGACCGACCTCACCGGCGACGGCCGCGACGACTACATCGTCGATTTCAGCGACACCAAATGCGGCGACCGCGAGACTACCTATTGCGGAACCGGCGGCTGCGACATGAACATCCTGGTGACGCTGCCGGACGGCAGCGTGCGCAAGGTATTCGACGGCCGTGTCCTCCGCTACAGGATCATGACGCCGCGGACGAAGCGAGGCTCTGCGCGCATCCGCCTCGATCTGCATGGCAGCTTTTGCGGCGGCTTTGGCCCGCAGGCCTGCGTCAAGACGCAGACGATCACGGCGACGCCGTTCGCGTTCAAGCAGCCGTAGGGCAGGTGTGCGGCCGGCAGCCTTGCAGGGCCGCGGGCGATGGCGATAAATGGGCCGCAATGAGCGGGCGGCGAGAGCGCCGTCCGCCCTCGAAGAGGAAGCCCGATGCAGCCCCTGCGCATGTCCCGCCGCGTCATGAATCTCGCTTACATGCTGACCCAGAATGCGCGGCGGCACGGCGGGCGTCCCGGCTTCGTCTGGGGTGACAGATCCTGGACCTGGCGGCAGATCGATGCGCAGGTCTCGGCGTTGGCGGCTGCGCTCGCTGCGCGCGGCATCGCCAAGGGCGACCGCATCCTGGTCCATTCCAAGAATGGCGACGAGATGTTCTTGTCGATGTTCGCCGCGTTCCGGCTCGGCGCAGTCTGGGTGCCCACCAACTTCCGCCTGATGCCGGACGAGGTCACCTATCTCGCAGAGGCTTCCGGGGCGAAGGCGTTTTTGTGCCATGTCGATTTTCCCGAGCATGCGGCGGCCGTGAAGGGCGGCGCGCTGAAGTTCACCTGGAGCGTCGACGGCAAGGCCGCGTTCGGCGAAACCTCGGTTGCGGAGGCCATCGCCTCGCGAGCCGGAGCGGCGGTGGAGAACGTTGCCGTCGAGCACGACGATCCCTGCTGGTTCTTCTTCACCTCGGGCACCACCGGGCGCTCCAAGGCGGCGGTGCTGACCCATGGCCAGATGGGCTTTGTCGTCACCAACCATCTCGCCGATCTCACGCCCGGCGTGACCGAGAACGACGCATCGCTGGTGGTGGCGCCGCTGTCGCATGGCGCGGGCGTGCACCAGCTGGTGCAAACCGCGCGCGGCGTCTGCACCGTTTTGCTGCCGACCGAGAAGTTCGACATCAACGAGGCGTTCCGCCTGATCGAGACGTATCGCGTCGCCAATCTCTTCACCGTGCCGACGATCCTGAAGATGATGGTCGAGCATCCCGCCGTCGATAAATACGACCATTCCTCGCTGCGTCACGTGATCTATGCGGGTGCGCCGATGTATCGCGAGGACCAGAAGACCGCGCTGAAGAAGCTCGGCAAGGTCATCGTGCAATATTTCGGCCTCGGTGAGGTCACCGGCAACATCACCGTGCTGCCGGCGGCGTTGCACGACGCCGAGGACAGTCCGCATGCCAGGATCGGCACCTGCGGCTTCGAGCGCACGGCGATGCAGGTCTCGATCCAGGACGACGAGGGCCGCGAGCTCGCGGCGGGCCAGAGCGGCGAGATCTGCGTGATCGGGCCTGCCGTGCTCGCGGGCTATTACGACAATCCCGAAGCCAATGCGAAGGCGTTCCGCAATGGCTGGTTTCGCACCGGAGATCTCGGCCACATGGACGAGGAAGGCTTCGTCTACATCACGGGCCGCGCTTCCGACATGTACATCTCCGGCGGCTCCAACATCTATCCGCGCGAGATCGAGGAGAAGATTTTGACGCATCCGGCGGTCGGCGAGGTCGCCGTGCTCGGCGTGCCCGATGCGACCTGGGGCGAGGTCGGCGTTGCCGTCTGCGTGGCGCGCGAGGGCGAGAAGGCGGTGAGCGAGGCCGAGATGGCGGCATTCCTCGGCCCAAAGGTGCCGCGCTACAAGATGCCGAAGCGCTTCTTCTTCTGGGACGCCTTGCCGAAGTCGGGCTATGGAAAGGTGCCGAAGCGCATGGTGCGCGACGAGCTCGAGGCACGCGGCCTGCTCGATCTCGACACGACGAAGGCGGGCTGAGCGCAGGCGATGCGGAGTATCAAGCAGCCGGGCGCGCCCGTCACAGAGCGCATCCAATGGGTGGAGGCGAGGGGGCGCGCCTTCTCGTTCGCGCTTCAGGCGGGTCTGCCGCTGCTGGAAGCCGCGCGGCGCGGCTTTGCGGCCGAAGGCTTTGCGAGCGGCGTGCTCAACTTCCGGCACGGCGCGCTCGGGCCGTTCGCCTATGTGATGCCGGCGCTGTCGAAGACCGACGAGAACGCCGCCTTCTACAGCGAGACGTACCGCCCCGGCGGCGTCACCCGCACGCGGCTCGGCTGCCTGACGCTGGGCACGCGCGACGGGGCGCCGTTCTTCCACTGCCATGGGCTCTGGACGGAGGCGGACGGCAAGGCCGGCGGCGGCCACATGCTGCCGGACGAGACTGTCGTCGCCGAACCGTTCGAGGTCGACGCCTTCGGCATCGACGGTGCGATGTTCAGTGCGGAGCCAGATCCCGAGACCAATTTCAAGCTGTTCGGGCCGGTGCCCGCTGAGCCCAAGGGCGCGCGCACGACGCGCCGCGCGTTTGCGCTGCGGCTGCGGCCGAACCAGGATTTTGCCGCCTGTCTCGAAGCGTTCTGCCGCACGCACGGCATCACGCGTGCGAAGATCCATGGCGGCGTCGGCTCGACCATCGGCGCGCGCTTCGCCCATGGCGCGGTGACCGAGCCGTTTGCGACCGAGCTGGCGGTGACGGCCGGGGAGATCGCACCTGGGCCCTCCGGGGCACCCGAAGCCGCGCTCGACGTTGCGCTGGTCGACTATACCGGCGGCCTGGCGGAGGGGCGCCTGGTCCGCGGCGACAACCCGGTGCTGATGACCATGGAGCTGGTGCTGGAGGCGCCGGATTAGGCTGCGTTCGAGGCTGACGCCGGGCGTATCCTTCTGGTGGTTGCGGAATGTGATCGTTCTCTTTATGTTCCTTCGCGGAATGTCTGTGGTGGAAGGGACGGAGACGCGATTATGAGCCGGAGAGGTCATCGCACCATCAACCTGCCGGCGCCGTATCTGAAGCGGGTCTGGCTCGACCCGTTGCAGGTGGGGGATCGCGAGGCCTATCCGTTTTGCCTGCCCATCTTCCCGGATGATTTCGAGCTCAATTTCGACGCCGCCATCACGATCATTGTCGGAGAGAACGGCACCGGGAAGTCGACGATCCTCGAGGGCATCGCATCGCTCGCCGGCTACGACGATGCCGGAGGCGGCAAGGGTTACAGGCCGGTCGACCACTCCGAAGCGCGGGAGAAGATGGGCGGCCAGCTCGCCAAGGCGCTGCGCGCGAGCTGGCTGCCGAAGATCACCAATGGCTGGTTCTTTCGCGCCGAGAGTTTTTTCTCGGTGGCGCGCTATCTCGACAAGGCCGCGCGTGATGCCGGCCAGGCCGGTCCCGATTTCCTGTCGCACTCCCACGGCGAAGGCTTCCTGCGCTTCTTCGAGGAGCGCTGTCAGCGCCAGGGCATCTTCATCTTCGACGAGCCGGAATCGGCGCTGTCGCCTGCGCGGCAGATCGAGTTCTTGAAGCTGCTGCGGCGCATGGAGGACTCCCGCATCTGCCAGGTCATCATGGCGACCCACTCGCCGATGCTGATGGCTTACCCGAATGCGCGGCTGCTACGGCTCGGGAAATACGGCCTGGAGCCGGTGACCGTGGAGGAGACCGATCATTATCGCTTGATGCGGGAGTTTTGCACGGACCCTCGGGGGTTCGTCGAAGCGACGCTGGGGGAGTGAATGCGCTATCCATTGTTCTTCACCCATTTTCGTAGTATATTTTTGCCATGATCAGATCTTGGCGGAATTCAGCGAGCCGTAAGATCTGGGATGGCGAGCGTCCGAACCAGTTTCGTGGCCTCGATTTCGAGGCAGCGACCGAGTTGTTGCTTGCGCTGAACGTCGCGAAATCGCTGGGAGACTTAAGTCCGTTGAAGAGCGTTGGCTTGCACAAGTTGAAAGGCAATCGCCGGGGACAATGGGCGATGACGGTCAATGAGCGTTGGCGCATTTGCTTCGAATTCACCAAGGGCGATGCCTACGAGGTAGAAATCGTCGACTATCACAAGGGCTGACATCCATGGCTCCGCTCGTTCATCCCGGCCGGTTGCTCAAGCGCGAATTGGTTGCGCGGGGGCTTAGCGCCAATAGGCTTTCTCTCGACATCGGCGTTCCTTCGGGGCGGATCACCGATATTCTGAATGGACGCCGAGGTATCTCGGCTGACACCGCGGTGCGACTTGGTCGGTATTTCGGCAATAGTCCTCAATTTTGGTTGGACCTGCAGGGGCAGTACGACATTGGTGTTGTCGAACGGGAGAAGGGCGCGGAGATCGCTCGGCGGGTTAGGCCCGCCGACGCGGCTTGATCGGCTCGCCACGTTGGTGTCCCGGGCAAGCTGCAACGCGAGAGCGTTGCGGCGCAGAGCCGGGACCCAGGGGCTGCACGTCGCGCTGTTGCATGGGCCCCGGCTCTGCAGCGCATCACTTCGTGCTGCACCGCGTCCGGGGCACGAAGCCGACGTTGAACGTCTGACACGGGCTCCCATTCTCGCCGCACATCGTGCCCGAGTTTGCGGAGTCATCGCCCTCAAAAATGCCGAGGGCGCAGGGAAGGCCGGGTGCCGGCTGGCACCCACGGTCCACTGTGCGAAAGCGTGTGCTTAAGGAAGCTGCACAGCGGCATACAGGTGTAGCCACAACATCCGGCCTTCCCTGCGCAGTGGGTTGACGGCTTATGTCGTGCTCTCCTCGGGGAGCGTTGCACTATTGCCCCCGTCGCCTTGCGGCGGATCGATGTGCGCACCGGTTGGCCGCCGCATCGCCGCAAAGCTTGACGCCAGAACCCCGGGCGCCAGGACCACACGATTTTGCCGTACGCGGGCTGCGCCTGTCGTATGCGCGCGTTGCCTGCTCACGGTGTGACCCGCCCTGCAAACCGACTGCGCGCGACGCGGCCCGCGTCCACCACCTCCCATCCCGCGTTCGTGACGATCGCGATCCGCCCCTCGGCCCGGGTTGAGGTGACCGAAACATGCGACAATTCCGAATTCGAGTAAAGCGAATTATTTGCGGCGAAGGCATTGACCCTCCCGTTGGGTGTTTTGCCCGGCGGGCAGCGCAATCGGTGGTGGGTGGAGCGCCGCCGCAACGGCGCCACGAACCGGTCTCCCCTCGGCCCCAAAATGCGCTAGGATGACCGGGAGCGCGCATCGCAAGTCGCGCATGATCAACTGGACGTATGAGGAAACGAGATGAGGGTGACGATTGGACGGCGCACGGCCGTGGCGGCGGTTCTGACTACCGCGGGAGCGGCGGCCTTGACGGTGGCGCTCGCGCCGGCTTTTTCACCAGCCTGGGCGCACGGCCCGACCCGGCAGAAGGTGCGCGAATCCATCGAGATCAACGCTCCGCAGGACAAGGTCTGGGCCGCGATCCGCAACTTTCAGGACATGAGCTGGCTGCCGCCGGTGACCAAGACCACGGGCGAGAAGGGCAACGAGGTCGGCGCGACGCGGCAGCTGACGCTGACGGGCGGAGCGACCGTCGACGAGGAGCTCTACAAGTACGAGCCCGACATGCTGAGCTATTCGTACCGGATCACCAAGGTCGACGTGAAGGTGCTCCCCGTGACCAACTATTCCTCGACCCTGACGGTGTCGCCGGCGCCCGACGGCAAGTCGAAGGTGGAATGGGCCGGCGCGTTCTATCGTGGCTTTCCCAACAACGATCCGCCGCCGGAGCTGAATGACGAAGCCGCCAAGACCGCGGTGAGCGGGCTCTACAAGACCGGGCTCGAGGCACTGAAGAAGAAGATCGAGAGCGGTAGCTGATCGTGCGGGCACTGGCCTTGCGGGCGCTGCTCCTGGCGGCGCTCGCCGCCGGCCTCTGCTGTGCTGGTCTTGGCCCGGGCCTCGGCAGCGCGTCTGCCGAGGAAGCGTTCGTCACCAACCAGCTCAGCGACGATTTGACGGTCGTGGACCTCGGCAACCTTCGCGCGGTGGCAACCATTCCGATCGGCGGCAAGCCGGCTGGTGTGGCCGTCAGTGCGGACGGGCGCCTTGCCTATGTCACCAGTCCCGACGCCAAGGCCGTGACAATGGTGGACGCGGCGGCGCGGCGGGTGGCGGGCCGGATCGAGGTCGGCGGCGGCCCGCTCGGCATCGCCGTGGCGCCGGATGGCAAGACCGTCTATGTCGCCGACTGGTACGCGGCGGCGGTGCGAGTGATCGATACGGCCTCGCGCAGCGTCACGGCCAGCATCGCGGTCGGCGCCTCGCCGTCGGGGCTGGCGCTGACGCCGGACGGCAGGCTGCTGCTCTCGGCGGACCGCGACGACGACAGCGTTTCGGTGGTCGACACCGCGACGCGCCGGCGCAAGACGGCCATCAAGGTCGGCACCCGTCCATTCGGCGTCACCATCGATACCGAGGGCAGGCGGGCCTACACCGCCAATGTCGGCTCCGACGACGTCTCCGTGATCGACATTGCGGAAGGGCGGGAGATCGGACGCGTGCCGGTCGGCTTGCGCCCCTATGCCGTGGCGCTGACGCAAGGCCGCGGCTTCGTCACCGACCAATATGGCGGCACCGTCAGCGTGTTCGATGTCGCGAGCCTGAAACCGATCAAGCGCGTCAATGTTGGCGACTATCCCGAAGGCATCGCCGCGACCGCCGACGGCAAGCGCGTCATCGTCGCGTGCTGGGAGAGCAACACGCTTGTTGTCATCGATGCCGCCGAGCTGAAGGTCGTCGGCGAGGTCAAGACCGGCGACGGCCCAAGGGCGTTCGGGGCGTTCCTGCGCAGGACGGATTAGGGGATTCTGTCCGCGCGCTTCCCACGGCGGGCCAAACTCAATCGGCGATTCCGCCGAAACTCAATCGACGTTCTGTGTTTCCAACATCGTGTTGTCCGGCGCACCTCGGTCGGTCCAGTCCGGCGGCAACCCGATTCTTTCTCCGGCCAGCCCCGCCAATCCCGGCGCCCGGCCGAATGTTTCGCAGATCGCCTCCTTGGGCGCGCCACCGAGAGAAGCGCTCAATCTGTTGGCGGACGGCGGCGCGGGGACCTTTCCGAACGGACTCTCCGCGGTCACAAGAAATCTGCCGAAATCGCTTCCGAAAGTGTCGGCGAGATCATAGGCATCGCCATCGCTCGATACTCGCGGAGCGCTCGTGAAGGAATTTGCTCCGCGCGCCCAGATCATGGCGGCCTGTTGGGTGCCGCTGCGATCTCGGGCCTCGGCCTCGACGGACAGGCTTCCTAGTCCGATCGGAAGCCGCGGCACCGGAATGGGCACGCCGGGAGCGACGATGGACGGCACGACGCTCGCGATCTTGGAGACGCCGGCTGCCGCCGCATCGGTCGCCGCGATGTGCGTGATGACGGCGCGAACATTCAAGTCCGCAGCCTCGGTGGGAGCTGCAATCCGGAAGCGCTCGCTCAGCGCCAGACACATCGCCCTGTTGACCGCATTCTTGATCAGCCGGCGCTGCTGCGGCGAGAACGGCTGGCTGGCCGCCGTCGCCGTAAACGCGGTCGGCTCAATGCGAGCGGTCTTCGCGGCGAGAACACCATCCTTGTTGATCCGAAGCTGCGATTTGGTCAGCAGACCATCGGACGGCGTGAGATTGTCGTACGAGGCGAGCGACCCCGCGCGTTCCAGCGGGGCCGCGGCGCAACCAGCGGCCATCAAGCTCAGGGCCGCCACGGCAAGCCATCTCATGGCGAGGGAACGAGACCGGTCGCCGCTCCCTGGGCCACGCGCCGGGACTGCGCGATGGGCAGGGGTGAAGGTGCGGCCCCCGGCGCAGACGCCAGCATGGGCTGCCACGTCACGTTCCAGCGCGCCAGCGTTGCTCCGTTGCCGTCGAACACCAGGTCGAGAAAGGCCAGGGTCAGCTCGGCCGTTGCGACCTTCACTTTCGGGTTGAGTGCCGGCCCACCCGTGAAGGAGCGATCGGTGAAGATGCTGTGCGAGCCGCCTTCGAACACGGCAAGCAGCTTGCGCGGTGTGGCAATGGCGTTGAAGACCTCCAGCCGGTCGGCTGCGGGCGAGTGGTATCCGGGGATCTGGATGACGTCTTTCGTCGCCGTCACGTGCAGGGTTGGAACGGTGATCTTGCCCAGCACCGAGGCAAGATCGGGCTCGCCATAGAACGGTGGGGCCGAGATGACGATCGCGGCGCCAAAGCGCGGGTCGCGCGCCTCAACCCACCTGCCGTTGCGCATCACGCGGGCCCCGACTGCAAGAAGCGCCGTGTTCGCTCCATATGAATGCCCAGCCGCCACGATGCGCCGGCGGTCGATCTGGGCACCATGGGGGCCTGACAGCATACGATCCAGCGCGAAGCGCAGATCCAGGGCTCGCGCCCGCGCCTCGCTCTCATGAGCCGCTCGCTGCAGGCGGTCCACGACGGCGAGGGGATTGCCCGCCCAGAGCGAGGAATCGCTGCCCGCATGCTGAACGTGCAAGCTGGCGATGCCGCGGGCCGACCAATATCGCCCGAGATAGCTGTAGCCGCGGCGGGAGCCGCCGAGCCCATGGGAGAACACGATGAGCGGCACGCGCGAGCCTGGCGCAACGTCCGCCGGCCAGTGCAGGCGCGCCGGAACGGGGCGCGAGCGAGTCGCGTCGACCCAGTCGAAGTCGATGATTGCGGGGGCGGACTGCGCTCGGGCTGGAGGCGCGGCGAGCGTGGCGGTGACGGCGACCGCCAGCAGCGCGGCACCGAAGCGCCGTCGGGTCAGGCTCGTCGGTCCGCCTGCGCCACTCGCCTGGGCGGATCGACCATGTCGAGGGGAAGTGTCGCCGCCCATCCCGTTCACCATGAAGGCCTCTGGCATGAATTCGCACCGAGTGACGTATTGCACTTAGTGTAATTTTGCAACTTGGTCGATTTCATGGCAGAACGAGGCATGAAGAACACGTCCCGAAAGGAGGAAGGCCTGCGCGAACGGAAGCGGCGCGAAACGCTGCATCGTATCGCCGAGCAGGGGCTGAAATTGTTTCTCACCAAGGGCTATGATGCCACCACGCTCGACGCGATCGCGGAGGCGGCGGGGATCTCGCGGCGGACGTTCTTCTACTATTTCAAGTCCAAGGAAGAGATCCTCCTGGCGTGGCAGGATGGCGGTTTCAGCGAGACCTTGCGTGCCGCCGTGCTGGAGCAAACGACCAAGCAGTCGCCCCTCGATGCCGCAAGGAACGGCATGCTGGAGCTGACGGCGCGTTTTCAGGTCGACTACAAGCAAACCAAGGTGATCGAACGGCTGATGTCCGCGAACGAGTCGCTTCGCATCCGGCAGCAGGCAAAATACGTCGAGAAGGAAGAAGCGGTCTTCGCGGCGCTGTCCCAGATGTGGCCGCAGCCGCATCGGCAGGCCGCGTTGCGCGTGGTCGCCATGATGGCTGTCGGAGCACTGCGTCTTGCGATCGACAATTGGAATCGCGACCAGGGCAAGCGGCCTCTGGCAGTCCACGTGAAGGAGGCTTTTGCGTGCCTCGACCGGGAGGCCGGAGGCGGGGCCTCGCGCAAGGCTGCCGCTCGATCCGGCGAATGAGGTGAGGGGCGGGTGACGCTGTCGTTGCAGAAGCCCGACGGCCGCACGGCAGCTAGGCCCGTATCGGAGCCGTGAGGCCGATCAGCGCCGGTGTGATGTCGCTGATGTGCTCGAACACATGGTCGGGCCGAAGTGCCCGCAGCGCCGCCGGCGCCGCATAGCCCCAGCACACCGCGCCGCAGGCGATCCCGACGGCCTGTGCCGCTTCGATGTCACGAACTTCGTCGCCGATCGAGAGCACCCTGCTAGGCGCGACGCCGGCGTGGCGGATGACCCGGCGGAATTTCGCGGCCTTGCCGAACAGCGACGCCGCGCAGGCGAAATGCGAGAACAGCGCTGCGGCGTCCCCGAGCTTCTCGCGCGAATTGGCCTCGCTGTCGGAGGTAACCAGCGCCAGCTGCACGCCATTGTCAGCCAGCGTCCGCAGCATCGCCTCGACGCCCGCGAACAGCGGAATCTCGCTGGCCGCCTCCGCCTTCAACCGCCGCGCATGCTGCGCGATCGCCGGCAGCTTCCACAAGGGGACTTCGAGCTGGGCAAGGATTTCGCGGCTCGACGCATGCCTGAGTTCTTCGATGTCCTCAGGCGCGACGCGACGGAAGCCGAAGTGATCGGCGACGTCGTTGATGGTGCGCAGGAACCACGTGAAGCTGTCGGCGAGGGTGCCGTCGAGGTCGAAGATGGCGAGGGAATAGGGCATGCGGGAGGATTTCGTGTTCGCTGACAAGGGACGCTTGGTGTGCTATATCTTGGCAAAATTCGAGGACAGCCATGCGGCACGAGCGCATTGAAATCAACCCTGCGATCATGGATGGCAAGCCTGTGATCCGCGGAACACGCGTGCCGGTCGAATTGGTGTTGCGCGAGCTCGGCGCCGGTATGACCATTGAGACGATCATCGCGGAGCATCCGCGGTTGACGGCGGACGACATCCGGGCAGCCCAGGCTTTCGCGGCAGACTATCTGGCCGACGAAGACGTCATCTATCGCTGAACAGTGCTCTGGCTCGCGGACGAATGTATCGCGGTCTCTCTGGTTCGAGAGCTACGAAACGCCGGTCACGATGTGCTCTACATCGCCGAATTCGCTGCCAGTCTGGGGGACACGGAGGTCATGGCGCTGGCGTCGCGCAACGGGCGTCTTCTCCTCACGGCTGACAAGGATTTCGGTGAGCTGGTCTTTCGCCGCGGCCAAGCCGTTCCTGGTCTAATCCTGCTGCGTATCGATCCGGAGAGTGGGCCATTGGTACGAACGCGGCTTCTAGAGGTCGTCGACCAATTTGGTCAGAAGCTTTTTGGCCGTTATGTCGTGATCGACGAAGTTCGTTTGAGGTCCCGTCCGCTGCAAACTTGAATTTTGCTGCAAGTTGCGCACGTGAGTATCGATCTCACTCGTGCTAGCGGCGGGAGGCGCATACCGCTGACATTAGCGAGCTACAGCACCGCCATTGGGCGGATAAATTGCGCTTGAAGAAGCGGTGGCGGACCGCAACCGCTCGCTCGCCCATTCGACAAAAGCAGCGCGTGCGGAGGGATCGAAAAAGGCTCGCGCCGGGATGAAAAAGCCGTACCCCGAATTGTACCATATCGCCACCATGGTCGGCGTATCTGTCACGCCCTGGATGGAGTGCCAGGAGGTCCGGCGTTCGCTGGCGGGAGTCCTGACGACAATCGAGCTATCGTCTAGAGTGACGTGCCACGTCATTTGCGCGACGCGATCTACTTCAAATAGGTTGTCCTGGATTTGTCGGAAGACCTGCCACGCTAGGAAGAACGCGTAAATCTGGCCAAGCACAAAGCCGACTAGCAACGCAGACAGAATTTGCGCCGCTGCCCATTCCAGGGCCATGGCAAGAAGGCCGGCGACTATCACAACAGTCCAAATGATGAGCGCTTGAACTTGAAGGGCTTCCCGATTGACGTGCACCTTCAGACGTTTGCCGGCAAGTTTTCGGACGGATCTATCGTCCTCTATTGTGATATTGAATTGAAACCGAAAGCTTGACTGATCGATTACATCGCTCAACTCTGATCTCCGCGGTGAAGCCAGTTACTATAGCCATCACTCGCGAAAATAACCAAAGGTTGTGTCGACTGACAACGCCGTCATCTGAACATCTTGCGCACCCGCGGATGGGCTCGCCCCGACTCGGCTGCGTCCTCGCCGATGTCTGTCTGATTGCAGCCCCTTGGTGTCGCCTAGGCTAGCCGAGTCCAAAGTGAGGCTTACTCAGCCGCCTCGCTCGCCGCACGCCTCCGCTTCGGCTTCCGCGCCTTCTCCAACACCGGCGCCAAAAACTTCCCCGTATAGCTCCGCGGCGCTTTCGCGATGTCCTCCGGCGGGCCCCAGGCGACAATCTCGCCGCCGCCGTCGCCGCCTTCCGGCCCCAAGTCGATGACCCAGTCGGCGGTCTTGATGACTTCGAGATTGTGCTCGATGACGACGACCGTGTTGCCCTGCGCCACCAGCTCGTGCAGCACCTCCAAGAGCTTCTTGACGTCGTGGAAATGAAGACCGGTGGTCGGCTCGTCCAGGATGTAGAGCGTGCGGCCGGTCGCGCGCTTGGACAGCTCTTTCGCCAGCTTGACGCGCTGGGCTTCACCGCCCGAGAGCGTGGTGGCCTGTTGTCCCACGTGGATGTAGTCGAGGCCGACGCGGTGCAGGGTCTGGAAGGTTTCGCGCACGCGCGGCACCGCCTTGAAGAACTCGGCGGCTTCCTCGACCGTCATGTCGAGCACGTCGGCAATGCTCTTGCCCTTGAACAGGACTTCGAGCGTCTCGCGGTTGTAGCGCTTTCCCTTGCAGACGTCGCAGGTGACGTAGACGTCGGGCAGGAAGTGCATCTCGATCTTGATGACGCCGTCGCCCTGGCAGGCCTCGCAGCGGCCGCCCTTGACGTTGAAGGAGAAGCGGCCGGGCTCGTAGCCGCGCGCCTTGGACTCGGGCAGGCCGGCAAACCATTCGCGGATCGGCGTGAAGGCGCCGGTATAGGTCGCCGGGTTGGAGCGCGGGGTGCGGCCGATCGGCGACTGGTCGATGTCGATGATCTTGTCGATGTGCTCGAGGCCCTCGATGCGATCGTGCGGGGCGGCGCCTTCGCTGGCATTGTTCAGCTTGCGGGCGATGGCGCGGTACAGCGTGTCGATCAGCAGCGTCGACTTGCCGCCGCCGGAGACGCCGGTGACGCAGGTGAACAGGCCGAGCGGAATCTCCGCCGTGACGTTCTTGAGGTTATTGCCGCGCGCGTTGACCACCTTGATGGTGCGGCGATGGTTCGGCGGACGCCGTTCCGGCACCTCGACCTCGAGCTCGCCGGTCAAGTACTTGCCGGTCAGCGATTTCGGGTTGCGCATGATCTCGGCGGGCGTGCCTTCGGCGACGATGTGGCCGCCATGCATGCCGGCGCCGGGGCCGATGTCGAGCACGTAGTCGGCGAGACGGATGGCGTCCTCGTCATGCTCCACCACGACCACGGTGTTGCCGAGGTCGCGAAGTCTCTTGAGTGTGTCGAGCAGGCGGGCGTTGTCGCGCTGGTGCAGGCCGATCGAGGGCTCGTCCAGCACGTAGAGCACGCCGGTCAGTCCCGAGCCGATCTGCGAGGCGAGGCGGATGCGCTGGCTCTCGCCGCCGGACAGCGTGCCGGAGGAGCGGGACAGCGTGAGGTAATTGAGGCCGACGTCGAGCAGGAAGGTGAGGCGCTCGCGGATCTCCTTCAGGATGCGGCCGGCGATCTCGTTCTGCTGCGCGTTGAGCGCGCCGGGCACGGTCTCGAACCATTCGCCGGCCTTCCTGACCGACAGCTCCGAGATCTCGCCGATATGCTTAGCCCCGATCTTGACGCAGAGCGCCTCGGGCTTGAGGCGAAACCCGTGGCACGCCTCGCAGGGCACGTCGTGGAAGTACTTCGCCAGCTCCTCGCGGGCCCACTCGCTTTCGGTCTCGCGGTAGCGGCGGTTGATGTTGGTGATGACGCCCTCGAACGGCTTCCTGGTGTCGTAGGAGCGCACCCCGTCCTCGTAGGAGAACTTGATCTCGTCCTCGCCGGAGCCGTGCAGGATCGCGTTCTGCGTCTTCTTCGGCAGGTCCTTCCACTTGGTGGTTAGGGTGAACTTGTAGTGCTTGCCGAGCGCGGTCAGCGTCTGCACGTAATAGGGCGAGGACGACTTGGCCCAGGGCGCGATCGCGCCCTTGCCGATGGCGAGCTCCTTGTCCGGGATGACGAGATCCTCGTCGACATGCTGCTCGACGCCGAGGCCGCCGCAGGCGGGGCAGGCGCCGTAGGGGTTGTTGAACGAGAACAGGCGCGGCTCGACCTCGGGAATGGTGAAGCCGGAGACCGGGCAGGCGAACTTTTCCGAGAACAGCATGCGCTCGGGTCCGCTCTTGTCGTGGATCTTGGCGGTCTTCTTCTTCTCCTCAGTGGGAGCGGCCGCCGGCGCGTCGGCGAACTCGACGACGGCGAGACCTTCGGCGAGCTTCAGCGCGGTCTCGAAGCTCTCGGCGAGGCGCTGGCCGATGTCGGCGCGCACCACGATGCGGTCGACGACCACGTCGATGTCGTGCGGGAATTTCTTGTCCAGCGTCGGCGCCTCGCTGAGCTCATAGAAGGTGCCGTCGATCTTGACGCGCTGAAAGCCCTTCTTGAGCCATTCGGCGAGCTCCTTGCGGTACTCGCCCTTGCGGCCGCGCACGACCGGCGCGAGCAGATAGAGCCGCGTGCCCTCGGGCAGCGCCAGCACGCGGTCGACCATCTGCGAGACGGTCTGGCTCTCGATCGGCAGGCCGGTGGCCGGCGAGTAGGGCACGCCGACGCGCGCCCAGAGCAGGCGCATATAATCGTAGATCTCGGTGACGGTGCCGACGGTCGAGCGCGGGTTCTTCGACGTCGTCTTCTGCTCGATCGAGATCGCAGGCGAAAGGCCGTCGATCTGGTCGACGTCGGGCTTCTGCATCATCTCCAGGAACTGGCGTGCATAGGCCGACAGCGATTCGACGTAGCGACGCTGGCCCTCGGCGTAGATGGTGTCGAAGGCGAGCGAGGATTTGCCGGAGCCGGAGAGGCCGGTGAACACCACCAGCTTGTCGCGGGGAATCTCGACGTCGATGTTCTTGAGGTTGTGCTCGCGCGCGCCGCGGATCGTAATTGCGCGCAGGCTCGAGCCCGCGTTCTGTTGTTGGCGCTTCGCCTTGATCACTTCATCCATCCGAGTTGCCCCTAGGGAATCCCATGGGTGCGCGACCGCGCCAGAAAAAAGGCGCGCTTCGTCCGGAACCGGGATCGGCGCCGATGGGGTTGTCAGCGAACGTAGGAAGAACGCGCGTGGATTTCCAGAGGGAGTTGCGAATCGTCAACGGAATGTTGGCGCGCTGGCGGCATCTGGCAGCAGGAAAGCGCCGAACTGAGCCGACGCGTATCCGCCAAAACAAAAAGGCCGGCGCGAGGCCGGCCTTTCGTAACGCGAGCAGCGTTGCAGCTAAGCTTGCAGCTCAGTACTTGGCGACGACCGGGCCCCCGAAGTGATAGTTCACGCCGACCTGCACGGTGTGCAGGTTGAGCGTGCCGGTGGGAACGGTGCCCGAGAAGTAGGTCTCGCCGTCGAGGCTGCGATAGAGATACTCGCCCTTGACCGACCATTGCGGTGCGAAGAACGCCTCGACGCCGGCGCCGACGGTCCAGCCCGAGTGGAACTTGCTGTCGGAGGCCGACAGGCCGCCCAGGGTGGCGGTGAGCTTGTTGTCGATCCAGGCGTAACCACCGGTGCCGTAGAGCAGCACGTTGTTGATGGCCCAGCCGATGCGGCCGCGCACGGTGCCCATGGCGTCGGTCTTGGAGGTCAGCGAGGCGGGGACGCCACCGACGCCGGCGACGAAAACCGTGCCAGCTGCCGAGGCGCTGACGTCAGCCCAGGCGGCATCGGCCTCGAGGCCGAACACGACGTTGCCGGTCTGCCAGTTGTAGCCGGCGGTGCCGCCGACGAAGCCGCCCTGCATCTTGGGGTCGCCCGACGAGGCTTCCCAGGCGCCGCCACCGACGATACCGAGATAGAAGCCGGTCCAGTTGTAGACCGAAGCCAGCGGAGCAACCGGCGCCTTGGTGTAGGGGCGAGCCGCGAGATCAGCAGCCGAAGCAGGGGCCGCCAGAGCGAACAAACAGGCCGAAGCCAACAGAACTTTCTTCATTTTCAACTTAATCCCAGTCCCAGTTTCTATTGTTGCCTTCCTTGACGGAAGGGCAGCGGACTCAACGGCCCAACTGATGCGGTGCTTACACCACTGAAGCCGCAAGTTGTGTCTCCGAGAAGCCACAGTGGTCGAAAAGGTGATGGTTACTGACTCATTACGCCTGCATATCTGACCTCCCGAATGACAAAGGCCGGCGCGAGGCCGGCCTTCAATCATCGAACGATGTCAGAGAGATATCAGTATCTGGCGATCAGCGGCCCGCCCCAGCGGTAGTTCACCCGGATCAAGCCGATATCGACGTCCTGGCTGATACGATCGGAGCGTGTAACGGCGCCAAGCGGGGCCGCCAGCAGGTTGCCCGAACCGGTGAAAGTCATCGTGCGGTTGCCGAGGAAGATGTGGTCGTACTCGAGGCCCACCGTCCAGTTCGGCGCAAATCCAAACTCGATTCCTGCGCCCACGACGCCGCCCCAACGGGTCTCGTTGGCGCGGTCGAACTCGAGACCCGTGACGAGATCGTAGCTGCGGTAGCGGTCGCTGACGACGGCGCCGCCGCCTTTCACGTAGAGCAGTACGTTATTCCAGGCGTAACCGACCTGGCCGGTGATCAGACCGAAGGCATCGATCTTCGAGCGATTGCGCAGGCCCGTGCCCACGAGCACCGTGCTGATGTTGTCGCCGGAGAAGTCGGCCCAGTTGCCCTGGCCTTCGAGGCCGAACACCCAATTGGTCGACTGCCAGCGATAACCGACCTGGCCGCCAACCGTGCCGCCGGTCGCGCTGTGACAGCCCTCGCCAACCAGGACGCCGGTCCCGGGCGTGACGAAATCCCAGCACTTGCGGCTGCTGCCGCCGCCGCCGTTGAGGCCGACGTAGAAGCCGCTCCAGTCGTAGATGGCGGCGACCATCGGCGCCGGGGCCTTGGTATAGGGGCGCGCGGCGAGATCGGCCGCGCTGGCGGGAGCCGACAGGCTCAATGTCACGGCACCGATGGCACCAATCAGAATCTTGTTCATTGCAGTCTCCCCAGTGTTCGCCGCTTCTCGAAGTCCCCGAAGCAGCAGATCAGGCGCGACGCCCTTATGATTCAATTACAGGGCGATCGTAGTCCCAAGGCGGCGCCGAGTCCGTCTCTCAAATGCCACACTTGGCGGTGCCCGAAAGGGGTCGCAACTTGCTCAATGTTAAGCGGTTTTGCCTGTTTACCGGAACCTCGCCCGGTTCCCGTGGTGGAACATTCCTTGGTGCCGGTGGGATGAATCCCAAATTCTGTCCCGATGCGCTGTCGGGAAGAACAAATCTGGAACGCAGCGAAGGTCGATGCTATATGTGGGGATAACCCAGGGGGTGATGGGCTGAGTGGCGCCTGCGAGCGTATAGGGTCGCCCCAACAGGGCGCAGAGGAACGCGGGCAGCGCGCTCGGCCTTTGAAATCAAGTGGCATTCGGAGTGGAGAGCGGCGATGGCGGGAAGCGTCAACAAGGTCATTCTGGTTGGAAATCTCGGCAAGGATCCTGAAATCCGCCGCACCCAGGACGGGCGGCCGATTGCGAATTTGAGCATCGCGACATCGGACACCTGGCGCGACAAGAACACCGGCGAGCGCAAGGAGAAGACCGAGTGGCATCGCGTCGTGATCTTCTCGGAGCCGCTTTGCAAGATCGTCGAACAGTATCTGAAGAAGGGCGCCAAGGTTTACATCGAAGGTGCGCTGCAGACCCGCAAATACACCGACCAGAGCGGTGTCGAGAAGTATTCGACCGAGGTCGTGCTGCAGGGCTTCAACTCGACGCTGACGATGCTCGACGGCCGCGGTGGCGGCGGCGGAGGCGGCAGCTTCGGTGACGAGCCGGGCGGCGATTTCGGCTCTTCCGGCCCCGTCAGCAGCGCGCCGCGCCGTCCTGTTGCCGCCGGTGGCAGCAGCCGCAACAGCGACATGGACGACGATATCCCGTTCTGAGAACGGATCGGACGAGGCGGCGCTGGCGGGTCTTCGGAGCGCCTTTGCACGTCGTGTCAGCAAACCCTGCCAATTGGCAGAAAGGGCTCGGGATTCCCGAGCCCGCTTCATGTTCGGGTTGAACTCGGCCCGCGCTCGGCAAAGCGGATTGATGGGCGCTCGCCGCGCGGGGGATCCGTGGTGGCAGGGGCGATTTTGGACGACCTGTTCCAGGTTGCTTCCTGGTGTGCCGTGCAATGCCGTAAGTCATTGGAAAAATGAGCGGAAAAAGCGCTTCCCCTGACCCTGCAAGGGTGGTTATCAGGGCCTCGATGCGCTATATGATTCCCAGATAAAACCTCACCGGATTTCCCCTTGGCTGACGACGACAACAAGCCCGGCGACCAGCCGGCGCAACCCTCGGACATTCGCCCCGTCTCCATCTTCGAGGAGATGAAGAAGTCCTACCTCGACTACGCCATGAGCGTGATCGTGGCGCGGGCGCTGCCCGATGCGCGCGACGGTCTGAAGCCGGTGCACCGCCGCATCCTGTACTCGATGAACGAGCAGGGGCACACGCCCGACAAGAAGTACGTCAAGTCCGCCCGCGTGGTCGGTGACGTCATCGGTAAGTACCACCCGCACGGCGATCAGTCGATCTACGACGCCATGGTCCGCATGGCGCAGGACTTCTCGATGCGCGTGCCGCTGATCGACGGCCAGGGCAATTTCGGCTCGGTCGACGGCGATCCCGCGGCCGCCTATCGTTACACCGAAGCGCGCCTGACGAAGGCGGCGCTGGCCCTGTTGACCGACATCGACAAGGACACCGTCGACTTCCAGCCGAACTACGACAACAACGAGACCGAACCGTCGGTCTTGCCGGCCAAGTTCCCGAACCTTCTCGTCAACGGTGCGGGCGGCATCGCGGTCGGCATGGCGACCAACATCCCGCCGCACAATCTCGGCGAGGTCATCGACGCCTGCGTCGCGCTGATCGACAACCCCGCGCTCACCATCGACGAGCTCATCAACATCGTGCCGGGACCGGATTTCCCGACCGGCGGCGTCATTCTCGGACGGCAGGGCATCCGCTCCGCCTATCACCTCGGCCGCGGCTCGATCGTGATGCGCGGCAAGGTCGCGATCGAGACCATCCGCAAGGAGCGCGAGGCGATCATCATCACCGAGATTCCCTACCAGGTGAACAAGGCGACGATGGTCGAGCGCATCGCCGAGCTGGTCAAGGAAAAGAAGATCGAGGGCATCGGCGACCTGCGCGATGAATCGGACCGTGAAGGCTACCGCGTCGTCATCGAGCTGAAGCGTGACGCCGTTCCGGATGTGGTGCTGAACCAGCTCTACCGGTTCACGCCGCTGCAGACCAGCTTCGGCGTCAACATGGTGGCGCTCGACAGCGGCCGTCCGCGGATCATGCATCTGAAGGACCTGCTGACGATCTTCGTCGACTTCCGCGAGCGGGTCGTCACGCGGCGCACCAAGTACCTGCTCGCCAAGGCGCGCGACCGCGCGCATATCCTCGTCGGTCTCGCGATCGCCGTCGCCAATATCGACGAGATGATCCGCGTGATCCGAAGCTCGCCCGACCCGACCACCGCCCGCGACACCCTGATGTCGCGCGACTGGCCGGCCCGGGACGTCGAGGACATGCTGACGCTGATCGCTGATCCGCGCCATCGCATCAGCGCGGACGGCACGATCCGGCTATCGATGGAACAGGCGAGGGCCATTCTCGACCTGCGGCTTCAGCGCCTGACCGCACTCGGCCGCGACGAAATCCGCGACGAGCTCGACAAGCTCGCCGGCGAGATCGCCGATTATCTCGACATCCTGCGCTCGCGCGAACGCGTGCTCGGCATCATCAAGACCGAGCTCGCCGAAGTGAAGGCCGAGTTCGCCACACCGCGCCGCACCGTCATCATCGAGCAGGAGGGCGAGGTCGAGGACGAGGACCTGATCCAGCGCGAGGACATGGTCGTCACCGTCTCGCATGCCGGCTACGTCAAGCGCGTGCCGCTGTCGGCCTACCGCGCCCAGCGCCGCGGCGGCAAGGGCCGCTCCGGCATGCAGACCCGCGACGAGGATTTCGTCAGCCGGCTCTTCGTGGCGTCGACCCATACGCCGGTGCTGTTCTTCTCCTCGCGCGGCCAGGTCTACAAGGAAAAGGTCTGGCGGCTGCCAATGGCGGCGCCGAACGCGCGCGGCAAGGCGCTGATCAACATCCTGCCGCTGGAGCAGGGTGAGCGCATCACCACCATCATGCCGCTGCCGGAGGATGAATCGACCTGGGGCAACCTCGACGTGATGTTCGCCACGACGGGCGGCAACGTCCGGCGCAACAAGCTGTCAGACTTCGTCGACGTCCGCCGCTCCGGCATCATCGCGATGAAGCTCGACGACGACGAGGCGATCGTCGACGTGCAGATCTGCACCGAGCGCGACGACGTGCTGCTGACCGCCGCCGGCGGCCAGTGCATCCGCTTCCCCGTCACCGACGTGCGCGTGTTCACCGGACGCACCTCGATGGGCGTGCGTGGAATCGCGCTTGCCGAGGGCGACAAGGTGATCTCGCTGGCGATCCTGCGCCATGTCGACACCACCTCGGACGAGCGCTCGGCATATTTGAAAATGCGCCGTGCGGTCGCCGGCGAAGCCGGGGCTGAAGAGGCGGCAGTAGACGCCGAGGCCGAGGAGACGTCCGGCAGCTTCCAGCTTGCCCAGGAACGTTACGCCGAGATGTCGGCGCAGGAGCAGGTCGTGCTCACGGTGTCGGTCAACGGCTACGGCAAGCGGACCTCGTCCTACGAATACCGCACCACCGGGCGCGGCGGCAAAGGCATCGTCGCCATGAGCGTCAACAACCGGAACGGCAACCTGGTTGCCTCGTTCCCGGTCGAGGACGCCGATCAGATCATGCTGGTCACCGACAAGGGCCAGCTGATCCGCTGCCCGGTCGAAGGCATCCGCATCGCCGGCCGCTCGACGCAAGGCGTCATCGTGTTCGATACCGCCGAGGACGAGCACGTGGTGTCGGTCGAGCACATCACGGAAGAGGCGGAGAGCGGGAACGGGACAAACGGGGAGTAGGAGCAGCGGCCAAGCCTTGCTGCTCCATTCGCTGTTCGCAGCTCGCCATTGGCGGGCTTGACTGAGCCGACTACGGCGTGCGGTTGGCGGTCACGAGGCGCGCCTCGCGGATCGTCGCCTTGGTGCCGGCCTTGCGCAGGCACGTGGCCTCGAAATTCGGCCAGGCCTGCTGCGAGCAATCCTTGCCGGCGCGGATATCGAGCCGGTCGCTCTTGGCCAGCGGCTGCGGCACGCTGGCCTCGACGGTCGGGGCAAAGCCTGGCAGCAGGGTGAGGGCGGCGGCCATAAACGCAGAGATAGCGATCGCTGAAAGAGCCTTGATCATTGACAGTCCCCTGTGATGCGGCCGCCTACGCCCAGTGTGCGGCCCGTCATTCGTTGGCCGGATTAGTAACCATGGCCAGTTTCCGGACGTCTTCGCCCGGCGCGGGAAATGGTTTCGTGTCCGCGCCGTTTTGTTTCGTGCCCGCTCTCGGGACGAAACAAACCGGCCATCGCCGACACGGCCGGCGGGATATTGCCGGAAACGGCCGGGGAACCGGCCCGCTTGCCGGGCCGGGCCGGGCGCGGTAGGAGGGGGCATGCCGCGTATCGCCTTTTATCCCGGTTCCTTCGACCCCATCACCAACGGCCATCTGGACGTGGTCCGGCATAGCGTGTCGCTGTGCGACAAGCTCGTGGTCGCGATCGGGGTCCATCCCGGCAAGAAGCCGCTGTTCTCGACCGAGGAGCGGCTGAAGATGCTCCATGACGTCTGCGGGCCGGTCGCGGCCAAGGCCGGCTGCGTGCTCGAAGCCGTGACGTTTGACGACCTGTCGGTGACGTCGGCGCGCAAGCACGGCGCGACCATCATGATTCGGGGCCTGCGGGACGGCAGCGACCTCGACTACGAGATGCAGCTCGCCGGCATGAACGAGGCGATGGCGCCGGAGGTGCACACGGTCTTCCTGCCGGCCTCGCCGATGGTCCGCCCGATCACCGCCACTTTGGTGCGCCAGATCGCCGGCATGGGCGGTGACGTCTCGGCCTTCGTCCCGCCGGTCGTCGCGGCCCAGCTCAAGGCCAAATTCGCCGGATAACGGCGCGCTTCCTCTTTCCTCTGATCCGGAGTTGTCATGATCCGAATTCTCGCAGTCCTTGCCGCGCTTCTGTTCGCGGTGCCGGCGCTGGCGCAGCAATTGCCGGCCAACCTCGACAAGGCCAACGCCATCGTCATCGACAGCACCAAGGGCCGCATCGTCATCAAGCTGCGCAACGACATCGCGCCCCAGCATGCCGAGCGCATCAAGCAGCTCGCGCGCGAAGGCTACTACAACAACGTGCCGTTCCATCGCGTCATGGACGGCTTCATGGCGCAGACCGGCGACGGCCAGAACTTCAACGGCACCGGCGGGTCGAAATATCCGAACCTGAAGCAGGAATTCTCCAAGGTGCATTTTGCCCGCGGCATCGTCGGCATGGCCCGGCGCGGTGACAGCGTCGACAGCGCCAACTCGCAATTCTTCATCATGTTTGCCGACGGCGGCAGCCTCGATGGCCAGTACACCGTGGTCGGCGAGGTCGTGCAGGGCATGGACGTCGTCGACAAGCTGAAGAAGGCGCCTCCCGGATCCGCCGGCGGCGCCGTGACCGATCCCGACAAGATGGTGAAAGTGCAGGTCGCCTCCGACATCAAATAAGAGGCGGCGATGGCGCGTTGTGGCGACAAGCTCCTGCTGGTTGCCGCGATGCTGCTGCTCGGCACCTCGGGCACGGCTGCCGAGGTGAGGCAGGTCGATACCATCCAGGACGTGTTCCGGCACTTGCGCACCTGCTGGAGACCGCCGCCCGTTACCAAGGCCCGGCCACTCGACATCACCGTCGTCGTGAGCTTTAACCGGTCCGGCGACATTCTGGGCCATCCGAGGATCACCTATGAATCCGCGGAGGCCTCCGACAATGACCGGCTGCAATACCGGATCGCGGTGATGGAGGCGTTGCAACGCTGCACGCCCATGCCATTTACCGAAGCAATGGCCGGCGCCGCAGCGGGACGTCCATTCGCGATCCAGTTCCGCAGCCGCAAGACGTCACCTGACAAGACTTCACCCCCAACGCAAGAGAGACGAGCATGAGCGTCACCGAAAACACCCTGATCCTCGAGACCACGCAGGGCCCCGTCACCATCGAGATGCGCCCCGACCTCGCGCCCGGCCACGTCGCCCGCATCAAGGAGCTGGTCCGCGAAGGCTTCTACGACGGCATCGTGTTCCACCGCGTGATCGAGGGCTTCATGGCGCAGACCGGCTGCCCGCAGGGCACCGGCACCGGCGGCTCCGGCAAGAAGCTGAAGGCCGAGTTCAACAAGGAGCCGCATGTGCGCGGCACCGCCTCGATGGCGCGCGCCGCCAATCCCGATTCCGGCGACAGCCAGTTCTTCATCTGCTTCGACGACGCCCGCTTCCTCGACAACCAGTACACGGTCTGGGGCAAGGTCACCGAGGGCATGGAGAATGTCGACAAGATCAAGCGCGGCGAGCCCGTGCAGAACCCCGACAAGATCGTCAAGGCGCGGATGGCGGCGGACGGGGAATAAGCCGATTTGTCGGTGTCATGCCCCGCGCAGGCGGGGCATCCAGTAACCACCAGCGGCGGTTACGACCAAGATCGTGAGTACTGGATCGCCCGCCCCAGTGCGCGAGCGCGCACAAGGCGGGCGATGACAAGTTCCGGAACATGCGCACCGATCTGTTCGATTTCGACCTGCCCGCCGAGCGCATCGCCTTGCGCCCGGCGAGCCCGCGCGACTCCGCCAAGATGCTGGTCGTCGAGAACGGCGCGCTGCGCGACCAGACCGTTGCCGATCTGCCGTCATGGCTGAAGGCGGGCGACCAGATCGTCGTGAACGACACCAAGGTGATCGCGGCGCAGCTGAAAGGCCGCCGCATCGGCCGCGAGACCGAGCCCAGAATCGAGGCGACACTGATCAAGCGGCTCGACGGCTCGCGCTGGCAGGCGCTGGTGAAGCCAGCCAAGAAGCTCGTCGCCGGCGACCGCATTCGCTTCGGCAATGAAGGCAAGGTCTGCCTGCTCGGCCATCTCGATGCCGAGGTCGAGGCCAAGGGCGCCGAGGGCGAGGTCACGTTGTCGTTCTCGTTCCACGGCCCGGCGCTGGACCAGGCCATCGCCGATCTCGGCAGCCCGCCGCTGCCGCCCTACATCGCCTCCAAGCGCACGCCCGACGATCAGGACCTCGCCGACTACCAGACCATGTTCGCGGTGAACGAAGGCGCGGTTGCGGCGCCCACCGCCGGCCTGCATTTCACCCCGGCGCTGGAGCAGGCGCTGCGCGCGCGCGGCGTCGGCATCAACCAGGTGACGCTGCATGTCGGGGCAGGGACGTTCCTGCCGGTGAAGGTCGACGACACCGAAGCCCACAAGATGCACGCCGAGTGGGGCACGATCTCGGCCGAGACCGCGGAGCGCCTCAACAGTGCTCGCAACAATGGCAGCCGCATCATCGCCGTCGGCACCACGTCATTGCGCCTGCTCGAGAGCGCAGCCCGCGAGGACGGCACGATCCAGCCCTTCGCGGCCGAGACCGCGATCTTCATCACGCCCGGCTATCGCTTCCGCGCGGTCGACGTGCTGATGACCAATTTTCATCTGCCGAAGTCGACGCTGTTCATGCTGGTGTCGGCATTCTCCGGGCTGGAGACGATGAAGGCCGCCTACGCGCACGCGATCGCGAATGGCTACCGGTTCTATTCGTATGGCGATGCGTGTTTGCTGTTTCGGGCGGACAACTAGTGCCGTAGGGTGGGCAAAGCGAAGCGTGCCCACGTCTTTCCTTGATGCGGAGAAGAATGGTGGGCACGGCGCTTGCGCGCCTTTGCCCACCCTCATATGGGGGTTTGTGAGTCAAGGCCTGTCGATTGGCTTGAGTGAGTTTGGCACGGTGCGAGGGCGGCGCGCGGAGCCATGCGTAGCGCAGCGCGACGACCGTGATCCGGAAAATTGTGCCATTATGGTCGGTGGTGAGCGTGGCTGTCGATGCTTGCATCTGACTCTCCGTGGGTTCGAGTGTGGAAACCCAAACCTACCGGAAAGGCCACGCTCACCGCCCATGGAATCTACGATACCTGTTGCTACGATAACGACTACGCCATCACACGCTGCGGCAGGAGCTCGGCGATCTGCACCGCGTTCAGCGCGGCGCCCTTGAGCAGCTGATCCGCGGCCACGAACATCGAGATCGAATGCCCTGTGGGATCGCTGAGATCCTTGCGGATGCGGCCGACCAGGACGTCGTCCTGGCCCGAGGCGTCGATCGGCATCGGGAAGTAGTTCTTCGTGCGGTCGTCAACCACCTTCACGCCGGGCGCCTGCGCCATGATGGCGCGGACCTGGTCTTCGCTGATCGGCTTCTCGCATTCGAAGGTGATGGCCTCGCAATGGGCGCGCAGCACCGGCACGCGCACGCAGGTGACGCCGACGGCGATGGTGTCGTCCTCGAAGATCTTGCGGGTCTCCTTGATGACCTTGGTCTCTTCGTCGTTGTAGCCGGTGTCGGGGTCGACGGCGGTGTTGTGGTTGAAGAGGTTGAAGGCGTAGGGGTGCGGCATCACCTTCGGCGTATAGACCTGCCCGTTGAGATTGGCGCGGGTGGATTCGACCAGCTCCTCCATCGCGGCGGCACCGGCGCCCGAGGCGGCCTGGTAGGTCGAGATGATGACGCGCTTGATGCGGTTCTTCTGGTGGATCGGCCACAATGGCACCAGCGCGGTGATCGCCGCGCAGTTCGGATTGGCAATGATACCCTTGTGGTCGCGGATGCGGTTCGCGTTGATCTCGGGGATCACCAGCGGCACGTTCGGGTCCATGCGGAAAGCGGAGGAGTTGTCGACCACGACCGCACCCGCCTTGACCGCGATCGGCGCATACTTCTTGGAGATGCTGCCGCCGGCGGAGAACAGGGCGATGTCGACACCCTCGAAGGACCGCTCGGTCAGTTCCTCGATGACGACGTTCTGGCCGCGGAACGACACCGTCCTGCCGGCCGAACGGGCGCTGGCGAGCGCCTTGAGCTTGCCGACGCGAAAGCCGCGCTTGTCCATGGTGGCGATGAATTCGGCGCCCACCGCGCCGGTGACGCCGACAATCGCGACGACGGGATCGTTACTCACTTTGTCCTCCATTGAGATTTGCGAATGAGACAACAAAAAAGCCCCGGACCAACGAGGGCGGGGCTTCGGTAGAGCTTGATGCGTTTAGTCGACGACTACGCGCGCACGCCTCCCCGGGCCCCTGAGGCCGTGGTGGTTTTGGTCGTGCGTTTGGTGGTCGTGAACATGGCGGCGACTTATGCGGGAGAGTCCGGCCGCCGTCAATGGCCTTTTGCCCCGGTCGATGCCAGGGCGGCGACCCTGCCTTGCTTGGCAGCCGCTATTTCGTCCTGGCGCCCGGGGGCTCCAGGATGACTTCCTTGAGATCGTTGCCGCTGATCACGACGATCGCGAAATTGAGCCGGCCGCGTTCGCGCACGAGGCCACCGCTGATCGCCTTGCCCGAGGCCGCGCGCTCGGCAACGCGCACGGCATCCGCGAGGCGGTGCCTGATCGCACCGAGTGCCGCAAGGTTGTTGCGATCGTCGTGGTCGAGCTCGGCGAGGGGCAGGGCAGCTTCCCCGCCCACCAGTTCGCCCGTCGCAGCGTTGATGGTGTGGCGCCAGATCCGGTCGTTGTGCAGGGTCTTTACCCGGTACACCGCGACGCCGGAGCCGCCGTCAAAACTCACATCTGCGGTGGTGGCGCCGGCGTGGCGGGCTTCCGCGATCGCCATGGCCTGGCTGATCGAGATCGACGAGCTGCGAAAGCGCTCGATCTCGCGGCTGACGGCCTGGCGGTCAGCCTCGGCATCACCATCTGTATCGCTGTGTAGCGCGGTCGGTGTGCCCGTGGTCACGGTCGCCTGCAACGGCGCGGCGAGGAGCAGCGCAGGCAGGGCGATCGCGAGCAGTTGCAAGGTCCGTCGTCTGGCTGGCGTCATGTTCGAAATCTTCGACCTGCGAGAGTGCCGGATGAACGTAAAGTATTCGCGGCGGGCCTCGGGCAAAGGCCGGCCGCGGAGCGCCGCGGCGGGCTGTACCTGCCGCGACGATCGAAGCGGTCCGACCCTCCTTGGGGCTGTGAAAGGCGGCCCGGACCAACTTAACTAAACAATACCGTATCGTTTTATTTGGTCAATGTCGTTACGGGCAGTCCGGGCGCGAATTCACGGAATCGTCAGCGGGACGAGCGGCGCCGCGTCGGGCCTTTTGCGGCGTCCCGGACCCGATCGGCAGGTCCCAGCGCCCCGGCCAGGAACAGCTTGATCGCCGCGCGCGTGCGCTTTTCGGCGGCCTTCATATCGAGTGTCGTTCCGAAGGTTGCCATGCGGTGGGTGTGACCGACCACCACGTCGAGAAATACCTCGGCCGCAATGGTGGTGTCCTCGACGTCGAGCGCGCCTTGCGCGACCAGATGGTCGAAGAAGCGCGCGGTGGTGGCGACGGCCTTGAGCCAGCCTTCCTCCTTGCCGAGCTTGGCGACGTCGGGGAAGTTGATGGCCTGTGACGTCATCATGCGGCTGAAGGCGACGGCGTCGGGACCGCAGGTGAATGAGAGCATCTCGCGCCCGATCTCGACCAGCCGCTGCTCGACCGAGATGTCGGCGGCGCTGCTCAGCTGGGTCTCTGCCGCGGCCGACAGCGGCGCAAGCCAGCGTGCGATCTCGCGCCTCAGCACGGCGGCAAACAGGCCGCGCTTGTCGCCGTAGCGGGCATAGACGGTGGGCTTGCTGACCCGGGCCGCTTCCGCGACCGCGTCGAGCGAGGTCGCGTCGAAGCCGCGATCCAGAAACAGGCGGGTGGCGACCTCGATCAAGCGCTGGTCGCGCTCGATGGCGGCGGTCTTGGTCGGCCGGCCACCGCGGGATTTCGGCATCTCGCGCCGCGGCGCTGCCGGTCTCGTCCTGGTCGCAGTCAATCCCATGCCCAATGATTCCTGCGCGTTTCTGACCTTCGTCATTCGCTCTATATCGCGCAGCAGCCGGGACGTCATCGCCAATCTGGCCGAATTGGCCGTATCGTCAACCGTTTCAGCACGGCCTCGTTCCGTCACGCGGATTCACGGCAGCGTCGAGGTCCAGGCCTGGCCGGATGCAGCCTTCTCGTATCCGTACTGATACAGCGCCCGCATATAGGCGGTGTCGAACCCTTCGGACGGCGGGGCGGGGTAGTCGCGCGCGATGTAGGAGAGATGAAAACCGAGACGGTTGCGCCGCGCGAAATCATAGGTCGAGAAGATGATCGAGCGCGTCTGCGACTGGGTGATCGCCGACAGGCTGCGCGAGGCGACGTCGATGGTGCCGTTGGAGACCAGCTCGAAATTGCGCTCGATCTTCTTGTTGACGAGGATGTAGATGTCCAGCTTCGCATTGCCCAGCAGCCGGCTGCCCTGGAACAGCAGGGCTTCCGGCAGCGTCAGCACCGGCGCGGTCACGCCGCCGTCGACATGCATCTCCTGAAACTTGCGGCCCTGGCCTTCGGCGTCGATCATGATCGGCGGAAACACCAGGGGAATGCTGGCCGAGGCCGCCATCACGTCGCGAAACAGCTTGAGCGCCTCGGGCGTTCCGACCGCGGCGATCTTGCCCATGTCCCAGATCGCGGTGCGCTGGGTGTCGAGGTCGGTCGTCGCGATCAGCAGCTTTCGCCCCTTGGCGTTCTCGCGCGCAACCTGGGCCAGAATCTCCGGCCCGACATAGCGCGCGACCAGCTCGCGCAGTCGCGTGTTGCCGAACAGGCCGGACCCGAATAGCACGCGCATGATGCTGGGATCGTTCAGCAGGCTCTCCGCGATGCCGCTGGTGTAGACTTCCTTCAGCGTGTCGTCGTATCGCGGGCCGAGAAACGCGAACGGCGCGATCAGGCCGCCGGTGCTGACGCCCGAGACGACGGAGAAGGTGGGGCGGGTTCTGGCCGCGGTCCAGCCGTTGAGCACACCGACGCCGTAGGCGCCATCGGCGCCGCCGCCGGAAAGCGCCAGATAGGACTTCGTCGCCGTGCTGGTGTCCTTGTCGAAGCTGAATTTCGTGACGGGGTCGTCGGCGTAGCGCCTGAGGCCATCGATATCGAGCACCCGCGATGTGCTGGCTTCGGCGGCCGTATAGGGTGTGCGGGGCAGGGAGGTGCAGGCGGCGAGCGCCAGGCTGCACGTCAGGACCATGACCGCGGTCAGGCCGCCGGTTGTGGGCCTGATCCGGTGGCGCCGGCGGCCGGAGATGTCGGTCGAACAGGAAAGAGGTGGCATTGTCGGTGGCTGGCGATCACACATCTGGCGCCGCCGGCAAATCTCACCGCGGCACCTCGTCCAGCCCCCTAGTAAAACTATACTGTATCGTTTTGTTTAACAAGGCTGTCGGCGGGAATAATCGCGTCCATTGTGTCCCAGGCTGAGGCACCGGCCGGCCGCTCCGCGGGCTGGGCGGGTTGATCGACGTGCTCCGACACGCAATAAGCACCGCCATGAATCCCGACAACGATCTTCCCAATCACTTTGAATTGCTCGCCACCGATGGCGCCGCGCGCACCGGGCGCCTGACCACACCCCATGGCGTGGTGCGGACGCCGGCCTTCATGCCGGTCGGCACCGCCGGTGCCATGAAGGGCATGCACTGGCGCGAGGTGCGCGATGCCGGTGCCGACATCGTGCTCGGCAACACCTATCACCTGATGCTGCGCCCGACCGCCGAGCGGATCGCGGCGCTCGGCGGCTTGCAGCGTTTCACCGGCTGGAACGGGCCGATGCTGACGGATTCCGGCGGCTTCCAGGTGATGTCGCTGTCGGACCTGCGCAAGGTCACCGAGAACGCCGTCACCTTCCGCTCCCATATCGACGGTGCCAAGGTCGAGCTGTCGCCGGAGCGCTCGATCGAGGTGCAGCGCCTGCTCGGCTCCGACATCGCCATGCAGATGGACGAGTGCGTGCGGCTGCCGGCCGAGCACGCCGACATCGAGCGGGCGATGCAATTGTCGCTGCGCTGGGCCGAGCGTAGCAAGCGCGCCTTCGAGCGCGCGCCCAAGGGCTACATGCTGTTCGGCATCGTGCAGGGCGGCGACGTCCCGCAGCTTCGTCACGCGAGTGCCCAAGGCCTGGTCGAGATCGGCTTCCATGGCTATGCGATCGGCGGCCTTGCCGTCGGCGAGCCGCAGGAGGTGATGCTGGCGATGATCGACGAGACCGCGCCGGTGCTGCCGAAGGAGCGCCCGCGTTATCTGATGGGCGTCGGCACGCCCGACGACATCCTCGAAGCCGTGAAGCGCGGCATCGACATGTTCGACTGCGTGATGCCGACGCGCAACGGCCGCCACGGCGTCGCCTTCACGCGTTTCGGCCAGGTGAATTTGCGCAATGCGCGCCATGCCGACGATCCGCGTCCGCTGGACGAGGAGAGTTCATGGCCGTCGACGCGCAATTGCGCGCGCGCCTATCTGCACCATCTCGTCAAGGCGGGCGAGACGCTGGGGGCGATGCTGCTGTCCGAAATCAACATTGCCTATTACCAGTTCCTGATGCAGGGCATCAGGGACGCGATCGCAGGCGGAACGTTCGAGGAGTTCTATCGGCGTACGCGCGAGGACTGGGCGAGGGGCGACATCGCCCCACGCTAGCTCAGTTGCACACGAAGCGTTGCTTCACGGCATGTTTGGTCACGAAGCCATAGCCGCAATTGTCGCAGGTCCAGAGATAGCTGATCATTTGGTCCGAGACGTAGGCGGACGCTTCGGCGGCGACCATGGAGTCGGCGCAGACGGGACAGGTCGGCAACTCGCTGCAACGCGGATCGCGGTTCGGCGCGACGGTCGACAACACTTCAGCAATTGCTGACATCGTGGTGACCTCCCTGCTTTAAGACCTAAGTCTAACATAAGCCGAAGCGGTTGACGAGGTCGCAACACAAATGCGTTGGTTTTCTGATCTTCGCCGCTCACGTGATTTTGCGATGCAGCGTATTTAACATGTGCCGCATTGTCGCTTGCGTGCCGCCGCAAGCTGTCTGTAACTGCGCAATGCCGCGATAGATGTGCAAATTGTCGCCACAGGGAGTTCATCATGAACGCACCGTCCAACACGGGTGCAGCGCACCAAGCCGGCCGCGGCCGGATCTACGACTCGATCGTCGAGGCCTTCGGCAATACGCCGATCGTGCGCTTGCGCCGGCTGCCCGGCATGCACGGCGTGAATGCGACCATTTTGGCAAAACTTGAATATTTCAATCCTGCCGCAAGCGTGAAGGACCGCATCGGCGCCGCCATGATCATCGCGATGGAGAAGGCCGGCATCGTCAAGCCCGACACCGTGCTGATCGAGCCGACCTCCGGCAACACAGGCATCGCGCTCGCCTTCGTGGCGGCGTCGCGCGGCTACCGGCTCAAGCTAGTGATGCCGGAATCGATGTCGATCGAGCGGCGCAAGATGCTGGCTTTTCTCGGCGCCGAACTGGTGCTGACGCCCGCGGCGCAAGGCATGAAGGGCGCAATCGCCGCCGCCGAGGAACTGGTGAAGATGACGCCGAACGCGGTGATGCCGCAGCAGTTCAAGAACCTCGCCAATCCCGAGGTGCACCGGCGCACCACCGCCGAGGAGATCTGGAACGACACCGGCGGCAACATCGACTTCTTCGTCGCCGGCGTCGGCACCGGCGGCACCATCACCGGCGTCGGCCAGGTGCTCAAGCCGCGCAAGGCCTCGCTTCGCGTGGTCGCGGTCGAGCCGGAGGAGAGCCCGGTGCTGTCGGGCGGACAGCATATCCCGCACAAGATCCAGGGCATCGGCGCCGGCTTCGTCCCCGACATCCTCGACCGCGCCGTGATCGACGAGATCGTGAAGATCAACTCGACGACCGCGATCGAGACCTCGCGCGCGCTGGCACGGCACGAGGGTATTCCCGGCGGCATCTCCTCGGGCGCTGCGATTGCGGCCGCGCTGCAGATCGGCAAGCGGCCGGACGCCGCCGGAAAGACCATCCTGGCGATCGTGCCGTCCTTCTCCGAGCGGTATCTTTCGACGGCCTTGTTTGAAGGAATCTAGGACATGGCGGAGCAACCACCGAGGCGGCCGCGCACGCTGGGCGATGCCAGGACGGAAGCAGAGGCCGCGTTCAAGAAGGTGACGGCCAAGGTCGCCGCGGCGCCGCCCAGACAGACGGCTGTTCCCGGCATCAAGGAGCAGGTCACGCTGCGCATCGATCAGGACGTGCTGGAGTTCTTCCAGGAGGGTGGCCCCGGCTGGCAGGATCGCATCAACGAGGCGCTACGCAAGGCGGCGGGGAAGTAGGGAGTCTCGTCACGCACACTAGGGCTCCTCATCCTGAGGAGCTTGCTCAGCAAGCGTCTCGAAGGATGGGAGGCCCCGCTGCGAGAGCCGTGCCTGCATGGTTCGAGACGGCGCTTCACGCCTCCTCACCATGAGAACTACAAACGAAAAGCCCGGCGTGAGCCGGGCTTCTGCATTCTGAGATCGTCGTATCGCCTCAGCGGCGGAACATACCGCCCATCATGCCGCCGACGACACCGCCGACGAAGGCTGCACCGGCGGCATCGCCGGGGCTGCTGCGATGAGGGGCCGGCGCCGGCGCGCTGCTCTGAGCCGGGGCGCTGGCGGCGCGCCGGGCCGGCTTCTGGCTGGTGTCGCTCGCGGTCGCCGGGGCAGCCACGATCTCCGAGAGCAGAGCCTTGTGCTGAAGCTTGTTGAGATAGCCTGACGAGGGATAGCCGCGCGCCGTCTGCCAGCGCTTGAGCACCGAGCGCGTCTCCTCGTCGAACGTGCCGCTCGGCTTGGTGTCGAAGCCGAGCGCCGTCAGGCGACGCTGCACGTCGCGGCGCTTGGTCTTGTCGAGGCCGATCTGGTCCTCGGTGACTTGGGTGGACTCGTCGGTGAAGGTTGCGGGATCGATGCCGGCGTTGAGGGCGCGGGTCGCGGTCGAGGGGCCACTCTTGATGGCGGCAAGACGTGCCAGCGCCAGCGCCTTGAACTGACCGTTCGGATAGGCGGTGAGATAGGCGTTGAGCTCTTCCGGCTTGTTCGATTCCTTCACCGAGCGCCAATATTCGAGCTCGACGCCGTCCGAGCCGGCGGTCGATGCCGGCAACATGCCCGAAGCGGTCGGGGCGGCGTTGGCGACCTGGGTGGTGGGGGCCTGGTTGAGATAGACCGAGCCGGTCAGGTTGGTGTGGCCCCAGGGCAGCTGGCCTTTGCGGGTCTCTTCATTGACCTGGGCACGCACCGACGTCATCGCCTGCTGGATCTCGACGCCGGGCCTGGTGATGTTGTCGATCAGCGCACGGGTGAACGGGCTGTTGTTGCCCTCTTGACCGTCGAGCGCGGTCTGGCCGGGGCCGGTGGCGAACGCGATCAGCGTACCTTCACCCGATTTCATCTCGGCAAGGCCGCTCTGAACGTTGACGCTGCGGGTCGCGGCGTTCGACTTGATCTTGGCGGCGAACGGATTGTCGCGGCAGGCATCGAGGAAGACGAGCTTGACCTTGGCATCGCCCATGGTCTGCTCGAGCGTCAGGTCGATGTTGATGGCCGCGCCCAGCTTGACGTCCATCTCCGACTTGATGTCGGCGTCGACGGGCAGCAGGTAGTTGGTGCCACTCACGGCGATGCCGTGGCCGGCATAATAGAACAGCGCGATGTCGGAGCCCTGCGCCTTGCGCCCGAAGTCGAGCAGCTTCTCCGTCATCTGGTCGCGGCTGAGATTGGAGCCTTCGATCACCTCGAAGCCGACATTGCGCAGCGTCGATGCCATCGCCTTGGCGTCGATCGGCGGGTTCGGCAATTGCGCGACGTTCTTGTAGGAGCCGTTGCCCACGACAAAGGCGACGCGGCGGTCAGCCTTCGCGGCACTGACCGACAGCGCCATGCACATCAGCGAGGCGAGGAGGGTGAGATAGCGCATTCTGAAATCCCCAGAATCGAATTGCAGGCAGCAACAAATTGGCAACGAACCTACACGAAGTGCCCGACCTCGCGCCACCAAAACGGCAAGACGTCCGCATCAACCCGCTGCTGTGTGGCCGAATGTGCACGGTGGAGCGCCGCTCCAACGTGATCTAAATCACACGGCCACTTTGTTATGTCGCGCAAGGCGGCGGCAAGGTTCACTGCCTGCGGGCGGGAACCGGCGGCACCGGCTTCAAATTCAGGAGATTGCCGCACAGGATCAGCGCCGCGCCGAGCACGGTCCAGCCGTCGAGCCGCTCGGAATAGAGCAGCCAGCCGGCTGCCGCAGTCAACGGAACCCGCAGGAAGTCCATGGGCACCACGATCGTTGCATCCGCGTACCGGAGCGCACTGGCGAGGCAATAATGAGAGAAGGTGCCGCAGACCCCAATGACGAACAGCCAGCCCCATAGGCGAGGCGAGGGCCAGACCCACACAGCGAGCGTCGGCAGCAAGCCCACGACGGCCTGCACCACGATCATCCAGAACAGGATCGACAACGCGCTTTCGGTTCGGGTCAGCGACTTCGCCAGGATCATGGAAATGCTAAAGCCGATCGCAGCCCCGAGCGCGATCAACTGGCCGGGATTGATCTCGCTGGTGGCGGGCCGCACGATCATGACGACGCCGACAATGCCGAGCACGACGGCGGCGATCTTCCACAGCGTCATGCGCTCGGACAGAAACGTCGCGGCCAGCACGGCAGTCCAGATCGGCATGGTGAATTCGATCGCGACGACCTGCCCGATTCCGATCAGCGTCAATGCGTAGAACCAGCCGAGCTGGGCAAAATAGTGCACCACGTTGCGGGCGAGGTGCTGGGGCAGGCGCTTGGTCGCGACCGCCTTGAAACCGCCGGCGCGGTAGATGATGGGCAGGAGGAGCGCAAACCCGATCACCGAGCGCACCTCCATGATCTGGAAGACGTTCAACTCGCGCGTGGTCTCGCGCCCGGCAACCGCCATCACCAGCATCAGCGACAGCCAGCCGGCCATCCACAGTGCAGCCATCGTTTTGGACGGTGTCGCGCTCATCAGCGGTGATTGCGGGAGGATGGAATGTGAAGGGACGGCCGGTATCGGCGACATCGCCGCCGTTTGCAACGGCCAAATCTGCGGATGCAGCGATGCAGCGGGTCGTGCTAAAGCATGATCCGGAAAAGTGCGCAGCGGTTTTCCGAAAAGATCATGCTTAAACGGCAGGCTGAGGCGCGATAGCGAGTCATCCTCATCGCATCGCGCTTAGGCAGCATCGAACAACAACAATCGGGAGAGCTTCGCTCATGCAGATCCTGCAGCCGGCCGAATGGAAGAAACCGCGTGGCTTTTCCCACGGCGTCGCGGTCGAGGGGCCGGGGCGCTGGGTGGTCCTGGCCGGCCAGACCGGCGGCGACGAGACCGGCAATTATGCGCCCGACCTGGCGGCTCAGGTCGAAATGGCGCTGAAGCGGATCATCAAGCTGCTGGGCGAGGCCGGCGCGGGTCCGGAGCACATCGTCCGCCTGACCTGGTACCTGACCAGCCGCAGCGAATATGAAGCGGCCGGTGCGGGCATTGGTGTGGCCTGGAAGGAAACGCTCGGACGCAATTTCCCGCCTTCGACGCTGCTCTATATCGGCGGTCTCGTGGACGAGCGGGCCAAGGTCGAGATCGAGGTCACGGCGTTCGTCCCGGCCGCATAAAAAAATCGATCCGGCGGGGCCGCCGGATCGATTGTCGGATCGACCGCTTGCTTACTTCGACAGCGAGATGTTCGCTCCGCGGAACTGGCTGTCCGCGCGGATCGCGACGCTCTGCTTATTGCCGCTCGTCTTCAGCGAGATGTTGGCATTGAAGCCCGCGGCAGAGGCAAGCAGCTCGTAATGGCCGCCGGAACCATGCCCCTGGAGCGATCCAGAGATGTTGCGGCTGATCTCGGACCAGCTCCCGGTGACGGATCTGCCTTCAGCCTTGAGGCTGGCCGTGAAGTTGAACTTGTAGGCGTCGCTGGCGCAGGTCAGGGTCAGCTCCATGGTGGGGCCGATCGGGGCGTACTTGGCCCGGCAGCGGATCCGTTCGGTCGAGCCGTCGTCCAGGGCCACCGTCCCCGCGCCACTCCAGCTGCCCGCGAGTGGGGCGAACGGGCTCGACTGGGCCTTGCTTTCAGTGCCGGCGATCCCTGCCGCAAACAAAACGGCGGCCGCGATCAGCAGCCGCCGGCTCCGGGCGCGAGCCTCGATTGGTTTATTGGCGCGATGCTTCCCATCGCCCGCTGCACGGTATGCCTGCAGATGCTCCATTCCACTTCCCCGATCCGGCGTTGCCGTTGAGTTGACCGTTGGCATATGCACCATTGATCGAAACTTTCACAAGACCCCCGCTGCCGATGGTGCCGGAAACGTTAGCGCCGGGCGCAGTGATCTTGCCGTCGGCAACCGTCAGCATGGAACTCGCGGTGGGCTCGCACGAGCCGCTCTTGGTCACGATCGTGACCTGCCAGTTGCCGTCATAAGGCGTCTGGGCAAAGGCGGAAGCGGCGAGGGTGCCGGTGAAAACTGAGGCGGCACAGAACACCGCAATGCGAGCAAAACGCATAAATCCGTCCTTCAATGTGTCTGATATGCTGTCGCTTATCTGGACCAAATGTGACGGAAATTTGTTGCGATGCCAAATCGCAAATTGTTCCTGTTGGAACAATGGTTTATTTGCGTTTTCGGCTCCGATTTTCCAAGCGGAATCAACGCGGCTTCACGTTAAGGGTAAACGTCGGGAGCGAGCCCTTGGATAGGCTTCACGAAAGGCTTGGCGCGGAGGTCGCGAACTGCTCGTCCTGAGTCTTGGCGGGCAGCGCCTTGTGGACCTTGGCGTAGTCGATCACGTCGGCCAGGAGCTTGAGGCCGAGGGGCGCCAGCGCGCGCTCCCAGAGCTCTCGCGCCGTCTCGCCCTTCTTGACGAAGCACCAGTCCTGCGCGGCGATGGCGCCGGCGTCCATGCGGTCGGCGAGGTGATAGATCGTGCCGCCGGCGATCGGATCGCCTTCCTTGATGGTCCATTCCACGGCGGCCTTGCCGCGATGACGCGGCAGCAGCGAGGGGTGATAGCCGATCCCGCCGAGCCTGGCCGCGGCGAGCGCGTCCTTGCCGATCCGGGCGTGGCTGTGCGCCGTGATGATCAGATCGGTATCAGGGGCGATCTCGGAGCCTACGACCAGCTTCGGGTTGGCCTGCACCACGACCTCGATTCCGGCCGCCTTGGCGGCTGCGGCGAGGCGATCCTCGGCGTCGGCCACCACGACCCGCACGATCGAAACGCCGTGCTCCCGGAGCATGTTCAGGGTGGTCACGCCGAAATGGCGGGAGCCGACGAGGGTAATGCGCATGGGTCTCCGATCCGGTCTCGCAACTGCGTCATCACCCGATAACACGTCCGGACGCCCTGTCACCACCCGCGCAGCGCTTGCCTGGGTTACAACAATGAGCCGAGGACGGGGCTGCGATCGATGCCCGGAATGCGCAGCTAGCCATTCCGATGCCTCCAGGGCGGGCGCAGATTGCCCGCGATGCTTCCGCAAACCCATGCCGCGAACCATGTGCGTTGCCGCGCGGCCACGGCGGGACGGCAAGCGTCCAATGAGTCGGTTCCTGTGTTTCGTTGTTAACAGAGGGACGCCGGGCGGGCTGATAAGAGTGCGTCGACCGGGGCTGGCTACATTTCAACCCGCATCCGTTTTTAAACCCGGCCTGGGCCGCTGGCGTTATCGCCAGCGGCCTTTTCAATGCCGCGTATCACGAAATCACCGAATGGTAACGCGATCTCAACCAGCCCGGCGTATCGACGAATCCGTCGCGGATTTGTATTGCGTACCGCGACACCGAAAATGTCCTGCCGGCGTGGGTGCGCCGCGCGGGCCTTTTCGCCGGGACAAATCTCATGCCGCGCGCAATTGAGCAGATTGTCGACAGCTATGTGCGGCTGAAGAACCGCCGTGGGCTCGACGAGCTGATGATGCACAGGCAGCGGCTCGCGGTCGAGCTGAAGAGCAGGTCCGGTTATGATTTCAGCCTGCCGATCGGCCAGATCGACGAGGAGATCGCGATCATCGAGGCGGGCCTCAGCCGGCTCAAGGCAGAGGATTCCACGCCGATCTAGCGGGATCTGCGCGGCAAGGCTACGGACGCCGCGGCGCCGTCGGATCAACGCGCCTGTCGTTCAATCGCGCCGGCCGCCGTCGATCACTGTGAACAGCGGCCGCGCCGGGGTCGGCTCGACCAGCAGTTCCTCCACCAGGGCGGTCGCCGCGTCGACATATTTGCGTGTCGGCTTGTCGAGCGGGCGCCTGGCCTCGTCGTCGAGCGCGACCTTTGCGGCCTCGACCAGCTTGCGCATGCGCGCCGCGTGGTCATCGCCCGCCGTCAGCGTCGCGCGCGCCAGCGAACGCAGCACGAACAGCTCGCCTTCCAGGCGGAGCAGGCGGTCGTTGAGCCTGGTCAGGACGGCGTTGAGGTCGGCCATGATTGCTGGTTCGGCGCCAAGGGTCCGCTCTGATCTAGCGGCGATCGATGAACGGAGTCCAAATGGCGCCGCTGCAATTCGGCCGATCCGCCGGTCCGTCTCGGGCCACCTGCGGCGTCGTCAGGGCTGCCGGCGTGATGGGCGGCCTACCATTCCACGTCCGCCCAGCGCTTTCCGAACACGGGTGGCCGCGTCTTGACGGCTTGCCAGCCGAAGAAATGATGCTTGCCGGACCAGGCGTGCACCACGCTGCTGCAGATGCTGCATTTGAAGTGGCCGGCGTGGGCTTCGCTGTGCTCCTCCCTGGTCGCGGTGTAGTTCATGCCGCAACCCGCACAGGTGAATTCTTCGATCGTCCAGATGCTGTTGGCCATTGCACGGAATGCTTCTTGGTGACCCCGATCCACGCTAGCCGCGGGCGTTTGCGGCGGCGTAAACCGGCGCGCGGGAATCCGGTTAACGGGCGTTAGCCAAGGGCGGGCGACGTCGGAGGCGGCCGCGGGTCGCTGGCCATGGCGCAACGGCCCTGACGTGGTGCCAATCGCGGGGCGGGCCGGTTCCCGTCGCCTTGACGCCGGGTGCGTTGCTGGCAATAACGGCTGGGCCTCGCAAGCACCGGAAGTTTGCGCTCATGCCGCAAGGGAAGCAGTGCCCGTGAAAAGTCTCCGTCAGCTCCTGACGGGAGAGGATGTCATCCAGCTGGTGATCCGGCTCGGCCTGCTCGCCCTGCTGATCATCTGGACCTTCCTGATCATCCGCCCGTTCGTGCCGATCCTGGCCTGGAGCGGCGTGCTCGCGGTTGCGTTCTATCCGGCCTTCAGCTGGGTCGCCAAGGCGCTCGGCGGCCGGCCCAAGACCGCAGCCGCGATCCTGACCGTGATCACGCTCGGCATCGTCATCGGCCCGGCGACCTGGCTCGGCATCAGTGCGGTGGACGGCGTGCGCGAGCTGGCCCACCAGCTCGGCACCGGCGATCTCGCGCTTCAGGCCGCGCCCGAGCAGATCAAATCGTGGCCGCTCGCCGGCCCCTGGCTCTACGAGCTCTGGGACCAGGCCTACACCAACGTCCGTGCGCTGGTGCGCGAGGTGGCGCCGTATCTCCAGCCGCTGGCAGGCCCGCTGCTGTCGCTTGCCGGCGATGCCGGCCTCGGCACGCTCCAGTTCCTCGTCTCGGTGTTCGTGGCCGGCTTCCTGTTTCCGCATGGGCCGAGGCTGGTCGCGGCCGGCCGCGGCTTCCTGTTTCGCATCGTGCCGGAGCAGACCGAGCATTTCCTCTCGCTGGCGGGCGCGACCATCCGCGCCGTGGCGCAGGGCGTGATCGGCGTGGCGATCGTGCAGGCGCTGCTCGCCGGCATCGGCTTCAAGCTCGCTGCCGTGCCGAGCGCCGGCCTTCTGGCCTTCATCGTGCTGCTGCTCTCGATCGTGCAGATCGGCGCGTTCCTCGTGCTGCTGCCGGTGATCATCTGGATCTGGACCGCCAAGGACGTCACCACGGCGCTGCTGCTCACCGTGTTTCTCGTCCTCGTCGGCTTCATCGACACCATGCTGAAGCCGCTCGTCATGGGACGCGGCCTGACCACGCCGACCATCGTGATCTTCGTCGGCGTGATCGGCGGCACGCTCGCCCACGGCATCGTCGGCCTGTTCATCGGACCGATCATCCTCTCGGTGGCCTGGGAGATGATGATGGCCTGGATCAGGACGGAGGACCGGGCAGGGGCGGGCAAGGACTGATCTCGCCGCCGACCGCGGCGATCTGCCCGAGGTGCCGCGCCGGCATCCGGCGCCTCGAAGCATGCTGCGAACTTGTCTGTTTCACTAGACAAGTTACGATCGGAACGATTCTGTTTCAGCGACGGCAGCAATGGCGAAGTCTTCCAAGCTCGTCGCCGCGAGGCGCGGCAAGGTATTGTTGGTCAGACGCCGGTCGGACGGCCTGTGGATGTTTCCGGGCGGCCGCAAGCGGGCGCGCGAGTCCGCGAAGGATTGCCTGCGGCGGGAGATCAGGGAGGAACTGCCCAAGCTGAAGCTCGGCAGGATCAGTCTCTGGAAGGAAGTGAAAGCCAGGAACAAGCGTTCCGGCCGCAAGATGAGCGACGCGATCTTCATTGCCAAGAGCGCCAAAGGCAGGCTGGCGATCGGCGACAAGAAAGAGATCGACCGCGCCGCATGGCAGAAGCCGCGGGGCATCCGTCTGACGCCGACCTCGCGTTACATCCGCGATCGCCTGTTTCCGCGCAAGCAGAAGCCGAGGAGCTAGTCCTCGCGTTCCGCCGACCGCGTCCGTCCGGCAAATCTCCTCGATTGCGCCGCGCTCGGTTCGGGTGAGGCAAGCCTCAAGGCCTCGGCCTCCCTAATGTCCTTGCGGACCTTGCGCGCATTGCGCATCGCACGCTTGATGAAGGGATGCTGGGAATCCTCGGCGAAGAACAGCACCACTTCGCAACTCGGGCATTGCCTGGAATAGCCGTCCTGCAACCGCCCGGCGCGATCGCGAAACACGCTCTTGCACCGCGTGCACTGAATCTGGACCGAGCTCATGCGCCGACAACAATGACTTTGAAAAACGGATCTTGAGCTGATCCCAAATGTCTGAAGAAAGCTTGAAGGATATTGCGGCTGGATGTCGGAGCGCGCGCGATCTTCGGCCGGCCGCTATTGCCCGGCCGCCATCGTCTCCAGGCAGCGGGTGAGGAAAGCGGTGCGATCCCTGGGCAGCACTTTCTCGAGATCCGCCTTCAGCGCGCATTCGCGCTGGCGCAGCTGCTCGGCGCGGCGCTTCTCGGCTGCCTCGCGATATTCGGGAGCGACCTTGCTCGGATCGACCAGCGTCTGCGAGTGGGCGGGGGCCGACGCAAGCAGCGCGACGGCGGCGATGAAAAGCAATGGTTTCAAATGAGCCTCCGTAAAAAGCGGCATCCTAGCGCGCGGCGCGTGCACGCTCAAACCGCAATGCGGTATCCCACTCCGGCGGATTGAACCGGTCGAGCGTTCAGGCCGTCGCGGTGAAGCTTCCCGCCGGCAGTGATGGAACGACTTTGCATGGAACGACTTTGCATGGAACGACTTGGCGTGGCCGGCGTCGAATCCTGGCTCGCGGCCCAGCCCCAGCCCCCCAAAAGCCCCGGGCCGCGAGAAAACCTTCTCCATGAAGGTTGGCGACCTCAGAGCCTCCGCGCTGAGGTCGTTTGTTTTGCCGCAGAATATGTGAAGCAGTTCACAAGCGTGCGCTGAAATCGCTGCTATGAAGAGGTCATTGCTTGACCAATTCATTTGAACGAAACGCCCCAGCGTGGCTCCAAGCGCTGGGGTTTTTCGTTTCTCTCCGTGCGCGGAACGGTTACAGTCGCGCCAGCGTCGCATCGACAGACGCAGATCCCGCGCCGCGCAGTTCCGCTGCAGCGGTCGACAAGCCAGCCCTTGTGTCGGGATCGTTGCGCCGCGCCGAACGTTGCCACCAGGCGTGCGTTCACGGGGCAAATCTCATATGCATGGCGCGACGTCGCCGAATCGCAAATGAGGGCGGCTGGCGTTCAGTTGACGACGGTTTACGACCAGAAACGGATTCAAGTGAGGCTTACCAAGAAGGCGCGGGTGGCCAAGAGGTCGCCGAAGAAGACGTTGCCGAGCAGGACGTCGACAAGCAAGGCGTTGCCGAACAGGACGTCGCCAAGGACGAGCAAGCCGGTGCAGCGCGCCACGATCTCGTCGGCGTCGCCGCTCGGGGTGCTGGCGCTCCACCTGCTTGCCCAATGGAAGCAGTCTGGACCGGGCGGCATCGTTTTTCTCGCCGAGAACGAGAACAGGGCGGAGCGGCTGGGCAGCGTCATTCACGCGCTCGACCCGGCTTGCGAGGTCCTGGTGTTTCCGCGCCTGAACACCTTGCCGTTCGATCAGCTCGAGCCGTCGCACGAGCTCGCGGGACGCAGGGCTTCCGTGCTGAGGCGCCTTGCGAAATCCAAGAACCCGCTGTTTCTCGTCTCGACGGCGGAAGCAGTGATGGAGCGCCTGCCGTCGCCGGCGAGCCTGGCACGCCTCAGCTTGAGCTTGAAGGTGGGCGGCCCGTTCTCCGAGCGCGAGCTCGAGACGCGTTTCGAAGCCCTCGGATACGATCTCGACGACGAGCCGGATTATCCGGGCGGGGCGCTATTTCACGGCCAGACCTTCGAGATCTTTCCGGCGGGCGCGCTGGGGCCGTTCCGGATCGAGCATTCGGATCGGGCGATCAAGCGGATCGTGGCGTTCGATCCGAACGAGCACAGGATCATCTTCGAGACCAGGGAGCTGCTGGTCGATCCCATGTCGGAGCGGCTTGGCCTAGCCGGCAAAGGAAGCAAGCGCGCGAGCCTGTTCGATTATTGCGGACGTGCCAAATGGATCGCCGACGCAGGGGTCCCGACGCACGTCGACGGCTGGTTCGATACGATCGAGGAGGCCGCGCCGCGCGCAGAGCGCGAGCGCGAATATCTCGGACGGCGCGACTGGAAGCAGCTCTCCAGGGGCATAAAGGTGCTGCCGCGCGCGGCGTCCTTCCAGACCATCCCGGAGTTTTCGAAGCTGACATCCGCCAGGAAGGCGCTGCGTGCTTTCGTCGAGGAGACGCGGCGGGCCGGTTCGCGGCTGATCCTCGCCGCGGCACAGGAGGACGACCTGCGCGTGATGGAGCGCATGAGCGGCCTCAAGGCGCCGCGCTGCGAGGACTGGGACGAGGCGGCGAGCGCGCGGAGCGGCGAGGCGGCGCTGCTGGCCGATCTCGATGCGGGCTTTGTCGTGCCGGGCCGAAAGCCTCTCGTCGTCGTGACGGCCTCCGACGTGCTCGGCAGCCGGGCGCATCATCCGCAGCCGATGGCGCGGGCCTGGAGCACGGCCTTCGACCATGCCGACGTGCCCGAGCAGGGCACGGTGGTGATCCATCTCCAGCGCGGTCTCGGCGTGCTCGACGGCCTGCAGACCGTCAACACCGGCGGCGGCGGGTTGCGGGAGATGATCCGCCTGAAGTTCGCCGGCGACAATGCGGTGCTGGTGCCGCCGTCCGATCTCGCCTTGATGTGGCCTTACGCGGCCGAGCTCGGCAAGCTCTCGCTCGACAAGGCGGACGGCAGCACATGGTGGGCGCGGCGCACCGAAGCTGAGCGCGAGATCCAGGCGGCCGGCAGGGCGCTCGCCAAGCACATCAGCCAGCGCCGCCGGCGGCGCGGCGAGAAGCTGGTGCCGCCGGGATCTGCCTACGAGAAATTCGTCGCGCGTTTCCCCTACTTCACCACGATCGATCAGGCCAAGGCGATCCACGACGTGCTGGACGATCTCGCCTCCGGTCATCCCATGGACCGGGTGGTCTGCGGCGACGTCGGCTTCGGCAAGACCGAGGTGGCGCTGCGGGCGGCGGCGGCCGTGGTGCTCTCGGGCAAGCAGGTGGCGGTCGCGGTACCGACGACGGTGCTGGCGCGCCAGCACGTCGCGACCTTCCAGAAGCGTTTTGCCCCGTTCGGCATCGAGGTCGGCAACCTGTCGCGGGCGACCTCGGGCGCGGAGCTGCGCGAGACCAGGGAGGGCCTGCGCAGCGGCCGGATCAAGGTCGTGATCGGCACGCAGGCGCTCACCGGCAAGGACGTCAGGTTCGACGATTTAGGCCTCGTCATCATCGACGAGGAGCAGCATTTCGGCGCCGCCGAGAAGGCCAGGCTCGCCGGCCTCGCCAGGAACGTCCACGTGCTGATGATGAGCGCGACGCCGATCCCGCGCACGCTCGCCGCCGGTCTTGCCGGCTTCCGCGACCTCAGCGTGATCGCCTCGCCCCCGGTGCACCGGCTGCCGGTCGCGACCCGGATCGCGCCGCTGTCGGATGCCGCGATCGCCTCGGCGCTCTTGCGCGAGCAGCGCCGCCACGGCCAGAGCTTCCTGATCTGCCCGCGCATCCAGGATCTCGATCCGATGCTGGCGCGGGTGCAGGCGGTGGCGCCTGATCTGCGCATCGTCTGCCTGCATGGCCGGCTGGCGGCGGACGAGATCGACGACCGCATGATGAGCTTCGTCGAGGGCAGGGCCGACGTGCTGCTCGCGACCAACATCGTCGAGAGCGGGCTCGACATTCCCCGTGCCAACACCATCGTGGTCTGCTGGCCGGAGAAGTTCGGCCTCGCCCAGCTGCATCAGCTGCGCGGACGCGTCGGCCGCAGCGGCATCCGCGCCTTCGCGCATCTGTTGACCGAGACGCAATCCGGACAATCCGAGAAGCGGCTGGCCGTGCTCGAGGAGTTCAGCCGGCCCGGCGCGGGCTTTGCCATCAGCGAGCGCGACCTCGATCTGCGCGGCGCGGGCGATCTGTTCTCCGAGCAGCAATCCGGCCACGTCAAGGTATTCGGGCCGGTGCTCTACAGCCATCTCCTCAAGATGGCTTCGGAGAAGCTCGATGAGGGGCAGGCGGTGTGGGTGCCGGACCTGAACCTGCCGCTCGGTGAAATGCTGCCCGAGAGCTATGTGCAGTCCGAGCCGGTCCGGCTCGAGCTCTATGCGCGCGCCGCGCGTTGCACGGATGAGGACGACCTCGAGGACCTCGAGGAGGAAACCGCCCGCCGCTTCGGACCGCTGCCGGAGCTCGCGCGCGACTTCTTCGCCGCGGCGAGGCTCAGGATCGAATGCAAGCGCAGAGGCATCATCCGCCTCGATGTCGGCCCGGAAGCTGCGGCCGCCACCTTCCTGCCGGGACGCCTGCGGAAGTCGCGGGGCAAGTCGCTGCAGCGCGACGGCGACCGCGTGGTCTATCACGCCAAGATGCAGCGCGCGCCGTTCGAGCGGGTGGAGGAGCTGTTCGAGCTGCTCGACGAAGGCTAGGGCGACAAACAAAAAGCGCGAAAACAACCCCATGCACAGTAGCTAAGTGCTGCCGGCGCAAGGCATTTTGAATCGGCGGGAAGCGGGCCGCAACCACCTGAGCGCACGCCTCGTCCTTCGAGACGCCCGCTTGCGCAGGCTCCTCAGGATGAGGCTAAGCAGCATCGGCGCTCGTCGAAACGATCGGGGCGCACCCGGTCCTCATCCTGAGGGCCCGCCAACGGCGGGCGTCTCGAAGGATGGCCACAGGCGAGATCGCTCCCAGCGACCGCCCCCGTACTCGAACGGAGGCGTTGGGCCCGCCCGCCGCCTGCGCCGCTAACGTGGAATTAATCCGAAATGCTCACAATTTTAGGCAGTTGTGTAAGGGTGCTGCGTACAAGGGACTCGTCGTGAGGGCGTTTCCAGGAGCGGCTTCCTGTTGCTCGCTCATTGGGGTCCATGCACGTGACCACGACATTCGAAACGGCAGGCTTTGCCGAAGAGCTCGACGCCGTCGCCCTGGCCGACGCCGCGTCATCGCATGAACCCGAAACGCCCGTAGCTTCGGAACCCGTCAAGCGATCGAGCCGCAAATCGATCCTGGCCTTTTCGCTATGCGCGCTGGCCATCAACGGCGCGGCGGCCATCTATACGTCGCCGGCTGATTTTTCGGCGCTGAACCTCGGCAGCCTGGCTGAGCTGTTGCCGCGCCAGGACGCCTCCGCGCCAAAGCCGGATCCGGTCGTCGCTGCCCTGAAGGAGATTCAGGCGGCCCAGCTGCAACACACCGCGTTGCTGCAGCAGAACAATCAGGCCGCGGACCAGAACTCGGTTCTGCTGCAGCAGGATTCGATGCTGCTACTGTCGCTGCGACAGAGCATCACGGACGAGCGGGTCGACGTGAAGAAGATCTCATCGCAGCTGTCGACGCTGATCGCGAAGATCGACTCGCTGCAAAATTCGGCGATGTCGGACGTCACCTCGTCCGTCCGAAGAGCGAATGCGCGCTATGGATTGTCCCCCGCGATGCGCAAGCGGATGGTTCGGGAGCCCAAGCCTGTCGGACCTCTGGGGCCCGTGGGGCCGGTCTCGGTTGGCGGCGCGCCGCTGAGCGCGCCGGCCGCGACGCCGGAAAGCTGAAGCACGTCGAGCTAGGCAGCTTGCTCCTCGAACGAGGTGTAGACCCGGCCGTTGGGATCGACCACCTGTACGTCCCAGCAGCCGTCCTCGACCAACTCCCTGGCCTTCTTGAGGGCGGCGGCAAGTGAAGGCCGCTTCAGGCTGACGATACCCGCCGTGTCGAAACCGTTGATTTCAAACATGCCGCTCCTCCGATTTTGGGGGAAGCGTACACGTTTTGAGGGGGTTGTCAGCGGGTTTTTGGCTCAAGTTGCGGCAAGCCTTCGTTCTCCCGCATCGCGTCAGGCGGCCCCGCGCAAGGGGAGGGCCAGTTGAAGGCCGAATGGGCGTGACGAATTGGCCCGGATGAAAGCCTCGAGCGCAGGCGATAAGTCGATGCCGTCCTGGACCGCGCGATCGGCCAGGGCGTTGGCGATGTCTTCGGTGGCGTCGCGCGACCAGCCCTCGATGGCGTTGAAGGTGACGATCTTGAGGGGGTAGGCGTATTGCCCGGAGAGCAAGTCCCGCAGCACCGTTTCGCGGTCGGTATCCTGCTCGTCCGTCTCTCGCCAGGCGCAACCGGCACGCGCGCCGAAGTCCTCCAGGACGAGGTAAATCTCGCGATCCAGGCGATCCAGCGGGACGATCGAGGGTGATTGACGCATACGCAACTCCTACTCCGAGGATAGAAATTGCTGCGACAGGGCGATCGTTCCGCGAGTTACTTGCCCGCGAGCGACGTCATCGCTTCCAAGAGGCGTTCAAGTCTGAACGGCTTCTGCAGCATGATGCTGCCTGACACCGGTCTTGGAGCGTCGTGCGTGTAGCCGGTGGCGTAGATCACCGGCATGCGCGGATTGGATTGCCTGCATTGGATGGCAACGTCCCAGCCCGTCAGCGAACCTGCCAGCTTGATGTCGGTGAACAACAGATCAGGTGCGACTTCGGCGCAGAGCTGAAGCGCGCGCTCGCCGCTGTCGGCTTCCATGACCTCGTGGCCATGCGTCTCCAGGATGTCGACCACCACGTCCCGGATCAGGTCTTCGTCTTCGGCTACAAGAACCCGCAAAATCATCCTCCAGTCGCGCTCTTCGTCCACGACCTGAGGACCCATGCGCAGAATACGCGGCCCCGGCGAGTTAGGGCCGCCGCCAGCTCGGCCGGCGGGCCAGCGAGATTTTAAGCCAGGATAGGGGCCTTTGTTCCTGCCGACCTGGTGGCCGTGTGGCCGATCGGATCATGCCGGGTAGGCCGGAACGGCGCCGAGTTAGCCTGTCGTGGCTGCGGACCCCGGCGCTGGTCTGCAGAGCCTAGGCGAGCGGTATGGTATCCACCCGCAGGCAGGGACGGCACTGGTAGGCATGCACTGCAGGAAGCGTGAGAATGGCCGGGAGCGTGGCCAAGAACGTCATCGGCCGTCTGCACTTGGAGCAGATCAGAACCGGCGGACTGTCTTTCGCTGCGCAGATCATCGCCAAAGTGCCTGGAGGGGTAGGGCACGATAGGCGGATGCTGCGGGGAGTTCATCTCGGGGGGACTACTGGAGTCTATCGGAAATTGGCGTCATGTGGCGAGCGTGCTGAAACGGCTGCTCAAGTAAAAGCTCGTGGTCGAAAGGCTGGGGCTTGGGCGAACCACGCCCACGGGCGATCGGGAGTTGAAGGCGATCGACATAGGGCGGGCGGCGGCGCTCACGCGCCGATCCCGATGCCCGCGTGATTACAACCCCAATTTGGAACGGCCGTAGTCGATAAGGAATCCGATCAGGCCCCACTTGCGCACGAAGCGCCAAACGCCGGGACTAATGGCGCGTAGAACCTGAGACCAATAGAGCATGCGCGCGCGGGCCTTACCGTGCGCCTTAAGTCTGCGTTCGAACAACTCCTGCATATCGCCAAGCTCGGCATCGACAGTCGTTTTCGATGCTAAGAGCGAGAACAAGAACTCGGCGAAACGAGGTGGTGATAACGCCGTGGCGTCATCCAGTTGCGAGGCGACAAAGTCCGCATACTTCTCAAAATAGTGCGGCCTCAATATGTTCTCTGCCTTGATGTCCTTGTGACCAAGATCGTGAGCAAGGGCGGCTGCTTCCATAGCCACGAACTTCTCAGCATTGTCGGGGGTAAGGTGGCCATCGACCCTTAATTGCAGTTCGTGGCCGTCCAGCTCAACAAGGGCGATGGTGCCGGTTTTCCCAGTTCCGATATATTTGATTCGCACGTCTGTCATGCCAGCCCTCCCACCGGCAGGAGATTGCCGCGCAATTGATCCAGCGCGCGTAGGGAAGCGCTGAGCGCCTTCTGTCCGCGCCCCGTCAGCTCGTAGAACTGCTTGGCCCGCCCGCCGCGTTCGGCCGTAGCCGGTCCCTGGCGACTTTTGACAAAGCCTCTCTTTTCTAACTTCTCAAGGGTGGCATAGATCGTGGCAAGTGCAGGTTCGAGACCTGCTCTTTCGGACAGTTCGTCGAAGATTGAAACGCCGTAGGCGTTTGGGTGCTTGCGCAGAATGGCGAGCATAATGATCTGCTCCGTGTGTCTGAGCGTGTCGTCCATGCTGTGACTCCCTTGATATTTTCCAATATATGGAAAAAATCTCCGAGCGCAAGGGTCTACTTCAGGTTAATGTAGAGAGACGCACACACCGGTTGTGCGTTTTGGCGCCTACTTCAGCTCCGAACGCACACTTTCCGCACACGTGCATTTTGCGCTGTGAGGGTGTGCGTTTTCAGGCGAATTCCCTTATAAGGATTGGTGATCAAGGCCGGGGATGTAGATGAATCGACAGTGCTTGGGCATTGCGCCAGTCGCCTTTTTCGTTCTGCTCTGGTCGGCAAGCCTAGGATCAGCCGAGACCTACCGCTGCACCTTCGATCGCACGATTGCAGTGGGAAACAACAACCTATTCGAGGACAAGAAAGACCACAAAAAGGACGAGGAATATTTTGTTGCTCTCGACGCCGTCGGCCGCGGTGGAAAGGTGAGTCAGTGCACGCCTAGCGGGAGATGCGGCAATCTGGCGAAAGTTCAACTCATTACTCGTTGGAGCGCAGCTAGAGGATCCAGCATGATGCTGCGGCTCGTAGTTGGAGGGGACGATCAGATAGGTCAAATCTGGTCCATTGAAGGGGATGGCGTTACCGCAGATCTAACAGTTGTGGCGGTCTCCGCGCTCGGTCAGCGATCGGACACTGAATTTGGCAAGTGTCGAAAAGTGATGGACTGACTTCGATCCGCGCCACTTCTCCGGCCTTGCAGCACTTTGCTTTAACCGCTTTCATTCGCGCTCGCGGTATTCAATCACAGGTCTGAATTTCAACTGCTTGCAATACCTTGCATTCTTACGATGAAGCCGAATTTTCACTTTACGGGACCGCCTTAGGATCACATGGCGCAATTCGCGTCGGAAGATCGCAGATGAAAACGGGACTTCAATGCACCGTTTGCGCCCATAAGGAGCGTTAGTGGATCGAACTGTTGCATGCGGGCGGTGCCTCGCTTGATAGCCTGTCGATGAAAGTTGACTTATTGAAAAGACGCTATCGGACGGCACTGGCGCCAAATGAACGCGTCCCATCTCGCCGGGCCGGCGCAATTCGCAGTTGTGACTATTCGGGCGGGTGAAGCCGGCCCCGCGCGATGGCAACACGCTTCAGTCGTTTCGCGATCAATTTTTGATCTTTGAGCGCGTGAGGGGAATAATCTGCCAGGCAATGGGCCGGATTTGCCGGCGTAGTCTCTTTCACTGGAATTGGATCTTCAACGCACGTCAGCGATTCTTTAGCAAATTCAGCGACAGATACCCCAAACACGGCGGCTGATTGCTTGCCGGTTGCAACATACTGCGCGTGTGCCTCTGAGGCGGTAATCAGCGCAGAGCGATCAAGAGACAGCATATTTTGATCTTGGGCAGACGGCCTAAACCGATCGCTCGATGGTTCGCCGTTCTCAATAAATTTCGGATGGATCTGTCGAAACAATACTTCGTGTGCGTTGGTTAACCGCTTTTTCATTGCCGCCCCACGCGCAGATCGAATTCCTTCATAAATTCATCTTCTTGAGAAAAATGATGCGGCTCCATTACGTCGGCTTGGTCAAGACGAAGCCCATACATCTCAATGGTCCCGTCCGCTGCAAACTCAATAGAAAAGTCCCAATCGCGATTTTCAAACTCAAACAGCACACCCCCATTTTCGGTGGGGAATATCTTATAGGCAGCACATAGCGAAGGACGCTTAGACAGAAAGCGCTCCGCCATTGTGAGAGCGGATGAAGATATTGGCTCGCCCGCTCCGTCGTTCCATCCAGATTCAAAGGTTCGGAGTTCAGCTAGTCTATTTCTGCGCTTCACAAGCTCGGCTCCGATCTGCGCATCGATGAGGGCAATGTCATAGACCGAGACAACGCGCCTCAAACGATCCTCGTTGTCTAGCTCGACCTGCAAATCAAATTGAACATCTGACTCAAGGCTCCCGTCGAACTCCTCGACAATCTGATCGGTATCTACTGGAATTTGGATATTACCGTGTTCGTCTGTTCTGACGACGACAAATCCTTCGACCGAGTTCGAAATAAGAGAGCCGACACTTTCAAACCGAGTCTGATAAGTCTCTCGAACGCGCGTGATTAAACGTTTGCGGCGCGTGGTGTCCAAATAGACGACATTGCCGTCGTTGCCTTTTGTGCCGAGAAATTCAATTCTTTCGTTGTCACGGAGGCCCGTCCCTAATCGATTGAGCGCGCGGATGTGTTCAGAGGCAAGTGATTTGGGGTACTTTTCCATCCCAGCGTCGTCGATGAGCCGAGTAATGTCGTCATACGATGAGTGCACGATCAATTGGAGTTCGTCAGTGAAGCCGGGAAGTAGGTGCTGAGCAGCCTCACGATTCCAGTTCAGTGCTGGAATTGCGCTTCCGTCGGAAATGTTCACCAAATCGAAAGTCAGGCTCTTATCGAAACCCTTGGGAACGCGTTGGCGCTTTGAATTCAGATTTCGCCATTCGTCTTTCGCGAATGCGACGAGCAAATCACGAAAGGCGGGCAGGTCTGACAAGACGTCGACCGGCAAGCGCGCGTTTTGAAAGCGGGCTCCAACATATCGCAGCCTGAACGTGTCCTCGGTCATCATAGTCCTAGATAGTGGATTCTGTACGAACATGCCGCAATTTGATGTTCGCGGCATTAATGCAGCAAGTGGCCCCCATGCGTGGCCCCGGGGACTTCTGGCCATTAGGCATTTTGGCCTAAGTGCTTGATTTTGCGTGGTGAGCGCGCTGGGGCTCGAACCCAGGACCCCGTGATTAAAAGTCGTGTTGCTTATCTGCGAAAGTCAATGATCGGCGATGATCGCCGGAACTAAATCCTTCACCATATCAAGCCCTTAGGTTACGATCCCATCGATCCCCGCAGAACGTCTGTGATCGTCCAGACGTCCAGCAAACCTAATCTCGGACCTAATCTGAGGGCTCATGTTCGATCCGCAAAATTCGTTGTCCGCGAAACGGGACCGTTCAGGCGAGGCGGATCGGCATCGACTTTTCACGGAAATCAGCATTGCGAAGCTCAAGCTCAGACCTGGGGAGAAGCAGGTCGCTTATCGCGATAAAAAGAAGCAGGGACTGATCCTGCGGATCAATGGCTCAGGCCGGAAATCCTGGCTGGTATCCTTCTATGACAAGTCGCGCGGTACCATGCGGACCGAGAAGCTCGGAGAATTTCAACCTGGTTCGTCCCTCCATATGAGCCTCAAGGCGGCGCGCGATGCAGCAGACAATTTCCGAGCGAACAGGACGACCATTCTGACTGAACGAGCGAAGAATTCCGCCGCGAGTTCCGAGACGTTTGAGGTTGTCGCAGAACGTTATCTAAAGCGGTTTGTGGATGGCAAAAGACGATCAGGGCCGCAAATCCGCAAGATGGTCGAAAAAATCTATCCCGTTTGGGGCAAACGGCCGTTCGAATCGATCAGGCGCTCGGATGTCTCCAACCTACTTGATGACATCGAGGAGATGCGGGGGCCGCGGGCGGCCGACGTTACACTAGCGACGTTGCGTCGCATGATGTCAAAATATGCTGTGGGACACGACGAGTATTCCTCTCCGATTCGGGAGGGGATGGCGCGTATCGAAAACCCGTCCGAGCGTGCGCGGGATCGTATCCTCACTGATGAAGAAATCCGGGCGCTGTTCATGGCATGCGAGGGGCAGGGCGTATTTGGCAACCTCGTCAAGATGCTTCTGCTTACCGGTCAGCGACGCATCAAGGTTGCGACGATGGGATGGGACGATTTGTCGGGAGATGTCTGGACGATTGCGACCGAAGAAAGAGAAAAGGGCAACGGCGTCCGTCTTAAGCTACCTAAGCTGGCCCTAGCCATTCTCGATGTTCAACGGGAGACGCGGACGAACGAGTTTGTTTTTCCGGCCACTTTCAAGACCAGCAGGGTCGGTCCGAGCAGGCATTATGGCAGCTTTAGTGCATTTGGAGACGGTAAGGCCACGCTGGACAAGGCGATGTCTGAAATCTTGCCAAACATTCCCCGTTGGACGCTTCACGATTTGCGAAGGACTGCACGTTCGCTGATGTCCCGAGCTAAAGTCCGTCCGGACATTGCAGAGCGTGTCCTCGGGCATACCATCCCAGGCGTCCGGGGTGTCTACGATCGTCATGATTACTTTTTGGAGCGTGGCCAAGCCCTCACAAGCCTGGCAGCTTTGATCGAACGCGTTCTGGACGGAAGGGCTGCAAACATCGTCCCGTTGGTCCGAGCCAATCGCTCCTAGCGCTAGTTTGGCGGGTTCTGGAGCGGCCATCGGCCACTCATCTTGTCCGCGTGCCTAGCGCCTAGCAGAACGGCCCTGCACCGCGCCTAGCCGATAATTTCCGCAAAAAATATTCCGCGCCAATCTGAGAATCCGAGAAAATCTCGGGATTTCAATCTGGTGCCGCTAAATCGGCGCGGCCTCTGCATCGTTTTTCCCTTGTTATTCAACGTGATAGCCGATTTTCCCTATTGATCGCAGCGAACAGCGCGATCACTATGCCAATCACAAGATCACACCGATAACGGCGATGCCGTTGCCGGACGCTCTCATCCCTCGAACAAAGCGCACCATCGTCGCGCCCCTACGGGCGCGCGCTGCGGGAGCTATTGGACGCCATGACGAAGCCCGATCAAACTACTCGCACCGTTGTTCGACGTGGTCCAAATCGGACCAAAGAGATCACGGAGCTCCGTAAGCTCGTTTCTCGAAAAGAAGCAGCGGCCATATTGGGGTGTCACATCGACACGCTCAGACAGCTTGAAGACCGAAAGGGCGGCCCTCTCACTGTCAGGAAGCTGCACCCGAAAGGGTGCGTATTCTATCGGCTCGAAGAGATCCAGAAACTGGCTGGTCAATAAGCGAGGCTGGAACAGCCGCGTTCGGCTTTGCACCAGGCTATCATCAAGGAAAGTGCAAATGCGTAATGCTTCGCGAAGCGCGATCGACTGCGAGCGTCGCATTGTTGAAAAATATGGGCCTATGAAAAATGGCCTCGTACACTGTCCAGCCCACGACGATGCAACGCCAAGCCTTCAGATTTCCGTCAAAGACGGCAAGTTGCTCTGGCACTGTCACGCAGGATGCTCGCAAGGAGCTGTCCAGGAACGATTGTTAGCTGATGGTCTGCTGGTAGGGAAGCGTGGATTCTCATCGTCGGACCGAATTCATAGGGAACGATTAGCCGAGGACCCGAAAGTACATTATCGCGCCATCTTAGACGCTTGTGTCCGCGTAACTGACGCAAGCGAGGAGCACTTGCAGATTTTGCAGAACTACGTGCGCACTCGCAACATTGCCTTACCGGATACAGCTCTTTTCCTTTCAGCTAGACGATCCCACGCGCTGACAGGACGTAGATTTCCCGCAATGGTTTTTGAGATCAGCGTGGGAGAGGAGGTGACTGGGGCACACGTAACTTGGCTATCATCTAAGGGCCGTTCAAAACTGGATGTCGACGATCCTAAGCGCACGTATGGCCGGGTGAGAGGTGGCATAGTTCGCCTGCATGAGAACTACAGCAGGCGCGAGCCGATCGTGGTTGCGGAAGGTGTAGAGACAGCTTTGTCGGCCGAGAAAATCTCGTCGTTGAAGGCTGTCGTCGCGTGCAACGCGAATAATCTTAGCCGGATTAATCCGCCTGCGTCCTCTGAAGTAATCATCGCTGCAGATAACGATCCTGGAAGGGTTGGCATCCAAGCTGCCAACATGCTGGCGCGCCGACTTTCGACGGAGGGCCGAAAAGTCCGAATAGCGATGCCATTTCCTCGCGGCAATGAGAAACGCGATTGGAACGACGAACTGTGCGATCCCAGGGCCGATCTAGTGCTTTTGAATCAGCAATTCAGGAACGCCCGCCAATACGAGATGGTGGGCGCAATCTCCGCAGCAGATTTCTTGCGGATGGAATTTCCCCCGCGACCGAGCATGCTGCATCCTTGGCTGCCGACTGCCGGATTAGCGATGGTGCACGCGCCGCGAGGTGGAGCGAAGACCTGGTTCTGCCTATCTGCTGCGCATGCAATCGTAACGGGCAAGCGTTTCTTAGACTGGAAGGTCAACGCGAAGGGCCGAGTACTGTATGTCGATGGAGAGTTGCCGGCCTCTGTTCTGCAAACGAGACTCCGTTATTTTGAATGGGACGGTCATGAGGACGATATGTTGCTGCTTACGCCCGACCTCTTTCATCAGAGAAATCGGGCCATGCCCGACCTGGGGGATCAGGAAGGTCGGGATCAGCTGGATGCGATGATCTGGCAGAACGGCATTGACCTAATAATCTTGGATTCCCTGTCCACCCTTCAGCGATCCGGCGGCGAGGAGAACACTGCGGAATCTTGGATCAATATCCAAAACTGGGCACTCAGGCATCGCGGTCAGGGGCGATCAATCATCTTTGTCCATCATGAGGGCAGGAACAACAAGCCTAGAGGTACGTCAAAGCGCGAAGACACCCTCGACACAATGATTGGGCTGAGCCCGATTCCCAATGTTGAAGGCGACGATTGCACGACCATCCAACTCGATTTTACAAAGCATCGTGGCTTTTTCGGTTCGGAAGCCGCTCCGCGCGTCTTGCAGCTTTCCACGGAGGCAAAGCGCGCTGTTTGGAGCTTTGGGAAAACGCCGAAGACAAGGCGAGATCAAGTCTTTGAACTGAGGGCTGAAGGACTGAAGCCAGCAGAAATCGCGCGTAATCTCGGTATCTCGCCGGGCCGTGTGTCTCAAATCCTAAACGAACCTCCTCCGGATAGCTCAGCGGAGCCGTGATGTTACGGGACCGTTCCCCCCTAAAGGGGGGAAACAGTTCTCTCTAAACGTTTAGCTGTTTAGCGGACTAGAGAGATAAACAGCTAAACAATTCGTATAAACCGAAATAAAGGACTCAAGGAAATGGGCGGCCGTGATGATGAAGGGCTTTACGATTTTGCTGGCAAAGGTGCCAGGCAACGCCGGCGAATGGAGCAGGGCCAGTTGAGGAGATCGAAATTCAAGCCCATCAATCGATCCCTAAAGCCAAGCCAGCTTGGACAGCACTCCACAAAGAGAACGGCAGGGGCGAAGGACGATCCAAACGATCTTAAAGAAGCTATCCGCCGTCTGGTGATTGATCATGCTGTCATCAGTCCTGCGCAGATAAAGGAGCGGCTGCAAAATGACGGCTATATCGCTACGCTCGTCACGATCTCGAACGTGAGGAAAGACATGCGCGAAGTCCTCAAGCTGCTCCAACGGCCTGACTTGGCTCTCATTGATCCAAACGATCTTGCAAGACGCCGGAGGAGGCGAGAACGGCTTTCCGACGATCAGGCCGGAACGCCAAGCGGGGCTGCTAGATGACGTCCAATTTTGCACGAGCACCCGCGCTCGTATCCTGATCTTTTTTGTTCCGCGCGTTCCGTCCGGATGCCGATTTGAGACGAGTGAGCGCAGTTCTCATGACTCGTTATCACGTTGTGGCTTTCGCCCGCGCAGTAAAATAGGCGATATGGGCTTTCCTCTTGCAACGAGATCAGGTCTGAGATTACGTTTCGTGCCCAAAATCGATGCCGCAACAGCGACTGCGCAAAGGCGCATTCGCAAGCATGGGACGAGGGCTTTGCACGGGACGTTGAAGCAGAATGTGAGACGCAATCGATCGGCCGTTTCATCCGGTCGACGTCTCTTTGCTGAGCGCGTACCTGCGAGCTCTCCGCGCGGACGTCGCTTCGTCGATCTCGTCAATCGGTATGCTGATGATTGCGGGGGAGCCGACGCCATTTCCGAGACAACGCGCAATCACATCCGGCGCATCGCGTTTTTGCAATGTGTGCTCGAGGACGCGGAAGCCGAGTACGTCAAGACCGGCAGCACAACGCTGGATGAACGGCTCGAATACCAGCGGCTCAGCAACACCCAATCTCGGCTGATGAAGAAGATTGGCTTGTTCAACGCGTCCCCCGATCGGGATGACGATGAGCACGACGATCCTCTCGCATATGCCGAACGCGGGGGCTCGCGTCCACACAGGGAACGGCTTGAATGAAGCAGAGGCTGGTGCGCGAACGTCTGGATGCCAGACCCGCACCACGCCTCAAGCCTCAACCAAGATCAAGTCGTCTCACACTCCTAGACGCGATATCCGATCCAAAGCTCTTCAAGCCCTTCTTCAAAAATCCAGCATCATGGATCGGATGGCGCGCGTTCATCGCGGCTGCGTTCGGCTTGCCAATGTCTGGAGAGGAACTCGCGATTTATCGGGCTTGCACGGGACGCAAGGATGCTCCGACGCAGCAGATGCGAGAATGCGTTCTTTGCATAGGGCGTAGAGGCGGGAAGAGCAGATCGCTTGCATTGATCGCGACGTGGCTAGCTTGCTTCAACGATTATAGACCGTATCTGGATGCGGGAGAACGCGGCATAGTCCAAGTCTTCGCAGCAGATCGCGATCAAGCGAAGATTATCATTCGATACATCCGGGCGTTCATCAAGAAAATTCCTATGCTCGCTCGGATGGTCGAGCGGGACACGCAATGGGGCCTCGATCTATCCAACTCTATCGCGATTGAAGTTACAACTGCGTCCTTTCGATCTGCGAGGGGTCGCACAACCGTAGCGTGTATCGCAGATGAAATAGCATTTTGGGCTGATGAGGGTGCAAACCCGGATAAGGACGTGATCGATGCGATAAAGCCCGGAATGGCAACGATCCCATCGAGCATGCTGTTGATGGCCTCCAGTCCTTGGGCTCGGAAGGGCGTATTGTACAACATGCATCGGCAGTATCATGGCAAGGAAGACCCTCGCGTCCTGTCTTGGCAGGCTGCCACCGACGTCATGAACCCGGAGATTGATCCGGCATTTCTGGCTCAAGCCTATCAGGACGATCCTGTCTCAGCTGCTGCGGAATACGGCGCTCAGTTCCGCTCGGATGTCGAAGCCTTCATTTCGCGTGAAGCGGTTGATGCTGTCACCTCAGACGAGCGTGAACGACCATATCTGCCGGAATTCAAGTACCACGCATTTGCGGACGCCGCGGGTGGATCGGGCTCGGACTCCTTCACTTTGGCCATTGGTCACGTGGAAAAGGGCACACCCGTCCTCGATGTCATCCGAGAGGCCAAGCCTCCGTTTTCGCCCAAGACGATCGTCGAGCAATACTCGGCCCTGTTGAAGTCGTACGGGATCAGCAAGGTTCAAGGGGATCGGTACGCGGGCGATTGGCCCCGTGAGCAATTCCTGGAGCACGCTATCGCGTACGAACCGTCGGCCAAGCCCAAGAGCATCATCTATGGGGAGTTCCTGCCCCTGATGATGAGCAAGAAGTGCGATCTACTCGATAACCAACGACTGATCAATCAGCTTTGCGGGCTTGAGAGACGAACGGCTCGGTCCGGCAAGGACAGCATCGATCACGCACCGAACGGCCACGATGACGTGGCCAACGCGGTCGCTGGCGTTCTCACGTCCATGGGCGTCCGCAAATATCGGTACGTCGCAGATTTGAGCTGGGTCGGAGGACCGATCGACACCGACAAGCTCGGACAGAGCAGAAGTGCTCAGATGCTCAGCAACATTCTAAGCTTAAGAGGCATACGATGACTAAGGACTCCATTCTTTACGACAAGAACGGCAAACGCGTTCACCGTCTCAATGGCGTGATGGCGGACGGCGACAGGCTCGTCGTGGGTATGCGCCTGATGGATGCCGCACCAGCATCACTATCCGTCGTCTCCCTGCGTGACACGGAAGGTGACGCACCCCCGACCCAAGAGCAATTGGACGCCGCCTATCAGGCCCGTTGCTCCCGGATGGAGGATGCATGGCGTCATCCCAACCAGCAGGAAACAACGGGCAAGCAAATCCCGCTGGCCTCGGTGGATGACGCGATCGAGCAGAGAAACCGACGTCTAGAGAACGCCTGGAAGGGCTAGGACCAAGCCTGCCGCGTTCCGGCGCGGTAGGCCTAAACAGGAGGGGTCATATGGCTGAAGGATCGAAACTACCAAAAGCAGCCCAGCTCAAAATCCTCCGGCTGGAGGACGCAGAGCAGCAGGCACAGACGCTGATCTCATCTACGGTTCGCAGGATTGGCGAGTTGGAACGGATCATCATGAACAATCCAGACGCAGACACGGGCGATGCTGTCCGGGAAGAGATTGCGTTACTCCGCGAGAGAAGAGACGAGCACATCGATCGACATCGTTCATGCTCCGATGTGAACGCGGCAATCCGTCGATACCTCGGAATGCTCCCGGCCAACGCGGTCTTGTCGGACGCAAAAAAGATCAAGGCTCGTCCCAAGGGAGGCGAGAGCTTCGTCGAAGCCGTCGACCGCGTCCGACGTGACATTGCGAACCTTGTTTCCGAACGATTTCAGGTTCAGCAGTGCGGGCTCCCGATCGAGGAAATCCGCGCGAAGGCTCGCGACTGGATTTCCCGGCATGCACAGACCGCACGACCGCGCATCACCGCGACGCACAATGAGTTTGCGATCAGTTTTGAAGTTTACGACGAAAGGGCATCAGTTCCGATGCCCGACATAGCTGCGATCATGGCGTTTCTCTATCCGGAGAAGCTGTTGAAACGGATCGACGAAGCCATTGAGCAAATGCCCAAGCCGAGACTTGCCTTGTCGGCAGAGCAGAAGGCCAAACGGCTCAGAGAGATTAAAGACCTGCTGTACGAACGGGAGACGGAGGAGGAGGCCCTGATCTCATTGGCCGAAGAACAGGGACAGACGATCGATCGACGTCCGACCGCCGATCCGAGGGCAATACTCGGCCTCGTAGTCGACCGAAACAGGGCAGTCGCATGAACGAGTTTCCCTCCCGTTAGCTGCATTCGGGAGGGCATAGTGCTGGCCTCCCTTCGATCCGTCCAGAGGCCAGCAGCGGGCCACTGCACAGGTGTCCGCTCGAGCAAAAGAACGGTGCAGAGCCTGGGGTCAGAGTTGACCTTCGCTGACGCGCCAGGCAGGCCCGTCGTCTCTCTAGCCATCCCCGGCACCCAAGAGAGACGGCGGGCTTTATTCGAGGAACAAATGAAAAGAACGCCGATTTACAAAGGGGTTAGGCGTAGCTACGAGCCAAAATCGGTATCTGACTCGCGCGAAAGTGGATAGACGCCAGGGGCCCGTCGCGTTAAGAAAATATTAACAAATCAGGAACAAGCAAGAATAGCGTCAGAAGAGAGGCGGAGCAATGAGCGCGATGACGTCGATGAAGGCCAAGATCGTCCGCGTAAAAGTTGAGGAAGGGAAGGCGGGTCTCTTCTATGCAACGAGTCCCGATCTCAAGGGCCTACTAGTTGCCGAACCGAATATTGACCAATTGGACGATGCCGTCTCGAAAAGCATCGCCGATCTTTACGCAGCGTGCGGCGAGTCCGTCCTCGTCACGAAAGCGCAAGACGCTGATCCCGAATTTTTTCCATGGGTTGCGATACCTGCTGACTTGGCGAAGAAGGTTATGGAGCAGTCCCGATCCCGAGGATCTTCTTGAGCATCTCAATCGTCTCCGCACGCTGAGCGTCGGTCATCGCAGTCGGATCGGGGACATTGTAGAAATCCCCCGTTGAGTTGGCCCACACGTTTGGGACCTTGGTCGGTTTGAGGCCGAGCCGATGGGCCGCACGGTAATATTCGTCCTGCGTCATATGTCGTTCTCCGGGCATAGAAAAGGCGGTCCCTTTTTCGGCGACCGCCTGTTTCAATCGTCAACGCGATACGCATCCTCGTGCGACGCGGTCGGGCCCCCAAAATCGTCCGACGCCACAACTAAAGTCCCACCTTCAACCACATAGCGCCCATAGCCGATGCGACGCATATGGCCCTTTCGCACCAAGTATCCGACGGCGTTGTAAACCTCCTTCGGATTGGCGCTCACTCCCTTCTCTGCAACTCCCTCCCGAAGAGCTTGGACAGTCCAGTCTTTTTTCCGCGGCAGGAGCCGGACGACGGCGTCCAACACATCCCCAGCACGAGGCGCGGGGATGGGCCGCAGTATTTCAATGAGTTGATCGAGTACGTCCTGACGATCTTCCTCCGACAACGCCTCGAACGTCGAGTTCGCGATGCCACGCGCGATCTTCTCGATGCGAGCGCGTCGATCAGCGTCGTCCGACGGCATGCTAAGGAGGTGAACGTTCGTCATACCCAGAAGTATGCCATAGTGCAGACTTCAGGTCGAATCGTTTCAAAAGATCGGTTTAGAATTATGCACCTGTTTTCCACACCTAGCAATGGGATCCCAGAGGGGTACTAAATCTAGGCTTTGGATATCTCGGCTCCACAACACAACGGCTGTGGATATCCTACTTCGGCTCGTTGGCAAGCGGTTTTATAATACCTTTTGCGTCCGGGCTCGTCGGTTCCGGCTAAGCTCGTTTGCTTTTCTCGATGTCGTCCACCGTCGCAAAGATGGCGTCGACGAGCCTCGTGGCGCTGGAAGTTTGCCGCGCAAGTGCTCTGATCTGCTCGCGGCAAGGAACGCTGGTTGTCTTATGTGGATAGTTGATCGTGTGATCGACCTCTCCCCACACCTCCTCCATGAGCGTACGCACTTGAATTTCGCACGTCACGGTCGTCCTCGACTTTGATGCGATGACGTAATGCACACTGGTGTAGAGGTTCTCGCTAGTTTGAGTGTCGATCCCAACGTCCTTAAAATATGAACGGTACTCATCGTCCCATGTGCGAGCTGACGGTCCCTCTTTCAGCTCTATACCTTGCTCATCAATAATGGCCTTGATGGCTTTATTGATCTGCTCGATCTGAGTCGTGTGGAGATGCAGTATTCTTATCCCGGCGAGATCGTTGATGCGGACGAACAAATTGTCTTTGTTAATGTCGAAGTCCTTGCCGTCTCGTTTGGCCGCAATCATCTTTCGCTGGAGCTTGTCCCGCAGATGATCGGGGTCCTTCATGCGGGATCGGATCGAGTGCGCGAACTTCTTAAGCTCCCGCGACTCATCAATGTAACCCAGCATGGATTTCATAAACATCGAAACAAGATTTTGGTTGGCCAGATAATGCGCGGCCAACTCTTCGACGAGAGCACCTTCCGCTTCACTAAGTGACTCAGCCGCCTTCATGACTATCCGGCCTGTTTAATGATTTTCTCCGCGATCTCGCGGAATGCAGCCCTGGCAATCGCTCGCTGATCTGGATTGCCGGCTCCTCTAACGGAATAAATGGGCACGCCTTCGGTCTGAGAGGCCGCGACTAGTGCACCGAAATCTTTGACGTCGCCAAGTTTTGCTGATGCACCTTTAATTCCCACGTCGAACTCTCGAAGGAGTGACAGAATATTTGTTTGGATGTTCGTCTCCAGCAAAGACAGATATTTGCTTTGATTTCGAACAACGCGGTCTCGGTACACGCTAAATCCCTGAGGGAGGTAACCAAGAAATTTTGGCCTTCCGGGGAGGATGTACATATCCGCAGGTGCAAGCTCGCTGATGATCTGCCACTGCGAGATCCATGCGTGAAGCGAACGGCCTAGAGTTTTCAGTGCGCGCACCGAAAACAGATCGCATGCGGCGGGGACTATGAAAAAATCACAGTCGAGGAGGATGATGCGATTGAGGGGGCCTATGTTCGGTCCGCTGTCGTAAAATACAAAATCAATATCGTGCTCTAAGCAGACAGTGTTCACAAGCTCACTCAACGCAACAGTTCCAACGAAGCCCTTCCTCTTGCGCTGCAGGCATTCGCGCCAGAAATCATTGAGCTCTTCTTCGAAGTCCGAGACCCGGATATCCCCCGGAAGCAAAAATAGCTTGGAAGATAGTTCAATCGGCTGAATTGGTCTAAAGGATCCAGAAGCATCTACTAGTGGCTTCAGCGCTGTCCAGACCGTTTCACCGTCGGGGTCGTCGGAGTGGTCAAGGAGATCATCTAAAACCTCACCATCGATCACGTAAGCCGAAAGGTTGCATTGAGGGTCTGAGTCAACGAGAAGAACTTTCTTTCCAAGTTCAGCAAGCTGAGCAGCAATATTGTAGGTTAGGGTAGTTTTGCCTACACCCCCTTTGTGATTGAACACCGTGATGCGCTTCGCGGGCGCACGTTTCATGGTCGCCGCGACACCGTCGTTCATTCGGATTTTTTCCGTCGTGCTGATCGTCGTCGGGCCGAACTCATCGCCGCTTTCGCGGCTTCCCGATCGGGTAGAGCCATTACAAATAATTCGCCAGGTCCGCTGAGCTGGCGTGTGTTCTTTGAGGCGCCAACAAGATAGCCGGCGCTCGTCGCATTGGTCGCCGCATAGGCCGTATTTGAAAACTTTGGTTGAGCAGCTTCGGTGTTGAGTTTGGCCAGCTCTAAAGTGCGAAAATGGGGAGTATCTCGGTAATGCGTGAGGTAGTAAGCCAGACAAGCTATGCGCTCAACATCCGTCTGCGGCTGTTTTTCCATAAGGAACTGCTTCGGGGTCGGAGCTAGATCTTGAGAAAACGACGGCCTGTGAACGACGACTGACGAGTGGGAAGTTGATGGCTCACTTCGCGGCGCAGAACCAGCGGCAGACGGTCCATCTTCTAAAGCGGTGTGAAAGAAGGTCGATACTGACTTTAGTACTCGTGCGCGCGAAGTCTCATCCAGGCGGCTGAGCACCTCAATGATCGTGCTCAAAGCCTGCGCCGCTTGTGCGCCATTGTTGTCTTGATCCATGTGCGACAATCGAAAGGGGGGCCTTGTTCCAACGTGGCAAATGCCTCCTCGCTTAGCAAGCCCTCGAGACAGCACGCGCTCCGGTTGCGCACATCTTCAGGCGTGTCAGATCAAATCAGAAGCCCGGCGCGACCTGATCTAAACCTAATCTCGCAAGCTAACCAGCTAGTCGAGAATGCTGCGCAAGTCGTTGATTTTATTGGTGAGCGCGCTGGGGCTCGAACCCAGGACCCCGTGATTAAAAGTCACGTGCTCTACCGGCTGAGCTACGCGCTCCCATGGCCGCTGATGGCTTCGTCAGAGATCGCCATCGTGTTCGGACATTCGAGAAGCATGTCTTGCCGCAACGCGCGATTTGCGTCGCGAGGAAAAACCGGCTGTTTCCGGATCATGCTTTCGGCCCGCGCTGTGTAGGGGGATGGGGCGCTGAGGTCAATAGCGGGCGTAGCTGCCGAAACTCGTGGCAGGGGCGGGGATTTGCTCGCGGAGTCTTCAGCTTAAGGCAGGAATCTCAACCTGATTGGCGGGCGTCATCCACGCCGAAGCGCGGCAGGTTGTTGGACCACCTCGGCCTTTCATGGTTCGCCCGGCGATGCGGAGCATCGTCCGGACGCCCGCTTGGACGGGCGCCTCACCATGAGGGTCTGTCAGTTCGTCTCGCGCCGCACTTCGGTCGGCACGGCCTGGGGCGCGGCCACCGGGGGCAGCGCCACCGGGCGCAGCCCGATCAGCTCGGCGGTGCGGATCGCGCTGTCGCGCCAGAACTGGAACGAATTGATACGGCTGAGCTCGAGGACGGCGATGGCGACGGCGGCCAGGAACGGCAGGCTCTGCAGCACCAGGACGCCCGCGAAGATGTAGATCTCGGTGATCTGCTTGAAGCTGTTGGAGGCGACCAGCACGCCGGCGCCGACCAGCAGCAGGGTGCCGATCACGGCCTCCCAGAACGCCTGGAACTCAATCGACATGCGGCTGAGACCGCCCTTGGAGGTGCGGGCGAAGGCGATGTGCTCGGTGATCAGACCCTGCGCCACCGCACGCGACACCGTCCATTGCACGCTCATTGCCGCGATCATGGCGCCCAGCATCTGGCCCGGCTTGATGGCGACGCGGGCGCGGTACATCGACAGGAAGTGCACCAGCGAGACGATGAAGGCGCCGATGATCGGCAGCGTCAGGATCTTGTCGGGGATGGCGATGTCGGCGAAGGCGACGATCGGCACCCAGACGAGGTTGAGCAGCGCCACGACGACGCCGAGGCTCTCGGCGCCGAGCCAGTTCAGCCAGCCGAGGCCGTATTCGCGCTTCTGGTCCGCGGTCAGCCGGCTCGCGCCGGGCAGGAAGCGGCGCCAGTGCTTCTTGACGATCTGCAGGCCGCCATAGGCCCAGCGGTGCCGCTGCTTCTTGAAGGCCTCGTAGGTGTCCGGCAGCAGGCCCGCGCCATAGCGGGTGTTGGTGTAGTGGGTGGTCCAGCCGAGCTCCTGGATCGCCAGGCCGAGATCGCTGTCCTCGCAGATCGTGTCGGACGACCAGCCGCCGGCCATGTCCATCGCAGAACGGCGGATCAGGCACATCGTGCCGTGCACGATGATGGCGTTGGCCTCGTTGCGCTGGACCATGCCGATGTCGAAGAAGCCGGCATATTCGCCGTTCATGATGTAGTGCATGATCGACAGATCGCCGTCGCGGTGCTCCTGCGGCGCCTGCACCAGGCCGACGCGCGGATCGGCGAAGGCGGGGACGAGGTCCTTCAGCCAGTCCGGCTCGACGACATAATCGGCATCGAGAATGCCGATGATCTCGGCGTCGGCCGCGGTGCGGTCCATCGCGATGCGTAGCGCGCCGGCCTTGAAGCCCTGCACCTTCTCGGCGTTGATGAACTTGAAGCGTTCACCGAGCGCGCGGCAATGGTCCTGGATCGGCTGCCAGAACGCAGGGTCCGGCGTGTTGTTGATGATGACGACGCATTCGTAGTTCGGATAGTTCAGCCGCGACAGCGCATCCAGCGTCTGCTTGAGCATGTCGACCGGCTCGAAATAAGCGGGGATGTGGATCGAGACCTTCGGGCAGTAACCTTCGGGCACGTTCTCGATCGGCTTGTCCTTGGCGATCAGCCGCTGCGGCGGCCGACCGAAGGCGACCGCGGCGATCTCGTCGATGCGCGCCATGGCAATGAGGACGAGAGGAACGAGCAGGATCATGCCGAGCGTCAGCGCGAAGGCCGAGCCGAACAGGAAGTAGTGGCCGTTCCAGAACGCGAACACGGTCGCGGCCCAGGCGCCGACGCCGTTGGCGGTCGCCGACAGCAGGAAGGCCTGCTTGGCGGTCGCCTTTTCGATCCGCAGGATCGGCAGCGACAGGAGGATGCCGACCAGCAGCGCGATGCCCATCAGCTTCCAATAATCGGGATTCTCGACCGGACCGGTCCAGGCGAATTTCGGCTCGCGGCTGGCGTTGAGGATGCCCCAGTACGGACCGACGCCGCCTTCGAAGAACTTCCAGGGCTGATCGATGGCTTCGACGATGTTGTAGTCCATGCCGAGCGCATCGGCGCGGGTGACGAAGTTGCGCAAGGTCAGCGCCTGCTGGAACGGACCCGGATCGGCGTTGCGCAAATTATAGCCTGCGCTCGGCCAGCCGAACTCGGCGATTACGATGCGCTTGCCCGGGAACTGATTGCGCAGAAGGTTGTAGCGGTCCACGGCCTGGTCGACGGCCTGATCCGAACGGAAGTTTTCCCAATAGGGCAGCACGTGGGCGGCGATGAAATCGGCGTTGGAGCCGAGGTCGGGATTGTCCCGCCAGATATTCCAGATCTCTCCGGTGGTGACCGGCACGCGCACCGAGCCCTTCACCTTCTTGATCATGTCGATGAGGTCTTCGACCTTCTGCTCGCCGCGGTAGATCACCTCGTTGCCGACGACGATGCCGACGACGTTGCTGTTCTTGCGGGCAAGCTCGATCGCGGCCTTGATCTCACGCTCGTTGCGATCCTTGTCCTTGTCGATCCAGGCGCCGACGGTGACCTTGAGGCCGAACTCGGCCGCGATCGGCGGCACCAACTCGCTGCCTTCCGTCGCGGTGTAGGAGCGGATCGCTCGCGTGAGGGTCGAGAGCCTCTTCATGTCCGCGCGTATCTTGTCGGGGTCGACGTTGAGGTCGACGACATGGCCCGGTTCGAATGGCGTATAGGACAAGCTCGGCAACAGGCCCTTGAAGTCAGGCGCAGGTTCCCTGTCGCGCAAGACTCCCCAGATGCCGGCGTGGAGCGCGGACACGAGCAACAGAACGGCGGCGACAACGCGCATCGCGGCTAAACCAAAAGGGGCTGAGGTGGCAGGGAAGCGGATCCGACCCCGAGATCCGACCAAGTCCGTGGCAAAGGAAGCATATCTTTGCCGCGCGGTTTCACAACTGTCATGGCCTCATGTCCTTATGAGGGCATGCCTTTCGGGATGCGCGGCAGTGCCAACCGCCTCTATGGTCGATCGTTCCTGAACGCCAGCTGAAACGGCCAAGGCTATTTAAGAGCTTGGGCTATTTCTGGGGCGCCGGCGTCGGGCTTGCTGCGGGCGAGGGGCTGGCGGCCGGCTGCGCCGCCAGCGCATTGCCCGAGGCCGGTGTGGCCGGCGCCGCCGCGGCGGCCGCTTGCTGCGGCTGGGCGGCCGGGTTGATCCAGCAGGCGTGCACACGGCTGTCCAGGGTCTCGGCGACCTTGGGATCGATCTGGCCGCCAAACCGGGTCAGGCAGCGGAACGCGGCCTGGATATGGCCGCCGGGGCAGCCGAAACGATCGTAGAGGTCGAGGTGGCGGAAGGCGGTATCGAGGTCGTCCCGCCACATCAGCCGGACGACGCGCCGGCCGAGCCAGACGCATTCGGGATTGCCGCCCGGGCCGTTGATGACCTTGGCCGCTTCGGCGAATTCGTCGGTGCGGCGCTGGTTCTGGGCGGCCTCCTTGGCGGCGTCGGCGGGCTGGGCGGCGGCCTTGCCCTGATCCGGGGTGGGCGTGCCGCTCTGAGCGGAGGCGTCACCGAGACCGGCGAGAACGAGAAGGCAGGAGACGGCCAAGGTGGCGGCGAACTGCCGCAGGACCGCATTTCGTGACTCGAACACCCGTTGCCGCATGAATTCCCCAATGTATCCGCTGGCCGTCCGCGTCAGGATCCCGCGGACGCGTCGGTGATGGCGTCCAAATGGGTCTCCATTGCGGCGGAAAAGTCTTTCGGAGTCCATGACCTGTATTTAAAATTTTGTCCAGCAAAGTCACCATGCTAGGGCCCGGTCGAACGGCCGCAGCCCAATTCCGCGGGACAGGCGCGGATCCGCCGCGCGATCGGCACCCTGGCACCCCCCTTGGCAGACGGCGTGCAAGCAGGTAATCGACGGACCCTTCGCGGAGGACGGAACCGATTTCTCTTCGTACGCCACTGGCGCTTCTGCTCGTTTCACTGGGTGCGATTGCTGCCGTGTGGTGGTGGTTGGCGACGCCGATCACGCTCGCGCGCGCGCCGATCGACCCGGCCGACAAGGTCCAATGCGTCTCCTACGCGCCGTTCCGCGGCGAGCAGACGCCGCTGGAGCCGTGGACCCATATCGAAGCCGAGCAGATCGAGCAGGATCTGCGCCAGCTCAAAGAGATCACCGACTGCGTCCGCACCTATTCGATGGAGAACGGGCTCGATCAGGTGCCGGCGATCGCCTCCAGGGTCGGCGGGCTGAAAGTGCTGCAGGGCATCTGGCTCTCCAGCAACCGCACCAAGAACTACGAGCAGGCCGGGCTCGCCATCCGCCTCGCCAAGCAATTCCCCGACATCATCACCACGCTCATCGTCGGCAACGAGGTGCTGCTGCGCGGCGAGATGACGACGGCGGATCTCGTCTCCATCATCCGCCTGGTGAAGACGCAGGTCAGCGTGCCCGTCACCTATGCCGACGTCTGGGAGTACTGGCTGAAGAACCGCGAGGTCGCCGACGCCGTCGACTTCGTCACGATCCACATCCTGCCCTATTGGGAGGATTTCCCGGTCAAGGCGAAGTTCGCTGCCGCCCATGTCGAACAGATCCGCGAGCGCATGGTGGTGGCGTTCCCCGGCAAGGAGATCCTGATCGGCGAGACCGGCTGGCCGAGCGAGGGGCGCATGCGCGACGTCGCGCTGCCGTCACGGACCAATCAGGCGCGCGTGGTCTCGGAGATCCTTGGCCTTGCCAAGGCGAACAAGTTCCGGGTCAATCTGATCGAGTCCTACGACCAGCCGTGGAAGCGCAAGCTGGAAGGCACCGTCGGCGGCTATTGGGGCCTGTACGATTCGGTGCGCCGGAGCCTGAAATATCCGCCGGGAGCGCCGATCAGCAATTTCCCGTACTGGAAATGGTACATGGGCGCGGGCATGGGCCTTTCCGTGCTGGTGTTCGCGGTCGCCATCATCACGCTGCGCCGGCGGCCGTGGACGCCGCGCTTCTCGGCCTGGCTCGGCGTCGGCATCTCGGCGACGACGGCGGGGAGCCTGCTCGGGATCGGCGCCGACAAGATGTATTACGAGAGCTACGGCATCGGCGGCTGGCTGCTCTGGGGCGCGTTGCTGCTGGCCGGCATCCTGTCGCCGATCTTCTGCGCCCAGGCCATGGTGATCGGCCGCAGCCTTCCGACCTTCCTCGACCTGCTTGGTCCGCGCGAGGGGCGCAAATGGTCGAAGCTCACCGCCGTTCTCGGCCTGACGCTGGCCGTGACCGCGGTGATCGCGGCCGCGACCGCGCTCGGCTTCGTGTTCGACCCGCGCTACAAGGATTTTCCCTACGCCGCGCTGACGATGGCGGTGGTGCCGTTCGCGCTGCTGATGCTGAACCGGCCGCAAATCGGGCAGCGCCCGATTGCGGAATCGGTGTTCGCGGGCGTGCTGGCGCTGTCGGCCATCTTCGTGCTCTTCAACGAAGGCCGCGACAATTGGCAGTCGCTGTGGACCTGCACGATGTATCTGCTGTTCGCGCTCACGCTGTGGCGGGCGCGGGCCGAGCAAATCCAAGAATGAACAGGCCGATTGCAAGGCCCGAGAGCACGACATTGTAGAGCACGATGCCGAGGCCGGCGGCGATGATGCCGACCGTGAGCAGCACGATCGACGGCCGCATCAGGTTCAGAGTCGCAACCACCAGCGCGACGATGCCGAACACCGAATTTTTGAACAGCACGGTCGAGACCGAGCGCGCCTTGCACAGCAGCGTCTGAAGCCCGGCGTCGCAGGCGAGAGCGACCTGCGACAGCTCGATCGCGAGGTAGCGCAGGTAAAGCGCATAGCCGACGGACGAAAAGCCGACGACGATCAGGAACTGGACCTGGTAGGGCGAGAGGCGGAAGGGCTTTTTTGTCATGGCCGGCAATATGGTCGGGATGGCGCGGGCAGGCAACAGGGCAGGCGATGTTTCTGTCGATCCGGCCGCTCAAAGCCGCGAGAGGCCGTCACGGCCGACCAGGTGTTTTCCGGTTCTGTTCGGCGAGCCGGCGCTCATATCGTTCGGCCAAGTCGAGCAGTCGTTTCCTGATATGGGGATCTGCCTGATCTGCCAGGTCGCGGATCAACGCGAGTTGCTCTCGCAAGAAATTCGCGTCCGTCATCTCCGCTCCGAATCAAATCAGGGAGCGGATCATGCCGTCTTACGCCGACCTCTTCCGTATCATTTGGTATGCTCTCTCGCGGGCTCGCTATTTCAGTCCCAGCCTGCGCTCGACCCAGCCGAGAACGAACAGCACCAGCAAGGTCACTGCGATCGCGGCGCCGACCAGCAGCCAGGCCCCCAGCGCACAGGCAATTCCGAGGCCCGCCGCGATCCAGACGGTTGCCGCCGTCGTCAGGCCGTGCACCGTCTTGGACTTGCTGTCGTGCAGGATGACCCCTGCACCGATGAAGCCCACGCCGCTCAGCACGCCGGTCACGACGCCCTGAATGACCCTGGAGATCGCATCCGGGTGGTCGCGCATGTTCTGGAACTCGATCACGGAGATCGAGATCAATGCCGAGCCGAGCGCGACCAGAGCGAGGGTCCGCATGCCCACCGGCTTGTCGTTCATGTCGCGATCGATGCCGATCACGAGGCCGGTACCTGCGGCAACGAGCAGCCTCAATACGTCATCAAGTTCGTTCATCGGAGTCCGCGAGGTTTGGAAGGTGACGCCAACAAGGCGCCGTCAATGAACGCCAACGGGCTGCTCAAGTCCCAGCGTCCGATCGCCGCATGCAAGCTTCTTCCGTCGCGGAAGGGAGCTTCCTATCGCCTGAAGAACGACGACAGCGTCGATGTCGCCGATGCGGCCTCCGGCTTTGCCGGCGCCGGCGGCGCCGCAGGAGCGGGCGCGGCCTCCTCGCGCTTGCTGCGTTTCGAGGTGTAGCCGCGGCGGCGCTGCGGCTTCTCGGGCTTGGCGCTGGGCGCGGTATCGGCTTGCGGGGCCGCGTCCTGGTTCTTCTCCGCGTTCTTGTCCTGAACCCTGTCTTGAGATTTCTCCTGGACCTTGTCCTGAGGTTTCTCCTGAGGTTTCTCTTGCGCCTTGTCCGAGCCGCGCATCGACAGGCGCTGGCCGTCGAACACGGTGGTCTCGCAATGACGATTGCTCTCGGCGAGGCTCGCGCAGAATTTGGCGGCGACGGCGGCGTTGACGAGCGGGCCGGCGCCGAGGCGGAGCTGCATGCCGAGCCCGGTCGTGCCTTCCTTGATCATGATGATCGGCCGCAGCGCTGCGATTTCCGGATTGGATTTGGTCACGCCGCGCCAGAGCGCGCGCAGGCCATCGACCGAATTGGCGCCGCCGAGATCGATCGCGAAACGCGTCTGCTGAACAGCGATCGCGGGGGATTCGTTCTCGGTTGCCTCCGATGGCTTGGCTGCCGCGACGATCTCGGTCGGGGCGGGTGCCGGCTCGGCCTTCTTCTCGGCAGCCTTCTCGTTCGTCTCGGGCTGCATCAATTTCGATGCGGCCGGATCGGGCGGCGCCATGATCGACTTGGACGGGACCAGCGGAATGGTCGGCAACGTCGAATTCATGGCAGGCGATTGCTGCACGAGCGAGGCGGCCGCGGCGGTCTGCGGCGGCGGCTCCTTTGCCGCTTCCTTCGCGGTGTCTTTGACCGTGTCCTTGGACGTGTCTTTGGCGGACTCGGTGCGAGGCTTGTCAGGGGCGGAAGCAGGCGTCGAGGCAACCGGCGCGACGCTGGGGGCTGTGGGCGCAGCATCCTGCGCCTTGCCGGCCGGCGGCGGCGCCGTAGTCTGCCTGGCGATGGCGCCGGTGACGGAATCGAGCCCTTGCTCCAGCACGGTGACGCGCGAATACAGCCGGTCGCGATCCGTGTTCAGCGTCTCGATGGCGGCCGTGAGCCGGCGGGCCTCGTTCTGGCTCTCCCTGGTGAGCATCTGGAGCCGGTCCGCCTGGCGCGCGAGATCGGCGGAAGCGACCTGGTCGCGGCGCCAGCCGAGCTGAGCCTGATTGGCCAGCACCGCAATCGTGACGGCGCCCACGGCCCCCACGCCCCACGAGCCCAGGCGCCACATCAGGCGGCGGTCGAACGCGCTTTCCTCGGCCAAGAGTCCGGAGAACAGTCCGCCGGTCGCCTTGGCGCCGAAGGCATCCGCCAGTGGGTCGGAATCCTTTGCCATGAACGTTGAGTGCCCAGCCCCGAAGCTTCCCCGAATCAATCAGGGAACATTAACAGGAAAAGCGGGCCGCACTTGAATTCCGGGCGTTTGCGGGGGTAGCAAGGCGGCAGCATTCGCGGGCGGCCCGCCTGCCGCGCCATTTGATTCGGCCGAACCGACAGGATTTCGATGACCGCCCGTTCCAGCCTCACGATCGTGCTCGCCGCCGGCGAAGGCACGCGCATGCGCTCGAGCCTGCCGAAAGTGCTGCATCCGGTCGCTCACGCGACGCTGCTGGCCCACGTGCTCGGCGCGGCGCCGAAGGGAACCGGCAGCGCGCTCGCGGTCGTGATCGGTCCGGACCATCAGGCGGTCGCGGTCGAGGCCAAGCGCATCCGGCCCGACGCGCTCATCTTCGTGCAGGTCGAGCGGCTCGGCACCGCGCATGCAGTGCTGGCGGCGCGCGAGGCGATCGCGCGCGGCGCCGACGATCTGTTGATTGCCTTCGGCGATACGCCGCTGATCTCGGCCGAGACCTTTGCCCGGCTGCGCGCGCCGCTCGCCGAGGGCGCCGCGATCGCCGCGCTCGGCTTCCGCGCCGCCGATCCCACCGGCTACGGCCGCTTCATCGTCGAGGGCGAGCGCCTGGTGGCGATCCGCGAGCAGGCCGATGCGAGCGCCGACGAGCGCAAGATCGATCTGTGCAATGCCGGCGTGATGGCGATCGACGGCCGGCGGGCGCTTCAAATCCTCGAGCAAATCGGCAATGCCAATTCCAAGGGCGAATATTATCTGACCGACGCGGTCGAGATCGTCCGCAAGCAGGGATGGGAGTCCGTGGTGATCGAGACCAGCGAGGACGAGGTGCGCGGCATCAACACCAAGGCGCAGCTCGCCGAGGCCGAAGCGGTGATGCAGGCGCGGCTGCGCAAGGCGGCGATGGAGGCCGGCGTCACCCTGATCGCGCCGGAGACGGTTCATCTCGCCGCCGACACCGTGTTCGGCAAGGACGTGACCATCGAGCCGTTCGTGGTGATCGGCCCCGGCGTCTCGATCGCCGACGGCACCGTGATCCATTCGTTTTCGCACATCGTGCAGACGACGCTCGGCAAGAACGTCTCGATCGGCCCCTATGCGCGGCTTCGGCCCGGCACGTCGCTCGGCGACGGCGCGCGGATCGGCAATTTCGTGGAGACCAAGGCGGCGACCCTGGAGGCCGGCGTCAAGGTCAACCATCTCTCCTATATCGGCGATGCCACGGTCGGCGCCAATTCCAACATCGGCGCCGGCACCATCACCTGCAACTACGACGGCTTCAAGAAGCACAGGACGGAGATCGGGCAGGGCGCCTTCGTCGGCACCAATTCATCGCTGGTCGCGCCGGTCAGAATCGGCAACGGCGCCTATATCGGCTCGGGCTCGGTGATCACGCGCGACGTGCCCGATGACGCCATGGCGCTGGAGCGCAACCAGCAGACCATCCGGGAAGGCGGCGCGGCGCGCTATCGCGAGATGAAGACGGGCGGCAAGAAGCCGGAGAAGTGAGCCGTCCGCTATTCTTCGTCGGCGAATTCGGAGAAGATCGCGCGGGTCAGGCGCCAGCCGCGCGGCGTGGCGCGCTTGACCGGCTCGCCTTCCGGATGCTTCATGAAGACGGGCTTGCTTTCCTTGCCGCGCTGGGGCGGCGGCCAATGTGCGAGATGCGTGCCCGTGGTCTCGCTGGCGCGCATGTACATCGATGACATACCCTTGCGGTCGGATGAGCCTTTCATGGCCTTGTTCTCCTGAGACGAATCGTTGGCCAAATATGTTGACAACAAGTTAACGCACGCGGTTTAAGGCCAGCCAATTCGACGCAGGCGGAGGCGAAGGTTGCGGTCCGTGCTGTCTCAATCCGCAATAATTATTGAGTATCTGGTTCCTTGCGAACTTCGCTAAAAACCGGACGCGTCGTTTAGGCGATTTTTCGACGATTTGGGGGATAGTGATCCGCATGTGCGGGATTGTCGGCATTCTCGGGCGCGAGCCGGTTGCAGAGCAGCTGGTGGATTCGCTCAAACGTCTTGAATATCGCGGTTACGATTCTGCGGGCGTCGCCACGCTCGAAGGCAGCCACCTCGAGCGCCGCCGCGCCGAAGGCAAGCTGAAGAACCTGGAGAAGCGGCTGGCAGCCGAGCCGCTGAAGGGCACCACCGGCATCGGCCACACCCGCTGGGCCACCCACGGCAAGCCGACCGTCAACAACGCCCATCCGCACGCGACCGAACGCGTCGCCGTGGTCCACAACGGCATCATCGAGAATTTCCGTGAGCTGCGCGAGGAGCTCGAGAAGAAGGGCGCGGTGTTCAACACCGAGACCGACACCGAGATCGTGCTGCATCTGGTCGACGACCTGCTCGCGCGCGGCAACAAGCCGGTGGAAGCGGTGAAGCTGGCGCTGGGGCGCCTGCGCGGCGCCTTCGCGCTCGGCTTCATCTTCGCCGGCGACGACGACCTCATGATCGGCGCCCGCAATGGTCCGCCGCTTGCGATCGGCTATGGCGACGGCGAGATGTATCTCGGCTCCGACGCCATCGCGCTCGGCCCGTTCACCGACACGATCAGCTATCTCGAAGACGGCGACTGGGTCGTGCTGACCCGCAACAGCGCTGATATCTTCGACAAGGACGGCAACGCCGTCCAGCGCGATAAGATCAAGCACGCCGCCTCGACCTCGCTGGTCGACAAGGCCAATTACCGCCACTTCATGGCCAAGGAGATCCACGAGCAGCCGGAAGTGGTCGGCCACACGCTGGCGCGCTACGTCGACATGGCGAGCGAGCGCGTCGCGCTGCCGGTCGAGCTGCCGTTCGATTTCAAGAACGTCCAGCGCATCAACATCACGGCGTGCGGCACCGCGAGCTATGCCGGCTACGTTGCGAAATACTGGTTCGAGCGCTTTGCGCGGCTGCCGGTCGAGGTCGATGTCGCCTCCGAATTCCGCTACCGCGAGGCGCCGCTGTGCAAGGGCGATCTCGCTATCTTCATCTCGCAGTCCGGCGAGACCGCCGACACGCTGGCGGCGCTGCGCTATGCCAAGGCCGAGGGCGTGCACACGATCGCCGTCGTCAACGTGCCGACCTCGACGATCGCGCGTGAGAGCGAGACCGTGCTGCAAACGCTGGCCGGGCCCGAGATCGGCGTCGCCTCGACCAAGGCCTTCACCTGTCAGCTCATGGTGCTGGCCAATCTTGCGATCGCGGCCGGCAAGGCGCGCGGCGAATTGTCCGGCGAGGACGAGACCAAGCTGGTCCACGGCCTGGTCGAGATCCCGCGGCTGATGGCGGCGGCGCTCACCACCGAGCCCCAGATCGAAAAGCTCGCGCACCGGATCGCCAAGTCGCGCGACGTGCTCTATCTCGGCCGCGGCACCAGCTTTCCGCTCGCGCTCGAAGGCGCGCTGAAGCTGAAGGAGATCTCCTACATCCACGCCGAGGGTTACGCCGCCGGCGAGCTCAAGCACGGGCCGATCGCGCTGATCGACGAGACCATGCCTGTCGTCGTCATCGCGCCTTACGACCGGGTGTTCGAGAAGACCGTCTCCAACATGCAGGAGGTCGCCGCCCGCGGCGGCAACATCATCCTGATGACGGACGCCAAGGGCGCGGAAGAAGCGACCGTCGAGTCCCTCGTCACCATCGTCATGCCCGACATGGCGGCGGCGTTCACGCCGATGGTCTATGCCGTCCCGGTGCAACTGCTCGCCTATCACACGGCTGTCGTGATGGGCACCGACGTCGACCAGCCGCGCAACCTCGCGAAGTCGGTGACGGTGGAATAGGCAGGCGGGATATCGGTCGGTCGTGGTCTTCCAAAATCTGCTAGAAGACCCTAGCTTGTGTGCTGCGACCGACCTGGAACCCGAATGACCCCCCGCGACGACGCGCCTGCGCCTCTTGATCCCCTCCCGGAACCGCATACCGGGCTGATGGGCCGCTTCCGCAATTATTTTCTCACCGGCCTCGTGGTCACAGGGCCGATTGCGATCACGCTGTACCTGGTCTGGTGGTTCGTCACCTGGGTCGACGGCGTGGTGCGGCCGTTCGTGCCGCTCGCCTATCGGCCGGAAACCTATCTGCCCTATGTCATTCCCGGCTGGGGGCTGGTCGTTGCATTCTTCACGCTGACGCTGGTCGGCTTCCTCGCGGCCAATCTGATCGGCCGCACCCTGGTCGATGTCGGCGAGACCTTCCTCGGCCGAATTCCGGCCGTGCGCGCCATCTACCGCGGCCTGAAGCAGGTGTTCGAGACGCTGTTCTCGGGCAAGGGCTCGAGCTTCCGCAAAGTCGGCCTGGTCGAGTTTCCCTCGCCGGGCATGTGGTCGATCGTGCTGATCTCGCAATCGCCGAACGAGGACATTGCGCGCAGCCTGCCGGGTCAGGAGGAGCACGTCTCGGTGTTCCTGCCGTGCTCGCCGAACCCGACCACCGGCTTCTTCTTCTATGTTCCGAAGAGCAAGATCATCGAGGTCGACCTCACCGCCGAGGATGCCGCGACGCTGATCATGTCGGCCGGCGTGGTGCAGCCGGGCTCGGCCCCCGATCCGAAAAAAGCCGCGGCACTTGCGGGCATGGCGCATGCCGCGCGCATCGCCAATGCGTCGGCGATCCAGCCCGAGCCTGCGAAGGTGGAGTAGAGCCATTCCCTTGCGGGATGGCGCCGGTCACGCGCGCCTTGGCGTCGTCTGCTAGTCTTTCCGTCGAGCCGAGCGTCCTCGCTCGGCGTTCGACCCGGAGTGCATGATGTCCAAGACCATTGCGATCCTCGCGCCCGGCGCCATGGGCAGTGCCGTCGCCCGCCGTCTCAGCGAGCATGGCGCGCGCGTGTTGACGTCCCTGACCGGGCGGAGCGAGGCGACGCGCAGACGCGCAGCAGATGCCGGCATGATCGGTGCCGATGACGATGCGATCGCTGCCGCCGACATCATTCTTTCGATCGTGCCGCCAGGCGAAGCCGTCGCGCTGGCTGAGCGGCTGGCGGCGCTGATCGTCAGGCGCGAGCACAAGCCGATCGTGGTGGATTGCAACGCCGTCAACGTCGACACCGTGCAAAGAATTGAGGAGATCATCGGCTCGGCGCAGGCGCCGTTCGTCGACGCCGGAATCATCGGCTTTCCGCCGCAGCCGGGCGGCAAGAGTCCTGCGTTCTACGTATCCGGCGAGCACGCCGGGGATGTTGCGGTGCTGAAGGATTTCGGGCTCGACGTGCGCATCGTGGAGGGCCCGGTCGGCGCCGCCTCGGCGCTGAAGATGTCCTATGCCGGCATCGTCAAGGGCCTCGCCGGCATCGGCTCGGCCATGGTGATCGCGGCAACCAGAGCAGGCGCCGCCGACGCGCTCCGTGAGGAACTGGCACTGAGCCAGCCCGCGATCCTGGCGCGGCTCGAAGTCGCGCTGCCGGACATGATTCCGAAAGCCTATCGCTGGGTCGCGGAGATGCGGGAGATCTCCGGTTTCCTCGGCCCCGATCATCCGGCCAGCCAGATCTACGAAGGCTTTGCGCGCTGGTTCGAGCATCTGGCGGATGATGCGAAGGGCGAGGCGGCGGATGCGGAGCTGATGAAGGCGTTTGCCGCGGGGATCGCGCGGAAGAAGACCTGACGCGCCCACGTTCGCTCCCGCAACGTTTGCGGTTGCGGTGTGCGGATCGCTATCCACACGTCATTGCGAGCGCAGCGAAGCAACCCAGAGTCCCTCCGCGGAAAGAGTCCGCCACACTCGCGATGACGGGGAGGAGACGCTGCGGAGCCCATCTGCTATTGTGTTTTGCAGTTGTTCTGAGACGGGAGTTCGAATGAGAGTGCTGGTGATCGGCGCTGGCGCGCTCGGCGGCTATTATGGAGCTTGCCTGGTTCGAGCTGGCCGCGACGCGACCTTCCTGGTGCGCGGGACGCGGGCGGAGCAATTGCGCCGGGACGGACTAAAGGTCGTGAGCCCGCACGGCGATTTCACTGTGCAGCCGAAGATCATCCTGGCGCATGAGCTCGAGGAAGCATTCGACGTCGTGCTCGTCGGCGTGAAAGCCTACTCGCTCGATGACGCGATGAGCCAGTTTGCGCCCGCGGTCGGTTCGAGCACGATGGTTCTCCCGATCCTGAACGGGTTGAAACATCTCGACGCTCTCATCTCAAGGTTCGGCGCCGCTCGTGTCCTCGGCGGTCTCGCCAATGTCAGTGCCGGGCTGGATCCGGAGGGCCGGGTCGTCCACTTCATGGCCAACCAGACCATCGTCTTCGGCGAGATCGAGGGCGCCCTGAGTGAACGCGCGCTCGCGCTGGAGACATTGTTCGATGTTCCCGGCATCGACGTGCGCGCCAGCGAGGCGATCACGCAGGACATGTGGGAGAAATTCGTTCAGCTCTCGACGATCGCGGGGATCACCTGCCTGATGCGCGCAAGCATCGGCGACATCCTGGCCCTGCCCAACGGCGGGCAGTCCATCTTCCGCCTGTTCGCCGAATGCTGCGCCGTTGCGACGGCATCGGGATATGAGCCGCGTGCGCCGTTCATCGAGTTCGACCACAAACTGTTCACCACCCTCGACTCGCCACTGAAGGCCTCGATGCTGCGCGATATCGAACGCGGCTCGATGACCGAGTGCGAGCACATCCTCGGCGATATGGCGAACCGGGCCCGGTCCCTGGGCATCGAGACGCCGCTACTGGACCTCGCCCGCGCGCATGTTGCGGCCTACGAGATCGGTCGACGAAGGGCCGCGAGTTAGCCCGCCCCGATCAGCGGAATCGCTTCGTCTCGTTCATAGAGGTACAGCAGGCACCGCAGCGCCTCGCCGCGCTCGCCCTTGAGCTTGGGATCGTCCTTCATGATGCGCAGCGCCTCGTCTCTCGCCTGGGCGATCAGCTGCCCGTGCACCTCCGGGCGCGCGATGCGGTAGCCGGGCAGGCCGCTCTGGCGCACACCCAGGACGTCGCCTTCGCCGCGCAGCTTCAAGTCCTCCTCGGCGATGCGGAAACCGTCAGTGGTTTCGCGGATCACTTTCAGCCGCGCCTTCGACATCTCGCCGAGCGGCTCAGAATAGAGCAGGATGCAGGTCGAGGCCTCCGAGCCGCGCCCGATGCGGCCGCGCAATTGGTGCAATTGGGCAAGGCCAAAGCGTTCGGCGTTCTCGATCACCATGATGGTGGCGGCGGGCACGTCGACCCCGACCTCGACCACGGTGGTCGCGACCAGGAGCCCGATCTCGTGGGCAGCGAACTGGCCCATCACGCGGTCCTTTTCCGTGCCCTTCATCTGGCCGTGGACGAGCCCGACACGATCGCCGAAACGCTTTTGCAGGCTTTCGAAACGCTTGGTCGCGTTGGTGAGGTGTTCGGTGCCCTCGGCCTCGGATTCCTCCACCAAGGGACAGATCCAGTAGACCAGTTTCCCCGCCTGCAAGGCGCGGCCGACGCCGTCCATGACCTCGCCGAGCCGGCTCATGGCGACGGCGCGGGTGTCGATCGGCTGCCGGCCGGCGGGCTTCTCGCGCAGCTCGGAGATGTCCATGTCGCCGAAATAGGTCAGCACCAGCGTGCGCGGTATCGGCGTGGCGCTGAGCACCAGCACGTCGACGGCTTCCCCCTTGGAGGTGAGCGCGAGCCGCTCGCGCACGCCGAAGCGGTGCTGTTCGTCGACGATGGCGAGCGCGAGGTCGTGGAAGATCACATCGTCCTGGATCAGCGCGTGGGTGCCGACCAGCAGGTCGATCTCGCCCGCGGCGAGCTGCGCGATGATCTCGCGCCGCTCCTTGCCCTTCTCGCGGCCGGTGAGGATCGCAACGCGCATGCCGGCTCGCTCGGCGAGCGGGGCGATGGTCTTGATGTGCTGGCGCGCCAGGATTTCGGTCGGTGCCATCAGCGCGGCCTGCTTGCCGACCTCCGCGACCGCGGCGGCCGCGAGCAGCGCCACGACGGTCTTGCCCGAGCCGACGTCGCCCTGGAGCAGGCGCAGCATGCGCACCGGCTGCTTCAGGTCCTCGGCGATGGCCGCCGCGGCGCTGCGTTGCGAGGGCGTGAGCGCGTAGGGAAGGGCGTCGATGATCTTGTTGCGCAGATGCCCGTCGCCGGCATTGCGCACGCCGGCGGGGCGACGCAGTTGCGCGCGGATCAGGGCGAGCGCGAGCTGGCCGGCCAGCAGTTCGTCAAAGGCGAGGCGCGACCAGAACGGCTGGTCGGGCAGGATGTCCGTCAGCTCGACCGGCTGGTGCACGCGATTGAGCGCTTCGGCGACCGACGGAAAATGGCAGCGCCGCATCACCTCCGGGCTGATCCATTCGGGCAGCGCCGGCAGCTTCTGCAGGGCCTGCGCGATGGCGCGGCGCAGCGAGCCGAGTGCGAGGCCTTCTGTGAGCGGATAGACCGGGTCGATGCCCGAGAGTTTGGCGATCGCTTCCTCGTCGAGCACGCGGTCGGGATGCACGATCTGCGGGATGCCGTCATACATCTGCAGCGTGCCGGAGACATAGCGCTTCTCGCCGAGCGGCAGCAGCTTCTCGACATAGCCCGGCTTGGCGCGAAAGAAGGTCAGCACGACGTCGCCGGTGTCGTCGCTGGCATAGACCAGATACGGCGCGCGCGAATTGCGCGGCGGAGGCGGGCGGTGACGGTCGACAACGACCTCCAGCGTCACCATGGTTCCCTGCACTGCGTCGCGGATCTTTGGCCGCGCCCGGCGGTCGATCACCTGGCTCGGCAGATGCAGCAACAGATCGACCAGCCGCGGCGTCTCGCTGCGGCTGAGCAGGTATTGCAGCAGCTTGTCCTGCTTCGGACCGACGCCGGGCAGGCTGGTCACGGCAGCAAACAGCGGATTGAGCAGGCTGGGGCGCATGAGGCGAATCTAGGATCGTTTCGGCCCGTGATGCCCGGCTTTGTGCTGGGCATCCACGTCTTTTTTCGTACCCTGCGCCGGCTGTCGGGCCATGCCAAATCGAGGGCTGACACGGCCACCCCGAGTGGCTATATCACCCCGGCCCGGCACGTCCGGGCTTTCTGCGTTTGACTGGATTTGAGACATGACGGGAACGACACGATCGAGCAGCGGGCTGGACGATCGCCGCAAGCGGCTTTTGTTCCGTTGCTGGCACCGCGGCACGCGCGAGATGGACCTGATCCTCGGCCGCTTCGCGGATGCCGAGATCGGCAACCTGTCTGATGACGAACTGACGCAGCTCGAGACGCTGCTCGATGTCAACGATCCCGATCTCTATGCCGCCATCACCGCCGACAAGGTGCTGCCGGCCAGCGTCACCGGCGCTCTGTTTGCCCGCATCAAGGCCTTCCCGATCCCGGAACGCGACGCATGAAGCAGGGAATGAAATCGCCAGCCGAGCTGCTTGCGCCGGGCCGGGCGCTGACGCTTGCCAATGTCGCGGAAGGCGCCGAAGGCCTCGTCGTCTCCGATCTGGCCCGGGCCATCGCGGCGCGGCCGAAAAAGCCGGCCGTCAGCCTTGCCGTGGTCTGCCGCGATGGTCCGCGCATGCAGCAGCTCGAACGCGCGCTGCAATTCTTCGCCCCCGATCTGCCTGTTCTGACCTTCCCGGCCTGGGACTGCCAGCCCTATGACCGCGTCTCGCCGCATGGCGGCATTCTGGCGCAACGCCTGACGACTTTGGCCCGGCTTGCCTCGCTCACCGGGAGCGACAAGCCGCTGATCGTGCTGACCACGGTGAATGCCGCCGTGCAGCGCGTGCCCGCGCGCGAGCTGGTCGCGGCGCAGGCGCTGTCGGTGGCCCCCGGCAATGTCGTTCCGATGGACACCATCGTCGCCTGGCTCGAGCACAACGGCTACAACCGCTCCTCGACCGTGCGCGAGCCCGGCGAATATGCCGTGCGCGGCGGAATCCTCGATCTGTTTCCGGCCGGCCTCGAGCAGCCGGTCCGCTTCGATTTCTTCGGCGACAGCCTGGAATCGATCCGCTCCTTCGATGCCGAGACCCAGCGCACGCTGCTCGACATGCGCGCGCTCGACCTCGTGCCGGTCTCGGAATTCCAGCTGGTCACCGATACCATCCGCCGCTTTCGCATGGGCTACGTCGCCGAGTTCGGCGCGCCCGAGCGCGACGATGCGCTGTATGAGGCGGTCAGCGAAGGCCGCCGCCATCCCGGCATGGAGCACTGGCTGCCGCTGTTCCAGGACCGCATGGACACGCTGTTCGACTATCTGCAAGGCGCGCCGATCGCGATCGAGCCGCAGGCCGAGGACGCCGTGCGCGAGCGCTTCAAGCAGATCCAGGACTATTACGAGGCCCGGCGCGACGCGATGGAGCATCCCGCCGGCGGCGCGATCTACAAGCCGCTGCCGCCGGACCGGCTCTATCTCACGGGCGAGGAATGGACCAGGCGCGAGAGCGAGATGCCGCTGGTGCGGTTGACGCAGTTCTCGGTTCCGGCCGACGGGACGAGTGTCCTCGACGCCGGTGCGCGCAAGGGCCGCGACTTCGCGCCGGAGCGCAACGATGCCAAAGTCAACGTATTCGAATCCGTGGTCGGGCACGTCATGGCGCTGCAGGCCCAGCGCAAGAAGGTGGTGATCGCGCTGTGGAGCGAAGGCTCGCGCGACCGCATGGCCTCGATGCTGCGCGACCACAAGCTGGCCCATACCACCAGCGTCAATTCCTGGCGCACCGTGCAGGCGACGCCGCGCAACGAGACCATGCTCGCGGTGCTCGGCCTCGAAAGCGGTTTCGAGACCGACGAGATCGCTGTCATCAGCGAGCAGGACATCCTCGGCGACCGCCTGGTGCGGCCGCGCAAGGCCAGCCGCAAGCTCGACAATTTCATCTCGGAGGTGACGAGCCTTGCCGCCGGCGACATCGTCGTCCACGTCGACCACGGCATCGGCCGCTTCATCGGCCTGCAGACGCTGGATGTCGCCGGCGCGCCGCACGACTGCCTCGAGCTGCATTATGCCGCAGAGACGAAGCTGTTCCTGCCGGTCGAGAACATCGAGCTGCTGTCGCGCTACGGCTCCGACCAGACCAGTGTCGAGCTGGATCGGCTGGGCGGCGGCGGCTGGCAGACCCGCAAGGCCAAGCTGAAGAACCGCATCCGCGAGATCGCCGGCGAATTGATCAAGATCGCGGCCGCGCGCCATCTGCACGAGGCGCCCAAGCTCCCGGTGCAGCCCGGTCTCTACGACGAGTTCTGCGCGCGCTTCCCCTATGACGAGACCGAGGACCAGCTGGGGGCCATCGAAGCCACGCTGAAGGACCTCGAACTCGGCCGCCCCATGGACCGCCTGATCTGCGGCGACGTCGGCTTCGGCAAGACCGAGGTGGCCTTGCGCGCGGCGTTTGCCGTGGCGCTCGAAGGCAAGCAGGTCGCGGTCGTGGTGCCGACCACGCTGCTGGCGCGCCAGCACGCCAAGACCTTCACTGAGCGCTTCAAGGGCGTCCCGGTCAACGTGGCGCAGGCTTCGCGCCTGATCCCGACCAAGGAGCTGAACCAGGTCAAGAAGGGCATCGCCGACGGTTCGGTCGATATCGTCGTCGGCACCCACGCGCTGCTCGGCAAGGCGATCAAGTTCCGCGACCTCGGCCTCGTGATCGTCGACGAGGAGCAGCACTTTGGCGTGACCCACAAGGAGCGGCTCAAGGCGCTCCGCTCCGAGGTGCACGTGCTGACGCTGTCGGCGACGCCGATCCCGCGCACGCTGCAACTGGCGCTCACCGGCGTGCGCGAGCTCTCGATCATCGCCTCGCCCCCGGTGGACCGGCTCGCGGTGCGCACCTTCGTCGCTCCCCACGATCCGCTGATGATCCGCGAGGCCTTGCTGCGCGAGCGCTATCGCGGCGGCCAGGCGTTCTACGTCGTGCCGCGCATCGACGACCTCGCCGAGGTCAAGGACTTCCTCGACAAGAACGTGCCGGAGATGAAGGTCGCGGTCGCGCACGGCCAGATGCCGCCCGCGGTGATCGAGGACATCATGACCGCGTTCTACGACGGCAAGTTCGACATTCTCTTGTCGACCACGATCGTGGAATCCGGCCTCGATATTCCCAACGCCAACACGCTGATCGTGCATCGCGCCGACATGTTCGGCCTCGCCCAGCTCTATCAGCTGCGCGGCCGCGTCGGCCGCTCCAAGCTGCGCGCCTATGCGCTGTTCACGCTGCCGGCGCAGCAGAAGATCACGGCGCAGGCCGAGCGCCGGCTCACCGTGCTGCAATCGCTGGAGACGCTGGGCGCCGGCTTCCAGCTCGCTTCCCACGACCTCGACATCCGCGGCGCCGGCAACCTGCTCGGCGAGGAGCAGTCGGGCCACATCAAGGAGGTCGGCTTCGAGCTCTATCAGTCGATGCTGGAGGAGGCGATCGTCAACCTCAAGGCCGGCGTCTCCGAGCCCGCCGCCGACCGCTGGTCGCCGCAGATCACCATCGGCATGCCCGTGCTGATTCCGGAGGACTATGTCGGCGATCTCTCGGTGCGGCTATCGCTGTACCGGCGTCTCGCCGATCTCGACACCGAGGAGGAGATCGAGAATTTCGGCGCCGAGATGCGCGATCGCTTCGGCGTGCTGCCGGACGAGGTGCGCTATTTGTTCAAGGTCGCCGCGATCAAGGCGTTCTGCCGCAGGGCCAATGTCGAGAAGATCGACGCCGGCCCGAAGGGCGCCGTCATCGTCTTCCGCGACAATTCCTTCGCCCATCCCGACCGCCTCGTCAGCTTCATCCGCAGCTACGGCCAGGCCGCCAAGGTGCGGCCCGACATGAAGGTCGTGTTCCTGCAGGATTGGGAGACGCCGGAAGAGCGGCTTGCGGGCACGACGGAGATCATGCGGCAGTTGGCGCAGCTCGCGGAGAGCAAGAAGGCGGCGTAGACGGTGCCGTAGGGTGGGCAAAGCGAAGCGTGCCCACGAATTCTGTCGTCAAGGAAAGCTGGTGGGCACGGCGCAAGTGCGCCTTTGCCCACCCAACAGCAGCGAGGTTGTAGCTACGATGCCGCCCTTGACGCATCCGCCGACAGCCGGGCCAGCAGCGACCTTGCCGTATCCGAGGGCGACAGCGAGTCCACGCTGACGACGGGGTCGCTGCGCATCTCGTGCTTGCCGTTGGAGGTATGCCGCATCACCGCCGACAGACGCCGCGCGATCATATGGGCCGTGCGGAAGTCGGTCTCCGCGAACACGACGATGACCGACCCGTCCCTCTGCGCCACACCGAAATCCATCTGCCGCATCAGGCGGCTGAGGATGCGCGCGGCGTCGAGCTGGGCGCGGGAATTGCCGGGATCGAAGGCGAAACGCGCGACGGACAGACCGCCGCCGCGGGCCAGCGCCTGCTCGACCGCCTTGGCAAAATCACGGGCGAAGGCTTCCGCCGTGAGCAGGCCGCTGCGCGGATCGAGCCAGCCGCCGGCATCGATCGAGCGCAGCGTGCGGCTCAATTGGGCTTCCATCGCGTGCTGGCGGATCAGGGGTAACGCGTTGGCCGCGACCTTGGCCGGCTCGCCCGGGATCAGCTCGAGATTGGGCAAATCGTAGGTCTGCGTCAGCTGGTGCACGGTGACGATGACCGGCAGGCTGCGGAAGCGGGTGTCCTCGGCGAGCACCGTGAGAAAGGCGTCGGTGACGCGCGCGGTAAAACCCTCGGCGAGGACCACGCCGTCGAGGTCGCGGGTGTTGAGGTGCTTCGCGGCGGCCTCGATCGAGAGCGCGCCGACGACACCGACGCGTTCGCCGAGCGCGACCGACAATGCGGGGTAGCCCGCGCCGCGGCCGATCAGGAGCACGGTGGCATCGCGGGCGGGATCACCTTGCGGCAGAACGACTTTCACCTCGGGCAGCCGGCGCAGCACGGTGGCATGGAGCGTGCGCACGCGCAGCGCGGCGCGAAGCCGTGCGATCAGGCGGTCGGGGTTGCCGCCCCTCGAGGAGAAGGGCAGGGCGTTGTGAGGCAGCGTGCCCGCCGCATCCACGACGACGAACGGAAGGTAGGGCGATTGGTCGGCGATCTTCCTGGAGAGTGCGGCCATATGCGGCTCATGTCCGCCATGCATCGCAGCGAGAATGGCCGCCGGCTGCACCTCTTCGACCGCGCGTGCCGCACCGGCCCAGTCGGTATCGACCACGGGAAACAGCCGGGCCTCGTCCAGCGCGCCAACGAACGGCGGCCGATCGGCATTGGACACAAAGAGGATCGGGCCCGCCTGGGACATTCGAAAGCTCTGATCACGCAACAGATGCCGCGCAATCTAGTTCGGCCGCCTTAATGCGGCGTCAACGCATCAGGCGAAACTGCGCCTAGACCGGCCCGGAGCGATCGCGAAAAGCTTCGACCATCAGAGGGTTAAGCCCGAGCTCGCTGAGCGCCTCGCGGGCGCGGGCGTTGTCCTGGGCGCGTCCGGCGAGCCTGTGGCCGGAGAGGCGGTCGGGCAGCGCGGTGAGGAGGGCGCCCTGGCCGAGCCGGCGGGCCCATTCCTGCAAATCGTTGGAGAGGAAACGGTAGCCGCCGACGGCCATGATGCCGGAGGGCGGCGCGGTGATGCAGATTGCACCACTCGGGCGGTCGATCCGCGCGGCATAGCCGGTGTCGACATAGTCGCGCGGCGGCTGCGCCGTCAGGGTCTCCCCGACCGGCTGCGGCGGGGCGTAGGCCGCGATCGGTACCATCGCGCCGCGCAGGCCGAGCGTGCCCTTCGGCGTCAGCAGGATCTCGCCGGCGATGGAGGAGCCGGATTGCTCGCGCGGGGCGCCGTGCGGCCCGGGCATCACCGCGACCGGCATGCCGTCCTCGCCGCGGCGGGCGCCGAACAGGCCGGCCTCGCCAAACAGATAGACGTCGGTCAGCGGCGCATGCGGGGCGATCCAGGCATCACTCGCGGCGACCTGCTCGGGCGCGCGCCACAGGCCGATGACGTTGCGCAAGGACGGCATCCGCGCCGCGAGGTCGGAATCGCCGAGCCGCAAGGCCAGTTGCGCCGGCGCGATCAGCACCTCGCAATCATGCTCGTTGATCTGCTGCTCCAGCACCTCGACCTCGAAGGGATGATGCAGCGCCAGGGCGCCGCCGGAGAGCAGCCAAACCGCGAGCGAGGAGGCGAGGCCGGCGAACGACATCGGCGCGAACGCCGCCATCAATGTCGCACCCTGCCGGATGTCGGCTTCCAGCGACATCGCGAGCCCGCCGGCGATCAGGCTGAAATGCGGCCGCGGCACCGGACGAAAGCCTTCCGCGGTGACGTCGAAGGAGATCATCGCCGCCTTGCGGCCGTCCTGGATCACGGCGCGCGTGGTGCCGGGCGGGCGGGCCAGCACCTCGTCGAGCGAGGCCATGCCTTCGGGCAGGTCTTCTCCGAAGCCGCAGACGTGACGGATCGAGAAGGCTTCGGCGGCCGCATGCATCGCGAGGTCGGCATAGCTGGTGCCGTCGACCTTGCTCATGGTGACGATGGCACGGGCCGCGGTGCGGTTGAGCGCCGCGGTTAGTTCCGCATGACGCCAGAGCAGCGGCAGCACGGCGACGACGAGGCCGGCGCGATGGGCGGCGAGCACCGTCAGCACGAACTCGACCGTGTTGGGCAGCTGGATCGCGATGACGGAATTGGCCGGCAGGCCCGATTCGACGAAATGTGCCGACAGCGCCTCGATGGCGGTGTCGGCCTCGGCATAGGTCATCCGCCGCGGCTGGTGCCCGGTGATGCGCGCCTTGTTGAGGGGATCGAGCAACGCGGTCGCATGCGGCTGCCGGATCAGCGTGCGCTGAAACAGCGTGTCGAGCGTCGGCGATACGGCTGGCTGGTTCACGGCGTCACTTTGCTTCAGTGCCTTGCTTCTGCCCCTTCGCCCACCAGGTCTCCGGCAAATAGCCCGAGAGCGAGGTGGCCTTGGGCCGTTCTATCCGATTCCAGCGCGCGATCCATTGCTCGGATACGTTAAACAGGGGGATTGTGTAGAAGCCCGAGATCAGAGCGCGGTCGAGCGCCCGCACCGAGGAGACGAAATCCGTATGTTCACGGGCCTCGAGCAGGGCGGCGATCATGGCATCGACCGCCGGATCCCTGGCGCCCATGTAGTTGCGGGTCCCCGGATTGTCCGCGGCCGCGCTGCCCCAGTAGAAATATTGCTCGTTGCCGGGTGAAAGCGACTGGTCCCAGCGGTTCTGGATCATGTCGAACTCGTAAGCGAGCCGGCGCTGATCGAACTGCACGGGATCGACCGAGCGCACGCTCGGCTCGATGCCGGCGCGCTTGAGGTCGCGCTGGAAGGCGAGCGCGATGCGCTCCTGGTCGCGGGTCGTCACCATGATCTCGAAGCTGAAGGGCGCCTTGGTCGCGCGATTGCGCAGCACGGTGCCGTCGAGATCGTAGCCGGCCTCCGACAACAGCTTCAGCGCGGCGCGCAGCGTCGTGCGGTCGCGGCCCGAACCGTCGGTCGCGGGAAGACGGTAGCTGCCATCCATGATGTCGGGCGGAATCCGTGCGGCGAACGGCTTGAGCAACTCGCGTTCGCGCGCATCCGCCGGCCGGCCATAGGCCGAGAGCTCTGAGCCGGCGAAGTAGCCGGCGACGCGCGAATAGAGCCCGAAGAAGTAATTGCGGTTGACCAGCTCGAAATCGAACAGCAGCGTCAGCGCCTGGCGCACGCGGATGTCGGCGAAGATCGGGCGGCGCGTGTTGAACACCAGGAATTCGGAGGGCTGCGGCACGCCCGGCTTGGCGGTGTCGCGGACCACATCGCCGCTTCTGACGGCCGGAAAGTCGTAGCCGTCGTGCCAGCGCAGCGGTTCGTGCTCGACGCGGAAATCGTAGAGGCCGCGCTTGAAAGCTTCGAACTGGCCGTTGGCCTCGCGAAAATAGTCGAGCCGGATCTCGTCGAAATTGTAGAGCCCGCGGTTGATGGGCAGATCGCGGCCCCAATAATCGGGATTGCGGGTCAGCGTCACGCTGGCCCCTGCCTTCACCGCTGTGACGCGGTAGGGGCCGGAGCCAATCGGGCTCGTCAGCGTCGTCTCCTCGAAGCTTGCGAGGTCGACCGCATGCTTCGGCAGGATCGGCATCAGGCCGAGGATCAGCGGCAGCTCGCGATCGTTGGCGCCGGCGAGGTCGAAGCGGACGGTGAGGGGATCGAGCGCCTCGGCCTTGACCACCTTGGTGTAATATTGCCGGTGGTTCGGCCGGCCGTGGTCGCGGAGCAACTGCCAGGAGAACAGCACGTCCTCGGCCGCGACCGGCTTGCCGTCGGAGAATCGGGCGCGTGGATCGAGACGGAACGTGACGAAGCTCCGCTCGTCATTGGTTTCGACGCTCCTGGCGAGCAGGCCATAGAGCGTGAACGGCTCGTCATGGCCGCGCGCGAGCAGGCTCTCGACCACGTAGCTGCGCATCTGCTGCACGGCCAGCCCCTTGACGATGAAGGGGTTGAGGCTGTCGAAGGTCCCGAGCATGCCCCAGGTCAGGCGACCGCCCTTGGGCGCATCCGGGTTGACGTAGGGCATATGGGCGAAGTCGGCCGGCATCGCCGGCTTGCCGTGCATGGCGATGGCATGGGCGTCCTCGGCCCGTGCCGCGCCCATCGACACTCCGTCATCCAAGCCGAGGACAAGGGCAGAGGCCAGGCCCAGGACGCCAAGGCGGACACCGAGTCCCTCGAAAAGGCGTTGGAACATGAACATCGGCACAGGTTGATTCGAGGACGGCGTACCCCGAATCCTATCACAGGGAGTTTCCCCGGACGCAGCCGCGGATGTGGCCAAAGGCGCTTGTCGGCATTGATCTTTTCGTCGGCCACGTTAAGAAGGCACCCGATCGCGCAAGAGCGTCGAGCCCGTCACTTATCCGCCTCAATTGACGGGGAGAGAGCCGCGCCCAAGGCGGCCAGGTTCGGCGCTTCGGAGCGGTTCGGGCACTTCCCGTTCAGAAAGGGTTTTCCGCAATGAATTTCCGTTACTTGGCCGCGTCCGTCCGGCCGCGCGGGCGAATTCTCGCCTTGTTGACGGCGACGGCGTTGGCCGTCCCGTTCACCGCTGAGGCCCAGACTCCCGCTCCGGCTCCCGGCGCGCCCGCGCCCAAGGCGGCCCCGAAAGCTGCCCCTCCGAAGGCCGCCCCGAAGGCTCCGGCCCCGGCATCCCCGCAGGCTCAGCAGCCGCCGGCCCAAGGCGGCCAGCAGGGCGCGGCGCAGCCGGCCGATCAGCAGATCCAGCTGATCTATGCCCCCTGGACCAAGTTCTGCCTCAAGGGCCAGGACGCCAACGCCAAGCAGGTCTGCTTCACCGGCAAGGACGGCCGCATCGAATCGGGCCAGCCGGTCATCGCCGCCGTGATCATCGAACCGGAAGGCGAGCCCAAGAAGATCCTGCGCGTGACACTGCCGCTCGGCATGCAGCTCGTCCACGGCACCCGGATCATCGTGGACAACAACGCGCCGCTGCAGCAGCCCTATGTGATCTGCTTCCAGAACGGCTGCATGTCGGACTACGAAGCCACGCCCGAGCTCATCAACAACATGAAGAAGGGCCAGAATCTCGTTGTGCAGGCGATTAACGCCAATGGCGCGCCGCTGACCCTGCCGCTGCCGCTCGCCGGCGAATTCCAGAAGGCCTATGACGGTCCGCCGACCGATCCGAAGGTGTTCGAGGAAACCCAGAAGAAGCTTCAGGAAGAGCTTCAGAAAAAGGCCGAAGAGCAGCGCAAGAAGCTCGAGCAGCAGGGCACGCCGCCGGCTGGTCAGAAGTAATCGGGATCAATCCCGGACATGAAGACATGAAAAAGGCGCTCGTCTCGAGCGCCTTTTTTTGTCGGTCGCCCTGTTTGTCGATCGCCTGTCGGAGCGACTCAATTCAGGGACGGATTGCGCGGGCGGTAGCCGCCATCCTTGTTCTTGATGAAGATCTCGGCGACCTGGGAATGCCGGACCGGCTCGCCGGACTCGTCCGGCAGCAGGTTCTGCTCGGAGACATAGGCGACGTATTCCGACTCAGCGTTCTCCGCGAGCAGGTGATAGAACGGCTGGTCCTTGTGGGGCCGCACCTCCTCGGGGATCGACAGCCACCACTCCTCGGTGTTGTTGAATTCCGGATCGATGTCGAAGATGACGCCCCGGAACGAGAAGATCCGGTGGCGCACGACCTGTCCGATCTGGAATTTGGCGGTCCGCGCTTTAATCATTCCCCGTCGATAGACCAGGATTGTGGCCGATGCTAGTGGCCTGATCTGGAATTGGCGTTCACTTGAGGGGGAGATAACCCCCAAGTCTTCAGAAAACACTTCATCAATGGTCGATATCCTCAATCTAGCGCTACCTTATTTCGGCTTGATCTTCGTCGGTTTCGCATGCGGCAAGGTCAAATCCCTGCCGGAATCAGGCCTCGCCTGGATGAACTTCTTCCTGCTCTACGTGTCGCTGCCGGCGCTGCTGTTCGCGATCATGTCCAAGACGCCGTTCTCGGAATTGAACAATCCGCCGTTCCTGATCGCGACCACGCTGTCCACGGTCGCCGCGTTCACCCTAGCGCTGGTCGTGGGCAAGGTTTTCGGCCGGCTGACATTGCGCGAGGCGACGCTTGCCGGCCTGTCCGGCGGCTACGGCAATATCGGCTATATGGGGCCGGGGCTGGCGCTCGCCGTGCTCGGCAGCAAGGCTGCGGCGCCGACGGCACTGATCTTCTGCTGCGACAGCATCTTCCTGTTCACCGTCGTGCCGCTCCTGATCGAGCTGTCCGACCGTGATCATCCCTCGATCGTGCACGCCTTCGGCGTGGTGCTGAAGCAGATCGTGCTCAACCCGCTGATCATGTCGGCCTGCTTCGGCGCGGCCGTCGCAGCCCTTCATATCGAGATACCCGTCGCGCTCGATCGCACCATCACCTTCCTGCAGAACGCGGCGGCCCCGACCGCGCTGTTCGTGCTCGGTGTGACCGTGGCGCTGCGCCCGTTCGACCGCGTCCCATGGGAGGTGCCGGGTGTGGTCGCGATCAAGCTGTTATTCCATCCGCTCGCGGCGTTTGGCCTGATGCTGGCGTTCGGGCCGTTCGCGCAGCCTTGGGCCGCCACCGCCGTGCTGATGGCCTCGCTGCCGCCGGCGCTGAACGTGTTCGTGATCGCCCGGCAGAACGATGCCTGGATCGAATCCGCCTCCGTCGCCGTGCTGCTCGGGACCTTCGCGTCCGTGGTCACGCTGACCAGCGTGATGTGGGCGATCCAGACGGGGCGGCTGGCGTTTCCGTAGGGGGCCTTACCGTCCGCCAAAACTACCTTCGCCAGGTCGGCGTCAGGCCCTCGCGCATCGCAAAGCGCCGAAGCGGGCCGATGGCGCCGAGCAGGTGCATGCCGGCGGCGCGGACCGGCTGCAGCGGCAGGAAATCGTTCAGCAGGGAGCGGTTGGCGATGTCGATCGCAAACGTGCGACTCAGGATGTCCGGACGCCGCGCCCGGTCGTAGCGCGTCAGCACCTCGTCCGCGCCGGCATCCTGGCCCGCGGCGACCGCTTCCCCGGCAAGCCGCGCGATGTCCGCGGCATCGCGCAGGCCGAGATTGAGGCCCTGGGCGCCGATCGGGGGAACCACGTGGGCGGCTTCGCCGACTAGGGCGATCCGGTCGCGGCCGAAGGATTTTGGACGTTCGATCGCCAGCGGGAACAGGTTGCGTCCGGGCTCCACGCTCATCCGTCCCAGGATCGAATGTGACTGCTTCTCGACCGCTGCGGACAGCCCGGCGTCATCGAGGCTCCGCAGCCGCTCGGCCTCGGCCGGAGCCGAGACCCAGACGACGCTGGAGCGGTCGCCGGGCAGGGGCACGAACACGCACGGACCGTGCGGCGTATGGAACTCGGTCGAGACGTTGCGATGCGGCCTGGTGTGGCCGACGTTGAAGGTCAGCGCGGTCTGGTTGAGCTCGCGCCGCGTCACGTCGATGCGGGCAGCCTCCCGGCACAGCGAATGCCGGCCGTCGGCACCGACCACGAGGCGGGCCGTGAGAAATTGTGCGGAGGCCGTCCGGATGGCGACGTCGTCGGCCTCGATGACGATGCTCTCGGCCTCGTCGTCGAAACGGACGAGATTGGGCAGCTCGGCCGCACGCTCTTCCAGCGCCAGCATCAGCGAGCGGTTGTCGATGTTGTGGCCGAAGGCATCCAGCGCGATTTCGTGACAGGAGAACCGGACCTCCGGCGCGCGGAACAGCCGGCCGGTGTCGTCGACGAGGCGCATGACCTCGAGCGCGGCGGCCTTGTCCCTGCAGCGCGACCAGACGTCGAGCGTCTCCAGGAGGTCGACGGAGGCACCGAGCAATGCGGTGGTGCGATTGTCGGCGTAGGGAGCGCGGCGCGCCACCAATGCAGTCCGGGCCCCCGCCTGTGCCAGCGCGATCGCCGCGGCAAGTCCCGCCGGCCCGCCGCCGATCACGGCGGTGTCATAAAGTGTCGAGGCGTCTGTCATGAAACGACACATGACACGCCCCGCGGCAAATTCAAGCCCACTGATGGTGTCCCATGTCGTGGCCAATTATGCGACGGCGCGCCGCAATGGCGGATGTGCAAATCGACCTCATTCTGATAGCAGAAGCCATGGATAGCCAAGAGGATTCCCTGAAGCCCACGCCCGCGATCCGCGCCGCGGCCTTCTCGGTGCACATCTTCACCGCGTTCGGCGCGGCGATCGCGCTGCTGGCGATGCTGGAGGCCGTGCGCGAGCACTGGGCGGCAATGTTTCAATGGCTGGGCGTCGCCCTGATCATCGACGCGATCGACGGTCCGATCGCGCGCCGGCTCGACGTCAAGAACGTGCAGCCGAACTGGTCGGGCGACGTGCTCGATCTCGTGGTCGACTTCGTCACCTATGTGTTCGTGCCGGCCTATGCGATCGTGGCCAGCGGCCTGTTGCTGCCCGTCGCGGCTCCCTTGCTCGGCGTCGCCATCATCGTCACCAGCGCCTTATATTTCGCCGATTTGCGCATGAAGGCGGACGACAATCATTTCCGTGGCTTCCCGGCGCTGTGGAATGCGGCGGCGTTTTACCTGTTCCTGCTGCACTGGCCGCCGCTGTGGTCGACGCTGCTGGTGACCGCTCTGGTCGTGCTGACCTTCGTGCCGTTTCACGTGCTGCACCCGGTCCGCGTCGTGCGGCTGCGCTGGCTGACGATGTCGCTGATCGCGATCTGGGCGGTGCTCGCCCTCTACGTGCTGGAGATGGACTTTCGCGTCGGTACCGGCGTCACCATCGTGCTCTGCGCCATCGCGCTCTGGATCAGCTTCAGCGATGCCTTGATACGATTGGTGCGATCCTTCGCATGACCGACCTCATCACCAGCCCCGAAGCCTGGGCCGCGCTGTTCACCTTGACGGCGCTCGAGATCGTGCTCGGCATCGACAACGTCATCTTCATCTCGGTGCTCGTCTCGCGCCTTCCCGAGCAGCAGGCGCACCGCGCCCGCCAGATCGGCCTCGCGCTGGCGCTTGTCTTCCGCCTCATCCTGCTCAGCCTGCTGGTCTGGCTGATCGGTCTGACCGCGCCGGTGTTCTCGGTTGCGGGGCAGGCTTTCTCCTGGCGCGACCTGATCCTGATCGGCGGCGGCCTGTTCTTGATCGCCAAGGCGACGCATGAGATTCACGGTGAGGTCGAGTCCGATCACGGCCGGAGCGAGAACAAGTCCACAGGCAGCGCCTTCTTCTGGGTGATTGTCCAGATCATCGTCGTCGACCTCGTGTTCTCCCTGGATTCGATCATCACCGCGATCGGCATGGCGGAGGACATCCGGATCATGGTCGCGGCGGTCGTGATTGCCTGCGCGGTCATGTACGTTTCGGCGGGTCCGGTGGCGCGCTTCGTCGCGGAGCATCCGACCACGAAGATGCTCGCGCTCGCCTTCCTGGTGCTGATCGGCGTCGCGCTGGTCGCGGACGGATTCCAGTTCCACATTCCCCGCGGCTATGTCTACTTCGCGATCGCGTTCTCGGCGGCGGTCGAATTCTTCAACGTGCTGGCCAGGCGCAATCGCAAGAGGTCCGGCACGCCGTCGGTTTAGGCGTTTCAGCTGCATCGAGTTGACAAGGCGGGCGCGATGTCTTTCGCTTGCGCCTTGGAGAACAGGAGGTCAGGCGATGACCAAAGCGGTCCGTGTGCACAAGGTCGGGGGGCCCGAGGCTCTGGTTTATGAGAGCGTCGATGTGCCGGCGCCCGGGCCCGGCGAGGTGCGGATCCGCCAGCGCGCGGTTGGCCTGAACTTCATCGACGTCTATTACCGCACCGGTCTCTACAAGGCGCCCGGGCTACCCTTCATCGCCGGCAACGAGGCCTCGGGCGAGGTGGTCGCGGTCGGGCCCGGCGTCACGAACTTTCATCCCGGTGACCGCGTCGCCTATTATCACAATCTCGGCGCTTATACCGGCGAGCGCAACATCCCCTGGGAGAAGCTGGTCAAGCTGCCCGACCACATCACCTACGAGCAGGGTGCGGTGCTGATGCTGAAGGGGCTGACCGTCTGGTATCTCCTGCACAAAACCTTCAAGGTCGAGCCGCATCACCGCGTGCTGGTCCATGCCGCCGCCGGCGGCATCGGCCTGCTCGCCTGCCAGTGGGCGAGGGCGCTCGGCGCCCACGTCATCGGCACGGTCGGCTCGCGCGAGAAGGCCGAGCTCGCCGAGGCCAACGGCTGCGACCACGTCATCCTCTACAACGAGGAGGATTTCGTCGCGCGCGTCAAGCAGATCAGCCGCAACGAGGGCTGCGACGTCGTCTATGACGGCGTCGGCAAGGCGACCTTCCCGGGCTCGCTGTCCTGCCTGAAGCCGCGCGGCATGTTCGTCTCGTTCGGCAACGCCTCGGGTCCGGTGCCGCCGTTCGCGATCGCCGAGCTCAACAATCACGGCTCGCTGTTCGCGACACGGCCGAAGCTCAACGATTACGTCGGCACGCGCAAGGAGCTGCTTGAAGGCGCCGACACGCTGTTTGCCGCCGTCATCAACGGCAAGCTGCACGTGCCGATCAACCACGCCTACGCGCTCAAGGACGCTGCGAAGGCGCATATCGATCTCGAAAGCCGCAAGACCACGGGCGCCTCGATCCTGAAGCCCTGACAAGCGGGAACCGAAAGCGCTAGGCTGGCCGAATTCTCGGTACGGTATCGAACCAATCGCACCGTACTCCCGATTGCGCCCACCTTCGCAGCGCATCACGTTCTGGGGCCGCCACGATTCGATCGTGGTTGTGGCGATGGAATGTTGACCGTCTGCTTGGGGGCAAGATGTCAAAAACAGCGAAAGTCGAATTCAGGCACCCGGAGGCGCATTGCGCAGCCTGTGCGGCGAGGACGCCACATCTGCACGAACGACGCGCGGTGGCAGGACGGATGGTGGTGCGATCGGTTTGTCTGGCGTGCAATACCGAGAGACCAAGCACGACGGCAGGAACCAGTCTCGGGACCGTCGACGGGTGCGCTCGTGAAACGTCTTAGGTCACGGCATGTAGTGCTCGTACCCTCGCTATGGCAGATCAGTACGTCTCTGACGAATTGCGCGGCTTCATTTTGGAGCGGATCGATTCCGTGGCACAGATCGAAGCGCTTCTTCTCATTCGTTCCGATCCCCGGTCGCAGTGGAGCGCTACCCGGCTAGCGGAGCGGCTCTACATCAGCAAGACCGAAGCCGCAGAGGCCTTGAGCCGTCTTTGCGCGTCCGAACTGTTGTCCTGCGTCGATGACATCTACCGCCTCGAAGGCGTGCCCGAGCAGAATCGGGCGCTGATTGAACAGCTCGTGGAGGTGTACTCGCGTCATCTCATTCCCGTCACGAACATCGTGCATTCGAAGCCTCACCGGATCGGCTCCTTCGCCGACGCCTTCAAGTTCCGGAAGGGGTCATGACGCTGGCTTCCTTCATCTACGGGCTGTGCGCGGCGACGTCGGCGGTTTGTGCGGCGATGCTGCTCGGCGCCTACCGTCTGAAAAAATACCGGCTGCTGCTGTGGAGCGGCCTGTGCTTTGTCGGACTCGCGGTCAACAACGTGATCCTTGTGCTCGACAAGGTGATATTGCCCGATATCGACCTCTCGTCGCTGCGTTTGCTGGTTGCGCTGATCGCAATGACCGTGCTTCTCTATGGATTGATTTGGGACACCGAATGATTGCGAACAATCTGTCGACGGTCCTCTCCGGTGCGGTGGCGATGGCTTCGTTCGCTACGACGCTCTTCTTCGTGAAGTTCTGGCGTCAGACTTCCGATGTGTTCTTCCTGCTGTTCGCCCTGGCTTTCGCGATCGATACCGTCAGCCGTGCTGCGCTCGGGCTCACTCACGTTTCCAACGAGGTTGAACCGGTGTTCTACCTGCTGAGGCTTGCAATGTTTGCGCTGATCATCGCTGCAATCACGGTCAAGAACCGGTCGCGCTGAAGTCATGCCCTTCCGGTTCAGGGATCTTCTCCGCTTCGGCATCTTCGGCGTCGCCGTTGCTCTGATCGTTGCGTTCGGTATCTCACCGTTCACGGGAGGAATTGTTCAGCAATGGTCGCGTAGCGACGTCGAGGCGCGGTCGCGACTCGTATTCAATACGATCCGGCCCTTTCTCGATCGTGACATCGAGAATCAATCCTGGGATCGGCTGGGCGACCTGTTCGGACGCGTGGCGCAGGACAAGAAGATCCTGGCGGTTGGTTTCTGTAGCCACGCGGGAGCGCTGATTGCGGCGACGCCCGACATGCCCGCGAGTTTCGGCTGCGACAAGATCGCAAAATCCGAGAACGAAAGCTTCTCCGACATCGCCGGCGGCGGACGGCGAGTTCTCGTTGCGGCATTTCCGGTCGGCGGCACCAAGGATCGCTCATACCTCGTCATCTTGACCGACCTGAGCTTTGCGAGCGCGCGCTCCAGCCAAGTGGTGGCGTACTTGCTCGCCTCCCTGGCCGGCGTCGTGTTGGTGCTGACGGTCGGCACGATCATCTTTGCCATCTTCATGCTGCGCAGCTGGATGAGTTCGCTCAGACGCGCGGTCGACGACGTGCGCCTGGGCAGGTCGGGCAATCGGTTGCCGGCGAGCAGATCTGCCATTGACCGTGAAATCCACAAGCTGCTCCGGCGGGCTGACGACTTTACCCTGACGCACCAGATCGACTGGACTCCGAAGGCAGTTCAGGAACTGCTTCACGGCGTATTGCCGGGCGCCGAGGTGATGATCGTATCGAACCGGGAGCCGTACATCCACAACCAGACGGATGACGGCATTGTCGTGCAGCGGCCGGCGAGTGGACTCGTTACGGCATTGGAGCCGATCATGCGAGCCTGCGGCGGCACCTGGATCGCCCACGGCAGCGGGAGCGCGGACCGGGAGACGGTCGATGCGAACGACAGGATCAGGGTCCCGGAAGGCGCGCCGGCCTATGCATTGCGCCGCATCTGGATCTCCGAGGCCGAGCAGGACGGCTACTATTATGGCTTTTCCAACGAGGGACTGTGGCCGCTATGTCATATCGTGTTCGTGCGACCATCTTTCCGGATTGACGATTGGCGAACGTATCAGCAGATCAATCAGCGCTTCGCGGATGCCGTCGTTTCCGAGGCGCGAACCGAGGACCCGGTCGTCCTGGTGCAGGACTACCATTTCGCCCTCGTTCCGAGGATGATCCGCCAGCGGCTGCCGAAAGCGACGATTATTTCGTTCTGGCACATTCCCTGGCCCAACGCCGAGACGTTCAGCATTTGCCCGTGGCGGCGAGAGATCATCGAGGGCATGCTTGGGAGCACCATCCTCGGGTTTCACACCCAGTTCCACTGCAACAACTTCGTCGAGTGCGTCGATCGTTTCGTGGAGAGCCGGATCGATCGTGAGGTGCAGGCCGTCACCCTTGGCGGTCACGAGACGAAGATTCGCGCCTATCCGATCTCGATCGAATGGCCGCCTAGCGCGCTGGCAGGTGTGCCCGCCCAGAATGAGTGCCGGGCGGACGTTTTGAAGACGTTCGACCTCACCGCAGATACCAAGCTGATCGTCGGGATCGAGCGCTTCGACTACACCAAGGGCATCCCCGACCGCATGAAGGCGATCGACGCGCTTCTGACCCGTGATCCGTCCTGGGAAGGGCGAATTGCCTTCATTCAGGTCGCGGCCCCGACACGCAGCAAGCTCGACACCTATTCTCGGCTGCAATCCGAAGCCGAAAGCCTCGCGGAGGCGATCAATGCCCGCCATGGAGCAAGACAAGCGCCCATTCGGCTGGTCGCACGGCATTATGAATCGACCGACGTGTTCAAGCTGTTTCGTGCCGCCGACGTCTGCGTCGTCAGCAGTCTGCACGACGGCATGAACCTCGTCGCAAAGGAATTCGTCAGCTCCCGCGACGACAACGCCGGTGTGCTGGTTCTCTCGAGCTTCACCGGGGCCTCGCGCGAGATGTCGGAAGCATTGATCGTCAATCCCTACGACACCGAGGAGCTCGCCGCGGCCATCAAGCGCGCGATGACCATGCCTCTCGAGGAGCAGATCGAGCGGATGAAGCTGATGCGGCAGCAGGTCAAGGAAAACAACGTCTATCGTTGGGCCGGCACCATGCTGGTCGATGCCGCGCGAAGTCGTACGCGCGAGCGAATTGTCGCCTTGACCGAATCCGGCGAGAGCGCGCATTCGACGGGAGCGGAGGTGCGGATGGTCTGGTCGCCGTCGTCGAACAAGAAGCAAGCCGGCGGTTGATGCGTGCTCCCGGCACGACGGGCAGTTCACCCGTCGCAGTTCCACCTCTGACGCCTGCGCTACTATGTCACAATGCAGCGTGGCGATCGAAGGCTAGTTTCGTCTCGATACCGAGAGTTGCTTCGATCTTGGAGGCGACCATCGTGCCGATCGCAGTTCGAAGGCCTGTGCTGGGGATGGTCGATTCAGTGATGCCGAAACCTGTCCGCGGTGCCAGTGCGGCGCCGTTTACAGTTCAGAACACCGTTCTGGCGACCTTGTCCGAGGCGGAGTTCGCTTTGATGCGGCCGCACCTGAAAACCGTCCCGCTGAAGCGAAACGAGATTCTTCAGGATGCGTTGCGCTATCCGGATGCCGCCTACTTCATCGAATCCGGCGTCGTCTCGCGCCTGGTCCGAACCGCCAAGGACGGACCGGTCGAGGTGGCGGTCGTCGGCAAATTCGGATTTGTCGGCGTGTCACTGGTGCTCGGTACGATGCAGACGGTTCAGCGAAGCGTGGTCCGTGTTCCCGGCAGTGCGCTTCGCATCGAAGCCGGCGCGTTTCGCAACATTCTGCAGCAAAGCCCCGCGATACGCGAGCATCTGCTCAGATACGTGCAGTTGCTGATCGCGCTCAATGCGCAGATTGCCTTGTGCAATGCCAGGCACGAAATCTCCGAACGTGCGGCTCGATGGATACTGCTCGCCCAGGATCGCATCGGGGACGATCGCGTTCCGGTGACGCATGGGATGATTGCGTCGGCTCTCGGCGTAAGGCGGCCGGGGGTGTCGAAGGCACTGTCGGACTTCCAGGCGCAAGGCATCATCGAAGGCTCCCGTGGCGCCATTCGAATCCGGGACATCGCCGGTTTGCGTCAGCAAGCCTGCGAATGCGAAAGAATCGTGAAGGATCGCTTTCGCATCTTTCGCGACATGCCTCATCACCATCATCGTGTCATGTAATACGGCTCGCCAGTGCTCGAAGAAGCGGCCGAGGCCGCCGCGCGTTGTGCGCGGCAGCCGTGATCAGACCAGTGTTACGCCACTCGCCGTGCCGCGCCGGCCTTGGTCAGGATCCCGTCGAGACAATCGATCATCTCGGCGATCTCGCTCCGCGTGACGTTCAACGCCGGCATGAAGCGCAGGGTGTCGAGCTGCGGCGCGTTGAGCAGCACGCCGGCCTCGAACGCCTGCGCGACGATGCCCGGCGCGATCGGCAGCTTGAGGTCGAGCGCGAGCAGCAGGCCGCGTCCGCGCACGCCGCCGAGGCCGTGCCGGGCCGAGACCCTCTGCAGCTCGCTTTCCAGCAAGAGGCCGGTCTCGGCGACCTGTTTGAGGAAGTCGGGCTTCTTGACCTCCTCGAGCACCGCAAGGCCCGCCGCGCACATGATCGGGTTGCCATTGAACGTGCCACCCTGGTCGCCGTGCTCGAAGCAGGAGGCGCGTTCGGTCGCGAGCAGGGCCGCGAGCGGCACGCCGCCGCCGATGCCCTTGCCGAGCGTCATGATGTCGGGCGCGATGCCGGTGTGCTCGTAGTGGAAGAGTTTTCCGGTCCGGCCCATGCCGGTCTGGATCTCGTCGAAGATGAGCAGAAGGCCGTGCGCCTCGGTCAGCGCGCGCAGCTGCTGCAGGAACGCATCGGTTGCCGGCCAGACGCCCGATTCACCCTGGATCGGCTCCAGCATCACGGCGACGGTGTTGTCGTTGATCAGGCTCTCGACCGAGGCGATGTCGTTGAGCTTGGCCTTCTTGAAGCCGGCGACCTTCGGCTCGAACAGCGGCTCGAACGCTTTCTTGCCCGAGGCCGACATCGTCGCGAGCGTCCTGCCGTGGAAGCCGCCTTCGAAGCTGATGATCTCGAACGCGCCGCCCTTGTGCAGACTGCCATATTTGCGCGCGAGCTTGATCGCGCCTTCGTTGGCTTCGGCGCCGGAATTGGCGAAGAACACCTGGTCGAAAGCGCTGGCCCCGACCAGCGCCTCGGCGAGCTTCAAGCTCGGCTCATTGTAGAAGGCCGGGCTCGGCGTCAACAGCCGTTTCGCCTGCGAAGCCAGCGCATCGGCGACCGCCGGCGGGGAATGACCGAGGCAGTTGACGGCCCAGCCCTGCACGAAGTCGAGATAGCGCTTGCGGCCGTCGTCCCAGAGATAGGAGCCGGCGCCGCGGACGAACACGGCTTTCGGCCTGGCGGTGATGTCCATCAGCGCGTCGTACGGATGCGTCGTCATGTCGAACTCCTCTGGAGGCGGGTGGAAAACGGGCGCAGAAAGCAGAAAGGCCGCACCTTGCGGGTGCGGCCTTCTCGAAAACTTCGGCTGAATTCTAGTGGTTCAGCGGCGTCGTCGGACATGGCGCACCCTCTCGTCGTCGCGGGAGCGACGGCGGAGCATATCGGTGCGCTGGTTGGTCCGGTTGATCATGGGGCGCGGCAATACATGCCAATGCCGGGGCTTGTCAAGCGGGCGTTCTGCTGACACCCGCCCGGCGTATATCGGTCAGGTCAGGTGAGCGGCTCCCTCGGCGTCCTCGTCGCCCCAATCGGCGTCCGCGATCGCGGTGTCGATCAGCTCACCGCGCATCAGCTTGAGCGGCGATTTCCAGTACAGCGCGATGTTGTGGAACGGGTCGGTCAGCACCTTGAATGCCCAGACCAGACCGGTCGTGACGTCGCGGGTGGCGAAGAGCTGGAGCATGCGGGCAAGGCCGCCGCCGATGCCGATCGCGAGCCAGAGCGTGCCGACGTGCCGGATGAAGTCGAGACGGCCGGCGGGCGGATCGAAAAGTCCCAACAGCGTCGGATCGACATACAGCGCGATCGGCGCGCTGCCCCAGACCAGCAGCAGCACGATCTTGCGGGTCTGATTGTAGCCGACCTTGATCGCTTCCTTGTAGTCGTTGCTGACGTCGTTGACGGCGTCGTAGCCGTTCGGCTCGAAGAAGAAATGCCCGGTCTGCCGCGTCAGCATCGCAAGCCAGCCGACGATGCCGGCGAGCGCGGGGTCTACGAACAGCAGCCCGTAGCAGAACAGGAAGATCACGGCGCTGAAGAGATGCAGCGTCTGGTTGACGGTGCTTTGATGGTAGAAGCGGTAATCGTCGAAGCGCTGCGTGCGCAGCATGCCCGAGAGGCTCATCCTCGTTCCTCGCTCGCGTTGAGAAGCGCGGGCAGAGTTAGGCCGAGTCGGTGACCTCTGCGTGAATGCACTATAGTGTCACAATACGCTCCGCTGGTAGCCGCGCGCGTCGCGCCGCGGCAATCGAGAGGGAGAAGCGTGCGAGCAAGGCCGATGCGGTCATCGGGGCGTGCATCGTCCGCTCCCGGATTCCGCTGGTTTCCCCCATTTCATTGTCTGGCCCCCAGAAACCATCGCCTTGCTGGCGCGTTTGTGATCGAGATACGCGAATTGGTTCGAACCGGATGCAACTCGGCTCAGACCAAGAGGGGCGGGACCAACGAAACAGTTTCAGCCTTGTCCGACACGTCTTATCCGATCGACCTCGACAGCATTCGCGGCGCATTTCCGCCGGGCATCGAAGCGCCTCCGCTGTTGGTCGACTTTGCCGGCTGGCTGGAGGGGCGGCCGTGGGGCAGCGTCGGCTGCTTTGCGCTGCAGGGCCAGTTCGCAGATCACGCGCCGATCATCGACGGTAGTCCCTTGCGGGACAGGTTTTCGCTGTTCATGCGGCTGCCGGATGGTTCGGCCGTCGGCGGCTGGTACGGCGCCGGTCTCGACCGCGACAATCCGCCGATCGTGGGGCTGGGATCGGAGGGCGCCTACGAATTACTGGCGCCGAGCCTCGACGGGCTGCTCGCCAAGCTGACGTCGCAGCAATTCGACGACACCTGGAGCGATCTGAAGCCGCATGACGAGGTCGAGGCTCAGACGGTCGAGCTCGCGCAATGGCTCGCCGGACGGCCGCATGGCGAGCCGGCGGCGGTCGAGGAGACTTCGGCGGAGCTGCCCGACTTCCGCGGTTTCATGGAGAAGTGGAGCCGGGAGCGCGAGGATTATTGGGCCAATCACCGGCTGATGGTCGAGCTCGGCTGGCGGCTGGCGGCGCATCTGCCCAAGGGCAAGAAGCCCTGGGACCAAACCCGCTTCGCGGTCGCGATCGTCGGCAAGCAGTACGAGGCACGCGTGCTCGCGCGCGGACCGCAGCCGTTCGAGGAAGCGGCTTCGATCGAATCCCTGCTGCGCGATCTGCGCGAGGAGATGCGCCGCGCGCAGCCCGAGCTCGGGCTGTGGTACGCGATGAATTTCGGCCTCCATGCGGACGGCCGCGTCATGCCGAGCTTCGCGTACGACGTCCGGCCAACCATCGACGGCGAGCCGGCGCTGCTGTCCGAAGCCAGGGCCGATCTGGCCCGTGCCCCGCGCCCGGAGCGCTGGGTGCCGAAATGGCTGGGCTAACGGCGTCATTGCGAGCGCAGCGAAGCAATCCAGACTGCCGCAACGGAGGGATTCTGGATTGCTTCGTCGCAAGGGCTCCTCGCAATGACGGGATCCTCAGAACCCCGCGACGCTGCCGTGCAGGTCGTATTGGTCTGCGCGCTCGATCTTGGCGGTGACGATCTCGCCCACGCGCAAGGGGCGGCGGCTCGTGAGGTACACGGCGCCGTCGATCTCCGGCGCATCGGCCTTGGAGCGGCCCTTGGCGACGGTCGGGCCGACCTCGTCGATGATGATCTGCTGGCGGGTGCCGACCTTGCGCTTCAGCCTGCGTGCCGAGATCTTCTGCTGGCGGGCCATCAGTGCGTTGTAGCGCTCCTGCTTGACCTCAGCGGGCACGGGGTTCTCGATCGCATTCGAGGTGGCGCCGGCCACCGGCTCGTATTTGAAGCAGCCGAGGCGATCGATCTCGGCTTCATCGAGCCAGTCGAGCAGATAGGCGAAGTCGGAATCGGTCTCGCCGGGGAAGCCGACGATGAAGGTCGAGCGCAGGGCGAGGTCAGGGCATTCCTGGCGCCAGCGCTTGATCCGCTCCAGCGTCTTGTCCTGCGCCGCCGGACGCTTCATCGCCTTGAGCACGCTGGGGCTCGCATGCTGGAACGGGATGTCCAGATAGGGCAGCACCTTGCCCTCGTTCATCAGCGCGATGACCTCGTCGACATGCGGATAGGGGTAGACATATTGCAGCCGGACCCAGGCGCCGAGCTCGCCGAGCTCGCGCGCGAGGTCGAGGAATTTGGCGCGGACCTGGCGATCCTTCCACGGGCTCTCGGCATATTTGAGATCGACGCCATAGGCCGAGGTGTCCTGCGAGATCACCAGCAGCTCCTTGACGCCGGCGCCGACCAGGCGCTCGGCCTCGCGCAGCACGTCATTGGCGGGGCGCGAGACGAGGTCGCCGCGCAGCTTCGGGATGATGCAGAAGGTGCAGCGGTTGTTGCAGCCTTCGGAGATCTTCAAATAGGCGTAGTGGCGCGGCGTCAGCTTGATGCCTTGCGGTGGCACCAGGTCCAGATGCGGATTGTGCGCGGGCGGCAGCGCGCGGTGCACGGCGTCGAGCACGCTCTCATATTGCTGCGGGCCGGTGATGGAGAGCACGCCGGGATAGGCCTGCTCGATCGCTTCCGGTTCCGCGCCCATGCAGCCGGTCACGATCACCTTGCCGTTCTCGGCCATGGCCTCGCCGATTGCCGAGAGCGATTCCTGCTTGGCGCTGTCGAGGAAGCCGCAGGTGTTGACGATGACGATGTCGGCCCCGTCGTGCTTGCGGGCGAGCTCATAGCCCTCCGCGCGCAGGCGCGTGATGATGCGCTCGGAATCCACCAATGCCTTGGGACACCCGAGCGACACGAAGCTGACCTTGGGCGCAGCCGCCTGATCCATATCCAAATCTGCCTGATTGACCGGCCTGAGCTAGTCCCAATTGCCCACAATTACAACCCTTTGCAGGGCGTTCCGGCGTGCTATGGATGAATCGCCTGCCGCGAGTGAGCCATGAGCGCCGAACAGTCGCCCAAAATCGTGATCGTCGACGAAAGCCCTGTCAGGGCCGCGATCCTGCAGGAGGGATTGCGGGAGGCCGGATTCACGCAGGTCGTCCATATCAGCGAGATGCAGAGCCTGCTGGCCCGTATTTATGCGGTCGATCCCGACATCATCCTGATCGATCTGGAGAACCCCAGCCGCGACGTGCTGGAGGCGATGTTCCAGGTCAGCCGCGCCGTGAAACGGCCGATCGCGATGTTCGTCGATCAGAGCGATTCCGCCTCGATCCAGGCCTCGGTCGAGGCGGGGGTGTCCGCCTACATCGTCGACGGGCTGAAGAAGGAGCGCATCAAACCGATCCTCGACCTCTGCGTGTCCCGCTTCAATGCCTTCGCCAAGCTCCAGGAGGAGCTCGAGCGCACCAAGTCGCAGCTCGAGGACCGCAAGATCATCGAACGTGCCAAGGGCATCCTGATGAAGGTGAAGGGCCTGACCGAGGACGAGGCCTATGTGCTGCTGCGCTCCACGGCGATGCGCGAGAAGAAGAAAATCGGTGAGATCGCGCAGTCGATCATCACCGCCTCGGAGATGCTGAAATGACCGCCCCCCTTCGCATCGGGTTCATTCCGCTGGTCGATGCCGCCGCGCTGATCGTCGCCGTCGACAAGGGCTTCACGGCCGCCGAAGGCCTCGACGTCGAGCTGGTGCGCGAGGTCTCCTGGTCCAACGTCCGCGACAAGCTCAATATCGGCCTGTTCGACGCCGCGCATCTGCTGGCGCCCGTGGCGATCGCGTCCTCGCTCGGGCTCGGCCATGTCAAGGTGCCGATCGCCGCGCCCTTCAATCTCGGCATCAACGGCAATGCGATCACGGTGTCGCCGGCGCTCCATACCGCCCTGATGGAGCAGATCGACGGCGACCGTTTCGATCCGATGGTGACGGCGAAAGCGCTGGCGAAGGTCGTTGCGATCAGGCGCAAGGAGGGGGCGGAGCCGCTGACCTTCGGCATGACCTTCCCGTTCTCGACCCACAATTATCAACTGCGGTTCTGGATGGCCGCGGCCGGCGTCGATCCCGACGAGGACGTGCGCCTCGTGGTGCTGCCGCCGCCCTATATGGTCGATAGCCTCGCCAATGGCCATGTCGACGCGTTCTGCGTCGGTGCGCCCTGGAATTCGATCGCGGTCGATCTCGGCATCGGTCACATCCTGCATTTCGTCTCCGACATCCTCGACCGCGCCGCCGAGAAGGTGCTGGCGGTTCGCCAGGTCTGGGCCGACAAGAATCCGGACGTGGTCGCCAGCCTGGTGCGCGCGGCGGTGAAGGCGGCCGAGTTCATTGAGAACCCTGCGAACCAGACCGAGGCGGCGCAGATCCTGGCGCAGCCCGAGCGGATCGGCGTCGATGCCGAAGTCATCCAGCGCACCCTGACCGGGCGCCTGAAGATTTCTCCTGACGGCACGTTCCGCGAAAGCGGCCGCTATCTCTTGGTCGGGCGGGAGGGCGCAGGGCGCCCCGATCCGGTGCAGGCGGCCTGGCTCTACGCGCAGATGGTGCGTTGGGGGCAGACGGCGCTCGCGCCGGAGGGCGTCAAGACGGCGATGGCCGTGTTCAGGCCCGATCTGTACGATGCGGCCCTCGGCAGGCAGCCGCCCGAGCAGCCTGCTGCGGCGTTCGGCGCCTTCGCCGGCCCGGTCTTCGATCCCGCCAACATCCGAGGGCACCTCGAGGCCTTCGCGGTTGGCCGGTGGCGGACCTGATTCGGTCTGCATCATTTTTGGGCGCAGAGATTCGCTGCCCAAATTTTGATCGGAGTGCACGAATTTCGTGAAAGCGCACGGCCCGGGATGTTCCGGGTCTGCACATAACCGATTGTAAACACAAAACTTTCTATTTCTTCCAAGCTGGCACGCAACTTGAATGTTGCAGTGCGGCCAGCTTGTCACAGGTGCCTGCTGAGCCGAGTCCCGCAGCAACGAAGCTGATCGGACCGCTGGGGTAGCGATGCCGGCTCTTGGAGCCAGCCTCGGTCCTCGCGGGTCGCGCAATGTCCGTCGATGCCACCCAGGTGGCCGCAGGAGCTTCGTTACCGACCATGAAAATCGATACGCTCGCAGTCGACTTTACCGACGAGCAGAAACGCTATCTTGAAGGCTTCACCACCGGTCTGCAGATCAGCCGGGTCGGGCGCGGTCTGGGCGGCGGCAGTGCCGGCAAGGCGAACGCCGAGCCTGTCGGTCCCGACGCCGTGCACCTCAAGGCGCAGGACAAGGTGATCGCGGCGGGCAAGAAGCTCGCCGACCAGGAGAAGTTCAAGCGCGACGAGCATCCCTTCGATGCCTATCCGCGGCTGCGCCAGCAGGCGCTCGACAATGCACCGCCGAGCCCGGCGGACAATTTCCGCTGGCGCTATTACGGCATCTTCTACGTTGCGCCGACGCAGGATTCCTACATGAGCCGCCTGCGGATTCCGAACGGCATCATGAAGCACTGGCAGCTGTCGGGCCTCGCCGATCTCGCAGACGAGCTCTGCGGCCCCTACAGCCACGTCACGACGCGCGCCAATCTCCAGCTGCGCGAGATCCCGCCGAAGCACGCGATCAGGCTGCTCGAGGGCATCCAGGAGCTCGGCCTGTGCTCGCGCGGCTCCGGCGCCGACAACATCCGCAACGTGACGGGAACGCCGACGGCGGGCATCGATCCGCAGGAAATCCTCGACACGCGACCCTATGCGCGCGAATGGCACTACCACATCCTCAACGACCGCTCGCTCTACGGCCTGCCGCGCAAGTTCAACGTCGCCTTCGACGGTGCCGGCAGGATCGCCGTGCTGGAGGAGACTAACGACATCGCGTTCACGGCCTATGAGGTGAAGGACGGTTTCGGCGTCGAGCCGGGAGTCTGGTTCCGCCTCGGCCTCGGCGGCATCACCGGCCACAAGGACTTTGCGAAGTATTCCGGCATCATCGTCAAGCCCGAGCAGGCGACCGCCCTTGCCGACGCCATCGTGCGCGTCTTCATCGACCATGGCGACCGCACCAACCGCAACAAGGCGCGGCTGAAATACGTGCTCGACACCATGGGCCATGACGGTTTCCTTGGGCTCGTCGAGGAGCGGCTGAAGACGCCGTTCACGCGCGTGCCGGAGGAGGCGTTCGCGCCGCGGCCGGCCGCCGACCGCATGGCGCATGTCGGCGTGCACAAGCAGAAGCAGGGCGGACTCAACTGGATCGGCGTGTCGCTGACGCTCGGCAAGCTGACGAGCGATCAGATGCGGGGGCTCGCCAAGGTTTCGCGCGACCTCGGCGACGGCGAGATCCGGCTCACGGTCTGGCAGAACCTGCTGATCTCGGGCGTGCGCGACAAGAACGTCGAGCTTGCCGTTGCCGCGATCAAGCAGATCGGGCTCGCGGTCGAGGCCTCGCACATCCGCGCCGGCCTGATCGCCTGCACCGGCAATGCCGGCTGCCGCTTCGCCGCGGCGAACACCAAGCGCCATGCCGCCGAGATCGGCGACTGGTGCGAGCCGCGCGTCGCGATGGACAAGCCGGTCAACATCCACGTCACCGGCTGCCATCATTCCTGCGCGCAGCATTACATCAGCGACATCGGCCTGATCGGCGCGCGCGTGCCCGTTGGCGAGGACGATACGGTCGAGGGTTATCACCTCTTCACCGGCGGCGGGTTCGGTCCGGACGCGGACGTCGGGCAGGAGGTCTATCACGACCTCAAGGCCGAGGACGCGCCGAAGACGGTCGAGGCGCTGCTCAAGGCCTATATCGCCCATCGCTCGTCGCCCGACGAAACCTTTCTCTCCTTCGCGCGCCGCCATGACGGCGAAACGCTGCGCAAGCTTGCCGATGCACAGGTGTCCGCATGAACCAGATCACCCCTCCGCCCAGGCTCGACATCATTCCCGCCAGCGCACCGTTCTCCGATGCGCAGCGCTCCTGGCTGAACGGCTTCTTCGCCGGGCTGCTGTCGCCCGATGTCGCCGCGCCGCTGTCGGCGGAGCAGGGCGCGGCCGTCATGCAAGGCGCGGCCGGCGATGGCGACGACGGCGAAGCGCCATGGCACGACCAGACCATGCCGATCGCCGATCGCATGAAACTGGCCGAGGGACGCCCGGTGCGCCGCAAGATGATGGCGGCGATGGCGCAGCAGGATTGCGGCCAGTGCGGCTACAATTGCCACGACTATTCGGAAGCGATCGCCAGCCGCAGCGAAGCACGGCTCAACCTCTGCGTCCCCGGCGGCAAGGAAACCGCGCGGATGCTGAAGTCGCTCTACGAGGAGCTGGACCAGGCCCCGGCGGCCAAAGCGTTGGACAAGCCGGACGCTCCGGCGCCGGCCGTGACGGTGACGATCGCAGAGCCGGGCCGCTCACGCGACAACCCCGTGCCTGCGACCTTCCTGTCGCGCCGCCTGCTCAACAAGGGCAAGTCGGAGAAGGAAACCTATCATGTCGAGTTCGATCTCTCCGAGAGCAAGCTCGACTACGTCGTCGGCGACAGCTTCGGCGTATTCGCGCGCAACGATGTCGGCCTCGTCGACCAGATCATCGCGCTGCTCGGCGCCTCCCACACCACTGAGGTCAACGGCAAGACGCTGCGCGAGGTGCTGATCGACGACGTCTCGTTGTCGCCGGCGCCGGACACCCTGTTCGAGCTGATCTCCTTCATCACCGGCGGCGCGGCGCGCGAAAAGGCGCGGGCGCTGGCACAGGGCGAGGACCCCGATGGCGATGCCGCAACCCTCGACGTCATGGCGGGGCTGCAGAAGTTTTCCGGCACGCGGCCGCACCCCGAGGCCTTCGTCGAGGCGCTGGAGCCGCTGCAGCCGCGGCTCTACTCGATCTCCTCGTCGCACAATGCGACGCCCGGAAAGCTGTCGCTGACCGTCGATTCCGTGCGCTACGTCATCGGCAAGCGCAAGCGCCTCGGCGTCGCCTCGACCTTCCTCGGCGAGCGCATCAACGAGGGCGACAAGCTCAAGGTCTATGTGCAGAAGGCGCACGGCTTCGGCCTGCCGAAGGATCCGAAGACGCCGATCATCATGGTGGGCCCCGGCACCGGCATCGCGCCGTTCCGCGCCTTCCTGCTCGACCGCAAGGCCACCGGCGCGCCCGGCAAGAACTGGCTGTTCTTCGGCCATCAGCGCAGCGATTGCGACTTCTTCTACCAGGAGGAGTTCAATGCGATGAAGACCTCGGGTCTGCTCACGCGCATGTCGCTGGCCTGGTCGCGCGACGGCGAGAAGAAGTTCTACGTGCAAGACCGCATGCGGGAGGTCGGCCGCGAGCTGTGGACGTGGCTTGCCGAAGGCGCGCATTTCTACGTCTGCGGCGATGCCAAGCGCATGGCCAAGGACGTCGAGCGCGCGCTGGTCGACATCGTCGCCCAGTTCGGCGCGCGTTCGACCGACGAAGCCGTCAGCTTCGTCGCCGAGCTGAAGAAGACCGGGCGCTTCCAGGCGGATGTGTACTGACGGCTGCCGCTCACCGATCTCCGAGCCGGTTCCAACTGGCTCGGATTTGAACGAATAAGATTCTGGGAACCCAGACCTCCGTAGAATTTACGTCTGCGAGACGGCCGCCTCGGAGCAGGCGGATCGCTATTTGCGCCGCCATCTTGCCTCCCGCCCTGGTTGATCCTTCATACTCCCGAAAATGGGGCGTTGGAGATCGACCATGCGCGAACTATCGGCGGAAGCCAGACTGCACATCTACGCGCGCTCGCTCTCGCGGCAGACCCGGGCGAGCGCCCATCATCTGGCGCTTTACAACGCGTTTGCAGTCATCGCCGCGATCGTGTTCGGCACGCTCTCGGTGCATCCGTTCTGACAATCTCGTAGGTGGGCAAAGCGCAGCGTGCCCACGACCTGTTACTGCATTGGACAGGTGGTGGGCACGGCGCTATGCGCCTTTGCCCACCCTACGACACTTCCCGTATCTCACCCGCGCTTGAACGGCGCGACCTCGATCCCGGCATCCTTCAACGCCGCTCGCAAGGTCCGCGCGATCTCGACGGCGCCGTGGGTGTCGCCATGGATGCACACCGTGTCCGTGCGCATCTTGATCACCTTGCCGGTCACCGAGACCACCGCGCCGTCCTGCACCATCCGCACCACGCGCTCGGCGATCGCCTTGGCATCGTGCAGCACCGCGCCGGGCTTCTTGCGCGAGACGAGATTGCCGTCGTCCTCATAGGCGCGGTCGGCGAACACTTCGTGCACCATCGGCAGGTTGGCGTCTTCGCCGGCCTTCACCAGCTTTGAATTGGCGAGCACGACGAAGATCAGGCTGGGGTCGACCGCCTTGATGCCGGCGGCGATCGCCTTGGCCGTCATGTCGTCCTCGCAGGCGACGTTGGAGAGCGCGCCATGCGCCTTCACATGCGTGACCTTGTGGCCGGCCGCGGTCGCGATCGCCTGCAATGCGCCGATCTGATAGGCGACGAGGTTCTCGATCTCGGAAGCCTTGAGGCCCGCGATCGGATGCCGGCCGAAGCCGTGCAGATCGCGGTAGCCGGGATGGGCGCCGACCGAGACGCCGCGCGCCTTCGCCAACTCGACAGTCCGCCGCATGATGTCGGGGTCGCCGGCATGGAAGCCGCAGGCGACGTTGACCGAGCTTGCCAGCTCGATCATGGCGGCGTCGTTGCCCATCTCCCACGCGCCAAATCCTTCGCCGAGGTCGCAATTGAGATCGATCGTCTTCATGGATGCTCTCCGCCTTCGGGGCTTGTTGTTGCGTCTAGGGCTCCGCGGTGACCTGCCAGGTGCCGGCATCGACCGCGTTCACCGCATGGCCCGCCACGTTGGCATCGCTGAGGGCCTCGATGTTGAGCGCAACGCTGTCGGCCGCGCGCAGGCGATCGGGCAGGGTCCGGATCGCTTGCGCGAACTTTCGCGCCTCGTCCTGCGCCTCGGCCATGCCGACGGCCTTGAAGCGGAACGCCGTTCCCGCCGAGGTCTGCGCGAGGCGGCCGATGTCGGCGGTGATCACGGTTGCGATTTTCGGATAGCCGCCGGAGGTGCCGCGATCCATCATCAGCGCGATCGGCGCGCCGTTGCCGGGCACCTGGATGCTGCCGTTGACGGTGCCGTCGGAGACGATGTTGTGGCCGTGCAGATGCCTGATCGCGGGGCCTTCGAGCCGGTAGCCCATCCGGTCCGAGGTCGCCGAGATCTTCCACTCGCTGTTCAGGAACAGCGCCTTGTTGGCGTCGTCGAACTCGTCGTCCTGCGGTCCGAGCAGGACCCGGATCGGCCCACTCGCGGGCTTCGGCAATTCGATGCGCAGCTCGCTTGCGCCGCTCGCGGCATCGACGCTGAATTCGTCGCCGGCCTGGAGCGGGCGCGGGTAGGGGCTGCCGAGGCCGGCACGGGCATTGACCGCGAGGCTGCCGAACACGCGTTCGCCGGTGATGGCGCCTTCGATCGCGAGATAGGTGAAGGCGCCGCCGCGGGCAAAGCCCAGCGTCAGCGTCTCGCCGTCCTTCAGCGTCACCGACGTGTCCATGGCGACCGGGTTTCCGGCGACGTCCGCGTTGCGCGGCGCGCCCGAGATTGCCACCCGCACGGCGCCGTCACGGGCGGTGAAGGCGGCACCGAACGGACCGATCTCGACGGCGGCAGCGAACGGCGCGTTGCCGACCAGCGTGTTCGCCGCAGCCAGCGACAGCCGATCCATCGCACCGCTCACCGTCAGGCCGTAGCGCTGCGCGCCGAAGCGGCCGCCATCCTGGACGGAGCTTGCAGGGCCGATACTGGCGACCACGAGCCGGCTCATGCGTCCACCTGCTCGGCGACGATCTCGCCGGCTTCCGCCGCGCGATCCAGCTCGTCGAAGGTCTTGTGGTCGATGGCGAAGAACGTCACGCGGTCGCCGGGTTCGGTCAGGAAGGTCGGATTGCGGTGGAGCTGATAGGTGCGCACCGGCGTGCGGCCGAGCAGGTGCCAGCCGCTCGGCGCCGCCAGGCACTGGATTCCGGCCTGGACGCCGCCGATCGAGATCGTGCCGGCCGGCGTCAGCAGCCGCGGATTCTGCCGCCGCGACATGTGCAGCGATTTGTCGAGGCCGCTGAGATAGGACCAGCCCGGCGTGAAGCCGATCATGGCGACCTTGTAGTCGCCGCCCGCATGGCGGGCGACGATGTCGTCCGGCGTGGTGTTGAGGGCCTTGGCGACATCCTCGAGGTCGATGCCGTGCTCGCCGCCATAGGCGACGGGAACGCGCCAGCGGCGCGCCTTGGTCACGGGCGGCGGCGGCTGGATCGCGAGCGGAAGCAGCTTGTCGCCGAGCGCGTCGAAACCGATCTTGCAGGGGTCGTAGTGCACCAGCAGCGAGCGATAGGTCGGCACGGTCTCGGTGATGCCCTCGATGGGGCTTGCCGCGAGCGCCTTGTCGAGCGCCAGCACGCGCTGGTTGGCCTCCTCGTCGATGGTGCGGCTGAACTCGACCGTGACGGCGCTGTCGCCACTGGGCAGAAGGCGGGGCGGGGGAAGCGTCGCGGCCATTGAGCTGTCGAAGAGCTGTCGGAATCGGGCTTTGCAAAGCGCGGGCTCGAGCTCGAGTTCCGCGTCACCCCTGCTTCGCGTATATGCGCCCGCAAGTCCAATAAATTAATGCAGGGGGAGGCGATAAAGCCTTGTTATCGCGTCGCATAAAGGCCCACCGGCCCTGCGTTATTGCGCGCTTCTTGGCCCTTGACGCAAGGGCTGCGGCTCGCAAGATGCGCGCGTTGTTTCCCGCACCCCGGAGCTCGTCTGTTTCCATGTCGCTGTCCCCTGAAGCCCGCAAGACCCTCGCCGGCATCACCACCGCCACCATCACCACGGTCCTGCTGAAGAAAGGCCTGCGCAATGTGTGGATGCGGGGCGCGCGGCCGCTGCGCCCGGGCCTGCCGCGCCTGGTGGGACCGGCCTTCACGCTGCGCTTCGTGCCGGCGCGCGAGGATCTGGCGACGCCGGAATCCTGGTCCTCGCCGATCTCCACCCGCACCGCGATCGAGGCGATGCCGGAAGGATGCATCGCCGTGGTCGATGCCATGGGCATCACCGATGCCGGCATCTTCGGCGACATCCTGTGCGCGCGCATGGTCAAGCGCGGCGTCACCGCGCTGGTCACCGACGGCGTCGTGCGCGACGTCGAGGGCGTGCTCGGCACCAATCTGCCGGTCTGGTGCGACGGCTATGCCGCGCCGCCTTCCGTCGCGGGCCTCACCTTCGTCGGCTGGGGCGAGCCGATCGGCTGCGGCGGCGTCGCCGTTTTCCCGAATGACATCGTGGTCGCCGACCAGGATGGCTGCGTGCTGATCCCGCAGGCGATGCTCGAGCACGTGCTCAACGAGGGTGTCGAGCAGGAGCGCATGGAGGCCTGGATCGTCAACGAGGTGAACAACGGCGCCGTGCTGCCGGGCCTCTATCCCATGAACGCCGAAACCAAGGCGCGCTACGCCGCCAGCAAGAAGTAACCGGGAAGCAAGCGAGGTAATTCCATGGAGATCACTGTTGCAGGCACGCGGCCGACCCGCCGCGCGCCCAAGGAAAACTTCACCGGCACCGTGTGGCAGGACCCCGTGATCATGGCACCGGCACCGGCACGGCTGAACTGCTCGCGGGTTGCGTTCGAGCCCGGCGCCCGCACCAACTGGCACCATCATCCGCTCGGCCAGACGCTCTATGTCATTTCCGGCGTCGGCCGCGTGCAGACCAAGGGCGGTCCCGTCAGGGAGATCCGTCCCGGCGACACCGTCTGGATTCCGCCGGGCGAAGTGCACTGGCACGGCGCCTCGCCGACCAACGGCATGTGCCACATCGCCATGCAGGAGGCGCTCGACGGCGTGTACTCGACCTGGCTCGAGCCGGTCACCGACGCGGAGTACGGCGCGGCGCTGGGCTAGAGCCTCGTGTCCCCGACAAGCTGCAGCGCCGCAAGGCGATGCGGCGCCGATCCGGGACCCAGAGCTGCCGTGCTACGAAGCGCATTGTGAAGCGTGCTGGGTCCCGGCTCTGCGCGGCAACGCTTCGCATTGCCGCTTGTCCGGGACACGGCAGCCTACATCCGCTCCGCCGTCCACGTGCCCGTGCACAGCGCGCCGCGCCAGGTGCCGGAGCCGGAGGTGCCGCTGAGCCGGCCGAAGCCGACGGCGCGCTTGATGCCCGTGCTCAAGGTGACGTTGATGCTGCCGGCATCGGCGACGCGACCTGACGCCGACACGGCCGCGCTGCTCGATGCGATCTGACCGTTGTTGATGCCGATCGCAACGGTGGCGCCGTTGCCGCAGGTCTCGCTGGACGACGAGATGCGGACATTCCATATGCCGTCGAAAGTGCTTGTCGCAGCATCGGCCTGCCCAAGCGGGAAGGCGATGGCGAGGAGGGTGGCGAAGAAACCTTTGCGAAAGCCGTTCATGGCACGCTCCCTGGATGTCGATGCGGGGAACGTGCCACGGCCGTGGAACCGGCGATGTGAGGGGGCTCACGCGAGCAGCGGGCTCTGTGAGGTAGCGCACCTCGCAGCTGAGCGCCGGGCAAAAGCGAAGGGGCCCGGATCGCGGGCCCCTTTTTCAGTCGAAACGTCGATGTCGAAACTCAGTTCACCCGCGTCCAGGTCTGGCCGCCGCAGAACATGCCGCCGAAGGCGCAGCCCTGCACGCGCAGGCGATCGGTGCCCTTCATCGCGATGGTCGAATCGTAGGTCGAGCCGGAATTCGGATCGAGAATGCGGCCGGACCATTTCTGGTCCTTGCCGGGCTTCATGTTGATCAGGACCTGCTCGCCGTTCTGGTTCGATTTGCTGTCGACTGAATAGCCGCAGAGATTGCTGCCGCATTGCTCGATGCGGACCTTGCCTTCCTTCTCTTCGGTGAGCCAGACGCCGAGAGGTGAACTGAGATCGCGCGTGGGCCCCGTCGCCGGGGCGGGCGGAGCGACCGCGGCGGCCTGAACCGGCGCCGGTGCAGGGGGCGGAGCGGGAGGCGGCGGAGCCGCAGCCGAGCGGACTGCTGTGTGGCCGGCGCGGGAGCCGGAGGGGCTGCTTGCGGCGCGGGCGGCGGCAGCACCGCGGTCTCGGCCGGCGCATTGCTGGGGGGGGCCGCCGGAGGCTGAGCCGGCGGAGGCGCCACGGCCGCAGCGGCCGGCGCAGCCGCTTGGGCAGGTGCAGGCGCTTGGGCGGCCGCGGGCGGCGGCGCGACGGGGGCAGGCGCGGGAACCGGTGCTGCCGGCGTTTGCGGCTCGACAATGGCTTGCTGGGGCGGCTGCTGGCCCGGCGCTGTCTCGTTCTTCTTGGCCTTCTTGGCCTTCTGGCCGGTGTTGTCGTACACGCCGGGGATCTGCACCGTGCCGCGGTCGGGGTCGATGCGGATGGTGCGTCCGCCATATTCGAACGTGTACTGCGCCTGGGCAGCGGTGCTCGCCAAAAGGAATGCGGCCGTGGCCAACAGCTTCCTCATTTCCATCTCCTGAACAGGTGGTCCCCGCACCGACGCTTACGCATCGGTTCGATTGCAGAAAGTGATCTAGATCACTGTCTCGGTATGAGTCGCGGTCCTGCTGTTCAGGGTTCAATAGGCGAGGGACCGGCCCAAAGTTGGGCCGAGGCAAGCGACAGGAGGACGCGGCCTGAGGCGCCATGGTAACCGAAATGGACCAGATGCGAGCTTCCGGCGAGGCGGAATTGAAGGGAATCTCAACGTGACGATCTCAATGCACGAGGCCTCGGTCGGCCTCTTCGTGCCGTATTTGCGCAACCTGTCGGTCCTGCTCGACAAGGGCGTCGCCTATGCGGAGACCCGCAAGTTCAACCCGGCGGTGATGCTCGGCATGCGGCTTGCGCCGAACATGTACGACCTCGCCCAGCAGGTCGACGAGGCCTGCCGCCATGCCGTGGTCGCGCCGGCCTTGCTGGCGGAGCGCGAGCCGTTGGCGCTGCCGGCGCTGGAGCACGACATGGCCGGGCTGCAGGCGCGAATTGCGACCTCGATCGAGTTCATCGAAAGCCTGCCGCGCGCGGAGATCGAGGCGGCAGCGGAGCGCAACGTCTTCTTCAAGTTGAAGAACGGGACCGAGCTGCCGTTCACGGGGCGGACGTTGCTGCTGACGTTCAGCGTCCCCCAGTTCTTCTTCCACGTCACGACCGCCTATGACCTGCTGCGGCACGCCGGCGTCGAACTCGTGAAAAAGGACTATCTCGGAAGGAAGTAGTTGCGGAGGCTCGGTCCACACTTCTCCCCGAAGGGGAGAGGTGTGGGAAGGCCTCCAGGCGTAGCGCTAGGCTTCGCCCTTGCGCTCGTAATCGGCCAGCGAGCTGCGGCCGGCGATCTCGCTACGCAGCAGCTCGAAGCGCCGATGCGCCTCGTCCTGCTGGGTATCGACGAAATGCACCGCGGCCTCGCTCGTCATGGGGCCGCTGATCACGGGCGCGGATTGTTCGCCGATAGTCTCGTGGACGTAGTACTGGCCGTCGTCACCGCGATGGACCGTCCACTTGAGGCGGATCGCCACCATGGGTCCGGGCCCGACCTTGCTGTAGCCGTCGGCATCGGTGTGCTCCGGCACCAGCGGCTGCTCCTCGATGACCGGATGCTCTTCCAGCGACGGATGCTCTTCGACCGCAGGATATTCGTCCACAACCCGATGCTCGTCGGAGTCCACATGCTCGCGCTCTCCGGACACCACGATCTCGGTCTCGGTCTTGCGAATGACCAGAACGGGCTCGGGGTTCTCCAGAATGCTGGCGATGGTCGCCAGCGCGTGGTCGGTCGGGTCGATCTCTGACAAGGCTCCATCCTCCAGCTCGACGCGGCCGGCTCGTTTTGTCCCACTGCCGCCGCGGCCGGGAACATTAGGCGCGCTTGATTAAGGCTGAGTTGGGGCCCGATCTGCGCCAAAATGGGACGGTTCCTGGCGTTCCGAAGGCGGGCGCTTCAGTCGCCCGCCAGGAGCTCAGCTTAGCTCAGCCGAGCACGTCCTGATTGATCACGTTCTGCCGGATCGGATCGCCGTCGAGCACACTCAGGATGTTGCGCGCGGTCTGCTCGCTCATGCGCTGAACCGCCTCGACCGTGACGCCGGCAACGTGCGGGGCGATGATGACGTTGGGCAGGGCGAACAGCGCGTTGCTGACCGGCGGCGGCTCCACTTCGAACACGTCGATGCCGGCACCGGCGAGCTTGCCGGAGACCAGCGCGTCGTGGAGCGCGGCTTCCTTGACGATGCCGCCGCGTGCGGTGTTGATGAGATAGGATCTCGGCTTCATCCGGCCGATCCTGTCAGCATCGAACAGACCGATTGTCTCCGGCGTCTTCGGGCAGTGGATGGTGACGAAGTCGGCGCTCGGCAGGGCGGTGTCGAGGTCGACAACGGGCTCGCAGCCGGCCGCCTTGATCTCGGCGGCAGGCTTATAGGGATCGTAGACCTGGACGTTCATTTCGAATGCCAGGCAGCGCTTGGCGGTGCGGCTGCCGATGCGGCCGAAGCCGATCACCAGCACGGTCTTGCCGTAGAGATCGAACGGCAGCATGCCGAGCCGATCGGCCCATTTGCCGTCCTTGACGCAGGAATGCAATTCCTGGGCGCGCTTGGCCAGCGTCAGCATCATGAACAGCGCGGCTTCCGCAACCGAAGGCGAGTTGGCGCTGCCGGCGACCATCAGCGGCACCTTGCGGCGGGAGAGGGCGGGTACGTCGACGGCGTCGTAGCCGACGCCGATGCGGGTCACCACCTTCATGTCCTTCGCGGCCTCGAGCTCGGTCTCGCCGAAGGCGGTGGCGCCGAGCGCGACGCCGTGGACCGGCGCATGGCTCTTCAGCAAAGCCTCGAAGTCCCCCGCCGAGATCAGGTTCGGAAACTCGACGAGCTCGATATCGTCCCGCTGGGTGAGGAGGGCGCGTGCCCCTTGCGACAAAGTTTGCGTAACGAAAATCTTCTTCTTGTTGGTCGCCATCGTCCCCTGCCTGCGCGAGTTTCTTGAACCGGCGTCACAACACGGCGCCGGTCGCCTCGTTTAGCAGGTGCATATTGTTGAGGTCCATCGCCAAACGCATGGGTGCCCCGTCCTTGGCGCCGGCATTGGGATTAACGCGGCCACAGACCGGTGTGCCATCGAGTCCGAAATAGACCAGGGTCTCCATTCCCATCGGCTCGGTGACGTCGAGCACGGTGTCGAAGGTCTCGACGCCGGGCTCCAGATGCGCATGAGATTCGGTCAGATGCTCGGGCCGGAGGCCGAGCAGCAGCTTGTCGGTGCGCGGCAGCGAATTGTAGCGCGCGGCGCGGGCCGGCGGCAGCGGGAAGGCGATGCGGTCGGTGAGGCGGATCTGCAGCGTGCCGCCGACGTCCTCGAGCCGGCACGGGATGAAGTTCATCGCGGGCGAGCCGATGAAGCCGGCGACGAAGCGCGTGGCCGGCTTGTGATAGAGCTCGTTCGGCGTGCCGATCTGCTCGATCCGTCCCTTGTTCATCACCACGACGCGATCGGCCAGCGTCATTGCCTCGACCTGGTCGTGGGTGACGTAGACGGTGGTGGTGCGCACCTTCTGATGCACCTTCTTGATCTCGATCCGCATCTGCACGCGCAGTTTCGCGTCGAGATTGGACAGCGGCTCGTCGAACAGGAAGACCTTCGGATTGCGCACGATGGCCCGGCCCATCGCGACGCGCTGGCGCTGGCCGCCGGAGAGCTGCTTCGGCTTGCGGTCGATCAGGTCGGTGATGTCGAGCAGGCGCGCGGCTTCCGTCACCCGCGCCTTGATCTCGGCCTTGGGATAGTGCTTCAGGCGCAGCCCGAACGACATGTTCTCGGCGACCGTCATGTGCGGGTAGAGCGCGTAGTTCTGGAACACCATGGCGATGTCGCGGTCCTTCGGCGGCACGTCGTTGACGATGTCGCCGCCGATCATGATGTCGCCGTCGCTGATGTCCTCGAGGCCTGCAATCATGCGCAGCGTGGTCGACTTGCCGCAGCCGGACGGGCCGACCAGCACGATGAACTCGTGGTCGGCGATGTCGAGATCGATGCCGCGCACGGCTTCCACGTCGTCGTAACGCTTGACTACCTTCCGCAAAGCAACGTCAGCCATGAGTTCTCAACCCTTTGTCGCACCGGCGGTCAGGCCGGCAATGTAATAGTCCATCAGGAAGGCGTAGATGATCAGCGGCGGCGCCGCGCCGAGCAGCGCGCCGGTCATGATCTGTCCCCAGTTGAACACGTCGCCCTTGATCAGCGTCGTGATGATGCCGACCGGCAGCACGAGCTGGTCCGTGGACGTCGTGAACACGAGCGGATAGAGGAATTGTGCCCAGGACACGGTGAAGGCGAAGATGGTCGCGGCGATCAGCCCCGGCAGCGCCACCGGAATGAAGATCCGGGTGAGCGTCTGGAACCAGGAGGCGCCATCGATGATCGCGGCCTCATCGAGCTCCTTCGGGATCGAGGCGAAATAGCCGATCATGATCCAAGTGCAGAACGGCACCGTCAACGTCGGATAGATGAAGAGCAGCACGTACCAGCGGTTGATGAGCTGGATACCGGTCCAGTCGCCGAACAGGGCGAACACCTTGAACAGCGGAATGAACAACAGGCTGTCCGGAATGAGATAGGTCAGGAACACGCCGGTCGCCAGCGTGGCCGAGCCCCAGAACCGCATCCGCGCCAGGGCAAATGCCGCGGGCACGCTGATCAGCATCGTGATGGTGACCACGAAAATCGAGACCAGCGCCGAATTCCAGAAGAACCGCAGGAACTGGTTCGAGGTCAAGAGGCCGACATAGTTCTCGAGAGTGGGATGGAAGACCCACCATGGATTGGTCGCAGCGGAGATTTCGGCGCTGCTCTTGAGCGAGGTGATCAGCATGTAGATCGGCGGCAGCAGCGAGAAGATCGCAAACAGCGTCAGGAAGAAGTACGACCACCGCAGCGCCCATTTGCGGTCGCGGCTCATGCTTCCATACTTGACCGTGCGCGTCGGCGCGGCCTTGTCTATCGTGACTGAGCTCATCAGGCTTCATTCCCGCGCTTGTTGACGTCCCGCAGGATGAATATCGCTGCGACCGCCAGGATTGGCACCATGAACAGGGAGACGCTGGCGCCCAGCGGAATATCGCTTCCTTCGATGCCGATCCTGAAGGCCCAGGTGGCGAAGATGTGGGTGTGGTCGAGAGGGCCGCCGGCGGTCAGGATTCGCACGATGTCGAAATTGGCGAAGGTCACGATCAGCGAGAACAGCGTCGTGATCGCGATGATGTTGCGCATCATCGGCAGCGTCACGTACCAGATCCGCTGCCACCAATTGGCGCCGTCGATGGCCGCGGCTTCATAGAGCTGGTCGGGCACCGATTTCAGGGCCGCCAGATACATGATCATGAAGAACGGCGCGCCGTACCAGACGTTGACCAGGATGACGGAGAAGCGCGCCCAGGCGGCGTCGCCGGTCCACGGGATCGGACCGATTCCGAAGAACGACAGCGTATAGTTGAACGCGGAATAGGAGGGGTCGAACAGCCACAGCCATGCCAGCGTGCTCATGGCGGGCGGGATCACCCAGGGCACCAGCAGCATGCCGCGCCATTTGCGCTGGCCCTTGGCCGGAATGTTGTGGACGAAGTGCGCGACGATGAACCCGATCAGCGCTTTGAACAGAACGGCGGTGATGGCGAAGATGCAGGATTGCTTGACGACCAGCCAGAACGTGTCGCGCTTGAACAGGAACTCGAAATTGCCGAGACCGACGAATCTCTGCATCGACTTGTTGAGCGTCGCCAGGTGAAGCGAATAGAACGCGGGATAAAGCACCAGAAGCGTGATGAGAATGATCAGCGGCAGCGTCATCAGGAACGCCGCAGTCGATTTGCGTTTGAGCGCCTTTTGCAGACTGGAGCGTTTTCGCGCCGGTTGCGCTGCGCCAACCCTGTCTGGCTGCAATGCGACATCCGCCATGATGCATTTCCTCGCGCGGTTTGGTCGGTAGACCCGACTTTTGGAAGGTTCGAGAGCCGAAGCCGTCGGCTCTCGTCAGGTGAGTGAGACGGAAGACTCGCCGCGAGCGGGCCTGAGACCGTCGCGGCGAGCCGTTCCGGTTCAGCTCCGCATGAAGCCTTCGCATTCGCCTTCGGCCCAGGCGAGCGTCTTCTCCATCGATTCGCCCTGGTGATACCGTAGGCACATCTTGGTGAGCGTGGCCTGCGCATAGATCTGCTGTGCGATCTTCGGAGGCGCAGGCGAAGCTGCAATCGACAGCGTCTGATGCTTGTAGGGATTTGGATAGTGGTAGAGCGTGCCTTTCGGTGGACCCTCTTCCTGCCAGACCTTCAGCGTCGTCAGCTTCTCATAAGCCGGCAAGTCGTAGCCGCCGCTGGCCGTGACCATCTTTTCGATGGCTGCCGGCTTCGACAACGCCACCAGCAGGCTCTTCGCTGCTTCCTTGTTCTTGGAGAAGTTCCATATGCTCCAGAAATACGGCAGGTAGGGTGCAAAGCGGCCCTTCGGCCCCGCCGGGAATCCGTGGGTCCAGCATTGCTCCGCAACCTGCGGCGCGTCGCGTTTGGCGACGGCCCAGGCGCTCGGCGGGTTCATGATCATCGCACCCCTGCCGGAGACCAGCCACTTGTTGTTGGATGCGTCGTCCCAGGCTGCGACGTCGGGCGGCAGGAAACCGATCAGCTTCTTGTAGAAATCGAGCGCCTGACGAACCGCGTCGGTCTTGACGGTGAGATTGCCCTTGGCGTCGACGAGCTGGGCGCCGAACGACAGGAAGATCGCGCCGGCCGTGTCGACGTTGTCGGTGGTCTCGCCGAGGCCGATGCCGAACGGGACGCCCGCCTTGTGACAGGCTTCGGCAGCTTTCAGGAATGTCTCCAGTGTCCAGTTGTCGGCCTTGGGTTGAGCGCCGGCCGGATACATCTCCTGCACGTCGATCCCCGCGTGCTTCTTCATCAGGTCGATGCGGGAGCAGGGGCCCTTGATCTGACTGCCGACGCAGGCGGGAACGCCGAGCCACTTGGTCCCGACAGTGCCGAGATATTTGGCCGTGCCGTTCACCTCGCCGTTCTCGGCGGTGATCGGCCCCATGATGTCGGCGACGTTCTCCAATTGGTCGGCATTGGAATGCGCCCACCACGTTGGCATCGCGAAGATATCATGGCCGGATTTCGCCTGCGCTTCGGCGGCGATGGTCAGCAGGTTCTTGTTTCCCTGGCTGGGGATGTAGTCGATGGTGACTTCGACCTTCTCCTTGGCGGCCCATTCGTTGACGAGCTCGGTCGAGGCCTTGTTGGCGCCTGGCACCCAATGGTCCCAGAAGCCGATCGAGAGCTTGCCGGCGGCGGAAGCGCCCCGGATATAGGGCGCCGAGATCAGCGCCGCGGAGGACATTGCAGTGGCAGCCACAAATTGACGTCGCGTCAGTCTCTTGCGTGACATCTCGTTTCCTCGCTTGGGTGTTGTTGTTGGAGTTTCCTCTAAGACGTCTTTTCCAAGTTTCTTGTTGTGCGATTTTCTTATTGATGCCGTCGGCCCGATGGCAATTCACCGATGCCCCAGCAAATTGGTAGCGCGATCAGATCATGATTGATCGCGTCTGTCGAGAAACCCGAACGGCTCGTACATAGAACTAACGTTGTGTCCTGAACGGCGGGGCGTGCTGTGGCGGTCGAACGCTGCGACCGCTTGTTTTTGCGACGCACACTTCGCGCGAACGGGCCCGGAACGATCCGTGCGCAATTACGCCGCAGTTTCGAACAAGCCTGCATAACCGCTTCGCGCGAAAGACTTTTCGGGCGTGGACAGCACCGCGCCGCGGCTGGACCGCGAAGCGGTGGAAACGATAGAGTTGCGGCGGGCGGCTTGGCTGCCGCCCAAAAGGCGAGCGAGATCGACGATGGAGACGAGAATGATCAACCCGGCGCCGTCAGCGCGGCTTCACATGCGGCGATGCATCGCGCTCGGGGCCGTATGCGCTCTGCTGTTCGGTGCCGCCGCGGCCAATGCGCAAGGTCTGGTCAAAGGCGTTCAGGACGGCGCGGCGGCCGGAAACAAGGCGGCAGGTCCGGTCGGCGGCGTGCTGGGCGGCGCAATCGGCGGCGTCGTCGGCGTCTTCACCGGCGTGCTCGGCGTCGGCAACAACAATGCCGGCGCTCCGCCGCCGGCCGCCAAGGAGTCCAGCAAGGACGCCAAGCAGCAGGGCGGAGCCAAGGACAAGGACGCCAAGGACGCTAAGAGTGCCAAAGCGGGCAAGGGCGGCAAGGCGAGCAAGGAGGCAAAGAACGCACCGCAGGGCAAGGACAACAAGGACGTCACCGTCCTCACCCAGCCCGGCGCGCCGCAGCAGACCGCCGAGCAGATCGTGGCCAACAGCGATTCCTACATCGAGCGGATCAAGACCGAGCTGAATCTCACGCCCGAGCAGGAGAAGCACTGGTACGGCTTTTCGAGCGCGATGCACTACCTGGGACACAATGGTGCAGAGCGGCTCAACTTGCGGGTTGCGCGCGCCAAGCGTGATCCGCCCGACGACATCATCGAGCAGATGCGGAACGAGGCGCAGTTCCTGATCGACCGCGCCGCCGACCAGCGCAATGTCGCCGACGCCGCCGAGCCGCTCTATTCGAGCCTCGATGACAAGCAGAAGCAGGTCTTCATCCAGGAGATGGTGCGCCTCAGCCACGAGCGCGGATTGGATTGATCAAGTTGAATCGGATCGGGCGCCTCTGAATTAACGGCGCCCGCCACGAATTCGTGTATCCCTTCCGCAATTGATGTATGGTTAGCTTCGCAAGCTGACTGCGGAGTTGAAATGGCGGACGGACTCTCCGTTTTCCTGGTCGAAGACGAGGCGTTGATCCGGATGATGATGGCCGACATGGTGGTGGAACTCGGCCACCATGTCGTCGCCGAAGCGGACAATGTCCGGGACGCGAGCGCGTTTGCCATGACCGCGCAATACGATCTGGCCATCCTCGACATCAACCTCATGGGCGTCTACGTCGATCCCGTCGCCGACTTGATCGAACGTCGCGGCAAGCCGTTTCTGTTCGCCACCGGTTACGGGCCCGAACTGCTGCCGTCCTTGCTCCGGCGCCGGCCGATCCTGCGCAAGCCGATCGCGATGGATCAGCTCAAGGCGATGATCGATTCGATGTTTCCTGATGTGCAGGCCAAAGCGCCGCACTGAGCGACAGCACGGCTGCTGCATTGTTGACCCGAGGACGCCGCACCTCAGTTGCGGCCGTTCTTCAGCACCCTGGCAATCGTGTGGGCTGTCATGGCCGCCCGGTCCGAGGCACGCTGTGCAGCCAGCCGGTCTCGCGCCTTTTCCTCGATCAGGAGGTCGATCAAGGCCAGCCGCTTGCCTTCGTCATCGGCCTCGCTCAGCAGGCGATGATAGCGGTGATAGTCGAAACCCAGATCCTGCTTACGCATGTCACGCCCCCGCAACTCACGCCACACACGGCTTGATTGTTTCGCATCGGGACCATGGAGGCAAGCGTGTTCATGCGTGGAACCGCGCGGACGCTGAATCACCTGTGAATACTGGAACCAACGGGTGGAGCGAGTTCCCGCAGCTCAATCCACATTATGGTCGGCAAACATCTTCAGGCCGACGAAGCTCGCATCTGGTTTGATTACCAGCCGGGTCGGGATGTTGCGCAAATAGTCCTGGAACCGGCCCTTGGCCTCGAAGCGCGCACGGAACGCAGAGGCCATCAGGAACTCGGGAAAGCGCGGCGCGATTCCGCCGGCGACATAAACGCCGCCGCGGGCGCCGAATGTCACCGCGAGATTGCCGGCGACCGAGCCCAGGATGGCGCAAAACATGTCGAGCGTCGCCCGGCTGACGGGACAACTGCCCTCCAAGGCCGCCTTTGTGATGCCGGCAGCATCGCGATGCGGCACCTGAGCGCCGTCGACTTCCGCCAAGGCTTCGTAGAGATTTTGCAGCCCGGATCCCGAGAGGGCGCCGCGCTCGATGGAGACGTGGCCGAGGCGCCGCCGCAAGCACGCGATCGCGCGTTCCTCGCGCTCATCCTCCGCCGGCAGGGTCGCGTGTCCGGCTTCGGTGACGACAGCGAGGCGCGCGCCATGGCGCTGGACTAGACAAGAGACGCCAAAGCCGGTTCCGGGTCCGACCACCAGCAACGGCTCGCCGGACAGGCCATCGCCTCCGCCGAGCGGGATCAGATCGGCAGGCTGCAAGGCGGGCAGGGACCAGGCGACCACCTCGAAGTCGTTGAGCACGTGGACGCTGTCGAAGCCCAGAGCCGCTTGCAGCTCGTTGCCGTCGATGACCCAGGGGCTATTGGTCATGACGCAGCGGTTGTTGGTGACGGGTCCCGCCACGGCGAGCACGGCCCTGCGGGGCTGCTCGCCACCGGCCCGGCGCGCCAGGACGTCCGCAATGGCCTCCCGAACCGTCGGGAAATTGGCGACCTTCACATAGTCGATCGGTCCGGATTGACCGCCTTGGCCCAATTCGCTCCGGCTCAGCGCGAAGCGCGCGTTGGTGCCGCCGATATCGGCGAGAAGAATCTGTCCTGTCTTGCCGATATTCATGATCTCGTGGTTGTCGCCGCCTTCCGGCCTCGGCAACCCTCTCCTCCGCGCCTTCGACCCCATCCACCCGTCCCGACAGTTTCGAGAATCCGCCCTCGGGTGCGCCTAGTCAACACGGACGAGGCCAAACCGTTGCATGCTGGTGGTGGTCCGGTGACCAATTCGCGCAGGTTTTGCACGGTGCCGGCGGTTGCGAAGCCGGGCGGGAAGACCGACACTGGGGGGCCTGTCCGGCGGCCGCTGCGCCGGGCACATGGAATGGGATTGGCGATGAAGATTTCCGACCACGACGTGCTGCTGGCGATCGACGTGCAGAACGATTTCTGCACGGGCGGAGCGCTCGCCGTTCCCGGCGGTGAGAAGGTCGTCCCCGCCATCAACCGGATCGCCCAAAAATTCGCCAATGTGGTGCTGACCCAGGACTGGCATCCGCGCGACCACGTTTCGTTCGCGACGAATCATGCGGGCAGGCAGCCATTCCAGACCATCGACCTCGACTATGGCACCCAGGTGCTCTGGCCGGCGCATTGCGTGCAGGGCACCTCGGGTGCCGAATTCCATCGCGATCTCGACGTGGTCAGGGCGAGCCTGGTGGTGCGCAAGGGATTTCGCCGCGGCATCGATTCCTATTCGGCATTGTTCGAGAACGACCACAAGACGGCGACGGGCCTGCTCGGCTATTTGCGCGAACGCGAGCTGAAGACTGTCTTTGTCGCCGGTCTGGCGCTGGATTTCTGCGTCCGCTTCTCGGCGGAGGATGCGCGCAAGGCGGGGTTGGAGGTGGCTGTCATCGAGGACGCCTGCCGCGGCATCGATCTCGACGGCTCGGTGGCCGCAGCCCATCGAAGCTTTCGCGACCTCGGCATCTCCGTCGTCAGCCTTGAGGCGTTTCTCTAGGGACCTCGTCATGGTGGACAAGATCGGCAAACAGGCGAGCGGACCGGACCATACACCCGACGAGCCGCTGCTATGGCCGTTCACGGCAGCCCGGCTGGCCATGGACGCGTGCTTCTGGTGGGTCGAGCGCGGCCGGGCCGAGCATGACGAGAGCAAGCTGCCGTGGACGACGCCCAACCGCGTTGCGCTCGAGCTCGCGACGATGCACCTGCGCGATTGCTCGCAGGGCCGGTCCGGCCAGCCGGTGCTGGTGTGCGCGCCCTATGCGCTGCACCGGGCCTTGATCGCCGATTTCGCGCCTGGCCACAGCGTGGTGCAGTCTCTGCAAGCGGGCGGCATCGATCGGATCTACCTCACCGATTGGCGATCGGCCTCGCCCGGCATGCGCTATCTCTCGATCGACAGCTATCTCGGCGACCTCAACGTCGCCATCGACGAGATCGGCGCGCCGGTCGATCTGGTCGGGCTGTGCCAGGGCGGCTGGCTGTCGCTGCTCTATGCGGCGCGCTTTCCGGCCAAGGTGCGGCGGCTGGTGCTAGCAGGCGCCCCCGTGGACTTGTCGATCGAGTCGCCGTTGTGCCGGATCACCCGCAACGCGCCCGAGATGGTGTACGACCAGCTCGTCGCACGCGGTGGCGGCAATGTCAGCGGCGGGGAGATGCTTCACTTGTGGTCCAAGGCGCCAAACGGCGATGATATCGTGGCGGCATTGCAGCGAGACCTGTCGGACGAGGAAGGCGCGGCGCTGCTCGCGCGCTTTGAGCATTGGAACGCGGAGACGCTCGATCTGCCGGGCGCGTATTATCTTGAGGTCGTCAATCGGATCTTCCGGGAGAACCAGATCGCAGCCGGCAGCTTCAAGGCGCTCGGCCGCACGATCGATCCGAAGGACGTCAAGGCGCCGGTTTTCCTGCTCGCCGGGCTCGACGACGACGTCGTGCCGGCTGCGCAGGCGCTCGCCACGGCTGGTCTGCTCGGCACGCCGCCGGCCTTCATTGCCGCTGCTTCCGAGCCGAGCAACCACCTCGGCCTGTTCATGGGCGCGCGCACCCACGCGCATGCCTGGCCGCGCATCGCCGAATGGCTGCGCGACGACCTGTCGGGCGTGCTGGCCCGCAGCGCCTGAGCTCGTCGGGCGCGAACCGGCGGGCCTGCAAATCCGTTATGCATGACGGCGGATGGCCTGCACGGGGCCCGGCCGATGGGCTACATATGGTTAGGTGCTGACGGCTTCGGCAGCGAAGAGATCAAGGGTACTGCGCTCGATGACTTTCTACTCGATCTACGCCCATGGATTTGCGCGCGTGGCGGCCTGTGTCACCACGTCCCATGTCGCCGATCCCTCGGCCAACGCAAAGGCGGCGCTGGCCGCAGCCAACGTCTGCCATGAGCAGTCGGTGGCGGTCGCCGTGTTTCCCGAGCTGTGCCTGTCCGGTTACGCGATCGAGGATCTGGTCAAGCAGGACCCGCTGCTCGACGCGGTCGAGCGCGGCCTCGCCGGCCTCGTCGAGGCCTCCGCAGGCCTGATGCCGGTCCTGATCGTCGGCGCACCGCTGCGCTTTGGTCATCGCATCTACAATTGCGCCGTCGTCATTCATCGCGGCAACGTTCTCGGCGTGGTGCCTAAGACCTATTTGCCGACCTACCGCGAATTCTACGAGGGCCGGCATTTCGCCTCCGGTGCCGGCATGGTCGGAGAGACGATCGCGTTCGGCGGGCTGCATGCCCCCTTCGGCGTCGACCTGCTGTTCTCCGCCGGGGACGTTCCGGGCCTCACCATCGGCGTCGAGATCTGCGAGGACATGTGGATCCCGGTGACGCCGGCCTCGGAGCTCGCGCTCGCCGGCGCGAGCGTGCTGATCAACCTCTCGGGCAGCCCGATCACGATCGGCCGGGCGCGCTCGCGCGCGCTGCTGTGCCAATCGACATCGGCGCGCTGCCTCGCGGCGTACGTCTACGCGGCCGCCGGGGCCGGGGAATCGACCACGGATCTGTCCTGGGACGGCCAGACCTCGATCTACGAGAACGGCGTGCTGCTGGCCGAGGGCGAGCGGTTCCGGCAGAGCGGCCAGATCACCATTGCCGACATCGATCTCGACCTGCTGAGGCAGGAGCGCGCGCTGATGGGCACGTTTGACGACAACCGCCGCCAGCGCGAGGCGTTTTTCCGCAAGGTGACATTCGCGTTGAAGCCGCCGGCCTCCGACATCGGCTTCCTGCGCAAGGTCGAGCGCTTCCCGTTCGTGCCAAGCGACGAGAGCCTGCTCGAGCAGGATTGCTACGAGGCTTACAACATCCAGGTCGCCGGCCTCGTGCAGCGCATGCGTGCCACCGGCACCAAGCGGGTCGTGATCGGCGTCTCGGGCGGACTCGATTCAACGCACGCGCTGATTGTCGCCGCCAAGGCGGTCGATCTGCTCGGCCTGCCGCGCGAGAACATCCTGGCCTACACCATGCCCGGCTTTGCCACCGGCAGCGAGAGCAAGACCCATGCGCTGGCGCTGATGCAGGCGCTGCACACGAGCTGGCAGGAGCTCGACATCCGCACCACGGCGACGCAGATGCTGAAGGACATCGGTCATCCCTTCGGCCGGGGCGAGAAGATCTACGACGTCACCTTCGAGAACGTTCAGGCCGGCCTGCGTACGGATTATCTGTTCCGGCTCGCCAACCATCACGGCGGCATCGTGATCGGCACCGGCGATCTCTCCGAGCTCGCGCTCGGCTGGTGCACCTATGGCGTCGGCGACCAGATGGCGCATTACAACGTCAATGCCGGGGTGCCGAAGACGCTGATCCAGCACCTGATCCGCTGGGTGATCTCGTCGAAGCAGTTCGGCGACGACGTCAACCGCACGCTCGGCGCGATCCTGGCAGCCGAAATCTCGCCCGAGCTGGTGCCGGTGGAGGCCGGCCAGAAGCCGCAGAGCACGGAGGCGGCGGTCGGACCGTACGAGCTGCAGGATTTCAACCTGTTCTACACGCTGCGGTTCGGCATGCGGCCGTCCAAGATCGCCTTCATGGCGCAGCACGCCTGGAAGGACGTGGCCAAGGGCGAATGGCCGCCGGCCTTCCCGAGCGACCGGCGCAGGGCGTATGATCTGCCGGAGATCCGCCGCTGGCTCGAAGTGTTCCTGCGCCGCTTCTTCGCGTTCAGCCAGTTCAAGCGCTCGGCGATGCCGAACGGTCCGAAGGTCTCTTCGGGCGGCTCATTGTCGCCCCGCGGCGATTGGCGCGCGCCGTCGGATTCGAGCGCGGCAGCCTGGCTCGAGGATCTCGAGCGGAACGTGCCGAGCTGATGGGGCAGCGGATCGGTGGGGGATAGTCGGATGTCGACGGTGGATGGAGCGCAGGAGGAGGCCAGGGTCGTCAACGGCCTCTACATCTTCGACATCGAGATGCGCGACGGCAAGCGCGGCCAGGCGAGGGGCGTCGTCATGCTCTGCGACGGGCGCATCATGGGCGGTGACAGCTATTTCTATTACACCGGCAGCTACACTTTCCGGAACGGTAAGTGGCGCGGCGACATGATCGTCAACCAGCATACCGAGGCCGTCGGCCGGACGCTCGCCTTCGGCGGCAGGGAGGTCACCTGCGGCTTCTCGGGCGACTATTCCGCCGGCGGCGCCGAGGTCGAAGGCATGGCGCTGGTCGGCAAGACCAGCGTGACCTTCACAGCCCGCCTCACGCTCAAGGACCCGATGTGAGCCCGGCTTGATCGGCCCCTCGTTCCTGCTCAGGAACCTTCGCACCTAGAGAACGTTCGCGTCTGTTGTTGCGAATTCTCGAGGAGAGGGACCATGCGTAAGCACTTGATGTTATCGACCGCGGCGATCGGATTGATGCTTGCTTCCGGCTTCGCCTACGCCCAAGGGCCCGGTGAGCGCAGAGACGAGCCGAAACGGACCGAGGAGCCGGCGAAGGGCGCTGCGCCGCAGCGCGGCGGCGCCCAAGAACGCGTTCAAGAACGTGTTCAAGAGCGCGCACAGGGCGCCCAGGAGCGACTGCAAGGCGCGGGCCGCGAAGACAAGGGCGGCGCTGCCAAGCAGGAGGCGAGCGACGACAAGCGCCAGCCGGCCAGTTCTGCCGAGCGTAACCAGCCGAAGGGCAGGGACCAGGCACAAGAATCCCGCGAGCCGGCGCGCGACCGCAACCGTGAGGCCGAGAGCACCAAGCCGGGCCGCGACAGCAAGAGCAGCGCTGAGACCAAGCAGGATAAGCAAGACAAGTCTGCGCCGCAGAAATCAACGGCCGAGTCCGAGAAATCCAAGACCGGCCCCGCTGCTCAGCAGAACGAGCGCACTGGGGCTGCGACCAACCAGAAGGAGCAGAACCAGACCCAGTCGCCGCGCAATGCGGCCGATCAGCAGCAGCCGGCGCAGCAAACCGACCGGCCAGCCACGGCGACGGACACGAGCCGGACGGCTCCGACCAACAATGCGCAGACCGCGCCTTCCGGCACGCAGACCAATCAAGCCAATCAGACCACACAGACCAACACGCAGGTCAATCAGCAGACCCAGGTGACCACCGAGAAGCAGGTGCGGATCTCCGAAACGGTGAGCCGTGCACGCCTGGCCCAGCCGGAGCGCAACCTGAACATCTCGATCCGGATCGGCGAGACGATTCCGCCGCGCGTGCGTCTGCACCGGCTGCCGCCCGAGATCGTGTCGATCGAGCCGGCGTATCGCGACTATGAATATTTCGCGACGGAAGACGAGGTCGTCATCGTTGAGCCGCGCACGCATCGCATCGTCAGCCAGGTGCCGCGCGATCCGTCGCGGGCCCGCGCGCAAATGAGCGGCAGCGCTTCATCGAGCATGGCAGCAACCGGCGCAAGCAATGTGAACTGCCAGATCATGCGGCGTGACGCTTCGGGTAACGTCGCCCAGGCAGAACCTTCGACAGTGGGATCGACCGCGCGCGAGGATTCCATGAGCGTGATTGTCCAGATGCCCGGCGGCGGCTCGTCCGCGCCGATCGCCCTCGGCGCTCCCGCGGGCAACATCGTCGTCGCGACGCAAGGGCAGGGCGACTGCACGGTGACTCTGGAGCCGCAGACGCGCTGAGCGCGGAAACAAAGATGCGTTGAAACGACAACGCGCCGTCCGGATGCCCCACCCGACGGCGCGTTGCTGCGTTCAATCTAAAAAGTGTCGAGGTCCGGAGTGCCTAGGAGTCCGGACCTCGTCACCTTGCCCCAGCCTTCAATCCCCCGCCCCATGTGGTCGCCCCATGTGGTCCCCCAACCCCATGTCGCGCGATCAGAGGGTGATGCCCGTGGAAGTGGCCGCCGATCGATGTCCCGCGATGTACGCGAAGCTCGATTAGGATTCCATTCCGGATCACTACGGACACGAATACCGGTTGCGATGTGGCCGTTCGGCATCAGTGCGTGATCGCGGTTGCCTGAACCCGAGCGCATCGTCGGCAGGATGTCCACATCTCCCGGCGCTGCAGAATTTGCATTTCACCGGCCTGTCATCGAACTGGTCTAGCGCTGCTCCCGTCATCGCTGTCGGTCAAGGAGCAAGCCATGTCGAAGCCGGTGCTGGGCGCCGCATTGTCCATCAAATCGATTCCCGCGCATCGCGACTGGCTTCTGGAGCGGCAGCGCGATCTCGAGATCCAGGATTTCTTCCGCGCCGATCTTCTCGACAGCGATTGGCGCAGCACCGCTGGCGAGATCAAGCAGATGCTGTCGGGCCATACCGGCCGGCTCGGGATCCACGGTCCGTTCTGGGGCTTCAAGATCGACAGCCACGATCCCATGATCCGCCAGGCGGTGACCAAGCGCCTGCTTCAAGGATTGGATGCCGCCGAGTTCCTCGGCGCGACGCAGATGGTGATCCATTCGCCGTTCACGACCTGGGACCACAACAATCTCGATCTCTATCCGGACAATCGCAACAACCTCGTCGAGCGCGTCAAGGCGACGCTCGCCGAAGTCGTCGCGCGCGCGGAAACCGTCGGCTGCGAGATCGTCATCGAGAACATCGAGGACAAGGATCCGCGCGACCGGGTGCGCCTCGCCAGGGCGCTCGAAAGCGCCAGGGTTCGCGTCTCGCTCGACACCGGTCACGCCAACTACGCCCACATCTCCACCGGCTCGCCGCCGGTCGATTATTACGTCGAGACCGCGGGCGACATGCTCACGCATGTGCATCTGCAGGACACCGACGGCTTTGCCGACCGGCACTGGGCCCCGGGCGAGGGCAACATCCCCTGGGTCGCCGTGTTCCGCGCGCTGGGACGGCTGACGTCCAACCCGCGGCTGATCCTCGAACTTCGCAATCACGACGACGTCCGCGCCGGCGCAGCCTATCTCGCCGCGCTCGGTCTCGCCGAATAACCGCATCATCCAGGGCAGGGGTCACACCGCCATGAGCAAGCTTACCCGTCGCACCATCCTGAAATCCGGCGGCGCGGCCGCAAGCACGTTGCTGCTGCCGCGCTTTGCCATCGCGCAAGGCGACAGCCGTCCGTCGGTGACGGTCGCCGTGCAGAAGGTCACCAACGCCAACGTGCTCGACGTGCTGCGCGAGCAGTCCAATGTCGGCGAGCGCGTGTTCTTCTCCTCGATCTGGGAAGGCCTGATCTCGAAGAACTGGCGCGGCAATCTCGAAGCCGTGCCGGGCCTTGCCACCGAATGGCGCCGCATCGACGACCAGACCGTCGAGGTGAAGCTGCGCCAGGGTGTCAAGTTCCACAATGGCGACGAGATGACCGCCGAGGACGTCGTCTTCACCTTCAGCCGCGAGCGCATGTTCGGCGACACCGAGGCCAAGAACCGCTCGACCATCAAGGCGTTCGAGAAGATCCCGACGCCGCGGCCGGGCAAGGAGCTGCCGCCCGACGTGCCCGCCGTCGCCCGCCGCATCTGGCCGGACCTTGCGCGCGTCGATGCCGTCGACAAGTACACCGTGCGCTTCTACAACGCGACGCCCGACGTCACCATCGAGGGACGGCTGCAGCGCTACGGCTCCGACATCATGAACCGTCGCGCCTGGGAAGAATCCGCGAGCTATCTCGACTGGGCGCGCAAGCCGATCACCACCGGGCCCTACAGGGTCGTCGAGCTCAAGCCCGACGTGTCGCTGACCCTGGAAGCGCATGACGAATATTGGGGCGGCCGTCCCCCGCTGAAGCGCATCCGCTTCCTCGAAGTGCCTGAGGTCGCCAGCCGCATCAACGGACTGCTGTCGGGGGAATACCAGTTCGCCTGCGACATCCCGCCGGACCAGATCGCCGGCATCGAGAAGAACTCTGCGTTCGAAGTGCAGGGTGGCACCATCCTCAACCACCGCCTGACCGTGTTCGACAAGAACCACGCCGTGCTGGCCAATCCGCTGGTGCGGCGCGCCTTCACCCATGCAATCGACCGCCAGGCCATCGTCGACAGCCTGTGGGCCGGCCGTACCCGCGTGCCGAAGGGGCTGCAATGGGAATTCTACGGCGACATGTTCAACGCCGACTGGAACGTGCCCGCATATGATCCGAAGCTGGCGCAGGATCTGCTCAAGCAAGCCAATTACAAGGGCGATCCGATCCCGTATCGCCTGCTCAACAATTACTACACCAACCAGGTCGCGACCGCGCAGATCCTGGTCGAGATGTGGAAGTCGGTCGGCCTCAACGTGCAGATCGAGACCAAGGAGAACTGGTCGCAGATCATGGAACGCGGGCCGGCCCGCGCCGTGCGCGACTGGTCGAACTCGGCCGCGTTCAACGATCCCGTGTCCTCGCTGGTGGCCCAGCACGGGCCGAACGGCCAGCAGCAGCAGATCGGCGAATGGACCAATGCCGAGCTGAACAAGCTCTCCGAATTCCTGGAGACCTCGACCGACCGGGCCGCACGCAAGAAGGCGTTCCGCCGCATGCTGGAGATCGCCGAGCGCGAGGACCCCGCCTATACGGTGCTGCACCAGAACGCGACCTTCACGGCCAAGCCGAAATCGATCAAGTGGAAGGCAGCACCCGCCTTCGCGATGGATTTCCGCGCCGGCAATTTCGAGGCGTAGCCGTGGCGCCGCTGGTCAACATTGCAGGCCTCCGCGTCGCCTTCAACGGCGTGCCGGTCCTGCGCGGCGTCGATCTCACCTTGCAGAAGGGCGAGGTCCTCGGTCTCGTCGGCGAGTCCGGCTCCGGCAAATCGGTGACCTGGCTCGCCGCGCTCGGCCTTTTGCCGCGGCATGCGCAGGTCTCCGGCAAGGTGCGGCTCGAAGGGCGTGAAATCCTCGGCGCGCCGGCCACCGAGCTCGACCATGTCAGGGGCGGGCGCATCGCCATGATCTTCCAGGATCCGGCGAGCGCGCTCAACCCGGTGCTGACGATCCGCAGGCAGCTCTGCGAAGCGCTGGCGCTGCATCGCGATCTCCAAGGCCATGCCGCGAAGGCGGAGGCGCGACGGCTGCTCGATCTCGTCGGCATTCCCGACGCGGGTCGGCGGCTGGACGCCTATCCGCACGAATTCTCCGGCGGCCAGGTCCAGCGCGTCATGATCGCGATGGCGCTCGCCGGAAATCCGGACCTCCTGATCGCGGACGAGCCGACCACCGCGCTCGATGCCACCATCCAGGCCCAGATCCTGGAGCTGCTCTCGACGGTGCGCCGCGAGCTCGGCATGGCGATGGTGCTGATCAGCCACGATCTCGGCGTCGTCGCCGAGAACTGCGACCGCGTCGCGGTGATGTATGCCGGCCGCATCATTGAGGAAGCCCCCAGCAACCAGCTCTTCGCCGATCCGGCGCACCCCTATGCGCAGGGCCTGATCGGTGCGCTGCCGCCGCTCGACGGGCCCCGGCGGCGTCTCACCGCCATTCCCGGAACGGTGCCTGATCCCGCAAAGATGCCTGGCGGATGCGCCTTCGCGCCGCGTTGCGCGCTGGCGTCCGAGCCGTGCAGCCTTGCCGCGCCGGCGCTGGCGCCGATCGCGGATGACCGCCGCGTTGCCTGCATCCGGGCCGAGGCCTCGCGCCGCGCGCTGCTTGGGATCGCCGCCGAATGAGCCCGCCGCTCGTCGAGGTGTCCGCGATCTCGCGCAGCTATGCGATGCGCTCGGGAATGTTCGGCCGGGCTACGGCCGTGCACGCCGTCGACGGCGTGTCGCTCGCGATTGCCAGGGGGCAGACGCTGGGTCTGGTCGGCGAGTCCGGCTCGGGCAAATCGACGACGGGACGTATCGTGCTCGGCCTCGAGCCGCCCGATCGCGGCGAGGTGCGGTTCGACGGCAAGCCGATGGCCGTGCCCGCGACGGCCGAATGGCGCGCGCAGCGGGCGCGCATGCAGATGATCTTCCAGGACCCGCTCGGCGCGCTGGACCGGCGCTTGCCGGTCGCAACGCAAATCCGCGAACCGCTCGACATCCACGGCATCGGCACGCCCGCGGAGCGCGAGGAGCGCGTCCGCGAATTGCTGCGCGCGGTCGAGCTGACGCCGGCGCATGGCGCGCGCTATCCGGGTGCGCTGTCCGGCGGCCAGCGCCAGCGCATCGTGCTGGCGCGGGCGCTCGCCACCAAGCCCGACTTCCTGGTCTGCGACGAGCCGGTCAGCGCGCTCGACGTCTCGATCCAGGCCCAGGTGGTGAACCTGCTCTGCGATCTCCAGGCGCAATTGTCACTGACGCTGCTGTTCATCAGCCACGATCTGCGCGTCGTCCGCCAGATCAGCAACGTCGTCGCGGTGATGTATCTCGGCCGCATCGTCGAGATCGGCAGCGCCGACGATCTGTTCGCGCGGCCCGAGCATCCCTATACCCAGGCGCTGGTCTCGGCCTCGCCGGCGCCCGGCCGCCGCAGCGCCGGCCGGATCGTGCTGGCAGGCGATCCGCCGAACCCTGCCGCGCGGCCGCCAGGCTGCGCCTTCCATCCGCGCTGCCCGCGCGCCATCGCCCGCTGTGCCAGCGAAGTGCCGGCGCTGGCGGCCGTCGGCGGCGACCGGCAGGTGGCCTGCCATCTCGTCACGGGTGCGCAAACGCGGGATGCGGCGTGATGGGACGCTATTTCGCCATCCGCATCGGGCGCGCTGCGCTCACGATTGTCCTCGTCGTCACCTTCGCCTTCATCGTGCTGCGGCTGTCAGGCGATCCCGCGCTGATGATCCTGGGACCGGAGGCGCCGCCCGAAGTGCTTGCGGCGTTCCGCAAGGCCTGGGGCCTCGATGATCCCATCTGGTTTCAGTATCTCGATTATTTCGGCGCCATCGCCAAGGGCGAGCTCGGCCGCTCCATGCGCGACGGACGGCCCGCGATCGAGCTGGTGCTGGAGCGCATCCCGGCGACGCTGGCGCTGACCCTGCCGGCCTTCTTCTTCAAGGTCGCGATCGGCGTTCCCGCCGGCATCTACGCGGCGCTGCACCGGGGCTCTGCCATCGATCGTGCGGTGATGACGACGGCAGTCGCGGGCTTCACCGTGCCGAGCTTCGTGCTCGCGCTGATCCTGGTTCTGGTCTTCGCCGTGCAGCTCGGCTGGCTGCCGTCGGGCGGGCAGGACAGCTGGCGTCATGCCATCTTGCCGATCACCACGCTGAGCTTAGGGGGCGCCGCCGTGCTGGCGCGCTTCACCCGCAGCGCGATGCTGGAGGTGCTGGGCCAGCCCTATATCCGCACCGCATCCGCCAAAGGCCTGCCGTGGCGCAAGGTGGTGACGTCACATGCGCTGCCGAACGCGGCGATCCCGACCGTGACCATTCTCGGCTTCATGGTGGGCACGCTGATCGCGGGCGCGGTGGTGGTCGAGAGCGTGTTTGCCTGGCCGGGAGTAGGGCGCCTGCTCGTCGTCGCCGTCGCCAACCGCGACCTTGCCGTCGTGCAATGCATCCTGCTGTTGGTCGCGATGACCATGGTCACGTCAAACCTGATCGTCGACTTTCTCTACGGCTTCCTCGATCCGCGGCTGCGCGCCAAGGGAGCGCATGCATGACCGACGCCACGTTGAAGGATATCACTAGCCGCCGCATCGGGCTGCCGGCAATCCCGGTCTCGGTTGCGCTGGCGGTGACTTGGATCGTCGCGATGCTGGTGATCGCCGCCTTGGCCGAAAAAGTTGCGCCATATGGCTACACCCAGCTCGACCTGCGCAACCGGCTGGCGGCGCCGGGCAATGCCGCGCACTGGCTCGGCACCGACGAGCTCGGCCGGGACGTACTGTCGCGGCTTCTGGTCTCGATCCGCATCTCGCTGCTGATCGCCTTCGGCGCCACCGCGATTTCGGCGATCGTCGGCACCACGCTCGGCTTCCTCGCCGCGCATTTCCGCGGGATCGTCGAGCAGCTCGTGCTAATGCTGACCGACTTCCAGGCCAGCATGCCGTTCCTGATCATGGCGCTGGCCGTGCTCGCCTTCTTCGGCAATTCGCTGCCGCTCCTGATCGGCCTGATGGGCCTGTTCGGCTGGGAGCGCTATGCCCGTATCGCCCGGGGCCTTGCCATCTCGGCCAATGCGCAAGGCTATGCCGCCGCGGTCCGCCAGCTGGGGGCGACGCCGCAGCGGATCTACCTCAGGCACATCCTGCCCAACATCGCCTCGACCCTGATCGTCTCGACCACGCTGGTCTTCCCCGAGGTGATCCTGATGGAATCGGGCCTGTCTTTCCTCGGCCTCGGCGTGCAACCGCCGATGACCAGCCTCGGCAACATGGTCGGCTACGGCCGGGAATACCTGACCCGGGCGCCCTGGATCATGCTGGCCCCGGCCACTACCATCGTGATCACCACGCTGGCCGTCTCCGTGATCGGCGACTGGCTGCGCGACCGGCTCGATCCGACGCTGCAGTAGGCGGTCTCGTGTCCCGGACGCGCGAAGCGCGAGCCGGGACCCAGGAGCCCACGGTACGCGCTGCCACATGGGCCCCGGCTCTGCAGCGCACCGCCGAAGAGGCGCTGCGCTGCGTCCGGGGCACGAGAGAACCCCTCGCCGGGAGCAGGGGAGCCCTGTCATGCCCAAGTTCCCGTTGCGCCGACCCAGCCCGTGCGCTATCCGGCCACAAAGGCCTGAGGCGACGCCAGATTTTCCCGCCCGGCCGGTCAAACCAAGGACGGAAACCGCCATGCCAGCCTATCGCTCCCGCACCACCACCCACGGCCGCAACATGGCGGGTGCCCGCGGCCTCTGGCGCGCGACCGGCATGAAGGACGGCGATTTCGGCAAGCCGATCATCGCGGTCGTCAACTCCTTCACTCAGTTCGTGCCCGGCCACGTGCATCTGAAGGATCTCGGCCAGCTCGTGGCCCGCGAGATCGAGCAGGCCGGCGGCGTCGCCAAGGAGTTCAACACGATCGCGGTCGATGACGGCATCGCCATGGGCCATGACGGCATGCTCTACAGCCTGCCGTCGCGCGAGCTGATCGCCGACAGCGTCGAGTACATGGCCAACGCGCATTGCGCCGACGGCCTCGTCTGCATCTCCAATTGCGACAAGATCACGCCCGGCATGTTGATGGCGGCGCTGCGGCTCAACATCCCCGCCGTGTTCGTCTCGGGCGGCCCGATGGAGGCCGGCAAGGTCAAGCTGGCCGGCAAGACCAAGGCCGTCGACCTCATCGACGCCATGGTGGCCGCCGCCGATTCCAAGGTCAGCGACGAGGACGTCAAGGTGATCGAGCGCTCGGCGTGCCCGACCTGCGGCTCCTGCTCGGGCATGTTCACCGCCAATTCCATGAACTGCCTGACCGAGGCGCTCGGTCTCGCGCTGCCCGGCAACGGCTCTGTCGTCGCGACCCATGCCGACCGCAAGCGCCTGTTCGTCGAGGCCGGCCACACCATCGTCGATCTCGTCCGCCGCTATTACGAGCAGGACGACGCATCGGTGCTGCCGCGCAACATCGCCAACTTCAAGGCGTTCGAGAACGCCATGACGCTCGACATCGCCATGGGCGGCTCCACCAACACCGTGTTGCATCTGCTCGCCGCCGCCCATGAAGGTCAGGTTGCCTTCACCATGAAGGACATCGACCGGCTGTCGCGCCGCGTGCCCGTGCTCTGCAAGGTCGCGCCCTCGGTTGCCGACGTCCATGTCGAGGATGTGCATCGCGCCGGCGGCATCATGGGCATTCTGGGCGAGCTCGATCGCGCCGGTCTGCTCGACACCTCGGTCTCGACCGTGCACGCGCCGACCATGAACGAGGCGCTGGAGCGCTGGGACATCAAGCGCACCAAGAGCGAGGCGGTGCGCACGTTCTACCGCGCCTCGCCCGGCGGCATCCCGACGCAAGTCGCGTTCAGCCAGGAGCGCCGTTACGACGAGCTCGATGCCGATCGCGAGAAGGGCGTCGTGCGCAATCTCGAGCACGCCTTCAGCAAGGACGGCGGCCTCGCCGTGCTCTACGGCAACCTCGCGCAGGACGGCTGCATCGTGAAGACCGCCGGCGTCGACGCGTCGATCCTGAAGTTCTCCGGCCCGGCGCGCGTGTTCGAGAGCCAGGACGCGGCAGTGGAAGGCATCCTCGGCGGCAAGGTCGTCGCCGGCGAGGTCGTGGTCATCATCTACGAGGGCCCGCGCGGCGGCCCCGGCATGCAGGAGATGCTGTATCCGACCAGCTATCTGAAATCGATGGGCCTCGGCAAAGCCTGTGCGCTCGTCACCGACGGCCGCTTCTCCGGCGGCTCGTCAGGCCTGTCGATCGGCCATCTGTCGCCGGAAGCCGCCGAAGGCGGCAATATCGGCCTGGTCCGCACCGGCGACATCATCGCCATCGACATCCCGAACCGCAGCATCACGCTGGAAGTCTCCGACGAGGAGCTTGCCAAGCGCCGCGCCGCGGAAGAGGCGAAGGGCGATCTGGCTTGGCAGGCAGTGGGCCGCAAGCGCAACGTCTCGACCGCGCTGCAGGCCTACGCCGCGCTCACCACCAGCGCCGCGCGCGGCGCCGTGCGCGAGGTGAAGCGGCGCTCGAAATAAGGGGCCTCGTAGCCTGGATGGAGCCAACGGGTCGGCGCTAAGCGCCGACCCGTTGGTGTAATCCGGGACAAGCGCAAGACCAGACGACAGGCCGGTCCCGGATTGCGCTGCGCTCCATCCGGGCTACTGATCTGGTCGTGTGGCGTCAGCATCGATGGTCAACAAGTCCTGAACGGCCGGCGCAAGCCGGCCGTTCGCATTAAGGATGCCCTGATGAACTTCAGCAGCCCTGAATTTTGCGGCGTATAATGCGCCAACTTCGCAAATCCATTTCGGGCAACTGGGGCACTACATGTCGCGTACTCTTGCTGTTGTTTTCTCGACCGCCGTCGCCGCGATGTCCATGACGGGCGCAGCTTCCGCCGGCTGCTACAATTGCTATACGCCGCCGCCCTGCACGACCTGCTATCAGCAGCAATATGTGCCCCCGCAATACCGCGCCGTCGACGAGACCGTGATGGTGTCGCCCGGCGCCGTCGTCGCGCACCGCACGCCGGCGCAATACCGTACCGTGATGGTGCCGCAGACCGTGATGGTCGCGCCGCCGAGCGTGCAGTATGAGCGCATCCCGCCGCAATACGCCACGCGCCAGCGCGTCGAGATGGTCTCGCCCGGCTATTCCTATTATGCCCCGGTGCAGATGAACTGCGCGTCCTGCGGCTACTGAGCCGGACCAGGTTTGGAGATTGGAGCGGCGCTCTCTGCGAGGGCGCCGCTTTCTTTTGGTCGAAGGACAGGCGAGGGTTGTTTGAACCGCCGGGCCGGACACGACACAAAACGGCATGAGCCTGCTTCTTGCCCCCCTTCAGCGACCGCAATTCGGGTCGGTCGCCGCTCTCGCTGTTTCCCTGATCTGCGTGGTTGCGATCGTCTGGTCGGTCGGCTCGACCGACCGCGTCACCTATCTCGGTCCGGACCACGGCCAGCAGCAGACCATCACGGAGGTCCGGCTCAAGACGCTTCCAGAGGGAAGCTATATGATCGAGCGAGGCGCGATCTACAAGGCAATGCGGGCAGGGTGCCGCTACGACCTCAATTACAGCCCTGAGTTCGGCCGCCGCGTCACTGACCGCCAGAGGACGAAATACATTCGGAGCGCCGTCCTGGTTGACTGCCCGTCGAGCTAGGCAGGGCCTTGGGTAGATAGGGAGGCAGGTCGGGCCTCCGGCGACGCTGCGTTACGATCACCGCCACAGCGAGACGGTCTCGCCGGGCTATTCCCATTATACCCCGGTGCAGATGACCTGCGCGTCCTGCGGCTGCTGCGCCGACATCGTCACGAATGGATTTAGCGCGGCGCTCCCATGGGGCGCCGCGTTCTTTCGCCGGCTCACGGAATCGCCACCTTGTTCGACACGACTATTCGGCGCTGCAACCGGTCGATGAGCGTGATGAAGACCGCCCTTGGTCGCTGGGTGATGGGAACCGAGAACCAGAGCTGCGAGAGATTGGAGGGATCGCCGAGGTCGCAGAATCCGTAGAGCTTTTGCTTTCTGGCGTTGTAGATATCGACCCAGGTCCGCGACGCCGAAATATTGAGCCCGCACGGCGGCAGCTTGGGCGATTCTGCAAACAGGGCGGGCGAGTAATCGCTCCAATTGACCACCTTCAACCCGACGATCAGCGTCGGTCCAAAAATGAGTTGCCCGTTGAATTGCAGCACCGGACGCGGAAACGGCTGCGCCAGCGCCGGTGCCGCAAATCCAACCAAGAGCGCAACGGCTACCAGGAATAGCTTCAGTCTCATCTTGATCCTCCGACCACAGCGTCGACCAACGCTAGTGACGGGCGGCGGAAACTCCTTGATCCTGCTCAACGGAGGGGTGCGGCTTCGCAGCCGGCCGAAAACGAGATGCGGGCAAGGCCCCACGGCGTCCAAAACGAAGGTTTGGAGCAGGAGCCCCACCAAGTCCCGCGGCAACACCAGCCCAACTTCGCGTTGCCTTACGCGGTCGACTGCGTTAAGCGACACCCATTCCGGGCTTGGAAGGGTGGCCGAGTGGTTTAAGGCACCGGTCTTGAAAACCGGCGTGCCCGCAAGGGTACCGTGGGTTCGAATCCCACCCCTTCCGCCAGCCGAGCCGTCAGGAGTCTATCGGTCCGGCTTTCCCCAGGTAGGTCATCGGTGAATCAAACCTCCAATCCGGCCGCGCTCGACAAACTGAAGCTCCGCATTCAGGCGTTGCGCGCCAAGACGATCGCCAATGGCTGCACCGAGGACGAGGCGCTGTCCGCCGCCGCCAAGGTTGCCGAGCTGCTGGATCGGCATGATCTGTCGCTCTCCGACGTCGAGCTGCGGGCCTCGCCATGCGAGCGGACGGTCTACCAGACCCATCGCAAGAAGCGGATTCCCCTGGACGACTGCATCGGCGCGATCGCGCATTTCTGCGATTGCCGAGTCTGGCGCGAGAAGAACGCCGACGGCGAGAACGTCTATGTGTTCTTTGGTCTCGGCGCGGATGTCGAGGTCGCGCATTACCTCGCTGAATTGATCGACGGCTCCGTGCGCGCCGAGCTCGGCCGCTTCAAGACCTCGATCGAGTACGGCAGATTCCGGCACCAGGAGCGGCATCTGGCCAATGCCTCCTTCGCGCTCGGGATGGTGGCGTCCATCGCGCAAAGGCTGGTGGCGATCAAGGACGGCCGCGATCAGGCCAACGCAAGCACCGGCCGCGGGCTGGTGATCCTCAAGACCTCCGTGGTCGACGCAGAATTCGACAAGCTCGGCCTCAATCTTCGGAACCAGCGCAGCAGTGGGCGGATGGTGTCGATGACGGCCTATGAAGCCGGCGGCGCTGCGGGAGCGTCACTGGCCATCAGTCCGGGCCTCGGAACCTCGGCCAAAGGAAGCTGAGCGCATCGGGTCCGTGGCGCTTCGGCCGGAGCCGAAGCATAGTGACGGTCCGCCTCATCCGCTCTCAGCTCTTCACATTGCCGCCCTTCAGCGCCTCCCAAGCAGCCTGGTTGGCCTGATCGAACGCCTTGCGGGATTCGGCCAGCGCCGCGCTCAGGACCGACCACGACTCGCTGCCGGCCTGCTTCAGCTTCTGCAAACGCGCTTCGGCCTCGGACGCATCCGATTTCATCTGCTTGAGCGCGGCATCGACATCGACGGTGCGGGCTGCGGCGACTTTGCCGGCGGCCTCGCGGAATTTGTCGGCGGCTTCGCGCCAGGCCTTGGCCTGTGCCGCCGCAACGTCCTTGAAGGTGGCCTGTTGCTGCTCGAACTGCTTGCCGGCGCCTTCGAAGTAGGTCTTCACCTGAGCTTCGAATCCCGCCCATTGCTTTTCCAGCTCGGCCTTGGCGTCTGTCCAGGCGGCTTCGCCTGCTGCGGCCTGGGTCTTGAGCATCGCCTGAAATTCGTCGCGGCGCTTGGTCAGATCAGACAGCAGTTGGTCGGTCCTCACCTTGGACTCGGCCTTAGCCTGGCCGGCCTTGACCTCGAACGAGGCCAATGCGGCGTCCATCTCGTCGATCCGCTCCTTGGCCCAATTGAGATAATAGTGTGCGCTGCTCTGCTGTGACATGGCCGTCTCCATCTGCTTGCCGACGCGAGGTTCCCAGAGCCCGGGCCAGCCCGTATTGACCTGTCTCAATGATCTCCTGGTCTCACGACATTGCGATTGCGATGCGGCGCAGGCGAGGGTCTGATCTCCGGCTCGATCACCGTCGCGCTGCTCTTTCTGTTCGGCATCGTCCGGTTTTGACCTTCAGGAACCTCGTCCTTCCTGGCCGGTTGTTCGCACTCCCGCCCAGTCACGGAGAGCGCTCTTGGAAAGCACCATCATCGGCGAATTCGACACGCGCCGCGGCGCAGAGCTTGCGGTTGAGCATGTCGTGCAGGAATGCGGCGTGCCGCGCAGCGACGTCTTCGTTCAGCCCGCCGGCGCCGCCAACACGGTGGGGACCCGTCCGGCAGGCAGCGACGCCAAGGCGGAGCCAGCCCCGGAGGGGCACCAGAAGCTGGAGGGGCCGATCGAGGTCTCCGTCGATTTTCACGGCGATACGCCTGACAAGATCGCGGCTGTGTTGAAGGGCGCCGGAGCAAAGACTGTCCGGACCAAATAACGGCAAGGCGCGATGGCGTGAGGATCATCGCCATCCCTCCGGCCACGCATCCCTGAGGCTTGGAACCCCTTGAGCGTTCAGCGCGTTTAGACGCGAACGTGATTTTGCGAGGTCCACCTGCTTCAGAGTTCATCGACCCTGATACCCGGCGACACCGTCTGGCGACGGTGCAAGGCGCGGCGCGTGGCAGTCCTGAACGATGCGGCCGCTTACTTCGCGGCGTTGCGCGAGGCGCTGCTCGATGCGCAGGAGATCGTCTACATCGTCGGGTGGGATATCCATAGCGAGACCAATCTGGTCGGAGCTTCCGGGCGGGCCGATGACGGCCTGCCCGAACAGCTCGGTTCTTTCCTGCGCGCGCTCGTGCAACGCCGGCCGGGGCTGCGGGTCAACATTCTGGTCTGGGACTTCGTCTCTTTCTACGCCTCGGAAAGGGAATGGAATTCCGCGGCGAAGTTCACCGCCGACACCGACGGACGCGTCCAGTTCGTGCTGGATTCCACGCTTCCGTTCGGCTCGGCGCAGCACCAGAAGATCGTCTGCGTCGACGGATCACTGGCGTTTGTCGGCGGGCTCGACCTGACGATCAGGCGCTGGGACACGAGCGAGCATTGCGCCGACCAGCCGTTGCGCTGCGACCCCCAGGGCAAGCCATACAAGCCGTTTCACGACGTGCAATGCCTGGTCGACGGTGATGCCGCATCCTCGCTGTTCGAACTCGTGGAGCAGCGCTGGCGTGCCGCGGGCCAGCAGACGCCTGATCGGCGCGCACCGAAGAGCGTGCGCTGGCCTTCGCATGTGCCGGTCGAGGCCGAGCAGATGCCGGTGGGCATTGCCAGGACCGAAGTGGTCTGCCCTACGGGCTCGACCATCCGGGAGGTCGAACGCTCGCTGATTGCGGCGATCCGGTCGGCGACCAGCTTCATCTACATCGAGAATCAGTTCACCAGCGCCACCGGGATCGCACAAGTGCTGGCGGAGCAGATGAAGCGCGTGCCGTCGCTTCGCGTTCTGGTCGTCGCTCCCAAACTGCATTCCTCGTGGCTGGAGTCCCAGGCCATGCAAAACGGCCGCGGGGCATTCATCGATTGCTTCAGCGAAGCGGGCGTGGCCGACCGCATCCGCTTCGTCTACCCGGTCACGTGCGACGGGGACCAGGAAGCTGCCGTGATGGTGCACAGCAAGCTCATGATCGTCGACGATCAGATCCTGCGGATCGGTTCAGCCAATCTCAACAACCGGTCGATGGGAGCCGACAGCGAATGCGACCTGATCTTCGAGGCCGTATCCGACGAGCATCGCACCTTCATCGCGTCGGTCCGCCGGCGCCTGATCGCCCATTTCTGCGGCCTGGATGAACGACGCGTTGCGCAGAACGACGATCACCTCCTTGCTCTCTTGGACGGGGTGTCGAAAGCCGGCGGAGCCAAGACGCTGCGGGCCGTGGAGGCCTCGGTCATCACCAGCACGCTCGCGACCCTGGTCCAGCCGGTCGCGGATCCCGAGCATCCCTTGCACTTCGAGCGTGCGGCTTCGCGCATGTGGCGCACCAAGACCATCATCGGGATTGCCGCGATAGCGGTGGCGCTCCTGGGCCTGGCGACGGCCTGGTCATATACCTCCTTGAGCGATTTCACCGACACGGGGCGCCTCTCGACCTTGCTGTCCAGCTATTCGCACTCCGGCTGGGGACCGCCGCTCGCGATCGTGGCTTTTGTCCTCGGAGGGCTGGTGGTGTTTCCGGTGCTGGTGCTCATTGCGGCGACGGCGGCCGCGCTCGGGCCCTGGCTGGGCTTCGTCACGGCGACCGCGGGCGTGCTGCTCAGTGCCTTCATCCTTTTCGTGATCGGACGGGCACTCGGACGACGGCGGCTCCAGCAATTGCTCGGACGGCGGGCGGCGCGGATCCAGGATCGCGTCGTCGGCAAGGGCATCCTGGCTGTCGTCGTCATCCGGATGATTCCCATCGCACCGTTCTCGATCGTGAATGTCGTGGCCGGCGCGAGCACGCTGCCTCTTCGTGACTTCCTGGTCGGAACCGTGCTGGGCATGACGCCAGGCATCCTTGCCATGGCGGTTCTGGGGGCTCAGATCGCGGACGTCGCCCGCAATGCATCCTGGAGCAGCATGCTGCTGCTCGTGCTGGCGTTCCTGGGCTGGCTCGGCCTCTGCGCCGGCGCGCAATTCCTGGCGACCTGGCTCGCCGGGAGGCGCTGATGCGCTTCATGACATGGAACGTGCATGGCACGTTCAACCTCAATCCGGCATTCGATCTGGAGGGTGTCGGCTCCATCCTTCGCAAATGGTCCCCTGACGTCGTCGCGCTTCAGGAGGTGGATTCGCGGTCGCGGTCGGACGATCCGTTCGCGAAACTGGCGAGTGTCGTCGGCGATCACCGCGTTCATGCCAAGTCGATCGTCACCGAGGACGGCGATTACGGCCAGATGCTGCTGAGCCGCTTTCCGTTTTCCGAGATGCCGGAGATCGTCGACGTGTCGTACCGGGAGCGTGAGCCGCGCCGAGCCATTGCGACAAGCCTGCTGACTCCGTCCGGGGACGTGCGCGTGGTTGCCACGCATCTCGGCTTGAGCATTCACGAGCGCTATGCGCAGGCCCAGGCGCTGCTGAGCCTGATCAGGCCGGCGAGGACGGTCGTCCTCGGCGACTTCAACGATTGGTTCTGGGTCAGGTCGGTGCGGCGCGTGCTCGCGCAGGTCTGCCCAAACCGGACGCGGCTGCGCACCTTTCCGTCCCGCCTGCCTCTGATGCGGCTCGACCGGATCTATGCGACGCCCGACAGCCGGATCGGGAAAGTCTGGACCGACGATGAGGCGAGGGCGTTCTCGGACCATCTGCCCGTCATCGCCGACATCGAGATCTAGCGATGGCCCGGATGCAGCTGTTTTGCCCGACGACGTCAAATCGGCGTCCGAAGGTCGTTTAAAAAACTCATGATTTTCAATGACATGGTTACTGTGCATGGGGTTGTTTTTCGACATTTGGGGCGGGGCACGGTCGGCCAGGCGAGGAACTCTTTCCTCACAGCCGCGTTATGTTGGCATGACTGAAGATCTTTCATTCCGACGCAAACCCCTGACCCCCGAGCAGCGCCAGGCGCGCGATGCGACACGCCGCATCGAGGCCGAGAAGGCCATGCGCGATCATGAAGCGGCGCAGAAGGCGTTTTACGCCAACAAGGAGCGGCTCCGAGCCGAGCGCCTTGCGCGCGAGGCCGCCGCAGCCAAGGATTGAGCGAAGCGCTGAACGAACGCGGCTGATCCAACCAGATCGTTGAACTGATCCCCAGATGCGCCCACCGGCTTCCCTGCCGGTGGGCGCTTTTGCGTTGTGCCGTGCGACGGCTGGCTTGACGGCCTTCGCGGTCCGGGAGGAAGCTTCAGCAGATCCGATCGACGAGAACCGCGGAGACGTTCGACCCAGCCAGTCCGATCCCCATCAGCGAATGCGCAATGGAGCTGACCATGACCACGTTCGACAAGCGCGAGCAGGGCTTCGAGGCCAAATTCGTCCACGACGAAGAACTCATGTTCAAGGCCACGGCCCGATCCAACAAGCTGCTCGGTCTGTGGGCCGCAAGCCGGCTCGGTCTGACCGGCGATGAAGCTGCCCACTACGCAACGACGCTGGTCACGGAGCATCTGCAAGACAGGACGATGAACGAAGTGGTGGACAAGGTGTCGGCCGATCTTGCCGCTAGCGGCGTCGCGCGTGAGCAGGTCGCGCAAAAGCTCCAGGAGTGCCTGCATCAGGCGCTCGCTCAGCTCGAGGCCAACAAGCAATAGACGACGGTCCACTGCCTCCAGCGACTGGCACCTTCCGGGCGCCATTTCGTGCTACCGTTGCCGCGCGCCGTCGCGTGGCGGCGCGGATCGGGAGGCGGGGAGTGACGCGAAGCGGCTTCGGCAGATGGACCGGTGGAATCGCGCTCGCCGGCGCGATCATGATGGGCGCCGGCTCCGCGCAGGTCTCGGCGAGCCCGCTGACGCCGTTCCGCTACGAGGCGCAGGCGCAGCGTCATTGTCCGCACGACAAGGTGGTGTGGCTCGATTTCAAGAAGGGCGTCTATTACCGCAAGGGTCAGAAGCGGTACGGCCAAGGCTTCGACGGCAGCTTCGTGTGCCAGAGCGAGGCCCGCGGCGGCCTCTATCGCCGCTCGCTGCTGGGCCTGCGCTGAGCTGCGCGCGGGAAGGAGAGGGGGCGTTCAGGCGAAGGCCAGCGCCACGAGGCTCGAGCAGAGCAGGACCAAGCCGCCGGCGGTCAATGCCAGGAAGCCGTCAGATACCAGGTCATGGTTGCGCATGGGACACCTGCCGCTCTCGTCTTCGATGCCCGCTCGGATCGATCAAATTGTCCGAACGCGCCGTCTTGAAAGAGGTGATGCTTGCCGTCTGCGCGAGTGCCGTCAGGCCCTCGTGCGGTAACCTTCAAACGCATGGGCCAGGAAGATCCCCGCGCTTACCAGACCCATCAGTGCCGAAACCGTCTCGATCATCGTTAAATTCCAAATCCCGCCCTTGCATCCGAGAGAACGCGGGCGGCCTTGCACAGTCAAAAGAATTCCAGAGAGCGGCGCGACAATGGGGGTGGAGTGAGGATTCGGCGCAACAGAATGTCCAGCCGTGGCACAGCGCAGGCGCCCTCGTTCCGTAGAACAACGGAAAAATGCGAACGTCCCGTTTACCATCCCGGCGGGATCGCTGCGGGCTCCCCATTTCCGCCGTGTTCGGGTTGCGTTATCGTTACCGCTTCCGAGACGGTGGTGGGCCGCTTCGGATCAGATGACCGGACAGCGATCCCCGTAGCCAAAGCGGGTTGGGTACGCCTCCGGCAAGGTGGTATTTGGGGCGAATGGGGATCCGACGGTCAGATTCGGTTTTGCGGGCCGCGCGTGGTGTCGCGGCGGTCGCAGCCTGCGTTGCGCTGGCCAATTGCGCCTCCTCGAACAAATTCGCCAGCCGCGTCGATCCGAAATACGGCGTGTCGTCGAGCCCCCGGGTCGTGGCTTTCGGGGACCCCGTTCCGAAGGGCGGCGGCACCTACCGCATCGGCAAGCCCTATGTCGTGGCGGGCCGGACCTACGTGCCGGAGGAGGACGTCAATTATCGCGCCGAGGGCGTGGCGTCCTGGTACGGCGACGATTTCCACGGCCGCCTGACCGCCAATGGCGAAGTGTTCGACATGACCTCGCTGACCGCGGCGCATCCGACCCTGCCGATGCCGTCCTACGCCCGGGTGACCAACATCTCGAACGGCAAGTCGCTGATCGTCCGCGTCAATGACCGCGGCCCCTATCACGGCAACCGCCTCATCGACGTCTCGAACAAGGCCGCCGAACTCCTTGAATTCAAAGGAAATGGTGTCGCCAAGGTCCGCGTCGAATATGTCGGTCGGGCGCCGCTGGAAGGCTCCGACGACCGCCAGCTTCTGGCGACCCTGCGCACCGGCGTTCCGGCGCCGTCGCCCTCCATGGTCCGGGTCGCCTCGGCCAAGCCGTTCGTGCCCGATCTGCCATCATCGGCCCGCGGTGCCATTCGCGGCGACGTGCCGATGCCGGAGGGCCGGCCCTACAATCTCGGCAGCACTTCCGCCGACATGGCCTCGCTCAACGCGACCTCGGAAATGTCGGCGTCGAGCCGGAGCCGGGGCCGGGCGCTCCAGAACCCCCGCGCCGTGTCCTATGACGCGGATGGCCGCTACGCGACGGAGACGACGTCCGACGGCGCCGCCGAGGCGCGCAACATCCTGAGCGGCCGCGGGCTCTACTAGGCCAAGCCGGCCTTCAGGAATTGCACCAGCGCCGCGTTCACCTCGTCGGGCCGTTCTTGCTGCACCCAATGGCCGGCGCCCTCGAGGATCAGCTTTTGCTTCAGATTCGGCAGCACGCGCTCGAGCTCGTTGACTCGCTTGGCGCCGATCAGGCCGGTGATGACGGCGTCCTTGGAGCCGGCGATGAACAGCGAAGGCTGACGGATCTGCGCGTCCTGCCAGGGCGCCGTCAGCTCCCAATTGCGGTCGATGTTGCGATACCAGTTCAGCCCGCCGCGAAAGCCGGACTTGCGGAAGCTTTCGGTGAAATAGGCGAGGTCAGCCTCGCTGAGCCAGCCGGGCAGCGGTTCCTCGGCGCCCGCATGGCCGAGAAAGCCCTTGCCCTCCTGCACGAACATCGCGGCGGTGGGGTCGGCCAGGCCGCGTCCCCCGAGCACGACGCGCATGGTGCGGGCGACGTCGCGCTCCAGCTCGGCCTCGGCGACACCCGGCGCCTGGAAATACTGCCAGTAGAAATTGGTGACGCCGCCCTGGCGCAGCAGGTCGAGCGGCTTGCCGCGGCCGCGGAACGGCGGCGGCACGCTCAGGCCCGCCACCGCCGTGAAGATGTCGGGCCGGAACAGCGCCGCATGCCAGGCGACCGGCGCGCCCCAATCGTGGCCGACCACCATCGCCCTGGTCTCGCCGAGCGCCTGCACCAGGCCAACCACGTCGCCGACCGTGTCGAAGATCGAGTAGGCCGCAACCTCGGGCGGCGCCGCGCTCTGGCCGTAGCCGCGCATGTCGGGGGCGACGACGTGAAACCCGGCCGCCGCGAGCGCGGGGATCTGGTGGCGCCAGGAATAGGACAGCTCCGGCCAGCCGTGGCACAGCACGACCAGCGGACCCTGGCCGGCTTCGCGGATGAAGAGATCGATGCCATTGGCCTTGATCATGCGCGTGGAGGACATCGCTTTTCCGCCTTGTTTCAGGGATTTGGTCGGGAAAGGTGAGGTGCCACGATAGGGGCACGGCGAGAATCGTGCAATCTCTCGGCAGGCGTCCAACGTCGCGTTGTTCGCGCCGATTCCAGCTGTTAGAACGCTGCTCTCAGGGCTTGGCCATGGCATGTCGTTTTCTTTCGCACCGTCGCACCCGGTTCACCGCCGGAGCGCTGGCGCGCGGCCTGATGGCGACGATCCTGGTGGCAAGTGTCGGCTGGAGCGGGGCGCTCCTGGCCGCCAACCAGAGCGTCCAGGGCGCCAAGAAGGCCGACGATACCGGCTTCGACGGCGATGCTCCGACCGCGATCCTGATCGAAGCCACGAGCGGCAGCGTGCTGTTCGAGAAGAACGCCGACGAGCTGCGCGCGCCCTCCAGCATGATGAAGCTGATGACGGCGGAGGTCGTCTTCAATGCGGTCAAGAAGGGCGACATCAAGCTGACCGACGAGTACCAGATCAGCGAGAACGCCTGGCGGCGGGGCGGTGCGCCCTCGGGCGGCTCGACCATGTTCGCCGCCATCAACAGCAAGGTCTCCGTCAACGATCTCCTGCACGGCGCCATCATCCAGAGCGGCAACGACGCCTGCATCGCGCTCGCCGAAGCCATGGCCGGCAACGAGAAGATCTTCGCGGCCGACTTCATGACCAAGCGCGCCCGCGAGCTCGGCATGACCAGGTCGACCTTCGGCAATTCCAGCGGGCTGCCCGACCCCGCCAACAAGATGACGGTGCGCGAACTCAGCATGCTCGCCCGCCACATCATCCTGGACTTTCCCGAATTCTACAAACTGTTTGGCGAGAAGGAGTTCACCTGGAACAAGATCCGCCAGCCCAACCGCAATCCGCTGCTCAATTCGCTGGAAGGCGCCGACGGTCTCAAGACCGGCTACACCAAGGAAGGCGGCTACGGCATGGTCGGCTCGGCCGTGCAGAACGGTACGCGGCTGATCGTCGTCATCAACGGACTGGATGATCCCGACGATCGCGCCAGCGAAGCCAAGAAGATGCTGGAATGGGGTTTTCGCAATTTCGAGACCCGCACGCTGATCGCGGCCGACCAGCCCGTCGGTTATGCCAAGGTGTTCGGCGGCGAGAGCCGCTCGGTCAAGCTCGTCGCCAAGACTCCGGTGAAGGTGATGGTGCACAAGAACGGCAGCGACAAGCTGATTGCGCGCGTCGTCTATAGCGGCCCGGTGCGGGCGCCGGTCGAGGCAGGCCAGAAGGTCGGCGTGGTCAGGGTCTGGCGCAGCGGCAACATCGCGGTGGAGACGCCGGTCTATGCGGCTGAAGCGATCGGCACCGGCTCGACCGTGCGGCGCGCGATCGACGGCGCCAGCGAGCTCGTGATCGGCATGTTCCGCGCAGGCGCCGAGAAGCTCTGATCATGAGTGAGAGCTCAGGACAGCGGCCGTCCGGACGCGGACGCTTCATCACCTTTGAAGGCGGCGAGGGCACCGGCAAGTCGACCCAGATCAAGAAGCTGGCCGACCGCCTCAAGGCGGCCAAGCTCCGCATCCGCGTCACGCGTGAGCCGGGCGGCTCGCCGGGTGCCGAGATCATGCGTCATCTGGTGCTGTCGGGGATGGGCAGGCTGCTCGGTCCGGAGGCGGAGACGCTGCTGTTTGCCGCCGCGCGCGACGATCATGTCCGCACCGTGATCCTGCCTGCGCTCAACCAGGGCGTCTGGGTGCTGTGCGACCGCTTCGCCGATTCGACGCGGGCCTATCAGGGCAGCCTCGGGCGCGTGCCTGAAGGCCTGATCAACGCGATGCAGCGGGTCACGATCGGCGATCTCAAGCCGGATCTCACCATCATCCTCGATTTGCCGGTCGAGATCGGCCTGCAGCGCGCCGCCGCGCGCCGCGGCAACGGCACGCCCGACAGGTTCGAAAGCGAGAAGCTCAGCTTTCACCAGGGCCTGCGCGAGGCCTACCGCAAGATCGCTGCGGACGATCCGGCGCGCTGCGTGCTGATCGACGCCAATTCCGATCCTGACACGGTCGCAGCCCGAATTTGGGCTGCGCTGCGCGATCGTCTCCTTCCCACGCCGGCTTCGGTGATTTCAGCATGAGCCCGCGCCAGTCCGAGCGTGAAGCCGCCATTCCGCACCCGCGCGAGACCGGTCTCCTGTTCGGCCATCGCGAGGCCGAGGCGGCGCTGCTATCAGCCTATCGCAGCGGGCGGATTCCGCATGCCTGGCTGATCGGCGGGCCGCAGGGCATCGGCAAGGCGACGCTAGCCTATCGTATGGCGCGCTTCGTGCTCGCTCATGGCCAGCCGCAGGCGCCCGCCGTGCAGCACGCCCAGGACCTTGCAGTCGACCCCGATGACGCGGTGGCGCGGCAGGTGGCGGCCGGCTCGCATGGCGGGCTCTTGACGCTGGAGCGCACCGCCAACGATCGCGGCGTGATGCGCACCGTGATCACCGTGGACGAGACGCGCGAGACAATCGGCTTCTTCGGCTCGACCGCGGCGGCCGAAGGCTGGCGGGTCTGCATCGTCGACACCGTCGACGAGCTCAATCCGAACGCGGCCAACGCGCTGCTGAAGATCCTCGAAGAGCCGCCGCAGCAATCGCTGTTCCTTCTGGTAAGCCACGCGCCGGCGCGCGTGCTCGCCACCATCCAGTCGCGCTGCCGCAAGCTCCGACTGCGGCCTCTCGCAACGGAGGACGTGGTCGGGGCTGCGGCTGCGGCCGCCGAGCTCGATCCGAGCGATCCTGCGCTGCGCGAGGCGGCGGAGGCCTCCGAGGGCTGCGTTGCGCGGGCCCTAACGCTGCTCGGCGGCGACGCGCTGAAGCTTCAGCAGCGCACCGCCGCGCTGCTGGCGCGCCTGCCGCAGGTCGACCCGCGCGAATTGCACACGCTCGGCGATTCCCTCGGCACCAGCGACCGCGTCGCGCTCGCCGCCTTCATCGACGGCATCGATCGCTGGATCGCCGAACGCCTGCATGCGGACGAGGCCAATGCCAACCAGAATTTGCCGCGCCTTGCGCGGCTAGCTGAGGTATGGGAAAAGATCGTCCGCGCCGCGCGCGACACCGAAACCTACAATCTGGAGCGCAAGCCCTTGGTTTTCTCGGTGTTCGGCTGGCTGGCGGACGCAACGCGCTAGGCGCAGATTCGATTCAAAAAATTCGAGAAGCCGGTAAAGGAATTCGTCGTGGCAACGCGAGCTAAGAAAACCGCCAAGGGCAAGAAGGCTGCGAAGAAGGCAGCCAAGCGGACTGCCAAGAAAGCCACGAAGAAGGCTGTGAAGGCGCTTACGCGCAAGGCTTCCAAGAAGGTCAAGGCGTCCAAGAAAGCCACCACCACGAGGGGCGGAAAAAAAGGCACAGCGAAGCCGGTAAAGAAGGCTGCGAAGAAGCGAGTGATCGCTAAGAAGGCTTCTAAGAAAGCGGCCGCCAAAAAGCTCGCGAAGGCCCCTGCGAAGAAATCAGCCAAGAAGGTTGCCGCGCCGGCCGTCGTCGCTCCGGCCTCCGTCGTCGCTCCGCCGAAGGCTGTCAAGCCCAAGGTCTCCAAGCCCAAGGTCTCCAAGCCCAAGGTTCCTAAACCCAAGGCCCCGCCTGCGCCGAAGCCTGCCGCAGCTCAGCAAGCCGCGACGCCGGCAGCCGCCCCAAAGGCCGCCGCGCCCGTTGCCGCCGCCGCGCGCGACAACGTCTTCTACATCACGACCGCGATCGCCTATCCCAATGGCAGTCCGCATATCGGCCACGCCTATGAGGCGATCGCGACCGACGTGCTGGCGCGCTTTGCGCGGCTCGACGGCAAGGACGTGTTCTTCCTGACCGGCACCGACGAGCACGGCCAGAAAATGGTGCAGACCGCGGCCGGCGAGGGCATGTCCGCAGCAGCCCTCGCAACCCGCAATGCGGGCCGCTTCAAGGAGATGGACGAGCGCCTGAACGTGTCGTTCGACCGCTTCATCCGCACCACCGAGGAGCAGCATCATCGCTCCAGCCAGGAGATCTGGCGGCGCATGGAGGCGAACGGCGACATCTATGCCGACACCTATGCCGGATGGTACTCGGTGCGCGATGAGGCCTATTACGCCGAGGACGAGACGCGTCTCAACGACGACGGCGTGCGGCTCGGTCCGCAGGGCACGCCGGTCGAATGGGTCGAGGAGAAGAGCTATTTCTTCCGCCTGTCGGCTTACCAGGACAAGCTGCTCAAGCTGTATGCGGATCATCCCGATTTCATCGGGCCGGATTCCCGCAAGAACGAGGTGGTCAGCTTCGTCAAAGGCGGCCTGCGCGATCTCTCGATCTCGCGAACGACGTTCGACTGGGGCGTGAAGGTGCCCGGCGACGAAGAGCACGTGATGTATGTCTGGGTCGACGCGCTGACCAACTACATCACCGGCGTCGGCTTTCCCGACGAAGGCGACAAGAACTGGCGCTACTGGCCGGCCGACGTTCACATCATCGGCAAGGACATCATCCGTTTCCACGCGGTGTACTGGCCGGCGTTCCTGCTGTCGGCCGGAATCCCGCTGCCGAAGCGGGTCTATGCCCACGGCTTTCTGTTCAACAGGGGCGAGAAGATGTCGAAGTCGGTCGGCAACGTCGTCGATCCCTTCAACCTCGCCGACCAGTACGGCGTCGACCAGATGCGCTATTTCTTCCTGCGCGAGGTGCCGTTCGGTCAGGACGGCAACTACAATCACGAAGCCATCGTCGCGCGCATCAACGCCGATCTCGCCAATGATCTCGGCAATTTGGCGCAGCGCTCGTTGTCGATGATCGCCAAGCAACTTGGCGGCGTGCTGCCGGAGCCCGGCGAGTTCAGCGACAACGACAAGGCGATCCTGGCGATGGCCGACGGCATGGTGGCCGCGTCCCGCGAAGCCATGGCGACGCAGCAGATCCATCAATGGCTCAACGCCGTCTGGGCCGTGGTCGCGGAGGCCAACCGCTATTTCGCCGGCGAGGCGCCGTGGGCGCTCGCCAAGACCGATCCTAGCAGGCAGAAGACGGTGCTCTACGTCACCGCCGAGGTCGTGCGCCAGATCGCGATCCTGGCTCAGCCTGCGATGCCGGCCGCATCCGGCAAGCTGCTCGACAGCCTCGGAATCCCGGAGGGAGAGCGCAGCTTCGCCATGCTCGGAGGTGCCAAACGGATCGCGCCGGGCTTGACGCTGCCGGCTCCGACGCCGGCGTTCCCGCGCTACATCGAGCCGGCGGCCTAGAGGCATTCGCCGATGCTGGTCGACAGCCACTGCCATCTGGATTTTCCGGACTTTGCGGAAGATCTCGACGGCATCGTATCGCGGGCGCGCGCGGCCGGGATCGGGCGCATGGTCACGATCTCGACTCGGGTTCGGAAGCTCAATCAGCTTCTTGCCATCGCCGAACGCTACGACGACGTCTGTTGCTCGGTCGGCACCCATCCGCACAACGCGGATGAGGAGGACGGCATTGCATCGGACGAGCTGGTTGCGTTGACGGAGCATCCCAAGGTCGTCGCGCTCGGCGAAGCCGGGCTCGACTATTTCTACGACAACGGCTCGCCGGAGGCGCAGGCGCGGGGCTTTCGCGCCCACATCGCCGCCGCCCGCGCCACCGGCCTGCCACTCGTGATCCACACCCGCGAAGCCGACGAGGACTGCGCGCGCATCCTGGAAGACGAGGCAGCCAAGGGATCGTTTCGCGCCGTGCTGCATTGCTACACCGGCGGGCGCGAGCTGGCGCTGAAAGCGGTGTCGCTGGGGCTCTATATCGGCTTCACGGGCATCCTGACTTTCAAGAAGTCGGAAGCGCTGCGCGCGCTCGCGGCCGAACTGCCGTCCGATCGTATCCTGGTCGAAACCGACTCGCCCTATCTTGCGCCGGGCAAGTTCCGCGGCAAACGCAACGAACCGGCCTATGTAGTCGAGGTCGCAAGAGTGCTGGCCGAGACGCGCGGGGTGCCGTTCGACGAGATCGCGCGCCAGACCAGTGAGAATTTCTTCCGCCTGTTCTCGAAGGTGAAGCCTTGAAACCGGGAGCCGCATGACGCTGACACTGACGATCCTGGGCTGCGGCTCCTCCGCCGGCGTGCCGCGCCCGGCGCTGGGCTGGGGCGCCTGCGATCCCAACAATCCCAAGAACCGCCGCCGCCGCTGCTCGCTGCTGGTCGAACGGAAATCCGAGCACGGCACCACGCGCATCCTGATCGACACGTCGCCGGACCTGCGCGAGCAATTGCTCTCGACCAACGTCGATCACATCGATGCGGTGTTCCTGACGCATGAGCACGCCGACCAGACCCACGGCATGGACGATCTGCGATCGGTCGTGATGCACATGCGCCGCCGCATCCCGACCTATTTCAACCAGTCGACCGCCAAGGACATCCTGTCGCGCTTCCCCTATTGCTTCATTTCGCCGGAGGGCAGCGACTATCCGCCGATCTTGACGCGGCATTCGATCGAAGCCGGCGAAAGCCAGACCATCCTTGGGAAGGGGGGCGCCGTGACGATGACCGCCTTTCTGGTTCAGCATGGCAACATCCCCGCGCTGGGCTATCGCATCGGGAATGCAGCCTACACACCCGACCTCAACGACATCCCGCGCGAGAGCTGGGATACGCTGGAAGATCTCGACCTCTGGATCGTCGACGGCCTGCGCTACACCAACCATGTCAGCCATTTCAGCATCGATGACGCGCTGTCCTGGATAGAGCGGTTCAAGCCAAAGCGCGCCGTCATCACCAACATGACCGCCGATGTCGATTACGAGGTGATCCGGCAATCGCTGCCCGCGGGCGTCGTGCCCGCCTTTGACGGGCTGCGGCTCGAGACGCATTGAACCTGCGGTAGAAATTCGCCTGCCGGCAGGCATAGTCCTTGCTTGAGTCGGCTCCATCATGTTGATCTAACGTCTGAAAGACTGGGCGTTGGCCAAGGGCGATATTGAGGCAGGATCGGCGGCGCGCGATATGCGATCGCCGGGCCGGCCGAAACGCCTCGTGTGAGGATGGGATTGGTGGCTGGGGACGACGAAACGGCTGGTGGACCGGTGCGCCGCGCACTGGATCTTCTTTATCTCGGGGCAGGCTACGCCGCCGGCGTCTTCCTGGTTGCAATCTTTGCCATCATGATGCTCATGTCGGTCGGTCGCCAGTTTGCGATCAACGTTCCCGCCGGCGATGACTTCGCGTCGTGGTGCATGGCCGCGATGGCTTTCCTCGGCCTTGCGCATACCTTCAAGCGGGGAGAGATGATCCGCGTCGGCCTGCTGCTGGAGCGCCTGCACGGGCGGACCAAGCAGGTCGCGGAGATCGTGGCGCTCGGTATCGCCACCGTCTTCATTCTCTATTTCACCCGCTATGCAGTGCAGATGACCTACGATTCCTGGCGCTTCAACGACGTGGCGCAGGGCGTGGTCGCGCTTCCGCTATGGATCCCCCAACTCGGCTTTGCCGGCGGTCTTGCGATCCTGTCGATCGCGCTCATCGACGAAATGGTCAATGTCGTCGGCGGCGGCCGCCCAAGCTACGAGAAGGGCTCGCCGGACGAGACGCCGGAAGAGTTCGTCGAACGCATCTCGCAGGGCGGCGGAGGTTGACCATGGCCAATCTCGGCATGATCGAGCTCTCTTTCATCCTGCTCGGCGTCATGATCCTGCTGCTGGGAAGCGGCGTGTGGATCGCGGTCTCGCTCGGGCTCGTCGGCTTCGTGGCGATGGCGTTGACCACGAGCCTGCCGCTCGGCGCGGTGCTTGCGACCACCACCTGGAGCGCCAGCTCATCCTGGACCCTGGCCGCGCTGCCGCTGTTCATCTGGATGGGAGAGATTCTCTTCCGCACCAAATTGTCGGAAGAGATGTTCCGGGGATTGTCGCCCTGGGTGCAATGGCTGCCCGGGCGCCTGACCCATGTCAACGTGATCGGCTGCGGCATCTTCGCGGCGGTCTCGGGTTCTTCGGCCGCGACCTGCGCGACGATCGGCAAGATCGCGCTGCCCGAGCTCGACAAGCGCGGTTACGACAAAGGCCTGAGCCTCGGATCGCTCGCGGGCTCGGGGACGCTCGGTCTGCTGATCCCGCCCTCGATCCCGATGGTGGTCTACGCGGTCACGGCCAATGTCTCCGTGCTGCAGGTGTTCCTCGGCGGCTTCCTGCCGGGCGTGCTGGTGATGGTGCTCTATTCCGGCTACATCGTCATCTGGTCGCTGCTCAATCCCAAGAAGGTTCCGCCGCGCGATCCGCCGATGCCATTCCGGCAGAAGCTGCGCGAGTCGGCGAAGCTCGCACCCTGCCTGCTGCTGATCCTCGCGGTCTTCCTTTCGCTCGTGCTTGGTTTTGCGACCGCGACCGAATGCGCCGCCTGGGGCGTCACCGGGGCATTGCTGCTGGCCTGGTGGAGCGGCACGCTCACGCGGAAAAACTTCCTCGAGAGCATCATGAGCGCCACGCGCCTGACCTGCATGATCATGCTGATCCTGGCGGGCGCGGCCTACACCACGGCTGCGATGGCCTATACGGGCATTCCGGCGGCGCTCGCCACCTGGGTGCAGGGGCAACAGCTCACGCCGGGAATGCTCGCGCTTTATCTCAGCATCATGTACATCATCCTGGGATGCCTGATCGACGGCATCTCGATGATCGTCCTGACCGCCGTCATCGTGCTGCCCATGGTCAGGCAGGCCGGCCTCGATCTGGTCTGGTTCGGCGTCTACCTCATCATCCATGTCGAAATGGCGCAGATCACCCCGCCGGTCGGCTTCAATCTGTTCGTGCTCCAGAACATGAGCGGGCGCGACACGTTCACCGTCGCGCGGGCGGCGTTTCCGTTCTTCGTGCTGCTGCTCGCCTCCGTGTTCATCATCACGGAGTATCCACAGATCGTGATGTTCCTGCCCAAGCTCGCCTTTCCAGACTGACCAAGCCACGCTTTCAATTTGACCGGGAGGAGAAGTTCAATGAAGTCTCGTTTCATCGGTGCAGGCCTGATGGCCTGCGCAATTCTGGCGGCAACGCCCGCTTTGGCCCAGACCAAATGGAATCTGCCGGCGGCGTATCCCGCCGACAATCCGCACTCCGAGAATCTCGTCGCCTTCGCCAAGGACGTCGAGGCCGCAACATCAGGCAAGCTGCAGATCACCGTCCATCCCGGCGCCTCGCTGTTCAAGGCACCCGACATCAAGCGCGCGGTGGTGACCGGTCAGGCGCAGATGGGCGAGGTGCTGCTCTCGATCCACGAGAACGAGGATCCCGTGTTCGGCGTCGACGTCGTGCCGTTCCTCGCGACCAGCTTCCAGGACGCGATGAAGCTGTATCAGGCCTCCAAGGCTGCGATCGTCAATAAGCTCGATGCGCAGGGCCTCAAGCTGCTGTTTGTCGTGCCGTGGGCGCCGCAAGGCGTCTATGTCAACAAGCCGCTCGCGACCATCGAGGACATGAAAGGCCTGAAATGGCGTGCCTATAACGTCGGGACCGCGCGCATCGGCGAGCTGGTCGGCGCGCAGTCCGTCACGATCCAGGCCGCTGAACTGCCGCAGGCGCTGGCGACCGGCGTGGTCAATTCCTTCATGTCGTCGGGCGGCACGGGCTACGACGCGAAGGCCTGGGAGTCGCTCAAATACTTCTACGACGTTCAAGCCTGGATTCCGAAGGACTACACCTTCGTCAACAAGGCCGCGTTCGACGCGCTCGACAAGCCGACCCAGGAGGCCATCCTCAAGGCGGCGGCAACGGCGGAAACCCGTGGCTGGAAGGCCTGGCAGGACAAGAGCACCTGGTACCTCGACCAGCTGAAGGCAAAAGGCATGAATGTCGAGCCGCCGAGCCCGGCGCTCAAGGCCGGCTTCCAGAAGATCGGCGAGCAACTGACGGCCGACTGGCTCAAGAAAGCCGGCGCCGATGGTCAGGCGATCGTCGACGCCTACAAGAAGATGTGAGGTTGAGGCCTTCCGCCCGCCGCCTTCCGGCGCGCGGGCGGAAGCTCTTCTGCAATCGGCTCAGGCCGAGATCGCCTTCGCCGATCCGACCTCGTTGCGCAGCAGGAATTTCTGGATCTTGCCGGTGGACGTCTTCGGGATCGGCCCGAACACGACGGCCTTCGGCGTCTTGAAGCCGCTCATGTGCAAGCGGCAGAAGGCGATGATGTCGGCTTCGCTGGCGCTGGCGCCGTCCTTCAGCTCGACGAAAGCGCAGGGCACTTCGCCCCACTTGGGATCTGGCTTTGCGACTACGGCGGCGAACAGCACGGCCGGGTGCTTGTAGAGGATGTCCTCGACCTCGACGGAGGAGATGTTCTCGCCGCCGGAGATGATGATGTCCTTGGAGCGGTCCTTGATGATGACGTAGCCGTGCTCGTCGAGCACGCCGAGATCGCCGGTGTGAAACCAGCCGCCCTCGAACGCCTCCCTGGTCGCCTTCTCGTTCCTGAGATAGCCCTTCATCACGATGTTGCCGCGGAACATGACCTCGCCGATGGTCTCGCCATCGCGCGGCACCTCCTGCATGGTCTGCGGATTGATGACGGTGACGCGTTCCTCGAGCGGGTAGGGCACGCCCTGCCGGCGCTTCATGCGCGCGCGCTCGGGCGCGGGAAGCTCGTCCCAGCCGGGCTGCTCGGCGCAGACGGAGGCGGGGCCGTAGACCTCGGTCAGGCCGTAGACATGCGTCAGCTTGATGCCGATGCTTTCGGCGCCTTCGAGCACCGCGACCGGCGGCGCGGCGCCGGCGATCAGGCCGACGACGCGGCGGGCCGCATTGCCTTTGGGCGCGTCGGGGGCGTTGATCAGCGTGTTGTAGACGATCGGCGCGCCGCACATATGGGTGACGCCGTGCGCCTTGATCAGCTCGAAGATCCTGGTCGGCTCGACCTTGCGCAGGCAGACATTGATGCCGGCGGCCGCCGCGATGGTCCACGGGAAGCACCAGCCGTTGCAGTGGAACATCGGCAGCGTCCAGAGATAGACCGGATGCTGGCCGAGACCACCGGCGAGGATGTTACTGACCGCGTTCAGATAGGCACCGCGATGATGGGTGACGACGCCCTTGGGATTGCCCGTCGTGCCCGAGGTGTAGCTCAGCGCAATCGCGTCCCATTCGTCGCTTGGCGTGATCGCCGCGAAGTTCGGATCGCCCTCGGCGACGGCCGCCTCATACTCGATCTCGCCGATGCGGCTGCCGCCTTTGAACGATGCGTCGTCGACGTCGACCACGAGCGGCTTGGGGCCCGTCATCTGCGCCAGCGCGTCGGTGATGACGCCCGAGAATTCGGGGTCGACCAGGATGATCTTCGCGCCGCCATGGTCGAGCTGAAACGCGATCGACGGCGCGTCGAGACGGATGTTCAGCGCGTTGAGCACGGCGCCGGTCATGGGCACGGCGAAATGCGCCTCGTTCATCGCCGGGATGTTCGGCAGCATCGCAGCGACGGTGTCGCCGACGCCGATCCCCTTGCGCGCGAGCCAGGACGCAAAGCGCCGGCAGCGCTCATGGGTCTCAGCCCACGTGAAGCTGCGGCCCTCATAGACCGTACTGACATGATCGGGATAAACGGCGGCGCTGCGCGCGAGGAAGCTCAGCGGGCTTAGCGGCACGTAATTGGCGGGCGTCTTGTCGAGATCGACATTGTACTGGTTCTGCCGCTCGCTCATCGACACCCTCCTTAAACTGCGCCTCAAAGGAATCCGATCGAGATCCAGGGGAAGATCGCGACGATGATCAATCCCGCCAGCAGCGCCAGCAGATAGCCCCAGATCGGCCGGATACCTTCGGCCGGATCGACACGTCCGATGGCGCAGGCGGCATAATAGCCGACGCCGAAGGGCGGGGCGAATAGTCCGATGCCCATGGCGAGAATGATCACCATGGCGTAGTGCACCTCGTGCACGCCGACGGCCCGGGCGATCGGAAACAGCAGCGGCCCGAACAGCACGATCGCCGGAATGCCTTCCAGCACGCTGCCCAGGATGACGAAGGCCAGGATCGAGACGGCGATGAAGGTCGCAGCGCCCCCGGGCAATCCGGTCATGGCGGCCGCCAGCGAGCGCGAGAAGCCGGATTGCGTCAGGCCCCAGGCCATGCCGGTCGCCGTGCCGATGATCAGCAGGATCGCGCCCGACAGCGCCGCGGTCTCGACCAGCATCGGGAACAGCCGCCGCCAGTCGAAGCGGCGGTAGACGAGCAGGCCGACCAGCGCGCCATAGACGATGCCGATGGTGGAAACCTCGGTCGCGGTCGCGATGCCCTCGACCACGGCGTACCGGATCACGAAGGGCAATGCGAGCGCGGGCAGGGCGACGACGAAGGTCCTGCCGATCTCGGATGCCGTGGCGCGCCGGACGTGGCTCATGTCCTCGTGGCGGTAGCGCCACCACACCAGCATGCAGAGCGTGATCGCGAGCACGACGCCGGGCAGGAGGCCGCCGGTGAACAGCGCCGCGATCGACACGCCGGTGACCGAGCCGATCGTGATCAGCACCAGGCTCGGCGGGATGGTCTCGGTCTGGGCGCCGGTCGCCGCCAGCAGCGCGACGAGATCGCCGGGCTTGGCGCCGCGCTCTTTCATCTCGGGAAACAGTACGGGCGCGACGGCCGCCATGTCGGCAGCCTTGGCGCCTGAGATGCCCGAGACCAGGTACATGGCGCCGACCAGCACATAGTGCAGGCCGCCCCTGACATGGCCGAGCAGGCTGGCCAGGAAAGCCACCATGGCCCGCGCCATGCCGGTCATCTCGATCAGGACGCCCAGGAACACGAACAGCGGCACCGAGAGCAGGATGAGGTGGCTCATGCCCTCGTCCATCCGCCCGACCAGGACCATCACCGGGGTCCGCGTCGCCAGCGCCAGATAGCCGAAGATCGCCAGGCCAAAGCCGAACGCAATGGGAACGCCGGCAAAGACGCAGAAGCCGGCGACGCCGACGAAGAAAATGACGAGGTTGAGATTGCCGAGCGAGCGCAGCAGCGGCTCCGCCAGCCAGAACAGCCCGGCCAGGACGGCAACCGACAGCATCGCGGCCGCGACCATCCGGTAGTCGGCTGCGCGCAGCAGCCGCAGCAGGGCGAAGGCCGCCATCAGGCCGATGCCGGCCGGCAGCGCGGCGGCGCGCCAAATATTGGAGATCTGCAGCGCCGGCGTCGTGATGTAGCTTTCTTCATAGGCGTAGTCGCAGGCGGGCCAGACGATCAGGATCAGGAACGCCAGGGCCGCCGCGGTCGCGACCAGATCGAGATAGGCCCGCATGGCCGGCCGCGCGCTGGCGACGACCGCGGTCATGCGCATGTGCTCGGAGCGGCGGAACGCAACCGCCGCACCCAGCATGGCGAGCCACAGGAACAGGATCGAGGCGAGTTCGTCCGACCAGATCAGCGGCCGGTGCAGGCCGTAGCGCGCGACCACCCCGGCAAACAGGATCACGATCTCGGCGACGACCAGGATCGCCGCCGGGATCTCGACGGCGAGACCGAGCAGGCGCTCGAGCGAAGCCAGCAACGATGGTCGGCGAGGGGGCTGAAACGCCGCCTCGCCCGCCACTGCGATCATCTCGATCTCGGCATGAGCCATGACGGCCCCAACGCGTTACGACAGCTTGCCGACGGCCTTTTCCAGCAGATCCCAGGCCTGATCACCATACTTGCCCTTCCACTCGGCATAGAAGCCGGCGGTGCGCAGCTTGTCGCGGAACGGTGCCACCGCAGGCTGATTGAAGGTCAGGCCCTTGGCCGCGAGCTCCTGTTGCAGGTTGGCATTGAGCTTGGCGGTATCGGCGCGCTCGTTGACCGCGGCGGCGTTGATGTGCTTGGCGACGATGGCGCGGACGTCCTGCGGCAGCTTTTCCCAGGCCCTTCGGTTGGCCAGGAACCAGAAGCCGTCCCACATGTGGTTGGTCAGCGAGCAGTACTTCTGGACCTCGTAGAGCTTGGCGGTCGAGATGATCGCCAGCGGGTTCTCCTGGCCTTCGACGATCTTGGTCTGCAGTGCCGAATAGACCTCGCTGAAATTGATCGAGGCGGGCGCGGCGTCGAACGCCTTGAACATCGAGGTCCACAGCGGCGAGACCGGCACGCGGATCTTGAAGCCCTTGAGGTCGTCAGGGCCGGTGATCGGCTTGCTCGACGACGTGGTCTGGCGGAAGCCGTTGTCCCAGATCTTGTCCATGACCTCGAGGCCGGCCTTCTTGATCTCGCCGCGGACGAAGCCGCCGAGGTCGCCGTCCATGGCTTTCCAGACCGTGTCGTAGTCCGGGAAAGCGAAGCCGATACCGTTGATCGACGCGGCCGGCACCAGGGTCGACAGAATCAGGCCCGACAGCGTGAAGAACTCGACGCCGCCGGAGCGGATCTGGCTCAGCATGTCGGTATCCGAGCCAAGCTGGTTGTTCGGGAAGATCTGGAGGTCGAACTTGCCGTTGGTCTCGCTCTTGATCGCCGCCGCCATCTCCTTGGCGCGGACGTTCAGCGGATGGGTGTCGGGCAGGTTATTGGCGTATTTGTAGGTGAACTCGGCGCTCTGGGCGCGGGCCACATGGGGCGCACCGATGCCGCCCAGGACCGCGGTCGCGGCGGAGGCCTTGAGAAGCGTGCGTCGGGAAAAGCTCATGAGTTTGCTTCCTCGGAAGGTTTGTTGTTGTTCTGAGATGCAAACCTATACGGACGGAAGGTCAGAAGGTCATCTGCGATCTCGCGAGGTCCTGCTTATTGCAGCCGGCCAAGGTCACGGCAATATCGGCTTTCGCAGAGATTGAGCCGATGCAAAATCTGCAAAACAACCCCATGCACAGTAGCGGCTGAGGACCGGGATCGGGCTTCGAGGCCCAGACCGAAAACCAGCTGAAGCGAAGCCGCTATGGCAGGAATGCCGTCTAAATAGCTGATCCAATTGTAGATAAATATATTCCATAATATAGCTTATGCGAATTATGGGTTGGGCTGTGACCACACGCGGCAGTTCCTGTGTCGTTCGCGTTTGAATCTGTCACTGGGGCCTCTGGTTGATTTTGTCACTCGCCTACTGATGCCATTGGTCTTTCTGGCCGGGGGCGTCTTCACGCTTGTCGCGGCTCGATCGGCCCTTGGTTCTGGAAGACTCAATTCTGTCACTGGCGGTGTTGGCGCTTCGAGATTCAATTTTGGCACTGAGCGATAGCTCGGCCTATCGCAGGGTAACTTACACTGCGATAGGCCGAGCCACGCTGCGCTTGTTGACGGGATCTACCGGCCGGTCATCGGGGCCGGGTTTGGTCTGTTGCTGGCGCACCCTGAGCCTGTACGGGCTGCGGCGCTTGATAGGATCGGCCTAGGGGCAAGCGCTCGGACGAGCGGTCATCCTCATCGGATGCTTGTCGTATCCGAGCCAGAGTGTCTTGCCTGGCGGACCGAAGCGCACGTCCCGTCGAAGTACCCTAACGCTTGCGACGGGCTCGGCGGGCGTGTTCGTCGCGTCGCTCCCGACAATCACGCAGCGGCCACCAAACACGCAACCGTCCTTTTTCCAGCGCCAGCCGTCCTCTTGGGCCTTCCCGTAGACGATGTCGCCGCCCGGAGCATTCAGCAACGCCACTGGTACTCCTCCCAGAACGTGATCAATCCCGGCGGCAGTCCGTCCCATCTCGGCGCGATCAATCAATCCAATTTCGGGATCCACAACGATCACCGAGACGGTCTCTCCCGATTGCGCAGGTTCCGGAACCGAGATTGGGCTGACCCAGCGGATCAGGCCTTCAAGCATTTCGAGACTCGACCGCGCTGCCGTACGGTCTCCGAAGGAATTCCGCCGTCCAAGGACGATCGCAGAGCTGCGAATAGCCTTCGACCCTCCTAACGAAAACCCGGCATCGGCGCCCTCTCCTTCCGCGGCCAGGATTACATCCCCATTGGGAAGGGTCGCGAGAACGCGCCTGGGAGACCCGCACAATCGCCTGAGCTCAGCGGGTGTGGGGTCTACCTCCTCGACGACAATCCGCCGCTCGAACGGGTCTATTGCAACAGCCTTCACGCTACTTATCCGATCTGCGCGTCTTTGCAGAATCATCGGTCGACTCACGGCGGAGGTCAACGCGATCGGCAAGGCTTGCGCCGGAGAGTTGTGAATTCCCGGTTACCGTTGGGCTTTCTAAACCAAAGTTTGCGCTCTCGTTCGGCCGGACGGGTAAAATGTGGTCAGCGCCACCAGCGTTGATCATGGCGCATGCTGCCCGCTTCTCATGCGCTGCTGGGTAAAGGGCCGACGCGAACGGTTCTGCGGTTAGCCGAGGGCCAAAGGCACGGCGCAATCCTAATCTTGACTTATAAGAGATATTATAATATCTATTATTGACAATAAGGTAGACAGTGGCTATGGATATATCCCTTAATTTAAGCTCACCCCAAGACGTTGCCTCCGATATAGCGAACCGCGCAAAGCAGCGGCGATTAGAGGCCAACCTAACCCAGTCGGGGCTTGCCGCCCGCGCTCAGGTCAGCTTGGGCACGCTGAAGCAATTCGAGCGCACAGGCAAATCTTCCTTAGAGTTCCTCATAGCCATCGCGTTCGCTCTCGGCGCCGAAAAGGAATTCGAGGGGCTGTTTCCTCCGAAGCCGCACAGGTCGATCGAGGACGTGATTTCCAAGCCTGTCAGAATTCGGGGACGCAGAAAGTGAAGAAGCCGAAGGTCCCAGACGGAAAACCGCCCCAAGGCATCCAAAAGCTGGGGGTGTCGCTCGATTTCTACGGCGAAAAGATCGAGGTAGGAACATTGGCATGGAGCAAAGAGGAACGCCGGGCGTATTTCGAGTACCACCCCGATTTCGCCGCGAGGCGCCTCAACGTATCTCCATTCAAGCTTCCTGTCGGCGAGGGAGCAAAGCCGGCGCCGAATTCGCCGTTCGCCGGGCTGCACGGCATGTTCAACGATAGCCTCCCCGACGGTTGGGGCCGCCTGCTCCTTGACCGTCATCTGCAGAACCTCGGATACGACTTCAGGCTCCTCACGCCTCTCGACCGCCTGGCATACGTCGGCCAGACCGGCATGGGAGCGTTGCGCTACATTCCCGATAATTCCCTCAGCAAAGCCGCCGGCGACGCCGTCGACCTCGATTGGCTTGCTGCGCAAGCTGAGGCGGTCCAAGGCGAGGTCGACGAAGTCGACGTGGATCGTCTGCTCGAAATCCAAGGTGGCTCCGCCGGCGTCCGCCCCAAGATTATGATCGGCTTGAATGGCAAGACCGGTAAGATCGTAGCCGATACCGGCACCGATCTTCCGGAAGGCTTCGAAGCTTGGCTGGTAAAGTTCAAATCGAACGTCGATCACTCCGAAATAGGAAAAGAAGAGTACGCCTACTCTCTTATGGCGAAGGCAGCCGGCGTCGATATGCCCGCCACTAAGCTCATCAAAACCAAGAAGGGCAGCTATTTCGCCGTCCAAAGGTTCGACAGAACCGAGGGTGGGAGCGCGCATGTACAGACGGTGAGTGGGCTGTTGGAGGCCGACCATCGGGCTCCATCCATCGACTACGATACGCTGCTGAAAGTCACGCGGCTTCTGACGCGCGACGAGCGTCACGTGCGCCAGATGTTCGTCCGGATGATCTTCAACGTCCTCGCACACAACCGGGACGATCACGCTAAAAATCACGCTTTCATGCTCGCAAAGGATGGAGTTTGGCATCCGACGCCGGCGTACGACCTCACGCTCTCGGAGGGCCCCGGGGGCGAGCACAATCTAGCTGTGGACGGTGAAGGGAAGAACCCGACCAAAAAGCACATTCTAAAGGTTGCGCAAAATGCGTCGATTCCGCAGGCGGAAGCCGAGCAGTTCTTCGAACAAGTTCAGAGTGCCATAGATCGCTGGCCCGAATATGCAAAAGAAGCCGGGTTGACGGAGAAACGTCTCCAGGAAATCGACCGGCTGCTGAACAAGCGTGGATCCGGTGCCGCTTAGGGCGGCGACATTTCTCCCTTCATAGCCAACATTGATTTCTGGACACCACCCTAATGGCCTATGAAATAGATTTTCATCCTGTCGGGTCGGGAGCCAACAGCGGCGACGCGATAACAATGCGCTACTGGACGGGCGCGGAGTGGCGCGTGATCGTCATCGACGCTGGATTCCAGGAAACCGGCGAAGCAATCGTCGAGCACGTGCGGTCGGTGTACGGCACGAACACGGTTGAGCACGTCGTCAGCACGCATCCGGACAACGATCACATCAGCGGTCTTCGCGCAGTCATCTTGCAACTTAATGTGCAGAACCTCTGGATGCACGTTCCCGAATACCACGCGAAAAACATGATGGAATACTTCCACGATCCTCGATGGACGCTGGAGGGCCTCACCGCGGACTTGCGGCGCGCCTACCCGATCGTCAGCGAAATCCGAGACTTGGCCCTGAAGCGGGGCACTTCGCTTCACCCTCCGTTTCAAGGCGCGAAGATCGGGCCCTTCACGGTGCTTTCGCCGACTCAGGCCATGTACGAGGGCCTCCTCCCCCAATTCCGCGACACCCCAAAGCCCGCGCAGCAACTCCTCGTCCTCTTGGGGCATTGGCTCACAGGGATCGGGCGACGCGTGGCGACGGAGATCCGGCGCATCATCGCGGAGGACCTGTTCACCGAGACGCTCCGTGAAGGCGGCATCACGGCGGCGGAAAACGAATCCAGCGTGGTCTTGTACGGTCAGATCGACGGTCGAAACATCTTCCTGACGGCGGACGCCGGCTTGAGAGCTCTTGGCGCTGCCGTGTCGTACGGGATTGCCATCGGTCTTCAGTTCGGCACCGCTCTGAACATATTCCAGGTCCCGCATCACGGCAGCCGCAACAACATCTCCCCTGCATTGCTCAATCGGATCGTCGGAAATGTCTCGGGGTTCGGATCCAGAAGGTCGATTGGTTGCGTCATCTCCGCCGGGCCCGAGGATGAAACTCATCCGCGACAAGTCGTGGTGAACGCTCTCCTGCGTCGTGGCGTCGAACCCCAGGACACGAAGAAGGGCATACTTCTTTTCAATCACGGCGTTCCGAATCGGGCGGGCTTCAGTCCCGCACGCACGCTGGAGTTTGCCACGCGGGTGGAAGCCTATGACTGAGATGGTATCGACGTCTTCCCCGGCCAAGACAGGTGACTTGCGGGGATCGTTCATCCCCCCGACGGTCACATTGCGACTGAGTGCTGCTCGAGTTGCTTGGCGATCGGAACTCGCAACTTCTTTGAACCTGCGTTGCCTCGTTGGCAACGGAGGCATACTTGGGTGTGATCGGCCTGCCCGCTCTCTTTCGGCGTGAAAAGAGCGCGGGGCGCCCTTGGTTATCGATCAGAAACCCGAGCAACTGCGCGTCCTTTAACTCATGAAAAGCAAGCGTCGAGACGCCTTCGCCCCAAAGGAATTTCCGGCAACACTCTTTCGACCTCCAGACAAACGGAGCGATGACTGGCCGGATGAGCCGGATGTCCGGCGGGCTGTGACCTACTTTCGCGACTTTATTGGCCAGGACGAGTGGAAGAAGCGGCGTAATGCTGCGGCCAATCGCTTATACGCGGCGTCGCTGGGTCGTGTCGACGAGACCGACCCCGGCAGATATTTCGACGAGTCCGACGCATTCGGCTGGTATCTCTTCCTGGCCGAGGCCTTCATCGATCATGTCTGGAATTTCGAGCCGACGTTCGGATCGCGGGTAGTGCCGGTGTTCAAGGCGATCGGGCGCGGTCTCGATCTGCTTCTTTCGGTCGACGGCGTCGAAGAACGGGCACGTCGCCTGGTTAGCAGTGAACGGCGTCAACCAAATGGCGGGCTCTTCGAACTGCTCGTCGCATCCGCCTATCGCTCGTCGGGCGCGCGGGTAAAATTCGTACCCGAGCGCCGCGGGCTGAGCCGGACATACGATATGGATGTTGAAATCGGCTCGCGGTCCTTCGCGGTCGAGTGCAAGCGCTTGGAAACGAGCCAATACGGCGAACGGGAACGAGCCGCGATGCGCGAGTTATGGCGCCCCAGCGCGACAGGGTTTTCCCAGAATGAGCAGAGCGCATTTTGCGATGTCCATTTCCGCATCCCCATCGATCGGGTGCCACCCGCCTATCTGACCGAGAAGTCGCTCGAGTGGCTCCGGTCCGACATGCCTTCGCTGCTTTGGAGCGACGATATATCGTATGGCGCGATGGGCGAGCTCGATCTCGATCCGTTGCGCGAGGTTCTCGACGATCACCATGTGCTCGCGTCGAGCTCGCGTATGCTGGAGCTGCTCTCGGGCCGCTACGTGAGGCACGCCAATTACATTCAGTTGAGCCGCTTAAAGCTCGCGGAAAACCCGAGATATGTGCGCGAGTGCGATCTTGCCGTGCTGCTCCGTTGGGAATCGGCCTCTCCCGAAGCCATCGATGCGAAGGCCCGCGACATCACGACGAAGCTATCGGAAGCCAGCGACCAACTTCCTGCGGGTCGCCCCGGTATCGTTCACATCGGCTTCGAGGCCGTCGAAGGAGACGATGTAGAGCGCGCCCGACATCGGAAGATCATCGAGCGAGCGCAGGCTTTCGATCCACGGGGAAAACCTCTACGTGTATTGCCATTACTTCGTACCCGAAAGCCCGCCTGACCAGGCGTGGGCGTTCGACGAGACCCTCCAGTGGGTGGGCATCGCGCCGACCGGTCCTCATCCCCTCGGAGAAACAATGCTGATCCTTCCGGCCGAGGGCGTTCGCGAAGGACCTCACTGGCGTTGAAAATCAAGGACGAGGGTGGTGCAGGCAGCGTGCCTCCGGCCAGTATCTGAGCATCAGGACAATTATTACCTGCGCAGCCGGGCCGCGAAGCGCTGAAGCGCAACCCGATCGCCATCGGTCATCAGAAAGCCGCGTGATGGATAGTCTTCCGTGCCTCCATGAAGGACCCGTCGATCGTCGATCTGCGACACCAGGTAGGCGAAAGGTGGATTGAAGCGTCGAAGCGGCCAGCCGGAGGCCGCATGCAATTCTTCCGCATCGACAGTCCCGGTCCCAGATTTGCCGAGAGCAAGATCGACGAGCGCAACCACGTCCGTTTCGGGGGTGCTTTGCCCGGTATGGGGATCGAACGTGATAAAAAGCTCCGCGGTGGTGAACATCCGCGGAAGCCGCGTGGAAATCATCGAGCTCGTTTTCAGGTAGCCATCGCTTTCGAGCTCGGCGACGGCAAGCGCCAAATCGTCGATGTTGGATTCCGGAAACGCCTCGATGAGGTCTTGCTCGGGAATGAAGCAGTCGAAGCCCTTTTGGGATTGTTCCGATACCCACAATCCTATCCGGATCGCCAATGGCCCGAGTTCGTCGATCTTCAACTCGGACTTCTTCTTTGCTGGCGGCGCGATCAGCGGAATGCTCAGCCTGTCCTTAGTCGGCGGCGGAGCTTCGCCTGCAGCGAGCCATCCGTCGAGACCGTCGATCACCAACTGACCAATCGCGGCGAACTGCAGGATGTCGTCGCCGACCAGGGGCACCGTTTCGCCCAGTCGGGCCTCCGCGGCATGTTCGGCGAACTTCGCGTCGGCCACGCCGAGATTGTGTCCGATGACATGCCGCTTCTGGATGTTCAGCGTCAGGACGGCGAGAGCGTCGGCCGTCAGAGTCCCGAACGGATCGAAGTCGAACTCGGCGAAGCGCTTGCGGCCGCGCTCGATGTTCTGAAAGTCGTTGGCGACCGGCTTCGTCGCCGCGACGTCGGGCGGCCGAGTGGTCGCCTTGTACAGGTATACCGTCTTTAAGGTCGCTTCGAAGGCCGTCAATACGTCCTCATGCGCATTGCCCATCATCCTGTATGCGAGTTCATGCCTTTCCGAGCCGAGTTGGCCCGCGAGTTCGACCTGCTCCCGGACGAGCGCGATTTCCCGCGCAAAGTGCAAGTGAATGTTCGGCGCTCCGCAATCCGGACAGAACAAGGAAATGGCGTAGACGCCGTAGTCCCGGCCGCACTCGTCGCATACCAATTCGCGGAGAAGATCGTTTCGAGCGAACCGCGGTGCGGGTTTGGGCGACGGCCGTGCGCCAGTCGTTATCTTGAAAAATTTGTTGCCAGCGTTCTTCCGGGCGAGGTCATCGAACATGCCGTGGATTGCCGCCGCGGCGTCGGCGTGAAAGGCATGAGCGACGATTTCCTTGGCAGCCGCGAGGTCGTCTGGATGCGTAAAGTTCTCGTCGTCGTCCAGAACGCCGCTATACGGACAGACTGTGCCTGGCGTACCGGGCGCGTGCGTCATGCGAGACGTCAACGTCTCGGGTAGAGTGAAATCCGATACTCGGTCGCCCAAAAGAAAGAGGCGCGGATGTGCGTCTTCGTTGGGTGAATACCGGTACACCCGGCCATCCGGCGTCTTCGGCAGCGGAATGCCAAGCGTCAAGTTGTTGCCAGAACCACCCGTCTTGTACTTCTCCAAATTCCGCAAGCGCATGAGTCCACCTCGGATAGTTGATCATTGAGCGTGGATCGACGCGAGGAGATGCATCTCCTCGCGTCGGAGATCATGATTCCTCACCTTCCGAGCGAGCACGCCGGGACCTGGTTTCGCCGGTCGCGGTCGATGCCCGCCGCATACGTTTTGCGGATGAGGCCGCCACGGGCCGAGCAGCCGGCACTTCAAGCGTGTCGCAGCACGCCAGTAGGGCCCGCGCGAACTGATCGCCGGCGTCCCGAACCCAATCGTCGCGCACGACGGTAAACCAGGCGGTCAATGCGACCAGATCGACGCAGATCGCTCCGATCGCTGCGGGCTTGATGGCGGCCAACGCCGCGAGAAGTGCCGGCATGGAGAAACTGGACACGGCCGGGATGATGTTGTCGTAGCGCCAGACGACCGTGAGAACCGAAATTAGAAGAGCCGCCAAGCAGGCAGCGACCCCTATCGGTTTCAATCCGCGCAGGTTCCGGCGAAAGCCATATTCGGCATTCTCCTTCTCGACGAGCGGATAGGCTTTCCCACGGCAACGTTCCTGAAGCCACTTCACCCCCGATGCGTACATGGCGTCCGCGGCTTTCGGATCCGCCCTCTCCTGCTCAGGGCTTGGCGTAACGAACAACGGCACGTTCTTTGCGAAGAACGCGTGGTATCGGGCCAATACCGGCGGCGGAAGATGTTCTTCCCGATGGCGCAGCCAGATCGTCGATGGCCAACCTCCCCATTCAGCCAGGAGACGCTTCTCCACCTTCTTGCCGCGCGATCTGCTCAAGACGCTCAAGCCATACAGGAGCCCGCAGGAGGTCGCGATGGTCACCAGCGTGGCGCCCCAGCTCGAGGTGACCAGCCGAGGAAACCACGCAATCGCAGTGAGGATGATCGGAAACAGCGTGAGCAAGCCTGGAAACAGGCGAGCCTGTCGTGAATAGGGATCGAAGAGCTTCGAAATGTCGATCATCGGATCGCCCCTGTACAGTCGTGGCTCCTGGCCGGCGACAGGTCTGGAGATCTCGGATCCATCATCTTGCCACCTTGACTACGGCGCTGTGCGAGCTGGCGGCACCGGACAAGGCTTCAGCGGTGAAATGGACGTATCCAGCCGGCGTATGGATCAGCATCAGCAGCGGAAAATACTGGCGGATCGAAAGCAGAGCGGCGGTCTTCACGTCCTTCCTGGACGGGCCGCTTGGGACAAGATGATTGTGCCAGGTCCCGAGCGCGTAGAGTGCGCCGCCAGATCCTTCGATCAGATCTTCCAGCATGGGCCTCAGTCCCTCGGTGCCCAGCACGAACTCGTCGCGCGAGAATTTGCTGTCGGGCGGCGCGGGCATGGTGCCTACGACGTGGAAGACGTTGGCGACGTCCGAATATCGGCCGACGATGATGCCGCCCGTCTCCGAGCCACGGCGCGCAGCGACCTCTCGCCGGATCATGTCGTCGACCTCCGGACTAAGGCGCACGACGCTGTCCGTGCCGTTGCCTACGACGATGCGCGGCCGGATATCCTTGCGATGCCATATCTGGTTCAGCCCATCGGCCGCCAAACTGCCGACCAGCAACTCGCCGGTCTCGGGAAGACCGTCGCGTTGGAGCCGGCGAATATGCTCGGACATCGGCGCCGCGAACGAGGACAAGCGGCCGTCCGACAGCGGCATCGTGATGGCCGCGCAGCCCTGACCGATCGCGATCGCTTCGGCCTTCGTGTTGAAGACCTCGTTCCTGAGGGTGGGATCCGAATGGATCAGGCGATAGGCCTCGCAGATCAGATCGGTCGCCGACGGGTTGGCCGCCGGCCCCTCCACCGACATCAGGCCGACGCTTCCGATGCCCAGCATGCATGCCTCGACCACCCGGGGCCGGTCGACCGTGACTCCAGGCAAGACCAGCGCCTCGCGCACGCTTGCGGAGCCGGTCGTATTGACTACGGCAAAGCTGTCTCGGGCGACCAAAGGGGTGATCGATTGGTAGTCGAATGCGCGCGCGACGACGTCCACGACGTGCGGCACCGTCGGCTGCTTGAGGGTCGCGAGCGCCTCGGCCAGGTAGTGCGCCTTTGGAATGGACCAGAAGCTTTCGACTTTCGTGTCGGAGGGAAGCGTGGCGTAGCGCGCGAAATTGTGAGGTTGCAGGATGCCGTCGTCGATGAGGGCCGCGGGTCCCCGTCCGGACCTGGCGAGATGAACTGCGAGTTTGGAGCCGATGCTTCCGCAGCCGAGGAGCGTCCACGGACGCAGCGCCTGCCCGTCGTCGCCCGCAGCGCGTCGCAGCAATTCGGGGGATACCTCATCTCGGTGCGTGGCGGTCCTGACCAGCTTGCCGCTGCCTGACGAGAGCGCCTCGCCGCCGCGCAATTCCACGACGTAGGGGCATATCTCGATCGGCGAAGTCGTGCCAATCACCTCGAACGGGCGGCGCGCCAACAGAATGACGGCTATCGGCTGCTTCTCCTTCAATTTCGATTGCGAAACCCGCTCCTGCAGGATTCCGAGCTTCGGCTCCAGGAATTCGCGGCAGCCTAGTTCGGCCGCCCGCTTCAAGAGCTCGTCAATCGTCGTGACCGTTTCCGGAAGGTAGCGATCCGCCACGAACGGCCGACCGGTCGGGAGTTTACCGGACCACGCGATCAGTGCGTGAGCGTTGCCGGTTTGCCCGTCATCGCCGACAGGCGCATATCGCCATTCGCCGGCGAACCGCGGCCCCAGCGGTACCGGAGCGGCGCGCGGGATGCCGATCCGGTAGGTAGACAAAGTTGCTTCGCGGTAAGCGTAGTACCACGCCGGGAAGACCGAGCAGCCGCCCTCTCTGGTGGGCAGATCCGTCAACCAGGTCGGATCCGCGACGATCACGTCGTCGATCCCGTCACGCCGCACCGGCTCCCAGCCGTGCTCCGGATCGATCAGCTGCGCCATCGCAGCCTTGTCCAGCCAGTCGACCAGTTGCTCGAAAAGGCCACCTATTCCGCGAACGCGCAGAACCTCACGCGGCGAACCGGCGACGAGACACGGTTCAGGTGGACCGCCATTCCTCGAGGGCTGAATGTGCGGATGACTGCGATTGAAGTCCGCGCGGAGGCGGATAAGCGGCGCCCCCAGGGGATATCCTGCCGTGAAGATGAACGTTACGGGCTCGACCGCGCGGACGCCCGACGGGCTCTCGCCCGCGGCCCTCCACGCGTTCGGGAGTTCGGTCCGGATCTCCACCATGGCCCGGACGGCGTCGCTTCCTTCGATCCGTTCGGCGGTCACCCGTTCGACGGACGGGTGAGCCTCGATGAGGCGCAGCGCCCGTCGGACGGGTATGGGAATGTCGTCTGCCGCGGAGATCGCCGCCATCGGCTCATCCGTGGGCGAGCGGCTGGCTTCCGATACCGGTGCCGGCGGCGACGCTGACGGCGACCGCAGCGCGCTTGATGCGCGGTCCGGCCGAAGTGACCTCGATCGCCAGCGGATCGTCGCCCGGACTGTCGGCGACGCACTTGAATTCTCCCTTCACGGGATCGAGGATATCGATGTATTCGCGCTTCGCACGGATGCACGGCGGATCGTTCTTGTCGTCCTTGATGGTCTTGCTGCTGGCCACGATCAGCGCGCCATCCAGCGGCTGCCCGAGGGCGCTCCGGGCGGGCTCGGACACCTTGGCTTTCTCGCCCTTTTCGGACCAGCTATCGTAGGAAAGGCTGTGCCACGAACAGTGGTGCGGAGCGATCAGAACGTCGTACTGCAGACGCTCGGGCCACTTCTTGTTGCGCTCCCAGATGCGGTCCCAGATCGCGACCTCGGCGTCGCCGCCGAGAAGGAAGCGCCCGCGGGTGACCTTGGACACCTTCAGGTCCAGACGCATGATGACGCTGGAGTTGTTCTTCGTCAGAACCTCCTCCTCCGCTTCGTCGTCGGCAGGCATCGGCGCCAGCAGCCGCGCCTCGAAGGAAGTGTCCTGTACGCCGCAGATCTTCGAGAACACCTCGTCGACCTTCACCAGGATTTCCGTCAGGTCATCGGTCTTGCCGTCGACGTCCTCGCCCAGGATCAGGATGCGGTTGCCGTCCTCGGCGGTCCGTTCCTTCTTGAACCTGTTGGCGCGGCGGCGGGCCTCGTCGCGCCAAGCCTCGGCGTCGGCGCAAAGGACGTGATCCTCGTCCTTCGCCTTCGCCCGGCGGAACACGATCGGCGAGGACCACATTTCACGGATGATGATCTTGTCGTCGGCCTTCACCCAGGTCGACGGGTCGCCGAGATGGAAGTGCTTGACCAAGCCCCGGATGTGGTCGGCGTCCGGATGGGTGTTCAGAAAGCCATCGACGAACAGCCTCCCCTTATCGTCCCGATCGAGCTTGTTCCGGAGCTGCTTCCCCACGTTGGGAGTGTCGTCGTCCTCGTCGTCGGCCGCCTCCCGGATGTTGATGTCGGTCAGGATCCGGCGACCGGACTCGGTCTCGAACAGCACCATGTCGCCGTTGTCGACTTTGAAAAGTGATGCTTTAACTGCCATTCCCATCCCCCTGATTCAACGATCGAAAGGTCGGTCGCGGCTCCTTGACCGATTGCAGATCGGACGAGCGCACTTAAGAAGATATGATGGCAATTTGGCCACGCAAGATGTGCTACCAGATTATTTTTATCACGCTATATATATGAAATTGTTCAAGTTTTAATCATCTGGAACCGGCTTTGTTCACCCGGTGTTCTTGGTTTTCTAGCCGAGAGGCGGCATGATCGTGGAATTAGGGCGGCACCGGCGTGAGGCCGGCCCCGCAGTGGATGAACAGGTTCAAGATGAGCAAGAACATCGTCGTCTATTCCGACGGAACCGGCCAAGACGGCGGCGCGCGTCCGGAGCAGCGCATCAGCAACATCTACAAGATGTACCGTGTGAGCCGTGACCACGCGGACACGGCCATCGATCCGTCCAGGCAAGTGGTCTTCTACGACGCTGGCCTTGGGACAGATATCGGCGCTACCGCCCTCACCGCTCCGGTGCGCTTCGTCCAGAAGATGCTCGGATCCATCGCGGGCGACGGCATCAAGCGCAACATTGCCGACTGCTACGAATTCATCATCAACCACTACGAAGACGGTGACCGGATATTCCTCTTCGGGTTCAGCCGGGGCGCCTACACGGTCCGAAGCCTGGCGAACCTGCTGATGCTCTGCGGCGTCCCCAAGAAGACGCCCTCCGGCCCATTGATGCGCTACCGCAAGGCCGTGAAGGACATCGCTTGGGAAGCCGTGGATACCGTGCTGGAACACGGCGCGGGCCACCCGCGTGAGCAGTTCGAGGCGGAGAGGCTCGAACTGGCGCGGCGATTTCAGACCAAGTACGGCTCCGGCGACGGCTTGGATGCCAACGCCGCGGCATATTTCGTCGGCGTGTTCGATACGGTCGCTGCCCTCGGCGCCAGCGGTCCGCGACGCCGGATGATCCAGGCCGGCTTGACTCTCGGCGTCGCTGCCCTCGCCTTCTTCGCTTCGCTCGTGCCGGCCGCGATCATCGGTGCGCTGACGGCCATCGTCTCGGAGGCCGGCCTGCTATGGGGCTTCATCGTGCCGGCGTGGCTGGTCACGCATCTGGCGATGCTGATTGCCGTCATCTGGTTCTGGAAACGGCAGCGGACGGTCAATCTCAAGACCATCTACGACTTCCCGAACAAGGGCGATCCGCCGCGCTCTCATACCGCCGAGTGGACGGGCAAGAATTTCGATCGCCTTCTCAGCAAACATGTACGTTTTGCGCGCTCGGCGAACGCGATCGACGAGACGCGCAAGGATTTCGCCCGGGTCGGCTGGGGCGGCACCGAGCCGTCTGTGCACCCCGCAACGCCGGGTGTTCCGCGTCTCATCCAGCTCTGGTTCGCAGGGAACCACTCGGATATCGGCGGATCTTATCCGGAACCTGAATCGCGTTTGTCGGATATCGCCCTCGCCTGGATGTGCGAGCAGGCTACGTCCATCCCGGACGGCTTGATGACCGGGCCAATCTACGTGGACGGGATCAGGATGCCGAAGACCGGTGACAACGGACCGGCACTGAACGTCTTCCCCGGCGCGAACGGCGTTCAGCATTGCGAGATCGCGGGCATGCGCGACACGCTCGACGCCTACGCCGCCAGTCTGCCGAAATGGCGATGGCTGCAAAACCTCGTCGGCACCAGGAACTGGGAAGTCGAAGTCCGCGAGATCAACCACCAGGCTCCGGTACATCCGACCGTGCGCACGCGCTTCGACCTGCCGGAAGTCAGACAATGTGCTGGCGTCGGCGCATATCGCCCAAGCGCGCTGGCGAGCCATGACGACTTCAAACGCTACTATCCGCAGGTGGAGTCGACGGCACAATCGACCGGGCCTGCCTGAACGCTTGAGGAGACGCTCTTGGTCGCGCTTGCCGACATCAAAGCTGACCTGCCGGATTGGCCGGACGACGTGGTGGATCAATGGCTATTGAACTTGGCGAACCAGGAGGGCATGGGCTGGCCGCCACCGATCCCCTTCAACGGCCATAGGTGGCAGTACATCATCGTGAAGCCGGTATCGTGGTGGAAGAAGGTCACGTGGACGAAGGAGTCGCGCGACTGTAGCTTCGACGCGCTGTCGCTTAATTCCCGCAAGATCATGAATTCCATGTTCGAGGCGTTGGTCCTCGGAATCGAGAATGGCTATGGCGGCGACAACAGCAAGAAGCGCTTTGACTCTTGCTTGAGCTATCTGGCGGTGAAAGGACAGTTCCCCCGCGTGCCTGTCACCATGCCGATAGAAACGGGCCTAAGTATCCTCGACGGCAATCATCGAGTCTACTCGCTCACTTTCCTGCAAAGCGTTCCTGAGCCGGAATTGAAGAAGCAAGGCATCACTCGCCCTTCCGTCATCCAAGATGTTTGGGTAGCGAAGCATGCGGATGGGGAGGTTTTGGATAGCTGACGTCGATCGAGCGAGTCGTCGCGCGCAGTACACCCGACAGCGCCGCAATGGCGGGGCCCTGCCGAGAAATTGTTTCGGGTCGCTAGTTCGACAACCGAGAGACCTCGACGAACCTTAGAGGCTCGCGGGAAACCTGAAAGTCGCCATCGCCGTCGAACTTCTTTCCCATCAAATCAAGAAGCGCGCGCCCATGCACCACAGGCACAGGGTGTGCTGTCATTATTTCCGGATCTTCCGGAAAGCTCAGCCCGACGATGTCGCGAACGTTCTGGACGCTCAAGGACGTGCTCGCACCCTCAAAGAGAAGTTCGTCGGTCTCCGGGTGCCAGACGCAAACCACGATAGCGAGCATGTTGATATTCCTTGGGCCACCGGTCCGGCCGCTCCGACAAAGCGCCGGTATCGATTGCCTCGGCTGCTTCCGTTTCGTCCAGTTAGATCATCTCGATTGCGATGGGGAGCGGCGCAAAAGATCGTTGGAGGCATCGAAAGATACATTGACGGCCCGCCAGCGCCGTCGCCCGATCCCCCGCCTCTTTGCTGCAGGGCACCTTCGGGATGACTTGAAACACGTGTGCAGAGCAACAACCATAGGACGTAAGAAGAAGGTCTGGGTTGCGCTTTCGGAAAACGGAACGTAACAACGCAGCGCTCGGCAGTCGCGCTGCGTTTTCTCTGCTCGCGCAACAAATATTTCGATTCCAAAAGCTTTTTCAGGCGAGAGATTGCCGATGTGGCCCGATAACGAGACCGAGCGGGACTTCCTGAACTTCTCCGGCGTTGCCGAAACCGTGGCCGAGATCATTGTGCAGGCCAAGGGACGCCCGATCTCGATCGGCGTGTCTGGCGCCTGGGGCATCGGCAAGTCCTCGATGATCAAGCTCACCCGCTCGGCGATCGCCGCCAGGAGGGACGAGAGCGGGAAGAAGGCCGCCGACAAGTACGTCTTCGTCGAGTTCAATGCCTGGCTCTACCAGGGATATGACGACGCGCGTGCTGCGTTGATGGACGTGATCGCTGATAAGCTCGCGAAGGAGGCGCACGGCCGGCAGACGGCGCTCGATAAGGTCGCGTCCCTTGCCAAGCGCGTGAAATGGCTCCGGGCCGCGAAGCTCGCAGCGACCTCGGCCGCCTCGATCTATTTCGGGGTGCCCCCGGTCGGGGCGGTCGGCGAGATCTTCGAGCTCGCCAAAAAGGTCTGGTCCGAAGGCGTCGGGAAGGAAACCGGCGAAGCCGCCAAGAAAGCTGCGGCGGACGCCGTGCAGCAAGGCGGCGAACTGCTGAACCCGAAGGAGGAAACGTCACCGCCGAAGGAGATCCAGGCGCTGCGCGACGCGTTCGAACAGGCGCTCGAGGAGCTCGGGATAACTTTGGTCGTCCTGATCGACGATCTCGACCGATGCCTGCCGGAGACCACGATCTCGACACTGGAGGCGATCCGCCTCTTTCTATTCCTCAAGAACACCGCCTTCGTGATCGCGGCCGACAACGACATGATCAAGCACGCCGTCCGGAAGCACTTCGTCGGCGTCAGCGACGACCTGCTGGTCACCAACTACTTCGACAAGCTCATCCAAGTTCCCATTCGGGTACCGCAGCTCGGGACCCAGGAGGTCCGCGCCTACATGATGCTCCTGTTCGTGGACAACAGCGAGTTGTCCGACGACGACAAGGAGAAGATCCGCGCCGGCATGATTGGCCAGCTCAAACGGACGTGGCAGGGAAAGAAGGTCGACCGGGCCTTCGTCCAGTCGCTTGGCGTGAAGTTGCCCGAGCATCTTGTCGGTCAATTCGACACGGCCGAGAGGCTCGCCTCGCTCATGACGACGGCGACGGGGATTCTGGGAAATCCGCGGCTGATCAAGCGCTTTCTGAACGCGCTCTCGATCCGGATGACGATCTCGAAAGCGCAGGGCGTCGGCGTCGACGAAGCGGTGCTCGCCAAGCTATTGCTGTTCGAGCGCATCGGCGACACCGCGGCCTATGCCGAACTGGTCAAAAACGTCAGCGCCTCCGACGAGGGAAAGCCTACGTTCCTCCAAGAATGGGAAGACGCGGCGACAGCGGGGCGCGATCTCGATTTGAAGGCGCCGTGGAACGCTCCCTTCGTGAAGGAATGGTTGGCGCTCTCGCCGGCCCTCCACGACCACGACCTGCGCGGCGCGCTCTACGTCGGCCGCGAGCAGGCTCCGCTCATCACGCCCGAAGACCGCCTGTCTTCGGACGGGGCCGAACTTCTCGCCGCGATGATTGAGCATCCTGAGATGTCGGGCCGCCTGAAGGATCGCCTAGTCCGCGTTCCTCGCATGGAAACGACGGTGATGATGGATCGTCTGCTCGAGCGTGCTCGCAAGGAGCAGGAATGGGGCGCTCCGCCTATTTTGACCGCCTGCATCGCGCTCGCCGATGCGGATCCGATTCAGGGTCCGAGGCTTGCGGCGTTCATCGCTGCCCGTCCCCACCAGCAGATCCAGCCGAGCATCGTACCGAAGATTGGCGATCGTCCCTGGGCGGCTTCGCTGCTCGACGGTTGGCTCTTGTCTGGGGACATAGCGAGGCCCGTGAAGACCGCGATCAGCAAGACGAGGCCAAATGGGAACGTCGCAGTCTAGCGGCGGGCCGGGTCCGGGCGTGCCAATGGTGCCGCCTTGGACGCCCGCAGCCCCTCAAGATCCGGTGCCGCCTCCGACTCTTCCTCCTGACGCGCCGCCACCCGATGGCCCGCCTCCGGACGAATTGCCGCTCGCGCCCGTCGTTCCGCCGACGACACCGCCTCCCGGTGTCCAGCCGCCGCGCATCGCTCCCGAGAAGCGCTTCGCCGGCGCGCGCAACAGCATGGGAAACTACGCCAGATCCGGTGACGGCCGGGATCTGAGACGCGGACTCGGTCACTATGTCCGTAGCGGGTACGGCGGATCCAATACCGCGACCCAACGGTTCGGCAGCACCGCCGAGACGGCTGGCTCGCTCGGATACACGCTATATTCCAGCGCTTCGGGCGCGGCCGACGCGCCGATCGATGCGGCTGCTCTCGCGGGCCGGTCGACGGAAGAGATCGCCACCGCGATCATTCAGGCCGTCAGACCGGTCGACGGCACGCAGGATGCGGAAGCGGAGCGGGCCGCGATCCACGACGCCATGTCGGATCTACTGACTCAGTTTCCGGAAGCCGACCTTCTCAACTTGTCGGACGCCGAGCGGGAGTTCGTTATCGAGAGATTCACTGCCCTCGACGTCGCCAGGCGCTTCGAGCTTGACGTCGGCAAGCACCTGCTTCAGCGGTCCGCCACGCCAATGGTCGCGTTGTCTCGATTGAAGCAGATGCGGGATTACATCGCGGAAACCGTCGCCGCATCCTTCCGCAAGTTGCGCGATCAGGGAAGGACGCTCACTTCGGGACGGATCGCGCGCGTCGTGCAGGCCGCGCTACGCGATACATTCGAAGTGTTCGAGGGGTACGAAGAATGAGGCTGCTCTGCGCGCCGGCGGAGATCGGCCGTCTCGACGCAGCCGACACGCTCAGGGTCATCCTGTACGGGCAGGCGGGCGCGCCCGGTCGGGCGAGCGCGGGAGCCGCCGTCCGCAAAGATTTTCGGAAGGAGCGTCTTGCGCCGCACCCGCGGGCTTGGGACCTCCTGTCCATAGCGAACTCGGTCATGGTCGCCGACGCCGCAGGGCTACGTACCGACAGTCCGGACGGATGGACGCGGGAATTCGAACTCGAGATCGCCGTGATGGATCCAGCGTTCTGGAACGGCGCGGCGCCGTTGATCGCCGATACGCTGGCCTTTCTGACGACGGACAGATGGCACCTGCACTTCATCCCCGGCGGGGCAGCCGCACCCGAACCCGCTCGCGTCGTCGCGCCGGCGCAGAGCTGTGTGGCGTTGCTGTCGGGCGGTCTCGACAGTCTGGCCGGAGCGATCGACCTCGCCGCAGCGGGAAACCACCCACTCGTCGTCAGCAAGATCGTGCGCGGCGACTCCGAGAAGCAGGAGGAGTTCGCGCGCGCGATCGGCGGTGGACTGCGGCACATTCAGCTCAACGACAACGCGGTCGTGCCGAAGCCGAAGGATACTTCGCAACGCGCCCGATCCATCATCTTCCTTGCGTTCGGAGTCGTCGTCGCGACGTCGCTGGCGCCGTATCGAAACGGAGCAACCGTTCCACTCTACGTCTGCGAGAACGGCTTCATAGCGATCAATCCTCCCCTTACCGGAAGCCGGATCGGAAGCTTGAGCACGCGCACGGCGCATCCCCAATTCCTGGCGCTGTTCCAGGATCTGCTGAATGCCGCCGGCATTCGAGTGTCGATCCGCACGCCGTATGCCGACAAGACCAAAGGCGAGATGCTCAAGGAATGCGCCGATCAGGAGCTCTTGGGCGCCCTAGCGCCACGCTCGACGAGTTGCGGCAGGTTCCAAAAATTCAAATACAGCCACTGCGGACGATGCGTACCGTGCCAGGTCCGCAGAGCGGCTTTCGTCGCATGGGGGCGGCCGGATCAGACCAAGTACGCGTACGAACACCTCGGTAGAGACGATGCGAACCATGCGGGCTTCGACGATGTCCGTTCCGTCGGAATGGCATTGGCCGCCACCGCCGACGATGGATTCGACCGTTGGCTCGGGAGCGCGCTCTCGTGGCCTAGAATCCGGAGGGGCGACAGCTTGCGGGATATGCTACGCCGGGGGCTTGGCGAACTCGGCGCCTTGCACGCGAAATACGGTGTCAAGTGATCGACCTTCATGCCCATCTAGACCTCTACCCGGATCCCGTCGCGACAGCCGACGAATGCAGAGAGCGAGACCTCTTCGTCCTGTCGGTGACGACCACACCATCGGCATGGACCGGGACCGCGGCGCTGGCCCGAGGAGCGGCGAAGATCCGCACCGCGCTCGGCCTGCACCCTCAACTGGCTCACGAACGACGGGGCGAACTTCAGCTTTTCGACGAGTTGCTCCCGGAGTCCAGATACGTCGGCGAGATCGGTCTGGACGGCGGCCCGGAACTGAAGGCGACCTGGGAAACGCAGCGCCACGTCTTTGACGAAATCCTTCGGATGTGCGGGGCGGCCGGAGGCCGCATCATGACGATACACAGCAGGCGGGCCGCCGGGCCCGTTCTCGATGCGCTCGCGTCGCGGTCCGATGCAGGCGTCGCCGTTCTGCACTGGTTTTCCGGGACGCGCCGCGAGCTCAAACGCGCGGTCGATCAGGGTTGCTGGTTCAGCGTCGGCCCGGCGATGCTCGCCGGCGAGAGAGGACGCGGCCTGGTTGGCGAGATGCCCCGCGACAGGATACTGACCGAGACGGACGGTCCCTTCGCACAGATCGAGGGGCGCTCCCTGTTTCCTTGGGACGTCGCCAAGGCCGAGCCGATTCTCGCCGATCTATGGGCCGTGGACGAAGGCGAGGTCCGGGGCCAATTGCTTGCGAACCTCAAGCGACTCACGACGCGGATCGCTCCGGAGCGCGGCAGCGCCCCCGGGCGGGGCTCTTCGGGCGTTGGCTGCGCCGGCTAATCCAGCACTCGCATCGAGTCGGGCGTGAGATCGTTCTCTGCTTTTCGACACGGCGGCCAAGCGACCCAGCCGACAGAAAGTTAAGGACCGCCATCCCCGTCGCCGCTCAGCGGTCGTGATGGCGCCTGTGCCAGACAATTCCCCCTAACGGTCTCGTCGACCGCCCCGGCGGGATTCGGTGCCCGTTTGGTGGTGTCCGGAGGTATGTGAAGCTAAGGCGTCTTGTTTTCCAATTCGGCCACCGAGAACGGGTCACCATGTCCGGCCGCAGGGCGGTCCGGAATACTCGATGGTGAAGCCACCCACCCATCTCCTTGTCGAACCCTGCTGAGACCCCCGTTTCTGCCGACGAGAGAGGCATCGGACGGCGGCGCGAGGCAACTCCCCCGCGCCACGCCCGGACCTCCGCCGGAGAAGACCCGGTGACCCGGCAGAGCGATTCGATCTCCAGAAGAACTTAGAGGCCCACGCAGGCGCCGAAACACGATCCGGAGGCCGGCACCGATATCCACCTCGATCGCGCTCACCGCGGGCACTGGGCGCAGCGCCTCCAACGACTGTTGCAAATCCATCACGTCGACAGTGTTAAACGATTACCTGTCCAATAGCACTTCTTGCAACTAAGAACTATTCGCAATAAGGCTGGATGGGTTCACTGGGTCATCTCCAGATGCGTGTCGTCCACCATCGCGCTCCATCACCTACCCTCGCGGCGTCGAGCGTTCGAGGTCGCTTGCGACTGGGCGGGGTCCTAAACGGGTATGCACAACCGCGGGTGCTGCAGGGTCGCTGTGAAACATTTCGCGGCGAACGCACGCCCTGGTCAATCCAGCGACGGGATTGGCGGCGTGCAGGCTAGATTCAAATTGTTGCCAAGCGGCCGCCGCCGTATCGAAAGCGGTATGAAGAGGCGGACGCTCGACGCGATTAAGAAGATCATCATCGGCATGATCCTGGCGGGCGGTCCGGCCGCCGAGGGACTTTCAGCCGATCTCGGCGGGGTCCGGCCCGGCCAGGCCGTCGACTGGAGCGGCCCCTTCGTCGGTGGCCATTTCGCCTATGGCGTCGGGTCCTCGCAGTACGCTTTCGGCGCCCCGGGACTGGCTCCGTCGTCCGGATCGATCGACCTGACGAACTCCCTCAACGCGTTCAAGGGAACCGGCTCCTACGCTCTCGGACTGAGCGCCGGATACAATCACGTGCTGCCCTCACGCATGGTCGTCGGCGTCGAGGGCGATCTCACCTTTCCGAACACGATCTCCGGGACGGCCGCCGTCGGCACCGCGCAGGGACCGGCGACCTTGAAGGAAACCGTCCTGACGTCGGGTACGCTGCGCGCTCGCTTGGGCTATGCGCCGGGACCCTGGTTGTTCTACGCAACAGGCGGCTTCGCATGGAGCTACGATCAGGCGACGCTCGACCCGCTCGACGGCACCCCGGGAGACAAGATCGGTTTCACTCGGCTCGGCTCCGCCTGGGGCGCCGGCGCCGAAGTCGCCCTGTCGGCAAACTGGTCGGCGCGGTTCGAATATCTCTACACGGACTTCGGCGCGAAGGAGAAAGGGTTTGGCGGCACGCAGCGTCTGTCCTCGGATCTCGCGGTGCAGACCGCCCGCCTCGGCCTCAACTACCGCTTCGGTCAAAATGGGCAGAAGGTTCTCGAGGACGGCTTGATGCCCTTCGAAACCGACCAGTTCAGCATCCATGGGCAGACGACCTATCTGCAGCAGTATGCGGCGCCTTTCCGCTCGCCCTACACGGGGACGAACAGCCTCATTCCGAACCAGACCCGTCAGACCTGGGACGTGACGCTCTACGCCGGGTTCAGGCCGTGGCAAGGCGGAGAGTTCTGGGTCAACCCGGAGATCGATCAGGGGTTCGGCTTGAGCTCGACCTTGGGTGTGGCCGGATTTCCGAGCGGCGAGGCCTACAAGGTCGGATCCGCTGCGCCCTACGCCCGCATTCCCCGCGCCTTCTTCCGTCAGACGTTCGACCTCGGCGGAGAGACCAAGAAGGTCGACGCCGACATCAACCAGTTCGCCGGCACGCAGAGTGCCGACCGCTTGGTCCTGACGGTGGGAAAATTCGCCGTCACCGACGTCTTCGACACCAACAAGTACGCCCACGACCCGCGCAAGGATTTCATGAACTGGTCGATCGTGGACACCGGCACGTTCGACTACGCCGCCGACGCCTGGGGCTTCACATACGGCGCCGCCGTCGAGTGGTACAAGGGCGACTGGACATTCCGCGGCGGCTTGTTCGATCTGTCGACCGTTCCCAACAGCACCGAGCTGGATCCGACGTTCTCCCAATTCCAGTGGATCGGAGAGATCGAACATCGCCATGAGATCTGGGGCAAGCCGGGCAAGGTCGCGGTTACGGGTTTCTTGACGCGCGGGCGCATGGGTCGCTTCGACGACGCCGTTGCGCTCGCGCAAGCGACGGGCACAGCCGCGGACACCGCCCTGGTCCGGCGCTATCAGAGCCGGGCCGGCATCAGCGTCAACCTGGAGCAGGAGGTCACGAAGGACCTCGGCGTCTTCGCCAGAGCCGGCGTCGCCGACGGCTCCAAGGAGTCCTACGAATTCACCGACATCGATACGACGGTTGCCGCCGGCCTGTCGCTCGCGGGATCTTCATGGAACAGACCCAACGACACGTTCGGAATCGCCGGCGTGGTGAACGGTATCTCGCAAGCGCGCCGGACCTACCTCGATGCGGGCGGTCTCGGCATTCTCGTCGGCGATGGACGCCTGCCGAATGCCGGCCCCGAGAAGATCATCGAAACCTACTACAGCTTTCCGCTGTGGTCGTGGCGAGCCACGCTGGACTACCAGCTCGTCGTCAACCCAGCCTACAACCGCGACCGCGGTCCGGCATCGATCTTCGGCGTGCGCGTTCGCTCGCAGTTCTGACCGCCACGTCGGCCACGCGTAGCGTGCATCGCCAACGACTGGATCGCGTCGGCGGAAACGGCGCTGGCAACAGCGTTTTCAGTCAACACTGTCAGCGGCTGGAAACTACCTTGGAAGCGCCCTGACGGCCGTTCTCTCCGACGAGGCGGGCTTCTGGATTCCTGATGCGGATTTCGACGCGCCCCCCTCTCCGATAGAGAAAACCAGAAGGCCGCCCCGGAGGGCGGCCTTTTTCTTCGCGTCGCTGCCAGGCCGAGTTGCTGGGGAGGACACCTCGCCTGGCGTTCCGCGAAGTTTTCAATAGCGGTGGCCGTGCCCGCGCTTAATGACGACGGTCCGGTTTCCGTGCGTTCTCATGCCGCGGTACATGCCGGCGCCATAATGGCCGCGCATCTCTGCCCGCGCGCCGTATCCACCATGATGTCCGCCCTTCTTGACGATCACCGTCTCCGCCGTAGCCGGCAGAGCGAACGAGATGGCCAAGCCGAATACCAAAAGACCAAGCTTCTTCATGTTCCGAGTCCCTCTCTCATCAGTCGTTAACTAAGTCACACGTCATCGTGACGTTCCCTTCTGCGGAAGAGTCCGGTTGCGACCAATTTACACACGACTAACGATCGCCTTGTGAGCGCAGGGCGCCGAGCAACGTTGCTTTGTTCCCGGCGTGCGAGAGCCGAAAGCAGATTCACTCAAGCAATTTTTGCATGAGAATCTCAGGCAATTGTTACCCGCGCTCCGCGCGCGAGCACGCGGAAGACGCCGAATACTGCAGATCTAAGCGTGTTTCTGCAGTTTTCATCGTTGGCACAGTTCTTGCGAATTTCGGAACACGTCACTCCGCCTCTTGTTTCGATCGAGAACGAGCTTCACCATGAGCCTAAACTCCGCCCTTGCCAGCGCGATGAGCGGTCTGCGTGCCAATCAGGCCGCGCTTTCGATCGTCTCGTCGAACGTCGCGAATTCGCAGACGCCGGGCTACGTCGCGCAGACACCGAACCAGATCGAGGTCACCACCGGCGACTTCGGCTCGACCGCGATGACGACAGGCGTCAGCCGGGAGCTCGACACCTATGTGCTGAACCAGCTCCGCACCGAGACCGGCGGAAGCGGCTACGCCGACCAGATGGCGAGCATCCTGAAGCAGCTTCAGAATGTGTATGGCACGCCCGGCAACAGCGGCACGCTCGAAACCGCGCTGAACAACTTCACCACGTCGCTGCAGGCGCTCTCGACCAGTGCTGGCTCGTCGTCGGCGCATAGGGTGGCGCTCGGCGCGGCGCAGGCGTTGGCACAACAGCTCAACGTCACCACCAAGGGTATCCAGTCGCTCCGCTCCAATGTCGAACAGGATCTCGGGACCTCGGCGCAGCAGGCGAACGCGGCCATGCAGAAGGTCGCCGACATCAACACCAAGCTGCAGGGCCTGTCGGCTAACGATCCGTCCGCCGCGACGCTGATGGATCAGCGCGATCAGGCCATCAACACGCTGTCGAAATATGTCGACCTCCGCGTCACCACCGACGGCTCGAACCAGGCCAACATCTACACAACGACGGGTATCCAACTGGTCGGTGCGGGTCTCGCCTCGCAATTCACGTTCTCATCTGCCGGTGCCCTCTCGGCGACCTCGCTCTACAACATCGATCCGACCAGGTCCGGCGTCGGCGCACTCAACGTCAAACTGCCGAACGGCTCGATGATCGACGTCGTCGCCAACAACGTGGTATCCTCAGGCCAGATGGCGGCCGATCTGAAGCTGCGCGACCAGACGCTGGTGCAGGCGCAGAATCAGATCGACCAACTCGCCGCCGCGATGTCGAGCGCGCTGTCGGACAAGACCACGGCCGGCAGCACGGTCTCCGGCCCGCCAGCCGGTTTCGACCTTGAACTCGCCGGCGCGCAGCCTGGCAACACCGTTAACATCACCTACACGGATACGGCCACCAACACCCAGCACCAGATCACGCTGGTCAACGTCACCGATCCGGCGGCACTGCCGCTCCAGAACGCGACCAACGCCAATCCCCTGCGGATCGGGTTGAATTTCTCGGGCGGTATGGGCGCGATCGCTTCGGCACTCAACACCGCGCTGTCCGGCACGAATTTGTCGTTCGCCGCAGCCCCATTGCCGGCGACGGCCACTACGCTGCGGGTTACCGGCGACAGCACCGGCCTTACCAAGGTCAATTCGTCCTCCAGCACCAAGACGATCTCGTCGCTGACTTCCGGCAATCCGCAGATTCCGTTGTTCACCGATGGCGGACAGGCCCTCTATACCGGCGCGATATCGGCATCGGGCTCTCAGATGACCGGCCTTGCCGGTCGCATCGCCGTCAATACGCAGCTCGCCTCCGATCCGAGCAAGCTTTCGGTCTACAACACCTCGCCGGCGACGCCCGCGGGCGACACCACTCGCTCGGACTATCTCTACTCGCAGCTCACGACGGCGGTGTACTCCTACTCACCGCAGACTGGACTCGGCTCGTCGAGCCAGCCATTTACCGGCAGCATCTCGAGCTACCTCCAGCAGTTCCTGAGCGTCCAGGGTAATGCCGCGACGCAGGCGACCCAACTTCAGCAGGGCCAGAACGTCGTCGTCTCGACGCTCCAGGCCAAGTTCAATTCGACCTCCAGCGTCAACCTGGACTCGGAGATGTCGAACTTGATCCAGCTTCAGAATGCCTATGCGGCGAATGCCAAAATCATGTCGGTCATTCAGGAAATGATGGACGTGCTCATTAGAGCTCAATGAGCGACTTGAGAAAGCCGTCACTGCTTTGCATCGCGCTGTTGATATTTCACGCCGGTAATCAGATTCCCCGTGGGACATCCTTCAGCCGAGCGAAAGCAACCTTCCCGGTACGGGGGCGTTGCATCCTTTCCACTCACTGGAGGATACCCCATGCCGGACACATCGCAGATCAAAGAGCATATGGACGTGATTTCTTCGGACAAGAAGACCGTGGGAAAGGTCGACCATCTGGAGGGTAGCGATAAGATAAAGCTCACCAAGCAGAGTTCGCCCGACGGCGACCACCATCACTTCATCCCCGTGTCCTGGATCGATCATGTGGACCAGCACGTCCATCTAACGAAATCAGGCGACGAAGTCACCGCTCACTGGCAGCATGAAGGCCGCAAGTAAACGAGCCTGCTAGACGCGAAACCGCGCGTCCGTTCGGCTGCCGACGCAACGGCAGCCGAACGGCTCCTCAAACGCCGCCGAGAGTGCGCCGAAACTCAGGCAGCGAATAGCTTCCGTAGAGCGACCACGGCGGCCGCTGCGCCCAGCGGAGCGACTAGCGTGACCCAATTGCTGTCGGGAAACGCACGATACAGCACGATGCCGATCGAGCCGGATGACAATGCTATCAGCGTCAATAGTCCAACGACGAAGAAAACGCGCTGAACCTTGGACATGCGGCGCGATTCCGCATCCTCCTTCTCACTTTCGCGGCGAACCACGTCCATCCTTTCGCATTGAATTTGAAGGTACCCCGTGGTCGACGACGCGGGCCTCCGCTACTTCGCCTCTTTGTCGTCGCGCAGCTCGGCTTGAGCAGCGGCGAAGATGATGTCCACGGGACGGCACCGATCCACGACCGTCCGAAGCATCCGGCGGCCGTCGGCTTTCTGTTGGCGGTGGCTTAGGAACTCACCGACGAAGAAGTCCGCCTCGCATAGCCGCCTTTCGGCTTCGGCGCCCACACCGCTGCCGGCGTCTTCGCGCACCCGGTCCATGTCCAGTTTGCCCAAGTAGAAGTCCAGGACCTGAGCCGGCCACTGGGAGCGATCCACTCTCGCCGCGTTCCGCTCAAGTTCCTCGCGGTCCGGATTGCCCTGGTGGATGCGGGCGATGTGCATCCAGATGGCGGGAAAGGCGTTCGTCGGCCTGAGTCTCGCGGCGACACGCAGGTCTTCGATCGCCCCCGAGATCTCGTTCGAATAGAGCCGAGCTCGTCCTCGTCCGAGATAAGTCGCTGGGTTGCCAGGATCGATCGTTTGGGCGCGGTCGAAATCGGCCAATGCATCCTTATAGCGTCCCATCGTCATGTAGGCGCTCGCCCTGTTCGACCAGAAGATCGGATCGGTGCCCTTGAGACGGATCGCCTCGTCGAAATCTCCGATCGCCTTGTCGGTGTCGCCCAGCAGGAGATACATGCCGCCCCGGTTGCTGTAGGCGTCCGCGAAGTCGCGCTGCAGGTCGATCGCCCGGTCGTAGTCCGATATCGCGGCCCGATAGTCCTGCTTCGCGATGAAGGCATGGGCGCGGTTGTAGAAGGCTTGTGCCGCCGTGGGATCGAGCCGGATCGCCTCCCCATAGCTTTCGATCGCCTTGTCCACCTCGCCTTTGCGTTCGTAAACCGAACCGAGATTGTTGTGAATGAGCGCGCTGGTCGGGTTCAGCCGCAGCGCCTGCATGAGATCGTCCCGTGACTTGTCGAATTCCCGTCGATCGCTCCATGCCAGAGCGCGATACACGTAGGAATTCGGGAACTCGGGCAGCAGCGCTATCGCCGCGTCGAAATCGCCCAGGGCGAGATCGCGCAGTCCTAGCGCGTCATACGATACCCCTCGCCCGTACAGGATGAAGCCGCGTTGCTCGGGAGTGAATTGCCCTTGTTTGATTGCCTCGCTGAACAATTGGATGGCCAGCGGAAACTGCTTCCTGTCCTTTGCCGCAAACCCTTCCCGCGCGAACTCGCGGGCGCTCTGGGCGTACGACGGCGATGCCAGCCAGCACAGCAGGCTACAGGCCACGAAAAGTAACCTCAGCCCCCTCCCGAATATTTGGCTGTCGAACCCTTTTGCCCATCCCCTGCCCTTCGGAGCTTCCTTTGTCACGACCGCCCTCAATTCGCGACGCGTCTGGCAGGAAATCTGCCGTCTACGCGCACACCGCATTCCTCGCAGGAAAACACCCAGCCGCCGACCTCCGTTCGCCAGTCGCCATCGTGCGGACAGTTCGGGCATGCTACCCTCCCTCTTTCGTTTCCCACGTCGATCTCGATTTCGAGCGCCGACTTGAGACGGTGAAGGCGCTCGAGCTTGTCGTCCTCTCCCTCATCCACGCTAGACCACGTCGTCGGGCGCCAGCGCGCACGCGTTGTTCTCGTCGGTCTCGATCTGCAGGGTCGCGTGTCCGATCTTGTGCTCTGTCCTGAGCAGCCGGGCCGATTCCATCAGGAAATCGTCGCCGGGATGTCCGGTAGGCATGACCAAATGACACGTGATCGCCGTTTCCGTCGTGGAGATCGGCCAGATATGCAGGTCGTGGATCTTGGCTACGCCCGGCCGCTGCAGCAGAAACGACCGGACGGCTTCCATGTCGGTTCCGGCCGGTGCCGCGCTCAATGACATCGCGACCGAGCCGCGCAGAAGGCTCCATGTGCTCCACAGGATGACGGCGCAGATGACCAGGCTCATTCCAGGATCCAGCCAAAGCCAACCGGTCCAGAGGATGAGCGCTGCTGACGCCACGACGCCGGCCGAAACGGCGGCGTCGCCTGCCATGTGCAGAAATGCCCCCTGAATGTTGATGTCGCCCTTGCGGCCGCTCGCGAACAGCATGGCCGTGGCGCCGTTGACGACGATGCCGATGGCGGCGACCACCATCACGGTCAGGCCGGCGACGGGCTCCGGTTCGTACAGCCGCAATATGGATTCCCATCCGATGGCGCCGGTCGCGACGAGAAGAAACACGGCGTTCGCAAGCGCCGCCAGGATCGACGCCCCCTTCAGACCGTAGGTGAAACGGCCGCTGGGCGCTCGCTTCGAGGCGACTGACGCGGCCCACGCCACGACCAGGCCGAGTACGTCACTCAGATTGTGCCCGGCGTCTGCCATCAGTGCCGTCGAATTTCCGAGGTAGCCATAGACGGCTTCGGCCACGACCAGAGCGGTGTTCAGCCCGATGCCGATGGCAAAGGCTTTGCCGAAGCTCGCCGGAGCGTGGACGTGACCGAGCCCGCCATGATCGTGATCGCGGTCATGATCGTGCCGGTCGGCACCATGATGATGCCGGTGATCATGGTCGGCGCTTCGGTGACCCGGCTCAGACATGGAGCACGGTTTCCTCAGCTCTCATGGCCTCGTCCTCGATTTGGATCGTCGTGTGCTCGATGCCGTATTCCGCCTTCATCAGGTTCCGGGCCTCGCGCAGCGCCTCCCGGCCCGCCGACATGTCGGTGACGAGGAGGTGGCAACTCATGGCGTCGAAGCCGGACGTGACGGTCCAGACGTGCAGATCGTGGACGGCCACGGTTCCCGGGATGGCAAGCAGCTTCTTCTCGATGGCACCGGTATCGACGTTGGGCGGGGTCCCCTCCATCAGGATGTGCGTGACTTGGCTGAGGAGCGACCACGTCCGGGGCACGATGAACAATCCGATGCCTGCGCCGATGATCGGGTCTGCGAGAACCCAGCCCTTCCACATCATGAGCAGCGCGGCCACGATCACGCCGATCGATCCGAGCATGTCGCTCAGCACTTCGAAGTACGCGCCCTTGACGTTCAGGCTTTCGGACGACCCGCTCGAGAGCAGCCACATGCTGACCAGATTGACGGCCAGGCCGATGGCGGCGACGATGAGCATCGGTCCGCTCAAGACCTCGGGGGGCGACAGGAAGCGCTGATAGGCTTCGTACAGGATGTAGACCGTCAGCAGCAGCAGCACGACCGCATTGGCCAGCGCCGACAAAACCTCCATCCTAAGGTAGCCGAAGGTCCGCTGCGGGGTCGCTTCGCGGGCGGCGAAGCGGATCGCGAGCAACGCCAGCGCGAGTCCGCCGACGTCGGTTAGCATGTGGGCGGCGTCCGCGAGCAGCGCCAAGCTGCCGGTCACAAGTCCTCCGATGACCTCCGCAATCATGTAGGTCGCGGTCATCGCGAGGGCCCAAGCGAGCCTCTTCGCGTGTCTAGCGCCGGCCGTTCCGACGGATCCTCCTCCGTGCATGTGTCAATCTCCCGTCGCGGTCGTATTTTGGGCGCCGCCGTCCGGATCTTCGAGCGTCCGGCGCAGGTTTCGCTCGAGTTCGTCGAGCAGGAAGAAGCTCACGTCGTCCACCGAGCCGTGCCCCTTGGCGAACGGCTGCTCTAGGAGGCGGACGAGGTAGAGGACGTAGACGAACATGAAGGTGATGAAGCCGAACAGCAGTGCAGATGCCGGGTCGCCTTCCGTCTTCAGCAGCAGGAGCAGCAGTACGATCGAGAACACCAGCGTCTGCACCAGCACGTGCACGGACGGCACGAACTCGACGCGCTGAATGGTGTAGATCCGGAGCAAGGCTCTCCGGATCACGTCCTGGTTCGTCCGGAGGCGGACGACGAAGTTCGCGGCCATGCCCATGCCCTCGAGCCGACCCAGGATCGGCGTCAGCTTGGCCAGCTCATCGAGGGCGGGAGGAACGTTCTTGTGGCCGTTTTTGTGCCCGAGGCCCTCGCGGAGCCTGTCGATCAAGGCAAGCAACAACAGCCGCGCCTTCCGCAGGTCGAAGGCATCGTTGGTCTGCGCGAAGCAAGTGAGGTCGCCTTCGATCGCCTCGATGGAATTCCTGAGATCGGCCGGGATCTTCTCCGCCTCCTTGTAGTCCTGGAGGATGCTCGACAGCAGAAAGCCGACGATGAACACGGCACCGCCGATGCCGCTGGTCAGCAGGCCGTTGAGATCGAGGAACTCGAATCCGAAGTAGTGGACCGCGACCTTCGCCGCACTCAGAAGCAGCACGACGACGCCCACGGTGAAGAACAGCCGGAACTTCTTCCAAAGGGAGATGTCGGCGCCACCGAAATGAAGATGCGAGATGATCGATGACGTCACCGCTCTTGGCCCTTTCCGAATGAATGGACGGGCGCGAATGTGCGTCCGTTCCAACGTAGTATCGCCGGCCGGCCTCCCTCGAGCTCCAATGCGACGGTCCCGCCGGCGTTGATCAGCTTCATGTCGTCGACATAGGCGCTGAAGACACGGCGCGAACGGCCACCCCGCTCCAGGTAGACTTCATGAAGGCATCGTTCCGCCCGGCAGATGGCTTCTCGCCGTTCGCAGGCGAAGTTTTCGAAATGCAACGACCTGAAGTGCAGGCCGCCGGCATCGATGGTCGTAGAGAAGTAGTGCGTCGCTGCAGCTTTCCCGCCGCATGGACGCTCCAGACGGGCCAGGCCGTGACGGATGTCGACCGGAAGCAAGTCGATGTGTTCCGCGGCATACGGGCGTTCGCTCGCGATACTGCCGCGACCCTCGGCGGCGCCTATGGCCGCGATCAGACTCAAGATGCTTCCGAGCGCCAAAAAGGGTCCATACTTCCTCATTTGCGCCTCCGCTGCCGAGCCGAACTCACTCTTCGAACTCCACACCCAACCGCTTCTCCTTGACCCACGCGACACGACACGCGCGCCGTGTTCCGTCCGCCGGCACCACAAGCGTGAACTCGCGAGGGATTCCGAGCGGACTTTCAACCTCCAACATCGCGCCGCGATCGCTGAGATTCCGGATGGAGCAATCGATCGCGGAGCTTCCGAACTCGATCGATCCCTTCTTGAGAACCCTCCGGCGCTGGTCTCCACGTCGTTCCATTCCGGCTGCTCCGGCGGTCATGCGATCAGTCGACCGCCTTCTCGGCCTTCTCGCCGAGCTTGACGATGTCGCCCTGCGTGAAGAGGATTCCCTTGAGCTCCTCGCGCCACTCCTTCTTCCGCCGCAGCAGAAATTCGAGGTTCATCCCGAAATGCTTGAACTCCTCCTTCTGCGCGTTCGCCATGATGGCCTTAGCCTTCTTGTCCTTCTCGACCGACATCCGCTGTTCGTACCAATTGATCGCTTCGGCTTCCTCGATCAGCGAAGCCATCATCCGCGCGAAGGTGCGGATCTCCTGCGAAAGCTCCTGCGGCGGTTCGTGGTATTGGTCGAAACCCATCTTATCGCTCCCTTTGCGCTAGTCGTGGCTGACGGATCGGTTCGCGCTCTGGCGCTTTTCGGCCGGATGCCGCGCGAAAGGCCCTGGTCCATGTCTTGAAATAGGCGAAGGCGATCATGATGCCGATGCCGGCGACACTGACGACGATCTGGAAGGCGAGCGAATCGGAGACGAGGTCGATGGCGAAGTAGGCGACGAAGGCGAGGAATACGCCTACGCAGAAGACTTCGAGCGACCGCTCTCCGCACAGCCGCAGCGGCCGAAGCCAAGGAGCTGACAGGAACGGCGCCTCCTTCGGAATCAGTCGCGAGACGACGATCGCGAGCGCCAGAAAATGGACGACGCGGTACGGCGCGAGATGCGTCTTGTTGTTCGGAATGAACAGCGACCGGACGGGCTCGGGGACCATTTCCGCGTTGCCGGTCCGCGCTGCGAGCGTGACGATCGCGGCAAACAGGAGAAAGAGACAGGCGGCGGCAAGCGTCGTCCTCGAATAGATGAGCGTCCTCGCCGCAGTCGCGCCCCCGACCGCAACCCACGCGCCGATGACGAACAGGAACTGCCATGCGAACGGGTTGAAGTACCAATGGCCGGCGGGATACGCCCTTAGATTCCATCCCCACACCTGTGCCGCGACGTAGACGCCCGCCGAGATCACCAGCGCGACGTTGGGCCACCTCATGAGGACCCACAGCAGCGGTGGAAACGCGATCATCAAGGCGATGTAGAGCGGCAGGACGTCGAGGTTCAGCGGCTTGTATTCGAGCAAGAGCCCGTGCTTGAGGAACTCGACCGGGTCTCGAATGAGAAGCCGGATGTTGAACTCGTCGAGCAGGTGGGCGTGGCCGTACCGTTGCGCGACGTATCCGATGGTGACGACGTAGAAGACGAACAGCAGGATGTAGGCGACATAGAGCTGCCATGCCCTGCCGAGAACGCCAAGGGCGGCGGCGAGAAAGCCCCTTGCCCGCGCCATACGCGCGTAGACGAACGCCACGGTATATCCGGACACGAACACGAACAGTTCGGCGGCATCGCTGAAACCGTAGTTTCGGGCCGTGATCCAGGCGACCGCGTTGTTCGGAACGTGGTCGACGAAGATCGCCCAGTTAGCGAGCCCCCGGAACAGATCGAGGCGCAGATCGCGGTCGCCGGCTTGGACCCCGTTGGCGGTCATGTGGACGCCCCCTCGCCCGCTCCGCCGCTGCCCGGTATTGAGAGCAGCCGCAGCGCGTTCATGGTGACCAGAACGGTCGCGCCGGTGTCGGCGAGGATGGCGGGCCAGAGTCCGGTGATCCCCGCGATCGTGGTGACCAGAAAGACCGCCTTCAGCCCCAGTGAGATCGAGATATTCTGCCGGATGACACCCATCGTCCGCCTGGACAGATCGATCATTGCCGGCACGTCGGCGACACGCCCGTGAAGGACTGCGGCGTCCGCCGTCTCGAGCGCCACGTCGGTGCCGCCACCCATCGCCACGCCGACGTCCGCAGCGGCGAGGGCCGGCGCATCGTTGATGCCGTCGCCGACCTTCAGCACCACCTCACCCTGGTTCTTGTACGCCTCGACGGTGCGCTGCTTGTCCTCCGGCATCATTTGCGCGCGATGGTCGATGCCGAGATCGCGCGCAAGCGCCGCGGCGGTACGGGGATTGTCGCCCGTGAGCATGACCGAACGGACCCTGGAGTCGGCCAGGCGACGCAGCGCGGCGACGGCATCGCTCCGCAACTCGTCCCGCATGGCAATGCAGCCGGCGATCTCGCCATTGACGACGAGTACCGATACCGTCTTGCCCCGTTCGTTGAGCGCCTCGACGAGCTTTCGCTGGTCTTCGGCCAGCGGGACGATCCGTTCAGCCGCAGCGGGTGAGCCGAGGAAGACCGTACGTCCCCCGAGATTCGCCCTGACGCCTTCTCCCGCCAGATTTACGAAGTCCTCGACCGGCTGCGGCCGAGCGTTCTTGTCGGAGGCCGCCTGCAGGATGGCGAGAGCGAGAGGATGGCTGGAGCCGCGCTCGAGCGACGCGGCAACCGATAATACCTCGACCTCCCCGTGACCGAACCCGACGACGTCCGTGACCTTTGGCTTGCCCGCGGTGAGCGTTCCCGTCTTGTCGAAGCAGGCGACGGTGACGTCGCGCAAGCGCTCGAGGACGGCTCCTCCCTTCAGGAGCAGGCCCCGCCGCGCTCCGGACGCGAGACTTGCGGCGATGGCCGCCGGCGTCGAGATCACCAGCGCGCAGGGACAACCGATCAGAAGGATGGCCAATCCCTTGTAGATCCACTCGCGCCAGGTTGCGCCTGTCCAAACGAGCGGCGGCAGGCCCGCTACGATCGTGGCGACCACCACTACGCCAGGCGTATAGTAGCGCGAGAACCGGTCGATGAAGCGCTCTGTGGGCGCCTTCGATTCCTGGGCCTCCTCGACCAACTTGACGACCCGGGCGATGGTGTTGTCCTGGGCGGCAGCGGTGACCTTGATCCGGAGCAGAGCCTCTCCGTTCACTGTGCCGGCGAATACGGCATCCCCGGCTTTCTTGCGGACCGGCGTGCTCTCGCCGGTCACGGGCGCCTCGTCGATGGCGCTATCTCCGGATACGATGACACCGTCGGCTGGAATGCGATCGCCGGGGCGAACCTGGATCAGAGCATCGACGGATAGAGTCTCGGCTTCCACCTCGCTGACTTGGCCATCGGAGTCCTCGAGACGGGCGATCTTCGGGACGAGCTTGGTCAAATCCCGGATGCTCGCCCTCGCCCGACCCGCAGCGAACCCTTCGAGAAGTTCACCGATCAGAAACAGGAAAACGACAGTCGCCGCTTCTTCCGTCGCGCCGATGAAGACCGCGCCAACGGCCGCGATGGTCATCAGCATCTCGATCGAGAACGGCGTTCCGGCGAAGGCCGCCAAAAATGCTCGCTTGGCGATGGGGACCAGCCCGACCAGCATCGCAAGCAGGAAGGCCCAACTCTCGATGCTGGGGATGCCCTTTCCCAAGGCGAAGGCGACCACCAGCGCCGTTCCGCTCGCGATCGTCGCGTCAACTTTGCTCGACCGCCACCATAGTTCCCGGCCGGAGGCGGCGTGATGGTCGTGGCCGTGACCATCATGATCATTGCCATGATCATGATGGTGCGCCGGCTCCTCCTTGGTCTTGGGGCGTTCGTCCTCGACGACGTACCCCAAGGCCGCGATCTGGCGGCTGACCGTCTCCCGCTGGATAGCCCCCTCATGTTCGACCGAAACGCTTCCGCCGGTCACCGAGACCTCGACGCCTCTCACTCCGGGCATCCGCGAGACGGCGTTCTCGATCTTCGTGGCGCAGGCCGCGCAGTCCATCCCGCCGACCCGAAGTCTCATCTTCTGGGCTGCTTCGGTCATGCGTGGCTTTCCACGGCAGCGCCTTCGACATCGTCCGGCTTAGGGGCCGGCGCGGAGTCCTTTCGGAACAAGACGTAAAGAGCCGGCAGCACCAGCAGCGTCAGAATCGTGGAGGAGATGATGCCGCCGATGACGACGGTAGCGAGGGGCCGCTGCACCTCCGCGCCGGCGCCCGTTGCGATCGCCATGGGAACGAAGCCCAGCGAGGCGACCAGCGCCGTCATCAGCACGGGTCGCAAGCGGGTCACCGCGCCTTCATGGACAGCCTCAAGCACGGACTTTCCTTCCTGCCTGAGCCGGTTGATGAACGCGATAATGACCAGGCCGTTGAGGACCGCGACGCCCGACAGCGCGATGAAGCCGACCCCCGCGCTGATCGACAGCGGGATGCCCCGCAACAACAACGCCAGCACGCCGCCGGTCAGCGCCAGCGGCACGCCGCTGAACACCAGAAGCGCATCGGCGATCGATCCGAAGCTCATGAAGAGCAGCAGCAGCACCAGCAGCAGTGCCACTGGAACAACGATGGTCAGCCGCTTGGTCGCCGAGACCAGTTGCTCGAACTGCCCTCCCCAGCCGATCCAGTAGCCCGCCGGGAGCTTGACCTTCTGCGCGACCGCACCCTGCGCTTCGGACACGAAAGAACCGAGATCTCTCTCGCGTACGTTGGCCGTCACCACGATGCGCCGCTTGCCGTTCTCCCGGCTGATCTGGTTCGGACCTGGCGCGGAATCGACGGTCGCTACCGACGATAGCGGCACGTAGCGAGGCTGTACTCCGGACCCTGCCGACAAAGCGGTCTTGGTGATCGGAGCCGATCCTGGCTCCTCGGCAGGCAACGGAATCGGGATCGCACGAATCGCTTCGATGTTGCCGCGCAGACGCTCCGGAAGCCTCACGACGATATCGAATCGCCGATCGCCCTCGAAAAGCTTGCCGACGCTTTTTCCGCCGACGGCGATCTCCACGATGTTCTGCACATCGCCGACACTGAGGCCGTAGCGGGACAGAGCCCGCCGGTCGAGCTTGACGGTGAGGATCGGCAGGCCCGCGACCTGCTCGGTCTTCACGTCGGTAGCCCCTCGGATGCCCTGAATTACGGACTGCACCTGACTGGCAGCTCCTTGCAGCACGTCGAGGTCGTCGCCGAAGATCTTGATGCCGACGTCGCTGCGGACGCCTGAAATCAGCTCGTTCACGCGCAACTGGATCGGCTGCGATACCTCATAGTTGCTGCCGGGAATGTCGTTGGCGGCCTTCTCGATCTCTTCGACCAATTCCGCCTTCGGCTTCTCCGGGTCCGGCCACTCGCTGCGCGGCTTGAGCATGATGTACCCGTCCGACATCGACGGCGCCATCGGATCGGTAGCGACCTCAGCCGTGCCTGTCCGGGTGAAGAACTCCTTCACCTCGGGCAGTTGCTGGATCCTCTTTTCCAGCGCCATCTGCAGATCTAGCGACTGCGTCAGGCTCGTTCCGGGAATCCGGATCGCGGCCAAAGCGACGTCGCCCTCATCGAGGCTCGGGATGAACTCGCCACCCATGCGGCTCGCGGCGAACAAGCTCGCGCCGACGATCACAACCGCCAAGACCGCCACGACGCCCCGGAAGGCGATTGCACGGTCTAGAAGCGGCAGATAGACGCGCTTGGCGCCGCGCATGAAGAAGTTCTCCTCCTCGGACACCTTGCCGGTGACCACGATCGCGACGGCTGCGGGCACGAAGGTGACGGAGAACAGCGCCGCTGCGGCAAGCGCCATCAGCACGGTCAGCGCCATCGGCGTGAACATCTTGCCTTCGACCCCTGTCAGGGTCAGCACCGGCAGGTACACGACCGCGATGATTAGCGTTCCGAATAGGCTCGGTTTGATGACCTCTGCCGACCCGTTGCGGATCGTCTCCAGCCGCTCTTCCAGGCTCAGCAGCCGGCCCTTCTCATGCTGCGCCTCCGCGAGCAGTCGGAGACAGTTTTCGACGATGATGACTGCACCGTCGACGATGATGCCGAAGTCGATGGCCCCGAGGCTCATCAGGTTGGCGCTGACCTTCGTTTCGACCATACCGGTGACCGTCATCGCCATCGACAACGGGATGACGCAGGCCGTGACTAGGGCTGCCCGGAAGTTGCCGAGGATGAGGAACAGCACGACGATGACGAGGATCGCGCCCTCGACGAGATTCTTCTCGACCGTCTTGACCGTCGCGTCGACGAGGTGGGTCCGATCATAGACCGCGCGGGCGACGACGCCGTCCGGAAGCGATTTGGCGATGTCGTTCAGCTTGGCTTGAACCCGCTGTGCCACCGCACGGCTGTTCTCGCCGATCAGCAGCATGGCGGTACCGAGAACCGTCTCTTTTCCGTTGAGGGTCGCTGCGCCGGTGCGGAGATCCTTGCCTTCGGTGACCTGCGCCACGTCCTTGACCCGTACCGGGACGCCGCCACGCGAGCCGATCACGATGTCCTCGATCTCGGCGATGTTGGCGACCTGGCCCGGAGTCCGGACCAGATACTGTTCGCCGTTCCTCTCGATGTAGCCGGCGCCGACGTTGGCGTTGTTGGCGGCGAGCGCCGTCATCACGTCGCGGAAACCGAGCTTGTAGGCCATGAGCTTGCCCGGATCAGGCAGCACGTGGAATTGGCGCTCGAATCCGCCGATCGTGTTGACTTCGATGACGCCCGGCACGTTGCGGAGCTGCGGTTTGATGATCCAGTCCTGGATCGTCCGCAGATCGCTCGGCGTGAACTCCTTGCCGCCCGGCGCCTTCGCCCCCGGCTTGGCTTCGACCGTATAGTGGAAGATTTCCCCGAGGCCCGTCGCGACGGGGCCCATGGCGACTTCGACGCCGACGGGAAGCTGATCCTTGACCTGCTGGATCCGTTCGTTGACGAGCTGGCGCGCGAAGTAGATGTCGGTGCCGTCCTGGAAGACGACCGTCACCTGGCTCAGCCCATATCGCGACAAGGAGCGGGTGTATTCGAGCTTGGGCAGCCCGCCCATTGCCGTTTCCACCGGGAACGTGATGCGCTGCTCGGTCTCCAGCGGCGAATAGCCTGGAGCCTGCGTGTTGATCTGCACCTGCACGTTGGTGATGTCCGGCACCGCGTCGATCGGCAGACGGGTGAAATTCCAGCCACCGAAGGCCAACAGTCCCATCACGAAGAGGATCACCAGCCAGCGCTGGCGGATGGAGAATTCGATGAGGCGCTCAATCATGCTCGGCCTCTCCTTTGCCCATCTCCGCCTTCACGACGAACGAATTCTCTGCGACATACCTTTCCCCGGCGGATATGCCGGCGCGGACCTCCACGAATTTCTGGTCGGAATCTCCGAGCTCGACGGGACGCGCCTCGAGCTTGTCGTCACCCTCGCGCACGAACACGACGCTCTTGTTCTCGAACGTCTGGATCGCGCCGGTGCGCACGGCGACCGCGACCTTCCGCTCAGCAAGGATCAGACGAGCAGTCACGAACAGTCCGGGCCGCAGCCGTCCGTCCGGGTTCGAGAGAACTACGCGCGCGATCGCCGTCTGGGTCTCGCTTGCGCCGACGGGTGCCAGGTAGGAGATCTTGCCCTTGATGTCTCCCGCGCCATCGTCCGGATCGATCAGGACCTCGTCCCCGATCCGGACGCGCCTGAGATCCTGACGGTAGATCGAGAGGTCGACCCAGATCGTCGACAGGTCCGCCACGACGAATGACGGCTTCTGCTCGGAGACGTATTCGCCGAGCGATATCTGACGGTCGATCACCGTGCCGGCGATCGGCGCCTTGAGATCGTAGACCGTCAGGCTCTGGTTGCTTTCGATGGACGCCAGCAAGTCGTCCTTGCCGATCACGTCGCCGATCCGCCGCTTGATCGCACGCGCGATGCCGGGGAAGCGCGGCGTGACCTGGACGACGGTCTCCTGATTGGCGCGTAGCACGCCGTTGAACGACAAGGTTTCGGTCAGGGTCGCAGGACCCGCTTCGGCGAAGGTGGCGCCGGCGGCCGCCAACTTGACATCGCTGATGACGATGCGGTCGGCGCCATGCTCGTCCTTCTCGGCGTGCTCGTTGCCGGCCTTCTCCTCCTTCGCGTCCTGCTTCGCGGCCTGCTGCGTCGCGGCGGGCGCGTCCTTGGGCGTCAGCATGCGATAGCCGAAGGCGCCGGCGGCGGCCGCGACCAGTGCGAGGACGATTGCGCTCGAAGTCTTCATCGTGCGCTCTCCCGCGCCAGAGCGAAGGGATTGCCGACGAGTCCTTCGATCGTGGCAACGGCGACATGGTAGTTCTGCAGCGCCTCCTGCTCCCGTAGACGAGCCTGGGTGACGTTGGCCTGCGCGTCCAACACTTCGAGCAGCGAGAAGCGCCCGGCGCCGTAACCCTGTTCGATCTCGTTGGAGGCGGCCTGGGCTTTCGGGATTCCGGAGTCGCGAAGTATCGCGAGTTCCCGCAGCGAGCCCTGAACGTTGTCGTAGGCCCGTCCAGCGACGACGATCAGCGTGTTGCGGTTCGCCTCGCGTTCCGCCCGCGTCTTGGCGAGGTTCTGCTGGGCCGAGAGGATGTTGCCCTGGTTCTGATCGAAGATCGGGATCGGAACCGTGAGGCTGAGCCGCACCGCGTCGTCGTTGGTCTCGTTGTAGTGTCGCCATCCGGCGGAAAGGCGAACGTCAGGATAAGGCCTGAGCCGCGCCAGCAGCAGTTCGGCGTTGCGTTGCGCATAGACCGCATTCCACCGGACCAGTTGCGGGTTGGCGTCGATGGCGGCGATCACCGTCTGGAACGATGGCGCGCGCGTGGTGGCGTCGAGCCGTCCGGAGACGGCGCCGAATTTCGGGGAAGTGTCGCCCATGAGCACCGCCAATTCGCGGCGCGCGCTGGCCAGGTTCGCCTTGGTGCGCTCGCGATCGGCCTTCACCAGAGCCGCTGCGACCTCGGCGCGGCCGGTCTCGGCAGGCGACGACGCACCGGCATCGACCCGGCGCTGAAGCAACGGCGTCAGCCGCTCAAGGGCGGCGACCTGCTCGTCGAGGATCTGGATCCGCCGCTGCAGCCCGAGCACGTTCAGAAACGCGATGGCCGTTTCCGACAGAATCTGCAGACGTACCGCCTGGCGCTCGATCGTCGCACCGTTGACGCCGGCCTGGCCGGCCGCGATGCGGGCCTCGCGCTTGCCGAACAGCTCGAAAAGCTGGCTGATCTGCAGCGTCGTCTCGGCCGACTTCGTCCCGCGATAGATGCCCGAACCGAATGAGTTATCCTGTTCGTAGCTCAGTTCCGGATTGAGGAGCGCCCCCGCCTGAATGCGCTGGCCCGTCGCGATCCCGATATCGCGTTCGGCGGCGGTCAAACGGGGGCTGGTCGCGAGCGCGCGCTGCAGCGCCGCCCCGAGATTGAGGGTCTGCGAATGCGACGCCGCCGTCAGCCAAGGACTGACCAGCAACGCCGTCGCGCACGCGAAACGCGTGACGCACTTTGAAAACATGATGAAAACCTGACGAAAGACGGAATCAGAGCGCGATGCGCCCAGCGGTCATTTTCAGGTCAGGAACTTCGGTGGGGGCGGATCGAGACCGCGCACGGTGTCGGTCAGAGGGGCCGTCGCCCGGATGAGGACCGCCAGCTTGGGTTCCATCACGGTCATGACCTGCTGCGGAGGCCCTGCGACGGATACCGCGAAGCAGCCATGGCAGTGATGGTCGACGATGGCACCGGTCTCAGGGCCGCTATCGGACTTGGTATCGACCATCCAAGCCACCGGGGAACCGGTTGGATTGGTCACGTCAAGGTCGAGACACCGATGCAGCGCACCCGACATCAGATAGGTCACGATCAGAAAAACGGACACGATCCCGCGCAAAGCAGGAACATGCCTCAATCCAGATCTGATCCGACTAATCGTCAATGACCACACTCTACGTTCGCGAGTTGGTAGGTAGCATGGGCACAAGGCTCACGTCGACCCGCAATATTATAACAATCCCAAACATTTGTTGCGTGTCACTCGCAACTTCTAGGAATCGAGCATGCAGGTAACCCTGCCCCAGTTCTGGGACGTAGCTGCAGGCTTTTCTTCGGAGGCAGCGTACCCGTCTTATGCGACGTTCTTTCACGGCTTCCTAAACGATAGCATTGCAACCCGTCCGATCCGCACCGAATGCGAGGACTGCGGTTTGGCCCCGGTAAAGCCCGCCTTCTTGAAGTGTTTGCCCCAAGTTCCATCGACGTGGGATTGAACCGCAATCCTGCTTGAAATCTGCGCTGCAAGGTTGAGGACGATGCGCTCTTCGCGGCTGGTCGGTCGGTCATAGTCCGCAACATAAAATACACCTCCACGGCGCAGGATTCGGAAAGTTTCCTTCGCCAAGGCGATCTTTTCATCGGGAGTTCTCAGATGAAAGGCGAGTACGCACATCGCGCGGTCGAAGCTGCCGGTGTGAACCGGAAGGGCCACAACGGAAGGTGCGTCGATGAACGTAATATTCTCAATGTGCTGTTCTTCGATCGCTCGCTTTGACTTTCGGACGATCGATGGATCGGGATCCGCTACAACGATACTGAGCTCGGTGAACCGCTCCGCAAGCGAGATCGCCGTCGCTGCGCTTCCCCGTCCGAACGCCAAGAGGCGCTCTCCGCGCTTTGGAGACATCAACTCGAACAAGGGCTCCTGCCACGACGTGTCGCGCAGCATTGCAGCGGCGAATCGGTAGTAGAGCGGTTTGAGCGCCGCCAAGACCAAAATCGATAGAAACTTCATGCGGTGTCGCGACCGCGAGGCCAATGGCGGAGCGCGTCCGAAGCCGTCAGAAGCTTCGCGCGCTTGAGGACGCTCTTCAGCTCCTCGAGTTCTGCGAGAAGCCGGTGAGCCTTGCCGCTCGCGTTATTGGCAACATACGCGTTCGCTGCGTTCATGGAGCCAGACAGGTTTTCTATCTGCCACCGAGCGTTGCTCGAGAGCGCGAGGAGAACAACACGGCGATCGGTAGCGCTCGGCTTGCGGCGGATCAGTCCTTTGGACTCGAGCAATTGAGATTGCGCCGTGACAAAGGACCCGTCCACGGCGAGCTTGTCCGACACCACGCTGACCCGCACCCCCTCTTCGTCCGCAAGATGCGATATCGCCATCAGAATGTTCCATTGAGCCACCGTGACACCCAGGCCGGCCGCCCAACACTTCTGCACTTCGCTCAAACAGCCGTGAATTTGCTTCACCTCCCAGGACAATCGCTGCAGGAGGTCGTCCGGCGCCGGAGTCTGCGAACCTTCAACTTGCTTGGTTTCCATAACGTGATCCTTCAATTCCGATGCGGTCGCCGACGGCGCCTGCAAAACGGAATGGCCCCGAAAGAGCGGCTTCTGAAAAATGCGCTGTCGATCCAGGTCGCCTGCATGCTCGCGGCCCCAGCAACTTGGCTGAGCTCGCAAAGGCTTTGAGAGCGACGCCGTCGCCATCCCAAAGGCAGGGACGACAGCATCGCGCTGCGGCGCGAGGGAGGTTCGACGGAAAACGGAAACAGGACGCGCGATGCGTCCCGCGTCGTTCGCTTTAGGTCAGAGATTTCGGCGGGGGTGGATCAAGACCGCGAACATTCCCGTATAGGGGAGCCGCCGATTTCGGCAACTCAGCGGGCCTCACATCCAAGGTGAGTTCCGCCTGTTGCGCCGGCCCGGGGACCGACACCGAAAAGCAACCGTGACAGTGGTGATCGGCCACCAAACCCCGTTCGGGCGATTGGGAGCTCTTGCCGTCCGTAGCCACGATCGTCGAGGCTGATCCGGAGCGAACGGCGACGTCGACATCAACGAGTCCATGCAGAACGCCAGACAGGACGTACGCCAGGGTCAGGAGAGCGGACACGATCCCGCGCAACGCAGTAATGCGCCGAGTTCCCGATATGACCTGACTAACCGACAATGATCACCCACTTGGTGAAGACAACGAGGCTACCTAACATGATGGCGACCTTCAGTCGATCCGCGAAACATCGCGAGCGCATGCGTCACTTGTCGAAGGGTTCCCACTTGGGGCTGCCGCCCGCCGAGCGCTTCGTGGCCTACAAATCCTCACCAGCCAACTTTCTAAGTTCGTTCTTGTCGTCTTCGCGCAGGATCGTGTTGGCAACTTGATCGTAGGCTCGGGTCGCAGCGACGAGACTGCTCATTTCATGGACCGCGTTCACGTTCGCCCCCTCCAAGGCTCCCGTAGCGAGCCTAATCTGCGCGGGAGGCACCTCGTTCGCAGGCAACTCCGATGAAAACAGAGTGTTTCCCTCGGCGCGCAACTTGGCATTATCCTCGAACTTGACCAGGCGCAGACGTCCTATCGGTCCCCTCGCCGTCGAGATGGTCCCATCGGCTCCGATGCTCACCGGCCCATCGCGTGGCGGAACCTGTAAGGGGCCGGTCGCAGTCAACACGATATCGCCCGACAACGTGACCACGCGGCCTTCCTTGTCGAGCGTGAACGCTCCGTTCCGCGTGTAGCGATCTCCGGCAGCCGTCCGGATGACAAAGAAGCCGTCACCGACGACCGCGACATCCGTTCCATTCCCGGTGGCCTTGAGCGGGCCGCCGGAAAAATCAGTGTAACCGGTGGCGGCCACAAGCGATCGCATCGGAGCCGAGGGAATGTCGTCGGCTTCCTTGGCCTTCGTGAGATATTCGCGGAACTGAAGCCCCTCGCGTTTGAATCCGGTCGTCGTCTGGTTGGCAACGTTTCGAGCAACCTTGTCCAATTGCTGTTGCAGCGTGATCAATCGCGATAGCCCGATGACGGTCTTGTCGGACATTGGAAGACTGCCTTTCAAACTGCCGAATGAGGCCGGTGGTCGCCCTTACGCCGCGCTTGCTTGGTTTGAGGATCGCAGCGGACGGGATCCACAAGGCATGTGAACCGCCGCGCGCTCGGTTCTCGGCTTGGAGCCGACATAACTGCGCGCGGCTTTGCCTTGCCGTCGACAATGTCGTCGGATGGAGCCTTCAGCCCTTGTACTTGGCTTGGCCCGACTTGCCCGTGTCCGTCTTGATCATGAGTGTGATCGCGGTGGATGCCGTAATCGGCTTCTTCGTTTCACCCTTCAGGACGTTCTCTCCCGACGGAGAAAGGACAATCGTCTCGCGATCGTCGCCGTTCACGATCAGAGCGGAGGCCGTATAGCCCTTAGTCGACACGGGCTTGTTGTCCTCGTTGAGGACGTTGAACGTCACGGCATTTCCCGACGGCAGGAACTCGATATGCACGCCGGCCGCATCCGCAAGAACGCCGCCATTGGGTCCCTTCGAACCGTGTGAGTGTTGAGCGTGAGCCGGGACGACCGAAAGCAGTACGGCGAGTATGAATGCGGCGGGTTTCATGCAGTTTCTCCTTGTGCGGTTGCGGAAGTCGACTTCGTCGTGACCGCTTCACGACGGAAGAGCGTGTAGAGCGCCGGCAAGACCAGCAGCGTCAAAATGGTCGATGATACGATCCCGCCGATGACCACGGTAGCGAGTGGCCGCTGCACCTCGGCGCCGGCGCCGGTCGCGATCGCCATGGGCACGAATCCCAGGCTTGCCACCAGGGCGGTCATCAGAACCGGCCTCAACCGGGTCAGCGCCCCCTCGCGAACGGCTTCGACGACAGGGCGGCCCTCCGATCGCAGCTTCTGGATGAACGCGATGATGACCAGGCCATTCAGCACTGCGACGCCCGATAGCGCGATAAACCCGATACCGGCGCTGATCGAAAGCGGGATGTCACGCAGCAGCAGGGCGGCAATGCCACCCGTGAGCGCGAGCGGCACCCCGCTGAAGACCAATGCGGCATCGGCAAAAGTTCCCAGGCTCATGAAGAGCAACACGAAGATCAGGAGCAGCGCGATCGGAACGACGATGGTCAGCCGCTTGGTTGCGGAAACCAACTGCTCGAACTGTCCTCCATAGGTGATCCAGTAACCCGCCGGCACCTTGACACCGTCGGTGATCCGCCGCTGGGCGTCGGCAACGAACGAGCCGAGGTCTCGGCCGCGCACGTTCGCGGTGACCACGATGCGCCGCTTGCCGTTTTCCCGGCTTATCTGATTGGGACCCGGAGCCGCGTCGATCTCGGCGACCGAGGAGAGCGGGACATAACGGACCTGCCCCAACGGTGAATTTCCCCAAGCCGCCTTGATGGCCCCAGCCTGACCTTCGCGCACGGGAAGAGGGATCGGAAGATTGCGGATCGCTTCCATATCCGAGCGAAGGTGTTCGGGCAGCCGAACGATGATTTCGAAACGACGATCGCCTTCGAACACCAGGCCGGCGCTCTTGCCTCCGACCGCGATCTCGACGATGCCCTGCACATCGGAGATGCTCAGGCCTTGTCGTGCCAAGGCCTGCCGGTTCAATTTGACCGTGAGCACGGGCAGCCCGGAGACCTGCTCCGTCTTCACGTCTGCAGCTCCCTGCACACCTTGCAGCACGCTTTGCACCTGGCCGGCGACCTGCAGAAGCGTGTTCAGGTCGTCGCCGAAGATCTTGACCCCGACGTCGCTACGAACGCCCGATATCAACTCGTTGAAGCGCATCTGAATCGGCTGGGTGAACTCATAGTTGTTGCCCGGCACCTCCGCGACGACCTTTTCGATCTTGGAGACGAGCTGCGCCTTGGTCATCGAAGGATCAGGCCACTGAGCGTGGGGTTTGAGCATGATGTAAGTGTCGGCGACGTTCGGCGGCATCGGATCGGTCGCCACCTCTGCCGTGCCGATCTTGGAAAAGACCTCACGGACCTCAGGCACCCTCCGGATGGCCTCCTCCAGCTTGATCTGCATATCCACGGCCTGCGTCAGGCTCGTCCCTGGAATGCGCATCGCGTGTGTGGCGACATCGCCTTCATCGAGCGAGGGTATGAACTCGCCGCCCATGCGAGACGCGGCAATTCCGCTGACGATCACCAACGCGCCGGCCGCCAGTGCGACCATGTGTCGATTGCGTATCGAGGCATCGAGAAGCGGCACATAGGCGAAGCGAGCCCCGCGCATGAACCAGTTCTCTTTCTCGGTCACTTTGCCGGTCACCAGAATGGCAACAGCGGCCGGAACAAAGGTCATCGACAGGATCGCGGCGCCGCCCAACGCCATGAGAACTGTCAGGGCCATGGGCGTGAACATCTTCCCTTCGACGCCCGTCAACGTGAGAACCGGGAGGTAGACGACCGCGATGATGAGGGTGCCGAATAGGCTGGGCTGCACGACCTCCCCTGCTCCCGCCAAAATCGTATCGAAACGCTCCTCGCGGCTCAGTATGCGCCCTCTGCGGTGCTGCTCCTCCGCAAGCAGCCGCAGGCAGTTCTCGACGATGATGACCGCACCGTCGATGATAATGCCGAAGTCGATGGCGCCGAGCGACATGAGGTTCGCGCTGACCTTATTCTCGACCATTCCCGTCACGGTAATGAGCATCGACAAGGGAATGACGAGCGCGGTGGCGACGGCCGCTCTGAAGTTGCCGAGGATCAGCAGCAGGATCACGATGACGAGGATCGCGCCCTCGAGCAAATTCTTCTCCACGGTAGCGATCGTGGCCTCGACGAGGCGCGTGCGGTCGTAGAGCGCCCTCGCCACCACACCGTCGGGCAGGGATTTCGCGATCTCGTCCAGCTTCGCCGATACACGCTGGGCCACCGTGCGGCTGTTTTCGCCGATGAGCAGCATGGCCGTGCCGACGACGGTCTCGCGCCCATTCAGCGTTGCCGAACCGGTACGGAGCTCTCGCCCTTCGATCACCTCTGCGATGTCGCCGATCCGGACCGGGATCCCTTCCCGCGCCCCGATCACGATGTTTCGGATGTCGCTCGCGTCGCCCACCTGCCCCGGCGTGCGAACCAGGTATTGTTCGCCGTTCCGCTCGATGTAGCCCGCGCCGACGTTGGCATTGTTCGACGCAAGCGCGGTCATCACATCGCGAAAATTCAGCCGATACGCCATCAGCTTGGTAGGATCGGGCAGGACGTGGAATTGCCTCTCGAACCCGCCGATGGTGTTGACCTCGACCACGCCGGGCACCGTCCGCAACTGCGGCTTGATGATCCAATCCTGGATCGTGCGGAGGTCTATCGGGCTGATCTCGCTCCCGTCGGGGTTTTTGGCTGCCTTCTTCGCCTCGACGGCGAACATGAATATCTCGCCGAGGCCCGTCGAAATCGGTCCCATCGCCATTTCGATGCCGTTCGGCAGGAGGTCTTTCACCTGTTGCAAACGCTCGTTGACCAACTGGCGCGCGAAATAGATGTTCGTGCCGTCGGCGAAGACGACGGTGACCTGGCTTAGTCCGTATCTGGACAGCGACCGTGTGTACTGGAGGTTCGGTAGCCCGCCCATGCCGGTTTCGACTGGAAACGTGATGCGCTGTTCGACCTCCAGAGGTGAATAGCCCGCCGCGCTCACGTTGATCTGCACCTGGACGTTGGTGATGTCCGGTACCGCGTCGATCGGAAGGCGCGTGAAGTTCCAGGCTCCTATCGCCCCGACCGCAAGCACCGCAAAGAGGACCAGCCATCGCTGGCGTATCGAGAATGCGATTATTGCGGTGATGACCCCGTGCTTCCGGTCGCCGATCGGGCCCTGCTCAGTGCTCATGGGCGGCTGTTCCCTTGGCTATTTCCGCCTTGACGATGAAACTGTTCCGTCCCACGTACAGGTCGCCCTCCTCCAGGCCGAACTGCACCTCGACGTGCTCGCGATCGCGAGCACCCAGCTCGACCTCGCGCACCTCGAATTTCAGGCCATTGCGGACGAAGACGACGTTGCGGTTTTCGAAGCTTTGGACGGCGGTCGATTTGACGACGATCGGCGCGGACTTGTCCGAGAGCATCAGGCGCGCCGTGACGAACATGCCTGGCCTCAGTCTTGTCCCCTCGTTCGGCACGCTGGTGCGCGCAAGAGCGCTCTGCGTATCCGCACTGCCGACAGGCGAAATGTAGGTCAGCCTGGCCTCGATCGGCTTCCCGCCGTCGCCGACGTCGATGACGACCTTGTCGCCTTCCCGCACCCGCTTCAGGTCCCGTCGATAGACGGATAGGTCGACCCATACGGTGGAAATATCGGCGATCGTGAAGGCTGCCTTTTGCTCCGACGCGTATTCACCGAGAGAAATTTGGCGGTCGATGACCGTGCCGGCCAACGGCGCCCGGATCTCATACGTCGTGAGACTCTGGTTGCTCTCGATCTTGGCCAGGAGGTCGTTCTTTTCGACGCGATGACCGACGCTCGCCTTGATCTCGCGGACGACTCCTGGAAATCGCGGAGTTACCTGAACGAGAGCCTCTTGATTTGGCTGCAAAATGCCGTTGAGGAGTAGACTGTCGCGAAGAACGCCGGGCGCTGCGACGAGGAGCTCGATATCGGAAGACCTGAGCTTGTCGTCGCTCATTTCGACGCCGTCGGCGTGACCTCCTTCTTCGTGGCCATGCCCCGCCTCCGATTGCTTGCCGGAGCTCTGCTGAGGCAAGTTCAACAGGAAGAAGCCGATTGCGGCCAAGGCGATAGTTGCCAGGACCGAGTTCGCGAAAAGCCGCTTCATGGCGCGCTTCTCGCTGCGCGGCGGGCGCGGTCGCGCAGCGCCAGGCAAACGAGGGTTCCCAAGCCGCATCGACCGGCCGACGACGAACGCCGCTCCCGCGTCTCGAAACCCATGGGCAAAGCGACGAATACATGCGCTCGCGCTTCTCGCGCGGCAGCGATCTCAGAAGACATGGAAATAGACCTGCAAACGAAGGCAAGAAGGCGCACGGATGCGCCGAGCGGGTTCGTTCAGATCAGGCCTTTGGAGGGGGAGTATCCAATGCGGAGGAGGTGCCGGTCAGCCGCTTCGTCGGCATAGCGACCGGCTTCGTCACGGCCGCAGCGAGCGACCAGGCTGCCGTGGCCCGAGCGGGCGAGACGGAGAAGCACCCGTGGCAATGCCGTTCGGTCAGAACGCTGTCGCCACCGGTCGTGCTTCCCAGCCCTGCAGTCGAAAAGACGGTCTCGGTCGAGCCGGTGATTGCCACATGGTCGATATGGGCACTATGGAGGACGGCGGCGCTCAAATGGCCGAACGCAAGCAACAGAACCAGCAGATCGCGTAGCCGGCGAAGTAGAGCATTGCTGGTGGCGGCGATCGGCATAACGCGAGGCAAATCCGCAGAGGCAGAAGTGGCGCTGTCGCTATGGGCGACTCGGCATACTTGGCACTCCTACACGTCGCTCGGTCGGTTGTCCTCAGCAAAAACGCGGGGTGCGACAAAGTTGCCGCGCTCGCTGCGGCTACCCCGGCTACAAGAAGTTACTGCAACCGACTTCGCCTTCTTTGAGTTCCGCGTTGCAACGCAAGCTCTAGCCTACGCGACGCTCCGGGTCATTTCGGAGGGTTGGAGATAGGCCGGTGGTCTCGGCTGCCTCGGATTTCGCATCGGCTATTCGCTCCACCGATCCGGCAATGCCTCGCAGCGGCGTGCCGAAGTCGGGAATGTCGATCAAAGCCAACAGCAAACCGGCGATCCAGAACGCGTGCATCCCGGTGAACAAGGAGATCAGGCCGAGCACGGCGACGAACTCGAACTGCAGCTTTTGCGACTTGTGCGCCATCCGCTCGGGCAGGCTGTGCAGCTTCCAGTAAAGCACTCCCACGGAAAAGATCACCCCTACCAAGAAGACCCCCATCACCACCAGGAGCACGTCGGAGCCATCGGCCCCCGGCAGGAAGAACGGAAGCTTATGAGGAGCCTGAGGGTGAATTTCGGTTGCCAAACCTGTCTCCCGACAAAGAGCAGAATTCTTCTCTCCAAATAGGAGCGCTCGCACCGACGATATTGATCCAAATCAACGCATGAGGGCAAACGCTCCGCACCCGAGGCGACGTCCGGCATAACACTGCGTCAATTCCTGAGGTGCGATCGGCGCCCGCCTCTCCGGATGCAACGAGATGCCTACTGAGCCATTCGCGGGTCGTCGCTAGAGTTCAGATAGTCTATCCCGGTTGGACCAATACCAGTCACCTGGAATACGACCTCTTCATTCTTCGTTTCTGCGAACTGCCAAACTCGGGGCGGCACGTGCGAGAACGTGCCTTGTGGAAAAGCGACCAGCTTTGTGCTGTCGACGCTGTCGCCGATCGCCGAATAGTACGTGCCCGCAATGATGGTGCGAACCCGTTCGTCTGGATGGGAGTGCACAGGCAACTTGAAGTTCGCCGGCAACTTGACGCGGACTACGAACAAGCCCGGCTTTGCCGGATTTCCATAGAGGACGGCAATTTGCGCACCCCTTCCCATAGACGGCAGAGCATTCCACTTGAGGTCGACGGCCGTAAGACGAGTGTAGGCGGCGGGTCGATCCTGTGCCCATGCGGGAGGTGATCCAAGGAACTCGAGCACGAGCGCAGCGCAAATCACCAGCCCAAAGAAGCGCATCGCACTCTCCCATGCGGGGTTAGACCTCGGAATTCTCGTCACGTGTGATCGGTCGCCTGGCAACGCGCGTCAGACGCGACTGGCGAAGCTTCTGCTTTATCAAGTCATCCCAACGATCATCTACTTCAATTCGCTCGCCAGAAACCGATTGACGCGACCAATCGCATCGGCGCGCGCTTCCGGATTTGAACCCATCATGGGTGCGCTGCCGTCCGGCCGCCTCTGACTCGTCATTGGCGCCAGTGGAAGGTTCGGATGGTCGAACGCGTGAACTGTATCTGGATAGAAGTGCGCCTCGATCGGAGGGCTGCCAGCCTCTCTTGCGCGCACTATCATGTCCTTGCATGGCCCGGCAGGCGTGGCCGTGTCCGCCTCGCCCATCAGGAGCAGCATCGGTTGACGAGGCTGCCATTTGGGATCTTTGTCCGCGACCGGAGGGCAGTTCGGGTAAAGGGCGATCGCTGCGCGAAAATCCTTTTCAGGCGATACAGCCGTAGGCAAGCTGGCAGCGGCAATGGTAAACATCATTGCCATTCCACCATACGATTGCCCCAAGATGGCAATGCTGTCGGGGCGGACGTCGGAACGCGTCCTCAAATAATTCAATGCGCCGAACGCATCCATCGGCGTCTCTCGGTTCGGAAGGACGGGTCGCGAGAAGACCGGCAGTAACGCGCATAGGCTGCCATGGCCGCGTGGTTGAAATGAATCGATCAACAGGACCACGTAACCATTCTGAGAGAGAACCTCACCCCACGTCCCGTACAATGGACGGACCTCGCCCTTATCGTTCGTGGCGCCATCGCATCCATGAATGCTGACAACGGCGGCAAACGGGCCCGGTCCAGACGGCTTGTACAGGTAACCGCTGATTGCGGTGGGCGTCCCGTTCTTCAGGTCGCCGTCGGTAGATGGGAAGGTCACCTTCTCTTGTGCGTGCGACAGCGGTCCGAGTGCGACCAAGCCACAGATGAGAGTTGCCATGCTCGCCGACCAACGCATCGTCGCCTTAAGCTGTCTGAAGACCATGCCGGCCCCCCAAATGCCACACTTGCTTGCAGTTGCGCAGATTGGCATGATCATCGTGTCGCTGTTATCCCCCGATCGGGGGATCATGGATTCTGCAATGAAGTCTGCCGCCTAACCTAGTCTGCTCGAATATTGCGGGCTTTCGAAGAGCTAGACATCATGAAGCCGCAGGACGATGCGTTGCTCGACGTGATCTACGGCGCGATCGCCAATCCCGAGAGCTGGCCCGATGTCCTGACGCGAACCTCCGATCACCTCGGCGCCATCGGAGGTCTCATTACCCAGGTGCCAAAGCGGGGTCGTCCGCTCACCGTGATGGGTCGACTGTCTCCGGAATCCCTCGAAACCTACCACAAGCACTATCAATGGAATCTGTGGTCGGAGGCCATGAGGAGCGCCCCCTCCGGCAAGGCGGTCGCCGTCAACTCTTTGACGGAGCTTGGCGCCATCCGCAAGACCGGGTTTTACACCGATGTTCTGGCTCCGCAACGTATCGTCGACGCCGTCCAATTCAGCCATCAATCGATGCGCCTTGGCGGCGGGGTTGGAGGATTCGGCTTCATGCTATCGGCGCGCGGCGCCGATAGCATAGACGAGTCGCTGCTGCGTCTTCAGCGGCTCGTCCCACATCTGGGGCGCGCGCTCGACGTCACCATGCGGTTGGGCGATCTCGAAGATGGTACGCGGCAGCTAGGCAGGGTTCTGCAGCTACTGCCCACTCCTGCTCTCCTTCTCAACGGCAGCGGCTGCATCACCTTGGCGAATCCGGCGGCCGAAGCCTTGATTAGCTCCGACGACGGCCTCAGGGCAGAGCGGAACGGTGGCCTTCGACTCGCTGCGGCCTTGCCGACGGAAACAAGCGCCCTGCACCGCGCCTTGAGGCTATCGCTGGCCGTTGCCCTAGGTGCCGGCAAAGAGCTTGGCTACCCCCTGCGCCTGACCCGTCCATCCGGAGCAGCTCCGCTTCTGGTACTTTCCGTTCCGCTGCCACCTCCTGCATTCGTGTTCTGGGAAATGCTTCCTCAGGCGCGTGTGTTGGTCTTGATCCTCGACCCCAGCACGCGATCGCGCGCATCTGTAGACGCGGTCCAAGTCACCTTCGGCCTGACTCCGGCCGAGGCCCGCGTCGCCGTACTCATCGGAAGCGGACTGAGCGGCCCCGAGGCCGCGGCATTGCTCGGGATATCGCCGGCGACGGTTAAGACGCACCTGAAACAATGTTTTGAGAAGTGCGGCGTTCACTCACAGGTTGCCCTTGCGCGTGTCCTCGGTTCGCTACCTACGGATTTACGCGGACTCGGGGCATGAGGCTTTGGGCTTAGCCAAATCGCGGGCGGATCCCGTGCGTGCTGCGCGATCTCGCGCGTCTACGGTATCAAGTCCGGCCGTCGTCGGAAACCGTCATCCGCTGCGGGACGCAATGCCCGATGAGCGCGCAAAGGCCCGGAGGAACCGCGGGCGCCGCTGGAAGGCCCTTTTCCTCCGACGAGAGAGGCCTCTCACTTCGCCGAGCGGGACCTCACCTTGCGTCCTTTGAGATAAGCGTCGATCGCCTTCTCGGCGAGAATATAGGCCGGCTTGCCGTCCTCGATCGCCGCCGACTTGAGAGCCTTGATGAGGTCCTTGGGCAAATAAAGCAAAATCTGCCGCCTGCCCTCCTCCCCCTCTCGGGCCTCCGACACATCGATCTTGGGCCGCTTCATTCGCCGATCTCCGCAAAGTCAATCGTGGATAGCTGACTATCAAAAGACGCATACCATCGAGACCCGTTCCCGAATAGCCGAAACGGACGATTTTAATGCCTCTGTTCACAGCTTCGTAGCACATCGCCTGCTCCTCGCCGCACTGATTCCATGCCCACGATTGTTCTTTTCCGCGCTCCTAGATAGCTAGCTATCTATTGACTCAACGAGGGCGCACAGCTATTTGGCTGTGATCGGATTGGAAATGCGGCGATCAACATGAACGACGACGAAGAGAACGACAGGGCGACGGTACGGATCGCGCAGTTCATCGTCCAAGGAGTTCTTCAGTCATGTGCGTCGATATTCCCGGCCATCAGTCCGACCTCCGCCCCTTCCTGACCGCCAAAAGCCCGACCCCGGTTCCGGTCAGCGACGCGGTCCGGCTCGATCTCTTGATTCAGTTGGCCCTCGATCCCGCTGTGACGGCTATCGAGCACGTCGCTTCGGTCACTCTTTGCGGGGTCGCCTACCCGCTGGATCTTTTGCTTGCGACGCGCGGTAACGCTCGGTTGATCCTCGACGTCGGACCTCCGCTTCGCGATCTCGACGACGAAGGAACACTTCTGCTCGCGGCCGATGAACTTCGGGCGATGATCGTGCCTCTCTCGCTGGACGACGTGTACTCGCGACCGCGGTCATCGAACGCCAGGCTGGTCTGGGCGTCTCGCAATCGACCAGTTCCGGTCGATGGCCGAGAGCGGATCTTCGCGGCCATCGAGGACGGCGGCGACTGTACCGTTGCCAGTCTGGGCTTTGGTCTCCGCGACTGGGTCTTCGCGCTCGCCTGCGAGGGCGCCGTCGCGATCGACATCGACTGCGACCCGATCGTCGACGCCCGCGTGTGTCTTGGCGGGTTTGCCCGGGTGCCACCACTCCGCTCCCACGCACCGCGCTGAGGTTCCGGATGTGCGAATGGCGTCAACGGCTCATCGATCGGTTTCCCGAGTTGTTCGACGGCGCCACGGTCGCCGGGCATGTCTCCGGCCTGTCGCTGGTGGATGATGGTTGGCAGCAGATCGTGTGCCGAGCCATCGCCCGGATCGCGACGGCGGTCGGTGCCTCGCCACTGAAGATCACAGCGATCTCCAGACGATCCGGAGTGCTGAGGCTCAATTACCATCGTTCCTCGTCGTTCGCGCGTCTTCCGGATATCGAGGCCGCGATCCAGTACGCCATCGCGCTGGCGGAGGCCGGTTCGGCGTGCACGTGCGAGCGGTGCGGCCGCGAGGGATGTCTTCACCAAGTCGGCTCGGAACTTGTCACCGCGTGTGTGGCGCATGCGAACGGGGTGAAGGTGCGCGAGGTGCGTGGCTTCGAAAACCTGCATGTCGTGCGGTCGTTCGACGGCAAACGTCCGGGACCGATCATTCTTGGTCGTTATGACCGAATTAACGACGTCTTCGTAGCGGTCGATCCGCGCTCGCTCCCGGCAAAGGAGTGAGGGCGTGCGCATCTGGACCATGAGCGATCTCCATATCGAAACCGCGAGGGGCTGGGACCTGCCCTCTCCTTCGAAGCGGCCCACCTATGACGTGTTCGTTTGCGCCGGCGATCTCATGCCGGGCTTCGCGCGGGGCGTGAAGTGGTTGGCCGAGCGTATCGACGACCATCCGGTCGTGGTGGTGGCCGGCAATCACGAATTCTTTGGGCGGGACATCGACCGCGAGATCGAGAAGGCCCGCGAGGCCGCCTTCGGCACCAACGTCGTCGTACTTGATGACGAAGCCAAGTTGATCGGCGGCAAAGGCGGCGTCCTCATCGCCGGCGCCGTCGGGTGGACCGACTTCGAACTGTACGGCACGCCGGAGAACTCCATGCTCGCGGCCGCCGCCGGCATGAACGACTACCGTCGGATCCGGACGGATCGCTATGCCCGGCGGCTCCGTCCTCGCGACACGCTCGCCCGCCATCGCAAGACCCGCGAGTTCATCTCGTCGACGTTCGGCGGCCCGAAGACATCGAAACGGCTCCTCGTCACCCATCATCCTCTCCACGCTTTCGGCGGTCGGAGCCGTCCGGCGTCGACCACGGACGAGCAGGATCTCTTGGGCCCGGCCTACGCTTCGCGCTGCCCGGAAGTGTTCGCTCTCGGTCTGGACGCGGCCATCAGCGGGCACACGCACGTCAGCTTCGAGCTGGCGGTCGAGGGCGTGAAGCTCATCGCGAACTGCAAGGGATACGGCCCCTGGGACGCTGTCTCGCGCTGGGAAAACGATGACTTCGATCCCTGCTTCACGTTCGACATCTAGGAGGACGCGATGGACGACGAGATCACCCCCGCGCCGCACGACAACGGCTTCTTCTCGACCCAACCTTCGACCGGACATGAGCCATGCGCTTCGACCACAGGATCCGCCCCCGATCTGCCGATTTCGTTTCGGCAAAGGCTTCACGACCGATTCCGCACCCTGGCGGGATCGTCAGGGACGCCTTGCTTCAGGCAACGTTGGACCCCGAAATTCTTGAAATCGGCTTCCTCGGTACGGCGGGGACCGAAGCGCAGCCGGTAGATCTTCAAGTCGTCACCTTCCGGACAAATGCCGGCTGGCGGTATCTGGACCTCGAGGTCGCCCGGCCGCTGCGGTCGCTCGGAGAAGCCGATGCGTTCGATCGGGAACTTCGGGCGCGGGGCCTGGCGCCCTACACATTGACCGGAGCGGATATTCTCAAGGAGCCCCGCTTCTCCACGGCTCGCGCGATCTGGACGTACCGACGCTTTTCGGTCCCGCCGGACATGCGGCACCGCCTGCTCGCGGCCTTGGCGGAGGACGGGCCGATGTCACTCCATCATCTCTGCACTTTAGTACCCGGACCTCTCGATCCGTTTGCGTCGGTGCTATCGCTCGCATGCCGCAACGAGGTCGAAATCGACATTTCGACGCCGCTGAGCCCGTCGACGACCGTGAGGTCTCGCTCATGACCGGGGGGTTCTCCAAACTGCGGCACGGTATGTTGCCCGCTCCGGAAGACGATCCGGAGGTCACCGACCTGGAGGCAGCGATCGAAGGTCCACCGGATGAAGTTCCCGCTCGCCGCTCCGATCGACCTGACGCGCGGCTGAATGCGAAAAAGGTTCGCGGCGCGATCGTAGCCGAGGCTTTTCGGCGGGCCGCCCCTCCGTCGCTGAGGCGAGCCATTGCGGCGGGACGCCCGGTCGCGAGCGTCGTTCAGGTCCCCTCCTCGGCATGGATGGAGGCAGTCGACGAATATCTAAGCGAGGCTCGCGTCATGACTATCGCACGCGTCGGCTCGAACAAGTCGATCGACGTCAATCACGTCGGAAACGAAGAGGTAGCGAAGTGCCTTGTCGCGGGACGCAGCGTCGTCGGGATATCGACGGATCCGCAGCGTTTCTTGCCGACCACTCTGCTGCTGTCGGCCGACGTCACCGTGAAACTGGCTCCGCCCGACGCCAAGTCGGTCCGCGTCCTTCTCAGAACTCTGCTGCCATTGACGGGACGCATACCGAGCAGCCGCATCGCCGACACGTCAGGTCTCGATCTGAACGATCTGGTTTCCATCTTCAGGAGCGGATCGACGGCTTCCGACGCGCTAGAGCGGCTTGCGACCCTCGCGATGCGCCGGCGGCAGAGCTCGCCCCATGTCGAAGGTGCGCCGATCCTCTCTGACGCGATCGAGTTCGGCGGTGCCGCTCGAATTTTTGGCCTGAACTTCGTGAAGGATGTCCAAGATTGGAGACGAGGATCCATACAGTGGGCGGAAGCGGACCACGGCGCGATTCTGCATTCAGAGCCGGGCCACGGGAAAAATTTTTTCGTAAATTCTCTCGCCTTGGCGGCAGGCACCGGCCTCGTCGTCGCGAAGATCTCAGATTTTTTCGCCGAACGCGAAGGACACTTGGGCGATGTCGTCAAGTCGCTCAAGGCCGTGTTCAGCAAGGCTCGAGCGGAAGCGGCTCGTTTTGGACCGTCAGGGCAGCGCGGATGTCTTTTGGCATTCGACGAATTGGATGAACTGCCTTCTAGAAACCGGCTGTCGCGGCACAACAGCGACTTTTTTTCGGTCGTCGTAGGCGAGATGTTGACGAGTTTGGATTCCGTCATGTCCGACAATGAGAGCAACGTCGGGCTGTGCGTGTTGGGAATGACCAACCGGCTCGACGCCATCGATCCCGCACTCCTGCGTCCCGGGCGCTTCGAACGCACGATCGAGATTCCCCGACCCGACGCGGCAGGCCTGGCCAACGTCCTGCGATATCATCTTCGAGGCACGGCTCTCGAGGGTATGGATCTGTCATCCGCGGCGCGTCTGCTCGAAGGCATCTCCCCGGCCGAAGCGATGGACGTCGCAAGAGCGGCGCGGCGCGCCGCAAGGCGTGCCGGCCGGCCTCTCAATGTCGACGACCTCGTCAGGGAAGGTAGCGGGCCGGCACTTCCCCAGGCGGTCTTGCGTCGGGTGGCGGTACATGAGGCGGGTCACCTGGTCGCCAGCATCGCGACCGGGGGCAAACCTCTCAGCGCCAGGATTCTCAACCGGGGAAAGATCGGTGGCGATGCTCGCCTGAATTTCGACGACAACCGAGTGTGGACGCTCGATCGTCTGGAGACCCATGTCGTTTTTCTGCTCGGGGGTCTCTGTGCAGAGAAGGTGGTCCTCGGCTCGGTTTCGACTGGGGCCGGTGGCACTCAGTTGAGCGACCTGGCGATCTGCACATCGCTCCTCGCGGCCGCCTTTACGTCGACGCCTCTGCTCGGTGGGCTCGTCTACCGCGGCGCCGATGGCGAAGCGCTGGCCATGGTCAGTAGAGATGCGAGGCTCGCCAAGCAGGTCGACGACCGACTGAAAATGCTCGAGCGGCGAGCGACCGGGATAATCACGCGGCACGCGGCCGCCGTCGTCCGGATCGCGGAGGCCCTCGTTGCCCGACGTTACGTAAGCGGCGACGAAGCGATGGATCTCTTCCGGGGTCGAACGCCCGTCCGACAACCCATCGCAACTGTCGCAACCGATACGCCGAGGAATACCCCATGATCCGCGTTCATATTGAACTTCTGCCGGGAGGCTCGACACATCTTCGGCGCTCAATCGCAAGCATCCGGATATCCAATCTGAGCGATCTGGCCGACCGATCCGACTACGGCATCGACGTGCTGGAGACCGCCAACCCGCTCGCAGGGACCCCGCCGCGGCTCGCCAGCACCAAGGTGTTCGACCATTATCGACGGCAGTCGATATGGGCGTTGCTGGCCAAGGTGGTGGATGCCATCGAAAGCGCCGATTTCGTGGAGCTCTGAATGAAGATCCGGTCGCCCATGACTTCGCCATTTTCTCCGGAGAGCTCGGCCTGGTTGGACGGCTTGAGAGATGCGGATGCATCGGCGTCGACGATGGACTGCTATGCGCGGGACATTCGGGATCTTGCAGCTGCGCTCGGCTCCGACGGGGTAGCCGCGATCGTGCGGATCGACCAGTCGGTCGTCGATGGCATCGCGGCCACCTGGGCCGCGACCGGCACGGCGCAGTCCACCATCTTTAGACGCTTCTCCGCGTTGCGAAGTTTTGCCCGCTTTCTTAGCCTGGAGCGTTCCTATGACTGCTCGAAGCTGCTGAGCTGCCGCTTCCCACCCTGCGGTAGGGTCCGCCGCGCGGCCGTCGGCGACGACGTCATCGAGATCATGCTCGCGGTGTCGCCGAGCGGTCGCGATGAGTCATGGACACACGCGCGCGATCACGCTGCGCTTCGCTTGGCTGCGTCGTCCGGTCTCACGACCGCCGAGCTGGTAGCGTTGAACCGAGGCGACTACAACCCACGGCTTTCGACGGTCAGGGTAACCGGCTCGCACCTGAATGGGCGGCCCGGCATCGTTTCGGCGGACGCCAAAGAGTGGCTGGAGCGCTACCTTCTAGCACAGCCCTTTGAGCTTCCGCCGAGCGCACCATTGTTCGTTACGGCGCGTGGGACCCGCTTCAGCGCGAGATCGCTTCAACTGGCTTGCCGCCGGCTGCGACAGGCGACTGGAGTCGGTCCGGACGCCGTGCCTACGTCACTGCGCAACGCTCTCGCCGCGAACCTGGTCCGCTCCGGTGCGGCGCCCGAAGTGGTGGCAAAGACCTTGGGCATCGGCGTCGCCGCAGCGTGGCGCTACTTCGACGCGCCGGAGACGCTGTGATGTGTGCAGCGGCACGAATTCAGGAAAAACGCAAGAGCGCAAAATCTGGCGACAAACGTAGAGCCGTCCTGAGAATTTCTAGGAAATGCTCCGAAACGGCTCGAAGAAATCCACGGGATTCATTTCGCTAGGATTCCGGAAGGCCGATGGTATTCAATGAGATACGCCGCAGCGGCGACATCACGGGGATAGCGGAATGATCTAGTCAACGGACTATGCGCGACCGGAGCGGACTCCAGTCGCGCAGGTATCGAAGGATCTTCGGACCACGCCCGCAAAGCCGTTCCGAGAGATCCAAGTCCGCAAATCCCGGACGAAAGTCCGGCATCGCTCGGCAGTAACGACCAAGAAGAACTCTTGGACGACAGGAGAATCGCACGTCCGATTCCAAGTCGCAAGCCCTTCTTGAATCCTTTCCGCCGAACAAAAGTCTCGCGGGGTATCGCTGCGCGAGTCCTTCGGACACGGCAAGAAAGGTCTGCGACAAGGTGCGTTTCGTCCATAACCATCTCTCCCCGATCGTCGAGCGCATCTTCGGTGCCATCGATCACGCGTTCGGAATCCCGACGCGGGCCTATCGCGACAACTCGCGCGAATTCTGCAGCCTCAGCACTCTGGACTCTTTTGTCCAAGAGCAGGTCGATCGCGTCTGCGGAGACCTGCGCAAACCGCCCGACGAGGACGCCGATGCCTAAGAAGATCGAGCGCGTCTGGACCGCCCTCTGCGACGGCGTCGAGGTCTTCCGCCTCGAAGCCAATGAGGCGACGCGCCGCATAATCACCGGCCGCCGCAATCACGTCGTCGGCGGTCACTATTCGATGAAGATGAACGGGCACATCGTCCACGAAGGCGGCATCGAAGAGCGCTTCGTCCGGGTCTGCGACTACGTGCTCGGCGTCAAGCGGATCTGGGCACAGCCGGAGACGATCCGGATGAACGTCTTTCCTGAGTTCCCGAACGAGATCTACACGCCCGACTATCTCGTAGAACACGACACCGGCTTCGTCCGCTACGAAATCAAGGAGTGGCGTGAACTTCGTCCACCGCTGCCGACCGTCGGCGACGAAAAGGCGCAGAGGCGCTGGGATGACGCGGTCCTGCTCCGCACGCGTCTCCGTCGCATCCGCGAGGCCTACCGGCGGGCGGGCCTTCCTTTCCGCGTCATCACGGAGCGCGGCATCGGCTTGCGTTGGGGAGACCGCGACGTCGTGGACGAGATCGCGGCCAACGACCGGTGGGACATCGAACCGGAGGAGCTCGACCGGCTCGTCACGGCGCTGAACGACGCCGGCGGCTGCCTGCCCCTGTCGCGTTGCCAGGCCCTCTTCGAGGAGGCGCCGCATCCGCGCGGCGTCGTACTGTCGCGCATCCCGGAGCGCATCGTCTACATCGACCTGTTCGCCCCGATCGGCCCCGAGACGATCGTCCACAAGGGAGCGATCTCATGCTGAAGATTCTCGATGCGAGCGAGACCGCCGCCTTGTCTACGCCCGTGGACGAGGAACCGCGTCCCACTATCGACTATCTTCTCTTCGATAACCTGACGCCCAACCAGACTGTTCTCATCGACAGCAAACCTCACCAGTTCTTCAAGAAGATGGAGGGCGAAGGCCCCCACCTCCTCATCAACCACCATACCGGCGAGACCGCGCGCTTAACAACGACCCGGCTCATCGAGCTATTCCAGGAGGGGCGCTACTACAACCCTCTCAGGAAGCCGCCTCTGGTCGACGAGAAGAAGGCTATCGACGAAACGCGCGCGTTGATCGGCAAGGTTTACCATACCCTCAACGCCAAGCCGCGCGGCCGGGCGGCCGGCATCTGGCGTTACGTCGGCGCGTTCATCAACGAGATGCTCATCGCGCCGCCCGGGAAGCCGTTTTACCAGAACCATGCAAACGCTGAAACGATCATAGAACGGGTCGACGGCACGATCGACCTCGAGAACCGGAAGCGGCCGCAAGGGAAGCAGATCAAGAAGCCCAAGAAGACGACGCGAACGGTTCTTCGCTGGGTGGCCGCCGAGCTGGTGCACGGCATGCAAGAAGCCACCTTCGTGCACAAGAATGCGATCAAGTCCCGCGAGCAGAAGCTGCCCAAGGAGGTGTTTTCCATCATCTCCGCGACCATCCGTTACCTGGTCGAAATCTCGGCCGAGTTCGGCCCGACCAAGATTCAAATGGTCGCGAACCAGAGGATCGATGGCCGCAACGCGGAGATCCGGATCCGCAACGAGGAGATCAAAAAGCTCATCGAGAATGGCGAACTTTCGGAGAGGCGGTTGCTCGATGAGCTTCCGACCGTTGGTTTGACGACGGTACAGGTTCAGTACCGTCGCTTCGACGCGTGGATCAGGCTCGCAAAGGAGCAAGGTGTACAGGCTGCAGATCTCCAGTTCGGCGGCCAGGGAAGTTTCGAGCGTCCGAAACGCATCCTGGACGTTGTCGAGTACGATCACCACCAATTCGATTTCGCGGGCGTCTTGGGCGAGACCCCGTTCGGTCGTGTCTGGTCGAAGGCCGGGATCGACAGGTTCTGGATTTGCCTCGGTTTGGATACCTACAGCGGGTACCCTGTCGGATTCTTTCCGTCGTTCGAACCTGGCGGGCTTTACCCAGCACTGGCGGCGATCGATCACGGGATCAAGGTCAAGACTTACGTCGATAAGCGATTTCCGCAGATTCGCGGCTCTCTCCTGAGCTACGGCAAGCCGAGGAAGATCCGGTACGACAACGGGAAGGAGTTCGTCTCGGAACAGATGGCGCTGGCCTTGGCCCGCGTCAGGATCGGGTTCGAGATGGCAGTGCCCCATCAGCCGGACACCAAACCGTATATTGAGAGGTTTTTTGGAACGCTCGAGTCTGATTTCGTGTCGTGGCTTAAGGGGTCGACCGGATCCAGTCCGCAAAAGCGAGGCGCGCGCAAACCGCTGCTCGACGCGTGCATCGAGATCGACGACTTCATCATGTTGTTCCACCTCTGGCTGATCGAGGTCTATGCCCGGCGCAAGCAGGAAGGAATGGACTGGGACACTCCGGAAGAGCGGTGGCTCCGAGGTGCGTCGAGCGACTCGAGCCGCCCGCAGCCGCTCACCGTGGACGAAGCGAAGAAGTGGGACTTGATCCCGAGTTTGGAGTTGAAGCTTACCGCGGGCAAGGACGGCATCCTCTGGAACAACCTCGTCTATCAGTCACCGCAAATCCAGGCGATGCGAGCCCGATCGGGCAGCATGGGAAAGAGAAAGCGCACGAACACGCCAGTCACCGTGCGCATTCCGCTGGCGAACGTAGGCCGCTGCGTGGTGATCGATCACACTAGCCGCTTCTCCGGTAACGAACACCTCCCGGAGGAGTTCGTGGTGATGTCGACCGACGAGGAGGCGCACGGCCTCACAAAATTCCAGTGGGAGGCGCTGAGCAAACTGCGCCTCGCAAAGAAACATGCCCCCACAGAGCATCCCTCCCACAGGGTCGGATTCAACCACCTCCTCGAGGAAGCACTGAAAGCTATGGGCGCGGTCCCGACCGGCGAGCGGCCTCCGGCGAAAGCCGTGCTCTCGAACGGGTACTATCCCCGTATAGCTGGTGTCCTCGGTCGAGGCGCCGAGGAGCATGCGCTCGCCGTCACCGATGAGTTGATCGAGAGGACCGGAATCTTCAGGCCGGCCTCCGCGACCGAAGAAGTTGTCCCGCCGCCTCCCGTTCATGCTGCTCGCGCGGAAGAGACATCCGTAAAGGATACGTCCGCACCGCGCAAGAAGCTCCGGTTCGGGGTGGACGCGCCGATCATCAGGTCGCAGTAAGCGCAAATGTCCGATCTGGAAAATATCCTCAATTCTCCGCTTGTTTTGAGCAAGCTCGACGACATTAGAGGCATCTTCGTGAGGCATACGAAGGCCGAAGAAGCGCGGGAGATGGTCTTGTTGTCGCTCGCGTTCGCCAAGCGCTTGCGCGAAAACTCGAGCACGTATCTCATCGGCTGGTCGCGTTGCGGAAAGAGTGAGATCGTCAAGCGAATGCTCACAGAACGCACCGGCAAGCCCGTATCGAAGGAAAAAATTCAGCTGCTTCAGGGCAACGGAAAGCGCTACCTGTACGTCGACCTCATGGGCGGATCGACGCCGCGGATATTGGCCCGGAAGATCAACTTTAAGATCTTCAACGATCGGCTCAGCCTGCGACTCGGCGAGGAGGAAGGCACCGACGCGCTCATCGCTAATCTCAATGACAACGAAGTGGACGCGGTCTTCCTAGATGAGGCGCAGAATCTCGCGGAGGACGGTGTGAAGAAGCTGGCGAGGTTCATTCTGGCGTTCGAGAACTCCTGCAACGCGCCCTTGTTCGTCGTGGGGCCCCCGGTCCTGACGAAGATGATGGTCAAGGCGGACGCGATGGGGCAGCGGTCCGGCGGCATGAAGATCCTTTCGCCCTTCGCCTTCGCGAACGACGCCCAACGGGAGGAACATGCGGCGTTTGTGGCCGCCTTCTCGGATGAGCTTCCCTTCGAATCGAACTGGTTTAAGGAGAACGAAGACGACCACCACATGCTGCGTGCGACGTTCTTCGCACAGCGCGGACGTCCCGGCCGACATTCGCTGCTGGTGGAGGCGGCGGTGCCTCACGCCTTCATGCGGACCGGCGGGGTCGAGCCGAAGGAACTGACGAAAGACGACATCGCCGCGGGTTTCGATCGCGTCTTTCTCAGCCAGGAGATCATGCAGGGCCGTAACCCATTTCGAGGCGAAGACTACAGCAGGCTTCCTTCGTTCCCGCTCAGCGTGGAACAGGAAGCGACCACCGAGTAGGTAGGTCCGACACGATGATTCCGAACACGCCGTGGCTCAAGACCGTATCGCAGTTCGACGACGAAGCCATCGCTTCCGTCGCGGTCCGGTTGGCTCCGATGGGGCGCATCGACGCCGACAAGCTGCTCCGGCTTCATCTCGACATGCCCTGGGAGTCAGTCTCGGCGATCGCCGGCAAACCCGAGGCAGTCGCCGAACTGGCAGCCTTGGGTTCGTTCGATCTCCAAAGGCTCTCGATCGGCGCTTATAAAATATTCAAAGATCGCATCGAATTCCTTGGTCGCGAACTGCCCGTGGGTTGGTTCTTGCCAGAGCGTCGTAGGGTCGCGCCCGCTCGTTTGGCAGCGGACGGCAACGATGCTCGTATCAGGAACCGCTGGCTTGTCTCGGCCTTTCCTTGCGACGTCGAGAGCGGCGAGGTGCTGCTCGACAGATGCCCGTCGTGCATCAACCTGTTGGGCTGGAGAAATATGACCAACGTTTGGTCCTGCCAGATCTGTGACTTCGACATGCGGACTGCGAGGCCAAAGGCCTGTCCGCATGAAATCGTCGCCGCTGCCAAGGAGCTGGCCGACTACATCTTTGACTATGATCTTAGATTGCCGGGTCCTCTCGGCGACCTTTCGTCGGTGGACATTCTCAAGCTCAGCGGATGGATGGCCTACTTTAGAGCTATTCCTCAGGAGCTCTTCCTCGGCATCACCGTGAAAAACGCCGCCGCAGGATTTTCGCAACTCAAGCGATGGCCTTGCTCGTTCGATGAGATTGTCCTCGACCTCCTCGGGGCCTCGACCGCTGCCGACCTGGCTGTCGGGGATACGATCTCGCGCTATAAGGCCGCCGCGGGGATCATGGCCTCCATCGACCGCCTGCCCTCGCTCAACGCCCGCGAAATCCTGAAGTCACGCCTGATGGAACTTCTGCACCTCGGTCACGGCTTCGCCGAAGCCTTTCTCAACGTGACGGAACCGGTGCTGCCGCTCGGGCTCGCTATTTCAGGGCTCGACCGTCGACGATCGAGTAAAGCCGCTCGAGCCAAGACCGACCGAGGTCTAATCCCGTCGGATTGAACACGTAAACTTTGCCCTCGCGCGTCTCTTTCTCCGCAACCAGCCCGATGGTGTGCAGGATTTCCATCACCTCGACGATGCGAGCGGTGGAGGTGTCCAACACCAGCAGCAGATCCCCACGCGAGCAAGGACCCTGGGCCAAGGTTTCAAGGATCTTGCGGGTATTGACATTGGCGAGGGCCTGGAACACCCGCGTCAGAAAAAGCTGGTTGTTGGGATCGTCAAAGTCGACCATGCCAAACCTCTGTCGGTTAGCACGCCACGACTTCCGAGCGCGCTGCGGCCTAGCGAGACCGCGCTCTTAACCCGACCCTAAAGCGCCCGAAAGTCAACGGAACGGCCATCCGGGAGCCGGGAAAACCCACCTCTTTTGGACGTACCAACAGTGCCAAATTGGAGTTTCAGAAATGACGGCAGTGCCAAATTTGAGTCTTGAGTGCCAAAATCTGCTAACTGCATGAAAAAAAGATTGAACAATCCTAGGCACATAGCGTGTGGATAAATCAGCTCTAGTGCCAAAATCTAGCGCGGATTACATCCTGCCAAGACCTCGCGTGATGTCCCCGCGGTGATGGATGTGCTCTGAATCGCAGGCTCCCGCTCCACTGTTCGGCCGCGTCGCTGTGCGACCACCAGCGCAGCAGCTGCCGCGGTTGCCGCAGGCGCGTCAGTCCGTCGCCAGCGACCTAAGCCAGGCCAGTCTGGAAATCGCGCGCTCGGCAAATTGCTGCAGGCGTTCGAGATGGGCCGCCTCGCTCGATCGCTCGGCGCCCTCGAGGTAACCGTCGACAAGCGCTTCGGCGATCTCCAATGGATCTTTGCGTTCCATGGACGCCGGAAAGCTTCCGACGCCCGCGGCGGCGCCGGCCATCTCGACCGTCTGTTGGCGAATGTCCCGGATCCTGAGCGCCGCCGGTCCGCTCAGGCGTTGTTCCATCTCGCCGAGCTGCGCAGCCAGGCGACGCTCGAGCCGTGCCGCGTCGATGCGAGGCAACGCCGTCTCGGCCTTGTTCCGGTCGTGCTCATGATGGTAGGCGCGCCGCCGCTCCTTCCGCAGCGTGGCGACATGGCCGAGCTCCTCCCTGGCCATCGCCTCGGAGGCCTTCTTGACCTCGGGATCATGCGAGTAGGCGGCCAGATAGGACCAGAAGGCGAAAGCGCGCTCCTCGTTGCGGACTGCCATGGCGAGCGCGCGGTACGGCGTCATCAATTGCGACGTTTTCACCTCGGCGGCGGCTTCCGGGGCGAGTGCTTCCGGCGCCTCCCAGCGCACCATGGCGGGGTCCGGGCGTTTGCCGCGGCGCGATTGCGACCACTGCGTCACGCTGTCCACGTGCTCGCGCTCGGCGGCAGCGAGATGTGCGAACACCTCTGCCAGTTCATCCTTGCCCTGCCCGCGCATCTCCTGGGCAAGAGAATCGTATTTGCTGGCCGCTTCCTGCTCCATTGCATGCGCTAGCGCAAAGAGTTCGTCGACCGACTCCAATACACCGGCGGGCTCGGCACTGAGCAATGACGTGCGTAGGAATGGCATACCAAGGACTCCACATGCAGATTTCTAATCCGGTTCCGCGCGAACACAAATCTCATCAGCGGGGTTGACAGATTCAATCGCGCACTATGAGCTTTGCACGTCAGCGGCGACAAATCATCGACGAAGAATCTCAAGGCATGCGTGGTCCCGGTGATCACGCAGATGGCATTTGAATCGACATGTTGAAGCGACCGGATGACGAAATCGCCTTCGCAAGGCGTGCAGCGCTAGCGCTCGCAGGGCTGCTGTTGGCGTGTCTGACATATATTTCGCCCGCGTGCGCCGCCGGCGATCTGCCGACATACTTGCCGAAGATCGCGCCTGCGGACTTTTTCCCGGGCGCGGATCGTTTCGGCCCACTACAAGGCGACCCGCCTGTCGTACCAGTATACCGCGGCGACGAGCTGAAGGGATTTGTCTTCCTCAACTCCGATTTCGCGAACTCTGTCGGCTATTCTGGCAAGCCGATCCACCTGCTGGCCGGGATCGACCCTAAGGGGGTGATCACCGGCATCAAGCTGGTCGATCACAAGGAGCCGATCGTTCTGGTCGGCATCCCGGAAGCGCGCATCGTCGCGGCCGTGAACGGACTGATCGGCAAGGACATGAAGCCGGTCGCAAGCGGTGCCGAGAGGCCGCCGCAGGTCGACATCGTCAGCGGCGCAACTGTCACCGTGCTGGTGATGGGCGACAGTATCGTCCGCGCCGCGTCCAAGCTGATCCGGAGCGGTCGCATCGGTGGCGGCGACGGCGCGGCGGTTTCGGCAGCCCTGCCCCCCGTGATCAAGACGCTCGATCTCGAACGCAGTGAAGTCCGTGACTGGGAGAGCCTCGTCGGCGACGGATCGATACGCCGGCTGCACCTCAGCATCGGCGACATCAACGAGGCCTTTGCAAAATCCGGCAGCGCGGCGGCGACCCAATACCCCGAGCCGGGGGAGCCCGGCGATACCTTCATCGACCTCTATGTCGCGCTCGTCAGCGCGCCAACGATCGGCCGCAGCCTGCTCGGCGAAGACGGCTACCGGCGGCTGAAGGACGGCCTGAAGCCCGGGCAGCAGGCGATCGTCGTCGCCGGCAACGGTCCCTACTCTTTCAAGGGCTCGGCCTATGTCCGCGGCGGCATCTTCGATCGCATCGAGATCCTGCAGGAAGGCAACAGCACCCGCTTCCGCGACCGTAACCACACCCGCCTTGGCGCACTGGATGCAGCCGGCGCGCCGGAGTTCAGGGAAGTCGGCCTGTTCGTCACCCCTCCCGAGTTCACCCTCGATCCGACGGAGCCGTGGCAGCTTCAGCTGCTGGTGCAGCGCAGCCTCGGCGGCCGCGACAAGGCATTCCTGACTTTCGACCTCGGCTACGCCCTGCCCGACAGCTACATACGCCGCGAGCAGCGCGCGGTGACGGTGCCGGACAGCGCGGCGCCGCCGGCCTCAAAGGCCAGTGCTGCGGCCGCGCCGGCTGCGGACGCAGACGAGCCGCTCTGGATGCGGATCTGGCGGTCGAGCACGGTGTCGATCGGCATCACCGCATTCATGCTGGCCGCCCTCACCGGCATCTTCTTCTTCCAGAACCTCTTGGTGCGCCGGCCGGTATTGTACACGTGGGTGCGACGCGGCTATCTCGCCTTCGTTCTGGTCTGGCTCGGCTGGTACGCCAACGCGCAGCTCTCGGTCGTCAACGTCGTCACCTTCACCAACGCGCTGGTGACCGGCTTCCGCTGGGAGTTCTTCCTCGCGGCTCCCCTGATCTTCATCTTGTGGGCTGCGACGGCCGGCGGGCTTCTGTTCTGGGGCCGCGGGCCCTTCTGCGGCTGGCTGTGTCCCTTTGGCGCACTCCAGGAGCTCACCAACACGGCCGCGAAATGGCTCAAGGTGCCGCAAATAACGGTGCCGTGGGGACTGCACGAGCGGCTGTGGCCGATCAAGTACATCATCTTCCTCGGTCTGTTCGGTCTGTCACTCTATTCGGTCGAGATGGCCGAACGGTTCGCCGAGGTCGAACCGTTCAAGACCGCGATCATCCTGAAGTTTTCGCGCAACTGGCCGTTCGTGGCCTACGCGGTCGCCCTGCTCGTCATCGGCCTTTTCATCGAGCGCTTCTTCTGCCGCTACCTCTGTCCCCTCGGCGCGGCGCTTGCCATTCCCGGCCGCATTAGGACGTTCGAGTGGCTGCGGCGCTGGGAAGAATGCGGATCCCCCTGCCAACGCTGCGCCAAGGAATGCCCGGTGCAGTCGATCCATCCCGAGGGTCACATCAACGTCAACGAGTGCATCTACTGCATGCACTGCCAGGAACTCTATTACGACGACCATCGCTGCCCGCACATGATCCAGGTGCGGCTGAAGCGCGAGAAGTTCGCGGCCATGTCATCGCCCTCGATGCGCGCGAGCGGCAAAGGTCCCGCAACCGTCATCACCGCCGGCGGCAAACCTGTCGGCGCGTCGGCCGTCATCTCTCCACCACCAAACTGAACCGAAAGCCGAGGAGGCAATTATGAGCGACAACGACAAGCCAAAGGGCGTCAGCCGACGTACAGTGCTGGGAACGACGGCCGCCGCGGCGGGTGTGGGCCTCGCCGGCGGAGTGACTCTGAAAGATGGCGGCTTCGTCACGCCTGCGGACGCGCAGACCAAGAGTGCTGCGCCGAAAGCGCCGGCAGCGAGGCCAGCCGTGCACAAGACCGAGGTCGCGCCGGGAGAGCTCGACGAATATTACGTGTTCTTCTCCAGCGGCCAGTCCGGCGAGATGCGCATCATCGGCCTTCCCTCGATGCGCGAATTGATGCGCGTGCCGGTGTTCAACCGCTGCAGCGCCACCGGCTGGGGCCAGACCAACGAGAGCATCAAGGTCCTGACCGAGGGGATGCAGCCCGCGACCCGCGAATTCCTCAAGAACCGCGGCGGCACCTACCTGAACGGCGACCTCCACCACCCGCACATTTCGTTCACGGACGGCACCTATGACGGCCGCTATGCCTTCATGAACGACAAGGCCAACAGCCGCGTTGCACGCGTGCGGCTCGACATCATGAAGTGCGACAAGATCGTCGAGCTGCCGAACCAGCACACGGTCCACGGCCTGCGCCTGCAGAAATATCCGCGCACGGGCTATGTCTTCGCCAACGGCGAGGATGGCGTGCCGCTGCCCAACGACGGCAAGGTTCTCGACGATCCCAAGCAGTATCGCTCCATCTTCAGCGCGATCGACGGCGACACGATGAAGGTAGCCTGGCAGGTGATCGTCAGCGGCAACCTCGACAACGTCGACGCCGACTACCAGGGCAAATACTGCTTCGCGACCTGCTACAACGGCGAGGAAGGCGTCACGCTGGCGGAGATGACCGCCGCCGAACAGGACTGGGTCGTCATCTTCAACATCAAGCGGATCGAAGAGGCCGTGAAGAAGGGCGACTTCAAGGAAATGAACGGCGTGCCCGTCATCGACGGCCGCAAGGGTTCGGCCTACACCCGCTACGTTCCGGTCTCGAACAATCCGCACGGCATGAACACCGCTCCCGACGGCATCCACATCGTGGCGGCCGGAAAGCTGTCGCCGACCGTGACCGTGATGGACGTGCGCAAGTTCGACGATCTTTTCGACGACAAGATCAAGCCGCGCGACGTCGTCGTCGCCGAGCCCGAGCTCGGCCTCGGTCCGTTGCACACCGCCTACGACGGCAAGGGCAACGCCTACACCACGCTGTTCCTCGACAGCCAGGTCTGCAAGTGGAACATCGAGGCCGCCAAGCGGGCCTTCAAGGGCGAGAAGGTCAACCCCATCCTCCAGAAGCTCGACGTGCACTATCAGCCCGGTCACAACCATACCTCGATGGGACAGACCAAGGAGGCCGATGGAAAGTGGCTCATCTCGCTGAACAAGTTCTCGAAGGACCGTTTCCTGAACGTCGGCCCGCTCAAGCCGGAGAACGATCAGCTGATCGACATCTCGGGCGATCAGATGAAGCTGGTGCATGACGGCCCGAGCTTCGCCGAGCCGCATGACGCCACCATCGTCCACCGCTCCAAGATCAATCCGATCTCGATCTACGACCGCGCGGATCCGATGTTTGCGGATGCGGTCAAGCAGGCCAAGGCCGACGGCATCAACCTCGAGGCGGATTCGAAGGTCATTCGCGACGGCAACAAGGTGCGCGTCTACATGACGTCCACCGCCCCCGCCTATGGTCTCGATCAGTTCCAGGTCAAGCAGGGCGACGAGGTCACCGTCTTCGTCACCAATATCGATGCAGTCGAGGACCTCACGCACGGTTTCTGCATCGTCAACTACGGCATCAACATGGAGATCGGGCCGATGGCCACCTCGTCGGTGACCTTCACGGCCGACAAGCCAGGCGTCTACTGGTACTATTGCTCCTGGTTCTGCCACGCCATGCACATGGAGATGAAGGGCCGCATGTTCGTCGAGCCCAAGTCGGTCTGAAGCGGCCTGATCGGAGCGACCTCGTGGGTCCATTGTTACGCATGTTTCCGGCGGCGCTGGTCGCCGCCGGATTGTCCGGCTTCGCCAGTGCGGAGACGTTGACGGCTGCGCCCGGCCAGTCACTGCAAGCTGTGCTGGACGGCGCACGCGCCGGCGACGTCGTCGAACTCGCTCCGGGGCACTATCGCGGCTCGATCCGCATCGAGCGTCCCCTGCAACTGGTCGGGAGCCGCGAGGCGGTGCTCGACGGCGACGGTGCCGGCAACGTCATCACGGTCAGCGCGCCCGACGTCACCATCCGCGGCCTGACCATCCGCGCATCGGGCCGCGACCTGCAGGCGATGAATTCGGGGATCTTCCTGCAGAAGACGGCCGAACGCGCGACCATCGAGAACAACCGTCTGGTGGACAACCTGTTCGGCATCTATGTGCACGGCGCCCAGGGCTCGCGGGTCGCCGGCAACGAGATCGAGGGACTGCGTGGCGGGCGGCTCAGCGAGGCCGGCAACGGCGTCTCGCTGTGGAACGCGCCCGACGTCACCATCGCCAACAACAATTTCCGCTACGGCCGCGACGGCATCTTCACGATTTCAAGCCGAAAGGACCGCTTCGTCGGAAACCGCTTCGAGCAGGTCCGCTTCGCGATCCATTACATGTACACCAACGACAGCGAAGTGAGCGGCAACGTCTCGATCGGCAACCATGTCGGTTACGCCATCATGTATTCGAACCGGCTGGTGATCCGCGACAACATCTCCGATCACGATCGCGACTATGGGATGCTCTTCAACTACGCGAACTATGCCCAGATCGAGAACAACCGGGTGACGGGCGGCCCGCTAAACGCGCCGATGCAGAGCATGCAAGACAGCCCCGACGACGAGCGCGGCATGCTCCCGCAGCAAAAGCGGGAGAGCACTCTGAAGAGCGGCCCGGAGAAATGCGTGTTCATCTACAACACCAATCACAACAAGTTCCGCGACAACTGGTTCGAGCGCTGCGCCATCGGCGTGCACTTCACGGCCGGGTCCGAAGGCAACGAAATCGCCGGCAATGCCTTCGTCAGCAATGCCAACCAGGTGAAATATGTCGGCACCCGGCACCTCGACTGGTCGACCGGCGGGCGCGGCAATTACTGGAGCGACAATCCGGCCTTCGACCTCAACGGGGACGGCATCGCCGACACGGCCTACCGTCCGAACGACCTCATCGACCGCGTACTGTGGACGGCGCCCGCTGCAAAAGTCCTGATCAACAGCCCTGCCGTCCAGGTCATCCGCTGGGCGCAGGCGCAGTTTCCGGCGTTGCTGCCGGGTGGCGTGGTCGACAGCCGTCCACTGGTGTCGCCGCCACGCAGCGCGGCGCCGAAGGAGACGCGATGACCGGCACGGTACGCGTCAGCGACGTCACCAAGAGGTATGGCCGGGTCGAGGCCGTGCGCGATGCCTCGTTCTCGCTCGGGCATGGCGAGCTGGTCGCCTTGATCGGCCACAACGGCGCCGGCAAGACCACGCTGATGAAGCTCATGCTCGGGCTGATCCGGCCAACCAGCGGCTCCATCGAGGTTCTCGGAGACAATCCGGCCGCCGGCGAATTCGCCGGCCGGCGCCAGCTCGGCTATCTGCCCGAGAACGTCTCCTTCGACCCTGCCCTCACCGGCCGCGAGACGCAGGCCTTCTACGCCCGGCTGAAGCGCGAGCCGGTGCCCAAGGCGCTGGAGTTGCTCGATGCCGTCGGCTTGGGCGCCGCCAGCCGGCGCCGGGTGAGCACCTATTCGAAGGGCATGCGCCAACGGCTGGGGCTCGCGCAGGCGCTGCTTGGCACCCCGCGCGTGCTGCTGCTGGACGAGCCGACCACCGGCCTCGATCCGGAACTGCGGCAGACCTTCTACGACATCATCGCACGGCTCGCGGCCGGCGGCGCAACGGTGCTGCTGTCGTCGCATGCGCTCACCGAGCTCGAGGAGCGCGCCGGCCGGGTCATCATCATGAATCGCGGCATCAAGGTCGCGGACGGATCGATCGACGAGCTGCGTCGTCTCGCCCGGCTGCCCACCAGGATCCGCCTCAAGGTGGCAGGCCTCGCCCCGAGCGAGATGCCGGGCTGGGCTCCGCAGGATGCGACCTGCCGCCGCCTCAACGGCCACATCGTCGAGATCCACGCCGCGCCGGAGCGCAAGATCGAGCTGCTGCACCGCGCGACGGCCGCCGGCAATGCCGTCGAGGACGTCGACGTGGTGCCGCCGACCCTCGACGAGCTCTACGCTCACTTTCTTCGGCAATCGGAGCAGGCGCCATGAACGTCCTGATCATCGCCGCCAAGGAAATCCACCAGGCCATCCGCAATCGCTGGGTGCTGGCCGCAACGCTGCTGCTCGCCGGGCTCGCGCTGTCGCTGACCTTTCTCGGCAGCGCGCCGACCGGGAACGTGGGCGTCCGCACGCTGGACGTGGTCGTCGTCAGCCTGTCGAGCCTGACGATCTTTCTCGTTCCGCTGATCGCGCTTCTGATCTCCCACGACGCCATCGTCGGCGAGATGGAACGGGGGACGATGCTGTTGCTGCTGAGCTATCCGGTGGCGCGCTGGCAAGTGCTGCTCGGCAAATTCCTGGGCCACCTTGCCGTGCTCGCCTTTGCGACCTGCCTCGGTTACGGCGCGGCGGTCGGTGCGCTGGCGGCGACCGGCAGCCAGATTGATCGCGATAGCTTCCTGGCCTTCGCGGCCATGGTGGGTTCCTCGGTGCTGCTCGGCGCCGCTTTCGTCGCGATCGGATATCTGGTCAGCGCGCTCGTGCGCGACCGCGGAACGGCGGCCGGCATCTGCATCGGATTGTGGCTGCTGCTGGTGCTGATCTACGACATGGCGCTGCTCGGCGTGCTTGCGCTCGATCAGGGCCGCAGCATCTCGGCAGCGGTGCTCAACGCCATGCTGCTGGCGAACCCGACCGACGCCTACCGGCTGATCAACCTGACGGGGTTTGCCAATGTCAGCACCTTCGCCGGCATGGCCGGTCTTGCCCAGACCACGTCCCTGACGATTCCGGTCCTGCTGACCGCCCTGCTCGGCTGGACGCTGCTGCCGCTGGGCCTGGCCGCGCTCGCCTTCTCGCGGAGGGAGCTATGAAGCGCCGAACGTTGCTTCTCGCCCTGCTCGTGCCGCTGGCGCTCGCCGGCTGTAACGACAAGCAGGCCACGAAGGCCCCTCTGCCGCATCGGATGACCGCGGAAGACATCGGTCATTACTGCGGCATGAACGTGCTCGAGCATCCGGGACCGAAGGGCCATATCTTCGTCGCGAGCCTGATCCAGCCGGTCTGGTTCTCGTCGGTGCGCGACACCATCGCCTTCACCATGCTGCCGGACGAGCCCAAGGACATCCAGGCGATCTACGTGTCCGACATGGGCAAGGCGACCGACTGGGACAAGCCCGGCGCCGACAATTGGATCGAGGCGCGCAAGGCGCTGTTCGTGATCGAGAGCCGGCTCAAGAGCGGCATGGGCGGCGACGAGGCCGTTCCGTTTTCGGAGCGGGCGGCGGCGGAGAAGTTCGCCGGTGAGAACGGCGGCAGGATCGTCGGCTTCGACGAGGTGCCGCGGGACTACGTTCTGGCGTCGGCGAATGCCACTGGCGGCGCCGTGGCCGACCAAACCGCCGAGGGCTCGCCAAGCGGCCCACCGAGGAGGACGCCATGACGAACATCCTGACGCGCCGACGCTTCATCCGGATCAGCGCGGCGGCAGCGGGCTTCGGCGCGCTCGCCCCGGGGCATGCAGTTCGTGCAGCGGTCGCGCCGGTGACCTGGCGCGGCACGATGCTGGGCGCGGTCGCGACGATGGAGATCCACGACGAAGATCGCAGCCGGGCGGAGCGGCTGATCGCGCTGGCCTGCGCCGAGGCGCGGCGGCTCGAGCGGCTGTTCAGCCTTTACCTCGAGGATTCCGCCCTGGTCGCGCTGAACCGGACCGGTGTCTTGATCGATCCCGCCGCCGAGATGGTCGAGCTGCTCTCGGCCGCGCAGCGTTATGCCACGCTGACCGGCGGCCTGTTCGACGTCACGGTGCAGCCGCTGTGGGAGCTCTATGCCGGCCATTTCGCGCGAGATGACGCCGATCCGGCGGGGCCTGCGCCGGCCGCGATCGAGGCCGCGCTGGCGCGCGTCGGCAGCCACCGGCTGTCGGTCAGCCGCGACCGGATCGTGATGCCCCGGGGCATGGCCGTGACCTTGAACGGGATCGCGCAAGGCTACGTCACGGACAAGGTCGTGGACCTGCTCCGGGCACATGGCGTCTCGCACAGCCTGGTCGACATGGGCGAAGCGCGCGCGATCGGCTCGCGTCCGGACGGACATCCCTGGGAGGTCGGCATCGCCGATCCGGACGACGTGGGTCAGACGAAAACCGTGCTGCCGATCGTCGATCGCGCCGTCTCCACCTCGGGCGGCTACGGCTGCCAGTTCGATTCCGGGGCGCGCTTCAACCATTTGTTCGATCCCAAATCCGGTGGCTGTGCGCGCCGCTATCGCAGCGTGACGGCGGTTTCCCGCAGCGCGACCGCCGCGGATGCCTTGTCGACGGCGTTCAGCCTGATGCCGCAAGACGGGATCCAATCGTTGCTGCCGCGCGCCGATATCGACCGCGTGCACCTGATCGATGCGGCCGGAAAGACGGTCGAATTATCGGCATAAGCTGCGCCTGTTGTTTGCGTATGATCGTCACGCCTTAGCGCAACGGCAGCAGGTCCAGTTGGCTCTGCGCCTTCCTGACCGCGGCCGCGTACCAGCTCTGGCTCGGCGCTTCCTTGGCGAAGCATTTCGTGTAGGCGTCCATCGCCCGGTCCTCCCTGGCCATGTCGCCGCGCGGATCCTTCTTGTTGACGGGCTTCGCCATCATCTGCGTCCAGACGCGCTCGCAGGCCGGGATCTCTGCCGTCTTCACGGCGTCCCTTGCGGCAATGAAGTACACCCTGTCGCCACTTATCGCGACGACGTCGATTTCATCGGGCGCACCCTTGAGCTCGCCATTGCCGCGCAGGCCGAGCACGGCGAACGCAGCGCTCGCGGATACAGGCTTGGTGACCGGCAGCTCGGCATATTTGGCGAAGGCGGCATCCTGGATCGCGTGATAATAGAAGCGGTCGGACTGGAACGCGGCGCTGCTCTCTTGCGGCATGCCGTCGTCGCGATGCTCGCGCAGCCAGTGCGTGAGCAGCGCGATCGTGGTCACCACGGCTTGGGTCTTGTCGCCGTCCGAGGCGAAACTGAGCCCGTCGAGATGACCGAAGCCGATATCGCTCCGGAACAGCGTGTCGACGTTCGACCTGCCGTCCGCGGAAAATCCCTTGATCGCGACCGGTCCCACCAGGCCGCGCAGCACGCCTGCCAGCTCCTTCAGGGCGGCATCGTGCTGCTTGTAGATCACCTCGCTCTCCTTGGCCTTCGAGAACTTTGCGATGTAGCGATCGCGCAGGTCGAGATAGTGCCGCTCGGGCGGGGCCGCATGGACGGGCATCGCGAGGACGAGCAGGCAGAGCAAGGCAGGCAATCTCATTCAACGTCCGCGGATTGGAGGCGATCTGCCATCTTTGTGCGGCTGCGAGGCGCGAAGGTTCATCCGCAACGAACCGCGCTCTTGCGCCCTACTCCGCCGGCGTCAGCTGCCGGGTCAAGCGCACCGCCGCTGTCTTGCGGACACGGACCCGGGCGCGGCGCTTGCGCCACCAGATCACGACGCCGGTGACCGAGAGCGCCGCCACGACGAGGCCCATGATCGAGATCAGGATGCGGCCGAACAAGCCGACGATGCGGCCCGAATGAAGCGGGAATTGCGCCTGGACGAAGATATCGGCGGCGGTGCCGACCCAGGGCAGCCGCTCGCCGATCGGGCGGCCATCCTCGCTGTCGTAATAGAGCTGCGCCGGGCCGACGCCGCCGGCGCCGTGGTCGTCGCCGGGGTGGAAGAACGCGGCGGCATAGACGCCGTGGGCCGGGCCGTAATTGATCGAGCCGACCGGGATGGTCCAGCCCCGCGCCTTGCCGTCGGCGGCGGCGCGCGCGGCGATCTCGGCGAATGTCATCTTGGGCTCGATCGGATTGTCGAGATCGCGATAGGGCCGCTGCTCATAGGGCGTCGGCGTATAGTTCGACACCATCTTCATCAGCGGCGAGAACACCTCGAAATAGAGGTTCAGCGAAAACGCGGTGAAGGCGATGATGAAGAGCACGCCCCAGGTCCACAGGCTGAAGGCGCGGTGGATGTCGAAATTGATCCGGTAGGCGCTGCCTGAGGTTTTGATGGTCCAGGCCGGTGCCCAGCGCGCCCAGAAGCCACGCTGGAGCTGGCGCGTGACGCTAGGTGCCCGCGCCGTCTTGGCGCGCCTGCGCGAGGGCAGCGTCAGATAGAAGCCGACGAAGCAATCGATGGTCCAGATGATGGCGATCACGCCGAGCACGCGCATGCCCCAGCGGTCGCTGCCCCAGAACTCCGGGATGTGCATCGTGTAGTGCAGCTTGTAGAGGAAGGAGACGAAATTCTCCCGCGTCACCGGCCACACCGCGCCCCAATAGCGCCGGCCAAGCTCCGCGCCGGTATTGGGGTCGAGAAAGACCTGGTTGTAGTCGAGCGTGTAGCGCTTGCCGGTCGCAGGATCGATCCGCGGCATGACGAAGAACCACAGCGAGTGGCCCTCCTCCGGCGTCATGAAGAGGTAGACGACGCGCGCGCGGGGATCGCGCTGCTCGATCGTCTTGGCGAGCTCGATCGAGGGTATCGCCGGGCCCTTGCTGGTGACGTCGAACAGATGGCCGTTCAGGATGTCGTCGAGTTCGTGATCCCAGGAGATGATCGCGCCGGTGATGCCGGAGAAGAACAGGAAGGCGGCCGTCAGCAGTCCCGTCCAGCGATGCAGTTTGCCGAATATCGCTCTCATCGCTCAGATCTCATTCCAACCGGGATCCGGGCCCTCAACTCCCGGAACCGTCTTCGCTCGAACCACCGGCAGCCGGTCTGCCTGCTGATGGTCTTGCGTCCATCGCCTAACGTACGGATCGCTTCAGTGCGAGTGCGGCAACATTAGAATCTATCGAGACTGGAAAACGAGCCCTGCGACAAGGCGCTCGGCGCGATCGGCGGCTCGCTTCTCAATCGCTCACGGCCAGTCGGCGAAATTCAGCGTCGGCCTCGATCGCCCGGCTCGCGCCCGTGCCACGACGCGCCGACGCCATACGCCCGGTGCCTCTCCGGTATGCTTGCGGAAGAAGCGGCTGAAATACGCGGTGTCCGTGAAGCCGAGCGCGAACGCGATCTGCTTGACGGCAATGGTTCCCGCCTCGAGCCGCGCCGCCGCTTCCTTGACGAGACGCTGCTGGATCAGCTCGCTCGGCGAGCGCTTCAGCTCGCGGCTGCACAGCGCGTGCAGACGATCGGGCGTCATGCCGAGCAGCCTGGCGTAATCGCTGACGCGGAGGTGCTGCTGGTAGCGCTCCTCGAGCAGCCGGCGGAAGCGGCTCAGGATCTCCGCGCTGCTGCCCTCCTCGTTCCGATTGCCGTCGACGGCGAACAGGCGCCAGAAGCGCAGCACGCACAGCGTCAGCTCGGCCGACATGATCGAGGCTGCACCACTGCGGGCGGGCGAGGCGATCTCGGCGGCGATCGCGGCGATGGAACGAGCCATCGTGGCAGCGAGATCGGGCTCGACCGGCAACGCCATGACGCCGCCGGCGCCTTCGAGCGCGAGATAGGGCGCCTCCGCCGAGGGCGGGAGATAGCGATGCCATGTGCCGGCCCGCAATTGCAGCAGCTCCGCGGTCGTTCCCGCCGCCACCTCCAGATAGTCGGCCGATCCCGCCGGCAGCCAGGCCATTGCGGGCCCGGCCAGCGGAATCGTCTTGCCGGCTCGAGCGATCTCCACGGTCCCGCCGCCGTGAAGGCAGAGCAGGTGAATGAACGGCCGGGCCGCGTTCGACATCAGCATCCAGCGCCGCGCCGCATAATGCGATCTGATCAGCTCTGCACCGACGGGCACAGCCCCGCTCGCACCGGCTGCCGCGGGCGGGCGGCTGGCCGCGACGCCTCGACGCAGCTGGCCGTCGTGACCAGAAACGTCCAATCTTTCCCCGGATTTGTCCATTGTGCGAACAAAGCCCGGGATGCTTGCTAGGTCAAGTCCTGGTCGCGGTCGGCGCGATGACGCCATTCCGAAGAAATCAGGGCCAGAGGAAACGACCACTCACATCGATGCCGACAATCGCTTGAGTGCCACAGGAGGGAGACACGACATGTTTTCGACCAACCGTCGAACGTTACTTCGCGCCACCGGCCTTGCCGCTCTGACCGCGGCGCTGGGGATCTTTCCGCTTGCCGCCGATGCGCAGGAGAAGATCCGGATCGGCTATGCCATCTCCAAGACCGGTCCCTATGCCGGCGGCGCCGGCATCACCACCCTGCCCAATTACGAATTGTGGGTGAAGGACGTGAATGCCGCCGGCGGCATCAAGCTCGGTGACAAGAAGCTGCCGATCGAGATCGTCGAATACGACGACCGCAGCAGTTCCGAAGAAGCCGTGAAGGCGATCGAGCGGCTCGCCAACCAGGACAAGGTCGATTTCATTCTGGCGCCCTGGGGCACCGGCCTCAACCTCGCGGTCGGCCCGACGCTGAACCGTCTCGGCTACCCTCACCTCGCGGTCACGTCGGTGACGGACAAGGCGCCGGAGCTCGCCAAGCGCTGGTCCAACGCGACGTTCTGGCTCGGCACCTCCGCGCAGATCTCCGAGGCGCTGGTCGATCTGCTGGGCAAGCTGAAGGGCGAAGGCAAGATCGGCGGGACCATCGCGATGGTCAGCATCGCCGATCAGTTCGGCATCGAGCTGTCCGCCGCCGCCCGCGCCGCTTTCAAGAAGCACGGCTTTACGCTCGGCTATGACAAGACCTATCCGATGGGGACGCAGGATCTCCAGCCGCTGCTGAAGGACGCCGTCGCATCCAACCCGGATACGTTCATCGCCTTCAGCTATCCGCCGGATACGATCGCGCTCACCGAGCAGGCGCAACTGCTGAAGTTCAACCCGAAGATCTTCTATGTCGGCGTCGGTACCGCCTTCCCGCTCTACAAGGGCAAGTTCGCCGCCAACAGCGACGGTGTGATGGGGATCGGCGGCTGGAACGCGGACTCGCCGCAGCTGAAGGACTATCTCGCGCGCCACAAGGCGGCGACCGGCAAGGAGCCGGATCGCTGGGCCAGCTCGATCACCTATGCCAGCCTCCAGGTGCTGCAGCAGGCGATCGAAAAGGTCGGCAAGCTCGATCGCGCCGCGGTCGCGGCGGAAATCCGCGCGGGTACGTTTGAGACCATCATCGGCAAGGTCAAGCTCAAGGACGGACTGCTCCAGGAGGTCTGGAGCGTCGGCCAGTGGCAGAACGGCGAGTTCTACGCTCTCGCGCCGACCTCGCAGCCGGGCGCGCGCGCCGCGGTCGTGCCCAAGCCGCAGTGGCAATAAGACCGGCCGGCAGGCCTTCGATCGCAAGGCCTGCCTGCCGTCCGCTCCGGGGGATGCCGCTTCATGCTGCTCGTCGATATCGTCCTGCCCGGCCTCGTGCTTGGCGGCATGTACGCGCTGATCGCGCTCGGGCTGACGCTGCAATATGGCGTGGCGCGGATCATGAACCTGTCCTACGGCGAGTCGCTGGTTGCGGCTGCTTTCGGCGCGTTTTCGCTCTACAGCGGACTTGGGCTGAGCCCGCTCGCGGCGCTGCTGCTGGCGGTGCCGGTCGCGATGGTGCTGAACTGGCTGCTCTATCGTTTCCTGCTGGAACGGCTGATGCGGCGGGGCAAGGACCGGGGCGCGCAGGAAATCGACAGCATCCTCGTCACCTTCGGCGTGTTGTTCGTCATCCAGGGGGCGATGCTGGTCGCCTTCGGAGGGCAGTATTACAGCTATAGCTACCTTTCGATTCCGCTGACGATCCTCGGATCGACGCTCGCGGTCAATCGCCTGGTCGCGCTGCTGTTCGCAGCCCTGGTCGGCGGGGCCGTCTATCTTGCACTCACCCGCATCCGGATCGGCACCGCAGTCCGTGCCATCGCAGTCGATCCGAACGCGGCGCGCCTCGTCGGGATCGACGTGGCCGCGCTCTCGGGGCTGGCGTTTGCGTTCGGCGGTGGCCTCGTCGCCATCGGCGGCGTGCTCGTCAGCATGTTCCTCACCTTCAATGCCGCCATGGGGGTGGTCTTCACCATGAAGGCGCTGGTCGTGGTCATCATGGGGGGCGTCGGCAACGTCATGGGCGCGCTGGTCGCAGGCCTGCTGCTGGGCGTGGTCGAAACCGCAGTGGCCCGGCTGATCGATCCCGGCCTGACGCTGGCGGCCACCTACACGCTGTTTCTCGGCGTGCTCGTGATCAGGCCGACCGGCCTGTTCGGGCGGGCCGCGTCATGACCTTGCCTGTCCGGATCCTGCTGTGGTGTGGCGGCCTTGCCCTCGCCGCTTGCCTCATCACCTACCCGCTCTATGCCAACGGCTATTATCTCGCGCTCGGCATCAGCGTCCTCTATTTCACGATCCTGGCGACCGCGTGGGCGATGTTCTCCGGCCCTACCCGTTACATCTCCCTCGCGACGGTCGCGTTTTTCGGCTTGGGCGCGTACACCGCCGCAGTGCTCGGCGAGACCATGTCCTGGCCGATCGTGCTGCTGGCCGCGGCCGGCATCGGCGCACTCACGGCCGCGATCACCGGACTGTCGACGCTGCGCCTCTCCGGCATCTATTTCGTGATCTTCTCCTTCGGCCTTGCCGAGCTGATCCGCCAGCTCGTGATCTGGTACGAGGTCAACATCCACAAATCGGTCGGCCGCTACCTGTTCAGCGCGGTGACGCAGGACATTCTCTACTGGCAGCTGCTTGGCCTCGCCGCGCTTGTCTTCCTGGTCGGCTGGCTGCTCGGACGATCGCGCTACGGGCTGGCGCTGCGCGCCATCGGCGCCGACGAGACCGCGGCCAGTCATTCCGGCATCGACGCCACGCGGGTCAAGCTCGGCGTGTTCATGCTGAGCGCGACCTTCATGACGGTGACCGGCGCGGTGATGGCGCCGCGGTGGACCTATATCGATCCCGCCATTGCGTTCAATCCGGCGATCTCGTTCCAGGTCGTGATCATGGCCTTGCTGGGCGGCGCCGGCTCGCTGTTCGGGCCCGTGCTGGGCGTCATCCCGCTGGTCCTGCTGTTCGAGGTGCTGACCGCGACGCTGCCCAACCATTTCAGCATCGTGCTCGGCATCATCTTCGTCCTCATCGTCATGGTGCTGCCGAACGGGGTGATCGGACTGCTCGGGGTTGGACGCCGGCGCGTCCCGGCCGACAGGCCCGTCACTGCGTCGGCCCGCACCAAGGATGCACCGCTCCTCGCGGTCGACGGCGTCAGCAAGTCGTTCGGCGGGTTGCGCGCCGTGGACGGGGTCAGCTTTGCGGTCGCGCCCGGCGATATCGTCGGCATTATCGGCCCGAACGGCTCCGGCAAGACGACGCTGCTCAATACGCTGTCCGGTGCCCTGAAGCCCTCGTCAGGCACGATCCGGCTCGGCGGCACCTTGCTCAACGGCCTGCGGGCCCACCAGATCGCGCGCCTCGGCCTCGCCCGCACCTTCCAATTGGTGCGCGTGATGCCGGATCTGACCGTCGCTGAGAACGTTGCAGCCGCGCGGCTGTTCTCCGCAGCGCCCGGTCTTTCGACAGGTTCGGAGGCGGAAGGCGAACTGCTCGACCTGGTCGGGCTCGGTGCGATGCGCGAGGCCCCCGCGGGTGAGCTGACCTATATCGACCAGAAGCGTCTGGAGCTCGCCCGTGCGCTGGCGCTGCAGCCGCGCCTCGTGCTGCTCGACGAATGGTTGGCCGGCCTCAATCCGAGCGAACTGGAGACAGGCATCGCGCTGATCGCCAAGCTGCGCGAGCGCGGCCTCACCGTCATCATGGTCGAGCATGTCATGGATGCCATCCGCGCGCTGTGCGGCCATTGCGTCGTGATGAACGCCGGCAAGGTGATCGCGCGCGGGACGCCGGACGCGGTGCTGTCCGATCCAAAGGTCGTCGCCGCTTATCTCGGAGACGACGATGCTTGAGGTCGCCGCGCTCTCCCATTTTTATGGCAAGCACCAGGCCCTGGCCGACGTCGCGCTGGGCATCAGTCAAGGCGAGATCGTCGCCATCCTCGGTGCCAACGGTGCGGGCAAGTCGACCCTGCTCAAGAGCATTGCCGGCCTGATCAGGCCGGCCCCCGGCGCGAGAATCGCGTTCGACGGACAGAGCATCGCCGAGCTCCCGGCCCATCTGATCGTGGAGCGCGGCATAGCGCTCGTGCCGGAGGGCCGCGGCGTCTTCGGCGACCTCACGGTCGCGGAGAACCTGCAGCTTGGCGCTTATCCTGCCCGCGCCCGTGACGGCGAAGCGGACCGGCTCGCGCAAGTCCTGCAACTGTTCCCGCGCCTCGTCGAGCGCATGAGGCAGTCCGTCCGCACCATGAGCGGCGGCGAGCAGCAGATGGTGGCGATCGGTCGCGCGCTGATGTCGAACCCGATGCTGCTCCTGCTCGACGAGCCCTCGCTCGGCCTGTCCCCTCTGCTCAGCCGCGAGGTCTTTCGCGCACTGACGCAGATCCGCGCCGGTGGCGTTGGCGTCTTGCTGGTCGAGCAGAACGCGCGCGCCAGCCTCGACATCGCCGATCGGGTCTACCTGATCGAGTCTGGTCGCAACACCGGCAGCGGAGCTGCGGCTGCGATGAGGAACGATCCCGAGATCCAGCGCGCCTATCTCGGCAAGGCGCGCGCCGCATCGTCCCCACAATGAACCCCAGCAACCCCTCCTGCAATTCTTGGAGAGCTCCATGAACGCCATCGACCTTCTGATCGCCGGCAAGGACCAGGCGGCCAGCAATCAGCGCACTTTTCAGCGCCACAACCCGATCTCGGGCGAGATCGCGACCATCGTCGCGGCGGCCTCGATCGAGGACGCGATGCGCGCCGCGGACGCCGCAGCGGCCGCGTTTCCTGCCTGGTCGCAGCTTGCTCCGTCCGAGCGCCGCAAGCGGCTCAATGCGGCCGCCGACATCCTGGCGCGCCGGGCGGCGGAATTCACCGCTCTGATGGTGGCCGAGACCGGCGCCACCGCGGGCTGGGCCGGCTTCAACGTCCATCTGGCCGAGGGCATGCTGCGCGAAGCCGCGGCCATGACGACGCAGATATCAGGCGAAGTCATTCCGACCGACAAGCCCGACAACCTCGCCATGGCGTTTCGCCAGCCGGTCGGTGTCGTGCTCGGTATCGCGCCGTGGAACGCCCCCGTGATCCTCGGCGTGCGCTCGGTCGCGATGCCGCTCGCCTGCGGCAATACCGTGGTGCTGAAGGCGTCCGAGATGAGCCCGGGTGTACACCGGCTGATCGGGAGCTGCCTGGCGGAGGCCGGCCTCGGCGACGGCGTCGTCAACGTCGTGACCAACGCACCCGAAGATGCGCAGGCGGTGGTCGAGGCGCTGATCGGCCACCCTGCAATCCGCCGCGTCAATTTCACCGGCTCGACCCGCGTCGGCCGCCTCATCGCGCTGGCATGCGCAAAGCACCTGAAGCGCGCGCTGCTGGAGCTTGGCGGCAAGGCCCCGCTCGTCATCCTCGACGATGCCGATCTCGACGCCGCCGTGAACGCGGCAGCGTTCGGCGCCTTCATGAACCAGGGCCAGATCTGCATGTCGACCGAGCGGATTGTCGTCGACGACAAGGTGGCGGACGCCTTCGTCGCCAAGTTCGCCGCCAAGGCGAAGAGCCTTCCTCATGGCGATCCCCGCAAGGGCAATGTCGTGCTCGGATCGCTCGTCAGCGGTGCGGCCTGTGACCGCGTCCGGGGCTTGATCGACGATGCGCTCGCCAAGGGCGCCGTGGTCGCGGCCGGCGGGCACGGCAGCGGCACCATCATGCCAGCCACGATCGTCGATCACGTCACGCCGGCAATGCGCATCTATGGTGAGGAGAGCTTTGGTCCGGTGGTGACCGTGGTCCGTGTCAGCGGAATAGACGAGGCGGTGCGCGTCGCCAATGACACCGAATACGGCCTCTCCTCGGCCGTGTTCGGCCGTGACATCGCGCGCGCCCTCGGCGTCGCCAAGCGGATCGAGGCGGGCATCTGCCATATCAACGCCCCGACCGTGCATGACGAACCGCAGATGCCGTTCGGCGGCACCAAGGCATCAGGTTACGGCCGCTTCGGCGGCAAGGCGGCAGTCGACGAATTCACGGAGCTGCGCTGGATCACGGTGCAGACCGGGCCGCGGCACTATCCGTTCTGATCGCCGACTGGCCGCCTCCGTGGCAGTGCGGGCTGCCGGTCCCTACTGCCGCATGGGCGGCACCGGATGGTCCGGCTCGTACGCCGGACCATCCGCATCTGACCTCACCAGCGGTAGGTCAGCTTGCCGATGGCTTTCCGTCCTTCGGCATACATGCAGCCCGACAGGCCGTAGCAGGCGGCGACATAACGCGTATCCGCAAGGTTGGTGACGTTCACCGACAGACGCCAATTGTCCCTGGCATAGGCAAGCAGGGCGTCCAGCACCGTGGCCGATCCCACCTTGAACGTGTTGGCATCATCGCCCCAGGTGGCGCCGACGTAGCGGACGCCGCCGCCGAACTGCAAGCCCGCCAGCAGCCCGCTCTGGAGCGTGTAGTCGCTCCACAACGAAGCGCGGTTGAGCGGCACGGTGACCGGCGCCTTGCCGACATTGACTGGATCCTGCGTGACCACGGCATCGACATAGGCATACGCGGCCCGCAGGTTCCAGCCGTCGGCGAGCGACATCGAGCCTTCGAGCTCGATGCCACGCGATTTCACCTGCCCGATCTGTTCGTAATAGGCGGCCGCAGGCACGTAGACGCCGACGTTGTCGCGCGTCAGGTCGAAGGCGGCGAAGGTGAACAGCGCGTTCCAGCCGAGCGGCTGGTACTTGACGCCGACCTCGTACTGCACGCCGGTCTCGGGATTGAGCAATTGTCCTGCCGGACCGGTCGCCAGCACCGGCAGGAACGATTCCGAATAGCTGAAATAGGGCGCGATGCCGTTGTCGAAATTGTACATCACGGCGGCGCGGCCGGTGAAGGCCGTGGCATCCTTCGTGACCGACGACGGGGTGAATACGTCGGTATCGACCTGGGTCGTCACGAAGTCCTCGCGACCTGCGAGCAGGAACGAGAGCCGGCCGAGCTTGATCTGATCCTGCGCGTAGAGGCCGAGTTGCGACTGCTTGACGCCCTTGTTGTCGTACATGCCGCCCATGGTCCAGTCGTAGCTGTAGACCGGGTTGAAGACGTTGATCTCCGGCGATGAGGTCGTGACGGCAAAGGCGGTGTCGCGGAACGTGGTGTTGCGATAGTCGAGCCCGACCAGGGTATTGTGGCTGAAGATGCCGGTGACGAACTTGCCCTGGAGCTGGTTGTCCACCGCGAAGGAGTTGATGTACGAGTTGCTGTAGCTGCCGAAGCGCCCGAGCTGTCCCGCCGCTTCGTTGGTGTATCCGGTGCCGTAGAAAACCTTCTCCTCGTTGTGCTGATAGGCGTAGCGCAGGTTCTGCCGAAACGTGATGTTGTCGGTGAAATTGTGCGACAGCTGATAGCCTGCGGTCGCGATCTCGGTGTTGAACGCATCGAAGCTCGGCACGCCCGCAAAGAACGAGACCGGGATGGTGCGGCCGTTGTTCGGCCAGACCGTGCCCGAGGCCGGCAGGAACTGAAGGCCCCACCCTGCCCGGTCGCGCTGAAAATTGGCGAGCAGGGTGATCGTCGTGTCCTCGTTCGGCTTGAACGTGACCGCGGGCGCGATGAAGACGCGATTGTCCTTGGTGAAGTCGACCTGAGTCTCGCCGTCACGGATGACGCCGGTCAGGCGCCACAGCACGGTACCCTCCTTGTTGGCGGGGCCGCCCATGTCGAACTGGCCCTGGTAGCGGTTGAAGCTGCCGCCGGAGATCGAGGCCTCGCCGAACTGCTGTGCGGTCGGCAGTTTCGTCACGTAGTTGAGGATGCCGCCGGTGCCGCTGCCGCCATACATCGCCGAGGACGGTCCCTTCAGCACTTCCAGGCGCTCGGCGCCGTAAGGATCGAGACCGTTGAAGTGCACGTAATTGCTCGAGGGAATCCGCAGGCCGTCGATGTAAAGGCCGGACATGGTGGTGTCGAAGCCGCGAATCTGGAGCGCGCCGAAGCGGGTGTCGGAACCGCCATTGACGTCGCCGCTGACGCCGGCGGTGTAGCGCAGCGCCTCGCCGATCGAGACCGCGCCCTGATTCCTGACCTGGTCGGTGGTGATCACGGACACCGACTGCGGCGTTTCGATCAGCGGAATATCCGTCTTGGTAGCGGTGCCGCTGCGCGTCGCAACGAAACCACGCACCGGACCATTGGCGCGCTCGCCCGTTGCACCGTTCGCTGCTGCCGACTGGGTTGGTGCGGCCTGCTGCGCGGGAGACCGGCGATTGGCGCGCGAGGTCCGCGTCGCCGCCCTTCGCGACGAAGCGATCGCCGCAGGACGGGCCCGCTGAGCCGGCGCATCGACGGTGACGGCCGGAATCTGGGTCTGGGCCTCCGCGGACCCAACCGGAATGACGAGACAAAGCGTGCTCACCGCTCCGAGGCAGAGAATCTGAATCTGGCGAGAACACGTGTTGCCACGCGAAGAAAATTGGAAGTCGGTCACGTCGTTCGAAGCCCCCACGCACTGCCGGCTTTGCCGGTATCGTTCTTGATATTCCGCCGTAGCTCAGGCGGTTTCGGAGTGCGATAGGAACGCGGTTAGAATTTCTCCAGACCTGTGCGCAGCACCTGCGGTGAATGCGCTCAGCCGCGGCGAGAGGCGCGCAGATCTGGAATCTTTCTAGACGGCGGTGGTCGACCGACGGGGCGCGAGCACCAGGGACATCGGAGGCGGACGCGGAGAACAAATCCTCTACCATGACCCCGTCGCAACGCCGTCTGGTACTTCGACGCCCTGCTCAGACAGCCTCGTCGCAACGGCCCCGCTCCAGCTTCAATACGCCAAGCTCAGGTTGGCGGCACGCTCAGGATCCGGTGGCGTTCTCTCAATCGTCGGTCTTCCAGAACGTGAAAGTCTCTTCCGGAATGTCTTTCATCGGAATCTTGACGGCGCGATTGAGCACTCATATTCGCCGGTCTTGCTCTCGTACTCAGCGCGCCTCTTCTTGCTCAGGTTCTTCGGGCTGGCCCAGTGGTTGGCACCGTGGGTCGGATCGCTCTTCGGTTCATCCAGACGCGCGCGAACAGCCTCCAGACTCTCGGCCACGCTCCTGATGTACTTGACCTGATCGCTTTCTTTGGGATCATCGAAGCGCTTCTCGCTCCGGGTGAAATCGCTGATCTCGGCTCCTCGCGGAGGCCGCAGGTCACCTTTTGTCAAATTGAGGTAGGCGTAAGCGAGGCACTTCTTGATGTAGGGGTCCTCTCCCCTGGCTTCGTTCATGACGACGTCGGCAATCAGCTCCACCTTCTCGGGGTCACTCCGTCCCGCAACGGCGGCCGCGTGGGCCGCCGCGAGTCTGGCCGCAGCCTCCCCGTAGCGCGCCTTGCTGCTCTCGAGTTTGTCCAACGCCGCCTTGCGCCTCTTGATTTGGCCTTCATCCAGCTTGCCGCTTTCGTCCGTCTTGCCACCCTCGAGACGCACGAGGTCGTCGCTGTCGGTCTTGTGCTGCGCAGCCATCGACTGGAGCTTCTGATAGAGATCGTTGTATTGGACTTTGAGTGATGCGAGCTTTTCATTCTCCTCTGCGGTGCGATTCTTGTTGCTCTCCAGAGCCTTGCGCTCGTTTGCGATCTCGTCAAACTGCGTCTCCAAGTGTCCATAGGCGTCCTCTCGCGCGCGGGCAGCATCGCGCTTGGCGGTGAGTTTCTGCAGCGCTTCGGCCTCCTTCTTGCACGCCGCTTCGCCCTGGGCCTCTTGGTCGGACAGCCAGTTGTCATAATGGCCGTAACCGTGCTTGGCGCACTGCGCACAGAGCGACCGGCTGCCGATGTCACCGCTGCTCCTGTTCTTCGCGAGAATCTTCGAGCCGGTCGGGCAATCATCCTGATTGTGATAAACGTCGCGATCTTCATCGGTGGTCGTGAAGTAGGCCGTCGTTCGTGCCATCTGCGCCTCCCCAAAAGAGGCGCGCCACGCGCGCCTCGGATAGACGAGCATCGTGAGACGCGCACAATTTTTCGTTGATTTCGATCAATGCCCGGCGCGAGAACGAACAGCATCGTTCGATCCGGCGGATTTTACCTCCACCGGCGTCGACCATACTGCCTCGGCGCGCTAGATAGTCGCCGGCGCTCTGAACGAGCTGAGCTATCGCCCCTTGAAGCGCGGCTTACGCCGGCCCAGGAACGCCTCGACGCCCTCCTTGTGATCCTCGCTGAAGCTGGCGAGCGCGAACTGGTCGACATCCATGTGGCTGGCGAGATCGTCCAGCGCATGCGCGAGCCGGTTGACGGTGAGCTTCGTCATCGCAACCGAGAGCGGCGGCTGCGCGGCGACCTTGCGGGCGAGCTCCATGGCGGCATCGAAGGCATGGCCGGGATCGGTCACCTGCTCCACCAGGCCCCATTCATAGGCCTCATCCGCCGAGATGCGCTGGTCGGCCAGGATCACCGCCTGCTTGGTGCGGGCGGGTCCGATTAGATGCAGCATGCGCGGGATGCTCTGCCAGCTCATGTTCATGCCGAGCCCGATCTCGGGCACGCGCAGATGCGCGTCGTGTCCCATCACGCGGAAATCGAGCGCCACGGCCAGCGCGACGCCGCCGCCGACGCAAAAGCCCTCGATCGCCGCGATCGTGATCTGCTCCATCTCCTGCCAGGCGTGCGTCAGGCGCGGCCCGAGCTTGAGGTGCCGGCGCAGCGTGCCCAGATCCATCTCCTTGCGCGAGCGGCCCTCGTCGTCCTTCAAGTCGAAGCCGGCGCTGAAGGCGCTGGTGCTGCCGGTCAGAACCACGACCGAGGTCGCCGCATCGTCTTCGAAGCTGCGCGCCGCCGCCGTGAGCTGGCGCAGCGCTTCCGGGGAGAGTGCGTTGATGCCGTCGCCCCGGTCGAAACGCACCACTGCGATCCGTCCCTCCGGCCCGAGGCCCTTTTCGATCTTCACATAGTCGGTCACCAGCATCTCCCAATCAGTTTTGCGGCGACCCTAGCCTACATCCGGCCTCACGAACATGGGACCCGGTCGCGCTGTCCGGCATACTCGACAGGCCCGGGCCATTGCGCCTATCCTTGGCGCCATGAGCCACGATCACGACCATCATCACGATCACGATCATTCCGAGCTGTCGGAGACCGAACTGCGCGTGCGCGCGCTCGAGACCATCCTGACGGAAAAGGGCTATGTCGAGCCTGCCGCGCTCGACGCCATCATCCAGACCTACGAGACCAAGATCGGCCCGCACAACGGCGCACGCGTCGTCGCCAAGGCCTGGACCGATCCGACCTTCAAGAAGGCCCTGCTGGAGGACGGCTCCAAGGCGATCGGCACGCTCGGCCATGTCAGCCGCGTCGGCGACCATCTCGTCGTCGTCGAGAACACGCCCGAGCGCCACAACATAGTCGTCTGCACGCTGTGCTCCTGCTACCCATGGGAGATGCTGGGTCTGCCGCCGGTCTGGTACAAGGCCGCGCCCTACCGCTCGCGCGCGGTGAAGGACCCGCGCGGCGTGCTCGCCGATTTCGGCGTCACCCTGCCCAAGGACATTGAAATCCGGGTGTGGGATTCCACCGCCGAGACGCGCTTCCTGGTGCTGCCGATGCGACCCGAGGGCACGGAGGGATGGAGCGAGGAGCAGCTCGCCGAGCTCGTCACCCGCGACTCCATGATCGGCACGGGCTTTCCCAGGACGCCGGGAGCGCCGTCATGAACGGCGTGCACGACATGGGCGGCATGGACGGATTCGGCAAGGTCGAGCCCGAGCCGAACGAGCCGATGTTCCATGAGGAATGGGAGTCGCGCGTGCTCGCGATGGTGCGCGCGATGGGCGCGGCCGGCGCCTTCAACATCGACACCTCGCGATTTTATCGCGAGACGCTGCCGCCGCACGTCTATCTCGCGAGCTCCTATTACAAGAAATGGTTCCTCGGTCTCGAGGAGATGCTGATCGAGAAGGGCTACCTCACCAGGGAGGAGGTCGAAGCCGGCCACGCGATGCAGCCGGCCAAGGCGCTCAAGCACGGCAAGTTCGACCTCACGCAGGTCGAGCGCATCATGGTGCGCGGCAAGTTCGCCCGCCCCGCCTCGGCGCCCGCCAAGTTCAAGATCGGCGAGCGTGTGCGGGCCAAGAACATCCATCCGGCCACGCATACGAGGCTGCCGCGGTATGTCCGCGGCCATGTCGGAATCGTCGAGCTCAACCACGGTTGCCACGTGTTTCCAGATACGGCGGCGATGGAGCGCGGCGAGCATCCGCAATGGCTCTACACCGTCGTGTTCGAAGGCCGCGATCTCTGGGGCGAGGACGGCGATCCGACCCTGAAGGTCTCGATCGACGCCTTCGAGCCCTATCTGGATCCGGCGTGATGAGCAGCGCACTTGCCGCTGCTGCGACGGCGGCCATTCCGAGCATTCCGCGCGACGACGACGGTCCGGTGTTCCGCGCGCCCTGGGAGGCGCATGCGTTCGCGATGGCCCTGACGCTGCACCAGCGCGGCGTGTTCACCTGGCCGGAATGGGCCGCGGCCCTGGCCTCGGAGATCAAGCGGGCGCAGGCCGCGGGCGATCCTGATACGGGCGAGACCTATTATCAGCACTGGCTCGCCACGCTGGAAGGCCTGGTGGCAAGCAAAGGGGTCGCCTCGACGGACACGCTGCACCGCTATCGCGATGCCTGGGACCGCGCCGCCGACCGTACGCCGCATGGCAAGCCGATCGTGCTGCAGCCTGAGGATTTCGGCTAGCTCGCGCCGCTCGTGTCCCGGACGATGCTTCGCATCGCCGCAGCGTTGCGCTGCGTCCGGGGCACGAGCGGAGTACGGCGCGGCCTCAGCGCCCCGTCACGAATTCCCGCCACCCCTTCGCCCGCAGGCTGCACGCCGGACACTCGCCGCAGCCATAGCCCCAATCGTGCTGCGCGCCGCGCGTCCCGAGATAGCAGGTGTGGGAGTGCTCGCGGATGAGGTCGACCAGCCCCTCGCCGCCGAGGTCCTCGGCCAGCTGCCACGTCGCGGCCTTGTCGATCCACATCAAGGGCGTGTGCAGCTCGAACTTGCGCGCCATGCCGAGCGAGAGCGCCGTCTGCATGGCGCGGATGGTCTCGTCGCGGCAATCGGGATAGCCGGAATAGTCGGTCTCGCACATGCCGCCGACGATATGGGTGATGCCGCGGCGGTAGGCCAGCGCCGCCGCAAAGGTCAGGAAAACCAGGTTACGCCCGGGCACGAAGGTGTTCGGCAGGCCGTCGGCGCCCATTGCGATCTCGACGTCGCGCGTCAGCGCGGTCTCCGACACCGCCGCCAGTGTCGGGATCGCCAGGGTATGGCTGTCGCCGAGCTTTGCCGCCCAATCCGCGCGCAACGCCTTCACGCCGTCGAACAGCCGCTCGCGGCAGGCGAGCTCGATGGCGTGGCGTTGGCCGTAGTCGAACCCCAGCGTCTCCACGCGCGAAAAGCGGCTGAGCGCCCAGGCAAGGCAGGTGGTGGAATCCTGCCCGCCGGAAAACAGAACCAGCGCGGTTTCCGATGAAAATGTGTCGCTCATGGCCCGCGCTTTAGCATTGTGGAACGCCTCAGCCAATCGGTGGAAATCGGCCCGTTCCGCCTGCCCGCGCTGGGAACGGCGGCCGGCTTTTGGCATAACGCTAGGAGCCAGGAGAATAGCCCCGCGATGACCCCTTCCCGCGACATTTCCCGCCTGATCGAGATCATGGCCGCGCTGCGCACGCCGGTGACCGGCTGCCCCTGGGATCTCGAGCAGAATTTCGCGACCATCGCGCCCTACACGATCGAGGAAGCCTACGAGGTGGTGGATGCAATCACGCGCGGCGACCTCGATGATCTCCGCGAGGAGCTCGGCGACCTGCTGCTGCAAGTGGTGTTCCACGCCCAGATGGCGTCGGAGCAGAACGCTTTCGCGTTCGGCGACGTCGTCGAAGCCATCACGAGAAAGATGATCCGGCGCCATCCCCACGTCTTCGCCGACAAGGACGGCAACCTCGCCTCCTCCCACGTCAAGGAAGTCTGGGACCGCATCAAGGCCGAGGAAAAAGCCGAGCGCGCCGCGCGCCGGCCGCCCGAGGAGATGCCGGCGCACACATCGCTGCTGTCAGGCGTGAAGGCGGGCCAGCCCGCGCTGACCCGCGCCATGGAGCTGCAGCGCAAGGCCTCGACCGTCGGTTTCGACTGGAACGACCCGCGCGCCGTGCTGGCAAAGATCCGCGAGGAGGCCGACGAGATCGAGGCCGCGCTCGACCGTGGCGACAAGCAGGAGCTGGCGGAGGAGACCGGCGACCTGATGTTCGCCCTCGTCAACCTCGCCCGCCACGTCGATGCCGATCCGGAAGCCGCATTGCGTGCGACCAACGCAAAATTCGAGCGCCGCTTTGCCTATATCGAACGGGCGCTGGAGGCGCAGGGCCGCACGCTGGAGCAGGCTTCGCTCGCGGAGATGGACGCGCTGTGGAACGAGGCGAAGGGCGAGACGAAGCCAACGTCGGAAGAACGCAAGGAAGCCAGCCGCTAGCTCCGGTGTCGTCCCTGCGTGCGCAGGGACGACACCGGTTATGTGGCGTGATGCGGCACCGCGTCGAACCTCGACACCACGATGTCCCGCTTGGTCTCGTCCACCCGCACCGTCATGTCGAAGCGGCCGTCGTGCAGCTCCTTGGACAGCACCTCGGCATTGCGGTGCAGCCAGCTGATGCCGGCGCCGTCGGCGGCGTCGATGGAGAGGTCGAGCGTGGTGCGCTTGGCGGCAAGGCGTTCCTCGATCGCGGCGAGCAATGCATCGACGCCCTCGCCCGTGACGGCGGAGACCAGCATGGCCGGATGGTCCGCAGGCCGGCGTGCCGCGATGTTCAGAAGCTCCTCGCGCTGCTCGGAATCGTAACGGTCGATCTTGTTCCAGACCTCGATGATGCGGCCTGAATCATCGGGGTTGATGCCGAGCTGGCGCAGCACTGCGTCGACGTCGCTCTGCTGGGCCTCGGCATCCTCATGCGAGATGTCGCGCACATGGAGAATGACGTCGGCCTCGAGCACCTCTTCCAGCGTGGCGCGAAAGGCGGCGACCAGCTGGGTCGGCAGGTTGGAGATGAAGCCGACCGTGTCCGACAGCATGGCCTTGCCGCCATGCGGAAGGTTGAGTGCGCGCAAGGTCGGATCGAGCGTCGCAAACAGCATGTCGGCGGCCTGCACGTCGGCGCGGGTCAGGCGGTTGAACAGCGTCGACTTGCCGGCATTGGTGTAGCCGACCAGTGCGACGACGCGATACGGCACGCGCTGACGTCCCGCGCGATGCAGCCGCCGCGTCGCCTGCACCTTCTTCAGCTCGCCCTCGAGCTTGGAGATGCGCTCCTGGATCAGGCGGCGGTCCGCTTCGATCTGCGTCTCGCCGGGACCGCCCATGAAGCCGAAGCCGCCGCGCTGGCGCTCCAGATGGGTCCACGAGCGCACCAGGCGCGAGCGCTGGTAGTTGAGATGCGCGAGCTCGACCTGGAGCGAGCCTTCCCGCGTCTTGGCACGGCGGCCGAAGATTTCCAGGATCAGGCCGGTGCGATCGAGCACCTTGGCGTGCAGCTCTTTCTCGAGATTGCGCTGCTGGATCGGCGCCAGCGCGCAATCCATCACCACGAGCTCGACGTCGAGGGTCTTGATCAGGCCGGCGATCTCCTCGACCTTGCCCTTGCCGATATAGGTGGCGGGGCGGATCTGGCTGACCGGCGCGACGATGGCGTCGGCGACGATGAGATCGATCGCGCGTGCAAGGCCGGCGGCTTCGTGGAGCCGGGCCTCGACGTCACGCAGGACATGAGCTTCCGATTGCGCGTCGGCACTGCCTGCGCGCACTCGCAAATAGGGGCCGACGACAAGCACCCGCCCCGTTTGCTTAGCCCCTGCCGACCGCGGACGGTCAGCATCCCCGTCGAAATTCCGGGGTTCCAATCAGATCACTCTCAAGCCGGCTGATCCTCGCCGCCTTCGAACAGTTGGATCGGAGCGCCAGGCATGATGGTCGAGATCGCATGCTTGTAGACCAGCTGCGAGTGACCGTCGCGCCGAAGCAGCAAACAGAAATTGTCGAACCAGGTCACGATGCCCTGGAGCTTCACTCCGTTGACCAGAAAGATCGTCAGTGGCGTCTTGGTTTTGCGAACGTGATTGAGGAAGGTGTCCTGTAGGTTTTGTGCGCGGTCTGCCGCCATTGTTCTTTTCTCGCTTTGAGTTTCTTTTTATTGCGCCGGTCGCGGCCCTCTTTGTGAGGTTCGGGGCCTCTCCCGGTTGCCGTTTCCGTCATGAGATCCCCCTCGGACGGAACAGCTGTGCGATTAGAGGACAGGTGGGCCTATTAGGCAAGCCGCTTCGCGTGGCAGCCCCCGGCTGATTGTCCCGAAAAAATACGGAAATCGATGATTTTTGCGCTTATCTCTCAGCTACCGCCGCCATGTTACCGCGCTAGATTCTTGTTTTCACGTCGCTTTCCGCATGCGAGCCGGCGGCCACTTCGCGCGAAGAGGCGCTAGCCGACACCGAGCGCCTTCAACTTTCGATGCAGCGCCGACCGTTCCATGCCAACGAACTCGGCCGTGCGAGAAATATTTCCTGAGAAACGGCTGATCTGTGCAATCAAATAGTCGCGCTCGAACACTTCGCGCGCCTCGCGCAGCGGCAGGCCCATGATGTGCTCGCCATTGTTGCTGGTCGGCATCGCCGGCACCATGGAGCCGACGTCCTGTGGCAACATGTCCGCCGTGATGATGACCTCCGGCCCGCCTGCCGCGAGAATCATCACCCTCTCGACGTTGTTGCGGAGCTGGCGGACATTGCCTGGCCAGACATGCGATTGCAGCACGGCCATCGCGTCCTGCCCGATCTGCCGCTTCGGCAGGCCGCTGCCGGCCGAGATCTGCTCCATGAAATAGTCGATCAGTTCCGGGATGTCCTCGCGCCGTTCCGAGAGCGCGGGCACGCGGATCGGCACCACCGAGAGCCGGTGGTAGAGGTCCTCGCGGAAACGGCCGGCCGCGATCTCCTCTTCGAGGTTGCGCGCGGTCGAGGAGATGATGCGCACGTCGACCTGCACCTTGGCGGTGCCGCCGACGCGCTGGAACGACTGCTCCACCAGCACGCGCAGGATCTTGTTCTGGGTCTCGCGCGGCATGTCCGCGATCTCGTCGATGAACAGCGTGCCGCCATGGGCTTCCTCGAGCGCGCCTGGCTTGCGCGGCTGCTCGCCGTTGGACTGCTCGATGCCGAACAGCTCGTGCTCCATGCGCTCGGGCGTGATCGCGGCGGCGTTGATGACGACGAAGGGACCGTCGGCACGGCCCGAGGCCGTGTGCAGCGTGCGTGCGGTCAATTCCTTGCCGGCGCCGGCGGGGCCGACGATCAGGATGCGGCTGTTGGCCTTGGCGGCGCGCTCGATGGTCTGGCGCAGCTGGTTCATGCTGGGCGACCGGCCGACGAGTTGGCTCGCGCTCGGCGCGAGCTGCTTCAGCTCCTTGACCTCGCGCTTCAGCCGCGAGTTCTCCAGCGCCCGGGTCGCGACCAGGATCAAGCGGTCGGCCTTGAACGGCTTCTCGATGAAGTCGTAGGCGCCGCGCTTGATCGCGGCGACCGCGGTCTCGATGTTGCCGTGGCCGGAGATCATCACGACCGGCAGGTCGGCGTTGTCTTTCTTGACCTGTTCCAGCAGCTGCAAGCCGTCGAGCTTGGAGCCTTGCAGCCAGATGTCGAGGAACACCAGGTGCGGCCTGCGGTTGGCGATCTCGGCGAGTGCCGTATCGCTGTCGCGTGCGGTTCGGGTCACGAAGCCCTCGTCCTCGAGAATGCCCGCAACGAGATCGCGAATATCGGCCTCATCATCGACAATCAGAATTTCACTTGCCATGGATCGCGCCTGTCATGTCAGCTGCCTGTTGAGGCTTCGATTTTCGTTGATTCATTGGTCTTTTCAGCGGGCTCTTTGGTTTCGGCCGCCGGCTCTTTTGTTTCCGGCGCCGCCTCTTTGGCCGGCTCCGTCACGGTGTCCTTGGTGATGTCCTTGGCCGCCGACCCCTGCTCGGCTCCCTCGGTTTTGGCGGGTTGCCCGGAGATGGCAAAGCGCATCCGCATCCAGGCACCGCGCTGGCCCTCGCGGAAGTCGGAGGCATCCTTCAGCTCGATGCGGCCGCCATGGTCTTCCAGCACGCGGCCGACGATCGCAAGGCCAAGGCCGGTGCCCTTGGCCCGGGTCGTGACGTAGGGTTCGAGCAGCCGCGAGCGCGCGACCTTGGGCAGGCCGATGCCGTTGTCGATCACGTCGATCAACACGTCATCGCCCTCGCGGGAGACGACGACGTCGATGCGGCCTTTGCCGAGCTCTTCCGGCGGGACCTGCTCGATCGCCTCGGTGGCGTTCTTGACGATGTTGGTGACCGCCTGGGAGATCAGCCGGCGGTCGAACTGGGCCCGGAGCGGATCCTGCTTGAACTCGGCCTCGATGTCGATCTCGGGATGGGCGACCTTCATCAGGAACACGGCCTGCCGCACGGTGTCGGCGACGTCCTCGCCCTCCATCACCGGCTTCGGCATCCGGGCAAAACGCGAGAACTCGTCGACCATGCGGCGGATGTCGTCGACCTGGCGCACGATGGTGTCGGTGCATTGATCGAAGATCTGCTTGTCCTTGGCCTCGGTGATGTCCTTGCCGAACTTGCGGCGGATGCGTTCGGCCGAGAGCTGGATCGGCGTCAGCGGGTTCTTGATCTCGTGGGCGATGCGGCGCGCCACGTCGCCCCAGGCCGAGGTGCGCTGCGCCGAGACCAGCTCGGTGATGTCGTCGAGCGTGATGATGTAGCTGTCGTGCGGCTGATTCTTCTCGGCGCTGACCCGGACCGACAGATTGCGTTCCTGCCCGTCGCGCGTGATCGTGATCTGGCCCTGCACGAGCCGCTGGGTCCCTTCCCGCGCCGCCTTCATCATCTCGTCGAGCTCGGGCAGCACGTCGGAGAGCGGATGGCCGAGCGTCTCGGATTCGGCGTGCCCGATCAGCTTCTCGGCCGAGCGGTTCAGGATGCCGACGCTGCCGGAGGCGTCGACGCCGATGATGCCGGCGCTCGCCGAAGACAGCACCGCCTCGATGAAGCGGCGGCGGCTGTCGATGAGGTCACTGGCGTTGACGAGCTCGTCGCGCTGGCTGCGCAATTCCTGCGTCATCTTATTGAAGGTCTCGCCAAGCTGGGCCAGATCGCCTTCGGACTGGTGCACCGGCACTTGGACATGGAGATCGCCGGTCGAGACCGTGTGGGCCGCGTTCATCAGCCGCCGGATCGGCGAGACCAGCGAGTTGGCGAAGTTGAGGCCGATCAACACCGACGCCATCAGGATGGTCAGCGCGATCACGGCGAACATCAGCGCGAAGGCGACCTGGATACCGAGCCGGCGCGACTCGATCTGGGCGTATTCGGCGACGCTGACCTCGGTCTGCTTGAGCTGATTGACGACGTTGGGATCAAGCGGGCGGGCAACATAGAGGAAGGTGTCGTTGAACGCGCGCAACCGGATCACCGCGGCGACGAAGCTCGCATCGGGGAGCACCGCGATCTCGGGCTCGTTCTCGTTGACGTTGCTGAGAAAGTCGGGCGCCGGCGGCGAATAAGCCAGCCGCATGCCGGTGTCGGCGGATTCCAGGATGTTGGTGTTCTTGTCGATGATCATCGCGCCCGGCAGATTGCGCGAGCCGGCGCTGGCGGTCAGCATCTCGCGGAACGAGCGGCGATCCTGGTCGTAGAGCGGCCGGGCATGCGCGATGTCGTTGGCCATGCCGAGAATGTCGCCGCGGATCAGCTGGGCATGGTCCTGCATGTAGGCCCGCGCGATCGTCAGTGAGTTCTGGATCACCTGCTTGGTCGGCCCGGAGAACAGCCGGTCGAGGCCACGCTCGATGGTGACATTGGCGACGATGGCGACCAGCACGGCCGGCAGCACCGCCACGATCGAGAACAGGCTGACGATCTGGACATGGAGGCGCGCCGCCGCCCGGCCCCGCCGCCGCGCCAGGATCAGCTGCCAGAGCTCGCGGACGATGATGCCGACCAGCAGCAGGATCGTGGCCGCGTTGATCAGGTAGATCGAACGGACGACCTCGGGCGTCGGCTCGATCCTGGTGAGGCCGGTCAGGACCAGGAAGGTCAGGAAGGCCGACAGCAGCGCCAGCGCCACGGCAAACGGCGCCAGCCAGCGTCGCGCCGACCAACGCCGGGGCTCTTCCGCTGGGGCCGTGTCAAAGTGTGCGGCCGAGGTCTCTGCGCTGGTCATTCCGGCAATGGCGATGCTGAAAAGGGGTCCGCGGGCGCGCGGATACTGATGTATTCGTACCACATTGTTGCCGAATTGCGACAATTCCGCGGCGCTTGCTCAGCGATCGCCCCCCGCCATCCACAACCACATGACGCCCGGACGGGAACGGATTCCCGCCATCGCGGCTTGACCCGGCATGGACAGGTATTTTCTCGCAACGATGGTGTCGGCCGTTCTGCTGCTGATCGTGGCCGCCGACCTGCTGGTCAACGGCCTGGGCGTCCAGCAGCCACTGCTGAATGTCGCCAGCGTCACGCCGGCGTCGGCCCGGCTCGTCAGGTAGTGCGACGCTGCGCCATGCGGCCGGATGACCAATTGGAAACGGTCCGGCGGAACATTTCCCCTACTCCCGACTTCTGCTCACCGCGTCAGCCACAACGGCCAGCGCGATCCGGACAGGCTCAGCTCTGCCTTGGTAGGGGGAGCTGAGCCACCGTCGGTTCCGCGATGACTAGCCCCCGCTCCGATACACCTGGATATCCAGATCCCGGATCTTCTTCCGCAGCGTGTTGCGGTTGAGGCCGAGCAGGTCGGCGGCGCGAATCTGGTTGCCGCGGGTGGCCGCGAGGGCTGCCGTGAGCAGCGGCACCTCGATCTCCTTGAGGATGCGATGATAGAGGCCGGGCGGCGGCACGCCGTTCGGAAAGCCCTGGAAGTGCGATGACAGATATGCCTCTACGGCGCCGCCGAGATTGTCGACGCCCTGCTGGACCGCTGCGCCCGGGCTGACCGACGGCGGCGCGAGCTCTCCGTCGATGACGGACGCCGTGATCACGTCCTGCGGATAGAGCGCGGCGAGACGCCGGGCGAGATTCTCCAGCTCGCGCACGTTGCCGGGCCAGCGGTGCTGCTTCAGCCGCTCCAGCGCCAGCGCGTCGAGCTTCTTCGGCGGCAGGCCGTCCTTCTCGGCCAGCGCGAAGAAGTGCCGGATGAGATCCGGCAGATCCTCGATGCGTTCGCGCAGCGGCGGCAGCCGCAGCGGCACGACGTTGAGGCGGAAGAACAGATCCTCTCGGAACAGGCCCTGCTGGATCAGGACGCGCAGATCCTTGTTGGAGGCCGCGACGATGCGCACGTCGGTCTTGATCGGGGTGCGGCCGCCGACCGTGGTGTATTCGCCCTGCTGCAAGACGCGCAGCAAGCGGGTCTGCGCCTCCATCGGCATGTCGCCGATCTCGTCCAGGAACAGCGTGCCGCCTTCGGCCTGCTCGAACCGGCCGGAGGCGCGGGTGTTGGCGCCGGTGAAAGCGCCGCGCTCGTGACCGAACAGCTCGGATTCGATGAGGTCGCGCGGGATCGCGGCCATGTTGACGGCGACGAACGGGCCGTTGCGGCGCTTGCCGTAATCGTGCAGCGCGCGCGCCACCAGCTCCTTGCCGGTGCCGGATTCGCCCGTGATCATCACGGTGAGGTCGGTCTGCATCAGGCGCGCCAGCACGCGATAGATTTCCTGCATCGCCGGCGAACGGCCGACCAGCGGGATCGCCTCCATCTCGGCGTCCTCGTCCGGCGTCGAGACGCGCTCCTTCGGCTCGGCCAGCGCGCGGCCGACGATCGCGATCAGCTCCTTGAGATCGAAGGGCTTCGGCAGATATTCGTAGGCCCCACGCTCGGAGGCGCGGATCGCCGTCATGAAGGTGTTCTGCGCGCTCATGACGATGACGGGCAGATTCGGCCGCATCTTCTTGATCCGCGGCAGCAGGTCGAAGGCGTTTTCGTCCGGCATCACCACGTCGGTGATGACGAGATCGCCCTCGCCCTGGCTGACCCAGCGCCACAGCGTTGCGGCATTGCCGGTGAGCCTGACCTCATAGCCGGCCCGGGACAGCGCCTGGTTGAGAACGGTGCGGATGGCGGTATCGTCATCGGCTACGAGAATGCTACCTGCGGGCATCGTTGATCCTCATTTCGCCCCCTGTGACACAGGCGACGACTTCCCGGCAGAGTCGGCGCGACTGTTTTGATCGGCATGTTTCGCCGATGTGGAATACATCGGCATCAGCACGCGGAAGGTGGTCCTGCGCGGCTGAGATTCGCATTCGATGATGCCCCCGTGATCGCCGACGATCTTGGCGACCAGCGCAAGACCCAGGCCCGAGCCGGTCTGCTTGGTGGTCACGAAGGGGTCGAACAGGTTGGGCAGAAGATCGTCCGGCACGCCCGGTCCGTTGTCCTTCACGCAGAATTCGAGCGGCAACGATACCCGGGATTTTTGACCGGGGACTGACAGGCGCACGCCGGGGCGGAACGCGGTGGTGAGCTGGATCTCGGCGTCGGGCACGTCGATCAGCGCCTCGGCGGCGTTCTTCACGAGATTGAGGAACACCTGGATCAACTGGTCCTGGTTCGCCAGCACCGGCGGCAGCGAGGGGTCGTAATCCTCGATGAAGCGGATGTTGCGGGCAAAACCCGACTGCGCCAGCCGCTTCACGTGGTCGAGCACCGAATGGATGTTGACGGGACCGCGCACCACGGGACGTTCGTCGCCGAACACCTCCATGCGGTCGACCAGCGTCACGATGCGGTCGGCCTCGTCGCAGATCAGGCGCGTCAACATGCGGTCCTCGGACGAGGCCTGCTGCTCCAGCAGCTGCGCCGCGCCGCGGATGCCGGACAGCGGGTTCTTGATCTCGTGCGCCAGCATCGCAGCCAGCGCGATCACCGAGCGCGCCGCGCTGCGATGGGTGAGCTGGCGGTCCATCTTGTCGGCGATGGTGCGCTCCTGCAGCATCACCACGATATGGCCGGGCCGCTCGGTGAGCGGGGCGACGTGCAGGTCGACCTGGCGGTCGCCGCCCATGCGCGGCGTGCCGAGATCGACCTTGTATTCGTTCACCGGCGAGTTCGACGCGCGCACCTGGTCGATCAGCGCCAGCAACGGGCTGCCGAACGGCACCAGCTCCTTCAGCGACTGCCGCTTCAGGAACTGCGTCGAGATTTCGAAGAAGGCTTCGGTGGCAATGTTGGCGGCGACGATCTTGCCGTCCGGCCCGATCATCAGAACGGGATTGGGCAAGGCATCGAGCATTGCGTCGCTGTCGGATGGCCCGCGATGTTCGGCGGCTGTGCTCATGCAGCAGCGCTCCATGCGAAGTCGTCGAACGCATCCTGCAGCGACTGGTGAACAAGGCGCGGATCTTCCGAGGTGAGGATCGTCTGCCGCCACCCTTTCAGCTTCTCGACGGACGCGCCGCTCGCCGCGGCCGCCACATCGAGTGCCCAGCCGAGATGCTTGCGGGCATGTCTCAGTCCGACGCGAAGGCCATAGAGCTTGCAGACGCCCTCATAGAGCGTGCGGACGTAATGCAGCTGGGTTTCGAGCGCGGGCACAGCTTCCTCGGCCCCGCCCTTCAGGCGGCGGCCGATCTGGCCGGGCAGCCAGGGCTGGCCCTGCGCGCCGCGGCCGATCATCACGGCGTCGGCGCCGGAGGCCTCGAGCGCCGCGCGCGCCCGCTCGTAGGAGGTGATGTCGCCGTTGACGACGAGCGGAATGGCGATGGCCTCGCGCACGGCGCGGATCGCATCCCAATCGGCCTCGCCCTTGTAGAACTGGCTGCGGGTGCGGCCGTGGACCGTGACGAGCTTGACCCCGGCGGCCTCCGCGCGCCGCGCCAGCTCCGGCGCGTTGCGGCTGCGGTCGTCCCAGCCGAGCCGCATCTTCAGCGTCACCGGCACCTTCACCGCCGCGATGGTGGCATCGATCAGGCTGACGGCATGGTCGAGGTCGCGCATCAGGGCCGAGCCCGACTGGCCGCCGGTGACGTGACGGGCCGGACAGCCCATGTTGATGTCGATGATGTCGGCGCCTTCGGCCTCGGCGATCCGGGCGCCCTCGGCCATCCAACGGGCCTCGCAGCCGGCAAGCTGGACCACGTGCGGACCAATTCCGGTGGCTTCGCAACGCAACCGGGACATCCAATGGCCGTTGGCGAGCTCGTCGCTGGCGGTCATTTCGGACACGACCAGACCGGCCCCAAGCTCCGCGGCCAGCCGGCGGACGGGCGAGTCGGTCACCCCCGACATCGGTGCCAGGAAGACCGGGACGGCGACATCAATATCGCCTATTTTCAACGGCTTAGAGCCGGATATTGCCGAACCGGTCACAGGGGTCTCGTGGACTGGGCAGCGCCTCATCGCGCCTGCCATGACCTATCTTGCGCACAATTCTTGTGCAGTCAAGCGCCATGCCTACAGTTTAGACAATTCTGCAGATCTTTCAAGTGCAGTGCAGCAAAATGCCGTTGCGAACAATCCGGGGAAACCCCCTTTTTTTGTGGGCCTGCCGTGCTAGAGGCATGCGGCAATCACCCCACTCCTCCGACTCCCATCACCAACTGAGTATTTGAGTCCTATGGCGAAATCACAACGCACCGCGGTCGTCCTCGTCGCAGCCGGGCGTGGACTGCGTGCGGGCGCCGGCGGGCCGAAGCAATATCGCGAGATCGGCGGCGTGCCCGTGATCTATCGCGCCATGGAAGCCTTCAGCCGCCACGCCGACGTGTTTGCGGTGCAGCCGGTGGTGAACCCCGATGACAGCGCCATGTTCACGGCTGCGGTCGCGGGGCTCGCGCACGAGCCGCCGGCCAAGGGCGGCGCGACGCGGCAGGCTTCGGTGCTTGCAGGCCTCGAAGCGCTCGCACAGCATAAGCCCGACATCGTGCTGATTCACGACGCCGCGCGCCCCTTCGTCTCGGAAGGACTGATCTCGCGCGCGATCGAGGCGGCGGGCCGGACCGGCGCTGCGATTCCCGTCGTCCCTGTTACCGATACGATCAAGGTCACCGGCGCGAGCGGTAATGTCGAGGGCACGCCGGACCGCGCCTCCTTGCGGATCGCGCAGACGCCGCAATCCTTTCGTTTCGACGTCATCCTCGAAGCGCATCGTCGTGCGGCGAAGGACGGGCGCAGCGATTTCACCGACGATGCCGCGATTGCCGAATGGGCGGGATTGACGGTTGCAACCTTTGAAGGCGATGTTGCCAACATGAAGCTCACCACACCCGAGGATTTCGTGCGCGAGGAAGCCCGCCTGGCGGCCCAGCTCGGCGATATCAGGACCGGCACCGGCTACGACGTGCACGCCTTCGGCGAAGGCGACCACGTCATGCTCTGCGGCGTGCGCGTGCCGCACACCAAGGGTTTTCTCGCTCATTCCGACGGCGATGTCGGCCTCCATGCGCTGGTCGATGCCATCCTCGGCGCGCTCGCCGACGGCGACATCGGCTCGCACTTCCCGCCGAGCGATGCGAAGTGGAAGGGCGCCTCCTCCGACCAGTTCCTGAAATACGCCATCGAGCGCGTCACGGCGCGCGGCGGGCGCATCGCCAATCTCGAGGTCACCATGATCTGCGAGCGGCCGAAGATCGGCCCCTTGCGCGACACCATGCGCGCGAGCATCGCCGAGATTTCCGGCGTCGACATCTCGCGCGTCGCGGTGAAGGCGACGACCAGCGAGCGGCTGGGCTTCACCGGCCGCGAGGAAGGCATCGCCGCCACCGCGAGCGCCACCATTCGTCTGCCCTGGAGCGTCTAGGCCATGGGCGGCAGCGACGCACGCGCCCTCTCCCGCTCGCTGCTCGATCTGTGCCGGATGCGCAAGCTGACGGTCGCGACCGCCGAATCCTGCACCGGCGGCCTCGTCGCCGCCGCGCTGACCGACATCCCCGGCTCGTCCGACGTGATCGATCGCGGCTTCGTCACCTATTCCAACGACGCCAAGCGCGCGATGCTCGGCGTCGAAGCCGGCACGCTCGCCACTTTCGGCGCGGTCAGCAAGGAGACCGCAACCGCGATGGCGATCGGCGCGCTGGAGCGCGCCGATGTCGACCTCGCCGTCGCCATCACCGGTATCGCCGGCCCGGGCGGCGCCACGCCCGGCAAGCCGGTCGGCCTCGTGCACTTCGCCGCCGCCGCGCGCGATGGCCGCATCATCCACCGCGAGCACCGCTTCGGCGCGATCGGTCGCAGCACGGTGCGCGCCCGCTCCGTGGTCGAGGCATTGCGCATGCTGATGGAGCTGGCACGCGGACCACAGGCCCAGGCCAAGCCGAAACGCGCTGCCGCGGTAACCCGCCTGCGCCCCCGCGTGACGCGCTCCCCGCGCCGGCATGCGGCCAAGCGGCGTCCGCCGCGCCCGCCAAGAGGCTGATCACCTTACGCCGCCGCAAGCAGCGCGCTTGCATGGTCGAGCACGCACTGCTTGACCGCACCAGCCTCCGACGGTTTCGCCTTGGCGCTAACCGTCAATTCCAGGATCGGTGCCGCGGGATTGCCGACATCGAGGACCTTCGTGACGGAGACGGTCGGTTGGGCCTGAGCGTCGATGCGGGAATCGTTGCGCAGTTCGGTCAGGATGCGATCCGCGAGCGTGTTGGCCGCACCGGCCGGGACCGGAAACGCCACCTTGACCTCGCCCGTGCCGGGATAGGCGCTGTGGTTGATGATGGCCGCGCCCCACACCTGGCCGTTCGGCAGCAGGATCTGCGTGTTGTCGGACGCGACCAGCTCGGTCATGAACAGCGACAACGACTGCACCTTCCCGGCCTTGCCGGCCACCTCGACGTCGTCGCCGATGTGAAAGGGCCGGAACAGCAGCAGCATCACGCCGGCGGCGAGATTGGACAGCGTACCCTGGAGCGCGAGACCGATGGCGAGCGATGTGGCGCCCAACACGGCAACGAGGCTCGCGGTCTGGATGCCGAACAGCTGAAGCACGGCGATGCCGACCACGGCGAGCACGCCATAGCGCACAAGGCTGCCGACGAACAGCGTCACCAGCGGGTCGACGCGGTGCGTGACGCTCAGCAGGCGCGTGACGAAGCGCTGCATGGCGCCCGACAGATACCAGCCGATCGCAAGCAACAGCACCGCGTAGATTGCGTTCAGGCCATAGAGGACGAGCGAGGCTTTCAGCGTATCGAAATTGATGGTCATGACGGCTCCAACCCGGACAATCCGTTGCAAACTCGCAGCGGCGCGAAATGATCCGAAGGGAACACCGGTCCCGTCGGGCCACAATTCCTTGTGTTGCCTGTCGGGCAAAACACGCCAGCCGTAGGGCAAGACGCCGTCGCAAAAATATTCGCCTTTACAGAATTTCGGCTTTATCGCATTCTCCGGCCACCTCATCCCTTGTCATAGGGGCGTATCGCGATCGTCACGAAACGCGGGGTGAGCTGCGGTGGACGCTCGTCACACCGGCGCGAAAGGTTCGCAGGGCGGGCAACCGTGAGCGATAACCGGCGCGCATACGACCGGTGTGAGTTGCGTACGGCAAAACCGTGTGGTCCTGGCGCCCGCAGGCTGGCGCCAAGTCTTGCAGTGATGTAGCGGTCCAACCGGACACGCGCATCAGCCATCTGCACGGCGACGGGGGCAAAAGTGCAACGCTCCCCGGGGAGAGCTCGGCATAAGCCGTCAAACCACTGCGCAGGGAAGGCCGTGTGTTGGGCTTCACCTGTATGCCGCTGTGCAGCTTCTTGTTACGCAGAATTCGCACAGTGGACCGCGGGTGCCAAGCCGGCATCCGGTCTTCCCTGCGCCCTTTGACTTCAAAGGGCGACGACGATGCAAAACTCGGACAGGAACTGTCGCGAGGCTGCCGCGTTACGTCCAGTTTTCATAAAGCACGCAAATCGCCGCAGTATGGCGCGGCCAAACGTCATCGCTCGTGTCCGCGCTTGCACCGAAAAATATTGGCGCGATAATGCCGTCCTACATTGTGATCCGGAATCAACCGGACCTACCTCATGGAGGGCGACGAATTGTTCGCTCGCGCCGCGGCTTTTGCCGCCGTGACCGTCATCTTGGCCGCCATTGATGGCGCGGCCGCGCAAACGACCAATCAGCCACCGGACACGATGGCGGCGCGGGTAGAGGCCTGCACGCCCTGTCATGGCAATCAAGGCGAAGGCACGAGCGACGTCTATTTCCCGCGGCTTGCCGGCAAGCCGGCCGGCTATCTCTACAACCAGCTCCTTGCCTTCAAGAATGGCCGGCGAAAATACCCACCGATGAACTATCTGCTGGAATTCCTCCCCGACCCGTACCTGCAGCAAATGGCCGACTATTTCGCGGATCAGCATCCGCCTCTGCCGCCCGTGGCGACGAGCGATGCAAGCAAGGAAGTGCTGCAGCACGGCCAGTCGTTGGTGTCGCGGGGCGATCCGCAGCGGCAGATCCCGGCGTGCGGAAGCTGTCATGGTCCGGCTCTGACCGGAATGGAGCCCGGAATCCCCGGCCTGCTCGGCCTGCGCCCGAACTACATCAGCGCGCAGTTGGGCGCCTGGCGTTACGGCACGCGCACCGCGAAAGCGCCGGACTGCATGCAGCAGGTTGCTGCCCGGCTGACCGAGGACGACGTGACGGCAGTCGCGGCGTGGCTCGCGAGCCGCCCGGCACCCGTGACCGTCGCGCCGGCCCCAAAGGGCACATACGTGCTGCCGTTCGCCTGCGGCAGCCAACCGGATTGAGGAGACGGAATTGCGATCGCGTTCACCCATCCTTGCGCTATGGCTGCTGCTCTTCGCCTCTTCCGCCGAAGCGCAACCGAAGGCCAGCCCTGACGGCAACAGCCTTGTTGCGCGCGGTGAATATTTGGCGCGCGCCGGCGACTGCATCGCCTGTCACACGGCCCCAGAGGGCCGCATCTTCGCCGGCGGACGCGCCATGCCGACGCCGTTCGGCACCCTCTATTCCTCGAACATCACGCCGGATCGAGACACCGGAATCGGCAAATGGACTGCCGAGGACTTCTACAAGGCGATGCACTACGGCCGCTTTCCGGATGGCGGATTGATGTATCCGGCCATGCCGTTCGCGTCCTACACCAAGGTGACGCGAGCCGATACCGAGGCGATCTTCGCCTATCTGAAGTCAATCCCGCCCGTGAACCAGCGCAATCGCGAGCACGACCTGCGCTTCCCCTATTCGAACCGCCAGCTGATCCTTGGCTGGCGCACGCTGTACTTCTCAGAGGGCGAGTTCAAACCCGACCCGACCAAATCGGCGGAATGGAATCGCGGCGCCTATCTGGTCGAGGGCCTCGGCCATTGCGGCATGTGCCATTCCCCGATCAACGCGCTCGGCGGCACCTCGCAATCGGACGCCTTCAAGGGCGGCCTGATCCCGATGCAGAACTGGTACGCGCCCTCGCTGACGTCCAACCGCGAGGCGGGGCTCGGCGACTGGAGCATCAAGGACATCACCGACCTCCTGCAGACCGGCGTCTCCATGCGCGGCGTGGTCTACGGCCCGATGGCCGAGGTCGTGCACAACAGCCTGCAATATCTCAGCGACGAGGACACGCGCGCTATGGCCGTGTACCTCAAGGGCATCGCGGAGCCCTCGCCTCCGCCGCCGGCAAGAACGACGCTGCCGACCACCGAGAGCAGCCTGCTGATCAGCCTCGGCAAGACCGTCTACGACAAGCAGTGTGCCAGCTGTCACGGCACACAAGGCGAAGGCAAGCCGCCACACTGGCCGCCGCTCGCCAACAACCAGTCGATCGAGATGCAGTCGGCGGTCAATCCGATCCGCATGGTGCTCAATGGCGGCTATCCGCCGGGCACCAAGGGCAATCCGATGCCCTATGGCATGCCGCCCTTCGCCGGCCTGCTCTCCGACAACGAGGTCGCCGCCGTCGTCTCCTACATCCGCACCGCCTGGGGCAATCGCGGTACGCCGGTCTCGGCGCGCGAGGCCAACGAGCTGCGCTCCGCACCGCTGAACTGAGACATCACATGATCAATTCCGATCCGCCGACCAGCTCTGCCGCCGCCGACCAGGCCGTCGAGGAGGTCGTCGCGCAAGGACCCTCCGGCGCGCTTCTGCTCGCCGGCATCGCCACGGCCTGCGTGGTCGCGATGTGGTTCGCCTTCTATCTGTTCGTGTTCCTGCCGCGCGGACCGCTGCAATGAGCGCACAAGACACCCACGGCAGCGCCAGCGCCGAGGTCGCGGCCCGCGTCGAGCGGCGCTGGGCCACCATTGCCGTGATCGTCATCGTGATGATGGCCCTGCTGGCGGCCTTCGCCGGCATCCATCGCGCCACCATGCCGCAGCCGCGCGTCGAGATCACCGATCCCTCGCGCCTGCATCTGTCCGGCGAGTTCGTCGAGAGCAATCTGGGCAGCGTGCTCGAGGCCAACGGCAACGTGACCGTACGCGCAATCGGTCAGCAATACTCCTTCACGCCGGCCTGCATCCTGGTGCCTGCTGACACGCCGATCACGCTGCGCGCCACCAGCGCCGACGTCGTGCACGGCATCCTGATCCAGGGCACCAACGTCAATACCATGCTGGTGCCGGGCTACATTTCAGAGCAGCTCATGCGCTTCACCAGAACGGGCGACTATCTGATGCCCTGCCAGGAGTTCTGCTCCTTCGGCCACGAGGGCATGTGGGGCAAGGTCAAGGTGATCGACAAGGCCGACTTTGCGAACCGCGCGAAGGGCGGCGGGAGGCTGAGCTGTGTTGGTCAATAGGAAGCTCATTCTCGCCCATTTCTGGTTGGCCTTTGCCCTGTTCGGCATCGCGCTCACGCTCGGCGCCTGGCAGATGTTCATCCGCAGCCCGATCGGCACCTGGCTATCCAATCCCGAGCTTTATTACCGCTCGCTGACCGCGCATGGCACGGTGATGGGCTATGTGTTCCCGACGCTGGTCGCGATGGGTTTTGGCTATGCCATCAGCGAATCCGCGCTGGGGCAGCGCCTGGTCGGCGTGCGCTGGGCCTGGGGCGGCTTCTGGCTGATCGTCGCCGGCAGCATCATGGCAGTGATCCCGATCGCGCTCGGCCGCGCCTCGGTGCTCTACACGTTCTATCCGCCGCTGATCGGCAACGTCTTCTACTATCTCGGCGTGGTCCTGGTCGTGGTCGGCTCGTGGATCTGGGTCGCGCTGATGTCGATCAATTTGCGCGTCTGGCGCAGGGCCCATCCCGGCGCGCCGGTGCCGCTCGCCATGTTCGCCAATGTCGCGGGCTCCTATTTGTGGGCCTGGACCGCCGTCGGCGCTGCACTCGAGCTGCTGCTCCAGATCATTCCGGTCGCGGCCGGCCTGAAGAACACCATCGACGCCGGCCTCGCCCGCATCTTTTTCTCCTGGACGCTGCATGCCATCGTCTATTTCTGGCTGATGCCGACCTACATCGCCTATTACACCATCGTGCCGCGCGCGATCGGCGGCCGCGTCTATTCCGACAGCATGGCGCGGATCTCGTTCATCCTATTCCTGGTGGTGGCGATGCCGATCGGCATGCACCACACCTTCGCCGATCCGCAAGTCGGTGCCGGCTTCAAGTTCATCCATTCGGCCTTCACCGCGCTCGTGGCGTTGCCGACGCTGCTGACCGTGTTCACGATCTGCGCCTCGGTCGAGATCGCGGCGCGCCTGCGTGGCGGCCGTGGCCTGTTCGGCTGGATCAGGGCCCTGCCCTGGGACAATCCGATGATGCTGGCGCTGGCATTCTCGTTCGTCATGCTCGGCTTCGGCGGCGCCGGCGGCCTCATCAACATGAGCTACCAGCTCGATGCGTCGATCCACAACACGCAGTGGATCACCGGCCATTTCCACCTGATCTTCGGCGGCGCCATCGTGATCATGTATTTTGCGATCGCCTACGATCTATGGCCGCATCTGACCGGGCGCGAGCTGATCGATCTCCGCCTGATCCGCACCCAGCTCTGGCTCTGGTTCATCGGCATGATCGTGACCACATTTCCCTGGCACTGGGTCGGCATCCTGGGCATGCCGCGTCGCATGGCCTATTTCGACTTCGGCGATCCGGCCATCGCGCCGCAGGCGTTGTCCGTCACTCTCTCGGCGATCGGCGGCTTCATCCTGCTGGCCTCGGGGATCATGTTCATCGTCATCCTCGCGCGCGCCATGCGTGCGCCTGAGGCCGACGCCGGCCCGTATCGCTTTGCGCTCGCTGTGCATGAGCCGAAGACGGTCCCGGTCGCGCTCAACACGCACGCACTGTGGGTGGCGCTGATGATTGCGCTGACCCTCACCAATTACGGCTATCCGATTCTGAATCTGGCACTGAGTTCGGGGACCTCGGTGCCGGCGGTCTATGTCGGAGCGCAGTGATGAGCACGCGCGACCTCTTCACCCTCCGTAACAGTCATTTCAGGATCGGCGTCGGCCTCACCGCCGTGATCCTGATCGTCACCGCGATTGCGGGATTCCTGGTGCTGCCCTTTGCGCAGCCCTGGGTGCAGTTCGCCAATGCCTGGGACGCGATCTGCAGCGCTGCCGGCGTCCTGCAGCGTGCGCCTGATGTCACGGCGCCCGAGCAGACCAGGCGCCTGTCGGAGGTCGTGCTCACCTCGAACACGCTGGCGCGCCCGAGCCAGGAGGCGATCGGCCGCGGCGCGACGCTGGCGCAGCGCTGCGCGATCTGCCACGGCCCGACCGGCGTCAGCCGCGCAGACTCGCCGAATCTCGCCGGACAATATGCCGCCGTGATCTACAAGCAGCTGCTCGACTTCCGATCGGGCGCGCGCAGCAATGCCGTGATGACGCCGTTCGCGGTCAACCTGACCGATCAAGAAATTGCTGATCTCTCGAACTATTACGCCTATCTGCCGCGGCTGCCGGCCTACCACCCGACGCCGCAACTGCCGAAGCCCAACATCGTGATCTACGGCGCGCCGATGCGCGGCATCGCGCCCTGCGGCTCTTGCCATGGCAGCCTCGACAACAAGACCGGCAGCCCGTGGCTCGAAGGACAATCGGAAGCTTATATGAAGGCGCAGCTCCAGGCCTTCGCGTCCGGCGACCGCCGTAATGACATCAGCCAGCAGATGCGTAACATCGCCCGCGCCATGACGCCGCAGGAGATCGAGCAGGCCGCAGCGTATTACGCCTCGCAGCCGCCGGATGTGGTGAAGGCAGTGGATTGAGCACGGTCTCGTGCCCCGGACGCGGCGCAGCGCTCCTTCAGCGATGCGCTGCAGAGCCGGGGCCCATGTCTCCAAAGGTGCGTAGGCGGCGGCATGGGTCCCGGCACTGCGGAGCAGCGCTACGCGCTGCACCGCGTCCGGGACACGAGACCTACAAGCACCCTACGTCGACGCCAGCTTCGGCCGGCCGTAGATCGCGTCGGCCCGCTTCTCGAACGCGGTGGAGAAGCGCGCGAAGGCGGCATCGAACATCGAGCCCATCAGCAACGCCAGCATGCGACTCCTGAATTCGTAGGACAGGAAGAAGCCGACGTCGCAGACGCCCTCACCTTTGGGCTCGAACGTCCAGCGGTTCTCCAGATTGCTGAAAGGCCCTTGCAGATATTCGACGAGAATCTTCAGATTGGCGCGGTCGAGCGTCACGCGGCTGGTGAAGGATTCCCTGACCAGCTTGAACGACACCGTCATGTCGGCGACCAGCACCTCGGTGCCGTCGGGCTTGGCCATCCGCTGGCGCACCTTCAGCGCGCTGCAGAGCGGCACGAATTCCGGGTAGCGCTCGACGTCGGCGACCAGGTCGAACATCTCGGATGCGCTGTGATTGACACGGCGCTTGCTCGAAAACTTGGGCATGGCGATTCAGCGGGCGTGCGCTGCCCGCGCGGCCTTCAGTCTCGCAAAATCCTCGCCGGCATGATGCGACGAGCGGGTGAGCGGGCTCGCGGACACCATCAGGAAGCCCTTGGTGTAGGCCATGTTCTCGTAGGAGGCGAACTCGTCCGGCGGCACGTAACGCATCACCGCATGGTGCTTGCGGGTCGGCTGCAGGTACTGGCCGATGGTCAGGAAATCGACGTCGGCGGAACGCAGATCGTCCATCACCTGCTGCACCTCGTGGCGCTCCTCGCCGAGGCCGACCATGATGCCGGACTTGGTGAAGATGGTGGGATCGAGCTCCTTGACCCGCTGCAGCAGCCGGATCGAGTGGAAATAGCGCGCGCCCGGCCGCACCGTGAGATAGCGCGAGGGCACGGTCTCGAGATTGTGGTTGAAGACGTCGGGCTTGGCGGCGACGACGATTTCGAGCGCCCCCTCCTTGCGCAGGAAGTCCGGTGTCAGGATCTCGATCGTGGTCGAGGGACACGCGGTGCGGATGGCGCGGATGGTCTGGGCAAAATGCTCGGCGCCGCCATCAGTGAGGTCATCGCGGTCGACCGAGGTGATGACGACGTGGGCGAGCCCCAGCTTGGCCGTCGCCTCGGCGACATTCTCGGGCTCGGCCGCATCCAGCGCGTTCGGCAGGCCGGTCTTGACGTTGCAGAAGGCGCAGGCGCGGGTGCAGGTGTCGCCCATGATCATGAAGGTCGCGTGCTTCTTGTCCCAGCACTCGCCGATGTTCGGGCAGCCCGCCTCCTCGCACACCGTGTGCAGGCCGTTGGACCGTACGATGTTGCGGGTGTCGGCATAGCCGCGGGTGTTGGGCGCGCGCACCCGGATCCAGTCCGGCTTCGGCGGCGAAGCGGAATCGGGCCGGTTCACCTTTTCGGGGTGGCGCGGGCGCAGCGGGTTCGAGATGGTATCGACGATTACGACCATGGGGTGTCCGGTCTGTTCAGGTCCTACCTAGTCGGTCTGGCGGGGCATCGCAACCCGGCTCGCCCCGCTTCAGGGAACATGGCAGATATGGGCAATATCCTGCTCTGTCCTCTGGCGATTCTCATCTCGAATGGCTCCAAGATCGAACCCCTCATCCCCGCGGCTCGGCAAGCCGCTGAAGCGTGCCTTTTTCAGCCGCAGCGTCCACGAGGTCGCGCCCGACCTGATCGGAGCGACGATGCTGATCGACGGAATCGGCGGTATCATCGTCGAGGTCGAGGCCTATCATCATACCGACCCGGCGGCGCACTCCTACAACGGCCCGACACCGCGGAACCAGGTGATGTTCGGCCCGCCCGGTTATGCCTACGTCTATCGCTCCTACGGCATCCACTGGTGCGTGAACTTCGTCTGCGAGGAAGAAGGCTCGGCCAGCGCCGTGCTGATCCGCGCGATCGAGCCGACGCATGGTATCGCCAAGATGCGCCGCCGCCGTCATCTCCAGGAGCTGCATGCGCTGTGCTCGGGTCCGGGCAAGCTGACCGAAGCGCTCGGGATCACCATCGCGCACAATGCCCTGCCGCTGGACCGGCCGCCGATCGCACTGCATGCGCGGACGGAGGATGTCGAGGTCGCAACCGGCATCCGGATCGGCATCACCAAGGCGGTCGAGCTGCCCTGGCGCTACGGCATCAGGGGCTCGAAGTTCCTGAGCAAGCCGTTTCCGAAGTAGGCCCAAGATCCAACTTACGACGCCTGCTTCAGCCGCTCCAGCGCCTCGAGCAGCTTGGCCTTACGCGCCAGCGCGGCCTCGCGCTTTTCGCGCTCCTCCTCGACGACTTCCTCGGCCGCGTTGGCGACGAATTTCTCGTTCGCCAGCTTGGACTCCGCACGCTTGATGTCGGCGTCGGCCTTGGCCATCTCCTTGTCGAGACGCGCGCGCTCGGCGGCGACGTCGATCACGCCCTTCAGCGGCAGCGCCGCCACCTCGCCGCGCACGAGCAGCTGGACGGCGCCGTCGGGCGCGCGATCGGCGAAGGAAATGTCCGACAGCCGCGCCATGCGCCTGATGACGTCGGTCCAGCGCGGCGCGCGCTCGCGCGTCTCGGCCGAAGCGCCCGCCAGCACCAAAGCCGTCAGCGTCGCCGGCGGAATGTTCATCTCGGCGCGCACCGAACGGATCTGCGTGATGAGGTCGATCACCCAGCCGATCTCGGCCTCGGCCGCAGGGTCGGTGAAGTCGGCATGATCGAAGATCGGCAGCACCCAGGCCGGCGAGACCAGCGGATCAATCGTCGCCGTCGTCGCAGCGAGCATCGCAATCTGCTCGGGCGTCGGATCGGTCCGCTGCAGCGGCCATGGCGTCAGCGCGAGCAGGCCGTCGCGCTTGGCCGTCACCTCCCACAGCTCCTCGGTGATGAAGGGCATGAAGGGGTGCAGCAGCTTCAGGATCTCGTCGCGCGCCCAGGCGACCATGGCGCGGGTCTCGTCCTTGGCGGGACTGTCCGGCCCGAGCAGCACGGGCTTGGCGAGCTCGACATACCAATCGCAATAGACGTTCCAGACGAAGCGGTAGATGCTCCCTGCCGCATCGTTGAAGCGATAGGCTTCGATGGCCTCGGTCACCTCGCGCGTGGTCTGCGCGCTCTCATGCGCGATCCAGCGGTTCAGCGTCTCCTTTGCCTTCGCCGGCTCGAAGCCTTCAGGCACGGCGCACTGGTTCATTTCGGCGAAGCGGCAGGCGTTCCAGAGCTTGGTCGCGAAATTGCGGTAGCCCTCGACGCGGCTGGTGGCGAGCTTGATGTCGCGCCCCTGCGCCGCCATCGCGGCCAGCGTGAAGCGCAGCGCGTCCGCGCCGTATTCGTCGATCAGGTTGAGCGGATCGATGACGTTGCCCTTCGACTTCGACATCTTGGCGCCCTTCTCGTCGCGGACGAGGGCGTGGATATAGATGGTCGAGAACGGCACTTCCTTCATGAAGTGCAGGCCCATCATCATCATGCGGGCGACCCAGAAGAAGATGATGTCGAAGCCGGTCACCAGCGCATTGGTCGGGTAGTAGCGCTGCACCTCGGGCGTCTCATCCGGCCAGCCCAGCGTCGAGAACGGCCACAGCGCCGAGGAGAACCAGGTGTCGAGCACGTCCTCGTCGCGCGTGATGAAGCCTTCGCGCTTGTTGCGGTCGAGCGCCATCTCGCGGCCCTGCTCGGCCGTGATGACCTCCTGCTCGACGTAATAGCCGAGGGCGTGGCTGATCGCCTCCTCCTCGGTCTCGGCGACGAACACCTTGCCGTCAGGCCCGTACCAGGCCGGGATCTGGTGGCCCCACCAGAGCTGGCGCGAGATGCACCAGGGCTGGATGTTCTCCATCCAGTCGAAATAGGTTTTCTCCCAGTTTTTCGGCACGAACGTCGTCTCGCCCGAACGCACCGCCGCGATCGCAGGCCTCGCCAGCGTCTTGGCGTCGACATACCATTGGTCGGTCAGGTACGGCTCGATCACGGTGCCGGACCGGTCGCCATGCGGCACCATGTGAGTGTGCGGCTCGATCCGCTCGACGAAGCCGAAGCTCTCCAGCCGCTCGACGATGCGCTTGCGCGCGGCGAAGCGGTCGACCTTGTGGAATTCCTCGGCGAACTGCCCGGCGCCTTCGGGCAGGTCGCGCAGATAGTCCTCGTTGTCGACGAGATCGAGACACCCTTCCCTGTCGATCACGCTGATGCGGGCGAGGCCGTGGCGATTGCCGACCTCGAAATCGTTGAAGTCGTGCGCCGGGGTGATCTTGACCGCGCCCGAGCCCTTTTCCGGATCGGAATAATCGTCGGCGACGATTTTGATCTTGCGGCCGACCAGCGGCAGGATCACGTTGTGGCCGACCAGCTGCTGATAGCGCTCATCCTCGGGGTGCACGGCGACGCCGGTATCGCCGAGCATGGTCTCGGGGCGCGTGGTGGCGACGACGATGAAGCTCGAAGGATCCTCGGGGCTGAAAGTCCTACCCTCGATCGGATAGCGCAGATACCAGAGGTGACCCTTGACCTCGGTCTGCTGCACCTCGAGATCCGAGATCGCGGTGAGCAGCTTGGTGTCCCAGTTCACCAGCCGCTTGTCCTTGTAGATCAGCCCTTCGCGGTGCAGCTCGACGAACACCTTGACGACGGCCTTCGACAGGCCCTCGTCCATGGTGAAGCGCTCGCGCGACCAGTCGCAGGAGGCGCCGAGGCGCTTGAGCTGGTTGATGATGGTGTCGCCGCTCTCGGCCTTCCACTGCCAGACCCGCTCGAGAAATTTGGCGCGGCCCATCTCGCGGCGGCCGGGCTGCTGACGCTCCATCAGCTGCCGCTCGACCACCATCTGGGTGGCGATGCCGGCATGGTCGGTGCCGGGCTGCCACAGCACGTCGCGGCCGCGCATGCGCTCGAACCGGCACAGGATGTCCTGGAGCGTGTTGTTGAGGGCATGGCCCATGTGCAGCGAGCCCGTCACGTTCGGCGGCGGGATCACGATGGTAAAGGGCACGGCGTCGCGGCGGTCGGGACGGCCGGCCTTGAAGGCAAGGCTGTCCTCCCACACCACGGACATGCGGGCTTCGATATCGGCGGGCTGGTAATTTTTCTCGATCATGGGGCTGCTAGAAAGCCGCGTGCGCGGGTCAAGTCAACGGAAAGCTCAGCGGCAAAGGGGCCTTCCAGCCCGGTCCGCAGGCCAACATGCCCTGGGAGCAGGGCTTTATCGGGGCCGCAGCGCCCCTCTCAGCGGCCGCCGCGCGAGACCCGCTCGATTTCGGCCTTCACGATGCGTTCGACGAGGCCCGGCAAATTGTCGTCAAGCCAGGATTTCAGCATCGGCCGCAGCATCTCCTTGACCAGATCCTCCAGCGTCCGTGCATTGCTGCTGAGCACCGTATGGGCCAGGGAGTTGAAGGCGGATTCCACCGCCGAGACCGTCGATTGCGCCAGCATGGGCTGCTGCGGCGGCAGCGGCGGGGCATCGAAGTCCACCGGCGCGTAGGACGGCGGCGTCGGGCGCGGCGGCGGCGATTCGGCGAATTCGAGATCGTCCCGTGGCTCGACCTTGCGGAAGCTCGGCGGCGGCGGAGCCGGCGTCGGATCCATCGCCATCTCGTCGGTCAATTCGAGCACGTCGGGTTCAGGCTCAGGCTCAGGCTCCGGTTCGGGCGAGCGAACCTCGGGCGCCGGCGTGGCCGCGTCGAGTCCCGCCAGCAGCGCGTCGATATCGTCCTGGCTGTTTGGCGATGCATCGGCGGCAGGCGCAGGAGCCGGGGCTGGGGCCGGAGGTGGAGCGGGCTTCTCGGCGGCCGGTTTGGCCGGTGCGACCTTGGAGGGCGGAATGTCGTTCATTGCCTGCGGCTTCGGCGGCGCTGCGGGGGCCGCGGCTTTCTCAGGCTTGGCGGCCTCGGCCGCCGGCGGCTTGGCCTCGTCGTCGGCAATGATGCGCCGGATCGAGGCCAGAATCTCCTCCATCGAGGGTTCTGTGACCTTTGCAGGCTGCGTCATCTCCGACTCCACATCATCAACGCCCTCGCATGCGTTGTTTTACACCAAGCAAGGCAGGATTGGCCCGGTTCCGGGCGTGCGGCCTGCCATTTTCGTCGCGGCAGCCCGACTTGTCCCCAGATCACGGCTCAACGTGCGGCGGTGCGCCCCTGCCCCCGGCACTCAAGCTTTACGCATACGGCATCAATACGAGGCGAATCGACCCGCATTGTCTCGGCAAGGCTATGTCAGGGATTTTGATGATTGCAAGCAAAGTGCCGGTCGGCTTCGCTTGTTCGCGAGGCCGACCGGACGATTACGGGGATCAGCGCCCGTCAGGCGTGCGCACGCCGGCCCAGCTGTCGCGGACCTGATGGTAGTGAACGCTGGGATCGTAGACATTGGTCGCAAGGCCAAGCACCTGCGGCGCCAGACGGCCGACGGCGGCGAGGACGTTGTAGGATGCGACGACCCGGTCGTGCTGCGCGGTCACGAGCGCGACGCGCGCATTAACCAGCGCCTGCTGCGCGTTGAGCACGTCGAGGGTCGTGCGCTGACCGGCCTTGGCTTCTTCGCGGACGCCGTTGAGCGCGATCTCGGACGCCGTCACCTGCGCCTGCGCCGACTGCACCTGCGCCTTGCCGGCCTGCAACGACCCCCACCATTGCACGATGGTCGCGCGGGTCTGGTCCCGCGTGTTCTCGAGGTTGAGACGCTGCTGCGCCAGGTTTTCCTTGGATTGACGGATCAGCGAATACTCGCTGCCGCCCTGATAGATCGGCACCGAGATCTGCGCGAGCGCGGACGCGTTGAACGCGCGGTACTGGATCAGGGATTGTTCGTAGGCCTGGGTCACGCTGGTCTGCAGGGTGACCGTCGGCAGCAGAGCGCCCTCGGCAACCTTGACCTGCAGGAAATTGACGTCGATGCCGAACATCGCGGCCGTGACATTCGGATGCTCGACGAGGCCGAGTTCGACTGCGGCAGCGAGCGTTGCGGGCAGGAAACGGTCGACCGGCGAGCCGGGCGCCAGGTTCGTCGGCTCGTTGCCGATGATGCGGCGGAAGTTCGCACGGGTCGTGTTGAGATTCGATTCGGCGGTCAGAGCCTGCGTTCTGCCGGCAGCCAGCTGGGCTTCCGATTGCGCAACGTCGGTGCGGGTCACCTCGCCGACATTGAAGCGGTCACGGGTCTGCTTCAGCGTCTGCTCGAGCACCCGCACGTTGCTGCGCTGGACTTCGAGCGTCGCGGCATCGCGCAGATAGTCCATGTAGGTCGTGGCAGCCTGGAGCAGCACGGTCTGATCGAGACTGCGCAGCGCTTCGCGGGAGCCGGACACCTGGCTCTCCGCGGCGCGCGTCCTGTTGGCGGTTTGGTTGCCGTTGTACAAGGTCTGGGAAGCGGTCAGTCCCACGCTTCGGGGAATACCGGTCCCGTGAACCGGCGGACTGGTGCTGCTGCTCTTGAAGTCCGAGTACTGATAGCCGCCGCTCGCCGTCAGCGAGACCCTGGGGCGATAGCCGGACAAGGCCTGCGGCACGTTTTCGTCAGTCGAGCGCACCTGGGCACGCTGTGCGTTGAGCTGCGGATTGTTCTGATAGGCGCGCACCAGCGCGGACTCGATCGTATCCGCCAAGGCAGGCACCGGCCCGGCAAGCGCCAGCAGCAGGACCGAAACCGCAGCTCCGGTGAAGAGCTTCACCCCATGCATCCCTGAAATTCCGTTCATTCTAACGCCCAGCTCGTGCCCGCGAGCTGGGTACCGTCTACGAGTGGAGTCGTTGCCCCGCCGCAACATAGGATGCGGATTAGCGCGACGGAACTACCTCAGGCGAGTTCTCGGTGGAAACTCTTCACGTGCAGCATCCCGGCCACACTTCTGATTCAGAACGGGATTTTAACGGGCTTTGGGTTGTCAGAAGACGAAAGCGGCCGCCCGTTCGAGCCCGGGAAGGACCGGAGCGGTGGCGTCGAACAGGGTTCGATGGCCGAGTTCACCGTGGGTCCGGGTCACGATCATGGCCCGCGGCGGCCGGGATTCGGCGGACACCCCGACCAGGCGCCCGCCCTCCTTCAGCTGCCCGAGCAGCGCCTCTGGCATCACCTCGGCGGCGCCATTGAGGATGATTACGTCATAGGGCGCGGCGGACGGATCGCCTTCGCTGCAGGGCGCGGCCTTGCAGATGACATTGGCAAGCCCCTGAGACGCAAAGGCATCCCTGGCCTTCGCGGCGAGCGCCGAATCGCATTCCGTCGCGGTGACCTGACGGGCCAGCCTGGCAGCCAGCGCCGCGAGGTATCCGGTGGCGCAGCCGACCACCAGCACGCTGTCCCCCTCGCCGATCTCGGCGGCCTGAAGCAGCTTGCCGGTCAGCTGCGGCTTGATCAGGAAACGCTTGGCTGTGCCCTCGCTGACGTCGAGATCGAGATCGAGATAGGCCAGTGCCTGCCGGTCGGCCGGCACGAAGGCCTCGCGCGGAACCGTGAGCATGGCATCGAGAACACGACGGTCGGTGACGTCATTGGTGCGCACCTGGCCATCGACCATTTTGAGGCGCGCGGTCGAGAAACCGGACATTTGCGGACCCTGCAATGCGGACGATGCCGCGGACGAAATTCGCGGCATCTTTGGAGCATGCACGGCCAAAACGCAACACGGCCGTTCGCCTGCGGGACGAAGGCTTCCGCATCTGACCGCATCGGCCGCCGGAGCAGGTTATTCAATCGCCACCGCGAGGCGGCCGATCAGAGCTGCGACCTCATCCAGCCGCGCCGAATCGGGCGTCTCGACCGCACGCGCCAGACAGGCGAGGCATTCGTCGTCGCTGAGCTCCGGGATCTCGGCCGGCAGGATCGAGGGGGCCATTCGGGAACGGTCGACCTGGATGTCTGGCATGGGAATCAGCTCCGTCAAGATCCGGCACTGTCGAAGCTCGATTTCAATTGAGTCGATTTGGCGCCGTCCGCATGGCGCGACGATGCCCGTCCACACATCTGCTTGAACGCGAATTCAAGGCAGGAATCATGGCGGCACAGGGTTCAGAGATCAATGCAACGAAATCGCGCAACGCGCGAGGACGCGACGACAACTCATTGAACTTGCGGAAAAATTTGGCTCCCCGGGCTGGATTCGAACCAGCGACCATCCGATTAACAGTCGGATGCTCTACCGCTGAGCTACCGAGGAAAAGGCGAACCAGTGGCTCGCGCGCGGCTGCGTATAACAAAGCCGCTTGCGCTTGCAAAGGACGAATTCGTCGTCCTCCGAAACGTCCTTGAGGAAGGGTCTGGATGGCCCCTCCTCCGGCGGTCAGCGGCAGCCGCTATTCCGCGAGAAACGAGGTGGTCCTGGTGCCGGAATCGTAGCGCAGCCGAAGTGCGGTCATCTTGCAGAGGTTGACGTTCTTCCACAGCACCGCCTCGTCGTAGCTCTGCCAATCGACGCGGATGTTCCAGATGCAGCCCTCGTCGTCCTCGTCGAACTCGACATAGGTGCTGGCCTGGTTCTGCAACACCTTCTCGAGTTCGTTGTCCCACTCGTCCAGGCCGTCGTCGGGCGCGTTGAAGCCGAGGAATTTGATGGCATAGCCGGTCTCGTTGACGACGGTGACGTTGCGGGCGTCGGCCGCCAGCGACGGCATGGCCGCGATCGACAGACCGATCGCGATCAATCCAGACAGAAAATACTTCATGAAAATCCTCCGATCGAAACAGGTCTCGGCACCTGGCGTTGCTCGGCACAGGCGCCGCGGCAACAAAAAGCGTTGCCTGACAAGACGTCCGGAGCGCGAACGAAAGGCTCAACACGCCGTCGATCCGCACTCCGGAACGTTGCGCGACGCGAGACGCGCGGCACTGTTTCTATCGTTTCGAATTCTCAGCAGCAATGAACGGGCATTCATAGATCGGAGGAGTTTGTCTTCGCCGGCGCCGGCGCAGCGACCGGCACGGCCGCGCCGTTGCTCTTTCCGGTCACGGCGCCGACCAGCGCCTGCACGGGATCGTCGCCGGGCGCAAAGCCGCCCTGGCGCAGGATCTCGTCGATCATCGGACGCAGCGCGTGCACCTTGAGCAACTCGCCGGCGAGACCTTCGCCGAAGCCGACATTGCCTCCGCCGGCGCCGTTGCCGCCGAACGCGCCGCCGGTGTGCAGGATGCGGACGTCCTTGAGGTTGGCGATCGGCTTGACCATCTCGGCCAGCGCCGACGGCATCGTCTCGATCCGCCTCTTGGCGATCTCGAAATCGATGATGTTGCTGCCGAGCTTGTTTTGCGCTTCGTTCTTCATGGTGATGACGGCGGCCTCGGCCTCACCGATATCGCGGACGCCGACGGCCTTGATCTTGTTGGACTCGGCTTCGGCGGTGGCCAGCGTCTTCACGGCCTCGGCGCGATCGAGCGAAGCCTTCTTCTCCGCCTCGGCCGCGACGATCAGCTCGGTCGACTTGCGTTCGGCCTCGGTTCGCGCGGCCAGCACCTGGGTGAGACGGGCGCGATCGGCCACCTCGACCGCACGCGCCGTCACGACCTTCTCCTCCGCGGAGACGGCGAGCGCTTCGGCGGTCTTGGCTTCGGCGACGGCTTCCGAGGTCTCCTTGCTCTTGGCGGCGATCTGGATCTCGTTCTCCTGCGTGGCGATCTGGATCTCGCGCTGGGCGTCGGTCTTGCGCTTGTTGATCGCCAGATCCGATTCGATCACCGCGGTTTCCTTGACCTGCTTGGCGCCGGCCTCCTTCTCGGCGACCGCCCTGTCGGTATCGATCCGGGCGTTCTCTTCGGTCAGGCGCGCGGTCTGGGTTGCGGTTGCGACCTCGGCGCGGGTGCTCGCGGTCTTGTTGGCGATGTCGCGCTCCTGCGAAAGCTCGGCTTCCTTCTTGGTCCGCTCGATGCCGAGGGTCTGCTGCCGCGCCTCGAGGTCCTTTTGCGCGATCGCCACCTCGTTGTCCCGCACGATGGCGTTGCGGTCGCGGCGGCGGGTTTCGGTGACGGTCTTGAGCTGGGTGAGGCCTTCGGCGTCGAAGAAGTTCTCGGGATTGAAGAACTTGACGTCGGTCTGGTCCAGCTTGGTCAGCGATACCGATTCAAGCTCGAGGCCGTTCGATTTCACGTCGGATTCGACGGTGGACTGCACGTGCTTGACGAAGTCCGAGCGCTTCTCCTGAAGCTCCAGGATGGTCATGGTCGCGGCCACCGAGCGCAGGCCGTCGACGAATTTCGCCTCGACCTGGTTGCGCAGCGCCTCGGCGTCGTTGGTCAGCGCGCCCAGCGTCTGGCTTGCCAGCGCGATGCTCTCTTCGTCAGGGCGGACGCGGACGTAGAACTCCGCGACGATGTCGACGCGCAGTCGGTCCTTGGTGATCAGCGATTCCCGTTCCTTGCGTTCCACAGTAAGCCGCAGTGTCTTCAGGTTGACGCTGGCATAGGAGTGGAAGATCGGCAGAATCATGGCGCCGCCGTCGAGCACGACCTTCTTACCGCCAAGGCCGGTGCGCACGAAGGCTTCGTCGCGGGTGGCACGCTTGTAGAGGATGGTGAAGACGATACCCAGGACGACGATCAGCGCGACGCCGATCATGGCCGGGACTGCGATGTCGAACATGACTTTCTCCGATAATGACCTAGCTGCTGCTTAGACTGGACTTCGAAGGTTTGAGTTCATCGTCGGCTTTGACCGCCACGAAGCGCGTGCCGGCCCGATCGACGAGCAGGACCACGGTTCCCTGCGGCAAAGGTGCCGATGACGGCGCCGCGACCGCCGAGACGAAATGGCGGTTGCCATGGACATCGGTGACGCTGACGCGGCCGGGCGGTCCCTGGTCCAGCGGGCCGATGACGACCTCACCGATGCGGCCGACGAGGTCGCCGAGGCCGACGGCGTAGCTTTCATCCCTAGGAATGACCCGCGCGATGGCACGGCTGGCGGCGCGGACCAGTGGAACCGAGACCACGACGGCCCCGACCGAGGCGACCGTCGCCGGCAAGGGACCGGCCACCATCCGTGCGACGTCCTGGATCAGGAAGCCGGTGATGGAGAAGGCGCCGAGCAGCAGCAGCAGGAAGATGAGGAGCGGCACGCCGCCGACGTTGATCCAGGAAATGGCGTTGATCACGCCGTTGTCGCTGGGATGACCGAAATCGAAGTGGGTGCCGAGCATCTCGCTCAGGGAGGCCCCGACCAGCATCGAGACCACCTCGATCGAGCCGACGATGACGATCATGGCCGCCGCAATCGCGAACGGCCTCACCTCCGCCGACATGACGTGTTCGAGCAGAGCGCTCATGACACGGCACTCAGGTGCGTGACTTCAGACGCGCCAGCCTCGCCGCAATTTCCTTGTCGCGATGGAGCGTGCTGAGCTCGTCGATGTCGCTCGAATACGGAATGGCCTGGGGCACGCCGGTGGCGCGGGCCACCGCCCTGCCCGCACGCAAGGCCTTGGCTGCGGCGGAAGTGCCGCCCTGCTTGCGGGAAGACGTCGAGCCCTGCTGGCTTGCGGCCGCCTCGCTCTTTTCGAGCTCGGCGCGGCGCTGCTCGGCGTCCTGGAGGGCCGACAGCACCGCACGCAGCGAGGTGACAGATTGCTCGATCTTCTCGTTGTTCTCGTCGATGGCGCGGGAGAGCACGTCGAACTGGGCCTCCAGATCCATCTGCCGCGCGATGCCGGCGCGCGCGAGGTCGTCGCGGCCATCGGCGATCGCGGTTTCGATCTTGGGGGCGAGATTGGCCATCTCGCGCTCGATTTCGGCCCGGCGCGCGTTGAGGCGGTATTCCTCGGCGCGCGCGGCAGCGAGCGCGTCGCGCGCTTCGGTCTCGGCGCGCTCGATCTCGCGGATGGCCTGTCCGACCACTCCAAGCTTGTTCTTGCCTTCCGCTTGCTCGATCGCGTCGTAAGCGATCCCGGCGATCAGGCGCCCGACCCGGGACAGGAAATTGTCGGGAGCGGCAGCGATGTTATCCATAGCGTTCTCCTCCTCTGGCAGAATGTTCGGCGTGACGCCGTAGTGGACTTCGAAACCGTCCTCGGTGCGAACCAGGCACGCGGGCACGCTTTGCCCCCAGCCCTCGGCATAGCCGGCATAGTCGAACGGCACGCTGAAGCGGCCTTGCACGGTCGCAATCGAGATGGTGGCCGGGCCTTTGATCTTGGCGAGCTTGTCGTCGAGCGGCAGGCGGCGGCCCTGCGCCGCGCGATAGTCGCTGCGGTCGCGCAGGCCGAGCGTCACGAGACGCGACGGCAATGCGGTTGCCTTGCGGATCGGGTCATAGGCGTGGGCATGCAGCAGCACGACGTTGGAACCGACGTTGTGGCTCCGCGCGACCTCATCCAGGATTTCCATCATGCGGTCATAGGCCTGGAACGTCGCCTCCAGTGCGGCCTTGGCAGCCGGGTCAGGGGCGAGCCTGTAACGCAGCGCTGACGGCGCGTTTCGAGGAGACTGGCTCATGAAAAGCACTAAAGCACCATTTTAGTACTTTAGGAAGAGGCGGGTTGTTCACATTCCTCTGATCCCTCGGCACTCTGCCGGTTAGTCGCGCCGGTCGCCGCCCACGTTCAAGCCCCCGATACCTCTACTCACAACCGATCAAGATCTTCTACCCGCACAGATTGCAATTTGAGACAAATGAGCCCGCTCTCGGCCCGCCCTCCCGACCGTCACGGCCGACGGCACACCAGATCGATCTCGATCAACGCGTCATAGGCGAGCCCGGTGACTCCGACACAGGTGCGCGCGGGGAGCCGGTCCGGGGGAAAGAACGTGCGATAGGTCTCGTTCATGGCCGTGTAGTCCTCACTGAAGCGCGTGAGATAAACTCGCGTCATCACGACATGCTCGAGGCCGAGATCGAGACCGGCCAAGACGATCTTCAAATTCGCCATCACCGCGCGGGTCTGTGCGACGATGCCCTCGGGCAGCACGCCCGGCGTCTGCGGCGTGTCCGGCATCTGGCCCGTGACGAAGACGAATCCATCGGTTTCCACCGCGTGGCTGAAGGGCGCGACCGGCCTCGGCCCGTCGCTGATCATGTGGAATTTCAACTCGAGTGTCCTTGCTAGGGTACGTCCTGGAACAGGCGCTTGCTGAGGATGGCGTGCACGCCCCAATTGCCGTCGACGACCTGGGTGACGCCGAAATCGACGGCGGCCGACATCAGCGCGATGGCCTCGTCCTCGCTAAGGCCTTTCACGTTCATCAGGAAGCGTCGCATCTTACGGAACGCATCCTTCATGGCGAGATCGAGCGAAGACTTGGCGTAGACCTCGCTTTGTCCCTGGGCGCCGAACTCCGCGAGATAGTTCGGATGACTGAAGCCGGTCAGCACCCAATCGGTGGCGGTCTCGATCAGGGGATAAGAGAGATCGGCGAAAGGCCGGCCGGCAAGATCCGCCTTCTTGTGCAGGATCACCTCGAATGTGCCCGTCATCGAGCATTCGATCGCCGTGCCGCTGAGCTCGCCATCGCCCTGGGCGGCGTGGGGATCGCCGACCGACAGAAGCGCGCCGGGCACGGAAACCGGCAGATAGACGGTTGCCCCCTTCCCCAGCCGCCAATTGTCCAGGTTGCCGCCGAAATAGGACGGCGGCACGGAATCGACGAAATCGACCTCGCGCGGTGCCACCGCGATCACGCCGAAATGGGGACGCAGGGGAATCTTGATGCCATCGAGCACGGCATGGCGACGCTTGATCGTGGCGGAAGCGACGGGAACGCCGGGATAGTCGTAGGTCGTGTGAACCACGCCGAAAGGATCGGTCTGCGGCTCCCATCGGTAGGAATAGAGGGCGCGGGCGTGGGCCTCGTCGGCGTTGTCGAATATCTCGTAGATGGTGACGGCTTCGCGTGGCTTAAGACCGCCGAGAAACTCGTTGTAATGATAACCCCACCACGCCGCGACCGAGGAACCGAACACGCGGCCCGCATGATCGGGATGACGGCTCGCCCGCGGCACGATGTCGAGGATGCGCACCTCGAGCACGTCGCCGGGTTGAGCGTCCTTCACAGCCACCGGACCGGTGCAGATGTGCACGCCAAATCCCTCGCCTGCACCACGGCCGAACACGCTGGCGTCCATCGGCCCTGCCCCGCGGCGGTCAACGTTCTTCCGCTGCCGCGTCCAGCCGAACACGCTTTCGGCGGCGGCATCGCCCGCGATCATCATGTCAGGGGCGTCGGAGGCGTGCTGCGTCAGCGTCTCGATGGTGATGGTATCGCCCGAGGCGATCTCGATCTGCGGCGGCAGCGAGCGGCTGAAATAGCCCCAATGAACGCGGCTGGCTTCGACGGGAAGATGGTGATGCCTGCGCTCCGATGCAGCCCGTTTCTCGGCACCGGCGCAGGCGACGCTGCTGCGCGCCTCAACGCTCTGATGCGCGCGAAGCTGTGCCAGCGCCTCCTGGGGCCAGCCGCGCTGGCCGGGAACGCCGTGATGCGCCGTCGCGCGCTCCGCCTCCTGCTGGCGAAACTCGCGCGGCGGCAAGCCGAAGCGGTGGCGGAAGGCTCGGCTGAAATGCGCGGAATCGCCGAAGCCATAGGCATAGGCGATCTCCGAGATCGAACGGTGCGCCTCGGCCGGATTGGACAGGTCGGCCCAGGCGCGCTGCAGCCTGCGTTCGCGAACGTAATGGGTGAAATTGTCTCCGACCGTCTCGAACAGCTTTTGCAGGTAGCGTTCGGAAATTCCCTCGGCCTGCGCTACGCGCGCCGGCACCAGATCGGGATCGTCGAGGCGACGCTCGATGGTCTGGCAGATCCGGTGCAGCAGCGCGGCCTGCGTCGCGCTCGATCCAGCATCGGAGGCCGAGGACGCTAGCTGATGCACCAGCGTCAGCAGCAGATCGACGAAGGATTGCGCGACCGAATTCCATTCGGGATCGCTCAGGGTGTCGAGCGTCCGTGCAGTGGCATCGAGCAGACGGGAGAAGACGTCGGCAAAGCCGCTGGGCTGAACGACGCGGGGCCCGCCGAGCCGCGGCTTGCCCGAAAGGCGGCCGTGCAGCGCCTCCGACGTCACCGACAGCACGATGGCGCGCATGTCGCGCTGGAACACGATGCTCCAATCGCCGCTGCGGGGCAGCAGCACGAGATGACCGACGGGAACGATACGATGACTGCCGGCGCTCTTCAGCACCATGCCGTCCTCGACCGGCATCAGCGCGATGGGAAGGTCTTCGCTTGCTCGTGAGAGCGGAACGACGCTCTGCGCGCCCGCAGCCATGCGCGTCAGCGCGACACCGGCGGCGTGCCGGTGCGATGCGGTCGCGTGTCCGTCCAATACGCTGTGGCCACCCGCCGGCTGCAGGCCGACCGCGGCCAGCACGTCCCGCCAGGCTTCTGGGCGGTCGTCTTGCGCGTAGGATTCGCTCGTGAACGGGCGGAAGCTCATCGGATCGACCCAGATTGCCGTCGATCGAAGCAACCTCCGTGCCAGACGCACGCGGTCATCCGTCGCCGCAACGGGCCGAAGACGAGGTTCGTCGGTCACTATCCGATCCTGAAATACGGGCTGCTCTTCAAAGCGTTAGAGCAGGACGACGTGGAGAGATTCAGTCGCATCGGAAGACGTTCTTGCGAATCGTGCCATGGACGCCCCAATTGGCGTCGACCACCTGGGTCACGCCGAAATCCGCCGCGACCGACAGCAGCGAGATCGCCTCGTCCTCACTGAGACGGTGCACCGTCATCAGGAAGCGGCGGAGTTTCCGAAACGCGTCGCGCATCGCATGGTCGAGGCTGGAGTGATTGGCAATCTCGGTTTGTGCATTGGCGCCGAGCGTGGCGAGATAGTTCGGATAGGTGAAGCCGTAGAAGGACCAGGCCTGGTCGGTCTCGAGCATGGGGTGGTCGAGGCCTTCGAGGCTGGTGCCGGCAAGGTCGGCCTTCTTGTGCAGGATGAACTCGAAATCGCCGGTCAGCGAGGTCTCGATCGCGGTGCCGCCGAGCTCGCTGTCACCTTGCGCGGCGTGAGGATCGCCGACCGAGAAATAGGCGCCGGGGACGGCGACCGGATAGAACATCCGCGCGCCCTTGCCGATGCGCCAGTCGTCGATGTTGCCGCCGGTATAGCCGGGTGGAATCGAGCTGACGAAATCGGCTTCCGACGGCGCAAGGCCCATCGTGCCGAAATGCAGCCGCGCCGGCACCTTCACACTGGACAGGACGTTCTCGCGCTTCCTGATGGTGGCGTGATCGACGCGCACCCCGGGATAGTCGATGGTCGAATGCACGATGCCGTCGGGATCGGTCTGCGGCGTCCAGACGTAATTGTAGACCGCCTTTGCGTAGGGCTCGCCGGAGGTGTCGAGTTCGAAGATGGTGATGACCTCGCGCGGCTTCGGCTCCTCGATCAGGTCGTGATAGTGAAATCCCCAGTTCGCAGCGACGTTGGAGCCGAAGCAGCGGCCGGCATGGCAGGCGCTGCAGCTCGGCCGCGGCCGCACATCGAGGATGCGTACCTCCAGAATGTCGCCGGGCTCGGCACCTTCGATCGCGACCGGACCGGTGAGCAGATGCACACCGATCCCCTCGCCTGCACCGCGGATGAACGGGCCTTCCGTCGGACCTGAGCCGCGGCGCGCGACGGCCTTGTGCTCGCGCGTCCACTGGAACACGCTTTCGGCGCCAGGATCGCCCTGGATCATTCGCTCGTAATCGTCATTGGCGTGGTGGGTCAGCGTCTCGATCGTGGCGCGATCTCCGGAGCGCAACGTCAGGGCCGGTGCCACTGTCTTGGAAAAATAGCCCCAGTGGACGGTCTTCGGCGAAACCGGCAACGTGACATGCTTCATGAGGTGGCCTCTTCAGGGAACGCGGCTTGGAACGTCGTGACGGTGGTCATCGCACCGTCTCCGGGGTCTTGTCGGCTTCCATCACGCTGAGGAATCGTGCCGTCAGCGGATTGCGGGGATTGGAGAGCACATCGTGCGCAGGCCCCTCCTCGATGATCGCGCCGCCGCTCAGGAAGGCGACGCGATCGGCGACCTCGTCAGCGAAACGGATCTGGTGCGTCGAGATGATCATGGTGAGGCCGTCGTCGATGGCCAGGCGCCGGATCACCTCCAGCACCTCGTTGACCAGCTCCGGATCGAGCGCCGAGGTTGGCTCGTCCAGCAGCAGCACGCTCGGGTTCGGCGCCAGCGCACGGGCGATGGCAACGCGTTGCTGCTGGCCGCCGGAGAGATGCCGCGGCAGCGCATGGGCGCGATGCGAAAGCCCGACACGATCGAGCAGTTCGGCCGCGCGGCGATCGGCATCGATGCGGGTCATGCCATGAACCCAGCGCAAGGGGCCGGCGATGTTCTCCTTGGCCGAAAGATGCGCGAACAGATTGAACTGCTGGAACACCATGCCGACGCCGACACTGGCGCGCTCATTGGCGATCGCCCGCGGCGACAACGGCTTGCCGTTCTCGCCGAAACCGAGGCGCCGGCCGCCGACGCGCACGGTGCCGGCATCCCAGTTTTCGAGGTGGTTGATGCAGCGAAGCAGCGTGCTCTTGCCGGAGCCGCTCGGGCCGAGCAGCGCGACCACTTCGCCGATGCGCACCGTGAGGTCGAGGCCCCCGAGCACCGTCTGTGGCCCGTAGCTCTTGGTCAGGTCCTTCACTTCGACCGCGATATTATTACGCGCGATCGTCGCGGCGCGGCGGGCCCGCTCCTCGCGGGTCAGGGCCAGCGGCGGCGTGACCGCGAGCTCCGCCGGCGCGGGCTCGGGATCGGGATCGGTCGCATCGGCCAGTTCGAGCTTGGCAGCCAGATCGACGCGGCGCCAGGGCAGATAATCGGCGAGCCTGCGCTCGCGGCGGGTGGTGCGGTCGAGGTCCAGCAGCCATTCGACGAAGAGCTGGATCGCGCTGATGCTGGCGGTCAGCACGAGATAGAGCAGGCCCGAGGCGAAGAAGATCGAGAAGAAATCGAAGGTCGAGGACGCAAGCTGGGTCGAGCGCAAGGTCAGCTCCTGCACCGCGATCACCGAGGCGAGCGAGGAATTCTTCAGCGCGCTCACCGCTTCGTTGCCGAAGGCCGGGATCATGGTGCGGATCGCCTGCGGCGCGATGATCCTGCGCATCAGCACCGACGGCGTCATGCCCAGCGCCTGTCCGGCCGTCAGTTGTCCGCGGTCGACGCCGAGCACGCCGGCGCGCAGCATCTCCGCGATGAACGGCGCTTCGTTGCAGGCCAGTGCGAGGCCGGCCGCCAGCACCGCCGGCAGCTTGATGCCGATATGCGGCAGCGCGTCGTAGGCGAACACCATCTGCAGGATCAGCGGGGTGCCGCGGAAGATCACGGTGTAGGCCCTGGCGATCGCCGCCAGGAGCCAGAAGCGGGAGAGCTGCATGCCGGCGAGGATCAATCCGAGGATCAATCCACCGCCGAGCCCGAGGGCAGTCACCTCGAGGGTGAGCTCGATGCCCGCGAGCAGATATGGCATGCTCAGGTAGTGGAGAAACAGCGACATCAGTCCGCCGTCATTAGAGCGGGATCAGGTTTGGTTGAAGGCGGGTGCCTCGAGCACGGATCGGATCGCATCATCCGATGCGATCCGGGTGAGGGATTACGCCGCACAGAGTTTGCCGCGCCCCCTCACCCGGCGCTTCGCGCCGACCTCTCCCCGTCGGGGAGAGGCAAACCGCATTCAGTCCGCGGTCAGAATTTCCGGCTCCATGAAGTTGTTCACATCGAGCCCGTGCTTCTTCAGAAGCTCCATGTGGGTTCCGGCCTTTTGCACTTCGATCAACGCGGCGAGCACGGCGTCGCGGAATTTCGGCTTGTTCTTGGGCACGGCGATGCCGACCGAATACGGGATCGTCACCGCGATCGCCTTCTCCAGCTTGTCCGGATAGGCCTTGACGGCGCTGTCGACGGTGTTGACGTCGTTGATGTAGGTGTCGGCGCGGCCGGCGAGAATCGCCTGGATGCAGTTGGCGTTGTTGTCGTAGAGCTGGATGGTCGGCTCGGGCTTGCCGGCCTTCTTGCATTCCGGGATCAGCGCCTGGATCAAGGGCACCTCGACATAGCCGGTGTTTTCGGCCGCAGCGGCGCCGCACAGCGACAAGTTGATGCCGTTGATGCCCTTCGGATTGCCCTTGGCGACGAGGACGCCGTCGAACACCTTCGAGTAGGTGATGAAGTCGGCGGCCTTGGCGCGCTCCTTGGTGGCGTAGATGTCGGAGATCACGATGTCGGCTTGTCCCGCGGCGAGCGTGGTCAGGAGCGCCGCGAACGTCACCGCCTTGTAGGTCAGCTTGAAACCGAGGCATTCGCCGATGGCTTCGCCGAGATCGATGTCGAAGCCGATATACTTGCTGGGATCCTTGGGATCGATGGTCTCATAGCCCGGCGTATGCGGATTGATGGCGTTGACCAGCGTCTTGCCCTTCCAGTCCGGATATTTTTCCTGGAGCGCGGCGCAGGCGGCGGGCGCTGCGGCCTGGGCGCTCAGCGGCGCTGCGACGACGAGGCCGAAAGCGATGGCGGCGCCGAGCATGAGCTTGCGCGGTGGCAATGATGCGCGCGCCAATCCCCGCCGCGCCTGCGGCAAAACCCATCTCTCCATCTCCAGCTCCTTCGCGTTGTCATGGCGCCTGCCATGTTCCAGGTCGACTTCCAGCTCGACGGCGAAGCTAGGTGGGATCCCGCTCTAAAAGCTTGTCCGCGGGCGTACAAAAAATTGGATCGAGGAGGCCCGCGGTTTGGGCAAGGCGCTGCACAAAAACTGGTCGCATGCCAGGGCGACGCGATTTGAGCTTCCCAGTTCGTGCGAGACGATCGGTCTCGCTCGGTGCAGCGGCGATGCCGCAACTCACCGCCCTTCAACAACCTATCCGCAGCATATCCACAAGGCGGCTGCTGGGGATTGGGGCGTCCGCGCAGCTACTTGCTGCGCAACAATCCACAGGCGGGCTCACCCGCCGGCTTGGTCGAACACGCTGCGGCAAGCCTCGCTCAGGCTGGATCGGTTACGGCGCAGGCAGGCTGTGATGGCGCGGACATTGGGAATTTCGCCGGCGCAGAGCCGGTAGACATCGGGGGTGCAGGCCCGGCGCTGCTCCGCCGTCCCTTGCGCTTGGGCAGCAGAGGCGAACAGCGTCAGGAACAGCCCGACCGTGGACGCGCCGCACGCCCGGCTCTTCACACCCGCAAACCGCAAGAACCTCGCCTTCATGACCAGTCTCCTGTCGCCCTGCCGCCTCCCGGCCTTTCCTGGCCGGTACCCTGCGAAGGGGTAGGAGAAAAAAATCGCGCAGGATGTGATTTCCTTCACACTGCGCGCGCTGCGGTGGAACGTAGATTCCCGCCGGGACTTTTAGAAATCGTTAGCCAATCAAACCTCGATCGCCGGATCGTTAAAATGCGAACGATCGGCTCAATCGGGTGACAAACCGGCTTTGCGACATTGCGCCATCCGCGTTCTGCGAGGGTGCGATGAGAAGCGAAGCCGAATTCAACTTGCTGCTGGATGCTGTCCGGGACGCCATGGTCATTGAAGATTTCGCTCTCGCGCCGGAGGAGGAATTCGTGCCGCGCTCGTGGAGCTTCGACGCGACACCCAAAGCCGCCAATGACAATGAGGGCGCCTGGCCGCTCCTGCCGTTCCCCGAGGACTGGTACGCGGCCTGCTGAGAGCCGCGTTCAGCGTGAACCAAACCGCCCGCCTCGCGGGAGCTTTGCCATGGCGTTGGCGCCGGAAATCCGACCCGGGCAACGATCAGGTCTTGATGCGATCCTCGCCATCCTGCGGCGCCCGGTCAGGCGTGGCCGACGGAAAGATGCTGTCATAGATCGCGCGGGCCTCGCGGATGAGGCGGGCCCGCTCCAGCTCGGATTTCGGGACAAATCGGACGATGTCGCCCATTGTGGGCTCCAGTGCTCGGATAGCGAGATGAATCACTTCGCAGATGCGAACTCTATGCCAGGGGCCTGAATCGAGAGTTTCCAGCGGGCCCCGGGCAAACCCGGTGATCACGGCCGCCTCCAGCCGACGGCGCGCGGCGGAACCCGCGCCTGGCTTCTAATTATACCAGATAAATCAGGGAGTTGTGATGGAGGCCACGACCAGAATTGAACTGGTGTACACGGTTTTGCAGACCGTTGCGTAACCACTCCGCCACGTGGCCCCGTAAGGGCGGAGCAATATAGGGGATGAAGGGATTAGGCAACCGCTTCGTCCCAGTTTCCGTCACGTACAGGACCTTGATGGCGGGTCGCCGGCGTAGATGCCGAGGCCAACCTCGACGCGCACGCTTGGCGCTGCAATCAAACCGTTGAGAGATGCGGGCCGAACTCAGCCGCGCTTACGTCGCCGGAAGTCGCGCCGCCCCTTCGGCGCAGGCTTGGGTGCCAATTCCGGTATCTCGGCCTGGACCTCGCGGTAGCGGGTCAACAATCGTTCGAAGCTCGCATGCAGCGTGTCGGCGATATCAGGACGCCGCTCGAGGCCGGCCAGAATCGTTGCCGCGGCCTCGATGGTCGACAGCCCGTCCTTGCGCGGCTCCTTGCGCAGACGTCCATAGCGCGAGGGATGCGCCGGGTTGAGGATCACGCGCTGGCACTTGAGCATCCAGGGATTGCGCCACCACAACGCCTTGGCCTGGCTCCACGTGCCGTCGAGCAACACGATTCCCTCGAGCTTGCCGAGGATCGCGCGCTGGTTCTCCGCGATCCCCCCCTTGCGGTCGAGCGCGACGATCTCGCCTTCCGCCTCGAGATCGGCGGCGCGTGCCGAACCGAGATAGAGCACGGCCCAGCGCGCCGCGTTCTCGACCGGCCGCCCCAGCGCCTTGGACAGGCTCGGCCAGGACAGGCCGACCCGCACCGTGGCGTCGGCGAAATGCCGCGCAAGCAGACGCGCGGTGCCGAGCGCCCTGTCCTGCTCCTGCGGATGTTGCAGGATCAGCAGCGCCAACCGGTTGTCAATCGGCGTGACGCTGTCGCAGATGCACAGCGGCATCGGCTTCTGGCAATGCGGGCATTCGGGGATCGGCTCGGCGATGGCCGTATCTGGTGGGTTCGACATGGGCGCCGCTATACGCTCCATGCGGGGCTTCAACAACCTATTCCGCGGGCGCAGGCAGCGGGCGCGGTGCGGACCGTCGCCGCAGGCGGTCGATCAGCAGGTAGATCACGGGCGTGGTATAGAGCGTCAGGATCTGCGAGACGAACAGGCCGCCGATAATGGTGATGCCGAGCGGACGACGCAGCTCCGTGCCGGGGCCGGTCGCCACCACGAGCGGGATGCCGGCAAACAGCGCCGCCATGGTCGTCATCACGATCGGGCGGAAGCGCGCCTGGCAGGCCTCGAAGATCGCCTCCGCTGACGACAGGCCGCGCTGGCGTTCGGCGTCGAGCGCGAAATCCACCATCATGATGCCGTTCTTCTTGACGATGCCGATCAGGAGGATGATGCCGACGAAGGCGATCACGGTGAGCGGCGTGTTGGTGAGCTGCAAGGCGAGCAGCGCGCCGAGCCCGGCCGAGGGCAGCGTCGAGATGATCGTGAGCGGATGGGCGAGGCTCTCGTAGAGCACCCCGAGCACGATGTACATCGCCACCAGCGCGCCGAGGATCAGAAGCGGCTGGCGGCCGCTGGTCTTTGCGAAGTCGCCGGCATTGCCGTCGAAGCTGCCGCGGATGCCTTCGGGCATGTGCAGCTCTTCCACCGCGCGCTGGATGCTCTGTGTCGCCGTCTGCAGCTGCACGTCCGGCAGAAGGTTGAACGACACCGTGGTCGAGGGGAACGACTGCGAGTGATAGACCGCGAGCGCGGCGAGGCTGCGCGTGGCGTGCACCACGGCCGACAGCGGCACCTGCGCGTCGCCCGCGCCGGCGACGTAGATGCGATCGAGGTTGGAGGGATCGACCTGGAATTTCGGATCGATCTCCAGCACGGTCATGTACTGGTTGCGCTGGGTGTAGATGATCGAGATCTGCCGCTGCGAGAAGGCGTTGTTCAGCGCGTTGTCGATGTCCTGAACCCGGACGCCGAGCGCCGAGGCCTTCTGGCGATCGATCGCGAGCGTGAGCTGAAGGCCGCCGGGGTCGCGGTCGCTGGAGATGTCGGTGATGCCCTCGACGCTCTCCATGCGCTTGGCCACGATCGGCGCCCACTTCTGCAGCAGACCGAGGTCGGTGCTGGTCAGCGTGTACTGGTAGTCGGAATCGCTCCGCCGCCCGCCGGCACGGACATCCTGGGCGGCGAACATGAAGAGGCGGATGCCGGGCACCGGGTACAGCGCGCGTCTCAGGCGGTCGATCACGGCCTCGGTCGAGACGTGGCCGCGCTCCTGCGGCGACTTCAGGCTGATGTACATGATGCCGCGGTTCGAGGTCGCTCCCCCGGGCCCGCCTCCCGCACCGACCGTCGAGCCGACGCCGGCCACGGCCGGATCCTTCATCACGATGTCGGCGAGCCGCTGCTGGAGACCGAGCATCGACTGAAACGAGATGTCGGCGGAGGCGCGCGTCGCCCCGATGACGAAGCCGGAATCGTCGGTCGGGAAATAGCCCTTGGGGACCTTGATGTAGAGCGTCACGGTGAGGCCGATGGTGGCGAAGAACACCAGCAGCGTCGCCAGCGGGTAGTCCAGCACGGTGCGCAGAGTCCGGGCATAGAAGGCGACGATGCGCGACAGCGAGCCCTCGATGATGCGGTCGAACAGGGTCGCGGTGCCCGACGGGGGCTGCCGAATGTAATGGGCGCAGATCATCGGCGTCACCGTGAGCGAGACCAGCGTCGAAACCAGGATGGCGAAGGTCAGCGTCAGCGAGAATTCGCGCAAGAGGCGGCCGACGATGCCGTCCATGAAGATCAGCGGCGTGAACGCTGCGATCAGCGACAGGCTGATCGAGACCACCGTGAAACCGATCTGCCTCGCGCCCTCCTGCGCCGCCCGGAACGGGGTCATGCCGTGCTCGAGATTGCGATACATGTTCTCGATCATGACGATGGCGTCGTCGACCACGAAGCCGACGGAGATCGCGAGCGCCATCAGCGACAGATTGTCGATCGAGAAGCCCGCGACCCACATGCCGGCGCAGGTGCCGGCGAGCGCCAGCGGCACCGAGATGCCGGCAGCGATCGTCGGCGTCAGCCGCCGCAGGAACACGAACACCACGACCATCACCAGGATCGCGGTGGCCAGCAATGTCCATTGCATGTCGAGCACGCTGGCGCGGATGGTGCCGGTGCGATCGACCAGGGTCGAAATCTCGACGCCGGCCGGAATCCATTGCTTCAGCTGTGGGACCAGCGCCTTCACCCGGTCGACGGTGTCGATGACGTTGGCATCGCCCTGCTTGGTGATCTGGATCAGCACCGCCGGCTGCTTGTTGAACCAGGCGATGGAGCGGGCGTTGCGGACTGAATCCTCGATGTCGGCGACGTCGGAGAGCCGCACGAAGTTGCCGTTGGCGCTCTTGATGACGATGTCGCCAAATTCCTTGGCGGTTCGCATCTGCCGGTTGAGCGCCAGCGTCTCGCTCTGGCGTTCGCCGTTGAAGATGCCGACGGGACCGAGTGGGTTGGCATTGACGATCGCGGTGCGCACGTCGTCGGTGGCGATGCCGGCGTTCGACAGCGCGACGGGGTTGAGCTGGACCCGCACGGCCGGCTGGTCGGCGCCGGACACGCTGACATCGCCGACGCCCGGGACCTGCGAGATGCGCTGCGCCAGGACCGTGTCGGCGACGTCGTAAATTGCGCTGGGGGACAGCGTCTTCGAGGTCAGTGCCAGCACGAAGACGGGCGCGCCGGCCGTGTTGGCCTTGCGGAAGCGCGGCAGCGTCGGCAGGTCGCTGGGCAGGTCGACCATCGAGGCGTTGATCGCCGCCTGCACGTCACGGGCGGCCTTGTCGATGCTGCGGCCGATGTCGAACTGGAGCTGGATGGTGGTGGTGCCGAGCGTCGAGGTCGAGGTGATCTGGTTGATGCCGGCGATCTCACCCAGCCGCCGCTCCAACGGAGAAGCTACCGTCGCCGCCATCACGGACGGGTCGGCTCCCGGCCGGCTGGCCGAGACGAAGATGGCGGGGAAGTCGACGTTCGGAACCGAGGCGACGGGAAGGAAATGGTAGGCGACCACACCCAGCAGGAACAGCCCGATCGACAGCAGCGTGGTCCCGACCGGGCGGCGGATGAAGGGCTCCGAGATCGATGCCATCACTGCATCCCCTCGGTCGCCCCCGCGACCGGCGGGCCGCCGGATTCGGCCGGCGGCAGTGCCTGCTCCAGGCGGCGGTTGATGCGGTCGAGCGCGAGGTAGATCACAGGCGTCGTGTAAAGCGTCAGCAGCTGGCTCAGCAGCAGGCCGCCGATGATGGAGATGCCGAGCGGGAAACGCAGCTCGGCGCCGGTGCCGCTCTCGATCGCCAGCGGCAGCGCGCCGAACAGCGCCGCCAGCGTCGTCATCATGATCGGGCGGAAACGCAACAGGCAGGCCTGCACGATCGCCTCGTTCGGCGACATGCCCTGCCCGCGCTCGGCATCGAGCGCGAAGTCGATCATCATGATCGCGTTCTTCTTGACGATGCCCATCAGGAGGATGATGCCGATCAGGCCGATCACCGACAGGTCCTGCCCGCACAGCACCAGCGCCAGGATGGCGCCGACGCCGGCCGAGGGCAGCGTCGACAGGATCGTGATCGGGTGGATGTAGCTCTCGTAGAGCACTCCCAGCACGATGTAGATCGTGATCACGGCGGCGAGCAGCAGCCAGGGCTGGCCGGCGAGAGCCTTGGCGAATTCGGCGGCATCGCCGGCATAGACGCCGACGATGCTGTTGGGCATGCCGATCCGCGTCTCGATCGTCTTCACGGCGTCGACCGCATCGCCGAGCGCGGCGCCCGGCGCGAGGTTGAAGCTGAGCGACACCGACGGGAACTGGGCCTGGTGCGAAATCGCGAGCGGCGCGGTGGTGCGCTTCAGCGTCGCCACGGCCGACAGCGGCACCTGCGCGTTCGGCGCGCCGGCGGTGGCGCTCGCGGCGCCCGGCAGATAGAGCTTCGACAGGATCGAGGGATCGCGCTGGTACATCGGCAGCGCCTCCAGCACCACGCGGTACTGGTTGGCCTGGCCGTAAATGGTCGAGATCTGCCGCTGCGCGAACGCATCGTTCAGCGTGTCGGTGATCGCTTGCAGGCTCACGCCGAGCTGGCCGGCGCGGGTGCGATCGACGTCGAGCTGCGCCCGCAGGCCGCCCTCCTGCGCCTCGGAAGAAACATCGCGGAACAAGGGATCGCGCCGCATCTCCGTCACCAGCTTGCGCGCCCATTCCGACACCAGCGCTGCATCGGTGCCGGTCAGCGTGTACTGGTATTGCGAGCGGCTCGACTGGGTCGAGATCTGCACGTCCTGCACCGGCTGGAAGTACACGGTCATGCCGGGGATACCCGAAACCCGCTGCTTCAGCCGGGTGATGACGGCCGCGACGTCGTCACGCCGCTCGCCGCGCGGCCTCAAGCTCATGACGAGCCGGCCGACATTGGTGGTCGGGTTGACCGAGCCCGCCCCGATCACCGAGACCACGCCGACCACGTCGGGATCCGCCCTGATGGCGTCGGAAGCCTCGGCCTGCCGCTTCTGCATCTCCGCGAACGACACGTCGGGGCCGGCCTCCGTCACGGCCGTGATCGCGGCGGTATCCTGCAGCGGCAGGAAGCCCTTCGGCGCGACGACATAGAGGACCAGAGTCGCGATCAGCGTGGCGAAGGTCACGATCAGCGTGGCGCGCTGACGTTCCAGCACCCAAAGCAGCGTCCAATGGTAAAATTCGACGGTGCGGTCGATGAAGCGGCTGATCGCGGCCAAGCCCGGCACCGCCAGCTCCTCATGGGCGTGCTTGAGCAGGCGCGAGCACATCATCGGTGTCAGCGTCAGCGAGACCACGGCCGAGGTCACCACCGCGATCGTCAAGGTCAGCGCGAATTCGCGGAACATGCGTCCGACGAGGCCCGACATGAACAGCAGCGGGATGAACACCGCGATCAGCGACACCGTCAGCGAGATCACGGTGAAGCCGATCTCGCTGGCGCCCTTCAGCGACGCCTCCATCGCGCCGTCGCCGTTCTCCATGTGGCGCACGATGTTCTCGATCATGACGATGGCGTCGTCGACGACGAAGCCGGTGCCGATCGTGAGCGCCATCAGCGACAGATTGTCGAGGCTGAACCCGGCGAAATACATGATGCCGAAGCTCGTGATCAGCGACAGCGGCAGCGCGACGCCTGCGATCAACGTTGCGCGCAGCGAACGCAGGAACAGCAGCACCACCAGGGTCACCAGCACGACGGCAAGGACCAGCGTGAACTGCACGTCGCGCACCGAGGCGCGGATGGTGACGGTGCGATCGGACACGATGGTGAGGTTCACGCCCGCCGGAATCGCGCGCTGCACCTTGGGGATTTCGGCGCGGATCTGGCTGACGACGTCGATCACGTTGGCGCCGGGCTGGCGCTGGATGTCGATGATGACGGCCGGCGTGCCCTGGTACCAGCCGCCGGTGCGGTCGTTCTCGAGGCCGTCGACGATCTGCGCGACGTCGGCGATGGTGACCGGCGAGCCGTTGCGGTAGGCGATGATGACGGGCTTGTAGGCGTCAGCCGCGGCGATCTGATCGTTGGCCGCGATGATGTAGGACTGCTGCGCGCCGTCGAGCGAGCCTTTCGGCCCCGAGACATTGGCACTGGCGATCGCGGTGCGCAGATCCTCCATGGCGATGCCGTAGGCGGCGAGCCGCGCCAGATCGGCCTGGATGCGCACGGCCGGTTTCAGCCCGCCAAGCACCGAGACTCGTCCGACGCCGGAAATCTGGCTCAGCCGCTGAGCCAGAATAGTGTCGGCGATGTCGCTCATCGCCCGCAGCGAGATCGTGTCCGAGCGCAGCGCCAGCGTCATGACGGGCGCGTCCGCCGGGTTCACCTTGGCGTAGGTCGGCGGATAAGGCAGCGTCTTCGGCAGCACGCCCGCCGCGGCGTTGATCGCCGCCTGCACGTCCTGGGTCGCGCCATCGATGTCGCGGTTGAGATCGAACTGCAGCGAGATCTGGCTGACGCCGAACGAGCTCGTCGAGTTCATCGCCGACAGCGACGGGATCTGGCCGAGCTGCCGCTCCAGCGGCGCCGTGATCAGCGATGCGATCACGTCCGGGCTCGCGCCCGGCAGCTGCGTCGTCACCTGCACGGTCGGGAAATCGACCTGCGGCAGCGCCGAGACCGGTAGCGCGAAATAGCCCAGCAGTCCGCCGATCATGAGCGCGATGCCGAGCAGCGAGGTCGCGATCGGCCGGCGGATGAAAGGTTCGGAGACACCCATGGGATCTGCCTGCCGCGTCAGGCGGCTGTTGTCGGGATCATGGCTGCTTGGCTCCACTTCCTGCTGCCCCCGGGCCCGGAGCCGGCCCGGTCTGTCCCTTCTGGTCGCCTTCGCTGCTCTTGCGCTTGGCCCGGAACTCGCCGTCCTTGCCTTGCACGTCCTTCTGACCGTCCTTGGCACCATCCTTCTTCTGGCCGTCAGGCCCGCGCGAGCGCTTGCGCGGGGCGAGATCGGCCGACGGGGTCTGGTCGTCGCGGCCGACGATCACCTTGGAGCCGTCGGACAGGTTGGCAAAGCCGGTGGTCACGACGCGATCGTTCGGCGACAGGCCGCTGGCGATAACGGCATCGTGCTCGTTCTGCTGCGTCACCGTCACGGGCTTGGCCGAGGCCACATTGTCCGCGCCGATGACATAGCTGAACGTCCCGATCGGGCCGCGCTGCACGGCCGATGTCGGCACCACCAATGCCTGCGTCAAGGTCTCGACCTTGAGGCGGACATTGACGAACTGGCCCGGCCAGAGCTGGTAATTGGCGTTGGGAAATTCCGCCTTGAGCTTGAGCGTGCCGGTGGTCTGGTCGACCTGATTGTCGATGCCGGTCAGCTTGCCGGTATCGATCACGGTGATGCCGTCATTGCCGAACACGTCGACCGTGAGCGTGCCTTTCGCCGCGGCCGCGTTGACGCGCATGATCTGTTGCTGCGGCAGGCTGAACCACACCGCGATAGGCTGCAATTGCGCGATCACCACGAGACCCGTGGTGTCGGAGGCGTGAATGATGTTGCCCTGGTCGACCTGACGCAGGCCGGCACGGCCCGAGATCGGGGCCACGATCTTGGTGTAGCTGAGCGTTGCCGCCGCATTGTCGATCGCGGCCTGGTCGGCCTTGACCAGTGCCTCGGTCTGCGCGACCAGCGCGCGCTGGGTGTCGGCCTGCTGCTTGGAGCCGGCATTGGAAGCGGCGAGCTGCTCGTATCGGGCCAGGTCGATGCGCTGGTTGGCGAGCTGGGCCTCATCCTGCGCCTTCTTGGCGACGGCCTGGTCGTACTGCGCCTGGTAGATCGCCGGATCGATCTCGCCGAGCACGTCACCCTTCTTGACGTCCTGGCCTTCGGTGAAGTTCACCGCGATCAGCTTGCCGTCGACTTGCGAGCGCACCGTCACGGTGTTGAGCGCACGGATCGCGCCGACGCCGTCGAGATAGACCGGAACGTCCTGCACCCTCGGGGTTGCCGCCAGCACGGGCACCGGCAGATCCGGCCGCTGGTTGTTGCGGTTGTTGGCCTGCTGCTGATGCATGGCGATCCAGCCGAGATAACCGAGCCCTCCGAGGATCGCCAGCGTGATCAGGGTCACGACGAAGCCGCGGCCGCGCGATCTCCTCGCCGTCCCCTCCTCTACGCCTGGCTTGCCGTCCGGCTTAAAGAGCATTGACCGGTTTCTCCATCCTCGGCTCCCAGCCGCCGCCGAGCGCCTGGTACAGGCTGACGATGGCGAGGAGCCGCGCGAGTTGGGCCTGCCACAGCGCGTCTTCCGCTTGGAACAGGGTCAGTTGGGTGTTGAGCACGGTCACGATATCGGCGGTACCGGCGCGCAATTGCTGCTCCGACAGATCGAAGGCACGGCGCGAGGCGGCAACGACATCGCGCTGCAATTGCAGCCGGATCGTGGTCTGCTTGATCGAGAACAGCGCATTGTCCACGTCCGCAAAGGCCTGCACGATGGTCTTGCGGTAGGTCTGAAGCAGCTCGTCCTGGCGCGCCTTGGCGAGCTCGAAATTGCCGAGAATCCTGCCGCCGTCGAAGATCGGCTGCGTGGCGCTGCCGACGAGCTGGAAGAACGCCGCATGCGGCTGGAACAGCGAGACCAAAGCCGCGCTCTGATAACCGCCATTGCCGGTGAGCTGGATGGTCGGAAAGAACTGCGCGCGGGCATTGCCGATGTTGGCGGTCGCGGAGGCGAGCTGCGCCTCCTGGCGGCGGATGTCAGGCCGCTGTGTCAGAAGCTCCGACGGCAGGCCGGGCGTCACGCGCGGGATCGCGATCCGGTCGAGCGAGCCGCCATGCACGCGCACGCTCTCGGGCGGACGCGAAACCAGCACGGCGAGCGCATTGACGTTCTGGTCCAGCGTCTGGCGCAGCGGCGGCACCAGGGCCTTCTGGTTGGCGAGCACGCTCTCCTGCTGGGCGACATCCAGATCCGTGCCGGTGCCGGCCCTGCGCCGCTCTCTGACCGCATCGAGGATGCGCTGCGCGCTCGCGATGTTGCGCTGGGAGGTCCGGATGCGGTCCTGCGAGGCCAGCACCTGGAAATAAGCGTTGGCGACGGCAGCGAGCGTCGTCAGCGCGACGGTGTCGCGATCGAAGCGGTTGGCGTTGGCGGTTTCCTCCGCGGTCTGCAGCGCAGCGCGGTTCTGGCCCCAGAAGTCGAGCTGATAGCTGGCGCTCAGCGAAGCCGAATAGTTGACGACTTCGCGGCCGCCGATGGACAGGCCCGAGGAGCTTGCGCCCGAGGTGCGCGAATAGGTTTCCGATCCGCCGGTCGATAAGCTCGGCAGCAGCGCCGCGCCCGCCTGCCGTGCCTGGGCGTCGGCCTGGACGATGCGGGAGACGGCGGCGGCGATGTCGAGATTGACGGTCTGCGCCTCTTCCATCAGCAGCGTCAGCTCCGCAGAGCGGAAGCCGCGCCACCAATCCAATGACGGCGGCGCATCGCCCTTGCCGGCATATTTGTACTGCGTGGGAACGTCGAGGGCGGGATCAGGAAGGTCCTGGGTCAGCACGCACGCGCCCGAGGTGGCGGCGAGGCACACCACTGCAAGCCAGCGCGCCGCGCGCAGCGTCCGGGCCGCTGAACCTTCGGACCGCCGCATTGCGATCCCCGGAACACCCTGTGTCACATCCACCCCCCGCCGGGCAGATCAAGCCGCCGCGCAACCGGATTAACCGATTCGCGGCGGGACGATCGCGGGGCCTTGGACAACTCGTTCACAGCGGTGATGCCTTCTGCGGAACCTGGAGACGATACTAGCCGGGCGCTGAACTTGGGGACAGGGCCGCAGTCGCGGGACGGTCCTGCCGACGCGCCTGAAGCGAATCGATGAAAATGCCAAAGGTGCTTGTCTGGCAGCGACTTCTCTTATTCTGAAAACACCGGCAGGCGCGATCAAGCTTACCAAGATTTCATGTGATATTGCTGCCACACCTGCGCTCGCAACGCTCCACCCAGCCGCAAGAGCCTTCTGCGGCTTGCATCAAGCCGCTCTCTCGTCGGCGCCATCTCACAAAGCCGTCAACGGCGCTCAATGCCGGACCGTCCGGTCGTTGGAAAGAAGCGTTCGCGGATTGGTCCCGGACGACGGTCATCTTCCATCCTCCGGCGATGTTCGGACATTTCCTCCTCCTGATGTCCCGCCTCGCGGCCGCGCACATTGCCGCGCGAGAATATTGCAGTCGGGACAGGCGTTTCGACGGGTTTCGCCGCAACGCAAAAGCCTTCCCCTTTGGCCCCCCAAGCACTAGGTTCTGGCCAACCAGATCAACCCCTCTTGGTGGCGATTTTCCTGACATGAGCATTCGAAACGACGTTGTCGAAGCCATCGGCAACACCCCGCTGATCAAGCTGAAGCGCGCCTCTGAACTGACCGGCTGCACCATTCTGGGCAAGGCCGAGTTCATGAATCCCGGCCAGTCGGTCAAGGACCGCGCCGGCAAATGGATGATCCTGGAGGCCGAGAAACGCGGCGAGCTCAAGCCCGGTGGTCTCGTGGTGGAGGCGACCGCCGGCAACACCGGCATCGGGCTCGCCGTCGTCGCCAGCGCGCGCGGCTATCGCACCCTGATCGTGATCCCGGAGACGCAAAGCCAGGAGAAGAAGGATTTCCTGAAGCTGTGCGGCGCCGAGCTGATCGAGGTGCCGGCCCTGCCCTATGCCAACCCCAACAATTATCAACACGTCGGCCGGCGGCTCGCGGATGAGTTGCGCAAGACCGAGCCGAACGGCGTGCTGTTCGCAGATCAGTGGAACAATCTCGACAACGCCAAGGCGCACTATGAATCCACCGGACCCGAGATCTGGGAGCAGACCGGCGGCAAGGTCGACGGCTTCGTCTGCTCGGTCGGCAGCGGCGGCACGTTGTCCGGCGTCAGCCGTTATCTGAAAGAGAAGAGCAAGACCATCCGCATCGCCTGCGCCGATCCGCACGGCGCCGGCATGTACGAATATTTCAGGACCGGCGAGGCCAAGGCGACGCCGGGCGGCTCGATCACCGAAGGCATCGGCCTCAACCGGGCGACCGCGATCGTCGAGACCGCGAAGGTGGATGATGCCTATCTCGTTCCCGACGCTGAAGCCGTCACGGCGATCTACGAATTGCTTCAGCACGAAGGTCTGTGCCTCGGCGGCTCGACCGGCGTCAATGTCGTCGGGGCGATGCGGCTCGCAAAGCAGCTCGGGCCCGGCAAGACGGTCGTGACCGTGCTGTGCGATTCCGGCAGCCGGTATCAGTCGAAGCTGTTCAACGCCGATTTCATGCGCGCCAAGAACCTGCCCGTGCCCGACTGGCTGGAGAAGCGCAGCAACATCAAGCCGCCGTTCGTGTGATCGTTGCGCGCCCCCTTGAGCCGGGGCGCGCGTCACGAGCTCTGCGCAGGGTGACCGGCGGCTACGCGGGCTCGCCGCGTCCCGAGGCCGCGGCGCAATAATCGCGCCAGAACTGGCGGTATCCATCCTCGACCCTGCGGGTGTAGACCTCGACATTGCCCGCGGCCGAGGCTGCGATCCTCGCCGGCAAGTCCGCCCGCAGCTTCGCCAGATGCTCGGGCTGCGAGGCATACTTGCAAGCGATCGCGGCATAGCCCTCGTCGTCCTCCGCGACCCAGTCATTGAGGCCGACAGCCGAAACGATGGAACCGCCGGCGCGCGAGGATGCGCCGTGGCCGAGCTTGGCCACGACCGGAACGCCCGCATAGAGGGATTCCCAGGTGCTAACGCCACCGTTTTGCGGGAATGGATCGAGCGAGATATCGACCTGCGCAAAGGCGCGCAGATGCTCGGCACGATCGGACGAGCCGAGGCAGGTGATGGATTCTTCCGCAATTCCCTGCGCCACAAATCGCGCAAGGAGGCCGTCGCGTACCAGCCGATCGTCAAGCAGCGTGTGCTTGATGATGATCTTCGACCCAGCCACCTCGCGCATCACTTTCGACCATACGCGGATGGCCTCGTCCGAGATCTTGTTGACGCGGTTGAACACCCCGAAGGTGACGTAGCCGTTGCGGAGCATGGGCAGCTCGGAAGGCCGCACATCCAGGATCGGATCGATCGTGATCAGGCACGGCAGATCAAAGACCTTTTCGGTCAGCAGGTGCCGGGCCGATTGCGGAATAAAGACCGGGTCCGCAAGCACGTAGTCCATGGCCTGAAGGCCCGTACCGGTCGCGTGTCCGAAGCCAGTGACCTGGATGGGAGCCGGCTTGCGGGCGAACACCTGGAGCCTGTTGCCCGACGAATGTCCGGACACGTCGATGAGGATGTCGACCTTGTCGGCCTCAATGCGATCCGCCAGCTGATCGTCGAACATCTGCCAGGCGTCGACCCAGACGTCGGCCGCCGACCTGAATTGGGCAGTCACCGCGTCACGTGTCGGCGAACACGAATAACAGACGATCTCGAAGTTCGCATGGTCGTGATGGCGCAGCACGGGCAGTAGCCCGAACGCCGCCGAGTGGTACCAGAATTCGGAAGAGACATAGCCAATCACGATCCGCCTGTCGGGGTCGAGCTGCCGGGGCGCGAGCTTCCTTTGCGGCACTCTGGCCCCGATTGCTTCCCCCCAGGACTTGCGCGCCGCCTGCTGGACCGTGAAATCAGCGTCCGGGAGAAAGTCCAGGAAGTAGATCTTCCGCGCCATCAAATCCGGGTCCGGCGCGATCGCCAGCGCCCTGTCGAGATGTTCGATCGCGGATGCGATTTCCCCCTGGTTTGCAAAACAGGAGCTCAGCAACGCCAATGCGATCGTGGAGTGCGGATTCTGCTCGAGCAAGGTCGTGCAGGCCACGATCGCCTGTGCGGTATTTCCGATGCTGAGCGAGGCCTCTGCCTTTCCGCGCAAGGCCACTTCAAACCGCGGCGAAAGTGCAAGTGCCGCATCGAAATCCGCAGCGGCCTGTTCCGGCCGCGACAGTGCCGCGTTAAGTCGTCCGCGTTGCGCCAGAATCTTCGCCGAATCCGGCTTGATCGCGAGCGCCGCTGCGAGCGCCGCTTCCGCCTCGTCGTAGCGCCTGAGCTCGACACTGACCATGCCTTTGCCGATCAGCGCCTCGACGTGGCGCGGCTGAAACAACAGCGCGCGATCAAAGCTCTCGCGGGCACGGTCAAACCGAAACAGCGCCAGCTCCGCGACGCCACGATTGCAGAGCGCGTCGGCATAGTCGGGCTTCAGCTTGATCGCGCGCTCGTACACTTCGATGGCCCGCTCGGGCAGGCTCATCTGAAGCAGAGTGTTGCCGAGGCCGGCCAGCGCCGGCGAAAAATTCGGCTTCAGCGCGATCGCCTTCTCCAGACATGCGCGCGCGGCCTCAAATTTCTGGAGGGCGAGATACACGGAGCCGAGATTGTTCTGCGCCTCGTGCGAACGCGGCTCGATCGCGACCGCGCGCTCGAGCAATTGTTGCGCCTCATCGAGACGCCCGAGCTGTTGCACGCTCAGGCCGAGGACATGCATGGCGTCGAAATGATCCGGAACGGCCTGCACGATCTGGCGGCAGAGCGCCTCGCTCTCGGCATACCGGCCCTGGCCATAGGCGCTCGCCGCGGCAGAGATGATGGCATCGGCCTGCTTCTTCAACTTCTTCTGCAACCGCGCATTCTGGAATGCGCGCGCGCCGGCGCTGCTCTGCAAGGTGTTTCTCCGGAAAAAGGCCCGAGGTGAGTCTAACTGATTCGTACGGCCAGTCGGCGAGACGTGTGCGGCTCAGGAACCGGCCAGCGTGCCCGCCTCGCCCTGCGCGGTGTCACCGCGTTCCGAAGCCGCGGCACAATAGTCGTGCCAGAACTTGCGGTAGCCCGCTTCGAGCTCCCGGGTGTAGATCTCGACATTGCCGGCGGGCGAGGCTGCGATCTGGGCCGGTAGCCCTGCGCGCAACTTCGCCAGATGCTCGGGCTGCGCGGCAAACTTGCGGGCGATCTCGACATAGCCATCGTCGTCCTCGGCGACCCAGTCGCCGAGCCCGACCGCGGCCACGATGGAGGCGCCGGCACGCGAGGAGGCGCCGATACCGAGCTTGGCGACGACCGGAACGCCCTTGTAGAGCGATTCCCAGGTGCTGATGCCGCCATTTTGCGGGAACGTGTCGAGCGAGATGTCGACCTTGTCGAACGCCATCAGGTGGTCGTCGCGCGAAGTGGTGCCGAGACACGTGATGTTCTCCTCCGCAATGCCCTGCGCGACGAAGCGCGCGATCAGGCTATCGCGCAGCAGTGCATCGTCGAGCAGACCATGCTTGAGGATGATCTTCGATCCCGGCACCTCCCGCATGATGCGCGACCACACGCGGATCGCATCGTCCGAGATCTTGTAGATGCGGTTGAACACGCCGAAAGTGACGTAGCCGTTGCGGAGCATCGGCAGCTCGGAGGGCTGCAGATTGGTCACCGGCTCCATCGTGATCAGGCACGGCAGATCGTGGATCTTCTCGGGAAACAAGTGCCGGACCGACGGCGGAATGAAGATGGGATCGGCGAGCACATAGTCCATGGTCGGCATGCCCGTGCCCGTCGCGTGTCCGAACCCGGTCGCCTGGATCGGAGCCGGCTTCCGCGCGAAGCATTGCAGCCGGTTTCCGGTGGTGTGCCCCGACACATCGATCAGGATGTCGACATCGTCGGCCTGAATGCGATCGGCGAGTTCGTCGTCCGAAAGCCCCCAGGCATCGACCCAGACGTCCGCCAATGATTTGAATTTGGCGGTGTACTCGTCCGCCCCCGGCCAGGAATAGTAGCAGATGATCTTGAACCTGGTGTGATCATGATGGCGCAGCACCGGCAGCAAGGTGAGCCCCGCCGAATGCTGGCGGAATTCGGCAGCGACATAGCCGACCACGATCCGCTTGTCCGGATCGAGCGGTCGCTTCGGCAGCGTCCTTTGCGGAATCCTCGAGCCGATCGCATCCCACCAGGATTTCCGCACCGCCTGCTGCACCACGAAATCGGCTTCGGCGCGGTAGTCCTGCAGGAAGATCTTTCCCCGGATCGCGTCCCCGTAGTCCGGGCGGAGCGCCAGCGCGCGGTCGAGATATTCGATCGCGGTATCCATGTCGCCCTGGTTCGAATAGGCGAAGCCCATCAGCGCCATTCCCATCTCGGAACGCGGGTTTCGCTCGATCAAGGTCGTCGCGGCCGCCATCGCCTGCGCGGTCTTTCCCATGACGAGGCAGGCCTGAGCCTTGCCCCGGAGCGCCAGCTCGAGCTTGGGCGAGATCGCAAGCGCCGCCTCGAAATCCGCAAGCGCAGGCTCCAGGCGCTGCAGTTCGTAACTGAGCCGCCCGCGCTGGGCCAGGATCCTTGGCGCGCCCGGCTTGATCGCCAGCGCCGCGGCAAACTTGGCGGCCGCCTCGTCGTGGTGCCGGAGCTCCATGCTCACCATGCCGCTGCCGACGATGGCTTCGGCGTGACGCGGCTGAAACAGCAAGGCGCGCTCGAAACTCTCCTTGGCGCGCATCACCTGCCCGAGCACGATCTCGACCATGCCACGGTTGCAGAGCGCATCGGCGTAATCCGGTTTCAGCTTGATGGCGCGCTCGTGCATCTCAAGCGCCTGCTCGTACTGCCCCATATGCATCAGCGTGTTGCCGAGATTGGTGATCGCGACCGCGAAATTCGGCTTCAGCGCGATCGCCCTCTCCTGGCACTTCCGCGCCTCCTCGTAGTTGCCGAGGTCGAAATGCACGGTCGCGAGGTTGTTGTGGGCATCGTGCAGGCGCGGATCGAGCGCAATCACGCGCTCGATCAGCTCTTTCGCCTCCTCGAGGCGCCGGCCGTCATGGGCGCACATGCCGAGCAGATGCATGGCGTCGACATGATCCGGAAGGGCTTTCAGGATCTCGCGGCACAGCGCCTCGGTCTCGGCATACCGGCCCTGGCCATAGGCGTTTGCCGCAGCGGCAATGACGGCGTCGGCCTGCTTCATCAATTTCTTCTGCAATCGCGCGTTCTGGAATGCGCGCGCGCCGCCGCCGCTGTTCTGCAAGGTGTCTCTCCGGAGAATGCCCGAAGCCGAGTCTAACTGATTCGCGAGCGATGACCGCCCGGTCGCCGGACCAGCATCGCCCCCGGGGTTTCCCGGGGATCAGCGCAAGATCTGGCTGAGGAACAGCTTCGTGCGGGCGTGCTGAGGCGCCGCGAAGAACTCGTTCGGGGTGTTGGCCTCGATGATCTGGCCGGCGTCCATGAACACCACGCGGTTGGCGACCTCGCGGGCAAAACCCATCTCGTGGGTCACCACCATCATGGTCATGCCCTCCCCGGCGAGGTCCACCATGGTGTCCAGTACCTCCTTGACCATCTCCGGGTCGAGCGCCGAGGTCGGCTCGTCGAACAGCATCACCTTCGGATTCATTGTCAGGGCGCGGGCGATGGCGACGCGCTGCTGCTGGCCGCCGGACATCTGGCCCGGAAACTTGTTGGCCTGATGCGGGATCTTGACCCGTTCCAGGAACTTCATCGCGGTCGCCTCCGCGTCCTTCTTCGGGATGTTGCGGACCCAGATCGGCGCCAGCGTGCAATTGTCGAGCACCGTGAGGTGCGGGAACAGATTGAAGCTCTGAAACACCATGCCGACTTCGCGGCGCACGGCATCGACATGCTTGAGGTTGGGTCCGAGCTCGATGCCGTCGACGACGATCTCGCCCTCCTGGAATTCCTCGAGCGCGTTGATGCAGCGGATCAGCGTCGACTTGCCGGAACCGGAGGGCCCGCAGATCACGATGCGCTCGCCCTTGCGGACGTCGAGGTCGATGTCGCGCAGCACGTGAAAGTCGCCGTACCATTTGTTGAGGCCGGAAATCTTGACGATGGGGTCTGACATGGGGACCTCGATCAGCTGCGGCGATGGGCGTTGAGACGATGCTCGACGAACAGCGAATATCGCGACATTCCAAAGCAGAAGATGAAGTAGATGATGCCGGCGAAGGCGAAGCCGGTGAACGCGGTCGACGGCGTCGACCATTTCGGATCCGAGAACGATGCCCTGAGCGAGCCCAGGAGATCGAACAGCGCCACGATCGAGACCAGCGAGGTGTCCTTGAACAGCGAGATGAAGCTGTTGACGAGGTTCGGAATGACGTGGCGCAACCCCTGCGGCAGCACGATCAACGAGGTCGTCTTCCACCAGGAGAGCCCGAGGGCGGCCGCCGCCTCGGTTTGCCCGCGCGGGATCGCGGCGAGCCCGCCGCGGACGTTCTCGGCCTGATAGGCGCCGGTGAACAGCGCAATGCCGATCAACGCGCGGACGAGGCCGTCGACGGTGAAATTGCCGGGCAGAAACAGCGGCAGCATGTAGGTGGCGAAGAACAGCACGGTGATCAGCGGTACGCCGCGCCAGAACTCGATGAACGCGATCGAGAAGATCCGGATCAAGGGAATGGTCGAGCGGCGGCCCAGCGCGAGCGCGATACCGATCGGCAGCGAGGTGACGATGCCCGTGACGGAGACCACCAGCGTCACCAGCAGGCCACCCCAAAGATTGGTCGCCACGACCGGCAATCCGCCGTGATCGAGATCCATGAGCCTGATGACGATGGCGATGGCAATGAAGGTGGCGATGCTCGATACCAGAGCCCGCCCGCCGGTGCGAACGCCGCCACCGAGAACGAAGGCGACCAGGCACGCGATCGCGGCCGTCGCCGCGAAATCGGCCCAGACCGGCTGGCCCATCCCCTGGATATAGTCGCGCAACCAGGTGAGCGGAAAGATCAACCAATGGACCGCTGTACCGAATAGCACGATGAGGCTTCCGACGCCCCACAGCAGCGGTCCGATCGCCGAATTCTTGCTGAGACCGAGCAGCGCCTGTCCGGCGCCGATGATGCTCTCGTCGAACAACTGCAGGAGACCGGCCGTCCAGCTCAGGCCGAAGCCCTTGATGCCGCCTCCGTGCAGCAGGAAGAAGGCGACCACCGGAAACGCGACGAAGAACATGCCGGCGTTCAGGCTCTTCGCCGGCAGCCGCGGTACGAGCAGCGGCACCAACAGGACCACGGCCAGGATGAATGTGAGATCGACCCGCCAGCGTTCGGCCTCGGGATAGAAGCCGTAGATCAGCTGCGGGAGCTTCGCCTGGATGTAGGGCCAGCAGGCACCGACCGCGAAACCGGCGTTCTCGGCGAGGCAGGCGGTACGGTCCTTGCCGCTCCAGACCGCATCGACGACCAGGAACTTGACGGAGGGAACGATCGTGTACCAGAGCAGCAAGGCGCCCAGGATCGTCAGCAGGATGTTGGTCGGCGAGTTGAACAGGCGCGTGCGCATCAGGCCGATGAAGCCGGTGGTCTTCACTGGCGCGGGTCGCTCGGCGAGCAGGTCACGGCGGACGAAGCGGGACGAGACGACATCGCTCATGCGCCCAGACTCCGGCTGACCCGCCAACCATAGAGGCTCATGATGGCGCTGGTGACGAGCGAAATCAGGAGGTAGATGCCCATCGTCATGGCGATGATCTCGATTGCCTGCCCGGTCTGGCTCAGCGATGTGCCGGCGAACACGGAGACGAGGTCCGGATAGCCGATCGCGACCGCCAGCGACGAGTTCTTGGTGAGATTCAGATACTGGTTGGTCAGCGGCGGTACGATGACGCGCATGGCCTGCGGCACGACGATCAGGCGGAGCGTGGCACCGCGGCTGAGGCCCAGCGAGGACCCCGCCTCCATCTGCCCCTTGTGAACAGACAGGATACCGGCGCGCACGATCTCGGCGATGAACGCGGCCGTGTAGGTCGACAGCGCCACCACCAGCGCCACGAATTCCGGGATGATGCGCGAGCCGCCTGCGAAATTGAATCCCCTCAGCTGCGGCAGCTCGAACGTGAAGGGCAAACCGAACGCCAGCGCCGTGGCGAGCGGAAACCCGAGCAGCAGGGCCAGCACGTAAGGCCAGATGCGGAACACGTGGCCGCGCTGAAACAGCGCTCGCCTTGCGTAGAAGCGCAGGGCCAGCGAGGCGACGATGCCGAGCGCCAGCACCACCAGGAACGGCGCGAGACCGCTCTGGCCGATCGGACTGGGGATGACGAGGCCGCGATTGCTGATGAAGGCGATGCCGAACAGCGAGATGCTCTGCCGCGGATTGGGCAAGGCCGCCAGCACCGCCAGATACCAGAACAGGATCTGGAACAAGAGCGGCAGGTTGCGGATGACCTCGACATAGATCTCGCCGATGCGCGACAGCAGCCAGTTCGGCGACAGCCGGCACAGCGCGACGATGAAGCCGAACACGGTGGCGAAGACGATGCCCACCACCGAGACCACGAGCGTGTTCAGGAGACCGACCACGAACACGCGCAGGAACGTATCCGAGCCGGTATAGGAGATCAGGGTCTGGTTGACGTCGAAACCGGCGTTGTTGCGCAGGAAGCCGAAGCCGGCGGCAATGTGCTGGTTCTCCAGGTTGGCGCGAGCATTGGAGACGATCTCGTAGCCGATCCAGCCCAGGACCGCCGCGAAGGCAAACTGGACGGCAACGCCGTTCCAGCCTGCCTTGCCGCCCAGAAGGCGCCTGATCTTCAGCGCGATCTGGGGCGGCGGTTTTCGGGCCTCGGTGCTCATGCCGCTGTCAGCGGGTCAGGAGCGGTCAGCGGATCGGCGGCGCGTACTGAAGACCGCCCTTGTTCCAGAGATTGTTGAGGCCGCGGTTGATGGCCAGCGGCGAGCCCGCGCCGACGTTGCGATCGAACACCTCGCCGTAATTGCCGACCGTCTTCACGATCCGCACCACCCAATCCTTGGTCAGGCCGAGCTGTTCGCCGAAATTGCCGTCGCTGCCGACAACCCGCTTCATCTCCGGATTATCCAGCTTCGCCTTCTCGTCGACGTTCTTCGAGGTCACCCCGAGCTCCTCGGCGGTGATCATCGCGAACAACGTCCACTTCACGATGTCGAACCACTGGTCGTCGCCGTGGCGCACCATCGGGCCGAGCGGCTCCTTGGAGATGATCTCGGGCAGCACCATGTGGTCGTTGGGACTGGCGAGCTTGAGGCGGTTGGCGTAGAGGCCCGACTGGTCCGTGGTGAAGACGTCGCAGCGCCCGGCTTCGTACGCCTTGACCGTTTCGTCGTTGGTGGCGAACGCAATCACCTCGTACTTCATGTTGTTCGCCTTGAAGTAGTCGGCGAGATTTTGCTCGGTCGTCGTGCCGGTCTGCACGCAGACCGAGGCGCTGTTGAGCTCGAGCGCCGAGTTCACCTTGAGCGACTTCTTCACCATGAAGCCCTGCCCGTCATAATAGGTCACGCCGGTAAAATTGGCGCCGAGCGAGGTGTCGCGCGAGATAGTCCAGGTGGTGTTGCGCGAGAGCACGTCGATCTCGCCGGACTGCAGCGCGGTGAAGCGGTCCTTGGCGGACAGCGGCACGAACTTGACCTTGGTCGGATCGTTGAAGATCGCGCCGGCGATGGCGCGGCAGACGTCGACGTCGATGCCGGTCCAGTTGCCCTTGTCGTCGGGCGAGGAGAAGCCAGGCAGGCCCTGGCTGACGCCGCAGGACAGCATGCCCCGGTCCTTGACCGTCTTGAGCGTTTGCGCATCGGCGGCTTGGACGGAGAGACCGGCGGCGAGAGCAAGAGTAAGAGCCAGGGTTGCGCGTTTCATGGGCTTTGGGCCTTTCAAAGTCGTCTCAAGGAACGTTGTCTCAGGATCATCCCTGCCGGGCCGGGCATATCAAGACCAGCCTTGCAAGAGTCATGCTGGAAAACCTTGCCGAACACTCGCCGATCCCGGGAGGCCATACCTTAATCCCCGCCGCTGGCGCCCGCCGCTATGGGCCGTGCGCAAAGTTCGGTCAGACGATGGATCGAAGGTCGCGGCAGGCCCCTCAACATGCGGCGACTGAATAGCACCTGCGCATCACAGAACGACTGGCGTGCCGGGTCAAGGGGTTGACGGGACTCTTCTGTGTTCTGTTATTAACGACAGCGGCCTTTCGGCCGTCCCGTCGGGCGCCCAGCCCCGACGGGAAACGCGGTTTTGAAAGCAGGCGCATGGATTCCTCGCACCCCCAAGAGCAGAAGGCCGAGACCCGGCTGGTCACCTCCGGCCGCGACACCAAGGCGCAGAAGGGGTTCGTCAATCCGCCGGTTTTCCACGGCTCAACCGTGCTCTATCCGACCGCCGAGGACCTGCACGCCCATCGCGGCGAGTTCACCTATGGCCGCCACGGTTCCCCCACCACCAAGGCGTTCCAGGAGACGCTGATGGCGCTGGAGGGGCCGCAATGCGCCGGCGTCGGCATCGTGCCGTCGGGACTGTCGGCGATCTCCACCACGCTGCTCGCGCTGCTGAAGGCCGGCGACCACATTCTGGTCGTCGACAACGTCTACCGCCCCTCGCGCAATTTCTGCAACGGCATGCTCGCCCGCTACGGCGTCGAGACCACGTACTTTGACCCGCTGATCGGTGCCGGCATCGACAAGCTGTTCAAGCCGAACACCCGCGCGGTGCTGGTGGAGGCGCCGGGCTCGCAATCGTTCGAGATGCCGGACATCCGCGCCATCGCCGAGGTCGCGCATGCGAAGGGCGCGCTCGTCATCGACGACAACACCTGGGCAACGCCGCTCTATCACCGCTCGCTCGAACAGGGCGTCGACGTCAGCATGCAGGCCGCCACCAAATATATCGGCGGCCATTCCGACATCATGTTCGGCACGATCTCGGCCAACGCCGAGGCCTGGCCGATCGTGGCCGAAGGCATCCGCCTGCTCGGGGTCTGCGCCGGTCCCGACGACGTGTTCCTCGCGCTGCGCGGCCTGCGCACGTTGTCGGTCCGGCTGGCGCAGCATCATCGCTCCGGTCTCGACATGGCGCGCTGGCTCGCTGCCAGGTCCGAGGTTGCTCGCGTGCTGCATCCGGGCCTGGAGACCGATCCCGGTCACGCCATCTGGAAGCGCGACTTCACCGGCGCATCCGGCCTGTTCAGCATCGTGCTGAAGCCGGCGCCGCAGCAGGCCGTCGACGCCATGCTCAACACGCTCAAGCTGTTCGGCATGGGTTTTTCCTGGGGCGGCTTCGAGAGCCTTGCGATTCCCTTCGATTGCGACGCCTATCGCACCGCGACCAAATGGGCGCCCGGCGGGCCAACTCTGCGCCTGCACATCGGGCTCGAGAGCACCGACGATCTGAAGGCCGATCTCGATCGCGGCTTTGCTGCCCTCAAAGCGGCAATGTGAGCCTGCTCACAGGGCATTGCGCCTGCTGACGCGCCAGGCGCGACGCGGCCGCCGCGCAACGTGCGCCGCGGCGAACGCGCGGGAACGTGCAAGTGTCGTAAACGTTAACGACGACGCGCCAACAAATGATTTGATCCACTGCCGTTTGGCGCTAGCCTCACCAATCGACTCCAATCCGGACACGGAGAATGGGAACGTTGGTTCTGCTCGACCTCATGGGCGGCGTGGCGCTGTTGCTGTGGGGCCTGCACATGGTCCACAGCGGGATTCTGCGCGCCTTCGGTCCGGACCTCAGGCGCCTGCTGGGCAAGGCGCTGGGCAACCGCGTCAACGCCTTTGCCGCCGGCCTCGGGCTCACCGCCCTGCTCCAGAGCAGCACGGCGACCGCGTTGATCACGAGCTCGTTCGCGGCCGAAGGCCTTGTCAGCCTCGCCGCCGCGCTCGCCATCATGTTGGGCGCCAATGTCGGCACGACGCTGATCGTGCAGGTGCTGTCGTTCAACATCGCAGCAATTGCGCCGGTCCTGTTCGTGCTCGGCCTCGTCGCGTTCCGTTCCGGCCCGCGTTCGCGGATCAAGGACATCGGCCGCGTCTGCATCGGCCTCGGCCTGATGCTGCTCTCGCTGCACATCCTGCTCGACACGCTGGCGCCGGCCGAGAACGCGCCCGGAGTCCGCGTCGTGATGTCGGCCATCACAGGCGATCCCATCCTGTGCATCGTCATCGCCGCCCTCGTCACCTGGGCGGTGCATTCGAGCGTTGCCAGCGTGCTCCTGATCATGTCGCTGGCCTATTCGCAGTTCATCACGCCCTACGCGGCCCTGGCGCTCGTGCTCGGGGCCAATCTCGGCAGCGCCATCAATCCCGTGTTCGAGGGCGCCAGGCGTGACAATCCTGCGAGCTATCGCCTGCCGGTCGGCAATCTCGTCAACCGCGTGATCGGCATTGCGCTGGTCCTGCCCTTCCTGGGCGGGATCGCCGAGCATATGCACGCCTGGCAGCCAGATCTCGCCAAGATGACGGCGGCCTTCCACATCGCCTTCAATGTCGGCACGGCAATCGTCTTCATCGGCCTGCTCGACGCCATGTCGCGCCTGCTCACTCGTCTCTTTCCGGATCGCGTGCAGGAGGCCGACCCGGCCCGGCCGCGCTATCTCGACGAGACCGCACTGGAGACGCCGTCGCTGGCACTCGCCGACGCCGCCCGCGAGACGTTGCGCATGGGCGATCTCGTCGAGGTCATGCTGCGCAAGGTGATGGCCGCGATGATGACGGGCGATCGTGCGCTGGTCGACCAGGTCTCCAAGATGGACAATCTCGTCGACGGTCTCGACGAGGCCATCAAGCTCTACGTGACCAAGCTGATGCGGGGCAGCCTCGACGAGAGCGAAGGACGGCGCGCGATGGAGATCATCTCCTTCGCCATCAACCTCGAACACATCGGCGACATCATCGACAAGAGCCTGATCGAGCTCGCCACAAAGAAGATCAAGCGGCGCTTCCAGTTCTCGGCGGAAGGGGCAGACGAGCTCGCCGCCTTCCACAAGCGCACGATGGACTCGCTGCGGATCGCGTTCGGCGTCTTCATGTCGGGCGACGCCAACGAGGCGCGCAAGCTGCTGGTGGAGAAAACCGCGCTGCGCAACACCGAGCTTGCCGCGGTCGAGCGGCATCTCGATCGCCTGCGCGAGGGCCGCCCCGAAACCATCGAAACGACGTCACTGCATCTCGACGTGCTGCGCGACCTCAGACGCATCCACTCGCATATCTGCTCAGTCGCCTACCCTGTGCTGGACGCGGCCGGCGAGCCCTATCGCAGGACCGAGGCGGAGACGGCCGCCCTGCCCGCCTCAGGCGCGGCCTCGGCGGTGCCGCGCTAGGCGGACGGGCGCCGACTGAAGTCGGCACGACGCGAGGCTCGACAATCAGGCAGGTCGGGCGCGCGGGCGCATCTGCGTTATGGCGACGCCCGAGATCGCGAGCAGCCCGCCGACGATCAGCTTTGGGCTCATGCGTTCGTCGAGGAAGACAACGCTGCAAGTCAATGCGAACACCGGAAGCAGCAGACCGAAGGGCGCGATGCGCACCATCGAGCAACGGGCGATCAGCCAGAACCAAAGGCCAAACCCGACGATTCCGCCGACGAAGATCGTATAGGCGAGCGCCAGCCAGCCTCGTTCGTCTGCCGTGACAAGACTCGCCATTTGTCCGGATTCGAGCAGCAACGACATCAGCATGACCTGCGGCACCGTGAGCAGAGACGACCAGCCCATCAACATCAGGGGATCAAAAGGGCCATAGCGCTTCGTCAAGACGTTCGACACCGCAAATGCGAAAGCCGCTCCGACCACGAGCAGCAGCGGAAGTGCGTTCCCCGACAAGCCAGGCCCCGCCGCCAGCACGACCACGCCGACGAACGCAAGTACCACGCCGGCGGACGTGGTGAGAGACGGCCTCTCCGCGAGCAGCGGCCAAGCCAACAGGACGGTGAAGGGCGGAGCGAGTTGATAGGCGACGGCCGACATGCTTCCCGAGCCGAGGCCGAGACCCACGTAGAATAGACCGAAGTTCAATCCACCCAGGAAAAGCGAAATGACTGCGACAGGCCCGAGCTGCCGCCGCGTCGGCCTTTCGACGAACGGAACGAGCAGCAGCGCGATGGCCAGGAAGCGAAGTGCGAGGAAGAAGAGCGGCGGAAACTCCGTCACGCCCACTTTGATGACCACGAATTGATAGCCCCAGAGCAAGGGAACCACCACCGCGCAGACAATCTGGAGAGCGGACATGGCATCGCTCTTTTCAAGACCATTCGGTCCAGATATTGCCCTGCGAACAGCGGAAAGGTCCATGGTTTGTCTACCTGATGAAGCGGTCGAGAAGAGCGTCGACGGTGGCTTGCGAAATGATCCGTGTCGGTGCCGTCTTGCCGACCACCCGCAGCCCTTCGACAAAACAGACGATAATTCGGGCGGCGCTCGAAGGCTCGACACCATCGGCGAGTTGGCCCGCTGCCTTCGCCCGGGAAAACGCATCGGCCACCCGAGCCTCCATGGCTTTGAAGAAATTCCCGATGCGACGATCGACCTCAGTGTCGCGGCCAGCCAGTTCCATGGCTGTGGCGACCAGCAGGCAACCGCGCCGACCATTGGCACCGCTGTTGCGGTCGACGTAGCCGGCAAGATAGGCCCTCAGGCCGTCGACCGGCTCTCTGGCGTGGTCGAGTTCGGTATCCATCCGCGTCAGGGCAATGGCGATGTAGCGATCGAGCGCTCGCAAGAACAACGAGTGCTTGTCACCAAAAGCAGCGTAAAGGCTGCCACGCGAGAGCCTGGTCGCACGAAGAAGGTCCGGCAGCGCCGTGGCGTGATAGCCGCGCGACCAAAACACGTTCATCGCGCGTTCGACAGCGGCTTCCGTGTCGAAACTTCGGGGGCGGCCACGGGACAGCTGTACTCGGGCGGGGCGACGCATAGTTGATATATGAACCGATCGGTTTTGAAATAGCAAGAGTCGATTGGGTCACATTTCACACGGCTTTAGGAGACGTCCCGAGCCAAGTTCCGGATCAGCGCTCCAGCGTCTTCGAGGCGCTGCCGCGGTTCTTCCAGATCAGCATGATGTTGCGGATGTAGATGATGGTCGCCAGCGACTGTCCGAGGATGATGATCGGCTCGCGCTTCACCACGCCGTAGACCAGCGTCATCAGGCCGCCGCCCATCGAGCAGAACCAGAACGCCATCGGCACCACGCTGTTGCCGGCGCGCTCGCTCGCGATCCACTGCACCAGGAAGCGCGCGGTGAAGAACAGCTGCGCGACGAGGCCGAATGCCAGCCAGAAATCGAATTTGGCGACGAAGACGTCGTAGAGATAATTGCTCAGCGCCTGACCGTATTGGATGATCATGCGGTCACCTCAGTCACGTCTGGTGTCGGCTTCTTGCGGCGGATCAGCCACCACACACCGGCGAGATCCATGATGCCGATCCAGAGCCGGTCGAAGAAACCGTAATTCGACACGCCGGAATGGCGCGGCCGGTCGATCACGTCGACATAGGCGATGTCGTAGCCCTCGCGGCGGACCAGCGCCGGCAGGAAGCGATGCAGCCCGTCGAAATAGGGCATCATCAGGAAGACCTCGCGCCGGAACGCCTTCAATCCGCAGCCGGTATCCCGCGTGCCGTCCTTGAGGATGGCGTTGCGGACGCCGTTGGCCACGCGCGACTGGAATTTCTTGAAGCCGGTATCCTTGCGTCCGACGCGCTGCCCCGCAGCGAGGCCGACGCGCCCTGCTCCCTTCTCAACCGCCGCGATGAGGTCGGGCAGGAAGGCCGGATTGTTCTGGCCGTCGCCGTCAAGCGTCGCCACGATCACGCCGCGCGCCGCGCGCACCCCGCTGCGCACCGCCGCGGATTGACCGCCCGATTTGGCATGGCGGAGCTGGCGCAGATTGTCCCGCTGCGCCATCAGCGTCGCGATCCGTTCGCCGGTCGCATCGGTCGAGCCGTCGTTGACGTAGATGATCTCGTAGTCCCAGCGGCCGTCGAGCGCCGCGCCGATCTCCGCGATCAGCGGCGCGATGTTGTCGGCTTCGTTGCGCACGGGAACGACGATGGAAACCGAAGGCTGGGAAACCGAAGGCTGGGACGTCGGCAAGTGAGGCTCGTGGTTGGAATTGGCCTGCCATTGGAACCGGCGGTCCCGGCAGGCAGCCGCTTTTATGGGGCGGATGCCTCGTGGGCAACCCTTTTGAGGCGGCCCGAGACAGCCCCCGCAAGCGGCACGATGGTGCCGTCGGCGCGGATGGCGAAGCCCAGCCTTCGGGCCGCGAACCAGTAGCGGACCGCCATGGCGCCGATCGTGCCGACCAGGGCGCCGGCCACGACGTCGCTCGGGTGATGGGCGACCAGCACCAGCCGCGTCAACAGGATCACGATTGCGTAAGTGAACATGAAGACGCGCAGGCGCGGCCACAATGCCGATACCGCGAACGCCAGGGCGAACGCGGCCACGGCATGGCCTGACGGCAGGCTGGCATAAGCCCCCGTCCCCTCGAACGGAACGAAGTTGAACGGATTGGCCTTGCCGCCGACAAACGGACGTCCGCGGCCGATGCAATATTTCAGGATCTCGGCGACGAATGCCGACACGGCAATCGACAGAAACACGAACTGCAGCCGCGTGCCGAGACCGAGCAGCAGCGCGCGGCGCGTTCCGTGAAGCCCTGCCGCGACGAACGCCAACACCACCAGCGCAGCCCCGAGCACCGAGAGCAGATACTCGTCCTTGCCGAAATCGGTCAGGATGCGGATCGGCCACAGGCTGGGCGTGCCGCGAGGGGGCATCAGCTGGATCTCGGTCCGGTCGAACGCGACCATCAGCACGATGATGAAGGCCGCGCCCGCCGCGCTGAGCCACAGCGAATGCCGCGCCAGCTTGCGTGCGGCCTCGGCGCGGCGTGAATGCGAGGGCGTGCGGACGAGCTGCGCCAGCGCGCGCCTCGACACGGCGAGTAATTGCGCGAGGTAGCCCGGACGCGGCGCGGGGCTGGTCGTAACAGGCATCCTATTCGGTGCCTTCCGACCGGAAGATCGAAATCGAGATCGCGCGGCCTTGCGAGAAATTGTAGCCGTCGATGCGGGTCCCGACCTTGTAGCGCAGCCCGATCGCCTCGGCGCGCTGCACGAAGCTGCGCTCCGAGCGCTGCTCGATCAGCGCAAAACGGCAGCTGCCTTGCCGCAGGAAATCCGCCGCGCCCGAGCCGTCGGTGAGCACGGTCTGGGTGCCCGTCAGGAACACGAGGCTGGGCTCGTGATAGCCGGCCGCAGCCGCCTTCGGCCCGACGCAGGTGACGTTGCGGAGCGCGCGCGCGACCTCGATGCTCGGGAATAGCGGCGTCAGCGACGGCAACACGATGCCATACACGATCACAGCCAGCATCAGGGCCGCGACCAGCGCGTTGAGCAGCGAGCGCTCGGCGCGGTTGTTGTCGTAGAGCCACCAGGCGAACAGGCCGAAGATCAGCGACGCCGCGATGAACGGCCAGGCCACGAAGGCGGGCTGCCGCGTCAGGATCACCGCGCCGACCACCGCGATGATCGAGGTGGCCGCAGGGATCGCGAACCACCAGGCCGAACCGCGCATCAGCCAGGAGCGCGACAGCACGCGCCGCTCCACCGCACCGGCGGTGAGAATGGCGATCGCCGGATAGAGCGGCAGCACGTAATGCGGCAGCTTGGTCAGCACCGCCTCGAACACGATCCAGGACGGGATCAGCCAGGCCAGCAGAAACTGCGCGCCGGGCTCCCGCCGCGCCCGCCACACCGCGGGCGCCGCCATCGCCGCGAGCGGCGCGCCGGGCCAGAACGTGATCCAGAACAGCGCCAGGTAAAGTCCGGGCGGCGCGCCGTGGGATTCCTGGGCGCCCAACTTGCTCAGCATGTCGCCGCCGACGGAGTCCGCAAAGAAGGCCTCGCCCGCGCGCCAGAAGATCGCGACGAACCAGGGCAGCACCAGCACCAGCATCCACATCAGGCCCCAGACCGGGCGCAGCTTCCACAGCCAGGAGGCATCGCGGTCCTGGATCGCCAGCGCAACGATGGTCAGCCCGGCGAACATCAGGATCAGCGGGCCCTTGATCAGGATGCCGACCGCCAGCGCGGTCCAGAAGATCGCGGGCCAGCTCCAGGGCGGATGGGTCTCGTCCTCGGCGCGCTGCCACGACAGATAAACCCGCGCCATCGCCCCCATCGCGGCGACCACGCAGAGCAGCAGCATCGCATCGGTCTTGGCGAGGCGCGCCTCGACCCCGAGCAGCACCGAGGCGCACATCATCAGCGCCGCCAGCACCGCGGCGCGCCGCGTGACGAAGCCGAGCGCGGCCCAATAGGTCATGAGCACGGCGCCGATCGCCCCGAACAGCGACGGCAGCCGGTAGACCCAGATCCGCAACTCGGCCTTCGGCAGCTTGAGCATCTGGGCGGCTTCCACCGTCGCCGATTGCAACCAGTAGATGCCGATCGGCTTCTTGTAGCGGACGTCCTCCTGGAAGCGGATATCGACATAGTCGCCGCTCTCGACCATCTGCTTGGTGGCCTGGGCGAACCGCGCCTCGTCGCGATCGATCGGTGGGATCGTGAAGAAGCCCGGCAGGAACAACAGCAGCGCGCATAGCAGCAGGAAGGCGACGGCGCGGGCATGGCTGGCCGTGACGACATCGAGCATGCGCACGAGTCCGCTGCCCGGATTTGCAGGCGATTTCGGTTCGCGGGGGGCTCCAAAACGGGGGGCTGGGTAGGTCTCGGCCATTGGTTCCGCTTACGCTGAAACCGCCATCGCCACAACCGCTTAAGGCAGGCTCATTGAATTCGAATGACGACTGTGTCCGCGGCGCCCGTGGCATCGATCACGGTGAGCCGTGCAAAGCCCGGACCGGGCGGATCGATCAGGCGCTGGCGGCGGCCGTCGATCTCGCCACGCGCGGTGCCGTTAACCATCACGGTCATCGGCAGAACGCCGCCGGCGACCTTGACCGGCATCGCCGCGCTCTCCTGCCCGCCGGAGCGATCGACATCGATCCGCGAGCCGTTCAGCGGAAACTGGATGTGCAGGGCCTGCTCGCGGCCGGTCCGCACCAGCTCCCCGACGGGACGGAACCGCTTCAACGGCAACGGCAGCTTGGCGTTGCTGGCAACCAGGGTTCCCCTGGGCGGCTTCGGCAGCGGAGCCAGCGTCCTGCCGCTGCGCGCGAACGCATCGAACAGGATCGGTGCGGCGGCGACGCGCCCGATCAGGCCCGGAACCGGCGCGCCGTCGGGTCGGCCGACCCAGACGCCGATGGTCATCCGGCCGTCGAACCCGACCGACCATGCGTCGCGATAGCCGTAGGAGGTCCCGGTCTTGAAGGCGATGCGGTTGTGAGCGGCATTCTCCGGCGGCGGCGTTCCCAGAAGCACGTTGCCAACTTGCCAGGCCGCGACCTGGTCCAGCAGCCGGAGCGGCTCGCGGTCGTCCTTGTCCGCCACGACCTCGCGCAGCGGCTTGGTAGTGCCGAGACGGGCGAAGCCCGCATAGAGCTGGGCCAGATCCTGGAGCGTCACGCCGACGCCGCCGAGACCCATGGCGAGCCCCGGCGCTTCGTCCTTGGGCAGAACCAGATTGCCGCCGGCCTGCCGCAGCCGCGAGGCAAGCCGGCTGGAGCCGACCCGGTCGAGCAGCACGATCGCAGGCACGTTCAAGGACAATTGCAGCGCCTTCCGCACCGGCACCGTGCCCTGGAAGGTCATGTCGAAATTCTCCGGCGCATAGGAGCCGAAGCGCACCGGACGATCGTCGATCAGGCTGTCCGGATGAATGAAGCCGTCCTCGAAGGCGAGCCCGTAGATGAAGGGTTTCAGCGTCGAGCCCGGCGAGCGGATCGCACGGGTCATGTCGACCTGCCCTGCCCGGCTCTCGTCGAAATAATCGGCCGAACCGACGCGGGCGAGCACGTCCCCGCTCTCGTTGTCGACCACGATGATGCCGACCGAGATGTTCGGCCCGAGCGCAATGGCGCGGTCGCGCGCCAGCGGCTCCAACACCTTCTGCAAATTCGCATCGAGCGTGAGCTTGACGACCGAGGTGTCCTTGACCGTCGACAGCGCGGTGTCGGAGGCGTGCGGCGCCAGGATCGGCATCGGCTTGCGCAGTCTTGGCACGGGCACGGCCTTGGCCTGGCGTGCGTCCTCTGCGCTGACCACTTGCTCCTCGACCATGCGGTCAAGCACGCGGTCGCGCGCCTTGCGCGCGGCCTCGGGATGGCGGTCGAGCCGGCGCGTCTCCGGCGATTGCGGCAGCGCCACCAGCAGCGCGGCTTCCGCCAGCGACAGGCGCTTCGGCTCTTTGCCGAGATAGCCGATCGAGGCGGCGCGGATGCCTTCGAGATTGCCGCCATACGGCGCCAGCGCCAGATAGAGGTCGAGGATCTGCTCCTTACTCAGGGTTCGCTCGATCTCGATCGCACGCACCATCTGCCGCAGCTTGGCATAGAGCGAGCGCTGCCGGCGCGGCTCCATCAGCCGGGCCAGCTGCATGCTGATCGTCGAGCCGCCCGAGACGATGTGGCCGCGTGTTGCGAGCTGCAGCGCAGCGCGCCCCAGCGCCAACGGATCGACGCCGTCATGGGCGTAAAAGCGCTGGTCTTCGTAGGCGAGCAGCAGCTTGAGATAGGTCGGATCGACGTTGGACCCGGCATCGACCGGCAGCCGCCAGCGGCCATCCGCCATCGCATAGGCACGCAGCAGCTTGCCGTTGCGGTCGACGATGGTGGTTGAGACCTGCCGGGCCTCGTCGAGCGGGAGCGGACCGAGCGAGTAAACCCAACCGACGAAGCCGATGATGGCGAGGATGACGGTGAACGCGAGGGCGGAGAGGACGCGATGGCCCCAGCCCCTTGCTCCGTCATGGCCGGGCCTGTCCCGGCCATCCACGTTCTCGCCAGCCGCACCAAACTTCGTGGATGCCCGGGACAAGCCCGGGCATGACGATTGTGTACGCGGCGTCACCTCGCTCATCCCACCATCACTCACTTCGCCGCCCGCACCTCGACGTTGCCCGTGGCCGTCCGACCATAACGCGAGGGATTGTACATGTCCTCGACATAGGCCTGCGGCAGCACGTATTTGCCCGGCGAGACCGCGCGCACGACATAGGCGACGGTGAAGACCGACTTGGAGTCCGAGGCCCGGTCGACGGCCGCGGTGAAGCGGTCATCGCGGAACTCGGTGTTTTCGGGCTCCTCGCCGTCCTCGATCCAGTCCAGCGTGCCGCTGTCGCCGGACGAGACCAGCTTCGGATTGTCGATCTCCAGGCCAGCCGGCAGATAATCCGACACCATGATGTGGCCGTACTCCGGCTTGGCCTCGGTGATCTTCAGGACCACCGCGAAGCGCTGGTTCTGCTTGACCTTGCTGATGTCGGCCGGCTTGCCGTCGAGCGTGAAGTAATTGCGCTCGATCTTGAAGCCGTTCGACGCCGCCGGCTCCGGCGTGACCGGCGAGCCGGAAACGGAGACCACGGCCTGCACCGGCGCATCGCCGGTATTGGTGATCTTCAGCGGCTTGCCGCTCATCGCATCCGCCTTGTAGCTGCGATAGAGCGCGGTCTTCACCGGCTGGCCGTCCACTTCCATGGACAGGTTCTCCTTGGCCAGCGCGCGCGCCGCCAGCACCAGCCACGCATTCTCCTGCGTGGAGGTGTAGGGCGTCAGCCCGCGCGCGGTCTCGACCCGCAACACCGCCTGCGTCAGCGTCGCCTTAGGCGCGTTGCCTTCGCTGGCAAGCGACACCAAAGCTGCGGCATCGCGAAGCTGCGAGCCGTAATCGGTGCGTCCGAACTCCAGGACGGGCTTCGGCGCGAGGCTGTCGAGCGCGGCGCCATAGACCCGCTCCGCGCGGTTGCGGTCGCCGACCAGGGCGAGCGCCGCCGCGAGCTGCGACTTCGCAATCGGCGTTGCGAGATTGGTCAGCTTGGTGTCGGCGAGATAGCGGAGGTCGCCGATCGGCGCGGTTCCGTTGCGCGCGAGCACGTAGAGGCCGTAGGCGAGCTCGCGCCCGCCGTCCTTCTCCGGCTCGTTCGCGTTGACGACGGAGTTGCGGATGCGGTCGAGCGCGCTCTTGAACGGCACGTCGGGCACCGCAAAACCCTTCTCGCGGGCGCGGGTCAGGAAGTCCGTGACATAAGCGTCGAGCCAGGCGTCGTCGCCGCCGGCGAACCAGAGGCCGAACGAGCCGTTCGAGCCCTGACGTGCCAGCAGCCGCTCGATCGCGTCGCGGATGCGCTGGTCGACCTCGGTGTCCATGGCGAGATGCGCGCCGGCCGCAAGGTCATTGACATAGAGCAGCGGCATGGCGCGGCTCGTGATCTGCTCCGAGCAGCCGTGGGGGTAGCGGTCGAGCGCCTTGAGGATCGTCGCGGCGTCGAGCGCGGTCGACAGGCTCGCCGAGACCGAGACGCTGCCGGTGCCCGGCACGAGGTCGGAGAACATGTCCGAGGTCAACGTCAGGCTCTCGCCCTTCGCAAGCGTCCGGATCGAGCGCCGCGCCAGCACCTGCGTCGCCGCCTTGATGTCGAACGCGTAGTGCCGCGCCAGCGTCAGGCCGTTCGGCCCCTTGATGTCGACGTCGAGCGTCGCCTGTCCGGCCGCGGTGGCGTCGAGCGCGAGCGAGAACGCATTGCGCTGCTTGGCGGCGAGCTTGACGGTGGTCGCTGGATTGCCCGTCATCTTCACCGGGCCGCCGGTCTTGACGTTGATGACGTAGTCGCCGGCCTGGCCCTCGACGTTGTCGATCTCCAGGTTGACCGTACCGTGGTCACCGCTGAGCAGGAAGCGCGGCAGGGTCGTGGTCAGCACGACGGGGTCGCGGATCACGACGTCGGTGTTGGCGCGGCCGAGCTTGGTGGCGGTCCATGCCACCGCCATCACGCGGGCGGTGCCGGCGAACTCCGGAATGTCGAAGCTGACTTCCGCGGTGCCGTCAGCGGCGACGGTCACGATGCCGGAATAGAGCGCGAGCGGCTTTTGCGTGGGCGGTGAGCCCTGCAATTCGCCGGCACCGGCATCGCCGCCGGACTTGATCTGGCCGCGCGTACCGGACATGCCGTCGATCAGCTGGCCGTAGAGATCGCGGATCTCGGCACTCAGGCGGCGCTGGCCGAGATAGTAATCGTCCGGAGCCGGCGGCTTGTAATTGGTGAGGTTGAGGATGCCGACGTCGACCGCGGCGATCACGATCTTGGCGTCCTCGCCCGGATTGAGACCTTCGAGCTTGACCGGAATCTTCAACGCCGAATTCGGCCTGACCAGCGCCGGCGGGGACAGCTTCACCTGCACGGTGCGGGCCTGCTTGTCGATGCCGAACCATTTCAGCCCGATCGCACGGCCCGGCATGCGCTGAGCCGCGACATCAAGCGGACGGCGCAGCGTCGCCACCACATAGGCGCCGGTGCCCCAGTCCTTGCCAACCGGGAGCTTCACCTGGGCGGTGCCTTCCTTGACGTCGATGGTCTGCGTCGTCAGCAGGCGGTCGCCGACCACGTTGACGGTCAGCTTGCCGGCGCTGCGGACATTGACCGACACCGTCATGGTGTCGCCGGAGGAATATTGCGGCTTGTCGATCGAGGTCTCCAGCAGGTCCGGGGTGTCGGCGCTGCCGTCGGAATACCAGCCGACGTCGAACTGCACCGAGGTCACCGGGCCGTCGGCGTCGCTCGACTTCACGTCGAGCCGGTAGCGGCCGGGCTGGGGGGTAAGGGAAATCCGCGCCGGCTTGTCCGCCGCGATGGTCACGTCACCGTCGGCAACGCGCGAGGTCGACTTGACCGGCTCGTACTCCCAATAATTGTTCTGGCGATACCATTGGTAGCGCGACTCGATCTTCAGGAGCTCGTAGCGCAGGCCGTCGCGGCGCAGCCGCTCACCCTCGGGCGAGACGAACACCACGTCGAACTCGGCCTTGTCGCCCTCGGTGACGTTCTTCTCGCCGAACAGCGGCTTGACGCCGATCTGCGCCGCGCCGGGCGCGACCGGCAGCACGATCTTGCGCTCGACGGCGCGGCCGCCGGTCTCGACCATGCGGACGAAGATCTGGGCCTCCTGCGGCCGGGTCGAGGCCGGCTGCTTGTCCAGCGTCACCGGGAAGATCGCAACGCCGTTGGCGTCGGCCTCCGGCAGGTTCTCCAGCGGCGTCCGCTCGTTCGAATTGGTCTCCTCGTCGGCGACGCCGAACTGGTAGCCGGCAAAGCCCGGGCGCTCAGCCGCGGGCGCGATCAGCATGTCGCCTTCGAGCGCAAGCCCCGAGGCCGGCGCGCCATAGAGGAAATGGCCGTCCGCCTTAAGCTCCACTGGAGTGTTAGCCTTGATCAGCTTGTCCTTGGCGGACAAGTCGAATTCGATCCTGTCGGGGACGTAATCCTCGACCATGAAGGTGGTCTCGCCGACCGAGGAGCCCTTCGGATCGGTGAAGGCGCGCACCCGCCAGGTCCCGGTCGGCACGGCCGAGTTGAGCGGCACGGCCAGCGTTCGGCCGCCGGCGCCCTGGTCGGCCAACGCGGCCCGGCGGTATTCGACACCGTCGGGGCGTTCGATCACCAGCGTCATCGGCCCGCCGGTGACGGCATTGCCCTGCCCGTCGCGCAACAGCGCGGTGAGATAGACGGTCTCGCTGGAGCGGTAGACACCGCGCTCGGCATAGACGAAGGCATCGGCGCCAGCGGGCGCCGCGCGGCCGTAGACGCCGCGGTCGGACAGGTCGAAGGCGGAGGACTTCAGGCTGAGGAAGGCATAGTCGGTCTTCTCGCCGGTGACCGTCAGCATCGCCGGCGACAGGCCGCCCTCGCCGCGCGCAAGGCCGGCCTCGAACAGCACATGGCCGCTGTCGTCGGTCTTGCGGGTCGCCAGGATCTCGTTGTTGCGGGCGACCAGCCGCACCTCGGCCTTGCCGACCGGATCGGTCGAGGCCAGCGAGTTGACGAAGACGTGGATGCCGTCATTGCCGGAATAGGCCGACACGCCGAGGTCGGAGACGATGAACCATTGCGTGGCGAGCTGATAATCCTCCGAGCTGGGGCCCTTGGCCGCGGCCGTCATCACGTAGACGCCCGGCTGAAGCTCGCCGAGCGCCTGATCGACCGGGAATGCCGTGGTGACGTCCTGGTTCAGCGTCGTCGCGGTCGCGAGCTCGCCGGACCAGACCTTGACGCCGCGCTCGTCGCCGAGACCTGAGAGCTCATACTTGGACAGCATCCTCTGAAAGTCGCTGTCGATCACCGTGTTGATCAGGTTGCGGTCACCGATCCGGAATACGCTGATGCTGACCGCGGGCGTGTTGACGCTGACCACGGGAATGCCGCGCTGCCCGGTTCGCGGCAGCACATAGGCCCGGCTGGTGAAGCGCACGAACGGCTTGCGGTCGCGCACATAGATGTTGAACTCGGCCGATTTCGGCAGGCCTTCCTTCACCGTGGACGGCAGGCCGGCGCGCAGATTGACGTTGTAGCGCTCGCCGTGCTTGAGCCCGTCGACGCAGAGCTGCTTGCCCTCGGCGGACAGCGCCGGCTTGTCCTGCCCCGCCAGCGCCAGGAACGGTGCGAAATCGGTGCGCTTGGCCAATTCCTCGGAGAACTGGAAGCAGGCGCGCGGGCTCGCCGAATCCGAGTCCACGCTATAGTCGAGCAGCCGGAAGCCGTGCTCGTCGCGCATCTTCTCATATTGGCCGCGAACGTCGGCAACCTCGCGCATGTCGAGCGACAGCCGCAGCGCATCCAGCGCCGGCCGCCACAGCTTGCGTTCGGCCAGCGACTTGCCGAGCACGGCGAGCGCGTCGGCCTCCTCGCCCGGATTGCCGGCGCGCATGTAGGCGATGTAGGCCGCGGTCGAGGCCCGCTCCAGCAGGAAGGTCTGCTCGCTCGAGCTCTTCGGCGAGATCTGGAAGATGACCTTGGCGAGTCGCAGCCAGTTGCCGGTGTCCTCCGGCGTGGTGGCCGCGATCTGGCCGAGCACCGACAGCCCGCTGCGATAATCGTTGCGCCGGAAAGCGGCGTCGGCGTCCGTCTTCAGCGTCGCGCTGGTCTTGGCGACCGGCCCCGCCTCGCTCTTGATCTGGGCCTCCAGCTTGATCGCGGAATCGGCGAGGTCGTCGCGCTTGAACGCCTTGTCCGCGGCTTGCGCCGCACAAAGGCCGAGCGCCAGCGTGGCGCAGAGTGTGACGGCGCGAACAAGACCGATCATGATGAACTCCCGGAAATCGCGGACAGCCGCCCGCAGGCAGCATGAGATGCGCGGAAAGGTGACGGACTCAAGGCGATGGAACCAAAGCTGTAAATCGTCGCATTCGCCATGATAGGGCAAGCCCAGAGGAGACCGATCGAGATACCGCCGCGCACGCCGTCCTAAGGGCGCCGCAATACCCGACCCGTCGTCCGGCGGCCACGTCCCGGAAGCTTGTCAGCGCTCCCGGCGATGTGATCCATCGTCCGTTGCGCTGCCGCTCGACCCGGCACCCTGACATGCCACCGTCTCGCTTTGTCGCGGCATTAAGGAAAAGGGTTCGGTTCAGGCTTGGCGAAAGACGATATTTTTCATAATGGCATGCTAGATGAACAGCCACCCCCCCAAACCGGGGCGGCTGAAGTGGGTCCCGTAGCTCAACTGGATAGAGCATCAGATTTCTACTCTGAGGGTTGCAGGTTCGAATCCTGCCGGGATCGCCAGCTCGTTGCCAGATCAACCGCTGTTCACGAACGCGTGGGTAACCATCCCCCGGTCTTTGCACCGGACCGATCACTCCTATCTATGCGCCGGGCAAGAGCGCGCCCGACAGGTTTTCTTGATGCAGCAATCCGAATTAACGAGAATGGCGATCGCATCTGCGGTGGCGATCGCCGCGATGTCGTATCTGGCAGTCGACGCAGGCTTGGTGAACACCAACGTGGTCACGAAGCCGATCAAGGTGGCTCAGGCGTCGATCTTTGGCGCCGGGATGGGCCATCATCACCTGGCCTTCGCCGTTCAGGAGTGGTCGCGTCGCGGCCACGAGAAGCCGCAACTCGAGCATTGCTTGGCGATCGACTGATCGAGGCGCCCCCCTGGGCTGGTCGGCTAGACATTCATTCTTCGCCGACGCGCGCCAACTGATGGTCCCGCCACCACCGCGCGATGGCCACGGTGAGATCGCCCCACAGCTCCGTCGGCAAATCCGAGACCGCCAGCCGGACGCTGTACCGGTCCGTGGTCGCGTCGTGAAACCACTCGGTCGCGGCGAAATCGAAACCGAAGCTGCCGGCATGGCGGATCGGGAAGCCTTCTGCGCGCAGGTTCTTGCTCATGTCCTCGGCGGCCTGCCTTGCGCTCGCCTCGTCGAGGGGATGCCTGCCCCGGAGGGTGACGTAGAGACCGTGGGCGAAATGAAGCTCGGCCGAGAGCTCCGGGAGCTTCGCAGCAAAATGGCGCGCCATGCTGCGGCCGTTGCGCAGGATCGCCGCAACACGCCGCTGCGTGAGGTCCCAATAGGCCGCGCTGCCGACAAAGGGCGGGAAGTGCGCCGGCAACGCTGCGCCGCCGAGAAGTCGCACCGCGTTGCGCGTTTCGCACGCTAGGCGCGCCCAGGGATGCTCCGTCCGTGGCTCATTGCCGTCCACGAAAACCGCCGAGCCGAGGCGGCCATATTCCGCCCCGAGCGAATCGAGCTTGTTATGGCTGCGCACCAGCACCAGCGGAATATCGTATTGCCGGGCCCAGCGCCGGACGCGCCGGATCCGGGTCGACCTGCCCGCAAAGCAGGTCGTGTCGCAGATCAGGAGATCGAGACCGGAGCCGTCACAACGTAGCATCGCCTCGAAAGCGCCGGCGATGGAGCAGGAATCCAACAGAAGGATCCGCGGCGAATTCGTCCGAGCAAGCGCATCGCCCAGTGGCAGGTTTAGCGCCACCAGCCGCAAATGAGGGACAAAGCCCCGGATCAGCTCCAGCGTCTCGCCGTACGAGCCCGGAAGCGCCAGAATGTCGGCCTTCTCGACGATCTGCGCGGAGGCCAGCAGCACGGCGGAGATCGCGGCCATGCCGGACGCGGTGTAGATCGCCGTGCTCGCGCGGCCGCCATCGAGCTCATAGAAGGAAGGACCGCGCACCGTCAGATCGGCCCGCTGGTAATCGTAGCTGAATTCGAAAGGTCCGCTGACGGGATCGGCCGTGTGCGACCAGGCCGTCTCCGTCGCCTTCCATTCGTGCAGCTCGTGCTCCGCCCTCAGCGCCGCCGTGAGCTGGAACTTGGCGCTGATGACCTCGTCGACCGATCGCGGACGCGGCAAATCAAGCCGATGCCTCAGGCAGTCGTTCAACAGCCCGAGTTCCCTGTGCTTGCGTTCCAGATAGGCCTGAATGGTCTCCATGCGCCTCTTGGCGGATCCAATCGGATCTCAACGTGCGGAAACCGCCTTGGGTCCAACGCGCCGGTGCAACGAACGTCGATGTTCGCAGTTGAGACCTCAGCAAGGAGGACCACATGGCTGACATCAGAGAGCACATGAAGATCATCGGCAAGGACGGCGCCCATGTCGGCACCGTCGACCGCGTCGAAGGCAACCGGATCAAGCTGACGCGAAAGGATAGCCCGGAAGGCCACAAGGACCATCACCATTACATCGACACGAAATATGTCGGTGCCGTCGAGGGCGATGTCGTCAAGCTTTCGGTGAATGCCGACGCAGTCCCGAAGTCGGAAGCCGCCTAAACCTCAAGCCCCTTCGGGGGCTTTTTGTTTGTTCACGGTCCGACTCCGCTTCGTTCCCGCAACACGAATCATAACCGGGGAAATCAGCGCGGCGCATTTCTTAATGCCGCGTTTCATTCGAACCAGCTCGTTCACGCATTCAACGTCACAGGCATCCCGCCGCAAGCGGCATGAGTCGATCCGCGCACAGCGAATAGATCTGAAGTGGCGCGCGGAACGAGATCGCGACCCGCGCGTTGATGCCGTGAAATCAAGTGGTGCCGATCTGCCAGCCCGGATCGGCTTTGAAGGGCCCCGTGCTTGTCCCCCGAGCACGGGGCTTTCTCATGCAGATCGAGCGCAGACGACCTCGTCCAGTCCTGCCAATTTCGCCGGAAATGTCGTCAATCCGCCCGCTCGTCGCGCCGGTCGCGCGCGAGTTCATGCCAAGCCAAAGCGAGTTGGATCAGGCGTTGCCTGTCGGCGCCTTCCGATGCCGCGGCCCGCTTCATTGCGGCCTCGGCCTCACGCTGTGGATCGTACCTGGTACACATGCGGCCGACCCTAGCTCGCCATCTGGACCAGCGCATGGCAATCTTGTCCGTATGATTGCGGGGTGACGCCGGCCCGCGCGGCGCCATTGCTGGCGCTGATTGCGCAGCCATGAGGCCGGGATTCATTCAGACGATCTGTGAACGGCATCACAGTCTTGGCCCGGCGTCTCGGCTAACTATGTCTCGACGCTTCCAGCAGCGCGAAGGCATCGATGGTGTTTTCCGTCATGACACAAGACGCAGCAGCCTCAGCCAACGTCCGGACGCGGCGACAAAGGGGCGACCTGCTCGGCATCGCCTATCTCGGGACCATCGGCATCGTGATGCTGGCCTGGATCGCCGGCCTGGTCTGGGGCGCAATGGCGTTCTTCAACTGGCTCGTCGCTTGACGCAACGCGAGCGGGCCCTTGCTAGAACAGGCAGTCCAGCGCCTGCCCAACCTTGATCCCGCCGCAAACGATCATGGCCCAAAGCGCCAAGCTGATCTGGATTGCATCCAGCATGTCCCATGTCCCCGCGAATCATCCCGACAATTTTCTTTGAGACTTGCGTGAGGCGGCAACGAGCGCCAGCGCCTATTGGATGCAATTGGCGGGCGCGCACGAAAAAGGCGGGCCCCGGGGCCCGCCTCTGTGCCTCGATCCGGTCAGGGCAGCTCAATAGCAGGCGCGGGGATCGGCCTGAACATATTGGCCGCTCGGATAGCGGTAGTAGCAATTGCCCTGTGCCCAGTAATAGCCAGGCTGGGAAGCGGCGGCGGCGCCGGTAATGGCGCCGGTTGCGCCGCCGAGGACCGCGCCGGCAGCAGCGCCCGTTGCGTTGCCCGAGATCAGCCCGCCCAGCAGACCGCCGACGATGGCGCCGCCAAGCGCACTCGCGCCGGGATCGGCCGGTGGCGGAGGCGGCGGTGGCGGGGCATAGGCGACCGGAGGCGGCGGCGGAGCATAGGCTACCGGCACGTCGTCGTAGTACTCCTCGGAAATGTAGGCGGGCGGACCGGCCATGCGCTGCGGATAATAATACCGGACGCCGCCAACGTCCCACCACCAGCCGGAGCGGCCGTTGTGAACCTCGTGGCGCCAGCGTCCGCCCTCCCAGGCGCGGTGGCCGCGATACGCATGTCCGCCCCAGTCACGCGCCGGAGCCGGCCCGCGGTCGACATGGCGTCCCGGCGGCGGGCCGCCGGCCGCGCGCGGTCCCGGGATCGCATGGGGCTGACCGCCGGATTGCGGCGCGGGCCGCGCCGCCTGCTGCGGGCCCTTGCGCGCGTCCGACTTGTTCGGAGGCGGCGCCCCGGCGGCGGGGCCGGCCGGAGGCTGGCCGGCGTCCCTCGGTGGCCTGGCGTCCTGGGCCTGCGCAGGCAGCGCCAGCAAAGACATGGCCGAAACCAAGGGAATGATGATCTTCATGCGACTGGACGCACTCATGCGTGCTTGACCCCTGCTCTTTCGATTGCTCTCGCAATTGCCGTGGTGCCTGGCGCGATCGACGATTCGGAGCGCGCCGCGGCTTGATGCCGGCTGATATAGCTGACCCGCTTTGATCGGCGAAGTCCCGTTACAAATCATTAAGATGGCGGCAATTTTTCGGCCCCAAAGGGCTTGCGAACAGCCCCGCCGAAAGCTTCTAGCGGGCCGGCTCGATCACGTTGCAATTGCTCCGTCCGGACATCAGGCAGTCCTGCATCTTGCTGGCCGCGGTGAGGTCCCGGGCGAGCCACCAGCCCACTGCAAGAATCGCGATCGCGATGACCAGGCCGGCGATCGCGCCGCGGCGGTTGTCGCCCGATGGCGGCTTCGGTCTGGATTTCGGCTTCTCGCCCGGATCGGGCTCCGAGGTGGACTTGGAGGTGGGCATGGCTACCTAGTCGCGCGGGCAGGCCGGCTTATCACCTCTGCGACGTCCCGTCACATCGTGGTGGGCCGCTTGCGCGGCCCCAGGGCTCAGCCCCGGTTCGCGTTGGCCGCCTCCTTGCGCAAGGTTTCGACCGCCGGGATCGCCCGCGGTGCACAAGTCGTGAGCACGAAGGCGGTCTGCGTGCATTCCCAGTCGGTGCCCAGAACGGCGCTCTTGATGGGCTGCGGCCGCGCGAGCAGCAGCACGGCACCTGCCAAGGCTGCCATGGCGAACGCAAATGAGAGCGTCTTCAGGGTTAATCTCGATATCGGCATACCCGTGCTCCGTATCGCGGCGGACGCTAGGCGTCGCCCTCGTGATCCCTTATGAGGGACATCACAATTCGGCAGTTTTTCGGGGCTACGAGGGATCGTCGGTGGATGGCGATTTTCGTCGACCTGATCGGCTGCGATTATGGGTGGCTTCGCGACGCGCAGCGATGTACACGCTTCTGCGTCGCGCGGCGCCTGCTATGCCCAGCCGACGTACCAACAGGCCGTGATGTAGGATCGAAAGCGAGGAAGACAAGGCTCGTCGATGAGTGGATTCAGGGAACCCGGCTTCGCAGACCGGCAAAAGGCGGCGCAGGAAGCCCGCAAAAATCTTTTGAACAAATTCAAATCCCAACCGGGGCCTGATGATCCCTCGGTGGCGGCGAAGCGCGCCGAGCGTGAAGCACTCGCGGCCAAGCGCGCCGAGGCGAAGGCTGCGCGCGAGGCCGAAAAGGCCGAGAAGAAGCGTCTGGAGGAAGAGGCCAAGGCCGCCGAAGCTGCGCGGCTCGCGCGCGAGGCCCAGGAAGCTGCCGAAAAGGCCGCGGCTCTCGAAGCCGAGCAGAAGGCCAAGCGCGACGCGCGTTACGCCGCCCGCAAGGCCAAGCGCAAGTAATTTTGCGCAAGTAACCAAGCGCAAGTCATCTGACGCGTGACCTTTGCAGGTCACGTTCAATTCAAATTGAAGCAAGACATGATTTGGGGCGGTCCAGCCGACCGCCCCAAACGTTCGAACGCGCGTTTGCTTGTGCCAAACGCCTCGATTGCGAACGGGCGAAGATCAGTTCTTCTTCATCATCCCGTCGTCTTTCTTCATGCCGTCCTTCGACATGTGATCCTTCTTCATGCCGTCGTCCTTGGACATGGTGTCCTTTTTCATCATGCCGTCCTTGGACATCGTGTCCTTCTTCATCATGCCGTCATCCTTGCCCATCTTGTCCTGGGCAAAAGCGGCCGGCGACAGCGCAAGGCCGAGCGAGAGAGCGGCAGCCGAGACGCCGAGCGCGATGCGGGTGCGAATGGTCATGGATCATCTTCCCTTCGAGGTCATGTTTGTCAGCGACATACGCCGCTATTCAATCTCGACGGATGGACCGCGTGCGTTGTTACGCCGCCGCCGATAAATTTCAGTGACCCCGCCTACGATCCATCGTTTCAGAGCAACCGGATGTGTGCAGCGCAGCACAGCCGGCACTTGCGGCGGCGTTCCATCTCGAACTATCAGTTGAGAGGCTATCGGGTGAAAGACCGGCTAGGATGGGCCTACGCACACATGACCCGCCAATCACGCCAGCCAGAAACCTTCAGACAAGAATCATTCAAAGAAGCGTTCCAGGGGATCACACCATGCTCACGCGCCGCCATCTGATTGCGACCGCCGTCGCCGCACCCGCCATCCTCCGCTTCGGCACCGGCACGGCCCAGGCCGCGACCACGCTGAAGATCTCGCACCAATTCCCGGGCGGCACCATCGACAAGGGCGACTTCCGCGACCGGCTCTGCCGCATGTTCGCCGCCGAAGTTGCCAAGCGCAGCAATGGCGACATCGCGGCCGAGATCTATCCGAACTCCTCGCTGATCAAGACCAACGCGCAGTTCTCGGCGATGCGCAAGGGCGCGCTCGACATCAGTCTCTATCCGATGCCCTATGCCGGCGGCGAGGTGCCGGAGACCAATATCGGCCTGATGCCGGGCCTCGTCACCACCTACGACCAGGGCCTGCGCTGGAAGAAGGAGCCGGTCGGCAAGGCGCTGACGGACTTCCTCGCCGACAAGGGCATCATCCTGCTGACCTGGGTCTGGCAGGCTGGCGGCGTCGCCAGCCGTTCCAAGCCGATCGTCGCGCCGGAAGACGCCAAGGGCCTGAAGGTGCGCGGCGGCTCGCGCGAGATGGACATGGTGCTCCAGACCGCCGGCGCCTCGGTGCTGTCGGTGCCGTCGAACGAAATCTACGCGGCGATGCAGACCGGCGCCTGCGATGCCGGCATCACCTCCTCGACCAGCCTGATCTCCTTCCGACTCGAAGAAGTGGCGAAATCCCTGACATCGGGCGCTGGCGCCTCCTATTGGTTCATGCTCGAGCCTTTGATGATGTCGAAGGCGATCTTCGACAAGCTGCCCAAGAACCATCAGGACATCCTGCTCGCCGTCGGAACCGAACTCGAAGCGTTCGGGCGCAAGGGGGCGCAGGATGACGACATCGAGGTCGCCAAGGTCTACGAAAAGGCCGGCGCCAAGGTCTCGGCGCTCGATGCCGCGACCGTCGGCAAGTGGCGCGACATCGCGCGCGACACTGCCTGGAAGGACTACAGCGCCAAGACCGCGACCTGTGCAAACCTGCTCAAGCTTGCCAACGACGTCGCTGCATGAGCCACGGTCCGCTTCCGGATCGTGACGACACGGCCAACGCTGTCGCAAGGACGGGCCTTGCGGCAGCGGTCGATCGCGGTCTTGCCATCCTCAATACCGTCATCGTGGTGTTCGCGGCGATCGCGCTGGTCGCCGCTTGCGCGATCCTGAGCTACAGCGTGCTCAGCCGCGCGCTGTACAAGGCCGCCAATTATTGGCAGGACGAGGCCGCGGTGTTCCTCTTGGTCGGCGCGACCTTCATGACCGCCGCCTATGTACAGCAGCACCGCGGCCACATCGGCATCGAGGCCTTCGTCGGCCTGTTGTCGCCGCTGGCGAACAGGATCCGGCTCTGGCTGGTCGACGCCGCCACGTTCCTGTTCTGCGCCTTCTTCACCTGGAAGTCCTGGACGCTGGCCCATGAGGCCTATGTCGATGGCCAGGTCTCGAACTCGATGTGGTCGCCGCCGCTCGCCATTCCCTACACGCTGATGGCGCTCGGAATGAGCCTGCTCTGCATCCAGATCCTCGTGCAGCTTGCGCTGCCCTTCACCGGAGCCAAGCGTTCATGAGCGTGTTCGGTATCGGCGTCGCTTACGGCGTTGCGACGCTGCTGGTGATGTTTTCGGGAATGCCGATCGCGTTCGCGCTCGGCGCGGTCGCAGTCGTGTTCATGGGCATTTACATGCCCTCGGCCTCTCTCGATACGGTGACGCAGAACGTCTACGAGGAAATGGCCTCGATCACGCTCCTGTCGATCCCGCTGTTCATCCTGAAGGGCGCGGCGATCGGCAAATCGCGCGCCGGCCAGGATCTCTACTCGGCCCTGCATGCCTGGCTGCACCGCGTGCCCGGCGGTCTCGGCGTCGCCAACGTGTTCGCCTGCGCGTTGTTCGCGGCGATGGCGGGCTCCTCGCCCGCGACCTGCTCGGCGATCGGCTCGGCCGGCATTCCGGAGATGCGCAAGCGCGGCTATTCCGGCGGCTTTGCCGCAGGGATTATCGCCGCCGGCGGCACGCTCGGCATCCTGCTGCCGCCTTCGATCACCATGATCCTGTTCGCGGTCGCCGCCGAAAAGTCGCTCGGGCGGCTGTTTCTCGCCGGCATCGGTCCCGGCCTGCTGCTGGTCACGCTGTTCGGTCTTTACGCCGTCTTCCGCTTCCGTCAGGAATACGCGGCTGCCGAAGCGGCCTACAAGAACGGCGGCCCGGAAGCTCCGATCCTCGCCCGCGACGAATACACGCTGGCCGAACGTTTCAGCGTGCTGCCGCGCGTGATCCCCTTCGTGCTGCTGCTCACCGGCGTCATGATCGCGCTCTATGGCGGCTACGCCACGCCGTCGGAAACCGCAGGCCTCGGCGGCCTGCTTGCGCTGGCGCTGATCGCGGCGATCTACAGCGTGTGGCGGCCGAGTGATCTCGCCCCGATCATGAGATCGACGATCCGGGAATCGACCATGCTGATGATGATCATCGGCATGTCGCTGCTCTATTCCTACGTGATGAGCTATCTGCACATCTCGCAATCGGTCGCCGAATCCATCGTCGCGATGCACCTGCCGCGCTGGGAGCTGCTGTTCGCGATCCTGGTCATGGTCGTCGTGCTCGGCTTCTTCCTGCCGCCGGTCTCGATCATCCTGATGACCGCGCCGATCATCCTGCCGCCGCTCCGTGCCGCCAATTTCGACATCATCTGGTTCGGCGTGGTCATGACCATCGTGATGGAGATGGGGCTGATCCATCCACCGGTCGGCCTCAACATCTTCGTCATCCGCAACGTCGCGCCGGACATTCCCCTGCGCGAAGTGATCTGGGGCACCCTGCCCTTCGTGCTCTTGATGATGCTCGCAGTGCTGCTGCTGTGCCTCGTGCCGGAGATCTCGACCGGCCTGCCGGATCTGGTGATGGGACCGGACGGAAGCAGGTGACGCAATCGCAACTGCCGTAGGGTGGGTTAGCTGTGCGGATGCGCGAAGCGCAATCCGCGCGGCGTAACCCACCTCTTCTGCTTTCGCGGAGACGAACAGTGGTGGGTTAGCCGAGCAGATGCGCTTCGCGCATCTGCTCGGCTAACCCACCCTACAATTCTCAAGCGTTCATCCGCTTCGTCTTCGCGTTCAGCGCGGAGGCCACGCGGCTCACCGGCGGCTTACCTAACACACCGGCCATCGCGTTCGTCGCCGCCAGCAACTTCTCCATGTCGACACCCGTCCTAATCCCCATGCCTTCGAGCATGTAGACGACGTCCTCGGTCGCGACGTTTCCGGTCGCGCCCGGCGCATAGGGACAGCCGCCGAGGCCGCCGGCGGCGGCGTCGATGACGCGCACGCCCTCTTCCAAGCCGGCATAGAGATTGGCGAGCGCCTGGCCGTAGGTGTCGTGGAAATGCATCGCGAGCCTGGCGGGAGGAACGCTGGCACTGACCGCGCGCAGCATCTCCTTCGCCTTGGATGGCGTTCCGACCCCGATGGTGTCGCCGAGCGAGATTTCGTAGCAGCCGAGCTCGAACAACGTGCTCGCGAGATCGGCGACCGCCTTCGGCTTGATCTCACCGTCGAACGGGCAGCCCAGCACGCAGGAGATATAGCCGCGCACCTTCACGCCGTCGTCCCTGGCACGCGCCAGCACCGGCTTGAAGCGCTCGATCGACTCCGCGACCGTGCAATTGATGTTGGCGCGCGAGAAGCCCTCCGAGGCTGCCGCAAACACCGAGACGACCCTGGCGCCGGCGGCGCGGGCGGCGTCGTAGCCCTTCTCGTTCGGGACCAGAACGTGGAATTCAGCGCCGGTCACATGGGCAACGCTGCGCAGCACGGCGTCGGAGCTGGCCATCTGCGGGATCGCCTTGGGCGAGACGAAGGCGCCGACCTCGACCGTATCGAGGCCGGCCGCGACCAGCGCCTCGATGAAGGCGATGCGGGCCTCGACACCGACCGGAATCTTCTCGTTCTGAAGCCCGTCGCGCGGCCCCATTTCGATGATGCGGACGGAATCGCTCATGTCACTCTCCCGCCGGCTCGACCACGGCGAGCTCGACGCCCTCCTGCACGATGTCGCCGACCTTGCATTTGATGGACTTCAGCACGCCGGCATAGGGCGCGCGCAGCGTCTGCTCCATCTTCATCACTTCCAGCGTGAGGATCGGCGCGCCCTTGTCGAGCTTGGCGCCCTCCTCGGCCAGTACGGCAACGACCGTCCCCGGCAACGGGGCGGCGATCTTGTCCTCGCCGGTCTGCTCCTCGCTCTCGCCACCGAACGGATCGACCCAATGCAGGTCGAAGCGGCCGTTGCGCGTCCGCAAATACAGCTCGTGACCGTCGATCACGGCCGCGACCTGCGATTTGACGCCGTCGAGCGTCAGATCAAAGCCGTCGTCCCGTGGTGCAATCGCGAACGCCAGCTCGCGATCGCCGAGCACCAGCGTCGATGGCCCGCTGCCGTAGTTCAGGATGATCTTCTGCTCCGGCCCGTGCCCGACGCGGAAGGCAAAGCTGCGCTGCCTGCGGCCGACTGGCTGCCAGCCGAAGGTTTGCCAGGGCGAATTCGCCTCCGCCATCCGTCGCTCGTCATGGACGATTGCAGCGACCGCCGCGCACAGCTCGAGCTCGCCCGGCGCCGGCGCGGCCTGTGTCAGCACAGCCAGTTCGCGCTCGATGAAACCGGTGTCGATCGCATTGGTCCGTACCTTCGGATGCGTCATCAGCGCCGACAGGAACGGAATGTTCGTGACGATGCCGCGAACGTCGGACTCTTCCAGGCCGCGGTTCAGCCGCTCGACCGCGACATCCCGCGTCGGTGCCCATGCGATCATCTTGGCGAGCATGGCGTCATAATACGGCGAGACCATATCGCCTTCGCGATAGCCGGCATCGATCCGCAAGCCGCCGGTTTCCTCCGGCAGCCGCCACGTCGAGATCCTGCCGACCGAGGGCATGAAATTCCTGGTCGGGTTCTCAGCATAGACGCGGGCCTCGACGGCATGGCCATTGAGCCGGATCTCGTCCTGCTTCAGCGGCAGCGCTTCGCCGAAGGCGACGCGCAGCTGCCACTCGACAAGGTCGATGCCGGTGATCAGCTCGGTGACGGGATGCTCGACCTGGAGGCGCGTGTTCATCTCGATGAAGAACACCTCCTTGCCGTCCGAGACGAACTCGATGGTGCCGGCGCCGACATAGTTCACCGCGCCCGCCGCCTTTCGCGCGGCGGCGCAGACGGTCTCGCGCTGCGCGGCGTTGAGCGTCGGCGACGGCGCCTCCTCGATCACCTTCTGGTGCCGGCGCTGCAGCGTGCATTCGCGCTCGAACAGCGAGAGCAAATTGCCGTGGCTGTCGCCGATCACCTGCACTTCGATATGCCTGGGATTGTCGACATATTTTTCGATCAGCATGCGATCGTCACCGAACGCGGCCTTGGCCTCGCGCTTGGCGCTGACGATCGCAGGTCCAAGCTCGTCCGCCGAGCGCACGATACGCATGCCGCGGCCGCCGCCGCCGGCCGAGGCCTTCACCAGGATGGGAAAGCCGACCTTCTCGGCCGCTTTCGCCAGCGTCGTATCGTCCTGGGCCTCGCCGTGATAGCCGGGCACCAGGGGCACGCCGGCCTTCTCCATCAGCGCCTTCGAGCCTGATTTCGAGCCCATCGCATTCATCATGTCGGCGGTAGGGCCGACGAAGACCAGATCTGCGTCGAAGCAGGCCTGCGCGAAGTCGGCATTCTCGGACAGGAAGCCGTAGCCGGGGTGCACGGCCTCAGCGCCGGTCTTGCGCGCGGCCTCGATCAGGCGCTCGACATTGAGATAGCTGTCGCGGGCGCGCGCAGGCCCGAGCAGCACGGCTTCGTCAGCGAGCGCGACATGCATCGCGTCGCGGTCGGCCTCGGAATAGACCGCGACGGTGCGCAGGCCCATGGCGCGCGCGGTGCGGATGACGCGGCAGGCGATCTCGCCCCGGTTGGCGATCAGGAGCGTGCGAAAACGCCGGTAGAGCTTTGAGCGGTCCATCGCATCACATCCTGAACAGGCCGAACTTCGTCGGCTCGATCGGCGCATTCGACGCCGCCGAGAGGCCAAGACCGAGCACGAGGCGGGTGTCGGCCGGGTCGATCACGCCATCGTCCCACAGACGGGCCGTTGCGTAATAGGGATGCCCCTGGCTCTCATATTGCGCGCGAATGGGCTCCCGGAACTTGTCTTCCTCTTCCTTCGACCAGCTCTCGCCCTTGGCCTCGATATTGTCGCGGCGGACCTGGCTCAGCACCATCGAGGCCTGCTCGCCGCCCATCACCGAGATGCGCGCGTTCGGCCACATCCAGAGGAAGCGCGGCGAATAGGCGCGGCCGCACATGCCGTAATTGCCGGCGCCGTAGGAGCCGCCGATCACGACGGTGAATTTCGGCACCGAGGCGGTCGCGACCGCCGTCACCAGCTTGGCGCCGTCGCGCGCGATGCCGCCGGCCTCGTACTTCTTGCCGACCATGAACCCGGTGATGTTCTGCAAAAACACCAGCGGAATGCCGCGCTGGCAGCACAGCTCGATGAAGTGCGCCCCCTTCAGCGAGCTTTCGCTGAACAGGATGCCGTTGTTGGCGATGATGCCGACCGGATAGCCCCAGATATGGGCGAAGCCGCACACCAAAGTCGTGCCGTAGAGCTTCTTGAACTCGTCGAACTCGGAGCCGTCGACGACACGCGCGATGATGTCGCGCACGTCGAACGGCTTTCTGCCGTCGACCGGCACCACGCCGTAGATCTCCTCCGCCGCAAATAGCGGCTCGCGGGGCGGATGCATGTTGAGGTTCGGCCGCGCCGGCGGCTTCAGCGTACCCACGATGCGCCGGGCGATGCCGATCGCATGGGCATCGTTCTGAGCATAGTGATCGGTGACGCCCGACTGCCGCGAATGCACGTCGGCGCCGCCGAGCTCCTCGGCACTGACGACCTCACCGGTCGCAGCCTTCACCAGCGGCGGGCCGCCGAGGAAGATGGTGCCCTGGTTGCGGACGATGATGCTCTCGTCGGACATCGCCGGCACATAGGCGCCGCCGGCGGTACAGGAGCCCATCACGATCGCGATCTGCGGAATCCCCTGCGACGACATCTGCGCCTGGTTGTAGAAGATGCGGCCGAAATGCCGTTCGTCCGGGAATATCTCGTCCTGCAGCGGCAGGAAGGCGCCGCCGGAATCGACCATGTAGACGCAGGGAAGATTGTTCTGCCGCGCGATGTCCTGGGCGCGCAGATGCTTCTTCACGGTCATGGGATAATATGTGCCGCCCTTGATGGTGGCGTCGTTGGCGACGATGACGCATTCGCGCCCGGCAACGCGCCCTACTCCGGTCACGACGCTCGCCGAGTGCACATCCCCGCCGTAGAGTCCGTAGGCCGCGAGCGGCGACAGCTCCAGGAACGAGGTGCCGGGATCGACCAGCAGGTCGACGCGCTGGCGCGCCAGCATCTTGCCGCGCGCGGTGTGGCGGTTGCGCGAGACCTCGCCGCCGCCGCCGGCGACCTGGCTGAGCTTTTCGCGCAAGTCGGCGACGAGGGTGCGCATCGCCTCGGCATTGCGCGCGAAATCTGACGACGACGGATCGATGCTGGAATGAAGCGGCATTTTGATTCCAATGGGGTGAAAGACTTAAGCCGTCTCGGCCATCAGCTCGCGGCCGATCAGCATGCGGCGGACTTCGGACGTCCCCGCGCCGATCTCGTAGAGTTTCGCGTCGCGCCAGAGGCGCCCGACGGGGAATTCGCTGGTATAGCCAACGCCGCCAAGCGCCTGGATCGCCTCGCCGGCCATCCACGTCGCCTTCTCGGCGGAATAGAGGATCGCCGCCGCCGCGTCCTTGCGCAAGGTGCGCGCGTGGTCGGCACGGTCGCAAGCCTTGCCCACGGCATAGACATAGGCGCGGGTGGCCTGCCAGGTTGAATACATATCGGCGAGCTTGCCCTGCATCAGCTGGAAATCGCCGATCGGCTGACCGAACTGCTTGCGCTCGTGCATGTAGGGCACCACCGCATCCATGCAGGCGGCCATGATGCCGAGCGGGCCGCCCGACAGCACCGCGCGCTCGTAGTCGAGGCCGGACATCAGCACCTTGACGCCCTCGCCGACCTTGCCCATCACGTTCTCCTCCGGCACCTCGCACTCGTCGAAGAACAAGGGATAGGTGTTGGAGCCGCGCATGCCGAGCTTGTCGAGATGCTGACCGTGGCTGAAGCCCTTGAAGCCCTTCTCGATGAGGAAGGCGGTCATGCCGCGCGGACCGGCCTCCGGATCGGTCTTGGCATAGACCACCAGCACGTCGGCATCGCCGCCATTGGTGATCCACATCTTGGAGCCGTTGAGCACGTAGCGGTCGCCACGCTTGTCGGCGCGCAGCTTCATCGAGACCACGTCGGAGCCGGCGCCCGGCTCGGACATTGCGAGCGCGCCGACATATTCGCCGGAGATCAGCTTCGGCAGATAGCGCTGGCGCTGCGCGTCGTTGCCGTTGCGGCGGATCTGGTTGACGCAGAGGTTGGAATGGGCGCCATAGGACAGCCCGACCGCAGCCGAGCCGCGCGAAATCTCTTCCATGGCGACGACGTGGGCGAGATAGCCCATATTGGAGCCGCCATATTGCTCCGGCGCGGTCATGCCGAGCAGGCCGAGGTCGCCAAAGCGCTTCCACAGGTCCGCCGGAAACAGGTTGGCCTTCTCGATCTCGGCGGCGCGGGGGGTGATCTCCGCCTCCACGAAGGCGCGCAACGTGTCGCGCAGCATCGTGATGTCTTCGCCCAGGTCGAAATCGATGCTCGGAATGTTCAAGGCGATTCCTCCGTGTTTTGGGCACCGAACCTAGCGAGGTCAGGGCCCTCTTGCGGTCGAAAAGGTTGCATTTTCCGCCAAACTTGGCGAGGATTTTCCTCATGCCCTTCCAAGCCGCAACTGCGGTCCCGCGCCGCGCCGTCACTCCGGCCGCCTTCGTCCGCGGCGTGGTTGCCGCCTATGCGCGCTACCGACTGGACCCGGCCGAAGCGTTGCAGCGGGCTCAGATAGCGCCAGACCTTGTCAATTCTCCGGACGGGCGGATCACGGCCATCCAGTTCGAGGCCCTGGCGGGCCATGCCATGCGCGAGCTCGACGACGAGGCGCTCGGCTGGTTCTCGCGGCGCCTGCCCTTCGGCACCTACGGCATGCTGTGCCGCGCCTCGATCACGGCGCCGACGTTGGAGCTCGCGCTCAAGCGCTGGTGCCGGCATCACCGCCTTCTCACCGAGGACGTGCTGCTCGAACTCGAGGTCGGCGAGGAGACCGCGGAGGTCTCGATCCGGGAGCTGCGCGATCTCGGCGATTTGCGCGAATTCTGCCTGGTCACGCTGCTCCGCTACGTGCTCGGCTTCTCCTGCTGGGCCGTCGATTCCAGGATTGCGCTGCGCGCGGCCGAATTCCCGCACGCCGAGCCCGGCCATGTCTCGGTCTATCCGACCATCTTTTGCCGGAACATCCGCTTCGATGCCGATCGCGCGGCAATCGTCTTCGATAAGCATTATCTGTCGCTGCCGCTGACGCGCAGCGCCGTCGATCTCGACAACATGCTCAAGGGCGCGCTCAGGCTGACCGTGCTGCCCTATCGGCGCGACCGGCTGCTGGTCGAGCGAGTCCGCCGCGTGCTGCGCAATGCGCGCGGGCGCAGCCTCGGCGCCGAGGATGTCGCGAGTGAGCTTGCGCTCTCCACTCGCACCATGCATCGCCGCCTGCGCGAGGAGGCCACCTCGCTGCGCGACCTCAAAGAAGAGGCAAAATTCGAGCTGGCAAAACAGGAACTGATGCGGGGCCGCACGCCGATCAAGCGGATCGCGGAGATCGCCGGATTCCGCAACGAGAAGAGCTTCTCCCGCGCTTTCCGCACCTGGACCGGTGCGAGCCCCCGCGAGTTTCGAGGACGGTATCGCTAGGAGGACGCCGCGACGTCCTGCAGCGGCAGCGGCACGTCCTTGGCAACGCCCAGCACAGGGAAGCTGCGGACATTCTTCACGTCGGGCATGGCCGCGAAATGCAATAGCTGCTGGCGCATGCTCTCGACGCTCGGCGCCACGCATTTCAGGAGATAGTCCGTGTCGCCGGAAATCCGCCAGCACTGCTGGATGCGCGGGATCGCGGCGATCGAGCTCTCGAACGCCTCCAGCACCGGCTGCGCCTGGCTGCCGAGCTGGATCGAGACGAACGAGACCACCTCATAGCCGAGCCGCCGCTCGTCGAGCACGGCGCGCACCGCCCGGATCACGCCGCGGCTGAACAGCGACTTCAGCCGCCGCAGGCAGTTCGGCGCGGATACCCCGACGCGTAGCGCCAGCTCGTTGTTGCGCACGCGCCCGTCCTGCTGCAGCTCGGATAAGATCTTCAGATCGACGCTGTCGAGCTGGTCACGCCCGGCCATCCCCTGCCCTCGTTATGGTCGTGTCACACGGGGCAGCGAAGCATGGGGCGGATTTGGTGCCAAGAGGGCCGGACCTCTCCGGTCCCGGCCGGGCTCCCTCAACGCAAATGCCCGGGACAAGCCCGGGCATGACGTGACTTCGAAAGGAATGGCCTCTCAATGCGTCCAGGGCTCGCCGCGGCGGAACGAGAAATTGTCGGCATAGGCAACCGGGCGCCGCACCGATTCCTTCGGCTCGATGACCTGGTAGGCGATGCCCTTGCGCTCGCAATAGGCGACAGCCTCCTCCTTGCTGTGGAAGCGGAGCGTGATCTGCTGCTTCATGTCGCCCGACGAGGTCCAGCCCATCAGCGGCTCGACCGCGCGCGGCTGCTCCGGCTCATAGTCGAGCTGCCATTCCTTGGTCTTGGACCGGCCGGATTGCATCGCGTTCTTGGCGGGCTTGAAAATGCGTGCGGTCATGGGTGGTCCGGGCCTCGTTTTTCGTCTTTCGTTCGATTTCGATGCGTCAGGGTGGCAGTTGGTGCAAACCTCAGGGATAGTATAGAGAAAACCGGTTGGGAACTGCTTGGTGATTCCGGCCCCCGTGGCCCCTGCGACCGGTATAGTCATTATGCTGCACCGTGACAATTGCGTACCCGCCTGCCGCGCCGGGATCCCGCCCGGCGGCACTGTCTCCCCGATCTCAGCCTGCCCGCCCCCTTCGAGAGCTGCCCTCGCATGGCCTTCCTGAACGTCAACGCCACCCTCCCCGACAAGGGCCGTGATCTCCGGCTCGACCTGTTTCGCGGCGTCGCGAACTGGGCGATCTTCCTCGACCACATCCCCGACAACGTCGTGAACTGGATCACGACGCGCAATTACGGCTTTTCCGACGCCGCCGACCTGTTCGTCTTCATCTCCGGCTATACGGCCTCCTTCGTCTATGCGCGGATGATGCTGGAGCGCGGCTTCATCGTCGGGGCCACCCGGCTGACCAAGCGGGTCTGGCAGCTCTACGTCGCCCACATCATCCTGTTCGTGATCTATATCGCCTCGATCAGCTATCTGGCGCTGCGCTTCGGCGATAGCGAGATGATCAACGAGTTCAACGTCGCCGGTCTCGTCGACAACGCCACCGAGACGCTGCGCCAGGGCCTCTTCCTCCGCTTCAAGCCGCTCAATCTGGACGTGCTGCCGCTCTACATCGTGCTGATGGGCCTGTTTCCGCCGGTGCTGTGGTTCATGCTGCGCAAGCCCGATCTGACGATGGTGCTGGCGATCGTGCTGTGGCTGACGGCGCGCCACTTCGGCTGGAATCTGAACGCCTATCCGGCCGGCCAGTGGTACTTCAACCCGTACGCCTGGCAGGTGCTGTTCGTGTTCGGCGCCTGGTGTGCGCTGGGCGGCGCGCGGCGCTCGATGACGCTGATCAACGCGCCGATCACGCTCTATCTCTGTCTCGGCTATCTCGTGTTCGCCCTGGTCATGACCATGGCGGGCCGCTTCCCCACGTTCGGCGGCATGTTCCCGGAATGGCTGTTCTCGGCCTTCAACCCGAACGACAAGACCAACCTCGCGCCCTACCGTTTCATCCACTTCGTCGTGATCGTGATCCTGGTGATCCGCTTCGTGCCGAAGGAATGGCCGGGGCTCGAATGGAAGGTGTTCGATCCGCTGATCGTCTGCGGCCAGCAATCGCTCGCCGTGTTCTGCGTCGGCGTGTTCCTGTCGTTCGTCGGCCATTTCGAGCTGTCGATGAGCTCGGGCTCGCTGCTCGCGCAGATCTTCGTCAGCGTCGCCGGCATCGCGATCATGACGACGGTGGCCTATTACATCTCGTGGTCGAAGAAGCAGGACAAGCCGCTGAAGCCGCCGCCCAAGCCGGCTGCAAGCGCGGCATAGGCGCCCGAGCCTGGGACGCCCCGCCGTTCGGGGCGCGCTGTTCGCGGAGCGCGCGGTCGCCCTGGCGGCTTGAGCCGATCGATTGACCTGGGTCAACCGGGGGCTGCGCCGGCCGGCATAATGTCGTCACGACACGCGCCGCCGCTCCAATGTCGGCGGCCTTCCCTCGGACAAGGCCAAACGCACATGCCCTCTCATTTTCACGCCGTGGTATGGATCGACCATTCGCAAGCCAGGATTTTCCATCTCGGCCTGAGCGGCTCCGACGAAATCACGCTGCATCCGCACCTGGCGACGCGTCACCTTCATCACAAGGCCAACGTGGTCGGCAGCGGCCATGCCTCCCCTGACAAGGCGTTCTACACCGAAGTGAGCAAGGCCATTGCCGATGCCGGCGAGATCCTCATCATCGGTCCGGCCAGCGCCAAGACAGAGCTCGCAAGCTACATCCGCACGAACGCTCCCGATCTCGCCAAGCGGATTGCGGCGGTGGAAGCGGCCGATCATCCCTCGGACGCCGAAATCGTCGCCTATGCGAAACGTCACTTCAAACTGCCGCTGCCGCGCGTACAGGCAAAGGGATAGGCTAGCTTACGCCACTCGGCCTCAGCACGAATCCTGGGCGTGATGAGCGGTCAATCCCGCTCATCGCGCTTCAGGCCGCTTCCTCGCTGTCGAACTCGGTGAATTTCTTGTAGATCCAATCGCGGCCGTCATGGCGGCGCCAGACCTTGCCGTACACGAGCTGGCCATTGATCGAACGGCGGGGCACGATCACGGTCCACAGGTGCCAGATCTCGTTCCAGCCCGACTGCGGACCGGCGGTCTCGAGGTTGCGATCGAAGGACATGGGCAGAACTCGCTGACGCAGAACTCACCTGATGCGTGCCGCGACGAGCCGTGATCGGTATCGCACGAATGGAGGGCAGCACATCGCGAGCCGGGCTCGATCTGATAGCAGCCCGAACAACGGCCGCAACAATCGCTCGGCTTTAACCTAACCGATCAACCTTACTTCTTGGGATGAAGCTGCGCGGTCGGTTGAATGCTGCAGCCGGCTCTTCTAGAATTGCACGTGATTTGAGAACGAGCGCAGGCTTACGCGCAGGTGCATTTTTGAACTGACGTCGAACTTTGTAACGGGTTGGATGTTTGAAGATCATTGACGGGCGGGGACGACCACGATGAATTTGGAATATGCATGCTTGCGCGTCGTGCTGCGCTGGGCGTGGTCTGCGCCGGCCGCGGAGACGGCTACCCCGGAACCACCGAAAGCCGCCAACGACAACCAGACGATCTGGCCCTTGGTGCCGTTTCCCGCCGGCTGGTACGCCGCGGGCTGACCGGCCGGATCTGACAAGCCGTCTGAAAAGCGCAACGCCGCGCAAGCGGAATATCATCGCTTGGCGGCGTTGCGTTTAGACGTTGGGCGCTGAAATCCCCAACACCGATATGTCTATGGCGACGCCAGCAAGGTTCGATGACGTCTTGGTCATTCTGACCGGCTTCGCTCGACGCCGCGCCTGATGCCGCCTCGCCATTGGCTTGCAGCCCGCCTTGCGCGGTGCCGCCTGAGGCGGAGCCAAAATCGCGAGGAAATGAAAGGGATTCAACCTCGGGACTGGTCGGGGCAGCTGGATTCGAACCAACGACCTGCAGTACCCAAAACTGCCGCGCTACCAGGCTGCGCTATACCCCGAATGTCCGGCTAAGCCCCGTCGATACACGCTTCCAAAGGCGCCAGCAAGCTTACAAACTCGCGCCAGCAAGCCGCCAATGCCCCTCGCCTGCCCGCCCTATTTGCTGCCGAACAGCGGGTGACCGACGCGGTCGCCGACGCGGATGCCGTATTTCTGCACCGTTCCGGCCACCACCTCCAGCACGGCCCGGGCCGGCCCCCGGGACGAGATGATCTTGGTCGACAGCGGCTCGGTGTTCTCGGCGATGCGCAGGATGCGCCCGTTGGCGCTGATGAAGATCATGTCGAGCGAGACATAGGTGTTCTTCATCCACATCGAGATCTCCTGCTCGGGATTGAAGTCGAACAGCATGCCTTTGCCGTCCGCCAGCTCCTTGCGGTACATCAGGCCGGTCTCTTTCTCTTCCGCGGTCGTTGCCATCTCCACCGAGAAGACCTGCACGCCGTTCCTGGTGACGATCTCCAGCGGCTGGAAGCTGGCGGCGCCGGCGGGCGCGCTGGCGACGACACAGCCGGCGGCGACGAGGATGGCGGCAAGCCAGCCCTTCAGAGCGGACCAGACGGCCTTTCGATCAGGATTCATGGGGGACACTCGAGGCGTGGGACTGGAGTCAGTCCTTAAGCGGCGGTCGCCGGAAAAGCCAGAGGCGCGCCGGCCTGCCGGCGCGCCTCTGCTCACGATTGCGGGACCTGAAGGCTCGATCGGATCCGGTCGGCACGTCTTACCGTGCTCAGTGCGACTGCAATCCCGGCGATCCGGTCTCGGGATGGATCTCGGCCGCCATCATGCCCTTGGAGCCGGGCCCGAAGCGGACCAGGACATACTGGCCGGGCCGGAGCTCGGTCATGCCGAAGCGGCGCAGTGTCTCCATGTGCACGAAGATGTCGGGCGTACCCTCGCCGCAGGTCAGGAAGCCGAAGCCGCGCAGCCGGTTGAACCATTTGACCTGGGCCCGTTCCAGCCCGCTGGTCGGGGTGACCGTGACATGGGTGCGCGGCGGCAGCATCTGCGCCGGATGGATCGCGGTCGATTCGTCCATCGAGACGACGCGGAACGCCTGGTAACCCTTGGCGCGCTGAATGCACTCGACGACGATGCGGGCGCCCTCATAGGCGGTCTGGAAACCGTCGCGCCTAAGCACGGTAACGTGCAGGAGCACGTCCGGCCAGCCATTGTCGGGAACGATGAAGCCGTAGCCCTTGGAGGCGTCGAACCATTTGATGACGCCGTGGACCTCGACGAGGTTGGCGCTGGCCTCGCCCAACCCGCTGAAGGGATTGAGGCCGCTGTCGCGGCCGGCACCGCCATGATCGCCCGGCGTGACCCGCCCGGACGATGCTCCCTGCCCGGGAACCCCGAGCTTCTTGGACTCAAATCCGTCCGACGACCCCATAACCCCGGACCCCACGCTGCCATGCAACCCGCCACACCGGCGGCGCTCGAATCACGCGTCTTAAGAGAATGTTCTCAATTGGACGCGACGCGAATCTTTCGACTCAAAAGATAACACTCCCGGTTGCGAGGCATAGACAAAAAAGAGATTCGCCGGAACCTATGAACAGCTTGCACAGCCGCGAATCAAATTGATGCCTCAATTGCCGACAAAGGGCCCGAGCGCTTCGCCGATGTCGTGACGGATGACGAGGTCGGCGATGTCGTCCTGCTCGGTCGGCTCGCGATTGATGATCACCAGACGGGCACCGGCGTTCCTCGCCATCATCGGAAAGCCTGCCGCCGGCCAGACCACGAGCGAGGAACCGATCGCGATGAAGAGGTCGCAGGCTTGCGACAGCGCGGTCGCGCGCTGCATTTCGTCCTCGGGCATCATCTGGCCGAAAGAGATCGTGGCTGTCTTCACCGGCTCGTCGCAGGCGGTGCAGTTGGGCGCGGCGCCGGCCTCGTCGAAGCGGCGCTTCACCCAGTCGAGCGGATAAGCCTGTCCGCATCCGATGCAACGCGCATAAGTGGTGTTGCCGTGAAGTTCAATCACGTGCTCGCCGGCGAAGCCTGAGGCCTGGTGCAGATTGTCGATGTTCTGGGTGATGACGGCGGGAACCTTGCCGGCGCGATAGAGCGAGGCCAGCGCGCGATGGCCACGGCCGGGCTTCGCCGCCGCGAACACCTCCTCCATCGCGAAACGGCGCCGCCAGGATTCGTCGCGAGCCGACTGGCTTGCGACGAATTCGCCGAACTCGATCGGACGGTAGCGCGTCCAAATTCCGCCCGGCGAGCGAAAATCAGGAATGCCGCATTCGGTCGAGATGCCGGCGCCGGTGAACGGCACGATCACCTTTGCCTCGGCGATCATGTCGCCCAGCCGTTCGACGCCGCTTTGAAGATCCGATGCAATCAATCGCGGCCCCCCGATTCGTTTTTGCCCTGGCAGCTCACTGCGCAAGCGGCAAGATCATTGACGCTCTTATCAAGCGCCAACGCGATGCACTCGGCAATTTTTTCCGGCCTTCGCATATCACAATCCTGCAATGCCGCCTCCCCATTGACGCCCCATTCGGGAGCATCAATGGATGTGTGAATGCGACTCAAGCTGGTGCGGCGGCAGTGCTTGAGTTCAATAGTAAACCGAGGGGATGGCCATGACCGAAGACGAAGAACGCAAAGCCCGTGAGCGCGACGAGATCGCCGCCCGTGTCGCCGCCTTCCGTGCCACGCAGGAAAAATTCAAGCGCGAGCGCGAGGAGTATTTCGTGTCGACGCTGGAGAATGCCCGCAAAGTCGAACGGCCCTCGCTTTGGCCGTAACGCGCCTCTGATCATTGCGCATGAAAAAAGCCCGGAGCATCGCTCCGGGCTTTTCGTTTGTCGGGTGCTACCAATGGCGCCAGTGGTGATGGTGCCGGTGGTACGGTCCGCCGCCGTAATAGCCGTAGGGGCTAGGCCCGTAATAATAGGCGGGGCGGTCATAATAGCCGTAGCGCGGGCCGTAATAGCCGTACGGGGATGCTGCGACTGCGCCCGCGGTGATCGCGCCGGCGGCGAGGCCAAATGCGAGGCCCGGGCCGATGCCGCGCCCGCGTGCCTCGGCCGGCGCAGGGGCTGCAATTGCGGTCACGCCGACGGCTGCGACGGTGGCCAGAACTGCCAATGTCTTCTTCATGCTCTCCTCCTTCGCGTCTTGCCGGGATTAACGACCCGCGCCTGCGATAGTTGCGCGCAGGTGTGGAACCACAGCTGCAAACAAAAAGCAGAGGCCGCCGGAACGAAACCGCCGGGCGCGCATTGCCTCTCCAAGTGCGTGAGCCTCCGCCATCCGGTTGAGGCGACAGCACGAAGACCCCGTCGGCATCTCCCGATGCCGGCGGGGTTTTTCAGTTTAACGGGATCAGATGGCAGCACACGCCAATGGCTGCCAGCGGGGCGGACGACCGAGGAGGAAGACTTGCCCCTATCCGCTTTGCTGGCCCGTATCCGTAAATTGGTTCCCAGATCCGACGATCGGCATTACGACGAGATCGTGCGCAACTTCGGTAACGGCGCGCTGCATCCGCCGCCGACGCCGATGAGTGACCGCGAGCTGGCGCGGGCCATCGCCGAGTTCCTGAAAGAGCAGCCGTCGAGCGAATCCGTTGCGACCCTCGGCCGCCGCCTCGACCCTTCCTCTCCGGTTTGAGCTACTATTCGGCAGGAGCAGGGAACGGGTATTGCGCGCGGACGTTGAACTCTCTTCACGCAGAACGGAAGAGGCCGACATGCCCGCATGGCTCGAAGTGGTGCTCAACCTGTCCGGCTATGCCGGGTTCCTGGCGCTCGCCTCGCGCAGCAGCGCATGTCCGCACGCGCCGGCCGACGATTGCAGCTACAGCGACGAGCGCTAATCGGGTGCGCCACTCTTTCTGGCGCGCGCCGCCTCAATTGGCATGCGCCGGCTGGCCCGCCGTACGCACCAGCCGGTCGGCCTTGACCGCAACGCGCGTGTCCTCGACCTGCGGCCGCAGCGAAAAGCTGACCACCACGAATGCGAGACAAAACAGCGTGCCGACGATGGCGACGCGCCGGTAGGTGTGGCGGTCGCCCTGGTAAAAGGAAGGCTGTGAAAAAGGTGTCATGACAAAATTGCTTGCTGCAAAGGCGTTTCTTGCTTGTCTTTGCCAGACACCTACCCGATGCGGCGACAAGCGCAACGCAATTGGGCTTTTAACCTAACCGAATAGGGTTATCGGCTTCCACGCAAAGGATCGTTAGGAATTTGCGGTGCGATCGCGACGCGTTGCGTTCCCCTCATGCGAAGCAGAGTTACGACAGCGCTGCTTGCCGACCGGCTTCGTTCCAGCTTCGACTCCTTTTCGTTCTCAAAGAACGAATCGGAATCGGAAAAACAGCGCAACGCGATTCCTAACGATCAAATGAAAGCGCGCGCCGCAACGTCGTCTGCCGCAAGACTCCCCGGCACGATCTTCGGCGGCAAGAATTTCGAGACGGCCGCAAACACGATGACGATCTCGCGGCATGGCTCACATCGAAAGCTGTTGGCGGAGACCGCCGTCATCGGCTGGGCGCATCGCGGACATGTCATGCAGGCCGAACGCTGACGGCACAGCTTCGTTCCTGCACGTCGTTCCCGCAGGCGGCTTCTGCGCGCAGATCAGGCCGCCCGCTTCGCTTTACTCTTCTCCGAGAAGCATTCCAGGATCTGAATGCGGAGCTCTTCTGCGGCCGGACCCTCGAGCCTCCTGAGCTCGTTCCAGAGCCTGATCACTTCGCGCTGCTTTTCGACGGTCATGAGTCACCTCCTTGCGGTCGATCTAGAGGAGGCGCATTAGAACAAAGAGGGAACAAAAAGTCCAGCCCCTGGCGCGATTTTCCCGGCACGTCGCTTTGAACCTTTTCGGCGCAGCGCGGACCCATGAAAGCTGGGGATTTCAGCGCCCAGTTATATGGCAGCGCCGCGGTGAACGAACATATTCCGTCACCCGCGGCGCTGTTGCTTTTTGGATTTTCAACTTTAAGTTTGAGCTACGGCTGACGGCCAGGCGCTGAAATCCCAACGTCGTCAGTCGGAAGAGCCCCGTGCGAAAGCGCGGGGTTTTCTTGTTTGTCCTGATCGTCGCGGCGATGTTCGGCATCGCGGACGCCGAGCACCACTTTTGTCTTCAGCCCTCGATCGCTGCGCCGTCTTGCGAAGAGCGCGCTGCAACGATGGCGCCAGCGTCCTAGACGGCGTCCTTGGCTACCTTCAGCGGCGAGGCCTTGACCGACTTGCTCGCGGGCTTGGCCGCAAACTGCATCGGCTCCTTGGTGAAGGGATTGACGCCCATGCGGGCTTCGGTCGCCGGCTTGTTGACGACCGACATCTTCACGAAGCCGGGAATGACGAACTCACCGGACTCGTTGAGCTCCTTGTAGCCGACGGTGGCCATGTATTCGATCACCGACTTCACATCGTTCTTCGAGAGCTGCGTGCCCTCGGCAATCGCATCAATCAATTGGGTTTTCGTCATCTTCGCCATCTCTGAATTCCTTTTGTGCGCGCGAGCAATTTTTGCTGTGGACGCGGCCTGAAGCGCGGGGGGCGCGCTGGCTGATTTCATGCCTGAGGTCATGAAGTGACGGGCTTAGAACCCATCGAGGCTGAAAACGCAAGCTGCGGCTCTGCGGGGTTCCCGACTTCCTGTGCAAGCTGGCGCAGGCCTGCCACATTCCTTTTGAACCATTTTGTCCCTGGCGCGTCTCATCATTGAAGTCCCCAAGCTTCACCCCACCAGAGAGCCCCGCTTCCCCCAGGCGGGGTTTTCGCTTTGCGCGCCTGGCAGAACGTCTCCGGCTGCTATAATGGCTTGAGGGTTTGCCGCGGGGTGCTCATGAAGGTCGCTATCGTCATCGCAGGTTTGATCGTCGTGGCCGTCGCCGCCCTCGTGGCGCTCCAGCCGAGCTTCCTGAAACCTGCGTCCCTCGCCGTCGTGAAGAAGTCCGACATCTTCGGCTTCTCGCCCGGAATGACATCCGAGGAGACCAGCAAGCTCGTCAGTCGACGCCATTATCTCTGCCGTCAGGGTCGCAACTCCTCTACCCTTGAATGCGATATCAACGGCGCCAAGGTCACGGTTGACAGCGACGAGGCTGATCCCAGCCGCCCGATCTGGCGCGTCAGTGCGACGGTGAACAATCCGGGGCCGCAGGATGCTGCGGTGAAATCCATCTCCGACCAGTTCAACGCGCAAGCCATCAAGGACCGCGACGGATGGACCTGGATCGTCGGCCGCGGGCTCAAGCTGAGCTATGACGGCCTCGCCTTGAGCCTCGTGGACGAGGCCGCGGAGGCCCGCTTGCGCAAGGTGGACGCCAAGCGCTGACGCATGATCCGAAAAATTGCGCAGCGGCGTTCCGGAACGATCATGCTTGAACGACAACCCGAAGCGCAACGGCGATTCATGTCTCGTCGCGTCGCGCTTTGGAGCCTGACGTCACCTCGTCGTGAAACTTGTGGCCGGGCGCGTGTTGTTGACGCTTCAGTAACCTAACGCGGCCAAGCTCCATTCAGTCTCGTTGCGTTGGAGTATCCCACAGTGCTTGATTTTGACGAGCTGCGTGAACTCGCGGCCGATGTTCGTGTCTTTGTCGAGCTCGCCGAGGACAAGGCCGAAGCGCTCAAGGCCGTCATCGCGGCCTATGACGTGGTCCTGGCAATCTTCCCCGCCGACGAGGGCATGGGCCTCCATGTCATCAAGGGCAGCGAGATCCTCAATGGGATCGCAAGGTCAGGGAGCCACGCGGCCTACAGCCACACGGCGATCGCGGTCCCCGACCTGCAACATGCGCAAGCGCTCAAGCTGCTGACGGCTCCGGTCGAACAACGGATCGCGGCCTAGCTGCAGGCGTCGGGGATGGCTGCCTCGGCTGTCGTCCCAGGGGGCGTCTGAGGGTGTTATCAGCGGAGCCGATTCAAGACCCGGAGGGGGAGCCACGTTCCCAGCACCATCAAGATCGCGATGATCGCAACGAGGACGTACTTCAGCGGATGTTGCCACGAGGCGAACGAGCCTTCGAGGCGAAGGTAGGGCAACACGGCCTCCATGCCCATTCCGATCAGGGCAACCGCCGTCAGGCCGCCCACGATTGATGCGACGAGATTGACGATCCATCCCATCACGCCGCGCTCGTTCGACCACGCCTCGTAGATCGCGACCGCCAGCGTCACGACGACAAAGACCAGCATGAAGCTCATCGAGCCGCCGACGCTCGACCTCGGGCCGAACGCCTCCAGCAGCAACATGGCCGCCACCGCAAGCAGCGTGATCGTCTTCACGAAGCTCTCCTCATCCGTGCCCCAGCAGCAGCACCGCAGAGCCGATCACGATACAGGCGAGGCCGAGGACAGCCGTCGCGATCTCGACGGCATTTTCCAGGCCGAAGAACCTGATGACTGCACTCCATGCGGCCGACAGGAGAATTTCCACGATCGCGCTGAGCAGGGCTTGCAGCATAAGAATTGGTCGCGCCGGCGGAACCGGGGTTCGGCGCCGGCGGGCTAAATTTCGCCGCTGTCCACGATCTCCTTACGGCACGTCCCCGGCCTTCCGGCTCTCACCAATCGAGACCGGCTTGTTGAGGAAATACTCGCGGTTGCCGGTCGCGGCTTCCGCGTACTGGTCGATCGCCACGATGATGGCCTGGACGTGGGCGTAGCACCACCCTTCCCGTGTCGCCCGTCGGCGTACGTCCTCGAGCGCGGCCAGGAAAGGCGACAGCTCTCGCTCGTCGTCGAACCATCGCCTGCTCACCACGTCCTCCCGCCGAGCACCCTGCCCTTGGCCGCGCGCGGCTCCGCCGCCTTCAGCGCATCGCGCTGCGCGCAAAGACTCTCGACCTTCGCCTCCATCCGCGACAGCAGCGCTTCGGCCGAGGCCGTGCCGATGCCGGCCCGCTGCAGCTGGAGGATCTCCCTCCTGTGCCTTCCCATCTGGATACGCATCCGTTCGATCTCCCGCCTGACATAGTCCAGGTCCGGCATTGTTCCGCCTCGCGAATTTTGGAGCTGGCCCATAAGAACAAAAGAGGAACGCAGAGTCGAGTCCGACGTTGTACGGAGACGGAAAAGGAGATGCGCGATGGCCGATAACACCCGGAAGGAACCGAAGGACTGGGTTTCCGGAGATGACCCGATGACCGGAGCCCAGGAATCCTACCTCAAGACCCTCGCCGAGCAGGCGCACGAGAGCCCGCCCGAGGAGGAGCTGACCAAGGCCGAGGCCTCTGAGCTGATCGACAAGATGCGGCAAAAGGCCGGGCTGGAGGAATAGGCGCGGGAATTGCGGGAATGCGGTGCCGTGTGTATGCAAACGAAATTGGGAATCGAAAATGCCTTATTTCGTTTGCGCCCGCGACGGAGCGGGCCAGATCATCTTGAAACGCGACACCAGGGAAGCAGCCGAGAAGAAGGCCGCCGAGCTCCGCGAGATGGGCTGTTTCGAAGTCGAGATCATCGCGAAGGGTGTCGAGAAGGCGGCGTGAGGAACTGGTGAGCTGCCGGCCGAGTTGGCCAGCTATGACCAGGGACTCCCTCAAGCAGCAGGCCGACCGCGCGGAAGCTCTCGCCGCCCAGACGGCAGACGGCGAAATCCGAGAAGCTCTGTTGAAAGCTGCGCAGGAATATCGGCGCAGCTGGATAACGGTGACGACGAAGCCGAGCCAGAGTGATGCGCGGCCTTACGCATCAGAGCGCCCTTCGGATCTCGGCGCAGCGCGCTTAGGAACAAGTCCGGCCAATCGGAATTCACCGATCAAGCAGTGCCGGCATCCCCCCCCTGCGTGTCGGCACTGACAGCCCCGTGGCGCCGCCGCCGCGGGGCTGTCCTTGAGGAGGCCTTCATGAGCGACCGCACGGGCAACGAACCCGCACCCCTGGTGCTTTTCGGCGTGGCAATTCTCCCGGTCATCGCGGTGCTGGCGTGGTTCGCGTTCTGATATGACTGACGATTAGAGCACTTCGGCTCGGCCTAGGCGTTCTGCGTGGCTTTACTGCTACCAAGCCAAGCTCGTAGGATGGGGAGAGCGAAGCGAAACCCATCGATGGCCTTGTTGCGTGAAGAAGCATGATGGTCTCGCAAGTGCTCTACTCATCCTGCGAGCTCACGCACGTTCTTCGACGGCAACCCTCGTGCCTCACTCCCCCGACTTTCACTAAACAATCAGGTAATCAACGCACAACGGTGTCTTGAATGAAGACCGCACTTGTCTTCGGCGCAACCGGCTTCATCGGCTCGCATTTGCTGCGCGACCTCCTGGACAGCCCCGACTATTCGCGGGTTGTCGCGGTAGCCCGCAAGCCGCTGGCCCTGAGCCATCCGAAGCTCACGGTACTGATCGGCGATCTCGCTTCCCTGCCCACCCTCAAGCCGCAATTGGTTGCGGACGAGGTCTTCATCGCGCTGGGGACGACACGAAAGCACACGCCTGACGAGGCCGAGTACTACAAGATCGATCATGACTATCCGGTGTTGGCGGCCGAGATCGCGAGGGCGAACGGCGCGCGGTCGGTGTTTCTGGTCACGGCCGTCGGCGCCAACCCCGCTTCCAGCGTGTTCTATCTCAGGACCAAGGGCGAGGTGGAGCGCGACATTCTCGCGCTCCATTTCGAGCACACGCACATTTTTCGCCCGTCGATGATCCTCGGCGCGCGCGACGAGGACCGCCCGCGTGAACGCCTCATCATCGCGATCTGGGGCGTGCTCAATCCGCTGCTCGTCGGCCCGGCCGACCGCTATCGCGGGCTCGCCGGGAACGACATCGCGCACGCCATCGCCAAAGCCGCGCGGCATCAAACGGAGAAGGTGCGAATCTATCATTGGAAAGAGATGGCGGCGCTGCTTCGAACGTGATGCCGTGCGTAGGATGGGTTGAGCTCTTGCGAAACCCATCTCTTCTCGATCGCCGCTCTCCGACGGTGAATAAGCCTCCGTCCGGAATGAAATTGCAACGGCCCACGATCATAGCGCGGCGTTACCACGCGACAAGAGTCATGGGTTTCGCAAGGGCTCAAGGCAGCGCGAACTTGGGATTCTTCAGGATAATTTCGCTGATGTCGGAGTAAAACGAGTAGAGATTCGGACCCTTGATTGGAGCCAGGCCCGGGTGTGCCGAGTTGTTGCGAAACTCGAAACAATGCCGCAAGCGTTGATGCTGGTTGTTGTCGATAAGCTCAAGATATTCGAGAACCCAAAGCAGGTCGGTGTCGAACACTGTCTGCAGTTCGGACCTCGACTCGATTTGGAATTGCTTTTTGAAGGGTTTGAAGCGCCCTGTCGTCTTTCCGGCCATCTCCCGCGTTGCTTGGGAGAACTTATCGAAGCCGAGGTCTTCAATCTTCCGATGGATGCGAGAGACGGTGGCGCACCATCCTAGCACTACGCAGGCTCGCAAACCCTCGACGGTTAGACACCTTTGGGCTTCGTCCAAGTAATCAGTCTCGTCGCCCTGCAGCCCCTCGATGAAGGGCGCTATGCTGAGGGCCTGTGACGACGCGAATGACGATGTCTCGATCACGTGGACCAGCTTTTTATAGACATTGACCGCGGCCGTCAGCTCGGCGATCAGTGTCGTCTTTCTTGGCTTCATCTTGGAAAGCCGCAGCATTTTGTCGAAGACGGTATTCGCCTCCCCGACCAGGTCTGGCGCGACCTTCCCGGCCTCTAGTGCATCCTTGACTCTATCGAACCAGACCGATGCGAGGGTCTGTACATCGGCGAGCAGGCTCCCAGATTGAATTTGGGCTCCAGAATATCGTCCAACCCTTTTTTGGATTTCAGCAACGGCTTTGGCGTGATCGCGCGTTGCCGAAAGCAGCTTATCCTTCACTGGGCCAGCTCTTTGATGGTCTCAGCCAACTTCTCCAACCCTGCGCCGCTCAAATCGACAGTACCGATTTCGTCGATGCCGTCCTTGGTGATGGCACCCTTGAACAGTTCGGCATTGCGCTTCAGGACCTTGTTGAAGTTGCCATCGTGCAGCCCTTCGTCTTTCAGAGCTTCGCGAAGCTCCGAATATGGGGCGCTGAGGCTGTTGTTCAGAAGGCCGTTCTCCAACAACACCATCATGACTTTCGCCATCTGGGCCTTGGAAGTGTTTCCCTTGGGCAGTTTGTAGACCGGCAGTAGGGGGTCGTGTTCGAGCATGAATAGCTTGCCCAAGTCGTCTTCGGTTACATCCCCCCGCCGCAGGATGGCTTTGATGTTTCCCGGCAGCTTCTTCCCCGCCACGGGCTCTGCAGGCTCGGTTGGCCTTTCATTTGCTGCGGGCTCGGGTGCCCGCTTAGCCTCCGAAAACGCCTTCTCGAACAGCAGCTCGAAACATCGCTGCTGTAGCGCCTCGGGGACCGTCTTAACGATTTCAACGATCTGGGCGATGTCGCCCTTGGCCTTCTCGAAATCCAGCTTCGACATTGAGATACCCCCGAAAACCGCCTTATAGTTCCAAAACATCCGGGGGTTGCAAGCGGATTCCAGCACTATGGTCGATATTCAGGGGCATAAGTTTGCCGGGTATGGTCGCTGCATTTACTGCGGCGCAACCGGACCTTTAAAAGAGGAGCACATCATCCCGTTTTCCCTTGGCGGGAAGGCCGTCATTGAGGCGGCGAGCTGCGGCGATTGCGAGAAGATCACCAGCTATTTGGATGGCTACCTGGCCCGCCAGATCTTCCATGAGTACCGCTCCCACGCCCGTATGAAGTCACGGCGACCAAAGGAGCGTCCGACCCAGCTTCCGGCCGAGATCATCAAACGGGACGGCACCCGCGAGGTGAGGCAGTTCGCGCCAACCGAGCACCCCTACTTCCTCGTCATGCCCATCTGGAAACTGCCGAGCATCCTTCTTGGAGAAATGCCCACTGCCGACTTCCCAATCATGCAGGCTCACGCCTACTGGTGGATACCAGAAAGCATGCAGAAGACAGCAGAGATGGAGCGTGAACAGGTCCGGGCGACGGGAACGATCAATTACACGGCTTTCGCCCGAGGCATCGCCAGAATTGCTTATTGCCAGGCTGTAGCCCACCTTGGATTATCGGGCTTCGACCCAATGGACCTACCGGGGCTCATTTTGGGCAAGTACCCATATGTGCCCCATTACGTCGGCGTTCCCCGAGAAAATCCGCCGCCGCCCGAGCCACCCGGCAGTTTGCATCGAATTGATATTGAGCCTGTGCGCATCAAAGACGTTGACCACTGGCTAGTCTCGCTGCGGTTCTTCGCTCACAGCGGCTTCAAGGACAACGGCTTGCCGATCTACAAAATAATCGTCGGGCGCAGACTGGGTTGAGCTATCGCTGAGCCCGATCGTCCAAGACCCAAACCCAACACGCTCTCTTTCAATTCGCGAGCGAACATCTACTTCCATAAACTGCCCAGCTCGAAGTCGCCGTAGCGCAGGGCTGCCCATCAGCACGGCACCGACAGATGGTACAAGAAACTCTGGCCGCTAGCGCCTCCAACGTGGAGCCTTTGGCATGGCGGGAGCCAATGCTCTGCATGCCTGACGGAAATCAGCGAATACAGCGCCTGTGCAGAAGATGAGGCTCACGCGTTGGCAGCCTGTGCCCGCACCACCGCGAGGTTAAGTGTTCGGCCAACACTTGTATCGGTTGGGAAACAAGTTCACGTCCTTAATGGCTTCGTCTACCAGCTTCTTCATCTCGCCTTTTCGCAGATTCCATTTGTGAACGGTGAGCCAAGCGAAGGCGTCAGCAAGCTGAATAAGCCTAGGGTGGTGCGATTTACAGAAGTGAACGGTGTCGACAACGGTTTTGATTTCGATGCCGTGGGCCCAGGGCGTGCCGCGTGCCCGAAACTGAGCGAAATCGCGAACCATGTTCTTTGCTTCTAGGTCGTCCTGGTCGCCGATAAGCACGCACGGCCGGTCGAGTACGCACATTTGCACTCGTTCAACGAAATGAGCGAAAGCAAATTCCGCTGCCTGGTCGGGGTTGTAGATTCTTGCGCTGTCGATGGCAGCATACACTTTTGCGATGTATTGGTTTTCGCCGATTATCCTCGCCAACCGGCCAATGATGTTGGCGCGGTCAGCCATGCTCTTGCCGCGAAAGTTATCCTTTGCTCGGTAAATTGAGTCGGCGTGAAACTCGGTTTCTTTCGTCAGCTCTCGTGACTGGAAAAGCTCTTCAGCGAGCGCGGTGATTTGCCCTTCGATCGTGCCTATCTGGTCCATCGGGATAATCAGGCCAGCGACCAAATAATTGTCTCTACCTTGCTCTCTATCCGCTTTCACTTCGTCGAAGTAGCCGACATACATTAGCGAAGCCTCGCGCTGGGAAGCATGGCGGTCTTTTACCACCAATCCAGCACTGGAGCTGCCGCAACTTGGCGACGCTACTCGCAACCGTCTACATGGCTACCTTCCCCCTGCCCCTCCTCCCCGTTTCCTGCTATCTCCTTAGCCCGCCGTCCCGGCCCAAGACAAAATCCTCCGTCCGTTCCAGGGAGCAACAACCATGCGATACCTCCACACCATGCTGCGCGTGCGCAATCTCGATGTCGCGCTGAAGTTCTGGATTGATGCTTTCGGGCTGAAGGAGGTGCGGCGGATCGAGAACGACAAGGGGCGGTTCACGCTCGTGTTCCTGTGCTCGGCGGACGATCTCGAGGCGCTGAAGAAGCAGCCGCCGACGCGCGGCGCGCCGCTGGTCGAGCTGACCTGGAATTGGGACGAAGAGACCTACGGCGAGGATCGCTTCTTCGGCCATCTCGCCTATGAGGTCGACGACATCTACGCCACTTGCGAGAAGCTGATGAAGGCCGGCGTCACCATCAACCGTCCCCCGCGCGACGGCAACATGGCCTTCGTGCGCTCGCCGGACCTGCACTCGATCGAGCTGTTGCAGAAGGGCGATCCGAAGCCGCCGCAGGAGCCCTGGCTGTCGATGCCCAACACCGGTCATTGGTAGGTTTGCACGCGGGAACAAGCGCTCGCGGTCCGCGTTCACCCTCCAGTGATGCAATTGGAGGAGGATACGATGGCGAGAGGGCTGTTGTTGTGGATGCTTGGCGTGCCGATCCCGGTGATCATTCTGTTGTGGCTGTTCTTCGGCCGCTGAGCGACGGTTTGATCTTTGCCAGGTTGAACTATGCAATGAAAGCTCCGCCGCGTGCGGAGCTTTTTGCATGAGAGGCGCGATGCAATCGCGCATCGCTCAAAACGGCGAATTCCGCTATCACCCGCGACAAGCAACAACGCCGCGGGAGACGTTTCATGCCTGACACCAAGCTGACGATCTGGGGCCGCGCCAATTCGGTCAACGTGCAAAAGGTGCTGTGGTGCCTGGCCGAGCTCGATCTGCCCTATGAGCGCATCGACGCCGGCATGAGCTACGGCCGGACGCGCGAGGCCGAGTATCTGGCGATGAACCCCAACGCGCGGATCCCGACGCTGGTCGAGGGCGACTTCGTGCTGTGGGAATCCAATTCGATCATGCGCTACCTCTGCCTCGCGCATGGACGCGGCACGCCGATCTATCCCGAAGCGCCGAAGCAGCGCGCCTCGATCGACCGCTGGCTCGACTGGACGCTGTCGACGGTGCAGCCGGTCGACCGCCCGGTGTTCTGGGGCATCGTGCGCACGGCGCCCGCCGAGCGCGACATGATCCAGGTGCAGCGAGATGCGGATACCGCCGCTGAGGTCTGGGCGATTGCCGACCGCCTGCTCTCCTCGCGCCGGTTCATGGAGGGCGACGCCTTCACGCTCGCCGACATCGCGGTCGGCTGTTATGCGCGGCGCTGGCTCGGGGTCGAGGGCATCAGCCGGCCGGCGCAGCCGCACCTGACGCGCTGGCTCGCCGAGCTCGGCAAACGGCCCGGATTTGCACAGCATGTCGCACCGCCGATGTCGTGAGCCGGCGGCGCGGCGTAAGCTGCGGCGAGAACACGATGAATCCGCGTTTCGGCGCAAGCCCTCGCCGTCACCTCCGCACTTGACGGCTACTGTGCATGGGGTTGTTTTCGCGCTTTTTGCTCTTGGCCTAGTCTCTTGGGCCTAGCGCCAGCCGCGCTCGACCAGCAGCACGCAGACGATCAGCACCAGGGTCACCGCCGCGGTCGCCAGCCGCGCCGTCCAGCTCAGGCCGCGGCCGACCCACCACAGCAGCGCGCAATACATCACGACGGGAACGATGAGATCGAGGCGGATGAGATCCGGCGACATCGGCCTTTAGCGCCTGACCGTGGTATCGATGCGGCTCGAGCCCTCGATCTTCACGCAGGTCCCGGTGCCCTCGACCATGACGAAGCGCGGGCCATAGGAGGCGCAAGAGCCTGCTCGGGCCTTGCCGGCCGTGCTCTTCAGCGGCGCGGTCGTCGCGCCCGCCTGGGGCCGCTCGGCAGGCGGCAGGCGCAGTGTCTCCGCCGCGGCGGCGGACGTGATGAGCAGCGAGATCAGGATCAAGAGCTTGGTGCGCATGGCGGCGTTCTAGCCCGGACCGGCGCAGCGCGCCATCGGGGCGGACGCACCCGCGATCAGATGAACTTGATGCCGGCCGATTTGCCGCGGCGCCAGACCACCTGGCAGCTCCGCCCGGTGCGCGAATCCCGCGCGAAGGCGAGCCGGATCACGCCCGGGAGCTGGCTGGCGTCCTCGTCCAGGGTGATCTTGGCGCCGGAATCCGAGATGTCCTGGACCAGGCAATGCCGCGCGGCGAAGCCGCCGTCGAGCGTGATCCAGGCGTGCTTCGACAGCAGCTTGCGGGCTGCGCGCTTTTTCGGCGGTGGCATCGGCGAGAGATCTCCCTGCCCAGCGCTACCCGGCGCCCCCTAAAAAACCGTTGCAATCGCCCGCCGATAATCCCCGGATCGGCGCTGTCCACCGGGGCCAAAAGACCGGCCCGACCGGCTTGCCCGGAGGCGGAAAGGCCACTATACGTTCGCCCGCTGCAAGCCGCCGGGCCGTGTTCGGCCGGCCAGCGGCCGTGCCGGGAACAACGGCAGGGCCCTGCGTTTGCTCCCTTCGTCTATCGGTTAGGACGCCACCCTTTCACGGTGGAGAGAGCGGTTCGATTCCGCTAGGGAGCGCCAGCGACGACGGCCGCGAGCCGCCACGGCGGCCGGGCTGCTATTTTCGCCACTTCCCAGTGAACCTCCCCGCCGCCCTCCACCGACCAACGTCCGTTGGAACCGGTTCAGGCCCATGGCGCAGCGCAATCCCGAGATCGAAGGTTCGTCCGGCGCATCCGCAAGCATGCCGGTCGCTCCGCGATGGCTGAGCCGTCCGCGCCAGCATCCGTCGGACCGGCGCGCCAAAATGCTGGAGCACATGGCACGCGCCAGATCGCTTCCGCAGCGTCAGGCAAATCCTGCGCCGACTGCACCGGCGCCATCAGGTAGGAGCGCCCAGGACCTGCTCGGCGATGCCGTCGGCTACGCGGTCCTGTTCGGTGTCGCCGCCCTGCTCTTCCAATCGCGCATCCCGCTCTATTTGGGGGCGTTCATCCTCCTGACCGACGGCGGGCGCATTGAAACCGCGCTGGCAAGGATCGGTATCCGGCTCGAGCCCGAAACGATCGGCGCAGACATCGTCAAGCGCTCCGCATTCTGGTTCGGATGGTTCGCGTTGCTGGCCGCCTTGAAGGGCTCCGTGCCTGTCTGGCTCGCGCCGTGGATGCCGCCGGCGGATTCCTGGTCTTTCCTCGCCGGCATCGCCCTCCTGCTCGCCGTCGTCGAAGCATTCACGGCGCTCGCATTGCGGCGCGCATTGCCGCAACTGGGATGGGAGATCAGCCGGAACGGCCTGACATGGACGACGATCCAGTTCGCCGTGGCCTTCGGCGCGTTGGCCTTGCTGGTGCTGTTCGGATCTTACTAGGCAGCGCCTTTACCGCCGCGCCCTCAATGACGAGGTTGTGAGAAAGCCTGGAGCAAAGCGGGTCCTTATGCCGCGCTTTTTCCGGCGCGACCGAGCCGCGCGTTTACCGGAAATTTACCCCCGCTTTTGAGCGCCGGTATCATTTACTTAGAATTTGACTGCTACCGTGGAATTACGGGAACGATCCCAAACACGGTTGGCGCGCATGTCCGTCACAGAGTTCCTCAGGCAACGAGCAGTGGACGTCGCCGTGAACGGCAGCTACTCGCTGCCGCGCTGGTACGATTGCGAGGGCAAGCTGCGCACCTTCGCCTGCCGCACCAAGCGCGTCTCGCCGTTCCGCATGATCGTGGACGTGCCCGTCGTCGGCAAGGTCGGCGAGCGGCTTACGTCTTACTTCCAGGATTTCGGCGAATTCCAGTGCACCATCAGCGCGACGCTGAAAGCCGGCTTCCTGATGGAGCTCGACATGACGCGGGCGCGGCGCGCCTGGATGTCGGAAAAGCTGACTTGGCTGGAGAAGAAGCAAAAGGACGACAGCATCCAGGAGCTGCGGCGTGATGCGCGCTTCGTTCCCCAGATCTCGCACAGCCACCTGACGCTCGCCGACGGCAGCACCCATCCCTGCTTCATCATCGACGTCTCCACGGCCGGCGTCGCCATATCCTGCGAGTACGACCCGCCGGTGGGAACGGCTCTGGCCGTCGGCGCCTGCGTGGGGCGGGTCATCCGCAAATTCGACAACGGCTTCGCGGTCAAATTCGCCGAAAAGCAGGCGCGTGACGACGTCGTCCACCTCATTGCGCGCTCGCCGCTGCAGCAATCGGCTTGAGGCGAACCGGCCGTCTCGCCTCCGCATCGCTGCCCTATCGCGGCCCCATTGCGGGATCAGCTTTCCACGGTCCGTGCCTTATCCGGACGTCATTTGCGGACTCGCGATCGGGGGACCGGATGGCAGTCAACAAGACCACGGTTGATAAGATCACCGTTGATAAGATCACTTGGGACAGGGTCGGCCGGGTCACCGAGCCCGGACGCTACATGTACACGTTCGGCTGGCTCACCATCACCGCCGGCGATCTGGAGATCTGGAAGCTCTATCCGCAGGCCGCGTTCACGTTGCTGGCGCAGCCGGGTGACCCCGACACATCCCCGGGCGGCGAGTTCCATCTCGGTGCTTTCGACGTCGCCCCCGAAGCGCCGCCGCCGTTCACCACCCATTAACGGGGCAAAGCGCCGGCCGGTGCGGGAACGCATGGCATGGGCGTTGCTTTATGATCGTCATGATGCACATCCCCGCCATCGACCAAGTCTTCCTGCTGATGCTCATCGTGTTCTGCCTCGGCACGTGCCTCGTACGCGTCTTCTGGGAACTGGAACAGGCGCGGTCGCACCGGACCGCTTCGCCGCCCCGCAGGGACCCCAACCGCAACTAGCAGGCCTGCCGGCCGTCCAATCTAGGGACCAGCCTGGTTTCGGCGCTCCGCTGCGATAGCCGTAGCAAGCTGCCCGGCGACTCAAAGAAATCCGCGCATATCATTGATCCGATTTGCCAACGCGCTCCGATCCCGTCAGACACCGCCGTTGCCATGGCTGACGAACTGGTGTTGGGATGCAATTGATTACGCTTGCATTCTCCAGCCCGGCATGCGGCGGCAGATGAACGGCAGCTGTCGCGTGCGTTAAGTGGGCCGACAGCGAGCGCATGACACATGGTCGCATCGCTGAATGTAGATTAGCGGATCAAGGGAACCTATTTTCGGCGCCGATGTACCTGATCGAAGCGTTGCCCACCGTCATCGGAACTGCGGCCATCGCCCCGGCGCTGCTGATGCTGTGGCTTGTCATCGCCGCTGAAGAACGACCCGGCCCGCCCGCTCAGGTCTGGACCGCCTTCCTGTTGGGTGCGGCCAGCATCTCATTGCTTGGCCTTGCCCGGGCCCCCTTCGCCAAGATGGTCGCCGCCCCCGACGATCCCTGGGCGGCGCTGGCCATGCATTCGATCTTCGGCGTCGCGCTGCCTGAGGAAGCCGTCAAGGTGATCGCCATCGTTCTGATCTCCTCGACCAAGCGGCGGACCTTTGCCAACCCGATGGACACAGTGGTCTATGGCGCTGCGGTCGGCCTCGGCTTCGCTGCTTACGAGAACCTGGCCTATCTGGTCCAGCACGCCGACATGTGGCGTTCGCTGGCCGCCTTGCGCAGCGTGCTGACCGTGCCGTTCCACGGCGCGCTCGGCATCATCGCGGGCGCCTACCTGACGATCGCACGCGCCGGCACGGCGCTGGGCGCGAACCGCCACCACCGCGACTGGGCGCGCCTGTCCAGCCGCCTCCTGATGCTCGCCGGCCCGCTCGCGCTGCATTCGGCGTTCGACTTTCCGCTGCTGACTCTGCAAAGGATGCCCGATCTCGATCCCACGCTGCGGATGTGGCTGGGCGCGGCCAGCCTGCTGGTCGGCTTCGGCTCGATCGCCTTCGCGATCCGCCTGGTCCGGCGCGTCGCCCGCCACCACGCCCCCCGGACCGATATTGCGCGGGAGCGGCTCAGCCAGCTCCGCCGGATGTGGGCGCTGCTGCTCGCCGGCGGCGGCGTCGGCTTTCTCGGCCTCGCCTTCGTGCTGACCTCGATCCATCACTGGCTGATCAATCCCGAGCGCAACCTGACGCTGGCCCTGATCCCGATCGGCTTCGTCTCGATCCTGCTCGGCCTTGCGCTTCTGGTCGTCACCACCGCGATCTACATTCTCGGCCGCAACCGTATCCGTACCAGCGCGGAAGGTTTTTCGTCGGCGTCCGGCAGCGGTTGATCCACCGCATGGCGCGCGCGCCGCGCGCGTACTAGATTGAGCGCTGACCTTTCGATCTGGAGCCTGCCGATGACATCGCCCGAGGATTATTCACGGCTTCAATCCGCGATGAACCAGACCGTCAAGGCGCATTGGAAAGCGTTCCTGTTCGAAGGCATCCTGCTCGCCGTTCTCGGCGTCGCGGCGCTGATTCTGCCGCCGCTCGCAAGCCTTGCGATCGCGATCTTCCTCGGCTGGATGTTCCTCATCAGCGGCATCGGCGGGCTGATCGTGACCTATTGGGCGCGCAACACGCCCGGCTTCTGGTGGTCGCTGATCTCGGCTGCGCTCGCCGTGCTCACCGGCATCCTGTTGCTAGCCCGGCCGGTCCAGGCCGTGCTGACGCTGACCATCGTGCTTGGCGCCTACTTCCTCGCCGAGGGGGTTGCGACCATCATGTACGCGCTGGAGCACCGCCGCGAGCTGAGCAGCCGCTGGTCGTGGCTGCTGATCTCGGGCCTCGTCGACATCGCGATCTCGTTCATGGTGATCACGGGGTTGCCGAGCTCCGCGGAATGGGCCATCGGCATCCTCGTCGGTATCAACCTGCTGTTCGGCGGCGCCAGCCTGATCGGCATGGCGCTGGCGGCGCGCAACAGCAACACCTGACCCGCCTCGTCGCCTGCTGCGCCGATTGGGGGGTGACAACCCTCGAACGGCGCGCTATATGGCCTGCCATGATCACCGTCGCCACCAGCTATTTTTGGTACTTTAGCTACGACAGCTCGCTGGCGGCAGGAGGATCGCGCTCAATCTGAAATATTGCAGCAAACGTCCGAACAAGCCGCCAGACCTGGCGGCTTTTTTATTGCCGGCAGGTTCGAAACAAACAGGAGCCTGCCGTGCTGAGCACGACCGACGATCTTCGCATCCGCGAACTGAAAGAACTGAGCACCCCGGACGAGGTGATGCGCGAGGTCCCGCGCACGCTCACCGCCACCCGCGTGGTCATGGCCGCGCGCAACGCCATCCATGCCATCCTGAACGGCCAGGACGACCGTCTGCTGGTCGTTGTCGGCCCCTGCTCGGTGCACGACCCCAGGGCCGCGCTCGACTACGCCGAGCGTCTCGCCAAGATGCGCGAGGACCTCGCCGATCAGCTCGAGATCGTGATGCGGGTCTATTTCGAGAAGCCGCGCACCACGGTCGGCTGGAAGGGCCTGATCAACGATCCCGAGCTCGACGGCAGCTTCGACATCAACAAGGGCCTGCGGCTGGCGCGCAACGTGCTGTCGGCCGTGAACAATCTCGGCCTGCCCGCCGGCACCGAATTTCTCGACATGACGACGCCACAATACATCGCCGACCTCGTGTCCTGGGCCGCGATCGGCGCGCGCACGACCGAGAGCCAGATCCACCGCGAGCTGGCGTCCGGGCTGTCGTGTCCGGTCGGCTTCAAGAACGGCACCGACGGCAATGTGCGGATCGCGGCAGATGCGGTGAAATCGGCATCGCATCCGCATCATTTCATGGCTGTCACCAAGCTCGGCCGCTCGGCGATCGCCTCGACCGCCGGCAACGAGGACTGCCACATCATCCTGCGTGGCGGCAGCCATCCGAACTACGATGCGGCAAGCGTTGCGGCGGCCTGCAACGAATTGTCCAAATCCGGCGTCGCGCCGCTGGTGATGGTCGATGCGAGTCACGCCAATTCGAGCAAGAAGCCGGAGAACCAGCCGCTGGTGATGGCGGACATCGCCGGCCAGATCGCCGGCGGTGAGCACCGCATCATGGGCGTAATGATCGAGAGCAATCTCGTCGCCGGCCGCCAGGACGTGGTGCCGGGCGAGCCGCTCGTCTACGGCCAGAGCATCACCGACGGCTGCATCGATTGGCCGACCACGGCAACTGTGCTCGAACAGCTCGCCGACGCGGTCGAGGTCCGCCGCAACACCCGTCGCGCCGGATTGCACGAGCGGTCGGCATAGGACGCGAGCGAGATCGGCGCTTATCACCTCTCCCCGCCGGGGCTACTGGATTCACACATCACTCTGGTTATCCCGTGGGGGGAGCATGAGGTGGGCGCCGCGTTTCATGGCTTGGAACTCGAGCCAACCCTGAAGCATGACGACCGGACCCGGCTTGCCGTAATAGCCCCCCTTTTTCCAGGCGACGGTCGCCAAACCGTCCCAGTCCGAGCTCCATGCCATCCTCCTGTCCAGGATGGACACGGAATCAGACATCCTTTCGGTCTTCAACAACGATGTGTGAATGCCGTAGCCCCGCCGGGGAGAGGTGGAAGCGGTCAGCAGCCGCGGCAGATGCTCTTGATCTTCTTGTCGAGCGCCTGGTTTTCCTTGCTGAGTGGATCGTTCGGGTCGCTCACAGTCTTGCTCGGCACGTCCGCGGCGCGCGGCTGGCGATGGCCCACGGGAGCCGGCGGCACCGAGCCGGAGCTCGCGCCGCTCGACGTCGAGCCCTTGGCGCCGGTCTGCGCGATCGCCGCGCCGCCGAGCAAGACCACGAGCGATGCTGCCAGCATGATCTTCTTCATGTCCGATCCTCCATTCTCAAGCCGGCGCTTCCCACCGCTCAGGTCTCAGGCGGATAGAGATGAACGTCGCCGCAATAGTCGACGATACGATAGCTCGTTTTCGTCTCCGCTTCACGTGCATCGGTTGCGGTATTTTGCTGCGCCAGAACATAGCTGGGCCCCACCGGCGATTTGCCGGCGCCGCCGGGAATGTCGATGACATAGTCCGGCTGACACAGTCCTGACACCCGACCGCGCAACTGCCGCATCAAGTCCTGCCCCTCCGCCAGCGTCGTCCGCAGATGCGCCGTGCCCGGTGCGAGATCGCCGTGATGCAGATAATAGGGCTTGATCCGGCATTCGACGAAAGCTCGCATCAAATCCGACAAGGCGGCAATGTTGTCATTGACCCCGCGCAAGAGCACGGACTGGCTCACCAGCGGAATGCCGGCATCGACGAGCCGCGCGCAGGCGGCGCGCGCTGTCCCCGTCAATTCGCGCGCATGATTGGCATGCACGGCCACCCACGTGGACGCGCCCTCGACCTTGAGCGCCGCAACCATCTCCTCGCTGATGCGCCCGGGTTCGGCCACCGGAACGCGGGTATGAAGACGAATGATCTTGACGTGCTCGATCGCCGCGAGGTCGGCCATGATCTCGCTCATCCGCCGCGGCGACAGCATCAGCGGATCGCCGCCGGTCAGGATCACCTCCCAGATCTCGCGATGCGATCGGATGTAGTCGATCGCCGCGCGATAGGCATCGTCCGACAGCGCGCTCTCCTTGCCCGGTCCCACCATCTCGCGGCGGAAGCAGAAGCGGCAATAGACCGCGCAGACGTGAACGAGCTTGAACAAGACGCGATCGGGATAGCGATGCACGATGCCTGGTACCGGCGAGTGCGGATGATCGCCGATCGGATCGGCATTCTCGCCCGGCTGCATCTCCAGCTCCGCGGCGGTCGGCACGAACTGACGGGCGATGGGATCGTCGGGATCTGACGGGTCGATCAGCTCGATCAGCGCCGGCGTGATCGCGACCGCATAGCGCGCGGCCACGCGCTCGAGCGCGGGCAGCGCTGCCGCCGGAGCAAGATGCTCGGCCACAAGCTCGGCCGGCTCACGCAAGGTACGTGCAAGATTGGTCTTCGTCATGTCTCACTAGACGTTTCATTTGCTGGCGGTGTCCACACCACCTGGTCAATTCGCGATGCGCCGCTCGCCAGCATCACCAGCCTGTCGAAGCCGAGCGCAACGCCGCTCGCCTCCGGCATTGCCGCAACTGCGGCCAGAAAGTCCTCATCCAGCGGATAGGCTTCGCCGTAGCGGCGCTGCTTCTCGGCCATCGATTCCGTGAAGCGCTTGCGCTGCTCCTCGGCGTCGGTCAGTTCCCCAAATCCGTTGGCGAGCTCGACGCCGCACGCATAGACCTCGAAGCGCTCGGCGACCCTCAGATCGTCCGCCTTGACGCGCGCCAGCGCCGCCTCTGGAGATGGGTATTCGAACAGGATGGTCAAACGTCCCTGCCCCAGATGCGGCTCGACATGCTCGACCAGGACCTTGCTGAAGATGTCGGACCAGGTGTCGTCCTCCGCTATCCGAACCTTTCCGTCGGCCGCCGAGGCGAGCGTGGCACGGTTACCCTCGCTGCCTGAGATTGTCGACAAGAGGTCGATGCCGGCGAACCGCTCGAAAGCGCCCGCGACCGTCAGAAGCTCCGGCTCGGCGAAGGGATCGGCGGTCCGGCCGCGGAATGAGAAGATCCCGATCCCGGTCGCCTGCGCGGCCCGGGCGATGACGACCACGGTGTCCGCCATGATGGCGTCATAGGAGGCGCCGGCCCGATACCATTCCAACATGGTGAATTCGGGCAGATGCAGGTCGCCGCGCTCGCGGTCGCGGAACACCCGGGCGAGCTCGAAGATCCGCGTCTCGCCCGACGCCAGCAGCTTCTTGCAGGCGAATTCGGGCGATGTCCGCAAGTAACGCCTGGCGCGGCTGCCGTCCGGCCGCATCAGCTCGGTCCGGGGGGCGTGCAGATGGGTCTCATTGCCCGGGGAGACCTGGAGAACGGAGGTTTCGACCTCGACGAAGCCCTGCTCGGCGAAAAAGCCCCGTATTGCGCTGGTAATGACCCCCCTTGCCCTGAGGAAGGGCCGCCGGTCGAGGTGGCGGTCAGGCGACCAGAACGGTGAGATCGGCTTGTCCCCAGTCATGAACCGACCGCCCCAGGCGCGAGCAAAACGCTGGCATCTAACGGCAAAATCAGTATGTTGCGGCCCGAAACGGGCGCCGAGGTCCGATTTGAGGCCCCAAGTCCCCCATCGATTTGACCACGTCCTGGCCGGTGCCGGACCAAGCAAGCAGGAAATATCACTTTGAGAGTCATCGCCAGTTCTATTCGCAAGGGCAACGTGATCGAGCAAGACGGCAAGCTTTATGTCGTCGTCAGCGCCGAGAACATCCATCCCGGCAAGGGCACCCCGGTCAGCCAGATCGAAATGCGCCGAATCTCGGACGGGGTAAAGATCTCCGAGCGCTACAAGACCACCGACCAGGTCGAAAAGGCCACCATCGAAGAGCGCAATTACACGTTCCTGTATGACGATGGCGACGGCTACCACTTCATGAACCCGGAGACCTACGATCAGGTCCAGGTTCCCAAGGACGTCGTCGGCGACGCGGCCGCGTATCTTCAGCCGGACATGACCGTCAAGCTGTCCATGCACGACACCAACCCGGTCTCGATCGCGCTGCCGCAGCGCGTGACTCTGGAAGTGGTCGAGACCGAGCCGGTGACCAAGGGCCAGACCGCATCGTCGTCCTACAAGCCCGCGGTGCTCTCCAATGGCGTGCGCACCACCGTGCCGCCGCACATCTCGGTCGGCACCCGCATCGTGGTGATGACCGAAGACGGCTCCTATTCCGAGCGCGCCAAGGACTGACGGGGACCAGAGCGGTCGCAACAGATGGCGCCGGGGGGCGGGACAGTGGTTGGGAAAGGTTTCCGCTTCGTCTCGCAACTCCTGGCGTCGCTTTCGCTCTTCGGCGCCTCTGCTCTCGCTGCGGATGAATTCCGCAGCCCCTCGCTCACGGCCCTGCGCGTCGACTGGCGCGCAGCGCTCGACCAGTTCCGCACCGAAATCAACAGCCGCCCCCGGGTCGCGGAGGATTTCGTCTTCGCGCCGCGCCGTTCCGTGCCGCGCTACGATCCGCGCGCGACGCCCGCATTGGTCCAGCTCAACGCGGTCTCCTCGCGCTTCTTCACCGGCATCACCCGTAGCCCGGTGCCCGTGCTGCTGCCGTTCGACGCTGCATCCTACCTCGAGGGGCAACGCAGCGGCGCGCCCGCGACGCTCGCACTTTCGCGATACCAAGCCGACTTCAATCCCGTCGACATGTTCGATGCCGGCCCCGCCGGCTACAGCGCGACCTTCTCGCTCGAGCCCGGTGCTGGCGACGGCATGCCGGCCCGCGTGTTCGCACGGCCGGTCGAAGTGCAGATCACGGGCTCGGCGCTCGTCTACGACATCGCAGATCCCTCAGGAGGCAAGGGCGAGCAGGTCAAGCCGCTCGCGACGCTCTATCCGGATTTGCGACGTTTCATCCGCGAAGGTTATGTCCGCTACGCCTTCAGCCGTTTCGGCGTCGCCTATGTGGTGTCGATCCAGTGCCTCGACAGCGTCGCCAAGCCGCGGCGGCTCGCCTGCAAGGAGGCCTATCCGGTCGCCGAGCGCTTCCTGAAGGCCCTGCGTGTCGCCGGCGGCCAACGCATGCGGCCGTTGACGGACATTGCCTCGAAAGTGCTCGATCGCCCGGCCGCGCGTTCGCCGGACTTCAGCTACCGGCCGAGCGGCGACATCATCCCGAACACCGGTTACCGCAAGCAGGGCGGCCATCCCGACGTGATGGCCTATGCCCAGATCCGCTTTCCGCTCGAAAAGGCTCCCGCCTTCGTGCGCTCGCAATCCTACGGCAAGCGCGAGAAAAGCGAGGGACCAACCGCCTATCCCTGGCGCGACAATTTCTGCGAGTCGCGCAGTTTCGAGGTGTGGCAATGCGGCGGAGGCTACGGCCACCAGGGCGAGGACATCCGCGCGGCCGATTGCCCGCCCGCCGGCGAGCGCCGCGAGCCCTGCGATCCCAAGCAGCACGCGGTCGTGGCCGTGCGTGACGCGATCGTGATCCGCGCAGCCAAGGACCAGGCCGTGACGCTCCAGGTCAACAGCCGGACGGAGCACATCCGCTTCCGCTACATGCACATGAACCCGAACGCGATGAACGCCGACGGCGTGCTCAATGGCCGTAGCGTCACCGAGGGCGAGAAAATCGGCGTGATCTCCAATTATCTCGACCGTCCCGCGGGAACGTCGCTGCATCTGCATTTCGACGTGCAGGTGTTCACACGCGACGGCTGGATCTGGGTCAGCCCTTACGTCACCCTGGTCTCCGCCTATGAACGCCTGATCCGCGCCCGCGGCCACGAAATCGGCCCGGAAATCGCGGTCACGGCGCAGCCGGTCGCACACGCCTTGCCGGACGACGTGCTCAAGCCGGACCTGCGCGAAGGATCGAGCGGCGAGGACAACTGACGGCTTGCAAGAGCTGTCGTCGGGCACACCGGCTCCAACGAGCAAAGGACAGGGTTGATGAGTGTCGGACTGATCGGTCTTCTCGACGACATCGCGGGGATCGCGAAGGTGGCGGCGGCCTCGCTCGACGATATCGCGGGCCAGGCGGCCAAAGCGGGCACAAAGGCCGCCGGCGTGGTCATCGACGACGCGGCCGTCACGCCGAATTACGTCATCGGTTTCGCCTCGAAACGCGAGCTGCCGATCGTCGGCAAGATCGCGGTCGGATCGCTGCGCAACAAGCTGCTGATCCTGCTGCCGATCGCCCTGCTGCTCGGCTATTTCCTTCCCGCCGCGGTCACGCCGCTGCTCATGCTGGGCGGCGTCTTTCTCTGCTACGAGGGTGCCGAGAAGGTGCTTGAAGCCGTGATGCCGCATCACGCGCACCATCATGAAGCGCAACTCGAGCCGATCGCGCCGGATGCAAGCTCGGTCGAGGACGAGAAGGTCGCGAGCGCCATCAAGACGGATTTCATCCTGTCGGCGGAGATCATGGCGATCACGCTGGCGGCGATCCCCGTGGGCAGCATCTGGACACAGGCGCTGGTGCTGGCGCTGGTCGGTTTCGCCATCACGGTCGGGGTCTACGGCGTGGTCGCGCTGATCGTGAAGGCGGACGATGCCGGCCTGGCGCTTGCGCGTTACGACGGCGCCTCCTTCATTGGCGGCGCGATCCGCTTGCTCGGGCGCGCGCTCGTCCGCGGCATGCCCGCCTTCCTGGCGGTGTTGAGCACCATCGGCACCGCCGCCATGATCTGGGTCGGCGGCGGCATCATCCTGCACGGCATTGAAAAATACGGCCCGCCCGCGGTCGGCCACACGGTCCATGCCGCGACCGAGGCTGCCGCGCATCTCCTTCCATCGATTGCCGGTATCGTCGAATGGTCGGTCGAAGCCGCCATCTCGGGCGTGCTTGGGCTGATCATCGGTGCGCTTGCAATTCCGGCCGTCGAATACGGACTCGCACCGGCCTGGAAACGGTTGAGGCGATCGCGGGATCGGGCCTCTTAGCCGCGTCCGACCGACGAGCCCTAGCTAATCCAGGAACGTCGTGAGCTGCGCGCCCTCATCCGCCACGAACACCGCGATCAACTCCGCCGGCTCGGTCGCGCTGGCATTGGCCGAGACCAGATGCGTCGAGCCCGGCGGCTCGAAGAACGACTGGCCGACGCCGAACGTCTCGACCGGGCCACCGCCGAGCTGGGAGCGGATCTCGCCCTTGGTGACATGGGCCGTCACCGAGCCTGCGTGACGATGTGGCCGCGAAAAACCGCCGGGACCGTAGGAGACGCGCACGATGGTGACGCGCTTGCCCGGGACGTTGGGCAGCGCGTAGGAGCCGATCGGCTCGACCTTGTCGAGCGACGAGCCATCCGCAGCACTGGCGCAGAGCGGCGCCAGTGCGCCCGAGACAGTGTCCATCGTCACAGGAAGCGCTTTGCCGATTGCCAGCGCGCAGGCGAGCCCGGCGACGGCGGCGAACGCCGCGGAACGTGACGGTGCCGGGCGTTGCACGGCAGAGAAACTCATGGCTGTCATGGTGACCTCCCCGCGCGCCGATCAGGAAGCCGCATGCGCGGCCGCCGGCCGCAACGCCGGCGTCCAACGAAACGCAGCCCCAAACCGGTTCCAGACGTTGATCGAAGCCACGGCCGAAGTCAGGTACATCAGCTCGCTCTCGGAGAATTCCCGGGCGGCTTCGGCGTAGACCTCCTCGCTGACGCCGTCCCCCAGCAAGGTCAAGGCTTCGGCCCAGGCCAGCGCGGCCCGCTCGCGCGGCGCAAAGATCGGCGCCTCGCGCCAGACTGCGACCAGATGAAGCTTGTCGACGGGAACGCCGATCCGTTCCGACAGCAGGACGTGGTGCTGCACGCAGAAGGCACAGCCGTTGATCTGCGAGGCGCGCAGCTTGACGAGCTCGACGAGCTGCTTATCCAGGCCGGCCTTGCCCGCAAGCTGCCCCAGCGCCAGCACCACATCAAATACGTCGGGCGCGATCTTCTTGAAATCCTCGTATTCGCTGCGGGCCTGTGACATTGCGGTTCACCTCGTCTTATTGTAAGTGTCCTTATATCTTATAAGAGCTCTGATATGTCGCGCAAGACCGCTGTCGTCACAAGATCGAAAACTGTCCGCAAGACGCAAGAAGCTGCCGGCGACGGCAAAGTGCGCGTCCCTGCTCCCGGCGAAGGCAAGCGCGGCGAGCAAGGTTATCTCGGCTATCTGCTGCGCCAGGCGCATGCCGCGGTTCGGCTGACGATGGAGCGGGCCCTCGCCGATCTCGGTGTGACCTCGCCGCAATTCGCCGTGCTGACGATGCTGAATGCCTATCCGGGTCTGTCAGGCGCCGACGTTGCCCGCCTCACCTTCCTGACGCCGCAGACCGTCGGGGTCATCATCCGCAATCTCGAACGTGACGGCGCGATCGTGATGACGCCCCATCCCGTTCACGGCCGCATCCAGCAATGGACACTGACGACGCGCGGTACGGCGCTTCTGAAAGCCTGCCGGGAGCGTGTGATCGAATTGGAGAAGCGCCTTGCTCGGAGCCTGGATCCGAAGACGGAGACTGCAATCCGGCGCTGGCTTACCGGCATCGCGACCGAGCTGCAAGAGGATTAGACGGCCCCCTCCCGCCGCTTGCGACCCGCAAGTGGCGACCCGCAGGGCCTCTACCCGCCCTTCAGCGCATCCTTGACCTCGCCGTCCGGCCAAGCTTCGCCCGCAGCGATCACCCGCACGCGGGTTTTGTCGTCAGCGTTGACCAGCACATGCGAACTCACCCGGTCGCGGCTTGGCTCCAGGTGCAGATCGGTTTCGGGCTTCCAGCTCAGCGTGGTCGCGAGATCGCCGGGAAAGATCTGCCATTGCGAGCCGTCGTCGAGCTCGACGACATGGCTTTCCGCATGCGTGCGTATCTTCATTCCACCCCGATTCTCGATGAATCGAAATGGCCCCGGCACTCGGGCCGGGGCCTGTTCCGTCAGTCGTTGTCGTGATGAATCACGGTCTTGCTGCGATTGCCGAATTCATCTTCCTTCTTGATCACGGTGGTGCGGCTCGAAGGCTCGCGCTCCTTGATGACCGTGGTGCGATCACGCTCCCGAACGCGATAATCCGGCGACTGGCCAACCGTCACACCGGCACCGACCGGACCGACGCGAACGCCGACTTCATCGGCCAAGGCAGGGGCCGCAATGGCGGTGACCATGGCAGCGGCAAACAGATACTTTCTCATGATGTCCTCCTGGTTGTGCTGGGAAGGGAATGCGAAGCTGCGACCATTGGTTCCAGGCAAATGCCGGTTCCGGCCGCTCCAGGAACCGGCTCACAGGAGCGCTGTTTCGCGCTAGAATGGCGCCATGAAACACGCTGATTCCTCGACCGATCACACCCGACGCAATCTGCTGAAATCCGCGGTCGGCGTGGCGGCTCTGCTCGCCACACCCGCCGATGTCTTCGCTGCGCCTCCGGGCTTCGAAGAATGGCGCGAGAGCTTTCGTGCACGTGCGATGACGAAGGGCATTTCCGCCGCGACCTGGCAACGCGTGATGGGGCGGGTCGAACCCGACATGAGCGTGTTCAAGCAGATGCGCAATCAGCCCGAATTCCACGAGCAGGTCTGGCAGTACATCAATCGCCGCGTCTCCGACTGGCGCATCATCAACGGCAAGATCGCGCTGAAGAACAACGAGACGTTGTTCGCCCGCATCGAGCGCGATTTCGGCGTCGAACGCGGCACGCTGCTGGCGCTGTGGGGCGTCGAGTCCGCCTATGGCGATCCCCTGGTGCAGCAGAATCACATGAGGCCGGTGTTTCCCTCGCTCGCCGCGCTCGCCTGGAACGAGCCGCGCCGCAAGACCTATTGGGAGACCGAGCTCATCAACGCGCTGCGCATCGTCGACAAGGGCTGGAGCACGCCGGAGGAGATGAAGGGCTCCTGGGCCGGCGCGATGGGGCATTCGCAATGGATGCCGGAGGTCTGGCTCAATGTCGGCATCGACTATGACGGCGACGGCAAGGTGTCGCCGTTCGGCAAGCCCGACGACGCACTGGGCTCGACCGCGAAATATCTGGTCAATCGCGGCAAATGGCATCGCGGCGAGCATTGGGGCTATGAGGTGCGCGCCGCCGGCAATATCAGCGGCAACCGCACCTATGCGGCTTGGCAGGCGGCCGGCGTCACCCGCGCCGACGGCCAGCCCTTCCCGCAACCGAATGCATCCGCGCAGATGTGGACGCCGGTCGCGGGCGGGCCGACGTTCCTGCTGGGACCGAATTTCTACTCGGTGAAGAGCTACAACCCTTCGATGAACTATGCGCTGGCGATCTGCCATCTCGGCGACCGCTGCCTCGGCGCACCGCCGTTCATCCAGCCCTTCCCCGGCTCCGAGCGCGCACTGACCCTCGCCGAGGTGCAGGAGATGCAGACGCGCCTAACCAAGGCCGGCTTCGACACCGGCGGCACCGACGGCCGCGTCGGCAACGACACCATGAAGGCGGTCAAGGATTTTCAGCAGCGCGCAGGCATCACGCCGGCGGACGGCTACGGCGGGCTGAAGGTGCTGGCGAAGCTGCGGCAGGGGTCGTAGGGCACAAGCCGTCCCGTAGCCCGGATGGAGCGAAGCGCAATCCGGGAATCTTCATCGGCAGTCGGGCCCCCCGGATTACGCTTGCGCTCCATCCGGGCTACGCAACCACGCTAATGCCTGTACTGCGGCTCTTCCGCATCCAGCTGCCGCCGGATCGCGGCGAGATGCAGCCTTGCGGATTCACTATCGCCCTCGCGCATCTGCCGGTAGGTCTCGGCCGCAACGGCGGGATCGACCGGCTGCACTTTCCGTCCCGTCGACATCGCCAGAACCTGCACCTCGGCAGCACGCTCGAGGTAATAGAGGTCGTCCCAGGCCTCCGCGATGGTCGGGGCCAGCACCATCACGCCGTGATGCTTCATGAAGACGATATCGGCGTCGCCCACCGCCGAGGCGATCCGCGCGCCTTCGCGGTTGTCGAGCGCGAGGCCATTATAGTCGCGGTCTACAGCCGTCCGGCCATAGAATTTCAGCGCGGTCTGTCCGGCCCAGATCAGGGGATCGCCCTCGGTCATCGACAGCGCCGTGGCGTAGGGCATGTGGGTGTGGAAGGCGACCTTGGCGCGCGGCAGCAGCCTGTGCATCTCGGCGTGGATGTAGAACGCGGTGGCCTCGGGCACGCCCTCGCCGTCGAGCACGTTGCCGTGGAAGTCGCAGATCAGGAGCTTCGAGGCGGTCAACTCGCGAAAGGCATAGCCATAGGGGTTGACCAGGAACAGGTCGTCATGACCAGGCACGACGGCCGAGAAGTGATTGCAGATGCCTTCCTCAAAACCGTTGCGCGCCGCCATGCGGAAGCAGGCGGCCAGGTCCTCGCGCGCGGTGCGGATCGCATCGGTCGCAAGGTCCGGCCGGTTCGAGCGGAACGGCGCGGGTGAGGTAGCGTGAAGGCTGTGCGCCATGGCGAAGAACACCTCTGTCGGTCGAGAGCTATTCGCGTTGTACAGCGGCAGCGCCAGCGCGTCAGCCCCTGCGCTGTGCCACCCTGCCCTGCGCGGCGTCAGGCCCGCCGCGGCACGCCGCCTGCGTTCATGCCGCCGTCGATCACGAGCTCGCTGCCAGTGACGTAGCGCGAGGCATCGGAGGCCAGGTACAGCACGCCGGAGGCGATCTCCGCGGCCTGACCGGCGCGGCCGAGCGGAGTTGCGACCTTGGCCCGTTCCTCCGGATCGATCGGCGCGTTCTGGCCGGCGCCGGTCGCCCCGGTCGGGATCTTGCCCCAGATCGGCGTGTCGATGATGCCGGGATGAACCGAGTTGACGCGGATGCCGTCGCCGGCCGCCGCGCATTCCATGGCGATCGACTTGGCGAACAGCCGCACGCCACCCTTCGTCGCCGAGTAGGCCGACAGACCGGGCGCGCCGCGCAGGCCCGCCAGCGATGACATCATGACGATCGAGCCGCCGCCATGCTTGCGCATCAGGGGAAGGCAATGCTTGACTGAAAGAAAGACACCGTCGAGATTGATCGCGTTCTGCTTGCGCCAGTCAGCGAGCGTCATGTCGACGATCGAGGGCACCGCAATGCCGATGCCGGCATTGGAGACCATGATATCGAGCCGGCCGTAGCGCTTGGCGATCTCGGCGACGACGTCGATCCAGCGCTCTTCGCTGGTGACGTCCTGCTGCAGGAAGAGCGCCTTGCGGCCGGCACTTGTCACGCGTTTGGCGAGCTCCGGGCCGCGCAGCTCGTCGATGTCCGTGATGACGACCGTCGCGCCCTCGCGCGCGAACAGCTCGACGATGGCCTCGCCGATACCGGAGGCCCCGCCCGTCACCAGCGCGACCTTGCCCTCGACCTGCCCTGCCATGTTCACTCCCTTTTCTTGTTGTTCGAGACGTTATCTTTCACGCATGATCTTTTCGGAAAACCGCTTCACGCTTTGCGCTTGCGCGGCCCTTCGGGTCCGGATCATGCGTCATCTAATCACGGACGGCCCCTGGTCCGGTAGCGCGACGTCGACGACGCGGAATTGCACCCGCTCGGCGCCCTGATAGCGGTCGACCGAGAGCGAGCCGGCGACATGCAATTGCTGGCCGCGATTGGCGAGCAGCGCGTTGCCGAGCTTCTGGCCGACCGAGCGGAACGCGATGCCGTTGACGATGGCGCCGTCGCCCGACTTGAAGCGCAGCCTCAAGTGAGCCTGGCCGACCTCGTCGGCAAACACGAGCTGGTGCGCCGGCAGCGCCAGCACGGGCTCCGGATTGCCGCTGCCGAACGGACCGGCGCGGTTGAGCGTTGCCGCAAGCTCCGTCGTCACTGCCCGCGCGGAAACCGCGCCGTCGATATAGAGCTCGTTGACGTGGCGGGCCTCGGCGACGTCCTGCGCCAATGCGTTCTCGAGATAGGCGCGAAATTCGGCGAGCTTCTCTTTCCGCAGCGTCACGCCCGCGGCCATCGCGTGCCCGCCGCCTTTGAGCAGAATGCCATCGGCCACCGCCTGCCGCACCGCCTTGCCGAGATCGACGCCGGCGATCGAGCGGCCCGAGCCGGTGCCGATGCCGCCGGGCTCCAGGGCGATGGCGAAGGCGGGCCGCGCGAACTTCTCCTTGAGGCGGGAGGCCACGAGGCCGACCACGCCGGGATGCCAGCCTTCGGAGGCCGTGACGATGACGCCGAGCTTGTCCTCCAGCCCGATCGAGGCCAGCGCCTCGGCCTCGGCCTGCGCCTCCGCCGCCTGCTCGATCACGCGGCGCTCGCTGTTGAGGCGGTCGAGCTCGGCCGCGATCCGCGCCGCCTCGACGCTGTCGCCCTCCAGCAGCAGCCGCACGCCGAGATCGGCGCGGCCGATCCGGCCGCCCGCGTTGATGCGCGGCCCCAGCATGAAGCCGAGATGCCAGGCCTCCGGGGGCCCGTTGAGCCGCGCCACGTCCATCAGCGCGGTATGGCCGACATGGTCGCGCCGGCGCATCGCGATCAGGCCCTTGGCGACGAAGGCGCGGTTGAGACCGATCAGCGGCGCCACGTCCGCAACCGTCCCGAGCGCGACGTGATGCAGCATGCCGAGCAGATCCGGCTCGGGCATCTCCGCGTTCCAGAAACCGCGCTGACGCAGCTCGCGATTGACCGCCACCAGCGTCACCAGCACGAGACCGACGGCGGCGAGATGGCCGAGGCCCGAGAGATCGTCGAGCCGGTTCGGATTGACCAGCGCGTCGACCTCCGGCAGCTCGGTGCCGGCCTGGTGATGATCGATCACGACCACGGACATGCCGAGGCGCCTGGCCTCGGCCAGCGGCTCGATGCTGGTGGTGCCGCAATCGACGGTGACGAGCAAGGTGGCGCCCTTCGCGGCGAGCGCACGCACCGCTTCGGTGTTCGGTCCGTAGCCCTCGAAAATGCGGTCGGGAATGTGGATCAGCGGATCGAGTCCGCAATGGCGCAGGTGCCAGGTGAGCAGCGCCGCCGAGGTCGCGCCGTCGACATCGTAGTCGCCGAAGATCGCGACCTTTTCGCCCTTCACTGCGGCATCCGCGATCCGCTTCGCCGCGGCTTCCATTTCCGTCACCGTGAAGGGGTCCGGCATGAGCTTGCGGATGGTCGGATCGAGGAAGTCGGGCACTGCGTCGATGTCGACGCCGCGGCCGGCCAGCACCCGGGCCAGCAATTCCGGAAGCTGGTGCCGCTGCACGATCGCGAGCGCCTGGGCCGCCCCCCGGGCATCCAGCCGGTCGCGCCAGAGCTTGTCGGTCAGCGAGCGCGCGACGCCGAGGAACGCCTGGGGCGCTTCGACGGGCAAGGCGGTGGCAGGCGGCGTCATGGATCGCAGTTGGTTTGAGGAAGCCGCAGCCGACGAGGTCGTGCCGGTCCGGCTTGCGGAGTGATTGGCCCGCAATCTCCGGGCATTTGCAATCTCCGCGGTGCACAAAGCGGTGGATTGCCGATTTACTGCGCTGAGTGACTATCATTTGGGCAATCCGCCGAACAGCAAATTAAGCAGGCGTTAGGCGGAATCTTCGAAAAAGAATCGTATTCGATCTGTAATTTGTAGTTCCGGGTTCGTTGCAGATCAGACCTCATTGCCAAGGGATGCCCCCGATGTCTGCTGCGCTGGGTCTGAAGGCCAAGCCGATCGCCCCCGAACCCGCTGAGGACGATTCCGACATTTCCGCGCTGATCAACCGCCTCACCGCGGAGGTCAACCAGATCGCGGTCGACAAGACCAAGTCGATCCAGCAGATCACCAACCAGATGAAGATGCTGGCGCTGAACGCGCTGATCGAGAGCTCGCGCGCCGGCGCGCAAGGCGCGGGTTTTGCCGTGGTGGCGCAGGAGGTGCGCGGCGTCGGCCAGCAGGTCGAGACCATCGCACGCGAGCTCGAAACCCAATTGACGAAGCGCACCGGCGACCTCGTCTCCTCGATCGAACGCATGAGCCAGCGTTCGCGCGGCGAGCGCATGATGGACCTGTCGCTGAACGCGATCGAGCTGATCGACCGCAACCTCTACGAACGTACCTGCGACGTGCGCTGGTGGGCGACCGATTCCGCCGTGGTCGATTGTGCGGCATCGCCGAGCGCCGCAGCCGTCTCCCACGCCTCGCAGCGCCTGGGCGTGATCCTCGGGGCCTACACCGTCTATCTCGACCTCTGGCTCTGCGACCTCGACGGCAACGTCATCGCCAACGGCCGGGCCGACCGCTTCCGCGTCGTCGGCCAGAACGTCGCCCACACCAAATGGTTTCGCGAGGCGAAGGGCCTGCGCTCCGGCGACGATTACGTCGCAGGCGACGTCGAGAACCAGCCGCTGCTCGGCAACGCGCAGGTGGCGACCTATTGCGCCAGCGTCCGCGCCGGCGGCCAGGCGAGCGGCGCCCCGATCGGCGTGCTCGCCATCCATTTCGACTGGGAGCCGCAGGCCCGCGCCATCGTCCAGGGCGTGCGCGTCGGCGACAGCGACAAGGCGCGCGTGCTGCTGGTCGATTCGAACCTGCGCGTGATCGCGGCGTCCGACGGCCAGGGCATCCTCAGCGAGCGCATCTCGATCGCGCTGAACGGCCAGCGCTCCGGCTTCTATCATGACCACAACGGTTCACTGATCGCCTTCCATGCGACGCCGGGCTACGAGACCTATCGCGGGCTCGGCTGGTACGGCGTCATCATCTGCGGGGCGTGAGCCAGCAGGCCGATACAAAAACGCGAAAACAACCCCATGCACAGTAGACTCGGGGTTGTTTTCATTGGCGTTTTGCGCCCGCCCGAACGCCGTCTCGCCAAGCTCTTTTGACACGTCGGGCAAAACGCCGGCCTTCCTGGCGCGACCATGACCAGGCCCGCACTCTAGTACAAGAGGGGAATGATCCCCGACCGACCAGCTCGCATTCCCACATGCGCGATTGAGCATTTTCCGACGAGCCAGGCCGGTTCCGGGCAAAAGCTCGCCGCATTGCTCGGGTAGCGCTCGCGTCGAGCGGCGGACCGAGCGTCGCTTCACGCCTTCACCAAGCTGACATTTGCCCCATGCTGAGGAGACTTTCATGAAGATTGTCGTGATCGGCGGGACCGGATTGATCGGATCCAAGCTCGTGGTGCGGCTCAAGCAGCAAGGTCACGAGGCCGTGGCAGCCTCGCCGAAATCAGGCGTGAATGCCGTGACCGGTGACGGCCTCGCTGCGGCATTGGCAGGCGCGGATGTCGTCGTCGATGTTGCCAATGCGCCGTCCTGGGAGCCGGCCGCCGTGCTCGCATTCTTTGAACGCTCAAGCGAAAATCTCGTCGCGACGGAGGCTGCCGCGGCGGTGAAGCATCACGTGGCGCTGTCGATCGTCGGGACCGAGCGGTCGCCCGACAACGCCTATTTCCGTGCCAAGCTCGCGCAGGAGACAATCATCAAGTCCTCGCCGATCCCCTACTCGATCGTGCGCGCCACCCAGTTCTTCGAATTCCTCGGCGCCATTGCCGAAATGAGTGCGATTGACGGCAAGGTCGTCGTTCCATCGGCCTTGTTTCAACCGATCGCTGCCGACGACGTCGCCGCTCACCTCGCTGAGGTGGCAACGGGCAACCCGCTCAACGGCACGATCGACATCGCGGGTCCCGAGAAGGCTCCCTTCAATGAATTCATCGCACGCCGCCTGAAGGCATCCGACGACACGCGACCGGTGGTCGGAGACCCGAAGGCGCCGTATTACGGCGGCCTTATCGACGATACATCGCTGAACCCGCTCGGCGAAGCCCGGCTCGGAAAAACCCCGCTCGCGACATGGCTCGCAAGCCTGTGAGACCTGCCATCACGAAACAACCGCAGTGAACGCCCCCAACTCCGCAGCTTGCTGATTGCCCCGATGTGGCGTTTGGCTCGGATCGCCCCTCCATGGCGCTCCGGAGCATGAGATCCGTACAAGACTGCCCGACGATGGAACCGGCGCAGCTCTGCTGCGGAACACCACTTGTGGCACGTCCGGCACGTCCCAAATGAACGGGGTGGTCGATCGCCGGCTTTCGAACCGGCGGGAGCCATCCGGGGTTCTCCGCGACGGAGACCAGCATGCCGTCACCGGCACCCGCAAATGAGACTGAGAGATTGGCCGCCCTGCGCGCGCTCGACATCCTCGATAGCGCGCCTGAAGCCGCTTATGACGAGATCGCCGAGCTCGCGGCGCAACTTTGCGGCTGCCCGGTCTCCTATATCAGCTTCATCGACGACGAGCGGCGTTGGCTCAAGGCGCAGTATGGCCTACCGGCTGACGTCACCGACGCTCCGCGCGAGAACGCAGTCTGCACAACGACGATCTGCGGCACCGAGCTGCTCGTCATTCCCGACCTGAAACGAGATCCGCGTTTCGAAAACAGCCCGATGGTCTCGCTGGAGCCATCCTGCCGATTCTATTGCGGCATGCCCCTCATCACCGATGAAGGCTATGCGCTCGGAACACTATGCGTGATGGACTTCGAGCCACGGCAGCTTTCCTTCGAGCAGACGGAAGCTCTCCGAATGCTGTCGCATCAGGTGCTGGCCCAACTGGAACTGCGCCGCAAGCTGATCGAGTCCCGCCAGATCATCGAGCAGCTGGAGCAGGCACGCCTCGAGGCTGCTACCGAAAGAGAGCGCGCCGAGCAGCTGCTGCGTAACGTCTTGCCGGCACCGGTTGCCACCGAGCTGACGCGCCACGGCAGGGTTCAGCCGAGATATACCCGGTCGGCCACCATTCTGTTCGCGGATATCCAGGGCTTTACCCTGCTCGCCGAACGGACCGAGCCGGCCAGGCTGATCAATCTCCTCGACCAATATTTTTCGGCTCTGGACGACATCGGTGCCCGACACGGTCTGGAGAAGGTCAAGACCATAGGCGATGCCTATATGGCGGTTGCCGGGGTGTTCTCGCCCGACCGGCGGCACTCGATCGACGTCTGCCTGGCGGCGCTGGAGATGCGAGGCCAGCTCGACCATCTCGGAGCGCAATACGAAGCGACCGGCCAACAGGCCCTGCAATTGCGCATCGGGATACACACCGGCCCGGTCATCTCCGGTGTCGTCGGCAACCGCAGGATGACCTTCGACATCTGGGGTGATGCGGTCAACACCGCGTGGTTCATGGAAGCGTTCGGAATAGCGGGACGGATCAACGTCTCGGACACCGTGGCAGGGCACGTCCATGGGCTATTCGACCTGGAATCGCGCGGCCCCATCGAGGCCAAGCATGCGCGTGCGCACGAAATGTTCTTTCTCAATGGCCTGAAGAGGGAATATTCGCGGAACGAGGACGGCAATCTGCCGAACGATCGTTTTGTTTCAGAGTATCACCGCATTGGTGGTTCACGGTGGGCTCAGGAACGGTGACGCGCCGCCATCTCCGCCGCGAGCAGCACCGCCGCGCGGCTGGCGCCGATCGAGGCAATGCCCTGGCCTGCGATGTCGTAGGCAGTGCCGTGCGCCGGCGTGCAGATCGGGAACGGGAAGCCGCCGAGCAAGGTGACGCCGCGATCGAAGCCCATCAGCTTCATCGCGATCTGGCCCTGGTCGTGATACATCGTCAGAACCGCATCGAAGGCGCCGGCCTTGGCGCGCAGAAACACGGTATCGGCGGGAAACGGTCCCTCCGCCGCAATGCCCTCGCGCCGGCCGGCTGCGACCACGGGCGCGATCACGTCGATCTCCTCGCGGCCGAAATTGCCGCCGTCGCCGGCATGCGGATTGAGACCGGCGACCGCGATGCGCGGCCGCGCGAAGCCGGCCTTGCGCATGCAGGCATCGGTCAGCGCGAGCGCACGATGGATGCGCTCGCTGGACAGCTTTGCCGCGACGTCCCGCAGCGGGATATGGGAGGTGACCCGCGCGTTCCAGAGCCGGTCCAGCACGTTGAACTCGCTGGCGGGCGTCTCGAGGCCGACCACCTCGGCGGAGAACGCGATCTCGTCGTCGTACCCGGCCCGCGCCAGCCGCATCGCCTGCTTGTTGAAGGGGGTGAAGCAGACCGCGTCGACGCGGCCGTTGCGGCCTAGCTCGAGCGCGTGCCTGTAATTGGTCAGTGCGAATTTTCCTCCGGCAAGCGTCGCCATCTTCGGCTCGACTTCTTTGGGGTCGAGATGGCCGAGGTCGACGAACAGCGCCTCGCCCGCGGCCGCGCGATAATCGGCGCCCTGCTCCACCGTCGTCAACGCCGGCTTGACGCCGGCAACGCGCGCGCCCTCGTCGAAGATGCGGCGATCGCCGATGACGACGAGCCGGCAGCGCGCGCGGATGTCGTCCTGCGCCACCAGCTTGGCCGTCAGCTCGGGGCTGATGCCGGCGGGGTCTCCCATGGCGAGCGCAATCAGCGGCTTTGCGGTCATATGATCGCTTTCTCCTGGCTTGTCGCGTCGGGGGATGCGGGTTTGCGCCAAAGGCGCGCGAGCTGCAGCACGAGCGGCAGCAACAGCAGCGCGATCCCGGCCACGATCAGGCATGTCACCAGCTTGTTGGCAAAGAAGATGCCGAGGGATCCCTTCGACATCAGCATCGACTGCCGGAACGCGTCCTCGGCCTTGTCGCCGATGACGATGGCGAGCACGAGGGGCGCCAGCGGGTAGAACAGCTTCTTGAAGAGATAGCCGACGACGCCGAAGCCGAGCATCATGACGACGTCGAGATAGGAGTTCGAGACGGAATAGGCGCCGACGACGCAGATGATCACGATCAGCGGCGCGATCACCACGAACGGAATCCGCATCAAGGCGGCGAAGACCGGAACGGTAAGCAGCACCAGCACGACCGCGACGATGTTGCCGACATACATCGAGGCGATCAGGCCCCAGACAAAGTCCTTCTGGTCGACGAACAGCATCGGTCCGGGATTGAGGCCCCAGATCATCAGGCCGCCCATCATGACGGCCGCGGTCGCCGAGCCGGGAATGCCGAGCGCGAGCATCGGCAAGAGCGCGCTGGTGCCGGCGGCATGATCGGCGGTTTCCGGCGAGACGATGCCTTCGACCTCGCCCGTGCCGAAATACCGGCCGCGGCGCGAAAACCGGCGCGCAATGCCATAGCTCATGAACGAGGCCGCGGTCGGGCCGCCCGGCGTAATTCCCATCCAGCAGCCGATCGCAGCGCTGCGCAGCAGCGCCACGCCATGCCGCGGCAGACGGCCGACGGCACGAAACACTTCGCGCCAGTCGATCTTGGAGGACACGGCGCGGGCATGAAACTCCTCCTCGACCGCGACCAGCAGCTCGCCGATGCCAAACAGGCCCATCACCGCGACGACGAAGCTGACGCCCTTGACGAGCTCGTCGATCCCCATGTTGAGGCGCACGCTGCCGGAGACGGTGTCGATACCGATCGCGGCGATGGCAAAGCCGATCGCGAGCGCCACGACCGTCTTGATCGGCGCCGCGCCGCCCATGCCGACGAAGCTGGCAAAGGCCAGGAAATAGACCGCAAAATATTCGGCGGGACCAAAGGCGAGCGCGACCTGCGCCACCCAGGACGCCAGGAACGTGATCAGGACGACGCCGACCAGCGCGCCAAACGCCGCCGAACCGAAGGCGGTCGCCAGCGCCGTGGTCGGCCGGCCGTCCCGTGCCATGGGATAGCCGTCGAAAGTGGTCGCGACCGACGACGGCTCGCCCGGAATATTGAACAGGATCGAGGTCACTGAACCGCCGAACAGCGCGCCCCAATACATGCTGGAGAGCAGGATGATCGCCGACACCGGCTGCATGCCGAAGGTCAGCGGCAACAGCAGCGACACGCCGTTCGGCGCGCCCAGCCCCGGCAGCACGCCGACCAGAATGCCGAGCAGCACGCCGACGACCATCAGGGCCAGATGCGGCACGGTGACCGCGATGGTGAAGCCGTGCAGCAGCTCCGCGAGATTGTCCATCGGCTTCTCCGTCAGAACCCGAACGCGGCGGCGAGCGCACCGTGCGGCAGGCTGACCTGGAACATGCGCTCGAACACGACATAGAGTGCCAGCGCGGTCGCCCCCGCCATGGCCAGCGCGCGGGGCACGGATTGGTGCCGCGGGATCGCCAGCACTGCGAAGACATAGAGCGCCGAGGCGACGTACATCCCAGCGAGTGGAATCGCGGCCACGAAGATCGCGGCCGGCACGAACAGGCCGGCAAGCCGGCGCAACTCCACCTGTGTGATCGCGACCGGGACATTGGCCAAAGATGCTGCCGGCAGCACGCCGCGCACGAGATTGTAGAGGCTACCGAGCACGATGATGATGCCGGTCAGGAACGGAAAGGTGCCGGCCTCGACGCCCGCGCTCGACCAGCCAATACCGTTGTCGAGGCTGGAGATGACGACGGTCACGCCGAAACCGCCGGTGAGGACGGCGGTGGCGAATTCGAGGGCGCGACGGGAGATCATGGTGTTTTACCTATGATAGCTCTGCTATCGCATCTGACAGCGAGGCGGCTGCCGAAAGTGCCCGGCCTTTCATGGTTGGAGACGCCCGCTTTGGCGGGCTCCTCACCATGAGGGTCCAGCATCGCGGCACAACCTGCGACCTCATCCTGAGGGCCCGCCGCAGGCGGGCGTCTCGAAGGATGGCCACAGGCGACCTGCCCACCCCGCCTCACTTCACCAGCCAGCCCTGCTCGCCGGCGACCTGCTTGACGTGTTCGAGGTCCGCCTTGATGAACTTGTCGAACTCGGCGCCGGTCAGGAAGGTGTCGACCTGGGACGTCTTCTCGATGTAGTCCTTCCATTCCGGCGTTGCCTGTACCTTCTTCATGAGGTCGACATAGAACGCAGCCTGGTCCGGGGTGACTTTGCCGGGCAGCCACACCGTGCGCGGCTGCTCATATTGCTTGATGTCGAGGCCCTGCTCGACGCAGGTCGGAACGTCGCTCCAGCCTTCGGTCGCGGTGACTTTCGGACCCTGCGGCAACCGCTTCGGGCTGAACACGCAGAGCGGACGCTGCGTGCCGCCGCGCCATTGCCCGAGGCTCTCGCTGGGATTGTTGACGTGGGAGTCGAGATGTCCGCCGGCAAGCTGCACGGCGGTCTCGGCGCCGCTCTTGAAAGGGATGTAGGTCAGCTTGACCTTGCCGACCTTCTCGATCATGCGCGTCAGGACTTCGTCGGTGTCCTTGGACTGCGCGCCGCCCATCTTGAATTCGCCAGTTGCCGCCGCCTTCAGGTAATCGCCCGCATTCTTGTAAGGCGAATCCTGCTTGACCCAGAGCAGGAACTCGTCCTGCGCCATCGCCGCGATCGGAGTGAGATCGGTGTAGTTGAAGGCGACCTTGGAGACGAGCGGCTGCTGCCAGGCGTTCGAGGTGCCGAAGATCACCTTGTAGGGATCGCCGGCCGACGCCTTGCCGTAGACGTAGCCTTCGGCGCCGCTGCCGCCGCCCTTGTTGACGACGACGACCGGCTGCTCCGTCAGCTTGTGCTTGGTGATGATGTTCTGCACCGCGCGGGCGAGATTGTCGGTGCCGCCGCCCGGCCCGGCAGTCGCCACGAGCTCGATCGGCTTTTGCGGTTGCCAGGCACCGAGCGCCGGCATGGTGCCGGCGAGCACGGTCGCGGCCGCGGAGAGCAGAAATGTTGACGTCCGACCCATGATTTCCTCCAGCTGGTATTTTTTATCTTTGGTCTTGTCGTATCGACGTCCGGTCAGGCGACGCGTTCCTCGCGTCTTGCCGAGCCCAGGACGATGGCGCCTTCTTTGGCGAGCGCTTCGATCTGCATCTGGTCGAACCCGTGCTCCGCCAGCACCTCTCTCGTGTGCTCACCGTAGACCGGTGCGCCTGACAGTACTTTGCCTGGGGTCTCCGAAAACTTCACGGGAAGCCCGATCGTCTTCACGGGACCGAGCGTGGAATGCTCGACCTCGACGACCATCTCGCGCGCCAGCGTCTGCGGATCGCTGAGTGCCTCCAGCATGTCGTGCACGGGGCCGCACGGCACGCCCTTCTCGTCCAGCGCGGCGAGCCAGTGCGCCCGCGATTGGGTGCGGAAGCGCTCGCTCAAGACCGCTTCGAGCTCCCTAAGATTCGCCATGCGGTCGGCGCCGCTCTCGAAGCGCGGATCGGCGGCGAGCTCACTCGCGCCGAGCGCCTCCAGCATCAACAGCCAGTGCTTCTTGTTGGCACCGCCGACCACGAGCCAGCCGTCCGAGGCTTCGAACGCCTGATACGGCGCGTTGAGCGGATGGGCCGAGCCCATCGCGCGCGGCGCGGTGCCTGCGGCGAGCGCGATGGTCGACTGCCAATAGGTCTGCACCAGCGCGGCCTCGTACAGCGAGGTCTCGACCCACTGCCCCTCGCCGGTCTTGAGACGGTGCGTGTAGGCCGCAAGGATGCCCATGCTCGCGAGCAGGCCGGCAGTGATGTCGGACAGCGGCGGGCCGCATTTCACCGGCGGACCGTCGGGACGTTCTCCGGTAAAGCTCATGATGCCGCTCATGGCCTGCGCGACGAGATCGAAGCCACGGCGGTGCTTGTAGGGACCGGTGCGGCCAAAGCCCGACAGCGAGCAATAGATCAGCGATGGATATTGCTCGTGCAGCTCCTCGTAACCGAAGCCAAGGCGCTCCATCGCGCCGGGCGCGAAGTTCTCCACCAGCACGTCGGCCTCTGCGATCAGGCGGCGCAGCACCTGCTTGCCGCCCTCGGTCTTGAGGTCCAGCACGATGCCGCGCTTGTTGCGGTTCATCATCAGGAAGGAGGCCGCCTCATCCCCGATCTTCGGCGGCACCGAGTGACGGGTGTCGTCGCCGTTCGGCGATTTCTCGATCTTGATGACGTCGGCGCCCATGTCGGCGAGCATCAGGGTGCAGGTCGGTCCCGCCATGACATGGGTGAGATCGACTACCTTGAGGCCGGCGAGCGGTCCCGAACGGCGCGAGGTGGATGGCGAGCTTTGCATCGGGGCGTCCTATTGGCCGCGCCATTGCGGCGCGCGCTTGTTGAGGAAAGCATCGAGCCCTTCGCGAAAATCCTGGCTCGTGTAGCACATCAGGATGAGGTCCTCGCCCTCGTCCCGCGACAGCCGCCGCTGCAGGCGCGCGACCGCCTGCTTGGTCGCGTTCAGCGTCAGCGGCGCGTGGCTCGCGAGCAGCCGGGCGACCTCGTCGGCTCGCTTGTCCAGCGCGGCAAGATCCTCGACGACCTCGCCGAGCAGCCCGATGCTGGCGGCTTCCGCAGCATCGACCAGGCGCGCGGTGAAGATCAGGTCCTTGACGCGCGCAGCGCCGATCAGCGCGGTGAGACGGCCGACGTTGGACATCGACAGGCAATTGCCGAGCGTGCGGGCGATCGGGAAGCCGATCTTCGCGCTTGCCGTGCCGATACGCAGGTCGCAGGCCGCGGCAATGCCCGCCCCGCCCCCGGTGCAGAACCCGTTGATCGCCGCGATGGTCGGCACCCGGCACTGCTCCAGCGTGGTCAGAACCCGGTCGATGCGGTTCTCGTAGTCGATCGCGTCCTGCGGCGTCTTGAATTCACGGAACTGGTTGATGTCGGTGCCCGAGGCGAAGGCCTTGTCGCCGGCTCCGCGCAGCACCAGCACCTTGATGGTCTGGTCGCGGTTGGCCTGCTCGCAGATTGCAGCGAGCCGTTCGTACATCGCGAAAGTGAAGGCGTTGCGCGCCTGCGGCCGGTTGAAGGTGATCCGCCCGATGCCGTCGTTGCATTCAAAAACGAGGTCGTGCGCCTCCGCCGCCAGATCCATTTCCTCATATCCTCTTGTTTTTTACATTTTTGAATGCAAAATCTGCGATTAGCAAGCTGAAACTTCGATATTTCGATCCGAAACTCACGTTTTGCATTCAAATTGGAGCACCCCGTCCCATGCTGCACGAGGATGTCGTCAGCCGTATCCGTGCGATCCTGCTCGACGGCGAGATTCCGCCGGGCGCCCGGATTCCCGAGCGCGAACTGTGCGAGCGGCTCGGCATCTCGCGCACGCCGCTGCGCGAAGCACTCAAGGTGCTCGCCGCCGAAGGGCTCGTGCAGCTCTTGCCGCATCGCGGCTCGCGCGCGGCAAAACTGACCGACAAGGACATGCGCGACCTGTTCGAAGTCTGCCAGGGCCTGGAGGCCCTCGCCGGCGAGCTCGCCTGCGAGCGCATCACGGACGCCGAGATCGACGCAATTGCCGCCGCGCATGCAGCCATGGTGCAGCATTATCGCGACGGCGACCTGATCCAGTACTACCGCGGCAACCGCGCCATTCACGAAGCCATCGTCACCGCGGCCGGAAATCCCGTGCTCGCGGGACTTTACACATCGGTGACGGCACGCATCCGCCGCGCGCGTTACGTCACGCCGATGACACCGCAGCGCTGGGCCCTCGCGGTGAAGGAGCACGAAGCGATCCTGAACGCGCTGCAGAGGCGCGACGGGGCCGGCCTCTCGCATATTCTGCGCGCGCATCTGCGCCACAAGCGCGAAGAGGTGCTGCAGGCCGGCTTTGCCGAGACGGAAGGCAACGATCTCGCGCTGAAAATTGCGTGACGCGCAATTCCGCGGTCGGATGCACCCGCGAACCAATTCTACTTGCTAGCTTGTCGTAACCGGCGCAGCATGGCTTCTGCCGACCTCCGGCCGCGTGGCCGCTGGGGCCGGTCGCAACGCGCGAACAATCGCGCAAAGCAAAAGACAAAGGCGGAGGAAACGCATGACAATCGATGTCTCACGTCGATCTTTACTTGCACTTGGAGCCAGCCTTGGAGCTGGCCTTGGGGCCAGCGCGATGCTCGGCAGCAGCGCGTTGGCGCGAGCTCCCAAGCTCGGCACCCAGACGCCATACTGGCACCGCTTCGTTCTCGGCGATGCCGAGGTGACCGTCGTGTCCGACGGACCGCTGCCGCTCGGCGATCCCTCCGGGACCTTCACCGGCGTTTCCAAGGAAGAGGTCAAGAAGATGCTGGCGGACAATTTCCTGTCGCCGGACAACGTCGTGCTCGAACAGAATTCGCCGATCGTGAACACCGGCGACAAGCTGATCCTGTTCGACACCGGCATGGGCTCATCGAAGATGTTCGGCGCCAGCACCGGCCGGCAGCAGAAAAGCATGACGGAGGCCGGCATCAAGCCGGGCGACATCGACGCCGTGGTCTGTTCGCATGCCCATATCGACCATATCGGCGGCATCGTCGATGAAGGCGGCAAGCCGCTGTTTCCGAACGCGCAGGTCTACATCTCGCAGACCGATTTCGACTTCTGGACCGACGAGGCCAAGCTCGGCGGCCCGGCCAAGGACTTCGTCGTTCATGCCCGCAAGAACCTGCTGCCGGTGCGCGACCGCATCGTGTTCTTCAAGGACGGCCAGGAATTCCTGCCCGGCGTGCAGGCGATCGCTGCGCCCGGCCACACCGTCGGCCACACCATCTTCATGGTGACGTCGGCGGGAAAATCCTTTGCCTTCCTCGGCGACCTCTCGCACCATTCCGTGCTGCTACTGGAGCGGCCGCGGATGGAGTTCTCCTACGACACCGATCCGAAGCAGGCGGCGGACACGCGGGTCAAGCTGCTGACGATGCTCGCGGCGAACAAGACGCCGGTGATGTCCTATCACTTCGCCTGGCCGGGCTACGGTCATGTCGCCAAGGCGGGCGAGGGATTCCACTATTATCCCGAACCGATGAAGATGACGCTGTAGCGCAGATCACCTCCGGGCGGCGCTCGCGCTGCCCGGACCGCTGTTGCCGCGCACCTCGATCGAGGACGGCGGCTAGCACCCCAGCCTGTCGGCGATACCGCCAAAGTCCTTGGCGACGATGTCCCACTTGCCGGTCGCCTCGAAGTCGACCTTCTGCAGCGGACCGTACTCGGTCGGCCGTGCCACAAACGCCGTCTTCAGCCCGTTCTTCTGCGCGGCCGCGAGATCGCCATTGTGGGCGGCAACCATCATGACCTCTTCCGGCTTGAGGCAAAGCAGCTTGGCTGCGCCGAGATAGGTCTCGGGATCGGGCTTGTAATGCTCGAACAGCTCGGCCGACATGATCAGGTCCCACGGCAGGCCGGCGAACTTCGCCATGTTGGTGAGCAGCGCGACGTTGCCGTTCGAGAGCGGCGCGATCACGAACTTCGATTTCAGCCGCGTCAGGCCGGCGACGCTGTCTGGCCAGGGATGGAGCCGGTGCCAGCCCTTGGTGAGGTAGTCGAGATCGGCGTCGGTGAGACCCTTGATCGCGAACTGTGCGACCAGCTTCTCCAGCGAGCGGCGGTGCAGATCATCGAGCATGACATAGCCGCGCTCGGGATGCTGGCGCACGTCGTCCATCGAGGCCATGTACATGCCGCGCCAGCCGTCGACCAAGGCGGTCCAGTCGGCGCTGATGCCGCGCTGCCTGCTCCACCACATGAAGTCGGTGATCAGGCTGGTGCGCCAATCTACGACGGTGCCGAACACGTCGAAGACCAGGGCTTTGACGGAGGAGAGATCGGACATGGCGCGCTTCCCTGTTATTCTTGTCGTCATTCCGGGGCGATGCGCAGCATCGAACCCGGAATCCAGAAGTTGTGGCGCGAGATCCGGGTTCTCCGGGCCGCGCGTTTCGCGCGGTCCCGTCGCCCGGAATGAAGGACTTCTCAGTCCAGATGGAACTTGGCGAGCTCGCGGTGCTCGGCCTTGATGTAGCGCACGGTGCCGGTGACGGAGCGCATCACCACCGTCTCGGTCTCGATCACACCGTCCTTGCGAAATTTGACGCCTGACAGCAGCGAGCCCGTGGTGACGCCGGTGGCGGCGAACAGGCAGTCGCCGCGCGCCATGTCCTCGATGCCGTAGATCATCTTGGGATCGTTGACGCCCATCTTGGCGGCGCGCTCGATCTTCTCCCCGGAATCCAGGATCAGGCGGCACTGCATCTGGCCGCCGATGCAACGCAGCGCCACGGCGGCGAGCACGCCTTCCGGCGCGCCGCCCGTGCCGAGATACATGTCGACGCCGGTGTTGTCGGGATCGGCGCAGTGGATCACGCCGGCGACGTCGCCGTCGGTGATCAGGCGCACCGCGGCGCCGGTGGAGCGCACGCTCTCGATGATGCTGGCGTGACGCGGACGGTCGAGCACGAGAACGGTGATCCCCTCCGGCTTGACGCCCTTGGCCTTGGCGAGGCGGCGGACGTTGTCGGCCGGGCTCGCATCGAGCTCGACGACGCCCTTGTCGTAGCCGGGACCGATCGCGAGCTTCTGCATGTAGACGTCGGGAGCGTGCAGCAGCGTGCCGCCGTCGGCCATCGCCATGGTGGCGATCGAGCCCGGCATGTTCTTGGCGCACAGCGTGGTGCCTTCGAGCGGATCGACGGCGATGTCGACTTCGGGGCCGGCGTTCACGCCAACCTTTTCTCCGATGAAGAGCATCGGCGCCTCGTCGCGCTCGCCCTCGCCGATCACGATGGTGCCCTGGATCGGCAGCTTGTTGAGCTCGCGCCGCATGGCGTCGACCGCGGCCTGGTCGGCCGCCTTCTCGTTGCCGTGGCCGCGCAAGCGCGCCGACGACACTGCCGCCCGCTCCGTCACCCGCACGATCTCCAGCGTCAGGATGCGCTCGAGCAACGCTTGCGGCGGGACTGAAATATGGGTCGACATCGGCTAACTCCTTCAAACCGGTTTGGGACAGAATTCTCTGCCCGCATCAATTCGCAACGCCCACGATTCGTTCGAACGAACCGCCTCAGTTCTTCTCGATCCGGATCACCTGCGGCCGTCCGCTGATCACCTTGTCCTTCTGCACGGCCGCAAGGGCCCGGCGCACGGCGTCCTCATGCGTCGCATAGGTGATCAGGATGACGGGCACGGGGACCGCCTTGCCGTTATCAGGCGCAGCGCCGCCATTGGGATGACGCTGCACGATCGACTCGATCGAAATCTTCTGCTCGGCAAGCCGGGTCGCGATCGCAGCCGCGGTGCCGGGGAAATCCCGCGCCAGCAGGCGGATGTAATAGCCGCCCTCGTGGCGCTCCATCGGCGCCTTCTTGGTGTCGCGCAATTGCGCAATGGGACGGCCGAACGGATTGGCGCGGATGCCGCGGGCGACATCGGCGATGTCGGCAACCACGGCTGATGCGGTGGCGGCGCCGCCGGCGCCGGGTCCCACCAGCGTGATCGGCGGAATGCCCTCGCCGTCGATCGTGACCGCATTGGTGACGCCCATCACCTGCGCGATCGAGGAGGATTTCGGCACCATGGTCGGGTGCACGCGCTGCTCGATGCCCTTGGCGGTGCGCACCGCCACGCCGAGCAGCTTGACGCGATAACCGAGCTCGGACGCCGCGCGCAGATCCTCCGGTGCGATGGATGAGATGCCTTCGACATACACCGCACTTTGAGCAACTTTCGTGCCGAAGGCGAGGCTGGCGAGGATCGCGAGCTTTTGCGCGGTATCGTGGCCATCCACATCGAACGACGGGTTGGCCTCGGCATAACCGAGCCGCTGCGCGTCCTTGAGGCATTCGGCGAAGGACAGACCCTCCTGCTCCATCCGGGTCAGGATGTAATTGCAGGTGCCGTTGAGGATGCCGTAGACGCGGTTGATGCCGGTGCCGGCAAGCCCCTCGCGCAAGGTCTTGATGACGGGGATCGCGGCGCCGACGGCTGCCTCGAAATTCAGCGCTCCGCCGTGCTTTTCAGCCGCCTTGGCGAGCTTGATTCCGTGCTTGGCCAGCAGCGCCTTGTTGGCGGTGACGACCGACTTGCCGGCGCTCAGCGCGGCGTCGACCGCCGACAGCGCGGGATCGCCGGCGCCGCCGATCAGCTCGACGAAGCAATCGATGCCGGGATGGGTGGCGAGCGCGATCGGGTCCTTCGCCCATTCGAAGCCGCGCAGATCGATGCCGCGCTTCTTCGTCTTCGAGCGCGCGGTGACCGCAACCACGCGGATGCCGCGGCCGCTGCGCCCTGCGAGCACGCGCGCCTGCGTTTCGATCAAACGGATGACTTCGGCACCCACGGTGCCGAGCCCCGCTATGCCCACTTTCAGGGGTGCGACCATGATACTTCAGAAAACCTGCAGAAGAGAATTAGCGCCGATTGGCGAGTGGAACCACGTTGTGCAACGTTTCGATGCCGCTTTCAAGGAAGCGTCGCACGCCGCGCGCGGCCTGCCTGATCCGTTGCTCGTTTTCCACCATGGCGATGCGGACATATCCTTCACCATGCTCGCCGAAGCCGACGCCGGGCGAGACCGCAACGCCGGATTTCTCCACCATCAGGGTGGCGAACTGCATGCTGCCGACGCTGCGGAAGGCCTCCGGCAGCGGCACCCAGGCGAACATCGAGGCCTCCGGCGGCGGAATCTCCCACCCGGCACGGCCGAACGATTCAACCAGCGCATCGCGGCGCTTGCGATAGGTGTCGCGCATCTCCTTGATGCAATCATCCGGGCCGTTCAGCGCCGCGGTCGCGGCCACCTGGACCGGCGTGAACGCGCCGTAATCGAGGTAGGATTTGACGCGGGCGAGCGCTGCGATCACGCGCTCGTTGCCGACCGCAAAGCCCATGCGCCAGCCGGCCATCGAATAGGTCTTCGACATCGAGGTGAACTCGACCGTGCAGTCCATCGCGCCGGGCACCTGGAGCACCGAGGGCGGCGGGTTGCTCTCGTCGAAATAGACCTCGGCATAGGCGAGATCGGACAGGATCAGGATCTCGTGCTTCTTGGCGAAGGCGACGAGGTCCTTGTAGAAATCGAGGCTCGCGACATAGGCGGTCGGGTTCGAGGGATAGCAGACCACGAGCGCGAGCGGCTTCGGGATCGAATGGATGATCGCCCGTTCGGCCGCCTCGAAGAATTGCGGCGTCGGCTCGGAGGGCACCGAGCGGATCACGCCGCCCGCCATCAAGAAGCCGAAGGCGTGAATCGGATAGCTCGGGTTCGGACAGAGGATGACGTCGCCGGGCGCGGTGATCGCCTGCGCCACGTTGGCAAAGCCCTCCTTCGAGCCGAGCGTCGCCACGATCTGGGTGTCAGGGTTGAGCTTCACCCCGAAGCGGCGGGCGTAGTAGCCGGCCTGGGCCCGGCGCAGTCCGGGGATGCCGCGGGACGCCGAGTAGCGGTCGGTGCGCGGCTTGCCCAGCGTCTCCTTCAGCTTCTCCAGCACATGTGCCGGGGCCGGCAGATCCGGGTTGCCCATGCCGAGGTCGATGATGTCGGCGCCGGCATTCCGCGCGGCCGCCTTGGCCCGGTTGACCTGCTCGAACACGTAAGGCGGAAGGCGGCGGATGCGGTAAAATTCTTCCATGGCTCTCTGGGCTCCCGGGCAACCGGTCAGGACAGAATCGAAAGACAGGACGGCTTTACGGAAAGGGGCTCGGTCCCGTTGCGAAAATCACTCAAAATCAAATACTTAGAGCAATCATCGACAGCGAAGGCTGAGGTCGTTCGCCCTGACTCTCGGCTGAACCCAGGTCTTTTAGCACGGCAAGGCGGGGGCGCCAGAGATTACGTTGCACCGCCTCATTTCGCGTCCTTGGCGGCGGCCGCCTGGCGATCGCGCGCGGCGGCGAGTTCGGCCTCGATCTTGGCGCGCTGCTCCGGCGGGATGACGGCTTGATCGCGATCCGGCGGCAGGTCGTGCACCGGCAGATAGCTCCCAGGCTCCCTCGCAGGTGCCTGCGCGTCCATCGGCGTCATATCCGCGAACTGACTCGAACAGCCGCCCATCACAAATGCCACGCTCAGCAGCGCGCCACCGATCAGCAGCGACCTCTGTAGGACCCTCAACGCCAACACTTTGGGAAATCCCCTGCTCGTCCCAATGCAAGCTGCCGCACACTAACCCGACAACCTGCCCAAGCTCAAACCATTGCTGCCCACAAATGGAACGAGCGAGAAAACACCAAAGGCCCACGACCGGAGGGTTGCACCGTGATTGTGACAAAACCAAGAAGCTTTGTCGCAGTGCAGCACATCTTCGAGCGTGTTTAACGTCAAACATGCGAGCTTCGCGGTGACGAATAAGGAATGACTCGTTACTGTTCTGCCCATGAGTATGGCCACGACCGATACGCCTAAACCCGAGACGAAGTTCGATGCGGAAGCCTTCGCGATGAATGTCGCGCGGGCGATGGAGAGCGGCGGCAAGGCGCTTGCGGCCTACCTCAAGCCGCGCGAGAGCGGCGAGGTGCAGGATCGGCCGCCGACCGAGCTTGCCGAGGTCGTCAAGACCTTCACCTCGGTTGCCGAATATTGGTTGTCGGATACGTCCCGCTCGTCCGATCTGCAGACCAAGCTCGCCAAGGATTATCTCGACCTCTGGGGCTCGGCGGTGCGCCGCATGGCCGGCCAGGACGCCCCGCCCGCGATCGCGCCCTCGCCGCGCGACAAGCGCTTTGCCGATCCGGAATGGAAGTCGAACCAGTTCTTCGATTTCGTCATGCAGCTCTATCTGCTCACGACCAAATGGGCGCAGGAGCTGGTGCGCGATGCCGAAGGGCTCGATCCGCATACCCGCCGCAAGGCCGAGTTCTACGTTCAGCAGGTCACCAACGCGCTGTCGCCGTCCAATTTCGTGCTGACCAATCCGGAGGTGCTGCGCGAGACCCTGGCGAGCAGCGGCGAGAACCTCGCGCGCGGCCTTTCGATGCTGGCCGAGGACATCGCGGCCGGCAAGGGCATGCTGAAGATCCGCCAGTCCAACCCGGACAACCTCGTCGTCGGCGTCAACATGGCGACGACGCCGGGCAAGGTGATCTATCAGAACGAGATGATGCAGCTGATCCAGTATTCGCCGACCACGGAGACGGTGCTGCGCACCCCGCTCCTGATCGTGCCGCCATGGATCAACAAGTTCTACATCCTCGATCTCAAGCCGGAGAAATCCTACATCAAGTGGTGCGTCGACCAGGGCATCACCGTGTTCGTGATCTCATGGGTCAATCCCGACAAGCGGCTCGGCAACAAGAGCTGGGAAGACTACATGAAGGAAGGCCCGCTCACCGCGATGGACGTGATCGAGAAGGTCACCGGCGAGATGAAGGTGCACACCGCCGGCTATTGCGTCGGCGGCACCATGCTCGCGACCACGCTGGCCTGGCTCGCCGAGAAGCGCCGCCAGCGGGTCTCGTCGGCGACGTTCTTCGCGGCGCAGGTCGACTTCACCCATGCCGGCGACCTCCTGGTGTTCGTCGACGAGGAGCAGATCGCATCACTCGAGCAGGACATGAAGGCGGCCGGCGTGCTCGAAGGCTCGAAGATGGCGATGGCCTTCAACATGCTGCGCTCCAACGATCTGATCTGGTCCTACGTGGTCAGCAATTATCTCAAGGGCCAGCAGCCGAGCGCATTCGACCTCTTGCACTGGAATTCCGACGCGACGCGGATGACCGCGTCGAACCATTCCTACTATCTGCGCAATTGCTATCTCGAGAACCGGCTCTCCACCGGCACGATGGTGCTCGACAATACCCTCCTCGATCTCTCCAAGGTCAAGGTGCCCGTCTACAACCTCGCCACCCGCGAGGACCATATCGCGCCGGCGGAATCGGTGCTGTACGGCTCGCAATTCTTCGGCGGTCCGGTGAAATATGTGCTGTCGGGCTCGGGCCATATCGCAGGCGTGGTCAATCCGCCGGCCTCCAACAAGTACCAGTACTGGACCAACGACAACATCAAGGACGTCAGCGTCGCCGATTGGATGAAGGGCGCGGTCGAGCACAAGGGCTCGTGGTGGCCGGACTGGCGGCAATGGCTGGGCGAGCTCGATCCGGAGCAGGTTCCGGCGCGCCTGCCGGGGAGCGAAGCATTCCCGCCGATCGAGGACGCGCCCGGCAGCTATGTCAGGGTCCGCGCATAGGGCATGATCCGGACAAGTGCGGAGCGGTTTTCCGATTGGATCATGCACAAACAAGCAACGAAGCTTTCCTTGCGCATGGCGAAATCTCTCGCGCTTTCGTATAGACTCGCGCTCACCACAGCGACGACAGAGGGGACTGGACTATGACGCGCGAATTGTTCTGGCTGACACTGACGGTGATCCTGACCGGGATCCTCTGGATTCCCTACACGATCAACCGCTGTCAGGTCCGCGGTCTCAGCGGCGCGATGGCCAACCCTTCTCGCAACGACAAGCCGCAATCGGACTGGGCGAACCGGCTGATGTTCGCGCACGACAACGCGGTCGAGAACCTCATCGTCTTCGCACCGCTGGTGCTGATCCTCAACGCGATCGACTATTCCACGAAATGGACGGTGCTCGCCTGCGCGGTCTATTTCTGGGCTCGTGTCGCGCACACCATCGTCTATACGCTCGGAATTCCGGTGTTCCGCACCCTCGCCTTCACCGTCGGCTTCCTTGCCCAGGCCGTGCTGGCGCTGGCGATCTTCAGGGTGTTCTGAGGGGGCGCCGCGCTCAGCCCCTCTTCTGCGCGACGACGAACAGCATCAATGCGGCCTTGTCGTCGAAGCCCTTGACCTCGCCGGTGTCGATCGTCACCTCGCTCCAGCTGCCCGCCTCGGCGTAGGTCGCCCGCAGCCAGTCCGGCGAGGGATAATTGTAATAGCGGTTCAACGTGTCGCGCCCTTCGGCCTCGCCGGCCTTGTAGCTAGCGTAGAAGAAGCCGGCCGGTTTCAGCGCGCGCCAGATTCGCGCGAGAACCTCGGCGAGTTCGGGTCTCGGCACGTGCAGCAGGCACGCATTGGCCCAGACGGCGTCATAGGTCTCGGTCTCGTGGAGCTGCTCGAACAGCAGGGTCTGGACGGGACGCCCGAGACGGCGGGAGGCGACCTTCGCCATTTCCGGCGATCCGTCGGTCGGGCGAACCGCAAAGCCGCGCGCCAGCATGTCCGCGGTATCGCCGCCGGCGCCGCATCCGAGTTCGAGAATGGAAGCACCTGGCGCGAGCCGGGCGAGAAACGCCGTCAGCCGCGCCTGGCGCGAGGTGATCTCGCGCCCAGCATAGGCCTCTGCGTTGCCGCGGTAGAATTGCAGCGTCTCTTCGTCCACTGTCGCACTCACATCACGGGAACAGCGCGATCTGCTCCAATCCCTCCGTCTCGGGCAGTCCGAACATCAGATTCATATTCTGGATCGCCTGCCCCGCCGAGCCCTTCACCAGATTATCGAGCGTGGAAATGACGATCGCCCGATTCTTGATGCGGTCGGCAACGACACCGATCTGCACATAGTTGGAACCGCGCACATTCTGCGTCTGCGGCAGCACGCCCTTTTTGGCGACATGCACGAAGGGCTCGTTGACGTAGGCTTTCTCGAGAGCGGCCCGCAAATCGTCGGGCGTCGCGCCATTGAGTTTTACATAGCACGTGCAGAGTTCGCCACGCGCCATCGGGATCAGATGCGGCGTAAAGTTCACCGTCACGGCAGAGCCGGCGGCGAGGCTGATCTCCTGCTCGATCTCGGGCGCGTGCCGGTGGGTGCCGACCGAATAGGGCGAAAGCCCCTCACCCGCCTCGCTGAACAACGTGTTCTGTTTCAGCCCGCGTCCGGCGCCTGTGACGCCCGATTTGGCGTCGATGACGATGTCGTCGACGTCGATCAGTTTGGCCTTCGTGAGCGGTACCAGCGCAAGCAGCGCCGCCGTGGGGTAGCAGCCGGGACAGGCCACCAGCCGCGCCGACGTGATTTTCTCGCGATAGAATTCGGTCAGACCATAGACCGCCTCGCCCTGCAATTCGAGCGCCCGATGCTCGTGGCCGTACCATTGCGCATAGGTGTTCTTGTCCCGCAGCCTGAAATCGGCGGACATGTCGAGGACCTTGATCTCAGGATTCACCTTAAGGACCGCGGCGATGATTTCCTGCGTGGTCCCGTGGGGCAGTCCGCAGAATACCGCATCGAGCCTGCTCCAGTCGACCGTTTCCCATTCAACGAGTTTAGGCAGGTCCAGCATGAAGAAATGCGGAAACACCTCGCTCATGGCTTTGCCGGCATGGGTATTGGCAGTGAGTGCGGCAATCTCGGCGTTCGGATGCCGCGCCAACAGGCGCACCGCGTCGGCGCCGGTGTAGCCGGAGGCGCCGAGAATGCCGATCTTCTTGGTGCTCATCACACGCTCCTCTCACGCTGGATCGGTTACGCCTCTGCCAAGCCCAGCATCAGCCGCATGTTCTGCACCGCCGCGCCGGATGCGCCCTTGCCGAGATTGTCGAGCCGGGCGACCAGCACGGCCTGGTGATGTTTGTCGCTGGCGAAGACGTAGAGCTCGAGCATGTTGGTGTCGTTGAGCGCCTCCGGCTCGAGCCGGCCGCCCTTTGACGCTTCGTTCTGAAGCGGCATCACCTTGACGTATTTCGAGCCGGCGTAGCGCTTGGCGAGCGCGGCTTGCAGATCGGCTCCCCCAGGCTTGCCGGGCAGCGTGTCGAGCTGCAGCGGCACCGAGACCAGCATGCCCTGCCTATAGTTGCCGACGGACGGAATGAAGATCGGCCGCCGCGCCAGGTTGGAATAGAGCTGCATCTCGGGCAGATGCTTGTGCTCGAAGCCGAGGCCGTAGAGCTCGAACGACGGCGCGCTGCCGTCTTCGAAGCTCGCGATCATCGACTTGCCGCCGCCGGAATAACCACTCACCGCGTTGACGGTGACGGGATAATCTGATGGCAGCAGCCCGGCATCGACGATCGGCCGCAGCAGGGCAATCGCGCCGGTCGGATAGCAGCCGGGATTGGAGACCTTGCTGGCGGCCTTGATCTTGCCGGCCTGGTCCGGCGTCAGCTCGGGAAAGCCGTAGGCCCAGTCAGGCGCGACCCGGTACGCGGTCGAGGCGTCCAGCACCTTCGGCGCCCGAGCTCCCATGCTGTCGACCAGGGCGACCGTCTCCTTGGCGGCGGCGTCGGGCAGGCAGAGGATGACGAGATCCACCTCCTCCATCAGCGCCTTCTTGGCCGCGGGGTCCTTGCGCTTGTCGTCGGAAAGCGCCTTCACGACGACGTCGTTCTGGAGCTTCAGCCGCTCGTTGATGCCGAGGCCGGTCGTGCCGGAGCCGCCGTCGACGAAGACGGTGGCGGGCTTCTTGGCCGCACCGGTGGTCGGAGCTTTGGTGGTGTCGGCGAGGCTCATGACGCGCTCCCTTCGAGCATGTTCGTGTCGTTTGCGAAAACTTGCGGCCTTGCCTGCCGCATCAAATCCGAGATCTGCCTGGCGTCGGCATCGCCGGCACTAAGCGCATTGGCGATCGCCGCATAGTCGGCGTCCGATTTGTGCTGGTTGAGCTTGAAGCTGCCTTCGACCTCTTCAACATTCATCACCAGACCCACGATCGCCTTCTTCATCGTCTCCAAGCGGCCCGCCGTCATCTTGCCCGACGTCCAAGGCCTCTTCGGCAGCAGCCAGCTCTCGAACTTGTCGCTGAGCGTGTCGATCTGCACCGACAATTCGTCGTCCGTCAGAAAGCGCACCGGCCCGCTCAGATGCACCGATTGGTAGAGCCAGGTCGGAACCTGATCCGGCGAGACGTACCAGTCCGGCGATACATAGGCATCGGGGCCGTTGACCGCGAGCAGCCAGGACGCATCACTGCCCGCCAGCTTTAGCAGCGGATTGTGACGCGCGACATGAAAGGCGGCCTGCGGCGTGCCGTCGGCGGCGTAAGTCAGATAGAACGGCAACGGCGAGGCGATCGGCTTGCTGCCGTCGAAAGCACACATGGTGCCGAAGCCGCGCGCTTCGGCGAATTTCAGGCTTGCGGCGCGGTCCTGCTTGAAAAAGGGTGGCGTGTACATCGTGGTCTCCTGCTGGGCCTCCTCGAGGGAGCCGCCGGATCAGATCGCGCTGACAGGAGAGAGAATGCCGCGGATCGGATCCAGCGGCAAAGACGATGATCTCAAACGCGATCGACCGCCCAAACCGCTAAGATGCGGCGGCGGCGACGGGCGAACAGGATGGTCGCGGCGTAGATCATGGCGCGCGGCTATAAAGCGAGATCCGGTTCCCGTCAAGGCAACCCTTGTCATTCGGGTTCGCTCGCTTGGCGAGCGCTCCGGAACGACGGGGACCTAGATCACCCGCCAGATCCATTCCATGATCTTGGCGAGCACGTCGCCGAACAGCAGGAGCACGGCGGACCAGAGCAGGGCCGAGACGAAATTGGCGACCTGGAAGGTCCAATAGGGCATCTCGAAAATGCCGGCCGCAAGGGGCACCGAGGCGCGCAAGGGGCCGAAGAAGCGGCCGATGAAGATGCTGGGGATGCCCCAGCTGCGCACGAAGGCCTCGCCTCTAGGCAGCAGTCCCGGATAGCGCGAGAGCGGCCACATCTCGGCGACCTTTTCCTTGTAGCGATAGCCGAACCAGTAGGAGACCCAGTCGCCCAGCGCCGCGCCGAGGCCGCCGGCGATCCAAACCGGATAGAAGCTGATGCCGCTCACGCCGATCAGCGCACCGATCGCGACCAGCGCGCCCCAGGCCGGAACCAGCAGCGAGATGAAGGCGAGCGACTCCCCGAAGGCGAGCAGGAACACAATCGGGGCTGCCCAAGCCTGGTGAACGCGCACAAAATCGACCAGGGCGTGCGCAAACTGCTCCATCAAAAATTAGCCTTCCCGCCCCGTCTCAAGGTGCTGCTCGATCAAAAAGACTGGTAAGCCAAGCACTTGTGTGACATCAAGTCACAAAGCCCCACAAGACGCTTGGCAACCGTCAAATTGCCGGGAATGGATGGTCTGCGGCGTAAAATCGTCGGGATTGGCTCCCAACACGGCGCCCGGCCCGCCCCTGCGATAACTTTTCCCGGTCAGAAGTGGCATAGTCGGCCAGATCGATTCGCCGCTTATGCGGCCCTCAAGACGCATCAAGATATATGTCCAAGCAGTTGAAACCCAAAGCAAATGACGATTTTTTCGGCGGCGACGAGCCGAAGCCCCGCGCCGCCAGGCCGGCGCCGCGCGGAAGCGGCGGCGAAGCCGACTACACCGCCGCCGACATCGAGGTGCTCGAAGGCCTGGAACCGGTGCGGCGCCGGCCGGGCATGTATATCGGCGGCACCGATGAGAAGGCTTTGCATCATCTGTTCGCCGAGGTCATCGACAACTCGATGGACGAGGCGCTGGCCGGACATGCAACCTTCATCGGTGTCGAGCTGAGCGCGGACGGGTTCCTGACCGTCACCGACAACGGTCGCGGTATCCCGATCGATCCGCATCCGAAGTTCCCGAAGAAGTCGGCGCTCGAAGTGATCATGTGCACGCTGCATTCGGGCGGCAAGTTCGACAGCAAGGTCTATGAGACCTCGGGCGGTCTGCACGGCGTCGGCATCTCCGTGGTGAACGCCCTCTCCTCACGGCTCGAGGTCGAGGTCGCGCGCGGCCAGAAGCTGCACCGCATGGTTTTCGAGCGCGGCCATCCCAAGGGCAAGCTCGAGGACCTCGGCAAGGTCAACAACCGCCGCGGCACGCGCGTGCGCTTCAAGCCCGACACCGACATCTTCGGGCCCAAGGCCGCCTTCAAGCCGCAGCGCCTGTTCAAGATGACGCGCTCGAAGGCCTATCTGTTCGGCGGCGTCGAGATCCGCTGGAACTGCGCGCCCGAGCTGCTCAAGGGCGTCGAGGACGTGCCGGCGGAAGCTACATTCCACTTCCCTGGCGGCCTCAAGGATTATCTGGCGGCAGCGATCCACGCCGACACGCTGGTGCATCCCGACATCTTCTCCGGCAAGTCGGGCCGCAACGGCGCGCACGGCGCCTGCGAATGGGCGGTGGCGTGGACCGCGGATGCGGACGGCTTCCTCTCGTCGTACACCAACACCGTCCCGACGCCCGACGGCGGCACGCACGAATCCGGCCTGCGCAGCGCGCTGCTCCGCGGCCTGAAGGATCACGCCGAGCGCGTCGGCCAGGGCAAGCGCGCCTCGTCCATCACGTCTGAAGACGTCATGGTGGGCGCGGCCGTGATGCTGTCCGTGTTCGTGCGCGAGCCCGAATTCCAGGGCCAGACCAAGGACCGGCTCGCCACCGCCGAAGCACAGCGCATCGTCGAACAGGCCATGAAGGATCCGTTCGACCATTGGCTGTCGGGTAATCCGAACATGGCCAACCGGCTGCTCGACTTCGTGATCGACCGTGCCGAGGAGCGGCTGCGGCGCCGCCAGGAAAAGGAAACCGCGCGCAAGACCGCCGGCAAGAAGCTGCGCCTGCCCGGCAAGCTCGCCGACTGCACCGACGCCGGCACCGAAGGCTCCGAGCTCTTCATCGTCGAAGGCGACTCGGCCGGTGGCAGCGCCAAGCAGGCGCGCGACCGCAAGACGCAAGCGGTGCTGCCATTGCGCGGAAAAATCCTCAACGTCGCGTCCGCCGGCAAGGACAAGCTGACGGCCAACGCACAGCTCTCCGATCTCGTGCAGGCGATCGGATGCGGCCAGCTCCTGCAATATCGCGAAGAGGATCTGCGCTACCAGCGCATCATCATCATGACCGACGCCGACGTCGACGGCGCGCACATCGCTTCGCTCTTGATCACCTTCTTCTACCGGCAGATGCCGAAGCTGATCGACGAAGGACATCTCTTCCTCGCGGTGCCGCCGCTCTACAAGCTGACCCACGGCACGAAGTCGGTCTACGCGCGCGACGACAAGCACAAGGACGAGCTGATCAAGACCGTCTTCAACGCCAACGCCAAGGTCGAGGTGAACCGCTTCAAAGGCCTCGGCGAGATGATGCCGGCGCAGCTCAAGGAGACCACCATGGATCCGGCCAAGCGGACCCTGCTCAAGGTGGTCCTGCTGCCCGACGACCGTGACACCACCGCCGATTCGGTGGAGCGCCTGATGGGCACCAAGGCGGAGGCACGTTTTGCCTTCATCTCGGACAAGGCTGAATTTGCCAGCGAAGAGCTGCTGGACGTCTGAGCGCCAGCATTGTCGCACTCCACTCGAGAGCCCCGGCCAGACGCCGGGGCTCTTCGTTTTGGGCGGCCTCGTTCTTTGCAGGGTATTCCGGCCTACCGCCGCCTCGCGCCGGGCGATTCCCGGCGCGGTGACTGCGATTCGGCCACCGACTCACGGTGATCGGACCGTGGCGGCACGGCATCGATCTCGGAGAAGGCCGAATTTACTAACGAAACCCTACCCGAATTGGCCGCGCGATATTTTTCTCAAGATATTGAATTTACATCACTATTGCTGATTTTGGCACGTCAGGCCCCAAATGCGCGCTCCTGGCGTTTTCGGGCGACTGTGCCTGCCCGGCAACAGCATTTCGGCGGGAAACGTCTATAGTCCGGGTCATCAGATGACACGAACTTCAGTGCGCTCGCGCCTGTTACGACAGACCAAGGTTGGGGATTTTGACATGAAGAAGATTTTGCTCGCACTGACCGCGGTTGCCGCGATGACCGGTTCGGCCTCGGCCGCCGACCTCGGCGCCCGTCCCTACGTGAAGGCCCCGATGCCGGCGCCCGTCGCCAACTGGACCGGCTTCTACGTTTTCGGCGGCGGCGGCGGCGGCCTCTCGAACACCGACCAGCATGTTCAGACCACGGTCGGCGCCGTACCGCTGACGATCGATCAGCGCCAGGGCGGCTCGGGTTGGTTCGGCACCGTTGGTGCCGGTTATGACTGGCAGTTCAGCGGCACCTGGGTTGCCGGTGTGTTCGCTGACGGTCAGTTCGGCAGCATCAAGGGCACCATCCAGGACCCGATCGCTGGTCTCACCGGCTCTCAGAAGCTGGAAACCTCGTGGGCTGCTGGTGTGCGCCTCGGTTGGCTGGTCGCGCCGAACGTTCTCTCCTACGTCAACGGCGGTTACTCGGGCGCGCATTTCGGCCGTACCAACTTCACCAACCTCGCCGGCACTCCGGCCGGTATCCATCTCGACGGTTACGACCGTCACGGATGGTTCATCGGTGGCGGCGTCGAGAACAGCCTGAACTTCTTCGGCATCACCTCGCCCGGCTGGTTCATGAAGACCGAGTATCGTTCGGCCTTCTACAACGGCAAGACTCAGAACGAGCTGTTCGATGTGACCAACACGCTGGTCGGCCGCGACATTCGCGCCACCCACTGGAACCAGACGATCTCGACCTCGCTGGTCTACCGCTTCAACTGGACCGGTCCGGTCGTCGCCAAGTACTGATCCGAACGCAAGTTCAGACGTCAAAGCCCCGGCATCGTCCGGGGCTTTTTCGTTATGGAGTGTCGGCAGGCGCTGCTCGCCCTCGGCGACCGCACAAAGCGAACTGGGCCAGCATCGCCGCCCATGCGGCGTCGGTGATCGCACTGCCGTGCGCACTACGAGATGCGGTCCGCGGCGGCTCGGGCCGGCACGCCATTGTATCCAAACCAGAGCTGCGGTTACTGTGCGCCCAAGCTTTCGAGGCCGCAGCAGATCCTTCACGCCGCGAGTCGCGACAGAAGCGGATCGATGGAGGAACGCATGCGCAGATTTCTGCTTGTCGCAGGCCTGTTTGCAACCGCCGTCGGGCTGCTCTGGATCGGCCAGGGCACCGGCACCGTCCCCTGGCCGAAATCGAGCTTCATGATCAGCCAGCTGCAATGGGCCGGCTATGGCGCCGCCATGGCCGGCTTCGGGCTGGTGCTGATCTGGCAGAGCAACCAATAGAACAAGTCAGGACATGAAAGCATGACATCCAGCCGGTTCGATCTCCGCGGCAAGGTCGCGATCGTCACAGGAGGCAATGGCGGCATCGGCCTCGGCATGGCGCGCGGTCTTGCCGATGCAGGCGCCGACATCGCCGTGGTCGGGCGCAACGAGGCGAAATCCAAGACAGCCGTCGAGGATCTCGGCCGGCGCGGCATCAAGGCGCTCGCGGTTGCGACCGACGTCACCGACAGGGCCGCGATCGAAGCCATGATTGCCCGCGTGCTCAAGGATCTCGGCCGCATCGACATCCTCGTCAACAACGCCGGCATGAGCATTCGCAAGCCGCCGCACGAGCTCGAGCTCGACGAGTGGAACAAGGTGATCGAAACCAACCTCACCAGCGCCTTCCTGTGCTCCAAGCTCGCCTATCCGCACCTGAAGGCATCCGGCAACGGTAAGGTGATCAACATCGGCTCGATGATGTCGATCTTCGGCGCGAGCTTCGCCACCGCCTATGCGGCGAGCAAGGGCGGCATCGTGCAGTACACGCGCGCCTGCGCCAATGCCTGGGCGCCCGACAACATCCAGGTCAATGCGATCCTGCCGGGCTGGATCGATACCGACCTCACCCGCGGCGCGCGGCAGCAGGTGTCGGGATTGCACGAGCGGGTGCTGGCGCGCACGCCGGCGGGACGCTGGGGCGACATCGACGACTTCTCAGGCATCGCCGTGTTCCTGGCATCGCCCGCATCGAACTTCGTCACGGGCACCGCGATCCCCGTCGACGGCGGCTTCTCGGTGATGGCCTGAGGCGCGCGCGACGCGACGCATGAAAAAAGCCCCGGCATCCCTGCCGGGGCTTTTGAGTCCAAAGCCTGCCGCGATCAGTACTTCGCCATCACGGGGCCGCCGAACTTGTAACTGACGCCGACCGTGACGGTATGGTACTGGCTGGCGACACTGTAGGGAACATTGCCGTTGGGCGTGACCAACGGCACGCCGGCGCGGCGATAGCGCTCGAAATCGTAATAGCGATACTCGACCTTGCCGAGCCAGTTCGGAGCAAAGGCGTATTCCACGCCCGCACCCGCCGTCCAGCCGTTGGTGTTCGATGAGAAGGCATCAACACCGATCAAAAGATCCGTGTTCACGTGGCGCTGCTGGCCATAGGCCCAGCCGCCCGTTGCGAAGAGCAACCATTTGTCGAAGGCAATGCCGGCCCGGCCACGGATGGTGCCGACCCAGCGCAGCGTGGTCTCGTCCCTGTTCCCGCCGACGAAATTGTCGTCGCCCTTGATGTCGGCCCAGGCGATATCGCCTTCGACGCCGAGCACGAAGTTCCTGATTTGCCAATTGTAGCCGGCGAGGCCGCCGGCGATGCCGCCGCTCGAGCTGTAGCTGTTCGCAAAACCGGCGTCGTTGAGGCGATCGTGGTCGCCCCAGCCATATCCGCCGAACGCGCCGATGTAGAAGCCGGTCCAGTTGTAGATCGCCACCGGCGGCGCGATCGGCGCAGCCTTGACTGCCATGTCGGCTGCCGTCGCGATGCCGGGCGCGCCGACCAGAAGAGACATCATTCCTGCGAAAGCCAAAGCCCTTTTCATCGTATTGCTCCAGACAAAGTTGCAACGAAGCGAAATGGTCTAGAGACGAATTTATACGTGGCGCCGCTCGCGCCGCGAGAGTGAATCCGCGCTGCGCTCCGGTTCCCGTGCGCTATTCAGGAGAAAGTGGCATTCGGATCACGCAAGGGTCTGTGAGATTGACGTTTCTCTCCACGCAAGGAATGTCTTTCACCGCGCAAAAAAGAGGCCCCGGACCAGGCCGGGGCTTTTGAATTTGGCAGTGCTTTTCTTGATCGTTGGTCGCGTTGCGTCGTCGACGTGCTCAGTAACGGGCGATGGTCGGGGCGTCGAACTTGTAGCTCGCGCGCACGACGGCCCATTGGATGTCGCGCGGCTTGGCGTCGAAGGTGTAGTTCCCCGCCGTGCCGCCGAGCTGATAGGTCTGGCTGCCGAAGGCGGCGTAATTGTATTCGAGGCCGACGATCCAGTTGCGGGTGACGCCGTATTCCCAGCCGGCGCCGACCGTCCAGCCGTTGGCCCAGTGGGTCTGTCCGCCCGAGCCCGTCGCCGGGCCGACCGTGTCGGTCACCGAGAGACGGTTGTTCACGCCGGCATAGCCGCCCTTGATGTAGAACAGGTTGTTCTGCACGGCGAAGCCGGCGCGGCCGACCACGGTCGCGAGCACGTTGGCGCGCCAGGAGAACACGTCGTCCCCGGCACCGAACGCGGTGTTCGTGAACGAACCGTGGTTGTCGAGGCCGGAGATCGTGCCTTCCATGCCGAACACGTAATTGTTGGCCTGCCAGTTGTACCCGATCTGGGCGCCGCCCATGACCCCCGAGCCGCGCTGACGATAGCCCTGGCCCGGGACGAGGTCGCCGAACGGCGCGCCGATCCCGTTGTTGACGAACTGCTCGTTGGTCCAAGCGCCGCCGATGTGGCCGCCGACATAGAAGCCGGTCCAGTTGAACAGCGGCTCCACGTAGGCGGGCGCCTTGGTGTAGCGGGCACCGAGATCGGCGGCGGAAGCAGCGCCGGTCGAAACCAGAGCGGTCGTGCAGGCGAAGGCGGCAATCAACTTGTTACGCATGGTACACCCCGTGTCCTTTGATGGGCGCACGGTCACAGACGGGCGTTACTAAAATTGGAATCAACAGAGTTAACGCGGCGCGCCGGGCTACGCAGGTCCACAAATCCACCCGCGCTGTTGCAGACCCGCAACGCCCGAGGCGCGATTTAACGCGACATTATCCCTACCGATATGTTGCGCTAGGGCGCTGCCTTCGAACGCACGTGCTCGGGCCGCACGCCGAGCGCCAGCAGGCGCGCCGGAATACCCTGGAGCCATGGCAGCGCGGTGATGAGGCGCACGATCAGCGGCACCTTCAGCGGCCGGTCGCCGCTCCGCAGGGCGCCGCTGATGATGTTGTTCTGCACGAGCACCTGCATGCGCTGCGTCATCTTCACCGGGAACTCGCGGCGACGCCTGACGGCATCGAGCTTGTCCTCGGACGGGCAGCCGCGCTGCAGCTGGTCCGCCAGCAGGTTGGCGGTCGCGACCGCGTCCTGCACGGCAAGATTGACGCCGACGCCGCCGACCGGCGACATCGCATGCGCGGCATCGCCGATGCAAAGCAGGCCCGGCTGCGTCCAGCGCGGCAGCCGGTTGATCGCGACGGTTAGCAGCTTGACGTCGTCGAAGCTCTTCACGTCGGCGATGCCTGCCTTGAGGACCGGGGCCATGCGCACGATGTCGTCGAGCAGCGCCTGCAGCCCCCTCGCCTTCACCGCCTGGTGCTGTCCCTTGGCGATGACATAGGCGCATTGCCAATAATCGCCGCGATCGAAGGTGATCATCATCTTGCCGGGCTCGACGCGCGCGAGCACGTTTTCCGTCTCCTCGGCGTTGCGGCCGGCGCGGAACCACAGCACGTCCATCGGCGCACCGATCTCCTCGACCGCGAGGCCCGCGCGCTCGCGCACGGTCGAATGCCGGCCGTCGCAGGCGATGGTGAGATCGGCTTCGATGTCGATGAGGCCGTCAGGCGTCTTCGCACGCACGCCGGCGATGGTCTCGCCGCGGCGGATCAGATCGACCGCCTCGGTGCTCATCATCACCTCGAGCGAGGCAAAGCGCCGGCCGGCCTCGCGCAGGAAATTCAGGAAGTCCCATTGCGGCATGAAGGCGATGAAGGGATATTTGGTGCGCAACCGCGAAAGATCGGCGATGCGCACCGGCGTGCCGCCGAACAGGCCGTCCATCTTCTGCAGGCGCTGATGCGGCAGTTTCAGGAAGCCGTCGATCAGGCCGAGCTCGTCCATCACTTGAAGCGTCGAGGGGTGCACGGTGTCGCCGCGAAAATCGCGGAAGAAATCCGCATGCTTCTCCAGCACCACGACCTCGATGCCGGCCCGCCCCAGGAGATAGCCGAGCATCATGCCCGCAGGTCCGCCGCCGACGATGCAGCAGCGGACTTGTTTCGTTCGGTTCGATGGTTGGCCGGATGTCATTGCAGCCACGATCCGCGATGTGAGATCGATCAGGATATGACCGGCAATGTAACGCCGATTCCGATCGAGCGGAGCTTGAAATCTGGATGCGCGATGCCAACATTGGCCGGCGGCTCGGATCGTGCCGGCCCGTCCGATCCCGGGAATAAGCCGCGCCCCCTGTTGTTATCAGGAGATACGACCCGACAAGGGCATCCGAGGGAAACGTTCAACGTGGCATGGTTGCTTGCAGGGGTGGCAGCCTGGCTGACCATCAACATCGCGCTGGTCTATCTGCGAACGCGCCGAGCCGGCGATGCGGAAGAGAACGAGCCGCGGATGTAGCTCTGGCTGCGGCCGCCGCTCGCGTCAGGGCCGCCGGGGGCCACTTGCGAAGCACCAGATAGGCCCGCACCACGCGGGCCCATCTCGACAGCAGCCAGCCTATTTCTGATCTTCATTGCTGGTCCCGGTGCCCGGGCTGCCGATCGGCAAGCCGTTCGGCGCATGACCGACACCTGCGTTGCGTTCGGCTTGCGCGGCCGATGGCGAGGTGCCGTTTGCGGTCGGCGGCTGCACGTTCGGATTGTTCTGGCTCCTGTTGGTGTTGACGTTCGCACCGGTCGTGGTGCCCTGCGTTCCCATGCCGGAAGGAGCCGACGGCCCCGAATTGGCGCTGCTGGAGGACGTGCCCATTCCGGCGCCCGAGCTCGCCGCGGATCCGGCCCCGCCGGTCCCCGTTCCCGCTGCAGCACCGGCACCGCCACCCGCACCTCCTTGAGCGAAGGTCGCGGTCGAAAGTGCCGCACAAGCAATGGTCACGAGGATGGTCTTGCGGATCATGGATCGTCTCCCTGGTTTGCGGGACAATCCAGGTCGCCCGGAAGTTGTTCCACTTCCGAGCGTCACAACCTAGCCGCCGACGATCGCCCTCAATTGTTACTGCGGTTCGCGCTGCGAAAACTCTTGATCTCGGACACGCTGCCGTCGCGATAGGTCAGCTCAACGGAGACTGACTGCGTGCTCGGGGCGAGCTTCATGTAGAGCGGCATGCCGGCGGTGATGGCGCTGGGATCGCGCATGTCGCAGGGCGGCATCTTCAGCACCTGGTTGGGCACGGCGCTATCGATGCCGATGCGCACCTCGCGGATGGCGCAACGGTAGGACACGAGGTGCGTGTAATAGACCAGCAGTCCGTTGAAATCGCGGAACGAGAGCCAGCTCGTCGACGTCATGTCGAGGATCTTGCGCTGGTCGCGGATCAGTGCGGCCTCGGGATCGAACCGGATCGGGAACGGCCCCTGCATGTCGCCGGACTGGTCGACATAGCGGACCTCGATGGTGCCGGCCTGCGCATCCCCAGGCAATTCGATCGATGGATTCGGCATCCGCTTGCGGGTGCGCGGATCGAGCGTGTCGATGAAGCCGGTCTCGCGGAAATCGCCCTTGCCGGCCATGCGCCAGGAAATGCCGAGCGTCGGGTCGGCGAACGAGAACACCACGCTCCAGCCGCCGTTGTGCCGCGAGAAGCTCGCGATCGGCGCGTTGAGAGTCTCCTCCTTCGGCAGCTGCGGCACCGACACCGGCGGCAGCGCAGCGAGCTTCTGCGGCGGCGGATCGTCGGAACGCGCGACGGCATCCTTGGCGAGACCGCTGAGGAAGACGTCGTCGACCATCTGATCGAAATAGACCGGCACCTGCCTGTGCTTCACGGTATCGGCCAGCTCGCTGACGGCGCGGCGGGTGCGCTGCGCCACCTGCACGAGGTTCTCGCCGGGCTTGAGCAGCTCCTTGGCGAAGGTGCGCGTGAACACTGAATTGGGGTTGGTGTCGTCATTGGACAGGCGATCGAGCGCGGTCTGGCGGGGACCGGCCGAGAACACCGAGAACACGCCTTCGGGCAATTGGGTCATCGGCGCGAGCCCGCCGGCGCCGGCAACCGCGCGGGTGCCCTTGCGCTCGAACGGATTGTTGCGGCAGGCGTCGAACACCAGGATCGAGGTCCGCGCCTTCTTGTTCTGCAGGCGCTCGACGATGCGATCGGCAAGGATCGCGGAGTCGCGCACCAGCTCCTCCTGCCCTTCCGTCGCCGCCGGCACGTCGGTCGGCAGCAGGTAGTTCTGGCCCGCGATCTCGAAGCCGTGGCCGGCGTAGAAGAAGAACGCGGTGTCGCCGGGCTCGACCGCCTTGTCGAAGGCGAGTAGCGTCTCGGAGAATTGCTGCCGGCTCTGGTTCTCCGCCACCATCACCGAGAAGCCGAGCTGCTTCAGCGTATCGCCCATGGTGCGGGCGTCGTTGACCGCCTTGAGCAGCTTCGGGACGTTCCTGTAATCGTTGTTGCCGACGACCAGCGCGACCCGCTTCTCGGCAAACGCCGGAAGCGCAAAGCCGCTCAGGCCCGCCGCGAGGCCAAGGGCCGCCAGAATTCTGAAAAGCCGACGCGTCATCGCGATTTCCCGTTGCAGAACGGCGGAGACGCCGCTTCCTTCGAACGGCAGTTCATTGGACCCCCTGCCGCTGAGGGATAGTCGGCACAGGCGTAACGAGGGTTCAAGGGCCCACGACATGGCTCCCGGCGACTTCCGGGCGCTGGGGGCACGGATCGGCGTTAGCCGCCGCGCCCGGGGGCCTGCTCGGTCAATGCGTCGGCCGAAAAAACCCTAGCCGCGCCCGAGATTTGGGCAAAAACCTCAGGTTTTTTAGGGCCTTCCCGCGCCTGCTCCATTGACTTTGGCCGATTCCCGCCTATGTTCCGTGGCAACGCGGCTCAGATCGAAGAGCGATTCCTGAGCGTTGCGCTTCGTTCGCGTGAGTCAGCACCCCCAGCTTCTTTGAGAGCGCGCCGTTTCGGGGTGGAACGCGACAGCCTTATCACCCTCGATTCCGAACGGCGGTTTCGACCAGAGGCTCAATGTCCTTTTCAAATCTCGGACTGTCCGAAAAAGTCCTCGCCGCAGTGGCGGCCACCGGTTACACCAACCCGACCCCCATCCAGGAACAGGCGATCCCCCACGTCCTCGCACGCAAGGACGTGCTCGGCATCGCCCAGACCGGCACCGGCAAGACCGCGGCCTTCGTGCTGCCGATGCTCACCATCCTCGAAAAGGGGCGCGCCCGGGCACGGATGCCCCGCACCCTGATCCTCGAGCCGACCCGCGAGCTCGCGGCCCAGGTCAAGGAGAACTTCGACCGCTACGGCGCCGGGCAGAAACTGAACGTCGCCCTGCTGATCGGCGGCGTCTCCTTCGGCGACCAGGATGCCAAGCTGACGCGCGGCGTCGACGTGCTGATCGCAACCCCCGGCCGCCTGCTCGACCATACCGAGCGCGGCGGCCTCCTGCTCACCGGCGTCGAGCTGCTCGTCATCGACGAAGCCGACCGCATGCTGGACATGGGCTTCATCCCCGACATCGAGCGCGTCTGCAAGCTCGTCCCGTTCACACGGCAGACCCTCTTCTTCACCGCGACCATGCCGCCGGAGATCCGGCGCATCACCGAAACCTTCCTGCACAATCCGCAGAAGGTCGAGGTTTCCAAGCCCGCCACCACCGCCGTCACCGTCACGCAGGTCCAGGTGCCTGCCGGTCGCGAGGCGCACGAGAAGCGCGAGCTGCTGCGCCGCCTGCTGCGCGAGGCCAAGGACCTCAAGAACGCGATCATCTTCTGCAATCGCAAGCGCGAGGTCGCGGTCGTTCACAAATCGCTGCAGAAGCACGGCTTCAGCGTCGGCGCGTTGCACGGCGACATGGATCAGTCGGCCCGCACGGCCGCGCTCGAGCAATTCCGCAAGGGCGAGCTGCCGCTGCTGGTCGCCTCCGACGTCGCCGCCCGCGGCCTCGACATTCCCGAGGTCAGCCACGTCTTCAATTTCGACGTCCCCCATCACGCCGACGATTACGTCCACCGCATCGGCCGCACCGGCCGCGCCGGCCGCACCGGCACCGCGATCTCGATCGTGACGCCGCTCGACCAGAAGTCGATGGTGGCCATCGAGAAACTGATCGGCCAGAGCATTCCGCGCGCCGAAGGCGACTACGAAGTCCAGGCCGAATCCTCCGATGGGGCCGAGCGTCCGCGCGAGGCGCGTGGCCGCGAACGTTCACGCGGCGGACGCGGCAAGCCGCAGCGCGGCCGCGACCGTGAGCGCAGCCACGAGCCGCGCGAGGCGCGTGGCGAGGCAAGACATTCCTCTGAAGCCAGACATTCTTCTGAAGCAAGGCATTCGTCCGAGACGAGGCAGCCCGCCGAAGCAAGGCATCGGGCCGACGAGAAGCCCGCCGGCGAGCCGCGTCGCGGCGCGCGCCAGCAGGCCAACAATGCCCATGTGCCGTCGATCGGCCGTCCCGAACCGCGCCGCCAGCGCGAGGCCGATACCGAGCCCGGCGATCATTCGCACCTGCCGGCGTTCTTGCTCCGGCCCGTGCGTTCGTCTCCCGCCGGCGCCTGAAGCGCAGGAGCGCGCTCCAGGTTTCAGTTGCGGAAACAGGAAGCACACGTTTTTAGACGCTTCGTGAACGTATATTTACGGGGCGTTCACGATCGTCCGTTAGCCTACGAACATAATTTAAGCATTGCTGCGGTCGCCGGCGCTCCGACCGCTGTGGGGTATGTTCTGTGGTCAAGGTGCTCGACGAACACGAACGCACGATGGCGTTCGCCGAAGTGGCGCTCGGTCAGATCCGATCGCTTCGGCAGACGGCGATTCCCCGCAATTACGAGATCTGGTACGTCTACGCGACCGGCTACAACGCTCCGCTCAACAAGATCGTCAACGAGACGCTGGCGCGCAGCGGCAAGCTGACCGAGGCCGACCTCGAGCAGATCTACGAGACCTATCTCTCCCACATCAAGACCACCGACCGCATCGACAAGGTCGGCGCGCGCGTCATCGGCGAGATCGACGACGTGATGAAGGTCTTGAGCGACGCCCTCGGCATGACCGGGTCCTACGATACCACCCTGTCCGGCGCGGCTGCGAAGCTGTCGTCGGCCGAAAACCGCGACCAGATCAAGACGATCGTCGAAACGCTGCTGCGCTCGACCAGCGAGATGCGCGAGACCAACAAGGCGCTGGAAGACCGCCTGGCGCTGTCGAAGAACGAGATCAGCAATCTCCAGCAGAGCCTGGAGGCGATCCGCGCCGAGAGCCTGACCGATCCTCTCACCGGCCTTGGCAACCGCAAATATTTCGACCGCATGATCGACATGGCCGTGCAGAGCGCGCTGGCCTCGGGCGAGCCGCTGTCGCTGCTGTTGTTCGACATCGACCATTTCAAGTCGTTCAACGATTCCTACGGCCATCTCACCGGCGACCAGGTGCTGCGCCTCGTCGGCCTGTCGCTGAAGCAGACCATCAAGGGGCAGGACATCACCGCCCGCTACGGCGGCGAGGAGTTCGCGGTCGTGCTGCCCAACACCGCGCTGCGGCAGGCCCTCACGGTGGCCGACCACATCCGCCGCGCGGTGATGGCGAAGGAATTGAAGAAGAAGTCCACCGGCGAGATCCTCGGCCGCGTCACCATCTCGGTCGGCGTCTCCATGCTCAAGCCGAACGACGACACCGACGCGCTGATCGAGCGCGCCGATGCCTGCCTCTACGCCGCCAAGCGCAACGGCCGCAACCGCGTGATCTGCGAGGCGGATCCGGAATACGCGGTCGAGAGCCATAGCCGGGTGGCGTGAGCACTCACGAACTGCCGTAGTCGTAGGGTGGGCAAAGCGGAGCGTGCCCACGGACTTTCGGTGGGAACGGCGCTATGCGCCTCTGCGCACCCTACGGCACTAGTGCTCGGAATCGCCGACGGGCGCGTGCTGGCCGACGGCGCATCTGTCTTCGTGGCGAAGGATATGCGCGTCGGCCTAACCAAGGCCGCGGACTAGCCCCTGATACCCATTAAGCCGCTGGCCGTTGATGTCTGCTCACGCCCAATAGCAGCGAAAAAGCGGCTAGCTCCCGGGGTCGCGACGGGCCAAAAGCAGACGTTCGCGATTGGGACGGGCGGTGTTCATTTCACTAGGAGTTTTCGAGCATCTTCCACCGCTCGATCCAAACGAATGCGCCGCTTCCCTTGGCCTAGTTCGTTCCGATATTGGCTAAGAGCGAAAACACTGAGGTCCTTGACGGTCAGCACCCCAGCAGCGCGCGGCACCTCAAAAGTAGCAACCGCCCGGTCGTCGATGAGCACTGTGTATATGTCTTCGTATTGCTCTGGAATGTGTTTCAGGACGTGAAAGACCGTGCCGCGTTCACCATTGGCCGCCAGAAGGTTCACTAAATCGGCGTCTCGACTACCTTCATGCGGCTTCAAAATGCTAGACTGGTATTTGTCGTGGAGCCGCTTCGGTGACATCCATCTAATCCTTCCCATCGCTTTCCGAGAAAATGACAGCGCAATCGGATGTCCGCAATGGGTCACAAGCGGCCCTCAGCGGGCATCGCCGTGTACGTCAGCTACGGCCCAGGAGCTGACCTTCGGTGCCTCGATGGAATTCCGGCACACGTCCTAAGTTGGGCGTCCCGATCCGTTGTTCACCATGGCTTAACCCTGCGCACTGAGTTGCGGATTGGGCCGTTGATCCAGCCTCGTTCAGCCGACCACCCGCAACCTTTGATTACCTTTTCTCCAGCAGGTTGCGAGGGCGTGGGAGAATGGATCCATTGATATGACGGCCGTCGAGTTGCCTGCGGATGCGCCCGCGCAGAGATTCGCGGCGTCCCGTGTCCGCATCCTCTGCATCCTCTTCTTCTTTTCCGGCTTCCCGGCGCTGATCTATCAACTGACTTGGCAACGAAGCCTGTTCCGGATCTTCGGTGTCAATTCGGAATCAGTCACCATTATCGTGACCGCCTTCATGCTCGGGCTCGGGCTTGGCAGCCTGTGCGGCGGCTGGATATCCCGACGCACCAACGTCAAGCCGTTGTTGCTGCTCGGAGTGATCGAGCTCGCGACCGCCGCATTTGGACTGGCCTCGCTCCAGATCTTCGAGAAGGTGGGCGCGATGGTCGCAGACCTGCCGCTGCCCGCCCTTGCCGCCATCAACCTCGTCCTGGTGCTGCTGCCAACCCTCCTGATGGGCGCAACGCTGCCGATCCTGGTCTCGTATCTGGCACGCATGACCGGCGAGATCGGCGACGCCGTCGGCACACTCTATTTTGTCAATACGCTCGGCGCCGGTGCCGCGTGCCTCGTATGCGCCACTCTGATTTTCCCTTTTCTCGGCATGCATGAGGCGATCACGATCGCGGCTGGAATCAATCTCGTGGTCGGCGCCGGTGCGATCGCGGCGCACATCCTCTCTGCTCCCGGCGCGGCGCCGGACTCACGGACGTCGACCAAGGCTTCGGACACTCGGCCGATCCTTGGCATGGGTGTCGTCGTTCTGCTCGCGATGGCGGGGGGATTCATCTCGTTGTCCTACGAGATCTACCTGTTCCGCGTGATGTCGTTTGCCTCGGGATCGAGCTCGCTGGCATTTGCCATGACGCTCTATGCTTTCCTGACAGGTATCGCGGTCGGCGCGCGAAAGGCCGGACAGTCCTGCAGGACACTCGCGCCGCAGGATGCCTTGCGCCAAGCCGCGAGCGATCTGATCTGGGCCAATTTGTTCGCCGCGATGTTCCTTCCGTTGATGACGCAATTGGCCTGGGTCGGCGCTGGCGTGATCGGGATCGCCGTCGCGATCACCTACCTGATCGCGCGGCAATGGGGCGCGCTGCTCCCCTATCTCTCGCAATTTGGCATCGCGACCGACGAGCGGATCGGCCAGCGGACAGCGCTGCTTTATTTCGCCAACATCGCAGGCTGCGCCAGCGGGGCGATCCTCACCGGCTTCGTGCTGACGGAGTATCTTGGAATCAGGCAGATCGCGGCGATGCTGCTCGTCGGCGGCACGATGACCGCGTTCGCATTGATAGCGCTTGCCCCAAGGCGCGAGCGAAATCGTCTTGGTTATCTTGCCATTGCAATTCTCGTCTTCGGTCTCGGCTCAAGCGCCTTGTTGAGCCAACGGCTGCTGGAAAATCTGCAGGCGAAGACGCTCGCCGACCACGACTTCGCGCAGATTGTCGAAAATCGTAGCGGCATCATCACCGTCGACAACGACGGCACCGTCTTTGGCAACGGCATGTATGACGGCCGCTTCAACACGGATCTGAAGTCCGATCGCAATGGCATCATCCGGCCGTACGCGCTGAGCCTGTTCCACCCCGCACCACGGCAGGTGCTGATGATCGGTCTCTCGTCCGGTTCATGGGCCCAGGTCATCGCCAACAATCCCGACGTGGAATCGCTCACGATCGTGGAGATCAATCGCGGATATCTCGAGCTGATCGCAAAGCACGACGATGTCAGGTCGATCCTGAGCAATCCCAAGATCAGGATCGTCGAGGACGACGGACGCCGCTGGCTCCGCCACCATCCCGAGGCGCGTTTCGATGCGGTCGTCTCCAACACGACGTGGCATTTCCGCGCCAACGCCACCAATCTGCTGTCGTCGGAATTTCTTGGCCTTGTGCAGCAACACCTGAAGCCGGGTGGAATTTTCTTCTACAACACCACAAATTCGCGGCGTGCGCAGCGCACAGGCTGCACCGCATTTTCCTACGGCGCCCGATTCCTGAACCATATGGTGGTGTCGCAGACCCCGATCGCCTGGGATCACGATCGCTGGCGACGAACGCTCGAAACTTACAGCATCGACGGCAAACCCGAATTTGCTTCCGATGGCGCTGACCGCGCTCGGCTCGACGCATTGATTGCCGACTTTCGTCAGGATGGTTCCGCGATCGAACCATGTCCGCAGCTGCTGGAGGCGACCGCCGGCCAAACCCTCGTGACCGACAACAATATGGGCACCGAGTGGCGCTACTTCCTCGGTTTGGAGTGAGTCTGCGGCGGGAGGCGCGCTCTCCCTAACCTCGTAGGGGTGAGCAGAGGCGCGCAAGCGCCGTGCTCACGATCCCGGCATGACTATATTCGATCGGTGGGCACGCTTCCGCCTTCGCTCTGCGAGCTACGGCGGACGCGTCGCTTTGCCCACCCGACGCACCGACTTCTTGACTGCCTTCCTCGCCGCCTTCTTGGCAGCAGGCTTCTTTGGCTCGGTTTTCTTGCTGGCCGCCTTCTTCCCCTTCGGCCGCTTCTTCACCTTGGCCCGCTGGGCGGCCGCGAGTGCTGCTCTCGCCCATTGCACGAATTCCTCGGAATCGTCGAACAGCCGCGCCGGCAGCTCCCAATAGGAGTTGACCACCACGGTCTTGGCGCGGGTCGCGTACTGGAACGGTTTTGAGCCTTCGGCCTCGAAGTCCGGGATGGTCACCTCGTCGGCGCGGAAGAACAGGCCGGCGCGCAAGGACAGGGCAAAGTTGATGCCGTCGGCGGAGATGCCGAAGCCTGAAAACATCTTGCGGATGGTGACGGGGCCGAAATCGGCGAACAGGTCGGTCAGGAATTCGCGGTCCATGCGCACCACTCTCTCGTGCCGCGGAGACAGCGCGCCGTGCAACGATGCGCTGCTGAGCCGGGGCCCAGCCCCTCTGCGACCGGAAGTATAGCGTGGGTCCCGGCTCTGCGCAGCAGCGCCATAAGCGCGTTTACGCGCGTCTTCGACGCGCTATGGCGCTGCAGCGCGTCCGGGACATGAGAGCAGAACGCTGGGCTAATTACCCGTCGATCTTGGCCGGCCGCAGCTCAACCGATTCGCCGCAGCCGCAGGCGGAGATCTGGTTGGGGTTGTTGAAGACGAACTGGGCCTGCATCTTGTCGGCCTTGTAGTCCATCTCGGTGCCGAGCAGGAACAGCACGGCCTTGGGATCGACCAGGATCTTGACGCCCTTGTCCTCGACGACCTCGTCGGTCGGCCGGATCTCGTGGGCATATTCGACCGTGTAGGACTGGCCGGCGCAGCCGCCGTTCTTCACGCCGACACGCAAGCCGACGATCTCGGAATCCGCACGCTGGGTCAGCTCGGTGATGCGCTGGGCGGCCGCATCCGTCAGCCGCATCACCTGCGGGCGCGGACGCCGCGGCTTCGGGGCGGATGCTGGGGTCGAACCTGACGAAATCTGGGTCATCTTGTCTATCTGGTCCGTTGCGGAGCGAATTCAATGCCCGAGATTCAAAGCAAGGGTTTACGCGTCACCACATGTTGAGGACGAGGCGGGCCTCGTCGCTCATGCGCTCGGGCGACCACGGTGGCTCCCAGACCACCTTGACGTCGACCACGCCGACGCCGGGAACGCTCGCCACCGCGTTCTCGACCATGGTCGGCAGCTCGCCGGCGGCGGGGCAGTTCGGCGTCGTCAGCGTCATCTGCACGTCGACGGAACGGTCGTCCTTGATCTCGACCTTGTAGATCAGGCCGAGCTCGTAGATGTCGGCGGGGATTTCCGGGTCGAACACGGTCTTGAGCCCGGCGATGATCTCGCGGGTCAGCCGCTCGGTCTCCTCCGGCGGCAGCGCCGAATGGGTCTCCATCGGATTGGCTTTGATTTCGGCCGTGTCACTCATGCGAACAAATCCCGCGCCTTCAGCAGCGCCTGTGCCAGATGATCGACTTCTTCCCGCGTATTATACATGCCGAACGAGGCGCGGCATGTCGCCGTCACGTTGAACCGCTCTAAAAGCGGCATGACGCAATGGGTGCCGGCGCGTACCGCGATGCCCTGGCGGTCGATCACGGTGGCGACGTCATGGGCATGCGCGCCCTTGAGCTCGAAGGAGATCACCGGACCCTTGCCACGCGCCGTGCCGATCAGCCGCAGCGAATTGATCTCGCGCAGCTTCTCCTGGGCATAGGTGGTGAGATCGTGCTCGTGCGCGGCGATACGCTCCTTGCCGATCGAATTGACATAGTCGATGGCCGCGCCAAGGCCGACGGCCTCGACGATCGCCGGCGTGCCCGCCTCGAACTTGTGCGGGGGATCGCCATAGGTGACGACATCGCGCGAGACTTCGCGGATCATCTCGCCGCCGCCGTTGAAGGGGCGCATCGCGACGAGATGGTCGTACTTGGCCCAGAGCACGCCGATGCCGGTCGGCCCGTACACCTTGTGGCCGGTGAAGACGTAGAAGTCGCAGCCGATGTCCTGGACGTCGATCGGCAGATGCACGGCGCCCTGGCTGCCGTCGACCAGCACGGGAATGCCGCGCGCATGCGCGATCCTGACGACGTCCTTGACCGGCACGATGGTGCCGAGCGCGTTCGACATCTGGGTGATCGCGACCAGCTTGGTCCTGGCCGTGAGCAGCTTCTCGAATTCCTCGATCAGGAAGTTGCCTTCATCGTCGACCGGCGCCCACTTGATCACGGCACCCTGGCGTTCCCTGAGGAAATGCCAGGGCACGATGTTGGAATGGTGCTCCATGATCGAGATGACGATCTCATCGCCCTCTTTGATATTCGGTCCACCCCACGAGGACGCGACAAGGTTGATCGCCTCGGTCGCGTTGCGGGTGAAGATCACTTCTTCCGTGCGGGGCGCGTTGATGAACTGCGCCACCTTGGTGCGGCCGCCCTCATAGGCTTCGGTCGCGGCATTGGCGAGGTAATGCAGGCCGCGATGCACGTTGGCGTATTCGCTCGTATAGGCCTGCGTCATGCGCTCGAGCACGGCGCTCGGCTTCTGCGCCGAGGCGGCGTTGTCGAGATACACGAGCGGCTTGCCGTAGACCTGCAACGCGAGCGCCGGAAAGTCCTGGCGCACGCGCGCGACGTCATAGGCGCCGTTCTTGACCGCGGGATGCGTGCTCATTGGCGCCGCTCCAGCCAGCGCTCGGCGATGCCGATAACGTGCTCGCGCAAGGCCTCGTCGGCGATCTGCTCGACCGCCTCGCCGACGAAGGCCTGGATCAGCAGCGCCTGGGCCTGCTTTTCCGGCAGGCCGCGCGCCTTCAGATAGAACAGCAGGCTGTCGTCCAGCGCGCCGGCGGTGGCGCCGTGGCCGCAGGAGACGTCGTCGGCAAAAATCTCGAGCTCGGGCTTGTTGTCGGCCTCGGCTTCGTCCGACAGCAGCAGCGCGCGGGTCATCATCTTGCCGTCGGTCTTCTGCGCGTCGGGACGAACGATGATGCGGCCCTGGAAAACCGAGTGGCCGCGGTCGTCGATCACGGCGCGGAAGATCTCGCGGCTGACGCAGTTCGGCACGGCGTGGTCGACCACCAGCGTGGTGTCGCCATGCTCGGTCTTCTTCAACAAATTGACGCCGTTGGCCGAGAGCTCGCTGCCCTCGCCCGCCAGCGTGATGAAGCCCTGCAGCCGGCTCACCGCCGCGCCGGTGGTCATGTTGAAGAAATTGTACTTCACGTTGGCGCCGATGGTGACGAAATGCGAGGTGACGTTCACCGCGTCGGGCGCATCGTCCATCAGGCGGATGTGGGCGACGTCGGAATCATCGCCGACCGAGACGAGCACGGCGTCGTTGACCTGGTAAGCCCCGGCGTCGGCCGCAACGAAGGTCTCGACGAGAGTGGCGCGAGCGCCCTTCCCGATCACGACCTGCGAGCGGGTGAACGCCGACGCTGACCCGGCGGCCGCGATGTGGATGATCTGGATCGGCGCGGACAGCTCTGCGCCGCCGGCGATCGACAACACGAATCCGTCGGTCGCCATCGCCGCGTTCAGTGCGATCATGGCATCGGTGGTCGCGGTCTTCAGCAGGCCGGCGTCGCTCTCCAGCGTCTCGCGCAAGGTCTTGAAGCCGACTTCAGTGGCAAGCGCCTTGACGTCGGACAGATCGGCCGCGAACACGCCATCGACCAGCACCAGCTTGCGGGCGCCGTCGATCGCATGCGCCTTCACCGTATCAGCGGCGCGCTTCAACGCGGCCGCATCGGGCGCGGCTGCCAGCGGCAACACCTCGCCGACCAAGGCACGCAGGTCGGTGTATTTCCATTCCTCGATCCGGCGGTGCGGCAGGCCGAGCCGTTCATAGGTCTCGAACGCCTCGCGGCGCACGGCGATCACGTCAGGCGAACCCGGCAGCCGGCCCTCGGCGCTGGTGAAGAGATCGCTCACCGCGCGGCCCTTTCCGGTCTTTGCCACAGCAACGTTCATTGCAAACAATCCTTACGCGGCATCCTCGAACTGGGCGTAGCCGGACGCTTCCAGCTCCAGCGCCAGCTCCTTGCCGCCGCTCTTCACGACACGGCCCTTCGACATCACGTGCACGACGTCAGGCACGATGTAGTTCAGCAGCCGCTGATAATGGGTGATGACGACCATCGCACGCTCGGGCGAACGCAGCGCGTTGACGCCGTCCGCGGCAATGCGCAGCGCGTCGATGTCGAGGCCGGAATCCATCTCGTCGAGGATGCACAGGCTCGGCTCGAACAGCGCCATCTGCAGCACCTCGTTGCGCTTCTTCTCGCCGCCAGAGAAGCCGACATTGACGCCGCGCTTGAGCATGTCCTGCGGAATGTTCAGCGACTTCGAGACCTCGCGCACTTTCTTGAGGAAATCAGGAGTCGAGAATTCATCCTCGCCGCGCGCCTTGCGCTGGGCATTCAGCGCGGTGCGCAGGAAGTTCATGGTGGCGACGCCGGGGATCTCGACCGGGTACTGGAACGCCAGGAACACGCCCTTGGCAGCGCGCTCGTTCGGCTCCATCTCCAGGAGGTCCTCACCCTTGAACAGGATCTGGCCGTCGGTGACCTCATAGCCGGGCTTGCCGGCAATGACGTGCGAGAGCGTCGACTTGCCGGAGCCGTTCGGCCCCATGATCGCGTGCACCTCGCCTTCATTCACGGTCAGCGTCAGCCCGTGGAGGATCTCACGCTCCTCGACACGAACCTTGAGGTCTTTCACTTCAAGCAAAGCCATTGTCTTGTTTCCATCTATCCCCTCACCCCAGGGAGCGCCGAAGGCGCGTCTCGAAGGGCGAGGCCAACAATCTTTCCGGTCGTCATCCTTCGAGACGGCCGCTTGCGCGGCCTCCTCAGGATGAGGTCCGAGCTAACCGACGCTGCCTTCGAGCGAGATCGAGATCAGCTTCTGCGCTTCCACCGCGAACTCCATCGGCAGCTGCTGCAGCACGTCCTTGACGAAGCCGTTGACGACGAGGCCGACCGCCTCTTCCTGGCTGAGCCCGCGCTGGATGCAGTAGAACAGCACGTCCTCGGAGATCTTCGACGTCGTCGCCTCGTGCTCGAACGTGGCCGAGGAATTCTTGGCCTCGATGTAGGGCACGGTATGCGCGCCGCACTTGTCGCCGATCAGAAGCGAATCGCACGCCGTGAAGTTGCGCGCGCCGGTCGCTTTCCGATGCGCGGTGACGAGGCCGCGATAGGTGTTCTGCGACCTGCCGGCCGCGATGCCCTTGGAGATGATCCGGCTCGACGTGTTCTTGCCGAGGTGGATCATCTTGGTGCCGCTGTCGACCTGCTGGAAGCCGTTCGAGATCGCGATCGAGTAGAACTCGCCGCGCGAATTGTCGCCGCGCAGGATGCAGCTCGGATATTTCCAGGTGATCGCAGATCCCGTCTCGACCTGGGTCCAGGAGATCTTGGAATTGGCGCCGCGGCAATCGCCACGCTTGGTGACGAAATTGTAGATGCCGCCCTTTCCTTCGGAATTGCCGGGGTACCAGTTCTGCACCGTCGAGTATTTGATCTCGGCATCGTCATGCGCGATGAGCTCGACCACGGCGGCGTGCAGCTGGTTCTCGTCGCGCTGCGGCGCGGTGCAGCCCTCGAGATAGCTGACATAGGCGCCCTTGTCGGCGATGATCAGCGTGCGCTCGAACTGGCCGGTGTTGCGCTCGTTGATGCGGAAATAGGTCGACAGCTCCATCGGGCAGCGCACGCCCGGCGGCACGTAGACGAACGAGCCGTCGGAGAACACCGCCGAGTTCAGCGTCGCGTAGAAATTGTCCGAAGTCGGCACCACCGAGCCCAGATATTTCTGCACCAGCTCGGGATGCTCGCGGATCGCCTCCGAGATCGGCATGAAGATCACGCCGGCCTTCTTCAGCTCCGCCTTGAACGTGGTCGCAACCGAGACCGAATCGAAGACAGCATCGACCGCGATCTTGCGGCGCGCCGGATCTTCCTCGCCGGGCTTGGGCTCGACGCCTTCGAGCATGGCGACTTCCCGCAAGGGAATGCCGAGCTTCTCGTAGGTCTTCAGGATCTCCGGATCGATCTCATCCAGCGAGGTGACCGTCTTCTTCGGCTTCGGCGCCGCGTAGTAATAGAGGTCCTGGAAGTCGATCTTGGGATAGTCGACACGGGCCCAGGTCGGCTCCTGCATGGTCAGCCAACGACGATAGGCCTCAAGCCGCCACTGGAGCATCCAGTCGGGTTCGTTCTTCTTCTGCGAGATGAATTTTACGATCTCTTCCGACAGCCCCTTGGGGGCCTTCTCGGTGTCGATCAGGGTCTCAAACCCATAACGATACTGGTCGACGTCGATGCGCTTCACGCGCTCGACCGTCTCTTGTACGGCTGGCATTCCATCCTCCGCTCGCGGTTTCAAGGACCGCGGTGGATCAAACTCGGTCGACTATTACGATATTTCTGTGCGGAAAGCACGGGCTTAGAACCGTTCAAGCCGTGTTTCATCGCTTAGCCCTTAAGTAGGGTATTACCGAGCTTTCGCCAAGCCTCTAACGCCCTATTGATGTCATCTGGTTCCGTGGACCAGCCCATACTGAGACGCACCGCTCCCTGCGCCACCTGGGGGTCGAAGCCCATGGCCGAAAGCACGTGGGAGGGCTGGACCTTGCCCGAGGAGCAGGCCGCGCCGGAGGAGACGGCGATGCCTTCGAGATCGAAGCCGATCACGGCCGTCTCGGCCTTGAGGCCGGGTGCCGTGAACAGGACGGTATTCGGCAACCGCTCGGTGTCCCCCGCGACGATGGTTGCGTCCGCGATCCCCCGGATGCCGTTTTCCAAGCGGATTCTGAGGGTTGTGATGCGCGCCGCATCCTCCGGCAGAGCCTGAAGCGCGACTTTCACGGCAGCACCAAAGCCGGCGATGCCGGCGACATTCTCGGTTCCGGCGCGACGGCTGAGCTCTTGCCCGCCACCTCGCAGCACCGGCTCCAGTCCGGCAATCCCCTCGGCCATGACCAGTGCGCCGACGCCCTTGGGGCCGCCGATCTTGTGCGCAGAAAAGGTCGCAAGGTCGATGCCCATAGCCTTGATATCGAACGGGATCTTCCCCAGCGCCTGGATCGCATCGACGTGCAGTAAGCCGCCCGTCTCGTGAACGATCCGCGCCGCCTCGGCGACCGGCTGCAGCGCGCCCGTCTCGTTGTTGGCGGCCATGATCGAGACCAGCGCCGGCGGCCCGTCCGCGAGCCGTGCCTTCAGGTGCTCGAGATCGACCACGCCGGAACGCGTGACGCGGATCAGGCCGATCCTGTCCGCCGGGAACCGGCCTCCCGCCAGCACCGAGGCGTGCTCGACCGCCGAGACCAGCAGCCGCTCGACAGGCCCGCCGGACGGCCCTCGCAACCCCGGCGACAGGGCCAGCGCATTGGCTTCGGTTCCCGCCGAGGTGAAGACCACGTTCCGCGGCAAGGCACCAATTGCCAAGGCAAGCTCGGCTCTAGCCTCCTCCACCAATCGTCGCGCCTCCCGCCCCTCGGCATGGACCGACGAGGGATTGCCGACCAGGTCAAAGGCCGCAACCATCGCGGCCCGGGCCTCGGGCCGCAGCGGCGTGGTCGCGTTCCAGTCGAGATAGACACGGGTCGGCATCTCGCCCTCTTAGCACCTTTTGCCATCCGTCCAATCAGAGGCCGCGTGCGCCAGGGCCGGCCGGTGCGGCTCCGTCGCGGCCACAATCCGCGGCAGCGCCCGCAATCCGAACAGCGGTCGCAGCCAGACAAGGCGCCGGACGATTTCATAGGTCGCCACACATGTGAGTGCGGTCCCCATGATGACAATGGAGGCCTCGGCCCCAACCGGGAGACCGCTGCCGCGCAGGGCATGGGCGATGACGATGATCGCGGTCTGATGCACGATGTAGTACGGGAAGATCGCGTCGGTGAGATAGCGCCGCACCGGGCCATCGGCGGCGAGGTGGCGTCGTGCCAAGCCCAGCACGGCGGCGATCGCGAGCCATTGGTAGCAACCATAGGCCGAGGCGGCGGCCCACTTCAGCGCGGGCGACGGCGCAAACAGTCCGCTGCGAACCAGGATGAAGGCCGAGAAGCAGGCCGCTGCAGCCGCCAGAGCCGCCCAACGCTGGCGCTCGACCTCGCGCCAGATCCCCTCCTGCCTCGCCAGCAGGAAACCGATCAGGAAGGCGGTGGCGTGATCGGCGTGGTTGTACCAGTCGCCGAACAGCGCATGGGTCGACGGGAAGGCCGGAAACAACACCAGGCGCCAGGCCACGTACAACGCGCAGGGCACGATCAAGAGCCATGGCCCGGCGAGCACGACGGCCAGCTTGCGGCCAAGCCAGTCAGCGCCGGCCGGCCACAGCGCGAGTACGCCAATCAAGGCCATCGTGTAGACCCACAGATAGACCACGAACCAGAGATGGTTCCAGGTCGGCAGCACGATGCACGGGGTCGGACAGAACTGCACGCCGAACGCGAAGTAATGCCTGGCATAGAAATCGAGAAAGCCCGCGGGATAGCCGAGGCTCTCGACGATCTGGAGATAGGATTGCGGCGGCACGATCACGAGCATGCCGAAGACCAGCGGGATCAGCAGCCGTGTCGACCGGGCACCGGCAAGCGCGGTCAAGGTCGACTTGTCGAGCATGAAGCGGGTGGCAACCCCTGATACCAGGAACAGCAGCGACAGCCGCCAGGGGTTCAGGAACAGCATCACCGGTTCCAGCCAGGTCAGCCGGTGCACGCTCTTGATGTGAAATCCCCAGGACACGTAGAGCATGCCGACGTGGTAGAAGATCAGCAGCCCGAAGGCTAAAATCCGCACCCAGTCCAGATCGATGCGCCTGTCCGAGCTTTGGAGTTGCTGTGGTGTTGTCATGGTTTTCTGCTCCTTGACGGGACGACGAACGCGGTTTCCGGGCCATGGCTGACACTGAAAATGGCTGACACCGAAAATGCGCCGCCGACGCCGCGCGTCGAGCCGGTTTGGGATCAGAATCCGACGCGACGGGATGAGCCGCCGGCGGCTGGGACGAACAGCGGGCCTTTCGGGATCAGCGGGGGCGACCGGACCACGTTCGCTGCGATCGCGGCGGTCGCGCTCGCGATCGGAATCGTCAATGCATTCTCGGGCGCCCAGGACGCGGCCTGGCGCGGCGACAGCTACGACATCGGCCGGCGGCTGTTCTGGGAGATGTCGAGCATCGCGATCATCCTGCTGCTGCTGCCGATCCTGGTGCTGGCGGTCCGCCGCATGCGCGGGACCCCCGGCCTTGCCGCCCGCGCGGCCATCGGGGCGATCACCGTCCTCGGCTTCTCCGCCCTCCACATCACCGGCATGGTCTGGGTGCGCAAGCTGGCGCTCTGGCTCGCCGGCGGCGCCTACGATTTCCGCTTCTCGCTCGCGACGGTCCTGTACGAATTCCGCAAGGACGCGGTGGCCGTCGTCCTGATCGCCAGCACGATCTGGTTGCTCGAAAGCCGGCGTGAGTTGAAGAGCGCCGCAGCCGCTCCCGCGCCTCCGCCCTCCCCGCTCCAGCCTTCGTCCCCCGACATGATCTGGCTGCGCGACGGGACGAGCCGCATTCGCGTGGTGCCGCGCGACATCCTCTGGGTCGCCTCAGCCGGCAACTACATCGAATACAACCTCGCCGACGGCACCCGGCACCTGATCCGGGGCACGCTGGCAGCAGCGGAAAGCGAGCTGGCGCGCTTCTCCATCGTTCGCGTTCACAGGACCAAGCTCGCCAATCTCGACCGGGTGAGCGGCGTCGACCTCAAGGCATCAGGAGATTTCGAGCTTGCCTTCGACAACGGGCAGACGCTCGCGGGCAGCCGGCGTTACCGGCCGGCAGTCGCCTCGCTCGGAAGCCGAACCGCGCCAGCCGGAATCGCCACCGTCGATCCATCAACGATCCATAAACAGTCGTGATTTCAAACGGTTGAGCGCTGCCTTCCGGTTGGACGGCCGGCACTTGCCGCGCTTTGGCCAGTCCCGCCATGACTCGGTCCTGGCAGGCAAGCCAGAGATGACACTGAAATGACTGGCTAAGCTCTTGAGCCCATTGAGAGATGTCGAAGAAGCTTGCTTTTTGACCCTTGCCTCGTGTTAGAAGCGCGCGTCAGTTCACCTGCGCGCCACTCGCGCATCATCCGAGGGCGCGCCTCTCCACCTTTCACCCGTGCTCTCGTCGGCGGCGACGCCGGGCAGAGCCACAATCGGACGATTGCGCAGGGATCACCTTCAAGGGACTCAATCAGAGACATCCATGCCTGAAGTCATTTTCACCGGCCCTGCCGGCCGCCTCGAGGGTCGCTATCACCCGGCCAAGCAGAAGAACGCGCCGATCGCGATGATCCTGCATCCGCATCCGCAGTTTCACGGCACGATGAACCATCAGATCGTGTACCAGTGCTATTACGCCTTCGCCCATCGCGGCTTCTCGGTGCTGCGCTTCAATTTCCGCGGCGTCGGCCGCAGCCAGGGCTCGTTCGACCACGGCACCGGCGAATTGTCGGATGCGGCGGCAGCGCTTGATTGGGCGCAGACCATCAATCCCGAAGCGCGCGCCTGCTGGGTTGCCGGCTTCTCCTTCGGCGCCTGGATCGGCATGCAGCTGCTGATGCGCCGCCCCGAGGTCGAGGGCTTCATCTCGATCGCGCCGCCCGCGAACCTCTACGACTTCTCGTTCCTCGCGCCCTGCCCGTCGTCGGGCCTGATCGTGCATGGCGAGAAGGATGCGGTGGTGCCGCCCAAGGACGTCAACACGCTGGTCGAGAAGCTGAAGACGCAGAAGGGCATCGTGATCGACCAGCAGATCATCCCCGGCGCCAACCATTTCTTCGACGCCAAGCTCGAGCCGCTGATGGAGACCATCACGGCCTATCTCGACATGCGCTTGGCGAACGTGCGCTGACGGCGCCGTTCAAGCCAGCTTGAGCGCAACGATTCCCAACAGCACGAGCGCGATGCCCGCAAGCTTCATCGCGCTCAAGCTCTCGCCGAACAGCACGACGCCCATGATGAACGTGCCGGCAGCACCGATGCCGGTCCACACCGAATAGGCGACGCCGACCTCGAGCACCTTCAAGGCGCGCCCGAGCAGGACAACGAAGGCAGCGAGCAGCACCACCGAAACGATGCTCCAGCCCACGCGCGTATAGCCTTCTGCATACTTCATCGAGATCGCCCAGCCGACATCGAGCGCGCCGGCGACCACCAGCATCAGCCAGGCCATGGATTGCGACATCGGCGTTGCGCTCAGGCCGCGAGCTTGAGCAGATGCGCGTCGTGGCGAACGAGGAAGGCGCGCAGCAATTGCGGATAGTCGGCGCCGACCGCCGTGCGCACGCTCGGACGTTTCGCGAGCTCGGCGCGCCACGCGCGGACCTTCGGCACATCGCGGAAGATGCCGTGCTCGGTCAGCTCGTCGAACAGGTCGAAATAGCGGAAGACCGGCGCGAACACCGCATCCACCAAGCTAAACGCTTCGCCGGCAAAATACGGACCCTCGCCAAGCGCGGCATCGACACGCGCGAACTTCGACACCAGCGCCTGACGCTTGCTCTCGAACGTCGCGGGATCCGTGGTCGTCTCCAGCCCCCAGAGATCGCCGAGGATCGCCGAGCCGAACTCCATCCACGCACGGTGCTCGGCGCGCTTCAACGCATCCGCCGGATGCAGCCTGGCGCCGCCTTGCGTCTCCTCGATGTACTCGCAGATCACGCTGCTCTCGAACAGCGCCACCTCGCCCTGCTCCGTCGTCACCACCAGCACCGGCACCTTGCCGAGCGGCGAGAGTTTTAGAAACCAGTCGGGCTTGTTGGCGAGATCGATGTCGATCCGCTCGAACGGCACGCCCTTCTCCTTCAACGCGATCACGGCGCGCTGCACGTAGGGACAAAGCTTGTGGCTGATGAGCTTCAGTGAGGCGGTCATGATGCGATCCCGGCGCGATTTAATGCAACTGCATCCAATATAGATGCATTTGCATGTATCTGTCAAGGTCAATGCACCTGCATTAATTCGCACGTCAGCGATCATCCAGGCGTCGGGCAAAACACCCCAAAATCGTCAATCCCTGCCGGCAAAAATATTTCACTTTTCCGAATTTCGGATTTATGGCATACACCCGCCATCCCGGCCCTACCAGAGGGGCGCTTCGCGATCGTCACGAGATGCGGGCTGGGGTGCGGTGGACGCGGCAGCGCCGGCGCGGATGTGTGGCGACAGGGCGGCCCAACCGTGAGTCTCACGCAACGTGCTTACGACACGGCGCGGTCACAGCGGTCTCGTTGATGCCTGGAGGCGAGCACACGCAAGCCTTCGGGTCATTCGGCGGGATCGTCCGCGGACGGAGAAGTCGTGTGGTCCCGACGCCCGGGGTTCTGGCGTCAAGGCTTGCGGCGATGCGGCGGCCGACCGGCACGCGCATCGATCAGCCGCAAGGCGACGGGGGCAATAGTGCAACGCTCCCCGAGGAGAGCACGAAGGACACCGTTAAAACCATCCGCGCAGGGAAGGCCGGGCGACCGGCACACCTGTGGTCCACCCCGTGTGCGTTCTTACGCCCACGGACCTGCGGGTGCCGCCGGCGCCCGGCCTTCCCTGCGCCCTTTGGCAATCACGGGGCGCAAGACGGCAGCACAACTCGGGCAAAACGCGCCGCGAGAATGCGATGGCGTGTCTGCACCACACACTCACCGTCATCGCCCGCGCAGGCGGGCGATCCAGTATTCCAGAGACCGTCGTGATGAAACCGATAAGCCGCGGCGTACTGGATTCCCCGCCTGCGCGGGGAATGACATCGTCATGATTGCGCTGAAAGTCGGGCCTCACGGCCGAGCAATCACCCCGCCCGTCATCGGCATCGGCACGCCCGTGGTAGCGGGATACGACAGCGGCAGGCCCTTCATGCCGCGGACGGCGAGGAAGCCGAAGGCCTGCGCCTCGATGGCGTCGGAGGCCCAGCCGAGGGTCTCGGCGGCCTCGACGGTCGCCGAGCCCACCCGCTCCCGCAGCATCCGCAGCATGGTGAGGTTGCGGGCGCCACCGCCGCAGACGATCCAGCTCCGCGGCCGCCGTGGCAACAACGGGATGATTCGGGCGATCGCCGCCGCAGTGAAGGCGGTCAGGGTCGCGGCCCCGTCGGCCGGCGCGACGTCGCCGAGCTTGAGCGAAGCAAAGTCGTTGCGGTCGAGCGATTTCGGCGGCGGCAACGCGAAGAACGGCAGCTCCAGCGCCCGCGCGATCCAGGCCTCGTCGGCCTTGCCGAGGCTTGCGAACTTTCCTTCCGCGTCGAACGCCTGGTTCATGGTGCGGTACATGAAATCGTCCAGCAGCGCATTGCCGGGGCCGGTGTCGCAGGCGATCAGAGCGTCGCCGTCGATATAGGTGATGTTGGAGACGCCGCCGATATTGACCACGACGATCGGTCCCTCGCGGTCCAGCGAATTGGCGAGCGCGCGGTGGTAGACCGGGACGAAGGGCGCGCCCTGCCCGCCGGCCTCGACATCGGCGGCACGGAAATCATGCATCACGGGAATATGGATCGCCTTGGCCAGGGCCGGGGCATCGCCGATCTGCACCGTCAGCCGCTTTTCGGGCCGGTGCAGCACGGTCTGGCCGTGGAAGCCGACGATGTCGATGTCCTCCGGCCTCATGCGGTTCTGGGTCAGGAAGCTGGCCACAGCCTCGGCATGGGCTCGCGTCACCGCCCGCTCGGCCTCGGCGAGAACGCCCGGGCGGGCATCGCGCTGGGTCAAATGCACGGCTTCGCCCAGGGCCTGGCGCAGCAGATTGCGCTCCGCAGGCTGATAGGGCCGGTAGCCGGACGGCCCGAATGCCTTCACCTGCTTTCCATCGGTCTCGATCAGCGCGACATCCACCCCGTCCAGCGAGGTGCCGCTCATCAGACCGAGTGCCGTCAACATCATGGATCAGCGTCCTCAAGACCCCTTCCGGCATGCCGATCTTGTGCCTGAGGGGCACATCTTATAATGCCACAGCGCCAAGTGGCGGGCGGCCGTCGGGTTCCCATGCAAGACCCTTAAATTGCCCCCAAAACAGTAAACCAAGAATTGTTGGGCACGCCGACAGATGACTGTATTCAAATCGGATTTCCTCAATATCCTGCAGGAACGTGGGTTCATCCACCAATGCTCGGATTTCGAGGGGCTGGACGCGCTCGCCGCCAAGGGCGAAGCGACCGCCTATGTCGGCTACGATTGCACCGCCCGCTCGCTGCATATCGGCAATTTCCTGACCATGATGATGCTGCACTGGCTGCAGCAATCCGGCAACAAGCCGATCACGCTGATGGGCGGCGGCACCACTATGGTCGGCGACCCCTCCGGCAAGGACGAGACGCGCGCGATGCGCACGATCGCCGAGATCGAGGGCAACAAGGCTTCGATCCGCGGCGTGTTCGCCAAGGTGCTCAACTATGGCGACGGCAAGAGCGACGCCATCATGCTCGACAATGCGGAGTGGCTGACCAAGCTGAACTGGATCGAGATGCTGCGCGACGTCGGCCGGCACTTCTCGGTCAACCGCATGCTCACCATGGACTCCGTGCGGCTGCGGCTCGAGCGCGAGCAGGAGATGAGCTTCATCGAGTTCAACTACATGGTCTGCCAGGCCTACGACTTCGTCGAGCTCGCCAAGCGCACCGGCTGCAAATTGCAGATGGGCGGCTCGGACCAGTGGGGCAACATCATCATGGGCGTCGATCTCGGCCGCCGCATGGGCACGCACCAGCTGTTCGCGTTGACGACGCCGCTCTTGACCACTGCGTCGGGCGCCAAGATGGGCAAGACCGCGCAAGGCGCGGTGTGGCTCAACGCCGACCAGTTCAGCCCCTACGATTTCTGGCAGTATTGGCGCAACACCGAGGATGCCGACGTCGGCAAGTTCCTGAAGCTGTTCACGACGCTGCCGATGGCCGAGATCAGGAAGCTCGAAGCGCTCGGCGGCTCGGAGATCAACGAGGCCAAGAAGGTGCTCGCCACCGAAGCGACCGCGCTGCTGCACGGCCGCGACGCCGCGAACGAAGCCGCCGAAACCGCGCGCCGCACCTTCGAGGAAGGCGCGCTCGCCGAGAGCCTGCCGACGGTGGAAATTCCGCGCGGCGAACTCGATGCCGGCCTCGGCGTGCTCGCCGCCTTCGTCAAGGCGGGCCTCGTTGCCTCCAACGGCGAGGCGCGGCGGCAGATCAAGGGCGGCGGCCTGCGTGTGAACGACGCGCCCGTCACCGACGAGAAGATGGCGCTCTCTGCGGCCAATCTGACGCCGGAAGGCGTGATCAAGCTGTCCTTCGGCAAGAAGAAGCACATCCTGATCAAGCCTGCATAGGCGTATGAGCTTTTCGCTGCTTGTCAGGCTGCGCGGATGCGCGCTCCCTGACGGCAATGGATCAGAACACGCCCAGCGAAACACGCAAGGAACAGGGCGCAAGCACGCGGCGGCAGGCGGTGCGCACCGCGCTCGTGGTGCTCTGCCTGTGCTTCACGCTGGCTGTTCTTGGCCGCGGGCTCAGCGAGAGCTTCACCGTCTTCCTCAAGCCGATCTCCGAGAGCTTCGGCTGGGACCGCGCGCAAGTCGTCTCGATCTATTCCCTGACATGGCTGATCAGCGGACTGACCGCGCCGCTGGTCGGGCGCCTGTTCGACCATTCCGGACCGCGCGTCGTCTATGCGCTCGGGCTGCTCCTGCTCGGCTCGGCCTTCCTGATCGCAAGCCGGGCCCAGGCGCTGTGGCAGTTTCAGCTCTCGATCGGCCTGTGCGTCGGCATCGGCGTTGCCTTCATCGGCAACGTGCCGAACTCGATCCTGCTCGGCCGCTGGTTCGGACCAAAGCTGCCGACCGCCATGGCGGTGGTGTACTCGGCGATGGGCGGCGGCGTGCTGGCGCTGCTGCCGGCATCGCAGCTTCTGATCGACCATCTTGGATGGCGCGAGACCTACCAGGTCTACGGCCTTGCCGCGCTCGCCCTCTTGGTGCCGCTGCTGCTGCTGCCCTGGCGGATGTTTTCCGCCGGCTCGCCGCATGTCGCCAAGAGAAGCGACCCTGGCTTCATCGACAATGGTTGGACGCTGGCGAGCGCCATGCGCCACCACGCCTTCTGGGCGCTGTTCTCGACCTTCTTCTTCACCGCGGTCGGCATGTACGCGATCGCCGCCCAGATCGTGGCCTATCTGATCGACGCCGGCTTCCCGCCGCTCCAGGCGGCGACCGCCTGGGGGTTCTCAGGCGTCGTGCTCGTGTTCGGCATGATCGGCGTGTCCGCACTCGACGGGCTGATCGGACGGCGGCCGTCGGTGCTGCTCAGCTACGCCATCTCGATCCTCGGCATCGTGCTGCTGTGGCTGCTTCAGTATTATCCCAATGCCATCCTGCTCACCGGCTTCGTCGTCTGCTTCGGCAGCATGATGGGCTCGCGCGGGCCGCTGATCACGGCGACCGCGATGAAGATCTTCCGCGGCAAGCGCGTCGGCACGATCTTCGGCACCATCTCGATCGGCAGCGGCCTCGGCTCCGCCGTCGGCTCATGGAGCGGCGGCCTCATCCACGATTTCACGCACGGCTACAATCTGCTGCTCGTTTTCGCACTTGCGAGCGTGATCCTCGGAATGATTCCATTCCTGATCATCCCCGCCTTGCGGGAGTGAGTTTCCCCGACGTAACCTGCGCCCCTCGATGTCACCGGGGAATTACGCACGTCATGCGGACACCGTAAGCAATCGCTCGGGCGCGAACGGAGGACGTGTGGTGTCGCGTCCGACATGACGAAAATGTCAGCGCGAAATTGATCTGAGATGGCTTGCGAGGCGGCGCTGAATACGGTCCTAGTCACAGCATTGGATGGAGGGCAAACCAATGGACTTTCCTTATCTCACTCGCTTTCAACCGGTTCTCCTGAGCCTGTTTCGCTTCATGACCGGCCTTTTGCTGTTTCAGTACGGCGTCGCCAAGATCTTCAAGTTTCCGGTGCTTCCCTACTTCGCCAACATCCCGCCGCTGATCTGGACGGCGGGCGCAATCGAGCTCGTGCTCGGCGCGCTCTTGATGATCGGGCTGTTCACCCGCCTGACCGCATTCATCCTGTCGGGTCAAATGGCGTTCGCCTATTTCATCGGCCACATGTTCAAGGGCGAGACGCCGGTGTTCCTGCCGCTGCTCAACGGCGGCACCTCGGCGATCCTGTTCTGCTTCGCCTGCCTGTATCTCGCGGCAGCCGGCGGCGGCTCGGTTAGCGCCGACGCAGCGATGGGCAAGGCCTAGCGAACCGGGTCCGCGGCGCTGCGGCGCCGTCGTCGACCCCGCAAACGGACGGCGCCGGCAAGACCGGCGGTGCCGTCTCAGCGCGCCCCCAGCACGTTCCAGATCAGAACGAGGGCCGCGACGAGCAGCACGGACATGATGATGCGATGAACGAATCGAGTCATAGCAGGTCCAGCCAGGCTGTTTAGATCCCAAAATCCAAATTCGATTCTGTCCCCCGGACGGGCTCGAGCCGGGTCGGCAAGGCGATTTGCCTGCACGATTGCGCATGAGGCTGCAAATGCCGCGCGCCCGGCAGGCCGCCGCATGCCTACATTCATGATTGGTAAGAACTTCATGCTACCCAGGCGAGCAATAACCATTCCGTAGGGGCTGTGATGAAACTGCTGAGCCATCTGACGATCCGCACCAAGCTTGCCAGCATGGTCTGCCTTGCGGCCCTCACAGTCGCGGCCATCATCGGCGTATCGTCCGTGCTGAGCAAGAGCCGCATGATGGAGGATCGCGTCCAGCAGATGCGGACCGCGGTCGAGTTGCTCTACAATTACGCACAATCGCTTCAGGACGAGGTGACCGCCGGCAAGCTGACATTGGCCGATGCCAAGGCTCAGTTCCACCAGCGCGGCCGCCGTATGAATTTCAACGGCAATCAGGGCTACCCCGTCGTCTACAATCCCGACACGTCGATCCTGGTGAACGGCGCCAACCAGCAGCTCGAAGGCAAGATCACCGGCGCCAAGGACTCCAACGGCGTCCTGATCGCCGACGCCATTGTCAAGGCGGGCGAGCAGACGGCGCAGGGCGGGGTCACCTCTTATCTCTACCCCCGTCCCGGCCAGACCGAGCCGGTCCGCAAGACCGTATTCGCGCGCAAATTCGCGCCCTGGAACGCGACCATCAGCTACGGCCTCTATGTCGACGACATCGACGCCGACGTGCGTGCGCTGACGCTGGAGCTTGCCGCAATCGGCACCGGCCTGATGCTGCTGATGGCGGCATTGTCCTGGCTGATCGCCCGCGACGTGCTCAGCGCGCTCGAGCGCCAGAAGAACCGCATGCAGGAGATTTCCGCGGGCGCCATCGACAAGCCGGTCGAGGAAACCGACCGCGGCGACGAGATCGGCCGCATGGCCGAGACGCTCGAGGTGCTGAGGCAGACCGCTTTGACGGCCCGCGCGCTGGAGGCCGAACAGGCCGCCACCAAGACGCGCACCGAGCAGGAGAAGCGCGACGCCCTGATCGCCCTTGCCGATCGCTTCGATGCCTCCGTCGGCCAGCTCGTCGGCCTGATGGCCTCCGGCTCCGGGGAGCTCGAGCATACCGCCCAATCGATGTCCTCGACCGCCGAAGGCACCAACCGCCGCGCCGCATTGGTCGGCTCGGCCGCCACCGAAGCCAGTCAGCGCGTCCAGACCGTCGCGGCCGCTGCCGAGGAGCTTTCCTCCTCCATCACCGAGATCAGCCGCCAGGTCGCCCAATCCGCAGAGGTCACCGGACGCGCGGTCGACAGCGCCCGCCGCACCGACACGATCGTGCGCGCGCTGTCGGACGGCGCACAGCAGATCGAGCACGTCGCCGAGCTGATCTCCAACATCGCCGCCCAGACCAATCTGCTCGCGCTCAACGCCACCATCGAGGCCGCGCGCGCCGGCGAAGCCGGCCGCGGCTTTGCCGTCGTCGCCTCCGAGGTGAAGTCGCTCGCGAGCCAGACCGCGGAAGCCACCCGCGAGATCGGCGACAAGATCGCCCAGATCCAGGGCGCGACCAGGGAGGCCGTGGACGCCATCGGCGGCATCACCGCCACCATCGAGGAGGTCAGCCGCATCGCCACCTCGATCGGCGCCGCGATCGAACAGCAAGGCGCAGCCACCGCCGAGATCGCCCGCAGCGTCTCGCAGACCGCGGAGGCGACCCAGGAGGTCACCACCAATATCGGCGGCGTCTCGACCGCCGCGAACGAGACCGGCAATGCCGCCGGCATGGTGCTCGCCGCGGCCAGCAACCTCTCCAAGCAGGCCGAGCAGCTCTCCGGCGAAGTCGGCACGTTCCTGGCCGGCGTGCGCGCGGCGTAAGCCTTCACGCGCGAATATCTCCACTTGCGTCATGGCCGGGCTTGTCCCGGCCATCCACGTTTCAGACACTGCGGAGGGAAGAACGTGGATGCCCGGGACAAGCCCGGGCATGACGATCGTCTGCGACTGTTCGCGAGAAAAAGGCCGCCTCTACCGCCGCGTGAGGCTGCAGCCGCTCGAGAGCTGACGCGTCGAGCCGGTCGAGCCGTCGTTCGACTGCGAGGGGAATTCCTCGAACGGCGTGTTCTGCTTGCCGGTGTTGAACTCGAAGATCTTGCGGAACACGCCCGGCACCATGGCCGAGACCGGATTGACGCGCATCACCGGCGCGGCCGGCGTGCCGATGACCTCGTAGGTCACGCCGATCAGTCCCTCCTTGTCGCCACCGCCCAGGAACAGCCCGAGCACCGGAATCTGTCCGAACATGTTGTTCAACCCGTACATCGGCACGAAGGTGCCGCTCATGCAGACCTGGTTGCCGGGATAGTCGATCGAACCTTCGATGGTGGCGCCGATCATCGGGCCCTTGACGACGCCGTCGCGGATCGTCAGCGCGCCGTTCTGCCGGGTGAACTCGGCGCGCAGCGCACTGAAGGAGACGCCGTTTCCGGTGCCGTTGGGCGCGCCGGCGGCGACGCGCTCGAGCTGCGCCTCGCCCTTCACCGTGAAGTCGCGGACGTTGATGAGGCCCTCGCGCGAGGTGTTCGGCTCGGATGTCGGTGGCTCCATCGCCACCACCATCTGGCCGCCGACCGCCTTGGTGTAGGTGTCGGTGAAGCGCAGCAACGCGCCGGCATCGTTGGTCTGGAGATAGATCACCTCGCGGCTGCCCTGCGCACGCCCGCCGCGCAGATCGGCCGCCACCGGCGTATCGCGGCCGATCTTGCCGCTCAGGGTAAAGGCCTTGATGGCGCCGTTGCGCTTCGACATCTTGGCATCGACGCTGCGCATCGCCTCGCCGTTGAAGCCCGCGACGGCACCGAGCTTCACGTCGATGTCGAAATCGACGCCCTTCATCTTGTTGTTCTTGTCGTCCTTGGAATTGCCTGAGATCGCCGACTTCAGGAAGCCGCGGCCATCGAACACGTCGCCGCGTATGGTGCCCCTGATGACGCCGTCCTGACCACGCTCGGCCTTCAACGAGGTCTTGTCGCCGTCGGACGGCGAATAGACCGGGAAGTTCGCGTTGACGAGGTCGCCGTTCGCGTCGACTTCGAGCGAGCCCTTGATCGAGGCGCCGCCGCCTTCGATGACGATGTCCTCCAGACGCGTCGATTGCGCGGTCGGCACCACCTTGAAGCTGGCCTTGCCCGACTTGCCCGGCAGCTTGACCCAGCCCGGCAGGATGTTGTCGAGCTTGACCGACGTCAGGTCAGCCTCGACGCCGAGCTTCGTGGTCTGGTCGGGACCGCCGGCGATCTTGCCCGACAGCTTGATCGGCAACGATCCGCTGACGGCGGGACTGAGATCAAAGCCGAGGCGCGCGCGGCTCGCATCGTCGAGCGTTGCCTGCAGCCTGACGTCCGCATCGCCTTCGGTCGGCTTGCGATAGTCGAGCGAGGCCGCCTGCCCGTTGATCTTGACGTCGCCCTTGACCTGATAGCCTTGGTTGTTGGCGACGATCTTGAGGTTGTTGGCCTCGAGCTTCTGGTTCATCACCAGCTTGTCGGCGGCAAAGCCGTTGAGGTCGGCGGTGACGGCATAGATGGTGTCGGACTTGGTCAATTCGCCCTTGACCGGCAGGCCGAGCTGGATGTTCGCCGTGAACGTCCCCTTGCTGGTGTTGGGATCGATGATCGTCGACGAAAGATCGCTGAGGCGATCATTGGACAGCATTTCAGCCGCCGCGGGCACCGGGCCATCGACGCGGAACCTGGTCCGCGACGGCGACGGCTTCGGCGCCATGTCGGGCACCTCGAAGACGAAATCGGAGATCGTGATCTTGCGGCCCGCAGGCGTATCGGCGATGCCCTGGCCGATCGTCACGGTCGCGGTGCGGCCGGTTACGCGCGCCTTCAGATCGGCATCGTGCACGACCGGCATGCCGTCCACCGGACGGACCGCGACGCCGCTCGCCACGATGTTGACCGAGAGGCCGTCGTCGGGAATGGGCGGGCCCTTGCGCGGAAGATTTTTCGTCGGCGAGTTGATCCCGATCTCGATGCGCTGGAGCGTGCCGCGCTCGATCCGCTCGATCACCCATTCGCGCAATTCGGGAACGACGAGCGTCGGCCACATCCGCTTCAGCGCGGAGGCCGACATCGGCGTTCCCGCAAAGCCCAGCGTCAGGCGCGGCTCGCCCGAATAATCGATCGCACCGGTGCCGGCGACGCCGATCTCGCCGTTGCTGATGTCGGCCTGTGTCAGCAGGAAGCGCTTGTGGTCGGTGTCGAAGCGGAATCCGATCGCGATGCGGTTGAAGACGAGCGGCGGCTCGTTGTCGATGCCGCCGAGCAGGATCGACCCGCCGCTGAAGCCGAGCTGCCAGTCGTTGACGGTGCCGTTGGGCGGCTCGAGATGGGCCAGCAGCGTCAGCCGGTTCGCGCCCGACAGGACCTTGAACGGCGCCACCAGCACCCGCCGGTTGGCATCCCATTCGAGATTGATCTCAGCTTGGTCGATCGCCATCGGATAGTCGGGCGTGTCGGTGTCGATGATATTGCCCGCGCCGACCGCGATCTTGCCGCGGAAGAAGGTCGGCACGCCGTCGCGGCCGAGTTCGCCCTTGAGCTCGCCGGTCAGCGGCAAATCGGCGGTATAGGTGAGATCCTTGACCCGCAGCGCCAGGAGGATGTTGGAGGTCGAGACCTTGTCGGCCTTGATGTCGACCGAGCGCACGCCGTTCTCGGCCGGACCGATCGTGGCGCGCAGCATCCAGGGGCGCGCACCCTCCTCGCCGAGGCTGAGCGTGACGCCGCCGCGGCTCGGCCGGCGCAGGCTGAGCGTGATGTTCTCGAACGACCATTTGCTGCCGCGCTGCTGATCGTCGACGATCAGATTGCCGTTCTTCAGACCGATCTCGTTGAGGTTCTGGCCGTCAAGACCTGTCATGCTCAGGCTGTCGAGCCAGTCGAGGCCCTGAAGAATGCCGCTCTGCGCGGTCGCCTGGGGGGCGCCCTGCGAAGTAGCTTGGGAGGCGGCTTGAGATGGATCCTGGCCGGCGGGCGCCGTGGCGAAGGGCGGCGGCGGAACGCCGCTGCGCGGGAATGTCGGCGGCAGGCCGGCATCCTTCTTCGAGGCGACGCCGGTGGCCAGCGGCTTTGCGGTGTCGCCGGCGGACACGGTGACAGTGCCGTCGGGCGCGATCCGGATCGCGAGCTCGGCATCGACGAGATTGAGGCTTTCGGCCCGCAGGTGCCCCATCAGCAGGCCCGCCCCCGACAGCTTGACCTCGGCCTTCGGCGCGCTGGCGACGACGGCGTGATCGCGGTCGCGGACGATGATGTCACGGATGCGGACGGCGATGCGGACGCGCCCGGCCCGCTCGATCTGGGTGCCCCCGATCTCGACCGTGTTGCCGTGGCCGATATTGTCCTCAATCGCGGCGGCCAGCCACGGGGTTGCGATGTCGAGATTGATGGGACCGGCGCCGAGCCGCCACCACAGCGCAGCGAAACAGCCGACGAAGATGACGGCGACAGTCCCGACGACGAGGACGAGCCGCTTCAGCCAGCGATCGGCGGCCAGCCAGCGGCGCAGCGCGCCAAACCCGTCGCCGAAGCGAAGGAAGCGCGAGTTGGAACGCGCCAACAGCCGGCGCGCGCGATGGCCCGCGGCCGCCTCCTGATCCGGATCCCAATCGGCGTCGTCCCATTCCTGCGGCTGTTGACCGCCGTGCCGATCGAAGTCCCGATTGTAATCCTGGGGCGACTTATTCCTTGCCATTGCCTCTCGATACAGGCGCCCGTCATGAGATTGAGCGCCGCCGGGACCGCAGCCGCTCCCAGGGAGCAAACCTCCCTGCGCCGGCACTGCAGCCATACTTCGAATATTCCTGCTGTTCGTCATTTCGCCCCGGGAGCGCGTTCAACGAGCAGTGGGGTGGTGCGTGGAATTCCTTGTAACCATACTCCGGCGTCGTCAGACTTGCCCAGCCAAGGGCGCCAGTCCGGCACACCGGACGAGAGCTGCAATACCGTTTCGGTTGACCCGCCGAAAGCGTCGAAAGGAAGGCGTATGTCCAAGAAATCCCGCAAGAAATCGTCCAAAGCGCCCTCCGGCAGTCCGACGGCTAAGAAGAACACCCTGAAAGCGCGGGCATCGAGTCAAACAAAGTCCGCAAAGACGCAGCGGACACCGGCGAGCAAATCAGCCGGGACATTAGCAAAAGCAGGATCACATAAGGCGGCATCGAAACAGTTAAATTCCTCCAAATCGGCCTCCGCGCCCGCGAGGGCGAAGGCCAGCTTGGCCGAGGGCCAGAAAGCCCCCGCCTTCCGCCTGCCCCGCGACGGCGGCGACGTCGTCACATTGGCGGACTATGCCGGCCGAAAGCTGGTCCTGTTCTTCTATCCCCGCGCCGACACGCCCGGCTGCACCCGGGAGGCAATCGACTTCACCCGCCTCGCCGGCGCCTTCGCGGCCGCCGGCACCGCCGTGCTCGGGATCTCCGCCGACCCGTTAAAGGCCCAGGAGAAATTCCGCGACAAGCACGGGCTCAATGTCCCCCTGATCTCGGACGAGCAGCACGAGATGCTGGAAGCCTATGGCGCCTGGGGCGAAAAGTCCATGTATGGCAAGAGCTTCCTTGGAATTCTTCGCACCACGATCCTGGTTGGGGCCGACGGCAAGGTGGCCAGGATCTGGCGCAATGTCCGGGTCGACGGGCATGCCGATGCGGTGCTGGAGGCGGCAAGAAGCCTTTAACCAGTCCTTTGAATTCGCCTGTTCCCGTTTCCGGAAAATTAACCATGACCGGCCCAGATTGCTGCGGCAATTAGGGCCGTACGGACTCATCCGACCGGCGCGGGAGTGCCGATGTCGAAAAGTTCTGCCCAATATTCGCAGTACCCCCAACATCATCCGCACGACCACGGCCGGGCCTTCCAACGCCGTCCCGCTGTTGCGGCCGCCGCAGCGATCCCCCTTCCCGCGACCGACGACGCCTACACCATCGTCCATGCCGGCAAGCAGGTCCGCTTCGGGCCCGTGGTATTCTGGATCGTGGTCGGTACGGTGGTGCTGCTCGGTCTCTGGTCGGCTGCGACCGCCACCTACTTTGCTTTCCGTGACGACGTCCTGACCCGGCTGATCGCCCGCCAGGCCGAGATGCAATACGCCTATGAGGACCGCATCGCCGAGCTGCGCGCCAAGGTCGATCGCACCACCAGCCGGCAGCTGCTCGACCAGGAGCAGTTCGACCAGAAGCTTGACCAGATCATGAAGCGCCAGACGGCGCTCGAGTCCCGGGCCACGGCGCTCGGAGCCATGCCCGACGTGACCGGCTCGATTCCCCGTGCGGCCCCGCAGCGCGGCGATTCGAGCCAGAGCACGCCAAAGCCCTCGCCGATCAGCGACACCGTGATCTTCGTGGCGCCGCCGGACCGTGAGGCGCGGCTCGAATCGCGCGCCCCGGCCGTCGTGGCTCCCCAGACCAATCAATTTGCGAAGAACCATGGCTTCGACAACGTCCTGGTCCGGCTCACCACCTCGCTCGATCAGGTCGAACGTCGCCAGATGGCGGTGCTCAGCGCGGTCGAGGAAAGCATGGACTCACGCATGCGCCGGATGCGCGGCGTGGTCAGCGATCTCGGTCTCAACCTCGCCAGTCTCGAAGCCGCCGTGCCGCGCAGCGCAATGGGCGGGCCCTTCGTTCCCATCAAGCTGACCGCCAATGCCGGGCCGTTCGAGAAGCAGCTCAATCGCATCAACATCACCCGCGCCGAGATGGATCGTCTCAACCGCACGCTGGCGCTGGTGCCCTACCGCAAGCCAGTCATCGGCGAGGTCGAGTTCACCTCCGGCTTCGGCGTCCGCAGCGATCCCTTCCTCGGCCGGCCCGCGATGCATACCGGGCTCGACTTCCGCGCCGCCAGCGGCGATCCGGTCCGCGTCACCGCCAACGGCAAGGTAGTTTCCGCCGGCTGGTCCGGCGGTTACGGCCGCATGGTGGAGGTCGATCACGGCAACGGGTTGTCGACCCGCTACGGCCATCTCTCGGAGATCAACGTCAAGGTCGGCGAGATCGTGAAGATCGGCCAGGTCATCGGTCTGGTCGGCTCGACCGGACGCTCCACCGGTCCGCACCTGCATTACGAAACCCGGATCGAGGGCGAAGCGGTCGATCCGCAAAAATTCCTGCGCGCCGGCGTGCGGCTGAGCGCGGGTTAGTCTTTCTCTCCGCAACCCGGACGCTTTAACGCCCGCAGGAGCGACAGGAATCGATCCTTTCGGCCTCACTCCGCCGGTACGCGGCGCGCCGGGTGCGGCGCCGGCGCAAAGACGCCGAAAGCGGGTACGACCATCTCAAGTTCTTGGCGGTAGCTTTCATAGTCGGGCGATCCGGGCCGAATGAAGCCAAGTCGAGGGATGTGATCGACCACACGTCTGAGAACGATCGGAGCACTTGCCGGGGTAAACTGCGCGCCTCCAGGATTGGACAATGTCGTGATCAGACCCCGGGCTGGCTCGCTGCTCTTCTCCGGACGCGACACCATGATCAGACGTATGGCCCCCATTTCGAGCGTAACGAAATTCAGGAATGGACGTCCCTCCGGGATGTAGACCCGTCCTCTCTGCGTGTGCCCGGCATCCACACGTTCTCGTTCCTCGAACATGAGGCAGGACTCGGTCTCGTCCCAGTGGACGCCTATGAGGTACGCACTAATGATCTCGGCTTTGGAGAAAGCGGGCCTGAAGCATATGTAGTCGCCCTCGAGAGCCTCGACGCTTGCACGAGCATAGCAACCGAGATCGCGGGCGGCATCGGAACCAGATGACATCTGAGATTCGAGACCGCCGGCAATCGACGGCGCTTCATGCACGGGAAAATCCTTGCGCGGATCGCTTGCCCGCTCGGCGGTAACCTTGCGAATGCGCTCCGACTCATTGAAGACCGCGAGAACCATGCCGCCGACGATGAAGCCGGTTAGCCCGGTGCTTAGCGCCACGAGCTGAACCGCATATTCCGGATCCACATAGAACTGGGCCAGCACCTGCCGGCCGATCAAATGCGCGACCAGCCAGCCCGCGCAGGTCAGCGCCGCACCATTCCCAAGGGCCCCGAGGGCCGCCACGCGGTACCAGCTTCCTCGCGAGCTGCCCAGGTAGGAACAGATAAGCCCGAGGGAAACGGTGCAGACGAAAGGCGTGATAACCCCATATATCCGTTCCACGAACTGCTTGAGGACGTTCTGATATCCTTCGCCGTGCATCAAGGCGGATACGAGCGGAATGCCGACACGGAGCGCAATCGATAGTCCCACAACGATGAGACCTGCGACGACCAGCTCGGCAATGGGCGGATATCCCGGCGAGGCGCCTTCCTTCCGTGATATGAACCGTTGCGCAACGACGATCGCACCCAAGACCGCGAAGCCGATTGAAATCCCAAACGTAATCGCAATCGTCAGGACCTTTCCGACGTCAAGCGGACGCGCCCCCGGCATGAAGAGCATCGTGGCAATGCTCCAGGCGACGACGAGGAAGATCGTTGTCGCCCATTGATCCAGTCCAAAGGTCGGCCCAGGACTGTAGGCGAATCCCATCTTCGCAAGGCGCTGCAAACGGCCGCTGTGAGTCCTTTCGCAAAAAAGGACATAGCGAGCGACGAGGCTACAAGTCAGATTCGTGACCTCGGCAATGTTCCGGTTCAGCGCTTCCTTCAATTCGGGGGCGGGAAGCGAAGAGGTGAAAAACGCCAGGCCGGCATGCATCAGTTCTTCGTAGCGGGCGTCTGCACGAGCTGCCACCGCGTCACCCATTTGCATGATCTCGGCATATGCTGATCGACCATATCCATTTCCGGCGAAGTCAGGGACAGTGGCGTTCTGTCGGGGTCCAACGAACAAATTGTAGAGGCCGACGGCTCTCGTAAAGCGGTCGGGAAGAGTACCATCCCTGCTGAAACTCAGCGCCTTCGGACCAATATTTTCCGAGATGATCCTGGTGACTTTGATTCGAGCCTCGCCCTGCGGCGTAAAACCGGTGGTTTGCGCCAGTTCAAATGCCAGTCGGTCGGCCCCACGCGGAATAGCGGCCAATCTGACGCAAAACGCCCGCGCCGCCCGGTCGATCCGCGCCACCTGCCGGAACTGCGAAGCGACGACGATGATGAGCACGGCTACGATGGGAGCGTATTGAGCGAGTTGCGCCTGTGCCTTTGGATCAACCTGCTTCAACTTGTCGACGATGAAATCGAACCCGATGCTTCCCTGTACGAGTCCGATCATCACCACCAGCCAGAGCGGTATCATCAAGGCGTAGTAAAATATCACCCCCCAAAAGAACATTGCGAACGTCGTGCCCGAGCGATTGGTAGGTGGAGAGTTGAAGCGAGCCCAGGCGACGACAAAGAGCGCCAAGAGCGCAATGATCCATTGGCTGTGCGTAACGATTTCCCGAATGATATCCATGTTGCGCGCTCCCACTCAGCAGGCGACGCTTGCACGATCGGGCCCGCCCCTCGCCGCGGCAGGGCTCAACTCCAAGAGGGCATCGCGGAGGCGCTCCGCTCGACCCAGATGCCCCGAGCTATTTCCGCATGATCATCCGGAAAACCGCTGCGCGTTTTTCCGGATGATGCTTCAGAAACTTATGCCGCGTGATCGACCTGCAATGTGAAGTGGCCCACATTCGGCAAGGAATCTTAGGTGGCGCCGATCACCGCTGCGGCGGAGCCGCATTTCCTCCCGGCTATTGCCTCGCGTGACCGACCTCGCCGGTGATGACGCTGCCGAACGGCTCCAAGGCCTGACCGTCGAACCGCATCAGCTGCGCCGGAGGAGAGTCAGGACACGCCCGTCGATCACAAGAAGCGCGCTGGCAATGATCAGGGCGCCGGCAATCTCACGCGCTGAAATCGGTTCACCCAGGACCAGATAGCCGAGCAGGATTGCCGTCACGGGAACGAGGAGCGTTACCAAAGTCACGTTGGTTGCGCCTGAGCGCCGCAACACCTGGAAAAAGACGAGATACGCGAGCGCGGTCGAGAGACCGGCCGAGCCGAGCACGGCGAGCCAGGTCGTCACGCCGGGCATCGGCAGGCGCCATGGCCGGTCGAACACGAAAGCCAGCACCGTCATCATGACCGTCGATGCGAGCAACTGACATGTCGCCGTCGCAAGCGGAGGTGATTTCGACAGCCAGCGCCGCGCCACGAAGGCCGCGAATCCGTAGCTGAGAGCTGCACCGATGCAAAGCAGGATCCCGATCCCCTGACCAGTCAGCAACTCGATCCCAGCTCCCTTCAGAATGATGACGCCGATCAGGCCCACGACAACACCGGCAGCCCGACGCGCGATCAGCCTCTCCTCTCCGACAGCCGCCATGACGACGACGGTGAATAAGGGAGTGGTCGCGTTGAGGATCGACGCCAGCCCGCTCGAAATGTACAATTGCGCCGTCACGATCATGGAAAAAGGCAATACGTTGTTCAGCAGCGCCATGGCGACATAAGGCCGCCAACTCGCGACGTCTTTCGGAAGGCTGATCCGATAAAGCCGCAGCAGCGGCAGAAGCAGGGCCGCACCCGCCGCCACTCGCAGCAGCACCAGCGTCAATGGCGGCAATTCCCTCAAGGCCGCACTGTTGAAAAAGAACGAGCCGCCCCACAGGATCGAAAGGAGACCCAACAGCAACCAGTCGCGTGCGTCGATCCTGTTGTCCGTCGGAAGCATGAGGTCTCGTATCTGGCGCCCAGAGCCTTCGCCTAGCCCGAAGCCATGGAAGTGCCCACCCGATTTCCGGAACAGGCCCAAGCGGCTTATTTCGGCCGCGACACCAGCTCGATCATCCTGCCTTCGTCGTCGTCCGGCATCGCCGCCTTGGCCTGCGCGTAGGCCTCGACCGCGGCGCGCGCGACCAGCGGCTTGCCGGCCAAGAGGCTCTCGGCGAGCTTCACCGCATAGGCGGCATCCTTGTGCCGCAGCGCCGCGGTGAAGGTCGCGCCGGAAAAATCGCGGGCGACCATGCGCTTGGAATGACGCGTGACCTGCGGGCTGGCAGCGACGCCCGCCTGGATTGATTCCAGCACCAGCTTCATGTCGAGCCCGGCCTGCTCGGCGATCGCAAGGCCCTCGGCGAGGCCGGCGATCTGGATCGCGCCCATCAGATTGTTGATGAGCTTGTAGACGGTGCCGGAGCCGACCGCGCCGAAATGGCGGATGGTCGAGCCGATCGGCTCGAGATAGGGCCGCGCGCGTTCGAGATCGGCGGCATCGGCGCCGACCAGCAGCGTCAGTTTCCCGGCGGCCGCCGCGTCCGGCAATCCGGTCACCGGACAGTCGATGTAGATCAGCCCGCGCGCATTCAGCTCGCGGCCCATCTCGCGGGCATGGTCATAGGAGACGGTCGAGCACTCGATCGCGATGGTGCCGGCCTTGGCGGTCTTGGCCGCGCCCTTCGGCCCGAGCCAGACCGCGCGCGAGGCCTCGTCGTCGGCGACCATGGTCACGACGGCCTCGGCATCGATCGCCGCATCTTCCGGCGAGGTCGCCCAATGCGCGCCGCGGGCGATCAGGTCTTCCGCTTTTGCCCTGCTGCGATTCCACAGCGTCACGGTGAAGCCGGCATCGAGATAGCGGCCGGCCATGCCGTGCCCCATCCGCCCCAATCCGATGAAGGCGACACGGGGCATGATCAGTCCACGTCCTCGATCTCGCCGGTCGTGGTGCCGAACGCGCGCTGTGCCAGCGTCGCGGCCATGAAATCGTCGAGCTCGCCGTTGAGCACCCCCGAAGTGTCGGAGGTCTGCACGCCCGTGCGCAAATCCTTCACCATCTGGTAGGGCTGCAGCACGTAGGAGCGGATCTGGTGACCCCAGCCGATATCGGTCTTGGCGGCCTGGTCGGCGGCGGCCTTCTCCTCGCGCTTCTTCAGCTCGATCTCGTAGAGCCGCGCGCGCAGCATGTCCCAGGCCTGTGCCCGGTTCTTGTGCTGGGAACGGCCGGCCTGGCAGACCACGGCGACGCCGGTCGGAATGTGCGTGAGGCGCACCGCGGATTCGGTCTTGTTGACGTGCTGGCCGCCGGCGCCGCCCGACCGCATCGTATCGACGCGAACGTCGGATTCCTTGATGTCGATCTTGATGCTGTCGTCGATGACAGGAAACACCTGCACGCTGGAGAACGAGGTGTGCCGCCGCGCGTTGGAATCGAACGGCGAGATCCGGACGAGGCGGTGCACGCCGGCTTCCGTCTTCAGCCAGCCATAGGCGTTGTGGCCGGAGACCTGGATGGTCGCCGACTTGATGCCGGCCTCTTCGCCCTCGGACTCTTCGAGATACTCGACCTTGAAGCCGTGCGTTTCGGCCCAGCGCGTGTACATGCGCAGCAGCATCTGCGCCCAGTCCTGGCTCTCGGTGCCGCCGGCGCCGGCATGGACCTCGAGATAGGAATCGAAGCGGTCGGCTTCGCCCGACAGCAGCGCTTCGAGCTCGCGCCGCGCCACTTCCTTCTTGAGGTTCTTCAGCGCGGCCTCGGCCTCGGCGACGACGCCGTCATCGCCCTCGGCCTCGCCGAGCTCGATCATGCCGATGTCGTCTTCGAGCTCCTGCTCGACCTTGCCGATGCCCGAGAGCGAATCCTCGAGCGAGGTCCGCTCCTGCATCAGCTTCTGGGCCTTCTGGGGATCGTTCCAAAGATTGGGATCTTCAGCGAGCTTGTTCAGCTCAGCGAGGCGCGCCGTCGATTTCTCGACGTCAAAGATGCCTCCTCAGCAGCCCGACTGACTGCTTGATCTCTTCTACCAACCGTTCGATTTCGGCGCGCATGTCGTTCTCTGTCTTGCGGAATCCCGCGTGCAGTTCGAAAGGGGATGTAGCGGCGGCGGCCGTAAAGCGCAACCGCCGGAGCCGTGATCGTCGACCTTATCCGCGGCCTACCACAACCCGCCGGTCCCCGGCCGCATCAGGAAGCCGGAATCCGGCTGCTGCTGCGAGACCGGCATGCGCCCGTCGGCGTCGGCAACGCCAATGACCGAGTAATTGTCCGGCGGCGCCGTGCCCGGCTTGAAGGCTTCGAGGATGGTTCCGCCAGTTTCGCCGGGGCCTGCACGCATGCCGGTCTTTGCGGCGACACGCACGAGCTTGATGCCGGCCGGCACCTTGAACGGCACGGCGGGCTTGTCGGCAAGCGCGAGCTGGAGGAAGTCGCGCGCGATCGGAGCTGCCAGATGGCCGCCGGTTGCGGCGTTACCTTTGCCGAGCGGACGCGGCTTGTCGTAGCCCATATAGATGGCGACGGCGATGTCGGGCGAGAAGCCGACGAACCAGGCGTCCTTCGCCTCGTTGGTGGTACCGGTCTTGCCGGCGACGGGTTTGCCGACCGCCTTGATGACCGTGGCCGTACCGGACTGCACCACGCCTTCCATCAGCTCGGTGATCTGATAGGCGGTCATGGAGTCCAGCACCTGCTCGCGGCGGTCGATCAGCTGCGGCTCAGGCTGGTTCTTCCAGCCGCCCGGTGCGTCGCAGCCGCGGCATTCGCGCTGGTCGTGCTTGAAGATGGTGTGGCCGTAGCGGTCCTGAATACGATCGATCAAGGTCGGCTTCACGCGGCGGCCGCCATTGGCGAGCATCGAGTACGCCGTCACCATGCGCATCGCCGTCGTTTCGCCCGCGCCGAGCGCATAGGAGAGATAGTTCGGCAGCTCGTCATACACACCGAAGCGGCGGGCATATTCGCCGATCAGCGGCATGCCGATGTCCTGCGCAAGCCGCACCGTCACCGTGTTGAGGGATTGCCGCAGCGCGTTGCGCAGCGTCACCGGTCCCTGGAACTTGCCCGACGAGAAGTTCTCAGGCCGCCACACGCCTGCGCCCTGCCCCTGGTCGATTTCGATGGGAGCATCGAGGACGACGGTCGAGGGGGTATAGCCGTTGTCGAGCGCAGCCGAATACACGATCGGCTTGAATGACGAACCGGGCTGCCGGTAGGCTTGCGTGGCGCGATTGAACTGGCTCTGGTCGAACGAGAAGCCGCCGACCATGGCGAGCACGCGCCCGGTCCAGGGATCCATCGCCACCATGGCGCCGGACACTTCGGGGATCTGGCGCAGCCGGTACTGGCCCTCGACCGGCTGGCCGTCCTTGTAGAGCGGATCGGCATAGATCACGTCACCGGGCTGCAGCACCTGCGACACCGCCGTCGGCGTCTTGCCTTTGGTTCCGCCCTGCACGGCCCGCGCCCAGCGCACGCCGTCGACCGTGATGATGCCGGTCTCGCGCTGCTTGCTGACGGCGCCGCCAAGCTCGCGGCTCGGCTGGAAGCCGATGCGCGCCGACTGGTCGCTGGTTTCCAGCACGACCGCCATGCGCCACGGCGAGATGTCGGAGAGCGATTTGATCTCGGCGAGCTTGACGCCCCAGTCTCCCGAGATGTCGAGCTTGCTGATGGCGCCGCGATAGCCTTGCTGCTCGTCATAGTTCACGAGGCCGGTGACCATCGCCTTGCGGGCCATGACCTGGATCTTCGGATTCAGCGTGGTGCGGACCGACAGGCCGCCTTCATACAGCTTCTTCTCGCCGTAGCGCTCGAAGATGTCGCGGCGAACTTCCTCGGCGAAATACTCGCCGGCGAATGTGTGGGCGCCGTTGGAACGACTGGTGACGGCGAGCGGCTCCTTGCGCGCCTTGTCGGCGTCGGCCTGCTTGATCCAGCCGTTCTCCAGCAGACGGTCGACGACATAGTTGCGGCGCTCGATGGCGCGGTCGCGGTTGCGGACCGGATGCAGCGTCGCCGGCATCTTGGGCAGCGCCGCCAGATAGGACGCTTCCGCCACGGTCAGCTCGTTCACCGACTTGTCGAAATAGACCAGCGACGCGGCCGCGATGCCGTAGGCACCAAGACCGAGATAGATCTCGTTCAGATACAGCTCGAGGATCTTGTCCTTCGAATAGGTCTTCTCGATCCGCATCGCCAGCAAGGCTTCCTTGATCTTGCGGGCGAACGAGACCTCGTTGGTCAGAAGGAAGTTCTTGGCGACCTGCTGGGTGATGGTGGAGGCGCCTTGCGGACGGCGGTTGGAGCCGTAGTTCTGGATGTAGACCAGGCCCGCGCGCGCCATGCCGGTGTAGTCGATGCCGCCATGCTCGTAGAAGTTCTTGTCCTCGGCCGCGAGGAACGCGTTGATCACGAGCTTGGGCACCGCCTGGATCGGCAGATAAAGCCGCCGCTCCTTGGCGTATTCGCCGACCAGCGAACCATCGACCGCGTGCACGCGGGTCATCACCGGCGGCTCGTAATCCTGAAGCTGAGAATAGTCCGGCAAGTCCTTGGAGAAATGCCAGATCAAGCCCGCCACGGCCCCGACACCGACAAGGAACACCACTGTTCCCGCGGCGAACAGGAAGCCCATGAACCGCACCAGCAAGCGCATTATCTATTTATCCGTTCAAAGTCTGGATCAGCCCAGTATCAGCCCCATGGCGACCCCAAATGGCCGCCAACCTCACGTCGCGCATTCGGCGGCTTACGCAATCACATCAATGCCGGACTTCCGACGCTTGCCGAGCAGGATTCTCGCCGATTCCGGAAACCCCTGCGGGGTTTTTATAGAGCGTCCGCTGTGGCCAAACTAGGGCCTTTGGGTCGGCAGGAATTAACCGATTTAGTTCGGAGTTCCCGCCGTGGCCATCCGCTTGGTCAAAAACCCGTCGATCGCCTGCGCCATCGAGCCCACGGCACGGGACCGCCAGCCCTCGGAAACCAGATGCTCGAGGTCGCCCTTGTTGGAGACGTAGCCGATCTCGACCAGCACCGACGGCACGTCGGGCGCCTTCAGGACCCGGAAGCCGGCCGATTTCAGGGGATGCTTGTGCATCCGCACGGTCGACTTCATTTCGCCCATCAGGAGGCGGGCGAAACGGTTTGAAAAAGTGCGGGTTTCTCGCTGCGTGAGGTCGATCAGGATGTCGGCGACCTCGTTCGGCTCCTCCGCGAGGTTGAAGCCGGCGATCGCATCGGCCCGGTTTTCCGCATCCGCCAGCCGTTGGGCCTCGGCGTCGGACGCCTTGTCGGACAGCGTATAGATGGTCGCGCCCTGCGCATCGCCCTCGGCCCGCGGCAGCGCATCGGCATGAATAGAGACGAACAGCGCCGCCTTGTGGTTGCGGGCGATCTTGGTCCGGTCATTGAGGGGAATGAAGGTGTCGTCGTCCCGCGTCATGACCACACGGTACTTGCCGGCCTTCTCCAGTTTTTCGCGCAGCGCCAAAGCGAAGGCCAGCACCAGGTTTTTCTCGCTCTCGCCGCTCGACTGCGTGCCATTGTCGATGCCGCCATGGCCGGGATCGATCACGACCACCGGGCGGCCATCGGCCTTCTGCTGCGCCGTGTCCGGGGCTGTGGCCGCCGGCGCCGTTGCAGGCTGCGCCTCGGCGATGGTGGGCCGCAGCTCGGGGCGGCTTTCAGGCGCGAGCGCCTGCATGAAGGCGGCACGGTCGACCTCCTCGAGCTCCAGCACCAGCCGGGCCGGCTGGCCGTTGGCCGCCTCGACCACGTAGGACTTGGCGATCTTGGCCGGTCCCGTCAGGTCGAACACGATTCGCGAGCCGCCAGGCATGACGAGCCCGTAGCGGAAGGCCTTGACCAGTCCGCGCCCCCCGGCCCCGGTGCCCGCGGGCAGCTGAAAATTGACCTGCGGCACGTCGATGACGACCCGGTAAGGGTCTGCCAGCGTGACGGCGCGGAAGGTCACGGCCTGGTTGATGTCGAGAATGAAGCGGGTCTGCTTGCCGTCGCCGGCCAGTCGGGCGGCCGAGGCGATCGGAAAATTCGCCGCTGCAACAGTGGGTTGCGACTGGCTTTCCGCTGCCCTCAGGCGCGAGGAATCAGCACATGGCAATGCCGCAACGCACAACAGCGCGCATCCCAGCAAAACCCGTCGATGTGTGCGGCTCGCCACCGATTCCGTGCCTCCGAGCAGCCCTCTTAACGCAATAGAACCACAGGGTTAATCGATCCTTAATGACGGATGTGCGAAACTCTTCGACTGTGACCGCCGTGCGACGCTCCCTTGCACGGATGGCTCATTCCTCGTATGTACGGAATGCTGACGGCCGATATTTTCGGTTGTGTCGCATTCAGCCTCCCGGCGCAGCGCCGGAACTCCCAAGATTGGGAATTCCAGCGTTTTCCGTTTCCCTCTAAGGCCAGCGCGGTGCGCGGCAGCGGGTGGAACGGGTCACGCGTCGGCGGCGGACCGGTCCTGGGTTACCACTCACGTTACCGGGACGGTTCTGACAGCGACGTAACCCATTACCCGTTCCCTTGATCCCAAGGGAGCGGTTCTTGATCCCCAAGGCGAGCGCGCTCGCGCCATGCCTGGCCAACAGCAACTGATTGAAGGGCGGCCTCGCCGCCCAATGTTTCATACGGGCCGACGCTTGATGCGCCAGACTGTGCCGACGAATTCTGAAGGACCATTCGCGACGCTGCGGAGTCAAAATCCCGCGCGCCGCAATGGTCCTGAAGCTTCCGGTCCGGCAAGGCGCGAGAGACGGCGTTTCGGCCTTCCCCTCACCCCCGAATCAGGTGGACCGTCGCGTCACCCGGCGGCGCGATACGCGCCCACGGTGAATCGCGCCCGCCGCCGCCAAGAGTTAAGACATGCCCAACAAGATGTTGATCGATGCCACCCACCCGGAAGAGACCCGGGTCGTCGTGGTCCGCGGCAATCGCGTCGAAGAGTTTGATTTCGAGACCGCGCAACGCAAGCAACTGCGCGGGAATATCTACCTCGCCAAGGTCACTCGGGTCGAACCCTCGCTCCAGGCCGCCTTCGTCGAATATGGCGGCAACCGCCACGGCTTCCTCGCCTTCAGCGAAATCCATCCCGACTATTACCAGATCCCGGTCGCCGACCGGCAGGCGCTGATCGAGGCCGAGGAACAGGCCCATCGCGAGGCCGAAGAGGAGAGCGAGAATCGCTCCCACGGCCGCCGCCGTTCACGCCACCGCAATGCCCGCCGCCGCGGTCACGGCGAGCGCGTGCGCAGCGACATCGTCGAGGGCCTCGAGGCCGGCGCCGATCCCGCCGCCCAGCCGATTGAGGGCGCGACGCAGCCGGAGCATGGCGAGGGTGCCTTGCAGGGTGCCTTGCAGGGTGCCTTGCAGGAAGGCGAGCACCTGCATGCCGATGCCGAGCATCACGGCGAGCACGAGAGCCACGACCACGATCATGACGGACATGATCATGCCGAGCATGATCACGACGATCGTCGTGCCCATGCCGACGCGCCCGCCCCCGATCATGACCATGGTCACGATCACGACCATCCGCACGATCATCACGACCATGATCATGCCGGCGAGACGGCCGCGCCTGTCGCGGCCGTCGGCGCCGAGCCCGTGGTCGCGACCGCAAATGTTGCCGAGCCGCAGGAGGCCGCACCTTCCGAAGCGCACGCCGAGGCCCTTGCCGAAGCCGTGACCGCCGCCGCTGAGCCGGCCGACGCCGTGTACGGCGAGAACGCCGAAGCGCCGCATGCCGACGCCGGGGACGCAGCCGGCGAAGACGACGAAGACGAGGATGAGGACGAAGACGGCGATGAAGCCGAAGAGGAAGTCGTCGAATCCGTCGGCGGCGACGACGTGCTGGAGGAAGTGCCGGAGCGCACGTTCCGCCCGCGCCGCCAGTACAAGATCCAGGAAGTCATCAAGCGCCGCCAGGTCATGCTGGTGCAGGTCGTCAAGGAAGAGCGTGGCAACAAGGGTGCTGCGCTGACGACCTATCTGTCGCTCGCCGGCCGCTATGCCGTGCTGATGCCGAACACCGCGCGCGGCGGCGGCATCAGCCGCAAGATCACCAGCGCCCAGGACCGTTCCCGCCTGAAGGAGGTGGTGCAGGATCTCGACGTGCCCGAGGGCATGGGCATCATCCTGCGCACGGCGGGCGCTGCCCGGACCAAGCCGGAGATCAAGCGCGACTTCGAATATCTGATCCGGATGTGGGAGACGGTGCGCGACCTCACGCTGAAGTCGCAGGCCCCGACCCTCGTCTACGAAGAAGGCTCGCTGATCAAGCGTTCGCTGCGCGACCTCTATAACAAGGAGATCGACGAGATTCAGGTGGCCGGCGAGTCCGGCTACCGCGAAGCGCGCGACTTCATGAAGATGCTGATGCCCGCCAATGTCAGCGCGGTGAAGCAATATCGCGACGGTCAGCCGTTGTTCTCGCGCATGGGCGTCGAGAGCCAGCTCGACGCGATGTTCTCGCCGACCGTGCAGCTGCGCTCCGGCGGCTACATCGTCATCAACCAGACCGAGGCGCTGGTCTCGATCGACGTCAATTCCGGCCGATCGACGCGCGAGCACCATATCGAGGACACTGCGCTGAAGACCAACCTGGAGGCGGCCGAAGAGGTCGCCCGCCAGCTTCGCCTGCGCGACCTCGCCGGCCTGATCGTCATCGACTTCATCGACATGGACGAGAAGCGCAACAACCGTGCGGTCGAGCGCAAGCTGTCCGACTGCCTCCGGCAGGATCGCGCTCGCATCCAGGTCGGACGCATCTCGCATTTCGGCCTGCTCGAGATGTCGCGCCAGCGCATCCGCGCCAGCGTGCTGGAGAGTTCGACCGATCCGTGCCCGCATTGCGGCGGCACCGGCCATGTCCGCTCGGTATCCTCGGTGGCGCTGCAGCTGCTGCGCGGTATCGAAGAAATCCTGATGAAGGGCGCAACCCACAACCTCGTGGTCCGCACCCGCACCGACGTCGCGCTCTATGTGCTCAACCACAAGCGGGGCCACCTGCGCGACCTCGAGAACGGCTTCAAGGTGACGCTGTCGGTCATTGCCGATCAGTCCGTCAGCGGACCTCAGGCTTACGTGATCGATCGTGGCGAGCAGGTCCATACGCTGGAAGCCGCCAAGGCGCTGCTTGTGGCGCAGGCGGCTGCGAGCCCGCCGCCGGCGGCCGAAGAGCCCTACGACGATGAGGATGCCTTCGACATCGAGACCGAATCCGAGGTCGAAACCGAGGAGACCGAAGGTCTCGCCGAAGAGCAGGCGTCCGGCGATGCCGCGTCCGACCAGGACGGCCAGCGCCGCAAGCGCCGACGTCGCCGCCGCGGCCGCGGTGGCCCGCGCGACGGCGAGTTGCGCGAGGATAGCCCTCCCACCCTTCCCGAGGCGGCTGTAGCGGCCAGCGAAGGCGAGGACGATGCCGAATCCGAGCAGGACGGCGAGGAAGGCGAGGAAAAAGCAGCCCGCGGCGAGCAGCAGGGCAGCGGCGAGCGCCGGCGCCGGCGCGGTCGCCGCGGCGGTCGCCGCCGTCGCGGTGGCAGCGAGGAAGGTCTCGCCGGCTCGATCAGCGACGAGCTCGGCACCAATCAGCCATCGGAAGCTACCGAGGCGGTCGCCGATTTTGACGGCTTCGGCAACGAGGCTGCGCCCTCGATTGCACAGGCCGAGCACAGTCCAGAACCGCAAGTCTCGCAGCCTGAACCACAAGCCTCGCAGCCCGAACCGCGCGCCGAGGTGCAGGCCGAGGCACAGGCCCAGCCCGAGCCCGTTGCAGCGGAGGAAGAGCCCGTCGACGACAAGGCCGCACGGCGCCGCTCCACGGTGCGCGAAAAGGTGAGCTTCCTGTCGAGCGGCCCGAGCGAGCCGGCAACGCAGGTGTCGCAGCTTGCGCAGGCGGCCGAGCCGGTCACGCCGCCCGCGCCGGCAGCTGAACCTGCGCCGCAACCGGCAAGCGATACGCCCGCGGTCCCGCGCCGCGCCGGCTGGTGGTCCCGCCGTTTCGGCGGCGGCGAATAAGGCCGAACATCAAAAATGCAAAACGCCCGGCATCCGCCGGGCGTTTTCGTTTCGTCGTTGCACCGATGTGCTAAGCCGTTTTCGCAATCTGAATGGGGACCTGCATTGTCAGAGCTTTGTGATTCCAGCGCCGTCGAACTGCGCCGCCTGTTGGCCGCGCGGATGATCTCGCCCGTCGAGTTGCTCGACGCCTGTCTGTCCCGCATCGCCGCGATCAACCCCGCCGTCAACGCCGTCGTGACGCTGGACGAGGCGGGCGCACGCGCCGCCGCCAAGTCGGCCGAGGCCGCCATCCTGCGCGGGGAGGATCGCGGTGCTCTGCACGGGCTTCCCATCCTCATCAAGGACACCCAGGACACCGCCGGGATGCGCTCCACCTATGGCAGCCCGCTGCTGAAGGACAACGTCCCGGCTGTGGACCAAGGCTCGGTCGCGCGCCTGCGCGCGGCGGGCGCCATCATCTTCGGCAAAACCAACACGCCGGAATGGGCGGCGGGCGGCAACACCCGCAATCCCGTATTCGGCGCGACCGGCAATCCCTTCGATCCCCTGCGCTCGGCGGCGGGCTCCTCCGGCGGCTCGGCGGTGGCGCTGGCCTGCGGCATGGCTCCGCTCGCCTCCGGCTCGGACACCGGCGGCTCCCTGCGAAATCCGGCAGGCTTCGCCGGCATCGTCGGCATGCGTCCGTCCTACGGCCTCGTGGCCAGCGAGAAGCGTGCGTTCGGCTGGTCCAATCTGTCGACCGACGGGCCGATGGCGCGCAACGTCGCCGACACTGCGCTGATGCTGTCGGTGATGGCGAGCGATGATGCCCGCGATCCGCTCGCCTATACGCTGCCCGGCGAGCCCGTGCGCGCTCGCGCCGAACGCTGGGCCGCCCCGCGCCCCGCAGAGCTCGGCAAGCTGCGTCTCGCCTTCACCGAGGATTTTGGCTTTGCCCCGACCGAGCAGGCGATCCGGCGCGTGTTCCGCGCGCGGGTGAAGAAGCTCGCACCGCTGTTCGCGGAATCCCGCGAGGCGACGCCGGATTGCTCCGGCGCGGACGACGCCTTCGCCGTGCTGCGCGCAGGCCTGTTCCTGGCCATGCACGGCAAGAACTACAAGGAGCGCCGCGAGATGCTCGGCCCCAATGTCCGCGCCAATGTCGAGGAAGGGCTGGGCTACACGCTCGAAGACCACGCGCGGGCCACGGCGACGCAGACGCGGATCTATCGCGCCTATCAGAGCTTCTTCGAAACCTGCGACGTGCTGATCAGCCCGACCATTACGCTGAGCCCGCGGCCGTGGTCGGAGCCTCATCCGGCTGAGATCGACGGCGTGCCGACCAGGTCCTATTTCCACTGGCTCGCGCTGGCCTACGCCGTCACGCTCCCCGGACATCCCGCGATCAGCATTCCGCTCGGCCTCGATGAAGCCGGGCTGCCGTTCGGCCTCCAGATCGTCGGTCCACGCGGCGGCGACGCCATCGTGCTCTCGGTCGCCGCGGGCATCGAGGCCGCGTTCGCGGGCGATGCGCAATTGTGCCGGCCCGTCCCCGATCTGGCGCGGCTTGCCGCGGCGCCGCCGCTCTCCGCTGCCCCCGGCTTCCTCACCTGGGAATGATCCTGGGAATAACGTGATCCGACAGGAGAAGTCTCCGATGCAAAGCGCAATGGTTCTCGGCGGCGGCATGATCGGTGTGAGCGCCGCACTGCACCTGCAGCAGCGCGGCTGGACCGTCACGCTCGTCGATCGCAGGGAGCCGGGTCGCGAGACCAGCTATGGCAATGCCGGGATGATCCAGGCCGAAGCGGTCCGTCCCTATCCGATGCCGCGCGACCTTGCGACGCTGCTGAAGATCGCGACCGGCCGCACCAACGACGTGCGCTACAGCCTGTCGTCGCTTCACCGCCATATCGAGCCCCTGCTCCGCTATTGGTGGCATTCGGCGCCGAAACGGCATCGCGAGGCGATCGAGGCCTGGGCGCGACTGATCGCCTACGCGACTTCGGAACACGACATCCTCGTTCGCGAGGCACATGCCGACAATCTGATCCGCCGCGCAGGCTACCGGGCGCTGTACCGCAACGCCGCGGAGCTGGAGCTCTCGATCAAGGCCGCGGAGGAAGACCAGCGCGAATTCGGCGTGAATTTTCGCGTGCTGTCCGGCAGCGAGCTCGCCAAGGCCGAGCCGATCCTGCGCGACGATCTTCCCGGCGCGATCCATTGGCTCGACACCTGGACCGTGTCAGATCCCGGCGCCCTGGTCACGTCCTATGCCGAGCTGTTCGAGCGCCTCGGCGGCACCATCGTGCTCGGCGATGCGCAGTCGCTGCAGCAGACCGCAACCGGCTGGTCGGTCGCGACGGACCAGGGGCACCTCGACGCCGCCCACGCCGTCGTGACCCTCGGACCGTGGTCGCCCGACCTGCTGCACAAATTCGGTTATCGCATTCCGCTGGTCCGCAAGCGCGGCTACCACATGCATTACAGCGGCGGCGCCTCGCTCGATCTGCCGCTGGTCGACAAGGGCGGCGGCTACGCCATGGGGCCGATGGCGAAGGGAATCCGCATCACCACCGGCGCCGAATTGACCGGCATGGACGCCCTCGCCACGCCCGTGCAGCTCGCCAGCGCGGAAAGCTCCGCACGCGAGCTGATCGACCTCGGCCAACGCGTCGAGCCGGATCCGTGGTTCGGTACCCGCCCCTGCACCCCCGACATGCTGCCGGTGCTCGGGCAGGCTCCGCGTCATCCCGGCCTCTGGATGAATTTCGGCCACGGCCATCAGGGATTTACCCTTGGACCCGCGACCGGACGCCTGCTCGCCGAGATCATGAGCGGCGAGACGCCGACGATCGACCCGCTGCCGTATCGGCCGGAGCGGTTCTAGACTCGAAGAAAAGGGCTGATCGAGAATATCGACCAGCCCCGTTACTTCGAGCGCTCCCTCGATGTGGGCGATGCCGAGCGCCTTGATCTCATCGTTGGTGGCAACGGTCGGCCAGAGCCAGCCGACGCGTGCGCCGAGCACGATGGCGATCAGGGTTTCGCGCTTTATCGCCGGCGCTCGATCAGCCTGCGCGCCGCCGGCATCAACGTCGCGCCGAGCGCGTTCTTGATCAGCGAAGCCGCCACGAACGGCACGATGCCGACCTGCCAGGCCTTCGCAGCGCCGAGCCCGAGGCCGAACGCCAGCCAGCCGAAGCCGGCGGCCAGAATGACGACATGGCCAACGGCCATGGCTGCAAACAGCCGCGCCACGCTGCGATCCCAGCCGCGCTCGGCGAGCCAGCCGGTCACGAAGGCGGCCGCAATGAAGCCGAACAGATAGCCTGCGGTCGGGCCAATCAGCGGCGCAATCCCACCCACCGGTCCGGCAAAGACCGGCGCGCCAAGCGCGCCCTCGGCGAGGTAGGCGATCATCGTTGCGCTGCCAAGACGCCGGCCATAGGCCGCGCCGATCATCAGCACCACCAGCGTCTGCAACGTCATGGGCACATAGGGCAGCGGCAGGCTGACCTTGGCTGACAGCGCCATCAATGCGGTGCCGAGCCCAACCAGCACGACGGCACGCACTGCGCCGACGGTTTCGCCCGGCCGGGTCGGCCACATCAATGCGGCGAGAGAAAAATGTGGCGCGGCAGCGGTCGGGACGGATCGGTGGTCAGGCAAGATGAACTCCAGGAGCTGGTCGAAAACTGGCGGCTATTTAAGCCAGTGAGCGATCCGGTCAACTGCCTCGCGCATCTCTCCCGGCGAGCGTGCATACGAAAAACGAATGAACGATCGGCCGTGAACGGGATCGAAATCGAGGCCGGGCGTTGCCGCGACGCGTGCCTGCTCGAGCATCTGCTTGGCGAACTCGAAACTGTCGGAGGTGAAGTCCGAGACGTCGGCATAGAGATAAAATGCACCATCGGCCGGCAGGAATTTGCTGAGGCCGGCTTTCGGCAATCCCTCGATCAAAATCTGCCTGTTCTCCTGATAGCCGTGCTTGATCGCTTCCATCTCGGCCGCACCGTCGAAGGCGGCCTCTGCCGCGATCTGCGACAGCGCCGGCACCGAGATCGACAGGTTCTGCTGCAGCCGCTCGATCGGCCGCACCAGGATTTCGGGCACGACCATCCAGCCGACGCGCCAGCCCGTCATGCAAAAATACTTCGAGAACGAGTTGATCACGAGTGCGTGCTCGGACAGCGCAGCTGCGGTGACTGCCGGAAACGCATAATCGAGCCCATGATAGATCTCGTCCGAGATGAAGCGGATGCCCGCGTCTTCGGCGGCCGCCATCAGGCCGGCGAGCGCTTCGCGCGACATCATCGTCCCCGTCGGGTTGGCGGGGCTGCCGACCAGTACGCCTTTCAGCGGCGCCTTGCGATGGGCGGCGAGCAATGCCTCGCCGGTGAGCGCATGGCGCGTCTCGTTCGTGGTCTCGATCAGCACCGGCTCGCAACCGAGCGCGGTCAGGATGTGCCGGTAGGGCGGATAACCCGGCACCGTCACGGCGACGCGGTCGCCCGGCTCGAACATCGACAGGAAGGCCAGGATGAACCCGCCCGAGGAGCCGGTGGTCACCACAATCCGCTCGGGGCTGACGTCGCAGCCATAGGCGTCGCGATAATGGCGTGCGATGCGCGCGCGCAAGGAGGGGATGCCGAGCGCGGAGGTATAATCGATCCGCCCGGTCTCGAGCGCCATATGGGCGGCGGCAATCGCCGTCCTGGGCGCGCTGGCCGCGGGCTGGCCGACCTCCATGTGGATGACATGGCCGCCGGCGGCCTCGATCCGGGCCGCCGCGGCCATGACGTCCATCACCATGAACGGGGGAACATCGCTGCGGCGGGAGGGCTCGAGCCACTGCCCCAACCGGTTCCTTAAAGTCGCATCGTGCATCGATTTCTGCTATTTCGCTGGCGGGCCGGCGCCTCCGGCCCGGGAACGGGGCGCTTGCGCCCCAGACTGGCCGCATTGTGCGGCTCATAAGAGGAACGGCTCACAAGGGCATATCGCGTATCCGGGCCGCCGCCAATCGCCAAACCCATCACGAAACTGCTTTCCAGATCGTTTGACCAACACCGTTTGATGTCGCTCCAGATCGCATTGCGCAAGAAGGCTTCCGCCCTCACCGCCCTCGTCACGGCCGCGGCGATCGCGCTGACGCCGTTCTCCGCCGCGCACGCGCAAGCCAAGGGGCCGCCGGTCCTGCGCGACACCGAGACCGAGCAACTGCTGCGCGAATATACGCGCCCGATCCTGCGCGCCGCGGGTCTGGAGAAGCAGAACATCCAGATGGTGATCCTCAACGACGGCTCGTTCAACGCGTTCGTCGCCGATGGCCGCCGCATCTTCGTCAATTACGGCGCGATCCTTCAATCGGAGACGCCGAACCAGATCATCGGCGTGCTCGCGCACGAGACCGGGCATCTGGCGGGCGGCCATCTGTCCAAGCTGCGCGAGCAACTCGCCGCCGCCCAGACCCAGATGATCATCGCGATGCTGCTCGGCGCCGGCGCGATCGCCGCGGGCAGCGCCCAGCGCGGCACCGGCAACAACGGGCTCGCCAATGTCGGCGCCGCCGCCATGTCCGCTCCCCAGGAGGTGATCCGCCGGTCGCTGTTGTCCTATCAGCGCCAGCAGGAGGAGAACGCCGACCGCGCCGGCGTGCGATTCCTGACCGCGACCCAGCAATCGCCGAAGGGCATGTACGAGACCTTCAAGCGCTTCACCAGCGAGAGCCTGTTCGCCGCGCGCGGCGCCGACCCCTATCTCCAGTCGCATCCGATGCCGGCCGAGCGCGTTGCCGCGCTGCAGGAGTTCGCAAGCTCCAGCCCCTATTGGAGCAAGAAGGACGATCCCGCGCTTCAGCTTCGCCACGACATGGTTCGCGCCAAGATATCCGCCTTCATGGAGCGGCCGGAGACGGTGTACCGCCGCTATCCGCTCTCGAACGACAGCATGCCGGCGCGCTATGCCCGCGCCATCAGCACCTATCTGCACGGGGACTTGCGCAGCGCCCTCGCCCAGATCGATGCGCTGATCCAGGTTCAGCCGAGCAATCCGTACTTCTACGAGGTGCGCGGCCAGGCCTTGCTGGAAAGTGGCAAGGCCGCCGAGGCCATCGCGCCCCTGCGCAAGGCTGCCGCACTCTCGAACAACTCGCCCCTCATCGAGATGTTACTTGGGCAGGCTCTGGTTGGAACCGATAATAAGGCCTACACCGATGACGCCGTTCGGATTCTCCGCGCCGCGGTGGCGCGGGAGCCCGAGGCCATCCTCGGTTACAGCCAGCTCGCGATGGCCTATGGCCGGAAGGGAGATTATGCCGAGGCGGATCTCGCATCGGCCCAGGCCGCGTACTTGCGCGGCGACAACAAGACCGCCCGCGAGCTCGCCACGCGCGCGAAAACCCGTTTTGCCGTCGGCACGCCTGGATGGGTCAAGGCCGACGACATCGTGGCGGCCAAGCCGCCGCGCAACTGACGAGAACGACGCCAAACCTAAAGACGCCTTGCACCACGACGTCACGACACCGAGCTTTGACGCCGCCGGGACGTTTCCGAAACCTGCTTTGGATAAGAGGATTTGCCTATGCCTTCGCTGCGCTCGCTTGCTCCCGCGCTGTTTGCGCTCGCCATGTTCGGCGCAGTTGCGCCGGCCGCTGCCGACAGCTTCTCCGACCCGCAGCGCACCGAGATCGAGAAAATCATCAAGAACTATCTCGTGAGCCATCCCGAGGTGCTCGAGGAGGCCATGGCCGAACTCAGCAAACGTCAGGCCGCGGCCGAAACGAAGAAGCATGAAGCGAGCGTCGCGCAGAACGCCGAGGCGATCTTCAACTCGCCGCGACAGGTCGTGCTCGGCAACAAGGACGGCGACGTCACCTTCGTCGAGTTCTTCGACTACAATTGCGGCTACTGCAAGCGCGCGATGGACGACATGCTGACCATCATGAAGAGCGATCCGAAGCTGAAGGTCGTGCTGAAGGAGTTTCCGGTTCTGAGCCAGGGCTCGGTCGAAGCGGCGCAGGTCGCGGTCGCCGTGCGCATGCAGGATCCCACCGGCAAGAAATATCTCGACTTCCACCAGAAGCTGCTCACCGGGCGCGGCGCCGCCGACAAGGCGCGCGCGCTTCAAGCGGCCAAGGAAGCCGGCCTCGACATCGCGAGGATCGAGAAGGACATCGGCAGCCCCGAGGTGCGCGCCACCATCGAGGAGAACTTCAAGCTCGCCGAAGCGATGGGCATGAACGGCACGCCGAGCTACGTCATCGGCAAGCAGATCGTGATCGGCGCCGTCGGCGTCGAAAGCCTCAGGGAAAAGATCGGCATCGCCCGCTGCGGCAAGGCAACCTGCTGATCACAGGTTTTGCGATATTCGGAAAACGCGACAAGGCCGGCTGGAAAGCCGGCCTTTCTTCTTGCGCCGAACCTTGGCGTCTTCGCGCAAAGTCATTCATCTGGCGTTCAACAAACAAATGCCGCGGAACAGACGAAGTTCCGGAACAACTCAAATCTCCTTTCGTTGTCGGCGCGGGCAATGACGCAAGAAACACGTGAGGAGAATTTCGATGTTGAACCGCTTCATGATCTCAGTTGCCGCAGCCGCACTCGTCGCGGGCACCGGTCTCGCCAACGCACAGGGCACCATGGGCCGCGACAGCGGTGGTGGCGCCGGTGGCGCACAGATGCAGCAGTCGCAGCCTTCCGGCGGCGCTGCTGAGCGCGGCGGCTCGATGGGCCGCGATTCCATGAGCCATGACAAGGGCACTGTCGGCCAGTCCGGCGGCTCCAGCTCCATGAAGTCCGAAGACAAGTCCGGCGCGATGAAGGACGAGCGTTCCTCGGGCGGCGCGATGAACAAGAACGCCGAAGACAAGGCCGGCACCAAGGGCCAGCGCACCGACGATCGCGCGCAGGGCCAGATGGACAAGTCCCAGGACAAGTCCAAGAGCATGAGCCAGGACACCACCAAGTCCGGCAAGGACAAGGACATGAAGGCTGAGGGCAGCAAGAGCGGCACCTCGACCAACAACGCCGAGACCCAGAAGGGTACCGGCACGAGCACCAACCAAAATGCTCAGGGCCAGACCGGCACCAGCACCAACCAGAACGCCCAGGGCCAGAGCTCGACTTCGACCACGGTCGGCCAGGCGGGCGCCGCCGCGAAGCTTTCGACCGAGCAGCGGACCCAGATCACCTCGGTGATCCGCGAGCAGCGGGTGACCCCGGTGACCAACGTGAACTTCTCGATCTCGGTCGGCACCCGCGTGCCGCGCGAGGGCATTACCTTCCACACCTTGCCGTCCCGGGTCGTGTCAATCTATCCGGAGTGGCGGACCTACAAGTACATCCTGGTCAAGGAAGAGATCGTGATCATCAATCCGGACACCTACGAAATCGTGGCGGTCCTGAACGTCTAAGCCGGATCACCGGCAGTCGCAGGGGGCGGGCAGCAATGCCCGCCCCCTTTGCGGTTGCCGGCAGCCATGGTTCGGGCTGGTTAACAAGCAATTTCCGTAGCTTCCGCACAGATTTTTGCAGCCAGGATGAGGTACCTGAGGGCCCCTCGAAGGTCCTTCAAGGCTTCCCCTGGGACGCTTTGTTACCTATAACCCCGCCACGCCGAAGCACCTCTTCCGGGATTGGAATGGCAGAACCCGCAACCGACACGATCCTCGTCCTGAACGGGCCGAACCTCAACATGTTGGGGACGCGCGAGCCGGAGAAGTATGGCCACGCGACGCTGGCCGACGTCGAGGCGCTGTGCCGGGAGACGGCGGCGACGTTCGGCCTCAAGGCCGATTGCCGGCAGTCCAACCGCGAGGGCGAGCTGATCGACTTCATCCACGAGGCGCATCGGCGCAAGATGAAGGGCATCATCGTCAATGCCGGCGGTTATTCCCACACCTCGATCGCGCTGCACGACGCGCTGCTCGCGGTTCAGATCCCGACGGTCGAGGTGCATGTGACCAACATCCACGCCCGCGAGAGCTTTCGTCATCACTCCTATACGGCACGCGCGGCCTTCGCCTCGCTCTGCGGTTTCGGCATCGAGGGCTACCGCCTCGCCATCCAGGGCCTCGCCGCCAAGCTTGCCATCAAGCCCAAAGCCTGAAGCTCCCTCATCAAACAGAACATTCGGATCAAACAACATGGCGCGCCAGCCAGACGACAAAGCAGCCGCAAAGTTTTCCAGCGAGGATTCCGCGCTCGTCCGCGAGCTCGCGCTCCTGCTCGATGAGACCAGCCTCAGCGAGATCGAGATCGAGCGCGCGGGCCTGCGCCTGCGCGTCGCCCGCAACATCAGCGTGGCTGCGACCATGCCGGTGCCGATGGCTGCGGCTCCCGCCGCCCTGCCGGGTGTCCCCGCCGCGACCGCCGCCGCCGGGCCCGACCTGTCGAAGCATCCCGGCGCGGTCAGCTCGCCGATGGTCGGCACCGCCTATTGGGCGCCCGAGCCGGGCGCCAAGCCGTTCATCGAGGTCGGCAGCAAGGTCTCGGTCGGACAGACGCTGCTGATCATCGAAGCCATGAAGACCATGAACCAGATCCCCTCGCCGCGCGCCGGCACGGTGACGCAGATCCTGGTCGAGGACGGCCAGCCGGTCGAGTACGGCGAGCCGCTCGTCATCATCGAGTGAGGCAGTGGCGAATAGCGCGTAGCGACCAGCTGCTCCACCCTATTCGCCATTCGCCATTCCCCATTCGCCCCTGAGGCAACATGTTCGACAAGATCCTCATAGCCAATCGCGGCGAGATCGCCCTTCGCATCCTCAGGGCGTGCAAGGAGCTCGGCATCGCGACCGTCGCCGTACACTCCACCGCCGACGCCGACGCCATGCATGTGCGCCTGTCGGACGAGAGCGTCTGCATCGGCCCGCCGGCGTCCAAGGACAGCTATCTCAACGTCCCCGCGCTGCTCGCGGCCTGTGAGATCACCGGCGCCGATGCCGTGCATCCCGGCTACGGCTTCCTGTCGGAGAATGCGCGCTTCGCGGAGATCCTCGCCGAGCACAATCTGCATTTCATCGGCCCCAAGGCCGAGCATATCCGCCTGATGGGCGACAAGATCGAGGCCAAGAAGACCGCCAAGAGGCTCGGCATTCCCGTGGTTCCCGGCTCAGACGGCGCCGTCGGCCCCGACGACGACGCCCTGGCCATCGCTCGGGAGATCGGCTTTCCCGTGCTTGTGAAGGCGGCGGCCGGCGGCGGCGGCCGCGGCATGAAGGTCGCCCACAGCGAGGCAGATCTGCAGGTGGCGCTGTCGACGGCGGCCAACGAGGCCAAATCCGCCTTCGGCGATGCCTCGGTCTACCTGGAGAAATACCTCCAGAAGCCGCGCCACATCGAAATCCAGATCCTCGGCGACGGCCGCGGCGGCGCGATCCATCTCGGCGAGCGCGACTGCTCGCTGCAGCGCCGCCACCAGAAGGTCTGGGAGGAAGGCCCCTCGCCCGTGCTCGCCGCCGCAGCGCGCGCCAAGATCGGCGAGACCTGCGCCAAGGCAATGCGCGAGATGAAATATCTCGGCGTCGGCACCATCGAATTCCTGTTCGAGGACGGCGAATTCTACTTCATCGAGATGAACACCCGAATCCAGGTCGAGCATCCCGTCACCGAGAGCATCACCGACATCGACCTCGTGCTGGAGCAGATCCGCATCGCTGCCGGCGGTGACCTGCCGGCCAAGCAGGACGAGGTCCAGGTCATCGGCCACGCCATCGAGTGCCGCATCAACGCCGAGAATCCCCAGACCTTCCGTCCCTCGCCCGGCCGCATCCTGCAATACCATCCCCCGGGCGGCCTGGGGGTGCGGATCGATTCCGCCGTCTACCAGGGCTACACGATCCCGCCCTATTACGATTCCCTGGTCGGCAAGCTGATCGTGCACGGCAAGACCCGCGCCGAGTGCCTGATGCGGCTCCGGCGGGCGCTGGACGAGATGGTGGTGGAAGGCATCGAAACCACGCTGCCGCTGTTTAGGGCTTTGGTGCGCGAAGGCGACATCATCAACGGCGACTACCACATCCACTGGCTGGAGCAGTATCTGGCCGGCCAGGTGGAACCTGCCCCGCGATAAACCACTTTCGCCATGGAACCCTTTGGCCCCGATTGCGTTCTGGACGCGGGGACAGTTCCAAGGGGGCGTTTTGACTTCCGCGAGACGTGACAGAGTGAGGCCGTCGTGACGGCCGAGGCGCAACGACGGCGGGCTTTTTGGCAGATCCTGCTGATCGCGGCGGGTCTTCTGGTGCTGACCGTGATCAGCGCCGGCTCGGTCTACCTCGTCAACGAGGCGCGGGAAGACAGCAAATGGGTGCTCCACACCATCGAGGCGCAGAGCCAGATCAATGCCCTGTTGCTCGAGATCCGCCGTGCCGAGAGCAGCGCCCGCGGCTTTCTCCTGACGCAAGGCGCGGATTTCCAGTCGGATCACGAGAAAGCCGTCGCCGCGATCATTCCGGCGCTCGACAAGCTCACGCGCCAGATCGGCGACAATCCGGCGCAACGCGACAGCATCGAGAAGCTGAGCGCGGCCATCGAGACCCGGCTCGACCAGTTTTCGCGGGAGATGAGCTTCGTCAAGCAGGGGCAGCTCGACCGCGCCACGGAGCTCGTCCGCGAGGCCGCCCGCGGCAACACCACGACCACGATCACCAACCAGGCCAACGCGATGATCCGCGAGGAGGAGCGGCTGTTTCGGCTCCGCACCGCCAACTCCGACCGCAGCCAGACCCTGGCCGCATCGATGACCGGCATCGGCTCCGGCCTCGTCGTGCTGCTGGCCATGATCTCGACCTGGCTGGTGCGGCGCTCGGCCCGCGCCCGTGACGAGGCCGAAGCGCGCCTGCGCGACGCCAACGTCAATCTGGAATCCATCGTCGACGAGCGCACGGCGGACCTGCGCGAAGCCAATGACGAGATCCAGCGCTTCGCCTATATCGTCAGCCACGACCTGCGCTCGCCGCTCGTCAACATCATGGGCTTCACCAGCGAGCTGGAAGAGCTCGGCGGCGACATCTTCCGCCGCATCGGCAGCCTCGCCCATGTCTCTGCCGACGGTGCGCCGCTGGCGCCCGCCGGCCCTGGCGAGATCGCGCTCGAAGGCGCCGACAAGCAGCTATCCGAGGACTTCTCCGAAGCGCTCGGCTTCATCAAGTCTTCGATCGCCAAGATGGACCGGCTGATCTCGGCGATCCTCAACCTCACCCGCGAGGGCCGCCGCGAATTCCAGCCGGTCAAGATCGACACACGCGAGCTGATCGAGGCCATTGTGACCACGCTGGCCCACCAGGCGGACGAGGCGCAGGCCCAGATTCATGTCGAGCCGCTGCCGAATGTCGTGAGCGACCGGCTCGCGCTCGAGCAGATTTTCTCCAATCTGATCGACAATGCCATCAAATATCTCAAGCGCGGCGTGCCCGGAGAGATTAGAATTCGCGGGCGGACCAAGCTCGGGTACGCTATCTTCGAGATCAGCGACAACGGCCGGGGGATCGACCCGAAGGATCACCAGCGGATATTCGACCTGTTCCGCCGCGCCGGAACCCAGGACAAGCCCGGCCAGGGCATTGGTCTTGCGCATGTGCGTGCACTTGTGCGTCGCCTCGGCGGCACCATGTCGGTATCATCGGAACTGAACGCGGGCAGCACCTTCACGATCACGCTGCCGATCGCCTGGAACGTGAACAACCGGAACAGAGATCGATGACCCAGCCTGTCACCATCATCATGATCGAGGACGACGAGGGACACGCCCGCCTGATCGAGCGCAACATCCGCCGCTCGGGCGTCAACAACGAGATCGTCTCCTTCACCAACGGCACCGATGCGATGCAGCACCTGTTCGGCGCCGACGGCAGCGGCCTCGTCCAGAAGGGCAACGCGCTGCTGATCCTGCTCGATCTCAACCTGCCCGACATGACCGGGATCGACATCCTGAGGCAGATCAAGGAAAACAAATATCTGAAGGCGTCGCCCGTGGTGGTCCTGACCACCACCGACGATTCCCAGGAAATCAAGCGCTGCTACGAGCTCGGCTGCAACGTGTACATCACCAAGCCCGTCAACTACGAGAATTTCGCCAATGCCATCCGGCAGCTCGGCCTGTTCTTCTCGGTCATCCAGGTCCCGCCCGCCGCCCCATGAACCAGCGCACGCCAACCCTGCTCTACATCGACGACGACCGTGCGCTGGCGCACCTGGTCGAACGCGGCCTGACGCGGCGCGGCTACAGGGTCGTCCATGCCGCGAGCGGCGAGGAAGGCCTGGAGCGCATCCGCCGCGCTCGTGCCGAGGGCGGCATCGACGTGGTCGCGCTCGACCAGTACATGCCGGGTCTCGACGGGCTGGAGACGCTCGAGCAGATCATGGCGATCCCGGACGCTCCGCCCGTCGTGTTCGTCACGGCCTCGCAGGATTCCAGCATCGCCGTCACCGCGCTGAAGGCCGGCGCGTCCGATTATCTCGTCAAGGACGTCACCGGCGATTTCATCCCCCTGCTCCACGTCGCGGCCGAGGGCGCGCTGCGCCAGGCCGAATTGCAGAAGGCGCGAGAGGAAGCCGAAGCCGAGATCCATGCCTCGCGCGACCGCTACGCAGCTCTTGCCGCCGAACGCGAGCTGCTGCTGCGCGAGGTCAATCACCGCGTCGGCAACTCGCTCCAGATCATCGCCTCTCTGCTGCACCTCCAGGCAAGCTCGGCCGCGCAGGACGAGGTCAAGGCAGCGCTGACCAACGCGATGGGCCGTGTCGCCGCGGTCGCGCAAGTGCACCGGCGCCTCTACACCTCGCAGGACCTCAAGAGCGTGGTGCTGAACCAGTATCTGGAGTCCCTGCTCGAGGATCTCCGCCGCTCGGCCGAAGGTAACCGGATGTCGCGCCTGACGCTGAAGGCCGAGCCGATCGAGATCGATCCGGACCGCGCGGTTGCCGTCGGCATCATCGTCAACGAGCTGGTGATGAACGCCGTGAAATACGCCTATCCCGACGGCGCCGGCCCGATCCATGTCGATCTGACCGCGCAAGGCGACGATCTCTTGCTGTCGATCGCCGACAACGGCGTCGGCGACGCCGTCAAGGCCGATCCGCGCTCCACCGGCATGGGCCAGCGCATCGTCGCGGCCATGGCCGCCAAGCTCGACGCCTCGGTCGAGCGCGATCCCGCGCATTCCGGAACCCGGGTCGTGCTGAAGTTCGCTCGCGTGCCCGCAAGCCCGGGCAAGACCAGCACCGCTGCCGTCGGCTGACCTCGCGCTGCCGTTGCGGCCCATCGCAACGGCCTCCCGATCCTGCTATCATCGCGAACCATGACTTCGCGCGACTCCGCTCCGTCTGAAATCACCCCGGCCGTGCTGCTGCGCGCTTACGCCTGCGGCATCTTCCCGATGGCGGAAAGCGCCGACGATCCGACCCTGTTCTGGGTCGAGCCGGAATTTCGCGGCGTCATCCCGCTCGACGGATTTCGCGTCGCCTCGCGGCTTGCGCGCACGGTGCGCTCGGACGTGTTTCGCGTGACCGTCAACACCGCGTTCAAGGCAACGATCGCGGGCTGCGCCGCGCCGCAGGCCGGGCGCGAGGACACCTGGATCAACAAGCGCATCCGCGACCTCTATGGCGGCCTGTACCAGCTCGGCCATTGCCACAGCGTCGAAGCCTGGCAGGGCGATGATCTCGTCGGCGGGCTGTACGGCGTCAGCCTGGGGCGGGCCTTCTTCGGCGAGAGCATGTTTCACACCGCGCGCGACGCCTCGAAGGTCGCGCTGGTGCATCTGGTCGCGCGGCTCATTCACGGCGGCTTCGAGCTGCTCGACACCCAATACGTCACCGAGCATCTGAAGAGCTTTGGCGCGGTCGAGATCTCGCGGCGGCGCTACACCGCGCTGCTCGACAAGGCGCTGGCCGGCGAGCCCGGCGATTTCCTCAGGCTCTCACCCGGCGAGGCCATCCCGGGCGCGCGCGCACTCGAGATCATCGCTTCAAGGCAATAGGACCCGATCAGCTAAGCGCTGATGCTTCACCTCTCCCGACGGGAGAGGTCGGAGCGCATCGAAGATGCGGTCCGGGTGAGGGGTTACGGTCCAACCAAAGTGCCAAGGCCCCTCACCCGCTTTACTGCGCAAATCGACCTCCCCGACGGGGAGAGGTGAACCATGGCCTAGCGGCCAAACCCGGGAATACCGAACAGACCCGGCCGCTGCTCCGGCGGCGGGGGCGGCGGGGGCGCCGGTTGCTGCTGCTGGATCGGCGGCAGAGGTTGCGGCGGACGCTGCTGCACCTGCTTCGGCGCAGCCTTCTTCTGTGCGGGCGGCGGTGGCGGCGGCGGCTTGGCCGCCGGATCCGGCGCCGCCGTCGCAATGGTCTGCTGCGGCTCTTTGCAGTCGGTAAGCCAGATGTCGTAGATCGGATGCTCGACGCCGTGCAGGCCCGGGCTTGCCGCGTACATCCAGCCGGAGAAGATGCGCTTTACCTCCCCCTGCAAGGTGATCTCGTCGACCTCGACGAAGGCATCGGTGTTGGTGGCCTCCGTCGCCGGCCGCGTGTAGCAGGCGTCGGTCTTGACCCTGAGCGCGCCGAACTGAACGGTCTCGCCGATCTCCTCGTCGAAATTGATGATGCGGCCGGTGATCTTGTCGAGGCCGGAGAAGGTCGCCTTCTTGTTCACGATCTTCTGCGCCGGTGGCTCGGTCACGACCTCGTCACCCGGCTGCAGACTTGCCGGGGTCTGCGGCACGGCGCCCGGAGCGCCCTTCTGCTGCGGCTGACGACCGGGCGCGCCCGGCACACCGGGCGGCGCGATCGCCGCGGAGGGCGGCTGGTTCGGCGGAGCCACAGTGGAGCCTGGCGGCGGCGCCAGCGGCTGGGTCTCGACCGGCCCCGGCATCACGTTCCCCTGCCGGCCCGGCGGCGGCGGCATCGGGCGCGACGGCAGCACGCGGCCCTGCGGCGGCAGCTCCGGCACCTCCTCGTCATCGTCGGGGATCTGCTGCGGCTGCGGCTGGCCGCGCGGAATGGTGCCGGGCGGCCGCAGCGGCGGCGGATCGGAAAAGATCGTGCCGATTTGCGCCTGAGCCGGCGTCGCAACCGTCAGCGCGGTGGCGGCCAAAAGCGCCGCAAGACCTGTCAGGGTAATGGTTCGAAACATCTCGCGCGGCTTCAACAGCGAATCGGGCTTGTTGGACATTCTATAGGGGTTACCGCCGCTCGCAGGCCATCCGGTTAACACGGCGAATACGGCGGGGGAAGGGCGGCATCCCTGCCCTTCCCGGCCCCATCTGGCCAGACCGGGTCCCGAATGGGATAGTCAATCAGCCCCTCCCAGGGGCGCGGGGCCGGCATCGCCCCCCAAACGACGTCCAACCAGACCGGAAACCCCGAGGTCGCCCCATGCCCGTTGTGCTCGATCCCGATGCCGCCGCCGTCTACAGGGCTTTCCAGGACGCCGGCCGCCCGGCCTACGAGACCCTGACCGCGCCGGAGGCCCGCGCTTATTATTCGCAGGCGCGCTTTGCCACCAATCCTGACGCCCCCGAGCTTGCCCGCGTCGCCTCGCTCTCGATCCCAGCCCCGCACGGTACGATTCCCGCCCGTCTCTATGTTCCCAAGGAGCCGCGCCGGCACGACGGCCTGTCGCCGGCCCTGGTGTTCTTCCGCGGCGGCGGCTGGGTGATCGGCGACCTCGACTCCCACGACGTCGTCTGCCGTCAGCTCGCGGTCGAAGGCGCGCTGATCGTGATCTCGGTCGACTACCGCCTCGCGCCCGAGCACAAATTTCCCGCCGCCACCGAGGACGCGGTGGCCGCGACCCAATGGATTGCCGCCAACGCGCGCGAGCTCGGCATCGACGCTTCACGCCTCTCGATCGGGGGCGACAGCGCCGGCGGCAATCTCACCGCAGTCGTCGCGCTCGCCGCGCGCGACGCTGGCGGCCCTGCACTCGCGGGCCAGGTGCTGATCTATCCCGCCACCGATTTCGCCATGACGCACGGCTCCCACAGCGAGCCCGAGACCAGCGTGCTGCTGACGCATTCGGTGATCCGCTGGTTTCGCGACCATTATCTCAACGGCGCCGCCGACATCCACGACTGGCGCGCTTCGCCTGCGCGTGCGCCAAGCCTGGCCGGCCTGCCGCCGGCCTATGTGCTGACCGCCGGCGCCGATCCCTTGCGCGATGAAGGCAACGAATATGCCGTGCGGCTGAAGCAGGCCGGCGTGCCCGTGACGACCAGGCACTATCCCGGCCAATTCCACGGCTTCTTCACCATGGGCAAGCTGTTGCGAGAGGCCAATGTTGCCGTCGGCGAGATCGGCGCGTGGTTGAAGGGATTGGGCTGAAACGCCGTTCCGCATGGCTTCTCCGCTCCAAACCATCGCCGCCCTGCCGCTGCGCGTCCTGACCTGGCTGGGCAACCAGGGCACGCGCGGGGTCGCCGCCATCGTGTTCATCGCAGCCGCGGTGCCGCCGCTCGGCGCATTGCTGCGTCCTTATCTCACCGAGGCGATCCTCTGCCTACTCTGCATCTCCTTCATGCGGGTCGATCTGGCCGCGCTCTACAGCCATCTGCGCCGACCGGCGCTGGTTGCGACCGCCACGGCCTGGACCACGATCGGGGTGCCGCTGATCGTCGGCCTAATCGCGCATGCAACCGGCCTCACGGCTCGCGCGCCCGGGCTGTCGCTCGCATTGATGCTGCAGAGCATGGCCTCGCCGATGATGGCCTCGCCGGCCCTCGCCGCGCTGATGGGGCTCGATGCCACGCTCGTGCTGATCACGCTGGTGACCTCGACCGCGCTGGTGCCCTTCACGGCCTCGCTGTTCGCCGGCCTCTTCCTCGGCGACATGCTCAGCATCACGCCGCTCACACTCGGCCTGAAACTGCTGGGCATCCTCGCCGCATCGCTGCTGGCCGCGACAGCCATCCGGTGGATCTTCGGCGCGGAGGCGATCCAGCGTCACAAGACGCCGATCGACGGTCTCAACATCATCATCCTCTTCATCTTCGCCGCGGCGATCATGGGCGACGTCGTGAGCGACTTTCTGGCACAGCCGCTTCTCACCATCAGCCTCGCAGCCCTGTCCTTCGCGATCTACTTCGCCCTGCTCGCCATCACCACGCTGCTGTTCCGCCGCGTCGGCACCGAGCGCGCGCTGGCACTGGGACTGATGGTGTCACAGCGCAATCTCGGCCTGATGCTGGCAGCTACCGCCGGGGTGCTGCCGCCAACGACCTGGCTCTATTTCGCCCTGACGCAGTTTCCCATTCATCTTGCGCCGTACATCCTGATGCCGATCGCACGGCGCCTGACCGCGCGCGCAGATTCATCCCGCCGCGTGCCGGCAAATGGCACCCCATAGGGATGCCCTCGTCAATTCTGGGATGTCGAAGTGAGCCACGGCCGTTCCCTCATTTGCACCGACGCAGTCGAGGAACCTCAATTCGGCGATCCCGTTGAAGCCTCGCACCGCAAGGAGGTTCGCGATGAGGTTTGCCACAATCCTGGTTCTCGGCTCGCTCGCCATGGCCTCGGCAGCAAGAGCAGATCAACCCGGGCCTGACTGGATGCCGATGGAGCAGGTCAAGGCCAAGGTCATGGAATCCGGCTATTCGCAGGTGACCAAGCTTGAAGCCGACGACGGCCGATGGGAGGGCGAAGGCGTCAAGAACGGACAGAAGATGGAATTCCATGCCGATCCCAAGTCCGGCGTTATCGTGAGCGAAAAGCCGGATCGCTAGGCATCTCTGCTCGATGTGGACGTCGCGACTCCGCGGGGCGCCCGAGTTCGAGAGCACACGCCCTAGCCCGCCCGCGCCGCACGCCGCAGCGCCTGCGGCGGCTGACCGAAGGCACGGATGAAGGCGCGGCGCATGCGCTCGGGGTCGCGAAAGCCGGTCGCCTCCGCGACGAGCTCGATGCCCTCGCGCGAGGACTGCACGCGCTCGCGCGCGACCTCGAGCCGAAGCCGCTCGATCGCCTTGGATGGCGTCGTGCCGGTCTCGGCGGCGAAGGCGCGGGCAAAATGCCGTGCGCTCATGCCGGCGCGGTCGGCGAGATCCTCCACCGTCAGCGGCGCGTCGAGATTTTCACGCGCCCAGGACAACAGCGCGCCGAAGCGGCCGTTCGGCGCCTTCAGCTCCAGCAGCGAGGAAAACTGCGACTGGCCGCCGCTGCGGCGATGATAGAGCACGAGCTGCCGCGCGGCGGCCCGCGCGACCTCCTCGCCATGGTCCTCGGTGACCATCGCGAGCGCGAGGTCGATGCCCGCGGTGATGCCGGCCGAGGTCCAGACATTGCCGTCGCGGGTGAATATCTGGTCGGGCTCGAACTTCACCTTCGGATAGCGCGCGACGAAGTCGCGCGTGCGCCCCCAATGCGTGGTGGCGCGGCGGCCGTCGAGCAGGCCTGCTTCAGCCAGCACATAGGCGCCCGAGCAGACGCTCGCGACCCGCACGCCGCGCCGCGCCAGCCGCTGCACGAAGGCCCGTGTGGCCTCGCAGCGCGCGGCATCCGCAACGCCGACGCCGCCCGCGATCACCAGCGTGGTGATCGCATTCGCCGACTTGAAATCGCGCGCCATCATCTCGACGCCTGACGAGCTTCGCACCGCTCCCGCATTCAGCGCCAGCACCCGCAGCGCCAGCGGCTTGCCGGCGCAGCGTGCCGCGACCTCGAACACCGAGATCGGGCCGGCCGCATCGAGCAGCTGGAAATCCGGGAAGATCAGGAGGCCGATCATAGCTCTGTCCGAAATAGTGGGAATTATGCCATTTCGGACACAAAGGCAGCATGCCAATCTTCGCCCGTCAAGCTCATCTTTGGAGGATCCGCCAATGTCGTCCCCGTTCCAGATCGGACTTCTGATATTCCCGCGCGTGACCCAGCTCGACTTCACCGGCCCCTTGCAGGTGTTTTCCATGGTGCCCGGCGCAAAGCTGCACTTGATCTGGAAGCGGATCGAGCCGGTGCCGAGCGATTCCGTGCTGACGCTGACGCCGACCACGACATTCGCCGACTGCCCGCAGCTCGACGTGATCTGCGTGCCCGGCGGCGGCGGCACCAACGACTTGCTGGACGATGACGAGGTGCTCGACTTCCTGCGCCGGCAGGCCGAGGGCGCAAAATACGTCACCTCCGTCTGCACGGGATCGCTGGCGCTCGGCGCTGCCGGCCTGCTCAAGGGCTACCGCGCCGCGACCCATTGGAGCGCGATGGAGATGCTCGGCCAGTTCGGCGCGACGCCAACAAAGACGCGCGTCTGCATCGACCGCAACCGCATCACCGGCGGCGGCGTCACCGCCGGCATCGATTTCGCGCTGACGCTGGTGTCGATCCTGGTCGATCGCACCACCGCGCAAGCGATCCAGCTCCAGATGGAATACAACCCGGCTCCGCCGTTCAATTCCGGCTCGCCCGACACGGCGCCGGCCGAAGTGATGACCCTGCTCCGCGAGCGCGGCGCGCAAAACCACGCGCGGCGGCTGGAGGCAGTGAAGCGCGCCGCCGAGCGGGTCGCGTAGCGCGCGTCGATGCCCCCATGGACGCGCCGCAGCGCGTAGCGCTGCTGCGCAGAGCCGGGACCCAGCAAGCCACACTGTCTGCGGCAACACAGGCCCCGGCTCTGCAGCGCACCGTCGAAGAGACGCTGCGCTGCGTCCGGGGCACGAGATCTCCTCAAAGAAAAAGGCCGCTCGGTTTCCCAAGCGGCCTTTCCTGTCTTACGGCGGCTGCACATTCACATCGGGCGATGTCGGAGCTTCCAGACCGGGGGCCTATCTCCCGATCGAGTCCTACTCGGCGGCCGCTGCATCTCGGGACAGTCGCGAACTGTTGCCCGAACCGAACGCAATGGTCTCCCATCTCCGTAAGATGGGCTCATTGAGCCGCATCGCTGGCGCGGCTGCAACGTCCACGCAAACGCCATCCCCGCTGTTCCCGTTGTCCACAGCGGCGGGAGGCGGATGCGGGTGCATCCAATTGAACGATGAAGATCGCGGGCTGAAGGACTAGCCAGGGGTCCAGGGCTGATAGTCGCCGGTCGCCTTCGGACGCTTGCCGCTGGCGAGGGTCGATCCTGAGGGACGATAGGCCTTGGCCGTGCCGGTGAGATTCGGCTGGTGCGGCTTCTCCCACTCGCGCGGCTGGTAATTGGCCTCGGTCGGCGGCACATCGACGACGTGATGAATCCAGCCGTGCCAGGACGGCGGGATCCGGCTCGCTTCGGCATAGCCGTTATAGACCACCCAGCGCCGCTCGAAGCCCAGAGTCGGATCGATCGCCCCGCCGCGGGTGCGATAGTAGAGATTGCCCTGCTCGTCCTGGCCGACCAGCTCCCCGTACCTTTTGGTCCAGAGTTGGGTGCCAAAAGTCTGGCCGTTCCACCAGGTGAAGAACTTGAGGAAGAATTGTTTCATGCGGCAAGGGCCCTGCTTCGTCGGGCCCTGATGCCATCCGGCCGGCGAAATGTCCAGTTCGGCGGCGCGGTGCTGCCTGGGCGCGTGCGCAGCCGCGACCCAGGGCATGGCCGCAAATCGGACGCGATCCGTTCATGCCGGGTACAGCGGCCGCGCGCGAGGCTCCCTTCACGCGCAAACCGGCGTGATCCCAGGAACCACTGCTCCTTCATAGGGTTTGCTTTCCGGGAAAGGAGTTTACCATGAACAATCTGAGAGTTTTGAGCGCAGCCGCGACGCTGGCGCTCATTCTACCCATGACCACACCGGGCTTCGCCCAAGATCGCGCCGCAGGTGCCGGCGGTGCCGGCGTACATGTCGGCGGTGGCGGCGGCGGAGCGCATATCGGCGGCGGTGGCGGCGGAGCCCGGATGGGCGGCGGCGCCGCGATGCACGGCGGTGGCGGCAGTTTCGCTGCAGGTGCCGCGGCACGTTCAGGCGGCGACAGTTTCGCGGCCGGTGCAGCGGTTCGTCCAAGCGGCGGCACGTCCTTCACCGGTGGCGCAGCCCGCAACTTCGCAGCCGCCAACGGCGGCACCTGGCAAAACCGCGGCGGCAGCTGGAGCGGCGGTAGTCATTGGAGCGGAGGACGGCACCATCATCACCACCGTCGCGGCGGCTTCTGGCCGGGCTTCGCGGCTGGCGCGGCGATTGGCGGCCTGGGCTCATACGCCTATTACGGCAGCAACTATGGCTATTACAGCGACCCCTATTACTACGACAGCTATTATGACGAACCGACGGTCGCGGTGGTCCCTGGCGGCGGCGATTCCTCAGCCTATTGTGCGCAGCGCTTCAAGTCATATGACCCGGCTTCGGGCACCTATCTCGGTTATGACGGCCGACGGCATCCCTGCCCGTAACCACTCGAGCCTCGCGTAACGGAAGGCGTCGCAGCGCTGCGACGCCTTTTCCGTGCACCGGGCACATCTTCGTGATGTCGCCTCCAGCGACCCCATCGCCGGCGCTGATGTGTACAATTGCATGTAAATGGACCTGTATGCATCGCACCGTGCATATCTACCTGGACCCAATCCAAAATTGACCCGGCACACGATTCGCGGATATCACCAATCCCAGTGGGGACTTCGATCTACTGGGAAGTGTCATGCCGCGTATTCTCGTGGTTGATGACGATCCGATGGTCGGCGCGACCATCGAGGTCCTCCTCCAACGTCAGGGCTTCGACGTCACGCTGACCGACGGTGGTGAAACTGGACTGGCTGCGCTGGAAACGCAGACCTTCGACGTGATGCTGGTCGACATCTTCATGCCGCACATGCGCGGCTTCGAGTCGATCCGCATCTTTCACGAGCGCGCACCGGCAACTCCGCTGATCGCGATGTCCGGCTACGCCTTCGCGTCATCCGCCTCGCCCTCTCCCGATTTCCTCCGCATGGCGCTGGAGCTTGGCGCGACGCGCTGCCTGCGCAAACCGTTCACGCCGGACGCGTTGCTGACCACGATCCGGGAATGCCTCGCAAGCGAGAGCGCGCAGCAGAAGGACAAGAAAGAAGCCCCTTGATTCCAACGCAGCGCGTCATTCTGGGTGCCGGACTTGCCATCCTCCTGATCATCACCGCGGCCTCGATCGCCCTCGACGTCAAATCCCGCTCGGATGCGGCCTGGGTCAATCAGACGGTTCAGGTCCAGAAGAAGATCTCCGATCTGCGCGTGCTGTTGCGCCGCGCCGAGAGCGCCGCGCGCGGCTACGAGCTCTACCGCACCCCGGGCTTTAGCGCCGAGTTCCAGGCGGTGCAGGCCCAGATCGCGCCGGCGCTGGCGGACCTCAAGCGCGGCGTGCGCGACAATCCCGATCAGTTCGCGCTGCTGGAGGGCACCGAACCGCTGGCGCTGCGCCGGGTCGAGATCGCGGCCGAGGCGATGCGGCTGCGCGCGGCGAACGACCAGGCCGGCATTGCCGCGCTCAACGGCAGGGCCGAGGGCCGCGGTCTCATGGACACGGTGATGGGCAACCTCGACCGATTGAGCGCGGAGGAGGAACGCCTGCTCGCCGCGCGCTCCCAGGATTCGCGCCGCACGGGCGTCGTGCTGCTCGGCATCGATGTCGCGGGCGCCGTGCTGATCCTGCTGCTGGTCGCTTTGGTGATGCGCGAGAGCCGGCGCGCCACGGGCCAGCTCCAGACCTCGCTCGAACAGACGCAAGCTGCCAAGCAGGCGCTCGAAGCGGCGGTGGCCGAGCGTACCGAGCATCTGGTCACCGCGCATGACGAGCTGCGCCTGTCGGTCAACGTGCTGCAAAGCACGTTCGACAGCATGGCGGAGGCGGTGCTGGTGATCGATGCCGACGGCAACGTGCTGCTGTCCAATCCGGCCGCTGAGCGCATGCTGCTGCATCGCACCGGCATGAACCTGCGCAATCTGCGGACCCTGTCGGACGTCCTCCATGGCGACGGCGTGACGCCGATGCAGGCCGACGAGCTGCCTTCGGTGCGCGTGCTGCGGGGCGAGAAGTTCGAGGACCTCGAGATGATCGTCCGGCCGCACAGCGGCAATGCGCCCCGTCATCTCATGGTCAGCGGCCGGCCCATGCTGGACGGGCACGGCGAGATCTCCGGCGCGGTGCTGGTCTATCACGACGCCACCATGTCGCGCGAGACCGAGCGGCAGCTGTACCAGTCGCAGAAGCTGGACGCGATCGGCAAGCTGACCGGCGGCGTCGCGCACGACTTCAACAACATGCTGACCGTGATCTCCGGCAACACCGAGACGCTGGTGGAAAGCCTGAAGCAGCAGCCCGAGCTGCAGCGCGTGGCGCGGCTGATCGACGATGCGGCCGAGCGCTGCGCCGAGCTGATCCAGCATCTGCTCGCCTTTGCGCGCCGGCAGCCGCTGCAGCCGCGCAACGTCGAGATCAACGCCGCGATCGCGGACATCGCCAAGCTGCTGCGCCCCACCCTCGGCGAGCAGATCCAGATCGAGACCGTGCTGGAACAGGGGCCGATGACCGCGCATATCGATCCGTCCCGGCTCACCAATGCCGTGCTCAACATGGCCATCAACGCGCGCGACGCCATGCCGAACGGCGGCAAGCTGCTGCTGGAGACCCACCGCGTCGTGCTGGACGAGGCCTATGCGCAGGCCCATGCGGACGTGACCGCCGGCCCCTACATCATGCTCGCGGTCAGCGACACCGGCACCGGCATGTCGCCCGACATCCAGCTGAAGGCGTTCGAGCCATTCTTCACCACCAAGGAGGTCGGCAAGGGATCCGGCCTCGGCCTCTCGATGGTCTACGGCTTCGTCAAGCAGTCCGGCGGCCACATCAAGATCTACAGCGAGGAAGGCCACGGCACCACGATCAAGCTCTATCTGCCGCCGGGCGAAGGCACGGCGGAGGTCGCGGTCACCGCCGCGCCGCCGGCCGAGGGCGGCGCCGAGACCATCTTCGTCGTCGAGGACGATCCGCTGGTGCGCAATTTCGTCACCGCGCAGCTCACTGGCCTCGGCTACAAGACCATCGCCGCGCCCGACGGCAAGGCCGCGCTGGACCTGATCGCGGCCGGCCAGACCTTCGACCTGCTCTTCACCGACGTCGTCATCCCCGGCGGCATGAGCGGGCGCGAGCTCGCCGACGAGGTGGCCAAGCTGCGGCCGGGTGTGAAGGTGCTCTACACCTCCGGCTACACCGACAACGCCATCGTCCATCACGGCAAGCTCGACGACGGCGTGATGCTGCTGACCAAGCCCTACCGGCGCAACCAGCTCGCGGAGATGATCCGGAAGGCGCTGGGCAGCGGACAAGTCTGATCGTCTGGATGATCGCTGGCACGCAGGATCGACGCCGGCCACTTTGGCGGTCGCCCAAAAGCATGAACCCGGCGCCCCAACTATCGACTTCACAAATGCGCAATTCTCGTTAAAGTTGTCGGAGGCGCGCAAGGCGTGATGCCATGCGCCACATAAATCCGCGCGCTCCACATTGCGATCCAGTTTGACAAATATTCACATGAACATGGGGTTTTGTCATGCAGTCCAAATATTCTCTGGACCTCACCGATAGACGCAACCGTAACGGCGTTCTCCTCTCACGCATCGTTCGCAGCGACGGCACGCGCGGCGGCTACGTGCAGAACGAAGCGAACTTGAGCCAAAGCGGAACTTGCTGGCTTCACAATGACTCGGAAGCCTTTGGAGACGCCAGGATAACGGATAACGCGCAGGTGTATGGCCAGGTTTTTGGCCAGGCATCCGTCAGCGGCGATTGCCGGATCAACGGACAGGTCTTCGATTCCGCCGTCGTAAGCGAACACGCTCAAGTCACGGGGCGCGTTTACGGCCGGGCATATGTGCGCGGCAGCGCCCGCGTCATGGGAGAAGCGTTGGACGACGCGGTCGTCGACGGCAATGCGCTGATCCTGGGACGTATTGCAGGCGCCGCCAGGGCAACCGGAAATGATATCGTCATCGGCGTGCGGTTCGTACCGAAGGCACTCGGCGGGGGAGCACCGGGCGCAGCGCAGCCGGCGGCTCCAACTGTCGTGCTCACAGGCTATTCTTCTCCGACCCTCGTCAACGGCGCGGTGAGGATTTACCTTGAGCCGTCATTCGGGACCTTCGTCGACATCCACGCCCCCCAACAAAGCATCCTCGGCTGGACAGAGATCAATAAGGCCACGGGGCTGGCGCAGCTTTCCCTGAAGGCGGCCGCGAAGGTCGACATCGGCAGGATCAAACGCTCGATCAGCGTGGCGACGTTCGCCGAAGGCGGTCGTGCCGACTAAAGCATGATCCGGAAAAGTGCGTATCGGTTTTCCGACAAGATCATGCTCGGGCAATTGCCAAAGCGCGAAGCCGCTTCATTCCGATCCTATCGCGCGCGAAACTAGCCCGGCGGCCCCAGCCCCTGGACCACCGGCTCCTTCTGCAGGAGACCGAAGAACTCGTCACTGTCGTAGATGCGCTGATAATGCAGGTGTGTGAAGCTTGCGGGCATGTCGACGACGACCACACAGTCCTTGTCAGGATAGGACAGCCAGAAGCAGTGGACGTATTTGGACGGGATCACCAACAGGCGGATCAGAGGATTGCCTACAGCGTTTTTGTCAATCCAATAGGCCGCATTGCGTATCCACCGCGGCAGATTATTGCCGGGTGGCGGCGTGGTGATGGCTTCGATCTTCGGGATTCCGCCCGGTCCATGCACGATCGAGCGCGCGGATGCCACCACTTGCGTGCTCCCGGGCGCTGCGCCGGGTGCATTGCTCGCCACGCAGACGTTGTGATGAAAGCTACCTGTATCCCGTGCACCTGCGCGGAGCAGATTTGACGCACCTCCCGGAGCCGAGCTGATGCGATCGTCGACGATCCAGACGGGGAACGTCTCGGTGATTTCGTGCACCGGCGGGGCGGCACCGGGCGCCTTGGACACCGCAGGCGCCCCCAACTTCGCGCCAATCTGCTGAGCAACGACTTTCTTCTGCTGGTCGGTCAATTCGACGGTGTAAGCCATGACTCAATGCTCCGTGTCCGAGGCAAGTGGATCCCTTCAGGCGCCCGCGGCGGGCGCGATCTGGAAATCAGAGTAGGTGCCGGCCCATCGGCCCATACCCCGGCCGCCCCTCACGTAGTCGTAGGAGACGGGAGATTCGATACCGAACCAGGGATCGAAAACTTCGAGCGTCCCGTCACCATAGACGCCGGTGATGAGCACAACATGTGCACCATGGGTGCTCCACTTGTACATCACCTCCACGGGGCGACGGCTGGTCAAGATTTGCTGACGTATCTCGTCCAGGGTCAGCACTCTCTCGCTGTTGACCGGCGGAGACGGTATGTCGGGATTGACGCTGATGCTCAGATGCGAATACGCGATCTCGGGCCAGGCCCCCATGTCGCAAGCCGAGGGGTCTACGCAACAATTCGGGATGTTGTGAGCGATGCTGGCCAAGTGGCACATCGTCGGCGGTCCAGCGAGATCCTGGTCCATCACGCCGAGATGGCTGGCGACCATGACCGTGCAGGCCGCCCAACACCAATTGGCTTGGGGACGCTGCGAGACGTAGGCAATACCCAAGGACTCGATCGGCGCCGCGCCAGGTGCGCTCGTGATTTCAGTGCCATTGCCGGGCGCAATATAGACCGCCATTAGAACCTCCCAAAATTGCTATGCAAATGATTCAAACAAGGTCACAACCGAGGGCAGCCTCATTCCACTGAGCGACAGGAGCCCATAGCCGACGCCGGAAATGCCGAGCATGAGCCCCGGCCGGGCCACGACATCGCCCGGCCAGTCCCGGAACTCGCCCATGTCGATGATCCCTTCCGCGACGGTCGCGGCAGCCTGATCCACCTTCGGCGAAAAGGTCGGGACCGAGAGCATCCGGCCACCGATGCGGCATATCTCGGCGAGCCCGATCGTTCCGTGACAGAGCCCCTCGTCGCGCTGGGGACTGTCGATCGAATCACACAACGCCTCGTGGGTTCTCTCCAGAGCGGTGATCGCAACCGACCGATGGTGATCCCCCAGCAAGGTGTCGCTGCGCATTGCCTGCAACCGCGCGATCGCAATTCCGCCGGCGCCGTGGCACCACGCGTCGAAACCCCTTTGCGCCGGAGTGTCCGCACGTAGATCGGGCCAGCTGCCGAGTTGCGGGTCGAACGCCTGTTCCTCATATCTGAACGCCGAGCGAGCGCCCGCGAGGAACTCCGCGCGGCCCGATCGCTCAAACAACCGCAGCAGCGACACGGCCATTCCCGAGGCTCCATGGGAGAGACCGCACAGCGGCACGGTACCGCTCACGGCACCATTGATCGTCCTCGGAGGCCATGCGAATCCTCCGCCGCGAGCTTCGGCCTGACCGAGGATTTCCTCTCCAAGCCTCGAGGCCAACGCAGCCAGATGCATCCGGAAGCCATGCGGCTCAAAATTCAACAGCCCGAGGATCGTACCGGCGCTTCCGGCCATCACATCGAGCGAATGCGGCTGGCCAGTTCCCTGCGCAAGAAGATGAAGGACGTCCGGCAGGGCAATGCTCGGTGTGGGGGCATCCAGCATGCGCCCGATCAGGCCGGTCACAAAATGCAGCCCGAAACGGCCTTCGAAGATAGACAGATCGGAAGGCGAGACGGGCACGGAATGGGCTTGGAGATGAGCCGCGCGCAAGGCGCCGATGCTGGTTTCGGCGTATTGGGGCCGGCCAAACGCCGCATGCGCGGCCGCGAGAAACAGTGCGACCCCTCCGAGCCCGTTATAAAGATCGAACCCCAGTGGACGCAGTGTTGGAACACTGGCCAGCGGGCTGGCACCGATCCAGTTGCAGGAGCGGTTGTCTTGGTCCCAGATCGCCGTTGCGCACAGCATGTCTGCAATGCGTCGGACCGCCTCGAGACACGTGCTGGTCTTAGGGTCCATGGCCCGTGCTTTCGTAGATGTCCTCAGAGCGCGGACCAAGATGGGGCCGCGCACAATCCAAGCCCGCGCGCTGAAATTCTCCGATGACGTACCGAAGCTTCGACTCACGGCCTTCCGCCTGCGCCACGAAGGCACGCCAAAGCCCACGGGCGACGAGCCGCGAGCGGTTCTGTCCGAAGCTGCTGCCGTCTGCCGGATCCTCTGCGACCGCGATCCCACGGGCCATCTTCCTGGCGAAGGCCGGAATCCCCTCTCGGGTCTTGACGGAGTCGAACAGTCTCCGCAGCACGTCATGGCTGGCGCGATAGATGCGCTTCCGCAGATAGAGGACGGCTGCGTCGGTTCGCCCATATGAGCCGGGATCGTCGGGGACCTTGAGACGGAAAGGGATTGCGCAGCTATTCAGCAGTGCGCAGCAGCGAGCCACCAGTTCGGCGCCCGCCGCCGCGCCGACGTTGAAGTACACACGCGTCGTGATGTCCGGCTCGTCGAAAGGATCCGGCGTTTCGCCGAGTGCGACGTACCAGCCGGGAATCAGGTTGAAGAGCTCCTTGCCGACATCGATCTGATAGTGCCTGTGCACTCCTTCGATGTCCGGGTCAGGGAACATTTCCGACGTGGATACATGGATCTGCAGTCCGTCCCGATGCAGGACAGACACGTTCCCCATTCGCGTCAGCACCGACCAACCCGGCTCCCAGCCTCGCCGGCTGCTGTTCGCGGCGGACAGACGCGCCGCGAACGGCACGCGCTCGCCGCGCGATCCCGAGTGACGGGCGAACTGCAACCGCGCATAGATGCGCCGGTATATCTCATCGGCGATCACACCCACGATGGCATCGCCCTCACCTACCCCAGCCCCCGGCGATGGCCCGGCAACGCCCGGAGCCAGGGTTCGCTTCTGCCCAAACGCCGTGTATTCGTTGAGGCCCGTGACATTGATCGCATCGACACAATAGAAGACAGCGGCGTGGACTTGCGGGGTCATTGAACTCTCATCGAAGCTGTCGCCGTTGCTTCCAGCAAGGCATGCCTGGCCCAGCCCGGAATGCAGATCGCGCGCTGCGCCACCTGGAGCGCCATCTCGCAATGCTGAAGCGCGTGTTGCTCGTGTTGATGCTGGGCATACTCGACCGCGAATTGGACGAGGCGCGCACCAGACAGCGCGAAGGCGCGTTCGAACGCCTCGCGCGACGAAGCCGTACCGCGAGCATCGGCATAGGCCCGCATGAATTCGATCACGCCTGCACGCTGGGTGATCAGCGGCACGCTCGCCAATGGGGCCAATCGATCGAGGCTTGGGGCCGCGACGATCGGAAATGAAAATATCCAGTAGAGTAAGATGCCCTGGAGAAAGCCCGCGAGGTCCCACGCGGGATCACCGATCTGGCAGAGCTCCCAGTCGACGACGGACAGCCGGTCGAGCGCCCGGGTCGCGCCATGCGAAGCCACGCTGAAGAGCAGATTGTCAGACTTGATGTCGCCATGTATGACGCATTCGGCTCGCCAATCGTCATGTAGACGCTGCATTCCGGCGCAGAGTTCGCCGTGGCGCTGCAGGGCCTTGAGACATCGATAGCTTCCGGGTGAGACCAGGCGAAAGCTCGCGGCACCGGGCCGATGCAGCTTGAGCGCCCAGGGCGCGTCGTGAGAGAGCCCCGCCTTGCATGATTCAAGTGCGGCGGTCGCGTCGTGCAAACGTCCCAGGAACTCTCCGAGACGGCGACCCACGGTTGCTGCTTGCGTGGGAAAGGCCTGCAAGGCCTGGAACATCGTCACGGAGTCAGGCACGAACTCCACCGCCAGCGCCTCCTCCTGATCGTCGATGAGCAAGGCACGCGGAATCTGTGCCTGGAGTTCGGACCGCAGGAGCGGCGCGATCTCGCGGTAGAAACTCCGTTCGACCTGAAACGCCTTTCGGTTCTCCTCGAGCCAAATGCCCTGCTTGAGGATGAGGCCGCGCGTTCGATCACGCACCAGGTAGTTGTAATTTCGGCCCGGCAAGGGCGCGATCTCGAGCAGCCCGGCAACAACCGATCCGGGCTCTATCAGCTTGTGCTGAACAAGATAGCTGGCAATGAAAGGCGAACTGATCACGTTCCGACTCGCTCGCGGCAAAGACCACATAGACCCTGTCGGCCGGCAAGAGAGATGCAGCCGGAGCCGCCGCTCTCTTGCCATCGCTTGGTCGGGACGGGTGTCCCTGATAGGGGTGGGCTATCCCCTCGGTCCGCATATGAAGAGGTGGGTCTCCATCTCCGGTGGATAGCCGGGCGCACCGCAGACAAGACCCTGCGTGCCGATGCCACCGGGCGCGCCGCAGACGAGGCCTTGCGTGCCGATCCCGCCCGGCGCGCCGCAAACCAGACCTTGCGTGCCGATGCCGCCGGGTGCCTGACAAATCGGCCACGACGTCGGGAAGCAACCATAGGTCAGCGAACCCGGGGGCAAGAACGAGCCGCCAGGCGCGCCGCAAACCAGACCTTGCGTACCAATTCCGCCGGGCGCACCACAGACGAGACCTTGCGTGCCGATGCCGCCGGGCGCGCCGCAGACAAGACCCTGCGTGCCGATCCCGCCGGGCGCACCGCAGACAAGACCCTGCGTGCCGATCCCGCCGGGCGCGCCGCAGACCAGACCTTGCGTGCCGATGCCGCCGGGGGCGCCGCAGACTAGACCTTGCGTGCCGATCCCGCCGGGCGCGCCGCAGACCAGACCTTGCGTGCCGATGCCGCCGGGCGCACCGCAGACAAGACCCTGCGTGCCGATGCCACCGGGTGCGCCGCAGACCAGACCCTGCGTGCCGATGCCGCCGGGCGCACCGCAGACCAGACCTTGCGTGCCGATCCCGCCGGGCGCGCCGCAGACCAGACCTTGCGTGCCGATCCCGCCGGGCGCGCCGCAGACCAGACCCTGCGTGCCGATCCCGCCGGGCGCACCGCAGACCAGACCCTGCGTGCCGATGCCGCCGGGCGCGCCGCAGACCAGACCCTGCGTGCCGATGCCGCCGGGGGCGCCGCAGACCAGACCCTGCGTGCCGATGCCGCCGGGTGCGCCGCAGACCAGACCTTGCGTGCCGATCCCGCCGGGCGCGCCGCAAACGAGACCCTGCGTGCCGATCCCGCCTGGCGCCTGACAAATCGGCCACGACGTCGAGAAACAACCATAGGTCGGCCAACCCGGCGCGAAGAACGAACCGCCGCCGGGCGCACCACAAACCAAGCCCTGCGTACCAATGCCACCGGGTGCGCCGCAGACAAGACCTTGCGTGCCGATCCCACCGGGCGCGCCGCAAACCAGACCTTGCGTACCGATCCCGCCGGGGGCGCCGCAGACAAGACCCTGCGTGCCGATGCCACCGGGCGCACCACAGACAAGACCTTGCGTGCCGATCCCGCCGGGCGCGCCGCAGACAAGACCCTGCGTGCCGATGCCACCGGGCGCACCGCAGACAAGACCCTGCGTGCCGATGCCGCCGGGCGCGCCGCAGACAAGACCTTGCGTGCCGATCCCGCCGGGCGCACCACAGACAAGTCCTTGCGTGCCGATACCGCCGGGCGCGCCGCAGACAAGACCTTGCGTGCCGATGCCGCCGGGCGCGCCGCAAACCAGACCTTGCGTACCGATCCCGCCGGGCGCACCGCAGACAAGACCCTGCGTGCCGATGCCGCCTGGTGCCTGACAAATCGGCCACGACGTCGAGAAACAACCATAGGTCGGCCAACCCGGCGGGAAGAACGAGCCGCCGCCGGGCGCGCCGCAGACCAGACCCTGCGTGCCGATGCCACCGGGCGCACCACAGACAAGACCTTGCGTGCCGATCCCGCCGGGTGCGCCGCAGACGAGACCCTGCGTGCCGATGCCGCCGGGTGCGCCGCAGACAAGACCCTGCGTGCCGATGCCGCCGGGTGCGCCGCAGACAAGACCCTGCGTGCCGATGCCGCCGGGCGCACCGCAGACAAGACCCTGCGTGCCGATGCCGCCGGGGGCCGATCCAGAGAGAAATGCATTCAGCATTGAAGCCTCCACGTCCCTATGAATTTGTCCAATATCCACGTTCGTCGTCGGCCGCACTGACAAGCGCACGCGGCCGGCGGTCGCATCGAGGTTCGTCGTCTCGACAATCGTCTCATCAGGTCTTGGAATTTCGGCGTAGTAGCTACGGCCCGCGTCGAGATAGATTCGACGCTTGCCCGACTGCGTCTCGGGTGCATAGCCGACGATCGGAATCGTCGGCTCGTTTGCTGCCCCCGGAGCCGCACCCGGACGAGATGATAGGGCTTCGATGTCAGACGGGGGGTCAGGGTAATGGTCAACCATCAGACCTCCAGAAATCAATTTGTACGTGCAATCTACTAAAAATTGCATGATTGCTCTTCAATTGCAATACAGTCTCGATGAAGAATTTAGCGTGCGGTGCAGATCGCAATCGCGCGCGCTCGAAACGGGCTTGAAGCACCGTACCGCAGCACCGACGCGATCGATTTTCGCACGCGGCAACGGCGCCGGTGAAACAGGATCAGAGCTTCGCGCAAAACGAGCTTTGCTGTTCGCGGCGAGCTAGCGCGTCGCCAGCACCACCGCCGCCAGCGTGAAGATCAGCGCGGCGATCTGCCCTGCGCCGAGCGGCTCGCCCAGCGCGATCGCCGAGGCGACGACGCCGATGACGGGCACCGCCATGGTGCCGATCGCGGCGACCGAGGCCGGCAGCCGCGCCAATGCGGCGAACCAGCTGACATAGGCGATGCAGAACTGCACCACGGTCGAGTAGACCAGCAGCCACCAGCCGAGCGGCGTCACCTTGGAGAGATGCGTGGTCTCGACCAGGAGGCCGATGATCGAGATCGGCAGGCAGCCGATCCCGATCTGCCAGGCCGCGGCCGTGATCGGCGGCAGGTGGATCGGATATTTCTTGGAGAACACCGTGCCGACGGCGAAGCCGAACGCGCCGCCCAGCGCCATGATGATGCCGGGCAGCTTCTCGACGCTGGCGGCGATACCGTTGCCGCCCATGATCGAGGCGAGGCCGATGAAGGCCATCACCAGCCCGAGCGTGCGCAGCAGCGTCGGCCGCTCGCCCAGCACCGGCCAGGCGATGATCGAGGCCCAGACCGGCATGGTGTAGGCGATCAGCGCCGCCTCGCTCGCCGGTAGCCAGAGCAGCGCGAGGCCCATCAGCACCATCCAGCCGGTGACATTGAGCGCGGCGGAGGTGACGAGGCGCGGCCAGATCGCGGCGTCCACCTGCAGGCTCTGCCGGCGCATCACCGCGAGCAGCGCCAGCAGCACGGCGCCGAGCACGCCGGTCACCCCGCGCAAGGTCAGCGGCGGCAGTTCGGCGAGCAGGAATTTCGTCACCGGCCAGTTGAAGCCCCAGCCGATCGAGGTGATGGCGAGGAACATCAGGCCGGCCGGGGCGATGCGCGGCCGCGCATCCCGACGAGTCGAATCAAACATGTGGGGTATCCGGCAAAATCGAGCTCAGCTTGGCGCGGATTCGCCGCCCAAGCCACCATCTCGGCGGGCATGCCTGCCCTCACCTTCCGTAGGGCTACGTGAGTCCTGCTGACGCAATCCCTCCGCCTAAAAATATACCTGCCCTGTGAACAGCGGGATGAAGCCCGCGCAGCACGATCGGATGCAAATTTTTTCAGTTGGGAATCCGTGAGGACTCACTGATACTTGTCTCCATAGCAGGCGCGGCCAAGACCCCTGTTATCCCCCACAATCCACCATATTTAGTATTTGATTCAGGAACCCGCACTAGTTCTTGACGGGCGCAGCGGAGAGTCCTAGCTTTCGATCCGTTCGGCGCGAGTGAGTTTGCGTCCCGCCGGCACTCCCCCAAAGGGTCTCGCAAATCGGCACTCCGCCAGGCCAGCCAAAGGCAGCGGATGAGGGCTTGTCTGCCCGCGAAGGGCGGATTCTTCGGGCGCCAGAATGGGCCGGCGACAGGCTCGGACGGCACGGAAAGACGTTGTGACGGTGGGGCGTTGAACGCGTGTCGGGCTCATCCCCTTGGGGGCGGAGGGGCCTGGACAGGCAGGCGGGATGCGAGGTGCGCGCACCGAGCATCGCGTCGGGAGAACAAGGGCCGGGTCCACCGGCTGAACTGCGGAGCTGCAAGGCCGAACGGCCGAAGGCGCCGCGAACGAAATGTCGACCGGCACGCCTGAACGGAGGCTGGACCGGTCAAAACTTAAGGACGGGGCAAGACGATGCGGATTGAGCGGCGCCACACCACCCAGGGACAGTCACCTTACGCCGGGATCGATTTCCGGCTGACCACGTCGGAGATCAGGAATCCCGACGGCTCGGTCGTGTTCAAGCTCGACAATGTCGAGGTCCCCGCGGAATGGTCGCAGGTCGCCTCCGACGTGCTCGCCCAGAAGTATTTCCGCAAGGCCGGCGTGGCCGCGCGCCTGAAGAAGGTCGAGGAGGAATCCGTCCCCTCCTTCCTGTGGCGCTCCGTGCCGGACACCGAGGCGCTCGCCGCGCTGCCTGAGAAGGAGCGCTATGTCAGCGAGCTCAGCGCCAAGCAGGTGTTCGACCGCCTCGCCGGCTGCTGGACCTATTGGGGCTGGAAGGGCAAGTACTTCTCGTCCGACGAGGACGCCCAGGCCTTCTACGACGAGCTGCGCTACATGCTCGCGATGCAGATGGTCGCGCCGAACTCGCCGCAATGGTTCAACACCGGCCTGCACTGGGCCTATGGCATCGACGGCCCCGGCCAGGGCCATTATTACGTCGACCCCTTCACCGGCAAGCTGACCAAGTCCAAATCCGCCTACGAGCATCCGCAGCCGCACGCCTGCTTCATCCAGGGCGTCGGTGACGACCTCGTCAACGAAGGCGGCATCATGGACCTCTGGGTCCGCGAGGCCCGTCTGTTCAAGTACGGCTCCGGCACCGGCTCCAACTTCTCGCGCCTGCGCGGCGAAGGCGAGAAGCTCTCCGGCGGCGGCCGCTCGAGCGGCCTGATGAGCTTCCTCAAGATCGGCGACCGCGCCGCGGGCGCGATCAAGAGCGGCGGCACCACGCGCCGCGCCGCGAAGATGGTCGTGGTCGACGTCGATCACCCCGACATCGAGACCTATATCGACTGGAAGGTGAAGGAGGAGCAGAAGGTCGCCGCCCTCGTCACCGGATCCAAGATCAACCAGAAGCACCTCAAGGCGGTGCTGAAGGCCTGCGTGAACTGCGAAGGCTCGGGCGACGATTGCTTCGACCCCGAGAAGAACCCGGCGCTCCGCCGCGAGATCAAGCTGGCCCGCCGCAGCCTCGTGCCCGACAATTACATCAAGCGCGTCATCCAGTTTGCCAAGCAGGGCTACAAGGATATCCAGTTCGACACCTACGACACCGATTGGGACTCTGAAGCCTACCTCACGGTCTCCGGCCAGAACTCCAACAATTCGGTCTCGCTGCGGGACGACTTCCTGCGCGCGGTCGAGACCGACGGCGACTGGAATCTGGTCGGACGCACGACCAAGAAGATCACCAAGACGCTGAAGGCGCGCGACCTCTGGGAGAAGATCGGCTACGCCGCCTGGGCCTCGGCCGATCCGGGCCTGCACTTCAACACCACCATGAACGACTGGCACACCTGCAAGGCGTCCGGCGACATCCGCGCCTCCAATCCGTGCTCGGAATACATGTTCCTGGACGACACGGCGTGCAACCTCGCCTCCGCCAACCTGCTGACGTTCTACAACATCGAGACCAAGCGCTTCGACGTCGAGGGCTATGAGCATCTCTGCCGGCTCTTGACCATCGTGCTCGAAATCTCGGTGATGATGGCGCAATTCCCGTCGAAGGCGATCGCCGAGCTCTCCTACGAGTTCCGCACGCTCGGCCTCGGCTACGCCAATATCGGCGGCCTGCTGATGACCATGGGCCTGCCCTACGACAGCAAGGAAGGCCGCGCGCTCTGCGGCGCGCTGACCGCCGTGATGACCGGCATCACCTACAAGACCTCGGCGGAGATCGCTTCCGAGCTCGGCACCTTCCCCGGCTACAAGAAGAACGCGGCGCACATGCTGCGCGTGATCCGCAACCACCGCCGCGCCGCCCATGGCCAGTCCAACGGCTACGAGGCGCTCAGCGTCAACCCGGTGCCGATGGACCTCGTCTCCTGCCCGCAAGCCGACCTCGTCAGCCACGCCCAGGCGGCCTGGGATGCGGCGCTCGAGCTCGGCGAGCAGCACGGCTATCGCAACGCCCAGACCACGGTGATCGCGCCGACCGGCACGATCGGCCTCGTGATGGATTGCGACACCACCGGCATCGAGCCCGACTTCGCCCTGGTCAAGTTCAAGAAGCTCGCCGGCGGCGGCTACTTCAAGATCATCAACCGCGCCGTTCCGGCCGCGCTGCGCGCGCTCGGCTATCGCGAAGCTGAGATCGCCGAGATCGAGGCCTACGCCGTCGGCCACGGCTCGCTCTCCAACGCGCCCGGCATCAACGCCTCGACGCTGAAGGCCAAGGGCTTCACCGATGAAGCCATCGCCAAGGTCGAGAAGGCGCTGCCGACCGCCTTCGACATCAAGTTCGCCTTCAACAAGTGGACCTTCGGCGAAGACTTCATCCGCGACCAGCTCGGCATCGGCGCCGAAGCCATCGCGGCGCCCGGCTTCGACCTGCTCCAGGCCGTCGGCTTCACCAAGCGCGAGATCGAGGCGGCCAACGTCCACATCTGCGGCGCCATGACGGTGGAAGGTGCTCCGCACCTCAAGGCCGAGCACTATCCGGTGTTCGACTGCGCCAATCCCTGCGGCAAGATCGGCAAGCGCTATCTGTCGGTCGAGAGCCACATCCGCATGATGGCGGCGGCGCAGCCCTTCATCTCGGGTGCGATCTCCAAGACCATCAACATGCCGAACGACGCCACGGTGGAGGACTGCAAGTCCGCCTACATGCTGTCGTGGAAGCTCGCCTTGAAGGCCAACGCGCTCTATCGCGACGGCTCCAAGCTCTCCCAGCCGCTCAACTCGCAGCTCATCAGCGACGATGAGGACGAGGACGATGCGGTCGACCATCTCTACGAGAAGCCGCTTGCGGCCCGCACCGCCCAGGTCTCGGAAAAGATCGTCGAGAAGCTGGTCGAGCGCATCATCGTGATGCGCGAGCGCGAGAAGATGCCGGACCGCCGCAAGGGCTACACCCAGAAGGCGGTCGTCGGCGGCCACAAGGTGTACTTGCGCACCGGCGAATACGATGACGGCCGTCTCGGCGAGATCTTCATCGACATGCACAAGGAAGGCGCGGCGCTGCGCTCCTTCATCAACAACTTCGCCATCGCGGTGTCGCTCGGCCTGCAATACGGCGTGCCGCTGGACGAATATGTCGACGCCTTCACCTTCACCCGCTTCGAGCCGGCGGGCCCCGTGCAGGGCAACGACAGCATCAAGTACGCGACCTCGATCCTCGACTACGTCTTCCGCGAGCTCGCGGTGAGCTACATGTCGCGCTTCGACCTCGCCCATGTCGATCCCAACGAGACCGGCTTCGACGCGCTCGGCAAGGGCGTCGACGAGGGCAAGGAGCCGGACGAGGACGGCGGCCACCACGCCACCCGCCTGGTCTCGCGCGGCCTCACCCGCTCGCGGACGGACAACCTCGTCGTGATGCGCGGCGGCTCAACCGCGGTCACGCAAGGAAATGACAGCGCGCCCAGCGGCGGCAGCAAGGTCACGGCGATGGCCTCGCATGGCGCGAGCGCCCGCGTCGGCGATGCCCTCGAAGGCGCGGTCGCCCTGAAGCAGGAAGTCCAGCACGACCTCTCGCCGACGGAGAAGCTGGAGCAGCTGCAGTGGAGCAAGGCCGGCAGCGCCGCGACCGCCGTCCCCTCCAAGGCCGAGCGCCGCGCCGAAGCCAAGGCCAAGGGCTACGAGGGCGAGATGTGCTCGGAGTGCGGCAACTTCACGCTGGTGCGGAATGGGACGTGCATGAAGTGCGATACGTGCGGCAGCACGACGGGGTGTTCGTGAGGCGGCGATCCTTGGGCTAAGACTTGAACTTTGGGATAAACAAAGGGCGGCCAAGGGCCGCCCAAGTTGTACACGTGAATCCACTACCTTCTCGCCTTAAGGTGGGCTGTCGACGATTTCCTTGAGATGCAAAAGAGCCTTCCTAAGCTCGTCGCCATTGTCGAGCGGTGCTTCGGAATTGTACTCAGAGATTATCCGATCTATCTGGCGACGAGTAAGAACCAGCTCTTTTCGCTCAGCGAGCTTTATATGAGACCTGATCTGCCCCCATTTGTCAGAACGATGGCTTTCGCCGGCACTACCCAGTTCTTCAGCCAATTTGCTCCAAGCGGCTTCGGCAGCTTGCGTCGAAATCCTAGTTTGGCGATCGAAGTCGAGCATAGAATTCAATATCTCTTCTGACCGCCCCCGCAAGCTGCGATGCACACGCCCCCGAAGTTCCGACGCGGCCGACTGGTCTAAAATACGTTCGGCAACAACGTTGTTCAAAGCTTCTTTCCTCCGCCTGCCGGACGCCTCGTCGATTGCTTTCGTTCTCACCTGATCATTGATGATCTTTCGCTCGTGTATTTCGCTTGAAAACACAAAAGGGTAATCGCCAGTTCTCAATGCAAAAAGCGCAGCGCCAAGGGCCCAAACATCAGTTTGGTAATCGCATTGAGCGCCGCTCGCACTCGAAAACAGTTCAGGCGCGCGCGTAAACACCGTCCCACGTACGTCGCCGCCATCGCTCGTAACCGAGCCCAGATCGAAAATCTTGGCTCTCAGTTGATGATCCAATCCACAGTTGTCGAGTTTAAGATCCCTATGAACTAGCTTGCTTTCATGCAGACAGACCAACGCCCTACAAAGGTCTCGCGCTATACGTACGAACTGCACAATATCATTAAGAGGAGCCAGCCCCTCTAATGGACGATCGAGCAATTCTTCGATGATAAAAAATCGACCATCTTGCCCTTGCTGGAAGCCTTAGAATTTCGCCAAATAACCAGCATATCGATGCTTCGACATCGTACGGATTAAGCTCGTGACATCCTTGACGACCACGTCCGGCTTCTCATCGTCATGAAAAAACAGGAGGGCGACATCAGCCAGGCTGTAAGGACTCGTCGCGCGATAAGCACTCTTCCAATTTCCACCACCTAGGTATTCTCGGACCTTGTAACCCAATCCGGGATTCGGAAGTTCACCCATCACAATCTCCCGATTCGACGCCTTCGCCATTGTATTCAAATTCGATATTTCTTCTCGACATATTCCCGAGACTCGGCCACAAAATCTCTTGGAACATAGACTCTGTTCACCGAAAACGTTTCAAGCAAATTTTCGATATTAAAGCCAACGCACGTTGGATCAATCCGCTCCAGGGGAACAGCATTACCTTGGAACGAAAATAGCAGGTCCGAAGGTGGCGCGGAGTTGAATGTGACTTGGTCGAAAGCGACCAGATACGTTGCAGCATCCTCGGGCAGCTGATTGTTTTGGAACCGGCCTCTTACATATTCTCTCAAATCGTCGGTGACGGACAAAAGGTCCGCCGGTAAAAACTCCTCCATTAGGACCCCCTGGCGTTCGGCCTCGGAGAACGGCTCGTCAGACATCCTATATCGCTGAGAAAGAGGCTTATTTGACTTCGCCGAGTCCAATACGGCTTTTGGAAATTGGCGCCGCACAAACATGTCGGCCAACAACCGAAGCACCTCGTCAGAGTGATCGGAAGCAAAACTTCGGATCATATAGGCGATCTCAACGTCAGTTGTCTGAATGAAATCGTCCAATGACGGTTTCTGGCCGGAAGCAATACTGTGCAGACACTTCGGTGCCAATCGAACGCTATCTGGATGCTCTGGAATGTCCTGCATCCGCGCAAAAATTCCTTTGAGCAAAAGCTGCGCCCCCCGAATCGTCGGGTGAAAATAAACTTGCCGGTGAAGGTATCTGCGCGCCGCAAGAAATTGTCTCAACGCGTCCAGCCCACGTGGCCCATCGAGAAGTAAGATTGGAAGCCCGAAGTCGTTCGTCTCAACTGTAATAGCGTGAAACAGCCACTTGAGATCGTACTTCCCGTATTCAACCCCGGCCATTCGACTGTCACGCAAGATGTAATCGCAGCGATCCACGTCAAAGGTACTGGAAATCAATTCCACGAGCGCCTTATTTGCATGCCGCTTTTTGAGAAGGTTCTTCACAGCGTCGATATCTGCGGCATCGTTAACTGCCGACGCAACGGGCGTATCCGCAGAAAGAATAGCTACAGTACAATCTTCGTGATTTCGAATCCCGTCGGGCAAGAGAATAGTTTCCAGCACATGAGAGAACGCAGAGTGGCCAAGGTCGTGGCACAACGCAGCAATTCCAAACTCGGCCATCGCTTCGTCGTCAAACCTCAAGCCCGGCGTTTGCAGATCAAGCGGCGCCGCCCTCTGCTGGAGTAATCGAAATACCTGACTTGCGGTCGCAAACACGCCTAAAGAGTGCGCAAATCTTGAATGTTCCGCAGTAGGGAAGACATAGGACGAGAGGCCCATCTGCCGAATACTTCGTAGTCGCTGAAATTCCCGCGTATCGACGACGCGTCGAACGCGATCCGGCATCTCAATAAGACGATTACCTTCAATGTTGTCTCGAAACACCGAGTTATGAATTGATGCCAACATCAAGCACGCTCCGATCAAAAATCGAGGAGCATGTCTCGCGCTACTTCGCAGCGCATTCAAAGTGTGCCGGCAGCCCCCCGCCTTGTAGACACGGCCTCCCTTCAAAGGAAGACCAAGCCGCAATGAGACACCACAACCAGAACGTTTGCAAACGGGAAACATGGTTGCAATATAGAACAAACAAGGAACAAAGTCTATCCTATGTATTCTCATTGCAGTCGACCCCCTCCCGCCTAAACTCCCAACACCCTCGGCATGGGTTCCGACGGCCCCGTAGAAGCGGAGTAAGACTTATGCCCAAACCGGAAAGCTTCCCGATCGAGAAGATCTTCGTTCCCACGAAGCAGAAGAAGGCCCTCAAGCCCGAGACCGTCGGGGAGATCGCGGAAAGCATGCTGGAGATCGGACAGCAGACCCCCATCTCCGTTCGGCGCGACGGAGACCGCCTCGTTCTGGTCAAGGGACTGCATCGGCTAGAGGCTTGCAAGGCGCTCGGCGAGACGACCATTCTCGGTGTCCTGGTTACGGCCGAGCCTGCTCAACACAAGCCGTTGCTCGCCGAACGCCCCGAAGTCGAGGCGGAGCGCCTCAAGATGGCACGGTTGAAGCAGTTGCGCCTGGAGAAGGAAGCCGCGGAGGCGGCGACTTCCGCTTTGAAGGACGTCAGGCAGGCGGAAGCGCCGCGTACCCGATCCACGCAAGGCGCCCGCGGCAATCCGAAAGCAGCGCCGGGCCGTGCTGCGAAACCGCCACCGAAATCATTGTCGGACTGGATCACGCAGCAAAAGGGCAGCGGCGGCCGCTATTGATGGTCGGGCGCCGTCGTTCCGGGGCGCGCCCGCTTGGGCGCGAGCCCGGAATCCATCGGACGGCACGACGAGGGGCGCAATGGATTCCGGGCTCGCGCTTCGCGCGCCCCGGAATGACGGTAGCGACTCGGCTGGATTGCGCCAACCAAGTCCACCGTCACCGTCACAGCGACTACGCCGCGCTGCTCCGCTGCGTGTGACGACCTTCCCTCACCTCTTCGATGATCTTCGCGCTGAAGGCCTTGAGGTCACCGGGGTTGCGCGAGGTGATGAGGCCCTGGTCGACGACCACCTCCGAATCCTCCCACTTCGCGCCGGCATTGGCGACGTCGGTCTTGATCGATTTGTAGGACGTCATCTTGCGGCCCTTCGCGATGCCCGTCTCGATCAGCAGCCAGGGCGCATGGCAGACCGCGGCAACGACCTTCTTGGCGTCGAAGACGCTCTTGATGAATTGAAGCGCCTTCGGCTCGACACGCAGCAGGTCGGGGTTGATCTGGCCGCCGGGCAGCACGAGGGCGTCGTAGTCGGTAGGCGCAGCCTGGTCGAGGGTCTTGTCGACCTTGACCGGACGGCCCCAGTCCTTCTCGTCCCAGCCCTTGATCTCGCCGGCTTGCAGAGAAATGATCTCCACTGTTGCGCCGGCCGCCTTGAGGGTGTCACGGGGCATTTCGAGTTCGGACTGCTCGAAGCCGTGGGTGGCGAGGATCGCGATTCTTTTCCCGGACAGTTCCATCCGTGTCTCCATTGCGTGTGAGGCGATGCCATTCAATCGAATGCTTTTGCCTTTGGTTCCTCACACGCAGCCGTTCCGACGAAGACACGCCGTCATTCCAGGGCGCGCCCGCTGGGGCGCGAGCCCGGAATGACGGCGAGCCCTGTAGGATGGATTGAGCCCTTGCGAAGCCCATCATTCCGCGACCGCCTGTCACGTAGGTCGAACCGGTCCGGCAGCCGTCCAGGTCAATTGATCGCCAGCAACGCGGCCAAGCGTTCGCGGATTTCCGCGAGCAGCAAGTCGGGCGCGCGCCCTGCGGGGGCAATCGGACGCTTCTGCCAGGAAATGCTACGGACCTGGTCTGCGAGCACGACACCGCGAACGCCTGCATCCTCGGGGAGCACGACCTCGAAGGGATAACCCCGTTCCCGGCTGGTGACAGGACAAATGACGCAGAGGCCCGAGACCGCGTTGTAACTCTGGGGCGACACGACCACGGCTGGACGCCGGCCGCTTTGTTCGTGACCGACCGTGGGATCCAGATCGATCCAGATCACGTCCCCGGCTTCGGGACAATAATCACCAGACTTCGTTGCCAACGCCCGGCCCCCAATCGATCTCGTCATGGCGGTTGGCTGGCGTGATGCCGGCGACGAGATCGTCGAGGACGTAACGTCGCTTGCGACGCTGCGGACGCGCGATCTCGATGACCAGCTTGCCGTCACGCACGGTCATTTCCGCCGCCCTGCCGTCACGGGCGCCGATCTCGTCGGCAAACGCCTTGGGTACCCGCAATGCGAGGCTGTTGCCCCATTTCTGAAATGCAACCTTCATCGTCGATCTCCACTCACGATACAATGTAGATACGTCGTCGGGGAGCGTCAATGACCGCGTAAGGCTGCGACAGCCCATTGGATGGTTAGAGCCCTTGCGAGACCCCGTCATTCCGTGAGGGCTATTGATGGGTTGCGCTTCGCTGGACCATACGACCATCTGAACCTGGTAGCACGACGCTTCCGTCCAGATGCGAGGCCCCATGTTGAACTTCGAGCTGCCCTGGCACGAGATCTTTGCTCCGACGCATTCGCTGATCGAGATGCTCGTGCGGGGCACCATCATGTATTTCGGCATCTTCATCCTGATGCGCCTCATCCTGAAGCGACAAACCGGCGGAATCAGCATCCCGGATGTGCTCCTCGTCGTGCTTCTGGCCGATGCCGCACAGAACGGCATGGCGGGTGAATACCGGTCGATCACGGAAGGCCTGGTGCTCGTTGCCACCATCATCTTCTGGAACCTTGCCATCGATTGGCTCGGTTATCACGTGCCCTTCGTGGAGCGGCTCGTTCGGCCCCCGCCGCTGCTTCTGATCAAGAACGGAAAGGTGCTTCGCCGCCATCTGCGACAGGAGCTGGTGACGATGGACGAGTTGCTGAGCAAGCTCCGGGAAGAAGGCGTCGATAGCCCCGCGGACGTCATCGAGGCCTATATCGAAGGCGACGGCAACATCAGCGTGAAGAAGAAGGACAAGTGACACGCGATATCGCGGCGGCCGAGCGCGTAGGGTGGATGAGCGAAGCGTAATCCACCTTCTTTCCTTTGTCGGATACGCAGTGGTGGGTTACGCCTTCGGCTAACCCACCCTACGAAGCAGCCGACATTCGCCGATTGCAGATACTTCCGCGAAAGCGACCCTCGCCGCTTAGGCCGCTTTCGCCTGCTCCGGCGAAGCCGTCTCCATCGCGCGCATGTAGAGGTCGAGCAGGCTTTCGCGCTCGTCGCGCTCGTTCTTGTCTTCCTTGCGCAGCTTGATGATCTCCTTGAGGATCTTGACGTCGAAGCCTTCACCCTTGGCTTCCGCGAAGACTTCCTTCTTCTGCTCGCTCAGCTCCTGCATCTCGCTGTCGAGGTTCTCGATCCGCTCGACGAAGGAACGGATCTTGCCGCCGGGAATGGTGATGTCAGACATGGTGCCTCCTCGCTGACTGAGGTCGCGAAAATGCCCGCAAAGACATAACCAATCTGTTAACCGCGCCGCCCCGCGCATTGCCCTGTGGACAACGCCGAGAGTGCCGTTCCATGAGAGCGTCACGCTGCGCTCGCACGGTGGCGTAGGCTGGGCAAAGCGGCTTGTCCGCCGTAGCTCGAAGAGCGAAGGCGGAAGCGTGCCCACGGCTTTGATCATGTCGGAGACAATTCGTGGGCACGGCGCAAGTGCGCCTTTGCCCACCCTACAATTGTCGTCAGCTACCACCAATACGGCCAGCGCCAGCCCTCGTAGCGAACGTAGGACGGCACCAGCGGCGGGCCGTAGGGATCGACCTTGTCGTCCTCGGGGCGGTAGCGATAGCGTGGAACGATGTTGTAATCCCACGGCGTCGGCCGCAGCACGGGCGCGGTGATGATGAGCCGCTCTTGCGGGGCGCGGACGACGACGGCCTTGCGCGGCTTCGCCTCGGCGCCGGAGGTTGCAAGGCTGCACAGCACCAGGGCGGTTCCGAGCGCGCAGGCGGCGGTTATTTTTGTCATGCGTTGATCTCCTTCGCAGCGAAGAGTGCAAAAGGATGTCAGGCAAGGCAAGCGAATTTCGCGCGAGATGTTTTCCGCGGCCGTCCTTCGAGACGCCCGCTTTGGGCGGGCTCCTCGGGATGAGGGCGGAGTGCGCGGCAACAGCTTCAGCAGGCGCGCCTCATTCACGCGCGCGGCGCAACGCCTCCTGCAGCTTCATCCGCTGCTTGTCCCATCGCGACTGTTCCGCTTCAAAGCGCTCGTCGAGTGCAGCCCGCGCCGCTTCGATCTCCTCCGCCTTCGCCTCGTGCTCGCGCCGCGCTTTGTCCAACGCGGCTTCCGCTGCGGCGACGGCCTTGTCGCGACGCGCGCGCTGCTTGGCGCGGGCGGCCTCCTCCTTGCGGCGCGCGGCCTCGCGCCGCTGCTCCTCCTTCTCGAACGCCGCCGCGGCCTTGCGGGCCGCCTGCTCGTCGACCTTGCGCGACGGCGTCTTGGCGGACCTGGCGGACCTCTTTGCGGTCTTGGCCGGACGCTTGCCGGATCTTCGCTTCGGCCTGGCATCGTCCTCGGCAAGATCGGTCGGCAGCTCGGCGCTTTCGGTGAAGGGACCGTCGGACCCGACCGGGCGCCTGAGCACGACGCCGGGCTTGGCCAGCGTCGCCGCGACGACATCAGGATCGTCGGTCTCCTTCGCGGCGCCCTGATGGAACAGATTGGAGCTGGCGCCCCAGGCCTCGAGCGCCGCCTTCATCGAGGGCGCCGCGATGGCCTGGTCGTAAAAGCCGAGCGAGGTCTGATAGGTCTTCAGCTTCCGTGCCGGTTTGCTTGTCGCGCGTTTTGCCATGCCGCCCCGATGGTCGTTTCGAACTACGAACTCTCCAGCAACGCATCGTATCCCTTTGCGCTGAACGCCAGCAGGCAGAAGCCGTGCCCGAACGGATCGGCCAGCATCGCGATCCTTCCATAGGGCGCATCGCGCGCCGGCACCTCCAGGACCGCGCCGGCCCGCAGCGCGCGTTCGACGGCCGCATCGACATTCTCGACGACGACGTCGATGTGCACCGGCGTCCAATGCCGGGCGTAGCGGCGGCGATCGCCGCCGGCGCCGACCGTGCCGGCCTGCTTGGTCAGGAGATAGACCGGCGCCGGCCAGCCGAGCAGCTCGACGAAGCCGGTGCCGAAGCGGCGGCCGACCGTGAGGCCGAAGGCCTCGGTGTAGAAGCTGGTGGCTTGCTCGATATCGGGGACGTCGATGTTGAGGAGGAAGCTCATGCCGGACTCGCTGCGCAGTTGCGTCGCGAGCCTAGCCCGGATGACGCGTCAGCGTCATCCGGGATGATGCCGCTGTTTTGCCCGACGCCGCAAGCAGATTTCGGCGCAGCCGAAAACGCGAGCCTTATCAAGGCCCGCTCTACTGTGCATGGGGTTGTTTTCGCATAAATCGTGTCGACCGAGTCGACGAGGTGCTCACCTGCCTTTGAGGCTGAGGATATAGGCCGACAGCACGTCCGCCTGCTCCGGCAAGATCACGATGTTCGGCATGTTGTGGTGGCTGGTGCGCCAGAACACCTTGAGCGCCAGCGCGGTGGTGCCGCTGCGGTCGGCGATGGCCTGGAAGCTCGGGGCTTCGTCGAACCATCCGGCCATGCCCGGCTCGACCGCGTGACAGCTCTGGCACCATGCCTGCGCCAGGCGATGCCCTTCGGCGACCGCGCGCGGGCCGGACCGCGGGGCGCCGGCTGCGGTGTGGACCACGCTGAACAGGAACAGCAGCGACAACGCGATCAGCAGAGCGATGCCGAGATAGATTCGAGCACTATGCGACATCGCCCAACCTCACCGTGATTGAATCATCGACACCAGCCTAGATTTGCACGGCAAGGCCAGGTTGATCTGCGTCAAGGAGGCAGCTCGCGATACGCCCGCGGGCGACATTGGCTCATCGATCATGCCGCTCGCCAGCATCGAGGCGAATGCATAAGCTCGCACTCAATTGAGGTCAGGAGGCATCAGCATGAACGGCAATCGCTATTACGGCGTTCGCGTCGAAGGCGCGAAATACGGCGTCGGCTTCGGCTCGGCGCTCGCCATCGCGATCTCCTATGCCGACAACCATTCGATCCTGTGGGCGATCATCCACGGCATCCTGGGCTGGCTCTACGTGATCTTCGTTGCGCTGTTTCGGTGATATCGCACCGGCAGGCGATGGGCCGGCCGCGCCGTCGGCAGCTTCCCCTTGCTTTCCTGTTCCCGACCCCTACGGTCGCGCCGCGAACGTGAGACGAGCAAAGGGTTAGACGAGACTTGCCATGACCGACGCGATGAAATGCCCCGCCTGCAGCTCCGAGCACGCCTATCAGGACCGCGATCTCTGGGTCTGCCCGGAGTGCGGCCATGAATGGAGCGGCGCGGCGGAGACGGCCGCGGAGAGTGCGCCGGATGCCGGCGTGCGCGATGCCAACGGCAATGCGCTCGCTGACGGCGACAGCGTCATCGTGATCAAGGATCTCAAGATCAAGGGCTCGTCCTCGGTGGTCAAGGGCGGCACCAAGGTGCGCAACATCCGTCTCCAGGACGCCAGCGACGGCCACAACATCGCCTGCAAGATCGACGGCATCGGCGCCATGAACTTGAAGTCGGAGTTCGTCAGGAAGGCGTAGCGGCGGACGTCCGCCGAGGCGGCGGATCCCGCCTCTCCGCGGAACCCACCTGCCTTCATGACTTGTCAGTTCAGCGGGCAGCGCCCGTGGTGACGTTCGCGGTCGTCAGCTTGCGCGGGCTGATGACGTTGGTCTGGTGGACCGAGGCGACCGTGGTCGGCGCAGCAGCCTGCTGCGCGACATGGGCGGCGCCGAGGACACGAACCTGCAAGGGCGAGACCGGAAATCCGTTGGCCTCGTAAGTCGGCAGCTCGGCGGCGAAAGCCGCGGTGCTGCCCGCGATCGTCAGGATGGCGGCGGCGATCGTCAAAGTCTTCTTGTTCATTGGTGATGCTCCGGAAGTGGAAGAGTCGGAGCATATTTAGGCCGACTTTGCTGCATTGCGACATACTTTGTCGCAATGCAACATCGCGTCCCGCGCATGGCAATATGTTTAATGTGTCCAAGGCTTTGGCCGAATCACGCCGGCCCCGACAAGCGCACCGGCGGACGGTGCTCAGCCACCGAGGACGTTGCCCCAGCCATCGAACAGATAGGTTTTCCAGGCCACCGTTCCCTCGGGGCCCGGCCGGCTGGCCCGCTTGTAATCGTCGGCCTGGTCAGCCGTCCAGGTGATGATCGTATCCGTGAGGCGGTCGTGCAGGATGGCGGGTTCGGTGGGATCGAAGGCGTCCATGGGACGAAGCGAGGCATGCGTCATGGCCGACCAAACGTGCCAACCGCAACAAAGTTGCCGCGACGCAGCGATCAAGCTGCTTTCGCGGAACCGGCGTTGCGCCCCGGCAACAGTGCTGCGAAAAACCTATTCTTGCCGATTTGCGCCATTGCGCTGCCACACCGGCCTCCGAACAATCGACGCACTGCGTGCCTTTTCCGTGCAAGACTGTTTGCGTCAGACTGTTTGCATCATGACTGTCCGGACAAGACGGGTCCGGGCAGAACCGTTTGGAGGCAGGGATCATGAACGATCGGCGGTCTCTTCTGGTGGCGGTCACATGCCCCTCGGCCGTGCTCGCCGGCTGGCTGGCGCTCACCCTCTCCGCCCATGCCCCTGCTCTGATCGAGAACAGCGGTGCCAATGCGGCTGCCGTCTCGCGCGCCAAGGACCTCGCCAAGGATCTCGTCAAGGATGTCAGCCGGCTGGACCTCGCCGACGTGCCGCGCGCTGCGACGATCGAGGACGGCATCGCCTTGACCGCCGACATCGCGGCTGCCGTGGCCGCGGCACCGGCTCCCACGAGCCCTGAAGCACCGCCTGAGACGCCCGCTCCCGCCATCAAGCTCGCCTCGGCCGATCCGGCGCTGATCCTGCCGGTGGAGGCGCCGCCGGCGTTGCAGATTTCGCCCGAGCCGGAGCCCGTCGTGGGCGAAGCTGCCCCGGTCGCGGCGCCGGAGCCTGTCAGGCTCGCCTCGGCCGATCCCACCGAGATCGTGACGACGGACGCGCTGTCCCCCGCGGCGATCGCCAGCGGCCCGGTCACGCCCGCGAGCAAGCCGTCGCCCCCGGCCGACACCGTCGCCGTGCTCGACGAATGCTTCGTCATCGAGGCCTGCGTCGACCGCTATCTCTGGGCGCTCTATCAGCGCACCGCCAAGGAAGACACGATCAAGGTCCAGGAGCGCCGCGCCGTCACGATCAAGCGCAAGGGCAAGACGGTCACGGTGATGCGCAGCTTCACCAAGCTGGTCGATCAGGACTTCACCTGGAAGGATCCGAAGGCGGCCGAGCACGCCGGCATGTCGATGATGGACTACGTCATCGGCGGCATGGACAAGAGCTTCAAGCTGAAGCTGTTCCGCACGCTGCTCGCCGCGGAGGCCGCCGGCCTCTCGCCCGGCATCACCAGCGCGTTCCGCGACGATTATCGCCAGTCGATCGCGAGCGGCCTGAAAGCGGCCTCCGACCGGTCCTATCACGGCGGCAGCTTGCGCGGCGGCTACGGCCACGGCATGGCGGCCGACATCGTCAGCACGCAAGGCAACAACCGTGCGCAGCGCTGGGTCTCGACCGAAATCCTGTGGAAGTGGGTCGACGCCAACGGCAAGGCGTATGGCATCGGGCGGCCCTATCTCGGCCGCGACCCGCCGCATGTCGGTCCCATCGACGGCAAGGAGTACATCTCGCGCCGTGGCACCGGCGACGGCAAGCAAGTCGCCAGCGTGAAGCCCAAGCAGGCCGTGCGTGCCGCATCGCATGCCAAGCCGCCAAAGGCCCAGGTTGCGCGCGAGCAGAAGAGTCCCGCCAAGCCGCAGAAATCGGCGCAATCGGCCGGCAAGCCCGCGACCTGAAGCCGTTACGTCGCGCGTCCCGGCGTCGGCAGCGGCACCAGCCGCATCTCGGCCGTGCCGGCGTCCTGTGTGCGTAGCAGCACCGCAAAGACGGTGTCGACCGCAAGCCGCACCGCGGCCTCCGCCGCTTGGCCCTTGGCCAGATGTGCTGCGATCAGGCCGCTGAGCAGATCGCCGGTGCCGTAGGGGCGGATCGGCAGGCGCGCCGTCGCAAAGCGCGACAATTGCCCGCCGGCGCACAGGATCGTCTCCACCTGCCCTGCGGCCGTATCGGCGAGCGTGCAGCCGGTCGCGACGACGTCGATGCGGCCGGTCCCCGCCAGCGCCGCACACGCCGCGCGCAGGCCCTGCGCATCCGCGATCGTGAGGCTAGAGAGCAGCTCGAGCTCGAACTGGTTCGGCGTCGTCAGCTTCGCCGCCGGCAGCAGCCGGTGCCGCACCACGTCCAAAATGCCGTCGGCGACATAGACGCGGCCGTCATCGCCGATCACGGGATCGCAGAGATAGACGAGCTTGCTATTCCGCGTCAGCGCCCGCTCGACGAAATCGGCGATCGCGGCGGCATTGCCCGGCGAGCCGAGATAGCCGGTCACGAGCACGGCGGCCTCGTCGACCAGCCCGCGCTCCTCGACACCCTTCAGGAGATCGGCGACGAGCTCGGTCTCCAGCACCCGGCCGCGCAGGCTCGGATAGCGCGGATGGTTGGACAGCAGCGTCGTCGGCACCGCCGCAACGTTCACGCCCTCCGCCTGCATCGCATAGGCGGCCGCGCTGTTGCCGACATGGCCGTGGACCACCTGGCTTTGAATGGAGATGACGAGCATGAAAAGCTCCGTACGGACAAACGTCGGGCGATGCAACAGGAGCCGGAACTGAAGCTTCAACGCCGTGTCAATTCCCCGAGATAGGCACAGAACATGTCAGCCAGCCCGTCGGAGTAACGCGTGATCTCGGCCGTGCTGCGCGGTACTTCCGAAAACCGCTTGCCGACCTCACTCAGCGTCGTCTTGATCAGCTCGCCGGCAAGCTCGCGTCTGGCCGCGGAGGCTTTCGGCAGCGCTTCCTGCATGAACGCCGCGATGATCTCCTCACCGGCGGCCCGCGCCTCGTGCGCCTCCGGCGCGTCGCGATAGAGCGGCGCGGCATCATTGAGCGCAATGCGGATTGCGGCCTCCTCGCACTCGGAGCGTATGAAGGCATGGACCAGCGCGCGTAGCCGCGCCGGCGGCGGCTTGGTCCGGTCCGCAAGGATGCCGCGCAACAGCTCGCTGGTGCGCCGCCACTCGTCGCTCTGAAGGCGGAACAGGATCGCGGCCTTGTTGGGAAAATATTGATAGAGCGAGCCGACGCTCACCCCGGCCCGCTCCGCCACCCGCGCCGTGGTGAAACGCTGCGCGCCCTCCTTCGCCAGGACCTGAACAGCGGCATCGAGAATGGCCGCAACCAAACCGGTCGAGCGGGCCTGTTGCGGCTGTTTTCGCGAGGAAACTGAACGACTTCGACGATCGGCCATGGCACGCCCGGTGAATGCGAATAGGAAATGCGACGAATTAGTCGTATTTCAGACGGCGCGCAAGCACGCGCTCTACGTCACCCCTGGAGAACCTCGAATGACCACCCCAACCATTACATCGCTTGCGCCGCTGCTGGATCGCCTGTTCGACGAGGACGAGACCGCAAGCGGCGCAACGCGGGCCGCCGTCGCCGATTTGTCCGAGGCAGACCGGGTGCGGATGATGCAGAGCAAGACCGATTACCGCGACCTCTACGGACGGCTGAAGGACGTCCCGCTCGCGGTCTCGCGCGAGACCGGAACACTGCTCTACATGCTGGCACGCAGCTCCGGCGCGCGCACGATCGTCGAGTTCGGCACGTCGTTCGGCATCTCGACGCTGCACCTTGCCGCAGCCTTGCGCGACAATGGCGGCGGCCGCCTCATCACCAGCGAGTTCGAGCCGTCCAAAGCGGCGCGGGCGCGAGAAAACCTCACGGCCGGCGGCTTGATCGATCTCGTCGAAATCCGTGAAGGCGACGCGCTGACAACGCTTCGAGCCGATCTGCCCGATACGATCGATCTCGTGCTGCTCGATGGCGCCAAGGCGCTCTACCCGGAAATCCTCGATCTGCTGGAAAACCACCTCGGACCGGGTGCGATCATCATCGCCGACAATGCCGACGACAGCCCGGACTACCTGGCGCGCGTACGCAGGCCTGGAAGCGGCTATATGTCGACGCCCTTCGCCGAAGACGTCGAACTCTCCGTGCGGATCAGCTAACGCCGGATCGACGCACCGCAGGATCTCGAGCCGCCGCACCATCGCGCAGCGGCATCGTTTGGACTCAACACCGGTCCGCGCATTCCAACCGGTGTCGCAGGTTCGTCATTCACACATGATATCTGCTCGCCGCAAAGAGCCATCCATGGGGCTGACTTGGCTGCCCCTGCGGTTTCTCTCTTGCGCCCAGAGGCTCATGACCTCCGCTTTCAATGCTTACGCGGCCCTCGCCCTTGCCATCGTGTTCGAGGTCACCGCGTCGGCGCTCCTGCAGCAGTCCGCGCAGTTCACCCGTCCCTGGCCGACGCTGGCGATGGTGATGTTCTACGTCGCCTCGTTCTATGCGCTGTCGGTCGCGATCCGGGTCATTCCGTTGAGCATCGCCTATGCGATCTGGGGCGGGGTCGGCATCATCCTGACCGCCACAGTCTCCTTCGTGCTGTTCCGCCAGATACTGGACTCCGCAGCCTTCGTCGGTATCGCCCTGATCGTATCAGGGGTCGTGATCATCAACCTGTTCTCGGAGAGTGCGGTGCGTTGATCCCGGCAAGCTGCGGCGCGCAGAGCTACTGGCTCTGCACCGGCTTCAGCTGATGCGGGGTGGATCGCGCCGGCTTCTTCGCGGGCTTGGCCGCTGCGCGCGGCGGCGGCTCATCGACCGATTCCAGATAGGCGGCGAGCATCCTCGCCGAGTCCGCGCTGGTCGCGTAATGGTCCCTCAGGAACCAGGACAGCGTCAGGGTAAAGCGACCCTTGGCAAGGCCGCGCGGACTGCGATGGCAGGTCGCGCAGCTGTCAGCGAAGAGCTTGGCGGGCGACTTGCCGGCGTCGAGATTTTGCGCGGCCGCGACCGTCGCCGTGAAAACGGCCGCGGCTGCAAGACTCATCAGGGCCGCGATCGGCGCGCGCCCCGGTCCAAACAGCGATGTCAAATGACGTCCCCTCGGCCGCGCGTCGGTTACGCCGCCGACAGCTGATCGAATTCGGGCGGCGCGTAGGCCTTGCCATCCTGGTCGGTGATGACGACGCGCCACCCTTCGCTCGCCCACACCCTAGCCTTCGCCACGATGAGCAGCCGGCTCTCGCGGGCGAAACTGTACTTCTCGTTGTCGCGTTCTGCGATCATCTTGTAGGCCAATTCGCGTCCCCTTGCGTCGCCCTGCACCCGCCCTCCTCGTGGCAGCGGGCTTTGGCGGCAATTCGCCGGGAGCGTGGCAATTTGGTGCCATCCGCAGGCACGACGCCGGCGCCGACGCCGAGGCGCCTTCATGTCGGTTCTGAATCGGCCACGGGAGCTGGTCCGTCACATCAGCTGCAACGGAACCGAGCGTCCCAACGTCGAACTCCGCTAATGCACGCGGATGATATGGGGGCGGCCGAGATCGATCAGTCCCTGCACCGCAGAGAGGCGATCGTCGAGGGCTGCGATGGTGAGCAGCAGATTGTTGCGGCGCTCGTCGAGCATGCCGATCTCGGCGCCGGTGAGCTTCGCGCCCATCCGCTCCTTGTGAATCCCTTCCAGAGATTCGCGCAGCCCGGCAATCAGACCCGCCAGCTGCTTGGCCTCCTTGGTCATCGACCGCTTCGCGACGTTGTGGCGGCGCGTCTCCGCCTGGCTTTGTCTCATCTTCATCCTCCCGTGCCCCGCTGCCCCGAGTGGATGCTTGCATCTTTGGGTACACATCTTACGATCGATGAAATCTGCCCGCGAAGAACTTTCTTAAATTGTACGCGCAGGGAACCCGACTGAATCCAGCAGAAAGCCCGGCGCGCGGGCCGGGCTTTCCTTCGGGCTTCTTAGTGCTTCGGGTGGCCGCCGCCGGGGCCGCCGGCCGGGGCACCACCGCCGCGGGGCGCGGCGTTGACGTGCGGAGCGCCGCCACCGCCGTGCGGCATTGCAGGCGCAGCGGCACGGGGCGCCGGCATCTGCGCTCGCGCATTCATCGGCGCGCCGTGGCTCACATTCGGCGGCGCGACATGCGGCATTGCGCGTCGCTCGGCAGGTGCGGCCGAGACACGCGGGGCTTCATGCGCACGAGCCATCGGCTGGGTCCGCACCGCAGCGGGGCTTGCGGCCCGTTCGTGCATCATGCGGGCCTGGGCATCGCGCGGACTGCGAGTCTGCACATGGGTCCGCTCATGCGCGGCGCGCTCGCTCCGTCCGGCACGCGTCCGGTCGGCGGCAGCAGCCGCGTCGCGCTTCGCGATCGCAGCGTCACCTCTCGTGATCGCCGCGTCACGTCTCGTGATCGCAGCGTCGCGCGTGGCGATCGCAGCGTCGGGCCGCGCGTTCGCGGCATTGCGTCCGGAGATCGCGGCGCCCTTGCCCCGCACGCCTTCTCGTTCCAAAGCAAGCGCCGCATCGCGCGTCGCCGTGCGACCGATGCGGGCCGCGCGCGGATCAAGCGTCATTCGGGTCGCGATGCTCCGATGCGAGGTCCAGTAACTGCTCCAGTGGGCGTGGCGGCGATACCAGGGACGTCCCGAATAGTGGCTCGACCAGTACGATGTCAGCACGAACGGGACCACGGGCACGCCGATCTCGTCGACATAGTCGGGCAGATAGACGTAGCGGTTGCGATAGAGATATTCGAGATATTGCGATGACACCCAGCCGCGATCGTCGGAAAAGCTGACGTCGCACCAGGCGTTGCCGCGCAGGCAGCCATGGATGTTGACGCGGGCGCCTCCGGGGATGCGATCGACCAGGGGAAAGCCTGCGCCCGGGCCGGCCCGCAGGCCGGTCGAGACGGTCACGATGCCCGGCGCGGCCAGTGCGGCCGTTGGCGCGAGCAGCAATGCGGCAATCAAAACGCTCTTGAATTTCATGGCGTGTTCCTCCTCTTTCGAGTCGGAACGCGCTGGCGGAATGGGCGTTCCGTGCGCGGGGACCGCATCCGCCCGAAAGATTGAAACGCAGACGGCGCGCGGTTCAATATTCATTCGTCGTTCATCGGCGCAACGCGCCAGCGTCGCCGGCCGATCGTCAGTTGACCTGCAGCATGAACGCGTCGAAGTACGATGCAAGCCCGGCAAAGTCGTCGAGCGGCAGCACGTTGGCGACATACTGGTCCGGCCTCACCACGACCATGCAACCGGCTTTCCGATCGATGCCGCGCATGGCGAAGACGTCATGACCGCTCTTGAGGTCCGGGCAGAACATCTTCTCATAGTCGCGCAAGCCGTAACGGCCTTTACGCGGGAGCAGCAGCGGCGGCATTGCCTCGACGGCGAGCTCACGATGGTTCTGCTGGAACACCGCGCGCAGATCGATCACGCTGTCGACGTCGGCGCCGCCAGGCGTATAGCGCCTCACCGGCGACTCCCGCGCCTCGGTCAGGAAATTGCAAAGCGCGCGAACGGCCGAGCCTGCGGCGGCAGGATCTTCCGCGGGAGAGAAGGCATAGATCCGGAAACGACCGTCGGCCTGCCCGGCATGACCGAGATGCACCGGCTTGGCGTCAGCCAGACGGATCACCGGGGCGGAATGGAAGCGCTTGCCGATGACGAGGCCTTGCGCGAGGTGCTGATGCGACGCCGCGCCGGTGAGGAGCGACGGCCTGTAATGCGTCGCCGTGCCCGCGGTGTAGCGGCCGTGCCGGACGAAATAGTCCTGGGTCCTGGCGGCATCAGCGCCGCCAGCCTTGGCGGCGGAGGCAAGAATGCCCGCCCACTCACGGTCGAAATCGATCAGCTCTTTGGCGACCGCCTGGCGCTCGGCCGAATAGGAATGCAGCAGCAGTGGGGCGCATCGCTTGCGCATGACGGCAGCGAGCTTCCAGCCCAGATTGAAGGCGTCCTGCATCGAGACGTTCATGCCCTGCCCCGCCTTCGGGCTGTGGGTGTGGCATGCATCGCCGGCGATGAAGATGCGCGGCAGGCGCGTTGCGGTCTCCACGTCCGGCACGTCGTCGAACTTGTCGGTCAGGCGCTGGCCGATCTCGTAGACCGACCACCAGGCGATCTCCTTCACCTCCAGCGTATGCGGCTTCAGGATCCGCTGCGCCTTGGCGATCACGTCATCGGCGGTGATGTTGCGGCTCGCGACGCGCTCGCCGACCTCGAGCTTGGCGAGCTCGACATAGATGCGGACCATGTAGCCGCCTTCGCGCGGAATGATCAGCAGGCTGCCGTCCTTGGCCGACTGGATCAACGACTTGAAGCGGATGTCCGGAAAATCCGTCACGGCCAGCACGTCCATCACACCCCAGGCGTGGTTGGCGGAATCGCCGTGCAGCTCGCGTCCGATCGACTTGCGCACCGTGCTGCGCGCGCCGTCGCAGCCGACGACATAGCGCGCCTTGACGGTCTCGACCTTGCCCTCGTTCGCCGCATCGACGCGTTCGAGATGCACCGTCACGGCATGATCGCCGGGACCTGCGACCGGATCGACCTGAAGGTCGAGAAGACGGCGGCTGTAATGGGGTTCGAGCTTGGCCGGCGATTTGCGCATGACGTCGAGAAAGCCGTCATGGATGCGTGCCTGGTTGAGGATGACGTGCGGGAATTCAGACAGGCCGTCCTCGACGTCCTGCACCCGGCCGCTGCGGATGATGGTGTCGGGCCTGCGCTCGTCCGGCTTCCAGAACGTCGTCTCGTTGACCCAATACGCCTCCTTCAGCACGCGCTCGCTGAAGCCGTAGGCATGAAACATCTCCATGGTGCGGCAGGCGATGCCGTCGGCCTGCCCGACCAGCAGACGATCGGGCTTCTGCTCGACGATGCAGGTCTTGATATCAGGGAATTGCGCGAGTTGCGCCGCGAGCGTGAGGCCGGCCGGCCCGCAGCCGACGATGAGGACATCGACCTCGTCAGGCACCGCGCCCGCTGCGCCGGAAGCCTGAAGGCGGTCGGCGGGATCGGCAATCTCGGGATCGCCCGGCTGAAATCCATTGAGATGGAATTGCATGAGCACCTCTCCCCGGCAACGCTCTGTTTGATATTGCTTAGTATGCTGACTATCAGTATACTTGTCAACGAGCCGCGGCGCCTCGTCCCAGGAGAACAATTCGGTGAAAGACAACAACGACATGCCCGGGCATCTGGCGCGCCGGTTCCAGCAGATCGCGGTCGCGGTGTTCCTGGCCGAGGTCGAGGATGCCGGCTTCGACCTGACGCCGGTGCAATACGCCGCGCTTGCGACGATCAAGGCCAATCCGGGGCTCGACCAGGTGACGCTCGCGGGCCTCATCGCCTACGACCGCACCACCATCACCGGCGTGATCGACCGCCTCGTGCAGAAGGGCCTCGCCGAGCGCCGCGCCTCCAGCCGCGACCGCCGCGCCCGCGAGCTCGTGATCACCGACGAAGGCCGGCGCACGCTCCGCAAGATCACGCCGGCGGTCGAATCGGCCCAACGCATCATGCTGCGCGGCCTCAGCGCAAAAGAGGCCGAGGACTTGATGCGACTGCTGCGCAAGGCGATTGCCGCCGGCAACGATCTGAGCCGCGCTCCGCTGCGCGATGCGGCGGTCTGATGCCGCACGTGCCGCAATTGTCGCAGCGCACGAAACCAGGAACTAACTTTCAGCTGCTAACGTCGGCCGCATTGGGCGCTTAACGCGCGATTAACTTTGCGGGACGGAGTTCGGAATGTTCAGGTTCCTCGTTGTGGCCGCAGCCATGACGCTCACGGTCAGTCATGCGGTGGCGGGCGGCCATGGCGGCGGTGACCCTCCTCCGCCGAAGGTCGAGGCGCCGGTGGCTCCTGCCAAGGTCATCCTGACCAAGCAGGGTCCCAAGCTCGTCGATCTCAATGGCATGACGCTCTATACCTATGAGCGCGACACCACCGGAAAGACGTCGAACTGCAACGGCAAGTGCACCGAGAGCTGGGTGCCGCTGCCCGCAACAGCCGACGCCAAGGCGGTCGGCGACTTCACCGTGATCAGCCGCGACGACGGCAGCAGGATGTGGGCGTACCGCTATCGTCCGCTCTACACCTCGCCCGCCGACAAGGCGCCCGGCGACGCCAAGGGCAACGCCACGACACTGCAATGGCGAATCGCGCGGCCTGCCGACTAGGGCAGGATCAGCCCAAGCATCTGACGTCAGAGCGCGCGTAAGCTCTGCCAGCTTCCGCCCGTCGCGGCCCGCGCGCTCTGTCCGGGCGGCAGCACCACGACCATCGAATTGAGCTTTACCCGGTCGTACAAGTCGATCACGTCCTCGTTGCGCATCCGGATGCAGCCGGAAGAGATCGCCTGGCCGATATATTCGGGCTGGTTGGTGCCGTGGATGCGATAGAGCGTGTCCTTGTTGCCGGCATAGAGATAGATGCCGCGCGCGCCCAGCGGATTGGCGGGACCGCCGGGAACCCGTGCCGGATACGGCCCGAGCCGCGCCTGGATATCTGCCGTCGGAACCCAGTCCGGCCATTCGGCCAGCCGGCCGACCCGCGCGACCCCGGAGAACGCCATGGCTTCCTCGCCTACCGCAACGCCGTAACGGATCGCCTTGCCGTCAGGCAGCACGAAATAGAGGTAGCGGGCGTCGGTATCGACGAGGATGGTGCCGGGCTGCTCCTTGCGGTGATAATCGACGATGTGACGGAGATATTGCTCGGGCACATTCGCCTTCGTGTAAGGCGTATGCGCGAGCAGCTGCCGGTCGCGCGGCGTCATGCTCGCATCGTTCGAAGGTGAAAGCGTGGTCTGCATGCAGCCGCCCAGCGGCAGCAAGGCAATAGCGAATAAAGCGATTAAAGATCTTGGCACCGCCGGCCCCTCTAGCGGATAGCACCCCCAGCGCCACCAGATGTTGCCAAAATCGTGCTGAAAACAAGGCAACGAGGAACACGTGCACGTGTTCGAGAAATCTGGTTCCATCACCACAAACGGCGGAAGAGCGTCGCATCATCTCCATCCCCTCGCCTTGCTTTGGTCAAACCCGGCTGGACTCGTGCGTCATGCGCCGGGGCTCATCGGATTTGTATGAGCTCCCCTCGATAGATCGGCTCGCGCCAATGCGAGCGACCAGGACGTAACACCGGGCCTCAACGCCTGGGCCTCAAAGGAGCTGCGATGCTCGCGACGCTGAACCCCAAGCAAATCGTCGATGAGATCGTGAAGGACACGGTGAAGGACAACGATCCGCACGACGCGATTCAGATTTCGCCCGACATCGTGCTGGCTTCGCGTCCCGTCAGTGTTGCACCGGCGTTGGCGCCTGACGTCACGACCCGTCCGGAACCGAAATTCGCGCCACCGCCCAAGATCTCTCTCGAGCCCAAGCGCTCACTGGAGCCTCGATTCGCTCCGGTCTCGGAGCCGCCGGCGGCGCCGCCGCCCTCGGTCGACACGGCGGTGCGCGTCGCAGCGAGCGACGATCACGTCCGGCCGAAGCGATCGGCAATGCGCAAGTGGCTGCGCGGTGCGTTCGTCACGGTTCTGTTTGCCGGAGGAAGCGCTGCCGCCACCATCGCCTGGGAGAGGCATGGCGATACGGCCAAGCAGATGCTCGCCGAATGGACGCCTGCTTTGGCGTCGCTGACGTCGCTGTTGCCCTCGGCATCGCAGACCGCGTCAGTCGCCCCCGCGCAAGCCGCGGCGCCCGCGCAGCAAGATGCGCCGCCCGCAGCGCAAACGCCGACCGATCAAGCCATTGATCAATCGGCCACGCCGCCCTTGGCGCAGGTTGCAACAGCCTCGCCTGCGGCAACCGCTTCCGATTCAGCACAGTCGGTGCAATCGATGACGCGCGACCTCGCCGCGATGGCGCAGCAGATCGAGCAGCTCAAGGCCAACATCGCCGAACTGAAGGCTGGACAGGAGCAGATGGCGCGGGAGATGGCGAAGCCGCCCGCACCGAAACCGGTGGCCGAGGCCAAGCCGGTCGATCCGCGCACACGCGCAGCCGCGCTGCCGCCGAAACCTCCGGCGCCGCCGGTTCGCAAACCGAAGCCGGCCGTGTCGCAAACTTACATGCCGGCTCATTCGCCCCAGCCGCTCGCACCGCCGCCGCCGTCGCAAGCTGCCGCGGTCCCGCCGCCACCCGTGACTACAACGCAAGCCGTTGCCGATGACGACGGCCCGATCGTGCGTCCGCCAATGCCGTTGCGCTAAAGCATGATCCGGAAAAGTGCGCAGCGGTTTTCCGAAAAGATCATGCTTAAACAACAATCGAAAGCGCGATGACGATTCATCCTAATCGCATCGCGCTTTAGATTAGCGCGACAGCGGCGTACACGCTGTCCGAGTCGGTGTGATGCGTTGAGTCCGGGCAATTACGGGGAAGCAATATTTCACGCTCAAGAGAAAAGGCCGTCGGGATCTATGCCGGCGGCCTTCTCTTGCAGCTGCCGGTTCCCGGAGCCCGGTTCTGCTGCAATTCCATGCCTTATGATTGCGCCACGTATTTAATAAACTCTTAACGGCCCCGCAGGCTGCACATCATTTCTGCGCCATAAGCACAGAGATTGCGCGGCCCGTTCATTCGATAGATATCGACTCAGTGCTACCATCCGGACGTGTCGAGATTTCCATTGAAGATTTGTTTTTAAAGCCGGGTCGTCACATCGGGGAATTCGGATGCCTTACTACTCCTTCGATCTCGTGGTTGGTGAAGAGTTCAGGAACCAGGGCGGAATCATTCTCGAGGACATCGAGGTCGCCTCCGATCGCGCCGATCAACTCGCATGCGAGCTGTCCCAGGTGAAGCCGGAGCTGCAGCAGAAGGGATGCGCGGTGCGCGTCACCGATCGCGATCACAACGAGCTCTATCGTACGCCGCTCGATCCGGTGCCGGCCTGGCGCCGCTGACTTAGGCGTCGAGCGCCGGTGGCTCGAACCAGTTCGTCAGAGCCAAGCCGCCGTCGACCACGAAGGCCGCGCCGGTGACGTAACCGGACAGCTTGTTCGACAGCACCGTGAGCGCCATCGGTGCGAGGTCGTCGGCCTCGCCGAGACGCCCGAGCGGAATGTGCCGCGCCAGCGCGGGATCCGCAACGAACCCGCCGGCCGCGATCGCACCAGGCACCAGCGCATTGACGCGGATGCCGTAGCGGCCGAACGTCCTGGCCAACTCCTTCACCAGCATCGCCAACCCTGCCTTCGCTGTGGAGTAATGCGGCAGGTTGCGCGGCGTGCCGGCATGCAGCGAGGTGAGAAACAGGAACGAGCCCGGCCGCTTCGCCGCGATCAGGCGCTTGGCGAGTTCGCGCCCCAGGTGAAAGCCGGCATCGAGATTGACGGCGTGCATCTGCTGCCAGGTCCTGCGATCGACCGCGAGCGCATGATCGGCCTCGCGCCGCGGCGGCGACGCGCTGTGGACGAAATGCGTGATCTCGCCCAATGCCGTCGTCGCCGCATCGAGCAACGCCTCGCATGCGGCCGGCTCGGCGAGATCGCCGACCCAGGGCACGGCGAGCTCGGGCCGCGGGCTGGCGCCGATCGCGGCGCTCACCCGCCCGGCATCGACGTCGGCGAACACGGTCCGCACGCCCTCGCCGACCAGAGCCTGCGCGATGGCGCGGCCGATGCCGTTGCCCGCGCCGGTCACGAGCGCCGTATCGTGGGTGGGATCGAACGGTGCGCTGAACAGGCTCATGTCGCTCTCCAAGGCGTTGCCAGCCACGATAGCGGACTCCAGCAGGTTGCGACAAATCCGCCTCGGCACCATTGCGGAGCCGCGCGCCGGACGCTAGCCTCCCCAAAAATCGGAGGAAAGACCAGGATGCGCTACGGTTTGCTGATCGCTGCCCTGTTGCTGAGCGCAGCTCCCGCCCAGGCCCAGGACCAGGCTAAGGACCAGGCTAAGGACCACACACGCTCGACCTATGTGACCCTGATGCTGCAGGCCTTCGCCGCCAAGGTTCAATGCCCGGGCACGGACGTCGTCTACCAGGACCTCGTGCAGAGGGCGGAACAGATGCACCTGCCCGAGGGCACCACCGAGAAGGTGCGCAAGGCGATTGCCTGGATGCACACCGGCGGCAAGATGGGCGAGAAGCAGGATGACGATCTGATGGCCGAGGTCGCGGTGGCGACCCAGGCGACAGATCTCAACCAGCGGCGCCTCGGCATGCCGAGCTGGTGCGAGGTGCAGAAGACCAACCTCGCCGGCCTGATCCGCGCCAAGGGCGGCTAAAACGGGCGGTTGACAAGGGCGCGTTAAGCACGCGGCCGAGAGATTGTCCGCCGGCCAACAATTGTCACAATTCTGGCAAGCATGCGGGGCCTCTTCGAATTCGAACAGGAACCTCTCATGCGGATGATCCATGTCGTTTTCGCCGGCACGCTCGCGGCCGCCACGGTGCTGACCGGCCCTGTGCTGGCGAAGAACTCAGACAGCCAGAAAGCCGAGGGCAATTCGCCCTCTTCCGGGTGCAGCGCGTATCAGCAGGCGCCTGACGGGACCTGGGAGCCGCTGCCTTGCAAGGAGGCAGGAGACCGCAACCCGTCGCAAACCGGCCGATCCCAATCGCACGGAACCGAACGCGACGGCCGTTGACGCAGTTCGTGCTGCGGCGGTCAGCCCTGGTGGGGCCCACGCATGATCTTCATGGCGTCGGCGATGTGACGCCATTCCCTGGCCTCGTCGCCCTCGCCGCGGCTCTCGCAGGCCTGGGCCTGCTCGGCCGCCTTCGCGATCGCAGCAAAACCGTGCTGCTCGAGCATCTGCCGCGCAACGGTATGGACCTGGACCTCGGACATCATTTGCGCTCTCCGTCTGACGAAACCGCGGGGCCCTGACTCGGCTCTCCCTGGTTTTCGGTAACGACTCCGCCGCAGGTCCCGTTCCGCCCGCCATCGATCACATTGGCTGGCCGGGAGCCGGAGTGACGCGAACGACAAAGGCGGCCCGCTATGCCCAGCGGACCGCCTTCTCAGCCACCCCAAACTGGCTCGTCGTCGGCCGCGATCCCTACGCGACCGCGGCTTTCTTGCGCTCGAAATCGTTGGGCACCTCGATATCGACCTCCAGGGTCGAGACCTCGTCGCCGCGTTCGAGCCGGACGATGACCTTGGTCGGATCCAGCGTCACGTGTTTGGAGACGACGGCAAGGATTTCCTCGCGCAGCACGCCGAGCAAATCAGGCTGGCCGCGCATTCCGCGTTCATGGGCAAGCAAGATCTGCAGCCGTTCGCGCGCGACCGGTGCAGAGGCCTTGTTGCCGCGGAGAAGCCGAAGCAGACCCATGCTCATGCCGCCCTCCGTCGCAGCAGGCGATCCATGAAGCCCTTGCGCTCGGTCGGCACCTGCATCGGCACGGTGTCGCCGCACAGCCGGCGTGCCGCGTCGATATAGGCCCGCGCCGGAGCGCCGTCGGCATTCGACAGCGTGACCGGCGTACCGACATTGGAGGCACGCAGCACGTCCTGGCTCTCGGGGATGATGCCGAGCAAGGGCGTTGCCAGGATCTCGAGGATGTCGTCGATCGTCAGCATCTCGCCGCGCGCGGCGCGGGAGGGATCGTAGCGGGTGATGAGGATGTGCTTCTCGACCCGCTCGCCCTTCTCGGCCCGCACGGTCTTGGAATCGAGCATGCCGATGATGCGGTCGGAATCGCGCACCGAGGACACTTCCGGATTGGTGACGATCACGGCCTCGTCGGCGAAGCGCATGGCCATGGAGGCGCCGCGCTCGATGCCGGCCGGGCTGTCGCAGATCACCCAGTCGAAGCGCTCGCGCAGATCGGCGATGACCTTGCCGACGCCCTCTTCCGTCAGCGCGTCCTTGTCGCGGGTCTGGGAAGCCGGCAGCAGCCAGAGGTTCTCCAGCCGCTTGTCGCGGATCAGTGCCTGCGGCAGCTTCGCCACGCCCTGCACCACGTTGATGAGGTCGAACACGACGCGTCGCTCGGCCCCCATCACGAGGTCGAGGTTGCGCAGGCCGACGTCGAAGTCGACGACGACGACCTTGTCGCCGCGCTGCGCCAGCGCGGCCCCCAGCGCGGCGGTGGTCGTGGTCTTGCCGACCCCGCCCTTGCCTGATGTCACGACCAGTACCTTGGCCATCTCAATTGTCTCCTTCTGGTCAGTTCAGCGCGGTAATTCGCATAATGTTGCCCTGCAGGAAGGCCTGGGCCGGCCGACCGCGAAGCGCGGCGTCGATATCGTCGGCGGTCTGATAAAACCCATCGATCGCAAGCAGTTCGGCTTCGATCTTCTGGCAATAGATGCGCGCGCTGGTGTGCCCGTTGACGCCCGCCATGGCACGGCCGCGCAGGGCGCCATAGACGTGGATCGAGCCGCCGGCGACGACCTCCGCGCCAGAGCCGACCGAGCCCAGGATGGTGATGTCGCCGTCCGGGAAGATCACGGTCTGGCCCGAGCGCACCGGGTTTTCGAGCAGCAGCGAGGATGACTTGGTCTCGGACTTCGCCTCGGGCTTCTTGGGCGCGGTCGGCTCGACCACGCAGCTGCGCCCGCCCGACAGCAACGGCGGCATCATGGGCGTGAGCTTCGCCTCCTCCACGCCCTCGATGCCCAGCACGCGGATATTGCGGTCCTGCAGGCTGGTGAGCAGATGGCCAATGCCGGACTGGCTGAGATCGACCGAGGACAAATCGATCACCACGGGCCGGCCGGCAAAGAAGCCCGGCGAGCGCGCAATGGTGGCGTCGATCTCGTGCAGCCAGTCCTGCACCGGAACCGTCGGCGTAAACACGAAGGCCACGTAGGAGCGCCCGCGCAGGCGCACCATTTGGCGTTGAGGTTTGACTGCAGCCTCCATAGCGGCCGACTCGTTCCCTGTTATTGAATGGTTAACGATGCGGCGGATATGGTTAACGGCCGGTTAATTCTCCGTGGGATTACGTGGCATGGGCCGGTTCGCGTCGCTCTCGTGCCACCAGGTCATGTTCTCGGCGCGTGGGCCCCGGCTCTGCAGCGTACCGTCGAAGGGACGCTGCGCTGCGTCTGGGGCACCAGTGAGCAAGGCCCATCCCTCTCACAGCGTCATTGCGAGGAGCTCTTGCGACGAAGCAATCCAGACTGCCTCCGCAGAAGCAGTCTGGATTGCTTCGCTGCGCTCGCAATGACGAGGAGAGAGGCCGCTACTTCTTCACCTTGCTCGCGTCCATCTTGATCGCGGGGTCCAGCATCTTGGTGGTGAACGCGGTCGTGACATCGAACGGCTTCTCCATGCCGAGGTAGGTCTGGACCAGTTCGTAATCCTTCTTCATCCGTTCGCCGTCGATCCAGCCGAGACCCTTTGTCGTCGTGAACTCGTCCGTCATCAGGAATTTGATGCGCTCCCACTGGCGTTCCTGGTTCGCCTTATCGAGCCCGGAGACCTGGTCGAGCAGCGCCTTCAGGCACGGCGTGACGTCGGCGACGCAGGCCGCAAAGGCCTTCTGCGTGACGCGCACGAAGTCTTCCACGACCTTCGGATTCTTCTGCAGGTACGCGCCATTGACGATCAGCGAATTGCCGTAGGGATTGAGTCCGATGTCCTTCCAATTGACGTAGCCGAGGTCGGGCCCGAACTCGATCACCTTCAGATCGTGCTCGTTGTAGAAGTCGCTGATGATATCGACGGTGTGGCTCTTCAGCGCCGCGATCTTCGCCGTCGGCCCGACATTGACGAAGCCGACCGAGTCGGGGGCAAGCCCTGCGGCCTTGGCGAAGGCAGGCCACATCACGCGCGAGGCATCGCCGGGCGGATTGCCGATCTTGTGGCCGGCGAAATCCTTCACCCCGTTCACGCCGTAGCTCTTCAGCCAGTAGAAGGTCTGCCCGGTGTTGGCGTAGACGCTCATCACCGCGACGGTGTCGGCGCCCTTGCTCTTGGCCACCAGCATGGTGGCGAGATCGGCGACGCCGAACGGCGAGCCGCCGGAGCCGACCTTGGCGGCGGAGACGCCGGAGCCCTTGCCGGTCTCGATCGTGAGGTCGATGCCGGCCTTCTCGTACCAGCCCTGCGCCTTGGCGTAATAATACGGCGAGTGATCGGCCGTCGGCGTCCAGTTGAGGATCAGGTTCACCGCCTCGCCCGCGCTCGCCGGCACCGCCGGCAAGCCGAGCATCAGGGCCACAACAGTCGCCTGCAAACGCTTCATCGCATCTCTCCTCATGCCAGCGACCCGGCTTGTCGCTCTCCTCTTGTGAGGATACCAATGCAACAAGCCCGCCCTCCACTTGTCAACTGTTTGGTTGAAAATGTCCGCAAAACGATCTGGCGACACCGCGCCGCAGCGCCGCGATCCCGTCGCCACCCGCAACAAGCTGCTGACCGCGGCGCGCCTGGAATTCGCCCGGCACGGCTTTGCAGGCGCGCGCGTCGACGAGATCGCGATGCGCGCAGGCGTCAACAAGCAGCTCGTCTACCATTATTTCGGCGACAAGGACGCGCTCTACCTCGCCGTGCTGGAATGGGTCTATGAGGACATCCGCGAGCAGGAGCGCAAGCTCAACCTCGAAGGCCTGCCGCCGGAAAAGGCGATCCGCAAGCTGATCGAGGCTTCGTTCGACCATCTGGCGGCAAACCCCGATTTCATCGTGCTCTTGAACGACGAGAACCGCGGCGGCGCCCGCCACGTCCGCGGCTCGACGCGGCTGGAAGCGATGCATTCCCCGCTTGTAAAGAGCGTTTCGCACATCCTCAACGAAGGGGTGCGCGCGGGCGTGTTCCGCAAGGGGATCGATCCGGTCCAGCTCTATATCTCCATTGCGGGCCTGTCTTATTTCTTCTTTTCCAACACGCCGACGCTGTCGGCGATCTTCGGCAAGGACCTGTCGAGCCGCGCCCAGCGCCGCGCCCGCCGCCGCCACGTCGCCGACCTCGTGCTGCAGTCGCTCCGGCCATAATCAACCAACTGGTTGAAACTTTCCCCGAACGCGGCTAGGCTCGCGACCTGCGGCCGCGTTGCCGCGGCAACAGGGAGCCATCGGTGGCAGGAGACAGGGCCCGCATCCCGCGCAGCTTCGCGATCATCCTGATCGTGCATCTCGCCGTGCTCGTGCTCTGGCAGGTCGCGGTCGACGCCTTCCAGGTCCCTAAATTCATCCTGCCCTCCCCGCTGGCAACGATCCAGACGCTGGGCACCGCAGGCTATGCCTGGGGCGCCAACACACTGGTGACGGCGGTCGAGATCCTCGGCGGCTTCGCGCTCGGCGCCGTCGTCGGCGTCGCGCTCGCCGTGATCTTCAGCTGGGCGCCGCTGCTGAGCCTCGTGCTGCTGCCGCTGTTCGTGACGCTGAACATGATCCCGAAGGTCGCGCTCGGCCCGCTCTTCATCGTCTGGTTCTCCTACGGCATCGTGCCGAACATCCTGATTGCCTTCAGCATCTGCTTCTTCCCGATCCTGCTCACCACCGCGCGCGGCCTGCGCGAGGTCGAGCCGGATCTGCTCGATCTCGTCAAATCGCTGCGCGGCTCGCGCTGGACCCTGTTTCGCAAGATCCAGCTGCCGGGCTCGCTGCCTTACATCTTCTCCGGCATGAAAGTCGGCGCCATCCTGGCGGTCGCCGGCGCCATCGTCGGCGAGTTCATCGCCTCCGAGCGCGGGCTCGGTTACCTCATGATCCAGGTACAGTCCTCGCTCGACACGCCCGCGATGGTGATGGCGGTCGTACTGCTGACGCTGCTGGGCGTCGCGCTCTACGGCCTGGTGCTGGCCCTCGAACGCATGTTCGTGGTCGGCGACGCAAGACAGACCTGACAACGGCAGACCTGAGGACCCAATCCATGCTGCTCACCCGCCAGACGCTGCCGAAGACCATCCCCGATATCGCAGCCCTCGACGACCTCTTGTGCCGGCCGACGCAGGCACTGATCGACGACCTTGCCAAGGTCGACGGCGACATCATGATCCTCGGCGTCGCCGGCAAGATGGGCCCGACGCTGGCGGGCCTTGCGAAAGCCGCGGTGCCGGATCGCCGCGTCATCGGCGTCGCCCGCTTCAGCGACGCCGGCGTGAAGGACTGGCTGCACGCGCGCGGGGTCGAGACGATCAATTGCGACCTGATGGACGAGACGGCGATTGCGGCGCTGCCGAAGGCACCGAACATCGTCTTCATGGCCGGCCGCAAGTTCGGCGCCGAGGGCGACCTGTCACTGACCTGGGCGATGAATGCGCACGTGCCCGCCTTGGTGGCACAGGCCTTCCCGTCCTCGCGCATCGTGGCGTTCTCGACCGGTTGCATCTATCCCTTCGTCCCGGTCGACGGCAAGGGCTCGACCGAGGACATGGCGCCGAATCCACCCGGCGAATACGCGCAGTCCTGCGTAGGCCGCGAGCGCATGTTCGAATACTTCTCGCGCAAGCTTGGAACGCCGGGGCGGCTGTTCCGTCTCAATTACGCGATCGACATGCGCTACGGCGTGCTGCACGACATCGCGACGAAGGTGCTCAACGGCGCGGCGATCGACGTCAGCCTGGGCCATGTCAACTTCATCTGGCAGGGCGATGCATCCGCGCAGGCGCTGCGCTGTCTCGCCCATTGCACGACGCCGACCTCGCCGATCAATGTCAGCGGCCACGAGATCCTGGCGGTACGCGATCTCGCCCAAAAGTTCGGCGCAAGGTTCGGCCGCACGCCGGTGCTGACGGGCAAGGAAGAGCCGACGGCCTGGCTGACCGATACGTCAAGAGCGGTCGAGCTGTTCGGCCTGCCGGTGGTTGATACCGAGCAGCTGATCGCCTGGACCGCCGACTGGGTCGCGCGCGCCATGCCGAGCCTCGGCAAGCCCACCAAATACGAGGTGCGCGATGGACGCTACTGAAGCCCCGCCTGTCCTCAAGCTCGGCGTGCAGGACGCGATCGCGGGGTTGGCGCTCTCGACCGAGGCGCACTGGAATCAGACCGAAGAGGATTGGCGCATCTTCCTGCGCGACGGCATCGTGTTCGGCATCCGTGACGGCGCGCGGCTGGTCGCGACCGCCGCCCTGCTGCCCTATTCCGGCGACAACGCCTGGATCAGCATGGTCTTGGTGTCGGCAACGCATCGCCGCCGCGGCCTTGCAACACGCCTCGTCGATGCGTGCCTGGACACTGCACGGAAGAACGGCCTGACGTGTTGGCTCGACGCTACGCCCGACGGCGCTGCCGTCTACGGCCCGCTTGGGTTCACGCCGACGCTGCAATTGCGCAGGTTGAAGCTGGCGCGGCCTGCGCGAGCGGAAGCGCCGCCATTGTCGTTAGCGACGCTCGATGCGCTTGCGATGCGGGATCGGCGCGCGAGCGGCTTTGACCGGACCGCGCTCCTCTCCGCCTTCGCCCAGCGTCCCGGCTCGCGCATCGTCGGCACGGAACGCGCCATCGCGCTGGTACGCGACGGCCGCACCGCCCGCCATATCGGCCCGTTGTTGGCTGACAATGTCGCGGCAGCCCTGGATTTGGTTGACGCCATCGTGCGCTCGGAGACCAGCCCGCTCCTGCTCGACGCCGTCGCCTCGCAAGCCGTGTTCCTCGAAGGCCTGACCGCCTCCGGCTGGACCGTCGAGCGCCCGTTCCAGCGCATGCGGTTCGGCCCCGCCACCGTCACCGGTGAGGAAACCCCATTCGCCGTCGCCGGCCCCGAATTCGGATAGGACATCATGCACCACAGCCAGATCAACAGCGACGTCCGCAGGCTGATCAATGAGGGCACGGTGCTGCCGGCGCACCCCCTCGCGCTCACCGCCGAACGTCAGCTCGACAAAAAGCATCAGCGGGCGCTGACACGCTATTACATCGACGCAGGCTCGGGCGGCCTTGCAGTCGGCGTGCACACCACGCAGTTCGCGATCCGCGATGTCGGCCTCTACCGCCCCGTGCTCGAGCTCGCCGCCGAGACCGCGGCGAACTGGACCAGGCGTCCGCTGGCGATGGTTGCGGGCCTCGCCGGTCCGACAACGCAGGCGGTCACCGAAGCCCGCACCGCGCGCGACATCGGCTATCACGCCGGCCTGCTCAGCCTCGCCGCGATGAAGAGCGCCTCCGAGGACGAGATCATCGCGCATTGCACGGCGGTCGCGGCCGAAATCCCGCTGGTCGGCTTCTATCTCCAGCCGGCCGTGGGCGGCGTCGTCCTGTCGAGCCGGTTCTGGCAGCGCTTCGCCTCGATCGACAACGTCATCGCGATCAAGATCGCGCCGTTCAACCGCTACCGGACGCTCGATGTGCTGCGCGGTGTTGCGGCGGCAGGCGCGCTCGACCGCGTCGCGCTCTACACCGGCAACGACGATCACATCCTGCTCGATCTCACCTTGCCCTTCGACCTGCGCGACAACGGCGTCACCACCCGCACCTACTTCAGGGGCGGCCTGCTCGGCCACTGGTCGGTATGGACCGCGAGCGCGATCAAGCAGTTCGAGCGCTGCAGGGCGGCACGGCACAAGGACAGCGTGCCGGCGGATCTTCTCGCACTCGATGCCCGGGTCACCGACTGCAACAGCGCCTTCTTCGATGTCGCCAACAATTTTCACGGCTGCATCGCAGGCTGCCACGAGGTCCTGCGCCGCCAGGGCCTGATGCGAGGCCTGTGGTGCCTCGATCCGAACGAGGGCCTCAGCCTCGGCCAGAAGGAGGAGATCGACCGCGTCACGCGTGAGCACGCCGACCTCAGCGACGATGCCTTCGTCGCCGCGAACCTGAACAAATGGCTGGCATGAGCCCAGCCCCCTTCATCAGCCTGCAGGGCGTCCGCAAGGTCTATCGCAGCGGCGGCGCCGAATTCCTGGCGGTGTCCGACGTCACCATGGACGTGCAGGAAGGCGAGCTCGTCTCGCTGGTCGGCCCGTCCGGCTGCGGCAAGACCACGGTGATGAAGATCCTGGCCGGCCTGCACGGCGCCGACGGCGGCACGGTGAGGATCGGCAATGCCGACAGCCCGTTCGATCCGACCCGTGACATCGGCATGGTGTTCCAGCAGGCGCTGCTGCTGAAATGGCGGACGATCCTGGACAACGTGCTGTTGCCGGCCGAGATCGTCGGGCTGCCGATGAAGGCCGCGCGCGAGCGGGCGCGCGACCTGCTCAACCTGGTCGGGCTCGCCGGCTACGAGCAAAAGTATCCGCAGCAGCTGTCCGGCGGCATGCAGCAGCGCACCGCCATCGCGCGCGCCTTCATTCACGATCCCAAGCTGATCCTGATGGACGAGCCGTTCGGCGCGCTGGATGCGCTGACGCGCGAGCAGATGAACCTGGAGATGCTGCGGATCTGGCGCGAGAGCGGCAAGACCATCATCTTCGTCACGCATTCGATCCAGGAGGCCGTTTTCCTGTCCTCGCATTGCGCGGTGCTGACCGCGGGTCCTGCGAAGATGGCCGATTATTTTCCAATCGACCTGCCCTTCCCGCGCGACCTGCCGCTGAAGACCACCGATGCTTTCGGGGCGTATGCGCGAAGGATCTACGCGAAACTGGGATTGGGCGCGGCGTAGTTCGCCACAGGATGAGTCCCGTAGGACCTCCTACCCGTGGTCAAGGGGAGATCGCCCTTGAGCGATATGGTAGCGCCGTGCTCGATGCAGTCCAGGACGCGTTGCGCCGGCGTTGCCGGTGCCTTCGGCATCCTGGACAGCATCTGGGGGCGCGGTTCCTACGTCGGTGCTCAAGGCACAGGTGGGCAAGGCTGCTCCCGGCGGATCGGCCCGCACGGCCAGTCTACTCCAAAAGGCCGTCTCGAACCTCTCAAGGGTACAGGGTGGGCAAAGCGAAGCGTGCCCACCATTGCCCATGAAGTGAAAGAACGTGGGCACGGCGCAAGAGCGCCTTTGCCCACCCTACGAGAGCCGGGCGCGGCATGAACACCGCGCCCACTCACATCAGCTCTTGTTGCGCATCTTGCTGAGCAGGTAATTGTCGTAGAAGTTTTCCGCGATCTGCGTGTAGAACAGCAGCTCCTTCATATACGCGTCGTGGCTCTCCTTGGTGCGCTTGAACAGGTCGCTCTTGGCGGCGAGCTCGTTCAGATGGTCCTGGGTCGCGTTGTAGCAGGCCTCCAGCACCGGCTGCGGGAACGCTTTCAGCTCGGTGCCGTTCGCGATCAGCCGCTTCAGCGCGCCCGGGTTCACGCTGTCGTATTTCTCGACCATCCACGCCCCGGCGGCCGAGCCCGCCTGGTTGACGATCGCCTGGTATTGCTTGGGCAGCGAATTCCACTTCTCGTCGTTGACGATCATGTGCAGCATGGCGCCGCCTTCCCACCAGCCGGGGAAATAGTAGTACTTGGCGACCTTGTAGAAGCCGAGCTTCTCGTCGTCATAGGGACCGACGAACTCGACCGCGTCGATCGTGCCCTTCTCCAGCGCCGGATAGATATCGCCGCCCGCGATCTGCTGCGGGACCACCCCGAGCTTTGCCAGCACGTGGCCGCCCATGCCGGCGATGCGGAATTTGAGGCCCTTGAGGTCGTCGACGGTCTTGATCTCCTTGCGGAACCAGCCGCCCATCTGGGTGCCGGAATTGCCGCAGAGGATCGCATGGGCCTTGAATGGCTTGAGCGCCTCATTGGTGAGGTCGGCGCCGCCGCCGAAGTGCCACCACGATTCCTGATGGCGATGGTTCATGCCGAATGGCGCACCGGTGGCATAGGCCAGAGCGGGCTCCTTGCCGATATAGAAATAGAGCGGGGTCTGCGCCATCTCCACCGAGCCGGTGCTGACGGCATCGAGCGCCTGCAGGCCCGGAACGATCTCGCCGGCGCCAAAGGTCTGAATCTGGAATTTGTTGTCGGTGGCCTCCGCGATGTATTTCGCGAAGGTCTGCGCGGTGCCGTAGATGGTATCGAGCGACTTCGGGAAGCTCGAGGTCAGGCGCCATTTGATCTCGGGCATGCTCTGCGCGATCGCAGGTGCAGCAACCAGCGTAGTCGCGCCGGCAACCGCGCCGCCCCTAAGGAATGTACGGCGTTTCATGATGGCTCTCCTGAAAGTAAGGTTCAACATGCGGGCTTGCGGCAACGATCTTCGCGGATCGTTTGCCCGTTCCTGCAGCGGAGTTCAAGCCGTGCGGACAAGGCCCGCAGGCCTTCAGAGCAGCTTCGCGCTGACGAACAGCGCGCGCACGGCGTTGGTTGCCTGCACCGCCAGCATCGCATTACCGGCCGCGCCTTCCAGGGCCGCGACGGCGTCCTCGTGCAGGGAGCGGAATTCCATCCACTCGACCGACTTGAAATTGGTGAGGAATTGATAGGCCTGGCCGACAGTCGCGATCGCCAGCGTGTCGCCGTTCAGCTTGATCTTGAACGTCGTGCGCAGCGGGGTCTCGGAACTTGATGGATCGCTCATGGGCTGCTTTTGGACGATGACGGCTTAACGAAGGGGAAACGGCAGCCCTGCCCTGGCAGGCAAGAATATCAGGAATCGGTGCTCGCGCGCCGCGAGGCGGTCGTCGCCCCGCTCAGGCTCGGCACCACGACCAGGCGGTTGAACTCGCCTTTGTCGTAGGCTTTGAGGAAACGATCATGCTCCTTGATCGAGACGCAGCCGTTGGAATCGCCACGCGGCCCGAGCAGGTAGCCATGGGTGAGAAGGCCGACGCGGCCGAGCGCGCTGGTGCCCTCGGTCGGCGTCAAGCGCAGCGCGCGGGTGCCGTGGAACAGCTTCTCGCGCGGCTTCAGATCGTAAATCGCGGGCGGGGTCGCGCCGACCATGCGCTGATCGACATGATCGGGATCGTCCATCAGCGCGCCCATGCCGGAATGGGCTTCCAGCGCGACGCCGCTCGGCAGGTAAACCGCCTTGGCCTTGATGTCATAGACTGCGGTCCGCGAATCGTAGCCGAGGGCGGCGAGATCCGGAGCCTTGCCGAACAGGCCGTCGCCGGGCGTCAGCGACGCCAGCCGGATCTTGTCGCTGAACTTCTCGAAGAAGTTGCGGTTGTCGGCCCTGGGATTGGTGGTGTCGGCATAGGCCTGGCTGGAGGCGATCTGGGCCGATAGGTCGGCCTGAACCGGGCGCGAGCGCGGCATCGGGATGGCGTCGGCATGCTGCGAGGCCCTGGCCTCCTCGGTCAGGTGACGGTCGTCGTCGGTCAGGGTCGAACGCCAATCACCGCCCTGAAGCTTCTGCGCCAGCATCGCCTTGGCGTCGCGGAGCTTGAGCTGGACCGCATTCAGGGCGGAGCGCTCCACCGTCCGCAGCCCGAGGTCCCGGGCCGGCGGATTGCCGGACGCCGAAGCGAAACGGTCCTCAAAGGAAGGGGTATTGGCCGGCGGCAGGGCGGCGGAGACCAGCGCGCTGGAATGGCTCAAGCTCGAAGCTCCGATGTCCGCGACCCAGGCGGCGGCGCCCAGCGCCAGCGCGACGGCAGCCAGAGACAGCAAAACGCGCTCGGCCCGCCCCATACGGCGGCGCGGCAACAGCCTCTCGGCGCGAGCGCGGTCGGAAACCATCAGATCCCCAAATCGATTCCCCGGGGGGCCCAACCCCCACCCAGAGACTCTATATCAGCTACCACACTGGGAGCCAAAAGTTAGGCATAATCGCGGCCGGCAAGGGCCCGACAAGGCATCTCCGGGGTATCCAATGACCGATCCTTTCGATCTCGAGCGCTTCGTCAGGGCCCAGGACCCGGTTTTTCGCGCCGTCGAGGCCGAACTGGCCCGGGGCCGGAAGCAGACTCACTGGATGTGGTTCGTCTTCCCGCAAGTCACCGGCCTCGGCTCCAGCGCCATGTCGCAGCGCTACGCCATCGGCTCCCGTGCCGAGGCCAAGGCCTATCTCGCCCATCCCGTGCTCGGGGCCCGCCTGATCGAATGCACCGGGCTCGTGCTCGCCGTCCAGGGGCGGAGCATCAACGCGATCCTCGGCGCGCCGGACGACGCCAAATTCCGCTCGTCGATGACGCTGTTCGGCGCGGTGTCCGATGAGCCCATTTTCGGCGCCGCCCTCGCCCGCTATTTCGCAGGCGAGCGCGATGCCGCGACGCTGGAGATCCTGTCGAAGCTGGACCGGGAGGCCTCAAGCCTGTGATCAACGCCCTTGGAAGACTGCGGCACGGCGCTCGATGAAGGATTGAATGCCTTCCTTTGCATCGGCGCTTGCGAGCACGCGGGCGCGAATATTCGGGATGTAGGCGATCGCGGCCGCCTCGCCGGATTCGACATATTTCGCCGCCGCTTCCTTGGTGACCTGGATGCCGAGCGGGGCATTGCGCGCGATGATGGCAGCGAGCGCCATTGCGCGCTCGATCTGGTCGCCTGCCGGCACGACCTCCTGGACGAGGCCGATCGCATGAGCGCGCTCGGCCGAGAACTCGTCGCACAGAAACAGATGGTACATCGCATCGCCCCAGCCGGCGCGCGACAGGAAGCGGAAATGCGCACCGCCAAGCGGCGCGATGCCACGCTTGGATTCCATCTGGCAGAAGCGCGCATCCGCAGCGGCTACCACGATGTCACCAGCAAGCATCAACTCGATGCCGACGGTGTATACAATGCCCTGCACGGCGGTGATGACAGGCTTGCGACAGCGCTTGGCAAGACCGAACGGATCGACATTGCCTTCCCTGATGGCACGCTTCTCTGCGGAAGGCCCGAAGAATTTCGGCATGTCGAGACCCGCGGTGAAATCCCCGCCCTCGGCGCAGATGACGCCGACGCGGTAAGCCTCGTTGTCGTGCAGCTCGGTCAGCGCATCGGACAATTGCTCCATCATCGCCGGCGTGAACGCGTTCTTCTTGGCGGCGTTGTCGATGATGATCTTGAGAACGTGACCCTGCACCTCGGTGCGGATGCGTCCCTCGCTCATACGTTTCTCTCCATGACCGGTCAGTGGGTGTTGGTGGCGCGTCAGGTCGGCGGCTGAACCGCCGCTCGGATCGCCCTGATCCGCTCCGGCGTGAACACGCCGGATTCGAGCAGTTGCAGGATCGAGAGCACGCCGCCCCGCGAGCCCCAGCTTCCCTCGTCGATGATCTCGAAATTGACCCACCAGGTCGGCGCCGGGATCGGCATCCCACAGGCCTCCGCGAGCCGCGCGAGCACTTTGCGGATCACCTCGGCGCGCACCTCGGCCGGCCAGGCCGCATTCATCACCGCGATCCTGACAGCGATGATGTCGCGCTGGCTGTCCTGATCGGACAAGAGCCGGCCACCGATCGCCATGCAATCGGCGGGCAGATCGTGGAAATGGACCTGGAAGCCCATTCGCGCAGCCGCCACGTGCTGGCCGAGCTCGGGCTCGAGCACCGCGTCGGTCAGGCTTTCCGCGAGGCGGCGGCGCTGCGTCGGGCTTAGCCGGCCCGCAGGCGCGGTCACGGTGATGATGGTCAAACGACGCTCTCCAAAGAACTATGACACACGTCATATTCCATTGTGGCTTGCTTATGTCAAGCGTCATAGTCTAAATCGGAACGCCAATCACGGGATCTCCGATGACCTCCAGTACCCGCGACAAGATGATCGCCGGCGCCGCCGACCTGATGAGCCGGCGCGGCGTCAATGCCACCAGCATGCGCGACGTCGTTCGCCATACGGCGACGCCGCGCGGCTCGATCAGCCATCACTTTCCGGACGGCAAACGCCAGTTGGTCGCCGAAGCCGTGATCTTCGCCGGCAAAGAGGTTTCCATTCCCCTGGAGAAGACCATGAGCGACCGCGGCGTGATCGACGGCTTGCGGGCTTTTGTGGCGTCCTGGCGCCGCCGGCTGGCGACGACCGGCTTCGAGGCGGGGTGCCCGGTGCTCGCGGTCGCCGTCGACCGCTATGTCGGAGAGGCCTCCGACAAGGACGATAAGGCGGCGCAGCAGCATCTGCTCGGTCTCGCCGACGGCGTGTTCACCGAGTGGCGGCAAATCATGCGCGCAGCCTTGCTGCGCGAAGGCCTGGCTCCGGAGCGCGCCGAGCGGCTTGCAACACTCGTCGTCGCCGCGATCGAGGGCACCGTCGCCATGTGTCGCGCAAGCCGCAGCGCCGATGCGCTCGATCAGGTTCAAGAAGAGCTGGAGGCGGTCCTCGCGGCCGCCCTCACCCAAGCCAAAAGATAGATGGGAGACGCCTCGTGGATTCATCACGGCAACGCGAACTCGCCCGTCACCTCGCCAATTTGCGCCGCGAGGGCCGGCAACAAAGCGGCCTCGATGAGCGCCTCGTGCCACCGGACGCCGACACGGCCTATCTCGTCGCGCGAATGGTGGAAGAAGAACTGGGCTGGGACGTCGTCGGCTGGAAAATCGCCGGCATGAAGTCCGGGCTCCAGCGCCAGCTCCGCATCTCCTCGCCGATCTATGGGCGGGTGTTCGCGCCCCTGATCAAGAGCTCGCCCGCCAGCGTCGAACACGCCAGGCAATGCAGCCCGATACCAGAAGTCGAGTATCAGGCGCGGCTCGGCGCCGACCTGCCGCCGCGCGCGAAACCCTATTCGGTGGATGAGGTCGGCGACGCCGTCGCCTCCTTGCATCCCGGCATCGAGCTTGCCGAATGCCGCTTCGTTCACGACGCTGCGTTTCCACCGATGCCGGCGATCATGGCCGACGGCTCTGGATCGGGAACAATCGTGCTCGGGGAGGCAATTGCCGATTGGCGCGACCGCGACATCGCCCGTCAGGACGTCATCCTCAATTGCAACGGGGCCGAGAGGCGCCGCGGCTCCGCTGCAGAGGCGATTGACCATCCGCTGGTGCCGCTGGCCTGGCTCGCCAACGAGTTGTCGCGGACCGGCATAGGTCTCAAGGCCGGCCAGACCATCAGTACGGGCACGCTCACCGGTATGCTGCGGCCGAAGGCCGGCGAAACCTACGTAGCCGATTTTGGTCCGCTGGGCTCGGTAAGCGCAACCTACAGCTGAGATGGGCCCCATCGGTCAGAGCGTAAACCCGAGATTAACGCCGGCAAACTATCGTCCGCGCAAAATAATTCTCCGTTATTTGCCGGACAGATCATGAAAATCGGTACGCTCCTGACCACCGCCATCGTTTCGCTCTCGACCGTGGGCGGCGGCCTCGCCGTCTACGTCGCCGTGACCAGGTACCAGACGATGGAGCGCATCACCGAGGCGCAAGGCCGGCTGGCGATCGTCCGCGCCGTCAGCGACATCCCGCGCTACCTCAATCCCGAGCGCGGCTTTTCCACCAACATCCTTTATGGGCCGGCCAGCATCGACCCCGCGCTGCTCGCCGAGCAGGACAAGCTGCGCAAGCAGACCAACGGCGCCCGCGACAAGATGAACGCGCTGCGCAAGGAGCTGCCCGGCTCGTTCGACGACGGCGCGGCCATCGGCAGCAACATCGACGGCATCAGTGCAAAATTCACCGCGCTGCGCGAGGCCATCGACAAGGCGCTGGCAGGCCCAGTCGAGGCGCGCAAGGACGCGGCCAAGAAGATCGTCGCCGACAATGTCGTGCTCAACAGCGGCGTGACCGCGCTGCTCAACGAGCAGGTCCGCCGCATGGCGATCCTCAACGGCGATGCCTACCGCCAGGCCAGCTACGCCAACATCGCAATGACGTTGCGCGACGTCGGCGGCTTCAACTCCAGCCTGCACAAGAATCTCGTCGGCGGCAAGAAGCCGGCGACCGATGCCGAGAAGGCCGACATCGCCCGCTCGCAGGGCCGCAACGACCAGATCGTGATGTCGCTGCAGGAATTGCGCGGCAATCCAACAACGCCGGCGAACGTCGCCGCCGCGCTCGAGAAATTCAACGCGAGTTACGTCGAGGAGTTCGGCCGCGAGCTCAAGCTGGTCAAGGACGGTGCGGTCAGCGGCAAGTACGAACACGACATGGAGACCTATTACGCCGCTACGCAGCGCGGCCTCAGCACCATCATCGAGGTCCGCGACGCGTTCTATGACAATGCCGAGCAGATCCTCGCCGGCGCCTCCTCCGCCGCCCGCACCAGCTTCACCATCGCGCTTGCGGGCCTTGCCGCCGTGCTGATCGCGAGCATCGGCCTCATCGTGATGGTCCGCCGCCGCGTCTGCGCGCCCATCGTCAACCTGACGACGCGGATGTCGCGGCTTGCCGAGGGCGAGGTTGCGGACGCCATTCCCGGCGCCGAGCGCTCCGACGAGATCGGGGCGATGGCTGCGGCCGTTCAGGTCTTCAAGGACAACATGATCCGGGCCGACCGGCTCGCGGCCGAGAAGCAGGCCGAGAGCGACGGCAAGATGCGCCGCGCCCAGGCACTCGACGAGCTCACCCGCGCCTTCGAGGCCAAGGTCAGCGAACTCGTCGGCGGCCTGTCGCGGGCGTCCTCGACCATGGAAAGCACCGCGCAGTCGATGACCTCGACGGCCGCCCAGACCAACAGCCAGGCCGCGGTCGTCGCCGCCGCCTCCGAGCAGACCTCGACCAACGTGCAGACGGTCGCCAGCGCCACCGAGGAGCTGACCTCCTCGATCTCCGAGATCGGCCGCCAGGTCGCACAAAGCACCGAGATCGCGGCCCGCGCCGTCGACAACGCCCGCCGCACCGGCGACACCGCACGCACGCTGGCCGAAGGCGCGCAGAAGATCGGCGACGTCGTCACGCTGATCCAGAGCATCGCCGAGCAGACCAACCTGCTGGCGCTGAACGCCACCATCGAGGCCGCCCGCGCCGGCGATGCCGGCCGCGGCTTTGCCGTGGTTGCCTCCGAAGTGAAATCGCTCGCGGGCCAGACCGCCAAGGCGACGACCGAAATCTCCGAGCAGATCGCGGCGATCCAGACCGCGAGCGACGAGACCGTGGCCGCGATCCGCAACGTCGCCGACGTCATCGGCGAGATCGACCAGATCGGCACCGCGATCGCGGCGGCGATCGAGGAACAGGGCTCGGCCACCAAGGAGATCGCCCGCAGCGTGCAGGAAGCCGCCCGCGGCACTCAGGAGGTCAACAGCAACATCTCCGGCGTGCAGCGTGCCGCCGACGACACCGGCGCCGCGGCGCGGGAAGTGCTGGTCGCCGCCGAACAGCTCTCGACCCAGTCGCGCGATCTCGCCGGACAGTTCGACCGCTTCCTCGGCGAGGTCAGGGCGGCGTAGGAGCAGATCGGTAGCCCGGATCGCGCCGCGCACGATTGGGGCTGCGGCACGTCTTCGCGGCGAACAACATCAATAAGGCGGCGCCTTGCGTGCGCGCTGTGCTTTGGCGGCCTCGATCCACCACGTCAGATCGTCGGCAAAGCGCGGGAACGAGCGCTCCAGCGCCTTGCCGCCCTCGCCGATCGGCTCGCCCTCGGCCGACAATGTCTGCGCGATCGGGCCGACGCCGATGGTGCTCGACACCACCACCATGCCCATCTCCGACAGCGTGCCGTGCCAGGCGGTTGCGGCGCGCGCGCCCGACAGCCGGCCGGCCGAATAGCTCACGATCGCGGCCGGGCGCCAGAACCACTCTTCGAGGAAATGGTCGGTGAGATTTTTCAGGCCGGGCTGGATGCCCCAATTATATTCGCCGGTGACGAACACGAAGCCGTCGGCGCCGCGGATCTGTCCGGCCAGCTTTTCCAACGCCTCGGGTGCCGCGCCCTTGGGATATTCCTTGTACATGCGGTCAAGCATCGGCAGGCCGATCGCCTTGGCGTCGATCAGCTCGACGTCCTCGCCGCGGCTGCGCAGACCATTGATGACGAAATTCGCAAGGCGGATGCCCATGCGGTCGGAACGGTAAGAACCGTAGAGGACGAGAATGCGATGGCTCATGACGGCCGCATGCTACCACGAAGCTGGAGCCGAGAAAGGTCTGCTTTGTCGCGGCGTCTTCAGTGCGTTGCGCGATAGCTGGCGCGGCGCGGGATGGACCGGCGCGCCAGCCCATCGGCCAGCAGCTTCATGTCCTCGTGCCGGCCGCTGCGAATCAGCCGACCGAACTCTTCAGGTGTGAAAGGAAGACTTGGATCTTCATCGATCGGGCGCCGCAATCGCGGGCCGAAGAAACGCCGAACCAGGCTAGCCAGCCGCCGCATGTCAATTCCCTCGCGCCAGCAACAAACCTCTCACCGGACATATTGTTCCTCCCGCACCTTCGAGATTGCAAGAGGCCGCTTGGGGCTCCGCACCAAAAAGTTTCGCCAGAGAATAATCTCCTCTCGGACACGCTAGTCGGCAAAACCAACGTAGCGTACAAACTCCTGATTGTGTTCGCGGTCCGAACGCACCGCGTTTGCGGCAAAGCCGTCGTCCGGATAGCCCATCGCGACGCATGTCATGATGACCTCGTCCTCCGGAATCTTCGCCACCTCGCGCACGATGTCGGAGCGCATGATGCCCTGGCCGTTGATCACCGAGCCGAGGCCGCGGTCCCACGCCGCGAGCACGATGCCGTAGCAGAGCGCGCCGAGATCGAAATGGCAGACCGCGCCGGGATCGAGCACGCGGTCATAGGTCAGGACCAGCGAGACCGGGGCATCGAACTGGCGGAAACCGCGCAGCACCCAGTCCTGCCGCATCGGCTTGTCGTCGCGCGCGATCCCCATTGCGCCGAACAGCTTCTTGGCAATGTCGACCTGGCGCGTGCGGTGCACGCCCTGATACTCGCCGTGGCTGATGATGTCGCGCTTGACCTTGGCGCCGCCGACCATTTCTTCCATGTTGCGGCGGCGCACCTCTTCGAGCGGGCTGCCTGTGAGCACGTGGACATGCCAGGGCTGGGTGTTCATCGACGACGGCGCGCGCTTGGCGCTCTCGATGATCGCCTCGATCACCGCGCGCGGCACCGGCTCCTTCTTGAAGCCACGCACGCTGCGGCGCGACTGGACCAGCGTTTCGAATTCCACCTCTCAGAACCTCCCTGCCACTTCATCCGCCGGCGTGACGACACGAGTCCGGTTGCCGATGGGGCGCACAAAATCTATGCTACCTCGCAAGCAAGACCAAGAACCCTGGAGGAGCTGCCATGGCCGCGCCACTCGATCCCGTCATCGCCGAGATCATTCCGCTCATGCCGATGCGCGATCCCACGGTCATGACGCCACAGAGCGCCCGCGATTCCTTGCGCGCACTGGCTGCCTCGCGCGCCGCCATCCCGCCGCCGCCCGTCGATAGCGTCGAGGATATCAGGGTCGAGGGCGGCGCCGGCCCGCTTCCTGCGCGGGTCTACCGGGTCGGCACCATGCCGGCGCCGACTGTGGTGTTCTTCCATGGCGGCGGCTGGGTCGCGGGCGACCTCGAGACCCACGACCGGCAGGCGCGCAACCTTGCGATCGAGACTGGCGCCGTCGTTGTCTCCGTCGACTATCGGCGCCCGCCGGAAACGCGCTTTCCCGGTGCGTTCGAGGACGCCTATGCCGCAGCGAGCGACATCTTCAACCGCGTCGCGGAATTTGGCGGCGACGCGCAACGCCTCGGCGTTGCCGGCGACAGCGCCGGCGGCAATCTCGCCGCGACCACCGCGATCGCCTGCCGCGACGCCGGCATCAAGCTCGCCGCGCAATTACTGGTCTATCCCGTCACGGACGTCCTCGGCGCCTACGCCGACGCGCGCGAGAACGCGCGCTATCCTTCGCGCGCCGAGAATGCCGAGGGTTACTTCCTGACCCGTGCCACGATGGAATGGTTTTGCGGCCATTATCTCGCCGATCCCGGCCATGCCTCCGACTGGCGTGTCTCGCCACTGCGCGCAGCATCGCTCGCCGGTGTCGCACCTGCGGTCGTGACCACCGCCTGGTTCGATCCCCTGCGCGACGAGGGCGCGGCCTATGCGCGGGCGCTGGAGGCGGCCGGCGTGCGGGTCAAGCACCATGAGGGCCCCGGACTGATCCATGGCTATTTCGGCATGGGCGACGCCTCGGACGCCGCGCGCGCCGAGGCGCAAGCCGCCCGGGCCGATTTCAAGGCGCTGCTGACGCGTGGCGCGTAGGATGCGTCAGGCGCTCCGCGCGCGCTGCGCGCCGGTGTGCCCCCAAGTTTCGTCCCAATCCTGACCGGCGGCGTCGACGACGCGGCCGTCGGCTTCGAAGAACTTGTTCGGCACCTGGAAGATCGCCAGGATCAGGGCCCCGTCCGGACACCACGCGGCATGCCGGCTGCCCGCCTCGCGCCAGATGAATTCGCCGGCCTTGCAGGCGATGCCCTGGGCCGGCCCCTCCTTGTCGACGAGCGCACCCTCGATCACCCAGCTCTGCTCGATACCGACATGCTCGTGGTCGGGCAGCACCGATCCCGGCGCAAACCGCATCAAGGCAGTCATCAGACCCGTGCGCCGGTCGAACAGCAGCGTCTTGGCCTCGCAGCCCGGAAAACGCGTGGTCTGCCATTCCATGTCCTGCGGCCGGACCAGGTGAGAATGCTGGTCGGCGGCTTCCTGGTGTTTCGGGATCACGGCGTCCATCACGATGCTCCATCCAGCTCAGCTGACCCAGCCTAGCAGGATTGCCTGCCGGGGTCAGCGAGCGGTGCAACAGACAAGGCAACAGGGCCGTGATCCAGCTTGATTGCGCCACGATTCCCGGCTCCAATCCCGACGCCATTTCTGGCTGACGGAGACACCCATGATGAAGCGGATTTTCCTCGCTGCGATCGTTGCCACCTTTGCAGCCGGCTCGGCCTTTGCGCAAGAAACCTGCGAGAGCAAGGCGGTCGGCAAGGACGGCAAGCCGCTGGCCGGCGCCGCCAAGACGTCGTTCCTGAAGAAATGCAAGGCCGATGCCTGCGCGCCCAAGGCCGTCAGCGCCGACGGCAAGCCACTCGCCGGCGCCGCCAAGAACAGCTTCATGAAGAAGTGCGAGACCGGCGCCTGATCGCAGCGGATTCGCTGCTTTTTGGCGAGTCATCGCTCTCCGCACTCGTCATGCCCGGGCTTGTCCCGGGCATGACGGCGGACTTCACGCCCGCCTGAAGCGATAATCGAACGCATCGCCCAGCGGCCTGATCCATCCCACCGTCGGTGCCGGAAAATGGACCGGCAGGATCAGCGTGTCGGTGTCGGCAACGGACGCGAAAAACTTGCGTCGCGACAGTGCCGACTGCTTCGGATCCCAATCGGGCTTCGCGGACCAATCCGGCTCGCGGCACTGGATCTGGTGGTGCATCAGATCGCCGGCGACCACGGCGCGCTGGCCCTTCGAAAAAATGTTCACGCAGCAATGGCAGGGCGAATGCCCCGGCGTCGGCGTCAGCGTCACGGTGTCGTCGAGCGCGTAGTCATCGTCGACGAGCAGCGCCTGCCCGGCCTCGACGATCGGCAGGCAATTGTCGCGGAAGACCGTGCCCGGCGGATTATTGCCCTTGGCATGCTCGGCCTCCCAGGCCGCGTATTCCCCCTTGTGGAAGACGTACTTCGCGTTCGGAAACGTCGGCACCCAGCGACCGTCGCGCAAGGTGGTGTTCCAGCCGGTGTGGTCGATATGCAAATGCGTGCAGAACACGTAGTCGATCTGTTCGAAGGCGATGTCGAGCGCGAGCAATTCGTTGCGCCAGCGCTCCTTGCCGGGGAAGTCGAACGGCGGCGGATGGCCCTTGTCCTCACCGGTGCAGGTGTCGACCAGAATGGTGTAGCGCGGCGTGCGCACCACGAATGTCTGATAGGTGATCACCATCATGCCGCGCGCGGCGTCGAACACCTCCGGCTCCATCGTCGCCAGATGGCGCTTGAACACGCCCTCGTCATAGGCCGGGAAGAAATCCTGCGGCCGCCGCCACGGCCCCTCCCGCTCGATCACCGCATCGATGGTGATGTCCCCGATCCTGAGTTGCCGCATGGTTGTTCGCTCCCCTTTTTTGAGGAAGCGTAACAGCCTTGCTTCGGTGTTCAAGTCAGTAGCACCGCACAGAACGCTTGCCGGCGGCTTGGAGCCCGCACTCTCAGCATCGTCATTGCGAGCGCAGCGAAGCAATCCAGAATCTTTCCGCAGAGACGGTCTGGATTGCTTCGCTGCGCTCGCAATGACGGATGACCCAACACCGTCCGCCTTCGCCGCGCCCCGCGCAATCTGCGGGGCTACGACCGCAACCCCGGCGCCTCCTGCCCGGTGCGCGCGACGTACTCCGTGTAGCCGCCGCCGAACTGGTGGATGCCCTCCGGCGTCAGCTCCAGCACGCGGTTCGACAGAACGCTGAGGAAATGCCGATCGTGCGACACGAACAGCATGGTGCCCTCGAAGTCCGACAGCGCATTGATCAGCATCTCCTTGGTGGCGAGGTCGAGATGGTTGGTCGGCTCGTCCAGCACCAGGAAGTTCGGCGGATCGAACAGCATCTTGGCCATGACGAGGCGCGCCTTCTCGCCGCCCGACAGCACCCGGCAGCGCTTCTCGACGTCGTCGCCGGAGAAGCCGAAGCAGCCGGCGAGCGCGCGCAACGAGCCCTGCCCGGCGGTCGGAAACGCATCTTCCAGCGACTGGAACACGGTGCGTTCGCCGTCGAGCAGGTCCATCGCGTGCTGGGCGAAATAGCCCATCTTGACGCTGCCCCCCAGTGCCACCGTGCCCTGGTCGGGCTCGCTCGCGCCCGCGACCAGCTTGAGCAGCGTCGATTTGCCGGCGCCGTTGACGCCCATCACACACCAGCGCTCGCGCCGGCGGATCATGAAATCGAAGCCGTCGTAGATGCGCTTTGAGCCGTAGCCCTTGTGCACGCTCTTGAGCGCGACGACGTCCTCGCCCGAGCGCGGCGCCGGCGGGAAGTCGAACGCCACGCTCTGGCGGCGCCGCGGCGGCTCGACCCGCTCGATCTTGTCGAGCTTCTTCACCCGGCTCTGCACCTGCGCCGCGTGCGAAGCGCGCGCCTTGAAGCGCTCGATGAACTTGATCTCCTTGGCGAGCATCGCCTGCTGGCGCTCGAACTGGGCCTGCTGCTGCTTCTCGTTCAGGGCGCGCTGCTGCTCGTAGAACTCGTAGTCGCCGGTGTAGGTGGTGAGCGAGCCTGAATCGATCTCGATCACCTTGGAGATCACGCGGTTGATGAACTCGCGGTCGTGCGAGGTCATCAGCAGCGCGCCTTCGTAATCGTGCAGGAATTTTTCCAGCCAGATCAGGCTTTCGAGGTCGAGATGGTTGCTCGGCTCGTCGAGCAGCATGACGTCGGGACGCATCAGGAGGATGCGCGCCAGCGCCACGCGCATCTTCCAGCCGCCGGAGAGCTTTCCGACGTCGCCGTCCATCATCTCCTGGCTGAAGCCGAGGCCCGCCAGCGCCTCCCGCGCGCGGCCGTCGAGCGCATAGCCGTCGAGCTCCTCGAAACGGTGCTGCACCTCGCCGTAGCGGGCGATGATCTCGTCCATCTGGTCGGCCTTGTCAGGATCGGCCATCGCGGTCTCGAGCGCGCGCAGCTCGGCGGCGACCTCGCTGACGGGACCCGCGCCGTCCATCACCTCGGCCACGGCGCTGCGGCCACTCATCTCGCCGACGTCCTGGTTGAAATAGCCGATGGTGATGCCGCGATCGATCGAGACCTGTCCCTCGTCGGGCAGGTCCTGGCCGGCGATCATCCGGAACAGCGTGCTCTTGCCGGCGCCGTTGGGGCCGACGAGCCCGATCTTCTCGCCCTTGTTCAGGGCGGCGGAAGCTTCGATGAACAGGATCTGGTGGCCGGCTTGCTTGCTGACGTTGTCGAGGCGGATCATGAGGTCTTTGGGGGATTTTTGCGTTGCAGCGTCATAGGCCATGCAGGCCGCCAGGGGAAGCCCGACCGCACCCGGATTCCACTTCGCTGGAGGCAAAATTCCTGCAATTCGTCCAGCGGCTTAGGGCTTGAAGACCTCGACCGTCTGCATCATGCCCATCTCCTCATGGTTCATCATGTGGCAGTGAAGCATGAAAATGCCGGTGAAATCGAGGAAGCGGGAGCGGAACACGACCTCGCCGCCCTTGCGCTCCACGATCACGGAATCCCGCCATTCCGGGGTCGCCAGCATCTTGCCGTTGACCGAGACCACCTGAAACGGATTGGTGTGGATGTGGAAGACGTGGTCGTCATGCTCGTGCGTGTTGACGATGGTCCATTCCTCGACTGCGCCCAGCTTGACCCGGTGGTCGATCCGCGACGGATCGAACTTCTTGCCGTCGATGAAGAAGCCGAACTCCTGCCAATGCCCCGCGGCATCCGCTTCCGGCGCGGTGGCAGACAGAACCAGCTTGCGGCGGCCCGTGATCTCCGCATCCTTGATGGTTGCGAGCGGCGCCGGCGGAAGATTGCGCGGCAGCTTCATGTCCATCGGCGCGCCCGAGACCACGATCCGCGCCAGCGGCCCGGTGGGCGACGGATGGCCCTGATCGTAGGGCGCCGCGTTGAAGGCGTAGGTGCCGGCAGCGCCCGCTTTGACCAGGACATCCGCCCGCTGACCCGGCGCGATCAGGAGCTGCTTCATCGGCTGCACCGCGCCGAGCTGGATGCCGTCATAGGCGATCGCATGCAGATCGTGCTTCTCGAGATCGAGCAGCATGTCGTCCTGATAGGCCGCATTGAGAATGCGCCAGCGCTGCACCTCGCCCGGCCGCATCTCGATCACCGGCCGCCGCTGGCCGTTGATCGCGAGAAACCGCGTCGCGGTCTCCGGAAACAGCGTCTCGAAATTCTCCACCATGCCGTTGGCGTCGAACACCACCTGCGTCAGCACCAGCAGGCGCTCGCGCGCGGCCGTGATCTCCGGCACGTCGGCAAAATCGCCCTCGATGATGACGGCGCCAACCATCCCGCTCGACATCTGGATGTCGGCGCTGCCGTGGTGGTGCGGATGGTACCAGTAGGTGCCGCGCGTGTGGTCGGCCGGTAGCGTGATCTCGATGTTGTAGCTGTGGCCGGGCGCCATCGAGCGCATCACGTTGTCGGCGATGCCGCTTGGGCTCGCATGGGCGCCATGGAAATGGAAATTGGTGTTGTTGAACTGGTGCGGACGGCTGATGTCGGCCGGCAGCGCGTCGCGGTTCGGCGGCAAATCGTTGATCATCTTGATCCGCAGGGTCTCGCCGGGCTTGATGCGCAGCGTCGGTCCTGGGCTGCCGCCTTCGTAGGACCGGACATAGAGCCTGACCCCGCCGATCTGGCGATAGGCGTAACCGACGCGCAAGGTCGTGCTCAATACGCCACCCACCGACCGCCGCACCTCAGGCTCGGCCAGCGGCTGATCCATGGCGGGAACCGGCGTCTCCGGCACCATGCCCATGGTCGGCGACATGTCCGCATTGCGCGAGGCGCCAGCATGGTTGTGCATCGCATGCTGCGCCTTCGCGCCGCCTGCGATCAGCGACAGCGCGCCCGCCGCACCCAGCACTTGACGACGCGACAACGTCGTCGTGCGGGTCACGCCGGCCAAAGCGCCGTCGTTCGGATCGTGCTGCATGTCCAGTTACCCCGCCCCGTTGCCGCGATCCATTCTTTCAATTTGATTCGACGGCAAGGCAAGCGGAAACGGTTTCTCATTTCGTGCACGCACGGCACGCAGCGTCTTCACCGGATGTAAACGGCCTACAAATTCTATGCGTGCATGACGAATCGTGACAGCTTCAGGCCAGCGTTGGCGCGTCCCAAGGGCAGTGATGCCGTCAGCATCGTGAGCCTCTAGAACCTTGCACAGGGATCAGATCATGCGGCCTTCGCGACGCACGTTCATGAAGTGGTTGTCGGCGGGAGGCATTTCGGTCAGCCTCTCACACCTCGCTTCGGCGGCAAGCGGTCCCTTCGCGGCGCACGAGACGCTTCCCGGACGGGGGCAGTTCAACCCCGCGGCCAATGGCGCCGGCCGGGTCGACGGCGTCGCGAAAGTCACCGGCGCAAAGCTCTACGCCTCCGACTTCCGCGCCAACGATCTCCCCGGCTGGCCGCGGACCACTTCGCATGCGATCCTGGTCCGCGCCAATGACGCCACGCATGTCTATGCCGGCCTCGACCTCGCCCGGCTCGCGGGCGCGCTGAAACCGTCGGTCGTCGTCACCGCCGCCGACCTCGATCGCATTGGCACGCAGGTTCCGGAGTTCTACGCCGGCGACCTGTTCTGCCCGCTCGGCAAGACGCCGCTCTATCTGGGGCAGCCGGTGGCGTTGCTGATCTTCGAGACATTCGACGCATTCGACCGGGCGCGCCTCGCCCTGCGCGACGGCACCTTCGTGAAATTCGGCGAGGAGACCGGCCCGGTGATTGCGCCCGACTATGGCGCCTATCGCTTCACCCGCGTGGCTGGCTCCTCGCCCGAGAAGCCCGACGTCTATTCGCCGATCCAGGCCGGCTGGGTCTCGCCCAAGAAGGTGCAGAGCGCGGCGCTGCCGGTGTGGTCGCCGCTGGCGAAGGAGATGCCCCCCGATTACGCCAAGGCCGCCAGATATGGCGAACAGATCCGCGCCGAGCTTGCGACGGAGGATGCTTCGCTCCTGGTGCTGGACCGCGAGTTCGAGACGCAGTCGGTCGACCCGATGTTCCTGGAGCCGGAATGCGGGCTCGCCTGGTACAGCGGCAAAGGTGGCAATCTCGAGCTCGTGCTCGGCGTGCAGTCGCCTTACGAGGCCGCGGAGTCGCTCGCGCATCTGCTCGCCAAGGCGCGCGCCCCCTACAAGCCTTCGCATATCAACGCGCAATTCGCGCATGTCGGCGGTGGCTTTGGCGGACGCGACCACACCCCCTTCATCCTCTATGTCGCGCTGGCCGCGATCTGTTTCCCCGGCAAGCCGGTGCGGCTGGCGCACGACCGCTACCAGCAGTTCCAGGGCGGCATCAAGCGTCACCCCATCAAGATGCGCTCGCGCATCGGCATCGATCGCAACACCGGCCTGATCAAGGCCTTCGCCGCCGATCACGTGCTCGACGGCGGCGGCCTCGCCAATTTCTCCGCCAATGTCGCCGTGGTCGCCGCCACCGGCGCGATCGGCATCTACGACATCCCCAAGGTCGACGTCACCACGGTGGCGATGCATTCGCGCGGCGTGACCGCAGGCTCGATGCGCGGCTACGGCACGCTGCAGACCATGACCGCGCTCGAAGTGCTGATCGACGAGGCGGCCAGCAAGCTCAAGCTCGATCCGATCGAGTTCCGCCGCCGCAACGCACTCAAGCAGAACGGCCGGACCATGACCGGCAATCCCTACATCGTCTCGGTGCGCACGCCCGAGATCCTGGACAAGCTGGAACAGCATCCGATCTGGCGGCAGCGCGCGCAGTTCAAGCAGGCGTCTTCCGACCGGCTGGCCGGCACGGGGGTTGCGTGCGTGACCAAGGATTACGGCTCCGGCGCGGACTGCTCGCTCGGCCGCGTCGAGCTGTCCCCTGACGGCAGGATCGCGATCTTCTGCGACCATGTCGAGATGGGGAACGGCATCGGCACCGCGCTCGCGAACCGCGTTGCCGGCCATCTCGGCGCCATCGCCGACGAGGTCTCTGTCGCCCGCGTCGATTGCTACGACGTCCTCGGCCTCGTCACCTCGGGCGATCCCTACACGATGGACCAGAAGACCCAGGACGCCGCCGAGCGCAATCCGCGCTGGGTGCCCTCGATCAGCTCGGCGACTTCGGCCTCGATCGGCGCGCATGTCGGCACGCATTCCTCGGCAGAGGCTGCCCGCGTCATCTTCCGCTTCGGCCTGTGGCCCGCGGCGCTGGAGCTGTGGCGCATCCCGAAGAACGATCCGCGCGCCAGGCAATGGGCGAGCGCGCGCTGGCAGAACGGACAGCTCACGATGCCCGGCCTCGCGCCGCTGGCCCTGCCCGTGCTCGCGGCCACCGCCCATGCGCGCGGCTTCGTCACCGGCGCGGTGACGCACAGCTTCTCCCGCTGGGCCTGGTCGCGCGCCCGCTTCCCCCTGTTCGGCGAGCAGTACCGCGCCGAGATCGACGCGCTGGCGATCCGCCGCGGCAACGGCGCCTTCGAGCGGATCGGCCGCACCGGCGTCAAGTTTCCGCCGACCGACAACAACCGCATAGGCACCGCCTATACCTCGATGTGCGGCACCCTCGTTCGCGTGGAGATCGAGCGGGCCACCGGGAACTTGCGCATCGCCAAGGCCTACAGCGTGTTCGAATGCGGCACGGCGCTCGTGCCTGAGGTGGTGATGGGCCAGTCCCACGGCGGCTTCGCCATGGGCGTCGGCTACGCGCTGCTGGAAACCCTGCCGCCGTTCGAAGGCGGGCCCGGCAACGGTGAATGGAATCTCGGCCGCTACCTGGTCGCGCGCGGCTCGGACCTGCCGCTACGCGATCTCGAGATCGAGATGCTGAAGCCGCTGACCGAGGATAAGGCACCTAAGGGCATGGCGGAGGTCGTCATGATCCCGATCGTGCCGGCGCTGATCAACGCCATTCATGATGCCACCGGTCACCGCTTCCGCGCGCTGCCGGTCACCTCAAACCTCCTGAAGGGAGTGCTCGCGTGACGACCCTCAGCCTCACCATCAACGGCCAGAAGCACGGTCCGATGGAGGTCCGCGACGATCTCTCGATGAACGATTTTCTGCGCGAAGTGCTGGGCATGACCGGGACCAAGTTCGGCTGCGGCGCCGCGCAATGCCTGAGCTGCGCCATCATCGTCGATGCGCCCGACGGCACCAGCTACACCAGCCCGACCTGCATCGCGCCCGCCGTGAATTTCGACGGCAAGTCGATTCGCACCGTCGAAGGCCATGCCAAGGACGGCCAGCTCTCAGCCCTGCAAAGGGCCTTCATCGACCATTTCGCCTTCCAGTGCGGCTACTGCACCGCCGGCTTTCTTGGCGAAGGCCAGGTGCTGTTGGAGCGCCTGGCGCGCAAGCCGGTGTCGCGCGAGGCGCTGGAGCAGACGATCGCGGATGCGCTCGACGGTCATCTCTGCCGCTGCACCGGCTACATCAAGTACCACGAGGCGGTGCGCGACGTGATCCTCGCCGATTCGAATCGCTATCTTGTCGCGACCAAATGAGCGGCCAATGATGCCATATACGCAGTTCAAGACGATGACCGTGATCGCGGCACTCGCGGGCAGCCTTGGTGCGACATACGCTGCATCGGACGGGGCGAGCCACGCGCTGGCCTCGCCCGAGAGTTTTGCCGGCATCGTCGACACCGAGAAGCGCTCGGCGGCGATCTTCACCGAGCTCGGAAAAGTCCTGACCCATCCGCGCTGCACCAATTGCCATCCGGCGGGCGACAGCCCACGCCAAGGCGACAATCCCCGCCTGCATCAGCCGCCGGTCTCGCGCGGCGCCGACGGCCACGGCCTCGAGGCGATGCGCTGCCACACCTGCCACCAGAACGCCAATTTCGAACCGGGCCGCATCCCCGGCCATCCCGAATGGCACCTCGCCCCGCGCGAGATGGCCTGGGAAGGCAAGTCCGTCGGCGAGATCTGTCAGCAACTCAGGGATCCCAGCCGCAACGGCGGGCGCAAGGTCGAGGAGCTGATCGATCACATCGGCAAGGACACCCTGGTCGGATGGGCCTGGAAGCCAGGCTTCGGCCGCGCACCCGTGCCGGGCACGCAGGATCAGGCCGGCGCGCTGGTCGAGGCCTGGGTGAAGACCGGAGCGGCATGTCCGGCGCCGTGAGCTGGCGAAGGCGAATACTCGCGACCTCCGCTTCCGACGGCAAGGCGGCATGGACAGCACGATCTGCCTCTCGGCGCTCGAGCCATCGCCTGGGCACCGATACATCCTCACTTCTTGAGGATGCCCGTATTGGTGTTTCCAAGCTGCTGGACGGCAGCATTTGCGGCGGGCGTGTTGTAAGTCGGTCGAGATCCGCTGGCTTCCTGACCAGAAGGCGTGACGCCAAGTCGCTCACCTGTCGTTCCCTTGTTCTTTGCATTGGACGTGTTGGGGCCCGGCGACCCCCCAGTTCCGCTCAGCGTGGTCCCATTCGAGAGCGTCGAACCGCCGGTACCGCCCGGGCCGGCTCCGCTCGTGCCGCCGCCGGATGAAGAACCGCCGGAAGCGCCGCCCCCCGAGCTTTGCGCCATGGCGAATGAAATGCTGCCCAGCAGGATCGTCGCCGCGATGGCAAGAAGCTTCATGTCCGTCCCTCCATGCACCAGCGATCGCTCAGGTCGCTGCAGTTTTCTCTTGCGGCAGTCGCGCCCAACTCCAGCTCCTAACGCCGGCGAGCGATCCATGCCCCGGCGAGAAAAGCCACGAGCAACGACCGTAACGGCGCCCTCGCCGCCATCTCGCGCAGCTGGTCGGCCCATCGCGTCGCGGACTCCGGCGAAGGCGAGTTGAGCTGCGACCGGACCGTTCCTGCTTTCTCTTCGGAACCCAATCGCTGGGTCGTGGTCTGGTTCCCGCGGTCCTGCTGGTCAGTGAGCCCGGAGGCCTCCGTCATCGCCTCTGCTTCCTTGATGTCCATGCGCGAACTCCAATCCTGCCGCGGTTGCAAACCAACATCCTGATCTCAGGTGCTATGGCGCCAGCGTTCATGCGAACTATATGGTTGGTCACAAGCCCCGCCGTATCACTCCCTTGAAGAAGCCCTTGCTCATCCTTCTGTTCCTCGTCTTGGCACCGCTGGCCGCCTCAGCGGTGAGATATCTCTGGCTGGGCGATGGCCGCGAGAATTGGCAAACCGCCGATCGGTCGAGCGCCGGCCTTCTGCCCGCCGCTGCCGCCAATTCCGAAGCCGTCATACGGGTGTTCGGGGCGAGAACGGTGAGATGGCGCAGCATCTTCGCGGTTCACACCTGGATCGTCGTCAAGGAGAAGGATGCGCCGACCTACACCCGGTATGACTACACGGCGTGGGGCGAGCCGATCCGCACCAACGGCTTTGCTCCGGACGGTCGATGGTTCGGCGCCGCGCCGGAAACCATCGTCGCCGTCGATGGAGCGCGCGCGGAGGCGCTGATCCCCAAGATCAGACATGTGATTGAAAACTACAAGTTTCGATCCTATGGCGATTACAGCGTCTGGCCTGGTCCCAATTCCAACACCTTCGTGCAGGCCGCGCTCGACGCCGTCCCCGAGCTTCGCGCCGTCCTGCCGCCGACCGCGATCGGCAAGGACTTCCCGTACACCGGCAGATGGGCCGGCATAACGGCGTCAGGCACGGGCATCTATGCCTCGCTTGCCGGATATCTCGGCTTCTCGATCGGCTGGGTCGAAGGCCTGGAGATCAATTTCTTCGGTGCCGTGCTCGGCTTCGACATCCGGCGCCCGGCGCTCAAGCTACCCGGCCTCGGCCGCGTTGGGCTTCGCCCCGGCGTGTGAGCGGGATTGGCAGCAGAACCTGCGTCAATCACGCCAGCGGTAACCCCGGTTTGCAGGCATGGACTTTACCTCGTCCTGCCGAGCGGGCGAAAAGCGTATTCGGCCTCTCGCACCTGCTGCGACATCTTGTTCGCTTCAAGGACCAAGCCAAGGCGACGGTTTGACAGGAATGTGAGCCGCGATGTGAGAGGACGCGGCTATACTTCGGACAGCTTGCAATGGAACAACGAACGGCCGCGGGCAAATGCGATGCCGCTCTGATCCGAGCCTACCCGACGACACCGCGCCTGCTGAGACAAGTGTGTGGCGGGCAATAGCGCTGTGCGGCTTCTATACGTTGCTTGGCGCTCTCGCAGCCGCGTTAGCCGCTGCGATCGGTACCGTCTCCCACTGGATCTGACTGCACCATTTCAAACCGAGTGACTCGTTGGCGGCATCGGAGGATGGCGGCTCACCACGCAGGCGCCAACAGCTGCTAAATCTAGCGGTGGAGATATCTTCCTGCCTCAGCTAAGCAATCGGGTGAGCGAAACACACGTCCTTTACCCCGCAGATGAGGCAGCCGAACGCGATGTTTCTCCTTGCCGTTCTCGTCCTTCCTTTCGCCGGAAGCTTCATTGCGGCTCTCCTGCGGGTCAATGCGCGCGATGCTGAGGCATGGCTCGCGGGAAGCGTCGCTCTTGCTGCCTTTGTCCTCACAGCCACGGCCTATCCCGGCGTCACGAATGGCGGCGTCATCGCCTGGCGAACGGAGTGGGTTGCCGAACTCGACCTCGCGTTTGTTCTGAGAGTTGACGGCTTCGCCTGGGCCTTCGCCATGCTGGTCACCGGAATCGGCTTTCTGGTGGTGCTGTATGCTCGCTACTACATGTCGCCCAGCGATCCCGTTCCGCGCTTCTTTTCGCTGCTGCTCGCGTTCATGGGCGCCATGCTCGGGATCGTGCTGTCCGGAAACCTGCTGCAGCTGGTGTTCTTCTGGGAGCTGACCAGCCTGTTTTCGTTCTTGCTGATCAGCTACTGGCACCACAATTCGACCGCAAGGGACGGCGCGCGAATGGCGCTCGTGATCACTTCGAGCGGCGGCCTTTGCCTGTTCGCCGGCGTGCTGCTGATCGGGCACATTGTCGGCAGCTACGACCTGGACAAGGTGTTGGCCTCCGGAGACGCGATCCGCTCGCATGCGCTCTACGTCCCCGCGCTCGTGTTGATCCTGCTCGGCGCTCTCACCAAAAGCGCCCAGTTTCCCTTTCATTTCTGGCTTCCGCACGCGATGGCGGCTCCGACGCCCGTGTCCGCCTATCTTCATTCAGCCACCATGGTGAAGGCCGGCGTGTTCCTCCTGGTGCGGCTCTGGCCGGCTCTGGGCGGAACGAACGAGTGGTTGTGGCTGGTAGGATCTGCCGGCTTGATCACGTTTCTTCTGGGCGCGTTTCTCGCCGTGTTCCAGCAGGATTTGAAAGGGCTCCTCGCCTACTCGACAATCAGCCATCTCGGCTTGATCACGCTCCTGACCGGACTCGATACCCCGTTCGGTCAGATCGCCGCCATCTTTCACATCATGAATCACGCGACCTTCAAGGCGTCGCTTTTCATGGCCGCGGGCATCATTGACCATGAAACGGGCACGCGCGACATTCGCCGCCTGAGCGGTCTATGGACCGTCATGCCGATCACGGCGACCTTGGCCATGGTCGCCGCGGGCTCAATGGCGGGAGTCCCGCTATTGAACGGATTTCTCTCCAAGGAAATGTTCTTCGCCGAAACCATCGAGATCCACGACAACTCGCTTGTCGACCGGGCGCTTCCCTATATCGTCACCGCCGCGAGCACTTTCAGCGTGGCCTATTCGCTGCGGTTCATTCGCGACGTGTTCTTCGGGCCGGCTCCGGTCGGCCTTCCGCATACGCCCCACGAACCGCCGCTCCTGATGCGGCTTCCCGCCGAACTTCTGGTGCTCGCATGCGTCGTCGTCGGTATCGCGCCCTCCTTGACCGTTGCACCCATTCTCGATACGGCAGCTCAAGCAGTTCTCGGCTCCAAGATGCCGGAATACAGTCTGCGCATTTGGCACGGCTTTACCCCCGAATTGCTGATGAGCATCGTCGCGATGGTCGGTGGCGTCGCCGTCTATGCGATGCTGCGCTCGTACCTGCTTGCCCACGAAGGCCCACCCTTGCTCCGCCGCTTCAGCGGCAAGCAAATTTTCGACTGGTTGATGGTGACGTTGTCCTGGCGGCTTGCACGATGGCTCGAGAGCAAGCTCGGGACGAGACATCTCCAGCCGCAGTTGAGGGTTCTGGCCGGCATCGCTTTCCTCGCTGCCTTGCTGCCGCTCCATGCACGCGGCATCATGCTGACCGATCCCCTGGCCGGCGAGTTCGATCCCGTCTTTGCCTTGCTCTGGGCGGTCGGCGCCGCCTGCGCTATCGGAGCTGCAGTACAGGCGAAATTCCATCGTGTCGTCGCGCTGATACTGCTCGGGACCGCCGGTCTCGTGACCTGCATCAGCTTCGTATGGCTGTCCGCTCCGGATGTCGCGCTGACACAGATCGTCGTGGAGACCGTCACGACGGTCCTCCTCTTGCTCGGCTTGCGATGGCTGCCGAAACGCGTGACACCAGCGAGTTCGGACAAGGGATCCGGCAGGATCCGATGGCATCGCGTTCGTGACTTTGCCATCGCGCTCTTTGTCGGCGTCGGGCTGGCGGCGATTGCGCTGGCGGCCATGCAGCGCCCGGATACCGACAGCATCTCGCGGTATTTCGTCGAAAATGCCTACACGAAGGGCGGCGGGACCAACGTGGTCAACGTCATCCTGGTGGACTTCCGTGGATTCGATACGTTGGGTGAGATCACGGTGCTTGCGGTTGTTGCGCTGACTGTCTACGCGCTCTTGCGCCGCTTCCGTCCGGCGCCAGAGAGCATTCCCGTTCCTGAACAGCAGCACGCCCAGGATAGTCACGACGAGGCACATCCCGATCGGCAGAAGGGCGACACCAAAAGGGAGGCGACGGCCATTGCCGCGCTGATGATGGGTCTGCTTTTCCCGGTGATCGGAGTGGTGGCGATCTTCCTCCTGTTGCGCGGGCATGACCTTCCCGGCGGAGGTTTCGTGGCCGGCGTGGCGATGGCAACCGCGTTCATCCTGCAGTACATGGCCCGCGGCACGACATGGGTGGAATCGCGCCTCCACGTCCTGCCGGTGCGCTGGATCGGCGTGGGGCTGTTGCTGGCAGGATGTACAGGAGCTGCTGCCTGCGTTGTCGGATATCCCTTCCTGACCTCTTACTTTTCGTATGCCGAGCTGCCACTGGTCGGCCGCGTTCCCATGGCCAGCGCCTTCCTGTTCGACATCGGCGTGTTCTCTCTCGTGGTCGGCGCCACGGTGCTGATGCTCATCGCCATCGCGCATCAATCGTTGCGCCGCTACGGAATTGCGCATCAGACCGGCCAGCGCCTGACGGCTGAGCGGTCGAAGGAGGGATTGGCCTGATGGAGCTCGTGCTGGCGATTGGCATTGGTACGCTTGCGGCGTCCGGCGTTTGGCTGATCCTCAGGCCGCGGACGTTTCAGGTCATCATCGGGCTGTCGCTGCTATCCTATGCCGTCAACCTCTTCATCGTGGCCATGGGGCGCTTGCGGACCGGGGCTCCCGTGCTCATCGCAAAGGAAATCGGAGATGCCGCCAAGCATGCTGATCCGCTCCCACAGGCGCTCGTCCTGACTGCGATCGTCATCAGCTTTGCGACCACCGCGCTGTTCCTGGTGGTCCTCCTCGCAGCACGCGGCCTCGCACGAACCGATCACGTCGACGGTCAGGAGCCGGAAGCGTGAGCGGCGCCGTGGGTTTGGTCATTGCGCCCATCATCCTCCCGCTGCTGGCAGGTGCCGGCATGCTGCTGCTCAATGGAGAAAAGCACCGGACCATCGTCGCCGGCCTCAACGTCGCGGGAACCCTCGCACTGGTATGGATCGCGGCGATCCTGCTTGGATTATCCGATTCCGGATCCCGCATCGTCTATCGTTTGGGCAATTGGCCTGCACCGTTCGGAATAGTCCTCGTCCTCGATCGGCTGTCCGCGCTCATGCTGATGCTGAGCAACGTGCTGGCGCTGGCTTCGGCTGTGTTCTCTCTTGCGCGTTGGCACCGGGCGGGTGCGCATTTCCATTCCTTGTTTCAGTTCCTGCTGATGGGCCTCAACGGCGCCTTTCTCACCGGCGATCTCTTCAATCTTTTCGTATTTTTCGAACTGTTGCTGGCGGCTTCATACGGCCTTCTGCTGCATGGCTCCGGCCTCACGCGGGTGAAGGCGGGACTGCATTACGTCGTCGTGAACCTTGCGGCCTCTTTGCTGTTTCTGATCGGAGTCAGCCTGATCTACGGCGTCACGGGGACGCTCAACATGGCCGATCTTGCGGCGCGGATGCCGCAGGTCGCCGCGGAGAGCCGCGGCTTGCTCGAAGCCGGTGCCGGCGTGCTGGCAGTCGCCTTCCTGCTCAAAGCCGGGATGTGGCCCCTGAGCTTCTGGCTGCCCACGGCCTACGCAGCCGCAACTCCGCCGGTCGCGTCGATCTTCGCGATCATGACCAAGGTCGGCGTGTATGTCGTGCTCCGACTATCGCTGTTGCTTTTCGACGAAGGAACCGGCGCTTCGGCCGGCTTCGGCAGCGACTGGTTGTTGTGGGGAGGATTGGCGACGATCCTGTTCGGAGCGATCGGCACATTGGCGTCGCAGGACACCGCCCGCCTCGGCGGCTTTTCGGTGCTCGTATCCTCTGGAACCTTGCTCGCCGCGACAGGGATGGGACAAGTCGGCGTCACCGGCGGCGCGCTCTTCTACCTGGTCAGTTCGACGCTCGGCATCAGCGCGTTTTTCCTTCTCATCGAACTCATTGAACGTGGCCGCGAACCTGGTGCGGACGTGATCGCCGTCACCAGGGAGGCTTATGGTGAAGAAGTCGAAGTGGAAGAAACAGACGAGAATGTCGGCATCGCCATCGTAGCCACCATGGCGTGGCTGGGCGTCGCTTTCATTGGATGCGCGCTGGTGATCGCCGGCTTGCCGCCCTTATCAGGGTTCATCGCCAAGTTTGCGCTGCTCGCTGCGGCGCTCGACCCGGCAGCCGTGCATCGGAGCGGTACCGTTCCCGGCAGCGCATGGGCATTTCTCGTGGTGCTGATTCTGTCCGGCCTCGCGACGTTGATTGCGATGACACGCGCCGGAATCCGCATCTTCTGGGCGTCGCCGGATCGCACGGTGCCGCGTGTACGCCTGATCGAGATTGCGCCGATCATGTTCCTGCTGATCATTTGCGCGGCACAAACGGTCTTGGCGGGACCCGTGATTCGTTTCATGCAGGCTACGGCGCAGTCTCTGCACGCGCCAACCGGCTACGTCGGTGACATCCTGGAAACTGGCGTCCGAGACAGTCGAAAGGCGGACAGCAAATGACACGCTTCCTGCCCTTTCCAATCGTCAGCTTCTGCCTGCTCGCATTGTGGCTGCTGCTCAATCAAGCGCTTACGTTCGGCCATCTCCTCCTCGGTTGTGTCGTTGCGCTCGCAGGCGGTCGGATTCTCACCGTGCTCGAGCTGCCGCATACACGCCTCAGGCGCCCCGGCCTCATGCTGCGATTGTTGGGCCTGGTGGCGGTTGACGTCATCCGCTCAAATCTTGCGGTGGCGCAGATCGTTCTCGGCTTCGGGCGGCGGCACCGAAAGTCGGGATTCGTGAACATTCCTCTCGACATGCGCAATCCGTACGGGCTGGCCTGCTTGGCTTGGATCATTACGTCGACCCCCGGCACGCTTTGGGTGAACTTCGATGCTCAGAAGGGCTCGTTGTTGATCCATGTTCTGGACCTCGTCGATGAAGACGACTGGATCCGCACCATCAAGGACCGTTACGAACGCCATCTGTTGGAGATATTCCGATGAGCCAGCTCGTGCTCAACTACTCGCTCGTTGTCGCGCAGATCTTGGTGGGACTGGCGATCGGATGCGGTGCTGTCCGCGTTTTTCTCGGGCCGCGGGCGCAGGACCGCGTCCTGGGCTTCGACACCTTGTCCGTGAATGCGATGTTGCTGCTTTTGACGTTCGGAATCCGATCCGGCGAGCCGCTCTATTTCGAGGCGGCTCTGGCCATGGCGGTCTTCGGTTTCGTCGGCACGGTCGCGTTGGCCAAGTTCCTGCTCCGCGGCGAGGTGATCGAATGAACGGCATCGAACAATTGCAGCCCTGGGCCGCTGCTCTCACGGCGGTTCTCCTTCTGCTCGGCGCTTCTGTCACGCTGATCGGTTCGCTGGGGCTTTTGCGGCTCAACACGTTCTACGAACGGGTCCATGCGCCGACACTCGGGACGACGCTCGGCACTTTTTTCATCGCGGTCGCTTCAATGCTCTACTTCTCCGTCCTGCAGAGCAGACCAGTGTTGCATGAAATGCTGATTGTGGCGTTGGGCATCGTGACGACTCCGATTGCGCTGACTGTGTTGGTGGGTGCGGCCCGGTTTCGCGATACTGCCGAACGGATTACTCAGGCCGGCGAGCCGGAGGCCGATTGAGACCAGGCCCGGGGCCTCATTCGCCAACTGCGCGCTCGTTCCAGGCGTCTCTGCGGACCGGCCAAGGCCGGCTAAATGCCGCATTTGAACTCGAGCCGCGCATACCCAAATTGAGTGTGGAGATGAGCCGGGCCGCGTGCGAGTTCGCCGCGACCTCCAGCGATCCGGGATGGTCTTCGGCCATCCGTAAACAGAGGATATGATGGCCAGAGCGCTTCAATATCGAATTCATGGGAACCGGCTGCTGATCGGCCGGTAACCCGGGCGATTCCACATCGCCCGGGCGCGGCACCTCAAGGTTCTGAACCAAACCGGGAGTTCTCCATGTCGGTATTTTTAGCACTGTTCGTCCTGACTTCATGGATCATGTTCATCTGGATTTGTGATCCCGACGGATTCCGCGCGGCATTTGCTCGGCGCCCGCCACCGATCCGTGATGTAAGAGATTGACGTCGGAGGTGCCTTGTCGCCTCGCGCCCCAGTGCACATCGTTGCGTTCAAGCGCCACGCGATCGCCTGCACGTCTCGCGGCGGGTCCGCGCGATCCGGCATCATAAGCCGTTCCCCCAAACCAATCGAATTGCCACAGCCGGTAGCGCTTTGCCGCCACCGCTGGCCAATATGAGGTCCTGACATGAACATCGTCGCTGCGACGGATTTCTCGACACGCTCACATCGCGCTGTGCGGCAAGCGGGTCTGCTGGCTCGCGCCCGGCATGCTGAGCTGCATCTTGTCCATGTGGTTGACGATGATCGACCGCCTGATCTGGTCCACATGGAAGAGCGCGAGGCACATCGGGTCCTGATCGAGCAGATCGGAGCCGTACCGGAACTGCGCGATATTCGCTGTCATCCGACGGTCATCAAGGGCCATCCCGTCGATGGGATATCGCGCGCCGCCGCGGCGGCCGGCGCGGATCTCGTCGTCATGGGCGCTCATCGCAAGCAGTTTTTGCGCGATATGGTCACAGGTACCACTATCGAGCGGGTCATTCGCGGAGGAAAGTATCCGGTGCTGATGGTGAACAATGAGGCGCAGCGGCACTACGAGCGGGTTCTGGTGCCGGTCGACATGTCCGACACGTCCGCACAAGCAATTCGCGTCGGTCTATCCACCGGGCTGCTTGAAGATGAAGGGGCAACGCTTCTGCATGCCTTCTCGCCTATGGGAAAGACGCGGCTGATCAGCTCTGGCGCGAGCACCGCCGTCATCGATGGATACGTCGAGAGCGAGCGGCACAGAGCGGCGGAGGAACTGAGCGCCTTTCTCGTGACCAATGGGTTCGACATGCGACGATGGTCGCTTCGGGTTGGCGAAGGCGAAGCGGTGCAGGTTATAACCCGTGCCGTCGAGGAGAAACGGCCTGACCTGCTGGTGATGGGCACGCACAGCAGATCCGGCTTGCTGCGGGCGTTGATCGGGAGCGCAACGGAAGAAGTCCTGCGTTCCGTGAATGTGGACGTCCTGGTCGTGCCTCCCGTCGAACTCCGAGCGTCGAATCCGGACGATCGGTCCAGGATCGAAGCCGCAACCCGCACCTGAGGCTTGCGCTTGATCACGTCATCGTGCGCCGATCAGATCGTCCGCGATCTCGGGGACATTATGACTGAAGCCGACTGTGCCGGTCGCGCCCGCCTCCGCAGGTTTCATCCGGCACGGTCGCAGTGCGTGCGCATCGATGCGGACAGTCCAGCTCAGTTCCGCTTGTTTGGCTGGCTGCGCGTGATTTTCGGTGGGTCGCTCGCGGGAAAGGTCTGCTGCAACTGCCGATCCAATTCCTCGTCGAGTTCCCGCTTTTCCCGCTGCTCCGATGTTTCATCATGCTTTGGCATTGATCAATCTCCGCGTCGCGCTTTGGTGACCGGCTGACCGTCGCTGGAGAACTCCGTCTCCAAGACTTTGGTACCGCAAAAAGCGAGCGAAATTGAGGATTCTGCTCCAGGTCGGCTTGGAAGCGCCTGCGGAGATCGCTCGAGGCGAAGCTTAAGGGAACTGCCGTTCCCCTTGCTTGCAGCAGCTTACGCCCTTCGCATCAGCTTGAGCGACGCCGCCAGCCGCAGGCTGCGCTTCCCCGCCAGTGCGATGCCCTCGAGCTCGCCGCTATCGGCCGTGCATGTCCCGCAGAAGCCGATCCCGACCTCGAAGCCGCCGAACACGGGGTTCTCACCCTTCGCTGGCGTGTGCTCCTGGTTCAGCATCTCGCCCTTCCAGCGGCCATCTGCCGAGGAATAAGATCCGAGATAGTAGAAGAACGCATCGCCGCCGAGGATGCGGCCGTCGATCAGCAGCATCACGCCGGAGAGACCGGCATCGACACCGTCGAGCGCGCGCAGGCTCATCCCATGGAGCCCGTCGGCGATCCGCTACCAATCGTGCCGCGAAGCTCACGGGCAGAACGTCATGAGATCCTCGCCACAGCGAAAGCGCCATCGTATTCCCGGTGAATGGCGCGTCCATGCCGGTCCTACTGCTCCGGCCTGAAGCCGGACGCCTTGATCGGCACAGCCCAGCGTTCGATATCCTCGCGCTGAATGCGGGCAAATTCCTCGGGCGATGTACCGGTCGGCCTCAGTCCGATCTGCGCAATGCGCGCCTTGACGTCGTCCTCCTGGACAATCCGCGCGATTGCACCGCTCAGCTTGGATACCGTCGCGGCCGGAGTGCCGGCAGGTGCAAAGAACCCCCACCAACCGCCACCTTCGATGTCGTATCCGATCTCCCTGAACGTTGGAACATCTGGCAGGAATGTCGATCGTTGCACGCCGGAGGTCGCCAGCACGCGTATCCGACCAACCTTGTGCAACTCGGCCAATTCATTGGTCGACAGGAAGACGATGGGGATCTGGCCACCCATCAGGTCGGTTAGGGCGACCGTGCCTCCCTTGTAGGCGATGTGCTGCAGCGGCACGCCGGCGGCCTTCGCGAACATCAATCCGAAGAAATGGGGAAGCGTGCCTGCGCCCGGTGTGCCGAAGTTCGCCTTGGCGGGGTTTGCCTTCAGCCAAGTGACGAGCTCGGAAATGTTGCTGGCGGGAATCTTCGGGTCGATGCAGATGCCGAAATCAAAGGTGGCAATCTGTGAGACCGGCGCGAAGTCCTTGACCGGATCGTAGTCGAGGGCGGGATAGACGCTTTGATACACCGCCATTGGCGCTATCGGAGTGGCCAGCAGCGTGTTGCCGTCCGGCTCGGACGTCTTGACAGCCTGCACGCCGAGGCGGCCGGCGGCTCCCGCACGTGGCTCCACGATCACCGGACGTTCGAGCACCACGCCCAGCCGATCGGCAACCAACCGGGTCAGGACGTCGCCGGACCCTCCTCCGGCAAACGGGTAGATGATGCGAAGGGGCGTGGTGCGGTTCTGGGCTGTGAGAGGCTCCAGCATCAGCACAGCGAAGCCGGCGACCGCGAAAGCAATTCGGATGAACCGCATGTTGGTCTCCCTCCTGATCAGAAGCGGGTTCACCTTGGTCCGGTTCGGGGTATACCGGGAAGCTCGATTATCGGATATGGCTATCAGAAAACCAGATAGGAGGCCGGATGGACGATCTGCGCCTGCGGCGGCTGAAGCTCCGCGATCTGCACATTCTCGACGCCGTCGCCGAAGCCGGAAGCATGGCGAAGGCTGCGCCACGGCTCGGCATGTCGCAACCCGCCGTGTCGCGCGTGGTATCCGACATGGAGCACCTGCTTGGCGTGCCCCTGTTCGATCGGACATCGACGGGCGTGGAGTTGACGAGATTCGGCCGGGCGCTGCGCCGCCGCACCAACATCGTCACCGACGAGCTCAAGCAAGGCCTCGGCGAGCTGGCGTTTCTGGCGGACCCGACGCAGGGCGAGATTCGTATCGGCACGACGGAACCCATGACGGCGCTGACGGCGACGATCATCCAGAACATCTCGGAGGTGTATCCAAAGATCAGGTTTGTCATCAGAGCGGACGATACGCTGGCGCTGCATGAGAGGTTGCGTCAGCGCGAGATCGACATCGCAGTGACGCGAATGGCGGCAGACTTCGACCGTTACGAGGATCTGACCGGAGAGGCGTTGTTCGAGGACGAGCTTGCCGTGATCGCGGGAAAGCACAATCCGCTCGTGCGCCGCAGGCGCCTCACGCTGCGGAGCCTGATCAGCGAGAGATGGCTGCTCGGCCAGCCGGCAGCCTCGTTCCTGCGTCCCTTCATCGAGGAAGCCTTCCGGACCGAAGGACTGGATGTGCCGGAGGCAACGGTGACGTGCGGCTCATACGCGATGCAGATCAATCTGCTTGCGGCCGGTCGCTTCCTCGCGATCCTGCCCAGGGCCGCGCTCCGCTATCCCACGCCGCACCCGACATTGGTTCCGCTTCGCCTGCGAATGCCGACGACGCGCCGGCCGGTCGGCCTGGTGCGGCTGACGCATCGCCATGTGAGTCCCACCGTCAGCCTCTTCACCCGCGTGGCGCGTGAAGCGGCTGCGAAAATGCGATAAGGCGGCATTGCGTCCCGTCCGCAATTGGGCCCCGGAATGATATTCATCCAGTCCCGCTTCGATGTTCGCCTTTTGCCGATAAACGGCGCGGTCTCGATGAGGACGCGTCCTACGCCCTTCGCATCAGCTTGAGCGACGCCGCCAGCCGCAGGCTGCGCTTCCCCGCAAGTGCGATGCCCTCGAGCTCGCCGCTCTCGGCCGTGCATGTCCCGGAGAAGCCGATCCCGACCTCAAAGCCGCCGAACACGGGGTTCTCACCCTTCGCCGGCGTGTGCTCCTGGTTCAGCATCTCGCCCTTCCAGCGGCCATCTGCCGAGGAATAAGATCCGAGATAATAGAAGAACGCATCGCCGCCGAGGATGCGGCCGTCGATCAGCAGCATCACGCCGGAGAGGCCGGCATCGACGCCGTCGAGCGCGCGCAGGCTCATCCCGTAGAGCCCGTTGGCGATGCCGCCCTGCCCGATCGTGCCGCGCGGCGGCAGCGCCCCATCATCGAGCCGGGTGAGATTGGCCCAGAAATGCGCGCCGGGCATGGTGTCGGCGCCGCCCTGCAGGCGGATCTGGTCGCCGTGAAGCCGGCCGCGCGCCCCGATTGAGGCGACGTCCGCGCCCATCAGCGGCTTGTAATTGGGATCGACATTGTGCCGTTCGGTAATGACCTCGGCGACGATCTCGCCGCCTTGCTCGGCATAGGTGCCAAGATGCGCGAAGCCCGAATTGCCGCCCAGCATCTTGCCGTCATGCAGGCACATGATGCTGCGCCCGAACCCATCGTTGACGCCGTATTCAACCTTGTAGAGTCCGTCCAGCAACGCAATGAGCCCACAACATCGGAAAAGAGCCGCGCGGGGCTACCTAGCATTGCCGCCGCATCTCGGCCACCCGGCTTTTGCGCGCGGGGGCATTGCGGGTCGGCCACGAGGATCTGCCGTCCCCCTTGGGGGCCGGATTTCGCTAATCCGCACCCAACGATTTCAAGGACTTGGCTACTGTGCATGGGGTTGTTTTCGCACTTTTTGATGCCGCGAGGCTCTTCGGGCATCAATGCCGCTTGAAATACTGCACCTCGCGCTCGTGCTTCTCGGCGGCCGCACGGCTCTTGAAGGTGCCGAGATTGCGACGCTTGCCGGTCTTGGGATTCACCTTGCGCGAATAGAGACGATATTCGCCTGATGCCAGCTTACGGATCATGATCCGCGCTCCGTTGTGTCTTGATGTCAACGACATACGCGCGACAGAGGTTCCGTCGCGTGCGGCTCCGGCAAATCTAGGGCTCCAGTCCCGATTGGCGCAGCACGGGAACGACCTCCGGCGAGGCCAGATAGCGCAGCAGGCGGTCGGCGGCGCCGGCTTGTTTGGCATTCGCCATGCGGCCGGCGGAGAATACGGCCGGCGTTTGCAAATGGTGCGGGATCGGGCCGACCACCTCGATGCCGTCGACCTGCTTCAGCTCGCTGATCTGCTGCACGGCCAGATCGGCCCCGCCGCTGACGAGGCGCTGCGCCGTGAACCCTTGCTCGACGATGGTGGCCCTGGCGTTGATCTCGGCTGCGATGCCCATCCGTCCGATCAGCTGGGCGAAGTAGACGCCGCTCGCGCCCAGCCGCGAATAGGCGACGGACCGCGCCGCGAACAGCGACTTGCACAGCGCCGCTTCATCTCCGATGTCGGGATGCGGCTGCCCGGCCCGCACGGCGATGCCGACATAGGAGCGCGCCAGATCGGCCGCGCCATCGGCAAGCACGCGGCCCTCCGCGATCATTTCGTCGAGCCCTTCGCGGGTGAGGATGACGAGATCAGCGGCCTCGCCGTCGCGCAAGCGCTTCAGCAGGGCAAGGGTCGGCGCGAAGTCCGCGTCGACATGGATGCCTGTTTCGGCCTCGAAGGCCGAGGACAGGCTCCGCATCGCGCCCATCAGGCCGAGCGTCGACAGCATGCGAACCTTTTCCATGTGGCTTCCCGTCACGATCAGCCGCGGTGCATCAGCTTGAGCGCGGCGGTCAGGCGCAGGCTGCGCTTGCCGGCAAGCGCAGCCGCCTCCAGCACCGCCTCTTCCGCGTCGTAGCGGCCGGAGAAGCCGATGCCGACCTCGTGGCCGCCGAAGATCGGATCGTCCTTGGCCGGCGTGTGCTCCTGGTTGAGGATCTGGCCCTTCCAGCGGCCGTTCGCGGCGGTGTAGCTGCCGAGATAGTAGAACGAGGCATCGCCGCCGAGGATGCGGCCGCGGTTGAGCAGCATCACGCCGGTGAGGCCGCCGTCGAGACCGTCGAGCATGCGCAGATGGATGGAATAAAGACCGTCGGCGATGCCGGCTTCGCCGATGCCACCGGCGATCGGCACCTCGTCGTCCGTGATCGGCGTCATCACCGACTGGAAGGGAATGCCCGGCAGCTCCTTCAGCTCTCCCTTGAAGCGATAGAGATCGCCGTCCGCCCAGCCCTTGGCGAGCAAGGTGGCGTCGTCGATGCCGGCCATGGCGCGGTAGTTCGGATCGGGGTTGTGGCGAACGGTGTTGATCACGACGTCGACGCCGCTGTCGGTTTGCTCGTAAGTGCCGATATGGGCGAACGCCGAATTGCCGCCGAGCAACATGCCGTTGGCAGCATGCATCACACTGCGCCCGACGGCATCGCCGAGCTGAAATCTCACCTTGTAGAAGCCTTCAATCACCAGCCGTGTCCCCGGCCCTTGCGCGCATCCCAAGACATTCTATCGCGCTTTCGGCGGCAATGGAGAAGTTTCGCGCAGCCGAGCGCGGCAGGTCCGAGGACGGCCGTCATCCAAATGCAAAAATCCGCCGGAGCCATGCAGCTCCGGCGGATTGAGACCAACCCGGGCCAGCCCCCCAGCCCGGGCCGGGAGGATCTTAGGCCGCGGCCTTCTTGTCGGTCGGCACGGACGCGATCGTCTTCAGGATCTGCGAAGCGATCTGGTAGGGGTCGCCCTGCGAGTTCGGACGGCGGTCTTCCAGATAGCCCTTATAGCCGTTGTTGACGAAGGAGTGCGGAACGCGGATCGAGGCGCCGCGGTCGGCAACGCCATAGCTGAACTTGTTCCACGGCGCGGTCTCGTGCTTGCCGGTCAGACGCTTGTCGTTGTCCGGGCCGTAGACGGCGATGTGGTCCATCAGGTTCTTGTCGAAGGCGGCCATCAGCGCCTCGAAATACTCCTTGCCACCCACCGTGCGCATGTACTCCGTCGAGAAGTTGGCATGCATGCCCGAGCCGTTCCAGTCGGTGTCGCCGAGCGGCTTGCAGTGGAATTCGATGTCGATGCCGTACTTCTCGGTCAGGCGCAGCATCAGGTAGCGGGCCATCCACATTTCGTCAGCGGCCTTCTTGGAGCCCTTGCCGAAGATCTGGAATTCCCACTGGCCCTTGGCGACTTCCGCGTTGATGCCTTCATGGTTGATGCCGGCAGCCAGGCAGAGGTCGAGATGCTCTTCGACGATCTTGCGGGCGATGTCGCCGACGAACTTGTAACCGACGCCGGTGTAGTACGGGCCCTGCGGCGCGGGATAGCCGTATTCGGGGAAGCCGAGCGGACGGCCGTCCTTGTAGAAGAAATATTCCTGCTCGAAGCCGAACCAAGCGCCGGAATCGTCGAGAATGGTGGCGCGCTTGTTGGACGGATGCGGGGTCTTGCCGTCGGGCATCATGACTTCGCACATCACGAGGACGCCGTTGGTGCGCGCGCCGTCCGGGAAGACGGCGACCGGCTTCAGCACGCAATCGGAGCTGTGGCCTTCGGCCTGCTGGGTGGAAGAACCATCGAAGCCCCAGAGCGGAAGCTGCTCGAGCGTCGGAAACGACGCGAATTCCTTGATCTGGGTTTTGCCGCGCAAATTCGGAGTCGGCGTATATCCGTCGAGCCAGATGTACTCGAGCTTATACTTGGTCATTGAGCCTCTCTGTAGATGATGCGAAAGGTTTGGGGGCCCGGAGGCCCCTGAACGTTTTGTACCCGGCCATCATCGGCCGGCCCCTTACAAGCATTTTGCGTGCCAAAAAGCCGCAGATGCGGGCCGTTTTCCATCGTGACCGAGGTGTCCGCGGCGCGAGCAGACCGCCCCTGGCGACATGCGTCATAGCCGCGCACCTCTGCGTGAAGCTGCAACGCAAAATCCCTGCGGAAATCGCCCGTTTCTGCAGCAGGCGGCGCTTCCTCGGAAGTTTCCGATGAAACGCGCATCAACCGCCGGCAATTTTTGCAAAGTCTTCTGCCCCTTTGCCGCAACCTTTGGAATGGCCTCCGCGTTGGCCTTAGGGAAGCTGCCTTGGGGGATGCAGACCTCCAGCTGCCTACAAATTGAGCGGCAACTGATTTCCTTTTCAGCACTTTCCAATCCACGGGACGCGGCCGATATGGGGATTCCGGTAACCACAATCGAACGAGTCGGGCGCACCATGGAGGCCGATGCGCTTCGACCAAGGAGAATCGCAATGATGAACAATGGTCTGAGTCACGGATCGGCAACGATCTACCAATTCCCGGTCGGGGGCCGCGCAGCTCTCGCCGGACGCCGCTATGGCGAGACCCGCCTCCCCGCCGATCATGCCTCGCATCCCGCGAATGTCTCGATCTGCAGCGACAGCTGGTATCACCAGGATGCGGTCGACGACGCCAAGCCGAAATGGGATCGCTGATGCCTGTGCTCGGTTTGAAACCGCCGCGTTCGCGCAAGCGCCTGGCGGCAGTTGAAAAAGGGTCGAAACAACGATGTTTCGGCCCTTTTTGATTCCTGGGTGAACCTGCGCGGTTAGGACCATGCGCAGGCCGTCGCGGGGGACTTCAGAGGCTTGACCGTGGGCGCCGCCGGACTTGCCCGCAAGAGAAGGGCCTTGTGCCGGCTCGTGATCGCCCCCTGTAATGGATTCAAGGACGTCCCTCGCGCGTCCAATGGAACCATACCCGAAGCCGATCCCATGCAAGACTCCTCTCTGAGAGACTCCCCTGCCCGTCACCTGGCCCTGCAAGGCGCCAGCAATTTTCGCGATCTCGGCGGTTATCCGACCGCCGATGGCCGCACCACGCGCTGGCGCCACATCTTCCGCTCCAACCATCTCGGCCAGCTCACCGCCGCCGATGTCGAGATCGTCCGCGCGCTGGGCGTGCGAAGCGCCTTCGATTTCCGCGGGCTGGAGGAGCGCACAGCCGGCGTCTGCGTGGTGAAAGAGATCAATGTGCATTCGCTGCCGATCGAGCCGAGTGTCGTGGCTGCGCTGCGCGCCGAGATCGCGAAGGGGACGCTGACCGCGCCGGTGGCACTCGAGCTGATGCGCGAGTCCTACCGCAACTACGTCCGCCACCATACGCACAGCTTTCGCAGCCTGTTCGGCCATCTGCTGGAAGACCGTGCGCCGCTGGTGATTCACTGCACCGCAGGCAAGGACCGTACCGGCTTTGCCAGCGCGCTAATCCTGCATGCGCTCGGCGTGCCCGATGACATCATCGCCGAGGACTATCTGTTGACCAACCGTCACTACAAACGCGATGCGACGGCCGCCGCTGACCTGCCCGAGGATGTCCGCAACGCCATCGGCAGCGTCGAGGCCTCGTATCTCGCCGCGGCTTTCGAGGCCGTCGGCGAAGAATACGGTGATCTCGAAACCTACTTGCGCGATGGACTCAAGCTCGGCGCGGCCGAACGGACCGCACTGAAGGAGCGTTATCTGGAATATCCTGGGGCGGCCGCGGCGGGAGAGCGATGATGCAAGACAAGGCTTTGATCGTGACGGGCGCACGTGGCGCACTCGGCAAGGTGGTCGCCGAGATCGCGCAGTCGCGCAGAGCGCGCGTAGCTTGCATCGATCACGCGCCGTCGCAGATTCCCGCAAGTGCCGAGCGTATCGAGATCGGCGGCATCGACCTGTCCGACGCGATGCAGGCGAAGACGGCGGTGGATGTGGCAGCAAAGCACTTCGGCCGGCTCGATGTCCTGATCAACATCGCCGGCGGCTTCGCATTCGAGACCGTCGGCGACGGCGACGTCAAGACCTGGCAACGGATGTACGCGCTCAATGTCCTGACGGCGCTCAACACCTCACGCGCGGCGCTGCCGTATCTCGCCACTTCCGAGGCAGGCCGCATCGTCAACATCGGCGCCATGGGCGCGCTTCAGGCCGGCAGCGGCATGGGCCCGTACGCCGCATCGAAGGCCAGTGTGCACCGGCTCACCGAGGCGCTCGCCAACGAGTGGAAAGGCAAGGTCACGGTCAACGCGGTGCTGCCGTCGATCATCGACACCGCGGCCAATCGTGCCGACATGCCGAAGGCGGACTTCTCCAAATGGGTGACGCCGCAGGAACTCGCCGAGGTCATCCTGTTCCTCGCCAGCGACGCCGCGAGCGGCGTCACCGGCGCGCTGATCCCGGTGGCCGGGCGGGTCTAGGCGCGCGCCTTCCGATCACATCATCCTGCGCGACGGCTTTGATTCAATCGGACCACAGAAGGCTCTAGACTGCCGCAAGTGATTCTCCGATCGAACATCGCCCCCGGAACCTTGCTTTGGAAACCGCGCTTTACCTGCCCGTCAAACGCTTCCTCGAAGAGCTCGGCTTCACCGTGAAGGGCGAGATCGGCGGCTGCGACCTCGTGGGCCTCAGCGCCGGCGATCCGCCGGTCGTGGTGATCGGCGAGCTCAAGCTCGCCTTCAATCTCGAGCTGATCCTCCAGGCGGTCGACCGCGCGCCGGCCGGCGACGAGGTCTGGATCGCGGCGAAGATGTCGGCCCGAGGCAAGGGGCGCGAGAGCGATGCGCGCTATCGCAATCTCTGCCGCCGCCTCGGCTTCGGCATGCTCGGCGTCACCGATCGCGGCCAGGTCGAGGTGCTGGTGAAGCCGCCGACGGCAGCGCCGCGCCGCGAGCCGAAGCTGCGCTCGCGCCTCGTCACCGAGCATCAGCGCCGCCAGGGCGATCCCGTGCTCGGCGGCAGCACCCGCGCGCCGATCATGACGGCCTATCGGCAGCAGGCGTTGGCCTGCGCCTCCGCGCTGGCCGACGGACCGCGGCGCGTCCGCGAATTGCGCGAGCACTGTCCTGACGCCGGCAAGATCTTGCTTAACAATGTGTATGGCTGGTTCGAACGGGCCGACCGGGGAATCTACGGGCTCACCGAGGCCGGACACGCCGCCCTGAAACGCTGGCCGCAGCAGCGGGTTGAGGTCGATTCCGCTGTTGCGTCGCCGCCATGACACCCGACCGGTGCATAGCTGAGATGCCACACCAATTTCATATTGCAATGCAACATTGGCGGCACTAGGTATCCCGGCATCGAAACGAGGCCGTTATGAGCGCAGACTGGAATACCAAATATGGCACGCGGCGCGTGCGCCACGATCCGCCCACCCTGGACGAGGCGATCTTCGCCGCCATCGGCATCACCGACGACCAGGGGCAGCAGGCCGAGATCGCCGCAGCCTTGATGGGGATGCCGCTCGACGTCGTGCAGGCCGAGGTGAAGAAGCAGGCGCGCACCAACAGCCGCATCACTGCGACGCGCGTGATCGCCGGCGAACAGGGTGCACAGCGCTCCGTCGTGGTCGAACGCCGCGTCGTCCGCCGTTTCGGCAACGACAAGCGCACCGGCACCTGAGGCGTTCGTTTCACGGCTTTCGAAATACAGAGCGGACCGGCCATGCCGGTCCGCTCTTTGATTCAGCCTGCGATTTGAAGTCAGGCCGCGCGATTGTCGTACATGCTGGAGATGATCTTCCAGCAGGTCGAGTTGAGGCTGAGCAGCGCGCGTCCCGCCGCGAAGGGCGAAGCCGCGAGATCGGCAAGCTCTGCCTCGGGCGTCTTGGCAAGATCGATCGTGCCAGTCGATTCGCCCTGGCGGAAAGCCAGGTGCGCGCCGAACTTTCTGGCGAGCGCCCTCATCGCGTGATTGTCGGCGCCGGTCGTGATGCGCAGCTGCTTATAGCCCTTCCAGCGCGCCTCCGCGATCAGGCGGCGGAACAACGCGGTGCCGACACCCTGGCGCCGCGCCGAAGCTTCGACGCTGAAGGCGACTTCAGGCAAGGCGTCAGCCTCCGGCGGATGCAGTTCGGCCGCACCGCGGACCACACCGTCGACGATATAGGCAACGATCACGGTGCCGTCCTCGGCACAGCGGGCGGCGTAACGCTCGATGAAGCTGTCGTCGAGATAGCCATTGAAACGGTCGTGCCGGCTTGCGGCATCGAGCCTCAGCAAATGATCACGCAGGAGCGGCAATTCTTCCTGCTGGATCAGGGTCCGTACATAGCCCCGAGCAGTGCGGACGGTCTCTTCAAGTACCACGTCAAAACTCCTCTTGGTGACCCTCGAGGAGGCGTTCGAATCCCTAGGTCCCCTATATTGTGCATCGCAGCATCTTTTGCAAGACAGGGACCTGCCTAAGTTAAAGGCACGGGAGACGACTAATTCGTTAATGAAATCAAAGTCCCGTAGTCTTACAGGACCAGCTGGGTCTGGGTCACCACGGCTACCAGCTTGCCGTCCTCTGTCTCCAGGCGGGTGGTCCAGACCTGGGTCCGCCGGCCGCGATGGACCGGGGTCGCGGTGGCAAGGATCGTGGTTCCCTCCTTGGCCCCGCCAATGAAATTGGTCTTGCTCTCCAGCGTGGTCGTGCCCTTGGCGTCGTCAGGCAGATTGATCACAGTCGCCGCCGCGCCAACGGAATCGGCCAGCGCCATCACCGCCCCGCCATGGATGGTGTGGTGCAGCGTGCAGAGATCGGGGCGGACCGTCATCCGTGCCACCACACGGTCCTTCCCGGCCTCGATGAACTCGACGCCCTTGAGCTCGGCGAACGGCATCTTCATCGCTTTGAGTTTCTCGAGCGGCGTCATCAGATCTTCTCCCAATTCGTTGTTGTCTCAGCGTGAATTGCTTCACGCGGCAAAGCAATGACGTCCGAGGTAATGGCCGCTGGCGCTCCGCGGCAAATATTCTGGTGTCCCGGACGCGCTGCAACGCCACAAGCGCGTTCACGCGCGTCTTCGACGCGCTATGGCGTTGCTGCGCTGAGCCGGGACCCATCTCGCGACGGTTTCGGTGCGGCGTGGGCCCCGGCTCTGCAGCGCACCGCCAAGAGCGCTGCGCTGCCGTCCGGGGCACGAGACCTTACTCACGTCACCGCATTCACGACCTGATATTCCGGCCGCCGCCACAGCTCGCCTGCGATCACCTCCTCGATGATTTCGGCGGCACGGATGATCTCGCCCTCGCCAATGTACAGCGGCGTGATCCCGAACCGCATGATGTCAGGCGCGCGAAAATCGCCGATGACGCCGCGGGCGATCAGCGCCTGCATGGCGGCGTAACCGCCGCCGAAGGCGAAGGAAACCTGCGAGCCGCGGTGGTCATGCGCACGCGGTGTCACCAGCTTCAGGCACGGACAGCGGCGCTCGACCTCAGTGATCAGCAAGTCGCCGAGCGCCAGCGAGCGTGCGCGGACTTCGGCGATATCGACGCGGTCCCAGATGTCGAGCGAGGCCTCCAGCGCCGCCATCGCCAGCACCGGTGGCGTGCCGACGCGCATGCGCTCGACACCGCCGGCGGCTGCATAGGCAAGCTCGAACGCGAACGGCTTGGCGTGCCCCATCCACCCCGAGAGCGCGGCGCGCGCATTGTCGGCGTGCCGCGGCGCGACGTAGAGGAAGGCCGGCGCGCCCGGCCCGGCGTTGAGATATTTGTAGGTGCACCCCGCAGCGAAATCGGCGCCGGTCCCGGCGAGATCGACCGGCAGCGCGCCGGCGGAATGTGCGAGATCCCAGACCGTGACGATGCCGAGCGCGTGCGCCTTCGCGGTCAGATCCGCCATGTCGTGGCGGCGGCCGGTGCGATAGTCGACCTCGGTGATGTAGAGCACCGCGACCTCCTCCGACAACGACGCCGCGACTTGATCCGGCGCCACCAGACGCAATTGGTGACCCCGCCCGAGCGTCGCGATCAGGCCCTCGGCCATGTAGAGGTCGGTCGGGAAATTGCCGGTATCCGACAGGACGATCTTGCGCGACGGATTCATGTCGAGCGCGGCGGCGAGCGCCTGGTAGACCTTGAGCGACAGCGTGTCGCCGACCATCACCGAGCCGGCTTCCGCACCGATCAGCCGGGCGATGCGATCGCCGAGCTGGCGCGGCTGGACGTACCAGCCCGCGGTGTTCCAGGCGCGGATCAGCTCATTGCCCCACTCCGTCGTGATGACGCGGTTGACCCGTTCGGCAACGCCCGACGGCAGCGCACCGAGCGAATTGCCGTCGAGATAGATCACGCCGTCAGGCAGATGGAACAGAGCTTTGGTCTCGTCATAGACGCGATATCTGGTCATAGACATTGCTTTGGGCATTTCTACAGAATGGTGCGGACGCGCCAGAGCTCGGGGAACAGCTCGACCTCCAGCATGCGCTTGAGATAACTGACGCCACCAGTGCCGCCGGTGCCGCGCTTGAAGCCGATGACGCGCTCGACCGTGGTGACGTGGTTGAAGCGCCAGCGTCGGAAATAATCCTCGAAGTCGACTAGCTTTTCGGCGAGCTCGTAAAGCATCCAATGCGTCTCCGGCGCCTCGTAGACGACGCGCCAGGCCTGCAGCACGCCTTCGTTGAAACTGTGGGTCTCGCGCACATCGCGCGCCAATACCGCGGCGGGCATCTTCAGCCCGTTGCGGTCGGCGAGCCTAAGCACCTCGTCATAGAGGCTTGGGGTCGCAAGCTCGGCTTCCAGCAGCTTGGTCGTCTCCAGATCGTGCGCGTGCGGCTTGAGCATGGCGTGGTTGCGGTTGCCCAGCAGGAACTCGATCAGCCGGTACTGGCGCGACTGGAAGCCCGACGATTGTCCGAGCTGCGAGCGGAAGCGCGTGTACTCGCTCGGCGTCATCGTGCGCAGCACGTCCCAGGCGTTGTTGAGCTGCTCGAAGATGCGCGACATCCGCGCCAGCATCTTCATGGCCGGCGACACGTCGTCTCTGGCAATGGCGCGGCGCGCGGCACTGAGCTCATGGATGGCAAGGCGCATCCACAGCTCCGTGGTCTGATGCTGGATGATGAACAGCATCTCGTCATGCGCTTCCGACAGCGGATGTTGCGCACCGAGGATCGCGTCCAGCGCGAGATAGTCGCCGTAGGACATGCGACGGGCAAAATCGGTCTCAGCGCCTTCGCTGGTGGGATCATAATCGCTGGACGTCATGGGCAGGCCCTTTCGATCGATCTTCCCCGGCCAATGCTCAGTCGAGGCCGATCAGGCGCGCGGTGATCGGCGAGGCCGGATCCTTCAGTCCGTCGATCACGGTAAAATGGTTCAGCCCGGGATCGACGACGAGACTGGTCGGTACGTCGAAACCGGTCCAGATATTGGCCATCAGATCAGACTGGCGGATGAATTCGGGCCGCTCGCCGCCACCGACCCAGGCGGTCACGGGCGAATGCCCGCGCGGCAGATGCAGCGCCGCGCTTTCGAGCGCCGCCTCCTCCATCGTCATGCGCAGCGTGTCATTCATTTTGGTCTTCAGTAGTGGCCGCAGGTCGTGCAGGCCGCTGATCGAGAGCGTACCGCTGATGCGGTTGAAAACGGCGGGCTCCAGCCGGCTGTCGTCGCACAGCATGCGCGTGATGAGGTGGCCGCCGGCGGAATGGCCGGCAAGCCGGATCGGTCCTGCGACGAGCGACGCCGCTTTCGCGATCGCGGCGGTAATTTCGGCAGTGATGTCGGAGATGCGTGCGGCCGGAGCCAGCGTGTAGCTCGGCAGCGCCACCGCCCAGCCGTGACGGCGCGCGCCTTCGGCGAGATCGGTCCACGCCGACTTGTCGAAGCGCATCCAGTAGCCGCCGTGCACGAAGACGACGAGGCCCTTGCTGTCGGCCTCGGGCAGGACCAGGTCGAGCTTCTGGCGCTCACCGGCGCCATAGGCGATATCAGCGCGAAATTTCTTCAGCCCGGCCCGGTAGGCCTCCGCCCGCTCCGCCCACAGCCCGGGCATCTTGTCCGAGCCGGGGATATGGGCCGAATTGGCGTAAGCATCATCCCAATCGCGCATTGTCACTCCTCGGACTCGGGGCTCTGCGATCAGCCGTCAGTCTGCCACCGGTCAAAGCCGCATCCTAGTGCTTATTTTAAGCTTAAAGGATTTTGGAGGACTGATGATTGTGCAAGCAAGCGCGTCGACCACGGTGCCGTAGGGTGGGCAAAGCGGAGCGTGCCCACGACTTTGGTCATGTTCGAGACAACTCGTGGGCACGGCGCTAACGCGCCTTTGCCCACCCTGCGACAGCTGCGATTAGAGGCGGCGGCTACGCCTTCTCGACTCCGCACCATTCCGCGATGAACAGCGCCATCGCCTTGGTGGTCTTCTTCAGCGAGTCCAGGTCGACGAATTCGTTGAAGCCGTGCATTTCGCCGCCGCTGGCGCCGAAGCAGAGGCTCGGGATGCCCTCGTTGAGGCCGTAGAAGCGGGTGTCGGTGAGCGCGGTGAAGACGAGATCCTCCGGCATGCCGCCATAGACCTTGCCGAACGCCTTGGCGAAGGCAGCTTCCGGCGCAGCGGCGTCGGTGAGCTCATAGCCTTCCGACAGGAAACCCGACCATTCGATCTCGGGCGGATTGTTGGCGAGGAAGCGGTGGTTGCGCGCCGCGGCCGCGACGCAGGCCATGATCTCCTTCTGGTGATCGGCGATCGACCAGCCCGGCAAAACCGCGATCCGGCAATCGACGTCGCACCAGGCCGGCACACTGGAGGCCCAGTCGCCGCCCTTGATGATGCCGGGGTTGAAGTTGATGGGATGATTAAGGGTCTTGAAGTGCCTGTCGGCCTTGGCGCGCTCGTTCCACTCGACCTCGAGCTTCTGAAGCGCCTGGATCAAATGATAGGCCGCCATGATGGCGTTGGCGCCGGAGCCGGCGAAGGCGACATGGGTCGGATGCCCCTTCACGCGCAGGCGAAACCAGATCACGCCGACCTGCGAGCGCACCATCTTGCCGCCGGTCGGCTCCGGAATGAAGCAGGCATCTGCGCGGTAGCCGCGCTGCAGCGTCGAGAGCGCACCGACACCGGTGCTCTCCTCCTCGATCACGGATTGGAAATGGATCCGCGCCGTCGGCTTGAAGCCCGCGGCCTTGATCGCATCCAGCGCATAGAGGGCGCCGATGGTGCCCGACTTCATGTCGCAGGCGCCGCGGCCGAACATCTTGCCGTCCTTGATGACCGGCGAGAACGGCGGGGTGTCCCACAATTCCAGCGGGCCAGCCGGCACCACGTCGCAATGGCCCTGCAGGATCAGCGATTTGCCGCCGTTCGTTTGCGGACGGTAGGTCCCCACCACCGAACGCGCCTTGGAGAAATCATGCTCGATCGGGCCGAAGCCGCGCAGATCCTTGAGATCGTCGACGTCGATATGCCAATCGTCGACCTCGTAGCCGCGCTCGCGCAGGAGATCGCCGATCATGTCCTGGCACGGCCCCTCCGCCCCGCGGGTCGAAGGGATCGCGACGAAATCGCGTGTGGTGGCAAGCTGGGCTTCGAAGCCGGCATCGACGGCGTCGAGGATCCTCTGCTGCGTTTCGGCATTCATCAGGCAACTCCAGGCATTCCAATGGACCCAAGGAGTGCGCAAGCTAACCGATTTCAGCCGTTCGGGTACTCCACAAAATATGCATCCCGCAATGCATCTTCGAGCAGCCGGCCTTCGGAATAGCCGTCCAGTGTCGAAGGGCGTTTCACGCCGTCGAGCAGGCGCAGACACGGCTCCGGCGCGCCGAGCACCGTGCGAACCGGGATGCGCTCGGCATAGATCGGCAACGCGTAGTCCTCATCGTCGTCGGCAACACCCTTGGCGCGTATCTTGGCCGAGGCTTCCTCGATCTCCATCGCGATGAAGGACGTCGCCTTGACCTCCTGGGCGGTGCTGGCGCGAAGGCTCGCGGTGCGGTCCGGGAAGAAGCGGTCGACCATCGCGATCACCGCCCGCTCCTTCTCCGCGGGATCGGTGACGAGATAGGCGGTGCCGAATGCCATCACCGCGCGGTAGTCGGCGGAATGGTTGAAGCCGCAGCGCGCCAGCACGAGGCTGTCGAGATGGGCGACCGTAAGGCACACGCGCTCGCCCTTGGTCTGGTTGCGCAACATCCGGCTGGCGCTCGAACCGTGCCAGTACAGCTTGGTGCCCTCGCGCCAGAAGAAGGTCGGCGTGCAATAGGGCTGGCCGTCGATCACGTAGGAGACGTGGCAGAGCATCGAGGAATCCAGGATGCTGTGGACCGTTGCGTGATCGTAGAAGCCGCGGTCGTGCCGGCGCTTCACCTGGTTGCGCGCCGATGTCGGATAGGAATTCGAGGTCTCGGTCTGGCTCACGGCCGCTCCTGATCGGATTAGGGGAGATCGGGAAGAGTTGTAGCGGCGCATTTGGTCTGCGATAGTTCCAATTCCATGCGAAAAATTCCAACCAATTCCCGGCCGTCACCGGCCAAGTCTTTGCCGACAAAGACCGAGCTGCCGCTCGACCTGACCGGCCCCCACATCACGGCCGGCGTCTCCGCCGCGCACCGGCTCTATCAGGCCTTGTGCGAGATGATCGTTTCCGGCCTCGCCAAGCCTGGCGAGCCGCTGCCGCCATCGCGCACGCTGGCCAGGCAGACGGGCTTCCGGCGCAACGCCATCGTGATCGCCTATGAGCGCCTGATCGCTGACGGCTTTGCCGAGGCCAAAGTCGGCTCCGGCACCTTCGTCGCCGCGCGCATCCCAGCGCGCGCGGCGACGCCGAGCAAGCCGAAGGTCGTGGTCGAAGCGCCGCGACAAGGTGCGTTCGCGCTCGGCTGCACCCATATCGACGCGCGCGCGGTGCAGCGCTTCCGCGCTTTCGTCGGCCGGCGCATGCGCGCCTTCGGATCCGAGCATCTGCATTACGGCGATCCGCGCGGCAGCCGCGAGCTGCGCGCCGCCATCGCCGATCATCTGTTGTCAGCGCGCGGGCTGCGCTGCGATCCCGATCAGATCATGCTAACGTCAGGCACCCTGCATGCGCTGCGCATCGTGCTGAGCGCGATCCTGAAGGCCGGCGACCAGGTCTGGTGCGAAGACCCCGGCTATCCCGCTGTGCGAAAGACCTTCACGCATTGCGGCTATCGCGCCGTGCCCGTTGCCGTCGATGAGCACGGCATGCGTATCGCCAAGGGCCGCGCCGCGGCGCCGTCCGCGCGCGCGGCCTACGTCACGCCGTCGCATCAGTTTCCGCTCGGCGTGCAGATGTCAATGCCGCGGCGGCTCGAGCTTCTGGACTGGGCCAGGCAGGCCGGCGTCTTCGTGCTGGAAGACGATTACGACAGCGAGTTTCGCTACGACGGCGCACCGCTGATGTCGCTCGCCGGCATCGACCGTCTCCAGCGCGTCATCTATCTCGGCACCTTCGCCAAGACGCTGTTTCCGGGCCTGCGCATCGGCTATTGCGCCCTGCCCGAACGCCTCATCGCCGACGTGACGGCTGCGCGCGCGGCGCTCGATCGTTTCCCCGGCACGTTGATGGAAGGCGCGGTGGCCGACATGCTCAACTCGGGCGCATTCGCCGCAAACCTCAAGCGGGTGCGAAAACTCTATCGCGAAGCGCGCGATGTGCTGGCCGAAACGCTGGAAGCCGCTTCCGATGGCGTGCTCTCGGTGCCGGTGCCGTCACAAGGCCTGCATCTGGTCGCCAGGTTCGATCCCTCGGTCGACCTGTCGGTGGCTGCGCAAGCCAAGCAGGCGGCCGGCGCGGAAGGCTGGCTCTTGGCCGACACCTATTCGCGCGCGCATCCTCTGCCCGGCTTCGTGCTGGGATTTTCCGGCCATGCGGTTCCGCAGCTCAAAGCCTCGGCCGAACGGCTTGCGCGGGAATCGCGCGCAGCCCTGCGCGCGGGAACCAGAGCCGCTAGGCGCGCGTGATGAACGTTCACTATGAGAATCGCCGGCCAGTCCCTACATTGCAGCATCGTCGCCGAGACCTTTCGCCATGCTGCTGCGCCGGACGACCTGCCTCTCGTTCCTGATCTCCATCGTGCTTGCTGCGACGGCACATGCCGGCTCTGTTGGGCGCGAGCAGGACATCGTCGATCTCAAGCTGGGTCAGCGCGTGCAGGTCGATGACGGAACCTGTCCTGCCGGGCAGGTCAAGGAAGTGCGTGGAGCGAGGATGACCGACAAGGGCGTCGCGCGCACCAGCACCTGTGTGCCGCGATACGGTCCGAAGATGAAATAGCTACGGCTTCGCCGGATCGAACATGCACTGCAAGGTCGGCTTGGCGATCTTGGTGAAGGTCGGGCCGATCTCGCTTTGCTTGGAAGCCGGCACCCAGTCGGTCTCGATGGTGGGCACGCCGGTTTCGCTGATGCCGCGCAGCAGCGCTTCGCGCAGATCGCGGTCCTCGACGGCCGCCGCGGCGTGATCGTGCAGGCAGCCGCAAACTTCCTCGGGATGGGCCCAGCGCCCGAGCATCCGCGGCGCGCATTGGCGCACGAACTCAGTGCGGGGATCCGGTAATCTGGAGGGCGCCCGCACCTGCGCCTCGGCGGCGCTGATCGTCAGAATGGACACGAAAGCAGCGGCGCAAAATCGAACGAGCATGACGGCCTTTACCGGGCGATTTCTTATTGTCGATCAGAAGCGCGCGGCAACCATGATCGGCTGCGACGTCGCAACGGTCACCGGCGTGCCGCTGTACTGGAAGGTGCCGATACCCGGGAGATTGCCATCCGGCGCGCCTGCGAACGAAGAGCCGGCAACCACGAAAGCGAAAGCGAGGATGAAGCTGATGGCGCGCATGGTGTCGTCTCCGAATTCCGTGGCCGGCGGTGCGCCGTTCGTCGTTGTGAAGTTGATAACCATGGGCGGTTTCGCGCGTGATGCGCCAAAAGCGCAAAATGGTTTCATCTTGCCCGAGAATTGTTTCGTCGGCTCCAAGGCGACGACACAATTCTCGAAAACAGCCAATCATTTCAGACAGGTCGCGCCGGAGCTCAAAGCGGCCTGCCAGGTTCCGCATTCGGTGCATGAGCGCGCGCTACGCCGCCGTCGTCACGGTCCAGCCTTGCGCGCTTCACACGCATTTTACGTTTTTCTGCTGAAGAGGAGGGACGAACGAAGGCTGGGCCGTCGAACCGAGCGCGCATCGGCTGCGACCCAAGCCATCGAAACCGAGACGCCGGGATCACCGGGCGCGTTCAGCTGAGGGATGGCCATCATGATGAGGCAAGATCGCGCAACGCCGCGCGAGGCGGAGCAACGGACCGACGGCGGAAGTCAACGGCCGAGCCGCGTCGCCTCGGCCGGCGCGATGTCGCTCCAGTCCGGCCGCGGCTTCGAGGCGGCGCCGCAAGCCTTCGTGCGGCTGACCGGCTCGCATCTCGCCAAGCGCGTCAGTCCGTGAAGAACTCGCCGCACTTCTGAACGTTTGCGTCTGCCGGTCCCCACGGCATGATCGGCACCGTCGAAGTCGAATTCTTCGGCGAGCCCTCGATGATCCTGTCCGAATAGACCATGTAGACCAGCACGTTCCGCTTGGTGTCGCAACCGCGCACGATTTGCATCTTCTTGAAGAACAGTGAGCGGCGGCGGCGGAACATGTCGTCGCCCTGCTCCATCTTGTTCTTGAACTTGATCGGGCCGACCTGGCGGCAGGCCAGCGAGATGTCCGAGACCTCCTCGGCAAGGCCCAGCCAGCCCTTGAAGCCGCCCTTCTCCGGCACCGTGAAATGACAGGCGACGCCCTCGACCTCGGGATCGTCGAGACCATAGGTCGCGAGCTTGTCGTTCGGGCTCATCCATTTGAACACGGTGGAGCGGCGGAAGATCAGATCGGGCTCGTCGGCAGCTTGGACGGCCGCTGCCGGCACAGCCAGGACCAGGAGCAATAAGACGAGGCCTTTCAAGCGGATGCCGGCAAGACCAGGGAAACGAGATGACATGAAGTTCTCCGCTAACAAGTCCCCGCAATGTAGGAACGCGTCAGCCCGACAGGAAGACGACGCGCAGCCAGAGCTGGCCGCCGTTTACCGCTCTGTGAGGCTTTTTTGTTACGTCTTGAACAAAAGTAGCCGACGGCAGAACCACCCTGCTGGTGAACGCGTATCCCCTTTGCGAGACTAACGTCTGATTTGGATTATGGATTCGAGGATGAACAGCGTGATCGGGTCGGGTTTTTCGGCCAAGCCAGTGCGGCTTTGGCAGCTCGCCATCTTGACGGCGGCGGGTGTGATCGGCGCGACCAGCCAGGCAGACGCAGCATTTTACTATTGGACGGATTATTCCGACGGATCCTATTACCCCCGTCAGAGCCGGCCTCCCGAGCTTCCGCGCCAGAAGCCGCAGAAACGCAGCGCGACCGACAAGAAACAGATTGTCGCCGAGAAGGAAGCCGGCAACAAGCCTCAAGGGCCGCTGGTCATCGTGGTCTCGATCGACCGGCAGAAGGTCACGGTCTACGACACCAATGGCGTGTTCGCGGAATCTCCGGTGTCGACCGGCATGAAGGGCCATTCGACGCCGATGGGTGTGTTCAGCGTCATCCAGAAGCACAAGTTCCACCGTTCCAACCTCTATAGCGGCGCGCCCATGCCGTACATGCAGCGGATCACCTGGTCCGGCGTCGCCATGCATGCCGGCGTATTGCCGGGCTATCCGGCTTCGCATGGCTGCATCCGCATGCCGATGTCGTTCGCGATGAAGATGTGGAATTGGACCAGGATGGGCGCGCGCGTCATCGTGGCGCCCGGCGAGATGACGCCGCAGAACTTTTCCCATTCCCTGCTCGCCTCCGTGCGCGTGCCGCCGCAGCCGACCGTCAGCATCGAGCCGCAGACCAATGTCGGCGACAAGGCCGACAAGGGCACGGCGCCAACCAAGGCCACCGAAGCCAAGCCGACTGAAGCCAAGCCGATCGAAACCAAGACCGCCAGCGCCGACGCCGCGCTCCAGCTGCGCGCCTCCGTGGGCCACACTGTGATGTCGGATGCGACGACGGGCAATGCGCCGGTCCGCGAGGATGCCGCCGCCCCGGTCGACGAGGTCAGAACGGCCGACGCATCCGATGCAGCCAGGCCTCGATCGGACGAAGCCGCCAAGCCTGCGAATGAGGCCAAGCCCGCCGATCAGGCCGAGCCGGCCAAATCTGAAGCGGTTAAGACGAACGCCGCGAAGGCGCCCGATGCACCGGCACCTTCAGCCGCCGTCGCGCCCGACGCCAGGAAGGACGAGAGCCGCGTTGCCGAACCGGCGCCGGCTGCGAAGCCGGAAGCCCCCAAGCGGGCCGGCCAGATCGCCGTCTTCATCAGCCGCAAGGATTCCAAGCTCTACGTGCGGCAGAATTTTGCGCCGCTGTTCGATGTCCCGGTCACGATCGCCACCAGCGACCGTCCGCTCGGCACGCATGTCTTCACCGCCGAGCTCGACAAGACCGATTCCAATTCGCTGCGTTGGTCGGTGGTGTCGCTGCCCATGTCCGCCCGTGCCGCGGCACGCGAGGACGACAACCGCCTCACGCGACGCAAGGTGGGCGCTGCCGTCATCCCCGTCGCCGCCAAGCCCGTCGCCAAGCCCGTGGTGACACCCGACAGCCCGGCCCAGGCCCTCGACCGCATCTCGATCCCCGCCGACACCATGGCGAAGATCAACGAGATGCTGACGTCGGGCGGCTCCATCATCATCTCCGACCAGGGCATCAACCAGGGCGAGACCGGCGAAGGCACCGACTTCATCGTTCGCTTATACTAGCCTGCCTCACGGCGTCCGATAACGCGGTGTTGACGAGGCGGGGCGCTGCCGCGGAGTAACATGCGGCCCGGATCATTTCGGGGGATGCCGTCATGGTGAACCGCAGGACCATGCTCACCGCCGCGCTGGCGGGCGTGCTCGCGCCGGCGACGCGTGCGTTTGCCGATGGCGGCATGAGCCGAATCTCGGCCTATGCCTTTTCTTTCCCCGCCTTGTCCGGCGACGACATCCGCCTCGCCGCTTTCACCGGTAAGCCGGTGCTGGTCGTCAACACCGCCTCGCTCTGTGGCTACACACCACAATATGCCGGCCTGCAGGAGCTCTGGAACGAGTTTCGCGAACGCGGCTTCACCGTGATCGGCGTGCCCTCCAACGATTTCGGCGGTCAGGAGCCGGGCGGCACCAGCGAGATCGCGGCGACCGCGCACCACCAATATGGCGTGACCTTTCCGATCACCGCCAAGGCTGCGGTAGTCGGCGCCAAGGCGCATCCATTCTACAAATGGGCCGCTGAGGCGAGGCCTCGCGAAGTTCCGCGCTGGAACTTCCACAAATACCTGATCGGCCGCGACGGCTATATCGCCGACGTGTTTCCCTCGGCGGTCGAGCCGGCCGACACGCGGATCAAGACGGCCGTTGCCAAGGCGCTGGCCGCCGGTTGACGCAAGCCGTGCCCAATCGGGTTGGGCACAATCATGGCGAGGTGCCAAACAGCCGTTGCAATGGCGATGGCCCACCATCTAGGCTAGGATCGTTTGGGGCAGGATGGTTTTGCCGGTGGCGAAAAGCCGCGGCGGAACAACGGGATCAATCTCGAGGACAACATTATGCGCGTGGCGGCAGGACTGATTTTGGCAAGCGCGATATCTCTGGCCATGACCGGTGCGGCGTGGTCGCAGACCCCGGCAAAGCCCGCAGCCGCAGCGCCAGCCGCACCGGCGGCAACGCCCGCTGCGGCGGCTGCGGCCGCTCCGCCCGCAGCTCCCGCGGCAGGCGCCGCGCCGGCGGGCTTCGTCAATCCGCCGCCGCCCAAGCAGGCACCGCAGCCGGCGCGCGCGGCCTGCACCACGCCGGGCGCGCTCGGTGTCGCCCGCACCGTCGAGATCGACACCACGGGCGGTCCGGGCTTCGGCTTCGAGCACTTCAAGGAGCTCGACTTCCTGCGCGACAAGGAGGTCGTGCTGACCTTCGACGACGGTCCATGGCCGCGCAACACGCCCGCGGTGCTGAAGGCGCTGGCCGATGAATGCACCACCGGCATCTTCTTCATCATCGGCAAGCACGCGACCTACGAGCCGGAGATCCTCAAGCAGGTCTACGCCGCCGGCCACACCGTCGGTGCCCACACCTGGTCGCACGCCAACCTGAACAACAAGAAGCTCACCGAAGCGCAGCGCAAGGACGAGATCGAGAAGGGCTTTGCAGCGGTGAAGTGGGCGCTCGGCGGCATCTCCCCCGCGCCGTTCTTCCGCTTCCCGGCGCTGCAGCATCCGCCGGAGATGGTCACCTATCTCGGCAACCGCAATGTCGCGAGCTTCTCCTGCGACATCGACTCGTTCGACTTCAAGGCCTCCAAGCCGGAGAAGATCGTCGACACCGTGATGAAGAAGCTCGACACCAAGGGCAAGGGCATTGTCCTGATGCACGACTTCCAAAAGCACACTGCGGAGGCCCTGCCCGAGTTGCTCAAGCGACTGAAAGCCGGCGGTTACAAGGTGGTGGCGATGCGCGCCAAGTTCCCGGCCTCGACGCTGCCGGAATACGACCAGGAGCTGATCAAGGACCTCAAGCTGCCAACGGTGAGCCAGCGCCCGGTCAATTCCGTGGTGACGACCGTTTCCGAATAGACGGCAGTTGTCTGTCCGGATCGAAGGTTACGTCATCGTCTCGGCGGACGGCATGCTTGCCGACGCCGGTCACGTCATGCCCGACAGCCTGAAGTTCGAGGGCGACAAGCTGTTCTTCGAGCAGGCGCTCGATCGCGCCGCGCTGATCGTGCATGGCCGCAACTCGCATGAGCAGCAGCCGAACTCGCCGAATCGCAAGCGGCTGGTCCTGACCCGCAAGATCAAGGCGCTCACCGTCGATCCGGAGTTGCCGAACGCGACGCTGTGGAATCCGGCACATGCGAGCTTCGAGGACGCCCGCGCCTTTGCCGACGTCGCCTCCGGCATGGTCGCCGTGATCGGCGGCCCCGTCGTGTTCGACCTATTCATGGACCGCTACGACACCTTCTGGCTGTCGGAGGCCCCGCATGTGCGCCTGCCCGGCGGCGAGGGCTGCTTCGTCGGCGTCCCCCAGCGGACGCCGCACGAGGTGCTGGCTTCGCACGGACTGAAGCCGGGCGCGCCGTATCTGCTCGACGCGGCGCATGAGGTGACCGTGACGCCGTGGCGGCCGGGCTAGCCCGCATCAAAATTGGAAAAACAACCCCATGCACAGTACCGGCATCATGACACCTTTACCTATCCTGCCCATATCATGCTGAAATTGGTCCCGCCGCCGGCCAGCGCAACGCCGGCTAGCAAATCTGCCGAGACCGATAATCGGCCCCGACGGCGGTGATGGCGCTATAGCCAACCTCTGTGGCGCTGCGTCAATACTGGCCGACCATTCCGAAACACCGCATCAATAGACTGAGACAAAAGCGCAAGACCGGACGGCTTCGGCCCGCGGCTGCCGCCGCGCAGGCGGCAGGGCTTCCACGCAAACGAACCCTCTCCCTTCGCCGGATATCAACCTCCAGCCGGGCATGATTGGCGCCCGCGCCGCCCCTGCCGCTCCTTCACTGACGATCAAAACGCGACCATCACCATCATGAGCGACGACACTATTACGACGACGGGATCGACTGACGCCTCCGGGCCGGCTGCTGATGCAACGCCGATTTCAGCCCTGCTTCCGGCATTCGGCTTCCGCGCCGATCAGATGGAGGCCAGTGCCAACGCCGCGGCGTGGCGGGAGGCTGTCGCCACGCTGTTCGACGTCGACGCGCTCGCCGCCGACGAACCGGGCCCGTTCCGTGCCGACATCAGCTCCTACGCGATGGGACCGGTGCTGATCGGATTGAGCCGGGCCAGCGGCCAGCGCTTCCGCCGGACCGCCGAGACGATCGCGCGCAGCGGCGTCGACCACATCATCCTCCAGCTCTACGTCAGGGGCGGCTTTGACGGCATCGCCGGCGATCGTCCGATCCGCGTGCGCGCCGGCGACATCTGCCTGTTCGACCTGGCGCAGACGCTGGAGACCAAGGCGACGGCCTTCGAGAATGTCACACTGGTGGTTCCGCGCCCGATGTTCGGCACGCATCTGCTGCGGGTCGACGATTTGCATGGTCTCGTCCTGCCGGGCAGCAGCGTGATCGCGAGGCTGCTTGCGGGGCATCTCACCGCGCTGTTCGAATTTGCCCCGCGCATGAGCCTCGACGAATGCCAATCGGTGGTCGAGGGCACAGTCTCGCTGCTGGCGGCGTGCCTGCGCAACGAGCTCGAGCGCGGCGATCCCGACGCCGACCATGCCGTCACGGCGGGTCCGTCCCTGATGCGGATTCGCCAATATATCGAAGCCGGCCTTGCCAGCGACGAGCTGTCGGCCGGCTCGATCGCGGCGCATTTCGGACTGTCGCGAGCTTCGCTGTACCGGCTGTTCGCGCCGGTCGGCGGCATCGCCGATTACATCCGCAGCCGGCGGCTGCACCGCGCCTTCTTCGACCTCGCCAGTTCAGATGCGAGAACCCTGAGGATCAGCGAAGTCGCGCGGCGCTGGCAGCTCGGCACCGACGCGCATTTCACACGCTCCTTCAAGGCGGCCTATGGCATCACGCCCCGCGCCGCGCGCGAGGCCGCCCTGCTCGGTGTGCAGCGGAGCACGGACGGAGCCAGCAACGCAACGATTTCGCAGTGGATGCGCGAGATCGCGCCCCCGCGTGCAGGTTGATCGCTACACGTCGCCGTAGGCCGCCTCGGCCGGACGCGTGGTGCGGCCGTAGCCCATCAGCATGAACAATGCGCCGATGATCGAGAGGTTCTTCAGCGCGTCGACCACCATCCTCGCATTGTCGGGCGCCGCCTGGTTCCAGAAGTCATAGAACAGCACGGTCGCAACCGCGACGTAGACGATCATCAGCAGCGCGAAGAACCGGGCGCCGAAATTCAGCGCGATCATCAGGCCGGCGACGATCTCGAGCCCGCCGATCGCGATCGCCAGCAGCTGCGGCGTGGTCATGGCGGTGGCGGTCTCGATCTGGCTGGCATAGGGCGCGACGACCTCGGGCACCACGACCTTGGTGGCGATGAAGTCAGCCGTCGCCTGGATGGCAAAGAGCTTGGTCGCGCCCGTGTAAATGAACAGCACGGCGAACAGAATTCGCCCGAAAGTCACGAACGCTGGCATGATCGGCCTCTTGGCAAGCTCAAAGCGCGGGAATGCTTCCCAGGATTATGAAGAGTCGTGCGCCGGTTTACAAACGGGGAAATGGAGAAGTGCGAGGAATTCAAAACATGTCACACGCGCGGTGTCCCTTCTCCCCTTGTGGGAGAAGGTGGCGCGAAGCGCCGGATGAGGGGTATCTGTCCGCAAGCGCAATTCAGAGAAGGACTCGCGGACAGACACCCCTCACCCGTCTCGCCGCTCCGCGGCGAGCCACCCTCTCCCGCAAGGGGAGAGGGGAAGAGCAGCGCGCTCCGCAGTTACGTAAACAACGTCGGCTGCTGCCTTGCGGCGCGCTCCTGCGCTTCCACCACTGCCACGGCCGTCATGTTGAGGATGCCGCGCGCGGTCACCGACGGCGTGAGGATGTGTGCGGGGCGCGCCGGGCCGACCAGGATCGGGCCGACGGGCAGCGCGTCCGCCAGCGACTTGATCATCTGATAGGCGACGTTGGCGGTATCCAGCGTCGGCATGATCAGGATGTTGGCCTCGCCCTCCAGCTTGGAATGCGGCAGCACCATTCTTCGCGCGGCAACGGAGAGCGCGGTGTCGCCCTGCATCTCGCCGTCGGCCTCGATCTCGGGATGCTTGTCCTTCAACAGCTGGGTCGCCAGCCGCATCTTGCGCGAGGAATCGGTGTCGTAGCTGCCGAAATCCGAATGCGAGACGAAGGCGATCTTCGGCTTGATGTTGAAGCGTTGGACGTGGACCGCCGCGAGCGATGCGATCTCGGCCAGCTCCTCCGCGCTCGGATTGGGGCGAACCTGCGTGTCGGCGATGAAGAAGGCGCCCTTGGTCGTGATCAGTAGCGCCAGCGCCGCGTAGTCGCTGATGCCGGGACAGAAGCCGACGATCTCGCGGACATGGCGCAAATGGCTCATGTAGCGGCCCTCGACGCCGCACAGCATGGCGTCCGCCTCGCCGCGCGTGACCGCGAGCGCGGCGATCACCGTGTTGTTGGTGCGCACCACGGTGCGGGCCGCATCCGGCGTCACGCCGCGGCGGCCGGCGACCTCGACATAGGACTGCACGTAGGAGCGGTAGCGCGGATCGTCCTCGGGATTGACGAGGTCGAAATCCTTGCCGGCGCGGATCGAGAGGCCGAAGCGCTTGATGCGCGCCTCCACCACCGAGGGACGGCCGACCAGGATCGGCCGCGCCAGGTTCTCCTCCAGCACCACCTGCGTGGCGCGAAGCACGCGCTCGTCCTCGCCTTCGGCGTAGATCACGCGCACCGGCTGGGTCTTGGCCTTGGCGAACATCGGCTTCATGACGAGGCCGGAGCGGAACGCGAAGCGCATGAGCTGCGCGGCATATTCGTCGAAATTGGTGATGGGACGCGTCGCGACGCCCGATTCCATCGCCGCCTTCGCGACCGCCGGCGCCACCCGCAGGATCAGCCGCGGATCGAACGGGCTCGGGATCAGCGAGCCCGGACCGAAACCGCCCATCTCGTTGGTCTCGACCCCCAGCGCCACCGCATCGGAGGGCGCCTCGCGTGCGAGCTGCGCGATGGCCTCGACCGCGGCGTGCTTCATCTCCTCGTTGATCGCGGTGGCGCCGACGTCGAGCGCGCCGCGGAAGATGAAGGGAAAGCAGAGAACGTTGTTGACCTGGTTCGGATAATCCGAGCGACCGGTGCAGATCATGGCGTCGGGCCGCGCCTTCCGCGCCTCCTCCGGCATGATCTCCGGGGTGGGATTGGCGAGCGCCATGATCAACGGCTTGTCCGCCATCGCCTTGGCCATCTCGGCCTTGAGCACGCCCGGTGCCGAGAGCCCGATGAAGATGTCGGCGCCGCCGATGACGTCGCCGAGCGTGCGCTTGTCGGTCTTCTGCGCATAGACCGCCTTCCAGCGGTCCATCGTGGTGTTGCGGCCCTCGTGCACGAGCCCGTCGATGTCACAGACCCAGATATTCTTGCGCTGCGCGCCCATCGACACCAGGAGATTGAGCGTCGCGATGGCCGCGGCCCCTGCCCCGGACGCCACGATCTTGACGTCGGACAGCTTCTTGCCGTTCAGCCTGAGGCCATTGGTGATGGCAGCGGCGACGATGATGGCGGTGCCGTGCTGGTCGTCATGGAAGACCGGGATCTTCATGCGCTCCTTCAAGCGCGTCTCGATCTCGAAGCACTCGGGTCCCCGGATGTCCTCCAGATTGATGCCGCCGAAGGTCGGCTCGAGCGCCGCCACGGTCTCGACCACGCGGTCGATGGTGTCGGCGGCAATCTCGATGTCGAACACGTCGATGCCGGCGAACTTCTTGAACAGGACCGCCTTGCCTTCCATCACGGGCTTGGAAGCCAGCGGCCCGATATTGCCGAGGCCGAGCACGGCGGTACCGTTCGAGACCACGGCAACCAGATTGGCGCGGGTGGTCAGGCTGGCAGCCTCGGCCGGATTCTTGGCGATCTCGGTGCAGGCCGCGGCGACGCCCGGCGAATAGGCCAGCGCGAGGTCGCGCTGGTTGGCAAGCGGCTTGGTCGCCTGGATCTCGAGCTTGCCGGGGCGCGGCAGACGATGGTAGGCGATCGCCGCCTGGTGGAGATCATCAGAATAGGACGACATGCGTTGTCTCGCCTCGCGTTACCGGCCTCGAAATGTATGATCCGGGGCCGCCATCCAAGCGGACCGGATCTCCGGGTCATGGACACGGGATGAAGCACGCCGGGTGCCCCGGTGGCAACATCCGATTGCCCGCCCATCAACAAGGCACGCGCTCAAATAGCTGAAAAACAAAGCTTTCCCTGGACCGCGCGCTGTTTCCGCAATATGGCAGGTTGCGCGGCGCAAAAGAGCAACTGGAGCCACGGTATGAAGCGAATCCTGATCGGCCTGATCGTGGCAGCCGCGCTCGGCGCGGGCGGGTGGTTCGGCTTCAATTTCTATGTCCAGCACCGGGCGACCAGCGAGGTCGAGGCGGTGTTCGCGCAGATCCGCTCAGGCGGAGGCAAGGCGAGCCATGGCAAGATCACATTCGCGCTTGCGACCCGGACGCTGACGATCGAGGACATCGCCGTCGAGCCTGCCCAACCGCAGCTCGCCACCTTCAAGATCGCCAAGATCACGGCCGTCGGTGTGCGCCAGCCGGATGAGGCCCGTTTCTCGGCCGACAGCATCGAGGCGTCAGGGGTCGAGGTCGGCTTCACATCCACCGAGCGGATGACCGTGAAGGCGAACTACAAGATCCCGCAGATCAGCGCGCGAGATTTTTCCGGCTCGACCCGCGCAGACGGCTCGCCGCTGTCCGGCTCGATCATCGACATGTACCGCTTCATCCTCGCGCAATACGCGACCATCTCGGCGTCGGAGATCGCGGTGCCGACCCTCACGGTCAACGTCGATGCGGGCAGGAATGCCGGCAGCGGTGATTATGTCTATTCAGGCCTATCGGTCCAGAACGTCAACCGGGGCAAGATCGAAACGGCGAAGATGGACCGCGTCACCTATGCGATCGACTTGGCCCAACCGGGCAAGCCCGCGAAGATGACCGGCGAATTGTCCGGTCTGACGATCTACGATTTCGACGCAACCGCTGTGAGAGCCGCGCTCGATCAGCAAGGATCGAACGACGACAATTTTCACAGGATCTATCGGCGCATCTCGGTCAACTCCTATGTCGTGACGGCGGCGCCCGGCATGCGCATGCAGGTGGACGGCTTCACGTTCGACGACATTGCCATCCGGCCCTCGAAATTCCGGCCGGCCGAAATCATCGCGCTGGTGCCGGCTGACGGCGCGATCCCGACGCCGGCGCAGTCGCGCGACATGATCGCGAGAGTGGCGGACTTCTTCGAAGGCTTTCAGATCGGCAAGGTCGAAATCGGCAAGCAGACGGTCGAGATGCCGCAAGGAACGTGGCGGCTCAGCGCCGTCAAGTACGATCCAGACAAGGTCGCGCTGGAAGGCCTCGACATGCCGCTGCCGCAGGGGCAGCTCAAGATCGAGCGCTTCGCGCTGAAGTCCTTCAGCGCGGCGAATCTGATGCGCTGGGCGGCGAGCCTCCAGACGTCCGGGCTGCCGCCCTCGCCGGATCAAATGCTCGGCCTGTTCCGCGTGCTCGAAGGTGCCGAGGTCAAGGGAGTGGTGTCGCCTTACAAGAATACGCGGCAGCACTTCACCATCGACACGATCAGCCTGAATTGGGGTCAGCTGGTCGGGCCGATCCCGAGCCGGGCCAATCTGGTCGTCAAGATGGTCACGCCGACCGATCCGGCCAATCCGGCGCTGCAGCCGCTGATCATGGCGGGCGTGGACAAGCTCGCGATCGACCTCGATCTCGGCGCGGCCTGGACGGAATCGTCGGGCGCATTTGCGCTTGCGCCCGCCACCATCGATCTCGGCAACCTGGCCAAGGCACAGGCCCGCCTCGCGCTCGCCAACGTGCCGCGCGGCCTGTTCACCACCGACCCGGTGCAGGCGATGGGTCAGGCGGCGCAGGTCGAGACCGGTGCGTTCGAGCTCTCGCTGCGCGACCGCGGCGTGGTCGATCTGGTCGTGGCGCAGTTCGCGCGCACGCAGAATGTCAGCCGCGACACCGCGCGCAGCGCCATCGTCGAGATGATCCGCGCGCAGGGCGAGAAGATCGCGGGATCCAGCGTCGACGCCCGGGGCGTGGTGGATGCGCTCGCCGGCTTCGTCGAGACGTCAGGACAGACGCTGAGCCTCAAGCTCGCGCCCCGCGCCAAGGTGCCGCTGATGCAATTGATGCAGCTGATCCAGACCGCCCCGGATAGCGCACTGGCACAGTTCAGGATCGAGGCGTCGACGGGGTTGTAGGAGAGAAGCGCAGCTCTCTGCTCGTCATTGCGAGGAGCTCTTGCGACGAAGCAATCCAGGCTGTCCCTGCGGGAAGATTCTGGATTGCTTCGCTACGCTCGCAATGACGCTGTGGGGGCGGCACGCTGCCACTTACTTCTGCGGCAGGTTCACCCGCACATGCAGCTCACGGAGCTGCTTTGTCGTCGCTTCCGACGGGGCGCCCATCAGGAGGTCCATGGCCTGCTGGTTCATCGGGAACAGCGAGATCTCGCGCAGATTCGTGGTGCCGCAGAGCAGCATCACGATGCGGTCGACGCCTGCGGCCATGCCGCCATGCGGCGGGGCGCCATACTGGAAGGCGCGGTACATGCCGCCGAAGCGGTCGACCACCTCCTGCTCGCCGTAGCCTGCGATCTCGAACGCCTTCACCATCGCTTCCGGCACGTGGTTGCGGATGCCGCCCGAGGCGATCTCGTAGCCGTTGCAGGTGATGTCGTACTGGAACGCCTTGATGGTGAGCGGATCCTGGCCCTTCAGCGCCTCGAGGCCGCCCTGCGGCATCGAGAACGGGTTGTGCGAGAAGTCGACCTTCTTGTCGTCCTCGTTGTACTCGTACATCGGGAAGTCGACGATCCAGGCGAGCTCGAACCGCTCCTTGTCGGTGAGGTTCAATTCCTCGCCGACCTTGTTGCGGGCAAGGCCAGAGAACTTCCAGAACTTGTCGGGATCGCCGGCGACGAAGAAGGCGGCATCGCCTTCCTTGGTGCCGATCTGCGCGCGGATCGCGGCCGTGCGCTCGGGCCCGATATTGTTCGCGAGCGGGCCTGCGCCTTCGCCGCCCTCGCGCCACATGATGTAGCCGAGGCCAGGCTGGCCCTCGCCTTGCGCCCACGAGTTCATGCGGTCGCAGAACGCGCGGCTGCCGCCGCCCGGCGCCGGGATCGCCCAGACCTGGTTCTTGGGATCCTCGAGCATGCGCGCGAACACCTTGAAGCCGCTTCCGCGGAAGTGCTCGGAGACGTCCTGCATCTCGATGGGGTTGCGCAGGTCCGGCTTGTCGCTGCCGTATTTGCGCAAGGCTTCGGCGAACGGAATCCGGCGCCAGCCCTTGGTCACCGGCTTGCCCTGCGCGAACTCCTCGAACACGCCGGTGATGACGGGCTCCATCGCCGCGAACACGTCGTCCTGCGTGACGAAGCTCATCTCGACGTCGAGCTGGTAGAACTCGCCGGGCAGACGGTCGGCGCGCGGGTCCTCGTCGCGGAAGCACGGCGCGATCTGGAAATAGCGGTCGAAGCCCGACATCATCAGCAACTGCTTGTACTGCTGCGGCGCCTGCGGCAGCGCATAGAACTTGCCGGGATGGATGCGCGACGGGACCAGGAAGTCGCGCGCGCCTTCCGGCGAGGACGCGGTCAGGATCGGGGTGTTGAACTCGAAGAAGCCCTGCTCCTCCATGCGCCGGCGCATCGACTTGATGATCGCGACGCGCGTCATGATGTTCTGGTGCAGTTTTTCGCGACGCAGGTCCAGGAAGCGATACTTGAGGCGGATATCCTCAGGGTATTCCTGGTCGCCAAACACCGGCAGCGGCAGGTCGCCGGCCGGGCCCAGCACCTCGATCTCGCTGATATAGACCTCGACTTTGCCTGTCGGCAGGTCGTCATTGTCGGTGCCGTCGGGGCGGCGGCGGGCCTTGCCGTCCATCCGCACCACGAATTCCGAGCGCAGCTTCTCGGCCAGCGAGAAGGCCGGCGAGTCCGGATCGACCACGCACTGGGTCAGGCCGTAATGGTCGCGCAGGTCGATGAACAGCACGCCGCCATGGTCGCGGACGCGATGGACCCAGCCCGAGAGGCGGACCGTCTCGCCGATGTTGCTCTCGCGGAGCGCGCCGCATGTATGTGACCGGTAGCGATGCATGGTCGTCCCAAAATCGATGTCTGAGGAATCGAATCGGACCACCGGAAACGGCCGGTCCGAGATTGCGGCAGGGTTTACCCGACGCGACCCGAGGCGGCAACCAAGGGAACGCGCTGTTTTGGACCCGGAGGGCCCCTTTTTGGCTTATCAGAGACCGATCCTTTGCCATCAGGCGTTCCAGCCCTATCTTGAGACCATGACGGTGCATTTCCCCTTCCAGAACTCCTATTCGGCGCTGCCGGACAGCTTCTTTGCCCGCGTCGCGCCGACCCCGGTCGCCGCCCCCCGGCTGATCAAGCTGAACCGGCCGCTGGCGCTCCAGCTCGGGCTCGATCCGGACCTGCTGGAGACCCCCGAGGGCGCGGCGATCCTGGCCGGCAAGACGGTTCCCGAAGGCGCCGATCCCATCGCCATGGCCTATGCCGGGCACCAGTTCGGGCACTTCGTGCCCCAGCTCGGCGACGGCCGCGCCATCCTGCTCGGCGAGGTCATCGACCGGGACGGCATCCGCCGCGATATCCAGCTCAAGGGAAGCGGCCCCACCCCGTTCTCCCGCCGCGGCGACGGCCGCGCCGCGCTCGGCCCGGTGCTGCGGGAATACATCGTCAGCGAAGCGATGTTCGCTTTGGGCATTCCGACCACGCGCTCGCTCGCCGCCGTCGTCACCGGCGAGCACGTCATCCGCGAGACCGCGCTGCCCGGCGCGGTGCTGACCCGCGTCGCCTCCAGCCACATTCGCGTCGGCACCTTCCAGTTCTTCGCCGCGCGCGGCAACACCGCGGCGATCCGCGCCCTCGCCGATCACGTCATTGCGCGACATTACCCTGAGCTGCGCGAGGTGGAGCGGCCCTATCACGCGCTGCTCGCGGCGGTCGTCGCGCGCCAAGCCGACCTCGTCGCGCGCTGGCTGCTGGTCGGCTTCATCCACGGCGTGATGAACACCGACAACAGCTCCATCTCCGGCGAGACCATCGATTACGGTCCCTGCGCTTTCATGGATGCCTACAACCCCGCGCAGGTGTTTTCCTCGATCGACGAGATGGGCCGCTACGCCTATGCCAACCAGCCGCGCATCGCGTTGTGGAATTTGACGCGGCTCGCCGAATGCCTGCTGCCGTTGTTCTCGGGCGAGCAGGACAAGGCGATCGCGGAGGCCCAGGACATTCTCGGCGCCTTCTCCGACCAGTTCAGCGCCGCCTACCAGGCCAGCCTGCGCCGGAAGGTCGGCCTGTTCACCGAGCGAGACGGCGACGAGGCGCTGATCCAGGACCTGCTCGACGCCATGGCCAAGAACCAGGCCGACTTCACCCTCACCTTCCGCAAGCTCGGCGATGCCGCGGCCGATGACGGCACCGACGTGCGCGCCCAGTTCATGGAGCCCGCCGCCTTCGACGAATGGGCCGGACGCTGGCGCGCCCGCATCGCGCTGGAGCCGCAGAGCGCCGCGGAGCGGAAAGCGGCGATGCACGCCGTCAATCCCATCTTCATCCCGCGCAATCACCGCGTCGAAGCCGTGATCCAGGCCGCCGTGAACGACGACGATTACGCGCCGTTCGAGGAGCTGGTGAGGGTTCTGGCGAGGCCGTTCGAAGACCAGCCGGAGCATGCCGCCTACGCCGATCCTCCGCTGCCGGACCAGCGGGTGTTGCAGACGTTCTGCGGGACGTGAGGCGGGTTCGACCGCGCACCACCATCTCTAATTGATCCAGGGCATGATTGCGCCTTGCGCGGTCCCCAACCCTGTCGCGCAGGCGTTGTGGACACGTCCCGTCCGCCGGAACCGCTGTCATCAAACTGAAACACACGCGCTCTAACCGCCTGTGGGGGTCGTCTTGCCGGAGGCGCCCGTCCTCCAACCATCCCGACAGCGCGCCATGCCCTTCAAGTTCATCCACATCACCGACACGCATCTCGCCAATCCCGGCTCGACGCTCTACGGCCTCGATCCGCGCGCGCGGCTGGATGCGGCGATTGCCGACATCAACGCGCATCAGTCCGATGCTGCGTTCGCGGTCGTGACCGGCGATCTCACCCATTGGGGCGAGGCTGACTCCTACGCCAATTTCGCCGGGGCGATGGCGACGCTGAAGATCCCGTACATCGCCATGGTCGGCAATCACGACAAGCGCGTCACGTGCCTCGACGCGCTGAAAGCTGCGCCGCGCGATGCCAACGGCTTCGTGCAGGGCACGAAGACCACCGAGCACGGCCTGTTCGTCTTCCTCGACACCTTGGACGAAACCAGCCATGCCGGCGAGATGTGCGCCAAGCGCCTCGGCTGGCTGGCGAGCACGCTGGCGGCCGCGCCGGCGGAGCAAGAGTTCGTCGTCTTCATGCACCATCCGCCCTTCCCGGTTGGCGTCCACGCGATGGACGACATCGGGCTGAAGCAGAGCGCGGAGTTCGCCGAGGTGATCGCGCCCTACCGCGCGCGCATCCGGCATCTGTTCTTCGGCCATGTGCACCGGCCGATCTTCGGCAGTTTTGGCAAGATCCCGTTCTCGACACTGCGCGGCACCAACCACCAGGTCTGGTTCGAGCTCGACCAGAGCGCGCCGCACCTCGCCAGCCACGAGCCGCCGGCCTATGGCGTCGTGCTGATCGACGACGACAACATCGTCGTGCACAGCCACGACTTCCTCGACGAAAGTCTGCGCTTCCCGTTCGAGCCACCCGCGGGAATGGACGGCCGCGACTACGCGCTCAACTTCGCGGCGCGGTGAGATGAGCCTCGCCGAACCCGCGGCTCTCCCGGTCGCGACCTCGGCGGCGCCGCGCCTGGACGTGCTGAAGCGCTTCACCGCGCGCGTCAAAGCCTCGCTGCCGGCCTATCTGCTGCTGCTGCCCTCGCTGGTCTTCCTCGCGCTGTTCACCTATGGCGCTTTGGGACGCGTGTTCGTCGATGCGCTGCATCAGCGCACGACGCCGAAGGCGCCGGTTCGTTTCGTCGGTCTCGACAATATCGGCGCGGTGCTGGCCGACCCCGCCTTCACCGGCGCCGTCGTCAACAATCTCGTCTACGCCGTCGGCACGGCGGTCCCGAGCATCGGGCTGGCACTGCTGTTCGCGCTGGCGCTGTCGCGCACCCACGCCGTCAGCAGCGCGCTGCGCGCCGCGCTGTTCCTGCCGGTGCTGATCCCGATGGTCGCGGCCTCCGCGCTGTTCATGTTCATCTTCCTGCCCAATGTCGGCCTGCTCGACTATTACATCGGCCGCATGCTTCCGGTGCTGCCGAACTGGCTCGGCGATCCCGACATCGCGCTCACCGCGATCATGATCATCACGATCTGGAAGAACGCCGGCTATTACATGCTGTTCTTTCTCGCCGGCCTCCAGGCGGTGCACGAGGACGTGATGGAGGCAGCCCATCTCGACGGCGCGGGTCCCTATCAGCGCCTGCGCCACATCATCTTGCCGGAGCTCAAGCCGACCTTCCTGTTCGTCACCGTCATCGCGATCCTCAACGCGGTGACGCAGGTCGACCACGTCTTCGTCATGACCCAGGGCGGGCCGTCGAACTCCACCAATCTCGTGCTGTTCTACATCTACCAGCAGGCGGTCGAGCATTACGATATCGGCAAGGCCTCGGCCGCGACGCTATTGACGCTCGCCGCGCTGATGGGCCTGACCGCGCTCTCCTTCCGCACCATGGCCAGCCGCGAGGGCGGGCCGTGAAGCCGTTCGACTGGCTCACCAAGGACGCCCCGCTCGCCACGCGCAATGAGATCACGCCTAAGCTCGGCTTCCTGCTGACCGTGCTGCTCGCGATCGTCTGGCTCATCCCCTTCCTGTGGATGGTCGTGGCGACGCTGCGCCCGGCCTCCGACGGCATCAACGCGATGGCCGAGCTGATGCCGAGCCTGAAGCCGACGCTCGACAACGTCAGGGACGCCTGGGAGATCGGCGATTTCCCGCGCTACACGCTCAACACGACGATCATCTGCGCCGGCATCCTGCTGGTGCAGTTCGTCACCATCACACTCGCGGGCTTTGCCTTCGCGCGCCTGAAATTCGTCGGCAAGACACTGATTTTCTATCTGTTCCTGATGCAGCTGATGCTGGTGCCGGTGCTGCTGATCGTGCCGAATTTGTCGCTGGTGGCCCAGCTCGGTCTCTACGACACGCTCACCGGCGTGATGATGCCGTTCTTCGCCTCCGCCTTCGGCACCTTCCTGATGCGGCAGGCCTTCGAGGCGATCCCGACCGAGCTGGAAGACGCCGCCCTGATCGATGGTGCCAGCCTGTTCCAGCGCATCCGCCACATCTACGTGCCGCTGTCGATGCCGAGCTTCTCGGCCTTCGCCATCATCTCGGTGACCAGCCATTGGAACGACTTCCTGTGGCCGCTGATGGTGATCAACTCGCCGGACAAGCGGCCGCTCACGGTCGGCCTGTCGGTCTTCACCAAGACCGCCGAAGGCACGCAGGCCTGGGGCACCATCGCCGCCGGCACGCTGATGGTGATCGGCCCGCTGCTCATCACGTTCCTCATTTTCCAGAAGCGCTTCATCAGCTCTTTCGTCACCTCAGGCATCAAATAGGAGATTCTTCGATGCTGTTTTCCCGCAGGCTTGCACTCGGCCTCGCCATGATAGGCACCATGGCCGGTGCCCTCGCCGCCCCGGCGATGGCCGAAGGCCCGACCGAGATCGATCTGTTCTTTCCCGTCCCCGTCGACGGCAAGCTCGCCCGCGACATGGGCACGCTGATCAAGGAGTTCAACGAGACCCATCGCGACATCAAGGCGACCGCGGTCTACACCGGCTCCTACGACGACACGCTGATCAAGACGCGCGCCGCGATCAAGGCCGGCAAGCCGCCGTCCGCCGTGATCATGTCGGCCAACTTCCTGCTCGACATGCAGATCGAGAACGAGCTCACCAATCTCGATGCGCTGATCAAGGCCGACGGTACCACCAAGGAGCAGTTCCTCGGCCAGTTCTTCCCCGCGCTGCACGGCAATGCGGTGATCAACCGCTCGGTCTATGGCGTGCCGTTCCACAATTCGACGCCGCTGCTCTACATCAATGCCGACAAGGCCAAGGAAGCCGGCCTCGATCCGAGCAAGCCGCCGCAGACCTGGGCCGAGCTCACCGACTGGGCTAAGAAGCTGACCAAGCGTGACGGCGACAAGGTGACCCAATGGGGCATCGCGATCCCCTGCGCCTATGATTATTGCGGCTGGATGATGGAAACACTCACCATGAGCAATGGCGGCCGCTATTACAACGAGGAGTTCGGCGGCGAGGTCTATTACGACACGCCCTCGATGCTCGGGGCGCTCTCCTGGTGGAACGATCTCGTCGCCAAGCACAAGGTCCACCCGCCCGGCGCCACGCCTGGACCGGCCGTCAGCACGTCCTTTATCTCAGGCAATGCCGCGATGATGATGCTGTCGACGGGCTCGCTCACCTACGTGCGCGACAACGCCAAGTTCGCCTACAAGGTCGCCTTCATCCCGCGCAACGTCCGCAACGCCGTGCCGATCGGCGGCGCCTCGCTGATCGTTCCGGCCGGCCTCGAAGCCGAGAAGCAGAAGGCCGCCTGGACGCTGATCAAGTGGATGACCTCGCCCGAGAAGAGCGGCTGGTGGAGCCGCGCCACCGGCTATTTCGCGCCGAACATGGCGGCGTACAAGACGCCCGACATGGTCGACTTCCTGAATAAGAACCCCGACGCCAAGACCGCCGTCGAGCAGCTCGACGTCGCCAAGCCGTGGTTTGCGACCTACAAGACCGTGCCTGTGCGCAAGAACCTCGAGGACGAGGTGATGCTGGTCCTGAACGGCAAGAAGCAGCCGAAGGAAGCCCTCGCCGCCGCCCAGAAAGCCGCCGACGAGACGCTGAAGCCGTACAACGCGGAGACCTCGCTGAAGCTGCCGTGAAACGGACGCTCCTCGCACGAGCATCCTTCGGCGCTCCGCCAAGCGGAGCGCCGAAATCGTTTGGGGCGCCCCAATCCCCAAACTGTGCGACCACCTTCGCGGGCTTAATCCTCCGCCTGACCGTGCGCGGGCGGCGGGCTGAAAACGTTGATCGGGTTTCCGTCCGGATCGCGGAACAGCATGGAGCGGTTGCCCCAAGGCATGTTCTTGGGCTGCTGCAACCAGTCGCAGATCAGGCCGTCGATCCGTGCACGTTCGGCATCGACGTCGGCGACTTCGAACTCCAGGATCGCCGATCGGTTGGGCGTGGGCAGCCATGTACCCCCGTGCATCTGCTCCGCTGCCTGCCGGCTGACGATCGCAAGAATCGCCCCGCCGGGGCGCAGCTCGACGTAGTCGCCGCCGCCTTGGGGGTCGGCACCGAGCAGGTTGGCGTAAAAGGCGGTCAGCCGCTGAACGTCATTGGTGACGAGGCGCGTGTACGCGAAGCGCATGGGCACATCCTTGCTGCAAGATAAAATGAACGATACGGTATCGTACTGTTGCCAGATAAGTCAAGCGTCCGCTCGCCATGGCGGATGCCGTTCAATTTGCTACGGTTCTCGTGCCGCAGCCACCACGAGCAAGTCAGCAAGCGATGATGAAACGAGATGCCCGCCCCCCCGACAAGCGCGTCGAGCGTTCCCGATCGGCCGTGCTGGCCGAAACGTACCGACAGCTGTCACAGGGTGGGATCAGCGGGGTCAGCATTGATGCGATCTCTCGGCAATCAGGCGTCTCGAAGACGACCATCTATCGACATTGGCCGTCGAGATCAGCGCTGCTGCTTGATGCATGCGCGAGCTTCGGCACGCCGGCGGCGATACCGGACTCGGGCAGCCTTCGCCGCGACCTCCTCACGCTACTCACGAGTCTTGCTGACGCGCTCCACGGGACGACCTGGAGCAAAGCTTACCCTTCGATCCTCGACGCCGCTGAACGCGACCCGGAGATCGCTGCGGTACAAAATGAGTTGCACCGTAACTTCATGGCACCTTTTGAAGCTGTCATCGAGCGGGCCAAAGCAACCGGCCATCCGTCGCTCCATCGGCGTGCCACGGGCGATATCGTAGCCAGCCTCGTCGGCCCTCTGTTCTTTCGCCGTTGGTTCTCGCGTGAACCCGTTGACGCGCAGTTCGTGAAAACCATCGTCGATCATGCGGTCGGATGAACTGCTCACGACTTCATCGGCGCTGCGCTTTGAGTTTCTGCCGGGCCGAATCCCGTTAACTCCCCGTCCACCATCCGCCCGGCCGCACCGCCGGTAACCATCGCGATTAACAGACCCTCAACGCACCACCGACAAATCTACCGATGTTTCTGGAGGTTTCGCCGTGGATCTGTTGGTTTTCGAGTTCCTGGGGCTGGCGCTGGTCGTCATGTGCGTGATCGTGGTGGCGCTGCCCTGCGCCCGAAAATCCTCGCACCGGGTCCGTTACGAATAGAAATTTCGTCGGAAAAAGCGATTCCGGCCCCGATGCAAGGCTCGAATTCGCATCGAGCCCCTTGACATCACAGCACTTTCGGCAGAACGGCTGATATCAAGTGTCATGGGCCGTTCATGGATTTGATTACCACCACCGCTGACCTCGCGGCTGCCTGCAGCCGGCTGGCCAAGCACCCCGTCATAACCGTCGATACCGAGTTCCTGCGCGAGACCACCTACTACCCGCTGCTCTGCGTGGTGCAGATGGCCAGCGCCGAGGAAGCCATCGTCATCGACACCCTGGCTGCCGGCATCGACCTCAAGCCGTTCTTCGAGCTGATGGCCAACGAGAGCGTGCTGAAGGTCTTCCACGCCGCCCGTCAGGACATCGAGATCATCTGGCATCAGGCCGGCATCATCCCGCACCCGGTGTTCGACACCCAGGTCGCCGCGATGGTGCTCGGTTACGGCGACAGCATCGCCTACGACGCGCTGGTCGAAAAGGTTACCGGCCACCGTCCGGACAAGACCCACCGCTTCACCGACTGGTCGCGCCGGCCGCTGACCAAGGAGCAGATGCACTACGCGGTATCCGACGTCACCCACCTGCGTGACGTGTTCGCCGCGCTCGACGCCGACCTCAAAAAGCGCCGCCGCAGCGAATGGGTCTCCATCGAGATGGAGGTCCTCACCTCCCCCCGAACCTACGACTTCCATCCCGAGCGGGCCTGGGAGCGGCTGAAGACGCGCGTGCGCAAGCCGAAGGATCTCGCGGTGCTGATGGAGGTCGCGGCCTGGCGCGAGCAGGAGGCGCAGAGCCGCGACGTGCCGCGCGGCCGCGTGCTGCGCGACGAGGCGATCACGGACATCGCCACCCACGCGCCGACCACGCTGGAGAAGCTCGCCCATCTGCGCTCGGTGCCGAAAGGGTTCGAGAAATCCAAATGGGGCGCGGACATCGTCGCCGCGGTCGAGCGCGGGCTGAAGCGGGATTTTGCGACGCTGCCGAAGCTGGAAAAGCCGCGCAACAATTCCAACGGCGCCGCCATCGTCGAGCTGTTGAAGGTACTGCTGCGCATGACCGCCGAGCGCCACGCGGTCGCCAGCAAGGTGATCGCGACGGTCGACGACCTCGAGGAGATCGCGGCCGACGACGAGGCCGACGTGCCCGCCTTGCGCGGCTGGCGCCGCGAATTGTTCGGCGAGGCTGCGCTCAAGCTGAAGCGCGGCGAGCTGGCGCTGGCGATCGAAAAGGGGCGCGTGATCGGGGTGCAGCGGGCGTAGTCGGCCAGCACGATCGTCACAGCGGCGGCAGAACCAGATCCTCATCCTGAGCCGCCAGCGCCAAAACCGGCACTGCACACGGACCATGAACACGGTATCGTTGGCTGCGGAGCGCCGCCGGGAGACAGTGTGGCTGCTTGATCCTCTGGTGCGCCTGGTTGCCCGGCGTGGCTCAATACGAGGAGAAAGTATTGGAAACCAAACACCGCATTCTGCGCCGGCTGGCTCGTCAGCTCGGTCAGCAAATCATTCCCTATCCAGCCACCGGCGCCTAATCGGTGTTCATGGAGAGGAGCGCGGAACGCGCGTCTCGAAGGATGAAGGCCCGGCTGGTGGCCTCGCCCTTCGAGACGCGCGCAACGTGCGCGCTCCTCAGGGTGAGGGTCCACCATCTCCAATGCCGCTCTACGCCGGCGTCAGCTTGGCCACTTCCGTCTTCATGTCGTCCAGCACGCCCGAGATCGCGGCGACCAGATCGTCGATATGGGACCTGTTGACGATCAGCGGCGGGCAGATGGCGATGGCGTCCAGCATGTTGCGCGAGATCACGCCGCGCTCCTGCAGCATGCGGCTGGCGATGCCGCCGACCGCGCCGGGCGTTGCCGCGGCCGTCTTGCGGCCCTTGTCGAGCACGAGCTCGATCGCCGCGATCATGCCGACGCCGCGGACCTCGCCGACCAGCGGATGGCTGGTGAGCTCGCGCAAGCGGCCCTGCATGTAGGCGCCGAGCTCGGCCGCATGCGCGACCAGGCCGCGTTCCTCGATGATCTTGAGGTTCTCCAGCGCGATCGCCGAGCCGACCGGATGGCCGCCGGCGGTAAAACCGTGGCCGAGCACGCCGATCTTGTTGCTCTCGTCCGCGATCGGTTCGAACATACGGTCGTTCATGATGATCGCCGACAGCGGGAAATAGCTCGACGTGATCTGCTTGGAGACCACGATCGCATCCGGCTTGATGCCGTAGGTCTCGCAGCCGAACATCTTGCCGGTGCGGCCGAAGCCGCAGATCACCTCGTCGGCGACCAGGAGGATGTCGTACTTCTTCAGGACCGCCTGGATCTTGTCCCAATAGGTCGCCGGCGGCACGACGACGCCGCCCGCGCCCATGACCGGCTCGCCGAAGAACGCCGCGATCGTATCGGGCCCTTCCTTCTGGATCAGCGCATCGAGCTCCTCCGCGCGGCGCGTCGCAAACGCCTCCTCGCTCTCGCCGGCGGCGCCGTCCTTGTAGAAATGCGGCGAGCCCGTGTGCAGAATGTTCGGCAGCGGCAGGTCGAACGAGCGGTGGTTGTTCGGCAAGCCCGTGAGGCTGGCGGAGGCGATGGTGACGCCGTGATAGGCGCGCATCCGGCTGATCACCTTCTTGCGCTGCGGCTGGCCGAGCGCGTTGGAGCGATAGGCGATCAGCTTCAACACGGTGTCGTTGGCTTCCGAGCCGGAATTGGTGAAGAACACCTTGCTCATCGCAACCGGCGCGAGCGCGACCAGCTTCTCGGCGAGGTCGATCGAGGGCCCGTGCGATTTGGCGGAGAAGGTGTGATAGAACGGCAGCGCCTGCATCTGCTTGTGCGCCGCCTCGACCAGGCGCTTCTCGTTGAAGCCGAGCCCGACGCTCCACAGCCCGGCCATCGCCTCGAAATAGCGCTTGCCCGACGCATCGAAGACGTAAGGACCATCACCGCGTTCGATCACCAGGGGACCGGCCTGCTGATGCGTGCGCGCGTTGGTGTAGGGATGGAGCTGATAGGCCACATCCCGGGCCTCTTGCGAATTGGGCAGCATGGACATTTGCGAGGATCCTTGAAAGCGTCACGTCGCAGGCATAGCCGGCGTCATCACTCGATGATCAGTCCCTTGGCTATTGCGATAGCGCAGAACTTGCAACGCCAATTCGCCGGCAGCAAGCGCTCAGCAGCGTTGCACAAAGCCGCAGACGACAAAGCCGCGCATCACGGAACGGCACACCACAGAACTGCATGTCGCAGAAACCGCATCTCGGAAACGGCTGGGGGGCCGCTCTCACGCCGCGCCGTCGTCATGCCCGTCGTCGGCGCCGGCTGCGGCTTCCCTCACCTCAACCAGCGCCATCGACAGCAGATAGACCGTCGTCGGCAGACCAAGCCTGCGCGCCTTCTCGGCGGCATGCGACAGGTCGCTGGCCAGCTCCTCGAGCTCGTCTCCCCGTGACAATCCCGCACCCCATCCGCCGGTTGCGGGCGCCTACACCGCAACGACGCCGCTGGTTCTGATCAGTTCGGCGCTGGATTGGATTGTAGCAAAATTCCCGATCACATTCACTACCGCATGCTTATAGGCGACAGCATCGCCCGTTCCCGGCTGGCGGCAAGCCACGGCGTCGGCGACGACCTGGTAGCGATGGCTGCGGTGAAACCCGTCGGCGGCGGTGGCCAGGATCGTCTCGTCCAGCGAAAACCCGACCAGAATGCAGTGCACATTGCGGATATTGGACATGTAGTCCACAAACCGCGACGAGCTGTAGGCGGACGGCAGCGGGTGCTCGAACGTCAGTTCCCCCGGCCGCGGCTTCATCTCCGCGATCCAATCGGTCAGCCTGGATGCTGGATTGAACCAGGCGGCCTGCGCGATGCGCTTCAGGTGCATCACCGGCCACAGATTGCCGCGCCACAGCGTCAGGAGTTCCAGGCAGCGCGCCATGGCGCCGTCGCCGTCGAGGATGACGTGGCGGCGCCCTGGGGTCAGATATTCGATCTGCAGATCCGCGCAGACCAGGATCGGCGGATCGTCGTGGATGGAAGCCAGCATTATGTTGCGCCGAGCTGCACCAGTTTCAGCGGTCGGCGAGCGCGAGGTCCCGCAGCGGTGAGGTCACCGCCCGCCCCGCCGAGGCGTCGAGCACGCCCGGCCGGTCCCAATCGCCCTCGGGACGGATGATCACATAGGGATCGCTGTCCAGCGTGATCGCGTCCGGGCCCGGCTCGATCTCCAGCAGCATCTCCGTGTAGGAAAAATCCGAGAAGGTGATCTTGCGATTATGGCCGAGCGGCTTGGCGCCGAAATGCGCCCAGAAATCCACCAGCCTGTCCTGCGCCTGACCGTAGATCTTGCGAAATCCCTTGCGCTTCACGTAGTCGACGCTGGCCTGCACCAGCTTGAACGAGACGCGCGAGCGCCGGTATTGGTGCCGCACCGCAAGCCGCTCCACCTTGGCGAAATCGCCGAAGAAGCGCACCCGCAGGCAGCCCGCAGGTTCGTTGCCGACGAAGCCGATGAAGTGCGCCGCGACCATGTCGTTGCCGTCGAACTCCTCCTCGAACGGACAATCCTGCTCGGCGAGATAGACCGCGGAGCGAATGGCGGTGACCAGCATGAGATCGTTTGGATCTCGCGCAAGGCGGATGCTGATGGCGCGGGAACTGGGCTTGGCGACGGGAATCCTAGTACCGTGCATTTGCAAAACTCCTTGCTTGAATGATCGCGCCCGGCATGCGCATCGGCTGCCGATGCCAGGGCCGCTCGTAGCACCAGAGGTCGGGCTGGAAGCTTGGGACCGGTGCAAAGCCGGTCGCCCTCATGATGTCGCGTCCGGCCACCGTTGACGGCTGCGCATAGCAATCCGCGCCGCGAAACCTTAGCTGTCGCAGATGCGCCGCCGCCTTGCCGAGACCGGCGATACCTCGCCCCGTCGCCGCGATCGCCCAGATGTAGATGGCGGCGACGTCTTCCTTCGCGGAAGCGAGATAGCGCGTCTCGGGCGCGGTCAGGCAGATCTCGTCGAGCAGCAGCGCATCATGCCCGCGGTCATTGAGAAACAGGAAGGCCATGCCGCCGACGAGACGGCCCTTTCGGCTGAACGTCAGAATGCTCTGGGGATCGAACGTGGCATATCGCGCAAGCTCTTCCGCTCCGATCCGCACGCCCGGCACCAGCCGGTGCGCCATCTGCGCCAGCGCGGCTATTTCGGAAGATTGCGCGCACCGGACGTCCACATCCGGGCTCAGCGGCAAGGCATCGAAATCATGCCTTGCGGCAAACGAGCCCCTTTCCATACCCATATCACGCCTCTATCGTTCGAGGCTTTCGTGCCCCGCTACGCCGAGGAGCTTAGCGGCTGGAGATCAGGAGTATGCACCAGTTATTGCACCGGGGTGCTGCGATGACGCAGCACCGTGAAGAGGCCCTGGATGCGTCCTGGGACGATTTGAAACTGTTTTTAGCGTGCGCAAAATATAAAAGTTTCCGCAATGCCGCCGAGGAGCTCGGGCTCACCTCGACCACGCTGATGCGCCGGGTCGACCGGCTCGAGGAGAGCATCGGCTGCAAGCTGTTCCTGCGCGATCAGAGCGGCCTCACGCTCAGCGATGAAGGCACAGCAATGATCGCCGACGTTGCGCATATGGAGCGTCATGCCTTCAACGTCTTCCGGCGCGCCTCGCGATCGTCGAACGACACCTCAGGCACCGTGCGCGTCGCGGTGACGGAGGGGCCCGGCAATTTCTGGATCCTGCCGCGACTGATCGACTTCCAGAAGACCTACCGCAGGATCACCGTCGATCTGCGCTGCGCGATGGAGCAGGCCGACGTCGCACGGCTTGAATCGGACATCGCGATCCAGCTCGAGCCGCCGACCAATCCCGACCTGATCGTCACCAAGCTCGGCCGCCTGCACATCTATCCCTTCGTCTCCAAGGAGTACGAAAGCCTCTACGGTGTGCCGGCGACCCTTGCGGAGCTGAAGGACCACCGCATCATCAAGCAGAGCGCGCCGCAGGTCGACGACGGCGCCTATGCCCGCGTGCTCGGACTGAAGTCGCTGGAGGGCATCGTCGGGATCAAGACCAATTCCTCGGTCGGGGTGCTCTATGCCGTCGAACGCGGCGCCGGCATCGGCTTCCTGCCGACGGTCTCGATCGCACTCGGCGCGCCGCTGATCGCCGTCGATCTCGGCGTCAGCCACCACGCCGATCTCTGGCTCACCTATCACAAGGAGTTCCGCGCCTCCGAGCGCCACAAGATCGTGGTCGACTGGCTGAAGAAGATCTTCGATCCCAAAACCTATCCCTGCTTCCGCGACGAGTTCATCCATCCGAACGCGCTGGTGCCGATGATGGCGGCCGCGCGCGAGGGGTTTGGGCTGACGGGATATGTCGCCACGACGCCGGCTTGAGCGCCGGCGGGCTTGAGCTCACCATTTGTACTCGAAGCCGACCGTGCCCTGGTGCGACGTCAGCTCATTGCGGAATTTGCCGTCGTAATTGACGTAGAGCCGCGCCACGCTGGTCAGGCTGAGTGAAGCCGAGGCGCCGGCATCCGCGCCATAGCGGCTCTCCCCGATGCCGGGAACGACGATGTTCTGGGTTCCCAGGCTGACCTGGATCGAACCGAGATCCTGGTGGAAATTGTCGACGAACTTGCCGTAGGCGGACAGGTCGAGGATTTTCTGGTCGATGATGAAATAGCGGCCGATCTCGGCCCCGATCATGACGCGTGCGCGCGCGAGCGCCGTCGAGCCGACGTTGAGCGGATCGAGCCCGCCGGTCTCCTGGAACGCCGCGCTGGTGGCGCGTACATATTCCAGCGCCCCCTTTGGCACGATACGCATCTGGTCTTGGGTCCAGTAATAGCTGATCTCGGTCAGGGCGCCGTCGACCGCCGCGCGATAACCCGCGGTCGCAAGGCCGAGACCGGTATCGCGGCTGGAGCGGACTTTGCCGAAGCCGTGCACCACGGCGAAGGCCCAGGTCCACGGGCCTTTGTCGACCGAGCCGCTGAAACCGATTTGCGTCAGGTCGAGCGTTGCCGATTGCAGCGCCAGTGGCACGTCGACGTCGGTGTGGCTCTGGTCGACGGAGAAGCCGAGGTTGACGCCCGGCGCAACGCGCGCGCCAAAGCCGGCGACGCCGCCAACCGTCTTGCGCTTGTCGCCGACGAAGTCGCCCTGCGCGTCGGTGCGGACCGAGATGCCGTAGCCCTCGACCCAGGTGCGGTAGCGCGGATCTTCCGTGCTCGCCGATGCGCCGCCGCCGCCGGGATTGGTCCGGAACGCCCGGTTGAAACCACCCGAGGCCTGGTTGCCGAGCCGCTCGAGGAAGCTGGAGCCGAGATTGAGCGCGCCGTTGCGGACCGACTGGTCGTAATTGGTCGATGTCGGCGTCGGGATCGGGGTCGGTGACGGCGTGGGTGTCGGGGTCGGCGTGGGCGTCGGGCTTTGCGCCAGGACGGGCGATATGGCCGACATCATCACGACGATCGCAAACGCCATCGCGATCGCTGCCGCGACCCTGCCGACGCGGCCACGCCCGATCGTCTGCCGTGTCCCGGAGGGCTGCGATGTGCAGCACATGACGACAAATCCCGAAAGCCAATGGCGACGCGCAAGATGCAACGCGCACGCAAGCCGCGATTTGGGCCGAACTGCTGGGGAGGGTCAACCGCTTAGCATGCCGGCACGCAGGCTATTGCCTCGATTGTGGTTCCGCCGCCACAGGTCGGAAATTGCAGATCGGCCCGGCCTGCCTGCCCTTGAAATTCGCGCTCTGCTTGCTAACGCGCGATTTTCATGTTGCAATATCGGACACAATCGGAATTGGCCGCTCGACTGTGCGTTTCGCGACATTGCGCCTCAAGACTCGAACAGACTTCCGGAAGCCCGTTTGTGGCGTGGCACGCGAAAAGCGGCCGCGTCTTTTTTGTATCTAGTGGAGGAGACTAGCGATGCCGCAAAAGGGCACCGTCAAATGGTTCAACCCGACCAAGGGCTATGGGTTCATCAAGCCGAACGGTGGCGACAAGGATGTCTTCGTTCACATCTCCGCCGTCGAGCGCGCCGGACTCTCGACCCTCAACGAAAACCAGGTGGTTGAATACGACCTCGTGGAGAACCGCGGCAAATCCTCCGCGGAGAACCTCAAGGTCTCCTGATCGTTCTCGCGGTACGCCGAGAGATCATGACGTTGCCCCCGGCTCTGCCGGGGGATTTTGTTTGGGGGGCCGCGAAGTGAAGGGCTCGCTCGTGGCCTGGGCTCATCGTACGGCGCGCCCGCCACAAGTTCCGTCATTGCGAGCGAAGCGAAGCAATCCAGAATCTCTCAGCGGATCGATTCTGGATTGCTTCGTCGCGAGAGCTCCTCGCAATGACGGGGCATCGTTTCAGCTCACCACCGGCGCCACTAGAAAGTTCTCCGACGGCCCGCTTCCATCGGTCTTGCAGACATCGCCCTCGATCCGGACCTTGCCGGTCGCAAGCAGCCGCAGTGCCTCGGGATAGATGCGGTGCTCGACCTCGAGGATGCGCTCCGACAGGGTATCTCCGGTGTCGTGATCGCTGACCGGAACCGCGCCCTGCATCACGATCGGGCCGGCATCGGTCTCGGGGATCACGAAGTGCACCGTCGCGCCCGACAGCTTGACGCCGGCGCGCAAGGCCTGGCCGTGCGGATCGAGGCCGGGGAACGAAGGCAGCAGCGAGGGATGGATGTTCAGCATCCGCCCGTACCAGGCTTTGGTGAACTCGGCCGTGAACAGGCGCATGAAGCCGCCGAGACAAATCAGCTCGATGCCGTGCTCATCGAGCGCAGCCTGCAGCACCTTCTCGAAGCCGGCGCGGTTCTTGCCGAACGGCTTGCTCTCGATCACCAGCGTGTTCACACCCGCCGCCTTGGCCCGTTCGAGCCCGGGCGCATCGGCCTTGTTGGAGATGACGAGCGAGATCTCCGCCGGGAAATCGGCCGAGCTCGCGGCCCTGATCAGTGCGGCCATGTTGGAGCCGCGGCCGGAGATCAGGATGGCGACGCGACGCTTCATCACAGCGCCAGATCGAGATGGCCGTTATAGACGACGCGGTGCTCGCCCTCGGCCGGGATCACGGTGCCAAGCTGCGCCACGGTCTCGCCGGCGTCGGTGAAGACCTCGATCACCCGATCGACCTTGTCGGGCTCGACGATCGCGATCATGCCGATGCCGCAATTGAAGGTGCGCAGCATCTCCAGCTCGGCGATGCCGGCCTGCGCCGCCAGCCATTTGAACACCGGCAGCACCGGCAGGCGCGCGAGGTCGATGCCGACCCCAAGGTCCTTCGGCAGCACGCGCGGAATGTTGTCGGTAAAGCCGCCGCCGGTGATGTGGGCAAGCCCCTTCACCGCGCCGGTCTCGCGGATCGCGCGCAGGCAGGACTTGACGTAAAGCCGTGTGGGCGTCAGCAGCGCGCCGCCGAGCGTCATCACGGGTGCGAACGGGGCCTGCGCGGCGAAGCCGAGGCCGGATTGTTCCACGATCTTGCGGACCAGCGAAAAGCCGTTGGAATGCACGCCCGACGAGGCAAGGCCGATCACGGCGTCGCCCGCCGCGATATCCTTGCGCGGCAGCAGCGTGCCCCGCTCCGCGGCGCCGACGGCAAAGCCGCCGAGATCGTAATCGCCGTCCTTGTAGAGGCCCGGCATCTCGGCGGTCTCACCCCCGATCAGCGCGCAGCCGGATTCGCGGCAGCCTTCCGCGACGCCCGCGACGATCGAAGCCGTGGCCTCCGGGTCGAGCTTGCCGCAGGCAAAATAGTCCAGGAAGAACAGCGGTTCGGCGCCCTGCACCACCAGGTCGTTGACGCTCATGGCGACGAGGTCGATGCCGATCCCGCCGTGCAGCCCGGTCTCGATCGCGATCTTGACCTTGGTGCCGACGCCGTCGGTCGCGGCGACGAGGACGGGATCCTTAAAGCCGGCCGCCTTGAGGTCGAACAGGCCGCCGAAGCCGCCGATCTCGGCATCGGCCCCCGGCCGCGCCGTGGCGCGCACCATCGGCTTGATCAGATCGACCAGGCGGTTGCCCGCATCGATATCGACGCCTGAATCGGCGTAAGTGAGGCCGTTTTTGCGGTCGGTCATGCCCGATTTCCAGTGGGGTTGCGGCTGGTTACGTCGAATTCCGGGGACACGCAATGGCTCGCGTGGCGCACCGCCATATACTATGTAGAGATATCAACCGGTTCAGCCTCCCGAGGGGCCGGATTTCGAGGTAGACCGGGTGCCGGGAAGCGCTTTCGTGAGTATTCCGAACATCATTACGCTGGGCCGCATCATGCTGGTCCCGATCATCGTCTGGGCCATCGTGTCGAGCCAAATGGAGGTCGCGTTCGCCGTCTTCCTGATCGCCGGTATCAGCGACGCCGTGGACGGCTTCCTGGCCAAGCGTTTCAACATGACGAGCGAGCTTGGGGCCCTGCTCGACCCGCTCGCGGACAAGGCCCTGCTGGTCTCGATCTACATGGCGCTGGGCATCTGGGGCGCGATCCCGCGCTGGATCGTGATCCTGGTGGTCTCGCGCGACATCATGATCGTCGCCGCCGTGATCATATCCTGGCTGTTCGACCGGCCGGTCGAGATGAAGCCGTCGAAAGTGTCGAAGCTCAACACGGTGGCACAGGTGGCGTTCGCGGCGCTGGTGCTGGCGGCGCTTGCCTTCGGCTTCAAGCCGGCTCCTTATGATATCATCCTGATGGGCCTCGTCACTGTCTTCACGCTCTCGTCGGTGTCGCTCTATCTCGTCGGGTGGCTGCGGCACATGAGCACGATCGAGGCCAAGTGAGAGCGGATGACAAGTGAGAGCGGACCGGGCGAGAGCGGAAGCGGCCCCGCAAAAGGCCAATTCCGCTCCATCAAGTCGCATTCTCTTCAAACGGGCCGGCGCGCCGGCAGGAGCAAAGCAAGCGTGGCAGGCCGCGTCCATCCCCGACAATTGGCGTTTGCGCTTCCGCATGCGGAGAGCCTCAGCCGGGACAATTTCCTCGAAGGGCCCGCCAACGCGGCCGGCGTGGCCCTGATTGACAGCTGGCCGGAATGGCCGAACCGGATCATGTGGCTCGCCGGCCCCGAAGGCAGCGGCAAGAGCCACCTCGCCGCGATCTGGGCCGACATATCGGGCGCCCGCTCGGCTGCCGCCAACGTGCTGACGGCCGCCGGCGTTCCGGGCGCGCTCGCCACCGGCGCCCTGGTGGTCGAGGATGTCCGGGCGGGCGATTTCGACGAACGCGCCCTCTTCCACCTGATGAACCTTGCCCGCGAGGACGGCGCCTACGTGCTCTTCACCGGGCGCGAGGTGCCGGCCGCGCTCGAGATCGAGCTTCGCGACCTGCGCTCGCGCATGCGCGCCGTGCCTGTCGTCACGCTGCTGCCCCCGGACGACCAGCTCTTCCGCGGTCTGATTTTGAAATTCTGTGCCGACCGCCAGCTCAATGTGGACGAGAGCGTGGTCGGCTATCTCGCCACGCGCCTGGAGCGGTCCTCGGCCGCCGCCCGCCAGGCCGTGGAACTGCTCGACAGCGAGGCCCTGCGGCTCGGCCGTCCCGTGACCCGGGCGCTGGCCGCCGAGCTGCTGCGGGACGCCTGAGGCTCGCCCGCCCGGGAGCCGCGGAGCCCGCTTGACGCCGCCAAGCCGCGGAACATCAATGTCATCGAAACGTCATCGCTGTAACACATGCTCCCGCGGGTTTTGCGCATAGATCGCAAAGTGAGGCGAGACAGGATGGACCGACTTCTGATGGACTCTGCGCAAGCCGTTGAAACAAAAGAGAAAGTCGCGGAAGCCGAGGGCCTGCCGGCGATTGCGGCCAGTCCCGAACGATTCATCAATCGCGAGCTGTCCTGGCTGCATTTCAACCGCCGCGTCCTGGAGGAATCCGTCAATTCCAGCCACCCCGTGCTGGAGCGGGTGCGATTCCTGTCAATTTCGGCAAATAACCTCGACGAATTCTTCATGGTCCGCGTCGCCGGTATCAAGGCCCAGGTGCGCGAGGGCATTGCCGAACGCAGCCCCGACGGCCTGACGCCATCCGAGCAGCTCGCGCTGATCAACCGCACCGTGTCCGAACTTGCCTCCGACCAGCAGGCGATCTGGCGCGACCTGCGCGGCACGCTGGCCGACGTCGGCATCGTGCTGGTCGACGGCAAGGACGTCACCAAGGCGGAACGGACCTGGATCGAAGACTACTTCCTCAACAACGTGTTCCCGCTGCTGACGCCGCTGGCGATCGATCCTGCCCACCCCTTCCCGTTCATTCCGAGCCTCGGCTTCACCATCGCGCTCCAGCTCACGCGCGCCGCCGACGGCAGACAGATGAACGCCCTGATCCGCATGCCCGGCAAGATCGACCGCTTCATCCGCCTGCCGGCCGAGAGCAAGATCGTCCGGCTGATCTCGCTGGAACAGGCAACCGGCCTGTTCATCAACCGCCTGTTCCCCGGCTACAATGTGCACGGCCAGGGCGCCTTCCGGATCATCCGCGACTCCGAGCTCGAAATCGAGGAAGAGGCGGAAGACCTCGTCCGCCTGTTCGAGACGGCGCTGAAGCGCCGCCGCCGCGGGTCGGTGATCCGGCTCGAGATCGACGCCAAGATGCCGGAGCAGCTGCGCAGCTTCGTTCAGCACGCGCTCTCGGCCGCCGACGACGAGGTCTTCCTGGTCGACGGCGTGCAGGCGATGAACGAGCTCTCGCAGCTCACCCGCCTCGACCGCCCCGATCTCGAATTCACCCCTTACGTGCCGCGCCACCCCGAGCGCGTGCGCGAGCACGGCGGCGACATCTTTGCCGCGATCCGGCAAAAGGACCTCGTCGTCCATCACCCCTACGAATCCTTCGACGTCGTGGTGCAGTTCCTGCAGCAGGCCGCGCGCGATCCCGACGTCGTCGCGATCAAGCAGACGCTCTACCGCACCTCCAACAACTCGCCGATCGTGCGCGCGCTCGCCGAAGCCGCCGAGGCCGGCAAGTCCGTCACGGCACTGATCGAGCTGAAGGCGCGCTTCGACGAGGAAGCCAACATCCGCTGGGCCCGCGACCTCGAACGCGCCGGCGTGCAGGTCGTCTACGGCTTCCTCGAGCTGAAGACGCACGCGAAGCTCTCGATGGTGGTGCGCCGCGAGGGCGGCAGCCTCACCACCTATGTTCATACCGGCACCGGCAATTATCACCCGGTCACCGCGCGCATCTACACCGACCTCTCCTACTTCACCTCCGATCCGACCATCGGCCGCGATGCCGCCCGCGTGTTCAATTTCATCACCGGCTACGCCGCGCCGAGCGATCTGGAAAAAATGGCGGTGTCGCCGCTCACTCTGCGCAAGCGCATCATCGAGCACATCCAGGGCGAGACCGCGCATGCGCGGCACGGCCGGCACGGCGCGGTCTGGATGAAGATGAATGCGCTGGTCGACCCCGACATCATCGACGCGCTGTACGAGGCCTCGCAGGCGGGCGTGCAGGTCGAGCTGGTGGTGCGCGGCATCTGCTGCCTGCGCCCCGGCATTCCCGGCCTGTCCGAGAACATCCGCGTCAAGTCGATCATCGGCCGCTTCCTGGAACACGGCCGAATCTACTGCTTCGGCATGGGCCAGGGCCTGCCGAGCGCCAAGGCGGCTGTGTATATCTCCTCCGCCGACATGATGCCGCGCAACCTCGACCGCCGCGTCGAGGTGCTGTGCCCGCTGCAAAATCCGACGGTTCATCAGCAGGTTCTCGAACAGATCATGGTCGCCAACCTGAAAGACAACGAGCAGAGCTGGCAGTTGTTGCCGGATGGGTCCTCAACGCGTATGAAGACCGCGAAAGGCGAGGAGCCTTTCAACGTCCACAACTACTTCATGACAAATCCGAGTCTGTCTGGCCGTGGAAAGTCGCTCAAGGAATCCTCGCCGCGTCGTCTCACGCGCCGGAACGAACGCCATCCATCCTGATCGGGGATTTCCGACGTGAAGCGGCCGCGCAAGCGCGGCTCGAGCGTCGCGGTCATCGACATCGGCTCCAACTCGGTCCGTCTCGTCGTCTACGAGGCGCTGGCGCGGAGCCTCATTCCGATCTTCAACGAGAAGACGCTGTGCGGTCTCGGGCGCGAGGTGCAGAGTACGGGCCTGCTCGCCCCCGACGCCGTCGACAAGGCGCTGACCTCGCTCAAGCGCTTTCGCGCCTTGTGCCGCGTGATGCAGGTCGGGCGCGTGTTCGCGATCGCGACCGCAGCCTGCCGCGACGCCTCCAACGGCGCTGATTTCATCGCCAAGGCCGAACGCATCTGCGCCGTGGACATCGAGATCCTGTCGGGCCCGCGCGAGGCGCGGCTGTCGGCGCTCGGCGTGATCTCCGGTATCCATCATCCCGACGGCATCGTCGGCGACCTCGGCGGCGGCTCGCTCGAATTGATCGACGTGCGCAAGAACAGCGTGCGCAGCGGCGTGACGCTGCCGCTGGGCGGACTCGCGCTGCAGGATCTCGCGCACAAATCGCTCAAGCGTGCCGACCGCATCGTGCGCGAGGAGCTCGACGAGGTGCAGCAGCTCACGGCGGGCCGCGGCCGCACCTTCTACGCGGTCGGCGGCACCTGGCGCGCGCTCGCGCGCATTCACATCATCCAGAGCGGCTATCCGCTCCAGGTGATGCACGGCTATTCGCTGTCCGCGGCGGAAGCGCTCGACTTCTCTCGCAGGCTGCGGCGCCTCGCGGCCGCGAACATGCTCGCCGACATCGAGAGCGTCGCCGACGCCCGCCGCCCGCTCCTCACCTATGCGGCGCTCGTGCTCGAGCACATCATCCGGGTGGCGAAGCCCAAGACCATCGTGTTCTCGACCTTCGGCGTGCGCGAGGGCCTGCTGCACGAGAAGCTGGCGGAGGCGGAACGCAACAAGGACGGCCTGATCTGCGCCGCGGAGGAGCTGAATCAGCTGCTGTCGCGCTCGGCCAAGCACGCCCACGAGCTGATCGCCTGGACCGATCGCCTCGTGCGCGTGGTCAAGCTGCGCGAGACCGAGGAGGACCGGCGGCTGCGCCACACCGCCTGCCTCTTGTCCGACATCGGCTGGCGCGTGCATCCGGATCACCGCGGCGAGCAGACGCTGAGCCTCGTCGTCAACGGCAATTTCGGCGCCATCACCCACACCGAGCGCGCCTTCGTCGGCCTGTCGGTTTTCTATCGCTATGCGGGGCTCAGCGAAGAAAATCAGCCGCCGGTCACCACGCAGGAACTGCTGACGCCGGCGCAGCTCGAACGCGCGCGTCTGTTGGGCGCTGCGTTCCGCGTCGCGCATCTGATCTCGGCGGCGCGCCCGGGTGTCTTGCCCGCCACGCATTTCCGCAGCCAGGGACGTAAATTGATGCTGGTGTTCGAGCACCGCCTCGGCGACCTCGTCGCCGACCGCGTCGGCAGCCGCTTCCGCCAGCTCGCCCGCCTGATCGGCCGCACCGGATCGATCGTGCGGCGCTGACGACCGCAAGAGCGCGTCAAGCGAGCGGCTGGGGACTTCGATCAGCAGCAGCGCGGCTGCCCTCCGGCGCAACGACGGCTTTCAATCCACCGAGCTCGGACTCCGCAAGAATCAGCTGCCATCCGTAGGCACTGAGCACGTCCTGAACGATGGCGAGGCCGAGGCCGGCCCCTTCGCCTCGCTCGTCCAGCCTGACCCCGCGTTCGAGCACGCGTGAACGTTCGGCGAGTGCGATGCCCGGACCATCATCCTCGACCGTGATCGCCGCATTGGCCGCATCCGCGCCGATGCGCACCTCGCTCTTGGCGTGTCGCGCGGCGTTTTCCAGGAGATTGCCCAGCACTTCCGCCAGATCCGTGCGATCGAGCGGCACGCTCGGCTCGCCCGTGATGCAGGTCTTGAAGTGGAGCCGCTGTGCCGCAGGCGTCCGCGCCAGCGTCAGGATCAGAGACTGGACCAGCGGCCTGAGCGGCGTGGAAATGCCGCCGCGCAGGCGTGCCGTTCCCCTCGCCCGCGCACGCGCCAGCTCGCGGTCGACGTGACGGCTCATTGTCTCGCCGACGGCTTCGATCGCCTGCGCGACCTCCTGCTCACCGCGCTGACGCAAGAGCGCGACATCGGCAGCGAGCGCGGCAAGTGGCGTCTTCAGCCCGTGCGCCAGGTCGGCGGCGCGGCGGCGCGACCGCTCGATTTCGCCTTCCTGGGCGTCGATCAGGCTGTTGACCTCCTCCACCAGCGGCTTCACCTCAGTCGGGACCTCGACGGGGAGATGCTTGCGCTGCCCGGAGCGAACGTCCGCGACGCCGCGGCGAAGTGCGTCGAGCGGACGAAGGCCGAGGCCGACCTGGATCGAGGTGGCCGCCGCCAGCACCAGCCCGAGCACGCCAAGCGCCAGCGTCAGGTCCTTGGCGAAATGCGAGGCGGCGGCCGAGACGCGGGCGAGATCGACCGCCACCGCGACGCGCACCGGCGCACGGCGGTCGCCCAAGGTGAGCAGCACGCGGCGTTCACTGACCAGGAGCTGTGCGTTTGCAGGTCCGGGGATGACGTGACGGTGCAATTCGCCAGGCGACGGCTCATCCCGCGGCAGGTCCAACGCCGTGTCCCACAGCGAACGTGAACGCAGCACCTGTCCGCCATCGTCCGATACCTGCCAGTACAAGCCCGAAAGAGGGTCGTCAAAACGAGGATCGGCGGGCGGCCGGCCCACCACCAGCCTGCCCTGCGCGTCGGCGTCGATACCGGCGACGAGTTGCTTCAGATAGACGTCGAGGTCGTCGCCGATGGTGCGCGCCACATGGCGTTCGAACAGCAACGTCAGCCCGGCGCCGGCTATCGTCAGCGCGATCAGGATGGCGACGAGTCCGCCCGCGACCAGTCGCAGCCGCAGCGAACCCCAGCTCATGGCGTGGTCTCCGGTACCAGGTAGCCGAAGCCGCGCCGGGTCTCGATCAGGTCGGCTCCGAGCTTCTTGCGCACGCGGCCGATCAGCACTTCGAGCGCATTCGACTCGTGGTCCTCGTTGTGGCCATAGACGTTTTCCTCGAGCTCCTGCTGCGACACCACGCGGCCGCGATGGTGCAGCAGAAAGGCGATCAGGCGGTATTCCAGCGGCGACAACGCGACGGGTGCGCCGCGCAGCGTCACCTTCATTTGACGCTCGTCGAGCTCGACCTCGCCGGCGACAATCCGTGGGGAGGCATGCCCTGCCGAGCGGCGCACGATCGAGCGCAGCCGCGCCAGCAATTCCTCCATCCGGAACGGCTTCGGCAGGTAGTCGTCGGCGCCCGCGTCGATGCCATCGACGCGCTCGGCCCAGCTGCCGCGCGCCGTCAGGATCAGCACCGGCATCGACCGCCCATTCGCGCGCCAGCGCTTGAGCACCGCCAGACCGTCCATGCCGGGCAGGCCGAGATCAAGCACGATCGCGCCGTAATCCTCGGTGTCACCGCGAAACCAGGCCTCCTCGCCGTTGCCGACGGTCTCGACCACGTAACCGGCCGCGCGGAGCGCCCTTCCAACATCGGCCGCGATCCGTCGGTCGTCCTCCACGAGCAGCAGGCGCATCACTTCTCCTTGATGCGTTCGATCTCGCCGCTGCGCGCGTCCACGTACGCTTCGTAGAGCCGGCCCTTGTCGTCGACGAGGCGAAACTCGTAGATCCAGCGGCCGCGCTGACGCTCTATCTCGACCCCGGCTACCTCGCCGGGCAGCTTGCCACGGAGCGCGGCGAGAATGTCGGCGAGTGACTTGATCTCGCCCGCCTCGACTGCGCGGCGAACCGCCTCGGGCGCGACTTTGTCGTGGTCGCCTGCGGCCGCAGGCAACGGCGCCAGCAGGAATCCTGCCAGCAGCGGCACCGCGAGAGATTCCAGGAAGCGCGAGGATTGCATTGGCAGAGAATGCCCCAATCAACCTGACAAATCGCTGACGTGGATCAACAGGCGGCCGTCAGGGCTGTTCGGGCAATGTCCGCTCATCGCCTCGCCGCATGACGCGGCCGGGCGCCACAAACCGGAGAGAACCATGCGCAAGATCACCATGATCGGCACCGCCGCCGCCATGCTCGCAGCCGCCACGACCGCTCACGCCGGCAGCCTCGGACGCCCCTGCACCGCGGCGCCGCAGGCCAGCTGGCTGTCGATCGAGCAATTGCAGGCCAAGATCGAAGGCCAGGGCTACAAGGTCCAGAAGGCCAAGCTCAAGAATGCCTGTGGCGAGCTCTACACGATCGACAAGTCCGGCAGCCGGGTCGAATTGTTCGTCGATCCGACCAGCGGCCAGATCGTCGGTCGGCTGTAAGGGGCCGCACCATGACCGCCATGCATGATACGGTCGTAGCCGGCGGCGCCAAGCCGCCGGCTACCGTGAAGGTCTGGGACCTTTTCGTGCGCGTGTTCCATTGGTCTCTGGCCGGGCTGTTTCTGCTCGCTTATGCGACCGGGGACGAGATCGAAAAAATCCACATCGCCGCCGGCTACACCATTGCCGGGTTGCTTGCGCTCCGGATCGTGTGGGGCTTCGTGGGACCGCGCCATGCGCGCTTCAGCGACTTCGTGCGCTCGCCGCGCGCGGTGCTCGCCTATATGCGCGACGTGGCCCTGCTCAGGGCGTCACGCTATCTCGGCCACAATCCTGCCGGCGGCGCGATGGTCGTGGCGCTGATCGTCATGCTGATCGGCACCTGCACCACCGGTTACATGATGACGACCGACAGCTTTTGGGGAGCGAAATGGGTGGAGGAGGTCCATGAGACGTTCGCCAACCTCACGATCGGCCTCGTGGTCGTCCATGTGCTTGGTGTGCTGCTGGCAAGCTTCGAGCACCGCGAAAGCTTGGTGACGGCGATGATTACGGGAAGGAAGCGTCCATCGTGAGCGAGGTCGGTTGGCCTGATGGCCCCCTTTCCGAACGGCATGAAGACAGCTTGACCTCTACGGCCATGAAGCAATCAACCGAGATCAAGCGAAACGCGCTGCGAACCGCGAGCAGCCGTCAACGATGGCTGGCCCGCTTGAGGCAAATCAACCCATCAACGCGGCGGCGGAGTAATCCAAAGCCGCCACCGATCAGCGCTTCGTTCGCCTCCGGGCGTGGGTTATTCCTGATGCGAGTCCGTCGCAAAACTCTGCCTCTCACCTCTTCCGGAGGCGTGCTCGTTCGTGCGCTCTTCGCCATTGCATTGTGCCTGCCGAGCTCCGTATCGATGGCGCAGGACGAGGTGAAGCTGAGCGATGCGCAGGCGCGCAATCTCGGCGTCCGCGTGACCCATCCGGTTGCCAGCCGGACCGATCTGACGCTGCCCTACCCCGTCCAGATCATGATCCCCACGCCGCAATTGTGGGTGGTCAGCGCACCGGTGGCGGGCATGGTCGCCAATCTCCTGGTCGGGCGCGGCGATCGCGCCACGGCCGGCCAGCCGCTGGTCACCCTGGAGAGCCCGAGCTTCGTCTCCCAGCAACGCGACTATCTGCACGCGATCGCGCAGGAGCATCTCGCCAGCCAGCAGCTCAAGCGGAACGTCGATCTGTTCGAAGGCAAGGCCGTGCCGCAACGCGTGCTGGAGGCGAGCCAGGCCGAAGCGCGCCAGGCCGCTCTCGTCGTCGCCGAGCGGCGCCAGGTGCTGCGCCTGAGCGGGATGTCGGACGATGCCATTTCCCGACTGGCCCAGGAAGCGGCGATCAGCGGCACGCTCACGGTCAACGCGCCGCAGACCGCGTCCGTGGTCGAGGTCACGGTGTCGCCGGGGCAGCGGCTCGAACAATCCGCGCCGCTGGTCAAGCTGGCGCGCCTCTCGCCGCTGTGGGCCGAGATCGCAGTCCCCGCCGCCAATATTCGGGCGATCCGCACCGGCGCGAAAGTCGAGGTCGAGGGCTATTCCACGCCCGGCAGGGTCGTGCTGGTCTCCGATACCATCGATCACGCCACCCAGACCATTCTGGTTCGCGCCGAAGTTCCCAACGACGGCGAGCTGCATCCCGGTCAGACCACCGTTGCCCGCATCGGCTTTCTCTCCGCCGGCGAAAGCGCCTTTGAGATTCCCTATGGCGGGCTGATCCGGCGGGGCGAGCAGACCTCGGTCTTCGTCGCCTTCGACGGCGGCTTCCGCCTGGTCCCGGTCAAGCTGCTCGCGGAGGATCAGGATCACGTCGTCGTGTCGGGCCTGATCACGGACCGCGATGCCATCGCGATCGGCGGCATCTCGGCGCTTCGCGGCATTCTGTCGGGACTGGGACAATAGATGCTGCGCCGCCTGGTTGCGTTCGCGTTGTCGCAGCGGCTGTTCGTGATGCTGAGCGTGCTGCTGGTGATCGGCGCCGGCGCCGTCCTCCTGCCCGGCCTGCCGATCGACGCCTTCCCCGACGTCTCGCCGGTTCAGGTGAAGATCATCATGAAGGCGCCGGGTCTCACCCCCGAAGAGGTCGAGCAGCGCATCACCGTCCCCATCGAGCTGGAGCTGCTCGGCTTGCCGAACAAGAAGGTGCTTCGTTCGACCACGAAATACGCGCTGGCCGACATCACCGTCGATTTCGAGGACGGCACCGACATCTACTGGGCGCGCAACCAGGTCTCGGAGCGCCTGTCGAACATCTCGCGCGACTTCCCGGAAGGCGTGATCGGCGGTCTGGCGCCGATCACGAGCCCCCTCGGCGAGATGTTCATGTTCACCATCGACAGCCCCGAGCTTTCGCTCGCCGAGCGCCGCACCCTGCTCGACTGGGTGATCCGCCCCGCGCTGCGGACGGTGCCCGGCGTTGCCGACGTCAATGCGCTCGGCGGCTATGTCCGCGCCTTCGAGATCGTGCCGCGCAACGATGCGCTGGCCGCGCGCGGCATCTCCTACGACCTGTTTCGCCGCGCCATCGAGGCCAACAGCCGCAACGACGGCGCCGGACGTGTGAACCAGGGCGAGGACAGCGCGCTGGTCCGGATCGAAGGCAGCATCCGTTCGATCGAGGACATCAAGGCCATCGTGGTCGACACCCGCGAGGGCGTGCCGATCCTGGTCAACGACGTCGCGACCGTCAAAGTCGGGACGCTGACGCGCTATGGCGCCGTCACGGCGAACGGCCGCGGCGAAACCGTCGAGGGGCTCGTGCTCGGCTTGCGCGGCGCCAATGCGGGTCAGCTCATCCGCGACGTGCGCGCCCGGCTCGCCGAGCTGCAAGGCACGCTGCCCAAGAGCGTCTCGATCAACGTGTTCTACGACCGCAGCCGCCTCGTCAACCGCGCCGTCGGCACCGTGGTGCGGGCGCTCGGCGAGGCCACCGTTCTCGTCATCGTTCTGCTGCTGCTGTTCCTCGGCAATTGGCGGGCTTCGCTCGTGATCGCGCTCAGCCTGCCGCTCGCCATCGTGATCTCGTTGATCATCATGCGCGTGGTGGGAATGTCGGCCAACCTGATGAGCCTCGGCGGACTTGCGATCGCGATCGGCATGCTGATCGACGCCCTGGTCGTCGTGGTCGAGAACATCGTCGGCAACCTCGGCAAGCACGAACCGGGCAAAGCTCTGCCGTTGATCCACCTGATCTACCGTTCGGTTTGCGAAGTCCTGGAGCCGGTCGCCTCGGGCGTGCTCATCATCATCATCGTGTTCGTCCCCCTGCTGACGCTGCAGGGGCTGGAGGGCAAGCTGTTCATCCCGGTCGCGCTGGCGATCATTTTCGCGCTGGCCGGCTCGCTGCTGCTGGCGCTCACAGTGATCCCGGTCGCGACCTCCTTCGTGCTCAAGTCTGCCTCGCATCGCGATCCCCTGCTGGTGCGTGCGGCCCAACGGGTCTACGCGCCGGCATTGGACTGGGCCTTGAACAACGAGCGCAAGGTGATGGCGGCGGCGCTGATCGGCCTGGTCGCGGCGGGCTTCGCCTACACCAAGCTCGGCAAGACCTTCATGCCGACGATGGACGAAGGCGACGTCATCGTCAGCGTGGAGACGCTTCCCTCCGTCAACCTCGATGAATCGCTTGCGATGAACGCGCGGCTCCAGACTGCGCTGCTGGCCGTGCCTGATATTGCCGGCATCGTCGCCCGCACCGGGTCGGACGAGCTCGGCCTCGATCCGATGGGCCCGAACCAGACCGACACGTTCCTCGTGCTCAAGCCCGCCGCCGAGCGCGCCAGCGACAACCGCGAGGACCTGCTGCAGAAGCTTCGCGAGGTGCTGAGCGGCTTTCCCGGCATCTCGCTCAGCTTCACCCAGCCCATCGACATGCGCGTGCAGGAGATGATCAGCGGTGTGCGCGGCGACGTCGCCGTCAAGATCTTCGGCCCCGACATCGCCAGGCTGAACGAGACCGCGGCAAGATTGTCGGCGATCCTCTCCAGCATCGACGGGGCCGAGGACGTCTACACCACGCTGAACGAAGGCGCCCAATATTACACGGTTGCGGTCAATCGCATGGAGGCCGGCCGCCTCGGCCTGACCGTGGATTCGATCGTCAACGCGCTGCGGACCCAGATCGAGGGCCGGACCATCGGGACCGCACTCGAGGTGGGACGCCGCACGCCGATCCTGATCCGGGGCAGCGAGACGACGCGGGAAGCACCGACCTTGCTGGCGAGCCTGCCGCTGACGCTGGCCTCGGGACAGCATGTGGCGTTGTCGCAGGTCGCTCGCATCCAGCGCGTCGACGGCCCGGTGAAGATCGACCGCGAGGACGGCGCCCGCATGAGCGTGGTGCGCGCCAACGTGCGCGGTCGCGACATGGTCGGATTCGTCGAAGCGGCGCGCGAGAAGGTAGCCACCGAGCTGCCGCTTCCGAGCGGCTACCGGCTGACCTGGGGCGGACAGTTCGAGAACCAGCAGCGCGCCGCCGCACGCCTGTCGATCGTGGTCCCCGTCGCGATCGGCCTGATCTTCGTGCTGCTGTTCACCACGTTCGGCGCCATCCGCCAGGCCTTGCTGGTGCTCGTCAACATTCCCTTTGCCCTGATCGGCGGCGTCTTCGCCCTGGTGGCGACGGGTGAATACCTGTCGGTGCCGGCCTCGGTCGGATTCATCGCGCTGCTCGGCATCGCCGTGCTCAACGGCGTCGTCCTGGTGTCCTACTTCAATCAGCTGCGCACCCACGGCCCGCCCGAGGACCGCATCGTCGTCGAAGGCGCCATGCGCAGGCTTCGGCCCGTGCTGATGACCGCCAGCATCACGGCGCTGGGCCTGATCCCGCTGCTGTTCGCTTCCGGGCCGGGATCCGAGGTGCAGCGGCCGCTCGCAATCGTCGTGATTGGAGGATTGCTGTCCTCCACCCTGCTCACCCTGATTCTCCTGCCGATCCTGTATCGCCGCTACGGCGGAACGTCGAAGGTGGCGAAATGATCGACCAACCCGTCTGCCTCACGCTGATCGTGCCGCATCGGCTCCGCGACGAGGTGTTCGACTATCTCGCCGAACAGGGCGATCTGGTTTCGGGATTCACGGCCCTTGCGGCCGCCGGTCACGGCGCGGAGGTCTTGTTGCATACCGCGGCCGAACGCGTGAAGGGCCATGCCGACCAGACCGTCGTGCAAGTGGTGTTGGCAGGGCAAGATGCCGGCCGGCTGGTCGAGCGGCTGCGGGCTTCGTTCGCCGGAACCAAGATGGTCTACTGGACGACGCCGGTGACGGAGCTCGGCACCATCGACTGAGCGGCCGGCCTACTCGGCCGACGCCCTGGCGTGGCGCTCGGAGGATTCCAGCGCGGCGGCCATCAGCTTGCGCCGGCGCCAGATGGTGCCGACCACCAGCACGACGAGGACGCCGAGCGCGGCGCAGAAATATTCGCCGCCGGCCCCGCCATGGCCGAATTGCGGCGGGATGCGCAGGGCACCGAGCATGGCGTCGAGCGAGGCGCCGAACGGACCGTCGAACAGCGCATGCAGCCCGGGCGCGACGCCGGGATCGGTCGCGATCACCTCGCCCGCGATCCAGCCGAGCAGCGCCGCGCCGGCCCAGACCAGCACCGGCAGCTTTTCGAGCAGCGCCATGATCAGCGCCGCGCCGGCGACGATCAGCGGCACGCTGATGGCAAGGCCGAGGATCAGGAGCGGCACGCTGCCATTGGCAGCGGCGGCCACCGCAATGACGTTGTCGAGACTCATGACGATGTCGGCGACCACGACGATCTGGATGGCGTGCCACAGATGCGCGGCGGCGTCGACGTCGTCCTCGTCCTCGTGCTCCGGCACCAGCAGCTTGGCCGCGATCACGATCAGCGCAAGACCGCCGATCAGCTTGAGGTACGGCAGGCCCATCAGCGTGGCAACGATGCCGGTGAAGATGATCCGCAGCATCACCGCCGCGCCGGCGCCGAAGATCATGCCCCACAGCCGGTGTCGCGGCGAGAGGCCGCGGCACGCCAGCGCAATCACCAGCGCGTTGTCGCCGGAGAGCAGGATGTTGATCCAGATGATCTTGCCGACCGCAAGCCAGAAGGTCGGCGCAGCCATCTCGTTGCGAAACTGGGTGAAGAATGCCCCGATCGTAGCGGGATCGAAGATCTGCCAGAGCCAGTCCACAATGAGTCCTTTCGCCCAGTCTTTAACTTACGGCCGATTCGACTTACGGCCGATCGATCAGCCGACGATCTCGTTGCCCGAGAAGAACTGCGCGATCTCGATCGCGGCCGTCTCCGGAGCGTCAGACCCGTGCACCGAATTCTCGCCGATCGACTTGGCGTAGAGCTTGCGGACGGTGCCCTCGGCGGCCTTGGCCGGATCGGTCGCGCCCATCACCTCGCGGTACTTGGCAATGGCGCCCTCGCCTTCCAGCACCTGCACCACGACCGGACCGGAGGTCATGAACTCGACGAGCTCGCCGAAGAACGGGCGCGCCTTGTGGACGGAATAGAAGGTCTCGGCCTGCTCCTTGGTCATGCGGATGCGCTTCTGCGCGACGACCCGCAGGCCCGCCTTTTCGATCACGGCATTGACGGCGCCGGTCAGGTTACGCGCGGTCGCGTCGGGCTTGATGATCGAGAAAGTGCGTTCGAGGGCCATGATCTGTCCTTGGGAAGAAAAGCGGTGGTTGCCAGGTTGGGGGGCTTATATCGGCGCCTTCGCCGGACGGCAAGCGAGCGTCCGGACGGCCTCGCCGGCGCCTCGCCACCGGCGGCCCGGCCGGATGCGGACATGAATTACCGACATTTCACCCAGATGAACCAAATCTGAAGCCTCCATTCAGGCTTTGGTTCGGCCTGCCGGCTTATGCTCCTTCCATCGAAACCCAATGCCTGACCATCAGGCGGACCGTTTCGGCGGCCTTTTGATCGACGCGGATGCCCCGCGCCGGCAGTTTTGAGGAGATCACCATGTTGAGGAAACTTTCGCTTGCCGCTGTCGCTGCGGTTGCGCTCGGTGCCGCGCTGGCGCCGACCTCGGCCTCCGCTCACTGGCATGGCGGCGGTCCGGGCTGGCATGGCGGTGGCGGCTGGCACGGCGGCCATCGCTGGGGCGGACCGCGCTTCTATGCCCCCGTCTCCTACGGCTATGGCGGTTGCTATGTGCGCCGGCTGGTCCCGACCCCCTGGGGACCCCGCTGGCGGCTGATCAACCGCTGCTACTGAGCCCGACAGCACCTTCCTAAAACCCCGAGGTATCTGCGCCCCCCACAGGTACCTTCCAAGAGGAGCCCCGGCGATCCCCCCGCCGGGGCTCCGCATTTTGGGCGGATGTGGCGGGCTCCATGCAATTTTGACGAGAATGGCAGCGATCCCCAAGGATTGGCGAAACCATTTTGGGGGTCAATGACTTGGTACCGTGTCTTGACTTTGAGAACACGGAACCTGGTGATGGCTGGGCATTTTGCCAATGACAGCGAACAAATCGATCGGCGCACCAGCCGATCGATTTGCGATGCCGTGGGCGAACGGCTCCAGCAGAGCCTGCGTCCCGAGCCCCGGCTCCCGACACATCTGGAGCAGCTCCTCAACGAGCTGGATCGCCGCGACCGCGACGCGCATTGAGCGGCGCGTCAAAGCCGCTGCAGAAACGGGTTGCGTTTGACGGCGGCTGCGGTGACAAGGCCGCATGCTATCCATTACCGACCTCTCCATCCGCCTCGCCGGACGCCTTCTGATTGACCAGAGCTCCGTGCAGATCACGCCGGGCTCGCGCGTCGGCCTGGTCGGACGCAACGGCACCGGCAAGTCGACGCTGTTCAAGGTGATCCGCGGCGAGCTGGCCGCCGAGCATGGCTCGGTGACCTTGCCGCCGCGCTGGCGGATCGGCAGCCTGGCCCAGGAAGCCCCGAACGGACCGGAAAGCCTGATCTCCGTCGTGCTCAAGGCCGACCTCGAACGCGACGCGCTGCTCACTGAAGCCGAGAGCGCGACCGATCCGCATCGGATCGCCGAGATCCAGACCCGCCTCGTCGACATCGACGCGCATTCGGCGCCGAGCCGCGCCGCCGCGATTCTCTCCGGCCTCGGCTTCTCCGCCGCCGATCAGCTCCGCCCCTGCGCCGAATTTTCCGGCGGCTGGCGCATGCGCGTCGCGCTGGCCGCCACCCTGTTCGCGGCGCCCGATCTGTTGCTGCTCGACGAGCCCACCAACTATCTCGACCTCGAAGGCACGTTGTGGCTGGAGGATCACCTCGCGCATTATCCGCGCACGGTGATCGTGATCAGCCACGACCGCGACCTGCTCGAAAGCTCGGTCGACCAGATCCTGCATCTGGAGCGCGGCAAGCTCACGCTCTACAAGGGCAGCTATTCCTCGTTCGAGGAGCAGCGCGCCGCGCGCGAACTGCTCGATGCCAAGGCCGTCAAGCGCCAGGAGGCCGAACGCGCGCGCCTGCAGGCCTTCGTCGACCGCTTCAAGGCCAAGGCCTCGAAGGCCCGGCAGGCGCAGTCGCGCGTCAAGATGCTGGAGCGGCTGAAGCCGATCACCGCGCTGGTCACCGAGGACGTGCGCGAGATCAGCTTCCCGGCGCCGGAGAAGATCCTCTCGCCGCCGATCATCGCGGTCGACAACGCCTCGGTCGGCTACGATCCGGCCGCGCCCGTGCTCAATCGCGTCACCTTGCGCATCGACAACGACGACCGCATCGCGCTGCTCGGTGCCAACGGCAACGGCAAGTCGACGCTGGTCAAGCTGCTGGCCGGACGCCTCGCGCCGTTCTCCGGCAAGGTGACGCGCGCCGACAAGCTGTCGATCGCCTATTTCGCGCAGCACCAGCTCGACGAGCTCAACGAGGACGCCTCGGCGTACGACCACGTGCGCAAGCTGATGGGCGATGCGCCCGAAGCGAAAGTGCGGGCGCGCGCCGGTGCGATCGGCTTCTCCGGCAAAGCGGCCGACACCAAGGCCGGCAAATTGTCCGGCGGCGAGAAGGCTCGGCTGCTGCTCGGCCTTGCCACCTTCTTCGGCCCCAACATGATCATCCTGGACGAGCCGACCAACCATCTCGACATCGACAGCCGCGGCGCGCTTGCGGAGGCGATCAATGAATTTCCCGGCGCGGTGATCATGGTCTCGCACGACCGCTATCTGATCGAGGCCTGCGCCGACCGGCTCTGGATCGTCGCCGATCGCACCGTCACCAATTACGAGGGCGACCTCGACGAATATCGCCGCCTGGTGCTGTCGACCCGCAACGGCGAGCCCGCCCCGCGCGAGCGCAGCGCACCAAGCGAAAAGCCGCAGCGCGCAAGGTCGGACAATCGCGGAGGCTTGAAGAAGCGCATCGCCGAAGCCGAAGCCGAGATCGCCCGCGTCAGCGAGATCATCGCCAAGATCGACACGGCGCTGGCCCTGCCCGACATTTTCACGCGCGATCCAAAGCAGGCCGCGCAGCTATCGAAGGCGCGCGCCAACGCGGCCGACGCGCTGGCGCGGGCGGAGGAGCAATGGCTGGAGGCGAGCACGCAGTTCGACGAGGCGGCGGGGTAAGCGAGCTCTCGTGTCCCGGACGCGGCGCGGCATGAAATGACGCGACGCAGAGCCGGGACCCATGCGTCAGCGCGGCACGCGGCTCCTGGACCCCGGCTCAGTCCGCGTACTGCCCCGCCGCCTTGATGATCGGCGCCCAGCGGTCGATCTCGCTCGTCAGCATCGCGCCCAGCGCCTCGGGCGTCGCCTTGTCCTGCGGCACCGGCTCGGTGTTGATGTCGTTGAACCGTGCGATCAAGGCGGGATCCCTGAGTGCGGCCTGCAGCGCCGCCGTCAGCTTCTGAATCACCGCCGGCGGTGTGCCCTTGGGCGCATAGATGCCGTGCCAGACGCCGAGCTCGAACCCCTTGAGGCCGGCCTCGTCCGCAGTCGGCAGGTCGGGAAGGCTCTTCAGCCGCTCCTTGGTGGTGATCGCGTAGGCCTTGACCTGCTTGGCCGTGATCGGACCGGTGGTGTTGGTCGCCTGGTCGCAGGTGAGATCGATCTGCTTGCCGAGCAGATCGTTCATGATCGGGCCGTTGCCCTTGTACGGCACCGTGGTGAGCTGCTTCTGGATCGCCGTCATGAACAGCATGCCGCAGAGATGCGATGCCGCACCCAACCCGGCATTCGCGTAGGTCAGCTTGTCGCCCTGCTGCTGGGCGTAGGCGACCAATTCCTTGAGCGTGTTGGCCGGAAAATCCGCACGCGCGATGATGGTCATCGGCGCGTTGGTCACCAGCCCGATCGGCGCAAAGGCCGTCTTGGTGTCGTAGCTGAGGTTGCGGTACAGCGTCGCCGCGGTCGAGATACCGACGTGATGGATCAGCAGCGTGTAGCCGTCCGGCTGGGCGCGCGCGGCGCGGGTCGAGCCGATGGTGCCGCCGGCTCCGGTCGCGTTCTCGACGATGACCTGCTGGCCCAGCGATTTGGCCATGCCTGCCGCGGTCAGCCGCGCGATGGTGTCGGTCGGCCCGCCGGCGGCGAACGGCACCAGCATGGTGATGGTTTTCGTCGGATAGTCCTGGGCCAGCGCCGCGCTAAGCGGCAGAAGCAGAGCCGATACGAGGACAGTGACGAACCGCATAGTTTCCTCCGGATTGTTGTTGGCGCCATCAAAGCGCATTCCGGAGCGTGGGGCCATCAGCAAAGCGACGCATCAGGTGTGCGACGATCAGTGCGAACGAGACGGCGGGGTAGACGAGTTCTCGTGTCCCGGACGCGGCGCGGCATGAAATGAGGCGACGCAGAGCCGGGACCCGCGCTTCACAGCGCTCGGCTCCTGGGCCCCGGCTCAGCAGCGCATCGCTTTACGCGCTGCGCTGCGTCCGGGACACGGCATGCATCAGCAGCGGCGATATCAACTTACGTGTGCTTCTTCTTCGGCTTGGCCGCCCTTGGTACCGGCTGCGGGTCCGGATTGCCTTCGATCGAGGACAGCCGTCCGGCGGTGAAGGTGTAGATGCCGGCGCGCGGGCCGGTGGCCCACATCACCACCGCAACGCGGCGGCCGGCGGCATCGTTGGAGAGGTTGACGCTCGAGGGCGCGCCGATGCCGCGCACCACGTCGCATTCGGTATGGCCGAGCGCGACCGTGCCACCCATCGGCGCCGGCGTCGTCGATGCGTTGGCATCGGCCGGCCCGGGCGGCGCCATGCCGGGACAGCCGCCGTCGGCGCTGACGAGATCCTCAGCTCCGACCGGCTTGTCGGGGGTCAGCGGCGGCGATTCGATCGAGATGTTCTTGATGAAGAGACGGCCCGGTTTCCGGAACCATTCCGCATCCTTCGACAGCAGATCGCTCCCGCCCGAACAGCCCGCGACCAGCGGTGCTATTGCAGCCAACGCAAACAGGAGCGACTTGGGAAGCTTTTGATGTCGCACGATAAACCAAATTCCCCGCGTGAAGGGTCAGCCCTAAGCGATTGTCCCAACATCACTTTGCGGCACGAAGGTGACCAAAGCCAGCGTCGCCCGAAAAGTGCAAATTATCATTAATTGCGAAGGGCCCCTAATTCCGCTTCTGCCACCGGCCCCGCTCGTCGGCCTGCCAATAGGTGACATCAAATCCCCGCGCCTTGCAATCCGTCCAGGCGCTGCGGGCGAGCGCCAGCGCATCCGGATCGTCGCCGTTGAACAGCAACACCATGCGCGCATAGCCCTGCGCGTCCTCCGGCAGGGCGGCATTGTCGACCAGGAAGCGGACATGGGCGCCGTTCGGATTGCCCTGCTCGATCGCCAGCACGATCGGCTGATCGGCGGCATCGCTCACGCGCCAGGTCGCATGCGGCAGGAAGGAATCGTCGCGATAGGTCCACAAATGCGCATCGAGCGCGTCGGCGCGTTCTTCCGAGGTCGACTGCACCACGACGCGCCAGCCGCGCTCGAGCGATTTCTCGAGAAGCGGCGGCAACACGTTCTCCACCGTCATGTTTTGCAGATGATAGAACAGGACTTCAGTCATCTCGGGTCATTTGCGTTCGTAATGGTCGGCGACCAGGCGGTCGAGCAGGCGGACGCCATAGCCGCTGCCCCAGCTCTGGTTGATGTCGGTCTTGGGCGCGCCCATGGCGGTGCCGGCGATGTCGAGATGGGCCCATGGCGTGCCGTCGACGAAGCGCTGCAGGAACTGCGCCGCGGTGATCGAGCCGCCATGACGGCCGCCGGTGTTCTTCATGTCGGCGAACTGGGAGTCGATCAGCTTGTCGTATTCCGGACCGAGCGGCATGCGCCAGACCTTGTCCCCGGTTTCGATGCCGGCCGTCAGCAGACGTTCGGCCAGCTCGTCGTTGTTGGAGAACATGCCGGCATGGTGGGTGCCGAGCGCGACCACGATCGCGCCGGTCAGGGTCGCCAGATCGACCATGAATTTCGGCTTCACCTTCTTGGCGACGTACCAGAGCACGTCGGCCAGCACGAGACGGCCCTCGGCGTCGGTATTGATGATCTCGATGGTCTGGCCCGACATCGAGGTGACGATGTCGCCCGGCCGCTGCGCATTGCCGTCGGGCATGTTCTCGACGAGGCCAATGGCGCCGACGACGTTGGCCTTGGCCTTGCGCGCCGCCAGCGCGTGCATCAGGCCGACGACGCAGGCCGCGCCGCCCATGTCGCCCTTCATGTCCTCCATGCTGCCGGCCGGCTTGATCGAGATGCCGCCGGTGTCGAAGCAGACGCCCTTGCCGACGAAGGCGACCGGCGCCTCGCCCTTCCTGCCGCCGTCCCAGCGCATGATCACGGCCCGGCTCGGCCGCGCCGAGCCCTGGCCGACACCGAGCAGCGCGCCCATGCCGAGCTTCTGCATCGCCTTGACGTCGAGCACCTCGACCTTGACGCCGAGCTTGCGGAGCTGACTGGCGCGGCGCGCGAACTCCTCGGGGAAGAGCACGTTCGGCGGCTCGTTGACGAGGTCGCGCGCGATCATCACGCCGTCGATGACATGGCCGGCCGCGACGAACGCCTTCTTCGCGGCAGCGGCATCGCCGACCGCCAGCGAGATGTCGGCGCGCGAGCCGCCCTCCTCGCCGTCCTTCTTCTTTGTCTTATAACGGTCGAACTTGTAGGCGCGTAGGCGCAGGCCGGAGGCGACCGCAACCGCCTGCTCGCTCGTCATTGCTCCCGCCGGCAGTTCCGCCATGACGGTCATGGCGGCAGTGCCGCTGGGAAGCTTGCTCGCGGCCACACCGCCGAATTTGAGGAAATCGTTCGTCTTCAGGTCGGTCGCCTTGCCGGCGCCGATCACGAGCAGGCGGGTGGCCTTCACGCCCTCCGGCGCCAGGATGTCCAGCGCGGCCCCGCTTTTCCCTTTGAAGGCGGCGGCAGCCGCCGCACGCTTCACGAGATCGACAGCGCCGCCCAGCGCCTTGGCCGTCGCGGGACCGACCTTGAGGCTGTCGTCGCAGAACACGACCAGGATGCCACGGGCGGCTGATGACAACGGGACGAAGCCGACCTTGATGGCATCGGACATGGGTAACTCCTTTAAAAGCCTTGATCTTTTCTCATTCGCGGCGATCCGCCGGGGCGAGCCCTGAACGACGATTCACTGAGCCTTGCGCACTATGGGCCAGCGGCCGGGCCAATGCCAAGCGCCCCCGTGGCCTCAAGGCCACAACGAGCGAAATATTAACCATATATTGAGGGTGCCACGGGCCAGCCATTTTGTTGACGGATCAAAGGGATGGTAGTGAGAGAGTGAGCTGGCGGAAGAGCCCTGTGGCCAACCTTGGGGATCCCCTGATCGGGGATTGGTTGGGCAAGCGGAATTTTCGGCCGACATTGGGGACGTGGTGGGGTTCGTGCGGTAGCGCATGGGGTCGATCGATAGGTATATCTTCCGCACGACGCTGGCGTCGTTTGCGCTGGTCCTGGTCAGCCTCACCGGCGTGATCTGGATTACGCAGGCGTTGCGCGGCATCGACCTGATGACGAGCCAGGGTCAGACCATCCTCACCTTCCTCGGCATCACCAGCCTCGTCGTCCCGGCCCTGGTGCTGATCATCTCGCCGATCGCGCTGATGATCGCGATCTCGCACACGCTGAACAAGCTCGCGACCGATTCCGAGATCATCGTGATGAATGCCGCCGGCTTCTCGCCGTTCCGGCTGTTCTATCCGTTCTTCTACGCCACCTGCGTGGTGGCGCTGCTGGTCGCCTTCATCGCGGCCTATCTCGCCCCCGACGGCATGCGGCGAATCAAGCAGTGGGACGCCGAGATCACCGCCGACGTGCTCACCAACATCCTGCAGCCCGGCCGCTTCGCCCAGCTCGACAAGAACCTCACGATCCGGATTCGCGAACGCCTGCCCGGCGGCGTTCTTGCCGGCATCTTCATCGACGACCGCCGCGATCCGAACGAGCGCGTCTCGATCGTCGCCGAACGCGGCGAGATCGTGAAGAACGACACCGGCTCGTTCCTGGTGCTGGAGACCGGCAATCTGCAGCGCTTCGAGGCGGGCAAGCGCGATCCGGCGCTGGTGGCTTTCGGCCGCTACGGCTTCGACATGTCGAAATTCTCCAACCAGGGCCGCGACGTCACCCTCGGCATCCGCGAGCGCTATCTCTGGGAGCTGTTCTCGCCGTCCGAGGACGACCCCGTCTACAAGCAGATTCCAGGGCAATTCCGCTCGGCCCTGCATGACAGCCTGCTCGCGCCGATCTATCCCTTCGCCTTTGCCGTGCTGACCTTCGCCTTCCTCGGCGCGCCGCGCACCACCCGCCAGAGCCGCAACTTCTCGATCGGCTCGTCGATCATCGCGGTGTTCGGGCTGCGCATGGCGGGCTTTGCCTGCTCGGTGATGGCGGTGAAGTCGTCGGGCCCGGTGCTGGTGCAATACGCGATGGTGTTCGGCGCCATCGGCCTCGGGTTGTGGATGATCATCAGCGGCGTCGTGGTCGAGCCGCCCCCCGGCCTGATGGAGGCCATCAACAGGTCGAACGCGCGCATCGCGCGGCTGTTCGGACGTCCGGCCACCGCATGAGCATGCTCACCAACACACTCGGGCGCTATTTCGCCGGCCGCTTCGTGGTCGCGGCGCTCGGCGTGTTCGCGAGCATCTTCCTGCTGCTGGTTCTGGTCGACTACATCGAGATGGTGCGCAAGACCTCCGGCCTTGCCTCCGCCTCGGCGCTCATGGTGGCCGAGACCTCGCTGTTCCGGGTGCCGCAGCTCCTGGAGAAGCTGACGCCGTTCTGCATGCTGATCGGCGCCATGACCTGCTATCTCGCCCTCTCCCGCCGGCTCGAGCTCGTGGTCGCCCGCGCCGCCGGCATCTCCGCATGGCAGTTCATCGCGCCGGCGCTCGGCAGCGCGCTCCTGATCGGCGTGATCGCCACCGTCGCCTACAATCCGATGTCGGCGAACTTGCGCGAGGCCTCCAAGCGCATGGAGGCCGAGCTGTTCGGCTCGGCTCCGGGCGGCGGGATCCAGGACGCTTCCGGCTTCTGGCTCAATCAGGTGACCAGCGACGGCCAGACCATCATCAATGCGGCGCGCAGCGAGCAGCAGGGCATCCGGCTCACGGGGCTGACGCTGTTCCGGTTCGACCCGGACCAGCACTTCAAGGAACGGGTCGAGGCGCGCGAGGCGACGCTCGAGGCCGGCCGCTGGCTGTTCAAGGGGGTCCGCCGCTTCTCGCTGGACGCCCCGCCGATCGACCAGGCCAGCCTGGAGATTCCGACGACGCTGACCGAGGCGCAGGTCCGCAACAGCTTTTCCACCCCCGAGACTGTGTCCTTTTGGCAACTACCGAGCTACATCCGCTCGTCCGAAAGCTCGGGCTTCGCGACAGCCGGATACCGACTCCAGTATCAGAAGCTTCTGGCACAGCCGTTTTTGCTTGCCGCCATGGTGATGCTCGCGGCCTCCGTGTCGTTGCGCTTCTTCCGGATGGGCGGCGTGCAGAAGATGGTTTTGAGTGGCGTGGGCGCAGGCTTTCTGCTCTACGTTCTGTCGAAAGTAACTGAGGATCTGAGCAAGGCTGAGTTGATGCATCCGATCGCTGCGGCGTGGTTGCCCGTTGTAGTGGGCGGCCTCACCGGCTTTTTGGCCTTGCTCTACCAGGAGGACGGTTAGTGAGTGCCGTCCAACGAGGGCTCGTGTCTCGGTTGACGCGGCGCATCTTGGTGCGCGCGGACGGGCGCGGCTTGTCCAGGCTGCTGCTCGCCGTCGTGACCGCGGCCTCGCTCGGTGGGCTGATCGACGTTGCCGCCGTGACGCCGGCCTCCGCCCAATATACCTACAATCCGCTGCCGCCGCGTCCGAAGCCGCCCAAGGCCCCCAACGACAACCAGATGCTGGTTCAGGCGACCGAGGTCGACTACGACTACAATAATTCGCGCGTCTCCGCGGTCGGCAACGTCCAGCTGTTCTACAACGGCACCAGCGTCGAGGCCGACAGGGTCATCTACGACCAGAAGACCAAGCGGCTGCATGCCGAAGGCAACATCCGCATGACGGATGCCGACGGCAAGATCACCTATGCCGAGATCATGGATCTCTCCGACGATTACCGCGACGGTTTCGTCGATTCGCTGCGCGCGGACACCGCCGACCAGACCCGCATGGCCGCCAGCCGCGCCGACCGCTCCAGCGGCAATTACACGGTGTTCGAGAACGGCGTCTACACGGCCTGCGCGCCGTGTCGGGACGATCCGAAGAAGCCGCCGCTGTGGCAGGTCAAGGGTGCGCGCATCATCCACGACCAGCAGGAGAAGATGCTGTATTTCGAGACGGCACAGATCGAGTTCTTCGGCGTGCCGCTCGCCTACATGCCCTATTTCTCGACGCCCGACCCGACCGTGAAGCGCAAGAGCGGCTTCCTGATGCCGGGCTATTTCCCGGGCACGACGAACACGGGATTCGGCGCGGAGGTTCCTTATTACTGGGCGATCGCGCCCGACATGGACGCGACTTTCACCCCCCGCTTCATGACCCGGCAGGGCGTGATGCTGCAGGGCGAATTCCGTCAGCGCCTGATCGACGGCGCCTACCAGATCCGCGCTTACGGCATCAACCAGCTCGATCCCGGCGCGTTCTCCGGCCAGCCCGGCGACCGCGACTTCCGCGGCGCCGTCGACACCAAGGGTCAGTTCGCGCTGAACGACAAATGGGTCTGGGGCTGGGACGGCGTCCTGATGTCCGACTATTATTTCTTCTCGGACTACCGCCTCTATCAGTACCGCGATCCGCTCGGCTCGTTCCTGCTGCTGCCGACGGAGGCGCTGTCGCAGCTCTATCTGACCGGCGTCGGCAACCGCAGCTTCTTCGACGCGCGCACGATGTACTGGCTGAGCTATTCGGGCAACCAGAGCCAGGTGCCGATCGTCTATCCGGTGATCGACTATTCCAACGTGCTCAACTATCCGGTCTTCGGCGGCGAGGTCAGCTACAAGACCAATTTCGTCAACCTGTCGCGTGACCAGGCGGTGTTCGATCCGATCACGACGACCGCCAATACCAGCAGCCTGTGCACGACGGCGTCGGCCGATCCGCTCGCCCGCATGCCCTCGCAGTGCCTGCTGCGCGGCTTCGCCGGCACCTACACCCGCCTCACGGCGGAAGCGCAGTGGCGCAAGTCCTTCACCGATCCGTTCGGCCAGATCTGGACGCCGTTCGCGAGCCTGCGCGCCGACGCGATCAACTCCTCGGTCTCCAACCAGCCGGGCGTGTCGAACTATCTTCCGGTCGGCGACACCCAGGCGTTCCGCCTGATGCCGACCGTGGGCCTCGAATACCGCTACCCCTTCATCAACATTCAGCCCTGGGGATCGACCACGGTCGAGCCGATCGCGCAGATCATCATCCGGCCGAACGAGACCTATGCCGGCAGGCTCCCGAACGAGGACGCCCAGAGCCTGGTGTTCGACGCCTCGAACCTGTTCAGCGTCGACAAGTTCTCCGGCTACGACCGCGTCGAGGGCGGCGGCCGCGCCAATGTCGGCGTGCAGTCCACCACGCAGTTCGACCGGGGCGGCGCCGTCAAGGTGCTGTTCGGCCAGTCCTACCAGCTGTTCGGCTTGAACTCCTTCGCGGTCAACGACGCCATGAACACCGGCCTCAATTCCGGCCTGGACAAGCCGCGTTCCGATTACGTCGCGAGCACGAGCTACTCGCCCAACAGCACCTACACCTTCAGCGTCCGCTCCCGCATGGACGAGCAGACCTGGAACGTGCAGCGCTTCGAGGCGGAAGGCCGCGCCAACTTCAATCGCTGGGCGGTCAGCGTGATCTACGGCAATTACGCAGCCCAGCCGGAGCTCGGCTATCTCACGCGCCGCGAGGGCATCCTGACCACGGGCTCGCTGAAGGTGGCGACCAACTGGGTGGTGTCGGGCTCGGCGCGGTGGGATCTCGAGGCCAACAAGATCAACCAATATGTGCTCGGTGCCGGCTATGTCGACGATTGCTTCGTGCTGGCGGCGAACTATGTAACTTCGTATAGTTATGCCGCGGGAACCGCGCCGCCCACGCTGAGCCACGCGTTCATGTTCCAGATCGGTCTGCGCACGCTGGCGACCTCGTCGGCGAGCAGCAGTTCCGCCGGCCTCCAGTGAACGGTTTGAACTGCCGGCCGCGCTTGCCCCTCTCACAGGCTCGACGCGGCTGACATGCGAGCGACAATCATGACGACCCCATTGCCCGTCTTCCGCCTCCTGCTTGCCATCGGTGCCGGGCTGATCCTGACCGCACTGCCCTCGCCGTCGCGCGCGCAGAACATCGTCGTCATGGTCAACGGCGATCCGATCACCGATTTCGATATCGAGCAGCGCTCCAAGCTCGACCAGCTGACGACGCAGAAGACCCCGAGCCGGCAGGACGTCATCAACCAGCTGATCGACGACAAGGTGAAGATCAAGGAGGGCAAGAAGTACGGGGTCGATCCCAGCGCCTCCGACATCAACCAGTCCTTCGAGGGCATGGCGCAGCGCATGCGCATTACCTCGGACCAGCTCGCCAAGTCGCTCGAATCCAAGGGCCTCCGCCCCGAAACGCTGAAGAGCCGCATGAGGGCCGAGATGGTCTGGGGCAGCCTCGTGCGCGGCCGCTTCAAGGAGAAGCTGCTCGTCGGCGAGCGCGACGTCGCGCAGGCCGTGCAGGCCCAGACCGGCGACAAGCTGCAGGTCGAAGGCACCGAGTACAAGATGCAGCCGATCGTGCTGATCGTGCCGCGCGGCTCGTCCTCCGCGTTCATGGAGACCCGGAAGAAGGAAGCCGAGAGCTATCGCGCGCGGGTCGGCAGCTGCGAGGAAGCCAATTCGCTGTTCCGCTCGACGCCGAACGCCACCATCCGCGACACCGTCACCAAGACCAGCGCCGAGCTGCCGGAGGCGCTGCGCAAGGTGCTCGACGATACCCCGATCGGCCACCTGACCGCGCCCGAGCTGACCAAGAACGGCATCGAGATGGTGGTGCTGTGCTCGCGCAAGCCGACCATGATCGACACGCCGAAGAAGCGCGAGGTCCGCGAGAAGATGTACCAGGAGAAATACGAGAAGACCCAGAAGGCCTATCTCGACGAGCTCCGCAAGGCGGCGATGATCGAATATCGCAACCGCTGATGGCCGATCGCGCAGCAAAGCCGCCTGCCCTTCCCCTTGCCCTGACCCTGGGAGAGCCGGCCGGCATCGGTCCCGACATCACGATCGCAGCCTGGCTGCGGCGCCGCGAGCTGAACCTGCCCGCCTTCTATCTGCTCGGCGACGAGGCGCTGATCGCGCGCCGCGCCAAGGCGCTCGCCCCGTCGCTGGGGGCCGGCGTCCGGACCGCGGCAGTGAGCCCCGGCGAGGCGGCTTCCGCCTTCAACGATGCGCTGCCCGTGGTCGCCACCGGCGAGCGCGCGACCGCCGAGCCCGGCAAGCCCGATGCATCGAGCGCGCCGGCCGCGCTTGCCTCGATCCGGCAGGCGGTAACGGATGTGCGCGAGGGCCGCGCCAGCGCCGTCGTCACCAATCCGATCGCCAAGAGCGTGCTCTACCGCGCCGGCTTCCGTCATCCCGGCCACACCGAATTCCTCGCCGAGCTCGCCGCAGAGAGCGGGCGCGTGCCGCAGCCGGTGATGATGCTATGGTCGCCGCAGCTCGCCGTGGTGCCGGTGACCATTCACCTCTCGATCCGCGATGCCCTGGCCCAGCTCACCAGCGAGCTGATCGTCGCGACCGTGCGCATCGTCGCAACCGAGCTGAAATCCCGCTTTGGCATCGCGCGGCCGCGCATCGCGGTCTCCGGCCTCAATCCGCATGCCGGCGAGGACGGCTCGCTCGGCCACGAGGAGCAGACCATCATCGCCCCGGCGCTGAAGGTCCTGCGCAATGACGGCATCGAGACCAGGGGCCCACTGCCCGCCGACACCATGTTCCACGAGGCCGCGCGCAGCACCTATGACTGCGCCATCTGCATGTATCACGACCAGGCTCTGATCCCGATCAAGACGGTCGCGTTCGACAACGCGGTCAATGTCACGCTCGGCCTGCCCTTCGTCCGCACCTCGCCCGATCACGGCACCGCCTTCGACATCGCCGGCACGGCCAAGGCCAACCCGGCGAGCCTGATCGCAGCCTTGAGGCTCGCCAGCCGCATGGCGGCTTCAGCAAGCTCACCAAGCTGATGAGCGCGATCGACGACCTCCCGCCGCTGCGCGAGGTCATTCGCCGGTACGCGCTGTCGGCGCGCAAATCGCTCGGCCAGAACTTTCTGCTCGATCTCAATCTCACGGCGCGCATCGCGCGCGCCGCGGCGCCGCTCGAGGAGTCCACCATCGTCGAGATCGGCCCCGGCCCGGGCGGGCTGACGCGCGCCCTGCTGGCGCTCGGCGCGCGGCGGGTCATCGCCATCGAGCACGACGAACGCGCGATCCCGGCCTTGCAGGATATTTCCACGCGCTATCCCGGCAGGCTCGAGATCGTGCATGGCGACGCCATGACATTCGATCCCCGCCCGTTGCTCGATGGCGAGCGAGCCAGGATCGTCGCCAACCTGCCCTACAACATCGCGACCCAGCTCCTGATCAACTGGCTCACCAGCGAGCCCTGGCCGCCCTGGTACGACATGATGGTGCTGATGTTCCAGCGCGAGGTCGCCGAGCGCATCGTGGCGCACGAGGACGAGGAGGCCTATGGCCGGCTCGGCGTGCTCGCCAACTGGCGCTGCGAGACCAAGATCCTGTTCGACATCGCGCCGTCCGCCTTCGTGCCGCCGCCCAAGGTCACCTCCTCCGTGGTGCGCCTCAAGCCGCGCGCGGAGCCGCTTGCCTGCGATCGCAAGCTGCTCGAACAGGTCGCAGCCGCCGCTTTCGGCCAGCGCCGCAAGATGCTGCGGCAGAGCCTGAAGGCGCTTCGAGCGGATCCGGCGCGGCTCGCGCAGGCCGCCGGCGTCGATGCGACCCGGCGCGCGGAGACCATTCCCATCTCCGGCTTTGTTGCCATGGCGCGCGAATTGGCGGATATACGCAGCGAAACCGAGTAACCAAGAATTCCGGAGGAAAGAAAATGGCGCTGATGCGCAGGCAGTCCCTGGTCAAGTTCGACGCGCCCTTGTGCGAGACCATCGTCGACACGCCGAAGCCGAAAGGCGCCGAGGTTCTGGTGCGCATCGAGCGCTGCGGCCTCTGCCATTCCGACCTGCACATCCAGGACGGCTATGCCGATCTCGGCGGCGGCAAGAAGCTCGACACCACGCGCGGCATGACGCTGCCGTTCACCCTTGGCCACGAGATCGCGGGCGTCGTCGACGAGGTCGGCCCGGACGTCGCGCCGAGTCTCGTCGGCGCCAAGAAGGCCGTCTTCCCCTGGATCGGCTGCGGCCAGTGCCGCGATTGCGCCAATGGCGACGAGAATCTCTGCGTGAAGCAGCGCTTCCTCGGCGTCTCCATCGACGGCGGCTTTGCCACCCACGTGCTGGTGCCCGACGCGAAATATCTGCTCGACTACGATCCCCTGCCCGTCAACCAGGCCGCGACCTTGATGTGCTCCGGCGTCACCGCCTATGGCGCGCTCAAGCGCCTGGTCGACCGTCCGCGCCAGCGCAACCTGCTGCTGATCGGTCTCGGCGGCGTCGGCATGATGGGATTGTCGTTCGCGCAAGCGATGTTCAAGCAGCCGATCACGGTCGCCGACCTCTCGCCGGCCGCGCGCGACACCGCGCTGAAGAATGGCGCCGCGGTCGCCTACGACCCGTCCGAGCCCGACGTGATCAAGCGCATCCTCAAGGAGACCGAAGGCGGCTTCGACGAGATCGTCGATTTCGCCGGCAACGAGAAGTCGATGGCCTTTGCCGTCGCGGTCGCCGCGCGCGGCGGCAAGATCGTGGTCTCCGGCCTGATGGGCGGCCAGTTCACGCTGCCGATGGTGCAATGGGTCTACAAGCGCATGACCATCGAGGGCTTCATGGTCGGCACGCTCGCCGAGGCCCATGAGCTGATGGCGCTGGCGCGCGCCGGCAAGATCAAGCCGACGCCGATGCGCGAGGAGCCGATGGGCGACGTCCAGAAATGGATCGACGAGCTCCGCGCCGGCAAGGTCGTCGGCCGCATCGTGCTGAAGAACTGATCGATCGCTGGCTGCGGGCCCGACGCAAGTCGGGCCCGCAGCACGGAACGCCTTCGGTCTCGCCGCGTTGGCAGCGCATGTCCATTCGCTGCACCGTCGAAAGCGCATTCTTCATCGCCTGGAGCTGCCTCGAGCAGAGCGGCGAGCTCGGCCCGCCGGACGAGAGCGCGAACTTCCTTCTCGATGCCATCGAAGCCCAGCTCAGGACCGGCGAACGCCGGCAGCTGATGCTCGCCAACAGGGCGATCGACGCCTATCGCGCGCACGCGGCCGAGCGCCGATCCACGGCAGACCGCGAAGCACGGGTGGGGTGATCTTCATCGCCGCCTGCGGTCTCCGCGGCCAAGGCAGCGCGCGCCAACTTTTCGGCCCCTGAGCCGCCCCTTGTGTGCACTTTGGAACCGTTGGTTCCGCCACGGAAACGTAGGGTTGCGACCGGCGCCGATTCCCGGCCAGCCAAGAGAAGAAACTGTGATCGGTCGGCCCGCGAACGATCTGCTCCGGCAGCTCGCCCCCCGAGATTTCGAGCTTCTTGCACCTCATCTCCAGCCGGTCGACCTCGAGGCGGGCCACATCCTGCATCATGCCGGCGACGCCGTGGCGGCGGTTCATTTCCCCTGCGGCCCCACGCTGGTGTCGTTCGCCGTTCCGGTCGAGGATGACCGCGAGGTCGAAAGCCTGCTGGTGGGACGCGAGGGGGCGGTGGGCGTTGCCGCCGGCCGCAATCCTTCGCTCGCCTATTCGCGCATCGTCGTGAAGCTCGGCGGCACGCTCGTTCGGCTGCCGCTGCGCGCGCTCGAGCAGGCGCAGCAGCGGTCGGCCGCGCTGCAAGAGGCGTTCTCGCGCTATGCCGATTGCCAGTTCGCGCAATTGCTGCAGAACGCGGCCTGCAACGCCGCGCATCCGATCGAGCAGCGCGCCGCCAAGTGGATCATCTCCACGCAGGCGCGGATCGGCCAGGCCGAGGTCCCCCTCACCCACGAGCAGCTCGCCGGCATGCTCGGCGTCTCCCGCAGCTATGCCAGTCGCGTCATCCAGATGTTCAAGGCCCGGCGCATCCTCGCCACCCGGCGCGGCGCCATCCTGATCCTCGACGCCGCGGCGCTCGACGCCAGGGCTTGCTGCTGCAACGATTGGGTGAAGAAGCATTGTGACGAAGTGCTCGGCGCGCCATCCGCCGATGGCTAGCGGCGGTCTCAGCCATGCCGCGGCGACTGCCGCTTCTGGTGCAGATAGATCGGGCTGAAATCGCCGAACCGCTGCAAGTCGCGCCATTTCAGCACGATCAGCTCGCCCTCACGCAGATCCATGGCGCCGCTGCGCCGGAGCTCGGCCAGCGTCCGGTTCACGGTCGCGATCGCCATGCCCAGCGTCTCGCCGAGTTGCGCCAGGCTGATCGGAAAGGGGCAGCGATTGCCGCGGACGAGCTGCGCGGCGCGGGCGCGGTAGAAAAGCTCGCAGAACAGGTGAGCCATGCGCGCCTGCATCGGCCGGGCGCTGTTGTTGGTGATGGCCTCGCGAAAGATCGCGGCATCGAGCAGCGTCTCGCGCCAGACGGCCAGCGCAAAGGTCGGCCGCCGCCGGAACGCGGTGAACAATTCGCGGTGCGGGATGAAGGCAACCGTGGCCGGCCCCAGCGCGCTCAATCCGTGGTCCATCTCGTCGATGAACAGGCCTTGCGCGTCCGGCAAGTCGCCGGTGAGGTGGAAGGCAAGATATTGTCGCCCGCCGCCGCCGAGCAGATGGTAGCGCGCGACCATGCCCGAGACGACCAGCACCGAATGTTCGGGTTCGTCGCCCTGGCGGATGAAATCCTCGTTCGGCTCGATATCGCGTAGCGTGAAGGTGAGCGCGCGAATCTCCTTTAGATCCTCCTCTGCGAGCGCGGTGTGCTCGGACAGGTTCCGGATCATCACGTCGTGGGCTCTTTCCATGGCGCCGCCAAAAATCGCACCGGTTCTATCAAATGATACGTCCGGCTCGGGTTCAGCGGACTAGAACGCGTTTCGGAAGCAGAGGTTGCTAAACGATCTGCGCCGTACAGGTCGCATCCACACCGTCACCTCGACGACGAGCCATCCTTTCATGAGCCCTACGACGATCCTGGAACGTATCCGCAGCCTGTTCACGGCGGATACCAGCGAGCACCTCGACCGCATCAAGAATGTCTTCGTCCAGGGCGCGCTGAAGCATCCGGTCCGGCCGATGTCCGATCAGGAGCTTGCCCGCGCCATTCGCGAGTTCCGCTCCGCGCCCGTCTCCGACTGGACCCTCGCAAAGCTCTCGCGGCGCTTCGTCGAGGCATCCAGGACGCGCGACGATTGAACCGGCACGCGAGGCTCATGCCGCATCCAAGGTTCATCGCGCGTCTGCAGGCCATCGAAGACCTGTCCGAGGACGAACGCCGACAGATCGCCGCCCTGCCCTCCACGCTGCGCCAGGTCGCCGACGGGGAGATCGTGTTGCGCCAGGGCGAGCCCGTCTCGCGCTGCGTCTTCGTCGTGCACGGCTTCCTCTACCAGGCCCGCATCGTCGGCGACCGCAGCCAGATCCTCGCCTTTCACGTTCCCGGCGACATGCCCTGCCTGCACACGCTGCTGGTCGCGCCGATGGATGCCGACCTCGTCGGGCTCGGACCGACCATCGTCGGCACCGTCGCGCACAGCCAGCTCAAGCAGCTTCTCGACGGCTCGATGCATTTGACGCGCGCGTTCTGGCGCGAGACGCTGATCGATGCGGCGATCTCGCGGCAATGGATCGCCCGTCTCGGTGCGCAGGCGGCCCTGGCCAAGGTCGCGCACCTCATCTGCGAGCTCGCCGCACGGCTGGAGATGGTCGGCCTCGTCACGGACGGCTGCTTCCAGATGCCGATGACGCAGCGCCACGTTGCAGATGCCTGCGGCCTCTCGATCGTCCACGTCAATCGCACCATCCAGGAGCTGAGGCAACGCAGGTTGATCGCCTGGGAGGGCAGCGAGATCGAGCTGCTGCAACCCGGGGAGCTGCGCAAGCTTGCGGATTTCACGCCCGACTATCTGACGTGAGCGGCGGACGCGACAGCTACCCGCCGGATCGTGATCGCGACCGCGCTTTCCGCCACGAGCGCAACAGCGGGCCGCCGGGTCCGAGGACCGGATCGGTCTTCGGCTTGCGGACCTTGGCGATGCGCTTGATGGCGTCGGGACGCTCACGCGTGTCGGTGCACTCGTCATAGGTCCCGTCCTGCGGATAGGCGCCGACCACCAGAAAGTCCCGACTGGATTCGATGAGCCGGTGTCCGGTGCCCGCGGGAAGCACCAGAACGTCTCCGGCCTTGACGCGCAGGATCCGGCCCTTGATGCCGCCGCACTCGATCCTGGCCGTGCCGCGTGCCACGCCCATCACCTCATGGATCTGCGAATGGTAATGGACGAAGTCATACACCGTGTCGCGCCATGACCGGCCCCAGCCATTCGCATCGAACATCGTGTCGATGATGACATCAGGGGGAAAGCGTCGGCTGTTCAGCCTCACCGCCCCGCGATAGAGCAACGCCGGAAATTTCGGATTGTTCGGCACGATGCCGTCGTCGCGAAAATGCAGTGCGGCCGGCTTTCGCGCCCGCACCAGCGCCCGCAACGCCGCGGCATCGGGACGATTCTCCACCAGCTTCCTGGCGAAATTCTTGACTTGGTCCTTGATCGGCATGGCGTCTCCTCAGCCCCGATTCAACCGCGGCAGAGGCGAGAAGTTTCCCGAGGTGAAAACGGCTTGGCCGGCGTCCTGCGCCCCGTGGCAAAACGCCAGCGGCTGAACTTCAATGAACTGCTCTCACCGCATCCACCGTCATTTCGGGATGCGTGCGCAAGCACGCAGGCCCGGAATCCATCGGGCCGCAGGCTCCGCCGCACGATGTAATCCGGGCTCGCCCTTTCAGGGTGCCCCGGAATGACCGAGCGGAGGCTGCGGCAACCGCTCGCGAGGCGTCGGGCAAAACACCCTGGTCAAGCCCTCGTCCCGAAAATATTCTACTTTCCAGAATTTCGGATTTGTGGCATAGGACGTCCATTCCGGCCCTGCCAGAGGGGCGCTTCGCGATCGTCACGAGATGCGGGTCGGGGTGCGGTGGACGCGGTAGCGCCGGCGCGAGAGGCGGTGACAGGGACGGGCGACCGTTGGTCATGCGCGGCGCGCTACGACACGGCGCGGTCACAGCGGCCTTGTTGATGGTCGGGGGCGCGCACATCGGGCCCCGGATGCTGAGGCAGGGACGTCCGCGGACGGAGAAGTCGTGTGGTCCCGACGCCCGGGGTTCTGGCGTCAAACCTCGCCGTGATGCGGCAGCCAACCGGCATGTGCATCGATCGGCGGCGAGGTGACGGGGGCAATAGTGCAACGCTCCCCGAGGAGAGCACGAAGGACACCGTTAAAACCATCCGCGCAGGGAAGGCCGGGCGACCGGCACACCTGTGATCCACCCCGTGTGCATTTTTCGTTGTGCACGGATCTGCGGGTGCCGCCGGCGCCCGGCCTTCCCTGCGCCCTCTGGTCTTTCATGAGGCGCGAAACGACAGCAAGCCTCGGGCGAAAGAAGCCGCGGGAATGCGAAGGCGCGTCTGCAATTACCAACGCCGATGAAGTGCGATCCGCTTGCCACATGCTCCGTCATTGCGAGCGCAGCGAAGCAATCCAGGAATCCCTCCGCAGAGGCAGTCTGGATTGCTTCGCTGCGCTCGCAACGACGTAGAGAGAGCGAGCAACATTCGCGCTCTCGTGCCCCGGACGCAGCGCAGCGTCTCTTCGACGCTGCGCTGCAGAGCCGGGGCCCATGCCGCAGCGGAGTTCGGCCTGCTGGGTCCCGGCTCTGCGCCGCAACGCATGCGCGTTGCGGCTTGTCCGGGACACGAGGGCAGGTTGCGCGCCCGTCTCACCCGCTTTTCGCCAACGCGCCTTGCTGCTAGACTGGCGCCATTACTTTGAGGAATTTTGATGCGCGCGAGGATTTTCAATCGCGTTCCGGGGCTGGCCGCGCTGGCGCTGCTCGTCGTCGTCGCGGGGCCCGCGGCGGCGGAAAAGCGTATCGCGCTGGTGGTCGGCAACTCCGCCTACAGGAACATCACGCCGCTCGACAACCCGTCCAAGGATGCGAGCCTGATGGCGGAGACGCTCGGTGCGCTCGGCTTCACGCTGGTCGGCGGACGCGCCCAGCTCGATCTCGACAAGGGCGCGATGGACCTCGCGGTGCAGACTTTCGGCCGGCAGGTCCAGGGCGCCGACGTCGCGCTGTTCTACTATGCCGGCCACGGCGTGCAGGTGGCCGGCTCCAACTATCTCGTGCCGGTCGGCGCCAATCCGACACGCGAGGCCGACGTCGATTTCCAGATGACCGACGTCAACCTCGTGCTGCGCCAGATGCAGGGCTCAGGCACCCGCCTCAACCTCGTGATCCTGGACGCCTGCCGCAACAACCCGTTCGGCTCGCGCGGCCTGCGCGCATCGGATGGCGGACTGGCGCAGATGCGCGCGCCCGAGGGCACGCTGATCTCCTATGCGACCCAGCCCGGCAACGTCGCGCAGGACGGCAGCGACGGTCACAGCCCCTATACGAAGGCGCTGGCGACCACGATCCGCGTCGCGGGCCTCGACGTATTCCAGACCTTCAACCAGGTCGGCCTCGCCGTGAAGCGCGCCACCGCGGGGGCGCAGCAGCCCTGGGTGTCGTCCTCGCCGATCGACGGCACGTTCTACTTCGTGCCGCCCACGCAAGCTGCACCGCCACCGGTCGCGGCGATGCACCCCGATCCCTCGCCTGCCGAACGTTTGCGCGCCGATCCCGACCGCGTCCCGTTGCGCGATGCGGCGCTGCTCAGTGAGCTCAGCGAGCGACTCTACGAGCTCAATTTCGATCCTGACACGCCCGACGGCCTGACGCGCTCCATCACGAAGCTGCAACAGCGCATCGCCATGGCCCCGACAGGCGAAGCCACCGAGGGCCTGCTGCTGCGATTGCGCAAGATGGAGGATCTCAAGCCCTGGGGCTCGATCGTCTACGGGCCCGACAGCAGCAAATGGGGCATCTCGTGGAATCATGCCTCGCGGCGCGCAGCGGTGGCGGACGCCCGCGGCAATTGCACCGGCGCCAAATGCCCGATCGAGCTTTCGTTCTACGGCAGAAGCTGCGGTGCGTTTGCAATCTCCGACAAGTCCTGGTCGCTGGTCCAGCGCGAGGGCGCGCAGCGGGCCCGGGACGCTGCGCTTGACGAATGCGGCAAGGCTGGCAAAGCTTGCCGCATTATCGGAGCCGTCTGTGCCGACGGCTCCGGTCGCTGATCCCTTTTCATTTTGGATTTTTTGCCCATGCTCCATTCCGTCTCCGGTCCGACAATCCTCGTCGTCCTCCTCACCGCCGTTCTCGCCTCGCCTTCCGCCTTCGCGCAATCCGGCAGCGCCGGGGGATCGATCGGCAATGACGAGAAGTCGCTGTCGGGCTCGCGTTCGGACCGCTCCACCGAGCCCGCGCCGTCGGCGCGCCGGAGCAAGCCGGCGGCCGAGGAGCCGCGCTCGTCGTCGCGGCGCAGCGGCGGCGGAGGTGGCGGCGGCGGCTTTGACGGCGCCTGGATGGTGACCAGCGTCGGCTGCGGCGGCTCCACGTCCGGCGCGGTCGTGGTCTCCTCGGGCAAGGTGATCGGCCAGGGCGTCAGCGGCACGGTCAGCCCGAGCGGCGCCGTCAGGACGTTCGGTCAAGGCGATGGCGTGACCTTCACCGGCTCGGGGCGCCTCGGCGCGCGCAGCGGTTCCGGAACCTGGCGCCGCTCCGACGGCTGCGGCGGAACCTGGAGCTCTGCGAAACAATAGCGCCTGGGAAGACGCTATTTCCTGCGGAACGAACGCCCTGCAAGCCCGATTCAAGCCACATCCTCTCCGGATTTGCGGCTCATTGCCACCCAAGTCTTTGATGACAAAGGGCAGGTCAAGAGTTGCGTCATGCGTAACCGGGAGACCAGGATGGGCAACCGCACCGCAAAATTCGTATCCGCGCTGGCCGGCAGCATGATTGCCGGCCTGCCACTGGCCGCCGTGTCGCAGAACGCGCCGACCCCACCGAGCACGGCCAACCCGGCTACCGACTGCCTCGCTTCGCCCAAGGGCGCAGCATCGCAGGGCCAGCACTGGTACTACCGCCTCGATCGAACAACCAAGCAGAAATGCTGGTATCTGCGCGCGGCCGGCGACAAGGACGGTGCGAAAGCTGTGCAGACCGCGCAGGCCGCGGCCGACACACCATCGGAATCATCAGCATCGCCGCAGCAGACGGTGCAGGACGCGCGCGCCGAATATGTGACTCCGCGGAATGGCGCGCCCCCCAAGGCGCCGAACGCGGTGACCCAGGTCGCACCGGCGAGCCCACCACCGGCTCAACAGCCCGCGAACCAAGCGGCTGAGGGCAGCGCGCAGCAAGCGCCCGCCTCGCCATGGCCCGATGTCCCGGCAGCGTCCACCGCTCCAGAGCCGCAGCCGGCAACGACCGTGGTCACAGCAACTGCGCAACCGAAGACAAAGCCGCCAAAATCCCCTGCCCCGCCCCCGCCTGCCGCAGCAGACGGCATGACCGACAAACCCGGCGGCTCGGTGCAGATGCTGCTGCTGGTGATCGGCGGCGCGCTGGCACTCGCGGGCATCCTCGCCAGCGTGATCTACCGTTTCGCCCGCAGGCGCGTGCGCGTTCAAGCTGCTTTCGATCGCCGCGGGCATTGGGACGATTGGGCGCCGCAGGATCACGACGGAAGCCGCGCGCCATGGCTCGGTGCGAATTCAGCGGCCCAGCCGCACGCGCAAGGCGGCCCGGTCGACTTCGATGAAGTACGACCGCAGACCGCACAGCTCGCGGCATTCACCAGGGAGATCTCCGTGATCGCGGCCCAATCCGCCTCCGTCCGCAGCAAGGCTGGCGAGCTCGCCAAAGCCGACATCTTCAACGGCGCGTTCGCGATCGAAGCCGCGCCCCGGCTCGCGGCCAAGGCGACCGACGACAAGGCGACGGACGACAAGGAGCCCGCTGCCCGCGACGAGGCCGATCGCAATGACGATGTGAAGAGCGAGGATGGCGTCGACGTCGACGTGATCACCGCGATGCTGGAACGGCTGGCGAAGCAAGGGCCGCAGCTGCCAGAGCCTAGCCCTGCAGCTGGCCTTGCAAACCTCGCACGAAACCAACGAGGCCAATCCGCCGCTCGCGCTTGAGGCGCTCGGCCTTCAGGATCGACTGCACCTCGGCGAAGGCCTCATCGACGTCGTGGTTGATGACGATGTAGTCGTACTCGGCCCAGTGGCTCATCTCGTGGCTGGCGCGGCTCATGCGCTTGCGGATCACCTCGTCGGAATCCTGCGCGCGCGAATGCAGGCGCTTTTCGAGGTCGGCCGCCGAGGGCGGCAGGATGAAGACGCGGACGACGTCGACGCTGGCTTTCTGGTGCAGTTGCTGCGTGCCCTGCCAGTCGATGTCGAACAGCACGTCCTTTCCGGCAGACAGTGCCGCCTCCACCGGAGCACGCGGCGTGCCGTAGAGATTGTCGAACACGGTGGCCCATTCGAGCAGTTCGTCGCCCTTCACCATGGCTTCGAAGCGCGGCTTGTCGACGAAAAAGTAGTCACGACCCTCGACCTCCCCGGGTCGCTTCGCGCGCGTGGTCGCCGACACCGACATCTTCAGGCCGGGCTCACGGTCGAGCAACATCCGCGACAGCGTGGTCTTGCCCGCGCCAGAGGGCGAGGACAGCACGAACATCAAGCCGCGCCGCTCGACACCGTCAGTTCCGTGATCGCCCGTCGTCATCGATCACTCCAGATTCTGGACCTGCTCGCGGAACTGCTCGACCACGTTCTTCATGGCCAGCCCCGTATTGGTCAGCTCGATGTCGTTCGACTTCGAGCAGCAGGTGTTGACCTCGCGGTGAAACTCCTGCGCCAGGAAGTCGAGCTTGCGGCCGATCGGGCCGCCCTTGCTGATCAGCTCGCGCGCCTGCGCGATATGGGATGCGATGCGGTCGAGCTCCTCGCGGATGTCGGCCTTGGTGGCGATCAGGATCGCCTCCTGCATCAGACGGTCGGAATCGAACCGGTCGGAGGTGTCGAGCAGCGCTGCGATCTGCTCGGTGAGCCTCGCCTTGATCGCCTCCGGCCTGCGACCGGGCGAAGCTTCCGCCTTCTTCGCCAATTGCTCGATCTCGTCCACGCGCTGGGTCAGGATCTGGCCGAGCGAGGTGCCCTCGCGCTTGCGCATCGCGACGAGCTCGGCGAGCGCCTTGTCGAAGGCCTCGGCGGCAGCGGCACGCGCGGCCTTGTCCTCCTCCTCGTCGCCCTCGGGCTCGGCGACCTCGACGACGCCCTTGATGGCGAGCAGGCCGTCGATGCTCGGCGCCACCGCGTCGACCTTGCCGGCGATCATGGCGGCCGCCTTCAGGACGGCGTTGAGCACATCCTCGTTGACGCGAACCGTTGCGGCGGCGTTGGCGCGCTTGACGTTGAGATTGGCGTAGATGGTGCCGCGCGACAAAAGCTCGCCGGCGCGCTTCTTGGCGTAGGCCTCGAGCTCGTCGAAGCCCTGCGGCAGCCGCACCCTGAGGTCGAAGCCCTTGGCGTTGACGGACTTCAATTCCCACTCGAACGTGTACGGCCCGCTTGCGCCGTGGCATCTCGCAAAGCCGGTCATGGACGACAGCGCCATCAGGTCAAATTCTCCAGAAACACGGGATTCGCGAGGCATCAAGCCACGCGAATCTTAAGACTATTTTGCAGGAAAGTGGAATCCGCAAAGTCCGCAGCAGCGATTGCGACGGATCTAGCGCTGGACCACCGGCGGCGACGGCTGCACCGCGCCCTGCCGCGCCGGAGCTGCCGGACGTGCCGCCGGCGGCTTCTTCTGCTGATTGGGCCGCGCCGGCGTGGTCGCCGTCGGCGTATCGGCGGCTCCGGGCGCAGCGGCGGCGGGCGGCGGCGCTTCCTCTGGCGGCTCGACCGTGTCGTTCTGGATCTGCTTTTCCATCGCGCGCAGCTTGGCCACGTTCTTCTGGTGCGCGTCGTAGGTCTCGGTAAAGGCGTGCCCGCCGCTGCCGTCGGCGACGAAATAGAGGTCGCGGGTGCGGGCCGGATTGGCGGCGGCCTCCAGCGAGGCGCGGCCGGGATTGGAGATCGGGCCCGGCGGCAGGCCTTCGATCACATAGGTGTTGTAGGGCGAAGGCTGCGTGATCTCGCTGCGCTTGATCGGGCGACCCAGCGTGCCCTTGCCGCCGACGAGGCCGTAGATGATGGTCGGATCGGACTGCAACTTGATCCGCTGCTTCAGGCGATTGACGAACACCGCCGCGACGCGGCTGCGCTCGTCGGGCTTGCCGGTCTCCTTCTCCACGATCGAGGCCAGCGTCACCAGCTGCTCCGGCGTCTTGACCGGAATGTCCTGATTACGGCGCTCCCAGATCTCGGCGAGCACGCGTTTGTGCGCCTGCTGCATGCGCTGGACCACCTGCTCGCGCGGCGTGCCGCGCGGGAACTTGTAGGTCTCCGGCAGCAGCGTGCCCTCGCGCGGCAGCTCGCGCACGCTGCCGGTGAAGATGTCGTTGTCGGACAGGCGCGCCACGATCTGCTCGGAGGTCAGCCCCTCCGGAATCGTGACGGCATGCTGCACCACCTTGCCCTCGACGATGGTGGCGATGACGTCGCGGAGCGAGGCGTTCTTCTGGAACGAATATTCACCCGGCTTGAGGTCCGAGCTCGCCTTCAACGCGGCAACGCTGGCGATGAACACCCAGGGATTGATGTCGGTGACGCCTTCCCGGTTCAGCGTCTCGGCGATGTCGCGCTTGCCGGCGCGCTGCGGGATGTTGACGATCTTGTCGTCCTTCAGCGGCCCGGGCGCCTCGAGCACCTGGCGGCCGTAATAATAGACGCCGCCGGCGCCGAGCATGGCGATCAGCAGGAGGGTGATGATGGCGTTGCCGACGACCACGAAAGGATTGCGCGCACGGTCCGAACGCTTCGGCGGCGGCGGGAGCTGCTCGGGCTCGAGCGCTGCCCGCGGACTCCGGGGCGAGATGGGCGGCCTTTCACTCATAGAAGCAACCTGAATCCTGCCGGTTCAATAGCGGCCCGACCATCGCTTGCCGAGCCAAATGCACGCCCACTTCCATGACTATCGCCGAATACGGCAAAACGGTGGATTCGTCTCAAACGCAAACTAATCGGCCAAACGTCGGACGATCACCGACGCATTGGTACCGCCAAAACCAAACGAGTTCGACAAGGCAACATTGACCTCACGCTTCTTCGCAACGTGCGGCACGAGGTCGATCGCAGTTTCCACCGACGGATTGTCGAGGTTGATCGTCGGCGGCACGACATTATCGCGAATCGCGAGGATGGCGAAGATCGCCTCGATCGCCCCGGCCGCGCCGAGCAGATGGCCGGTCGACGATTTGGTCGAGGACATCGCGACCTTGGAGGCGGCATTGCCGAGCAGACGCTCGACGGCACCGAGCTCGATCTCGTCGCCGAGCGGTGTCGAGGTGCCGTGGGCGTTGATGTAGTCGAGATCGGATGCGGTCAGGCCGGCGCGCTTGAGCGCGGCCGACATGCTGCGGAAGCCGCCATCGCCGTCGGGCGACGGCGAGGTAATGTGATAGGCATCACCCGACAGACCGTAGCCGATCACCTCGGCATAGATCCTCGCGCCGCGGCGCCTCGCGTGCTCGAGCTCCTCCAGCACCAGGACGCCGGCGCCCTCGCCCATCACGAAGCCGTCGCGGTCCTTGTCGTAGGGACGCGAGGCCTTCTCGGGCGTCTCATTGAAGCCGGTCGAAAGCGCGCGCGCGGCATTGAAGCCGGCGATACCGATGCGGCTGATCGGCGACTCGGCGCCGCCTGCGACCATCACGTCGGCATCACCCAGCGCGATCAGGCGGGCGGCATCGCCGACCGCGTGCGCGCCGGTCGAGCAGGCCGTGACGACGGCATGGTTAGGCCCTTTCAGCCCGTGCGCGATCGAGACGTAGCCGGAGGCGAGATTGATCAGGCGGCCCGGAATGAAGAACGGCGACACCCGGCGCGGTCCGCGCTCCTTCAACAGGATCGCGGTTTCGGCGATGCCGCTGAGGCCGCCGATGCCGGATCCGATCATGGTTCCGGTCGCGCACTTGTCTTCTTCGGACTCGGGGTGCCAGTTGGCGTCGTCGAGCGCCTGGCCGGCCGCGGCCATGCCGAAAATGATGAAGTCGTCGACCTTGCGCTGGTCCTTCGGCTCCATCCACTTGTCGGGATTGAAAGTGCCGTTGCTGCCGTCGCCGCGCACGACGGTGCAGGCGTATTTCGTCTGAAGATCGGAGACATCGAAGCTCTCGATCGCGCGCGCGCCGCTTTCACCGTTGAGGATGCGTTTCCAGGTCGGTTCGACGCCGCAGCCGAGCGGCGACACCATGCCGAGACCAGTGACGACAACCCGCCTCATGTCCGAAAACTCCGCATCGAAAGATTCACGGCCAATAACAAGAAACCGGCTGACCGCTGCGAAGCGGCCCGTCCGGTTTCAATGTTGTCCCCGCGAAATGAAGAGCGTCAGCTCTTCGCGTTCTTCTCGAGAAACTTCGTGGCATCGCCGACGGTGAGAATCGTCTCCGCGGCGTCGTCCGGAATCTCGCAACCGAATTCCTCTTCGAACGCCATCACCAGCTCGACGGTGTCCAGACTGTCGGCGCCGAGGTCGTCGATGAAGCTCGCGTTGTCGACAACCTTCTCGGGTTCAACACCAAGGTGTTCGACCACGATCTTCTTAACCCGCTCGCCAATGTCACTCATTGCTTAACCTCGTGTTGTTCCCTGTAGACCCGACCCCCCGGGACGATACGAGCCGTCGTGGTCGTGTTACTTGCCTTCGCTTACGAACTTTGATTTGGCCCCATCCTAACCGATACAGGGCCCGGCGAACGACGGCCAAGGCTCCGCATCGCCAATATACAGGGTTTCAAAAACCTGCAATGGCGTTCTTTGCCCATCCGTTGAAGGTCCGGTTATCACACTTCAATTGCCTTGACTACAAGCCTCATTTCACTCCGGAAACGGCCGTTTGCCGCATTCCACGCCGACCGTGTGGGCAGCGCGGAACGAAGACCTCAGATCATGGCCATGCCGCCGTTGACGTGGATGGTCTGGCCGGTGACGTAGGCTGCTTCGTTCGAGCTCAGGTACACCGCCGCCGCGGCGATGTCCTCGGGCGTCCCCAGACGGGCAGCCGGAACCTTGGTCAGAATCATTTCGCGCTGCTTGTCGTTGAGCGCGTCGGTCATCGGCGTCTTGATGAAGCCCGGCGCGATGCAGTTCGCGGTCACGCCGCGCTTGGCGTATTCGGCGCCCAGCGTCTTGATCATGCCGATCAGGCCCGCCTTCGAGGCGGTGTAGTTGCCCTGCCCGGGATTGCCGGTGACGCCGACCACCGAGGTGATGGCGATGATGCGGCCGAAGCGCTTGCGCATCATCAGCTTGGTGGCGGCACGCGCGAGGCGGAAGGTCGCGGTCAGATTGACGTTGATGACCTCCTCCCAATCCTCGTCACGGAGCTGCACGAAGAGATTGTCGCGGGTGATGCCGGCATTGGCGATGAGGATGTCGACCTGGCCCATCGCGGCTTCCGCGGCGGGCACCAACGCCTCGACCTCATCGGCCTTGGAGAGATTGCAGGGCAACACAAAGACGCGCTCGCCGAGCTTGCCGGCAAGCTCATCCAGCACTTCCTTGCGCGTTCCTGAGATCGCGACGGTCGCGCCCTGCGCGTGCAGCGCCTGCGCGATCGCGCCGCCGATGCCGCCGGTGGCGCCAGTGACGAGCGCCTTCTTGCCAGTCAGATCGAACATCGATGACAACTCCTCTAGGCCCGCTTCGCAGCGGCCAGTGCATCCTTGGCGGCGGCGATGTCATTGGGACCGCCGACCGCAACGCCGACGGCACCGTCCGCGATGCGCTTGACGAGACCGGTCAGCACCTTGCCGGCGCCGATCTCGAAGAATCGGGTGACGCCCTGCCCCGCCATATAGGCGACCGACTCGCGCCAGCGCACCGTTCCGGTGACCTGCTCGACCAGGCGGCGGCGGATCTCGTCGGGGTCGGTGATGGCGCTCGCCAGCACGTTCGACACCAGCGGCGCGGCCGGCGCCTTGATCGTGACCTTCGACAGCGCCTCCGCCATGGCGTCGGCGGCGGGCTGCATCAGCCTGCAATGGAACGGGGCGGACACCGGCAGCAGCATCGCGCGCTTGGCGCCCTTGGCCTTTGCGATCTCGACGGCGCGATCGACCGCAGCCTTGTCGCCCGAGACCACCACCTGCCCGCCGCCGTTGTCGTTGGCGGCCTGGCAGACCTGCCCCTGCGCCGCCTCGCCCGCGACCTCCATGGCGGCCTCGTAATCGAGGCCGAGCAGCGCGGCCATTGCGCCGGCCCCGACCGGGACGGCCTTTTGCATTGCGAGACCGCGGGTGCGAAGCAGACGGGCGGTATCCGACACCGTCAGGCTGCCGGCCGCAGCGAGCGCAGAGTATTCACCGAGCGAATGGCCGGCGACGAAGGCCGCGTCTCGTCCCACGGAAAAACCGGCCTCGGCCTCCAGCACGCGCAGGGTGGCAATCGACACCGCCATTAGCGCCGGCTGGGCGTTCTCGGTGAGCTGGAGCGTTTCGGCCGGACCATCCCAGATGATGGCCGTCAGCTTCTCGGACAGCGCGGCATCGACCTCGTCAAACACGGCGCGCGCCACCGGAAAGGCGTCGGCCAGGGCCTTGCCCATGCCGACCGCCTGGGACCCCTGCCCTGGAAATGTGAATGCTGCCGTCATCGGCGCTCCCTGCTTGTCGGGCACGATCCCTCGAGAACCGGCAGCCGATTACGCGCGGCCTTGGGTGGTGGTTCCTTGGGCCATGGTTCCGGATCACGCTCCAAAGGGGGCCGTAGACACCGTCAGAGGCCGGACTGTCAAGCCGCGATGGGAACCCCGGCCGGCATTCAACTGGGGATACGCAGGCTCAAAACCCGCCGGCAGTCTGGTTGGCGTCGACCTTCGCCCCCGCCTGCGCACGGCGCGCGCTGTTCACCAACTCACCTCGCCGGTCATCCCGATCGGGCCTCGCCGTCGCCAGCCGCAGCACCGCGGCATAGCCCGGCTGCACCTCCATGCGGCCGGCATAGCGGCTCGCGCTCAGCAGCCGATGCACCTTCGGCAGATTGTAGCAGGGCACGTAGAACAGCAGGTGATGCTCGAGGTGATAGTTCACGTAGTACGGCGCGATGAACAGCCGCTCGAGAAAACCGGCATGCGTGGTGCGGGTGTTGCGCAAGGGATCGCTGCTGTCGGGAACGACGGCGTGCTCGGCGATATTGCGGATGCGGGTGATGACCATCATCCAGGTCAGGAGCGGCACCAACCATAACAGCGGGTAGGCCCACCACACGCCCGCCGCCGCGCACGCGGCGAACATCAGCGCATTGACGATACATTGCGGACCGAGCTTGTCCCAGAAATGAGTGAGGCGTTGGCGCCACGGCCAGTCCTTGGCGCCGAGCGCGTTGAGCAGCTGCGCCTTGCGCTGCTGGTAGCCGGTCTGTCCGGTGATGTCGCGAATGAACTTGCGGCGATAGCTCAGCTTCGTGATCGGAAACGGCGCCGACAGCACGAGATCGGGATCATTCTCCTGCTGCGTGCGCGCATGGTGCTGCAGGTGGTAACGCCGGTAACTGCGCGTCTCCGCAAACAGCGGATAGGCACACAACCATTGGCTCAGGGCCAGATTGGTCTTCTCGTCGGCGGACAGGCAGCCATGGGCGCCGTCATGCATCAGGATCGCGAGGCCCAGCTGGCGCGAGCCGATGATCGCGACGGCGAGGACATAGGTGACGGGATTGGGCCACCACGCGACCAAGGCCATCGCACCAATGATCAGCGCCCAGGCGTGCGCGATCAGCGCAACGCCTTTCCAGGTCACACGCCGGCGCACGTCGGCAAGTTGGTCGTCGGTCAGGAAATCGCGGGCACGCATGCGAAGCGCGGTCATGGCCTAGCTCTCCTCGTCCGGCGTGGTCGTTGCGTCACGCGCCTCCACAAGGCGCAGGCGCGCCGCGTCGGTGGATTTCGCCTGCTCGCCGAGCACCCGCAGCATCTCGGCGCAGAGCTCCTGGGGCGAGCGGCCCATCGCATAGCCTTCGAGAATGACGCCGATGGCGACGGCCCAGAACCGCCGCGAGCTTTCGTCGGGCGCACGCAGCGAACGCCAGCCGTGCCGTGCCACCTGGCTCGCATAGGCGCGCGCGCCTTCGCCGTGCAGGCGCTCGATGGTGCGCTCGACGAGGGGCGCAAGATCCTGGCGGCGCCGCGTCAATGTCAGCGCCTCGGCGAAGAACGCGACGGAATCGCTCGCCGTCACGGTCTGTGCCAGCGCATTGGTGTAATCCCGCGGCGTCCGCGCCTTCTCCGCCGCCTGCTCGGTCGCACGCGCCAGATACAACAGCTCGCGGCAGGCGCATTCGACGAACAGCGCCTCCTTGGTGCGGAAGTAATAGGTGATCTGGCTGGGAAATGCGTCCGCCGCGGCCGCGATGTCGGTGATCGCCGTGCCCGACAGCCCCCGCTCCCGGAACAGCGGACTGGCCGCATCCAGCAGCAGCGAGCGCATCTTGCGGCCGGCCGACCGTGTCGCGCGCGCAGCGTGCTTCGGATCGCCCGCCGACGCCTCGAACGGAGCCTCGATCGATTCACCCGCCATCAAGTCCTCCCGACGCATTCTTTGTATGTTATACAAACAAATAGGTCAAGCCGGTATGGGAGGGTGGATTGGCCGCCCCGGCGGCCCCGTGTCGGCCGAAAGCCCGACGCTCGAACCTTGCCAAGTCGGCCAAAATCCGTATAAGGCGCGCATCCGCAGACCCCGGCCGGGAGCTGAACGGACGGTCTCAGCAAATCCTTCGTGATTTTGGTGTGGCAGGGCCAGTCGGCCCGTCGTCCCGTGTTTCCGCCTTCTGAGCTTAATCCCAGAGTCCTTTCCGAAGGCCTCTTAAGGGCTTGACGCCGGGCGATGCGCCAACATGAGGAAAGGACCACCATGGCTCTTTATGAGCATGTTTTTCTCGCGCGTCAGGACGCGAGCACGCAGCAGGTCGAAGAGCTGACTGCGCAAATGACCGGGATCGTCGAGGGTCTCGGCGGCAAGGTCACCAAGACCGAGAATTGGGGCGTGCGCTCCCTCACCTACCGCATGAACAAGAACCGCAAGGCGCACTTTGTGCTGCTCAACATCGACGCGCCGTCCGCGGCGATCGCCGAGATCGAGCGCCAGGAGCGCATCAGCGAAGACGTGATCCGCTATCTCAGCGTCCGCGTCGATGAGCTCGAGGAAGGCCCGTCCGCGATGATGCGCAAGGCCGACCGTGACCGCGAGCGTGACGACCGTGGCGGCGGCTTCCGCGGCGAGCGTGAAGGCGGCTTCCGCGGCGACCGCGAGGGCGGTTTCCGTGGTGGCGATCGCGACGGTGGTGGCTTCCGCGGCGACCGCGGCCCGCGCCGTCCGCGCGAAGACGCTGAAACCACCACGACGGATGGGGAGTAAGAACAATGGCTGAAGCTGGTGCACGCCGCCCGTTTTTCCGTCGTCGCAAGAGCTGCCCGTTCACGGGCGCCAATGCTCCGAAGATCGACTACAAGGACTCCAAGCTCCTGATGCGTTACGTCTCCGAGCGCGGCAAGATCGTGCCGAGCCGCATCACGGCGGTGTCCGCGAAGAAGCAGCGTGAGCTTGCCCGCGCCATCAAGCGCGCGCGGTTCCTGGGCCTCTTGCCCTACGTCATTCGCTAACACGACCAATCCGGCCGGCGGCCTTGAGCCGCCGACCGCAACTTTTTCGATCTCATAAGGCTTCCGGGTCGTCCGGTCGCCGATGGTTGGGGCAGACGAGCCTCTAACCGCTCGAAGGGAGCGGGACAGCTGATGATGGCTTTTGCACTGATTGGCCTGATCGCCGGCGCTGCGTCGGCCCTGATGTTCGCCTCGATCATTTCGGGCGCGCTGATCTCGCTCGTCCTGTTCTATCTCGCTCCACTGCCGCTGATGGTCGCCGCGATCGGCTGGGGCCCGCTTTGCGCCAGCCTCGGCGGCATCGCTGCTGCAATCAGCCTCGGCGCCCTGTTCGGCCTGCCCTATGGCATCGCATTCGCACTCACCGTCGCGCTGCCGGCCTGGTGGCTCGGCCATCTCGCCCTGCTCAGCCGTCCGGTGGGAGCTGTCGCGCCGGAGGCTGCCGCGGAACCCGCCGCCGCAGCTGAACTCGAATGGTATCCGGTCGGCCGCATCCTGCTGTGGCTCGCCGGCTTTGCCACGCTGACCACGTTGGCTGCCCTGCTCACGCTCGGGACCGACGCCGAGACCATCCTCGGCACGCTGCGGCGCGGCCTGATGCGCCTCCTCCGCGCCACCGACCCGCAAACCTCCGGCGAAGCCGGTCAGTTCGTCGACGCGCTGGTGCGCATGGCACCGGCCGGGGCCACCGTCATCGCGATGATGACGCTGACCCTGAACCTCTGGCTCAGCGCCAAGATCACCTCCACGTCGGGCCGGCTGCGGCGCCCGTGGCCGGACTTGAAGACGGCGGAGCTGCCGCCGATGACGCTGGTGGCGCTCTGCGTCGCGCTCGCCTTCTGCTTCACCGGCGGGCTCGTCGCGATCGTCGCTCAGATCACCGCGGCGGCGCTGATGATTGGCTATGCGCTGACCGGCTTCGCCGTGCTGCACACCCTCACGCTGGCGCTGAAGAGCCGCACGTTCTGGCTCGGCTCGACCTATGCCGTCGTGGTCGTGTTCGGATGGCCCGTGATCGCAATGGTGATCCTCGGCCTTGCGGACGCCATGTTCGGCTTCCGCGAACGCTTCCTGCGCAGCCGGCAGCAGCCGCCGCCGCTGCCGACCCCCTGAGTTCAACCCCGAAAACCGAAAACCCACAGAGCACTTCAATAGGAGAACGAATATGGAAGTCATTTTGCTGGAACGCGTCAACAAGCTCGGCCAGATGGGCGAAGTCGTGAAGGTTCGCGACGGCTACGCCCGCAATTTCCTGCTCAAGCGCGGCAAGGCGCTGCGCGCCACCGCCGACAACCGTGCCAAGTATGACGGCATGAAGGCCGAGCTCGAGGCCCGCAACCTCCAGGCGAAGGGCGAAGCGTCCAAGGTCGCCGAGAAGATCAAGGACAAGAACATCATCGTGATCCGCCAGGCTTCCGAAGCCGGCCAGCTGTTCGGCTCGGTCACCGTGCGCGACATCGTCATGGCGTTCGAGGCCGACGGCGTCCACCTCGACCGTCCGCAGGTGCAGCTCGACGCGCCGATCAAGACCATCGGCAAGCACACGGTCATCGTTGCCGTTCACCCCGAGGTCGAGGTCGAGATCACCGTCACGGTTGCGCGCAGCCAGGATGAGGCCGAGCGCATCAACCGCGGCGAGGACATCTCGACCCGCAACGAGGACCGCGACGCGGCCGCCGAGGCGATCGCAGCCGCCGGCGAGTTCTTCGATCCGGAAGCCGAGCACGACGAGGTCGCGCCGGCGCCGGCCGCGGAAGAGAAGTAAGCCTCGCATTCGCGCGAGACCGCGAAGCCCGGCTGCCTCAGGCGGCCGGGCTTTTCGTTTTCGCGGCAACGTCCTCGCTCAACATCGCGATCGAGGCCAGCGCCGTTGCCGTGTGCTTCTCGACACCGCCGCTGACGCAGAATACGTCGGCGGCAACCACCGAGACCTGACGGCCCGGCTTGATCACGCGGGCCCGGCAGATCAGCTTCTCGCCGACCGCGGGCGACAACAGGTTGAGCTTGTATTCCGCCGTCAGCGCCGGCTGGCCGCGCGAGGTGGCGGCTGCGATCGTCGTGGCGTTGTCGACCAGGAAGGCGGTGACGCCGCCGTGGAAGAAGCCGTGCTGCTGCAGCAGCTCCGGCCGGCGATCCACGGCAATCGTGCAGGTGCCGCGCGTCAATTCCGACAGCTCGGCGCCGACCAGGTTCATGAAGCCCTGCCGGCCGACATTGGCATGAATGTGCTCGGCAACGGCCGCGAATTCCGGATCTGCTTCGGCGCGCATGCAGTTTCTCCTTAGTGCTTGTTGATGCGATCGTGTGGCCGTAGCGCACGGATGGCGCAGGCGATCAGCGTGTCGGCCTCGGCGCGCGGATCGGCGCGGTCGCGTCCCGACAGGAAGGCGCGGCAGAAAATCTGCGCCGGACCGATGAGCTGGCTGACGAACATCGCCGGCGTCATCGGCAAGAGCTCGCCGCCTGCAACCAGCGGCGCGCGCCAGCGCTCGATGCCGTCGGCAAGGCGTGCATTCTGCGCGCGCTGGGCGTCGCGGACGTCCTCGCCCCATTCGCTGCGCGAGATCTCGAACAAGTAGCGCGCCTCGCGCCGGCTGGTCACGACCCAGTCAAGATGTGCCCGGATCAGCCGATCGATGCCCTGCTCCGCCGCGGGCACAGGATCGAGCGCGGCCAGCACCGCGGCGTGATAGTGCCGCAAGACCTCCAGGAACAGCGCACCGGCGAGCTCTTTCTTCGAGCCGAAGGCGTGAAAGAAACTGCCATTGGAGGCCCGCGCCCGGGCGCGGATCGCGGCCACCGTCGCAGCTTCGAAACCGACGCGATCAAACACGGCCAGCCCGGCTGCCAACAGGTCGTCTCGCACGCTCGCCGTCATCGGCGCCTCCTCCTAGAGCATTACTCTAGAGTGACACTCTAATGCCGTCAATACGATGCGAAGGCCGCGACGAACGCGGCCTCCGCATGTCGAGCGAAAGACGAGCTGACTTAGCGCGAGATCGGCGGCGCTGGCGGGCCGGAGGACCCGGCGGGTGCGGCAGGCGGGGCCGCGGCGGGCGCGGGCGCGGGCGATGCCGGTTCCTGCGGCTTGGCCGCCGGTTCAGAGCTGGCGGCCGGCGCGGCAGGCTTGGGAGCTGCCTCTTCCGCCGACTTGGACGCAGCCGGCTCGGCGGGCTTCGCGGCCGCCGGTGCAGCGGGCGTTACCGGCGGGACAGGATCGGGCCGTACCGCCGGCGTCTCGCTGCCGCGGGGTTCGACCTTGGCGCTGTCGGGCTTGGCGTCGTCGCGGCCGGGCTCGACCTTGGCCGCGTCCGGCTTGGCCGCCGGCTTCGGCTCCGGTGCGCTCTTCTTGTCTTCAGTGGCTGGCGCGGTGGCGTCGGCCTTCGGCGCCTCCTCGGTGCCGGGCTTGTCGCGGCGCTTACCTTTGCGCCCCTCGGTCGCAGCCTGTGACTCGGGCTTGGAGCCGTCCTCGGCCGGCCGTGTCGCACGCTTCTGGCGGGCGCCCTCGGCCGCGGGCGCAACAGCCTCGCCGTCCGGCCTGGCGTCCTGGGAGCGCGGGCGACGCCCGTGAGGCTCGGGATTGCTGCTCGCGTCCTTGTCCTTGGCGCCGTCCTTCTTGCCGTCCTTGGCCTGGTAGCGGGTGTCGGTGGCACCGTTGGAGACGAGATAGGAGGCAAGAACGCCCGCCATGTCCGAGCTCGTGGTGTAATGCTGGCGCAGGAAGCCTGGCAGCGAACCCGGCGCGACGGTCTTCAGAAGCCCGCGTGGGCTCTTGTGGCAGGCGTTGCAGGTCTGGGCGAAAAGCTGGGACGGAGTTTTGCCGGCCTCGAGATTCGTCGGCTGCGCAAAGACGGTATCGGTCGCGCCGAAGCCGATCAGAAGCAGCACCGTCGCGAGGCTGAGCGCTCGGCTCGACATTCCCAACATCTCCATTGATTCCGAGAGGTGCAGCCGGCCTCCGGGGCGGCGGCGGGTCACCTTTTATCCGATTGAGCCGCGAATGGAAGCAGCCTCCGCGCGCAAGGATGTGATTAAGCCCTTTTGGAATATCGGCTGTGAACACAGCGCAATAGTGCAGCCGGGCCGCCCTCCCTAGATTTGGATGCAAACGCATAGGAACCAGAGCGGGACCTGAGCGTCCGATGTGAAGGCCGGGTTAGTCGCATCTCTTGGTGTTCTCTTGGGGTTCGCTCGAGAGGAAGGTGGCGATGGACCGATTGTTGCGTAAATTCCTGTCTCAATTCATCCGCCGCGGGTCGATGACGGTGACCGGCTCCAGCGGATCGACATTCACCGTCGGCGACGGCACCGGCGAGCCGGTGGCGGTGCGCTTCGTCACTGCGGAGGCGGAGCGGAAGATCCTCGTCAATCCCGAGCTCGGGCTCGGCGAGGCCTATATGGACGGCGAGTTCGTCGTCGAACGGGGCACCATAGCTGATGCCCTCGCGATCCTGCTCGATCAACCCGACCTATTGCCGCAGTGGGCAAAACCGTGGTGGCACCTGCGCTACCTGGCGCGGCACCTGAAGCAGTTCAATCCGCGCTCGCGCTCCCGCCGCAACGTCGCGCATCATTACGATCTCGACGCACGGCTGTATTCGCTCTTCCTTGACGCCGATAAGCAATACAGCTGCGCCTATTTCGAGACGCCGGAGACGACGCTCGACGACGCGCAGCTCGCCAAGAAGCGCCACATCGCCGCCAAGTTGCTCGTCAGGCCCGGACAGCGCGTGCTCGACATCGGCTCCGGCTGGGGCGGGCTCGGGCTCTATCTCGCCGAGACCACCGGCGCCGATGTCACCGGCGTGACGCTGTCGACCGAGCAATTGCAGATCGCCAATGCGCGCGCCGCGGAAAAGGGCCTGTCCGGCTCGGCCCGATTCCTGCTCCAGGACTATCGCGACGCCGAAGGCCCGTTCGATCGCATCGTCTCGGTCGGCATGTTCGAGCATGTCGGCGCCGGCTTCTACGATACCTATTTCCAGCGCTGCGCCGAGTTGCTCAGCGAGAACGGCGTCATGCTGCTGCATTCGATCGGCCGCTCGCAGGGCCCGGATTCGACCAACCCCTGGATCGCCAAGTACATCTTCCCCGGCGGCTACATCCCTGCCTTGTCGGAAGTCCTGCCCGCGATCGAGCGCGCCGGCCTCTTGGTCTGCGATATCGAGATCCTGCGCCTGCACTACGCGGAAACGCTGAAGGCCTGGCGGGAACGTTTCATGGCGCGCCGCGAGGAGGCCGTGCAGCTCTACGACGAGCGCTTCGCGCTGATGTGGGAATTCTATCTGGCGGCTTGCGAGATGACGTTCCGCAAGCAAGCCATGATGAATTTCCAGATCCAGCTCACGCGCCGCCAGGGCGTGGTGCCGATGACCCGTGACTACTTGCCGCGCGAAGAAGCCCGGCTGCGCGCTCGCGAAGGCGTGGCTGGACCGAGGCTCAAGCTGGCTGGTGAATAGATCCTAGTGACGCAGCGTCGAAACCCGGGGAAATCGGACCAGGGCCGTTAACGCCAGTTGCGCCCGCAGTTCCAGGAGGATTTCGGGTGCGGCCGGCTGGCGACGCACGTCGGGCCGTTCAGCGTGCTCCATGGCCGCAATTAGCCCCGACAGCCAAAGCCGGCTACCCGCCTCGCTCCGCCAGGTCTGGGGCTGCCGAGTCTCGGGCTGCCAAGTCTGGAGCTGCCGTTCTGGCCGCATCGCTTGCCTCGTTCCCTGTGACGGACCGCGGGAGACAATTCCCGTCCCGTCCGCCTGTTCCGGTCCTACCCCCGAAAATATCCGGGAGGATGTGATCCACTTCACATAAGTCTGGTCGGGCTTGGCCTAGATCGTCGCCATGAGCAAAGAGACCCAAACCTCGCTCGACGTGCAGGACGACCTCCGCACCGATTACGCCTTGATCGCCACCGGCGTCGGGGCGGCTCTGGTTGCGCTGGTCTACCTCCTGCTGGTCTGAAGCCGAGCCGAACGCGGCCAGCGTGCGCAGGTCGCACGCCTCTTTGGTTACGTCTGCGCGCCAGTCCATAAAGTTCACGGTTTCAGGATTCTTCCGTGGCGCGGCCGCGGCCACTTCAGGCCCGGGCCGGTTCCGCAAAAATCCGTCAAGCGCGGCGCGTGCTGCGGCTGCCAGTCATCCACCACTTTCACTGAGCGGTTGATAGCGGCCAGCTTTCGCTTCCGCTTTGACCTCCGGCGGCGCTTTATCCCGGCCCCGCATCCGCCCAAGAAAATTGCTAAGCACGTCCGACCATGGCCCTGACTGATTCGAACGTTCTCAAACTCGCGCCCGATGCCGGAACTCCCGCCTATCGGAGCGCACCGCACAATATCGAGGCGGAACAGAGCCTTCTGGGCGCGATCCTGGTCAACAACGATGCCTTCTATCGCGTCTCCGACTTCCTGGAGGCGAAGCATTTCTTCGAGCCGCTGCACCAGACCATCTTCGAGACCGCCGGCAGCCTGATCCGGATGGGCAAGATCGCAACCCCGGTCACGCTGAAGACCTTCCTGCCCGCCGATACCGATGTCGGCGGCATGACCATCGGGCAATATCTTGCGCGGCTCGCGGCCGAAGCAACCACGATCATCAACGCCCAGGATTACGGCCGCACCGTCTACGACCTGTCGCTCCGGCGCGACCTGATCGGCATCGGCGAAGACATGGTCAATGTGGCCTATGACGCGCCGGTCGACTTCCAGCCGCGGGCGCAGATCGAGGACGCTGAGCGCAAGCTTTACGAACTCGCCGAATCCGGCCGCTATGACGGCGGCTTCCAGAAATTCTCGCAGGCGCTGACGGTCGCGGTCGATCTCGCGGCCAAAGCGTTTCAGCGCGACGGCAAGCTGTCGGGCATCTCCACGGGCCTGCGCGACCTCGACACCAAGATGGGCGGCCTGCAGCATTCCGACCTCATCATCGTGGCGGGGCGTCCCGGCATGGGCAAGACGTCGCTGGCCACCAACATCGCCTACAACGTCGCCAAGGCCTACGTGCCGGAGCTTCAGGCCGACGGCACCATGAAGGCCGCCAACGGCGGCGTGATCGGGTTCTTCTCGTGCGAAATGTCCGCTGACCAGCTCGCGACGCGTATCGTCGCCGAGCGCACCGGCATCCCCTCGTCCCACATCCGCCGCGGCGGCATCACGGAAGCCGATTTCGAAAAGATCCGCCAGGTCTCGATCGAGCTGCAATCGCTGCCCTTCTACGTCGACGCCACCGGCGGCCTGTCGATCGCGCAGCTGATGGCGCGCGCGCGGCGGCTGAAGCGCCAGAAGGGCCTCGATCTGCTCGTGATCGACTACATCCAGCTGCTCTCGGGTTCAGGCAAGCGAAGCGATAATCGCGTCCAGGAGATCACGGAGATCACGACCAGCCTGAAGGCGCTGGCCAAGGAGCTCAACGTCCCCGTGATCGCGCTGTCGCAGCTGTCGCGTCAGGTCGAATCGCGCGACGACAAGCGGCCGCAGCTGTCGGACCTGCGTGAATCCGGCTCGATCGAGCAGGACGCCGACGTCGTGCTGTTCGTGTTCCGCGAGGAATATTACCTCGCCATGAAGGAGCCCCGCCCCGGCACCGAGGAGCACGCCAAATGGCAGGCCGACATGGAGCGCACGGTGGGCCGGGCCGAAGTCATCATCGGCAAGCAGCGTCACGGTCCGACCGGCACGGTCGAGCTGCACTTCGACGCCTCGGTCACCCGCTTCGGCGACCTCGCGCATGACGGCCAGCTGCCGGACCGCAGCAGCGACTACTAGGCTCCTTGGGTTGAACCGCGCGGGTCTCTTGCGTAAAACGGCGCCATGACAATGGCGTCCGACCCGAAAACCCTCTCGCAATCCGGCCTTCTCTCTGCCGAGGCCAACCAGGCGGCCGCGCTCGCCGCCTATGGCGGCGTCCTGACCGTCGATCTCGACGCGATCATCGCCAATTGGCGCAAGCTCGAGAAGACGGCGGTGCCGGCCGAGTGCTCGGCGGTGATCAAGGCCGACGCCTATGGCTGCGGCGCCGCCGAGGTCGCGCGTGCGCTGAGCAAGGCCGGCTGCAAGACATTCTTCGTCGCCACCATCGAGGAAGCGCGCAAGGTGCGCGCCGCCGTTCCCGAGCCCACCATCTACGTGCTCGGCGGCTATTTCCAGAACACCGGCGAGCACTACGCCAAGATCAATTGCCGCCCGGTGATCGGCGATCTCAACGAGCTCGCCGAATGGGACGTGTTCTGCCGCCGCACCGGCTGGAACGGAGGGGCTGCGATCCACATCGACACCGGCATGAACCGGCTCGGCCTGACGCTGACCGAAGCGCAGGCCATCATCCCCCGCATCAACGCCGGCGATCACGGCATCACGCTGGTGATGAGCCATCTGGTCTCGGCCGAACAGCTCAACAGCCCGGTGAACGCCCGGCAGCTCGCCGCCTTCCGCAGCATCGCCAGCGAATTCGCCGGCGTGCCGGCCGCGCTCGCCAATTCCTCCGGCATCTTCCTGGGCGCGCCGTTCCAGTTCGACCTGGTGCGGCCGGGAGCTGCGCTCTACGGCGTCAACCCGACGCCGGAGGCCGACAATCCGATGCAGCAGGTGGTCGACCTCAAGGCGCGCATCGTGCAGACCCGCAGCATCGAGCGCGGCGAGACCGTCGGCTATGGCGGCACCTGGACCGCGCGGCGGCCGACCAAGCTTGCGATCATCGCAGTCGGCTATGCCGACGGCTATTTCCGCGCGGCCAGCTCCAATGACGGCACCCGCGGTGCCGAGGTCATCGTCGCCGGCAAGCGCTGCCCGGTGGCGGGGCGCATCTCCATGGACCTCATCGCGATCGACATCACCGATCTGCCGCCGAACGCGGCGCGGCGCGGCCATATGGTGACGCTGCTCGGCGAGGGCATCACCGTCGACGAGCTCGCGCATCATTTCGGCACCATCGGCTATGAGGTGCTGACCAGCCTCGGCCACCGCTATGCCCGCATCTACAAGGGCGGCAATGCGGAGGAGCCGCTGGTGAAGCCGGCTGCCGTGAGCGGAGCCGAGCCGCCGCCCGCCCCGCCGCCAATCGAGCAGCCCGCGGCCCCGCCGGCGCTGCCGGGCTAAGTTCTCGTGCCCCGGACGCAGCGCAGCGCTCCTTCAGCGGTGCGCTGCAGAGCCGGGGCCCATCTCTCTACATTCTGACCGTGTGGCCTTCGGGGTTCCGGCTCGCGCTGCGCGCGTCCGGGACACGGAACGCTTACTTTTTCTTCCTGTTGTCCAGCGCCTCTTTGCAGGTTGCGCTGAGCTGATCGCGCTTGTCGGTGAGGCAGGCGACGACGCGGCCGCCACCGGGCGCGATGCCGGCGCAGAATTTGTCGTAATCTGCCTTGCAGGCGCCGCGCGGGTCGGACGATTGTGCCGACGCGAGCCCGGAGAGCGCGACAGCTGCGACGATGGCGGCAAAGTTCAACTTGGACATTGTGTCTCCGGGTACGGAAGGCGGGAGTCGGCAGCTCTACATGAAGATCGCGACATTCAACATCAACAACATCAATCGCCGCTTGCCCAATCTGTTGGCATGGCTGCGCGCGGCAAAGCCCGATATCGTTGCGCTTCAGGAATTGAAGGCAAGTGATGGCGAATTTCCGGCGGCCGCGATCGAAAAAGCCGGTTATGGCGCGGTGTGGCGCGGACAGAAGACCTGGAACGGCGTCGCCATCCTTGCCCGCAACGCCGCGCCGATCCTGACCCGCGACCGCTTGCCCGGAAGACCCGGGGATCACGAAGCCCGCTACATCGAGGCCGCCGTGCGCGGCATCATCGTCACCAGCATCTATCTGCCCAACGGCAATCCGCAGCCGGGACCGAAATTCGACTACAAGCTCGACTGGTTCGCGCGCCTCAAGCGTCACGCCAACACTTTCATCCAGCAGGATCTGCCCGTCGTGCTCGCCGGCGATTACAACGTCGCGCCAACCGAGATCGACATCTATCCGACGCGCTCATGGGACAAGGATGCGCTGGTCCAGCCCCAGAGCCGCGCGGCCTATGCCTCGCTGGTGTCGCAGGGCTGGTGCGATGCGGTCCGCAAATTGCATCCGGACAAGCGCATCTACACGTTCTGGGATTACAAGCGGAACCGGTGGCCGCGCGATGCGGGCCTGCGGCTCGATCATCTCCTGCTCAGCCCTGCCCTGGCCTCACGGCTGGCGAAGGCTGGCGTGGACAAGAAGGTCCGCGGCGAGGAAGGGGCCAGCGATCACGCGCCGGCATGGCTGGTGCTGCGATGACGGCCCATGCCCAAAATATGAAAAACAACCCCATGCACAGTAGCCGGCCCCAGTCGATTCAATGGGTTAGCGCCCACCGATTTCGGCTCATCATGGGGTCCAACGGCATCATTCCCACAGACGCGCCTCACACCGCGCCCTCGTCCGGAATATTGAGAAGCTTGCCACAAGCCTTGCAATGCACGGCGTCGGCATCGTGCCGCTGGAGCCCGCAGGCCGGACACGAAAACCGCACCTTGTTGGGACTGAGCAGCGCGCGGGCAAGATTGAAGAACAGGGTCACCCCGAAGATCATGATCACGACGGTGATGAGACGACCGACCGTACCCGGCAGGGTGATGTCTCCGAAGCCGGTCGTCGTCAGCGCCGTGACCGTGAAATACAGCGCATCGGCATAATTGTGGATCTGATCGTTGCGAAACTTCTGGGTCTCGTAAACGATCCCGGTCATGACGAAGATGAAAACGGCGAGGTTGGTGACGGCGAAGATGACCTCTTCGTTGCGACGAAAGAACGGAGAATCGATGCGCAGTCGCACCAGCATCTGATAGTCGCGCAGCATCCCCAGCGTTCGCAGGATCCGGAGAAAGCCGCCCGCCTCGCCGGCAAGCGGTGCCAGGAAGGATACGATCGCAACCATGTCGGCCCAGGTCGCGAGCTGCCGGAACCTCCGGAACGGATGCCGGCCGACGAGGAGCCGCGCCGAGAAATCGGCCAGCAGCAGCAGGCCGAACACGATGTCGAGCGCTTCGATGATCTCGCTGGGATGCAGGAACGAGGTGGCGATGATGAACAACACCGTCACGATATCGAACACGAGCAGCGCATAGCGGAAGCGCACGCCGCTCGGCGTTGCGCCCTCGTACAGGCGGCGGACGTTGCTTCTGAGAGACGAGACGGTCACTGCATCATGATCGCGGTTTGCACGGATGATTGCAACCGGCAGCGGGCGCCGCAAGATCGTACCGCCATCAGGCCGGGATTGCGCCGGTCATGCCTGACCAAGTCGTACGATGATGTCGCCAGGCCGCAGCGCTCGTTCGTCTGCCGGTCCGCCGCGCCACAGGCATTCGCCTGCGACCAAAGCCGGCATCGGCAGCGGATGGTCGGCGAAGTTGGCGACGATCTGCAAAGTCTCTCCCCTCCTCGTCTGCCAGCGCACATCAATCGCGCCCTGACGAGGATCGCCGCCGATCAGCTCGCGCTGCGCCGAAACGAAACCTTGCGCGATGAGCGGCACGATCCTCTCGCGTCGGATCGTCAGCAATCGCGTCGTCAAAGCCCGAAAGGCCGCGCAGCCGGGAGACTGATCGATGCTGCTCCAGTCGAGCTTCGAGGCCTGAAAGGTCCCCTCGTCGCACGGGTCCGGAATCCTGGCGCGCATCTCGGGAGTCGAAAACGCCTTGAAGTGCGAAAACTCCTTGCGCCGCCCTTCCCGCGTCAACTCGGCAGCTTCTCCGGTCCAGTCTGCGAAGAACAGGAACGGCGTTCCGACGGCGGCTTCCTCACCCATGAACAGCATGGGAATGTGCGGATTGAGCAGGACCAGCGCCATCGCCTGGCCGAGCTTGTCCGGGCCGACCAATCGTGACAGTCGCTCACCCAGAGCCCGGTTGCCGATCTGGTCATGGTTCTGCGCGAAGAAGATCGTGGCTTCCGGCGGCAGATGCGCACTTGGCTCGCCGCGCCGCTCGTTGTGAAGGGCGAAGACTTCACCCTGATAGGCAAAACCCTCGGTGAGCGATCGCGCCAGGTGCTCGAGCGGCTTGTCCGCAAATGCGCGGTAATATCCCTCGTCTTCTCCCGTCAGCAGGACATGAAGCGCATTGTGGAAATCGTCGCCCCATTGGGCGTCGTAATATTTCGGGCGTCCTGCCCCGCGATCGAGCAGGTGCGCCTGATTGGCTTCATTCTCCAGCATCAGATGCACGCGCCGGCCCGGCAATTCGTGCCTGACGCTCTCGGCAAGCTCAATGAGGAAATGCCGCTCGGAATCGTCCTTCAGGGCGTGGACGGCATCGAAGCGCAGCCCGTCGAAGCCGTAGTCGCGCAACCACATCAAGGCATTCTCGACCAGGAACTCCCGCACGAACGCGCCGTCGCGTCCCTCCAGGTTGACCGCCGGTCCCCAGCCGGTGGTGTGACGCTTGTTGAAGAAATTCTCCGCGTAGCTGTGCAGGTAGTTCAACTGCGGGCCAAAGTGGTTATAGACCACGTCGAGATAGACCATGATGTCGAGCGCGTGGGCTGCCCGCAACAGCCGCTTGAGATCGTGCGGACTGCCGTAGCGGGCATTGGGCGCGTTCAGCAGCACGCCGTCATAGCCCCAATTGTGCCGGCCGGGGACATCGTTGACCGGCATCAGCTCGACCGCGGTGACGCCGAGATCGCGCAGATAAGGCAGTCGCTTCTCGACCCCCGCATAGGTCCCCTCCTCGCTGAAGGTGCCGACATGCAGCTCGTAGATGACGGCCTCCGCCCATGGGCGGCCCGGATAAGGGATGGGATCCCGCAGTGCCGCCGTATCGACCACCTCGCTTGCGGCGCCGACGTCATCCGGCTGGAAGAAGGAGGCAGGGTCCGGGACGATCAGGTCCTCGTTGATCCTGAACTGATAGCGCGTGCCGGCACGTGCGGTCGGGCTGAGCATCTGATACCAGCCGTCGTCATCGCGCGACATCCGCCGCGGCGGCCGGCCGGTCTCCAGCAACTCCACCGACCGGGCCGTCGGCGCCCAGAGGTTGAAGCTGACCCCATCATCGACGATCTGAGCGCCGTGGCGCCGGGCCTGTCCGGCTATTCCCAGTGTCTGAACCGATCTGTGTGTCTGAACCAATCTGTCCGCCTTTCGCGCTCACATGATCGCAGGCATGCATTGGCGAAATGCGGTTCGAGCGAGACGTTCCGGTCGCTTCAAGGATGCCCGCGAATGAAAAGCAGGCGTGCACTCTTTCGTTCCTCGCCATGGACGTGAGCCCGCCATGAGGCGGCCTTGCCTCTCGATCCCTCGGTCAGCGCGCCGCTCGCCGGGCAACTGGAACGGAATCATCGGGTAACGGTTACGATCACACACAGGAGTTGCCCGCCATGCGCCGCCCGACATCAAAGCCGATCCGCAACAAGCTCGACCTGACCGACCGCGCTCAGATGCGCCTCGTGCGAAAACGTCTGGGCCTGTCCGATGCCGAGCTGACCGCGATCGTCGGGCGGATCGGCAATTCAATCACCGCGATCAGCAAGGAGGCTGCCCAGCAGCGCGCCAGCGTCCTGCCCAAGCCTGCCGACGTTCCGCCGGCGGCCGTGATCGCCTCGGCAACGGCTGCCGAACAGGCGGCGACTGAACTACCAGCAACAACGCCGACGTCCTGACCGGATCGTCATCGGGGGGCAGACATGGACCAAAAAACGCAATCAGACGACGCCCTGACGCGGGCGGCGTCGAGCCTGCGCCGATCGCGGGTCACCGAAGGCAAACCGTTTCCACTCGGCGCCACCTGGGACGGCCTCGGCGTCAACTTCGCGCTGTTCTCGGCCCATGCCACGAAGGTCGAGCTCTGCCTGTTCGACGACGACGGTGAAACCGAGCTGGAGCGGGTCGAGCTTCCCGAATACACCGATGAAGTCTGGCACGGCTATCTGCCCTCGGCCCGTCCCGGTACCGTGTACGGCTATCGCGTCCACGGGCCGTACGAGCCTGATGCCGGCCACCGCTTCAATCCCAACAAGCTCCTGCTCGATCCCTACGCCAAGCAACTGATCGGACAATTGCGCTGGGGACCCGAACTGTTCGGCTACCAGCTCGACCACGCCGACAAGGACCTCTCGTTCGACGAGCGCGACAGCGCGCCCTTGATGCAGAAGTGCCGCGTCATCGACCCTGCCTTCACCTGGGGCGCGGCGCGCAAGCCCGAAGTGCCCTGGGAGCGGACGATCGTCTACGAGATGCACGTCAAGGGCTTCACGCAGCGGCATCCGCTGGTGCCAGAAGCAGACCGCGGCACGTTCTCAGGCCTCGCGCATGGCGAAATCCCCGCTTATCTCCGCTCGCTCGGCATCACCAGCGCGGAGCTGCTGCCGATCCACGCCTTCGTCGACGACAGCTACCTGGTCGACAAGGGCCTGCGCAATTACTGGGGTTACAATTCCATCGCCTTCTTCGCGCCTGAACCGCGTTACCTGAAGACGCCGTTCGCGAACGAGTTCAAGGAAATGGTCAACCAGTTCCACGCCCATGGCATCGAGATCATCCTGGACGTCGTCTACAATCACACCGCGGAAGGCAACGAGCTCGGTCCGACGCTGTCGTTCAAGGGCATCGACAACGCCAGCTATTACCGCCTGCTGCCGGACCAGAAGCGCTACTACATCAACGATACCGGGACCGGCAACACGGTGAATCTGTCGCATCCGCGCGTGCTTCAGCTGGTTGCGGATTCCTTGCGCTATTGGGCAAATGAGATGCGGGTCGACGGCTTCCGTTTCGACCTCGCCACCATTCTGGCGCGCGAGCCCTATGGCTTCGATGAAGGCGGCGGCTTTCTCGACGCCTGCCGCCAGGATCCGGTGCTCTCCAGCGTCAAGCTGATCGCGGAGCCATGGGACATCGGCCCGGGCGGTTATCAGGTCGGCCAGTTCCCGCCGGGATGGGCCGAGTGGAACGACAAGTTCAGGGACACCGTGCGCGCCTTCTGGAAAGGCGACGAGGGATCGATCGCGGACTTCGCCAAGCGCGTGTCGGGATCCGGCGATCTCTTCAATAAGCGGGGCCGCCGGCCATGGGCCAGTGTCAACTTCGTCACGGCCCATGACGGCTTCAACCTCAACGATCTCGTCTCGTACAACGACAAGCACAACGAGGCGAATGGCGAGGACAATCGCGACGGTCACAGCAACAACCATTCCTGGAATTGCGGCGCCGAGGGGCCGACCGACGATGCCGAGATCATCGCGTTGCGCGAACGCCAGAAGCGGAATCTGCTTGCGACCATGCTGCTGTCCCACGGCACGCCGATGCTGCTGGCGGGTGACGAATTCGGGCACACTCAGAACGGCAACAACAATGCGTATGCCCAGGACAACGAGACCTCCTGGCTCGACTGGATGGGCATCACGGCAAACGGCCGCAGCCTGCGTGAATTCGCCCGCAAGCTGATCGCGACGCGCAAGGCCTTCCCGATCCTCTATCGCAGCCGGTTCCTGGTCGGCTCCCACAATGAAGAGCTCGACGTCAAGGACGTGACCTGGCTGTCGCCCTCCGGCGACGAGATGACCAGCGAGCAATGGGAGGACGGCAACGCCAAGTGCTTCGGCATGCTGCTCGACGGACGTGCCCAGGAGACCGGCGTCAAGCGCCGCGGCTCGGACGCGACCATGCTTCTGGTCTACAACGCTCACTACGACGTCGTGAACTTCACACTTCCGCCGGTCACCGACGGAAGCCGCTGGCTGGGGTTGATCGACACCAATCAGCCCGAGGCCCAGATGCCTGCATTCGAGTTCGGCCACGCTTACGCGGTGACGGGACGGTCGCTCGTCGTCTTCGGCCTCGCCACCGAGAGCGCGGCAACGCGGCGCCTGCGGCAAGGTCTCGGAGCCCTGCTCGACGTCGTGGAAGCGCCGCTGCCCGGCTGAGGCATGATCCGGGAAAGTGCGCAGCGCACTCTTCCGAAAAGATCATGCTTAAACAACAACCTGAAGCGCGATGACGATCCATCCTGATCGCATCGCGCTTTAGGGTTCCGCCTGCCGGAAGCACACCAAACCGCGCCCGGCATCGCGCCCGCCGGCCCGTCCGGCTAGACTGCTCCGATTCCCGGAGCGTTCCCTTTGGCCTTTCTCTTCGTCCTCGCCGTCGGGCTCGTTGCCGGCACCATCTCAGGCATCGTCGGCACCGGCTCGTCGATCATGCTGATGCCGGTGCTGGTCTATGCCTACGGGCCGAAGGAGGCCGTGCCGATCATGGCGGTGGCGTCCGTGATGGCGAACTTCTCGCGCATCCTGGCCTGGTGGCGCGAGGTCGATTGGCGGGCCTGCGCGGCCTATTCGGTCACGGGCATTCCGGCCGCGGCGCTCGGCGCGCGGACGCTGCTGGCGCTGCCCTCGCACGCCGTCGATCTCGCCATCGGCGTGTTCCTGATCGCGATGGTGCCGGTGCGGCACTTTCTGGCGCGGCACGACCTCAAGGCCAATCTCTGGCATCTGGCGCTCGGCGGCGCGATCATCGGCTATCTCACCGGCATCGTGGTCTCGACCGGCCCGCTCAGCGTGCCGCTGTTCCTGTTCTATGGCCTCTCGAAGGGCGCCTTCCTCGCCACCGAAGCCGCCGCCTCGCTCGGCCTCTATTTCGCGAAGTCGGTGACCTTCGAACGTTTCGGCGCGCTGACCGGCGAGGTCTTCATGAAGGGCCTGATCGCGGGCGCCTCGCTGATGTCGGGCGCCTTCCTCGCGAAGCGCTTCGTGCTGCACCTGAAGCCGGACATGTTCCGCGTGCTGATGGACGCGATCATGATCGCGGCCGGGCTCTCCATGCTGTGGAACGCGACGCAGACCTAGGCAACTGCGCTCAGGCGGCGAATTCGGGCGCGATCGAGGGGCTGCCGGCGAGGACGCGGCTCTCGGCCGCCGGCTGCGTCTGGAGCCATCGCAGCACGGTGTCGAGCGGCTGCGGCCGCTGATAGAAATAGCCCTGCCCGAACCTCACCCCCATCTCGCGCATGGCCGCGGCCTGTTCGGGGCGCTCGATGCCCTCGGCGACCAGCGTGAGCCCCAGGGTGCCGGCAAGCGATGCGATCACGCCGACGATGGCCTTGTCTTCGGCGCTATCGGGAATCTCGCTGATGAAGGCCTTGTCGATCTTGACCTTGTCGAGCGGGAAGTGCCTGAGATGCGCGAGCGAGCTGTAGCCGGTGCCGAAATCGTCGAGCGCGATGGTGGCACCCAAGCGGCGCAACCGATGCAGCGTCTCGGCGGCGCTGGCGATGTTGTTGATCAGCGAGCCCTCGGTGATCTCAAGCTCCAGCAGCGAGGGCGCAACATCGAAGCGTGCGCAGGTCGCGCCCAGCGCGGCGGCGAGCGAATGGTCGGCGAGCTCGGACGGCGGCAGATTGATCGCAATCCGGATCTGGGGCCTGCCGGCGGCGGCCAGGCGTTGCAGTGCCCAGCAGGCATCCGTCAGCACGTAGCGGGTCAGCCGCCCATTGTTGCCGCTGCGCTCGATCAGCGGCAGGAATTCGGCCGGACCGATCACGCCATGGTCGGGATGACGCCAGCGGATCAGGGCTTCCAGGCCGACGACCTCGTGGCTTTCGAGGTCGACCTGGCTCTGGTACCAGACCTCGAACTGTCCCTCGGCAAAGCCGGCGGGAATGGCGAGCTCGAGATCCCTGCAGCGGCGGTAGTCGCGCTGAAGCGCTTCGTCCAGCACGGCGACCGTGCCCGGCGCCTTGCTCTTGGCATGATAGAGCGCGATGTCGGCCAGCGTCGGCAGATGCGACAATTCCGGATCGTCGGCGCGGCGCACGGCGAGGCCGATGCTGGCGCGCGGCACCACCTGCTTGTCGTGGAGCCGGATCGGCTCGGAGATGGCGGCCAGCACCTGCTGTGCGAATGCGTGCGCCGATGCCTCGTCGCTCACCTCGGGGCGGATGACGACGAATTCGTCGCCGCCGAGCCGGGCGACCCAATCCTCCGCTTCGACCGCGCTCCGGAGACGCTCGGAAATCTGAACCAGGAGCCTGTCGCCGGCCTCATGGCCGAAAGTGTCGTTGATGCCCTTGAAGTCGTCGAGATCGATGAAGCAGAACGCGACCAGCGCGTCCGCCCTGCCGCGATGGCGGCTCGCGACGGCCAGGCGCTCGGTCAGGGAGCGCCGGTTGGGCAGCCCGGTGAGCGGATCGTGCGCGGCCATGTGTCCAAGCCGGTCGAGCGCGCCTGACGTCGTATGCTGCATGGCGTTGAAGGCACGCGCGAGCTGGCCGAATTCGTTCGAGGATGTGACGTCCGCCGGATAGGCCCGGCCATCCTGCTTGCTGCGCTGGATCGCCGACATCATGGCGGCGAGCGGCCTGCCGATGAAGATGCTGGCGGAGATCCGCATGGCGATCAGGGTCGCAAAGGTCGCGAGCAAGCCCACGATAAGCAGCAGCACCAGCCGGCTGCCGGCGTCCGCGTAGAGCGCCGCATTGGAATAGGCGATCGCGATGCGGCCGGCCTCGGCGGCCATGTTGCCGTTGCTGTAATGGATCGGACGCGAGACCTCCGCGACCGCCTGGCGTTCGGGGCGCGCCGCCACGCGGGCAATCGCCGCGCCCGTATCGTCATAGACGGCCGCCGCCGCGATGGTCTCGTCGAGCATGATCTCGTTGAGCACGCCCGTGACCTGGTCGTAGCGCATCTTCCAGAGCGGCTCGGCGATCAGCTCGGCCCGGCTCTCGGCGAGGCGAGCCATGCGGGCGTCGAGCTGCCTGACCTGCGACCAGAAGCTCGAAACCTCGACGCCGGCGGAGGCGAGCAATTGCACCAGCACCAGGACGGGCACGGTGGCCCAGATCATGGCGCGAACGACCGAACGCAAGCGCGGTGCGGCCTGGTCGCTGCGTTCGGGACCGGTCATCGCCTCATCCTTGCGCATCAGTCGGCGGCGCCTTCGGGAAGCGGCAGGGACGAAATCAGCGCATCGAGTGAGAAGTCGTAATGACCGCATCGTCCCGGCTTCGCCCGGAAGCGCGCGAAGTCGATCCGGTCGAACGCACGTGTCTTGATGAGGTCGCCGACCGAGCCGAGATTCTGCCGGGTGATCGCCGACGTCTTGACCTCGACCCGGGGCGAGACGCCTGCGAAATCGCAGCCGTCGGCATAGTCGCGCAGCAGGACGATCGACCAGCCGCCGAGCAGGAAATGCCCGCCGTCGCTCAGCAGCAGGCGGCCTGCCCTGATCTCGCGCAGCGCATCCTCCGACCAGTTGAGGCCGACCAGCTGGATGTCGCGGCCGGGCACGAGGCCGGCGGCGAGCACCGCGCGCAGCGCGCCGAGCGCCATCGGATCGTTTCCGGCCCAGATGCCAGCGGGGCGGATCTCCTTGCGCGCGGCCCAGCCCAGATAATTCGCGGTGACCCGCTCGGCCTCCGACTGCGTCCAGTTGGCAAACAGCAGCCGGTCCACCACGACGTCGGGCGCGGCATCCACCGCCAGCTTGAGACCTGTGTTGCGCGCGATCGAGGCGGGCGTGATCTCGTCGCCGCCGATGCCGAGAATATGGATCTTGCCGTCCGCGCTCTGCCATTTCTCGGCACGCGCCGCCGCGATCAGGGCGCCCGCCATCCGCGCGCCCGCGGTCTGGAGATCGGTCGTGATGTCGCCGAGCCAGGTCTTGAGCTTCTGCCGCGGCGGCCCAAGGCGCGCCGCATCCTCGCCGATCAACGTGTTCGAGAGCAGCAGCGTCTTGACGCCGGCAGCCTCGGCCGCCTCCAGGATCGGAACGGCGGCGGATTCCTCGTTCGACAGGATGAGGAAATCGGGCTTGTCGCGACGTGCCAGCACGCCGAGGCCGAGCTCCTGCATGGTGCGATAATTGCGTTCGCTGGTCAGCACCTCGACATGGGCGTCGAGCTTGCGCGCGGCGGCCTGCATGCTCTGCCCGACCATGTCCCAGAACACCTCGCCGGACTTGCCGGGATTGACGAAGACGATCTTGAGCGGCTTGGCAAGGCTGGGGCTGGCGGAGGCGAAAACGCCACAGGTCATGCCCGCAGCGAGCAATATTCGCAGGAATCTCGTCATGTCTCGTCGCCGCCCCCCGATGGTTCCGAAATTGGACCCGCGTCCGCTAACACTTCGCAAAATCCACCCGGTCACAGCGGTACAGGGCTAATGAAAGTATAACTGGCGTGCCGGGCCGAGATCATCGAAGCGCCGGCGATCACCCCGCCATTCCGTGCTATCACCAAGCCGAAACCTCGACTCAACCGGTGCCATGGCCAAGAACACGCTTTCCTTCGTCTGCCAGAACTGCGGCGCGGCCTATAATCGCTGGCAGGGCAAGTGCGAGTCCTGCGGCGAATGGAATACGCTCGCGGAAGAGGACACCAGCGGCAGCGTGCCGGTCTCGATCCGCTCCAGGCGCAAGGGGCGGACGTTCGCGCTGGAGAGCCTTTCCGGCAAGAGCCCGGATGCGCCGCGCCTGTCCTCAGGCATGGCCGAGCTCGACCGTGTCACCGGCGGCGGCTTCGTCCGCGGCTCGGTGCTGCTGGTCGGCGGCGATCCCGGCATCGGCAAATCGACGCTGCTGACGCAGGCGACCAGCCTGTTAGCGCGCGCCGGCCATCGCGTCGTCTACATCTCCGGCGAAGAGGCGGTCGCGCAGGTGCGCCTGCGTGCCGAACGGCTCGGGCTGTCGGACGCGCCGGTGCAGCTCGCGGCCGAGACCTCGGTCGAGGACATCGTCTCGACGCTGTCGGAGGGCGCGGTGCCCCGGCTGATCGTGATCGATTCGATCCAGACCATGTGGACCGACACGGTGGAATCGGCGCCCGGCACGGTGACCCAGGTGCGTGCTTCGGCGCAGGCGCTGATCCGGTTTGCCAAGAAAACCGGCGCCGCCATCATCCTGGTCGGCCATGTCACCAAGGACGGCCAGATCGCCGGCCCCCGTGTGGTCGAGCACATGGTCGATGCCGTGATGTCGTTCGAGGGCGAAGGCTCGCAGCAATTCCGCATCCTGCGCGCGGTGAAGAACCGCTTCGGCCCGACCGACGAGATCGGGGTGTTCGAGATGACGGGCCTCGGTCTGCGCGAGGTCACCAACCCCTCGGAGCTGTTCCTGTCCGAACGCGATCTCGGCACGCCCGGCACCGCAGTCTTTGCGGGTATCGAGGGCACGCGGCCCGTTCTGGTGGAATTGCAGGCGCTGGTGGCGCCGACCTCGCTCGGCACGCCCAGGCGCGCGGTGGTCGGCTGGGATCCGAGCCGGCTCTCGATGGTGCTGGCGGTGCTGGAGGCGCATTGCGGGGTCAAGCTGTCCGGCCACGACGTCTACCTGAACGTCGCCGGCGGCCTGCGCATCCACGAGCCGGCAGCGGACCTAGCCGCGGCGGCGGCGCTGGTGTCGTCCCTGGTTAACGCGCAATTGCCGAGCGATGCGGTCTATTTCGGCGAGATCTCGCTGTCCGGCGTGGTGCGCCCGGTGGCGCAGACCCCGGCCCGGCTGAAGGAAGCCGCCAAACTCGGCTTTCAGCGCGCCGTGCTGCCCGAATCGGCGCGCGGCGAGAGCGGCGGCGATGCCGGATTGTCGCTGAACGCGATCAACAGCCTGACGACTTTGGTGGCCGAGATCGCGGCTCGCGGCTCCCGCCGCGGCGAATCGAGCGCGCCGGCCGAGAAAAATGCCACACCGGCAAGATTCCGCCGCGGAGAGGGCTAGGCGGAGGTGACGCCGAAGGCCTCCGCCGCTATACAGCCGTCACAAAAGCAGCATGGGATTGCGTGGTTGCGGCCTTGCCGGGAACGCCGTCTGCCCCTCTTTTAAGGCAGCGGCCAAGCACCGATTCGCCAGAGCACCTTTGAAGTACGAGCGGACCAGACCAGCCGATGCCAGTAACCATCCTCGACCTGATCCTGCTCGGTGTGATGCTGATTTCGGGCCTGCTCGCCATGGTCCGCGGTTTCATGCGCGAAATCCTGTCGATCGCGGCCTGGGGCGCGGCGGCGATCGTGACGCTCTATTCGTTCTCGAAGCTGCTGCCGACCGCCAAGACCTATTTCAACAACGACACGGTGGCGAGCGTCGTCGTGGTCGCGGGCGTGTTCATCGGCACCCTCGTCGTGGTCTCCGTGATCACGGTGCGGATCTCCGACATGATCCTGGATTCGCGCATCGGCGCGCTGGACCGCACCCTCGGTTTCCTGTTTGGCCTCGCTCGCGGGCTTTTGATCGTCGTGGTCGCCTTCCTGTTCTTCACCTGGCTGGTGCCGGACAAGCAGCGTCCGGACTGGGTCACGGGCGCCAAGTCCCGCGTGGTGCTGCAGGGAACCGGCGATTGGCTGATGGCCCTCTTGCCTGACGACCCCGAGAACACCATCTTGAAGAGATTCAAGAAAAACAAACCAGATGATGATCAAGCTGATTCCGAGCAGCAGCCTTCGGGCAGTGGCGACGGATACAGTAAACCTGCTCGTGACAGTTTGAAGAAACTGATCGAGAAACCTGCGGCGCGTTGATTGCCCTTAAAGAGAGGCGCGGACGAGATGCGACACCCTGACCAGGACGCCCAATTCGATCTCGATCCACACGCCGGTCCCGGTCCGGCCGGGCTCGAGGTTCAGGACGATCTGGAGGGGGATACGCTGCGCGAGGAATGCGGCGTCTTCGGCATCTACGGCCACCCCGACGCCGCCGCCATCACCGCGCTCGGCCTGCATGCGCTTCAGCACCGCGGCCAGGAGGCCGCCGGCATCGTCTCCTACGACGGCGGCCGTTTTCACAGTGAACGCCGGCTCGGCCTCGTCGGCGACACCTTCTCCCGCCGCGAGGTGATCGACCGCCTGCCCGGCAACATGGCGGTCGGCCATGTCCGCTATTCCACCACCGGTGCCACCATCCTGCGCAACGTGCAGCCGCTGTTCGCCGAGCTCAATGCCGGCGGTCTCGCCGTCGCCCACAACGGCAACCTCACCAACGGCTTGACGCTGCGCCGCGAGCTCGTCCGAAGCGGCGCCATGATGCAGTCGACCACCGACACCGAGGTGATCCTGCACCTGGTCGCGCGCTCGCGCCGCAGCCGCTTCATCGAGCGCTACATCGACGCGCTGCGCGAGATCGAGGGCGCCTATGCGCTGGTCTCGCTGACCAACAAGAAGCTGGTCGGCGCGCGCGATCCGCGCGGCATCCGCCCGCTGGTGCTCGGCGAACTCGACGGCTGTCCGATCCTGACCTCGGAGACCTGCGCGCTCGACATCATCGGCGCGCGCTTCATCCGCGACATCGAGCCGGGCGAGGTCATCGTGTTCGACGAGAACGGCCAGGACATCCACAAGCCGTTCCCGCCGATGGCGCCGCGTCCCTGCATCTTCGAGTACATCTATTTCTCCCGGCCGGATTCCATCGTGCACGGCCGCTCGGTCTACGAGGTCCGCAAGGCCTTCGGAGCGCAGCTGGCGCGCGAGAGCCACGTGCCGATCGACGTCGTCGTGCCGGTGCCGGATTCCGGCGTGCCGGCCGCGGTCGGCTACAGCCAGCATTCCGGCGTGCCGTTCGAGCTCGGCATCATCCGCAACCATTATGTCGGCCGCACCTTCATCCAGCCGACCCAGGCGATCCGCGAATCCGGCGTGCGCATGAAGCACTCGGCCAACCGCGCCGCGATCGAGGGCAAGCGCATCATCCTGATCGACGACTCGCTGGTGCGCGGCACCACCTCGAAGAAGATCGTGCGCATGATGCGCGATGCCGGCGCCAAGGAAGTGCACTTCCGCCTCGCCTCGCCCCCGATCCTCTATCCCGATTATTACGGCATCGACCTGCCCGACCGCGGCGGCCTTCTGGCGGCGACGCATTCGCTGGAGGAGATGCGCGAGATCATCGGCGCCGACTCGCTCGCCTTCCTGTCGATCGACGGCATGTACCGCGCCATGGGCGAGCCCGGCCGCGACCCCGCCAATCCGAAATTCTCGGATCATTGCTTTACCGGGGCCTATCCGACCCACCTCACCGACCAGACTCAGACCGAGCAGCAGCCGCGGCAGCTGTCGCTGCTGGCCGAGGCGAGCTGACGGCGCAGCCGTCATCCCGGGCGACGCGAAGCATCGAACCCGGGATCTCGATGTGTTGCCTCGAACCTCTAGATTCCGGGTTCGGTCCTGCGGACCACCCCGGAATGACGACCATGTGGGGGCTTGTCCCGGCCATCCACGCCTGTAAAACCCCGCCATGACCAAACCCCTCGCTGACCGCATCGCTCTCGTCACCGGCGCCTCGCGCGGCATCGGCTATGCCACGGCCCTCGCCTTGGCCAAGGCCGGCGCGCATATCGTCGCCACCGCGCGCACGCAAGGCGGGCTGGAAGAGCTCGACGACGAGATCCGCAAGCTCGGCGGCAGTGCCACCCTGGTGCCGCTCAACCTCACCGATTTCGACGGCATCGCCCGGCTCGGCGCCGGCCTGCACGAGCGCTACGGCAAGCTCGACATCCTCGTCGGCAATGCCGGCGTGCTCGGCCCCTCCTCGCCGATCGGCCATATCGAGCTGAAGAGCTTCACCGACGTGATCGCCGTCAACGTCTCCGCCAACTTCCAGCTGATCCGCTGCATGGAGCCGCTGCTGAGGCAGTCCGACGCCGGCCGCGCCGTGTTCATCACCTCGGGCGCAGCCAACAAGGCGACCGCCTATGTCAGCCCCTACGCCGCCTCCAAGGCCGCGCTGGAAACATTGGCGCGCGCCTGGGCGCAGGAGACCGCGAACACCAAGCTGCGCGTCAACCTGTTCAACCCCGGCCCGGTCCGCACCCGCATGCGCGCCACGCTGATGCCGGGCGAAGATCCCGCGACGCTCGACACGCCCGAGCAGGTCGCCGAGTTCATCGTGCCGATGTGCGCGCCCGACTGGACCGATACCGGCAAGTTCTACGACTACAAGACCCGCACGCTGATGAGCTTCCGCGCGCCGGCCTGATTGGCGCCATGGCGGTCGACGCCAAGGGTAACGCCTATACCGCCGAGGTCGACACCGGAACGCGCATCCGGAAGTTCAGGCTGACATCGGACACGCTGAAATAGCGTCTCAACGCATTTTGCCCAAAGGTTAACCGAGTGATGACGCTACGACGCAGCGTCATCCGGCTTTAGGTGCATTGCCGCCGGGCTTCGGACAGGCTAGAGCCATCGGAAGGACCAAGACTCCGCAAGAGAGCGTCCGCATATTTGACAATGGAGGAAACTTTTATGACGACGACGTTCGCCCGCCGCTCCGCGGCCCTGCTGGCCTGTGCCGCCTTCGGTTTTGCCACATCCGCCTACGCGCAGGACAAGACCGTCAAGATCGGCGTGCTCAACGACATGTCGAGCCTCTATGCCGACATCGGCGGCCCGAACTCCGTGGTCGCGATCAAGATGGCGGTCGAGGATTCCGGTCTGCTCGCGAAGGGCTGGAAGATCGACGTCATCAGCGGCGACCATCAGAACAAGCCCGACGTCGGCGTCAACATCGCCCGGCAGTGGATCGACAACGAGAAGGTCGACGCCATCGCGGACACGCCGAACTCCGGCGTTGCGCTGGCCGTCAGCAACCTCGTCAAGGAAAAGAACGCGGTGCTGCTGAACTCCGGCGCCGCCTCCGCCGACCTGACCGGCAAGGCCTGCACGCCGAACACGATCTCCTACACCTACGACACCTACATGCTGGCCAACGGCACCGGCAAGGCGCTGACCAAGGCCGGCGGCGACAGCTGGTTCTTCCTGACCGCGGACTATGCCTTCGGTCACGCGCTCGAGCGTGACACCACCGCGGTCGTGACCGCGAACGGCGGCAAGGTGCTCGGCAGCGTCAAGCATCCGATCAACACCGCGGACTTCTCGTCCTTCCTGCTGCAGGCACAATCGTCCAAGGCCAAGGTCGTGGGCCTTGCCAATGCCGGCGGCGACACCACGAACTCGATCAAGCAGGCGGCCGAATTCGGCATCGTCTCCGCCGGCCAGAAGCTCGCCGCGCTGCTGCTGTTCATCAACGACGTGCACTCGCTCGGCCTGAAGACCGCGCAGGGCCTGACCTTCACCGAATCGTTCTACTGGGACATGAATGACAAGACCCGCGAATGGTCCAAGCGGTTCTCCAAGCTCGCCAGCAAGAACGCGATGCCCTCGATGACCCAGGCCGGCAATTACGCGATGGTGCTGCACTATCTCAAGGCGATGGAAGCGCTCGGCGGCAATCCGCATGACGGCGCCAAGGTCGTCGCCAAGATGAAGGAGCTGCCGACCAACGATCCGCTGTTCGGCAACGGGCCGCTGCGCCAGGACGGACGCCGCCTCATCCCGGCCTATCTGTTCGAGGTGAAGAAGCCCGAGGAGTCGAAGGGACCGTGGGATTATTACAAGCAGATCGCCACGATCTCGGCGGAAGACGCGGCGAAGCCGCTCAAGGACAGCGACTGCCCGCTGGTGAAGAAGTGAGCGCGTAGCGCTCCGCACAGCCTCAACGACGTCATGCCCGGGCTTGTCCCGGGCATTTCGTTTGGGGCTTCAGAAAACGCCGCTGTAGGGCAAAGCGAAGCGTGCCCACGATTTCTTCGTTTCATGAACAGATCGTGGGCACGGCGCTTGCGCACCTTTGCCCACCCTACGAGACCGTCTTCGTGGCCGCCAGCGAGCGCGCGGCGATGGCCGTGCACAGCACCATCAGCACCGCTGCGAGCAGGAATGGCGCGCCGGGCAAATGCAGCGGCGCGCTGCTGCCGATGAAGTAGGAAAAGGTCAGCGTGAACAGGAACGGGCCGACAAGTTGCGAGACGCTCTGCACGCTCGCGGTCGCGCCCTGCAGCTGGCCCTGCTGATCGGGCGACACGAGCCGCGTCATCAGGGCTTGCGACGCGGCGCCGGAGATCCCCCACAGCGCCAGAATAGGAATGCCGATCCAGGACAGCGCCCGGTCGGCGCCGCGCCCAGGACTGCGAAGCCGAGCGCGCCGCAGCACAGGCCGAGCAACAGCGCGTTCCGCTCGCCCAGCACGCGCACGATGGGGCCGATCGCGAGCCCCTGCACCACCATGGCGCAGATGCCGACCATCGCCAGCGTCAATCCCACGGTCTTGGAATCCCAGCCGTAGCGATAGGTCGCATAGAGCACGAAGGTCGAGGGCAGCACGACATGCGCGACCTGCGCGATGAAGTTCACGACCGACAAGGCGGCCAGCACCGCATTGGATCGCAACAGACGCAGCGCCCCGACCGGACTGGCACTCCTCCAGCGGAACGGCGCGCGCTTGTCGGGCGCCAGCGATTCCGGCAGGACGAACAATCCATAGAGCGCATTGGCGAAGCTCAGCGCTGCCGAGGCCCAGAACGGCAGGCGCGGATCGATGTCGCCGAGCAGGCCGCCCAGCGCCGGGCCCAAGATGAAGCCAGCCCCGAAGGCAGCGCCGACCTTGCCGAAGACCGCCGCGCGCCGCTCCGGCGGCGTGATGTCGGCGATATAGGCAAAGGCGGTCGAGATGCTGGCGGAGGTAATGCCCGATATCACGCGGCCGATGAACAGCCAGAGCAGAGACGGGGCCAGCGCCATCAGCACGTAGTCGGCGGCCAGCCCGAAATTCGACAGCAGCACCACCGGCCGCCGTCCGAAGCGATCGGAGAGCGCGCCGAGCAGCGGCGAGAACACGAACTGCATCAGCGCCCAGGCGGTGCCGAACAGGCCGAAGATGCGGGCCGCGTGCGCGGTGTCGTTGTCGACGAAGCTCTCGATCAGCTTCGGCAGGATCGGCATGATCACGCCGAGCGCGAGCATGTCGAGCAGGATGGTGACGAAGATGAAAACGACCGCGCCGCCCCTCGCCGGCACAGCGCCTTGCGCCGCCGCCTCGCCGGCGCCGTCACTCACGACGGGCGCTTGCGCTTGTGCGCGAACGGATTGGCCTTCTCGCGCAGCGTGATGCGCACCGGCGTGCCGGGCAGATCGAAGCTCTCGCGCATGGAATTGGTGAGGTAGCGCAAATAGGATTGCGGCACCGCATCGGCGCGCGAGCAGAACAGCACGAAGCTCGGCGGACGCGCCTTGTTCTGCGTGATGTAGTTCAACTTCAGCCTGCGGCCGGACACCGCCGGCGGCGGGTTGGCCTGGACCGCCTGCTCGAACCAGCGATTGAGCGCCGAGGTCGGCACGCGCCTGTTCCAGACCGCATAGGCGTCCTGGATCGCCTGCATCAGGCGGTCGATCCCTTCGCCCATCAGGCCCGAGACGGCGACAATAGGCACGCCCTTGACCTGCGGCAGCCAGTGGTCGGCATCACGGCGCAAAGTCGAGATCGCACCGCCGCCCTTGGTCTCCATCAGGTCCCATTTGTTGACGGCGAGCACGATGGCGCGGCCCTCGCGCTCGATCAGATCGGCGATGCGCAGATCCTGCTCCTCGAAGCGGTTTTGCGTGTCCATCATCAGCACGACGACTTCGGCAAAGCGCACCGCGCGCAGCGCATCGGCGACCGAGAGCTTTTCCAGCTTCTCCTCGATGCGCGAACGCCGGCGCAGGCCGGCGGTGTCGAACACGCGAAAATCGCGGCCCCTCCAGTTGATCTCGACCGCGATGGAATCGCGCGTGGTGCCGGCCTCCGGGCTCGTCAGCAGCCGCTCCTCGCCGAGCAGATGGTTGATCAGCGTCGACTTGCCGGCATTGGGCCGGCCGACGATGGCGACGCGGATCGGGCGCGTTGCGGCCTCTTCCTCGGAGAGCGGCGCATCGTCCTCGATCTCGTCTTCGTCGACGGGCTCCGGCATCAGCTTGGCGAGCGCATCGTAGAGCTCGCCCATGCCCTCGCCGTGCTCGGCCGAGATCTGGATGGGATCGCCCAGGCCGAGCGCGAAGGCTTCCATCGCGCCGGCATCGCCGTGCTTGCCCTCGCTCTTGTTGGCGATCAGCAGCACCGGCTTGTTGGCCTTGCGGGCGAAATCGGCGAAGGCGCGATCGGTCGGGGTGAGGCCAATGCGGGCATCGATGACGAAGAACAGCGCGTCGGCTTGCGCGATCGCGGCCTCGGTCTGCTCCTGCATGCGCGCGGTCAGCGAGCCCTTGGCGCCCTCGTCGAGGCCGGCGGTGTCGATGATGGTGAAGTGGAGATCGCCGAGCCTGGCCTCGCCCTCGCGGCGATCGCGGGTGACACCCGGCAAATCATCGACGAGCGCGAGCTTCTGTCCAACCAGGCGGTTGAACAGCGTCGATTTGCCGACATTGGGCCGGCCGATGATGGCGATTGTGAAGGACATCGGGCATTCGTGCGCTGCCGGGGCTGCGCGTGTCAATGAAATGAATGATCAGCGCGAGAAGCTGCCGCTCGGCAGCGGCGCCGGGAAAGCGCCCTGCGATTGCTGCTGCGTGGTCTGGGTCGGCTGCGCCTGCTGGACCGGCTGATCCGGCGGCGGCGCGGTGGTGCGCTTGCGGACGATCTTGTGCTTGGGCGGCGGAGCGGCCGTGGGCGGCGCCGCCTCGGGCTGGGCCTCGCCGTCGACCTCGCCAGCAGGTGCCTCGGCCGGCGCGACGGCAGCGGCCGGCTGCCTGGTCTGCTTCGCCTTGGCGCCCTTCCCCGGCCTGGCCGGCTCGGGCGGCGGCTCCGCGGGCAAAGCCGCGACGGCAGGCGCGTTCGGATCGGGCTGCTGCTGCGCGCCCTTGTAGAGATCCTTCGGCACGCCTTGCTCGAGGCCCGGCACACCTTCGGGGAAGACCGGCTTGCGGTCGCCCGGCAGTTTCTTCTTGGTGTCGAGGAAGTCGAGCATGTCGCTTGGATCGAAACTGGAGCAGCCGCCCAGGACGCCGGTGAAGGCGATCAGGACGGCGGCTGCGATCAAGCGTGGCGTACGGCGCATCGTGTGTCTCGTTTACGTCAGAGGGCCCGTCTGTCGTCAGCTCTTGTCAGCTCTTATCAGCTCTTGGGTCAGCTTTTGGCGACGGGCGGCAGCAGGGCCTGGAGCGCCTCGGCGCGCGAGCGCAGGCCAGGCGGCGTTTCATTGTCCTCGGCAATCGCGTCGAGCCATTTGCGGGCCGCGGTCATGTCGTTGTTGCGCCAGGCCGACAACGCCAGCATCTCGCGTGCGCTGTGGCGGTAGGTCGCCTTGGGCGCCGCGGAGGGCTCCAGCCGCTGCAGCATGTCGGCATAGCTGGCGCTGTCGAGCACGAGGCCGGCGGCGCGGATCTTCGCCAAGTCCTGCCACTCACCCCCGACGCTGCGGTCGGCAGCAAGATCGTCGTACATCTTCGCGGCGGCCTTGGGATCGCGCGCGGCAGCCTCGGCGGCGGCGCGCAGCCGCGCCAGGGTGCGATAACCCGATGGCGCCTTGGCGGCGAGCTCGGTGAAGGCGGCCTCAGCCTCGGCGTGCTTGTCCTGCTCGGACAGCTCCGCCGCCTTCTCGAAGGCGGCACCGGCCTCGGCGGCCTTCTTGGCCTCAAAGTACTTGTAGCCCTGCCAGCCAGCGGCCGCGGCCACGACCAGCACCATCAGGGCGATGAAGTAGATCGAATACTTGTCCCACAGCTTCTTGAACTGTTCGCGACGTACTTCCTCGTCGACTTCGTCAAATAATTCAGACACTTATGCTAATCCCATACCCGTCCGGGTGCGCGCGCCGAAGCGTCCGCGTCAGGAATCCCGTCCCCCGTGTGGCGGCGAGGTACCCTAACGATATGGCGGAGGCAAGGCAAAGCGAGCCCAATCAAGGCGTTAACCACCCGGGAGAGCCCGGATGGGCCCTCCCCGGCTCAAGCTCCGGGCAGCTCCCGGAGCTGCCGCTTCAAGACCTTGCCGTTGGCGTTACGGGGCAACGGGTCGGCCGTGATCGCCATGGTTTCGGGAACCTTGTAGTCGGACAGCCGCTCCGCGCACCAGGCCCGCAAGTCGCTGTCGGCCACCGGCGCCCGCGTCACCACCACGGCATGGACGCGCTCGCCCAGCACCGGGCAGGCTTTGGCGATGATCGCGCTCTCGACCACGGCGGGATGGCCGGCCAGCACGGATTCGACCTCGGCCGAATAGATCTTCAGGCCGCCGCGATTGATCATGTCCTTCTGCCGGTCGAACACGCGGACAAACCCTTCCGCGTCGACCGAGCCGAGATCGCCGGAGTGCCAGAATCCGCCTGTGAAGCTCTCGGCGGTCGCCTTGGCATTATTCCAGTAGCCCTTGATGACGGAGGCGCTCTGGATCCAGAGCTCGCCGATCTCGCCGCGCGGCAGTTCGCGCCCATCCGGATCCATCGCGACGATGCGCGCGCCGGGGCACGGCAGGCCGACGCTGTCGATATGGCTCTCGGTCAGCTCGCCCGGCATGATCGTCGAAGGCGACGTCGTCTCGGTCGCGCCATAGCAGTTCATCAGCTTCAGGCCGGGAATCTTCGCCTTGAGCTTCTCGATGGTCGCGACCGGCATCGGCGCGCCGCCAAAGCCGCCGATGCGCCAGCTCGACAGGTCGTAGCCGTCGAAATCCGGCTGCAGCAGGCAGAGATTATACATCGCCGGCACCATCACCGTGTAGGTGACGCGCTCGCGCGCGGCGAGCTTGAGATAATCGGCGGCCTTGAACTCCGGCATGATGATCAGCGCGCCGCCGCAGCGGATCATGGTGGTGATGTTGGCGACGACGCCGGTGACATGGCCGAGCGGCACCGCCGCGATCGAGCGGTCCGCCCCCGTCAATTGCAGGCAGGACACGAACACCATCGAGGAATGGACGATGTTGCAATGCGCCAGCATCGCGCCCTTCGGCTTGCCCGTGGTGCCCGAGGTGTAGAGGATCATCGCGGTGTCCTCTTCGCTCACCTCGACAGGCGCCGGTGCCGGCGCGTTGTCGGCGAGCGCGGCGAAACGCGATCGGGCCGGATCCTCGTCGATGGCAACGCGATGGATCAGATCGGGCACGTCCTGCGCGTCGGGCAGCCGCTCGGCCAGCGAGCCCTCGTGGATCAGGATCTTCGCGCCGCAATCGGCAAGCACGTAGGCGATCTCGGGCTTCTGCTGGCGCGTGCTCAGCAGCACCGTGACCAGTCCCTCATGCGCGGCGGCAAACAGCAGCAGCGGAAATTCGATGCGGTTGCCGAGCAGGATCGCGACGCGGTCGCCGCGCTGCAAGCCCAGCTTGCGAAACCCCGCCGCGATCCGTGTCGCCTGCTCCACGGCCTGCCGCCAGCTGAGCCGGACATTGCCGGCAATCAATGCCTCGCCATCCGGATTGCGGGCGCAGGCGTCCGCGATCATCGTCCACAGGCTCGCCGGCCGGTCGCAAAAGGCCGGCACCACCCGATCGCCGAACCGCGCCTCGAGCCGCATCGGCGGAATCTGAGATTGCGACCAGTCCATCGGAACGCCCTCGGCTTGTTGCTTTTGTCACGTTTCCGCGCACGGCTGCGCGGATTGGTCTTGCGCTGAGCGGCTAGCTACACCCCGACGACCGGCACGCCGATCACGACCGGATGGAACGCGAACGCCAGGGCCACATAGGCGACCACACCGACCGCGACCGCGATCAGATCGTTGGTGACGCCGCCGACGGGAATCGGCGGGCCGCCGGCATCGGTGCGATGCTTCAACGAAATGCGGTCATAGACGGCCCAGCCCAGGAACGAGCCGAACAGGATGATGGAGCCGAGATCGCCATTGGCCAAAAGATGCGCCGCAGCCCACAGCTTGATGCCGGCCAGCATCGGATGCTTCAGCGTCGCGTAGATGCGGCCGCGCAAATAAGAGGCGACCACCAGGATCACCGCAGGCAGCATCAGCGCGAGCGTGATGTGCTTCATCGCCTTCGGCGGATACCAGACGTCGATCCAGCCGGTGGCTCGGTAGTGGGCAAAGCCCCAGATGATCAGCGCGAGGCCGGCGAACGAGACCAGCGCGTAGAGCATCTTGTAGGTGCCCTCACCCAGCTTCGCGATCGCCTGCGCGCGCGCATCTCGTTTGGTTGTGAAAACATGGGCCGCGAAAAACAACACCAGCCCCAGGATCATGACCAGCAGACCCACGATATCCTCCCCGCAAAGCAGCCCCCGGCTCTGAGGTATCATCGATTGGCCGCGCGTCGCAACTCTGAAGCCTCATGGTGAGGAGGCGCGTAAGCGCCGTCTCGAACCATGCAGGCCCGGCTGATTGCAACAAGCGAGGCCATTCATCCTTCGAGACGCGCGCGAGCGCGCTCCTCAGGATGAGGGGTAAGAGCTTCGTCTACTTGCCGAGCTCCCTATTATCGACGTAACGGATGGCGATCGGCCGCCCTGCCAGCGCGCCGCCGAGACCGCCGGTGAACTTCAGCGGCAGGCAGGCTTTCAGCGATGAATTGATCGCGTTGAGATAGCTGGTTCGGGTCTGTGCGGGCACCCCGGGCGTCGCATAGGTGAGGCGCGGCGGGCCGATCAGGCCGCCGTCCCTGTTGAAGCTGAAACGCACCGACATCTGCATGCCCGCGCGCGCATTGTCCGATGGCGGCGACCAGCAGCTGCGCAACGCGGCGAAGAGGTCGCCGATCGTCTCGAGGTCGTGATCGGGCTTTTGATATTTGGCGCGGTCCGCCTCCAATGGAACGCTCTGGATAGTGAGCTGGAGGTTCTGGCCATAGGGGTAATCGATCTCGGGAATGCAGGGCCCGGGCTCGAGCGGGCTGCAATAGGACGGCGTGCATGACCGGCCGTCGAGCACGCTGCACGGCTCGTGCGCAAACGGGATCGGATTGATCTGGCGAGGTCGCGCGCCGGCGGCAGCCGTCGAGATCGTCAGCAGGATGATGACGGGAATGCTGCGCCACATCACGCGAACGCGGCATCGGGAATGAACACGTCAAGCCGAGACGCGTTCACATGCTCGCGTTCAACTCCGGCGTCCTCGCCCGGCTTGACCGGGCGACCCAGTACGCCGTGACGACAATGATCGAATCGATGGGCTGCGGAGTACTGGATTCCCCGCCTTCGCTGGGAATGACAGTGTGTAGCTAACCGCGGGGCCACAACGCCCCCCGCTACCCCTTCTTCTTGACGTCTTTGACGTTGATGAACTCGATGCCCTCGGCGCGCTCCTTGGTGTAGCCGAGATAGAACTCGTTCCGGGCGAGATACACCGGATCGCCGTCGACGTCGTCGGCGATGCTGGAGGTGTTGGCGGCGATGAAGGCGTCGAGCTTCTTGCGGTCGTCCGAGGAGACCCAGCGCGCCAGCTGGAACTCGCTGACCTCGAACTCGACCGGCAATGAATATTCCGCCTCGAGCCGCGCCTTCAGCACGTCGAGCTGCAGTGCGCCGACGACGCCGACCAATGCCGGGGCGCCGTCGCGCGGGCGGAACACCTGCACCACGCCCTCTTCCGACATCTGCTGCAGCGCTTCCTTCAGCTTCTTGGCCTTCATCGCGTCGGTGAGCCGCACCCGGCGGACGATTTCCGGCGCGAAGCTCGGCACGCCGACGAAGTTGAAATCCTCGCCTTCGGTCAGGGTGTCGCCGATGCGCAGCGTGCCGTGATTGGGAATGCCGACGACGTCGCCGGCGAAGGCTTCGTCCGCGACCGAGCGGTCCTGGGCGAAGAAGAATTGCGGGCTCGACAGCGGCATGCTCTTGCCGGTGCGCACCAGCTTGGCCTTCATGCCGCGGCTGAGCTTGCCCGAGCAGAGGCGAGCGAACGCGATGCGGTCGCGGTGGTTCGGATCCATGTTGGCCTGGATCTTGAACACGAAGGCGCTCATGCGCGGGTCGGTGGCCTCGACCCTGCGCTGGTCGCTGTCCTGCGCGCGCGGCTCGGGCGCGAACTTGCCGAGGCCTTCCAGGAGGTCGCCGACACCGAAATTGCGCAGAGCGCTGCCGAAATAGACCGGAGTCAGATGGCCTTCGCGGAAGGCCTCGAGCTCGAACGGTTTCGAGGCCTCGGTGACGAGCTCGAGCTCGTCCTTCACCGCGGAGACATCGAGATTGGCGTTGAGCTTGGCGAGCTCCTCGATCGCGATCTGCTGCGCCGCGCCGGTCTTGGCGCCGCCGCCTTCGAGCAGGCGCACGCCGCCATTGACGACGTCATAGGTGCCGAGGAAGTCGCGGCCGCGGCCGACCGGCCAGGTCATCGGCGTGGTGTCGAGCGCCAGCGTCTTCTCGATCTCGTCGAGCAGCTCGAACACGTCGCGGCTCTCGCGGTCCATCTTGTTGATGAAAGTGATGATCGGGATGTCGCGCAGGCGGCACACCTCGAACAGCTTGCGGGTGCGCGCCTCGATGCCCTTGGCGGCGTCGATCACCATGACGGCGGAATCGACCGCGGTGAGCGTGCGATAGGTGTCTTCCGAAAAGTCCTCGTGGCCCGGCGTGTCCAGCAGGTTGAAGACGAGGCCCTCGAACTCGAAGGTCATCACCGAGGTCACGACCGAGATGCCGCGCTCGCGCTCGATCTTCATCCAGTCCGAGCGGGTGTTGCGCCGCTCGCCCTTGGCCTTGACCTGGCCGGCCAGGTTGATGGCGCCGCCGAACAGCAGCAGCTTCTCGGTCAGCGTGGTCTTGCCGGCGTCAGGATGGGAGATGATCGCAAAGGTCCGCCGCCGCGCCACTTCAGCGGCAAGCGGGGAACGGGCCGGCGATTCGGCTGTGGTGATGGCGATGTCGGACATGGCGGGAGCGTGTGGCAGGGAAAACGGGCCTGATCAAGCCTCATTTGGTGATTGCAGAGCCATTCGGCCAGCCCCATATCGCCTTTCGGGAAGGACGGCCTTCCGTTTCTCAGCAACTCAGCCGCGGGGACGACCCTGCCTGAATGGAGGGTCGTCATGGCCTGGAGCATCCTGTTCGTCGCCGGGCTTCTCGAGATCACCTGGGCGATCGGCCTGAAATACACCGAGGGTTTCACCAGGCTTGTTCCGTCCGTCGTCACGCTGGTGGCCATGGCCGGCAGCGTCGTCCTGCTCGGCCTCGCGCTCAAATCGCTGCCGGTGGGAACCGCCTATGCGGTGTGGACCGGGATAGGCGCGGTCGGCACCGCGACGCTGGGCATCGTCCTGTTCGGCGAGCCGGCTACGGCGCTGCGGCTTGCCAGCATCGGCCTGATCGTCGCCGGAATCGTCGGGCTGAAGCTCGTCACTTGACGAAGAGCTGGACCGCCCACCAGGTCAGTGCCGCGACGATGCCCGACGCCGGAATCGTGATCACCCAGGCATAGACGATCGAGCTTGCCACGTTCCAGCGCACCGCCGAGACGCGGCGGGCCGCGCCGACGCCGACGATGGCGCCGGTGATGGTGTGCGTGGTCGAGACCGGGACTCCGAGGAAGGTCGCCATGAACAGGGTCGCCGCGCCTCCGGTCTCGGCGCAGAAGCCCTGCATCGGCGTCAGCTTGGTGATGCGCAGGCCCATGGTGCGGACGATGCGCCAGCCGCCCATCAAGGTGCCCAGCGCCATCGCCGCCTGGCACGACAGCACCACCCAGAACGGCACCGAGAAGTCGCTGCCGAGATGGCCCTGCGAATACAACAGCACCGCAATGATGCCCATGGTCTTCTGCGCGTCGTTGCCGCCATGGCCGAGCGAATAAAGCGAGGCGGAGGCGAACTGAAGGATGCGGAAGGCGCGATCGACCGCGAACGGCGTCGAGCGCACCGAGGCCCAGGACACGATCGCGACCAGCATCATCGCGAGCAGGAAGCCGACCAGCGGCGACAGCACGATCGCCAGCACCGTCTTGGACAATCCAGTCCACACCGCAGCCGAGATCCCGGCCTTGGCCATGCCGCCGCCGACGAGCCCGCCGATCAGCGCGTGCGAGGACGAGGACGGGATGCCGAGCGCCCAGGTCACCAGGTTCCAGACGATGGCGCCGACCAGCGCGGCGAAGATCACCTGGGGATCGACGATCGCGGGATCGATGATGCCGGTGCCGATGGTCTGGGCGACGTGCAGCCCGAACACCATGAAGGCGATGAAGTTGAAGAACGCGGCCCAGAACACTGCGAATTGCGGCCGCAGCACGCGGGTGGAGACGATGGTGGCGATCGAATTGGCGGCGTCGTGCAGGCCGTTCAGGAAGTCGAACAGCAGCGCGACGGCGATCAAGCCGACCAGGATGGGAAGACCCAACGCTGCATCCACGGCGAGGCCCTACTTAAAGCTTGCGCATGATCTGAGCGGAAAACCGCTGCACACTTTTCCGGATCATGCGCTATACCTGCTCGATGACGATGCTGTTGATCTCGTTCGCGACGTCGTCGAAACGATCGGCCACCTTCTCCAGGTGGTCGTAGATCTCGACGCCGACGATGAAGTCCATCGCATTGCCGTCGCGGTGCTTAAGGAACAGCTCCTTCAGCCCGATGTCGTGGAGATCGTCGACGCGGCCCTCCAGCTTGCCCAGCTCTTCCGTGATCGCGGTGAGCATGGCCACGTTCGGGCCGATCGATTGCATCAGCGGCAGGGCACGGCCGACCAGATTGGCGCATTCGATCAGAAGCCCGCCGATCTCGCGCATCGGCGGCTCGAAAGTGCGGACCTCGAACAGCATCACGGCCTTGGCGGTCTGCTGCATCTGGTCGATGGCGTCGTCCAGCGAGGTGATCAGGTTCTTGATGTCGCCGCGGTCGAACGGGGTGATAAAGGTGCGGCGCACCGCCGTCAGCACCTCGCGGGTGATGTTGTCGGCGTCGTTCTCGAACTGGTTGACGCGCTGGCAATAGACCGGTGTCTCCTCGCCCCCGTTGAGCATGCCCTGGAGCGCGATCGAGCCCTGGATCACCGTCTGGGCATGTCGGTCGAACAGGTCGAAGAACCGTTCTTCCTTGGGCAGGAAAGCACGAAACCATCGCATCATGGGGAGTGGCTACCGGTTGGAAAATGGCACGGCCCGAGGGGCCGTCATCGAACTGTCATAAACCATTTTCGCGCCGCGCGCGTGTCATCTCACGCCCGCGGAGCCGGATCATCCACCGCTTTCACGCGGCAAGTAAATTGACCTTAAATCAATTACTTAGAGCGATCTGCGGAAGTAATGCGCGATTTCACCGACGACGCCGCGGCGGAAGGTGAGCACGCAGACCACGAAGATCGCGCCCTGGATCACCGTCACCCACTGGCCGAAACCCGCCAGATATTGCTGCATGGCGATGATGACGAAGGCGCCGACCACGGGGCCGAAGATGGTGCCGAGGCCGCCGACTAGCGTCATCAGCACGACCTCGCCCGACATCGTCCAGTGCACGTCAGTGAGCGAGGCGTTCTGCGCCACGAACACTTTCAGCGAGCCGGCAAAGCCGGCCAGCGTGCCCGAAAGCACGAAGGCCAGGAACTTGTACTGGTCGGTCCGGTAGCCGAGCGAGATCGCCCGCGGCTCGTTCTCGCGGATCGCCTTCAGCACCTCCCCGAACGGCGAGTTGATGATGCGGAAGATCAGGAGGAAGCCGGCGAGGAACCCGGCCAGCACGACGTAATACAGCACCGTCGGCTTCGACAGATCGAAGATGCCGAACATGTGTCCCTGCGGGATACCCTGGATGCCGTCCTCACCGTGGGTGAACGGGGCCTGGAGGTAGATGAAGTACAAGAGCTGCGACAGCGCCAGCGTGATCATCGAGAAGTAGATGCCCTGGCGGCGGATCGAGATGTAGCCCGTGATGAGCGAGAGCACGAACGCCGCGGCGATGCCGACGAGGATGCCGAGTTCGGGCGGCAAGGCCCACACTTTCAGCGCATGCGCGCTGCAATAGCCGGCGGTGCCCAGGAACATCGCGTGGCCGAAAGACAGCAGGCCGCCATAGCCGATCAAGAGGTTGAAGGCACAGGCAAGCAGCGCAAAGCACAGCGCCTGCATGACGAAGAACGGGTAGACGCCCGTGAACGGCACCGTCGCGAGCAGCAGCGCCATCACCACGAAAACGATCATCTCGTCGCGCATCGCGCGAGGGGTCACCGGCAGCGTGTCGTCCGTCAGGGTTGTCATATCAGGCCGCCCTTCCCGTCAATCCCGTTGGCTTCACCAAGAGCACCAGCACCATCAGCACGAACACGACGGTGTTGGAGGCCTCGGGGTAGAAATATTTGGTCAGACCCTCGATCACCCCGAGCGCGAAGCCGGTGATGATGGAGCCCATGATCGATCCCATGCCGCCGATCACGACCACCGCGAACACGACGATGATGAGGTCGGCGCCCATCAGCGGCCGCACCTGGTTGATCGGCGCCGAGAGCACGCCGGCGAGCGCGGCAAGGCCCACGCCGAGACCGTAAGTGAGCGTGATCATGCGCGGCACGTTGATGCCGAAGGCGCGCACCAGAGTCGGATTCTCAGTGGCGGCGCGCAAATATGCGCCGAGCTGGGTCTTCTCGATCAGGAACCAGGTCGCGAGGCACACGACCAGCGAGAACACGACCACCCAGCCGCGGTAGATCGGCAGGAACATGAAGCCGAGATTCATGCCGCCCCTGAGCTGGTCCGGAATGGCGTAAGGCAGGCCGGACGAGCCGAAATAGTTCTGGAACACGCCCTGCACGATCAGCGCGATGCCGAAGGTCAGGAGCAGGCCGTAGAGATGATCGAGCCCGGTCAGCCATTGCAGCATGGTCCGCTCGAGGATCATGCCGAAGATGCCGACGATGATGGGCGCAAGCAGCAGCGCCCACCAATAATTGATGCCGCCGAGATTCAGCAGGAAATAGGCGACGAAGGCGCCCATCATGTAGAGCGCGCCATGGGCGAAATTGATGATGTTGAGCATGCCGAAGATCACGGCAAGCCCGAGACTGAGCAGCGCGTAGAACGAGCCGTTGATCAGTCCCACCAGTAGCTGAGCGTATAGAGCCTGCATCGATCAATCTCGTACCCGGTCGCGTTATGCCAATTCATTCTGCCGCGCCCGCGGGCGCGGCCGACTCACTTCTTCACCAGGGGACAGGCGCTTTCCGACAGCGGCCGGAAGGCCTGCTCGCCGGGGGTCGTGCCGATCAGCTTGTAATAGTCCCAGGGTCCCTTGGACTCCTCGGGCTTCTTCACCTCGAAGAGATAGGCCGGATGCAGCTTGCGGCCGTCGGCGCGGATCGTGCCCTTGCCGAACAGCGCGTCGTCCGTCGGCATCTCCTTCATCTTGGCAACGACCTTGGCGCCGTCATGCGGATTGCCACCCATGGCCTCCAGCGCCTTGAAATAGTGCAGCAGGCCCGAATAGACGCCGGCCTGCACCATCGAAGGCATCGCCTTGTTCTTCATGCGCTCGGAGAAGCGCTTGGAGAACGCGCGCGTCCCGTCGTTCATGTCCCAATAGAAGGTCTCGGTGAAGTTCAGGCCCTGCGCCACCTTCAGGCCGAGCGCGTGCACGTCGGTGATGAAGAGCAGCAGGCCCGCAAGCTTCTGGCCGCCCGAGACGATGCCGAACTCCGCCGCCTGCTTGATCGTGTTGGTGGTGTCGCCGCCGGCATTCGCCATGCCGATGATCTTGGCCTTGGACGCTTGCGCTTGAAGCAGGAACGACGAGAAGTCGGCGGTATTGAGGGGATGCTTGACGTTGCCGATCACCTTGCCGCCCGATTTCAGCACGACCGCGGCAGTGTCGCGCTCGAGGGCATGGCCGAAGGCGTAGTCTGCGGTCAGGAAGTACCAGGTGTCGCCGCCCGACTTCACCAGCGCCTGCCCCGTGCTGTTGGCCAGCATGTAGGTGTCATAAACCCAGTGGACCGTGTTCGGCGAGCATTGCGCGTTGGTGAGATCCGACGTCGCTGCGCCGGTGTCGATCAGGATGGAATTCTTCTCCTTGACGACATTGTTGACCGCCAGCGCAACGCCGGAGTTCAGGACATCCATGAAGATGTCGACCTTCTCGACGTCGATCCATTGCCGGGCGATCGTGGTGCCGATGTCGGGCTTGTTCTGATGGTCCGCAGAGATCAGGTCGAGCTTCCAGCCCTTGGCCGCGAGGCCGGAATCCTCGATCGCCATCTGCGCGGCGACGGTCGAGCCGGGGCCGCCGAGGTCGGCATAGAGTCCCGAATTGTCGGTCAGCACGCCGATCTTGATGTTCTTATCCTGCGCGACCGCGGCACCTGCCGAACCGAAGGCCAGGGCTGTGCCGAGCAACATTGCCGAAATGCCGTGCTTCATGATCCGCTCCCCAGTATGGCTTTGATGATTACTCTCGATGGTCCGGCCTGCACAGCTACACGCCGAGATAGGTGTGGAGCTTGTCCATGTTGGCGGCAAGCTCGGCATTGGAAAATCCGTCAATGATCTTGCCATGCTCGACCACGTAGTAGCGGTCGGCGACGGTGGAGGCGAAGCGGAAATTCTGCTCGACCAGGAGGATCGTGAAGCCCTCCTTCTTGAGCCGCGCAATGGTGTGGCCGATCTGCTGGATGATGACGGGCGCAAGGCCTTCGGTCGGCTCGTCCAGCATCAGGAAGCTCGCGCCGGTGCGCAGGATGCGCGCGATCGCTAGCATCTGCTGCTCGCCGCCGGACAGCTTGGTGCCCTGGCTGTTGAGCCGCTCCTTCAGGTTCGGAAACAGCTCGAAGATCTGTTCGAGCGGCAATCCGCCTTCACGGACCACCGGCGGCAGCATCAAGTTCTCGCGCACGTCGAGACTGGCGAATATGCCCCGCTCTTCCGGGCAAAACGCGATGCCCATGCGCGCGATCTTGTCGGAGCTCGCGCGGATGATCTCCTGGTTGTTGAACTTCACCGAGCCGGTACGCTTGCCGATGATGCCCATGATCGACTTCAGCGTGGTCGTCTTGCCGGCGCCGTTGCGCCCGAGCAGGGTGACGACCTCGCCCGCGTTCACGTCGAAGTTGATCCCGTGCAGGATGTGGGACTCGCCGTACCAGGCTTCGAGGTTGCGGACTTGAAGGATGGTTCCGCCGGTCGCAATCTTGGCCGGAGCCTCGGCCATCGCAGTATCAGGCATGCCCGGCTCCCAAGTATGCTTCCTTGACGCGCTCGTCCTTGGTGAGCTCGCTGTAATGACCTTGCGCGAGCACCTGCCCGCGCGTCAGCACGGTGATGATGTCGGAGAGGTTGGCCACGACGCTCAGATTATGCTCGACCATCAGGATGGTGTATTTCGCGGAGATGCGCTTGATCAGCGCCGCGATCTTGTCGATGTCCTCGTGGCCCATGCCGGCCATCGGCTCGTCCAGCAGCATCATCTCCGGGTCGAGCGCGAGCGTGGTTGCAATTTCGAGTGCACGCTTGCGTCCATAGGGCATCTCGACCGCGGGCGTGTTGGCAAACTCGCTGAGACCGACATCGTTGAGGAGCTCGCGGGCGCGGTCGTTGAAGCGGTTGAGGACCGATTTGGAGCGCCAGAAATCGAACGAAGAGCCGTGCTGGCGTTGAAGCGCGACACGGACGTTCTCCTGCGCGGTGAGATGCGGAAATACCGCCGAGATCTGGAACGAACGAACAAGCCCCAGGCGAGCCACGTCGGCCGGCGCCATCGCGGTGATGTCCTGCCCCTTGTACAGGATTTTTCCGGCAGACGGTTTGAGGAACTTGGTCAGAAGATTGAAGCAGGTCGTCTTGCCGGCCCCATTCGGGCCGATCAACGCGTGAATGCTCCCACGGCGAACCTTGAGCGCAACGTCGCGGACGGCGAAGAAGCCCGCGAACTCCTTGGTCAAGCCTTCCGTTTCGAGAATGAACTCATCGGCCAAACGGATTTCCCCCTGCCCGCGCGCTAGCTGCGTGGCTATCCTTGTTGCTTCGGCTTTCCGGTGGCCTTGGAGCCTGTCCTTGATAGCCCATCCGGAACGCCGCCTCCGGGCGCGGAATATGCCGGAGGTGACGGGGGTTAGGCAAGGCGGAAAGCTGAGCAGATCAGGTCTCCGGCTGGGATACAAATGCTCCCTTAGTCGGAGGTGTGTGATGTCGTGCCTGCCCGGCCTCCCGGTTCGCAAGACACCGGTCGTCAAGTCGTCGTTAACGGTCTTTCGTTCCGTGCGCCAGCCTTCATCAATAATTTTCCCGCACATGGGATCGTGCGCAGGTTTTTGATGGTCTGGAATATTGTCTTGGATTTCGCCAGCGCCGCTCCTTCCGTCGTCAAGTCGATCAGGCAGCGTGATCTCCTGAACACGTGGCTGCGACTCTATGCGCGCGAGCAGATCGCGCCGGCGGTCTGGGAGTATCAGCCCGCGCGGCTCGAGGAGGAGCTGTCCGATCTCATCTATTATACGGTGGATACGTCGACGCCGGCCCCGCGCCTGATCATCCAGAGCGAAAACACGCGCATCTCGCGCGCCTATGGACATACCGGCAAGGGCGTTCTGCTCGAGGAGTATCTCGGGCCACGACTCGCGCCGCTCGTGATGCCGATCTATCTCGAATGCGTGGCGCGCGGGCTGCCGGTCTACAGCGTTGCCGACGTCGACGACATCTACGGGCGCATCGTCGCCTATGAACGGCTGCTGCTGCCTTTCCAGACCGACGGCAAGGTCTGTCACGTCATCGCATCGGTCAAGACCTTCTGCGAGGACGGCGGCTTCGAGATCAAGAATCTGATGCGCGGAAATGACGCGCTGCCGCGTCCGAAACTGCGCGCCCTGATCGATCGTGAGCTCTTCCATCGTGCGCCCGGCCGCATCGCGACGGCCGAATTGGTCGAGTTCGCGGACCAGCCGGATCCCGGCGTCGCCACCGAGATCATCGAGCTGAACTAAGACGCGGAACGCGCGATGACATTCTCATCGCGCTTTGGCGTCAGCGCGACTTGGCGTCAGCGCGACTTGGCGCCGACTTCCTTGGCATAGATGTCCGGCTTGAACCCGACCAGCAGCTTGCCGCCGATTTCCAGCACCGGCCGCTTGATCATCGATGGTTGCGCTAGCATCAAGGCCAGCGCCTTCTTCTCGGAGAGGCCTTCCTTGTCGGCATCGGGCAGCTTCTTGAACGTCGTCCCGGCGCGATTGAGCAGCGTCTCCCAGCCGACCTTGTCGCTCCACTGCTTGAGCTTGTCCTTCTCCACGCCGGCCGCCTTGTAGTCGTGGAACGCGTAAGGCACGCCATGGCCGTCGAGCCAGGCGCGCGCCTTCTTCATGGTGTCGCAGTTCTTGATGCCGTAGATGATGTTGGGCAAGACCTTCCTCGCGCATGACGCATCGTGATGGACACGGCGTTGTACGAAACTCCGCTCCGCGCGACAATATTGCGAACGACGCCACCTCGCCGAACGGACATCCCCATGCACGTCACCCACGATCCCGCAGCCGCCGCCACGCCGACCATCGACTTCAACAGCTTCCTCGCCGTCGATATCCGCGTCGGCACCATCGTCGACGCCAAGCCGTTTCCCGAGGCGCGCAAGCCGGCGTTTCGGCTATGGATCGACTTCGGGCCCGCCATCGGCGTGCGCAAGAGCTCGGCCCAGATCACCGAAAACCATCCGATCGAGACGTTGGTAGGACAACAGGTCGCGGCCGTCGTCAATTTCCCGCCACGCCAGATCGGACCTGTCATCTCGGAGGTGCTGACGCTCGGCTTTCCCGATGCCGACGGCAAGGTCGTGCTGGTGCAGCCGAGCCAGCCGGTGCCGAACGGCGGACGGCTGTTCTAGCCGCGCGGTCCGGGGCTGCCGCGTCGCCGCCGCCGGCGCACTGCCGAAGCCCTGCGCAACCGCCGCGGCCGCACCGACGTCGTCGCGGCATCCAGATACCGCACGCTCTGATCGTGGCGCAGGTCGAACGCGACCAGCATGATGGCCTCATCCGGCGCGGGACGCGATCGCGCGGATGCTGATCGCGATCTCCCAGAGGTTCGTGCTGCAAGAAAGCGAGCTACAAGGCGCTGAGCTAGCCTTGCGACCGCTGCACAACGTTACGGCAGATTGTCCCGCAGAAAAATGTCGATGCGGATGCGCTCCTGATCGGGGCTGATCGGCTCGCCCGAACAATGCGCGAGCAGGACCCGCGCCGCGGACCGCGCCTCGTGGCCGGGATCCTGGTTGATGATGGCATCGAGTGTGCCGCGCACCAGGAAACGCCGTGTGTACTGGGTCAGCTCGTGGGTGATCCAGACCACCTCGCGCGCGCGGCCGGAGGCTTCGAGCGCATCGGCGATGCCACGATTTCCGGCGCCGCAGCAATATATGCCGCGGAGATCGGCATGGCGCGCCAGCAGCGCGGTGGTGAGCTCCCGCGTGCGTGCGCTGTCGTCGCGGCCCTCGATGACCGGTAGCATGCGCAGGTTCGGATACTCGCTGGAGAGGATCTGGTGAAAACCGAACTGCCGCTCGGTGTGATCGCGCAGCGACAACGACCCGGCGATCACGGCGACCGTCCCATCGCGGCCGGCGAGGAAGCGTCCCAGCAGCGTTGCGGCAGTTCGTCCCGCGGCCGGGTTGTCGATGCCGACATAATGCAGGCGGCGCGAGCTCGGCGCGTCCGATACGAGGGTCACCACGGCGACCCCGCGCGCGGTTAGCTCGTCGATCGCAGCGCGCACCCTTGGGTGGTCGAGCGCGATGACGGCGACGCCCTGATAGGCCGGCGACAAGTCCTCCAGCGTGCCGGCCAGCACATCCGGATCGAACACATCGACATGGAGGATGTCGATGAAGCCGCGCTGGCCGGCAAGCCAGTCTGCGGTGCGCTGGACCTGCTCGGCCAAATTGGTCATGAAGCTGTTGCTGCCGGACGGCAGCACGAAGGCGAAGCGAAAGCTCTGCCCGCGTGCGAGCCGCGCCGCCGCCACGTCGGCGCGGTAGCCCAGCTTGGCGACGGCGGCCTCGACACGCGCGACGGTCTTGGCGCGCACGCCCTCTCGCCGGTTGACGACGCGGTCGACGGTCGCGAGCGAAACGCCGGCGGCCCGCGCGACATCCTCGAGCGTTGCGCGAACCACCGGCTGCGTCGCGCCAGCGCTCATTCGCGCGCCGCCCACAGCATGCCGCGAGTCATCAGGGTGCGGATCTCCGGCACGTCGAGCTCGTAGGCGCGGTGGCCGAGCGAGGAATAGAACACCCTGCCCGCGCCATAGCGCTTTTTCCACACCACGGGCATCACCACGCCCTCGATCCAGGGCGCGTGCTCGCCGGTAAAGGTCGTCGTCGCCAGCACCTCGTTGGCGGGGTCGACATGCATGTAGTACTGCTCGGAACGATGCTCGAAACTCTTCAGGCCCTTCATGATGGGGTCGTCCGGCTTCGTCAAGTCGACTTTGTAGTCGATGATGTTGCCGGGATGGGCGACCCACTGCCCGCCGCACAGAAACTGGTATTCGACCGACTCGCGGAAAGCATCGCACATGCCGCCATGATGGCCGGCGAGCCCGACGCCTGCGCGCACCGCAGCGCAGAGATTCAGCGCGTCCGGCTTCTCGATCTTCGACATGGTGTAGATCGGGATGATCAACGACAGATCATGGATCGCCGGATCGCCGAATGCTTCCGTCGTCGTTTCGATCCGGACCTCAAAACCTTCCGCCCTGAGCCAGCCGCGGATCATCGAGGCACACAGATCCGGATCGTGTCCCGGCCAGCCGCCCCAAACAATCATTGCCTTGCGCATGGTCATTCCCTCAATCGATCTGTCCGGTTTCACGCCCCGTGGGCAGCATCGCCGGCCGCTCGACGCGGCTCTCGATCTTGACGCGCTGCCCCTCGTCGGCGGAGGTCTGGAACGCCTCCATCACCTCCAGCACGTGAAAGGCGAGCGCGCCGCTGGCGCGATGCGGCCGGTTGTCGAGGATCGCGGCGGCCATATCGGCGACACCAATGGAACGGAACTCACCCTCGACATGACCGTGGGTCAACGGCACCGTCTCCCATTCACCGCCGGTCTTGGCGACCTGCACCTCGCCGCCGAAGCGGTTCGGGTCCGGCACCAGCATGCTGCCCTTGTCGCCATAGATCTCGATCGGCGCATGGCGGTGCTTCGGCACGTCGAAGCTCATCGCGATCGAGACGACTGCTCCGCTCTCGAATTCGAGCGTGCCTGCGACATGGGTCGAAACCTCCACCGGGATCAAGCTGCCGTTCATCGGCTGGCTGGTGACGAGACGCTCGGATTTCGGACGCGCGGTCGAGCCCATCACGCTGGCGACCGGTCCGAGCAGCTGCACGAGATCGGTGATGTAGTATGGACCCATGTCGAGCATCGGGCCGCCACCGCGCAAGTAATAGAACCCCGGCGCCGGATGCCAGCGCTCGTGACCCGGGCAGCCGAAGAAGGCACTGCCCGCCACCGGCGTGCCGATGACGCCGTCGTCGATCAGCTTGCGCGCGGTCTGGTGTCCGCCGCCAAGGAACGTGTCGGGCGCGCAGCCGACGCGAAGATTCTTCTGCGCGGCGAGATCCATCACCTTGCGGGCCTCCGCGACGTTGATGCCGAGTGGCTTCTCTGAATGGACGTGCTTGCCGGCATTCAGCACCGCGAGGCTGACATCGGTGTGGGCGAGCGGCACGGTGAGATTGATGACGATCTCGACGTCGTCACGCTTGAGCAGCTGATCGACCCGCATCGCCGGCAGCCCGAAGGCGGCACCCTGCCGCTCCGCCATGTCGCTGCGCATGTCGGCCAGCGCTCTCACCTCCATGACCGGGAAGCGCTGCGCTGCCTTGAGGTAGGCGGTGCTGATCACACCGCAGCCGATGATTCCGATGCCGACTTTTCTCATTGCGTTCTCCGTGAAGTCCTCATCCCTTCACCGCGCCTGCGGTGAGACCGGCGACGATGTGTTTCTGTGCCAGCAGGAACAGAATGATCGTCGGCAGGATGGTGAGCGTGATGAAGGCCAGGATCAGGTGCCATTCGGACGAATATTCGCCCTGGTAGACCATGATGCCGAGCGGCCAGGGATAGAGCGCATCGGTGTTGAGCATCACGAGCGGCAGCAGATAGGCGTTCCAGCTGTTGACGAAGGTGATGGTGCCGACGGTCGCCAGGATCGGCCGAGACAGCGGCAATGTCACGTAGCGGAAGAACTTGATGTAGCTACAGCCGTCGACCAGCGCCGCCTCGAGCAGCTCGTGCGGAATGTCCTTGAAGAAGCGCCGCAGCAGCAGCACGCTCATGGCGAGGCCGAAGGCCACCTGCGGCAGCGCGACGCCGAAATAGGTGTCGAGCAGTCCGAGGTCGCGTACCTTGATGAACAGGGGCAGCACCGCGGTCGCGGCCGGAAACAGCAGGCCGAGCGTCAGGTAGCTCAGCAGCATCGAGCTGCCGTAGAACTTGACATGGGCGAAGGTGAAAGCCGCCATCGACGCGACGATCAGGGTCAACGTCACCGTGAGCGTCGAGATGATCAGCGAGTTGCGCAGGAGCTGCCAGTAACGCGCCGAAAACAGGATGTCGGCGTAATTCTGCCACTCCCAGTGCATGGGCCAGCCGAACGGATTGACCCGCAGTTCGCCGAGCGACTTGAAGCCTCCGAGCACGGTCGCGAGCAGTGGCACCAGCACGAAGACGGTGACGACGGCGAGGAACACCGTCTTGAGCGGCACGGCGGGATCGAACGGCGCGCGGGCGATTTCGGCACTACTCATCGCGCATGAACCATCGCTTGTAGGTGAAGGCAAAGGTCACGCAGATCACGAACAGGATCACGCCGATGGCGCTGCCGTAGCCGACCCGCATGCGCGAGATGCCGTTGTTGTAGAGGAAGCTCACCATGGTGTTGGAGGAGTCCGCAGGGCCCCCGCGCGTCAGCGGCATGACCAGGTCGAACAGCTGCAGCGAGCCGACGATGGCGAAGAACACCGAGAGCCGGATCGTCGGATAGAGCAAGGGGATTACGACGTGACGCAGCGCCTGCGAGCGCGTCGCACCGTCTATTCTCGCCGCCTCGACCAGGCTCTTGTCGAGGCCCTGGAGCGCGGCGATGAACAGCATCATGTGGAAGCCGAAATACTTCCAGACGATCACGACCAGCACCGCCAGCATCGCCGTGTCGGTCGAGGCCAGAAGATGCGGCGGCTCGGCGCCGAAGGCGCGCCAGATCGAGGCGACCAGGCCGTAGTCGCCGTCATAGACGAACGAGAAGATCAGCCCGGTCGCGATCTCGGCCAGGATGTAGGGCATGAAGAACAGCATGCGCAGCGCCACGGCTCCCCGAAAGCGCTCGGCGAGCATCAGCGCCAGCGTCAGCGCAAGCGGCAGCTGGATCGCGAGCGAGACCGCGATGATCAGCCCGTTGTTGCGCAGTGCGAGCCAGAAGGCGCGCGTCTCCAGCACGAAACGGTAATTGTCGAATCCGATCCAGTTGGTTGGCCTGCCGAACCCGTTCCAGTTGAAGGCCGAGTACCAGGCGGCCTCGCCGATCGGCAACACCACGAACAGGGTGAACAACAGCAGCGCCGGCGGCAGGAACAGGATCAGGACCGTGAAGCGGCCGTCCCAGCTCGGGCCGCGAATCGCGGCCCGCGGCGCCGTCTCGGCGGCAACACGCATCGCCGGCGCGATCGCGATCCGCCGCGCCACCTCAATTGCCCTGCTTCCACGCCGCCTCGATGGCTTTCGCAGCGTCCCGCGGGTTCATGCTGCCACCGGCGATTTCCGCGGTGACATCATTGACGACGCGGCCGACGGAGGGGCCCAGGCTCTGGTCATAGAAGTTCTGGTGATAGTTGGACTTCGCCAGATTGGCCGCGATCTGCTTCATGAAGGCGCTGTTGAAGCCGGCCTCGCCGCCCTTGACGACGGGAACGATGAAGTTGCCGGCGGCAAGCCGCGCCTGCACGTCCTTGGAGATAAAGAATTTCAGGAAGTCGGTGGCTTCCTTGGGCGCCCCCTTGGTGATCAACCAGCCGGTGATGCCGCCGAGCGTGTCCGACGGCTCACCCTTGCCGCCGGGTACGACCGGAAAATCGAACCAGCCAAGCTTGTCGTCGCCGAGACCGACCTTGTCGGCGGCGAGTGCGCGCTGGGTGTGATAGAAGGACGAGATGGCCAGGATCATCGCGGCCTTTCCGTCACCGAAATAGCCGACGGCCTGCGGGTTCTTGAAGCCGAGGAAGCCGTTCTGGAACGGCTGGAGATCGACCAGCTGCTTGAACAGCTCGCCGGATTTCTGGAAGGTCTCCCCGGCGAAGCCACCATTCTCACCCTTCAGCGCTGCATCGAAGGCCGGCTTGCCGCCGACGCGCACTGCGAGATGCGTCCAGTAGAAATGCAGCGGCCATTTGTCGGCACCGCCAACCACAATCGGCGTAACGCCCGCGGCCTTCAGCGTTTTCACCGCGCCGAGCAGATCGTCCCATGTCTTGATCTTACTTGCATCGACATTACCCTTGGCCATCAAATCCTTGTTGTAGAGGAAGCCGACCTGCGATAGCGCGATCGGAAGTCCAAAGACGCGGCCGTTCTGGGTGAAGGCGGCGAGCGCCGCCGGTGCGATCGTGTCGCCGTAGCCGCCGCTCCTCACGGAATCGGTGATGTCTTCCAGCACGCCCGCCTCGACCTGCGCCTTCAGCACTCCGCCGGCCCAACTATAGATGATGTGCGGCCGGTCCTTCGATTGCAGGATGGTCGGCAGCTTGGCCTTGTAAGCCTCGTTCTCGAGGAACTGCATCTCGACCTTCACGCCGGGGTGCGACGCCTCGTAGTTGCGCGCAACCTCCTCCCAGATCTTCACCTGGGCCGGGTTGACCTCGATGTGCAGCCATTTGATCGTGGTGTCGGCTGCGGCCGAATTGGCCCAAAGCAGACAGGCGGCAGCGGCGAGTCCCAGCTTCCCAAGCAGTCTCATCACATCCTCCCACCGGCTTTTATTCGTTGATCGCAATCCTGCCTTCGATTTTTGAGGTGCGCAACTAAAATTCTGATCTATGGACCTCAGATGGGAACAGCTAAGGTTGGTCCAGGGAGATATGGCGGCGCCCTGCGCCGTCCCGCAAACGCAACTCGAGAGGTGTCCATGACCGCCGTTTATTCCGACCTCGCCCGCAAGGTCGTTCTTGTCACCGGTGGCGCATCGGGAATTGGCGCTGCGATCGTGCGGCGCTTCGCGCAACAGAAATCCGAGGTCGTGTTCTTCGACATCAAGGCCGAGGAAGGTCAACGCCTCGCGAGCGAGTTGTCCGATCAGGGTCTGGCCGCGCATTTCCGGCACGTCGACCTCACCGATATCGCCGCGTTGCGAGCCGGCGTCGCGGAGGCGCGCAGCGCGCACGGCGCGATCAACATCCTCGTCAACAATGCGGCGAATGACGAACGGCACAAGACCGAGGAGATGACCCCGGAGTATTGGGACGATCGCATCGCGGTGAACCTGAAGCACCAGTTCTTTGCGGCGCAGGCCGTGCTGCCGGACATGAAGGCGGCAAAGGCCGGCGCCATCATTAATTTCGGCTCGGTGTCGTGGATCGCCGGACAAGGCGGCATGGCTGCGTACACGGCCAGCAAGTCCGGCGTCATCGGTCTGACGCGCTCCTTGGCGCGCGACTATGGTCCCTACAATATCCGCGTGAACGCGATCGCGCCGGGCTGGATCATGACCGAGCGCCAGCTCGAGAAATGGATGACGCCGGAGGGCGAGGTGGAGCTGATGCAGCGGCAATGCCTGAAGCGCAAGCTCGTGCCCGACGAGGTCGCCAGGTTCACCGTCTTTCTCGCCTCCGACGAAGCCTCCGCCTGCACCGCTCAGCACTACATCGTGGATGGCGGCTGGGTGTGAGATGCCGAGGACGGCGATGCATCGAGGCACAGCCTGGTGGCCGCTTGCACTGCAAAACAACTTGCGCCGCAACATTCAAAAATGAGACTGCCCGTTAAACCGGACGAGGCGCGCACGCGGGCAGGCGCATTCGACTTCGGCTAGCTTCCCTCCAAAGCCGCGGGCTGTTCGAGAGCCACGGGCGTCGCGCGGCAACAAAGCTGCGATACAGGGAGGAGCAAAATGTCGAAATGCAGTGTGGGACTGCTCGCGCTGAGCAGCCTGTTTCTTTCAGGCGCGGCGATCGCGCAGGAGAAGATCAAGGTCGGCGTCACCGCCACGCTCGAAGGCACCTACACGGTGCTCGGCGAGGACGGTATCCGCGGCCACCAGACCGCGCTCAACGTGCTGGGCAAGAAGGTCGGCGACAAGGAGCTCGAGTTCATCATCGCCTCCACCGACGCCACGCCCGATTCCGCGGTCCGTGCCGTGCGCAAACTGATCGAGCAGGACAAGGTGCAGATCCTGCTGTCCCCGCTATCCGGCGACGAAGGCATCGCCGTCAAGAATTTCGCCAAGACCCATCCGGAGCTGACCTTCATCAACGCCGCCTCGGGTGCCCAGGAAACGACCTATGTCGATCCCGCCCCGAACTTCTTCCGCTACAACATGGACGGCGCGCAGTGGCAGGTTGGCCTCGGCAAATACGCCTATGAGGAGAAGAAGTATCGCAAGATCGCGACCGTCGGCGAGGACTATTCCTTCATCTACACCCAGGTGTTCGGCCTCGTGCTCGAATTCTGCGGCGCCGGCGGACAGGTCACCAACCGGCAATGGGTGCCGCTCGGCACCAAGGACTTCGCCTCGGTCATCGCGGCGCTGCCCGACGATGTCGATGCGATCTATCTGGGCCTCGGCGGCGCCGACGCCGTCAACTTCCTCAACCAATATCAACAGGCCGGCGGCAAGGCGCATCTGATGGGCGGCTCCATCATGATCGACCAGACCATCCTGTCGTCCAAGGGCAACGCCAAGAACGCTCTGATCGGCACCATCGCGGCGAGCGGACAGGCCGACACCTGGGAGGATCCGGGCTGGCAGAAATTCGTGAAGGCCTATCAGGACGCCTTCCCGCCCAACAAGCGCTTCCCGAGCCCGTCACTGCTCGCCACCAACTATTACGGTTCGACGATGGCGCTGATCATGGCGCTGCGTCAGGTCAACGGCGATCTCTCCAACAACCAGGCCAAGTACAAGGAAGCCCTCGCCAAGATCGAGATCGACGCGCCCAACGGCAAGATCAAGCTCGACTCCAACCGGCAGGCGATCGGCACGAACTTCGTCACCGAAGTCGTCGACGACGGCAAGGGCGCGCTGTTCTCGAAGGTCGTGAAGGTGATCCCCAACGTCAACCAGACGCTGGGCTATGATCCTGCAGTGTTCGCCAAGATCGGTTTGCCAAGCCGTACAGTACCGGAATGTAAGAAGTACTGACGTAGTCCCATCGCGGGCGATGACTGACCGGGGAGAGATTTGTAAAGGCGCGACGCGTGGCGCACTTGCATTCTCTCCCCGGTTGTTGAACGCTATCGGAAAAACGAAGAGCTTCTGGGAGGGAAGGCATGAGCCGGGCGCTCGCCGTCTTCCACGGCCGCTTCGGCCGGGCGACGGTCTATCAGTTGAACCGCCCTTTCAACATCCACGCGCATCGTGAAGGTCATTTGATCTTCCATGTCGGGGGGCGTCCCGCATGCATCGATGTCAGCGATGGACGTTACGAACTCACCGAAGGTTCCGTCGTCGCCGTCAATCCATGGGAGCCGCATAATTTCCTGCCGTCCGACCTCGAAGGCGGCGCCGTTTTCTTCGTGCTCTATGTCAACGCGGAATGGTTTGCGCCCGATGCGCCCGGCACCGACCGGTTGCGCTTCGGCCGGACCCAGTTCACGCGGTCGGTCGCGCTGGACAAGCATATCAGGCACGCAGCCGCCCTCGTCTGCGGCGCCCCCTCGCTCAACAGCCTCGACGGCGAGCTGAGAAGGCTGATCGACATCTGCTACGACGAGAGTTGGCAACAGGCGGAGGCCGCGCGCGATCCGCGCGCGAACGGCTCCGTCACCGATTTTCGCGTGCGCAAGTGCATCAAGATGATGTCGGAAAGTCCCGGCGCCGAGATCGAGCTCGACACCATCGCGCGCGAATCCGGCCTGTCGCGACCGCACTTCTACCGGCTGTTCCGCACCCAGACCGGCGTCACGCCGCACCTCTATCTCAACACGCTGATGATGGAGCAGGCGCTGGAGGCGCTGGTGGCGAGCGAGGCGCCGATCGCCGATATCGGCTTCGATCTCGGCTTCTCCTCGCAAAGCGGCTTCACGCGTTTCTTCGCCGCCAATGTCGGGATGGCCCCGACCGATTATCGCCGCGCCGCCAAGGTTTTGCGCGCCTGACGGGCGCGCGAAAAGATACTCACGATCAAATGCGTCCCCATCAGCCCCATTAGGATGTGCGGAACGCGGTCCCGACACGAGGACCGCGGTCGACAGGGAGCGCACGTTCATGGCAGGGCTTGCGGCCGGTGACGGTCTGCGCGCCCCCTCACCTCGCTTGCAGGGAGAGGGTTGGATCGACATCGAGACGGAACGGCAATCATGAGCCGCTTCGTCGAGCGTCATCCCGCCTGGGCATTGATCGTCATCATCGCGGTCGCGGTGGCGCTGTGGCTGATCTTCGCGGTATGGCCGCCGGGCCTCGAAGAGGCTGTCGGCCGCAAGCGGGTGTTTCTCAACGCGCTCTTCAACGGCATCACGCTCGGAGGTCTCTATTTCCTCGTCGCCAGCGGCTTCACGCTGATCTTCGGCCTGATGCGCAACGTCAATCTCGCGCACGGCTCGCTCTATCTGTTCGGCGGCTATGTCGGCTATGCCATCAGCGCCTCCACCGGCTCCTGGGTGCTGTCGTTCATCGTCGCCTTCGTCCTGACCGCGCTGGTCGGCGTGCTGCTCCAGGTTCTCGTGTTCCGCCGCATGGAGGGCCAGGACCTGCGCCAGACCATGGTGACGATCGGGCTCTCGATCGTGTTCGCCGACCTCATGCTGTGGGCCTGCGGCGGCGACTTCTACCAGATCCAGACCCCAAACTGGCTGATCGGCCCGATCGAGCTGCCGCTGCTCACCGCGGTGAAATCCTCGGGCGAGCCGGTCTATCTGCGCTATCCGCTGGTCCGGCTCGTGATCTTCCTCGCCTCCGCGGTCATCGGCATCGCGATGTGGCTCGCGCTCAACCGCACCCGGGCAGGCATGATCATCCGCGCCGGCGTCGACGACCGCGACATCCTCGCCGCGACCGGCGTCCGCATCCAGGTCGTCTTCGTGCTCGTCTTCGCGCTCGGCGCCGGGCTTGCCGGCATCGCCGGCGTGGTCGGCGGCACCTTCCAGTCGCTCTCGCCCGGCGAGGACATCCGTTTCCTGCTCGCCTCGCTCGTCGTCGTGATCGTGGGCGGCATGGGCTCGATTCCCGGCGCCGCGCTCGGCGCGCTGATCATCGGCCTCGCCGAGCAGCTCGGCTCGGTCTACATCCCGACCTACGCCATCGTCGTGACCTTCCTGATCATGGTGCTGGTGCTGGCGCTTCGGCCGCAGGGCCTGCTGGCGAGGCGCTGAGATGTCCGTCACGCATGACGCCCGCGTTCAGGTTCACAGGCCCGCGTCGACGGTGGGACGGCCGGCTGCGCGCGCCTGGCCCGACATCAACAATCCCGCGGCCTGGATCGTGGCGGCCATCCTGCTGATCATGCCGCTGATCGCCAACGGCTTCTTCCTGATCGAGATCTTTGCCACCACCTTGATCCTCGGCACCGTCGCGCTCAGCCTGATGTTCCTGGCCGGATATGGCGGCATGGTCAGCCTGATGCAGCTCACCATCGCGGGCTTCTGCGCCTACATGGTCGCGGTGTTCGGCGTCAGCGGCAATGCCAATATCAGCCTCGGCTGGCCGTGGTGGCTGGCGGTGCCGATGGCGCTGACGCTGGCAGTCGTCTTCGGCACGCTCGGCGGCGCGCTGGCGGTGCGCACCGAGGGCATCTACACCATCATGATCACGCTGGCGATCGGCGCCGCGTTCTACTACTTCACCAACCAGAACTGGGCGATCTTCAACGGCCACACCGGCATCAACAACGTTTCGACGCCGCGTTTCTGGGGTGTCGACTGGCGGGCGGACATTCCGTTCTACTATGTCGTACTGGCGACAGCCGGGCTCTGCTATTTCGCGGTCGACTACATCTCCCGCGCGCCATTCGGTCTCGCCCTCCAGGGCGTGCGCGACAATCCGCGCCGCATGTCCGCGCTGGGCTTCAACGTCAATGCCCACCGCGTCGCGGCCTATGCGGTGGCGTCCTTCATCGCTGGCCTTGCCGGTGTGCTCCAGGTCTGGAACTACCGCCAGATCTCGCCCGGCTCGGTCAGCGTCGGCGCCTGCATCGACATCCTCATCATCGCCGTCGTCGGCGGCATCACCCGCCCGGTCGGTCCTTATATCGGCGCGCTGGTCTTCGTGCTCCTGCGCACCTTCGCGCTCGACTTCCTGGTCAAGATCGGGCTCGACGGCAACCGCTTCCGCCTGCTGATCGGCCTCGGCTTTCTCGCCATCGTGTTCTGGTCGTCGGACGGCGTCATCGGTCTCTGGCAGCGCTGGCGCCAGAGCCGGCTTCGCGAGACGAGCCGCCAGGGCGGAGGGCGCGGCCATGGATAGCGTCGCCCAGCGCCTTTCCGCCGTCGGCGCCGGCGCAGCACTGGAACTGCGCGGCGTGACGCGGCTGTTCGGCGCGCTGGCGGCCTTGACCGACGTCACCATCACCGTGCGTCCCGGCGAACGCCGCGCGGTGCTCGGCTCCAACGGCGCCGGCAAGACCACGCTGTTCAACTGCATCACCGGCGACTTCCCGCCGACATCGGGCACGATCCGCTTCTTCGGCGAAGACGTCACGCATTTCCCACCCTATGAACGCATCCGCCGGGGGCTGCGGCGCACCTATCAGATCTCCGCGCTGTTTCCCGGCCTCACCGTGCAGGACAACGTCTACCTCGCCTGCCGCGGCGTCTCGCGCGGACGGTTCTCGTTCCTGCGTCCCGGCCACAACGACGCGCTGATGCACGCCGCCGACAGCCTGGTGCAGGCAGTGCATCTGACCGGGGTCAAGGACCAGCGCGTCGCCGAGCTCGCGCACGGGCAGCAGCGCCAGCTCGAAATCGCGCTGGCGCTCGCCGGCGCCCCGCGCTTCGTGCTGTTCGACGAACCGGCCGCAGGGCTCTCGCCGACCGAGCGCGCCGAGCTGATCGAGATCCTGACCTCGCTGCCGACCCATATCGGCTACATCATCATCGAGCACGACATGGACGTGGCGCTGCGCGTCGTCGAGAGCGTGACGATGATGCACAACGGCCGCATCTTCAAGGAAGGCCCGCCGGAAGAGATTCAGTCCGATCCCGAAGTGCAGGAGCTATATCTCGGAGGCGGCCATGAATGAGGCCCGCCGCAATTCTGCTGCGCTCGAGGTCCGCGGGCTCGACGTCTATTACGGCCATTCGCACGCGCTCCAGGGCGTCGACCTTTCGCTGGAGAGCGGCGTGTTCTCCGTCGTCGGCCGCAACGGCATGGGCAAGACCACGCTGTGCAAAGCCATCATGGGGCTGGTGCCGGTCAGCGGTGGCTCGATCCGGGTCCGCGGCGAGGACATCACACGGCGGCCGCCCGCTCACATCGCGCGCCTCGGCGTCGGCTATGTGCCGCAAGGCCGCCGCCTCTGGCGCTCGCTCAGCGTGGACGAGCATCTCCAACTTGCCGGCGGGATGCGGTCGGGCGCCTGGACCGTCGAGCGCATCTACGACACGTTTCCGCGCCTCGCCGAGCGCAAGGACCATGGCGGCAGCCAGCTCTCCGGCGGCGAGCAGCAGATGCTGGCGATCGCGCGCGCGCTGCTGACCAACCCGCAACTCCTCGTCATGGACGAACCGACCGAAGGCCTCGCGCCCGTCATCGTCGCCCAGGTCGAGGAGATGCTGCTGCGATTGGGTGAGGACGGCGACATGTCCGTGCTCGTGATCGAGCAGAACATCGGCGTGGCGACCGCGATCTCGCGCAACGTCGCGATCATGGTCAACGGCCGCATCAACCGCATCATCGACTCGGCGCGGCTCGCAGCCGACCGCGAGTTGCAGCAGCGCCTGCTCGGCGTCGGCTTGCATGCCGAGCTTACGCCGGATCTCGACGTGCCGGCGGCAGGCCCGGAGGCGAAGCCGGCGCCGCAGGCCGCCCGACCGAGCGGCCCGATCCGGATCTACATCTCCAACCCGACGCCGCCGACACGCTGGTCCCAACCCGCGCCGATCGCCCGGATCGAAGCGGCGGCACGCACGCTCTCGACGCAGGTATCGCGCCTCGACGAGACGGCGCGGCGCAAGCGCGAGTCGGCGACGTCGCAGTCGTCGGGGCCGCCGGTCGTGCTGGTCGTCGGCACGCTCGACACCAAGGGAACTGAGCTCCGCTTCATCCGCGACATCGTCGCCGAGACCGGCCTGCGCACGCGGCTGGTCGACGTCTCCACCAGCGGCAGGCACGCCAGCTGCGATGTCTCCGCGCAGGAGATCGCGCTGAACCATGGCCGCGGCGGCGCCGCCGTGTTCGGCGCCGACCGCGGCGCGGCCGTGACGGCGATGGCGGACGCGTTCGCCAACTGGCTGCGGCGCCAGGGCAATGTCGCCGGTGTGATCTCGGCCGGCGGCTCGGGCGCGGCCTCGCTGGTTGCCCCGGGCATGCGCACCCTGCCGGTCGGCGTGCCCAAGCTGATCATCTCATCCGTCGCCTCCGGCGATATCGGGCCCTATGTCGGCCCCGCCGACATCACCATGATGCACTCGGTCACCGACATTCAGGGACTGAACTCGATCTCGCGCGCCGTGCTGTCGAACGGCGCCAACGCGATCGCGGGCATGGTCAAGGCGCGCCTCGATCAGCGCGAGGCCGGGCAGCGCGCCGCCAACACAGCACTGCCTACGGTCGGCATCACCATGTTCGGCGTGACGACACCGGCGGTCCAGAAGATCGCGGCGGATCTGGGCGCGGACTTCGAATGTCTCGTTTTCCACGCCACCGGCGTCGGCGGCCGCTCGATGGAGAAGCTGGTCGAATCCGGCCAGCTCGCCGGCGTCATCGATATTACGACGACCGAGATCTGCGACTTGCTGATGGGCGGCGTGTTTCCCGCCACCGAGGATCGCTTCGGCGCGATCATCCGCACCCGCCTGCCCTATGTCGGCTCGGTCGGCGCGCTCGACATGGTCAATTTCGGCGCGCCCGACACAATTCCCGAACGCTACCGCGGCCGCAAGTTCCACGTCCACAATCCGCAGGTGACGCTGATGCGGACGACTGTCGAAGAGAATGAGCGGATGGGCCGCTGGATCGCCGAACGGCTCAACCAGATGGATGGCCCGGTGCGCTTCTTCCTGCCCGAGGGCGGCGTCTCCGCACTCGATGCGCGCGGCCAGCCATTCTGGGACCCGGACGCTGATGCCGCCCTGTTCCGCGCGCTGGAGCGCGACGTGCGGCAGACCGGCAACCGCCAGCTCATCCGCATTCCCAACAACATCAACGATCCCGATTTCGCCGCCGCCATCGTCAGTGCATTCCGAACCCTGTTCGGCCGCACCGGGGCGCGGCGGAGGCTAGCGAGGTGACCGATGGCCCGGTTTGAGCGCGCTGCACTCCTGAAACGATTCCGCGAGATGGCGAAGCGCGGCGAGCCGATCGTCGGCGGCGGGGCCGGCACCGGCCTGTCCGCCAAGTGCGAGGAGGCCGGCGGCGTCGATCTCATCGTGATCTACAATTCCGGCCGCTATCGCATGGCCGGTCGCGGCTCGCTGGCGGGGCTGATGGCTTACGGCGACGCCAACGCCATAGTGCTGGAGATGGCCGGCGAAGTGCTGCCCGTGGTCAGCAAGACGCCAGTGCTCGCCGGCGTCAACGGCACCGATCCGTTCCGCGACATGGACGTCTTTCTCGACCAGTTGAAGACGCTCGGCTTTGCCGGCGTGCAGAATTTTCCGACGGTGGGTCTGATCGACGGCGTGTTCCGCGCCAACCTCGAGGAAACCGGCATGTCCTACGCGCTGGAGATCGACATGATCGCCAAAGCGCGGGAGAAGGACCTCCTGACGACGCCGTACGTCTTCAGCGAGAAGGAAGCCGCCGCGATGGCGATCGCCGGCGCCGACATCATCGTCTGCCATCTCGGGCTCACGACCGGCGGCACGATCGGCGCGCAGACCGCAGCAAAGCTGAAGGACTGCCCGGCGCGCATCGACGTCTGGGCCTCCGCCGCGCTCAGCGTCAATCCCGATATCCTGGTGCTCGCTCACGGCGGCCCGATCGCGGATCCCGCCGATGCCGATTTCATCATGAAGAACACCCGCTACTGCCACGGCTTCTACGGCGCCTCATCGATGGAGCGGCTGCCGGTCGAGCGGGCTCTGACGGAGCAGGTGCGCAAATTCAAGGCGATCGGCGCGCAGTAACGCCGGAACGATCGAGGGAGAGAAACATGTCAGGGATCCTGGTCGGCGAGCTCATCCTCTGGCTGATCGTCGCAGTCGTCGTCATCGTGGTCGGTGTCTACATCGTCAACTGGCTCTACCACCGCTCTTCCAAAGAGGTGTCGTTCGTCCGGACCGGCTTCCTCGGCGAGCGCGTGGTGATCAACGGCGGCGCCTTCGTGCTGCCCTTCATCCACGACTACACCTCCGTCAACATGAACGTGCTGCCGATGGGCATCGTGCGTTCCAAGCAGGATGCGGTGATTACCCGCGATCGGATGCGGGTCGACATCGAGGCCGACTTCTACGTCCGCGTCCAGGCGACCCGTGAAGCCGTCTCGATCGCGGCCGCGACGCTCGGCCGCCGCACCATGGAGCCGGAACAGCTGCACGCGCTGCTGGCCGGCAAGTTCATTTCCGCGATCCGCTCCGTCGCTTCGGAAATGACCCTGGAGGAAATGCATGAGCGGCGCGGCGACTATGTCGAGCGGGTCAAGACCAATGCGGCACAAGCCCTCGCCCAGAACGGTCTCGAGCTGGAATCGGTCGCCATCACCGATCTCGACCAGACCGACCTCGAATTCTTCAACCCCTCGAACCGGTTCGACGCCGAAGGCTTGACCCGCCTGATGGAGGACATCGAGGCCCGGCGCAAGCTGCGCAACGACATCGAGCAGGACTCCATGATCAAGATCCGCACCCGCAACCTGGAGGCCGAGCGTCAGGCGCTCGACATCGAGCGCGAGAGCGAGACCGCGCGGCTCGAGCAGGAACGCGACATCGAGATGCGCCGCGCGCTCCAGCGCACGGAAGTCGCCCGCGAGCGCGCGCTGCGCGAGACCGAGGCCGAGCAGGCCCATATCTCGGCGCGCGAGGCGATCGAACGCGCGCGGATCGCCAATGAGCAGGCGATCGCGGAGGCCCGCATCGCCTCCGAGCGCGAGACCCGCCAAAAGGAGATCGAGCGCACCCGCACCATCGAGGAGAAGGAGCTGCTGGCGCGCGAGGAGATCGAGAAGACCCGGATCGCCAACCAGCGCTCGATCGATACGACGCGAATTGCGTCGGAGCGCGAGGTCCGCCAGCGCGAGATCGAGCGGATGCGCACCGTGGAGGAAGCCGAGATCGCCGCGCGCGAAGCGATCGAGAAGGCCCGCATCCAGCAGGACCGCGTCGTCACCGACGCCCGCATCGCCAACGAGGAGGAGACCAGGCGCCGCGAGATCGAGCGCACCCGCGCCGTGGATGAAGCCGAGATCGCCGCCCGCGAGGCCACCGAAAAGGCACGCATCGCCCAGACCCTGATCGTCAACGTCGAGCGCATCTCCTCCGACGAGCGCACCCGCGCGCTGGAGATCCACCAGGTGCGCACCATCCAGGAGGCCGAGATCGAGGCGCAGCGCGCCGTCGAAGCCGCGCGCATCGCGCGCGAACGGACGCTTGCCGCCGAGCGCATCGCCGCCGAGCAGAATACCCGGCAGCTGGAGATCGAGCGCAACCAGGCCCTCGACGTCGCCGGCATCGCCGCGCGGGAGACCACCGAGGCCTCGCGCATCGCCCAGGAGGAGCGCGTGCGCTCGCTGGAGATCGCTCGCAACCGGGCCGTCGAGGAAGCCGACATCGCCTCCCGCGAGGCGATCGAGGCGGCGCGCATCGCCCAGGAGAAGGCGGTCGCGGCCGAACGCATCCAGGCCGAGCGCGACACGCGCTCGCTGGAGATCGAGCGCACCGGCGTGCTGGAGGCCGCCGAGCTGAAGCGGCGCGACGCCATCGAGCGCCAACGTATAACGGTCGATCTGGCGCTCGAAGCCGAGCGCATCAACTCGTCCAAGAAGCGCGAGGTGCTCAACATCGAGCAGAAGAAGGCGATCGAGATTGCTGACGAAGACCGCGTCATCGCGCTCTCCGCGAAAAAGTCGGAACGGATCGATGCCGACCGCCAGGTCCGGCAGGCCGAGATCGTTGCCCGCAAGGAGGTCGAGACCACGGACGTCTCGCGCGAGCAGGCGCTCGAAGCCGCGCGCCTCGAGCGCCGCCGCGCCATCGAGCAGCTCGAGGTCGCCCGCGTCCAGTCGCTGCAGGAGGCCGAGATCGCCTCCCGCGAAGAGGTCGAGCGCGCCCGCATCGCCTCCGACCGCGGCCTCGACGAGGCCCGCGTCGGCCGCGAGCGCGAGCTGCGCAAGCTCGAGGTCAACCGGGAGAAGGAGGTCGAGACGGTCCTGATGGAGAAGGCGATCGCCATCCACCAGAAGTCGCTGGAGGAATCCGCAGCCAAGGCCATGGCCGAGGAGGCACGGATGCGGGCGACGGAGGCGAGCGAGCGCGTCATTACCGCCCGCGAGAGCGAAATTGCAAAGCGCCGCAAGACCGTCGAAGTGCTGCTCGCCGAGAAACAGGCTGAGGAGACCCGCATCGCCGCGGAGGCCGAGCGCGTGCGCGCGGCCGTCGAAGCCGAGGCGCAGCGGATGCTCAACGAGGCCGAGAACGTGCTCACCGATCAGGCTCGCTACTCCCTGTTCCGCAGAAAGCTGCTCGACCGGATCGAGGGCATCGTGCGCGAAAGCGTCAAGCCGATGGAGAAGATCGAGGGCATCCGCATCCTCCAAGTCGACGGCCTCAACGGCAACGGCCATGGAAACGGCAATGGCGGCCGCAGCGCCACCGACGAGGTGATCGATTCCGCCCTGCGCTACCGCGTCCAGGCGCCGCTGATCGACTCCCTCCTGGCCGACATCGGCGTCGAAGGCGGCAGCCTCGCAAAAATGCCGGGCCTGATTCGCGAAGCCCGCGACATGCAGGGCATCAAGGAGTCCGCGCGCAAGGGCGGTGGTGGCGGCGACAAGCCGGCCGCCTCCCCGCCTGCGGCCGAAGGCAGCGAACCGCCGACCGAGCGCGGACCGCGGAAGAAGAGCTGAGATCGCACCATGGCCCGCGTCTATGTCTCCACCGTCATCAACGCCCGCAACGACCGCGTTTGGGCGCGGGTGCGCGATTTCAACGGCCTGCCGAACTGGCACCCGGCCATCGCCGAAAGCCGCATCGAAGGCGGGGAGCCCTCGGACAAGATCGGTTGCGTCAGAGATTTCCGCCTGCGCAACGGCGACCGCATCCGCGAGAAGCTCCTGGGCCTCTCCGACTACGACATGTTCTGTACCTATTCGATCCTGGAATCTCCGATGGGCGTCGAGAACTACGTCGCGACGCTGCGGCTGACCCCGGTCACCGACGGCGACCAGACCTTCGCGGAATGGACCGCCGAGTTCGACTGCGCGCCGGAGCGCGAGACCGAGCTCGTCGGCAACATCGGCGGCGGCGTGTTCCAGGGTGGGTTCGACGCGCTGAAGCGCGTGTTCGGAGGCTGACCGTGCCGCATATCGTCAAGAGCACGATCCTGGACGCGCCGACCGATGCGGCGTGGGCCATGCTGCGCGATTTCAACGGGCATGATCGCTGGCATCCGGCGGTCGCGACCTCCTCCATCGAGCGCGCGCAATCCTCCGACAAGATCGGCTGCGTCAGGCGGTTCAGGCTCAAGGACGGCTCCGAGCTGCGCGAACAATTGCTGGCGCTGTCCGATCTCGAACAGAGCTTCAGCTATTGCCTGCTCGATACCCCGATCCCGATGTTCAACTACGTCGCCCATGTCCGCCTGCTGCCGGTCACCGACGGCGACCGCACCTTCTGGCACTGGGAGTCGCGCTTCACCACCAGGCCCGAGGACAAGGACCGCATCACCCATATGGTCGCCGAAGACATCTATCAGGCCGGATTCGATGCGATCCGCCGACACCTGAGGGAGGCCGCATAATCATGGCCGTGACGATCAAGACCTTTACAAGCGCCAGCGAGGCGGCCGGCGCGCTGTCGTCGGATCGCAGCGCGCGCTATCTCGGTGGCGGCACGCTGGTGATGCGCGCGTTGAACGAGGGCGACGTGTCGATCTCGACCGTCGTCCGCGCGCAGGATCAGGCCCTCACCCGGATCGACGCATCAGGTCCGCGCATCACCCTGGGTGCCGGCGTCACCTTCGCCCGCATCCTCGCCGAACGCGACCTCGCCTTCCTGCATGCTCCCGCCCGCTCGATCGGCGGGCCGGCCGTGCGCAACATGGGTACCGTCGGCGGCAACCTCTTTGCGCCGAACCCTTACGGCGATTTCACCGTCGCGCTGCTGGCGCTCGATGCCACCGTGGCCGTGCAAGGCGGTTTTGGCGCGCGCGACATTCCGATCGAGGAGTTCCTGCAGGCGCGCGACCGCCAGGCCGGCACGCTCGTGCTGTCGGTGTCCTGCACCCGTCCGGCCGGCACCGAAGCGTTCCGCTATCGCAAGATCGCGCGGATCAAACCCAAGGGCGGCTCGGTCATCACGCTGGCCGCGCATCTGCCGATCAGCGGCGGCCGGATCGCGGGCGCTCGCATCGCACTGGGATCGATGGCGCCGACCCAGATCCGCGCCCGTGCCGCCGAGCGGGCGCTGGAGGGCCGCTCGCTGGATGCCCCTACGATCGCAGCGGCTGCATCCGCAGCGACCGAAGCAACGTCGCCATCCGACAACGCGCTCGGCAGCGCCTGGTATCGCCGCGAGATCGTCGGCGTCCACCTGCGCCGCCTGCTGTCAGGCCAGGAATAGATCACCATGGCAAAGATCCCGCTGCAATTTCGTCACAACGGCCGCGACGTCGCGATCTTCGTCGATGGCGGCACCAATCTGCTGGTCGCGCTGCGCGAGCTGATCGGCGACATGACGCCGAAATTCGGCTGCGGCCAGGGCGGCTGCGGGGCGTGCAGCGTGCTGGTCGACGGCGAGCTGCACCTGTCCTGCCTGACGCTCGCCGAGACGGTCGCCGGCCGATCGATCGAAACGCTCGACGGCATGAAGCAGGGCCCGAACCTGCATCCGCTCCAGCGTGCGTTTGCCGACAATTTCGCCGCCCAGTGCGGTTATTGCACGCCCGGCATGCTGATGGCCGCAAAAGCCCTGCTCGACCGCAATCCCTCGCCGAGCCGCGACGAGGTCATCGAGGCCATCTCCGGCAACATCTGTCGTTGCACCGGCTATGAGCCGATCATCAATGCCATTCTCGCCGCCGCAGGCGGCCGGGTCAGCGCCTAAGGACGCCGCGCCATGCTGGAACTGCGCAAGGACATCTTCGCCGACGAGCGCGACGACAACCTCAAGGAAATCGGCAAGGGCACCCAGCGCCAGGACATGCTCGGGCACGTCACAGGCACCTCCAGCTATTTTGACGACCATAAGCTGCAAGGCATGCTGCACCTGAAGGTCCTGCGCTCGACACAGGCCCATGCGCGGCTGCGCCGCATCGATACCACGGACGCGGAACGCTCGCCCGGCGTCCGCCGGATCATTCGTGGCGCCGACGTTCCAGTCAACCTCAACACGCTTCTCAGCCTGATCAACTTCGGCAAGGACGACGAGCCCTCGCTCGCGGTCGACAAGGTCCGCTACAAGGGCGAGCCGATCCTCGCCATCATCGCCGACAGCGAACGGGAGGCGTTCGAGGCCATCGCCAAGGTCAAGGTCGACTACGAGCCGCTGCCGGCCGTGTTCGACGTCGAGGACGCGCTGAAGCCCGGCGCGCCCGTGGTCAACGAGACCTATCCGAAGAACGCGTTCATCTATCACGACGCTTACGACCACCAGCGCCTGCGCTTCGGCGACGCCGACGCGGCGCTCGCGACCGCCGACCACGTGCTCGAACAGCGCTACCAGATGTCGCCGATCGAGCACGCGCCGACCGAGACCAACGGCGCCATCGCCGCGCCTGATACCAACGGCCGCTTCGTCGTCTACACCTCGACCCAGGCGCTGTTCTTCTCGGTCGACACCTGCGCCAAGATCCTGGACGTGCCCTCCAACACCTTCCACTTCATCGGCGGCACGGTCGGCGGCGGCTTTGGCGGCAAGGTGGACACCCTGACCGAGCCGCTCGCCATTCTCGGCGCAATGCTGACCGGGCGACCGGTGCGCTACGTGTTCGGGCGCGAGGAGGAGATGCAGTACGGCCCGCCACGCGGCGCCGAGCGGATCTACATCAAGGACGGCGTCATGCGCGACGGCCGCATCGTCGCGCGCAAGATCCGGGCCTATTTCGACAGCGGCGCCTATACCAGGCTGTCCAGCTACGCCGCCGTAAAATGCGCCGCGCATCTGCCGGGCCCCTACACCATCCCCAACGTCTATGGCGACGTCTATTGCGTCTTCACCAACCGCACGCCGGCGACCGCCATGCGCGGCTTCGGCGTCACTGCGATGGATTTTGCCATCGAGTGCCAGATGGACAAGCTCGCAAATCTCGTCGGCATGGACCCGATGGAGTTTCGCATTCTCAACGCCTATCGCGACGGCGACATGAAGGCACACCGGCGTGAGGCGAAGAACACGGCTCTCATCGAATGCGTCCAGGTCGCCGCCGAAAAGGCCAAATGGCCGATCCGCGACGAGTTCAAGCGCGCCTCCTCGCGCAAGGACGGCGGCGGCAGCCGCGCCGCGATCCCGCCGACACCGACCGATTCTTCGCGCGCGAGGCCGACACCGGTGCAGCAGCGCACCAGCTATGACCGCGCGCCGGTGACCGCGACACGGGAGCCGCCGCGCGATCCACCGCCGCCGGCGCCGCCGCCTTCCCCGCCGCGCCCGGCCGCGCCGTCGCACGGCGCGACGCGGTTCTCATCCGTGTTCGGGACCAGGAGACGCTGACATGACCCGGCATCGCGGACGCGGCATGGCGTCGATCAACTATCCCATCGGCATGAACCTCGGCGGCGATCCGAGCCAGGCCCTGGTCCACTCCAATCCCAGCGGCAAGTTCACGGTCGCGTTGTCGTCGATCGATCTCGGTCAGGGCATGAAGTCGGTGACGCGGCAGATCTGCGCGGAAACGCTCGGCGTTCCCGTCGAGGACGTCTACGTCGACACCGCCGATTCCGACACCGGCCCGCACTGCATGGGCTCGTTCGCCTCGCGCGGCACCCATCGCGTCGGCAATGCGGTGATGGCCGCCGCCCGCGAGGCGCGCGGGGTGATGATGGAAGCCGCCGCCGAGGAACTGGAGGTCAACGCCGCCGATCTCGACACCGACGGGCGCGGCAACATCCACGTCAAGGGCGCGCCGCACCGCTCGATCTCGACCAAGGACGTCGCGATTGCCGCGCAGTTCAAGCAGGGCAAGACCATCTCCGGCCGCGGCATCTTCCTGGTCCCGCTCTCCGATGTCGATCCGGAGACCGGCGAGATGTCACCGGCGACCTGTTACGCCCATGCCTGTCTGGTCGCGGAAGTCGAGGTCGATGACGAGACCGGCGAAGTCGCGATGGTGCGGATGGATTCCGCCTATGAGCTCGGCCGCGCGCTCAACCCGCGCCTGGTCGAGCAGCAGCTGGTCGGCGGCGCCTGGATGGGCGTCAGCCACGCGCTCTACGAGACCCCGGAGCCCTATTATCCCGATCCCGTCCATGGGCCCCGCGACTTCGTCGAATATCTGATGCCCGGCCCCGGCGACATCTGCCCGCACGATATCGCGGTGCTGGAGCGGCCGGCGCCCGATGGTCCCTTCGGAGCCAAGGGACCCGGTGAGATGTGCGCCAATCCGGTGCTCCCGGCCGTTGCGAATGCGATCTTCAACGCCGTCGGCGTCCGCATCGACGACCTGCCGATCACGCCCGAAAAGGTGCTGCGCGCGATCAAGGCCCAGGGCGGCGCGCGTCCGCAGGCTCGGCGTTAGAGGATCGGCCGTGGCGGTCCGTAGCAACATCGTCGGCATCGACAGCCCGGAGGCGCTGGAGAAGGCGCTGCGTGCGGCCTATTACCTCGCCGACGAGGGGCTGGCGACAGCTGCCTATCTCGGCCTCGCACTCGGCAAGCCGCTGCTGCTGGAGGGCGCGCCGGGCGTCGGCAAGACCGAAGCCGCAAAAGCGATCGCCGCCGTGCTCGGCCGCCGCCTCATCCGCCTGCAATGCTACGAGGGCATCGACGCGTCCGCCGCGCTCTATGAGTGGAATTATCCGCGCCAGATGCTGGCGATCCGCCAGGCCGGGGACGAGAGCATCGATATCTATGGCGAGGCCTTCCTGATCGAGCGTCCCATGCTGGCGGCGCTGCGCGCACCCGATTCGACCGTGCTCCTGATCGACGAAATCGACCGCGCCGATCAGGAGTTCGAGGCGTTCCTGCTCGAGTTCCTCTCGGACTTCCAAATCTCGATTCCCGAGCGCGGCACCGTGCGCGCCGCCGAGCGGCCTGTCGTCGTGCTGACCTCGAACCGGACGCGCGATCTGCACGAAGCCCTGCGCCGCCGCTGCGTCTATCATTGGATCGACTATCCGACCGCGGAGCGCGAGGCACGGATCATCATGATGCGCGCCTCCAGCGTCGCCGAGGCCACGGCCCGCGCCGTCGTCGCCGCCGTGGAAAGATTGCGGCGCGAGCCCCTGAGCAAGGCGCCCGGCATCGCCGAGGCCGTCGATTGGGCCGAAGCAGCGACGCTCCTCAACAAGGGCGGCGCGCGCTGGCCCGAGGCCTTCAAGCGGTCGATCGGCGTCGCATTGAAGGACGAGGAGGATGTGCACTTCATCTCGCCCCGGCTCGACGCCATGCTCGCGGAGGCGACCGCATGAACCCAGAGCTGCAGCTCCCGCGCGCCGCCCGCGTCTTCGTCTCGTTCGTTGCGCTACTGCGCGCCAACAGCTTTGCGGTCGCGCCCGAGCAGACCACCGCGTTCCTCACCGCGATCGAGCTGCTCGGCCCGCGCGACCTCGAGGATATCAGGCAGGCGGCGCTCGCCACCCTTGCCCCGCCGCCCGAGCGCCGCGCCACTTTCGACCGGCTGTTCGATCTGCACTTCCGCGGCAGCGAGGCGATCGAGCGCGCCGACGACGGCGAAGACGACGAGACCGTCCGGCTTCAGGAAGAAGGCCGCGGCGACGAGGAACCATTGCTGTCCGATGACGCCAACGAATCCGGCCTGACTGCCGCACGGACCGAGGCGCTGGTCGAACGCCGCTTCGCGCAACTCTCCACGACCGACGCGCTGCGCCGCCTGACACGCGAGGCGCCACGACGCCTGCCGCGGCGGCGCGGTCACCGTCGCATGCGGACCCGCCGCGGTCCGTTCGCCGATCTCCGCCGCACCTTGCGTGACAGCGTTCGCAGCGACGGCGAGATCCTGCGGCTCGGCCACATGAAGCGGCGTCAGCGCCCGCGCAAGATGCTGCTGCTGATCGACGTCTCCGGCTCGATGAAGAGCCGCACCGAGGAAAACATGAAGCTCGCGCATGCGCTGGTGCAGGCCGCGCCCAATGTCGAGGTGTTCACCTTCGGCACGCGGCTCACCCGCATCACTCGCCCGCTGCGGCTGAAGCGCCGCGAGCAGGCACTGAACGCGGCCGCGCATCTGGTCAGCGATTGGGACGGCGGCACCCGCATCGGCGACGCGCTCCAGGCCTTTCTCGCCGTGCCCCGCTTCGGCGGCTATGCCCGCGGCGCCGCTGTCGTGATCATCTCGGACGGGCTGGAGCGCGGCGAACCCGATGCGCTGCGCGATGCGGTCGCAAAGCTGTCACGGCGGGCCTGGCGGGTGAGCTGGCTGACGCCGCTGGCGACAGGCCCCGCCTTCCGCCCCCAAACCGAGGCGCTCATGGCCATCGAGCGCTTCGTCGACGACCTCGTCGACGGCGGCTCGAGCGCGTCGATCGTCGCGCACATTCTGGCGCTGGGACGAAGGAGAGCGGCGTGACCGATAAGATCGACGGGCATCACCACATCTGGCGGCAGGCCGACCTGCCCTGGCTGGTCGGCCCGATGCAGCCTCGCATCTTCGGACCCTACGAGCCGATCCGGCGCGATTATCCGATCCAGGAATATCTCGACGACCTCAAAGGCACCGGCGTCACCCGCTCGGTCTACGTCCAGACCAACTGGGCCAACGACCGTTTCGAGGACGAAGCCGCCTGGGTCCAGCAAACCGCCGACGCGCATGGCTGGCCCCATGCCATCGTCGCCTACGCCAATTTCGCCGTGGACGACGTGCGACCTCAGCTCGACCGCCTGAAGCGCTATCCCCTGGTGCGCGGCGTGCGCATGCAGCTGCACTGGCACGAGAACCCGCTCTACCGCTTTGCAGCCCACGCCGATCTCTGTGCCGATCCGATGATCCAGCGCAACATTGCGCACCTTGCCGACTATGGCTGGAGCTTCGATCTGCAGGTATTCACGCCGCAAATGCCGCAGGCCGCCGCGCTCGCGCAAGCCTGCCCTGCCGTGACCTTCATCCTACAGCATGCCGGCATGCTCGAAGACCTCTCGCCCGCCGGCCGCGCGGCCTGGCGCGCCGGCATTGCGCGGCTGGCAGCCTGTCCGAACGTGGTCGCGAAGCTGTCGGGCCTCGGCACCTTCATCCATCGCAACGACCCCGCGCATGTTGCGGCCGTCGTCACCGACACGGTCGCGATCTTCGGCGCCGAACGCTGCCTGTTCGGCTCCAATTTTCCGATCGAGAAATTGTGGACCAGCTATCGCGAGCTCGTCGATGCATTTTGCGCAGCCGCTGCGCCGCTGAGCACCGAGCAGAAGGACGCAATCTTCAAGACGACGGCAATGCGCGTCTACCGGCTTTGACAGCAAGGGACAGGGAGAGCAACGAATGGCGCTGGAGATCAAGATCCTGGATTATGGCGATATCGAACTGGAATCGAGCTTTCTGGTTCTCGGCCGCGACTGCGGCCGCACCCGCCGCGTCCTCACCCTCGGCTTCCTGATCCTCGGCGGGAAATACCCGGTCGTGGTCGACACTGGCTATCGCTCCAACCAGATCATGGAGACGCTCGGCATGCGCGGCCTCCAGTACCACGAGAACATGATCGAGAACCAGCTGGCGCGCCACGGCGTGCGTATGGGCGACGTCCGCTTCGTCTGCCACACCCATCTGCACATCGACCATGCCGGCAAGGACGATCTGTTTCCGATGAACACGACGGTGGTCCTCAACCGCAAGGAGCTGGAATATTCCGTCTCCGGCCTGATGCATCCGCAATACCCGGCGCCCGACATCAAGCACCTGATCGACCGGCTGCACACCAAGAGCGCGCTGCGTTTCCTCGACCTCGAGATCACCGGCCCGATCGAGCTGATGCCCGGCGTCTATTGCGACGCTGCCAACGCGCACACCGAGGGATCGATGAACGTCATCGTCGAGACCGCCGATGGCATCGCGACCATCTGCGGCGATGTGATCTACGACTTCAACGACCAGATCGTCACGCCCTTCAACGAGATCCACGACTGGGAGCCGCGCACCACTGGCAACCACGGCACCAGCAAGCGCGCGGAAAAGGCCTCGATCAAGAAGCTGCTCAGCAATTCGCGCTACTTGCTGCCCGTGCACGACCGTCCGGCCAAGATCGAAGGCGGCAACGTGGTCGGGCGCCTGCACGATCAGGTCCCTGGACCGGTCGTGCAATCGCTGCCGGCGCGCAACTGGTTTCCGGCGTGACGTGACCTGAGGATCGAGCGATGACCCACGTCACCTTGCGAAGCGAGTTCGAGACCCTGATCGATCCCTACGCGCCGGTCGCGCAGGTCGGCACCGGCTTCGACTTCACGGAGGGGCCGGTCTGGCATCCGATCGATCACTATCTGCTGTTCTCGGACATGCCTGCCGACGTGCGGCGGCGCTGGGACCCGCGCCGCGGCGTCGCCGAGGTCAAGCGCCCGTCGAACAAATGCAACGGCATGACCTATGATGCCGAGCTGAACCTGATCGTCTGCGAGCACGCGACCTCGCAGCTGATCCGCGAGCGGCCGGACGGCCGGCGCGAGGTGCTCGCCTCGCACTTCCAGGGTCAGGAGCTGAACAGCCCGAACGACGTCTGCGTGCACTCCTCGGGCGCGATCTATTTCTCGGACCCCTGGTACGGCCGCATGCCGGTCTATGGCGTCGAACGACCGCGGCAACTCGGCTTCCAGGGCGTCTATCGCGTGGTGCCCGGCGGCGAGCCGAAGCTCGTGGTGGACCGTACCCTGTTCGACCAGCCGAACGGATTGTGCTTCTCGCCGGACGAGAAGCTGCTCTATGTCAACGACACCGTCCAGGCGCTGATCCGCGTGTTCGAGGTCGCTGGCGACGGCTCGCTGTCCAATGCGCGCGTGTTCGCCAGCGGCATCCGCTCGGAGCTCGAGCCCGGACTGCCCGACGGCATGAAGTGCGACCAGCACGGCAATGTCTGGGTCACCGCGCCGGGCGGCGTCTGGGTCTATTCACCGCGCGGCGAATTGCTCGGCAAGCTCCGCCTTCCCGAGCTCGTCGCCAACCTTGCCTGGGGCGGTCCGGATTTCCGCACGCTGTATCTGACCTCGACACACTCGGTCTACGCTATCCCGACCAAGGTCGGCCCGCGCCATGAGCCCTATATGAACGCCAGACCTGGCAGCGGCCGACCTGGCAGCAGCCCCGCGGCTGCCGGGTCCGCACCCGCCGCCCCCATCCTTGCCGACGGCGAGATGCATCTCGATCCGCAGCGCTGTGCCATGATCATCCAGGACCTCCAGAATGACGTCATCATGGCCGGCGGCGCGTTCGCAGACTCCGGAGCGCCGGAGCATGCGCGGCAGCAGCACGTCGTCGAGAACGTTCGCCGTCTTGCCGAGGCCGCGCGGGCCCGCGGAATCGTTATCATCCATGTCTGGTTCGTCGTCGAGCCCGGCGCGCCCGGGGTGACGCTGAACGCCCCTTTGTTCGAAGGCCTGGTCGACAGCAAGGCGATGGTGCGCGGCAGCTGGGGCGCGGCGCCGGTTTCGGGTCTCGAGCCACGGCCCGGCGATTTCGTCGTCGAGAAGATGCGGATGAGCGCCTGGGAGGGCACGCGGCTGGAGACGATCCTGAAGGCGACCGGCCGCGACATGATCATCAACACCGGCGCCTGGACCAACATGTCGGTCGAGCACACCGCCCGCACCGGCGCCGACAAGGGCTACTTCATGATCGTCCCGGAGGATTGCTGCTCGACCATGAATGCCGACTGGCATAACGCCTCGATCAACTTCGCCATGCAGAACGTCGCGATCGTCACCCGTGCGGACGTCGTCATCCGGGCGTTGGGATGAAACGTGGCGCAGCTCCTGCATCTGTCCTGCTCGCCCCGCCCCGACTCCGAGTCGAGCGCCGGCGCGCGCGTCTTCCTTGACGGGTTTCGCCAATCGCGGCCGGACTGGGACATCGACGTGATGGACCTCTGGCGCGAGCGGCTGCCGGAATTCATCGGTCCCATCGTCGAGGCCAAGTATGCGCGCATGAAGGCGCAGCCGTTCGACGACGCACAGCGCCACAGCTTTTCCGAGGCGGAGCGGATCGCGTTGCGCTTCTCGCTGGCCGATCGCGTGCTGATCTCGACGCCGATGTGGAATTTCGGCATCCCCTACAAGCTGAAGCAATGGTTCGACATCGTCATCCAGCCCGGCCTGACGTTCCGGTTCGACCCAGCGCAGGGCTATCTTCCGCTGCTCAAGGACCGGCCAACCATCGTCATCCTCGCTTCGGGCAGCGATTTTGCCACCGGCATGAATCGCGGCCGCATCGACATGGCAACGCCCTATTTGCGCGAAGCGCTTCGCTTCATCGGCGTCAGCGACGTGCGCTTCGTGCCGATCGGACCGACGACGGGGCCGGCGGAGCCAATCCGCGTCGCGCGCGAGGCGGCATATCGGCAACTGGGGACGATCGCTGCGCGGTTTTGATCAGCTCTTGCGCATCCGGCGATCGTAGCGGAACGCGCTGAGGAGAAGCTGCCGGCCTTCATTTCTAGGGTACTTATCATGCCCAAAAGTGCCCTTCCGCGAGCAGCCACGCACACCCTCGGCCATCTTCCAAGGCCAGCGCCCGACGCAACGCCGCATTGACCGACTATGCCAGAATTGGCATAGTCGGATGATGAAGGAAGTGAGATGGCACGGCAACAGCCGATCCGATGTCGAAGCCTTTCCGAACGACGCGCGACGCGAAGCTGGCTATCAATTGTTTCAGGTTCAGATCGGGGAAAACCCTTCCGATTGGAAACCCATGCCGTCGGTCGGACCCGGCGTTCGCGAGATCAGGATACGTCAGGCGTCAGGCGCTTACCGGATCATCTACCTGACTACGATCGGCGACGTTGTTCACGTACTGCATGCGTTCCAGAAGAAGACACAGGCAACTGCCAAACGGGAAATCGACCTCGCCAAAGCGCGGCTCAGACGGATCAGGTGACGATAATGGCAAGATCAGTTTTCCACGACCTCTTCCCCGAGGAAGAAGCAGCAGAGCTTGAAATGCGCGCCAAGTTGCTTTCCGGCATCAACAAATGGCTCAACAAGTCCGGATTGACGCAGACCGAGGCGGCCGAACAACTCGGCGTTACTCAGGCTCGGGTATCGGAGATCAAGAACGGCAAGATCAACCGGTTCAGCCTAAGCATGCTGGTTCGGCTGGCGCAGCGCGCCGGGCTGCGCCCTGGGATCAAGTTACAGAAGGCAGCCTGACGGCCGAGATAGGCGTAGTCACGGGCGCGGCTATGCTGTGATCATCGGCCTACGCTTCACGAAGGTTACAGAGCGTGGCGTTACTTTGAAAATAACCCTTGGCTTTCACGCCAGTTGCAGGGGCACGTCGGCGATCCCGAGATCGTTGATCGTCAGGCGACGGGACGACTCTTCCATTCAGGAAATCCAATTAGATGGCGATACATGGCGCGCTTAGGAGAGCACGCAATGCGTGCCGAGTCGCGAGAACAAATTTGATGACTTACGAGACATTGCCTAGTCTTACCATCCGAAGGTGAGACCAAAAGAAACACATTAAAATCAATGAGCTACGAGACTTGGTGCGCTCGGAGGGACTCGAACCCCCACGATTTTACTCACTGCCACCTCAAGGCAGCGCGTCTACCAGTTCCGCCACGAGCGCTTTGGGGATGCCGGCTTGAGGCTTGAAGGCCAGCCGGATCAACGGCGCCGATCTAACAAATCCATCAGGGGGGTACAAGCCTGCAAAGGCCCTGAATTCCACAAGCTTTGCAGGAAAGTTCAGGCCCCGCTCCAAATCGGCCCAATCCCCGGTGCCCGGGCCGCTACCGCGTGCCCAGGCCGCTACTGGGTGCCCGGGTCGCTACCGCGTACCCGGTGAGCGCGGCAGCATCTGCTTGACCTCGACCGCGATTCGGTTGCGGTCCACCAGCACGACGCCGGAGGCGACCGGCAGGTTGTTGGCCAAAACCTTGACCTCGTCGGCCTCGGTTGCGTCCAGCTCGATGATGGCGCCGCGGGAAAGACGTAATACCTGATGGATCGGCATCGTGGTCGTCCCGAGGACGACCATGAGATCCACGGTGACTTTATCGAGGGTGGGCACTGTCAGGACCGCCGCAACTTGGGACTTGGTATTTGCACCTGCGATCATCACCACGTTATGGTTAGCCAATGGTTAATTCGCCTCAAAACCCCCGCGAACAGCTCGATTTGACGTCGTTTTCCGCCGCCGGCGGCGAGCCCGTCGAATGGCGAATCTCGGACGCGCCGGTGCCCTATCCGGAGGCGGTGGCCGCGATGGAAGCCCGGGTCGCGGCCATCGCGGCGGGCGAAGCCGCAGAGCTGGTCTGGCTGCTCGAGCACCCCCCGCTCTACACCTCCGGCACCTCGGGCAAGGACACCGATCTGCGCGATCCCCGCTTCCCGGTCTTCGCCACCGGACGCGGCGGCCAGCTCACCTATCACGGGCCCGGCCAGCGGGTGGCCTACGTCATGCTCGACCTCAAGCGGCGCCGGCCGGACGCCCGGGCCTATGTCGCGAGCCTGGAGGAGCTGATCCTGCGCACGCTCGCCGCCTTCAACGTCCGCGGCGAGCGGCGTGAGGACCGGGTCGGCGTCTGGGTCAAGCGGCCCGACAAGGGCGAAGGTTACGAGGACAAGATCGCGGCGATCGGCGTGCGGTTGAAGCGCTGGGTCTCGTTCCACGGCATCGCGATCAACGTCGAGCCGGAGCTCTCGCATTTCGCCGGCATCGTGCCGTGTGGCGTCGTCGATCCCCGCTACGGCGTCACCTCGCTGGTCGATCTCGGCCAGCTCGTGACCATGGCCGACGTCGACATCGCGCTGCGCCAGGCGTTCGAACAGCTGTTCGGACCGACCCGAGCGCTGCTGCCGGAAGCGGCCGCCTGACGCTTTCCCGCTGGAGCCGCAGTGGCCCGCGTTCTCCTCTTTCTCGGAATCGGCTATGTACAGGCCCGGCGACGCCCACGCCTCCCCCCTCCGCCGGGAAAGCAGACCTCATGCCGGGCGATGAGATCATCGGACCGACTGTTCGAGCGCCAGGCATAAGGAGGGATTGCGCTTTCTGCTCGCAATGGGAGGTTTTGACGAATGAGACTCTCTGCGCCGATCTATCATCTGAAGCGACGAGCCAAGCGCCTGTCCCGGGAGAAAGGCATTCCGCTGCACGACGCGCTGGACCGCATCGCCAGGACGGAAGGGTTTTCCGCCTGGAGCCTGCTCGCAGCGAAAGCCGCCGCGCTGACGCCCGCCAGCAGGTTGTTCCCGCAGTTCCGGCCGGGCGATCTGGTGCTCGTCGGCGCGCGGCCCGGTCAGGGCAAGACGCTGATGAGCCTCGAACTTGCGGTGGAGGCCATGCGGTCCGGCCAGCGATCGGCGTTCTTCTCGCTCGAATATACCGAGAAGAATGTTTTGGATCGCTTGCGTGCGATCGGCGTGGAGCCCGCGCAATTCGACAAGCTGTTCGAGGTCGATTGCTCCGACGCCATCAGCGCCGATTACGTCGTGAAGCAAATGGCCGCGGCGCCCCGCGGCACCTTCGTGGTGATCGACTATCTGCAAGTGCTCGACCAGAGACGCGAAAATCCCGACCTCAATGTTCAGGTGCGCGCGCTGAAATCCTTCGCGCGCGACAAGGGGCTGATCGTCGTCTTCATCTCGCAGATCGATCGGTCCTATGATCCCTCGGCCAAGCCCTGTCCCGATCTCAGCGACGTCAGGCTGCCGAACCCGCTGGACCTGAAGTTGTTCGACAAGACCTGTTTCCTGAACAATTCCGAAGTTCAGTTCCGCGCCGCGAGCTGACGATGAGACCGCGGGTGAGATACCTCGCCCGCGGCCTCCGCCTTATGCTCCCCTCGGCGCGACCTCCAGCTTGCCGGCGATGTAGCGCCGCTCTTGAGTGAGGCCGCCAAAGCCGTAGGCGTCGCCCTTGACCTCATCGACATGCAGATAGGTCTCGGGATGCAGCGGACCCAAGATCTCGGCCATGCGTTTGAACATGGCGGCGAGATAGGCCGCCTTTTCGTCCTTGGTGTTGGTGCCTTCGCTGACGTGGATGTCGAGCCAGTAGCTTGCAAGCTTCTGCTCGGCCAGCGACTTGCCGCCGGCGAACCAGTCATCGGCGTCCACCGCCTTGACGATGATGGCGGTCACCTTGGGATCCTTGTGCAGGATCTCGGCGGTGAGCTCGGACACCGCGTTGGCGATGTCGGCCTTCAGGGACGGCGACTGGCGGGAGGTGGTGTAGGACACGGTGATCAGGGGCAATGTGGCTCTCCTCGAGATGCTGCGCCGGTCAGGTGGCGTTGACGAGAAGCTAGACCCCCGCTCGTCATTTTGGTATCTTATCTCTGTTGATATCAATGATAAGATTTCATAATGACGCCGACGCTCGACATCGCCACCGTCCAGGCCTTCCTGCTGGTCGCCGACCTCCGGAGCTTCACGCGTACCGCCGAAGCGCTCGGCACGACACAAGCGGCGGTCAGCCTGAAGCTGCAACGGCTGGAGACGCTGCTGGGAAGACGACTCGTCGAGCGCTCGCCGCGCGCGGTCCGGCTCACCGCCGACGGCGCCAGCTTCCTCGAACGTGCCCGTGTGCTGATCGCGGCACATGACCGCGCGCTCTCGGATCAGGCACAGGCCGCGCAATCGCTCTCGCTCGGCATCTCCGATCATGCGGCGGGGCCGGAGCTAGTGCCGCTGCTCGAACGGCTGCACGCAATGTCAGCAAATCTCACCCTCGCCGTCACCATCGGCTTCTCGCGCGAGATGCAGGATGCTTACGATGCAGGCGAGCTCGATGCGGTAATCGTCCGCCAGGAAGGCAGCCGCCGCGGCGGCGAGACGCTGACCGAGGACGAGTTCGGCTGGTTCGCCGCACGACGCTTCACCGTGCCGAAGGGCGAGCCGCTGCCGCTGGCAACGCTCGCCCCGCCCTGCGGCGTCCGCGCCCTCGCCGTGCGCGCGCTCGACAAGGCCGGCATCGCCTGGCGCGAGCGCTTTGTCGGCGGCGGTGTCACCGCGGTGGTCGCAGCCACGCTCGCAGGCCTTGCCATCGCACCGCTGGCGCGGCGGATCGCGCCTGCCGGCCTGGTCGACATCGGCTCTGCTCACAGACTGCCCAAGCTCGGCAGCTCGAAGGTGATGCTGCATTCGAAGGTCAGCGATCCCGCCAAGCTTGCTGCGTTGCGTACGGTCGCGGCGACGTTCCGGAGCGCGGCGGCCTGACGATAGGGGCGCTCTGGCGACCCTTTACGGGACACCTGCCTAAAAATGTCATATCTGGAGGGAACCATTCGCCGCTTGCGGCGTTTGCCCCCGTCGAGGCGGGGTCCGGGAATGGTCGAAAAGTTCAGTCAACAGAGAGACTTGTTCGAGAGCGAACGCAGTTTCCGGCTGTTGGTTGAGGGAGTTGCGGACTACGCCCTCTATATGCTCGATCCCAAGGGGATCATCACCAGCTGGAACATCGGCGGCGAGCGCATCAAGGGCTATTCGCCCGAAGAGATCCTCGGCCAGCATTTCTCCCGCTTCTACACCGAGACCGACCGCGCCAACGGCAAGCCGGCCCGTGCGCTCGGTATCGCCAGGGAAAAGGGCCGCTACGAGGAGGAAGGCTGGCGCGTCCGCAAGGACGGCACGTTCTTCTGGGCCAGCGTCGTGATCGATCCGATCTACGAGGACGGCGAACTGGTCGGATTCGCCAAGATCACGCGCGACATCACCGAACGGCGCAATGCCCAGATCAAGCTCGAGACGATGCACAAGCAGCTCGCCGAGTCCCAGAAGTTCGACGCGCTCGGCCAACTCACCGGCGGGGTCGCCCACGACTTCAACAACCTCCTGATGATCATCAGCGGCAGCCTCCACATGCTGAAGCGAGGCGCCGATGACGCGGCCAAGCTCCAGCGTGCGATCTCGGCGATCGAGACCGCCACCAGGCGCGGCGCGGCGCTGACCAACCAGTTGCTCACCTTCGCGCGGCGGCAGAGCGTGAACCCGCAGGCGATCGATTTCGCCGAACGCATCGCCGCGATCCGCGAGGTGCTCGATGCCGGCGTCGGCAGCTCGGTCCGGCTGGCACTCGACATCGACCGCGACGTCTGGCCGATCAAGACCGACGCCTCCGAACTCGAGACCGCGCTGCTCAATCTCGTCATCAACGCCCGCGACGCCATGCCCGACGGCGGCACGGTGACCATCGGCGCGCGCAATGTCGTGCTCGACGAAACGTCCTTCGCCGGCGATTTCGTCGCGATCGACGTCACCGATACCGGGCTCGGCATCCCTTCCGACGTGCTCGACAAGATCTTCGAGCCGTTCTTCACGACCAAGCCGATCGGAAAGGGCACGGGCCTCGGCCTATCCCAGGTGCACGGCTTCGCGCATCAGGCCGGCGGCACCGTGAAGGTCGCAAGCGAACTCGGCAAGGGCACCACCTTCACCGTGCTGTTGCCGCGCGGAGAAGACGCGCCATCGCAGGACAAGCAGGGGGAGCCGGCGTTCCGGGGCAGCGGCACGGTGTTGCTGGTGGAGGACAATCCAGACGTCGCCCTCGTCAGCATTGGCCTGCTGGAGCAGCTCGGCTACCAGGTCCGCCGGGTCGCCGACGCCGAAGCGGCCTTGCGCGAGATCGAGACCAACGGCGTCGACTTCGTGTTCTCGGACATCGTCATGCCCGGCAAGATGGACGGCCTCACCCTCGCCTATCATCTCCGCCAGATTCGCCCCGGCCTGCCGATCCTGCTCGCCACCGGCTACAGCGAGGTCGCCGCCGGCGTGCGTGGCGACTTCCCGATCCTGCGCAAGCCGTATGAGATCCACGAGCTCAGCGAGGCCATCGCCAAGCTGCCGAGGTGAGGCCTTCGATAGGTGAACACCTTGTAGGGTGGGCAAAGCGACTTGTCCGCCGTAGCTCGAAGAGCGAAGGCGGAAGCGTGCCCACGCATCTTTCGCAATCGACAGTGATGGTGGGCATGGCGCAAGTGCGCCTTTGCCCACCCTACGAGACCAACTTGGTTGCGCGACATTTGCCTTTTCCGCGGCCGGCGCACAGACAGCACCTACACCGTCGGCAACACCGAAAACGCTTCCCCTGCCCGGCGCAGGTTCAGCTCATCCGCACCGGCCGTCTCGCTCGTCACGCTGTCGACGCGCGCGGATGGCGGGCCGTGGCGGCACAGTGCGACCATGTCGGCAACGTGGTGGGGCGCGCCGGCGAACAGCGCTTCCACGCTGCCGTCGCGGCGATTGCGAACCCAGCCTTCGAGGCCGCTCGCCGTCGCCTGATACTCGACCCAGGCCCGATAGCCGACGCCCTGCACGCGCCCGCGGATCATCACCTGGAGAATCGCCCGGCTCATGTCTTCAATCCGAGGACCTCGGTGCTGCGCGCCTTGACATCGGCCTCGCGCATGACACGGGCCGTCAGCTCCGACGATGCGAGTCCTTTGAGGTTTTTCGGCGACACGCCTTCACGGAGCGCCTTCAAGGTCTCGTACACGGCCTGCGTCGCGGCCGCGATCGGTGCATGGCCTTGGAGCGCGATGCGGACGCGCTGACCCGCGAGGTAGTCGCGCGCGTTCAGGTCCTCGGGCGCCCCGCCGAGCACGATTGGCAGGCGCGTCGCAGCGCTCACCGCCTCGAGCTCGGCGCGCGACTTGATGCCGGTGAAGAACAGCGCATCGACGCCGGCATCTTCATAGGCCTTGGCGCGTCGGATCGCGTCTTCGAGCGAGGTGATCGAAGCCGCTCCCGTGCGGCCCATGATCACCAGCGAGGCATCGCCGCGGCCAACGAGCGCCGCTTTCATCTTGCCGACGCCCTCCTCGAGCGAGATCAGCTGCGTCTTCGCCTCGCCAAAGGCAGCCGGCAGCAGCGTGTCCTCGATGGTGAGGCCAGCGGCGCCCGCCGCCTCCAGCTCCTGCACGGTACGGCGCACGTTGAGCGCATTGCCGTAGCCATGATCGGCATCGACCAGCACGGGCAGCACGGCGGCGCGCGACATCCGCCGCATCTGCTCGGTAAGCTCGGTGAGCGTGATTAGCGTGATGTCGGGATCGCCGAGCACGGCGAGCGAGGCGACCGAACCGCCGAACATGCCGAGCGGAAAGCCGAGGTCCTCGGCGATGCGGATCGAGATGGCGTCGTAGACCGAGCCGGGATGGACGCAAGTTGCACCCGACAGAATGGCGCGAAGTTTCTCGCGGCGGGAACGAAAGGCCATGGGTGCCCTCTCAACTGTTGCGACACAGCCGCAACATACTCCGTCATTGCGAGCGAAGGAAATATGGCACTCTCGTGCCCCAGACGCAGCGCAGCGCTCCTCAGCAATGCGCTGCAAAGCCGGTGCCCATGCTGCTGCGTGATACACCGAGGTTCCGGGTCCCGGCTCTGCGAAGCAACGCTAAAGCGTTGCATCGCGTCCGGGACAGGAGATGGGCTTACTTACGCAAACTCCAGGATCAGCGCGTCCACCGCCAGCGTCGCGCCGGCACTGGCGTGGATCTTCTTCACCGTGCCGTCCTGCTCGGCGCGCAGCACGTTCTGCATCTTCATGGCTTCGACCACCGCCAGCGTCTCGCCGGCCTTGACCTCCTGCCCCTCGCTCACCGCGATCGAGACGACGAGGCCGGGCATCGGACAGAGCAGCTTCTTGCCGGTGTCGGAGGCCGTCGTCACCGGCATCAGCCGCGCAGAGGTCGCCTCCGCTTCGGTCCAGACATAGACCGGCACCTCGACACCCTGATGCGCGAGGCGGATACCGTTCGGAATCGGGCGCGCCTGCACCGCGACGAGGTGGCCGTCGATGGTACCCTGCCAGACCGGATCGCCCGGCTTCCATGGCGAGGCCAGCAGATGCGCGTTGCCGGCCTTGCCGTTGGCATCGATGAAGCGGATCGCGATGGCCTCGCCCTCGCGTGCGATCTCGAGCTGAATCTCCTGGCGGTCGAGCCAGACCGCGCGGCGCCGCTCGCGCTGCACGACGCGGCCGCCCATCTGGCCCGAGATCTGCCGCTTGCGCTCCCCCAGCACGTGATCGATGGCGGCGCCGACCGCGGCGATGCGCCGTGCGACCTCGCCTTCGGGCACGCGCACCGCAAACCCCTTGGGGAATTCCTCGGCGATGAAGCCGGTCGACAACCGCCCCTCGCGCCAGCGCGGATGATGCATCAAGGCCGACAGGAACGGGATGTTATGCCTGATGCCGTCGACATAGAACGAATCCAGCGCGGTCGACTGCGCCTCGATCGCGGCCGCGCGCGACGGCGCATGGGTGACGAGCTTGGCTATCATCGGATCGTAGTGGATCGAGATCTCGCCGCCCTCCTGCACGCCGGTGTCGTTGCGGATGGTGATGCCGTCCTGGCTTGCTTCCGCCGGTGGACGATACTTCACGAGCCGCCCGATCGAGGGCAGGAAGTTGCGGAACGGATCTTCGGCGTAGAGGCGGGATTCCACCGCCCAGCCCGTCAGCGTGACGTCCTTCTGCGCGATGGCGAGCTTCTCGCCGCTCGCAACCCGGATCATCTGCTCGACGAGATCGATGCCGGTCACGAGCTCGGTGACCGGATGCTCGACCTGGAGGCGCGTGTTCATCTCCAGGAAATAGAAGCTCTTGTCCTGCCCGGCGACGAACTCGACGGTGCCGGCGGAATCATAGTTCACGGCCTTGGCCAGCGCGACGGCCTGCTCGCCCATCTTGCGGCGCGTGGCCTCATCGAGCAGCGGCGACGGCGCCTCCTCGATGACCTTCTGGTTGCGGCGCTGGATCGAGCACTCGCGCTCGCCGAGATAGATCACGTTGCCGTGCTTGTCGCCCAGCACCTGGATCTCGATGTGACGGGGATCGACGATGAACTTTTCAACGAAGACGCGGTCGTCGCCGAACGAGGCCTTCGCCTCGGCCTTGGCGAGATTGAAGCCTTCGGCGACCTCGGCCTTCGAATGCGCGATGCGCATGCCCTTACCGCCGCCGCCGGCCGAGGCCTTGATCATCACGGGATAGCCGATCTCGTCGGCGATCTTGACCGCATGGTTGCCGTCCTCGATGACGCCGAGATAGCCCGGCACGGTCGAGACCTTGGCCTTGGCGGCCGCCTTCTTCGATTCGATCTTGTCGCCCATCGCCGCGATCGCGCCTGGGTTGGGACCGATGAAGACGATCCCGGCCGCCTCCAGCGCGCGCGGAAACGCCTCGCGCTCGGACAGGAAGCCGTAGCCGGGATGCACGGCTTGCGCGCCGGTCTTGCGGCAGGCCTCGACGATCTTCTCGATCACCAGATAGCTCTCGGCAGCCGCCGGCGGGCCGATCAGCACGGCCTCGTCCGCCATCTCGACATGGAGGGCGTCGCGGTCGGCCTCGGAATAGACCGCAACCGTCTCAATTCCCATGCGGCGAGCGGTCTTGATGACCCGGCAGGCGATTTCGCCGCGATTGGCGATCAGGATGCGTTTGAACATGCTTTTTCTTGAGTCTCGACCTTGGGCGGGACCCTTCCCTGGCCGTTGGGGCCTATGGGGGATGGGGCGTGTGGCTTCCGTGGTACATCAAAATCGGCCGGAGGCAACGGTCAAAATCCGGCCCCCTGGCGTACCAGCGCAAGACCGATGCCGGCTGGGAACGGGGCTGGCGAGCCCCCCAGATACCCTACGCCTTCCCGGACCCGGACGCGGAGTTGGACGACTTGGACGCGGAGTTGGACGCTGACTTGGCCACAGACTTGGTCACGGACTTGGCCACGTCCCGGACCAGGCCGTGGATGAAGCCGAGCTTGCCGACCACCGCAGGCGACAGGATGAAGGGATAGAGGTCGCGCAGGCCCATGGCGCGGTTGACGCTGTTCATGGCGAAGGTGAAGGGCAGCCACGCACCAACCAGCGCCTCGACATCCCTGGCCTCGTAGGGGTTGAAGCGGATGCGCGCCGTCAACTCCCCGTCGCGGTCGACCTTGGGGCGCACCTCCATGCCGAACTCGCCGGCCATCTCCAGCGCATCCACGATGTGGACATAGTGCGCCCAGGTTTCGGCGAAATCTTCCCAGGGATGCATCGTGGCATAGGCCGAGACGTAGGTCTGCTGCCAGTCCGGCGGCGGGCCTTCGGCATAATGGCGCTGCAGGGCCTGACCGTAATCGATGGAATCGTCACCGAACACCGCGCGACATTCCTCGAGCTTGCCGCCGCCCTGCACAAGCACGTCCCAGAAATAATGACCGACCTCATGGCGGAAATGCCCGAGCAGCGTGCGGTACGGCTCGCCCATCTCGAGCCTGCGCCGCTCGCGCTCGATGGTGTCGGCTTCGGTGAGCGCGATCGTGATCAGACCGTTGTCGTGACCGGTCAGGATCCTCTCGCCGCTGTTTGGATCGTCGGCGAGGAAATTGAAGATCAGGCCATGCTCGGGGTCCTCCTGCCGGGTCCGGAGCGGCAGCTTCCAGCGGATCAGGGAATAGAGCAGACGGTGTTTCGCCACCTCCAGCTCGCGCCAGCCGGCGAGCTGGGCGGGATCAGAGAGGTTCGGCACCGTCCCGTTGTGGCGGCAGGCGCGGCAATAGCCGGTGGTATCGCCCGCGTCCGTGAGCCAGTTGCAGGCGTCGTACTCGGCGTTCCTGCACAACATCCGGCTCTCGCCCTTGCTGGCCAGCATCCTCCAGGCCTCGCCGTCCGGCTCGATCGCCGACATCGTCTCCTGCTCCGGCAGGAACGCGACCCGATGGCCGCAGCGTTCGCAGGCGCGATTCTCGAAATACAGCACATTGCCGCAGGCCTGGCAGAGAAAGAGCTTCAAGATTTAGCCTCTTTGGAAAGGAGAGCTTCATGGAAGCTGCTCGTTGCGCCTCGCGACGACGCATCCGCCGGCTGATCGTTCCAGTCTCTGGAACAAAATACCAGACCGGGCATTGGCATGACGTAGTCTTTCCGTTCCGCACAAGTCACATTTTCCCGCGACGCGCTCCCTCGGCAATGGCCATCTCGCGCCGTCTGTGTGAAGATCGGTCCGGCACGTGCGCTCCCGCATGACAACGGCCGATGCCTTGAACGATCCCTTGCCCGAGACCACCGCCGCCGAAAGGCTGCGACAACACCTCGAAGACGTCGCGCGCGAGCGCGACAACGCCTATCGCGCGCTCCAGGAGCGCGAGGCCGAGCTGGCGCGCATCCAGCGCATCGGCAAGGTCGGGGGCGTCGAGGTCGACTTCCGCGAGGGTTTCAAGAATCGCCGATCGCCCGAGTATCTGATCATCCACGGCCTGCCGCCGGAAGCGGCCGAGGAATCGCATGAGGATTGGGTCAATCGTCTCCATCCCGACGACCGCGACGCCGCCGTCAAGCACTTCATCGATTCACTCGCCGGCACCAGCGAAGATTATACCGCGGAATACCGCATCATCCGCCCCAATGACGGCGAGACCCGCTGGATCCGGGTCGTCGCCAAGATCGAACGCGACAAGGATGGCCGCGCCCTCCGCCTCGTCGGTGCCCATATCGACATCACCGACCAGATGCTCGCCCGCGAGACCCTGCGCGAGAGCGAGGAGCGCTTCCGCCTGATCGCCGACAGCGCGCCGGTGCCGATCTGGGTGACCAAGCTCGACCGCAAGCGCTCCTTCGCCAACCAGGCCTATGTCGACTTCGTCGGCCTGCCCTACGACCAGGCCATCGACTTCGACTGGCGCAAGGTGCTGCATCCCGACGACCTGCCGCACGTGCTGCAGCAATCCGTCCAGGGCGAAGCCTCGCTCAAGCCCTTCGTGCTGGAGGCGCGTTACAGGAACGCCAGCGGCGAATGGCGCTGGCTGCGCTCGGAATCGCAACCGCGCTGGGACCCCACCGGCAAGCATATCGGCTTCATCGGCGTGGCCCACGACATCACCGTCGCCAAGCAGGCCGAGATCGAGCTGCGACAACTCAACGAGACGCTGGAACAGCGCATCGCCGAGCGCACTGCCGAGCTCGAGTCCAACGAGTCCCGGCTCCGCGCCATCCTCGCCACCAGCAACCAATATCAGGGCCTGGTCAACCTCGAGGGCGAATTGCTCTATGCCAACCGCACCGCGCTCGACGGCATCAGGGCGAGCGCTGCGGACGTGATCGGAAAGCCGTTCTGGGACACGCCGTGGTTCACCGGCACCGACGGCATGAGCGCCGCCGTGCGCGAGGCTTTCCACGCCGTGCTCAAGGGCGAAGCGGTGCGGCTCGAGATGCGCCTGCGCCTTCCCATCGGCGAGCGCGATTTCGACTTCGGCATGCGCCCAGTGCTCGACCGTCACGGCAAGATCACCGGCGCGGTGCCCGAGGCCGTCGACATCACCGAGCGCCGCCGCGGCGAGGAAGCCTTGCGGCAGTCCCAGAAGATGGAGGCGATCGGCCAGCTCACCGGCGGCGTCGCGCACGACTTCAACAACCTCCTCACCATCATCCGCTCGGCCACCGATTTCCTGCGCCGCCGCGAGCTGCCGGAAGAGCGCCGCCGCCGCTATGTCGATGCCATCTCCGAGACGGTGGAACGCGCCTCCAAGCTGACCGCGCAGCTCTTGGCATTCGCGCGCCGGCAGCCGCTGAAACCCCAGATCTTCAACGTCGGCACCCAGGTCGAGGCCGTCGCGCAACTGGTCCGGCCGCTGGTCGGCGGCCGGATCGACATCGTGGTGGAGATCGACGACGCCGACTGCTTCACTGTCGCCGACATCGCCCAGTTCGAGACCGCGCTGATCAACCTCGCCATCAACGCCCGCGACGCCATGGACGGCGAAGGCCGCCTCACCATCGCCGTGCGCAAGGTCGCTGGCATCCCCGGCTTGCGCGCGCAGTCTGCGCGCAGCGGCGACTACGTCGCCATCTCCGTCGCCGACACCGGCAGCGGCATCGCGCCGGAGCATCTCGAATCGATCTTCGAGCCGTTCTTCACCACCAAGGAGGTCGGCAAGGGCACCGGCCTCGGTCTCAGCCAGGCCTTCGGCTTCGCGAAGCAGTCCGAGGGCGACATCGCGGTCACGAGCACGCAAGGCAAGGGCGCGACCTTCACCATCTACCTGCCGCAGGCCCACCGCCCCGTCGCCGAGAAGGAAGCCGCGGCGCTGACCCATGAGGCCGCCACCACCGGGCGCGGCTACCGCGTGCTCGTGGTCGAGGACAATGACGATGTCGGCCAGTTCTCGACCGAGCTGCTGGAAGATCTCGGCTATGTCGTCCGCCGCGTCGCCAACGCCAACGCGGCCCTCGCCATCCTCGGCGAGAACGAATTCGCCGTCGACCTCGTCTTCTCCGACGTCATCATGCCCGGCATGAACGGCGTCGAGCTCGCCGGCATCATCCGCGAGCGCTATCCCGGCCTGCCCGTGGTGCTCACCTCCGGCTACAGCAACGTGCTCGCCGAAAACGCCCATCGCGGTTTCGAACTGATCCAGAAGCCGTATTCGGTCGAATCGCTGTCGCGCATCCTGCGCAAGGCGATCACGGAGAAGCTATCCGTTGCGCGGTGAATGTGAACCAAGAACGCACCGTCGTCCCGGACAAGCGCGCAAAATGCGCGCGCCGATCCGGGACCCATACTCCCGGACGGACGTTGTAGCGTGAGCTGGTAGCCGACAATCTTCGCCCAACTTCATCCTGTGGCTATGGATCCCGGATCTGCGCTCGCGCTTGTCCGGGACGACAGCTGAGTGTTTGGCGGGTCGCGATCCACACAACGACGATCGAGAAACCGATGTCCAGCGAAAATCCCGACGAGGCGAGGCGCGCCGGCCGCGCGCTGGACGCGGCCAATTTCTTCCTCGCCGACGTCCGCGACGGGCTCGGCCCCTATCTCGCGGTCTATCTTCTCACCGAGCAGCATTGGAACGAGGCTCGCATCGGCCTCGTGATGTCGATCGCAACGCTGGCCGGCATCGTCGCGCAGACGCCGGCCGGCGCACTGGTCGACGCCACGCGGGCGAAGCGGCTGGTGATGGCGGCCGCTGCTATACTGGTGACGCTCGCCTCGCTCTCGCTGCCGTTGTTCCCGAGCCTCCTGCCGGTGATGATCTCGCAAGGCATCGCGCAAGCCGCCGCCGTGGTCTTCCCGCCGGCGATCGCCGCCGTCTCGCTCGGCATCTTCGGGCATGCCGCGTTTACCCGGCGCATCGGCCGCAACGAGACTTTCAACCATGCCGGCAACGCGGTCGCGGCCGGCATCGCCGGCCTCTCCGCCTACTGGTTCGGACCGACCGTCGTGTTCTACCTTCTCGGCGCCATGACGATCGCGAGCCTCGTCAGCATCCTGGCGATCCCCGAACGGGCCATCGACCACGACCTGGCGCGCGGACTGCACCACTCTCCTATCAACAGCGCACCCGAGCAACCCTCGGGCCTTGGCGTGCTCCTGACCTGCCGCCCGCTGCTCATCTTCGCGGTCTGCGTCGTCCTGTTTCACCTCTCCAACGCGGCGATGCTGCCGCTGGTCGGGCAAAAGCTCGCGCTCCAGGACAAGAACCTCGGCACCAGCCTGATGTCGGCGTGCATCGTTGCGGCACAAGTGGTGATGGTGCCGTTCGCGATGCTGGTCGGCGCACGGGCCGACCGCTGGGGGCACAAGCGGTTCTTTCTTGCCGCATTGTTGATCCTGCCGATCCGCGGTGCGCTCTATACGCTGTCCGACAATCCGTTCTGGCTGGTCGGCGTGCAGCTGCTGGATGGCGTCGGCGCCGGTATTTTCGGCGCAATATTTCCCGTCATCGTCGCCGACCTCATGCGAAACACCGGCCGCTTCAACGTCGCACAGGGCGCCGTCATCACGGCCCAGAGCGTTGGCGCAGCGCTGTCGACGACGCTGGCGGGCCTCGTCGTGGTCGGCGCCGGTTACAGCGCAGCATTCATCACGCTCGGCGCCGTGGCAGCGCTCGGCGCCGTGATCTGCCTCCTCGCCTTGCCCGAGACGCGGCAAAGCGGCGGCGGCGATCCGCGCCCACGGGGGAAGACAGTGGCGCCGGCATCGGTTATCGCTGCCGAATGAATCCATCCTCATTCGAGAACTGAACCGTGCCGTCTGACGCCATCTGGGCCTGGAGCATCATCGTCGTCGCGACCGCTTGCGTCATCATCCGCCCGTTTCGCCTGCCCGAGGCGGTCTGGGCCGTGATCGGCGCGAGCGCGCTGGTGCTATCAGGCCTGCTGCCATGGCACGACGCGCTCACCGGCATCGAGAAAGGCCTCGACGTCTACCTCTTCCTGATCGGCATGATGTTGATCGCCGAGCTGGCGCGGCTCGAGGGCCTGTTCGACTATCTCGCCGCGCTCGCGGTGGAATATGCGGCCGGCTCGCCGCAGCGCTTGTTCCTGCTGATCTATCTCGTCGGCACGCTGGTGACGGTGCTGCTCTCGAACGACGCCACCGCGATCGTGCTGACGCCCGCCGTCTATGCCGCGACGCGCGCGGCCGGCGCAAAGCCGCTGCCCTATCTGTTCGTCTGCGCCTTCATCGCCAATGCCGCGAGCTTCGTGCTGCCGATCTCCAACCCGGCCAATCTCGTCGTGTTTGGCGCGCGCATGCCTCCGCTGACCGAATGGCTGCGCCTGTTCGCCCTGCCCTCGGCGGCCTCGATCCTGCTCACTTACGTGGTCCTGCGCCTGACCCAGCACCGCGCGCTGAAGGAGGAGACGATCGCCCGCAGCGTGCCGCATCCCAAGCTCGGCCGCGGCGGCAAGCTGACGGCCGTCGGCATCATCGCGATCGGCGTCGTGCTGGTCACGGCGTCGGCGCTGGACAGGCAACTGGGCCTGCCGACCTTCATCTGCGGCGGCGTGACGGCCGCGATCGTGCTGCTGCTCAGCCGGCAGTCGCCCTTGCCGGTGCTGCGGGGCGTGTCCTGGAGCGTGCTGCCGCTGGTCGGCGGGCTCTTCGTCATGGTGGAGGCGCTGATCAGGACCGGTGTGATCGCGCAGCTCAGCGCATTGCTGCACCAGGCGGTGGCGCAATCGGTCCCGCAGGCGGCCTGGAGTGTCGGCATCGCCACCGCGCTCGCCGACAACATCGCCAACAACCTGCCAGTCGGCCTCGTCGCCGGCTCGGTCGCCGCCAGCGACCATTTGCCCGCGCCGGTCGTCAGCGCCATCCTGATCGGCGTCGACCTCGGCCCCAACCTGTCGGTGACGGGATCGCTCGCCACCATCCTCTGGCTGGTCGCGCTCCGCCGGGAAAAGATCGAGGTCGGCGCCTGGCCGTTCCTCAAGCTCGGCCTCCTGGTGACGCCGCCCGCGTTGATTGCGGCCTTGGCGGCGGCCATCAGGTAAGGCAGGCTCTACGCAGCTCTCGAAAAGAAGTGCAGCTATTTGCGGTGCGTCAATGCCGGTGGCGACACCGTGGCTAAGAATTCATTGTCGCGCAAATCAGATGGATATCGCGCGGCAAGGAAGGTTCATCATGCCGATCCAATCGAAGGCGTTGCCGCTGAGCTCCTATCTGCGCCGCGCGATCCGGAGCCTCACCGCACCGAGCGAGAGCGGCGCCGAGACCGCCCACCCCCTGCTGGTCATCTCCGCATTGGTGTTGTTCACCCTGTTCGCCATCGTGCAGATCGACCTCCACTCCGCCCAGCTTCAGGCGATCGGCCTGCTCGGCCATGGCAGCGGAATCGATCCGGTCTTCCTGGGTCCGTAGTCGCCGGTCTGGGTCTGCGCCAGCGAGACGCTGGGCTCGCGCTTCCCCTACAAGGACATGCTCGACCGCGACGCCATGCACGTGGTGATGGCCGATTTGTGCTGGACCGGCGGCCTCACCGAGGGCCGCAAGATCGTCGCCATGGCCGAGACCTATCACCGGCCCTTCGCGCCGCACGATTGCATCGGCCCGATCGGCTTCATCGCCGCTATCCACATGTCGTTCAGCCAGCCCAACACGCTGATCCAGGAATCGGTGCGCGCCTTCTACAAGGGCTGGTACAATGAGCTCGTCACCACGATGCCCGACATCAGGGACGGTTTCGTCTATCCGATGGAAGGTTCCGGCCTCGGTGTCGACCTTCTGCCGCCGTATTCGACCGCTCCGATCTCACCGTGCGCCGCTCCAACGTCTAAGGACCTCTCGACATGAGCACTTCCCTGTTCGATCTCTCCGGCCGCACCGCGCTCGTGACCGGCTCATCCCGCGGTCTCGGCCGCGCCATCGCCGAGGGCATGGCCAAGGCCGGCGCCAGGATCATCATCAACGGCGTCGACCCCAAGCGAGTCGAGCAGGCCGTGGCCGAATTCCGTGCCGCCGGCCATCAGGCCGAAGGCGCCGCGTTCAACGTCACCGACGAGCCCGCCATCCTCGCCGCGTTCAACGACTTCGACAGGCAAGGCATCGCGGTCGACATCCTCGTCAACAATGCCGGCATCCAGCATCGCAAACCGCTGGTCGAGTTCACCACCGACGAATGGCGCAAGGTGATCGAGACCAATCTCACCAGCGCCTTCGTGATCGGCCGCGAGGCGGCCAAGCGCATGATCCCGCGCAAGCACGGCAAGATCATCAATATCGGCTCGCTCGGCAGCGAGCTCGCCCGCCCGACCATCGCGCCCTACACCGCGGCCAAGGGCGGCATCAGGAACCTGACCCGCTCGATGGCGGTGGAATGGGCCCAGCACGGCATCCAGGCCAACGCCATCGGCCCCGGCTACATGCTGACCGACATGAACGAGGCGCTGGTCAACAACACCGATTTCAACAACTGGCTGATGGGCCGCATTCCCTCGAAGCGCTGGGGCAGGCCGGACGAGCTGGTGGGCGCCGCGATCTTCCTGGCGTCGGACGCCTCCACCTACGTCAACGGCCAGATCATCTATGTCGATGGCGGCATGATCGCCGCGATGTAACCGCGAACAAGGAAGCAACCATGCGCGCCGTCGTCATCCACGCCCCGAAAGACCTGCGGATCGACAATTATCCCGATCCGGCGCCCGGCCCCGGCGAGGTCCGCGTCAAGATCGCCCATGGCGGCATCTGCGGCTCCGATTTGCATTACTACCATCACGGCGGCTTCGGCGTCGTCCGCATCCAACAGCCGATGGCGCTGGGGCATGAGATCGCGGGCGTCGTCGCCGCCGTCGGTGACGGCGTCACCGGCGTGAAGCCTGGCACGCGCGTTGCGGTCAATCCGAGCAGACCGTGCGGGCAGTGCCTGCATTGCCAGGAGGGTATGCGCAACCAATGCCTCGACATGCGCTTCCTCGGCAGCGCGATGCGTTTTCCCCACGTGCAAGGCGGTTTCCGCGAGTTCATCACGGTCGACGCCGCGCAAGCCGTACCGATCGCGGACAAGCTCTCGCTCGCGGAGGCTGCGGTCGCCGAGCCGCTGGCAGTGTGCCTTCATGCCGGCAAGCAGGCCGGCCCCCTGCTCGGCAAGCGCGTGCTGATCACCGGCTGCGGCCCGATCGGCGCACTGATGATCCTGGTGTCGCGCTTCGGCGGCGCCGCCGAGATCGTCGTGACCGATGTCGCCGAGGCGCCGCTTGCGGTTGCGCGAAAGCTCGGCGCCAGTCACGCGATCAACGTCGCGGCCGATGCCACCGCGCTCGATCCCTGGCGCGCCGGCAAGGGCGTGTTCGACACGCTGTTCGAAGCCTCCGGCAACCAGGCCGCGCTGCGGACCGCGCTCGACATGCTCAGGCCCGGCGCCACGCTGGTGCAGCTCGGCCTCGGCGGCGAGATGACGCTGCCGATCAATTCCATCGTCGCCAAGGAATTGCAGCTGCGCGGCACCTTCCGCTTCGACCCCGAGTTCGAGCTGGCGGTGCGCCTGATGGGCGAAGGCCTGATCGACGTCAAGCCGCTGATCACGGCCACCATGCCGTTCGAGAACGCGATCGCCGCTTTCGAGCTCGCCAGCGACCGCGCGCGCTCGATGAAGGTGCAGCTTACTTTCTGATCCCTTCGGCAGCCTGCTGGCTGTCGATCAGCCGGTCGCTGACCAGCCGAACCGCGCCGCGTTTCCAGGAATAATCCGCGCCGAGGCGCAGGCCGCTGTCGCCGCGCGCCAGCACCGCGCCGGTGCCGGCGTCGCGCAGCTGGAAGCCGAGCGTGTATTCGGTGCGGCTGACCCGCCGCACCACGCCGATCAGCGATTGATCCGCGCCGAGCTTCTTCGCCATTGCCGCCTCGCAGCCGCCGCAATCGCGCAAGCCGCCCGCCGTCGCCGCCTCGCGGCCGACATCGACGATGCGGTAACGGCCGGATTGGCCGAGCGCCTCGCGCACGGCGCCGGTGACCTCCGCGAGGTGCGATGCGTCCGAGGCAGCCGACGCGCCCACCGAGGCTGCGGTCGTATCCTCGAGCTCGAACTCGAACACCGCCAGCGCGACCGGCGCAGGGCTTGCCAGCGCAGCCATGACCTCGCGCGAGACGAAGATCTCGGCGCGCTCCCAGGCTTCATCATTGTCGCCGCGGAAGCTGTAGAGCTTGTCCATCACCAGCCTCTTGGCGCCGACGTCGATCACCGCGACCTTGGCCCATTGCACCAGCGTGCTCGTCTTCTGGATGCCGCCGATGACCTTGAACGCAGCGCCGTCCTGGGCGGACGGCACCAGCCGATAGCGCCCACCCTCGCCGATATCCCGCCTGAGCGCGGCCATGAACGCCTGAAGGCGCCGTTCGTGGGCCGCAATCTGGTTGGTCGGCTCGCCCGACGTGTCGGTATAGCTGAAATCCTCCATGGCAACGCCAATGGCGGCCTCGGCGGCAGCAGGAGCACAGGGCAGGACGAAGAGGAGAACGGCAGCAAGGATCGAGCGGGAGACGTGCATGAGCGGGCCTCGCAGTTGGCGCGATCGGGACATCTCGGCGGCCCGCCCGAGCCCTTGCAACGGGGATCGTCCCGGCGAGGCCCGGGAAAATTTCACGACGTTGCACTGCGGTAGCGCCCGGCGCTTTCCGCGGGCGGCGTTCTGCCGTTTAATGCCGAGGCGACAAACCGTTCGCGCAAGGTGCCCCGATGTGGAACCGCCCGAGATTCGATCTCAAGGTCCGTCTGACGTTGCGCGTCGCCGCCATCACCGCGGCCTGCTTCGCCGTCATCTCCGCCTATTTCCTGATCGCCGCCGACCGCGACGCCCATGCCCGCATCGACGGCGTCGCCGCGATCGTGGCGAAGTCGCTGGAGCTGCAGCAAGGCAAGATCCAATGGGTGGCCGGTGCGCGCTCGGACTTTCCCAACCTTGACCCTGTCGCGGCCTATGTGATGACACCCGGCTTGTGCCTGGCATTCCGCGGTGCGAGCGGCGAGATGCTCCAGCGGTTCTGCAGCGGCGCGCCGGCCCCGGAGAACCCGCCGCCGCAGGCCTTCGCGGCCTTCTATCGCAGCCTGTTCGATCCGGGCCGCGAGGCGGCACGGCCCGTGGTGGTGCGCGGCGCCAGGCTCGGCGAGATCGTGGTGTCGGTGGATCCGGCGGTGCGGACGGCGGAGGCCTGGCACGACGCCGGCCGTCTGACGATCGCGCTTGCGATCGCGCTGCCGCTATTGTGCCTCCTGGTCTACGCCGCGCTGGCGCGCGCGCTGCGCCCAACTCGCCTGATCTGCACCGGCCTCGACCGGATCGCGGCCAACGATCTCACGGCGCGGCTGCCGCCGTTCGATCTCGCCGAATTGTCCGCGATCCGCGACGGCTTCAACCATCTCGCCGAAAGCCTCGACACCGCACTGGCCGAACGCAGCGAGCTGACCCGCAAGCTGATCGCGCTGCAGGACGATGAGCGCCGCCATCTCGCCCGCGAGCTGCACGATGAGTTCGGTCAGTCGCTGGCCGCCATCCGCGCGCTGGCCTCCTCTGCCCGCCACACCGCGGCGCAGGACTGCCCGGCTTTACTGTCGGAATGCGACGGCATCGCGCGCACCGCGACCGGCATGATGGAGACGTTGCGCGGCGCGCTGTTCCGGCTGCGGCCGCCCGACGTCGAGGAGCTCGGCCTCGTTGCGAGCCTGGAAGGCCTCGTCGCCGGCTGGAACGGCCGCAGCCGCGGCGAGACGCGCTTCACGATCCAGTTCGACGGCGCGTTCGAGACCCTGCCCGCTGCGATCAGCGCCAATCTCTACCGCATCGTACAGGAGGCGCTCACGAATGCCGCCAAGCATGCCGGCGCCACCAGGGTCGGCGTCCATTTGAAGATGGCCGGAGAGGAGATCGCGCTGGCCATCGACGACGACGGCCGGCCCGGCGATGCCTCGAGCAAGTCAGGCATGGGCCTGCTCGGCATGCGCGAGCGCGTAGCGGCCTTGCGCGGCCGGATGAGCTTCGAGGTCGGCCCCAACGGCGGCTCGGCGCTGCGCGTCGTCATTCCGTTCGCCGCCACCGGGCCGCAGGTGCTGGAGCACGCGGCATGAGCGCGGCCGATGCGTCGATCCTGCTGGTCGACGACCATTCCGTCGTCCGCGAGGGTTATCGCTCCGTGCTCCAGAAGCAGCCGGGCCTGCGCGTCATCGCAGAAGCGGCCGACGGCGCCGAAGCCTACCGGCTTTACAAATCCGAGTCGCCCGATCTCGTCATCATGGATCTCAGCATGCCCGGCATCGGCGGCATCGAGGCCGTCAGGCGGATCAGGCAATGGGACAAGGGCGCCAGGATCCTCATCTTCACCATGCACCAGAATGCGGGCTTCGCCGTGCAGGCGATCCGCGCCGGTGCCAGGGGCTACGTCACCAAGACCAGCCCGCCGGAAACGCTGGTGCAGGCCGTGATGGACGTGCTCGCCGGCAAGATCGCCATCAGCCCCGACATCGACCACGAGCTCGCGCTGAGCCGGCTCGGCGGCGAAAGCTCGGCCGCCGACGTCCTCACTGCCCGCGAGTTCGAGGTGCTGCGACTGCTGCTCGCCGAGAAGACGACGGACGAGATCGCCGCGACGCTGCACGTCAGCCCGAAGACGGTGGCGAACCTGCATTCGCTGATCAAGGACAAGCTCGGCGTCGGCTCCGACATCGAGCTGGTCCGCCTCGCCTTGCGCCAGGGCCTGCTGACCGAGCCCGATCTCGGCGAGGCCTGATCGTTCAGGCGTCGCAAGTGGCCACGCTCATTCGCGCGCGACCACCTGGTCCAGCCACGCGCAGTTCAGCGGCGGCACGCGCGGATCGGCGACACGCACGCCGCGCGCGGCCGCATCCAGCCGCATGTCGCGCAATCGCTTGCGCTGTTCTTCCGGCATATGGAGCCGCTCATGGCCCCACAGCGACGGCCCGTCGAAGGTCTCGTGCGGCTGCCAGGTCTCGGGATCGATCACGCGTGCGCCCCAGCCATATTCGATGAAGAAGCCGGAGGGCGTGTTTACGTAGAACGACGTCATGTGATCGTTGGTATGGCGGCCCAGCGTGTAGGCCACACGCCCCTCGTCCAGCTGCGCCAGATCGTAGCCCTGGCCGACGTCGTCGAGGCTGCCGAGTTCGACCATGAAATGATGCATCGCCTTGCGCCCGGAGCCGACCATCGCAAAGCTGTGGTGGCGGCCGTTGACGTGGAAGAAGTACAGCCCGTAAGGCTTCAAGCCGTAATCGGAGACGTGAAAGCCGAGCACGTCGCGGTAGAACGGCAACAGCAGCTCGACATCCTCCACATTGAGCACGACGTGCCCCATGCCCAGCGCGCCGGTGCGAAAGCCCGAGATCGGCCGGCCCGGCCTGAAGGGCTCGCTCGCAAGCTCGGGCTTGCAGAAGGCCTCGAGCCGATTGCCCGCCGGATCGGCGAACGAGATCAGCTCGGCGACATGCCGCTCATCGGCAAGCGCGCGCGATCCGGGCGTCACCTTGACGCCGTGGCTTTCCAGCCGGCCGGCGAGACGGTCGAGCTCTGCGCTTGACGGAACTTCCCACCCCATCACGGCGAGCCCGGCATCGCTGCTGCCGTCCACGATCAGCCGCTGCTTGCGGTCGTCCATCCGGAAGGCGCGCATCTTGCCGCCGCGGTCGACCTGCTGCATGCCGAGCAGCTCCGTCGCCATCCGGCCCCATTGGTCGAGCTGCGACGACTTGATTCCGATATAGCCGAGCGCGGTAATTTCCATCGAAAGTCCTCCCGAAGGCATCGCGTGTGCCGCCATGCGGCGAACTTGATACCGGCCGCGCACGATCTTAACGTGGCGTTCCGCAATCGCTTCGCGCTCGCAACGATAATCGCGGGACCGTGCACCACAAGGGAGGAAATGCGAAGTGTCCAAGGAGCGGACGGGCCCAAGAGTGCCGCGGCAGTCGGAAGGCGTCCGCGCCTTCAAGCGCGGGCTCGACGTGCTGCGGGAGGTCAACCGCTCCGGCGGCATCCGGGCCGGCGACGTCGCCCGCGCGCTCGACCTGCCCCGCCCCACCGTCTATCGCCTGCTCGAAACTCTGGAGGAACTGGGCTACATCGCCCGCAGCGCCAGCGACGACCGGTTTCGCGTGACCCGGCGGGCGTTGAGCCTCGGCGACGGCTACGATCCCGGCGTAGTGATCTGCCAGGTGGCGGCCCCCTATCTCGCCGAGCTCAGCAAGACCCTGGTCTGGCCGGTCGATCTCTCGACTTACGAGAACGCCGCGATGGTGGTGCAGGAGACCACTCACGCACGCAGCCCGCTCTCGATCGACCGCGGCATGATCGGCAAGCGCCTGCCGATGCTGCGCACCTCGGCCGGCCGCGCCTATCTCGCCGCCTGCCCCGACCACGAGCGCGAGCTGATCCTCAATCACCTGCGCCGCATCGACGAGGCGGACGACCGTCCCTTCCTCGAGACCGGTCGGCTCGACCGCATGATCGCCGAGACGCAATCGCGCGGCTACGCCATCCGCAGCGAAGGAGAGTACAATGCGAAGACCGCGTCAATTGCGGTGCCGATCGTGCGGGGCGGCGCGGTGTTCGGCTGTATCTCGATCATCTGGATCCGCTCGGCATTGGCGATCGAGGACGCGATTGCGCAGTTCGTCGGCCCGATGCGCGATACCGCCGAGGCGATCCCTGTGACCTCCTAGCTCACCCGCACCGGCAGGGATGCCAGGCCCCGCAACACGTTGTTGAGCGCCAGCACGGGCTCGCCGATGTCGAAGTGCCGGACCTTCTCGACCAACACTTCGAGCAGCGCGGTCATCTCCAACCGGGCCAGATGCAGGCCCGCGCACATGTGGGTGCCATTGCCGAACCCGAGATGATCGCTGGCGCGACGACGCACATCGAAGCGCTCAGGATCCTGCCACTTCCGCTCGTCGCGATTGGCCGATGCATAGAGTAGCAGCACGCGACTTGCCTTCGGGAGGGTAACGTCCCCGATCGTTGCGTCATCGGTCAGATGGCGGGTGAATCCCCGTATCGGAGATTCCAGGCGCAATGCTTCGTTGATCGCGCCCGGGATCAAGCCTGGGTCCTGCCGCACAATATCCCATTGATCGGGATATTTGCCGAACAACAGGATCAGGTTTGCCGTCGCAAAGATCGTGGTGTCGAGGCTCGGTCCCAGATAATCACGCATCAGGACCGGGCAACGCTCGGGCTCGACCTCGCCGCGGTCCGCGGCCGCGAAAATCCTGTCGCCCCAGCTGCCCGGCCGCAGGCGCTCGCGGACAGCGGAACCGCCGAGATAGTGACGCATCTCCTGCACATCGGCCATGGCCGCGCAGGCGCGATCGTTCATCGCGCCGAGCACGTTGAACGTCGCCGACGCCCATCGCAGCATGCTGCCGCGCCCATAGTCCTCCAGGCCCACGAGCTTGGATACGATGGTCAGCGGCAGATGCTGCGCCAGATCCGTCACGGCGTCGAACCGCCCCCGGCTCACGAGATCCTCGACGAGCCGCCGCGCCTCCCTCCTGATCTCGGGTCCGATCTGCTCCAGCGCTCTCGGCAGCAAGGGAGCGGCGATGATCGCCCGCAAGCGATCGTGCAACGGCGCGTCGCTCGCGAGCGTCGTGCCCCGCGACATCTCGTTGACGTGATCGTTGGCGGCAACGCCCTCGGCCGAGGAGAACAGGCCGGAGTTGCGCAAGGCTGCGCGGACGTCCTCGAAACGGCCGACCGCATAGAGCCCGTTGCGCGGGAGCCAGACCGCTGTCCCCAGATCGCGCAACGCGCGATAGTGCCGATAGGGTTGGCGCAGCACGTCGTCGGCGTAGAGATCGACGTCATAGACCGGACATTCCGCGACAGCCATGACCCCGCTCCGTTCTGCCGCTCAGCGCACTGCAATCCATTCGCTTGTCGAGCTTGCCCAGCCTGAGCGCGCTCGGGTCCAGTCCGGTGTGGTCGTTCGGCCCGTAATTGTAGACGCCGCGTGATCCCGCGACGCCCTTTAGCCCCTCGATGGCGCTACGCAGACCTTCCCGAAATTCCGCGGTTCCGGGCTCTCCCGTCTTCAATGCCGCGGGCACCGCCTGCTCGATCAGGATCAACGCGTCGTAGGCCGAACCGGCAAAGATGTTGCGGCTGCCGGGCCCAAACTTGGCCTCGTAGCGCTGGATGAATTCGAGCGCCGCCTTCTTGGCGGGATAATCGTCCGGGAAAGACGCAGCGCCCACGGCCGGGCTCAGCGGCACGAAAATGCCGTCGCCCTGCGTGCCGGTCAGCTTGCGGAAATCGCCGAATGTGGCGCCGAGCGTGCCGTAGATCTGCCCCTCATATCCCTTTTCCCGCAATTGCAGCAGCGGAAGGGCTGCCGGTGCGCCCGAGGCCGCAATCAGAACCGCATCCGGCCGGGCTGCGATGATCTTGAGGATCTGCCCGACGACCGTGGTATCCGTTCGGGCGTATTTCTCGTTGGCGGCGAGCTCGATCCCGGCGGCCGCGCACATGTCGGCACTCACCTTGCTCCAGGCATCGCCATAGGAATCGGCAAAGCCGATCAGCGCGAGCCTTTTGACGCCGGTCTTCTTCATGTTCGCAAACAGCGGCGCGGCCTCGTGATCGTCGTTGGTCGTGGTCTTGAAGATCCAGCGCCGCCTTGCATCGACCGGGGCCACCAAGGCATTGACGGGCGCAAGCGTGATCACCGGAAGCTTGTATTCGACCGCCGGGTCGATCACGGCAAACGAGCCGGGCGTCGAGGTCGGCCCGACCAGGATGTCGATCTTGCTCTCCTGGTAGAGCTTGCGCAGCGCGCTGACCGCAGCGGTGCTGTCCGAGGCTTCGTCAAGGAAGAGATAGTTGACCTTCCTGCCGGCGATCTCGGTCGGGCCGAAAGCCGTGCCGTTGCGCTCGGCATTGCCGATCGCCGCGGCCGGTCCGGTTGCCGAGAGGATGATCCCGACGTTGATATCGGCAGCGAAACCCGGCGCGGCCCAGAGTTGCACCGCAAGGCACACGCCCAGCATCGATCGCAGCATCGCCATCTCCTCCCGGCGGCCGCCTCGCGGGCAGCCTGCACTTTATTGCTGTTGCACTGACCCTCCTTAGCCACAGGGAGCCCCAAGTGCTTAGCGCCATCGTCGAATTGTCCGGCTGGTGGACAGTGGGAGAAGGTGGGACCGGCGTCCGCTGGGCGGACACTTTGGCCGGCGGCGTTGATGCTGCGGCGCAGCTCGGGAAAGAGATAACCCATGCAAGATAGCTCCACCCCCGAAGACTTCGACGTCGTGATCGTCGGCCGCGGCCCGGTCGGCGCCACGCTCGTCAACCTGCTTGGCCTGTGCGGCGTGCGCACGCTGGTGCTGGAGCGCGAGGCGCGGACCTATCATTTGCCGCGCGCGGTGCATTTCGACGACGAGTGCATGCGCGTGTTCCAGACCATCGGCCTGGCCGACGCCATCCTGCCGCACGTGATCCTGAGCCCGGGGATGCTGTTTCTCGACGCCGAGGGCCGCATGCTGCTGGACTGGTCGCGTCCGCAGACGCTGACCCCAATGGGCTGGCATCTCAGCTACCGCTTCCACCAGCCCGATCTGGAGGATGTCCTGATCGGCGGCCTCTGTCGCTGGCCGCACGTTGCCTTGCGCAATCGCTGCGACGTCTTCGCGCTCGATCAGGACGAACGTGGCGTGCGCGTCCGCTATGAAGACCTCTCGACCGGAGAACTCAAGGAAGTCCACGCAGCCTATGTGATCGGCTGCGACGGCGCCCGCTCGCTGGTCCGCCGCTTCATCGGCTCCGGCATGCACGATCTCGGTTTCCACGAGCGTTGGCTGGTCATCGACGTGCTGCTCAAGCGCGCGCGCGACGATCTCGGCGACTACAGCCTGCAGCATTGCGATCCCGCGCGCCCCGCGACCTATGTGCGCGGCACCGGCACGCGGCGGCGCTGGGAGATCACGATCCTGCCGGACGAGGATTCCCAGGAGGTCGTGCAGACTGCAAAGGTCTGGAACCTGCTGTCGCGCTGGATCACGCCGGACGATGCCGAGATCGAGCGCGCTGCGGTCTACACCTTTCATTCCGCGATCGCCCAGCAATGGCGGAATGGACGCTTGCTGCTCGCGGGCGATTCCGCACACCAGACCCCGCCATTCCTCGGCCAGGGGATGTGCGCGGGCATCCGCGATGCCGCGAACCTCGCCTGGAAGCTCGACGCCGTCATCCGGGGCGGCGCCGGGTCCGAGCTGCTCGACACCTATCAAAGCGAGCGCCTGCCGCATGTGCGCGAATTCATCGAGCTCGCCATTCGCCTCGGCGGATTGATCAACACCAAGGCGATCGAAGAGGGCCTGGCTGCGGGCGAGCCCCGCGAGAACGCGCCGGTGAAGCTCGAGGTGAAGAAGCCCAAGCTCGGCCCCGGGCTGGCATCGCGCGAGGTGCCTCTCGCCGGAGACCTGGCGCCGCAGTTCGAGCTGCGGGACGGCAGCCGCAGCGACGACCAGGTCGGCTACAGCCACGTGCTGTTGGTCGCAAACGCGCCCGCCCTCTCCGCACGCCCGGCGCTTGCCCAGACAGGACTCAAGATCCTGAGCGGCGATGACGCACCGGCCATCGGCGACTGGCTGCGCAAGCACGACATCATCGCCGCGCTCGTACGCCCCGACCGCTATGTGCGCGGCACCGCCCGTAACGACGCCGAGCTTGACCAGTTGATCGCCGCCGTCCAGCCTTTAACCTGCGTGCCGTCCGCGGCCTGACGCAACATTTTCCCAGGGATGATCTCATGAAGCTGCTTTCTTTCATCGCCGACGGCCGCACCTCGTTCGGCGCCGCCGAGGACAATGGCGTCGTCGATCTCGGCACCCGGATGACGGGCTGCACGACGCTGCGGCAATTGCTCGAAACCGGCGGCGTGGCCGCGGCGGCAAAGCTGGTCGCGTCCACGGCGCCCGATCATCCGCTCGACCGCATCACCTTCCTTCCCCTCATCCCCGATCCCGGCAAGATCATCTGCGTCGGCCTCAACTATCGGGACCACGTCGTGGAGACGGGCCGTACCGTCACCGAGAAGCCGGCGCTGTTCGCGCGCTTTGCCTGCAGCCAGGTCGGCCATCTCCGGCCGATCGTGAAGCCGAAGGTGAGCGACGATTTCGACTATGAAGGCGAGCTCGCGCTGGTCATCGGCAAGCAGGGCCGCCACATCCCTGCTGACCGCGCGCTCGGCCACGTCGCCGGCTATTCCTGCTACAATGAAGGCAGCGTCCGCGACTGGCAGCGCCACACCAGCCAGTTCCTGTCCGGCAAGACCTTTGCCGAGAGCGGCAGCTTCGGTCCCTGGCTGGTGACGGCGGACGAGATTCCCGATCCGTCAAAGCTCAGCTTGCAGACGCGCCTGAACGGCACCGTGGTGCAGGACACCACCACCGATCTCCTGATCACCGCCATCCCCGAGTTGATCGCCTACATCTCCACCATCTGCCCGCTCGACCCCGGCGACGTCATCGTGACGGGCACGCCCGGCGGCGTCGGTGCCAGGCGCACGCCGCCCTTGTGGATGCGCCCGGGCGACATTGTCGAGGTCGAGATTTCCGGCATCGGAATCTTGCGCAACACGGTCATCGCCGAGCCGGCCTGACCAGGGCTCGGCAATCGTTCACGCCAGGTAGAGCGCCAGATAGCCCTGCATCGCATAGAGCGCGCAGAGCGCGAGGCTCGACCACACCGCGGCGCTGAAATACAGGAACATCCAGGTCAGCTCGCCCTTCCAATGCGCGATGTCGTGGGTCACCACCCAGCGCGTCGAGACGTCATGCAGCCCTTCGAGGAAGCCGAGGAATGTGTTGCCCTCTTCATGCCCTGCCCGCCAGCGGCTGAGATACATGGGAACGTCGACGGTGACGAGGAAGGCGAGGAAGCAGGCGATGCCGACGATGCCCGACATCAGCGCCCAGCGCACCAAGCCCTGGAATTCCGGCATCAGGCGGCACAACGCGATGCCGGCGAGGAAGAAGGTCACCGCCCACAGCGAGTTCTCGATCGCGTTGTAGAGGAAGTTGGTCGTCACCACCGCGTACCAGGAGAAGCACTCCGCGATGATGATGATCGGCACGATCACGAGCGCGATGTTCACCGCGGTCTCAGCACCAGTCATCTTGCCGAGCTGATGCAGGATGATGGCCCATTGCGCCACGAAGCAGAGCTCGGCCACGGTCGCGACCGTCCGGCCGACCACGACGCTCGACAGCCAGGTGTCGAACAGGCAGATGCGCTGCACGTCGGCGCGCGGCAGGAACGAGCGGAAGGCGCAGCCGAACACATAGCCGGCGCAGAGCAGGAACATCAGCCCGATGTCCGAGCCGCCGCTGAGATTGCCCGACGACGTCGGGTAGAACTCGCGGTACAGCATGAACCAGACCAGGATATTGGCGCCGCTCACAAGCGTGAGAGATCCCCACCACCACGCGAGGGGATTTGATCGCGCCTGCCACTGCAACATGAGCCGCTCCGCAAATAATCGATCTGACATGTCGTCGTAAGAATCCTGTCACAAGACGGCGTGCAATCACGACAAAAATCTGTGTGCTGGCTCTGTCGCGCGCGCTTTCCAGCGGAACGTCCGGCTCGGCACATCTGTCCACATATCGGACAATTTCGTCAGGATCGTCGAATTTATTGGACAGCACTGATCGCCCCGTCTGATAGTTCGGTTATGGCGCCAACAGACTCATCCAAGCCACGACATCCGCTCTCCTCTGCCGCCGCCGTGCTGGCGGAGAGCGCCGATGACGCCGCCTTCTCCACGACGCTGGCAAAGGGCCTCGTCGTGCTCGAAGCGTTCAGGGCCGGGAGCACGTTGCTGGGCAACATGGAGCTGTCGACGCTGACGGGCATCCCGCGGCCGACGGTCGCGCGGCTCACCCACACGCTGGCCGAGCTCGGCTACCTCCGCTACGACGCCGAGCGGGCCAAGTATCGTGTCGGTGCGCGGGCGCTGCGGATCGCGCATCCTCTGCTCGCCGGGATGCAGTTCCGCCAGGTGGCGCGGCCGATGATGCAGGAGCTGGCGCTCAGCGTCCGCGGCACGGTTTCGATCGGCCTGCTCGACGCCACCTCGATGATCTATGTCGAGACCGCACGCTCCGGCGACGTCGGACCGCACGTGCCCGACATCGGCATGCCGATTCCCGTGGTGCTGACCGCGATGGGACGCGCGGCGGCGGCAACTCTGCCGGCGGCCGATGCCGACCGGCTCGAGCGGAACATCGCCGCCGAAGACGCCGAGCTATGGTCGGCCTTGCGCGACAAGTACCGCGCCGGGATCGCGCAATGCAGAAGCCGCGGCTTCTGCACCTGCTGGGGCGAGTACATGGCCTCGATCCATGCGGTCGCGGCGCCACTGTTTCACGCCGGCGAATCGAAGCAGTCGTTCTCGATCAATTGCGGCATCCCGGCGTTCCGCCTCCAGCCGGGCCAGCTGGAAGCCGAGATCGGTCCGCGCATCGCGGCGCTCGCCGACAGCATCCGCGCCATCGTCGGGCAGGCCGAGCTCGCGCCGACGCGCAAGACCAAGAAGATCGCAAGGACCGGGGCGTGACATGGCTGGACCGCTCGAAGGATTGAAGGTTCTCGACATCGCGACCATCATCGCAGCGCCCTTCGCCGCAACGCTGCTGGCCGATTACGGCGCCGAGGTGCTCAAGATCGAGATGCCGGGCCAAGGTGACGGCGTACGGTCGTTTCCGCCGTTCAAGGACGGCAAGCCGCTGTGGTGGAAAGCGGCCAATCGCAACAAGAAGTTTGCCACGCTCGATCTGCGCACGCAGGAAGGACTTGCGCTGTTCAAGCAGCTGCTTCCGCGCTTCGACGTGCTGATCGAGAATTTCCGTCCGGGAACGCTGGATCGCTGGGGCTTGTCCAAGGAGGTGCTGTGGTCGATCCAGCCGCGCCTCGTGATCCTGCGCGCCACCGCCTTCGGACAGGATGGCCCCTATCGCGAGCGGCCCGGCTTTGCCCGCATCTTCGAGGCCATGGGCGGGCTCACCTACATCACGGGCGAGCGCGAGGGCGAGCCGACCCATCCGGGATACCCGATCGGGGATTCGATCGGCGGCCTGTTCGGCGCGGTCGGCGTGCTCGCGGCGCTGTGGAAACGGGCACGAGACCCCAATGCCCCCGGCGAGGAGATCGATCTTTCGCTGACCGAAGCCACTTTCCGTCTGCTCGACGTTCTCGCCATCGAGCACGATCAGCTCGGCGCGGTTCGAGAGCGGATCGGCAACGCCAACGGCTATTCGGCGCCGGCCGCCGTGTTTCGCACCAGCGACGGTCACTGGGTGACGCTCGCAGGCTCGACCAACGCACTGTTTGCAGCGAACTGCCGGGCGATCGAGCGGCCCGACCTCATCGATGACCCGCGTTTTGCTACCAACGACCGCCGCGTCAAGCACGCCTCCGAGCTCAACGACATTTTCGCCGGCTGGTGCGCCGCCCATCCCCTCGATGAGGTGCTCGCGAGATTCAATGCCGCGCAGGGAACGCTCGCCCCGATCTATTCGATCGACCAGATCGCCGACGATCCGCAAGTGAAGGCGCGCGAGGTCATCACCCGCGTAGCCGACCGCGATTTCGGCACGGTTGCCATGGCCAACGTCGTTCCCCGCTTCAGCGTCGATCCGACGCGAATGCGTCACGCCGCAGGCGACGTCGGCCAGGACAATGACGAGGTCTTTCGGGACTGGCTTGGCCTGTCGGAACAGGAGATCGAACGGCTCACCCAACGAAAGGTGATCTGACGTCGCAGTAAGACCAACGACACAAGAAGACCAACGACAAAAGGGAGGACGAATACGGTGGCATCATTCAAGGTCACACGCCGAATCCTGCTGGGCACGATCGCAGGCGGCCTCGCAGCAGGATCAGGCCTGGCAGCGCATGCCGAGGACGCCTGGCCGTCGCGCCTGGTGCGGCTGATCTCGCCTTACGGCCCCGGCGGCTCCAACGACATCTCGCTGCGCCTGCTCGCCGAAGAGTTCGGCCGCAGTCTGCGTCAGCAGTTCATCGTCGAGAACAAGCCCGGTGCCGGCACCCGCATCGCCAACGACATGGTCGCCCATGCGCCCGGCGACGGCTACACGCTTCTGTATGCCGCGGCCCCCTACGCCACCGCCGAGGCACTGTTCGGCAAGCTGACCTATGACCGCAAGGAACTGCAGCCGGTCGCCATGGTCGTGGTCGCGCCGCTGTTTCTCATCATCAGCGCGGACGCACCGTTCAAGACGCTTCCCGAACTGGTCGCCTACGGCAAATCGAAGCCCGACGGGCTGACCTTCGCCTCTCCCGGCGCGGGCTCGCAGCCGCACCTGGCCGGAGAGCTGCTGTTCCGCGACGCCGGCGTCAAGGGCCTCAACATCCCGTTCCGGGGCGATGCCGCCTCCTACACCGAGCTGCTCGCCGGCCGCGTCGATGCCACGCTGACGGCGCTGCCGACCGCCCTGCCTTACATCCAGAGCGGCAAGTTCATCGTGCTCGGCGTCGCCTCGCCCGAGCGCAGCGCGCTCTATCCGCAGGCGCCGACCTTGCGCGAGCAGGGTTTCCCGAACGTCGCGGCCGCCGGCTGGTACGGCTTCATGGCGCCGGCGACGACGCCGCGCGCGATCGTCGACAAGTTCCAGGCCGAAGTCCTGCGTGCGCTCGCCGAGCCGGCCATCAAGGACAAGCTGACGGCCCAAGGCCTCGAAGTGCGCGCCGGCACCGCCGCCGAGTTCGGCAAGTTCATCGATGCCGAGACGCAGAAATGGACCAAGCTGATCCGCGATGCCGGGCTCAAGGGCGAATGACAATGTGCGAACAGGGCATGAAAATGAAGAACCGTCTTCTCGAACGCATCGCCGCCTCCGCCCTCGCTCTGGCGCTGTCGATCGCACAGGCGCACGCGCAGAAGAAATACGATCCCGGCGCCTCCGACACCGCGATCAAGGTCGGACAGACCGTGCCGCTGAGCGGGCCCGCCTCGGCCTACGCGGTGATCGGCAAGACCCAGGCGGCCTATATGAGGATGATCAACGACCAGGGCGGCGTGAACGGGCGCAAGATCGATCTGATCCAGTATGACGACGCCTATTCGCCGCCGAAGACGGTCGAGCAGGTCCGCAAGCTGGTCGAAAGCGACGAGGTGCTGCTGACGTTCCAGATCATCGGCACCGCGCCGAACGTCGCCGTGCAGAAATATCTCAACGCCAAGAAGATCCCGCAGCTGTTCGCGGCCACCGGCGCGGCCCGCTTCACCGATCCCAAGAACTTTCCCTGGACCATGGGCTTCAACCCCTCCTACCTCGTCGAGGGCCGGATCTACGCGCAATATCTCCTGAAGAACCATCCGAACGCCAAGATCGGCGTGCTCTTCCAGAACGACGACCTCGGCAAGGATTATCTCGCCGGCCTCAAGGCGGGCCTCGGCGACAAGGCGAAGATGGTGGTGGCCGAGACCTCCTACGAGATCTCAGAACCGACCATCGACTCGCAGATCCTGCGCTTGAAGGACGCCGGCGCCGACGTGCTGTTCAGCGCCACGACGCCGAAGCAGGCGGCGCAGGCGATCAAGAAGGTCGCCGAGATCGGCTGGAAGCCGCTGCACATCATCGACATCAACGCCTCCTCGCTCAGCGCCGTGCTGAAGCCGGCGGGTCTGGACAATTCCAAGGGCGTCATCAGCGTCGGTTACGTCAAGGATGCCGCCGATCCCGAATGGAAGGACGATGCCGGCATGAAGCGCTACCTCGCCTTTATGGCGAAATACTATCCCGAGGGCGACAGGGATTCGAACCTGAACGTCTACGGCTACATCACCGCCCAGCTGCTGGTGCAGGTGCTGAAGCAATGCGGCGACGATCTGACCCGTGAGAACGTCATGCGGCAGGCCGCGAGCCTCAGGGACGTCGTGCTCGATCTGACGCTTCCCGGAATCTCCGTCACGACGACGCCGACCGACTACCGCGTCAACAAGCAGTTCCAGATGGTGCAGTTCGACGGCCAGCGCTGGCAGAAGCTCGGAGACATCGTGTCGGACGAGGCGAAGGAGTGAGGCGGCGAGACGCTCGCTTGGGCGCGGCGCTCAACGTTCGCCGACACGGCGTCCGCCGCTGCCGATCAGGCGGTCGCTCTCCTCGACATGGTTCTGGTATTGAACGATGGCGCGGTTGGCCATGAGGATCCGGTTCGTCTGCCCCTCCTCGACCATTCCGGTGATGCGCTGCGCCAGGAACACGCACGCCTCGAACTCATCGCGGATGGCGCCCGAGCGGTCGAGAAAGTCCCAGGCAATCTCGTAAGCCTGCTCTGCGGCGGGATTGCGATAGTCGCTGAAGATAATGCGCGTCATGACTGCCAAAGCCGAAGCGCGCCGATCGTTCCTATCGGCCGAGGCACGGCCAAGCCGCGGGCGGGAAAGCCACCGGCGGCCGAGGCGCGCCGGTGGTTCGATCCTGGCGAACGACGCAAGAGAGCTACGCCGCCTGGCGCTGATGCGTCAGGTACTCCATGGTCACCTTCTCGACATTGGAGTCGATCCAGGAGGCCATGCGCTGCTCTTCCTTCAGCGAGGCTTCGAGCAGCGGCTTGGCTTCTGGCGCCCCAGCCGGCCCGCAGAGCGTCAGGAGCGACTTGTAAGCCGCAATCTCGAAATTCTCGAACGCGTTGTTGGCGAACGTGTTCTTGAGGATCTCGTCGCCGGCAACCGAATGCGCCATCGCCATCATGTTGGCCATCACCGACTGCGCCGTGTCCTTCAGGCTGGACGTGCTCTCGCCGCAGGATTCGAGGCATTTTTCCAGCCGCCTCAGCTGTTCATTGGTCTCCTGAAGATGCGCCGTGACCTTCGCCTTGACTTCCGGATATTCGTCCAGCCGTTCCGACTGGCGCTCCATCAACTCTCGCGCCTGCACTTCCATCGCATGCGCATTGCGTAGTCCGACCACGAACGTGTCGCGGGCTTCGTTAGCCATTGTGGTGTCCTCCGTATGGGTTGGCTCGTTCGCGCAACCCGCCAGTCGGACAGATCGTTCCTATCGACCGCGCTTTCGGCGTAGGTGAGAACGGTCCCGGCATGTTCCGCGCCGGGACCGCATTGTTTTCACCGCTTCATGGCCGCCACATAAGCCGTGAGCTTGTCCAGCGTCTGATAGCCGTATTCGACGGCGCCGAAGCCGATCATGCCGTCGCGCTGCTCGGTGCTCGAGGCCAGCTGGCGCATCATCAGCACGGTCTTGCCGTTGCTCTGCTCGGCAAAGGTGACGGTGAAGCGGAACATGCCGGGATCGTCGTCCTGGTCGTGGCCGTGATCCATCTCCATCAGGGACGGCCGCTCGATGCGGCGGAAGCGCATCCGGTTCGGATAGACCGTGCCGTCGGGGCCGATCATGTTGAAGCGCCAGACGCCGCCGACGCGCACGTCGATCTCGAAGGTCTCGACCTTGAACCCCTTCGGCCCGAACCATTGCGGCAGATGCTTCGGATCGGACCAGGCCTCGAACACCAGATCGCGCGGCGCGTCGATCACGCGCGACATCACGATCTCGCGGTCGAGCGACCATTGCGACAAAGCGGGATTGGCTGATTTCGTCATGACTCAGAACCTTTCCGTCTGGTTGTTCGGGACGGCCGCTTGGCGGCCGCCCTCTCTTTCTTGAGCTTCATCACGTAGGCTTCGAAGCGGTCCAGCCGCGCCTCCCAGATCGCGCGCTGCTGCTGGAACCAGTCCTCGGCGCCGAGCAGCGCATCCGGACTGAGGCGGCAGGTGCGCACACGGCCGGTCTTCTCCGACAGAACGAGCCCGCTCGTCTCCAGCACATGGATGTGTTTCATGAAGCTCGGCAGCGCCATGTCGAAGGGATCGGCGAGCTCGCCGACCGAAGCCTCGCCGGCGCACAGCCGCATCACGATCGCCCGCCGGGTCGGATCGGCAAGCGCTGCGAAAACCTGGTCGAGGCGGGTCAATTGGTTAGCCATGAAGCTAACTATAGCGCCGCAGCTGGGCGCCGTCAATAATAGTTAGCTCACAAGCTAAGTAATTTCAGAGGCGCAGCGGCAGCCTCAGACCGAGCGCGTCATGCCGCCGTCCACGCGGATGTTCTGGCCGGTGATATAGGCGGCGCCGTCAGAGGCCAGGAACGAGATCGTCGCCGCAATCTCCTCCACCTTGCCGTAGCGCTTCAGCGGCACGCTGTCGCGGCGCGCCTCCTGCTGCGGCAGGCTGTCGATCCAGCCCGGCAAGACGTTGTTCATGCGGATGTTGTCGGCCGCATGGGTGTCGGTGAAGATCTTCGTGAAGGCGGCAAGGCCGGCGCGGAACACCGCCGAGGTCGGGAACATCGCGCTGGGCTCAAACGCCCATGCGGTCGAGATGTTGATGATGGCGCCGCCCTTCTGTGCCTGCATCAGCGGCGTCACCAGCCGCGTCGGGCGGATCACGTTCAGCAGATAAGTGTCGAGGCCGGCGTGCCATTGCTCGTCGGTGATCTCCGTGATGGGAGCGCGCGGCCCGTGACCGGCGCTGTTGACGAGCACGTCGATCCGTCCCCACTTCGCCATGGCACCGTCGACGAGACGCTTGAGGTCGTCGTTCTCCTTGTTCGAGCCGGTGACGCCGAACCCGCCGAGCTCGGCGGCCAGCGCCTCGCCCTTGCCGGAGGACGACAGGATCGCGACGTGAAATCCATCCGCGGCCAGCCGCCGCGCAGCCCCTGCCCCCATGCCGCTGCCGCCGGCGGTAACGAGCGCAACCTTCTCTGCTGCCATGAACCATCATCCCCTTGAGTTGAGGCGAGCCGCAGGCTCGGCCTATCATGCGGCCTTCTACAGCCAGACCTGTCGGCAGGTCCATGGTCGAGGGACGCATCCGATGAGCAACGCGCGATGAATGACTTGCAGATCCGCAATCTGCGCCCCGAGGAAATCTCCCTCGCCGTCGACTGGGCCGCGGCCGAGGGCTGGAATCCCGGCCGCTACGATGCCGCCTGCTTCGCAATCCCCGACGCGCAGGGTTTCTTCGTCGGCGAGATCGATGGCGAGCCGGCCGCAACCGTCTCCTGCGTCAATTATGACGACCGCTTTGCCTTCCTCGGGTTCTATATCGTGCGTGCAGACCTTCGCGGCTCCGGCCACGGCCTGAGGATCTGGAACACGGCGATCGCGCATGCGGGCTCCCGCGTGATCGGGCTCGACGGCGTGGTGGCGCAGCAGGACAATTACAGGAAGTCCGGGTTCCAGCTCGCTTATGCCAACATCCGCTATGGCGGCGTCGTCGCCGCGCCCGTGAAGCCGCCAGCCGATGTCGTCGCACTCGACACGATCCCGTTTGCGCTCGTGGAAGCCGACGACACCACCGTCTTCCCGGCGCGGCGCAGCGCCTTCCTGCGCGCCTGGATCAACACGCCAGGCCATGTCGGCCGCGCGCTCTTGCGCGACGGCAAGCTGGCGGCCTGGGGCGTGATCCGGCCGTGCCGGACCGGCTCCAAGATCGGCCCGCTGGTCGCCGACGATCGCACGGCGGCGGAGGCGATCGTGCAGGCCCTGCTGGCAAGCGCGGATGGCGAGGTGTTTCTCGACGTCCCCGCCGTCAATCGCGAGGCCATTGCGTTCGCGGAGGCGCTCGGGCTCAAGCCGGTGTTCGAGACGGCGCGGATGTACACCGGCGCGATCCCGCCGCTGCGCATCGATCGCGTCTTCGGCGTGTGCAGCTTCGAGCTCGGCTAAAGCTTTGCGCATGATCCGTTTCGGAAAACCGCTGCGCGGTTTTCCGGATCATGTCTTGGCACCGCTCAGTAGCAGCGCGTGATGTTGACCGTGTGCTCGCTGCCGCCGCGGCCGGGCACCCTCACCTGCTCCGTCGGGCAGCTCGGCACGTAGGGCCGGTCGGACGGCACGACGTTCGGCGGGAAACGATGCGTCCAATCCCAGGGAACGTCATACGTGTAGGTGTAGCGCACGTCGGCGGAGAGCGACTGGGCGATATCGACGAAAGACTGGCTGTTGCCGCCGCTGTCGCGGAAGAAGCCGCCGCCGGGCCAGTAGACGAAGGGGGTGTTGCGCCGGTGGAACCGGGCGCCCGGCGCGATGGGCGGACGCGCGATCGCGCCGGACGGCGCCGCACTCAGCCCGTGCGGCGCAGCGCCGCCGGGTTGAGCAGAACTATCGCTGAGACCAAGGAGCAGCGCGGCTGCGCTGAGCGAGGCGAGCATCGCCCCATATGATCTGGACATCATGATACGCACCAACTCGTTTGGCTTCGGCGGCTCCCCACAGCTACGCTAGGCCGGGCCGTCGCCCAGCCGCAAACGTATAATTAATTATTGGTTAAGGCACGGGATTAGCCGGGGAACCGGTGCGGCAAAGAGCGCCGGACGGGCGCCGGTGGGCATTCCGTTCCGAAAAATGCGTCTCATAATCAGTTGATCGGAGTTGATCCCATCCGCGGCCAGGTTCCGGAACGCTCCCTGACCGGCCGCTATCGCTGGTAGAGCCGCGAACACGCGAGGCCACCTACGTCGGACGGTGGGCCTTTTTGCGTCGGCCTCCGACGGCTCCGGATCGAACGTCCTCCCCAAGCCCTTGCGCTATCCGACGGCAAAACACCCAGCCCTCGGTCAATCCACGCCGCTGAAAATATTCCACTTTACCGAATTTCGGAAATGACGTATGTGTCGCGCAACCCGGCCCAAGGAAAAGGGGCGTATCGCGATCGTCACGAACGCGGGCCGGGCGGCGGTGGACGCCGATGCATTGGCGCGAAAGGTTTCGCAGGGCGGGCAACTGTGAGCGAAACGTCTCGCGCACACGACCGGTGCGATCGGCGTACGGCAAAATCGTGTGGTCCTGGCGCCCGGGGTCTGTGCGCCAAGTGTTGCGGTGATGTGGCGGCCCGACCGGGCCCGCGCATCAGCCATCCGCAAGGCGACGGGGGCAATAGTGCAACGCTCCCCGGGGAGAGCACGACATAAGCCGTTCCAACCACTGCGCAGGGAAGGCCGGGATGTCTCCGGTTGCCCTGTTCTCCGCTATGCAGCAGCACACGCAGTCTGCCCTTGGCATGGCGGTCCATGGGAGCTACCGGCTCCCGGCCTTCCCTGCGCCCTCTTTCAACTCAGAGGGCGAAGCGACAAGCAAAGCTCGGGCGAACAAGCCGCGAGGACGCGACCCCATGTCAATCATTCACCACTCTCGTGCCCCGGACGCAGCCGCAGCACCCTCTTCGGCGATGCGCTGCAGAGCCGGGGCCCATGCATCAGCGAATGTGCGGCCTGCTGGGTCCCGGCTCCGCGCAGCAGCGCAAGAGCGCTGCAGCGCGTCCGGGACACGCAATTCATGCATTGCCGCTCCACACGCCGTCATTGCGAGCGCAGCGAAGCAATCCAGAATCTTTCCGCGGCGGCAGTCTGGATTGCTTCGCTGCGCTCGCAATGACGAGGATGAGAGAGCGGTGCATCAACTCACGCTCGTGCCCCGGACGCTACGCAGCACGAAGTGATGCGCTGCAGAGCCGGGGCCCATGCGTCAGCAAGTGCCGTGGCCTGCTGGGTCCCGGCTCCGCGCAGCAGCGCAAGAGCGCTGCAGCGCGTCCGGGAAACGCGAGAGACGCGCGCAATCACCACACGCTCCGTCGGCCTCGAGCAGGACGCCGGCACAGAAAAAACGGCGGGGACATGCCCCCGCCGTTCGATCGCGTCTTCATCAGACACGCGCGGATGTTACATGCCCGAGTCTTACATGCAAAAAGTCTTACATGCCGATGTCGAACACGTTCGGCAATTGGCCCGCCAGCGGCAGCGCGGTGGCGCCGAGGAAGGTCGCCACCATCGCCATCAGGCGACGGTTGTTGTGGCGCTTGCCGCGCATCTGGCCGGCGATCCACTCCAGCATCTCGCTGTTGACCTTGGAGGCATAGGACGGCGCCCAGCTCTCGATCTCGGTATCGGCCGACAGCGCGACGCTGCGCGGCGGCACCTTCAGGCCGGAGGCGCTGGCGGCATAATGAGCAACGGCCTTGGCGAGCAAATCGTCGAAGCGGCCGCCATCGCTGCGCTCGGTCGCGGCCTCGTTGATCTCGAACAGGACTTCGGCCTCGGCGCGGCTGACCGGCTGGTCGTTGACGGCGGTGGCCGTCAGGATCCGCGTGCACCAGGCGGTGTCATCGGCATCGAGCGAACGGGAGAAGTGCACCCTTCCCTTGGTGGTCGGCCCCTCCCCGGTGATCACGCCGTCACGCACGATGGAGAGTGCATGGGCCGCGGTATCGCGGCAGGACGGTTCGAGGGACGAGGGCTCGACAGATTTAGGCGCAGCGGCAGACATAGTTCACTTCCAGACTTCTCTGACCGGCCAGCATTTTCATGCCGGCGTAAAGGGGTGGTTAACGATTCGATACGGCGATCGCGACTTTTCGAGATGGTTGCCAATTGGTCGCTGTCAGAACCGTTTTGGTTCTCGGACGCGCCGGGCGAGCGTGATGGAAGTCATAAAAGGCATTATCGGGGCGAGCGAGACCGTGCGCCCCCGGGTGGAGATGTTTCGCCGCAGGCGCCGCTGTAACAATAAGTTGCTAGGAAATCGGGCCTTCAAGGAAGGAATTCACATTTTACTCGAACCGGTTCAGCGGGCGTTCACTTGGTCTGGCAAGGCCCCTATAATGTGAGTGACGGCCAGAGAAGAATTTCCCAGTTAGTTCAATGCGATGAGGTAAAATCATGACACTCCCGATCGGCGCCACCGCACCCGACTTCGAAGCCGAGACCACCGAAGGGAAGATCAAGTTCCACGACTGGATCGGCAACAGCTGGGCGCTCCTGTTCTCGCACCCCAAGGACTTCACGCCGGTTTGCACGACCGAGCTCGGCGCCCTCGCCAGGTTGAAGCCGGAATTCGACAAGCGCGGCGTCAAGCTGATGGGCCTCTCGGTCGACCCGGTCGACAACCATGCGCGCTGGTCAGAGGACATCAAGGAGACGCAAGGCGCAGCGCCGAACTACCCGATGATCGGCGACACCGATTACAACGTCTCGAAGCTCTACGGCATGCTGCCGGCCGCGGTCTCGGGCGATCCCCTCAAGCGCACCGCCGCCGACAACCAGACCGTCCGCAACGTCTTCATCATCGGGCCCGACAAGAAGATCAAGCTGGTGCTGGTCTATCCGATGACCACGGGCCGGAACTTCCAGGAGATCCTGCGCGTCATCGACTCGCTGCAGCTCACCGCCAAGCATCGCGTCGCGACCCCTGCCGACTGGACCCAGGGCGACGACGTCATCATCGCAGGCTCGGTCTCCAACGACGAGGCCAAGACGATCTACCCGCAGGGCTGGAAAGAGCCGAAGCCCTACCTGCGCATCGTGCCGCAGCCGAAATAGTCGACAGTCATTCCGGAGCGGTTCGAAGGACCGAGCCCGGAATCTCGAGATCCCGGGTTCGGTGCTTCGCACCGCCCCGGGATGACAACGCTGGATCAGGCCGTCCGCACGCGGTCGAGGAAACCGTCGACCTCTGCCTTCAGATGCAGGCTCTCGCCGGACAGCGCCTGGGCCGAGGCAAACATCCGGCTCGAGGTCTCGCCGGTCTCGCTGGCGCCCTTGGCGGCGTGCCGGACGTTGACGGCGACCTCGGCCGTGCCAGAGACCGCCGCGCGGACGCTCGACACGATGTTCTGGGTCGCGCCCTTCTGTTGCTCGACCGCAGCCGAGATCGAGCCGGCGATCCCGCTGATGCGCTCGATGGTCTGGCTGATCGCCTTGATGGCGGCAACCGATTCCTCGGTCGCAAGCTGCATGCTCTCGATCTGGTTCGAGATCTCGTCGGTCGCCTTCGCGGTCTGACCGGCCAGCGTCTTGACCTCCTGAGCCACCACTGCAAAGCCGCGGCCGGCATCGCCGGCGCGCGCGGCCTCGATGGTGGCGTTCAACGCCAGGAGGTTGGTCTGCTCGGCGATCGAGGTGATCAGCTTGACGACGTCGCCAATGCGCGCACCGGCTTCCGAGAGCTGCGCGATGCGCTGGTCGGTGGCCTCGGCCTGCCGCACGGCCTCGGCGGAAATCTCGTTCGATTCCTGCACGCGCCGGGTGATCTCGGTGATCGACTGAGACAGCTCGTCGGAGGCCGAGGCCGCCGAACGCACGTGCTCGGAGGCATTGTCGGACGCGCCCGCGGACTGCGCCGACAGATCGGCGGTGGAGCGTGCGACGTCGGTCAGTTGTCGCGCCACGCGCTCGAACTCGCCCGACGATGTCAGCACCTTGTCGAGGATGCCGCCGACGCTGCCGCGGAACTCCTCGACGAAGTTGCGCAGGTCGGACTTGCGCTGCTCGGCCGCCGCCGCCGCGGCCGCCGCCTGCTCGCTGCGCATGCGCGCCCGCTCCAGCGAATTGCTCTTGAACACGGCGACCGTGCGGGCGATCTCGCCGATCTCGTCGGCACGGTCCTCGCATTCGATCGTGACGTCGCTCTGGCCGTTGGCAAGTGCGGTGAGCGAGTGCGTGACGGAGGTGAGCGGTCGGGTGACGCGGCGGACGACCAGCAGGGTCAGGCCCAGCACCAGAAGCGCGGCAAGTCCGGCGGCCGCAGCCATGCTCTCGATCGCGCGGGCCAGCATGCTCTCGTACTGGACCATGGGGATGCCGACATAGAGAATGCCGACGACCTTGCCGGCCGCGTTCGCGATGGGGAAATAGGCGGTCATGAAGGTCTTGCCGAACAGCGTGGCCGGCCCCTTATAGGCCTCGCCACGGCGCAACGGCGCCTGCCCCGGATGGTCGGCAGCAAGCTGGGTGCCGACGGCGCGGTCGCCGTTTTCCTTTTTCACGTTGGTGGAGCGGCGGACGAACTGCCCGCTCGCATCGTCGAACACGAACAGGGTCGCATTGCCGCCGACATAAGACACCGCGCGGTCGACGATGGCGTGATCCTTGATCTCGGGCATCGCCGGAATTTCGGCGCGCACCACCGTGCCGTCCCGCATCGTGATCTTTGCGGCCGGGACAATCTCGGTGAAGGCCAGCGCCAGCGTGCGCAGGTTGACCTCGATGTCGCGCAACGCGCGGTCATTGAAGGCGGAGGTCAGCGACCAATAGCCGGCGCCGACCACGAGTGCCGTGTTCACGGCGATCAGCAACACGGCGCACAGAACCGCCTTGGTGCCGAGCTTGAACTGCGGCAGGAACTTCCCAGTCGAAATCTTGGACATGAATGGAACTACCCCCGTAATCCCTGCATAATCGTGCAGTGGTATTACAGTCCCCTTAATGATGATTATACCGCCGCCCCCGGCATGCTTTCCAAATCGTAAACGAGGATTCCCCTGACCGAGCCGAGCGTGCCGCCCATCGTCGTCTGGTTTCGCGACGACCTTCGCCTGTCCGACCATCCTGCTCTGCACGCCGCTGCGAAGACCGGTGCGCCGGTGGTCTGCCTTTACGTGCTCGACGACGGCCTCGCCCGACCGCCCGGCGCCGCGACACGCTGGTGGCTGGCGCAGTCGCTGCGGGCGCTCGGCGCCGCAATCGCTGCGCGCGGCGGATCGCTCGTCCTGCGCAAGGGACCGGCGGCCCGGATCATTCCGGACGTGGCGCGCGAAAGCGGTGCCCGCGCCGTCTACTGGAATGGAATTGCGCAGGCGCCGCATCAGGCCGTCGAGAGCCGGCTCGCGGCGGCGCTGGCAAAGCTCGGTGTCGATTCGCAAAGCTTTCCCGGCGATCTCCTCGCCCCGCCCTCGGCCATCCGCACCAAGGAGGGCCGCGGCTTGCGCGTGTTCACGCCGTTCTGGCGGCGCGTGCTGTCGCTCGGCGTTCCGGCAAAGCCGCTGCCTGCTCCGAAACAGCTGCGCCCCGCGCCGATGATCGCCGGCGATGTGCTGGAGAGCTGGGCACTGGAACCAAGCAAGCCGGACTGGGCGAGCGGCCTGCGCGAAACATGGACCCCGGGCGAGGCCTCGGCCCGGACGCGCCTGCGCGACTTCCTCGAGCACGCCACGCGTGCCTATGTCGGCGATCGCGACCGTCCGGACCGGGACGGGACCTCACGGCTCTCGCCGCATTTGAGGTTCGGCGAACTCAGCCCGCGCCAGATCTGGCATGCGGCACGGTTCGCGGCGGACCAGGATTCGGCACTCCGGCCCGGCATCGAAAAATTCCTGAGCGAACTCGGCTGGCGCGAGTTCTGCCGTCACCTGCTCCACGATCACCCCGACCTCGCCACCGAAAACCTGCAAGCGAATTTCGACGGCTTTCCCTGGAAGCGCGACATCAAGGCGCTCGCCGCCTGGCAGCGCGGCCGCACCGGCTACCCGATCGTCGATGCCGGCCTGCGCCAGCTCTGGCGCACCGGCGTGATGCACAACCGGGTGCGGATGGTGGTGGCCTCCTTCCTGGTCAAGCACCTCTTGATCGACTGGCGCGAGGGCGAGGCCTGGTTCTGGGACACGCTGGTCGATGCGGACGCCGGCAGCAATCCCGCCAATTGGCAATGGGTCGCCGGCTGCGGCGCCGACGCCGCGCCGTATTTCCGCGTGTTCAATCCGCAGCTGCAGGGCGAGAAGTTCGATCCGGATGGAACCTATGTCCGGCACTGGGTGCCGGAGCTGAAACAGATGCCGGCCAAGCTGATCCACCGCCCCTGGCAGGCAACGCCGATCGAGCTTGCGGGCGCAGGCATCACGCTCGGCAAGACCTATCCGCACCCGATCGTCGATCATGCCAGTGGACGCGAACGCGCGCTCGCAGCCTACGCGAAGATCCGCAAAGGTTGAGCGCTGCTTTGACACAATTATGAAACGCGCTATCGTCGTCGCGCCATACAAACCGTGGGGGACACGATATGGACGACGACAAGCCGATCACCGAACAGGCGATGGAGACGATCACCAATGCCGTGGAGGCGACCAAGGACGCGGCAGTCACCGCCGTCAAGAAGGTCAGGAAAGCCGCCAAGAAGGTCGCGAAGAAAGTAGCGCCGAAGAAGGCTTCCAAGAAGAAGGCCGCGAAGAAGAGTTCGAAGAAGGCCGGCAAGAAGGCCGGCAAGAAATCCGCGAAGAAAGCGGCCAAGAAGACCGTGAAGAAGACCGCCAAGAAAACTGCAAAGACGAAGAAGAAGGCCAAGAAGGCGAAACGCTGATCGGCGCTCAGCGGGGTCTCCGGATGCGAGCGCCTCCGGAGACTCTTTCCTCTCTCCGCTAGAAGCGGCGGTTGACCACGAACACCGCAGCGGCGCACATCGCCATGCCGGCGATCGCCAGCGCATCGAGCTTCTCGCCGAACAGCAGGTAGGCCATCAGCGCAGTCACGGCCGGCACCAGATAGAACAGGCTCGCGACCGAGGTCGCCGCGGCGTGGCGGATCAGCCAGTAGAGCAGCCCGATCGATCCGATCGAGAGCGCCACAGCGAGCCAGGCCAGCGCGAGCATGAACTCCCGCGTCCAGTGCACCACCCGGTCCTCGAACAGGAAGGCGCCGATTGCGAAGAAGATGGTGACCGCGACATATTGCACGAGATTGCCGGCGCGCCAGTCGATCTGGTTGCAATAGCGGCGCTGATAGAGCGTGCCGAGCGTGATGCTGATCAGCGAGACCACCGAGGCGAGCCAGCCCAGCCCGGCGTCCCCGGTCATGGGACGGTTGTGCAGGATCATCACCACGCCGCCGAGGCCGAGCACCAGCCCGGCCCATTGCACCGGCGTCACCTTCTCGCCGAGCCAGCGGTTGGCGATGGTCGAGGTCAGGATCGGCTGAAGGCCAGGGATCAGCGCGGAGAGCCCGGCGGGAATCGAATGCGCGATCGCGATCGCGGTGCCGCCAAGATAAAAACCATGGACGAGAATGCCGGCGACCGCGCTATGCGCGATGCCGGTGCTGTCAGGCCATTTCGGCCGCGCGAGGCCGGCGATGATCGCCATCAGGCCGACCACGATGGCCATGCGGATGGCGAGATAGGTCAGGGGATCGGCGTTGTCGACGACGTATTTGGTGCCGATGAATCCGGTGCTCCAGAGCAGGACGAACAGGATCGGCGCGGCGCGGGCGGTCAGGGCTTCTTGATTATGGTTCATTGCCGCCCTCATTGCCCCAGCGGGGGCTATGCGGCAATGCGAATTTCGTTCGGACGATGCTGCGTTGCGACGAAAACGTGCGGCTCAGCGCAGCCGTTCACCATTCTTCCGGACAGGGGTCGACGATCTTCCAGAGCTCGACGCCGTTCTTGATCTTCTTCATGTCCGTCGTGAGCCCGCCGTTGCGGCGAATCCAGTCCTTCACAGTATTGGGATAGTAGGACATCAGGTCAGAGGTCCCCTCGGAGCTGGTGACCTTGATGCCGAAGGTGAAGGCCTTGTCGTAATAGGCCTGGTGGAAACCAAGGCTTGCGCGGGGCGTCACGCAGATCTTGTTCATCGGCACGATGCCGAGCACCAGCGTGCAGGCCGAATTGCAGATGCCGTCGATGATGACCCGCTCGCCCTTCTCGCGGACCCGCTTGTACTTGGCCTTGTATTCCTCGACATAGCCGCCGTGGTCGCGGGTGATATGCAGCTCGGCCCGCGCCGGCGTGGCGGCGGCGAGACAGAGCAACAGCAGGCTCAGGAGCGTGATGCGCATGGCGAGGTGACGGCGATGGCCTTCAGGAATGCACCGGCCTCGAAGGAGCCCCCAAAAGGCCGGCGACAGGATTCTTAACCGAATAGTTTTGGTCATACTTGTGTGGGGAATTCGTTAAGCATCCTGAGAAGGCCAAAAATGGGCAGGCCTGGCCGCCATCTCGGCAATTCTGTCACACCCACCCGGGAATCCGCGGGTTTATCCGGGATTTCCAGGCGCCGGACGGGTGCCCCGGCGGTCCGAAATGGCTATAGATGGCTGACCTATTCGCGCGGGTCCCGGAGAATCGAGATGAGCAAGTTGACGCTAGTCGCCGCGGTTGCGGCCCTGTCGGCCGCAATCCTAGCCCCTGGCCTGGCGGAGGCAGGGGGTCGTCACCGGCACCACCGCGCCTATGCCAACCCGCTGCCCTACCCGATCAGCTATCTGCACAATTACGGGCCCGGCATCACCCCCGGCACCTTCGCCTATTACGACGGCCCCTCGACCAACCACTGCTACCAGAGCGCGGCCGCCTATCTCGGCCAGGACCGCCGCCGGCACCCCTGCTACTGAGGGCACCGGCGCGGCCTGTTTCCGGGCGCGCCTATTTGGGCGTGCCCGACAGCAGCAATTGCTTCTCGATTTCGTAGACCGGCAGCTTGACGAGATCCTTGCCGACCTCGCCCTGAAGCGCCTTGCGCACAAGGTCCGAATAGTCGGCGCGGATCATGCCAAGCGCACGCGGTGAGGCGACCATGGTCAGGGCCGTGGTCTCGCCGGAGCTGACGGCGGCGTCGAGCCGGCCGGCCAGGCTTCGCAGGAAGGCGCGCTCGGCCTCGTCGTGCCAATCGGTCTGCTCGACCGAGCTACGGGCGCCGCCCGCAGCGGCATGCAATCGTCCCGGTGCGTCGCTGCCTTGTGCGCTGGTCGACGGGTTCGGCTGCTCGTGCACCTCCTTGGTGTGAAGGTTGGGAAACATCCCGTCGCCGAGGTTCTCCAGAATCAGAGCCTTGCGCCCGTCGCACACTACCAGCCAGTCGCCCTTGTCGATTCTCATTTTATCCATTGCAGCTCTCCTTGAAACTTGCCGACGCCGTATCCGGCATCAGAGATGTTCTTCGAATTCCTCGAACGACTTGCCGAATTGCGCCATCGCCTCCTCCAGATAGTCGGCCAGCATCGGCGTGCCGATCAGGTAGGACGCCGTGCGCTCGTTGTGCGCCAGCGCGGCCTGGGCATGCAATTCGCGCCAATTGGAGAGATCGCCGTCGCCGCGACCAAGCCAGGTCAGCGCCACCAGATCGATCTGCTCGTCGACATTGAGATCGCGGATAAAGCCCGCGAGCTCCGCACGGTCTGTGGTCCCGCCGCGCCCATTGCGGCCGTAGCTCATGTCATCGTCGCCCGAGTCCAGGATGACGCCACCTCCGGCCGCCTCGCTGTCGGACCGGCGCGATTTCGAGATGACGAAGAAGACTTTCTCCGGCGAGATCGACAGATTTGGAATGACTCGCATCCACTTCACCTTGCCCGGCAGTAGCCCCATGCCGCTGCCACCCAGCAACACTATGAGCCGAGGCAGGCTTGCGAATTGCGCAGGATCAAGGTCGGCACGGCATTGGCCATGCGGCCAGGGCCAGCCCGGCCGGGCGGATTTGCTGAAGGTCTGTTCATCAGCATTACATTTCGGCTCCGCCACAATTTGATCCGAACCCCTTCGATATCCTGTTGTTCGTAAGCGGAGGAAGACATCATGACTCGCAAGATTGGCCTGGTCGCCGCAAGCCTGTTCGGTGCCATACTCGGTGCCCTGGCGACATCGCCGACGGCGTCCGCCATGCCTATCGCACCCAAGCCTGCAACACCTGACGTCGCGGGCGTCGAGCAGGTGCGTATGGTCTGCGACGTCTGGGGGCGCTGCTGGTGGCGCCCGAACTACTATGGCTATTACGGGCCACGGCCGTATTACCGCCCTCGATATTATGGGCCGCCGCGCTATTACGGGCCACGCTATTACGGCCCGCGCTATTACGGTTATCGCCGCTGGTAACATGTGAAGGGGCCCTCCGGGGCCCCCTCGCTTTTGCGAGATCACATCTTGCGCCGTTGTCGCCAGCCCGGGGCGATAGCAAGACTGATCCAGATCAAAGATGAAATTGCCCACACCGTCATTCTATGGCGATGGCCGAGTTGATCGTCTTTCGATGCCCTGAGACGGGCATGAACGTGCAGACGCATCTAGAGAAGCAGGAGAGAACGGAGGGGCGAAGCTTTGCATCCTTTGCCTGCCCCGTCTGCCCGCGGCTGCACTTCGTCGACCTCGCTACCGGACGGCCGATGGGCCAGGAGCGTGGACCGTGACATTGATCCGATGGACATTATGGCATGATGTCCGCAATACTACGGCCTGAAATTCGATTTACTGGAACGCGATGTTTCGCCATTGATGGCGATGCATCGACGTCATTTGATTGTCACCTTTCGGCGGCGGCCAGACCCATGTTGTTCGACGCTCTCACTCCGTCCTCCGCGCTTCAGCTGATCGGCTTTGCCGACGTCGACGCGTTTCGACCGATCGAGTCGATGGAGGATGCCCGAAGCATTCCGCTCGACATCCCGAGCTTCGCCGCGGTCCGTGCCGTCGTCTCCCTTCCGGCCTGCCGCATCATCATGATGAGATCGTTCGCGCGCATCCTGGACACGGCCTATCGGATGCCGGGCGGGATGGTGATCCTGCCGATGACCGACGACCTTCAGGCCAACTTCAAGGGCCTGGATCTCGATGCGCGCTTCTTCATTGCGCTCCGCGGCAGCGATGAATGCCATTTCGTCGAGCCGCAGACCAATCATTATGCCATGATCATCTTCTCCCCCGAGTTGGAAGACCGGGGCTGGCTCGATCGCGCCGACGATCTGCGGGCCCGTGTCGCGAACCGGCCCGCCCTGCTCCACACGCGGCAGCTCCTGCTCGACATCCTGCGGACCGCCTCAGTGCAGCCGCTCCTGTTCGAAACCACTGAGGTTGCGCTCCATCTCCAGGAGGGCCTGTTGCTCGCGCTCGACGATCTGTTTCAGATTGATTCGATGTCGGACCTGAGCGCCTCGGTGCAGGCCGCGCGGGCGACCAAGCTCGTGCAGCGGATCGACGAGTACGTCGCGGCCCGTCCCACCGCGCCGATCTATACCGCCGATCTCGCCGGCGAGTTCGGCGTCTCGATCCGGACGCTCGGCGGGGCGGTGAGCAGGGTGCGGGGCATGAGCCTGCACCAGTACATCCGGCTCAAGAGGCTGTGGGCGACCCGCGCCCGCCTCCTCAGGGGCGGCGGCGCCACGGTCGCCACGTGTGCGCGCGCCCAGGGCTTCCATCATCTGGGTGAATTTGCCGCGGCCTACCGCGCGATCTTCCATGAGATGCCCTCCGACACGCTGGCGCGTGGACGGCAAAGCGGTGTCCGCTAGGGCTGACTGAGACCCAGCGAGCCCTTGCGACGGTGCGCGGCCCCTCAGCTCCGATTAGGGACAAATCTGGAACGCCAATGAGGCCTGGCGCGCTCGGAAGGATTCGAACCTCCGACCCTCGGAATCGAAATCCGATGCTCTATCCAGCTGAGCTACGAGCGCCTGGGCCCGATCGGGCCAGAACCGGGGAACACCGCACCGCGGCTGGCGAGCCAGCGCTCCGATGGGCGTTCGGATGGATTGGAATTAGCAGAGAGACTGACCAATAAAAAGCCCTCCCCGCCTCGTTTCGAAGCGGGGCGTAGCGTTCTTACCAGGTGTTGCCGAAGAAGCCGAATTGCGGGCGCTGCGCGACCATCATCGGCCGGTCTTGCTGTTGCGGCGCCGAATACGCCCTGGCGGTCTTGCGCTTCGGCGGCTGCGCCTGAGGCGCCTGAGCAGGCTGGGCTTGCGCTTGAACCTGCGGCTTGGCATCCGCCTTGGTCGCTGCGGCGGAGCCCGCCTTCGGTGCTCCCGGCGTGAACTGGGCGAACGTCTCGCGCACCCGCGCCTTGGCCGACATCTCGGCAAGCGCGGCCGACGTGCCGTCCTGCACCGGCGGCTGAGGCGCAACGACAGCGGCGGTTTTCACCGCAGGCGGCACGATCGTGGGCTGGGTGGTGTCGAGCACGACACGCTCGGGCAGGTGGCGGTTGGAGCGAATCCGGATCAGCGGCTGGTCATTGCTTACGGTGGTGGCGACGGCCTGCGCGACCGGCTGCGATGGCAGAACGAAGTCCACTGCGAGCAGCAGTGCGAGCAAAGCTCCACCGACGAAGACGAAATATCGAAAGATTGGCATTGGCCGCGCTCCGCCCCCCGCATCCCCGCGTGGGCTCTCCGCCTCAACAGGCGATCTCTCAATTGGTTCCTGGCCCAGCCGTTCGGTTCAAATGGCGACGCGAGGTTTTTTGGCCAAGGGGTCGCGGAATGCCGCGGAGGGTAACTTTTCCGCTACCGGAACATGCGACCTTTATGCGCGGCGTGCCGCAACCAACGAGCACTTCGCCTGATCGGCATTCACGTTGACGAAGCCGACGGCAATCCGCGCGAAGGTCTTGCGGCTCTTCATGCCGACAGGGTCGGCCAGCACGCGACTGCGATCGGTGAGATGGCTGCCATCACGCCGCGCGAAGGCGCAGACGATCTCGACATCCTTTACGGCATAGTCATTGTCGTTTCGCAGCGTGAACGTCACCAGGGCTTTCGAGCCGAGGCCGCCGCGACGCCAGGTCTGCGAGGAAATCCTGAGACGACCAAGGTCCGCCATGGCCGGGACCTGAGCTTCGGAAGCCAGCGACGCCGACGCGGCCGGATCGCCCGACGGAGCCGTCTCGACGGCTGCCACCTCCGACTTGACCTGCTCGGCGCTATTGCCTTTGGACAACGGCAGCAGCATCCAGACGCCGCAGCCGACGATGATGGCGGCCAGCATCCACAGAAGGCTGCGGCCGAATGAGACGCTCGTGATCGTGACGGCCCGCGCCAGTCGCTCGCCGGTCCCGGCAAAGCGCCCCAATCCGATCCGGTCGAGCCTGGCGTTCATTTGCTTCACCGATCGCAGCCGAAGCCGTCGGACGACGGAATGGGCCACTGCTTACCTTAATCCGGAAGACGACTTAAGGTTCCCGCCCGCTTGCGAATCCGGCAAGGACGGTGGCGATCGCCGACCACGGCCGCTAACATGCACTGCAACATCGCGAAGCAGCATCGGGAGACATCGAAATGCCAGTCGTCACTTGGGATCACGTCCACCTGCGCAGCTCCGATCCGGAGGCGACCGCAGCCTGGCTGCGGGACATCCTCGGTGGCGAGATCGTCCACGCGCCGGGACGGATCGACGTGAACCTTGGCGGCGCCAGGATCTTCATCGCGCCGCTCGAGGGCGACGGTGCGGTCAACCCGCCGCCTCCGCACCCGCATCAGGGCCTCGACCATTTCGGGCTGACGGTGAAGGACATCGATGCCGTCGCGGCCGAGATCAAGGCCAAGGGCGTCACCTTCACGCGCGAGCCGACCACGATCCGGCCCGGGGTGCGCGTTTGCTTCATCCGCGGCCCTGAAGGCATCTCCATCGAGCTGCTCGAGCGGGACACAAAATATGCCTGACACCGCGCCTGCCGCGTCGACTCACCGGGCAACATGCAGCCAACGCGGCTAAAAGCATGATCGGGATAATTGCGCAGCGGTTTTCCGAATAGATCTTGCGGGCCAACTCTGATTCGCAACGACCGGCCCCGCCGCATCATCAGGCCGTCATGACGGCGTCACGCACGCGTCGGCACGATCGCGGCTCACGGCGGCAACCTTCCGCGGCCGGCCGGCAAACTGCCGCGTTGCGCGGGGCGAGACGCTTTGGCATAAATGCCGGACCGGTTACGCCATTGGGCGATGGCGGCCGGCCCGTGGGACGTTATGAAGAACGGCCTTTATTCGATTCACGTCACCCTGCTCGATGGTCGAGCCGGCAAGGGTAGCGGCGTGATCCTTTTTCGCGACGGCAAGATTCTTGGCGGCGATGCCTACCTCTATTACACCGGCAGCTACGTGGTGAAGGACGACACCACCTTCAAAGGCGAGGTGCTGGTGCAGCGGCACACCTCGCCGCGGGGTGACGACAATCCGCTGTTCGGCGGCCCAGCCCCGGTCGGCATCGGTGTCAGCGGTACCTACACCGACACGCGCGCGGAGATGACGGGCACGGCGCTGGTCGGCAAGGCCAGCCTGATTTTCGGCGCCACCCTGCACAAGCTCGCCGACGTCGATTAGCTATTCGGCCGCCTGCTCCAGCGGCGCCACCCGCGGCAAGATCATCTGGATGCGCGTGCCGCCGCCCGGCTCGGAATCGAGATCGAGCCGCCCGCCGAGCCGGTTAGTGACGATGCTGTAGACGATGTGCAATCCGAGGCCGGTGCCGCCCTGGTCGCGCCGCGTCGTGAAGAACGGATCGAAGGCGCGGCGGCGAACGTCGAGCGACATGCCGCAGCCATTGTCGGAGAAGATGATCTCGACATTGTCCTTGCCGGACTCCCGCACCTGGATGTCGATCGTTCCCGGCCGGCCGTCCGGGAAGGCGTGCGCCACCGAGTTGAGGAACAGATTGGTCAGCACCTGGCCATAGGGGCCCGGATAGCTGTTCATGGCGAGATCGGGCTGGCACTCGACATTGAGCGTCAGATTGTGCTTGCGCAGGCCTGGTCGCAGGCTCATCACCACCTGCTCGGTGAGGTCGCCGAGATCGAACGTGCGCTGGTCCGAATAGTTGCGGTCGGCGGCGACCTGCTTGAACGACTGGATCAGCTCGGCGGCGCGGTTGAGATTGGAGACGAGCTGCGAGGACGCGTCGCGGCTGGTGCTGAGGAAATCGTTGAGCGTGGAGCGGCGGAGCTCGCCGCGCTCGACCTCGGCGGTGAACATCGCGGTCTTACGCTCCAGCGCGGAGGCGACGGTGAGACTGATGCCGACGGGATTGTTGACCTCGTGGGCGACGCCGGCAACGAGGCGCCCGAGCGCGGCGAGCTTCTCGGCCTCGATCAGCGAGGCCTGCGTCTCGCGCAGATTGCGCAGCGCCGTCTCGGCGGCTTCCTTGGCCTTGCGCATCTCCTGCTCGCCGCGCTTGCGCTCGCCGATGTCGAGCGCGACCGTGACGATGCGCTCGATCTCGCCCTCGGCATCGAGCAGCGGCAGCTTGTTGACGAGCCATTGCCGCATGTTGCCGGAGACGTCCTTGTACTCCTCCTCGTAGAAGCCGAGTCCCTTCCGCAGCGCCAGCACGCGCTTGTCGTTCTCGTCGGTCTTGGCTGCGCCATAGCGCGACATCAGGTCCGCCGTGGTGCGGCCGAGCGCGTCGCCGGGCTCGATGCCGAAGATGCCGGCCATGTAGCGGTTCATCAGCACATAGCGCAGGTCGCGGTCCTTGACATTGATCACCGCCGGAACGGTGTCGATGACCTGCTGGAGCAGGCGCCGGCCTTCGGCAATGGCGTCTTCCGCCCGCTTCTGGTCGGTGATGTCGCGCAGTGTGCCCTCGTAGCGGACGATGTTGCCCGCCTCGTCCCGCACGCCGGTGGCGCTGTCGGAAAGCCACAGGATGTCGCCGCTGCGCTGGCGCACCTGATACTCGAATTCGCGCACCATGCCGTCACGCGCCATCAGCCGCTGGTATTCGGCGCGTGCCTCGGGATGGACGTAGATCGTGTGGGCGATGTCGTTGATGCTGGCGATGAGATGCTGCGGGCTGTCGTAGCCCATCATCCGCGCCAGCGCCGGATTGGCGTTGAGGAGCTCGCCGGCCGGCGTCGTCACGTAGATGCCGTCGATCGAGCCCTCGAACAGCTTCCGGTAGCTCTCTTCGGCGAGGCGCTGCTCGGTGAGCGCGTGCACCGCCGCCTCACGTGCCGTGTCGGCCTCCTCCAGCGCGCGGCGGAAGACTTCGGCGGCCCGCGCGATGTCGCCGATCTCGTTGTCGAGGTCGGCCGACGGGATCGAGGTGTCTTTCCGGCCCGCGGCAAGCGCGCGGATGGAGCGTGCGATCTGAGCGAGCGGACGAACCGTCCGGCGTACCACGAAGCCGGCCGCGAGAATGCCGATCAGAACGCCGATGCTGCCGAGCACGATGCTCTGCCATCGCGCCTCCGTCAGCGTGCGGGCAAAGTCGCGCGACAGCACATGGCCACGCCGGTCGCTGACTTCGCGCAGCAATTCGGTGACGCGGCCGATCAGCCGCCCCTCGGTTCCCAGCACCTCGCGGTCGATATCGGCGATCTGCCGCTCGCGGACGGCCACGGCCATGATGGCCTCGGCATAGTCGTTCACCGCGTCCTTCAGCCTGGCGTCGCCGATGTCCAGTGCCCGCATGTTCTGGGCGGCCTGCTCCGCGGCGGACGGGTTGCGCGCCAGCAGCCCGAGCGCGATGCGGCTCTGGGTCTCCGACAGGCGCGAGGCCAGCTCCCGGTCGGCGGTGCCGGAGACGGCCGCGTCGAACCGTTCGCGCAACGGCGGCAGGCCGGCGAGCAGCTGGGCGCGGCGGTCGATCAGGGTCGATATCCGCTCGAGGCCGGTCCGATAGGTCGCGAGGCGCTCGGTGACCCCGTCGATCATGTCCTGCTGCTCGGGCGCGAGCTCGATACGGGTCTTTTTCAGGATGTCGCTGAGCGTCGAGGCCGCCTCGCCCACCTGCTGGAACTGGATGCCGGCGCCGGGATCGGTGACGAAGTCGCGCGCGGCGAGCCGCAGCTCGTTCATGCGGCGGTCGATGTCCTCGGCAAGGTCGCCGACGCTCTGGAGCCGCTGCAGCTCGGCGAAGGTCGTGTCGATGTGCCGGATCGCGATCACGCTCGCGGTCGAGGTGACGATGATCACCGCCAGCACCAACAGAAAGCTGCCGAAGGTGAGCTGGCCGATGGAGAGCGAGAAGGTTCGCTTTTTCTCAGGGATCGGCGTCAATTCGGCGGACATGGGGGTGATGAGAGGACCGAGCTATTGGAGGCCCAATATACGACGTATTGCCGCCCGGGGGGAACATGCCTCCGGAGGCCGATTATGCTTAATATCGCGGTCCCGGAGCCCCTTGCCGCCCTATGACGGTTTGATGCGCGCAAGCCGCCGGGCCGGGATCGTCATGGCGGCGACGCCGAGGACGACGCAGGCCAGCCCAACCCAGGCGGTCCGGCTCAGGCTCTCGCCGAGGAAGGCGACACTGATGGCAACGCCAATGGGCACACGGAGATAGGCCTGCGCGGTGGTGCCGACGGAGCCCAGGGTCTGGATCAGGCGGAAGTAGATCGCAAACGCCGCGGCCGTCGAGAACACGGCGAGCGCAAGCAACGCCAGCACTGAGCTCAGCGACGGCGACAGCGTCCAGGGCTGCTCGACCACGAGCGAGGCCGGGATCAGGACGGCGGCCCCGGCCAGCAGCGAGCCGGCAGCCGGCGCCATCGGATCGAGGCGCCCAAAGCTGCGGCCGAAGATCGCGGCGCAAGCGTAGCAGATGGTGGCGGCGACGATGGCGGCCTCTGCGAGGAGGCCGCCGCCGACGTCGTGGAAGGCATCGACGCCGACGATCAGCAGGATGCCGGCCATCCCCGCCACCACGCCGAACAGTTTCCGCGGAGGCGTCGCCTCGTGGCGGGTGACGACGGCCGTGAGCAGGAAGGTGAAGATCGGCCCAGCCGAGTTGAGGATGGTGGCGAGGGCGGCATCGACATGGCGCTCGCCCCAGGCGATCAGCGTCCAGGGGACGACGCTGTTGAGCACGGCCTGGAAGGCGAAGCGCCGCCAGGTCGCGGCGTCGCAGGGCATCCTGATGCCACGTGCCGCCATGACGCCGAGCAGCAGGAGGCCGGCGATCGCGGTTCGCGCCGCGATCAGCGTGATCGGCGGAATGGTGGCAACGCCCAGCTTGATGAACGTGTAGGAGCCGCCCCACAGCGTTGCCAGCGCGGCCAGCAGCACCAGCTCAGCGGCGATGTTGGTGTCCTGCCTGATATTCATCGCCTGGCTCCGTCCGTCATGATGAACGGAACCTAGCGCGACCGCGGCCCTCAATACTTCGTCAGGCGTCGAAGTATCTTAACCCTGCGCCCCGACCTCGAACACCTCGCCGTCATAGCCGGCCTCGCGGGGAATGCGGAGCTGGCGGCCGGTGTCGGTCTTGGTCATGACCGGCATCACCGTGACGATCGACAAGTCGCGGGCGTGCTCCATCGCGGCCTGCACCGTCGGCTGCTTCGCCAGCCGGATCAGATTGCGCGTGGTCGGGAACGGCAGCTTGAAGCGGCCGTTCTCGCCGCCCTCCACCGCCTCGCGCGGCGAGACCCAGATCGAATCCGTCGATTCCCGGCCGTCATGGGCGCCGAGCTGGTCCGGTGGAGCGGCCGCGAGGAAGAACCAGGTGTCGAAGCGCTTGGGCATGCCCTCCGGCGTGATCCAATGCGCGTAAGGCACCAGCGTGTCGAGCGCGAGCTGGAGGTTGTTATCGGCTAGGATGTTCAGGAAGCTGACCTTGTGCTCGTTGAGCGCAACGCGATGCTTGTCGGCGATCTCGCCGGCACGCCCGGCGTCGATCGGGGCGCCCGTGTCCCTCGACCGCGCCAGCAGAATGCCGCTCTCCTCGAAGGTCTCGCGGATCGCGGCGATCCGGAAGCCCCGGTCGATTTCGCTGAGACCTTCGCCGCCCGAATACAGATCGGTGCAGGCCACGATCTCCTTGTCGCCGGCATCGACGCTTCCGCCGGGAAACACCAGCGCGCCCGAGTTGAACTCGATCTGATGATGGCGGACCATCATGAAGATCTCGACTTCGCCGCGGCCCTGGCCGTCGGCCTTAACTCCATCACGGAGCAGAAGAATCGTCGAGGCCGGGCGTGATGCTGATGTCTCGGCCATGCAACTAACCCGCGGCGCTGGATTGCGGGCCGAGATTGGCGCGCTTGTCGAAGCGGGCCACGCGCGACAGCAGGTAATCAACCTCGGCCTTCGCCGTCGCCGTCATGGTCGCGCCGGGCTTGCGCTGTGCGCTGGAGGCGATGATGCCGCGCTTCTGCAGCACGTATTTGCGCACGGTCAGGCCGACGCCAGGCTGTTGCTCGTAGCGGATCAGCGGCAGATGGGCGTTGAAGATGTCATGCGCGGCATCGCGCTTGCCGGCCTTGGAGAGGTTGACGACGTCGATCAGGAGCTCCGGGAAGGCGTAGCCGGTCATGGCGCCGTCGGCGCCGCGCTCCATCTCGAAGTCCAGGAAGGTGCCGCCATTGCCGCACAGGATCGACAGCGGCCGGAGCGAGCCGTCCTTCTGGAAGCCGCGCAGCGTCGAGATCTTCTCCAGGCCCGGCCAATCCTCGTGCTTGAGCATCACGCAGTTCGGATTGTCCATGACGATCTTGCGGATCACGGACGGTGTGAACACCACCTGCAAGGTGAGCGGATAATCTTGGAGCACCCAGGGCACGTCGGGGCCGATCGCCTCGGCCGCCTGCTTGAAGTAACCGATGATCTGGTCATCGGTGCGCAAGCTCGGAGGCGGCGCGATCATCACGCCGGCGGCGCCTGCGTCCATCGAGGCCTTGGCCAGCGAGCGCATGGTGGCAAAGCCCGGTGCGGAGACGCCGACGATCACCTGCATCTTCTTGGCGCGCTTGACGTAGCGCACCGCCACCTGCTCGGCCTCGGCGGCATCGAGCTTCGGGGCCTCGCCGAGGATGCCCAGCACCGTGACGCCGTCGCAGCCGACCTCCTCGTAGAAGTCGGTCAAGCGGTCGATCGAGCGCTCGTCGATGCGGCCGTCGTCGTGGAACGGCGTCGGCGCGATTGCGAAAGTGCCCTTGGCGTCGGCGGTGAGTTTCATCAGTCTCGTCTTTCTCTGTTCGTCATTCCGGAATGGCCCGAAGGGACAGGCCCGGAATCCATAACCGCAAGTCGGGGTTATGGATTCCGGGCTCGCGACTTTGTCGCGCCCCGGAACGACAGTGTGGCTAAAACCGCCGCGCCCCCATCTTGATCTGCTCCTCGGAGAAGAAGATCTCCTTGGCGTGATCGACGATGTCCTGGGCGTTCCAGCCCGAATGCGGCGGTTTCCAGCCTTCCATCTCCATCATCCGCATCTCGCGCACGCCGCGGGGCCCGGACACGCCCAGCACCTTGCCGGTCTGGTCGCCCGACAAATCGCTGACCATGTATAGCACGGCCGGCGCGATGCCGTCCGGCCCCAGCGCCGCGCCGGGGTTCTCCTTATAGCGGGGCAGGTCTGCGGTCATGCGGGTCAGGGCGCCCGGCGCGAGGGTCCAGATCCGGATGTTGTATTTCCGGCCCTCGATCGCCAGCACGTTGGACAGGCCCCAGATGCCGCCCTTGGCCGCACCGTAGTTGCTTTGGCCGAAATTGCCGATCAGCCCGGATGTCGAGGAGGTGTTGACGATGACGCCACCGCCGTTTTCCCGCATCCAGCGAAACACCGGCAGGGTGCAACAAAAGGTGCCCTTCAGGTGCACCTTGATGACCTTGTCCCAGTCGGCCTCGGAGGCCTTGGCGAAGGTCTGGTCGCGCAAAATGCCGGCATTGTTGACCAGGATGTCGGCGCGGCCGAAATGCTTGATGGCGTCGTCGAACACCGACTGGCCGCCCTCCATGGTGGAGATGTCGGCGCCGTTGGCGACCGCCTTGCCGCCCTCGGCCTTGATCGCGTCCACCACCTGCTGCGCCATGGATGTGTCGGCGCCGGAGCCGTCGCGAGGCCCGCCGAGATCGTTGACGACGACCGAGGCCCCTTCCCGCGCGAACAGTCTTGCGTAGGCCTCGCCAAGCCCCCCGCCCGCGCCGGTGATCAGCGCAACCTTGCCGTCGAGCAGTCCCATGGTGGCTTCTCCCTGTTTGTTTTTTCCTTGCGTGTCCCGGACGCGATGCAGCGTGAAACGCTGCGTCGCAGAGCCGGGACCCAGCTCTTTGTCAGGCACCCTGGGCCCCGGCTCAGCAGCGCATCACTGACGTGCTGCGCTGCGTCCGGGGCCCGGGACCGACCTAACCCAGCACCGTCTTGCCGTTCTTGATCACGGTGACGCCGCGCGACTTCACCTTGGCTTCGAACGAGACGACGTTGCCGTCCTTCCAGAGGTCCATGGTCACGGTCTCGCCGGGATAGACCGGCGAGGAGAACCGCGCGACGTGCTGGCGGAAGGCGCTGGCGTCGTAGTCGGCATAGGTCTGCAGCACGCCGCGGCAGGTGATGCCATAGGTGCACATGCCGTGCAGGATCGGGCGGGGGAAGCCGGCCTTCTTGGCGAATTCGGGATCCGAGTGCAGCGGGTTGCGATCGCCGCAGAGACGATAGACCAGCGCCTGATCGGGGCGCGTGGTGATGTCGATGGTCTTGTCGGGGCTGCGCGATGGGATTTTGTGCGGATCGGGCTGCGTCAGGTTCGGTCCACCAAAGCCGCCATCGCCGCGGGCGAAGCGCGAGGCGACCAGCGTCGCCAGCTTGTCGCCCTTCTCGTTCTTCAGCACGGTCTGGTGAACGATGACGACGCCCTTGTCCTTGCCCTTGTCGTAGATCTCGATCACGGAGGAATCGGCGGTGATGTTCGCAGCCACCGGCAGCGGCTGGTGGAAGGTGATGTCGCGCTCGCCGTCCACCACCATGACGCGGTTGAGGTTCATCTCGCCCGGCCCCGAGCCCCACGCCGCCACCGAAGCAAAGGTCGGCACCACCTTGAGCGGCCGCGGCGTGAACGTGCCCTCGTTGACGAAGGCGAGCTCGTTTTCGTCCATGGGATCGGCGCCGAGGCCGATGCCGTAGGCATAGAGCATCACTTCGCGGTCGGTGTAGGCGTATTTCTGGCCGAGGTTCTTGAGGGATTTGAGCTCGTCGTATCTGGCGGACATTTTTTCTGGTTTCCTCTCCGGCAAATTTCTCAGCAAGCGCCGGCGCTCGTTAATGTGCCCTCTCCCCTTGTGGGAGAGGGCTGCACCGCCCTTGCAACAAACTCACTGGGGTGAGGGGTTAGCTCCGCAGTGACACTTCTCGTGTGGAGAGAGACCCCTCACCCGGCAGCCTTCGGCTGCCGCCCTCTCCCACAAGGGGAGAGGGTTACATCGCGCTTCGCATCAAGCAGGCGTGAAGAACGGCAGCGGCGCGCCGTCGGTGGGCTTGAACACCACCTTCACCTTCTGGCCGATCTTGAGCTTTTCCAGATCGCAATCGACGAAATTGGTCTGCACCGACGGGCCCTCCTTCAGCGTGACGTAGCCGATGGCGTAGGGACCGGTCGGCGACTTCCGCATCAGGCTCCAGGTGTAGATCGTGCCCTCGCCCGACGCCTCCTCCCACACCGTCTTGTCGGAGTAGCAGAACGGACAGATCGAGCGCGGGAAGTAGTGCGCCTCGCCGCACGCGGTGCAGCGTTTGATCATGAACTTGCCCTGCTTGGCCGCGTCCCAGAACGCAGCAGTCTCGGGGTTGGTCACCGGTGCCGGATATTTCTTCGTCTCGCTCATCACACGCGCTCCAGAATGGCCGTCGAGGCGGCGTGGCGGACGCCCAGGAGACCGCCGGTGCCGTGGGCGATGGCGAGATCGCAATTCTTGACCTGCACCTTCGGATGCGCCTCGCCGCGCAGCTGGCGCACGGCCTCGAGGATCTTGGTCATTCCGCCGCGGTTGACGGGATGGTTGCTGCAGAGGCCGCCGCCGTCGGTGTTGAACGGCAGCTTGCCGACGCCCGAGATCAGGTTGCCGTCGGCGACGAACTTGCCGCCCTCGCCCTTCTTGCAGAAACCGAGATCTTCGAGCTGCATCAGCACCGTGATGGTAAAGCTGTCGTAGATCGAGGCGTATTTGATGTCCTTCGGCGTGATGCCGGCTTCCTCGAACGCACGCGGGCCGGACCAGATGCCGGCCGAATACGTGAGGTCGAGGTCCTTGCCGCCGCGCGGGCCTTTCATCGCTTCGCCATGGCCGATCAGGCGCACCAGCGGCTTCTTCAGGCTCTTGGCGATCTCGGGCGTCGTCACGATCATCGCGCCGCCGCCGTCGGAGACGACGCAGCAATCCATGCGATGCAGGGGATCGGAGATCATCGGCGAGTTCAGGACGTCCTCTACGGTGACGACGTCCTTGAGCATCGCATGCGGATTGTACTGCGCGTGGTGCGAGGCCGCGACCTTGATCCAGGCGAGTTGCTCCGAGGTGGTGCCATAGTCGTGCATATGACGCATGGCACACATGCCATAGGCATTGTGGGTGGTGGCACCGTAAGCGGATTCGAAATCGACCTCGGCGCCGGCGGCGCGCGGCGGCATCGCACCGGTGCGCGGCTTGCCGGCCAACGTCACAAGCGCGATCGAGCACTTGCCCGCGGCGATCGCCTCGGCGGCATGGCCGAGATGGATGATGTAGGAGCAGCCGCCGGTCTCGGTGGAGTCGATATGGCGGAGCTTCCTAGTGTTCAGTCCGAGATAATCGACCATCGGCCAGGCGCCGCCGGGCGCATCGCCCGCGCAGAAATAGCCGTCGATGTCGTCCTTGCTGATCCCCGCATCCTCGATCGCCCCCTTGGCGACCTCGGCGTGGAGCTGGGCGGTGGATTTATCCGGCGCATGCCGGGTCGGGTGTTCGTAGATCCCGGCAATGTAGGCCTTGCCCTTGATGGTCAAACTCAGGTCTCCGCTCGCGTTTCTTCTTGCCCCGTTTTTCTGAACCGCGAGGGGCGGATTGGCAAGCGCGGAAATATTCCGCCCTGCGAGAGGGTAGCGGGTGAGCGCAACTGGCAGATGCTCACGTGTCCCGGACGCGCTGCAACGCTTCAGCGTTGCTGCGCAGAGCCGGGACCCATGCGGCTGCGTCTTCAGCGCTGAAAGGTTCTGGGCCCCGGCTCTGCAGCGCACCGCTCCGCGCTGCGCGGGGCACGAGACCTGATCTTGCGGACATGCTTTCGCGCTCTCGCGGCGCGTTCCGCCCGAGCTTTGCATCCGTCTGGCCCCTCCGAAATCAGAGGGCGCAGGGAAGACCGGGTGCCGGCTTGGCACCCACGGTCCGCTGTGTGCGAATTGCGCGAAGAACAGTTGCACAGCGGCATACAGGTGCGGCCAAACATCCGGCCTTCCCTGCACAGTGGCTTTACGGCTTATGTCGCGCTCTCCCCGGGGAGCGTTGCACTATTGCCCCCGTCGCCTTGCGATTGTTCGCAAGACTTGACGCCAGCCTGCGGGCGTCAGGACCACACGATTTTGCCGTACGCGAGACCGCGCCCGTCGTGCACGAGACAATGCCTCGCGCGACGCAGCCCGCGTCCACCGCCGCTCACCCCGCGTTTCGTGACGATCGCGATACGCCCCTCTGAGTGGGATGAGGTGGCGGACAGATACGACAATTCCGAATTTCGGTAAAGTGGAATGCCTTTGTGCCGCTGGATTGACCCGTCTCTTGGGTGTTTTGCCCGACGGACAGCACAACAGATGGTGTCGTAGGGTGGGCAAAGCGAAGCGTGCCCACGTCTTTTGCGCAACTACGGCGAGGTGGTGGGCACGGCGCTTTGCGCCTTTGCCCACCCTACGAGACCTCCCTACTCCGCCGCGATCTGCCTTGGCGCGGGCGGCGGGTTGGCGAGATCCGCTGCAAGTTGCGCATAGCGCGCCTTGGCGTCAACCACCGCCTTCTCCTTGACCGGGCCGTAGCCGCGGATGCGGTCGGGCAGCGACAGCAATTCCACGGCGGTGTCGATCGTCACCGGCGACAACAGGCCGAGCACGGTGGCGACGTCCTTCTCGTAGCCCGCGATCAGGTCGCGCTCGAGCTTGCGGTCGGCGCTGCGGCCGAAGATGTCGAACGGGGTGCCGCGCAGGAATTTGAACTTCGCCAGCACGCGGAAGACGTTCAGCATCCACGGGCCGAAGGCGCGCTTCTTCGGGCGACCGAGCGCATCGACGCCGCTCGCCAAGATCGGCGGCGCGAGGTTGAAGTTGAACTTGAAATCGCCCTCGAACTGATCGCGGAGCTGTTGCTCGAAAGCGCCGTCGGTGTAGAGGCGCGCGACCTCGTACTCGTCCTTGTAGGCGAGCAGCTTGGCATAGTTCACCGCGACCGCGCGCGGCAGCGCATCGCCGTAGCCACCTTGCTTGGCGGCATCGCGGACCTGGTCGACCAGCTTGCGATAACGTCTTGCCAGCCGGCCATTCTGGTAGGCGGTCAGATGCTCGACGCGATGCTCGATGACCTCGTCGAGCGTCATCGCGTCCAGCGTTTTGGGCGCGACGACCTCATCCGTGCCCTTCAGCATGTCGGCCAGGCGCTGAGGATCGGCGACCGCGAGCCGGCCGAGGCGGAAGGCTTCCTTGTTCATCTTGATCGAGACGCCGTTGACCTCGATCGCCTGCTCGATCGCTTCCGCCGACAGCGGGAACAGGCCCTTCTGATAGGCATAGCCCATCATCATCATGTTGGTGGCGATGGCATCGCCGAGCAGCTGCTCGGCCGGCTTGGTGAAGTCGAAGAACACGGAGTCCTTGTGCAGCGCCGTCTCCAGCACCGCGTTGAGCTTGCGGGTCTGGAAGTTGAAGTCGCGGTTGAGGACGAAATCGGCGGTGGGAATGACGTGACTGTTGATGATGCCGCGGGTGCGGCTGGAGTCGCAGAGCGAGATGGTGTCCTTGGCGACCGCGACCACTTCATCCGCCGCAAGCACCAGATCGGCCGTGCCGGTGACGATGCGCGAGCAGGTCACCTCCGCCGGATGATCCGACAGGCGCACATGGCTGAGCACCGCCCCACCCTTCTGCGCCAGGCCCGACATGTCGAGGATCATCGAAGCCTTGCCCTCAATATGGGCGGCCATGCCGAGCAGCGCGCCGATGGTGAGCACGCCGGTGCCGCCGACGCCGCCGACCGCGATGTTGTAGGGCCTATCGAGCGTCGGGCGCGAGGCCGGCTCGGGCAATTCGCCGATGTCCGCCAGCTCCGCCGGTGCGCGGTGGCGCGGCTTGCCGCCGTCCACGGTAACGAAGGACGGGCAGAACCCCTTCAGGCAGGAATAATCCTTGTTGCAGGACGACTGGTTGATGGCGCGCTTGCGGCCGAACTCGGTCTCCAGCGGCTCGACCGAGATGCAGTTCGACTGCACCGAGCAGTCGCCGCAGCCTTCGCAGACGGCCGGATTGATCATCACGCGGCGCGCCGGATCCTCCATCAGGCCGCGCTTGCGGCGGCGCCGTTTCTCGGCCGCGCAAGTCTGCACGAACACGATGGCCGAGGTGCCTTTGAACTCGCGGCACATCTTCATGACGCTGTCGAGCTCGTCGCGGTGATATTTCTTCACGCCGGGCGCGATGGTGTCGGCCGGATAGGAATCGGGCGCCTCCGAGACCAGATAGATCTCGCGGATGCCTTCGGCGTGGAGCTGGTGGGTGATCTGCTGCGGCGAGAGATCGCCGTCATGGCGCTGGCCGCCGGTCATGGCGACGGCGTCGTTGTAAAGGATCTTGTAGGTGATGTTGGCCTTGGAGGCGACCGCCTGGCGGATCGCCAGAATGCCGGAGTGGAAGTAGGTGCCGTCGCCGAGATTGGCGAAGATGTGGTTCTCGTTGGTGAACGGCGCGATGCCGACCCAGGGCACGCCCTCGCCGCCCATATGCGTGAACGTCTCGGTCGAGCGGTCCATCCACAGCGCCATGAAGTGACAGCCGATACCGGCCAGCGCGCGGCTGCCTTCGGGGACTTTCGTCGAGGTGTTGTGGGGGCAGCCGGAGCAGAAGTAAGGCGTGCGGGAGACAGGCGCGACCGCCTGCATCTGGGTCGCCTGACGACCGTTGAACCAGTCGGCCTTGACGCGGAGCATCTCCGCAATTTCCGGATTGAGGTTAAGTCGGAGCAGCCGCTCGGTGAGCGAGGTCGCAAGCGAGGCGACGCTGAGCTCGGCGGCGAAGGTCAGGAAGCGCTTGTCGTGCTCGTCCATCTTGCCGACGATGCGCGGGCGCACGTCGTCGCGCCAGTTGAACAGCACCTGCTTGACCTGGTTCTCGACGATCTCGCGCCGCTCCTCGACGATGAAGATCTCCTCGAGGCCGACGGCGAATTCATGCACGCCTTCCGGCTCCAGCGGCCAGGGCATGCCGATCTTGTAGAGACGGAGACCTATTTTTGCAGCGACCTCCTCGGTGATCCCGAGCTCGCGCAGTGCCTGGCGGACGTCTTCATAGCTCTTGCCCGAGGCCATGATGCCGAAGCGGGCATTCGGCGAATCCATGGTGACGCGGTTGACCTTGTTGGCCCGTGCAAAGGCAATGGCGGCAAAGCCCTTGTAGTCCTGCAGGCGGCGATCCTGCTCGAAGCGGTCGTCGGGCCAGCGCAGGTTGAGGCCGCCGGGCGGCAGCTCGAAATCGCTGGGGATGATGAATGGCTTCATCTCGTCGGTGAGGTCGATCTCGGCGGTGGTCTCCACCGTCTCCGTGATCACCTTCATGCCGACCCAGCAGCCCGAATAGCGCGACATCGCGATACCGAGCAGGCCCATCTCGATCATCTCGTGGATGCTCGAGGGATACAGATACGGCATCAGCGCGGACATGAAGGCATGGTCGGACTGATGCGGGACGGTGGACGATTTTGCGCCGTGGTCGTCACCGGCAAGGCACAGCACCCCGCCGTTCTTGGCCGAGCCGGCGGCATTGCCGTGGCGGAACACGTCGCCGCAGCGGTCGACGCCGGGGCCCTTGCCGTACCAGATGCCGACGACACCGTCGTACTTGGCGCCGGGCGAGAGGTTGAGCTGCTGCGAGCCCCAGACGGCGGTGGCCGCCAGATCCTCGTTCACGCCAGGCTGGAACTTGATGTTGTATTGTTCGAGATGCTTGCGCGCGGCGAAGAGCTGCTGGTCGTAGCCGCCGAGCGGCGAGCCGCGATAGCCGGAGATGAAGCCCGCGGTATTGAGACCGTTGGCGCGGTCGCGCCGGATCTGCGCCATCGGTAAGCGCACCAGGGCCTGGATCCCCGTGGTGAAGACGTGCCCGGTCTCCTGGGTATATTTTTGATCGAGACTGATCGGACCCTGGTTGATGCCCATGCTGTCCTCTTTTGCCGCCCTGTTCAGGTCTTGCTCACTTAAGCCGTTGCCTTCCCGTTATTTTTAGCTAGGGCGCGCCGACCAATTCCGCCACTCTATGTCGGATATTTCACGATCCGCACCACAAATCTGGACCAAAGCGAGCGCCGGGTAAAAATCGTAATTTCGTGGCCTGAAACATGCGTGCCGTTTTCAATTTGTGTCACCATACCCCCGGCGTCGTGAAACGAATGGACGCTCCCTCGTGCCGGATGCGGGCGTTTGGTCGCAGGAGTGGCTTCGATGCGGACGATTCTGACTGGCTCGGTTGTGGTCGGCCTGGTGTTGTGCAGTGCAGTTGGAAGCGCAGCCCGCGCCGCCGAGCCGTCGCCGGAGCTGGTCGCCTACGGCAAGACGCTGGTCGAGGCCGGCGGCTGCGCGGGCTGCCACACGGCCGATCCCGCAAGACCGTTCGCGGGCGGCAAGCGCATCGACACCCCCTTCGGCGCAATCTATGCGCCGAACCTGACCCCTGACCGCGACACCGGGATTGGCGCCTGGCAAGATGCCGATTTCACCCGCGCCCTGCGCTATGGCATCGCCCCTGACGGCTCGAACTATTACCCGGCCTTTCCCTATCCTTATTTCACGAAGATGACGAAGGACGACACGCTGGCGATCCGCGCCTATCTCGGCACGCTCGCGCCTGCCGTGAGCCGCAACAAGCCGCCGGAACTGCGCTGGCCATTCGGCTATCGCGGCCTGATGCGGATCTGGAGCGCCATGTATTTCAAGCCCGGCCTGTTCGAGCCGGACCAGAGCAAGAGCGCGGCGTGGAACCGGGGCGGCTATCTCGTCACCGGGCTCGGCCATTGCGGCGCCTGCCATACGCCGAAGAATTATTTCGGTGCGGACAGGGACGCGCAGGCGCTGGCCGGCAACGAGGTCGCGGGCTGGTTCGCTCCCCGGCTCGATGGCGCAGCGCGCACCGGATTGAAATCGTGGAGCGAGGCTGACATCGCGGAGTATCTGCAGAGTGGGCGCAACGCCAGGAGCCATGCCGGCGGACCGATGGCGGACATCGTCGTCAACTCGACCTCGAAGATGAGCGATGCCGATGTGCGCGCGATCGCGCTGTATCTGAAGAGCCTGCCGCCGGCACGGCGCGAGACCATCGTGACGCCACCGGACGAAGCCGAGATGAAGGCCGGCCAAGCGGTCTACGCCAAGCTCTGCGTCGCCTGCCACGAAGCCGACGGCATGGGCGCCCCGCGGATCTATCCGCCGCTGCCGGGCAATGCGCTGCTGCAATCCAACAACCCCTCCTCCACCTTGCGCATCATCCTCGACGGTGCCCGCACCCTGACCACGCCGCGCGCGCCGAACAGCGGCGAGATGCCGGGCTATGCCGAGCAATTGTCCAACGAGGAGATCGCGGCGGTGACGAACTACATCCGCAATTCCTGGGGCAATGCGGGGTTGCTGGTGACGCCCGCGCGGGTCGCGAAGGCGAGGCAGCGGGGGGCGAATGGGGAGTAGCGAATAGCGAGTTGCCGAGATCCATTCGCCATTTGCTATTCGCGCGCGATCGCGCCTACTTCTCCTCATCCTCGGTGAACACGAACTTCGGCATCTCCCATGTGTAGCGCACCGCCAGCAGGCGGAAGCTGATGCCGAGCACGAAGGCCAGGATGGTCGAGAGCTCGGCGTTGAGCTCGAGGCCAAATGCGGTGGCATAGAACAGGCCGGTCACCAGCGACACGCTGGCGTAAAGCTCGGAGCGAAACAGCAGCGGCACGTCGTTGCAGAGCACGTCGCGCAACACGCCGCCGGCGCAGCCCGTCACCATGCCCGAGACGATGACGATCGGCAGCGAGGCGTCCATCTGCCAGGCGACGTCGCAGCCGGCCATGGTGAAGACGACGAGCCCGATGGCGTCGAGCACGATGAAGGCGACCTTCAGCCGGTGCACCAGGTGCGCGAACAGGATGGTGACGAACGCCGCGCCGCCGGCCAGCGCGAGATAGATCGGGTTCTGCACCCAGGCCAGCGGATAATGTCCCAGGAAGAGATCGCGCAGCGTGCCGCCGCCGAGCGCGGTGATGCAACCAAGGAAGCAGACTCCCAGCCAGTCCATGCTGCGGCGTCCGGCGGCCAGCGCAGCCGTCATGCCCTGCGCGGCTATCGCGACCAGCGACAGGAAATGCAGCACGCTATCGGTCGGCGGCAGGCTCCACATCGCTTGTTCCTCCTCGGGCGCCCGGGAACTCGGCTTCAGTTCCCCGCAGCAACAGGTTCCCGATTCCCGGTGGCCGAGCAACATGCGACGAAAGCACAAGGCGGCGCGGAACAGAATCTCGCATCCACGGGTTGTCCGGGCGTCATAACCGAGGAGACCCAATCGATGGCTGACGACCGTTTTCCCAACGATCCGTACCGCCCGAACCTCGCCGACGATGATCTTCGCACGGCGCGCCGGGATGCCGACCTTCAGGCCGATCCCCAGCTCGGCGAAGGCCCCGCCTCCAGCGGCAAGGTGGCCTTGTTCGCCGTGGCGATCGCACTGGTGCTTGGCGCCGTGTTCTACGGCTTGAACAATACCAGCACGACCAATCAGGCCAGCAACCCGCCGGCCTCGCAGACGGCGCAGACGCAGCCGGCCAATCCGGCCGCGCCTCCCGGCATGCGCGACGTGACGCCGCGCACCAACACCGCGCCGGGCGTGACCACGGGCGCCGCGCCGACCAGGCCGGCCCCGGATGCGCAGACGCCGCCGGCTGAGGGCGCGAAGTAACGGGCTTCACGCACAACTGTCATCGCCCGGCTTGACCGGGCGATCCAGTACTCCGAGACAGTCGTGGTTGAATCGAAAGGCCGCGGCGTACTGGATGCCCCGCCTCCGCGGGGCATGACACCAAGAGGATGAGAGAGCGGCGGGACTCATGTCTCGCCGCTCTTCGTTTCGGGCGGCTTTCGTTTGCTCAGCTGAACATCTTGTTGAGCTCGCCGCCGGGATAGCCGCTGCCGAGCTCGGTAAACGTCCCCTTCTCTGCCATCTCCTTTGCCGCGCGCATGAAGCCGCCCCAGGCGGCGCGGGCCAGCGAGCCGCCGACGCTGATCCGGCGCACGCCGAGATCCTCGGCTTCCTTCAGCGACAGGCCGGACGCGCCGATCAGGAGATTGAACGGCTTTGGTGCGACAGCCTTCACCACGGCGCTGATGTCCTCGCGAGTCTTCAGACCCGGCGCATAAAGGCAATCAGCGCCGGCGTCGGCATAGGCGGTCATCCTGTCGATGACCAGCTTGAGATCGGTCACGCCCCACAAATAGGCTTCGCAGCGGCCGACCAGCAACGTGCCGCTGTCGCCGATCGCCTTGCGCGTGGCCTTGATGCGCTCGACCGCGAGCGTGCGATCATAGAGCGGCTTGGCTTTGTCGCCGGTGGAATCCTCGATCGACAGGCCGGCAACGCCGGTCCGCACGCAGCGCTCGACGTTGTCCGCGACCCTGTCCGGCTCGACCGCAAATCCGCCCTCGAAATCGGCGTTGACGGGAATGTCGACGGCCGAGCTCAATGCTGCCAGATGCTGACAGACGTCCTCGACCGTGACGTGGTTGTCGGCCTTGCCGATGGTCCAGGCAAAGCCCGCGCTCGACGAGGCGATCGCCTTGAAGCCGAGATGCTGCAACGCCTTGGCGCTACCGACGTCGACCGGATTGGGCAGGATGAAGCAGCCGCTCTCGTGCATCTTCTTGAAGGTCGCGCGCTTGTCAGCAGTTGTCACATGCATGTTTCTCTCCCCTGTTTGCCGCGATGACATAAGCGCGCATTCACGCCGGCGCTAGTGCGCGTCGTGCACGGCGCGACTATCCTTCGGCGCCTGCTCGCGGTCGCTCATGCTGTAGTCCCGGATCACGCTGGCGATGCGCAGATGATAGTCGGCGAAGATTTTTGCGCGGCCCTTGGCCTGGGTGCGGCGGTGCTCCATCGTGTTGCGCCATGCGGCGACGGCCGCCTCGTCGCGCCAGAACGACACCGACAGGATCTTGCCCTTCTCGGTCAGGCTCTCGAAACGCTCGACCGAGATGAAGCCGTCGATGGTTTGCAGCAGCGGCTTCAGGTCGGCTGCGAGGTCGAAATAATCCTGGCGGTGTTCCGGCTTGGGCCAGACCTCGAAGATCACGGCAATCATGGGCATCTCCTGCTGTTGGCAGGCTACAATACCACCTTGCGCAGGAAGGTGCGCTCTTCCGCGAGGATGAATTTCTCCGCCTCCGCGAAGTTGAAATTTGCGGTGCCGTCGAGATCGGCGCGCAGCCGTTTGCGATAGGATTCGTACGCTGCAAGGCTCTCGAACGAAATCAGGGCGAACGCGATATTGTTGGTGCCCTCGTGCGGCATGAAGTAGCCGATCAACTCGCCGCCACATCTCGGGATGATGGTGAGCCAGCGCTTCGAATATTCCTCGAACTGCGCGCGCTTGAACGGATCGAGCTGGTAGCGGATGAAGACGGTGACGGGCATGATGGGTTCCTGTGCTTGAAGCAACACGCTATGCGCTTGCCCGGCCGCGATGCTTCGGCTACCATCGAAGCATGAAATCAGGCCCCGACATCGCGATGGTCGCCTCCCTTGTCGGCGACCCCGCCCGCGCCAACATGCTCACCGCATTGATGAATGGCCGCGCCCTGACCGCGAGCGAGCTGGCGCAGGAGGCCGGCATCACGCCGCAGACCGCGAGCTCGCATCTGGCCAAGCTCGAGGCCGGCGGTCTCATCGAGCCGGAGAAGCAGGGCCGCCACCGCTACTATCGCCTCACCGACGACGACGTCGCCGGCGTGCTCGAAGGCCTCGCCGGACTTGCGGCGCGGACCGGCCATATGCGGGTGCGCACCGGGCCAAAGGATCCGGCGCTGCGGCGCGCGCGGATCTGCTACGACCATCTCGCCGGCGATCTCGGCGTGCAGATGCTCGATTCCTTGCGCGAGCGGAATCTGGTCAGGCAGAAGAAGCAGGACATCGAGCTGACCGCCGAGGGCGAGCGCTTCCTGGCCAAGCATCTGCAGATCTCGCCCGACATGCTCGCCCACCCGCGGCGCCCGGTGTGCAAGGCCTGCCTCGACTGGAGCGAGCGGCGGCATCACCTCGCCGGCACGCTGGGGGCCGCCATGATGCAGCGCTTCGCCGAGCTGAAATGGGCGGCACGCGACACGACGCCCGGCAGCCGCGTCGTGAATTTCACCCGCACCGGCGAGAAGCAGTTTGCCGCGCTGTTCGGCAACGGCAAGGACTGACCTGCGCGCTCCATTGCTTCCCACAGCGCGGCGGGAGAATCGCATATGCGAGCGATCTCGCCTGTGGCCAACCTTCGAGACGCCCGCCGTTGGCGGGCCCTCAGGATGAGGACCGGGCGCGCGGCGCGAGTTTCAACGAGCACCAATGCTGCTTAGCCTCGTCCTGAGGAGGCCGCGACGCGGCCGTCTCGAAGGACGGGCGCGCGCTCAGCTCGCGCAAAGCGCCAGATGCGATTGCGCCTCCTGCAAGCGGGGATCTGGCGCCGGCCTTCCCGGCTGCCGGCGCCATCCCTGTCGCCTCAAGCCGCATGCGGGAAACGTTCATGCCGCATTCAGGTCATGATTGGCAGGTTTGGATCGCGTCGTGCCGATGTGTTGCAAGATTCGACATGTCGAATCGCGTCTGCTGATTCTTTGTGCGCCGCTAGCCGCCCCCAAAGACTTGCCCCAGAAACGAGAAGGAAGATCAAATGAAATATCTGTTCGCCGCCGCCATACTGGCCAGCGCGGTCGTCGGTTTCGGCGAGACGGCCAGCGCCGCCGAGGGCTGCGGCCGAGGGTTCTATCGCGGTCCCTATGGCAATTGCCGCCCGATGCGCGGCGCGGTCGTGGTGCGCCCGGCCCCCGTGTATGTCGCCCCGCCGGTCGTCGTCGTGCCCCGCGCCCGCGTGTGCCCCTATGGCCTCCACTGGCACGCCGGCCGCTGCCGCCCCTACTGATCACTTCCTCGCAAGATGGCCGCGCGGCGAAAGCCTGCGCGGCCATTGTCGTTTTCGGGGTAGTGCCGTCGATTCGCAGCGATACTGAAGCGCCTCAAAATGAGGCGGGGACCGCCGGCTGCGATCCCCGCCCAATTCACTTTGTGCCGTAAGCTCACCAGTAATGGCGACGGTGCGAGCGCCGGTGATGCCGGCGCCAATGACGGCGGCGCCAGCCCCAGTGGCGGTGATGGCCACGCCAGTGCACCTGCTCGGGACTCAGCTCGCCGGCTTCCTCGCTGGTGGTGACGGCAGGATGAGCGTCGGGATTGCCCTCCGGCATGCGCTTGGGATCGCCGACCGGCTGCGGTGACAACGGCGCAGCCTGCGCAGCGGTCGCGGCGAAGGCCGCCGCTCCGGCCGTCAGTCCCAATGCAAGTTTCAGAAAATTCCGGCGCTCCATGGCTTCTTCCTTCTTGGATCATCGTGCTTGTGATGCAGAAGGAGTGTCGCCGTGACGGCATGAACCGAAGCTGAAAAGTGCGTTCAGGTTCGCAGCCACCAAGATGAAGATTTCGTAGCCTGGATGGAGCGCAGCGCAATCCAGGTTCGTGCGTCATACAAGACCGGGATTACGCTTGCGCTCCATCCGGGCTACAGGACGTCGCTAAGTCGCGAACGCCTGCGCCAGCACCAATGTCTCGCGCGAGCGCTTCACGTCGGGCCAGTCGCGGTTGAAATCAGCGACCAGCTTTTGCAGCGCGTCGCCTTTCAGCATCGCCGCGAGCTTGGCCTCGTCATCGAACTGATACATCGCCTGGTGCAGCGAGGGATCATCGAGGCTCCAGAACCGCCACGCCTTGCTGACGCCGAACGCCTTCACCGCGTCGGGCAGATGTTCCGTCTCGTACCATCGGTCGAAAGCGGCGCGCTTTTCGGCGTCAGGGACGACGGCGCGGACGACAAAAATGGCAGCGGGCATCGGGTTTCCTCCTGGTTGTTTGAACCGAGACTAGCCGCTTGCGGCGCCCGCGACAAAAAGAGTTGGCACAGGTGTCGGAATGGGCGCCCTTCGCCCGTCCTCTGCTTCGAACCTGGACACGGAGACAGCACATGGCCGACCTCACCCTGACCACCTTCGCTTGGGTTCCCGAACCGCCGCGCGGCTTCGTGCGCGACCTCCGCGTGCGCTGGGCGCTCGAAGAGGCCGCCCTGCCCTATCGCGTCGCCAGCGCGCCGTTCGACGATCGGGGGCCCGCGCACTTCGCGCACCAGCCGTTCGGCCAGGTGCCATGGCTGACCGACGGCGACCTCTCGATCTTCGAGAGCGGCGCGATCCTGCTGCACCTCGGCGGCCTCAGCGACAAGCTGATGCCGGCAGGTCCGCGCGGCCGCATCGAGACGACGGAATGGGTGTTCGCGGCGCTCAATTCGGTGGAGATGGCGAGCCTGCCCTGGGCAATGTCGAAATTCATGGGACATCCGACCGACACGGCGGCGTGGAAATTCGTCGACGACTTCCTCAAGCTGCGGCTGAAGCATCTCGAGCCGGTGCTTGCGGGGCGCGAATGGCTGGCCGGCTCGTTCTCCGTCGCCGACATCCTGATGGCGGACGTGCTGCGGGTCGTCGATGGTTTCGGCGGCCTCGCGGACAGCCCCGCCTGCCGCGCCTACGTCGCGCGCGCCATCGGCCGTCCGGCTTTCCTCAAGGCGCACGCCGACCAGCTGGCGCATTTCGCTGCGGCGGATAAGGCCCGCGGAACGTGATCCGCCTCACATAATCGATCCAGCACCCGGCCTATAGTCGCCAGCACCGGACGGAAGCAATCGAAAGGTGACCCATGGTCCGCATCGAATATCTCAAGCGACAGATCGCCCGCGCCGAGCGCCTGGCCAAGGCCATCCTCGACCGCCAGACCGCCGAGCGGCTGCAAGCCTTCGCCGCCGAATGCCGCACGGAATTGTCGGAGCTGACAGTCAAGCAGGCCGCGTGAGGCGTGCGGGGAGATACGTAGGGCGGATTAGCGAAGCGTAATCCGCCACTTCTCCATCTGGTGACACATACCTCGGTGGATTACGCTGTCGCTAATCCACCCTACCCGTTACACCAGCTTCAGCGGCGCATCGGCGACGACGCGCAGGTCGATGCGCCCGATCAAAGCTGCGCGCCGCGCCTCCGCAGCACTGATCGCCTCCTCCGTCTGCCGCAGCGTGCTCACGTTCGAGCCGAGCGAGACGATCCCGCCCAGCACCAGGGCGATCGAGCCGAGCGCTGCGGTCTGACCGAAGCCGAACAGGCCGAGGATCGTCACCACCAGCAGCGTGCCCCCGCCACCGATCGCGATCTTCGACGCCAGGATGTACTTCCGGCAGCGCTCGGCAATCTCGGCCAGCCGCTCGATGCGATCCTCGATGTCGGAGATTTCGTCGGTCGGGTCGGCGTCGGTCATCAAATTCACTTGCGCGATAGACAAGTCCAGTTAGCGAGGTGAGCGCGACTATAGCTCATCACTATCGAGGCGAACTGCGAGTGATCATCCATCTCTAACTCGGCCCGATGAGGTCATGATAGGTCGTTTCCATAGACGGATGATTGACCGTCCGCAGAATGGCGAAAAATACCGAAGGTCCTTCTCGAACCACGTTACGAAAAAACGGATCGACACCTCTTCGAAAGAAAGCTTCTCGCGCCGCAATGGGATCCACAACTTGCTTCTTCAGAATAATGCCAAATTCGAAGACCGACCAAATTGCGTCATGCAAAGTATTGCACGAAATATCCGTTGGATACCCAATGCCAATGTGCTTGGTAGCGCGCTTCATTGCCTCCGGAGAGAACAATGACATATCGCATGTGTAGACCGACGGATGCACCGCGACTCCGTACAAGAAATTTCGATGTTCACGGTGCGCTAGAAGTTCAGCGGCCATGTCTTCGTCCAGAGAGTTAAAATAGTGTCGGATTGTGTTTCGGAGCTTCTCCTTGGATAAATGGCGATGCCAGAATGCATTCCCTGCTAACGGATCGTTGGTCGACATGAAATCGGATGCGCGATCGGGCGTTAATAGAAGCAAGGAAGCTGTATCCACGTGCTCCATTGCGGACCGAAGAACAACCCTAGCCGCCGGTTCAAGACCGCAGCAAACTAAGTTGCGAACGGCGTAAAGATCCGACGCAATGCGGCCAGAGAGCCGATAGATCGCAAGAACAAGCTCGCGATGTTTGAACTGTGATCTACGAGATAAGCTTAGCTCGCAGCTGAAGTGCAAATAGCACATCCAAGCGACGCTCTCGTCATAGATCATGAGCCAGAGCCGAAGCTTTTTTGGCATTTTCCTTGATTTAGAAAGTGCCCAAGGAACCAAGTGGGGCACTCCCTCTCCAGGCGAGGGCTCCCCGTCTTTTATTACCGAGTGACGACACCAAATCGCTCGGAGAGCTTCCCTGACCTCAGACGGTTTTCTGGGAAAGTGATCAACTGGAGCATCGTCTGGTTCGGCCACCATGCTGCGATTGACGCTCTTCCCTACAACGGCAGATTGTCGTGCTTCTTCGCCGGCGCTTCCACCTTCTTGTCCTTCAGCATCGCCAGCGCCCGCGCGATGCGCTTCCTTGTCGAGTGCGGCATGATGACATCGTCGATGTAGCCGCGCTCGGCGGCGATGAAGGGGGACAGGAAGCGGTCTTCGTATTCCTTGGTGCGCGCGGCGATCTTGTCGGGATCGCCGATGTCGGAGCGGAAGATGATCTCGACCGCGCCCTTGGCGCCCATCACCGCGATCTGGGCAGTCGGCCAGGCGTAGTTCATGTCGGCGCCGATCTCCTTGGAGGCCATGACGTCGAAGGCGCCGCCATAGGCCTTGCGGGTGATTACGGTGACGAGCGGCACGGTGCACTGCGAATAGGCGAACAAGAGCTTGGCGCCGTGCTTGATCAGACCGCCATATTCCTGCGCGGTGCCGGGCAGGAAGCCCGGGACGTCGACGAAGGTGACGATCGGGATGTTGAAGGCGTCGCAGAAGCGGACGAAGCGCGCGGCCTTGCGCGAGGCGTCAGAGTCGAGCACGCCGGCCAGCACCATCGGCTGGTTGGCGACGAAGCCGACGGTGCGGCCCGCGATGCGGCCGAAGCCGGTGACGATGTTCTTGGCGAAGGCTTCCGCGATCTCGAAGAAGTCGCCCTCGTCCACGACCTTCAGGATCAGCTCCTTCATGTCGTAGGGCTTGTTCGGATTGTCGGGGATCAGCGTGTCGAGCGACATGTCGACCCGGCCGATGTCGTCGAAGCTCGGCCATTCCGGCACGCCGTCGGTGTTGTTCGACGGCAGGAAGTCGATCAGGCGGCGCATCTGCAACAGCGTCTCGACGTCGTTCTCGAAGGCGCCGTCCGCGATCGAGGAGCGCGTGGCGTGCACCGAGGCGCCGCCGAGCTCTTCCGCCGTGACGACCTCGTTGGTGACGGTCTTCACCACGTCAGGGCCGGTGACGAACATGTAGCTGGTGTTCTTCACCATGAAGATGAAGTCGGTCATGGCAGGCGAATAGACATCGCCGCCGGCGCAGGGGCCCATGATGACGGAGATCTGCGGGATCACGCCGGAGGCGAGCACGTTGCGGCGGAACACGTAGGAATAGCCGGCGAGCGCGGCGACGCCTTCCTGGATGCGGGCACCGCCCGCGTCATAGAGGCCGATGATGGGCGCCCTCGCCTTCATCGCCATGTCCTGGAGTTTTGTAATTTTCAGCGCGTGGGTCTCGGACAGCGAGCCGCCGAAGACGGTGAAGTCCTTGGCGAACACGAAGGTCTTGCGGCCGTTGACGGTGCCCCAGCCGGTGACGACACCATCGCCGGGGATCTTGTTCTTCTCCATGCCGAACTCGGTGGAGCGGTGCTCGACGAACATGTCGAATTCCTCGAACGATCCCTTGTCGAGCAGGAGCTCGATGCGCTCGCGCGCGGTCAGCTTGCCGCGAGCGTGCTGCGCCTCGATGCGCTTCTCCCCGCCGCCGAGCTTGGCACCGGCGCGACGATCTTCAAGGGCGTCCAGGATGTGTTTCATTTGCTCCCGCCAGTTCTTAAGCCTTAAGCGATGCCGGGGGTTCTAACACGGCATTTTGCAAGCCGGAAAGCGCCTTTCCGCGTCGCAGGTCTGCCCTGAGGCAGCGGGAAAGCGCAAGGAATTCCAGAGTTTTGCCGGGTAGCCGAGGCTGGAGGCGGGAATGACCGGACGTGCCGCGGTCGAGCTTCGCCATCTCGGCCTGGACGGCGCGCAGACGAGCGCCTGATCCGAGCCGCTGCCCGCGAAATTGGTGCCCTGGCCCGGTTGACCGGGGCTGCCGATTCAGGCTTGCTTCGCGCTTGCGATCAGGCGCCGAATGTTGCGTGAGCCCAGTTGGTACGGCGGCGGTCACCACGCCCTGCCCCAGGCATCACTCATGTCCGCGACGGTCGTTCCCCTGCCGCCAAGCTCATCGTCAGAGACCGTCGGCTTCCTGCGGCGCTTGGCCGGCATGGTGTCGAGGCGGAATGGCGAGATGCTGCTGCGCGCCGCGAGCCTGATCGAGCAACTCGGCCAGCGGGCGATGTCGGCCGAGCGGCTGTATCACGAGCAGCAGATCGAGAGCACGCGCAACGCCGAGCTGCGCGAGGCCGCCGAGCTCGCCTCCGACGCCATGGTCGGCCAGATCGAGGTGCTGCGGGCGCAGCTGGCCGCGGTCACCGCGGCAGCCGCAGCAGAGCATGCCGCCTTCGATGCCGAGCGCGGCAGGCTGATCGGCCTGATGCAGGATGCGGAAGGCCATATCGTCAAGCTCGCGACCGAGCTGGACAGCTTGCGCGCTTCGGTCGACAGCTTCAACGAGACCGCGGTCTCGGTGCCGATCGAGGTGCTGCGGCTGGCGCGGACGCAGTTCGATTATCTCTCCAGCGGCTTTGCCCGCAAGGGCGACGTGATCTCGCAGGCGATGAGCGAGATCGGCGGCTTTGCAATCGACCAGGCGCTGACCGCGAAGAAGACGGACACCGCCTGAGGCATTCAGGTGGCCCGCGTCAAATTGACAGCGTGCCGGCGCGTTGGTCTAGTTATCCAAAATCATTGGGGAGGATCCGATGCCGACGGCAAGATCAAGGAAGGTGACGGCGGCGTGCTCATGAACGGCGGTACCAACGCGCCCTTCACCTACAAGGACGCCTGTGTCGAGCTGAACCCGCATGTCGGCGGCAATCCGAAGACGGCCGCCGAGGCGCGCAAGGCGGTGCAGGAGTTCTTGCAGGCGTTGTTCAAGCCGGGTTGAATGCGCCTGCTCCGCACGCAGTGCCGTAGGGTGGGCAAAGCGTAGCGTGCCCACGAATTGCGAATGATGAAAAGAGCTCGTGGGCACGGCGCTACGCGCCTTTGCCCACCCTACGAGGGCTGCTCAAGACAGAGCTAGATCGCACCGATCTCGGCAAGGCAGGCTTGCGTCAGCGACATGCGCTCGGCGACGAGGCGCGGCTCTTTGCAATCCATGTTGAGCGCGAACACGGTGTGGGCCTCGCCCTTCTCGGCCCAGCCGACCATCCAGCCGAGCGACGGCTCGCCGCGCTCTGCACCGAGCAGGCCGGACTTGGCGCGGATGACGCTGTCGCCCACCTTGGTCACCGGCAGGATGTCGGCGACGAGGTCCTGGCTTCGCTTCGAGATTGGCAGCGCGCGGCGGCGCAGCCGGTCGACGAAATCGATCTGCTCGACCGGATCGATGCGCAAGGCCCCCGTGAGCCAGAACTGGTCGATGCCGCCGCCGATGTCGCGATTGCCGTAGTCGAGTTCGTCGAGATATTTCTGCATGCGCTCCTGGCCGATCCGGCGCGCGATCTCCTGATAGACCGGCACCGCGCTGACGGCGATCGCACTGTGCAGCGTGTGATCCTTGTTCCAGGCTTCGATCGGACGCTTCACGCCGTCCCAGGGGAAGACGTCCTTGTCGGGGTCGGCGACGACGCCGGTCTCGAGCGCGATCAGCGAGTTCGGGATCTTGAAGGTCGAAGCCGGCAGCTTGCCCTCGCCCGAGCGATCCTTGTCGCTGGCGACGACCAGATAATCCTCCACCTTGTAGCCGACGAAAGTGCCCGATGTGCCGAGGTCGGTGAATCGCTTTGCGAGACTGTCACGGATCTCGTTGCGCGGCGGCGCGACATGAGCGAGCGCGCGTCGCGGCAGGACGGCAGATGCGGCGAGAAGGCCGAGAGTGGAGCGGCGGGTCAGCAAGCGAGGCATCCTGAATTGAGCAACACGTCGGCAACATGGCGGCGCCACGTGGTGAAACGATGACGGGCTACCGCCCTCGGCCCGACAGCCGCAGCACGAACACCAGCACCTCGGCGACGGCCTTGTAGAGGTCGGGCGGGATCTCCTCGCCGAGCTCGACCTTGGACAGCGCGCCGGCCAGGACCTCGTTTTCCTCGATCGGGATGTCGTGGGCCTTGGCGATCTCGACGATCTTTTCGCCGATGGTGCCCTTGCCCTTGGCGACGACGACCGGCGCGCCGGAGCCCCTCTCGTAATGCAGCGCGATCGCGAGCTTGGACGGGTCGCTCATGTGGCGCGATCCAGGAAATGGCCGGCGCGGGCCGGCGCCGGTTGCGGTGGTGTGCCGTCGCGAACCAGGATGTCGCCGGGCTTGAGCTCGGCCCGCACCAGAGCCTGGTTGAGCTCACCGATGCCGGCGCGGAGCTGCTGCGCGGTTGTCGGCCGCTCCGCCCACATCCGCACGAAGGTCTTGTCGCCGCTCAGCGTGATCAGCGCGTGGACGGGGCCCGCCGGCTCGACATCGAGCGTGAAGCGCGCGCGCCAGGCTTGCCTGGCGGCATCGGCGGATTCGCCGGTGCCATCGCGCGAGATCTCGAACTGCGCCATCGCGGTGCCTTGCGGCGTCGCGAACGGAATCTCGAAATTCCACTGCGGCACATTCGGATCAACGCGGTGACCGCCGGCGTCGGCCCGATCGGGGAGCGATGCGACCTGAAGCAGGGTCTGCCGCGCGATCGCGGCGTCGGTCTCGTCGAGCAGGCGATGCACGGTCGCAGCGAGCGGCGTATCCGGCGCGAGCGATGGCGAAGCGATGGATTGCGCCGAGGGCAGCGCGCCACGGAACGGCGGCGGTGTCGCACGCGCCGCCGCCTCGAAGATCTCGCCGTCGGGCACCGCTTTATTGGAGCCGGGCACATTGCCGGTCAGGCGCGGCAGGTTTTGCGTGACCTCCTGCAGCAGGCTCGCGGCAAGGCCGGCGGACATGCGCGGCATCGCCAGTTGCGGCGCGTCGGCTGCCAAGTCGCCCAGCACCGCCGCTGCGAGATTGGCGTTGCGCGACTGTTGCGCAGTTGCGGGAGCGATCGACGGCGATACGGCCGGCTGAGCCGGCGCGGCGGCGGCCTGCGGTGTCGCCGCGGAGCCCGCCGGGATCGCGGCGCCCTGGCTCTGCGGCGCGGCCGTCCCAATCGTGGCCAAGGTCTGGCGCAACACCAGCAGCGCCGCCTTCAAGTCCGGAACGGCCCCGGACGGCGCCGTGCCTGCGGCCAGTGAAGCCTCGAGGAACAGCCCTGACTTCTGGAAGGCGGATTCGATGCCGCCGCCATCGAGCGCGGGGTCGAGCGGCGTCTGCTGTGCCAGCACGTTCAGCACCGCCTGCTTCAGGCCCGCCGGCAAATCGCTGCCGGTGACGACGGCCGCCAGATTGGCGAACAGCGGCGCTTGGCTGCCCTGCTTGGCCGCAGCCTCGGCCGAGGCTGCACTGACGGCGACCTGCTCCAACGGCGTGAGCGTATTGCGCGTCGCGGACGGCGCGAGCGGCGGGCTTTCCACCAGCGAGGCAGCGCGAGGCGTCAGCGTGACCTGATCGGGCGTCGCCTCGCCTGCACCGCTCATGATCGCAAGGCGGATGGTGCCGTCGCTCTTCGACACCGCGAGCTGCAGATTCTGCCCCGGTGTCAGCGCCACTTCCGACATCACGTCCATCGAGAGGTTGGCGATCGCGATCCGCACCAGATTGTCGGCCATCACGCTGACGACCCGTGCGTTCACGACGCTGCCGGCCTGGAGCGCGAGGTCAGGCGTCGTCGCATCAGCTACAGGGCTGGCGGCACTGACGCGAGGGATGGGAGTGACCGGCGTCGGCATCTCAGGGAGCCCAAGGGAGCACGGGAAGGAACACCAGCCACCCTAACGCCTGCGGCGTAAACCTCTCGTTAAGGACCTCCGGCCGCGGGCGCCTTGGCCGCCGCCAAGACCGTAACGGCGGCCTCGAAATCCCGCAGCCGCGTGGCCCGGCGGGCGGCGGCCTCCTCGTCCACGCCCCATTGCTCGGCGTTCCAGTCCTCATCGACATGGGCGGCGGCCCAGACCTGGCCGGCATCGCGCACGCCATGGGCCAGTGCCAAGGCCAGCAGTGCCGAACCGGTCAGGGTCGTCACCACATGGAGCGCGGCGACCGACCAGGCGTCCTCGGGCAGCGCGGCACGTGCGATCCGGAGTGCCTCGTCCGGCTGCTTCACGTGCATGACGCCCTCGGACAGGATGAAATGCGCCCCCAGCGCCTCCGCCGCCCAGAACAGCACGGGGTCCCAATGCGCCGCCTCGCGGGCGACCAGCCCTTCGGGGTGGCCGGCGCGATAGAACAGCAGGTCGGACTCGAAGTATTTGGCGAGATCATCGCTGACCAGCCCGACGCGGTCGACGACGCCTTCCACCACGCTGTTGGCGATCCGCGTCAGCGGCATGCTCACCGGATCGATGCTCTCGCCCTGGGCCGCCCATTCCGCGGCCACGGCATCGGCGAGTGTCCGCGCCGGGATCACCACCTGGCGGCCGGACGGCGTGCGGATCGGCCTGCCATCGAGCGTGACGGCAAAACCGCCATCGGCGTCAGTGACGCCGGCCTCCTTGTAGAAGCGCTTGCGCAGCGGCGTGCGCGCGGAGGCGCGCGCCGATTCCCGCGGGTCCGGCGGGGGCTGGCTTGCGGCTTCTTCGAACAATTCGCGCATCGGTCTTTCGATCCTTGTCGTTCGTCACGTTACCTGTGTCGTAATGGCTTCGCCAGGACGTCCATCAGTGCTGCTAGTTCGCGCAGCTTCGCGCATACGTGCCGCGATCGGCCGGGCCCAGCCCCGCGGCAGCGGCGTCGTCGAGGCATTTTGTGACGCGGTCGCTGAACGAATTGCGCGGCAGCGGTTGGAAGTTGTAGCGCGGCGGCGCGTCGAACTGCGGAACCTTGGGCACCTCGATCTTCGGCGGCGGTGGTGGCGTCGGCAGCGGTGGAGCGAGCCGTGAGGCGCCCGGCAGCACATATTGCGCGTGGGCAGGCAGCCACGCCCCTAGCGCGGCCAACACCACAAGACAGATCGAGAGCCGTGTCATGGGGGACATGTCGTGCCTCCACCGCCCTCATTCAACCCGGCTATTCCTCCGGCGCGTTCTCGATCGGATCAAACCGGCTGGCATCGAGCCCGAGCAGGTTCCATGACTGCTGCATGTGCGGCGGCAGCGGCGCGGTGGCGTCGATCACGCCGCCGCGCGGATGCGGAATGACGATGCGGCGTGCCAAGAGATGCAGCCGGTTCTGCAGACCGCCCGGCAATTGCCAATTCTCGATGTTGAAATATTTGGGATCGCCGACGATGGGATGGCCGATATGGGCCATGTGGGCGCGCAGCTGGTGGGTGCGGCCAGTCACCGGCTTCAGCGACACCCAGGTCAGCTTGTTGCCGGCGGTCTCGACCACCGCGTAATAGGTCACCGCGTGGCTGGCGCCCTCGTCGCCGTGCTGGGCGATGCGCATGATGGTATCGTCCTCGCTCTCCTCCTTCGCGAGGAAAGTCGAGATGCGGCCCTGCTTCGGCTTCGGCAGGCCCGGCACCAGCGCCCAATAGACTTTTCGCGCCGACCGCGAGCGGAACGCGCCGGTGAGATGCGAAGCCGCAAAGCGCGTCTTGGCGACCAGGAGGCAGCCCGAGGTCTCGCGATCGATGCGGTGCACGAGGCGCGGCTTCTGGCCCTTGGCATCGCGCATCACCTCGAGCATCTGGTCGATGTGCCGCGTCATGCCCGAGCCGCCCTGCACGGCAAGGCCGGCCGGCTTGTTGAGGACGAGGACGTCGTCGTCTTCGTAGATCGTCATCTCCTTCAGCGCCTTGAGCGTCTTCTGCGCCGCGTCCGAGAGCTCGCCGACGACCTTCGGCGCATCGAGCTTCAGCGGCGGGATGCGGACGCTCTGCCCCTCCTCGAGGCGGTCCTTGCTGTCGACGCGCTTGCCGTCGACGCGGAGTTCGCCTTTGCGGACGACGCGCTGGATATGGGAGAACGACAGGCCGGGGAAGCGCGCCTCGAGGAAGCGGTCGACACGCATGTTGTTCTCGTCCGCCGTCACCTTGACGGTCTGGACCTTGGTCGGCAGCAAGACTTCGACGGGTTTTTCGGGAACAGGCCTTTCCAGGGCGGCTTTAGGCGGGCGCCGCTCGACCCGTTCGGGCGCACGCCGGTCGGCACGCTCACCGGCAAAGCGCGGCGGCTTACCGCCAGGCTTGCCGCCCGGACGCGGCCCGGCCTTCTTCGCGCCCCGCGCCTGATGCGGACGTGACTCATCACGCTCGTCACGCGAGCGCGGCTTCGGGTTCATTCTCTTGATGCGGCGGCTCATGCGGTCTTTCCAAGCTTTCGTGTCGATGGCGCATTGGCGCGGCGAGGCAGCGACGCAACCTGCGCGCCGACCTCCTTTTCCGCCATCCGCAGCTCATATTGCTGCTGCAGGTTCATCCAGAATTGCGGGCTGGTGCCGAACCAGTGACCCAGGCGCAGCGCCGTGTCAGCGCTGATGCCACGCTGCCCGTTGATGATCCCTGTGATGCGATTGACCGGCACGTCGATCTGGCGCGACAGCTCTGCGGCTGTGATGTCGAGTTCGCGCAGTTCTTCGGCGAGATGCTCACCGGGATGAATGGGCGTGCGGGGCATAGACTTCCTTCAGTGATAGTCGACGATCGCTACGTCAGTTGGACCAAGCGCTCCCTCCAACCAACTGAAGCAGATCCGCCATTGATCGTTGATCCGGATCGAGAATTGTCCTGCACGATCGCCCTTCAAAGCTTCCAGTCGATTGCCGGGGAAGGCCGCCAAGTCAGCCAAACTCGTTGCCGCGTCTAATCGATCAAGGCGCGTTTCTGCTTGGCGGGCAAATCCCGAGAATTCCCTGACGTGCTGGCCAGCGGCAAATCGCTCAGTGCGCTTGTCGCGGTAGCTGACGATCATGCGTATCACGTTAGCGGGATTTACGGGTTACGTAAATAGTAAAGCCGCCAGGAATATCTACTTCCCGCCCCGCTCCTTGCGCAGCTTGGCCCAGTAATCCAGCCGCTTCCGGATCTCGCGCTCGAAGCCGCGCTCGGGCGGGTCGTAGAAGGTCTGGCGGCCCAGGGCTTCCGGAAAATAGTCCTGGCCGGAGAAGGCCTCGGGGGTGTCGTGGTCGTATTCGTAAGCTGCGCCGTAGCCTTCCGACTTCATCAGCTTGGTCGGGGAATTGAGGATGTGCTTTGGCGGCAGCAGCGAGCCGGCCTGCTTGGCGACCTGCATCGCCGTGCCGAAGGCGGTGTAGACCGCATTCGATTTCGGTGCGGTGGCGAGATAGACCACGGCCTGCGCGATGGCGAGCTCGCCCTCGGGATGGCCGAGAAAGTCGAAGGCGTCCTTGGCCGCGTTGGCGATGACGAGGCCTTGCGGATCGGCCAGCCCGATGTCCTCCACCGCCATGCGCACGACGCGGCGGGCCAGGAACAGCGGATCCTCGCCGGCGTCCAGCATCCGCGCGAGATAATATAGCGCGGCATCGGGATCGGAGCCGCGCACCGACTTATGCAGCGCCGAGATCAGGTTGTAATGGCCGTCAGCCGACTTGTCGTAGATCGGCGCGCGGCGTTGCAGGATCTCCTGCAATTGCGCGGCATTGAAAATCTCGTCCGCCCGCGCCGAACGCCAGACCTCTTCGGCGAGCGTCAACGAGGCCCGCCCATCTCCGTCGGCCATGCGCACCAGCACGGCGCGCGCTTCCGCGTCGAGCGGCAGCTTCCTGCCCTCGACCGCCTCGGCGTGCGCGAACAGCTTTTCGATCGCGGCCGCATCGAGCGAGCGGAACACCAGGACGCGCGCGCGCGAAAGAAGCGCCGCGTTGAGCTCGAAGGACGGGTTCTCGGTGGTGGCGCCCACCATCACCACGGTGCCGTCCTCCATCACCGGCAGAAACGAATCCTGCTGGGCACGGTTGAATCTGTGGACCTCGTCGACGAACAACAGCGTGCCCTTGCCCATCTCGCGGCGTGCGCGCGCGGCGTCGAAGGCTTTCTTGAGGTCGGCGACGCCGGAGAACACCGCGGAGATCTGCTCGAAATGCAGGTCCGTGGCATCCGCCAGCAGCCGCGCCACCGTGGTTTTGCCGGTGCCGGGCGGTCCCCAGAATATCAGCGAGCCCAGCGTGCGCGTCTCCAGCATGCGCGTCAGCGCGCCGTCGGGGCCGAGGATATGGTCCTGGCCGACGACCTCCGACAACAGGCGCGGGCGCAAGCGATCCGGCAGCGGATGCGGCGCATCGTGGTCGAGCCCCGCCGCGGCAAAGAGCGTTGGCGTCTCTTGTGGTCGCTTCGGACTCATCCGCCCAGCGTGACGTTGATCTGCTGGCCGCCACGCACCAGCGTAATGCGCCAGATCCGCGCCCGCTCGGCTGCGGCTTTCTCGAGGTCTCCGGTCTTGCTGATCTTCTGGTTGTTGACGGCCAGGATGATGTCGCCCTTCTGGAATCCGACATTCGCTGCCGCGCTGTCGCCGGCGAGCTCGGTGATCACGACGCCTTCGGTGTCGGCGTCCAGACGCAGCTCGTCGGCGACTGCCGGCGTGATGGTCGAAACCTTCGCGCCCTGGAACGGCGAACGCGCGGTGACGACGAGCTCATTGCGTCCCGTGTCGGGCGCAGTCTCCAGCGTCACCGTCAGCTTCAGCGGCTTGCCGCCGCGCTGCACGTCGATCTGCGCGGTGCCGCCGAGCAGACGGGTGGCGAAGCGATAATCGAAGGCATTGGGATCGTCCACCGTCTGGCCGTCGATGCCGGTGATGAGATCGGACGATTTCAGGCCGGCCTTTGCCGCAGGGCCACCCGACACCACGCTCGCGACCAGCGCACCGGTCGGCGAGCGCAGGCCGAGACTCTCGGCGATCTCGGGCGTCACCGCCTGCAACTTTGCGCCCAACCATGGCCGCTTCACCGCCTTGCCGCCGCTCTTGGCGGAGGCGACGACGACGCGCACCATGTTGGCGGGAATTGCAAAGCCGATACCTTGCGAGCCGCCGGAGCGCGAGTAGATCGCGGTGTTGATGCCGGCGAGCCGGCCGTTCATGTCGACCAGCGCACCGCCGGAATTGCCCGGATTGATCGCCGCATCGGTCTGGATGAAGAACTGATAGTCGGTGATGCCGACCTGCGTGCGCGCAAGCGCCGAGATGATGCCGTGGGTCACTGTCTGGCCGACGCCGAAGGGATTGCCGATCGCCAGCACGACGTCGCCGACCAGCAGCTCATCCGAATTGGTGAATTCGAGCGCCGGAAACTTCTCCTTCGAATCCTTCAGGCGCAGCACCGCAAGATCGGTGCGGGAATCCTTCAGCACGATCTCGGCCTCGAATTCGCGCTTGTCCGACAGCGACACCTTCACCTGGTCGGCGCCTTCGATGACATGGACGTTGGTGACGACGAGCCCGGACGTATCGACGATGACACCGGAGCCGAGCGAGCGCTGCACCTGCTCGGGCTGCTGGCCCGGCACGCCGAAGAAGCGGCGGAAGATCGGATCGTCCAGCAGCGGATTGCGGTTCTGCACCACCTTGGCGGCATAGACGTTGACGACGGCCGGCTGAACGCGCTGCACGATCGGCGCATAGGACAGCCGCAGCTCGGCCTGCGAGGACGGGACGCGACGGTCCTGCGCTGAGGCCAGATTGAACTGGGCGGAAAAGGTTATGCACAAGGCCGTGACGGCGGCGGTCCAGATCGATCGAAACATTCCTACCTCTTGGAAAAGACGCCGGAATATAGGCGCGTTCGCCCCTCAATAGAAGGGCGCGGGGCGGCAATATTCGGCCTCATTCCGACGGCTCGCGCCCGAGCCGGGCGTGCGAAACGACAACTTGCCGGCAGGGCCGATTGGCATGACACGCATCATCTTGCATGCTCGCTCTCGGCGGATTCGGTTGCGACGAATTTACATCAGCGGGAACCAGCGCAACCGAGGCTTGCCGTCGCGGGGCAGTCATCGAGCGCTCTTAGGCTCCGCGCCTACGACTTGGGGAAGTTGGTCCAACCGATGGAGTGATGACGTGAGCAGGACAAGAATTGCGGCCACGGCGATTGGTCTCGCCGGCGCGCTGGCCGCCTCGCAAGCCCAGGCCCAATCGGCAAGCAGCAGCGAGCAGGAGATCGCGCTGCTGAAGCAGCAGTTGAAGCTGCTGGAGCAGAAGCTCGACAAGCTTCAGAGCCAAACCGCGGCGAACGTTGCGGCCGCGGCGAAGGCCAGGACCGAAGCAAAGGCCGAAGCAAAAGCCGAGGCGCGCTCGGAGGCAAAGGCGGTCGTTGCCAACGCCAATGCGGCGCTTCCCGTCAAGGGGCCGGCCCCGGCAACCGGCGTCGTCGTGACGATGCCGAACAACCGCCCGACGATCTGCACCGCCGACCAGGCCAATTGCGTCGGCATCATCAGCCGCCTGCACTGGGATGTCGGCGGCTACGACTATCGGCCCAACACGGCGGCGACCGCGCCGCAGAAGCTCGACAGCGGCCAGAACGTCCGCCGCGCGCGCATCGGCGTCACCGGCAAGTTCTTCAACGACTGGAACTTCGCGCTGGTCTACGATTTCGGCGGCTCCTCCGACGGATTTGGCGGCGCCGCGCCAGGCTCGCTGCCGGGCGGCGGCCTCTCCGGCGTCGAGAACGCCTATCTCAGCTATACCGGCCTGAAACCGTTCGGCGGGCGGATGGCGATCGAGGCCGGCATCATGGACCTGCCCTACACCATGGACGAGGCCACCAGCTCCAACGACATCATGTTCATGGAGCGTGCCTCCCCCGGCGTGATCGCGACCAACATCGCTGCCGGCGACTTCCGTTCCGCAGCGGGTGCGCGCTGGTACAACGATCAGCTCTGGATCGGCGGCTATATCACGGGACCCTCGACCGGCGCGATCCACTCCGCCTCGAGTGTCTCGCCTCCTGGCACGAGCGAGCAATATGGCGCGGTCGCCCGCGTGGCCGGTAATCCCATCAGCGCAAAGGATTACTCCGTGCATATCGGCGCCAATGCGCAATGGCTGATTCAGCCGCCGCGCAATCTGATCGCCAACACCCAGACCGTCACGCTCAGCGATCGTCCGGAATTGCGCCTCGACCCGACCACGTTGATCTCCACCGGCGCCATCGCCAATGCCTCTGGCGCGCAGGTCTACAGCGTGGAGGCGGCGGCGACCTACGGACCCCTCATCGTCCAGGGCGAGTACTTCTGGTACAATGTCGACCGCACCGCCAACACCAGCGCGCCGCTGGTGGGAGCACCGAGCCTGAAATTCCAGGGCGGCTATGCGCAGGCCGGCTATGTGCTGACGGGCGAAGGCCGGACCTACAATGCGGCGAACGCCGCCTATCATGGCGTCAAGCCGGCGCATCCGTTCTCGCTCGACGGCGGCGGCTGGGGCGCGTGGGAAATCGCGGGACGGTTCTCGACGATCGACCTCAACGATCAGCTCGCAACCGCCACCGGCGTCGCCGGCGGCCGGCAGACCGTCTACACGCTGGCGCTCAACTGGTACGTCAACGGCAATGTCCGCTTCATGCTGGACTATCTGCACGGCACCGTGTCGCGACAGGCTTCGCCGGTCTCGACCGCCGATGCCGGCTCGAAGTTCGACGCGGTCGCGATGCGCACGCAGTTTGCGTTCTGAACTCGGTGTCGTCCCGGGGCGCGCGACAGCGCGAACCCGGGACGCATCACCACAGGCGGACGTGATCTGGCAAACTTGGAGTTGCGGGCTCGCACCACAATTGCTCCCTGGGGTTATGGGCCCCCGCGGGGACGACATCCAGAGCTTGGCGGCAGACGCCCAACTCACTACGCCGCGCGCTTCGGCTTCCTCACCACCACCGGCTCAGGCGCGCAGGACAGCCGCTCCTGATGGCTTTCGCCCCAGGTCTTCAGAGTGTCGATGACCGGCTTGAGGCTCTCGCCGAGCTCGGAGAGGCAGTACTCCACCCGCGGCGGCACCTCGGCATAGACCCTGCGGATGACGAGCTTGTCCTCCTCCAGGGCGCGCAGCTGCTTTGTCAGCATGCGCTGGGTGATGCCGGGCATCCGGCGGCGCAATTCGCCGAAGCGCTGCGTGCCGCTCTGCAGGTGATAGAGGATCACGCCCTTCCACTTACCGTCGATCAGGTCCAGGGTCGCCTCGACCGCGCAGCCGGGGCGACGGGCAAAATTGCGCCGTTTCATGCGTCTTTCCCAATAGTATCCAAACAGGGACTATATCCCCGAATTTACAGTACTTGCCAAATCGGAGCCAGAGCGACAGTTAGGACGGCAGGCGAGCATGCCATCTGATGGAGACAAGCCATGAAGGCCGTCGGCTACAAGAAATCGCTTCCGATCGAGGACGCGGATTCGCTGTTCGATTTCGAGACCGCAAAACCGGAGCCCAAGGGGCGCGACATCCGCGTCGCCGTAAAGGCGATCTCGGCCAATCCGGTCGATTACAAGGTGCGCAAGCGCGCAGCCCCGCCCGAGGGCGAGACCAAGATCCTGGGCTATGACGCAGCCGGCGTGGTCGATGCCGTCGGGCCCGAGGTGACGTTGTTCAAGCCGGGCGACGAGGTGTTTTACGCCGGCTCGATCCTGCGCCAGGGCACCAATTCCGAATTCCACCTGGTCGACGAACGCATCGTCGGCAACAAGCCGAAGAGCCTGTCCTTCGCGCAAGCAGCCGCCCTTCCCCTCACCTCCATCACCGCCTGGGAATTGCTGTTCGACCGGCTCGGCGCGGTGCCCGGCAAGAGCGTCGATCCGCGCACGCTGCTGATCACCGGCGGCGCCGGCGGCGTCGGCTCGATCCTGATCCAGCTTGCCCGCCGCCTCACCGGCCTCACGGTGCTCGCCACCGCGACGCGGCCGGAATCGCGGACATGGTGCCTCGATCTCGGCGCGCATGCCGTGATCGACCACGGCAAGCCGATGAAGGAGCAGATCGAGAAGCTCAAGCTGCCGCCGGTCGCGCTGGTGGCGAGCCTCACCTTCACCGATCAGCACTACAAGGCGATCGCGGACTTCATGGCGCCGCAGGGCAGGTTCGGCCTGATCGACGATCCCCCGGAATTCACCATGAGCACGTTCAAGGGCAAGGCGATCTCGGTGCACTGGGAATCGATGTTCACGCGCTCCTCGTTCCAGACGGCGGACATGATCGCGCAGCATCATCTGCTCAACGACGTCGCCGACCTCATCGACAAGGGCGTGCTGCGCACCACGCTCGACCAGACTTTCGGCACGATCAACGCCGCCAACCTCAAGCGCGCGCATGCGCTGCTCGAGAGCGGCAAATCCCGCGGCAAGATCGTGCTGGAGGGGTGGTAGAGGCTACAACGTCGGTGCGTAGGGTGGGCAAAGGCGCACTTGCGCCGTGCCCACCAGCTCGCTCGGCCGCAGGAAGTGCGTGGGCACGCTGTCGCTTTGCCCACCCTGTACCCTTGAGAGGTTCGAGACGGCCTTTTGGAGTAGACTGGCCGTGCGGGCCGATCCGCCGGGAGCAGCCTTGCCCACCTGTGCCTTGAGCACCGACGTAGGAACCGCGCCCCGGTGTCGGGCTCACAGGGACTACCCGCCCTGCCCGTCCCGTCTCGTGCCGACGCTGCCGCGTCCACCGCAAGCCCGGCTCGCGATCAAGACGACCTCGAGATCGCCCCTCCTGATTGAGCCGGGATGGCCGACACATACGCCATTTCCGAATTTCGGTAAAGTGGAATATTCTCGCGCGGATGGATTGACAGAGGCCGACACAGCACGGTGCCGTAGCCCGGATGGAGCGCAAGCGCAATCCGGGACGGTGCGAGATGCCGGGCGGGCCGCCCCGGATTACGCTTTCGCTCCATCTGGGCTACACGAGCTACCCGCCCAGATCCCGCGGGCTGAACGGCAGGTCGAGCACCTTCCATTCCTCGTACAGGTTGGCGGGCAGCATCTTGTAAGGTTGACAGTTCTGAAGCGCGCTCGTTGCGGACTTCACGAGGGCGACCCCTTTTGCGGAGGGCGGGGCTTCGAGCAGGATCGGCTCGCGCGCCAGCGTGCCGTCGGTCGCGAACACCGTGCGCAGCTTGATGTGAACGTTGTCGGTCGGCGCAAGCTCGGCCGGCAATTTGGCACAGCTGCGCAAATGACTGCGAAGCGCGGCAATGACCTCGGCCGGAAGCTTCGCGGCGATCGAGTCCGTGGCGCCGCCGCCATCGTCCTTGGGGCCGTCTTTCGACAGCGGCAGCGGCAATTCAGGCGGCAGCCCCAGCATGACGCCGTACTTGATGGTGACGTCAGGCTGCGGCGTCTGATAGGCCGGCGGCGGCGCGGCCTGTGGCTGTGGCCGCGGCGGCGGCATTGGCTGGGCCTGCGGCTGCGCGTTGGCCTCGCGCGGCTTCGGCGGAGGCTGTTGCTGCGGTTGCTGCTGCGCTGGCCGCTGCGGTTCGGGCGTCGGCGATGCGGCCGGCTGCGGGGGCGCAGGCTTCGACGCCTCGGGAGCCTTGTCGGTGACATCCAGCTTCGGCAGCTTCAGATCGGAAGGCGGCTCCGGGGTCTTCTGCTTGACCTCTTCCTTGACGTTCTCGTCCGCTTTGGCCTCCTCCTGCTTCACCTCCTCGGGCGTGACGATGTCCACCGTGACGGTTTCGGGCGGCGTCGCGCGGAACGGATGGACTTCGCTGATCAGAATGATCAGCGCCACCAGCGTCAGATGGGCGATCGCCGACGCAGCAATGTCCGTCCGTATGATTGTCCGCAGTTCCATCGCCAGATCTTGGATTGCCGCCCTGCTGTTAGCATACCGCGGTCTCCCCTCAATCCCATTTCGGGGCGAAGCCGAAGTCGGTCAGGCGGCCCTTCGGGCTGGCGAGTGCGGCGATCTGGCTCATCTCGTCGTCCGACAGCTCGAAATCGAAGATCTCGATGTTTTCGGAGAGACGCTCGATGCGCGAGGTGCGCGGGATCGCAGCGACATTCTGTTGCACCAGCCAACGCAGGCAGACCTGCGCCGGCGTCTTGTGGTGGGCGCGCCCGATCTCGGCCAGCGTCTGGTCGGTCTTGATGCGCCCCTTGGCGATCGGGCTGTAGGCGACGAGGGCAAGGCCATGCTGGTCGCAGGCCGCCCTTACCTTCGCCTGGTCGAGATAAGGGTGGAATTCGACCTGGTTGCAGACGAGCGGCTCGGGCGAGGCCGCCACCGCCTGTTCGATCAGCGCCACCGTGAAATTGGAGACGCCGATGTGGCGGGTCAGGCCCATCGTCTTCGCATGCGACAGCGCGCCGAGCGTCTCCGCCAGCGGCACGTGCGAATTGGGCCAGTGCAGCAGCAACAGGTCGACGGAGGGAAGCCGCAACCGCGCCAGGCTCTCCTTGACCGAGCGCTCGAGATCGTGAGGCGCGAAATGGTTGGTCCAGACCTTGGTGGTGAGGAAGACGTCGTCGCGCCGCACGCCCGAGGCGCGCAAGCCGTCGCCGATCTCCCGTTCATTGTCATAGACCTGCGCGGTGTCGATGTGGCGATAGCCGAGCCGCAACGCCTGCTCGACCACGCGCGCGGCAAGCCTTCCGCTCAGCTCCCAGGTCCCGAGCCCGATTGCCGGGATTCGTGCGCCATTGGCCTCGACGAACAGCATGAGGACTCCTCTTCCGTTGCGGCAGCCCCAAACGCCATCAGCCGGCATTATGGACCCGGCCCTGGACGCTGCCAACGGAAGCCGTGGCAGTTCGGCGGGATATTCGGCGCAATACTAACGGGAGGTTCGCGTCAACACTGGTCGGTCCGTCAGGCCGTCAGGTCAGGCTTTGGCAAGCGCCTGAAATACCGTTTCCGGGGCGTGCGCGATCACCGCGAGCAGCGCGCGGGCCGGCCCCCGCGGAGCCCGCTTGCCCTGCTCCCAGTTGCGGATGGTCTCGACGGGAACGCCGAGCTTGGCGGCGAACTCCATCTGGGTCAGGCAGGCGCGGCGGCGCAAATCGCGCACCGCGAGCGAAGAGGTGTCGGCCGGCGCGGCTGGGGTCGTCGGCTCGACCGCAGACGGCTGGACCGGAAACTCCTGTCCGTCCCGCAACTCGACGACCCGTCCGTCCGCCTTCAACCGCAACCGCATGTCCAGTCCCCCAAGCGCGGGCGATGATGCGGCAGCTCGCTTAAGTTCGGATTAAAGATGATGGGGCGCCCCGGACGCAGCGCGCCCGGGACACAAGAGTGAGGGCACCCGCGCTGCCTACTCCGTCATTGCGAGGAGCTCTTGCGAGGAAGCAATCCAGACTGCCCCCGCGGAGACTCTGGATTGCTTCGCTGCGCTCGCAATGACGTGGAGAGAGCGGGCCTCAAACCGCCCCCTATCTCAACCCGAACCAGAGCGTCGCGATGCCGAGGAAGGAGAAGAAGCCGACGACGTCGGTCACGGTGGTGACGAAGGTGCCGGAGGCCACCGCCGGATCGGCCCTGACACGTTCGAGCGCCATCGGGATCAGGATGCCGCCGAGCGCGCCGGCGATGAGGTTGCAGACCATCGCAAGGCCGATGACGATGCCGAGGCCCGGAAGCTTGAACCAGGCCACCGCGGCGATGCCCGTGATCACCGCGAAGGCGAGCCCGTTGACGAGGCCGACGAGGGCCTCGCGCATCACCACGCGCCAGGCATTGGAGGCGCCGAGCTCGCGCGTCGCCAGCGCGCGCACCGCCACCGTCATGGTCTGGGTGGCGGCATTGCCGCCCTGGCTCGCCACGATCGGCGCCAGCACGGCGAGCGCCACCATCTTCTCGAGCTGCCCCTCGAACAGGCCGAGCACGGAGGACGCGAGGAAGGCGGTAGCGAGATTGACCAGCAGCCAGTTGAAGCGGCCGCGCGCGATGGTGAGGAAGGTGTCCGACAGCTCTTCGTCGCTGGTGACGCCGCCGAGCGCCTTGAGGTCCTCGTCGGCCTCCTCCTCGATGACGTCGACGACGTCGTCGACGGTGATGACGCCGACCAGGCGATCCTGGGTGTCGAGCACGGGGGCTGCGACCAGATTGTACTTGCCGAACATGCGCGCCACCTCTTCCTGGTCCTCCAGGACCGAGACGCGGCGGCGATCCTCGTCGGTCAGCTCGGTCAGCGCGATCGGCCGGCGCGCCCGCAACAGCACGTCCAGGGGAACTGCGCCCTGCCAATGCTGGTCCTTGTCGACGACATAGATCTCGTAGAAGCGGTCGGGCAGATCCGGCGTCTCGCGCATGTAGTCGATGGCCTGGCCCACGGTGAAATCCTGGGGCACCGCGATGAACTCGGTCTGCATGCGGCGGCCGGCGGAGTTCTCCGGATACAGCAGGCTGCGCTCGAGCGCGACGCGCTCCTTCAACGGCAGCTTCTCGAGGATCTCCTCCTGGTCCGCCGCATCGAGGGTCTCCAGCAGCTCGACCGCGTCGTCGGATTCGAGCTCGCGCACGCCCTCGGCAACCGTCTCCGGCGGCAGCTCGTCGAGGATCTCCTCGCGGACGGCCTCGTCGACCTCGTTCAGCGCGGAAAAGTCGAAGTCGGCCCCGGTGAGCTCGACCAGGCGGACACGGTCGTCGGGCTCCAGGGCGCCAATGAGATCGCCGAGATCGGCCTCGTGCAGCTCGGCGACGCAGGCGCGCAGCGACGCGCTGTCGCCGGCCTCGATCGCCCGGGCAATTTCTTCGACGAATTCGTGCCTGATATCGCCGTCTTCATTGCGCATCGGCACGTGGTCGAGTACCGAATCCGCAGCGGGCGGGGCAACGTCCATATGTTCATCCATGGCGCGCCTCGCCGGTTGACAGGTTGGAACCAGTGGTCTGAGCTGATGGTTCAGGCAATACCCACAAGGCAACTCGGAGCGCAATGACAAAGATGCTTCGACTGAGATGGACTTCGATGTCGCTCGGCGCGGCCGTTGCGGCGCTCGCCGGCATCGCCGCGGCGGATGCCGCCGAGTGCCCGCGCAAGGATGCGCTCGGCACCTCCCGCGTGCTGAGCGTCGATGCCAGGACGACGCCGCGCGTGGGCCTGAAGAGCTTTCCGCAGACGCTGCAGCTGGCCGATCGCGAGGTCGTGCTGACCTTCGACGACGGACCGTTCCCGCCGACGACGTCGAAAGTGCTGGCGGCCCTGGCGCAGGAGTGCGTGCGCGCAACCTTCTTCCTGATCGGCCAGCACGCCGCCGAATATCCCGACATGGTCAAGCGCATCGCCCGCGAGGGCCACACCGTCGGCCATCACTCCTTCTCTCATCCATTCATGGGGCATATTCCGTTCGAGAAGGCCGTGGCTGACATCGACCGAGGCATCGCCGCAGACGAAATGGCGCTGCGCGGAGTTTCGACGACCACACCTTCGACGCCGTTCTTCCGCTTTCCCTATTTCGAGTCGACCCAGGCACAGCTCGATCTGCTCCAGTCGCGCGGGATCGTCGTGTTCGGGGCCGATCTATGGGCCAGCGACTGGGAGGAGATGACGCCGGAGCAGCAATTGAAGCTCGTCACCGAACGTCTGGCGGCGAGCGGCAAGGGCATCATCCTGTTCCATGACAACAAGGCCCGCACGGCCGCAATGATGCCGGCCTTCCTGCGATATCTGCGCGAGAACGGCTACCGGATCGTGCATATCGTACCATCGGGCAAGTCACAGAAGAGCGCCGATGCGCGCTGATGCCGGAATGTCACGCCGGCGCAAAATGGGGTGATTTGGGTCCTATTAACACTCTGTTCATGCTACCCCCTGAAAATGGATGGGGACGTCGCCATGGGAAGGGTTCTTCGCGCCTGAACCGTTTCCTGCCGTCTCCGACCTATTATGGCGGCCAACGCGGATGAGGGCAGACGGGGTTCATGATCGGAAGTAGCGTTGTTGTGCGGACGCGATCGTGGATCGTCCTTTGCCTCGGTGGTTTCCTCAGCGGTTTCCTTGGCTGTTCGGCCGTCGGATCGCCGGCGCTCGCAGCCGAGTGTCCGGGCCATCCGGACGCGCTCGGGACCTCCCGCACCCTCGTGGTCGATCCGCGCGAGCATCCGCGCATCGGCACCATGCAGTACCGCGAGACGCTGCCGCTGAAGGACCATGAGGTCGTCCTGACCTTCGACGACGGTCCGATACCGAAATATTCCAACCAGGTGCTCAAGATCCTCGCCGACGAGTGCATCAAGGCGACCTTCTTCATCGTCGGCAACCAGGCCAAGGCGAACCCCGAAGGCGTCCGCAAGCTGGTCGCGGCGGGCCATACCGTCGGCACCCACAGCATGGACCATCCGCTGACGTTCGACCGGATGGGAATCGAGAAGTTCGAGCCGGAGATCAACGGCGGCATCGAGTGGACCTCGGCCGCGATGACCGATCCGTCCCAGCTCGCCCCGTTCTTCCGCATTCCCGGCCTGATGCGCGCCGACGGCGTCGAGAATTACCTGATCTCGCGCGGCATCCAGATCTGGAGCGCCGACTTCCCGGCCGACGACTGGCGCCATGTCTCGTCCGACCGCGTCTATCAGCTCGCGATGCAGCGGCTGGAGGCCAAGGGCAAGGGCATTCTGCTGCTGCACGACATCCAGGCGCGCACGGTGGCGGCGCTGCCGAAGATCATCCGCGACCTCAAGGCGCGCGGCTATCGCATCGTGCATGTGGTGCCGGCGACTGCCGAGCGGCCGGCAACGCCGACCCAGGCGGTGGAGTGGCTGCTGCATCCGCCGACCGAGACCGTGCCGATCGCGCGCTGGCCGGCTGTCCCGCACTTCGTGTTCGCCGAGACCAGGACGCTTCCGGCGCCCTCGCTCGCCGACCTCAACGCTCAGACCGAGCATCAGCCGCTCCTGCCGCGCCGGACCAAGGGACAGATCGATATTGCATCCACCCTGCCCGTGCCCGGCCGTGCACTCTTCGCGATTCCGGAAGGCTCGGTCGAGGTGCTGCTGTCGACGACATTGTCGCGGCGTGCCGCGACGCGGCTGGCAATGGCGGCCCAGACGCCGCATGCGGCCAGGGGCAAGGTCGCAAAAGACAAGGTCGCAAAGGGCAAGGCCGCCAAGCCCCAGGCCCGGCACACCGCGCATGCAGCACCGGCCGCTCCGAACCATGGCGCCCAGGTCAAGAGCGCCACGCCGCGCCCGACCCGCGTCGCCAGTCTGAAGAAACGCGCCTGAGCTCTACGGCCGCAGAATGGCGGCGACGCAGAGCAGCACGATCAGCGCCAGGAAGAACAGGTCCATGTAGGACTTGAGCTCGCCGTCGCGCCGCAGCCGGGCCACGTCGGTGACGACTTGCCTGCGCGTGTTCGTCCCTCCGGAGCCGTCGTTGATCGGGCCTTGAAGGCGCCGTGTCTCGGCTTCCAGTCTCTCGATCTTCTGGAAGAAGTAGAACGCGCGCAGCGTCGAGGCCCCGCGCATGGCGGCATAAACCAGCACCAGGATCGCCAGTGTCGCCCGGTTCGGATATTTCTCCATGAAGTTCAGGCTGAAATAGACCACCGCCATGAAGGCAAAATTTGTCAGGAAGCGGTAGACGAAGCTGAGAATGCCCATGCTGGCTCGAACCTTGAGGAGTGCAAGCAAATCGTGCTGCAAATTCGGGATCGGGGACCCAGACCGGAACGGCCAGCCTGGATGCGGTAGCGGCCCGTCTACGCCAAGTTCGTTTCAACAAGAATACTGTCGCCCCGCACCTCGCCGCCTTTTAGCCTGCCCCGGACATAAGGCAAGCTGGAGCGTGGCCCGGTGGCGCAGCCCCGCAAGGACAGCCGCAGCGGCTCGATGGCGATTTGGCGGAAGTCACGATAGACTGGGCCGGCGCTGCCACATCCGGGGTCTGCCGATGTCGAAGAAGGGAATCACCGGCCACGACGACTGGGTTCTGACCGAGGCCCTCGCGACCGCCCTGGTCGCGCTGGAGCAGCTCGAGCCGAAGCACCAGCCGAACGCCCATATGGACGACATCCGCAAGATGCTCTCGAGCGGCAAGGAGCCGGCGGCGGTGAGCCTGCACCTGGCCCAGGCCAAATGCCGCCTGTTTCCCGAGCTCGATCCGCTGGAGATCTACCGGGAATACGGCATCGGCGATGAATACGGCTGAGACGGCGGCTTAAGGCCCGCCCGCCACCGATCCCGCGATCGCCATGACCAGCGCGCCGAGATCGATGCTGCCGTTGACGGTCAGCTCTTCCGAGCCTTTCGCGTCCTTGGCGCCCGCGATGGTCAGCGCCTGCGGCCGGTTGGCGGCCTGCCGTTGCAGCTCGCCGATGATGGCGTCCTTGAGCTTTTCTTCCAGCATGGGCTTGGTCCCTCAGGCCGCCATCGCGCGGCAGGATTCGGCGCAGGAGCGGCACATGGCGACGCATTCGTCCATGCCGCCGACCCGCTCGCAATCCGCGGCGCATTCGGTGCAGATCTCGGCGCACTCGCCGCAGGTATGCCGGTGATGCGGGGTATTGATCAGCATGAAATGCGCGGCCGTCCGGCACATCTCGGCGCAGGCCATCATCAGGCGGAAGTGCTTCGGCTCGACGTGCTTGCCGCCGGTTTCGAGGCAATGGTTCATCGCCGTGCCGAGGCAGGTCTGGTAGCAGCTCAGGCAGAGCGCGATGCAGCGGGTCATGTCTTCTGATTGCGCCATCTCAATCTCCTCTTGCGCTCACCTGTCCCGCTCAACCAAGGCAAGGCGCCGCTGTTCGTTCCCGGTTCCCAGGCAAATGTGAGCTCACGCAAGCCGCCGCGGCAGGCTGTGATGGATGTTGCAGGCGGCGACCGCGGCGTGGCCGAACGCGACCGAGATCTGGTGCAGATCGGTGACGACATCGCCGATGCCGTAGAGCCCGCGGACGGAGGTGCGCTGATGGTCGTCGACCTTCAGACAGCCCTCCTCGACATGTGCGGCGCCGAGCGCCACCGCGAGCTGAGAACGCACCTCGGCCCCCATCGCGGGATAGATCGTGTCGAATTGCAGCGTGCGGCCGTCGGCGAAGACGGCCGCGATGCCCTCGCCGCTCCGCCGCAAATGCAGGTCGGGCGCGGCGATGACCTCGACGCCGGCATCGAGCAGCTCAGCGGTCGCGCCGTGCTCGTCATCGTCTCCGGCTGCGAGCAGCGTCACGTCGCGCGAATAGCCGCGCAGGAACAGCGCCTTGCCGGCGGCTTTCTGAATCGGACCGACCACTCCGATGCGGCGGCCGATCGCCTCGAAGGCGTCGCAGACCGGACAATAGCGCAGCACCCCGTCCGCGACCGCAGCGCGCCACTCCTCGAAGGGCGGATGGGTGTCGACGATGCCGCTGGCAAGAATGACGGTGGCGGCGACGTGCGCTTCGCCGTTCCAGCTCGCCTCAAAACCATGATCGTGCCGCCGCAACGCCGTGACCTCGGCCGCAACGCGCGTGACCGCGAGCTCGTCCAGCTGCGCCGACATCCTCTCGATCAGCTCCGCGCCTGACAGGCCGTGAACGAAGCCCGGAACGTTGTGGCTGCGCGGGATCAGCGCGGCCCGGCTCGCGCCGGCATCGACGACGCAGACGTTGCGGCGGAAGCGCGCCAGATAGATCGCGGCCATCAATCCCGCGGGGCCGCCGCCGACGATCAGGCAATCAAGCTGCGCCGGCTTCATTTGGGGTTCGGATCCGCAAGACCGGCGCCGGGATCCTGAAGGCGGCCGCTCCTTGCCAGATGGACGGCGTTGCCGAGCGCCTGCGCCGCGTTGCGCACTTCCTGCTGGAATTCCTGGTCTTCATCGAGCTCGTGGTGCGAGGTGGCGTATGGCTCCATGTAACCGACATAGCCGTCGAGCTCGGCGAAGCGGCCCGCCGAGATCAGCTGCATGTCGGTCAGCCAGTCCGACAGGACGCGGCGCACATTCTCCGCACCGACGGCATCGCCGTGTACGACGATGCCGAAATGACGGCCCGCGAGATGGCGCGGATAGGGCCAGCCCTTCAGCTCGATCGCCTTGGCCTCATCGGCCTTCTTGCCATGCGTCGAGGTCGGATCGGGATTGCCGCCGTCGGCGCAGACCAGGCGGTCCATCATCGCCTTGAGGCCGGAGGGCACGTGATACCAGTTCACCGGCGTCACGATCAGGATGCCGTGAGCGGCCGCCCACAGCGGATAGATCTCGTTCATCCAGTCCCGGGTCTGCCCCAGCGAATAATTCGGATAGCAGCTGCACGGCCAGTGGCAGAGCGGCATCGCGGTCGAGACGCAGGATTTGCAGGGATGAATCGTCTTGCCGTATTCCGAGGCGAGGCGCGACAGATCGAGAATGTCGACGGCAAACCCCATCCCGGTAAAGACAGGCTCGGCCAGCTTGACCAGCCGCCAAGTCTTGGACATCTCGCCGGGACAGGTGTGCTCGCTGCGCGCCGAGCCGTTGATGACGAGAATGCGCGGCGTCTCGTCCGCGTCGTCGTGCCGTCGCTGCGCTTCCAGGATTTTTGCGCGCGCATCGAGCCAGTCGACGGCGATGTCATAGTCGGGATCGGAGAAGCCTGGACCCGCCTTCCGCGTCAGCGGCGCCTTGCGGGAATGGCTGTAGGCGTCCCAGGCCGCCGCGGTGACGTCATCGAGCTCGCGCCCGAGCGGCGCAAAGGCTGGATCGACGAACTGGCCCTTGTAACGCCGCTCGAACTCGTCGCGCGACAGCTTGACGGGCGGCATCCCCTTGCGAATTTCGGCGTCGCTCATGCGTGCTCCGGCAAAGTCGGCTGTCCGACCAACCCGGCGCACTGCGCACGGTTCCCAAGCGCTACTGGCGAACGATGTCCCGTGGCGCATCGAACTTGGCGATGCGCTGGTCCAGCCGCCACAGCTCGATGCGATGCACCAGCACGAGCGCGGCGGCCTCGCGCTTGGCCTGCTCGTCGTCGTCGCAGACGAGATTGATGCAGCCGAACACGTGCCCGTCCGGATCGATCTGGAAGGCGCGGTAGTGCTTGAGGCTGCCCATCATGATGGTCCTCGTCTTGGCAACACGGGCGCACTCAACCAGTCCGTCAGGTTCGACGTCATTTCGTTCTGCTTGGCGCGTTGCAGCAGAATCTCCCGTTCCCTGCCGGGCGGCAGGCTGCTTGCGCGCTCACGGGCCTTTTCGGCGAAGGCGGCGAGCCGCTCCTGGAGCGACTGGGTCTGTTTCCTGCGGTTACGTTTGGCGGTCATCGGACTTTCACAGCGAATTTCGGATGGAGGGAAATGGCCCCGGCGGGAGGTCGGGCGCCGGGGCCCAAGGTCTCTTGTCACTCAAATCGCTTGCCGGTTGGGGCGGCCCACACCGGCAACCATCGCAGCTTCCGCCGCAACCGTCGGTTCCAGCATTTCAATAAGTTAACGCCGCGTGATTTTGCGGACGTCTCGCCGTGCAATGCGCCGGAACCGAAATGCTGATTCGTATGTTCAAGGATGACCCGAAGGAGGATCATCATGGCGAAAGCAACATGGAAGCGGCCGGGCTCACCGATCGGCCGCAAGGGACCGCGCAAGGCCAATCCCGCCTACAAGCGCCGCGCGCGGCAGCCCTGGACGGCCGCGGACGTGAGCAAGCTGAAGCAGCTTGCGAAGGGCAACACGCCCACCGGCGTGATGAGCATCAAGCTTCAGCGCCCGGTCGCCGCCATCCGCAGCAAGGCGCAGCGCGAAGGCATCTCGCTGCGCCCCGTCAACCGCTCGCCCTACAACCGCCGAACCAAAGCGGCGAAGCGGCGTTGACGATCCGCACCGCCGGGTGACAACCGGACGCAACGGGGATGATGGACGTGGTGCTCATTTTTCCGGTTTCTGCCCACGACATCAGCGCGTCGGTACGCGCCGACATCTAACCCGTTCCCGGCGCGTGCAGCCTGATTGCTGCGCGCGCTGCACCGTTCAGCTTGGCGGCTGCAGGCCCGGCGACCTCAGCCATTCGCTCATCTGAGACCCGGTCTCCGCCTGACGCGCCTTGCGCAGCATCTCGTCGCGGGCTGCGCCGGGCGGGAGCAATTTGGCCTCCTCGCGCAGTCGCTCCGCTTCGGCGGCGAGCCGCGTTTCCAGAGTTTCAGCATGCTTGAACCGATGTCGCGTCGTCATCAGGCGTTCTCCCTGATCATGGTCGGAGCGCGCCGTTGCCTCCTTACCGATTGAGATGATCGCGCACAGGCGATGCCTCTACAACGTTCCGGAAACGGAACGGTTTCGTGCTTCTCAAGCCAAAAGACCCGGGTTACGGCTCCTCGTTGTCCCGGCGCGCCTTGATCTCGGAACGGAGCATGGCGCTGTCCATGATCGCCAGACGGAGATCGGCGACCGCTTCGTCATAGCGACCCGCGACCTGTCTGTGCTGCTGCCGAAGGGCGCGGCTCTCGTCGATCGCATGTGTGGCGCGGGCAAACAGAGCGTCAGGCATCAGTCATGATGCAACGAAGTTCCCGAGCGCGCACTTGCATAGGTTACTCAAACCGAGCCAAAGTCTAAAAGGGCTCAGTTGATTAACCTGGATCACATCTGCGCAAGTCTTGCGATCCAGGGTGATCGGGAAAAAGACAGGCAAGCCCCCGATTTCGCTGGCCAGCTCCCCTTGTCGGGCGTAGAGTCAGCTATCACCGGCTGAGGCTTTGCCGTAGGCGCTGGTGGCTGAGAGACCGCTCGCGCTCCCGCCTGCATAACAGGGGAGCGCTTCATGGCGAAGCAGACTCATCATCCATTGCCGTCCGATGCGCTGCACATCGAGCAGGTTCGCAACAGCATCCGCGAGGCGCGAAAAGCGCTGGAGCTTTCGCCGCCAGATACGTTTCTTGGCCGACGAACTCACGCTCCGTTCCCCAGCGAACAACGCGACGACGAGCAGGACAAGTAAGGCGCCCGCACGTCAATCGCCTCGGTAGAGCTGCAGATAGCTCGGCGAGTACAATCCCGCATCCTTCAGCGCATCCAGATTGGGGACCGTCAAGGTGCGCTCGCGCAGCACGATCAGGCCGGATGCGCGCAGTTCCTGAAGAGTGCGATTGAGATGGACCACGGATAGTCCAGTCGCATCGGCGAGATCCATTTGCGTGACCGGCATCTGGCAGGAATTGCCGTCTGCCAGACCGACCGGGCGAAGCCGCTCGATGATCTCGCAGAACAAATGTGCGACCCGCTCCAGGGCCACGCGGCGGCCGAGATTGACGGCCCATTCGCGCTGGACGGCGGAGTTGACGAGCGTCTCGCGCCAGAATGCTTCGGAAAGCGAGTGATCGCCGGCAAGCAGGCTCTCGAAGCGCGCCCGCCTGATCTCGCTGTAGACCGCGGGCGTCAGGGTCGCGATGGAATGGTCCATCATCCCGAGCAGGAATGCGTTCGCATCACAGCTTTCGCCTGGAAAGATGAAATTCACGATTTGACGGCGGCCATCCTCCAGCATCTTGTAGCGGCAGAGCCAGCCCGAGAGAATGACGCGGACGCTGTCGACTGGATCGCCCTCGGAGATCAGGTCCTCGCCCGATCCGGCACGCTGCAGACCTTCGAGCGTCGCATATTCCAGCGAAGTCCGGGCCTCCGCCGACAATGGCCGCAGCGCGTTGAGCCGGCGAATGACCGGTTCGACAAGGCTGCGATCGGGAGTCGATAGGGGCATCAGTCAGTCACTGCCGGCGTGTGGAAGGCGCGCTTGGTTACGGGTATGGCAATGGTGCATTGCAGACCGGAAGGGTCGAAGACCATCGTGGTCTCTCCCTTGAACTCGAAGGTCAGCGTACGCTCCAAAAGTTCGGTGCCAAAGCCCTTGCGCGTCGGCGGCTTGACCGGCGGCCCGCCGCGCTCCCGCCACTCGAACATGAGCTCGGCGGGGGCGCTCGTTTCATCGACGCGCCATGAGATTTCGATCCGGCCACCCGGCTGACTCAAGGCGCCGTATTTCAGCGCGTTGGTCGCAAGCTCGTGCAGTGCGAGCGCAAACGTCTCCGCTGCCTTGGGCTGGAAGCGCACCTTGGGCCCGGACACCCGCATCTGCTCGCCCTCGTGAGCATTGTAGGCGAGCAGCTCCTCGACCACGAGATATTCGAGGTCGACGCCGCCCTCGGGGTCGCGCGTGACCAGCGCCTGGGTGCGGGCGAAGGCGTTGAGCCTGCCATCAAGATGAGAGGCGTATTCCTCGACGGTACTGCTGGACTCGGCCGAGCGGCGGGCGATCGAGCGCACCACCGCGAGCGTGTTGCGGACGCGGTGCTGAAGCTCGGCGAGCAGCAGGCGCTGCCGCTCCTCAGCGCGGGTGATCGCGGTGACGTCGATGAAGGTGATGACGACGCCGGCGATGAAATTGTCGATGCTGCGGTAGGGCAGGATACGGACGATGTAGCGCGTGCCGCTGTCCGGCGCACTCAGCTCGCGCTCGACGCTGGCGAGCGTGCGCAGCACGCGGCGGACGTCCTCATAGAGCTCCTCGATGGGGACGCGCGCCTTGATATGAGCGATCGGCCTGCCCGTATCGGTCTCGACGAGATGCAGAATCTGTGTGATCGCCGGCGTGAAGTTCATCACCCGCAGATCGTTGTCGAGGAACACGGTTGCGATCTGGGTGCTCTCAAGGAAGTTCTTGAGGTCGCTGGTGGCTCGCGTCAGTTCCTGGACACGGTGCGCCAACTCGCCGTTGACCGTGGTCAATTCCTCATTGACCGACTGCAATTCCTCTCGCGAGGTCTCCAGCTCCTCGTTGGCCGACTGGAGCTCCTCGTTGAGCGACTGGTATTCCTCATTGGAGGATTTCAGCTCCTCGTTGGTGCTTTCGAGTTCCTCGATGGTTGCCTGAAGGCGTTCACGGGTGGCCCGGAGCTCGCTCTCGAGACGCTCGACATGCTCTGTACGGACGAGCGCATTGGGATTGCTCTGGTCGGCCTCGACGGCTCGCACCGGGCCGTCCTTGAACAACACAACGAAGTTCCGGTGGCCGGCGGGCCCGTCCTGTATCGGCTCAACCGTGATGTCGACGAGGACGCGGTGACCGTTGACACCGAGCTGTACCTGGCCTGCATGGACCGGGTCGTTCGACTCGGCAGCGCGCCCGAGTGCGGTGCGCAGTTCAAGCCGGAGATCGCGGTGCACGAGCTGAAGCAGATCGAGCGTGGCAGCCCCCGCCGTCGGCTCGATGTAGCGGCCGGTGCGCCCGGAGAAATGCAGCACCTGGAAGCGGTCGTCGGTGATGACGTAAGCCGGCGCATAACGCTCCGCGATGCGCTGGGCGCGGCGCTCCAGCCCGACATCGGGGCCGAACGAGCGCACCGGCGGCACCTCCACCGGCACCCTGCCCGCCGCGGTCGTGATCGGAAATTCCGGCGGAAGCCGCGTTCCGGTCTCGAGCTTCTTGAAGATGCGCGCACGGCGGTCGATCGGCGCGAACAATTTCGGATGTCGCGTCACGTTCTCGGAATTGCCGAGGAAGAGATATCGCTCCGGCAGCAGCGCGAAATGGAACAGCGGGATCACCCGGTTCTGCAGCTCGGCATTGAGATAGATCAGCAGATTGCGGCAGGAGACGAGGTCGAGCTTGGAGAACGGCGCGTCCTTGATGACGTTGTGCTGCGAGAAGATGCACATCTCGCGCAGCTCCTTGACCACGCAATAGGTGTCGCCTTCGCGCACGAACCAGCGCGCCAGGCGTTCGCTCGTCATGTCGCCTTCGATATTGGTGCGATAGCGGCCGACGCGCGCGGTGGCAAGCGCCCGGCCGTCGATGTCGGTGGCGAATATCTGGACCTGCGGCGCCGAATCCATCCGCGCCATGTGCTCGCGCAGCAGAATGCCGATCGAATAGGCCTCCTCGCCGGTGGCGCAGCCCAGCACCCAGATGCGCACCTGCTGACCCGCGCCTTTTCCTTCGAATATCTGCGGAACGATCTGGGTTTCCAGCACCTCGAATTCGCGCTTGTCGCGGAAGAATTCAGTGACGCCGATCAACAGGTCGTTGAAGAGGTTCTGGGCTTCGTCCTTGTCGTTGCGCAGGAAGTCGACGTAGGCGGGAATGTCATCGATCTGGACCACCTGCATGCGACGCTGCACGCGGCGCAGGAAAGTGTTCTGCTTGTAGCCGTGAAAGTCATTGCCGGTCTTGTTGCGCAGGATGTCGGCGATGCGCGACAGCGAGGTGGCCGCGGCCGCGAGCACCTCGTCGAAACCCTGCTTTTCTTCCAGGCGCCTGAGATGACGGGCATAAACCTGGATGTGCTCGGAGATATCCTCCGGCGGCAGAACGTAATCGGCGATCGCCGCCGGCGTGTTGCCGTCGGCCATATGCTCCGCCTCGTCCTGATGCGCGACCTTCTCGGCGATGGCGAGGCCGCCATGATCCTTGAGGGTTGCGAACCCAAGCGTGCCGGCGCCGCCGGTGCCGGCGAGGATCACACCGATAGATTGTTCGGCGCGCTCTTCCGCCAGGGACACGAGGAAGCTGTCGATGGTCGCGCGCTCGCCGGGCGCCTGCTCGGCATTGCGGATCGCAAACCGGTCGCCCTGGATCGTGGTGATCATTGCCGGGGGACATAGATAGATCGTGCCACCCGCGATCGGGTGACCGTCCTCGATATCCGCCACCTTGCTGCCATTCGTGCCTTGCACGAGCTTGCGCAGCCGCGCCCCGTCGAAAGCCTCATGGTGCTGGAGTGCCAGGACGACGGCCTGGTCGCCCCCCACCGTCAGCTTGGCGAAGAAGCGCTCGATGCTATCAAGCGCGCCGGGCGAGGCGCCGACGCCAATGATCAGCGGAGCCTTGATCTGACGCTCTCCATCGACCGGCTGGTCGCCGACTTCGTTCATGATTCCAGCAACTTTCGATTCGCGGGGCCGGAGCAACGGGCCCCGGCCCCTGCAGATAGCAGAATTCAATGTTATCCCAACAGATCAAAGGCAAAAATGTCCCGAAGCCCACTTTCTATTTCCGGCCCATCTGTGTTGAAGACCCCGAGCCAAAGGCCCATCTTGAGCCGGAAGGTCAGGAACACCCCATGCCAATCTCAGAGGAGCTCGCGGCCTTGATCCGGCGCGCCGAGGATGCGGCCACGACGGCGCGCCGCCTGCTCAGAGCAAATGAGCACTGGCGCCGCAGCGTGGAGCGGTAGCTTGACTACCTAATCGAGCTCGGCGCGGAGTTCAGGCGACCGGCGGTCAGCCACCTCTAGGCTATCCCAACTCCACCTGCTGGCGAAGATAACTGACCCGCTGCTCGATCAGGGTGCGATGGCGGTCCCATTCGGCCAGGGTCTGCCTGAGCAGGTCGACCAGCCGTTCCGCCTGCTCCGCATTATGCCCCCCGGCCGCAAGCTCGCGGACGCGATCTTCCTGCTCGCGGATGCGTTGCCAGCCGTCCTCGATATCCTGGTCGGCCTTCAGCAAAAGACGTTGCTCGGCATGGAGCTGCGCGATCCGTTCGGCGAGCGAGGCGGCCATGACAGAACCCTCAACCCTCGCGCTTGCTTACGGGAGGATCAAGCGACTTTAGCACGACGCGCCGGATCATGTCGGCATACTCGCGGTACTCGGTTGCCCGTGCATCATACATTTCGGCGACGGCGGGTCGGCCGCTGCGCCGGCCATCGGCGGCCATGCGATGGACCAGCTCCGCCCGCTCCTCGATGATGCGTAGCGCAACCCGTAGCGCTTCATCCACACGCCCCTCCTGCTCCTTGGCAAGGGCATCGGCCGTGTAGGCATGACCGACCTGGCAGCGGAAGCGCATCGGGCGCGAATCCTTGACTTCGGACATCACCCCGCCGCAAGCGGGACATGTCAGCGCAACCGGATTTGCGACGGCGACGAGATTGTCGCTGCCAATGCGCTCGCCGGCCGCGATCTGGACCTCGAGCCTGATCTCGGGCGGGATCGGCAGCGCGGCGCCCGCCGGCTCCCTGGCAAGCTCGGACAGTACGTCACCCATGCTGGCGCCGGGCACGCAGAGGTCGACCGTGGTGGCCTCCATGGCCCGCAACGGCATCTCATCGGACATCGCATCCGAAGGGTCCTGCACGACGGCCATCCCGCCGCAGCGCTTGATGGCATTGAGACCCGCCGCCCCATCCGACAACAGGCCGCTGAGGAGAACGCCTATCACGCGCGGCCCGTGATGAAGCGCCGCCGAGCGAAACAGGGCATCGATCGCCGGGCGGGCCATGTTCTCGCGCGGACCGCGCCCGAGGACAATGCGATCTTCGGACATCAGCAGATGGTAGTCCGGCGCGGCCAGATAGATCTGACCCGGTTCGATCTTCATGCCGTTTTCGGCCTGCCGGACCGGAAGCCGCCCGGCACTGCTGGCAACCGTCGACAGGATCCCGATGCCCTGGGCTGGAATGTGCAGCACGATCAAGACCGCGGCCGGCAGATCCGGAGGCAGACGGCTCAGGATCTGCTTCAGCGGCGCGGTCGCCCCGGCCGAGCCGCCGATGACGATGATGTCGCGGTTAACCATGGAACCCGCTTTCGGCTGTAACGTTGTACCAAGACGTCTTCCGGGATTACGTTCCTGTCGGTCCGGAAGGCTTGCTGGAGGGATCATGTCCGTAGCGTCCACCTCGTCCCAGCAACGCGCGCCGCTCTTGGACCGCCGGATCCTCGTGATCGAGGACGAATATTTTCTCGCCGACGACATCGGCAGCGCTTTGCGCGCGCTGGGAGCCGAAATTGCGGGCCCGGTCGGCGAAATCGAGGATGCGGCGAAGATTTTGCAAAATGGCGGCGTGCTGGACGCTGCAGTGCTCGACGTGAACATCCGCAACGAGATGATTTTCCCGATCGCCAGGGAGCTGAGGGCACTGCAGGTGCCGTTCGTGTTCACCACCGGCTATGGCGAGGTCAGCATCGAGTCGGAATTCCATGACGTGCAGCTTTGGGAAAAACCGATCGACATCGGGGCTATGGCGCAGAGCCTGGCGAGGCTGGTGGGCGAGCGACGATCAGAATAGATGCGCGAAAGCGAGCCAAGCGGTCACCGCCAGGCACAGGATAACCGCAGCGTAGGGTAGCGCCACGCGCAAGACGGCCAGCTCCCTCGAGTCAGGTCATCATCATCCAGACGAGCGCCGCCATCATGACAAGAAAACCCGTGACGGCAGTCGCGATAAAGGCCTGTTCGATACGGTCCATCCCACCACAGCCCCTTTCCAGCTCGGGAAATGTGACCGGTTCGGAACCGCCGCGCATTAGGCTATGTGAATCGGTGTCTCCCTTTAGCGTCAGGCGGCACATTTTTGGCGAGCAATTCGGGCCACGACTCCACACCGTCATGGCCGGGCCTTTCCCGGCCATCCACGCCTCGCCCGCGGCACGAAGAACGTGGATGCCCGGGCCTTCGCCGCGCCGAAGCGGCTTCGGCCGCGCAGGCGGGACAGGCCCGGGCATGACGGTCTCGCGCGTCCGCAGATTGCAATGGAGTCGTCGTCACGATTTCGCCGTGCCTGGCTCGGCCATCTTGCGATGCTGCTTGGCCAGCATCTCGTTCGGGGTGACATTGGCGACCGTGGTCTGGATCTTGTTCTTCAGCCCGGTGACGATGTCGGCCTCCCCGCGCAGCATGGCGTCGAAGCCGGCCTTGGCGACGTCGTAGGCACCGTCCTTCTTCTCGGTTCCGACCTTGGTGTCCATCATGCCGGCGCGGCGGAAGAATTCGGTGTCGGTGGCGCCCGGCATCAGGCAGGTGACGGTGACGCCGCTGTCGCGCAGCTCCTCGCGCAGCGCGAACGAGAACGAGTCCAGAAACGCCTTGCTGCCATTATAGGCGGCCTGGAAGCTGCCGGGCGTGAAGCCGGCGATCGAGCCGGTGATGAGGATGCGCCCGGCGTTGCGGCGGAGCATCTCGTTGCCGACGCGGTGGATCAGGTACAGCGTGCCGGTGATGTTGGTGTCGATCAGGTGCTTCACCCTGGTGAAGTCCTGGTCGAGGAAGGCCTTGCCGAGGCCGATCCCGGCATTGGCGAGCAGCGCGTCGACCGGCCGGTCGCCGACCGCGGCGCAGAGCTTGTCGACGCCTTCGGTGGTGGACAGATCGGCCTGGACCGATTCGACGTTGACGCCAAGTCGGCGCAGATCGACGGCGACGCGGTCGATCTGCGGCTCATCGGCGGCGATGACGAGATTGAATCCGTCCTGGGCGCAGCAGCGCGCGAGTTCCAGGCCGATACCGGTGGAGGCGCCGGTGACGACGGCGAGTTGGTTGGCGGGCATGGCATATGTCCTTGAGTGGGGATGATGACGCCAAATCACGCCGCCGCCATCTCGTTCCTATCGGGTGCGCTTGCGAAGAAATGCACAACGCCTAGCAACCATCGTTCATTCCTCGACTTAAGTGCCAACTGGTTCAGCCGAGAGGACGGAAGATGAAGGCGCTGGTTTGGCACGGCAAGGAGGACATTCGCTGCGACACGGTCACTGACCCCGAGATCCAGGACCCGCGCGACGCCATCATCAAGGTCACGAGCTGCGCCATCTGCGGCTCCGACCTGCACCTGTTCCACAATTTCATTCCCGGCATGCTGCCCGGCGACATCATGGGCCACGAGACCATGGGCGAAGTGGTCGAGGTCGGCTCCGGCGTCGACGGAAAGCTGAAGAAGGGCGACCGGATCGTGGTGCCCTTCACGATCATTTGCGGCGAATGCGATCAGTGCAAGCGCGGCAACTTTTCCGTCTGTGAAACCACCAACCGCAAGCGCCATCTCGCCGACAAGGTGTTCGGACACGCCACCGCCGGCCTGTTCGGCTACACCCACCTCACCGGCGGCTATCCCGGCGGCCAGGCCGAATATCTGCGCGTGCCCTATGCCGACGCCACTCACATCAAGGTGCCCGCCGGCATTCCCGACGAGCAATTGCTGTTCCTCAGCGACATCTTCCCGACCGGCTGGCAGGCCGCCGTGCAGTGCGACATCGAGCCGACCGACACGGTCGCGATCTGGGGCTGCGGTCCGGTCGGACAGATGGCGATCCGCAGCGCCATCCTGCTCGGCGCCAACCAGGTGATCGCGATCGACTGCCTGCCCGAGCGACTCAGCATGGCGGAGGCCGGCGGCGCCACCACGATCAATTTCGAGACCGAGAGCGTGCTGGAGCGGCTCCAGGAGCTGACCGACGGCAAGGGCCCGGAAAAATGCATCGATTGCGTCGGCATGGAATCGCATGTGATGGCATCGCTGCCCGACACCCTGCTCGACCGCGCCAAGCAGATGGTGATGGCGGAGAGCGACCGGCCCCACGTGCTGCGCGAGATGATCTATGTCTGCCGTCCCGGCGGCATCATCTCGGTGCCGGGCGTGTACAGCGGCTTGTCCGACATGCTGCCGATGGGCGCGTTCATGAACAAGGGCCTGACGATGCGGACCGGCCAGACCCACGTCAACCGCTGGACCGACGATCTGCTGCGCCGCATCGAAGACGGCGAGATCGACCCGTCCTTCGTCATCACCCACACCGTCCCGCTCGAACAGGGACCGGAGATGTACCAGGTGTTTCGCGACAAGCGCGATTCCTGCGTCAAGGTCGTGTTGAAGCCCTGAAGGAGCAACCCCATGTTTCATTTCTCCAACATCGTGCGCACCAAGGGCGATCCGAAGATTGTCGAAGGCGGGCGAGCCTGAAGCAGCCGGTGGACCAGCTCGCGCGCGCGCTCGGCTGGTTCAGCATCGGCCTCGGCGTCGTCGAGCTGTTCGCGCCACGGCGCGTCACGGAAACGCTGGGCATGGAAGGTCATGAGACGATGGTGCGGGCCTTCGGCGTCCGCGAGATCATGGCCGGGATCATGACACTGTCGGTCGAGAAGAACGCCGGCCTGTGGGCCCGCGTCGGCGGCGACGGCCTCGATGCCGCCGCGCTGCTGTCGGGGCTGACGCCTGACAATCCCAGGAAGGGCAACATCGCGCTGGCGCTGCTGATGGTCGGCGGCATCGCCATGCTCGACTACCGGGCCGCGCAAGCCACCAAGCCGCGCCGCCCGGCGCGCGATGCACGGCGCAAGCTCTATCCGAACCGCAGTGGTTTCCCGAAGGGCATCGAGAGCATCCGGACTGCCGCAAGGCAGATCGCAGCGCAGGCCGGGCAAAATAAAGTGAAGCAAGCTGATGAGCGCCGAATCCCCTGAGCAATCCGCGTGGTGGGAATCCGCCGTCATCTACGAGATCGCACCGATCTCCTTCCAGGACTCCAACGGCGACGGCAAGGGCGACCTCGCCGGGCTGATCTCGCGCATCGACTACCTGACATGGCTCGGCGTCGACGCGGTGTGGCTGACGCCGATATACAAGAGCCCGTTCCGCGATCTCGGCTACGACATCTCCGATTATTGCGCGATCGACCCCGCCTTCGGCAGCCTGGAGGATTTCGACCGCCTGCTCGCGGCGCTGCACGCCAAGGGCATCCGCCTCATCCTCGACCTCGTCCCCAATCACACCGCCAATGATCATTCCTGGTTCGTCGAGAGCTCGAGCTCGCGCAACAGCGCCAAGGCCGATTGGTACATCTGGGCGGACGCGGCCGAGAACGGCGGGCCGCCCAACAATTGGCTGAGCCGTTTCGGCGGCAGCGGCTGGGAATGGTGCGAGGCACGGCGCCAATATTACTATCACTCTTTCCTGGTCGAGCAGCCCGACCTCAATTGGCGCAACCGGCATGTGCGCGCCGCGATCGCGGACGTCATGCGCTTCTGGCTCGACCGCGGCGTCGACGGCTTTCGCGTCGACGCCAGCGCAGTCCTGATCAAGGACGCGCTGATGCGGGACAATCCCGCCAATCCGGACGCCAAGGGCAAGCCGCCGCCGCAGCGTCAGAGACCGGTCTTCACCGACGACCGGCCGGAGACGATGGATTGCATCGAGTTCATCCGCGAGGTGATCGACCAATATCCGCAGCGCATGCTCTGCGGCGAGGTCCAGGGCAAGACCGACCGCATCGGCCACTTCTACGGCAACGCCAAGCCGCGTCTGCATCTGCCGCTCAATTTCGCGCTGCTGGACTCGCAATGGGACGCGCTGTCGCTGCAAGCCACCATCGATGCGTATTTCAACGCGATCCCGGAGCACGCCTGGCCGGTCTGGGTGGTCGGCGGTCACGACAAGCAGCGGGTCGCCAGCAAGATCGGCGAGGCCCAGATGCGCGTGCTGGCGATGCTGCTGCTGACGCTGCGGGGGACGCCGTTCTTCTTCATGGGCGACGAGATCGGCCGCAAGCGCGTACCGATCCCGTCCGACCGCGTCCAGGATCCCTTCGAGAAACTGGTGCCTGGCTTTGGCCTGTGCCGCGATCCCGAGCGCGCGCCGATGCGCTGGGACGACAGTCCCGACGGCGGCTTCACGACCGGCGATCCATGGCTGCCGCTGGAGCGGCCCGATGGCGCGGCCAACGTCGCCGCGCAACAGCGCGACGAACGCTCGATCCTGGCGCTGTTTCGTGCGCTGATGGCGCTGCGACGCGAGCAGGCTTGCCTGCGAAGGGGTGGTTACGAGCCGCTGCGTTCGCAGAACGACGTCCTCGCCTACAAGCGCACCGACGGCGGCGACGGATTCCTGATCGCGCTCAACATCGCTGCCGAGCCGCGGAAATACCACTGGCAAGGCCGCGGCCGCCTTGTGATGTCCACGCACCTTGATAGGCCGCCGGAGCCATTGCCGGACGCAACCATCCTGCTCCGCGGCAATGAGGGCGTGATCATCGCCATCGAGGCGCGGTGACGGCAGGAACCATCGGCGCGCCAGCGCGTCTGATCAACGCCTCCGACATCCCCCCTGCGGAGGCGGACTGCGCGAACCGCGGCCCCGGCGCTCGCCGCCTCAAGCGCCGGGGCCTGCGGCACCAAGCTTGGCGGCAGGCCAAGGGAGAGGCGTCAAGGGAGAGGCGTCAAGGGAGGCAGCATGGGCAAGACAAAGGGTCTTCGGCAACGCATCGTCGGCAAGACCAGGCAGGCCGTCGGCGAGATCATCGGCGACCAGGATCTCCACGACGACGGCAAGGCGCAGGCCGAGCGCGGCCGCGACGAACAGGACCAGCCGAGCGAGCTCAATCCGCTGAAGAAGCTCAAGCAGCTGACGTGACCGCGCAGCCGCGACCAACGCTCTCCGACACGGCACGGTACGCTGGCGGAGGCGCGTCGCGGCTGGCGCGGCGACGGCGTTCGCGCTGGATCGCCGCCGCCGAGCTCGGCCTGATCAGCAGCACGTTCTCGACCCTCGTCAGCCAATTGTTCGCCGCCCGTATCGGCCGCGACGCCGCGGTCGACTGGATGACGGTCGCCGCCATTCCCGCGCGCGACTGGGCGCTCAGTGCCGAGCCGTCGTGGAGCGCGATCCTCGCCGGCATCGCCTTTCATCAATGGGCGGACTTCTCCTGGGCCCTGGTGTTCTTCGGCGTGCTCGGGCGCTGGACCGCGGACTTGCGGCCGCGAACGATCCTGCTGCTCGCGCTGCCGTGGGCGGTGTTCTCCTCGACCCTGGAATGGTTCGTGCTGGTGCCGCTGTTTCCGTTCTGGCAGCCGCTGTTCACGCTGCAACAGCCCTATTGGATCGGTCTGCTGGTCCATGGCGCCTCTGCCGTGATGTATCCCCTGTTCGCCCGGCTGCGCTGGGCGCGCGGCCAGGCGCCGGCACGCGACATCCGCTTCACCAATGCCTGGGCGACCGGCGCGGTTGCCGTGGTCGTGCTGCTCGGCGCGATCGCATGGTTCGGCAGCCACGGCTACGAGCCGGCATGGATGGGCCGCGACAAGGATGCGGACCAGGCCTATATCCGTCACATGACCGCGCATCACGCCCAGGGCGTCGAGCTGGCGCGGATCGGCGCAGAGCGCGCCCAGGACCCGCATCTGCGCAAGCTCGCGATGCTGATGGTGGCGAGCCAGGCCGGCGAGATCAGGATCTTCGAGAACTGGTGGCTGAGCTGGTTCGACACCGAGATGTCCGATTGCAGCACGGAGGAACGCGCTGCCATGCCCGGCTACCTGGCGCCGGCCGAGATGCGAGCGGTCAAGGCCGCACCGGCCGACCAGTTCGACCCGGCCTTCATCGAGGCCATGAGCAGGCATCATTCCGGCGCGGTCAGGATGGCCGACCGGATGTGGCACAGCGGCGGCGATCTGCGGCTGCGCATCATGGCGCATGCCATTCGCCACGGGCAGCAGGGCGAGATCGCGCTGATGCGGGGCGTCGACGGCGTTGCAGCCGTCGCCACGGCGTTTCGCAACATGTTCGGCGACAACGTCAATTGAGCACGCAGCAGCTACTCTCGCCAGAACTCGGTCAGCTCCTCCGCGGTCACCAGGTCGACCTGACCGTGGAAGCGGGTGCGGTACATCGTCATGAGCGCGTCGTGACCGACGTCGGAGGAGCTGCACAGCGCGTCCTCGACGATCACGACCCTGAAGCCGAAATCGACGGCGCTGAGGACGGTCGAAAGCACGCAGACATCGGTCTCGGCGCCCGAGATCACGACCGTGCCGACCTTCTTGTCGACCAGCCGGCCCGCAAGGCCAGGATTGCTGAAGGCGGAATAGGCCGGCTTGTCGATCATGGCAGCCGGCGGAACGAACTTGCTCAAGGCTGGCACGAGCTCGAGCGCCGATGGCGGAAGATGCTTGCGGGTGGCTTGTTGCCAGCGGCGAAAATAGGTCTGCCATTGCCCGGCACGATCTTCCGGATCCTGCGGTGTGATGAAGCGGGTGAAGATCGTTCTGGTCTGATAACGCGCAACGATCGCGGCGATCGTCGGCAGCACGCGCTCCATCCAGGGCGTCGCCCACAGACCTCCGGGCGCGAAGATGTTCTGCATGTCGATGCAGAGGTGAACGGCGTTCCTGATCTCGGCGACATCCGAGGCGCTGTCTCTCATGGTCTTCCACCGGCGAATGCGTGGCCGCGGCACGTCCGCGGCGGGCTTACCGACAGAAAATGCGGCTGCGGCGGCCATCGTTCCGCATCGGTGCGGCCCCTGATCCGGCAGATGGGGCCTCGCCCCGAGGCCGGCAGGTCTTTGAGGTTCGCGGGCTCAGGCCAGCCCGCGCTGCACCGCCGGACGCGCGAGGCCCCGCTCGAGCCACGCGCCGACCGATTTGAACTCTGTGAACCCGACGAGATCGCCGGCATCATAGAAGCCGATGAGATTGCGCACCCAGCCCAGCATGGAGATGTCGGCAATGGTGTAGTCGTCATCCATGAACCATTGCCGGCCGGAAAGATGCGTCTCCATCACGCCGAGCAGGCGCCTGGCCTCAGCGACGTAGCGGTCCCGGGGCCGCTTGTCCTCGAAATCCTTGCCGGCGAATTTGTGGAAGAAGCCGACCTGGCCGAACATCGGCCCGACGCCGCCCATCTGAAAATGCAGCCACTGGATGGTCTCGTAGCGGCGGGCGGGATCCTCAGGCAGCAGCTTGCCGGTCTTCTCCGCGAGGTATTGCAGGATCGCCCCGGACTCGAACAGCGGCAGCGGCCTGCCGCCCGGACCATTGGGATCGAGGATCGCCGGGATCTTGCCGTTCGGATTGAGCGAGAGGAATTCAGGCGTCTTCTGCTCGTCCTTGCCGAAGTCGACCCGATGCGCCTCGTAGGGAAGTCCGATCTCCTCCAGCATGATCGAGACCTTGACGCCGTTCGGCGTCGGCAGGGAGTAGAGCTGAAGCAGCTCGGGATGCCTGGCCGGCCAGCGCCTGGTGATGGGAAAAGCGGATAGATCGGACATCGGCACTCCGACTGTTGGTGGGATGCCGCGCAGTCTAGGCGAGCGGACGAACGACGCAAGACCGGCCAATCTTATGGAAGATCGCGGAGAACAGCCGCACTGTGCTTGAAGCGACTAACGCGGCAGCGTTGCCATCCTGACGATCGGGGTCATGGTTTCATGCTGCAGTCGATACTGGATGAACCAATCTCCTGTGATCAGCAGCGCGGCCGTGAAGGCAGCCGCGAGCGTCGCGGTCGCCCATTGGCAGACGTCGTACATGGCCTTTGTCCCTCAACTCCTTCGGCTAAACGCCAAGCTCACGCGCCGTGTTCCGACGTCTTATGAAAATTTTGCCAGTTTTTCCCGATCTCACAGACGAGACATTGCTTTGTTTCGAGGGACCATCGATCAGCCCTGCGCGTTGTGACAGGATGAACATCGAGAAGCGTGCCCTGCTCGACCACGCGCAACACTGTCGCAGCGTCGCGGACGATCTCGCCCATCGCGAAGCCGCGCGGCGGCTACGAGCAATGGCCGATGTCTACGAAGCGCGAGCAGCAAGCTTGGACGACGAGGACGGCTCCCCAGAGCCCGACCGTCACGAGCGCAGCCGCCTTGCCGATCCAGGCGATCGGCAGAATTGATCGGTTCAATAGTTGATCTCCATCCGCAAGCCGCGCGGATCGAGGTCCTCGCCACCTACACGTTGGGAGCTGTCGCGCGCTGCGACCGCGCAGGCACAGGCATCGATGAGATCATCGCGACCGATGCCGGTGCCATGGCGAAGCGTCAGCCATCTCTCCAGCTTGGTGAAGCCGCGGTCTCTCAGCAGCGCAACGCGCTGCGCGCGGCCCCGTGGCGACGTCTTCGGCGCGAGCCGCACGCGCCCTGCCAGATTCCAGAACACCAATTCCGGATGCGCCTCGCCGATCGTCGCCTGCCGCGCCGGCGTTATGACCTCGTCGACCTCCCTGATCTTGTCCCTGATATTCCAGAGCTGCGCCGACACGCCCCTGCCCTTGCCCTCGTGCGCCCAGTAATGCCGATTGGCCGCAGCCATGTCCGAGAACGTCCAGAGGTCGCGGCGCGCACCGAGAAACACCGCGGGACCAATCAGCTCGCGGGCGCGCAGATCGCAAGCGCGATAGCCGCTCGGATCTAGTCCGATCGGCATGTCGATCATCGCGCGCGCATGCGGCAGCGCGAGCAGGCGCGTCAAACCCGACGAATAGTCGAAGCCGTGATCGCCGCGGGCGTCGATCCAGGCCGCGACCCAGCCGAAGCGAAAACCATCGAGGCCGAGATAGTTCGGCACGTCATGAGTCCGTGTCTTGTCGTCGGCGTCCTGCAATTTTCACACGCACCTCGCTTGACATCCGCAAGTTGCGGGCGTATGTCCCGCGCCCTCGCAAGCACTTCCGTTTGCGACAGACACCATGAACCGAGCGATGCTGAACCGCTACGAAAGGATTGTCCGCATGCCGAATAGCCCAAAGCTATTCGATGTCGCATGCCCGGCTCATGGGAGCGATCTTGCCTGACCGCAAGACCGATCGTCCGCTTCTCACGGACCCTCCCGAGCCAGCCGCTCCGGAGGGTTTTTTGTTGCCCGCCGCGCGGCCCCACCGAACAATCCGGCAATCGCCGGAACGAGAGACCCGGATCTCGGGGCTCGCGCTGGAGAGGCGCGTGCCCAAGCGCGCGGGGCCTGCCGGAGGGAACGAGGCGATGAGCCGGACACCGATGGCAGAGCGACCCCAGTGGGTTCGCAACGTGCGGCGCGTCGACAGCGCCGCGATAGAATTTTGTACGTACCCCCAACGGCGGGTGTGAAAGCACCGGCCTGGCGGTGGTGAAGATGTCTGTTACTTCGTGGTAAAGGCGCGAAAGCGCCGAGCAGGTTCGAGCCCTGCGCGCCGAAAGGCGGTTCGCCCGCAAGGGCAGCAACAGCATCGCCCGTTCCCCGCCAATCCCATCACGGTCCGTGGTGAAGATTTCTGTTACTTCGCCTGCAACGCGAGAGGTCGCGGGTTCGAATCCCGCCCGGTGTCCCATGCACCGGTAGCTCAGAGGATAGAGCGCTTTCCGGCGAGCTTCGCTCGTCGGGTCACAGCAATCGCCTGTTCCCGGATCGTGTCCCCTAACCACCGCCGGTGGTGAAGAGTGCTGTTACTTCGGATCGCAATGTCGAAGGTTCGAATCCTTCCGGACGAAAGTCCGTAGCTCAGCGGTAGAGCATGTGACTTGCCCGCAAGGGCAGTACAGCCTCGCCTGTTCCCCGGCACCCGTTTCAATCCCCATCAACCCAAGAGGAGGCCGTCATGGTCAGGCTCAACAAGATCGTTCGCGCCTTCACGCGGGAGGGCGCGCGCGCGGTGCGCTTCACGCCCGAGATGGAGCTGAAGCGCGCGCTGATGAACTGCCTCCTGTGGGAGGACCAGTTCTACGAGGACGGCGTTGCGATCGCCGATCGCATCAAGGCGCTCGTGCCCAAGGTCGCGCCCGCCAAGGTCGCGAGGCTCGCGATCGAGGCACGCGAGGTGATGAAGTTGCGGCACGCGCCGCTGCTGGTCATCCGCGAGATGGCGCGGAACGAGAAGCACCGCGCCCTCGTGGCGGATACGCTTCACCAGGTGATCCGGCGTCCCGACGAGATGACGGAGCTGCTCGCGATCTACTGGGCGGATGCGCTGGGCCCTCAGCAGCAGCGCAAGCGTCAGCCGGTCTCGGCCCAGGTCAAGAAGGGCCTTGCCCGCGCGCTGACCAAGTTCGACGCCTATCAGCTCGCCAAGTGGGACCGCGACGGCGCGGTGCGGATCAGGGACGTGCTGTTCCTGGTCCACGCCAAGCCTAGGGATGCCGAGCAGGAGAAGGTGTGGAAGCAGCTCGTCGATGGCGAGCTCGCTTCTCCCGACACCTGGGAGGTTTCGCTCTCGGCCGGCAAGAGCAAGCGCGAGACCTTCGAGCGGCTGATCGCCGAGCGCAAGCTCGGCGGCCTCGCGCTGCTGCGCAATCTGCGGCTGATGCAGACTGCGCAGGTCGCGCGCGAGACCATCGCAGGCGCGATCGAGGCGATGCGGACGGATCGCATCCTGCCCTATCGCTTCATCACGGCGGCGCGCTATGCGCCGGACTTCGAGCCCGAGCTCGAGGCTGCGATGCTCAAGTCGGTCAAGGACCATGTGCGGCTTCCGGGCCGGACGCGGCTCCTGATCGACGTGTCGGGCTCGATGTTCGCGACCCTCTCCGCGCAGTCGGAAATGACGCGTGCGGAGGCGGCGTGCGGCCTTGCCATCCTCGCGCGCGAGATCTGCGACGAGGTCGAGATCTTCACCTTCAGCAATGAGGTGGTGAAGGTCCCGCCCCGCCGCGGCTTCGCGCTCAGGGACGCGATCATCAACTCGCAGCCGCATGGCGGAACCTATCTCGGCAAGGCCGTGACGGAGATCGACCGCAAGGGCGATCGCCTGATCGTCTTCACCGACGAGCAGAGCCACGACCAGGTGCCCGAGCCCAAGGCACGCGGCACCATGGTCAACGTGGCCTCGTATCAGCACGGGGTCGGTCACGGCGCCTGGACCCGCGTCAACGGCTTCTCCGAGGCCGTGGTCGCGTGGATCGCGGCGTCGGAAACGGCGTTGAACTGATGCGCAACGACAGCGGCCCCGGACGCAAGACGCGCCCGGGGCCTTGCGAAATTCTTAAATGATCCACCCGGTCCGGTTAGGGTGCGGGTGGAATGACAAGGACCTACGACCATGCGACGACCCGACCCCTACATGGAACGCGCCCGCGAGCTCTGCCTCGCCGCCGGCGTCGATCCCGACTCGCGTGTCGGCGAAGGACGCGGCCAGCCCGCCTGGTGCCTCTACAAGGACGCCGCGCGCAAGGAGCATCTGGCCCGCGAGGCCAATGCGACCGCGAGCTCGATCGCCGAGTTCCGGATGCAGGATACACGCTTCCAGAATGCACCGCTGAAGGTGTTCGGCCCGCACGAGGACGCGACGATCGCGCAGATGCGCAACTGCATGGCGGTCGGCAACGTCGTCTCCGGCGTGATCTGCGCCGACGGCCATCTCGGCTATGCGCAGCCGGTCGGCGGCGTCATCGCCTATGAGAAGCAGATCAGCATCTCCGGCGTCGGCTTCGACATCGGTTGCGGCAACATGGCGGCTCGGCTCGACACGCGCTTCGACGACATCGCAAGCCGCGTGCCCACGATCATCCGCGACGTCGCCAAGACGATTTCGTTCGGCGTCGGCCGCGCCAACGCCGAGCGGGCCGAGCACGACCTGTTCGACGACGGCGATGCCTGGCGCGAGAGCGACATGGAGTCCTACCGCAACAAGGCGGTGAGCCAGCTCGGCACGGTCGGTTCGGGCAACCATTATGTCGACCTCATGCGCGACGAGGACGGTTTCGTCTGGATCGGCGTCCACTTCGGCAGTCGCGGCCTCGGACACACCTCCGCGACGCGCTACCTCAAGGCCGCCGGCGGCAAGGACGGCATGAACGTTCCGCCCGCCGTGGTCGACGAGGACAGCGAGCTCGGCCGCCGCTACATCGCGGCGATGCAGCTCGCCGGGCGTTATGCCTATGCGGGCCGCGAGTGGGTCGTCGAGCGCGTTCGCCGGATCGTCGGCGGCAGCGTCACCGAGAGCGTGCACAACCACCACAACTATGCCTGGCGTGAGACCCACGACGGGAAGGATCTATGGGTGGTGCGCAAGGGCGCGACACCGGCGTTTCCCGGCCAGAAGGGATTCGTCGGCGGCTCGATGGGCGACGACGCCGTCATCCTCGAAGGCGTCGACAGCCCGGAAGCCAAGGCCTCGCTCTACTCGACCGTGCACGGCGCCGGCCGCCTGTTCGGACGACGGGAAGCGAAGCGGCGCTTCTCGCGCGAACAGATGGACCAGTGGCTCAACGAGCGCGGCGTCACCCTGATCGGTGCCGACCTCGACGAGAGTCCGATGGCCTATCGCCGCCTGCCCGACGTGCTGGCGCAGCACGCCGGCACGGTGAAGGTGCTGCACACCCTGCAGCCGTTCGCCGTCGCCATGGCCGGCGAAGGCGAATTCGATCCGTGGAAGGACTGATGCAAAACCGCGGGCGGGAGGTGATGCCTCCCGCCCGTCTTCGTTTCGTCCTGGAAAGCGGGACCGCAGCCGCGTCAGCCTCCGGCGGCCTGATAGGCCAGGCGCTTGAACTCGAAGAAGAACGGATTCCAGAAGCCCATATAGCGCTGGGTCATCAGCACGCCGGCGGTGTTGGCCTCAGGGCAGATCCACCAATGGGTCCCGGCAAGGCCGCCCCACTGGAACTCACCGGTCGAGTTCGGCGGATCGAACGGCGTCGGCGCGAAGGTGACGGCGCCGCCGAGGCCGAACCCCTTGCCGGGCATCGGGCCGAGATTGGCGAAGCGGATGGTCTGCCCTGCGGGCAGCTGGTTCGACATCATCTGCCGCAGCGTCTCCGGCTTCAGCAGGGCATCCGAACCCGGCAGCAGCGCGCGGACCAGCGCGAGCATGTCCGGCAGGGTCGAGACCAGACCGCCGCCGCCCGAGAGCCGCGGGAACGGCCGCCGATAGGCTTGCGGAAACGGCAGGTTGTCGGCGCGGGTGAGGCCCGGCTTCATGGGATCGAACACATCGGCGCCATTGTAGAGCGCGACCAGCCTGCCCTGCTGCGCCTCGGGCACATGGAATCCGGTATCGGTCATGCCGAGGACATCGAAGATGCGCGCCTTGAGGAAGGCATCGAGAGATTGACCCGAGACGACCTCCACGACGCGGCCGAGCACGTCGGTGGCAACCGAATATTCCCAGGCCGTGCCGGGATGATAGGACAGCGGCATATCGGCCAGCTTGTCGATCATGTCGGAGAGCGGCGTCAGCGGATTGAGCACGCGCGCCTCGTTGTAGCCTTTGAACAGCACCGTACCGGGATCGAAGATGCCGTAGCTGAGCCCCGCGGTGTGGGTCAGGAGCTGGCGGATCGTAATCGGGTTCTTTGCTGGCTCGACATCGGCAAGGCTCGAAGCGTCCTGCTTGAGCACCTTGCGATGGCCGAGCTGCGGCAGGAAGGTCTCGATCGGATCATCGAGCCCGATGCGGCCTTCCTCGACCAGCAGCATGATCGCGCAGGTGACGAAGATCTTGGTATTGGAGAACGCCCGGAAGATGTGATCGGGCCGCAGCGCGGTGCTCGCCTCGCGGTCGGCAAAGCCGACGCATTGCTGGTCGACCACTTCGCGCCCGCGCAGCACGGCCCAGGACGCGCCCGGAATGATCTCCTGATCGACGTAGCGCTGCATCGCCGTCCGCGCGGCGGAAAAATCGGTCGTTCTGGCGTCCATGCGTCTCCCCGAATTTGTGGTTGGGACGGGTATAGCGAAAATTCGAGGGAAATGAAGGGCGCTTATTCTTCTCTCATGAACGCCGTCACGTACAGCCGACGCCGGATCCGCATGCCCTGCCGCTGGTACAGCGCAATCGCGGAGGTATTGCTCGAAAACACGTGCAGGAACGGAATCTCGCCGCGCGCCTCGATCCGCCGCGCGACCGCCGCCAGCAACGCCTGCGCATAGCCGCGCCCGCGATAGTCGGGATGCACGCAGACGGCCGTCATCTCGACGAACTTGCCCGGCTTCATCCGCTCGCCCGTCATCGCGACCAGCTCGCCGCCAGCGCGAATGCCGAGGAACGTGCCGAGTTCGTGGGTGCGCAGCGCGAACGGCCCGGGCTTGGTCAGCTCCGTCAGTGCCATCATCGCGGGCACGTCGGCCGCTCCCAGCGCGACGATCTCGGCCTCGCGCAGCGGGCTGTCGGCGGGCGAGCCGATCATCTGCTCGCCCGTATCGGCGAGCACCACCTTGAAGCCGCCGGGAACTTCGACCGGCTCCGGCGTGAACAGCGCGGCGACCTGCGTCCCCGACAAGAGGTCGCGGAGCGCGGCAAAGCTCGCCGCGGACATGTCGGCCATGTCGGCGAACGGCGTCATGTCGACGGGATAGCGCCGCGCGAGCGGGCCACCCTCGGCCAGGTGCTTCTGGCTCGTCGTCAGCGCGCTCCAGATCGGACGATCGAGCAGCACCTCATCGCTGTCGGACACCGGTCTAATCCTTGTCGAAGCTGACGATGACGGCGGCATTGGCGATGAGAATGGGATCGTTGGCCACTTCCGTGGCCGAGGGGATCTCCAGCCCACCCTTGACCGCGGTAACGGTCACGGTGCCGTAAGGAAGCTCCCTGGCCACGGCTTCCTTGTCCACGGCTTCCGGGTTGGGCACGCCGATCGTGACGTCCACGAACATGTCGTTCGCGGTCTTGCCGATCATCCGGAAGAATCCGAGGCTGGAATGCCGGATGGCATCCGACACCGCCCGCTTCGCCGCCTTGGTGGCGTCCCTGCCGTGGACGTCGACGCCCATGCCCATCTCGGTGACACAACGAACGCGGGTCATTTGATATTCCTGTGGTTGGTGTGGTGATTGCGAGTGTCGGTTATCGGGGCGCGCGAGACAAGTGTTGCCGCTTCTCCCGTGTCCCGGACGCGCTGCAACGCTCAAAAGCGCGTTCACGCGCGTCTTCGACGCGCTATGGCGTTGCTGCGCAGAGCCGGGACCCAGGAGGCCACGGTGCTCGCTGATGCATGGGCCCCGGCTCTGCAGCGCAGCGCTGAAGGAGCGCTGCGCTGCGTCCGGGGCACGAGGCCGCTGTCGTCACGCCTTCGATTTCTCATGTGCGCGCAGCTCGTCGACCAACACCCGCACGTTCTCCGAATAGTCGATCGGGACCACGACCAGATGCACGCCACCCTCCTCGAATGCGGCCTCCAGAGTCGGGCCAAAGCCGTCGATGCTCTCGATGCGATGGCCCCTCGCCCCATAAGCTCTCGCGTAAAGCGCAAAGTCCGGGTTGCCAAATGTCATGCCGTAATCGGCGAAATGATCGACCGCCTGTTTCCAGCGGATCATGCCGTAGGCGTTGTCCTCCAGCACCAGCACGACCAGATTGAGCTTGAGGCGGACGGCGGTCTCCATCTCCTGGCTGTTCATCATGAAGCCGCCGTCGCCGGCGACCGCGAGCACGCGGCGGTCGGGATAGAGCATCGCGGCCATCATCGCCGACGGCAGGCCGGCCCCCATGGTCGCCAGGGCATTGTCGAGCAGCAGCGTATTCGCGACACGGGTGCGGTAGTTCCGCGCGAACCAGATCTTGTACATGCCGTTGTCGAGCGCGACGATGCCGTTCTCGGGCATCACCTGGCGGATATCGTGCACGATGCGCTGCGGCGTCAACGGCCAGCGCGCCTCGGTGGCACGATCGGTGATGTGCCCCAGGATTTCTTCACGCAACGGCAGCAGCGCAGCAGCCTGCGGCAGCTTGCCTTCGAGCCGATCGGCGAGCAGCTCCAGGCTCGGGCCGACATCGCCGACGACCTCGGCGTCCGGAAAATAGACCTGCTCGACACTGGCCGAGGTGTAGCTGACGTGAATGACCTTCGGCCCCGACGGGCCCATGATGAAGGGCGGCTTCTCGATGGGGTCGTGACCGATCGCGACGATCAAATCGGCGGCGTCGATGGCATCATGCACATAGTCGCGCTCCGACAGCGCGGCGGTGCCCATGTAGAGATTGGTGCCGCCGGGCACGGTGCCCTTGCCCATCTGCGTCGTGAAGAACGGAATGCCGGTGCGCCGCACGAAGCTCGCGATGCCGTGGGTCGAGCGCGGCCGGCTGGTTGCCGCGCCCATCATCACCAGCGGGCGCTTCGCGGCCAGGATCATCCCGGCCGCACGATCGAGCGCGGCGCGATGGGCGACGGGGATCTCGATCGGGTGCACGGGAATCACGGGCACGGCAGGCACCTCGTCGCCGGCGATGTCCTCGGGCAGCTCGAGATGCACCGGTCCGGGCCGCTCCTCCATCGCGACGCGAAAAGCGTCCCGCACCACGGTCGGAATGCTGGAGGCGCTGACGATCTGCCGCGACAGCTTGGTCAGGGGCTTCATGGTCGCGACCACGTCCACGATCTGGAAGCGCGCCTGCCGGCTGCTCATGATCGGCTTCTGGCCGGTGATCAGGATCATCGGCATCGCGCCGAGATGCGCATAGGCCGCACCGGTGGACAGGTTGAGCGCACCCGGGCCGAGCGTCGACAGACAGACGCCGGGCTTGCCGGTCAACCGGCCATAGGTGGCGGCCATGAAGGCGGCGGCCTGCTCGTGGCGGGTCAGGACCAACTCGATTCTGGAGGTGCGGAGCGATTCCACCAGATCGAGATTCTCTTCGCCGGGGACGCCGAAGATGCGATCGACGCCCTCATTCTCCAGCGCCGCGACAAACAGGTCCGATCCCTTCGCCTTGCGTTCCTGCCCGCTCATGCCGCCTCCCGTGCTCACTCCCGCGTTCCACGGCAGTCCGGTACATGGTAGCGGCTCGCGGCTTCGGCACAACTCACAAAGAAAGGCGCGGCACATCAACCTCATCATTGCGACCGCAAGGCGACGGTACGGAGCAGCGGCTTCCTCCATGTTCCATCGCGATCGTCGCGATTGACAGAGCATGATGTCTGACTATAGTCAGACATCATGCTGGACCCGATCTCGCGCGTTCGCCGCTTCAACCGCGCCGTCACCTCGGCGGTCGGCGCGCTCGACACCTCCTTCCTGGGCCGCGGCCGGCCGCTCGGTGCGGCGCGCGTGCTCAACGCGATCGGGCATGGGCGTACGGACGTGGCCGAGATCCGCGACTATCTCGGTCTCGATTCCGGATTGATGAGCCGCCTGCTGCGCAGCCTCGAGGACGAAGGGCTGGTCGAGACCGAAGCGCATCAGGACGATGCGCGGCGGCGCGTCGCGACCTTGACGCGGTCGGGCCGGCGCGAGTTCGCGGCCTATGAGGCGCTGTCGAACGCGCAGGCCGAAGGTTTCCTGGCGCAGCATTCGCAGCGCGAGGCGCTGCTGGCGGCGATGGACCTGATCGCCTCCACCCTGACGCGCGAGCGGATCGCACTGGACGAGATGGATCCGCGATCCGAGCAAGCACGCCACTGCCTCGGCGAGTATTACGCCGAGCTCGGCCGCCGCTTCAAACACGGCTTTGACGTCTCACAGTCGCGCGACCCCGACGCCAAGGACATGCGCCGACCGCGCGGCACCTTCATCGTCGCGATGTCGGACACGCTGCCGATCGGCTGCGTCGGCCTGAAGGGAACCGATCACGGTTACGCCGAGATCAAGCGGCTGTGGGTCGCGCCCGCCGCGCGCGGCTTGCGGCTCGGCAAGCGGCTGATGGAGGCGATCGAGAGCACTGCGCGCGAACTCGGCATCACGTTGCTGCGGCTAGACACCAACAGCGCGCTGCCCGAGGCCGGCCAGCTCTACCGCAGCACGGGCTGGCGCGAGATCCCCCGCTTCAACGACGATCCCTATCCGGACCTGTTCTTCGAAAAGCGGCTCTGAGCTGGACCGGTCGCGACGTCTGCGCGTTAAGGTCGAAGCCGCACGGAGCTTCGATATGACACGAGACGACCTCGCCGAGACCTACCGCGCTTATATCGCCTGCCTGAATCGGCAGGACTGGCCCTCGCTCGGCCGGTTCGTGCATGACGATGTCGTTCACAACGGCCGGCCGCTCGGCCTGCCCGGTTATCGCGCGATGCTGGAGCGGGACTTTCGCGAGATTCCGGATTTGCGTTTTAACATCGCGCTGCTGATGTCGGACCCGCCGGGGATCGCAGCGCGGCTGCAGTTCGACTGCACACCGGTCGGGACGTTCCTGGGACTTGCCGTCAATGGCCGGCGCGTCTCGTTCTGCGAGAATGTGTTCTACGAATTCGGCAATGACAGGATCCAGCAGGTCTGGTCGGTGATCGACAAGGCCGCGATCGAGGCGCAGCTCTGACGCTGCGCCTCGACACCTAACCTCACGCCGCCGCCGGCGCCGCCTGCCCTTGCGGCTTGGGGAACGGCCTGAACGTCATCGCCATCAGGAAGGCACCGAGTCCCATCGCCCAGGAGGCGATGTAGAGCCAGGCGTAGCTGGAGAACGCGTCATAGATCAGGCCGCCGGCGAGCGGGCCGGTCGCCATGCCGAGGCTGCCGGCCATCGCCGTGCCGCCGATCACCGTGCCCATCATCCGAAGCGGAAAGTTCTCGCGGATGAGCACGGCATAGAGCGGCATGGTGCCGGCATAGATGAAGCCGAAGATGGCGCCGACGGCATAGAACGTCGTGAGCTGGTTCGCGAACACATAGGCGAGCGCGCCGAACGCCTGCAGCAGCAGGCCCGACACCAGCACGCGCTTGGCGCCGAAGCGGTCGCCCATCAGGCCGAAGGCGATGCGGCCGCCGAGGCCGGCGAACCCCTCGATGCTGTAGATCGTCACCGCGGCGATCAGCGGGATGCCGCAGCTCACGGCGTAGCTGACGGTGTGGATGATCGGGCCGGAATGGGTGGCGCAACAGAAGAAATTGGTCGCGAGCAGGACCATGAATTGCGGCGAGCGCAGCGCCTCGCCCACCGACATCTCGTTTTGTCCGGCGGCTTCGCCGGCGGGCGCGGCCGGGCCTTGCGCGAGCGCCGGCGGACGGCGCACCAGAAACGAGACCGGGATCATGATGGCGCCGACCACCAGCGCCACGATCTGCATCGAGGTCCGCCAATCGTGGCCGGAGATGAGCCAGGCCGCGAACGGCGACATCGTCATCGGCGCCATGCCCATGCCGGCCGAGACCAGCGACACCGCGAGGCTGCGATTTGTGTCGAACCAGCCGGTGACAGCCGCCATCATCGGCGCGAAGATCGCCGCGCAGGACGCGCCGGTCAGAAGGCCGAACACGATCTGGAACACCAGAAGCGAGGTCGCCTGGCTCGCGGCGAACAGGCTCAGCGTCAGCACGGTCGATCCCGTCAGCACCACCGGCAGCGGACCGAACCGGTCCGACAGCGTGCCCCAGGCCATGCTGGTGAACGCCATTGCCAGAAAGCCGATCGTCATCGCGCTGGAGATGCCGGTCACCGACCAGCCGGTGTCCTTGGCGATCGGCTGCAGGAACACCGGCAGCGAAAACATGCCGCCGATCGCGACGCAGCCGAGCAGGCCGCCCGCGGCGACGATCACCCAGCGATAGGGGGATTGGGTCATTTGGGTCTCCCGTGGGATCTGTCTGGGAGAAGACGAATGGGAACCACGTCGGCCGACAACGGAACGACATTTTTGCCGAGGCCTTTGTCACCTGCCAATAGAAAGTTGAAAAACAACCCCATGCACAGTAGCCGGCCTCTGCGGGATCAAGCACTTAGCGAGCCGCCGAGATGAGCCGCCGCGGCCTTGCGAGGCGGTCCGCGATTTGACTGGTCGGGCAAAACAGCGGTGGCGCGGCATCGTCCCGCCGGCGCGCAAGAGGCCAGGGTTCACGGCCTCGTGGGCACGACGGCCATCGGGCTCGGTCAAGCCTCGAACAGAGCCTTGACGTCGTCCTCGGTGAGGGCCGAAGCGATCCGTCCATCCCGCTCGAACAGGCTGTCGGCCAGAGCCCGCTTCCGGGCCTTGAGCTCGTCCATCTTCTCCTCGATCGTGCCGGCGGCGACCAATCTGTAAACGAACACCGCCTTGTCCTGTCCGATCCGGTAGGCGCGATCGATGGCCTGTTCCTCGACGGCGGGATTCCACCAGGGATCGAAGATGATCACGGTGTCGGCGGCGGTGAGATTGAGGCCCACCCCGCCCGCCTTCAGGCTGACGAGGAACACCTCCGCCGCTCCGCTCTGAAAGGCTTCGATGGCCGACTTGCGGTCCTTGGTGTCGCCGGTCAGCAGGCTGTAGCGCAGCCCATTGGCGTCGAAGCGCCGCCGGATCAGGTCGAGCATGGAGGTGAACTGCGAGAAGAGGATGATCTTCCGCCCTTCGCTCAACAGCTCCGATACCATGTCCATCAGGCGTTCGAGCTTGCCCGACGGTCGGTTGACGCCGTCCCCTAGCTTCAGCAGCGCAGGATCGCAACAGGCCTGCCGCATTCTCAGCAGGGCTTCCAGGACCACGATGTGGCTCTTGGCAAGACCACGAGCCGCAATGGCCTCGCGGACCTTGCGCGACATCGACAGCCGGATCGAATCGTAGAGATCGCGCTGCGCACCTTCGAGCACGATCGTCTCCAGGATCTCGCTCTTGGCCGGCAGCTCGGTGGCGACTTCAGCCTTGGTCCGGCGCAGCATGAAGGGCTTGATCCGCTGCGCCAGGGCTGCGCTGCGGATATTGTCGCCGCGCTTCTCGATCGGCGTGCGCCATTGGCGCGAGAACGCCGCCTTGTCGCCGAGATAACCTGGATTTGCGAAGCTCATGATCGACCAGAGCTCGCCGAGATGGTTCTCCATCGGCGTGCCGGTGAGACAGAAGCGATGCGCGGCCCTGATGTCCCGCAGCCAGCGGGTGGTGGCGGCATCGGGATTCTTGATCGTCTGCGCTTCGTCCAGCACGGCGATGTGCCAATCCCGCGCCAGAAGCACGTCCCGGTCCCTTGCGATCAACGGATAGGTCGTCAGCACGAGATCATGCTCGGCAATCGCCGCGAACCTCTCCTTGCGGTCCGGCCCCTGGAGGACGAGCACCTTCAGCTCCGGCACGAATTTCTGCGCTTCGGCCGACCAGTTGGTCATCAGGCTCGTCGGCGCAACCACGAGCACGGGGTCGGTGAGCCGTCCCCGTTGCTTTTCCAAAGCGATCAATGCCAGGATCTGGATCGTCTTGCCAAGCCCCATGTCGTCGGCCAGCACGCCGCCGAGGCCGCTCTCGCGGAGGAGGTCGAGCCAGGCCACGCCCAGGGCTTGATAGGGCCGCAGCGTCGCGCGAAAGCCGGACGGAAGTTCGGGCACCGCCAATCCCCGCAGCTGAAGCAGGTTGGCGAGACGACGCAGGTTATCGGCTCCGCGAAAGACAAAACTCTCGCTCTCCAGTCCGAGCAGCGGAAGGACGTCGGCTTGCGACAGCCTGACCTTCTTCGAGCCATCGGCAAGAGCGCCGTTCAGGTGCAGGCTGTGCAGCGCCAGCACCAAGGGAAGGAAGCGATCGGCGGCCAGTGCCAGCTTGCGGCCGTCGGTCAGCGGCAGATAGAACCGCTCGCCCTTTTCTGCGAGTTGTCGCAGCCGGTCCGGCGTGAAGCCGGGCGCCGAGACCAGCGCGGCGACGTGCGGGGCGAGGTCCTGGCGCTCGCCGTCGATGTCGATGCCGAGCGCCAGCTCGAACCAGTCGATGCCGCTGGATTCCAGCGCGGCATCAAACTCGCCCGAGGAGTCTGCGAGCCGAAACGGAAAATCGTCGTCGACCAGAATCTCGAAGCCTTCCGATCGCAGCTGCTCGGCTTGCTGCGCGAGAAATTGGAACCAGTCGCCCTGATCGCGGAGCGTAAGATCCATGGCATGGCGGAAGTCCAGCGCCGGCAAAGCGGTTCGTGCGTCGACGAGACCGAGGTCGACCAAACGTTTGCGCGCCTGCCTCTCCATGCCCTGGCGCCGCGTGATGATGAACAACTGTCCCGCCTGAAACAACTCCACCCGGCTGGCCCGCTGGTGCGGATCGATGTCGAATCCGCCATAGCGGAATCCGAGGCTGGCGACCGCCATCGGCCCGCGCTCTTCGTTCTTGTCGCGGTAGTAATAGAAGCTCACGAGGTGCCCGAGCCGGAGCCGCAGCACCGGGCGAGGATCCTCTTCGATGGTCACCGCGACGGTCGGCGGCGCGGGCAAAATGCCATGATGAAGCTCGGGCAGCTTCTGAGCGAGGCGGCGCGAGACTTCCTCCACCTGCGCGCGCGGGATGGCCGGAGCGGACAGGAGTTGAAAAGCCAAACGTGGCGGCAGGCCCAGTTGCGCCGGTCCAATCAGCCCGGCGGCTTCATCGACATAGACCGGCGGCTCGGCATTGAGCGCAATTGCGCCGGCTACCAGGAGACGAGGTGTGAGCCCGCGCTTTCCCGCCGATTGCCACTCGATCCTTCCCTCGCGTGCGTCCCCCCACTTCAGCGGCGCGCCCTGGTGATCGAGCCAGAACGCCCGGCCGGTCGCGACGATCCGTTTCAGCAACTCCTCCGGATAGGGTCCCTGCTCGTAATAGCTGCGGGTGGCGGCCGACGCTTGCGTCACGATCTCGATGTCGACGTCGCGAAAGTATTTCGGGGTCCGCTCGGGCTTGAACTCGTACAGGCTGGGGCTGGTATAATTGCCGGCGAAGCCGCCGGCCTTGAGCACGCGAACGGACCGCAAGGACAATTCCAGCTGCGGCATGGCGTGTTCTGACGGCTCGAGACAGTACAGCAAGCACTGGCCCTCTTCCCCGACGCCGCCCCGCGCTGCCCGGCCGACGCTGTCGATCCAGTTGGTGAGCTCTAACGAGAGAGCAGGAGGTGGCGTGGGTGCTTCGCGCGCGGCTGCCAAGGCCGGCGCCGCGACCTCCTTCCCGCTCAAGGCCTCCAGAAGCGTTGCGGCGACGTGCTTGCAATTGAAGTCCATCGGACAATCGCAATCGCCATCGAGGCTGGTGAGCTCGTCACCGTTGAATGTCAGAGCGATGTCGACCTGATATCTGTTGGACCCGCTGCCCCGCACCTCCGCGGTGACATGCTTCAGGTCGCCGCTCACCTTCAGCTTGGAAACGCGGCCCTGCGCCTGATAGGCGACTGCTTTGTCCATCGCCGATCGGCTGAAGTAGGTGTAGATCGACTTTCGCTTGAGAACGTCCGAGAGCACTTGCAACGATTCCAGTCTGGCTTCAGGCTTCAGCATAGCTGCTCGGCCCTGGATCATTGTAGCGGCCGCATTGTTCTCCACAACACCTCCCATTGCAGGAACCATCCATGCCAAAGATCGACATCGCCACGGTGCCGGCCCGCAAGGGATCCGGCTACCCCGCCCCCTTCGATGCACCTTGCGCCGAACGCATCCGCAAGCGTCTCGGCGATGCCGGCGGCCTCAGGGATTTCGGGGTCAACCTGATGCGCCTGCCGCCCGGCGGCTGGTCGAGCCAGCGTCACTGGCATTCGCACGAGGACGAGTTCGTCTACATCCTCGAAGGCGAGGTGACGCTGATCGAGGACGGGGGCGAAACCCCGCTGCGCGCCGGCGATTGCGCGGCCTTCCCCAAGGCGAGCGGCAACGGCCATCACATGATCAACAGGTCGAATGCGACGGCGGTCTATCTCGAAATCGGCTCGCGCTCGCAGGAAGATCTCATCACCTGCTCCGACATCGATATGATGAGCCCGGCATCCGACGGCCGCTTCCTGCGCAAGGACGGCACGCCGTATCCCGGGCAGTAAGGCGGCGCATCATGACGATCCGCCCCATCCTCCGCTATCCCGACCGCCGGCTCGCGCTGCCTGCCCGCCCCGTCACCACTTTCGACGACGAGCTGCGCGCGCTCGCGCAGGACCTGCTCGAAACCATGCGCGCCGCGCCCGGCATCGGCATCACCGCGCCCCATATCGGCGTCCCCTTGCGGCTCGTCGTGCTCGAGCTCGGCGACAGCGAGGACCAGCAGGCCTACGTCAATCCGGTCATCGAATGGGCCTCGCCCGAGATGATCCTGCACCGCGAGGGCAGCGTCTCGATGCCCGGCGTCAACGACGAGGTGCAGCGCCACGCGCGGGTGCGGATCAGCTATCAGGATGTCGACGGCAACTCTCGAACCGAGGACTCCGAGGGCTTGCGCGCCGTGTGCCATCAGCACGAGATCGACCAGCTCGACGGCATGTTCTGGATCCAGCGGCTGTCGCGGCTGAAGCGGGAGCGGCTGGTGAAGAAGTATGAGAAGCTCATGCGATCGTAGGGCGGATTAGCGCAGCGTAATTCGCCGCTTTTAGCAGGGCTTGGCGGGAGAATGGTGGATTACGCCGGCGACTGCGCTTCGCGCAGCCGCCCGCTAATCCACCCTACGCATTCATTCACGCCCTCTTCCCGCCCCGCTTGGTCACCGGCGCGTTGCGGCGCTCGCGTTTGCCGCGCGCGATCTCGGTCGCCAGCGCGTCGAGCTTCGGCTCCCAGAAATTCCGGAACTGACCGATCCAAGCATCCACGGCGCGAAGCCCGGCAATGTCGACCGAGTAGAGCCGCCGTTGCGCCTCGGCGCGAACGGTTGCAAAGCCGCTTTCGCGCAGCACCTTGAGGTGCTGCGAGACGGCCGCCTGGGTGATGCCGAACTCGGCGCCGATCACTGCGACGACCTCGCCGGACGCCATCTCGTTTTGGCCGAGCAGCTCGAGGATGCGGCGGCGCACGGGATCGGCGAGGACCTCGAAGACGTGCATCAGCTTCCCGTGCCGGGATGGGCGATGTCCGGCGGCATCTCGCCGCGATAGAACGCGATGGTGCGGTCCGAGCGCTGCTTCGCCTCGTCCGGATCGACGCCGCTTGCGACATGCGCCGCACGCCAGGCCTCGCCGCTGGTCGTCATGAAGTCCTTGCCCTCCGGCGAGCCCATCCACGCCTCTGCCGTCTCATGATCGACCGATGCCCCGGTCGCAAGATATCGCTCGAGCCCCGCGAGCGCGAGATCCCAGCCGACCCCGACCGCACCCGGGCCGAACTGATTCCAATGATCCTCGATGATCGCGGTGTGCTCAAGCGTCAAACGCGCCTGCTGCCGCTCCGCCGCCAGCCTGACGTCGATCCAGCTCGTCGCGCCGCCGAACTCCCATGACGCGGCGAAATGGGTCGGCGGCGTGCAGGACGTGATGGTGCCGCCAGCATTGCCCTTGACCTGATAGCGTCCGCCGAGCCGGAGGTCGCCCTCGACCGGCGCGAACCAGCGCGGGATCCGCTCCCTGCTGGTCACGGCGTCCCAGAGATCGTCGACGCTGGTGTCGTAAAGCCGCGTCAGGGTCACGACGCTCGCGGGTCTCCCGTCTTTCTCAAAATTCGTCACCGAACGGGTGACAAGGCCCAGAACTCTGGCGACGTCGATCTCCATCTGCGCTTCTCCGTCTCGCTTCCTGCGAGGCAGGGAATATCAATCAGAACTAATATAAGTCAATTCTTATATTTCGCGACCCGCTGCGTCAAACCGCCTCGCGAGCCGGCGCGAAACCAAACAACCTGCCCGGGCGTCTATCGATGCCCTCTCCACCAAACCCTCTGCAACGGACGGAACTCATGAAAGTTCGCAAATTTGCCATCACCGATGCCCCGCTCGAACGCTCGCCGGGACAGGACGGCGAAATCTTCGCCGGCAATGTGATCGACCAGCGTCACGGCGGACCGATCACGATCGGCTACGGCCGCTACGCCCCGAACCAGAGCCTCGACGAGACGCTCGCGGTCGACGATGTCATGCTCGTCCTGGAAGGAAAGCTCTCGGTTGCGAGCAATGGCAGCACCGTCACCGCCGGTCCCGGCGAGATCGTCTACATGCCGAAGGGCGAGAAGGTCACTATCCGCTCGCACGAGCAAGGCGCCCTCACCGCCTACGTCACCTACCCGCATTGGCAGGAGGCGCGTGAGTGAGGCGCGAGCGCGCGGCGCCCTACCCGCGCGCCATCAGCGCCTTCGCCAGCGCCATGTAGGCCGGCAGCGTCACCGGATCGTTGGCGGCGTTGCCGGCCATGGGATGCGAGGCGTAGCGCGCGATCACCATCTCGGCCTTGGGATCGATGTAGATGCCCTGGCCGTAGACGCCGCGCGCCATGTAAGCGCCGTGCGCGTTGTGCGTGACCCACCATTGGTTGCGGTAGGACGCGCCCGGCAATGTGGAGTAGCCGGCCGGCTTGAATTTGTCAGGATCGCCGCCGCGCGCGATGTCCTCGACCACTTGCGACGGCACAATCTGGCGGCTGTTGAAGCGGCCGTGATTGCGCATGGTCTCGCCGAAGCGGGCGAGGTCGCGCAAGGTCGTGGAGAGACCGCCGCCGCCGCTCTCGGTGCCGATGCGGTCGACGTGATAATGCGCGTCCTCCTCCGCGCCCATCGGCTGCCAGATCCGCTCGGACAAGAGCTCGGACAGCGTCAGGCCGCTGACGCGCCTGATGATCCACGCCAGCACGTCGGTGTTGACGGTCTTGTAGGCGAAGGCCTTGCCGTGCTCGCCCTGCTTCTTCTGCGCGATCAGGAAATCGAAAATGGTGGTCGGGCCTTCATAGCCCGGCGGGATCGGCGCCATGCCGTTGGCGCGCCGAAGGCCCCACACGTCCGAGCTCTTGTCGGTGTAGACTTCCGTGTAGGCGAGCCCGGTGGTCATATCCATGACCTCGTGCACGCGTGCATCCCCAAACCCGCTTGTCTTCAGCTCCGGCACATAGTCCGTCACGAGCGCCTGCGGATCGATCCTGCCCTCGGCGGCCAGAATGCCGGCGAGCACGCCGGTGAACGACTTCGTCACGGACATTCCGATATGCGGCTTGTGCGGCTTCAAGGCGCCGAAATAGCGCTCATAGATCAGCCTGCCCCTGTGCAGCACCGCGATGCCGTCGGTGTACGTCTCCTCCAGCATTTTTGCGAACGTCATGGGCCGCCCGTCCATCGTGATGGAAGGCACCGCGCCGATATCGTGATCTTCGCGTGGCAACGCGGATGCAGGTCCTGCCCCGCGCCAGACATTCACGGTGGGCACGAGCTGGCGGATGTTGCTCCAGGCCCAGCGCAATTCGGGGAAGCTGCGGAATGAGCCGTCCTGGAAGGTGATGGTGCGGTCGGGCAACGGCGGGAAGCCCCGCATCCAGCCGAGGGCTTCGGGATCGGTTTCAGCGGCAGCGGGCTGCTGGCTGGCGGCAGTCGCGACGGACATGAAGCGGGCTCCTTGAAGACGATGCGGATGTCGTATCACGGGAGCACAGGTCGGGGCATCCGACGTTTATGCCGGGTAGCTACGCACAGTCGGGATGACGTGGCCAATCACTGGCCAAGCGCGCACGCGAGGGCCTCGCGGCGCCGCGCTATGCCGAGAGGAGCGACAGTCCTGCCGATCCTGCGCACTCCGGACTCCTCATCCCGTCCTAAGCAACCACCGGATCGGCATTGCGATCACGAAGAGCGTCGTGACACCTGCGGCCCACAGCGTCACTAACCATAGCAGTTGCCTCCAGGTCCGGGATGCACGCTGCATCAGTGATATCCCTCGCCGTGCCGGACCTTGCCGCGGAAGATCCAGTAGACGTAGCCGGTGTAGACAAGGATCACCGGCACCAGCACCGCTGCGCCGACGAGCAGGAACAACTGGCTGCTGGGATGCGTGGCCGCCTGCCAGATCGTGACGGAAGGCGGCACGATCATCGGCCACATGCTGATCCCCAGCCCGGCATAGGACAGCAGGAAAAAGCCGAGCGCGCACAGGAACGGCATCCCGTCCTCACCCTTTGCGAGCGCGCGGTGAAAGCGCCATGCCAGCAGAGCCAGGAGGACCGGCACAGGCGCTGCGTAAAGCATGTTCGGCAGCGTCAGCCATCGCTCGCGAAAGGCCGCGCTTTGGATGACCATCATCAAGGATATGACCGCGATGAAGCCGAGCGTCGCAAAGCCGAGAACCCGTGCATAGTTCCGGCAGCGTGCCTGAAGGGCGCCGTCCGTCTTCCAGATCAGCCAGCACGCGCCGAGCAGGCCGTAGCCGACAACCAGGGCAATTCCGGTCAGCACCGAGAAGGGAGTCAGCCAATCCCACCAGCCGCCGGCGTAGGCCCGCCCCTCCACGCGAATGCCCTGCACGATGGCGCCGAGGCAGACGCCCTGCAGGAAGGCCGCGGCAAAGCTGCCCCACGAAAATGCGCGGTCCCACCAGATCTCACCGGCGGATGTCCGCGCCCGAAACCGCATCTCGAAGGCGACGCCGCGAAACACCAAGGCGAGCAGCATCAGAATGAGCGGCATGTAAAGCGCGGGAAAGATCGTGGCGTAGGCCAGCGGAAACACCGCGAACAATCCGCCGCCGCCAAGGACGAGCCAGGTTTCGTTGCCGTCCCAGACCGGCGCCACGGAATTGACCATGACGTCGCGCTCGGCTCTTGCCGCCTCGGCCGGAAACAGGATGCCGACGCCAAGGTCGAAGCCGTCCATCACCACGTAGAGCAACACCGCGGTGGCGATCAACAGCGCCCAAATCAGTGTGAGGTCGATGCTCATGGCCTGATCCCCGCCTGCCTTGGTTCTGCTCCGTGCGTCTCGCGATTGACCAGCCCTGGCGCCGGCGTGATGCCGGCCGTGCGCACCGGCTGGCCTTGCGGCGGTCCGTGCTCGCCGGCTTCAGGCGTCTGGCGGAAGAGGTGAAACAGATACGCAATGCCGGCGCCGAACACGACGAAGTACACCACGACGAATGCGGCGAGCGATGCGGCCACCGCCGGCGCGGCGATCGGCGCGACACTATCGGCCGTCCGCAGCAATCCATAAACCGTGAAAGGCTGTCGGCCAGCCTCTGTCACGGTCCATCCGGCGGTCACCGCGACGAGCCCGGACGGTCCCATCGCCACGGCAAAGCGGTGCAGCCACGGCGAGTCATAGAGATTGTCGCGCCAACGCAGGATGAGCGAGGCCACGCCCAGCGCGATCATCAGCATGCCCAGACCGACCATGATGCGGAACGCCCAGAACACGAGCGGAATATTGGTCGGCCAAGTGTCCTTCGGAAACGCCTTCAGCCCCTTGACCTCTCCATCGAGGCTGTGCGTGAGGTAAAGACTCGCGAAGCCGGGAATGGCGATCTGGCCGCGGGTCACGCCGGCATCGGCATCCGGCATGCCGAACAGGATGGACGGCGCGCGGCGCTCGGTCTCGAAATGACCCTCCATAGCGGCGACCTTGGTAGGCTGGTGGTGATAGGAATTCACGCCGTGCAAATCCCCGATCAGGAGTTGCATCGGCGCCACGATCGCAGCCATCCACATTGCCATCGAAAACATGATGCGGGCGCGCTCGTTCATCCTGTCCCGCAGGAGATGCCAGGCGCCCACCGCGCCCACGATCATCGCGGTCGTCAGGTAAGCCGCCATCACCGTATGAGCGAAACGGTAGGGGAACGACGGATTGAAGATGATCGCGAGCCAGCTCTCGGGAATGAACTGGCCGTCCGGTCCTGTCCCATGTCCCGTCGGCGTCTGCATCCAGGAATTCGCCGCCAGAATCCAGAAGGCCGAGAGCAAGGTGCCGCCCGCGACGAAGCAGGTCGCAACGAAATGCAGGCGTGGGCCGACGCGGCCAAGGCCAAACAGCATCACCCCGAGGAAGCCGGCCTCGAGAAAGAATGCCGTCAGCACTTCGTAGCCAAGGAGCGGTCCGAGCACCGGCGATGTCTTGTCGGCAAACACCGACCAGTTGGTGCCGAACTGGTACGACATGACGATCCCCGACACGACGCCCATGGCGAAGGCGACAGCAAAGATCTTTAGCCAATAGCGATAGGTATCGAGATAGGCGCCGCGGTCCGTCCACAGCCACAGGCCTTCGAGCACGGCGAGATAGCTCGCCAATCCGATGGTGAAGGCCGGAAACAGGAAGTGCCAGACAACCGTGAAGGCGAACTGGAAGCGCGCAAGATCCAACGCGCTGGGCAGTAAATCGGACATAGCTCCGCCCCCGACATCAATTGCGGCCTGCAGGCAACGCTTTCAACCTGCGCGGGTTCCAGCTGCCTCGATCATCAGATGTCGAGGTCTTCAGGCATTCTGCAGGCACTGTTCCTGGACGATATCGTCGGCACATTACGGTCTCAATAGGCCTGAATGTCCTACCCTCGCACGGTCTGCAGCGGGCAGCAATTGAAGCTCGCTTCGACATTCGGGGCGCAGCGGATGCTGCGGAGGCGGTCAAAACGGCAGCACCGAACTTCGGTCCCGCTGCGCGTAGCGCCAGATAGCTGTGCCATGCGACGCATATCATCGTGAACGCCGCAGATGCTCGACCAGCGCGCGCAGCTTGGGCGCAAGATTGCGCCGGCTCGGATAGTAGAGATAAAAGCCGGCAAAGTAGGGACAATAGTCTTCCAGGATCGGTACGAGTTCGCCCCGGGCGAACCAGGGGCGGAAGCTTTCCTCCATGCCGAACGTGATGCCGGCGCCCGCGACGGCGAGCTTGATCATCAGCGCCATGTCGTTGGTCGTGATCTCCGGTGCCACATCGACGCTGAACTCACGCCCCCGCTCCGAAAATTCCCAGCGATAGGGCGCCACCTTCGGCGCGGGCCGCCAACCGATGCAACGGTGCGCGGCCAGTTCGCGCGGATGCACGGGCGTGCCGAACCGGTCGCGATAACCCGGCGAGCAGACCGCGAGCTGCCGCTCGTCCCCCGCCACCGAAACCGCGATCATGTCCTGCTCGATCGCTTCGCCCAGCCGCACGCCCGCGTCATAACCCTGGGCAAAGATATCGAAGTCCTCGCCGGTCACGGTGACGTCGATCTGAATCTCAGGATTGGCTTCGGCGAAGCTCGCCAGGAACGGTCCCGCCAGGAAGCGTTCGGCGATCGACGAGACGGCCAGCCGCAACTGCCCGCGCGGGCGACCGCCCAGGCTGCCTGCCGCCTCAACGGCAGCGCGCATGTCGGCGATCGCGGGCGCCGTTTGCGCATAGAGGTGCTCGCCCGCCTCGGTCAGGCTGACGCTGCGCGTCGTCCGCCGCACGAGCGCAGTGCCCAGCGTCTCCTCGAGCCGCTGAATGGCTTGGCTGACCGCGGAACGCGTCACCCCCATCCGGTCCGCGGCAGCGCGAAAGCTGCGCTCCTCGGCCACCAGCGCGAACACAGCGAGAGCGTTGAGATCGGGCTGCATTGGTTAGATTGACTTTCCAAGCTGTCAATGAATGGAGGACTTATCGCGACAATAGGGCGAGTTCATATTGCTCGCAATCGCAGCGGAGTGTTGCGACGGAAAGGAGACACAGCATGGATAAGGTGGTCCTCGTCACCGGCGCCTCGAGCGGTATCGGTGCGGGCATTGCCCGCGAACTCGGCGCCGCCGGCGCGAAGCTGATGCTCGGCGCCCGCCGCACCGACCGGCTTGAAGCGCTTGCCGAAGAAATAAGGTTGGCGGACGGCGCGGTGCGCATCCGGCGCCTCGACGTGACCGATCGCGCCGATGTCGCGGCATTTGCCGAGACCGCGCGCGGAGAGTTCGGCCGTGTCGACGTCATCGTCAACAATGCCGGCGTCATGCCGCTGTCACTCATGGCCTCGCTGAAGGTCGACGAATGGGACCGGATGGTCGACGTCAACATCAAGGGCGTGCTCTACGGCATCGCCGCGGTGCTCCCGGAGATGACGGCGCGCGGCTCCGGCCACATCATCAACATCGCCTCGATCGGCGCGCTGAGCGTCTCGCCCACCGCCGCCGTCTATTGCGCGACCAAATATGCGGTGCGGGCGATCTCGGATGGCCTGCGGCAGGAGAACGACAAGATCCGGGTGACCTGCATCCATCCAGGCGTGGTCGAAAGCGAGCTGGCCGACACGATCACCGACCCGGTGGCCGCCGAAGCGATGGTGACCTACCGCGCCATCGCCCTGAAGCCGGACGCGATCGCCCGCGCCGTGCACTACGCGATCGAGCAGCCAGACGATGTCGACGTCAGCGAGATCGTCGTCCGACCGACAGCAAGCGTCTGAGAAGGGAGCGATGGGAACCCGGCTTCGCTGCTGTCATCCCGGCCGAGTCGTTCCTCGCCGCACTCGCCGCCTGCATGATCAGGGGCATCGAGCGGTGACGCCGATGCATCCCGACTTCTTGCAAGAACAACAATGTCGGCCCGAATGCTGCTCCCCTCCTCCTACGCCGACGCCGGTCTCTTCTGGCTTGGCGGCGGAGCTTCCTCGTCGGCGTCTGGATCGCGCCCCTGGCTCCTGTCGAGCAGTCGCATGACAGGCGTGACCGTCAGCCCGTGAAGCAGAATCGAGAACAGCGCGACGAGGCCAACGATCGCCCACAGCCGCTCGCCGACCGTCAGCTCCATATGGTTGAGCCCATAGGCCAGATAGTAGAACGAGCCCACACCTCGGATTCCGAAGAAGGCCAGCGTCATCTTCTCCGAGAAGCGCGCCTTGAATCCAGTCAGCGCGACGAGCCCGCCGATCGGCCGGATGATGAGCAGGATCGCCAACGCGGCCGCCACGTCCACCAACTGAAGCGGGCGGAGCAAACCGCTGACCAGCGCTCCGCCGAACAACAGCAGCAGGACCATCATGGCCAGCCGCTCCACCTGCTCGGTGATGTCGTGCATTTGCCGGTTGAATTCGTGATCGCGGTGCGATCGCCGTAGCGTCAGCGCGGTGACGAAGACGGCGAGGAAACCGTAGCAGTGGATCAGCTCGGTGACACCGTAAGAAACGAATGTGGCGGCGATCGCGATGAGACCGTCTCCCGTCTTCGCCAGCTTCGTGTCGGCGGGGACGTGGAACGTGAGCCAGCCGAACAGCCGGCCAATGAGCCAGCCACCGATCAGGCCGGCGCCAATCTCCCACAGCACGTTGTGGAGCAGCCACTTCCCCGCCCATGGCTCCCCCGTCGTCGCCGCCAAGCCGAGGGCGATCGCAAGATGCACGAATGGAAAGGCGAAGCCGTCGTTCAAGCCGGCCTCGGATGTGAGGCCGAAGCGAACCTCATCCTCCTCCCCGGTCTTTGGCGGCCCGACCTGAACGTCGGACGCCAGCACCGGATCGGTCGGCGCCAGGCTTGCCGCCAACAGCAGCGCCGCGATCCAGGACAGGCCCAGCGTCCACCCGCCCAATGCCGTGATTGCCAGGATTCCGATCGGCATCGTGATCGCCAGCAGCCGCCAGGTAACGCTCCACTTTCGCCAACTGAACGGGCGATCGAGCTTCAGGCCGGCCCCCATCAGCGCGATGATCACGACGAACTCGGTGAAACGCTCGGTGATTTCGGGATAGTCGAGCGGCAATGGCCGCAGCGTGACGGCCGGCAGCGAAAAGATCGCAGCACCGATCCCGATGCAGACGATCGGCAAAGACAGCGGCAGCCGCTTCAGGGCGAGCGGCAGCCACGCGACGAGCGCGATCAGCAGACCCGCTCCCGTCAGGATCAGGATGTATGGTTCTGGGGCAAAGGAGGCGTCCTGCACTGTGCTTCAACGCCGCAAAGCTGAGAACGGTTCACACGCGGACGACGATTCTGTGGGCTGTCGAGACCTTCCGGATCGACACGACGATCTCGACCCTCATCCGGCTGGCCGGCTTGGCAGCGGCCCAAAAATCGCCCCCATACGGACGGCTCCAGCGTGCGGACGATGTTTGATCAACCACTCAGTTCGACCCGCCAGGCACTTCCCCACGCAGGATGGTTTTCATCGCCCTGCCCTTGGCGAGTTCATCGATCAGCTTATCGAGATAGCGGATTTCCCGCATGATCGGTTCTTCGATGTTCTCGACGCGGACGCCGCAGATCGTGCCCGTGATGAGCGAACGCGAGGTATTCATACGGGGGGCGTGAGCGAAGAAATCTTCAAAGGAGGTTTTCTTCGCGAGTTCCTTGTCCAGTGTTCTCTGCGTGTGTCCGGTCAGCCAGCAGATGATCTCGTCGACCTCCGCCTTCGTGCGGCCCTTCCTCTCCGCCTTCGCAACGTAGTGCGGATAGGCGCTCGCAAAACTCATCGTGTAGATCTTGTGCGCCATCCGTCCTCGAAGTGTTTGCCCCTACTCCCATTCGATCGTGCCCGGCGGCTTGCTGGTGACGTCATACACCACCCGGTTCACGCCCTTCACCTCGTTGATGATGCGCGTCGCGGTCTCGCCCAGAAACTTCATGTCGAACTGGTAGAAGTCCGCGGTCATGCCGTCGGTGGAGGTCACGGCGCGCAGGCCAACCACATAATCATAGGTGCGGCCGTCGCCCATGACGCCGACCGTCTTGACCGGGAGCAGCACCGCGAAGGCCTGCCAGATCTCGTCGTAGAGGCCGTGCTTGCGGATCTGATCGATGTAGACGGCATCGGCCTTGCGCAGGATGTCGAGCTTGTCCTTGGTGATCTCGCCGGGGCAGCGGATGGCAAGGCCCGGGCCCGGGAACGGGTGGCGGCCGACGAAGATTTCGGGGAGGCCGAGCTCGCGCCCGAGCTTGCGCACCTCGTCCTTGAACAGCTCGCGCAGGGGCTCGACGAGCTTCATGTTCATGCGTTCAGGCAGGCCGCCGACATTGTGGTGCGACTTGATGGTGACGGAGGGGCCGCCGGTGAAGGAGACGCTCTCGATCACGTCGGGATAGAGCGTGCCTTGCGCCAGGAAGTCGGCGCCGCCGATCTTCTTGGCCTCCTGCTCGAACACCTCGATGAAGAGGCGGCCGATGGTCTTGCGCTTGGTTTCGGGGTCGGTGACGCCTTCGAGCTCGCCCAGGAACTGCTTGGAGGCGTCCACGTGCACGAGCGGGATGTTGTAATGGTGGCGGAACAGGTCGACCACGGTCTTGGCTTCGTCGAGACGCAGCAGGCCGTGATCGACGAAGACGCAAGTGAGCTGGTCGCCGATCGCCTCGTGGATCAGGACGGCCGCGACCGCGGAATCGACGCCGCCGGAAAGGCCGCAGATCACCTTGCCCTTGCCGACCTGCTGGCGGATCTTTGCGATCTCCTCCTCGCGGAAGGCGCGCATGGTCCAGTCGCCGGTGAGGCCGGCGATCTTGCGGACGAAGTTGCGGATCAGCTTGGCGCCGTCCGGCGTGTGCACCACTTCGGGGTGGAACATCAGGCCGTAATATTTGCGCGTCTCGTCCTGGATGATCGCGAACGGCGCGTTCGGCGAGGTGCCGGCGACGGAGAAGCCCGGCGGCATCTTTGTGATGCGGTCGCCGTGGCTCATCCAGACCTGGTTCTTGCCGCCGGGTGACCAGACGTCCTCGAACAGCTTGCTCGGCGCTTTGACCTCGACATCGGCGCGGCCGAATTCGCGGTGATGGCCGCCCTCGACCTCGCCCCCTAACTGCGCCGCCATGGTCATCTGGCCGTAGCAGATGCCCATCACGGGCACGCCGGACTCGAAGATCCGTTGCGGGGCGCGGGGCGAGCCGGCCTCGTGCACCGATTCAGGGCCGCCGGAGAGGATCACCGCTTTCGGCTTCATCTCGTCGAAGGCGGCTTCCGCCTTGTTGAACGGGACGATCTCGCAATAGACGCCGTCCTCGCGCACGCGGCGCGCGATCAGCTGCGTCACCTGACTGCCGAAGTCGACGATGAGAATCTTGTCATGCGCCGAGGCCACGGAGGGCGTCGACGCGGAGCGGTCGTTCTGTGCTGCTGTCATGGCCAGCAGATACGCTGGCGCCGCCCGCGCCGCAACCGCGGTGGCCGCGCGCCCACATGCTTCTTTGGGCATGGACAAACTGATATAGGTACGTAATATTGACCTATTATGCCCCACTCTCAAACTGGGGCGATCAGGGAGAACGCCATGTCTTTGCAGCAGATGTCTTCGCAGCATCAGCCATCAACGTTGGCCACGCTCGGCCGAAGCTGGGTCGAGGCCTGGAACGCGCGCGATCTCGAGCGCGTGCTCGCGCTCTACGACGAGGCCGCCGTCATGACCTCGGACCGCATCCCGATGCTCGGATTCGACGCCAGCGGCACGGTGCGGGGCAAGGATGCCTTGCGCGCCTATTGGGGCAAGGCGCTCTCCCTGGTGCCGCAGCTGCATTTTTCGCTGATCGATCTGTTCGTCAGTCCCGACAGCGTGGTGGTGTTCTACGCGAACGAGCGCGGCATGAAGATCTGCGAATATCTGCGGGTGAACGATGCGGGCCTGATCGTGCAGGGCTCGGCGAACCATCTGGTGGGGTGACGGTTCTCCGCATCTGATTGTGACGATATGACGAAGGCCGGCGCCGCTCGCCGCACGCGGCCGTGCGAGCATCCGAGCGCCTCGACTTGATGCGAGTTTTTTGATAATCTCTACCATTGATTGAATTGTATTTTTCATCCCTGGGAGATTTTCATGAAGCTCGCATCCTTCAACGTGGAAAATCTTTTCATGCGTGCGCGGGCGCTCAGCGGCCCCGGCTTCTCGGAGGAAGGCAAGACCATCCTGAAGGCGCAGGCCGACATCAACGCCATCCTCGGCAAGGACAAATACACAGCGAACGACAAGAAGAAGATCGTCGAGCTGCTGGATGTGCTCGGCCTCAAGAAGTCCGACGAGAACAAATACGCGATCCTGCGCCAGAATCGCGGCCATCTCGTCAAGCGGCCGCAAAGCGGACCCATCCAGGTCGTTGCGGACGGACGGGGCGACTGGATCGGATGGGTCGATCTGACGGTGGAGCAGGTCAACGAAGAGGCGACACGGAACACCGCGCGGGTCATGAAGGAGATCGATGCGGACGTGCTCGGCGTGGTGGAAGCGGAAAGCCGGCCCGCCCTCGTCCGGTTCTGCAAGGACGTGATGCCCTCCGTCGAGGCAACGCCCTACGACCACATCATGCTGATCGACGGCAATGACGATCGCGGCATCGATGTCGGGCTCATGACCAAGAAGAAGTTCGAGATCGTCTCGATCGCGAGCCACGTCGATGACGAAGACGAGGATGGCGTCATCTTCAGCCGGGATTGCGCGCAGTTCGAGGTTCAGACGGCGGAGGGAAATTCGCTCGTCGTTCTCGCCAATCACTTCAAGAGCAAGGGATTCGGCTCCCAGGCGACGTCCAACGCCAAGCGCAAGCGTCAGGCCGCACGCACCGCGACCATCTATCGCCAGCTCCGCCAAAAGCACGACTTCATCGCGGTGATCGGCGACTTCAACGACACGCCGGACAGCGATCCGCTCAGCCCGCTGTTTCATCAAACCGGGCTGAAGGACATCAGCGAGCTCGACGGGTTCGATGATGGCGGCCGACCGGGCACCTTCAAGAACGGCACCGCGTCGAACAAGATCGACTACGTCCTGCTGTCACCGGCCCTGTTCGACAAGGCGACCGCCGGCGGCATCTTCCGCCTGGGCGTCTGGGGCGGCAAGAACGGCGACCTCTTCCCTCATTTTCCGACGATCACCAGGGAAGTCGAGGCCGCCTCCGACCATGCCGCGATCTGGGCCGAGCTCGATATTTAGCAGCCCGCCCGTCGTCGCCGGCCCTCTCCGGTGCCGCCGACGACTTGCGACGGTCGCGTTTGCAGCTATGAGGGAGAGCGCACAAACGCATTGACCGGATTCTCCCCATGAAACTCCCCACCTCCCCCTTCACCGTCACCGACTGGAGCAAGGTCGAGGCAACCACGCATCCTGGTGAGACGGGAGAGGCCAAGTGGCGTACGCTCAATATCGGCGATCTCCGGGTGCGGATGGTGGAATATTCGCCGGGCTACCTGGCCGACCATTGGTGCGACCGCGGCCACGTCCTCTACGTGTTGAAGGGCGAGCTCGATTCCGAGCTGCGCGACGGGCGCACCTTCAAGCTGACGGCGGGGATGAGCTACCAGGTCTCGGATTTCGGCGACGCCGCGCACCGGTCCTCGACTGCAACCGGAGCGACGCTCTTCATCGTGGACTGAGTTGCGGCGAGCGGTTAATTTGCACCGCAAAATAGCAAAGTCCTGCGACGTTCCGAGCCACGGGTGGTGCCTTGAACTGGCCCCAAATTCTCGCTATATTGTGATCATCGATACTTGGCCGAACGACTGGGCCGCTTCGCCTCGTTGCTAACGGGCGCGCACGCTTCAGATGACTTCTCCAAACATCGACTGAACAGGGCTATGGGCGCAATGCTGCGTTCCGGTCCACGTGCGTACTCTCTCTAACTAACTAAAGGAAATTCCCATGGCTATGGGCACCGTGAAGTGGTTCAACACCCAAAAGGGTTATGGTTTCATTCAGCCGGACGACGGCCAGAAGGACGTGTTCGTGCACATCAGCGCCGTCGAGCGCGCTGGCCTTTCCTCCCTCAACGAGGGTCAGAAGGTCTCGTTCGACATCGTCGCCGACCGCCGCAGCGGCAAGTCGTCGGCTGACAATCTCCGCGTCGGCTAACGCCCGCGCAACGTTCTGACCGCGGACGTACCGGCAGAACGCCAGAGTTAAAAGGCCCCGCGACCGGGATCCGGTTCGCGGGGCTTTTGTTTGGGAGCGTCAAGGGCGGTGTCGTAGGGTGGGCAAAGGCGCGCACTTCGCGCCGTGCCCACCACCTTTCAACGATGGGCAAGAGCGTGGGCACGCTTCGCTTTGCCCACCCGACAGGAGCTACGTCTTTTTCAGCACCGCCACGAAAAACCCGTCCGTGCCGGTACGTCGCGGCGTCATCAGCCAGCCTTCCTCCGACCGCAGCGCGGCTTGCGCAAAAGCGTCGGCCTTGTCCCAGAGCACGCTTGCTGTCTGCTCGGGCGGTTGAACCGCAAACTCGCCATGGCGCGCGACGAACGCCCTCACCTGCTCGCCGTTCTCTTCCGCCAGCACCGAGCAGGTGATGTAGGCGATACGGCCGCCCGGCTTTACCAGCGGAACCGCCCGCGCCAGCACCTCGGCCTGGTCGCGCAGGCGAATCTCCAGCGCGCCGGGGCGCATGCGCCATTTCGCATCGGGGTTACGGCGCCAGGTTCCAGTTCCCGTGCAGGGCGCATCGATCACGACCAGATCAGCCGAGGCACGGATGTCGGCCAACGGATCGACCTCGCCCTTGGGCGTGCGCACATCGGCATTGTGCACGCCGGCGCGCGACAGCCGCTCGTGGATCGGCGCGAGCTGGCGCTTGTCGCGGTCGGTCGCGATCAGCCGGCCCTTGCCCTGCATCAGCGCGGCGAGCGCCAGCGTCTTGCCGCCGGCGCCGGCGCAGAGGTCGATCACCTGCTCGCCGGGCTTCGCCGCGGTGAATTGCGCCGCCAGCTGCGATCCCTCATCCTGCACTTCAACGGCGCCCTTGATGAAATCCTCTTCCGCCTGGATGCCGGGGTTGCGCGCATCGGCCGAAAGCTCGATGCGCAAGCCGGTTGCGGACCACGGCGTCGGTTTCGCATGAAGATGAGCAAGATTGCGCAGCACCTTGTCGCGATTGGATTTTAGCGTATTGACGCGCAGGTCGAGCGGGGCCCGGCTGGCCATCGCGACCGCCTCCGCCGCACGGTCCTCGCCGAACACCTTTGCAAGGTGCGGATCCAGCCATTCGGGATAGTCGCCGGCGATCGCGGCCGGCGCACCCTCGAGCGACCGCGAGGCGAGCGCAGCCTGCTCGGCCTCGGTCAACGGCGCCGGGGCGAAGCGGCTGCCGTCAAACAAGGCGCCCATCGTCGCCGCGTCCATGCCGCGCTCGAGCCGGAGCATGCCGATCAGCCGCGCGCGCGCGGTATCGGAATCCATCAGATACGCGCTCGAGGCGTAGCGGCGCAGCACGTCCCAGACCAGGCCGGCGATGGCGGCGCGGTCGCCGGAACCGGCGAAGCGGTGCGCGGTGCCCCACTCCTTCAGCGCCTTGGCCGCGGGCACGCGATCCTTCTCGATGGTGTCGATCAGTTCGATGGCTGCGGACAGCCGGGCAGCGGGGGTCATTCTCGATCTTTCAGATCAGCATGGACGGGCGCGGGCGCCTAGATCAGCAACAAGAGCTTGAGCGCGAAGTAGATCCACATCGCCAGCAGCACCAGCACGCCGGCGAGCCAGACCGTGGAGCGCCGGCCGAGATCGTTCGAGGAGACGAAGACCCCGGCGTGGGCAAAGCGCGTCACCACGAACACCCATGACATCAGCACGATGAAGAGATCGGCGCGGCGCAACGGTAAGGCCAGCGCGATCAGGACGTAGAACAGCACCGGCAGCTCGAACTGGTTGCGGTAGCAATTGGCGATCTGGGTGGCGCCCTTGGGCCAGTTCGGCTCGCCCAGCGCGATGTCGCGGATCCTTGTCTCGCCCGAGACCAGCGTCTTGCGGCGCGCAACGACCATGCCGATCAGCAGGGCGAAGGTGAGCCCGATCTGGACGAAGACCGGCAGCAAGACCATTTGAACGGACATCGGAACTTTCCCGGAAGGCGAAACGCTGCGCGGACCGTCATTAGAGGAGACTTCCGACGCTGACAATCAGCGAGTTGAACCGGCCTTCCCGATCTTGCGACCAACCACCGATAGTTAAAGCGATTTCGGCCCCTCTCGGGGGCCCAAGGCGAGATGGCGCCATGACCACCCTGTCCAGCCTCTGGACCTTATCCACCGACGGCCAGCTCGGTATCCTGATGTCTGCGCTGTCGGGTATCGCGATGGCACTCGCGGTCGCGCTGGCGATGACGGTGTATTTTCGTCTGAGCTACCGGAGCTGGCGGGACGTGGCCCGGCATGGCCTTGCGGCGCTCGCCGCGCTCGCGCTGTTCGCTTTTGCCGCCTACGACATGCGTCACGCCGCACTTGCCTATCTCGGCCTCAATCCGTCCAAGCCCGCCGTCGAGTTCGAGATCCGCATGCCCCGCGAGATGCTGACGGCCATGACCGACAGCCAGATCGAGCTGCACACCGACCGCAACCAGACGCTGGCGCTGATCGGCGGCGTACGCGATCTCGCCGACGGCCGCGCGCTGCTGCGCGGCGCCGTCGCGCTCAACCACCGCACCGCGGACCGCATGCTGGTCGTGAATCTGCCGGGCAAGGGCACGTTCGAGTTCCGTCTCCGGCTGCCCGCCGAACCGCATCGCACCGGCGAGTTCGGCCCCTGGCACCTCGCCGACCGCATCGCCTCGCCGCTTGCCGGTCCGATCGCGCCGCAGGACGGCTACACGATCCGCTACCGCGTGCTTTAAACTTTGTTCGGCGCGATCCATGCCGGCGCCGTCATCGTTCCGCCGCGCGACCACGGGTAAGTTGGTCGCATGTCCGAATTTCGCCTGACCCAGATTTCCGACACCCATCTCGGCCGCCGCTTCCCTGGCCTCGTCGCCAACTTCCACCGGGTTTGCGAGCACATCGACACTGATCGGCCCGATCTCGTCGTCAACACCGGCGATGTCGCCTTCGACGGCCCGACCGGCCGCGACGATATGGTCTTCGCCAAAGGCCTGCACGATGCCCTGCCCGTCGCATGCCGCTACATCCCCGGCAATCACGACATCGGCGATAATCCGACCGCGATCGGGCCGGCGCCGAAGCCGCCGGTCAGCGAGGCGCATTGCCGGCAGTTCTGCGAAATCGTCGGCGAGGATCATTGGGCATTCGAAGCCGCGGGCTGGCGCTTCATCGGCCTCAATTCGCTGGTGATGAATTCAGGGCTCGCCTTCGAGGCGGAGCAATTCGATTGGCTCGCCTCGGAGATATCACGCACGAACGGCAGGCCGGTCGCGCTGTTCCTGCACAAGCCGCTGTTTCTCGACCTGCCCGACGATCCTGAAGCGCCGGAGACCTCGATCCGCTACGTGCCGCAGCCAGCGCGGGCGCGGCTGATCGAGATGCTCGGGACGATCGATCTGCGCCTCGTCGCCAGCGGCCACGTGCACCAGCGGCGCGACTTCACCTGGCGCCACACCCGCCATGTCTGGGCACCGTCGGCCGGCTTCGTCATCAATGATCGGCGGCAGGACAGGATAGCGATCAAGGAGGTCGGGCTGGTCGAGTATCGCTTTCGACCCGACAGTCTCGAGGTCCGCCACGTCAGGGCCGCGGGCCAGGTCGATGTCGATATCGAGGAGCTCCTCGCCCAGATGGGCGGTGAGCACTGACGCGCTTGGCGGTTTAAGCGACGCTCTTGAGGTCCTGCTGGATCGCGGCGAGCAAGGATTGCAGCGCCTCGCTGTTCACCGGCTTGGCCGCGACATCGTCGGCAGGCGGTTGCCAGACAGGCTGCGCAGCCTTGACCGGGCGCTTCGGGAATGGTGGCGGTGCCGGCATCGTGGAACGGGTCAGATCGCCCTCCTCGTCGGCATGCACGAACTTGCCATGGATGACGTCGTCGCGACGGCCCATGATGAACATGGTCGTCCAATAGCCGGCCGCCAGCAGGATAACGCAGAAAACACTGATCTCTAACATCGCAACACCCAAAATATGCGCGATGATTCAATGCCTTCGCGGACCCGTCAATGAACCGCCGGTCACACCTGCGGCTTTTGCGGGCAGGTGTGGCCATTTGGTGACTCTTTGTTAACCATTGAGGACCTGCGGTCGGGCTTTTATGGGAGTTCAGGAGCCCAGCGCGTCGAGAACGTGCCGCGCAACCATGGGATCGTCCAGGTAGCCCACGATGCCGTGGCGGTTGTCTGTCCCGTTGCGGACGTTCGCATAGTTCTCGATGGCGGGCGTGACCGGGAAGTTCGCGCCATCGAGCGGATAGAGCGCGACCACGTCCTTGGGGTCGAACGCATTGTACCAGGCTTTGGCAGGCGCCGGAAAACCGATCGGCCGGAGCTGGTCGCGGATGGCCCTGATACCCAGCGGCGAGCCCACCGTGACATATGCACGCACGTTCAGCGTACGTCGGTCGGTCCGCATAACATTGTAGGCTACGACCGACCCCAGCGAATGCCCGACCACCACGCAGGGCCGCTCATCGAAGCCGGCACCGACGATGCGGTCGATCTGGTCGCGGACGCCTGACCGCGTCGTATAGAGAAATACGTCTCGCATCAGGCGCTCGATCCCGGACTGGCTCAGCCCGCCCCCGAACCGATCGATCGTGCGGATGATCGCCTGCACCCATGCCCAATTCTGCGGACCTCGTGCAGTCGGGTTGTTGCCGAACTCCTGCTGCACCTGGGCATCCGTGATGCCGGCCTTGCTGCGGATCGACTCCGCGACGGAAGCCTGAAACCTCAGGAAATCGTCATCGACCGCGCTGCCGCGCGCCTGGATATCGTCGGTCAGAGGCACCTGCGCCTCGCGCGCAAGTTCGTCCAGACGATCGCCGTAATAGGGAAATGCCACTTCAAGATTGTCGGGGACGGTACGATTGATCTTGGCCGCGCCGCGCTTCAGCGTCTCCATCCAGATCGATTGCAACTCGACAGGGTCCAGCCCCTGTTGCGAACGACCATGTACCAACACGAGACGTACAGGAAACGGATCCGCACGGCCCCCGGTCGCGATCAGCGACATCAGGCCGGCCGCACCCGCAAGAACTTCACGACGACGCATCGCTCTTCCTTTCGCGTCCGGCACCCGTGTTCGGCCGCGTTTGGCCGCGCACGATCAGCGGCCGGCGGTGGCCAGGGCTTCCAGCATCAATTTCATTCCAGGGGGACCGAACGTGGTCCAGAGCGACGACCGCAGGCTGTCCCTGGCCCGCAGGACCTGCTCCCGAAGCACCACTTTGCGAGTGCGGATGAGCTGCCAGCCCTGCGAGAACATCGGGCAGAATGGCACGGCGCGCTCGGATATCCTGCTGTCCGACAGTACGTCGGCCAACAGCGCAAGATCGAACAGCTCGCCTTCGAGGTCACCCGCCATGAAAGACCGCACCGAGGCGACCTGCTGCGGCAGATTGGCATCAGCGTAAGCATAGGCGGCGTAAATTCCGAGCGTCGGATCAATTCCCTTCAGCACACGAATCTGATCGGCAAGTCTCGAGGCCGCCGCCGAGCGCGTTTGCCGGTCGCCTTCGATGCGGAGCACGCCGTACTGGGCCGACGTCGCCATCAGCGCCCGCAGGTGATCGAGGCGGGGTCCGGCCTCCTTGTACTCGCTCCATCGCCGGCTTGTTGGCGACGGGGCATACGTGACGTCCGCCACACCGCCATTGCGGACGGTGAGCGACCCTATGAAGCCGGGCAATGCGGCAAGCACGGTCCCGCTGCCGTCCGCAAACACCAGGGCGGCCGTCATTGGAGAACCATCCTGGACGGGAATGTTCACGAGGCCGGACTGGTCGGTACCGTTGCCGGGTGCAACGATCTGCGCCTGCCTGCCGCCAGCCAGCCATGCCTCGCGCAATTGGACGCCGGTCACCGAGAATCCGGTCGGTGCATTGAAGGTCGTGGCCGGCTGCTTCGCCACAATCAAGGATTGCTGGGCCGCGTTGAAGCCGGTGCTCGAAGCGACCTCCAGCTCTCTGACGGAATCGATCTTTCGCAACGACGCAAGCGCTCCAACCGCGGTGCGATTGAATTGATGGGCGGCAACGTCGACCAGCGTCACATCTCGCGGCTGGTCGACCGCCGCCGTCACCGATCCGCGCACGCGTCCCAGATAGGCACTGTCAGGGGATTCGATACGCGCATCGGGATATTGCGCGAGACTCGCATTGTGTACGCGTAGCCGCTGCGGCACCTCGTCGAGCAGGAACGTTTTGAGCTTCCGGTTCGAGACCACGCTCACGCCCCCGACCGTCGACACCATATCGGGTCGAGGCTTGCGGAAGGCATCGAGAAAAGTCTCGGTGAAGATGCCCTGGAACTCATCGGCCGCCTTCTGCCGCAATTCATAGGACGGCGCGCCGGGGCGGGTGCTGAAGAAACGATCGACCTCCGGAGAGGGACGCCCGGGGATGTAGCTTCCAAGCGGGAAAATCACCGTTCCATGCAGCAGCGAGCTGTCGAAGTCCGAATTGGACCGGCAGGCATCGCAGATGATCACGACGTTTGATACGGCGCTACGCCCGGCAAGCGCCACGCATTCCGTCAGGCTGACCGCCTCGTTGACATCGTCCGGAGCTCCGCTCAACAACCAGAACTCGTTGTTGCCAAACGCAATTCCATGACCGGAAAAGTAGATCACGAGCTGTGTCAGCGTGCCGCGATTGACGAACTCCGTCACGGCCGCCTTGAGCGCTACGCCAGTGACCGGCGTGACCTCATCCGTGATCAGCTTGACCTCGAAACCTTCCGTCGTAAGCCATTGTGCGATCGACTTTGCGCCCGAGACGGCCGCTCTCAGCACGGGCAAGTTGCCGGTCTTGTTGACCCCGATCACCACAGCGCCGCGCGTGGAGGCCGCAGGCTGCGCTAGGACCCTTCGAGCCGCCAGCAACTGCCCCCAGACAAGTCCGCCGGCAAGCACATCGCGCCGCCGCATGCCCGCAACCTCATATCGCAGGACCCAATTGCTAACCCTATGGTAGTAGCATTTCCGCGTTTGCCAATCGGATTTTGCAGCCGTCGTCGGCCGCCCGGCCCTAAGCGCAGGGGCGGCCGACGTGGGTTCGGGAGCACTCGCCTCAGGCTTTGTCCGGCCCGACCCGGACCAGCTGCTTGCCGAAATTGGCGCCCTTCAGCAGGCCGATGAAGGCGCCGGGCGCGCTCTCCAGGCCCTCGGTGACGAACTCCTTGTACTTGACCTTGCCGTCGCGGACCCAGCCGGACATGTCGCGCAGGAAGTCGCCATGGCGTGCGGCGAAGTCGGACACGATGAAGCCGCGGAAGGTCAGCCGCTTGGTGAGGATGTTGCGCATCATCGCGCCGGCCCATTTCGGCGGCTTGGCCTCGGTGTCGTTGTAATGGGCGATCAGGCCGCAGACCGGCACGCGGGCGAACGGGTTGAGCTGCGGGAACACCGCCTCGAACACGGCGCCGCCGACATTCTCGAAATAGACGTCAATGCCTTTCGGGCAGGCGTCCTTCAGCTTGGCGGCGAGGTCGGGATCGCGGTGATCGATGCAGGCATCGAAGCCGAGCTCCCTGACCACGTAGTCGCACTTGTCCTTGCCGCCGGCGATGCCGACAGCGCGTGCGCCCTTGATCTTCGCGATCTGGCCGACCGCCGAGCCGACTGCACCGGAGGCGCCGGCGACGACGACGGTCTCGCCCGGTTGCGGCTTGCCGATGTCGAGCAGGCCCGTATAGGCGGTCATGCCGGGCATCCCGAGCACGCCGATCGAGGTCGAGATCGGGCCGAGCCTGGGATCGACCTTGATCAGGCCCTTGCCGTTCGAGATCGCATGGGTCTGCCAGCCGGAACGAGTGCGCACGATGTCGCCGACCGCGAAATCGGGATTGTTGGACGCCGCAACCTCGCTGACCGCCTCGCCTTCCATCACCCCGCCGACCGGCACCGGCGCAGCGTAGGACGGCCCCTCGCTCATGCGCCCGCGCATATAGGGATCGAGCGACAGCCAGATCGTGCGCAGCAGAACTTCGCCCTGCCCGGGTGTCGGAACTGCGAATTCCTCCAGGCGAAAATCAGACGGCTTGGGTTCGCCGACGGGACGCGCGGCGAGAACGATGCGTTTGGCACTGTGCTGAGCTTGGGACATGGCTTCCTCCGAATTGTCTTTCGACGGGGACGGAAGCGGAGGCAACTCGCCGCGTCAATACAAAAGCGGCGGAGCATGATGACGCTTCATCACGGCTCTCGTGTCCCGGACGCGCGGCAACGTGAAACGTTGCTGCGCAGAGCAGGTCCCAGATCTCGAGACACGACCAAGTCCGGCGATGGGCCCCGGCTCTGCAGCGCATCACCGAAGTGGTGCTGCGCTGCGTCCGGGGCACGAGAGCGGAGAGAGACTAACCTCCGCCCGGATAATTCGGGCTCTCGCGCGTGATCGTGACGTCGTGGACGTGGCTTTCGCGCAGGCCCGCACCGGTGATGCGGACGAACTGGGCCTTGTCGTGCAGCTCCTTCATGTCCTTTGCACCGACATAGCCCATCGCAGCGCGCAGGCCGCCGGCGAGCTGGTGCATGACGTGGCCGACCGCGCCCTTGTAGGGCACCTGGCCCTCGATGCCTTCAGGCACGAGCTTGAGCGTGTCCTTGATGTCCTGCTGGAAGTAGCGGTCGGCCGATCCGCGCGCCATCGCGCCGACCGAGCCCATGCCGCGATAGGCCTTGTAGGAACGGCCCTGCCACAGGAAGACTTCACCCGGCGTCTCGTCGGTGCCGGCGAGCAGCGAGCCCACCATGGCGATGTCGGCGCCGGCGGCGAGCGCCTTGGCGAGGTCTCCGGAGAACTTGATGCCGCCGTCGGCGATGACGGGGATGTCGGCCTTCTTCGCCGCTTCCACCGCATCCATGATCGCAGTGAGCTGGGGAACGCCGACGCCGGCGACGATGCGCGTGGTGCAGATCGAGCCCGGGCCGATGCCGACCTTGATGCAATCCGCGCCGGCATCGATCAGCGCCTGCGCGCCTTCCGTGGTAGCGACGTTGCCGGCGACGACCTGCACCGAGTTGGACAGGCGCTTGATGCGGTTCACCGCATGCAGCACGTGGCGGGAATGGCCGTGCGCAGTGTCGACGACGACGAGGTCGACGCCGGCATCGATCAGGCGCTCGGTGCGCTCGAAGCCGGTATCGCCGACAGTGGTCGCGGCGGCGACGCGCAGGCGCCCCTGCGCATCCTTGCAGGCGAGCGGATGAGCAACCGCCTTCTCCATGTCCTTAACGGTGATCAGGCCGACGCAGCGATATTGCTCGTCGACGACGAGCAGCTTCTCGATGCGATGCTGGTGCAGCATCCGCCGCGCCTCGTCCTGGCTGACGTTCTCACGGACCGTGACGAGGTTTTCGTGCGTCATCAGCTCGGAGATCTTTTGCTGACGATTGGTCGCAAAGCGCACGTCGCGGTTGGTGAGAATGCCGACCAGCTTGCCCGGAATGTTCTTGCCGGCGCCGGTGACGACGGGAATGCCGGAGATGCCGTGATCGCTCATCAGCTTCAGCGCGTCGTCGAGCGTGGCCTCGGGGCTGATGGTGAGCGGGTTCACCACCATGCCGGACTCGTAGCGCTTGACCTGCCGGACCTGTGCCGCCTGCCCTTCAGGGTCGAAATTGCGGTGGATGACGCCGAGGCCGCCGGCCTGCGCCATCGCGATCGCCATGCGCGCCTCGGTGACGGTGTCCATGGCCGAGGCCATGATCGGGATGTTGAGCGGAATGGCGCGGGTGACGCGGGAGCGGATGTCGACCTCGCCCGGCATGACGTCCGACAGGCCCGGCTTCAGCAGCACGTCGTCGAACGTAAAGGCTTCGCGGATGCCCTGAAGTTGCACCGTGGCCATTTGCCAACTCCTTCCTGCGGCCCTGCCGCAAATGCTAATGGATGAGCGCCGCCCTCGGCGTACCTTGCGGCATCGCCTTGAGAATCGGAGCCCATCGGTGGGGTTGACGCGGGTCGATAGCACGGCCGCGCGACGAATCAAAGCAATTCGGACCGCCGGCCAGCCATGCACAGGGGTTTTTTGGTCCATCCGGCGTGGCCCAAGGGGGCAGCATCGATGGCCGGCCCACGCCTCAGTCTATCAGCAGGTCGATCGGAACCCCCAAAGCCCGCGCAAATTTCTTCTGGAGCTCAGCAGGCCCTTTGCGCCGTCCGTTCTCGATCTCGGAGAGATAATTCTGGCTGATACCTGCCGCTATGGCCAGTTCGCCCTGGATCATGCCGCGCCACTCGCGAATTACCCGGATTGCATTCTCTCCATCCGCAAGACGATCAACGACCGCCTTTGGCAGCACCACCTCGCGCCCTTCCTTCACGGCGCGTACGGAGTTTCGGACAATGCGGCTTGCCGAAGCGTCTTCCTGCACTTCCGCTGCAAGGGCGATCAGTCGGTCATATTCGTTACGCGGCAGAATTGCGAGATCGTCGCCTCCTGGCGTTCGAATGAACTGAACGCTGCTCTTCGCGGTGACGGTTTTGGCCATGACGTCCTCTCAGTCGTAGATTTCACGGCGGTGCCCGACCGCATGAATTGTAATCGTGTTGCCTTTCACCGTGAAGAGCACGCGCCAATCGCCGGCGCGGAGCCGCATGCCCGGCGCGCCCTTCAGCGCCTTGACGTCACCCCCGCCGGACTGCGCAAAGGCCTGCAGCTTAAGATCGATCTGGGCGCGCGTGGCGGCCGTAAGCTTGCGCCATTGGCGGACGGCGGCGGAAGTGAATTCGATCTCCTTCACGTCGGAAATATCGCATAATGCGATAAATTCGGCAAGCCCAATGATCCCACAAAGCGATGCCCCTCTCGCAGGATTTAGGTACCATGCGTCGATGCGCAATGGTCCCGGCCAATCGTTGGTGTTAAGCCGCAAAGCAGCCCTTCCCTCCGATCATTACCAATCCGTCATGGTCGACAAGCAACGCGTCATTCCGCTGATCGTCGCCACTGCTCTCTTCATGGAGAACATGGACTCGACGGTGATCGCCACCTCGCTGCCGGCGATCGCGGCCGACATCGGCACCAGTCCGCTGACGCTCAAGCTCGCGATCACCTCTTATCTGCTGTCGCTGGCGGTGTTCATTCCGGCGAGCGGCTGGACTGCCGACCGGTTCGGCGCACGCATGGTGTTCGCGATCGCGGTCGGGGTGTTCATGGTCGGCTCGGTCGGCTGCGCGCTCTCGACCTCCGTCACCGATTTCGTGTTCGCACGCATCCTGCAAGGCATGGGCGGCGCGATGATGACGCCGGTCGGGCGCCTCGTGCTGCTTCGGTCGGTCGACAAGAGCGCATTGGTCAACGCCATGGCCTGGGTGACGGTGCCTGCCCTGATAGGTCCCGTGATCGGCCCACCGCTCGGCGGCTTCATCACCACCTACGCGTCCTGGCACTGGATCTTCCTGATCAACATCCCGATCGGGCTGCTCGGCATCTTCATGGCGCTGCGCTTCATCGATCCCATCAAGAGCGAGACCCAGGAGCCGTTCGATCTCTACGGCATGGTGCTCGCGGGAATCGGGCTTGCCGGCATCGCCTTCGGGCTCTCGGTGGCCGGACTGAACCTGCTGCCGTGGAGCACCGTCGCGGCGCTGGTCGTGGGCGGCGCGATCTCGATGACGCTGTATGTCCTGCACGCCCGGCGCACGGGGTCACCGGTGCTGGACTTCTCGCTGCTGCGGCTGCCGACCCTGCGCGCGGCCGTGTTCGGCGGCTTCCTGTTCCGGCTCGGCATCGGCGCGCTGCCGTTCCTGCTGCCGCTCCTGATGCAGATCGGCTTCGGCCTCTCCCCGTTCCATTCCGGCCTCGTCACCTTCGCCTCCTCGCTCGGCGCAATGGGCATGAAGACGCTGGCGGCGCGCATCATCCGCACCTTCGGCTTCCGCAATCTGATGACGGTGAACGCGATCGTCAGCGCATTCTTCCTCGCCGTCTGCGCGCTGTTCACGGTGACGACGCCGCTGCTCATCATCATGGTCATCCTGGTGGTCGGCGGCTTCTTCCGCTCGCTGGAGTTCACTGCGATCAACACGGTCGCCTATGCCGACGTCGAGACCGCACAGATGAGCCGCGCCACGACGCTGGTCAGCGTCAACCAGCAGCTGGCGATCTCGGCCGGCGTCGCCGTCGGCGCGGCCTGCGTCGAGACCACGATGTGGTTCAGCCATGTCAGCGAGATCAACGCCACCGTCTTTGCGCCGGCCTTCGTCGTGGTCGCGCTGGCCTCGGCGGCGTCGAGCTGGTTCTTCTGGCAGATGCCGGCGGACGCCGGCCACGAGATCTCCGGTCGCAAGGCCGTGGAGATCGCGAGCCGCAAGGGCGCCGGCAAGGGCGCGGAAAAGGCGGCCGTCAAGGCGGCCAGCGAAGATACGCAGGACGTGCGGGACCAGCGGCTGGGGTAGATATGGGTCCCGGATCAGCGCTACGCTCCAGACACCGCTACGCGTTGTCCGGAGCTGCACTTGTCCGGGACGACAGTAAAGATTGGCTCAGGCAGTCCCGCCGCGAAATCCCGTGGCCAGCACGTAGCGTTCCGAGGAATCCTGCCGGCTCGCCGCCGGCTTGACATGGCGCACGCTCGCGAAGTCGCGCTTGAGCTGGGCGAGCAGGTCGGCGTCGGCGCCGCTCTGGAAGGTCTTGGCCAGGAACGCACCGCCGGGCTTGAGCACGTCGCAGGCAAACGCGGCCGCGGTCTCGACCAGGCCGACGATGCGCAGCTGGTCGGTCTTGCGGTGGCCGGTGGTGTTGGCGGCCATGTCGGACATCACGACGTCGGCGCCGCCGCCCAGCATCGCGGTGAGCTTTTCGGGCGCGTCGTTGTCCATGAAGTCCAGCTGCGCGAAATCGACGCCGGGAATCTCGGGCATCTCCAAGAGATCGATCGCGACGACCTTGCCCTTGCCTTCCGTGGAGCCGACGCGCTTGGCGGCGATCTGGCTCCAGCCGCCAGGCGCCGCGCCGAGATCGACCACGGCCATGCCGGGTTTCAACAGCCGATACTTGTCATCGATCTCTAACAGCTTGAACGCGGCGCGCGAGCGATAGCCCGCGGCCTTGGCCTTGGCGACATAGGGATCGTTGAGCTGCCGCTCCAGCCAGAGCTTGGACGAGAGCTTGCGCTTGCCGCCGGTCTTGACCTGGACATGCAAGCGGCCGGTGGTGTCCTTGGCCATCTCACCAGCTCCTGAGCGCGCCGTCCTCGCGCATCATCTCGACCAGCATGCCTTCGCGCAGGCCCCGGTCGGCGACGCGCAGGCGCGGCAGCGGAAAGGCGCGCCTGATCGCATCGAGGATGGCGCAACCGGCGAGCACGAGATCGGCGCGCTCGACGCTGATGCAATTGTTGGACGCGCGCTCCTCGTAGCTCATGCCGAGCAGCTTGTTGATGGTCGCGGTGATGTCGGCATCGTTCATCCAGATGCTATCGATGCGGCGGCGGTCGTAGCGCGCGAGGTTGAGATGGATGCCGGCGAGCGTCGTCACCGTGCCCGAGGTGCCGAGCAGGTGCATGTCGGCGAGATCGCCGCCGTGCTCCTCCGCGAACGGCGCGACATGGTTTGCGACCTCCTGCTCCATCGCAGCGTAGATCTCCGGCGTCACGTCGCGTCCGCCGAACTGCTCGGCGAGCGTGACCACGCCATAGGGGATCGACATCCAGGCCTTGATGCGCGGCTCCGGATTTTCCGGGTCGCGCTCGATCCGCACCAGCTCGGTCGAGCCGCCGCCGATGTCGAACAGGATAGCGCCGCGCCCCCTCGGGTCGACCAGCGGCGAGCAGCCGAGCACCGCCAGCGCGGCCTCGGTCTCGCGGTCGATCACCTCCAGCTCGATGCCGGTCTCGGCCGCCACGCGGCTGCGGAACCCCTCGGCGTTCGAGGCCGCGCGGCAGGCCTCCGTTGCGATCAGCCGCAGCCGGCGCGCCTTGCGCAGGTTGATCTTGTCGCGGCAGATACTGAGCGCGGCGATGGCGCGCTCGATCGCGGCCTCGCTGATGCAACCGGTCGCCGAGACACCCTCCCCGAGCCGGATGATGCGCGAGAAGGAATCGACGACACGAAAGCCGTCCTGGGTCGGACAGGCGATCAGCAGCCTGCAATTGTTGGTGCCGAGGTCCAGCGCCGCATAGACGCCGGTTCCCGACGCCTGTGCGCCTGCCGCCGGTTCGGTGGCCAACGCCACTGCCGCCATCGACCGCTCCAGCTCGCCGTGCGGCGCATGGCCGTCGCGGAGCCGCGTGTGGTCATTCATACAAACTGTCTTTCCGCGGCCGGTCGGGCCGGTCTGGAATTGCTTTTTCGCCTGAAACATTAGCAGCGCGGCGGGTATGCGCAACAACGCATCACATGGGACCATGCCCATTCGTGCGTTGTCGTGAACGGGGTCGTGGGTTATCTCAGATGAGTCCGGTGCCATGCTGCCGCGAAAATGCGCAAATGCCGGCTTTTCAGGTCAATTCCATGCAAGAACACACCAAATCCTCCACGCTCGAGAACGCTATTGCACTGCAAAAATATGGCGTCGGACAGCCTGTCCGCCGCAAGGAGGACGACACGCTGGTGCGCGGCAAGGGCCGCTATACCGACGATTTCAACCTGCCCGGCCAGGCCTATGCCGTGGTGGTTCGTTCCACCCACGCCCATGGCCTCATCCGCGGCATCGGGATCGATGCCGCCAGGGCGATGCCCGGCGTGCTGGGCGTGTGGACCGGCAAGGATCTCGACGCCGCCGGCTACGGCCCCTTCACCTGTGGCCTTCCCCTGAAGAGCCGCGACGGGTCGCCCCTGCTGCAGACCAACCGCCAGCCGCTGGCGACCGACAAGGTCCGCTTCGTCGGCGATCCCGTAGCCTTCGTGGTGGCGGAGACGCTGGCGCAGGCCCGCGATGCCGCCGAGGCGGTCGAGCTCGAGGTCGAGCCGCTGCCGGCGGTGACCGACCCCGAGGAAGCCGCCAAGCCCGGCGCGCCGCAGCTCTATGAGCACATCCCTGATAACGTCGTGCTCGACTATCATTACGGCGACGCCGACAAGGTCAACGCGGCCTTCGCCAGCGCTGCCCACGTCACCAGGATCGACATCGAGAACACCCGCGTCGCCGTGGTCTCGATGGAGCCGCGCGTCGGGCTGGCCTCCTACGACAAGACAACCGAGCGCTACACGCTGCAGGTGCCGACGCAGGGCGTGGCCGGTAACCGCGCCAATCTCGCCAAGAACCTCAAAGTGCCGAACGAGAAGGTGCGCATCCTCACCGCCAATGTCGGCGGCTCCTTCGGCATGAAGAACATCAATTATCCCGAATACATGTGCATCCTGTATGCGGCGAAGGCGCTGGGCCGGCCGGTGAAATGGCTCGACGAGCGATCGACCGCCTTCCTCTCCGACAGCCACGGCCGCGCGCAGAAGATCCACGCTGAGCTCGCGCTCGATGCCGAAGGGCATTTCCTCGCCGCCAGGCTGTCCGGCTACGGCAATGTCGGCGCCTACATCACCGGCGTCGCGCCGGGACCGCTCTCGCTCAACACCGGCAAGAATTTTTCCAGCGTCTATCGCACGCCGCTGATGGCGGTCGACATCAAGGTGGTGCTGACCAACACCACGCTGATGGGCGCCTATCGCGGCGCCGGCCGACCCGAGGCCAATTATTACATGGAACGGCTGATCGACCGCGCCGCCGACGAGATGGGCATCAACCGGCTGACCTTGCGCAAGCGCAACTTCATCAAGCCGAGCCAGATCCCGTTCGCGGCCTCCTCCGGCGTCACCTACGACAGCGGCGACTTCCAGGCCGTGTTCAACAAGGCGCTCGAGATCTCCGACCACGAGAACTTCGCCAAGCGCAAGAAGGAGAGCAGGAAGGCTGGCAAGCTGCGCGGCATCGCGGTCGGCTCCTACCTCGAGGTCACGGCGCCGCCGAGCCCCGAACTCGGCAAGATCGTATTCGATGCTGACGGCACCGTGCAGCTCATCACCGGGACGCTCGATTACGGCCAGGGCCATGCCACCCCGTTCGCACAGGTACTGAGCGCGCAGCTCGGCGTCCCCTTCGACAACATCAAGCTGGTGCAGGGCGACAGCGACATCGTCCACACCGGCAACGGCACCGGCGGATCTCGCTCGATCATGGCCAGCGGCCAGGCCATCGTAGGCGCTGCCAAGCTCGTCATCGAGAAAGGCAAGCGCGCGGCGGCGCACCTGCTCGAAGCGTCGGAGGCTGACATCGAGTTCGAAGGCGGCAGGTTCACGATCGCCGGCACCGATCGCAGCATCGACATCATGGAGCTCGCCAAGCGCTTGCACGACGGCAAGGTGCCCGAGGGCGTGCCCGACAGCCTCGACGTCGATCACACCAGCGAGCCGATCGCCTCGGCGTTCCCGAACGGCTGCCACGTCGCCGAGGTCGAGATCGATCCGGACACCGGCGTGGTGCAGATCGTGCGCTACAGCGCGGTCAACGATTTCGGCACGGTGATCAACCCGATGCTGGTCGCGGGCCAGCTCCATGGCGGCGTCGTGCAGGGCATCGGCCAGGCGCTGATGGAGCAGATCCGCTACGACGACAGCGGCCAGCCGATCACGGGCTCGCTGATGGACTACGCCCTGCCCCGCGCCGAGGACGTCCCGAACATGACGATCGGCGATCATCCGGTCCCCGCCACCACCAACCCGCTCGGCAGCAAGGGCTGCGGCGAAGCCGGCTGCGCCGGCAGCCTGTCGACGGTGGTGAACGCGGTGATCGATGCGCTGTCGGAGTACGGCATCAAGCACATCGACATGCCGCTGACCCCGGAGCGGGTATGGCGCTCGATCCAGGAGGCGAAGAGTAAGGCGGCGTAGGAGCTGCCGGAGGGACGCTCGCCGCCTCCACACCCACAACTGTCATCGTCCGCGAAGGCGGACGATCCAGTATTCCAGAGATTGCGCGGCTGGAAGCGAGAGGCCGCGGCGTACTGGATGCCCCGGACAAGCCGGGGCATGACACTGCCTTTGGCGCGACTGGCGTCGCCTTGCCCGGCCTTCGCTACGCCGCCGCCTGCTCGCGCGGCTGGTAGATCGCGGTGTGCTGGCAATGCGCCAGCGGCGTGGTACCGTTGGCGACGACCAGCGCGTCGAGCTCGACGAAGCGGTGGCCCTTCTTCTCGTAATTCGCGGTGACCTTCGCCCGCGCGGTGATCTCGTCGCCGGCGCGTGCGGCCGACAGCAGCTGCATCCGGCTGCCGACGTGGATCCAGGGGCCCAGGATGGTGTTGTCGACCAGCACGCGGTTCATCACGCGCTGGATCAGGCCGGGATGGCCCAGCCCCTCGCGCGCGAACATCGGATCGCTCTCCCTGATGTCAGTGAGATAATCCGCCGCGTCCCGCCCAATCCAGCGGCGCGGCGCCGTGCCCAGCCATTTGCCCGTCTCGAACGTCGCGGGACCGACCGGCTTGCGCTCGGCCGCCACGGGCACTGCGACATAGTCGTCCAGCGACACCGCCGGCGCGGACGCCGGCAGCGAGGCCGTCCCGGTCGCGCAGAGCTCGGTACGGCTGAACACCTCGATGGTCAGCAAGCCCTCGTGCTCGGTGGCGTCGACATCGGCGGTCTCGCCGTCATAGACCGGCTTGATGAAGCGCGCCTCGACCAGCCCGCGCGCCAGGAAATCGCGCCCCCAGCGCGCGATCGGCACGTGCATCATGTAGGCGAAGACGTCGACGCCCGGCACCAGCCCGCCGGAAAAGCCGAAGCGCTGCGCCACCTTGTCGTCATGCATCTTGTTCTCGGACTGCTTGGCGGTGTTGTAGGCCTCGACGCGGTAGGTTTCGAGCCGGTTCGGCATGGCTGGCGTTCCCCATATTTCTTGTTGCTTCAGGGCCGATCGTAGGCCCCGGGGAACAGCGGTCAATCCCCTCGCCTTTGCGGCCCGAATGGGGTACCACGCGGCGAATGACCGACACCCCCACCCGCATCTATGTCGATGCCGACGCCTGTCCGGTGAAGGACGAGATCTACCGCGTGGCGCTCCGGCACGGCGTGCCCGTCAGCGTGGTCGCCGGCAATTTCATCCGTGTGCCGCAGGACCCGCTGATCGAGCGCATTGCCGCAGGGAGCGGCATGGACGCGGCCGACGACTGGATCGCGGAGCGCGCCCGCCCCGGCGACGTCGTGGTGACCTCGGACATTCCGCTGGCGAGCCGCTGCGTCAAGGCCGGCGCCGACGTGCTCGCGCCGAACGGCAAGCCGTTCACCGAAGAATCAATCGGGATGACGTTGGCGGTGCGCAATCTGATGACCGATCTGCGCTCGGCCGGCGAGGTCACGGGCGGCCCCAGATCGTTCGCGCCGCGCGACCGCTCCGCCTTCCTCTCGGCGCTCGACCAGACGCTGCGGCGGATCGCGCGACGTCGCGCTGATGCAGCCGCAACCAGTCAGGGCTGACCATGGCGCCGCCGCTGATCCAACTCAAGGATATCAGGCTGACCTTCGGCGGCACGCCGCTGCTGTCGGGCGTCGAGCTCAACGTCGCGCCATCCGAGCGGGTCTGCCTGATCGGCCGCAACGGCTCCGGCAAATCGACGCTGCTGAAGATCGCGGCCGGCCTCGTCGAGCCGGACGGCGGCACGCGCTTCGTGCAGCCCGGCGCCACCGTGCGCTATCTGCCGCAGGAGCCTGATTTCGGCGCGCACAAGACCACGCTTGCTTACGTCGAGTCCGGGCTCGCACCCGGCGACGACCAGCATCAGGCGCGCTATCTCCTGGAGCAGCTCGGCCTCACCGGTGAGGAGAACCCGCACGATCTTTCCGGCGGAGAGGCCCGCCGTGCGGCACTGGCCTATGTGCTGGCGCCCTCGCCCGACATTCTGCTGCTGGACGAGCCGACCAACCATCTCGATCTCGCCACCATTGAATGGCTGGAACGCGAGCTCGACGGCCGCCGCAGTGCGCTGGTGATCATCAGCCACGACCGCCGCTTCCTGACCAATCTCTCGCGATCGACCGCCTGGCTCGACCGCGGCCGGATCAAGCAGATCGACCGCGGCTTTGCCTCGTTCGAGAGCTGGCGCGACGAGGTGCTGGCGGAGGAAGAGCGCGACCAGCACAAGCTCGACCGCAAGATCGTCGACGAGGAGCACTGGCTGCGCCACGGCGTCTCCGGCCGGCGCAAGCGCAACGTCAAGCGCCTCGCCAATTTGCACGCGCTACGCGACCAGCGTCGCAATTATCGCGGCACGGCCGGCACCGCCAGTCTCGCAGCCAGCGAAGCCGAGCAATCCGGCAAGCTGGTGATCGAGGCGAAGGGCATCACCAAGGCCTATGGCGAGCGCAAGATCGTCGACAATTTTTCGACCCGCATCCAGCGCGGCGACCGCCTCGGCATCATCGGGCCGAACGGCGCCGGCAAGACCACGCTGGTCAATTTGCTCACGGGCGGCATGCAGCCGGATTCCGGGACGATACGTCTCGGCGCCAATCTGGAGGTAGCGACGCTCGATCAGCACCGCGAAAGCCTCGACCCCAAGTCGACACTGGCGGAGGCCCTGACCGGCGGCCGCGGCGACCAAATCATGGTCGGCGGCAAGCCGAAGCACGTGGTCGGCTACATGAAGGATTTCCTGTTCGCGCAGGAGCAGCGCGGCACGCCGGTGGAGGTGCTCTCCGGCGGCGAGCGTGGCCGCTTGATGCTGGCTCGCGCGCTGGCCAAGCCTTCGAACCTCCTGGTGCTGGACGAGCCGACCAACGACCTCGATCTCGAAACGCTCGATGTGCTCGAGGAGATGCTCGGCGACTACGAAGGCACCGTCATCCTGATCAGCCACGACCGCGACTTCCTCGACCGCGTCGTCACTTCCGTGATCGCGCCCGAGGGCAACGGCAAGTGGACCGAATATGCCGGCGGCTACAGCGACATGCTGAGCCAGCGGGGTGCAGACCTTAAGCGCGAGACGGCGAAAGCGCAACCGGCTGCGGAAAAGAAGGAGGAGCGCTCCGCTGCTCCCACCTCCGCGCCGAAGCGGAAGCTGAGCTTCAACGAGAAGCACGCGCTGGAGACGCTGCCGAAGAAGATGGAGACGCTGCAGGCCGATATCGCCAAGCTGCAGCGCGTGCTCGACGATCCCAGTCTCTATGCGAAGGATCGCAAAAAATTCGACGATACGTCGGCCGCCATCGCCAAGGCACACGAAGAGCTGTCTGCTGCCGAAGAGCGCTGGCTCGAACTGGAAATGCTTCGCGAAGAGATAGAACAGGCTTAGATCATGACCACGCCCCTTGCCGCCAAGATCGCCCGCGAATACGGCACGCCCTGCGCCGTCATCGACATGGACCGGGTCGAGCGCAATATCGCGCGGATCCAGAAGGCCTGCGACGACGCCGGCATCGCCAACCGTCCGCACATCAAGACGCACAAGAATCCGACCATCGCCAAGATGCAGATCGCGGCCGGCGCCAAGGGCATCACCTGCCAGAAGCTCGGCGAGGCCGAGATCATGGTCAATGCCGGCATCGACGACATCCTGATCAGCTACAATCTCGTCGGCGACGAGAAGATGGCGCGCCTCGGGGCGCTGCAGGCGAAGGCGAACATGACGGTGGCCGCCGACAATTCCACCGTCGTCGCCGGCCTGCCGAAGGCAGCCGCTGCATCGGGCCGTCCGCTCTCGGTCGTGGTCGAATGCGATACGGGGCGCAAGCGCGCCGGGGTCGAGACGCCCGCCGAAGCGATCGCGCTGGCGCGCGAGATCGCGGCGTCCAAGGGGCTCGAATTCGTCGGCTTCATGCTGTACCCGACCGAGACCGGCTGGGCCGACGCGCAGAAATTCTACGACGAGGCCCTGGCTGGCGTGCGCGCCCACGGGCTGGACGCAAAAATCGTCTCGACCGGCGGCACGCCGAACCTCCTCAACATCGGCAAGCTCAAGGGCGGCACCGAGCACCGCTTCGGCACCTACATCTACAACGACCGCATGCAGGTCGCCGCGGGCTCGGCGACCTGGGACGACTGCGCGCTGCACATCTATTCGACGGTGGTGAGCCGCGCCGCGCCCGAGCGCGGCATCCTCGATGCCGGCTCGAAGACGCTGACGACGGATACCGGCGGCCTCGACGGCCACGGCCTGATCCTGGAGCACCCCGAGGCCAAGATCGCCAAGTTCGCCGAGGAGCACGGCTTCCTCGATCTGTCCCGCAGCAACACCCGGCCCAATGTCGGCGACGTCGTCCGCATCGTGCCGAACCATGTCTGCGTCGTCGTCAACATGATGGACGAGGTGGTGATGGTCCGCGGCGAGGAGATCATCGGCACGCTGCCCGTGGCGGCGCGGGGGAAGCTGCGGTAGCGGCTGCCGTAGGGTGGGCAAAGCGGAGCGTGCCCACGACTTTCTTGCCGTAACCGCGAGAGATGGTGGGCACGGCGCGCTGCGCCTTTGCCCACCCTACGATTTCTCGAGCCACGCCAGCACACCCCTGCCCGCAGCAAGCCCCGTCGCGAACGAGGCCTGCAGCAGGTAGCCGCCGGTCGGTGCTTCCCAGTCCAGCATCTCGCCGGCGGCGAACACGCCGGGCAATTTGCGCAGCATGAAGCGGTCGTCGAGCTCGGCGAAGGTGATGCCGCCCGCGGTCGAGATCGCGCGCTCGATCGGGGCGATGCCTGTGAGCTGCACCGGAATGGCGTTGATCAGCTGCGCAAGCTCCGCCGGCGCGAACGAGGCCAGCGTTCGGCCGGACGCAATGGCGGCCTCCTGCATCAGGCCGATGCCGACCGGCGACACTTGCGCGTCCTTGCGCAGGAAATTCGCCAGGGATTGCTTGCCGCGCGTGCCCGATAGCCGCGTCGTCAACGCGCCGGCATCGAGGTCGGGCCGCAATGCGATAGTCAACGTCGCATGGCCGAGTTCGAGCACGGCTTCGCGCAGCTCCGCCGACAGCGCATAGACCGCCCCGCCTTCGATGCCGCTGCGGGTGATCATGGCTTCGCCGCGCACCGTGTGCCCACCGATCGCCAGCGCCACGCCCTTGAGCGGCTGTCCCTCGAAGCGATCGCGGAACACGTTTGACCACGCGACCGTGAAGCCGGAATTGGCGGGCCGCAGTCTGGAAATGGCAACGCCCCTGGCAGCGAGGAGCCCGACCCAGCCGCCATCCGAGCCGAGCCGCGGCCAGCTCGCGCCGCCGAGCGCGAGGACCGTGGCGTCGGCAACGACCGCCGCCTCGCCATTGGGCGTTCGAAACAGCAGTCGCCCCTCACCGTCCCATCCGGTCCAGCGATGCCGGAAGGCAAACCGCACCCCGCTGGTGTCGAGGCGCCGCAGCCAGGCGCGCAGCAAGGGCGAAGCCTTGAACGCGTTCGGAAACACCCGGCCGCTGCTGCCGACGAAGGTCGGCTCGCCCAATGCTTCACTCCACGCCCGCAGCGCCTCGGGCGAGAACGCCGCGATCGCCGCTTGCAGATTCGGTGCCGCCTCGCGGTAGCGCGCCATGAACTGCGGCAACGGCTCGCTGTGAGTGAGATTGAGCCCGCCGCGGCCCGCCATCAGGAATTTGCGGCCCGCGGACGGCATCGCGTCATAGACGGTGACGCGCGCGCCGCCCTGCGCCAGCACCTCCGCCGCCATCAGCCCGGCGGGACCGGCGCCGATGACGGCGATGTCGTTATGGGGTGAGGTCATGGCGGGAGTTTAGGGCAGATTCTCACGCCTCGCTCGTCATTCCGGGCGCGCCACTTGGCGCGAACCCGGAATCCATCAGGCGGCGGATTCTGAGGAGCGATGGATTCCGGGTTCGCGCTACGCGCGCCCCGGAATGACCGAAGGGTTAGAGCTTGATCCCCGCCCGCGCTGCGGCCTGCGCCACGTATTTCTGCGTCTGCTCGAACGCGCCCGTCAGCGCCCTGGCCTTCGACATGTCGCTGATCTCGGCGAAATGCGCGGCGACGGCGTCGGGCGTCCATTCGGACTCCGGCAGGTTGATGCCCTCGCTCTCCAAAATCTTGATCACGGCGAAGGAGCCGGCGCCGGCGCCCATGATGGTGCGGGTCGGGGCGTCCTCGCTCAGCATGTACTCGACCGCGGGCGTGATCGCGTTCGGCTTCATCAGCTGCAGCGCCTGCGGCGGCAGCAGCTCCTCGGTCATGCGGGTCGCCGCGGTGGGCGAGATGATGTTGACGCGGATGTCGTTCTTGCGGCCCTCTTCCGCGAGCACATTCATCAGGCCGACCATGCCCGACTTCGCCGCGCCGTAATTGGCCTGGCCGAAATTGCCGTAGAGGCCGGACGACGAGGTGGTCAGCACGATTCGGCCGTAATTGCGGTCGCGCATGCCGGCCCAGGCCGCCTTGCAGCAATAAAAGGTGCCGACGAGATGCACGTCCAGCACCTTCTGGAAATCGGCGGCTTCCATCTTGCCGAACGATTTGTCGCGCAGGATGCCGGCATTGGCGCACAAGAGGTCGACGCTGCCCCATTCCTTGGTGGCGCGCTCGACCATGGCGGTGACCTGCTCGAAGTTCGAGACATCGGCGCCGTCGGCCATCGCCGTGCCGCCGGCCTTGCGGATTTCCTCGACCACGGCTTCGGCTGGCGACAGCGAACCGCCGGTGCCGTCGCGCGCGCCGCCGAAATCGTTGACCACCACTTTCGCGCCGCGGCTGGCCAGCCCCAGCGCATGCGCCTTGCCAAGACCATTGCCCGCGCCGGTGACGATGGCGACGCGTCCGTCGAACCTGATTGCCATGAGTGTTTCCTTTCTTCCTTCTCCCCTTGTGGGAGAAGGTGGCGCGCAAGCGCCGGATGAGGGGTATGTGTCGGCAGGCGAGTCCGCGGAGAGAGACCCCTCACCCGGCTTCGCGTTCCGCGAAGCCACCCTCTCCCACAGGGGGAGAGGGTAAGAGCGCTCCGCGAGGGATTTGGTCAGCTTTTGAGCAGCGATAATTGGCCGGGTCAAGTCCGGCAACGAGGCCTCGGGACTACTCGAAATAGATCAACCCCAGCCAGTCCGCGGCCAGCGCCGGCTTGTCCTCGCCTTCGATCTCGACCGTGACGTTGGTGCGGGACTGCAATTCGCTCGGCTTGCGCAGCTTGGCTTCAGCGAGGACGAAGCGGCCGCGGACGCGCTTGCCCGCGCGCACCGGGGAGATGAAGCGCAGTCTGTCGAAGCCGTAGTTCACGCCCATCGTGGTGCCCGCGATCACCGGCATCACCTCGTAGGACATGATCGACATCAGCGACATCGTCAGGAAACCGTGCGCGATGGTGGTGCCGAACGCGGTCTCTTTCTTCGCGCGTTCCGGATCGACATGGATGAACTGGTGATCCTCGATCACGTCGGCATAGGTGTCGATGCGGGGCTGGTCGATCAGGTGCCACGAGGACACGCCGATCTCCTTGCCGACCATGGCCTGATAGGCCTGAAGCGTAATCGGCGGCTTCTTCCAGACTTCGTTCATTTGGTCACTCCTGGTGCCGTCATTCCGGGGCGATGCGGAGCATCGAGCTATGATGCGCAATTGCGCATCTGAGAATCCATCGCGCCGCAGAGCCTGCTGCGAAATGTATTCCGGGCTCGCGCTTCGCGCGCCCCGGAATGACGAAATCTCACTAACTTTCGCCCCTTGCCTTCACCAGTTCCGGAAAATCCTCCTCGCGGAATTCCCGGCCGCGCAGGGGATCGTCGCGATCGTCGTCGCGTTCGAGCCGTCGTAGCTGCACGCGACGGATCTTGCCAGAGATCGTCTTCGGCAGCTCGGTGACGATTTCGAGGCGGCGGATACGCTTGAACGGAGCCAGCCGGCTATGCAGATGCCTGAAGATGGAGAGTGCCGTCTCCGGCGTCCGCTCCGTGCCCGACGTGAGCAGCACGAAAGCCTTGGGGATGGCGAGCCGGATCGGGTCCGGGCTCGGCACCACCGCGGCTTCCGCGACCAGCTCGTGCTCGAGCAGCACGCTCTCGAGCTCGAACGGGCTGATGCGGTAATCGGACGACTTGAACACGTCGTCGGAGCGGCCGACGAAGGTGAAATAGCCCTCGTCGTCCTCGAACACGACGTCGCCGCTGCGATAGAGCTCGCCCTCGGCGCCGGACAGCTTGCCGTCGTCGCCCTGGTAACCCTGCATCAGGCCGGCGGGGCGATCGGCGCCGAGCACCAGCGTGACCTCGCCTTCCCTGGCCGGGTGACCGTCAGCGTCGCTGATCTGCACGCGATAGCCCGGCAGCGGCCGGCCCATCGAGCCGATCTTGATCTTCTGGCCCGGCGAGTTGCCGGCGAGCGCCGTAGTTTCGGTCTGGCCGTAGCCGTCGCGGATGGTGAGGCCCCAGGCAGCCCGTACCTGGTCGATCACTTCAGGATTGAGCGGCTCGCCGGCGCCGCAGACCTCGCGCAACGCCACCTTGAACGAGGCGAGGTTCTCCTGGATGAACAGCCGCCACACCGTCGGCGGCGCGCACAGCGTGGTGACGCCGCAGCGGCCGATGGTGGCGAGCAGGCCTTTCGCATCGAAGCGCGGCTGGTTGACCACGAACACGGTCGCGCCCGCGTTCCACGGCGCGAAGAAGCAGCTCCAGGCGTGCTTGGCCCAGCCGGGCGAGGAAATGTTGAGATGGACGTCGCCGGGCTTCAGCCCAATCCAGTACATGGTCGAGAGATGGCCGACCGGATAGCTGCGCTGGCTGTGCCGGACGAGTTTCGGCTTCGCCGTCGTGCCTGAGGTGAAATAGAGCAGCATCGGGTCGTCGGCGTTGGTTACACCGTCGGCAGCAAAACTTTCGGAAGCCTTTGCCGCGTCATCGTATGACAGCCAACCGTCGGCGGCCGCGCCGACCGCGATGCGAGCGATGTTGTCCGCACCAAGGCTCGCAAACTTCGCGACCTGATCCTCGGCGGCAACCACTGCCTTGGCCTTGCCGCGATCGAGCCGGTCGCGCAGCTCGTCCGCCGTGAGCAGCGTGGTCGCGGGAATCACGACGACGCCGAGCTTCATCGCCGCCAGCATGGTTTCCCACAGCGGAACCACATTGCCGAGCAGCAAGAGCAGATGATCGCCGCGCTGCAAGCCTTGCGCGCGGAGAAAATTTGCGACCTGGTTGGAGCGCTTGGAGAGCGCTGCGAAGGACAGCTTTGTCTGGCGATCCTGTGCGGCATCGACGATCCAGAGCGCGGGGCGATCCCTGCTCTCCGCATTGGTTGCCAGCTCGGCGTCGAACCAGTCGAGCGCCCAGTTGAAGGGGACCGGATCCGGCCAACGGAAGTCTTTGACCGCCGTCTCGTAATCCGTGCGATGTTGCAGAAGGAACGCGCGCGCTTCCTGGAATGTCGTCATCAAGCTTTCCCGGCCAGACTCCTAACGTGCTTGATAATTCCGGAAAAATCCACCCCACCCTGGCCGGCTGCGTCGAAAGACTGATAGATCTCCTGCGCATGCTTGCCGAGCGGCGTGGCTGCGCCGGCAGCCTTGGCGGCATCCTGCGCCAGCGTCAGATCCTTCACCATCAGCGCCGAAGCGAAGCCCGGCTTGTAGTCGTTGTTGGCGGGCGAGGTCGGCACCGGGCCCGGCACCGGGCAATAGGTCGTCAGCGACCAGCACTGGCCCGAGGAGGTCGAGGCGACGTCGAACAGCGCCTGATGCGAAAGGCCGAGCTTCTCACCGAGTGCAAAGGCCTCGCTGACCGCGATCATGGAGATGCCGAGGATCATGTTGTTGCAGATTTTTGCCGCCTGGCCGGCGCCGGCGCCGCCGCAATGCACGATCTTCTTGCCCATGTTCTCCAGCACCGGCTTGGCCGCGGCAAAGGCCTTCTCCTCGCCGCCGCACATGAAAGTGAGCGTCGCGCCCTTGGCGCCGCCGGTGCCGCCGGAGACCGGCGCATCGACCGAAAGCACGCCGTGCTTCGCCGCCAGCACATGCGCGGCCCTCGCGCTCTCGACGTCGATGGTGGAGCTGTCGATGATCAGCGCGCCCTTGGTCATTGCCGGCACGACCTCGCTCCAGACGCCGAGCACGTGCTTGCCCGCGGGAAGCATGGTGACGACGACATCGGCGCCTTTCACCGCAGCGGATGCACTGTCGGCAATGCCGGCGCCATCGGCCTTGGCCTGATTGCGGGAGGCCTCCACGAGGTCGAACGCCACCACCTTGTGGCCGGCCTTGACGAGGTTAGCCGCCATCGGGCCGCCCATGTTGCCCAGACCAATGAATGCGATCGTGGCCATTGTCGTTTCCTCCCGCTTGAGACGCTGATCTATTTCAAATTCAGCACTGGTGGCAGCTTGGGGTTACCTCTCCCCAGCGGGGAGAGGTCGGATGGCGGAGCAATCCGGGTGAGGGGCCGCAGCGTCTGAGAGACCTGATCCCCTCACCCGGATCGCATCTTCGATGCGATCCGACCTCTCCCTACGGGAGAGGTGGTCCGAATTCCTGCCGCATCGATTCGGTAATTCGCACACTAGTTGAACCTCAACTCGTCGGCGCCGATCTCGGCGAGATACGGCGCCAGCATCTGTGGCGTCACATCCTCGATCCGCGACGGCGACCAGGTCGGGTTGCGGTCCTTGTCGATCACGGCGGCGCGGACGCCCTCACGGAAATCGTCGCTGCGGAAGACTTCGAGCGCGGCGCGGTACTCTCGCACCAGGCACTCTTCCAGGCTCGACGATTGGCGCGCGAGGCGCAAGAGCTTCAGCGTCACCACCATGCCGCGCGGCGATTTCTCGTTGAGCGTCTTCAGCGTCGCCTGCGCAAACTCAGAGCCGTCGCGCTCGAGCGCCGCGAGGATGTCTTCCATGCGGTCGAAGCCGAACAAGGCATCAATGACCGGCTCCTTGGCGGCGACCGGCCCGGCGATCTCGCCGGTGGCGAAGCCGGTGATGAGCTTGCTCACATCGGCCGCGGTCGCACCCGAACGTAGCTTCGTCAGGGCCTCGCGCAGCTCGGGCAACTTCACCGCCGGCACGACCCAATCGGCGAACTTGGCATGGATCGCATCCGGCCCATTCATGGTCTGGCCGGTCAGCCCGAAATAGGTGCCGATCTCGCCCGGCGAATGCGCGAGCAGATAGGTGCCGCCGACATCGGGGAAGAAGCCGAGACCGACTTCGGGCATGGCGAGCTTGGTACGATCGGTGACGACGCGATGGCTGGCATGGGCGGACAGACCGACGCCGCCGCCCATCACGATGCCGTCCATGAAGGCGACATACGGTTTCGGAAATTTCTTGATCCGGGCGTTGAGGATGTATTCCTCGCGCCACAGGATCTTGCCGAGGTCGCCGTTCACCTTCGAGCTTTCCCAGAGCGCGCGGATGTCCCCGCCGGCGCAGAGCCCGCGCTCGCCGGCACCTTCCAGCACGATCACGGCGACTTCAGGATCGGCCTCGAAGCGATCGAGCGCCTTCTCGATGTCGCGAAACATCTCCAGCGTCACGGCATTGATCGCCTTCGGACGATTGAGCCTGATGATGCCGGCCGCCCCCTCGACGCGGGCGATGAGATCGCCCTCTTCCACCCCGCTCATCGCGCGCCCTCGATCAGTTTGCGCGCCACGATGAGCCGCATGATTTCGTTGGTGCCTTCGAGGATCTGGTGCACGCGCAGATCGCGCACGATCTTCTCGATGCCGTACTCGCTGAGGTAACCGTAGCCGCCGTGAAGCTGCAGCGCATGGTTGGCGACCTCGAAGCCGACATCGGTGCCGAACCGCTTGGCCATCGCGCACAGCATGGTGGCATCGGAGTCTTTACGGTCGAGCGCGGCCGCAGCGCGCCACAGGAAGGTGCGTGCGGCCTCGAGCTCGATCGCCATGTCGGCAAGGCGGAATTGCAGCGCCTGGAATTCGTCGAGCCGCTTGCCGAACGCCTTGCGTTCCTTCATGTAGGCGCGCGCCTTGTCGAGCGCGGTCTGCGCGCCGCCAAGCGAGCACGCCGTGATGTTGAGGCGGCCGCCGTCGAGGCCGGCCATCGCAATCTTGAAGCCGACGCCCTCTTCGCTCAGCCGATTGGCGACCGGCACGCGGGCATTCTCGAACATCACCGCACGGGTCGGCTGCGCGTTCCAGCCCATCTTGCGCTCGTTGGCGCCGAAGGAGACGCCCGGCGTCTTGCCGTCGATGACGAGGGTCGAGATGCCGCCGGGACCATCACCGCCGGTCCGCACCATCGCCACCAGCAGATCGGTGCCGCCGGCGCCGGAGATGAACTGCTTCTGGCCATTGAGGACGTAATGGTCGCCGTCGCGCACCGCGCGGGTGCGCAGCGCCGCTGCGTCCGAGCCGGCGCCCGGCTCGGTCAGGCAGTAGCTGGCGATCAGATCCATGGTGCAGAGCTTTGGCAGCCATTGGTGGCGCTGGGTGTCGCTGCCGTGAGCGTCGATCATCCAGGACGCCATGTTGTGGATGGAGATGAAGGCCGAGGTGGTCGGGCAGCCGGTCGCCAGCGCCTCGAAGATCAGCGCCGCGTCGAACCGCGTCATCGCGGATCCCCCGACATCGTCGCGAATGTAGATGCCGCCCATGCCGAGCGTGGCTGCCTCGCGCATCACGTCGACGGGGAAATGCTTCTCCTCGTCCCAGCGCAACGCATGCGGCGCGATCTTTTCCGCCGCAAACGAGCGTGCCATGTCGCGAACCGCGATCTGATCCTCGTTCAGAGCGAACTGCATCTCAAAGCCCCCGCCGGGATAGGGTTACCTCTCCCCGGAGGGGAGAGGTCGATTTGCGCAGCAAATCGGGGGAGGGGGTGCTGCTCCAACGAGAGAACGTAGCCCCTCACCCGCGCCTTCGGCGCGACCTCTCCCGAAAGGAGAGGTGTTGTCCCGACGCCGCTGCAGTTCACGCGGGCCGCGTTACTTCATCAGCGGGATCGAGAATTCCGCACCTTCCTTGACGCCGGACGGCCAGCGTGAGGTCACCGTCTTGGTCTTGGTGTAGAAGCGGACCGAGTCTGGACCGTGCTGATTGAGATCGCCGAAGCCCGACTTCTTCCAGCCGCCGAAGGTGTAATAGGCGATCGGAACCGGGATCGGCACGTTGATGCCGACCATGCCGACGTTCACCTTGGCCGCGAAGTCGCGCGCGGCATCGCCGTCGCGGGTGAAGATGGCGACGCCGTTGCCGTAGTCGTGCTCCGACGGCAGCGCCAGCGCTTCCTTGTAATCGTGCGCGCGCACCACCGAGAGCACCGGGCCGAAAATCTCTTCCTTGTAGATCCGCATGTCCTTGGTGACGTTGTCGAACAGCGATCCGCCAAGATAGAAGCCCTTCTCGTAGCCCTGCATCTTGAAGCCGCGGCCGTCGACCGCGAGCGTCGCGCCTTCCTTGATGCCGATGTCGATGTAGCTCTTGACCTTCTCGACCGCCTCGCGCGTGACCAGCGGACCGTAATCGGCGGAAGGATCGATCGAGGTGCCGATCTTGAGGCTCTCGACGCGCGGGATCAGCTTTTCCATCAGCCGATCGGCAGTGGACTTGCCGACGGGGACCGCGACCGAGACGGCCATGCAGCGCTCGCCGGCCGAGCCGTAGCCGGCGCCGATCAGGGCGTCGACGGCCTGGTCCATGTCGGCGTCGGGCATGATGATGGCATGGTTCTTGGCGCCGCCGAAGCACTGGCAGCGCTTGCCGGTCTGCGCGGCGCGCTCATAGATGTACTGCGCGATCGGGGTGGAGCCGACGAAGCCGATGGCCTTGATGTCGGGATCGTCGAGGATGGCGTCGACGGCGTCCTTGTCGCCGTTGACGACGTTGAGGATGCCGGCCGGCAGGCCCGCTTCCATCATGAGCTCAGCGAGCAGCATCGGCACGCCGGGATCGCGCTCCGACGGCTTGAGGATGAAGGCGTTGCCGCAGGCGATCGCCGGCGCGAACTTCCACATCGGGATCATCGCCGGGAAGTTGAACGGGGTGATGCCGGCGACGACGCCGAGCGGCTGGCGCATCGAGTAGATGTCGATGCCGGGACCCGCTCCTTCCGTGTATTCGCCCTTCATCAGATGCGGGATGCCGCAGGCGAACTCCGCGACCTCGAGGCCACGCTGGATGTCGCCCTTGGCGTCCGGCACGGTCTTGCCGTGCTCGCGGGCCAGCAGCTCGGCGAGCTTGTCGTAGTCGCGCTGCACCAGCTCGAGGAACTTCATCATGACGCGGGCGCGGCGCTGCGGGTTGGTGGCGGCCCATTCGGGCTGCGCGGCGCGCGCGTTCTCGACGGCGGCGCGGACCTCGGCCTTGGACGCCAGCGCCACCTTGGCCTGAACGTCACCGGTCATCGGCTCGAAAACGTCGGCGGTGCGGCCAGAGGTGCCCTTGACCTCCTTGCCACCGATGAAATGTCCGATTGAACGCATGGAATGATCTCCTGAGGTCCGAGCCTGAGCGCTTTGACAAATCCTATTGACCTGCATTTTATAGGATTCAAGTCTGAGATAATGCACCATAGATGTGCGAAAATGCTGGATCAAGGCGCTATCGACTGGGACGACTTTCGCTTCGTGCTGGCCATCGTGCGAGGCGGATCGGTCTCGGCTGCGGCCAAACAGCTGGGCGTCGACCATGCCACGGTGATCCGCCGGGTCGACCGGCTGGAAAGGCACTTGTCGGCCAAGCTGTTCGACCGGCGCAAGACCGGCTATCTCCTCACCGAGGCCGGCCAGCGCGTCGCCGACAGCGCCGAAGCCATGGAATCCACCATCGTCGCCAACCAGGAGCAGGTCGGCGGCTCGGTGGCGCGGCTGACCGGCACGGTGCGGATCGGGGCACCCGACGGCTTCGGCACCGCCTTCCTGGCGCCGCGGCTGACGCCGTTCGCCGACCGTTATCCCGATCTCGACCTGCAATTGGTGGCGACCGCGCGGCTATTCAGCCTCTCCAAGCGCGAGGCGGATATCGCCATCAGTCTGACCATGCCGAAGGAAGGCCGCATCGTCGGCCGCAAGTTGCTCGACTACCGCCTCGGCCTCTATGCCGCGCCCGCCTATCTCGACCGCTTTCCAAAGATCACCTCGCGCGAGGTGCTGCCGCAGCACCGCTTCGTCGGCTACATCGAGGAGCTCCTGTTCACGCCGGAGCTCGATTATCTGCCGCAGGTGTCGCCGCGGATATCCGCGCGCTTCCGCAGCGCCAATCTGATCGCGCAGCTCAATGCCACGCTCTCCGGTTTCGGCATCGCGGTGCTGCCCCACTTCATGGCGACCGACTATCCGCAACTGGTTCCGGTGCTGCCCGATGAGATCTCGATCACGCGCACGTTCTGGATGCTGATGCACGCCGACAGCAAGGATCTGGCGCGCATCCGCGCGGTTGCGGATTACATCGGCGAGATCGTCGAGCGCGAGCGGGCGCTATTCGCGGGGCGGTAGCACGATCGCGTAGGGTGGGCAAAGCGAAGCGTGCCCACGTTAACGCCGACCATGGAGAGAGATCGTGGGCACGGCGCTGTGCGCCTTTGCCCACCCTGTACCCTTGAGAGGTTCGAGACGGCCTTTTGGAGTAGACTGGCCGTGCGGGCCGATCCGCCGGGAGCAGCCTTGCCCACCTGTGCCTTGAGCACCGACGTAGGAACCGCGCCCCCAGATGCTGTCCAGGATGCCGAAGGCACCGGCAACGCCGGCGCAACGCGTCCTGGACTGCATCGAGCACGGCGCTACCATATCGCTCAAGGGCGATCTCCCCTTGACCACGGGTAGGAGGTCCTACGGCACCTCGCCTAGTTCTTCGTCTTCCTGACCGTTGCGGGCTTCGTCGGCTCACGCTTCGCGCCCTCCAGCGCGACGTCCCGGCCGGCCTTCAACACCTCGTCGGACAGTTCGCTCGACCCCGCGATACGCGCGAGCAGCATGGTGCCGGCCATCGTCGCCAGCGTCGCGATCGCCTGCTTGCGTGCGGCCTTGCGCGGCAGGTTCGGGATGTAGTCCGCCAACAGCTCGATCATCTCGTCGAGCTTGCCGGCAAAGGCCTTGCGCGCCTTCGGGCTCTCGCGGGCGATCTCGGCACCGAGGGCGGGAATCGAGCAGCCATGGCCGGGATTGTCGCGATGCAGCGCCGAGAGATAGGCCTCCGCGATCAGCGCCAGCCGCTTCTCCGGCGACACCTCGTCGGTGATCTTGCGCCAGTGTTCCATCGAGCGGTCCATCGCATAACCGAACGCCTCGATCACCAGCGCCTCGCGGGAATCGAAATGCGCGTAGAAGCCGCCATGGGTCAGGCCGGCCTCCTTCATCAGGTCGGCGACGCCGATGCCGTGGGCGCCCTTCTCGCGCAGCCGCACGGAAGCCTTCCTGACGATGCGGTCGTGGGTTTCCTGCTTGTGTTCCCGGGAATAGCGCATGCGGGTCTCATTGAATGTCGGAAATCATTTCATAACACGCGGAGGCCGAAATGGCTGCATTAATTCATGTTAAGTTGCTGCCGATCATGGAAAAGGTTGCAGTTGCATGCACCGCGAGGGCGCCCTTGCCGTCGCGGACGAAGCCTTCGGTGTAGCTGGTCTGCCGCCCCAGCTTGATCACCTTGCCTTCGGCCGAGATCAGCCCGGAACGGACCGAGAGCGGACGCAGGAACGCCAGCTTCAAATCCAGGGTCACCGAGCTCTGGCCGGCCTCGAGCCGGGTCGAAATCGCACAGCCCATGGCGGTATCGAGCAGCGCCGCGGCGGTCGCGCCGTGGATGAGGCCGATGGTGTTCTCGAGATCCTCGCGCGGCTCCAGTTCCATGACGATCCGACCTGGCTCGACCACGGCCATGGTGAAGCCGATCAGCTTCGCGAAAGGCGGCGGCGGCAGCCGGCCGTCGCGAATGCCAAGCATGGCATCCATGCCGGACAGCGCCATGGCCGCTCTCGCCACCGGCGCAGGCACCTGCCAGTCTACCACACGCTCACGCCGCTGCGCCGGCGAAAACAGGTCGAGTTGATCGCTAGGGGTCATGGACGCCTCTTTGAATGATGAACGTCATACTACTTCGCGGACTTCGCGCTGGCAACTGGCGACTTGACAAGCCGGGGATTTCGGCCCGGAAGTGACACCGACCGCTGCGCCTTGTGCGCGCCACCAAAGCCGACCGGAATCCCACGATGGAAATGCTCAACCACCATTGCGGCGTAACGCGCGATGCGCGCGGCGTCGTCCATGTCGCGATCTGCAACGCCGGCCCGCTCAACATTCTCGGCTCGCCGGTGACCGACGCCGTGCGCGAGGGCTTGCAGCAGCTCGGCTCCGACCGCAGCATCCGCGTCGTGGTGCTGCGCGGGCAGAGCGAGAGGAGCATGATCGGCGGCGCCGACATCAAGGAGATGGCAAAACTCGACCAGGCGTCGGCCGAGGCCTTCATCAGCCGCCTGCGCGATCTCTGCGAGGCCGTACGCGCCTTTCCCGCCCCGGTCATCGCGCGGATGCCCGGCTGGTGCCTCGGCGGCGGACTGGAAGTGGCGGCGGCCTGCGACTTCCGGATCGCGGCGCATGACGCGCATTTCGGCATGCCGGAGGTGCGTGTCGGCATCCCCTCGGTGATCCATGCGGCCCTGCTGCCGCGCCTGATCGGCTGGGCTCGCGCGCGCTGGCTGGTGATGACGGCGGAGAATATCGACGCAGCCACAGCGCTGGCCTGGGGCCTCGTCGACAAGGTCGCGCCGGAGGGCGGGCTCGATGCCGAGCTCGAGCACCTCGTGAAGGCATTGCTTGAATGCGGCCCGGAGGCGCTGCGGTCGCAGAAGGCGCTGCTGCGGCAATGGGAGGAGCTGCCGCTGACGGAATCAGTGAACCTGAGCGTGAAGGTGTTCGGGCAGTCGTTCCTGACCGACGAGCCGACGCGGCTGATGGGCGCCTTTGTCAACCGAAAGCGGTAGGCGCACCAAAGACGGTGTCATGCCCCGCCGAGTGCGCAATTGCGCACGGGGGGCGGGGCATCCAGTACGCCGCGGCTTCTCGGTTCTAGCCGCACCGCCTCTGGAATACTGGATCACCCGCCTTCGCGAGTGATGACAGCGTGCCGTGAAGAAGCATTCCCTTACTCGAACGACCAAATCTCATCCTCATCACGACATTTTCTCATCCCGGCCGCGGTTGCATTTTTTGCGCCGCATCATATGATGACCATAATCTTACACGCCATCGCCAGGGAGTTCCGTCATGGCCGAAGCCGCCGATCCCGTCGTCATCGTCTCCGCCGCCCGTACCCCGCTCGGCCGCTTCATGGGCGAATTATCGCCGCTTGCCGCACACAAGCTCGGCTCGCACGTGATCGGGGCGGCGCTGGAGCGCGCCAGGCTCGCGCCGGAGAAGGTCGACGAGGTCTTCATGGGCTGCGTGCTGCCGGCGGGACAAGGCCAGGCGCCGGCGCGGCAGGCAGCCCGCAGCGCCGGTTTGCCCGATGCCACCGGTGCCACCACCGTCAACAAGGTCTGCGGCTCCGGCATGAAGGCGACCATGCTGGCGCACGACATCATCCGCGCCGGCTCGGCCGACATCGTCGTCTCCGGCGGCATGGAGAGCATGAGCAACGCGCCATATCTCCTCGCAAAGGCGCGCGGCGGCTATCGCGTCGGCCATGACCGCATCATCGATCACATGATGATGGACGGCCTGGAGGATGCCTACGAGACCGGCCGTTCCATGGGCGATTTCGGCGAGGCCACCGCGGAGACCTACCAGTTCACCCGCAAGGATCAGGACGCCTACGCCATGGAGACGCTCACCCGCGCCCGCAAGGCGGTCGAGGGCGGCGCGTTCAAGGCCGAGATCGCGCCGATCACGCTGAGCGAGAAGGCTGGTCCCCGCATCGTCGCCAATGACGAGCATCCGTTGAAGGTCGACCCCGGCAAGATTCCGGGCCTCAAGCCTGCATTCCGCGCCAACGGCACCATCACGCCGGCGGCCTCCTCCGCCAATGCCGACGGTGCCGCGGCGCTGGTGCTGACGAAACGCTCGCTTGCCGATCGGAACGGCTTGCCGGTTCTCGCCGAGATCAGGGGCCACGCCACCCACAGCCAGGAGCCGCAATGGTTCACCACGGCGCCGATCCCGGCGATCCGCAAGCTGCTGGACAAGGTCGGCTGGGCTGCCTCCGATGTCGACCTGTTCGAGATCAACGAGGCCTTCGCCGTGGTCGCGATGGCGGCGCAGCGCGATCTCGGCATTCCCCGCGACAAGCTGAACGTCAACGGCGGCGCCTGCGCGCTCGGCCACCCCATCGGCGCCACCGGTGCGCGGTTGATCGTGACGCTGCTGCATGCGCTGGAGGCGCAGAACCTTAGGCGCGGCGTCGCCGCGCTGTGCATCGGCGGCGGCGAAGCCACGGCCATCGCCGTCGAGCGGCCGGCCCGCTGACCTCGATGTCTGAAATTGAGGGAAGTCTGGCATTTCAGACTTTCCTCGCCTGTGCCAGATTGCAACGATGATGCGGGTCCCCATGGGCTCGACAACCATGATTGAGGCCCGATGATCTCGAACTGGCTCGCGGCAGCACTGTCCCGCCGCAACATCCATTACGGCTGGGTAATGGTCGGCGTCACCTTCCTTGCCGCGCTGATCAGCGCCGGCACGGTCGGCGCGCCCGGCGTGTTCATCGTTCCGCTGCAGAAGGAGTTCGGCTGGAGCACGGCGGAAATCTCCTCGGCGCTGTCGATCCGCTTCATCCTGTTCGGACTGATGGCGCCGTTCGCGGCCGCCCTGCTCAACCGCTATGGCCTGCGCAACGTCACGCTGGTTGCGCAGCTGATCGTCGTCTCGGCCCTCGTCGCCTCGCTCGGCATGACCGAGGTCTGGCAGCTCATCGCGCTCTGGGGCGTCGTGATCGGGATCGGCACCGGCATGACCGCCTTGGTGCTGGGCGCGACGATCGCGACGCGCTGGTTCGCGGCAAGACGCGGCCTCGTGGTCGGCATCATGACCGCGAGCGTCGCCACCGGCCAGCTCGTGTTCCTGCCGCTGCTCGCGAGCCTCACCGAACGCTACGGCTGGCGGCTCGCGCTCGGCTTCGTCTGCATCATGCTCGGCGTTTCCGCACTGGCCGTCCTGCTCGCAATGCGCGACCGGCCGAGCGATGTCGGCCAGCGCCCGTTCGGCGACGAAGGCACCGAACCCCTGCCCGCGCCGCCCGTCAGCCACGGCTCGATCACGGCGGTGGCGCTCGGCACGCTGGCCGACGCCTCGAAGTCGACGGCGTTCTGGATCCTGTTTGCGACCTTCTTCGTCTGCGGCGCCTCGACCAACGGCCTGGTCCAGGTGCACCTGATCCCGATGTGCCTCGATTTCGGCATCCCGCAGGTGCAGGCCGCCAGCCTGCTCGCCGCGATGGGCATCTTCGACTTCTTCGGCACCATCATGTCGGGCTGGCTGTCGGACCGCTACGACAACCGCCATCTGCTGTTCTGGTATTACGGCCTGCGCGGGCTCTCGCTGATCTTCCTGCCCTTCAGCGATTTCTCGTTCTACGGCCTCTCGCTGTTCGCGCTGTTCTACGGGCTCGACTGGATCGCGACGGTGCCGCCCACGGTGCGGCTCACCGCGCAGAAGTTCGGCCCCGAGCGCGCCAACCTAGTGTTCGGCTGGATCTTCGCCGGCCATCAGCTCGGCGCCGGCGCTGCGGCGTTCGGGGCAGGCTTCTCGCGAACGGTCTATCAGAGCTACCTGCCCGCGTTCTTCATCGCCGGCGCTCTCTGCGTGTTCGCCGCCCTGATCGTGCTGGCGCTGTCGCGGCAACCGAAGCCGCAAGCGGCGATGGCGTAAGGCGGCGCAAGTATGTTTCCCCGGTGCGGCGTGCACCGGGAGACGGACAGCGCTGAGGTGTCCCGGCTCTGCGGCGCATCCTTCGAGACGCCCGCCTCCGGCGGGCCCTCAGGATGAGGGCGGAGTGTGTGGCTGTGGCTCCAACAAGCAGCTATGCCGCTTAGCCTCATCCTGAGGGACCGCGAAGCGGTCGTCTCGAAGGAGGAGGCGTGCGCGCTGGCCGCCGCAACGAGCCATCCTTCTCTACCCCGGCCCCGGCATAGCCCCTGCGAACTGCGGATAGCACTCGCGCAGCTCCTCGCGGATCCGGCCCCGGATCAAGGCGAGTGTCGCCTCGTCCGGCGACGGCGTCGTGACCTCGCATTGCTCGTTGTCGTACGCGAAGCCCGTGGTGCCGCGAATGTCGCGCCAATCATATCCCGGATGGGTGCTCTCGAGGCGAAAGCGTCCCGCCTCGCGCTCGAAGGAAAACAACGCCGCGTTGGTCAGCAGCGCGTGCGGGCCGCCGCGCCGATAGACCGTCTCGTCGGTGACGCCAGGCGCAGACACGAAGTCGACGCGCTCCACCAGGGAGCGCAGGCTGTGCTCTTCCCGGAACAGGATGACCCGCGGAACGAGGAAATAGAGGTAGGCGGAGCCGAACGAGCCGGGCCACCTGACCGGATTGTTCGGATAGTCGCCGGTGCCGACGAGATTGACGTTGCCCTGGCCGTCGATCTGGCCGCCGCCGAGAAAGAAGGCATCCAAGCGTCCCTGCGCGGCGCAATCGAACAGCTCCTCGGCACCGCCGGTGAACGAATTGTGCTTGACCGAGCCGAGGATCGAGACCTGCAGGCGCTCCAGTCCGTCACGCTCGTTGAGCGCACGCAGCAGCATGGCTCCCGCCGCTGGCATCGGCGAGGATTGACCGACCGCAACATGCCGCACGCCTTTCAGTAGCCGCGAGATCGTGTAGATCATCAACTCGCGGCTGGTGCACGGCTCGCTCATGCCGCGCTCCTCGAACCCCGGATGTAGGCCTGGAAGCCTTCCGGCGAGCGCGCCGCGCGCGCGTACTTCTCGACCTCCTGCCCGTCCCTGGGATATTCGGCGTAGAGCCCGGTGGGCCAACCGCCGTTCTTCAGCTCTGCCACCGCGCTGACGTAGATCGCCGGCAGGACGCCGGCGGCCATCTTCTCGTCCTCGAGCAGCGAGACCTCGGAAATGCGCTCGACGGTCACGAAGGCCTGCTTCGAGGCGTGCGCCAGCAACATCACTTCGCGCCGGCGCCCCAGCCGGACGTTGCCGAACCGATCCGCTTCGGGCGCATGAAACAAGGCGATGTCGGGCCGGATCGCCGAGACCGCGACGATCTTCTCGCCGTCGTCGAACGGATTGGACATCAGCTTCCAATCGTCCCGTTTCTTCAGGACGTCACTGCCGATGATGCCGCGGATCGGCATGAACGGAACGCCCTTCTCGGCGGCCGTCAGGCCTGCGAACACCGCGGGACAGGTCGCGTCGCGGAGACGGATCGATCCGTCGCGGACGGCCCGGCTGAAACACGGCGCGCCGCCCGCTTCGCCGAGACTGACGGCGCTCGTCTCCAGCGTCGCCACGGCACCGGCGCCGATGAGCATGTCGACCTGCATGCCGCCGATCGGCGCACAGACCACGTGCAGATCGCGGATGCCGCGCTCGATCAGCAAGCGAACCAATCCCGGAGCCGCGGCGTAGTCGTCCGGTGCCAGGCCGAGCTTGCACCCGGAAGGTATCATCTCAGCCATCTGCTGCGGCGTTACGAAATCCGTCATCTCTCCACCTCTCCCTTCGCTTCCCAGGAGGCCGATCGAACAGGATCGACTTCCGGCTTCGCCCGCGGCACCTGAGCCGCGCGGCCCCCGATCGTGCACGTGCGGACCCGGTCAGCCGCGTCCCATGCCGTAGAACTCCGCGTTCGGACGCATGCTGGTGACGTTGGCAAGCCGGTTGGAGAGGCCGAAGAAGGCCGTGATCGCGGCAATGTCCCAGACGTCCTCTTCCGTGAACCCGTGCGATTTCAGCGTGGCGAAATCGGATTCGGAAACCTTGTAGGCCTCGGTCGAGACGCGGACGGCGAAGTCGAGCATCGCCTTCTGCCGATCTGTAATGTCCGCCTTGCGGTAATTGACCGCGACCTGATCGGCGATCAAGGGATCCTTGGCGCGGATGCGCAGGATCGCGCCATGCGCGATGACGCAATATTGGCATTGATTGAGGTTGCTGGTCGCAACCACGATCATTTCCCGCTCGGCCTTGGTGAGGTTGCCCGGCTTGTCCATGAGCGCGTCGTGGTAGGCGAAGAACGCGCGAAACTCGTCCGGCCGGTGCGCGAGCACCAGAAAGACGTTCGGAATGAAGCCGGACTTCTCCTGGACGGCCAGGATACGGGCCCGAATGTCGTCCGGCATGTCGGCGAGATCAGGGACAGGGAAGCGGCTAATGGCAGGTGCCTGGGTCATGGCCTGAATATCCTTGGGCTCTTCTATGGGACTCCCCTCGCCTTCTTTGTCCTTGGGCCCGGTCATTGCAAGAAATCCACGGGGTGAATGCGTCGAGCGCGTCGGGGCGTCGTTCCTCGCAATCAATGCCCGCTTCGATGTCGTAAGGCAATGCGGGTGGCTGTAGACCAGCCCCGCGCTCCGGTGGCGGTCTGCCCAGGATCAGGTGGGGCAGTATCCGGGTTCGTCGAAGCCTGTGCCGCGCACGCGGTCTTCATACCGAAGGCCTACCAGCGGCAAGCGTCTCGACGGACGGTCGCAAGCCAAAACCCGCTCCGAAATACGATAGCCCTGCCCGCTCGCGCGGGACTAGCAGGTCTTCTGCTGCAAATGCTGGACGCAGGTGCAGGTGGTCGATGTCGGATAAGTCGTGGAATACTTCACGTCGTAATAAGGCGGGCTGGAGGAGCCGCCGGGGCCGTTGGTCGAGCAGCGCGGAAACAGGTAATAGCTGTCGGACAGCTTGACGGTGCCCGCGATGGTGAAGCCGAGATTGGGCGTGTAGTCGTAGGACACTTCGCTCAGGATGAGCGAGATGTTGGCGTTGGTGGTGCCGCCCGGTGCGGTAAAGGACGACAAGGTCATGGCGGTCCCCGGCGTTCTCGCGCCCGACGCGCTGGTCGACTTGCTCCATTGTACCGTTGCGTTGCCGCTGCTGTCGGTCGAGACTTCCGAGACGGTAATCGTCATCAAGGAGGTGCTGCCATTCTTGATGGGATACGGCGCCATGATGGCGGTCGCAGCCGCGAGGATACCGTCCATTTGGCTCGGGCTAACGGACGTGTTCTGCGTGATCATGTCGGCAACACTGTGGGCGGTCGCGCTGACCTTGACGTTCATGGAGAGCGCGGTGCCGAGCTCGACGCCGCCGATGTAGAGCAACAGCATGAACGGCGTCACGATGGCGAACTCGGTCGCTGCAACGGCGCGGACATCGGTCAACAGGTGACGGGCGCGGGACGACAGGGCGGAGATCATCAGGTGGCTCATGGCTCGTTCTGGAACGCGGCGGACGACATGATCAGCCGGTTGCCGTTGCTAAGGTTCGACAGGTTGAAACCGAGCGGACCGAGGACGACCGGCCACTCGTACATGATGCGGAGCACGACGATATCGCCGGGCTGGCCTGGGTTGTATTGCCAGACGTTGGAGACCTTGCCCGAACCGTCGTAGGTCAGGGTCGGCATCGCCGTGTTCGCGGAGGTCCACGAGGTCGCGACTTGCATGTCGACCATCATGCCGCTGCAGTTGAACAGGATCAGGATCTGGTCGCAGACCTTCTGCTTGAAGACGGCCTGGGTCATGTTCGCGGACTGGACCTGCCCGGTCATGACCAGGCGCGCCGACTGCCGCACGATGGATTCGAGCGTCTGCTGGGCGAAGAAGACCAGGAAGGTCTGGATCAGCGCGATGACGAGGGCGAGGAACGGCGCGGCGACGAGCGCGAACTCGACCGCCGTAGCGCCCCGGCTATCCCGCGCGAAACCGGCGCAGCGATCGCGGCGTCTCCTCATTGTGGCGGGGGATCCGGACATGGCCTCTTCCTACTGCACGAGGCTGGCCGTGCTGGACGCAACCTTGATGAACAGGTCCGTCAGCGCCTTGCTGATGTCGCCGCCATTCTGAACGTTTGCGTACAGGCCCGGCGACGCGCAGGATTTCAACCGTTGTGCGATCGTGCCCGTCGACGAGGTCGGGTTGTTGAACTGCGCGATACGGCCGTTGTACCAGCCGTCGCTCGGCAGTTGCAGATACTCGGTGTAGAGGACCGCGATACGGATGTTCCGACTCTTGATGGTATCGCATACGGCGGTGTTGAGCGGCTGCTGGCATCGCAAAGTCGAGGTGTTGGCCTGCGGAAGCGGATAGGTGGCACTGGGATCGCAGCTGCCCCCCGTCTTCGGAATCAGCTTGTCCTCGACGCCGTCGGTGACAAGGAAGACCACTTCCTGCGGCGTACCGTTCGCGGTACCGTCGCCGGGATTGGGCATGACGGCATTGAGGTCCGTCAGCCCCTTCGAGATGTCGGTGCCGTAGTCGGTCGTGTAGATGCAGGCGCCCTTGCTGTCGAGAACGGGGCAGTTCTGATGGTCGACCTTCAGGAGCTGAATGTTGCCGATCTTCGTGCCGGCGGTGGTCGGGGTGGTCAGCGTCTGGATCGTATTCAAGGCGTAGTCGAAGGTGTAGATGGCGGCCTTGTAGGTCGTGTTGTTGATCGCCGACATGCACTGCATGACGCCGCCCGTGGTGCCCGACTGCGGACAGGTCCACGGCCCGACCATCAATTGCTTGACGGCGTTGGTCACGAGATCGATCCGCAACGTGATGTTGTTCGCACGCGCGACCGTGAGATTGTCCTTGTTCGTCGTGCTGGGATTTGCGTTGTTGGGATGCGCCTCGTGGCAGGCGAATGCGCAATTCTTCGCGTAAGTGGGCTGGTTCTTCGTGGCGAGAACCATGTTGTCGATGTCTTTCTGGGTGGCCGCCAGCGCCATCGACGGCGAATCGTCCAGCAACAGGTAGAAGTTCATGTTGGGGGCGCTGGACGCCTGCGCCGTCGCTGCCCCCGCCACCTTCCAGGTCTGCTTGCCGAGCACGCCGGGGAAATTGTTGACCGATTCCGCAGCATAGGACACCGTGATGGTCCGCGACAGACCGACATCCGTGACCGTGACCGTCGGCGTCGGCACGGCGGCGAGCCCGGGAAGTTTCGCCTTTGCAGCGAAGACGGCAGCCGCCGTGTTACGGATGGTGGCCTCGTCGGTCTGCGTCAGCATCGCGGGCCGCACGGCTGCGATCGCGGCCGCATCGGCGGCTGCGTTCAGCTGCTCGCGCTTGCGCAAGGCCAGCGTGTAGTCGAGCGTCATGCCCAGGAGAAAGATGATAGGAACCATCGTCAGCGCGAAGATGATGGCGACGTTGGCCTTCCGGTCTGTCGCGAAACAGAGCATTGCGCGGCGGAGCATGTCGTTCATCCTGGCTGCCGTCGTTGCGGCAGCGGTCCTTTCCCTGAAATCGCCGGACGAGGCCGCCGGGTTTCGATGCCTGCGCTCGCCCGTCACAGGCGGGATATGACGATGGCTCTCTTAATCAACGCTTACGGGCAATCCGCAAAGAACAGCCGAAGCGGACCGGGATGTCTCATATCGAGAAGGCATCATTAATGTCGCTTGAATCCGGTCGCAGACATTGGCGCTAAACCCTAAGCATCGCCCCGTAGAAATACCGAAGGTGACGTGCCGGCCGGCGGAACGCCGCGGTCGCCCGGTGCGGCGCAAATCAAGCGGGAAATCCGAAGACGGCCCCATGCCGCCTGCGCAGGCCTGCCCGTCTGGCCCCCCCGGGTGAGAGACATTTTGCCGTTAGACTCCACGGCGCAAACGTGGACAATGCTCTGACGCACGCCGCGTGCGCAGTGCACATCAAGATGCGCCAGGGGAAACAAATGCCGGTTGCCGGTCCGTCGTCCGAACCCATCATTCCAACCGTTCCGCTCACCGTCCCATTGCGCGATTCGCTGCGCGCGATCGTGGGTGAGAAAGGCCTTATCGAGGACGCGCACGGCATGCAGCCGTTCGTGACGGATTGGCGCGGATTGCTGGCTGGAAACGCCGGCGCGGTGGTTCGCCCCGGCAACACCGCGGAAGTCGCGCAAGTGGTCCGGCTCTGCCACGAGCATGGGATCGCGATCGTGCCGCAGGGTGGAAACACCGGCCTGATGGGCGGCGCCACGCCCTGGCCCGCGCACACCGGCATCGTGCTGTCGCTTGGCCGCATGAACCGCGTGCTGGACATCGATGCCACCGGATACACCATGACGGTCGAGGCCGGCTGCGTGCTGCAGACCCTGCAGGAGACCGCAAGCCGGCACGACCGGTTCCTGCCCCTCAGCCTCGGCGCCCAGGGCTCGTGCATGATCGGCGGCAATCTGTCGACCAACGCCGGCGGCGTGCAGGTGCTCCGCTACGGCAATGCCCGCAATCTCGTGCTGGGTCTCGAGGTCGTGCTGCCGAGCGGCGAGGTCTGGGACGGCTTGCGCGCGCTCAAGAAGGACAATACGGGCTACGACCTCAAGCACCTCTTCATGGGCGCCGAAGGAACGCTCGGCATCATCACCAAGGCCGTGCTCAAGCTGTGGCCGGCGCCGAAGGACGTCTGCACGGCGTGGCTGGCGATCCGGGATCCGCGCGCGGCGCTGGAGATCCTGTCGGAGGCCCACAGCGCATCCGAGGACAATGTCGGCTCCTGCGAGCTGATGAGCCGCGCCGCCGTCGACATGGTGCTTCGCCACATTCCCGGCACGCAGGATCCGCTCAAGGCGGACACGCCATGGTACCTGCTGCTGGAATGGTCGTCGGCGCGGGCGCGGCAGGACGGGACCGGCGGCATCGCCGAAAAGATGGAGCAGTTTCTCGCCGATCAACTCGAGGCCGGACGCGTGATCGACGCGGTCGTCGCCCAGACCGGACAGCAATCGCAGAACATGTGGCGCATCAGGGAAAGCGTCGCCGAGGCCTCGCGCGCCGAGGGGCCTGGGCTGAGCTACGACATCTCGGTGGCGATCTCCCGGATTCCAGAGTTCATCGATCTCGGGCTCAAGGCCGTGCTCGACATTCTCCCGACCATCCGGCCCTATCCTTTGGGGCACATCGGCGACGGCAATCTGCACTTCTCGTTCATGGCGCCGGTGGGCATGGACCAGCAGACGCTGACGCAATACAAGGCCGCCATCACGCGGGCGGTGAACGACCTCATCACCTCCATGGACGGCTCGATCTCGGCCGAGCACGGCATCGGCATCGACAAGCTGGACGAGCTCAGCCACTACCGTTCCAAGACCGAGCTCGACATCATGCGCACCATCAAGCGCGCACTCGATCCCCAGAACATCATGAACCCCGGCAAGGTGCTGCGGCTGCGATGAACGCCGCGCACCTCCGCCGTCGTCTCAGCCGCGCGGATTGACGACCGTGTAGCCCCGCAGCGAGCGCGCGTGGATTCGCGTGGCGCGCCCGCCGGAATTGGCATCGTACGCCATCCACATGTCGCCACCGAGATGCTGCTCCAGAACGAAGACATGGCCGCGGCGCGCCGCGACCATTCCCGGCGCCGGGGCCGCGCGCGGAAAGCGCAGCCAGTTGGACGCAAGATTCAGTTCCGGCACGACGCGGCCGAACACGCGCAAGGACGCGCCGCAACCGCAGAAGGACGACGGGCAGCCGGCCGGGCGCCCCCCGACGACGCGCTCGCCGGAGATCGTCGTGGCGGCGTTGCCGGCATCGGTCACGGTCATTTGCATCGAGCGATAGGCCTGCAATGAAGCCTTCGGCAATGAAGCTCTCCGGATTGAAACCCCGGGAGCCCGCTCGCGACGCACCTGCGAGTGCGAGAAATCGCAGGGCATGGTGACGTTGCATTCGGGCGCCTGGAGGATGCGATAGGGCCGCGCCTCGGCAGCGGCGGACATGGCTATAACGACGACGCACGCAGAAACAACTTGCTTGATCATTGCAGGACTCTTGGTTGGAGGGTCCTGCCCCGCTGCGGAGAAACCAATATTGGTTTGTCCGAAATGGGCCCAAAGGGCGGCAGAAAATGCCTTTTACTTACGCCCTTTAACTTAGGTTATCTTTATCGCGCCAAAGCCGCGCAAGCGCATGGACTCAACCGGGCTGCATGATCGCAGCCGCGATCTTCTCCGCCGACATCAACACCGGAAAATTGGTGTTGGCGCACGGCACCACCGGGAAGATCGAGGCGTCGACGACGCGCAGGCCCTGGACGCCCTTGACGCGGCCCTGGTTGTCGACCACCGCCATCGGGTCGTCCACACGGCCCATGCGGCATGAACAGGAGGCGTGCCAGACGCCGATGGTGGCCTTGCGCACGAAGGCCTCCAGCGCATCGTCGTCATTCATGACCTGATCGAAGGTGAAGCCTTCGACCACGAAATTGTCGATCATGTAGTGGCGCAGCGCCGCCGGCCCGTCCATCAGCGCTGCGGCGATCGCGGTGAGGATCTTGTTCTTTGTGTTGACCACGCCGATCTTGCGCACCTTGTCGGTGTAGGCGGCCGGAAACGGCTTGTCCGTCACCTTCCTGACGACGTCGCTCATCTGGATCGCCGCCATCTTGCGAAAGCCGCTCATCAGGCGATCGAGATCGCGCCGGTCGGACAACAGGTTGAACTCGACGATCGGCTCCGCGGAGGGATCGCGCGAGGCGAGCTTGACCTGTCCGGTCTCCGAATAGGTCTTGTTGACGAAGGTCAGCAGCGAGCCGATCTGCTCACCGACCGCGTGCCAGGCCGACTTGGAGAGCAGGACGACGAACATGTCGCCCTTCGGCACACCGGCAAGACCGGAGGAGTAGCGCAGGCCCAGCTGCATGTGGCGCCTGGTGTGCTCGTTCATGCGCGCACCGCGGCGAACGAAGGAGGACAGCGAGATCGAGGGATGATCCATCAGGCGCTGGCCGACGCCCGGCAGTCCCATCAGCACCGGAATGCCCAAGTCCTTGAGATGGCCGACCGGCCCGATGCCGGCACGCAGCAGATGCGCAGGCGAATGGATGGCCCCGCTGGACAGGATGATCTCGCGTCCGCGGAACTCCTGCTCTCGTCCGCCGACGACGGCCTTCACGCCGACGCATTGCGTGCCTTCGAACAATAGCTCGCGCACCTGCGTGTTGGTGGAGATCGTGAGATTGGTGCGCTTGCGGGTATCGCGATCGAGATAACCCATCGCGGCCGAGACGCGCTGCTCAGCCTGGTTGGAGTGCGTCACCGGGAAAAAGCCGTCGACGAACTCGCCGTTCTGGTCCGGCAGGAACTGATGGCCGGCCTGCTGGAAGGCCTCGGCGAATGCCTGGGAGTGCCTGGTCCAGTGCTCCCTGGGGATGCGGCGAACCGGGATCTTGCCGTCCTTGCCGTGATAGGGACCGTCGAAATCGAGGTCGCGCTCGACCTTCTTGAAGAAGGGCAGCACCTCGTTCCACGTCCACCCTTCTGCGCCGCGCGCGTCCCATTCGTCGTAATCGGTCGGTGCGCCGCGATTGGCCATCTGGCCGTTGATCGAGGAGCCGCCGCCGAGCACGCGCGCCTGCTCGTATTTGCGCAAGGGAGGCCGCGCCTCGTTCGGATTGTTGTGGCTGACGACCTGAGTCGTAACCTTGAGCTCGGTCCAGTGGAAGCGCGGATCGAAATAGGCGGTGCCCGGATAGCTGTCCCGAATTTCGGCCGGCTCGTTGCCGGGCGGCGTGTCCTGTCCGGCCTCGCACAGCAGGACCCTGTTGGCGCTTCTGGCCGAGAGCCGGTGCGCCAGCACGGACCCCGCCGAGCCGCCGCCGACGATGATGAAGTCGTACACGATTGGCGTTTCCTGTTGTTCTTGTTGGGCGAGCTTAGCCCGTTATTGTTTTGCTGTGGAAGTGGCTTGGATCTGTCGGTGCCGCACCTCGTGTCCCGGACGCGCCGCACCGCTGAAGGAGCGGCGCGCTGTGTCCGAGGCACGAGGATCATGTCCTGGCACGAGGATGCTACGGCCGGATCGAAAAATTCTCCGGCGGCCCCGGCTTACGCAGCGGCTCGGCGAGGCGCGCGAACTCGCACAGCAGCGATCGCGTCTTGCGGGGATCGATGATCTCCTCGACCCAGAATTTCTCGGCCGAGCGGAACGGCGAGCGCAGCTTGTTGAGGCGCTGCTGGATCTCCTCCAGCTTCGCCGCCTTGTCCTCGGCCGCATCGATGTCGGCCCGATAGGCGGCCTCGATGCCGCCTTCGAGCGGCAGCGAGCCCCAATAGGCCGACGGCCAGGCGTAGCGGATCGAGAAGCGGTCGGCCGGCTGATGCACGACACCGGCGACGCCGAAGGCGTTGCGCAGGATCACGGTGCACCAGGGCACCGTGGTCTGGTTCACCGCGGCCATGGCACGGACGCCGTGGCGGATGGTCGCCGCCTTCTCGGCATCGAGGCCGATCATGAAGCCGGGGCAGTCCATGAGGTAGACGATCGGCAGGTGGAAGGTCTCGGCGAAGTCGACCCAGCGCACCACCTTCTGGCAGGCATCCGCCGTCCAGGACCCGCCATAGTGGAAGCTGTCGCTGGCCAGCACCATCACCGCCCTGCCCTCGAGCCGCGCGAGGCCGACGATGATGGGCTTGCCGAAATTCCTGGCGACCTCGAAGAACGAGCCCCTGTCAACGACGGATTCGATGATCGGCCGGATCTTGTAGACCTGCTTGCGGTTGCGCGGCACCGCGTTCATCAGCGCCTCGTCGCTGCGCTCCGGATTGTCGGTGCAGGGCAAGGTCGGCGGCAGCTCGTAGACCGATGACGGCAGGTAGGACAGGAAACGCCGCGCGCAGGCGAACGCCTCATCCTCGGTGTCGACGGCATGGTCGATTGCGCCGGCGCGGGTCTGGATGTCGGCGCCTCCGAGTTCCTCCTTCGAGAGGTCCTGCCCCAGCGCCTTCACCACCGGCGGCCCCGCGACGAACATCGCGGACTTCCGCGTCATGATGGAATAGTGGCTGGCGGCAAGGCGCGCGGCTCCGAGGCCCGCCACCGAGCCGAGGCCGAGCGCGACGACCGGCACGCGCGACAGGTTCTCCGTCGTGAAGCGATACCAGCGCGTGCCGCCGATGCCGCCCGGCAGGTTGGCCGCGCCCTTGGTCTCGATGGTCTTGACCGAGCCGCCGCCGCCGGAGCCCTCGATGATGCGCACGATGGGCAGGCGCAAGTCGTGCGCCATCTCCTCGGCCATCAACGGCTTTGCCGAAATGGACGCATCGGCCGAACCGCCGCGGACCGTGAAATCGTCGCCGACCACGACCAATGTGCGCCCGTCGACGCGGGCACGGCCGAACACGCAGTTGGCCGGCGTCAATTTCTGCAATTCGCCGCCGGCATCGTACTCGCCGATGCCGGAGACGGCGCCGATCTCGTGAAAGCTGCCTTTGTCGGTCAGCTTGTCGATGCGCTCCCGAACAGTCAGCCGGCCCTGGTCATGCTGTCGCTTGACCTTGTCAACGCCGCCCATCTCCCGCGCGAAGGCTTCGCGCCGGGCGAGCTCGTCGAGTTCCGGCTTCCAGTTCATTCACTCCCTCCGAATGGATCGGCTTGTTATTGTTGTGCACGGCCATTGCGACCGGTTTACGCGGGATGCGGTTGTTGAAGACGTCACCTTCGGCGCCCTCGAGCAGGCCGCCGAGCGAACGCCCGAGCTCGAGCATCAATGGCGCGACCTCGGCATGCAGCCGCTCCTCGTCATACATCGCCGAAAGCAGGCCGATCGTGATGACCACGAAGGTCTGGTACTGCGGCGACCATATCGGCAGCGCGAGACCGTTGATGTGCGGGCTCCACAGGCCGCAGGCCACGACATAGCCGCGCTCGCGCAGCATTTGCCGGTTGGCTTCGATGCGCGGCTTCAGGATCTTCGCCGCCTCGGGAGCCTCCCGCTCCATCTCCGCGATGAAGGCATCGCCGACCTCCGGCGCCAGCGCCGCGGTGTAGGCCGCGCCCGCGGCGGTGGAGGCCATCGCGATGCGGCTGCCGGTGCCCTCGTGCAGGCCGAGTGCGGTCGCCGAGCGCGCGAACAGGAGATAGACGAGATGGAATCGATCCGGAACGACGAAGCCGACCGTGCCCGGCAATTGCTCGGCGACTTCCTGCAGCCGCTGCCGGATCAAACTGCGCAGCTGCGCGCCCTTCATCATCGTGGCGCTCATCGCGACCGCGCTCGGGCCGATGCGATATTTCTGATCGCGCGGCAGATAGACCAGTTGCCCCATCCGCGTCAGCGTGTGCGTGAGCCGCGACACCGTCGAGCGCGGCAGACCGCAGCGATTTGAAATCTCGAGATTGCCGAGCCTCGCCTCGTGGCCTTCGAAGCATCGCAACACGTCGAACGCGCGCGAGACCACCTGGATGACATCTCCCTCGCCGGCATCGCCAGCGAGTGCGCCTTGCCTACTCAACCGCTCCGATCGTCGTCCCATGTTCCCTACCGTGTGTTCCGCTCTGCGGAATTAAATTCCACTTGCAGACGACGCTACCTCAGGCATTTTGCGACGACAACAAAAAGGCGATGGCATGCCAGAAATTAAGATCGTCACGGAGATTGCGGGACGCGTCTGCGCAACTCCCGTGCAAGTTGGAGGAACCGTCGCGGATGGCGATGACGTTGTGGTTGTCGAAGCCATGAAGATGGAGATACCGGTCTCTTCGCCCGCAAGCGGCACGATCACGTCTCTGCTGGTGAAGCTCGACGACGTCGTCGCGGAGGGTCAGGCGATCGCGATCGTCGCGTGCTGAAATGTTCTGTTTCGGACAAAGTTTCGCGCGACATTCTGTCAGCCTCGTTCCCGCATGCGCGGTGCGGCGTTGCCATCGTTCGATCGCGGTGACATGATCTCTTGCAAACAAAACGTTGTTTCAAACAAAGAAAGAAATCTTCGCGTCGAAGCGAGGATCATGGGAGGGAAAACATGCTTCGTGGGCTGCTCGTACTCGCGCCTGCCTTGGTGGCGGGCATTTCTTTTGCGTCTACACGCTATTCGTTCGCCGAAGACCTCAAGTTGCCGGCGACGCTGGCCTTCACCGCCTATGACACCGGCACCGCCGGTTTCAACATCGCGGTCGGCGTCGGCAAGATGATGAAGGACAAGTACGGCACCGACGTGCGCGTGCTGCCTGCGGGCAACGACGTCGCCCGGCTTGCGCCGCTGCGCGCCAAGCGCGCCGTGTCCTCGGCGATGGGATCCGGCACCTATTTCGCACAGGAAGGCGTGTTCGAGTTCGGCGCGAAGGAATGGGGACCGCAGCCGCTGCAGATCCTGCTCTCGTCGGTCGACTGCAATTGCGGCTCGCTCGGCGTTGCCGCCGACACGGGCGTGAAGGAGCTGAAAGACCTCAGGGGCAAGCGCGTCGGCTTCGTGGTCGGCTCGCCGGCGCTGAACCAGAACTCGCTCGCGGTGCTGGCCTTCGCCGGCCTGACGCAGAAGGACGTCAAGGTCGTCGAGTTCGCGAGCTACGGCGCGATGTGGAAAGGCCTGATCAACAACGACGTCGATGCCGCCTTCGGCACCACCATCACCGGCCCTGCCAAGGAAGCCGAGACCTCGCCGCGCGGCCTGATCTGGCCGCCGCTTCCCGCCAAGGACAAGGAAGGCTGGGCGCGGATGCAGAAGGTCGGCTCGTTCTTCTTCCCGCAGGTCGCGACCTGCGGCGCCGGCATCACGCCGCAGAAGCCGGTCGAGCTCGGCAATTACCCCTACCCGATCTTCGTGGCCTACGCCTCGCAGCCGGCCGACCAGGTCTATGCGATGACCAAGGCCATGATCGTCAATTACGACGCCTACAAGGATTCCGCGCCCGGCGCCGGCGGTCTTGCCGCCGATCGCCAGACCAAGAACTGGGTGGTGCCGGTGCATCCCGGCGCGGTGAAGGCGCTGAAGGAGGCCGGGCAATGGAGCGATGCGCAGGAGGCGCACAACAACAAGCTGATCAAGCGCCAAGAGGTGCTCGGCGCGGCATGGGCCGATTACGGCAAGTCCAATCCGCCGGCGGATGACAAGGCGTTTCTCGACGGCTGGATGAAGGCCCGCGCGGCGGCGCTCGCGAAGGCGGATATGCCGAACGGGTTCGAGGAATAGAGAGAGGCGTTATTGGACTCGATCGTCGTCACGCGATAGGTGCACTCCCTCTCCCGCAAGCGGGAGAGGGTTGGGGAGAGGGTGTTTCCGCAAAGGGACAATCCCCTAGAGGAGAAAGCCCTCTCCCGCGCCTTCGGCGCAACCTCTCCCGCAAGCGGGAGAGGTCGAATCCGCGGTCCGAGCGATTCAAACAACGGCCATTCGCTTAGTCAGAGTTACCAGCCCACGCCCCGGGATCGATGATGTCTTCCTCCACCTCCACCGCCCCGCAAGACGCGGCCACGCGGGTCGTGTTCGACGATCCGCATAACGCCGCCGCCAACCTGCAGGAAGCAGAGGTCACGCGCGTGCGGACGCTGCGCGGCGCCTGGCGCTGGATGCTGGTGGCCGCGACCGCGGCGACCATCCTGCTGTGCATCAACCAGCAATTCTCGCTGCGATTCTTCATCGGCTACACCCAGCTCAACACCGAATATTTCTACCTCCTGATCGCGTTGATGCTGCCGTTCACCTTCCTGATCTTCCCCGGCACCGGGCGTGCGCCGCTCGACCGCATTCCCTGGTATGACCTCGTCCTGTTCGTCGCGACCTTCGCGGCGGCCATCATGCTGATGTCGAACGTACGCAAGGCGGCGGAGGCCGGCTGGGAATTCGGCGGCGCGCCGACCAACGTGATCGCCGCGGGCCTCGTGATGTGGGCGATCCTGATGGAGGCGCTGCGCCGCACCGGGGGTTGGAGCCTGCTGCTGAGCGTGCTGCCCTTCACCGTCTATCCGCTGTTCGCCGAAGCCGGCTGGCTCGGACCGTTCCGCGGCACGCAATCGACGCTGGAACAGGCGACCGCCTATCACGTGCTGTCGGGCGAGAGCCTACTCGGCATCCCCATCCAGGCCTTTGCCGACACCGTGATCGGCTTCCTGGTGTTCGGCACCGCGCTGATGATGACCGGCGCCGGCAAGTTCTTCATCAACCTCGCCTTCGCGCTGTGCGGTACCTTCCGCGGCGGCGCGGCCAAGGTCTGCATCTTCGCCAGCGGCCTGCTCGGCATGATGTCGGGCTCGATCATCTCCAACGTGCTGACCGCGGGGACCATGACCATCCCCGTGATGAAGAAGAGCGGCTTCCGCGCCTCCTATGCGGCCGCGATCGAGGCCTGCGCCTCGACCGGTGCGGTGCTGGCGCCGCCGGTGATGGGCGCCACCGCGTTCGTGATCGCGCAGTTCCTCAACGTCAGCTATGCCGACGTCGCGGTGGCCGCGATCATTCCGGCCGTGCTCTATTACGCCGGTCTGTTCATGCAGGTCGACGCCTACGCCGCGCGCCACAAGCTGAAAGGCATTCCGCGCGCCGAGCTGCCGCGGGTCATGGATACGATCAAGGACGGCTGGTACTACGTCTTCGTCATCGCGCTCTTGGTCGTGATGCTGCTCTATTTCAAGCGCGAGAGCCATGCGCCGTTCTATGCCACCGCACTGCTGCTCGTGCTCAACCAGTTCTTCTCCAAGGACACGCGCTGGACGCTTGCGACCATCGGCAAATTCCTCGAGGTCAACGGGCGCACCTTCGTCGAGCTCGTCGGCATCCTCGCCGGCTGCGGCCTGCTGATCGGCGCATTCTCGATGACCGGGGTGGTGTCGAGCCTTGCCAACGACCTCTTGCATATCGCCGGCGACAATCCCTTCCTGCTGCTGGCGATGTGCGCCCTGACCAGCCTGATCCTCGGCCTCGGGCTGACCACGACGGCCTGCTACATCTTCCTCGCCATACTGGTCGCGCCCGCGCTGGAGAAGCTCGGGCTCAACCGCATGGCGGTGCACATGTTCATCTTCTATTGGGGCATGCTGTCGTCGATCACACCGCCGGTCGCGATCGCCTCCTTTGCCGCCGCCGGCATTGCCGGCTCGCCGGCGATGAAGACCGGCTGGGAGTCGATGTGGGTCGGCAGCATCATCTATTTCCTGCCGTTCTTCTTCGTGCTCAATCCGGCGCTGGTGCTGCAGGGGCCGAGCCCGTATCTGGTCGGCCTCGGCCTGATGGGGCTTGCGGCGTTCGGTACGCTGTTCATCTGCGGCGGCATTCAGGGTTACCAGCCTTTCGTCGGGGACTTGCGCGGCGCCGGCGCGCTGGAATGGCCAATCCGTGTGCTGCTGGTGATCGGCGGCTTCGTGGTGGCCACGCCCGGCGGCGGCATCATGCCGCTGTCGCAGCTGCAGGTGACGCTGCTCGGCCTTGCCATTCTCGTGCCCACCGCCCTGCTCGCGCTGGTGCTGGTCCGGCGGCAGACCATGATGCCGGACGGGTTGCGCGCCCCCTGATTGCGTTGCACAAGTGAGGCGATGACACCGCTCTCGCCTCTCGCCGCCGCCTGGACCCGCTCGCAACCGCCCTTGCTGCGGTTTCTGGACAATTGCCTCAACGAATTCTCTGCCGAAACTTCGGGCAGCGTTGCCGACTACATTCCCGAGCTGAGCAAGGCCGACCCTGCCTGTTTCGGCATCAGCCTCGCGACCCTGGACGGCCACGTCTACGAGGTCGGCGACTCCAGGGCGCCTTTCACCATCCAGTCGATGTCGAAGCCGTTCGTGTTCGCGCTGGCGCTGGACCTGCTCGGCGCCGGCAGGGTCGAGCGCGCGATCGGCGTCGAGCCCTCGGGCGACCCCTTCAACTCGATCCGCCTCAACGCCGAGAACCACCCGTTCAACCCGATGGTCAATGCCGGCGCGATCGCCTGCACCGGACTGATCCACGACAGCAAGGGCGCAGAAGCCTTCGAGCAGATCCGTCTCGCGCTCGGCCGCTTTGCCGGCCGCGAGCTCGCCGTGGACGAGGCCGTCTATGCGTCCGAGAGCCAGACCGGCGACCGCAACCGCGCGATCGCCTATCTGCTCAAGACCAACGCGGTGATCTCGGACGACGTCGCCGCCGTGCTCGACGTCTACTTCCGGCAATGCGCCGTGCTGGTCACCGCGCGCGACATCGCGGTAATGGCGGCAACACTGGCCAATCGCGGCGTCAATCCGGTGACGGGCGAGCAGGTGCTGACGCCTTATGCGATCTCGCGCACCCTCTCGGTGATGACCTCGTCGGGCATGTACGACTATGCCGGCGAATGGATCTACCGCATCGGCATTCCCGCCAAGAGCGGCGTCGGCGGCGGCATTCTGGCCGCGCTCCCTGCCCGCCTCGGGCTCGGCAGCTATTCGCCAAAGCTCGACAAGCACGGCAACAGCGTGCGCGGCATCAAGGTCTGCGAGGCCCTGTCCTCGCATTACGACCTCCACATGCTCAACCGCAGCGACGACGCCCGCAACGCCGTCATCGCCGATTACGATATCGGCAAGAGCCCGTCCCGCCGCGTGCGCCGGCCGCAGGAGCGCGAGATCCTGGCCGCGCACGAGCAGGAGGTACGGGTCATCGAGCTGGTCGGCACGCTGTCGCTATCGGCCGTCGACTACGTCTCGCGCCGGCTGGCCGGACGACCGCGACCGCAAATCGTCGTGTTCGACCTGCACCGTGTCACGTCCACCACCCGTGCGGGCGCGCGGCTGATCGCCGAAGCCTTCGAAGAGCTCGCGGCCCTGAACGTCACGGTGGTGCTGTCCGGCGTCAGGCGCGCCTCCAGGGAATGGGACAGCCTGCGGGAATGGACCGCCGAGCTGAAGAACGTCCGCGACTTCTACCTGCTCGACACCGCGATCGAATGGGCCGAAGACCAGATCGTCTACCGCTATGGCGGCTCGATCGACTTCCACGAGACCACCGAGCTTGCCGAGCAGCCGCTGCTTGCCGGGATGAGCGAGGAAGAGCTGACCGATCTCGCCTCGATCTGCGCGATCCGAACCTATCAGGCCGGCGCCAAGATCATCACCACGGGAGATCCGGCCTCCTCCCTGTTCTTCCTGCGCAGCGGCGCGGTTCATGTCACGCTGCCCGACGGCGTGCGGCTGGCGACGCTGACCGCCGGCATGGCGTTCGGCGAGATGGCGCTGCTGGAGCCGACGCGCTCGGCCGACGTGTTCGCCGACATGGCGGCGACCGCGTTCGAAGTGCCGCTGAAAGCGTTCGAACGCTTCCGCAAGCAGCACCCGCGCGCCAGCGAGCGCGTCATGCGCAACCTCGCGCAGCTGCTCGCCGACCGCCTGATCGTCGCCAACGCGAAGGTGGACATTCTGACCTCGACGTGAGCCAAGGAGGACTTCGCTCCCTCGACAGGCGATGGTGCTGCATCTGGCCTTTGCGTCGACCTGAGCGCACGCCTCGTCCTTCGAGACGACCGCTTTGCGGTCTCCTCAGGATGAGGCTAAGAAGCAATGTTGCTCGCTGAAACTGCTGCCGCGCGCTCGGTCCTCATCCTGAGGGCCCGCCAACGGCGGGCGTCTCGAAGGATGGCCGCAACGAGATTGTCGCCTCAGCGGCTCGCCGCCTCGCTCAGCCGTCGCTTGATCTTCTTTGCGCTGGCTTCGAGCAGCGCCGACGGCTGCTGGCCGGTCGCGGCGCACAGGCAGGCCCAGTAGTAGATGACATCGCCGAGCTCATCGACCAGACCGGCCTTGTCGAGCCAGTCGTCGCGCAGCAGCTTCTTGATGTGATCGGCGACCTCGCCGGCTTCACCGGCGAGACCGAGGCCGAGATAGGACAGCCGCTCGTTGGACGGATGCTCACCGACCTTGGCAATGGTCGCGGCCCAGGCCGCGTACTCGTCGATCGTCATGAGCATCCCTCGCCGCGTCTTTGGGATCAGCCTACCACTTCGGTGACGGGTTGGAGATCGATTTCGAAGGTCTCCAGAAATTTCGAGGTCATGATGTAGAACCCGACCGAGAGCTGCAGCTCGACCAGCGCGGCCGGCGTCAGCTGCGACGCGATCGCCTTGAAGGTCGCATCGGTCGGCTTCCTCAGCTTGACGATCTCGTCGGTGAAGGCGAGCGCGGCACGCTGCACTTCGTTGAAGCAGCTCGCCGCCTGCCAGTTCTCGAGCGCCTCGTTCTGCGCGTCGGTGACGCCGACATTCTTGCCGATCCGCTTGTGCGCGACGATCTCGTACGGCGCCTCACACAGAATCCCGGTGCGGGTGATCGCGAGCTCGCGCACGATCGGATCCAGCTCGCCCTTGTGGCGGATCGCGCCACCCAGCCGGCAGTACTGCTCGAAGTAGCTCGGCGAGTGCGCCATCATGCGGAAGATGTTGGCGTTGCGGTTCTTGTCGAGGATCTCGCGGGTGCGGTCGGATGCCTTGGACGGGTCGCTGTACGGAATGCGGGCCATGATTTTCCTGAAGTTTTCCCAGAGCTTTTGATGCTTTTTGCAATTGCCGGCGAGAGTTCCTTGAAACTCTATTCTTGCGCCGACGCAGGAGCAACATCATCGAGTCAAATTGCCGCCGCATTGCTGATCGACCCTGGGACGATCGATATTCGCTGCGTGGGGACACGTCGCGGCGGATACTCGAGAAGTGGGGTGTTCCGAGTAAAACAATTGGCCGTCGGGTGCGCTAGCCGCACAACGATGAGTCACGCCCAAGTCTAGGGAGAAAACGGCATGAAGGAAGCCACCAAGGGGGCGGCCTCGGGAGCGCTCGCGCATATGCTGGCGGTGACGGCGATGCTCGTCATCGCCAGCATCTTGTTCTACGGGCGCTAGTTGGAGTTTTAGCGTTTTCGTCATTCCGGGGTGGCTCTCGCACAGGCCAGGCCCAGAATACCCGTTCCAGGCTCGGTCGCATGACCGCCCCCGAATGACGAAGCCCTCTACGTGTCCTTCGTGAAGAACGGCACGAGCCTGCCGGCAAACGGCCTGAAGCTCGCGATGACCGCATCGCCGATGGCGAGGTCATTGTCACCGTGGGCCATCATGCGAAAACCTTCGGCGCAATCGACCAGCAAGATGTTGTAGGGCACGTGCGCCCGCGTCTCCGGCGTGGCGGCGCGGCAGACCAGCGAGGCCGCGTAGACCGTGCCCTTGCCGTTGGCGCGCAGCACGCGCGGATCCGATTCTCCGCATGCCGCGCAGAAGGCACGATGGAAATACTGCACGTGCCCGCATGAGGTGCAGGCCTGGTAAGTGATGGCCGCTTCGCCTTTGGTCCAGTCCGCCGGAGGCTCACTCATCGCACCCGCTCCAGGAACATGCTCACGTGCGACGACAGCACGCCGCCGTCGCCGTGCAGCAGCGCGATCGAGGCGTCGCGCACCTGGCGGCCAGCCGCCCGTCCCGTCATCTGCAAATGCGCCTCGGCCAGATGCGCCATGGCGCCGCCGACGCCGCAATGGCCGTAGCTGAGCAGGCCGCCATGGGTGTTGAGCGGCATCGCGCCGTCGCGGCCGAAATGACCTGATCGCACCCGGGCCGCGGCTTCGCCGCGACAGGCAAGGCCAAGGTCTTCCAGCAGCATCGCGAGCGTGATCGTGAAACTGTCGTAGATCGCGGCGTAGCGCACGTCGGAAATCGCAAGGCCGCAAGCCTGCTTGGCGCGCGCGATCGAGATCTCGGCGCCGAGCTCATGAAGCGCGGGCGCGGCCGTGACATGCTGATGGGTATGCGCCTGGGCACAGCCGCGGATGCACACGCCCACCTCTCCGGTCGGCTCGCGGCTGACGACGAACGCCGCGCCGCCGTCGGAGACCGGGCAGCAGTCGAGCAGCTTGAGCGGCGTCGCCACCGGCTTCGAGGCCATGACGTCGGCGACCGTGATGGGATCGTGGAATTGCGCGCCGGGATGGGTGCAGGCGTGTTTGCGCATCAGCACCGCGAATTCGGCGAGATCCTGTTCGGTCACGCCGTATTCGTGCATGTATCTGCTGGCGACGAGGCCGTAATAGGCGGGAATGGTCGGCCCTAACGGCACCTCGTAGTCGGGATGGCCGACCTGCGCCAGCGCCTGGATCGAGGCATCGCGGCTCTGCCCGGTGAGGCGGTTCTCGCCGGCGACGACGAGCACGTGGCGGCAGACATTGGCTTCGATGAGGTGATGAGCGAGCATCGTCATCGCAAGACCGGTGGCGCCGCCGACCTGGACGGCGTGGGCATAGGACGGACGAATGCCAAAGTGCTCGGCGAACACGGTCGCGAGCATGATGTGCGGTGAGACCGTGGAATAGCCGCAGAGGATGCCGTCAATCTCGCTTCGCTTCAGCCCGGCATCGTCGAGCGCGGCTTGCGCCGCTTGGCTCATCAGATCGAGCGAGGATGATCCTTCGTGCTTGCCGAACGGCGTGAGGCCGACGCCGGTGATGAAGCTCATGGTATCACATCCCCGCTGTCATTCCGGGGCGCGCTGTTTGGCGCGAGCCCGGAATCCATACTCCCGATGGTGGCTATGGATTCCGGGCTCGCGACTTCGTCGCGCCCCGGAATGACGGATGAGAGAGTTTGCGCCATGATCGCCCCTACTCCGGCGCCGACCGCGTCGCGCCATCGCGGACCATGGCGGCGATCTCGTCGGCGGAATAGCCGAGCTCGCGCAAAATCTCCGTGCCGTGCTCGTTGAGGCGCGGCGCCAGCCGTACCGGCTCGGCCTCGGTCTCCGACCAGGTCGCCGTCACCTTCATGCTGCGGATCGGACCTTCCGTCGGATGAGTCACGACCGGGAAGAAATTCGTCGCCTCCAGATGCGGATCGTGCAGGATCGAGGCAAGGTCGTGCATCGGCATCACCGGCACGTCGGCCTTCGTCAGCAGTTCGATCCATTCGGCCGTGCTGCGCGTCTCGAAGATGCGCGCGAGCTCGGCATAGACGACGTCGATGTTAGGGGCGCGCCCCGCGAAGGTCGCGAATTTGGGATCGGCGCGCAGGTCGTCGCGCGCGGTCGCCTTGAAGAAATTCTCCCACTGCTTGTCGTTGTAGACGATGACGCTGAGATAGCCGTCCGAGGTCTTGTAGGGCCTGCGGTCGCGCGAGAGGTGGCGGGCATAGCCGCCCTTGTCGAGCGGCGGCTCGTAGGTGAGGCCGCCCATGTGGTCGCCCATGACGAAGCCGGCCATGGTCTCGAACATCGGGATGTCGACGCGCTGGCCGCGGCCGGTGCGGTCGCGGTGCACCAGGCTGGCGCAGATCGCCCCGACCGCGGTGAGGCCGACGATGCGGTCGACCAGCGCGTTCGGCACGTAGCGCGGCACGCCGTCGCCAGTCTGCGCCATCAGCGCCGGAAGGGCCGTGGCGCCCTGGATCAGATCGTCATAGGCGGGCTTTGCGGCATAGGGCCCGTCCTGGCCGAATCCGAACACGCCTGCATAGACCAGACGCGGATTGATGGCGGACACGACATCGTAGCCGAGCTGAAGCCGCGCCATCGCCTGCGGACGCACGTTGTAGACGAGCACGTCGGCGTCCTTCAGAAGCCGCAGCACGGCCTCGCGGCCGGCGGGCTTCTTCAAATCGAGGCAGATCGAGCGCTTGCTGCGGTTGGTGTTGAGGAACACCGGGCCCATGCCGGCGTGGCGCGTCGGACCAATCAGCCGCGTGACGTCGCCGTCGAGCGATTCCACCTTGATGACGTCGGCACCGTAGTCTCCGAGCATCTGGGTCGCATAGGGCCCCATCAGCACGGTCGTCATGTCGATGACCTTGATGCCCTTCAGCGGCCCCATCGTTCGCTCCCGATTGCGCAGGGCTCAAGGCGCGGCCCCGCGAATTCGGTCCAGCTAAAGACAGCGAGGCCGTGCGCGCAAGGGCGGCCGGCGTATGGCCGCATGCGCCGCGCGGCGATACCGGCCGCTATTTCTTCTGGCGGGATTCGCGGATCCTGAGCAGCCGGTCGAGCTCGTCGTTCTGCTGGCTGATCCGGTCGGCGATGCGCGACTCGCTCTGCTCGCCCGAGGCGGCCGCGGCCTGCTCGATGAGCTGGCGGATATTGTCCTCGAGGATCGCGATGCGATCGTTGAGTGCGTCCATCGACAGCGAGTCTTCGTAGTCAGTGCTCATGATGCGTTCCCTGCTAGGAGCCGTAGGGTGGGCCAAGCGAAGCGGGCCCACCATGATCTAACGCAAGGAAAAGGTGGACACGGCGCATACGCGCCTTTGCCCACCCTCATATGGGGGTTTGTGAGTCAAGGCCTGTCGATTGGCTTGAGTGAGTTTGGCACGGTGCGAGGGCGGCGCGCGGAGCCATGCGTAGCGCAGCGCGACGACCGTGATCCGGAAAATTGTGCCATTATGGTCGGTGGTGAGCGTGGCTGTCGATGCTTGCATCTGACTCTCCGTGGGTTCGAGTGTGGAAACCCAAACCTACCGGAAAGGCCACGCTCACCGCCCATGGAATCTACGAGGGACCTACTTCAGCGGCTCCAGGATGGAGACGTAGTTGGCGACCGCGGCCCCGCCCATGTTGAAAATGCCGCCGAGCTTGGCGTTCTTGAGCTGCATGCCCTCGGGGGCCTGACCGGCGAGCTGCATCGCGGTCATCACGTGCATGGAGACGCCGGTGGCACCGATCGGATGGCCTTTGGCCTTGAGACCGCCGGACGGGTTGACCGGCAGCTTGCCGTCCTTGAGCGTCCAGCCTTCCTTGATGGCGCGGGCGCCCTGCCCCTTCGGCGTCAGGCCCATCGCTTCGTACTCGATCAGCTCGGCGACCGTGAAGCAATCATGGGTCTCGACGAAGGAGAGATCGGACAGCGTCACGCCCGCCTTCTCCAGCGCGCGCTGCCAGGCGACGGTGCAGCCCTCGAACTGGAGGATGTCGCGCTTGCTCATCGGCAGGAAGTCCTGGGCATGCGCGGTGGCGCGGAAGCCGATCGACTTGGCCATGCCCTTGGCGGTCTCGGCGTCGGCCAGGACCAGCGCCGCGGCGCCGTCGGACACCAGCGAGCAGTCGGTGCGCTTCAGGGGGCCGGCGACATAGGGGTTCTTCTCGCTCTCGGCGCGGCAGAAGTCGAAGCCGAAATCCTTGCGCATCTGGGCGAAGGGATTGGCGACGCCGTTCTTGTGGTTCTTGGCCGCGATCAGGGCCAGGGCATCGGACTGGTCGCCATATTTCTGGAAGTAGGAGCTGGCGATCTTTCCGAACACGCCGGCGAAGCCGCCGACGGTGTCACCGTCTTCGGGCAGATAGGAGGCCTTGAGCAGGTTCTTGCCGATCTCCGCGCTGGGGGTGCGGGTCATCTGCTCGACGCCGACGACCAGCACGACCTTGGCAGCGCCTGCGGCAATCGCGCGCAGGCCCTGATGCACGGCGGCAGATCCCGTGGCACAGGCATTCTCGACCCGGGTCGCCGGCTTGAAGCGCAGCTTCGGATCAGCCTGGAGCACCAACGAGGCGGTAAAATCCTGCGGCGAGAAGCCGGCGTTGAAATGGCCGAGCACGATCTCATCGACATCGCCGGCCGAAATGCCGGCATCTGCCAGCGCCTCATTGGCAACACGGGTGATGAGGCTTTCGACGGTCTCGGTGTCGAACTTGCCGAACGGCGTATGCGCCCATCCGACGATGCTGGCGGTCATGGTCATCTCTCCCTGGGGGTCTTCACCTGACCTAAGTCTTAGCCCAGGGATGGCAAGACTTCACCCAGCTTTCAGGGCTTTCAGGGTACGCTGGCAGATGGCTGTTATGCCGGCCCAGTTCCCGGCCCGGATCTCCGCCGTCGGGCAGAGCCAGGAGCCGCCGACCGCGACCACGTTGGGCTCGGCGAGCCAGCTCGCCGCATTGGCCTCGCCGATGCCGCCGGTCGGGCAGAACCGCACGTTCGGGAACGGACCGCCGAGCGCGCGCAGTCCCTTGATGCCGCCGGCCTGCTCGGCCGGGAAGAATTTTGCGACGTCGAAGCCGTGTGCCAACGCCATCATCAGCTCGGACGCCGTGGCAATGCCCGGCGCGAACGGCAGGGAGCTGTGGGTCGCGGCCTCGAGGAGATCGGGGGTCAGGCCCGGGCTGATGCCGAACGCGACGCCGAGCTTCTCGACACGGCTAAAGTCGGCCGGATTGAGGATCGTGCCGATGCCGACGACGGCCTCGGGCACTTCGGCCATCATCGCCCGCGCTGCCTCGATCGCAACTGATGTGCGCAGTGTCACCTCCAGCGTGCGGATTCCGCCGGCGACCAGCGCGCGCGCCAGCGGCACGGCGTCCTGGATGCGCTCGATGGTGAGCACGGGAATGACGGTCGCGTCCCTGAAAAGCGCGACGAGGTGGTTCTGTTGGGCAGTCGTGGGCATGGGATCTCGATTCACTTGGTCGCTTGGCGCGAGACCGGCGGCCGGTGCCGCTTCTTCGGCGGCATGGCATAGCCCGGAATGATGGCGCCGGGATAGCAGATCACGACGCTGGCGAGGCGATGCCCGGCCTGAGCGGCCTCGACCGGATCGGAACCGGCGAGACGGGCGGCAATGTAGGCGGCGGCAAAGCTGTCGCCGGCCGCGGTGGTGTCGACGACCGGCTTGGACATCGGTTCGGCGGAGACCTCGCTCGTACCGCCGGGGAAGCGCAGCAGGCTGACCGGCTCGGCGAGGCGGAACACCAGCTCGGGTGCCGGGATGCGCGCCATCAGCTGGTCGTTGCTCTCGCCGGGATAGAGCGCGAGCAGATCCTCGGTCGAGGTCAGCACGATGTCGGCGACCGCAAACGCCGACGCGAACACCTCCCGCGCGATGTCGCGGTCCGGCCATCCCCGCGCACGGAAATTGGTGTCGAACACGAAGCGGGTGCCGAGCAGGCGCGCGCGCCTGATCGCCGCGAACAGGCGCTCGCGCCCCGGCGCATCGTAGATCGAGAGCGTGATCGCGGAGAGATAGACGATGTCGTAGCTCATCAGCGAGTTGAGCAGCTCGTCGGTCTCCGGCAGCTTCATCAGCTGGCGCGCCGCCGCGCTGTCGCGCCAGTGAAAGAACTGGCGCTCGCCCTTGGCATCGAGCTGGATCATGTAGAGGCCGGGCAGCTTGCCCGCCAGCCGCACGACGCGCCTCGTGCCGACGCCTTCGCTCGTCCAGGCCGCGATCATCTCGTCGCTCAGGGCATCGTCGCCGAGCGCGGTGAGATAGTCGACCTTGACCTCGAGCCGCGCCAGATAGACGGCAGTGTTGAGGGTATCGCCGCCGAAGCCGCGTGAATAAAGCCCGCCCCCCTGCCCGGCGGACGCGCCGCCCTGCGCCTGCCGGAGCTCGACCATGCATTCGCCGATGCAAGCAACGCTCGCCATCATCAGGCCCGCTCAGTCGGAGATCAGGCGACGAAGTTGCCGCCGAGCTCGTCTTCGATGTGAATACGGATGATATCGTCGAAGGTCTTCTCGGCGGTGGTGAAGCCGAGCTCGAGCGCCCGCTTCGGGCTGAAATTGCGCGGCCAGCCGCCGACGATGCCGACGATGAAGGGATCGGGCTCGCGCTTGATGCGGGCGGCGACCTTCTCGCCGGCAACGCGCTTCAGGGCCGCGATCTGCTCGCCGACCGTGGCCGACAGGCCCGGCATGGTCAGGTTGCGGCGCGGGCCGACGGCGGCGAGATCCATGGTGCCGGCATGGAGCAGGAAGCCCACGGCCGAGCGCGGCGTGGCGTGCCAGTGGCGGACATCCTCGGACACCGGGAGCACCGCTTCCTTGCCAGCCAGCGGCTCGCGCAGGATGTTGGAGAAGAAGCCGGAGGCCGCCTTGTTGGGCAGGCCGGGCCGGATGCAGATGGTCGGCAGGCGGATGCCGATGCCGTCGAGGAAGCCGCGGCGGGAATAGTCGGCCAGCAGCAATTCGCCTATCGCCTTCTGCGTGCCGTAGCTGAGCAGCGGGGTGTGGAAGAACTCGTCGCCGATCGCATCCGGGAACGGCGCGCCGAACACCGCGATCGAGGACGTGAACACCACGCGCGGCTTGTAGCCGCCGCCAACGAGCCTGATCGCATCGAGCAGCATCCGCGTGCCGTCGAGATTGATGCGGTAGCCCTTGTCGAAATCGAGCTCGGCTTCGCCGGAGACGATCGCAGCCAGGTGGAAGATCACGTCCGGACGGCCGGCGATCAGTTTCTCGGCGGCGTCCGGCACGGCGAAGTCGCCCGACATCGTCTGGACGGGGAAACCGGCCTTCTCCGGCTGCTTCGGCTCGACCACGTCATGCATGGTCAGTTTCGTGATGTCGCTGTTGCCGAGCCGACCGTCGCGCAACAGCCGTTCACAGAGTTTGCGGCCGACCATGCCGGCGGCGCCCAGAACCAGAATGTGCAAGAGCTCAACTCCTTGTCATTGGCCGGAACGCGCCGCTCCCGGCGCACTCCCCGGCAAGGCCCGCGATCATTCCTTCACGGCGCCGGTCATCGCGGACACATAATGCTCCACGAAGAAGGCGTAAAGGATGACGAGCGGCAGCGAGCCGGCCAGGGCCCCCGCCATCAGCGAGCCCCAGCGGTAGATGTCGCCGTCCACGAACTCGTTGACGATCGCGACCGGCACCGTCTTGTTGCTGGTCGACTGCAGGAACGTCAACGCGTAGATGAACTCGTTCCAGCACAGCGTGAAGCAGAAGATGAAGGCCGAGATCAGGCCGGGGATGGCGAGCGGCAGCACGATCTTGATCAGGATCTGCCAGCGGCTCGCCCCGTCGATCAGGGCGCATTCCTCGAGCTCGAACGGAATGGTCTTGAAATAGCCCATCAAGAGCCAGGTCGAGAACGGGATCAGGATGGTCGGATAGGTCAGGATCAGCGCCAGCGGCGAGTCGAACAGGCCGTACTGAAACACGACGGTGGCGAGCGGGATGAACAGGATCGACGGGGGCACCAGGTAAGCGAGGAAGATCAGCCCGCCGACCAGATTGGCACCCTTGTAGCGCAGGCGCACGATGGCGTAGGCAGCCAGCACCGAGGCGATGATCGAGAGAATGGTGGCGCAGATCGCCACGTACATCGTGTTCCAGAGCCAGTAAGGATAGTAGCTCTCGAACAGCAGCTTGTGGAAGTGCTTGAAGGTCGGGTTCCAGGTCCAGAACGGGTTGTATTTGTCGAGGTCGAGCAACTGCTCGTCCGGCTTCACCGAGGTCAGCGCCATCCAGTAGAACGGAAACAGGAGGACCACGACGATGATCGCGAGCGGCAGATACAGCGTCACCAGCCGGCGCGGCACCGACTGCAGATAGCTCATGCCTTCGCTGTTATCGACGCGCGCGGACGCCGACAGGACGCCCTTGAGATCGACCTTGGAGGCAGGAAGATCAGTCATTGTTCTCTCCCTGTTACCACTTGCGGCAGCGCGCGCGGGGCTTGCCCCGTTCGCGCAGAAAAGACGGAAACAGTGCGGGGATCAGTCATTGTTCTCCCCCTGTTGCCACTTGCGGCGCTGCAGGCCGAACCAGGACACCATGATCGCAGCGAGCAGGAACGGAATCATGGCACTGGAGATCGCCGCGCCCTCGCCGAGCTGCCCGGCGATGATCGCGCGCTGATAGGACAGCGTCGCCATCAGATGGGTGGCATTGACCGGGCCGCCGCGCGTCATCGCCCAGATCAGCTGGAAGTCGGTGAAGGTGAACAGCACCGAGAAGGTCATGACGACGGCGATGATCGGGGTCAGCAGCGGATAGGTGATGTAGCGGAAATTCTGCCAGCGCGTGGCGCCGTCGAGCGTCGCGGCTTCATAGAGCGACGGCGACACCGTCTGCAGGCCGGCGAGCAGGGTGATCGCCACGAACGGCACGCCGCGCCAGATGTTGGCGAAGATCACGCAGATGCGTGCCCAGGTCGTGTCGCCGAGGAAGTTGATGTTCTGATCGATCAGGCCGAGATGCCGCAGCGACCAGGAGATGATGGAGAATTGCGAATCGAAGATCCACCAGAACGCCAATGCCGATAGCACCGTCGGCACGATGAAGGGGATCAGGACCATCGCGCGCAGCATCGCCTTGAACGGCATGTTCTCGTTCAGCAGCAGCGCGAGATAGAGCCCGATCGCGAACTTGAGGGCACTGGCGATGAAGGTGTAGAGCAGCGTGTTGAACACCGACAACCAGAAGATGGAATCGTCCCACAGCCACTCATAATTCTCGGTGGCGACGAATTGCCCGACCCTGCCGATGCGGGTGTCGGTGAAGGACAGCCAGATGCCAAGCCCCAGCGGATAGGCCAGGAAGAAGATCAGGAAGGCCATGGCCGGCACCATGAACCAGAAGCCGAGCCAGTTGCGGTTGTGCTTGAGCTGGATCCAGGCGCTGTCCTCGCTCATCTGAGGCTTGGCCCGGGAAATTGCGACATCAGCCATGCCCGATATCCCTGATCGAAATGTTGACGAGCGGGCGGCGCGACTGCCGCCCGCTCCGTGATGCCTAGCGATAGATGCGCTTCAGCTGGCGCTCGGCTTCCGCCATCGCGCCCTTCACATCCTTGGTGCCGGTGCAGTAATTGGCGAACATGTCGACGACGATGAAGTCGGCAATGGCCGTTGCCGCCTTTTCGCCGACCGTGCCGATGCCGGAGGCCGGCAGCGTACGCTTGGAGGCCTGCGAGAACACCTCGTTCTTGGGATCGGCCTTCCAGATCGGCGCCGATTCGTAGGCGTTCAGGGTCTGGGTCAGATAGCCCTGCGCGCCGTCCAGCCACTTCTCGTAGTTCTCCTTCTCCAGCATGAAGGCGACGAAGGCCTTCGCCGCGTTCGGATATTTGGTGAAGTTGAAAGCGAGGATCGGCAGAGCCAGCTGCAGCTCGGTCGGCTTGCCGACCGGCCCGACCGGCCAGAGCGCGTGATAGGTGTCCTCGGCGAGTTCCTTCTTGCTGGCATCGGTCTTGGCAGCGACGTAGATCGAGATGCCGTTCGCCGTGCAATAGAGCTCGCCGGCGAGGAACGCCTTGTTGTTGGAGGAATCGTTCCAGGACGCGGTGCCCGGGATGAACGCGTCGTACAGCGCCTTGCAATATTCCAGCGCCTTCGCCGTCTCCGGCGAGTTGATGATGATCTTGTCGTTCTGGTCGACCGTGTAGGCGCCGTGACCCCACAGCACCCAGTGCAGCCACGAATTGCCGTCGCCCGAGGCATGACCGAGCGCGAAGCCGGCCGGCGTATTGTTCTTCTTCAAGGCCTTGCACATCTCGAGGAAGCCCGGGAAGTCCTTCGGGAATTCCTTGAAGCCGGCCTTGTCGAGCGCCGACTTGCGGTAGGTCATGTAGCCGCCGTTAGTCGCGACGGGAATGCCGAGCCAGTCATTGCCCTGCTTGCAGGTCTTGGCGGCCGCATCGGTCCAGCCGCCATACTTCTTGCCGAGATAATCGGCGACGTCGTTCATCTTCAGCACTTTGGTGGGGAACAGCTGCGGCAGCGTGTGCAGGCCCCAGGCGAGATCGAGCCCCGAGCCGGTATTGGCGGCAACCGAGGCCTTCGGCTGCACGTCCTCGAAGGACTCGCTGAACACGTTCATCTCGGTGCCAGTCGCGGCCTTGAACGCCGCCACCATCTGGTTGAACGCATCGTCCTCCGCCGGCACGAAGCGCTTCCAGCGCATCACGGTCAGCTTGGCGCCCGCCTCCGGCTTCCAGGGCGCGCTCTGCGCCCAGGCCTTGGCGAAGTCGAACAGCGCCGGCCCGGTGAGCATGCCGGTCGCAGCCAGTGCCGTTCCGCCTTGAAGCAGCGTCCGGCGGGTAAAGTCTTGCATGTCGTCCTCCCTGTGATGCTTTTATTATCTTAAGTAAAACTCACACTACGCGTTCAGGCGTTTTCCCGTCGCCTCGTCGAACAAGTGCACCAGCGACGGATCGGGCTTCAGCCGGATCTTGTCGCCCGGATTGAACTGGTGCCGCTCGCGGAAGACCGCGACGACCTGCTCGCCGCCGATCTTGGCGAAGACCTGCGTCTCCGAGCCGGTCGGCTCGACCACGATGATTTCCGCTTCGGCGCCGTCGTCGGCGATGGTGAAATGCTCGGGCCGCACGCCGTAGACCGCAGGGCGGCCGTCGGACGCCGCGGGCGCGGTCTTGAGCGGCAACTTGACGCCGTTCGGCCCCTCGAAGCTGGCGACACCGTTGACGCGCACATGCCCCTTCAGGAAGTTCATCGCGGGCGAGCCGATGAAGCCGGCGACGAACTGGTTGTCGGGCTTGTCGTAGAGCTCGAGCGGCGTACCCATCTGCTCGACGATACCGTCATGCATGACGACGATCTTGTCGGCCATGGTCATGGCCTCGATCTGGTCGTGGGTGACGTAGACGGTCGTCGTCTTCAGCCGCTGGTGCAACTCCTTGATCTCCGTGCGCATGGCGACGCGCAGCTTGGCGTCGAGGTTCGACAAGGGCTCGTCGAACAGGAAGACCTGCGGGTCGCGCACGATGGCACGGCCCATCGCGACACGCTGGCGCTGGCCGCCGGAGAGCTGGCGCGGATAGCGATCGAGCAGCGGCGCCAGCGCGAGGATCTCGGCGGCGCGCTTGACGCGCTTGTTGATCTCGTCGGCACTCGCGTTCCGCAGCTTGAGCGAGAAGCCCATATTGTCGGCGACGGTCATGTGCGGATAGAGCGCGTAGTTCTGGAACACCATCGCAATGTCCCGCTCCTTGGGCTGGACATTGTTGACGACGCGGTCGCCGATCGAGATCGTGCCGGAGGTGATGTTCTCGAGACCGGCGAGCATGCGCAGAAGCGTCGACTTGCCGCAGCCGGAGGGGCCGACCAGGACGACGAACTGCCCATCCTCGATCGGTACGGTCACGCCGTGCAGGACTTCAAAATTGCCGAACGATTTCCGCACGTCGCGGATTTGCACAGACGACATCTAGCTCCCTCCTCGATAGTCCACGACGGCCCTTGGCGCCGCGACCGTCTTGTTTTTTCAGACTTCGCCGAACGAAGCCCGACCGTAGCGGGCAACATTGTCGGCAGTTTGTGCGGTTTTGGCAATTTCTCTTTGGTTAGTCGCTGCTGGTAGCGCTGTCAACGTTCCTTTGTTTGGGGGACTGACTGTGTTAAGAGCAGCAAATGGGTCGAAAACGCACCAAGTCAGGCAAAATCCGGCTGGCGGAAGTCGCCGAGCTTGCCGGCGTCAGCCCGATTACGGCGTCCCGCTTCTTTCGTAATCCGGAAGCCCTGTCGGTCGCCAAGCGGACGCGGGTGGAGAGCGCGGCCAAGGAGCTCGGCTACGTCCCGAACCTTGCGGCACGCGCGCTGGCCTCGCAACGCACCGAGGTCATCGGTGTCTTGATTCCCTCTCTCACCAACAACGTGTTCTCGGACGTGCTGCGTGGCATCTACGATGCGTCCGAAGGCAGCCGCTACTCGATCCAGCTGTCCAACACGCGCTACAGCATTCTCCAGGAGGAAAAGCTGCTGCGGCTGTTCCTCGCGCAAAAGCCGGCCGGTCTGATCGTCACCGGGATCGACCAGACCGCCGAATCGCGCGCGATGCTCGAGGCCGCCGACTGTCCGATCGTGCAGATCATGGAGATCGGCCCCGACCCTGTCGACATGATGATCGGCTTTTCGCACTATGATGCGGCCCGCGCGGCGGTTGCGCACCTGTTCGACCAGGCCCGCCGCAAGATCGGCTTCATCGGTGCCCGGATGGATCCCAGGGTGCAGCGGCGGCTGGACGGATATGTCTCGGCCATGAAGGACGCCGCATTGTTCGAGCAGCGCCTCGTCGTCACCACGGCGACGCCGACCTCGGTGACGCTCGGCTGCGCCCTGTTCGCCGATCTGCTGGCGCGCGAGCCCGATCTCGACGCTGTGTTCTGCGCCAATGACGACCTCGCGCTCGGCGTGCTGTTCGAATGCCGGCGCCGCGAGATCGCGGTCCCCGACCAGCTCGCGATCGTCGGCTTCAACGACCTCGAATTCATGGCGTCCGCCGTCCCCACCCTCACCAGCGTGCGCACCAACCGCTACGAGATGGGCAACACGGCCGCCACCATGCTGATCGAGGCGATCGACGGACGGCGTCCCGAGCAGCCGGTGCTCGATCTCGGCTTCAAGGTGATCGAGCGGCAAAGCTCGTCGTCGCGTCATTCGGACAGCAGGCCGGCCGTATCAGGCGCGGGTCCGGCGAACAAAATGGTAGCGTTACCAAGCGGTCATGACTAGTATCGGGTCTGTGAGGAAACGACCCGCCAGCGGGCCCGCGATCCATCATTCGCGCCGCTGGGCATCGCACAAGCCGAGACCCAGGGACGGACGCCGGTGCGTTTGCATTGCAGGAGAAACCAATGACAAAGAAACCAACCAATGGGCATGCGCCCGCCGGCAACGGCGCGCGACGCCATCTTCGCTCGCAGGAATGGTTCAACAACCCGCATAATCCGGGCATGACCGCGCTCTACATGGAGCGCTATCTCAATTACGGCCTCACCCGCGCCGAGCTGCAGTCCGGCAAGCCGATTATCGGCATCGCCCAGACCGGCAACGACCTCTCTCCCTGCAATCGCCACCATATCGAGCTGGCCCACCGCGTCCGCGAGGGCATCCGCGAGGCCGGCGGCATTGCGATGGAATTCCCGACCCATCCGATTCAGGAGACCGGCAAGCGCCCGACCGCGGCGCTCGACCGCAACCTCGCCTATCTCGGCCTGGTCGAGATTCTCTACGGCTATCCGCTCGACGGCGTCGTGCTCACCACCGGCTGCGACAAGACCACGCCGGCCTGCATGATGGCGGCTGCGACGGTGAACTTGCCCGCGATCGTGCTGTCGGGCGGCCCGATGCTGAACGGCTGGCATGCCGGCGAGCGCACCGGCTCCGGCACCATCGTCTGGAAGTCGCGCGAGCGGCTCGCCGCGGGCGAGATCGACTATGAAGAGTTCATGGAGATCGTGGCCTCATCCGCGCCCTCGGTCGGCCATTGCAACACCATGGGCACCGCCTCGACCATGAACGGGCTTGCCGAAGCGCTCGGCTTCTCGTTGCCGGGCTGCGCGGCGATCCCCGCCCCCTATCGCGAGCGCGGCCAGATCGCCTACGAGACCGGAAAACGCATCGTCGAGATGGTCTGGGCAGACCTCAAGCCTTCGGACATCCTGACCCGCAAGGCGTTCGAGAACTGCATCGTGATCAATTCGGCGATCGGCGGCTCGACCAACGCGCCGATCCACATCAATGCGCTGGCCCGTCACATCGGCGTCGAGCTCACGATCGAGGACTGGCAGAAGGTCGGCCACGACGTGCCGCTCTTGGTCAACATGCAGCCGGCCGGCTTCTATCTCGGCGAGGAATTCCACCGCGCCGGCGGCGTGCCGGCCGTGGTGCGCGAACTGATGAAGCACAAGCGCATCCACGAGGACGCCGTCACGGTCAACGGCCGCGGCATCGGCGAGAACTGCGCCAATGCGCCAAAGCCCGACAACGACGTGATCTGGGCCTACGACAAGCCGCTGGTGAAGGACGCCGGTTTCCTGGTGCTAAAGGGCAATCTGTTCGATTCCGCGATCATGAAGACCTCGGTGATCTCCAAGGAATTCCGCGACCGCTATCTCAGCAACCCGAAGGACCTCAACGCCTTCGAGGGCCGCGCCATCGTGTTCGAGGGCCCGGAGGATTATCACGAGCGGATCGACGATCCCTCGCTCGACATCGACGAGCGCTGCGTGCTGTTCATCCGCGGCACCGGCCCGATCGGCTATCCCGGCGGCGCCGAGGTCGTGAACATGCAGCCGCCGGCGGCGCTGATCAAACGCGGCATCCTGTCCCTGCCCTGCATCGGCGACGGCCGCCAGTCCGGCACCTCGGGCTCGCCCTCGATCCTGAACGCTTCGCCGGAAGCGGCGGCCAACGGCGGCCTTGCGATCCTCAAGACCGGCGACAAGGTGCGCATCGACCTCAACAAGGGCAGCGCCAACATCCTGATCTCGGACGAGGAGCTGAAGAAGCGCCACGCCGAGCTGAAGGCCAGCGGCGGCTTCAAGCATCCGCCGAACCAGACGCCGTGGCAGGAGATCTATCGCAACACCGTCGGCCAGCAATCGACCGGCGCCTGCATGGAGCTCGCCACGCGCTACCAGAACGTCGCCGGCACGTTCGGTGTGGCGCGGGATAATCACTAGGAAAGACCGTCATTCCGGGATGCGCCGTTAGGCGCAGGCCCGGAATCCATACTTCCGATCGTGGTTATGGATTCCGGGCTCGCGACTGCGTCGCGCCCCGGAATGACGGCACTCATTTAAAGGAGAAGAAAAATGGTAGACCGCCTCAAGGGCAAACGCGCCGTCGTCACGGCTGCAGCCGCCGGCATCGGACGCGCCTGCGCCATCGCATTCGCGCGTGAAGGCGCAACCGTCATCGCCACCGACATCAACGAGGCCGGCATCGCGAGCCTGACCAAGGAAGGCATCACTGAAGTCGCCAAGCTCGACGTCCGCAACACCGCCGACGTCAACGCTTTTGCCAAGCGTGTCGGCAAGATCGACATCCTGCTCAATGCAGCGGGCTTCGTGCATCACGGCACCATCCTGGATTGCTCGGAGGAGGATTTCGATTTCTCGTTCGACCTCAACGTCAAGTCGATGCACCGGACCATCAAGGCGTTCCTGCCCGATATGATCGCCGCCGGCGGCGGCAGCATCGTCAACATCTCGTCCTGCGCGGCCTTGAGGCCGCCGGCGAACCGCTACGTCTACAGCTCGTCGAAGGCGGCAGTGTCGCTGCTGTCGCGCGCGGTGGCGCTCGACTTCATCACCAAGGGCATCCGCTGCAACTCGATCTGCCCCGGCACCGTCGAGACGCCCTCGATGCTCGACCGCGCCGCCGCGCAGGGACCGCAGGGCAAGGAGATGTTCATCTCCCGCCAGAAGATGGGCCGGCTCGGCACCGCCGAGGAGATCGCGTCGATGGCGGTCTATCTCGGCAGCGACGAAAGCGCCTTCACCACCGGCGTCGATCTCGTCGTCGACGGCGGCTACATGCTCTGACAGCTGAGGCACCCGGCATGAACAAGATCGATCTCAACGGCCGCGTCGCCGTAGTCACCGGCGGCGCGCAGGGCTTTGGCCGCGCCATCACCGAGCGCTTCGTTGCCTCCGGCGCCAAGGTCGCGATTTGGGATTTCGATGCCGCCCTGGCCGAGAAGACCGCGAAGGAGATCGGCGACAGCGTCCGGGTGTTCAAGGTCGACGTCACCGACACCGCAGGCGTCGAGCAGGCGCGCGATGCGACGCTGGCCGCCTTCGGCAAGATCGACATCCTCGTCAACAATGCCGGCATCGCCGGTGTCAACAAGCCGGTCTGGGAGACGGATCTGGAGGAATGGCGCAAGGTGCTGCGCATCAACCTCGACGGCCCCTTCATCGTCTGCAAGGCTATCGTGCCTGCGATGCTCAAGCAGAAATACGGGCGCATCGTCAACATCGCCTCGATCGCCGGCAAGGAAGGCAATCCGAACGCCTCGCATTATTCGGCGTCCAAGGCCGGCCTGATCGCGCTGACGAAGTCGCTCGGCAAGGAGCTCGCCGCCCACGACATCCTCGTCAACGCGGTGACGCCGGCCGCCGCGAAAACCGCGATCTTCGACCAGATGACGCAGCAGCATATCGACTTCATGCTGTCGAAGATCCCGAAGGCGCGCTTCGTGCTGGTGGAAGAGCTCGCCGCGATGGTGAGCTGGCTGGCCTCGGAGGACTGCGCGTTCTCGACCGGCGCGGTGTTCGACATTTCGGGCGGGCGCGCAACCTATTGAGGATATCATGATCCGGGAAGGTGGATGCCTGTGCGGCGCGGTGCGGTTCAAGGCAGAAGGCGAGCCGCTCAACGTGCGCATCTGCCATTGCCGCATCTGCCAGAAGGCGATGGGCTCGCCCTTCTTCGCCAGAGCCCAGTTCGACCAGCGCGCGCTGACCGTCGACGGCGACACGGAGCGCTACGCCTCCTCGGAGAACATCGACCGGGTGTTCTGCAAGCGCTGCGGCACGCGCCTATTCGCCTGGCGGCGCAATGGCACGCTCGCCGGCGTGTCCCTCTCCGTTTTCGACGATCGCAACGCCTTCGCACCGACCGAGCACATCTGGGTGGCGGAAAAGCCCGCCTGGCTGAAGCTCGATGACGGCTTGGTGCAACATCCGGGGACGATACCCGCGTAAGCCTGCATGGACGGCGTTGCGACTCCGGGGTCCCGTCATCAGCAGCGTGGCATTTCTGGACCGGCCACCCTATGTTGCGCTGAAGCGCTGCTGCACCGCCGGTTCGGCTGGTCTGCAAGGCCGCAGGCTAACCGGGATCAACGAGCCGTGAACATTTCCCTCTACGACCTTTCCGTCTGGGTGCTGCCACTGCTGCTCGCCATCACCTTCCACGAGGCGGCGCACGCCTTCGTCGCGGACCGGCTCGGAGACAGCACGGCCGCGCAGCTCGGCCGCGTCAGCTTCAACCCGATCAAGCATATCGACCCGTTCGGCACCCTGCTCCTGCCGGCGATGCTGTTGTTCGCGCATTCGCCGTTCCTGTTCGGCTATGCCAAGCCGGTGCCGGTGAATTTCCGCAAGCTGAACAACCCGCGGCTCGACATGGTCTGGGTGGCGCTGGCGGGGCCTGCCACCAACATCCTGCTGGCGCTGGCCGCCGCCTTCGCCTTCCATGCCCTGCCCCTGGTGCCGGCGAGCTCGGCGAAATGGGTTGCCGACAACCTCAAGAACACCCTCATCATCAACGCGATCCTGGCGGTCTTCAACATGATGCCGATCCCGCCGCTGGATGGCGGGCGCGTCGCGGTCGGGCTGTTGCCCCGCCCGCTTGCCTTGCCCCTGGCGCGGCTCGAGCCGTTCGGGATGCTGATCCTGATCGGGCTGTTGATCTTGCTGCCTCTTGCGGGTTCCCAGTTCGGTCTAAATCTTGATGTTATTTCAGCGATACTGCGGACGTTGACCGGGCATGTGATTCAGGCTGTTCTCTTCCTGACCGGCAACGCGTAGTTGACGAACGACACCGAACACAAGCCGAAGGGCCAGAGGCCGACTTGGTCAAAGCTGCCGATATGCTGATCGCGCGACGCGCCGACACCCGTGCCCGCGCCGATTTCGCCACCTGGAAGATGATGGCCAAGCTCAACGGGGCGTCCGCTTTGCCCCCGGAGGCCCAGGAATTCCTAGCGAGCTATCAGAACCTGCTGGCGCAGATGAGCGAGGGTGAGGCCACCGAGGCCACCATCGGCGCGATCTACAAGGCCTATTATGCCGAGATGGGCGGCGCGGGAACTGCGCCCGACGTCCGCCCTCGCGCGGCCGAGCCGGCGGCGGACAATGTTACCGCCTTCCGCCGCCCCCCACCCGCGCCGAAGAGGTCCGCCTCCTTCGGGGCGGCGGCATTCGCCGGTCCCCAGAAGCGACCGCTCCCGGTGGCGTTGATCTTCGCGTGCCTGGTCGTGGTCTATGTCGGGATCCGGCTCTACTGGCGCTGAGCGGTCTTCTTCTTTTTCGCGTCCGGCGGCGTGAAGATGATATCGACGGTCCGCTCGAACCGGTCCTCGGTCAGGCCGGCAGGCGGCTGCGGGATGGGATCGGACTTGCGGACGATCGAGACCGCGGCCGCATCGTAAGCGGCGTCCCCGGACGATTCCACGACATCCACCGACAGCACGTTGCCCTTCCGGTTGATCGCGAAGCTCACCTTGACCTTCTGATTGTTGGGATGTCTGCCTTCCGGGTTGATCTTGTGCAGCGACAGATGCGCGCTGATCTTGCGGTTCCAGTCGGCCGTCAGCTTCAGGACGTCCTTGCCGATGCCGATGACGGGCGCCAGCGCCTTCTCGGCCTCGCGCGCATCCTCCTCCAGCGTCTGACGTGCCGTGGCAACCGATTTCGGCGAGGCTTCGGCGGCCGGCGTTTCGACCGCCTGAATCTTCGGATCGTCTTCCGTCGGCTTCTTCGCGTTGTTCTCGGTCACGACGCGGTCGGGATCCTCGACCTCCTGCGGCTGATCCTTCGGAAGCTCCGTCTCCTGGGTCTCGGCCTTCTGCTCGGGAAGCGCCTGCTGCTCCTGCATCGCTTCGCTGTCCGGCCCGGGCGGCAGATCGGTTTCGGGCGCCTTGGGCGATGCCATCTCCACGGCGAACTCGGCGCCGTTCGCACCCAGGCCGTCGCCGTCGTCGTCGGCGCGCAGATGCGCCAGCGCGAGCGCAGCACCGCCCAAATGCAGCGCCAGCGCCGCCACGGCGGCCAGGATCCAGAGCTTGCGGGATGGTCTGGCTTCGTCCGACATAGCGGGCCTTCTCAAGGCTGAGCGGCGCCGGCCGCAGGCGCGCCCGGTGCGCCTTCCAGCGCCACCAGCTTCACCCGCGTATAGCCGCCTGAGCGCAACAGCTCCATGACCCCCATCAACTCCCCATACGGTACCGACTTGTCGGCACGCAGGAACACGTACTTATCCTTGCTCATATCCGACAGGCCGTCGAGCGTCCCGATCAACTCGGCCCGGTGCACCGCGTTTTCTCCGATCGCAAGGGTCAGATCGGGCTTGATGCTGAGATAGGTCGGCTTGTCCGGCTTCTTCTGCGGCGTCGCGCTCGACGTCGGCAGGTCGATCGGCAAATCGACCGTGGAGAGCGGCGCTGCGACCATGAAGATGATCAGCAGCACCAGGATGACGTCGATGAACGGCGTGACGTTGATGTCGTGCGTTTCCGAGAAGTCGTCGTCGTCATCGTTGTCTGCGAGCGAAACGGCCATGGTTCACTCCGCTGCGCGCGAATGCACGCTGCCGTGGCTGCGGTCGAGATCGCGCGAGAGCAGCCGTCCAGCCGCCCCCGAGGCGCGGCTGACGAGCTCGAGATAGCCCTTCGTCACGCGCGAGAAGTGGTTGTAGATGATGACGGCGGGGATCGCCGCGACGAGGCCGATCGCGGTGGCGAGCAGCGCCTCGGCGATGCCGGGCGCGACGACGGCGAGGTTCGTGGTCTGCGACTTCGAGATGCCGATGAAGCTGTTCATGATGCCCCAGACCGTGCCGAACAGGCCGACGAAGGGCGACGTGGAGCCGATGGTCGCGAGCACGCCCATGCCGATCCGGATGCGGCGCGCCTCGGCGCGCACGATCTCGGAAAAGCTGGAGGCCGCACGCTCCTTGATGCCGGCATCGCTGGACAGGCCGGCCGACATCCGCGCCTCGCGCAGGGCCGCCGCCAGGAAGGACGACAGCACGCCCTGCTTGGGGCCGAGCGCCATCTGCGCTTCGGCCAGGGAGCGCGTCTCGGCAATCTTCTTCAGGGCCGAGCGAAGCCTGGTGGAGGCGACCGACAGCTCGATCGACTTGGCGATGAAAACGGTCCAGGTCATCAGCGATGCGAAGGCGAGCCCGATCATCACCGCCTTCACGATGACGTCGGCCGACATGAACATGACCCAGGGCGACAGCTCCTTCATCGCCGGCGCGACAGCGGAGGCGGTCTCGGACTTTGCGGGCGCCGGAGCGGCGGCCACGGACGGGGCTGCCGGCGCGGTCGCCGTCGAAGCCGCAGGTGTCGAGGGTGCAGCCGCCGGGGACGGGCTGGCCACGGGCGGCTGAGATGCCTGCTGCGCTGCGGCCGCGGGCGGGGTCTGTGTCTGGGCGGAAACAGGGGTCGCGAGCCAGGCGGCCATCAGCATGACGGCTGCGGCAAGGCTTGCTTGGAAGGTCATGGTCTTCATACTTCGGCCCAGTAGCGAATGAGGTTGTGATAGATACCCGTCAATTTGACCGTTTCGGGATCGTCACGCCCGAGCCGCTCCACCAGCGCCTGTATCGCGGTGTCCAAGTCAAAGATCATGCTCCGGGCTTGATCGTCCCGTATCATGCTCTGAAGCCAGAAGAAAGACGCAACCCGCGTTCCCCGCGTCACGGGGGTGACGAGATGGAGGCTGGTCGAGGGATAGAGCACACAATCGCCGGCCGGCAATTTGACTTCGTGAGAGCCGTAGGTGTCCTCGATCACAAGTTCGCCACCATCGTACTCTTCCGGCTCAGCGAGGAACAGCGTCACCGACAGGTCTGTGCGGATGCGCAGGCCGGTCAGACGGTCGCCGCGGATCGCGTTGTCGACATGCAGGCCGAAATGATGGCCGCTGCTCGCCGCATAGCGATTGAACAGCGGCGGGAAGATTTGGAGCGGAACCGCCGCCGCAATGAAGCGCGGGTTGGACGTCAGCGCCGAGATGATGCGATTGCCGAGCTTGCGCGCGACCTCACTGTCCGGCGGCAATTGCTCGTTGCGCTTGACCATGGCCGACTGCGCGCCCGCGGTGGAACGCCCGTCCTCCCATTCGCTGGCGTCCATGATGCGGCGGAAATCCGCCACATCATCCTTGCCGAGAACGCCTGGCAGGCACGTCAACATGATCAGAACTTCGCTGTGGTCACGACATAGAAAGCCCTTCCCGGCGCCACCGCCACGAAAGGAACTGCGCTGCGATAGAACGAGTCGTAATAGAGCTTGTTGGTCAGGTTCTGCGCGTAGAACTTCATGGTCCAGTTCTTGTCGATCTTCTTCTCGACGAACGCATCGAAGCGCCAATAGCTCGGCAACTCGTTGGTGTTGGCCGCGAACGTGCCGCCATAGACCTTGGAACGGTACACCGCCTGACCGCCAAGCTCCCAGCCGTCGTCGAACTTGTACTTGGTCAGCATGCTGAACGATTGATGGGCAATGTTGGCCAGTTGCAGCCCGAGATTCGAAGCAACGCCGCTCTGCGTGACCTTGGACTGCATCAGCACCAGGCCGCCGAAGATGCTCCAGCGATCGGTGATCTTGCCCTCGGCTTCGATGTCGATGCCCTGGATCCTGTAGGCAGCGCCCGAGGTCAGCAGACCGTTGACGGTCTCGCGCGCGTTGTCCTTGGTGGTCTGGAACAGCGCACCGGTGACCAGCAGGTGGCGATCGGCAAGCTCCCATTTGGTGCCGATCTCGATCGCCTTGTTGCGCTCGGGCCCGAGCAAGATGGTTGAGTTGGCGGGAACGCCGCCGTACTCGGTGCCGGTCGCGTCGAGCTCGGAGCCGAACGGATTGGCCGAGGTCGCGTAGGCGCCATAGATGCTGCCGATCGACATCGGCTTGTAGACCAGGCCGACGTTGTAGTTCACCAGATCGGAGCTCTGCTTCACATATTGCGGACCGTTGTTCGACGCGCTCTGGCTGTAGCCGTCGTAGCGCACGCCGCCGTTGACGATGACCGTGTCCTGCCAGTTCGCGGTGTCCATGACATACACGCTGGTCGTGTTGACGCCATAGCGTGTCGGATTGCCCATCAGCGACGGTATGCCGAAGGGAATGTAGGTGTATTGCGGGGCGTAGAGATTGACCCCCGTCACCGCGCCATTGCTGGTAAACGCGGAACCGGACAGTTCGGAGGCGAGGCCGGCATAGCGATCAATCGAAATGTTCTCGTTCGAATATTCGATGCCGAACACCGCCGTGTGCTTGACCCCGCCGGTGTCGAGCTTGAACGTGGCCTCGTTCTGATTGGCCCACACGTCCACGTTCTGGTAGCGGCTCTGCGCGCTCGCCGTCGTGGTCCAGAGCAGCGGATTGGGACTGGTGGTGTTCGGATTCTGCGGCAGCGTGCCGATATAGTTGAGCAGCGAGTGCTCGCCGCGCACCTTGCTGGTCAGCGTAATGGCCTCGTTGACCTTGTACTCGATGATGCCGGTGCCGAAATCCTGCCGCGCGGTCTGGAAATCGCGGTTGAGGAAGCCGTACCAGTTTTGACGCGGAATGCCGGCCGAGGTCACCGGCACGTTGCCCTGCCTGTAGTAAGGCACGCCGAAATCCGGATAACCGCTGAGGTCGGTGTGGACGTAGTTCGTCGTGATCTTGATGTCGTTGGTCGGCGTGTACTTGGTCGAGATGAAGCTGCCCCAGCGATTATCGGTCACGTGGTCGCGGCCGGCGACGTTGGCGTCCTGGAACAAACCGCCGGCACGAACCGAGAAGGTCGGGTCGATGACCTGGTTGACGTCGAGCGTGACGCGCTTGGTCATGTCGGTGCCGAATTCGGAGTCCACGCGCTGGAAGTTGCGATTTCCGGCCTGCTTGGTGACGATGTTGATGGCGCCACCGGCAGTGCCGCGGCCGGCGTAGGACGATGCCGGCCCGCGCAGGATCTCGATCTGCTCGGTGAAGAAGTTCTCGCGAATGGACACGGCGGGATCGCGGATGCCGTCGATGAAGACGTCGTTGCGCGCGTCGAAGCCGCGGATGAAGAAGCGGTCCCCGAACGCGTTGCCGCCCTCACCCGAGCCCAGCGTCACGCCCGCGGTCGAGCGGCCGATCTCCTTCAGGGTCGTGGCGTTCTTGTCCTCCAGCACTTCCTTGCTGAGCACCGTGATGGACTTCGGCGTATTCAGCATCTTCTCGGGAAACTTGCCCGAGGCCTGGACGTGGTCGACCTTGTAGGGCGCGGCCGGATCGGCATAGGGATTGCCGTCGGGAGCGCCTGACGGCGTCGTCGGCGCCGTCTGTTGCGCCGCCTGCTCGCGTTGCGCGGCGCGGCGAATCGCGTTGCGGGCGCGGACCTGCTCCGGCGAGGGCTTCGATGCCGTCGGACGCGGCCGCTCGATCGGTGCGTCGACGGTCACCGGCGGCAGGTTCGACTGCTGCGCCTGCGCGCCGCTCGACACCGATGCCGCTGCGATCAAGCTCGCAACCGCTGAAACCTTCTTGCCGGAAACGCCCGCGAATTTCTCATCCACCAGATCGAATGCTGCGACCGAACGCAACGACCTCGGTGCGACCACCTGCCCCATTACCAAACGCCCCATCTTCCTGTTCGCTCATCCTCTTCGGCGAGCAATGAGCGTTGGTATCGGCCGCAAAATAGCGGGTCAATGCGAGCACCTCGCAAGAACCCTTGAATCGATCCAGATCAAAACAATTCTAAACTATAGTTTGAAACCGTTCTAAACTACGATTGGACTCGTTCTAAGAAGCGCGTCGCTCGCCGCGCAATCGCAGCCTCCCTCACAGCATCAATCGCTGCTTGGCGGCTTCATCAGCGAAAACAATTCGTCGACGGTTTTCTGAGCGACGGCGCGCACGCGTTCGGTGCTGTCCATGCCCGCAATGTTGACGCCGTTCACCACGGCTTTGATCTCGTCCCGGAAGTCGGTGAGGAAGCGCAAGGGATCACGTTGCTCGTTGGCCACCCGCGCGATCAATCCCGTGATCAGAATCTGACACGCGATCAGCTTGCCGTTCAATTCGTCCATGCTGCGCTCCATTGCTGGCGCGCCGATATGAATGATGTCGGAATTGCTGACAACCGAAACGGCGTCCGCGCGATTTAGAACCGTTCTTGTCGGTCGCGCGAGCGGGGTCGGCTGCGCCGTCGGCTCGAGCACACCGTCTGCTGGTATCATCCAAGAGGCATCGTCCAGGACTTGCCGCCGATCGCCCCGCCCGCGAAAATGCAGCGCTGCACAGTGCCGCGCCAGAGCACTGCCCACACGGTGCAAAGCTTTCCAATTGTTTAGGATTATCAACGGATAGTGCTGTTTACACTGGAACTTGGCGTGTATTATACAACGCGCTGGAACCCTGCGATTGCCCTGTCATTCTCAGCTGAGGGCATACGAGCCGACACGAGACGAGATGAAAAAGTCCCGGCCGATCCTCTGGCTTCTGATCATCGCGGCCGTGGCCTCCGCGGGTTACTATGGTTGGCAGAAATTCGGACCTGGAGCCGGAAAAACCCAGACCGCCCAGAAGAGTCCACCGCGACCGCCCGCCGTCCCCGTCAGCGTTGCGCCGGTCCAGAAGATCGACTTCCCGGTCTACCTGACCGGTCTCGGCACGGTTCAGGGTTTCAACACCGTCCAAGTCCGCAGCCGGGTGGACGGGCAGATCGACAAGCTCACCTTCAAGGAAGGCCAGATCGTCCAGCAGGGCGAGCTTCTGGTCTCGATCGATCCCCGTCCCTATCTGGCGACGCTCGACCAGGCCAAGGCCAAGAAGGCGCAGGATGAGGCGAGCCTCGCCAACGCCAATCTCGAGCTTCAGCGCGCCATGAAGCTCGGCGAATTCGCGACCGCGCAGCGGGTCGACACCCAGCGCTCGACCGTGGCCCAGCTCACCGCCCAGATCGCCGCCGACGAAGCCGCGATTGCCAACGCCCAAACCCAGCTCGACTACACCCAGGTCAAGGCACCGATTACCGGCGTCGCCGGCCTGCGCCAGGTCGACGTCGGCAACATCGTCAACGCCTCGACGCAGACGGGTATCGTCACGATCTCGCAGGTCGAGCCGATCTCCGTGATCTTCACCGCGCCGGAAGACCAGCTCCCCTACATCAGCGAAGGCCAGAAGAGCGGCCCGCTCAAGGTGATCGCTTTCACCACCGACGGCAAGAAGACGCTGGCCGAGGGCAAGCTCGCAGTCATCAACAACCAGGTCGACACCAGCAGCGGGACGATCAGGCTCAAGGCCGTGTTCGAGAACAAGGACCACGCGCTGTGGCCGGGCCAATCGGTCTCGACGCGGCTTCTGGTGCGGACGCTGAAGGATGCGACCGTGGTTCCGGACGACGCGGTCCAGCACTCCACCAACGGCCTCTACGCCTACACCGTCAATCAGGACAACAAGGCCGAGCTGCACAAGGTCAAGGTCAGCTATGCCATCGACGGACGTTCGGTGATCGAAGAAGGCTTGAGCCCGGGGCAGCAGGTGATCACCGGCGGCCAGTTCAAGGTGCAGCCCGGAAGCCTGGTCTCGACGGCGATGGCGAGTTCGAACCCGACCCAGAACAAGGTGCGACAGGAATGACCGAGGGCGGGATTTCGGCACCTTTCATCCGTTATCCCATCGGCACCTCGCTGCTGATGGCCGGCATCCTCTTTGTCGGTCTCGTCGCCTATCCCCTGCTTCCGGTCGCACCGCTGCCGCAGGTCGACTTCCCGACCATCCAGATCACCGCCAATTTGCCGGGCGGCAGCCCCGAGACGATGGCCTCGTCCGTGGCCCAGCCGCTGGAGCGCCAGTTCGCCCAGATCCCCGGCATCGCCCAGATGACCTCGACGAGCTATCTCGGCACCGCGTCGATCACCATCCAGTTCGACCTCAACCGCAGCATCGACGGCGCCGCCAACGACGTGCAGGGCGCCATCAACGCCGCCAGCGGCCAGTTGCCGAAGAACCTGCCCTCGCCGCCGACCTACCGCAAGGTCAACCCGGCCGACGCGCCGATCCTGTTGCTGTCGGCGACATCGGATACGCTGCCTCTGACCAGCGTCAGCGACGCGGTCGATGCCCAGCTCGCCCAGCAGATCAGTCAGCTGTCGGGCGTGGCGCAGGTCTTCATCGGCGGCCAGCAGAAACCTTCCATCCGCATCCAGGTCGACCCCGCCAAGCTGGTCGCCAAGGGCCTGTCGATGGAGGACGTCCGAAGCCAGATCGCGATCACCACCGTCGACAGTCCCAAGGGCAATATCGACGGCGAGAAGCGCGCCTACACGATCTACGCCAACGACCAGCTCACGCAGGCGAAGGACTGGAACGACGTCATCATCGCCTATCGCAACGGCGGTCCCTTGCGAATCCGCGACGTCGGCCGGGCGGTCAGTGCCGCCGAAGACGCCAAGCAGGCGGCCTGGGCCAACGGCAAGCGCGGCGTGTTCCTGGTGATCTTCAAGCAGCCCGGGGCCAACGTCATCGAGACCGTCGACCGGATCAAGGCGACCTTGCCGCGCCTCGTGGCAGCGATCCCGCCCGCGATCAAGATCGAGCTCATCAGCGACCGTACCACGACCATCCGCGCGGCGGTCGAGGACGTCCAGTTCACGCTGCTGCTGACCATCGCCCTCGTGGTCATGGTGATCTTCATCTTCCTGCGCAGCTTCTGGGCGACGGTCATTCCTACCGTCACGGTTCCACTGGCGCTGCTGGGCGCGTGCGCTTTGATGTGGCCGGTCGGCTATTCGCTCGACAATCTGTCGCTGATGGCGCTCACCATCGCGGTCGGTTTCGTGGTCGACGACGCCATCGTCATGCTCGAGAACATCACCCGCTACATCGAGGAAGGCGACTCGCCGATGGAGGCCGCCTTCAAGGGCTCCAAGGAGATCGGCTTCACCATCGTCTCGATCAGCATCTCGCTGGTGGCGGTGCTGATCCCGTTGCTGTTGATGGGCGGCATCATCGGCCGCCTGTTCCGCGAATTCGCCGTCGTGCTGGCGATGACCATTTTCGTCTCGATGTTCGTGTCGCTGACCCTGACGCCGATGATGGCCTCGCGCTTCCTGCGTGCCCATGGCGAGGTGCAGCACGGCCGCTTCTATCAATGGAGCGAGCGCGCCTTCGACGCGATGCTGCGCGGCTACGAATACGTCCTCGATCACGCCCTCGCCTGGCGGCGCACCACGCTTGCGATTTTCTTCGCCACGCTCGGACTGTCGATCTACCTGTTCGTCCTGATCCCAAAGGGCTTCTTCCCGCAGCAGGACGTCGGCCTGATCACCGCCACCTCGGAAGCCTCGCAGGACATCTCGTTCAAGGAGATGACCCGGCGCCAGGAACAGCTCGGCAAGATCATCCTGGCCGATCCCGACGTCGCCAGCGTCGCCATGTCGATCGGCGGCAGCGGCCGTGCCGGCAACAACGGCAATATCTTCATCACGCTGAAGCCCCGCGACCAGCGCGAGGCCTCGGCGCAGCAGATCATCGCGCGGCTGCGTCCCCAGTTCGACAAGGTCGAGGGCGCCCGCCTCTACATGCAGGCAGCCCAGGACGTGCGGCTCGGCGGCCGGCCGACGCGTACGCAGTTCGAATTCACGCTGCAGGACGCCAATCTGGAAGAGCTCAACGAATGGGCGCCCAAGATCCTCGCCAAGATGCAGACGCTGCCGGAGCTGCGCGACGTCGCGACCGACCAGCAGACGCAGGGCACCACCGTCCAGCTCAAGATCAACCGCGATACCGCCTCACGTTACGGCATCCAGCCGCAGCTGATCGACGACACGCTGTATGACGCCTTCGGACAGCGGCAAGTCACGCAATATTTCACCCAGCTCAACACCTACAAGGTGATCCTGGAAATCCTGCCGGAGATGCAGGGCAATCTCGACAGCCTCAACAAGCTTTACCTCAAATCGCCGCTGACCGGCGACCAGGTGCCGCTGTCGACGTTCGCGACCTGGACCACCGATCCGGTCCGTCCGCTCTCGATCAGCCATCAGGGCCAGTTCCCGTCGATCACCATCAGCTTCAACCTCGCGCAAGGCGTCGCGCTCGGCCAGGCGACCGAGGCGGTGCAGAAGGCGATGGCCGATCTCGGCGCGCCGCCGACGCTCAATTCGAGCTTCCAAGGCACCGCGCAGGCGTTCCAGCAGTCGCTCGGCACCGTGCCGCTCTTGATCCTCGCCGCGCTCGTCGTGGTCTACCTGGTCCTCGGCATCCTCTACGAGAGCTACATCCATCCGATCACGATTCTGTCGACGCTGCCCTCGGCCGGTGTCGGCGCGCTCGCGATCCTGATGGCGGCCGGCTTCGACTTCAGCCTGATCGCGCTGATCGGCATCATCCTGCTGATCGGCATCGTGAAGAAGAACGGCATCATGATGGTCGATTTCGCGATCGCAGCGGAACGCGACGAGCACAAGACGCCGGAGGAATCGATCCGCCAGGCCGCGCTGCTGCGCTTCCGCCCCATCATGATGACGACGATGGCCGCGCTGCTCGGCGGCGTGCCTCTGATGCTCGGCCACGGCACCGGCGCCGAGATCCGCCAGCCGCTCGGCTACGCCATGGTCGGCGGCCTGATCGTCAGCCAGGCGCTGACGCTGTTCACCACGCCCGTGGTCTATCTCTATCTCGACGAACTCAACAACTGGTTCTCGACCTGGGGCCGTTCGGGTGACGACGAAGGCGACGAGGCACCCGCGCCCGGCACGGTCAAGGAAGCCGCCGAGTAAGCTTGCGCCGCGGCCGCCACGACGCTACAGCGAGGCCCTCGGTTAACGTCAACGTGGTTTCGCCATGCCCATGCAATCCAGACTTGCCGCTCTCGCCGCCGCCATCCTGTTGTCGACGGCCGCCGCGCAGGCCCAGCAGAGCGCGAAGAAGAACGCAGCGCCTGCCCCGGCCGCGCAGCCCACGCCCGCGCCGACGCAAGCACAGGCTGACGGTGCTCCCGGGCAGCCCGGCTGGATCGTCCGTTGCACCAGCGCCAGCCGCGAGGCCCCGCTCGAATGCGCGATGGAGCAGAACGCGGTGCTGACCAAGACCGGCCAGACCGTCGTCCTGATCAACATCCGCATCGCGCCCGACACCCGCACGCCGATCGCGCTGCTGCAATTGCCGCTCGGCCTCAACCTTCCCGTCGGTGGCAAGCTCCAGGTCGACGAAGGCAAGACGTTCGATCTCCAGATCCAGACCTGCGAGAACCGCGGCTGCTACGCCTCGACCCCGATCGCAGCGGACCTGCTCGCAGCTTTGAGGGCCGGCAAGCAGTTGAAGGTCTCGTTCCAGAACATGGCCAAGGAGACGATCGCGATCCCGATGCCGCTGGGCGATTTCGCGGCCGCCTACGACAAGATCAAGTAGCTCGCCTCTCGCTACTGCCGCGCCATCTGGGCGTTGCCGACGGCTTCGCCGTCGAGCTTCTGGTCGTCATGCATGGTAACCGTGACGCGCAGCAGCCGTCCCCCGTACTCGAACGGCGCCTCGTAATGTGACACGGGGCTGCCGCGGTCGCGGCCGATGTCGAGTCCGGACCACGAGATCAGCGTGTGAAATCCGAGCTGGGTCTTCAGCGAGCCCGCCGGCTCGCCGTCGATCAGCAGCGTGTAGGCGCTGATGCCGGTGCGCGCGCCCTTGGCCGGCGGCTCCTTACGCACGAGCCGTTCGACGCGCACGCCGAGCCGCCGCGCGCCCGAGGGCACCTTGCGGTCCGATCGGACGATCTGGTGGCTGCCGCCGATGTTGAGATCGTGCACGAGATGGCCATCGCTGACATAGAGGCTATAGCCCGAGGTCGCGTCGCCGTGCGAGATCAGCACGCCGTCTGCGCCGGGCTCATCGATCTCGACATGCGCCTCGATCGTGTAGCTGCGGCTGCGCACGTCGGGCGCGACGTCGGTCGGGACGTGCCCCATGCCGGCGTGGAAGACGAAACGATGGCGCGCCCCGTGGAAGCGCGCGGCATTCTCCGCAAAGCGCGGCCCGAAGCGGTCGTCGAGGGGCAGCACGTTGTGCTTCTCGGCTTCTTCCCACCACGCCGCGATCATCCGGCCGAGGCGCTCCGGCTCAGCTGCCGCAAGGTCGTTGGTCTCGGAGAAATCCGCATCCAGGTGAAACAGCTCCCATTTGTCGTTCTCGAACGGTGTGCCCGACGGATGAAAGGCGACTGCCTTCCACCCCGCCTGCCACAGACCGCGATGGCCGAACATCTCGAAATATTGCGGTGAGCTTTTTGACGGCGCGGACGCGTCCGTGATCGACCGCGCAAAGCTCTCGCCCTCGAGCGGCATCTGCCGGCAACCCGCGATATTGGTGGGAGCCTCGATACCGATCAGCTCCAGCAGCGTCGGCGTGAGGTCGCAGGCGTGGACGAACTGGTGCCGCAGCTCGCCTTTGGCCGCAATCCTCTTCGGCCAGTTGATGACGAAGGGATCGCGGATGCCGCCGCCATGAGTGTTCTGCTTGTAGCGCCGCAGCGGCGTATTGGACGCCATCGCCCAGCCATGCGGGAAATTGCTGTGGGTGTCGGGCCCGCCGATGTCGTCGATGCGGACGAGCTTCTCCGCGATCGGCTCCGGCTTGAAATTGAACGGCCCCATCGCGTTGACGAAGCCAAGCGGCCCGCCCTCCTGGCTCGCGCCATTGTCGGACATCACGATGATCACGGTGTTGTCGCGGATGCCGGCCGTGTCGAGGAATGCGATAAGCCGCGCAAGATGCCGGTCGGAATGATCGAGCATGCCGGCGAAGGCCGCCTGCAGGCGGGTGAAGATGCGGCGCTCGTCGGCCGAATGCTCGTCCCAGGCCTTCACACCGTCATTGCGCGCCGGCATCCGCGTATCCTCCGGCACCAGCCCCATCGCCTTCTGACGCGCGAGACGCTGCTCCCGCTCGACGTCCCAGCCGTGGGCGAAGGCGGCGTCATAGCTCCGGATGATGTCGGCCGGCGCTTGATGCGGCGCGTGGCAGGCTCCCAGCGCGACCCAGCCAGCCAGGGGATCTCCGGACGATCGGCGAGGTGATCGCCGATGAAACGGATCGACCGGTCGATCAGGTCTTCGGTCAGGTGATAACCGTCGGCATAGCTGCCCGGCGGATCGATATGCGCGTTGTCGGAGACCAGCTCCGGCGCGTACTGGTCGGTCTCGGCATCAAGGAAGCCGTAGAAGCGATCGAAGCCGCGCCCGAGCGGCCAGCCGTCGAACGGTCCGGTGGCGCCGCTTTCGGTCAGCGGCGTGACGTGCCATTTGCCGATCATGTAGTTGCGATACCCGTGCACGCGCAGCATCTCGGCCAACGTCCCCGCCTCACGCGCGATCTTGCCGCGATAGCCGGGATAGCCGGAATCGAAATTGGCGAGACATCCGACTCCGACCGAGTGATGGTTGCGCCCGGTCAGCAGCGCGGCGCGCGTCGTCGAGCACATCGCCGTGGTATGGAAACCGCTGTAGCGCAGCCCCTCTGCGGCCAGCCTGTCGATGGTCGGCGTCCTGATCGCCGAACCATAGCAGCCGAAATCGGAGAAGCCGACGTCGTCGAACAGCACGACCAGGACGTTCGGCGCGTCCGCGGGCGGCCTTGGCGGATCCGGCCACCACGGGGTCGATTCCGCAGCCGTCCTGCCGACGCTGCCGCGGAACGGCGTGCCGCTGTCTGCACTCATGTGATCCTCCCTGCCGGACCGTGTTTGTTGTCCTGACGCCAGTTGGCTTGACGCCGTTGTCTTGGCGCCCGTTGTCTTGGCGCCCGCGGTTGACCCGCGGCTCGCGTCACTCTAAATTATAATCCGAATTATGATTATGATTTATGGCGGATGCAAGCACGGATGCGCCCACGGCCGGACCAGCCGGAGTTTCGCGATTTCGACCTGCCGGGCGTCGCCCCGTCGCGGCAGAAGCGCAGCCGGGAGACGACGCTGGCGCTGCTGCGCGCCGGCGCCGCAATGCTGAGGACGCGGAGCCTCGCCGAACTTTCGATCGAAGCGTTGTGCACCGAAGTCGGAGCCACCGTCGGCGCCTTCTACAGCCGCTTCGAGAGCAAGGAGAGCTATTTCAACGCGTTGATGGCACTCGCCACACGCGACGCCGAGCAGCGGCTCGGCGACGTCCGGCTGCCGTCACCCGACATGGGCCTCGACCAACTCTGCCATGTCATCATCAGCGGCATCATCGTCTGGATGCGCAGCCACGAGGGCGTGCTGCGCGCAGCGCTTCAACACGATGACACCCGCCCGGACAAGTGGACGCCATTCAAGGCGCTCGCGCAGGCGACCACCAAGCGCGCCACCCCACTCCTGCTGCCGGCCATGGGCAAGGGCCGCAAGCCGGCGAAGACCCGCGCCATCGCCTTCGGCTTCCAGATCGTGCTGGGCACGCTGGTGAACGCGATCCTCAACGATCCAGGACCGCTGTCGCTGTCGTCGAAAGAGATGGAGACGCGGCTCGCCGGATGCTTGGCCCTGCTGCTGCAGGCCGAGATGGGTCACGCGACTGCGAGATAGGTCGTCCGCTCCTGCTGTCAGCCGATCACGTCGCTCGCCCGCAGCAGGGTGTTGAAGCCGCCATAGATCATGCGCTTGCCATCGAACGGCATGCCTTCCATTTTCAGCCGCGGATCGGCCATCACCTTCTTGTTGATGGCATCCCGGCTCTCCCGGTCGCGGTAGACGATCCAGGCGAACACCACGATTTCGTCCTCCTTCGCGATCACGGCACGCGGGAACGAGGTGAGTTCGCCATAGGGAACGTCGTCGCCGATGCATTCGACATAGTCCAGCGCGCCGTGCTCCATCCAGATCGCACAGGCGGTCGTCGCCATCGCCTTGTAGGCCTCGATGTTGGCCTTCGGCACGGCGAGAACGAAACCATCGACATAGGGCATCACGGATCTCCTTGGGTTGCCTGGCCGAAGGACGATGGAGCCCACCGCGATCCGACGTCGAGATGCGATTTCAGGATGAGACAAACCGTCGCGAGCGGCGGCGCGGTCAATGGCGCGAACGTCCCTGCCGCGGACCTACAAGGGAGCTGGACTCTAGAAAGGAACTGGCTGGGGAACCTGGACCCTCAGGGCCCCCAGCAAGAATTCAACGATTTCAACAACGGCATGATTTAAAAAGGCTTTTCAGGCTGAGCGGTTACGAGTAGTGGTTACGAGTAACGGTTACGAGGACCCGAATGTCGATCGCCACAAACATCCAAAAACGTCCTGGTCGCACGTCCTACTATGTCCGCGTTGGCGTGCCCCTGAAGCTCCAGCCGGTCCTCAAGCGCAAAGAGATTTGGCAGTCGCTCAAGACGAGTGACCCCCGGCAAGCGCGTGACAGAGCGGCGCCCGTGATCGCCTCATTCCGCGCTCGCTTCGCTGACCTGGAGCAGCGCCGAGAGCCCTCCCCGGCCGATCTTCAGGCTGCCGTGTGGTCCCACTACCAAACCGGGCTCGACCAGGACGGCCGGGCGCGCGCAGCGATGCCGACCGACGCGGTGATCCAGGAAGCAAAGGGCAAGCTCGCAACCGATATCGAGGCGGGCCGCGTCCCCTGGTCCGGCGACCCGTTGGTGCAGCTCAACGCGACCATTGATCTGATTGTCATGAGGGACGCGGCGAAGCTCGACCGCGAGCGGCGGGCTATCCAGCTTGTCGAGTTGCGGAAGCACCTCGCCACGGGCGAGACGGCGCTGATCGAATGGAAGGCTGATGAGGTGATCCAGAGCGAGCGGCTTCTGATCGCCAAGGGCTCGCCGGCCTATCGCGATCTGTGCCAGCGATTGCAGCGCGCACAGATCGAGGTCTTGGAGCGTGCCGCCGAACGCGATGCCGGCAACTGGACCGGAGTTCCGTCTGATCCGATCGTCGTGCCCGCCGATCTCACCCATGGCAAGCGGGTTGCCGCGCCCGGCGAAGCCCTGATGGAGCTTTACGACAAGTTCAAAGCTGAGCGCATTGGCGACGCGCGGCCGGACACCTGGGATCAGAACCGCAAGCTTGTGAAGCTGTTCGCCGAATTCGTCGGCGAGGCCTCGCATGTCTCGGTGATCACGCGCAAAGCTGTTCGCAATTGGAAGCAAGAGCTGGCGCGCTGGCCGGTGAAGGCGGCGGACAGCAAGGCATTCGAGGGCATGTCGTTCCGCAAGGTGATTGAGGCGAACGAGACGGTCAAAAAGCCGACGATCAGCCAAAAGACGGTGAACAAATATCTCGCTGCGCTGGGGAGCTTTGCGCGGTGGCTGCTGCAAAACGAATACATCGACGACGACGTAATGGGCGGCATGTATTTGTCGATCGACAAGCGACGGAAGAACCGCTTCCCGTTTACCGGCGATCAGCTCAAAACGATCTTCAGTTCACCGCTGTTCGGCACATGCCTTGGCGACGGTGCTGAGCACAAGCCGGGCAATGCCGCAGTCAGGGATTGGCGCTATTGGATTCCGCTGATCGCCATCTATTCCGGCGCACGCCTGGGTGAGCTTTGCCAGTTGCTGACGGCGGACGTGCGCCAGCTTCATGGCGTTTGGATTCTTCATATCACCGAGGTCGGGGATGAGGATGACGACGGCGTCGGCAAGAGCACCAAGACGGGCGGCTCAATGCGCGTGGTGCCGGTGCATTCCAAGCTGATCGAATTGGGATTCATTGACTACCATGCCAGCATGGTCGCGCGCGGCGAACAGCGATTATTCCCGGAAACTGAGCGCGACAAGCGCGGCTATTTCGGCGAGGCCTCGAAATTCTTCAACGGCTACTTCAAGGCGGTTGGCGTGAAGGTCGATCGTCGGGTCAATTTCCACAGCTTCAGGCACAACGTCACCGACGCCTTCCGCGCGGCCGGCTACCTGGATGAGCAGCATGGCGTTCTGTTGGGACACACCAAGGCGAGCACGACCGGACGTTATGGCGTGCTGCCGGAGGGGCCTCTGCGGGATCGCATGACGATGATCGAAGCGATTGAGTTCCTCTTCCTTGATCAGCGACGCTGAGCCAATAAGGTGCGGGAGGACTCTACGAGCTGAACCTCTTTGCCGCCAAGCACGACGACCGGGCCATTAGGCCTCTCCTGGTATTTGAAATAGAAGCCGTATCGCTCGCCAAACTTCCCGATTAGATTGAGGCGCCGTTTCAGGAACGTTTTGATTAGCACTCCTGAGGCTCTCTTGGTGTGTCTCCCCTCGAACAAGCGATACTCCTCATTGTTCCAGGCCAGGACATCGCCCGTCGATAGCACCTGCTCAAAGTCATAGAAGCACTTGTCTCGCCAATTGTAGACCGCGGAATTTATCTGCGAAGAAATCAATCTTGAAGCGACGCCCACAAATATCCCGCTTTCGGGCAAACGCAGCAAGCTTCACTGCGAGCATGTTCGCTCCCGGCAGAGCCTTGATTTTGCACAGCACGTCATCGTTCAAATAGGTATCGCCTAGAGCCTTGCCCCCCTCTCCCGGCTCAGAAACTTCCCAGCGTAAATTTCCACGCGCCTTCACCCTAAGCAGACTATAGGTCTGTTGGGCGCTCATGGATTCGGTGGTCTTAGAAGCGACGCTGCCTGAGACCTTCGCGCTTAGCGCCGCGCTAGGTTGGCTGCTGAGGTTTAATTCAGCGGTGCCACCCGCGTCAGCCTGCTTAGTGCTTTCCTTGGTGAGCTTGTGCTCAACCGAAACGTCGTTTGGCTTGGTCGGTTCGCCATGCCGGCTCTTGGGGACGACCTCGAAACCGTCTAGGTCGAGAGACAGGTTTGCCCGGTTGAGCTCAACAACGAATTCTAAGCATTCATCAGCGGCCAGAGTGACGCTGTCGATTCGAAGCTCTACCCGGACCTCTCTATTTTCAGGTTCGTTACCGTTCTGAACGCGTGTAATGACCTCGATAAGGTCTGGTAGTGCGTTTTGATCGTTCGCCATTTCCACCCTCTCCCGCCGCATACTCAACCGTGGCGGGAGAAGCGAAGCAACAGGAAAGGCTCGCGATTTGCGCCTTTCCCCGGGAAAAATACGGATCTACTTTAGTTTAAAGGCGCGGGCTACTCGCCACCTCCGAGCGCGTCAATGATTAGGTCGCCGCGAATCTCGAGCGGCCAGATATCACCGGTTATGCCGAGCACGACCTTGATCTCGTTTTCGCGCCATTCGCGGGCGGCTCCACTGTCCACGCTGAAGGGATTGCGGTTGTCGATCTCAGTGAGCGCGGTGACGAGATCGTTGTATGCGGCGGTCGGAATGAACGTTCCTAGGTCGGTGGTCATCGGTCAGCCCCATGGTTGGTGTGATACACCGGGCCGACATGCGCGATTTGCGAGTCCCCGGCAAGCCGACCTAGGCTACGTGTAAGTTACTACTGACCCGGCAAACGGGCGGCCTACCGGTCTGTCAAGATGGCTGCTTTTATTTTGATGTAAACGATCGCTGACCCTCAAGATTCGAGACGAACCGCGAATGCATCCCAGTTCGTCCTCGTGGAAAGCCCCGCCTGACTTTCGAACTGCTTCAGGAACGCTATGACTGTGTTCACAGCCCAAGCGGTGCAGCCATGACCGGCCCAGGCTCGTGGAAAGATGCCTTCGTTTTGGAAATGGCGGTCGTCATACTGAAACAGGCCCTTCAAGGCGTCGGAGAGCTTTTTATGCTTGTCGACCTCGTCCGACCACTCAGGCTTGAAGTGAGTTAGTGCGTTTCTAAGGCGCACAACCGCCAACACTGCCTTGTATAAGTCCGCCTTCTTATCGAAGCCCGGCTTTTGCAGAAGCTCCACCGCCGTATCAAGCTTGTCGAGCGGGGAGCCCCTCTCCGAAAGGTCCCAGACCTTGTCGATCACATGCGGTGCTATGCCTGCAAAGACGGTTTCGCGATCGGCAAAAAGCTCGTTTGCATAAGATTCGAGACAAGCAGCAGTCAGCAACAAGCACGCGACTGCGTTGTGAAGCATCTCGTCCCACCAATCGCCGAAACCGTCGTTCAGGTGTTCAGATTGGATAACGCCAACTCTTCGAGAGAACCGCGCGGCAGCCATTAAGTGCACGATTGCGTAGTTTGTTCGCAGACGCAGTGTGATGCTCTCCGCAAACTCAGCCTCGTCGGTGAAGGTGACGCGCGCTTCGGCCATAGAACAGTTTCCCACCGGTTGATGAAATTGCAGCATTATGTTTTCGCGCAACAATAGTCTTTAGAGCGATCCCATTCCAAGGGAAACTTTCTCCCTCCAGAGACAAGCAGGAGCAACAGCCCAAGTGCTTGCCCCGAAGGAGAGAGGTTCGAGGTTCATTCCATCGAAGGTTAATCTAGAGCGTAGCGTTGGTGATGACCAATGCAGCGAGGCGGCGTCCGTGACCTCGCCATAAGCTCCGCATCTCGATCGCAAGCGATCACGCGGTTACCCGGCCGTAGCCGGGCGCCCAACCGTCTGCCAGATGTCCATCAACAGAGGGTTGGAGAAGGATGCCGCAAGGCAGGGCCTTCATCTTTTTGGCGCGTTCGACAATCTGACGATTGTCCGGTGCAACCCTACCAAGGCGTCCTATACAGGGGAGCGCTTGATCCGATATCCGTGCGCCTGCGGCTGGCTCATAGGTGGCGTCATGTTCCGCCACACCGTTCTTTCAAGGCCGCTATACTGCCGCGCGGGGCGCAACAGGGTCTCATCAACTTAGGCATATAGCGATCTGCTTTCGGATCACGCGGCATTTTTTTGTTGCTCGAACAGAAAAAAGTTCGCGAAATTCGCGACGCGATTGCTATAGCACTACCGACACCGATCGCCGCGTGTCTCATCAGGGAAAGCCTCCGGTGTCACTCCGCCGGGGGCTTTTCTTGTTACCGCAGCACGCCGCCGGGGCGCCGCTGGGTGCGGAGTTCGTTGGCGATCATGCTGCGAACCTGATGCTCCAGGGACCGAGCGATGTTCTCCCCGGTGCGCTGGTGGTCCTGGTCCGACATGCCGGGGCTGCCCTGGACCGTGACGCTGATCGACGGCGCGATCACATTCGACGGCGCGATCATGGGCGCGGCCCCGTTCCCAACGCCGCCGACAAGCCCTCCATCGGCAAACCGGGGGATGCGATCGCTGTTGATCGCCTCCAAGACCGCGCGATGCTTCGCCACGGCGGAGGCGCGCACCACGAATTCACCATTGCTGAGCCGCGCCGGGATGCTGTCCGACGTGCCCGTTCCTGGTCCCGCGATGTAGCCGCCGGACGCCTTGGCAACCGTTGCGGTGCCGCCAACCAAGCCGCCGTCCGCAAAGCCAAATCCACCGGACATGGTTCGCATGATCGGCGCGACGATAAGCGCCTTGATAGCCGCTTCCTCCAGGGCGCGCACGATCGACTTAGCCATGTCGGCAAAGCCCGCTGAAACGGATTTGGTGCCGTCCAGGATGTCCGCGAGCCCGGTCGTGAGGCTGCTGCTCATGGTGCTGCCGATGGACCGCATGGCCTCATTGGTCCGCATGGCCGACGCTTCAACGCTATTGAGCGCCGTCGTAACGTCGGGATAGAGGCCCCTAAGCTGTTCGGCAATCTGCACGTCCTCGGGATCAAGCAAAGCCGTCTGCCCGCCTCGCCGGATCGACTGGGCAACGGAGGCCCTTTCAATCGCCTCGGTGGCCTTTCCGTAGGCCTCGGTGACTTCGTCGATCCGCTGGCGCTGCTGAGCCGTAACAACGCCTTCGCCCTTCCCAGCGGCGGCATTGGCCTGCATGGCGATGGTTTCGAGCTGTGCGGCCACCTTGGCGCGCTCGCGTGCGGCGGTAGACAAGTCCAGAGCAGCTGCCTCTGCCTGCAATGCGGCGATGCGCTTCTCAATGCCGTCGGCGGCACTGCCGAGCTTGTCCACGCCGCTGCCAGCGCTGATCTTGGTCGGCGCCGGCCCGGTGCCGCGAGATTGGCCGGGAACGGCCGGGCCAGACTGGTCCTGTCCGGCCGTGAGTGCCGCGATTTCCTTTTGCAGGCGGTCGCGGTGGGCCTCCAGGTCGGCGGTGGTGCCGGCGTAGACCTGCCCGATGCCGGGAATGGAGAGCGGCGGGAGATTGACGCTGCCGAGCAGCCCGCCTCCGGTGCCGTTGAGGCGGGCGTTGACCTGGGCGAGCGCGCCCCGCTTGGCCTCCAGGTCGGTCGAGCTGGCAGGCATGCCGGGGATGCGCGGGAGCTTGTTGGACAGCTCCACCGCCTTGGCGATGTAGCCGATCACGTCGGCCCAGGCGCCCTTGATGTCCATCATGACGCTGGCGAGGTCATCCCAGGACGGCTTCAGCGCTGTCGAGAGCCGTTGATGGGCAAGCTTCAGCTGGTCGTCGACTTCCTTGGCGCGCGTTACCAGGGCATTGCTGAAAATGCTGTCTGCGTTCGCGCTCGCATCTTTGATCGTTTGCAACATGCTTTCCGCGCTGGTCTTACCCTGCCGCATGCGGTCGACGATCTGGGCGCCGAACATGCGTTCGCCCAGGTCCAGGCTGGCCGCGTGCTGCCCGATGTGGTCGAGCTGGATCATGGCCGCGAGCACGGCCTTAATACGGTCCTCTTGTGTTTGAGCATCCCGGAACAGGACCAAGCCTTGAAGCTGTTGGCCGGCGCCCTTCGCGAGCGTCTCGTTATAGACGCTCAAGGCCTTTTCAACGGCGGTGATCTTTTCTTCGCCGACGCTCCATTCGCCAATGTCGACGGGCGAGCGGTCCTTGGTCGCCTGTAATGCGTGATCCAAGGCGGACTCGAGTTCGCCGGCTTCAACCTTGAGCTTGCGCGCTTCCGCGGTGAAGGCCTGCAAAAATGCCGGCGAGACGCCAAGGTTTTGGGCCTTGTCGGCGATGTCGACCATCTGTTGCATCTGCTCGCGCGCGCCGCTGATCGCGGCCGTCACGAGCTTATAGGCGCCAACCGCGAGCGCGACCTTGCCGGCGAGATCGATTGCACCGCGCCCCATGGTCGCAAAGATTGCGTCCTTGGCGAGGTCTTTGTTCATGTCCAGGAACTGCTTCGCGATCTGGCGCGTGGCGTTGCCGGTGAGCGACGTCGTCTGCCGCAGCTGTTCCTTCAGCTGGTCCAGGTTGACCGAGACCGGAATGCGGAGACTAGGCGCCGGCATTGTCTGCCCCCACCAGGAGCGCGGCCAGAACGCCGCTGGCAATGATCACGTTGGGACCGAGCGGCTTGCCGCGAACATGGGCGTCAAGCAATGCCTCAACGTCGCGTTCCGAAGTGCCGCCACCCAGCAAACCGAGTTCGATCACCCGCTCAACGTCGTCGGCCGTGTAGCTGCCGGCCTCAAATCGAGAGAGGCACGCGGCCGGCGAATAGCCGTTGATGCCGCGCCAAGAGATCACACGCTGCACCCAACGATCGGCAAGGGTGAAGGTATGGGTGCCGCCGGCCCATGTGATTTCACGCGCGCATTTGTCGTCAGTCATTCAGAACCTCGCTAACTGCATCGTCGATCGCCTGCTGCATGTCGTCGCGCATGGCTTCATAGGTGTTGTAAAAGAAGGGTCGCGCCGGCTGATGGCTAGTCCCGAACTCGAAACCGAGCGCGTAGTCATAGGGCTCGCCGCTACCTTCGCGGACTTCCTTGGTCGTCATGTCGCCGCCGGCCTCAACGAAGTATTCCAGGTCATTGGCGCCGGCAGCGACGGTGCAGGAAGCCTCCAGAGCGCCCGTCTCTGGCGACTGCTCAAGGGTGCGCAACGCCTCGCGTTGGGCGTCCGAAAGCCGGAATGCCTGTTCGCGGAGCACGCCCGATAGATGCTCGGTGATCTTGTCCGGCAGCGATTGAAGGTATGTGTCCAAGTCGTCGTTATCGGCCATGCGTCACCACGATAGAAGCTCAACAGCATTAGGAAGATCGTAGAGCGAGCGGTTGTTCTCGCCCGTTGAGGCGCGCGAAACCGCCATGGCGGTTGCAACGGCACCGTCAATGCTCAGCCATCGCTTGGATTTGTGGAAGCGCACCGCATGCTGTTGCTTGTTCCGCTCCACCTCAGCATTGGCGAAACAGAACCTCAGCACGGGATGCCCGCCATGCCGGAACCGGCGTGCGATGATCGCCCTTTCTAGCTCCGACAGGGCCGGCATCATGAGGCTGGGGACTTGCCGGAAGTCGACCACCGGAAGGCCCTTCTCCAGCAACCGGGCCTGCATCATGCGAGCCATGTAGGGATCGAACGCGATCTCTTGAACGTTGAAGCGGTCGCACAGCTCCTCGATAGTCGCTTGGACCTTCTCGAAGTCGATCACATTGCCTTCGGTCGACGTGATCAGGCCGTCGTGTTCCCATTGGACATAGGGCGCACTGGTCTTGTTCTCGCGCTCGCGAAGGTTGGCGGACGGACAGAAAAACCAGGGATGCACGTCATAGCCGCCTTCGTCGTCCGGCCATGCGGCCGTGACTACTGACAGGTCGGTATTCGACGAGAGATCGACCGCAAGCCAGCATGGGCGCGACGCGAGCGCGTCCAGGTCAACGGGCGTGCTACCTTCATCGTAAACCTCCATCGACACAAACGGGCTGGACGCGGCGTCAATCCATTGATTGAGGTTGTAACAACAGAAATCCTCGCGATCGGCCGGCTTGTCTGCCGCCTCCGATGCCGCTTGCCGCATGCCTTTGATGTCCGGAAAGCCATACTTTAGGCCTGGGTTGACGGCGTGCCACACCTTTTCGTCGCGCCAGTCGAATTTGGCTGGCGGCTCAAAGATGATCGGCAGATAGGCCGGATTGACGATCTCGCCCGATGCGACCTTTTTGGCGTAGCTGTATTCCTCAAAGCCAAGGTTATCCTGCCCGCGCCCGGCGGTGGTGATGATCACTAGCAGCGTGTTCGGCACCTTGAGCAGACCGCTCTTGAGCGCGCGCCAGAGCCGGCGGTTTTTCCAGACGTGCAATTCGTCGATCAGGACAAAATACGGCGTCTTTCCTTGCTGCACGTCGCCCTCCGCCGGGATGGCCTTCAAGGTCGAGCCGGACGCTATGTGCTCGAGCTCGAGCTCGGATTCGACAACGTAGGTGGCCTTTGCGAGCGGCGCGGTTGCCCTCACGAAAGCACGCGCTTCGTCGAAAGCAAGCTCAGCTTGATCTTCAGCGCTCGCAGCGAGAATGCAGGCGCCGCCGGGCACCTTTTCATGACCGCAAGAGTGCAAGAGGCTCAACGCGGCGCCGAAGGTGGTCTTCCGCGCGCCGCGCGGGATCTGAATAAAGACCGTCCGCACTTCTCGGTCGCCGTTGGCATCGGAAGGGCCATAGATGCGCCGCAAGATGCGTTCCCAGAACGGCGCGAGCTCGAAGGCGCGTCGGGGTGCGGTCGATTTGGGATGTTTCAAAGCCCGGAAGAACTTTACAGCGCGTTCGCCGCGCCCGTGCGGGTCCGGGATGGGTGTTTCGTCAAACACCCAAGTCGGATGCACTGTCATCGTCTTCCTGGTCGGTTCGGATTGCGGGGCGGTTGCGGGACACGGGCGTCAAGCCAAGCTCAGCCGCCAGAAGCCGGGCGCGGGTCATGGCGTCGGCTTGAATGCGGACGGCGGGATGCGCGCGGGGGCCGCGCTCGGTCGTGACGACATAGCCCTCACGGTTGATCGTCTTTTGCTGCTCTTGGACCATGCCAGTGGCAGCGCAATAATGCGCCAGGGTCGTAAGGTCGGTTTCCGCCAAGATGCGGCGGTCCATCAGTAGCGGTGCGATGCGGCGCCACTCAGCGCGCGCGGCCTTCCCCAACCAGGACGGCGCCTTTGGGGCGTCGGTGATCGGGTTTCTGTCGGGGTTGAGGATAGGTTTTCGGCCGCGCATCAGCAGGACCTCTCGACAAATGCGAACGTGCGCGGCAGAGTTCCCGTATGGGGGACAGGAAGGATGATCTTGCAGCGGTCGCGATAGTGGCGTTTTGCGCCGGGATGAGCGTTTCCTTTTTTACGTTGCCGGTTTGGGTTGGATTTATGATCACAGTGGCGAGAGAAGGCAGCCGCACAGATTGGCTTGGCTTCGCAGGTGCGATTGTTGGAGCGGCCGCCACGTTGCTCGCAGCTGGCGGTGCGCTGTTTGCGGCCTTCAAAACTCTCAAGCCGATCAGGGACCAACTGAACCAGCTCATGCGGCAGAACGATCATAGCTTGATTGATCGGCTGGGCCTTCGAGCTGCCAAGCTGAACGATGAATCGATCGCCGTTCAGCAAGTCGCGGCCGATTGCGAGGTAGTGAGAAGAGCGTTGGAGCCCTTCGATCGCGAAACGGTGCTTGTAGTGCCGGCGATCGCCGGACTTAGAGAGGCTGTCACACGGCTGGAATCCTCGGTGAAGACCTTGCAGAGGCAGCGGGGAGATGTGTGGGGTGATGTCGCCGTTCAGAGCCTCCGGAATGACTTCGTGGACATCGCACTTCGGGCGGGATCGCGAGCCATAGGTTTGATCATGGACGCGGAGAGAGATGCCGGCGCCTTCATAACGAACCTGCCTATTGCGGAATGGGCAGCGCTCTCGGGCGAACTCCACACTCTTGCTGCCCGCCTGTTCTTCATTGTGAAGCAGGAGAACGCGCGCGTTGGCAAAACGCTGGCCGAAGTCGAAAGCCGTCTCTTGTGAAATTGTCATGGGCCTACCCGCTGGCAGGTGACGTCCATCCCGACTCGCCGGCCGATCTCGGTGATGCCGGTGATCTCATACTGCCGGCTTTCATAGAGCAGCCGGTCATTGAGACCGAGCGACGCGAAATACATGCGGAAGGTCAGCACGGCGTCGGTAGCGTGCCCACGCGCGCCCTCGCGATCGTCGGTGGCATTCTTCAAGAGCTGCGCACGCATGGTGGCGAGCGTGGTCCAGGTCTCTACGGGCGTGCCATAGAGGTCCAGGCCGGTGGTGCGGCGCTGGATTTCAATGAGGCGGTCGAGGCTACCGGCGCGCATCAGTTCGCCTTCACGATGGCCGCGACGGTGACAACGCCATGGCTGAATGAGCCGTGAGGATCGCGCATATACCGGGTTTGGGTGGTCTGCATGTCGTGCACGGCGAAGCCGTCGATCGGGAGCACCCCGTCAGCCTGGGCGTCGATCCGTAGCGCCGCGACGATTGCCGAAACGGCCTCTTTGCATTGGACCAAGCCGGGCTCGGCAAACCAGACGTGCAGCGTGGCATGCGTCGTCGCATCCCAGCGCCGGAAGATGGTCTGGCCCTCGCCGATGTAGACGGCGGGCATGATCTCCGGCCGCCCGTTCGCGTCCATTACGTGGTCGGCTTGGACCAGTGCCATCAGTTCCGGGCTCGCGATCAGGCGTGCTCGAATGGCCTTTTGCAGGGCGAGAGAGGGATCGGAAACGGTCATTTCAGAAGCAAAACGCGCGGTAAGGGGCCAACAAATCGAGGAAGCCAAACGGCAATTCCTGGGCCGTGACGCCAACCAGGGACGCTTCCCGGTTCTGATAGAGGTGCGCCGTCATTTGCAGCACGGCCTCATTGACAGGGGCCGGCGTGGCGTCCGCGTCCACATTCGAGGCCGTATAGGCGCCAACCCAGGCCTTTGCCGCCGCCAGCTTGTCGGTGAGCAGCGTGTCGTCGGCGTCGAGAGTGACGTTCAAGTGGGCTTTGGCTTGGTCCAGGGTGATGCCGGGCATGGTCAGAAAAACTCCAATTAGACGCTCTCTTGCGCGACCCGGGGACACCGGTCGCGGCGATCGTTTAGGGATGTTTTAGGTGCCCCCCCGGGTGCTACGGGCAGCGTTGCGATGCGCTTCATCGCATTGCGCAGCCAAGTGCTGGTCGAGGCTATGGCGTAGCTCAGCCATCTGCTCTTCCATCTGGCGGACGAACTGACGAACAGAGCGCGTCATCTGCCGGTGTGCGGCGTGCATGTCGCGCTGCCAGTCGCGAAGGGTCGGCAGCGCATTGATCAGCGAGGGCGATCGTGAGGGCTTGGGTTTCCGGCCTTGCTTGCCTACAGGGGTGGTCAAAGCCTCCTCAACAGTCCAGCCCATGCTGAGCCGCTTGGCGAGAGTGTCTGAGCTAATGCCGGTGCGGCGAGCCCAGTCAAACAAGGGCCTAGCTTCACCTTTGAATTCGATTAGGCGCATGGGACTACTTTGACCTTTCGAGGCGTTGTTTGCGGCTGGCATGGCAAGGCGAGCTGGCGAGCGGTTGCCAATTGGCGCGCGACCAAAAAAGCTTCATGTCGCCGCGATGGGGAATCTTGTGGTCGACGCAATCGGCAATGCGACCGCAGCCGCACGCACAGAAGCGGTTCTGAGGAAGGGCGAGGAAGGCCTTGCTCTCGCGGCGCCACTTGCTGTCATAGCCGCGATCGTTGGCATTGGGCCTGCGCTGGTCAGCTTCTGCCTTAGCCCTGATCTGGCATTCACAAAGGTCAGTTGCCGCAATGATCTTGCCGCAGCGACATACGCGGCGCGGTTTCCAGGCCATCAGCGGGCCCCCAATGAATGGACGGTAAGATCACCGATGGCGTTGAGATCGGCCTTGATGCTTCCCAGGTCGGAAGGTTCGGCGGTCTGTTCCTTGCTGCCGAATAGGGCCCTGAGCAAGTCCATACGGCCCCTCTGGGCGTTGATGATCTCGGAAGCCGTTGCTTCCCAGGTGCCATCGGGCGTCCAACCAAGCCAGCCGGTGCCGATCTGGAAAAGCTGGGTAAAGTAGTCATCGAATGGAATCGGCTCGCCGGTCTGCGGCTTGTCGCTGGCTTTGTCGTCGGCGCCGGCGAGCAGCATGACGAAGTCGATCAGATCGCCGGTTGCGGCCAAGAGGTCGCGTATCACGGCGCCGTTAGTTGGTAGCGCGTATTCGCCCCAAGCCTTGGCATTGACGATGGTCGCGCTGATGATGTCGAGGGCGGCTGTCAGGCTTCCGTCGGCAAGTTGCCGCGAAAGATTGTGGAAGCCGTCATAACGTTCGTAAAGGATGAATGCGGCCCGCAGCGACGGCTTCAGATCAAACGACCTGTCGCCAAGCTGGAGGCTGAAAGTATTCGCTGCGAGCCGCATGTTCTTTTCCTTAGGTCGCGGAGACCTTGAGCTTCACGAAGCGATCGGGATGGGTCACGTCCGCGCCGACACGCTTGCGCGCGTGGAAGCGGACTTGGCCCTTGTTCGCCAGCGTGTAGGGGTCGCGAAGGATCGAAATGCCGACGCGATCGACGATGCGGTAACCCTTGAGGTCACCGAACATGACCGGGAAGGCATTGGCCGCGATGTCGGGCATATCGACCGCCTCAACGATCGGGCGACCCAGCAACGTCGTCGGGGCGCCTTCCGAGATCGGATCGAGCACGAGATAACGGCCCATGCCGTCTTTCCAGGTGCGGATGGTGCCCAGCGTGTTGCGGTTCATGAGCCATACGCCGTTCTGGGCATGCACGCCCGGAAGCTTGTGGAACATGCCGATCAGCACGTCGGCCGGCGTCGACGACGGGAAGTTGGAGGCGTTACCAGTGATGACGGTGGTGATACCCGCCGCGGTTAGCAGGCCCATCGGCTGAGTGGTGCCGTTGCCCTTGACGAAGTGGGTGCCCTCGCCAATGCCGAAGGCTTCGCCGAATTCCGAATGCAGTTCGCCTTCCAGGCCGTAGGCGTTGTCTTCCAGCAGCCAGTTCGAGATGTCCGTATAGGTCGCATACTCATACGGCGTGATGCCGATCTGCTCATAGGATGGTTCGCTGCCGGTGCGGTCGTCGGTTTCCCCGACGATCACGGCTGCCGGGCTGCCGGTGCGCCGAGGATACTTGACCTGCGACGCGCCGATGGTGCGGACGTTCGCATACTGCCGGATGGGCGAGAACTGGCGCAGAAGCTTCAAAATCTCATTGCCGAATTCCGGCGGTGCGATCGCGGTGTTATTGCTGACGACCAGCGTCTTCTTTTCGAGGTCGTCCATCTTGTCGGCGCCGCCGCGAAGGAACGACTCGAAAGCCTTGGTTTCGATCTTCGGCTCATTGTCGTTGGCCGCGCGGCTGCCGGGCCGATTGACCTTGGCCTCGATACGGTCCAGCCGCTCGGTGAGCTTGCTGTTATCGTTGGCCGCCTTCGTTTCGAGGGCCGCCTTCAGCTCCGCCAGCTCTTTCGCGACGGACGCGATCGGATCATCGGCCTCGCCGGCGTCCTTGAATTCCAGTGCATTCGAAGTCTTCATTGGGTCGTCTAAGCTCCTAGGATTACAGCGATGCCGTGAATCGCTTGATGAGATCGGCCACGGCACGCGCCGCGTCGTTAGATTTCGCGCCGGTCACCCGGGCGCGAGGATGGGCGGGATTGCGCACGATCGACGTTTCGAAGACGTCGAGCGCGGTAATGAGGCGCCGGGCGCCTTGCTTGATCGCGGCCTTGGTGCGGAAGCCAATGCTGAGACCGCTGGCAAGTTGGCCCCGGATCATCGCGAGCACAGAACGGGCGCGAGGTCGGTCCATGTGCAGCTTGCCTTTGACCATCAGGCCTTCGTCGGTCTCTTTCACTTCCGTCCAGGTCCCGATGAGGTCGCTGGGGTCATGGTTGAAAAGGATCGGCATGTCGGTGACAGCGATGTTGAAGGCGCCCTTCTGGATAAGATCGCCGTAGCTGTCCGGGCCGGCATTGAAAGGCCACGCGATACCGGTGATTTCACCCTCATCGCTGACGCTGAGCGTGGCCTTGATCTCAAGGCGGTCCATGCTCATAGCGATACCCACACGTTGGGCGAGGTCGCGCCGGTGAGATTGAAGCGCAGCAAACAGAGGCCAAGCTGGAAGCCGCCATTGCCGGGAGCGGTAAAGGTGACGTAGCTGTCACCGCTGCGGTCGACGTTCATCCACGTGGCGCCGTTGTCGACCGACATTTGCAGCGAAAGCGTTCCGCTTCCGAAGGTGCCCCACGCGGCGGCGGTTCCGACGCCGCCGGACCAAGGCACAGGGTTGGTAGCGCCGTTGGCGGTGAGATTAACTTGCACTTGCTTGATCTCCATTGGGGTGGCCGAACAGCGCCCTTTCCAGGATTTTCGCGGCGAGTTCGTATGTTTCGGCGAGCGGCCGGCCGTCGACATAAGCGACGATCAATTCATGCGCGCGCTTGGGTGTGGTGCCGCCGCCGATCAGCGCGAGCCGAATGGTTTCGGTGAGATCCGATTGGGCGAAGTTGCGAGCGAACAGCCGGTTGGCGATGCCGCCGATCGGGCCGCACTTTGTCTCAAGCTCGCGGATCAGTGCCGGCGTGAGCTTGAACGTATGCTCGCCGTCGCCAAAGAATGCCGTGTAAGAGAGATCAGCCATCAGCCCGCTCCAAACGCGGTTTCGATCGAGCCGGCGCTGTCGGCGCAGACGTCGATATCCTCCACGTCCGACCAGACGGATACCGGCGTCGACCCGACCATGCACTCGCCGTAGATCAGCGGAATTGCGTCGCCTTGCCTGCCTGAATTACCGATGTTGCCGCCGCTGATGCTGAGACCATTGGAGGGCTGGGTTTGCTCGCCAGCTGGCTTGCTAAGCAGCGTTGAAGCGCCGGACAGCGCGAGACCCAAGCCGATCGCAGCGACGGTGCCGTAAGTCGTGCCGCTGAGAATTCCGGAGGCCGCGAGCGGCGTTGCCAGCATGCCGCCGGACAGGAAGATTGCGCCGCCGACGAGGGCCGCACCGAGCACGATCTTGGTGGTGCCCTTCGCGGTGTTGGATGCCGCGCCCTTCGCGACCGGGATGATGTGCAGATCGGCGATACCGAGATTGAAGCCGTTGACCAAATCGAGGTCCAGCTGCATCCCGTTCCGCTTATCGCCGCGAACGATCTTATAGGCCCCCTGTTCTATCGCCTTCACGAAACGACCAGGGAAAGCACAGTTGAGCGCACGCAAGGCTTCAGCGGCCGTCGCCACGTCGAAGCGATGGAACGCGCCGAAGTCTTTGCCCAGCTTGCCATGCAGATGGATTGCGCGAAGCATCAAGCGGCCTCTTGTTCGTTGGTGTTGCTGTTGAGCTTGCCGCCTGCATGGGCGCTTGACGTGTTGAAGTTTTCGAACACGTCGCCCCCCTCATAAGCCGGGAGACCAAAGCCCATCTGGCGGGCTTCGTTCGGATTGAGAACGCGCGACGATACGGCGGTGCTCATTGCTTGCGCTCGCGTGAGAAGATCGGCGCGCGCAAAGCCGTCCACGTTGAATTCGATGCAATACTGATCGCGCTCCTCCGGCGTGAGCAGCTTCAATTCAAGCTCTTGCTCGAAAGCCTTGAGCCGGGGCAACAGCGCTTGCGAAAGGAATTCCTGCCCGATCGATTCAGTTGAGCGGGGCTGAGCGCGATCAACCTGCATCAGCATGTGGAGCGGGACGCGAAACAGTCGCGCGATCTCAGCGACGGCATACGTCCGCATCTCCAAGAATTGGCTATCGACGCTGTTGAACGTGAGCGCCTGCCAAGATGCATCGCTCGGTAGGACTGCGGTGCCGCCGGAGTTGCTCCCGCTGTGCGCGGCCTGCCACGCGGCCTTGGCCTTTCCAAGCGCATCGGGAGTGATGGTGCCCTTCAAGCTGAGAACACCAGAAGGTCTTGCACCGTTGCCGAACAGGCGCGCGGCATGACGTTCCAGAACGATTGCGAGCGCGATGACCTCGCGGCCTTCGCCGACTAGGCCCTTACGCTGATCGTAAGCTGGGGACGGGATATGGATCAGGTCGGCGCCCGCGATCTCGCGACCATCCACCTTGTAGGTCGGTTCAACGTCGCCGTCGTCGACTGCAACCGGGGTGGTCCTGGGATCAAGCCGGATCAGTTCGGCGGCCTTGCCACCATCAACGCGATTGACCAGCGCAAAGGCGCCGTGCGGCTGCAACAGCGCGTCGGCCATGAGCTGGGTGCGAAACAGCGCGGCCGGTGCGAAGCTGTTCGGCGCGTCGTGGAGGAGGGAGTAGAGGGGATGGTCGGTGGCCTTTTCTTTGCCGCCGTCCACAAGCCTGCGATAAATGTGGAGGGGAAGCGAGCCGGCCGGCTCGGAGATCGATCGCACCGCGCACGCAACGGGGGCGCACGTCATAGCGCTGTAGGGCGTGACGGCCACGCCGGCCAAGGTCGGGGTCGCGCCGAATAAATCGAAATAGAAGCCGCTGCCGTCAGCGAGGCTGGGCGCGGCTTTGGTCTCGATACCGAGAATGGATTTGAGGCGGGACGCGATCGACAAAAGAGCACAAACAGAGGTTGGCCCGCGGGTTAGGCGGAGCGTGGAACGATTCTCTGTTGTGCAATTTTGTTTCGAGAAATGATCTCAAAGCGTCACAAAATGATGACGCCCAATTGCGGCTTTTCTATGTCGCGGCTACGCTTGGCGGGACCGAAAAACGGTTACGAGCGGCCCCGTTTTTGTGCGTCGCACGTCACTCTAACTAATTGAATTTGCTGCTAAAACGCCGAATTGGCTGGGGAACCTGGATTCGAACCAAGACAAACAGAGTCAGAGTCTGTTGTGCTACCGTTACACCATTCCCCAACGGAATAGTCAAACAAATTCAATGACTTGCTGATTTGCTCGACTCTCGCCGGCAGCGCGTTTGGCGCAAATCACGGCTCAGGCGTGGCAGGGTTCTACCCGCTCGTCCCCGGGCTGGCAAGCGCTGCAGTGGACGGATCACGCCTTCTCCAGCTTGATGTTCGCCGAAAGCATGATCCGGACAAGGCGCCGCGGTTTTCCAGAAAGATCACGGCTTCAACAACGACTAAGCGCGATGACGATGCATCCTCATTGCATCGGGGCTTAGATCACGATGTGATCGAAATCGGCGGCGATCCGGGTGTTCGGAAAGATCCGCGCCGCCTCGGCCAGGATCTCGTCGTCCTCGTATCGTCCGGACAGATGGGTCAGCACGAGTTGGCGGACGTTGCCGGCGGCCGCAAGAGCGGCCGCTTCCGCCGCGGTCAGATGGCCGTAATCCCGCGCAGTTGCGGCGTCGCGCTCGAGGAAGGTCGCCTCGATCACCAGCAGGTCGGCGCCGGCGACGTATTGCGACAATCCTTCGGTAGTTTCGGTGTCGCCGATCACCACGAGTTTCTTGCCGCCGCTCGGCGGCCCCAGAACATCTTCCGGATCGACCCTGCGATCTCCCTCGATCACGACCGCCCGACCTGCGGCTAACTCGCCGCGCAAGGGACCGTCAGGAACGCCCAGCGCCACGAGCCGGTCCGGCCGAAGGTGGCGGCGCGAGGGGCTCTGGAAGATAAATCCAAAACTGTCGGTGTCGCGGTGACGAACCGCAAAGTAGCCGATGGTGAAATCGCCGGCGTCGACGACCTCTCCTTCGCGCAGCGCCGCGAACTCGACCGCGATCGGCGCCCTGCCCGCACCCCACAGGCCGGCGAGCATTCGGATGACGATGTCGAGCGTGCCCGGCCCGCCATGAATACTCATCACCTCGGCGCTCTGCCGCAACCCCAGCGTCGAAAACAGACCGGGGATGCCGAGCACGTGATCGAGATGAGCATGCGTCAGCAGCACGCGGTCGAGCCGCCGAAAGCCCAAGCCGCTCCTCAAGAGCTGGCGCTGCGTTCCCTCGCCGCAATCGACCAGGACACGCTTGCCCGCGGCCTCGACGAGGAGAGCCGGATGATTGCGTTCGGCGGAGGGAACGCTTGCCGAGGTGCCGAGGAATGTGAGGGCAAACATCGTCGTCCGTGTGTCCAGCGCCCGTCCTCGCCGCGACGGCGCCGTCGCTGTCCGAGAAGCAGTCTGCGCTGTGATGATGGTCGATTACGTCTTCGCGGTCGACTGCGCTTCGACTGCCTGCACGGCGACATCAGCCACCTGCCGCAGCGCTTCACGGTCGGCACCGGAGGACGCCATCACGCCCATGCCGACGGACACCGCCGAGACGTAGCGCGCGAGGGCGGCGGGATCGGCGGTCTCCTTCAGATCGCCTTCAGCCTTGGCGCGGATGAAACGCTCGCGCAGCTGGTCCTCGTTCTGAGCGCGGCGGGCGGCGAGCTCGAAGGGGACGCTCTCGGAGCCGGAGCCGCAGGCGACGCCGCCTTGCACCAGCAGGCAGCCGGGCGGATTGGCGGGATCGGTCTGCTTGTCGGCAATGCCTATCAGCATCCGCTCGGTGACGTCGCGGGCGGTGGGGGCCGCGACCACCTCGTCCATCCAGATATTGCGCAGCTTCGTGTAGCGGTCGAGCGCAGCCTTCAGTAGGCCCTCCTTGTTGCCGAAGCAGGCGTAGAGACTTGGCGGATTGATGCCCATGGCCTCGGTGAGCTGGGCGATGGTAGCGCCCTCATAGCCATGGCGCCAAAACACTTCCATCGCCTGGTCCAACGCCGCTTCAGCGTCGAATTCGCGGGGGCGTCCCATGCGCATGTGCCTGTCTCCTCGGAATGGGCGGACCATATCAGCCCAACGCCGTTTCCTATCTATTTGTTCTGGCTTTCTTTTTCTTGTGTCTTCCAATCGTCGCGGTATCGGCGTACATTTTTCTTAGTGACCGGTACATAAGTATCTTGCGCTGCGGTATCTAGCTCCACATCTGTAGTGAACACTACATATTTGGAGCGCGCAGATGCCCCCCTCCCAAGAAACGTCTTCCGCCGGCCGTTTTCGCCGTCTTCTCGGTGGCGTCGCCGTCGTGGGCGTCCTCGCCGCCGCCGGCTCGATCGCGACCGGCCGCTATTTCCACCCCGCCCAGGCGACAGCAACAGCCGCCGCGGCCGAGCAGGCCGTGCCCGTCACCGTCGCGCTGATCGAACCGAAGCAGACCGTGCTGTGGGACGATTTCTCCGGCCGGCTCGAGGCCATCCACCGCGTCGAGCTGCGCCCGCGCGTTGCGGGCGCAATCCTCTCCGCCAACTTCACCGAAGGCGCGCTGGTGAAGGCCGGCGACGTCCTGTTCAAGATCGACCCGGCGCCCTATGCGGCCGAGGTCGACAAGGCCAACGCCCAGCTCGAGGCGGCGAAGGCGCGCGTGGTGTTCACCACCGGCGAGGTCGAACGCGGCGCACAGCTCGTCGGCAACGCCGTGGTGACGCGGCGCGATTTCGACCAACGCGAGAACGCCAACCGCGAAGCGATCGCCAACGTGAAGGCGGCCGAGGCGACGCTCCAGACCGCAAGGCTCAATCTCGATTACACCGAGGTGCGCGCGCCGGTGGACGGCCGCGTCGGCAAGATCGAGGTCACCGTCGGCAACCTCGTTGCCGCCGGCACCGCCTCCCCGGTGCTGACCTCGCTGGTCTCGGTCAATCCGATCTACGCCTCGTTCGATGCGGATGAAGAGGTCGTGCTGCGGGCGCTGAACTCGATCGCGGACGCCTCCGGCCAGCGCGGCAAGCTCGACCTGATCCCCGTGGAGATGACGACCTCCGGCGGCCTCTCGGCGAAAGGCCACATCCAGCTCATCGACAACCAGGTCAACGGCCAGAGCGGCACGATCCGGGTCCGGGCGGTGTTCCGGAACGAGGACGGCCGTCTCATCCCCGGCCAGTTCGCGCGCGTGCGCATGGGCCAGCCTAAGCAGCAGGCGCTGGTGATGATCGACGAGCGCGCGATCGGCACCGACCAGGACAAGAAGTTCGTGATGGCCGTCGGCGACGACAGCCGCGCGGTGTACCGGCCGGTCACGCTCGGCGGCGCCGTGGACGGACTTCGCGTCGTCACTTCGGGCTTGAAGCCGGGCGACCGTATCGTCGTCAACGGCCTGCAGCGCGTGCGTCCCGGCGGCCTTCTCAAAACGGAGGTTGCCGCCATGGGCGCGCGAGCACAGCAGGCCTCCAACCACAGCAACCAGGACGTGGTGCAGCGTTAGTGCACGCCGTCATCCCGGGGCGCGCATCGCGCGAACCCGGGATCTCGAGCCTATGAACTCCGATCACATCACCTCTGGATTCCGGGCGCCCGCCCCGGAATGACTGCGGAGTTGTCCGGGGACGACCAAGATATTGCCCAGGGGCAAGACCATGAATCTCTCAAAGTTCTTCATCGATCGTCCGATTTTCGCCGGCGTGCTGTCGGTCCTGATCTTCCTTGCCGGCCTGATCTCGCTGTTCGCGATGCCGATCTCGGAATATCCCGACGTGGTACCGCCTTCCGTCGTGGTGCGCGCGACCTATCCCGGCGCCAATCCCAAGGTGATTGCGGAAACGGTGGCGACGCCGATCGAGGAGCAGATCAACGGCGTCGAGAACATGCTGTATATGTCGAGCCAGGCGACCACCGACGGCGCGATGACGCTGACGGTGACGTTCCGGCTCGGCACCGACCCGGACAAGGCGACGCAACTGGTGCAGAACCGCGTGCAGCAGGCCGAGCCGCGCCTGCCGGCCGTAGTGCGCCAGCTCGGCATCATCACCAAGAAGTCGTCACCCGACCTCACCATGGTCGTGCATCTTCTGTCGCCGAACGGCCGCTACGACATGACGTATCTACGCAATTACGCGGTGCTCAACGTCAAGGACCGGCTTGCGCGGATCGACGGCGTCGGCGACGTGCAGCTCTATGGCGCCGGCGACTATTCGATGCGGGTCTGGGTCGATCCGCAGAAGGCCGCCGAGCACGGCCTGACCGCAAGCGACATCGTCAGGGCGATCCAGGCGCAGAACGTCGAGGCCGCCGCCGGCGTGGTCGGCTCCTCCCCGAACGTGAAGGGCATCGACCTGCAATTGTCCGTCAACGCCGAGGGCCGCCTCGCGAACGAGGAGCAGTTCGGCGACATCGTGGTCAAGACCGGCTCGCGCGGCGAGGTCGTGCGCCTGCGCGACCTCGCGCGCATCGAGCTCGGGGCCTCCGAATACGGCCTGCGCTCGCTGCTGGACAACAAGCAGGCGGTGGCGATCCCGATCTTCCAGGCGCCCGGCTCCAACGCGCTGCAGATCTCCGACAACGTTCGCGCCACCATGGCCGAGATCAAGAAGAACATGCCGGAAGGCGTGTCTTACCAGATCGTCTACGACCCCACCCAGTTCGTGCGCTCATCGATCGAGGCGGTGATCCACACGCTGCTGGAAGCGATCGCGCTGGTGGTGCTGGTCGTGATCCTGTTCCTGCAGACCTGGCGCGCCTCGATCATCCCGCTGCTGGCGGTGCCGGTGTCGATCGTCGGCACCTTTGCGGTGATGCACGTGTTCGGCTTCTCCATCAACGCGCTCAGCCTGTTCGGCCTCGTGCTCGCGATCGGCATCGTCGTCGACGACGCCATCGTCGTGGTCGAGAACGTCGAGCGCAACATCGAGTCCGGGCTGTCGCCGCGCGATGCCACCTATCAGGCGATGCGCGAGGTGTCGGGCCCGATCATCGCCATCGCAATGGTGCTGATCGCGGTGTTCGTGCCGCTCGCCTTCATCTCCGGCCTCACCGGGCAGTTCTACAAGCAGTTCGCATTGACGATCGCGATCTCGACCGTGATCTCGGCCGTCAACTCGCTGACGCTGTCGCCGGCGCTGTCAGCGCTGCTGCTCAAGGGCCACAACGAGCCGAAGGACCGGCTGACGCTGATCATGGAAAAGAGCCTCGGCTGGTTCTTCCGAGGCTTCAACAAGGCCTTCACACGCTCCTCGGAGAACTACGGCAGCAGCGTCACGCGGGTGATCTCGGGCAAGGCCGCGGTGATGGGTCTTTACGCCGTGCTGGTCGGCCTCACTGCGCTCCTGTTCCAGCAGGTGCCGGGCGGCTTCGTGCCGGGCCAGGACAAGCAATACCTGGTCGGCTTCGCCCGCCTGCCCGACGGCGCCGCGCTCGACCGCAGCGAAGAGGTGATCCGCAAGATGAGCGACATCGCGCTGACACAGCCTGGTGTCGAGAGCTCGGTGGCTTTCCCGGGGCTGTCAATTTCCGGCTTCACCAACTCGTCGAACGCCGGCATCGTGTTCTCGACGCTGAAGCCGTTCGACGAGCGCAAGGACCCCGCGCTGAGCGGGAATGCCATCGCCGCCGAGCTGAACAAGAAATATGCCGGCATCCAGGAAGCCTTCATCGCCATGTTCCCGCCGCCACCGGTCAACGGCCTCGGCACCATCGGCGGCTTCAAGCTGCAAATCGAGGACCGTGCCGGCCTCGGCTATGAGGCCCTGAACGAAGCGACCAACGCCTTCATGGCGGCGATGCAGAAGGCGCCGGAGATCGCCGGCGTGTTCTCGAGCTTCCAGGTCAACGTGCCCCAGTTGTTCGCCGACATCGACCGCACCAAGGCGCTGCAGCTCGGTGTTCCCGTCACCGAGGTCTTCAACACGCTGCAGATCTACCTCGGCTCCTACTACGTCAACGACTTCAACAAGTTCGGCCGCACCTATTCGGTCCGCGTGCAGGCCGACGCGCCGTTCCGCGCGCGTGCCGACGACATCAGGCAGTTGAAGGTGCGCTCGTCATCGGGCGACATGGTGCCGTTGTCGGCGCTGCTCACGATCCGCCAGAGCGCGGGGCCGGAGCGCGCGATCCGCTACAACGGCTTCCTATCCTCCGACATCAACGCGGCGGCCGCGCCCGGCTTCTCATCAGGTCAGGCCCAGGAGGCGGCAACGCGGATCGCGGCCGAGGTGCTGCCGCCCGGCTTTGCCTTCGAATGGACCGACCTGACCTATCAGGAGTTCATCGCCGGCAATTCCGGCATCTGGGTATTCCCGCTGGCGATCCTGCTGGTCTTCCTGGTGCTGGCCGCGCTTTATGAGAGCCTGACACTGCCGCTCTCGATCATCATGATCGTGCCGATGGGCTTGCTCGCTGCGATGTTCGGCGTCTGGGTCTCCAAGGGCGACAACAACGTCTTCACCCAGATCGGTCTGATCGTTCTCGTCGGGCTCTCGGCCAAGAACGCGATCCTGATCGTCGAATTCGCGCGGGAGCTCGAATTCGCGGGCCGCACGCCGATCCGGGCCGCAATCGAGGCGAGCCGCTTGCGGCTTCGTCCGATCCTGATGACGTCGATGGCGTTCATCATGGGCGTGCTGCCGCTGGTGCTCTCGACCGGCGCCGGCTCGGAGATGCGCCGCGCGATGGGCGTTGCCGTGTTCTCCGGCATGATCGGCGTCACCGTGTTCGGCCTGTTCCTGACGCCGGTGTTCTACGTGCTGCTGCGGACCGTCACCGGCATGAAGCCGCTGACGCATCACGGCAGCGACACCAGCGCGGCGCCTGTTCATGGGCCTGCAGAATGACCAGCGTCCCGCCGCGGCGCGCCCTGGCGGGACCAAGTTCGCATCGCTTATTTCCGATTCTCCTCGCAGAACTTCAGCGCGGCCAGCGCTTCGCCGGCGCGCGGTATCTGCATCTCGATGCTGTCGTCGTCATCGTCTTCGAAGTCGAGCGTGAGGCGCTTGGCCTTCGACAGGCGGTCCATCATCGACTGGTCGTACTCGAAGATGCCGCGCACGGTGGTCCTGTCCATGACCTCCCACTTCGCCTTCTTCATGATGTCCGCATCGTCAGTGCCGACATCGGCGCGAAGGATCTCGCCGACCGTCTCCCATTCCCAGCCGTCGTAGATCATCACGATCACGATCGTCTTCTCGGAATAGGTGATCACGATGACGTAGTCGCGGTTCTCGTCGTCCTTGTCCTTGTAGCCTCGGCTTGCATTGCAATGGGTGTCCTGCGTCCGCTTCTCGATGGTCCAGTCACCGACCTTGGATTTTTGCGCCAGCGCCGGCCCTGCCCCGAGGACGCTCGCGGCCAGCAAACCGGCGCAAATGAATCGTGTCATGTCAGCCTCCAGCGCATTCCCCGGGCCGAGATGACCACCTCCGTGGGCGAGCCGCAAGGGTCCGCCCCGGCCGGACGGTGTGTCTTCATCCTTATTCGGCTCCCGGCACTTGGGGCGGCCGCAGCGCACAAACCCGCCCTCCGGGTTCCCCGCGAAACCGCATTCCTGACGCGACGAAACATCCCTGAAACAGATCGCCGGTTAAGTGGTTGTCAAAACAAGTACAGGGACGGCCACCATGAAATTCCTTCTCGACCTGATCTACGAATATTCCTGCTGTCAGAATCTCGTCGCCCAGCCGCTACAGGAGGACGAGTTATGATCGAGCTGATCTCCGCCCTTCTGGCCCTTTGCAGCGTCGGCGTTTTCGCAGCGCATGCGCTGGACGCCTACCGCACAACGCATTCCTGACCGGCTCGCTTCTCCGGCACTAGAATGGTCGCCGGTAGAAGTGCTCTGAATGCGTTGCCGGTGGAAAGCGGTTGGCGAGCGCCAAGGTGCCCTTCTCGTCCGTTTCGAGCCCTATCTTCTGAGCCAACATCACGTCACCCGGGACGAGAAAGCCTGACGGGACGAAGCACCAGCCCATCGCCGCATGCCCGGCCTCGTCGATCTCGTGGACATTGGCGGCGGTGCCGTAGTGGATGCGGTATGTCTTGCCGGTGTCACAGCCGACGACGTCGAAATACCGGTGCGCTTCGAACTGTGCGCGCTGCGCTGGCGTCAACCATTCGGCCAGAAGCCGGCGGCCACGAGCATCCGGCGTGTTCTCGCCGAAGAACCGCCGATAGAGTTCACGCAGCGCATGCAAGCGCGCACGCGCCGGCGCGCGGAGCCAAACTGCCGCGATCATGTGCAGCTCAGATCAACCGCCGACCAGGCGGGGATAGAACAGCGTTTCCTGCGCGGCCGGGTCGAACGATTTGATGCGGGTGACCTCGCCAGGTCCGGTTCGCAGGGCGGCGGTGAAGCCGGCCCCGGTCAGCTCCCGAAAGCGCCGTTCGGCCCGCGCCAGCGCTTCGGCATTGCCAGGATCAAACTCGTGGCGTGTATCGCCCGTCTGGTCCATCACGATCTGGGTTGCCATGTTGAGTCTCCTCATGCCCAGCCCTGAATCTGATCAAAGCAAACGTCGTGCCGTCGGTTCCTGATGGCAACAATTTTCTCGCGCCGACGCATCACGCCTTGCTGAACTGGTCAGCGCGAGGCGGCCGCCGCTCCGCCCTCGTCGATTTGCCGGCCCATCAAGGCGATCGCCTTTTGATAGACGCCGGCCGCATTCCACGCCTCGATCGCGGCGAAATTCGGCTCGCCGGGCTGGTACCCGGCTCCCGCCCGCCAGCCATGAGCCTTCAGGAAATTCGCCGTCGAGTTCAGCGCGTTGGCGGCCACTTCGAGATTGCCGGTGCCATAGGCCAGGATGCTCTTGGGCATGAACTGGGTCTGGCCGACCTCCCCGTGCATGGAGCCGCGGGTCGTCCCCGACAGCGTGCCGCGGTCGATCAGCTTCAGCGCGGCGTAGAGCTGGTCGGTGAAGAATTCGGGACGGCGGCAATCATAAGCAAGGGTTGCGATCGACGACAGCATGTTCTGGTTGCCGCGCTGGCTGCCGAAACCGGTCTCCATGCCCCAGATCGCAATCAAGGGTCCCGGCGGGACGCCATAGCGCTGCTGGATCGAGGCGAACAAGGCAGCCTGCGACTGCTTGAGCTGCCGCCCCTTGGCGACGATGGTGGTGGCGCCGCGCTTGGCGAGGAACTGGTCGAGCGTCAGTGAAAAGCTGCGTTGGCCGCGGTCAGCCGCGATGGTGGCGCTGGCGTAATTGGTCTGCATCAGGGCCGAGAGCGCGGTCTGACCGATGCCCTTGCCTTGCGCCTCCGCGCTGAACTCGCGCTTCCAGGCCTCGAACCCGCCCGGCCCGTTGCCGCAAGTGGCCGCCTCGGCGGCGGGCGCCAGGCAACCAAACAGCGCCATCGCGCCAAAAACCGCCCCCGCAACAGCCCTGCCCCTGATCATACCTGGCGTCTCCCGTCCTGTACCGATCGGCAATCTTACCCCGTCAAAGGCGCCGACTCCATGGCGCGATCATAGGTCAATTCCAGACCCGCCAGATTGCCTTCCTTCCGCCATTTGTCGAGCAGCCGCAGGAACGCCATCGGCCCGCGCCAATATTGGCTGTTTCTTGCCGCGATCGGATCGAACACGCCTTCATTGTTGTAGTAGCCGGGCGTGCATTCGGCGAGATAGGTCTGCCGGCCGATCGCGGCCTTGACCACCTCGTCGACCCAGGCATCCTCGGCGACTAGCGTCGGCTCCAGCGTTCTGGCGCCGCGCTTGCGCGCCTGGTCGATGACATAGGCGATGTGCTGCGACTGCTCGTCGATGATGTGCGGGAAGTTGGCGCTCTGGCCGGCCTGCACGGTGACGATCAGGAAGCAATTCGGGAAGCCGCGGCTATAGAAGCCATGCTCGTCTTGACGCCGCCCTGCCAGCGTTCGGACAGGCTCACGCCGCCGCGGCCGTAGACTTCAAAGCCCATGCGCCGGGCGTAATCGGTGCCGACCTCAAAGCCGCTGGCGTAGATCAGGCAGTCGAGCTCATAGGCCTTGTCGCCGGCCACGACGGCATTCCCGGTGATGCGATCGACGCCCTGCCCTTTGGTGTCGACGAGATGAACGTTGGGACGATTGAAAGTGTCGAGATATTCGTCGTGAAAGCATGGCCGCTTGCAGAACGCCTTGTACCAGGGCTTGAGCGCCTCCGCCGTCGCCTCGTCCTTGACGATCGCGTCGACCCGGGCGCGGATCTCCTCCATCTTGCGGTAGTCGGCCTGCTCGATGACCTTCAGCGCCTCCTCCATCGAGGTGACCGGTTGCGGCTGCCGGCGCGGCGCGAGCAGGATCTCGCCGAGCAGGCCGGTCCAGCCGTCCTGCACCAGATCCCGCTCGAACGGCTCGCCTGAGATCACGGCGGTGAAATTGTCCATGCGCTCGCGCTGCCAGCCCGCCTTCAGGCTCTTTGCCCAGCGCGGATCCGTCGGCCGGTCGTCGCGCACGCCGATTGCGGACGGCGTGCGCTGGAACACATAGAGCTCCTTCGCCGAACGGCCGAGATGCGGCACGCATTGTACGGCGGTGGCGCCGGTGCCGATGATACCGACGCGCTTGTCGGCAAGCCCGGTCAGACCGCCATCGGCGTTGCCGCCGGTGTAGCCGTAGTCCCAACGGCTGGTGTGGAAGCTGTGGCCCTTGAAGCTCTCGATGCCGGGAATGCCCGGCAATTTCGGCCGGCTGAGCGGACCTCCGGCGAGAATGACGAAACGTGCGCGAATCTGATCGCCCCGATCGGTCTCGACCAGCCAACGCGCCTCCTCCTCCCGCCACACCATGCGGGAGATGACGGTCTGAAACAGCGCGCGCTCGTAGAGACCGAAATGACGGCCGATGCGGCGGGAGTGCTCGTAGATCTCCGGCGCCCGGGCGTACTTGCGCGCCGGCATGTAGCCGGTCTCTTCCAGGAGCGGCAGGTAGATGTAGCTTTCGGTATCGCAGGCAGCTCCAGGATAACGATTCCAGTACCAGGTGCCGCCGAAATCGGCAGCCCTTTCCACGATGCGGAAATCATCGATGCCGGCCTCGCGCAAGCGCGCGCCACAGAGCAGCCCGCCGAAGCCGCCGCCGACGACAAGAACCTCGGTCTCTTCAGTGACAGGTGCGCGCGCAAAACCGGGATCGGCCCAGGGATCGTCGAGGTAGCGACTGAAGCCGCCTGCCACCTCGACATATTGAGCCTTGCCTTCGGCACGCAAACGGCGATCGCGCTCCTCGCGATAGCGCACACGAAGAGCCGCGATGTCGACGGTAGGCTCGCCGGCTGCACCGGTCTTGTGTCTTTCCGCTGCCATGCACGTCCTCCAAGCAGAGCGCTGCTTCGCCGGCAGCTCGCCTCACGTTAGCCCCGAAAAAGTGACGCATGCAATCGCGTCCAATGCTTTTTGCGTGAACGTCGCGAGACGTTCCGCTAACCTCGCGCGCAAATCACAAGCGTACGCCGCGCAACGACGTGGCTTCCGGAGGAGACCATGCAGGGATTGATGATGGACATGCCGCTTCTGATCAGCGGCCTGATCCAGTACGCCGCCGACTATCACGGCGAAGCCGAGATCGTCGCACGCGAGATCGAGGGCGACATTCATCGCTACACCTATGCGGATGCGCATCCACGCATCAAGCGCATGGCGCTTGCGTTGAAGCGGCTCGGCATGAAGCAAGGCGATCGCGTCGGCACGCTGGCCTGGAACACCCATCGGCATTTCGAGATGTTCTACGCCGCGCCGGGCATGGGCTACGTGCTGCACACCGTCAATCCCAGGCTGTTTCCCGAGCAGCTCGTCTACATCATCAACCACGCCGAAGACCGCCTGCTGTTCGTCGACCGCGCCACGCTGCCACTGGTCGAAGCGATCGCGCCGCAGCTCGAGACGGTCGAGGCTTACGTCGTGATGTCCTCGCGCGAGCGGATGCCGGAGACGAAGCTAGAGAACGTGCATTGCTACGAGGAGCTCCTGGCGCGCGAGAACGAGGCCGGCTTTGCCTGGCCAGAGTTCGACGAGAAGTCAGCCTCGACGATCTGCTATACCTCGGGCACGACGGGCAATCCCAAGGGCGTGATCTATTCGCACCGCGCCGCGATCCTGCAGACCATGACCTGCTGCAATTTCGACTTCCTGTCGGGACATGTCGAGGGCGTGCGCGAGGTGATGATGCCGATGGCGCCGCTGTTCCACGGCAACGGCTGGAACATGCCGTTCACCGCGCCTTATACCGGCTCCAAGCTGGTGCTGCCCGGCCGCAACTACGAGCCCGACAAGCTCTATGAACTGCTCGAAGGCGAGAAGGTGACGCTGTCGGCCGGCGTGCCGAGCTTCTGGCTGATCCTGCTCGACTGGCTCGGGCGTACCGGCAACGGGTTCTCGACCCTGCGCGCAACGTTGTCGTCTGGCTCCGCCCCGCCGCGCGCGATGGTCGAGAAGCTGAAGCGCGACTACGGCATCGACTACATCCAGGCCTGGGGCATGACCGAGGCCCTGGGCTGCTCGATGCCGGGCCTGCGGCCGGGCTCGGAGCACCTCAGCGAGAAGGAGAAATTCGACCGCCGCCAGGTGTCCGGCCGTGCCTGCTTCGGCACCTCTCTTCGCATCGTCGATGACGCCGGAAACGAGCTGCCGCGCGACGGCAAGACCGTCGGACATCTGCGCGCCCGCGGCCCCTGGGTCGCCTCCGGCTACATGAAGCTGGACGAAGGCCTCGACCGCGACGGCTGGCTGATCACCGGCGACATGGCGGTGATCGACCCTCAAGGCCACGTCACGCTGACCGACCGCTCCAAGGACGTGATCAAATCCGGCGGCGAATGGATCTCCTCGATCCAGCTCGAGGACGTCGCACTGTCGCATCCCGACGTGCTGCAAGCCGCGGTGGTCGCGATCCACCATGAGAAATGGCAGGAGCGCCCCCTGCTCCTCGTCGTCCGCAAGAAAGGCGCGAGCGTCGACGGCAAGTCTCTGCTCGACCATATGCGTCCGAAGATCGCAAGCTGGTGGATGCCGGACGCCGTCGAATTCCTCGACGAGTTTCCGATGACGGGGACCGGCAAGGTGCTGAAGTCGGCCCTGCGCGACAGATTCAAAGAGTACCGGGTCGCCTGAGGCGCCCGCCCTTCGATCAAGGAGACCAGAGATGCTCTACCCGATGTCGCCAAAGGTCGTCGAGCTCAAGCGCAAGCTCGAGAGCTTCATGGACCGGCACATCTATCCGAACGAGGAGCGCTTCTATCGCGAGGCTGAAGAGCTCGGGCCGTGGAAGGTCTATCCGGTCGTCGAGGAACTGAAACCGCTGGCGCGCGCGGAGGGCCTCTGGAATCTGTTTCTGCCGGAATCCAGCCATGGCGCGGGTCTTTCCAATCTCGACTATGCCCCGCTCTGCGAGGTGATGGGCCGCTCGCATCTTGCGCCCGAGGTGTTCAACTGCTCGGCGCCCGACACCGGCAACATGGAGGTGCTGGAGCGCTATGGCAGCGAGAAGGACAAGGAGCGCTGGCTGAAGCCGTTGCTCGCGGGCGAGATCCGCTCCTGCTTCGCCATGACCGAGCCTGCGGTCGCATCATCGGACGCGACCAACATCGAAAGCTCGATCGTGCGCGACGGCGACCACTACGTCATCAACGGGCGCAAATGGTACACGACCAACGCAACGGATCCCCGCTGCAAGATCTGCATCTTCATGGGCAAGACCGACCCTGACAATCCCGACCGCCACAAGCAGCAGTCCATGATTCTGGTGCCGATGGAGACATCAGGCATTGAGGTGAAGCGCCCGCTTCCGGTGTTCGGCTTCTACGGCGTGCCCGATCGGGCCTCCGAGGTCGTCTTCACCAATGTGCGGGTGCCGCGGGAGAACATGCTGCTCGGCGAGGGCCGCGGCTTCGAGATCGCGCAGGGCCGCCTCGGTCCCGGCCGCATCCACCATTGCATGCGGCTGATTGGCCTTTCCGAGCGCACGCTGGAGAAGATGTGCCGCCGCGTACGCAGCCGCGTCGCCTTCGGCAAGCCGGTCTCGGAGCAGACGGTGACGCAGGAGCGCATCGCGGAAGCTCGCATCATGATCGAGCAGGCCCGGCTGCTGACGCTCAACGCCGCCTCAGCCATGGACACGGTCGGCAACAAGGTGGCGAAGGCCGAGATCGCGATGATCAAGGTCGCCGTGCCCAACATGGCCTGCCAGATCATAGACTGGGCGATCCAGGCCCATGGCGGCGGCGGCACCTCGAACGATTTCGGCTTGACGCACGCCTATGCGACCGCACGCTTGCTGCGTCTGGCCGATGGACCGGATGAGGTCCATCGCAACCAGATCGCGCGGCTGGAGCTGAGGAAATATTCGAACGCGTAGGAACGGCGCTCTTCCCTCGCCTCAGTTGACCACATAGACATCCGGATCGGCGCTGGAGCTCGGCTTCTTGAAAGCGTTGCGCAAGGCGGACGACATCGGGACGTTGTAATTGAGGCCGTTCGGCGGCGTCGGCGATTGCAGCCATTTCTTGTAGAGCACCTCGATCTCCGGGCTTGCGTAGAGCTCCGCTGTTGCCCGATCGGCCAGCGCCTTGAAAGGCGCATCCTCCCGCCGCAGCATGATGCCGTAAGGCTCCGGCTTCGAGAACGCCTCCTCGCTGATCATGTAGGCTTGCGGCTCCTTGGAGCGCGCGATCGCAACCGCCAGCTGCACGTCATCGAGCGCATAGGCCTGGGCGCGGTCGGTTTCCAGCAACAGGAAAGCCTCCGCCTGGTCCTTCGCCGGCATCACGTTGAGGCCGAGATTGCGTTCGGTGTTGACCTTGGCGAGCTGCGTCAGGTTGACCGAGCCGGCGACAGCCGTGACCGCCTTGCCCTTGAGATCGTCGATGGTGTTGATCTTCGCGGCCTTCTTGGCGGCGAACCGCGTCGCGCTGAGGAAATGCGTGTTGGTGAAGGCGACCTGCTTCTGGCGATCGGCGTTGTTCGTGGTCGCCGAGCAGTGCAGATCGAGCGTGCCGTTGACCATCAACGGGATCCGGTTCGACGAGGTCACGGCGAGCGTGTCGACGGCGATGTCGGGCATGCCCAGCTGCTTCTTCACGGCATCGACGATCCTGAGGCAGATGTCCATGGCAAAGCCGACCGGCTTCTGGTTGCCGTCCAGATAGCTGAACGGGACCGAGGCCTCCTGATAGCCCAGCGTAATCTTCTTGGTCTCCTTGATCTTCTGGAGCGTGCCCGTGAGGTCCTCGGCCGAGGCGGCACTCGCAAGACATGTCAGGGCCAGAATAACGGTAGGTAGACGCATCGGCTGCTCCTCAAGGGGTCTCGCGCCTCCTTGCCGGGCGCAATCGAGCGCGTTGATAGCGCAGGCGCGCACCGGCCGCCAGACGCGCTTGCGCCTATCAGCTATCCCGGCTTTCAATACGCGAGACGGCTCTTATGCGTCGATGCCGTGCCGGATCAGGATGCGCTCGGCGCTGTCGTTCCAGACATCCATCTTGATGATCTTGCCGTCGCGCACCACGAAGCGATCGACGTAACGGTTGCCCTCGAAAGGGGTCCCGTCCTTCCACTCGCCGTAGAGCGTGCCGACGCTGTAAACCACCGTTTCGCCGTCGCCGGGGCAGACGTCGAACCGGTCCATCTTCTTCTTGACCCAGCGGTAGCGCTTGGCGTTGAAGGCGGTCGGGCCGCGCGGATGATCGAACGTGTTTCCGCCGGTGAAGGTGATCACCGTGCCCGGCGCCATATAGGCTGCCGCAGCATCCGGATCCGGGATCATCGATGCCGTGAGATAGGCCTCCACGATTGCGGCGTCGGACAATGGAGCGGCTTCGGTTTTGACAGCGACGGACATGGCTGGGTCTCCCGGAATTTGCGGAATAGTACCGCCACTCGCACAAGATCCATGCATATATTTTGGACATTTGCCTCGCTACACTGCCGACAATCTGGAGCCGCCGATCCCGGCCGCTTGCCCTAAATTCGGCCCGCAAGAGCCATGATCACCCAGCCCGCCTTCGACCTGATCTTCCGTAACGCGCTGTTGCGATCGTCGGCCGCACCCGTCGATATCGGCGTGAAGGGCGGCCGGATCGCCGCGATTGAGCCACAGCTCGCCTGCGAAGCGGTCGACGTCGATCTCGGAGGGCATCTGGCTTTGCCCGGCTTCGTCGATACCCACATCCACCTCGACAAGGCCTGCCTGCTCGACCGCTGCGGGCACGATCACGCCAGTCTCGGCGACGCCATCCGGGCGGTGTCCGCGATGAAACGCGACTTCACCGTCGAGGATGTCTACGCCCGCGGCGCCAAGGTGCTGGAGCGCGCGATCGTGCACGGCACGACGCGGATGCGCACGCATGGGGAGATCGATCCACGGATCGGCCTGCGGAGCTTCGAAGCGGTGAAAGCGCTGAAGCGCGATTACGCCTGGGCCATCGACCTGTCGCTCTGCGTGTTCCCGCAGGAAGGCCTGACCAACGATCCCGGAGCTGAGGACCTGCTGATCCAGTCCTTGCGCGACGGCGGCGACGTGATCGGCGGCTGTCCCTATACCGACACCGATCCGGGCGCTCATCTCGAGCGCATCTTCGATCTCGCGCAGGAGTTCGACGTCGACGTCGACCTTCACCTGGATTTCGATCTCGATCCCTCCTGGTGGCATCTCGACGAAGTCTGCCGGCAGACCGAGCGGCGCAACTATCACGGACGGGTCGCGATCGGCCATGCGACAAAACTCTCGGCCCTGCCGCCGGATCGGATGAAGGCTGCCACCGCGCAGCTGGCAAGAGCCGGCGTCGCCGTCACCGTGCTGCCCGCGACAGATCTCTATCTGATGGGCCGCGAGTCCACCCACAACGCGCCGCGCGGGCTCACGCTCGCCCACAAGCTCGCGGGCGATGGCGTCGTGTGCTCGGTCGCGACCAACAACGTGCTCAATCCCTTCACACCGTTCGGCGACGCCTCGCTGCTGCGGATGGCGAACATTTACGCCAATGTCGCGCACGCATCGGTGAACGATTTCGACACCTGCCTCGATCTCGTGACCGAACAGCCGGCCCGGCTGATGAACCTTGCCGATTACGGCATCAAGGTCGGAAATCCCGCCGATCTCATCGTGCTCGATACGAAAGATAGCCGCTTCGCCATTGCCGAGCTGCCTGATGTCGTGATGGGCTTCAAGCGCGGCCGGCAGACCTTTGAGCGGCAGCGCCCCACCTTGTTCCGGCCCGGAACTTGAACCCTTTTCAGTCGAACACCAATGGTAGAATCGTCGGGACACGGAGCGGGATATCGGCCGTTCGCGCTGGTTTCACGGCCGATCTCACCCCAAATCCGAATCCGGTAGAATCCCGGACCGTAGCTGTGCGCATTGAACAAGAGGTCATCCGGATCATACTAAGGAGGCGCTCTGAACCATCCGGGTTCAGTGGGGAAGTCTGTCCATGTTCAACGCATTCAGTAGCCTCGATTATCGCTCCATTCGGGCCAACACACCTGCGGAAACCGCCGTCAAGCGACTGAACGGAATCGGCGAGGTCCTGTCGAGCCTCGATATCTCCACGATCCACACGCAGGACGACATGACCCGCGCGCTCTGGACGCTCGAGACCGCCGACAAGTGCATCCGGATGATCGTCTCGGAGTTCCGCACCGCGCCCGCCAAGGAACAGGTTGTCCGCAAGGCCAAGAGCCTGGTCGATGCGATCGAGCACGCTCGTGACGAAATCTCGAACTATCGCGACGGCCGCAGGGCGTTGAGCTGAACGCAGGCGCTCGGCCTCAGCGCTTGATCTTCGCCAAGATCCGGTCTGCCTCGGTCCGCCAATCGGCGCTGCGGGCGAACTCCTTGGTGCCCCTGGCGCCGAACATCCCTTCGTCGGCGAGATCGGCCACCCACGCCTGCCGTTCGGCAGTGCCCTGCGCGGACCATGGTGTCAGCCCCGCCTCGCGCACTGTCTCGGCGACCTCCCGCACCTCTTCGGCACGCCGGCGGCCGTGCTCGATCACGCGCTGGAAGCAATAGGCGCCCTGCTTCTCCCAGTCGATTCCGGGAAACGTCTCCGCAAGCGAGGCCAGCACCGCGTCTTCGACCCCATAGGCGCGCGCGGTGGTGAAGCTCTCGATGACCATGGCCTCGAGGCCCTTGATGATGATGCTGCGGCACATCTTCACCGCCGAGGACACGCCGAGCTCGTCGCTCGCGACCTTCGCCGCAAAGCCGATCGCATTCAGAAGCGGCTCGATCTCCCTCGCGCCGGGGCCGCCGAGCAGCAGCGGCACCTTGATGCGATAGGGCGGCACCGAGGTCATCACCGCGCCCTCGACGTAGCGGCCGCCTCCACCGTCGATCAGGGCCGCCGCGCGCTGCTTGGCGCCGGGAGAGGCCGAATTGAAATCGAGGAACCAGGTGCCCGGGTTGAGCGCGACGGCACAAGCGTTCGCCACCGGCACGGCCTGGCTGGCAGTGACGGCGGAGATGATGAAGTCGGATTTCTCAGCCAACTCGGCATGCGAAGCCGCGAGCGCCACACCGAATTTTGCCGCATGCTGCTGCAGCGAGGCGCCCTGCTCGCTTCCGAGCTTGATGTCGTAGGTTGACACCCTGATATCCTGCCGGCGCAAATCCTCGGCCAGGATCCGCCCGACCTCGCCATAACCAATCAGCCCGATCTGCCAGCGCTTCGGATCCGCCATCAGTTCAATCCTCGTGTCCTCTCGTCGAACAGCTCCTCGACCGCATAGCGGCGCGAGATCAGCGACTGCTGGAAGGCGTAATCGACGATCAGCTCGAGCGGCCTCCTGTTGGCCTCGATCCCGAACGGCACGAGATCGGGTTCCGCCGCAGGCCCCATCTGTTCCTTGTTCCGCTTGAGCAGATCATAGAGGCCCGCGACCACGTCAGGGCGCGATTTCGCCAGTTTCTCAGTCACCACCACGAGATGATTGACCGGCACGACGCCGCGCCGGGCGTACCATCTGGCGGCCTCGGCGGCAGGATCAGGAAATAGAGACTTGAGCCTGGGATCGTCGGAGGTTTCACCAAGCACGGCATCGAGCTCGCCGTCGAGCAGCATTGGCAGGATCTTCTTGTCCTTGGACGCGCGCTCGGTGGTGTCGACATACTCGGCGACGTGCGGATCCTCGAAGGTGATCCAGCGGATCCTGTCGAGATTGACGCCGTAATCGTTGGCGAGGATGCCCCTGATCCAGGCGCCTGTCGTCGTGGTGAACGAGCGGATGCCGACGCGCTTGCCTTCGAGATCGGACGGCCCGAGCGATCCACGTGCGGGATCGTAGAGCGCGTAGGAATGCTGGAAGCGGCCGAGCATGGTCGCCGGCAGCAGCACCAGCGGCTTGCCGTGCGCCTTCGCCATCAGATAGGTAACGATCGCCATCTCGCAGACGTCGAAGGCCTGCTCGCGCACCATCGGCTTGAACGCCGTGTTGGTCGGTGTGTACTCGATGAAGTCGAGATCGAACTGGTCGGAGCGGAGCTCGCCGCTCTTGACCGCCTGCACATGGCGGTGGTTGCCGAGCACGGCCTTCAGCTTGAGACGATCCATCCGCCTGCTCCGCTTGTGTTCGCCCTAGACGTCCTCGGGATTGTCGACGTAGACGAGCCCGGCCTTCGCCAGTGCCTCGCGCATGTTGTACATGTCAAGGCCAAGCTCGCCGGAGGCAAGCCGCTTACGCTTGCCGCCCTCGTCCGAGTTGCGCTTTCTCGCCTTGTCGGCGACCTCCGAGGCATAGCGCTTCGGCACCACCACGACGCCGTCGTCGTCAGCGACGACGACGTCGCCGGGATCGACGTTGACGCCGGCACAGACCACGGGAACGTTGACCGAGCCGAGCGTCGCCTTGACAGTGCCCTTGGCCGAGACCGCGTGCGACCAGACCGGAAATTCCATCTCGTGTAGCGCTTTGACGTCGCGGCAGCCGGCATCGATGATCAGCCCTTGCACGCCGCGCGCCTGCAGCGAGGTCGCCAGCAACTCACCGAACATGCCGTCGGTATTGTCCGTGGTGCAGCCGACGACGAGGATGTCGCCCTTCTTGCACTGCTCGACGGCGACATGGATCATCCAATTGTCGCCGGGCTGCGCCAGCACGGTGACCGCGGGACCGGCAATCGCCGCGCCCGGCCAGACGGGCCGCAAGTAAGGCTTCATCAGGCCGAGGCGGCCGTAGGCCTCATGCACGGTCGAGACGCCATACTCGGCCATGCCGGCAGGGTCGGCTCGCTTGATGTTGCGAACGACGACCGGCTTCATGCCAGCTCCTCTGCAACCGTCGGGAACAGGCGCTGATAGGCTTCGCCATAGGTCATGGGCACCCCGGTGTTGCGGCTGCCCTGGATGCCACGGTTGAGTGCGACGCGCTCGTAATAGCCCCACAGATGCTTCTGCGCGGCCAGGATCTGGAACGCTTCGTATTTCTCCTTCCAGACCTCGTCGATCCTCAGCAGCAGGTCGGGCTTGTAGTTGCACTGCTCCGGCTGGTGCGGCTCGAACAGGAACACCGGCGGCGCGGCATATTTGTACTGCGCGCCGGGCTTGTGGCCCATCGCCTGCGCGACCACACGGGTCTCCTGTGCGAAATGCGCCGCGTTGGGATGATCGAAATTGTACGGATCCTCCAGCGCATGCGTCAGCACGAAGCTCGGGTTGAGCTCGCGGTAGATGTCGACCATGCGGTCGAAATGCGCCTCGGTGAGCTTCAGCGGATAGTCGCCGCAGTCGAAGAACTCGATCTCGGCACCCAGCAGCTTCGCCGCGCGCTCCGCCTCGTCCTTGCGCCCCGCCTTGACCGATTCCAGCGTCGCGCCTTTCTCCTTCCAGGCGAACTGGCTCTCGCCGCGCTCGCCAAAGGACAAGCAGACGATCTTCATGCGATAGCCCTTCTTCGCATGCAGCGCGATAGCGCCGCCGGCGCGCCAGACGAAATCGCCGGGATGGGCGGTGACCACGAGACCTGTCTTCATGGGACGAACTCCCTTCTTTCGTTTGTAGCCATCAAATTGATCGACGCGCGATCATCGGTCGAACCCGAACAGGCGCGCGGGATTGTCGACGAGGATCTTCTGCTGAAACTCCGGCTCCGGCGCGAACAGCGGGATCAGATCGACGAGGTCTCCGTCGTTCGGCATCGCCTTGACGTTGGGATGCGGCCAGTCGGTGCCCCAGATGACGCGGTCGGGCGCGGTCTCGACGATCTTTCGTGCAAACGGCACCGCATCTGTGAACGGCGGACCGGCCGAGGACACCCGCTCGGAGCCGCAGATCTTGACCCAGCATTTCTCGTCGCGCTGCATCAGCTCGATCAGGATCCTGAACGGAAGCTGATCGAGCCCCTCGGCGGCCTTCACCCTCCCCATATGGTCGATCGTGTAACTCAGCGGCAGCCTTGCCAGCATATCGGCATAATCCGGCAGATCGATCGCGTCGAAATGCAGGTCGATGTGCCAGCCGAGCGGCGCGACCATGGCAATAACGCTGTCGAACACGCCCTTATCGGGCACGCCGCCGAGGTGGCGGACGAAATTGAAGCGGCAGCCGCGAAACCCGCCCTCGTGCAGCACGCGAAGCCCGCGCTCGGTGATGGTGTCGTCGATATTGGCGACCGCACGATAGGCGCCGTTGCTCTCAGCGATCGCATCGAGCGCGACCGTATTGTCGGTGCCGTGCACGCTGGCATTGACGATGACCGCGCGCTCGACGCCGAGCTTGGCATGCAGCACGCGAAAATCCTCCAGCGACGCGTCCGGCGGCGTGTAGGACCGATCCGGCGCATAAGGATACTTCGCGCCGGGCCCGAAGATGTGGCAATGCGCGTCGCAAGACAGCTTCGGCAGCTTGAACTTCGGCGTGCGCGTGTTCGGATCGGGCGGCGGAATGGTCGGCGTGTACATCATCGTCATCAGGTGAGCCCGCCGAAGCGAGACCGCTGTTTCAAGTCTTGCTGACGACCGGCCGGCGCCGCGCCGGCGCGGCATGATCGAGCGGCGGCGCCTGGAACGAGGCAACCGTCGCCTGCACCAATTGCTCGATGGCAGTAGCGGCATCGCCGCCGTCGGCCTCGCCGCGCGACAGGCGCGAAACGCGGTCCGGCGTCACCAGTGAATAATAGAGCGCACCGAGCAGGAAATGGCTGCGCCAAACGATCTCGGTGCGCGGAATGTGCGGCAGGCTTTCGTGGACCGCATCGATGAAGGCGTGGCTGGTGTCGTCAAACGTCTGCGCGATGATCTTTCGCGCGACCTCGTTGCCTTCGGCCGACATCACGGCGCGCAACCGCGTAAAGCGCGCCCCGCCGCCGGCGAGATCGCTGCCCGAGGTGAATGCCGGCACCACATAGGCGCGCACGATCGCTTCCAGCCGGTCCTGGAGATCGCGCACGCGCCGGGCGGCAGCGAGCAGCTCCGAGCGGCGCAGGTTCATCGGCCCGCAATGGCGGCGATAAATCTCCAGCAGCAGACCGTCCTTGGTCTTGAAATGATAGGTCACGCTGCCGGGATTGGCCCCGGCCGCGTGCGCGATGTCGCGCACCGAGACGGCATTGAAGCCGTTGGTGGCGAACAGCTCCTCGGCCGCGGCGAGGATTGCCTCGCGCATATTCGGCTTGCGCGCCGTTTCCTTACTGGTGGGCTTGCGGACCATGTGATTTGTACTATCGTACAAAAGATCAGGTCTCGTCAACAAGAACCGTATCGGCGTACGGGACGGCATGGAGATCGCCGCTCGGACGCGAATGCCTACAAGGAGTGCTGAAAAAATGCTGGGTTTGAACAAGAGGATCGGCGGTTTGATGCTGGGTGCCGGTCTGCTGCTGGCGGGCGGCGCGCAAGCCGCCGACAATTATCCAAGCAAGCCGGTGCATATTCTGGTCCCCTACGCCGCGGGCGGTGCGGTCGACGTGCTCGCGCGTACACTGGGACAGGCGCTGGCGAAAAGCTGGGGCCAGCAGCCGGTGGTTGACAATCGTCCCGGCGCTGGCGGCATCGTTGCCTCGCAAGCGCTGACGCAGGCCGCACCCGACGGGTACACGCTGATCCTCGTCGCGAGCGGCCATCCGCTCAACCAGTTCATCTATCCGAGCGTGCCCTACGACACGTTCAAGGATTTTACCGCGATCACGGAGGTCGCCTCCTCGCCGCTCGCGATCGTGGTGGCCAAGGACAGTCCCTACAAGACTCTCGGCGATCTCCTGGCGGCTGCGAAGAAGGAGCCGGACAAGCTCTCCTACGGCATGTCAGGCAACGGGACGTCCGCGCATCTGGCCGGCGAGCTGTTGAAGTACATGTCCGGCACCAAGATCGTCTCCATTCCCTATAAGGGTGGCGCACCGGCGTTGACCGCGGTGATATCAGGCGAGATCCCGCTCAGCATCAATCCGCTCGCCGAAGCGATCGGCCAACTCGAGGGTGGCCCGGTGCGCGCGCTGGCGGTGACCTCGGCCGAACGCTCGAAGGCGTTGCCGAACGTGCCGACGGTCGCGGAGTCCGGCGTGCCCGGCTACGACGTCTCGGTCTGGTGGGGCGTCCTCGGCCCGGCGAAAATGCCGCCAGAAATCGTGGCCAAGCTCGAAACCGACCTCAAGGCGGCGCTGCAGGATGCGAATGTGCAATCGACGCTGGGGAAGATCGGCGCAACTCCAGTCGGCTCGACGTCCAAGGAGTTCGACGCCTACATGCACGCCGAGGCGACCAAATGGGAGCCAGTGCTGAAGGCTGCCAACATTCGCGCGCAGTGAAGCGCGCACGTCCTTTGATCCGCTTTTTGCGCGCGTGCCGGCGCAGAGAGTGCGGCGACACGTGGCGCGCGGGACTCGATACCTTCCGCGCACTTTAATTCCGGTTGCTCCAGGTCAACGCAACAACATGGACAAAGCGTCATTTGTGTTTTTCACGGCTCTGCGCGAGCACTGTCTGGAAGGCACCGAGGACGACGAATGAGCAAACCCGCATTGTTGAGGCTGCATCGCTGGATCACTTTGGTCTTCGCCCTTCCCTTGCTCGCGATCATCGTCACCGGCCTGATCCTGTCGATCGAGCCCCTCGTGCAAACGAGTGGCATGAGCGGGGCCGCGATCGAGGCCGGCCGTGTCATCGAGCTGGTGAAGCGATACGATCCCGACGGCAAGGCGCGCGGGCTCTCCATCGACGCGGGCAGCCACAGCATGACGCTCCGGGGCACCGACGTGCCGCCGATCGATCTTGCAACCGGCGAAGCCGCGTCGGCGGGTGCGACACTGTCGAATCTCTTCCTCTGGGCACGGGTCACGCATGAACGTCTCATGGGACAGGCCTGGCTGGTGACGGCATCCACGCTGGCCATGGTGGTCGTCATGCTGCTCGGCATCGTCATGGGATTGCCGCGGCTTCGCAACACGCTGTCGGGATGGCACAAGGCAACCGCCTGGTTCACGCTGCCGCTGATCCTGCTCAGTCCCCTGACCGGCCTGTGCCTGGCGTTCGGCCTGACGTTCCAGGGTGGAGCTGCTCCGGCCGCAGCCGGCCGCCCTCTGGCCCTGACGGACGCGGTCCGCATGGTCGCGGCCTCGCACGAGCTGTCGCATCTGATCTCGATCGGCACGCGCGGCGGCCGCATGATGGCAAGACTTTATGACGGCGGCGAGTTGCGCGCCTATGCCGTCACGTCGTCCGGGGTCGCCCCCCTGCCACGCAACTGGCCGCGCCTGATCCACGAAGGAAACTGGTCGGCCCTGATCGCCGCGCCGCTCAATGTCGTGACGTCGATCGCGCTGCTGATCCTGCTCTCGACCGGCCTGCTGATCTGGGCGCGGCGAACGTTGCGCAAGCGGCGACCGCGTGCGGAGGGGCCGGCCGACGCGGCAATGGTCGGCGCCGGCTGATCGCGCGGGAGGGTCAATTGCGCGCGCCCGCCCGTACCTTCTCCGGTGCGCCGCGCTGGAGGAGATCGCCATCGTTGTCAGCCGAGGGGATCAGGATCGCGCGATCGCGCGGCAGCGCTTCCGGCATCTCGTCACGGATGAAGGCGATCAACTTCTCTCGCATCTCGCAGCGCAGATCCCAGGATTGCGGTGCGTTCCGTGCGCTGACCAGCGCGCGCAGCTCGATCGTGCGCGCATCCGCGTCGATCACCTGAAGATTGACGACGGCCCCGTCCCACAGCTTGGACTGCTTCACCGCCTCCTCCAGCCAGCGCCGAATGCGCGGAACGTCGGCGCGATAATCGACATGGAGCGCGATCACACCGATCAGGGATGCGGTGTCGCGGGTCCAGTTCTGGAACGGCTTCTCGATGAAATAGGACAGCGGCACCACCATCCGGCGCCAGTCCCACAGCCGGATCACAACATAGGTCGCGGCGATATCCTCGACCCAGCCCCACTCGTTCTCGATGATCACCGCGTCCTCGATGCGGATCGGCTGGGTGATCGCGATCTGCAAGCCCGCGATCAGGTTGCTCAGCAGCGGGCGCGCCGCAAGGCCGACGATGATACCGGCAGCACCTGCCGAGGCGAACAGGCTGACGCCGTATTGCCGGACCGAATCGAACGTCATCAGCGCGGTCGACACCGTGATGATGACGATGATGGTGTCGGTGACGCGCTTGAACACGCGGACTTGCGTGACGTGCTTGCGTGCGACGAAATTTTCGGTGACATCGCGGAAATTCTGCAGGTAGCGCGCCGCGCTCATGTCGACGATCCTGATCGAGATCCAGCCGATCAGTGCGATGACGGCGACGACGAACAGGCGCATCATCGGCGTGCGGATCGTGTCGTCGAGCGGCGCGAGCGGCAGGACCAGGGCGACGGACGCCAGGCACAGCGCCAGCTGGGCCGGGCCGGACGTCCGCTCGATGAATACGCTCAGCAGCGGCAGGCGGGTGCCAAAGGCCCGGTTGAGCAGCCATTTGGCGATCCGGTAGAACGACAGTGCAAGGAGGATTGCTGCCGCAACGAGGCTGAGACCGATGAACCATGACGGTATCCAACCGAACATCCCGTCGATGTCGGCCAACATGGCCTGCCAATGCATCGCCATTCCCCAATCTGCTCTGCGATAGCCGGCTCAACGCCTCTCGGCCGGCTTCGCTCCCCCGCCCTGTGCAACGCAGCATCCCATAGGTGCAAGTGTCGCCGAACTGGGCTAGTTAGGAGCGCTCATGACTCGACGTAGCGGCAGCGCCGATCTTCCCCTGCACACCGGACGGGTTCCCCCCTGGCTGGCGAGCCGCATGGCCACGCTCGGGTCGATCGTGACGCAGGCGATCGTGCATCATTACGGCCGCGATGCATTTCTGCAGCGGCTGTCCCATCCGTTCTGGTTCCAGTCGTTCGGCGCCGTGATGGGAATGGACTGGCATTCCTCCGGCATCACGACGTCCGTGATCGGCGCGTTGAAGCGCGGGCTGGGACCGCTCCAGGACGAGCTCGGGATTTATGTCTGTGGCGGCCGGGGCCAGCATTCGCGCAGGACTCCGGACGAGTTGATGCAACTCGGCGAGCGCGTCGGATTCGACGGCGCAAAGCTGACCCGCGCCAGCCGCCTGGTGGCGAAGGTCGACAGCGCGGCCGTGCAGGACGGCTTCGACCTCTATCTCCATGGCTTCTTCGTCACCGCCGACGGCAAATGGACGGTGGTGCAGCAGGGCATGAACGGCGACAAGCGCCAGGCCCGCCGCTATCATTGGCATTCCGAGGCGCTGAAGAGCTTCGTCGATGCGCCGCATAGCGCGATCGACGGGCCGCAACAGGGCGAGATCGTCAATCTCACCGACCATCGCGCCGACGTCTCGCGCACCGCGCAGCTCGATCTCCTGGATGACCTCGGTCCCGATCGCATCGTCTCCGAATTCGAGCGGCTTGTCGGAACTGCGTCCGAGCCGGCCCAGGCCATGCTGCCGCATCTGTTCATGCCCGCACATCACGACGTCAGACCGAAGGACGTATTCGCGCGCCGCCTGCACGGCACGCTGGCCGCCGCGGCCGAGCGCGGCCCGGTCGACTTTCCCGAATTGCTGCTGACGCCCGGCGTCGGCGCCCGCACCGTGCGCTCGCTGGCGATGGTCGCTGAGGTCGTGCACGGCGCGCCCTATCGCTTTGCGGACCCGGCGCGTTTCTCGCTCGCCCATGGCGGCAAGGACCGGCATCCCTATCCCGTGCCGATCAAGGTCTATGACGAGACCATCCGCGTGCTGAAGGGCGCGATCCAGGGTGCCAAGCTCGGACGTGAGGAAGAGATGCAGGCAATGAAACGGCTCGACGATCAGGCCCGGCGGCTGGAGCGGACTGCGCGCGGGCCTTCGGTGGAGGCCTACATCGCCAATGAGCGCGCCGCCTCGCCCGATCTCGACGGCCGCTCCGTGTTCGGCTGGGAACGCGACCTCGCGCCCACAAAAAAGCGGACCGGCTGAACGCCGGTCCGCTAGTTGGTCGGGAGGAACGCTGTCAGGTCTCGTCGGTCTCCGGCTTCTCGTCGAGCCGGTTGGCGGCGTGATCCTGATATTGTTCGGTCTGGATGGTCTTGCCGTCCATGCCGCGGATGTCCGAATGCTGCTTCTTGTCGCGGTTCGACAGGACCATGTTGTCGCCGATCATCTCCTTGGGGATTTCGGTCATGCCGCCGGTGCCGTCGCCCTTGCCGTGCATGCCGGATCTGAAATGCGTCTTGCTGCCGTGCCCACCTGGCATCGGTTTCTCCTCTTGCAGTGAACCGCTTCGTCTTCCGTTGCGGGTGTCGCATCGGATTCGGTCTTTACCTGCCTCCACCCTTGCCCGCCTCGTCGTGCGCGTGATGGGAGTCGTGCTCGCCTCCGCCGCCCGAGACACGGCTATGATTGCGTTGCGAATTGTCGGCGGGCGGCTTCTTCACCTCCAGCGGCGCCTTCGCGTTCTCGTGTGAGGCGCCGGGTCCGCCCTGGCGGATGCTGTTCGGGGTCTTGGTGGATGTCGACATGGATGTCGTCCTCCTCAACGATCCTGCTGATAGCCCTGATTGGTCGTGTTCTGCTTAATGTTGCCCTGCTGTCCCTGCTGGTCCGGATTTTCCGCACGCTGCTGGCCATGCGGCATCTGATCAGCGGACATCTGCTTGCTATCGCCGGTTCCCTTGCGGCTCTGATTTTCCGGCGGAACAGGTGGCATCTTGCTGGTCATGACTTGTCTCCCGTTCGAACGTGCGAGGGGACAACAGGACGAGCGGCGCAGCGTTCCTGGACGATGTGCGACAAAGATTGCCCAAAGGGAGACTCGCGTCAGCCAGCCGCGGTGAGGGAACGATCGAGGCTCGCTTCACTGCGCGCAGTCGCCGGTGTTCCACCCCTGTCTGTCACCGGAAGCGTCGCGATCGCACGCAAGCCCGGTCGCTTGCGCCAGTGGACCTCGGCGGGATCGACCGCCAGGCCAAGTTTCGGCCAGCGCACGAACAGCGCTTCCAGCGCACAGGCCGCCTCGATGCGCGCGAGCTGATGGCCGAGGCAGAAATGGATTCCCGTTCCGAACGAGAGATGGCGGTTCGGCTTGCGTTCGAGGTCGAGGCTTCCAGGGCGATCATGCATCGCCGGATCCATGTTCGCGGCGGCGAGCATCACCATGACCCGGTCGCCCTTGCTCAGACGTACGCCTTCGACTACGACATCCCGCCGCACGTAGCGCGGCTTGGAGAACTGGACGGGAGAGACGAAGCGCAGGAACTCCTCGACAGCGAGCCCGACCCGGCTCCAGTCCTGCTCCAGCCAATCGCGCAGGTTCGGACTTCTGAGCAGCTCGAAAGCGGAGCCACTGATGAGATGCGTGGTGGTCTCCGACCCCGCCGCGAGCAGCAGAAAGACCATCGAGACCATTTCGTCCGGCGTGATCTGGCCGCCCTCGCGCTCGACCTGGACCAGCTCGGCAATCAGGCCTTGGCCGCCCCGTTCGCGCGCGATCTGCAATTGCTGTTCAAGATAGGTGCGCATCTTGCGAAACGCCCACAGCAGGCGGAAGAAGCTGACGACGTTGGTCAGCGAGGACATCGTATTGGCCCAGGCGATGAAGCGGGGACGATCGGCCAACGGCAACCCGAGCAACTCCGAGATCACCGCCAGCGGCAGGATGCGCGCGTAGCGCTGGACCAAATCGGCCGGACTTCCCGCCGAGAACAGCTCGTCGGCGAGACCGTCGGCGATGGCGCGGATACGGGGTTCCATCGCGACGATCGCGCGGCGGCGAAAGGCCTCGTCCACGATGCTGCGCAGCCGGGTGTGATCCGGCTCGTCCATCGTCAGCATGTTGTTGGCGATGGTCCTGACGTAGCGCGGCATCCACCAGCGCAGACCGGCGACGTCGCCATCTTCCTTTCGCAACGTGAAGGTCGCGCCGTCCTTCAGGATCTGCGCAGTGGCGTCATGGGTTGTGGTGATCCAGACGTCGCCGATGAGAGGGAATCGTGTCGCAACCACCGGCCCGGACATGCGCAACGTCGCAATGGCCTCGGGCGGATCGCGAAAGAAGGCCTCGCTGGTGAAATCGAGGCGCACACTCATGGGATCACCGGACTGATTGCTGGCGTCTCACCCAGATGGTGCGTGGCCCGGCCGGCGCAAGTGCCGGCTTTCCCTCGGAACGAGACGCGCCTATCCGCGCTCCGGCGAACGCTGCCCCGTCTTGCGCTGCTGCTGCGTATAGGCGTCCCAATGGCTCCAACTGCCATTGCTGAGGCTCTGCAGGTCGGTTGCGAGCGGACGGCGCGTGCGCTTGTCGTGATCGGCGATGACGCGTTCGGACTGCGCGATCTTGCGCTTGATGTCCGCCACCGCTTTCTGGGTCTGGCCGTTCCGCTTCGACGATGCGATCTCCCCCATCGTGAAGCGCGCGGTCTCGAGCGCCTTCAACTCGGCGCGATTCTTCCTCAACTGAACCCGGTGCCAGGCGATGTTGCTGTCGCTGTCCGCAACCATGTGGGAACTCCGCTGATTCGCTCCCACAGTGTATCAAGCGCCGAATCGGCGCCGCAACGCCCGCCCGAGGGCGAAAATACGGTCTTTTGCGGACTTAGCGCTCGGCGAAGGCCTTTTCGACCACGAACTGGGCCGGCTCGCCGTGATTGCCCTCGACGAAGCCGCGCTCGCCCAGGAGCACGCGGGTGTCCGCCACCAGCGCGGGGCTGCCACAGATCATGACGCGGTCGTGGGCGGCTTCCAGCACCGGCAGGCCAATATCGCTAAACAGCTTGCCCGAAATGATCAGATCGGTGATGCGGCCGCGATTGCGGAACGGATCGCGGGTCACGGTCGGATAGTGGATCAGCTGCCCGCGGATATATTCGCCGATCAGCTCGTCCTGCGGCAGCGTCTGGGTGATCATCTCGCCATAGGCGAGCTCCTTGACGTGCCGGCAGCCATGCAGCAGCACCACCTTCTGGAACCGCTCATAGGTCTCGGGATCCTTGATCACGCTCAGGAACGGCGCAAGGCCCGTGCCGGTGCCGATGAGGTAGAGGTTGCGCCCCTCCTCCAGATTGTCGATCACGAGCGTGCCGGTGGCCTTGCGGCTGACGATGATCTCGTCGCCTTCCTTCAGGTGCTGCAACCGCGACGTGAGCGGGCCGTCCGGCACCTTGATCGAGAAGAACTCCAGCGTGTCCTCGTAATTGGCGCTGGCGACGCTGTAGGCCCGCAGCAGCGGCTTCTCGCCGACCTTGAGCCCAATCATGGTGAATTCGCCGTTGCGGAAGCGGAAGGTCGGGCTGCGGGTGGTCTTGAAAGAGAACAGCGTGTCGGTCCAGTGGTGGACGCTCAAAACGCTTTCCTGATTGAAATTGCTCATCTCACCTTCCCTGTCGCGTCAATTGCGGTCTTCGAGGCGGGCCAGCTATGCGTCGTTTGTACACGATCATTCGTATACTAATGAATAATCCGGCTTGATCCCGCGGTCAAGGCTGCTCAAGATCGCAAGCGTTGCAGTTAGGAATAAGGAGCCCTTTCCATGGCGCATGACGCACCCCAGGCCGCCGGACCCTCCAAGCTCGTGATCCGGAATATCGGCCTGATCCTGTCCGGCGCCCTGGAAAAGCCGATCCTGGACGGCGACACCATCGTCGCCGAGAACGGCAAGATCACCGCCATCGGCCGCTTCAAGGACGTCGATATCGAGGGTGCGACCACCATCGTCGACGCCCAGGGCACCACGGTGGCGCCGGGCCTGATCGACAGTCACGTTCACCCCGTCGCCGGCGACTGGACGCCGCGCCAGAACCAGATCAACTGGATCGACAGCTACCTCCATGGCGGCGTCACCACCATGATCTCCGCCGGCGAGGTGCACATGCCCGGCCGTCCCCGCGACGTGGTCGGCCTCAAGGCCATGGCGGTGTTCGCCCAGCGCGCGTTCTGGACCTTGCGTCCCGGCGGCGTGAAGGTTCACGCCGGCGCGCCGGTGATCGAATGCGAGATGGTCGAGGAAGATTTCAAGGAGATGGCCGCCAACGGCGTCAAGCTGCTCGGCGAGGTCGGCCTCGGCGGCGTCAAGGACGGCCCGACCGCACGCAAGATGGTGGGCTGGGCGCGCAAATACGGCATCCAGAGCACGATCCACACCGGCGGCCCCTCGATCCCCGGCTCCGGCCTGATCGACAAGGACGTGGTGCTGGAGGCCGACACCGACGTGGTCGGCCACATCAACGGCGGGCACACCGCGCTGCCCGACGACCAGATCCGCTGCATCTGCGAGGGCTGCAAGCGCGGGCTCGAGCTCGTGCACAACGGCAATGAACGCTCGGCCCTGTTCACGCTGCGCACCGCGCGGGAGATGGGCGACCTGCACCGCGTCATCCTCGGCACCGATGCGCCCGCCGGCTCCGGCGTGCAACCGCTCGGCATCCTGCGCATGGTTTCGATGCTGTCCTCGCTCGGCGATCTGCCGGCCGAGATCGCGTTCTGCCTCGCCACCGGCAACACCGCGCGGATGCGGCAGCTCGATTGCGGCCTGATCGAGGTCGGCCGCTCCGCCGACTTCGTCATCATGGACAAGGCGCAGCACTCGCCCGGCAAGAATATCCTGGAGAGCGTCCAGCTCGGCGACCTCCCCGGCATCGGCATGACCATCATCGACGGCATCGTGCGCACCCAGCGCAGCCGCAATACGCCGCCGGCCGGCAAGGTTCCGGAGGTGGTGGCGAAGTGACCCAGGCGGAGCGGCCGACCGCTCCGCATCGTCCCTCGAAGGGTTTGAACAAGTTTGCGGCCTGCTGCGTCTAACGCAGGCAGCCCTCGGCGGCGGCAGTTCATTGCTGGACCATCGAGGGGGACATGAAAAGCTCATCGCGAATAGCCGTCGGCGTTGCCGGCGCGGTGGCGGGCTATATCGCCACTTTTGTGCTGTTGTCCTTCTTCGATTTCGGCAACCGGGCGGACCCGATCACATCGGGCCTGCTGGGACTGTTCGTCTACTCTCCCATCGGCGCAATCGCCGGCGCGGTGCTGGCAAGCTGGCTGGTGACGCGCCCAGAGACGGACGCAAGCAACGGAAGCGTCGCCCGCACCAGTCTGAAGTCCCTTGGTATCGTCGCACTCTTCTGCGTCGCAGCCGCCGCCACTTACCTCGCTTACGCCTATGCGACCGCGACGCCGTGGCTCAATCCGAACGCGGCCAATGCGCTGCTCGTGTTCGAGGTCCGTTTTCCGGCGGGAGTAGCAATGCCGACGTCAGCACAGGGCATCAGCATCGAATTGCAAACCGACCTCAACACCATGCCGGGTGAAGTGAACCCGACCGCCTTCTATCGCGACGGCGACCAGCCTGTCATCGCAGGCGAGGTCGAACTCGCCTTTCGAACCTCCCACCGTCAACTCGCTGTGAGCATCCAGGGCCAGCCGACCCGAATTTATCCGATCGACTTGACGGCCCGTGCCCCGCATACGCCGGAGTTCGGCACGTGGCGGCGGCTCAGCGATGGCAGCGAAATCCGCTACCGCGCCAAATGGCCGGGCAAGACTTAAACCTCGAGAACGGCTCTCTTTAGAAGTTTCACAACGCGAACAGATCTGCGCTCCTTGTCCAACTGCCGTAGGGTAGGCAAAGGGCGCAAAGCGCCGTGCCCATGATCTCTTGCTGATTGAGAAAGATGGTGGGCACGCTACGCTTTGCCCACCCTACGCACTACGGCACGTCGCTACCGCAGCTTGTTCAGCAGCGCCATCAACGTCTCGCGCTCCTTGGCATCGAGCGGGGCCAACGTCTCGCGCGTGACCGCCAGCGCATTGGGCGCCAACTTCTCCGCAAGCTGCTGGCCGGCTCGCGTCAGGCTCACCAGCAGGCGCCTTCCATCCTCGGGATCCTGGCTGGTCTCGGTCAGGCCGCGCGCCGTGAGGCGGTCGATCACGCCCTTGATGGTGGCGACATCCATCGCGGTCAGGCGGCCGAGCTGGTTCTGCGAGCACGGACCGGTCTCGGCGAGCTTGGACAACGCCGCCCATTGCGTCGGCGTCAGATTGGTGCCGATATCGCGGGCGAAGATCGAGCTGTGGCGCTGCCAGACCTGGCGCAGGATGAAGCCGACCTGCTCGTCGAGCACGTAAGGCGGTTTTGCCGGTTTGACGTTCTTCTTCGCCGTGACGCTTCTCGCCATCCGTTTCCGCCTTTACAACGACAGATGCGCGTCGCGGATATCAGGACGCGCGTCGAGCTCGGCCATGGTGCCGCCGAAGCAGATGCGCCCGCGCTCGATGATGTAGGCGCGATCCGAGATCAGCCGCGCGAAATGCAGGTTCTGCTCGGAGACGACGATGCTGACGCCTTCCTTCTTCATGGTCAGGATGGCATCGACCATCTGCTCCACGATCTTCGGCGACAGGCCTTCCGAGGGCTCGTCGAGCAGCACCAGCGAGGGATTGCCCATCAGCGTGCGTGCGATCGTGAGCATCTGCTGCTCGCCGCCGCTCATGCGGCCGCCCGGTCGGTTCTTCATCTCACCCAGATTGGGAAACAGCGCGAACAGCTTTTCGCGCGTCCAGTGCGGCGCGTTCGCACGTTTCGGCTGCTTGCCGACCTCGAGGTTTTCCTCGACGGTCAGGTCAGTGAAGATTCGCCGCTCCTCCGGCACGTAGCCGAGCCCTCCGCGTACGATCTCGTGGGTCGGCTTCGCCGAGACATCCTTGCCCTCGAACATGATGCGGCCGGAGCGCTGCGCGACGAGGCCGACGATCGAGCGGAACGTGGTCGACTTGCCGGCGCCGTTGCGCCCGAGCAGCGCGACGACCTCGCCCTCGCCGACCTCGAAGCCGATGTCGAACAGGATATGGGCCGGGCCGTAATGGCTGTTGAGGTCCTGCACCGTGAGCTTCATGCGGATGCTCCCTCGCGGTGGCGGGGATCGTAGACCAGGCCCTCGCCGAGATAGACCGCCTGCACCTGCGGATTGCCGCGCACCTCGGCCGGCGAGCCCTCGGCGATCAGCGCGCCGCGGTTGAGCACGATGATGCGGTCGGCATGCTCGAACACCACGTCCATGTCGTGCTCGGTAAAGAGCACGCCGATCGATTTCTCACGCGCGATCTGCGCCGTCAGCCGCATCAGGTCGACGCGCTCGCGCGGCGCCATGCCGGCGGTCGGCTCGTCCATCAATAAGAGCTTGGGCTGGTTGGCGAGCGCCACCGCAAGCTCGAGCCGCTTGAGATCGCCATAGGCGAGCTCGCCGCAGGGCCGATCCGCATAACCGCCCATGCCGACCAGTTCGAGCAGCCGGCCGGCCTCATCGCGGTCGAACTTGGGTGCCGAACCGAACAGATTGAACAGCTGCCTCCCGTGCGAGATCAGCGCGACTTGCACGTTCTCGCGCACGGTCATGGTGGCGAAGGTCGCGGTGATCTGGAAGGTGCGCCCGACGCCGAGCCGCCAGACATCGCGCGGCTTTCGGCCGGTGATCTCTTCGCCGAGCAGGCGGACGTGCCCGCTATCAGGCATGTTCTGGCCGTTGAGCATGTCGAAGCACGTGCTCTTTCCCGCACCGTTCGGCCCGATCAGCGCCAGGATCTCGCCGGCGCGCAGTGAGAACGAGACGCCGCGCACGGCATGGATGCCGCCATAGGATTTGGTCAGGCCTTCGACCGCGAGAAGTGGAGGTGCAACGCTCATTCGGCAGACTCGATCGGCTTGGCAAGCAGAGGTGAGGCCGGCGGCGGCGCTTTCCTGCGGCGCTGCGCCAACGTTTCCAGCATGCCGACGATGCCCTTGGGAAAGACGACGACGATCAGCATGATGAAGCCGCCGAGCACGAGCTTCGACAGATCGGTCTGGCTGACCAGCCAGATGTTGAGCGCCTTGTAGATGATGGCGCCGATCACCGCGCCCGACACCGTCTCGACGCCGCCGAGCAGCACCATGACCAGCGCGTCGACCGACAGCGAGATGCCGAGATTGTCGGGGAAGACGCTGCCCTTGAGGTAGGCGAACAGCGCGCCGCCGATGCCGGCAGTCGTGCCTGCGATCACGAACGCCGTCCACTGGATGCGCTTGGCGTCGATGCCGATTGCTTCGCTGCGCAGCAGCGAGTCACGCGTGGCGCGAAGCGCGTAGCCGAAGGGCGAGAACACCATGGCCCGCAGTGCGACGGTGACCAGCGCCGCAACGCCGAGCGCCAGCCAATAGAAGTGCGACGGGCTCGCCGCCCACTTTTCCGGCCAGACGCCCAAGATGCCGTTGTCGCCCCCGGTCACGCTGACCCATTGGAACGCGATCGACCAGACGATCTGCGCAAAGGCCAGCGTCAGCATCGCGAAATAGACACCGGAGAGCTGCACGGCAAAGAAGCCGAACACGGCGGCGCCCATGCAGCCGAGCAGCGGCCCGAGCAAAAGGCAGACGAGCATCGGCAGCCCCGCCATCTTGGCAAGGAATGCGACGCCGTAGGCGCCGAGCCCGAAATAGGCGGCATGGCCGAACGACGCGAGCCCGCCGACCGACATCAGGAAATGCAGGGAGACGGCGAAGATCACGAAGATCGCGATCTCCGACCCGACGGTCAGCAGATAATTGCCGGCGAACAGCGGCAGCGTCGCCGCGATGACCAACGCCGCAAGCGCGGCCAGCCGCTCGTTGGACGTCAACGGCCGCCACGGATTGACGGTGAGCCCCGGCGTCTTGCGCGCGGGCGCCTCCGGCTTGCCGAAAAGGCCCCAGGGCCGCACGATCAGCACCACCGCCATCACCAGAAAAACCAGGATGATCGAGATCTTCGGAAAGATCAGGATACCGAAGGCATTGAGCTCGGAGACCAGCACCGCCGCGACGAAGGCGCCGATGATGCTGCCGAGGCCGCCGATCACGACGACCACGAAGACCTCGACGATGATGCGCAGATCCATGGCGTGATGCACGGCATCGCGCGGGATCTGGAGGGCGCCGCCGAGGGCTGCGAGGAAGACGCCGACCGCGAACACCGATGTGAACAGCCATTTCTGATTGACGCCGAGGGCTGCGACCATGTCGCGGTCCTGCGTCGCGGCGCGCACCAGGACGCCCCACCGCGTGCGCTGAAACAGCAGCCAGAGGATACCGAGCACGACCGGCCCGAGCACGATCAGGAACAGATCGTAGCTGGGGATGTTCTGGCCGAAGAAATCGATGGCGCCCCTAAAGCCCGGCGCGCGGCGGCCGACGAGATCGTCCGGCCCCCAGACCAGCACCACGAGATCCTCGACCATCAAGGTCAGGCCGAACGTTGCGAGCAACTGAAACAATTCCGGCGCATGATAGATGCGGCGCAGCAGCACCATCTCGACGATGACGCCGATGACTGCCACCGCAAGCGCCGCCAGCACGATGCTGCCCCAGAAGCCGAACGCGCCGGACAGGCGCTCGGTCAGCGTGAAGGCGATGTAGGCGCCGATCATGTAGAAGGCGCCATGCGCGAAATTCACGATCCGCGTCACGCCGAAGATGATCGACAGGCCCGAGGCCACCAGGAACAGCGACGCCGCGCTGGCGAGACCGGTCAGAAACTGTACGACATAAAAGGCCATCGGCGGTCCGGGTTGAGTGATGTCGTAGGGTGGGTTAGCCCAGCGACAGCGCGGAGCGCTGGCGCCCGGCGTAACCCACCATCTCGTGTGCCGCAGAAGGTGGTGGGTTACGCCTTCGGCTAACCCACCCTACGCAGCGGAATTCGGAACGGCTCGTTAATCCTTCGGACGCAGCTTCGCGACCTCGGCATCGCTGGGCAGATAATCCGCACCCTTCTTGTAGGACGAATCCACCATCACGCCCTTGCCGTCCTTCAGCGCGGTCTTGCCGACGAAGGCACCGAGCGTCGACTGGTGATCGATCTTGCGGAAGGTGATCTCGCCGAACGGTGACGGCATGGAGAGCCCTTCCGCGGCCGCGATCAGCTTCTCCGGGTCGGTCGAGCCGGCCTTGGCCAGGATTGCCGCTGCCGCCTTGATGGTCTGGTAGCCGACGATCGAGCCGAGGCGCGGATAGTCGTTGTACTTGGCCTGGTAGGCCTTCAGGAACGCATCATGCTCGGGCGTCTTGATCGAGTACCAGGGATAGCCGGTGACGATCCAGCCCTCGGGCGTCTCGTCCTTGAGCGGATCGAGATATTCGGGCTCGCCGGTCAGGAACGAGACGACCTCGCGTCCCTTGAACAGGCCGCGGGTGTTGCCTTCACGCACGAGCTTGACGAGATCGGCGCCGAAGGTGACGTTGAGGATCGCTTCGGGGTTGGCGGCGGCAACGGCCTGCACCACGGGACCTGCGTCGATCTTGCCTTGCGGCGGCCATTGCTCGTCGACCCACTGGATGTCCGGGCGCTTCTCCGACATCAGCTTCTTGAACACCGCGACCGCCGACTGGCCGTACTCGTAATTCGGCGCGATCGTCGCCCAGCGCTTGGCCGGCAGCTTGCTGGCGGCTTCCACCAGCATCGCGGCCTGCATGTAATTGGAGGGGCGCAGGCGGAAGGTGTATTTGTTGCCCTTCGACCAGGTGATGGCGTCGGTCAGCGGCTCGGCTGCGAGGAAGAACACCTTCTTCTGGTTGGCGAAGTCGCTGACGGCAAGGCCGATGTTGGAGAGGAACGTTCCGGCGAGCATCGCAACCCCCTCGCTCGACACCAGCTCGTTGGCCGCGGTCTGCGCGTCCGCCGGCTTGCCGCCGTCGTCCTTGGAGACGACGACCAGCTTCTTGCCGTTGATGCCGCCAGCCGCGTTGACTTCCTCGACCGCGAGCTGCCAGCCCTTACGATAGGGCTCGGTGAACGCCGGCAGCAGCGAATAGCTGTTGATCTCGCCGATCTTGATGTCCTGCGCCATGGCCGAATGAGCCATGCCGCCTGCCAGGAGCGCGAAGGCCGCTCCCACAAAAATGATTCTCGCTCGCATCCCAACCTCCAGTTTTTGAACTCTTTGACGTCGTCCGCGTGACCTTGTCGGGAAAGCTGTGCCCGCCTCCCCGGCCTCAAATCCTATCTCAGACCGTCTTCGCCCTTGATCTCCGCGACCGTGAGCCCGCCGACGCGCGGCAGCGGACGGCCGCTGTCGGTGACGGCGACGGCGACCATGATCTCGTTGGCGCGCGGCGCATCGTTGATCTGCACCTCCATGCCGTCGAAATGGCTGCGCACGAAGGCCGCATCCTTGTGCCCCAGCGGAATGTCGAGCGTCGTGCCCGGCCCGCTGCGCTTCTTCGACGACGGGATCAGCGCCGCGCCCTTGCTCAGCACTTTACGCACGGGCGCCCCCATCTTGGGGTGGAGGATGGCGGCGGCATGCTCCAATTCACCGTTCTCGCCGACGGCCGCTGCCTTGCCGTAGCTCTGCGCCTTCGCGCCATCGATGCCGAGCGCAGCCACCGCGCGCTTCGACAGCAATTCTCCCAGCTCCTCGCCGATCGCGATCAGCGGCGAAAGATCCTCGACATATTGTCCAGCGAAGGGATTTTCGATCACCGCGATCGCAGCCGCACGCCGCGTCGGGGGCGACACCTGCCGGCCCATCTCCATCTGCGTCTCTTCGACGACGGTGACGATCTTGCGGATGATCGCGCTCATGTTTCGCTTCCCTGTTCAGGCACAGACCGCGTCTTCCGGCAGACACGGGCGCGTTCGTTGCTCTCTTATATCCTTAGGTCCGATGACAAGCATATCACCACAAAGCCGCACTACCGCACCCTCGATCAAGCCGCGATCGAACAATTGACGTGCACATTCCGCGCCAGATTCGAGGGCGGCAGCGATCTCGTTCCGTGACAATTCACCGACATGCCGGGTGACGAGACGCGCGCCGAGATCGCTATCGGGCTGAAGCTCGCAGGCCGCCTGCCTGACGATGGCAGGATGCCCGGGCAAATCCACGGCATTGGCGATGACCGTCGCCGCCGCATCGGCCTGCGACGCCGTCGCGGCCAGCACCGTCACCGCGTCGGCAATCCCGAGCGAAAAGCTGCGGCCGTGGCGCCCGCTGGTCGCAACGCCCCGTACCGGGTCATCCGCATCCACGCTCAAGGCCCGCATCACGCCGTCACGATCGGGACGATCCATCAGGCCAATCGAAAAATGCTCGCCTCTGCCGAGATGCAGAGCGATGTCGCCGCCATTATTGACATAGGCCCGATCAAGCGTTGCAGCGCCCAGCATGGCGCCGAGGATCTCTTCGGCCACGCTGCCGGCAACGGCGGCCATCGGCGTGATGAAGCCATCGGCGGCAAAGGGCGCGACAGCCGCGAGCATCCGGCGCGCCACCACGCCGCTCAGTGAGGTCCGCGCCTCGGCCGCAGCGCGCAGCGCCGGCAGCTCTGCACAGAGCTCGTCGAGCAATCCGGTGAACCGCTGCGCCGCGGCCTCATAGGCCGCACGTACCGCGTCCGCACGCCCCTTCGCCTCGATGATCAGGTCGATCGGTCCATCCTGCAAATGCAGCCGCCGGCCATCAGACAGCAATGCGATTTGCGGTAGCCTCGTCATGCCCGTGGCCCAGGAATCGGGTTCTGCCACGGCAGCTGCCGCACATCCTCGCCGTTCTGCACCTCGGACAGCGGCTTCACGTAATCCATGTGGCCGCCGAGCGCGGCGTAATCAGACAGCTTCATCGTGAACTCGATCGGTGCGACCAGCGCCGGGGTCGGAACGTAGCCGAAAGCCCCCGCCGGCATCTGCGTCACATCGACCATGTAGGTGATGCCGCCGCCGGGCCAGACATAGACCGGCGCGCCGCCGCTGGTGACGCGCGTCAGCGCGTCTTTCACCGAGCGCGTCAGCCGCACCGGATTGTCGGTGACGCCGGCGCGCAAGGAACCGCCGGCCCCGGCCATGAACAGCACCGTGCACAGCGCGGGCTCGCAGTTCTCCTGGATGCGCTCGACCGAGAACTTCAGATCATCAGGCATCTCGGCCTCGACCGGCTTCAAGGCCTCGTCGAGCACGTAGTAGGACGAATGCTCACCTGTCGTGGAGACCATCAGCATGGTCAGACCGGGTCGGGCTTCCCTGGCATCGAATGGTCCGAGGATCGCTAGCGGATCGGAGATGTCGGTGCCGCCCCACCCCGTGCCGGGATCGGCGACCTGGAAATAGCGGCCAGGCGTCGAGCGCCTCCCCTTCATCTTGATGCCGGTGTCGGCGATGTCGAGCAGCTTGCCGGCCTGGTGCTCGCTCAGCACGCCGGTGATGTGGTCGTCGACCACGACGACTTCGTCGACCTTGCCATGCCATTGCTTGGCGAACATGCCGATCGTCGCCGAGCCGCAGCCGACGCGCATGCGCTCTTCCCTGACGCCGTTGACGATCGGCGGCTGGCCGGCCTGCACCACCACCGTGGCGCCGCCGTCGATGGTGAGCTCGACCGGCTTGCAATTGGCGAGGTCCATCAGCGTATCGCAAGTGACGCGCCCCTCCTTCTTGGAGCCGCCGGTCAAGTGATGCACGCCGCCGAGCGACAGCATCTGCGAGCCGTATTCGCTGGTGGTGACATGGCCGACCGCCTCACCCTGCGCGCGCACGGTCGCGGTCTCCGGACCGAGATAGCGGTCGGTGTCGATCTTCACCTTGACGCCGCAATAAGAGAAGATGCCCTCGGTGACCACGGTCACCATGTCGACGCCTTCGACCTCGGCGGAGACGATGAAAGGCGCCGGCTTGTAATCGGGATAGGTGGTGCCCGCACCGATCGCCGTCACGAAAGTGGAAGGCTCATGGACGATCTTGCCGTCCCAGTCTTCGGTGCGGCTGAACGGAACCAGCTTGCCGCCATGCGATACGGTGCGCTCCAGGATCACGTGTGGATCGACGCGGACGAGCTTGCCGTCGTGGTTGGCGTAGCGGTCGCAGGCACCCGCCGCGCCCGGCTTGATGTAGCACATCACCGGACACGCATCGCAGCGGATCTTGTCGATGGCGGCGCTCGTCGTTTCAGTCACCATGTCGGAGCCAGCTGGCGCGGGTTATCATTCGTATACGAACGATGTTGCGCGCGGTCGCCTCCGACTGTCAAGCGGCGGTGCAGTGCAAAAGATGCAGCTGCCGCATAAAGCCTCATTTGCCCATCCACTCTGTCCACAAACAAGGCAGCCGCGCTGCAGTGCGGCATGCACGGCTTGCACGTTTGTGTACAAACGGTATCGTCGCGATGTCGAATTTGATGCGGGCTTGGGACCTAGGGATGACGCAGACATCGATCCGCCTCACCGTGAACGGCAGGATCCACGAGATCGATGCGGCGCCGGAGACGCCGCTGCTCTACGTGCTGCGCAACGATCTCGCGCTCAACGGCCCGAAATATGGTTGTGGTCTCGGCGAATGCGGCACCTGCACTGTCCTGATCGACGGAGCTGCAGCACGCGCCTGCGTGATTCCCGTCAGCGGCTGCGCTGGCCGCGACATCGTGACGCTCGAAGGGCTCGGCATGCGCGACAAGCCTGACGCCGTGCAGCAGGCCTTCATCGACGAGCAGGCCGCGCAATGCGGCTATTGTCTCAACGGCATGATCATGACCACCAAGGCGCTGCTCGCGATCAACCCGCGGCCGACCGAACAGGAGGCGCTGGCGGCGCTGCGCTACAATCTCTGCCGCTGCGGCACCCATGTCGAAATCCTGCGCGCCGTGATGCGGGCGTCGGGCCAGCTCACCGAGGCGGCTGACTGATGGCCTCCCCTGTTTCGAACGGAGCCGACCGGTCATCGGGATCGCTTGTCGTCGTCCGCACCGTGGATGAGATGACGTCCGAGACCTTCCTCCGCATCACGGCCGACGGTTCGGTCACGGCCTATAACGGCCATGTCGATCTCGGCACCGGCATTCGCACCGCACTCGGTCAGATCGTCGCCGAAGAGCTGGATGTGTCCTTCGCTCGCGTCGTGATCGTGCTCGGCGACACGGCCCTGGTGCCGAACCAGGGCGCGACCATCGCGAGCGAGACCATCCAGATCACCGCCGTGCCGCTGCGCAAGGCCGCAGCGCAGGCGAGAGGTTTCCTGATCGCGCGCGCGGCGGAGCAGCTGGAGCTGCCGGAGGCCGATCTCAGGATCGAGGACGGCCTCGTGCGGGGACATGACAACCGCAGCGTCAGCTATGGCGAGCTGATTGGCGGCGAAGAGATCCGGCTCGAGCTTGCCGAAGATGTCGCGGTCAAACCCGTCGGCGACTACGCGATCGTCGGTCAGTCCGTCCCGCGCGTCGACCTGCCGGCCAAGGCCACGGGCGAGCTGACCTTCGTCCACGACATCCGCCTGCCCGGCATGCTGCACGGCCGCGTGGTGCGGCCGCCCTATGCCGGCGTCGATGCAGGACCCTTTGTCGGCACCAGCCTGATCGGCGTCGATGAAGCATCGGTCCGCGCCATTCCCGGTCTCGTGGCCGTGGTGCGCATCGGCGATTTCGTCGGTGTCGTCACCGAGCGCGAGGAGAATGCGATCCGCGCGGCGGAGCAGCTCAAGCTGAGCTGGAAACCGACGCCCACCCTCACCGATCTTTCCGACGTCGAGACCGCACTGCGCACCAATCCATCGACCCCGCGCACCCTGATCGACAAGGGCGATGTTGGCGCGGCGATATCCGGCGCGGCCAAGCCGATGCAGCGCACTTATGTCTGGCCCTATCAGATGCACGCCTCGATCGGCCCCTCCTGCGCAGTCGCGGACTATCACGACGGCAATATCAGGGTGTGGTCCGGCACGCAGAATCCGCACCTTCTGCGCAGCGATCTTGCGCTCCTGATCGAGCGGCCCGAGAGCGAGATCGAGGTCATCCGCCTGGAGGCCGCGGGCTGCTACGGCCGCAACTGCGCCGACGACGTCACCGCGGACGCGCTGCTGCTGTCGCGCGCGGTCGGCCGTCCCGTGCGTGTGCAGCTGTCGCGCGAGCAGGAGCACGCCTGGGAGCCCAAGGGCACCGCGCAGCTCATCGACGTCAATGGCGGGCTCGATGCCGACGGCGGCATCGCCGGTTACGACCTCGCCACACGGTATCCCTCGAACGCCGCGCCGACACTGGCGTTGCTGCTGACCGGTCGCATCTCACCGGAGCCGGCCGTGCTCCAGATGGGCGACCGCACCGCGATCCCGCCCTATGACTACGAGCACATGCGCGTCGTCGCCCACGACACGCCGCCGATCGTGCGCGCGTCCTGGTTTCGTGGCGTCTCCGCGCTGCCGAACACCTTTGCGCACGAATCCTACATCGACGAGGCCGCCACCGAGGCCGGAATCGACCCGATCGAATATCGCCTGCGTTACCTGAAAGACCAGCGCGCCATCGATCTCGTCAATGCCGTGGCGGAGCGCGCCGGCTGGACGCCACGCCCTGTGAGGCAGGACAAGGACGGCGAGGTCGTGCACGGGCGCGGCTTTGCCTATGCCCTCTATGTCCACAGCAAGTTTCCCGGCTACGGCGCGGCCTGGTCGGCCTGGGTGACAGATGTTGCCGTGAACAAGACAACCGGCGACGTCAGCGTGACCCGCGTCGTCGCCGGGCAGGATTCCGGCCTGATGATCAACCCGGACGGCGTGCGCCACCAGATCCACGGCAACGTCATCCAGTCCACCAGCCGCGCGCTGATGGAAGAGGTCTCGTTCGAACGCGGCGCGGTGGCGGCGCGCGAATGGGGCGCCTATCCGATCATCCCCTTCCCCGACGTGCCCAAGATCGACGTCTTGATGCTGCCGCGGCAGGACCAGCCGCCGCTCGGCGTCGGCGAGTCCGCCTCGGTGCCGAGTGCGGCGGCGATTGCCAATGCGATCTTCGATGCCACCGGCGTGCGCTTTCGCGAGCCGCCGTTTACCCCGGAACGTATCTTGAAGGGGTTGTATGGTGAAACAGCGGCTGTGCCCCAGCCCCTGCCCGCGCCCTCGCCGCCGTCTCGCATCTGGGAAAACCCGTTCGCCAAGCGCGCCGGCGTCTTCGCAGCAATTGCGGCGGTGTGCACGGCTGCGATCGGCATTGGCGCCGCGCTGCTGCCGGGGCGGGCGATCGCGCCGATCGCACGGCCCGACGCATCGGTCTATTCCGCAGCGACGATCGCCCGCGGCGAGCAGCTTGCAGCGCTCGGCAATTGCGCGGAGTGCCACACCACGGTTCGAGGCGCGCTCAATGCCGGCGGCCGCGCGCTGGAGACCCCGTTCGGCACGATCTACAGCACCAACATCACGCCCGATGTCGACACCGGCATCGGGGCATGGTCCTATCCCGCCTTCGCGCGCGCGATGCGCGACGGGCTGCATCGCGACGGGCGGCAGCTCTATCCGGCCTTCCCCTACACGCATTTCGCCAAGACCAGCGACGCGGACATGCAGGCGCTCTACGCCTATCTGATGGCACAGCCTGCGGTGCGCGCGACGCCGCCGGCGAATCAGCTCGCCTTCCCGTTCAATCTCCGTCCACTGCTCGCGGGGTGGAACGCGTTGTTTCACGAAGCGACGGAGTTCAAGCCCGATCCGACAAAATCGGACGCCTGGAATCGCGGTGCCTATCTGGTCGAAGGTCTCGGCCATTGCAGCGGCTGCCATTCGCCGCGCAACGCATTCGGCGCCGTGCAGCGCAATGCCTATCTCGCCGGCGGCTTCGCCGAAGGCTGGGAGGCGCCAGCGCTGACCGCGCTCTCGCGCGCGCCGATCCCGTGGAGCGAGGACGAGCTGTTTGCCTATTTGCGCACCGGCCATTCGCGCCATCACGGCGTCGCCGCCGGCCCGATGGCGCCTGTGGTCAGGGATCTCAAGGCCCTGCCCGACCAGGACATTCGCGCGATGGCGGTCTATCTCGGTTCTTTCAACGCCGCCGCCGCCGACGCACCTGTTCTCGCCGCGAGGCTGGAGAGCACAACGCAGGTCACCGTCGCCTCCTCCACCGGCGCGCGGCTCTATCAGGGCGCCTGCGCAGTCTGCCACGAGGTCGGCGGCCTGCCGCTGTTCGGCACTCGCCCCTCGCTCGCGCTGAACAGCAACCTGCACAGCGCGACGGCGGACAATCTGGTCCAGGTGATCCTGCACGGGATCACTGATCCGGTCTCCAGCGATCTCGGCTACATGCCGGCATTCAGGAACAGCATGAGCGACGCGCAGATCGAGGAGCTCGTCACGTTCCTGCGCAGGCAGTTCGCACCCGACAAGCCGGCATGGCCGGGCGTGCGCGATACGATCGCGCGGGTGCGGCGTGTCGGCGCACTGAGATAAGGCGAAGGAAGGCGTGGCTGAACGCTCGCCTGTGGCCATCCTTCGAGACGTCCGCCTGCGGCGGGCCCTCAGGATGAGGACGGAGTACGTGGGACGAGTTCAATAGGGCAAGGCTGCCGCTTAGCCTCACCCTGAGGAGACCGCGAAAGCGGTCGTCTCGAAGGGCGAGGCGCTTGCTCAGACCTCGCCCCGCTCACGCCTACAACTCTAACCGTGCTTCATCTCCACCGGCGGCGTGCCGTGGGTGTGGAAGGACTCGATCGTCTTCAATCCCCAGGCCTGGCCTTTCTTGCGCTCCTCCTCGGTCCACACGATCGGCTTCCAGTCGGGCGCGAGGATGAGGCGCGCGCCGGCATTGGCGACCTCGACGCGGTTGCCGCCGGGCTCGTAGACGTAGAGGAAGAAGGTCTGCTGGATCGCGTGCTTGTGCGGGCCGGTCTCGATGTGCACGCCGTTCTCGAGGAAAATGTCGGCCGCGCGAAGAATCTCCTCGCGGCTGTCGAGCGCGTAGGTGACGTGATGGAAACGGCCCGGCACGCCGGAATGGTCGAGCGAATAAGCAAAATCGTAGCTCTTGTTCGACATCGTCAGCCACATCGCCGCTTCCCGGCCGTCGTTGAGCACGATCTGCTCCGTGAGACGGCAGCCGAGGTAATTCTCGAAGAATTCGCGGTTGGCCTTGATGTCGACCGCGAGGCAATTGAGGTGATCGAGACGCCGGACATTGACGCCGCGCGCGGGAAAGCGCTGCGCCTGGTTCTTAAGCGCGGGCGTCAGCTCCGGCGGTGCCTGGTACCACTCGGTCTCGTAATAGAGCTCGACGATGTGGCCGTCGGGATCGCGGCAACGGAAGGTCGGGCCCTGCCCCATGTCGCCGTCGATCCAGCCAATGTCGAAGCCGGATCCCTTCAGCGCGGCGACGCGGCGCTCCAGCGCCTGCTGGCTGCGCGCGCGCAGCGCCATGTGCTCCATGCCCGAGGTCTTCGACGCCGTCAGCTTCAGCGAGTAGCGTTCGTAATCGTCCCAGCCGCGCAAATAAACCGACTCGCCCTTTTGGCCGCTGACGGTCATGCCCATGACGTCGACGAAGAATTTCAGGCTCTCATCGGGCTTGGGCGTCAGCAGCTCCATATGGCCGAGATGAGCAAGATCGAGGATCGGTTCGGGCTGCATGTCTTCCTCCAGCACGGCTGGCGATCCGCCGGATCGCGCGTTCGGGTGCAGGATCGCAACAGGCTGACCCACCCGAAGGCGGCAGCGAGGCCGCCGGTTCATTTGTACTAATGTACAAATGATTAGGTCCCGTCAACAAATCAAATGCCAGTCTGGACTCGGATGACGTTCGCTGCGCGAGGGCCATCATTCCCGAAAACGGGAAGCGGAGTGACCGGATGGTAAAATATTCCTTAAACCCCTCTTTTGCGCCAGCGGCCCTTGACTGCAGCATTTTCCCGACGTTTCCGCCCATAAGTCCGCGTTCGGAAACAAACCTCACGGCCGAATTGTCACAGATTTAACGAAGCGGCCGCGCCTGGCGCTTAACCGTTTGTCCAGCGACGGCCGGGCATAGTCCGGGACAAATCCTCTCGCTCTTGCCAGGTTGATTGATCGTGACATCCTTTGGACGCGTGATTTCGGTTCGCGGATCGCTCGCCCGGGTCGGGCTGCTGGCGGAAAGCCAGATGCCGATCTCGGAAGTTCGGGCAACCGTCGGCCGCTTCGTCAGCATTCGCAGTGCCAGCTCGGTCATCGTCGCGATGATCACCGAGGTGTCCTGCGAGAATTTGTCGAGCAGCGACAATTATATCGCGGTCGCCTCGGTCGACCTGCTCGGCGAAATCCTCAACGCCAGCGACAAGCCGAAATTCCAGCGCGGCGTCACCAATTATCCGACCATCGGCGATGCCGTCGACCTGATCACCAGCCAGGAGCTGCGCACGATCTACGCGCCGACCGGCTCGGACCAGATCAATGTCGGGTTCCTTCAGCAGGACCGCTCGGTCGTCGCCTATGTCGACGTCGAGGAAATGCTGTCCAAGCATTTTGCGGTGCTGGGATCGACCGGCGTTGGCAAATCCACCGGCGTGTCGCTGCTGCTCAACGAGATCCTGAAGGCGCGCCCGAACCTGCGCATCTTCCTGCTCGACGTGCACAACGAATATGGCCGCTGCTTCGGCGACCGCGCGCTGGTGCTCAACCCGCGAAACCTGAAGCTGCCGTTCTGGCTGTTCAACTTCGAGGAAATCGTCGACGTGCTGTTCGGTGGCCGCGCCGGCGTGCCCGAGGAGCTCGACATCCTCGCCGAGGTGATCCCGCTCGCCAAGGGCGTCTACACCCAGTACCAGAACGCCGACCGCATCGGCCTCAAGCGCATCGATCCCAAGCAGATCGGCTACACCGTCGACACGCCGGTGCCCTATCGCCTGGTCGACCTGATGTCGCTGATCGACGAGCGCATGGGCAAGCTCGAGAACCGCTCTTCGCGCATCATCTATCACAAGCTGATCTCGCGCATCGAGGCGGTGCGCAACGACCCGCGCTACGCCTTCATGTTCGACAACGCCAATGTCGGCGGCGATACCATGGCCGAGGTCATCAGCCATCTGTTCCGCCTCCCGGCCAACGGCAAGCCGATGACCGTGATGCAGCTCGCCGGCTTCCCGGCCGAAGTCATCGATTCCGTCGTCTCGGTGCTCTGCCGCATGGCCTTCGATTTCGGCCTGTGGAGCGACGGCGTCTCCCCGCTGCTGTTCGTGTGCGAGGAAGCGCATCGTTACGCCTCCGCCGACCGCAACATCGGTTTCGGGCCGACCCGCAAGGCGGTGTCGCGCATCGCCAAGGAAGGCCGCAAATACGGCGTTTATCTCGGCCTCATCACCCAGCGCCCGGCCGAGCTCGACGCCACCATCATCTCCCAGTGCAACACGCTGTTCACGATGCGTCTTGCCAACGACCGCGACCAGGCGCTGCTGCGCGCCGCGGTGTCGGACGCCGCTGCCAACCTGCTGTCCTTCGTGCCCTCGCTCGGCACGCGTGAAGTGCTGGCCTTCGGCGAGGGCGTCGCGCTGCCGACGCGGTTGCGCTTCAAGGAGGTGCCTCCGCATCAATTGCCGCGAGGCGAAGCCACCATCTCGAGCGTGCCGTCCGTCACCTCCGGCCACGACATGCATTTCGTCAGCGCCGTGCTCGAGCGCTGGCGCGGCGCCACCTCGCAGCGCGACGTGCCGAACGATCCGGTGTTCTCGGCCCCGCCCGCCAAGACTCTCTCCAACGTCGAGGCCCCGATGCTGCAACCCTCGATGGGGCTCGATCCGGACCGCTTCTCGCTGCTGAAGAAGCCGCTGCGGTAAGAGGCGGACGGCCGCCTCCGCAAATTCCGGTGTCATGCCCCGGCTTGACCGGGGCATCCAGTGCGCCGCAGCTTCTCGGCTCAAGCACTAACCCGATTGGATCGGGCGATGACATGGCGCAAGGCCGGCGGGAGATGACGGATAAGACATGACCGAGCTGGACTGGCCCGAAATCCTGCTGCGTCTCGGAAGCGCGACGCTCGCCGGCAGCGCGATCGGCCTGAACCGCGACCTGCACGGCAAGCCGATCGGGCTGAAGACGCTCGGAATCGTCGGGCTCTCCACCGCGACCGTCGTGCTGCTTGCGGTCCAATTCGCCGAGCCCGGCAAGATCACCGATGCGGCGAGCCGTGTGATCCAGGGCATCCTGACCGGCATCGGCTTCCTTGGGGCCGGCGTCATCGTCCATGAAAGCGAACGTTTTCGCGTGCGCGGACTGACCAGCGCCGCCTGCACCTTCCTGGCCGCCTGTCTCGGCATTGCCTGCGGCGCCGGGCAATGGAAGATCGTGCTGGCCGCGCTGGCCTTCGCCTTCGTTCTGCTGACGATCGGCCGTCGCCTGGAGCGCTGGCTGCATCGGATGCTCGGTGGCAAGGACGATCCTCATCGGGTGGAGGCTTCGACAAAGACGGCCCGCCGGGACGAAGGCTAGAATCGCAGCCGCCGCGCCCATATCGGTTTCAGCAATTCGAGCACCGTGAGCACCAGCAGGCCTGCGCCGAGCGTGACCATCAGATCGTTCAGGTGCAGGGGACCGAAACGAAACAGGCCGGACGCCGGCGGCCAGACCAGAGCAGTGGTCAGAATCGACGCGATCGACACGAAGATCCAGAGCAATGCCGGGTTCGGACGGAAGAAGGCGGACAGGAACGAGGCGCTGAAGGACCGGTTGACCAGCACCAGCGCGACGATGCAGACGACGAGCGCGATGAAGGCGAGCGTGCGCGCCTCGTCGGCAGATATGCCGGAACGAAGCGCGACGATAAAGATCGCGGCGATCAGCGCAAATGCCAGAACGCCCTGAAGAACGCTCCAGCCGACCAATGCCCACGAGAACAGCACCGCATCGGCGCGCCGCGGCGGGCGCGCCATGACATCGCGCTCGTCCCGCTCGGCTTCGAACACCAGCGAGCAGACGGGGTCGATGATCAGCTCCAGAAACGCGATGTGAACGGGGCCGAGAATCACCGGCAGCCCGAACACCAGGGGAAGCAGGGCAAGCCCCGCGATCGGAACGTGGACGGCGAAAATGAAGGCCATCGCCTTGCGGAGATTGTCGTAAATCCGGCGCCCGAGGCGGACGGATGCGACAATCGATCCGAAGTCGTCGTCGAGCAGGACGATCGAGGACGCCTCGCGGGCCACATCGGTGCCGCGGCCGCCCATCGCGACGCCGATATGGGCAGCCTTCAGGGACGGCGCGTCGTTGACGCCGTCGCCGGTCATCGCGACGATCTCGCCGCCACGCTTCATCGCCTGAACGATCCGCAGCTTCTGCTCCGGCAGGACCCGGGCGAACACGTTCACGTTCCTGACGAGCGCCTCCAGCTCGCCCTCGTTCGCGAGCTTGATCTGCTCGCCGGTCACGACCTCCTCGACGTCGAGCCCGGCCTGCCCGGCGATCGCCATGGCGGTCGCAGGATAGTCGCCCGTGATCATGACGACGCGAATGCCGGCCGAACGACATTCCGCCACTGCCTCGGGGACGCCAGGACGCAGCGGATCGGCCAGCCCGACGAGACCGAGGAAGCGAAACGAAAAGTCTTGCTGCGAGGTCGGCAGACTCTCACTGCCATGGCTCGCAGCGGCCACGCCCAGCACGCGGAGGCCGTTCTTCGCCATCGCCGCGACCGAATCGCGCATCGCCTGCTGCTGCGCACCGTCCAGCTTGCAGAGGCGGGCGATCGCCTCCGGGGCGCCTTTCGCCGAAGCGAAGACGTCCTGATGATGCGGCAACCGCCAAACCTGGGTCATCGCCAGCAGCTCGGGCCGCAGGCCGTAGGTGCGTATCAAGGTCCGAGCGCCGCCGGCTTCCTCATCCTTCGGCAGCTGCGCCTGCACGAACGTGTGCAGGGCCTTCTCCATCGGGTCGAACGGTTCCGGCGAGCTCGCCAGCACGCTGCAACGCGCCAGCTCGAAGAACTCTGCTCCCACGGGAGCGGGCTGCGATGAGGCAAGGCGCATGCTCGTCCCGTCGCGCAGCCTCAGCTCCGCAACCGACATCCGGTTCTGCGTCAGCGTGCCGGTCTTGTCAGTGCACAGCACCGTGGCAGAGCCAAGCACCTCGATCGCGGCGGAGCGCCGCGTCAGCACGCGCGCCTTCGAGATGCGCCAGGCACCCATCGCCATGAACACCGTGAGGACGACGGCAAACTCCTCGGGAAGCATGGACATCCCGATGGCGATGCCCCCGAGCAGCGCCTGCAGCCAATCCCCGCGCAACGTTCCGTAAAGCAGGACAGCGGCCAGGCTGATCGCTGCGCCGCCGAGAAAGCAAAGCCGCACGAGCCGTGCGGTCTGTTGTTGCAACCGCGGCGGCTCTGCCTGCAAGCCATGCAGCGACAGTCCGATCTTTCCGATCTCGCTGCGAGGGCCGGTGGCCTCGACCTCGGCTAGGCCCTCGCCTCGCACCACCAACGAGCCCGAGTACACGAAAGGCTGATCGTCGCCGCCCGGGCGATGCTCGGCCGAAGCGGCTTCGGGCGCCGGCGTCTTGACGGCCTGCTTGCGAACAGGGACCGACTCGCCGGTCAGCAGCGACTCGTCGACCGCCAGATCATGCGCGCTGACGAGCACCGCGTCCGCCGGCACCCGGTCGCCTTCGGCCAGGACCAGAAGATCGCCGCGGACGACGTCGCGTCCCGCGATCCGCCGCCGCTCCCCATCCCTGACCACGAGAGCGCGTGGACTGGTCAGCTCCCGCAGGGCTTCCAGCACACGCTCGGTGCGGGTTTCCTGCACGATCGTGATCACGACGGAGATGGCGCCGAACGCCAGGAGAAGCAGCGCCTCGCGGAGGTCGCCGAGCAGGAGGTAGACCAGCCCGCCGCCCAGGAGCAGCGCAAGCATCGGTTCGCGCAGCACTTCCAGCACGATGCGCAGCGGCGTGCGCCGCTCGGCCCGAGGCAGTTCGTTGAAACCGTCCTGTTGCAGCCGCAGCCGAGCTTCGGTTTCGCTCAGTCCGCCGGAAACGCCGCGTTCTGCCTTGCTCACGTCTTCCGCCGCAGGCCCCAGAGACTTCCAGCCCCCACGATGGCCGTCACAAGCAGGACGGCGACGAAGGTCTGAATGATGGTGAAGTTCAGGGCATCACGCGCCACGAACAACGCGGTGATGGCGCCGGCAATGACGAAGAGGATGCGGAAGATGATGCTCATGGTCGTGTCTCCAGTTCGCATGACCTGGAGCCCACCTCACCCCCGACATCGGGGCAGAACGCTGCTTCGGCAATCATGCAGGCGGACAGTACCGGGCTGCCACCATACACGTTTGCGGAATGTCAAACCGTTACCTCTGACGCGATGGCGCTTCCCGCGAACTCCGCCGCCCGTTTGCTTGCTTCATTACATTCTCATGACAGGCGCGGTTCAGCGAAGGGGGTGGCTCGCAGGTGAAAATGACGCCGCCGGCGGGGAAATAAAGTTCCCGTCCTGCGGGAATCAAAATGATTTCACAATCGAATACGCTTTATTAAGAGTCTCGCTCCCTACTGGCGCAAACACTTCGGCACAACCTTCACGGTTTCCGTCAAAGTCCTTGACGGAGACGCGGACGAGTCGTGCCTGCCAGAGGGCGCGATCTCATGAACCTGCGAGCATCCATCATCGCGACGTGCGTCGGCGCAGCATTCTTCGGGGCTGGCTACATGTGGAACTACCAGCCTGACCTCGTCAATCCCGATGAAATATGGAGCTAGTTTCAATCTGACCATCGCAAGGCCCGAGCAGCAGTCTCCCGCGTGCTGATCGAGCCGCATTCAGCTCGCTTCAGTGGCCTGCACACGGTCGAGGCGGACGCTGCGAGATACGTCTGCGGCGCTGTGAGCGCGAACGACAAGGCCGGCCACGCGATCGGCGCCGCGTTCGTCTACACCGTGGCCAGCTACCTCGCCCGTGTCGACGACGGCGGCCGGATTACCTCTCAACACCTGCCATACAGATCGTGCCCAACGGCAACCGAGGTCAGGGCTGCCGAACAACAAGCGCCGATAGCCCCCGGCGCGCTGGCAATGGCCAAGGCCGTCGGAAAGGTCATTCCCCAATCGAGTGGCGGCACGATGGAGCAACAGCTTGGCCAACTCTCGGCGCGGACAGCAGCCGTCGCACCGGGAGCAGCTGGCTCGCTCGTCCCGGCAACAGCAGGACCGGCCCGGGCGGGAGCGGCGCCGGCAGGGGCACCTTCGGTGTCGCAGACGAAGACTGTACCGGACGGCGAACCGATCTGGCAGGCCGATCAGCCACCGGTCGCATGGCCGGCGCCGCCCTCGGGCCAGTGTCCAGCGAAATCGGCGCAGGAGCTGACGGCCGCCGAAGCCTTGGCTGCTGCGAAGGAGATCGAGGCGCGTTGGGAGCAGTCGAGAACATCGCAGGCTCCGACGAAACGTGTGTCGTCGCAAGATATCCAGAGAGCACGTTGCGCACTGCTCGCGATCGATCCCGCCGACAAGGATTATCCGCGGGCATGGGCAGCCTTCGTGCGGCTGCGGAACATCGAACGAGACCTGGCCGGTTGACGCCGTGCGCACGCGCGCGGCCGTGCACGGCGGCGCGCATCGGGGCCGGAGACGGAAACCGGGGCGCGACGTCTATGGCGGTCGCTACGCCCGTTGTTGCAACGCAACCCTCGCGTCCTTCCCTAGCCATGACGGCCGGTTTCACGATCGCTCCGCATGGTCCATGCGCAAATAGAGCGGGGGTACGATTGCACGCGGACATTGCGAAGATTTTCTGCAACACGTTCATCCCATATGCTATCAAAAAGCGTGCTTCGGAGTGATCCCCGCCCTATGACGACCCAGCGGCCCATAAGCTCTGACGACGAGCACCGGGTGCTCCAGTTCAGGCCGCGCACCTCGCCTCCCCCTGCGGTCCACCGCGGTAGCGGTACCGTGAAGCCGTTGCGCGGCGCGCCCGAACCGCTCGACCTGTCGCGCTACGAACAGCCTCGTGCCGAGCCGGGCGATTTCCGTCATCGCATGCTCGCCAACATCGCGGCGCTGGCCTTCACCATCGCGTTGACCGCCATTGGAATTTGGCTCGCGGTCAGCATCGCCGACTTGCGCCGGACCCAGGATTGCGTGCTGATGGGCCGTCGCGACTGCGTCAAGATCACGACGCCGCATATCTAGGCCCGGTCCGCCGGCGGGAGCAGGCCCCGGCGGGCGTCCCCAGCCCCGTCTCCTCGCCTGCCCGGCTCCATTGAACTCAGGGCGGCGCTCCGATATACGGGCTTTCGACCCGGCCAGAGCGGGGGTTGAGGGCGTCATCAGGGGCGCGATGCCCACCCACCGTGCCACTCTGGACAATCTGACAAATACCCGCAATATATCAAAGGCTTAGTGATGTCCTCCACATTCGATCAGGTCGCCACGATCATCGCTGAAACCTGCGACATCCCACGCGACACGATCACGCCGGATAGCCATGCCATCGATGACCTCGGCATCGACAGCCTCGATTTCCTGGACATCGCCTTCGCGATCGACAAGCAGTTCGGTATCAAGCTGCCGCTGGAAAAGTGGACCCAGGAGGTCAACGACGGCAAGGCGACCACCGAGCAATATTTCGTGCTGAAGAACCTGTGCGCCCGCATCGACGAACTGGTTGCGGCCAAGGGCGCGAGCGCGTAAGCGCGCGGCCATGCAACTCGAATACTTCCACATGATCGATCGCATCGTCGACCTCAAGGTCGACGAGAAGACGATCGTCGTCGAAGCCCAGGTCCCCAAGGAGAGCACCATCTTCGAGGGGCACTTTCCGGGTTACCCCTTGATGCCCGGCGTGCTCTTGATCGAATCGATGGCGCAGGCCTCGGGCTGGCTCCAACTCGGCGTGTTCAAGTTCGAGCGCATGCCGATTCTTGCCGCCGTGAAGGAAGCCAAGGTGCGCGGCTCGGTCTTCCCCGGCGATCTCATGAGCATCGAGGCGAGCCTCACCTATGAAGGCTCGGGCTATGCCATGACCGAAGCCAAGATCAGGGTCGGCGGCAAGCTGCGCGCGAATTCGGCGCTCACCTTCACGCTGATCCCCTTCCCCAATGCGGATATGCGCGGATACATGGCAAAAGTCGCCGAGCGTGTCGGCTTTCCGCAACAGGCCGTATCGCCATGACTGACACTGCTTCGAAGCCCGGCCAGACCGAGGTCTGGATCACCGGCATTGGCCTTGCCACCTCGCTCGGCGAAGGCCTGGACGCCAATTGGGCCGCGCTTTCCGAGAAGCGCATCAACGTCGACGAGAAGGGCTTTGCGCCCTACATCGTGCATCCCCTGATGCCTGTCAGCTTCGACAGCCAGATCCCGAAGAAGGGCGACCAGCGCCAGATGGAAGCCTGGCAGCGCATCGGCACCTATGCCGCCGGCCTTGCGCTCGATTCCGCCGGGATCAAGGGCAACAAGGACATCCTGTCGAAGATCGACATGGTGGTGGCCGCCGGCGGCGGCGAGCGCGACCTCAACGTCGACACCGGCGTGCTGACGGCCGAGGCCAAGGGGGCGAACGCGCCCGGCTTCCTCAACGAACGGCTGATGAGCGATCTGCGGCCGACCTTGTTCCTGGCGCAGCTCTCCAATCTGCTCGCCGGCAACATCGCCATCGTGCACGGTCTTGGCGGCACCTCGCGCACCTTCATGGGCGAAGAAGTTGCGGGGGCCGATGCCGCCCGCATCGCGCTGGCGCGCATCGCCTCGGGCGAGAGCGACATTGCCCTGGTCGGCGGCTCGCATAACGGCGAGCGCAAGGACCTCATGGTCCTCTACGAATTCGGCGACTTCAACCTGAAGGACAAGTTTGCACCGGTGTGGGCGCGCAAGGATCACGCCGGCTTCGCGCTCGGCTCGGCCGGCGCGTTCCTGGTGCTGGAATCGAAAGCCCACGCGCAAGCGCGCGGCGCAAAGCCGTTCGCAAGACTGTCGAGCGTCGTCGCCGACCTCGCCCGGCGCAAGCAGCCCGGCGACATGGCCGCGACGCTGGAGCAGCTCTGGGCCAAGCTGCCCAAGCGCGAAGGCAAGGGCGCGATCATCACGGGCGCGACCGGTGCGGAGCCGGCAACGAGCGAAGAGCGCGGCTTCCTGAAGGCTCACGCCGAATTCCCGGTGCGTTCGACCGGCACGATGTTCGGCCACACCATGGAGACGCAATTCCCGCTCGGCATCGCACTCGCCGCGCTGTCGATCTCGCGTGGTGCGCTGTTCCCGCCGAACGATTCCACTGGCACCGAGATTGAAATGCAGGGAGCGCCCACCCAGATTGTGGTGGTGGGAGCCGGACACTGGCGCGGCGAAGGCATGGCGCTGGTCGAGGCAGTAGACTAGCTCACCCGGGGGATCGACATGACTGCACCACGCGACAAACTCGGGCGCCCCGTCGTCGTCGTCACCGGCATGGGGATCATGACCTCGCTCGGTGCCGGCAAGGCCGACAATTGGGCGAAGCTCGTCGCCGGCGAATCCGGCATTCGCACCATCACCCGCTTTCCGGTCGACGGTCTCAAGACCACGATGGCCGGCACTGTCGATTTCGTCAGCGTCGAGCCGTTCTCGTCCACCGGCCTGTCCGAACGGATGGCTGAGCTCGTCACGCAGGAGGCGCTCGATCAGGCCGGCATCGGCGCCAAGGCCGATTTCCCGGGCCCGCTGTTCCTGGCGGTCGCGCCGGTCGAGGTGGAATGGCCGCAGCGCCGCGAGCTCGGCCGCGCCGTCGGCAAGCCCGACTTCAACTATGACGATCTGCTGCGCATCTCCGGCGGCGGCAAATACGCCGCCTATCATCACCGTTTCATGTTCGGCTCGGTCGCAGCACACCTCGCCGAGACCTTCGGCACCAAGGGCTCGCCGATCTCGCTGTCGACGGCCTGTGCCTCCGGCGCGACCTCGATCCAGCTTGGTGTCGAAGCCATCCGCCGCGGCGAGACCGACGCTGCGCTGTGCGTCGCGACCGACGGCACGGTCAATCCTGAAGCCATGGTGCGGTTCTCGCTGCTCTCGGCGCTGTCGACCCAGAACGATCCGCCGCAGGCGGCCTCCCGCCCCTTCTCCAAGAACCGCGACGGCTTCGTGATGGCAGAAGGCGCCGGCGCGCTGGTGCTCGAAAGCTACGAAGCCGCCACCGCGCGCGGCGCAAAGATCCTCGGCGTGATCGCCGGCTGCGGCGAGCTCACCGATTCCTTCCATCGCACCCGCTCCTCGCCCGACGGCAAGCCGATCATCGGCTGCATGAACAAGACGCTGGCCGACGCCGGCATGACGCCGGACCAGATCGACCACATCAACGCGCACGGCACCGCGACGCCCGAGAACGACAAGATGGAGTACAACACCACATCGGCCGTGTTCGGCGAGCTCCTGCAGAAGATTCCGGTCACCTCCAACAAGTCGATGGTGGGCCACACCATCTCGGCCGCCGGCGCGGTCGAGGCGATCTTCTCGCTGCTCACGCTCGAGCATCAGCGCATTCCGCCGACGATCAACTACGACACACCGGATCCCACGATCCTGTTCGACGTCGTCGGCAACAAGGCGCGCGATGCCCGCGTCACCGCCGTGATGTCGAACTCGTTCGGCTTCGGCGGCCAGAACGCCTCGCTAATCCTGACCCGCGAACCGGCCTGACCGGACGCATGGCGCTCCTGACTGCGAGCACGAAGGCCCGCGCGCGGGCGGCTGCCAAATCAATCGGCGGCAGCCTGATCGGTGCCGCCACGGTCGGCATGCTGCGCACCACGCGCTATTTCGACCCGGTCAAGACCTCGGACTTCTTCGCACGCGTCGTGAAGACGATCGGCCCGCGCCTGCGCGAGCACCGCATCGGCCGCGCCAATCTCGCTGCGGCCTTTCCCGAGAAATCGCCGGAGGAGATCGAACGGATCCTGATGGGCGTGTGGGACAATCTCGGCCGCGTCGGCGCCGAGTTCGCCCATATGGACCGTGTCTGGGATTACGACCGTGCCCATCCGGAGAAGAGCCGGATCGAACTGACCCAGAGCAGCATCGACCTGTTCGACCGTATCCGCGACGACGGCAAGCCGGCCCTGATCTTCGCCGCACACCTGGCCAATTGGGAATTGCCGGCGCTCGCGGCAGTCGCGCACGGGCTGGACGCTGCGATCCTCTACCGCCGCCCCAACATTGCCTCCGCCGACCGCATCATCCAGGAGATGCGCCAGGTCAACATGGGCACGCTGATCCCCGCCGGCCGCGACGCGCCGCTGCGGCTCGCGCAGGCGCTGAAGGACGGCAAGCACGTCGCCATGCTGATCGACCAATACCTGACCGGCGGCGTCGAGGTCACCTTCTTCGGCCGCAAGACCCGCGCCAATCCGATGCTGGCGCGCCTCTTGCGCCAGGTCGAATGCCCGATCCACGGCGTGCGCATCATCCGCCTGCCCGGTGGCCGCTTCCGCGGCGAGATCAGCGAAGAGATCCCGCCGGTGCGCGACGCCGAGGGCAAGATCGACATCCAGGGCACGACCCAAGCGATCACGAGCGTGGTGGAGAGCTGGGTGCGCGAACATCCCGAGCAATGGCTGTGGCTGCATCGCAGGTGGCGGTAGGAGCCGTCTGCCGTCATTCCGGGCAGTCCGCAGGATCGAACCCGGAATCTCGAGATTCCGGGTTCGATGCTTCGCACCGGAATGACCTGAGCCTCACCGCCCCGTCTTCACCCGGGTCCAGAGCCGGTTGATGATCCGCTGCGTCGCCGGCTCGCGCGCCGTGATGACGAACAATTTTGAAAGCGTCGCCTCGTCCGGATAGATGTTCTTGTCGTTCAGGATCTTCGGATCGACCAGCTTCTGGCTGGCGAGGTTGCCGCTGGCGTAGGACAGGAAGTCCGAGTTCCTGGCGGCAACGTCTGGGCGGTAGAGATAGTTGATCAGCTCATGGGCTTCGTTGACGTTCTTGGCGTCGGCAGGGATGGCGAGATTGTCGAAGAACATCTGCGCGCCCTCTTTGGGGATGGCGTAGCCGATCTCGATGCCGCTGCTGCTGTCCTTCTTGGCTTCGGCGGCGCGGGCGCGGGCCTGCATGATGTCGCCGGACCAGCCGACCACGAAGCAGATCTCGCCGGTGGCGAGCGCGCTCAAATATTCAGACGAGTGGAACTTGCGGACGGACGGACGGACCTTGGCGACGGCATCGGCGGCTTTCTCCAGGTCGGCCTGCTTGGTCGAGTTCGGATCGAGACCGAGCCAGCTCAGCGCCGCCGGAAAGATGTCGTCGGCGGAGTCCAGCATGTGCACGCCGCAATCCTTGAACTTGGCCAGGTTCTCCGGCTTGAAGACGATGTCCCAGCTGTCGATCTTGGCATCGGCCCCGAGGACCTGCTTCACCTTGGCGACGTTGTAGCCGATGCCGGTCGTGCCCCACATGTAGTTGGCGGCATAGACGTTGCCGGGATCGTAGGTCGCCAGATGCTTGGTCACCATCGGCCAGGCATTGGCGAGGTTCGGCAGCTTCGCCTTGTCGAGCTTCTGGAAGATGTTGGCCTTGATCTGGCGCTGCAGGAAATAGGCCGTGGGCACCACGACATCGTAGCCGGACTTGCCGGCCATCAGGCGCGTCTCCAGCGTCTCGTTGGCATCGAACGTGTCGTAGACGACCTTGATCCCGGTCTCCTTGGTGAAGGCCTCCAGGACATCAGGCGCCATGTAATTGGACCAGTTGTAGAAATTGACGACCCGCTGCTCCGCCTGAACTGGGGCGGAAAGCAACGTCAGCGGCGCGACGATCGCAAAACCAAGGCAAAGCCAGGAAAAGCAAAGCCTCGCGCGGCCGACCTTCGTCATCACTACCTCTTGCGTCCACGCACCGCGTCAGAGAGCCGTTCCAACGCGGTGTCCAGCGTCTGGTCCTTCTTGGCGAAGCAGAAGCGCACCACCGAGGTCACGGGGTCCTGCTCGTAGAATGCCGAGACCGGGATCGCCGCCACCTTGTAATCCTTCACGATGCGCCAGCAGAATTCGGTGTCGCTCTCGTTGAGTCCGAGCGGCGACAGGTCCACGGTGAGGAAGTAGGTGCCTTGCGACTTCAGCACGGGGAAGCCGAGGCTTTCGAGCCCCCTGGTCAGGCGGTCCCTGCTCCGCGTCAGATCCTTGCGCATCGACAGGAAGTACTCGTCGGACTTGCCGAGTCCGAAGGCGACGGCGGCCTGCAGGTTCGGCGCGGTGGTGAAGGTCAGGAACTGGTGCACCTTGGCAGCGACGCGCAACAAGGGCGGTGCGGCGCAGACGAAGCCGATCTTCCAGCCGGTGAGCGAGAAGATCTTGCCGGCCGAGCCGACCTTGATGGTGCGCTCACGCATGCCCGGGATGGTGATCAGCGGGATGTGCTTGTGCTCGTCGAAGGTGACGTGCTCCCAGACCTCGTCGCAGATCGCGATGACGTCGAACTCCTGGCAGTAGCGCGCGAGCAGCTCGAGGTCCTCGCGCGGATAGACCACCGCGGACGGATTCAAGGGATTGTTGAACAGCACAGCCTTGGTCTTTGAATTGAAGACGCTTTTCAGCATGTCCTCATTCAGCCGCCAATGCGGCGGCTCGAGCCGGACGAGGCGCGGAATGCCGCCGGCCTGCCGGATGATCGGCAGATAGGAATCATAGACCGGCTGGAAGCACACCACCTCGTCGCCAGGCTGGACCACCGCGAGTATGGCCGAGGTCAGCGCCTCGGTGCCGCCGGAGGTGACCATCACCTCGCTCATCGGATCGAGCTTGAGGCCGTGCCAATGGCCGTAATGGGTCGCGATCGCCTGGCGCAGCTCCGGCAGGCCCATCATCGACGGGTACTGGTTGTAGCCGTTCAGCGAGGCCTCGGCCGCGGCGCGGCGGATGTCTTCCGGGCCGGGATCGTCGGGAAAGCCCTGGCCGAGATTGATCGCGTCGTTGTCGCGGGCGGCCTGCGACATCGCCTCGAAGATGGTGACGGGAAGGTCGGCGAAGACCTTGTTCAGCGAGGAGCTCTTTGACATCGGATGAGGTCAGCCACCGGCCTTGCTGGGAAGACCGGCCGCCTTCCAGCCCAGCATGCCGCCGGCCAGATGCTTGTCGTAAGGCAGGCCCGCCGCCTGCGCCGCGAGCGAGGCCGTCACCGAGCGCTTGCCCGAGCGGCAGGCGAACACGACCTGCTTGCCCTGGGGATCGGGAATCGCCTTCGGATCGAAAGTCGAGAGCGGGACGACGACGCCGTAAGGATAGGCCTCAGCCTGGACCTCGTTCGGCTCGCGAACGTCGACCAGCAGATAGCGTCCTTCCGCGACACCTTTGGAGACCTCGTCCGGGGTCAGATCCTGTACCTGGTTTGCCACATCATCCTCCAACGTCGCGAGCCGCAGGCCGGGGCGTCCGGCCGGCGGCAACCTCGCCTCTCGGGAGACGAAAATCAAGCGCTACAAAGGCTTGAGCCGCGCGGCGCAAGTTAAAGCTAAATCGCAGCGACTTGAAGTGCGGCGTTCGGAGGCCGCGCCAGAGACACCGCCCTCCCTCTCACCACGCCCTCGATGTCATTCCCCGCGAAGGCGGGGAATCCAGTACGCCGCGGCTCCTCGGTTCTAGCCGCGCCGTCTCTGGAATACTGGGTCGCCCGGTCAAGCCGGGCGACGACAGCGGAGCTAGATCGCCACCTGGGTGCCGACCTCGACCACGCGGCCGCTCGGGATCTGGAAATAGTCCGTGGCGTCGTTGGCGGAGCGGCTGAGCGAGATGAACAGCCGGTCCTGCCAGCGCGGCATGCCCGAATGAGCGGCCGGCTTCAGCGCCCTCCGCGACAGGAAGAACGAGGTCGACATGATGTCGAACTGCCAGCCGAGCTTGCGGGCGATCGCCAGCGCCTTCGGCACGTTGGGCGATTCCATGAAGCCGAACCTGAGCGTCACCTTGGAGAAGGTCGGCGAGATCTGCTCCAGCTTGACCCGCTCGGACGGATCGATGCGCGGGGTCTGCGCCGTCTCGATGGTGAGAATGACGTTCTTCTCGTGCAGCACCTTGTAGTGCTTCAGGCTGTGCATCAGCGCCGTCGGCGCGCTCAGGGGATCCGAGGTCAGGAACACGGCGGTGCCGGGCACGCGCTGCGGCGGCCGCTTCTCCAGCATGGCGACGAGCTCGGCGAGCGGGAACTCGAGCTTACGCGACTTCTCGAACAGGAGCCGGCTCCCGCGCCGCCAGGTGTACATCACGATGATCATGAGCGCGCCGAGCGCCAGCGGCACCCAGCCGCCCTCGAGCACCTTGAGCAGGTTCGCGCTCAGGAAGGTCAGATCGAGGAGCAGGAACGGGGCAATCAGCGCCGCGGCCGCCAGCGGCTTCCAGCGCCAGCCCTTCCAGACCACGACAAAGCCCATCATCGCCGTGACCACCATGGTCCCGGTGACGGAGATGCCGTAGGCCGAAGCCAGCGCGCTCGAGGAGCGGAACAGCAGCACCAACAGCACCACCGCGACCAGCAGCAGCTGGTTGATGCGCGGGATGAAGATCTGGCCGGAATGGGCTTCAGACGTATGGCGAATTTCGAAGCGCGGCAGCAGGCCGAGCTGGATCGCCTGGCGCGTCAGCGAATAGGCGCCGGTGATGACCGCTTGGCTGGCGATGACGGTCGCCATGGTGGCGAGCACGACCATGCAGCCGCGGAAGAAGCCTTGCGGGAACAGCTGGAAGAACGGGCTCACGATCGCGCCGGGGTCGCTGAGCACGAGCGCGCCCTGCCCCAGATAGTTCAGCGCCAGCGAGGGCAGCACGATCGACAGCCAGGCGAACTGGATCGGCCGCTTGCCGAAATGGCCGAGGTCGGCGTAGAGCGCCTCGGCGCCGGTGACGGCAAGGAACACCGCGCCCAGGGTCACGAAACCGATGATGCCGTGGTGGAGCATGAAGGACACGGCGTAGAGCGGGTTCAGAGCCAGCAGCACCTGCGGCTGCTGGATGATCGGATGGATTGCCGCCGCCGCGATGACGGCGAACCAGACGCACATGATCGGGCCGAAGAAGGCGGCGACGCGGGCGGTGCCGCGCGACTGCACGGCGAACAGGCAGACCAGGATGAGCACCGTCAGCGGCACGATATAGGGCTCGAACCTGAGCGTGACGTCCTTCATGCCCTCGATCGCCGACAGCACCGAGAGCGCCGGCGTGATCACGGCGTCGCCGTAGAACAGCGCGCCGGAGATGATGCCGAGCAGGACGATGGTCGCCCCGCCGGTGCCGACCGCGCGCTGGGCCAGCGCCATCAGCGCCAGCGTGCCGCCCTCGCCGTTGTTGTCGGCCCGGAGCAGGATCACGACGTATTTGAGCGTCACCACGACGATCAGCGCCCACAGGATCAGGGAGAGCACGCCGAGCACCGCGGCCGGCGTCGGAAGCCCCTCTGCGCCCGAGGCGGCCATCACCGCCTCGCGGAAGGCGTAGAGCGGACTGGTGCCGATATCGCCATAGACCACCCCGATGCTGCCGAGCGTCAGCGCCCCGAAACCGGCGGTGGTATGGGCATCGCCATGCCCATTGGCCGCCACCGTTTCCGGGGCGGAAATCGCTACATCACTTGTCATGGGAGAGCCTACGGCCTCTAAAATGCTTCACTGCACAACGGCGGAGCGCGCGGCTTATAGTCCTGCGCTACCGACATAGCCTAGCCCGTTATCAGGCCTTAGCTATGCAAATCCGCATAGCTACTGCAGTTTCGTTCTAGATGGTGACCTGGGTTCCGACTTCAACCACGCGTCCGGTGGGGATCTGGAAATAGTCGGTGGCATCGTTGGCGGACCGGCTGAGCGCGATGAATAGATGATCCTGCCACAGCGGCATGCCCGACTGCGCCGATGCTTTCAGCGATCGCCGTGACACGAAGAACGACGTCGACATGATGTCGAACTGCCAGCCCTGCTTGCGCGCGATCGCGAGCGCCTTGGGCACGTTCGGCTGCTCCATGAAGCCGAAGCGCAGACGGACCTTGGAGAATTTGTCGCTGATCTTCTCCATGCGGAATCGCTCCGCCAGGTCGACCCGCGGCGTGTGCGCGGTCTCGATGGTCAGGATCACGTTGTGCTCGTGCAGCACCTTGTTGTGCTTGAGATTGTGCAGCAGCGCGGTCGGCACGAACGCGGGATCGCTGGTCAGGAACACCGCGGTACCCTTGACGATGTGCGGGGGCCGCTTCTCGAGGCTGCGGATCAAATCGTCGAGCGGCACCTCGATCCGTCGCGTCTTCTGGATCAAAATTCCGGAGCCCTTGCGCCAGGTCCAGATCGTCCCCGCCATGACGATTCCGAACAGCAGCGGCACCCAGGCGCCTTCGAGCAACTTGAGCAGGTTGGCGCTGAAGAAGCTCAAATCGACGATGACGAAGGGGACGATCACGGCCGCGGCCGTCGCCGCGCGCCAGTTCCATAGCTTCCAAATCACGACGAAGCCCATGATGCCATCGGCGACCATGGTGGTGGAGACGGCAATACCGTAGGCCGAAGCCAGATTGCTGGGAGTGTGGAACAGCAACACCAGCAGCATCACGCCGATCAGCAGCAGGCGGTTGACGCGCGGCAGATAGATCTGGCCGGCATGGGATTCGGAGGTGTAACGCACCTCGAAACGCGGCAGGAGCCCGAGTTGCACGGCTTGGTGGACCAGCGAATAGGCGCCGGTGATGACCGCCTGGCTCGCGATCACGGTTGCGGCTGTCGCGAGTCCGACCAGCGGTAGCACCAGGCTCTCGGGCACCATACGATAGAAGGAGTGCTCGATCGCGCTGGGATCGGACAGCACCAGCGCACCCTGCCCGAAATAGTTGATCAGGAGCGCGGGCAGCACGAAGAACATCCAGGCCGACTGGATCGGCTTGCGGCCGAAATGGCCGAGATCGGCATAAAGCGCCTCGCCGCCGGTCACCGCCAGGAACACGGCGCCGAGCGTCACGAGGCCGATAACGCCGTGCGACAGCACGAACTGCACTGCGTAATAGGGATTGATTGCCGCGAGCACGGTGGGGTCGTCGGCGATGTGGACGGCCCCCATCACCGCGATCACGGCGAACCAGACCACCATCACAGGCCCGAAGGCCGATGCGACCAAGGCGGTCCCCTTGCTCTGGACCGCGAACAGCAGCACCAGGATGAGGACGGTGAGCGGCACGACATAGTGCTCGAGCGCGGGGGTCGCGAGCTTGAGGCCCTGCACCGCCGAAAGCACCGAGATCGCCGGCGTGATCATGGAATCGCCGATGAACATGGAGGCGCCCACCACACCGAGCGCCATCAAGACCCAGCTTCGCCGCCCGAGCGCGCGTTGACCGAGCGCCATCAGCGAGAGCGTGCCGCCCTCCCCGTTATTGTCGGCACGCAGCAGCAGCAGGACGTATTTGGCGGTGACGACGATCAAAAGGGCCCACAGGATCAGCGAGAGCACACCGAGCACGATGACCCGTGAGACCGGCTCGCCATGGGCCGCTCCCTTGACCGCCTCGTGAAATGCGTAGAGCGGCGAGGTGCCGATATCGCCGAAGACGACGCCGATGCTTCCGAGCGTAAGGGCCCAAAAACCTGATCTGACCGGCCCTTCCTGGGTCTCGGCCTGTGTGATGCTCGCCGTCATGAGGGTGAAGAACTCTTCTTCCCTGGGAATTGATCCGGCGCCTTTTGACGCTTCCGGTGCGCCTGTCAATCGGCGCACCACCATAGCAGGCGCGGAGCCGGATGCTGTGACGCTGCAGCCACGCTCATCGCCCGCGCAACGACATGCCTCAGGTAACATGGTAGCGCAAGAGAGTCATCCTCCGGGCACGATCGCGTCGGAAGCCGACGCGCACCGTGCCCGGTCAGGGCTTCAGATTTGGCGGCAGCGGCGGATCCTCGCGCATCAGGGTGATGGTCACTCGCCGGTTGGCTGCGAGCGAAGGATCGTCCGGAAACAGTGGCTGGGTGTCCGCCTTGCCGGAGACGGCGAAGATGTGCGACGGCGGCAGGCCCTCGCGTTCGAGAATCTGACGCACGGCATTGGCGCGGTCGGCCGACAGATCGAAGGCGCCGTAATCGCTGCGGTTCGGCACGAAGCCGGCCGCGGTGTGACCGGCGATGGAGACGCGGAGCGGCGTGGCCTTGAGCGGAATGGCGAGCTTCTCGACCAGGCGGCGGGTCCTGTCATAGGGCACCTTGGAGCCGTCGGCGAACATCGAGCGGCCGTCCTGGTCGACGATCTCGAGGTTGAGGCCCTGCTTGGTCTCCTCGAACATGATGTGCTTGGACATCTCGGTCAGCTCCGGCATGTCCTGCAACGCCTGGCGCAGCGAGGCTGCGGCGAGCGCGAAATTGCGGTCGACCTTGATCTTTGCGCCGGAGGTCTTCTCGCGGTCTTCCTGATCCGGCGTCGGCGTGTTGGACGCATCTTCCGGCTGGATGTGGTCGACGTTCTTGAGCCGCGGGCGCGTCGGCAGACCGTCCGATTCGACGATGCCGGAGTAGCGCGCTTCGCTCTGCACGCCGAACGCCTCGCGCATCGAGCCCGCGACGATCTTCAGCTTGTTGGCATCCTGTGTGGAGAACGCGACCAGCATCACGAAGAACGCCAGCAGCAGCGCCATCAGGTCGGCGAAGGTCACGAACCAGCCGTGGCCGCCGCCGTGAGCATTGCCGCGCTTCTTCTTGGCCATCTCTCAAATTCCGGGCAGCGGCCTTAGGCCGGCACCGGCTCTCCCTCGGTGTTACGATGCTTCTCCGGCAGATAGGCCAGCAGCATTTCGCGCACCAGGGTCGGGCTCTTGGAGTCGCGGATCATCAGGATGCCGTCGATGATCAGGGTGCGGTTGGTCTCTTCGTCGAGCAGCTTGCCGTGCAGCTTGTCGGCAATCGGCAGGCAGACCAGGTTGGCGACAACAGCGCCGTACAGGGTCGCCAGCAGCGCGGTGGCCATGAACGGACCGAGCTTGGAAGGATCCGACATGTTGGAGAACATCTGCACCATGCCGAGCAGCGTGCCGATCATGCCGAACGCCGGGGCGCAGTCGCCGACGGCGCGGTAGATCTTGCTGCCTTCGTCGAGATGCATCAGAAAGTTGTCGCGGTCGCGCTCCAGATTGTCGCGAATGAAATCGAGGTCGTAGCCGTCGGCGACGTAGCGGATGCCCTTGGCGAGGAACGGCTCGTCAGTCTCGACCTTTTCCAGCCCGACCGGACCCTGCTTGCGGGCGATTTCGGCGATGCGGGCGAGTTCGTCGACGAGATCGTGGGCCGAAAGGCGGCTCAGGGTGAAGGCAAACTTCGCGCCGAGCGGCACGCCGTGGATCATCGCGGACAATGGAAAGCGGATCATCGTTGCGGCGAAGGAGCCGCCGAAGATGACGATCACGGCGTGGATGTCGTAGAACATCCCGAAGCTGCCGCCCATCAAGATCAGCGTCGACACCACTGTGGCGCCCGCGGCCAACCCGACGAGTGTTGCGATATCCATTCTCGACTCCAACGCGTACGCGACAACGGCCGTCCTGGCCGCTGGTGCGGCCCAACCCCGAACCGCATCGCAAACCCTAGAGCGCCGCCCTTAAAGCCGCGTAAAGGTTAAGTTGAGCCAGCACGCCGGACCGGCCCAGTGCGCTTGGGGATACCGGCTTTGCCGCTTGCCGACAGGGATCTCAACGTTTCACTAACCATAAAAGCGCCCTCGGCCGATGATGTCCTCGCCCTCCGGGCGGCGGACGCATGAACACGCAGCCGTTATGGCCGACACTGGAGCGTCGAGGGGTCTCCCATGGTTTTCTGGCTGGCGTGCGCGATTGGATTGGCCATCGCCTATCTCTTTGGTTCTGTGCCCACCGGTTATCTCGCAGGGAAGTTGATGAGGGGTATCGACATCAGGGAGCACGGCTCCAAATCGACCGGCGCGACAAATGTGCTGCGCATCCTCGGAAAATGGCCCGCGCTGGCTGTGCTTCTGGTTGATGTGCTCAAGGGTGCCGCGGCAATTGTCTTTGCCCGCTGGTTCTTTGGCTGGGTCTTCACGTTTCCATCAGGCACGCCGCCGGCCGCACTCGATCCGCAAGGCTGGATCGACTGGGCCGTGTGTCTTTCCGGACTTGCCGCGTTGCTGGGACACGCCCTCTCGATTTGGCTGAACTTCACCGGTGGCAAATCCGCGGCGACAGGGCTCGGCGTCCTGCTTGCGATGGCGTGGCCGGTCGGGCTCGGAGCAGCAATCGCTTTTGCTGTCGCCTTGGCTGTGTCGCGCATCGTCTCGCTGGGCTCGATGCTGGCCGCGCTGACGGCGATCGCCCTCGTCTGCGTCCTCCAGCAACCCTTGCCCTATCGATTGCTGGTGCTTGCAGGTGGCATCTATGTGATCGTGCGCCATCGCAGCAACATTCAGCGCCTGCTGGCCGGGACCGAGCCACGGTTCGGGCAATTCAGTCCGGAACCACGGCCGGAGCCTTAAGGAACTGCTCGCTCGCCATCGAAGCTGAGTTCCCAAGCGAACTGCGGCCCTGCGCCACGGGCGGGCCGGTTAATGATCTGCTATTCTGCGCCTGCACATGCTCGATCGCGGGAGCGATTGCAATGTTGACGCTATTCGGTGTTCTCACCGCGTTGCCGGCGGTGCTGGCGCTCCATCTGCTCGAGCCGGAGCTGGTCCTGCCGGCGTTCAGCGCCCTGCTCTTTGTCGAGGCGGCCTTCGCCCTGCTCGCGGCGCGATTGCTTCACAGCCCCAACAGCGCGGACGACATCACCCTCTGGGACTTCGCCGGCGGCTTCGCCCTGATCGGATGTGCCGCCGCCGTGCTGGGAGAGCCGGATCAGGCTGCCCTGTTCCTGGCCGAACAAGGCAGCACGCGACCGGCGTCATCGCCGTAGGCTCAGTGGATCTCCGCCGAGCGCTTCAACGCGGCCTTCAGCTTTTCCAGCGAAAAATCGGGACTGCGGGCGATCTCCAGGATCGGCGTCTCGCGGCGACCGCAGAGCTCGGCAGCCTCGGGCAGCTTTGCCGCGACGTCGAGCGGGATCACGATGGCGCCGTGCCGGTCGGCGTGGATCAGGTCGTCAGACCTCACGGTCATGCCGGCGACGCGGACCTCGCCGCCAAAGCTCTCGGCATGGACCCAGGCGTGCGACGGCCCGATCGAGCCGGCCAGCGCCTGGAAGCTAGGGGCCCATTGCGGGATGTCGCGGATCGAGCCGTCGGTGATGACGCCGAGGCAGCCGAGCGCCTTGTGCACGTTGCTCTGCACCTCGCCCCAGAACGCGCCGTAGCCGACGTCGGGACCGTCGATGTCCTGGATCACGGAGATGCGCGGCCCATGGCCGGTGCCGACATATTCGTAATATTCAATGCGGCGCTTCGACTGCTCCTCGGCGGGAAGCGAGGATTTCAGCACCGAGCGGATCGCAACCGTGCGGGCATAGCCGACGATCGGCGGCAAATCGGGGAACGGGCAGACCAGTTGCTTGGTGGTGTAGCCGATCAGCCGGCGCTCGGGCGCCACGATCTCCATGGCATTGCAGATCGTCGGCGTGTCGTAGCGGCCCAGCGCTTCGAGGACGGAAGCGGGCAGCGGCCCGGTCGCTTTATCGGTCACGGCGTTCTCTCCCAGATTGGCGGCTGATTGACGCGATGCCGCCGTCACAGGGCGATATAGCCGAGATCGGGTCTCAACCCAACTCGGGGGGCCTCATGGCAGATATCCGCGTGTCGCGGCTCAGTGCAGGCGTCCGGGCCGGTCGTCGTCGTCCTGCGGCGGCTCTGACAGATTCGTCAGCGTCGGTGCCGAGGGCGGCGAGGAGACCTCGTCTCCCGCAGGCGCCGCAGCCTGCATCGCGCGGGCCTGGTCGCGATAGGATTTGTAGCCGAGCGGTAAAGCCAGAAGATACAGCACCGTGCCGATCGACAGCACGTGCCAGGGATAGGCGATCAGCAGCGCGATGAAGACGATCACCGCGACGAAGGCCGGCAGCACCAGCTCCGGCGGCACGCGCATGCGCTTGGTCTTGCCGGAGAACACCGGCAGGCGCGACACCATCAGGAAAGCGATCAGGAGCGTGTAGGCCGCCGTCACCGCCGCAGGCATGCGGCCGAGATCGAGGAAGGCGACGTAGATCGGCAGCAGCACGGTGATCGCGCCGGCCGGCGCCGGCACGCCGGTGAAGAAATTGGCGGCGAAGGCCGGCTTGTTGGGATCGTCCATGGTGGCGTTGAAGCGCGCCAGACGCAGGCCGCCGGAAATCGCGAACACCATGGCGGCGATCCAGCCGGCATTGCCGAGCTCGTGCAGCTGCCAGAAATACAGCATCAGGCCGGGCGCAACGCCGAAATTGACGAAATCGGCGAGGCTGTCGAGCTCGGCGCCGAACTTGGACTGGCCCTTGATCATGCGCGCGATGCGCCCGTCGATGCCGTCGAGCGCGGCCGCGAACACGATGGCATAGACGGCGAGCGACATCCGCCCTTCGATCGACAGCCGGATCGAGGTCAGGCCGGCGCAGATCGCCAGCAGCGTGATGACGTTGGGCACCAGCATCCGCACCGGTATCGGGCGGAACCGGCGGCGGCGTACATCGGGATCTCTCAGATCGTAGGGCGTCATGGCTGTCCTCACCTCGAGGCGAGATATAGCAAGCCGCGCCCCCCTCCGCCATCGCAGCGGAAGGCCCTCCTGGACCGACTATTGGTTAATTGGCGCGGAAGGCGCGGCCGGGATCGTCGCCGGCAAGATCGGCCAAAATCGTCTCGCCGGCTATGGCGGTCTGCCCTTCCGAGACCAGTGCCTTGGTGCCAACGGGCAGATAGACGTCGAGCCGCGAGCCGAAGCGGATCAGGCCGAAGCGCTCGCCGGCGCCGATCGCCTGGCCTTCCCGGACGAAACAGACGATGCGCTTGGCGACGAGGCCTGCGATCTGCACCACACCGATGCGGGCCGTCGGCGTCGAGATGACCAGCGAGTTGCGCTCGTTGTCCTCGCTGGCCTTGTCGAGCTCGGCATTGATGAAGAGGCCGGGGCGGTAGGCGATGCGATCCACCCGGCCCGCGACCGGCGCGCGGTTCACGTGGCAATTGAACACGCTCATGAACACCGAGATGCGCGGCAGCGGCCGGTCGCCGAGGCCGAGCTCGGCCGGCGGCAGCGCCATGGTGATCATCGAGACGCGGCCGTCGGCCGGCGACACCACCAGCCCCTCGCGCACCGGCGTCACGCGCACGGGATCGCGGAAGAACAGCGCGCACCACACGGTCAGGATCGTGCCGATCCAGCCCAGAGGCGACCACAACCAGAACAGGACCAGGCTGGCCAGCGCAAAGCCGCCGATGAAGGGATAACCCTCCTTGTGGATCGGCGGGATCTGACGCTGGATCGAATCGAGAATGGACATCGTTATCTGCCGCTCGGGGTTAATGGCGCAGGTCGCGCGGGCCTGTTTAGGCCAGAGTTGGGACCGGAGACAAGGTCACACCGCCGCCGCAGGCGTCGTCAGGGCGTCATCGACCGGGGGCGGCTCGCGGTTGGGGGCCTCGCCGGTGTCGGCCATCTGCGCCAGCTTCTCGCGCGCCGCCTCGGCCTCGCGCTGCCTGTTCCACATGCTGGCATAGAGGCCGCCATGGGCGAGCAGCTTGGCGTGGGTGCCCCGCTCGGCGATGCGGCCCTGATCCAGCACGATGATCTCGTCGGCTCCGACGATGGTCGAGAGCCGGTGCGCGATCACCAGCGAGGTGCGGTTCTTCGCCACGCGATCGAGCGCGCCCTGGATCTCGTGCTCGGTGTGGGTATCGAGCGCCGAGGTCGCCTCGTCCAGCACCAGGATCGGTGGCGCCTTCAAGACGGTGCGCGCGATCGCGACGCGCTGCTTCTCGCCGCCGGACAGCTTGAGCCCGCGCTCCCCCACCTGGGTCTCGTAGCCCTTCGGCGCCATGCGGATGAAATGGTCGATCTGCGCCAGTTGCGCCGCTTCCTCGACCTCGGCATCGCTGGCGTCCCAGCGACCGTAGCGGATGTTGTAGCGAATGGTGTCGTTGAACAGCACGGTATCCTGCGGCACCATGCCGATCGAGGCGCGGAGCGAATCCTGCGTCACGCTGCGGATGTCCTGGCCGTCGATCAGGATCCTGCCGCCGGAGACGTCATAGAGGCGGAACAGAAGGCGCGAGATGGTCGACTTGCCTGCGCCCGACGGGCCGACGATGGCGACGGTCTTGCCGGCCGGCACCTCGAAGCTGATGCCCTTGAGGATCGGACGCGTCGGCTCATAGGCGAAGCGCACGTCCTCGAAGCGTACGGTGCCGGCGGAGACGACCAGCGGCTTGGCATCGGGGGCGTCCTTGATCTCGGCCTCGCGGCCGAGCACGCCGAACATCTTCTCGATGTCGATGATCGCCTGTTTGATCTCGCGATAGACCATGCCCATGAAGTTCAGGGGCTGGTAGAGCTGGATCATCATGGCGTTGACCAGCACGAAATCGCCGACCGTGTTGGTGCCGTTGCGCACGCCGATCGCGCACATCAGCATGGTCGCGGTCAGGCCCAGCGTGAAGATCACCGCCTGTCCGGTGTTGAGCACCGCGAGCGAGGTGTAGGTGCGGACGCTCGCTTCCTCGTAGCGCTCCACCGATTTGTCGTAGCGCTGCGCCTCGCGCGCCTCGGCGCTGAAATATTTCACGGTTTCGTAGTTGAGCAGCGAGTCGATCGCCTTGGTGTTCGCCTCGGTGTCGGAATCGTTCATCTTGCGGCGGATGCCGATCCGCCACTCGGTCGCGATGTAGGTGTAGTACATGTAGAGCGCGACCATGATCAGGGTGGCGACCACGTAGCGCCAGTCGAACTGCCAGAGCAGCACGGCCATCAGCAACGAGACCTCGACGATGGTCGGGATCAGCTGCAGGATCACCATGCGGACGATGACTTCGATGCCCTCGCGGCCGCGCTCCAGCACGCGGGTGAGGCCGCCGGTCTTGCGCTCGAGGTGGAAGCGCAGCGACAGCTCGTGCATGTGGATGAAGGTGATGGTGGCAAGCTTGCGCACCGCGTGCATGGCGACGCGCGCGAAGATGCCGTCGCGCCATTGCGTCAGCAGCGCCATCAGGATGCGCATCACGCCGTAGCTCACCGTCAGCAACAACGGCGAGGCGATCACCCAGAGCTGCCAATTGTCGGCCGCGACCGGCGCGGTGTTGGCGCCGGTCAGCGCGTCCGTCGCCCATTTGAAGCTGAACGGGACCGCGAGCGTGATCAGCTTGGCCGCGAGCAGCAGCACCAGCGACCACACCACGCGCATCTTCAGGTCGAAGCGGTCGCCCGGCCAGATATAGGGCCACAGATGCGCCAGCGTGCCCATCAGCGTCCCCTGCTCGGGCGCGCCGCCGGCAGGAACGTCGGCGCCGTCGAACGATTGAGGTTGGTCCATCAAGAAGCCTGAAAGCCCACCGGATGCGGGCGTCGTCGAGATTTACGATTTTCGCCTGTCATATAGAGCCTTCCCGATGCCAGCGCACCCCGTCAAATGGCGAATCTTCGATTGTTTGCCGCCATTTACCGGTAGATTTCCGGGAGTATCGAATCACCTGAAGGGCTTGACGCCTCTTCGCTGCAATGCATCATGGCACCAATGAGCACGATCAAAACCGTCTGTGTCTATTGCGGCTCCGGCCCTGGAACCAATCCCAACTTCATCGAGGCGGCGAAAGCGCTCGGCAAGGCGCTGGCGGATAGCAAGATCCGCCTCGTTTATGGCGGCGGCTCGCTCGGGCTGATGGGGGCGGTCGCAACCTCCGTGCTCGATCACGGCGGCATGGTCACCGGCATCATCCCCGACTTCCTGCGGATGCGCGAGAATGCGCTGACGCGCGTGCAGGAGATGGTCGTCACGCCCGACATGCACGAGCGCAAGCGGCTGATGTTCGAGCGCTCCGACGCGTTCGTCGCCCTGCCCGGCGGCCTCGGCACGCTCGAGGAGCTGGTCGAGCAATTGACCTGGCAGCAGCTCGGCCGTCACGCCAAGCCCGTGCTGCTCGCCAATATCGACAATTTCTGGGAGCCGCTGTTCTCTCTGGTGGCCCACATGCGCCAAACCGAATTCATCCGCGCCGGTCTCACCGTCGATATCCTCAAGGCCGACAAGGTCGAGGAGATCGTTCCGCGATTGCGCGCCGCCGCTGCGCAGATTCCTGACAGCCAGCGCGATCTTGCGCCCGACGTGGCGCGCCGGCTGTAGGCCGCGCGCTATCCTTGCGGAAACGTCACCGCCTCGATGCGGTTGCCGTCGGGATCGACGACGAAGGCCGCGTAGTAGCGCACGCGATCGTGCGGGCGGATGCCGGGCGCACCGTCGGAGGCCCCGCCCGCCGCGAGAGCCGCGGCATGAAACGCATCGACCTCGTCCGTCGTCTTGGACCGCAGGCAGATGTGCACGCCGCTTTCCGGGGGCACGCGAGGCATCGTCTCGCGTAAGTTGATCCAGAACTCCGGATAGGCCTTGCCGAAGCCCACCGTCCGCGGCCGGGTGACGAGACGCGTCAGGCCGAGCGCTGCGAGCGTGGCCTCGTAGAACTTTGCGGCGCGATCGAGATCGCTAACGCCGACGGAGATGTGGTCGATCATGCCCCTGCCCTCTCCTCCTCGTCATTGCGAGCGCAGCGAAGCAATCCAGAAATGCATCCGCGGAGGCAGTCTGGATTGCTTCGTCGCAAGGGCTCCTCGCAATGACGGCGTTTGTAGCACCGCCGTCGCCTACGTCGGCGCGGCCGACTTCACGAGCTTGTAGATCACCGAATCCATCAGCGCCTGGAACGAGGCGTCGATGATGTTCGGGGAGACGCCGACCGTGGTCCAGCTGTCGCCGTTCTCGTCCTCGCTCTCGATCAGCACGCGCGTGACCGCGGCGGTGCCGCCGTTGAGGATACGCACCCGGTAATCGATCAGCCTCAAGCCCTCGATGTATTTCTGGTACTTGCCGAGGTCCTTGCGCATGGCGACGTCGAGCGCGTTGACGGGGCCGTTGCCCTCGGCCGCAGAGATCAGGTGCTCGCCGGCGACGTCGACCTTCACCACCGCGAGCGCCACGGTGACGCGCTCGCCGAGCGCGTTGTAGCGCTGCTCGACATTGACGTCGAACTGCTCGACCTCGAAATAATGCGGCACCTTGCCGAGCGTGCGACGCGCCAGCAGCTCGAACGAGGCGTTGGCAGACTCGTAGGCGTAGCCTTGCGCCTCGCGCTCCTTCAACTCCTCGACGAGGCGCGTCAGCTTCGGATCGCTTTTCTCGTAAGCGATGCCGGCCCGCTCGAGCTCGGCGATGACGTTGGATCGTCCGGCCTGGTCCGAGACCAGCACCTTGCGGTGATTGCCCACCGTCTCCGGCAGCACGTGCTCGTAGGTCTGCGGGTCCTTCAGCACCGCGGAGGCATGAATGCCGGTCTTGGTGACGAAGGCGCTCTCGCCGACGTAAGGAGCATGCCGGTTCGGCACGCGGTTGAGCATGTCGTCGAGCGTGCGCGAGACCTTGACGAGGGTCGCCAGCTTCTCCGTCGTGACGCCGATCTCGAAGGAATCGGCAAAACCCTGCTTCAACTTCAGCGTCGGGATCAGCGAGCAGAGATTGGCGTTGCCGCAGCGCTCGCCAAGGCCGTTCAGCGTGCCCTGGATCTGCCGCGCGCCGGCCCGCACCGCGGCGAGCGAATTGGCCACCGCCTGCTCGGTGTCGTTATGGGCGTGGATGCCGACGTGATCGCCGGGGATGTGCTTCGTCACCTCGGTGACGATGGCCTCGACCTCGTCAGGCATGGTGCCGCCGTTGGTGTCGCACAGCACCACCCAGCGCGCGCCTGCATCAAAGGCGGCCTTGGCGCAGGCCAGCGCGAAAGCGGCATCTTCCTTGTAGCCGTCGAAGAAATGCTCGCAATCGAGCATGACCTCGCGGCCGGCGGCCTTCGCGGCCGCGACGCTGTCGCGGATCGAGGCGAGATTCTCTTCCTTCGTCGTCTCCAGGGCGACGCGCACCTGATAGGCCGAGGCCTTCGCCACGAAACAGATCGCATCCGCCTTCGCTTCCAACAGCCCGGCCACGCCCGGATCGTTCGAGACCGAGCGCCCGGCCCGTCGCGTCATGCCGAACGCGGTGAAGCGCGCATGATCGAGCTTGGGCTTGCTGGCAAAGAACTCGCTGTCGAGCGGATTGGCCCCGGGATAGCCGCCCTCGACATAGTCGATGCCGAGATCATCCAGCATCGCGGCGATGACCTGCTTGTCTTGAAGCGTGAAGTCGACGCCGTTGGTCTGCGCGCCGTCGCGCAGCGTGGTGTCGAACAGATAAAGGCGCTCCTTGCTCATTGCGGCGCTCCGAGCGTCTTCTTCATCGTGGTGTTGGCGAGCCATTCGTCGTTGACGGTGACGCTGTTGCGCTGCTGGGCTGTGTAGCCGCGCTTGGCGAAGAAGCCCTCGGCGGTGTCGCTGGCGTCGACGGTGAGGCTTTGCGCGCCGCGGCCGCCGGCAAGCTTCTCCAGCGCGTCGATCAGCATGGCGGCGATGCCGTGCCCGGCCACGGCCGGATGCACATAGAGCATGCGGATGTGGTCGTTGCCGCGCAGCGACGCAAAACCGACCGGCGAGCCTTCGATGGTCGCGATCAGCGTCAGGTCGGCCGCGAGCCGCTTGCCGAACTCTTCGCCTTCCGCGAGCTCCATCCAGGCCTGCTGCTGCGCTTCGCTATAGTCCTCCCCGGTCAGCTCTTCGATGCTGGCGGTGAAGATCGCGGCAAGCAGCGGCACGTCCTCGGGCAGGAACGGCCTAAGTGCGGGCTTTGGCAAAGTCTGTCCCATCGTCCTCACCACATCCCATAGAGCTTGAGCACCAGCGCCACGGCGCCCGCGAGCAGCGCGATCTTCAGCGCGATGTAATAGATCCAGTGCCGCGGGAAAGGCGTGTCGGGCCGCTTCATCGCGCAATCTCCCACGTCGTTCCTTCCCTGGAATCCTTGATCGCGACGCCCATGGCGGCGAGCAGATCACGGATGCGGTCGGATTCCCCAAAGTCCTTGCGGCTACGGGCGGCAGTCCGCTCAGCGATCAGGCGCTCGACCTCCCTGGCATCAACGCCACTCGCCTGCTGCTTGCGGCCCTCCCACTGCGCAGCGCTCTCGGACAGGAAGCCGAGCAGCCGCAGCGAGCCCGCCAGGGCGCTCACGTCTCCGCCGCGCAGACCATGCAGTGCCGCGATCGCCAGCGGCGTGTTGAGATCGTCGAGCAGCGGCTCGACGACGGACGCAGCCGGCTTGCCGGGCTCGACGTCCGCCGCGATGCGATACCAGTCGTCGAGCGTCTTGGCGCTCTCCTCCAGCGACTTCAAGGTCCAGTCGATCGGCGAACGGTAATGCGTCTTCAGCATGTTCAGGCGCAGCACCTCGCCCGGCCAGTCCTTCAGCAGCTCGTGGATCGTGATGAAGTTGCCGAGGCTCTTCGACATCTTCTCGCCCTCGACCTGGAGGAAGCCGTTGTGCATCCAGTAGTTCGCCATGCGCTCGCGATGGAACGCGCAGCAGGTCTGCGCCACCTCGTTCTCGTGGTGCGGAAACACCAGATCGATGCCACCGCCATGAATGTCGAAATGCTCGCCGAGATGCTTCCAGGCCATCGCCGAGCACTCGATGTGCCAGCCCGGACGGCCCTCGGCCTTGATGCCGGCCGGCGAGGCCCATGACGGCTCGCCGGGCTTCGACGGCTTCCACAGCACGAAATCCGTCGAATCCTTCTTGTAAGGCGCGACATCGACGCGCGCGCCTGCGATCATCTCGTCGAGTGACCGCTTCGAAAGCGTGCCGTAGCGCGGCAGCGAGGAATTGGCCGCGTTCATCGCCTGCGGCGAGAACAGCACGTGGTCCTCGGCGACATAGGCGAAGCCGCCCCTCACCAGCCGTTCGATGATCTCGCGCATCTCGGCGATGTGCTCGGTCGCGCGCGGCTCGACGCTGGGCCGCAGGCAGCCCAGCGCATCGACGTCGGCATGAAACTGCCGGCCCGTCTCCTCCGTCACCTTGCGGATCGCCTCGTTCAGCGCCAGGCCGGGGAAATCGCGCGCGGCACGGTCGTTGATCTTGTCGTCGACATCGGTGATGTTGCGGACATATTTGACGTGCGCCTCGCCGTAGGTGTGACGCAGCAGCCGGAACAGCACGTCGAACACGATCACCGGCCGCGCATTGCCGATATGGGCGAAGTCATAGACGGTCGGCCCGCACACATACATGCGGACGTTGCTAGCATCGAGCGGCACAAAGGCGCGCTTGTCCCGGCTCAGCGTATCGTAGAGGCGCAATTCCATGACAACCCATCCCTTGCGGCCGGGCGTCCAAGGCTCTCAACGTGTTTGAGAAAAGACGGCTCCAGCCAGCGAATCGCTAGCTCGTAATCTCGCGGCAAATGGCGCAAATGGCGAGGAGACCGTTCATGCGGAACATATGGGCCATCAGGCGCCCCTGCGTCAAGAGAGCCGCGAAAGCCCCCGTTTTGTCTCCCGCAAGGCTGGTCCGTCCTGAGGGTTCACGATCCCCTAACCATTTGAGCCCATTCTGGAACCGGCAGTTCCCCTTTTTTGCCCCGGTGCCTTTTCATGCGATTCTTGCCCGCGCTCATTGCCAGCGCCTTCGTCTTCGCCGCATCCAACGCCTGCGCCGAGACCCGCGTCTTCATCATCGCCAACCAGGCCAGCGGCTACGGCGTCGACCAGTGCCTGGCCAAAGGTGTCAAATGCGGCGCCTCCGCCGCGCGCACCTATTGCCAGTCACGAGATTTTGCCCAGGCATCAGCCTATCGCCGGGTCGATCCCGACGAAATTACCGGCTCCGTCCCCAAATCCGGCACAAATTGCTCCCATGGCCATTGCGACGAATATGTCGCAATCACCTGCCAGCGCTGAATTTGCTCGGAGCTGGCGCAGCTTAGGCCGGTCTATTGGTCCCCGAAACGACGTGACGATGCCGCAGGAAGCGGCTATTGGGAGGGCGCGCTTCGGCCCTCCAAGTCAAGTTGGAAAGTCACATTGGGCCGTGACCTCGCTAGAATGGCGGATATGCCTGAATTCCTGTCTCCCTCCCGTGCTCGCTGTCTCCTTGCCTGCACCGTGCTGTTGAGCACGGCCGTGCTCGTCACCGGTGCTTTCGCGCAGGCCGGTCCGCCCGGACCGCCGCCGCAAGCGGGCCAGAACGGCGTCGGGCCGAATCCGATGTGCGTGCGCCTGGAGGGCCAGCTCGCCGCGCTGGATCGCGGCGGCGGTGGCGACCCCGCGCGCGAGGAGCAGGTCCGCCGCTACCAGGATTCCCAGACCCGCCAGCAGGCCGAGCTCGACCGCGTCACCATGCAGGCCAAGCGCATGGGCTGCGATTCCTCCGGCTTTTTCTCGCTGTTCAGCGGCCAGTCGGCGCAATGCGGCCCGGTCAACACCCAGATCCAGCAGATGCGCGCCAATCTGGACCAGATCACCGGCAATCTCGAGCGCCTGCGCGGTGGCGGTCCGGGCGGCTTCAGCCCGGAACGCGACGTTCAACGCCGCTCGGTGCTGGCGGCGCTGGCGCAGAACAATTGCGGCCCGCAATATGCGGCGGCGGCGCAGCAGCAAGGCGGCGGCAACTTCCTGAGCAATCTGTTCGGCGGCAATAATCCGAACAATCCGCAAGGCATGCCGCCGTCCGATCTCGGACCGCAATCCGGCACCTTCCGCACCGTGTGCGTCCGCACCTGCGATGGCGCCTATTTCCCGGTCTCGTTCGCGACGGTGCCGGCGCGCTTCCCCGACGACGAGAAGACCTGCAAGGCGCTGTGCCCGGCCGCGGAAGCCGTGCTCTACACCCACCGCAATCCCGGCGAAGACATGAACTCCGCGGTCTCGATCAGCGGCCAGCCCTATACGGCGCTGCCGACCGCGTTCAAGTTCCGCAGCGAGTTCAATCCGTCCTGCTCCTGCAAGGCCGCAGGACAGACCTGGGCGGATGCGCTGAAATCCGCCGACGACAAGGCCGCGGCCGAGCAGCAGGGCGACATCATCGTCACCGAGGAGAGCGCCAAGAAGATGCAGCAGCAGCGGCTCAACAAGGGCACGCCTGCCAATGCCAAGAAGGGCGCCGCTCCCGCGCCGACGACCGCGAATGCACCGGCTGCAACGCCGCCGGCGGATGCGGCCTCCGCGACCTCGTCGGAGAACAAGCCTATCCGCTCGGTAGGCCCGACCTTCCTTCCGCAGCAGCAGAAGTAGCGTAAGGCGCCCGCTCTCGTCTCAACGGTCATGCCCCGCGCAGGCGGGGCATCCAGTATTCCGCGGCGGGAATTGTTGTTCGATAACGTCCGCCGCGGAGTACTGGATCATCCGGCTTCGCGGATGATGACAGCAAACTCCTGAGCGCCATCGCCCGCCTCCCACTCACCCCTCGAACGCGTCGATCGAGGCCTTGCTCGCGCGCGACACCAGCGCTTCGTCCGCCGCAGGCAATGCTTCACCCTTGTCGCGAAAGCGGTTGGTGATGGGATAGCGGCGGTCGCGGCCGAAATTCCTTCGCGTGACCTTCACCCCCGGCGCGGCCTGGCGGCGCTTGTATTCGGCGACGTTGAGCAGATGGTCGATGCGGGTGACGATCTCGCGGTCGAAGCCGGCGGCAATGATCCGGTCCAGCGGCTCTTCGCGCTCGACCAGGCGCTCCAGGATGGCATCGAGCACGTCATAGGGCGGCAGCGAATCCTGATCGGTCTGGTTCTCGCGCAGCTCCGCGGTCGGCGGCCGCGTGATGATGTCGGGCGGGATCACCTCGCCGGCGGGTCCGAGCGCGCCGTCCGGCTTCCAGCCGTTGCGCAAGCTTGCCAGCCGGAACACCTGCGTCTTGTAGATATCCTTGATCGGATTGAAGCCGCCGTTCATGTCGCCATAGAGCGTAGCATAGCCGACCGACATCTCGGACTTGTTGCCCGTCGTCACCACCATCAGGCCGGTCTTGTTGGAGATCGCCATCAGGAGCGTGCCGCGGGTGCGGGCCTGGAGATTCTCCTCGGTGACATCAGGCGGCAGATTCTTGAACAGGCCCGAGAGAATGGTCTCGAACCCGCTGACGGCTTCCGCGATCGGCAGCACCTCGTAGCGGATGCCGAGATGGCCGGCGAGCTCGCCGGCGTCGGCGATCGAGTGCGCCGCCGTGTAGCGATACGGCAGCATCACGCCATGCACCTGATCGGCACCGAGCGCATCGACCGCGATCGCCGCGCACAAAGCTGAATCGATGCCGCCGGAAATGCCGAGCAGCACGCCGGGAAAGCCGTTCTTGCCGACATAGTCGCGCAATCCCAGCACGCAGGCAGCGTAATCGGCCTTGTCGCCTTCGGGCAGCGTAGCGACCGGCCCCGCGCAGCGCCAATCCTCGCCATTGCGGGTGAAGCGCAGCGTGACGATGCTGTCCTCGAATGCCGGCAATTGCGCCGCGAGCGACAGATCGCCGTTGAGTGCGAAGGAGGCGCCGTCGAACACCAGCTCGTCCTGGCCGCCGACCTGGTTGAGATAGACCAGCGGCAGCCCGCTCTCGGTGACACGGGCGACCGCGACCGACAGGCGCACGTCGTTCTTGCCGCGGGCGTAAGGCGAGCCGTTCGGAACCAGGATGATCTCGGCGCCTGTCTCGGCCAGCGTCTCGACCACGTTCTCGTAATCCTCGGACTCCTCCAGCCAGATGTCCTCGCAGATCGGCACGCCGATGCGCACGCCGCACACGGTCACCGGGCCCGCAGCGGGCCCGCGCGAAAACAGCCGCTTCTCGTCGAACACGCCGTAATTCGGCAGGTTGCATTTGAAGCGCAGGCTCGCGATGCGGCCGTCGTCGAGCAGCGCGCAGGCATTGTAGAGCTTGCCCTCCTCGACCCAGGGCGTGCCGACCAGCATGGCAGGCCCGCCATCGGCGGTCTCGCGCGCGAGCGCTTCCACCGCGGCGCGGCAGGCGGCCTGGAAGGCCGGCTTCTGCACGAGGTCTTCCGGCGGATAGCCGGCGATAAACAATTCCGGAAACAGCACGAGATCGGCGCCATCGGCGATCGCTCGTGCGCGCGCCGCCCGCGCCTTGGCGGCATTGCCCGCGATGTCGCCCATGGTCGGATTGAGCTGGGCGAGCGTGACCGCGAATGCGTTGAGACGTTCGGTCATCGGGCGCTCGCTTTCACCTCTCCCGAAGGGAGAGGTCGAATTGCATCAGAGATGCAATTCGGGTGAGGGGTTAAGGTCTCTCGTGGGAAATCAGCCCCCTCGCCCGATTTGCGCTCGACGATGCTCCGCATCGCGAGACGAAAATCGACCTCTCCCCGTTGGGGAGAGGTGAAGGAGCCTCGGACACCCACGCTCCGAAGGCTAGACGAAACCCAACCGCTCGACGATGGCGAAAATCCAGAACGCACCGGCCATGAGCAACGCCACGCCGACCGCCGCCGAGCCCATGTCCTTGACCCGGCCGATCTGCTTGTCGTGGTCCATGGTCAGCCGGTCGGCGAGCTTCTCGATCGCGGTGTTGAGCAGCTCGACCGTCAGCACGAAGGCGACAGAGCACACCAATTCGACCGCGCGCATCGCGGTCGCGCCGATGAACCAGGCGAGCGGCACCGACAGCAGAAGCGCAAAGATCTCCTCGCGGACGGCCTGCTCCGATTTGAACGCAAAGGCCAGACCGTTACGGGAATTGATCGTGGCCTTCCAGATCCGCAGCAAGGTGTCAGAGCCCCGCTGCGACCGGCATCGGCTGGGCCTTGCCGGCGCGCTCCTGCTTGAGCAGCTCAGCGACCAGGAAAGCCATGTCGATGGATTGCTCGGCATTGAGACGGGGATCGCAGACCGTGTGATAGCGGTCGTTGAGGTCCTCGTCGGTGATCGCGCGGGCGCCGCCGAGGCATTCGGTGACGTCCTGGCCCGTCATCTCCAGATGCACGCCGCCGGCATGGGTGCCTTCGGCGGCATGGATCGCGAAGAACGACTTCACCTCGGACAGGATGCGGTCGAAGGGCCGCGTCTTGTAGCCGGACGTCGAGGTGATGGTGTTGCCGTGCATGGGATCGCAGGACCAGACCACCACCCGGCCCTCGCGCTTGACGGCGCGGATCATGTTCGGCAGGTGCTCGCCGATCTTGTCGGAGCCGAAGCGGCCGATCAGCGTCAACCGGCCCGCCTCGTTGTCGGGGTTGAGCACGTCGATCAGCTTCAACAGCTCGTCGGGCTTCAGCGACGGGCCGCACTTCAGCCCGATCGGGTTCTTGATGCCGCGGAAATATTCGACATGGCCGTGGTCGAGTTGGCGGGTGCGGTCGCCGATCCAGATCATGTGGCCGGAGGTCGCGTACCAGTCTCCGGTGGTGGAATCGACGCGGGTCAGGGCCTGCTCGTAGCCGAGCAGCAATGCCTCGTGGCTGGTGTAGAAATCGGTGGCGCGCAGCTCCGGATGGCTCTCGAGATCGAGGCCGCAGGCGCGCATGAAGTTGAGCGCGTCCGAGATGCGGTCGGCCAGCTCCTTGTAGCGGCGGGACTGCGGGGAATCCTTGAGGAATCCCAGCATCCATTGATGCACGCTGCCGAGATTGGCGAAGCCGCCGGTGGCGAAGGCGCGCAGCAGGTTGAGCGTCGCGGCCGACTGGCGATAGGCCATCAGCTGGCGCTGCGGATCGGGGATTCGCGCTTCCCTGGTGAAGGCGATGTCGTTGACGATGTCGCCGCGATAGCTCGGCAGTTCGATGCCGTTCACCTTCTCCGTCGGCGACGAGCGCGGCTTGGCGAACTGACCGGCGATCCGGCCGACCTTCACCACCGGCACCGCGCCGGCATAGGTCAGGACCACCGCCATCTGCAGCAGCACGCGGAAGAAGTCGCGGATGTTGTTGGCGCCGTGCTCGGCAAAGCTCTCGGCGCAGTCGCCGCCCTGAAGCAGGAAGGCCTCGCCGGCCGCAACGCGGCCCAAGGCCTTCTTCAGGTTGCGCGCCTCGCCCGCGAACACCAGCGGCGGAAAGGTCGCAAGCTGCGCCTCGACGTCGGCCAGGGCCTTGGCGTCGGGATAGTCGGGCACCTGTAGCACCGGCTTGCTGCGCCAGGACTCGGGCGTCCACCGCTCGGACATCGCAATCTCTCCGTGAAGCAAAAAGCACAACCTGATCTAGGGGTTGTGAGCGCCGCCTTATACACAGGCTCGTTCCGCCCCGCCAGTTGTAAATCCGTTTGGCGTCGCAAGCCCTTGCGGCGAAAGCCAAATTCGCATTTGCTGGGAAAGCTTGAGGAAACTGGCAAATACCTTCTGGCCATGGGCGCGGCATTGGACGACGTTTTCATCGACGAGATCAGCTTCCCGGCGGCCGACGGGTATGGGCTCACCGGCACCCTGTTCCTGCCGCGGGGTGCCAAGCGCCACGCCGTGCTGATCAACTCGGCGACCGCGGTCCCGCGCAAGATCTATCGCGGCTTTGCTTCCTACCTCGCCCATCGCGGCTGCGCGGTGCTCACTTACGACTATCGCGGCATCGGCGATTCCCGCCTGCCGGCGATGGTCGGCTACAACCAGCCGAAGTCGCTGGTCGGCTTCAAGGCCTCGATGTCGGACTGGGCCGCGCTCGACGTCACCGCCGCGGTGCGCTGGATGCGCGAGCGGTACAATACGCTGCCGCTCGCCTATATCGGCCATTCCTTCGGCGGCCAGGCGCTCGGGCTGATCGAGAACAATACCGAGATCTCGCGCGCGGCCCTGGTGGCCTCACAGGCCGCGACCTGGCGGCTGATGACCTCACCCGAGAAGTACCGCGTCTTCGCCTTCATGAACCTCATCGGCGTACCTCTGGCCCACACGCTCGGCTATGCGCCGGGCTGGGCCGGAATCGGCGAGGATCTGCCCAAGGGGGTGTTCCTGCAATGGGCCGAGTGGGTCTCGAGCCCCCGCTATCTCTTCGATTCCAAGCTGCCGGCGCTGGACAATTTCACCAGGTTCAAGGGCGAGTTGCGCGCGCTGTGCTTCTCCGACGATCCCTGGGCGACGCGGCCCGCGGTCGAGCTGCTCACGAGCGGGTTCTCCGCGATCAAGCCGGAGGTGCTGACCGTGAAGCCGTCCGAGGTCGGCGCCAAGGCAATCGGCCATTTCGGCTTCTTCCGTCCCGAACACCGCGACACGCTCTGGCGCGGCGTCGCGGAATGGGTGCAGGGGGAGTGAGACCGCGTCAGCGAATGATGGTCGTGAGCGACGAGTACCGCCTGTTCGGTTTTGCATCGCCCGGCGCGAATTGCGCGAATGCCTCGCTGACGCGGACCGCCGGCGGCGTGTCGCTCGCAAACCGAAACTCCTTCGGCCGCGGCGCGTAGAAGCTGGCGCGGTAATAGGCGTCATCGAAGCGCGCCTCGCCGACCCCGAACAATGCGTCACAGACCAGCAGGAATGCGTAGACTCCTGCGACGGCTGCGACGGTCTCCCTGAGAACTGCCATGCCCATAGCCCTGCCCTTTTGCAGGCAGGATGCAGACCGGTTCCAAAGACCCGGTTTAAGGCGCCGGGCTTCTTGTCCGCAGGCTTTGCCGCCGCTGAACGGATTGCAGACAATTTTATCGATCCTGCAAAAAAAGAGCCCGCCGGATCGGAGGATCAGGCGGGCTCCAGGCTTGGCCGCTCGGGAGGTCTCAGGCGGCCGGATTCGTCAGTGGTGGGCGGCTTTCTCGCGATGGCCGCTCTCGCTGAGGCGGTCGACCCAGGCGATTCCGACCGCGGAGACGATGAAGGTCATGTGAATCAGCACCTGCCACATCACCCCGCTCTCGGTGAAATTGCTGCGCGTCGTGCCGAGATTGCCGGCCTCGATGAAGGTCCTGAGCAGCGAGATCGAGGAGATGCCGATGATCGCCATCGCGAGCTTGATCTTGAGCACGCTGGCATTGACGTGACCGAGCCATTCCGGCTCGTCGGGATGGCCGGTGAGGTTCAGCCGTGAGACGAAGGTCTCGTAGCCGCCCACGATCACCATGATCAGCAGGTTCGAGATCATGACCACGTCGATCAGCCCGAGCACGACCAGCATGATCTGCTGCTCGCTGGCGTCGAACGAATGCAGGACCAGGTGCCAGAGCTCCTTCAGGAACAACAGCACATAGACGGCCTGGGCGACGATGAGGCCGACATAGAGCGGCAATTGCAGCCAGCGCGAGCCGAAGATCAGCTTCGGAAGCAGGCCGACCGGCGGCAGCGGCGCGGCCGGCGCCGAAGGTGCTTTGGGTTCAGACGTCATTGATCACTCCGGGTTGCAAGCAGGCATGCTGCCTCAGAGACTCGCGATGACAGGCGCGAGCTCGAGCGAACCCCGATAGATCATCTCGAAGGCGACGTAAATGATGATGGCAAGACCGACATAGGCGACCCAGCGCTGCTTCTGGAGCACGCGGCCGAGCAGATCGGCGGCGACGCCCATCATCGCGACCGAGAGCAACAGGCCGAAAGCGAGGATGTAAGGGTGCTCGCGCGCGGCGCCCGCGACCGCGAGCACGTTGTCGAGCGACATCGAGACGTCGGCTGCAATGATCTGCAACGCGGCCTGGCCGAAGGTCTTTGACTGCACCGGGGCAGCGTCCTGGCCGCCGCCGTGGCTGAAGGCGAGTTGCCGCGAATGCGCAGACTGCTCGCGCAGCTCGCGCCACATCTTCCAGCACACCCAGAGCAGCAGCACGCCGCCGGCAAGCAACAGGCCGATGACCTGCAGCAGCTGGGTCGCGACGCCGGCAAAGGCGATGCGCAGCGCGGTGGCGGCAGCGATGCCGACGATGATGGCGCGGCGGCGCTGCTCGGCCGGCAGTCCCGCTGCGGCAAGGCCGATGACGACGGCGTTGTCGCCGGCGAGAACGAGGTCGATCAGGATGACTTGGAACAGCGCGGTCAGCGCTTCGGCGGTGATGAGTTCAGTCATGATTGATCATTCCTAGAGGCCGACGATTCGAGCCAATGCGGCTTGCGGCGCTCGATCCAGTCGAAGACTTTTGAACGGGAGGTGCGTAGCGCAGGGACGTCCTCGGCGAGCAGAGCCAGGCCGAGCGGCAGCATCCAGACACCGAGAATTGGAAGGAAGGACAACACGCCGCCGAAGATGAGCAGCGCGCCCGAGGGAATTCTGACCCAGCGGCTCGACGGTTTGAGCAGATAGGTGACGGTATCGCCCATGCGCGGCGGCAGTCGATCGACGAGCTTGTCGAGGCGCGGGTCACCCCCCGCCAGCTCACTGGCGGGACCCGCGGCCTCACGCGTACGCCCGTTCGATGCTTCGCTCATGCTTACTCCTCTGTGGCGAATTGCCGTTCGGCGCGCACCTGACGCGACGGGATCGGCTTCGCGCGCGGCAGCGCCAGCGTCAGCAGGCGCAACAATTTGATCGCCTGCACTTCGTGGGGATGGACGTCCTGGTCGGCGGCCGCGACCCGCTGCGACAGTTCCATCAGATGTGACGACAACGGCATGTCCGAGACCGGCCGCAGCGTGTCGATCACGACATTGGCGAAATCCGGCTCCTCCAGCCGTTCGGCGAGTGCGTCGAACATTGCAAACAGCCTCTCGTCGTCGAGATGCGGCGCCAAGCCGCGATCCCTGATGAACCGGATCACCTCGTCGCGCTCGACCGGCGAAACCTGCCGGTCGGCCACGGCGACGAGCGCGCCGGCTATCACCAGCGCGGCCGCGGCCTGCTCGTTCAGGCTGGACGGCTCTGCGATCTCGATCTCGATGGGATTTGAATGCTTGGCGTCAGACATCGTTGCTCCCTTGGTCTTGCGAAATGGCCGCACGGAGCTGCGATGGGGGTCGACGGAGTCGGAGAGAACATCAGGGGCCCGACGATCGGCCATCCATCGCATTCGCGCGGGACAGGTCATCCGACATCACGAGGTTTGCCGACATTGTCGGCGTCCTCGCCAGAGGGGCCCGGATTCTTGTTCGCACCAGAAATATAGGTGCGTCTGTCGGAATCAAGGCAAAATGACTGCGACCAGCCGCCGCATCGGTTCCATATCTGTCGGAACGCGCCGTGGGAGCGACACTTTCCAAACCCGTCATCCGGGCGTCAGATCTGCATGCATTGGCACTGCAATGCGAGCCTCGACTGATGACTGCCTGGCGATCGACGCCGCAACATATGATGTCAGCTTGCTTAAGAGCGAACCGTCACGCGTTCACCCCTGACAAGCGCTTCACCGCCTTGCGTGCGACGTCGTCAAAGTCGGACGGTTGCAGATGACCCTGCGCGTAAGCTTGCTGCGTCAGTCGCTCGATGCGCCTGTCTTCGGCGGTGGACCATCGGCGGGCGGCTCGATCAGCGTGCCGTCGGACGCATCGGGTTCATAGCTGGCCATTCTAGACAGACTGCGAGCCACATCTTGTTCCAGGGCCACGGGCAAAAAGCGGACGTTGCTTGGCTAGCCTATTGAATGACTGCCGGCCCGAAATTTGTACCGGGCCGGCAGTTCTTTTTGCTCAGCGACGATTGAGTGCATCAACGCCTGCCTGACAGACGACGGCGTCCTGCGGTCCAGTCCCACCGCTGCAACCGATCGCACCGATGAGTTTGCCTTCAAGGATAACTGGCAGGCCGCCAGGTGAGGCCACTAGAGTGCGGTCGAGTGTCATCACGTAGTTATGACCGGGCTCGGTGAGATCGAACAGGATCTTGGTGTCACGCCGAAACTGAGCAGCGGTACGCGCCTTGTTTTGAGCGATTGATGGCGATGCGAGCATGGCGTCATCCATCTTCACCAGGTGGGTCAAATCTCCCGATGGAGAGACAACAGCAACAGACATTTTCCAGCCGCGCTTGGCGGCGTCAGTGACTGCGGCGTCTACCGCTTGGCGGGCTAACTCCATCGATATAGGCGTGCCATAAGGGATATCCGCGGGCATCTTCTCTGGCACGCCCGGCGGAAGCGGTTGTTGCGCCAATGCTGCTCCGATCGGGATCAAAGCGCATGCGGATAACAATCTTGCAAGAATACGAAATCCCACTGAACTTCCTCCCTTGTCTTGGAATAACCAAAGATTGCAATCTTAGCGAAGTACCAGCGAATTGACGAGTGCTGCCGGAGACGATGATCCGCTTCGGGTCAAAATGCGAAGAACTCAACCTGAGCAAATCTGGTCGCCATGCCTCACTGAGCGGACCTCAACGGAGGTGCGCTGCTACTTCGCCGATGGGTCAAAAGCGGACGTGGCAGCATCTGAATGCTCGGTCCGATCGATCGTGCGCCGCGCGTGGCAACGATACTGATCGCTGATTGTGATGTCGGTCACGCCATCCGCACTGATCTCGAACCCATCCGATTTGCGTAGCCACCAACGGATGTCTGAACTCAAACTCCAAAAGGACAAAACCATGATGACCAAGACGCTGTTCGTCGGCCTTCTTACAGCCGGTTTTCTCTCCGCATCTTTCGCGGTTGATGCACAAGCAGACCCACGTCATTCCCAGCAGGTGAAGAACGGGGGAATCAGCCAGCTCGGCACGCCCCAGAATGGTGCCCGGGCGGGCTCCATGGATAGCTGGCCGCAGACCATGGACGAACTGACCAACGCCTATAATTGTGGTCCGTATGCGGACAAGGAGGCGGCCAAGAAGTGCAAGAAGTGAGCGCTTTTTCTTGACCGTTACAGTGCTGCAGAGGGGGTCAGCTCCACGCTGACCCTTTCTTCTTTGGCAATAACGCCGTGGCTACCACAACTTGTCAGTGACCGCGACGCTCGTCCTGCGGCCGTATGCACTGGCAGAACCCGGCGGGCAGCTCGCCAGCGGTCAGGAACCTCATGCAGGCCAATGAGTTACTGCACATCACGGCATCTCCCGACAGGATACACTCATGTGCCGCTGGATCGCATACCGGGGCGAGACGACGTCGTTCGAGCCTTATGTCACCGAACCCGAGCATTCCCTGGTCGCGCAGAGCATCCGCTCGCTGCAATCGACGGCGGGCTCGAACGGCGACGGCTTTGGTCTCGGCTGGTACGGCGAGCATCCGGAGCCCGGCCTCTATCGCGAGACGCGACCGGCGTGGTCGGACGAAAATTTGCGCTACCTCTGCCGGCATCTGCGCTCGCATTTGTTCTTTGCCCATGTGCGCGCCGCCACCGGCACTGCGGTGACGCGGCAGAATTGCCATCCGTTTGCCTGCGGGCACTGGATGTTCATGCACAACGGATTCGTCGGGAGCTGGAATCGTCTGCGGCGCAAGGTTGAGGCGCTCATTCCCAACGACTATTACCCCTCGCGGCTGGGCACGACAGACTCAGAAGCCGTGTTCCTGGCGATGATGGGCGCCGGCCTCGACAGCGATCCGCTCGAGGCGACGCGGCGGGTGCTGCAAGCGCTCGTCGGTCTCGTCAATGAAGGCCACTTGCGCGAACGGCTGCGCTTCACCAGTGCGATCGCCAACGGCAGGGACCTCTACGCCTTCCGCGTCGCGGTCAACGACGCCGCGAACACGCTCTATTTCCGTGAGGACGGCGGCCAGGTCATCGTCGTGTCCGAGCCGTTCGACAAGGAATCGGACTGGATCGAGGTGCCTCCCAATCACGCCTTGATCGCGCGTGCATCCGAGAGCGCAAAGATTGTTCCGTTCGAGCTTGCAATTTCCAGTGAGAGCGATGCGGAACCGGTTCCGGTCAAAAGGATTATCGCCCGCAGATAGTGCCTTTGCCGGGTGGCCAAATGTCAATCGCTTCCGACGTTTTGAAACTGCTGCGTCTCGAGTCTTCCGACGACAAGCAGCACGTCGTCATCCGTTCCGCCGGCGGACGCGGCAAGGCCACCGACTATTCCTTTGGCATCGAGGAGGAGTATTTCCTGGCCGACCGCCGCAGCCTCGAAGTCGCGATCCAGACTCCCAACGAGCTGTTCGAATCGGCGAACTGGTCGACCGGCGGCCAGGCCATGCGCGAGATGCTGCAATCCCAGCTCGAGGTCGCCACCAACGTTCACGTCGACGTTAACGATGCCCGCGAGGAGCTGCGCTTCCTGCGGCGCGAAGTCGCGAACGTCGCCGCGCAATATGGCTTCGCGATCATGGCCTGCGGCACGCACCCGACGGCGGTGTGGCGCATGTCGCAGCCGAGCCCGAAACCGCGCTATGAGGAGATGATCGAGGATCTACGCAGCATCGGCCATCGCAACATGATGTGCGGCATGCATGTGCATGTTCAGCTGCCGGATCCCGAGAAGCGCATGGCGGTGATGCGGGCGATGCTGCCGCACCTGCCGCTGTTCATCGCGCTGTCGGCATCCTCGCCGTTCTGGGCGTCGCACAAGACCGGGCTGAAGGGCTACCGGCTCGCCGCCTATTCCGAGCTGCCGCGCACCGGCCTGCCCGAATTGTTCGAGAGCCGGCGGGACTACGACGAATATGTCGGCGCCTTGCAGCGCTCCGGCGTCATCCCCGACGAGAGCCACATCTGGTGGGCGATGCGTCCTTCGATGCGGCACCCGACGCTCGAGCTGCGTGCGCCCGACACCTGCACCTTCGTTGACGATGCCGTTGCCATCGCCTCGCTCTATCGCTGCCTGACGCGTCACCTCTATCTGCGGCCTCATTTGTCGAAGGAGGTCACGGCGGTCGACCGCGCCATCGCGGTGGAGAACAAATGGCGCGCCCAGCGCTACGGGACCGATTGCATCTTCGCCTCCCGGGAAGGACCGGTCACGATTTCGGAGATGCTCTCCCGGATCATCGACGCCACCGCCGAGGACGCCGACCTGCTCGGGTGCACCGCCGAGATCGAGCATTGCCGCGTTATCGTCGACCGCGGCAGCTCGGCCGAATTCCAGCTTCGCGCCTATCGCGACAACGGCGACGACATCACAGCCGTGTCACGATGGATTGCTACGTCTACCCTGTCCGGAACGAGCGCGCCTGTCCAACGCAGCGCTCCTGCGCCGTCATAGCGCCTGCGCAAGCTTTGCGAACGAGAACGTCATTTCTGAATTTGGCAGGCCGTGGGGGAATGAATGACTGACATCACCTGGTGCACCGGTTGCGGCCACAGCCTGGTTCCGATCCTGTCCGAGAACGACCGCGCGCGGCCGAGCTGCTTGTGGTGCGAGGGCGTCGATGCGCGGACCATGGAGATGGCAAAGTGGGCGGACAGCCCGGCCGGCAAGCCGGATCGGGCCGCGCCCCGCGCCTTCGATTGAGGCGCCCTCCGCGTCAGGCCCGCGCTACCAGGCGCGGACGGAACGCGGATTCGGCGGCGGGTGAAAGCGCCGCGACCGGCTTTCGCGCCGGCCGGCGCCGCGGGATGAAGAAATTGTTCACGAGGATCGGCTCGTGATCGCCGAGCGCGATCCGCTCTTTCGCGAGCAGGCTCATGACAGCGCGCATCTTGATGACTTCCTGCGCCACGAAGCTGCAATCCTCGTCGCGGTTGATCTGCTCATGCATGATCGCCTCGGCTTCGCGCATGCTGACGCGAAGCGCCCTGATGGTTCTGCGAATTTCGCTGATACGGTTGTCCATGGCCGCCTCCATCTCGGAGACAGCATAAGAACAAAACATGAACAATCTGTCAATCGCCGCGAGGCCTAGATCCGACGATTTCGCTCATCCCAAGACCCCCATCTCAAGGCCCGCAGCGCACGCGCTTTCCCCGACGCGCTGCACGCACTGGCGAAGCTTGCTGACAAATTAGACAGCGCCGTCGCGCCCCAGAAGCACGCGCCCCCTCGCACCGGCGCCTGACGATCAGACCCAGCCATCGATCTAACGTCCCGTGCAACCATCGAATTTTCTTCTGCACAGGCACGCCTGCATCGCCGCGCCGGGCTCGCTTGACGCTTCGTCAACCGACTGGCCCAAAATTCGCAATGACGTTGCGAGCGAAGCAACGGCGCAGAGCGGAGAACGTCATGAATGTGCATGCTGCGGGCGATCTCAAGACGATCGGCCTGACTCATCCGAACGGCGCGCCGCTTCGCCTCAACATGCAGGACTTCGTCGCAATCGATCGCGACCGGAATGCGAAGTTCGAGGCGACGTATCGTCCGCAAACGCTCTACAATCGCGCCAACGAAGGCTTTCACGCCAACAACGAAACCTTCCTGCTGCACGAAGTCGCGACCAATCTGCCGATCTACCGTCCCGACACCGGTCCCACCGATTTCCATCTGCATCTTCCGCCCGGCGGCTTTCAGCTCGTGCTGGTCACCTCGGGCGCTTTCACCTTCGACTATGACGGGCGTTTCTATAATGTCGGCCCCGGCGCGGTGATGCTGCAGAGCGCGATCGTGCACCGCCAGCTGTTCTACACCTGGTCGGGTCTGTCGACCGACGAGAGCCTGAAGACGCCCCAGACAGTGGTGCCCGACCCGATCTCGATGGGCTATTCGGGCAAGTTCCTCGAAGCCTTCATCACCGATCCCACCACCTTTCCGAACCCGACCATCGTGGGTCCGGACCAGATCAACGAGGCCGAGACGCCGCGCGTGGCCTGGAGCCACAAGCTGCACGACCGGCCGGCCGATGCCGGCTTCTGGCTGCAGGATCCGCTGGCGCTGGATGCGCTGTTCAAGCCGCTCACCGATGGCTCCGTCAAATCGGCCATGCCGGTTTATCTGCGCGATATCGGCATCGAAGGCCCGAGTGGCCGTCTCGTCACCGGCCACATCATCGCAACCGATCCGCGCGGCCAGTCGCTGCTGCCGAAGAGCACGTCGATCGCCGCCGATGCGACCTGCTTTGCCAAGGGCGAGGTCGTGATCTACCGCGTCATTCGCGGCTTAGCCGAATTCAGGAAGAGAGCCGGCGAGACCTTCGAGCTTGCCGCCGGCGACGTCGTGACGGCGGGTAAGGATTCGATCAGTCTCGTCGGCCTCGGCGAAAATACCCAGTTGCTCCGCCTCGGCCTGCTCAAGGGCATGAACGAGCTGCGCAGCTGGACGCCTGCGCAGCGTGACGAGATCGACGGCCTTGCCGGTCAGATCATCACCCACAGTGATATCCGTCCGCTGCGGACCGAAGGCAAGCCGGTCGGGTATCTGTACGGCTGAGTGGGTGCGGCTTGGTCAAGTCGACGGAAGCCGCTGGTCCACCTCTCCCGTAGGGAGAGGTCGGATTGCATCGCAAGATGCAATCCGGGTGAGGGGTTGCGATGTTACTGGTTGCCGGCGCCCCCTCACGCGGATTGCTCCGCAATCCGACCTCTCCCCGCTGGGGAGAGGTGAACTCCGAGCAGCCGCCTCGCCAGATCACTAATCGGGCCCTACTCCGCCGCCGGGCGCACGTGCCGCGCGGTCGGCGTGCGCATGGTGACGAGCTCCTCGGCCGCGGTCGGATGCAGCGCGATCGTGGCGTCGAAATCGGCCTTGGTCGCCTTCATCTTCACGGCGATCGCGACGGCTTGCGTGATCTCGGCGGCGGCATCGCCAACGATATGGCAGCCGAGCACGCGATCGGTCGCACCGTCGACCACGAGCTTCATCAGCACGCGGGTGTCGCGGCCCGACATCGTCGCCTTGATCGGGCGGAACGTCGTCTTGTAGATGTCGACGTGGCTGAATTGCGCGCGCGCCTCGGTCTCGGTCAGCCCCACCGTCCCGACCTCCGGCTGCGAGAACACGGCGGTCGGGATATTGGCGTGATCGACCCTCACCTCGCGCTTGCCGAACACGGTATCGGCGAAGGCATGGCCCTCGCGGATCGCGACCGGCGTCAGGTTGAAGCGATGGGTGACGTCGCCGATCGCGTAGATGCTGTCGACCGAGCTCTTCGAGAAAGGGTCGACCGCGATGCCGCCGTTGGCGGGATTGATGGCGACACCGGCCTTCTCCAGCCCGAGATTGGCCACCGCCGGATGGCGGCCGATCGCGAACATCACCTGGTCGGAGGCGAGGCTCGATCCGTTCGACAGATGCGTGGTGAACTCCTCGCCGTGGCGATCCACCTTCGCCACCGTGCAGCCGGTTAGGATGGTGATGCCCTGCTTCTCCATCTCGGCCCGGACATGGGCGCGGACGTCCTCGTCGAAACCGCGAAGGATGTTGTCGCCGCGATAGACCACGGTGACGTCGGAGCCGAAGCCGGCGAAGATGCCGGCGAATTCCAGCGCGATATAGCCGCCGCCCTGGATCACGATCCGCTTCGGCAGCTTCTTCAGATGGAACGCCTCGTTGGAGGAGATCACGTGCTCGATGCCGCGGATCGCGGCCCCATGGTTGGGCGCGCCGCCGGTGGCGATCAGGATGTATCTCGCGGTGATCTTGCGGTCGTTCTCGAGCAGACGGACGGTGTGCTTGTCCTCGATCACCGCGCGGCTCTTGACGATCTGCGCGCCGGACTTCTCGACATTGGCCGTGTAGGCCGCCTCCAGCCGCGCGATCTCCTTGTCCTTGTTGGCGATCAACGTCGCCCAGTCGAAGCTCGCGGGCGGAACGGTCCAGCCGAAACCGGCGGCATCTTCCAGATCCTGCCGGAAGTGCGAGCCGATCACGAACAGCTTCTTCGGCACGCAGCCGCGGATCACGCAGGTCCCGCCCATGCGGTACTCTTCCGCGATCGTCACGCGCGCGCCGTGACCGGCCGCGATGCGGGCGGCACGCACGCCGCCCGAGCCACCGCCGATAACGAAGAGGTCGACGTCGAATTCAGCCATTGTCCACTCCGACCTCTCATTCATGGTCCGATCCCGGAGGGCCGTGCCAGCGCAAAGCGTGCAGCGGTCTTCCGAGAGGACCATGCTCAAACAACAACCTGAAGCGCGATGACGCGCTTGAGGAATTCCCTGTCAGATAGGATCTGTCAGATTTCCTTGCCACGCTTGCGCATCTCGGCGCGGAAGGCCCCCATCACGGTCTCAGAGAAGGTCTGGGCCCAGGAATTGATGAAGTTCATGCTGAGCCCGATGGCGCGCGGCTCGGCGTCGAGCAGCTTCTTGCCCAGCGGCGACTTGTAGAAGACGACGAGATCCTTCAGCTCCTGCTCGGTGAACTCGCTGGCATAGATCTGCGCCATGCCCTCGCCGATCTCGTTCTGGCGCCCGTTGAGCTGCTGGGCCACGATCGGGGCGACCTCGTTGAGGTCCTTCTGGTAGTTGAGGTTCTGCTGGATCAGCGCATTCTTGGTCTTCTCGACGAGGCCCGGCACGGCGCCCGCATACATCCCGCTGGCGTTCTTGATCTGCAGGATCTCCTTGGCGGCCGCAATAGCCCCAGGCGAAGCCTTCGACTGGGCCGGCGCCGCGGGCGCCTTCTGCTGCGCCACGGCCGGGACGGCCGCGAGGGCCAAGCCCGCAGCGAGCGTCGCGGCCGGCAAGAATTTCAAAAAGCTCTTCATTCCTAGTCTCCTTTCGGCTTGCGCCGTTCAATCACGCGGATTCCCTCGCCACCTGCCAGAACGGCAGAGCTGGCCAAGCCGATGAACAATCCATGCTCGACGACGCCGGGGATCGCGCTCAGCGCCTTGGCGAGGCTGGCAGGATCCTCGATCCGCCCAAGCTGGGCATCGATGATCCAGTGGCCGCCGTCGGTGACGAAAACGTGGCCGTCCTTGCCCTTGCGGACCGCCATTTGCCCGGAAACGCCGCATTCGGCGAATGCCTTCTCGATCGCGCGGCGCGTCGCACCGAGGCCGAACGGGATGACCTCGACCGGCAGCGGAAACTTGCCGAGGGTCGGCACCCATTTGCTGTCGTCGGCGATCACGATCATGCGATCCGAGGCCGCCGCCACGATCTTCTCGCGCAGCAGCGCGCCGCCGCCGCCCTTGATCAGGTTGAGCGCGGGATCGATCTCGTCGGCGCCGTCGACCGTGATGTCGAGATGGTCGATCTCGTCGAGCGTGGTCAGCGGCACGCCGCAACGCGTCGCGTCCAGGCGCGTCGCCTCGGAGGTCGGCACGCCGATCACCTTCAGCCCGGCGGCGACGCGCTCGCCGAGCAGCTCGACGAAATGCTTGGCGGTCGAGCCGGTGCCGAGCCCGAGCTGCATGCCGTCCCGCACCTCCTCGAGCGCGCGGGCGGCAGCCTGTCGCTTCAACTGGTCCATGTTCACGTTGCGCCCGCCTCTGAATTCGTGAGCCGCCGACAGCGACCGTTTTCGGCGGCTTATGTAGCCTCGTTTTCCGCGCGGGAACAGGCCTATAAGGTGATCTTATGGGCCCGCCCCTTGCGTGGACGCGACCGGACCGGTAGCGCTTGGATCATGACCTCCCCACACACCATCGTCTTCGATCTCGACGGCACGCTCGTGGATACGGCGCCCGACCTGATCACCGCGCTGAACTACGTGCTCGACCGCGAAGGGCTGCCGCCGGTGCCGATGGCCTCGGCCCGCAACATGATCGGCGCCGGCGCCCGCAAGCTGATCGAGCGCGGGCTGGAGGCGGAGGGCCGCACCGTCACGCCCGCCGACATGGACCGGATGACCGCGGATTTCATCGCCTATTATGCCGATCATATCGCGGTCGAATCCCGCCCCTTCGACGGGCTCGAAGCCGCGCTCGACCAGTTCTCGGCTCAAGGCCACCGCCTCGCGGTCTGCACCAACAAGCTGGAATGGCTCTCCAAGCGGCTGCTGGACCAGCTCGACCTCAGCCGCCGCTTCGCGGCGATCTGCGGCGCCGACACTTTTGGCGTCCAGAAGCCCGATCCGACCATCTTCCGGGAAACGGTGGCGCGGGCCGGCGGCGCGGTCAAAGCCAGCATCATGGTCGGCGATGCCGGAACCGATGTCGGGGTAGCCCGGCGGGCCGGGGTGCCGGTGATCGGGGTCAGCTTCGGCTACACGGACGTGCCGATTGCCGAGCTAAAGCCTGACCGGCTGATCCATCACATGCGCGACCTGCCGGCTGCCGCCAGCAGCCTGATGACCGCATAACGCCGTCAACCTCATGAAATAGCTGGTTTATTCTCACGCGCCCCCGCATTAACCATTCGTTGACTATGCGCCGCCCGCCGGTTGCCTGCCTCAAACGACACTCCTAAGGTCGGTGCGGGTCTTGTGTGGCGGTTCGTCGCAGTTGAAGTGGATGGATCATGCGTCGTGTCATCGCGGCTGCGTTAGCGGGAGCGGGCCTGTTGGGAGCGGCCAGCCTTGGCGGCTGCTCCTCGATGTCCTGGGACGTCTTCAAATCGACCCCGCCAACGGTCCAGGTCCGGCTCGAATCCAATCCCCCGGGTGCGGACGCCACGACCTCGCTCGGCCCCGGCTGCAAGACCCCCTGCTCTGTCTCGGTTCCAGCTCCCGATGTCCCCTTCACGGTCGCTTTCGCGCTGCCGAAGTACCAGCCGGCAACCGTCCCGGTGAACCTGATCAAGAATCCTGGGGATTTCACCACCCCGGCCTCGGTGACCACGGACCCGAATCCAGTGTTTGCGGAACTGCAGCCCGCAACGCCGCCCAAACCGGTCCGCAAGCCGCACCGGCCGAGGAAACCGAAACCGGCCGCAGCGGCGCCTGCTGCGGCACCAGCTCAGGCTGCTCCGGCTGCGGCCTCGCCGTTCCCCGATCCGAACGCCGGCCGGCGCTGAGCTAAGTATACCACCCGATTGTCCTCGCCGCGTCCGGTGCTTAGATTGCGTCCCGAGCACCGCTTGAAGCCACCGCTTGAAGCCGAGGTGCGCCCGTCGCCATCAGTGACAAGGCCTCTCGCATGAACGGATCCGCCGCGCTGTCGACCCCGATGACCGATCCGTTCGGGCGGACCATCAGCTATTTGCGCGTGTCCGTGACCGACCGCTGCGACCTGCGCTGCTTCTACTGCATGTCGGAAGACATGACGTTCCTGCCCAAGGCGAACCTGTTGACGCTGGAGGAGCTCGACCGGCTCTGCTCGGCCTTCATCGCCAAGGGTGTCAAAAAGCTGCGCCTCACCGGAGGCGAGCCGCTGGTCCGGCGCAACGTGATGACGCTGGTGCGCTCGCTGTCGCGGCATCTGTCGAGCGGCGCCCTGAACGAGCTGACGCTGACCACCAACGGCACCCAGCTGGCGAAACATGCGAGCGAGCTCGCCGATTGCGGCGTTCGCCGCATCAACGTCTCGCTCGACACGCTCGACCCCAAGAAGTTTCGCGAGATCACGCGCTGGGGCGAGATCGACAAGGTGCTGGAAGGCATCGAGGCCGCGCGCGCCGCGGGCCTTGCCGTCAAGATCAACGCGGTGGCGCTGAAGAACCTCAACGAGGACGAGCTTCCCGAGCTGATGCGCTGGACTCACGGCAAGGGCATGGGCCTGACGCTGATCGAGGTCATGCCGATGGGCGAGATCGGCTCGGGCCGCATCGACCAATATCTGCCGCTGTCGCTGGTGCGTGCGCGCCTTGCCCAGCAATTCACGCTGACCGACCTCGCCGAGAGCACCGGAGGTCCGGCCCGCTATGTCAGCGTCGCCGAAACCGGCGGCAAGCTCGGCTTCATCACGCCGATGACGCACAATTTCTGCGAATCCTGCAACCGGGTTCGCATCACCTGCACCGGAACGCTGCACACCTGCCTCGGCCACGAGGACGCCTCGGATCTGCGCAAACCTCTGCGTGCATCCGATGACGACGTGCTGCTTGCGGATGCGATCGACCGCGCCATCGGCCTGAAGCCCAAGGGTCACGATTTCATCATCGATCGCCGCCACGACCGTCCGAGCGTCAGCAGGCACATGAGCGTCACCGGCGGCTGACACCGGCGGACTACGGGCTTATTCCCCTTAACTATCAACAAACTTCCGATTGACTGGCGGCACGCCCGCTGGTTTGGTGCGGCGGCCTCATGCCTGCACGGCGAGATAAGCCACGCGCCATCTCGGCGCAGTCAAGACGGCCGGGGCACAATCGGGGGAGGACCTATCGTTGCAAGCGCTCCTTAAGCTGAGCAGCAGGATTGACGCGTTCACGCGCTGGACAGGCAAGCGCGTGGCGTGGCTGATCGTGCTCGCCGTGATCATCTCAGCGGTCAACGCCATCATCCGCAAGACGTTCGACACCTCCTCGAATTCATGGCTCGAGCTGCAATGGGTGCTGTTCAGCATCGTCTTCCTGCTCTGTGCGCCCTGGACCCTGCTCGACAACGAGCACATCCGCATCGACATCGTGAACAACACGCTGCCGAAGAAGGCCCGCAACATCATCGACGTCGTCGGCCACGTATTCTTCCTGTTTCCGATCTGCATCGTGATGATCATCACGGGGGTGCCGTTCTTCCTGCGCTCCTTCCAGATCAACGAGCAATCCGGCAACGCCGGCGGACTGCCGCAATGGCCGGCCAAATCCCTGATCATGATCGCATTCGCGTTCCTGCTCGTTCAAGGCATCTCCGAGCTGATCAAGCGGATTGCGGTGATGCGCGGATTGATCCCGGACCCGCATGAATCCCAGGTGTCGGCGCTGGAGGCGGAAGTCGAGCATCTCGTCGAAGCGATCGAAAAGAAATAGCCGTTGGCGACGGTGTAGGGGGATTTCATGACCGCATTCATCATCGCCAATATGGCGCCCATCATGTTCGTGTCGCTGGTCGTCATGCTGCTGCTTGGCTATCCCGCGGCATTCTCGCTCGGCGCCGTCGGCCTGTTCTATGCCGTGATCGGCGTCGAACTCGGCCAGTTCCACCCCGACTTCCTCCAGGCCCTCCCGGAGCGCGTCTACGGCGTGATGAACAACGACACGCTGCTCGCCATTCCGTTCTTCACCTTCATGGGACTGGTGCTGGAGCGGTCGGGCATGGCCGAGGACCTGCTCGACACCATCGGCCAATTGTTCGGCACCGTCCGCGGCGGCCTCGCCTATGCCGTGATCTTCGTCGGCGCGCTGCTCGCCGCGACCACGGGCGTGGTGGCGGCTTCCGTGATCTCGATGGGCCTGATCTCGCTGCCGATCATGCTGCGCTACGGCTATGACCGCCGCGTGGCAGCCGGCGTCATCGCTGCCTCCGGCACGCTCGCCCAGATCATTCCGCCCTCGCTGGTTCTGATCGTGATGGCCGACCAGCTCGGCAAGTCCGTCGGCGACATGTACGAGGGCGCCTTCATCCCCGGCCTCGTGCTCGCAGGTCTCTACGCCCTCTACGCCTTCCTCGTCAGCATGATCTTCCCCGCGGCAGCACCCGGCCTGCCGAAGGACGCCATCGGTTTCCGCGAAGACAATGGCGACCGCGGCCTGGTCTCGCTCGGTATGCTGTTCATCGCGAGCTGCGTGTTCGGATGGTTCATGATGCGCAATTCGAGCACGCATGGCGCCGATTACGTCGTGCTCAGCATGTTCTACGGCATCGTCTTCGCGTTCGCGGTCGCCGTGGTGAATTGGGTCGTCGACAGGCTGACCGGCTTCCGTTTCCTGTCCAAGATGGCGCAGCAGACCACCTTCGTCATGGTGCCGCCGCTGTTCCTGATCTTCCTCGTGCTGGGCACCATCTTCATCGGTATCGCAACCCCGACCGAAGGCGGCGCGATGGGCGCGGCCGGCGCCCTCATCCTGGGCGCCGTGAAGCGCCGGCTCAGCTGGGACCTGATCCGGCAAGCCACGGAATCGACGGCCAAGCTGTCGGCTTTCGTCGTGTTCATCCTGGTCGGCGCCCGCATCTTCTCGCTGACCTTCTATGGCGTCAACGGCCACGTCTGGGTCGAGCACCTGCTCACCTCATTGCCCGGCGGCCAGATCGGCTTCCTGATCTTCGTCAACGCCCTCGTGTTCGTGCTGGCCTTCTTCCTCGACTTCTTCGAGCTGGCCTTCATCGTGATCCCGCTGCTCGGGCCTGCCGCCGAGCATCTCGGCATCGACCTGATCTGGTTCGGCGTCATTCTCGGCGTCAACATGCAGACCTCGTTCATGCATCCGCCGTTCGGCTTCGCGCTGTTCTATCTCCGCTCGGTCGCGCCGAAGGAGCGATACACCGATCGCATCACCGGCAAGCGGATGGACCCCGTCACCACGGGCCAGATCTATTGGGGCGCGGTGCCTTTCGTGGTCATCCAGCTGATCATGGTCGGTTTGGTCATCGCCTTCCCCGCGATGGTGATGCACTACAAGGGTGTGCAGTCAACCATCGATCCCAATACCATCAAGATCGAGGTGCCGCAGATCGAGCTGCCGCCGCTGGATCTCGGTCCGCCGCAGAAGTAGCGGGACGAGCCTTCTTCCTTCTCCCCTTGCGGGAGAAGGTGGAGCGAAGCGCCGGATGAGGGGTTCTCTCCACGCGTCAATTGAGAGTGGGACTCGCGGAGAGGCCGCTAACGCGGCGCGCCACCCTCTTTCACAGGGGGAGAGGGTGCAGCGTCACTGCCGCACCAGTTGTTCTCAACAGCCTTTGCCGCATCCGCCAGCCGAAACCGCAGCGTGAACTCGGCTCCGCCGCCGGGAAGATTCTCCACCGCAACCGTAGCGGCGTGATCGTCCGCCACCGCGCGCACGATCGAGAGTCCGAGGCCCGCGCCGTCGCTGCGGCGGCGGTCGGCGCGCCAGAAGCGCTGGAAGATCAGCTCGCGCTCGGCCTCCGCGATGCCCGGTCCGTGGTCACGCACGCGGACCGAACCGTCGTCGCCCACCTCGACCTCGACGCAGGTGTCCTTGGCCGTGAACTTGATGGCGTTTTCGGCGAGGTTGAAGATCGCGCGCTGCAACTTCTCCGCATTGCCGTGGATCAGGACCGGCGCATCGGTGCCCTTCAGCGCGATGTCCTTGTGCTGCGCGATCGCGAACGGGGCGATCGAGCCGACGACCTCGGCGCAGACGGCGCGCAAATCCGCAGTCTCCTTGGGATCGAGCACCAATGTGTCGAGCTCGGCGATCTCCAGCAGCTGGGCAACGAGGCGGCTCATGGTTTCGATGTCGGCATGCAGCGCCTGCCGCGCCGCGCGATCGTCGAGCGTCTCGATCCGCGTGCGCAGGATCGCAAGCGGCGTGCGCAACTGATGCGCGGCGTCCGCCGTGAACTGCCGCTGCACCCGAAAGCCGCCCTCGAGCCGGTCGAGCGCCTGGTTGACGGCGGTGACGAGCGGCAGGATCTCGCGCGGAATCTGCTCCGTCGGCAGGCGGATGTCGGTGCGCGCCGGGCCGATATTGGCGGCCTTCTCGGAGGCCCTCCACAGCGGCGCGATCGCACGGCGAAAGATGATGATGTCGGTGGCGAGCAGGACCAGGAGGATCGGAATCGTGATCCAACCGACGCGCCGGAAGAAGTTCGAGACGATGTCGTCGATGATGACGTCGCGGTGCGCAAGATCCTCGGCGACCTGGACCCGCACTGTCTTGCCGTCGATCTCCCGGGTGACCGCCGCGCCGGAAATGCTCTCCGACGCGCGCGGTGCGGCGGCAGCAGCGCGCCGGTGCGAGGAGAACAGCAAATGGCCGTCGGCATCGCGAATGTCGTACTGATAGCGGCCATACGCTTCCGAATAGAGGCCCTTGAGGCTGTCGGGCAGATTGAACGTCAACAGGCCGCCCGGCTGCGCGACGATGCGCTCCGCCAGCACTTCGGCCTGCGCGCGCATGGCATCGCGATGCAGCTGGCCGATCTCGGAATTGAGCAGCCAGAACAGCACCAGCGGCAGGAAGAGCGCGGCCACCGCGACCGCCAGGATGTGCAGGAACACGATGCGCCAGATCAGCGATTTGAACGTCGGCGACCCGCCATAGGACGTCGCACTGGACCTGGCACGGGACCCGGTCTCGGCCACGCTATTTCTCCGCGTCCATGAGATAGCCGACGCCGCGGATGGTGTGGATCACGACCTTGGCGCCGTGTTCGGCGAGCTGCTTGCGCAGCCGCGAGACATAAACCTCGACGGCGTTGGAGGCGACCTCGCCGTCCAGCCCGAAGATATGGTCCTCGACGTTCTTCTTCGGCACCACTCGCCCCTGCCGGCGCAGCAGGATCTCGAGCACCGAGGTCTCGCGCGCGGAGATGATCCGCGGCTGGTCGTCGACGAAGATCTGGCGGCTCTCGGTGTCGTAGACCAGGTTGGCGAGACTGAGCGAGCGGCCGAGCAGCTGGCCGGGCCGGCGCAGGATCGCCTCCAGCCGCGCCACCAGCTCCTCCATTGCGAATGGCTTGGCGAGATAATCGTCGGCGCCGCTGCGCAGGCCGCCGACGCGGTCCTGCAAGCCGCCGCGTGCGGTGAGCACCAGCACGGGGAGCGGCTCCATCCTGGCGCGCAGCTCGCGCAACAGCGACAGGCCGTCGCCGTCGGGCAGCCCGAGGTCGAGGATCATCGCGGCATAGCTGACGCTGCTCACCGCCTCGCGCGCCTCGGCGACGCTGCCGACGATGTCGCTCTCATAGCCGGCCGCGGCCAGCCCGCCCGCGACGAGCCGCGACAACTCGGCATTGTCCTCGACGATCAGAAGGCGCATGACATGTCCGCCGGATGCTTCGGTATCACCACACGGCTCGCGCCGCATCGTCGCTGTCTTCCATCATTTGCGCGGCTTCAACCAGCGCAAAGATAGGTCCTGCCCGCCTTTTCATGCCGTCAGCTTCGTGTAAGCTTGCGCACTGGACATCAATCGAGCGCCCGCGGCGAAAGGTTAGGCGTGATGAGCAGACCTGTGAAGACGGAAAGCGAACTCATCGCCATGGCGAGGGCTGAATTGAAGGTTCATGCCGATTGTCCCGACGGAATGACCATCTCGATCCTCCGCGATGGCAGGTCCTGGGAGTTTCGAGCCAGCGCGGATCAGGCCACCTCGGATCAGCCCGGTTACCCCGAATGCGTGGCCATGCTTGTCCAGATCGGCGATCACCTCTGCAAGCAGTACGACGTGGAAGGTTAGACGGACCTCGGCACGCGCACGGCGATCTCAGCATCTGCTCGGTCACGATCGTCAGACCAGCCGGAGATCTATTTTCACAGTGCTGCGGCAATCTGTCCATTTTTCTGTTGACCAGAAAATTGCCGAAGGTAAAGGTGCCCTGCTTCATGCACGGCTGGGCTACTCACATGTCTCGCCGATAGCCGACCACAAGAGCGGGCGGAAGCATCAGGGGGTGAACTAGCTCCGACGCAGACGTGAAGGGCTGCTGATGCAGCACCATGGCCTGCTCGATTGAGCTCAGCACTCAGCGAGCGGGGAAAGATATCGATGCGCCCATTGTTGGCGATAAGTACAGCTATCGACTGGCTGAACGAAAAGGTCGGGAACGTCTGCAACGTTTTGGTGCTCGCGGCCTGTCTGGTCAGCGCTGTAAATGCGATGATCCGCTACGCCTTCAGCTACAGCTCCAACAGCTGGCTCGAAACCCAGTGGTATATGTTCGCCGTCGTCGTGATGTTCGGCGCGTCCTACACCTTCAAGCGCAACGAGCACGTGCGTGTCGAAATTCTGTACCTCATGCTTTCCGAACGCGGCCAATTGTGGCTGGACCTGATCGGGACGTTGATCTTCCTCGTCCCGGCCTGCCTGCTCCTCAGCTACCTGTCATGGGCGATGTTCTACAACTCGTTCATCATCGGTGAAATGTCCAACAATGCCGGCGGCCTCCTGCGTTGGCCGATCAAGTTTGTCCTGCCGGCAGGCTTCTTCATGGTGGCGTTGCAAGGCGTCTCGGAAGTCATCAAGCGAGCAGCGGCCTTGCGCGGCGAAGTCACCATCGATGCAAAATACGAGCGGCCGACCCAATGATCACGATCGAGATGATGCCCCCGCTGATGTTCGGCGGGCTTGTCCTGGCGATGTTGATCGGCTTTCCCGTCGCCTTCACGCTCGCCGCTCTCGGGCTTTCGTTCGGATTTCTCGCGATCCACGAAGGTTTCTTCGGGTTCAGCTTCCTCCAGGCCATCCCGGAGCGCATCTACGGCAGCGTCCTGGCCAACGAGCTGCTGCTGGCAATCCCGTTCTTCACGTTCATGGGCGCGATCCTCGAACGATGCGGCCTCGCAGAGGACATGCTGGACTCGATGGGGCAATTGTTCGGCCCCGTTCGCGGCGGTCTTGGCTATTCCGTGATCATCGTCGGCTTCATCCTTGGTGCGATCACGGGCACCGTGGCTGCGCAGGTCATTGCGATGGCGCTGATCTCGATGCCGGTCATGATCCGCTACGGCTACAATATACGCTACATTACGGGCGTGCTCGCAGCCTCCGGCACCATAACCCAACTGGTCCCGCCTTCGCTGGTTCTGATCGTGCTCGCCGACCAGCTCGGCAAGTCGGTGGGCGACATGTATCTGGGCGCCTGGGGACCATCGATCCTCCAGATCGCGTTGTTCGCGGGCTACACCTTCTTCCTGAGCATCTTCAAGCCGGACCATGTCCCGGCGGTGCCCAAGGAAGCGAGGACGCTCAAGGGCTGGGCGCTCTGGCGCAAATGCCTTCTGGGCATCATTCCGTCTGCCGTTCTGATCTTCGTGGTGCTCGGCACGATGATGCTCGGCCTCGCCACGCCGACTGAAGCGGGCGCAATGGGCGCCGTCGGCGCGATCGTCCTCGCCGTCATCCATCACAAGGATTTCAGCTCGGCCGGTCACAAGGTGTTGCTCGTCGGTGTCGCCGCCGCCGGCGTTGGCACCATCATCGGCATCTACTTCACGCCGAATCTGCCGTTCAAGGTCGCATTCGCGATTGCGTATCTTGCAGTCGCCTGGGTCTGCATCGAGGCGATCCGGATTCCGGACCTGCGCACTTTGGTCAAGCAGGGCTATGAGACCACCATGCGCATCACCTGCATGGTGACTTTCATCCTGATCGGGTCGACTTGCTTCTCGATCGTCTTCCTCGGGTGCAACGGCGGTGTCTGGCTGGAGCACATGCTCACATCGCTGCCGGGCGGCGTTTGGGGCTTCCTGATCTTCATCAATCTGTTCATCTTCTTCATCGCCTTCTTCCTCGACTTCTTCGAGATCGCCTTCATCATCATCCCCATGATCGCGCCGATCGCGCTCAAGCTGCTCACCTCTGTCGTCGGGGCAGATGCCGCCTTGATCTGGTTCGGTATCATGCTTTGCGTCAACATGCAGACCTCCTTCCTGCATCCCCCCTTTGGCTTCGCCTTGTTCTACTTGCGCGGTGTGGCGCCGAAGGAGGTCAAGAGTTCAGACATCTACTGGGGCGCGATACCTTGGATCGGCCTGCAGGCGATCATGGTTGCTGTTGTCATCGCATTCCCGATAACCGTGACTGGACTGCTGGACGCGCCCGCGAAGGTGGATCTGGACAAGATCAAGATCGAGATCCCGAACATCGAGCTGCCGCCGCCACTCGATTTCGGCCAGCCCAAAGACTGACCGGAGAAGCTTGCGCCGCAATGAACCCAAGTCGCTCCCTGGCGACGCCACTCTTCTGGCCGAGTAGACGTCGCCTCGAGCTGGGGCTAAGTTCAAGGTCAGAGCTGCGCTGGAGAAGCCCGATGCCTTATTTTCCAACCGGAGAGAACCGAGACCTCCGCATCTGCAAGGTGCTTGCCGACGTCTTTTGCGCGATCTTGCTCGGCACCTTCTCGATCGTCTTTTTCGGCTGGCTCGGCGGCATTATCGCGTTCGTGATCATCGAAGCCGGACTACTGGGGCTCGATTGGCTCATTCCGAGCACGGACGACGTGGCTGGCGTTGTTCGCTGAGAGTTTGCCATGCTCGGAAACCGGCGCAACGAGCTGACGACACAGAGCGTGGCTGCCACAGCTAGCCTGGTGCGGTCCGGTGCCTGCCAAATGCCGCTCTGAGCTCAGTCAGCTGATCGTTCGTCGCGCCTGACTCTGCATCGGCCCTATTCGTCAGCTCGTCCTTGTATGCGATCGGTTGATCAAACTGACACGCCGTGAAGTCGTACCTCCGGCCCTCGATCCGGTTGTAAAAGTGGTCGCCCGCCGGCAGAGGGGTCTTGAGCAAATCGCCGCCGAAGAGCTCCTGAATGAGGAGCGCGGTGACATTGCATTGCCCTGCCGCCGGATTGCTCGCCGTCCATTGGCTGGCGGTGGACGACGACCATGCCCTGCGCAGCGCTCTCTGAACGTCGTCTGGATCGAAGCTCAGCACCGTTCCGCCTCGGCGAAGACCGCTTGGATCGCCAATTTTTTCCGATGACTTATCAATCCCTTGGCTACTGTGCATGGGGTTGTTTTTCAGTTTTCAAGTCTGGGCCCTCCAAACATGGCAGCGCCCCGGAGCTTTCACACCGGGGCGCTGCCTGCGAGAGATGACGCAATCAGCTCTGCGAGCGGCGCGCCATGAAGATGTCGTAGCCGACCTCGGCGACCTGGAACCAGGAGTAGCTGTCGCTCGTGAACTTGGCGAGCGAGTCGTGCACCTTCTTGAAGTTCGGGTTGCTTGCGGCGACTTCGGCGTGCAGCTCCTTGGCAGCCTTGTGGCAGGCGTCCATGATCGACGGCGAGAACGGGTGCAGCTTGGTGCCGCCGGCGAGCAGCTTCTTCAGCGCCAGCGGATTGGCATTGTCGTAGCGCGCCATCATGTAGTTGTTGGCATAGTGGCCGGCCTGCTCCAGCACGCTCTGGTAATATTTCGGCAGCGCGTTCCACTTGTCGAGGTTGACGAAGGCCATCAGCATCGGCCCGCCTTCCCACCAGCCGGGATAGTAGTAGTGCGGCGCGATCTTGTAGAAGCCGAGCTTCTCGTCGTCATAGGGGCCGACCCATTCGGCGGCGTCGATGGTGCCCTTCTCCAGCGCCGGATAAATGTCGCCGCCGGCGAGCTGCTGCGGCACCACGCCGAGCTTCTGGAGCACGCGGCCGGCGAAGCCGCCGACGCGGAATTTCATGCCCTTGAGGTCGTCGGGCGTATTGACCTCTTTCCTGAACCAGCCGCCCATCTGGCAACCGGTGTTGCCCGCGAGCAGCGAGACGACGTTGTAGCTCTTGTAGAATTCGTTGAGCACGTCGCGACCGCCGCCCAGCATGTACCAGGCCTGGTTGATGCGCATGTTGGGGCCGAACGGCACGGCCGAACCGAAGGTGAAGGTCGGATCCTTGCCGAAATAATAGTAGGACGCGGTGTGACCGATTTCGCAGGTGCCGTTCTGCACGGCGTCGAGCACCTGGAGGCCCGGAACGATCTCGCCGGCGGCGAAGATCTGGATCTGGAATTTGTTGTCGGTCGCCTCAGCGACCATCTTGCACATCATCTCGGCCCCGCCAAACAGCGTGTCGAGCGACTTCGGCCAGCTCGTCGGCATACGCCATTTGATCTCCGGCATCGACTGCGCGATCGCGGGAGCCGCGAGCGTGGCGGCGCCGGCCGCGCCAAGTCCGGTGACCTTGATGAAGTCTCTTCTCTTCATGATTTCCTGCCCTGATGGTTTGCGATTGTGGGCCTTCTTGCCGAGGCTTGGGGCCAGCATGACGCAAGCCGGGACGCAATGCCATCCCCCGATCGCACCGGGGCAAAGAAAAAGCCCGGCCTCCTGGAGGCCGGGCTCTGCGGTCTTGCGACTTTGGGTCTAGGCGATCAGCCGCGCGTGCGCGAGCGGATCATGAAGCTGTCGTAGGTATATTCGGCAACCTGCCACCACAGATATTCGTCGGAGCGGTAGGCCTGCATGGCATCAATCACCTTCTTGAAGTCGGCGTTCTTGGCCGAGACCTCGGCCCAGAGCTCGTTGGTCGCCTTGAGGCAGGCTTCCAGCACCTCGTTGGTGAAGGGACGAAGCTGGGTGCCGCCGGCAACCAGGCGCTTCAGCGCCGCCGGATTCTGCATGTCGTAGCGTGCCGCCATCCAGGTATTGGCATGGGTGGTCGCGTTGGCGAGGATGGCCTGGTAGTTCTTCGGCAGCGCGTTGAACTTCTCCAGGTTGGCGAAGGCGTGGACGGTGGGACCGCCCTCCCAGAAGCCCGGATAGTAGTAGTACTTGGCGACCTTGGCGAAGCCGAGCTTCTCGTCATCGTAGGGGCCGACCCACTCGGCGGCGTCGATGGTGCCTTTCTCCAGCGCGGGATAGATGTCGCCGCCGGCGAGCTGCTGCGGCACCACGCCGACCTTCTGGAGCACCTGGCCGGCGATGCCGCCGATGCGCATCTTGAGGCCGGAGAGGTCGGCAACGGTCTTGATCTCCTTGCGGAACCAGCCGCCCATCTGCGTGCCGGTGTTGCCGCAGGGGAAACCGATCACGTTCGACTTCTTGAAGAACTCGTTGGCGAGCTCGTTGCCGCCGCCCTGGAACAGCCAGGAATTCTGCTGGCGCGCATTGAGGCCGAACGGCACCGAGGCGAAGATCGCGAAGGTCGGGTCCTTGCCGACGTAGTAGTAGGACACCGTGTGGCACATATCGACCGTGCCGTTCGTGGTCGCATCGAGCGCCTGCAGGCCGGGAACGAGCTCACCGGCGGCGAACACCTGAATCTGGAATTTGTTGTCGGTCATCTCGGCGACGTACTTCGCCACCTGCTCGGCACCGCCATAGATGGTATCGAGCGACTTCGGGAAGCTCGAAGTCAGGCGCCACTTCACCTCGGGCGAGGACTGCGCGATCGCCGGCGAGGCCACTGCGGTCGCCGCCGCGCCTGCTGCCGACACTTTCAGAAAATCACGACGCTTCATCTTCAGGTCTCTCCTTGCTGGGGCGTTTCCCCTTGAACTTCTCTTGTGCCGCCGCTGATTCCGGCGACGCGACAGGGCAGCGTCGAACCGAAGGGGCTTGACTGCGGTGGGCCTTTAACACGGAAGGCGCGTTTTCGGAACGCGACAATGGCATGACGGGGCTCTACGAAAGTCGCATGTCTCCCAAGGGGACGAGGCGGCGCGCCGGCGGCCGCTTCAGGCCGCCGCGATGACGCCCTTGAGCTGGTCCCGGACCTGCCCTGCTATGGCGCGGTAGATCGCCGCATGGGGACCGTCCGGCTCGCTGTCGACGACGGGGTTGCCGGCATCCGAGGTCGCGCGAATCGCCATGTGCAGCGGGATCTCGCCGAGGAACGGCACCTCGAGCTTCTCGGCCTCGTGCCGCGCGCCGCCATGGCCGAAAATGTCCGACCGCGTGCCGCAATGCGGGCACTGGAAATAGCTCATGTTCTCGACGATACCGAGCACGGGCACGTTGACCTTCTTGAACATGGCAAGTCCCCGCCGCGCGTCGATCAGGGACAGGTCCTGCGGGGTCGAGACGATCACCGCGCCCTTGAGCGGCACGTTCTGCGCCAGGGTAAGCTGGGCATCGCCGGTGCCCGGCGGCATGTCGACCACGAGAACGTCGAGCTTGCCCCATTCGACGTCGCGCAGCATCTGCGTCACCGCCGACATCACCATGGGACCGCGCCAGATCATCGCGGTCTCTTCCTCGACCAGGAAACCGATCGACATGATCGCGAGGCCGAAGCGCCGAAGCGGAATCATCTTGCGCTCGTCGTTCAGCTCCGGCTTGTCGCGCAGGCCCGTCAGGCGCGGCACCGAGGGGCCGTAGATGTCGGCATCGAGCAGCCCGACCTTGAGCCCGAGATCGCGCAGGCCGAGCGCCAGGTTCAGCGCGGTGGTCGACTTGCCGACGCCGCCCTTGCCGGAGGCGACCGCGATCACGGCGGCGACGCCGGGGATCTCCGACTGCCGCGCCATGGGCGAGCCGCCTCCCTGCGGCGGCTTGTGGGCATGGGCCGGCTGCACGCCCGGCGCGCCGCGACTGGGCTGCGGAGGCGGCGGCGGTGCGGAGCCCGGCTTGCGCTCGGCGGTCAGTGCCACCATGACGGTGGTGACGCCGGGGATGCTGCGCACGGCGGCCTCGGCCTCGGCCCGGATGGATTCCCAGGCCCTGGCCTCGGCGGCATCGACATTGATCGAGAAGAACACCTTGCCGTCGGACGCGCTGATCGCGCTCAGCACATCGGCATTGGTGAGCGCGACCCCGCGGGGGGACTTGATCCTGGCGAGGCTGTCGAGAACCTGTTGCTGCGTCACGCTCAAAGTGCATCTCCTGGACGGAGCCTGATCCGGACCCGGAGGGCCGCACCAGCGCGAAGCGGGAAGCGGCTTTCCGGCAGGGCCAGGCACGATACTTTAGGATGCCCCATTAGAGCGGAAACGCCCAAAAGGCTACTGCCTGCCGATATCGTCAGCCATCTCGGCGGGCGCCGCCCCCTGCTCCTTGGCGGCCTCGTAGTTCAGCTCGATCATGACCCCGTTGGGATCGTGAACGAAGATCTGCCAGAGCTCGCCACCGGGCACCTGGCGGGCGTCGAACTTCATCCCCTTGGAGGCCAGCCGCTGCTTCATGCCGTCAAAACCGCGGCTGACGAAGGCGACATGATGGACGACGCCGGAATCCGGCTTCTGCGGCTCCGCCGTCGCGGAAATATCGACCAGGTGCACCACCGCCCGGCCATCGCTGTACATCCAGGCGCCGGGGAAGGCGAAATTCGGACGGGCGCCGTTTTCCAGCCCCAGCACGTCCTCGTAGAAACGGACGGTCTCGGCCAGATTGCGGGTCCGGATGTTGAAATGATCGAGGACGCCAACGCTCACGCCGCCCAAGCTCGATGCCATGTTTCGCTCCCTTTTTCGAAGTCCTTAGGTCCCGCCATCCTAGCACAGGGGGCCGCCAAACGAAGCCGTTGCCCTCCCGGCTTAACGGTTTATGGTGCGCCTCCGATCCGCCCTCGCAGCGGAACTTCGAGGGTGCCGCCCGGCGCCCTCGCCCTGCTACAACCGTAAAGCTCAAATCTACGGACAAGGTACCACACATGGCTAAAGTCGCTTTCCTCGGTCTCGGCGTCATGGGCTTCCCGATGGCCGGACACCTCGTGAAAAAAGGGGGCCATGAGGTCACCGTCTACAACCGCACCGCGGCCAAGGCGAAGGAATGGACGAACAAGTTCGGCGGCAAGACCGCGGCGACCCCGAAGGCGGCCGCCGAAGGTCAGGATTTCGTGATGTGCTGCGTCGGCAACGACAACGATCTGCGCGCGGTCACGATCGGCCCCGACGGCGCCTTCGCCGGGATGAAGAAGGGTGCGACCTTCGTCGATCACACCACCGCCTCCGCCGAGGTCGCGCGCGAGCTGGACGCAGCCGCGGCCAAGGCCGGCTTCAAATTCGTCGACGCACCGGTCTCCGGCGGCCAGGCCGGCGCCGAGAATGGCGTGCTGACGGTGATGTGCGGCGGCGCGCCCGATGCCTATGCCGGCGCCGAGCCGATCATCACAGGCGCCTATGCGCGGATGTGCAAACTGCTCGGGCCGGCCGGAAGCGGCCAGCTGACCAAGATGGTCAACCAGATCTGCATCGCCGGTTTGGTGCAGGGTCTCTCCGAGGGTATCCATTTCGCCAAGAAAAGCGGCCTCGACGTCACTGCTGTGATCGAGACCATCTCGAAAGGGGCTGCGCAGTCCTGGCAGATGGAAAATCGCTACAAGACCATGAACGAGGACAAGTACGATTTCGGCTTCGCGGTCGAATGGATGCGCAAGGACCTCTCGATCGCGATCGCCGAAGCCCGCCGCAACGGCGCCAACCTGCCTGTCACCGCGCTGGTCGATCAGTTCTATTCCGAGGTCGAGAAGATGGGCGGCAAGCGCTGGGATACGTCGAGCCTGCTCGCGCGCCTGCAGCGCTGAGGAGCTGTTGCCGCGTCGTTCGGGGGCGTGCAGCATCCGAGCTTCGTCGCGACCTCGGCCGCGACGAAGCATCGGCCAAGCGGTCGAACGGAAAGAAAAATAGCCTTCGGGGGAAGCCTTGCTTAGCGTGATCGCCGCCATCCTTGTTGTTGTGCGCCTGCCGGTCGCGCTCCTGATCCTGGCTGCATCTCCTTCGCAAGCGCTCGCCGCATCGCTCGATGGCGCCAGCATCGGCCCGCAATGGGCGCTTCCGTTCGCCGGCATGCTGCTGTCGATCGCGATCTTTCCGCTCGCAGCGCCTCACTTCTGGGAGCACCACCAGGGCAAGATTGCCGCGATGTGGGGTGCCCTGATCGTGCTGCCTCTTTTAGTCGGGCACGGCCCGCTGCCGACCATCCAGGCTCTCGTTCATACCGCGTTGCTCGAATACATCCCCTTCATTCTGCTGCTCCTTGCGTTGTTCACGGTGGCAGGCGGAATCGTGGTGCGCGGCAATCTTCACGGCTCGCCGGTCCTGAACACGCTGCTGCTCGCGCTAGGCACCCTGATCGCGAGCGTCATCGGCACGACCGGCGCGTCGATGGTCATGATCCGGCCGGTGATCCGCGCCAATGACGACCGGCGGCACAACGCGCACGTCGTCATCTTCTTCATCTTTCTGGTGTCGAACATCGGCGGCTCGCTTTCGCCCCTGGGAGATCCGCCGCTGTTTCTGGGATTCCTGCGCGGCGTGGACTTCTTCTGGACGACGACGCACCTGTTCCCCCAGACGACGTTCGCCGCCTGGATTCTGCTCGTCCTGTTCTTTTGCATCGACGCTTATCTGTATCGCAAGGAAGGCCGCGTCAAACCGGACCCGACGCCGGACAATCCGTTGCGGGTCAGCGGAGGCCTCAACTTCGCTCTGATGGGCGTCATCATCGCTGCGATCCTCTTGAGTGCCAAGCTCGATCTCGGCGGATTCGAGGTTCTCGGCACGCACCTTCAGCTGCAGAATCTTCTGCGCGATGCCGTGATGATCGGCGTCGTGTTCGCATCTCTCGCCGTCACCTCGAAGGAGGACCACGACGCGAACGGCTTTTCGTGGGGGCCCATGATCGAAGTGGCAAAGCTGTTCGCCGCCATCTTCATCACCATCATTCCCGTGCTTGCGATCCTCAACGCCGGCAAGTCCGGCGCGTTTGCCGCCGTCGTGAACATGGTCACCAATGCCGACGGCACGCCGAACAATGCCGCCTATTTCTGGCTGACCGGCTTGCTCTCGTCCTTTCTCGACAATGCGCCGACCTATCTCGTCTTCTTCGAACTCGCTGGAGGCGACGCCAAGCATCTGATGACGAATGGCGCGGTGACCCTTGCCGCGGTCTCGGCAGGTGCGGTGTTCATGGGCGCAAACTCCTACATCGGCAACGCGCCCAACTTCATGGTGTACGCGATCGCGCGAGGGAGCGGCGTCGCCATGCCGGGCTTTTTCGGGTACATGGCCTGGACCTCCGTCCTGCTGTTGCCGGTGTTCGCGTTGGTCACGCTCGTTTTCTTCAGGTGAAGGGCCTGCGGGTTCCGCGAGCGGAGGTCGAACCGGGCCTTGGATTAACGCCCCGTTAACGTAATTCTTTAGCTCCTTAAGTCACCTCTTAAGGATTTCTTGCCAGAGATAGACAATGCAGAAGGCCCGCGTCCGGCGTGGGCAGGAATCGTTGTTGCTTGATGAGTAACCCCGCTGAAAAGCCCGAGGTTGTGCAGCTTCCGGCCGAGCCGGTGAGCGCTCCATCGGCGAGCAGCCGACGGGCTGCGGCGCAGCGGGTGCGCGAGGCGCGCGACAAGTTAACGTCGACCAGCGGAACCCGGCCGGCCTTCGACGCCGAGATGCTGCGCCAATACGCCCAGACCCGGCTGTCGGCGTCCTATGTCGTGATGCTGCTGGTGGTCGCGACCGGGTTGCTGTTCGGGCTGTGGATGCAGCCGATCCCGGCCGCAGCCTGGACCGTCGGCATGCTCTGCATTCACGCGGCGATGATCCGCAGCTGCCGGCGCTTCCTGACAGAGCCCGCCTCGCCCGCGGCGACGCGCGCATGGCGGACACGCTTCGTCGTGCTCGATCTGCTCTATGGCCTGTGCTGGATGGCGATCCTGATCCATCCCGTGCTCGACATGGTCACGGAAACGCTGATGATGTTCCTGATGCTGCTGGTGATCGCGGTATCGAGCATGGTCGCGGCGAACCTGCCGATCGCGGCCCTTGCCGCCACCGCGCCGGTCGCGGTCGCCATGGCGCTGAGCTTTGCGTTCACCGGCTCGCTGGACAATTACATCCTGGCCGCGCTCTCGCTCGCGGCCGAGGGCTATTTCGTGCTGCTGGCGCATCGCCTGCACTCCTCGACCTTCGCGGCGCTGGAGGCGCGCGCCGAGAAAGACGCGCTGATCGGCGAGCTCGAACAGGCCAAGGCGATCTCGGACGAAGCGCGCCACCGCGCCGAATCCGCCAACGTCGCCAAGTCGCGCTTCCTGGCGCAGATGAGCCACGAGCTGCGCACGCCGCTGAACGCCATCCTCGGTTTCTCCGAGGTGATGAAGAGCGAGATCTTCGGCGCGCATGCGGTGCCGGTCTACAAGGAATATTCGGCCGACATCCACAATTCCGGCGTCCACCTGCTCAACCTCATCAACGAGATCCTCGATTTGTCGCGGATCGAGGCCGGCCGCTACGAGCTCAACGAGGAGGCGGTGTCGCTGGTCGGCATCGTCGCCGACTGCCACCATCTGATGAAGCTGCGCGCCTCGAGCCGGGGCATCACCATCCACGAGGTGTTCGAGCAGTCCATGCCGCGGCTCTGGGCCGACGAGCGCGCGATCCGCCAGGTCGTGCTCAACCTGATCTCCAACTCGATCAAGTTCACGCCGCAGGGCGGCGAGATCTGGCTCAAGGCCGGCTGGACCGCTTCGGGCGGACAATATCTCTCGGTGAGGGATACCGGCTCGGGCATCCCCGAGGACGAGATTCCGGTCGTGCTCGCCTCGTTCGGCCAGGGCTCCAACTCGATCAAATCGGCCGAACAGGGCGCAGGCCTCGGCCTGCCGATCGCCAAGAATCTGATCGACCTGCATGGCGGCACGTTCACGCTGAAATCGAAGCTGCGCATCGGCACCGAGGTGATCGTCACCTTCCCGCCGGAGCGGGTGATGAGCGCGCTTGCGCCGCTGTCGGACGATTCTCCACCGCTCCAGCCGGAGGGTTCCGTACTGCCCGACGAGAAGCGCCGGCCGCGCCACAAGCCGATCATGAGCGCCGGCACAGGCTCCTAACCAGATGCTTGCAGACATGCCCGACAATCCTCCACTATGTCCGAATGAGTCAAGAAACGCCGTGCGTCGCCGTCTGCATGATCGATCCCAGGACCAAGCTGTGCTTCGGCTGCGGCCGGACCTTGCCCGAGATCGCGCGCTGGCACGCCATGGACAGCGCGGAACGGCGCGCGGTCATGGCCCTGTTGCCGGAACGCATGACGGAAGCCGGGCTTGCGCCGATCGCGGCATCGCCGAAGCGCGCCTGACCGGCCTGCGCGCCCGCGGAGGCGCGCGATGATCCGCTTCCTGCTCGTCCTCGTCATGCTCGCCGGCACGGCCGGCGCGGTCGTCGCCTATGGCGATCCCGAGCGGATCGCGCGCGCCGGTCACAAGGTCTCGCACATCTTTCGCGCGCAGACGGTGGCGCCTGCCCCCGCCGTGCAGATTCCGCGCGGACAGGGCGGCGAATTTGCGCTGCGTGCGAAGATCAACGGTGTCGCAGCGCCGATGGTGATCGATACCGGTGCGACCTCGGTGGTGCTGACCTGGGAAACCGCGAAAGCCATCGGGCTGCCGCTCGAGATGCTCGAATACGATGTCGAACTCGAGACCGCGAACGGCCATACCAAGGCGGCCCGGCTCACGCTCGACCGTCTCTCCGTCGGCCATCTCGTCGAAAAGTCGGTGCCGGCCCTCGTCGTCCAGCGCGGGCAGATGAAGACCAACCTGCTCGGCATGAGCTTCCTCGACCGCCTGGAGAGCTGGGGCGTCCGCGCCGACAAGCTGATGCTCACCGGCTATCCCGAGCTTCAGAGCAGCCCCCGCCGCTCGCGCACCGCGATCGACTAGATCGCAGCGGCGCGCGCGGACCACCGCCGGGGCTAGAGCAGCGGCGGGCCCTGCCGCAGATTCATGTGCCGGTTGACGTCCTTGTACAGGAGATAGCGAAACCGGCCCGGGCCTCCGGCGTAGCATGCCTGGGGGCAGAAGGCGCGCAGCCACATGTAGTCGCCGGCCTCGACCTCCACCCAGTCCTGATTGAGACGGTAGACCGCCTTGCCCTCGAGCACGTACAGCCCGTGCTCCATGACATGCGTCTCGGCAAAGGGGATCGTCGCCCCCGGCTCGAACGTCACGATGTTGATGTGCATGTCATGGCGCATATCGGCCGGATCGATGAAGCGGGTGGTGGCCCACCTCCCCTCCGTGCCAGGCATCGCGACCGGTTCGATGGACTCTTCGTTGGTCACGATCGCCTCGGGCTCGGCCAACCCCGGCACGCGCTGGTACAGCTTGCGGATCCAGTGCACCTGTGCAGGGCCAGGGCCGCGGTTGCGAACGCTCCAGGCGCAGCCGGGCGGCAGATAGGCGAAGCTGCCAGGCCTCAGTTCACGTTCACCTTCTGCCAATTTGAGCATCAACGTGCCGCCTGCGACGAACAGCGCCCCTTCGGCATCCTTGTCCGGCTCGGGCATGTCGCTTCCGCCGGCCGGCGCGATCTCCATGAGATAATGAGAGAACGTCTCGGCGAAGCCGGACAGCGGTCGCGCCAACACCCAGAGCCGCGTGTTGTCCCAGTGCGGCAGGTGGCTGACGACGATATCGCGTTGCACGCCGCTGGGGATGACGGCGTATGCGTTCGTGAAGACCGCGCGGCCGCTCAGCAGGTCCGTCTGGGACGGAAGGCCGCCTTGCGGTACGTGATAGGTGCGCGATGACATCATCAAGCCTCGTGAAGGTTAGCGATGGGAATGTATCAGCTTGCAGCCGACTGGACGCCGAGCTGTAGCGGCTCGCTCAGCCAATGTTCTTCGAGATTGGCGCCATCCCCCATGCGGTCGACAACGAGGAACGCGCTTGCGTCCTCGAGAACCAGGAGTGGATGGTGCCAGCAGTTTCTAGCATAGTTCACGCCCTGATGGCCCTTTGCCGCGAACGCCCGGTAGCTGGACGAGACGCTGGGGTCAGTGCAAACGACGACCAGCCAGTCGGCGCCGTTCAGGGGCATGAACAGCTGGCTCCCGAGCGGATGGCGCTCCATCAAGCGGATCGCGATGGGCGCGGGCCGCACCGAAGCGACGAACCAGCTGATGTTGACTTCTCCGCCTTCCGCGGCAACGTCGATATCGGCAAGCCCGTTGAAGCGTTGAGCATAACCCTGGTTGATCGATAGCGGCGTCCTGCCTTCCGTTTCGACGACGTCTCCGAACGGAGCGAACGCCTGCTTCGTCAAAGGCTCGATCGAGAGCGTCACCATAGCCAACCTCAAGCACTCAGCCTTCAAAGGGTCTGCAGGCCCGCGACGGGACACTCAGAAGGCTCCACCGGTCATTCGTTGACCAGGTGCGACACCAAGTCCAATTTATAGAATGACACGATTGTTAGGTTTTCGCTATGGATCTCCGCCAGCTTCGGTACTTCATCGCGGTTGCCGAAGAGCGCAGCTTCACCCGCGCCGCCCGGCGGCTGAACCTCTCGCAGCCGCCGCTCAGCCAGCACATCCAGGCCCTCGAGGCAGAGCTCGCGACCCCGCTGCTCTACAGGACCAGCCGCAGGGTCGAGTTGACGCAGGCGGGTGAGGCCATGCTGGTGCGGGGGCGCACCATCCTGCAACAAGTCAAAGCCGCGGAAGACGAGGCCCGGTCGATCGGCGCCGGCCTGATCGGAACGCTGGATGTCGGAGCGACCGGCTCGATCCTGCGCGGCCGTCTCGCCGAGCTGCTCGCGGCCTACCGCAAAGTCGCCCCGCAGGTCAGGATGACGGTGCATGAGCAGGCGCCGGCATTGCAGATTGCGGCGCTGCTCAGCCGCACGACCAACATCTGTCTCATTCGCGGAATTCCCTCCGAGCGCGACCTTTCCAGCAAGCTGGCGTGGCGGGAAGAGGTCGTCATCGCACTGCCGCGCACCCATCAGTTGGCGCGCCGCAAGCGCATCGCGCTCGGTGAGCTCGCGTCCGAGGATCATGTCGTCCTCGATCCCGATAGCTCCGATTTCGCGCGATACGTGCAGACCTGCTGTGTCGATGCCGGCTTCCTGCCAAAGGTGTCGCAGCAGGTCGTCGACGCCCAGTCGATCCCGAGCCTGATCGCGGCGGGGTTCGGCGTCGCGCTCGTGCCGCAGTCGATCGCGCGCTTCACCACCGCCGACATCGTCTTCCGTCCGATCCGGCCCTCGCCGCCCACAGCCGATGTGTTTCTGGTCTTCAGAGCGGACGAGACATCGATGGTGGTGCACAATTTCATCAAGCTCGCGCTTCGATACCTGAATCATCGCAAGGGCGTGGCTTGATGCTCCGGCGTCGACGCCGGCGGCCCCTCCCGCGTCATTGCAAGACCATCGTGTCCCGGACAAGCCGCAACGCGAGCGTTGCGGCGCAGAGCCGGGCCCCAGGCGGCAACACGGTACACGCTGCGACATGGGCCCCGGCTCTGCAGCGCACCGCAGCGGACGATGCTTCGCATCGCCGGCGAAGCGCTGCGCTGCGTCCGGGGCACGAGAGCGGTGGGTAGCGCATATTCTCTGCGTCATTGCAATGCTCCGGTGCACATCCCAGCGGCGGTGTCGTAGGGTGGGCAAAGGCGCACTTGCGCCGTGCCCACGACCTTTCAAATGCGGAGATAGACGCGTGGGCACGCTGCGCTTTGCCCACCCTACGAGATCGAGGTTGTGACACGCAGCTCGACTCACAGACATGCCTTTTCGCTCTCGCGGCGCAATTCGCCCGAGCTTTGCTTGCGTCTTCACCCTCTAAATCCAAGAGGGCGCAGGGAAGGCCGGGTGCTGACAACGCACCCGCGGTCTGCTGCGCAAAATGCACACGCAGGCCGTAGGGTGGGCAAAGGCGCCCTTGCGCCGTGCCCACGATCTGTCCGATGCGGCGATAGGCGCGTGGGCACGCTGCGCTTTGCCCACCCTACGAGATCGCGTTTGTGGCAGATACCTCGAGTCATAGACACGCCTTCTTGTTCTCGCGGCTGAAACCACCCGAGCTTTGCTTGCGTCTCCACCCTCAAATCCAAGAGGGCGCAGGGAAGGCCGGGTGCTGACAACGCACCCACGGTCCGCTGCGCAAAAATGCACACGCAGAAGAACCGCACAGCAGCATACAGGTGGTGCCGATCATTCGGCCTTCCCTGCGCGGTGGTCGGACGGCTTATGCCGTGCTCTCCCGGGAGCCGAACTTTCCTTCTGGCCTCCCTCGCCGGTCGAATTGATGATGCCGTCCACCCGGTTGGGCTCGCGCACATCTTCGATCCGGCTTGACCGTAGCAACGACGGCCAGGACCACACGGTTTTGCCGTACGCGCATTCGTGAGCGCCACAGGGTCGACAGCATCGTGCACGTAGCCATCGAATGTTGGCGCGACGAACTGAACAGCGCCGTTCGTCTGCACGCGGGTGTCGGGCTCACAGGGACTACCCGCCCTGCCCGCACCTCTCGTGCCGACGCTGCCGCGTCCACCGCAAGCCCGGCTCGCGATCAAGACGACCTCGAGATCGCCCCTCCTGGTTGAGCCGGGATAGCCGACACATACGCCGAAACCGAATTTCGGTAAAGTGGAATATTTTCAAGTGAGGGGATTGACAGGGGGCGACACAAGGTCGTCGAGATCCGCTCGCCTTCGAAGCGCAAGAGGCTCGTTTGCGCCTCAATCGTGAGCGCCGGATATTTCGTCATGCTTCAAGTGCCGCCTGCGGATATTGCGGGTGACGATCCAGATCACCGCGACGGCGATCGGCACGAAGATCGCGGTTGCCAGCGAAGGCTCGACATGCAGGCCGCCGTCATGGGCGCCCTTGGCGAGATAGCCGAACAGGCTGACGACGTAATAGCCGATGGCCGCCACCGACAAGCCTTCGACCGTGCTCTGCAGCCGCAATTGCAACCGGGTGCGGTCGTTCATCGAGCGCAGCAGATCGCGGTTCTGCTCCTCGAGCTCGACGTCGACGCGTGTCCGCAACAAATCAGCCGCGCGCGCGAGCTTGATCGACAGGTCGGCCTGCCGGTCCTCCATCGTCGCACAGGTGCGCATGGCCGGTGCCATGCGACGGGCGAGGAAGGAGGACCAGGTCGGATAGCCCGCGATCTCGCCGCCTTCGATCACCGCGAGGCGAGCCTGCACGATCTCGTTGTAGGCCCGGCTGGCGCCGAACCGAAACGAGCTGCCGGCCGCGCCCCTTTCGAGCGAAGCCGCCAATGCGGTCAGTTCCGTCAGGAGATGATTGTTGAGCTTGAGGTCTTCGGCGCCTTGCATCTCCTAGGATGCGAACGAAACCCTGATCGTCGGTGCGAAAGTCGGATGCGACGACCGCGGGTCCGCTGCGGACCGCCGCGATGGCGAGGCTGCCTCTTTCGAACAGCTGCTGCGCACGCTCCAGCGCCGCCGAGGTCTGCTCGACCTCGAGCTTGACCGCCACCAGCAATTGCCCGGACTGGCGCAGCGACCGGATCAGCGCGGCGGACTCGGCGTCGATCTCGCCGAACCTGCGAGCCGACGTCTCGGAGCCGCCCAGGATCCAGGTGAAGGTGCTGAACTCAGAATGCTGCTCCCAGCGCAGCTGGGTGGTGCCGATCGTCACCTGGTGATGCTTGGTCCCGTCCTCCGGCGGCGCCTGCCCGTGCGAGGTGCAGAACGCCACGAACTCTTGCCGGTCCGCCGCCGCGACCTCGCCCTGGCCCAGAAAAGCAAAGCGGAGCACCGTGACCGGCGCCGTCAGCCGGGTGAATGGGCGAGCATGCACCTCGGCCAGCACCGCGCCGCGCTGCGGATGCAGTTCAAACTCGGCGAGATCGAGGTCACGGATCATCGGCGGTCCCCTGCTGCGCTTTCAGGCTGCGACGTGCCGCCATCTGGCCGTTCACTACCACAACCCACCCATGGTCCAGCAATCCCGGATGCGCGACCCGCGCAAACCTAGAACGCCCCGGCGATGGTAACCCGGAACGTCAACGGCTCCACGGGATGCAGCGCGTAGTCCATCACGCCGTTCTGACAGACCGAAGCCGGCGCGGTGCCTGATGTGCAGAGGTTGTAGAGCGTATCAGTCTTGAGCAGCGAGCCATAGGCATAGGTGATCTGGTTCGCCCTGGTGTTGAAGAGGTTGAGCACGTCAAGCTGGAGGCGCCAGCCGTTGTCCATGCGATAGCCGAGACGGCCGTTGAAGATGCTGGTCGCGGAGGAGCGGAACGCGTTGTCCTCCGTCAGCGGGCTCGACGCCAGATAGCGCCAGCGCAAGGTTCCGAACCAGCCTGTCCGCTCGCCCAGCGTGACGCCGGCCGACGCCACCATCGCCGGCGCGTTCGGAATGTAGTTGCCGGGTGCGTTGCCGATCTGCGCCTCGGGATAGCCGGCGAGCGAGGCATAGACCTCGGCCTGCTCGCTGTTATAGCCGCGGAATCGCGCATGGGTCATGGCGAGATCGGCATCGATGTCGATCCACGATCTCGGCCGATAATGGTTGGTCCATTCAAAGCCGTAGCGGCGGCTGGCGCGCGTCGCCGACGTGTCGCCGGCATCGCCCGCGAACAGGATCTCGGAATCCTGGTCCAGGATGAAGACGCTGAGCGAGGTGTCCAGGCCGGGAACGATCCTGCTGCGCACGCCGACCTCCGCGCCCTTGGTCCGGACCAGGAGCGGCGACGGCGTGAGCCTCGTCGCGGGATCGCTGGGGTCCTCGGTCGTGGTCGCGCCGCGGGCGTCGTTGGAGTGCATGCCGTAGCCGGCGCCGAGGAAGAACTCGGTCTGGCTGAACGGACCCAGCACCATCCTGAATTTCGGGCTGCCGAGCGCGGCGTCGGCGCGGCCGGAATTGCCGGCATTGAACCGCGAGGTGACGTCGGCGGCATAATAGTCGCCGCGCCAGCCCACCGTCGTTCTGAGCCAGTCGGTCCAGCGCACCGTGTTCTCGGCGTAGAGGCCGACGCTGCCCTCGCCGACCTTGTCGCTGCGGACGTTGGAGAGGAAGCCGCGCTGGAAAGTGTTGCTGAGCGCGAGATCGATCGCATCGTAGCGCGATTGCAGGCCGAGGGTGGTCTGCATCGGCAGGCCGGCGAGCGAGCCGTCCAGCGTGCGCGAGACATTGGCGCCCGCCATCAGGCGATCGTCGTGCTGGTGGAACTGATCGCCGAGCACGGGATCGCTGAGGAAGTAGGTGAAGTTGTTGAAGAGATCGAGCTGGCTCTTCACCACATAGGCGTTGGCTCGCCACGAGCCGAGTTCGTCGGTCTGCGCAATGCGGCCTGACAATGCAAACCGGTTGGCGTTGCCGCCGTCGGTCCGATCTTCCGAACCGAACCGATCGAGCAAGCCGCCGGTGATCGCACGCTGCGGCACCTGATCGGTCGAATTCCAGGCGTTCGTGTAGGCCATGCCGGTGACGGACACGCCATCGGTCGCGGTGCCCTGGCTGTAGCGCACGAGACCGTTGAGCTTTCGCACATTGTCCGGATTGTCCCACGGGCCGTCGTAGGTGCCGATCTCGCCGGCCACGAGCAACGCGCCGTCGCCGAGCTTCGCGGAATCCATGCCGAGCATGCGGCGGTAGCCGAAGCTGCCGACGGTGACCTGCGCCAGTCTCCTGGTGCGGTCGATCAGGCCGACATGGACGCTGCCGACCGAGGCGAAATCGCCCTCGTCGGCGAAGTAGGGACCCTTGCGCACGTCCACCGCCGCGATGGTTTCCGGGATCAGCCAGTTGAGATCGGCATAGCCCTGGCCGTGCCCGTGGGTGCGCATGTTGACGGGGACGCCGTCGACGCTGATGGCAAGGTCGGTCCCGTGATCGAGATTGTAGCCGCGCAAAAAATACTGGTTGGCTTTGCCCTCGCCGGAATGCTGCGTCACGATGAGACCCGGCACCGCTTCGAGCGCTTCGCCTGGCCGCGTGAAAGGGCGGGCGTTGAGCTCCTCGCCCGAGACGGTGATCTCGCTGGCCATGCCGGGCTGGCGCTTCGCACCCGAGGCAACGCTGCGGACATCCGCGCCCTGCGCCGCCGCTGGATACACAAGGATGCGGTGGCCGGCCGCGGGCGGCTTGCCGGTGCGGCGCGCTGCAGCCGGCTTCTTTCGCGCCGACGTTTCGCCGCCAGCGATCTCGATTGGCGGCAGTTCGCCCGAGGTCGGACTGCCCTGCGCCAGGGCGCGGCCGTCGTCGGCGAGCAGCAGCAGGGCCGACAGGGCCGTCAGCGCGCCGCCACGACCGGGCTCACACCGCTTCGGTCGCATCGGCGCATTCCAGAGCTTCCGCTGCGGCCTGGGGCCGGCCACTCTCGAAGGTACGGCGATAGAGCACGACCGAGACCAGCCAGGCGATCGCAAACAGCGCGACCACGGCGAAGCCGACATTGGCGAGCGACTCGTTGAGGCCCTCGACCAGTGTCCAAATCGTCCCCGACAGGCCGAGCCGGTCGGCGGCCAAGCCGAGCGCCTCGATGCCGCCGATCAGCAGCGCGACCGCCACGGAGGCGCCGGTGATCGTGAGGTTGTACCAGAGCTTGCGCAGGGGATCGACGAACGCCCATCGATAGGCGCTCACCATCAGCGCGGAATCGGCAGTGTCGACCAGCGCCATGCCGGCTGCGAACAGCGCAGGGAAGACCAGGATGTCCGCGAGCGAAGCGCCGCGCGCGGCTTCGGTGGCGGAGATGCTGAGCAGGCCGATCTCGGTCGCTGTGTCGAAGCCCAGTCCAAACAGGAATCCGAGCGGATACATGTGCCAGGGTTTGGTGACCAGGCGGAACAGCGGCCCGAGCAGTCGGGCGAGGACGCCGCGATTGGCGAGCAACCTCTCCAGTCCTTCAGCGTCGTGAACCCCCTGCTCCCGTGCGGTGCGAAACGTCCGCCACAGACCGACGAAGATGACGAGATTGATGGCCGCGATCACGAGCAGGAACAGCGCCGACACCGACGTGCCGATCAGGCCGCCGATCTCCCGGAGCAGGCTGTCGCCGCCAAGGCTCACCACGCCGAACGCAAGCAACAGGGTCGCGACCACGACGACTGTGGAATGGCCGAGCGCAAAATAGAGGCCGACGCTCTGCGGCGCGCCACCCGTCTGCATCAGCTTGCGCACGACGTTGTCGATGGCGGCGATGTGATCGGCATCGACGGCATGACGCAGACCGAACACCCAGGCCAGCAGCGCCGTCGCCAGCAACGTCGGCCGGTCGCCGAACAGCGCGAAGGCCCAGGCCCATGCCGCGACGTTGGCGGCGACGAGCCCGCCGAACAGCACCAGCGTGCCGGATTCGATCGCCCGCAAACTCTGCCTCACCGCCTGCTCCATCCGCCCCGTCCCACAGTATGACGTTTATCAAGAACCCTCATACTGGCAAGAGCAAGAGCCGCGCCACTTTCGACCTGACGGTCGAAGGCGCATGGATGGGAAAGCTACCTCATTGATTCAACAGACGATTCATGTTCCGGCGCGGCGCGGCGCCGGGCACGGATGAGCTGCGCCGATTGGCAAGCAAGTATCCACCTCGCCGACCAAGTTGACCGTTCCGCGGACGTTGCCCACGACTCCCGCGACCGCCGTCACGCGCGGCCGGAGCCGTTTCACATGTCCACGGTCATCGACAGCAGATAGGTGCGTGGCGCTCCCAGGAAGAACGTTCCGAACGAGGCCACGCTGGACCAGTAACTCTCACCGGTCACGTTCTGAATGTTGGCGCGGAAGACCGTCTTCCTGCCGTTGATCGCCGTGGTGTAGCGGGCGCCGAGATCGAGCCGCGTCCACTCCGGAATCGGCTGCTTGTTGGCGGTGTCGATGAACTGCCTGCCGGTGTAGATGACGGCTCCGTTCAACGTGAGCTCTCTCATCCACGGCAGATCCCATTCCATGCCGATATTGGCCTGAACGTTCGGAACGCCGATCGGCGTGTGGCCCACATTCGTCGCGACGGCAGTCTTTGTCAGCGTGCCGTCGAGCAGCGAAACGCCTCCGAGCACGCGCACGTCCGGCATGAGCTCGCCGTAGACGTTGAGCTCGAGCCCGCGTACCTGCTGTTCGGCGGTCGCCGCGAAGCGCCCGGCGGACAGCTCGCCGCTCGCCTTCGAGATCTGGAAGGCGCTGAACGTCGTTGCGATCCGGCCGAAGTCCACCTTGACGCCGGCTTCGTACTGCTTGGCGACGTAGGGCTGCAGCACCTCGCCGAAATTGGATGCGTTCTGGGGAGCCACGTCGCCTCGCGCGAGGCCTTCGACATAATTCGCATACAGCGAGACATTCTCCACCGGGCGGACAACGAGGCCGACCACCGGGGTAACCGCGCTCTTGTCGTAGGACGACGTCAACGTCCCGACGTTGGAGAGGTAGTTGTGCGCCTCGATGCCCTGGCGCCGGACACCCAGGGTCAGCAGCACACGCTCGTCGAGCACGGATAAGGTGTCAGCAATGGAGAGACCGGTGAGCTCGCTGTCTGAGAGCCGCGGGCGGTCGCTGATCTCGTTGGCGAACTGGGTCGGCGCGACGGTCGGATTGTAGATGTTCGACGTGACCGGGCTGCCGTTGGTCAGCCGCCGGTGCAGTTCGTCGTGATAAACCGAAGCCTGGAAGGCCACGGAATGATGGACGAAGCCGGTATCGAAGCGGGCGCGAACACCGCCATCATAGGTGCTTCGATCGATGCTCAGTCCGAAGAATTGGGGCGTGGAGGTCGTGTTGCCGTTGGCGTTGACGATCGTCGGAAGGCCGAAGAACCGCTCGACATTGGTGCGGGATCCGCCGACATCCGCAAACAGCGTGACCTGGTCGCTGACATCGTACTCGGTCTTCAGCAAGGCGGATTGGTCGGTGATGTGCGACCATTCCCAGGGCTGGGTGACGTTCAGCCGGCCGTCCGGCGCCTTTGGCACCTGCAGGCCGGGAGCCATCAGGAAGGGACGTGACGGCGCATCGAACCGATCGGTCTGCGCGATCAGATAGAGCCAGGACCTGAACCGTTCGCCCCGATAGTCCAGAGCCAGCGATCCGACACCTGTCGCCTCGGATTGGCGATCGATCGGCGTGTCGCCGCCGCGGACGCTCCCGCTGGCGCGCACGCCCCATTCCTTGCCGTCGCCGTAGCGCCGCGCAACATCCCAGTGCCCGCCGAAACGAGCAGTGGAGCCGTAGCTTGCGGTGAGGCGCGTCAGGTCCTCTTCCGCGCGCTTGGGCACGATGTTGATGACGCCGCCCACGCCGCCATTGGGCGCCATGCCGGAGAGCGCGGCCGAGGGACCTTTGAGCACCTCGATGCGCTCGACGTAATCAGTGAAGATGCGATACGACGGCGCGATTCCGTAAAGACCCTCGAAGGCGAATTCACCGTTGTTGCCTTCGTTGATCGGAAATCCACGAATGTTGAAGGAATCCACCACGCCGCCCGTCGGGTGCGAGCTTCGCACGGACGGATCGAGGATCAAGGCATCCGCACCCGTTGCCGCCTGCTGATCCCGGATGAACTTGTCCGTGTAGCTCGTCGCGTTGAACGGCGACTTCATCGTGCTGGTGTTTCCGAGCAGTCCGAGCCGCGCGCCTTGAGCGACCTGGCCGCCGGCGAATTCGGGCACGACACTCGGTTGCGATTGCACCGCGACGGCCGGGGCCTGCGGCGCGCGCCGCGGCGTCGATCGGACGCGGGCGTCGCTTCGCCTTATTGGCGCACGGCGAGCCGCTTGCTGCGCTGGCGCATCGACGGTGACGGGTGGAAGCGTGCTGCCGCCTTGCGACGTCTGGGACCGAGCGGGCGATTCGAACCACGCCAGCAACGCCACGCCACCCAGCAGCGCCGCAGCAAAGCGAGCTACCGTACCGACCCCACCCGTACGCCGCATTTCAAGAAAATCCTTCATCGATAGCACGCGGCCCACCGTGAGGCGGTCGCTCGGCACGCAGGACGATGACGGATCATCGCTCTTCGCGTCCGAACGCGGCCGGCACGTGTGGCCTTCAACCAAATCGTCCGCAGCCTCACGCTTCGCGTTGACGGCCTCCGCCTGCAACATCGATGCTCAGCAATCTGCATCGCCTCTTTAGAAACACGCTCTCGTGACGGCAACGCAAATGCGTGCACGGCGATTTAGAATGTCTCGATCATGCGATGTAGTCGCGCTGCGACCTGGAAAGATTCCAAAGTTCTTCTTTGAAAGATTCCAAATCAGCGCTGCTGAAATTCGGCAGAGAGAATAGAGAGCGCAATCGTGCGGAGCGCGTCGGCCGCCTCGACGAAAATGGAACCGATCGCGTGAAGTGGCTCACATCCAACGGGACGATCCGGATGTATTGATCATGTCGGGTGGAGATGGCCGACGGAGATGCGCATGAACCGCGTCATGCTCTCGCTCATTGCAGCCCTCGCTCTGGCCGGTGCGGCCAGCACCATGCTCAGATCGCAAGCCCTGTTCGGCTCCGCTCGGAGCGGCATGGCGTCCATTCAGGACATGCAGACAGGCCAAACGGCCCGGCTCCACGAACAGGACATCCAGGACCGTTCCGTCTTGTTTGGCAAGGAGCCGGCCCCATAGCCGGCTGCCCGCGTTCGGGCTGCGCGCTCTACTCCGCCGGCGCGGTCGCGGGCTGCGGTTGCCCGTCGTTCGGTCCGGTTCGCGCGTTCTGCTGCTCGAGCCAGAGCCTGTGGTGCTCGCGCGCCCAGTTGACGTCGACCTCGCCCGAGCCCATGGCCTCGAACGCACCTTCCATCCCGATGGTGCCGATATAGATGTGCGCGATCATCGCGGCGACGAACAGGACCGCCACGATCGAGTGGACGATCTGGGCCATTTGCATGCCCTCGATGCCCGTCCCGTAGAACGGGAACATCAGCGCGTAGCCAGACGCTGCGACGAGTCCGCCGCCGATCACGACGATCCAGTAGATCATCTTCTGGCCGCCATTGAAGCGGTAGGCCGGCGGATGGTCATGTCCGATCAGGCCGCCGCCGCGTTTGGCCCATTCAATATCTACCTTGTTCGGGATGTTGCCGCCGATCCACATCAGGAAGATCAGGACGACGCCGATGGTGAACGGGAAGCTGAGATAGTTGTGCGCGTACTTGGCCCATTGCGACCATTCCGAGAATGCCTCGAAGCCGATCAGCGGCAGCAGCAGCGGCCGGCCGAACGTGATGTTCAGCCCGGAAATGGCCAGGACGATGAAGCAGCTTGCCGTCAGCCAGTGCACGAACCGCTCGAAAGCGTTGAAGCGTACGATGGTGCGGCCCGAGCGTCCGGCTTCGAGACGCACCATGCCGACGGTCAGATAGAAGATCACGATGGCCGCGATCATGCCGAGGATGGCAATGCCGCCGATCCAGGGCAGCGTCACATTGCGGAATTCGCGCCATTCCCGTCCCTGCGGCTGCTCAAGAACGCCGGAGCGCTGATCGGGAATGCTGACGCGGCCCTGAATCCGGTTGAGCTCCTGCAGAAGCTGCTGCTCCTTGACCGCGCTCGCGGTCGGATTGACTTGTTGTGCGCCGGCGGGCACCGCCGTGACCAGGAAAAGCAGCGCGAAGGCGCCCAGCGCCAGACGAACGAACCTTCCAAACGACGCCATGACGTCCTCCCCGGTATTGCGCGCCCTTCGATTGCCCATGTCAGGACTCGATCGTCTCGCGATAAGCGGTCTTCCAGCCCCAGGCGCCCGAGCCATAGCCGCGCTTCATGACGCGCTCCTTGTAGATTTGCGCAATGATCTCACCGTCGCCTGCAAGCAACGACTTGGTCGAGCACATTTCGGCACAGAGCGGCAGCTTGCCTTCGGCCAGCCGGTTCGCGCCGTATTTCTCGTATTCCTCCTTGCTGCCGTCGGCCTCGGGGCCGCCGGCGCAATAGGTGCATTTGTCCATCTTGCCGCGCGAGCCGAAGTTGCCGACCTTCGGATATTGCGGCGCGCCGAACGGGCAGGCGTAGAAGCAATAGCCGCAGCCGATGCAGAGATCCTTGGAGTGCAGCACCACGGCATCGGCCGTGGTGTAGAAGCAGTTGACCGGGCACACGGCCGCGCAGGGCGCGTCCGTGCAGTGCATGCAGGCCATCGAGATCGATCGCTCGCCCGGCTTGCCGTCGTTGATGGTGACGACGCGGCGCCGGTTGATGCCCCACGGCACCTCGTGCTCGTTCTTGCAGGCGGTGACGCAGGCGTTGCACTCGATGCAGCGATCAGCGTCGCAGAGAAATTTCATCCGAGCCATGTGCGTGCTCCTCTCAGGCTGCGACGATCTGACAAAGCGTGACCTTCGGCTCCTGCATGCCCGTTGCAGGATCGTAACCGTAGCTCGTGATCGTGTTGGCGCTCTCGCCCAGCACGATCGGATCGGTGCCGGCGGGATAGTTCTTGCGCAGGTCGACGCCGCCGAGCCAGCCGCCGAAATGGAACGGCATCCAGGCGACGCCCTTGCCGACGCGTTCGGTCACCAGCGCCTTCATCCTGGCGCGCGAATTGTTCTCGGCGCCGCTCACCCAGACCCAGCCGCCATCCTTGATGCCGCGATCGGCGGCATCGGCCGGGCTGATCTCGATGAACATGTCCTGCTGCAATTCGGCGAGCCATGGATTGGTGCGGGTCTCCTCGCCGCCGCCTTCGTATTCGACGAGACGTCCGGAGGAGAGGATCAGCGGGAATTGCTTTGCGATGCCCTTCTCCACCGCCGCCTTCTGCACGGAGAAGCCGATATTGGGCAGGCGGAACTGCCTGGCATCGGGCAATGTCGGATATTTCTCGACGAGATCGACGCGCGGCGTGTAGATCGGCTCGCGATGGACCGGGATCGGGTCCGGCAAGCCGAACGCATTCATGCGCGCCTTGCCGTTGCCGAACGGCACGCAGCCGTGCTTCAGCGCCACGCGCTGGATGCCGCCGGAAAGGTCGAGGGCCCAGGAGACCGCGTCCGGATTGGCCGGGTTGACCCGCTGGATCGTCGCCATTTCGGCTTCGGTCAGATCCGTGTCCCAACCGAGCTTCTTCAGGCTCGCCAGCGTGAACTCGGGATAGCCGTCCTGGATATCCGAGCCCTTGGAGAAGGATTTGTCGGCGAGCAGGCTCACCTTGCGCGTCGTACCGTCCGGCAGCTTTTCCTCGCGCTCGATACCGAAGCGTGGGCGGAAGGCGCCGCCGCCATCCATGACATGCAGGTTGTTGTTGTAGAGCAGCGGCGAGCCGGGATGCCTCACCTCGGGTGAGCCCCAACACGGCCAAGGCAGGCCGTAATAGTCGCCGCCGACTTCCGGATCGTCCTTCGGCGCGCGCATCGTTACCAGGTCGAACTTGTGCTGGTTCTTCATGTGCGCCTTGATGCGCTCCGGGGACTGGCCGCAATAGCCCGTCGACCAGCTTCCGCGGTTGATCTCGCGCAGCACGTCCTCGGCTACGGGGAGGTTGCTCTCTACCTTGATGTTCTTGAACATCTTGTCGGCAAAGCCGAGCTTCTTCGCCATCAGGTAGATGATCTCGAGGTCGTCCTTGGATTCGAAGATCGGCTTGACGATCTGCTCGCCCCACTGCATCGAGCGGTTGGATGCGACGCGTGATCCGGTGCACTCGAACTGCGTCGCCACCGGCAGGATATAGACGCCGTCCTTGCGCCCGGCCTCGACCGCCAGAGACGCCCACGTCGTCGGGTGCGGATCGGCGATCACCAGCAGCTCCAGCGCCTTCAGGCCCTTCATCGATTCCGGAATGCGGGTGATGCTGTTGCTGGCATGGCCTTGCACGAACACGGCCTTGACGTTGTCCTTCTGCGCGACGTCGGCCTTCGGCAACAGCGCGGCGTCAAACCACCGCGTCAGCGGGATGCCTGGGGTCTCCATCTGCTTCTTCTCGTCGAAGCGGGAGACCAGGTACTCGTAATCGACCTCCCAGACCCGCGACCAGTGCTTCCAGGCACCTTCCGCCAGGCCGTAATAGAACGGCAGGGTCACGATATCGAGGCCGACGTCGGTCGCGCCTTGCACGTTGTCGTGGCCACGCAGGATGTTGGCGCCGGCGCCGGCCTTGCCGACGTTGCCGGTCATCAGCAGCGCGATGCAGCTCGCGCGCACGTTGGCCGTGCCGACGGTGTGCTGCGTCTGCCCCATGCACCAGATGATGGTCGCCGGCTTGACCGTCGCGAACATCTTGGCGACGCGCTCGAGCTGCGCGGCGGGCACGCCGGTGACGCGCTCGACCTCCTGCGGATTCCACTTCTCGACCTCCTTGCGCAGGTCGTCGAAACCGTAGACGCGCTGGGCGATGAACTCCTTGTCCTCCCAGCCATTCTTCAGGATGTGCCACATCATGCCGTACAGGACGGGAATGTCGGTGCCGGGACGGATCCGGACATACTCAGTGGCATGCGCCGCGGTACGGGTCAGGCGCGGATCGAAGACGATGAAGTTCGCCTTGTTGAGCTCCTTGCCTTCGAGCAGGTGCTGCATGCTGACGGGATGCGCTTCCGCCGCGTTGCTGCCGATGAACAGCATCGTCTTGGAGTTGCGCATGTCGTTGATGCTGTTCGTCATCGCGCCGTAGCCCCAGGTATTGGCGACGCCGGTGACGGTGGTGGAGTGGCAGATTCGCGCCTGATGGTCGGTGTTGTTGGTGCCCCAGAAGGCGCCGAGCTTGCGGAACAGGTAGGAGCCCTCGTTGGTCATCTTGGCCGAGCCGAGCCAGTAGACCGAATCGCTGCCCGACTTCTCCCGGACCTGAAGCAGCTTGTCGCCGATCTCGTTCACCGCGGTGTCCCATGACACGCGCGTCCACTGCCCGTTCACGAGCTTCATCGGATAGCGCAGCCGGCGATCGCTGTGCACGAGCTCGCGCACCGAGGCACCCTTGGCGCAATGCGAGCCGCGGTTGATCGGCGAATCCCAACTCGGCTCCTGCCCGATCCAGACTCCATTGAGCACTTCCGCCGTCACGGTGCAGCCCACCGCGCAGTGCGTGCAGATGCTCTTCTTGACCACGGCGCCGGCCGCGAGCGGGCCGGCAGCGGCCGCTTCCGCCTTCCGCACGCTGCCGACCGGCATGGTACCGAGCGCAGCAAGGGCGCCGCCGGCAAGGCCGGACCTGCGCAGGAACGTACGGCGGTCAAGTCCGCCGCCCTGGCCTGCGAGGGTTTCGGCGACGGAGCCGCGGCGATCGGACCGCTGGTGTGTTCGCTTGATAAGCACGGGCAGCCTCCCTGTCAGGCCGGATAACGGTTGACGCGGTAGAACGTCTTGACGTGATCGGATTCCTTGTAGCGCGCTTTGCGCTTTTCATCGTTGTTCTCGCTGTCCGCCTGCGCGGACCCGACCAAAGGCGTTGCAAGCGTCGCGCCGGCGCCGACCGTGCCGATGCCGACCTTGCGAAGGAAGTCGCGGCGTCCGACCTTTGCTTTCGTCTCGTCACTCATCGCATCTCTCCCGGACCGACCCGCGTCGATCAGTTGGCGAATGTGAATGCTTCCGTCTCGATCTCGATGAAGGTGCGCCCGAGCGCGCCGACCGCCCGATAGAAGCGGACGTTGCCGGCACTCTCCATGTCGGCGAACAGCCGTCCCATCCAAGGCGACACGTGCTTTTCGAAGAATGCACGCTGCGCCTCGGGCGAAGCCTCGAAGCTGCCGTCGGCAAGTCCCGACATGATCTCGCACAGGATAGCGGCGTGATCCTCGGGTTCGGAATTGTTGGCGATCCGCTCGATGCCGAGCGCCGTCAGATCGGCGCGCAGGCGCGACAACGGCCGTTCGTTCAGGAAACCCGTCAGGTAATAGGACGCGTAGGGCAGCAATTCGCCACGGCCCAGGCCGACGAACAGATCGAAATATTCGCGCTCGACTTGCGCTGCGACCGCGCTCGCGGCGGCGTCGGCCAGCGCCGCATGTGCGCGCCCGAGCGGCGTTGCATCACCCGTCAGCGCAGCGAGTCGATCGAGCAGGCGCTTCGACGGAGGCACAGACAGCAGCGTCGCCAGCAGCGCGTATTCCTGCGCACGCGCGGCATCGACGGGATCGACCGGCTCAGTGGATTTTGCTTGCTCGCAGTAAAGATCGGGCCGCAGGTCGTTTCGGGAAACACCGGTCGCGGTTTCGACGGCGATCACCCGCTGTGCGGGCACGCGAGTCCAGGTCGAGACTGAGGGCTGGCTGATCCCGATTTTGCGCGCGAGTTGAGCGATGCCGCCTGCGGCATCAATCGCGCGATCAAGCCCGTCATCACGCACGTGGACCTCCCATCCAAGTCCCGTCTGCTTGATTATCGCTTTTGTTACAAAGCAGTACGCAAGCGTAATCCGGGTTCCGCGGACGGTCAATCGTTCCCCATAGGCAAAGCCTATAGCCTTTGGTCGCGTTGCTCAGCGCGGCAACGCGCCACCATGGCTGCGAGCTCTGATCGGCTCAGCATGGTCGATTGATCGGTCAATCGCCGTTGGTTGCGTTGCAACAGAGATGGCCAAAGGCTCCGTCGCCTCCGGCGGCTCGGCGACATCGGCGGTCGGTGCCGGATCGGATCGATGCAATTGCGGCGGAGAATCCGCCGCTTCGATCAAGGCCTCCGGTGCGGATTGCAGTGCCTCGCGGACACCGCCGACGACGCGATCGACCAGCGCGGCCAATTCCTCCGAGGAGCAATCCAGCGGCCCAAAGCCCGGCATCGCGGTCGGGTCGTTGAAGTCCCATGCGTTCTCCGCAAGCCCGACGAAGTCGCGAATGGCGGGATCGGTCGCCCAGGCGCGGCGAAGAGCCGCACGGCTCAATTCCTGTGGGATGTTCTTCCTCAGGAACGCGGTGATGTCGGTCGCCGCATTGATGTCGTCGATCGACGGCAGGCTGGAGAGGTCAAGCTCGCTCTCGGCATTCTCGGTCTCGGCCGGCGGCGCGGGCTGCGCCTCGGCAGGCTTCGCCGGCTCCGCCCACGATTCGCGCTTGCGGCGGGACCACCGCGAAAGGAACTCCTCCTCGCTCATTCCTGTCCGCCTTCGGGTTCGCGCCGGGCCAGCGCCTCCGGGTCGGCGCGCCGCCGCTTGCGCTTGACGAACTCCCGCTCGACATGATGCTCGGCAACGAACTTTTCAATTGTCTCAAGCAGCGCCTCCGGCATCGGCACCGCCTCGACCAGATTGTCGGCGGCTTCGGTGAAGCCCTCGCCCTCCGCGGGATCGGCGGTCACCGCCGCAACCGCATAGGGAAAAACGCCTTCCGATGGCGACAGCACGGTCCACAGGCTTGGATTGCCTGAAGCCAGATTGTCGCGATAGCGCGCCGTTTCGGACGGATAGAGCTCGATGGCGGCGCTGCCGGCATAGAACAGGGTCGTGTCGTCCTGCTCGCGAAGCACGGTCCAGGGCCTTGTGGTCGGCTCGTCCGGCAGCACGGCGATCCCGCGCCAGACGAAATCGACCCAAGGCGAGGCGGCCTTGCGCCGCTCGACCACGACGCCGACGGGAATCGAGAGGGTCGGCAGCGCCGCAGGGCTCATGTCGCCATCTCCAGGCGTTTCACCGGCAGTCCGGTCAGCAGATTCTGCGGCTTCAACCGGAGCTTCTGATCGGGCGTCATCGACAGGATCAAATAGACCGGCTCAGCCCCGACATCGTCGAGCGCCTGGCTGGAATCCGCAAAGGTCAGCCGGAACAGCGCGAGCACGCGGTCCGCGCTGCGCTCGTCGAGCTCTTCACCGCGCCAAAGACGATCGCCAAGCCTGGTGGCGTCGGCGTCGAGCCCGACATACCAGGTCAGCCTGGCGTCCTGCAGCGCCCGCAGCGGCTCGATCGTCACGTCGATGCCGAGCAGATGGGAGACCCAGCGCGTCATCGCCAGGGCCAGCGCCGCAGGTCCCCGCCCATCGGGCGTGAGGTCGAGCGCCATGTCGAACTGATCGCTGCGCTGCCAATAGGCCTGCGCATTGTCCTCGCTCAAGACCTCGACCGTCGCATCGATGGTCGCCCCCAGCATCGACATCAGAGAGAGCACCGGCGTCGGACTCCGGCCGCCGACGATCTCCTCGTCGCCGAGCAACAGGGCCTGCTCATGCGGCAGGACGCGCTGGATCCGGAAGAACAGCTCGGCCGCGCGCAGCACGAACGGATCCTCGCAGCCGTCGAGCGCATTGCGCAGGATGACGTGCACGAGCTGGTTGACGAACAGCGGCGGCAAATCGTTCGCGCCGGACCGTACGAATGCAAGATAAGCGGCTTCGAGCGTCGGATGCCGCACCAGCAGATCGCGAAACGCCAGCACGAAGCGCCAGTTCTCCCGGGCATCGGCATCCACGATTCCAGCGATCTCGTCAGCGCTGACGATGCGCCGTGGCTCGGCGAGCAATTCGCGGTGCAGCCGGCGTTCGACCGGGCACGCGTCCTCCGGCGGCATCAGCTCCGGCCGGGCAAAATAGGCCTTGAGGAACTCGTCGGTGACGCGAAGCCCGCCGCCCTCGTCGCGATCGAGCAGGTGATGGCCGCAGGCGATCCAGAAATCGTTCATCTGATGATCGGCTCCCGGCCCAGATCCGCTAGCTTGAGATCGCCGTCGGGCTGAACGTCGTCCTCCATTGCCATGAAGGAGAACGCCTTGCTGTGCCCCTGCCCTTCGCGGAGCTGCAGCCGGCGGAAGGATTCGCGCACCTCGCCATCGCTCGAGCTGCGGTGCACTGCAATAAGCGCGCTGATCGGATGGCTGCAAAGCGACTGCGCGAACGCGACCTCTTCTTCCGCGGCCGCCCTCGCAACGGCCATGTCCGGCGCGCCGAAACGATCGACGAGCTGCCTCGCCAGGAGATCGACCAGGCTGCGGTAGTCGTCTTCCGTCGCCGGAACGATCTGCGCCAGCGTCGACCAGCCCCAGGACTGCACCCCGAGGAAGCCGCCGCGAAACGCCGCGCGCGGCTTGCCTTCCAGCTTCGATCCGTCGCAGTCCCAGAAGCGGAAAGCGCCGGAGACGGCCCATTCGCCCGGCTCTGCCGCCACATCGAATATGAAGGTGTCGGAGGGATCGAGTGCGATGGTGCGCAGGAGCTTCATAGGCGTGGCCCTCCGAGCGCCGGATCGAGCCAGGATGGCGTCGCGAGCGCCCGCACGAGGTCGTTGCTTTCGGTCTTGTCCATGCCGAGGCGGCGCGTGAGCAGATTGCCGCGATCGTCGATGCGCTGAACTGTCTGCCTTTCACGCGGCATCCGCGTGAGATAGTCGCGCGCGAGGCTGTCAAAGCCATCGACGCGCCAGCCGTCAAGCGCCAGCATCAAATGGCGGGCGAAGCTCTCCGTGATCTGCGCCGCGCCGGCCTCGCCAAAGCCTTCCTGATCGAGGGCCGAGGCCAGCGGGTGAACGCCCGGTTCGTCATCGTTCATGGCGACGGTCCGGATCATCGCTGCGAAGACCAGCCAGGGCGGCGGCGTATCCTCGTCGGCATCGGACGGCCAGCCCATCCGGCCGCCGCCGACCAGCCCGCCGTCGATCCGGACCGCATCCGGCCAGTCGATCGTGATCGGCTTGCTCGGCGGCGCATAGGCGCGAAGTGCATCGGTGAGCGCGACCATGCCGGCGTAGAATGCGCGCCGCGCGCTGCGCAAGGGCTCGGCCGGCTCGAACACGACGGCGAACTCTGCGAGGTCGAAGCGGCCGACATAGACGAGCGTGCCGGCGCCGCTTTCCGGTGCAATGCGGCATGCGTGGGCAAAGGCGTCGCCGCTCTCACGCAGCCGCACCAACGTGAACGGCGGCGGCAAGTGAATCGGTTCCGCCACGGAAACATGGCTCACTGGGGTCGACGGCAGGCCGTCCTCCGCTTTCCTTTTCTTCCCGATGGATAATGTCTATACGAGACGAGAGGCCGGCGCGAGTCCGCCGCCGGCGTCCGAATGGCGGAGGGGTTCACCTGGAGCAGCCAGCGAAGACCGTCCTGATCTGCTCGTGCGAAGGCACGATGCGCCTCGACGCGGCCGCGATCCGGCGCGGATGTCCGGGCAGCGAGATCAAGAGCTTCAGTCATCTCTGCGGTGCGGAGCTGGATCATTTCCGCAGGATCGCGGCGGCAGAAGGTGCCTTGACCGTCGCCTGCACGCAGCAGGCGGCGCAGTTCTCGGACGAAGCCGGCAACCGGGGTGATGCGATCAGTTTCGTCAATATCCGCGAAACCGCCGGCTGGTCGCGCGACGGTGCGCGCGCCGGCGCGAAAATGGCCGCCCTGCTCGCGTCCGCTTCCGTCCAGGCACCGGACTATCCGCTTCTCACCTTGTCGAGCGAGGGCGTGGTCCTGATCTACGGACGCGATGAGGCAGCGATCGAGGCCGGCCGCCTGCTTGCCGATCACCTCGACGTCACCGTGATGCTGAAGCAGCTCGACGACACCGTGCCGCCCGCCGCGACGGTCTTCCCGATCGTGAAGGGGACGATCCGCTCCGCGAAGGGGCATTTCGGCGCCTTCGAGCTTGCGATCGACGACTACGCGCGTCCCCGCCCCTCCTCGCGCGATCGCTTCGTGCTGGATGCGGCGCGAAGCGGCGTCACCTCGCGCTGCGACATCGTGCTCGATCTTTCCGGCGATGTGCCGCTGTTTCCCGCGCACGATTTGCGCGACGGCTATCTTCGCGCCGACACCAAGGATCCCGCTGCGGTGCTGCGCGCCGTGCTGACCGCCCGCGATCTCGTCGGCAGCTTCGACAAGCCGAAATATGTCGATGTCACGCCCGCTCTTTGCGCCCATTCGCGCTCGAAGCGGACAGGCTGTCATCGCTGTCTCGATCTCTGCCCGACCGGGGCGATCACCCCCGTTGGCGATCATGTCGCGATCGACCCGAATATCTGCGCGGGCTGCGGCCAATGCGCCGCCGCCTGCCCGACCGGCGCTGCATCTTACACGTTGCCGCCCGCCGACACGCAGCTGCAGCGAATTCGCGCCATGCTGCTCGCCTACCGCGAGGCGGGCGGCGCGAACGCCGTGCTGCTGTTTCACGACGGCCCGCACGGCACGCCGCTGATCGATGCCCTGGCACGTCACGGCGACGGCTTGCCGGCGAACGTGCTTCCCTTTGCCGTCAACGAGCTGACACAGCTCGGGCTCGAGGCGATCGTCGGCGCCTTCGCCTACGGCGTATCCGCCGTGCGCTATCTGCTGCGCGCCAAGCCGCGCCACGATGTGAGCGGATTGTTGCAGACGATTGGCATGGCCGAGCCGATCCTCAGTGGTCTCGGATTTTCCGGCCGCCGCCTCGCCACCATCGAAACGGACGATCCCGACGCGCTCGGCGAGCATTTGACCGGCATCGGCCCCCTCGCGGCCGTCGCGACGCCCGCGACCTTCAAGACCGTAGGCAAGCGGCGCGACCTCTTGCGCTTCGGATTGAGCGAGCTGCATCGCCTGGCGCCGCAGCCGGTCGACGTGATCGCGTTGCCGCAGGGCGCGCCGATCGGCGCGATCCGCGTCGACGCCAGCGGCTGCACGCTGTGCCTTTCCTGCGTCTCGGCCTGCCCGACCGGCGCGCTGCGGGACGATCCCGATCGGCCCGTGCTGAAATTCATCGAGGATGCCTGCGTGCAATGCGGGCTGTGCCAGAGCACCTGTCCGGAAAAGGTCATCAGCCTGGAGCCGCAGATCGATTTCCGCGCGGCCCGCGCGCCTGCCGCCGTTCTCAAGGAGGAGGAGCCGGCGCTCTGCATCCGTTGCAGCACGCCGTTCGGCGTGAAGAGCACGATCGACCGCATCGCAGCCAAGCTCGAGGGCCGCCATTGGATGTATCCGGCCGGCGACAAGCTGGTCGAGACGCTCAGGATGTGCGCCGACTGCCGCGTCATCGTCACGAGCGAGCAGCAATTCGATCCGTTCAAGGGCGTTCCCGAACGAACGCCGCCGCGGACGACGGACGACTATCTACGCCAGCGCGAGGGCAAGGACTAGACAAGACCACCAGACATCAGGGGCAGGAAACCAGGGGGAAGCATCACCATGTCTCGTTTGATCACAGCTCTGTCGACGTGCATGATTTCCATCGCTCTCGGCGGCGGCGCGGCCGAAGCTGCCGCTCCGCCGCTGACCAAGGCACAGAAGGTTGCCCTGAAGCAGGCGATCGTCGGCTGCAAGGCCGAAGCCAAGGGCAAGAAGGTCGCGTGGATGTCGCGCCGCAAATACGTCAACCATTGCGTCGCGGAAGCGCTCAAGGAGCACCCCGGCATCGACGTCATTCAGATCCTCAAGCAACATCCGGAGATGAAGGATCTTCCGATGGACAATTGGGATTCGATCTGAGGCCGCGGCTGCTCATGATCATTCCGGAAAACGGCTGCGCACTTTTCCGGAGCATGCTCTAGCGCGACGTCACCCGGCCAAGGAAATCGGTGAGCGCGCGGCGATCCTCGGCCGAGCCGATGCGCTGCTCCGGCATCTTGGTGCCGGGGGTATAGGCGTTCGGCCCGATTTCGAACAGCTTCGCAACCGTCTCCGGCGTCCAGATGATGTCCATCGTCTTCAGGGCATCGGAGAAGCGGTAGCCCGGCAGCGACGCGATCTTGCGGCCATACAATCCGGCAAGCGTCGGACCCGCGCGCTGCACCTCCTTCTCCGACAGCGTATGACAGGCAACGCATGCCCGGAACACATCGGCACCATGATCGCCGGCATAGGCGGCAAGCGGATCGGGCGGCGATCCTGCCAGGATCGAGCCGATGGGCTCGCCGGTGCGCGCATTCCAGCGTCTGATCTTGCCGTCCGCGCCACCCGTCAGCAGCGTCTCGCGATCCGACAGGAAGGCTACCGACCATACCGGCAGTCCAGGTCCGATCAATGTTCGCAGCAGGCTGCGCGACCTGCGATCGATGATCGCCACTGTGCCGCCGATGCCGGCCGCAGCGATCAAGGCGCCGTCCGCCGATAGTGCCAAAGCCACCACCGGCGTGGGACCGGCCGCGACCTCGCCGCTGACTTTGCCCTCCCCTGTCAACATGCGCAGCCTGCCATCGACCGCGGCCGTGACGATCTCACCATCCGGCGCCACGGCCACGGCGTTCAGCGGCGCCGGCAACGTCACGATCTCGGGCTGGCCATCCGGCAAACGCCAGATGCGCAGCGCAAGATCGTAGCCAACGCTGACAAGCCTGCCGTCCGGCGTGAAGGCGACGCCGTTGACGTTCTGCGAATGCCCTTCGAGCAAACGCGACGTGCCGTCCGATAGCGACCAGAGCCGCACCGTCCGATCCCACGATGCCGAGGCGAGCAGCGATCCATCGGGCGAGACGGCAAGCGCCACGATCGGCGCGGCGTGTCCCTCCAGCACGCGGTCCGGCTGCGGCCGGCCCGCCGTCCACACCGCAATCCGTGCGTCCGCGCCGGCCGTGATCATGCGGCGGTCCTTCAGCAGGGCGACGGCATTGACGCCATCGGCATGATACCGAAGCACCTGCTCTGCACTCTCCGTCCTGAGCGACCAATGGATCGCGGACGTGTCGAAGCTGCCGGATAGAAGCTCCTCGCCGTCGGGAGAAACGGCAAGCGCCCGTATCGGGCCACCGTGCCCCGCCATGTCGGCGTGCGCGGATGCGACGGCAAAGACGGCCCACAGCGCGGCGGCCAATTTCGCGCACAGAGGTGATCTCGTCATTCCTGGCCGGCCCTGGTCAAATCCAGCTCCCAAGATTGCCAGAAGAGCCGGCCAAGATGAACATCGGAACCGGCCTACTTGGCCGGCGCCGTCGTGGTTTTCGACGATCCCTCGGGCGCAGCCTGCATTCCAGGCGGGCTCTGACCTTGCGGACTTGCGGCGGGCGCGCCACCCGATCCCGTATTGATCGGACCGGTCCAGCCTTGCGGCTGGAGCTGGCCCTTGTCCTCGGGCGGGGTTTGCGCAGCCGATGAGCCGGATTGTGCGGGTTGCGCCCAGACGCTTCCGGAAAGGCAAAGGGCTGCGAGGCACAAAGACGTTGTCAGCAGTTTCACGCGGAATCCTCCCATGTCCGTACTGAAATGGGCCAAGCCGCGTTCCGTTCCGAAGCGTGCGCCGCAATAACCGACTTTTGGCATCGGCCGGACGCTGGTTTCCGGCTGGTCACATCAAGGATGTATCGTATAGATGGCTTGATGTTCCGATCGAGAGAGTCCGAAGATGAAGGCTTTTCTGCTTGGTTGTGTCGCGGCCGTACTGATCGCGATTGCGGGGATGATGGTCTTGAACAGAGTGCAGGAGCCCGCCGCCCAAGCGTTTGCGACGACCAGCGTCCGCCTCTGACATCGCGCCAACAAATAGCTGGACCGATTCCTCGCGACACGCTTTTCGGGCTCATGCCGACATTGTGACGCCGCGCGACCGCCGATCGCTCGTCACGGCGAACAGCCGCAACTTGCCCGCATGGTGCAATTGCAGGATCGTGCGGCTGCAATCCTCGCGGTCGCGGTCGATGAACCGCCGCGATCGGGGCACGATATCCAAACGGATCTGATTTAAGAGTTTGGTAACGATACCAACATGGTTGAACGCATTGATGCAAATCGCACAGTGCTGGTGTCTCGCCCGTAACGAGCCTGCTATAAAGCGCAGCGACAGTTCGATCGATCTTCGCGAATTGCCCGGTGTCCTTGATTGCGCATGAACAAGCCTAGCAACACGTTCGACATCGTCATCGAGCAATCGTTCGACTTTCTGTCCCCGGAATATGCCGAGCTGCTCGATCGCTCGGCCGCGACCGCGTTCCAGCATCCGATCTGGCTGCACAGCCTCTACACCAGGCTCGCCCCGGATGCCGGCGCGACAGCACTGGTCGTCGTGGTCCGCACCCGCGCGACGGGGGCGCTTGCGATGGTGCTGCCCCTGCTGCGGATCCGGCGGGGGCCGATCCGAACGGTCGAGTTTGCCGACCTGCGCGTCTCCGACTATCTGGCACCGGTTTGCAGCCCGGAGGTGTTCTCGCAACTGCTCGACGACGCGGAGGCATGCGCGGAGATTCGGCGCCTCGTTCGCCCGTTCGATCTGCTGCGCATGACCAAGCTGCCCGACGCGCGGCTTCCGATCGAAAAACTCCTGGCGGCCTCGCGCCGCGTGTCGATGGACACCAATGCCTACGCGACGGTTCTCGTCGCACCGTTCGAGCAATGGCGGGCCAGCGCGATCGATCGCTCCTATCAGAAGGAGCTTGCAAAGAAATATCGCCAGCTCCAGAAGAAAGGCGCGCTGAGCTTCTCATGTTGCACCGACGGCGCCTCCGTGCTCGAGGCACTGGAGGTGATGAAGAAATTTCGCGGTCCGCGCTTTCAGGCACAAGGCGACGGCGACCTGCTTCAGCGCCCCGAATATTTCGGCTTCTATTCCGACGTCGCTCTTCGTGGCCTCGGCAGCTTCGTGCGCCTCTACGCCATGAAGATGGACGGCGAAGTGATTGCGGCTGTGCTCGGACTGTGCCATCGTGGCAGCTTCCTCGTCATCATGAGCGCCTTCGACATTGCCGGGTACAAGAGCCAGTCGATCGGCGCACAGATGTTCGAGCAGGTGGCGCGGGATTGTATCGAGCGCGGCGATCAGATGCTCGATTTCACCATTGGTGACGAGCCATACAAGAAATTGTTCGGCGGACAGCCGTCGCCGATGTGGGCGGTCACGCAGGCCGGCAGCCCCGCAGGCGCCATCGCCCTGTTCGCGCTGAAGCAGGCGCCCTGGCTGAAGCTGGCGGCCAAGCGGCTGGCGGACTTGCGGCTCCTGCCTGCCCGCACGCCGACGCCCACGCGCTGATCCGGCGGCAGACAAAGGACAACGGACTCAGGCGCGCAACGCGCCGCGAACGCGCCCGAGCCAGCCCGGATGCATCTGATCGACACGATGTGCCAGGCTGCGGCGCAGGAAGTGCAACCGGCGCCGGACGTCCCAGCCGATATCGTCGCGGGACGTCAGGGCCTGGCGGAAGCGCGCCATCTTCAGCGATTGCTGGTCCGCCGCGATCTTGTCGCGATCGGAATAGAACTGCGAAATCTTCTCCTGGCCCATGCCTGATGTCATGAGCCATCGCGGCGCATATTCGGTGCACAGACGATCGACGTCCACCAGTAGGCGCGCGACGCCGGTGCCGGCGGCAGGACAATTGGTCTGGAATGCATCGCCGATGAGCACGACGCCAGGCCGCAGGTGTCCCTCGACGACGGTCAGATCCATCACCCAGTTCTGGACCCGGCCGATGACGCGGAAGTCGCCGAGATAGGGCCGCAATCCCGGCAGCAGGCGCAAGACCGTCGCCTCCGGCTCGCGACGCAGCTCGCGCATGATCGGATCGGTTGGGTCGCGGAACATGAAGAGATTGGCCCGCATGCCGGCGCGGACGGGAAACAGGCTGAGATAGTCGATGCCGTCCGCCGTGCGTTCGCCATAACAGGTCAGCGCCTCGAAATCGAACGGGCGACCGTCCTGGCGGACGATTGTGAAGCCGAACGACACCGAATGGCGCTCGGCCAGCACACGCCGTCTGATCCCGAGCTTGTAAGCGACAGCTTCCGACATGCCTGTGGCGAGAACGACGAGGCGCGCGGTCACGCGCCGTCCGGAGGCCAGTTCGAGATGCTGGACGTCGTCGCTGCAGCTGATCGCAGTGACCTCGTCGACGATCAGGCCGGACGGATCGGGCATCTGGCTGCGCGCCATGGCCACGAGATCGGTATAGGGAAAGCCGTAGGCCTGACCGACGCTGACGTCGACCACCTTGCCTTCCCGGATATTGAGCACCTGATCATATCGACAGGCAACATTCTCCAGCGCGCCGAGGAAGCCCAGCTTGCGGAGCATCGCCAATTGATGCCCGCCGATCTTCTCGACCCGGAATTCGTCCGGATAGACCGCGCGCTTGTCGATCAGGGCAATGCGGTGCCCTGCCCGCGCCAGCACGGCCGCCGCAAGCGATCCCGCAAGGCCGCCGCCGACGATCGCGATGTCGGCATCGGTCCTCAAAGTGCCGGCTTTGGCGATCGGCTCGGTCCCGGTTCTGTCCGCCGTCATGATCCAAGGCTCCCACGGTCAACTAAAGTCGCACGTGCAATTCTCCGGCCTGATGTCGCATCGCAGGACCAAACGCGATCATTTCTCGCTATCGAGGTTAACGGAGCTGCGAGCCGGCTGTCGCGACGATGGCCGGCACGCCTCTTGCTCGGGATTCCCGTAACTTCGGGCGGCCGGAAACGCGGGCGGGCCAACCCGCATTCGAGCGACCGATCTCGCCGTTATCGGCCGTCGATACGGCGCTACGCCTTCATTCGGTCCGGCCAAGGCCTGCTCCATTTGAGACAACGAGGACGGCGATGTTTCACAGTGAAGCAATTGGAACCACGAGGCTGATGTCGCCGGCAAGATCCCGCTTGCCACCATTAACACTCGCGGTTTTTCCGCATGCTAGATTGCCGTCGGCGTCCGAACAGTCCCTTCGGGAGAGAGCAGCTCCTTAGTCTTTCATGATCGAATCCATCCTTCAATTGTTGCGGCGTGACGTCACGCGCGGTGTGGTCGGAACCATCCTCCTGAAGGTTGGCAGCGGCGCACTTGCGTTTGCGCTGTTCTCGCTGGCGGCACGAACGATGTCGCCCGATGGCTTCGGCATTTTCGCGACCTGGCTTTCGGTGGCTCAGATCGCCGCGGTGGTGGGACTGGTCGGCCAGGAATCGCTGCTGGTGCGCTTCCTGAACGAGTACCAGGTCGGCGGCAGGCCGGATCTCACCAAGGGCGTCCTGCTGTCGAGCTTCAAGATCACCTCGATCGCCATGCTGATCGTGATCGCCGGCATTGCCATTGCAGCGCACATGAGAGGCGATTGGTGGGTGCTCATCCTGGCGGTGTCGGCCTATACGGCCGTGAATGCCGGCATCATGCTCGGCAGCCAGGTCGCACGCTCGCTGGTCAGCATTCTCATGGGCGAAGGAAATCGCGAGTTCTTCTGGCGGGCCATCGTCGTGGCCTTCCTGCTCGCCGTGCTGCTCGGGCACCGGCAACTCGACCCCGCCGAGTTGTTCGCGGTGATGACCATTGCCATGTCGGTCAGCCTGGCGTCGCAGATCATTTCGGTCGTCCGTGTGCTGCCGGATCTGCGCGGCACGCCGGCACGCTCGGAAACGTCGCGCTGGCGGTCCAGCGCCCTTCACTTCTGGATCGCATCCATCCTCGAGGTCGCCAACCAGTATTTCGACGTCATCCTGGTCTATTGGATGCTGGATCCTACGACGGCCGGAATCTACTTTGCCGCCTCGCGCCTCGCCAACATCTTCGCCATGGTCTCCGCGGCGCTGTACACGTTCGGCGCGCGCCGGCTGCCCTCGCTGTACTTCAGCAAGAATCATCGGGAGTTCGAGCGGACCCTGCGGTTGATGGCGGAGGTGACCGCGCTGTGCGTGGCCGCCGGACTCGCCACGGTCTGGATCGGCGGCACCTATCTCCTCAATTTGTTCGGCCCCCATTTCACCGAACAGCATTCCGTCTTGATCGTGCTTGCGATCGGAACCGCCATCCAGGCCGCGGGCGGCCCCGCCGCTGCGATCCTGCAGCTGACAGGCCACGAACGAATCTATGTTCCCGTCGTGGCCGCGAACGTCGCACTGCGGCTGGTGGGATTTCTCGTCCTCATTCCCTGGCTCGGGCTGCTTGGCGCGGCGATTTCCGCCACGGTGTCGCTGGCGCTCGCGACCATTGCCCTGAACGTGATCTGTCGTCGGCGCTCAGGGGTCGATCCCTCAATTCTGGTGCTGTTGCGCTTCAGCGGAATCAAACGCGGTAATTATGCCGTACGCGGCGCCGACTCCGGCGACTAGCTCGCGTTCACGCATCAGCGGCGCGCAAGATCGATTGGTTAACGCGCTCGCTGCGCAGCGTCCGGGAACCAGCGAAATAACTGCGTGATCGATGTCGACGGTCGCGCCTCGCATTAACTCCGTTTGAGGCTAGCCGGTGTCCGCGCGATGCCCGCATGATAGGTACGGAGTTAAGAAGGTGAAGATTTCGTTTCTTGAGCGGGTCGGGAGCCGTGCTGCATTATCAGCCGAACAAGGATTTGGGCGAGACGACCGCAGCCGCACCCGCGCGGTCGAACCGCGGAACTAAGCCGCACGTGCTGCTCGCGCAAACCCAGGCTGAGAACGCCGGCGCGCAGGAGATCTCCAGGCTGCTCGGCGCCGGGCTGACCGCGCGCGGCTACCGCGTCACCAATCTGTTCTTCTTCCGTAAATCGGATTCGTTCGACGAGCCGCCCGATACGCTCTATTGCGCGCCGAGCCGGCCGGGCAATCCGGTCGCGCTGCTCCGGATGCTGTGGACGCTCGGCCGTCACATCTGGACCATCAGGCCCGACGCCGTCCTGACGTTCCAGCATTTCGGCAACGTGATCGGCGCCGGCATGACGCGCCTCGTCAGCCGCGCCCCTGTCGTCGCCAATCAGGTTTCATCCGCGCTGGCGATGAGCCGGCCGGTCCGCACCACCGACATCGTCATGGGCAGCCTCGGCTTCTTCGAACGCATCACGCTCAATTCGAAGGACATGGAGCGCGAATATTCGCGTTACCCCGCAGCCTACCGGGCGCGCATGGTGCACGTGCCGCACGGCTTCGACGACAAGGCCCTCACCCTGTCGAAGGACGCTGCACGACAGGCATTCAATCTGCCGCGCGACAGCGTCCTGCTCGGCTGCGCCGCGAGGCTGCATCCGCACAAGCGGCTCGACCTGGCGATACGTCTGCTGCCAGATGAGCCGTCCTGGCATCTCGCGCTCGCCGGCCAGGGCGCCGACGAGGCCCGGCTGAAGCTGCTGGCGGATGAGCTGAAGGTCTCCGACAGGCTGCATCTGCTCGGCGAGATTCCCCCCAGCCGGATGGCGGACTTCCTCGCCTGTCTCGACGTGTTCGTGTTCCCGACACAGGCCGAAACCTTCGGCTTGGCCGCGGTCGAGGCTGCCAACGCCGGTGTTCCCTCCGTCGTGACCGATCTTCCCGTGCTGCGCGAAGTGCTGTCCTGCGAAGGCAAACCGACTGCGCTCTTCGTCGATGCCTCCGAGCACGCGAAGCTCTCGGCGGCCGTCTCCCTGCTGCTGACGGACCAAGATTTGCGCGAGGCGCTGCGACAAAACGCCAAAGGCTTGAGGCTGCGCTATTCGGTAGATGCCATGGTGGAGGAATACGTTCGTATTCTCGACGAGGTCATTTGACCTGAAACCTTGGATAGATCGGCTCGACATGATCATCGAGTTTCGCTGTGAACGGGACTACGCGCGGCGGTGGATGAGCCGCAAGACGCTGTCGATCGACGGCCGGGATGTTCCGGTTCAAATCGCGTGGACCGCAAATGCCGAACCGCGGCCCGCGGGCCTCGACAGCCTTTTCGAGCTCGAACGCGTGGTGTTGCACAGGGGCAAGCCCAGCGGCGCCAACAGGCTCGACGTCATTCCGCAGCGCACGCAGGCTCATACCGAGACCGCCGACGTGATCGTTGATTTCACCGGCGGCGCGCGCGATCCCGGCAGCTCCGCCCGGCTGTATCTCCGTCCGCTGTTCAACGGAATTGCCGGCGAGAATGCCGCGCTCGCCGCCATTCTGGCCGGCGACCTGCCGGTGATCGAGATCATCAACGAGGTCGACGGCTCGGTCGTCGATCGCGGCCATCCATCCGGCGAAATTGCCGCAGGCCTCAGCGGCGCGCTCGAAACCGTCATGGCGCGAACCCTGACCATGGTGGCGGCGATCCTGTCGGGACGGCCGCGCATCGTGCCGCAACTGGCGCGCCCCGCCGGAGCAGGCGTCGGCCGGCAGCCGACGGCCTATGTCGTGCGCGGCCTCGCCGTATCGATCGCCAAGGAGATCTATCGTCTCTGCTGCTATGCCCCGCATTGGCATGTCGGATGGCGCTTCAATGACGGCGCGGGGGTCTGGCAGACCGGAGATCTCTCAGGTCCGGGCTGGAACGTTCTGAAGGATCCCGGAAACCACTTCTACGCCGATCCCTTTCCCATCACCTGGCAGGGACGAACATTCGTGTTCTTCGAGGACCTCGATCACCGCGTCGGAAAAGGCATCATTTCGGCGGTCGAGTTCGATGACAACGGACCGGTCGGCGAGGTCGTGCCGGTGCTGGAGGAGCCCTGGCATCTCTCCTATCCGTTCCTGATCGAACACGACGGCGCCTTGTGGATGATCCCGGAGAGCTCGACCCACGGCGACGTCGCCCTCTACAAATGCGTGCGCTTCCCCGACAAATGGGAGCGGCACGCGACGCTGCTGTCCGGTCTCGAGCTGGCCGACGCGACGATCACGCAGCACAACGGCCTGCATTATCTGTTCGGCGCCTGGCGCGACGGCACCGGCGGCTATTCGGATTCGCTGGCGATCTATTACGCGGAGCGCCTCCTGGGGCCTTGGTTGCCCCATGCCAGCAATCCGGTCCTGATCGACCGCGCGAGCACGCGGCCGGCAGGGAATTTCGTCACCATCAACGATAAATTGTGGCGTCCGGTGCAGAACTGCGCCGACGGATACGGCGCGGCGCTCGCGCTGGCGGAAGTGGTCGAGCTGTCGCCAACGGCCTTCAGGCAGACCGTGCGCCATTCCCTTAAGCCCGGACCGGCGTGGCCCGGCAGGAAGCTCCACACCCTGAACCGCTGCGGCCGGCTTGAGGTGATCGACGGCTCGCGGGTCCAACCCAAGACGCGCGCTTTTGCCAGCAAGTCTCCGTCGACTGTGTTGCCCGCGCGAGTCAATCCGTTCGCCGCGCGCTGACGCGGATCAGCGCGTGTCGGCTACTGTGACGATCCGGGTGGCGTGAATCAAACACACCGCCCGCTATTTCCGCAGCTTGCCGCCTCCAGCGTGAAACTCACCCTTCCGGGCTTGCCTCTGGAGCGGCTTCTTCGAGATGACAGGCCACCCATTGCTCGGTTCCGGCTGCGCGAAGCACCGGCTCCTCGGCGCGGCAGCGATCGAACACGAGGGGGCAGCGGGTGTGGAAGCGGCACCCCTTCGGCGGATTGATCGGGCTCGGCACGTCGCCCTTGAGGATGATCGGGTTACGCTGGGCACCCGGCTCGGGCAACGGTACCGCGGACAGCAGCGCCTTGGTGTAGGGATGTCTGGGCGCGGCAAAGATCTCGCGGCGCGGCGCCACCTCCACGATCTTGCCGAGATACATCACGGCAACGCGGTGGGTCATGTGCTCGACGATCGCGAGGTCGTGGCTGATGAACAAGAGCGCGAGGCCGAACTCGCTCTGGAGATCCTGGAGCAGATTGACGATCTGCGCCTTGACCGAGACGTCGAGCGCGGACACCGCCTCGTCGCACACGATCAGCTCGGGCTCGGCCGCCAGCGCCCGGGCGATGCCGATGCGCTGACGCTGGCCCCCGGAGAATTCGTGCGGCCTGCGATTGAGCGCCTCGCGCGGCAATCGCACGGTGTCCATCAGCGCCGTGAGGCGGACTTCGAGTTCCTCGGCGGATTTGGCGAGGCCGAAATTGCGGATCGGCTCGGCCAGGATATCGCGCACCCGCATGCGCGGGTTGAGGCTGGAGAACGGATCCTGGAACACCACCTGCACCCGCCGACGCATCTGACGCATCGTGCTCGGCGCGGCATCGTCGATGCGCTGGCCGTCGAGGATCACCTGCCCCGCGGTGATATCGAACAGCCGCAGGATGGCGCGGCCGACCGTCGACTTGCCGCAGCCGGACTCGCCGACCAGCGACAGCGTCTCGCCGCGCGCGATCTCGAAGGAGACGCCGTCGACCGCATAGACGAATTCGGACTTGCGGCTGAACAGCCCGGCCTTGACCGGGAAATGCTTCTTGAGGTCGTTGACCTGGAGCAGCGGAGGGCTCATGCCGCGATGGCTCCCTTGGCCGCGTAGTGACAGGCGGCGATGTGGCGCGGGCCCTTCTCTTCGAGCCCGGGCGCATACTGCCGGCACAGATCGGTCGCGAGCGCGCAGCGGCCGGCGAAGACGCAGCCGGCGATCGGCTTGCGCAGATCGGGCACCTGTCCCGGAATCTCGGCCAGCCGCCTCGCGGTGCCCGTCAGCGAGGAGCCGAGCCGCGGCACCGCACCCAACAGGCCTTGGGTGTAGGGATGACGCGGGGAGCGGAACAGCTCGGCCACCGGCGCCTCCTCGACCTTGCGGCCGGCATACATCACCATGACGCGCTCGGCGATCTCGGCGACGACGCCGAGATCGTGGGTGATCAGGATGATGGCGGCGCCGACCCGGCGCTTGAGGTCCAGCATCAGCTTGAGGATCTGCGCCTGGATCGTCACGTCGAGCGCGGTGGTGGGCTCGTCCGCGATCAGAAGCTTCGGATTGCAGGCGAGCGCGATGGCGATCATCACGCGCTGGCGCATGCCGCCGGAGAGCTGGTGCGGATATTCGCGCACCCGCCGCTTCGGCTCGGGGATGCCGACCAGGGTCAGCATCTCGATCGCATGCGCCTCGGCGGCCTGCTTGTCGAGGCCCTGATGGATCATCAAGGTCTCGCGGATCTGGCGGCCGACGGTGAGCACCGGGTTGAGGCTCGTCATCGGCTCCTGGAAGATCATCGAGATGTCATTGCCGCGAATGGCGCGCATCTCGCGATCGGACAGCTCGAGAAGGTCCCTGCCCGCAAAGCGGATGCTGCCAGCGATCCGGCCCGGCGGCTCCGGGATCAGCCGCATCAGGGACATCGAGGTCACCGACTTGCCGCAGCCGGATTCCCCGACGATGGCCAGCGTCTCGCCTTCATTGACATGGAAGGATACGCCGTCGACCGCGCGGTTGATGCCGCCGGGGGTGCGGAAATGGGTCTGGAGGTTGTCGACTTCGAGCAGGGCCATCGCGATCAGCCTCGGTCCATCAGATGCGACATCACAGGCAACATTACAGGCTCTTGGCCATGCGCGGGTCGAGCGCATCGCGAAGGCCGTCGCCGAGCAGATTCACGGCGAGCACGGTGACCGAGAGAAACGCTGCCGGGAAGAACACGATGTAGGGCTTGACCTGCCACAGCGCGCGGCCCTCGGCCATGATGTTGCCCCAGGACGGGATGGTCGGCGGCGTGCCGGCGCCGATGAAGGACAGGATCGCCTCGGTGATCATGGCACTGGCGCAGATATAGGTCGCCTGCACCAGCATGGGCGCCACCGTGTTGGGCAGGATGTGGCGCAGGATGATCATCGGCGTGCGCGTGCCGCAGGCGACCGCCGCATCCACATAGGGCTGCTCGCGCAGCGACAGCACGACGCTGCGAACGAGGCGCGAGACGCGCGGGATCTCGGCCACGGTGATGGCCAGGATGACGTTGCCGACGCTGCCCCTCGTCAGCGCCATCAGCGCGATCGCGAGCAGGATCGGCGGGATCGACATCAGCCCGTCCATGACGCGCATCAGGATGCCGTCGGCCCAGCGGATGAAGCCGGAGACCATGCCGATGGCAAGGCCGGCAACGGACGCAAAGATCGCCACCGACAGCCCGACCGTGAGCGAGACCCGCGCGCCGTAGAGCACGCGCGAATAGATATCGCGGCCGAGCACGTCGGTGCCGAACCAGAAATCGGCCGACGGTGCCCGCGTGCGCTTGGCCGGCGCGAGCGCGGTCGGATCGACCGAGCCGAGATAGGGCGCGAAGACAGCGATCAGCACCAGCGTCAGCAGCAACGCACCGCCGATCGCAACGGTGGGATGGCCGCGCAGGAATCCGAGGAAGCCGCGCCGGATCGTGACCGGCCGCAGGATTTCGGGCAGCTGTGGTGCAAGCACGAACCCGGCTGGAAGCGATTGCGGATTGACGGTCGTGTCGGTCAATAGCGGATCCTCGGGTCAACGAGCGTGTAAATGACGTCGATCATCAGATTGACGAGGACGTAGACGAAGCTGAACAGCAGCACGATGCCCTGGATCACGGGATAGTCGCGCCGCAGGATCGCATCGATCGTGAGCCGGCCAAGGCCCGGAATCGCGAACACGCTCTCGGTCACGACCGCGCCGCCGATCAGCAGCGCGATGCCGATCCCGATCACCGTCACGATCGGCACCGCCGCATTCTTCAGCGCGTGAATGAACAGGATGCCCCCTTGCCCGAGTCCCTTGGCCTTTGCGGTGCGGATGTAGTCCTGCTGCAGCACTTCGAGCATGGCCGCGCGGGTGATGCGCGCGACCAGGGCGATGTAGACGCAGCCGAGCGCGATCGCCGGCAGGATCAGGTTTTCCAGCCACGGCCAGAAGCCTGAGCTGAGCGGCGTGTAGCCTTGCACCGGCAGCCATTCGAGCTCGAGCGCGAAGATGTAGGCGAGCATGTAGCCGACCACGAAGACGGGCAGCGAGAAGCCGAACACGGCAAAGCCCATGATGACGCGGTCGATCAGGCTACCCGCCTTCCACGCCGCCACCACGCCGAGCGGCACCGCCACCACGATCGTGAGCAGCAGCGTGACGATCATCAGCGACAGCGTCGGTCCGAGGCGCTGCCCGATCATCGCCGACACCGGCAGATTGGTGAAGATCGAGGTGCCGAGGTCGCCGTGCAGGATGCGCCAGACCCAGCTTCCGAACTGGACCAGGAACGGCCGGTCCAGACCGAGGCTCTGGCGGATGCGCTCCACATCCTCCGGGCTTGCCTGGTCGCCCGCGATCACCACGGCGGGATCACCCGGCGCGATGTAGAGCAGGCTGAACACGAACAGCGCGACGATCGCCATGACCGGCAGGGTCGCGACGATGCGACGGAGGATGTAGGAGAGCATCTGGCTTCAGCGCAGCATCATGCGGATTTCGACACGCCCCAGAAGAACGGCAGCGGTCCCTTGGTGATGCCGGAGACGTTCTTGCGCCATGCCGTATAGGTCAGGAAGAAGCCGGTCGGCGCGTAGACGACATCCTCGAGTGCCGCCTTGTTGACCTTGCCGATCGCGGCCTTTTCCTCCTCGACATTCTTGGCCTCGAACCAGCCCGTGATCTCCTTCTCGGTGTTCGGGCTGTTGGGCCAGCCGAACCAGGCCTTGTCGCCGTTGGCGCGGATGGCCGTGTAGGCGGCGGGCGTGATGCAGTCGGCGCCTGCGTGCCAGCTGTGGAACATGTTCCAGCCGCCCTGCCCCGGCGGCGTCTTCGCCGCACGGCGGGAGCCGACCGTGCCCCAATCGGTCGCGACGAAGTCGACATTCATGCCGAGCTTCTTGAGGAGGTCGGCCGTGACGTCGCCTTGCGCCTTCGTGATCGGCTGGTCCTGCGCGACCAGGCACGTCACCGGCTGGCCGGAATAGCCGCTCTCGGCGAGCAGCTTCTTGGCGGCGTCGAGATCCCGCTTGCCCTTGAGGATCTCGCCGCCCAGCTCGTTGTAAACAGGCGTGTCAGGCGTGAAGAAGCCGGGCAGCGGCTTCCACAGCGCGTTATCGTCGCCGACGATCGCGCGCATGTAGTCTTCCTGGTTCATCGCCATCAGCACAGCGCGCCGCGCGCGCACATCGTTGAACGGCGCGAACAGATGGTTCATGCGGAACGAACCGATATTGCCGAGGGGATCGCCGATATCGACGCTGATGTTCTTGTTCTTCTTCAGCACGGGCACGAGATCGGCGATCGGGTTCTCCCACCAATCGACCTCGCCGTTCTGCAGGGCAGCCGCGGCGGTGGCCGGATCCGGCATCACGATCCACTCCACGCGATCGACCATCATCTGCTTGCCGCCGGCGAGCCAGGATGCCTTCTCCTGGCGCGGCACGTAATCGGCGAACTTCTCGAATACGGCCTTGGCGCCCGGCACCCATTCGCCCTTGGCGAACTTCATGGGACCCGAGCCGACATATTCTGTGATCTGCTTGAAGGGGTCGGTCTTGGCAATGCGCTCGGGCATGATGAAGGAGCACGGCGCGTTGTTCTTGGCCAGCGCATAGAGCATTTTCGGGAAGGGCTGCTTCAAGACCCATTTGAAGGTGCGGTCGTCGACGGCCGTCAGCTCCTGCTGGATCGCGATGATCATCAGGCCCATCGGATCGCGCGCCGCCCAGCGCGACAGGCTCGCGACCACGTCCTTGGCCAGCACCGGCTCGCCGTCATGGAACTTGAGACCGGGGCGCAAGCGGAAGGTCCAAATCCTGCCGTCGTCGGACGTCTCCTCGGACTCGACCATCTGGCGCTGCGGCTGGAGCGAGGAATCGATGCCGTAAAGCGTGTCCCAGACCAGCGCGGCGGCGTTACGCACGACATATTGCGTGCCCCAGATCGGATCGAAATTGGCAAGATTGGCCTGGGGCACGAAGCGCAGCGTGCGGGCCGATGCGCCTTGCGCGATGGCCGGGGCCGAGAGGCCAGTCAATGCCAGACCGCCCGCGCCAGCCAGTCCCTTCAATACGGTCCTGCGATCCATGAAGTCCTCCCAGTAATGCCGTGATGCCGGCCATCGTTGGCCAAGAGCAGGTGAAACCAGAACTCATTGGCAAGCAAATGGTATGCCACTAACCGGCCCTTCGCCAGCAGGATCTCATTGCGATCTGGGCTCCCCCGGCATGCGCAGCACGTCGAGATCGCGGCTGGTTCGCGTGGGTCAGGTCATCAGAGAGAGCCGCAAGCGCCGCCAGCCGATCACGACGCCGGTCAGGGAGAACACGAAACCCAGCGCACAGAGCCCGACGATGAGAACATCGCGCAGAAGCGGCCGCGCCATGAGTATGGGGAAGTCGAGTGTGTGCAGCGCGCTGTAGAACCAGCGGTAGGCGCGCCGCGACGCATCCAGCCGTTGCAGCACCTGGCCGCCGGCACCGTCGATGTCGAACCAGAGATCGCCGCAGCGGACGCGAAAGACGGGAGCTCCGGCGACGGCGGAATGTGCAGGATAATCGTCGTTTGCGGCAAGAACGGACGGCGTACCGCATCCCGTGGCCAGTCGCGCCGCGAGCCCTTCGAACTCTCGCGCAGTCAGGAAGTCCGCGCGGGGGGCATCCCCTGCCATGGCCAAGGTCTGGACGCCGAGGGCGGAGCGATCGCGGCGATAGAGTTGACCGCCAATGGCGAACCATTCAACCTCGCGGACCGGCGACGCTGTCGGCTCTCGATCGAATGACGGAGCCGCCGTCCAGTCCGGTGCCGCGTTCATCACGCCGGCCTCGGTGGGGCTCAGCTCCCCGCGCGAGAACAGCCGGCCGTGATCCATTGAAAGCCAGCCGCTGAAAATCCAGGTCAACACGAAGACCGTTGCTGCAAGACCGATGAGGTGATGCAGCGCATGCCAGCCGCGGTAGGGTGTCGAGATCCGGCGATCTCGCATCCTGATCCGTACCATCCCGAGCACCGCGCCCAGCGCAGCCGCGAGCAACGCAAGTAGCGACAGCGTCCAGACGACGCGATCCCACAACGGCCAATTGCTCCGCAGAACCGTGGGATAGATCCAGTGCAGCACAGCGCCGGCCCAATTCCAGCCGCGCTCGCCTCGCGTCGTATCGAGGACGACCTCGCCAGTGCGCGACGAGACATAGACCTCCGTTCCAGCGGCGTCGCCGAGCGCGATGCGAAACAAGGGCCGGTGGCGGTCGAAGCCGTTTGGCACGCTCCACTGATCGTAATCCGCCAGCGCCACGATCCCGGCCCGCGCGGCATCGAGCCCGCGGCGGCCGGCGTGATCCTGCGCGATGGCGAGCGCGAGATCGGCGGGGATCAAAGCTGCATCCTGCCCGTCGGCGGCACGAACCGCACGGACGCGCGATGGGCCCGACACGATATAGACCGATCCGCCGCGCCGCTCGACCAAACGCACGCGTGTGGCGTCGCTGATTCCGCTCGCGGCGACCGCGTCGGCGATCGCGATCCTCGTCTCCGCACCCTCCACCGGCGCGAGGCCGGCAAAGCGCTCCGCCTCCGTCAGCGACGGAAACGGAACGAAGTGCATCACGATGCCGGTCGAAAACCACATCGCGAACAGCAGGCAGAACGCGATGCCGAGCCATCGATGCAACAGGACGACCGCGCCCATCATGCGGTCAGCATCCTACCATTTGAACGCCGCCGAGAGCTCGTAGGTGCGCGGCGCGCCGAGCAGGATCTGGTCGGGATAGAACGGATCGCCCCAGATCGCATAGCGCTTGTCGGTGATGTTGCGGACGCGGAAGGTCAGGCGGGCCTGGTCGACCGCGCCAAATACCGTCTTGGGGATGTCGACGAAGGCATAGACGTCGGCGACGGTGTAGGCCTTCATCGTCACCACATTGGCATCGGTGTTGTAGCGGTCGCCGACATGGCGGCCGGTGATGCCGAGCTCCACCGGCCAGGGCGTGAAGAAGCGCCAGGACGCGCCGGCATTGGCGACGATCCGCGGCACGTTCGGCGGCGTGTTGCCGGAGAACGAGCCGCCGGCGAAATTATAGTCGGCATAGCGCGCATCGACATAGGCGATGTTGCCCCAGAGCCGCAGCGGCTCGATCGGACGCAACGACGCCGCAAGCTCGACGCCCCTGGACTCCTGCCGCCCGGCGATATTGAGCGCCTGCCCGCCGGCCGCGGCATAGACGTTCTTGCGCACGATGTCGTAGGCGGAGAACGACCACTCCGCCCTGTTGTCCCAGAACAGATGCTTGACGCCGGTCTCATAGGTGCGCGCGGTGGTGAGGTCCAATGGCTGGGTCGGCGAGAGCAGGAAGATGTTGTTGGCCGACACGTCAGCGCCGGTCGCGTACTGGCTGAAGAATGTCAGTCCGGGCACCGCCTCCCAGGTGTAGCCGATGCGGCCCGTCACCGGCGCCCAGTCCTTGGTGTACGGGAAGCCCGCTTTCACGACCCCGGCGGAGTCGGTCGAGTTGCGGTCGAGCCCGATATGCTCGAGGCGCAGGCCGCCAATCAGCGCGAAGTTATGCGTCAGCTTCAGCCGGTCCTCGAACGACAGCGCTTCGTTGTCGATCCGCGCGGTCTGTTGCTGCGTCGTCAGCAGGCCATAGAAGCCGCGGTTAGGGTCGACCAGCGAAACTGAATCGCCGGGGAAGTTTGCCGCGCCCGGCCTGACGAAATCGAGATAGCTCGACGACAGGGTCGTGACCAGCCGATTGTCGAAGCCTGCGATGTCAGTGTCCCAGATCAGGTCGGTGATGTTGCCGACGAGACGCTGGCTGTGTGCGACGTAGAAGCGCTCGCGATCGACCAGGTTCGTTGCGGAATTGAACGCTTCGACCTCGTTGTTGAACCAGCTGCGTTGCGCTCCATAGCCATAGGCCTGGCTTTTGAGCGTGAGATCGGGCGCGAGCTTCAGCTCGAAGCCACCGCGCAACCAGACTTCCTGCGCGACATTGCGATTGTCGAGAACGTTGTAATTGGTGTCGAAGGTGCGGTCGTCGATGGTGACCGCGCCGAGATTGGTCTTGTTGTAGTTCGAGACGTAATTGCCCGAAACGATGCCGCTCGTCGCATGCGAGCTGCTATAAGCGATAGGCACCAGCGGCGCGCCCCAATAGGCCTTGCCACGATCCTCGCGATACTCGATCGCACCCCAGACCTTGAGGCTGTCGGAGATGCGGTAGTTGAGCTGGCCGGACACATCCAGCATCTTGGTGTTGGTGTCGTCGGCAAAGCCGTTGAGCGCGGCGCGGCTGACGTCGAAGCGGTAGTCGAGGCCCTGCAGTTTGGTGCTGCCGCCCGAGCCATAATGCGCGCGGAACGAGTTCAGGGAATCCCAGGAGAAATCGGCTTCGTTCCGGATCAGTCCGGTGTGCGGCTGCCTGGTGATGAAATTGATCGCGCCACCGGCTGCGCCCTCGCCCGAGATCAGCGAGGCCGGGCCTTTCAGGAATTCCACGGCCTCCAGATTGGCGGTGTCCATGATCCGCGAGGTCATGTTCTGCGGGCCGATCTTGATGCCGTTGTAGAGCGTGTTGATCTGGCTGTTGGTGAAGCCGCGCATCGAGAAGGCGGAAGGCTCCGCGGGATTGTCGCCGGAGGTGACCCCGACGGCTCCCTGGGCGACGTCGGAGACGGTGCGGTAGCCCTGCTCGCGCACGGTCTCGGCCGAGATCACCTCGACGGTCGCGGGCATCTCGCGCACCGTCAGGCCGAGCCGCGAGGCGCTTTCGGCCACCGCATTGGTGTTGAGCGGCGTCGGCGCCGTCGCAGCCGGGGCGACCGGCTTGGGCGCTGTGGATGCAGCGGCGGGCTTGCGCGCCGCCGCGCGGCGCGGGCTTTGCGCCTCCCGGCCGGTTGACCTGGCTGGTTTGCGGGATTGGTCCGGCGACACCTCGACCGGCGGCAGCGGTTCGCGAACCTGCTGCGCCAGCGCAGCGGGCAGATCGAGCACGGCCAAGGATGTGAGGGCAGCGGAGGCAATCAGGACGCGGCGTGGTCGTAAGATGCAAACAGGAGACACGGCACAAAACCTCGGTATGACGTCAGTGGCACGTCACAGCGAACGAGGTCTCACCTTTGGCCTTGCAGCCGTCCGATGAAGCCGAATGTCTGTACTCCCCGACCGACATCTTCGCGTGTGACCACGGCTGACGGCAGGTCTCCTGGCTCGCGGGTCATCACCACTTCGTCGCCTTCCCGGGACCGAGGACCCAGTGGCTTCTGACGAAGGATTATCCGCTCACAGTTGCGGGGGCAGCCACGGCATTGGGGACAACGTCCCCGCACCGCATTCCCTTTTCATCCCCTCTCGGGGAAACCGTCGCGAGCATCTAGGATTACCATCACAACGGAGTCAATGTGCCTATTGCGGCGTTACTGCCACAGCGAACAACTTCCTCGGAGATGAGAGCATGGAAGGCGAGACCTTCCTCTGGTTGATACGGCATGCGCCGGTCAATGGCGTCAAAGGGACGATCCATGCCGCCGATGCGCCGGCCGATCTCCGCGATCGCGCGCAACTGGACGCGCTGCGGCAGCGCCTGCCACCGGACGCTGGGAGCTACGCCAGCCCGTCGCGGCGCACGGTCGAGACCGCGCGTGCGCTGGGGCTCGAACCGGAGCAGGTCAGCGAATTCCGCGAGCAGGATTTCGGCGACTGGACCGGCCATCGGCACGACGCGCTCGCTGCCGAAGGCGGCGCGGCCTATGCGCAGTTCTGGGACGATCCGGCCGGTGGACGGCCGCCGGGCGGCGAAAGCTTTGCGGATCAGGTCGCGCGCGTGCGGCTCGGTCTGTCGCGGATCGCAGCGGGACCAGCCACGTTGGTCGTGCATTCCGGCACCATCCGCGCCGCGCTGTGCATCGCGCTCGATCTGACGCCGCAGGCCGCCTTGCGCTTCGTGGTCGAGCCGCTGTCGCTGACCCGGATCGATCGGCTCGCGGCCGGATGGCGCGTCGTCTCGGTCAATCAGCGGATCAGCTAGGCCTGTCAGGCACATTGGCCTCTGCAAAAGTCGCCATGCCGTTGTGGAGCGCGCAGGCCAAGCGCACCAGCGGCAGCGCGATGGCGGCACCCGATCCTTCGCCGAGCCTGAGATCGAGGCTGATCAGCGGCTGCGCGTTCAAAGCGCGCAGCACCAGGCGATGGCCCTGCTCGGCCGATTGGTGCGACGGCAGCAGATAGGGATGACAGGACGGGTTCAGCCGCGCCGCTGCGAGCGCTGCGACCGACACGATGAAGCCATCGATCAGCACCGGGATGCGGCGCTGCGCGGCCGCGATGATCGCGCCCGAGATAGCGGCGATTTCGAGCCCGCCGACGGCACACAGGATATTCTCCGGCGCCGCGCCCGCAACGCCGTGACGCGCAATTGCGGTATCGATCACGCGCGTCTTGTGCGCCCGGCCGGCCGCATCGACGCCGGTGCCGCTGCCCGCGATCTCCTCGGCGCTGATGCCGAGCAGGCTCGCCGCGATCGCCGCCGACGTCGTGGTATTGCCGATGCCCATCTCTCCAAAGATCAACAGATCGGGCTGGTTGGCCTCCGCCCGCGCAACCGCGCGCCGGCCGGCCTCGAAGGCAAACGCCAGCTCCGCAGGCAGGAGCGCGGCCTCCACGCTGAAATCGCGGGTGCCGTGGCGCGGCTTGTCGGTGACGATGCCCGTCATCTCCTCACCAGCCAGCGTACCGGCATCGACCACCTCCAAGCGCGAGCCAAGCTCGCGCGCCAGCACCGAGATCGCAGCACCGCCGGAGGCGAAATTGGCCATCATCGCGATGGTCACTTCTTGCGGATAGGCCGAGACGCCCTGCGCGACGATGCCGTGGTCACCCGCGAAGACGATGATCGGCACCCGCGCCGCGCGCGGCTGCTCGGTTGCCTGCAGACCTGCGAGCTCGATCGCGAGCTGCTCGAGCCGGCCGAGCGCGCCGGTCGGCTTCGTCAGCTGCGCCTGACGCGCGATCGCCGCCTCGCGATGAAGCGCGGAGATCACGGGGCAGTTCGTGGTGACCCATTCGGGGAGCATGCTGCCTCGCTTAACGCCTGCGCTTTAGAATGTAGCTGTCCATGATCCAGCCATGCCGCGCGCGCGCATCCTGCCGTGCCGCGACGATACGCGGGCCGGTTTCGGCGAGGGCGCCGGACATGATGATCTGATCGGGCATGCCGAGATAGGCGCCCCAATAGATGTGAATCCCTGCCGGATCCAACGATTCGAATGCGGTGCCGCCGTCGAGCATCACCACCACGGTGTCGATTCCTTGCGGCCAGCCGCCTTCGCGCAGGCGCCGCCCGGTCGTGACCAGAAACGGCTCGCCGATATCGTTGAGCGGCAGCGCATGGGCCGCGCACAGCGCCTGGATCGACGTGATGCCGGGCACGACCTCGATTCTGGGCAAGGGAGCGAGCCGCCGCGCGATGCGCAGCGAGGAATCATACAGCGAAGGATCGCCCCAGATCAGCAGCGCAACCTTGCCGTCGCTTCCCAGATGATCTGCGATCGCCTGCGACCAGGTCGCGGCGACCGCATCGTGCCAGTCGTCCACGCCCTTGCGATAATCGGCCTCGGCGGCATCGCGCACGGGAAGATCGAACTCGGTGATCACCGTCGTGTCGCTGGTGAGCACATCCGCGCAGATCGTCCGCCTGAGATCGGCGAGATCGGATTTCGCCGTTCCCTTGCGCGGGATCAGGACGAGATCGGCGGCGTTGATGGCTTGAACGGCGGCGCGCGTGAGCTGGCCGGGATCGCCGCAACCGATGCCGATCAGGGAGAGCGTGAGCATTGCGCGTGGGGGCGGCCATGACGGCCGCCCCTTGTCTCAGTTAAGCTGCGTTGTGCAGGCGCGGAGTGACGAGGCCGGCCGCGGTGACGCCGCGCAGCGACTTCGCCAGCGCCAGCACGGCGAGATCGGCGAGCGGCTCGATCACGATCACCAGCGCGTAGGACGCCGCAAACGTCGCGATGCCGGCGAGGTTGCTCATCGCAAAGCCGGAGCCATAAAGCGCCCAGAACGCCACCCAGGCGATCACGCCGGCCTGATAGGTGGTCGACAGCGCCAGCGCCTGCCGATACTTCAAATCGACATAGGCCGTATTGCGCGGAATGATCCGCGTGGCGATCGCCTGGATCGCGAATAGCGGCACCAGCAGCGTCGTGACGTTCATGCCGTATTGCGGCAGGTCGACCGGCTCGAGCAGCACGCCCTGAAGCAGCAGGCCGAACGCCAGACCGAAGGCCGCGGGCGCAGCGCCGAACAGCAGGAACAAGGTCGAGCCGAGGATGAAGTGCACCTCGGAGACGCCGACCGGGAAGTGCGGCAGGATCTCGAAGAAGATGAAGACGAGGATCGTGGTGGCGAGCGTCCGGCCTGCGAACGAGCCGATGCCCTGCTCGCGCACGGTTTCGGTCGCGAGCTTCAAGGCAACGCCGCCTGCGGCGATGCCGGTTGCGTAACTCAGCACGAGCTTGGCGCCCGTCACTAGACCGGGTTCGATATGCATGGCTCAGATCCTTCCTGCCGTCACACCCGACGGCCTTGGCCTCAAAACGTGCAGGGCCGGTCTCCTGGCTCGCGGTTCACTGGGTTCTCCGGCCTTCCCGAACCTTGCGGCCCAGTGGCTGATCGAAGTCCCTCACCGCTTACAGTCGCGGGGGCGGCTGGGGTTTTGGGCGCCGCAACTTGGTCCGCCCATCCCCATTCCCGATTATGCTCCGGCGCTTTGCGCCGCGTCGAGCACCTTGCTTCTCCTGTGTGCCCCTTTCGCCGAGCCTGCGTCAAGGGGCGAGGCGCGGCCTTGGCGATCACGACGGATAATCCCCGGCCAGCGCACCGAACAGGATCACGGCGGCGGTCGAAGGAGCGCCACCGCGGGCAAGCTGCTCGGCCAGCTCGGCAACCGTGGTCCGGACCAGCCGCTCGTCGGGGCGGCCAAGGGATTCGGCGACCAGCGCCGGGGTCTCTGCGGCGAGGCCGTGCGCGATCAATTTTGCGGCAAGCGCTGGAAAGGTGCGCCGGCCCATATAGACCACGGTCGTCGCCTCGGGATCGGCCAGCGCCGCCCAATTCAGATTCGGCGGCAGCTCGCCGGTGACGTCGGCCCCGGTGATGAACTGCACCCGGCGCGAGGTGTGGCGCCGCGTCAGGGGAATGCCGGCTTGCGCGGCGGCGACGCAGGCCGAGGTGACGCCCGGAACGATCTCATAGCCGATGCCGGCCTCGCGCAGCGTCTCGATCTCCTCCTCGAGCCGGCCGAAAATGCCGGCATCGCCGGACTTCAGCCGCACCACGCGCACCCCTGTTGCGGCATAGTCGACCAGCAGGCGGTTGACGTGATGCTGCTTGGTCGAGGGCTGCCCTGCGCGCTTGCCGACCGCGACGAGATTGGCGCCAGGCCGGGCGAGATCGAGGATCGCACCCGAGGCGAGATCGTCATAGAGCACGACGTCGGCCTCGCGCAGCCGCGCGGCGCCCTTGAGCGTGAGCAGCTCGGGATCGCCGGGTCCGGCGGAGACGAAGGAAACGAACCCGCTCACCGGTCCTCCGCGATCAGATGAAAGAAGGTGCCGCTGACATGGCCGCGCTGCGAGCCGGTCTCGGCGATGACGGCGCCGGTTGCATCATGCACGACGGCCAGCGGCGTGTCAGGCTGGGCGAGAATGGTCGAATAGTGGAACTCGTGGCCGCGTAGACGCGTGCCGGGACGATGTCCCGGCATCGGTGCGGCGAGCGCCGCGAGGCGATAGCCCAGATGCATGCGGCGCTTGGCAAAGCTGGTTTCGAGGCCAAGCAGGCCCGTCATCTCATGGCGGACACCGTCCGCATCGGTCAAAGCTGTCCCCAGCACCATATAGCCCCCGCACTCGCCATGCACGGGCCGCGTCTCGGCGAAGGCACGCAGGCCGCTGCGAAAGCGTACATTGGACGCGATCCTGCCGGCATGAAGCTCGGGATAGCCGCCGGGCAGCCAGCACACATCGGCGCTCGCGTCCGGTGCCTCATCGGCCAGCGGCGAGAACGGCACGATCTCAGCGCCCGCCGCGCGCCAGGCTTCCAGCATATGCGGATAAATGAAGGAGAACGCGGCATCGCGCGCCAGCGCAATGCGCTGACCGGGCGGGGTCACGTTCAGGCCGCTCGTCGCCGGTTGCGGCGACCAAACAGCCGCGGAGCGCAACACCGCATCGAGATCGACATGCCCGGCGACGAAGCGCGCGGCCTCGTCGATCAGCTTGCCGATCTCGGCCTGCTCCTCGGCCTGCACCAGGCCGAGATGCCGCTTCGGCAGGCTGATCTCGGCATGGCGCGGCAGCGCGGCGAACACGGCGATGCCTGAATCGTTCAGCGCCCGCCGCACCAGATCTTCGTGGCGCGGGCTGGCGACGCGGTTGAGCACGACGCCGGCGAGCCTCACGCCGGGCCGATAATCGCGCAGGCCTGCGGCGATGGCGGCTGCGGTCTGCGCCTGCCCCGAGGGGTCGATCACCAGCAGCACCGGCCAGCCCAGCATCTCCGCGATATCAGCGGTGGCGCCGGTGCCGCAGACGCCGCGCGCGGCGACGCCGTCGAACAGGCCCATCGAACCCTCGGCGAGCACGATATCCGCATCCGTGCCGCGGCTCACCAGATGCAAGATCGTCCCACGATCCATCGCCCAGCTGTCGACGTTGACGGAGGCGCGTCCCGTGGCGGCGGCGTGAAAGGCCGGATCGATGTAATCCGGCCCGCTCTTGAAGCACTGCACGGTCAAGCCGCGATGACGCCAGGCCCGCGCGAGCGCCAGCGTCAGTGTGGTCTTGCCGACGCCGGAGGCCGGTGCGGAGATGACGAGGCCAGCCGGCATCACGACGCCTCCGGAAAGCGCGGCTCGGCGCCGACGGGCCGATAGCGGCGGTCGTAGTCGGCGGCATAGAGACGGCTCTCGTCGAAATCCGCAGCCCCCAGCGTCCTGCCAACCAGGATCAGCGCGGTGCGCTCCATCTCCGTGCCGATTGAGGCATCGAGCGTTGCCAGCGTCGCGCGCACGACGCGCTGGTCCGGCCAGCTCGCGCGCCAGACAATCGCGACCGGGCAATCCGCGCCATAATGCGGCGTGAGCTCGGCGACGACCTTGTCGAGCAGGTGGATCGACAGATGGATCGCGAGCACCGCGCCGGTCGCGGCGAACGCGGCCAGCTTCTCGCCGTCAGGCATCGCACTGGCGCGGCCCGGCGTGCGCGTCAGCACCACCGTCTGCGCAAGGCCCGGCAGCGTCAGCTCGGCCTCCAGCGCTGCCGCAGCAGCGGAAAAGGACGGCACACCCGGCGTGACCGTATAGGGAATGCCGAGCGCGCGCAGGCGGCGGAGCTGCTCGCCCATCGCCGACCAGACCGAGAGATCGCCGGAATGCAGCCGCGCGACATCCTTGCCCTCCGCATGCGCCGCGGCGATCTCCGCGATGATGTCGTCGAGCGATAGCGGCGCCGTGTTGACGATGCGCGCGCCGGGCGGGCAATGCGCCAGCACGCCTTGAGGGATCAGTGAGCCGGCATAGAGGCAGACCGGGCAGGCCGCGATCAGGTCACGACCGCGCAAGGTCAGCAAATCAGGTGCGCCAGGCCCAGCGCCGATGAAATGCACCGTCATGCGCCGTCTCCTTCCGCGATCGCGGCGGTTGCAGTGCGATCCTTGGAGACGGCCCGCGTCGCGATCAGCCGCGCGTGAGGACCAGCCGCCGCGAGCGCCGCGGCTTCTGCGACCGATCCGGTACCGAACTTCTCCATCACGAGATGTGAGTGAGTCGGCGTTGCGATATCGGTCAACATGTCAACCGGAACAGCCTTGATCGGCACACCGCACTCGCGTGCGAGCTGCTGCAGCGCCTCCGCATCGGCCTTGTCGCTGACCGTTGCCACCGCGTCGAGCCCTTCGAGGCCGCCTGCCGCCACAAGCGCCTCCCGCAGCGAGGCCAGCGTCACGTGACTCTTAAATCCGAGTCCGGCGACTTTCATCGGGCCGTACTCCATTGCACCACCGGACGTGCCGTCTCCCAGGAGCGGTAGCGGCCGAGCGGCGCGGCATGCGCGATCTCGACTCGCATCAGCTCGCCGCCATGGCGCTGGTGCAGCTCCCCGAACAGCGCTTCGGTTTCCAGTGTGACGGAATGTGCGACCAGCCGCGCCCCCGGCGCAAGCCGCGACCAGATGGCGTCGAACATCGCCTCATTGAGCCCGCCACCGATAAACACGGAATCCGGCGCTTTCAGCCCAGCGAGAGCCTCGGGCGCCCTCCCCGTGATGACAGTGATCTTGTGAGCCAGCCCAAACGCTTCCGCATTGCTGCGGATGTTGGCCGCGCGGTCCTCACGCGCCTCGACGGCGATCGCCGTCCCGCCACACAGCGCCCATTCAACTGAAATCGAGCCCGAGCCGGCGCCGATGTCCCACAACGTGCTGCCTGCGAAGGGCCACAGCGCCGAGAGCGCCAGCGCGCGCACAGGCCGCTTGGTGATCTGGCCGTCGTGAGCGAAGAGAGCGTCCGGCAGGCCCGAGCTGCGAGACAGGCCGCCGGACCCCCTCGCCTCCAGCGCGACAGCAACGAGCTTTCCCGGGACAAATGTTGGACAGCTCTCAGCGCGATGCTCGCGAATACTTTCATGCGGTCCGCCAAGCGCAGCAAGGGTCCAGAATGCTGAGGCGCCCCATCCGCGCTCCGTCAACCATCTCGCGAGATCACTTGTCGCGTTCCCATCGCGCACCAGGCAGATGATGCGTGCCCCCCGCGCCAGATGCGGCACAAGACGCTCGAACGGCGCCGCATGGAGACCGAGGCAAACAGTCGTTTCGAGGCGCCAGCCCAGCCGCGCCGCAGCCAGCGAGAACGTCGACGGCGCCGAATGCGCGATCCACTCACCCGCCTCAAGCCTCTCCGCAAGGCTTGCGCCCGCGCCATACCAGAAAGGATCGCCGGAGGCGAGCACCACAGTCGGCCGGCCGCGGCAACCCAGCACGATCTCTGCATCAAATGGCACCGGCCAAAGACGGCCACGCGCCGCCACACCCGCAAGCGCTAGGTGCCGCTCACCGCCAAAAACAGTTTCGGCGTTGGCAAGCGCCTTTCGGCTTGCCTCGGACAGGCCGGCAAGGCCATCTTCGCCGATACCAATGATGGTCAGCCAGGGATCAGACACGATGCGCGCCCTCATACTGGGCGGAACGGCCGATGCGAGCCTGCTCGCCGCGGAGATCGCGCGCGCCGGGCTTGATGCCGTGTATTCCTATGGCGGCCGCACCCGCACGCCCGCCGATCAACCGCTGCCAACCCGCATCGGCGGCTTCGGCGGCGTGAGCGGACTTGCCGACTACATCCGTCGTGAGGGAATCACCCACGTGATCGACGCGACGCATCCGTTCGCTGCCGAGATGAGCCGTCATGCGGTCGAAGCGTGCGCGGAAACCTGTACGCCGCTGATCGCGCTGGAGCGCGCGCCCTGGACCAGGGCCTCCGGCGACAGATGGACTGAGGTTGCAGATGTCACCGCCGCCGTCGCCGCGCTGCCGGAGGCGCCCGCAAACGTGTTCCTCGCCATCGGCCGCCAGCATATCGCGCCGTTTGCGGCGAAGCCGCAGCACAGCTACACGCTGCGCTTCGTCGATCCGCCCGAAGCGCCCCTGCCCCTCACGGCCGACGTGATCGTATCGCGCGGACCGTTCACGCTTGATGGGGAGCTCGAGATGATGCGCAGGCGCGGCATCGCCTGGATCGTCGCCCGCAATTCCGGCGGCGACGGCGCGCGTGCCAAGATCGACGCGGCCCGCAGGCTCGCCCTGCCCGTGATCATGATCTCGCGGCCGGAGCTGCCCGAGCGGCGGCGGGTCGAGAGCGTCGCTGACGTGATGCAATGGCTCGGTCATTCTGCCCGCCTCGGCGTATAGACCCAGCGGCCGACGCGGCGTGTCTGCGAATTGCCGACGATCACCAGCGTGCGCATGTCGGCCATCTCTGGCGTCGCTTCGTTCAGCGTCACCGTCACGATCTTCTCATCGGCTGCGCTGATCGCGCGCGCAAAAATCACGAGGCGCTCGCCGCAACCGGCGTCCTTCAGCACCGCGAGCGCGCGGCCAAAGCCCTCCGGCCGGCTCGCCGAGCGCGGATTGTACATCGCAATCGCGAAATCGGCTTCGGCCGCAAGACGCAGGCGCTTCTCGATGACCGCCCAGGGCTTGAGGTTGTCCGAGAGGTTGATCGCGCAGAAATCATGGCCGAGCGGGGCCCCGGCGCGGGCGGCGGCGGCCAGCATCGCGGTGATGCCGGGCAGCACGCGGATCGGAAGCGCCTGATATTGCGGCGCCTGTTCGAGCACCTCGAACACGGCGGAGGCCATCGCGAACACGCCGGGATCGCCGGAGGACACGACGACGACCTGCCCGCCTTCGGAGGCAAGCCGCAATGCCTCGCTTGCGCGCTGCAGCTCCTCGCGGTTATCCGAAGGATGCAGGGTGAGCCCGGCTCGCCGCGGCACGCGCGCGACGTAGGGCGCGTAGCCCAGAATATCGGTCGCGGACGCAAGCGCAGCCGTGACCTCAGGCGTCACCAGCGCATCGCTGCCCGGCCCGAGGCCCGCGATGGTCAGGGAGCCCGTCATTCGGCGGCGTCCAGATGCCGGCCCTTGCCGTGAACCAGCACGATCGCGAAATAGGGACAGTCGGCGGCGTCGATCTCGGCCAGCCGCACCACGCGCTCGCCCGGCATAGTGCCGCGCTCGACCAGCCAGGCGTCATCCAGCCGGCCGGCTGAGCTGAGTGCACGGCGCACCTTTGCAAGATTGCGTCCGGTTTTCATGACGACGAGCGCATCGGAATCGCGCATGTGCCGCTCGAGCTCGTCTTCGGGAAGCGTGCCCATCAGCACGGTGGTCACGTCGTCGCCGAGCGCGATCGGCTGTCCGACGCCGTTCCAGCAGCCGACCATGCCGGGAATGCCCGCGATCACCTCGATCTCGACGCGGCCTTGCAGGCGCGTATGCAGATGCATGAAGGAACCGTAGAAGTAAGGATCGCCCTCGCAGAGCACGACGACATCGACGGCGCGCGAAAGCCGCGCCAGGCGCTCGGCCCATTCATCGTAGAAACCGGCGAGCAAGTGGATGTATTCGGAGCTGTCGAAAGCGATCTCCGTCGTGACCGGATATTCCATCGGATATTCGGTGACGCCGGCTGCAAGCATGCCCTCGACGATGCGCCGGGCCTGGCCCGGCCGGCCCTTCTTGCGGAAGTAAGCGACGTGGCTGGCGCCGCGCACGGTGCGATCGGCGCGCACGCTCATCAAATCAGGAGCGCCGGGGCCGAGACCGCAGCAGATGATCCGTCCCATCGCTATTCGCTCCGGCTCGCCAGCGCGTTGACGGCGGCAACGGTGATCGCGGAGCCGCCGAGGCGCCCCGCGACCGTCAGCGCCGGCGCTGGCGGATCGGCCATCAGCGCTGCCTTGGATTCGGCCGCACCGACGAAGCCGACCGGGCAACCGATGATCGCCGCCGGCCGCGGGCAGTCAGGATCCTCCAGCATGTTGAGCAGATGAAACAGCGCCGTCGGCGCATTGCCGATCGCAACGATCGCACCGGCGAGATGCGGCCGCCATAGCTCGAGCGCCGCGGCCGAACGAGTGTTGCGCATCGATTGCGCAAGTGCAGGCACGGTCTCGTCGCCAAGCGTGCAGATCACGGCGTTGGCCGCGGGCAGCCTCGCGCGCGTGATCCCTTCCGAGACCATGCGCGCGTCGCACAGGATCGGCGCGCCTCTTTGCAAGGCGGCGCGCGCGGCTGCCGCCATGCCTGGCGTGAAGCGGATATGCGATTCCAGACCGACCATGCCGGCGGCGTGAATCATGCGCACCACCACGGGCTCCTCGTCCGGCGTGAAGCGGGCAAGATCGGCTTCGGCCCGGATGGTGGCGAAGGATTGCCGGTAGATCGCCGCGCCATCGGTCTCGTAGGTATGCGACATCAATTCCCTCCCACCAGGATGGAGGGGTCGCTGACGATGTCAGCGCCGCTCAGGCCTCGCAGGACCGGCTCATCGCGCGTCGAGCCGCCGCGGACGAGATCGAAGCCGGCGCGCGTCGCGACCAGCGTGACCGCGGCCGGGCCCGAATGGGCGCAGCCTTTGCCACAGCCCGAGACGTGCAGCCGCGCATCGGCGGCGATGCGCGGGGCGAGCGCCGCGGCCAGCGCGCGCGTATCGGCATGAGCCTCGCGGCAGCGCGGCGCGCCGCTGCAGGCGATGACGCGCAGCGCAGGATCGAACGGCTCGGTGATGAGACCCGGCGCGCTCGGCATCTCGCGCCTGCCTTCACTCAGCAGCATCCGCCAGGGCGTCATGCGCAGCGCATGTCCGCTACTGGCGAGGTGGTGCAGCGTCGCGTGCAGCATCTGTCCGAACGCGACGCCGACCATCGCGCCTTGCGGATAGTGCCCGGGCCGCGAGGCGGCCATCACGGGCGCAGGCTCGGTCTCGCCCCGCAGCGATTGGGGCAATGCCGCACCGGACGCGATATGGGCCGCCATCCGCCCTCGCCCGCCCTTCGCGCCGCCCGAGATGATGAACCAGCTTGCGAGCGCAAGCGCCGTGCCCACGGCCTCGCCGCGCTCGACGGAGCGGCCGAGCCTCGCACCGTCGGCCCGCACCAGCAGACGGCCCGAGCGATCGCGCTCGATGCGGATGTCGGCGGAATCGCTGGCGAGTACCCGCGACCTGCCATCGTCGATGGCGAACCCGAACTTGGTCGGAAGCGCGAGGCCGCACTCGGCGAGTGCCTCCTCCAGTTCGGCAGCGAGCGACTGCGTTTCGTCGCCGCCGCCCCAGAACGGCGTCACCAGAATGTTGCGCCGGGCTTCGCTCTCAGCGTCGGGATCGAGCAGCCGCAGTTGCGCAAGGCCGTCGAGCAGCGGGCGATGGCTCTCTTCGCTCACGCCCCGGATCTGGAGATTGGCGCGGCTCGTGACGTCGATCAGGCCATTGCCGTGCCGCCCGGCAAGGTCGGCAAGCCCAGTGATCTGTGGAACTTCAAGACGCCCGCCGAACGGGCGCACCCGCACCACGAACCCATCGCCCGACAGCATCGGGCGCAGCGCGCCGGGACACCAGCCCTTGATTGCGGAAGCGCTCATGAGGCCTCCCGCAGCGCCGCGGCGATCGAATTGCGGCGCGTTTGCCAGAGCGCGGCGTCGTGCAGGCGCGCAAAACAGCTTTCCATCGCAGCGAGCGCGGACGGATTCTCGCGCGCCATGAAGGCGCGGACGTCATCATGGCCGAGCGTCGCATCGTAATAGAGATCGAACAGATACGGCGGCACGGCGCCGGCAAGATGGGCGAACGCGGCCATGTGCTCCAGCGTCGCGGTGATCTCGGCGGCCCCGCGGAAACCATGGCGCATCATGCCGGCGATCCAGGCCGGATTGGCGGCACGCGCCCGGACGACGCGGGAAATCTCCTCGGTCAGCGTACGCGCATGCGGCTGCTCGGGGCGCGTCGTGTCGAGATGATAGAGCGATGGTCCTGCCGCACCGAGATGCGCAGCGGCGGCCGCAATGCCGGCTTCATGCGCGGCATAATCGGCGGCGAGCAGCAGGTCGGTTTCCGGCAAATCCTGGACGTGGACGAAGGCATCGGCTGAGGCGAGCCGCGCCTCGATCCCGGCGCGATCGTGCTGCATCTCGCCGTCGGCCGAGAACGCCCAGGACGAGGCCGACAACCAGGCTTCGCCGGCGGCATCCCGCGTCTCCGGCGTGAAGGCATCGGGGATCGCCGAGAGGCCGACGCCATATTGTCCGGGCCGCGGCGCGAACACACGGGAGGCGCGGTGGCGATACGGATTCTCCTCGCCCTCGTCCTCGCGCGCGGCGAGCGCCTCGGAGGCGGCCTCGAACAATTGCGCAAGGCCGGAGAAGACGTCGCGGAACAGACCCGACACGCGCAGCGTGACGTCGATGCGGGGGCGGCCGAGCTCGGCCGGCGCGACGATGTCGTAGCCGGTGACGCGACCGGAGGCGTGATCCCAGCGCGGCGCGAGGCCGGCCAGATGCAGCGCCATCGCAAACTCCTCGCCCGCCGTGCGCATCGTCGCCGAGCCCCAGAGATCGACCACGAGACCCTTCGGCCAGTCGCCATGATCCTGCAGGTGACGGCGCAGCAGCTCCTCGGCGAGCTTTATCCCCTGCGCATGTGCGGACGGCGTCGGCACCGCGCGCGGGTCGACGGCAAAGAGATTGCGCCCGGTCGGCAGCACGTCCTGGCGACCGCGATAGGGCGAGCCCGAAGGTCCCGGCGCGACGCGCTTGCCGCCAAGCGCAGCAAGCAGCGCGCCGCGCTCGGCGTCACCGCAGGCGCCGCGGCCGAACACATGGAGGCCGTCGCCGAACTGGCTTTCCTTGAGATCGCAGACGAAGCGATCAATCCGTGGAATCGCCTCAGCCGGCGCGGCCGAAGCATCGAGGCCGAGATCGTCTTCGAGACCGGCCGCACGCGCTTCGTCGCGGATCGCTGCGATCAGCCGCTGGCGGCGCGCGGGATCGAGACCATCGGCAGTCGAATATTCGTCGAGCAGACGTTCGAGCCGGCGCAAGCCTTCCGGCACCGCGGATGTTTCCAGCGGCGGCGGCAGATGGCCGATGGTGACGGCACCAATGCGGCGTTTGGCCTGCGCGGCTTCACCGGGATCGTTGACGATGAAGGGATAGATGACGGGCAGATCGCCGATCAGCGCTTCCGGCCAGCACGCGGACGACAGCGCCACGGATTTTCCGGGCAGCCATTCCAGCGTGCCATGCGCGCCCATGTGCACGACGGCATCGATCCCCTGGGCGCGGAGCCAGAGATAGAACGCGACATAAGCATGGCGCGGCGTGCGGGCGAGATCGTGGTAATCGGCATCGCGCGTGACCGCATCGCCGCGCTCGGGCTGAACCGCGATGATGGAGCGGCCGCACGCGATGGCCGCGAATTGAAACGCACCGCCGTTGCAGCTGGGATCATCCTCCGGCGCGCCCCAGGCCTGCGCGAGATCGTCTTGCAGGGATTGCGGCAGGCGCGAGAGGGCCGCGCGATAATCGGCAACGTCCCAGGTTAGACTCTGCTTCAGCAGCGTCTCGCCGAGCGCATCGACCGGCGCAACATCGAAGCCGGCCTGCGCCAGATCGGACAGCAACCCTTCAGCGGAGGCCAGCGCATCGAGACCAACCGCATGGGCGATCTGGTGCGGCCGGCCCGGATAGTTCGAGAGCACGATCGCGACCCGTTTCTCGGCGGCAGGCTTCTGTGCAAGTCGCCACCAGGCCGCAACGCGCGCGGCAACGGCCTTGACGCGCTCCTCGTCCGGCCCGTGCGCCAGATGGGCGAATTGCAGATCGGGATCGCGCATCGCGGCCGACTTGAAGCTCACGACGCCTGCGAACAGCCGGCCGTCGACCTCGGGCAGCACCACATGCATGGCGAGATCGCCCGGCGAGAGACCGCGCAGCGACTCTGCCCAGTCCTCGCGCCGCGCCGTCGCGAGCGCGACCTGGAACACCGGGCACGAAGCTTGGTCGAACGGCGTCGTGCCGTCGTCGCCGATGGCCGAGAATGCCGTCACGTTGACGATCGCGGCCGGAGGATTTTGCGCGAGATGCGCGCGCAACCAATCGGCGACGCCGGGCGCTTTCAACGAGGTGACGAACACGCCGTAGGAGTCAAAGCCCTCCTCGCGCAGCGCGGCAATCAGGGCATCGACCGGACCCGTATCCGCGGCCGTGAGATAGGAGCGATAGAAAGCCACCAGCGCGAGCGGCCTGCCCGCACGCGAGGCCGGCGCAGCAATGACGCCGCGCGAGGGATCGTAGAAGCCCATCTCGGGCACGGTCAGCTCGCCAGTGACCGGTCCGGCATAAAGTCCCGAGGCCAGCGCGAGCTGCGCGATCGCCGCCTGCGCGGCGACCGGACCGCCGGTGTCGCAGAGCACCTTGAGCCGGCGCAGCGTCGACAGGGGCAAGGTCGAGTAGGCATCGAGCCGCGTGTCGTCGCGGCCGTCCGCCGGCAGCACGGCGAGCGCGACGCCGCGATCCTGCGCCAGCTGCTGCAGGGCCGTGAGACCATAGGACCAGTAGGATTCGCCGCCGATCAGCCGCACCAGAATGCCGCGCGCCTGCGACAGCGTCTTCTCGATATAGGTGTCGACCGAGAGCGGATGGCGCAGCTCCGCGAGATTGGCGAGCCGCAGCGACGGAAGGCTATGGCGGCCACGGCGCCACCCGGCCGCGAACGCCGCAAGGTCGGAATCCGAATACGAGAGCACCACGAGATCGGCCGGGTCGTGGCCGATGTCCCTGGGCGTCGCGGTCTCCTCCAGACCGCGGCTCTCGCGGAAGACGACGTGCATCAGATACCAAGTCCTGACCTGATCGCGGCCTCATCGATATCGCCGTGCTCACCGATCACGACGAGCTTGGACTGCCTGAGACCTGCGCCCCAGGGCTTGTCGAACTGGTGACGCACGCGCTCGCCCACGGCCTGAAGCAGCAGGCGCATCGGCTTGCCCGCGACCGCGATATAGCCTTTGGCGCGCAGCACGTTCTGCTCGCGCGCCAGGCGCTGCACGGAGGCAACGAGCGCATCGATGTCGGCGACCTCAGGAAGGTCGATCACGACGGAAGCGAAATCATCGTGCTCGTGCTCCTCCTCGCCGTCATGATGCGAGGGGCGCGCGGCGAGATCGTTCTCGGCGGCAGCGCCGAGCCCGAGGATGACGCGGGCGTCGATCGCGCCGTCGGTGATGGGCAGCATCGGCACGCGGCGCGGCATCTCGGCAATGATCGCCGCCTTGGCCGCTTCGATCCCGGCGCTGCCGGCGAGATCGGCCTTGGTCAGCAGCACGATGTCGGCGCAGGCGATCTGGTCCTCGAACACTTCCGACAGCGGCGTCTCGTGATCGAGATTGACGTCCGCCGCGCGCTGCGCCTCGACGGCGTCAGGATCGGGCGCGAAGCGGCCGGCCGCGACGGCTTCGGCATCGGCCAGCGCGATCACGCCGTCGACCGTGATGCGCGAGCGGATCTCAGGCCAATCAAACGCCTTCAAGAGCGGCTTCGGCAGCGCCAGGCCCGAGGTCTCGATCAGGATGTGATCGGGCCGCACCGTGCGCGCGAGCAATTGCTCCATGGTCGGGATGAAATCGTCGGCGACGGTGCAGCAGATGCAGCCATTGGCGAGCTCGACGATGTTTTCTTCCGGGCAATTGGCGTCGGCGCAGGACTTCAATATCTCGCCGTCGACGCCCTCGCTGCCGAACTCGTTGACGAGCACCGCGAGCTTCCTGCCGTTGGGATTCGCGAGCAGATGCTGGATCAGCGTCGTCTTGCCGGAACCGAGGAAACCGGTGACCACCGTAACCGGAACTTTTGCGAGCGAGCTCATTCGGCGGCCTCCGGCACGATTGCAATGGGGGGAATGCGGGCAAGCGACTGCTTGCGGAATATTTCCGGCCGGCTGCGCCAGGGCACGAGCCCATCCGGCGCGGCCGCATAGGCCGCAGCACCCGCGACCACGTCCTGCGCGTTCGCCTCCGACAGGCGGCCATAGACATAGGACCAGCGGCCGGGCGCGCTGAGCGCCACCGAGCAGCCCTGGCTGCAGGCCGACAAGCATTCGACGGGAACCACGTTGACGCCCTCGGGCACGCCGGCCTCGAGGATCGCACCGTGCAGGCGCTTGCCGGGCGTGGTCTCGCCCTCGCCAAGCGTCTGGCCGGCGCGGCAGGTGATGCAGACGTGAAGTGTGACGGTCATCGCCTCTTCCAGATAACAGCGGGAGGCGATGAGGCACACGGACCATTCGTCAGAAGGTCCGTTTCCCCGTCGCGGAACACCCCGTCCGCCGGTCCAAAACTCGTCCGCGCTGGCAGGTCTCCCGGCTTGCGGAGCAGGGTTTTGCCCTTCGATCCCCGCCTTCCCGATTTCCGTGGAAATCAGTGGCTTTGGGCATCTCTCCGGTCACGGTCGCGGGGGCGGCTGCATTTTGGACCCCAATCTTGCCGATTCGGCCCCTATCGCATTCCCTCTTCGCCTGTCATAGGACAGGAACCAACGCCGGGTCACCATTTGCCGGTGGCCGCCTCTTGTCAAGCCGAAGGACCGGATCCAATGACGCCTGAACCGGACACCCAAACACCTGAGGAAACCGACGCCAGGCACGCCCAGAAAATGGCGAAGAAGAAAGCCGCCCGCGACAAGATCATGGCGACCAAGAGCGGCGAGAAGGGCCTCATCATCGTCCATACCGGCGCCGGCAAAGGCAAGTCGTCCTCGGCCTTCGGCATGATCGTGCGCTGCGTCGCCCATGGCTTCCCCTGCGCGGTGGTGCAATTCATCAAGGGCGCCTGGGACACCGGCGAGCGGCGCCTGCTCACCGGCCATTTCGGCGAGCTCTGCCAGTTCCACGCGATGGGCGAAGGCTTCACCTGGGAGACGCAGGACCGCGCCCGCGACATCGCCGCCGCGCGCGCCGGCTGGGAGAAGGCCAAGGAGCTTATCCTCGACGAGAGCTTGCGGATGGTCGTGCTCGACGAGATCAACATCGCGCTGCGTTACGATTATCTCGACATCGCCGAGGTCGTCGGGTTCCTGACCACCTCGAAGCCGCCGCTGACTCACGTCGTGCTCACCGGACGCAACGCCAAGGACGAACTGATCGAGATCGCCGACCTCGTCACCGAGATGACGCTGGTCAAGCATCCCTTCCGCTCCGGCATCAAGGCGCAGGCCGGCGTCGAGTTCTGAAGTTGATGATGAGACCAGGTTCAAATGCTGCGCCGAGGGAAGCGTGCTCCCTCCCCCGCTTGCGGGGGAGGGCTGGGGAGAGGGTTGTCTCCGCGGTGGGATTCCCCAAGAGGATAGAACCCTCTCCCGGCGCGCTGGACGATGCTTCGCATCGCCCGGACGCGCCGACCTCTCCCGCAAGCGGGAGAGGTGCACCGAGCGCGCAGCCGCTTGATTCAACTCGATCCCAAGCGCTTTAGAAGGGCGCCGATGGCACGCGCGCTGATGATCCAGGGGGCCGGCTCGGACGTGGGCAAATCGCTCATCGTCGCCGGCTTGGCGCGCGCGTTCACGCGGCGAGACCTGCGCGTGGTGCCGTTCAAGCCGCAGAACATGTCGAACAACGCGGCCGTCACCATCGATGGCGGCGAGATCGGCCGCGCCCAGGCCTTGCAGGCGCTCGCCGCAGGCGTCGAGCCGCACACCGATATGAACCCGGTGCTGCTGAAGCCCGAGACCGATGTCGGCGCGCAGGTCATCGTTCACGGCAAGCGCATCGCCACGGCGCGCGCGCGCGACTACGCGGCAATGAAGCCCTCGCTGATGGGCGCGGTGCTGGAGAGCTTCGAGCGCTTGAAGGCGCGCGCCGACCTCGTGCTGGTCGAAGGTGCCGGCAGCCCGGCGGAAGTCAACCTGCGCAAGGCCGACATCGCCAACATGGGTTTTGCCCGCAAGGCCGACGTACCGGTCGTGTTGGTCGGCGACATCGACCGCGGCGGCGTCATCGCGCAGCTCGTCGGCATCAAGACGGTGATCGACCCCGAGGATGCCGCGATGATTCAAGGCTTCGTCATCAACAAATTCCGCGGCGATCCCACGCTGTTCGACGACGGCTACAGGCTGATCGAACACAAGACCGCCTGGCGCGGCTTCGGCGTGCTGCCCTGGTTCACGCGCGCCGGCGAGCTGCCGGCCGAGGACGCGCTCGGCCTGAGCGACGCGCGCAAGCCCGGCCAATGCAAGATCGCCTGCCTGGCGCTGTCGCGCATCGCCAATTTCGACGACCTCGATCCGCTGAAGCTGGAGCCCGGCGTCGATCTCGTGATGGTGCGCCCAGGTGAAGCGATTCCCGGCGACGTCCGCCTCGTCATCATCCCCGGCTCGAAATCCACCCGCGGCGATCTCGCCTTCCTGCGCGCGCAGGGCTGGGACATCGACCTGCTCGCGCATCATCGCCGCGGCGGCCACGTGCTCGGCCTCTGCGGCGGCTATCAGATGCTGGGGCGCAGCGTTGCCGACCCAGATGGCATCGAGGGCCCCGCGGGCGACACGCCCGGACTTGGGCTGCTGGATGTCGAGACGGTGATGAGCCCGCAGAAGACGCTGACGCGTGTTGCGGCCGTGCATGCTGCCACGAAACAGGCGATCGAGGCCTATGAGATCCACATCGGCCGCACCGACGGACCGGATCGCATCCGCCCCTTCGCAAAGCTGAACGGCGAGCCCGAGGGCGCGATCTCGCGCGACGGCCGCGTGCAGGGCAGCTATCTGCACGGCCTGTTCACGTCGGATGATTTCCGCAAGGCGTATCTGGCAAAGCTCGACATTCCCGCCGGCAATGAGCCCTATCTGGGCCGGGTCGAAAGCGCGCTCGAGGCGCTGGCCGATCACATCGAGAAACATCTCGACGTCGCAGGCCTGCTCGCGCTAACGCGCTAGAGGTGAACCGGTGGCGCGGCTCGTTCACCTCTCCCGCTTGCGGGAGAGGTCGGCGCGTCCGGGCGATGCGAAGCATCGTCCCGCGCGCCGGGTGAGGGCTTTCTCCTCTGGGGGATTGCCCCGTTGCGGAAACACCCTCTCCCCGACCCTCTCCCGCAAGCGGGAGAGGGAGTGCACCTCGCTCGTTGCAGCGATCAGGCTCGTGTTTATCGTAATCTAGTCCAGGACTTTTCCGACGCGTGTCCATTCGGTTTCGCTGCCGGGTAGCCCGAGGCGCAGCCATGTCGGCTCGCGCGCAAACACGCGCGACCAGATATGGCCATGAGCCAGCTTCTCCTGCGCAGCCAGCGCGTCAGGCGTCTGGTAGAGACGAAACAGCGGCGTGCCGCCGACCAAGGTCCAGCCTTGCGGTCGCGCCATCTCGTCGAGGCGGACGCAGTCGTGCGCAAGCCGCGCGGATGTGGCCGCGGCCCAGGCATTGTCGCGCAAGGCGCGGCAACCGATCGCGATTGCTGCGCCCGAGACCGGCCACGGACCCGAGAACTCAGCGAGCCTGGCGATGTCGGCGGCATTGCCGACGGCGAAGCCCAGCCGCAGGCCGGCAAGCCCGTAGAATTTCCCGAACGAGCGCAGGACCAGCAGCCGCGGCCGATCCGCTTCGGATGCAAGCGACAGCAGCGGAACGGCGTCGGCAAAGCTCTCGTCGATCACGAGGCGGCCGACGCGCGGCATTAGCGCCAGCAAATCCTTCGGCGCATGATTCCGGCCGTCGGGATTGTTGGGATTGACGACGATGGCGAGGTCCGCACCGGCCAACGCGTCGAGATCACCGGTCTCCTGCACATCCCAGCCCGCGGCCGACAGCACCCCGGCATATTCATTATAGGTCGGCGCGAGGATGCGGGCGCGGCCGGGCGGCGCAAGCTGCGGCAGCAATTGAATGGCGGCCTGCGCGCCGCCAAGCGCGACGATCGGCGCGCTGGTGCGATAGGCGTGCCGCGCGGCCTGATGCAGCGCGTCGATCTCGGCACGCGAGGGCAGCGCGCTCCACGCACGCGCGCTCAGTTCGCCCACGGGATACGGCGACCGGTTGATCCCGGTCGACAGATCGATCCAATCCTCGGCGCGTCCGCCAAAACGCTCCTGGGCTTGATCGAGATTTCCGCCGTGCTCACGCATGCCCCGTTCTTTCACGCGAAGGCCAGGATCGCAAGCACGCCGGCGAGCAGCAGCATGGCACGGCGATAGACCGTCAGTCCCTCGCCGATATCCGCGGCAAGCGGATCGCGCGCGCCCTCGTTGAGCCAGGGTTCGTTCGTGATGCTGCCGTGATAGATGCGGGGACCGCTGAGCCGTACGCCGAGTGCACCGGCCATCGCCGCTTCGGGCCAGCCGGCGTTCGGCGAGCGATGACGGCGCGCATCGCGCGTCATGCACGCCAGCGCCTCCGACCGACGCGGTGCCAGCAGCACGAACAGGAATCCGGTCAGCCGCGCCGGGATGAAATTGGCGACATCGTCGATGCGCGCCGCGGCCCAGCCAAAGGCTTCGTGCCGTTCGCTGCGATGGCCGATCATGGAGTCCAGCGTATTGATGGCCTTGTAGCCCAGAATGCCCGGAAGGCCGAACAGCGCGCCCCAGAACACCGGGGCGACGATACCGTCGGAGGTGTTCTCGGCAAGACTCTCGATCGCCGCGCGCGCGATGCCGGCCTCGTCGAGCGCCGTGGGATCGCGACCGACGATGCGCGAGACCGCCGCGCGGGCGCTGGCGATATCGCCGGCCAGCAACGGGGTCGCGACCGCAGCGACGTGATCATGCAGCGAACGCAGCGCGACCAGCGGCCAGGCCAGGATGCCGACCAGCACGATCTCGATCCAACCTATGGGAAGCAAGGACTGAATCATCCAGCCGATCACGACGGAGACTGCAATCACCAAGAGCGCTCCGGCGGTGCCGGCAGCGCGGCGCAGCGCCGGGGCATCGGAGGCGCGATTCCAGCCGCGATCGATAGCCGCAATCACCTGCCCCAGCCAGGTCACGGGATGGCCGATCCGCGCGAACAGCCATGCCGGCCAGCCCAGGAGGGCATCCACCGCCATCGCCACCACCATCGCGCCCGCAAAGCCCAATCCCGCCTCCTGTCCCGCCCCTGTTGCGCAAAGCAAGGCGCGAGCGCAAGCCCCTTCGCGCTTGATTTCGGCTTTGTCTTTGACCGCGTTTGATGATTAGTCAGGCCCAAAGGAGACCTCGATGGCCGTCATCTTGATCACCGGCGGAGCGCGATCCGGCAAGAGCAAGCGCGCGGAAATGCGCACGCGCGCCTTTCCCGGGCAGCCCGTCTATGTCGCAACGGCCGAGGCGCTCGACACCGAGATGGAAGCGCGCATCGCAAAGCATCGCGCGAGGCGCGGAACCGACTGGATCGAGCGCGAGGTGCCGCTCGATCTCGTGTCCGCGCTGGTCGCGAGCGATGGCGGCGGCGCGCGGCTTGTCGACTGCCTGACGCTGTGGCTCTCCAATTTGATGCATGCGACGCGCGACTGGGAGCACGAGGTGACCGAGCTCGCCAGCGCCCTGCCCCGTCTGAAGAGCCCCGTTGTCCTCGTCACCAACGAGGTCGGCCTCGGCATCGTGCCCGACAACGCGCTGGCGCGCAGTTTTCGCGATGCCGCCGGGATCATGAACCAGATGATCGCGGCCGCCGCCGATGAAGTCGAATTCGTCGTCGCCGGCCTTCCCATGAAACTGAAATGATGCCGCGCGCCGAGCTTCTCAAAGACATCGTCGCCGATCTCAGAATGGCGGCGTCGTTCGTGACGATCCTTCCCGTGGCATCGTCGAAGCCGGCAGGTGACGGCGCAATCGCGCGCGCGACCTGGGCGCTTCCCGTCGCGGGAGTGCTGGTCGGCCTTGCCGGCGCTTTCGCCTACAAGGTTGCCATGTGGTTCGGGCTGACGCCGAACCTTGCTGCCCTGCTCGCTCTGGTTACGACCGCCCTCGTCACCGGCGCGCTGCACGAAGATGGCCTAGCAGACACCGCCGACGGGCTCGGCGGCGGCCGCACACGCGAGCGCAAGCTGGAGATCATGCGCGACAGCCGCATCGGCACCTACGGCGTATGCGCGCTGATTCTCTCATTCGGCCTGCGCTGGAGCGCGCTCGCGACCATCGCCGATCCGGTTGCCGTCGCACTCGCGCTTTGCGCCGCGCATGCTGCTGCCCGCGCCGGCGTGCCGGCCTTCATGGCCCTGGTCCCGCCCGCCCGGCCGGACGGGCTGTCGGCAAGCGCCGGCGCGCCGCCGGGCCGGAGCATCGCCCTCGCCTTTGCCGTCGGGATGCTCGCGCTCGTCCTGGCCCTTGGTCCGGGCAAGGCGCTGGTCGGCCTCATCCTGCTGTCGCTCGCCGGATTGATGCTGGCGCGGCTCGCGATCCGTCAGATCGGCGGGCAGACCGGCGACATCCTCGGCGCGTTCGAGCAGCTGGGCGAGATCATCATCCTGCTGGTCGCCGCTTCCTTCCAGATCGGAGGCTGATTCATGGTCGAGTTCGACGACAGCTTCCGCCGGCAATTGCACGAGCTGTTCGTGTGGCGCCGCGACGTGCGCCGCTTTCGCAGCGATCGTCTGCCGGACGGCGCCATGGACCGCCTGATCGAGACCGCCTGCCTCTCGCCCTCGGTCGGCCTCAGCCAGCCCTGGCGCTTCGTCATCGTCGACGATGCCGCGTGCCGCCGCGCCGTGATCGACGATTTCAGGGCGTGCAACGCCGATGCGCTGAGCCGCTATTCCGGCGAGCGCGCCGCGCGCTACGCCACGCTGAAACTGTCGGGCCTCGAGCAGGCGCCCGGCCATCTCGCGGTGTTCGCCGACAAGACCGGCGACATCGGCCACGGTCTCGGCCGCGCCACCATGCCGGAGACCACGGAATATTCCGTGGTCGCCGCCATCACCGCGATGTGGCTCGCCGCGCGCTCCGAAGGCATCGGGCTCGGCTGGGTGTCGATCCTCAATCCGGATCGCGTGCACGCCATCCTCGACGTGCCAGCCAGCTGGAAGTTCATCGCCTATCTCTGCATCGGCTATCCGGAAGCCGAATGCGATCAGCCGGAGCTCGAGCAGGCGAAATGGGAGCACCGGCGCGGATCGGACGAGTTTACGCTAAGGCGGTAGAGGCCGGCCCAGCTCCATCCTCCGTCATTGCGAGCGCAGCGAAGCAATCCAGAGATCTTTCCGCGGAGGGATTCTGAATTGCTTCGTCGCAAGGGCTCCTCGCAATGACGGGTGAGAGAGCGGCGCTCGCAATGACGACCGAAAGAGGCGGCGTTCTATGCTGTCCCTTCGCTCGCAGGCGCTACGACTTGCTCCTGTCCGCCGCCGGCGCCGCGCTTTCCTTCTGGAACATCAATAGCGGCCGGAAGATGACGCGGCCATAAGCCTCGTAATGGTTCTGGGTGGACACCGACACCTTCAGCGGTGTCGCATAATTCGCCTCGAACGTCATGAACGGCGCATAGGTCCAGGAAAATCCCACGCCGACTGACGACATTTCGGTGACACCGGGGAAGGTCGAATACACCGCACCCCAATCGGTGAAGATATAAGTGTCGAAGCCCCTGAGCCATTGCGACCAATTGTAGTGCAGCTCCGCGTTGAAATAATAGCCGCTGTCGCCGGACGCCGCGTTGGAGGGATAGCCGCGCACCGTCGTGGGGCCGCCGATCGAGAAGATCTGGTCGCCCGGCAGCAGCGTCTCCGGCGTGTATTGCCAGCTGGCCAGCACGTTGGCGCTGAAGTTCGCCGGCCCCGCGGCGCTGGTCGCGATCAGCGAGCCGGTATAGGTGTTGAACGCGCGGTTGTTGCCGAGCACGTAATCATGCCAGGCGATGTAGTTCACCGCCGGCGAGACCGTGATCGAATAGGTATTGCCGGACTTGGTCACCGAGATGCCCGCCGTGGTCTTGTCGTAGTGATTGTCGGTGACGGCAACCGTACCGAAGCGGCTGACCGTCTTGCCCTCGGTCAAGGCGGCGTTGACCAGCACCAGCCAATCCTGCGTCACCCAGACCGGCTGACTGAAATTGACCGCGGCCTGGCTCGAGCGGCCGGTGACGTCGAGCGCGACGAAGGGACCCTGGATGATCTTGATCTTGCCTTCGGTATAGCTGACGCCGGCGCGGCCGCCCCAGGGATTGACCGGGATGCTGTAGGCGACATTGCCGTTGAGATTGCCGTCGGAGCGGACGCCGTAGAAGGTCAGGCGATCATCGACGCCGAACAGGCCGTGGCGCTTGTAGAAGCCCCCGCCCTCCCAGCGCCCGGTGTTCTCCGCGCCCTGGTTGTCGACGAACAGCTGCAAGGTGTCGGTCGGCGGCTCGATCACCGCGAACTGGAGGTCGGTGAGGCCGAAACTCGTGCCGGGCTGCAGCAGCGCCTTGATCTGCACGTCGTTGGTCCGGTTGAACCAGATCACGTCGCGGTTGAGCTTGGGAACGTCGAGCACCTCGCCCTCTGGCTCCTTCACGCGTTGAAGGATGTAGTCGGCGCGGGTCTGCTTGTTGCCCTCCACGGTCGTCTTCTGCAGCCGGCCTTCGGTCAGCTTGATGCGAACGACGCCTCCCTTGGCGTCCTGCTCGGGCAGCGTCGCGATACCCGTGACGATGCCGCGCGCGGCATAGACGGCGTTGATGTCGGCGACGAGCTGCAGCAGCGCGGCGATGTCGACGTCCTTGCCGACATATTTCTTCGCGATCTCGTCCAGCTCGGCCGGGGTGATGAACTTGGACTCGTCGAACGTGACCTTGCGCAGGCGGAATTTCGGCCCGCCCGGCTTGAGGAGCTGGGACTTCTCCCGCTCGCCGCCGACCACCGCCGGCCCGGTGAGCTTGGGCGGCGCGCTCTGCTGCTCGAGCTGCCGCCGTTGCCGGTCGACGTCGGTCTGGATTACGCCGGGATTGATCGACTGGGCGCGCGCGGATGCGAGGCAGGACGCTGCAAGCCCGATCGCCAAAGCTGCCCGCAGAACCCGCATTCCCTTACCACGCCTCCGCCAGACGGCTCACGGCCGGTTTTATTGTCTGGACCGCAGCGTCCTTCCAGCCCGCGCGATCCACGCGCTGCCCCTTCTGGCGCGGCTTGCGCACCTCGCTGAGCCCCTCGATGTTCACGGCGGGGCCGTTGCCCACGGCCTCGACAGGCCGCGGCATCAGCAGCGCGTCGAGCCGCGCCTGGCCGGAGAGGCCGAGCAGGTAGAACGTCCCGGCATCCTTCTTCGCAAGCCAGGTCTCGATGCTCTCGTTGCCCTCGCCGTCGACCGAGATGTTGCGCACCATGCTGGCGCCGGTGAAGTCGTAGCAGCAGGTGTGACTCGGCCCGTAATTGGTCACCGTCGCCGAGATGTTGCCGGTGTAGAACACCACATAGGCATTGCTGACATTGGCGTTGCCGGCCTGGCTCATCGTGAACACGCCGCCCGGCTGGTAGAGCTGGAGCGCGGGCCAATTGGACGGCGCGGGCGTGCGATTGTTGAGCAACACCTGCGCGTTCGCCGTGGTCAGCATCAGCTGACCCGGAACGTAGCCGTTGATGATCGAGACGGCGGGCGCGTCGGTCCAGAAGGTCGCATCCACCACCCTGAACTGGTTGATGATGATGAGTTCAGGGTCGATCGCGACGTCGGCGGACTTCGCGACGCCGCCATTGTAGCCGGTGATGTTCATGACCAACGGAATTGCCGGCGTCGAGCGGATCTGCTCGCCCTTGACGTTGATCGTGTCGGCGGCGAGGTCGAGCTGTTTCACGACGCTGACCCAGCCGATGGTCAGCTCACCCGGCGAGGTCATCTTGATGGTGTTGCCCCGGATGCGGTCGAGCGAGACCGGGCCGGCCGAGACGAAATGCGTGTCGCCGTTGGCGGAGATCGATCCGCCGCGGATCGCACCCGTATCGGAGCGCAGGTCGACGTCGCCGATATCGCCCGGGATGCCCGTCGTGGTGAGCTGGCTGAAAACGATATCGTTCACGGCATGCAAGGTCTGCGTGCCGCCACTGACGGCCGTTCCGAGGTTGATCGCACCCGTCGTCGCGGTGACGCCGAGCGAGCCGCCGACATCGAGATTGTCCCACTGAACGACCGTGCCGCTAAGGATCGCGTTGCCGGTCGAGGCCGTGAGGTTATGACCGGTGTTGGTGCCCGCCGCGATCAGCCTGGCCGAGCCGTGGGCCGAGACCGAGCCGAGCGTGGCCGCGCCGCCCGCCATCACCATCTGCGCCAGGATGAAACCGTTCTCGGCGGTGACGTTGATGCTGCCGGCATCGCCGTTGATACCCGTCGCCGTCAACGCATTGAAGATGACGTTGTCGCGGGCGTGGACGGTCTGCGTGCCGCCGCTCTGCGCGGTCTGGAACGTGATGCTGCCCTGCTCCGCGGTCGCGCCGAGCGTGGTTCCGACGTTAAGCGTGTTCCAGTTGATCGGGCCGCCGGCGGTCAGCAGACCTGAACCGGTGGCGGCGGCGAACGTGTTGCCGGTGATGGTCGTAGCGGCCAGCAGGCTCGCCGAGCCGTGGGCCGAGACCGAGCCCAGCGTGGTCACCCCACCCGAGGTTGCTGTTTGCGCCAGGATGAAGCCGGTGTCGGCCGTGACGTTGATGTTGCCGACATCGCCGCCATGGCCGGTGGTCGCGAGCAACTTGAACGTCACGTTCGCCGTCGCATGGACCGTCTGCGAGCCGCTGCTGTCGGCTGTGCCGATGACGATGCTGCCATTGCTCGCCACGGCGCGGAAAGACCCGCTCGCGCCGGTCGCGGTGCCCGCCAGCACCTGGTCGAGCGTCAGCCCCCCGGTGCCGATGATGTCGACGCTGCCCTTCGCCGCGGACAGCAGGCTGGCCTCGGTGTCGGTGAGAGCCTCGACATAGATGTCGCCGGCACTCGTGCTCGCCGACAGCCGCGCGGCGCTGAGGACGAACCGGCTCGTCGCATTGCCGATGCCGTTCGACGCGGTCAACGACAGCCCTGCGCCCGCGCCCGAAGCGACGAACTTGGTCTGCCCATCGCCGTTGTCGACGATGGCTCCCAGCGAGGCGACGCCGCCGGCGGTGACGATGATCGAGGGTGCATTGGAGGCCGCCGCATAGGAGAGCGACGAGTTCAGCTGGCCGATCGTCGCATCGCCCGTGGTGGTCAGCGAGATCAGTCCGGCCGCGTTGATGGCCGAATTGGCGCCCATCGACAGCGTCGCTGCGACCAGCGTGACACCATCGGAGCTGCTGGTCGCAACCACCGGCGCCACGCCGGTGCCGGCGGCAAAGGTCATGCCGCGATTGGCGAGCAGCTGCATCAGGCCGCCGCTGGCGATGCCGGCATTGACGGTGAGCGCGCCGCGCGCAACGTTCAACGTCAGCGCACCACCGGCCGTCAGCATCCCGGAGGTGCCGCTGCTGCCGACCACGAAGTCGCCGGTGACGGCGAGGATGCTGAGGTCGCCGACTGCCGAGCCGGTCACCGTGCCGGAGATGTTCACCTGCAGCGGTTGGAAGGCCCCGCCGTTGAAGCCGATATGGCCGCCGACGCGCAGATCGAGGTCGGTGCCGAGAATGTGGATCGCGTCGCGGTCCGTGAAGCCGGCCTCGGCGTAGATGCTGCCGGTCGCGGCGAGCTGGATCGCATTGCCAGCAGAAATGTTGCCGAGAATGAGATCGCCGGTGGTCTGCTTCACATAGATGCCCTGGGCCGACGAGACCTGGTCCAGCTGGTCGTTGCCGGGATCGGCGAAGGCGATCTGGAGAGCGTTCGAGCTCGCGCCGACATTGCCGCGTTCCGCGATCAGGGTCAGGTTGGCGATGTCGCCCGAAATCACGGCCCCACCCGCATTGGCGGAGATGCCAGTGACCGCGTCGAGCTTGACGTCGCCGCGGCCGGTCACCTCGATGCCGTTGGCCTGCGCGGCGGCGATCGGGCCGTAGCTCGCGGTGACGCCGCCGAGCGCGAGGTTGTTCTTGCTGCCGAGATAGACATTCGTCAGCGCTTTCGCCGAGATCGCGATCGGATTGTCGACGACGACGAGGTTCTGCTGCGACAGGCTGACCGTATAGGTCGTGACATGGGTTGTCGGGTCGGTGACCGCGCCGACGGTGAGCTGGCCGGGGCCGGCCGTGGCGAGCAGGCCCCTCTGCTCCGGCGTCAGCGACGACGAATCGACGCTGGTGAAGGTGAAGGTCTGGGGCGCGGCCGAATTGCCGACCGAGCCGCGCGGCGCGTAGAGCATGATCTGGTTGGCGCTGACATTCGCGATCACGTTGTCGTCGATCGGCGGCGGCGCCGCGCCGACGGCCGACGACGACACCGTGTAGGCGAGCTGGCTCTGCGTCCACTGCGAGCCCGCGGTGATGAGGCCGTAGACCCGTTCGGTCGATGCAAGCGTATAGGAGTAGCTCGCATTGTAGGCGTTCAGCGCGGTTTGCAGCGCCGTATTGGTCGGCAGGCGCTGATTGGCCGTCGAAACGCCGTCGAACAGCTTCGTGAACAGGGTCGACGACAACGAGCTGCCGAACAGCGTCCCCAACGGATCCGCGGGTGCGCTGCCGAGCAAGGTCGTCAGCGAGCTCTTGAGCTGGTCGGTGCTGATCTGGCCCAGCAGGAACTGATCCTTCAGGAACCGCGTCGTGGCCTCGGTCTTCATCTGCGTCGCCGTGACGTCGGCGGGATCGATGCCGAGCTTGGCAGCCACCTGCGCCCGCAGCACGGTCAGCCCCACCGAAGTCGGAGCGTAGGTGCTGCCGTTCGGGAAGGCGATGTTCCTGAGCTGGAAGTAGTCGTTATAGGCCGACGTCACCATCGACTGGTAGCTGTTGACGGCATTCGTCGCGGCATTGCCGCTGAGCAGGTCGAGGCTCGCCCAGACGTCCTGGAGATGCTGGCTCTGCGCCGGGGTCAGACCGACCGCCGGCCGGCCGTTCAGGATGCTGGCCTGGTTGCCGTCGGCGCCGGCCGCCTCCAGGAATACAGGACCGCCGGTGGACTGCACCGTGCCGAGGCGCAGATCGCCCTTGGACTGGACGATGTAGGTTCCGGTGGCTGAAGCGCTGTCGAGAACACCGCCGTCGACGGTGCCGTCCGGCTGCGTGGTCCCCGTCGCCTGGATCACCAGAGGATTGATGTTGGTCAGGGTGGATGCGCCGTTGACGACGGCGCTCGTCGCACCGATCGCGCCGGCGCTGGAATTGATCTCGACATTCTTGCCGATCACGACCGGGCTGGCGACGTTGTAAGCAGCCGCCGAGTTGATGTCGCCGGTCGCCGAGATGAAGACGCTGCCCTGCAGCGCGCGGCCAGAGACACCCGAATTGACGGCGACCTGGTTGATCGAGAGCGCGCCGACCGCCGCGATCGCGATGTCGTGGTCGATCGATGCCGCGGTCAGATTGCCACCGTAGACCTGCACCTGGACCGGCCTCCCGTTGGCGCCGAGCGAACCGATGCCGCCATCGGCCTGCAGCGTGACGTTCTTGCCCGAGATCATCGGGTTGGTCGCGTTCGCCCCGGACGCGATGGCCGAATTGGCACCTGTCGCGATCACCGTCGTCGACCCCGAAAGATTGTTGATCGGCCCGTTGATGACGATTCCGGAGTTCGAGCTGACATTGACCGTGCTCGCACCGCCGCCGCTGAACTGGATGTTGATCGGGTTCGACGCCTTCACCGTGTTGGTCAGCGTCAGGGTCAAATGATCGTAGATCTGCTGGTACCAGTTGAACTGGGCGTCCGCGCCGCAGCACTTCTCGGGATGCGTGTTGCCGCCGGCATTGTGATAGGAACCGGTCGCGGTGATGACTTCCTGGAAGTTGGCGGTCTGCAATTGGCCGGTGTTGCCGCCCCCGCCGGTGGCCTGCATCACGTTCTCGACCAGGCTGACGGTGCGGGTCCAGTTCTCCCCGGTCGCCGCATTCGGCGTATAGTGCCAGCCATAATCGAACTGCGTGCTGGTCGTCGGGCGGTCGAGCGTCGCCGTGTCGACCCATTGGTAGTACATGTTGGGCTTCACCGCGTACTGGATGCCCGCCGTTCCGCTCATCCCGGTCAGCATGGCGCCAGTGTATGCGCTCGCATTGACGCCGGCCGTCCTGTACGTCGACACTTGCTGGGCGCCCGCAGCGGAGGGATTGTAGACGTACCACGTGGTCTGCTGCTGAAGCTGATCGACGATCTGGATCACGCTGGGCGCGCTCACGCCGGTGTTGATGGTGTTGGTGACGAGCTGGAGCCCGGTCGTATTGTTGACCGTGATCGATCCGGCACCACCCTTGACCGCGATGGTGCCTTGCGACACGCCGTTCTCGGTCGAGGTCGAGATGATCTTGCCGTTCAGATAGACGTAGCCGCCCGAGCCCTGCACCACGCCGTTGACGAGGATCTGGTCGGTGAGCGCATTGTATCTCACCCCGATCTTGAGATCGCTGGCGACCCGCGTCGTCGCGGCGGCCGTGATATCGTAATAGCTGCCGTTGCGGGCGTTGGCCTGGGCCTGCGCGAAGGCCGCGCTGTCGTTCTTGAGGCTGTTGATCGCGGACAACGCGCCGCCGCCGATGTCGACCGAGTAATTGCTGCTCGTGCCGCTCTGGATGAGGCCGTTGACGTTGATGACGCCCGCCGAAATGATGATCGCCTGTCCCAGGATGAAGGGCGCGTTCGCCGGGTTCTGGTATCCCGAGGGCGTGGTCGAGCTCCAGTTCGACTGCGCGTTCGTATTGGCAGTCCTCGGCGTGATCACGTCGTTCTGGATATTGACGACCTGGAAGTAGGCCGCGCATCCCGAGCAATTGAACGGCGAATAGAAGGTCGACGTGTGGTTGGTGGTGACGGTGTTGCCTTGGGCATCCGTCGAGGTCGTGGTGTAGTCGTAGGTCGTGTTGCTGAAGACGCCCTGGCCGGCATAGGTGTTCCGCTCCCACGGCGCCGTCGAGATGGTCTGAACCGTCGGTCCTTCCATTGCCGCCAGGGTGGCGACGCTGCCCACGCTGCCGGCGTTGGGATTGCCGTTCCCCGGTGCGCCGGATCCCATCGGCAGGAAGATCGCCGAATAGAGCGACAGTCCGTCGTAATAGGTCATCAGCATGCGCGCCGTGAAGATCGTGCTGTTGGCAGCCGTTTGCTGAACGCCGGAATTGCCGTCGACGCAGCAATAGTAGAAATAAGGGTGATTGCCGCCCGCGCCGATATGCGGGCTGTACTCGTAGGCGCCATAGGCGCCGAGGAAGGTCGCCGCCGCCATCACCGCCGTCAGCGTGTCGTTGTTGGCTGGCTTGTACTGGACACCGGCCCATTGCGCGGTGACGTCGTGGTTGGAATTGTAGAAGCTGCCGATGCCGCCGAGGAACACGAACGAGCCATTGGGCGCGACCATCTGGATGGTCGCGGCATTGAGCGACTGGGACGCGACGATGCTGCCCAGATTGTTGGTGATCTTGAGCAGACCACCTTCATTGGTGACGATGCCGTCGAAATAGATGTCGGGCTTGCGCGTCAGCTGGTTGCCGTTGCCGTCGACGCCGAGCCCGCTGTCGGGATCGACCCGGTTGTAGGTCGCCGAGATGTCGATGATCGGCGTCGCGCTGGGCGTGGCGGTGAAGGTCACGTTGGAATGCGAATCCGGGTCGACATGGTCGATCTGCCGGTAGGTGATGTTGCCGCCGGTCACGTTGGTGACGGTGAGGTTCGCGAAGTCCATGAAGTCGAGGCCGCGGTTCTCGACCTTGATCATCGGCGAGCCGCGGGCGATGACCGCCGGCGCCGAATGTCCGGCGAGGCTGTTTCCGGTCAGCTTCTGCGCCAGGATCGAGACGTTGCCGGCGGACACCAGCATGTCGCCGAACGCGAAGGCGCTGCCGGGGGCGTCGGACGTATATGGCGCCTGCTGGATCAACGCGTTGATCTGGCGCTGGATGTCGCCGGTTGGATCGGCGCCGGACGGCGCCATCGTCGGCGTCGGCGTCCGGATCGCGAGGGCGGACCGGACTTGCGTCTCGGTCAGACCGGTCAAACTGACGAGCTGGTTGACGACGTTCTGGTAGGGATTGAAGCCGCCGACGACGGTGTATTGCACCGTCTGGTGGTTCCAGCTCTTGACCGGGCTGAAATGGTCGACATCGGAGACGTATTCCAGGTTGGGCGACAACGAGGAATAGGGGCTCGTCGTGCTCAGCGTCGGTGCGCCTGCACCGAGCTCGATCGTGATGAGCACGTCGCTGTTGATGCCCGCCACCACCAGGCCATTGAGCGCGACATCGCCGGTTCCGCTGGTGTGGCTGTGGTTGTCGCTGTTCTTGGCGCTGAAGATGTCCAGGTACGGATTGTAGTTGCTGCCATTGCCGGACGCGGTCACCTGCCCCTGGGTTGCACCCAGGTAGATGTCGCGAACGCCGAGCACCCGCGAGCCGTCGGCGAGCGTGAGGCTGGTGGTGTCGCCGGCATTGGCCGTGCCGCGATAAAGCGTCGAGATCGGAATGGCCGTATTGTTGTAGACGACCGTCGTCGCAGTCGCCTGGATGCTGCTGAAGGTGATGGTGTCGCCCGACATGCCGGCGAAGATATTGATGTCGCGCCAGGCCTGGATGGTCGTGCCGCTGCCGACATTGACGGCCTGGTTGGCATGGACCCAGCTGTTGGTGCTGGCGCCGACGCCCGCGATGGCGCCGTAGAGGCTGGCATTGGCATTGTTGGAGGCCGCCATCTTCGCAGCCGAGCCGACGAAGATCTTGCCGACGCTGAACAGCTCGCGGGCGTTGATATTGACCGCGAGCGTGGCGTTCGCCGTCATGTTGGATTCGGCGCCGCCGCCGGCGAAGAAGCTGGCCGTGGCGAGGCTCGCCGTGTCCCTTGTGTTCAGCGTGTTGTAGGCCTCGATGTCGATCACGCCCGTCGAGGTGCGCGGATCACCGTTGAGACTGAGGATCGTCCCCGCGCCTATGTTGGTGGTGACGGTCTGGGTGACATGGGAATCGCTCAGCGCAGCCGCCCCCGAGAACGAGCCGCCGGACCCGGACCGCGCGCCGCCACCGGCCTGGTTGACGATGTCGTTGGAAGTGACGACCATGTCGCCACCTGCCGAATTGATGATCAGATGAGTTCCGATCTCCGCCGTCGTGGTCGACACGACGTCGTTCTGCGCCTTGCCGGCGGAGACGCCGGCCGTCGATGCCTGGTAGGCATCGCCGCTCGCGGCATAATTGGTGGTGTGCTCTGCCGCAATCTTGAGGCCGCCGAAATAGAGCGTGTCGTCGCTCGTGCCGCCGTCGAAGCGCGCGTTGGTGACCGCTGTGGTATTGGTCGTGGCGACCGCCGCCGCGCCGGCATAGGTGCCGCCTGCGCCGACGGTCGCATTGGAGACATTGGCATCCGTGCCGGTCGCCGTGATCTCGAGGATGCCGGTATAGCCCGCGTGATTGAGATTATCCATGTCCGCGGGCGCGCCCAGATAGGCGTAGGTGTGCGCATTCGACGAGGTCTCGGCGACGGTCGCCCCCAGTGCCAGGAAGCCGGTCGAGAGGCCGGTCGCCTCGGCATATTGAGCACTGTCGTTCTGGGCCGCGATGACCACGTCTGCGTTCGGAAGCTCGATCCCCGTTCCGCCATACGCGCTGACGGTCGCGTTCTGGGAGGCTTTGGCGTAGCTGCCCTGCGCGCCGATCAGCGAGCCACCGCCGCCGGCGAGCGCCTTGGCCCAGGTCGTCGTGCCGCCGGTCGGAACCAGCGCCATGGCGGTCACCGCGAGCGCACCGCCCAAGAAGACGACGTCGTTGCCGACATCCGCCGTGACCGTGGCGCCGACCGTGGACTTCGCGATGGCGACACCGACCGCGCCGCCGCCGACCGAAACGCCGATCGCTTCGCTGGACAGGTTGGGCATGATCGAGGCCGTCACCAGCGTGCCGACACCGGCCGCGGACGTCGTGATCGAGGAGCCTGCGCCGATCTCGGCAGTCACGCTCGAATTCTCGTGAGCCTCCGCGTCCGCGCCGACGCCGGCGAGGATGCCGCCGCCCAACGCCGTTGCCGTCGTCGACAATCTGCCGGCACTGGATGCACCGACCGCCAGCGTCGAGACATTGACCGTGGCATCGTCCAGGACCTTCGCCGCGACCGAGCTCGACCGACCGGCCGTCGCGACCGAAGCGCCGACCGCCGCGGCGCCGCCGGTGACGCCGCCCGTGAAGACGACCTGGGTCGAGGCATCCTGCGCCATGACGGCGACGCCGGTGCCGCCCGTGCCGGTGACCTGGCCGCCGAGCTGGGCCGTCACGGTGTTCGCGACATTGCCGAAGGCCACGGCCGCCTGCGCTCCGAAGTAAAGCGCCGCGCCGCCCGCGATCGCCTCGGTGTCGATGGTCTTGCCGGCATAAGGTCCGGTGCTGGCATCCTTCACGACCGCCGCAACGGTCACGGAGGGCGCGGAGACGATCGCGCTCAGATTGGCCAGCACGCTGCTGTTGACGCTGGTGTAGCCGATGCCGGCGCCGATGCCGGCGTTCTTCGCAAAGCCGGCGCCGAGCAGATACATCTTGGCCGCGTTGGCGCTGGTGGCGCCGACATTCACCTGCGTGCCGGTGACGTTGCCGCCCGCGATCTGCGCGGTGACGCTGTCATTGCCGCCGGTGAGTACGCTGCTGACGTTGTAGGTGGACGTCACATTTGCATTGCCGGGATTGCCGGCCGTCCCGCTCGCGACCGCGTCGCTGCCCTGTGTGGTGTTGGTCCTCGCGTTTACCGCCGCGATCGTGCCGTTGCCGCCCTGATTGAGCTGGCCGGTCTGCTGTCCCTGCGTATCCGGATCGGCGGTGTTGGTGCCGATCATGATGACGCCGACGGTCGCACCGATGCCGACGCTGCCGCCGATGCCCGCCGTCACCGCGTAGGACAGCACCTCCTTGGTGCTGAGCGCATTGACGTTGATCGCACCGGACGAATTGAGATTGCTGTTGCGGCTTTCCGCGACGGTCCGGCTCTTGAACGCGACGATGTTGGCGGCGGCTCCGACGCCGACCCCTGCCCCGCTGGCGCCGACCGCGAGCGCGCCGGCGATCTCCTTGATCGCGACGTCCTCGGTGGCGTTGATGGTGACCGCGCCGGCCGCGCCGCCGGTCACCGATTGCAGCGTGGTGTCGTAGACACCGGCGATGGTGGTGTTGTTGGCGATCTCGATATTGGCCATGCCGGCGATCGCTGCCGTGCCGGTCGAGAGCGCGCCGCCGACCGCATAGGCCTCGAAGCGGTTCTTGGTGTTGGCGCGAACGTCGAGCGCACCGCTCAAATTCAGTGCGGTGGTGTGCGGCGCACTGCCGCCCTCGTAGTGGTACTCGTCGCCGACATAGGCCAGGGTCCGGTTCGAGGAAACCTGGACCAGGAATGCCGCGCCGATCGCGGCCTGGCTGCCGTAAGCGCCGGAGCCGTTCGCGGAGAAGATGCCGGTGGTGTTGTTGGCGTTCACCGTCAGCGACGAGGCCGTCAGCGCGCCGCCGTCGACATAGGCTTCCGTCGTCGCTTGGAAGACGTTCAGCCCGACCGAGCCGGTGTTGAAGCCGACCGCGATCGAGGACGCATCCTGCTCCGCGTTGGCCTTCACGGTGACTGCGCCGACCGTCGCGCTCGACGATTGGACGCCGCCGAGCGTGGCGTTGGTGATATAGGCGAAGGTCTGGCGCGACATGGTGGTGCTGATGACGGTGGCGCCACCGCCGCCATTGCCGGTGGGCGGAACGATGCCTGCACCGAACGCGCCGGAATAGGAGAAGCTCGAGGCGGCGACCTCTATCTGCGGCGCCAGCGCCGACGAGGTCAGGCGCGTGTCGATGGCGGCGCTGTCGATATAGGCCCTGGTCGCCCCGCTCATCACGTTGGTGATCGGATTGATCATGATCGCGATGCCGCTGCTCGCGGCGAGCGAGGCAACGTTGGTCACGACCGCCTGGTGCGAGCTAGCGACCACGGCAAGACCGCGCACGCTGTCCTGGTTCTCCGAGAGATCCGGCGTGTCGTCGGTCGGCGCGTGGGCGGCGCCGAGGTCGAAGGCATGGACGAGCGTGCCGTTGTTGACCGACAGCGTATCTGTGGTGCTGGTGCCGAGCGCGTCGACCTTGGTATTCGCGCCGCTGATGAAGGCCGCCGTGGTCCCGGTGATCTGGCTGGTCACCAGAGAGCCCGCACCGCCGGCCGCGCCCTTGCTGATCGACACGGCCCCGGCGAACACCGCCGCCTTGTCGTCGTTGCCGGCGATCACGCCGACATTGTTGGTGGCGGTGACGTCGGCGCCGTTGGCGCCGTTGGTGCCGGCGGCGGTGATGCTGGCGGTGACGTTGGTCCCCATCAGATTCGTGGCGACCGAGCCGGCCAGCCCGACCTGCGAGGACATCGCGATGCCGACGGCGACGGTCGAGATGCTCGCGTTCGAGTTGGCGCTGATTGCAACGTTGCCTGAGGCGGTCAGCTTGGAGCCGGTGACGCCGGCGCTGACATTGTTGGCGATGCTGCTGTTGACCAGCGCCAGGCCGGCGGCGCTGCCTTGCGTCGAAGCCCCGGCAAGGGCGGCGCTGCCGGTGATGCTGGAACTGTCGGTCGCGGTGACGGAAATGTTGCGAGCCGTGACGGATGACTGGGTCGTGCTCGACAGGTTGTTGCCGATAGAAGCCGAGACGGTATTGGCGATGGAGCTGATCGTGGTGCCGCCGACGCCGGCAAACTGCCCGGTTGCAAGTCCGAAGCCGATCGTGACCGCCTGGATCTTCGACGAATCGACCGCGCCCACGCTGACATTGCCGTTGCTGCCCGCCGACATCAGGACGTTGGCGATGGAGGCCGAATGGGTGGTCGCGATGGTGTTATAGACGATCGAGGCGCCGACATTGTTCTTGCCAGCCTGAATCAGGCCGGCGACGGAGACGATGCTGGCCCCCGGCCCGTTGCCCGTGCCGTCGTTGAGCGCGGCCGCGCCGAAATCGATGCAGTTCTGCCCGCCCGTGCCGCCGGCAACCGTGCAGGTGTCCGAGGCGAGAAGATTGTTGTTCGACTTCTTGACGAGGTTTCCAAGCGCCGTATCCAGCGCCGACACTGCACCGCTGTCCGCCAGCACCGTCACGCGGCCGACGTTGATGTTCACCGTTGCGCCGCTGGTGATATAGGCCGTCGTGGTCGACGTGATCTCGCTGACGACGATGGCGCCGGCGAGTCCGTTCGACCCCGCCCCGCCCGAGGCTGCGCCGGCCGCAATCACGCTGGCGCTGGCGGCCATGACCAGCAGGCTGTCGTAGTTCGAGATCGAGCTGCTGCGGATATGCGCGTCCGTCGCGTTTGCGCCCGTCGGATCGGCAATCGACGCATAGGTCAGCCCGATGCCGACGCCGGCCTGGCCGCCCGAGATGTACAGCGAACCACCGCCGATCGCGACGTTCGTGGTCTGGTAGGCGTCGACCTCGAGCGCGCGGTTGACGCCCGCGGACTGGCCCGTAATCGTGGAGCTCTCGATATAGGCATTGGCGCTGTCGGTGATGATGCCGACCGAGGCCGACAGCGACGCCGCGTTGGATTTCGATCCCGCGACGCCGATGGCAACGACCATCTCCGAGCCGCCATTGAGCGCCTGCACCGTCACCGAACTCTGATTGTTCATGGTGGTGCCGTAGATGTAGGCGAGCGTCGCATTGCTCGACATCGCCGCGGCGATCGCGCCGCCGATCGCGGCTCCTTGCGCGGAGGCGCCGGCCAGATTGAGCGCCGCCGAGCCGGAACCATTGTTGAGCATGGTGTCGTTGAGCGCCTGGACGATCGTGTTGGTCACCACGGTGCCGGTCGTGGTGTACTTGTTGACCGTCGTATTCCTGAGATAGGCGCTGGTGCCGAGCGAGACGTCGCTGATCGACGAGCTGCCGGCGAGATCGATGCTGAAACCTTCGGTGCTCGATCCCGAGGTCGAGCCGATCTTGCTCGCGGCCGTCGTAACGCCTCCGGCCCCTCCGGTCGCGCCGGCGCCGGCCGCGCCCGCCTTGTCGGAGAAGCTGGATGCCTGCGGCTCGGAGATCGAGGCCGCGACGGCAGCTGCGGTGATGCGCCCCGAGGTGGTCGCGCTGAGCGTCAGATTGTCGACGTTGACGGCTCCGCTGCCGCCGCCCGTGCCGGCAAACGGGTCGTCGGCGCTGAACGGACCCGGGCGAATGTCGGAATGATTGTCGCCGATATAGGCCGAGGTGTCGGCATTTGCGCCGAGGTAGGCGACCGCCAAACCGACCGCCGAGCCTCCGCTGGTGTTCCTGCTCATGGCACCGGCCAGCGTCACCACCGACAGATCCTGCTGTGCCAGGATCCCGACCGTCGGCGCATAGACGGTGGCCTGGCTCGAAATCGACGCATGCGTCGTGTTGTTCAGGAAGCCGAGCGAGGTGATGCCGTTCAGCGCCAGCGCCCCGGCGGCCTTGCCGGACGTCGGGGCCACCGCGACGAACCGGTCGGAGGTGATCGCGTTGACGGCGATGTCGTCCGCCGCGCGCACCGTCGCCCGATCCGAAATGCCGGCGATGGTCTTGGTGTTGAACTGGACGAAGTTGAGCGCGCCGCCAACCGAGGAGCCGCCGGACGTGTTGCCTGTCAGGAAGCCGAGCGTGCCGACATTGCCAGCTGCGTCGATCGACGCCGTGGTCGTGGTCGCCGCGATCTGGATGCTGGCGTCGTAGCTGTGGAGATCGCCATTGTCCATGCCGGCCGACCAGCTGCTGCCGCAGGCCGCGGTCGTGCAGGTCGCGGTCAGGCTCGCGCTGCCCGCGACCCAGGCCGTCGTGTTGTTGTTCACGACGAAATGGTTCAGCGAACCGGCGATCCCGATCGTGTCTCCGGCATCGGCCGTGGCATTGGCATAGCTGGTCAGGATGTTGCCGCCAACGCCGAGATTGCCGTTGAGGTGGCTCAACACCGCACCGAGCCCGTCCCATTTCAGCCAGGTATTGGTGATGGGCAGCTCGGTGGCGGCGTCGACGGCGATGTTCGCCGCGTTGATCAAGGCTCCGTTGCCGACATAAGCATTCGAATTGTGGGTGAAATTGCCCCAGGCGACGGCCGCGCTGATGGCCGTGCTCTCGCCGGACACTACGTCCTTGGTGATTGCGCTGGCCGTCGCGTTGCTGCGAACGCCGCGGTCGATGACGTTGCTGGCGACGGCGACGTTGCCGCTGGCATAGATGCTCGGCGCACCACCGCTGGGATTCTGCGCGATCGCAGCCGTCGCGCTCTGGGTGCTGTTGGCCAGGGAAAGTGCGGCCGCAGCCTTGAAATTGAAGTTCAGCGGCATCAGCGAGGACATGTGGTCCTGTATGATCGACGTCGGCGCGGTGACGGCGCGCAGCCCCCGTTCGATCGCCGCGATCAGCGCCGGCAGCCCGGCGATGGACGAAGCCATGGTGGAGTTGCTGGTGGTGTCGGACGTCGCCTCGACCAGAACGGAGGCGTTCATCCGGTTGGCCACATCGGTTCCGAGCGATGCGCCGAGCGTCGCAGTCACGGACGTCGTGATGTCGCTGATGGCGAACGCTCCGCCGACGCCGCCGCTCGCCCCCAGTCCGGGTGCGGCAACCGACGTTGCGCTGGTCGAGAACGAGTTGTTGTTGATCGCGCGCACCTTCAGGGTGCTGCCGCTCGCGTTCACGGTCCCGGCGGCGATGTGCGCGCCGCTCTCGACATTGGCGATCGTCGTCACCGATCCCTTGGAATAGGCCACCGTCGGGACGATCTGCGCGCTCGTCGATGCCGCAAGCGCCGAGACGGCGATGGTGGCGTCGTTGAGGGCCTTGATCTCGAGGTTGCCGCCGGCATTGACCGTCGCGCCGGAGGCCACGTTGGTCGTGGCGACGCCGTCGATCTTGCCGACGACCACGCCGGCCGCGACCGGCGTGAGGCTGCCGAGCAAGGTGGACGCGATCGCCGGATCCGAGGCGGTCTCCGATGCATGCGCGGAAATGGTGACATCGCCGCGGCCGTTGATGTCGGCATGGCTGTTGATGTTGATGGTCGCCGTGGCGCTGGCCGCGACATAGCCGCCGTTGAGGCCCAGCAGCGAGCCGGCAAGCGCCGAGCCGACGAGCGCCAGCGCCCCGACCGGCGAACCGTCGAGGAAACTCGACACGGCGGTCGAGGTCGCGGTGATCGAGACGGTGCCGCCGGTGATCTTGCCGTCGACCGTGATCGCGGTGGACGCCGTGGCCTGACCGGACAGCTTGATGTCGCTCGCCGTCGCCCGCAGCGTCACATTGCCGTCGGCGTAGGAAGTCCCGCCGAAATTGACCGACTGGGCCAGGATCTGTGCGCCATTCATGATCTCGATGTTCGGCGCGTCGATGATGACGTTGTTGGCGTTGCCGGTCGAATGGCCGGAGCCGTCGAGACGGCGGGCGTCGATCACCGCATGCGCGGCGAGCGTGATGGAGTGATCGGCCTGGATCAGGTAGTCGGCACCGGCACTGAGCCCGGCGATCGCATTCGCGATCGAGCTGTTGGAGAGCGTCACGCCGGTGTCGCCCTGGCTGGCATCGCCGACCACCAGGTCGATCGGATCGAACAGCAGCGTGCCGGCCTTGCCGTTCGGCGCGGCAACGTTGACCGCAACGCCGCGGCCGACGTCGATGATTCCGTTGGCGCTGAAGTCGACCAGGCCGCCATTGCCGGTCTTCGAACTGGCGTTGAACCTGGCTCCGCCCGCCACGGTCAGGTTCTGCGCCGCCTTCAGGCGGATCTCGCCGGCATTGCCCGTCCTGCTCGCGATGTCGAGCCTGGCGTTGCCGCCGATACCGATATTGTTGCCGGCCTGCACGGTGATGTTGCTCGGCGTCGCGGTCTTGCTGTGCGCGGCGAGGCGTCCGTTGACGCGAGCGTTGTTGACGGCGCCGATATGGATCGATCCGTTGCTGACGGTGATCGCGCCGGCGCTGCGCAGGCCCTTCGAGTTGACCGAGGCTGCGAACTTCGTGGCATGGTCGAGATTGGCGATGTCGCGCTGGCTGGCGCCGGCGACATAGACGTTCTGCCCGGTCAGGCGCACGCCGTCCTGGGCGTTGACCCGGCCGTAGATGCGGATGTTGCCGTCGGGCGAGACCGGGAACGAGCCGGCCATGAGGTTGCCGACGGCCGAGTGGTTGATCTGCCCGTTCGTGCCGATCAGGCTGTCGGTGAACTCGCGCGTCGGCGTCGAGACGTTGAGGCTGCCGACATTGACCACGCCGCTGCGGCCAACCACGAATCCCTTGGGATCGGCGAAGTAGACGTTACCGCCGATCGCACCGTTCATATAGGAGTTCAGCGTGCCGTTGACGTGGACGGGGGCGTCGCGAACGATGTTGACGAGGTTCTGCGTTCCGTTCGGCAGTTGCAGATTGACCGTGTTGCCCTGCCCGACGCTGAACTGCGAGAACGAGTTGAAGGCGTTGTTGCCGGAGACCGTCGAGGTCGTGACATTGGTGACGCTGCCGGAGGTCTGCAAGGACGTCCCTGTGCGCCCATCCGGCACGATGACGTTCGCCGTCTGCGCCTGACCGCGGACGCTGTACACCGGCAGGAAGACCATCTGCATCGCGCAGAGCAGCGACATCGAGCGGAACTGCGCAAGTCCGCGCAGGCCCCGTTCGTCAGCGTCTCGCGTCGCAGATGGTCCGCGCATTTCAGATCCTCTTCATCGGCATTGGCGCCGATCCACGATGGGGTGGGAGAATGTTGCGATCGCCAGGCCTTTAGAACTGGCCGGGCGGAAGCTTGAAGATGTCGGGGCTCTTGGCATCGGCGACGTAGAACAGCAGCAGGCTGGTCGGCGTCAGCACGCGGTTGTTGTCCTTGGTCTCGAACGTGCCCTGGAGCAGCAGGATCACCGAGCGATCCCTGGCGTCGCTGCCGCGGAACATGACGATGCCGCCGGCGACGGGCATGTTGACCGCGATGGAGTCGGGCTTGAAGCCTTCGCCCATGAAATGGGCGCGCAGGATGTTGGCGTTGGAGAACAGCTTCTCGGGCGTCATCGCCGCGTCGGTCCCCTTCGACCAGACCGCCCCGACCTGGATCAGCGACTTCGACTTGTAGCCGAACACGTAGGAGAGCTCGGCGGTGCCGCCGTTCGGCAGCAGCTCGGGAACGGGGAGAAGCAGGCTGCGCGTCAACTCGGACGCGTTGTCCTGGACCTTGATCGCATCGGGCTTCGGGGCGAAGTCCTTTGCCATCGCCGCGCGCACATCGGCCTCGTTCATGCCGAACTTGGCCGAGCGGAAGCCGTCGATCGCCTTGACCTTGTCCTCCGCTCCCGGCGCTTCCGCCGAGTTCGTCCCGGCGGCGACCGGCGTGCCGGCTGCGGAGGGAGCGCCGGCCGCCGCAGCTCTGGGTGCAGGTGCGGCCTTCTGCTTCGGCACGGCGCCCTGGGCTGCCAGCGGTCCGGCCGCAACGGAGGTGAGCAGGCCGACGACGGCCGGAATGAGATAGAGTTTGCGCATCGGAAACCTTCGAAACAACTTGAAAGAACGCTTTCCAAAAATCGGCAGCTGCGAAATCGACTTCCCCGACCCGTCACCGCAACAGAGGCGGAAAATGTTGCAACGCCAAAAGGCGTTACAGGACGCCGTCGAGGGGACTAAGATCGAAACAACGACTCTCGGCCCGCGTACGAATACGGTATCGGGCTGCCAAACGCTGCGAATGAACATTCACAAGGGCATTTTTTGATCAATTGTGAACGCCGGCCGTTCGCGCTAAGCATCCGGACTGGGGCGAGCCAGCATGCAAAGAACTCCATGACCGAACGGCCTTCCGCGCTCGCGGTCGATCGCCGCGGCTTCATTCGTCTTGCGGGAGCAACCGCCGCGGGATGGATCGCGCTCGGCGCGACGTCGGACCGCATGCGGATCGTCGCTTCGTTGACCGCATTGCCGCTCGACGACGAGCTGACGAGGCGGAGCATGATCGACAGCGCGACCTCTCGCCTCGGCAATCTCATCGTCGGCCTGAGGCAGCGCGGCTGGGTCGAAGGCGTCAATTTCCGCCTCGAGCTGCGCTCGAGCTTCGGCGCACCGGACAGGCTGAAGGCGGCCGTTCAGGAACTGCTCGAGCTCAAGCCGGACGTGATCCTGACGGGATCGACGATCGAAACCGCGGCGGTCCTTGCCGCCACCAAGACTGTTCCGGTCGTCTTTGCGACCGCCAACGATCCGGTCGGCAACGGCTTCGTCCAGAGCCTTGCGCATCCCGGCGGAAACGTCACCGGCTTCACCAGCAGCACGGCCGAGATGGGCGGCAAATGGCTGCAGCTGATCCGGGAAGCCGTGCCTGACATTGCGCGCGTCGGCATCCTGTTCAACCCGGCGACCACGCCTCGCGGCGGGCGCTTCTTCCTCGATTCGATCGAGCAGGAGGCGATGCAGTCCGGAGTGTCCGCTGTCCCCGCCCCCGTCAACGCGCCGGCGGAGATCGACGAAGCCGTCAGGCGTTTCTCCGAACCGCCCAAGGCTGCGATGATCGCGTTGGTCGACAGTTTCCTTGTCGTCAACCGGCAGGCGGTCGTCGCGGCGGCGGCCAAGTATCGCGTGCCCACCATCTATCCATTCCATTACTTCATGGATGCCGGCGGGCTGATGAGCTACGGGCCGACGCTGGAAGTGCGCTCGGCTGACTACGTCGATCTCATCCTGCGCGGCACCAAGGCAGGCGATCTTCCGGTGCAGTCGCCGCGGAAATACGAGCTCCTGATCAACCGCACGGTTGCCCGCTCGCTGGGACTGACCATTCCGTTCACGCTGCTCGCGCGCGCCGACGAGATCCGCGAGTGAACGGGACGGCCGACCAGGGAGACTTGCGAGCGCCTCCCGGGCGGCTGTTCCGCAAATATCTCTACTCGATCCTCGCCCTCGCCTTTGCCGCGCTCGCCATCAACACCGGCTTCGACGTCTGGTTCTCCTATCGCGAGCAGAAGCAGCTGCTGGCGGCAACCCAGCGCGAGCAGGCAGCGTCCGCGGCGATCCAGATCGGCCAGTTCGTCGGCCAGATCGAGAGCCAGATCAGATGGCTCTCGCGCCTGCCGCCGGAGCTGTCGACCAACGAGGACGAGCGCCTCAACGCCATCCGTCTTCTGCGGCTCTCGCCGGCAATCGCGGAAATCGCCGAGCTCGACTCGCGCGGGCTCGAGCAGGTGCGCGTGTCCCGCCGTGTCGCCGACCGGATCGGCAGCAAGGCCGATCTGTCCGCCTCGCCCGCCTTCCGCGGCGCCAACGAAAGCCGCGCCTATTACGGGCCGGTCTATTTCTTCGCCGACACCGAGCCGTTCATGACGCTCGCCACGCGCGGCACCGGCCGCAATCCGAACGTGATCGCCGCCGAGGTCAATCTGCGTTTCATCTGGGACCTCGTCACCGGGATCAGGGTCGGCAACACCGGCAAGGCCTATGTGGTCGACCGCATGGGAGTCCTGATCGCGCATCCCGATCTGTGGCGGGCACTGCAGCGCAGCGATCTGTCCGGCCATGCGGACGTACGCGCCGCGCTCGACGGCGTCGGGCCGCCCTCCGGCGGGTTGGTCAAGGAGGATCTGACCGGCCAGCGCGTGCTGTCGACCTACGCGACGGTGCCCTCGCTCGGCTGGCTGGTGTTCGTCGAGCTGCCGCTCAGCGAAGCCTATGCGCCGATCTATGCATCGATCGGCCGTTCGACCTTTCTCCTCGCCGTCCTGCTGGTGGGTGCGGTGCTGGTCTCGTTCTTCCTCAGCCGGCGCATGACGGGACCGATCCAGCTGCTGACGCAGGGCGCGCGGCGGATTGGCAGCGGCGACCTCGGTCTGCGGCTCGCGATCAAGACCGGCGACGAGTTGGAAGCGCTCGGCGACCAGTTCAACCGGATGGCGGCGCACTTGCGCGAGTCCTACGCGACGCTCGAGCGCAAGGTGATCGAGCGCACCTCCGAGCTGGAGAAGGCTCGCGATCACGCACTCGCCGAGCACGATTCCGCCGAGCGCGCGCGTAGCGCAGCGGTAGCGGCCAACGAGACCAAGTCGCGCTTCCTCGCCGTCGTCAGCCACGAGCTGCGCACGCCGCTGAACGGCGTCATGGGCGTGCTGCAACTGCTCGACGACGGCAGCCTCGGTGAGGCGCAGCGGCGCCACCTTGCGACCGCGGCCGCGTCGGGCGAGACGCTGATCGCCCTGGTCGACACCATCCTCGAATATGCGCGCCTGGAGGCCAGCGCGGAGACGCTGGAGCCGCGCAATTTCCGCCTCGACCAGTTGATCGAGACCGCCGCCGAGCTGATGCGTCCGCAGGCCCTCGGCAAGGGACTGACCTTCGATCTTGCCTGCGATGCGTCGGTCCACGCCTCGGTGCATGGCGATCCCGTCCGGCTCAATCGCATCCTGCTCAACCTGATCGGCAACGCCGTCAAGTTCACGCCGTCGGGCGGGATCGCCGTGGCCGCAGCCGCCGAGCGGCACGACGATCACGTCCTGCTGCGTATCACCGTTCGCGACACCGGCATCGGCATCGCGCCCGACATGCACGAGCGGATCTTCGAGGATTTCGTCCAGGCCGACGACAGCATCGCGCGGCGGTTCGGCGGCACGGGCCTCGGCCTTGCGATCGCGCGGCGCCTGGTCCGCCTGATGCGCGGCCAGCTGACGGTTGCGAGCACGCCGGGCGCGGGCAGCACGTTCAGCTTCGAGGTGCCGCTGGGCCTGGCCGCAAGCGGCATCGCGCAAGGCGTGCTGCCGCCGCCGTCGCGGTCGCGCCGCGTGCTGCTGGTCGACGACGATCCCGTCAATTGCGAGGTCGGGGAAGCGATCCTGAAGCGGCTCGGCCATCACCCCACGATCGCCAGGAACGGCGCATCGGCCGTCGCGCTCGCTCGCGATCGTCCGTTCGACGTCATCCTGATGGATCTGCACATGCCCGACATGGATGGCGTGGAAGCGGCGTCTCGGATCGGCAGGCTCGGCTTGCCGGGCACGCCGCGCATCGTCGCCGTCACAGCGGACGTCTCATCCAGCGCCCGGCAGCGCCTCGCGGACGCCGGCATCGAAAAGATCGTCAGCAAGCCGATCCTGATCAGCGCGCTGCGGGAGGCGATCGAGGATACCCCGGCCGGGCCGGCCGCCACGCAACTCGCGGCGGGGGCGCTGATCGACCGCAATTTCCTCGACAACCAGAAGGAGCTACTGGGGCGGGGGCAGATCGCAAAGCTGCATCATCTGCTGCAGGAAACCAGCGACAGACTGATCGAGGACATCATCGCCTCTGCAGCGACCGGCGACCATAGGCAGCTCGCGCGAGCCACGCACCAGCTCGGCAGCGCCGCCGCCGCGCTCGGCCTCGTCCGCCTGTTCGAGCGCTGCCGCGAGGTCGAGGAGGCGACGGCAACGATGTCCGCCGCCGAGTGCAAGAGCGCCGCGCAGGACCTCGCCGGGCTACAGAAGGCCTCGATGAGCGCGCTAGACGAGTTGCTCCAGCCGGAAGAGCAGCGTACCGTCGGCTAGACATTGCTTGGTATGCTATGCGCGACATCGAACTCGATGCGAGCAGCTGGAAGACTGCTCAGGATTTTCGACGGGCGCTCAAGGCTGCGTTAGGAGCGCCAGAATGGCACGGCGATATTGCGGGAGCATTTCTCGACTCGATCTTTGGCGGCGGGATGAATGCTCTCAAGCCGCCCTATGTGATCAAGATCGTCAACGCGGCCGACTTGGCGCCCGAAGTGAAAGAGATGGTCCACGACTTTTCGTCGGCGATTGCGGAGACACGAGCGCGCAGGCTTGCGCGCATTGGTGAGGATGTGGAAGTTCGGCTCGATATCGAACTTTGAGATGCGCGCACTCATGAGTCTCGTGCTTAGTCTCAGGTCGTTCGCACGCCCTCGTCCTCCCGCCCAAACCGCTCAACCAGGAAATCGATGAACAGCCGCACCTTCACCGACAGGTGCCGCGTCGGCGGGTACACCGCATAGAGTGCGAGCGGCGGCGCGGCATAGTCGTCCAGCACGGTTCGCAGCTCGCCCCTCTTCAAAGCGTCGGAAGCGATGAACTCCGGCAGCAGCGCCAGCCCCCTGCCCTTGATCGCGACGTCGCGCAGCACCTCGGCATTGTTGACGCAGAGCGACCAGGCCGGCTGGATCCAGTGGTCGCCGTCGCTCCCTGTGAGCTTCCACTGATTGCCGGTCAGCAGAAAGCCATAGGTCAGCGAATTATGCTCGCGCAGATCCTGCGGATGTTTTGGCGTGCCGTGCCGCGAGAGGTAATCCGGCGAAGCGCAGATCATGCGAGATACCGGCATGATCTTTCGCGCGATCAGGCTCGAGGATTCCAGTTCCGCGATCCGCAGCGTCACGTCAAAACCGTCCTGCACGGGATCGAGCAGATCGTCGCTGAGCACGATCTGGAGCTGAAGCTCCGGATATCGCGCCATGAAATCGGCGAGCACCGGACCGAGCCGCATGGTGCCGAACGACATCGGCGCGTTGACGCGCAGCAGCCCGCGCGGCGCCGATTGCGCCTGCGTCACCGCCTGGTCGGCCGCCTCGACCTCCGAGAGGATGACGAGCGCGCGCTCGAAATAGCGCTTGCCGTTCTCGGTCGGGCTGGCGTGCCGCGTGGTCCGGATCAGCAACTGGACGCCGAGGCTCTCCTCGAGGTCGGCGATGTACTTGCTGATCGCCGAACGCGACAGCCGCAGCTGCCGGCCGGCTTCCGCAAAGCTGCCGCTTTCCACCACCTTCACGAACGCCCGGAGGCTGCCGAGCTTATCCAAGGGCTGCCCTTGCCGATTGTTTCCAAATCGTAGACATAGCCGTCATATTTGCATGGATTGTCTCCAATCCATAGCGGAACAATATTTCCGGCCAGAGCAAAACGCTCCCCCGAACTCAGGAGGACGACCATGTCTGGACTGCACCATGTCACCGCGATCGCCGGCGACCCCATCCGCAATTTCGGCTTCTACACCCGGGATCTGGGCCTGCGCTTCGTCAAGAAAACGGTCAATTTCGACGATCCCGGCACCTATCACTTCTATTATGGCGACGAGACCGGCCGCCCCGGCACCATCCTGACCTTCTTCCCGTGGGCTGGCGTGTCGCCCGGACGCCGCGGCGTCGGCGAGACCCATCAGACCGCCTTCCGCGTGCCGCAACGTTCGCTCGGCTACTGGACACAGCGCTTCACCGAGAAGGGCATTGCCTATGAGGCGCTGGAGAAGCGCTTCGGCGAGTCCGTGCTGCCGTTCACCGACCCCGACGGCATGGCGCTCGCGCTGGTGGGAATAGCAGGTGCCGAAGGCGAGCCCGGCTGGAGCAATGGCGACGTGCCGGCCGAGCATGCGATCCGCGGCTTTCACGGCGTGACGCTGCTGCTCGACGGCGCGGCGAAGACCGCCGCCGTCCTCACCGACGTGTTCGGCTTCAAGGAGACCGGCCGCGAGGGATCGGTGATCCGCTTCAAGGCCGCGGGCGATGCCGAAGGCAGCATCGTCGACATCTACGAGGCCAAGGGGTTCTTGCGCGGGCATCAGGGCGGCGGATCGGTGCATCACATCGCGTTCCGCGCGGCTGACGATGCCGAGCAAGGCCGGATGGCGCAAAAGCTCGTGAGCAATCACGGCCTGCATCCGACCGAGCAGAGGGACCGCAACTACTTCCGCTCGATCTACTTCCGCGAGCCCGGTGGCGTGCTGTTCGAGATCGCAACCGACATCCCCGGCTTCGCCGTCGACGAGCCCGTCGCGACGCTGGGACGCGACCTCAAGCTGCCTGCATTCCTCGAGCAGCACCGCAAGCAGATCGAGGACGTGCTGCCGAGCCTGGAAGAGACCGTGTCATGACCGAGAGCGCCTTCATCCACCGCTTCGAGCCCGCGACCCGCGCGGGCTCCCCTCCGCTGCTGCTGTTGCACGGCACCGGCGGTGACGAGAACGACCTGCTCGGGCTCGGCAAGATGGTCTCGCCCGGCTCGGCCCTGCTGTCGCCGCGCGGACGCGTGCTCGAGCACGGCATGCCGCGCTTCTTCCGCCGCCTCGCGGAAGGCGTGTTCGACGAGGAAGACGTGCGCCGCCGCGCGCATGAGCTCGGCGACTTCGTGAGCGAGGCGCGGCAGCGCTACGGCATCGCCGCGCCTGTCGCGGTCGGCTTCTCCAACGGCGCCAACATCGCCGCCGCGCTGTTGCTGCTGGAGCCGGACGTGCTTGCCGGCGCGATCCTGCTGCGCGCGATGGTGCCGCTGTCTGATCCGCCAACGGCGGATCTCGCCGGAAAGCCGATCCTGCTGCTGTCCGGTCAGGGCGACCCAATCGTGCCGGCCGGCAATTCGGCCAGGCTCGCGGCCCTGCTCTCGCAAGCTGGCGCGAGCGTGACCCATAGGATCCTGCCGGCGGGCCATCAATTGTCGCAAGCCGACGTGACGCTCGCGCGCGACTGGATCGGCAATGTCGAGGCAAGAGCCGCATGAGAGAGGCGGCGCATCGTTTCCCGAACGATGCGCCGCCGCCTTCACTCAGATGGAGAATCGAGTTACCGGGCTTCGGCGATGTCAGGTCCAGACGACGGCATCTTCGCGTTGGCTGCCAAGGACCGGTTCGACGGCGATGCTTGGTCCGGCAACCGGAAAGCGGCGTCGGACGGCACGCCCTGGGATGGTCGACGCGCAGCACTCGTCGGAAGCACGATCACTTTCGCTCCGATCTTCACCCGCTCATAGAGATCGACGACATCCTCATTGGTGAGCCGGATACAGCCGGAGGAAACCCGCTTGCCGATCGTATCGGGCTTGTTGGTGCCGTGAATTCTATATTCGGTGTCGCCCAGATACATCGCCCGGGCGCCGAGCGGGTTGCCCGGGCCACCTGCCATGAACCGCGGCAGATAAGGCTGACGGGTGACCATCTCCGCGGGCGGATGCCAATCCGGCCATTCTGCCTTGCGGGCCACGGTCTGCTCACCGGACCATGTGAAGCCTTCGCGGCCGACACCGATGCCGTAGCGCATCGCTTGCGTGTCGTTCAGGACGAAATAGAGAAACGTGTTCTTGGTATCGATGATCACGGTGCCCGGTGCCTGGCGGCTCGCATAGTCAACCACCTGCCGGGCAAAAGCGCCGGGGCCGTCAGCAGCTTTTGGAGGCTCGACCAGAGGCGCGGGGGCCGGAACCGGAGCTGAAGCTGGAGCCGGCGCTGATGCATGAACTGGAGGCGCCACGTAAATCGGAGTTGACGATGCCTGGGCCTGGGGCGCGGCCGGCTTCCGCGCCGGTTGCACGCCCCCCGGGCGAGACAGCAAGCCGTAGCCCAACGCGGCGACAGCCACGGCGCCGAGTGCAACCCGCGCCGCCATCGGGATTGCGAGCGTCTCCGCCTTCCTGCGTTTGGCCCGCTTGCTCATATGCCTCCCAAGGTCACCATGCCCAACAGAGGTAACCCGGCAAAATTTAAGAAACTTCGAAGCGATTGCGTTCGGGTTGAAACTGTCGGCGATGGTTAACGCGGACTCCTGTTCCGCAACGTAGGAATTGCGAAGATCGCTGTTTTGCCCGGCGGGACAACGGTCCCGCGCATCGCCTCGACCATCGAACGCGCAACGCGCAAGCCATTGAAATGACTACGCCCGGCTACTGTGCATGGGGTTGTTTTTCAGTTTTTGATCTGGAACAGGCAAACGATCGGCCTCTCCCCGACGGGAAAGGCCAAGATTGCAGTCACGGGCTCGACCGGATCGAGTGCGCCTACTCCCAGGCCCAGGCCGAGAAATCGTTCTCGAACTGCGGGACTTCCTTCCAGACGCCCTTCAGCTTCTTGTTGATGACGGTGGGCCATTGCGGCTGGAACAGGTAGGCGGAGACGGCGTCGGTGGCCAGCATGCGCTGGGCGTCGCCGAGCAGCTTGGCGCGGGCGGCTTCTTCCGGCGTCGACACGATCTGCTTGTAGAGCGCGTTGAACTTCTCGTTGTTGTAACCGAGATAGTAGTCGGGCTCGGTGATCTTGACGAGATCGAACGGCTCGACGTGGCTGACGATGGTGAGGTCGAAATTGTGCGGGCCATTGCCGGCGAACACCTGCGACAGCCATTGCGCCCATTCGACGTTCTCGATCTTGGCGACGATGCCGACCTTGGCGAGCTGGGCCGCGACGATCTCGCCGCCCTGCCGCGCATAGGGCGGCGGCGGCAGCTTCAGCGACAGCTCGAGCGGCGCGGTGACGCCGGCTTCAGTGAGCAGCTTCTTGGCCTTCTCGGGGTCGTAGGGATTGACGCCGGTGGTGTCGACGTAGCCGAGCGATCCCGGCGTGTAGAAGCTACCGATCGGCGTGCCGAACCCCTCGACGGCGCCGTCGATCAACGCCTTGCGGTCGATCGCAGCGAGAATGGCGCGGCGAACGCGGACGTCGTCGAGCGGCTTCTTCCGATGATTGATCGCGACGATGGTCTTGGCCCTGGATCCGCCGATCAGCACCGTGAAGCGCGGATCGCTCTTGAACTGGGCAACGACGCGGGTTGCAATGCGCGGAAACGCGTCGACGTCGTTCGACAGCAGCGCCGCGGCCTGGGCGGCCGGATCGGAGATGAAGCGGATCGTCACCTTCGAGAGCTTGATTGCGGAGGCGTTGCGATAGGCCGCCCATTTGTTGAGCGTGATCGAGGAGCCCTTGGCCCAGGCGCCCAGCTGATAGGGGCCGGTCCCGACCGGCTGGGTGACGTTGGTGCCAGCGCTCTTGGGCTCGACGATCGAGCCGCTCGCCTGTCCCAGCAGGAAAGGCAGGTTTGGCTCGGAATATTTCAGGGTGATCACGATCGTGTTGGCGTCGGGCGCGTCGACCTTCTCGAACGCCTGGAACAGGCTCTTGTCCTTGTTGGTGCTGGTCGGCGCGGCGTTGCGCTCGAACGAAAACTTCACCGTCGCGGAATCGAACGGCTCGCCATTGTGGAATTTGACGCCCTTGCGCAGCTTGAAGGTGTAGGTCTTCAGATCGGGTGAAGCGGTCCAGCTCTCGGCCAGCAGCGGCGAGACCGAGCCGTCCTCGTTGATCTTGGTCAGCGTCTCGTAGATGTTGTAGAGCGTGACCTCGGCGATCGCCGCGGCGGCGGCATTGGTGGGATCGAGCCCCGGCGGCTCCAGCGTCATCCCCATGACGACGCTGTCCTTCTTGCTCTGCGCCAGCACGGGCAAAGGCGCCGCGACGAGCGCAGCCGCTACGGCGACAATCGACAATTTCCTCAACATGCGTAACTCCCCGGCCTGTTCCGTTCTTCAGCCTACGCCAATCCGGCTCCGGACACTAACCTTCCATCGCGACCTGCGGCAACGCCATCACGGCCTCCGCCCTGTGGCAGGCGGCAAGGTGTCCCTCGCCGACCTTGCGTAACGCAGGCAGGGCCTCGCGGCAATGCTGCTCGGCAAGCGGGCAACGCGCGGCATAGGGACATCCGGCCGCCGCCGCCGATTGCGAGGCGATGGCCTGGCCGCCGCGCCGCCGCCGACCTCCGCCGGCACGCGCCCGCGGCACCGCCTCCAGCAGCGCCCGCGTATAGGGATGGGCACAATGCTCGAAAAGGTCCTCGGGCCGCCCCTGCTCGACGATCCGGCCGAGATACATCACCGCGACCTCGTCGCAGAGATAGTCGACGACGGCGAGGTCGTGGCTGATCAGGATATAGCTGAGGCCGAACTGCTCCTGGAGATCCTGCATCAGGTTCAGCACCTGGGCCTGCACGGAGACGTCGAGCGCGGAGACCGGCTCGTCGGCGACGATCAGCTTGGGCTGGGTGATCAGCGCGCGCGCGATGGCGATGCGCTGGCGCTGTCCGCCCGAGAACTCGTGCGGATATTTCTCCATGTCGGCATCGCGCAAGCCGACCTGGCGCAGTACCGCGGCGACGCGGTCGCGGAACGTGGTGCGGTCGGCTCCCTCCAGCACGGTCAGCGGCTCGGCCACGATGCGCGCGATGGTCTGGCGCGGATCGAGCGAGCCGTAGGGATCCTGGAACACCATCTGGAAATCACGGCGGGCGCGACGCAATTCGTCCGCGGGAATGCGGTTGAGATCGCGGCCGAGCAGCGCGACCTGTCCCGACGTCGGCCGCTCCAGCGCCATCACCAGCCGCGCGAAGGTCGACTTGCCCGAGCCGGATTCGCCGACGACGCCGAGGCTCTTGCCCGCGGCCACCTGCACGCTGACACCATTGAGCGCACGCACCTGCCCCGGCGCCCGGAACAGGCTTTCCCGCGGCAGCGCATAGCGCTGTTCGAGATCCTTCACGTCGAGAAGCGGCGCGGCGGTCATGCGGTCAGCGCTCCGACACGTTCTGCCATCGACACGTCGGTCCTGATGCAGCGCACGCCATGGCGCGGTCCGACCTCCACCATCGGCGGCAGCGCGGCGCGACACGCATCGATCACCAGCGGACAGCGGTCGGAGAAGGTGCACCCCGTTGGCAGATCGGCCAGCTCCGGCACCGTGCCCGAGATCGTCTGCAGCCGCGTCCCCTTGCGCGCGCCGAGCTTCGGCCGGGCGCGGAACAGGCCCTGCGTATAGGGATGGCCCATGCGGCGGAAGACCTCTTCGGTCGGTCCGCTCTCGACGACGGCGCCGCCATACATCACCATCATGCGCTGCACGTTCTCGGCGATGACGCCGAGATCGTGCGAGATCAGGATCATCGACATGCCGCGCTCCTCGACGAGATCGGCAATGAGGTCGAGGATCTGGCCCTGGATGGTAACGTCGAGCGCGGTGGTCGGCTCGTCCGCGATCAAGAGGTCCGGCTCGCAGGCGAGCGCCATCGCGATGGTGATGCGCTGGCGCTGGCCGCCGGAAAACTGGTGCGGATAGGCATCGACGCGCCGCGCAGGATCGGGCAGTCCGACGCGGTCGAGCAAGGCGATCGTCTCTCTGCGCGCCTGCGCCGCCGAGTATGTCTTGTGCCGTCGCAGGGGCTCGGCGACCTGATCGCCGATCGTGTGCATCGGGTTGAGCGCGGTCATCGGTTCCTGGAAGATCATGCTGATGCGGTTGCCGCGCAGGCGGCAATAATCCGCATCCGGCAATCCCACTAGCTCGTGGCCATCGAGCTTGATGCTGCCCGAGACCACGGCGCTATCCGGCAGCAATCCCATCAGCGACATCGCAGTGACCGACTTGCCGCAACCGGACTCGCCGACGAGCCCGAGCGTCTCGCCGCGCTTCAGCGAGAAGCTGAGGCCGCGTACGGCCTGCGCCGGCCCGCGACTGGTGTTGAGGCGGACGCCGAGATTCTCGACTTCGATCAGAGGCATGTCGGAGCGCTCGGCCATGGTCATCGCTCGCGCGCCAATCTTGGATCAAGCAGGTCGCGCAAGCCGTCGCCGAGCAGATTGAGGCCCAGCACCGCGATGGCGATCGCTGCGCCCGGATAGACCGCGAGCATCGGCGATTGGAACAGCAGGGTTTGCGCATCGTTCAACATCCGCCCCCAGGACGGTTGCGGCGGCTGCGTGCCGAGGCCGAGATAGGACAGCGCCGCTTCGGCGAGAATGGCGAGCGCGAACTGGATCGTGACCTGCACAATCAGGATCGACAGGATGTTGGGCAGCACGTGCTCGATGGTGATGCGGAAGCGCCCCTTGCCCGCGGCGCGCGCGGCCAGCACGAATTCGCGCGCCCAGATCGCATTGGCCGAGCCCCGCGTCAGCCGCGTCAGCGTCGGGATCTGGAAGATGCCGATCGCGACGATCGATGTGACCATGCCCGGCCCCGCCACCGCGGCGAGCATGATCGCGGACAGCACGGCCGGAAAGGCGAAGGTGAAGTCGGAGAAGCGCATGATGATCTCTTCGGTCCAGCCGCGGCGCGCCGAGGCGATCAGGCCGAGCGTGACGCCGAAGGTGAGACCGATGCTGACGGCGATGATTCCGACCATGATGGTGGAGCGGGCGCCGGCAAGCAGCAGCGAGAGGATGTCGCGGCCGAAGGAATCGGTGCCGAGCCAATGCGTCGCCGACGGCGGCCGCAGCTTCGAGGCGATGTCGATCTCGTAAGGCGACCACGGCGTCCACACCAGCGACATGAGTGCCGAGGCGAGCACGAGAAGGCTCAACGCGCCGCCGAGCACGAAGCTGCGGTGGCGCAGCGCGCGGCGCCAGAAGGTCCGGGCCGGCAACGGCCGCGTTGCGAGGGGCGCGTCGATGGTCATGGGCGCGCTCACAGGTCGTGGACCTTGATGCGGGGATCGATCAAGGCGTAGAGCACGTCGACCACGAAATTGACGATGACGACCATGGTCGCGAGCAGCATCACGCAATTGCGCACCACGATCAGGTCGCGGTTGGCGATCGACTGGAAGATCAGGCGGCCGAGCCCCGGCAGGTAGAACACGTTCTCGATCACGATGGTGCCGGCCAGCAGATTGGCGAATTGCAGCCCCATCACCGTCATCACGGGGATCATGGCGTTGCGCAGCACGTGGCTCCACAGCACCTCGCGCTTGCCGAGCCCTTTGGCGCGCGCGGTGCGGACGAAATCCTCGCGCAGCACTTCCAGCACGGCGGAGCGCGTAACGCGCGCCAGGATCGCGGCCTGCACCACCGCGAGAGAGATCGCCGGCAGCAGCAGCGATTTGAAGCCGAGCCAGATGCCGTCCTCCCAGCCGGCAAAGCCGCCCGCCGAGAGCCATTGCAGCCGCACGGAGAACAACAGCACCAGCAGGATCGCAAACCAGAAATTGGGCAGCGCGATGCCGATCTGCGTCAGCGACATCACGCCGACGTCGCCGAGCTTGTTGTGGTTGGCGGCAGTGTAGACGCCGGCCGAGAGCGCCAGCGTCACCGTGATCGACATGGCCATGATCGCGAGCGGCACGGTCAGCAGCAACCGCTCCCCGATCAGACTGGCGACCGGCGTGCCGTAGACATAGGAATTGCCGAGATCGCCGGACAGAAGTCCCTTGATCCATTGCAGATAGCGAACCGCCAGGGGCTGGTCGAGCCCGAGCTTGATGGTGAGCGCGCGCACCGCGTCCGGCGAGGCATCGGCGCCCATCAGCATCTGCGCGGCATTGCCGGGAAGCGCATCGAGCACGAGGAAGATGATCAGCGATGCGCCGACCAGCGTCGCTAGCAAGGTCACCAGACGTCGGAGGACAAATACGCTCATGCGCGCTCGGCTTCAGGGCTCAGCTGCGGCACGATCAACATGTCCGGACGACAGAGGCAAGCCTTTAGCTGCGGGGGCATGTCGTCATTCCGGCCAGCGGGACAGAAGCCCTGCGGAGGCCTCGAACAAGGCGCAGACGCGCAGCAGCTCCGCATCCGCGCGGAAGCGGCCGACCAGCTGCAAGCCGATCGGCAAGCCGTCACGGCCGAAGCCGGAAGGCAGGCTGATGGCGGGATGGCCGGTCATGTTGAACGGCATGGTCCAGGGGAACCAATGCGGGCGAACGCTGTCGAAATGCCGACCGTCGATCTCGATGGTGCCGAACAAGTCCTGGCCGATCGGCAACGCCGTCCGCGTCAGGGTCGGCATCGCCAGCAGGTGCCCTCGCGCAAGCAACGATTGCACCCGGCGGAACAGTGCGGTGCGCGCGAACATCGCCTCCTGGTAGTCGACGCCGCTGACCTCGGTGGCAAGTGCGAGCTGCTTGAGGAAAGCCTCGCTCAGCTCGTCCTTGTGCTCGGCGGCGAGGTTGGCAAAGCGCGTGCGCCAGACCGTGTGGTTGATGGCGCGCCAGATCGGCTCGATGTCGAAACCGTCGCCCGAGAATTCCTCGAGCTCGGCCCCCAGCCCTGCCAGCCGGTCGAGGCTCGCCTTGAAATTGGCGGTGACCTCCGCGGACACCGGACGGCCCGGCGGCGTCAGGCAGTACAGGATCCTGAGCCCACGCAGATCGCCGCGCGGCGCCGCGCTGCCGATGAAGTCCGGCACTGGCACGCCGATCGACCAGGGATCGCAGGCGTCCTCGCCCGCCATCGCCTGCATCATCAGCGCGGTGTCGGCGACGGTTCGCGTGGTCGGCGTGACATAGGTCTGGTTGCCGAACACATCGAGCGCCTGGCTGTGCGGGATGATGCCGTTGCTCTGCTTCAGGCCGACCACGCCGTTGCAGGCGGCGGGAATCCGCGTCGAGCCGCCGCCATCGGTCGCAATCGCAAGCGGCGCGATGCCGCTGGCGACCGCAACCGCCGCGCCGCCGCTGGAGCCGCCGGAGGAGCGACAGGCGTCCCAGGCGTTTCGGGTCCGGCCGAACAGCGGAGAATCCGTCAGGCACTTGCTGCCGAATTCCGGCGTGGTGGTCTTGCCGATCAGGATCGCGCCTTCGCTGCGCAGCCGCGCCACCGCGACGGCGTCCTCATTCGGCACGTTGTCCTTGTAGGGAACGGCACCGAAGGTGGTCTTGACGCCCCTGGTGTTGACGATGTCCTTGACGGTGACGGGGATGCCGTGCAGCAGACCGAGCGGCTCACCGGCCATCAGCTTGCGCTCGGCCGCGCGCGCCTGCGCCATCGCCTCCTCGCCACAGAGCGTGATGAAGCAGTTCAATTCGGGTTGGAGCGCCTCGGCGCGCGCGAGCACGGCACGGACGATCTCGACCGGCGAAATCTTCTTTGCGGCAATGAGGCCGCGCAGCTCGGTTGCGGACAAGAAACAGGGGTCGCCCTTGATCGCCACATCACGCTCCGAAGCGGGCCGCAATTGGCCCCAGGACACCGACAAGACATTGACAGCGAGAATGACAGTTTTGTTAACTCGCCGTCCAATACGATTTTGATCGTCAACCCATACGTTTTCGGTATGCCAATGGATCTTCGCCGGCTCCGCTATTTCGTCGCCGTCGCCGAGGCGCGCAGCATCGGCAAGGCCGCCGAGCGGCTGCGGATGGCGCAGCCTCCGCTCTCGGTCCAGATCCGCAAGCTCGAGGCCGAGATCGGCGCGCCGCTGTTCCGCCGCGGCACCCGGGGCATGGACCTGACCGAGGCCGGCCAGGCGCTGCTGGCCCGCGCGAGCGAGGCGCTGGCGCTGGCCGTCGACGGCGCCGAAGCCGCGCGCGCGGTCGCCGCCGGCAAGCGCGGGCGGCTCTCGGTCGGCTACATGTTCGTGCTGGCGAATGCGATGCTGCCATCTTTGATTCCGGAGCTGCGGCGATCCATTCCCGGCGTCGACCTCGAATTCGCCGAGCTCAGCGCGTCGACGCGCGAAGCCCGGCTGCTCGATCGCAGCGTCACGGTCGCGCTGTGCATGCCGGCCATCAACCATCCCGAGATCCAGGTGGCGCGGATCGGCGTGCAGCCATTCATGCTGGCAATGCCGATCCGCTCGCCACTCGCACGGCTGAGTGCGGTGCCGATGGAGCGGTTGCACGGCCGCCCGCTGATCGCGTTGCCGCCGCCGGAGCAGGATCCGGCCTCCTCCGCAGTCGCGGCCCTGCTGCGCCGGCATCAGATCGTGATGCCGATCGCGAGCCGGGTCGAGACGGTGCATTCGGCGATGAGCCTGGTTCTCGCCGGCGAAGGCTTTGCGATCGTGCCGAGCTGCGCCAAGCTTGGCGCGCCGCGCGGCATCGTGTTCCGGCCACTGCGCGATGCCACCGACTCCCTCGATATCGCCGTCTGCTGGCGACGGGATTCCCAAAGCCCGGTGATCTCCAGATTTCTCAAATGCGCCGAGAAGGCGGTCGCGCGGATGTGAGGCGCTCTACCAGCTCCGAGTGATCTCCTTGCTCCAGGGCGGATCGGCGCCCGGGCGCGTACAGGTGAGGCCGGCGCAATTGGCGGCAAAGGACAGCGCGTGGCGGAGTTCGTCGGCACTGATGTCCTGCAATGCTTCCCGGGCAATGCGTCCCTGCTTATGCAGAGCAAACAGCAGCGCCGCCTGAAAGCTGTCGCCCGCGCCGATCGTGTCGGCAACGTCGACCTTGGGTGCTTCGACCTCGATCTGGCCTGCCCCCGCGTGCCAGGCGATCGCGCCATGATTGCCGCGGGTGATGACGACGAGGCTGGTGCCCTGCCCGAGCAGCACGCGCGCGCGCTGCGGATACGGCTCCTCGCCGAAGAGATAGTCGAAGTCGACGTCCGACATCTTGATGAGATCGGCTTGGTTCGCGAACTCCGCCATGCGCGCGAGATAGGCCGGCTTGTCCTTGACCAGATTGGGCCGGCAATTCGGATCGAAGGAGATCGTCGAAGCCGCCCGCGCGTCCGCAATCAGGGCCTTGGTCTCGGCCGCGCCGTGGTGGTTGACCAGGGTGGTCGAGCCGACATGGACGGCCTCGACCGTGTCGAAGCGAATGGACCCGCGCCGGTAGGTCCAGTTCCGCGTCGCGGTCTCGGCATCGTAGAAGGCGTAGTGCGACTCGCCCGCGACGATGCGGACGAAGGCCAGCGTGGTCTGGTGATCGCTGCGGGTCGCGAGATCGAGGTCGACGTGAGAGGCCGCGGCATGATCTGCGATCATCCGCCCGAACAGATCGGTCGAGATGCCGCCGACGAAGCCGGTCGGCGCGCCCAGCCGCGCCATGCCGATCGCGACATTGAGGCAGGAGCCGCCGACGGCCGGCATCACCGCCTCGCGTCCCTCGGCGGTTCGCGTCGGCACGAAATCGATCAGCGCATCGCCGCAGGCAATCAGCATGTCCTTCAACCTCTCGCGATGCCGCTCATCGCCGCGCGGCTGCCGCGATCGAGTTCGCGCAGCAGCTTGTAGACCTCGCGCTTGCGGGTGTGAAACGCCGCCATGTCGGGCGCGGTCGGCTCGCTCTTCCGTCCCAGCGCCGACATCCTGGCCATGGTCTCGCCGATCGACGCATAGGCCCCGCCGGCCACCGCCCCCAGCATCGCGGCACCGAGCAGCACCGGCTCCTTCGTCTGCGGCAACGCGACGGTGAGCCCCGTCGTGTCGGCCATGATCTGCCGTACCAGCGGGCTGCGGCTGGCGCCGCCGCCCATGATCATCATGCTGGCGCGCACGCCATGCGCGGCAAAGGCCTCGATCACCTCGGCGAGTCCATAGGCCAGCCCGCACAGACCGGCGACGAACATCCGCTCCATCGAGGCGATGTCGGTGTCGAGATCGAGGCCCGCGATCACCGCGCGCGTATCCGGATCGGCGTGGGGCGAGCGGTTGCCGATGAACTCAGGAAGGACATGGATATCGCGGGCGAGCAGCGCGGCGCGGCTGGCATCGCCGGCGCGTGCGATGATCCGGCGCTCGAGGAAGTCGATGAGGTCGAGCCCCTCGCCGCGCGCCGCCGCGCTGGCCTCTGCATGGGCCGGATGCGACTTGAGCAGATGGTCGATCGCGGCGCCCGCGGCAGACTGACCGCCCTCGTTGAGCCAGAAGTCCGGGACCATGCCGGAGTAATAGGGTCCCCACACACCCGGCACGAAGCACGGCTCCTTGGTCGTCGCCATGATGCAGGCCGACGTCCCCATGATGTAGGCGAGCCGGTCGCAGACATCGCTGTCCCCGCCCGAGCCGTCGCGGCCGCCGATAGCGCCGATGCCGCCGGCATGGGCGTCTATCAACGAGGCACCGACCGGCGTGCCCGGGAACAGGCCGAGCTCGGCCGCGGCCGTGCGGGTGAGACCGCGGCCGAGCCGCGCGCCGGGGGCGACGATCTCGGTGCCGATGCGGGCGTATCTCTCGTTCACGAAGTCCGACAGGCCGATGCGCTTGAAGAACTGCGCGCTCCAGCCGCCGCCGTCGTGGGCCAGATAATTCCACTTGCAGGTGACGGTGCAGGTCGAGCGCTGCAGCGAGCCAGTCGCGCGCCAGGTCAGATAGTCCGCCAGATCGAAGAAGTGGCCGGCGGCGTCGAAGCTGCCACGAAGGTGCCGCTTCAGCCATAGCAGCTTCGGCATTTCCATCTCCGGCGAGATCGAGCCGCCGACATAGCGCAGCACGGCATCTTCGGTCTCGTTGATCAGCCGTGCCTCGGCAATGGCACGATGATCCATCCAGACGATGACATTGCGCTGCGCCTCGCCGGACGCGCTGACGGTGAGCGGCTCGCCCTGCCTGTCGAGGACAACCAGCGAACACGTGGCGTCAAAGCCGATGCCGCTGATGCTGTCGGGCGAAATGCTCGCTTGCGCCATCGCCGCTCGCACCGACGTCGTGCAGGCCTCCCAGATGTCCTGAGACGACTGCTCGACGACGTCGCCGGCCTCGTGCCAGATTCGGATCGGATGCCGCGCGGTCGCGAGCAGGTTTCCGGCCTCGTCAAACACTCCTGCCCGCGTGCTGGTGGTCCCTACGTCGACGCCGATATACGCTCGCGGCATTGTGGCTCCCGGTCGCTTTCCGTCGGTTTTGACGGTGAGCCTACCAGCAAGTGTAGCCGCCATCCACCAGCACGATGCTGCCGGTCATCAGGCTCGCGGCTTCCGAGGAGAGGAACAGCACGACGGAGGCGATCTCCTCGACCTGTCCCATCCGCGCCATCGGAGTTCCACCGATCCAGGCGTCGTACATCCTGGCATTGCTCTTCACGAAGGCGTTGAGCGGCGTCTCGATATAGGTCGGCGCCACTGCATTGACGCGGATGCCGCGCGCGCCCCATTCGGCGGCCAGCGATTTGGTCAGGTGATGCACGGCAGCCTTGGAGGCGTTATAGAAGCACTGCTCCTGCGGCTTGTTGACGATGAAGCCGGACATCGAGCCGACGTTGACGATGGCGCCGCTTTTCGCCTTCAGCATGTGCTTGCCGAATTCGCGGCAGCACCAGAACGTGCCGTTGAGATTGACGTCGATGACATTGAGCCAGTGCTCGTCGGTGACGGTTTCGGCCGGCGTTTCGCTGCGGGCGATGCCGGCATTGTTGACGAGAATGTCGACCTTGCCGTGGCGGGCGACGAGGTCGTTCGCGACTTCCGCCACCCGCCTGGTATCGGTCACGTCCATGATTGCGGTCTCGATGTCGAAGCCCTTTGCCTTCAGGCTGGCCTTGGCGCTGTCGGCGACCTTGCCGTCGCGGTCGCCGATGATCACCCTGGCGCCGGCTTCAGCCAGCGCTTCCGCGCAGCCAAGGCCGATGCCCTGCCCGCCGCCGGTGATGAACGCGGTCTTGCCGTTCAGCTTGAATTTTTCCAGGTACATGGCGGTGTTTCCGTTGTCTTGACGTTTCTTGTCAGCTTCGAAGCGCGTTGCCGGCCTCGTCGAAGCGGTGGATGCGCGCAGGGTCCGGCAACAGCGAGACGCGGTCGCCGGCGTGCAGGCTCAATTCCCCGACATAGCGCGCCGTCAGCATGCCGAGCGCACCGGCTTCGACATAAAGAAAGGTGTCGCTGCCGAGATGCTCGGCGACCGCGATCGTGCCCAGCCAGCCGCCGGCGCCGTCGCGATCGATCTTGAGGTGCTCCGGCCGTACGCCGATCGTGGTCGCGCCCTGCTGCGCAGCGAGCTCCCCGGTGACGAAATTCATCCTGGGCGAGCCGATGAAGCCGGCGACGAAGAGATTGGCCGGCCGCTCGTAGAGCTCCAGCGGCGAGCCATATTGCTCGATCTTGCCGCCGTTGAGCACGACGATCTTGTCGGCCATGGTCATGGCCTCGACCTGGTCGTGGGTGACGTAGATCGCGGTCGTGCCGAGCTGCTTCTGCAGCCGCGTCACCTCGATGCGCATCTGCACGCGTAGCGCTGCATCGAGATTGGACAGCGGCTCGTCGAACAGGAACGCCTTGGGCTCGCGCACGATGGCGCGGCCGATCGCGACGCGCTGGCGCTGACCGCCGGAGAGCTCGCGCGGCTTGCGGTCGAGATAGGGCGTGAGGTTCAGCGTGGCGGCGGCGGCCTCGACCTTGCGGTTAATCTCGTCCTTCGGCAGCCCCGCCATCTTCAGGCCGAAGCCGATATTGCCGCGCACGCTCATGTGCGGATAGAGCGCGTAGGACTGAAACACCATCGACAGTCCGCGCTTGGCGGGCGGCGTGTCGACGACGTTCTTGCCGTCGATCAGGATCCTGCCGCCGGAGACGTCTTCGAGACCGGCAATCAGCCGCAGCAAGGTCGTCTTGCCGCAGCCGGACGGACCGACGAAGACCACGAAGGAGCCGTCGGCGATATCCAAATCGGCGCCTTTGATGATGTGCACGGGGCCGAACGATTTCTGCACGCCTTGAAGTGTGATCTGACCCATGATCCGGCAGCCCCTCTACTTCACCGCGCCGAAGGTGAGCCCGCGCACGAGCTGCTTCTGGCTGAACCAACCGAGGACGAGAATGGGCGCGATCGCCATCGTCGAGGCCGCCGACAGCTTTGCCCAGAACAGCCCTTCCGGGCTCGAATAGGAGGCGATGAACGTGGTCAGGGGCGCCGCGTTCGAGGTCGACAAATTGAGCGTCCAGAACGCCTCGTTCCAGGCGAGGATCAGGTTCAGCAGCATCGTGGACGCCAGCCCCGGGATCGCCATCGGCGTCAGCACGTAGACCAGCTCGCGGCCGATGGTGGCGCCGTCCATGCGTGCGACTTCGAGAATGTCGCGCGGGATTTCCTTGAAATAGGTGAAGAGCATCCAGATGACGATCGGCAGGTTGCCGAGGCACAGGATGAAGACGAGACCGATGCGGGAATCCAGCAGACCGAAGGACTTGTAGATCAGGTAGATCGGCACCAAGACCCCGACCGGCGGCATCATCTTGGTCGAGAGCATCCAGAGCAGGATGTCCTTGGTGCGCTTGGTCGGCGAGAACGCCATCGACCAGGCCGCAGGAATGGCGATCAAGAGAGCGATGAGCGTCGAGCCGCCGGCGATGACGATCGAGTTCATCGCGTGGTGGAAATAGTCGCTGCGCTCCTGCACGGTGGCATAGTTCTCCGTGGTCCAGTGGAAGAGCAGGAAGGACGGCGGTATGGCAAAGGCCTCGAGCTCGGTCTTGAAGCTCGTCAGCATCATCCACAGGATCGGGAAGAAGATCAGGAAGCCGAAGGACCACGCTCCGATCGTCGAGACCACCACCCGTCGCGTCGTCGCCATCCGCGCCATGCTTCAAGCCTCCAGATTGCGGCCGACGATGCGGACGAGGAAGAAGGCGACGACGTTGGCGATCACCACGGCGACGAGGCCGCCCGCCGAGGCGGTGCCGACGTCGAACTGGATCAGCGCCTGCGAATAGATCAGGAAGGCGATGTTGGTGGTTTGCAGGCCCGGCCCTCCCCCTGTCGTGACGAAGATCTCGGCGAACACCGTCAGCAGGAAGATGGTCTCGATCAGGATCACCACCGTGATGGGACGCGCAAGATGCGGCAGCGTGATGTAGATGAAGGTCGATAGCGCGCGGGCGCCGTCCATTTCGGCCGCCTCCTTCTGCTCTTCGTCGAGCGATTGCAGCGCGGTGAGCAGGATCAGCGTCGCGAACGGCAGCCATTGCCAGGTCACGATCAGGATCACCGCAAACAGTGGCACGTCGTTGAACCAGTCGATCGGCGTCAGGCCGAACAACGAGGCGAGCCAGGCGAACAGGCCGGACACCGGATGCATCAACAGGTTCTTCCAGACCAGCGCGCTGACCGTTGGCATCACGAAGAATGGCGCGATCACCATCAGCCGCACGACATTGCGCCCGATCACCGGCTGGTCCATCAGCAGCGCGAGCGGAATGCCGAGCAGGATCGTCAGCGCGAGCACGGAGCCGACCAGCACCAGCGTGTTCCGAAGCGAGGCCAGGAAGGCGGGATCGGTGAGGAAGTAGCGGAAGTTCTCCAGGCCCACGAACGACTCGGAGCCGGGATCGAGCAGGCTGTAATGCAGGGTCGAGAAATAGATCGTCAGCGCGAGCGGAACGATCATCCAGATGAAGAGCAGCCCGACCGCAGGCGTCAGGAGCGAGCGCGCAAGGAGCTGCGTCTGCAGGGTTGCCATGCCTGACTTCTCCTTCAGAGCATTTTCAAGCGAGTTGGAGACCGGTTCGCGGGAAGAAAACGCGTCAAAGCGAAACCTCGGGAAGAAGGCGGCCATCCATCCGGGAATCGGCGGATGGCCGCAAGTGTGAGCTCAGGAGGTCGAGCTCGGGTTCACTTGATGTAACCGGCGCGCTTCATCTCGCGCTCGGTCGCCGATTGCGCCGCAGTCAGCGCGGCATCGACCGTCATCGAGCCCGCAAGCGCGGCCGAGAATTGCTGGCCGACCTGGGTGCCGATGCCCTGGAATTCGGGAATCGCGGCGTATTGCACCCCGACATAAGGCACCGGCTTCACCGTCGGCTTGTTCGGATCGGCCGCGTCGATCGAGGCCAGCGTCAGCTTCGCGAACGGGGCGACCTTCAGATAGTCCGGGTTCTGGTAGAGCGAGGTGCGCGTGCCCGGCGGCACGTTGGCCCAGCCGTCCTTCGACGCCACGAGCTTGGTGTAGTCCTTGCTGGTCGCCCAGGCGATGAACTTCTCGGCAGCCTCCGTCTTCTTGGAGCCGGCGGGGATCGCGAGATTCCAGGCCCACAGCCAGTTGGCGTTCTTGCCGAGGCCGGTGTTGGGCGCCAGCGCGAAACCGACCTTGTCCGCGACCTTGGAGTCCTTCGGGTTGGTGACGAAGGATGCCGCGACCGTGGCGTCGATCCACATCGCGCACTTGCCGGCGTTGAACAGCGCCAGGTTCTCGTTGAAGCCGTTGGAGCTCGCGCCGGGCGGGCCGGCGTCCTTCATGAGGTTGACGTAGGTCGTCAGCGTCGTCTTCCATTCCGGCGTGTTGAACTGGGGCTGCCACTTCTCGTCGAACCAGCGCGCACCGTAGGAATTGGCCATCGCCGACAGGAACGCCATGTTCTCGCCCCAGCCGGCCTTGCCGCGCAGGCAGATGCCGTAGGTGCCTGCACCCTTGTCGGTGAGCTTCCTGGCGGCATCGACCACGAAATCCCAGGTCGGCTTTTCCGGCATCTTCAGGCCGGCCTTCTCGAACAGATCGGTGCGATACATCACCATCGAGCTCTCGCCGTAGAACGGTGCGGCGTAGAGCTTGCCGTCGACGGAGACCGCGTCCTTGATCTTGGGCAGGAGGTCGGCGACATCGTAGTCGCCGCCGAGATTGGCGAGCGGCACCAGCCAGCCCTTCTTGGCCCAGATCGGCACCTCGTAGGTGCCGATGGTGAGCACGTCGAATTGACCGCCCTTGGTGGCGATGTCGGTGGTGACCCGCTGGCGCAGCACGTTCTCCTCCAGCGTTACCCATTTCACCGTGATGTCGGGGTTCTTCTTGGTGAATTCGCTCGTCAGCCCCTGCATGCGGATCATGTCGCCGTTGTTGACGGTGGCGATCGTCAGGGTCGTTTCGGCCATCGCGGGGACGGCCAGCAAAAGTGCAGATGCGCCGCAGACGGCGCCCAGGATGAGCTTCACGGTGACCTCCCCTCAATCGCGTTTGAGCATATGCCCACGCGTTGGGTGTATGTTCAACGGAGCAGCGGCCGTTGTCAAGCAGGCGCGTGGGCGCTCCCGCAACTTATGAGTGCTGCGGTGCGGAAGGGGCCGGCCCAAACCTCGGTGTCATGCCCCGCGAAGGCGGGGCATCCAGTACTCCGTGTCGTAAGTTGGTTTGCCCTAAGAGAGAGGCCGCGCCGTACTGGATCGTCCGCCTACGCGGACGATGACAGCGGCGCGAGAAGCTAGCCCGCCGCCCTACCGCTCCAGAATCGCCCTTGCCGTGGTCTCGTCGGTGATGAGGCCGTTGATCAGCCCGCCGTTCAGGGCGGCCGCGATGGCTGCGACCTTAGCTGCACCCACCGCGGCACCGATCGTCGTGGTCTTCGCCGGCACTTCCGGCGGGATGCTGGTGAGACGCTTGTTGGTGCCGGCCTTGAGCAGACGTCCCTTGGAATCATAGGCCCAGCCGGTGATCTCGCCGATGGCGCCGAGCCGCATCATCTCGAACAATTCGTCGCGGGTGACGAAGCCGTCGACGTGAACCTGCGCCTTCTGGTCCATCTGGCCGATGCCGACGAGGCGCAGATCCGCCTTGGCCGCGACAGCCTTCACCTTGGCGATCGGCTCGATGCGGACCATCTTGTTGCGCTCGTCCTCCGACGACATCAGGAACGGCAGCGGCATCGGATAGTGCCGCGCTCCGGTGCGGTCCGCGAGCCGGCCGACGGTATCGTAGAAGCTCGCCGAACCGTCGGCGGAGATGTTGCCGACCAACGAGACGATCTGGTGATTGGGCCGGTCGATCGGCGTGACGCGCTCGACCGCGGCGCGCACGGCACGGCCGGTGCCGAGCGCCACGATCACGGGCGTCTCTGACCGCAGCGTCGCATCGAGCAGATTGGCGCAGCGCTCCGCGATGCCTGCGGTGGCCTGGGGAGCAGCCGGATCGGCCGGCACGACCTCGCAATGGACGAGGTCGAACCGCTGCTTCAGACGCGCCGCAAGCTCCATGCAGGCGGCGATGGGATGTTCGAGCCGAAAGGTGATGAGGCGTTCGGCGAGGCACAGCGAGACCAGCCGCTGCGCCGAGGCGCGCGAGACCTGGAGCATCTTTGCGATCTCGTCCTGGGTGTGACCGGCGATGAAATAAAGCCAGCCGGCCCGCGCGGCATCGTCCAATCGCGACTTGTCGTTGTCGGCGGCCATGCGGGCCTCACGCCTCCCAGAAATCGCTCATGCGCGCGAAGACCCGGTCGGCCCCCGCGCCGGCCAATATAGCCTGCCCATCACGGCCGCGGTAATGGCTGCCGCCGACAAATCCCCAGACCGTCATGCCGGCCGCCTTGGCCGCCGCAACGCCGCTGACGCTGTCCTCGATCACCAGCGTGCGTGCAGGCCGCGCTCCCATCTTCTCCGCCGCGAGCAGGAAGAGATCCGGCGCCGGCTTGCCATGCCTGACCATTTGCGCGGTGTAGATCCGCTCGCCGAAATGCACCCGCAGGCCGGTGACGTCGAGGGAGAGCGTCACGCGGTCGAAATCGCTGGACGAGGCCACGCAGAACGGCACCGACAAGTCGGATATCACGCCGGCAATGCCGGGGATCGGCTGCAGCGACGCTGCGAAGGTCGACAGCACTTGCGACTTCAAGCGCGGCAGAAAGCTCTCCGGCACGGTCTGTCCGAGGCCACGATAATGCTGCTCGATTGCCTTGGTGCTGCGGCCGAGAAAGAGCTCGAGCGCCTGCTGCTGGCTGAGCGCGATATCGAACTCGGCCAGCACCTCGGACAGGCACCGGCAGCTCAATAGCTCGCTGTCGACGAGCACGCCGTCGCAATCGAAGATGATCAGTTCGGGGCTCGGCCGGTCCTGCTCCATCCGGCCATTCGATCATATGCCCACAATGTGAGCAATAGCTCACAGGAGAACGAGGCGCCGGGGTTTCTCGTCAATGCGCGACCTGCCGGTAGATCGCCGGTAGCGCCGCGGGCAGCCGCTTGATGTTGCCGACGATGGCGTAGCCACCGCGGCCGAACAGGGTCGGGAAGTAGGATTGCGCGGTGGCGTCCACCGTGACGCCGAAGGCGGCGATGCCGAGCCGGCGCGCCTCCTGCACCGACTTGCGGGTGTCCTCGACCGCGAAGCGACCCTCGTAATGATCGACGTCGTTCGGCTTGCCGTCGGTGAGGACGATCAGCAGCTTCTTGCGTTGCGGCTGGCGCACGAGCTCGGCCGCGACGTGGCGCACCGCCGTGCCGATCCGCGTGTAATAGCCGGGCTTCAGCGCGCCGATCCGGCGCTCAACCGTCGCGCTCATCGGTTCGCCAAAGGCCTTGACCGTTTCGAGCCGCACCCAGGAGCGCCGGCGCGAAGTGAAGGTCAGGATGCTGTGGTGGTCGCCGCAGGCCGAGAGCCCGTGGGCGAGCACCAGCAGCGCCTCTTTCTCGACGTCGAGCACGCGGTAGCCGTCGACCCAGGCGTCGGTGGACAGCGAGACGTCGACCAGCAGCGTGACGGCGAGATCGTGCCCTTGCGGACGCATGGCGACATGGATGCGATCGAGACCGCTGCCGCCACTGCCGGCACGCAGGTCGCATTGCGCCCGCACCAGCGCGTCGAGATCGAGGTCGTGTCCGTCGGCCTGTGCGCGCATCAATTCGTGGCGCGGCCGCAGCACCTCGAAGCGGCGGCGCACCTGACGGATGTGCCGGCGCATGGCATCGTCAGGCGTCCAGCTCTCACCCTGCTCGGAGGCCGCGCCTGCGAGCACGCGGCAATGGTCAGGCAGATAGGAGCCGCTGCGATAGTTCCATTCGGGATAGGTGAGGTCCGCATTCAGCTTCGAGGCATCGAGCGCTTCCGGCGGCAGGTCGAGATCGAACTTGAACCGGCTCGCCGGCTTGCCGGTGCGGCGGCTGAGCGTGATCTCCTCGAGATCGTCGGCCGCCTTCTGCGCATCCTCGTCCTCGCTGTCGTCGGCCGGACGGTCGACATTGACCATCTCGGCCATCGCCAGGATCTTCTCGAAGCGGTTGAGCACGAAAGGATCGCGCCGGTTGGCATTGTCCTCGCGCTCGCGGACGGCAAAGCGTTTGCGATCGTTCTCAGCCGCGGCTTCCGCGCCCGCTGCGCATTCGTCCTCGCCGGCATGAGCGGGCGAGAGTTCGCGCGTCCAGCAATCCCCCCAGAGCGGGCACGGCAGGATCGATCGATAGCCCGGCGGCGCCTTGTCCGGCAGCGGGCTCGTGCCCATCATCGCCGGCCACAGCTTGCCGGCAGGCGCCTTGCCGGTTCCGAGCAGGGCCAGCACGATCTGCTCGACCTCCTGTTCGATCCGCGGGAGGGGACGGCGGGGCCGGGCTTCCGCGGTTGCTGCGGCGAGCTTCGCGTAATCGCCGACAAGACCGGGAAATTGCATGAGCACAAACACCGCCGTCTCGCTTGCCCGGCGCAACACCAGCAGATCCCGCCGCAGCGGATCGGCTTCCGTGATCGTGTCGATCGGCGCGGCGGCGAACCACGCCGCAAGCCAGCTATAGAGCGCCGCGTTCAACGCGCGGTCGGGAAAGATCGAGATGCGATCGGGCAGGAAGATGGTCGCAGCGTCACGACCCGGCTGCTCGAGCCGCTCGTCTCCGAGGCCGATGCGTTGCCGCCAGCCGAGGCGGTGCCCCGATTTTCGCGCGCCTGCGCTTGCAATCTGCACCCCGGTCTCGCCGCCGAGCGCGCGGAAGACCACCGCGAGCCGCCCCCTCACCTCGGTCAGCGCGACGGCGTGTTCGTCGTGAACCGGATAGCTCGCGGTGCCGCCGACCATCCTGTGCCAGGCGCGGCCGACCGTCTCCTCCAGTTCGAGGAAGTCGAGCATCGGTGCGCCCTCACCCGATGACGGCGCGTGCGACGTCCAGCAGCGCCGCCTTGACGTCGGGGTCGTCGGTAAGCGGCTCGATCATGCCGGCCAGCACGGCATCGGCGACCGCCGTGCCCGCGGCGATCAGGGTGGCGCAATAGACCACGAGCCGGGTCGAGACGCCCTCCTCCAGATCGTGCCCCTTGAGCGCACGCAGCCGGCCAGCCAGCCCGACCAGCGGCCGCACCTGCTCCGGCGACAGCCCGCTTTCAGCGGACACGACGCCGATCTCCTGCTCCGGCGGCAGGAAATCGAATTCGATGGCGACGAAGCGCTGCCGAGTCGAGGGCTTCAGCGCCTTCAGCAGCGTCTGGTAGCCGGGATTGTAGGAGACGACGAGCATGAAGCTGCGTGGCGCCACCAGCTCCTCGCCGGTCCGTTCCAGCGGCAGGATGCGGCGATCGTCGGTCAGAGGATGCAGCACGACGGTGACGTCCTTGCGGGCCTCCACGACCTCGTCGAGATAGCAGATGCCGCCCTCGCGTACGGCGCGCGTCAGCGGACCGTCGGTCCACACGGTGTCGCCGCCCCTGAGCAGATGACGGCCGGTGAGATCGGCAGCGGTCAGATCGTCATGACAGGCAACGGTGTGAAGCGGCAGCCCCAGCCGCGCCGCCATATGCGCGACGAAGCGGGTCTTGCCGCAGCCGGTCGGCCCCTTCAGCAGCACGGGGAGCTGATGGCGCCAGGCGTGTTCGAACAGCGCGCATTCGTTGCCGCTCGCAACATAGGCCGGCAGCTCGGGCCGAGGTGCCGCCACGGCGAGAAGTGCTGCGTTCATGATCTTCCTCCGGATTTCACAAAGAGAGGGCGGCCGCGACGAACCGCGGCCGCCTTTTACGTTTACTCAGCCGGCTGCAGCGCGGCGGGAATGACCGCCTGCTTTTCGCGGCTCGGCACCAGCACGGCCCAGACGAACATCAGCGCGGAGATTGCCACGAACACACCGGAGCCGAGACGGACCCAGTAGAACATCGCGAGCTGGTCCTGCACGTCCATGTAGCCCTGGCCGAGCACGCGCTGGAGGTGGACCTGGACCACGCCGGCGAAGGTCAGCGCGAAGGTCATCACCATCATGGCCGTGCACATGATCCAGAAGCTCGTCATGGACAGCCACTGGTTATAGGGCGCACGTCCCTTCAGCTGCGGGATCGCATAGGCCATCACCGACAGGTTCAGCATCACATAGGCGCCGAAGAAGGCGAGATGGCCGTGTGCGGCAGTGACCTGCGTGCCGTGGGTGTAGTAGTTCACCGAGGACAGCGTGTGCAGGAAGCCCCACACGCCGGCGCCGAGGAACGCCATCACCGAGCAGCCGACCGACCACAGCAACGCGGCGCGGTTCGGATGCTTGCGGCCGGCCTTCCAGGTCATCTGCACCGTGAAGATCACCATGGTGAAGAACGGCGCCACTTCGAGCGTGGAGAACAGCGAGCCGATCCACTGCCAGTAGCCGGGTGCGCCGATCCAGTAGAAGTGGTGGCCGGTGCCGAGGATGCCCGAGAACAGGGCAAGACCGATGATGACGTAGAGCCACTTCTCGACCACCTCACGATCGATGCCGTTGAGCTTGATCATCAGATAAGCGAGCACAGAGGCCATGATCAGCTCCCAGACGCCTTCGACCCAGAGATGGACGACGTACCACCAGTACATCTTGTCGACGGCAAGGTTCACCGGATTGTAGAAGGCGAACAGGAAGAAGATCGCAACACCCCACAAGCCGAACAGCAGGATGTTGGTGATCGTGGTCTTGCGGCCCTTCAGCGCCGTCATCGTCACGTTGAACAGGAACATCAGGCAGACGACGACGATGCCGACCTTGAGGATGAAGGGCTGCTCGAGGAATTCGCGGCCCTCGTGATAGTGGAAGAGATAGCCGACCACGGCGGCCCCGGCCGCGCCAAAGAACATCCAGAACTGGATCTTCGCCAGCAGCGGGCTATAGAGCTCGGTCTCGGTCTCTTCCGGGAGCAGGAAGTAGGTCGCGCCCATGAAGCCGATCAGCGACCACACGATCAGCGCGTTGGTGTGGATCATCCTGACGATGTTGAACGGCAGGAGGGCCGACAACGTGTTGGGCAGGACGTAGATGGTTCCGGCGAGAAGGCCGAACAGGACCTGGGCCAGGAACAGGGTCAGCGCGCCGTAGAAATACAGCATCGCGACTTTCTGGGTTTGATATTTCATCTAGGGTTCTCTCTGTCTTGAAAGAGGAAAGCGCTCAGCCGGCCTTGTTCGGCGGCCATTCCTGCCGCTTGATCTTGCTGGTCCATTCCAGGAAGTCGGCGAGATCGTCGAGCTCCTGGTTGGTGAGGTTGAACTGCGGCATCTGCCGCCGGCCCGGCGCACCGGAGGGCTGCGACTGCATCCAAGCCTTCAGCGTCTCGCGCGCGGCGGCCGGATCCTCGTTGCCGCCCCAGCGATCCCAGACATTGCCGACCTCAGGCGCGAAATAGGCGCCCTCGCCAAGCAGGGTGTGGCAGTTGATGCAGGAGTTCTTCTCCCAGACATGCTTGCCGCGGGCGACCGACGACGTCAGCGTGGTTGCGTCCGTGGACGTCGTGGCGATGTAGTAGTGGCTGTGTGCCGTCAGCCCTATGAAAATGGCGAAGAAAAAGGCCGAGCCGCCGTAGAACACATTTCGAGCGGCCGACTTGGTCAGGCGTTCAGCCATTGCCAATCCTTTCCGGTTTGAGTCTCAGAATTCGGTGATGCGATTTATTGCCGAAGGGCGCCGATCAATCTTTGTCGAAGCGCAACGAGCGCGAAGATGCGCGACATGGGGGTCAGATCAGAACGACGATGGCGGATGCGAGCCACGCGAACAGCACCACGATGAGGATCCAGGCACTGACGAGGCCGCGCCAGAGCGCCGGCGCCGCGCGAAGGTCGAGGAAGTCGAGCACGACACGGCGGCCCTTGAGGGCGGCGAAGGTGAGCAGCAAGGCATTGGCGAACAAGGGTCGCGACACCAGCGCGGGAACCAGAAGGGTCGCGAGCGCGAGGCCGATCAACACGATCCAGGCCAGGTCGAGACGATCGGGAATCACGGGTGCACCAGATAGATGATGGGAAACATGACGATCCAGAGCAGGTCGACCATGTGCCAGAACGCGGTTCCGGTCTCGACGCTTGCCGCCCGGGCACCCCGGGAAACCACGGCGAGAATCACGATGCCGAGGCCGACATGCAGCAGATGGAATCCGGTGAGGAGGAAGTACAACGTGAAGAACGGGCTGGTCTCCAGGCCGTTTCCCGAGGCGATCTCGCCGGCATATTCGAGCAGCTTGACCGCGATGAAGAGCGCGCCGAGCGCCATGGCGCCGAACAGCCAGCCGCGCGCACGTCCCCTTTCGCCGGCGCGTGCTCCAGCCGTCGCCCGTGCGGCAGCCCAGCCGCTGGTCACCAGCACGATGGTGTTGAGTCCCGCCAGATGCGCATCAAGCGTGGCCTGACCGGCCGCGAAGACCGCCGGGTGAAGCGCACGAGCGACGACGAAGGCACCCAGGAACAGGCCGAAGGCGGCGAGCTCGCTGAAGATGAGCACCCAGATCATGGGATCGCCGGGAAGATCTTCCAGGATTCCCCAGCCGCTGCCTTCCTGTTCGAGGTCCGTCGCCGACATCTGCCTTCCGCATCAAGCCGCCGGACAGATATCCCACATGCGCAGTTCCGACTTTGTCGCCGGACAAATAGTGCGACCGGCCAGAGGCGCGTTTGCGCTGCCGCAACGTTCCGCCCGCCCCGCCGTCATAGGGTGGATGCCATCGAGCGGTTCCGCGAAACGGCGAGCGAAGAGATGAGCGATGCACAGATCGGGCTGATGACGGCGACCCCCATCATCATCGTGTTCGCCCTCGCGCTCCGGCGAATGGGGGTGCTGTCGACCGTGGCAACGATCTCGGCGGTGAGCCTGTCCGTCGCGATCGCGGCGGTGCTGTTCACGACGCAATCACCGCTGCCGTAGCGCCGTCGTTGTAGGGTGGGCAAAGCGTAGCGTGCCCACGCATTTTCGCGATCGAGAGAGATGGTGGGCACGGCGCTTTGCGCCTTTGCCCACCCTACGGAATCACCGTAGCGACTACCGCCGCTGGTTATACACGTCGATACACACCGCCCCGAGCAGCACCAGGCCCTTGATGACCTGCTGATAGTCGATGCCGATGCCGAGGATGGACATGCCGTTGTTCATCACGCCCATGATCATGGCGCCGACCACGGCGCCGCCGACCCGACCCACGCCGCCATAGGCCGAGGCGCCGCCGATGAAGCAGGCGGCGATGACGTCGAGCTCGAAGCCGAGCCCGGCCTTCGGGGTCGCGGTGTTGAGGCGCGCGGCGAAGACGAGGCCGGCGAGCGCGGCGAGCACGCCCATGTTGACGAAGGTGAGAAAGGTCAGCCGCTCCGTCTTGATGCCCGACAGCTTCGCCGCCTTCGCATTGCCGCCGACTGCATAGACCTGCCGACCGATCACGGTGCGACGGGTGACGAAGCCGTAGAGCGCGATCAAGGCGGTCATGATCACCAGCACGTTCGGCAGGCCGCGATGCGAGGCGATCAGATAGGTGAAATAGAGCACGGCGCAGGCGAGCAGGACGCTCTTGCCCAGGAAGAACGCGTAAGGCTCGACCTCGATGCCATGCGCTTGCTCGCGCGACCGCCCCTTGGCGCTGGCATAGACGAGGCCGAGCGCGAGCACGGCGCCGATCAGCATGGAGGTCGGATGCAGCGTGCCGGCCTCGGGCAGCAGCTCCGGAATGAAGCCGGAGGACAGCTTCTGGAAAGTTGCCGGGAACGGGCCGAGTGACTGGCCCTGCAGCACCGCGAGCGCGAGCCCCTTGAACACCAGCATGCCCGCCAGCGTGACGATGAAGGACGGAATGCCGAAATAGGCCACCCAGTAGCCCTGCGCCGCACCGATCGCTGCCCCCAGCAGCAGGCAGGCGATGAAGGCGAGCGTGTAGTCGACCTTGTAGGTCACCATCAGCACGGCGGCCACCGCGCCGACGAAGCCGGCGACCGAGCCGACCGAGAGGTCGATATGGCCGGTGACGATCACCAGCAGCATGCCGAGCGCCATGATGACGATGTAGCTGTTCTGAAGTACGAGATTGGTCAGGTTGAGCGGCTGCAGCAGCGTGCCGCCGGTCATGACCTGGAAAAACAGCATGATCGCGATCAGCGACATCAGCATGCCGTAGTTGCGCAGATTATTCTTGATGAAGCTGCCGTGCCGGCGCTCCTCGGGCAGCGACACCGTCTTGTCGGTCATGGCTGCATTCCTCCCATTTCCGCGGCCGCGGGCGCGGCGTTCCCAACGTTTCGTTCGTTGCGCATGATGGCGCGCATGATCTTCTCTTGCGTCGCGTCCGCGCCCCTGAACTCGCCAACGAAGGCGCCCTCGTTCATGACGCAGATGCGGTCACAGATGCCGAGCAGCTCGGGCATCTCCGAGGAGATCACCACGACGCCGCGGCCAGCCTCCGCCAGCTCGTTGATGATACAGTAAATCTCGTACTTGGCACCGACGTCGATGCCCCGCGTCGGCTCGTCCAGGATCAGGACTTTGGGGTCGGTCATCAGCCATTTCGACAGCACCACCTTCTGCTGGTTGCCGCCGGAGAGCTGGCCGGTCTCCTGGTAGACGTCGGAGCAGCGGATTCGCATGCGGGTGCGGTAGTCGCTGGCGACCTTCAGCTCGGCGATGTCGTCGATCACCCGGCCTGGCGCGACCTGATCGAGGCTGGCGAGCGTGATGTTCTTGCGGACGTCGTCGGCCAGGATCAGGCCGAGCTGCTTGCGGTCCTCGGTGACATAGGCGAGGCCGGCATCGATCGCCGCCGCGACGCTCGGCAGCACGATCTCCCGCCCCTCCAGCCGGATCGTGCCGCTGATATTGGTTCCCCAGGACCGGCCGAACAGGCTCATGGCAAATTCGGTGCGTCCGGCGCCCATCAATCCGGCAATGCCGACGACCTCGCCGCGCCTGACGCCGAAATCGACGTTCTTGATCACCTGCCGCTCGGGATGGATCGGGTGGTAGACCGACCAGTTGGCGACGTCGAGCACAGGCTCGCCGATCTTGGCGTCACGCTCCGGGAAGCGGTGGGCCATATCGCGATTGACCATGCTGCGGATGATACGATCTTCCTGGATCGGCTCGGCATGGCAATCGATGCTGTCGACGGTACGGCCGTCGCGCAGCACGGTGATGTGGTCGGCAACCTTGGCGACCTCGTTGAGCTTGTGCGAGATCAGGATCGAGCCGATGCCCTGCTCGCGGAAGGCCATCAGGCGCTCGAGCAGCGCGGCGCTGTCGGCCTCGTTCAGGCTGGCGGTCGGCTCGTCCAGGATCAGCATCCGCACCCGCTTGGACAGCGCCTTGGCGATTTCGACCAATTGCTGCTTGCCGACGCCGAGATCGGTGATCAGCGTATCCGGGGATTCCTTCAGGCCGACCTGGGCCAGCAATTCCTGCGTGCGCCGGTACACCTCGTCGCGGTCGATCACGCCGAGCTTCGAGGGCGGATGCGACAGGAAGATGTTTTCCGCGATCGACATCAGCGGGATCAGCGCCAGCTCCTGGTGGATGATAATAATGCCGAGCGCCTCGGAATCGTTGATGTCGCGGAAGCGCCGCTCCTCGCCTTCGAAGACGATGGTGCCCTCGTAGCTGCCGTACGGGTAGACCCCGCTCAGCACCTTCATGAGCGTCGACTTGCCGGCGCCGTTCTCGCCGACGAGCGCGTGGATCTGTCCGGCGTGAACCGAGAAGTTGACGTCGCGCAGCGCCTGCACACCGGCAAAGCTCTTGCTGACGTTACGCATCTCCAGCATGGCGGTCATCGCAGCGTGTCCTTCTTATCCTCCGCCGTCAGTCCGGGGCGATGCAAAGCATCGAACCCGGAATCTCGAGGTTCCGGGTTCGCCCCTTCGGGCGCCCCGGAACGACGTGGCACTCAGTTACTGGAACTGCGCCTTCTTGTAGTAGCCGCTGTCGACCAGGACCTTCTCCCAATTGTCCTTGTAGACCACGACCGGCTTGAGCAGGTAGGACGGCACGGTCTTGACGCCGTTCTCGTAGGTCTTGGTGTCGTTGACCGTGACCTGCTTGCCGGCGAGCGCGGCGTCGACCATGTCGGCGGTCACCTTGGCGAGGTCGCGGGTGTCCTTGAAGATGGTCGAATATTGGTCGCCGCGCAGCATCGCCTTGATCGAAGGCACCTCGGCGTCCTGCCCTGAAATGATCGGCATCGGCTGACCGGCGCTGCCATAGCCGACGCCCTTCAGTGACGAAATGATGCCGATCGAAATGCCGTCATAAGGCGACAACACGGCATTGAGCTTCTTGTTGCCGTAATAGGCGCTGAGCAGGTTGTCCATGCGGGCCTGGGCCGTGGCACCGTCCCAACGCAGGGTCGCGACCTTGTCCATGCCCATCTGGCCCGAGGCGACGACGAGCTTGCCGCTGTCGATGTAGGGCTTCAGCACGCTCATCGCGCCGTTGTAGAAGAAGTAGGCATTGTTGTCGTCCGGCGAGCCGCCGAACAGTTCGATGTTGAACGGGCCCTTGCCTTCCTTCAGCCCGAGCCCCTGCTCGATCGATTGCGCCTGCAAGACGCCGACCTGGAAATTGTCGAAGGTCGCGTAATAGTCGACGTTCGGCGTGCCGCGGATCAGGCGGTCATAGGCGATCACGGTGATGCCTTTTGCTTTCGCCTGCTTGAGCACGTCGGACAGCGTCGTGCCGTCGATTGCGGCGATCACCAGTGCTTTCGCGCCCTTGGTCACCATGTTCTCGACTTGCGAGAGCTGGTTCGGAATGTCGTCCTCGGCATATTGCAGGTCGGTGTTGTAGCCGCGTTCCTTCAGCACCTTGACCATGTTGTTGCCGTCGTCGATCCAGCGCGCCGACGACTTCGTCGGCATGGCGATGCCGACGGTCGCCTTGTCCTGGGCGGCAGCGGGAAGGCTCGTGGCCATCGTCGCAGCGCCCGCCAGCGCCAGTGCGAGGAATGCGGTCTTCAGTTTCTGCATGTTTCACTCCCTTGGGTATCAGATTGTCTGTTCGTGTCGTCGAGAACGTGCCGTGGTTGCTTTCTTGTCTCCTATGCGAGCTTGACGTCGGGCTCCGCGCGACCGCGCGCGGAGCCCTCCAATAGAAAGGTGTAACCGGCTTGCGGATCGGCGGCGCGCGCGGCCGTGTCCATGTCCTGCCAGGCGGAGGTGACGAGGAGACGCGACAGGTCGGGGCCGACGAAGGCCGGGCAACTCGCCTGCCGCGCCGGCACGCCGAGCGAGCGCAGGCGTTCGCCTTGCGGAGAATAGACGTCAATCCGGCTCGCGCCCCAGCAGGCGTTCCAGATCTGCCCGTCGGCGTCGCACACCGAGCCGTCGAGACCGCCAATGCCGGTATGGCGCAGCAGCACCTCCGGCTCGCCGCGCGGCAGGCCGGTCGCGGGATTGAGCGGCACGGCATAGAGCACGGCGCGCGGAGTGTCGGTGAAGTAGCCGGTGGCGCCATCCGGCGAGAAGCAGATCGAATTGGGGATGCTGATGCCGGGAAACAGCGTCGAGATCTTGCCGCGATGGAGCGCGTAGATCGCTCCGGCCCTCGGCTCGGCCTTCTTGCCCATGGTGCCGATCCAGAACGTGCCAGACTGGTGCACGCGGCAATCGTTGGAGCGCGTGACGGGATTGTCCGCCTCGAGCGCGAGGAACAGCGTCATGGCGCCATCGGCGAGCTTGCGGATGTAAAGCCCGTCCTCGGCGATGATCAACTGCCGTTCGGCATCGATGCGCCCGAGCGCGCTCGCCATCCGGCCGAGCGCATGGACGCGGATGCTGCCGCTGCCGAGTTGCGCCTCGAACAGCCGTCCCTCGCGGATGTCGAACCACCAGGCGGTGTCGGTGGTCACGTCATAGGTCGGGCCCTCGCCGAGATGGCAGGGGTCGTCCGAGAGAACGGTGGTCGGCACCTGCTCCATCATGGCGACCTCACTGCAAAGCGATACACCGTGTGATGGCGATAGACCTGGCCGGGATCGAGGCGCGGGCTCGGAAAATCCGGCCGGTTCGGCGCATCAGGCCAGATGTGCGGCTCCAGGCAAATGGCGTCCGACTGCCGGATCAGCTTGCCGCCCTTCCCCGAAATCGTGCCGTCCAGGTAATTGCCGGAATAGACCTGAAGGCCGGGCTGGTCGGTGAACAGCTCCATGATCCGCCCCGAGCGCGGCGCCTCCAGCCTTGCGGCGAGCGCGAGCTTGCCGTCGCGGCCGAGGCAATAGGTGTGGTCGTAGCCCCTGCCGTTCTGCAATTGCTGATCGCCCTGCCGAATGCGCTCGCCGACCGGCCGAGCTTCGCGGAAATCGAACGGCGTGCCGGCAACGCGACGCGGCGGCTCCGGCAGCGGAATGGCGGTGGGATCGATCGCGAGGAAATGCTCGGCGGCGACCGTCAGGCGGTGGTCGAGGATGGACGCGCCTGACGTTGCGCCGTCGAGATTGAAGAAGCTGTGGTTGGTCAGGTTGACGATGGTCGGCCGGTCGCTGCGCGCTTCCATGGAAAGCGACAGTTCGGCCGGGCCGGTGACGCGATAGGTCAGGCGGACATCGAGCTTGCCGGGATAGTTCTCCTCCCCGTGCGGACTCGTATAGGCGAGCGTCACTGCGGGCTCTGCGCCCTCGTCGATCTCCACGATCTCCCAGAGCTTGCGGTCGAATCCATCGAGACCGCCGTGCAGGGCATTCGGCCCGTTGTTGACGGCAAGCTGCACCGTCTCGCCATCCAGCGAGAACCGCCCCCCAGCGATGCGGTTGGCGTAGCGGCCGACGGTGGCGCCGAAGAACTTTCGTTCCGAGAGAAAGCCGGCGAACGTGTCGTGGCCGAGCACGACGTCGTCATGACCGCCCTTCGCATCCGGCGCGATCAGCGCCTGAAGCACAGCACCATGGGTGATGATCCGCGCTTCGAATCCGCCTGCCCCGCGCAGCACGATGCGCTCGACATCGCGGCCATCAGGCAGTCTCCCGAAGACATCTTTTTCGATTGTTGAGCCAGCCATGTCTAATCCACGAACGGTTCGACAATTGTGCGCTTGCCGAGCAGGAAGGCGTCGGCGACGAGACGCAGCGGTGTCAGATCGACGTCGCTTGCGCCGGTCGCCGCGAGCTCGACGAAGCGCCGGTAGAGTCCGCGATATTCCTCATCGGGAGCTTCGGCAAGAACCTTGTCGTCGATGGCCATGCGCGCGCCCCCATTGAACAAGGTCATCCGGCCGCGATCGGTATCGACGACAATATCCCAGCTCTGCGGCCCGGTCTGGCGAAAGTCGAACTCGGCGGTCACAGGCAGGCCGCCTATGTCGGTCAGGGTCAGGCTCGCAGCGATCGGCGCTTGGCAGTTTGCGGGAAAGGCAAGTTCGGCCGCGGTGACGAACACCGGCCTGGGCAGGATTCTGGTCAGGATCGACAACGCATTGATGCCGGGATCGAACACGCCAAGACCGCCTGGTTCCCAGATCCAGCTCTGGCCGGGATGCCAGACGCGGACATCCTCCTTCCAGCTGATGTGCACCGATTGGATGCGTCGCCCGGCGAGCCATTGTCGCGCGGGCTCGACCGCCGGCGCATGGCGTGAATGCCAGGTCGCAAACAGCGTTCGCCTTGCCTGCGCCGCCATCTCGACCAGCGGATCGAGCTCGGCCACGCCGGCGCCCGGCGGCTTTTCCAGCATGACATGCTTGCCAGCAGCAAGCGCCGCGGCCGCCTGCGCGCGCCTCACCTGCGGCGGCGTGCACAGCGACACGGCGTCGATCGGCGGACCTTTCTCCAGCAGCTCCTCGATGGTCGCGAAGTGCGGCAGGCCCGGCAGCGAGGCATTGCGGCTGGCAATCGCCGCCAGCATCGCGCCCGGCACCGCCGCAATTGCGCCGACGTGCTGGTCGCGCGCGATCTTGCCGAAACCGACGATGGCGATGCGAAGTTCCGTCACGATCTCTCTCCGGATTCGGCCGATGGCACCGTCTCGGCCGCTGCGGTCTCGATAACCGTGCCCTCATGGCGATGCATGCCGTTGTGAATGACGAAGACCATCGCCTCCGAGGCGGCGTCGGCATCGCCCGCCGCGATCGCATCGACGATGTTCTGGTGCCATTGCAGCACCGTGTCGCGGTCCTCCGGCTCGACCGGGGCGCTGAGCAGGAACGAGGCGCGCAGCGCTGCCTCGATGACGTGGCCGATCGAGCGCATGAACAGATTGCCGGAGGCGCGCGCCACCGCGACGTGAAGCGCGAGGTCGGCATCGGCAAAGCCGACCGAGTCGGACGCTTCGAGCCGCATCCGCTCCATGCTGTGCCGGAGCTCGGCCAGGTCCTGCTCGGACCGCCGCGTGGCCGCCAGCATCGCCGCGCGCGGCTCGACCGCAAGACGGATCTCGGCGAGATCGTTCAGGAAGCGCTTGTCGATGCCGGCGTCCAGGTGCCAGGCCAGCACGTCGGCGTCGAACATGTTCCAGGCGCCGCGCTCGCGCACGACGGTGCCGACCCGCGCCTTGGTGGTGAGCAGCCCCTTGGCGACCAGCGTCTTCACGCTCTCCCGCAGCACCGGCCGCGACACGCCGAACATCGCGATCATCTCGGCGTCGCCCGGCAGGCGCGTCCCCTCCGCGTAACGTCCGGCGATGATGTCGATGCCGATCGAGCGGGCGACCTCCGCATGATTGGAGTGGGCCCGCCGCGTCGGGATGACCACGATGCGCGAGGTCATCGGACGGCCCCTGCGCTCTTCGCCGCCGGCCGGCGCGCGAGCGCGACCAGGCTGCCGCCGAGCGCGTAGACGTTGGCGCCGAACCGGGTGAGATGCAGCAGCAGCGCGCCGCCGATGACGGGCACCAGCAGGATGATCGCGATCGCCGTCAACCGCCCGCCTCCGGGCATCCGCAACGCGGCGTCGAACACCGCCGGGCGGGCTGCGCGATCAGCAACGCGGCGGTGGCGCTGACCGCAAAGAGGGCTTTGAGGATCGTCAGGCGCGTCTCCCAAGATTTGTCCTGGGCGCCGGATCGGTCGCGTGGCGCCCGCAAAGACCGCCCTTTGCGGGCGATGGCGGGTACTATTCCACGGAAGATGGGTTCCGACTAGTCATATTATTTGACTATTTTGGGGAAATGCACGGAGGAGCAGCGCGCGGTTCTATGACACGCTAAGCGGGATTTTGTTCCAGTGATGCAACGGGCAGTAAAGGGAATTTTGCGGATTTGGATGCAAGTGCTCTGTCCGCAACGGCGGCGATAAACGGTCGCGCGCGCTCTCTTCCCGCTATAGCGGACGCAGCGAGGCAATGCAGAATCTCCAAGATTCCGGCTTGCCTTCGCTGCGCTGGCGATGACGGTGTGGATAGAGTTCCGCGTCTATCGCGTATTTTGCGCTGAGGCGAAGAGCTAGATCAGCTTCCGCTGCGCCAGGTTCTTCATCAGCGCGCCGATGCCGAAGGTCCAGGGCTCGCACTCGTCGCTGGTGCGCATGCGGTTGACGAGCTTGCCGAGCTCGGGTGCCGCGATCGTGACGATGTCGTCGCGCTTGTGGGTGAAGCCCTGTCCCGGCGCATCGCGGTCCTTCACGGGCGCGAACATCGTGCCGAGGAACAGCACGAAGCCGTCGGGGTATTGATGGATCTTGCCGATGGTCTGCGCGACGAGGTCGGTCGGGTCGCGGCTGATCTTGCTGATGGAGGAATGACCGTCGAGAACGAACCCGTCCGTGCCCTTGACGTTCAGGCTGATGTCGAGCTTGCGCGCATCGTCGAGCGTGAAGCTGTCGTCGAACAGGCGCAGCAACGGCCCGATCGAGCAGGAGGCGTTGTTGTCCTTGGCCTTCGACAGCAGCAGCGCCGAGCGCCCTTCGAAGTCGCGCAAGTTCACGTCATTACCGAGTGCTCCGCCGACGATCTTGCCGCGGCTGGAGACGAACAGTACGAGTTCAGGCTCGGGATTGTTCCAGGTCGATTTCGGGTGCAGGCCCGCATCCATGCCGGTGCCGACGGAGGACATGGTCGGGGCCTTGGTGAAGACCTCGGCATCGGGGCCGATGCCGACTTCGAGATACTGGCTCCAGGCGTTCTGGTCGATCAGCACCTGCTTCAGGTGCATGGCCTGATCGGAGCCCGGCTTGAGCTTCGACAGATCGTCGCCGATCAGCCGCGTCACCTCCTTGCGGATCGCCTCGGCCGAGGCCGGATTGCCCTTGGCGCGCTCCTCGATCACACGCTCCAGCATCGAGATGACGAAGGTGACGCCCGCCGCCTTCAGGGTCTGGAGATCGACCGGCGCGAGCAGCCAGGGCTTTTTCGGATCACGCCCATCGGGTGCCGTGTTGGCCACGAGGGCCTCGAGATCGCCGATGCGCTCGCCCTTGGTCGCGCCGAGCGCCTTGGCCGGTTCGTCTTCCTCGCAGAGCGCGCTGACGGTCGGAAACTTTGCGGTGACGTCGAATACGCCATCGCCCCGCACGGCGACGACGGCCGGACCGTTCACCTGCGGCAGCCAGACGCGGCCGACCAGCGTCCCCTTCGTTCCATCCTCGGGGAGAAGGTCCTTCACGGTCAATGTCGTCATGGCGGCGTCCTCGCTCTATCCAGGGGATCGGCCGTTCGCAGCAGCCGATCTCGTTGGCGAAGACAAATAAACGTCTGGCTCCGGATGTCCAGAGCGGCGCCGCTAGGCCCCTGCCCGGGCCTTGCGGGCTGCGATCTGCTGCAGTGCCCAACGCGCATTCTTGCGGACATCGGGATCGGGATCGTCGGCGATCACGGCGAGGAATGCCTCACCGTCGGGATGCGCGATCTCGCCGAGCGCGGCGGCGGCTTCCTTGCGCAGGTTGGCCTGGTCGTGGTTGACGCAATTGCCGATCGGCCGCACCGCACGTTCGATCTTCATCCTCCCGAGGCTGCGGATCGCCTTCAGCCGCACCTGCCAGAACTCGTCCGCGAGGCAAGCGACGAGCTGATCAGCCGCGATCGCACCATTGACGTTCAGGCCCAGTGTCTCCGCGGCCATCTCACGCACCATCCAGTCGCCGTCCTTCAGCGCACGGGTGATGGTCTCGGCCGCCGGCTTCATCTGCGAGAACGCCAGCGCGCTCACGGCGGCACGGCGGACATGGGCGTCGGGATCGTTGATCAGCGCGGTCAGGGCGGGGATGGATTCCTCCAGCTTGAGGAAGCCGATCACGCCGATGGCCTGCACGCGCACGGCGGCATCGGTATCCTGCAGCGCTTCCAGCGCCGGCTTCAGCGTGTCCCTGCATCGCAGCTCCTTCAGCGCACGCAGCGCGCCCATGCGGACGAAGGCGTGGGCGTGCCTCACCAACGGCAAGATCACCTCCGCGCAGGCGGGATCCTTGAACTCGGCCATGCTGTCGGCCGCGGCGGCCGCGACGATCGTTTCGGGATCGACCAGCAGCTTGACCAGCGCGCTTGCCGCCTCCGGCCCGTCGAACTCGCCGAGCGCCATCGCCACTTGCTGGCGCACGCCGGCGTCGGGATCGGCGACCATGTTGGCGAGATGCGCGACGGCTGCGGGATCACCGGAATGGCCGAGCGCGATGATGGCGACGCGGCGCTCGGCGGGATCGGCCGCCTGCAAGCGCTCGTCGGCGTCTTCCAGATCGTCATAGGATTCGAACGGGCTCGACATGATCACCTCAACAAATAGGGAATGTTGACGGTGACGGCGCCGGTCGGGCAATCGGCCTCGCAGGGCATGCAGTACCAGCACTCGTCATAGGCCATGTAGGCCTTGTTGGTCATGTCGCTGATGCGCAAGACGTCGAGCGGACAGACGTCGACGCAGACGGTGCAGCCCTTGTCGGCGATGCACTTGGCGTCGTCGACGACCACCGGAACCGAGGTCTGATAGGACGCGAGAGGCATTTGATGTCTCCTGTTGCTGTGGCGCGGTGGATCAGGCGGAGGCGCGAATGCGCTGCTTGTCGTAAAGGTCCTTCTCGTCGTCCGCGATCGGGACGACATAGGGCTCGACGGCGCGCTTTTCGCTGGTCATCTTGCCGTCCTGCTTGGACAGCAGGGTGTGGCAGAACCAGTTCTCGTTGTCCTTCTCCGGGAAATCGGTGCGCCAGTGATAGAGGCCCCAGCGGCTCTCCTCGCGGTAGAGCGAGGCGTGCGCGGCCATGTCGGCGCAGTCCATGATCGACTGCACTTCGAGCGCACGCAGCAGCTCGTGCGCGTTGCGCGCGATCATTCGCTCCTGCATGTCCTCCCTCGCCTCGGCGAGACGGCGCATGCCGAGCTCGTACTTGCGCGTGACCTTCGGCGGCTGGAGATAGTCGTTGACGAGGCGGCGGGTCTTGTACTCGATCTGATTCGGCGGAATGCCATCCTCGCGCTTCGTCGGCGCCATCACGCGGTCGCGCTCCATCGCGACGTCGGCCGCATCGAACTCCGCGAAATCGTGACTGTCGGCAAACTCCATGGCGTCGATGCCGGCGACCGAACCGTTGGTGAAGGCACCGAGCATGTAATTGTGCGGCACGCTCGCCATGTCGCCGGCGGCGTAGAGGCCGGGCACCGTGGTGCGCGCATTGTCGTCCACGAATACGCCGGAGGCGCTGTGGCCCGAGCAGAAGCCGATCTCGGAGATATGCATCTCAATCGACTCGCTGCGGTAGTCGACGCCGCGTCCTTGCTGGAACAGCCCGCGCGTCGGCCGCTCCACCTTGTGCAGCGTGGATTCGATCTCCGAGATGGTGTCCGGATGCAGATGCTTGAGCTGGAGGAACACTGGGCCCTTGCCAGACAACAGCTCGTTGTAGAATTCCAGCATCATCTGGCCCGACCAGTAATCGCATTCGATGAAGCGCGAGCCCTCGTTATTGGCCGTGTACGCGCCGAAGGGACCGGCGACATAGGCGCAGGCCGGGCCGTTATAGTCCTTGATCAGCGGGTTGATCTGGAAGCATTCGAGGTTCGCGAGCGCGGCGCCGGCATGATAGGCCGTGGCGTAGCCATCGCCGGAATTGGCGGCGTTCTCGTAGGTGCCGAACATATAGCCGGAGGTCGGCAGGCCGAGGCGGCCAGCGGCGCCCATGCACAGGATCACGGCCTTGGCCTTGATCACCAGCATCTCGGCGGTGCGGGTGTTGACGCTCACCGCGCCGGCGATGCGGCCGTCCGACGATTTCAGCAGCCGCGTCGCCATGTAGCGATTGGAGATCAGGATGCGGGCGCGGCGGAGCTGGCGGTAGAGCGCCTTTTTCACGGTCTCGCCGTTCGGCATCGGCAGCACGTAGGTGCCGATGTGGTGCACCTTCTTGACCGCGTAATCGCCGTTCTCGTTCTTCAGGAAGCGGATGCCGAAGCTGTCGAGCTCCTCGATGATCGAGTAACAGTTCTGGGCATATTTATAGACCGCCTTCTGGTCGACGATGCCATCGTTCGCGATGGTGATTTCCTTGGTGTACTGCTCGGGCGTCGCATAGCCGGGGATGACGGCGTTGTTGAGCCCGTCCATGCCCATCGAGATCGCGCCGGAGCGCTTGACGTTGGCCTTTTCGAGCAGGACGACGTTGGCCTTCGGGTTCTTCAGCTTCGCCTTCAGCGCCGCCATCGGGCCGGCCGTGCCGCCGCCGATCACCAGCACATCGCAGGAAACCTCCGAAAGTCCGTCGACGATCTGATCTAGTGCCATCACTTGCTCCTGGTTCGCCGATCCCGGCGCCTTTGCATCAGAGTTGTTCAGGGGGCGTCGCGGCGATAGCAATTAGTTGTCGCCCGAGCGCGATTTGCGCCTCAGCGCTCGACAAAGGCCTTCTCGATCACGAAATGACCGGGCCGGCTGTAATTGCCCTCGACGAAGCCGCGCGCGGAGAACATCGCGTGAAGCTCTTCCAGCATCGCAGGACTGCCGCACAGCATGATGCGGTCGGTCTCGATATCGAGCCCTGATAGCCCGACATCCTCGAACAGCTGGTTCGAGGCGATCAGATCGGTGATGCGGCCGCGATTGCGGAAGGGCTCGCGGGTCACGGTCGGGTAGTAAACCAGCTTGTCGCGGATCAGCGGTCCGAAGAATTCGTGGTTGCGCAGGCTTTCGACGACATTTTCGCCATAGGCGAGCTCGGAGACCTGACGGCAGCCATGGGCGAGCACGATGGCCTCGTAGTTCTCGTAGACATCCGGATCCTTGATCAGGCTGGCGAAGGGCGCAAGGCCCGTGCCGGTCGAGAGCAGCAGCAGCCGCTTTCCAGGAATGAGATTGCCGGTGATCAACGTGCCCGTCGCCTTGCGGCCGACCAGGATGATGTCGCCCTCCCTGATCTTCTGCAGGCGCGAGGTCAGCGGGCCGTCCTGCACCTTGATCGAGAAGAATTCGAGCGCCTCCTCGTGGTTGGCGCTGGCCATGCTGTAGGCGCGCATGAGCGGCCTGCCCTCGACCTCGAGCCCGATCATCGCGAACTGGCCGTTCTGGAAGCGGAAGCCGGGATCGCGGGTCGCGGTGAAGCTGAACAGAGAGTCGGTCCAGTGCTTGACTGACAGAACCGTCTCCTTCTGGAATGCACTCATGGTCTCTCCTTCTCGATGATGCCAAGGTCTCGGAGAGAGGAGAGTCCGGCAATTCGGAAGTGAGAGTTCCGGTCGATTAGTTTCCCATTTCATGGAGCGATGATCGACCTGAGCGCGGTGGTCATGCCCGCCCCGGCAATTAGTTGCTATTCGTGCACGCCCGCACCGACATAGATAGAAGCCGGAGGTTCGTCATGACCATGACCGCATTGGTGGCGCCGACCGTGGCCGACTATGAAGCCAGCGCTGATCTGGCCGCGCTTCTCGTCCGCACCACGCAGGACGATACGCTGCGCGTGTCCGCCGAAACACTCCGCCTCTCCTGCAAGTGCGCTCACTGCACGCGCGCCCGCTTCGACGGCCGCTTCCCGGAGACGTTTCCGGGAATTGCGATCACAGAGGTCGGCGATCTCGGCTACGGGCTGAACATCTCGTTCTCGGACGGGCATGACAGGGGGATTTACCCGAAGACGTATCTGCTGAGCCTGGCGGGGCGTTGACCAATGTCGTCATTCCGGGGCGCCCGGAGGGCGAGCCCGGAATCCATAACCCCCGCTCGCAATTATGGATTCCGGGTCTGCGCGCCTTGCGCGCATCCCGGAATGACGCCGGAGGTTGGCGCATTCCATCTGGCACGGACATTGCTCCTCTTTAGAACGATTTGAACGTTCCGGAGGCAGACGATGTTGCAGGCAGCGAATGCGGTTCGCGGGGCCGTTCCCCCGGCAGTCCGGCCTGCGGGCAGCTCGTCGCTGCTGCTCACCGAGAACCAGCAATGGATCGGCGGACCGCCACCGCTGATGGACAAGCTGTCGCCGCGCGAGCGGGAAGCGGTGCTGAAACAGGGCCGGCGAAAGGTGCTGAACCGCGGCCAGACGCTGTTCAACCAGGGCGGCAAGCATGACGGCATCTGGCTGATCGAGAGCGGCCGTATCCGCGTGTTCTACACCTCGCCGCAGGGGCGCGAGATCACGCTCGCCTATTGGCATGTCGGCAATTTCGTCGGCGGACCCGAAGTGTTCGAGGGCACCGTGCACCAATGGTCCGGCGTTGCGTCCAGCAATTGCAGCGTCGTGCACCTGCCCGGCAAGGAATTGCGGTCCCTTGCCGCCGAGATCCCGAACCTCGCCATCGGCCTGATCGAGGGCCTGACCTTCAAGGGCAAATGCTATTCGGCGCTGGCGCAGATGCTGGGGACGCGCTCGATCACGCAGCGCCTTGCGCATCTCCTGTTGCATCTCGTCGAGCTCTACGGCGTCGACGATGCCGACGGCACCGTGATCGCGGCGGCTTTCACCCACGCCGACATCGCCCACATGGTCGGCGCCACCAGGCAGTGGGTCACCATCAGCCTCAAGCGCATGCAGGAAAAGGGAATCGTGCAGACCAAGCGGTCGCAGATCGTGGTCTGCCGGACCGACGTGCTGGAGGAGATGCGCGGTCACGCAGCTGACTAGGCGAATTTGCGACCAAGGCCGGTGCACAGGCAAGCGGCTTTATAGTGCAGGACTGCCCAAGGAGTATGCAATCACCTTTTCCCGGCAACTAATCGACTGCGGTCACCATTCCGGATTTGCCCTGCCCTCGCCCTCACCCAATCATGGCAACCACAGCACATCCAACCGAATGAGGATGAGAATGGTCCGCCATCTTCCCACGCTCTCGATCGCGATGTCGGTGACGTCGCTGGCGCTACTCGTCACGCAACCGGCCAAGGCGGAAACCGTCACGCTCGGTATCGGAACGCAGGACACCACGACCAACACGGTGACCGCTGGCGTCGTCATCCGTCAGCTCCATCTCCTGGAAAAATATCTGCCCAAGGACGGCAAATACGCCAACATCAAGTTCGCGCTGGAATGGCAGAACTTCACCTCGGGTCCGCCCGTCACCAATGCGATGATGGCGAACAAGCTGCAGATCGGCATGATGGGCGACTACCCCCTGATCGTGAACGGCTTCACCTTCGAGAGCAATCCCGAGAGCAAGAGCCGGCTGATGGGCATCGCCGCCTACAGCCTGTCCGGCTCCGGCAACGGCATGGTGGTTCACAAGGATTCGCCCTACTACGACCTCGCCGATCTCAAGGGCAAGCTGGTCAGCGTTCCCTTCGGCTCCGCCGCGCACGGCATGGTGCTGAAGGCGATGCAGGATCGCGGCTACGCATCGGACTTCTTCCAGCTCGTCAGCCAGAGCCCGGAGGTCGGCTCGACCAATCTCCAGGAGAAGAAGATCGATGCGCATGCCGACTTCGTCCCCTTCGCCGAGTTGCTGCCGTTCCGCGGCTTCGCGCGCAAGATCTTCGACGGCGTCGAGACGAACTTGCCGACCTTCCACGGCATCGTGGTCCGCACCGACTTCGCCGAAAAATATCCTGAGGTCGTCGTGGCCTATTTCAAGGCGCTGATCGCCGCCAATCAGTGGCTGCGCGACGATCCCAAGCTGGCCGCCGAAAAAATCCAGGAATGGACCGGCATCAACAAGGAAGTCGTCTACATCTTCCTGGGGCCGAGCGGCAACATGACCACCGATCCGACGATCAAGCCCGCTCTGATCGATGCCGCCACGGCCGACGTCAAGGTTCTGCAGAACCTCAACCGCATGAAGGAATTCGATCCGAAAAAATGGGTCGACGACAGCTACATCCGCAAGGCCTATGCCGAGATGAAGCTCGACTACGACGCACAATTGGCCAGCACGAAGAACTACGAGATCTCCGGCGAAGATGCCTTCTGCAAGAAGCCGATCGCCGATCCGCGCAAGGCCGGCGAGGTCTGGGTGGATGATGCCGGCATCTTGCCCTTCTCGTCCGCCGCCTGCACCCTCGGTGCGTACGCCGACTACAAGGCCAAGGGCAAGAAGATCAACGTCGCCTATGTCTTCGACACGACGCGCGGCATCAAGCTGTTCGCCGACCAAGCCTTCTTTGCGGTCGGCAACGGCGAGGTCGCCCCGTTCCTGCTCAAGAAGGACGCCGAAGCCTATGCCGCCAAGGTCGGCGGCAAGGTGCTCGGCTTCGACGACGCGGTGAAGGCCGCCGTCGGCGGAGGCAAGACGTGAGCAGTCCCGCCCTCCTCAGACATCCCGAGGACAGCATGCCGGCAACAGCCATTGCAGAGGCGGGACCAGCGCCCGCCGTCAGCGCCCAGCCTGCGGCGCCGCCTACCTTCGGCACACTCGCGCTGCGCTGGTACCGGCTCAATCGGGCTGGGCTGCGCGCGACCGCAATCGGCGTGATTTCGCTGCTCGCGCTCCTGCTGGTCTGGCATCTGCTGACCACCTATCGCGTCGTGTTCTTCGTGCGCTTCACCAACGTGCCCTCGCCGCTCGCAGTCTATGCAAGCTTCAACACGGCGATCCACGATCCCAAATTCCTGATGCACATCGTGCTGAGCTGCCGGCGCATCTTCATCGGTTTCTCGCTCGCCGCCATCGTCGGCGTCCCGATCGGGCTGATCATGGGCCGCTTCAAGCTGGTGCACGAGATCATCTTCCCGGTCGCGGAAGTGCTGCGGCCGATCCCGGCGATCGCCTGGGTGCCGATGGCGATCATGCTGTGGCCGACCAACGAGCAGAGCATCGTCTTCATCACCTTCCTCGGCTCGTTCTTCCCGATCCTGGTCAACACGCTGCACGGCATGTCGCTGGTCGATCCCGTGCTGGTGCGTGCCGCGCAATGTCTCGGCGCCCGCGAGCGCTCGATCTTCCGCGAGGTGTATTTCCCGGCCTCGTTGCCGCACATCTTCACCGGCCTCACGGTCGGCATGGGCGTCGCCTGGGTATCGCTGATCGCCGCCGAGATGATCTCGGGTCAATACGGCATCGGCTACTTCACCTGGGAGGCCTATTCGCTGGTCCAGTACGCCGACATCGCGCTCGGCATGATCGCAATCGGCGTGCTCGGGCTCGGATCGAGCGTCCTGATCAGAGGCGCCGGAAAATTGGTGATGCCATGGAGGTCGACATGAGCGAGATGATTGCGGGCACGCCGAAGGGCCATGTCGAGGTCAAGAACTTCTCCCTCGCCTACGAGACCATCGAGGGACCGGTGCAGGCCGTCACCGATACGCAGATCCACGTAAAGCCCGGCGAGTTCGTCTCGATCGTCGGCCCCTCCGGCTGCGGAAAGTCGACCCTGCTCAACGCGGTCGCCGGCTTCCTCAAGCCCACCACCGGGATCGTCACCGTTGACGGCGAGAAGGTCAGCGGTCCCAGCGCCGAGCGCGGCATGGTGTTCCAGCAATATTCGTTGTTTCCCTGGAAGACGGTGCGTGAGAACGTCGAGTTCGGCCTGAAGATGCGCGGCATGCCGCGCTCGCAGCGCGAGCGCGCGGCGCGTACGCTGCTCGGCCTTGCCGGGCTTGAAGCCTTCGAGAAGCACTATCCCGAAAAACTCTCTGGCGGCATGAAGCAGCGCGTCGGCATCGTCCGCGCGCTGGCGACGGGACCGAAGGTGCTGCTGCTGGACGAGCCGTTCGGTGCACTCGACGCGCAGACCCGCGTCATCATGCAGCAGATCCTCACCAATATGTGGCAGCGGCTCAAGATCTCGGTGCTGTTCGTCACCCACGACATCGACGAGGCGATCTTCCTGTCCGATCGCGTCTATTGCATGACCGCGCGCCCCGGCTCGATCAAGGCGGAGATCCCGATTCCGCTGGAGCGGCCGCGGCAGCAGGCGATGATGATGTCGTCGGAGTTCCTGGCGCTACGCCGCGGGCTGATGTCGCTGATCCGCGAAGAGAGCCTGAAGGCCATGGGCGGCGAGATCAGCGACATGGGCATGCAGGGGCTGAGCATCGAGCTGCATGGGCACTCCCTGGCGGATGTGATCTGATTCAGCAGTCGTGCTTGCCGCGATGACGAGCCCGTAGGGGGGACAAAGCGACTTGTCCGCCGTAGCTCGAAGAGCGAAGGCGGAAGCGCGCCCCCACCTGTCGCCATACTGGAGAGATCGTGGGCACGGCGCTTCGCGCCTTTGCCCACCCTACGGCAGTTCTGCCCTGATCATTTGAACCAATGCACCAGCGCGATGCTGATGCCGAGCAGCAGCAGCAGCGACAGCGTCACGGCTGCGGTCACCCGTCCCCCGACATTGGCGAGCACGCGCACGTCGACGCCGAGACCGAGCGCGGCCATCGACACCACGGTGAGAAAGCCCGTGATCTTCGTCACCGGGCCGACCACAGTGGGCGGAACGATCTCGAGGGAGCGCAGCGTCGCGAGCGCGAGGAAGCCGAGGATGAACCAGGGGACCAGGCGGAAGAAGCCGACGTTGGTCTTCTTGGCGTCGTTCTGCCAGCGCGAGGCGACCAGCGACAGGCCGACGACCACCGGTCCGAGCATCAAGACGCGCATCAGCTTCACCAGCGTGCCGATCTGCGTCGAGACGAGGCCGGCCGGGACCGTCGCCGCCAGCACCTGCGGCACCGCATAGACGGTGAGGCCCGCGAGGATACCGTATTGCGTCGCCGACAATTGCAGCAGCGGGATCAGCAGCGGAAGTCCGAGTACCATCATCACGCCGAGGATGGCGGTGAAGGAGATCGAGGACGCGATCTCGTCGTTGTTGGCACCGATGATCGGCGCCACCGCCGCGATCGCCGAATTGCCGCAAATCGAGTTGCCGCAGGCGATCAGGATCGACAGCCGCGTCGACAGGCCGAGCAGCCGGCTGAGGCCGAAGGTGGCGCAGAGCGCGACCACGACGACCGCGGCGATCGAGGCCAGCAGCGCGATGCCGGAGGCGGCGATGGCGGCGAAGCTGATGGAGGCGCCCAGCAGCATCACCGCGACTTCGAGCAGCTGTTTGGCGCTGAAGGCGATGCCGGCCTGCCAGCGCGGCGCAGGCTTCCAGAAGCTGCGAAGGGCCATGCCGAGCAGAATCGCCATCACCAGCGCTTCGACATAGGGATGCTCGAAAAAGCCCAGTTCCGCCCGCTCCAGCAGGGCCGAGACACCGGCGACAGCGACGCAGAGGAGGATACCCGGGATCAGCGCCGCGATACGGCTTGCGGCGGTGGCCGGCTTGGCATCGGCCGGACTGGATGCTTGATTCTGCGACACAAATCTCTCCCCGAGGAGAAATATTTATACGCAGCGTCAGCTCGATGGGGAATAAGTTTTCGACATATCAGGGCCGAGGGAAGTCCTGTCCTCAGACCGGAATGGTCTGAGTCAGAAGATCAAGCTCTTGGCCAGCGAGGCGACCCGGCTGAAGCCGTCATAGATGCCCGGCTCGAAGAAAGCCGCACGCGCCAGCACGATGCCGGCGACCAGCGACCAGAACAGACCAGTGCCGACCCGCAACAGCATCTTTGACGCACGCGACCGCGGCTGAGTGTCCGTCGCGGACACCAGCTGCTCGCCGAAGGGCTCAAATCCAGTGCGTTCCATAGCTGCCGATCCATCAATTCCTGGTGGGAATGTCGTCGTTTCCCGTCCAAACGGCAATGGAAGCGAATGGCGTTTTTGTCGCGCAGGGGAAAAACTCCTTCCGTCAAGCAGGCTCCGGACAATGGTTTTCTTCTCCCGGCCTACTTAGGCACCGGCGCGCGACTTACAGGGCCAGATAACGCCGCCGGATGGCATCGTTGGCCTTCAGCTCGTCGATTCCGGCGGCATAGACGATCTGCCCCTTGTCGATGACCGTGGCGTGGCTCGCAAGGCCGAGGCAAAAATGCATGTTCTGCTCGGCGATCAACACGGTCGATCCGATGCTTCGCAGCTGACGCAACAGCTCGCCGATCCGCTGCACGATAATCGGCGCGAGCCCCTCGCTCGGCTCGTCCAACAGCAACAGCGCCGGGTTTCCCATTAGCGTGCGTGCGATCGCCAGCATCTGCTGCTCGCCGCCCGACAGGCGTCCGGCGATGCGATGGCGCAGCGGCTCCAGCAGCGGGAAGACGTTGTAGATGCGCTTGATCGGCCATTCGTCCTGGCCTTCCGGCCCCTTCTTGCGACCGATGACGAGATTGTCCTCGACACTGTGCTCCGGAAAGATCTGCCGATCCTCCGGCACGAAGCCGAGGCCGGCGCGCGCGATATAGTGCGGCCTCCGGCCGGAAATCACCGCGCCGCGCAGGCTCACTCGGCCTCGCCGCGGCGGTGCAAGACCCATGATCGCTTTCATGGTGGTGGATTTGCCAGCGCCGTTGCGGCCGAGCAGCGCCATGGTCTCACCCTGCCGCACCGAGAGGCCAACGCCGAACAGGATCTGGCTGGTGCCATAATAGACGTCGAGATCGGCGACTTCGATGACGACGGCACTCATGCAGCCGCTCCCGCGTGCTCGGTGCCGAGATAAGCGTCGATCACGGCGCTGTTGTTGCGGATCTCGTCAGGCGTGCCGGTCGCCAGGATGCGGCCGTAGCAGAGCACGACAATTTTTGGGGCGATCTTGAACACGATGTCCATGTCGTGCTCGATGAAGACGACCGTGATCTTCTGGCTCTCCCAGAGCTCGCGCACCTTGTCGATCATGCGCCAGCGCTCTTCCGGCCCCATGCCGGCAGTCGGCTCGTCGAGCAGAAGCACCTTTGGCTCGAGCACGAGCGCCAGCGCGATATCAAGCAGCTTCTGATCGCCATGCGACAGCGTCGCCGCCGTGCGATGACGCTTGCTCGCCAACCCCAGCAGCTCCATCACATGCTCGGCACGGTCTCGCGTCTCAGGCAAGGGAAAGCGCTTGTGCAGCACCACGGAAGTGCGCTGGTCGGCACTGACGGCGGCGAGCATGGTTTCCTCTACCGTCAGCGACTTGAAGATGCTCGCGACCTGGAAGGCGCGGCCGATGCCGTGCCGCACGATCTCGGGCGGTGAACGGCCGGCAAGTTCGACGCCGTCGAGCAAAACCTGGCCGGAATCCGGCTTCAAGGCGCCGGTGATCAGGTTGAAGAAGGTACTCTTGCCGGCGCCGTTCGGGCCGATCACCGCCGTGAGCGAGCCGTCGGGGAAATCGAGCGAGACGTCGTTCGTCGCCTTCACGCCACCGAAGGATTTTGCGAGGTTGCGGATCTCGAGCATGGCTAGCGCCCCTTGCCTGCATCGCGCCGATCCCAAAGCCATTCGGCGACGAAATCGAGCAGGCCTTTGCGCAGGCCCAGCGCGAAGAACAGGATAACCACGCCGAGCACGATGCCGTGATACTCGGTGAACCGCGTCACGGTGTCGTTGAGCAGGAGCAGCAACACGGTGCCGACCATCGGACCGAGGAACGTCGAGACGCCGCCGAGCATATTGATGAAGATGCCCTCCCCCGAGATCGTCCAATAGGCGAATTCCGGATAGGCGCCGGAGACGAACAGCGCCATCACCATGCCGCCCATCGCGGCGAACAGTGCGGCCAGCACGAACACGGTGAGCTTGGCGCGCCAGACGTCGATGCCGAGGAAACTCGCGCGCGCGGCGTTGTCGCGGATCATACGCAGCGTGTAGCCGAACGGCGATTGCGCGATCTGGCGCATCGCAAGCAGGCCGAGGATGAGCAGCGCGCAGCTCGTGACATAGAGATGAACATGATTGGACAGATCCACGCCGAGGAAAACCGGCCGAGGAATGCCGCCGCGCAGGCCCTGATCGCCGCCAGTGAACGAAGCCCAGGACAATATGGTCGAGTGGATCAGCATCTGGAAGGCGAGCGTGACGAAGGCGAAATAGATCTCCTTCAGCCGCACGCAAATCGCGCCGATGATCGCGGCAACCATTGCGGTGATCGCTAGCGTCGCGATGAAGGCGACCGGAATGGGCACGGCGATCTTCTGCATGATCAGGCCGAAGCCGTAGGCGCCAAGGCCGAAGAACATGCCATGACCGAACGAGGTTAATCCGGTGTAGCCGACCAAGAGATTGAGCGAAGTCGCGAACAGGCCGTAAGCCGAGCAGCGGATGACGAAATCAAGCAGCGCCTTGCTGCCCGTGACCAGCGGAAGGCTTGCCAGCACCGCGAAGGCGATCAGCGCGATCAGGATGTCGCGATAGCGCCCAAGCGCGACGCCGCCGCGTACGGGCACCGAACTCTCGGCGCGTCCGGCCTCGAGCTCGGTCATGCCGCCTCCTTGCCGAACAGGCCGGTGGGTTTCGAGACCAGTACGATCACCATGAACAGATACATCAGGCCCTCGGTGAACAGGGGAAAGCCGAGCGAGCCGAACGACCTGATGAGGCCGAGCAACAGCGCGCCGATCAGCGCGCCCAGGATCGAGCCCATGCCGCCGATCACGGTGACGATGAAGGATTCGATCAGCACCGAGAATCCCATGCCGGGGGTCAGTGAGCGCACTGGCGCGGCCAGCGCGCCCGCAAGGCCCGCCAGCATGCCGCCGAGCGCGAATACGCCGCCATAGATCAGGCCGGTATTGATGCCGAGCGCGGAGACCATGCCCGGATTATGCGCGGCGGCGCGGATCACCTTGCCGATGCGGCTGCGCGCGAGCCCGAGGCCGAGCACGATCGCGGCGACGAGCGCGACACCAATCAGCAGCAGATAATAGGGCGGCACCACGCCGCCGGCGATGAACAGCGGCATCACCTGGAATGCGGCGGGCATGCCCATCGACTTGAATTCGGGTCCCCAGATGATGCGTACCACATCGTCGAAGATCAGCACGAAGGCATAGCAGACCAGCAGCTGCATCAAGACGTCCGCGCCATAAACGCGGCTCATGAAGACGCGCTCGAAGATCAGGCCGAGAGCCGCGGTACCGGCCGCCCCCGCCAGCATCGCAAGTGCAAAACTGCCGGTGAGCTGATAGGCGGTCATCGCGAAATAGGCGCCGAACATATAGAAGGCGCCGTGGCTGAAATTGACCACCTTCAGGACGCCGAAGATCAGGGTCAGTCCGACCGCGACCAGGAACAGCAGCATGCCGATAATGAGGCCGCTGGTGGTCTGCGTCACCAGGCAGGCGGAGCTGGCAAGGCAGCCGGCAAGGGCATCGAGATCCACGGAAGCACTTTCATTGTCGCGCGCCTGGGACGGCGCGGAGGACCAAACGAAAGCGGCTGAGGCGGTCGCCCGCCTCCGCCGCGCATCACATCAGGTGTAGCCCTTGCTCTTCTTCCACTCCGCCTCGAGCTCGAAGATGGTCTTCCAGTCGCCGGCCTTGACCTCGGGCACATAAGGCTCCTGCGGGATCGTGGTACCCCAGCCGATGGCGTAGCCGACCAAGGTGTGGTCGTCGCCGCGCATCGTCACGGTCCCGTCGGCACCGAACGGGCACTTGATGGTGAGGCCCTTCAGCACCTCCGCGATCTTCTTGCCGTCGGCCGAGTTCGCCTTCTTGGCGGCTTCGGCCAGGAACATCACCGCGGTCGCGTTCTGCCACGACCAGTTGGTCGGATATTCGTTGTACTTGGCCTTGTAGGCATCGCCCCAGGCGGCGTTCTCCGGCGTGGTCGGGAACGTCTTGATGTAGCGATTGCCGGAGTGAATGCCCTTCGGCAGGTTCTTCACCACCGTGAGTGCGGTGTAGTCGGCCATGTTGACCGCGAACACCTCCATCTGGCTGAACATCGCGTAGATGTTGGCCTGGTCGATGTAGGAGGTGAGATCGCCGCCCCACAGGCAGGAATACAGCGCCTGCGGCTTGGCTTGCAGGATCTTCGTCACCACCTCGGTGTAGTCGGGCTGGAACAGCTTTGGCCAGGACTCGCTGATGACCTCGACATCGGGAGCGAAGCGCTTCAGGTACAGCGTGAACTCGCCGGTGGTGTCGCGGCCATAGGCATAGTCGGGCGAGCAGGTCGCCCATTTCTTCAAGCCCTTGGTCTTCGCGATTCCAGCGGCGTAGCTGCCGCCGACGATGGAATCGTGGATGCCCTGACGCACGCAACGGAACGCGTTGGGGATGTGCTGCTTCGGATCGGCCGTGAGCGAGGATGCTTCCGAGCAAGTGTGGATGCAGAGCACGCCGAGATCGCGTGCGACCTCGTGCACCGCGAACGATCCGGACGACGCCTCACCGTCGAGCAGCAGCTCGCAGCCGTCGGTGTTGACGAGCTCGCGTGCGACGCGCGCGGCTTCCTGCGGCTGGCCCTTGGAGTCGCGGATCACCATCTCGATTTGACGGCCGGCGAGGCCGCCGGCAGCATTGACCTTCTCCACCTCGAGCATCACCGCATTGCGCGAGGACGTGCCGAGCTGCGCCACGCGGCCCGACAGGATCGTCGGCATTCCGATCTTGACGGTCTTGGCTTGGGCACGTGCCACCCACGGCGCGGCGAAAGTCATCGCACCGGCGCCCATCAGCGCCAATGTTGAACGGCGGCTGATGCCCGGCGTGCGGGTTCTCTTCATTTTCCCCTCCCTCTTGCGGGTCGGCGTTCCTGTCCCTGTCGGAGATCGTGTCGTCTCCGTATTTCCGAGGATTTCAGAGGGTGGGGGGTGACGTCAAGCCAAAGATGAATTACGAGTCAGAATTCATCGAGGGAGGAAATGAGGCCGCCAACCGGCTCAAAACAAGCGCAATGATCAACCTGTCAAGCTTCATCGCCTTTCATGCCCGCCGCGCGCCCGACCGACCTGCGCTGAAATATCGTGGCGAGGAGATCTCCTACGCGGCCTTCGACGCCCGGGTCCGCAAGGCCGCCGGCTGGTTGGCGACACAGGGCGTTGGCGCGGGCGATGTCGTCGCCGTGCTGATGAAGAACAGCGCGGCATTCCTGGAGCTTGTGTTTGCGACCAGCCATTTCGGCGCGGTGTTCCTGCCGATCAATTTCCGTCTTTCCCGCGACGAGGTCGGCTACATCGCCGGCAATTCCGGCGCGCGGCTTCTGATCGTCGACGAGGAATTGGCCGCGAATGCAGCAGGCGCCAAGACGGTCGTGCTGAACGAGATCGCGCAGCAGAGCATCACGCATCTGGCTGGCGACACCCCGCCCGCACCGATGCACGTCCGTCGGCCATCGGACCTGATGCGGCTGATGTACACCTCCGGCACGACCGATCGCCCCAAGGGGGTGATGCTCACTTACGATAATTTCTACTGGAAGTCGGCCGACCAGACTGTCGCACTAGGCCTCAGTGCCGAGACGCGCCTGCTCGTTGTCGGTCCGCTCTATCACGTCGGCGCGCTCGATTTGCCCGGCATTGCCGTGCTCTGGCATGGCGGCTTCATGCATATCGAGCGCAGCTTCGAGCCGGAGACGGCGCTTGCGGCGATCGCAGAGGACAAGCTCACCGCCGCCTGGTTCGCCCCCGTGATGACCACGGCGATGCTCACCTGCCCGACGCGGGACCGTTATGATGTCTCCAGCCTGCAATGGGCGATCGGCGGCGGCGAGAAGACGCCGGAAGTGCGGATCCGCGCCTTCTCCGAATATTTCCGCAATGCGCGCTACATCGATGCCTACGGCCTGACCGAGACCGTCGGCGGCGACACCATCATGGAAACGGGCCGCGAGATCGAGAAGATCGGCTCGACCGGGCGAGCCATCGCTCATGTCGAAATCGAGATTCGCGACGAGAACGGCAATACCTTGCCGCCGAACGTCGATGGCGAGATCTGCCTGCGGGGACCCAAGATCACGCGCGGCTACTGGAAGGATCCCGAGAAGACGGCGTCCGCCTTCTTCGGCGACTGGTTCCGCAGCGGCGATGTCGGCTATCTCGACGACGAGGGCTTCCTGTACCTGACCGACCGCAAGAAGGACATGATCATCTCGGGCGGCGAGAACATCGCCTCCTCCGAGGTCGAACGCGTCATCTACGATCTGCCTGAGGTGCGCGAAGTCGCGGTGATTGGCCTCTCCGACGCCCGCTGGGGCGAGCGCCCCGTCGCTGTCGTCGTGCTCGCCGAAGGGGCGCGCCTCGAGCTCCCTGCCCTCACCGCGCACTGCCGTACTCGGCTGGCGAGCTTCAAAGTGCCCAAACAGCTGATCTTCCGCGACAGCCTGCCGCGCAACCCATCTGGAAAGGTTCTCAAGCGCGTGCTGCGCGCCGAGCTGGAGACGTCTGAATGACGCAAGCCAATGCCAAGGTGACAAGGCTCAACCGCGTCGAGCGCAACGCCTGGACCAAGCAGAAGATCTTTGACGCCGCCACCAAGGTCGTCGGCAAGCACGGTTATGCCGAGGCCTCCGTCGCCCGTATCACGGAACAAGCCGGCGTCGCGCAAGGCACCTTCTACAATCATTTCGGGAACCGACAGGAGCTGCTCGACCAGTTGCTGCCGAAGATCGGCCTCGACATGGTCCAGTTCATCCGCGCCCGCACCGGCAACGCGCACGCGGCGCGGCAGGAGATCGAGCGCTTTGCCGCCTTCTTCGATTTCATCCGCGAGGTGCCGGAATTCCTGCGCATCCTCAACGAGGCCGAGTTCTTCGCGCCGATCGGCTATCAGAAGCATCTCGACAACATCTCGGTCGCCTATGTCCGCATCCTGCGACGGGCCCGTCTTGCCGGCGCGATCGAGCATTACAGCGATGAAGAATTCGAGGCGATCGTCCACATGCTGATGGGCGCACGCGGCTATCTCAGCCGCCGCTACTCCTATTCGGCCGGCGGCGTCACCGCGGTTCCCGACCACGTCATATCCGCCTATCGCAAGCTGATGACGCGCGGCCTCTTCAGTCCATCCGAAGACCAGGACACGCCATGAACATCGACTCTCCGCACAGGCTCGACCTTGCTTCGACCATCGCAGAAGGCGACATCCGCTGCCTGCTGATGGTGCTGGTGCACATGACCGGCGAAGATAAATGGCTCGCCCCGCCGTACCTGCCCAAACGCGATATCCGCCTCATCCCCGACCCCGAGGCCGGCGTGCCGCCGGAGATCCAGGACGAAATCCGCGCCGCGGTGGTCGAGCTGTTCGCAAATGGCAGGCCCAAGCCAGTCATCGCCGATCCCGGCGAGGAGCTGCTGCTGAGGATGATGCGCGCCTGTCTCGGCGAGAACGTCGCGCCAGAATACGCTCCCCTGATGCGCGAGGAGATGGGATTTGTCTCACGCGAGGCGCGCTGGAGCAAGCAGCCCTCGAGCGACAAGCTCGCCGGGCAGCATGTGCTGATTGTCGGCGCCGGCGTCTGCGCCATTGCGCTTGGCGTCGCACTCGGCCATCTCGGCATCCCCTACACCATCGTCGAGAAGAACGCCGAGCTTGGCGGCACCTGGTGGATCAACCGCTATCCCGGCTGCGGCGTCGACACACCGAACCATTCCTATTCCTACTCGTTCGGCTCCGGCAATGCATGGACCCGCTACTTCTGCCAGCGCGAGGAATTGCTTGGCTACCTCCAGAAGGTCGCGGACGAATACGGCATCCGCAAGCATCTGCGCGTCAACACCGAGCTGACCTCGTCGCGCTGGGACGAAGGCAAGCGGCGCTGGATCTCGACGCTGAGAACCAAGGACGGCGAAGAGGCGTTCGAATCCACCGCGCTGGTCAGCGCGATCGGCCAGCTCAATGACCCCTCCCGCGCCCGCTTCAAGGGCGAAGAGGACTTCAGGGGGACGATCCTGCACTCGGCGCTGTGGTCAGATGAGATCAAGCTTGACGGCAAGCATGTCGCCGTGATCGGCACCGGTGCGACGTCGATGCAGCTGGTGCCGTCGATCGCAGGCCGCGTCGCCTCGGTCACGGTCTACCAGCGCAGCGCGCAATGGGCGCGGCCGGTGAAGGGCTATGCCGATCCGATCAGCGAGGGCGCACGCTGGCTGCTGGCGCATCTGCCGTTCTATGTGCAGTGGTACCGCTTCAACATGTTCTGGCGCTACGGCGACGGCCTGTTGCCTTTCCTGCGCAAGGATCCGGCATGGCCGCATCCCGAGCGCGCCGTCAACAAAGGCAACGACCGGCACCGCCAGGAACTGACGGACTTCATCATGTCGGAGCTACAGGGCCGGCCCGACCTGATCGAGAAATGCGTGCCGACCTATCCGCCCTACGGCAAGCGCATCCTGCTCGACAACAATTGGTTCAAGACCTTGCGGCGGGACGATGTCGAGCTGGTCACCGATGCGATCGATCGTTTCGACGAGACGGGCATCGTCACCGCAGACGGCAAGCACCGTCCCGCCGACATCATCGTGGTAGCGACCGGCTTCAAAGTGACGGAAATGGCGGCCCGTCTCAACATCAGCGGCCGCGACGGCAAGGATTTGCGGCAGGCCTGGGCCAACGACAATCCGACCGCTTTCCTCGGCCTCACCGTGCCCGGCTTTCCGAACTTCTTCTGCATGCTCGGCCCCAATTCCGGCCCCGCCCATGGCGGCAGCGTGATCTTCCAGTCGGAGTGCCAGAGCCGCTACATCTCGGCCTGCCTGGTCGACATGATCGAGCAGGACGTCGCTGCGATCGACGTCCGCCAGGACGTGCTCGACGATTATGTCCGCAAGGTCGACGCCGAGCACGAGGCGATGATCTGGACGCATCCGGGCATGAGCACCTATTACCGCAATGCGAGCGGCCGCGTGTTCTCGGCAATGCCATGGCGGTTCGTCGATTATTGGCGCATGACCCACGATCCGGATCTGCGGCAGTACAGGCTGACGACAGGGTAAGGCCGCAATTGTTCTCTACGCCGCCAGCCCGCTCTCCACCGGAGCGAAATCCAGCCCGAGGCTTTCCGCCACCGCCTTGTTGGTGATCCGCCCGCGATGCACGTTCAGGCCGTTGCGCAGATGCGGGTTCTCCAGCACCACGGCAAAACCCTTATCGGCCAGCATCAGGCCGAACGGCAACGTCGCGTTGTTCAGGGCCTGGCTCGACGTCACCGGCACTGCGCCCGGCATGTTGGCGACGCAATAGTGCACGACGCCGTCCACCTCATAGGTCGGATCGCTATGGGTGGTCGGATGCGACGTCTCGAAGCAGCCGCCCTGGTCGATTGCGACATCGACCAGCACGGCGCCGGGCCGCATCGATGTCAGCATCGCGCGTGTGACCAGCTTCGGCGCGCTGGCGCCCGGCACCAGCACCGCGCCGATCACGACGTCGGCGGCGAACACCTCCTCCTCGACCGACTCGATGGTCGAGAAGCGGGTGCGCACGCGTCCGGCAAAGAGATCGTCGAGTTCGCGCAAGCGCGGGATCGAGCGGTCGATCACGGTGACTTCGGCGCCGAGACCCGCGGCCATGCGCGCCGCCTGCGTGCCAACCACACCGCCGCCGAGCACGACGACGCGCGCCGGCTGCACGCCGGGCACGCCGCCGAGCAGCAGGCCGCGGCCGCCGGCCGATCGCTTGAGCGCGGCGCCGGCGGCCTCGATGGCGAGGCGGCCGGCGACTTCGCTCATCGGCGCAAGCAGCGGGAGGTGACCGCTCGCGTCCGTGACGGTTTCATAGGCGATCGCAGTGCAGCCCGAGGCAAGCAGGCCCTTGGCCTGCTCCGGATCCGGCGCAAGATGAAGATAAGTAAACAGAATCTGGCCTTCCCGGAGCTGGGCCCACTCGCTTTTCTGCGGCTCCTTCACCTTCACGATCATCTCGGACTTGGCTAAGACGTCGCGGGCGCTGTCGGCGATATCGGCCCCTGCCCGCCGATACACCTCGTCGGATGCGCCGATGCCGGCGCCGGCCCCGGTCTCGACCGCGACCTGATGACCGGCCGCGACATATTCACGGACCGCGCCCGGGGTGAGCCCGACGCGATATTCCTGCGCCTTGATCTCCTTGGGAACACCGACGCGCATCTTGAGCTCCTTCGCCAACGGATCGATTCCGATCATCATCGTAGCGATGGGGCCGGTTTGGTTTCGTGCAAATATCCGCTAGTTTCCACGCGTCCGCGCCGGTTTCCGGCGCCGAAATGCTCTTTCACGCTGGAAACGAAACCTTGGCCCTCGACCGGAAAGACCTCGCGATCCTCGCGGAACTCACGACCAATGCGCGCGCCAGCCATGCCGAGCTTGCCAGCAAGATCGGCCTGTCGAGCACGGCGCTCGCACGGCGACAGAAGACTCTCGAGGACGACGGCTACATCCAGGCCTACCAGGCCACGCTCGACCTCGGCCAGTTCGGCCTCACCACGACTGTGCTGGTTCGCATCGCGCTGGAGAGCCAGAGCGACGATGCGCTGAAGGCCTTCGAGGCAGAGGTGGTGAAATGCCCCTCCGTCGTGCGCTGCTTCCTGATGTCGGGCACCGACGATTACATCCTCATCGTGCTGGCCCGCGACATCCAGGATTTCGAGCGCATTCACCGGACCGAGCTGTCCCGGTTGCCGCGCGTTGCGCGCGTGCAATCGAGCTTCGCGCTGCGCGAGATCGTCAACCGCGCGGTGCCGATGGTGGTGTTCGGCGAGGCGAAACGCTAAAACGCGATACGATCGGGATAAATCGTCATCGCGCTCTAGTTGTTGCTTAAGCATGATCTTCCGGAAAACCGCTGCGCAGTTTTCCGGATCATGCCTGAGCCGCGCCGGAGGCAGCGAGCCTTACGACGGAAAGTCGGCCGGCTTCACATGGATGCGGTCGGCATGCAGCGACCAGTGATGCAGTGCCTGATCCTTGCAGAATTTCGCTTTCGCCTGCTCCCTGGCCTCGTTCTCGTCGGCGGCGTCGATCTCCAGCGTGCCCTGGCAAACCTCGCTCTGCCGGCCGTACTCACCGAGCACGTTCTTCATGAACTTGACGACATAGGTTGACATGGGACCTCCCTGCTGCCCCGACAGCACACTCTAGTCCCATTTAGGCCGGGCCGGAAAAGGAGATTTTGACGCGGATCAATGTCGGGCGGCGAGTCCCCGCCGCGCTGCCTCCCGGAACGGCAATGTGGCTGTCCCTATCCCGGCGTCACGCCGAAAGCCTGCTTGAAGCGCTCCGCATAGCGCGGCCAGACCTCGGGATTGATGATGCGCGGCGGGCGCTTGCCGTCGACCGTGTCCAGCACCTGCTCGGCCGCGATCCGGCCCATGTTCCGGCGCGCCTCGACCGTCACGCCCGCGGTATGGGGGCTTGCCAGCACGTTATCGAACTGGAGCAGCGGATGCTCCGGCGGCGGGGGCTCCTTGGACCAGACGTCGAGACCGGCACCGGCGATGCGCTTGTCGCGCAGCGCCTGGAGCAGCGCATCCTCGTCGTGGATGAAGCCGCGCGCCGTGGTGATGAAGTAGGCATGCGGCTGCATCAGCGCAAACTCGCGCGTACTGATCATGTTGCGGCTGCCCTTGTCGAGCGGACAGGAAATCGAGACGAAATCGGCGCGGCGCAATAGCTCGTCGAGCTCGACTTTTTCCCCACCCCGCTCGGCCATCACCTCGGCCGAGAGATAGGGGTCGTAGGCCAGCACCTTCATGCCGAGCAGGCCCTTGCAAAGTGCGGCGATGCGGCGGCCGACATTGCCGAGGCCGATGATGCCTACGGTCTTGTGCTCGACCTCGTTGCCGACGAGCTCGTTGCGGTTGACGTCGCGCTCGCGGCGCAGGCGGCGATCCGACTGGATGATGCGTTTGGACAGCGTCAGCATCATCGCCAGCGCGTGCTCGGCGACCGAATGGGCATTGCCGCCGGACTGATTGACGACCAGCACCCCCGCATCGGTGCAGGCCTCGACATCGACCGGATCGAAGCCCGCGCCGTTGCTGGAGACGAGCAGCAGGTTCGGGGTGCGCTTCAGGAAGGCGGCATCGACATGGAAATGCGGGGCGAGCTCGTCGCGGGCGGCGCCGATCTGGTAGACATGCGCCGCGCTCAGGATCGGCGCGTAAAAGTCTTCGGGACTCTCGTTCTCGATGCGGTCGAGCCGGACGTCGGACCGTGCCTTCAGGATGTCGACATAGATCGGATTGGCCAGGTATTTGACGTAGAAGACACGCTTGTTGTTGACGGACATCAGGACCCTTCCGGCTCTCTCAAAGGACTGCGCAAGGTCAGCGCGATGCGCCCGTCCCTGCCTCCCCCCATTTTCCAATCGTCGCCGCTTATGACACGGCGGTGCCGGCCACGGCAGGCGGTCTGGCGCAGATCACGGTGCCGGCCCGGACATGTTGACAATCCCGCCCGCTCCGTCAAGTTCGGCAGACTGCCGCGACGGCCAACGCAATGGCGATGGCAAAGACCAAGAAGCAGGCGCGGCGCGAGGGAGATCGCCATGGCGATTGCGGAACAGCAGACTTCGCCTCCTCAGGCGGCACAGGGGGCCAGCGACGGGAGCTGGCACGGCATCGTCCTGCAAACCCTGAAACGAAACGAGATCAGCCTCGTCCCTTACGTGCCCGACCGCGTGCTGACTCCGTTGATCAAGAACCTGCACGCCGATCCGTTCTTCATCACCTTTGCCACCGCGCGCGAAGAAGAGGCGGTCGGGATCGTTTCGGGCGCCTGGATGGGCGGCCGGCGCGGCGCGGTGCTGATGCAGACCTCCGGCTTTGCGACGCTCGCCAACGTGCTGGCCTCGCTCGCGGTGCCCTACCAGATCCCCCTGATCATGTTCGTGTCCGAACGCGGCACGCTCGGCGAGTTCAATTACGGGCAATCGCTGGTCTGCCGTACCATGCGCCCGGTGCTGGATTCATTGGCGCTCGAGCATCACACCATCACCCGGCTCGACGAACTCGAATTCATCGCCGACCGCTCGATCAAGCAGGCCGTCACCACGCAGGCGCCGGTGGCGCTGATCCTCAACCCGCTGCTCACCGGCGGCAAGGTTTTCGACAAGTGAGCGCCACCATGAACACGCGCAACACGAAGGTCATGAGCCGCTTCGACGTGACCTCGCGGCTGATCGCAAAGCTCGAGCGCGAGGAAGCCGTGATCGGCGGCATCGGCAACACCAATTTCGACCTCTGGGCCGCCGGCCACCGTCCGCAGAATTTCTACATGCTGGGCAGCATGGGGCTCGCCTTCCCGATCGCGCTGGGCGTGGCCCTGGCGCAGCCGGATCGGCGCGTCTTCGCACTCGAAGGCGACGGCTCGCTCTTGATGCAGCTCGGCGCGCTCTCGACCATCGCGACATTGAAGCCGAAGAACCTCGTCATGGTCGTGATGGACAACGGCATCTACCAGATCACCGGCGCGCAGCCGACACCCGCGGCAGGCGTCGCCGACATCGTGGCCATCGCCATCGGCTCCGGCCTTGCCAACAGCGCCTGGGCGGCGGACGAGGAGGATTTCGAGCGGCTGCTCGACGCGGCGATGTCCGCCGCCGAGCCACACCTGATCGCCGTCCGGATCGACGACAAGCCCGGGGTCGGAACCACGAGGCGTGATCCCGTGCAGATCCGGGAACGCTTCATGCACGGGCTCGGCGTGCGCGAGCCACTTTAACGTTTGGTCATTAACTACACGGCGATCTGATGGACGGAAGGTTACCGGCCCGCTGCCATGTGTGCTAAGCGGAGCGAATGTCCATTTTGGTACGTTCATTTGCCTGGCTGCTCGCAGCCGCCGTAACTTTCGCCACACTCGGTCCCCCCGGCCTACGTCCTCATTCCGACCTCGGCCAAGACGGCGAACATGCACTCGCATTCATCCTGGTCGGGCTGGCCTTCGGCCTCGCCTATCGGCGCCGGCGCCTGCTGATCGCGGCGGCCGCCGTGGTCCTGATCGCCGTGCTCGAGCTGATGCAATTTTGGGCACCCGGCCGCCACGCCCGGCTGGCGGATTTCATGGTCGACGCGCTCACTGCCTGCATCGGCTTTGCGCTCGCGGCCGCGGTCGAGTGGCTGCTCACGCGCTTTCGCGCAAGGCCCGTCGCGACAAGCGAAGGCCCCGCGGAGTGACGCTCCGCAGGGCCCATTCTTTCAACCCATAGGACTGTCGCCGATCAGTCGATGATCTTGACGACGCGGCGCGTGCGCGGCTCGACGATCACGCGGCGGTCGTTCACGACGGCATAGCGGTACTCGGTGTAGTTCGGCACGGGACGAAGCACCACGGTCGGCGGCAACGGCTCCCCGACCACGACGCGCTCCTGGATCACCACGGAATCGTTGCGCGGGATTCCGCCCAGCACCGCGTTCGGAATTTCCAGGCCGGCACCAACGGCTGCACCGACTGTGCCGCCAACCATTGCGCCGATCGGTCCGCCGATTTCGCCACCTGCACGCGCGCCGTCCCTGGCGCCTTGTTCGGTCGTCGACTGGGCAAAGGCCGCGCTCGACACCAGCAACGAAGCGGCGGCCAACGTAATCGCAAAACGGGTCTTCATGTTCTTGAGCCTCCAGTGATTGCTATGCGCCTTCAACCGCGGGGCCGGACCGTTGTTCCAGTTCCCTGCGGCGAAAGAGACGCCAGATCTGGAGACTGTTACGGCGTAACAGTTCAAGCCGCGGCGATCTCGTGGCCCGCCATCAGTTCCAGCGCCCGCACCATCGCCGAATGATCCCAGCCCTTGCCGCCATGGGCGGCGCAGGCCGAGAACAATTGCTGCGCCACCGCCGTGCTCGGCAGCGACAGGCCAAGCGAGCGCGCGCCTTCGAGCGCGAGATTGAGATCCTTCTGGTGCAGCTCGATGCGGAAGCCGGGATCGAAATTGCGCTTCACCATCCGTTCGCCGTGCACTTCGAGAATCCGTGAGGAGGCAAAGCCGCCCATCAGCGCCTGCCGCACCAGCGCCGGATCGGCGCCGGCTTTCGACGCAAACAACAGCGCCTCGCTCACTGCCCCGATCGTCAGCGCGACGATGATCTGGTTGGCGACCTTCGTGGTCTGCCCGTCGCCGTTGCCGCCGACGCGGGTGACGTTTCTGCCCAGCTTGTCGAAGATCGGCTTCATGGTGACGAAAGCCCGCTCCGGGCCGCCGACCATGATGGTGAGGCTCGCTGCCTTGGCCCCGACCTCCCCGCCCGACACCGGCGCGTCGAGATAGTCGGCACCGAGCGCCTCGATCTTCTTCGCGAACTCCTTCGTCGCCAGCGGCGAGATCGAGCTCATATCGACCACGATCTTGCCCTTGGAGATCCCGCTGGCGACCCCGTCCTGGCCGAACAGCACGGCCTCCACATGCGGGGTGTCGGGCACCATGATGATCACCGCATCCGCCGCCTCCGCGACCTCCTTGCCGGATTTGCAGGGAATGCCGCCGGCCGCGATCAGCTCCGGCGCAACGGGGGCGACGTCATGCAGGAGCACGCGATGGCCCGCCGCCAGGAGATGGCCGGCCATCGGCCGTCCCATGGTGCCAAGTCCGATGAAGCCGATGTCGATCATGGCCTGATGTCTCACAGTTGGAGGAGCAAAATTCATCCGCGAGCTCGGTGCACCTCTCCCGCTCGCGGGAGAGAGGGCGCACGGTCGTTGTGGCCGCGCTTACGTCTCGAACGTCTGCGCGGCGTGCCACGACAGGCCTTCCAGCGTCGTGGTGCGCGGCTTGTATTCGCAGCCGATCCAGCCGCGATAGCCGATCGCGTCGAGATGGCGGAACAGGAAGGGATAGTTGATCTCTCCGGTGCCCGGCTCGTGCCGGCCGGGATTGTCGGCAAGCTGGATATGGGCGATCTCCGGCAGATATTCCTGCATGGTGCGGGCGAGATCGCCCTCCATGATCTGCATGTGGTAGATGTCGTACTGGAGGAAGAGGTTGTTCGACCGCACCTCCGAGATCAGCTGCATCGCCTGCTCGGTGCCGTTGAGGAAGAAGCCGGGAATGTCGATCGTGTTGATCGGCTCGACCAGCAGCTTGATGTTCTCGCGGGCCAGCGTCGAGGCGGCAAAGCGCAGATTTCCGACCAGCGTCTCGTTCAGCTCGCGCGGATCAGCATCGACAGGCGCGATCCCCACGAGGCAGTTGAGCTGCTCGCAGTCGAGCGCCCTAGCATAGTCGATGGCGCGAAACACGCCGTCACGGAACTCGGCGGTGCGATCGGGCAGGATCGCGATGCCGCGCTCGCCGCTTGCCCAGTTTCCGGCCGGCAGATTATGCAGCACCTGCGTCAGGCCATGGGCTTCGAGCTGCTCGCGCAGCTGCGCCTTGTCGAAATCGTAGGGGAAGAGATATTCGACCCCGGAGAAGCCCGCCGCCTTCGCCGCTGCGAAGCGGTCGAGGAACGGCATCTCGTTGAACAGCATGGTGAGGTTCGCGGCGAATTTCGGCATGATGCTCTTCCTATTCCGCCGGCTGCAGCACGCCGGGCCTGACGGTCCCGACCTCATCGAGCGGCAGGTCCAGCACCTCCTCGAACTCGACGATGTTGTCGATCTCGGTGCCCATGGCGATGTTGGTGACGCGTTCGAGGATGAACTCGACCACCACGGGCACGCGGTGCTTGGCCATCAGTTCGCGCGCGATCGCGAACGCGACCTGTGCGTCCTTCGGATCGGTGACGCGGATCGCCTTGCAGCCGAGGCCTTCGGCGACCGCGACATGGTCGACGCCGTAGACGCCGATCTCGGGCGCGTTGATGTTCTCGAAGGAGAGCTGGACGTGATAGTCCATCTCGAAGCCGCGCTGGGCCTGCCGGATCAGGCCGAGATAGGAATTGTTCACGACGACGTGGATGTAGGGCAAATTGAACTGCGCCCCGACCGCGAGCTCCTCGATCAGGAACTGGAAGTCGTAGTCGCCTGACAGTGCGACGATGTCGCGATCCGGACAGGCCGCGCGCACGCCGAGCGCGGCAGGCAAGGTCCAGCCGAGCGGCCCGGCCTGTCCCGCATTGATCCAGTTGCGCGGGCGATAGACGCCGAGGAATTGCGCGCCGGCGATCTGCGACAGGCCGATCACGGTGACGTAGCAGGTGTCACGACCAAAAGCCTTGGTCATCTCCTCGTAGACGCGCTGCGGCTTGATCGGCACGTTGTCGAAATGACTCTTGCGCAGCATGGTCTTCTTGCGATCGCGGCAGGAAGCGGGCCACGCCTGGCGCTCGCGGAGCCTGCCCGCCCGCCGCCACTCCCTGGCGACGGTGACAAACAGCTCGAGCGCGGCCTTCGCGTCCGAGACGATGCCGAGATCGGGATTGAACACGCGCCCGATCTGCGTCGGCTCGATGTCGACATGTACGAATTTGCGGCCCTTGGTGTAGGTCTCGACCGAGCCGGTGTGGCGATTGGCCCAGCGGTTGCCGATGCCGAGCACGAAGTCGGATTCCAGCATGGTGGCGTTGCCGTAGCGGTGGCTGGTCTGAAGCCCGACCATACCGGCCATCAGCACGTGATCGTCGGGGATCGCGCCCCACCCCATCAACGTCGGCACCACGGGCACGTTAGCGATCTCGGCGAATTCCACCAGCAGGTCCGACGCGTCGGCATTGATGATGCCGCCGCCCGCGACGATCAGCGGCCGTTCGGCGGCGTTGAGCATCTCCAGCGCCTTCTCGACCTGCTTGCGCGTGGCAATGGGCTTGTAGACCGGCAGCGGCTCATAGGTCTCGTCGTCGAATTCGATCTCGGCGAGTTGCACGTCGAGCGGCATGTCGATCAGCACCGGCCCCGGCCTGCCTGAGCGCATCACATGAAACGCCTGGCTGAACACCCGTGGCACCAGCGCCGGCTCGCGCACCGTCACCGCCCATTTGGTCACGGGTTTTGCGATCGACTCGATGTCGACCGCCTGGAAGTCCTCCTTGTAGAGCCGCGCCCGCGGCGCCTGTCCGGTGATGCAGAGGATCGGGATGGAATCGGCAATCGCGGAGTAAAGCCCGGTGATCATGTCGGTGCCCGCCGGCCCCGAGGTTCCGATGCAGACGCCGATATTGCCGGCCTTGGCGCGGGTATAGCCCTCCGCCATATGCGAAGCGCCCTCGACGTGTCGTGCCAGGATATGGTGGATCGAGCCGCGCTTCTTCAGCGCCGAGTACAGCGGATTGATCGCGGCTCCGGGAACTCCGAAGGCGGTCGAGATGCCCTCTCTCTCCAGAATTCGCACGGCTGCATCGACGGCTCGCATCTTCGCCATATCGGACCTCGCTTGGTTCAAGTCAGCGAGCGAGATCATCGGTTGCGCGGAAGCCGATCTCAACGAGATCGATTTTATTTTCCACGATGCGGCAGCCGTGGAAAAAACGCGGCGGGCTCAAACGGTTAGATCGGTAATTCCCTGAAACGTCGCCCTATGAACCGGGCCGACAACACCAACTAACCTTCAAGCGCCCGCGCCACCGCGTCCGGGTCCCGTGCAATCACCGTCAACAACACCTGCGCAGCCTTATCGGGGCGATGCGCGCCCTGCTCCCAATCTCGTACCGTGCCAAGCGGTAGGTGAAAGCGCGCAGCGAATTCTTCCTGCGTCAGATTGAGCTTCTGACGCAGCGCACGCACACTCGGGACACGGCTCGCACGTGCAAGCTGAGCATCGGTGGCAGGCTTCGCGTCAGGGTCCGAAACGGCGGCGCGATGACGCTCCTCTTCGCTCATGGCATCGAAGGCGCGCCAATCCGACTTTGGCGGCTTCTTCGGATCAAGCCTAAGTTTCGTGATGTTTTCTCTTTTCATGCGGCTCTGCTCCTCTCGCGGAGATGATGCGGACGGTCTCGCCTCGCATCGTGTAGGTGACGAAGAGCATCCGGCCATCGACGAGCCCGATCATGTTAACGCGCAACTCGCCGGCGGTATCGAGATCGTCGAACTCGATGGCGAAAGGATCCAGGAACACCTTCGCCGCGGTCTGGAAGTCTATCCCATGCTTCTTTCGGTTAGCGCCTTCCTTTGCGTTGTCCCATTCGAATTCCATGGTACGGCCCCAGCACCAATGTACTGATAATCAGTAGTCAATGCAAGGGGCGGGCAACGGCCCCGGCGCAGTAATCTCGCCAGATCGACCTACTCGAACAGCGGCGCCAGCTCCATCTGCGGCACCAGCACGAGACCCTTGTCGGTGATGCGAATTTCCGGAATGACCGATAGGGGAATCAAATTGAAGCCCATGTAGGGGATGGTGCAGCCGGCCTCCGCCCATTCCTTCTTCAAGACCTTGACCTCTTCGGCCACTTCCGTGACGCGCTTGTCGGATAGGAGTCCCGCGATCGGCAGCGGAACCAGTGCTCTCACCTCGCCGTCGGCAACGACGCAAACGCCGCCCTGCTGCGCCTTGATGGCGGCAATCGCGACCTGCATGTCGGGCTCGTTGGTACCGGCGACGATGATGTTGTGGCTGTCGTGCCCGACGCTGGAGGCGACCGCGCCGCGCTTGAGGCCGAAATCCTTCAGGAGGCCGTGGGCGACATTGCCGGCCGATTTTCCGTGGCGCTCGACCACGGCGACGAAGCACAGGCCGTAGCGGGCAAATAGCGACGGCCAGTCCTTTGCAGGCTCGATCCTAACCTTATCATGGATCAGCGTAATGCCGGGCAGCGCGGTCTTGATGGCGTTGACCGTACACGCCTCTGCCGGGAGTTCCGGCGTCAGCTTAACCTTCTCCGGGAGCTTCACGGTCGCGTAAGCCGCGTCGGGATATCGATAGCGCTGCGACAACGCCTGATCGAGACGTGACGTGATCTTGCCATGCTCGACCACGAGCTCGCCGCCATACCAGGTGCATTGCGGCTTCAGCTGATCATCCATCAGCACGAGATCGGCGCGGCGGCCGCCGCCGAGCCCGCCGATGTCGCCATCCATGCCGAAGCGCGTCGCACCATGCAGCGAGCCCATCGACCAGGCCTGCTCCGGCGACATCCCCGCCTTCACGGCTTCGCGCACCACCCAGTCGAGACCGAACAGCATGAGATCGTCGGCATCGCGGTCGTCGGTGCACACCGCCGTGCGCTTGTGCGAGGCCCCAAGCTCGGTGATGGTCCGGATCGCCTGCGGCAGCGAATGCCAGGGCGTCGTCGGCGGTCCGCCGCGCAGGAATACCCAGACGCCGGCATCGAGCAGATCGTCGGCGATGTCGCGGTCGATCGCCTCATGCGTGTCGGTGACGCCACTCGCAGCATAAGCCGCCACGAATTCGCGCCCGTAGACGTGGCCGGACACCGGACGTCCACGCTTCAGGGCGGTCGCGAGGATCGCGTGGCTGCGCTCGTCGCCCATCGTCACCGGCACGAAGTCCATCTTCTCGCCGAGCGCTACGGCTTCGGGCCAGCGATCGAACAGACCCGCGATCTTGTCCGGCGTGAGATCACCGCCAGCCGTCTCGAGTTCAGCCGATGTCGCAGGAACCGTCGAAGGCACCGTCAAAAAAATCGAGAGCGGCGCCTGGCGCGCGTCCTGCAGCATCGCCTCGACGCCGGCGACGTCCATCACATTGCCGATCTCGTGGCTGTCGCAGAAGATCGTGGTGGTGCCGTTGAGCAGCGCGGCCTCGGCATAGGCGCAGGCCGTCACCATCGAGGATTCGATGTGTATGTGCGGATCGACCAGACCCGGCGCGACGATGCCGCCGGCGGCATCATAGGTCGCGACGCCGCTCCACGCCTTCTTCGCTGTACCGATCGGCCTCACCGCCGCGATGCGGCCGCCGGAGATCCAGACCTCCCGGCCCGGATGGATCCGCTCGGAATAGGTCGAGAGCACCCGCCCGCCCGTGATGACGAGATCGGGCGCAACGCGCTCAGACGCGACGTCGGCCAGGCGGCGCGTCATGCTGTGCAGGGGCGCGACGGTGAAGCGAGTCAGCTTGGTCATGAGGACTTCTCGCATGATTGGACAGCCGAACAATGATCGCCCCCGCAGGCCGGCAAGGGCAATTCAAATAAAGCGGCACCTTACGCACCGGGCACACCTGCCACTGCGAGTTCCGCTAATCCTCGTTCGCCTTGAAGCGGCCGAGCCCTTTCAAGACGAAGGGCGCCAGCAGGGCGATCAACGCCACGGCAAGCAGCGTCGCCGAGATCGGGCTCTGAACCAGCGTCATGGGATCGCCGAGGCTGATCGCGAGCGCGCGGCGCAGCTGGCTTTCGGCGATCGGGCCGAGGATCAGGCCGACCACGACCGGCGCGATCGGGAAATCGAACCGGCGCATCAGGAAGCCGAGCACGCCGAAGCCTGATAGCATCGACAATTCCACCACCGACGGCTTTGCAGCGATAGTGCCCATGGTCGCGAATACGAGGATGCCGGCATAGAGCCAGGGCTGCGGGATCGCGAGCAGCCGCACCCACAGGCCGACCAGCGGCAAGTTGAGCACCAGCAGCATGCAATTGGCAATAAACAGGCTGGCGATCAGGCCCCATACCAGGTCCGGCCGTTCGGCAAACAGCAGCGGCCCCGGGTTGAGGCCGTATTGCTGGAAGCCCGCCAGCATCATCGCGGCCGTCGCCGAGGTCGGCAGGCCCAGCGTCAGCAACGGCACCAGCGTGCCGGCAGCAGAGGCATTGTTGGCGGCTTCCGGCCCCGCGACGCCTTCGATCGCGCCCTTGCCGAACTCTTCGGGATGTTTGGTGAGACGCTTCTCGGTCGAATAGGACAGGAAGGTCGGGATCTCCGCGCCACCCGCGGGCAGCGCGCCGATCGGAAAACCGAACATGGTGCCGCGCAGCCAGGGCTTCCACGAGCGTTTCCAGTCTTCCTTTGTCATCCACAGCGAGCCACGCACCGGCTCCAGCTTCTCCTCGCTGTGATGGCGGCGCGAGGCGACATAGAGCGCCTCGCCCACCGCGAACAGGCCGACCGCAAGCGTCGTCACCTCGACGCCGTCGAGCAGCTCGGGCACGCCGAACGCGAGCCGCGCCTGACCCGTCAGCTTGTCGATGCCGACGAGGCCGAGCGTCAGGCCGATGAACAGGCTGGTCAGCCCGCGGATCGGGGAATCGCCGAAGGTCGCCGACACCGTGACGAAGGCGACGCACATCAGCGCGAAATAGTCCTCGGGGCCGAAGCGCACGGCGAAATCGACCAGCCAGGGGGCGAGGAAGGCAAGACCGATGGTGGCGATGGTTCCGGCCACAAAGGAGCCGATCGCGGAGGTCGCGAGCGCCGGCCCGCCGCGGCCGGCCTTGGCCATCTTGTTGCCTTCGAGCGCGGTCGCCATCGAGGCGCTCTCGCCGGGCGTGTTGATCAGGATCGCGGTCGTCGAGCCGCCATACATGCCGCCGTAATAGATGCCGGCGAACATGATCAGCGAGCCGCCGGGATCGAGCTTGTAGGTGACCGGCAGCAGCAGCGCCACCGTCAGCGCCGGGCCGATGCCGGGCAGCACGCCGACGGCGGTGCCGAGGAACACGCCGATCAGCGCATAGAGCAGGTTCATCGGCTGGACGGCAACCGCCATGCCGTGAGCCAGCGCCGCAAAAGTGTCCATCACAGCAAACGCTCCAGCGGGCCGGCTGGCAGGCTCAGCGTCAACAGCCGGTCGAACGCGAGATAGATGAGCGTCGACATCACCAGCGCGATGATGCTGTCGACGAGGATGGCGCGGCGCCCGAACGCCGCCGATGTCGTCACGAACAGCGCCGAGGTCGCCAGGATGAAGCCGCCGCCAAAGCCGATGATGGCGATCAGCAGCGCCAGACCGATCAGGATCAGAAGCACCGGAACCGGATCGGCGCGTTCGCGCGCGGGCAGATGGCCGCGCAGCGCGTCGATCAAATTGCCGATCGCGAGCAGCCCAAGACCGCTGGCGACCACGACCGGCATCGCCTCCGGCCCCATGCCGTACATCGCGGTGGATGACAGGCCCCGCGCGTCAAGGACCAGCACGGCGGCAAGACCCGCGAGCAGCGCAGCGATGACGACACCGGCGCGATCGACGCGCCGCGGCGGCCGGGCAGGATCGCCCGAGGTCATGATTTGACCAGGCCGACCGACTTCAGAACGTCGGTGACCCGCACGGTTTCCTTCTTCAGGAAGTCGGCGAAGGCATCGCCGCCGAGATAGGCATCATCCCAGCCCTTCTGCTTGAGGATTTCCTTCCAGGCATCCGACTTCACCATCTTCTCGACCGCATCGCTCAAGGTCTTGCGCTGCTCCGGCGTGATGCCGGGAGGCGCGACGACCGAACGCCAATTGGCGATCACGAGGTCGATGCCTTGCTCCCTGAAGGTCGGGATATCGCTGCCCGGGATGCGCTTCTCCGAGGTGACGCCGATCGCGCGCAGCTTGCCGGACTTGATCTGCCCTTCATATTCGCTGAGGCCCGAAATACCCGCGGTGACCTTGCCGCCGAGGATCGCGGCGAGCGACTCGCCGCCGCCGGAGAACGGGATATAGTTGATCTTCTTCGCGTCCGCGCCGACCGCGCCGGCGAACAGTGCCGCCATCACATGGTCGACGCCGCCGGCCGAGCCGCCGGCAAAAGTCACCTTGGCGATGTCGGCCTTCACGGCGGCGGCGAGATCCTGCGCCGTCTTGATCGGCGAGTTCGCGGGCACCACAATCACCTGGATCTCCTCGGTGAGGCGCGCGATCGGCGTCACCTGTTCCAGCGTCACCGGCGACTTGTTCATGGCGAGCGCGCCCACCATGACGAAGCCGTTGACCATCATCTGGTTGCCGTCGCCCTTGGCGCCGTTGACGAACTGGGCGATGCCGACGCTGCCGCCGGCCCCGGGAACGTTGGTGACCTGCACGCTGCGCGCCACACCGGAGGCCACCAGGGCCTGCTGCATCGAGCGCGCGGTCTGGTCCCAACCGCCGCCCGGGGCCGCCGGCGCCATCAGCTTGAGCTCGAGCTGCTGGGCAAGGGATGGCGTCGCTGCCAGAAGGGTCAGCGCGACGGCTGCGCCGGCAAGGCGCGCGGAAAATTGGAACATGAGGACGCTCTCCAGGCTCATGCGGACGTTTGCCGCATTGTGTCGTTTGGTCGCATATCAGCCAAAACGGCCGATGCTGTCCAGCGACAGCGCCCAGATTCCTGCGCTTTAGCGAGGCGTCGGCATCACCCCACCCAGCGCGACGGTCAGCTCGCCGGCGACCTCGCGCACGATCTGGCCCACGTCCGGCAATCTGTCGTCGGTCAGGCGGCTGGTCATGCCGGAGACGGAAATCGCCGCGAGCGGCTCGGCACAGTCGTTGTATACCACCGCAGCAATGCAGCGCAGGCCCATGCAGGCCTCCTCATCGTCGAGCGCAAAACCCTGCCTGCGGATCTTTTCGAGCTCCTTGAACAGATCGCTCGGCCGCACGATCGACTTCTCGGTCAGGCGCGGCATGCCGTGATGGCGGATGACGGCGCCGACATCATCGTCCGAATAGGTCGCAAGCACCGCCTTGCCGACGCCCGATGTCACCATGGGGACACGGCCGCCGACCTGGGTCAGCGAGCGCATGATCTCGCGGCTCTCCATGCGGGTCAGAACGATGATGAATTCGTCGTCGACGACGGCGAGATTGGCGGTCTCGCGCGTGAGATCGCGCAGCCTGCGCAAGTATGGAATCGCCTGCGTCGAGAAATTGCGCCGCCGCGCAAAGCTCGCGCCGACCGTGAAGGCGCGCGAGCCGACGTGCCATTTGGATTCGGCGCGATCGAACTGCACAAAGCGACGGCCTTCCAGCGTCGCGAGCAGGCGATGCACCGTCGAGGCCGACAGGCCGGTGCGGATCGCGAGATCGCTGAGGCGGTAGCCTTCGTCGTCCTCGGCCAGCGTTTCCAGGATGGAGAGCGCGCGGTCGACGGACTGCACGCCGCCGTCGCGGATCTCATGATCGGCGTCCGCAGCCGATTTGGGCTCGAGCGATTTGCGCCGGATCACGTTCTTGTTCATCGCGACCTGCCTCTGCGCGCGATCTCCGTTTCACCTCTCCCCATCGGGGAGAGGTCGATTTGCGCAGCAAATCGGGTGAGGGGCCTCAGGTTACCGATGGCGCGGAACCCCTCACCCGGCGCTCCGCGCCGACCTCTCCCTATGGGAGAGGTTAGGCACTTCCGGCGCGGCGACCAGTCAAGGTCGCCTCACAAGAGAACGCGAAGAAGGCTCAGAGCAGCCCTGCCCCGCGCGCCCATTTGTACTTCGCACCCAACACCTCGACCGGAAGCTCGGTCGAATACGCGTAGGCCGGGATGCCGTTCTGGTAGAGATATTCGGCGGCTTCCTCGACCTCGACGTCGCCGGCGAGCGAGGCGACCATCGGCTTCACGAAGCCCTTGGCCTCCATCTCCTTCTTCACCTCGACCATGTTGCGAGCGAACACCATCGGCGGGGTGACGATGGTGTGCCAATAGCCGAGGATCAGCGAATGGATGCGCTCGTCCGACAGGCCGAGCTTCACGGTGTTCACGTAGGTGATCGGCGGTTCGCCGCCGGTGATATCCACGGGATTTCCGGCAGCTCCAAACGGCGGGATGAACTTGCGGAAAGCCGCATCCAGATCCGGCGGCATCGACATCAGCGACAGTCCGTTGTCGACGCAGGAATCCGACAGCAGCACGCCCGAGCCGCCGGCACCGGTGATGATCAGGACGTTCTCGCCCTTCGGCGTCGGCAGCACCGGAACGCCCCGAGCGAATTCGAGCAATTGCCGCAAGCTGCGGGCCCGGATCACGCCCGATTGTGCCAGAACGTCCTCGTAGATCTTGTCGTTGCCGGCGAGCGCGCCGGTGTGCGAGGACGCCGCCTTCGCGCCCGCCGAGGTGCGGCCGGCCTTGAGCACGACGACCGGCTTCTTCTTGGAGACGCGCTTTGCAGCCTCCGCAAAGGCACGGCCGTCCTTGAGGTCTTCGCAGTGCTGCGCGATCAGGTTCGTGTTCGGATCCTGCTCGAAGAAGGCGAGCAGATCGTCCTCGTCGATATCGGACTTGTTGCCGAGGCCGACGATGGCCGAAACCCCCATTTTCGCCGAACGCGAGAAGCCGATGATGGCCATGCCGATGCCGCCCGACTGCGACGACAGCGCGGCGTGGCCCTTGACGTCGTAAGCCGTGCAGAAGGTCGCGCAGAGATTGGCCGGCGTATAATAGAAGCCGTAGATGTTCGGCCCCATCAGGCGGATGTCGTACTTCTTGCCGACCTCGACGATCTCGGCCTGCAGCTCCGGCGCGCCGGCTTCGGCAAAGCCCGACGGAATCAAAACCGCGCCGGGGATTTTCTTCTCGCCGCATTCGGTCAGCGCCGCCGCTACGAACTTGGCGGGGATCGCGAACACCGCGACGTCGATCACGCCTGGCACGTCCTTGACGCTCTTGTACGCCTTGTAGCCGAGGATCTCGGCGGCCTTGGGATGGATCGGGTAGATGTCGCCCTTGTAGCCGCCGTTGATGAGGTTCTTCATCACGGAATTGCCGATCTTGCCGTCCTCGGCGGAGGCGCCGACCACGGCGACCGCCTTGGGCTGCATGATGCGGTTCATCGCCGCGACGATCTCCTCGGTCGGGCGGGGCTTCGGCTTCGGCACATAGGCGAAGTCGACGACGATGCGCACGTCGGCGGCGGTGGCGCCCTTCGGCGTCGCGAACACCGGATTGAGGTCGAGCTCGACGATCTCGGGGAAATCGGTGACGAGCTGCGAGACCTTGACGATGATTTCGGCGAGCGCCGAGCGGTTCACCGGCTCCCCGCCGCGCACGCCCTTCAGGATCTCATGCGCCTGGATGCCGTCGAGCATCGACAGCGCGTCTTCCTTGGTCGCCGGCGCGAGGCGGAAGGTGATGTCCTTGAGCACCTCGACCAGCACGCCGCCGAGGCCGAAGGCCACCAGCTTGCCGAACGAGCCGTCGGTGATCGAACCGACGATGACCTCGGTGCCGCCGGCCAGCATCTGCTGCACCTGGACGCCTTCGATCTTGGCATCGGCCTTGTACTTCTTGGCGTTGGACAGAATGGTCTCGTAGGCCTTCTCGGCCTCGTCCGCCGTCTTCAGGCCGACGATGACGCCGCCGGCTTCGGTCTTGTGGAGAATGTCCGGCGAGACGATCTTCATCACCACCGGGAAGCCCATCGAAGAGGCCATCTTGCCGGCTTCGCCCGCCGACTTCGCCACGCCTTCCTTCGGCACCGGAATGCCGTAGGCGTCGCAGACCAGCTTGCCTTCCGGGGCCGTCAGGCTGGTGCGGTTGTCCGCCTTGACCTGGTCAAGCACCTTGCGGACGGCATCTTTGGAATTGGACATGTGGCTTCTCCCTTGACCTCAGTTCGTTCTTTTCAAAGCGCGCGCGTGGTTGCGGCTGCCCGTGATGCTTGCCATTCGCCGCGCTCTGTTCCATGTCGCGGGCCGGAGCGGCATCAAGCCTGAGATTACTCCACCGCCCTGGATCAAAAATGGCTGGCGATGGCATTTGGTATGCCAGAAGCCAACTTGTCAAGCTGCTGCATCACTTAGAACGCCGCAAAAAATCGCCGCCTTGACATTCTGGCATGTGGTATGCCAAAAACTTTCCTGTCAATATTCCTGTAAAAGACGACTCCCCACTGGAGGAGATTCGTCGTGTCACTACGGAAACCAACCAAGGCGTTGCCGAACATGGCCGAGGCAGACATCGCAATCGTTCGTATTGCCCCGGAGAGCAGCTTCAAGAACAAGGCGTACGACGCCTTGAAGGAAGCCATCCTCAAGATGGACATCTACTCGACGCCGGAGCCGGTGATGCTCGACGAGCGCGCGCTGTCCGAACGCCTGGGCGTCAGCCGCACGCCGATCCGGGAAGCGATCGCGATGCTCGAGCAGGACGGTTTTGTGAAGACGGTGCCACGGCGCGGCATCATGGTGGTGCGAAGGACCAAGAGCGAGATCGTCGACATGATCCGCGCCTGGGCGGCGCTGGAGAGCATGGCGGCGCGCCTCATCACCACCACCGCGCGCAAGAAGGACATCACCGCGCTACGCGACTTCTTCAAGGATTTCGGCAAGGATCGCCTGCCCGAGGACCATGTCGAGGAATATTCGCGCGCCAACATCGCCTTCCACCAGGCGCTGATCTCGCTGTCGGAATCGCCGGTGCTGGTCGATCTCACCAACGACCTGCTGCTGCACGTGCGCGGCTATCGCCAATTGACGATCGGACGCAAGGACCGCACCGCGACCTCGCTGCCCGAGCATCTTGCAATGATCGAAGCGCTGGAAGCCCGCGACACCGAGCTCGCCGAGAAGCGCGCCCGGGATCACACTCTCGGCCTTGCTGCTTACGTCGAAGCGCACGGCCAGGAATTGTTCACGTAGCCGTTCATTTGCCACCATTCACCAGAAGGGCGAACAACTCGCCCCACCACTTGAGACCAGGGAGACAAGGCCCATGCTGAATACCGCGACCAAGTCCGAGGCACCGGGCACCGAGCAGGAGCTGACGGATGGCTTCCATCTCGTCATCGACGCGCTCAAGCTGAACGGCATCAACACCATCTATAATGTGCCGGGCATCCCGATCACGGATTTGGGCCGCATGGCGCAGGCCGCCGGTATTCGCGTGATCTCCTTCCGCCACGAGCAGAACGCCGGCTATGCCGCGGGCATCGCCGGCTATCTCACCAAGAAACCCGGCGTCTGCCTCACCGTCTCGGCGCCCGGCTTCCTCAACGGTCTCACCGCGCTCGCGCACGCCACCACCAATTGCTACCCGATGATCCTGGTCTCGGGCTCCTCCGAGCGCGAGATCGTCGATCTCCAGCAGGGCGATTACGAGGAGATGGACCAGCTCGCGATCGCAAAGCCGCTGTGCAAGGCGGCCTATCGCGTGCTGCACGCCCAGGACATCGGCATCGGTTTCGCCCGCGCCATCCGCGCCGCGGTCTCGGGCCGTCCGGGCGGCGTCTATCTCGACCTGCCGGCAAAGCTGTTCGGCCAGGTGATGAACGCCGAGGCCGGCCGGAAATCGCTGGTCAAGGTGATCGATGCCGCGCCCGCGCAGATCCCCTCGCCCGCTTCGGTGAAGCGCGCGCTCGACGTGCTCAAGAGCGCCAAGCGTCCGCTCATCATCCTCGGCAAGGGCGCGGCCTACGCCCAGGCCGACGAGGAGATCAAGAGCTTCGTCGAGAAGAGCGGCGTGCCGTTCCTCCCCATGAGCATGGCCAAGGGCCTGCTCCCCGACACCCATCCGCAATGCGCGGGCGCGGCCCGCTCGACCGTGCTGAAGGATTCCGACGTCGTCATGCTGATCGGCGCGCGGCTGAACTGGCTGCTGTCGCACGGCAAGGGCAAGAGCTGGGGCGAAGCGCCGAAGAAGTTCATCCAGGTCGACATCGAACCGAAGGAGATGGACTCCAACGTCGAGATCGTCGCGCCCGTGGTCGGCGACATCGGCTCGGTCGTCTCCGCCTTCAACCAGGCGATGGCAACGGGCTGGACCGCCCCGCCCGCCGAATGGACCAAGGCGATCTCGTCCAAGCGCGAAGAGAACGTCGCCAAGATGGCGCCGAAGCTGATGAACAACAAATCGCCGATGGACTATCACGGCGCGCTCGGCGTCTTAAAGAACGTCATCAAGGACTATCCCGAGGCGATCCTCGTCAACGAAGGCGCCAACACGCTCGACCTCGCCCGCGGCGTCATCGACATGTACCGCCCGCGCAAGCGTCTCGACGTCGGCACCTGGGGCGTGATGGGCATCGGCATGGGCCAGGCGATCGCGGCCGCGCTCGAGACCGGCCACCCCGTGCTGGCGGTGGAAGGCGACTCGGCCTTCGGCTTCTCCGGCATGGAGGTCGAGACCATCTGCCGCTACAATCTGCCGATCTGCGTCGTCATCTTCAACAATGACGGCATCTATCGCGGCACCGACGTCAACGGCGCGAATTCCGATCCGGCGACCACCGTGTTCGTCAAGGGCGCGCGCTACGACAAGATGATGGAGGCCTTCGGCGGCGTCGGCGTGAATGCGACCTCGCCCGACGAGCTGAAGCGCGCCGTGAACGACGCGATGAAGTCCGGTAAGCCGACGCTCATCAACGCGGTGATCGATCCGGCCGCAGGCTCGGAGAGCGGCCGCATCGGCAACCTCAATCCGCAGAGCGTTCTGCAGAAGAAGAAGTAAGTCCACCCCTCAACCCTTATTCCCTGCCGGGTGCAGGGGCAGACACAAGAGTACGGAGCAACACGATGACCAAAGCGCTCGAGGGCGTTCGCATTCTCGACTTCACGCACGTCCAGTCCGGACCGACCTGCACGCAGCTGCTGGCATGGTTCGGCGCCGACGTGATCAAGGTGGAACGTCCGGGCGTGGGTGACATCACCCGCGGCCAGCTGCAGGACATCCCGAACGTGGACAGCCTGTATTTCACCATGCTCAACCACAACAAGCGTTCGATCACGCTCGACACCAAGAACCCCAAGGGCAAGGAGGTCCTCACCGAGCTGATCAAGAAGTGCGACGTGCTGGTGGAGAATTTCGGCCCCGGCGTGCTCGACCGCATGGGCTTCCCCTGGGAGAAGATCCAGGCGATCAACCCGAAGATGATCGTCGCCTCGATCAAGGGTTTCGGCCCCGGACCGTACGAAGACTGCAAGGTCTACGAGAACGTCGCGCAGTGCACCGGCGGCGCCGCCTCGACCACCGGCTTCCGCGACGGCCTGCCGCTCGTGACCGGCGCGCAGATCGGCGATAGCGGCACCGGCCTGCACCTGGCGCTCGGCATCGTCACCGCGCTCTATCAGCGCACCAACACCGGCAAGGGCCAGCGCGTCACCGCCGCGATGCAGGACGGCGTGCTCAACCTCTGCCGCGTCAAGCTGCGCGACCAGCAGCGCCTCGCCCACGGCCCGCTCAAGGAGTACAGCCAGTTCGGCGAAGGCGTGCCGTTCGGCGACGCCGTGCCGCGCGCCGGCAACGATTCCGGCGGCGGCCAGCCCGGCCGCATCCTGAAGTGCAAGGGTTGGGAGACCGATCCCAACGCCTACATCTACTTCATCACCCAGGCTCCGGTCTGGGAGAAGATCTGCGACGTGATCGGCGAGCCCACCTGGAAGACCGATCCGAACTACGCCAAGCCGGCCGCCCGCCTGCCGCGCCTGAACGAGATCTTCGCCCGCATCGAGCAATGGACGATGACCAAGACCAAGTTCGAGGCGATGGAGATCCTCAACAAGGACGACATCCCCTGCGGCCCGATCCTGTCGATGAAGGAGATCGCCGAGGACCAGTCGCTGCGCGCGACCGGCACGGTGGTCGAGGTCGACCACCCCACCCGCGGCAAGTACGTCTCGGTTGGCAACCCGATCAAGCTGTCGGACAGCCCGAGCGACGTGCAGCGCTCCCCGCTGCTCGGCGAGCACACCGACGAGGTCCTGCGCTCGGTGCTCGGCTTCTCGGATCACCAGGTCGCCGAGATCCACAAGTCCGGCGCACTCGACCCGCCGCAGAAGCAGGCCGCGGAGTAAGCGACAGCTTCTCGACCAAGACGGAAGGGCCGCCCGCAGGGGCGGCCTTTTTGCTTGGGAAGGCGCGACGTCGCAGGCTCAAACCAAAAAGTGGAAAAACAACCCCATGCACAGTAGCCATCCCATTGGTCAGCAACGATATTTCTGGTTTAACGAAAAAATCTGACTCGTCGGGCAAAACAGAGGTAGTATGCCATCGTGAAGGTCGTGCCGGGAGTGCACATCGGGACGCTGGCCGCACGGCCTAGTTGGAACGCCCTCTTGCAAACTAGGGCACAAAAGAAAACGCCCGGCACGCCGGCCGGACGTTCATCTTTTCTTAACTGCGCAGATTCACTTTTCGTAGACGGGCGTCGCGTGGTTCGTGCCCTTCACAAGATCGATGCCGTGCTGGGCATCAGCCTTGTTCCAGTAACCTTCACCCGAGTCCGCAATTTTCTTGTGGTTGGCCGCGTACAGCGTCCAGCGCCATTGACTTCGCCCGTCTTTGTAGAGGTAGAAAAACATGTCAGTCTCCAATTCAGATGAGTTTCAACGGTACTTGTTCGAGTACAAATTCGACGACGCGGAGTGGGGCATTGAGATCAAGGCCGCGAGCCCAAATGAAGCTCGTGAACGCTTGAAGGCGATTAGCTGGGCTCAATACAAAGGGGAAATTTACGCAACGATCCCCGTAGCTCCTGCCCGGATTTCTCGCACACTCGCGCGTATCCGCGCCGCCGTAGGTCTTGGCTAAGCGGCCATCTTCCGCGTTTCAGCAACTTCGCGGCTGCCGGCATGGCGAGAGCCCTTGAGCACTTCGTTCACCCGACCCGGGTTCACGTCGTAGCGTGCAGCGATTCTGTGCTGGAATTCCCCGCTCCAGTGATGGAGCCAGATATCCACAGCGTCATCAAACGTCAGTTGATAAGTCGGAGGCTTCATTTCATTGACCTTTTCAAAAAAGGCCAAGAGGGCGCTTGACAGCGAGTCACAGCACACTACGGTGCCGTTGTGGATGACTTCTGCAAGCGTCCCCAAGACCTTGTTGATGTTCACGGAAACCCGGGGTGTCCTACGACCCCGGTTTTCCATGGATGCGCCGAATCGGCACACCATCGGGAACTCTCGGTGATTCCTTATCCCGAGTCTACAACCAGCAGCACAGCCGCTAGCCCTTTCCACCACGAATTACGATGAAGTTGCGCTTTGCGCGGACCGGCTCATCGACTGCGGCAGTACTGCCTCAATGAGGTCCCCAATCGTCCAGAGCCGATCCGCAGCGCCGATGGCGACCGCTGGTCGTGGTCCAAGGGCTCGGAGACGGTGTAAAGTGTAGTGAGCCACGCACGAGCTGACTACCGCAGCGTGGTCGGTGAGCATTTCTGAGAAGCCGTTGTGAGACGCGCCCCCCTTCTGCGCATGCGCAGCGTGAGATTCTGGCGCTCAACGTAGCTGGGCGAGCTTTTGACCGTACAGCCAACTACTGCCCGCGCTCTACCGCGATTACCTCTGCCGGGCTGTAGCGGGGCGGCTTTTACAGCGAGGTTGGTTACGCTGTTGATCCTTACGATGGCGCCATGGTGCGCCTTGCCCTGGAAGACATCACGAATGGCGTTCTGGTAGGCTAGAAAGCGCGGGTATCAGATAGCACCTGCAGCGCCGGATCGGCGTCGAGCAACTGAATGCCAGCTGCCGCGAACGGCGAACCAGGACAGCAGAGCACACCTTGCCGCCGCTGTCGGTGTTGAGGCAAAGTGCCCGCAAGAAGTCGGGGCTATCGCATATCACTGGTTGCGGCCTGCGCGCACGCCTCGTCCTTCGAGACGGCGCTCACGCGCCTCCTCAGGATGAGGCTCATCGGCGTCAGTGCTCGTTGAAGCTGCTACCGCGCGCTCTGTCCTCATCCTGAGGAGCCCGCCTGAAGCGGGCGTCTCGAAGGATGGCCGCAGGGAAAAGCTCTCAATGCGATAGCCCTGTGCAAAACAAGGAGCTCTCCATGTCACTGCTGGGCAAGGCCGCCGTCGCGATGTGGTGGAACGTTCGGCCGGAGCAGCGGGCCGAGTTCGGCGACTGGCATTCGCATGAGCACTTTCCGGAGCGGATGAGCATTCCCGGCTTCCGGCGCGGATCGCGCTGGACCAGCAGGACGGACGCGGAAGGTTTCTTCGTGCTCTACGAGCTCGCGGAGTATGAGGTGCTCACCTCGAAGGGATATCTCGACCGGCTCAACGCGCCGACGCCGTGGTCGGCGAAAATGATGCCGCATCATCTCGGCATGATCCGCAGCCAGTGCCGCCTCGTCGAAAGCTTCGGTGGTGGCGTTGCGACTTCGCTCGCGACGATCAGGTTGTCACCGCAGGGCGGACGCGAGACGGACTTGCAGGCGCAGCTCGCGAACACGCTCGGCACATTGGCGCAGCAACCGGGGTTGACCGGCGCTCACCTCCTGCTCACCGATACCCCGCGGACGAGCGCGCCCACCACCGAACAGCAGATCCGCGGCAAGGACGGCGCCGCCGACTGGATCGTGCTGCTGTCAGGCTACGATGCCGATGTCGTCGAGGCCGTGATCGCAGGCCCGCTTTCGCCCGGGTCGCTTGGCGCCCTGGGCGCGCAGAACAATCCGACCATCGGCCGCTACGGGCTGGCGTTCACGATGACGCCGCAGGATGTCGCAGCCGTCTAGGAGACCGGCGGAACACCCGCGAAAAGAATCCGCCGCGCCTTGTCGGATCGACGGCTTCCCGGTCGTCCTCGTGACATGAATGGGCCATAGACGCCAATCTCGGGCCCATCGAGACAAAGAGGATAACAACCATGCCCAGCACTGTCCGCCTGCACCGCGTTCTCGCCACCAGCCCCCAGAAGGTCTATCGCGCCTTCCTGGAGGCGGATGCGATGGCGAAATGGCTTCCGCCGAACGGCTTCACCTGCACCGTGCATCATTTCGAGCCGAAGGTCGGCGGCACGTTCAAGATGTCGTTCCGGAATTTCACCACGGGCAACAGCCATTCGTTCGGCGGCGAATATGTCGAGCTCGTCCCCGGCGAACGGCTGCGCTACACCGACAGGTTCGACGACCCCAACCTGCCCGGCGAAATTCAGGTGACCGTGAACCTGAAGAAGGTCTCGGTCGGCACCGAGATCGAGATCACGCAAGCCGGCATTCCCGACGTCATTCCGCCGGAGGCTTGCTATCTCGGCTGGCAGGAATCGCTGCGCAATCTGGCGAAGCTGGTCGAGCCGGAGATCAATCAGTAGCGGCGACGTCGGCATCGTAGGGTCGGGCAAAGGCGCAAAGCGCCGTGCCCACGACCTTTCCGATGCGGCGACAGACGCGTGGGCACAGCGCGCGAAGAGCGCGCCTTGGCCCACCCTACGCACTCTCTCAACCCCGCAAAAGATGCCGGCGCGCCTGCTGCGGGCCTTTGCCCAGGCGACGACACTGGTGTGCGGTCTTGATATGCGTCAAACTGTTGAGATGGCGAAGCGGCTAGGAGCACGAGTCTTCCCTGCCGATCGGAGGCGAGATGATGAGATCTGCTGTCGAATGCTTGATCATTGCCGGTCTTGCCGCCGGTTTCGCCGCCTCCGCTCACGCCGAAGACGTCGACATTGGCAAGGCCGAATTCCAGTCTTCATGCGCGAGTTGTCACGGCCCTCAGGCAAAGGGCAACGGACCGGTCAGCGGCCAGCTCAAGACCCCGCCGTCCGACCTGACCATGCTGGCCAAGAACAACAACGGGGTGTTTCCCACCAACGCCGTCTACGAAACCATCTATGGGTCGAAATCGGTCCCGGCGCACGGCACGCGTGAAATGCCGATCTGGGGCGAACGGTTCAACCCGATCGTCAACCTGCCTCACGCCGTCGATTCCTATTATTGGCAGAAGGCCGGGCCGCAGCAGAACCCGGAGGTCGTGGTGCGGACTCGCATTCTCGCGGTGATCGACTACCTGAACCGAATTCAGCAGAAATAGCGCCGAACAGCCTCCCGCAAGGGACGCTGCGCGCCGCCTGCTACGTCTTCGCGGCCAGCCCGCCGCCTGCGGTCCAGCGATCCGGATCCGGGCTGTGCCCGATTAGCGCAAGCCCGTAGGCGATCGACTCGAACTGGTCGCCCGACATCAGCCGCTCGTTGCCGAAGCGTTCGGCGAACAGCTTTCGCACTGCCGGCACAAACGAGCTGCCGCCGGTCAGGAAGACCTTCTCGATCTCGCGCGCGGCGATGCCGGCTTCGGCCAGCACCTTGTCGACGGTGGCACCTAACCGGGCGATGTCGTCGGCAATCCAGGATTCGAAATTCTTCCGCGTGATGGCTGTGCCGATGTCGACACCGCCGCCTTGGAAACGGAAGTCGACCTCGTCCTGCGCCGACAGCGCGACCTTGGCGTCGGACACCGCGCGGTACAGCGCAAAGCCGAGGTCGAGATCGACGATGGTGATGAAGTCCTCGAGCAGCTCAGGCTCGAGCGCGGTGCGCGCAAGCTCCCGAAGCTCGCGCAGATCGCCGTTGCTCTTCATCATCGCCAGCTGATGCCAGCGCGCCAGATTGGTGTAGTGGCCGCTCGGGATCGGCAGCACCTTGTCGAAGGAGCGGAAGCTGGAGCCTTTGCCGAGCCGCGGCGAGACCACGTGGTCGACGATCCGGTAATCGAAAGTGTCGCCGGCGATCCCGATGCCGGCATGTCCGAGCGGCTCGGCGCGAAGGGCACCGCCTTTGCGCGAGAAGCGCATCACGGAGAAATCGCTGGTGCCGCCGCCGAAATCCGCAACCAACACGGTGGCATCGCGCTCCAGCCTGCGGGCAAACGAGAACGCCGCGCCCACGGGCTCGTAGACATAGCGGGCATGGCCGGCGCCCAAGCGCTCGAACGCGGCGCGGTAGCGCTGCATCGCCAGCGCCTCGTCGGGATTGCCGCCGGCAAAGCGCACCGGGCGGCCGACCGTGATGGTCGAGGTCTCGAAGCCGAGCTTCTCGCCGCCGTGGCGCGCCAATGTCCGCAGGAACGCCGCCAGGATGTCCTCGAACTTGAAGCGCTGCCGGAAAACCTGCGTGGTGTTGAAGCTGCTGCTCGCCGCAAAGGTCTTGAACGACTGCAGGAAACGGTAGACGTGACGGCCTTCGAGGAATGTCTCGATCGCCCACGGGCCGCCCTCGGCCTGGGCGCCGGCGCCGGGCCGGTCCTCCCAGAAGCACAGCGCCGACACGTAGACGCTGTGGCGCTGTCCGCCGTGGTCGAACCGGATGGCCTCGACCCGGCGATCGTCCGCCGCAAGCGCGACAACCGTATTGCTGGTTCCAAAATCGATGCCGATCGAGACGGCGGGCGAGGCGCTCGACATGAACCACTCTGACAGATGACTGGAAGGGGGCAGACCACTAGCGGCTTTGACTTGTCCTGCCAAGGCCCGTCCGCTGCAGTGCGGCCAGAACCTGGCGCCCATCGCCATCGGAATCCCGCCTCGGAGCGAACGATTTGGCCACCCTCCGGCTCCGCAATCCCGCATTATGCTGCAATGCAGTGCATCGAATGCTGCCATGCAAACAAGAGCGTGGACACTGGCATCTGGTATACATAAATTCCCCTTCGCCATGAGACGCCAAGACTGACTGTCTTAAGACCGGCCGTCTCGAGAAAGGGAATTCCGATGTCCAAGACCGCTTCCGTCGCTCTCGCCCCGTCCGCCTCGCTGTTCGCCCGCCTGATGGCCGCGATTGACAGCTTTCTGATGGCAAGCGCCGAGATCTCGAACCATAACGGCGATCTGCCGCGTTTCGGCCTGTAACGGCCGGCGCCCGCCCGTCAAATGGCGGGATGGCAGCCTCCGCAGACACGAAATCTGATCAAATGGCCCCGCATGCCGGGGCCATTTTCTATCGCACCGCCTCCCGCGGCCGGGCCCCAACTGCGACAATTAGTCCACTGCGCGACGCCCCGAGCCGATTGTTTGTCTACTGGCATCTCGCATACCATGCTTCAATCAATCTAAAGCAATTGCACAATCCAGGGTAGCAGGCGGAGGACTCAACGCAGCGGAGGTACGGCCCAGGGACAGATGTGCCGCGCCCTGGCCAAACCTTAGCCGAAAGGACCGGATGCCGCGCGTCGTCCCCGCTCATAGAATTTCGATTGGGACTTGGGAGATCAACCGCTAGGTTGCCCCCGGGCACATGACTTGAGATGGGCTGACGCAAGCCGACAAAGAGCGGCTGCGGTGAGGGTTCGACAGGGAGAGAAACAGATGAAGCCACTCGTTCTGAATGTCGCTGTGGCGGCAATCGCGATGTCATGCGCCAGCAGCACGGCAAGCCGTGCGGCCTGGGAGCCGGTCCGCCCGGTCGAGTTCATCGTGCCCGCGGGCACCGGCGGCGGCGCCGATCAGATGGCGCGCACCATCCAGGGCATCGTCACCAAGCACAATCTGATGAAGCAGCCGCTGGTCGTCATCAACAAGGCCGGCGGCGCGGGCGGCGAAGGCTTCCTCGACGTGAAGACGTCGGCGAACAATCCGCACAAGATCATCATCACGCTGTCGAACCTGTTCACCACGCCGCTGGCGACGGGAATTCCTTTCAACTGGAAAGACTTGACGCCGGTGGCGATGCTGGCGCTCGACGAGTTCGTGCTCTGGGTGAATGCCGAGAAGCCGTACAACAGCGTCAAGGACTACGTCGATGCCGTGAAGAAGGCCTCGCCTGGCTCGATCAAGATGGGCGGCACCGGCTCGAAGCAGGAAGACCAGATCATCACGGTCGGCATCGAGAAGGCGATCGGCTCGAAGTTCACCTACATCCCCTACAAGGGCGGCGGCGAGGTCGCGGTGCAGCTTGTCGGCAATCACCTCGACTCGACCGTGAACAATCCGATCGAGGCGGTCGCGCAATGGCGCGGCGGCAAGCTGCGTCCGCTCTGCGTCTTCGACGCCCAGCCGATGACCTATGACGAGCCGATCGCCGACGGCAAGGCCTGGAAGGATATTCCGACCTGCAAGTCACAGGGCCTCGCGATGGAATATCTCATGCTGCGCGGCGTGTTCATGGCGCCCAAGGCCACGAAGGAGCAGGTCGAATATTACGTCGAGTTGTTCAAGAAGGTCCGCGCCACGCCGGAATGGCAGGAGTTCATGAAGAGCGGCGCCTTCAACACGACCTTCCTGGCGGGCGCCGACTACGCCAAGTGGGTCGAGGCGGAGGAGAAGCGCCACGAAACCCTGATGAAGGAAGCCGGCTTCCTCGCAACCGCGAACTGATCCGCGACATCGACGACGGCTGAGGGCGCCGATCGCCCTCGCGCGGCCGTAGCCGCGACAGACTGCGATTCTGCTGGAGGTCCCATGACTGAACGATCCGGATCCGCATCTGGCCCGGCACACAAGACGCTGGAAATCGGCATGGCGCTGCTGATCGGCGTGTTCGGCCTGATCGTGATCTTCGGCAGCCTGAAGGCCGGCATCAACTGGGGCGCGGAGGGCCCGCGTGCCGGCTTCTTCCCCTTCTACATCGGCGCCGCGATCGTCGGCGCGAGCGCTATCAACCTCTGGCATGCGCAACGCGACGACGACGGCCGGCTGTTCGCTGAATGGGGACAGCTGCGCCAGGTCATGAGCGTCGTCGTGCCGACCGCGATCTATGTCGGCTCGATGCCGTTCATCGGCCTCTACGTCGCCTCCATGGTCTTCATCGCCTGGTTCATGCGCTGGCTCGGCAATTATCGCTGGGTGACGACCATCGCGATCGCGGTCGGCATGCCGGTCCTGACCTATCTCGTTTTCGAGCGCTGGTTCCTGGTCCCGCTTCCCAAGGGTCCGTTCGAGGAATGGCTCGGCCTGTAAGAGCCGAGCCGTCATTTCCGTCACTGCTGCAGGACGTATCGATATGGAAGAGTTGGCCAATCTGTTTCACGGCTTCGCGGTCGCCCTGCAGCCCTACAACATCATGCTGATGATCATCGGCATCACGCTCGGGGTCATCATCGGCGTGCTGCCGGGGCTCGGGGGCGCCAACGGCGTCGCGATCCTGCTTCCCCTCACCTTCAGCATGCCGCCGACATCGGCGATCATCATGCTGTCCTGCATCTATTGGGGCGCATTGTTCGGCGGCGCCATCACCTCGATCCTGTTCAACATACCCGGCGAGCCCTGGTCGGTGGCGACCACCTTCGACGGCTATCCGATGGCGCAGCAGGGCAAGCCCGGCGAAGCCCTGACCGCCGCCTTCACCTCCTCCTTCGTGGGCGCGCTGTTTGCCGTCATCATGATCACGCTGGTTGCGCCGCTGGTCGCGGGCTTCGCGCTCAGATTCGGGCCAGCGGAGAAGTTCGCAGTGTATTTCCTCGCCTTCTGCAGCTTCGTCGGCCTCAGCAAGGAGCCGCCGTTCAAGACCATCGCGGCGATGATGATGGGCTTTGCGCTGGCGGCGGTCGGCCTCGATTCCATCACGGGACAATTGCGGCTGACCTTCGGCGTCACCGAGCTGCTCAACGGCTTCGACTTCCTGATCGCCGTGATCGGCCTGTTCGGCATCGGCGAGATCCTGCTGACCATGGAGGAAGGGCTGGCGTTCCGCGGCGGCAAGGCCAGCATCAATCTCAGGGTCGTGCTGCACACCTGGCGGGAATTGCCGGCCTATTGGATGACCTCGCTGCGCTCCTGCCTAATCGGCTGCTGGATGGGCGTCACGCCTGCCGGCGCGACGCCGGCCTCCTTCATGAGCTACGGCATAGCCAAGCGCCTGGCACGGCGCGGCAACAATTTCGGCAAGGGCGAGATCGAGGGCGTGATCGCGCCCGAGACGGCCGCGCATGCCGCGGGCACCGCAGCGCTGCTGCCGATGCTGTCGCTCGGCGTGCCCGGCTCCCCGACCGCCGCCGTCCTGCTCGGCGGATTGCTGATCTGGGGCCTGCAGCCAGGCCCCATGCTGTTCGTCGAGCAGAAAGAGTTCGTCTGGGGCCTGATCGCCTCGATGTATCTCGGCAATCTCGCCGGCCTCATCGTCGTGCTCACCTGCGTGCCGGTCTTCGCCGCGATCCTCCGCGTGCCCTTCGGCATCATCGCGCCGCTCATCCTGGTGCTCTGTGCGATCGGCGCCTATTCGGTGCACAACAGCACCTTCGACGTGATGCTGATGCTGGTGTTCGGCGTGCTCGGCTATCTCTTGAAGAAGTGCAACTATCCGCTCGCACCGCTGGTGCTCGCCATCGTGCTCGGCGACAAGGCGGAGGAAGCCTTCCGGCAATCGCTACTGGGATCGCAGGGATCGCTGGGCATCTTCTTCTCCAACGGCCTCGTCAGCACGATCATGGCGCTCGGCCTGGTCGCCCTGTTCTGGTCGGCAATCCAGGAAGGCTACAGCCGGCTGCGCACCTCGATGGCCTGAGGCGCCGCGAGCCGGCGCCAGCGCACTGCTTCCCTCGCCAAATTGCCGCAGGCCGGACTTCTGGAATATAGAATTCCACGGTATTGGGCGGTCTCTCCACCCATCGTGCACCGGCGGCGCGCGCGTGGCTGCGTGGAAAATCCCCAGCGGACAGGGGTTCGACGGCGCGTCCGCGGTTTCGCCGCAACGCTGAAAATACCATCCATATCAATAATTTGCGTTAATCAACTCGCGCCGCCGCCGCACGCCGCCGACAGTTCGGGCTTTACAAGCCGGCGCTCTTGACGCATGTGAACAGGGCCGCGTTATTTTGCCGCACCTCCCCGTCCTCAGCTTGAATCTTGGCATAATGCATACCAGGATGCCCGCCAGCGCATGCATAAAAATGAGCGCGTTCGGGAGGGTTATTAATGACGGATATGGTGCAGTCGGCAGCAGCGGCTCCTGGTGCCGCCCGTGTGAGCGATGCTTATCGTTGGGCGCAATTGGCCATCGGCGTCGGCGCGATGGTGATGATCGCCAACTATCAATACGGCTGGACGTTCTTCGTCCCTGACATCCAGAAGAAGTTCGGCTGGGATCGCGCCTCGATCCAATGGGCCTTCACCCTGTTCGTGCTGTTCGAGACCTGGCTGGTGCCGATCGAAGGATGGTTCGTCGACAAATACGGTCCGCGAATCGTCGTGCTGGTCGGCGGCGTCCTCTGCGCCATCGGCTGGGCGATCAACGCGCAGGCGACCTCGCTCAACGGCTATTATCTCGGCATGATCATCGCGGGCATCGGCGCCGGCGGCGTCTACGGCACCTGCGTCGGCAATGCGCTGAAGTGGTTTCCGGACAAGCGCGGTCTTGCCGCGGGCATCACCGCCGCGGGCTTCGGTGCAGGCTCCGCGCTCACCGTCGCGCCGATCCAGGCCATGATCAAGGACAGCGGTTTCCAGACCACCTTCCTCTATTTTGGTCTCGGCCAGGGCATCATCATCTGCATCCTCGCTTTCTTCCTGCTGTCGCCGAAGGCGGGCCAGGTGCCGAACGTGGTGCCGAACGCCAATCTGCTGCAGACCCGGCGCAACTATCAGCCGACCGAGGTTTTGCGTCAGCCGATCTTCTGGCTGATGTACTTCATGTTCGTGATCGTCGGTGCCGGCGGCCTGATGGTGACGGCCAATCTGAAGCCGATCGCGGCCGACTGGAAGGTCGACAACGTGCCGGTCACGCTGATGGCGGTGACGATGACGGCGGTGACGTTCGCGGCCACGATCGACCGCGTGCTCAACGGCCTGACACGTCCGTTCTTCGGCTGGATCTCCGACATGATCGGCCGCGAGAACACGATGTTCATCGCCTTCGGCATGGAAGGCTTCGGCATCTGGATGCTCTACCTCTGGGGCCACGATCCGATCTGGTTCGTGCTGCTCTCCGGCTTCGTGTTCTTTGCCTGGGGTGAGATCTACTCGCTGTTCCCCTCGACCTGCACCGACACGTTCGGCGCCAAGTTCGCGACCACCAATGCCGGCCTGCTCTACACCGCCAAGGGCACCGCCGCGCTGCTGGTGCCGATCGCCAACTACATGCAGCAATCGTCGGGCACCTGGGACAGCGTGTTCATCATCGCAGCCGGCGCCAACATCCTGGCTTCGCTGCTGGCGATCGCGGTGCTCAAGCCCTGGCGCAAGGTCGTGGTCGCAAACTCGACCGTCTGACCCGCTCCCACAGCTCCTCATCGAGCACACGCCCGGCCTCGCGGCCGGGCGTTTTCGTTTGCTGGGAAGCTCAGAGGATCGCGGCTGGAACTCGGCCCTATGCCGAAGGCGGATAAGTTTGGGCTTGCAATCTGGAATATTGCATACCAATCTCCGGATCAGCGCCTGCGACGATAAGCCACAATATTTGCGACATCAGGTCATCTTGCCAACCTGTATCGCAATCAACCGGGCGCGTTGGGAGGTTCTGATGATTTCCAGCTCGGACGGCGCCGTCACGGCTGCGCCTCTTCGCTCCGGCTTCCGCTGGCTCCAGCTCGGCATGGGCATCGTCTGCATGGCGATGATCGCCAATCTGCAATATGGCTGGACGCTGTTCGTCGATCCGATCGATGCGGCCCATCATTGGGGACGCGCCGCGATCCAGCTCGCTTTCACCATCTTCGTCGTCACCGAGACCTGGCTGGTGCCGGTCGAGGCCTGGTTCGTCGACAAGTATGGCCCGCGCATCGTCGTCATGTTCGGCGGCGTGATGATCGCGCTGTCCTGGATCCTCAACTCCTGGGCCGATTCCCTCACCCTGCTCTACGCAGCCGCGATCATCGGCGGCATGGGCGCAGGCGCGGTGTACGGCACCTGCGTCGGCAACGCGCTGAAATGGTTTCCGGACCGCCGCGGCCTCGCCGCCGGCGCCACCGCTGCGGGCTTCGGCGCCGGCGCCGCGCTCACCGTGGTGCCGATCGCAAGCATGATCGCGGCGAGCGGCTACCAGCACGCGTTCCTGACCTTCGGCATCGGCCAGGGCGTGATCGTGTTCGTGCTCGCCTTCTTCATCCAGCCGCCGCGGCTGTCGATCCCGCCGAAGAGGAAGCAGCTCAATCTGCCGCAGACCAGGATCGACTTCACGCCGCCGCAGGTGCTGCGCACCCCTGTTTTCTGGGTGATGTATCTCGTCTTCGTCATGGTCGCCTCGGGCGGACTGATGACGGCGGCGCAGATCGCCCCGATCGCGCACGACTTCAAGATCGCCGACACGCCGGTCACGCTCGCCGGCTTCCAGATGGCGGCCCTGACCTTCGCGATCTCGCTCGACCGCATCCTGGACGGTTTCGGCCGCCCGTTCTTCGGCTTCGTCTCCGACACGATCGGCCGCGAGCACACCATGTTCATCGCTTTCGGCACCGCCGCGTTGATGCTCCTGACGCTGTCGGCCTACGGTCACATCCCGTCGGTCTTCGTGCTGGCGACCGCGATCTATTTCGGCGTATTCGGCGAGATCTACTCGCTGTTCCCGGCGACTTGCGGCGACACCTTCGGCTCGACATTCGCGACCACCAACAACGGCATGCTCTATACCGCGAAAGGCACCGCCTCCCTGCTCGTTCCGCTCGCCAGCGTGATCTCGGCGGCCTATGGCTGGAAGGCCGTGTTCGTGGTCGCGGTGGCCCTGAACGCGACGGCGGCGCTGATGGCGCTGTTCGTGATCAAGCCGCTGCGCCGCGCCTTCATCCTCGGCAACGATGCCGAGAGCACCGCGGCAGCGACCGGCAGCGCCAAGACCGAGACGGCGTAACCGCCACACGTGTTTGCTCGACAAGAAAGGGGCGCAGCGCTGCGCCCCTTCTTTTTGTCGCGGCGACAAACGTCAGGATCGCTGTCGCAAGATTTTTCGGATCGGCCAAATCCCGCGCTTGACGATTGGCATTATGTATACCACACTTCTCCCAACATTCACCCAGGGAGGTTGCAATGCTGGTCGGAGACATTCTGCGCAAGAAGACGCCGCGCGTTGTCACGGTGCGAATGAACGAGACGGTGGGTATCGCCGCCAAGCTGATGCGCGCCAACAACATCAGCGCGCTGGTGGTCAAGGACGTGGTCCGCTCGGAAGGAAACACCGCGGTCGGCATGTTCACCGAGCGCGACGTGGTGCGCGCCGTCGCCGAGCACGGCGCGAACGCCGTCAACGTCAAGGTCTCGCAGCTCGTCTCGGTGCAGCAGCTGGTGTCCTGCAGCTCGAGCGACACGATCGAGCACGTCCGGCATCTGATGAACCGGCACCACATCCGCCATCTGCCGGTGATCGACGATTACAGCCTCGTCTCCGTCATCAGCATGCGCGACATCGCCGCTGCCGTTGACGAGGCCCTCAACGGCACGCCGCAAGCGGCCGCCTAGAGAGGCGCACACTTTCAGCCACGGAAAGGAAGCGCCCCCTCTCCCGCTTGCGGGCTACGGCATTCACACATCGTTGTTGAAGACCGAAAGGATGTCTGATTCCGTGTCCATCCTGGACAGGAGGATGGCATGGAGCTCGGACTGGGACGGTTTGGCGACCGTCGCCTGGAAAAAGGGGGGCTATTACGGCAAGCCGGGTCCGGTCGTCATGCTTCAGGGTTGGCTCGAGTTCCAAGCCATGAAACGCGGCGCCCACCTCATGCTCCCCCCACGGGATAACCAGAGTGATGTGTGAATCCAGTAGCGCTTGCGGGAGAGGGTCGGGGGAGAGGGTGTCTCCGCTGGGGGATATTCCCCAAGAGGAGAAAGCCCTCTCCCGGCGCTCCGCGCCGACCTCTCCCGCAAGCGGGAGAGGTGCAGAGAGCGCTTGGCACGAGCCATCGCAACACTTCCAACTTTGGGCCCCGCGAGGAATTCATGAAGATCTGCATCTACGGCGCCGGCGCGATCGGCGGATATCTCGGGGTTCAGCTCGCGCGCGCAGGGGCCGATGTCAGCCTCATCGCACGCGGCGCGCACCTTGCCGCAATGCGCGAGCGCGGCCTGATGCTGCTCGCGGGCGAGGAGAAGCACGTCGTGCATCCGCGCTGCACCGACGATCCAACCGAGCTCGGCGTGCAGGACTACATCATCATCACGCTGAAGGCGCATTCGATCACCGGCGTGATCGAGACGATGCAGCCGCTGCTCGGCCCCCACACCCGCATCGTCACCGCCGTCAACGGCATCCCCTATTGGTACTTCTACAAGCACGGCGGCCAATACGAGAACGCGACGCTGGAGAGCATCGATCCCGGCGGCCGGCAGTGGCGCGAGCTGGGCGCCGAGCGCGCCATCGGCTGCATCGTCTATCCCGCCACCGAGATCGAGGCGCCCGGCGTGATCCGCCACGTCTACGGCAACAATTTCCCGCTCGGCGAGCCCTCCGGCGAGATCACCGATGACGTGCAGCGCCTCGCCGATCTGTTCGTCGCCGCCGGGCTGAAGGCCCCGGTGCTCGACCGCATCCGCGACGAGATCTGGCTGAAGCTCTGGGGCAATGTTTGCTTCAACCCGATCAGCGCGCTGACGCACGCGACGCTCGACGTGATCTGTACCGACCCCTCCACGCGTGCGCTGTCGCGCGCGATCATGATGGAGACCCAAGCGATTGCCGAGACCTTCGGGGTCAAATTCCGCGTCGACGTCGAGCGCCGCATCGAGGGCGCTCGCAAGGTCGGTGCGCACAAGACCTCGATGCTCCAGGACCTCGAGCGCGGCCGCCCGATGGAGATCGATCCGCTCGTCACCGTCGTGCAGGAGATGGGCCGCCTCACAGGCATCCCGACGCCCGCGCTCGACTCGGTGCTGGCGATGGTGACCCAGCGCGCCCGCATCGCCGGCCTCTATGACGGCGTCTCGGCGCCGGCGGATCCGCGCGCATTGGCCGTGGCGTGATGGCCGCCGGGAGCAAGAAGTGGCTGCGCTTCCGCCACGCCGGCACGACCGGCTTCGGCACGCTGACCGCATCAGGCATCAGCGTGCATGAGGGCGAGATGTTCGGCCGCAACGCCGCCACGGCTAAGACGCTGGCGCTGTCGGAGGTCGAGCTGCTCGCGCCATGCGCCCCCAGCAAGATCGTCGCGCTCTGGAATAATTTCCACGCGCTCGCCGCCAAGCTGAACCAGCCCGAGCCGCCGGAGCCGCTCTATCTGCTCAAGGCCACCACCAGCATCACGACGCCGGGCGCCGTGATCCGCCGGCCCTCTTACTACGACGGCAAGACCACCTATGAGGGCGAGCTCGGCATCGTCATCGGCAGGACCTGCGCCCGCGTCTCGCCTGACGAAGCCGACAGCTTCATCTTCGGCTACACCTGCGTCAACGACATCACCGCCAACGACATCCTGACCAGCGATCCCACTTTCCCGCAATGGGCCCGCGCCAAGGGCATCGACGATTACGGTCCGTTCGGTCCCGTCATCGCCACCGGCCTCGATCCGGCCAAGCTCACGGTCCGCACCATCCTCAACGGCGCGGAGCGGCAGAATTACCCGATCTCCGACATGATCTTCTCGGCGCAGGAGCTGGTCAGCAGGATCTCACACGACATGACCCTGCTTCCCGGCGATCTCATCGCCGTCGGCACCTCGGTCGGCGTCGGCGTGATGAAGGAGCAGTTGAACACGGTGACCGTCGCGATCGACGGCATCGGTGAGCTCACCAACGAGTTTCGGCTGTAGCCCGTCTTTTGGCAGGCCCGCTCCCGAACCACGCGCTGTCCTTGCTGCAGCGCGGCAAAATTGATCCTGCGCAAATCGCGCCGTCGCGGCCGCCACTATCCTCACCGGCAAAACACCGAGTTCTGATGCAAGGGAGGATGCCATGACGACTGCCGGTAATGCCCTTCTGTGGACGGCTCTGTACTTTGCCCTCGCGTTCGCTGCGATCTTCGTCGTCTGGTTCGCCGACAAGATACGCTCGAGCTTCCTAGGGAAATAAGGCGCGCACCGATTCGGGTCGGCGACTGCCGCGACAGCCAGGTCCAATCCAGGGATTTCCCACTTCCGGAAGTCCCTACAGCCTTTCATCGTCCCCGGCCCATCGGCTGATGCGGCCAGTTGGGGATTTGCGTCCCGACGCGCGGCCGGTGCCCCACCGGCCCCTTGCGCCCGGTTCCGCTGTTGGCAATCATGGCGGAAATGTGTGCCGGCGTGAGGAATTCACGATGTGGCTGTTTTTCCTGGTTGCCTGGTTCGGCCTGCTGGCCGTCGCCGCGATCTTCGCCCAGCAGGTGTTCGGATACGATGTCAGTCAGTTGCCCGCCTGGTTCGCCAGCCTGCCCACGCCGCAGCGCGTCGCAGCCGGCGCGGTCTCCGCGCTGGCGCTGACGCTGATCGGCGCTTCCGTCTGGCGGCTGTCGCGCCAGGACCGGCGCCTCGACACCCTGCGCGAGCGCCTCAAGAAGACCCGCGAGGACGTCGTCGTCGCCCACGCCCTGCAAAGCCACCTCGACGCCACGGTCCAGCACCTGATCGACAGCGATCCCCGGGAGGCGGTCTCCGCCCTCCACGACAAGCTGGGCGAGACCGAGCAGCGCGCACTGCTGCAGCAGGGCCGCAACGAATCCGCCGACATGCACGACCAGCTCGCCGAGATCCGCCGTCGCCAGCAGCATCTGCGCGACATGGTCGGCAAGGTGGCCGAGCAGCGCCGTGCGGTCGAGCCCGTCTTCACCGAGATCCGCGACCGCCAGAACCAGCTCGAACGCTCGCTGCACGACCTCGAAACCGACGACCGCAGGAACAACCTCGCCGACCGGCAGAGAGACATCGCGCGCGACGTCTCGGCGCTGCTGGGGCGGGTGAACGCGGTCCAGGACACCTTTGCGACTCTGAATCAGTACCGGGAGGATCTGGCGAAATCCCACGCCGAGCTGGCGCCGCTGCGGTCCTCGGACACCGGCATCAACGCCCTGATCGGAGAGCTCAGTCTCAGCCATGATCGTCTTGCCAAGACCATCGACGAACTCGAAACCGGCGGCGAGAAGCCGCTTGCCACGCGTGTCGAGACACTGTCGAAGGGCAAGATCGAGATCGAGCAGCGCCTCGCCCGCATCGACGACAGCTTCAACATTCTCAAGGGCATTAGGCTCGACTTCGAGGAGCTCGGCCAACGCCGGGCCCAGGTCGAGCGCGCGCTCGCCGAGGTCGAGACGGACGCCGACGGAGCGTCCCTCGCAGACCGCCAGAATGCGCTGAACGCGTTCGTCCTCCAGTCGCGCGAGCGCCTCGGCGCCTTGCAGGAGACGCTTGCGACGCTGAACGCCTTCAAGACGGAGCTGTCGAAGGCGCAGGCCGACCTCGTCCCGCTCAAGGCGCCGGTATTCGGCATCGAGGCCATGATCGCGGAGGTCGGGGCCACCCGCGATCTCCTCGCCAGGACCGTCGGCGAGATCGAGGCGAGCGCCGGAGTGACGCTCGCCTCACGCGTCGACGCGCTCGCCAAGAGCAAGCGCGAGGTCGAAGACCGCCTCGCGCGCGTCTTCGACAATTTCAACGCGCTCGATGCGCTGCGCAAGGACATCGGCGGCATCTTCGCGACGATCAGGAATAATCTGAACCGGATCGGGTGAGGCGTTGCCTGGAAACCTGCACCGCGCCGTTCGAAACATCCGGACAAATCACATCTGCGCGCGTCAGACATAAGCCGCCAACATGTCCCGCGTGCGCCGCAACTTGGACGCATTCGGCCGCCCTTCTGTAAGGCGTGTCTGGGGGCACGGCATGGCCGTGTTTGGGCCAAACCTTCTAGGGGTATCACTGTGAAGAAGATTGTAATTGCTCTGGGTGCCACGCTTGCTCTGGTGACGGCTGCGAACGCTGCGGACCTGCCGCGCCGCCAGCCCGTGCCGGTCTATTCTGAGCAGGCGCCGATCGGAAAGATGCCGATTGGCAAGAGCCCGGTTGGAAAGGCCCCGATCGGCAAGGCGCCCGGCCCGGTCGCGGCGCGCTACTGACGCGCCGGCGCGATGCGCGCAAGACCAGCGTAAGCGGCCGGCAGTCGAGGGGCACAGCGTGACGAACAAACCTGATCGATCGGGATCCTGCATTCTTGCCGGGCTCGCGCTCGCGGCGATGATCGCGTGCCTGATGCCCGCGGCTTCGGCGCACGAAGCGAACAAGCGCGTTGGCGATGCCAATGCGCTTGCCACGACGGACTCCACGTCGCGGCCGGCGCCGCAATCGACGCGGCGCTCCGTCGCGCGCGTGGAAAAAGGTCCTTACTACGTCGACTTCCGCGCCCGCACGGCCGCGAGTTGGGGTCATGCCTTCGTCTGGTACGGCAAGACCAGCGAGAAGGCGGTCGAGGTCGCAGGCCTCACGCCCGCCGGCGACACGCTGGCCTACGTGCTCGGTCACATCACCTTCGTGCCGTCCGAGACCGGCGCCAGCTACGGCGATCTCGATCCGGAATATCTGACCGCGAGTTATCGCGTCTATCTGAACGAGGCCGACGCCAAGCGCGTGTTCGCCTATATCAAGAAACTGCAGGCGAACTCGCCGGTGTGGAATGCCGAGACCATGAACTGCACCGGCTTCATCGGCGACATCGCCGAGTTCATGGGCCTCGAGGTCCCCAACCGCTGGCAACGCCCGGAAAACTTCGTCAACCGCCTCAAGGAAATGAACGGCGGCCGCCAGATGGTGCGGCTGTCGGCGCAGTAGCTTCGCATTCAATACAAGCAATTGGCATGAAAGCCGAACTCTCGTGCCCCGGACGCTGCGCAGCACGAAGTGATGCGCTGCAGAGCCGGGGCCCATGGATCAGCATGCCGCGCGGCCTGCTGGGTCCCGGCTCTGCGCAGCAACGCCATAAGCGCGTTCACGCGCGTCTTCGACGCGCTATGGGCGTTGCAACGCGTCCGGGACACGGGATCATCCGAATTGTCCGCCCCGCGGAATCTCCTCGCCTTCCTCATGATGCCTCGCCCGGCGACGCAATAGACTTTTGCCACCCCCCGCTGCATCTTTCCCGCAGTCAATCGATCAGAAAGCGTCACGCGAGGCGCAGGGGGAAACACATCCATGCTGCAGACACGGTTCACCAAACTCGTCGGGGTCGAGCACCCGATCGTCCAGGGCGGCATGCAATGGGTCGGCCGCGCCGAGCTGGTCGCCGCCGTCGCCAATGCCGGCGCGCTCGGCTTCATCACGGCGCTGACCCAGCCGACGCCGGAGGATCTCGCCAAGGAGATCGCGCGCTGCCGCGACCTCACCGACAAGCCGTTCGGCGTCAACCTCACCATCCTGCCCGCGATCAAGCCGCCGCCCTATGCCGAATACCGCGCCGCCATCATCGAAGCCGGCATCAAGGTGGTCGAGACCGCCGGCAACAAGCCGCAGGAGCATGTCGACGAGTTCAAGAAGCATGGCGTCAAGGTCGTGCACAAATGCACGAGCGTGCGCCACGCGCTCTCGGCCGAGCGCATGGGTGTCGACGCCATCTCGATCGACGGCTTCGAATGCGCCGGCCATCCCGGCGAGGACGACACGCCCGGCCTGATCCTGATCCCGGCCGCCGCCAACAAGGTCAAGATCCCGATGATTGCTTCGGGCGGCTTTGCCGATGCCCGCGGCCTCGTCGCGGCGCTGGCGCTGGGCGCCGACGGCATCAACATGGGCACCCGCTTCATGGCGACCAAGGAGAGTCCGATCCACCAGCTCATCAAGGAGAAGATCGTCGCCAATGACGAACGCGAGACCGAGCTGATCTTCCGCACCATGCGCAACACCTCGCGCGTCGCCAAGAACGCGATATCGACCAAGGTGGTCGCGATGGAGAAGGAAGGCGCCAAGTTCGAGGACATCCGCGAGCTCGTCGCGGGCGCCCGCGGCAAGATGGTCTACGCCACAGGCAATTCCGACGAAGGCATCTGGTCGGCTGGCCAGGTCCAGGGCCTGATTCAGGACATCCCGAGCTGCGCCGAACTCGTCTCCCGCATCGTGCGCGAGGCGGAAGCGATCATTCGCGGCCGGCTGGAGGGAATGATTGTTGAGCCGCAACGCGAGGCGGCCGAATAGTCACCGCAAGAGGCGAGAGCAATTCATGAAGGCTTATATCTACGGCCCTGACGGCGCTCGGATTTCCGACGTCGCTCAACCCAAGCCCAAAGGCACGCAGGTGCTCGTCAAGGTCCGCGCTTGCGGGCTCAACCGCGCCGACACCGGCATGCGCAGGGGTCACGCCCATGGCGCGGCCGGCGGTGTCGGCACCGTGCTCGGCATGGAATGGGCCGGCGAGGTCGCCGAGCTCGGACCCAATGCGAAGGGCGTCAAGATCGGCGACCGCGTCATGGGCTCGGGTAGCGCCGCCTTCGCCGAATACACGCTGGCCGATCACGGCCGGCTGTTCCACGCGCCCTCGAACATGAATTTCGAGGAGGCCGCCACGCTCCCGGTGGCCCTCGCGACCATGCACAACGCCGTCGTCACTGTTGGCGGCGTGCAGCCAGGCCAGAGCGTGCTGATCCAGGGTGCGAGCTCCGGCGTCGGCCTGATGGCAATGCAGATCGCCAGGCTCAAGGACGCCAAGCTCGTGATCGGCTCCTCCACCGATGCCACCCGCCGTGGCCGGTTGAAGGAGTACGGCGCCGATCTCGCAGTCGACAGCTCCGATCCGACATGGGTCGACGAGGTCCTGAAGGCGACGGGCGGCGAAGGCGTAGATCTGATCGTCGACCAGGTCTCGGGCAAGGTCGCCAATCAGAACCTCGCCGCGACCAAGGTGAAGGGCCGCATCGTCAATGTCGGCCGGCTCGGCGGCACCCATGCCGATTTCAACTTCGACCTGCACGCGGCGCGCCGGATCGACTATGTCGGCGTCACCTTCCGCACCCGGACCATCGAGGAGGTCCGCGAGATTTTTACGGAAGTGCGCAACGACATCTGGGGCGCGGTGGAGTCGCGCAAGCTGCAGCTGCCGATCGACAAGGTGTTTGCGTTCGCCGATATCGACCGGGCGTTCGAGCACATGGAGGCGAACAGGCATCTCGGGAAGATCGTGGTCACGGTGCCGTAGCCGTCGATCCAGCCTCGGTCTCGTAGGGTGGGCAAAGGCGCATTTGCGCCGTGCCCACCACCTCTCTCGGTCGCGAAGGATACGTGGGCACGCTTCGCTTTGCCCACTCTACAGCGCGGTGCACGAGTTAGATCGCTCCTGCAACTCACTCGCGACTACTTCTGTGGATCGCCGCTTGATGTTCACCCCCGCCCTGCTAAATCCCCGCCATGACCTCCCAGCACAACAAGACCTCGGTCGCCGCGATCTCGATCTTCGCCAGCGGCGGCATGGCGGCGGCCAAGTTCGCGGTCGGGATCGCGATCGGCTCGCTCGCCCTGATCTCCGAGGCCTTGCACTCCTCGATCGACCTGGTCGCGACCATCATCACCTGGGCGGTGGTGCGGGTGTCCGACAAGCCCGCGGACGAGGAGCACCATTACGGCCACGGCAAGCTGGAGAGCATCTCGGCGCTGGGCGTCACCGCCCTGCTCTACGTGCTCGCCGGCGGCATCCTGGTCGAGGCCTATAGCCGGCTCAGCGAGGGAACCCCGCCGCCGACCATTTCGGCCGTGCCCTTCGTCGTGCTGGTGATCGACATCATCGTCAACCTCTGGCGCGCCCGCGCCCTGCACCGCGCCGCGCGCGAGACGCGGAGCCAGGCGCTGGCCGCCGACGCACTGCATTTCGCCTCCGACGTGATGGGCTCGTTCGCCGTGATCGTAGGCCTGATCCTCGCCGGCCTCGGCTTCTGGTGGGGCGACGCCGCGGCGGCTGCTGCGGTCGCCGTGATGATCGCAGCGCTCGGCCTGCGCATGGCCGGCTCGACGGTGCAGACGCTGGTCGACCGGGCCCCCGAGGGCGCGCAGGAGAAGGCCACGGCCGCGATCCGCAGCGTGCCGGGAGTGATCGACGTCGAGCGCTTACGCGTGCGCATGGTCGGGGCGACCACCTTCATCGACACCATTGCAAAGGTCCCGAGAACCTATCCGATCGACCGTGTCGAGGAGATCAAGCGCAAGGCGCATGCCGCCGTCGACCAGGCATTCGGGGATGCCGACCTTTCCTTCACCCCCGTCCCGGTCGCGCGCGACAACGAGACCGTGCGTGACCGCATCATGGTGATCGCGCGCAATTCGGGCCTCGCGGTCCACCATGTCACGGTGCACGATCTGGGTACGATCAAAGATTCGGCCAAGCTGATCGTCAGCATCGACCTCGAGGTCGATGGCGGGATGCACTTGGAGGCCGCCCACGAGATCGCCAACACGCTGGAGCGCAATATCCAGGAGGAGTTCGGCGAGGACGTCGAGGTCGATGTCCATATCGAGCCATTGGAACCGGAACTTCCGTTCGGGGTCGACGCCACGCCGGAGAGGGTGCGGACGATCGCCGCCGCACTGGCAGAATTTGCCGGCGGCGGCGAGATCCACGACATCCACAATGTCCGGGTCCGCAACACCGATGCGGGCGAGATCGTCAACTTCCACTGCCGCGCGACACCGTCGATGAGCGTGACCAAGGTGCACGAGCATGTCGACGCGATCGAGCGCGCGCTGCGGCGCGCGTTCCCGAGCGTGAAGCGCGTGATCAGTCACGCCGAACCGCCGCGCGCGTGACGAGGCAAACGAGACGAACAGGGCGCGAAGAGTCACACGTTCTCGTTTCGGACTCCTTCCGCCCGTGACTTTGCGGAACGCGGCGCACAAACTGCGCATTGGATAAGAATAATTTCGCGTTAACGATTCGTTGACTCTCGACAGCCTGCGAAAACTGGATTCAAATCGCTGTGATTCGGAAGCGATGTGGGGCTGCTTCCGGACTTCAGTTGCAAGCTGGTTTTCAGGGGGCCGAAGGCATGTCGCGTGCAGACGCCGCGAACGCGTGCGTCCAATCCGATTCGATCAAGGGATTGGCGCAATCGATCGCGAAACCTGCCTATCATCGGCTCTTGATCGCTGAGCCGGCGCTTCGTCGCGCCGTGCCGACGCTCATCATCGCCTTCCTGATCACGATCTGCCTCGGGGCATTCGTCCAGGTGGTCGACCAGACCCGTCAGAAGCGGCTGGTGATCCGCCACGACATCTCGGCGCTCGCTGATCTCTTGGCCGACCGCATCGACCGCCTCACCTCGGTGCGGCAGGAGCGTCTCAAGAACATCGACGGCCTGCCGACGCTGCTGCCGGACCTGATCCCGTCCTGGGGCATGGCCTCGGGCCGCCACGTCATCGTCACCTCGGCTGGGATCGACCGCCGCGTCCTCGCCCGCGTCCCGGTCGACAGCGATCCCTCGGGCAACGACCGTCTGCTCGATGCCATCACGACGGCACAATTGCTCGCGGCGCCGACCCGCGACGGCAACATCTCCGACATGACGCTGCCGAGCGGCAATGCCGCGATGGCGACCTCGCGGCAGATCAAGTCGCTGCCCGGCTTCGTCACCGTGATCCAGGAGCGCAACGAGCCGATCTGGGGCTCGGACGCCGCGCTCTCGGTGACGCTGTCGGCGACCACGGGATTCGTCGTCCTGATCCTCGGCTTCGCCTTCCACTGGCAGTCCACCCGCGCCCGCGAAGGCGACCTCATCAACGACGCCGTGCGCGGCCGCATCGACACCGCGCTCAACCGCGGCCGCTGCGGCCTCTGGGACTGGGACCTGTCGCGCGGCCGGATCTTCTGGTCGCAGTCGATGTTCTCGATGCTCGGCCTCGACGGCCGCCACGAGCTGCTCACTTTCGGCGAGGTCAACGCGCTGGTGAAGTCCGACGACATCGACCTGTTCGCGATCGCCGACCAGCTCATCTCGGAGAAGATCGACCACATCGACCAGACCTTCCGCATGCAGCACGTGGACGGCCACTGGATCTGGCTCCGCGTCCGCTGCGAGAAGACCCGCGGCGCGACCGATTCCAGCGTCCACCTGATCGGCATCGCCGTCGACATCACCGAGCAGAAGAGCCTCGCCGAGAGGACGGTGGAAGCCGACCTTCGCCTGCGCGACGCCATCGAGACGATTCCGGAAGCCTTCGTGCTGTGGGATGCGAGCGACCGCCTCGTGCTCTGCAACTCGCACTTCCAGCGCCTGCACAAGCTGCCCGAGACCGCCGTCATCCCCGGAACCTCCTACGAGACCGTGCTCGAGGTCGGCCGCATGCCGGAGGTGCGGACCCGCCACAACGAGACCGTTGCCCAAGGCCCGGGCGCGCGCACCTTCGAGGCGCAGCTCGACGACGGCAGCTGGCTGCACATCAGCGAGCGCCGCACCAAGGACGGCGGCTACGTCTCGGTCGGCACCGACATCACCCGCATCAAGGAACACGAGCAGAAGCTGGTCGACAACGATCTGCGCCTGCGCGCCACCGTCATCGACCTGAAGCGTTCGCAGGCGGCGCTGGAGCGCCAGGCCGTCGAGCTCGCCGATCTCGCCGAGAAGTACCAGCGCGAGAAGACCCGCGCCGAGGAAGCCAACCAGACCAAGTCGAAATTCCTCGCCAATATGAGCCACGAGCTGCGCACGCCGCTCAACGCCATCATCGGCTTCTCCGAGATCATGGGCTCGGGCATGTTCGGCGCGCTCGGCAGCGAAAAGTACCAGGAATATTGCCAGGACATCCTGACCAGCGGCCATTATCTGCTCGAGGTCATCAACGACATCCTCGACATGTCCAAGATCGAGGCCGGCCGCATGAAGCTCGACCTGGAACAGCTCGACCTGTCGCGAACGCTGGCGGAATCCCTGCGGGTCGTCACCGGACGGGCCCAGGACAAGCACATCACGCTCGACGCCGACATCGAAAAATCCATCTCCGTCGTCGCCGACCGCCGCGCCACCAAGCAGATCATCGTCAACCTGCTCTCCAATGCGGTGAAGTTCACGCCCGACGGCGGGCGCGTCGTGGTGCGCAGCCGGCAGCTCGAGGACCGGATCGTGCTGATGATCGCCGACACCGGCATCGGCATCGCGCCGCACTCGCTGGCACGGCTCGGCCGCCCGTTCGAGCAGGTGGAGAGCCAGCTCACCAAGACCTATCACGGCTCGGGCCTCGGCCTCGCCATCGCCCGCTCGCTGGCGCAGCTCCACGGCGGCTCGATGCGGCTGCGCTCCAAGATCGAGGTCGGCACCGTCGTCCGCGTCACCCTGCCGCGCGACGCGATCAAGGCGGCGTCGGGGATTTCGGCCGCGGCGTAGCGCACGGCGGACGCTCGCCTGCGGCCATCCTTCGAGACGCCCGCCTCCGGCGGGCCCTCAGGATGAGGTCTGCATGCGCGGCAGCAGCTTCAGCGAACACCGATGCAAGGGAGCCTCATCCTGAGGAGCCCGCGAAGCGGGCGTCTCGAAGGACGAGGCGCTTGCTCGAATCTACAATTGCAGCGTCGGCGCGACTTCGCGCGCGACGTTGACCAGCGCCGCGATCAGCGGCGTCATCGGATCGCGCTGCGGGATGACCATGCCGATGCTGTAATTGACGTCGGGCTCGACGATCGGGATCGAGCGCACCGTGTCGGAAAGACCGAGCGTCTCGGCAAGCTTGGCCGGCATCACGCTCGCCCAGCGTCCTGTCTTGACGTGCGTGAACAGGACCAGCAGCGAGTTCGAGGTCAGTGTCGGCGTCGCCTCCGCACCGACCGAGCGCAGCGCGCGGTCGATGATGCGGCGGTTCTGCATGTCTGGCGTCAGCAGGCATAGCGGCACCTGCCCGACCTCGGTCCAGGTCACCGTCTCGCGGTCACCGAACATCGCGTCCGGCGCGGTCAGGAGCCGATAGCTCTCGTTGTAGAGCGGAATGGTGCGCACCTTGCCGATGGGCTCGTTCTCGATATAGGTCAGCCCCGCATCGACCTCGAGATTTTCGAGCAGCCCCAACACCTCCGACGAGGTCGTCGAGCGGATGCTGAAGCGCACCTCGGGATGCCGGGCGCGAAACGGCGTCGTCAGCGACGCCACCATGCCGAGCACGGTCGGGATCGCCGCGATGCGGATCTCGCCGGAGAGCTGGTGCTTCAGCCCGTTGATCTCGTCGCGCATCGCGCGGGCATCGCCCACGATCCGCCGCGCCCAGTCGAGCGCCCGTTCGCCTTCGGGCGTAAAACCCTGGAAGCGCGATCCGCGCTGCACCAGCATCACGCCGAGGATCTCCTCGAGCTGCTTGAGCCCGGTCGACATCGTCGGTTGCGTGACGCCGCAGACCTCCGCCGCGCGCCCGAAATGCCGCTCCTTCGCCAGCGCCAGCAATAATTCAAGCTTGTCGATCAAACGGTCGTCCCCTCGAGCTCTGTCGTGGCGTGCAAGCTAGCACGCCTGCTCCTTCCCAACACACAAAAACCGGCCGGCGGAACGACCTTAATTGCCGTTTCGGATCGACCGATAGCGTTTGCAAATCGATCCGAATCCGCAATCGCAGCACGGAACAGCTTTATTGATCTGAGAATGATTCCAACTAGTTTGCGCGGAAGGAAACGCTCAGGTTGAGAATGAAGAATGACAGCGGTTTTTGAGCCTTGGAACGAGACGCGCGGCGGCGAAATCATCGCCGAGCATGCCAACCAGGAAGGCGCGACGCTGGTCATCCTGCATGCGCTGCAGGAGGCGTTCGGCTATGTGCCGCAGGCCGCCATCCCCATGGTGGCACAGGCGCTCAATCTGTCGCGCGCCGAAGTGCATGGCGTGTTCACGTTCTATCATGATTTCCGCCACAAGCCGGCCGGCCGCCATGTGCTGAAGTTGTGCCGCGCGGAGGCCTGCCAGGCCGCCGGCGGCGATGCGCTGGCAGCGCGCGCCGAGGCGAAGCTCGGCGTGTCGCTCGGCGGCACCACGCCCGACGATCGCGTCACGCTGGAGCCGATCTACTGCCTCGGCCTGTGCGCGACCGCACCGTCCGCGATGCTCGACGGCCGCCTGATCGGCCGGCTCGATCAGAACCGTCTCGATGCGCTGGTTGCGGAGGCGCAGCGATGAGCTTGCGTTTGTTCGTCTCACGCGACGCCGGCGCGATCGCCGTCGGCGCCGACGAGGTTGCCCTGGCGCTGGAGCAGGCGGCAGCCGAGCGCGGCGTAGCGATCGAGATTGTCAGGACCGGCTCGCGCGGGATGTACTGGCTGGAGCCGCTGGTCGAGGTGGCGACGCCGCAAGGCCGCATCGCCTTCGGTCCGGTGACGGAAGCCGATGTGCCCTCGCTGTTCGACGCGCTCGCCGGCAACGCGCCGCATCTGTTGCGGATAGGAGCAACCGACGAGATTCCCTGGCTGAAGCGCCAAACCCGCCTCACCTTCGCCCACTGCGGCGTGATCGATCCGCGCTCGCTCGACGACTACCGCGCCCATGGCGGCTACAAGGGTCTCGCGCGGGCTCTCTCGCTTGGCTCGGATGCCATCCTCAACGAAGTCACCGCGTCGGGCCTGCGTGGCCGCGGCGGCGCGGGCTTCCCGACCGGCATCAAGTGGAAGACCGTCGCGCAGGCCAAGGCCGACCGCAAGTTCATCGTCTGCAACGCCGACGAGGGCGACAGCGGCACCTTCGCCGACCGCATGATCATGGAAGGCGATCCGTTCCTGGTGATCGAGGGCATGACCATCGCCGGTCTCACCGTCGGCGCGGCCAAGGGCTACATCTATATCCGCAGCGAATATCCGCACGCGGTCGAGGCGATGATTGCTGCCATCGTCGCCGCCAGGCGCGGCGGCTATCTCGGCACGAATATCGGCGGCTCGAAGCAAGCCTTCGATCTCGAAGTGCGCGTCGGTGCCGGCGCTTACGTCTGCGGCGAGGAGACCTCGCTGCTGGAAAGCCTCGAAGGTCGCCGCGGCATCGTGCGCGCCAAGCCACCGCTGCCGGCGCATCACGGCCTGTTCGGCAAGCCGACCGTGATCAACAACGTGCTGTCGTTCGCGGCTGTCCCCTTCGTGCTCGCCGAAGGCGCCAAGGCCTATGCGGATTTCGGCATGGGCCGTTCGCGCGGCACGATGCCGATCCAGCTCGCCGGCAACATCCGCCACGGCGGCTTGTTCGAGACGGCGTTCGGCGTGACGCTCGGCGAGCTCGTCGACGATATCGGCGGCGGCACGTTGACCGGCCGCCCGGTTCGCGCCGTGCAGGTCGGCGGGCCGCTCGGCGCTTATTTCCCCCGTGCGCTGTTCGACACGCCGTTCGACTACGAGGCCTTTGCCGCGCGCGACGGCCTGATCGGCCATGGCGGCATCGTCGTATTCGACGACAGCGTCGACATGCGCCGGCAGGCGCGCTTCGCCATGGAGTTCTGCGCCATGGAATCCTGCGGCAAGTGCACGCCGTGCCGGATCGGCTCGACCCGCGGCGTCGAGACCATCGAGAAGATCATCAACGGCGAGCGCGTCAGCGAAAACATCGCGCTGGTCGAGGACCTCTGCAACACCATGAAATTCGGCTCGCTCTGCGCACTCGGCGGCTTCACGCCCTACCCTGTGCTCAGTGCCTTGAAGCATTTCCGGGAGGATTTCGTCCCCTCCCCGGCCACGCTTCAGGCCGCGGAATAGGAGAACGATGATGTCTCTGATCGAAGAAATCGACCACGGCACGCCGGCTTCCAAATCGGAAACGATGGTGACGCTGACCATCGACGGCAACGAGGTCACGGTGCCCGAAGGCACGTCGATCATGCGCGCCGCGATGGATGCCGGCCACCAGATTCCAAAACTCTGCGCCACCGACATGGTCGACGCGTTCGGCTCCTGCCGGCTCTGCCTGGTCGAGATCGAAGGCCGCGCCGGCACGCCGGCGTCCTGCACCACGCCGGCCATGAACGGCCTCGTCGTGCGCACCCAGACCGAGCGGCTGAAGCAGCTGCGCAAGGGCGTGATGGAGCTCTACATCTCCGACCATCCGCTCGACTGCCTGACCTGCGGCGCCAACAGCGATTGCGAATTGCAGGACATGGCCGGCGCCGTGGGACTGCGCGACGTGCGCTACGGCTATGAGGGTGAGAACCACGTTTTCGCCAAATCCCACGGCTGCGACAACGACCATTGGATGCCGAAGGACGAGTCCAACCCGTACTTCACCTACGATCCCTCCAAGTGCATCGTCTGCTCGCGCTGCGTCCGCGCCTGCGAGGAGGTGCAAGGCACCTTCGCGCTGACCATCTCCGGCCGCGGCTTCGACAGCCGCGTCTCCCCCGGCATGAGCGAAAGCTTCCTCGGCTCGGAATGCGTCTCCTGTGGTGCCTGCGTGCAGGCCTGCCCGACCGCGACGCTGACGGAAAAGTCCGTGATCGAGATCGGCCAGCCCGAGCACTCCGTCGTTACCACCTGCGCCTATTGCGGCGTCGGCTGCGCCTTCAAGGCGGAGATGCGCGGCGAGGAAGTCGTGCGCATGGTGCCCTACAAGGACGGCAAGGCCAATCGCGGCCATTCCTGCGTCAAGGGCCGCTTCGCCTGGGGCTACACCAATCATAGGGAACGCATCCTGAAACCGATGATCCGCGAGCGGATCGAGGAGCCCTGGCGCGAAGTGTCCTGGGACGAGGCGTTCTCGTTTGCCGCCGCCAGGATGCGCGGCATCCAGAAGAAATACGGCCGCGACGCCATCGGCGGCATCACCTCGTCCCGCTGCACCAATGAAGAGACCTATCTGGTGCAGAAGCTGATCCGCGCCGGCTTCGGCAACAACAACGTCGACACCTGCGCCCGCGTCTGCCACTCCCCGACCGGCTACGGCCTTGCCACCACTTTCGGCACCTCCGCAGGCACGCAGGATTTCGACTCGGTCGAGGAGACCGACGTCGTCGTCGTCATCGGCGCCAACCCGGCCTCCGCCCACCCGGTGTTCGCCTCGCGGCTGAAGAAGCGGCTGCGCCAGGGCGCCAAGCTGATCGTGATCGATCCGCGCCGCACCGAGATGGTGGAATCTCCGCACGTGAAGGCGCTGCACCTGCCCCTGATGCCCGGCACCAACGTCGCGGTCATGACGGCGATCGCGCATGTCATCGTCACCGAGGGCCTCGTCAACGAAACCTTCGTGCGGGAACGCTGCGACTGGAGCGAGTTCGAGGAATGGGCGGCCTTCGTCGCCCAGCCCAAGAACAGCCCGGAAGCCACCGCCATCCTCACCGGCGTTGATCCCAAGGACCTGCGCGAGGCCGCCCGCACCTACGCCACCGGCGGAAACGGCGCGATCTATTACGGGCTCGGCGTCACCGAGCACAGCCAGGGCTCGACCACCGTGATCGCGATCGCCAACCTCGCGATGGCCACAGGCAATATCGGCCGTCCCGGTGTCGGCGTGAATCCGTTGCGCGGCCAGAACAACGTGCAGGGCTCCTGCGACATGGGCTCGTTCCCGCACGAGCTGCCCGGCTATCGCCACATCTCCGGCGATGCCGTGCGCGACCAGTTCGAGGCGTTGTGGAACGTCAAGCTCAACCCCGAGCCGGGCCTGCGCATTCCCAACATGTTCGACGCCGCGGTCGAAGGCACCTTCATGGGCATCTACGTGCAGGGCGAGGACATCCTCCAATCCGATCCCAACACCAGCCACGTGGTGGCGGCGCTGTCGGCGATGGAATGCGTCATCGTTCACGACCTCTTCCTCAACGAGACCGCAAACTACGCCCACGTCTTCCTGCCCGGCTCGAGCTTCCTCGAGAAGGACGGCACCTTCACCAACGCCGAGCGCCGCATCCAGCGCGTGCGCAAGGTGATGACGCCGAAGAACGGCATGGCCGACTGGGAGGTCACGATCGGCCTCGCCAAGGCGATGGGCTTCGAGATGAAGTACAGCCACCCGTCCGAGATCATGGACGAGATCGCGGCGCTGACGCCGACCTTCGCCGGCGTCTCCTACGCCAAGCTCGACGAGCTCGGCTCGGTGCAATGGCCATGCAACGAGAAGGCGCCGGAGGGTACGCCGGTGATGCATATCGACGGCTTCGTTCGCGGCAAGGGCAAGTTCGTCGTGACCGAATATGTCGCGACCGACGAGCGCACCGGCCCGCGCTATCCCCTGCTGCTCACCACGGGCCGCATCCTCAGCCAGTACAATGTCGGCGCGCAGACGCGGCGCACCGACAACGTGGTCTGGCATGCCGAGGATCGCCTCGAGATCCACCCGCACGATGCCGAGCAGCGCGGCGTGCGTGACGGCGACTGGGTCCGGCTGAAGAGCCGCGCCGGCGAGACCACACTGCGCGCGGAGATCACCGATCGCGTGGCGCCCGGCGTCGTCTACACCACCTACCACCATCCGGACACGCAGGCCAACGTCATCACGACGGATTATTCGGACTGGGCGACCAACTGTCCCGAATACAAGGTCACGGCGGTGCAGGTGTCGCCCTCGAACGGCCCGTCCGACTGGCAGAAGGCCTATGACGCGCAGGCGCGGCAATCTCGCCGCATCGTGCCGGCCGAAGCGGCGGAGTGATTCTCATGCACGTCGCGGTTCAGGCGATCGATCGCGGAATCTGGCGCAACGGCGTGGCGTCCGAAGGAACGCGTTTCATTCCGGAGGAGACGCCGTTGGCGCTGACCTATAATGGCGGCACCTACGCCGTCATGATGGGGACGCCGCAGAACCTCGAAGATTTCGCGGTCGGATTCAGCGTGAGCGAGGGCATCATCAAGTCGGTCGACGACATCAAGTCGCTCGACATCGTTCGCCTTGACGACGGCATCGAGCTCAGGATGTGGCTGGCACCGGATGAGGCCGCCCGCATCAACGAGCGCCGTCGCCATGTCGCCGGGCCCACCGGCTGTGGCATCTGCGGCATCGAGTCCATCGCCGAAGCCGTGCGGCCCGCGGCGGTGGTCCCGCAGGGGCAGAGCTTCACGCCCGAACAGATCATGGCGGCGATGCAGGCCATCGCGCCCTTGCAGTCGATCAACCTGCAGACCCGCGCCGTTCACGCCGCCGCGTTCTGGTCGACTACCGGCAGCATCGTCGCGCTGCGCGAGGACGTCGGCCGCCACAACGCGCTGGACAAGCTCGCCGGCGCACTGGCGCGCAGCCGCACCGATCCTCGCGGCGGCCTGGTGCTGCTGACGAGCCGCGTCTCGGTCGAGATGGTGCAGAAGGCCGCCGCGATCGGCGCGCCGGTGATGGTCGCGGTCTCGGCACCGACCGCGCTCGCGGTGCGCTCGGCGGAAGCCGCCGGCATCACGCTGGTCGCGATCGCGCGGCAGGACGGATTCGAGATATTCACGCATGGCGGCCGGATCGTGGCTCGCCATGCCACGGAGGTTGCCGATGTCGCCTGACCGCCTGATCTACATGGCCAACCAGATCGGCACGTTCTTCCGCAGCCAGGGCCACGGCAAGGCCGTGCCGGGAATTGCCGAGCACATCAAGAAGTTCTGGGACCCGAGGATGAAGCGCGCGATCTTCGCCCATCTCGATTCCGGCGGCGCGGGCCTGGAGCCCGACGTCCGCGAGGCGCTCACCTCGCTGAAGCAGGCTACGAGCCTTCCAGCAGCGCCCTGAACACGCGTCGCACCTCGCCCTGAGTTTCCTTCACGCGCGCCTCCAGCGACGAGAAATCCGGCGCATCGCCGGCGCGCGCCATCACGCGCTGCAGATCGTTGCCGGCCGTTTCGGGCTTGAAGCGGTCGCTGACGCACAGCCGCAGGATCTGAGTCAGATCGTGGTAGAGCCGCGCGGCTGCACGCAGGATCTCGGTCTCCGATTGCGGAAGGACGCCGAGCCGGCATGCGTTCTCCAGCACCTGCAGGGTGCTGACGTCCAGGATCTCCGGCTTGTCGTGCGCATGCACGAGCTGGAGATATTGCGCGATGAAGTCGATGTCGACCATGCCGCCGGCGGCGTGCTTGAGATCCCAGCAATCGGCCTCGCCCTTCTCCTGGGCGATGGCGCGCCGCATGTCGGCGACGTCGTTGGCGGTGATGGCGGGATCGCGATGGCGGGTCAGGACGTCGCGGATGACGCGCTCGATCCGCTGGCGGAATTCGGGCGAAGCCGACACAACGCGGGCGCGCGTCAGGGCCATGTGCTCCCAGGTCCAGGCCTCGTTGGCCTGGTAATCCGCGAACGAGACGAGGCTCGAGGCCACCGGGCCGGCGCGTCCCGAGGGACGCAGCCGCATGTCGATCTCGTACAGCACGCCGTAATTGGTGCGCGTCGTGAATGCGCTGATCAGGCGCTGGGTGAAACGGGCAAAATAATGCGCACCCTGGAGCGATTTCGGCCCGTCGGAGTCCGGATGGTCGCTGTCGAAATCGTAGAGCAGGATCAGGTCGAGATCGGACGAGGCCGTCATCTCGCGGCTGCCGAGCCGTCCCATCGCGATGATCGCGGTCTCCTGCCCTTTGATCCGGCCATGCTGGGCGGCGAAGCGGTCGGCAACGAGGCCGTGCACGGTGTGGACGATGCCTTCGGCGACGTCGGCAAAGGCCGTGCTCGCCTGCTGCGCCGAGACGGTGCCGGAGAGAATTCGCGTGCCGATCAGGAACAGGCTCTCCTGCCCGAACAGGCGCAGGCGATCGAGAAACTCTTCGTAGGAGCCGGCATCCTGCACGGTCGCGGCCAACCGTCCCGACAATTCCTGCCGGTCCGGCATGGCGCCGAAAAAGCGCGGATCGATCAGGCCGTCCATCAGCTGCGGCTGCCGTGCCAGCATCTCCCCTAACCGGGGTGCCGCGCCCAACACCAGCGCCACCAGCGCGACGAGGTCGCGGTTCTGGCCGAGCAGCGTGAACAGACGGCCGCCGCGCTGCAAGGCTCCCAGGAATTGATCGAAGGCGACGACGGCGCGATCCGGCTCCTCGGCATGGGCAAGTCCGTCGATCAGGGCCGGCACGAATTCGACGAAGGCATTCCGCGTCGCCTCATTGCGGAACACGCGATAGTCGCCGGTGACCCAGTCGCGCACGGTCTGCGCCAAGGCGGCAGGCTTCTTGAAGCCGAGCGTCGCCAAGTGCTGGAGCAGGCGCGGATCGTCAGGACCGGCGCTGTAGTCGAGCGCCGGCAGACTGGCCGTGCCGGTCGGATCGTCACCCTCGAACAGCTTCTCGTAGTGCCCCTGCACGATCTTGAGCTGCCGCAGCAGGTCGCCCGCAAAGGATTCGCGATCCGGATAGCCGAAGAAGCGCGCAAAGCGCTCGACCGCCTCCTTGTCTTCGGGCAGCGCATGGGTCTGCTCGTCGGCGATCATCTGGAGGCGATGCTCGACCCGACGCAGGAATTCGTAGGCAACGGTCAGCTCGTCGCGCGCGGCCGGGGTGATCCAGTTGCTGGAAGCGAGAATGTCGAGCGCCCTCAGCGTCGGCCGAACCCGCAATTCCGGATGGCGGCCGCCGGCGATCAATTGCTGGGTCTGGGCGAAAAACTCGATCTCGCGGATGCCGCCGCGGCCGACCTTGACGTTGTGCCCCTCCACCGCGACCTCGCTCTGGCCGCGATAGGTCTGCATCTGCCGCTTCATGTCGTGGACGTCGGCGAGCGCGGCGAAGTCGAGATGCTTGCGCCAGACGAATGGCGCGATCTCGGCCAATAGCGCCTCGCCCGCCCGGGCATCGCCGGCGCATGCACGCGCCTTGATCATGGCGGCGCGCTCCCAGGTGCGCCCTTCGCGCTCGTAATAGTTCAGCGCGGCGTCGCGCGAAATCGCCACCTGGGTCGAGGACGGATCGGGCCGCAGGCGCAGATCGACGCGGAAGACGTAACCGTCATAGGTGCGCTGCTGCAGGATGCGCGCCATCCCCTGCGTGACCCGGACGAAGAACGGCTGCGGCTCGATGTCCGCCGCCAGCGTCGTCGCATCGGGATCGAAGAACACGATGAGATCGATGTCGCTGGAATAGTTCAGCTCGCCCGCGCCCATCTTGCCCATGGCGAGCACGATCAGCCCGCAGCCCTCTTCGGGCGCCTCGGGATTGGGCGGGGAGAGCTTGCCGCGTGCGGCTTCCTGCCGCAGCAGGTATTGCAGCGCCGCCTGCACCGAGGACACCGCGACATCGGTCAGCGCCGCCGTCACCCGCATCACCGGCCAGACCCCGCCGATGTCGCACAAGGCGGTCAGCAGCGCGGTCTCCGCTTTCATGCGGCGAAGCAGCCGCATCACCTCGGCCTCGTCCGCCGCCGCGAGCACCGCAGCCCTGGCGTCCGCGATGAGTTCCGCCAGATGCGCATCCGGATCGCATTCGAGCAGCCGGATCAGGCGCACCGCGTCGGCGCGCACCAGATCGAACAGATAGGGCGAGAATTCCGCAATACCGGCCAGGATGTCCTTCGCGAAGGGATGCGCCAGCAGCGCTTCGAGACGAGCCGATTGGGCTGGCTCGAGCTCGCCCAGCCAGCCTTCAAGACGTCGTTCGTCGGTTGTGGAAGCGGCAATATGGGGAGCTTCCGCGAAGCGCGCGGCCAGCCTCTCGCCATGCTTGTCCGCGTTTCCCGGCGCGGAGTGGTTCATGCCACCTTCTGTGGCACATCCGGCATTGGCGGAGCAACCCTGTCGCCGGCATCGGCCCGCACAGGCAGCACAAGCGTGGCGACGAGACCGGGCTGGGCGTCGCCCAACCTCAACTCACCGCCATGCAATGTCGCAACCGCAGAAGCGAGGCTGAGGCCGAGCCCCGAGCCCGGCAGCGTGCGGCTCGCTTCCAGCCGCACGAATCGCTCGACGGCATGCTTGCGGTCGGCCTCGGGAATGCCGGGACCGCGATCGGTGACGCTGAGCAGCACCTGGTCGCCCTCGCGCCGAGCCTCGATCAGAATCGGCCGGGCGTCCATGCTGACCACGGTACCGCCGGTCTGCGCCACCGGCTTGCCGTATTTGATCGCGTTCTCGACCAGATTGGCGAGCGCCTGGCTGACCAATTCGCGGTTGGCGTGAATTGGCGTCGGCTCGGCCCTGACCTTCAAGGTCATGCCGTCGTCCTCGGCGAGCGGCTCGTAGAGCTCGTGGATGCCATTGGCAACCTCGGCCGCGTCGAAATCATCCATGTTGCCGCGCGCCTGCCCGGACTCGGCGCGCGCGATCATCAGCAGCGCGTTGAAGGTGCGGATCAGGCCGTCGGATTCCTCGATGGTGCGCTCCAGCGCCGCCCGGTAGTCGGCCTCGCCCTCCGAACGCGCCAGCGCCTCCTCGGCGCGGTTGCGCAGGCGCGTCAGCGGCGTCTTGAGATCATGGGCGATGTTGTCGGAGACCTCCTTCAGCCCCGCCATCAGCGCCTCGATCCGTTCCAGCATGGCGTTGAGATTCTCGGCGAGGCGATCGAGCTCGTCGCCGCTGCGCCCGACCGGCAGGCGCTCGCTGAGATCGCCGGACATGATGCGCTGCGTGGTCCCCGTCATGGCGTCGATCCGCCGGAGCACGCGGCGCGCGACGAAGACACCGCCGCCGAGGCCGAGCACGACGACGATCAGGATCGACCATTGCGCGGCCTTGGCGACGATGCCGAACAGTCGCCGCCGCTCTGCGAGGTCGCGGCCGATCAGGAGGCGAAAGCCGTTCTCCAGTTCGGTGACGCGCACCAGCGCCCGATGGTCGCGGTCGTCGGCGTCCTCGAGGCGCCGGTAGCCGGTCTCCGACCAGCCGCGCGTCGCCATCACGCCGGGCGCCAGCGAGCCGACATTGCCGGCGATCGCCTGCCCGGTCGGCGTGGTCACGAGATAGAGGTTGGCCCCCGGCCGCAGCGCCCGGTACTCGATCGCGAGCACGAGGCCGCGCAGGCCGCGGCGGCCATAGATCTCGCTGATCTCCGACGTCTCGGCATTGACGGTCTGCGTGATCTCCTCGGTGATCAGCCGCCGCGTATTCCAGGCGAAATAGGCCAGCAGCGAGGCCGCGAACATCGCGAACAGCAGCAGATAGACCAGCGTGAGCCGGAACGCCGTGGTGCGGACGAGTTTACCGAATGCCGTCACGGATCATGTGTCCAGTTTCAAGACCGGGCTTGCCATCGCGAGCATCGTCACTTCTCGCATTTCCGCTTTGTTTGCAATAACATAGCTTCATACATTGTGGTCCCTGCCCACAGGTCCCTTGGGACGACTGATGCGCAAAGCCATCCGTGACGGCAGGTGATAAGCGGACGGGGAACGTTAAAGGGGCACTCGACCGGAACCAAGTTAATTCCCGGCAAGCTCGCGTCCACGGGATACTGGGGTAAGCCTGGCTGGCCGGACGCCGGGGCAGTGATCGGCCGTGGGGCTTCCCTCCCGACCACGCTGAGGAACATCAGTCGTTCCCGGCCAACGCCCCTGGTGGCGCCATCAGCGCACTGCCGTCAAATCCGCCAACAAAGGGACGCGCGCTACCGGGGACGCCCCCTCACACTTCCAGCCATTGCGCGCGAACGTCGCTGTTTGATCTCAGTTGCTCGGGCGTACCTTCGAAGACCACACGACCGTGCCCCATGACGTAGACGCGGTTGGAAATCTTCATCGCAATCGACAGCTTCTGCTCGACGAGCAGAATCGCAACGCCTGCCTGCGCAATGCGGGCGATGAGGTCGCCGACCTGCTGTACGATCAGCGGGGCGAGACCTTCGGTAGGCTCGTCGATCATGATGAGATCCGGGTCGCCCATCAGGGTCCGGCAAGTCGTGAGCATCTGCTTCTCGCCGCCTGACAGCACCCCTGCAGGCGTATCCGCACGCGCGGCAAGGTTCGGAAACATGTCGAGCATGTCCTGAAGCTGCCATTTGCCGGGACGTCGCGTATCCTTGATGCCGAGGAGCAGGTTCTGGCGGACCGTCAAACCCGGAAAGATGTCCCGATGCTCCGGCACATAGCCGAGACCGAGGCGCGCGATCCTGTAGCTCGGCAGCCCGGCGATGTCCTTGCCCTTGAAGCGGATCGTGCCTTGCGGAGCGACCTCGCCCATGATCGCCTTGACCGTGGTCGAACGTCCAACGCCGTTGCGGCCGAGCAGGCTAACGACCTCGCCCGCGGCAACGTCGAGATCGACGCCCTGGAGAATGTGGCTCTTGCCGTAATAGGCGTGCAGGTCCCTGACCTCGAGCATCAGTGCGCCTCCTCGCCGAGATAGGCTTCCTTGACTTTCGGGTCGCGCCGGATCTCCTCCGGCGTGCCCGAAGCGATGATGTGGCCGTAGACCAGCACGGAAATGCGGTCGGCCAGGCCGAACACAACGCTCATGTCGTGCTCGACGATGACGAGGGTCTTGCCCTCGGTCAGGCGCCGGATCAACGCCACCGCGCGCTCGGTCTCGGCGTGGCTCATGCCCGCCGTCGGTTCGTCCAGCATCACGACCGTTGCGCCGCCCGCGATGGTGATTCCGATCTCCAGCTCGCGCTGCTCGGCGTAGGTCAACAAGCCGGCCGGAACATCGCGCCGATGCGTCAGATGGATGTCGTCGAGGATCTGCGCCGTGCGCTCGCGCACCTCCGGCAGGCTGTCGACGTTCTTCCAGAAGGCGTAACGGTGCCCCGTCGCCCACAGCACGGCACAGCGGACGTTCTCCCACACCGACATGCGCGCGAATACGTTGGTGACCTGGAACGAGCGCGACAGACCGCGCCGATTGATTTCGAACGGCCTGAGGCCGGAGATCACATCGCCGTTCAGCCTCACCTCGCCCGAGGTCGGCTTGATATGGCCGCTGATGAGATTGAACGTCGTCGACTTGCCGGCACCGTTCGGACCGATGATGGCGTGACGCTCACCTTGCGCGATGCTGAGATTGAGATCGCGGATGATGCCGACATTGCCAAAGCGCTTTTCGACAGCGCGGACTTCGATCGCTGCCGTCATGCCAAATACCCCCGGTCGCGCGCGACCGTCGCCGCGCGGTCCCATGCCTCGCCGACCCGCCGCCAGCTCAGGCGCGCGACGAAGAAGCCGCCGGCGACGAGGATCGCCGCACTCGCCCAGGTCACCGGCGACGCCGGGTTGAAGGCAATGCCGAACAGGTTGATCGGATTGCCCTGACCGCTATGCGTACGCGCGATCGATTCGATCGTCAGGATCACGCCGCAAGCCAGGGCCAGGGTCGGCACCGCCGCGAGCAGATAGGAAGGAATCACCGTCGGCAGAGTTCCGGCGCGAACCAGCGGCCGGTGCATCATGATGAGCCCGGCGATGCCGCCGGGGGACAGCATCACGATGCCGATGAAGATGATGCCGAAATAGAGCTGCCAGACGCCAGTGACGCTGGTCAGCCCAAGCTGAAGATAGGTCACGAGGATTGCACCCAGGATGGGCCCGAAGAAGAAGGCGACGCCCCCAATGAAGGTCGAGAACAGCACGAGGCCGGATTGGATCGCGCCGAGATAGGCGGCGTTGGCGATCTCGAAGTTGATCGCGGCCAGTCCCCCCGCCACGCCGGCGAAGAAGCCGGCAAAACAGAAGGTGATGTAGCGGACCACGTGCGGATCATAGCCGATGAACTGGACGCGTTCGGGGTTGTCCCGCACCGCATTGCTGATCCGCCCCAGCGGGGTCCGCGTCAGCGCATACATCGCGATGGCCGCGATGACCAGCCAGAACGCGATCAGATAATAGACCTGAAGCTGCGGGCCGAAACTCAAGCCGAGGATCTTCGGCAAAGCGGTTCGGTCGGTCGATATCCCGGACTCGCCGCCGAACACCGAACGCAGGATCAACGAGGACGATGCCACCAGCTCGGCAATGCCGAGCGAGATCATCGAGAACACGGTGCCGGCCCGCTTGGTCATCAGCCAGCCGATGACGATCGCGAAAGCGAGGCCGCCGAGCCCACCGAACAGCGGAATGAACGGCAGCGGGATGGGCCAGCCGTGGGAGACCACCGCATTCATCATATGGCACGCAGCGAAGCCGCCGAGGCCGTAATGCACCGCATGGCCGAACGACAAGAGGCCGGTCTGGCCGAGCAGGATGTTGTAGGACAGCGCGAACACGATCGCGATGCCGATCAGGCTGAAGGACGTCAACGAGCCGCCGGAGGAGAAGATCAGCGGCAGCACGATCAGCGCGGCGATGCCGGCAAGCCATATGCCGTAGAAGCGCAGGCTGTCGCCGGCCGACTTCTCGGCGACTGTCGATGCCGATGTCGATGTCATCTTCGCGTTCATGTCTCGCGCGTCCCCATCAGGCCCATGGGGCGTACGATCAGAATGATCACCAGCAGCAAATAGGGCACGATCGGCGCCACCTGGGCGATGGTGACGTTCCAAATGTCGGTGAGCACGGACGGCCCCGCCGACGGATCGAGCGGACCGAACGCGCTCGCCAGCGAACCGTTCAGCGCCACCGCAAAGGTCTGTATCAGGCCGATGACGAGCGAGGCAATGAAGGCGCCCGGCAAGGAGCCGAGGCCGCCGAACACGATGACCACGAACAGGATCGGTCCCAGAGCCGCGGCCATGTCGGACTGCGTCACCAGCGCGGGACCTGCGATCACGCCGGCAATTCCCGCCAGCGCGCTGCCGACGCCGAACACCAGCATGAAGATGCGTCCGACATTGTGACCGAGATGCCCCACCATGTGGGGATGCGTCAGCGCGGCCTGGACGATCAGGCCGACCCGCGTGCGCTTGAGCACCATCAGCAGCACGATGAAGATTAGGACCGACACCGCCAGCATGAAAATCTTGTAGGCGGGATAATTCGTCGAGAAGATCGTGAAGGCCGGAAAGTCGAGCAGCGCCGGCACGCGGTAGTCGACGGGGCTTCTGCCCCACATCATCGCCACGATTTCTTCGATCGCGAACGCAAGACCGAAGGTCAGGAGCAACTCCGCCACATGGCCGTGCTTGTGCGTATTGCGCAGGCCGTAGCGCTCGACCGCCATGCCGATCGCGCCGACCAGCAGCGGTGCCAGCAACAGCGCCGGCCAGAAGCCGATCCATTTGGTGAGCTGGAAGCCGAAGAAGGCGCCGAGCATGTAGAAGCTGGCATGGGCGAAGTTGAGCACCCCCATCATGCTGAAGATGACGGTCAAGCCGCTCGACAGCAGGAAAAGCAGCATGCCGAACAGAAGACCGTTCAGCGTCGATATAACGATCAGTTCAAGCACAATATTCACACCTCTGGCCGGGACAGAACAGCCTCGGCAAACTCGTCGGCAGGCATGCGAACAGCGACCTTCCCGCGAGCCGCTGCCGGCTGCGGGAAGGTGAAGCCGGTCCAGCTTACGGCCGGGTCATCTTGCAGGTCGTGGGAACCATCGTCTTGGAAGTGTCGATCTTGGAAACCAGGTGCCATCCCCAGCCGGTGCCTTCCTCGTCGAACGGCTCGTTTGCGGCGAGCTTGCCGAAGGAGGAGATGTAGATCGGCTGGAAGAACTGGTGATCGTCCTTACGCATCACGCCCTCTCCACCATCCAGCACCTCAAACTTGAGGTCCTCGAGGGCTGCTGCGACCTTCACGGGATCGAGCGAGTTGGCCTTCTCGGCCGCGGCCTTGAACATGCGCATCTCGTTGACCGCACGCGGATACCACAGCGACATATTGACCTTGGCGCGGAAAGCCTTTTCGAAATCCATCGCCGGCTGATGGCCGGAATTGGCAAAGCCCTCGGTGATCTGGAACACCTGATGATCCAGACCGGTCTGCTTGATCGCGGTCGGACCGCCAGCGCCGCCGGCATAGTAGGTGTACCAATTGACCTTCAGGCCGGCGTCGGCAGCGGCTTTGAGCAGCAGAGCGATGTCCTGGCCCCAATTGCCGGTCACGACGCTATCGGCGCCCGAAGCCTTGATCTTGGCGATATAAGGCGAGAAGTCGGTGATCTTCAGCAGCGGATGCAATTCGTCACCGACGATTTGGATGTCGGGCCGCTTGGCGCCCAACATCTTGCGCGCGTCAGCGCGCACCGACTGGCCGAAGGAGTAGTCCTGGTTGATCAGGTACACCTTCTTGATCGCGGGGACATCCTTCATATAGCTGGTGAGCGCTTCCATCTTGATGTCGGAGCTGGCATCCCAGCGAAAATGCCAGTAGCTGCATTTTTCGTTGGTCAGGCTTGGATCGACGGCGGCATAGTTGAAGTAGAGCACTTCCTTGCCGGGATTGCGCGTGTTGTTCTTGGTGACGAAGTCGGACAGCGCTGCGGCGACCGACGAGCCATTGCCTTGCGTGATGAAGCGGGCGCCGGCGTCGATGGCCTTCTGCGCCTGCACCAGGCTTTCCTGCGGGTTGGTCTTGTTGTCGAGGGGCAGAATCTCGATCTTGCGGCCCAATATGCCGCCCTTCGCGTTGATCTCATCGGCCAGATATTGGAACGTCTTCAAGCCGCCTTCACCGATGCTGGCGCCGCCGCCGGACAGCGGATCGATGTAGCCGAGCTTGATGGTTTCCTGCGCGTATGCTGCTCCTCCCAGCATCGTCAGCGCTGCCGCCGCAGCAATTACGAGCTTGTGCATCCTGGCCTTCTCCCTTTTGCGTGTTCTTGTTCCTTGGCGATCGAAGCTGATTCACAACGTCGGTCGCGCCAGCTTTCGCTACCCCAACATTGAATACTGTGTAAAGTTTTGGTGCAAGAAATAATTGCGGCTCATAGACGGGAGGACACCGCACGCTTCCGGAACATTGAATTCACAGGCAAGTTTTTGACCTCAATCCTGCGCTCAATCTGCGGCTGATTGGTTGCTTTATACCACCCCGCGACGCGGCTTGAGTCCCGCGAGGAACAGCCGCGAAAAATGATCGGCAATCTGCATCGGAGACCAGCTCCGCTCGCCCCTGAACCAGATCGGGTACCAGTGGCCCATTCCAGTCAGAACGCGTTCGGCGAAGTGGGTGTCGACGCTCCGGAAATATCCTTCATCGATCCAACGCTGATGATTTCTCTGGTCCTGCCCGATCGTCGCGAGCACCTGCCCGACATAGTGCTTCCGGTCGACGTCGTTGAGATAGTTGATGTTGTGGTAGGTCGCCTTGGGCCCGCAAGGCGTGTCGTGCAGCATCAACAACAGACGCACTCTCTGAACGACATAATCGAACGGCCCGAGCCCGAGATCCTGCAAATGCTCTCGAATGCCGATCTCGCCGGCCAGCCCTCTTCGCAAACAAGCCAGCAAGAGGCGCTCTTTTTCGCTGAAATGATAGTAGATGCCGGCACGGGTCATGCCGGCGTCCGCCGCGATGCTCTCGAGTGACGTGCCGGACGCTCCCCTTCGGTTGAAACTGTCAGAGGCAATCGAGAGCATCCTGTCCAGCTTCGCGGCGCGCTTGTTCAATTTGGAGCGGGACTGGAGAAACGGTGCCAGGCTCGGCGCTTGAGGCATGTCCGGCAAGGCAATCTCACGCCGATAAACTCCATGCGTGATGATGTCATCAATCGCATCAATCGCCTGCTGGCGCGAATAATAGTCGCGCTCGGAGAACCAGAACGGCACCCAATCCAGGATGGAGATGAGGGCGACGGCCGTCAGGAGCGGCTCCTCGCAGGCTATCGAGCCGTCGGCAACGCCACGCTTCAGAATGCCGGCCAGCAGCGCGGCATTCTGCCAACGCCTGGCGTGCACATCGTTGCTGTAGGACGCGGCCAGGGCATCGATGTCGGTGAACAGGATCATGCGCTGGCCTTCAGGCCGCAGCCGGGCACGTATAAATCGCCTGACGACCTCGAGCGCGTCGATACCGGGCTCGGCCGCGGTCTCGATTTCGTGCCTGTAGAGCGCAAGTCCGCGCAGGTAGCAGTGAAAGATCAGGTCTTCCTTGTCGCGGAAATAGTGGTACAGCGCCCCCGGCACCGATCGCACCGAGGCTGCGACCTGCTCCATCGTCACGTTCGCATAGCTATGGCGGGCAAACAGCCTGGAAGCCGACACGAGGATCTCTTCAGCTCGGTCGGACGGGAAGGCGGCGACTTGCAAGCTTGAATATCCTTCCTGATCGGGGACGGATTCATCCAGGTGGGATGTCCCCTACCACACGTCGGGTATTCTTGCCATCCGATGAGGGGGTCGGCCAATATCGTCCGACAACGTCCGGGCAGGAGCAGCAGGCCGGTGACGCAGCCGACGATTGCAGGCGCTACCTCGCCGCCAGTCGATCGGCGCAACGGGCGAGCTCGCCTTATCGCATGCCGTCGCGGATCATATACCCGGCGCCGCGGATCGTGTGCAGCAGCGGCCGCTCGAAACCCTTGTCGATCTTGGAGCGCAGCCGCGAGATGTGCACGTCGATCACGTTGGTCTGCGGATCAAAATGATAGTCCCAGACATTTTCGAGCAGCATGGTGCGCGTCACCACCTGGCCGGCATGCTTCATGAGATATTCGAGCAGACGGAATTCGCGCGGCTGCAGCGTCAGCTCGTCCTTGCCGCGGGCGACACGGTGCGAGAGCCGGTCGAGCTCGAGGTCGCCAACGCGGTAGAGCGTGTCCTCGGCGGGCCCGCCGCGGCGGCGCGACAACACTTCGACGCGGGCCAGCAGCTCGGCGAAGGAATAGGGCTTCGGCAGATAATCGTCGCCGCCGGCGCGCAGGCCCTTGATGCGGTCGTCGACCTGCCCGAGCGCCGACAGAATCAGCACCGGCGTCGTGTTGCCCTTATCGCGCAGCGCGCCGATCAGCGACAGGCCGTCGCGCTTGGGCAGCATGCGGTCGACCACCAGCACGTCGTAGTCGCCGCTCTCGGCCATGGCGAGGCCCTCCTCGCCGTCGGCGGCGTGGTCGGCAATGTGTCCGACCTCGCGAAACGCCTTCACGAGGTAGTCGGCGGATTCGCGGTCGTCTTCGATGATGAGGAGGCGCATCGTGCGTTCGGCGGCGGTCAAGGAGGTCAACCTTCTCTAAACATGGCGCGAGCGGCGATCCCATGCAAGCCGAGGGGGAGACGCTGGCATGGAGAAAAAGGCGGGCGGTGAAGCTGGGGGGACTTCACCGCCCTAGGCCTTCCGACGGAGGGGGGCGTTTTTCCACCGGAAGGTAGCAAGGGGAAGCTGACGTTACGCTGCTTCCCCGAAGGGCGCCGGCGGCGGGGGCGACTGATGCCGGCGACACCCTTCATCTCGAGAGCCTCCTGAAGGCTTACCCCTTGGCGAGAGGCACCGCGACGAAGCGCGACTGGCCGCCGCTCTTCACGCGCATCAGGACGCTGTTCTTGTTGTCGGTCCGCGCCGCGGTGATGGCATCGCGGACTTCGCCGGCGGTGGCGACGCTCTTGCCGCCGACTTCGAGAATCACGTCACCTTCCTTGAAGCCGCGTTCGGCCGCGGCGCTCTTCGGATCGACCTGGGTGACGACGACGCCTTCCTTGCCGGCGCCGGCCACCGAATTGGCGGGGGCAACGGTCATGCCGAGCTTGGGGACATCGGTGCCCTTGCTCGCACCCTTGCCGCTGTCATTGTCGTTGTCGGCCTTGGCCTCGACCGTGTTCGGCAGCTGGCCGAGGGTGAGGTTGACGACCTTGTCCTGGCCCTTGTGCAGCACGTTGAGCTTCACGGTCGCGCCGGGCGCCATGCCGCCGATGGTGCGGGCAAGCTCGCGCGCGTCCTTGACGGATTCGCCGTTGACCGCCGTGATCACGTCGCCGGATTCGATGCCGGCCTTCGCGGCCGGACCGTTGGCCTGCGGCTCCGCCACCAGCGCGCCTTCGGCCTTTTTCATGCCGAGGCTGTCGGCAATGTCGGACGTGACGGGCTGAATCTGCACGCCGATCCAGCCGCGGCTGACCGAGCCCTTGTCCTTGAGCTGGGCGACCACGCTCTTCACCGTGCTGGCCGGAATCGAGAACGCGATGCCGACGCTGCCGCCGGAGGGCGAGTAGATCGCGGTGTTGACGCCCATCACCTCGCCGTTGGTGTCGAAAGCCGGACCGCCGGAATTGCCCTTGTTCACGGGCGCGTCGATCTGGATGAAATCGTCATAGGGACCGTTGCCGATGTCGCGGCCGCTCGCCGAAACGATGCCCGCGGTCACGGTGCCGCCGAGACCGAAGGGATTGCCGACCGCGAGCACCCAGTCGCCGATGCGCGGCTTGCTGTCGGCGAGCTTGGCGAACGGGAAGCTCGAGCTGCCCTCGACCTTGATCAAGGCGAGGTCGGTGCGCTGGTCGGTGCCGATCACCTTGGCGGTGTAGGTCTTGCCCTCGTCGGTGGTGACCTCGACCTTGTCGGCGCCGTCGACCACGTGATTGTTGGTCACGGCAAAGCCGTCAGCCGAGATGAAGAAGCCGGAACCCTGGCCCTGCACGACGCGGCCGCGGCCGCCCTTCATGCCCGGGGGAAAGCCCTCCGGACCACCGAAGCGGCGGAAGAAGCGCTCCATCGGCGAGCCCGGCTGGAACGGCGAGGAGGAATCGTCGCCGTCATCGTTGCTCGCAGTCTTTTCCTTCATGTTGACCTTCACCGAGATCACCGACGGCTTCACGCGCTCGACAACGTCGGCGAAGCCGATGGGTCGCTCGACCTTGCGGACCTCGTTGTTGACCTGCGCATGCGCCGGGCTCGAGAACAGGTCGGCCGGCGAGGTCGACGTGCCAAAGCCATAGACGGCGGCGCCAAGGCCGGCGACGACCGAGGCCATCAGCGCGAGCCTGCGCGCGGAGAACACCGACCGGCGCGGCTGCCGGTAGGACGGAAGGTTCGAGAGGTCGATACGGTCGGACATGCAGAGATCTCCAGGGCCTTGAAATCCATGTGATGCCTGAGGACGGCACCTTGCGGACCTGAAGATGGGGACTCCCGCCTTACCGTGCGCTGGCGGCGGGGTTAAACTTTCGTAATGAAGCTGCAACGCGGATGCGGCAGTTAATCGCAGTCCGAAAATTGTGATCCCACAGGAACTTAACGCGAGTTCCCCCGAGATGGCGTGGGACGGGCTTTTTGCGCGCTTCAGCTCGCTCTGACACTGACGATGAACTCGTCGACTTCGCGCTTCAGAGTTTCCGCCTGCTGCGACAGATCGACGGCGGAATCGCGCGCCTCGGCGGCCATGCGGCCGGTCTCGGCGGAGGTCGAAGTGATCTGCACGATATGGTTGGAGACGTCGAGGGTGCCGCGCGCGGCGTCCTGGGCGCTGCGCGTGATCTCCTGCGTCGCGTTGCGCTGCTGGGAGGTGTCGACCTCGATGCCCGACATGATGGACGATATCTCCGACAGCGTCTTGGAGATGCCGTCGATCGCATCGCGCGTCTGTGCGGTGATGCCCTGAATGCTGGCGACGTGGGAGGTGATCTCCTCCGTCGCCTTGCTGGTCTGATGCGCAAGATTCTTCACCTCGGAGGCGACCACCGCAAACCCCTTGCCGGCCTCCCCTGCCCGTGCCGCCTCGATGGTGGCGTTCAGCGCCAAGAGATTGGTTTGCGATGCGATCGCCTGCACCAGCTGAACGACCTCGCCGATCTTGTCGGCAGCATCCGACAGCGTGTGGATGGTGTCGCGGCTCCTCTCCGCCTCGGACGCCGCTCCTTCAGCGCGCTGGGTCGCGTCGGTGACGCGGCGGCTGATCGTGCCGATCGAATTCGTCATCTCGCCGGCAGAACCTGCCACCGTCTGCACGCTGGCGCTGGCGAGGCTTGCCGCGCTCGCCACCGCATTGGCCTTGGTGCTGGTGTCGTTGGCCGTCCGCGACAGCGTCTCGGCGTTGCTCTTCAGGTGCACCGCCGATGACGCCACGCTATCGACGACGCTGGCGACGAGATCGTTGAAGCGCTTGATCCGGTCGTCCAGGAATTTCGATCGCTCGGCCTGGTGCTGCGCTTCGTGCAGCTGCCGTTCGGTGAGCTGGCGCCGCTCGATGCCGTTGGTCTTGAACACCTCCAGCGCGCCGGCGAGCAGGCCGATCTCGTTGGTGCGGCCGAGCCCCGGAACCGGCGTCTCGAACTTCTGGTCGGCGACCTCGCGCATCGCATGGACGATCGCCGCCAGCGGATTGAGGATGCCGTTGCGGACGGCAAACCAGGTCGTGAGGCAGATCGCGAAGGCGACGACGGCGATCACACCGCAGGCGACCAGGAAGTAGGAGAACGCGGCCTGCGCCTGCTGATAGATCTGCATGGCATGGTCGCGCGCGGGGCCGCTCAGCGCGGCGAAATTCGAGGACAGGCTGGTGATCTCGTTGTTGAGATAGAGCACCGCAACGAAGCCGGTGCCGCCGCCGATGCCCAGCAAGAACAACAGTGCAGCGACGACGGCGCCGACCAGGAAGCGGATCGTCAGATTGCTGTTCGCGAACATCGGAGAAACTCGGAGTCTGGAATCGAAGCTCGCGACAAGCTTCCAGACAAAGGTCAAAATACCATGAACCGCGCGGCGGTGAGCCAGCGATCTACGTAGGACTACGTGGCCACAACGATGATCGCGCGGCTACGGAGATTTGGTCTCCTCGGACATCAAGGCCGCGAGCTTCGCTTTTTCGTCGGCCGTCAGCGGCGGTGCAGGTACGTCTGCACCGCCATGGGCGCGACGGCGGATTTGCAGCCACAACGCCACGCCGCCACCGATCAGCAGCAGCGGTCCGAGCAGCCACAGCAGCGCGTTTTGACGCTCGAAGCGCGGCTTCAGCAGCACGAACTCGCCGTAGCGCGCGACCAGGAAGTCGAGCACCTGCGAATTGCTGTCCCCGGCGCCGATGCGCTCGCGCACCAGGAGCCGCAGGTCGCGCGCCAGGGGCGCATCGGAATCGTCGATCGACTGGTTCTGGCAGACCATGCAGCGCAGCTCGCGCGACAGCTCGCGCGCACGGGCTTCCTTGGCGGGATCCGACATGATCTCGTCGGGCTGCACCGCGTGGGCCGCAGGCAAAGCCAGCAGCATCAACAGGGCGAACGCGGCCATGATCCGGCGCATCGGATCACTCCGCCGGCTGGAGGCGCTGCTTCGTCCGCGCCGGCTTCGGCGCGCCGACCCGCAGCCTCCGATCGGACAGCGACAGCACGCCGCCGAACGCCATCAGCACCGGCCCCCACCAGATCATGAGCACCATCGGCTTGTAATAGATGCGCACGGCAATGGCGCCCTCGGCGTTGGCGTCGCCGAGCGAGATATAGAGCTGGCTCGCGCCGCGCGTCAGCAATGCGGCCTCGGTGGTCGAAGAGCCGCGGGTGGTGAAACTGCGCTTGGACGGCGTCATGACGCTGAGCGGGGCGCCGTCGCGGCTGACGTTGAACTCGGCGATCATCTCGCGGTAGTTCGGGCCCTGACGCTGCAGCACACCGTCGAGCTTCACGTCGAAGCCGGCGATGTGGGCGACCTCGTTCTGCTTCATCGTCGCGATATATTCGCTGTTCCAGGTGGTCTCGCAGACGATCCCGATCAGCGCCACGCCGAGGCCGGCATGCGCAAATGCGGTGCCCCAGGCCGAGCGCGGCAGGCCGCGCGCCCGCTGCAGCACGGTCGCGAACGGCAGCCGCACGAGCCCGGTCCGCTCGACGATGTCGGTGACCGCGCCGGCGATGACGAAGACGCCAAGCCCGATCGCGAGCGGCGCCAGCGTGCTGCCGCCCGTGGCCCAGCCCCAGGCGATGGCAACGGCGACGAGCCCGGCAACGCCCGCAGCGAGCAGGCGCTGCGTCACGCCGAGCAGGTCGCCGCGCTTCCACGCCATCATCGGCCCGAACGGCACGGCCAGCAGCAACAGGGCAAACAGCGGCGCGAAGGTGAGGTTGTAGAACGGTGCACCGACCGACATCTTGAAGTCGGCGAGCATCTCCATCGCCAGCGGATAGAGCGTGCCGAACAGCACGACGGCGCAGGCGACCGTGAGCAGCAGATTGTTCAGGACCAGCGCACCCTCGCGCGAGATCGGCGCGAACAGGCCGCCCTGCTTCAACGAAGTGGCGCGGCCTGCGAACAGGGACAGGCTGCCGCCGATGAACAGGCAGAGGATCAGCAGGATGAACACGCCGCGGGTGGGATCGGTGGCGAAGGCGTGCACCGAGGTGATGACGCCCGAGCGCACCAGGAAGGTGCCGAGCAGCGACAGCGAGAAGGTCAGGATCGAGAGCAGGATGGTCCAGACCTTCAGCGCGTTGCGCTTCTCCATCACCAGCGCCGAATGGAGCAGCGCGGTGCCGGAGAGCCACGGCATCAGCGAGGCGTTCTCGACCGGATCCCAGAACCACCAGCCGCCCCAGCCGAGCTCGTAATAGGCCCAGTACGAGCCCATGGCGATGCCGAGCGTCAGGAAGATCCAGGCGACCAGCGTCCACGGCCGCACCCAGCGCGCCCAGGCCGCGTCGATCCGTCCCTCCATCAGCGCCGCGATGGCGAAGGAGAACGAGATCGAGAAACCGACATAGCCGAGATAGAGCATCGGCGGATGCACGGCGAGCCCGATGTCCTGGAGCACCGGATTGAGATCGCGTCCCTCGATCGGCGGGCTCGCGATACGCAGGAACGGGTTCGACGTCACGAGGATGAAGAGATAGAAGGCGCCGGCGACCCAGGCCTGGACGGCGAGCACGTGCGCGCGCAGCGACAGCGGCAAATTGTTGCCGAAGGCGGCGACCAGCCCGCCGAACAGCGCGAGGATCGACACCCACAACAGCATCGAGCCTTCATGGTTTCCCCACACGCCGGTGATCTTGTAGAGCAGCGGCTTCATCGAGTGGGAATTCTCGTAGACGTTGGCGACCGAGAAATCCGAGTTCACGTGCAGCATCACGAGCGCCGTGAACGAAGCGCCGACGAACAGAAGCTGCGCCAGCGCCGCGGAGCGCGCCACGTTCATGAGCGCTGCGTCGCGCAGGCGCGCGCCGATCAGGGGCACGACCGACTGGATCAGTGCGAGCCCAAGCGCCAGCACCAGGGCGTAATGTCCGGTTTCTGCGATCACCGCACCGCTCCTTGCGGATTGCCCTGCGCCGTCGTCGCCGGCTTGCCCGCATCAGATGTCTTGCCGCCGTCAGCGGGCTTGCCGCCGTAATCGTCCTTCCAGTGCCCCTGCTTCTTCAGGGCATCGGCGACGTCCCTGGGCATGTAGGTCTCGTCATGCTTGGCAAGCACGGTATCGGCCTTGAACACGCCGTTGGCGTCGAGCGCACCTTCGGCCACGACGCCCTGCCCCTCGCGGAACAGGTCGGGCAGGATGCCCTTGTAGGCCACCGGCAGCTTGGCGTTGCCGTCGGCGACCTCGAACGTCACCGCGAGATTGTCCCCACGCTGCAGCGAGCCGGGCTGCACCAGCCCACCGAGACGAAACCGCTTGCCCGGCTCGACGTGCTTCTCGGCGACCATGGTCGGCGTCGAGAAGAACACGATGGAGTCGCGAAGGGCGTTGAGCACCAGCGCGGCCGCGAGCGCGAGCACGGCGAGCGAGCCGCCGATGATGGTCATACGTCGCTGCTTGCGCGTCATGGCGTATCCGTTCTCCGCTTCTGTCGTCCCGACATCGTCATCCGCCGAGCCCGAGCGTCCTGAGGCCTTCGTTGAGCTGGCGCAGCCGCTCGCCATCGCCGGCCACCGCCTGCCGGGCATCGGCCGACGCCCCCATCGCCTTGTCCCGCTCGCCCATCACGAGATAGGCGCGCACCAGGCGCAGCCAGCTCTCGACGTCGTCGCCGTTCTGCTTCAACCGGGTGGCCAGACGTTCGACCATGCCCCGCACCATCGCGTTGCGATCGCCTTCGGCCATGTCCTTGGACGCGGCAATCGTCTCATCGGACAGCGCCGGCATCGTGCCGCCGCCGCCGACCCGCGCCAGCGAGGTCTGCACCAGAGCGCGCCAGGGCGCATCGGCGGGCGCTTTCGCAAGCAGCCCGCGCCAGATATTGGCTGCATCGTCCTTGCGGCCGTCCTGCTCGGCGGCAAGGCCGAGGAAGTAATTGGCCTTGGGATCGTCCGCGTCCAGCGCATGGGCCCGCTCGAACTCGGTCTTGGCCTCGGCGGTCACCACGCCGCCGGCGGCGGCCGCGATCGCTTCGCCGAGATCGGCCCGGCGCTCCGCGCTTTCGCCATTGTAGGTGAGGGAGTTGCGATAGGCGCGCACCGCATCGTCGAACCGGCCGAGCCGCTGCAGCACCGGCGCCAGCACGTTCCAGCCGCGGCCGTCGGTCGGATTCGTCTCCAGATGCTGCTGGACCTGTGCGACGAGATTCTCGAGCGACTGCGCTTTGCCCGGCACGCGCTCCCGTTGCGCCAGCGGAAAGTCCTGAAGCTTCGGCGAGCCGAGCGGCATGTAGACGCCGATCGCAACGAGCGGAAGGCCGGCGAGCGCCAGCACGGCCGCCGCGCGGCGCCATGTCACGTTCGAGGTCGCTGCCATCGCGGGCTCGCTGGCGGCCGCGGCCAGCAGCCTGCGGCTGATCTCGATGCGCGCGGCCTCGGCGTCGGGCGCCGGAATCGAACCTGCGGCGAGATCACGCTCGATCTCGGCCAGCTGGTCCTTGTAGACCGCAACCTCGCTACCTTGATCTTGCGCGCGTCCCTTGCGGCCAAGCGGCCACAGCACGGCGAAAATCGCCGCGACCGTCATCAGCGCGAACACGAACCATAGCGTCATCTGGCAAGCTTCCGGCAGCGCACGAAGTGCGCCTATAGGTGCCTTTACACCACGGCCGGACGATGCGGCAATTGACAATTGTCAATTCGGCGCGACCGCACGCAGTCTCGAAACGATGCGAATCCAACGGCTTAGCCGATCTCGAAATCCGCACTTTGCGCGGCCTGCTCGCCGTGGCCGTTGAAGGCCTTCAGGAAATACGTTCCCGGCGTGACGGCCTCCGGCAATCTGATGCGCAGCGCGCCAACGGGAACCGGCGACGCAACCCGCGTGATGGTCTCGGACCATTGCCGGCCGCTTGCCTTCTCGACCAGCACCACTTTGGCGCCGACCATCAGCCTTTGATACTTGGCAACGACGACACGGTTCTCAATTTCGATCGAGCTGATGACGGGTTTCATGCGCCACAAATAGATGTCCCCCGGATTTCTACGGGAACCGTACGGCGCGCTACCGCCACCGTCAACCAGAAATTGTGATCACGAAAATATGCGCTTAATCAGCTCGCGCGCGACGATTTGCGCTCGCCGGTAGCGGCGTTTTGCGCGGCCCGGCTCATCAGCGAGGCGTAATCGTCGCCGAACAGCACCTGGCAGAAGCGAATCGCGGCGTCCACCTGCTGTTGCCGATAGGTGCGGACCTTGTGATCGGCGGCGCGCAACGACTGCACCAGCTGCTCGGTCGAGCGTTCGACATATTGCTGAAGATCGGAATAGGTGCGCAGCGTCACCTCGTTGATCGCAAGCTCGCTCGCATAATTGCGGCAGGTCGCGACGAAATCGATCAGCGCCAAGGTCTCCTCCACCTCGGTACCGTCGATCCGCGCGCCCGGGGGAATGTCCTTCTCGGGCCGCTGGCGCAGGATGCGGCGGACCCGGCCGGGAACGCTGTCGATCTCGGATTGCAGCGCGTTGGAGATGTCGGCCCGGATCGAGATCAGCTGCTTGCCCCAGGCGGAATCGTTGCGCAGGTCGAGCTCGGTGCGCAGACCGCGCACGCCGTCATGCAACGCTTTGAGATTACCGGCCACGTTGTCGAAATGGCCGCGCTTGATGTCCATGCGCAAGGTGGCCGCGACACAGGACAGATCGTGCAGCGCGATCGTGATGGCAGCGCCGTAAGGCGTCGCCGCGACGCGGATCTCGTCGTCGGAGGCGGCGATCTTGATGGCGAGGCGAATGATCTGCCACGGCGCGGTCATCCGCTGCACCACGACCGACAGCGCGAAGGGCAGCATCTGCGGCGTCTGCAGCACCGGAATGTTGAGCGCCGACGTCACCGAGGCGATCTGGGAATCGCCGAATGCGCGCAAGGTCCGCGGCAGCTTCTCGTTCAGGCTGGCGATGGCCTCGCGGACCTGGAGCACCGCTCCGATCGAATAGAGGTCCTCGATCACGTTGGGCGGGCCGACCCGGGCCAGCGCCCGCGATTTGTCGCCGCCGCCGGGACCCGTCAGCGCGAAAATGGCGTCCGCAGCCGCGGCCTGGAGCTTGAGTGCCAAGGCCTCGACCTGCCCCGCACTGTCGGCGGGCATGCGGGCCAGCGCGGCCTCGAATTCGTTGATCTTGTCCGGCGCGCCGTCGCGGCCGAGCCATTGCCAGATCGGCTGGAGCGAGGAGCGGCGAATCTGGCCGACCCGGATCGGGACGCCGGCTTCGACCAGGAACGGTTCCAGCACCTGGAACAGCAGCCGCGACAGATCGTCCGTGCGCGGCGGCGGAGCTTCATCGGCCTCGGTCTTGCGGACGATCTTGCGCAACTGCTCGAGCACGAGGGTCGCCACCGCCGTGTCCTGGCCGCGCTCGAGCGCGCGCTCGAACTCCCGCATCAGCAGCGCCTGCGCCTGCGGCGGGAGCTGCGCGAGATATTCCCTCAGCCGCTCGATCGATGTCTGGCTCATGCGCCCGGGTAATGCACGGTAAAATCGCGGACTTGGATGCGTCCGGGCGCGATCATAGGAGGGCCCACTTAAGAAGCCGTTTAGGAAGTCGGGCTGAATCCCCCTGGCCGGCGTCAGCCGGCCCTTGGCGAGGGCGGAAATCCTCGCCGGAACAACGGATTATATTCCCGGAAGGACCAGCTCGGCGCGCAGGCCGCCGGTCGGCGCGCCGCCGAGCGAGAGGCTGCCGCCGTAGAGCGCGGCGAGGTCGGTCACGATCGACAGTCCCAATCCCGAGCCGGGCTTGGACTCGTCGAGCCGCTGGCCGCGCCGGGAGACCTGGGCCCGCTCGACCTCCGACAGGCCGCGGCCGTCGTCGTCGACGATGATCCGCAGCCGCGGGCCCGCCCCCGCCTGGGGCGGCGGATCCACCAGGACCTCGATGAAAACGCGTGAGACCGCCCATTTGCAGGCATTGTCGACGAGATTGCCGACCATCTCCTCCAGATCCTGGCGCTCGCCGCGAAATTTCGCCGACGGATCGGCCTTGGCCTCGACCAGGATGCCGCGATCGCGATGGATCTTCTCCATGGTCCGCCGCAGCGCCTCGATCGCGGGCGCCACCTCCGTCACGGTCGCGACCACGGAGACCCGCGCGGCGATGCGGGCGCGCTCCAGATGATGGGCGACCTGGTCGCGCATCACGTCCGCCTGCTCCATTACCTTGGCCGCGAAGGGATCGGCAATGTGGGCGCCGGCCTCGTTGACGATGACCGACAGCGGCGTCTTGATCGCGTGGGCGAGATTGCCGACATGAGTGCGCGCGCGCTCGACGATCTCGCGATTGGCATCGATCAGCGCGTTGGTCTCGCGTGCCAAGGGCGCGATCTCGACCGGGAATTCGCCCTCGAGCCGCTCCGCCCGCCCGGAGCGGATGTCGGCGATCGATTCCGAGATGCGCTTGAGCGGCGCCAGGCCGAAACGGACCTGGAACACGGTCGTCAGCAGCAGCACGATGCCGAGCGCGGTGAAGGTGCCGCCGAGATAATAATCGAAGCTGCGCGTCTCGTCGAAAATCTCGGTGTCGTCGCCGGCGACGCTGACCAGAAACTTGCCGTCGGCGCCGAGATCGACGGGACGCTCGACCATGCGCAGGTTCTGCCCTTCGGGCCCGTCGACATAGGCAAGGCGAATGCCGGCCGCGGTGAGCTCGGCGCCCTGCTCCTCCAGCTTCGGCAGCTTCTTGTCCCAGAGCGAGCGCGAGGAGCGCACTTCCGGCTTTTCGGTGTCGGTCCGCGTGATCTGCCAATACCAGCCGGACAGCGGCAGCTCGAACAGGGGCTCGCCCAGCGACTGGAACTGGCGGTCCGGCGGCTCGTCGGGGGTGGCGACCTCCGCGATCAGGGTGCGCAGATAGAGGTTGAGCCGGCGGTCGAAGGCGCGCTCGGTGGCGTCCTTGTACACCGACGACAGCACCACGCCGGTGATGGCCAGGATCACCACGAGCCAGGCGGTCGCCGACAGGAACAGTCGGTTGGCAAGTGAGCTAGCGGCCATCGGAAATATCCCGGGAGGCGCAGGATGGCAGGACGTCGGCGGTCATGACCGGACCAAGGCCCCTGTCGGGCGGTCCGTCAAGCCCCGGACCGCGTCAGGCGGCCGGCGGGGTCAGGAGATAGCCGAGGCCGCGGACGGTCTGGATGATGTCGACATCGAGCTTCTTGCGGATGCGGCCGACGAAGACCTCGATGGTGTTGGAGTCGCGGTCAAAGTCCTGGTCGTAGAGATGCTCGACCAGCTCGGTGCGCGAGACCACCCGCCCGGAATGGTGCATCAGGTAGGCCAGAAGCCGATATTCGTGCGAGGTCATCTTGACGGGATTGCCCGACACGCTGACCCGGCCGGTCCTGGTATCGAGCGTGACCGGACCGCAGCTGAGCTCGCTCTGGGCATGGCCGGTGGAGCGGCGCAGCAGCGCGCGGATGCGTGCCAGCACTTCCTCCAGGTGAAACGGTTTGGCGACGTAGTCGTCGGCGCCGGCGTCGAACCCCTGCACCTTGTCGCTCCAGCGGTCGCGTGCGGTGAGGATCAGGACCGGCATGGTGCGGCCGTTGCGGCGCCAGGCCTCCAGCACCGAGATGCCGTCCTTCTTCGGCAGACCGATGTCAAGCACGACGGCATCGTACGGCTCGTTGTCGCCGAGATAGTGCCCCTCCTCCCCGTCGAAGGCCCGATCGACGACATAGCCGGCGTCTGTCAGCGCCTTGGTGAGCTGGCGATTGAGATCAGGGTCGTCCTCAACAACGAGCAGGCGCACGCTTCTCTCCAGCAATAGACCGCGACAACACGGCAACAGATGAGCAATTCCGGCGTGAACTGAATATGAACGCGGGGAACCTGCCGCCTTACTTTTCGGTCATATAGGATGTCGATCGCCGACGCGACTGCGCCCGCCCTGCGGCCGGACGGACCGGCAGCAGGGCGGGCGCAATGTGCCGCGTACCCGCGGCAGGTCTGAAGGGTCCGCCTTCCTCTCGGCCGTCAGGTCCGGAAGAACACGAACCAAACGACGGCGAGGATCAGGATCGCAAGGCCGGTCGAAATGGCGAGCAGCGCCGCCACCGAAGGTCCGGGCTCGCCCTGGCGCGCCTCGGTCGGAGTTTCCACGATCTGACGCTGCTCTCGCGTGGTTGCCATGATGCCCTCAATCTGGATGTCGCTTCGATTAGCCGCGACCTCCTCGCAGCTGATGTCAGGGCCAACGCGTGATGGGATATGATGTTCCGGCTGTTACGCCCGGATCGGGCAGCGACAGCAGGGCGCAGCGGCCGGTTAACGCAGTTGGAAGATTCAGCAACCGACCTTGCTTTGATTCGTTGTTCCCCGATGGTATCCTCATAAGTCTGTCCCTGTTGCGTTTGGAGTAGCCCATGGCCCCCCGCGCCAATTGGAAGGGTTTTCTGCGTCTGTCGCTCGTGACCTGCCCGGTTGCGCTCTACCCGGCCACGTCGGATACCGAGAAAGTCTCCTTCAACCAGATCAACCGCAAGACCGGCCACCGGATCAAGTACCTCAAGGTCGACGCCGAGACCGGCGACGAGGTGACCTCCGAGGACATCGTCAAGGGCTACAAGGTCGACACCGACACTTACATCGAGGTCACCAAGGATGAGCTCGACGAGATCGCGCTCGATTCCACGCACACGATCGAGATCGACGAGTTCGTGCCGAAGACCGACATCGACAACCGCTATCTGATCCGCCCCTATTATCTCGTGCCCGACGGCAAGGTCGGCCACGACGCCTATGCCGTGATCCGCGAGACCATCCGCAGCATGGACAAGGTCGCCATCGGCCGCGTGGTGCTGACCAACCGCGAGCACATCATCGCGCTCGAGCCGCTCGAGAGCGGGCTGATGGGCACGCTGCTGCGCTACCCCTACGAGGTCCGCAGCGAGACGGAATATTTCGACGACATCCAGGACGTGAAGCTCACCAAGGACATGCTCGACCTCGCCCGGCACATCGTCGAGAAGAAGTCCGGCGCGTTCGAGCCGGAGCTGTTCGAGGATCACTACGAAACCGCCCTGATCGATCTCATCAACAAGAAGCGCAGCGGCATGCCGATCGCAGCCAAGGCGGCGCCGAAGACCGGCGGCAACGTCATCAACCTGATGGACGCGCTGAAGAAGAGCATCGCGAACGAGAAGGACACCGCGCCCGCAGCCAAGGTTGCCAAGGAAGCCAAGGCCAAGAAGCCGAAGAAGCGCGTCGAGGGCCAGCGCGAGATGCTGCTGCCGATCTCCGGCAAGGGCGGCAAGGACGCTGCGGCAAAGGCGAAGGAGGCCCCGAAGAAGGCCGCCGACAAGCCGGTCCGCGCGCCGGCGCGGGCGAAGAAGGCGGGCTGACAGCGCCATCCTGCAATCACGCCGTGATGTCACCCCCCGCGGATCGGGCCGCCTGACATGCCCTGGTCGACGGCGTTCGACGATCCCGTGCACGTGAGCAGCAGGCGCACGCTGCTCACGCTCCAGGACGCGGCGGACTACATCATGCAGCTGCCCGAGGACGCCCAGCGCGAGGCGCACTGGCAGACCGCCGTCGAGACCCTGATCAACGCGGCCGAGACGGGCGGCGGCTGGGTGATGTTCGCCCGTATCGCCATGTTGCGGGCCCTGAACGCGCCCGGACGGCGCCGATGAGCACGCTGGCCCGGCAAACAGCCTCAACAATCGGTTAAGCGGCACCCTCCTCCCGATGCGACCGCGAGGGCCTGCCGATTTGAATCCATTTGGACGCACCGGCGGAACCCTAATTTAATGACTGCCGTCGTATCAGCGGAGGCGCGATCGCGCGGGGCTTAATTTTTTGGCGCACCAAGCTTATTCGATCTATTGACGAATTCGATGACGACGCGACGATACGTTGGATCGGATGAACAGGAGTTGGGCAATGCGTTTGCTTAGGTCTTTCCTTGCCGATGAGAATGGTGCGACCGCCATCGAGTACGGCCTCATCGCCGCGGGGATCGCGCTGGCGATCGTGACCGCCGTGAACAACACGGGCGGCGCCCTCCTCAACAGCAAGTTCAACGCGGTCAGCACGGCGATCAAGTAACGCCGGCCGCGCCGGCCATGATCTGCGTCAACAGCATCAGGGCCGCCACGTCTAAGCATGAGGGCCGAGTTTCCTCCCTGCCGGCCTGTCCATGCATCCAGAGCTTTCGCACGCCCAACTGAAGATCCGCCGGGTCCGGCTCGATACCGGCCGCGAGAATGTCGTCGTCGTCTCCAGGCAGTCGAAGGCGCTGCGCGCCGAGATCTTCCGCGGCTTCAGCCGCGTCGAGCTGCGCCAGGGCGACAAGGTCATGCTGGCGACCCTGCTGATCACGGACGACGATACGCTGGCGGCACCGGACGAGATCGGACTGTCCGAGCCGGCGTTCCGGCGCTTCGCGCAAGGCGTGGGCACGCAGGTCACGGTCAGGCCCGCTGCGCCTCCGGAGAGCCTGGAGGCGGTGCGCGCCAAGATCCGCGGCCGAACCTTGAGCCAGGCCGAGATCGGCGCGATCATCAACGACCTCGCCCATTATCGCTACTCGGACATGGAGATCGCCGCCTTCCTGATCGGCTCGGCGAGCTTCATCACCAGCGACGAGCTGCTCGCCCTCACCGGTGCGATGGCCCAGGCCGGCACGCAATTGGTGTGGCCGACCCCTGTCGTCGTCGACAAGCATTGCATCGGCGGCATCCCCGGCAACCGCACCTCGATGGTCGTGGTGCCGATCGTCGCCGCCCACGGCCTGCCGATCCCGAAGACCTCCTCGCGCGCCATTACCTCGCCTGCCGGCACCGCCGACACGATGGAGGTGCTGGCGCGGGTGAATGTCGGCGTCGAGGAGATGAAGGCGATCGTCTCGGCCTGCAACGGCTGCCTGATCTGGGGCGGGCACGTGAACCTGTCGCCGGCCGACGACGTCCTGATCTCGGTCGAGCGTCCGCTCAGCCTCGATACCCGCGAGCAGATGGTCGCCTCGATCATCTCCAAGAAGATCGCGGCCGGCTCGACCCATCTGTTGATCGACATTCCGGTCGGCCCGACCGCGAAGGTCACCAGCGGCGTCGAGGCGATGCGGCTGCGCAAGCTGTTCGAATTCGTCGGCGACCGCTTCGGCCGCTCCGTCGAGGTGATCGTGACCGACGGAAGCCAGCCGATCGGCAACGGCATCGGGCCGGTGCTCGAGGCCAATGACGTCATGGCGGTGCTCGGCAACGAGCCCGATGCGCCGCGCGACCTGCGCGAGAAGTCGCTGCGGCTCGCCGCGCATCTGCTGGAATACGATCCGAAGCTGCGCGGCGGCGCCGGCTATGCGCGGGCGCGCGAATTGCTCGACAGCGGCGCGGCGCTGAAGCAGATGCAGAAGATCATCGACGCCCAGGGACCGTCGACCTGCAGCAACGAGCTGGGATCGCTCAGCTTCGACGTCGAGGCGTCCCATGACGGCACCGTGTCCGCGATCGACTGCCTGCGCCTGAACCGCCTCGCCCGCACCGCCGGCGCACCGCTCGACAAGGGTGCCGGCATCCGCCTGTTCAAGAAGATCGGCGACCGCGTCGAGCAGGGCGAGCCGCTCTATCGCGTCTACACGTTCGACCGCCCCGAGCATGATCTGGCTGCCGATGCCGCCGCCGAGGAGACCGGCTACGTCGTCAACGGTCACGAGGCCCCGCAGCGCAAGTCGGCCTCGTGAGCACGATCGCGCTCCAGACATTGCCCGGCGGCCGCGATGCGGCGAAGCGCCTTGCGGCCCGGCTCGGGCTGTCCTGCGCCGAGATCGCCGTGCATCATTTTCCCGACGGCGAGCTGCGCGTCACCGTCGCGCCCGCCGCCGACATCACCCTGCTCTATGCCCCGCTCGATCAACCCAATGACAAGCTGATCGCCCTGCTGTTCGCCGCGGAGGCCTTGCGGCGCGGCGGCGCGAAGCGGCTGGTGCTGGTCGCGCCCTATCTCTGCTATATGCGGCAGGACGCGGCCTTTCATGCCGGCGAAGCCATCAGCCAGCGTGCCGTCGGTGATCTGCTCGCAAGGACCGTCGACCGCATCGTCACCGTGGATGCGCATTTGCATCGCACCCCCGACATCAGGTCGGTGTTTCCAGGCATCGACGTGGAGAACCTGTCCGCCATGCCGGCGATTGCGAACGCGCTGGCCACGGGCGGCATCGACCCGGCCACCGTCGTGATCGGGCCCGACATGGAGTCCGAGCCCTGGGTGAGCGACATCGCGCGCCGGCTGCGCTTGCAGCACACGGTGGCGCGAAAGACGCGGCATGGCGATCGATCCGTTTCCATCAGCTTTGCCGATCCCGGCCTGCTGTCGGGACGGCCCGCGCTGCTGGTGGACGACATCGTCTCGTCCGGCACGACGCTGATCGCCGCGGCCAAGGCCTTGGCGGCGATGGGCGCGACCGCGGTCGATGCGGTCGTGACACACGCGCTGTTTCCGCCGGCGATGATCCCCGCATTCACCGAAGCCGGCATCCGGTCGATCCGCTCGACCGACAGCGTGCCGCATCCAACCAATGCGATTGCGCTCGACGAGAGTCTTGCGGCCGCCTTGCGGTCCGAACTACCGACGACACAGCTTCCGGAGACGATTCCATGAGCATTACCGTTCGATTCTGCGGTGCCGCCCGCACCGTGACCGGGTCGAGCTATCTGTTCCAGACCGCAAGCGGCCGCTTCCTGGTCGATTGCGGCCTGTTCCAGGGCCAGAAGACGTTGAAGGAGCTCAATTACGGCGCCTTTCCGTTTCGTCCCGCCGACGTCGATGCCGTGCTGCTCACGCATGCCCATATCGACCACAGCGGCCTGTTGCCGAAGCTGGTGCGAGGGGGGTTCGAGGGACCGATCCTGGCAACGCGCGGCACGATCGACCTCTGCTCCTACATGCTGCCCGACGCCGGCAGCATCCAGGAATCGGAAGTCACCCAGCTCAACCGGCGCAACGCCTCGCGCGGTCGCAAGGAGGTGCACCCGATCTATACGCAAGCCGATGCGATCGCATCGCTGCAATCGTTTCGCGCGGTCGACTATGAACGCTGGACCGACGTGATCCCGGGCGTCCGCGCCCGCTACTGGAACGCCGGCCATCTGCTCGGCTCGGCCTCGATCGAGCTGGAGATCGCCGAGCACGGCGCGCCGCGTCCGCTGCGCGTGCTGCTTTCCGGCGACGTCGGGCCGGAGGCCAAGCTGCTGCAGCCCGATCCCGAAGCGCCAACCGATTTCGACTACGTCATCTCGGAAGCGACCTATGGCGACCGGATACGCGAGGCCACGACGCCTGCGCTGCGCCGCAAGCATCTCGCCACCGAGGTGCGCGATGCGGCGGCCGCGGGCGGCGCGCTGCTGCTGCCCGCCTTCGCGGTCGAGCGCACCCAGGAGCTGATCGTCGATCTCGTCGACCTGATGGAGCACGGCGAGATTCCGACCGCACCGATCTTCCTCGATTCTCCGCTCGCAATCCGCGCCACCGAAGTGTTTCGCCGCCATGCCGAGAGCCTCGATCCCACCGTCGACGTCTCTCGCCTGCTCAACTCGCCGCATCTGAAGTTCACCGAGACTCCGGACGAGAGCAAGGCGATCATGCGCCTGTCCGGATTCCATATCGTCATCGCCGCAAGCGGCATGTGCGACGCCGGCCGCATCCGCCATCATCTGAAGCGCTGGCTGTGGAACGAACGCGCCACCGTGCTGCTCGCCGGCTTTCAGGCCAACGGCACGCTCGGCCGCTTCCTTCAGAACGGCGCCAAGGCGGTCCGCATCCAGGGCGACGAGATCAAGGTCGCGGCCCGCATCCGCATGATCGACGAATATTCGGGCCACGCCGACGGCGCCGGCATGGCCAGCTGGATCGCGGCGCGCCGCCCCATCGCCCGCGGACTGTTCCTGGTCCACGGCGAGGAAGGCGCGGTCGCGGGTCTCGCCGAGCGCGTCGCCGGGCGCATCATTCCGGCAGCCAAGGTCTACCAGCCGATCCTGGACGACATCTACGAGCTCGCCGCGCCGGAGCCGCGGGTGCTCGACGTCGGCCGCCGCCGGCGGCTGGCGCCCGAGGCCGTGACCCGCCTCGACTGGCACAACGAGATGTCGGAGCTCGTTCTCGACATCAGCGACAGGATCGGAGCCGCTGCCGACGACCGCGCCCGCGGCGTCATCATCCGCAGGCTGCGCCGCGCGCTGGAGGAGAAGGCGTAGCGGACGGCGAAATGCGAAAGCCGCCGCAAACTCGTCATTGCGAGGAGCTCTTGCGACGAAGCAATCCAGACTGCCTCCGCGGAAAGACCCTGGATTGCTTCGCTTCGCTCGCAATGACAGAGTGTTTGGCCACGGCCCGCGTCTCTCGTGTCCCGGACGCGCTGCAGCGTTCTTGCGCTGCTGCGCAGAGCCGGGACCCAGGGAGGCTGCGCGTTCCGCTGATAGATGGGCCCCGGCTCTGCAGCGCACCGTCGAAGGGACGCTGCGCTGCGTCCGGGGCACGCGACCGCTGTTTGGCGTTGGGCACACCTTCGCATCCTCGCGGCCTGTTTCGCCCGAGCTTTGCGATCCTCTTCCGCCCTTATCGAAAGCAAGGGCGCAGGGAAGGCCGGGCGCCGGCTGGCACCCGAAGTCCCGCGTGTGCTTCAGAAAAGCGCACGGGGTGGACGACAGGTGATGCCGGAACATCCGGCCTTCCCTGCGCGATGGTTTTCACGGTGTCCTTCGTGCTCTCCCCGGGGAGCGTTGCACTATTGCCCCCGTCGCCTTGCGGATGATCGATGCACGTGCCGGTTGGCCGCCACATCTCCGCCAAGACTTGACGCCAGAACCCCGGGCGTCAGGACCACACGACTTCTCCGTCCGCGCACATCCTCGCTGGGCTCTCGATGGCTGGCGTGCGCTCGCCGTCGAGGCCATGCGAAGACGCTGTCAGCGCCGTGTCGTATCGCGCAGGTCGCTGCTCACGGGATTCCCCGCCCTGCAGTTCGCATGCGCGCCGACGCCGTCGCGGCCATCGCATCCCGGCCCGCGTCTCGTGACGATCGCGAAACGCCCCTCGTGGCGGGCGGGATGTCCAGGCTTGTACGGCAAAAGCGAATTTCTGTAAATACGAATATTTTTGCTGGCAGCTCTCGACCCAGCCCTGGGGTGTTTTGCCCGTCGGGCAGCACAACCGATTGTGGCCCCGCTTTCGCTCGCCCATCGCCTGCAGCCATCCTTCGAGACGCCCGCCCTTGGCGGGCCCTCAGGATGAGGACTGACTTGCGTTGGCGTCCGCGCTCAGATGCTGAAGCGCCAACGCAATCACTGCACATCGGCGCCTGCATGGCTGACCTCCGATCGCCGCGACCGGGAGCGCTTGTCCATCGCGCCGTTTCCTGATCCTCTCTCCCCAATCGCCGGATCAACCGGCCTTGCCAGGGAGAGAGACGCCATGAAGCTCGGCACCGCCATTGCGGAAATCATGCGGCGCGAGGGGATCGAGATCCTCTGCGGCTATCCGGTCAACCATCTGATCGAGCATGCGGCGAAGGCCGAGATCCGCCCCGTGATGGTGCGTCAGGAGCGCGTCGGCATCCACATGGCGGATGCGATCTCGCGCGTGACCTCGGGGCGCTCGATCGGCGCGTTCTGCATGCAGCATGGGCCCGGCGCGGAGAATGCGATGGGCGGCGTCGCGCAATGCTTCGGCGAATCCGTGCCCGTGCTGGTGCTGCCGATGGGCTATCAGCGCCGGCTGGCGCATATCGAGCCGAACTTCAATTCCAGCGAGGCGATGAAGCCGTTCGCGAAGTCGTCCGAGCCGATCATCCTGGCGGCTGAGGTCGCCAACATCTTCCGCCGCGCCTTCACCAAATTGAAGAATGGCCGCGGCGGGCCCGTCATCGTCGAGATCCCCGCGGACATGTGGAACGAGGAGGTGCCGGAGCCGCTCGCCTACACGCCGGTGCTGCGCACGCGCTACGGCGCCGATCCCGTGCATGTCAGGGAAGCCGCCAGCCTGCTCGTCAATGCCAAGCGGCCGGTGATCTATGCCGGCCAGGGCGTGCATTACGCGCAGGCCTGGCCGCAGCTGAAGCGGCTCGCCGAGCGGCTGGCGATCCCCGTCACCACCAGCCTGGGAGGCAAATCCTCGTTCCCGGAAACGCATCCGCTCTCGCTCGGCTCCGGCGGCCTTGCAGTGCCGCGCGCGGTGCCGAAATTCCTCGGCGAAGCCGACGTCATCTTCGGCATCGGCTGCTCGTTCACCGAAACGAATTTCGGCATCGCGATGCCGAAGGGCAAGACCATCATCCATTCCACGCTCGATCCCAACCACCTCAACAAGGATGTGGAAGCTCGAATCGGCCTGGTCGGCGATGCCGGCCTGGTGCTCGACGCGCTGCTGGAGGAGATCGGCAAGTCCGTTACCGCGGATCGCGATGCCACGGCGGTCGCGGCCGAGATCGCGGCCTCGCATAAGGAATGGCTGGCGAAATGGATGCCGAAGCTCACCAGCAATGACTCCCCGCTCAGCCCCTATCGCGTGCTGTGGGACTTGCAGCACACCGTCGACATCGACAACACCATCATCACGCACGATGCCGGCAGCCCGCGCGACCAGCTCTCGCCGTTCTGGAAGTCGACAATGCCCCTCACCTATCTCGGCTGGGGCAAGACGACGCAGCTCGGCTACGGCCTGGGGCTGGCAATGGGCGCCAAGCTCGCCAAGCCCGACAAGCTCTGCATCAATGTCTGGGGCGATGCGGCCATCGGCTTCACCGGCATGGATTTCGAGACCGCGGTGCGCGAGCGCATCCCGATCATGTCGATCCTGCTCAACAATTTCTCGATGGCGATCGAGCTGAAGGTGATGCCGATCTCGACCGAGAAATATCGCTCGACCGACATTTCCGGCGACTACGCCGCGATGGCGCGCGCCTTCGGCGGTTATGGCGAGCGGGTGACAAGGCCGCAGGATATCGTCCCCGCAATCAGGCGCGGCATCCAGAAGACGCAGGAAGGCGTTCCAGTGCTGCTGGAGTTCATCACAGCCAAGGAGACCGAGGTGTCGCGGCCGGGCACGTGAGCCGGGCCTCGGCCGCTGGCGCTGGCTCCCGCCGCGAAAGATGTGATAATCCGGCCTTGTGCCGCGCCTGTCGCGGCATCAAGCCGGATCAGGAATGGCCAACTCTCCGAACGACATCGCCGCTGGGCTCGCAGCCGAGAACGCGCGGCTGCGCAGCGAGCTGGCGATTGCGCGCGATCGCCAGAGCGCCAGCGCCGAGATCCTGCGCAATATCGCGGCCTCGCCCTCCGACGCCCGTCCGGTCTTCGCCGCGATTGCGTCGAGCTCCAAGCGCCTGCTGGGCGGCTTCTCCGCCACCGTGCTCCAGTTCATCGGCGAGGAGTTGCACCTGGTGGCCTACACGCCGACCAGCCCGGAGGCGGACGAAGGGCTGAAGGCCTCGTTCCCGCGCAAGATCACGGAGTTTCCGACCTTCGCGCTGGTGCGCGGCGGCGAGACGATCCAGTTTCCCGACAGCGAGGCCGACGACGTCCCCGAGCTGAACCGCGAGCTGGCGCGGCTGCGCGGCTTCCGCAGCGTGCTGTTCATGCCGCTGATGAACCGGGGCACGCCGGTCGGCATGATCAGTGTCACGCGTGCCGAGCCGGGCGCGTTCGCGCCCGACCTCGTGCAGTTGCTGCAGACCTTCGCCGACCAGGCTGTCATCGCGATCGAGAATGCGCGCCTGTTCAACGAGACAAAGGCCGCGCTGGAGCGCCAGACCGCGACGGCCGACATCCTGAAGGTGATGGCCGCCTCGCCGTCCGACGTGCAGCCGGTGTTCGACGCCATCGCCGCCAACGCCAACCGGCTGATCGGCGGCTTCTCGACGGCGGTGCTGCGCTATGTCGACGGCGCCGCGCACCTTGCCGCGTTCACCCCGACCGACCCGGCCGGCGATCGCGTGCTGCAGGCCTCGTTCCCCGTGCCGTTCGCGCGGTTTCCGCCTTACGGGCTCGTGGCCAATGGCACGGCGGCGCAGCTGCCCGACACCGAGCTCGAGCCGGCCGCGCGCGACATCGCACGTGCCCGCGGCTATCGCAGCATGCTGTTCGCGCCCTTGATGAGCGAGGGCGAGGCGATTGGCATCATCATCGCGACGCGGCGCGCGACCGGTGCCTTCGCCGAGCATCACGTCCGCCTGCTGCAGACCTTCGCCGATCAGGCCGTGATCGCGATCAAGAATGTCGGCCTGTTCAACGAAGTCGCGCGCCGCACCGAAGAGCTCGCAAGGTCGCTCGAGGATCTGCGCGCGGCGCAGGACCGGCTGGTGCAGACCGAGAAGCTGGCATCGCTCGGCCAGCTCACCGCCGGCATCGCGCACGAGATCAAGAACCCGCTCAACTTCGTCAACAATTTCGCCTCGCTCTCCGCCGAACTGGCCGACGAGCTGAACGAGGTGCTCGCGCCCGTCGCCCTCGCAAACGACGTTCGCGCCGATGTCGACGAGCTCACGGAACTTCTGAAGGACAATCTCGGCAGGATCGTCCAGCACGGACGGCGGGCCGATTCCATCGTCAAGAACATGCTGCTGCATTCGCGCGAGGGCGGCGGCGAGCAGCGCCTGAGCGACGTCAACGCGGTGGTCGAGGAGAGCCTCAACCTCGCCTATCACGGCGCACGGGCCGAGCAGCCGCAATTCGACGTGACGCTCGAACGCGACCTCGATCCGGCGGCCGGCTCGGCCGACCTGTTCCCGCAGGAGATCACGCGGGTGCTGCTGAACCTGATCGGAAACGGATTCCATGCGGTCGCCAAGCGCAAGGCGGAGAGCGAGGCGGCTGGTTACGAGCCGGTCGTGAGCGCCGCGACCCGCGACCGCGGCGATCAGGTCGAGATCCGCATTCGCGACAACGGCACCGGCATTCCGGACGAGGTGAAGGAGAAGATGTTCGACCCGTTCTTCACCACCAAGCCGGCCGGTGAAGGCACCGGCCTCGGACTGTCGATGAGCCACGACATCGTGGTGAAGCAGCATGGCGGCACCATCGAGGTCGCGACCAAGCCCGGCGCGTTCACCGAATTCACGATTCGGCTGCCGCGGAAGAGCAGCTTCCCGGATGCTGCGGGCTGAGCCCTACTCCGCCATCTCGACGGGTTGCTTGGCCGAAGGCCCGGCCAGCGGCCGCTCCTCCATCGCGATCAGGCACAGCGCGGCAACGGTCATCAGCGCGGTGGCGGCGCCGAACACGTAGCGGAAGGCGTGGCGCATGTCGTCGGCGGGAATCGCAACGCTGCCCGCGGCGTGGTGCTCGCCGGCGAGCGGAACGTCGACGCCGAGCGCGATCAGCAGGATCGCCGCGAACGCGGCCACCGTGAACGAGGACATCAGCGAGCGGAAGAAGTTCATCGCGCCGGTGATGGTGCCGACCTGTGGGCGCGCGACCGAGTTCTGCAGCGAGACCACGCAGACCGGAAAGGTGGTGCCGAGCCCCAGTGCGAACGCCGCCATCAGCGTCAGCAGGCCCCAGAGCGGCAGGGTGACGAGCGTGAGGCCGAGGCCGCACAAAGCGGCCCAGGAGGTGCCGATGATGGCGACGCGCTTGTAGTGCTTTGCACGGGCCATGGTGCGGCCGGCGACGGCGGCGCCGACGGTCGAGACCGCCGCAAGCGGGATCAGCGCCAGGCCCGCCTCGCTTGCGCTCAAATGGTAGACCGACTCGTAATAGAGCGGCAGCTGCACCGTGAGGCCGGTGATCGCCCCGAGCCCGCAGCCGCCGGCGGTCAGCGCGAACGGCGCCACCGATCCGGTCAGCAAGTGCAGCGGCAGGAACGGCTCGTCGGCGCGGCGCGCGTGCCACACGAAGCTGACCGCGAGCGCGACGGCGCCGCCCACCATCGCCAGCACGGTCGGCGACAGCCAGGCATAGCGCGTGCCGCCCCAGGTCAGCACCAGCATGAAGACGACGGCCGAGGCCATCAGCAGCACGCCGCCGAGCCAGTCGACCTTGCGCTTGCGGTGGAACACCGGGATCTTCTTCATGTTCGGCAGCAACAGCGCGAGCGCCGCAACCGTGAGCGGCAGGTTGATCCAGAAGATCATCGACCAATGCAGGTGCTCGGCGAACACGCCGCCGATGACCGGGCCCAAAATGCCGCCGACCATCCAGACGCTGGAGAAATAGGCCTGGTACTGGCCGCGCTCGCGCGGGGACACGACGTCCGAGATCACGGTCTGAACGACGGGCATGATGCCGCCGCCGCCGAGGCCCTGAAGACCGCGCGCCAGGATCAGCATCGGCATGTTCGGCGCGATCGCGCACAGCACCGAGCCCGCCACGAACAGGCTGAGCGAGATGATGATCATGGCGCGGCGGCCGTAGATGTCGCTGAGCGTGCCGAACACCGGCGCGACCGCGGTCGAGGCGAGCAGATAGGCGGTGATGACCCAGGACAGATTGGAGACGTCGTTGAACTGGCGCCCGATGGTCGGCAGCGCGGTCGCCACGATGGTCTGATCGAGCGCCGCCAGGAACATCGTCAGCATCAGGCTGATGACGATGGTGCGGACCTCGTCCTGCGACAGCGGCGCCGGCGGCGTGATGGACGGGGCGTCGTCGACGCTGATGACCTCGCTCGGCAGCCGGGACAGCTCCTCGGCGATGTCGTCGGGCAAAGTCTGGGTGTCGGCAGAATTGCCCTGCCGGTCGAACTTGTTCATTTCGCTCGGACGTCGTGTGACGGCGCAACGCCGCGAAGGATTCGTTCTCTGCAGTCCAATCTAGACAGCAAAGTTCTTCCCGGGCAGGCACCGCCGCGCATGGGTGCATCCCGCCCCCGGGCCATCCCGAACAATTGATTGGAGCACGAGGCGGCTCAGTCCTTCGGACGTCGCTTCAGGCGAGCCCGCCTCGGCAAAATGGCCGGCCATTGCACGATGTGGTCCTCGAGCTCCTGATCCGGGATCTCCTCCTCGCTGCCTTCGACCCGGCCGCGCACGGAGACGCCGGCTTCATGCACGGTGTTGGGATCGCCTGACACCAGCGGATGCCACCAATAGAGGTCGCGCCCCTCGGCGACGAGCTTGTAGCCGCAGCTCGGCGGCAGCCAGTTCAAGGTGCGGACATTGGCCGGCGTCAGGCGGACACAATCCGGAACCTTGTCGGAACGATTCGGATAGTCCTTGCAGGCGCAGCTCGCACCATCGAGCAGCTTGCAGCCGACATGGGTGAAGTAGATCTGCCCGGTATCCTCGTCCTCGAGCTTGTTCAGGCAGCAGCGCCCGCAGCCGTCGCACAGGCTTTCCCATTCGCCCGCCGACATCTCTTCCAACGTCTTGGTTTTCCAGAAGAATCCTTCCTGGCCTGAAGGTCGTTTGGGAGCTGCGGTCATGCGCCTCAACAAAGGTTCAAAAGAGTGACGGCCACGCCATCTAGGGCGTGCGGCCGCGATGGTGCAAGCAAGGCGCCTTCGAAGCCCGTAATGAACCGGGGTCAATTAGGCCTGTTGTTCAAAATCGCGAGCGTGACCATTGGTTTATGGGCCTTGCTCGGCTAGAAGGAACACCAAGTCCCTCGGATGCTGGCCGGGCGCCTTGGGTTTGCCGCAACATTCCCCCAAGACGTCTCGACGCCGCCCCGGCGGGTGCTTGAACGCTTTTGAAGCGAGCCTCAAGGGTTCCAGGTGCGCCAGATCATACCATCGCATTGGAAGCAGAGGATCCGGAATTTCTTCCTGGATCTCGATGCGCGCATCGACTCCTCGCTGTTCTCCTCGGCCAAGGGCATCCGCGAGCTCTACGAGCGCTACTCGACCTTCATGGACCGGTTCTATGTCGGACGCTGGAAGCGCTGGGTGTTCATCGAGCCGCTGTCGGAGGCGGCGACGCTGGGCCTGGGCGGCCTGGTCGTGATGCTCGCCCTCGCCATCCCCGCCTTCCGCGAGACCGCGGACGAGGACTGGCTGAAGAAGTCCGATCTCGCGGTGAGCTTCCTCGACCGCTACGGCAATCCGATCGGCAGCCGCGGCATCAAGCACAACGATTCGATCCCGCTGGAAGATTTTCCGGACGTGCTGATCAAGGCGACGCTGGCGACCGAAGACCGCCGCTTCTACGAGCATTTCGGCATCGACATCGCCGGCACCGCGCGCGCGCTCGTCACCAACGCGCAGGCCGGCGGCGTCCGCCAGGGCGGCTCCTCGATCACCCAGCAGCTCGCCAAGAATTTGTTCCTGAGCAACGAGCGCACCATCGAGCGCAAGGTCAACGAGGCGTTCCTCGCGATCTGGCTGGAATGGCGCCTGACCAAGAACGAGATCCTCAAGCTGTATCTGGACCGCGCCTATATGGGCGGCGGCACCTTCGGCGTCGATGGCGCGGCGCATTTCTACTTCAACAAGTCGGCGCGCGACGTCACGCTGGCGGAAGCGGCGATGCTCGCCGGCCTGTTCAAGGCCCCGACCAAGTACGCGCCGCACATCAACCTGCCCGCTGCACGCGCCCGCGCCAACGTCGTGCTCGACAATCTCGTCGACGCCGGCTTCATGACCGAGGGCCAGGTGTTCGGCGCCCGCCGCAATCCGGCCTTCGCGGTCGACCGCCGCGACGAGGCCTCGCCGAACTATTATCTCGACTACGCCTTCGAGGAGATGCGCAAGCTGGTCGACACCTTCCCGAAGTCCTACACCGAGCGCGTCTTCGTGGTCCGCACCGCGATCGACACCAACGTGCAGAAGGCGGCGGAAGACGCGGTCGAGAACCAGCTGCGCCAGTTCGGCCGCGACTATCACGCGACGCAGGCCGCGACCGTCGTCGCCGATCTCGACGGCGGCATCCGCGCCATGGTCGGCGGCCGCGACTACGGCGCCAGCCAGTTCAACCGCGCCACCGACGCCTATCGCCAGCCCGGCTCCTCGTTCAAGCCCTACGTCTACACCACCGCGCTGCTGAACGGGTACACGCCGAACTCGATCGTGGTCGACGGTCCGGTCTGCATCGGCAATTGGTGTCCGCAGAATTATGGCCATTCCTATTCCGGCTCGGTGACGCTGACGCAGGCGATCACGCGCTCGATCAACGTGGTGCCGGTGAAGCTGTCGATCGAGATCGGCCGGAAGAACGAGCCCAAGACGCAGAACCCCGCCAAGGTCGGCCGCGCCAAGATCGTCGAGGTCGCCCGCCGCTTCGGCCTCAAGGCGCCGCTGCCCGACACGCCGTCGCTGCCGATCGGGTCGGACGAAGTCACGGTGCTCGAGCACGCCGTGGCCTACGCCACGTTCCCGAACCGCGGCAAGGCGGTGACGCCGCATGCGGTGCTGGAGGTGCGCACCGGCGCCGGCGACCTGGTCTGGCGCTGGGACCGCGACGGGCCCAAGCCGCGGCAGGCAATCCCGGCCTCCGTCGCCGCCGACATGGCCGGCATGATGAGCCACGTGGTCAGCGAGGGCACCGCGCGCCGCGCCGCGCTCGACGGCATCCCGACCGCGGGCAAGACCGGCACGACCAATGCCTATCGCGACGCCTGGTTCGTCGGCTACACCGGCAACTTCACCTGCGCGGTCTGGTACGGCAACGACGATTATTCGCCGACCAACCGCATGACCGGCGGCTCGCTGCCGGCGCAGACCTGGCACGACATCATGCTGGCGGCGCATCAGGGCGTCGAGGTCCGGGAGATCCCCGGCATCGGCATGGGCCAGAAGCTGCCGCCGCACCATGTCAGCAACGCGCAGGCCAACGCGGCGCCGAAGATCCTGGAGACCAAGCCGGGTCCGCCGCCGGTGCTGACCAAGCGCGGCGCCGACATCCTGGTGCGGGTCGAGAAGCTGCTGGACGACGCAGCCAGGACGGCGCGGAAATCGGCGGATGCCGACAGCAAACCATCCCCGGCGACGAGCGCGCTCGCGTTCCCGCAGAACTATGCGGAAGAGAAGGCCAACGCCTCGGCCCCGCGCAAGAACTGATCGAAACAAGTGCGGCTGATCCTGATCACATTGACGGCCCTTCTGCTCGCGACGGTGGTCGGCGTCGGCGCGACCTGGATGACGACGACGCGCGGCACCGACATCGGCGCGCTCACCATCGGCGCCTGGACCGCGCGGCCGCGCACCGGCACCGCCGACGTCGATCCGTATTCGCGCGCCACCATCGTCCGCAGCGGCGAGCTGCCGATCGGCACCGGCGACGGCGTCGCCTTCACCGCCACCACCGACGACAAGAAGAAGCCGCTCGACGGCCGCTGCGACGTGATCGTCTCCGGCGTGACGCCGCCGGCGCGGTTCTGGACGCTGACGCTGTACGACCGCAAGGGCCATCTCGTCGCGAACTCGCTTGCCCGCTACGGCTTCACCAGCCAGGAGATCGTGCGGTCCTCCGACGGCTCGTTCGAGATCCGCATCGCCTCGCGCTCGCGCGCCGGCAACTGGCTGCCGACCGGCGGCATCGAGCGCTACGCGCTGATGCTGCGCCTCTACGACACCCCGGTCGGCGTCGCCACGCGCACCCAGCGCGATGCGCCGATGCCCAGCATCAGCACGGCGGGCTGTTCATGATCCGCCTGCTGTTCACCATCGTTGCCGGCATCGTTCTGGGCCTGGTGGTCCATCTCGTCAGCGTGCTGGCGCTGCCGCGGATCGCGACGCAGGACGCCTATTCGCGGCTGACGCCGATGACGAAGGTGAACGGCGTCACCCAGCTTCCGCTCGCCGATCCCTCGACGTCGCCGATGCCGTTCATGGACCCGGCCTTCGCGCTGGCGATCTGCCGCTACGACCTCTCGGGCGGACCGATCAAGCTCACCGTGCCGGTGAGCCAGGCCTACACCTCGGTGTCGTTCTACACCCGCAACGAGATCGCCTATTACGCCATCAACGACCGCTCGGCGGGCCGCAAGGTGATCGAGCTCGATTTGATGACCGAGGCGCAGCACAGCGAGCTGCCCGAGGACGAGGAGGTCACCGCGGCCGACCGCCTGATCATCGATTCCCCGACCGCCACCGGCCTGATCGTGATGAAGGCGCTCGCCCCCGAGCCCGGCCTGATGCCGCAGGCGCAGGCAACGCTGCAGGCCGCGACCTGCGCGCCGCAGACCGAGCCGCCGGCCAAGGCCGACACCAAGCGCGGCCGGCGCTGACGCGGCCATTTCGGCCCCCTCGAGACAAAAAGTGCGAAAACAACCCCATGCACAGGTGCGGGGGCATTGAAATCATTGGGCTCCTTGTTCGCGCTCGGAGGCGCAAAGCTTCGTGTCATCACCTTTGACACGTCGGGCAAAACACCGGCAGACTACGATCATCGAGAGTGCAAAGCACCCGCACGGAGCAATCCGTCGCGGAAGCCTTGCAGCTGCAAGCAACTCCTCTGGCGAGCACCATGTCATCGGACAAGGAAGCTTCGCCTCTTGGCTGACGCGCTTGCGCTGGCCGAGCGCGACTTTCTCACGCCGCGGAACTGAGTTCACGACGGCCGCTTGCCCGAATGCCCGCGCCGCGCCCACAGCAGCGCCACTGGCCCCAGCGCGATTCCGGTCGCGAGCACGATGAACACCAGCAGCCAGCCGCTGGCACTCTGCGGGCCGCCGGCGACATCGAGTGCGACGCCGGTCCCCCAGGCGCCGAGCGCCGACAGACCGAAGCCGACCGTCGAGTGCAGGGCCAGGGTCGCGCCGCGATGCTCGGAGACGGCCGCCGCGGACATGCCGGCGGTCAACGCGCCTGAATCGGCTGGCACCGTCACGCCGTAGATCATCAGTAGCAGCGCGAGCACCCAGGCGGGGGCGCTCGCGTTGAAGCCGATCACCAGCGCGACGCAGGCCGAGGCGATCATCACGACCGTGATGGCGCGATGCCGTCCGAATTTCAGGGCGGCCTCGTTGCCGAGGATGCTGGCGGGCATCGAGATCACGGCGAAGCAGAAGCTCATCAGCACCGGCGTCATCCAGGACGGCTCGCCTTGATGCGCAACGACGAAGGTCCAGAAACCGACCAGCCAGGTGCGAATGCCGTAGAGCTCGAAGCAGTGGGCGCCGTAGCCGAGGATGTAGCCGAGCGCCTCGCGATTGGCGAGGACGGGTGCGAAGTCGAGAAGACGCCCGGACTTCGGCGCTGGCCGCCGCCCCTCGATCAGCAGGCACGCGAGCACCATCGCGACGGGGCCGACGCCGGTGACATAGAACGCGCTCCGCCATCCCCAGCGGTCGGCGAGGATCTGCGCACCCAGGAACGACAGGCCGACGCCGACCGAGAAGCTCGACGTGTACAGCGTCACCGCCCGCGAGGTGTCGCCGGCGGGCAACCGGTCCGTCAGCGCCTTCAGTCCCGGCATGTAGGCGCCGGCGAAGCCCAATCCCGCGAGCGACCAGATGATGGTCCCCGACCAGAATCCCTCGGCAAAGATGCCGAAGGCGATGGTCGCAAGCCCGCTGACGATGGAGCCACAGAGCAGCACGATCCGCGCGTCGATGCGATCGGTCAGCGTCGTCAGCACCGGGACGGCGAGCATGTAGCCGAACGCATAGCCGCTCGCCATCAACCCGCCTTCGGCGGCGGACAGCCCCCATGCCGGCATCAGATGCTGCGCCAGATTCGCCGACAGCGTCACGTGCGGCAGCAGATTGCCGAGCTGGCCGATGCACATCGCCGCAATCAGCGATCCCCCGCTCAGGCTGCGAATGCGCTCCTCCCATCTGGTGCAGGGCCATCGCATATGCGCTTTGCGAGACCTGAGCGCGCGCCTCGTCCTTCGAGACGACCGCTTCGCGGTCTCCTCAGGATGAGGCTCAGCAGCATTGGCGCTCGTTGAGACCAGTGCCGCGCATCCCGGTCCTCATCCTGAGGGCACGCCGACGGCGGGCGTCTCGAAGGATGGCCACAAGCGAGACCGCTCCCATATGCGATTGCCCTCCCGTGGTGGGACCGGGTCATGAACAGCCGCAGCCGGTGCGGCCTGCCTTCTTGGCATTTTCGTCGGCGGCGCAGCAGGCCGACGCCTCCTCCTTCGCCGGCCCGCCACAGCATCCCGCATCCGCCGCCTCGACACCACCGCGCGTGCAGACGCCGGTCTCCGGCAGCACGAGCTCGACCCGCGCGGCAGCCTTCTTGTCGCCGGCAATGTCGGCCGCGATGGAGCGCACCTGCTCGTATCCCGTCATCATCAGGAAGGTCGGCGCACGGCCGTAGGACTTCATGCCGGCGAGATAGAAGCCCGGCTCGTCGTGCGCGAGCTCGCGCGCGCCGTGCGGACGGACCGTGCCGCAGCTGTGCTCGTTGGGATCGATCAGCGGCGCCAGCGCGACAGGCGCCTCGATGGCGGGATCGAGCCGCAGCCGCAGCTCGGACAGGAACGACAGATCGGGGCGAAAGCCGGTGGAGACGACGAGCTCATCCGCCACCACGTGGCGCGCACCGCAGCCGTTGCCAGCCGAAATTTTGAGACGACCCTCGGTCTCCGAAAGGTGCGTGACACCGAATTCACTCTCCACCCTGATCTTGCCGGCGGTCACGAGTGCGGCAAAGGCGGAGCCCAGTTCGCCGCGCGCGGAAAGCTTGTCGTTACGGCCGCCGCCGAAAGCCTTGGCCGGATCGGCGCCGCGCAACAGCCAGATCGCTTGCCTGCCCGGTACCTCGCCCGCGAGCTGCGCGAGATCGATCAGCGTACCGACCGCGGAATGGCCGGCACCGAGCACGGCGACAATCTTGCCGGCATATCTGGCGCGCTCCGTGCCCCGCACATCCGGCATGCCATAGGCGATGCGGTCGGCGCGCTCGCGCTCGCCGATCGCGGGCAAACCGTTGCTGCCGGCGGGGTTGGGAGAGAACCACGTGCCCGATACGTCGATGACGGCATCGGCATGCAGGACCTCGGGACCCCTGCCGTTCTGATAACGGATCTCGAAGGGCGCCAGCTCCCTGCCCCTGGTCTTCGCCTTGTCGAAGCCGGCGCGGCTGATCGCCGTGACCCGGCTCGAGGTCCGGATTGTCTCGCGCAGCTTCGTGCGCGTCGCGAGCGGCGTCAGATAGCGGTCGATCAGCTCGCTGCCGGCCGGATAGGATTGCGGGTCCGGCGAATTCCATCCCGTCGGCGCGAGCAGGCGCGCCGCCGCCGTGTCGACATTGTATTCCCATGGCGAGAACAGCTGAACATGCTGCCACTGGCGGATCGCGTGCGCGGCTTCAGGCCCGGCCTCGAGCACGATGGGCGACATGCCGCGTTCGAGCACATGAGCTGCGGCAGCGAGGCCGACAGGCCCTGCCCCGATGATGGCGACGGTCTTGACGTTCATTCTGGCCATTCCCGCTTCTCCCATATTTCTAGAATCATCGAACAAGCTCGCAAAAGGATCAAGCCGCCGTTCGCGCCGCCTTGCACCCGGCTTCGTCGGCGCAGCATTCCGCCGCCATGAAGGCGAGGAGGCCGCGCATCGCGTCAAAGTTCGCGTGGCAGATCAGCGTGGTCGATTCCCTGACCTGGCTGACGAGCCCGACCGCTACGAGGGTCTTGATGTGATGCGACAGCGTCGATGCCGGAATCTTCAGCTTCTCCTGCAGGCGGCCGACGGGCATGCCCGCGTGCCCGGCCCGGACCAGGGCCCGGTAGATCTGGAGCCGGGTTTGATTGCCCAGGGCCTCCAGACGTGCTGCTGCATCGGCGATCTTCATGACGTTGATGCTGCACTCGTTCGCCCCGCTTGTCAAACCATATTTCTAGAATATTCGAATTACGATGCGGCCGGGGACGAGATGGGGCTTGACTCGGCCCCATAATTCCATAAATCTGGATATATGGAAAACGAAGAAGCCGTCCTCGCCCTCGCCGCACTGGCCCAGCCGACCCGCCTGGAAGCGTTCCGGACGCTGGTGCGGCACGAGCCCGACGGTCTTGCCGCCGGCGATCTCGCCCGCCTGCTCGAGGTTCCGCAGAACACGCTGTCGGCGCATCTGGCGATCCTGAGCCGGGCGCGCCTCGTCGCCTCCGAGCGGCACAGCCGCTCGATCGTGTACCGCGCCAATCTCGGCGAATTCCGCGACATCGCGGTGTTCCTGTTGCGCGATTGCTGCGGCGGACGTCCCGAGGTCTGCAATCCCGTCGTCGAAACCCTGCAATCCTGCTGCTCGCCGAAACGGAAGGAGCGAAGCCGTGCCTGACCCGATCTACAACGTCCTGTTTCTATGCACCGGCAATTCGGCGCGATCCATCCTGGCCGAGTCGATCCTTCGCAAGGACGGCGCCGGCCGCTTGCGGGCCTTCTCCGCCGGAAGCACGCCAAAGGGCGCGGTGCATCCGCTGGCGCTGCGCACGCTCGAGACCCTGGAGTATCCGACCGACGGCATGCGCTCGAAAAGCTGGCTCGAGTTCGCCGCGCCCGATGCGCCGGTGATGGATTTCGTCTTCACCGTTTGCGACAACGCCGCCGGCGAGTCCTGTCCGATCTGGCCAGGCCAGCCGATGACGGCGCACTGGGGCATCGAGGACCCTGCCGCCGCCGAAGGCACGGATCTGGAGAAGCAGGCTGCGTTCGTCACCGCGTTCCGCTATCTGAAGAACCGGATCGATACGTTCGTGAGCCTTCCGCTGCGGAGCATTGACAAGCTCTCGCTCGGCACCAGGTTGCGCGAGATCGGCCGCTCCGACGGCGCGACGTCCAACCGAGACGACGTGGCGTGACGATGGGCATCTTCGAACGCTACCTCACGCTGTGGGTCGCGCTTTGCATCCTCGTCGGCGTCGCGCTGGGGCACGTCATGCCCGGCTTCTTCGGCACGGTCGCGGCCGCCGAGGTCGCCAAGGTCAACCTGCCGGTCGCGGTCCTGATCTGGCTCATGATCGTGCCCATGCTGCTGAAGATCGACTTCGGCTCGCTGGGCGAGGTGCGGAAACATTGGCGCGGCGTCGGCGTCACCCTCTTCATCAACTGGGCGGTGAAGCCGTTCTCGATGGCGCTGCTCGGCTCCTTCTTCATCGGCCATCTCTTCGCGCCGCTGCTGCCGGCCGGCCAGATTTCGTCCTACATCGCCGGCTTGATCCTGCTGGCGGCCGCGCCATGCACCGCGATGGTGTTCGTGTGGTCGAACCTGTGCGAGGGCGAGCCTCACTACACGCTGAGCCAGGTCGCCCTGAACGACGTGATCATGGTGTTCCTGTTCGCGCCGCTGGTGGGACTGCTGCTGGGTGTGGCCTCGATCAGCGTGCCCTGGGGCACGCTGCTGCTCTCCGTCCTGCTCTACATCGTGGTTCCCGTGATCGTCGCGCAGCTGTGGCGCAAGGTGCTGTTGCGAGGCGGCACTGCCGGCTTCGACCGCGTCATGCGCACGCTACAGCCGCTGTCGCTGGTCGCGCTGCTCGCCACATTGGTGCTGCTGTTCGGCTTCCAGGGTGAGCAGATCGTCAGCCAGCCGCTCGTCATTGCCATCCTCGCCGTGCCGATCCTGGTCCAGGTCTATCTCAATGCGGGCTTGGCGTACTGGCTGAGCCGGCGGTTTGGCGTGGCCTGGTGCGTCGCCGCTCCAGCCGCCCTCATCGGCGCGAGCAATTTCTTCGAGCTGGCGGTCGCCGCCGCGATCAGCCTGTTCGGACTGGATTCCGGCGCCGCGCTGGCGACCGTGGTCGGCGTGCTGGTCGAGGTGCCCGTGATGCTGTCCGTCGTCCGCATCGTCAAGGCGACGCGGGGCTGGTATGAAGCGGGCGCCGCCAGCGCTGCCACGGCCTTGGCGGCCCGCCAGTAAGGCGTCTGCCCGACGCATTCTCTCCAGAACCCATCGCAGGTCGGCGCGTGATGGCAGCAGCTGTCACGCGACAGTAGGACGCAAGCGCAAACCGATTGCGCCGTTGATGCCGCAAATCGCGAGAGCTATCGATCGGCAAAGCCAATATTCGATCGGGAGAAACGCATGAGCACCATCACCGGCGGCTGTCACTGTGGCGCAATCCGTTATGAGGTCGAGGGCGACGCGATCGTGCACGCGCTGTGCCACTGCCGCGATTGCCGCCTCCACGCCGGCGCACCGGTGGTCGGCTGGACGATGTATCCGGAGAACGCCGTCAAGGTGACCAAGGGCGAGCCCAGGATCTACAGCTCGTCGGAACACGGTCGGCGGCATTTTTGCGGCAATTGCGGCACCGGCCTGTTCTACTTCAATGCCAGCCTGTTGCCCGGAATGATCGACATCCAGAGCGCGACCTACGACGATCCCGAGGCCGTGCCGGCGACGATGCAGATCCAGGTCGCCGAACGTCTTCGCTGGATGGAGCATGCGCACGAACTGCCGGCGTTCGACCGCTATCCGCCGCAGCCATAGCGGCGGAGGATGACACCGGCTCTTTTGGCGTCATCCAGGGCAGGCATGACTCGTGGCGGCGCCTGCGCGCACGCCTCGTCCTTCGAGACGGCGCTGACGCGCCTCCTCAGGATGACGCTCAACGGCGTCAGCGCCCGTTGAAGCTGCCGCCGCGCACTCCGCCCTCATCCTGAGGAGCCCGCCTAAAGCGGGCGTCTCGAAGGATGGCCGCAGAGAAAAGCTCTCATATGCGACAGCGCTGGTCATCGGAGGATTGGCAATGTTCGGCTCGTGCATCAGCTCATCGATCGCAGCATCGCCAGACGCGTACCCGCGCAGCTCGCCATATCCGGCTCAGCCGATCACCTGCGAGCCGATAAAGCGCATGAATGGCCTTTGACCATCGGCACCGAACAGCACGACCGTGTAAGGCTCCGGCTTGCCGCCTTCCATCCCGGGCGATCCGACCGGCATGCCCGGCACAGCGAGCCCTTTCGCAATGGGGCGCTCCGAGAGGAGGCGCCGCACGGCTGCGGCCGGCACATGTCCCTCGATGAGATAACCTGCGACCTCCGCCGTGTGACACGCGGCCAGGTCCGAGGGGATGCCGAGACGATTCCGAACCGCGTCGAGATCGGCGGTCTCCTCCACCTGGACGACATATCCTGCGTCCCGGAGATGCTGCACCCAGCCCGCGCAGCAGCCGCAGCTCGGATCCCTATGCACCGTGATGGTGGCTTCTTGGGCCTGCGCCGCAACGGCAGGCCTGGCCAGCACTGCCGCCACTGCCGCCGCCATCAGCCCTGCAAGTGACCGACGGGTCATCACATGTCCGCGTTCCCTCATCTTCGGATTCCTTTCTTCATCGCTGGATATCGAGGCCGGAGCGTCGCAGGCATCAACGGGGGCTCGCCTGGCCCTCGTACATAAACGTCATGGGCTTCAGCCCGTTCATATAGCCGGTGCGCATCTCGTCGATACGAAAGCCGTTGCGAGTCAAGATGTCAGCGATGTTCCGGTTGAGATGACAACCGCCCGAGATGCGCATCCATGCGGGGGTCAGGCGATCTTGCCACCAGCGCACGTTCGGTTCGGGCGCGCGGCCATGCTCGACGAAGATCAGCTTCCCGCCCGGTTTCAGCACACGGCGGGCCTCCGTCATCGCGCGATCGACGTCCGGAATGCTGCACATGGTCCAGGTCGTCAGGACCGTGTCGATGCTGCGGTTCTCGATCGGCATAGCCTCGGCCGAAGCTTCAACGAGATCGACCGGAGTCTCCAGATGCGGCGCGTGTCGCGCCATCTCGAGAAGCCTTGGAGCGGGCTCGAGACCCACAAGCTGCGTCACCGTAGCTCCGTAGAACGGCAGGTTGCGGCCGGACCCGACGCCGATCTCGAGGACCCGGCCCTGGGCCGCGCGGGCCGCGCGTTGCCGGTAGGGCGCAAGTTCCTTATTCCGCATCGCAAGGTCGCAAAGCCGCGGCAGAATGACGTCGTTGTAGAAGCCCATGCGCGCATCTCCTGGCATCGCTGTCCCCAATATTAGCGCGATGACGACCAATGCGGCGATCAATTCCATCGGCCCAACGTTTCTGACAGCCGTTCGACATCACCGACCTCATTCGGCAGACTGCAGCACCCGCAATTCCGGGCTGATCGACTTTGTCATTTCGGTCGGCTGTCCCTTGTCCTCGGCCTCGGGCGGCAGGTGGAGGCCTTTGACCAGGCCGAAGATCGCGGGAATCACGATCAGCGTCAGCAGCGTCGAGGAGATCATCCCGCCGATCATCGGCAGCGCGATGCGCTGCATGATCTCCGATCCGGCTCCGGTGCTCCACATGATCGGCAGCAGGCCCGCCATGATGGCGACCACGGTCATCATCTTGGGCCTGACGCGCTCGACCGCGCCCACCATGATGGCGTCGTGGAGATCGGCCCGGGTGAAGACCCTGCCCTCGGCGTCGCGCCTCGCCTTCATCTCGGCCAGGGCGTGATCGAGGTAGATCAGCATCACGACGCCGGTCTCGGCGGCGACGCCCGCGAGCGCGATGAAGCCGACCGCGACCGCGACCGACAGGTTGAAGCCGAACCACCACATCATCCAGATGCCGCCGACCAGCGCGAACGGCAACGACGCCATCACGATCAGGGTCTCGGTCAACGCCTTGAAGTTCAGGTACAGCAACAGGAAAATGATCGTCAGCGTCACCGGCACGACGATCTTGAGGCGCGCTGCCGCGCGCTGGAGATATTCGTACTGGCCGCTCCAGACCACATAAGTGCCGGCGGGAAACTGGATGCTCTCCGTCACCGCGCGTTGCGCGTCCGCGACGTAGCTGCCGATGTCGCGATCGCGGATGTCGACGTAGATGTAGGTCGCGAGCTGGCCGTTCTCGGTCCGGATCGAGGTCGGCCCGCGCGCCGGCTCGACCTTGGCGACCTCGCCGAGCGGCACGGCGCCGCCCGCCGGCATCGGCACCAGGATGTCGCTAGCGATCGCCTTGGGATTGTCGCGCAGGTCGCGCGGATAGCGCATGTTCACGGTGAAACGCTGCCGGCCCTCCACGGTGGTCGTCACCGTCTGGCCGCCGAGCGCGGCGGCGATGGTGTCCTGCACGTCCTGGATCAGGATGCCGTAGCGGGCGAGCGCCTCGCGGTCGGGGACGATCTCGAGATAATAGCCGCCGATGCCGCGCTCGGCGTAGGCCGAGGACGTGCCCGGCACGGTCTTGATCACCCGCTCGACCTGCCGCGCCAGCCGGTCGATCTCGACGAGATCGGTGCCCATGACCTTGACCCCGACCGGCGTGCGGATGCCGGTCGACAACATGTCGATGCGGGCCTTGATCGGCATGGTCCAGGCGTTGGAGACGCCTGGGAATTGCAGCGCTTTGTCCATCTCCGCGATCAGGCTGTCGATGGTGACGCCGGGACGCCATTGCTCCCTAGGCTTCAGGTTGACGACGGTCTCGAACATCTCGGTCGGCGCCGGATCGGTCGCGGTCGCCGCCCGCCCCGCCTTGCCGTAGACGGAGGCGACCTCGGGGAACGACTTGATGATGCGATCCTGCGTCTGCATCAGCTCCGCGGCCTTCGTGACCGAGATGCCGGGCAGCGTCGTCGGCATATAGAGCAACGTGCCCTCGTTCAGCGTGGGCATGAACTCGGTGCCGAGTTGCCGGGCGGGCCAGATCGTGACGGCGAGCACGACGAGCGAGGCCAGGATCACCAGCGTCCTGGCGCGGAGCACGCCCTTGATCACGGGCCGATAGACCCAGATCAGGAAACGGTTGATGACGTTCCGGCTCTCCGGCACGATCCGGCCGCGGACGAAGATCACCATCAGCGCCGGCACCAGGGTGACGGACAAGAGGGCCGCAGCCGCCATTGCGAACGTCTTGGTGAAGGCGAGCGGGCTGAACAACCGTCCCTCCTGCGATTCCAGCGTGAAGATCGGCATGAACGACACGGTGATGATCAGCAGGCTGAAGAACAGCGCGGGCCCGACCTCGGACGCCGCATCGATCAGGATCTGCACGCGGGACTGGTCCGGCTTTGCCCGCTCCAGGTGCTTGTGCGCGTTCTCGATCATGACGATGGCGGCATCCACCATGGCCCCGATCGCGATCGCGATGCCCCCTAAGCTCATGATGTTCGAGCCGAGGCCGAGCAGCTTCATGGCGCCGAACGCCATCAGCACGCCGACCGGCAGCATCAGGATCGCGACCAGCGCGCTGCGGACGTGCAGCAGGAACACGATGCAGACCAGCGCGACGACGATGCTCTCCTCGAACAGGGTGTGCTTGAGCGTGTCGATGGCCGCGTAGATCAGGCCGGAGCGATCGTAGACCGGGACGATCTCGACCGATTTCGGCAGGCTGCTCGCGATCTCCTTGAAGCGCCTCTTGACGTTCTCGATGACGTCGAGGGCGTTGACGCCGAAGCGCTGCAGCACGATGCCGCTGGCGACCTCGCCCTCGCCGTTCAGCTCGGTGATGCCCCGCCGCTCGTCCGGTCCGAGCTCGACATTGGCGACGTCGCGCAGCAGCACCGGCGTGCCGTTGCTCGTCTTCAGCACGATGTTGCCGAGATCGTTGATGCTCTTGATGTAGCCCTTGCCGCGGATGACGTATTCGAACTCGGCGAGCTCGACGGTGCGGCCGCCGACATCGGCGTTGCTGGCGCGGATGGCCTCGCGGATCTTCTGCATGCTGATGCCGCGATCGCGCATCCGCTGCGGATCGAGCACCACGTTGTACTGCTTGACGAAGCCGCCGATGCTGGCGACCTCGGCGACGCCTTCGGCCTTGGCCAGCGCGAACTTCAGATTCCAGTCCTGGATCGTGCGGGTGTCCGCCAGGTTCAATTCCTTCGACAGAACCGCATATTGGTAGACCCAGCCGACGCCGGTCGCATCTGGACCGATGGTCGGGCTGACGCCGGCGGGCAGCCGCGACGCAGCACCGTTCAGGAATTCCAGGACGCGCGAGCGCGCCCAGTAGATGTCGGTGCCGTCCTCGAAGATCACGTAGACGAACGACGCGCCGAAGAACGAGAAGCCGCGGACGACCTTGGATTTCGGCACGGTCAGCATCGCCGTGGTCAAGGGATAGGTGACCTGGTCCTCGATCACCTGCGGCGCCTGGCCGGGATATTCGGTGTAGACGATGACCTGGGTGTCCGAGAGGTCCGGGATCGCATCCAGCGGCAGATGGATCAGCGCATAGAGACCGGCCGCGGCGGCGAAACCGGTGCCGAACAGCACCAGCAGCAGATTGCGCGCCGACCAGGCGATGATTCGGGCGATCATTTGTGCTCTCCCGTCGCATGACCGGGCTCGGGAGCCTGGGGCGCTCCTTCGGCAAAGCCCTTGAGCGCGGCCTTCAGGTTACTCTCTGCATCGATCAGGAAGTTGGCGGATGTGACCACCGCCTCGCCCTCGCCGAGTCCATCCCGCACCTCGATGTAGCCGCCGCCGCGCCGGCCGAGCTTCACCTCGCGCGGCTCGAAGCGCCCCTCGCCCTTGTCGACGAGGACGGCCTGGCGCGTACCGGTGTCGAGCACCGAGCTGTCCTGGATCGCCAGCACGGGCGCGCCATCGGCCGTGTCGATGTCGGCATCGACGTACATGTCCGGCAGCAGCGCCGCGTCCGGATTGGCGAGCTCGATCCGGACGCGAACCGTCCTCGTCTCGCGGTTCACCTGCGGATAGACCACGGCGATCCTGCCGCTGAAGGTGCGGCCGGGAAAGCTCCGCGCGCGCACCGCCACCGACTGCCCCACCGCGACATTGCCGAGATCGCGCTCGGCGACGTCGACCAGCGCCCAGACCTGCGAGATGTCGGCGATCCGGAACAGCACGTCGCCGGGATTGGCGCGCATGCCTTCGATCGCGCTGCGCTCGAGCACGATGCCGTCGCGCGGCGCCGACCAATGGACGGTGACGGGCGCGACGCCCGTCTTCTCCATTTCGGCAATGACAGGCTCGGGCACGTCGAGATTGACCAGCCGTTGCCGCGAGCCGCGCCCGTAGGCCTCGATCCCGCCCGTGGTTCTCGAATTGATCGTCGAGAGATATTCCGCCGCGGCGGAGGCGACCGCCGAGCTGTAGATCTCCATCAGGGGCTGGCCCGCCTTCACGCGCGTGCCGGTGGTGACGTCGGCGACCTTCTGCACGAAACTCTCGGCGCGCATCGCGATCACCGAGACGCGGCGCTCGTCGAGCTGGATCGTGCCGGGCGCCTTGACCGCGACGCGGATGGCGCGCCGGCGGGCCGGCTCGGATCTCACGCCGGTGCGCTGGATCTTGCCCGGCGAGAGCTTCACCGTGCCGTCGTCGACCTCATCGCCTTCGTAGACCGGGATATAATTCATCCCCATCGGATCCTTCTTCGGCACCGGCGAGGTGTCGGGCAGGCCCATGGGATTGCGGTAGTAGAGGATCTTTCGCGTCGACGCCGCCTCTGCCGGCTTCGGGGCCGCCGCGGTTGCCTGATCGTCGTCGTAGACCGGCAGATAGTCGCGGCCGCGGTCGTCCTTCTTCGGAGCGGCGGACCAGAGCGGCGCGCCACTCGGGTCGCGGTAATAGAGCGGAGGCTGATTCGCCTCGGCCGTAGCCAGGGTCGCCTCGGCATGAACCGACCAACTCCCCTCGTGCGAGAACCAATACGCGCCCGAGGCGAGGCCGCCGCTGAGCGCGAGAATCGTCAGGAGACGCAGCGTCTTCATGGTGTGTCATCGCGCGCCGGGCGCGCGTCCATCTGAATGGGACAGGGAAGTCCGGACGCCGCGGACGGCGTCCGCACGCTCACTTGGTCGCCGTGACGATCACCTTGCCGGTGACGGTCTCGGCCTCGCCCTGCACCTTGGCGGACAGCGTGACCTGGTAACGGCCGGCCATCGGCAGGTCGGTCTTGAAGGCGTAGACGCCCGGCTCCTTCGAGGGCAGCGGCGCGACATCGGAGACCATCTCCGCCATCCCGTCCGGAGCCATGTCGACGCGGGTCTTGAAGATGACGGCGTCCGCCACGGGCTTGCCGGTCTGCTTGTTGGTCAGGCGAACCGAGAGCGTGACGTCGTCGCCCTTCTTCATCTGCGCGTTGACGGGCTCGAAGGCGTAATCGCCGGCGCCCGCCATGGCGGCAGAAGCGGCAAGCGAAAGGGTGGCGGCGAGAGCCGCTGTGCTGAACTTCGAAAGCATTGTCCTGTCCTCATGATCTGATCTTTCGCCGTGGCGCAGGAAGCGCGCACGTCAGTCGTCGACGCGCGCAGGCAATGCCGCTCGCGTCCTTGAGCTTGGCGAGATCAGATTCGAGGAGGCCGGAAGGGAGGACTGCCGTCGCGGACGGAGACGACCTGATCGTCAGGAATGGCGACCGTGCTCGCCGCAATGGCGAAATACCCGAAGGCGACGGGCCTGACGTCGTCGAGCGCAACCAGCCCGCCGACGCAGCAGAAGCCCATCCCGCATTTGTAGCCGACGGTCTGGGCAGGCGTTCCCTTCATGTCAGGGCAGCAATCGTCCATCGCCATCTCGGCGTCGCCGCCGATCGGCATGGCCATCTGCATGTCCGACGACATGGCAAGGCCGGATGCGGACACGCCAGCCGGCAGCATCGCCAGGGATATGGCGATCGCGAATGCCAGGATGGTACGGACGAACCGCATCGATGATCGACTTGCCTTTCGGGGCTGCAACGCCTCTTTTCTAACATATCCCGGAGCCGGCGGCGCTCGTTGATCCGGATCAAGCATTCGTGACCAGGGTCCTTTACGGCGGTCGACAAATTGGCCCGGGTTAAAGGCTGGACTATCCCAGCAGGCCCTTCAAGCCGGCATAGATGGAACCGACACCGGTCGCGGCGACGCCAGCCAGCGGGCCGACGGTCTGCATCAGGTCCTGGATCAGGCGGGCGCGGCGGCGCAGTTGCTCTTCGCCGACGTGCTGCCCGAGCAGGCGCGCCACGCGGAAGGCGAACGCGTTCGGCTTGCCGCCCTGGGTCAGCACGCGCGGCAGCACCTGGAAGATCACGACGCTGAGGATGTTGCCGGAGACGAAGGCCAGCAGGATGCTGGCGCCATATTCGAACACTTCGCGCCATTCGATCCAGGCTTCCGGCAGGATCGGGACGTGATCGTGAATTCCCGTGACCGTCAGCATCGACAGGACGCTGACGGCTGCAGCCAGGAACGCCAGCACCAGGGCCGTCAAGGTCGAAACCCGGTGCAGCGGGTAGGCTACGAATCCGAACAGCAGAGGTATGACGATCGAGGCGATCCGAAGCGGGATCGGCGACACGTTGAAGGTGATGGTCACGAGCACGTGCGCGATCACCAGAAGAAGGGACGGTATCGCGACGTAGAGAACCGCATGCGTCGTAAAATAGCGCAGCGGGTTCTTGTACCGCTCGAGCCGGACATTGACCCGGTCGAGATCGCGCCTGAGCTTATCGAGCTCGGCGACGATGTCGTCGATCTCGAGTAGCATCGGCCGCACGATGCGCAGGTCCCGCGAGCAATGCTTGCAGGCGATGGCCTCGTCCTTGATCGTCTCGGCGCAGAACGGACACTCCATCGCTAGCGCGACTTCCGTCGTTGTCTGATAGCTTGCACTTCGTCCCTGGCACGCCTCAATTCATCGCGCAGCTGCTCGCGCTTGCGCAGGAGATCGTCGCGCTCCGCGACCAAAGAGGCGGGAACGGCGATGTCGCGCCCGCAGTCGCCGCAAACCAGAGCACCCTCCGCAGTTTCGGCGCAGCAATAAGGGCAGCTCACTTGGGTGCGACCTTCAGCGTGAAGACGGTCGTGCCCGACCGGCCGTCGCTGTCCTTGATGTCGACACGCACGGCGTATTCGCCGGGCGGCAGTTCCGCGTCCTGGATGTTGATGCCGTCCGCCTTCACGAACGGCTTGACCCGCGGGGTGAGGTCCACGTTCGGCGTCCGGAGGAAGATCATCTTGACCGACTCCGGATCGATCTTTGCCCCGCCGAACGACTCGAACTTCAACACCAGCGGCATCGGTGAGCTGACGGCAGCGCCGGGCGAGATGAATTCGACCTTCGGACCGCGCAGGATGCCACGACGGTCTGCTGCGACCGCTCCCTTCGGCGGCGGCAGCTTGGCTTCCTCCTCCGTGATCAATTGCGTGGCGCGCGCAGGTGCCGAAAGCAACAAAGCTGCTGCCATTACCCCCAACAAGACATTCCGCATCATGGTCCGTTCACCCCTTCCCTCACCTTGTCATCACCGCACGCCGCCATCGCCGATGATCGTGTACGGCGCCCAGAACAGCGGATGCGCATAGGCAAACTCGGTCTTGCCCTCGCTGTCGAGATAGCCGGGCCCATCGACGAGGGCCATCGCCGCCTGGCGCAGCGCCTCGCTGCGCGACAGCCTGGGATCGTCGGCCTGCCGCTTGAACAGATCCGTCACCAATTGCCGCGCCGATTGCGAATGCACCGACCAGTTCGTCACCAGCAGCGCACGCGTTCCGGCGTAGAAGAACGCGCGACCGAGTCCGGATGCCGCCTCGGCCCCCGCGCCGGCGCCCGCGCCGGTGTTGCAGGCCGACAGGATCACCCAATCCGCATCGAGCTTGAGGCCGAGAATCTCCTCCATGGTCAGGAGACCGTCGCCGCTCTCCCCCGTCACAGCCGGCGACGATAGAGCGAGCGCCGGCTGAGTCAGACCGTTCAGCTCGCCAGGGACGAGGCCGTGGGTGGCGAAGGCCAGGATCCTGAAGCCGGACAGATTCATGGTCTTGACCGCACTCTCGGTGGCGTCCTTGCCGAGGAACAGCACCTTCGACGGATCGGCCTGCAGCGCCAGCGCAATCGATTTCAGCTCGTCCGCGGTATCGGGAAGCCGGGGCAGCAGACCGAGCTCGGCGCTGTCGACGCCATCCAGCTTCGGACTGTTGCGCCGCTTCAGCGGGCCACCGCGCGTGACATTGCCGCCGGCGTCGGCGACCTGAATCTTCTCCCCGCCGCCGTCCGCCTCGGCCTGCTGTTCACCGTTGAAATAGGGATCGCCGAAGGCGACGAGGTCGCCGCGGCCGGGCTTGCCCGGCGGCAATTGCCGGAGCGTGCGCAACGCCGCCGCGGACGGCACCGTCGACACGGCATGAGTTCGCGCCAGCCACGGCACGTTGCGATAGCCGACGAAGAGCGGGTCCTCCTCGGCGGCCACCTGGGCCGGTGCCGTGGGCAACAAGGAAAGCGGCAGCAGCCCGAGCGCGCCATTGGTGACGACGATGAGGTTCTTGGCCGGCTTCCAGCCGCTCTCAACTGGCTTGAGCAGCAACTCGTAGAGCTCGTGGCCGAGCGCGAGGTCGAAGGGCGGAATGTCCGAGATCATCGCCGCCGGCGGCTCGAGGGCTTCGCGCAGCTTGCGGATCTTGCTCTCGATGTCGCCGATCTTGGCAGGCACGGCGGCGAACGCCACCGGTCCCGACTTCGGCACTGCCCAGACGAAGCTGCCATTCTGGCCGAAATAGAACGACAGCATGGCCTCGTCGTCGGCCAGCGTCGCGCGGATCTCGGCGACGCTCGGCGGCTTGGGCGAGACGAGATCGGCATAAATCGGGAACTTCTGCTTGATCTCCAGGCGCGCCTTGTCCCGCTGGCTGCGCAAGGCCGCGATCGACGCCTGGATCTGCCCAACGCCCTTCTCGTCGCGTTCCGCTGCCGGGAGCGCGAGCACATTGTTGAGCGTGCCGAGCTGGGCGTTGACCTGCTTGGTCAGGTCCTGCTCCTTGCGCACGAGTTCGGCGAGCGCGGGATCCTTGGCCGCCGCACGCGCACTCGACGCCGCTAGCGCCTGCTGGACCGAGCGGCCGCGGATGGCATCGGCGAGGCTGAACGTCTCCTCGCCGACATCCTTGCCGGTCCCTTCGGCCCTCGCGAGCAGCACCAAGTAGCTCTCGACGATGGTCTGCAGCCGCTGGCTGCGCGCGGCGACCACCGTGGTGTTCTCGTCATCGGCGTTCTCGTTGGCGCTCGCCATCATCACCGGAATGGCGGCCTTGTACTCGCGGATCGCCTCGGCATCGCGCTTGGCACGCATCAGGCCGACGGCCAGCGTGCCGCGAGCCGACGCGGCATCGAAGTGATTTTCCCCGACCCGGGCGATCTGCTTCTTCAGGAGCTGCTCGGCGGCCGCGATGCCTGCGTCCAACTGCCCGGAACCGTAGAGCGACAGGATGCGGGAGGGATTGAGCTCGAACACCTGGCGACGCTGGGGCTCCCAGCCGGCGACCGCCTTGTCGATCCGCGCAAACATCTCGCTGGCTTCGGCATTCTGGCGGCGGAGCGTCAGAATGCCGGCGAGCTGCGACAGCAATTGCACCGTCGCTTGCGATTGCTCGGGCACGCCGACCTTGTTGTTGATCTCGAGCGCGACGCGGCCCAGCTTCTCGGCCTCTTCGTAACGACCCTGGTCGACCAGTATGCCCGCCAGGCCCATGACGAAGCGTGGCGTAACCGAGTTGTACTTGCCGGTGTCCTTCAGGCGCGAGAGCAGCGCGCGACGCGCATCCACCTCGGCCTCGGCGAGGCGCCCTTGCTTGGCCTTCATGCGCGCCTGGCTCAGCACGGTGCCGTCGATCGCCTGCAGCAAAACGGTTTCCGCCGGCGCATTGTCCGCTGCCAGGATCGCCTTCGTGCTCGCGCGCTTGCGCAGCTCGGCGTTGCGATAGGCCGCCTCGGCGTCGGCAAACTGCCCGCGCGCCTCGAAGATCATGGCGCGCGTGAGCTCCGTCTCGCCTTCCCAGCTCTGGCCGAACTTGGCATAAGCCGATCGCCAGTTGGGATGGCCGCTGGTGCGAGCCTCCTGGATCACGGTCTGGCTGCGGCGGAGATAGGCTTCAGCCTGCGCGATGTCGCCCATCTGGATGAGGACGGCCGCAATCCCGCGGTTCGTCACGAACTGCAATCCCTTGGCGCCCGGCATGCTGGCCGATTCACGCAACAGCCTTTGCATGATATCGAGCGCACGTTTCGGATCGCCTGCAAGCGAGTGCTGCAAGGACTGCAGCTGCAGCATCCGCCCCAGCGCGTTCGGGCCGACGGCGCCGCGCCCGACCTCCACGGCCTTGTCGGCGTCGGTCATCGCTTCGGCGAGCCGGCCGAGCTGGGCACGTGCATTGGCGCGGTCGAAATAGAGTTGGGCCAGATCAGCCCGCGACTCTTTCCCCGTCGGTACGGCGTCGGCGTCCGACTGCAACTCCGCGATCGTCTTCTCGTCGGGCCTGTCGCCGTCGAGGACGGCCGTGATGTCGGCGATGCTGCGGGGCGGCGCGACGAAATCCTTCGGCAGCGCCGTACCGAGTTCGAGCTTGGGTGCAGCTTCCTTGGGAAGCTCGACCGCGACGTTGGCGCGGCCATTGGCGGCATTCAGCGCCGCCATCGCACAGGCCCTGACCTGAGGCGATGCCTTGGCGCGGCAGGCTTCGAGATTGGCGCCTCCGCCTGCGCGCATGCAGGCCTGCACGATCGGCTTGCCGACGCTCATGCGGCAATTCTCCAGCGCTGCCTCCCTGCTCAACGCGGCGGCGGAGCCGGCCGATCCGAGCAGAATGGCAAGTGCCAGCAGGTGGCGCGGGGAAACATCCAGACGGCTCTTGAAAGGACGCGCGGCGTCTAAGCTCATCTCGAAGGACCTTCGGGTAAAATGACTTTGAAGAAACGGGACAATCCTATCCGGCCGGCCGGGAAGGACAAGCATTATCAATGCGGTTCCCGAACGCGCTCAACAGGGCTTCAACGGCTCCGTCCGGGGCCAGGAAGGAGGATCGCCGGGTCCGGCCCGGTTCGCGCCGACAAGCCGCGTCGCACGATCGCCGCCTCGACGGGCGGCCGGCCCGCGCGCTCAGCCCTTCGAGATGACAGCGCGGCCGTAGGGCGGTTGCGCCTGGACCGGCGGGTTGGCGGTCTGGGCGGCGAGCTCGCCGATCAGGCGGTCGGCGTCGGCAGCCATGCCGTCGGGGGCCTGGATCACCAGGCGCTCCAGCGCCCAGCGGTAGGACGAGACGCGCTGCTCCAGGCATTGCTGCACCCACTGCACGATCAGCGAGTTCTCCTGCATGCGCGCGACCGCATCGTCCCTCTCCCGCGGCGAAAGCGAGGAGACGCGGGCCATGCTGGCATCGCGCTTCCTGTCGAGGTCGATGACGCGGATCGCGGAGGCGAAGAATGGCTCGAAACGGGTGATGTCGTTGCGCACGTCCTCGATCAGCAGCGCGTAGCGGGAGGAGTGCGAGCGGTGCGGCTCGTCGATCAGCGTGCGTCCGTACATGGTGCGGTCGAACACGACCTTCTGCCGCCAGGGCGAGGGCAACGCCTTGTAGTCGCCGAACACGCTCTTCCATGCGGGGCGCGACAGCGGCGGCTCGATCATGGGATAGGCGAGGTCGCGCAGCTGGCGCTCCTCGTCGGTGAGCTGGAATTGCGAAGGCTTCAGGCCGACGCTGGACGTGACCTCCGCGCCCAGCCAGCGATGCATGTCGTCGCTGCGCATGCTCTCGCGGGTGCGACCGAAATCGCCGCCGCTGCAGGCGCCGAGCGTGGCGGCAAGCAGTGCGAGCAGGACGGCCGATCTGACGGGCCGGATCTGGCGGATGGTGTCCGGCATTGCCTGAAGCCGGATGTCAGCGACGGCGACGGCGACGCCCCGGCGCTGTGCCCTGCTCTGGGCCGCGGTCGCCGCTGGTTTCATCCGCCTCGCGCTCGATCCGGATGGCGGGAAGAATCAGGATCGTTCCCATGTCCGCGCGCGGAGCGACATCGCCCGACGAGCCCACCCGGCGACCGGCCGGAAATTCAATGATGGTCCCCATGTCAGCTCTCTTCAATTGCCGCGCGACCGAACGCGCCCCTGCAACATGCGAGTCATTAAGATCAGCTCATGGTTAACGGGGTGTAAACGCGGCCCAGCGACCGTAGCCGCACGGGCCGGCCGCGGCGTCCCGTTCAGGCACGGGATCGCTCCAAAGCGAGCGGCGGCCTTCACGCCTCGTTTTCCTTAACGAGCCTTTAAAGGAGCCTGCGCTAGGCTGGCGACCAGTATATTTTCCAGGTCGCGTATCTCTCCATGACCAAGTCGCTGTTTCCCGGATTCGACGGGCTGATGTCCCTCTCCCGCCGCGAAGGCGTCGATGTTCGGCCGACGCTGCTGCGCGTGCTGACCGACCTCTATGTCCAGACCCGCGTCCACAGCGAGGACGAGCAGCGTCAATTTACCGAGCTTGCGACACGGCTGATCGACCAGGTCGACGATGCGACGCGCGCGGCCGTCAAGGCCAAGCTCGCGATCTATCCGCAGACGCCCGTGCCGGTGCTGCAGAAGCTCGGGCTGGTCGCGGCCCAGGAAGGCCGCAGGATTCCGCTCGCCCGCGAGATCCCGGCGCCTGCGCCGCTTCCCACCCCAGCCCGCACGCCGAGCGAGGCCGAACGGCGCATGGCCGCCAGCATGGCAATGCAGCCGAAGGACGCCGCCGAGATCCACGACATGTTCTTCGGCGCCGGCCCATCCGAGCGCGCGCTGATCCTGCACAATCTGGCGCAGACCCCGCTGAAGGCCGCACCGCGGATCCCGACCGTGCGTGCCAAGCGCGCGATTCAGATCCTGGAGATGGCGGCCATCGCGGGCGACGTCGAGAGCTTCGCCCTAGAGCTCGGCGACAGCCTGATCCTGCCCTCGCGCGTCGCAGCCCAGATCGTCGACGATGCAGGCGGCGAAGCCCTCGCGGTCGCGGCGCGCGCGCTCGACATGCCGAGCCCGAACTTCCAGCGCATCCTGCTGTTCTTCAAGCCGGCGATCGGCAATTCCGTGAACGAGGTGTACCGGCTGGCGCGGCTCTACGACCGCCTCAGCGACCGCTCGGCGCTGGTGATGCTGGCGGCCTGGCGCGGCTCCACGCTCGCCGTCACCCGCGCCAAGTACCAGCCGTCCCTGCACGACGGCGAACGCCAGCGCGCCCGCGCCGGCGCGAGCCAGACGCGGCCCGGCGTGCAGCCGGGTGCGCTGCCGGCGCGCCGCACCGGCACCGATGGATCGTCGGAGCGGTAGCGCGGACGGTGGAGCCCGTAGCCCGGATGGAGCGTTGGGCGCGACGCCTCTGCGAGCTCCGTCATTGCGAGCGCAGCGAAGCAATCCAGAATCCCTTCGCAGAGAAATTCTGGATTGCTTCGTCGCTTCGCTCCTCGCAATGACGGCGGTGGTTACGTCTTCGCCAGCTCCAGAAAGTGCCGTCCGGCGCGATCCTCGGTCTCGACGATCCAGGCATCGGGGTCGAAACGAATTTCCTTGGTCAGCCGCTCCTCGATGGTGTGCTCCGGCAAGGGTTGCGGCGCGACCGGCACGAAGAAGCGATCGACGGGGCGGCCGTCGTCATAGGAGGTCTGCGGGGCCGGCACGTACAGCATCGCATGGCCGTCGAGCAGCGACACCTTCACGAACACCGCGCCCGCCTCCTCGGCGCCGCGCCGGCGCACCGCGCCGAACACGCCTTCGGTCTGGCACCGGCGCAGATAGGCGGCGACCCATATGTTGGATTTCAAGCGCATGAGTCGAACGATAGGCCGGCGTGACGCGCGCCGCCAGTGTCAGCGTCCGATTGTCACGCCTTGCCGATGCCTTGCCCACCATTGATCTGGCGCGCGACGAGATATGACAGCGGCATGGCAAGCGCAAAGCCGACGGCGACCGCATAGGGGATGTTTCTGATGGAATCGGCGGCGAAGCTCGGCACCATCAGCACGACGATCAGGCTGACGCCCGCCAGCACCGTACCCAGCATGATCCAGACCAGAACGGAGACCTTGAACATGGCACCCTCTCTTCCTCGTTGAAGATGGGCGATCATGATCGCAAAGGCTGGCGGCTGTCATTGATCCCAAGCAAATCGCCCCAAGCGGGACGCCGCCTCGCGGCGATGCCGCAAGTTGATCCGCGTCAATGACAGCGGGGATGTGCTTATTCGACGGGGTGGCCGATCGCAGCACCGAGCTCGCGCAGCAGCCGATCGGAGAGCTGGCCGGTGACCTGCATCTTGTGCTCGCGCTCGAACTTCTGGATCGCGGACTGGGTCTCGCCGTTCATCGTGCCCGTGATCTTCAGATTGCCGTAGCCGTATTCGGACAGCGCGCGCTGCACCCCGGCGATACGCCGTGCGGCCGGGCTCTGCGGCACGGGAATCGGGGCCGGCGGGCGCATGGTGGACGGCGGGGTCGAGGTCGTCTGCTTGACCAGGTTGGTCATCGGATCGTTCGCGCGCGTCGATGCGGTCGCCTCGACGGGCTTCTCCGGCGCCTTCTCGGCGGCGCGCTCGGCAGGCTTGGGCTCGGCGCGGAACTCGGTCGCGCGCGGCTCGAGCGGCGAGCTGTCGGCGCCGACGGGGCGCGGACGCGGCAGGGGATTCGACAGCTGCATCGATGACGGCGCGGGCAGATTGATCACGGTGCCGAACATCGGCGCCGGGTGCCGGCCGGTCTGCAGGAACAGCGCATTGGCAACGATCGCGCCGACCGCAGCGACCGCGACGAGACCGGCCAGCGTATCCTTGGGGCTGTGCAGCAGCACGCGCATCACGAGGTTGCGCTCGGTCTCGACATCGACCGTCGCGGCCTTGGCACCGCGGCGGCGCGGAGCGGCTTCGTCCTTGGCAGACTTCTTAGGCACTTTTCTTCACCAGAGCGGGTTGGTCCTGAGACTGGTCGTGAGCTCGGTCTTGAAGCTCCTGACCTTGAAGTTCCTGTCCTTGAAATTCTTGTCCTTGAAATTCCTGGCGCAGCGCCGGCGTCAGCGTCGCGATCTTGCTCTCGGCCGGCCTGGCTTGCGGCGGCGTGTAGACGAGCGGCAGCTTGACAGTGACGGCGGTGCCCTCTCCCAACCTGCTTTGTACCGTCAATTCTCCGAGATGCAACGCCACGAGGCTCTTGACGATCGAAAGTCCGAGGCCGGTGCCTTCGTGACGGCGCTGATAGGTCTTGCCCGCCTGGAAGAACGGCGCGCCGATGCGCTGGAGATCGTCCGGCGCGATGCCGACGCCGGTGTCGCTGATGCGCAGCATCAGCTGCGAGCCGGTCACCGCGGCGGAGACGGAAACCTGACCGCCGCGCTCGGTGAACTTGATGGCGTTGGCGACGAGATTGAGCACGATCTGCTTGAAGGCCCTGGGATCGCCGGTCATGACAGGCAGGTCGTGCGGCGCGTCGGTGATGAGGTCGATGCCGTTCTCCCGCGCCTTCAGCGCCAACAGATTGCAGCAATGCAAGAGCGAGGCGCGCGGCGCGAACGGCTCGGACGCGATCTCGAAATTGCCCGATTCCATCTTCGACATGTCCAGGATGCCGTTGACGACCGACAAGAGATGCTGGCCGGAATCGTTGATGAGCTGGGCATATTCCCGGCGCTGGGCCGCGCCCAGCATCAGGGCCTGCTCCTGCGCGATCATCTCCGAGAAGCCGATGATGGCGTTCAGCGGCGTCCGCAGCTCGTGACTCATGGTGGCGAGGAAGCGCGTCTTGGCGGCGTCGGCCGCCTCGGCGGCGCTGCGCGCCTGCTCGAGCGCCTGCTCGGACAGCTTGTGGTCGGTGATGTCGCGCATCACGGCGACGACTTCGGCCTCACGCGTGAGGTCTCGATGCGGATCCTGGCCCATGCCCTGGTCGACCGGCCGGCAGCGCATCTGGACCCAGAGGAAATCGACCTGACCGCGCTCCGAACCATCGGCCTCGCGCCGCAGCCGGAACTCGACGCTGCGCACCTCGCCGCGCGCGGCATCGGACAGCGCGGTAAGATAGGCCGGGCGATCGGCGACATGGACGCGGTCGAACAGGCCGTGACCGAGCAATTGCGCCGCCGGCAGGCCGAGCATGGCCTCCGCCGCCGGCGAGATGAACTGCACCGCGCCGTTGCGCTGATGCCGCGAGATCACATCGCTCATGTTGCGGGCGAGCAGGCGATAGCGCTCCTCTTCGCGCGAGAGCAGCGCCACGCTGGTGCGTGCCAGCGATTGCGCGCCGAAGGCAAGGCCCGCGGCATAGAGCGTCGCCGAGACGACGCCGCAGGCCATCAGCACGCCGCGTTCCGCGGCGCCGACGTCTGCTGACGGCAACCAACCGAGCTGACCGAGCAGGATCAGGAGGCCCGCACAGGACAGCGCGAGCAATGAGGCGAAGGCAGCGACACGGCGCGAGGCCGACAGCGCGGCTTCGAGCGGAACCACGACCAGCCAGACCGCGGCGAACGATTCGATGCCGCCGGTGCTGCCCGCGACCGCCATGATCAGGCCGGCGAGTGCCAGCGACGACAACACATGCGCGCTTTCATAGCGTCCGGTGCGCGACAGGAACCAGGACAACAAGATCGGCGCGATCAGCCATGCGAAAGCGGCGACCTCGACCGCGCTCGGCGCGCCCCGCATGGCGAGATAGACCGGGAATGCGGCGAAGGCGCCCAGGCTGCCGAGCAGCAGCGGCGCCATGAAGGCACGATGGCGCGCTCGCATCAGCGCATCGGAACGCGCAGAGGGATGCAGCAATGCATCGAGACAATCGCGGATGATACTCAAAACTGTCACGGGTCTCGCGCTTCGGCTCAATCGTCTTAGAAGACGCGCCGGAACGCCTCCTTGTCGTTGAGCCACCGTGTCAGAGCGACCTTAAACGAGTGCTAAGGCGGCGGGACGCGCGACCGGACGCCGGGACATCGCGCGGCTTTTTAGACGATTTGACGACGTCTTCGCTGCGGATGGTGAACACAGGGTTTCATCTTCCCGCTGATGGTTTCGAATTGGTGGATATGCCTGCCGGCAGGATCACGGGCCACGGCGTCAATCGAAAATTTACGACGCCGTCGATCCCGAAGAATTTTGCGCCAATTTTCCGCGAATTAAGCTCAAGGCAATGACTTGCGATTTATCGAGAGTTGCTAGGTCGGAACGCGCGCGGACCATCGCCGCGGACGGGATCTACCATACAGGTCGACAAGATGCGTTTTCTGCTCCGCATCACATTCTGGCTCGGGCTGGTGCTGGTGCTCCTGCCGCGGGACAAGACGCCCGAATCGGACAAGCTGCCGCAGATCGGCGCTGCCGACGCGGTTCAGGCTGCGACCGCGGCCGTCTCCGACATGACCCAGTTCTGCAAGCGCCAGCCGGCGGCCTGCGAGGTCGGTGGACAGGCCGCGACCATCATCGGCCAGCGCGCCCAGGACGGCGCGCGCAAGATCTACCAGATCATCAACGACAAGAAAGATCAGATCGGCCACGACAGGAACGAGAAGATCGACAAGACCGACAAGAAGGCGCCCGACCATACCGGCTCGATCGCGATGGCCGGCGAAGGCGATGCCGTCTCGAGCGAAGCGCCGCGCGACACCCTGAGCCAGGACGACCTCGCGCTGGAATGGCGCGGCCCTCAAGCGGCGAATTAGCGCCAAACCCTATCGATTTCGGCGCCTCGCATCCTTATATTGGCGGGAAGCGGGAACCATGGGCCAGCATGACGACGATCGACGAAATCAGGGACAATTTCGAGCTTCTGGACGAGTGGGACGACCGCTACCGGTACGTCATCGAGCTGGGCCGGACCCTGGAACCGATGCCGGAGGCCGAGCACTCCGCCGAGAACAAGGTGAACGGCTGCGTCAGCCAGGTCTGGCTGCAGAAGCTGGTCGACCGCAGCCATGGCGCGCCGATCCTGAGGTATCGCGGCGACAGCGACGCGCATATCGTGCGCGGGCTGGTCGCGATCGTGCTCTCGCTCTATTCGGGCCGCACGCCGCAGCAGATTCTGGACACCGACGCCATCGCCGTGTTCGACGAGTTCGGCTTTCGCGATCATCTGACGCCGCAGCGCTCCAACGGCCTGCGCTCCATGGTCGAGCGCATCAAGACCGACGCGAGAGAGGCGCTCGCCGAAGCGACGTGAAGAAGCTTCATCGAGAGCTCTCGTAGGGTGGGCAAAGCGTAGCGTGCCCACGTTCTGAATGCGATTGGAGAAGACTCGTGGGCACGTCGCGCAAGAGCGCGCCTTTGCCCACCCTACAAGAACTACGAAAGCTGCGCCTCTACTTCCCCTTCTTCCGCTGCTGCTGTCCGAGGCCCATCTGCTTGGCGAGTTGCGAGCGCGCCACCGCGTAGTTCGGCGCGACCATGGGATAGTCGGCCGGCAGGCCCCATTTCTCGCGGTATTGCTCCGGCGTCATGTTGTACTGGGTGCGCAGATGCCGCTTCAGCGATTTGAAGCGCTTGCCGTCTTCCAGGCAGACCAGATAATCGGGCGCGACCGACTTCTTCAGCGAGACCGCCGGCTTGGCCGGCTCGAGCGGCGCGGTCTCGGTGCGGCCGGACGACACCCGCACCAGGGCGCCGTGCACCTGGCTGATCAGGTTCGGAATCTCCGCGGCCGGCGTCGGATTGTTGCTGAGATAGGCCGACACGATGCTCGCCGTCAGCTCGATGAAATTCTTCGCCCCAGCGTCCGACATCGGCCCGCCTCTCTCCACCTTGCGCCTTACGGGATAGACGACGCCGGACCATTGTCTGTCAACAAGCCGTTCGGCCGAGACAAGTCGACGACCGACGAGGCCACAACAACGGCGGCGCTCACTTCTGCTCAGCCGCGCTGGTCGAGATGGGAACGGAGCTCATCGATGGAGGCAAAGCGCATCATGCCCTCCGGCATCTGCGCTTCGATCGAGCCGTCGGAATAGAGCGAATAGGCCATGCCGTCGACGATTCCGGACTTGAGCACGGTCACGGGCGGCTGCTCGGGTGCGGCCGCCGGCTCAGGTGCGGGCGGCGGCGGCGCGGGAGCGGCTTCCGCGGCGGGCGGGCGCGGCGGCGGCCGGCGCGAACCTACGAGCGGCTCCGGTGGGCGCATGCGCTCCGGCTTCGGCCAAGCGTCGTCGAAGCTGGCAGGCGGAGCGTCCTGCGCCGCGGGCGCTGCAGGCGCTTCGAGAGGCGGCGGCGCGCCCTCGGTCGTCTTCGCCTCCGCACGCTCGCGCTCCTTGCGCGAGGTCGAGGCGAACAACAGGTTGCGCCGGCGCGGCGCTTCCGGAGTCGCGGGCGGCGTCGGAGCTTCCGGCTCCGGCGCTGTCTCGGGGCGCGGACGCTCGCGCGCGGAGGCTTCGCTCTGCCACGGCGGCAGGCCTGCGGGCGGTGGCGGCGGTGGCGCCGGCTCGGTCCTAGCCGCCGAGGCAGGCATCAGCTCGGGCGCAACGGCGCCTGATGCGGCGAGGCCCGGCAGCACGGGCCTGACCCGCACTTCGGACGGCGCACCGGCCAGCCGGCGAGCGATGCCCCGCAGCTCCGCGACCACGAGATAGAGGCCCGCCAGTAACAGTCCGGAGCAGACGGCGATCGTTCCCGCGATTATGAGGGGACTGCCGAGGCTGAACTCCCTCACGGAGAAGCCGAACAGGATCGAAAGGAGGCCCGCCACGACGGCGAAAATCCCCGCGATCAACAATGCCAAGGTCATCGAACTCACCCCCGGCCGCACACATCCACACGCGACCCGTCACGCCACGATATCGTCATACGCCGTTCCGCGCCAACGGCCAATTGCAGCCCGCGTTCCTAACGGGAAGGAAATCAGGGACTTATTCACATTCCCTTCAGACAGGGCTAGCTACTGCTAGGCTTGCTCTGAAATCGGGAATTGCTGCGGCGCATCAGGAATTTAGCCATAATGCCCAATTACTTGGTAATGGAACTGCGCTATAGGGAAACCGGGGTTGAGGCCCGCGCGCACCAGCAGGGCCAAGAGGGGATTCCGGGGCGCCAATAGCCATGACATCCATCACGACGTCGGCGATCGACACGCCTCAACGGCGCTCGGTCGAACGGACTTGCGACGATCTCGCCATGCTGGTGCTGGCCGTGGTCGCCGTCGTTGCGGGCCTGACCTTCCGCGACTATGGCCTCGGCTGGGACGATTACACCCACGCCGAATATGCCGACCTGCTGCTGCGCATGTTCGGTTCCGGCTTCAAGGACAATGCGGCGCTCTCCTTCGCCAATCTCTACATGTATGGCGGCGGCTTCGACATGGTCGCGGCCCTCCTGCACAAGATCATTCCGCTCGAATTGTTCGAGACGCGACGTCTGGTCGGCGCCATCGTCGGCGTGATCGGGCTCGCGGTGACCTGGCGGCTCGGCCGCCGCATCGGCGGCCCGCTCGCCGGTCTTGCCGCGCTCCTGTTGCTCGCGCTGTGCCCGATCTTCTACGGCCACATGTTCATGAACCCGAAGGATGCGCCCTTCGCGGTGGCCATGATCATCCTGATGCTGGGCCTCGTCCGGCTCGCCGAGGAATATCCGCAGCCGTCGCCGCGCACGATCCTGATCGTCGGGCTCGGCGCCGGTCTTGCGCTCGGCTGCCGCGTTCTCGGCGGGCTCGCCCTGGTCTACGCCGTGCTCGGCTTCATCCCGCTGTTCCTGGAGGAACTGCGCAGCCAGGGCCTGCGCGAGTCGGCGCGCCGCTTCGCCCATGTCGTTTATGTGCTGCTGCCCGGCCTCGCGTTCGGCTATCTCCTGATGGGCCTGCTCTGGCCGTGGTCGATCATGGAACCCGGCAATCCCTTCCAGGCGCTGACCTACTTCTCGCACTTCTTCGAGAAGCCGTGGAAGGAGATGTTCGACGGCGCGATCGTGTCGGTGCCCGACATGCCGTGGTCCTATCTGCCGACGCTGTTCGCGCTGCAGCTGCCCGAGGTGATGCTGGTGCTGATGGCCGGCGCGGTGTTCGGCACCTTCGCCATGCTGGCGCGAGACGAAGTGCCGGCGCGGCGCAAGACCATCATGCTGATGCTGACGCTGGCTGCGACCCTTCCGCTTGCGATCGCGATGGTGAAGCGGCCGGCGCTGTACAACGGCATCCGCCATTTCGTGTTCGTGATTCCGCCGATGGCGGTGCTCGGCGGCGTCGCTTTCGCTAGGGCGATGGAGCGCCTGCGCGCCAATCACCGCACCTGGCAGCCCGTCGTGCTCGCCACCTTCTGCTTCGGCCTCGCGTTGCCGCTCGCCGAGATGATCCGGCTGCATCCCTATCAATACACGCACTTCAACCACATCGCCGGCACCGTGCGCGGCGCCGACAACCGCTTCATGCTGGACTATTGGGGCCTCGCGCTGAAGCAGGCCTCCGACGGATTGCGCGAGCAGATCGTCGAGCGCCAGGAGGTGCCGCCGGCGAACCGCAAATGGAAGGTCGCGGTGTGCGGTCCGCAGCGCCCGGCGCAGGTCGCCCTCGGACCCGACTTCACCATCGGCTGGGATTCCAACGCGGCCGATTTCGCCATGACGCTCAGCGAGTTCTACTGCAAGGGCCTGACCGCGCCGGTGATGGTCGAGATCAAGCGCGACGACGTGGTGTTCGCCCGTGTCTACGACATCCGCGGCCGCAGCATCTCCAGCCTGCTGTCGATCCCGGCGCCGTAAATGATGTTCTCCCGTAGCACTTCCGCCTTCGCTCTTCGAGCTACGGCGGACAAGCATGCGGGTGACGCTTGAGTGCCGCGCTTCCGACGCGCCTTGCTGCCAGCCATTTGCAAGTCTACGCTCCCTCCCCGCAACAACGATGTTCGGAGGGATCAGCCATGTCGCCAGCTGAAGCGCGCCTGAAGGAAGTGCCGTCTGATATGACGGAGGCCGAGTGGCAGCAACGGGTCAATCTCGCCGCCTGCTATCGCCTGGTCGCGCTGTACGGCTGGGACGATCTGGTCGACACCCACATCTCTGCGCGGGTGCCCGGCCCCGAGCATCACTTCCTCATCAACCCCTACGGATTGATGTTCGAGGAGATCACGGCGTCGAGCCTCGTCAAGGTCGATTTGCACGGCAACCAGCTCTCCGAGAGCGAATACAGCATCAACCCGGCGGGCTTCACCATTCATTCGGCGATCCACGAGGTCCGCGAGGACGCGATCTGCGTGCTGCATCTCCACACGCTCGACGGCACCGCGGTGTCGAGCAGCGCAGAAGGCCTGCTGCCGCTGAACCAGACCGCTCAGCTCGTTACCCACGACCTCGCCTATCACGACTACGAAGGCATCGCACTGGACCACGACGAGCGGCCGCGGCTGCAGAAGGATCTCGGCGACCACAACCACATGCTGCTGCGCAATCACGGCACGCTGACGGTCGGCCGCTCGGTCGCCTCCGCCTTCGAGCGCATGTACCACCTCGAGCGCGCCTGCTCGATGCAGGTGCGCACCCGCGCGCTCGGCACGCCGGTCTATCCGGTCGAGCAGATCGCGATCGAGAAGAACACCGAGCTGCTCGCCAACCGCGATCGCGCCGAACTGCGCGCCACCAACCTGGTGTGGCCGCCGCTGCTGCGCAAGCTCGACCGCGAGCTTCCGGGCTACCGGTCTTGAGATTTTCAAGAGTTTGAGGTAGTCTTTTTACCGAACTACCTCTGCACGTTCTGGAATGAAACGCCGCCCAATCCCGGGCGGCGTTTTTGTTTGGGGACACACGCCGCCTTCATTGCGAGGAGCTCGCGACAAGATTGCATAGCGATTTTGCGCTGATGCGACGAAGCAATCCAGACTGTTTCCGCGGAAGGATTCTGGATTGCTTCGCTACGCTCGCAATGACGAGGATAGGTCTCGTAGGGTGGATTAGCGAAGCGTAATCCACCGTGCATCCGCGCGTGCGGAACGAAGTTGGTGGATTACGCCTTCGGCTAATCCACCCTACTGCGCTGGATTGTTTGGCTCCGCTCGCAATGACGGAGAGAGGTGTCGACGGTGGGCAAAGCGGAGCGTGCCCACGTCTTCGTCCTTTGTAATCATTGAGAGATGGTGGGCACGGCGCTTTGCGCCTTTGCCCACCCTATGGCACCGAATCTACTTCACTTCCGCCAGTGCCGCCAGGATGCGGGCCCAGGAGCGGATGCCCTTCTGGAAGCTGCGCAGGTCGTACTTCTCGTTCGGGGAGTGGATGTTGTCGTCGTCGAGGCCGAAACCGACCAGCAGCGAGTCGAGGCCGAGCGTGCGCTTGAAGTCGGCGACGATCGGAATCGAGGCGCCGGAGCCCATCAGCACGGTCTCCTTGCCCCATTCGTCCGTGAGCGCCGTGCTGGCGGCGGCGAGCGGCTTCATGTTCCAGTCGAGTGCGACGGCAGGCGCGGCGGAATGGTCGCCGAACTCGACCTTGCAGTCGCCCGGGAGCCGTGCGGTGACGTAATCGCGGAAGGCTTTGCGGATCTTCTGCGGGTCCTGTCCTTCGACGAGGCGGAACGAGACCTTGGCGGAGGCATGCGAGGGGATCACCGTCTTGGAACCCTCGCCGATATAGCCGCCCCAGATGCCGTTGACGTCGCAGGTCGGGCGCGACGAGGCCTGCTCGATCAGCAGGCGCCCCTTCTCGCCGGCAGGGATCGACAGGCCGATCGGCTTCAGGAACATCTCGGGCGTCAGGTTGAGCTTCTTCCATTGCGCGAGGATGTCGGGCGGCAGATCCTTCACCCCGTCATAGAAGCCGGGAATGGTGATGCGGTTGTCGTCGTCGAACAGCCCGCCCAGAATTTTCGTCAGCACCCGGATCGGGTTCATCGCGCTGCCGCCGAACACGCCGGAATGCAGGTCGCGATTGGCGGCGGTGATCTTCAGCTCTTCATAGAGCAGGCCGCGCAGCGAGGTCGTGATCGCCGGGGTGTTGCGGTCCCACATGCCGGTGTCGCAGACCAGCACGTAATCGGCCTTGAACTCGTCCTTGTTGGCCTCGATGAAGGGCACGAAATTCTTCGAGCCGACCTCCTCCTCGCCCTCGATCAGGAAGGTGACGTCGATCGGCAGCGAGCCCGTCACCTTCTTCCAGGCGCGGCAGGCTTCCACGAAGGTCATCACCTGGCCCTTGTCGTCCTCGGCGCCACGCGCGACGATGATCTTGCGGCCGTCGGCGTGGTCGGTCACCACGGGCTCGAACGGCGGGCGGTGCCAGAGATCGAGCGGATCGACCGGCTGCACGTCGTAATGACCGTAAAAGATCACATGCGGCCGGCCGCCGGACTTGCCGTCTCCCTGGGTCTTGCCGACGATGGCGGGATGGCCCGCGGTCGGCCTCACCTCGGTAGCAACACCGAGACTCGCAATGTCCTTGGCGAGATGGTCCGCCGCCGCCTTGCAATCCCCGGCAAAGGCCGGATCCGCCGAGATCGACTTGATCCGGAGTAGCGCGAACAGACGCTCCAGGCTGTTGTCGAAGTCCTTGTCGATGTGGTCGAGCACGGATTGAAGCTGCGCATTGGCCATGATCGTGTTCCTGATTGCCGGGTGTCGAGATGCGCTTTTAGCGCTGCCGCCGCGGCGGTGCCAGCCACGTCACGACATCGCAACCCCGCCGAAGGCGCGCCTATGGAAGTTTGGCCTTTAGCGCCGCAGCAATCCGCCGAGCGCGCCGCGGACCAGCGTGCGGCCGATCGAGCCGCCGAGCTGGCCGCCGAGCGATTTGCCGATATTGGCCGCCATCCCGCCGATTACCTGGTTGGTGACCGATCGCGTCACGTCGCGCGCGATGACCTGGCCGGTCGACAGCCGGCCGCGCTTGACGTTGGTGCCGAACACGGTGCCGACGATCGAGCCGATCTGGCCGAGAATGCCGCCGCCGCTCCCGCCAGCCGGGCTGTCGGCCGTCGCCGCGGTGCCGGCAATGCGCTTCTGGATCATCTCGTAGGCGGATTCTTCGTCGACGGCGGTGTCGTATTTGCCCTTCACCGGACTTGCAGCCATGATCGCCTTGCGCTCGTCGGGCGTGATCGATCCGATGCGGGCCGACGGCGGACGGATCATCACCCGCTCGACCATGGCCGGCGTGCCATTGCCCTCGAGGAAGGACACCAGCGCCTCGCCCTTGCCGAGCTCCGTGATCACCTTGGCCGTGTCGAGCTTCGGATTGGGCCGGAAGGTCTGGGCCGCAGCCGCGACCGCCTTCTGGTCGCGCGGGGTGAAGGCGCGCAGCGCGTGCTGCACCCGGTTGCCCAGCTGTCCGAGCACACGGTCCGGAACATCGATCGGGTTCTGCGTCACGAAGTAGACGCCGACGCCCTTGGAGCGGATCAGGCGGACCACCTGCTCGATCTTGTCGAGCAGCGCCTTGGGCGCGTCATTGAACAACAGATGCGCCTCGTCGAAGAAGAACACCAGCTTCGGCTTGGGCAGATCGCCGGCCTCGGGCAGCTCTTCGAACAGCTCCGACAGCATCCACAGCAGGAAGGTCGCATAAAGCCTGGGGTTCTGCAGCAGCTTGTCGGCGACCAGGATATTGACCATGCCGCGGCCGTCGCGGTCGGTCTTCATGAAATCCTCCAATGCCAGCGCCGGCTCGCCGAAGAATTTGGTGCCGCCCTGGTTCTCCAGCACCAGGAGCTGGCGCTGGATGGTGCCGACGGTAGCCTTGGTGACGTTGCCGAACCCCTGCGCGGCCTTGCGGATGACGGCGAGCGGATCCTCCTCAGCGTCCGCCGCTTTCTTCCCGCCATTGGGCACGATGGCGTCGAGCAGCGCGCGCAGATCCTTCATATCGACGAGGGTCAGCCCGGCGTCGTCGGCGACGCGGAAGGCGACGTTGAGCACGCCTTCCTGCACGTCGTTCAGATCGAGCATGCGCGCCAGCAGAAGCGGCCCCATCTCGGTGACGGTCGCGCGCACCGGATGACCCTGCTCGCCGAACACGTCCCAGAACACCGTCGAGAACTGGTCGGGCTGGAAATTCAGCCCCATTGCGGAGGCGCGCTTGAGGATGAAGTCCGCGGGCACGCCGACCTCCGAGATGCCGGAGAGGTCCCCCTTGATGTCGGCTGCGAAGACCGGAACACCGGCGCGCGAAAATCCTTCCGCCATCACCTGGAGCGTCACGGTCTTGCCCGTTCCGGTTGCACCGGTGACGAGGCCGTGGCGATTGGCGAGCGCCAGCGTCAGCCAGGCCTGCTCGTCTCCCTTGCCGACGAAGATCTTGTCGTCGGTATCGCCGAGCTTGCTGTCCTGTGCGGTCATTCTCTCTGATCTCTTCTTGGCGGGTTTCACGTGTCGAAACTCGAATGCACCAGTTCCGTAGTTTAACGCATGTCGCGCGCCGATTAAAACCATTCAACGCGCTCGAAGCACGCGACATCGCCGGAAACAGACGGACGACATCAGCCGAAAGTAGGAGCGGGCCGTTCGCAACGCGGCATTTTTTCGCCGATCCCATCTCCGCTCTTGCACCGCTGCAACACTTTTCGCGCCTTGGAAGATGAATCGCTTCGACGCCCGCGTTCATCGCTTGAATTTCACATCACACCGGCTCAAGATCATTCTCGAAAGAAATACTCCGGCATGAAACCGGCTGAGGGGCGGACCTTATGGACGAACTGATCGGGCGGCTGGCGACAAGCGCCAGCATAGATAGTGCTGTGGCTGAAAAGACCGTCGGCATCATCCTGGGCTTCCTCCGCAGCGAGGGTCCTCCCGATAGCGTGCAGGCCCTGATCGATCAGATTCCCGGAGCGGAAGCCGCGATCGCGGCATCCAGGAGCGGCGGCGGACTGTCGCGGCTGATGGGAGGCGGCCTGATGGCGGTCGGGACGCGCCTGATGGGCCTGGGGCTCGGCATGTCCGATATTCAGAACGTCGCCCGTGAACTTTTCCGCTACGGTCGAGACAAAATCGGAGCGGATCAGATGGGCAAGATCGTTGCGGGGACGCCGGGCCTCAGCCAGTTCGCCTGAAGGTTCGGCATTTCATATCGAGTATCATGACATATCCGATCTCCGAGATTGAGGGCCTGTCGGTCTTTGCCGCCAACAAGCTGAAGGCGCAGGGCATCCGCACCACCGACGCGCTGCTCGAGGCGGCCGGCACGGTGAAGGGCCGCAAGGCGCTTTCCGCCAAGACCGGCATCAGCGAGCAGCTGCTGCTGGAATGGGCCAACGTGTCCGACTACATGCGCATCCCCGGCATGGGCCGGGCCAAGGTCGGCCTGGTCCGCGCCGCCGGCGTCACCACCGTGCGCGAGCTCGCCTACAGGAATCCGGCAAGGCTCGCCCAGAGCATGCGCGACGCCAACGAGAAGAAGAAGCTGCTGCGAATCCTGCCGTCCGAGAAGTCGGTCGGCGACATCATCGCCAAGGCGAAGAAGCTGCAGCCGAAGATCACGTATTAGCTCCGCGCTTTCTTCGTCATACCCCGCGAAGGCGGGGTATCCAGTACGCCGCGCCTCCTCCGTATTGCCTCATTGCCTCGGAATACTGGATTGCCCGCTTTCGCGGGCAATGACAGCGAGGGGTTGGTCTTGACTCCCCCTCCCCGCCCGCTAAAGCGGGCGCCATGAATGCCTCGCCCTCCCCATCCGTCCCGCCGGCCGGCTCGGCCGGGCCAGATGTGCTGCGAACGCTGCTGGAACGGCCGATCCCGGCGGTGATGGGCGTGCTCAACGTCACCCCGGACTCCTTCTCCGACGGCGGCGAGTTCATCGCGCCGGAGCTGGCGCTGGCACGGGCGCGGGCGATGATCGAGGCCGGCGTCGACATCATCGATATCGGGGCCGAGTCCACCCGGCCCTACAAGGGCGCCAGGCCGGTCAGCGCGGACGACGAGCTTGCCCGGCTGAAGCCGGTGCTGGCTGGCGTCGTAGCCCTTGGCGTGCCGGTCTCGATCGACAGCATGAAGGCGGAGGTGGTGGCTTTCGCGCTCGACCAGGGCGCGGCGATCGCCAACGACGTCTGCGGCCTGCAGCGCGACCCCGCCATGGCCCCGCTGGTGGCGGCAAGAGGCGTGCCCGTCATCGTCATGCACAACCGCGACGATGCCGATCCCGCCATCGACATCATCACGGACTTGAAGACGTTCTTCCTGCGCTCGCTCGACATCGCCGCAAAGGCCGGCATCGCCCGCGACAGGATCGTGCTCGATCCCGGCATCGGCTTCGGCAAGACCGCCGAGCAGAGCATGACTGCGCTGGCGCGCCTGCGCGAGTTCGAGATGTTCGGCCTGCCGATCCTGGTCGGCGCCTCGCGCAAGCGCTTCATCTCTTCCGTATCGCCGTCGGAGCCGAAAGAGCGCCTCGCCGGCTCGATCGCCGCGCATCTGATCGCCGCGCAGCGCGGCGCCAGGATCATCCGCACCCATGACGTCGCCGAGACCTTGCAGGCGCTGCGAGTGGCGAACGCAATCGAGGGCAAGCAATGACCGACACGATCTTCGTCACCGGCCTGTCGATCCACGCCCGCCACGGCGTGATGGATCACGAGACCGAGGTCGGCCAGCGCTTCGTCATCGATCTCGAACTCCATACCGACCTGTCGGAGCCTTCGCGCAGCGACCGGCTCGCCGATACGGTGTCCTACGCCGACGTCGTGGCGACCACGACGGCGGCGTTCAAGAACACCAATTACAGGCTGCTCGAGCGTGCGGCGGGCGCGGTGGCCGACGCCATCCTGTCGCATTTCCCGCGCATCCGCGCCGTGAAGGTCACCGTGCACAAGCCGCATGCGCCGATCGCCGCGATCTTCGACGACGTCGGCATCGTGCTGACGCGCTCGCGGCATCCCTGACATGGCGAGCGTGCTGATCGCGCTCGGCGGCAATGTCGGCGATGTCCGCGCGACGTTCCGCAAGGCGATCGCCCATATCTGCGGCATGGCGCAAGGCGCATTGATCGCGCGCTCCTCGGACTATGCCACGCCGCCCTGGGGCGACGAGGACCAGGCCCCCTTCATCAACGCCTGCATCGAGATCGAGACCGGCCTCGATCCGCACGCGCTTCTGTTCGTGCTGCAGAAAGTCGAGCAGAAGTTCGGCCGCACGCGAACCAAGGATCGGCGCTGGGGCCCGCGCACGCTCGATCTCGACATGATCGCCTATGACGATGTGTCCTTGCAGAAGCCCGACCTGACGCTGCCGCACCCGCGCCTGTTCGAGCGCGCCTTCGTGCTGGTGCCGCTGGCCGAAATCGCACCCGAGCGCGTGATCTCGGGCATTCGTGTGCGCGACGGGCTCGCCAGCGTCTCGACGCAAGGCATTGAGCGGCTTCCGGATACCGGTTAACCAAAAACAACCGTTTGCAGGGACGGTCCGCCGTGGCAATTTCGCCTGCGAATAACGATACGCTCGGGAGCCCCTCGCCGCATGACCTCCGTGACTGACGACCTGCCGCTGGCGGCGGATTTTCCCAAGGCGACGCCAGAAGACTGGCGCAAGCTGGTCGATGGCGTACTGAAGGGCGCGCCGTTCGAGAAGCTGCTCGGCAAAACCTATGACGGCATCAAGATCGATCCGCTCTATCCGCGCGCCAGGGGCGTCGCGCCCGTGGTGGGGCGGCCGCTAGCCGCGCCCTGGCAAATCATGCAGCGGATCGACCATCCCGATGCGGCGCTCGCGAATGCGCAGGCGTTGCAGGATCTGGAGAACGGCGCGACCGGGCTCGCGCTGGTGTTCGCCGGCGCCAATGGCGCGCGCGGTTTCGGGCTGGAACCATCAGCCGACGCGGTGGTCAAGGTCCTGAAGGATATTCATCTCGACGCCGGGATCGGCCTCGAGCTCGAGGTCGGTCCGCAGTCGCGGATGGCGGCGATCCATGTCGCGGAATATGTGAAGAGCCAAGGCCTCGATCCCGCCGCCTGCAACATCCGCTTCGGGCTCGATCCGCTCGCGGCCTGCGCGGTGTGGGGACACAGCCCCTACACCTGGGACGAAATCGCGCCCGCGATCACCGGCGCCATCAAGGGCCTCTCTGCGCTCGGCTTCAAGGGGCCGTTCGCCTCTGCCGACGGACGCGTGATCCACGATGCCGGCGGCTCCGAGGTGCAGGAGCTCGGCTTCGTGCTCGCCTGCGGCGTCGCTTACCTGCGCGCGATCGAAGGCGACGGCATTCCGCTGGAAGCCGCGCAAGGCATGGTCTATGCCCGGCTTGCCGCCGATGCGGACCAGTTCCTGACCATGGCCAAATTCCGCGCACTGCGGCTGCTCTGGGCGCGGATCGAAACGGCGTGCGGGCTGACGCCGAAGCCGCTGTTCATCGCCGCCGATACGGCCTGGCGCATGCTGACGCAGCGCGACCCCTACGTGAACATGCTGCGTGCGACCATCGCCACTTTCGCAGCGGGCCTTGCCGGCGCCAACGCGATCACGGTGCTGCCGCATACGCTGGCGCTCGGCCTGCCCGATCCGTTTGCGCGGCGCGTGGCGCGCAACACGCAGCTCCTGCTCCTGGAAGAAAGCAACCTCGCCAAGGTCAGCGATCCCGCGGCAGGCAGCGGCGGCATCGAGACGCTGACCGCGCAGCTCTACGAGGCCGCCTGGGCGCTGTTCCAGGAGAGCGAAAAGGCCGGCGGCGCCTTTGCCGCGCTTCAGCAAGGCCTGTTTCAGAGCAAGGTCGCGGCCGCGCGCAAGGCGCGTGAGGCCAACATCGCAAAGCGCCGCGACGTGCTGACCGGCGCCAGCGAGTTCCCAAACCTGCACGAGAGCGAAGCAACCGTGCTGACGGCGACGCCGATCGCGCTGGCACCGTATGGCGAGCAGAAATACCGGTTCGATCCGCTGTCGCCGATCCGGCTCGCGGAACCGTTCGAGGCGCTGCGCGACAAATCGGACGCCGTGCTGAAGGCACGCGGCGCGCGGCCTAAAGTGTTCCTGGCCAATCTCGGCACGCCCGCCGATTTCACGGCGCGTGCGACCTTCGCCAAGAGCTTCTTCGAGGCCGGCGGCATCGAGGCCATCGATAGCGAAGGCTTTGCCGATCCGGCCAGGCTGGCCGCCGCCTTCAAGGCCTCCGGCGCCGAGCTCGCTTGCCTCTGTTCCGGCGACAAGGTCTATGCCGATCGCGCGGAACCTGCCGCGAAGGCCCTGCAAAGTGCGGGCGCCCGACATATCTATCTGGCGGGCCGTCCTGCTGATGCCGAGGCGGCGCTGCGGGCCGCCGGCGTCACGGGTTTTGTCTTCGCCGGAGGCGATGCGCTTGCCACGCTGCAGGACGCCTACCGACGGATGGAGCAGCCATGACCGACGCCAGCAAACCCGTTCTCACCGGCGGATGCCAATGCGGTGCGGTGCGCTTTGCCGTGACGACGGCGCCGAACCGTGTCTCGATCTGCCATTGCCGCATGTGCCAGAAGGCGGCCGGTGCGCCGTTCGCATCCTTTGCCGACATCAACAAGACCGATTTCGCCTGGACCAGGGGACAGCCATCGTTCTTCCGCTCCTCCACCATTGCCGAGCGCGGCTTTTGCGCCGCCTGCGGCACGCCGCTGAGCTTCGGCCGCATCGACGGCGACCGCATCGAGATCATGACCGGCGCCTTCGATCGCCCTGACCGGGTGATCCCGACGCGGCAGTTCGGCACCGAATCCCGGCTCGGCTGGGTGGTCGGCATCGCCAACCTGCCAAGCCAGACCACGCAGCAGAATTACGGACCGGAGAAGATGGCGACCATCGTCAGCCATCAGCATCCGGATCATGATTGATGATATGGTTGAAGCCATGAGCCGCATTCCGAACTTTGCCGATGTCGCCTTCGAGAGGGCAATCACTGCAGCACCCGCCGGCAGCGCCGAGCCATGGCTGACGCCCGAGGGCATTCTGGTGAAGCCCGCTTATGGCGAGGCTGATCTGGCCGGGCTCGATTTCCTCGAGACCTATCCGGGCATCGCGCCCTACCTGCGCGGTCCCTACCCGACCATGTATGTCAACCAGCCCTGGACCGTCAGGCAATATGCCGGCTTCTCCACGGCGGAGGATTCCAACGCGTTCTACCGCCGCAACCTCGCGGCGGGGCAAAAGGGCCTCTCGGTCGCCTTCGATCTTGCCACTCACCGCGGCTACGACTCCGATCATCCGCGCGTCGGCGGCGACGTCGGCATGGCTGGCGTCGCCATCGATTCCATCTACGACATGCGCACGCTGTTCGCAGGGATTCCGCTCGACCAGATGAGCGTGTCCATGACCATGAACGGTGCGGTGCTGCCGATCCTCGCGCTCTACGTCGCCGCCGCCGAGGAACAGGGCGTTCCGCCGGAGAAGCTGTCGGGCACCATTCAGAACGACATTCTGAAAGAGTTCATGGTGCGCAACACCTACATCTATCCGCCGGCGCCCTCGATGCGGATCATCTCGGACATTTTTGCGTACACCTCGCAAAAGATGCCGAAGTACAATTCGATCTCGATCTCCGGCTATCACATGCAGGAAGCCGGCGCGACGCAGGACCTCGAGCTTGCCTATACGCTCGCCGACGGTATCGAATATCTTCGCGCGGGCCTTGCCGCCGGCCTCGACGTCGACCGCTTCGCGCCGCGCCTATCGTTTTTCTGGGCGATCGGCATGAACTTCTTCATGGAGGTCGCCAAGCTGCGCGCCGCGCGGCTGCTCTGGGCGAAGCTCCTGAAGCCGTTCAACCCGAGGGATCCGCGCTCGCTGTCGCTGCGCACCCACAGCCAGACCTCGGGCTGGTCGCTGACCGCGCAGGACGTCTTCAACAACGTGATGCGGACCACTGTGGAAGCGATGGCGGCCACCCAAGGCCACACCCAGTCGCTGCACACGAATGCACTCGACGAAGCGCTGGCGCTGCCGACCGATTTCTCGGCCCGCATCGCCCGCAACACCCAGCTATTCCTGCAGCAGGAGAGCGGCACCACCCGCATCATCGATCCCTGGGGCGGTTCGTATTATGTCGAGCGGCTGACGCGCGACCTCGCGGCCAAGGCGTGGGGGCACATCCAGGAGGTCGAGGAACTCGGCGGCATGGCGAAGGCGATCGAGGCCGGCCTGCCGAAGTTGCGGATCGAGGAAGCCTCCGCCAAGACGCAGGCGCGCATCGACGCCGGCAAGCAGGCGGTGATCGGCGTCAACAAGTACAAGCCGACCGACGAGGACAGCATCGAGATCCTCAAGGTCGACAATTCCAACGTCCGCCGCCTGCAGATCGACAAGCTGACGCGGCTGAAAGCCGAGCGCAACCAGAAGGACGTCGATGCCGCGCTCGGGGCGATCACGCGCTCGGCCGGCGAAGGCAACGGCAATCTGCTCGCGCTCGCCATCGACGCGGCGCGGGCCAAGGCGACCGTCGGCGAGATTTCGGACGCGATGGAGAAGGTGTTCGGCCGGCACCGCGCCGAGATCAAATCCATCACCGGCGTCTACAAGCGGGAGGCGTCCAGCATGGGCAACCAGGTCGAGAAAGTTCAGGCGCTGATCGACGCCTTCGAGGAGGCGGAAGGCCGCCGCCCGCGCATCCTGGTCGCCAAGATCGGCCAGGACGGCCACGACCGCGGCCAAAAGGTGATCGCCTCGGCCTTCGCCGACATCGGCTTCGACGTCGACATCGGGCCGCTGTTTGCGACCGCCGACGAAGCCGCCCGGCAGGCGGTCGAGAACGACGTCCACATCCTCGGCGTCTCCTCGCTCGCCGCCGCGCACCTCACCGCGGTGCCGGAGCTGAAGGCCGCGCTGAAGAAGCAGGGCCGCGACGACATCATGATCATCGTCGGCGGCGTGGTGCCGCCGCAGGATTACGATGCGCTCTATGCCGCCGGTGCGGAGGCGATCTTCCCGCCGGGCACGGTGATCGCGGAAGCCGCCGAGGAGCTGATCCGCAAGCTGAACGCCCGTCTTGGGCATAGCGAGGCGGCGGAGTAGCTTCGGCATCTATCTTCCGGCAAGAAGGATTTTGCGTGATGTTTCTCGCGCCAATGCTCACGCGTGCGCTCGCTGTCGCCATGGTTTGCAGCGCGCTGTTCAGTCCCGCCCACGCCGCCGACCCCCAGCCCGACGCCGTCGTCAAGACTGGGAGCATCGAGGCGCGCTTATTCCTCGACGATAAAATCAAGGCAGACGCGGCACTGGCGGCGGATTGCCTCCGGGAAGGCAAGAAGTGGCTCGACAAGAATGCAGCGGAAGCTGCCGCCGCGCGCAAGGCCGATCCGCAATTCTCCAGGGACGGTGGCTGGGAGTTCGAGCGCAAGTATGAGATCCGCTCGGTCGTCGCGGATCGCTATGTCAGCATCCTGCGCAACGACTACATGAATACGAGGGGTGCGCATCCGAACTCGGACGTGAACACGATCCTGTGGGACAAGGCCGACACCAAGCGCATCTCGATCCGTCCGTTCTTCACCGAGACCGCCGACAACGGCGCGACTATGAAGGCGATGGCGAAGGCGATCATCGTCTCGCTCAAGGCGGAGAAGAAGAAGCGCGACGCCGGCGAGACCGCAACCGACGAATGGTTCAAGGAGCTGAAACCGAGCCTGCTGAAGATCGGCGCCGTGACGCTGACGCCTTCGACCGAAGCGGGCAAGAGTTCCGGCCTCACCTTCCTCTATCCGCCCTACGCCGTCGGTCCCTATGCCGAGGGCGAGTATGTCGCCTTCGTGCCGTGGGAGACGCTGAAGCCTTACCTGAGCGCCGAAGGCACCCGCATCTTCGGCGGCGCGCGGCCGAAGGGCGACGCCGAGGAGCCGTGAGCGATCGCTAGGATCGCGGATGGATCCGCACCAACGTCCGCGCAAGCGAATCCGTCCAATCGGGAATCCAGGACGCAAACAGGGTTTGCCAGCGGTCGGCGTCCGCAGGTTCGGTCTCGAGATCAACCGACCATTCGATCAGGGTGCGGTCGCCTTCGACGATCGGGCGCAGATGCATGCTGCCTTGATAGCGCGTCGGCGTCGGCGTCCGGTTTCCGTCCTCTAGCGGATATTGCAGCGCTTCGAGACCGGCATAGGTCAGGGTGTGCTGCCGGTCCGAATGATCGACCAGGCGCTGCCGGATCCAGTTCCCGAGATAGCAGAAGCGTCTGATCGCGCCGACTTCATCGCCGCGCTTGTCGTCCTCGATCACGCTCTCGCTGACGCCGTCGATGTAAGCGGGATAGTTGTTGAAATCGCGGATCAGCGACCAGGCGTCGTCCAGCGGGCAGTCCAGCACGGCGCTGTAATAGGCTTGAGTTATCGATAGCTTGCCTTTGGCTGTGGTTACGCGCGCAGGTTGGCGAAGCATGCCGGCAAAACCCACCCGATTTCCGACCGCCCATCCAAAGGGCATGCTGTTTTCACACAACATGTCGAACTCCTTGGTAGCGCTACCTTGCGGCGGTGCTGCAAAGCCGACTAGAATGTCGCCATTGATCAAGAGCGCCCGGCGTCACGGGCGCCGCTGGGAGGCATTCAATGTCCAAGATTTCGCGCCGTACCTTTGCGGCTTCGACCGCTGCCGTCGCAGCATCCGCCGCTTTCGGGTTCAAGCCCGCACTCGCTCAGGCCTATCCGGCCCGGCCGGTCACCGTGATCGTGCCCTGGGGCGCCGGCGGCGGCACCGATGCGACCGCGCGCATCGTCGCCGCACTGCTGGAGAAGGATCTCGGCCAGCCCTTCAACGTGGTCAACCGCACCGGAGGCTCCGGCGTGGTCGGACACAGCGCGATCGCGACCGCGCAGCCCGACGGCTACACGATCGGCATGCTCACCGTCGAAATCTCGATGATGCACTGGCAGGGCCTCACCGAGCTGACGCCGAAGAGCTACACGCCGCTGGCCCTGATGAACGAGGATCCCCCCGGCATCCAGGTCTCCTCGTCCTCGCCCTACAAGACCGTCAAGGAACTCGCGGACGCGATCAAGGCCGCGCCTCCCGGCAAGTTCAAGGCTTCGGGCACCGGCCAGGGCGGCATCTGGCATCTGGCGCTGGTCGGCTGGATGCAGGCGATGGGCCTGCCCGCCAACCAGGTCGCCTGGGTGCCGTCGAACGGCGCGGCGCCGGCGATGCAGGATCTTGCCGCCGGCGGGCTCGACCTCACCACCTGCTCGGTGCCGGAGGCGCGCGCCATCATCGAGGCCGGCAAGGCGAGGAGCCTCGCCATCATGGCGCCGGCGCGCAATCCGGTCTTCAAGGACGTGCCGACGCTGAAGGAGGCGATGGGCATCGACTACGCGACCGGCGCCTGGCGCGGCATCGGCGCGCCGAAGGGCCTGCCGCCTGAGATCGCAACCAAGCTCACAGCGGCGCTGAAGAAGGTCTACGACTCCGCCGAGTTCAAGGACTTCATGAGCAATCGCGGCTTCGGCACGGTGTGGGGCGATGCCGCCCACTTCGCCAGCTTCATGGACAAGGGCGACGCCCAGATGGGCGGAGCGATGAAGGCGGCCGGCCTCAGCAAGGCGTGATCTGCGATGCTCTGCTCGCCTCTCCCCGCTTGCGGGGAGAGGCCGGAATGCGCGCGAAGCGCGGATTCCGGGTGAGGGGGACTCTCCGCGAGTCCAACTCTCACCTCCCTCGCGGAGAGCCCCCCTCACCCCGACCCTCTCCCCGCACGCGGGGAGAGGGAGAACTTCTTCACAGGACCACTCTCCATGCGTCTTCCCGACTCCGTCACGGGATCGTTTCTCATCGCCCTCGGCGCGGCGGCCGCCTATGGCGGCTGGATCCTGCCGCCGGTGCCCGGACAGCCGGTCGGCCCCAACGTGTTCCCGCTGGTGATCGGCTGCGGCCTTGCACTATGCGGGCTCGCGATCGTGTTCGGCATCGGCCACTCCTTCGAGGAGGAGGAAGAGCTGATCCCGCTGGAGGACGGCCAAGCGGCAGCCCCGCCGCCGCAAAGCAGGCTCTATGACCTGCGCGCTTTGCTGCCGCCGCTGCTGCTGCTGTTCTACGTGGTTGCAGCCGACAGGCTCGGCTTCATCATCACCGCAGCGATCATGGTCTACGTCACCTCGACGGCGCTCGGCGCCAAGTGGAAGCTGGCTCTGCCGCTCGCCGCGCTCTCGCCCTTCGCCGTCCACCTCATCTTCGGCAAGCTGCTCCGCGTGCCGCTGCCCGCCGGCCTGCTGCCGACGCCCTGGTAATCCCATGCTGAAAACCCTGCTCGATGCGTTCGCGCTGATCTCCACGTGGGAGGTCATCATCTCGATGTTCGCAGCCTCCGTATACGGCCTCGTGATCGGCTCGCTGCCGGGCCTGTCGGCAACCATGGCGACCGCCCTGCTCGTCCCGGTCACGTTCTACCTGTCGCCGATCGCGGCGATCGCGACCATCGTCGCGGCATCCTCGATGGCGATCTTCTCGGGCGACATCCCCGGCGCGCTCTTGCGCATTCCCGGCACGCCCGCCTCCGCCGCCTATGCCGACGAGGCCTATGCCATGACGCGCAAGGGCCAGGCCGAGCTCGCGCTCGGGGCCGGCGTGTGGTTCTCCGCCGTCGGCGGCATTGCCGGCGTGCTGTCGCTGATGATCCTGGCGCCGCCACTCGCCGAGATCGCGCTGTCGTTCTCGACCTTCGAATATTTCTGGCTGGCGCTGCTCGGCCTGATGTGCGCGACTCTGGTCGCGCGCTCCTCGCCGGTGAAGGCGATCGCCGGCATGTTCATCGGCTTGCTCGTTGCCTGCATCGGCATCGAGAATCCCGGCGGTGTGCCGCGATTCACCTTCGGCCTCACCGATCTGTTCGGCGGCATCGAGCCGATCCCGGCGCTGGTCGGCGTGTTCGCGGTGGCGCAGGTGATGCGCGCGATGCTGACGCCCGAGCCGCCGCCGCTGCCGCGCCGGAAATTCGGCAGCATCCTGGCCGGCCAGTGGAAGCTGACCAAGCTCTATCGCTGGCAGATGACGCGCGGAAACATCGTCGGCATCATCATCGGCGTGCTGCCCGGCGCCGGTGCCGACATGGCCGCCTGGGTCTCCTATGCGATGTCGAAACGCTTCTCCAAGGAGCCGGAAAAGTTCGGCACCGGCCACGTCGAGGGCCTGGTCGAGGCCGGCGCCAGCAACAATGCCAGCATCGCCTCGGGCTGGGTGCCCTCGCTGCTGTTCGGCATTCCCGGCGATACCATCGCCGCGATCGCGATCGGCGTGCTCTACATGAAGGGCCTCAACCCGGGCCCGACGCTGTTCACCGAGAAGGCGTCGAGCATGTACGCGATCTACCTGATGTTCATCATCGCCAACATCATGATGATCCCGCTCGGCATCGCGATGATCCGGGTCGCCGCCTACATCCTACTGGCGCCGCGCTCGGCCATCATGCCGATCATCATGCTGTGCTGCGCGGTCGGCTCGTTCGCGATCGGCAACAACATGTTCGGCGTCGTCACCGTCGCCACCTTCGGCGTGATCGGCTATGTCATGGAAACGAACGGCTATCCCGTCGCCGCCATGGTGCTCGGCATCGTCATGGGCACCATGGTCGAGCAGGCCTTCGTGACCTCGCTGATCAAGTCCGACGGCAGCATTTTGCCGTTCTTCGAACGTCCCATCGCAGCCATTCTCGCCGCCATGGCGATCGGTGCCCTGCTCTGGCCGGTGATGGTGTGGATCTGGCGCAAGGTGAAGCAGCCGCAAGCCGCGGCAGCGGCGAGCCGGTGATATCGGCGCGGGTTCTCGCCCTGCCCCCACCCCGGGCGGTCGAGGCCCGGCGGCTGGGCCAGGCTGCAACCCTGTGCTAGTATTGGGCCATGATAGAGGTCGCAGACATTCCGCTCGAGACGATTGTCGGAAAGCTCAGAGAGCTTGCCCCAACCTTGAGAGCCGCGGGGGTCGCCCGCCTGTACCTGTTCGGGTCCCGCGCCCGCGGCGACGCCCGGCACGACAGCGATCTTGATGTTCTGATCGAGACCACTTCGCGCGAGGAAACGCCGCGGTTCGACTATTTCAGGGTCCTGCACCTGATCGAGGATGAGGTCGGCCTTCGAGCGCAAATCTCGATGCGAGACTTGCTGAAGCCGCGCATAGCCGAGCGGATCGCGGATGATCTGGTTGAGGTCTTCTGAATGCCGCCGACCGCGGAAGACCGGCTGCGAGATATTCTGGAAGCCATCACCGACATCGAAAGCGTCGTGAAGGGCCTCAGCTTCGATCAGCTCGTCTCAGAAAGGACCGCCCGTCTGGCAATCGAACGCCTTCTCGAAATCATCTGCGAGGCTTCAAGATTCATCCCGGATGAGATCAAGCGAACCGAGCCTGAAATCGACTGGCGCAAGATGATCGACTTCGGAAATCTTCTACGTCATGCCTACCATATGACGAAAGCCGAGATCGTTTGGGACATGATTCAAGCTCACCTTCCACCGTTGAAATCCTGCGCTGAAAGACATCTTCGCATGTCGGGCCGCTAGCGGCTGGACGCGAAAACAATCATGACTATTGGCAAATCCATCGACATCAAGACCCTCGCCAAGGAGCTCCGCGCCGGCAGCCGCGCGGCGCTGGCGCGCGCCATCACGCTGGTGGAGAGCCGGCGCGGCGACCATCAGGCGCTGGCGCGCGAGCTGGTGCAGATGCTGCTGCCGGACACCGGCAAGGCGTTCCGTGTCGGCATCACCGGCTCGCCCGGCGTCGGCAAATCCACCACCATCGATGCGCTGGGCACGTACCTCATCGAACAGGGCCATGAGGTCGCGGTGCTCGCGGTCGACCCGTCCTCGGCGCGCAGCGGCGGCTCGATCCTCGGCGACAAGACGCGGATGGCGCGACTGTCGGCCTCCTACCACGCCTTCATCCGGCCCTCGCCGTCCTCGGGCACGCTCGGCGGCGTGGCGGCGAAGACCCGCGAGGCGATGCTGCTGTGCGAGGCGGCCGGCTTTGGCGTCGTGCTGGTCGAGACCGTCGGCATCGGCCAGTCCGAGACCGCGGTCTGCGACATGACCGATTTCTTTCTCGCCCTGATGCTGCCGGGGGGCGGCGACGAATTGCAGGGCATCAAGAAGGGCCTCGTCGAGCTCGCCGACATGATCGCGATCAACAAGGCCGACGGCGACAATCTCAAGCGCGCCAACATCACCGCCGCGGACTATCGCGGCGCGCTGCATATCCTGGCTCCGCGATCCGAGCATTGGCATCCTCCCGTCGTCACCTATTCGGCACTGGCCGGCACCGGCATCGCCGAGCTCTGGCAGAAGGTGCTCGACCACCGCAAGGCGATGAATGCCTCCGGCGATTTCGCCGCGCGCCGGCGCGAACAGCAGGTGAAATGGATGTGGTCGATGCTGGAGCAGCGCATGTTGGCGCGGCTGCGCAGCGAGGCGTCGGTTCGCACCAAGGTCCGGAAGATCGAAGCCGAGGTCGCCGAGGGCCACCTCACCCCGGCACTCGCCGCCGAGCAGATCCTGGGATTGCTGCAATGAGCGAAAAACTCCGCATTCTCCTCACCGGCTTCGGGCCGTTTCCCGGCGCCCCCCATAACCCGACGCAGCCGCTGGTGGCACGGCTGGCGCAATTGCGCCGTCCGGCACTCGATGATGCCGCGATCGCCAGCCACATCTTCCCGGTCACCTATGCCGCGGTCGACGGGCAATTGCCCGACGTGCTCGCGAAAGTGAAGCCGGATGCGCTTCTGATGTTCGGCCTTGCTGCGCGCACGCCTTACCTGCGGATCGAGACCCGCGCGCGCAATGCCGTCACCATGCTCTGGCCCGATGCCGCCAACACCCGATCGAGCAAGCGCGGCATCGCCGGCCGCGCGGACGCCATGACGTTCGGCCCGCACACCGCAAGGCTGCTGCGCGCCGCGCGCCTCACCGGCATCGATGCACGGTCCTCGCGCGATGCCGGCGCCTATCTCTGCAATTATTTGAGCTGGCGCGCGATCGAGAACGTCAGGGCGGGCGGTCCGCAGCTTGCGGCGTTCGTCCATATCCCCCTGCTCGCGCGCAGCGGCTCAATACGACGCAAGGGGGCGCCGCGGATCACGCTGGAGGAACTCGTCGATGCCGGCGAGGCCATGCTGATGGAAATGGTGCAGCTGGCACGGAAGCAGCGGACCACGCGGATTTCGTAGAGTGGGCAAAGGCGCTCTTGCGCCGTGCCCACCATCTCGTTCCGTCAGCCACCAGATCGTGGGCACGCTTCGCTTTGCCCACCCTACGGCACCATCTTTGCGGTAAACATTTAACCCTACCGCGAACAATCCCCGCGCCCTCGGCCGCCCTGCGCTACCTAGGCCTCGCGGACGCCCGCGTCCGCCGGAGGACGCGTCATGGACCTCAATCGCCGTCACCTCATCGGAGCTTCCACCGCCGGCATCGCCGGTGCGCTGGCCATGCCGGCCGACGCCGCGCGCGCGGCGCCGCTGACGTCCCTGCTCGGCCGCGACGCCACGCAATACGGCGTGCGCCCCGGCAGCAGCGAGGATCAGACCCGCGTGCTCCAACGTGCGATCGATGAAGCCGCGCGGGCGCAGATGCCGCTGGCATTGCCGCCCGGCGTCTACCGCAGCGGGCTGCTGCGGCTGCCGCACGGCGCGCAATTGATCGGCGTGCGCGGAGCAACGAAGATTCTCTTCGCCGGCGGGACCTCGGCGATCCTGAGCGAGGGTTCGAACTCCGTCGGTCTTTCCGGCATCACCGTCGACGGCGGCGGCATTGCGCTGCCGGCCCGGCGCGGCCTGGTCCACCTGCTCGGCGGACGCGACGTCCGCATCGCCGATTGCGAGATCACGAATTCGGGCGGCAGCGGCATCTGGCTCGAGCAGGTGTCCGGCGAGATCTCCGGCAATATCTTCACCGACATCGCGGTGACGGCTTTGGTGTCGTTCGATGCCAAAGGCCTCACCGTCTCCCGCAACACGATTCTCGGCACCAATGACAACGGCATCGAGATCCTGCGCACGTCGATCGGCGACGACGGCACGCTGGTTGCTGATAACCGCATCGAGAACATCAAGGCGGGCCCCGGCGGCTCCGGCCAGTACGGCAACGCCATCAACGCTTTCCGTGCCGGCAACGTGATCGTGAGCAGCAACCGCATCAGGAACTGCGACTATTCCGCGGTGCGCGGCAATTCGGCCTCCAATATCCACATCACCGGCAACAGCGTCAGCGACGTGCGCGAGGTCGCGCTCTATTCGGAGTTCGCGTTCGAAGCCGCGGTGATCGCCAACAACACGGTCGATGGCGCCGCCGTCGGCGTCTCCGTGTGCAATTTCAACGAGGGCGGCCGCATCGCCGTGGTCCAGGGCAACATCATCCGCAACCTGATCCCGAAGCGGCCGATCGGCACCGCGCCGGACGACGATGCCGGCGTCGGCATCTACATCGAGGCGGATACGTCGGTGACCGGCAACGTGATCGAGAACGCGCCGTCCTACGGCATCGTCGCCGGCTGGGGCAGATATCTGCGCGACGTCGCGATCACGGGCAACGTCATCCGCAGGGCACTGGCGGGTGTGGGCGTCTCCGTCGTGCCGGGCGCCGGCATTGCGCTCGTCAACAACAACATGATCTCGGAGACCCCGCGCGGCGCCGTCGTCGGCCTCGATCACGCCCGTGCCGTGACCTCGGATCTGTCGGCAGAGGGCGCGCAGCGATTTGCGCAGGTGGTGCTCGGCGGCAATGCGGTCCGAAGGTAGGCGCGGCTGGCGGCCGGGCCGTTCATCCTTCGAGGCTCGCCACGGGACGCCTCGCGACCCAGGGCTCGCGCCTCAGGATGACGGGGCGAGAGCCGCGGTTGCTTCCCTCTGCCAACTCCGGAGCGTTAGAACGCATTCCTGAGCAGCGGGTACTTGGCTTCCAGGCCGTCGAGGCTGAAGGTGAATTCGACGACGCGCTCGGGGGCTGCGACGACCTCCTCGGCCGGCGGGACGAATTGCGACAGGAGCGCCGCCATCGCGGCAGGCACAGCCTTCGGCGGCTTCGCGGCAGGCACCGCGAGCGGCGGCTTCACTTCCGGCGCGGTGAACTCGGTCATTGCGGCGGGCGCGGCGAGCGGCGATCTCACGGCGGGTGCGGTGAGCGGCGCCCTCGCAGCGGGAGCCTTGAGCGGTGGCATCTCGGCAGGCGCTGTAAATGACGCCGGGGGTGCGGCGCGCGGCACTTCGGTGATCTCGGCAACGACGTCCGGCGTCGGATCAAGCCTGACCGGCACGACGGTCTCGGGGGCGATGTGGACGGCCTTCGGCTGCACGGTCTGCGGCTGCTGCTCACGCGGAAATACGCGGGGCATGGTCGCCGGCGACCAGCCGAATGCCGGGGTCACGCTCGCCGCCGCCTCGGCGACGTCTCCACCGGTTGCGAGCGCGCGCCAGGTCTGGACCGCGAGCTTGGCTTCCTGGATGTTTTCGAGGAATGCGATCTCGGAATGATAGCGGCGCCAGCGGCCGGTCTCGAACATTTCGGAGAGATGCTGCAGCCGCTGCTCGGCGAGAGCGCACCAGCGCGCCGCGACATCGCGGCCAGCAGCCACGACACGAGCAGACGCGCAGTCGGATTCTTGGCGATGTGTCATGAACCAGCCCGTCAGGAGAGAACACGGATGCGGGGACGCAACGCACACGAATCAATTTCAACGCGACATGAATATTTTGTGGAAAAGATTTGACTTGTCCAGCAACGACACCGCCCACGTCGTCAAATACCGTAGTCGTGCGGAGATTTGCTGCGTTTTCGAGTCAAGCTTCGCACAAGCATAGCGGACCTGCTGCTTGCTTGCCCGGGCGGGACGTGGATGCCGGCGTGGCCGTTCAACCGAAAGCTGAGCGTCCGCGGCGTTTCAAAGAATGCGAGGCCCGAAGCATCGATGCTCCGGATTCTGGTCTTGAGGCGTCTTCGTCACGCGAACCGGAATCCGCTGCGCTCAAAAAGTATCCTGAAAAGAAAAGACCCGTCCGGGGGGACAACCGGACGGGTCGAGCCATATGGGCGCTTGGGGTGGATGGGCGCTCGCGCCTGATATGACCTATGGGGAGGGATGACCGCTCCCACATAATTTGGTCGTGGCTGGGAGCTGAACGTTCAACGCGACGTTTGCTTTTTTGGCCTTCGGCGCGCGTGCATCTTTGTCGCAGCCGCTATCGCGCCGTCGGCCTATCCGCCTGAAAATCCGTGGATTTCTCTTCCGCGCTCGACAGCGAGGGTTGTTCGATCGCGCGGCTATTGGGCTCATCGCGACGCTTGCCGGCATCTTCACGTTTAGTTGTACCGGACGCAGCCGCGACCGGCGTGGCGCTGTCGGCGGGAACGGCCATCACCGCGGCAAACGCATCGGTCTGACCGTCGCCGAACAGCTCGTCACGCCCGGGCGAGCCGAGGTCGCGCGCGGTCTTGGCTAGCGTCATGCGCAGCGCCTCCGGCTTCAAGGCGTAATTGCGCTCGAGCAGCAACGCCGCGACGCCGGAGACATAGGCTGCCGAGAACGAGGTTCCCGACGTCATCTGGTATTTGCCGTCCGGCGCCGGCAGGAAGATGTCGACCCCGGGCGCCGCGAGGGCGATGTAATTGCCACGGTTGGAGGCGGTGAACAGCCTGTCCTGCTGGTCGGTCGCGCTGACCGCGATGACGTTGGGATTGGCGGCCGGATAGAGCGGCGGTGATTTCGCGCCGGCGTTGCCGGCGGCCGCGATCAGCACGAGGCCGCGCGCGGCGGTGGCCGCGATGGCGCGCTCGATCACCGCGTCCTTGGGACCGGCAAAGCTCATATTGACGATCTGCGCGCCGTGCTCGGCGGCGTAATTCAGCGAGCGCAGGATGATGTAGGACGAGCTTTCGGTGCCGCCGTTGGCGCCGCCAAAGGCCCGGATCGCGATGATGCGCGCTTCGGGCGCGCTGCCCATCAGCCGGGAATGCGCCACGATCGCGCCGGCGATGCCGGTGCCGTGGACGTGCGGGCCCTCGGTGCTGCCGAGCGCATCGAAATTGTCGGCGACGGAATTGGCGAGCTCGGGATGCCGGGCATCGATGCCGGAATCGATCACGGCGATGGTAACGTTGGCGCCCTGCGCCAGCTTATGCGCCTGCGGCAGGCGGAGCTTGGCCAGGGCATATTGGGCGGGATCGCCCCCGCTCGGGATCGTCGATTTCTGGTCCTGGAGCACATAACGGAAGTTCGGCTGGATCGAGCGCACGCTGCCGTCGGCCGCGAATTCGCGCCGCACCGTCTCGTACGGACGGCCGTCCGTGATGCGGAACAGACCGAAGGTGGCTCCGATCAGCGGGAAATTCTCCGACGAGATGCGCGTCAAGCCGTGCCGGCGGGCAAGCGCATCGGCATCGCCGGGCGACAGCGTGCCGTCGATCTCCGCCACGAATTCATTGGCGAAGCTGCGCAGGTTGGCGGCGGCGGCCGGCGTGGCGTCGCCCCGGCCCTTGCCGGCGCTCTTCTTGCCGGATTTGGCTGCGCCACCGCCGCCCGCACTCGGCTGCGCCAGGCATTCGCCATCGGCATCGCGATAGGGCGCGGTGCAGGCCGGATACAGGTTCGGCGAGTAGCGCGCATGGGGCAGCACCGTCGTCGGCGGCCGGATCCGCGACGTCGTGGTGTGGGGAATGGTCGCGATCGTCCGAGGGCCGGGGCCGACGTTGACGGCCCGCGCGGCGATATTGGGGCTGACCCGCGGGGCGATGCTCGGCGAGACGGTCGGGGTTCGCGAGGGCACGCTGATGGTGGGGGTGCGCATGATCGCCTGCGCCTGCGCCACCTCGACGCCGAGACAGCCGGCAATCAGAAGCGCCGCGCCGACCGCTTGCCGTTCAAGCATGATCTTTACGGAAAACCGCTGCGCACTTTTCCGGATCATGCTTCAGGGCGCCGCGACGGCGAGGTTGACGAACTTCTCGCGCTGCATCTTGCCGAGCAGCGAAGCCAGCTCGTCCTGGCTCATGGCCTTGTCGAACTGGAGGCGGAACATGCCGCCCCTGGCGCCGTCGATGATCGAGGCGTGGTAGCTGTCGAGCAGCGCGGTGATGTCGGCAATGCGCGCCTCGGGCGTGAAGCGCACCAGGGCGCGTGCCGGCGCGGCAGCGCTGCCGAGCTCGCGCGTGATCGGCGCGCTGGTCGAGAGCGAAGCGGTCTGGAAGGTCGCGGGCTGGTTCTTCATCAGCACGGCGCCGATCACGCCGGCTTGCAGCACGAGCGCGACGGCGCCAAGGCCCGCCGACCACGCCAGCGTGCGCGGCGACAGGCTCGCGAAGAAGGTCGCGATGCGCGCCGACAGCGGCAGCGAGCCGGTCGCCCGCGCCGGCTCGGCGTCGATCGCGGCGAACAGCTTCTGCATCGCGCGTGCCGAGGGAGCCCCCAAGCTCTCGTTCAGATGAATGGTCTCTTCGTATTCGCCGCGGATCGCGGCATATTGCCTGGCCAGCTCGGGATCGCGCGCCAGCGCTTCCTCGACCCGGCGCGCATCGCGCGCGTTCAGCGTGCCGGCAGCGTGCCACGGCAGCAGCAGTTCAATTTCACCGGGCTCTTGCTCCAGCATCTTCTTGCTCAAAGCCATCATGGCCAGCCTCGCTCAACGCCGGCTGCCTTCAGCAGTTCGGCCAGTTTCTTGCGCGCATAGAACAAGCGCGTCTTCACAGTGTTCTCCGGTATCCCGACGATTTCGGCCACCTCTTCCACGGACTTCTCGTGGTAGTAGACGAGATCGACGATTTCCCGGTGTTCCGGCGAGAGGCCCGTCAGACACCCCCGCAACGCTGCACTGGTATCCTTCTTCTGCACCACCGTTTCCGGATCGTCGGACGTGTCCTCGATCGCGTTCGCGGCGTCTTCGTCCAGCTCGAAATCCTTCCTGCGCCGAAGCGCAGACAGGGCCTTGAATCGGGTGATCGCCAGAAGCCAGGTCGAAACGGCGGATCGGCCCTCGAACTTGCCGGCCTGACGCCAGACGTCGAGAAACACCTCGCTGATGAGGTCTTCCGCCGCCTGCTCGTCCCGCACGAGCCTGAGCCCGAACCTGTAGACCCTGACATGGTGCCGCCCGTACAGCACCTGCATGGCGAGCCGGTCACCTTGGGCGATCCTGGCGATCAGGACCTCGTCCGAAGCCGCCTGTGTCACGCTCAAAGGCCGTCTCGCAAGGTTGGTCGGGTCGGCGCAGCAGACGGTTCGACTGGGGGTGCAAAATTGTTCAATTTACCGCACTCGTACGGGCACCGGTGTGATCTACCCCACATACGCGCTTTTTTCCTGTCCCGCCCGCAGCCGTCGGCCGCCACAATCCAGATCGGTAACATAATACTGAGATACTTCCTTACGGAAATGCCTGTCCGGCACAGGCGGCCCGGCCTCGTCCGGTTCCATAGCAGCGCCGCACGACATCTGTCTCGCCAAGACCAACTTAGGCTCGATCGCACCGCAAACCGATGCCTGACCGCCGGCAAAATTTCTTTCGCCGGCCCATCACCTTGTTCCGTGCTGCACGGTTCGGATTCGGTTTCAAAGGATACCAAACCTAAAGGCTTGCCACGTAGATTTTTACGCTGACATCCACCTTTGGCGGGATCATGGGCACGGCCGCGACGTCATTTCCCGAGAGGAATGCTGCTGAGGTCGCGGATATCGTCCTCGCCCCCGAGGCTGCGGCCCCCGAAGTCCGGGCGCGGCGGGCCCGGCAGCGCCGCCAGATGTATATCGGCCAGGTCGCGAGCTATTCGCTGGGCGCCTCCGTCCTGCTGCTCTACGCCTATGGCGGCACGGTCGACATGGCCGTTCCGTCGCTGTTCTGGCTCGGCGGTCTCCTGATCATCGGGACCTTCACCGTGCTGTCGGAAGCCGGCTTCGGCGACCGGTTTGAGGATCACTACCTCACCGTATTCCAGATCTCGGCGCATATGGCGCTGCAGCTGCTGTTCCTGCTCGCCGTGCCGACGATCGGGGTCGCGTTCGTCGCCGTGCTGTTTCTGATCTTCGCGTTCGGCACGCTGCGCATGACCTCGCGCCAGGCGATGGTCACCTGGGGCCTTTCCACCTGCGGGCTTGGCTTCGTCTTCCTGGGCACGGACCTGCCGATCGGACTGCCGGTCGCCACCCGCCTGGAGCGAACCGCCTCGATGCTGTGCTTCGTGCTGGTGATCGGTCAGTGCGCCTTCCTCGGCCTGTTCGGCGCAACCCTGCGCAAGATCCTGTACCGGCGCAGCATCGAGCTCAAGGTCGCCTATCGGCGCATCGAGGAACTGGCCGAGCTCGACGAACTCACCGGCTCCTACAACCGCCGCTGCATCATGCGCCTTCTCGACGCCGAGATCGAAAAGTCGCGACAGACCTCGGCTCCCTGCGCGATCGCGCTGATCGATCTCGACTGGTTCAAGCGCATCAACGACGCCCACGGCCATCCCGTCGGCGACGAGGTGCTGCGCACCTTCGCGATCACCATTTTCGCCAATATCCGCCCATCCGACAGCTTTGGCCGCTACGGTGGCGAGGAATTTTTGCTGCTGCTGCCGGACACGTCGGGCGATGCCGCGCAGCGCATGCTCGATCGCCTGCGCAGCATCGTCGCCGATCTCGACTGGGGTGCATTCTCCCCGGGCATGCGCGTGACCCTTTCTGCGGGCGTCGTGACGCTGCGCGACCTCGATACTGCCGACACGTTTCTCGCCCGCGCCGACCGCGCGCTCTATTCCGCCAAGGCGCAAGGGCGCAACCGCATTGCAACCAGCTGACCAAACCATTTGATTCCGGCGCGACAGAAGCCGCCGGACCGAACGCTCCAGGACAGGGCAATGAGATCCAAATCCATCAAATCATCCGAGAACCTGCTCGAGGAATTGCAGACTGCCCTCTCGCACGGCACCGTGGCGCGCCGGGTCGAGACGCTGCGCCGCGTCACCGATCTCTTCGTGGGCAACGCGGTCGACTATTCCGACGACCACATCCGCCTGTTCGACGACGTGTTCCAGTGCCTGGTCGAACAGATCGAGACGTCGGCCAAGGCGCTGCTTGCCGATCGCCTCGCACCGATCGCGGCCGCGCCGCCGCAAATCATCCGCACGCTCGCGCTCGACGAGGTCATCGAGGTCTCCGGGCCCGTGCTGTCGAAATCGGAACGGCTGGACGAGACGACCTTGATCGAGATCGCGCGCACGAGAGGCCAGGCGCATCTCAAGGCGATCTCGCTCCGGCGCGTGCTGTCGGAGGCGCTGACCGACGTGCTGGTGACGCGCGGCAACGCCGACGTGGTGCAGTCGACCGTCAATAATCCGGGCGCGCGGCTCTCGGAGGGAAGCCTCACCGACCTCGTCACCCGCGCCGAACGCGACGACGACCTCGCGACCTGCATCGGCCTGCGGCCCGACCTGCCGCGCCATTACTATCTGAAGCTGGTCGCCAAGGCGTCCTTGAGCGTGCGCAGGAAGCTCGAGGCAGCGCATCCGGAGTTCGCGGACGAGGTGTCGAGCGTGGTCCAGGAAGTCGCCCAGAGGATGCGCGCCGCCGCCATGAACAAGCAGACCGAGATGGCGCGTGCGCTGGTGAAATCGCTGCACGAGGACGGCCGCCTCGACGAATTCCAGCTCACCACTTTCGCCGAGCAGGGCAAGTTCGACGAGACCAATGCGGGGCTCGCCGCGCTCGCGGGCGTCGCGGTCGAGACCGCCGAGACCATGATGATCGAAACCCGCACCGAGGGCGTGATGATCCTCGCCAAGGTCGCGGGCGTGTCCTGGCCGAGCGTGCGCGCCATCATCGCCATGCGCGAGAAGCTCTCGGGAGGCCCGCAGACCGACATGCTGACGCTGCGCGACACCTACGAGGCGCTGCGCTCGTCGACCGCGCAGCAGGTGCTGCGCTTCCACCGCATGCAGCAGAGCACGATTCCGGCGGCGTGAAGCTGCCGCTTTAGTATCTTAGGACTTTGGATCCCACCGCAGCCCCGATCGCCGTCACCAGCGCGGTCGCGAGCGTGTACCAGGTCGCGACGAACAGGGGGGAATCGTCGGTGCAGTGCGAGGCGTAGAGCGTCGCGGCAAGGCCGGCCGAGACCAGGCCGGCGAGCGCGCCTGCAAGCGCCGGATGCGAGGGCGCACCATGTCGCAGGCCGAACAGCGCACCTGCGAGCAGCGGCAGCGACATCGCGGGGATGGCGACCAGGCACACCCTGGAGTTCTTGCCCATCAGCCGCATCGTCATCGGCATCGCCGGCGCCATCATCGCCTCGCTGCCGATCGCGACCGCCAGCAACCCTACGGGGAGCAGCAGCAGCCAGCCCCAGCCGCGCATCAAGGCTTCGGGACGCGACAGATGCAGGCTGACGATGATCGCGGGGATCGCGAGCGACAATGTGACCGCGAACTTCATGTCGAAGAACGGATTGCGCATGGCCGTCATCACGTCCGGCCGCATGCCGAGGAAGGTCGCGAAAATCAGGATCGACAGGGGCGCGGCCACCAGCAGCGCCATCGTCAAAACGGTCCCGACGCGCGGCACGCGGTGAGCGTTGTCGGCTGCGAGCGAGCGGATCAGTTGGTCGGTATCCATGACTAGTGGTCCCGCAATTTGGCAGTCAGTGCCGCAAGTCCGCGATGCAGGGCGACCCGCACCGCGCCTTCGCTCATCGAATACTTCGACGCCGTGTCCTTGATCGAGGCGCTCTCGACCGCGATCGACTGCAGCACGTCGCGCTGGCGCTGCGGCAGCGTGCCCAGTTGCGCCGCGACTTCGCCGGCCGAAGCCGTCTCCTGCGGCGCCTCGCCCGGCAGCGTCTCGGCGAAATCGTCGACGTTGACGAAGATGCGCCTTCCGCGCCGCCTGAGCGCATCGATCAGCTTGTTGCGGGCGATCGCGAACAGCCAGGGCGCGAAGGGGGCTTCGCTGTCCCAGGTGTGCCGCTTCAGGTGCACCGCCAACAAAATCTCCTGCACGATATCCTCGGCCTGATCGGGAGGCTGCCCGGCCCGCGCCAGGCCACGCCTCGCCGCAGCGCGCAGCACCGGCGTGACCGCCTTCAACAGGCGATGATACGCCGCATCATCGCCTGCCATGGCCGACCGCATCAGGCCGGTCCATTCGTCCTCACGTCCGCGCACGCGCGCCCCTCACCATGCAATTCGGCCATTCGATCAATTTGTTACGCGAGGCGGCAAAGATCACGAATTCGTGATCATTGGCCGGGCCTCGCGACCGATACGGCCGTCGATCTCCGCGACGGCTCATAACACCGATCGCCCCGGCCCGCACCCGGCGGCCGGCAGCACAGAGCGGTTTGCCCCGTTCTTGCCGGGTGATGCCCGAAAATTCCCATTTTCCGCCCCGCTGTCGTCACGCCCCAGGGTCTCTGTTCGCTTCCGGGACGGGCGGAATTGGGGAGATCATCACATGATGAAAGCCAGCGGGCGCGCGGCCCTGATTGTTGTGGCCGGACTTTTGTTGCTGTTCGGAGGCTCTGCGCGGGCGGAGCCAAGCTCAGCCGCGAGCAAATCGGACAGCGCGAGCAAGCAGGCCGACGCGGCCAAGCCGGGCAAGCATCGGCGCCACGAGTCTCGCCGCACCAGCACCGGCAAGACGGCACAGAAACCGGACGACAAGGCTGATCCTCAAGCAAAGGCCGACGAGGCCAAGCCTGACAGCAAGTCTGAGAGCAAGGCGGCCGACAACAAAGCGGCCGACAACGACCTGCCGGCCTCGAGCCAGATGCCGCCGGCGGTCGCCAACGCCAACGCGCAGCTCGCCGCCACCGACACGCCGACCTCGGCTGCGGCCTCCGCGATGACGGACCGTGCCAACGACAATGTTCAGGCCGCGGCCGACAATACCAGCGCCCCCAACGCCGAGAGCCAGGTCGTCGCACCCGATCAGCTCAACGACATCGACCGGGCCGCGCAACAGGACGATCCGCCGGCACAGAAGGCGGTCATTGCCGCAACCGAGGCCCAGCCCCGGCCGGCGCCGGTAATGGCAAGCAGCCAGCAGAGCTCAGCCTGGGACCAGAGCTCCCTGATCGGTAAGATCTTCATCGGCGTCGGCACGCTGCTCACGCTTGCGTCCGCCGCGCGCATGTTCATGGCCTGATCGCGGTTCCCAAGGGACGCGCGGCCCCGCGCGTCCCGGCGGTCCGGCCCTCTTGAAGCCATCCGCGCCAGCGGGCACATTGCCCGCTCAATCAAACGCGTGGGTGGAGCATGAGCACGTTCGAACACATCATCGTCGAGAGCATCGGTGCGGTCGGCATCATCAAGCTGAACCGGCCGAAAATGCTCAACGCGCTCTCCTTCGGAGTCTTCCGCGAGATCGCGGCCGCGGTCGATGATCTCGAGGCGGACGATGCCATCGGCTGCATCGTCGTGACCGGCAGCGAGAAGGCCTTTGCCGCCGGCGCCGACATCAAGGAGATGCAGCCGAAGGCCTTCATCGACATGTTCTCGGAGGATTTTGCCGCGATCGGCGGCGACCGCGTCGCCCGTTGCCGCAAGCCGACGATTGCGGCGGTTGCAGGGTATGCGCTCGGCGGCGGCTGCGAGCTCGCCATGATGTGCGACATCATCATCGCCGCCGACACCGCAAAGTTCGGCCAGCCCGAGATCACGCTCGGCACCATTCCCGGCATCGGCGGGACCCAGCGCCTGACGCGCGCGATCGGCAAGTCCAAGGCCATGGACCTGTGCCTCACCGGCCGCATGATGGATGCGGCGGAAGCCGAGCGAAGCGGCCTCGTCAGCCGCATCGTGCCCGCCGACAAGCTGATGGACGAGGTGATGGCGGCGGCCGAGAAGATCGCCGCGATGTCGCGCCCTGCCGCCGCGATGGCCAAGGAAGCGGTGAACCGCGCCTTCGAGACCACGCTTGCCGAAGGCATGAGCGTCGAGCGCAACTTGTTCCACGCGACCTTCGCGCTGGAGGACCGCTCCGAGGGCATGGCGGCGTTCATCGAGAAGCGCAAGCCGGTGAACAAGAACCGGTGACGGCGCCGAACGGTCAGGCTGTTGTAAGGCTCCCCACGTTACACGGGATCCCTGTGACGCAGCTGCAACAAGCACGGATTTCATGGGGGTTTTCCCCGCGGCAGTTTGCCTGCGGGACCTCGGCTGGTTAAACAGCTAAGAGGCCACCGTCGGCGGGGGCGGACAGCCGGGATTAAGCGAGATTACATGATTGGGCGTGCCGCCAGAGCTGGTCGCGTGATGACGCGGCGCCGACCGGGCGCAGGTGCCGTGCTTGCCACATGGGCCGCGCTGGCGCTCTGTGGCGCCCTGCCCTCCGCCGCCTGGGCTGAAGCCCTGCCGGAGGCGCTCGCCAGGGCCTACCAGACCAATCCGCAGCTCAATGCCGAACGGGCGCGACAACGCGCCACCGACGAGAACGTGCCGCAGGCCCTCGCCGGTTACCGGCCGCAGATCGTGGCGAGCCTCAGCGCCGGCCTGCAATCAGTGCGCAATCTATTGCCCGACAACACCATCCAGACCGGCAACCTGAAGCCATGGATCATCGGCGTCACCGTGACGCAGACCCTGTTCAACGGCTTCCGGACCGCCAACAACGTGCGGGCCGCCGAGCTCCAGGTGCAGTCGGGCCGCGAGGCGCTGCGCAATGTCGGCCAGGGCGTGCTGCTCGACGCCGTCACCGCCTACACCAACGTGCTCGCCAACCAGTCGCTGGTCGAGGCGCAGCGTTCCAACGTGGCCTTCCTGCGCGAGACGCTCGCCGTCACCCAGCGCCGCCTCAACGCCGGCGATGTCACGCCGACCGACAGCGCGCAGGCCGAGGCGCGCCTCAATCGCGGCCTTGCCGATCTCAACGCCGCCGAGGTCGCGCTTGCCGTCAGCCAGGCAACCTATGCGCAGGTCATCGGCAATTCACCGTCGCAGCTTCGGGCCGCCGAGGCCGTCGACCGTTATCTGCCGAAGAGCCGCGAAGACGCCATGACGATGGCGATCCGCCAGCATCCGGCGGTGATGGCCGCAAGCTTCGACGTCGACGTCGCCTCCACCAACATCCGCATCGCCGAAGGCGTGTTGCTGCCGAGCGCCACCATCCAGGGCAGCGCCAGCAAGAGCCGCAACAACGATCCGACGCTCGGCACCTTCGCCGAGGACCAGGCTTCGATCGTCGCCAACGTCACGGCCCCGATCTATGACGGCGGCCAGGCCGCCGCGCAGACCCGGCAGGCCAAGGAGATCACGGCGCAGAGCCGGCTCGTGCTCGACCAGATTCGCAACCAGGCGCGCACGGCCGCGGTCAGCGCCTGGGTTGCCAACGAAGGCGCCAAGGTCGCGGTCTCGGCCTCGGAGTCCGAGGTGAAAGCTGCGACCGTCGCGCTGCAGGGCGTGCAGCGCGAGGCCGCCGGCGGACAGCGCACGACGGTGGACGTGCTGAACTCGCAGGCCGACCTGATCCAGGCCAAGGCCCGCCTGATCGGTGCGCAGCGCGACCGCGTCATCGCCTCCTACACGCTGCTCAGCGCCATCGGCCATCTCGACGTCAAGACGCTGAACCTGAACACGCCGGACTATCTGCCCGAGGTGCACTACCACCAGGTCCGCGACGCCTGGCACGGCCTGCGCACGCCGTCGGGACAGTAGGCCTCCGACACACTTCCGAAACTCCCTGCGCCACTCACCATTTCGGAACACCACAGCGGATTCTTTGACGCCATGTAGCCGTGAGCGGAGTCGTATCTCAGAAGGCCGACTTTACAAGGCGCTCCGAGAAACCGGCACTCCCGAGTTCGAGACGGTCATGCGCATCATCGGGGCGTTGGGCCTGACATTGTCAGCGCAACCACGACAAGCGGACGGACATCAAAGCACTCTCGTGCAGCCTGAGGGAACCCGCCGCACGACCTTCCAGACGTGACCGCGGTGACGGCCTCCGCTCGGTTCAGAAGTCTGAGGAAGTGGATATAGAGAGCTGATGTGATATCGTTTCAATCCCACCCCAAGACTACGAGGCAGGGAGAGAACCCGTGCTCAACCGACGCAGCGTCCTGCTTGCCTCCCTTGCCGCCGGAGCCGCCATGACCAACAGAGCCCACGCACGTGCGGCGCAGCCCGCGACGCCGGTCAATTTCGACGTTCCCGCGCACGCCTGCGACTGCCACACCCACATCCATGGCGATGTCGAAAAATTCCCGTTCTTCGCAGGCCGCGTCTATACGCCAGAGCCGGCAGGCCCTGAAGAAATGGCCGCGCTGCACAAGGCGCTGCATATCGAGCGCGTGGTGATCGTCACCCCGAGCGTCTACGGCACCGACAATTCCTCCACCCTGTTCGGCATGAAGGCACGCGGCGCGAGCGCGCGCGGGGTCGCCGTGATCGACGACAAGATCACCGAGGCTCAGCTCGATGCGATGCATCAAGACGGCTTCCGTGGCATCCGCCTCAATCTGGCGACGGGCGGCGTCAACGATCCCAATGTCGGCCGGCCGCGCTTCACCGCCGCCGTCGAGCGCATGAAGGCACGCGGCTGGCACGTGCAGCTCTACACCACGCTGGCCATGATCGCAGCGATCAGGGACCTCGTCGCGGCGGCGCCGGTGCCGGTCGTGTTCGACCATTTCGGCGGGCTCGAGGCTTCGCTCGGCCTGGAGCAACCCGGATTTTCCGACCTGATCGCGCTCGTCAAGTCCGGCAAGGCGTATGTGAAGATCTCTGGCGCCTATCGCTCCTCGAAGCTCGCACCCGACTACCAGGACATGGTGCCCTATGCGCGGGCTCTGATCGCGGCCAATGCGGACCGCATCGTCTGGGGCACCGACTGGCCGCATCCGGATTCCAGCCGAGTCGAGGGACGCAAGGCAACCGACATCGCGCCGCTCTATCAGATCGACGACGGCCGCCTGCTCAACCAGCTGCCGGTGTGGGCGCCGGATGCGGAGATACGCAAGAAGATCCTGGTCGACAACCCGGCACGGCTGTACGGGTTCTGACGCTCAGCGCCCGCGGCGCGAGAAGAACGAGATCAGGACCGGCAAGGTCACGAGGATCACGACCGGCGCCAGCATCATGCCGGTGACGACGACGACCGCGAGCGGCTTCTGCACCTGCGAGCCGATCCCCTCGGACAGCGCCGCCGGCAGCAGGCCGACGCCGGCGACGATGCAGGTCATCAGCACCGGCCGCAGCTGCAACTCTCCCGTGCGCACCACCGCGGTCATGCGGTCCATGCCTTCTTCGATCAGCTGGTTGAACTGCGACAGGATGATGATGCCGTCCATCACGGCGATGCCGAACAACGCGATGAAGCCGATCGCCGCGGAGACGCTGAAGGCCGTGCCTGAAATCAACAGACCGAGCACGCCGCCGAAAATCGCCATCGGGATCACGCTCATCGCGAGCAGCGTGTCGATCATCGAGCCGAAATTGAACCAGAGCAGCACGCCGATCAGCGCCAGCGAGATCGGCACCACGATCGACAGCCGCCGGATCGCGTCCTGGAGATTGCCGAACTCGCCGACCCATTCCATGTGCGAGCCGGGCGGCAGCTGCACCTGCTCCGCGATCTTCTGCTGGGCCTCGCCGATCGCGCTGCCGAGGTCGCGCTCCCGCACCGAGAACTTGATCGGCAGATAGCGTTCCTGCTGCTCGCGATAGATGTAGGCCGCGCCCGAGACGAGGCTGATGTCGGCGACCTCGCTGAGGGGAATCTGGGTGACGCTGCCGTTCGGCCCGGGCGCGCCGATCCGCAAATTCTGGATCGCCTCCGCGCTCCTGCGATATTCCGGCGCGAGGCGGACAATGATCGGGAAGTGACGATCGCTGCCGGGCTCGTAGAGGTCTCCCGCGGTGTCGCCGCCGATCGCGACCTTGATCGTGGCATTGATGTCGCCCGGCGCAAGGCCGTAGCGCGCGGCCTTGGCGCGGTTGATGTCGATCTGGATGGTCGGTTGCCCGAGCGAGGTGAAGACCGCAAGGTCGGTGACGCCCTGCACGGTGGCCAGCACCTGCTTGATCTTGTTGGCGGTGTCGGTGAGCGCCTGGAGGTCGCTGCCGAACAGCTTGATCGAGTTCTCGCCCTTCACGCCGGAGACGGCTTCGGAGACGTTGTCCTGGAGATATTGCGAGAAGTTGAACTCGACGCCGGGGAAACGATCGTCGAGCTGCTTGAGCAACTGCGCGGTCAGCTCTTCCTTGTCGCGGGTGCCGGGCCACTGGCTCACGGGCTTGAGCGGCGCGAAGAACTCGGCGTTGAAGAAGCCGGCGGCATCGGTGCCGTCGTCGGGACGGCCGTGCTGCGATACGACGGATTCGACCTCGGGCCGGGCGCGGATCAGCTTGCGCATCTCGTTGACGTAAGAATTGCCTTCCTGGAGCGAGATGGTCGGCGGCAGGGTGGCACGGATCCAGAGATTGCCCTCCTCCAGCTTCGGCAGGAATTCGAGGCCGAGCAGCCGGCTGAGCGCCACCGTCATCAGCACCAGGCCGGCCGCGCCGCCGAGCACGATGTTGCGATTGGCGACCGCCCATTGCAGCAGCGGCGAGTACAAGCGGTGCAGGATCAGCATGACCCTGGTCTCGGTTTCCTCGACATGCGCCGGCAGGATGATCGCGGACAAGGCCGGCGTGACGGTGAACGTCGCAAGCAGCCCGCCGGCCAGCGCATAGGCATAGGTGCGCGCCATCGGCCCGAAGATGTTGCCCTCGACGCCCGACAGCGTGAACAGCGGCAGGAACGCCGCGATGATGATCGCCGCGGCGAAGAAGATCGAGCGCGAGACGTCGGCGGCCGCGCTGAGGATGGCATGGCTCTTCATGCCGAACGTCGTCTCGGGCGACATAAGCCCGGCTCCCGAGATCGGCGTCGTATGCGTCAGGCGACGGAAGATCGCCTCGACCATGATCACGGTGGCATCGACGATAAGGCCGAAATCGATCGCGCCGACCGACAGCAAATTGGCGGATTCCCCGCGCAGCACCAGGATGATGACGGCGAAGAACAGCGCGAACGGAATGGTGGCGCCGACGATCAGCGCGCTGCGGAGATCACCGAGGAAGATCCACTGCAGCAGCACGATCAGGACAATGCCGACCACCATGTTGTGCAGCACGGTGTGGGTGGTGAGCTCGATCAGGTCGCCTCGGTCGTAGATGCGTTCGATGCGCACGCCGGGCGGCAGGATGCTGGAACTGTTGATTTGCTGGACGAGCTGGTGGACACGCTTGATGGTCGGCGAGCTCTGCTCGCCGCGCCGCATCAGGACGATGCCCTGCACGATGTCGTCGGCGTCGTCGAGGCCGGCAATGCCGAGGCGCGGCTTCTGGCCGACGGTGACGGTGGCGACGTCCTTGACCAGCACCGGATTGCCGCCGGTCTGCGCCACCATGGTATTGGCGAGATCGTCGATCGAGCGGATCAGGCCGACGCCGCGCACCACCGCCGATTGCTGGCCGATATTGACGGTGTTGCCGCCGACATTGACGTTGGAATTGCCGACCGCCTGCAGCAATTGCGGCAGCGTCAGCCCATTGGCGACCAGCTTGTTGAAGTCGACCTGGAGCTCGTAGGTCTTGCTCTTGCCGCCCCACCCGGTGACGTCGATGACCCCCGGCACGGCGCGGAATCGGCGCTGCAGGATCCAGTCCTGAATGGTCTTGAGGTCGAGCACGCTGTAGTTCGGCGGCCCCACGAGACGGTAGCGGAAGATCTCGCCGATCGGGCTCAGCGGCGATATCTGCGGCTGCACGTTGCCGGGCAGCGGCGCAAGCTGCGCCAGGCGGTTCAAGACCTGCTGCAACGCCTCGTCATAGGTGTAGGCGAAGGAGAACTGAATCTTGACGTCGGAGAGACCGTAGAGCGAGATGGTCCGGATGGTCGTGATGTTCTTCAGGCCGGCGACCTGGGTCTCGATCGGGATCGTGATGTAGCGCTCGATCTCCTCCGCCGAAAGTCCCGGGCTCTGCGTCACGATATCGACCATCGGCGGGGTCGGATCGGGATAGGCCTCGATGTTGAGCTGGTTGAACGCGATGAGGCCGCCGATCAGCACGGCGACGAACATGCCGACCATCAGGAAGCGCCGGTTGACGGCAAGGGCGACGAGACGATCCATTCAGGTCTTCAATTTCTTGGGTCGTCGTCAGCTGCCGGACGCCGCGCGGTCGATGAACAGGCTGCCTTTGGTGACGATCTGCTCGCCGGGCTTCAGGTTGCCGGTGACCTCGACCAGGTTGCCATTGACGAGGCCGATCTTGATCTGGCGCAGCTCGACCGATTTGTCCTCGCGCGCGACCCAGACACGAACCTTGTCGGCTTCATAGATCAGGGCCTGTTTCGGCACCGCCGGCGCGGCGCGATCACCCGCCGAGTAGATCGTGACGTTGGCGAACATCTCCGGCTTGAGCAGGCCGTCCTTGTTGTCGATGGTGGCGCGGACCAGCAGGCGACGGGTGTTGGGGTCGATTGCGGCGGCGACATAGTTGATCTTCGCTGTGAGCGGACGACCCGGCAGCGCCATCACGTTGACGGTGACGTCCTGTCCGATGCAGACTGCAGCCGCATCGCTCTCGCGCACGAAGGCGGTGAGCCAGACGGTGGAGAGGTCGCCGATCACGAAGACCGGATCGCTGGCGCCGGAATTGACGTACTGACCGGGGCCGATCTTGCGCTGCACGACGGTGCCGGAGATCGGCGAATAGATCGTGATCTCCCGATCGATGACGCCTTTTTCCCGGAACGCCTTGATGGCCTCGTCGGTGAAGCCGAGGATGCGCAGCTTGTTGCGCGCCGCTTCCAGCGCCGTCGCCGAGGAGCGCATGTCATTCTGCGCCTGAACCTGCGTCGCTTCCGCCTGCTGATAATCCTTCAGCGGGATGGCATGGCCCTCATAGAGATCCTTGGCGCGCTTGAACTGGATGTCGGAGAGCTCGAGCGCCGACTTCGCCTTGTTCTGCGAGGTCATCGCCGCGATGAAATCGTTCTGGGCCTGCACCGTGTCGGCGGCCTCGATCGTGAACAGCGGTTGCCCCTGCTTAAGCGTCTCACCCGGCTTGGCGAGCAGCTTGGTGACGCGGCCGGCATAGGGCGAAAACACCGGCGTCGAACGGTCCTCATCGACGGCGACCTTGCCTTCGGTGACGTATTCGGCGCGGAAGGCGCGAGCCTTGACCGGCTCGATCGTCAGCGTCGCCCATTCGGATGGCGTCGGCGTGAAGGCCTGCGCATTCCTGCGCGACTGGCTGGAAACTTCGGAGTGCTTCTTTTGCTTCGGCCCCATAGCGAGGAAGCCGTAGGCAGCGGCGGCGGCGAAAGCTAGTAAAACTACGGACGTGATCAGCCGCTGTCTGAACACCAGCAGTCGCTTGGTATTTTCAACCACCATGAAGCCCGGCCGTGTCTGCGACGATCTCGGCAGATGTCTGCCTTGTCGGTTGCGCTAATAGTGCCGAACTGGAATTTCAAACAACCTAAAAAACGCTGGCGCCCTTCGGTTTGCGTAAAAAATATCGCGACCTGTCAGCTTCATGTCAGCTTCGCGCCGGCCAATGTGCCGGATGAGAGCCGAGCGGCATCGCCGGACGAGACCAATGCGCCGGCGTCGTCGACAGCAGCGCCGAATGGCGCACCGCCTTCAGCATGCCGAATCCGGATGGCATGCTCTCGATGAACGCAGCATGTACGGCCTCGCCCGCAAGATCCGGGGTATTCAGTCCGCCTTCGAGCCGACCGAGATTCCAGAGCCAGCGCCCGGTCTGCGCCAGCGATACACGCACGTGCCAACTGCCGCCGTCGCGTGCCTGGCGCATCTTGGCCATCATCGCGCCGAACGCCATCAGATAGCCGGTGGCGTGGTCGAGCATCTGCGCCGGCAATTCCTTGGGAGCATCGAGGCCGGCGGCTCGGCCCTCGGCGTGATTGAATCCGGTCGTGGTCTGGACCAGGGAATCGAAGCCGCGGCGCTCGGCCCAGAGCCCGGCATGGCCATAGGCCGACAGCGTCACGTAGACGATGCCGGGATTGATCTTGGCTGCATGCTCCGGCGAAAAGCCGAGCGCGGCAAGCGCTCCCGGGCGATAGCCTTGCGAGAAGATGTCGGCGTCCTCCAGCAGGTCGCGCAATTGCGCCTTGCCCGCGTCGGTCTTCAGCTCGATGAAGGTGGTTAGCTTGCCGCGGCCGGTATCGATGGTAAGCCAGTCGATGGCGGGCAGCGCCGGCCCCGATACCAGCAGCACATCAGCGCCGTGCGCGGCGAGCGTGCGGCCGGCGACGGGGCCTGCGATGACGCGGGAGAGATCGAGCACGCGAAGACCTTCGAGCGGACGATCGCCTTTGGGCCACGGCTTCGGCGGGGCTTCGCCGATTTTCTCGATCGAGATCAGCGGCAACTCTGCGAGCGCGCGCGCCTGCGGCAATGCAGACCATTCGTCGTAGCTCCGCATCAGCGCAACCACGCCGCCCGCCGCGTAAGCTGCCGTCTCGAAATCCTCGCCCCTCCATTGCATCAGCGCAGCCTGCACCTTGTCGCGCGCCGGCTCGCAACCGAGCACCTCGCAGACGGCGGCGCGATGATGCGGGAAATTGGTGTGGCAGCGGACGAAGCGGCCATCGCCGGTCCTGTAGACACCGGCGATCGCGTCCCAGGCCGGCGGCGGCGGCTTGTCGTCGAGACGCAGATGGCGCTCGGAGCGGCATTCGGCGACGGCGTGGCGCATGTCGACGGAGACGTCTTGCATCTGCCCGCTGCGCAGCCGCCAGATCTCGGCCGCGGCGAGGCCGGCGGCGGCGATCGTGGCTTGGCCGGCGACGGCCACGCGAAATGAAGAGGGAATTTGCGGCTCCTCGCCGGTCAGCCGCACGCGTTCGAGCGCGGCCGGATCGCCGCCGGCCGAGGTCCAGATATCCTTGAGGATATCGGCGGGGCTTTGCATGGCTGCTTCTCTCCCTTGCAGTTGAGCATGATCTTTCGGAAAACCGCTGCACACTTTTCCGGATCATGCTGTATTTTTACGACCATCCATCAGCACATAAGGGAATGCAATGGCCGCCATCGATCCCCTCATCGCAGGTGCCGTATTCATCGCGACGGCGGCCACCGACGCCGTCTACGTCATGTTCACCTCGGCCGTGATCGCGCGCAAGCGCATTCCGGCGGCGAACTGGAGCGCGGTCTGGTATCTGCTCTCCTCTTATGCCGTGATCAGCTACACCGAAAACGCATTCTACGTCGCCTTCGCGGCAATCGGCTCCTGGACCGGCGCCTATGCGTCGCTGACCTTCCTGCACCGCCCACCCGGCGGCCCGCCGGTGGGAGCGGCGCCGGAGTGAGGTGGGCGAGGTCTCTCTCCACGTCATTGCGAGCTCTTGCGACGAAGCAATCCAGGCTGTCGCCGCAGATGCATTTCTGGATTGCTTCGCTGCGCTCGCAATGACGAATTGATAGTTCAGCATTCCTGCCAAAACAGCTACTCTCTCTGCACCAACAAGAAGGACAACCAAACAATGGATCTCGGTCTCAAGGGAAAGAACGCCATCGTCCTCGGCGGCACGCGCGGCATCGGGCGGGCGATTGCGGCGACGCTCGCCGGTGAAGGCGCCAATGTCGCGGTGTGCGCACGCAATGCGGAGCAGGTTGCGGCCACCGTCGCGGAGCTGAAGGCGAACGGCATCAAGGCCAGCGGCGGGCCGGTCGACGTCACCGACGGCGCGGCGTTGAAGGGCTGGATCGAAGGCGCGGCGAAGGAGCTCGGCGGCATCGACCTGCTGTTCTCCAATGCCGGCGCAATGGCGCAAGGCGGCGATCCCGCGTCGTGGGAGCAGAATTTCCGGCTCGACGTTCTCGGCGCCGTTCATGCCTTCGACGCCGCGCGGCCGTTTCTCGAGGCGAGCGGCGGGAGAAACGGCGATGCCGCCGTCGTCATCATCTCCTCGATCTCGGCGGCGCAGGCCGACACGGCCAGCTCCTACGGCCCGATCAAGGCGGCGCTGATCCACATGGCCAAGGGCCTGGCGCGGCAATACGCCAAGAAGAAGATCCGCGTGAATGTGGTATCGCCGGGCACCGTCTATTTCAGGGGCGGCGTCTGGGAGATGATCGAGAAGAACATGCCGGAGCGTTACAACGACGCGATGAAGCGCAATCCGACCGGCCGCATGGCAACGCCGCAGGAGATCGCGAACGCGGCGGTGTTTCTGGCGAGCCCGGTATCGGGATTCACGACGGGATCGAATCTCGTCGTGGACGGCGCGATCTCGAACCGGGTGAATTTTTGAGGGGCGGCATTATCACTGGGGATCTCGTAGGGTGGGCAAAGCGAAGCGTGCCCACCACCTCTCACGAAGGCAAAGAACGTGGGCACGGCGCTGACGCGCCTTTGCCCACCCTACGGCAGCTCAGAATGTGGTGATAGCTCGCGCCACATCTCAATGAAAATCCCGCGACGGCGGCAGGATGCGGACGTTGCGGGGGTGGCGGATCTTCTGCGCCGGCATGTCCGCGAGCGCGCGAGGGTCTTCGTTGAGCGGCTCGACCAATGTGGCGCCTGCCGGCACCGGGTGCTGGCGGCTCAGCGCGTCGTTGGCGAGGCCGACCAGATCGTGCGAGCGGTCGATCATGCGCTGGGCGATGAGATGCGTCACCTTTTCGGGGCTGCTCTGGATATAGCCCTGGACCTCGATAAGCCGCGCGCCCATCACTTCCTTCCGGTACTGCTCCATGATCTTGGGCCAGACCACGACATTGGCGATGCCGGTTTCGTCCTCCAGCGTCATGAACACGACGCCGCTGGCGCTGCCCGGCCGCTGCCGCACCAACACCACGCCGGCGCAGCGGACGCGGCGCCGCTCGTTCTCATGATTGATCTCCTTGCAGGCGACGATGCGCTCGCGCGTAAACATCTCGCGCAAGAACTCCATCGGATGGCCCTTCAGCGACAGGCGGATGGTCTGGTAGTCCGCGACCACCTGCTCGGCGCGCGGCATCAGCGGCAGCGGCTTGGCATGCTCGTCCGGCTGCTCGCGCGCGGTGGCCGCCTCGAACAGCGGCAGCGGCACGTCGTCGGGCAGCCGTCGCACCTGCCACAGCGCCTCGCGACGGTCGAGCCCGAGCGAGCGGAACGCGTCGGCATCCGCCAGCAGGATCAGCGCCCGCTTGGGCAGACCGGTGTCGCGGGCAAAGTCCTCGAGCGAGGTGAAGGGACGGCGGTTGCGGGCGGCGACGATGCGGTCGGCCCAGTCGAGCACTCTTTCCATGTTGTCATTCCGGGGCGCGCCTCTTGGCGCGAGCCCGGAATCCATACTCCCGATCGGGGCTATGGATTCCGGGCTCGACGCTGACGCGTCGCCCCGGAATGACGACTGTGAGCGCTTCAGCCGCTCCTCGTCTTCATCCAGCCAGTGGAATCCATCGATCTGGCGGAAGCCAAGGCGGACGGCACAGTATTTGCCGCTCCCCTGCTCCAGCGTGTTTTGCGCAAAGCTGTAGGACACGTCGATGTCGCGGACCTCGACGCCGTTCTTGCGGGCATCGCCGACGATTTGCGCCGGGGCATAAAACCCCATCGGCTGCGAGTTCAACAAGCCGCAGCAGAACGCGTCGGGGTGATAATGCTTCAGCCATGACGAGATGTAGACGAGCTGCGCAAAGCTCGCGGCGTGGCTCTCCGGGAAACCGTAGGAGCCGAACCCCTTGATCTGGTCGAAGCAGCTTCTGGCGAAGTTGGGATCGTAGCCGCGGGCGACCATGTTGCCGATCAGCTTTTCCTCGTATTGGCCGATGGTGCCGACATTGCGGAAGGTCGCCATCGAGCGGCGCAGGCCATTGGCTTCCTCGGAGCTGAAATGCGCCGCTTCAATCGCGATCCGCATCGCCTGCTCCTGGAACAGAGGCACGCCAAGCGTCTTGTGCAGCACCTTGTAGAGCTCGTCCCTGTCGCCGTGCTCCGGCGACGGCGAGGGATAGCTCACCTTCTCCAGCCCGTTCCGCCGCCGCAAGTAAGGATGCACCATGTCGCCCTGGATCGGACCCGGCCGCACGATCGCGACCTCGATGACGAGATCGTAGAAGGTCCGCGGCTTCAGGCGCGGCAGCATGTTCATCTGGGCGCGGCTCTCGACCTGGAACACGCCGAGCGACTCCCCGGCGCACAGCATGTCGTAAACCCTGGGGTCGTCCTGCGGAACGCTCGCCAGCACGAAACGCTCGCCCTTGTGCTGGTCGATCAGGTCGAAACACTTCCTGATGCAGGTCAGCATGCCCAACGCGAGCACGTCGACCTTCATCATGCTCAACGCATCGACGTCGTCCTTGTCCCATTCGATGAAGGTGCGGTCGTCCATGGCGGCGTTGCCGATCGGCACATAGGTGTCGAGCCGATCCTGGGTCAGCACATAGCCGCCGACATGCTGGGAGAGATGGCGCGGGAATTCGATCAGCTCGGTTGCGAGCTCGACCGCGAGGTTGATCATGGGATTTTGCGGATCTAACCCGGCCTGCCGGACCTGCATCTCGTTGAGGCCCTTGCCCCAGCTGCCCCAGACGGTGTCGGCGAGCGCGGCGGTGACGTCCTCGGTCAGGCCCAGCGCCTTGCCGACGTCGCGAATGGCGCTGCGCGGGCGGTAATGGATCACGGTCGCGATGATCGCGGCGCGGTGGCGACCGTAGCGGCGATAGACATATTGCATCACCTCCTCGCGCCGCGAATGCTCGAAATCGACGTCGATGTCAGGCGGCTCCAGCCGCTCCTTGGAGATGAAGCGTTCGAACAACAGATCGACCTTGGTCGGATCGACCGAGGTGATGCCGAGCACGTAGCACACGGCCGAATTCGCCGCCGATCCCCGCCCCTGGCACAGGATGTTCTGGCTGCGCGCATAGTGCACGATGTCATGAACGGTGAGGAAATAATGCGCGTATTTCAACTCGGCGATCAGCGCGAGCTCTTTGTTGAGCGTCGCCCGCAGCTTGCCGTCGATCTGGCCGTCGAAATACTTCTCGACACCCGCCCAGGTCAGATCCTCCAGATGCCCCTGTGCGGTCTTGCCCGGCGGCACCGGCTCGTCAGGATATTGGTATTTGAGCTGATCGAGGGAAAACTCGATGGCGTCCGCAAACCGCATGGTCTCCGCGATCGCATCGGGGAAATCGCGGAACAGACGCGCCATCTCGCGCGGTGTCTTCAGGAACCGTTCGGCATTGGCTTCCAGCTTCCGCCCCACAGCCTCGATCGTGGTCTTTTCCCGGATACAGGTCAGCACATCCTGCAGCGGACGGCGGCCGGGATCGTGATACAGCACCTCGTTGGTCGCGAGCAGCGGCACCTTCGCCTTCATCGCGAGATCATCGAGCCGCGCCAGCCGGCGGCGGTCGTCGCCGCGATAGACCAGGCTCGCCGCCAGCCACACGCCTTCGGCGGGGCCCGTCTTCAGCTGCGCCAGAACGTCCAGCGCCTGGGCCGGGTCGAAGCGATGCGGCAGCGTCAGAATGAGCAGTTGGCCTTCGGAAAATTCCACGAGATCGGCGAGGCTGAGACGGCACTCGCCCTTCTCGATCCGCGTGATGTCGTCACCGCGCTTGCCCCGGGTCAGGAGCTGGCACAGCCGGCCATAGGCGGCGCGGTCGCGCGGATAGACCAAGATGTCGGGCGTGCCGTCGATGAAAACGATGCGCGCGCCGATCAGCAGCTTCGGCTTGCGCAGCACCTTGTCATTGTCGAGTTCCTTGTAGGCCCGCACCACGCCGGCCAGCGTGTTGTGATCGGCGATGCCGATCGCGGGAATGCCGAGCGCGCTGGCCTGATGCACATAGGCGCGCGGATCCGAGCCGCCGCGCAGGAAGGAGAAGTTGGTGGTGATGCCGATCTCGGCATAAGCGGACATATTCATGCGAAGAGACCGTGCACATACCAGCCGGGCGAGGTGGGCTTGCCCTCGCCATCGAACACTTCCCCCTCGTAAAGACCGTCGCGAAATATCCAGAAGCGCAGTCCCTCGGCATCCTCGATGCGGAAATAATCCCGCGTCAGCTGCTTGCCGTCCTGCCGCCACCATTCCATCGCGATGCGCTCGGGCCCCTCCACCCGCACCACGGCATGCAGCGCGCGGCGCCAGGTGAATTGATGCGGCGGACCATCCGGCACGGCCGCGAACGGCACCTTGATCGGCTCCGGCTTGTCGAACAGCCTTAAGGGACGCAGCGGCGGCTCGCTCTCGATCCGCGCGGGCCATTCGGCCTGCATGGCGGCAGCAAGATGATGCTGCGCCGGGGCGGCCATCACTGCACATTCGGGAATATGGGTATCCTCAGGCAGGTGCACGACGACGCGTTTTCCTCCGATGCGCGCGGCGATGCGATCGATCAGCGCGGCGAGCTCGTCATTGTCGTGGACATGGGCGTCGAGATCGCGCTGCTCCTGCACCACGATCTCGGTGCGGCTCGCCGACAGGCGCACCATGTCGAAGCCGAAGCCGGGATCGAGCGGATCGGCGAGCGCATCGAGACGCTCGCGGAACAGGCGGTCGATCACCGCGCTTTTCGTCACGGGACGTCCGGTCTCGACCATGATCACGCGCACCACGCCGTCGGTGCGGAAGAAGGCGGCCTCCAGCCGGTGCGCGCCTTTGCCCTGCTTCTCCATGGAGGCGATCAGCGTGTCGGCCAGGCGCGACAGCGTCATCGCGATCATGGTGTCGGTTGCGATCGGCTCGGCGAAGCGCTTCTCGACGATGTAATCGGGCAACGGCTTGCGCGGGCTGATCGGCGCATCGCCCTGCCCCAGCGCATGCGCGAGCAGCGTGGAGAACCGGGCGCCGAACCGCGCCGTGATCTCGCTTCGTGTGCGCGAGGCGACGTCGCCGATGGTCTTCAAGCCGGCGCGGCGCAGGCCCGTGGTGATGGCCTCGCCCGCACCGAGCGCGGACACCGGAAACCGCTCGATCGCCGCCGCCTCGCCGCCATCGGCGACGATGCTGCCGGATGCCTGCCGCGTCAGCGTACGCGCGCAGACCGACGTGCCGGCGATCGCCGCACCGACGGCAAAGCCCTGCCGCCCGAGCGCACGAACCAGCGTCGTGAACAGCGCAGCCTCGCCGCCGAACAGATGCGCGCAGCCGGTGATGTCGAGGAACAGCCCGTGCGGCGGATCGAGCGCCACCAGCGGCGTGAAGCGGTCGCACCAATCGGCGATATCGCTGAGCGTCTTGGCATCGGCCGCGACATCGGCGTCGAACACTTTCAAGTCCGGACACATCGCCCGTGCATTGGCCAAGGGTTGGCCGATGTACAGGCCGAGGCGCTCGGCGGTCTCGTCCAGCGCATGGATCACCAGCGCATTGTTGTCCTTGATGACGACGATGCTCGGATGCGTGGATTCACCCAGTCCGGCGCTGCCAAGAAACCGCTGAATCCGGTCGATGGGCAGGCGCGGCAGCCACAGGCTGAGAATACGTCGACGGCTCACTGAACTTGCACTCATCACAATTCCATTCCATGATCCACCGGCCGCAGGGGCCATGACGATTGCGCAAAAGCTCGGCATCGAAGCGCGGCGCGCCCCAAACGTTCCACACAGGTCCCGGCGGCGAATGCGCCGCGCGCAGCATCCATCGCGTCTCCGCGGTGGAAGGCAGCGGCTGCGCGGCCATGCGCAGCATCAGGCCGGTGACGCCGGAGCCTTGCGCGGCCAGCGTCAGCTTGCGGCTCGCCACCAGATCGAACTGCCTGGTCTCGCCCCAGAGCTCGAGCACGACGGCGCCCAGCGCGTCGCAGGCAAGCGCATCGGCCGAGATTCGCAGCGCGCTCTCGACATCGGCGGCGCGGACCATCACCACGCGGCGCGGATCGAGGCCGAGCTCTTTGAGCCCGCTCATCGACAGCGCACCGGTTTCCACTTCCGAAAAATCCTGCCGCACCCACAGCAGCGGCTTGCGTGCCGTCACGCGCCCCGCAAGCCCCATGACAAAACCCGTCGCGGCCACGCCCTGGCGCCCCTCGCAAAACACCTCGTGGATCGCCGCACGCGCGAGGCCGCCCTTCAGCGCGTCGTCGATCCCGCTGTGGCCGAGCGCCACCCGATCGTGCTGATGCACGATCTCCGCCGTCTCGATGCGCTCGATCTGGCCGCGCAAGATCGCAAGCGCGCTCATACGTGCGCCGCTCATGCTCGCCGCTCCTTCAGGAATTGGTGCCGTGGCCTTCAAAAGAAGAACCAGCAGCTGGCTCATTTGTTCATGATATGTTCTAATATAAAGCTAACGGCGCGCGGAGAGTCAATCGAATTGCCGCGCTTTCGGATTCATCAGCGGAATCAATGGGATTTAGACATGGACGTGCAACGTAAGCTGGAGATCCTGGCCGATGCCGCCAAGTACGACGCGTCCTGCGCCTCCAGCGGCACCGAGAAGCGGGATTCCAGCGACGGCAAGGGCATGGGCTCGACCGCGCCCGGCATGGGCATCTGCCATTCCTATGCGCCGGACGGACGCTGCATCTCCCTGCTCAAGGTGCTGCTGACCAACGCCTGCAATTACGATTGCCTTTATTGCGTCAACCGTGCCTCCTCCAACGTGCCGCGCGCCCGCTTCACGATCGAGGAGGTGGTCAAGCTGACGCTCGACTTCTACCGACGCAATTACATCGAGGGCCTGTTCCTCTCCTCCGGCATCATCCGCAGCCCCGACTACACCATGGAGCAGGTGGTGGGTGTCGCGCGAAAGCTGCGCGAGGAGCATCACTTCCGCGGCTACATTCACCTCAAGACCATTCCGGAGGCCGACGATACGCTGATCGCGGAAGCCGGCAAATATGCCGACCGCCTCTCCATCAACATCGAGATGCCGCAGGAAACCAGCCTGCAGCAATTCGCGCCCGAGAAAGACGTGCGCGCGATCCGCCGCACCATGGGCCGGCTGCGGCTGAAGCTCGACGAGGCCGAGGAGAACCGCGCAACGAGAACGAAGGCCAAGCCGCAGCGCTTCGCGCCGGCCGGCCAGAGCACCCAGATGATCGTCGGCGCCGACAGCGCCTCCGACCACACCATTCTCCACACCAGTTCAAATCTCTACGGCTCATACAAGTTGAGGCGGGTCTACTATTCCGCCTTCAGCCCGATCCCGGACGCCAGCCGCGCCTTGCCATTGGTGCAGCCGCCCTTGCTGCGCGAGCACCGGCTCTACCAGGCCGACTGGCTGATGCGGTTCTACGGCTTCGATGTCGGCGAGATCGTCGACGACAGCGCGATGCTGCCGCTCGAGATCGATCCAAAGCTCGCCTGGGCGCTGCGTCACCGCGACCGCTTTCCGCTCGACGTCAACCGTGCCAGCCGCGAGGAGCTGCTGCGCGTGCCGGGATTCGGCACCAAAGCGGTCGAACGCATCATCGCGGCACGGCGCACCACCACGATCCGCCTCGCCGATCTCGCGCGGCTGCATGTGCCCCGCAACAAGGCGATGCCGTTCATCGTCCTCAGCGATCACCGGCCGTCACCACATCGTCTCGACGACGCGCGGCTGATCGAACGGTTCAAACCGAAGGCAACGCAACTGGGGTTTGGCTTCTGATGCAATACATCATCCTCGACACCGAAACCGATTTCGACGGCTGGCGCAAAGCCGCGCGCAGCCTCGTGCTTCACCACGTGCCGCCCAGCGATGTCACCTGGACCGTGCAAGGCGGCGAAGCGGACTTGTTCGCACCGCCCGCGCCATCACCGATCCTCGAGGTGAACGACGGCACCTTCAACGTGTCAGGCAAATTCATCGAACTCGCCAAAGCAGCGATCCTGCACCGCGATCCCCAGCGCTTTGCCATCCTCTATCGGCTGCTGTTTCGGCTGAAGGACAATCACGATCTCATCGATGTCGCGACCGATCCTGACGTTGCGCACGTCACCGCCATGGCGAGAGCGGTCCATCGCGACGAGCATAAGATGCATGCCTTCGTGCGCTTCCGCGAGATCGGCAGGGAACGCGAGGCGCATTACGTTGCCTGGTTCGAGCCGGAGCATCACATCGTCGAGCTCGCCGCGCCGTTCTTCGCAAAACGCTTTGCCGACATGCCCTGGTCGATCCTGACTCCCGACCTCTGCGCGCATTGGAATGGCCATTCGCTTTCGTTCACGCCGGGCGTCAGCAAGAGCGAGGCGCCGGGCGAAGACCGGCTCGAGGAAACCTGGCGGCGCTACTACGCCAGCATCTTCAATCCGGCCCGGCTCAAGGTGAAGGCAATGCAGGCCGAGATGCCGAAGAAATACTGGAGGAACCTGCCCGAGGCTTCGATCATTAAGCCCCTGATCGAGGACGCCGAGCGCATGACCGGTGCTATGATCGCCAATGCCGCAACCGATCCGCACAAGCCCCAGAAGCGGCCGGAGGCTCCGATGAAACGCAAGTCCGCTGCCGACGATCTCGAAGCGCTTCGCGAGGAAGCCGCGCATTGCCGCGCCTGCCATCTCTACAAGGACGCAACCCAGACCGTGTTCGGCGAAGGCCCGAAGTCCGCCAACATCATGCTGGTCGGCGAGCAGCCCGGCGACAAGGAAGACCTCGCCGGCCATCCCTTCGTCGGCCCGGCCGGCCAGATGCTGGACCGTGCGCTGGAGGAGGCCGGCGTCGACCGCAAGAAGGTCTATGTCACCAACGCGGTCAAGCACTTCAAATTCGTGCCGCGCGGCAAGATCCGCCTGCACCAGAAGCCGAACACGCCGGAGATCCGCGCCTGCCGGCAATGGTACGAGCGCGAAGTTGCGGCGATCCAGCCCGATCTGATCGTGGCGATGGGCGCAACCGCCGCGCAAAGCGTGTTCGGCAAGATCACCCCGATCGGCAAGACCCGCGGCCGCCTCATCGAGCTTCCCGAGGGGCGAAAAGCGCTGGTGACGGTGCATCCGTCCTATCTGCTGCGGCTGCCAGATCCGGAAGCCAAAGCGCTGGAATATCGGCGCTTTGTCGAGGACCTGAGGATCGCCGCGAGCCTGCAGAAGAAGGCGGCGCGCGCCGCGTGAACTACGACGCCGCCAGCTGTTCCTCGACCAGCTTCACCCAATAGGACGTGCCGTAGACGATCGCCTCGTCGTTGAAATTGTAAGCGGGGTGATGCAGCCCGGCGCTGTCGCCGTTGCCGCAGAAGATGAAGGCGCCGGGCCGCGCTTCCAGCATATAGGCGAAATCCTCCCCGCCCATCAGCGGCGGCATCTCGTGCACATTGGCTTCGCCCGCAACCTGCTTGGCGATGCGACGCGCCACCTCGGTCTCGGCGGCGTGGTTGTTCACGACGGGGTAGTTGCGCTTGTAATGCAGGTCGATCTTGGCGCCGGTGATCTGCGCAACGCCAGCCACCACCTCGTGCACGCGCTTCTCGACCAGCTTGCGCACCTCGGGCGAGAGTGTGCGGATGGTGCCCCGCAGAGTCGCGGTCTGCGGAATGACGTTGCGGGCGTTGCCGGCGTGGAATTCGCAGATCGAGATCACGGCCGATTCCAGGGGATCGACGCTGCGCGCGACGATCGATTGCAGCGCCGTGATCACCTGGGCGCCAACCAGCACGGAATCGACGCATTTGTGCGGACGCGCGGCGTGGCCGCCGACGCCCTCGATCATGATGTCGACCTCGTCGGTCGCCGCCATGATCGGTCCAGGCCGGATCGCGAACGAGCCGACCGGGATGCCCGGGCCGTTGTGCATGCCGTAGACCTGCTCGATGCCGAAGCGCTCCATCAGGCCGTCCTTGACCATGGCCGCGCCGCCAGCGCCGCCCTCCTCCGCCGGCTGGAAGATCACCACGGCATCGCCGGCGAAATTGCGGGTCTCGGCGAGGTAGCGGGCTGCTCCGAGCAGCATCGCGGTGTGACCGTCATGGCCGCAGGCGTGCATCTTGCCCGGGATCCTGGAGGCGTAAGGCAGGTTGGTCTGCTCGTCGACGGGCAGCGCGTCCATGTCGGCACGCATGCCGATCACCTTGAGACCTTCGCCGGCCGGCTTGCTGCCCTTGATGACGCCGACGACGCCGGTCTGGCCGAGGCCGGTCACGACCTCATCGCAACCGAACTCGCGCAACCGGTCCGCCACGAATGCTGCGGTGCGATGAACGTCGTACAGCAGCTCGGGATGCTGGTGGATGTCCCGGCGCCAGGCCTGAATTTCGGATTGGAGGTCGGCGACGCGGTTGACGATGGGCATGGAGGTCTCGAGCTTTGTTGAAATACAGGACTATCTACCATGCAAGCGTCGGTCCAGCTAACTCCCGCAGATCGAGGGTAGCCCTGTCCTCTCGTCATGGCCGGGCTTGCGGCCGGCTCGTCTCCAACTTGTCTGAGCTTGTCTTGAGCTTGTCTTGAGCTTGTCTTGGCCATCCACGTCCGACTATTAGGACAGAAAGCGCGTGGATGTCCGGGACCAGCCCGGCGTGACGCTTGTTTGGGTGGAAGCAGAATGCCAAGGCGGCTCGAAGGTGAGTTTGACTACATTGTCGTCGGGGCCGGCACCGCCGGCTGCATCGTCGCCAACCGGCTCTCGGCCGAGCCCAAGAACCGCGTCCTCATCCTCGAAGCCGGTGGCGACGACAACTGGATCTGGTTCCATATCCCGGTCGGCTATCTCTTCGCGATCGGCAATCCGCGCTCGGACTGGATGTTCAAGACCGAGGCCGAGCCCGGGCTGAACGGCCGCGCGCTCGCCTATCCCCGCGGCAAGGTGATCGGCGGCTGCTCGGCGATCAACGCCATGATCTCGATGCGCGGACAGGCTGCCGATTACGATCACTGGCGCCAACTCGGCATGACCGGCTGGGGCTACGACGACGTGCTGCCGCTGTTCAGGAAGCTCGAAGATCATTTCCTGGGCGCGAACGAGCATCACGGCGCCGGCGGCGGCTGGCGCATCGAAGCGCCGCGGCTGTCATGGGACATTCTCGATGCGGTCGGCGACGCCGCCGAGGAGATGGGCATCAAGCGCATCCCGGATTTCAACACCGGCGACAACGAAGGCACCAGCTATTTCCACGTCAACCAGAAGCGCGGCCGGCGCTGGTCCTCGGCGCGCGGCTTCCTCAAGCCGGCCCTGAGGCGGGCGAACCTGCGGCTCGAGAAGCATGTGCTGGTCGACCGCCTGATCATCGAGCAAGGCCACGCCGTCGGCGTGCGCTTCATCCAGAACGGCGAGATGATCGAGGCGCGCGCGAAACGCGAGGTGATCCTCTCGGCCGGCTCGATCGGGTCGGTGCAGGTGCTGCATCGCTCCGGCATCGGGCCCGCCGACTGGCTGTCGCCACTCGGCGTCGACATCGTCATGGACAGGCCCGGGGTGGGTCGCAATCTTCAAGATCACCTGCAGCAGCGTGCGATCTACAAGGTCGAGGGCGTGCGCACGCTGAACGAGACCTATTACAATCTGTTCCGCCGCGGGTTGATGGGCCTCGACTACGCCTTCCGCCGCCGCGGTCCCCTGACCATGGCGCCCTCGCAGCTCGGTATCTTCACCCGCTCCGATGCGACGCGCGCCCGCGCCAACATCCAGTTCCACGTGCAGCCGCTGTCGCTCGACAAGTTCGGCGATCCCCTGCACCGCTTCCCCGCCATCACCGTGAGCGCCTGCAATCTCCAGCCGACCTCGCGCGGCACCGTGCGGCTGCGCTCGGCGAGCCCGGACGAGAAGCCCATCATCGCGCCGAATTATCTGTCGACCGGCGACGACCGCCAGGTCGCCGCCGACGCCATCCGCACCACGCGCCGCCTGATGCAGCAGAAGGCGCTCGCCAAATATCGCCCGAGCGAATATTTGCCCGGCCCCACCGTCGGTGACGACGACGCCTCGCTGGCGAAAGCCGCCGGCGATATCGGCACCACCATTTTCCATCCCGTCGGCACGGCAAAGATGGGGGCGGTCAGCGATCCCATGGCGGTCGTCGACGAGCGCCTGCGCTTCTACGGACTCGCAGGCCTGCGCATCGTCGATGCCTCGATCATGCCGACCATCACCTCCGGCAACACCAACACGCCGACGGCGATGATCGCGGAGAAGGGTGCGACGATGATCTTGGAGGATGCCAAGTAGCGTCCACATGATCACCCCGCAGCGCTTTTCCATCGGCCCGGCCGGCGCAGAGCTCGCCCTGTTGCAATGGGGCGAGCGGGGCAAGCCGCCCGCCCTGCTCGTGCACGGCACCGGCTTCGTCGCCGCCGTCTGGGACGAGGTCGCGTGCGAGCTTGCATCGACCTACACCGTCTATGCGCTGGACCGTCGTGGCCATGGTGCCAGCCACAAGCCCGTGGCCTATCATTTCCTCGATTATGCCGATGACGTCCGCCAGGTGATGGATGCACTCGAGCTGCGCAACGTCTACGGCATCGGCCACAGCGCGGGCGCGACCGATCTTCTGCTCGCGGCGAGACTGCTGCCAGGACGTTTCGCGCGCCTGTTCGTGATGGAGCCGACCGTCATGGACCCCCGTACGGCCCGTTCGGGAGGGTTGAACGACGAATCCGTCGTCCGCCTGCAAGGCACGCTGCGCCGGCGCGCCGAATTCGACAGCGCCGACGCCGTGTTCGAGCGCTACCGCGCGGCGCCGGCGTTTGCGGACTGGACCGAGACCTCGCTCCGCGCCTATGTGCGCGACGGCTTCGTGCCGCTCGATCATGGCCGGGTGCGACTCTGCTGCACGCCCGAGATCGAGTCCGCAATTCTGCATCCGATCTACGAAGCGATGGAGCAGGTTTACGTTGGCGATGCCCGCGGCAATCCGTTTGGCTTACTCGCCGAGATCGACTGCCCGGTGCGCGTCACGACCGCTGCGAAGTCGGGACCGATCTACTGGGAGATGGCGCGGCGGGCGCTGTCGCTGATTCCGCGGGCCAGCACGCAAGTCTTCGAGGGCGCCGGACATTGCGTGGCTCAAGAAGTGCCGGCGGCCGTGGCCGCAGCCGTGCGGGAGTTCGCGAAATAGGTCTCGTGCCCGGGCGCAGGGGGTTACGGGAACGTATCAGAGATCGATACCATCTCTTTCCTCACGCATCAGACAGTGACGTTTCGGGACAAAACGATTGAAGCGGTCTTTAACGGCGAGAGTCCCAAAGCTTTCCGGCCGACCTGGTGAAGGTTGCACGTCGGAAATTGCGCTATCTTCACGCCGCAGGTGAACTCGCCGACTTAAGGGCGCCGCCGGGTAACCGCCTCGAGGCCCTGACCGCTGATCGCAAGGGACAGCAATTCGATTAGGATCAACGACCAGTTCCGAGTTTGCCTCGTCTGGACGGCACAGGGCCCCGCTGAGGTCGAGATCGTGGACTATCACTAGGAGCGCGCGACGATGGCCAAGAAACTCAAACCCATGAAACTCAACCCCATGCATCCTGGCGAAGTTCTGCGTGAAGAATTTCTGATCCCTCTGAATATGTCGGCCGGCGCGCTTGCGCGGACATGCGGCCTGCCGCGCACTCGTATTGAGCGGATTGCGAGTGAGCAGACCGGCGTCACCGCCGACACTGCACTTCGGCTCGCCAAGGCGCTTGGCACGACGGCCGAGCTTTGGCTCAATCTTCAGAACGATTACGACATCCAGATCGCCAGACGTGATCTCGGCAAGGCGCTCGACCGCATCGAGACGGTGAACAAGCCCAAGGCGGCCTGAGCGATCGGCCTCAGGCCGACCTTCTCACCGCGTTGTCCACCAGCGTCTTGCCGAGCGACCAGATCGCGCCGGGGACCTTGTGGCTGCCGGCGATGACGTCGTCGAACGACTTTTCGATCCAGCTGCAGTCTTCCTCGGTGATGGTGAGCGGCGGCAGCAGCTTGATGGTGTGGCTGCCGTGGCCGGCGACCTGGGTGAGGATCTTGTGGTCCTTGAACAGCGGCACGGTGATGAGCTGGCAGAACAGACCCTTGTTGGCGGTCTCCAGCACGTTCCAGGAGGCGCGCAGGCGCAGCGATTTCGGCGGACCGAACTCGACGCCGATCATCAGGCCCTTGCCGCGGACTTCCTTCATCAGCTCGTAGCCCGGCACCATGCGCGTCAGCGCGAGGCGCAGCTCGGCGCCGCGCTTGGCGGCGGACTCGATCAGCTTCTCGGATTCCATGACATCGAGCGTGGCGATACCGGCGGCCATCGCGAGGTCGTTCTTGGAGAAGGTGGAGCCGTGCACCACGGCGCGGTCCATCTGGTTGAAGATCTTGTCGAAGATGGCCTTGCGCGTCAGCACCGCGCCGACCGGCACGTGGCCGCCCGACAGCGATTTCGACAGCAGCACCATGTCGGGCTCGACGTTCCAGTGCTCGACCGCGAGGAAGCGGCCGGTGCGGCCCATGCCGGTCTGGATCTCGTCGGCGACGAACAGCGTGCCGTATTTCTTGCAGAGTGCCGCCGCGCCGGGCAGGAACTCGTCGGTGGGCATGTTGACGCCCTTGCCCTGGATCGGCTCGACGACGAAAGCTGCGACCTCACGTGAGGCCAGCGCCTTTTCCAGCGCCGCCAGATCGTTGAATGGGATCGGGGTGCAACCGGGCAGCAGCGGCTCGAAGCCGGTGCGGAAATTCGAATCGCCGGTGAGCGACAGCGCGCCATAGGTCAGGCCGTGATAGCCGTGGGCGCAATAGACGATGCCGGGACGCCCAGTCGCGCCACGCGCGAATTTGATCGCGGCTTCGACGCATTCGGCGCCGGAATTGGCGAAGAACGCTTTGTCGAGATACGGGACGTATTTCAGCAGCCGCTCGGCCAGCACGCCGGCCAGCGTCGAGACGTCGAACTGGACCAGGTTGGGCAGGTCGGCATCGAGCACGCTCTTGAGCGCCTCGCGCATGACCGGATGATTGCGCCCGATCGCAAACACGCCGAAGCCGGACAACAGGTCGAGATAGCGGGCGCCGTCGCGGTCGTAGAGATACTGCCCCTGCCCCTTCTGGAAGCCGACGTCGTAGCCGATGGTCTTGAGGACCCGAACGAACTGCTCGTTCAGATACCGATTATGCAGGGTGCTGCGCTGGGCCTGACGGTCCGCGAATAGCTGAGACATGTCTGGATTTGGGCTGTGCATCCGTTACATACTTCGGTTGAGGGCCGGCTCGTCAACTGAAAAGGGACCGTTGCTGAAATCGGTCTGTGCGGCCTTTTGCCCTTTTTCGGACCACTTTCCAAGCACAGCTTTAAACCATGTTGCACTGCCGAGGAACTACCATGCGTTTAGCCCTTTACACCGGTCTTATACTGGCTGGCGGTTACACCTGCCTGACTCCGGCGCTCGCCGCCGATCCCACCGGCGACTGGCGGGTCGCCGACGGCGTCGCCAACATCCGCGTCGCCCAATGCAATGGCAGCATGTGGGGCGCCGTGGCCTGGGAAAAGAAGCCCGGCGGGCGCGACGAGAACAATCCTGATGTCTCGAAAAAGAACAGGCCGACGCTGGGGATGGTGACGCTGATCGACATGAAGAAGAAGGCGGGCGCCGATCAGTGGGAGGGACAGGTCTATAACGCCCAGGACGGCCAGATCTACAGCGCGACCATCACGCCTGTCGGCACCGACCAGCTCGAAATCAAGGGCTGCGTGATGGGCTTCCTGTGCGGAGGCGAGACCTGGACCCGGGTTGGCCCGCCGATCCCCTCGAGCACCGCCAATGCCATGGCCAAGGGCGCGCCGAAGCCCACCGGCGCGGCGCCGAAAGCCGCAGGTACGACGGTTGCCGCCGCGCCAGCGCCTGCGCCCGCGGCCCCGAAGCCCGCCGGCGCCGCCAAACCGGGTCAGAAGAGCGCCACCGATCCGGTCGGCGACATCTGCTTACTCCCTGAGATTGCGGGGTTTGCCCATTAGGGCCGGCTGGAACAGCAGCACGGCCGCGAGCGTCGTCACCAGCGAAAGCGCCAGCAGCTTGCCCATGCTGGACGTGCCGGGATGGCTCGACAGCCACAGGCTGCCGAACGCGGTCGCCGTCGTCAGCGCGCTGAAGAAGATCGCGCGTGTCAGGCTGGTCTGGAGCAGGTTGGTCCTGCCCGAGCGCCAGGCCACGACATAATAGATCTTGAAGGCGACGCCGACGCCGAGCAGCAGCGGGAACGCGACGATGTTGGCGAAGTTGAGCGGCAGGCCGATCAAGACGCAGATCTCGAGCGTGACTGCGCCGGCAACCAGGAGCGGCACCAAGGTCATCAGCACGTCGACGAAGCGGCGCAGCGTGATCCACAGCAACAGGCCGATCACCAGCAGCGCATAGATGCCGGCATGGATGAACGCCCGCACCACGGTGTCGCCGGATTTCAGGATCGAGACCGGCCCGCCGATCGCGGTCGGCTCGGCAACGAGCACCGCCGCAGCAAACTTGCGCAGCGTGTCGTTGTCGTTGGGATCGCCCTTGGGCAGCGCCTCGACGCGGATGACGCCGTCCTTGCTCTTCCAGGCACTGACGAGGTCGGGCGGTAGCGATTTCAGGGTGACGGGCTCGGCCTGCATCGCGTTCTTGAGCTGGTCGAACACGATCTTCATCGGCGTGACGAACACGTCCTGCGCCTTGTTGCGCGTGGCCTCGTCGCCATTGGCGAGCTTTTCGAGCGCGTCCGCCAGACGGCGCGAGGCGACCGCACCCGGTCCCTTGGCATCGCCCGCGGTCCGGCGCAGATTGTCGACGGAGGATTTCAGCGCCTCGACGTTCTCCTGGTCCGACGGCGCCGCATCGATCTGATCGGGGTTGAGCGCGGGGTTCAGCACCTTGGCGCCCTGCGCGAGCAGCTTCAGCTTCGGCGGCTGGTCCTGCGGCACGAAGCTGTCGAGCGACATCACCCTGAGCACCTCGGGCACCTTCTCCAGCTTCGCCTCGATCTGTCGTGCCTGCTCTTCGGACGTGGCCATCACGTTGATGGCATTGGCGCCGGTGTTGGGGTCCTTGCGCAGATCGAGGAAGGTCGCGATCGATTCGGCCTTCGGATTGCGCAGGTTCATCGGGTTGAAGTCGAACTTCATGAAATAGAGCAGCGGCAGGCCGCCGAGCGCCAGCAGCAGCGTGCCGCCGACGATCAGCACGCGGTGCTTCTCCAGGAAGTGGTCGAGCGGCGCCAGGAAGGCGTAACCGACCGGCTCCTTCTCGCCCGGCGGGTTCAGCAGCTTCAGCATGGCCGGCAGAACGGTGATCGACGAGATGAACGCCACCAGCATGCCGACCCCCGCGATCTGACCGAGCTCCGCGATGCCCTGGTAGTCGGTCGGCATGAAGCAGAGGAAGCCGGCGGCGGTCGCCATCGCCGCGAGCGACAGCGGCACCGCCGAGCGCTTGGCAGCCAGCACCAGCGCGCCCGAGAGGTCGTTGTGCTTGTAGCGCTCCGAACGGTAGCGGACGCTGTACTGGATGCCGAAATCGACGCCGAGACCGACGAACAGCACCGCGAACGCGATCGACAGCAGATTGAACGATCCGACCATCATCAGGCCGGCCGCGGTCGTGAGCGCAAGGCCGACGAACAGATTGACGAACACGGCGAAGATGATCTTCGACGAATGCAGCGCGAGCCAGAGGATGACCAGCACGACGAGAACCGTGCCGACGCCGTTGATGACGGCGCCTTCCTGGACGGTGGCGTATTCCTCGTTGGCGATCGGGACCGGTCCGGTCAGCCGCACCCGCGCCTGGTACTTGGCCGGAAAATCCAGATCCGCAGCGGCCTTGCGGATCGCATCGGTGGCATCCTTGCCGGGCTCCAATGCGTTGTAGTCGAGGATCGGCTTGAACTCGATGAAGGCGCGTTTGTCGCTATCCTTCAGCGGCTCGTCGCTGACGAGCTCGCGCCAGGAGAAGCTCGCATCGCCCTTGTTGAGCACGGTCTCAACCGTCTGCGCGATCAGGTTGAAGGGCCGTTCGGTGTTGTCGAGCTTGACCTGGCCGCGCTTGACGCCCGCAAGTCCGGTCTCCAGCGCACCGGTCAGGCCGCGGATCGAGGGATCGCCGGCCATGATCTCGATCAGGGGCGCGGCGGCTTCGAACTGGCCGGTGATCTTGCCGACCTCTTCGGTCGGCAGGAACAACAGGCCGTTCTTCTCGAAGAACTCGCCGCCGCCCAGCTGCTGCATCGAGTGGAAGTTGGTCTTGTCGCCCTTCAGCCTGGCATAGAGGGCATCTGACGCTGCGCGGGCCATCTCGGGCGTTCGGGCTTCGACCACGGCCAGGATCAGCTCATTCTGGTCGAACGCCTTGTCGAATTGCTGGTCACGCTTGCGCCAGTCGAGATTCTGAGAAATCAGCGAATTGATGTCGGTGTTGATGGCGAAGTGCCGGGACGCGTAATAGCCCGCGCCCACCGAGAGCAGGAGCCCGATAACGACGACGAGGGAGGCAAACCGGGTGCAGGCCCTGACGATGGCAACGACGACGCTTTGCAGCACTTCTTTTCTTTCTGCGGTTAACAGCTTGCCGGAAACGCCCGCTGTTTATCGGAGTTCCCAGGCGAAACCTATTGCTGTTTTGGGTGGTTCTCGCCGCATCGAGGTTCGAAGTAAACGGCGGGAGACCGGGCAAAATCATGCGGGGGCAGCCGGTATAGCCGGGGAGTTGAGGCGGGAAAGTGACGAAAGACCGGGCACTTTCGACGCGCCTGGCACTCGGGGGAGTTTACGTATTATAATACCTTCGTCGGGACTCGAACGGGGCCGGAGGTTTCATTTGACCTTTCCTTGCTGCCGATTTTTTGACACAAAGTCTTGCGCCTCCATGCGCCGGAGCCCCGATGGGGGTGGGCGGCTACCGCGTGCGCGAACCGATGGTGCGGATATTGCAACTCATTGGTCAGTATCGGCATGCCGCCGGGGACTTTGAAGCGGATTGGTGCAACTTGCGTGATGGGCAACCCATGGAAGTTTATCTGGCGCAACCGCGCGGCTTCTGCGCGGGCGTGGTGCGTGCGATCGAGATCGTGGAACGGGCGCTGGAGAAGTACGGCCCACCCGTCTACGTGCGCCACGAGATCGTGCACAACAAGCACGTCGTCGAAAGCCTGAAGAACAAAGGGGCAATCTTCGTCGAGGAGCTGTCCGAGGTCCCGCCGAAGTCGGTCACGGTGTTCAGCGCCCACGGCGTCGCCCGCAGCGTCGAGGAAGAGGCCGCCGCGCGCGACCTCCCGGTGCTCAACGCCACCTGCCCCCTGGTCACGAAAGTTCACAATCAGGGGAAGCGCTACATCACCAAGGGCCGCACGCTGATCCTGATCGGCCATGCCGGGCACCCCGAGGTCGAGGGCACGATGGGCCAGGTTCCCGCCCCCGTGCTGCTTGTTCAAAGCGTTCAAGAGGTTAAGGCCCTGACGCTGCCGGCGGATACGCCAGTGGCCTACATCACCCAGACCACCCTGTCGGTCGACGACACCAAGGACATCATTGCGGCCCTTCAGGCCCGCTTTACAGATATTCAAGGTCCGGATATCCGGGATATCTGCTATGCGACACAGAACCGCCAATCTGCGGTAAGGGACTTGAGCAAGCTGGTCGACGTGATCCTGGTGGTGGGCGCCGCCAACAGCTCGAACTCGAACCGGCTTCGCGAAATCGGCACCGAGGCCGGCGTCGCGAGTTATCTGATTGCCGACGGCAGCGAGCTCGATCCGGAGTGGCTGAAGAATGCGAGGACCGTGGGCATCACGGCCGGCGCTTCGGCGCCCGAGGTCCTCGTGGATGACGTCATCGAAGCGATGCGGCGGATCGGACCGGTGAAGGTCCAGGTGTTGCCGGGCCGCGAGGAAAACATCGAATTCCGGCTTCCGGCCCAACTGGCCGCGAGCTGACCCACCCGAATTCAAAAGCCCAGAAAGAAACTTGTAATGGCTATCCCGTTCTTCAAGGAAATGCGTATCGGCGGCTATTTGCTCAAGCAGAAACTGCTTGGCCGCAAGCGCTACCCGCTCGTGCTGATGCTGGAGCCGCTGTTTCGCTGCAACCTCGCCTGCGTCGGCTGCGGCAAGATCGATTATCCGGATGCGATTCTCAACCGCCGCATGACCGCGCAGGAGTGCTGGGACGCCGCCGACGAATGCGGCGCGCCGATGGTCGCGATTCCCGGCGGCGAACCGCTGATCCACAAGGAGATCGGCGAGATCGTGCGCGGCCTCGTCGCCCGCAAGAAGTTCGTCTCGCTCTGCACCAACGCGCTGCTGCTCGAGAAGAAGCTCGATCTGTTCGAGCCCTCCCCTTACCTGTTCTTCTCCGTGCATCTCGACGGCCTGCGCGACCACCACGACAAGGCGGTGTCGCAGAAGGGCGTGTTCGACCGCGCGGTCTCCGCGATCAAGGCAGCCAAGGCGCGCGGCTTCACCGTCAACGTCAACGCTACCATCTTCGACGGCCACCCGGCCGAGGAGATCGCCAAGTTCCTCGACCTCACCGTCGAGCTCGGCGTCGGCGTCTCGATGTCGCCAGGCTATGCCTATGAGCGCGCGCCGGACCAGGAGCACTTCCTCAACCGCACCAAGACCAAGAAGCTGTTCCGCGACGTCTTCGCGATGGGCAAGGGCAAGAAGTGGAACTTCATGCATTCCGGCCTGTTCCTCGACTTCCTCGCCGGCAACCAGGAATACGAGTGCACGCCGTGGGGCATGCCCGCGCGCAACATCTTCGGCTGGCAGAAGCCCTGCTATCTGCTCGGTGAAGGCTACGCCAAGACCTTCAAGGAGCTGATGGAGACCACCGACTGGGACAGCTACGGCACCGGCCGCTACGAGAAGTGCGCCGACTGCATGGCCCATTGCGGCTATGAGCCGACGGCGGCGACCGCCGCTCTCAACAACCCGCTGAAGGCGATGTGGGTGTCGCTGCGCGGCATCAAGACCTCCGGCCCGATGGCGCCGGAGATCGACATGAGCAAGCAGCGCCCGGCGCAGTACATCTTCTCGGAGCAGGTCCAGAAGAAGCTGTCCGAGATCCGCAAGGACGAAGCCGAGGCCGCGCAGGCAAAGGCCGCACAGAAGGCTTCGACGGCGGCGTAAGCGCGGACGCACGCAGCTCTCACGAAAAGGCCCGGCCGCGATCGCGACCGGGCCTTTTCTTTTGGGCTGGGGTTCCGGATCCCGTGTCCCGGACGCGCTGCAGCGCCCTTTGCGCTGCTGCGCAGAGCCGGGACCCAGCACGCGCCGGACTCCGCTGCGGCATGGGCCCCGGCTCTGCAGCGCAGCGTCGAAGAGACGCTGCGCTGCGTCCGGGGCACGAGAGCGCGAGGGTATCGCCGCTCTCTCCACGTCATTGCGAGCGCAGCGAAGCAATCCAGAATCTTTCCGCGGAGACAATCTGGATTGCTTCGCTGCGCTCGCAATGACGGCGTATGTGGCACCGACTTGCTCTTGCCATCAGCGCTTTCCTCGCAGGCACAGCTTCGCATTCCCGCGGCTTCTTTCGCCCGAGGCTTGCTGTCGTTTCGCGCCCTCGAAAGACCAGAGGGCGCAGGGAAGGCCGGGCGCCGGCGGCACCCGCAGATCCGTGCACAACGAAAAATGCACACGGTGTGGATCACAGGTGTTGCCGGTCGCCCGGCCTTCCCTGCGCGGATGGTTTTAACGGTGTCCTTCGTGCTCTCCTCGGGGAGCGTTGCACTATTGCCCCCGTCGCCTCGCCGCTGATCGATGCGCGTGCCGGTTGGCCGCCGCATCACCGCGAGGTTTGACGCCAGAACCCCGGGCGCCGGGACCACACGACTTCTCCGTCCGCGGACGTCCCTGCCTCAGCATCCGGGGCCCGATGTGCGCGCCCCCGACCATCAACAAGACCGCTGTGACCGCGCCGTGTCGTAGCGCGTCGCGCATGACTCAACGGTCGCCCGTCCCTGTCACCGCCTCTCGCGCCGGCGCTACCGCGTCCACCGCACCCCGACCCGCATCTCGTGACGATCGCGAAGCGCCCCTCTGGCAGGGCCGGAATGACCGCTCTATGCCACAAATCCGAAATTCGGGAAAGTGGAATATTTTTGCGGGAAGGGGTTGACTGGGTTTAGGGTGTTTTGCCCGACGCTTCACGCTGGCCGGCCACTGAAGTGAGACACTACGACAATAGTAACATCGCTCCGATCAAGACGGACAGCCCCGGCGCGTCAACCGAGATTACCCTACTTCGCGCACCCCCTCATGGCCCGCCTGTTTCGCCGCCTTGACGAGTTTGCGATCGAAAGTGACGAACGCCTCGCAATGTCCCGATCTCGTCAGATGCAGCGCATCGGCGAAATCCATTCCCCTCTCGGCAAGGTCGAGCGCTGCCGCGACCATCGCGCCGTCCTCGACCATAACGGTCGGAAGTCCCGCGAAGGCACGAAGCGCGTGCACGACGTCCGCGGCCTGATAGCCGTACGCACTTCGCAGCACCCATTCGACTTCGAGAAGCACCGTGACGGCGGCAAAGACCCTCTCGCCGTCGATCAAGGCGCGGGCACGCGCGGATTGAGTGGCGTGATCTCGGGTCAGGTAGCGGACGATCAGATTGGTATCAATCGCGATCATGTCGCCGCCTGGCTTCGGCAAGCACGCTTGCGTCCATCTCTTCGAGAGTTTTCGGCTTGCCGCGATAAGCCAAGACGCCGAACACTTCTTGTGGCCGCGTCGCGGCAAAGGCCGGCGCAGGCTTCAACAGGACGCCCTCCGAAGTCTCCTCGACGGTCAGCCGCGTTCCAGCCTTCCAGTCCCGCGCCTTACGAATGACGCTGGGCAGGATGACCTGTCCCTTGGTGGAAACGACAGTGGTGAGCTTATCCGTGTCGGCCATCGCCCAACCCTTCGGAGGTAAGACAAACGTAAGATACGCGCGAATGACCTTAAATTCAACCCTTGGCGCGTGAAGGAACTCCATCGCGTGGACGGCTCATTTGTGGCGACGACCGTGCAGCCCAAAACAAAAAGGCCCGGTCGCGCGACCGGGCCTTTTGCTTCGTCAGCTCGAACGAACCCGCTCAGGCCGCCTTCGACACCAGCGCCTCGCTCTCGATCAGATCGGTGCCGATCAGCTCCGTCCCGATCAGATAATCCCGGCAGCCGCGCAGGCTCCGCAGCGCGCGGTTGAAGTCGATGCCGGTCGAGACCAGGGCGTGCAGCGTTGCCGGATTGCGCGCGATGCCGCGCAGCACGGCGGCGAGGTCGATCTGGCCGTTCGGCTTGATTGCGGCGCGGGCGATCGCCGGCAGCGCGCGGTGGGCGGGGTCGCTGATGACGCGAACCGCGGCAAAGGGCAGCCCGGCCTCAGTGGCGTAGGCGGCGGCGATGTGGCTTTCCATGTCGACCGCGGCAGCGCCCGTCTCCGAGTGCAGCGCCGCCTTGCAGGCGCGCTTGGTGACCACTTCCTCGGCGCCGGCGAGGCTGCCGCGCACGACGCGGCGGCGTCCCGACGTCAGGCGCTCGATCAGGTCGTCGCCGAGCGAGAGCCCCGCAGCCCAGCGCGTGTCGCCGGACAGCACCTCGGTCGCCAGCACCACGTCGCCGGAGCGCAGGCTCGGGTCGAGCCCGCCGGCGACGCCGAACGAGATCACGCCGCGAATCGTCTCGGGGTCCACCACGGTCAGAAGCGCCCGCAATTGAGTCGGGCTGCTGGATGAACAGATGACGGCCATTCCCGGCCCGGCCGCAATGCGGGCCTCCTGCACCAATCCGGTCACGATCAGTATCGGCCGCGGGTCGATGGCCTGACCCACGGTAAAATAGTCCCCCGTCCCCAAAGTCACATTCCGACCCCTACCACCCTGCTGTTGGTGTTCCGCAAGTTCCGATACCGCGCCAACGCCCACAGCGGAAAGAACTTTGGGTAACCATGATACCGCAGATAGAACACGCGGGGGAAGCCTGTGGCGGTGTACCGCTGCTCGTCCCACAGTCCTTTTTTGTTTTGTGTTGCAATCAGGTACTCCACCCCGCGGGCGACGGCCGGGTGATCAACCTCGCCTGCCGCCATGAGGGCAAGCAAGGCCCATGCCGTTTGCGAGGCGGTCGAGGGGGCGGCTTCCCAGCCCTTGTAGTCCAGCCGGTAGCTGACGGCGTCCTCGCCCCAGCCGCCGTCCTCGTTCTGGATCGAGGCCAGCCAGGCGGCGGCTTTGCGAATCATGGGATCCCCGTGGTCGACGCCGGCCATGTTGAGGGCGCAGAGCACCGACCAGGTTCCATAGATGAAGTTCATGCCCCAGCGGCCGTACCAGGACCCCTCGGGGTGCTGGGTCTTGCGCAAATAGGCGACCCCGTCGGCCACGTGCTTGCTGGTCGCCGCGGTCTCGCCGAGCTGGGCCAGCATCGAGATGCAGCGCGCCGTGACGTCCTCGGTCGGCGGATCGAGCAGCGCGCCATGGTCGGAGAACGGGATGTTGTTGAGGTAATATTCGAGATTGTTGACGTCGAAGGCGGCCCAGCCGCCGTCGTCGCTCTGCATGCCCTCGATCCACTCCCGGCCCCGGGCAATCGCGGCGTCGTAGCCGGTGGCGCCGTGCTCCCGGCGCATGCGGTCCATCGACATCACCACCACGGCGGTGTCGTCGAGGTCGGGGTAATGCGCGTTGTTGTACTGGAAGGCCCAGCCGCCCGGGCGCACGTCGGGCCGCTTCACCGCCCAGTCGCCCTTCAGCTCGAGCTCCTGCCTCGGGATCAGCCAGTCGAGGCCGTGCTTGGCGGCCGGCACCGCCTTGTCGCCGCCGGCCTCCAGCAGCGCATGCGCCGTCAGCGTCGTATCCCAGACCGGGGAGACGCAGGGCTGGCAATAGGCCTCGTCGTCGTGGATCACGAGCAGCTTGTCGATGCCCCGCCGCGTGACCGCGCGCGGCGGATAGTTCTCGTCCTTGCCGAGCGCGTCGTACATCATGACGATGTTGGCCATGGGCGGATAGATCGCGCCCATGCCGTCCTCGCCGTTGAGGCGCTCCTCGGTGAAGGCGAGCGCGGCGTCGATGGCACGCTTGCGCAGGCTCTTGGGAAACAGCGGCTCGATCACGCGCAGGATGGCGTCGAGCGAACGAAACAGCAGGAACCAGGCCATGCTCTGGTGCGGCGCCTTGGCGGTCATGCCGATCGAGCGCGGATCCTGCAGGAACAGCTCGTCGATGCCGACGCGCTTCGGATTCCTTGCCAGCGGTTTCAGCGCGGCGAGAACCATCAGCGGCACCATGGTGGTGCGCGCCCAGTACGAGATCTTGTTGAGGTGGAACGGCGACCAGAACGGCAGCAGCACGATCTCGATCGGCAGCACCGGCACCGCGCGCCAGGTCACCACGCCGTACATCGCAAGCAGGAAACGGGTGAAGACGTTGCTATGAATCGCGCCGCCGCGCGCGTGGATCGCCTCGCGCGCACGCACCATGTGCGGGGCGTCGACGGAATCGCCGATCATCTTCAGCGCGAAGTAGGCCTTCACGCTGGCGCTCATGTCGAACTCGCCGTCATGCACCAGCGGCCAGCCGCCATGGGCGCCCTGGATGCGGCGAAGATAATTGGCGATCTTGGCTTCGAGCACGGCATCGACCGGCTCGGCGAGATAGTGGCGGAGCAGGACGTATTCCGCCGGAATCGTGCAGTCGGCCTCGAGCTCGAACACCCAATGCCCGTCCGCCTGCTGGAAATCGAGGACGCCCTGCGTCGCCGACGCAATGCTCGATTCCAGGATGCCCGGTTGCAAGATCCCCGGCTTCAGGGCTTCGCGGCTGGTCGCGTTCACGGAATCCATCTCGCTCGATTGCTCCGATAGTGGATCGAAATTGGCCGGGACGTTTGCCCGTCAGGGCCGCCTTTCAGGATGCTTTGGCGGCCAGAACCAGATCGGCGGCGCGATCTCCGGACCGGACCGATCCCTCGATGGTTGCAGGCAATCCCGTAGCAGTCCAATCCCCGGCAAGGAACAGGTTTTTCAGCGCGGTGACCGGCCCCGGGCGCAGGGCGTTCTGCGCCGGCGTCGCCGCAAATGTGGCGCGCCGCTCGCGCACGATCTGCCATGGCGGCAGCTCGCCGGACACGCCGCCGGCCTTGCAGACGTCGTTCCAGATCGTCTGCGCGAGCTCCTCGCGCGGCATGTCGACCAGACGGTCGCTGTTGCTGATGGTGACGGACAGCCGGTTCGGGAACGCGAACAGCCATTCCACGATTCCGCCGATCACGCCGAGGATCGGCGCCGAACCCGGCGGCGGCGTGATGCGGAAATGCGCATTGACGATGGCGCGGAACTCGGTCGGCGTTTTCAGGCCCGGCAGCAGGCTGGCGGCGGCGCGCGGCGGCACCGCCATCACCACGACATCGCCCTCGCCGAGCTGGATCACGTCCTCGCCGCCGAAATTCAGCGCGCTGGCCTTGCCGTTGCTGCTCGCAAACGAACGCAGCTCATGGCCGAGCTGAACAATGTGGCCACGTTCCTGCAAAAACTTCACCGCGGGCTCGATCAGCACGGCGCTGAGACCGTCGCGGGCGATCAGCGGCCGGCAGGCCTGCCCGCCGGCCAGGAGCGTCTCGCGCACGATGGCGCCGGCAAGCCCGGCCGAACCTTCGGGCGGATCGACGTTGAGGGCCGCGAGCAGCAGCGGCTGCACCAGGCGCTGGTAGAGCACGCCTTCGGTCGGAATGGCCTTGCCGACCAGCGTCTCCTCAGACGCCCAGATCAGCGGCGCCAGCTTGAGGTAATCGGCAAGGCCCGTGTCGGGCACGCGGCGGCTCTCGTCGAGCACCCAGGTCGGCAGCCGGCCGCTGCCGAGATCGATCTGCCAGCGCTGCCCGGTCTTGATGTCGACGAACGGAAACTGCGCGCTTTCCGGCCCGACCAGGCCCGCCTCGGTGCCGATCGCGCGCGCATAGGCCCGCGCATGGCTGTTGCCCGACAGCAGCAGATGATTGCCGTTGTCGATGGTGAGGTTGGTGGCGCCGTCGAAATAGGAGCGGCACCGGCCGCCGAGCTGCTGCGTGGCCTCGTGCACGGCGACCTTGAAGCCGGCATTGGCGAGCCGCACGGCGGCGGAGAGGCCGGAAATCCCGGCACCGATGATGTGAGCTGTCTTTTGCATCAGATGAAAGCGTAACGGAGCAGGATCGCGATGCGTGTGACCTTCGACACGCGCACCGGCTGCCGCGGCGCGTTGAAACCGCGCGCGATCAGCAGATCCAGAATGGAATGATAATATTTCGACATGATCCGCGGCGCGCGCACGACGCGGCGCTTGTTGCGGTTCATGATCTCGTCCGACTTCTCGAAATGTGCCTTCGCACGCTGCGTCAGCGGCAGGCAGGCCTTCGGCAGCGCGCGCTCGGCGATCACGCGGTTCGGATCATCGGAGGTGATACCGGCATGCAGCAGCGCCTCGCGCGGCAGATAGAGCCGGCCGAGGCCGGCGTCCTCGTCGATGTCGCGCAGGATGTTGGTGAGCTGAAGCGCGCGGCCCAGATGATAAGCGAGCTGGATGCCGTCGTCCTCGGGCAGGCCAAAGACCCGCACCGACAGCCGTCCCACCGCGCTGGCGACGCGATCGCAATACAGATCCAGCGTCGCCATGTCGGGCGCGCGGATGTCCTGCGGCACGTCCATCTCCATGCCGTCGACGATCGCCAGGAAGTCCTCGCGCTTGAGGCCGAAGGTCTTCACCGAGGCGACGTAATCCTTCAGCCGCGGCGGCGGATTGCCCTGATAGAGCGCGTCGATGTCGTTGCGCCATTCTTGCAGCGCGGCGAGCCGCTGCTCGCGCGGGCCGTCGGAATCGGCGATGTCGTCGACCTGGCGGCAGAAGCTGTAGATCTGGAACATCGCCTCGCGCTGGTCGCGCGGCAGGATGCGCATCGCGGCGTAGAAGGAGCTGCCGGATGCGGTCGAGCCATAATCGGCGCCGGGCGAGGTCGCCTCAAGCGTCATGTGCGGTCCCCGGTCTGGACATGGGCTTGCGTCCCATCGCGCGGCGGCCGGCCTCACCGAGCATCCCGGCAAGGCTGAAGACGAGCAGCTCGAACTTGTTCAGATGCACCCGCTCGCGCAGGGGATCGCGCACCTTCAAGAGGCGCACGATGCGGTCGGCGTAGGCCTGGATCACCGCGACGTCGACGCCGAGACGAAAGTCCCGGATCTCGGCAGCCAGCGACCTGCCCTCGTCGAGCAGCGCTTCGTTGCGCGCGGCAAGCCCGTGCAGGCAGGCCAGCATCGCCGGCGGCGACTGCGACAGCCCGAGTTGCTCGACCGAGGCGCCGTGTGCCGCCAGCGCATCGCGCGGCAGATAGACGCGGTTGAGCTCGCGGAAATCCTTGCCGCAATCCTGCAGGTGGTTGTTGATCTGCAGGCCTGCGCAGAGCGCATCCGATGCGGCCCAGGTCGAGGTGCTCTCGCCGTGAACGTCGAGCATGAAGCGGCCGACCGGCATCGCCGAATAGCGGCAATAGTGGATGACCTCGTCCCAGGTCTCGTAACGCAGCTTGGTCACGTCCATGCGGAACGCGGTCAGCACGTCCAGCGCATGGCGCGGCGCCATGCCGCGCTCGGCAAGCGCCCGCCGCAAGGCGACGGCCTCGGCCTGGCTATCGCCTTTGCCGAGCAGTTCCGCCTCGAGCAGGTCGAGATAGGCGAGCTTCTGGTCGGGCGAGAGCGTCGCATGGTCGGCGATGTCGTCGGCGGTGCGGACGAAATTGTAATAGGCCAGGATCAGGGCGCGATGACGCGGATGAATGATCCAGGACGCGACGGGAAAATTCTCGTCGCGGTCTCCCTTGCCGGATCGCAATTCGCTCGCAGAGGTCATCGAGGGCTGGCTTACAATCGTCTGGATGGAAAGGGCTTGTTCGCTCGCGGGCTCGTGCCGGCGATCCGCCGCGGCCCCCATATAGGGGAATACGGCCGCAAAACCAATCCTGTCTCGCGATGGCTGCCCTTGGTGAAAAGGGCACGAAAAGGCGGCCCCGGGGCCGCCTTTTGTGGGCCAGTGGCCGAGCTTACTGGTTGTGGTTCTTCAGGACCTGGTCGCAGGCCTGCGAGATCTTGGAGCGGTTCTCCTTGAGGCAGGCCAGGATGGTGAAATCGCCCTGGTCGATGACCGGACGGCAGAACTTCTGCACGTCGCGGGTGCAGGCCTTCTGCTCGGCGTCCGTGCCGCGTCCTGCCTGGGCGAATGCCGCGGTCGAAACGGAAGCCGACAGCAGGGTGAGAGCGACGAGAAGCTTACGCATTGTATTCCTTCATTCTGGCGGCAGAATCGCACCGGACCCGGACTGCACTGGGCTGACGACCGGAACGGCTTGTTCTGATGGCAAATCGCCGCGGACATAGCGGCTTTCAGAGAAGGCACAAGCACTGGCAAATGCGGCCAAATTGGCGCCGCACCCACCAAATCAGGTCTTCCCTCGGCCTTGATTGACAGATGTAAGGGATTGATACTACGTCATAATTCAAGGCTGCGGCGTTTTAGTGCAGACCTGTTGCAGAGCTGCATCTCTCCATCCCGCCTTTGCCGCCGGACACATGCCGAAACAGCGCAAATCGGCGGCTCCCGGGCTGGCGCGAGGCGTCGTGAATGGCCATCTCTGGCGGCCAGGCTTTGAACCTGCCACTGGCTCGGAGCACTAAACTTTCGATGTGGCGAGACGTTATCACGCGCAAGCGGGCGTCATTCTAAAACGGGATATTCGAGATGACATTCTTTGGGCGATCTGGACTGGCAATCAAGGCGGCCGGCATCGGGGCGGCGCTGCTCTTCTCGGTTTCGGCAGGCCACGCTCAGTCGTCCGGCCCGTTTGCCGGTTTCGACGGCGCATGGAGCGGCACCGGCACGGTGTCGCTGTCCGACGGCTCCACCGAGCGCATTCGCTGCAAGGCCGACTACAAGGTCGCCGGCAGCGGCCTCAACCTGAAGCAGGCCCTGCACTGCGCCTCCGACAGCTACAAGTTCGACCTCACCAGCGACGTGACCAGCCAGGGCGAGCGCATCTCCGGCAATTGGAGCGAGTCCAGCCGCAACATCTTCGGCAATCTCCAGGGCACCGCCGGCGGCGGCCAGATCGAAGTGTTCGTCGAGGCCAACGGCTTTGCCGCCAATCTCTCGCTGCGCACCAACGGCACCAAGCAAACCGTGCAGATCTCCTCCAAGGGCGAGATCCGCGGCGTCAACATCACCATGACGAAGAGCTGATCCCGTCCGGCTTGCGAAAGGATACGGCCCCCGGCTCTCGCGACCCGGGGGCTTTTTGCTGACATCGTCGCAACCATGAACCCGACTCGCAGACACGTCCTGATGGCGGCCGGCTTCTTTGCCGCCAGTCGCGCTTTCGCCAATGAGCAACCGTCAATTCGGCAAGGGGCGGCCATGCAGCCTTCGACCGTGAAGCCGCGTCACGTGCTCTGCTTCCTCGGCAAGGACGAGGGCCTGCTGCATCCTCCCGAAGCAGTGGTCAAGACGATCGCGGATTTCAACTTCGAGATCGACCGCACCTATTCGCAGGCCAAACCCGATCCGCATATGGAGCGCTCGTTCGGCGTGTGCTGGGACCGCGTCTTTCCGAAGGCGTGGTCCGAGGCCGACGAAATGGCCGTGCTCAACCACAAGGCCGTGCTCTACGTGCTGAGCCCGCCGATGGAGCAGCAGAAGACGGTGGCCTATTCAGCCGCCGCCCTGCGCATCGTCGAGGAGATGATCGAGGCCGGCGCCATTGCCGTGAAGGGCGAGAGCGCGGGCGTCGCCCACGGCCTCGCGCGGTGGCGGCAACTGGCCCGGGAGTGCAAGGCGGCCGCGAACACGAACCAGGGCCTTGCCGTCACGGCAGCGATGAGCCGGACCTGCCGCCTCGCTTTCGCCAAGCGGCCGCTCGCCGGTGACACCCACAACGAAAGTGTCGGCTTCCACCTCGTCGGGCTGCCGGATGTCTATGTCGCGCGATCGCGCGGCAGCGACCGGAACGCGGCGAAGCTGATGGACGAGATTGCGGACGCCATGGCCGCGCGCGGCATCGAGGCGACGCTGCGCGACCGCAAGCTCACGCTGTCGCGGGAGCAGGACTACGCCGAGGGCGAGTTCAAGTTCAATCCTTACGGGATCGTCCGCATCGGAGCGTGAGGGTGCCGGGCAGCGTCCGGCGCCAACCGATCAGATCGCCGGCTTGTCGGCCCCCTGCAGCCGGGCGTGCAGATTGATCAGCCACATCGCCGTCGGCCTGAGGATGAAGAGGTCGGCGACGAGGGCCATCACCATCGAGAAGGCGCTGAGCCAGCCGAACAGCCGCAGCGACGGCAGGTCGGAGAACACGGTGACGACGAGGCCGCAGGCCAGCACCACCGTGGTCAGGATCAGCGCCGGTCCGACCAGCACGGTCGCCCGCTCCACCGCGAGCGCAGAGCCGACCCCCGGCCTGTTCTCCAGGCGCAGGCGGTTGAGGAAGTGGATGGTGGCGGAAAGGCCGAGGCCGAACGAGACCGTGAGCGCGACGACGCTGGCGAATTGCAGCCCCTCTCCCATCGCCCACAGCACCGTGCCCGACATCACCACCGGGAAGATGCCCGGCAGGATGCAGGCGAGCGTCACCACCCAGGAGCGGAACGCGAGGCCGATGAAGATCGCGACCAGCGCAAACTCGATCGTGAGGCCGTGGTTCAGCTTCTCGATCATGCTGGCCGAGTTGCGGGCGGCAATCGCAGCCAAGCCCGTCACCGCGATTTCGTAACCGGGATGCTTCTTGCGCACGGCGTCGAGCTCGCTGTCGAGCTTGTCGACGATCGGCAGCAGCTGGCTGGAATCCTTGTCCGGCACGCGGCCGGCCACCACGACGGCGTCCTGCTCGGCGTCGATGAATCGACGCACCAGATGCTCGGGGATGACGCTGACATATTCCTTCAGCGTCGCGACGTCGCCGCTGCCGGCCTTTTCCGCCAGCCAGCGGCGCAGCGTCTCCAGCGACCACACATTGCCGACCCCGGCGGATTTCTCGACCGTCGCGTGCACCTCCGCGATGGTCTGAAGCGTTTCCGGCGAATAGAGCGATTGCCCCTTCGGAAACGCGATCAGCACGTTGACCGGATTGGCGCCGGTGAGCTTGGCGTCCAACCGGTCGCTGGCGGCGACCGCCTGGCGCTTGTCCGGCACCTGGTCGGCGAGCCGGTAGCGCGGCTCCAGATTGGCGTAGATGACGCCGAGGCCGCCGACGAACAGCACGGCGATCAGACTGAACAGGCCTGGCCGGCCGACCATGCGCACGGCGATCCAGTAGCAGAAATTGCGCAGCGCCTGGACGCCGGCATCCGCGCCCTGGAACTTGACCGCAAACACCTTCTCGTTGCGCACGAACAGCACGCCGAACACCGGCACCAGCGACAGCACCGCGACCAGCGCGATGATGGTGGCGGCGAGGCCCGCCTCGCCGAACTTGCGGATCAGGTCGGAGTCAGAGAATTGCAGCGCGATGAAGGAAATGCCGGCGGTGCCGTGCGTCAGAACGCAGGCGGGTCCCACCACCAGCACCGCGTTCTTGAACGCGGTGAACTTGTCCTGGCCCGCGATCAGCCGGTCACGCGCGGCGAAGGTGAGCTGCATCGAATCCGAGAAGCTGATCACCATGATGAGCGGCGTCATCACGTTCAGGAACATGTTGAGGTTGAAATTGGCCCAGCCGAGCGCGCCGAGCGCCAGCAGGATCGCGATCATCGGCGGGAACGCCGCCGCGATCATGAACGAGACCTTGCGGAAGAAGATGATGGCGATGATGCAGCCGGCGAGAATGCCGAGGATGTTGTAGGTCAGCCCGTCGCGCTCGACGGCGTTGCGGATCTCGAGCTGCATCACCGGAACGCCGGAGAGCTGCACGTTGAGCCCGGTGTCGCCGAGACTTTCCTTCATCAGCGCGCGGATGTCGGCCACGGTCTTGGTCAGCTTGTTGGAGGCGACGACCTCCGGATCGAGCGACAGCACGATGAGCGCCAGCGTCCCGTCTTCCGACAGCAGCTTGCCGCGGATGATCTCGTTGTTCTTGACCGTCTCGATGAACTTGTCGTAGTCGGCGCCTTCGGGCAGCTCGGCCGGGAACAGAGCCGCCGGCAGCTTGCCCGGCGCCGGCGCCTGGCGCGCCGAGAACAGCGAGACCAGCCCGCGCGTGCCGTCAACCAGCTGCAAGTCGGTGACGAAGTCGCGCAACTTCTCCAAATTGTCGCGCGCCAGCAGGTTCTTGCCCTCGACCACGACAAGGACGTCGAATTCCTCGGCCGGGAACTTCTTCGTCACCTCTTCATACTGCTTGAATTCGCGGGTATCGGAGCGAAACAGCTGCGACAGCGAATCGTCGATCTTGATCCGGTGGATGCCGAACACGGCGCCGATGATCAGCGCGACCAGGACGATGCAGGAGACGATCGGCGCCCGGACGGCGATCAGTCCGAGCCGCTCCAGCCCGAAGGCGATCGAGGACGTAGGTCCCTGCTCGACCTTGTCGACATGAACCTCATTCTCGCTGTGCTTTTCGAGCATGCCTTGTCCAGTTCCTAAATCATCGGTCTTGAGAGCTTATTGCGCTCCGCGAGCGGCTTGAAAACGCCATACCAATGGGAGGCTTGCCCTTTGAAAATGCGCGGAAAATCGCCGCGAGGGGTTTAGCAGGTCAATTACCCCTCTCGCAAGCCAGCGAAGCGTGGGCGAATCGATCAAGATGCGGCGATTTCGGGCCCTTGCCGCGGGTCACCCGGGCGAGAATGTGCCAATTCGACGCGGCGCACGGTCCGCGCTCTCGTCCTTCAGCGCCACGCCGCTGACCTGCCGGGCCAGCCCCTCGCGGACCAGCCAGGCGATCTTGAAGGCGGCCTCGTCATAGCTGAGCCCGGCGTGGTGGATGTTGGACACGCAATTGCGCTCGGCATCGCTGCGGCCGGGCTTCGGCGCGAAGGTCAGATAGGCACCGAGACTGTCCGGCGCCGACAGGCCGGGCCGCTCGCCGATCAACATCACGACCATGCGCGCGCCGAGAATGGCGCCGATCTCGTCGCCGAGCGCAACGCGCGCACCTGAGGCGACGACGACTTGGCTGACGACGACTTGGCCGACGGCGACGGCATCGCCTTCCGCGAGCAGCGGCAGCAGGCGCCCCACCAGGGCCGCCGCATGGGCGTGGACCGCCGCGGCGGACAGCCCGTCGCCGATCACCAGCGCGAGCTGGCATGGCGCGGAAGCCGCTCGCTTCAAGACCTCGACCGAGCCGGGCTCGAGCCGTCGCCCCAGATCCGGCCGCCGCAGATAATCCCTGCGGTCGACCGCCTGGCTCCTCGCCTCGGTGACATCGAGGCCGAGGCCACGGAGATCGGCGAGCAGGCGCGGCGCATCGAAGGCGGCATGCACGGCATCACGAGCGCGGGCATGGTCGAGCGTGAAATCGAGCAGCGCCCCGGTCGGCACGCTTGCACCGGTGCGGCCCAGCGCGACGCGCGCGGGCGTGAACGACCTGAGGTCGATGGCGGGGCGGGCCGGAACCGACGGGTCGCTCATTCGGCCGGAACGGCGGCCTCGCGCAGCCGGATCGAATAGTTCGAGGCATTCTGCCTGCCGCTGGAGGCCGCGCGCGCAAAGGTGATGAGATGATGCGCGACCAGCGTGCATCCGATCAGACCTTCGAGATCGCCGCGCCTGATGCGTCCCAGCGCAAATTTCCAGAACACGCGCCTGTAGTCGCCGAGCACGCCGACCTTCCAGAAGATGTTGCGCAGCATGACGAGACCGCGACGGATGTTGGGCCAGGTCTTCATCTCGTCCGACACCGGCACCTTGAGACGGTTCGTGTAAACATGATCGCACTGATGCTGGTAGCGGGCGTAGACCTTCTCCGGCGCGTAAGCGACCGCCATGGCCTGCTTCCAGGACGCGACGACCTCGTCATAAGGCAGCAGGAAGTCGACGTTGGAATCGCGGCCGTCGTCGTGGATCAGGCGGCCCTCGCGCTCGAGCCGGTCCCACAGCGGCGTCTTCGGCAGCGCCTGCAGCAGGTTGATGGTGAGCAGCGGAATGCGCGATTCCTCGACGAAGGCGAGCAGCGCCTCCGACGTATTCGGCTTGTCGGTGTCGAGCCCCATGATGATGCCCGAGACGACCTCCATGCCGTAGGAGTTGATGGTGCGCACGCCCTCCAGGATCGGGACCATCATGTTGTGGTCCTTCTGCATCGCCTTCAGCGCGTCGGGATCGGGCGTCTCGATGCCGCAGAAGATGGTGACGAAATAGGCCTCGCGCATCTTCTCGAGGATCTCGGGCCGCTTGGCGATGTTGAGCGTCGCCTCGCAGGCGAGCCGGACCACGTAGCCGGTCCGCTGCTGCCATTCGATCAGATGCGGCAACAGGTCCAGCGCCGCCTTGCGGTTGCCGATGAAATTATCGTCGACGAAATAGACCGTGTCGGTCATGCCGCATTCGCGCAGGCGATCGAGCTCGGCGATGATCTGCTGCGGCGTCTTGATGCGCGGATTGCGGCCGTAGAGGCCGGGGATGTCGCAGAACTCGCACTGATAGGGACAGCCGCTGGAATATTGGATGCTGCCGAGAAAATACTTCTTCACGTCGGCAAGCTCGTAGGCCGGGATCGGAAACTCCGTCATCGGCACGCGATCCTTGGTGGTCAGCACGACCTGGCTCTCGGGGCGAGAGGTGTCGCGCGACAGGATCTCGATCAGCTGGTTGGTGGCATCGCCGAGCTCGCCGACATGGAGATAATCGAACGAGGGATAATAATCCGGACAGGCGCTGACGGAGGGGCCGCCAAGCGCGACCGGCAGGTCGAATTCATGCGCGCGGCGGCAGATGTCGTTCATCTGCTGGCGCTGGATGTGCATGCCGCTGACGAAGACCGCCTCGGCCCATTCGAACTCCTCCCTGGTCGTGCGGCGGAGATTCTCGTCAACGAATCTGACCTGCCACTCTTTCGGAAGGTAGGCGGAGATCAGCAGCAATCCCTGCGGCGGCATGAAGGCGCGGACGCCGTCGGTCAGGGGATAGGAATGCTCGAACGTACCGAACGACGAGGTGTAGCGCGGAAATACACAGAGGATCCGCCGGGACGTTCCGTTACTTTCAGCTCGCATCTAAGCTCCCCCGCCACGACCTGGTTGCGGAAATTGCCAGCCAGACACATAGCGTAATGCTGCAGCCGGAATTTCTCAATATTGTGGCATAAGCATAATTCCTGGAGCCGCCGATAGTTTCCTGAGGAAGCGAGTTTGGCGCTTTGCGCCGCCTCACGCGATCAGACGCGAGGCAAAATCGGGCAGCAGGCCCGCATCGCCGGCAATCCGGAAATCGGCGCCGGTGATGCCCGACCGCGCCAGCCAATCGTCGAATTCCGGCGCGCGGCGCAGACCGAAGACGTCACGAACATAGAGCGCGTCGTGAAAAGACGTCGACTGGTAGTTCAGCATGACGTCGTCGGCGCCGGGAACGCCCATGATGAAGGTGACGCCGGCAGCCGCGAGCAGCGTCAGCAAATTGTCCATGTCGTCCTGGTCCGCCTCGGCGTGGTTGGTGTAGCAGATGTCGACCCCGAGCGGCAGGCCGAGCAGCTTGCCGCAGAAATGATCCTCCAGCCCGGCGCGGATGATCTCCTTGCCGTCGTAGAGATATTCCGGGCCGATGAAGCCGACCACGCTGTTGACCAGGAGCGGGGCAAAGGCGCGGGCGACCGCATAGGCGCGCGCCTCGCAGGTCTGCTGGTCGACGCCGTGATGGGCGCCCGCCGACAGCGCCGAGCCCTGGCCGGTCTCGAAATACATCACGTTCTGACCGACGGTGCCGCGCTTCAGCGACAGGCCGGCCTGCTGCGCCTCCTTCAGCAGCGCAAGGTCGACGCCGAAGCTGCGGTTGGCGGCCTCGGTGCCGGCGACCGACTGGAAGACGAGATCGACCGGCACGCCCTGCCCGATCAGCGACAGCGTCGTCGTGATGTGGGTCAGCACGCAACCCTGCGTCGGAATCGCCAGCCGCGCGATGATCTCGTCGAGCAGGCGCAGCAATTGCGCGATTCCCGCCGGATCGTCGCTGGCCGGATTGATGCCGATGCAGGCATCGCCCGCCCCGAGGAGGATGCCGTCGAGGATCGAGGCGGTGATGCCCCTGGCATCGTCGAAGGGATGGTTGGGCTGCAACCGCGTGCTCATCCGCCCCTTCAGGCCGATGGTGTTGCGGAAGGCGGTGGTGACCTCGCATTTCCGCGCCGCCAGGATCAGATCCTGGTTGCGCATCAGCTTCGACACCGCCGCCGCCATCTCCGGCGTGAGGCCGCCCGCCAGCCTGCGCAGGACCTCGGGTGTTGCGGCATCCGACAACAGCCAGTCGCGGAAGGCCCCAACCGTCAGGGATGCCACCGGCGCGAAGGCCGTCGCATCATGGCTGTCGATGACGAGGCGGGTGACCTCGTCGGCCTCATAGGGGATGACCGCCTCCTGCAGGAATCGGGCGAGCGGGACGTCGGCCAGCGCCATCCGGGCCGCGATCATCTGCTCGGCGCTGTCGGCGGCGATCCCGGCCAGCCGGTCGCCGGAGCGTGGCGGGGTCGCCTTGGCCAGGAGATCGCGCAGGTCCGGGAACGTGTGGGTCGTGGCGTCGATGGTGTGGCGGTAGACCAAGGCCCTCTCCGGGGTTCGTCGGCCGCTGGCCGGATCCAAGACGATCCGAAGACTATATCTTCGGATCAAGACACTGAAATATCTTAGTTTTCCTTCGACCAATGGCCAACAGGGCTGACCGACGCGTTAACGCCACATCCATCTTCATCCTGCATAGTTTTGCATCAATTCTGCACGCCCTCGTTCACCGGCCGTTTCAGGCCATTCCGGGCCCCCTGAGTACCATGACATCAGACCGATCTGGGAATGCCGCCAAGCTGGCGGGCCGTTTCACGCTTGCCACCAAGCTCTACGCGATCTTCGCGCTGTTCGCGCTGCTCACGGCGGCGATCGCCGTGCTGTCCGACTACAACAGCCGCCGCAGCACCGAGCTGACCAACGCGATCGAGACGGCGAACGCCGCCGCGCTGAACGTCGAGCGGGTCAACTCGCTGGTCTATGCGGTCGTGATGGAATCGCGCGGCGTTTACATGTCGACCGAGCCCGCCGTGGTGAAGAAATACGGCGACGGCCTGCTCAAGTTCAACGCGCAGATCCTGGACGTCGTGAAGCGCTGGGAGACCATCGTCAAGGCAGACGATGCCGAGCAGTTCGCCACCTTCAAGAAGCGCATCGAGCAATTCGTCGAGTTCCGCAAGGAGCTGGTGCGGCGCGGCGTCGAGATCAATGCGGCCGCAGGGCGCGAATGGGGCGACAACGACGCCAACCGCGCCGTGCGCTCGGCGCTGAACAAGGATCTCGAGGTGCTGTCCAAGGTCTATGCCGAGCGCGCCAGGCAGATCGCGCAGCAGACCGAGGCCAACCACGGATTGTCCTTGGTGCTGACCTGCCTCGGCGGCGTGGCGCTGGCTTTGGTCGTGATCGGCATCGTCATCATCGCCCGCTCGATCGCCCGGCCGCTCGCCGCGATCACCGCGACGATCAAGCAGGTCGCCGATGGCACCGAGGACGTCGTGGTGCCGCACAGTGGCCGCGCCGACGAGATCGGCGCGCTCGCCCGCGCGATCCAGGTCTTTCAGGAAGCCATGCGCCGCAACCGCAACCTCGCCTCGCAGGTCTCGCAGGACTCCGCCGCCCGCGAGGAGCGCGCCCGCCACATCGAACGATCCTTCGAGCAGTTTCGCGAGGCGATCGGCGCGATCATGCGCGGCCTCAGCGACAACGCCTCCGTCATGCGCCAGACCGCGCAGACCATCACCCGCGTGACCGCGGATGCGAACAGCCGCGCCGGCACGGCGGCCAACGCCACCGCGCAGGCCGCCCACAACGTCACGGCAGTGGCGGGCGCGGCCGAGGAGCTGTCCGCCTCGGTGGTGGAGATCGGCCGCCAGGTGCGGCAGAGCGCCGGCGCGGTCGAGCAGACCGGCCAGCGCACCGAGAAGTCGATTTCCGAGATCGAGAGCCTCGCCGCGGCCACGCAGCGCATCGACGGCGTGCTCAATCTGATCCAGGCCATCGCCGAGCAGACCAACCTGCTGGCGCTCAACGCCACCATCGAGGCCGCGCGGGCCGGCGATGCCGGCCGCGGCTTTGCCGTGGTCGCCCATGAAGTGAAGGCGCTCGCGGGCCAGACCGCCAAGGCCACCGCCGAGATCAGCGAGAACGTCGCAATGATCCAGTCCTCGACCCGCAACGCGGTCGACGCCGTGCGCGAGATTGGCGGCGCGGTGCGCGAGATCAACGAGGTCACCTCCGCGATCGCCGGCGCCGTCGGTCAGCAGGACGCCGCCACGCGCGAGATCTCGTCCAACGCGCAGAGCGCCGCGCAGGGCAACGAGACTCTGGTGGCCAACATCACCTCCCTGCGCGACGCCATCGGCGAGACCGACACGGCCGCCGCCTCGGTGCTGAGTGCGGCCGGCAGCGTGGCCGAGACCGCCGACACGCTGTCGCGCGAGGTGGAGAAATTCTTCCAGAACCTGCGCGCGGGGTCGGAAGACGGGCGCATCGCCAAGGCGGGATGACGGGGCAATCGGACCACAGCGCTCGCTTGAGCAATTCGCCGGCATGAAATCGGCATTCACCCTGGGACGGTTTGTGTTGACCCAGGTCAATGCCGCACTTGCGCGTTCCGGTCTGATGGCGCCCTCATGGAACTCGCGATCAAATTGCTCATCGGCGGCACGGGCAGCCTCGCTTCCTATTTGGCGGCGCATGTCCTGCTGTGCTTGTTGCCGGCCTTCTTCATCGCCGGGGCAATGGTGGCGCTGATCCCCAAGGCCAGCATTACGCGCTGGCTGGGACGCAACACGCCGGCCTATGTATCCTACCCGGCGGCTGCCGCAGCCGGCTCCGTGCTGGCCGTGTGCTCCTGCACCATCGTGCCGTTGTTTGCAGGCATCTACCGGAAAGGCGCGGGCATCGGCCCGGCAATCGCTTTCCTGTTCTTTGCGCCTGCAGGCAACATCATGGCGTTGACCTACACCGGCAGCATACTGGGACTGGAGTTTGCCGTCGCCCGCGTGGTGATGTGCCTGCTGTTCGGCATTGGAATCGGCCTGCTGATGGCACTGCTGTTCTGGCGCGACGATGTCGGCCATGACGCCCAGACGGACGCCCTGTTCGCCGAGCAGGCTGCCGTTTCCCCGGCGGCACTGGGCGTGCTGTTGTCGCTTGTAGCGGTGTTGATTGCCGGCACCATCAAATTGTGGCCGTTCACGGCCACGATGGCGACCGTTCATCTGCCCTTGCCATGGGCCGAGGCCTGGCAGACCTTGCTGTTTCAATGGATGCCATACGACGTTGGCAAAGGCGAGGAAGGTGTCGGCTTTCACGGATCCGTTCTGATTGTCCTGCTGTTGCTCATTGCCGCGACCGTGTGGAAAGGGATGGAGAACATCATCGAAGGCGCCAATCTCTGGACCTGGCTGGCACTTGGCCTCTCCGCCACCACCTTGCTGGTGGCCGCCGCGCGCCTGACGCCCGAGCCGGGCGGACTGGAGCTGGGACTGACGGGACGCGTGCTGGCGGTTGCCCTCAGCATGTGGGCGGTGTGGCACTTCGCGAGCAAGCTCGCTGCCGATGATTGGCGGTCGTGGCTGTGGGAGTCCTGGCGCTTCGTGAAGCAGATATTTGCGCTGCTCCTGGTGGGCGTGTTCCTGGTCGGCATGGTGCGTCAGGTCATTCGACCGGAATGGATCGAGAGCCTTGCCGGCAGCAACACCCTGCTCGCCAATGCACTGGGGGTGGGCTTTGGCGTCTTCATGTACTTTCCAACTCTGGTGGAAGTGCCGGTGGCACGCATGTTCCTCGATCTCGGTATGCATCCCGGTCCGCTGCTGGCCTACCTGATGGCCGACCCCGAATTGAGTCTTCAGAGCATGTTGATGGTGGCGGTCGTGATCGGCCGCGCCAAGACCGCCGCCTATGTGGGGGCCGTGGCGTTGTTCAGCATCACCGCAGGCCTGATCTACGGCGCGTGGGTCGACGGCATGGGTTGGGCGCCACTGGCTCTTACGCTGACGTTCATCGTGGCCGCAATAGGCGGCTCGCTGGTCTGGCTACGGCAGCGCCAGCGCGCGGCCGCTCCCGCGTAGCACGTTCACACGATGAAGGAGAAGATGAGCATGATAATTGTCAAGATCCTCGGCCCTGGCTGCGCCAACTGCAAGAAGCTCGAAGCTGTTGCGCGCGAAGCCGCCAGCCGCGCCAACATTCCAGCCGAATTCGTCAAGGTCACCGAAATGAAGGACATCATGGCCTATGACGTGTTGTCCACGCCGGGTCTTGTGGTCAACGAAAAGCTGGTCAGCAGCGGGCGCATTCCGACCGTCGCCGAGGTACAGAAGTTATTGGCGGCTTAAGAGAAGGCCCTAAGGTTATCGGGGTTGGACCTGCGTTCGGGATGGCGGTCGTCGCACTTCACCTGAGATCGGTGTGAGCCAAAATCAATCTCGCCCGAATTGAACTGTCGGGACGGTTACCGGTACGAGAGATCGTCACGACTGCATCGAAGGCGCCGGCAATGGAGCCAACGCCCTACCCCATCACCCCGCCGCGCCTGATCAGCTCCTTCCCCACCGCAGCCAAGTGCACCTGATCCGGTCCGTCGCCGATGCGGATGAAGCGGGCGTAGACGTAGGCGCGGGCGAGGAAGGTGTCCTGCGAGACGCCGGCGGCGCCGTGGATCTGGATGGCGCGGTCGATGACGCGGGCGGCCATGCCGGGCACTACGATCTTCGCCGCGGCGATCAGGTCGCGCGCGGCCTTGTTGCCTTCGCGGTCCATCTTGTCGGCAGCCTGCAGCGTCAGCAGGCGCGCCTGCGCGATCTCGCAGAAGGAGTGCGCGATGTCCTCGCGCACCGAGCCCTGCTCGGCAAGCGGCTTGCCGAAGGCCGTGCGCGACACCGCGCGCTGGCACATCAGTTCGAGCGCGCGCTGGGCGCAGCCGATCAGGCGCATGCAATGATGGATGCGGCCGGGACCGAGCCGCCCCTGCGCGATCTCGAAGCCGCGGCCTTCGCCGAGCAAGATGTTCTCGGCGGGCACGCGGACGTTGTCGTAGACGATCTCGGGATGGCCGGCCGGGGCGTCGTCATAGCCGTAGGTCAGCATGTCGCGGACGATGCGGACGCCGGGCGTGTTCCTGGGCACCAGGATCATGGATTGCTGGCGATGGCGGTCGGGATCGTCGGGCGCGGTCTTGCCCATCACGATCAGGATCTCGCAATCCTCGTTCATCGCGCCCGAGGTGAACCACTTCCGCCCGTTGATGACGTAGTCGTTGCCGTCGCGCCTGATGGCGCACTGGATGTTGGTGGCGTCGCTGGAGGCGACCTGCGGCTCGGTCATCGAGAAGCCGGAACGGATGCGCCCTTCCAGCAACGGCTTCAGCCAGCGCTCCTGCTGCGCCCTGGTGCCGTAATTGGCCAGCACCTCCATGTTGCCGACGTCCGGCGCCGAGCAGTTGAAGACCTCCGGCGCCCAGAGGATGCGCCCCATGATCTCCTTCACGGGCGCGTAGTCGAGATTGGACAGACCCGGTCCGTGCTCGCCGGAGAGAAACAGGTTCCAGAGCCCCTGCTCGCGCGCCAACTTCTTCAGGTCCTGCAGCACAGGCGGCGTCTTGTAGCGCACAGCTTCCGGCTTCACCTGCTCGTAATAGAGCTCCTCGACCGGCTCGACATGCGTCCGCATGAACTGGCGGACGCGCTCCTGAAGCTCCAGCGAACGGGCGGTGTGTTGAAAGTCCATGGGTGGTCTCCTGCTCGCAAAGATGGAGCGCGCGCCTCGCCCTTCGAGACGACCGCTCCGCGGTCTCCTCAGGGTGAGGCTAAGCAGTCAGTGTCGTAGGGTGGGCAAAGCGAAGCGTGCCCACGCATTGTTTGCGACCGAGAGAGGTGGTGGGCACGGCGCAAGGGCGCCTTTGCCCACCCTACGATTCCTCGCGGAGAGATACCCCTCACGTCCCCTTCAGCAATTCGCTCGCGACCACCCAGTCGTTGCCGTCGAATTGCAGCATGTAGCCGTCCTTGATCGGGCGGAAATCCTGCGGCGTGGTGTTCAGGGTGATGCCGGGCAGCAGCAGCGACAGCGGCACGTTCTTCAGGTTCGCGGCCTGCGCCATGATGTTCTCGCGCGTCAGATTGTCCTTGCACTGCTTCAGCAGCACCACCAGGGCCTCGGCGACGGTGTAGCCGTAGAGGCCCGCGACGTTGTTGACGTCGGCATTTGGCAGGCGCTTCTTCATGAAGTCGATATAAGCCGTCATCGCCGGGTCGTTCTTCGGCGTCTCGACGAACGGCTTCAGTGCGCCGAGCGAGAGCACGCCCTTGCCGGCTTCGAGGCCCGCCGGCACCATCACGGTGGCCTTGTTGGCGCAACCGCTCGCGATGAAGCGCGTCGGCTGCCAGCCGACCTCGTGCGCCTTGCGGATGGCCTGCGCGCAGGCGCGCGGCGTCACCGAATAGATCAGGAAGACGTCGGCTTTCGTGTTCGCCAGCGTCAGCACCTGGGAATCGACCGTGGGGTCGGCGACCTCGAAGCTCGAGGCCATCGCGATCGCCTTGTCGGCCTCGGTGCCGAGGGCCTCCTTGACACCGCGAAGATATTCCTTGCCGGCGTCGTCGTTCTGATAGAGCACCGCAAAGCGCGCATTCGGGTTCTTGGCGCGGGCATAGGCGACGTCGATCGCGGCCTCGCTGGTGTAGTTCGGCGCCCAGGGCAGCGCCATCGACCACGGCATGTTGGCCGGATCGTTCCACTTCGAGGCCGAGCTGATCAGGAACAGCTGCGGCACCTTGTTGCTGTTGAGGTACTTCGCGATCGCCGAGCTCGGCGCCGTGCCCATGGTGGCGAAGATGAAGGCAACGCCGTCGCCTTCGACGAGGCGCCGCGCCGCCTCCATGGTCTTGGGCGGCGAGAACGCGTCGTCCAGCGAGATCAGGTTGAGCTTGCGGCCGTTGATGCCGCCCTTCTCGTTGACCTCGTCGAAATAGGCCGCGATCACCTTGCCCGTGATGCTGAGCGGCGAAGCCGGCCCGCTATAGGGCATGGTGTTGCCGATCTTGATCTCGGTGTCGCTGACGCCGGGACCGTAGGATTTCTGGGCGGAGACAGGCGTCGACAGGCAGGCGGCAGCCAGAGCTGCGGCCAGGACCAAAGCGGCTTTCATGGTTTCTCCCCGATGATTATCGCCGCGGCGTCATGCGTGAACGCGCGGCGCGCTGCTTTTTGTCAGCGCGTCAGCTCAGCGGAGTTCCGCGAAGTGGTCTTGCGTCGAGTTGCTGATGGCCTCGCTGCCGGCAGGACGTTCCCTCGCCAGCTTGTTGTGCCCCGGCCATGGCGAGACTTCCCTTTTTGCGCGCGGATCAATCGTCCGAATTGGCGAGGCCCAGCAGCTCCTGGCGCGTCAGCGCATTGTCGCGGAACACGCCCAGCATGCGGCTGGTGACGAGATCGGTCCCGGGCTTGTGCGCGCCGCGCGTGGTCATGCAATGATGCGTCGCCTTGATGATGACGCCGACGCCTTCGGGCTTGAGCACGTCGTTGATGGTGTTGGCGATCTGTGCCGTCATCTTCTCCTGGATCTGGAGCCGCTTCGCGTAGACGTCCACCACGCGCGCGAGCTTGGAGATGCCGACGACGCGCCCTTGCGGAATATAGGCGACCCAGGCGCGGCCGACGATCGGCGCCATGTGGTGCTCGCAATGGCTCTCGAAGCGGACGCCGCGCAGCACGATCATCTCGTCATAGCCCTCGATCTCCTCGAAGGTCTTTTGCAGGATCTCGGTCGGGTCCTGCGCGTATCCGGAAAAATACTCCTCGAAGGCGCGGGCGACCCGGTCCGGCGTGTCGCGCAGGCCGTCGCGCCCGGGATCATCGCCGGCCCAGCGGATCATGGTCCGGACCGCCTGCTCGACCTCCGCCCTGTCGGGCCGTTCGACCGGCGCCTGCGCCACCGCGACCCGTTCCAGCTTACGCACGTGCGACTTCATCGAAATCCTCCCCTGCGACGGGCCGCAGAAGCGGCCCCACAGCTTGGACGGTTGCGATCGGAAAAGGTTCCCGGAGACCAGGGAAATTTGGGGGAGTGGAAGTGGTTGGTCCAGCGCCTGAACTCCTAAACCCTCATGGTGAGGAGCGCCGAAGGCGCGTCTCGAACCAGGCAGGCCCGGCTGCGGAGCCTTTCATCCTTCGACGCCCGCTGCGCGGGCCCTCAGGATGAGGAGTTGGACTGCCTATGCCGCAGCCGCCTTGCGGACGTCGATCACGGCCTGCGCCCATTCCGCCGGCCGCTCCTGCGGCAGATTATGACCGGCATCGGTAAAGACGCGCCGCTCGAAGAAGCCCTCGAACTTGCGCGCGTGATGGGCAGTGCCGGGATTGACGCCGTCGCTGTCGCCGTCGACCGCAATGGTCGGGACGCGGATCTGCGGCTGGCTGGCGAGCCGCGCCTCGATCTCCGCATAAGCGGGGTCGCCCGCGACCAGCGCGTAGCGGTGGCGGTAGGAATGGATCACGACATCGACGAAATCGGAGTTGTCGAAGGACACCGCGCTCCGCTCGAACGTTGCGTCGTCGAACGCCCATTTCGGCGACCACATCGCCCAGAGCTGGCGCGCGAAGCCGCGCCGGTTGCGCTCCAGCGCGCGGCGGCCGCGCTCGTTGTGGAAGAGATATTGATACCAGAGTGCCGCCTCCTCCGGCGGCGAGGCCGGCTCCATGGCGCGGGCGATGTTCTGGATGTTGTAGGAATTGCCGGAGACGAGGCCGATCACGCGCTCCGGATGGAGCGCTGCGACCACGCAGGCCGCGCGCCCGCCCCAATCATAGCCGCCGACCACCGCGCGCCGGATATCGAGCGCGTCCATGAAGGCCAGGAGATCGGCGCCGAGCGCCGCCTGCTCGCCGGAGCGCAAGGTCGAGGCGCTGCGGAAGCGCGTCGGCCCGTAGCCGCGCAGCCAGGGCACCAGCACGCGCGCACCGACCTCGGCGATAACAGGCGCGGTCTCGGCATAGGCATTCACGTCGTAGGGAAAGCCGTGGCCCATGATGCAGGGCCAGCCGTCCGGCGCGCCGTATTCGCGATAGGCGATGTCGAGGACGTCCGTGGTGATGGTCTTTTGTAGCATGGTTCTTGCTTACGGAGCTGGGATCCCTAGAACCAGCCTATTTCTGCGGCCCGGACAGCGAGATGTCGCGCTCGGCGCGGAACACGTTGCTGTAGAGATTGGCGATCCATTGCCGGCCGATCTCGGTCTTGTTGAGGTAGCCGATCTCGGTCTGGATGTGCGGTGCGACGCTGTTCCAGTAGAACTGCGGATAGCGGTTGACGATATCGGCCGGCGAATCGTAGCCGAGCTGGCGATTCATGCCGACCTCTTCGAATTCGTAGTAGAGCGCGTTGGCCTTGCGCAGATAATTGGGATCGCCGAGCTGGCCGATGAAGTCGGCGGCGCGCAGGATCGAGGCCTCGTCGTCGTAGTCCTGGCCCTGGCGGGCCGGGAAGCGCGTGCCCTCGATGGCGCGGGCAATGCGCTCCGGATCGAGGCCCGGAATATGACGCAGCCGCCGCGTCACATACAGTTTCGAGCGGTCGACATGATACATCATCAGGCTCGCGTCAGATGCACCGCGCGGCAAGGAGATCTTGGTATCGGCCGCGTCGATGACGAAGCCGTCGGCGTCGTCCTCCTCGAACAGCCCGCGGACATACCCGATGTCGTGGGCGAGGCAGGCGATCAGGACATGGACGTAGTCCGCGGCCGACAGATGCGTGTGAAGGCTCCGGCCACTGAGGATGGAATGGCCGGCCAGCGTCACCAGCATGGTATGCTCGATATTGTGATAGAGCGCATCGCTGTTGCCGATGCATTCCATCGCGGTGCGGGTCGCGCTCTCGACGATGCTTGCAGAGGTCTCGTCGTACCGGCGACGCATGAACGTACCGAGCAACTTCTCGAGAGATTCGGCCGCCAGTCTCGGTAAGGTTATCATGGATGCAGCCCCGTCCGCCGCTGGTGTCCCACGCTCTCTCCCGACGTCTCTGTGTTGTTCTCGACGCAGCACCAGCATAGCCCATCTTGGGCCGGCTGACCAAACTCCGCATCAAAAATTCGTAATTATGTTATATTCCCGCTGCGCAACATCACGGTTGCGGTCACGCCCGGCTACAGCCTGAAGGCGACGACCCCGGAAAGACCCCGGGCACGACCCTTACTTTATGGGGCGGACAAGATGTCGGCGCCATCCGCCGAGCGCGAGAGGCTTCTGGCCAGATAGAACAGCTCGACCAGCTTGCCGCGTTTGCCGGCCAGCGAGAAGATATATTCGGGCGATTCCGCCTCCATTTCCGCGATCGCCACCTTGGCGATGCGGTCGATACGGCTCGAGCCGTGCTCCCAGACGAAGCCGACACCGAGCCGGTTGGCGACGGCCTCCAGCATTCCCTCGCGCGTGTTGACGACGATCGCCGGACTCGCACGCAGATTGACGGCGCGAAAGGCCCGATCCACGACGCGCTGGGTCGCGGAATCCCGGGTCCGAAACACCAGCGGATATTGCATCAAGCTGACGGCGGACACGCGCGATTCCCGGCTGAGGTCGTGAACGGGATGGCAGATCGCGACGACGCGCTGCTGCACGCAGGGTTCGCGACGGAAGCGATTGTCCTGCGGCACCTCCGGCAGCACGGCAACGTCGACGCGCTGATCGACCACCGCCGCCATGATCGCCGACCAGCTCCCGATCTCGATGTTGATCTGGATCTTCGGATACATGTTGCGAAAGGCCGCGATCAGCGCCATGCCCGGCATGGCGTTGCCGAGCCCGATGCGCAGCTCGCCCCCCGTCAGCTCATCGCGCTGCTGGAGGATCGCCAGCGCATCCGCCTCGAGTGCCTGCATCCGGTTCGTTGCGGCGTAGAGGCGCCGGCACAACGGCGTCGCGATCAGTGTCTGGGCGTGCCGGTCGAACAGCGCAACCGCAAACTCGGCTTCGAGGTCGCGCACGAGCTGCGCCACCGCCGGCTGCGACACGCCGAGCCGCCTCGCCGCAGCGGCAAAGCTGCCGGTCTCGAACACCGCATTGACCGCCCGGACGCGCGAGGAGGTCAACGCCACGACAAGCAACCCAAGATCGATATTCCCCGTCTTCCGGCCCCGAAAGCAAAACCTGGGGCGACCATAAGCCGGGCCATTGACCGTTATGTGAATGTCAGATGCGCTTCCTACTCCTCGTGCGCCGCAACGGGCCAGCAGGGGATCAGCGCGCATGGCGCAAATCGAACTTTCCGCAATCCGCAAATCCTTTGACGGCACCGACGTCCTGAAAGGCATCGATTTCCGGATCGAGGATGGCGAGTTCATCTCGCTGGTCGGTCCTTCCGGCTGCGGCAAGTCGACCCTGCTCCGGATCATCGCCGGGCTGGAGCCGCAGAATTCCGGGCAGGTCCGCATCGACGGCGGCGGCGTAGACCACATTCGACCCAGCGCGCGCAACCTCGCGATGGTGTTTCAGTCCTACGCGCTCTATCCGCATTTGAGTACCTTCGACAACATTGCAGTGCCGCTCAGGATGCGGCGCCTCTCGGCGATCGAACGGCTGCCGCTGCTGGGGGCGCTGCTGCCGGGCCGGCGCGCCAAGGAACGCGTCATCCGCGCCGACATCGCGGCCATCGCCGAGCAGCTCGATATCGCGCCGCTGCTGCGGCGCAAGCCCGGGCAATTGTCCGGCGGACAGCGGCAACGCGTCGCGGTCGGACGCGCCATGGTGCGCGAGCCCCGAGCCTTCCTGTTCGACGAGCCGCTCTCCAATCTCGACGCCAAGCTGCGCGTCCATATGCGCGCCGAGCTCGCCGAGCTGCATCGCCGTCTCAAGGCGACCTTCATCTATGTCACGCACGACCAGGCCGAGGCGATGACCATGTCGAGCCGGATCGCGGTCATGATGGGCGGCGAACTGATTCAGGCCGGCACGCCCGCAGAGATCTACAACGACCCCGGCGACATCCGTGTTGCCGAATTCATCGGCAGCCTCAAGATCAACATCCTTCCCGGCCGTATCAGGAAGGACGGCGGCATCGACGTGCTGGGAATCGCTCTGCGGCTTGCCTGCGGCGCTGCCGCGGGCGACTGCCGTGTCGGCGTGCGTCCGGAGCGGATCGAACTGGGCGCGGGGCCATTTTCCGGAAGCGTCGTTCACCTGGAAAACCTCGGCGCGGAGGCCTTCGTCCACCTTGCGATCGAAGGCGCCGGCTTGCGCCTGATCGCACGGCTCGCCGACGTCAGGCACTTGCCTGCGATGGGCAGTCCCGTCGCGTTCGGCTTCGCTCCCGATGCGGTGCGGCTGTTCGATTCGGCCGGGAAGCGGATCGAGCCGAGAGCGGAGCAGGCCGAGCGCATCCGCGAGGTTGCCCATGTCTGACGGCTCCATGACCCTTGACGCGGCGATCGTCCCGGCCGCCGCAGCGAGGCGGGTGTTACCGGCGCATGGCAGCCGGCGCACATATTCCGCTTACGCCCTGGTGACGCCCGCCGTAGCGCTCATGCTGATCATGCTGCTTGGTCCGCTCGCCGGCGTAATTGGCCTCTCCTTCACCGACTATCAGCTCGGCGCGCCGCAATTCGCCTGGATCGGCCTCGCCAATTACCAGGACCTGTTCGCCGACAAGGTGTTCTGGACCGCGCTGCGCAACACGCTGGCTTACGTCGTGATCGTGGTGCCCGGCGCCGTGATCGCAGGCCTTGCGATCGCGCTGCTGATCCAGAGCGGCACCAGCCTGCGCAGCCTCTACCGGACGATCTACTTCCTGCCTGTGATGGCGACCCTGATCGCCATGGCGGTGGTGTGGGAGTTCATGCTGCATCCGCAATTCGGCCTGGTGAACGGGCTGCTGCGCGGCGCGGGCCTGCCGGCCTTCGCCTGGCTGCAGGACCGCAGCACCGCGCTCTATGCGCTGTGCGCAATCGGCATCTGGCAGGCCGTCGGCTTCAACATGGTGCTGTTCCTCGCCGGCCTCGTCTCCATCCCGAAGCAGCTCTACGAGGCGGCCGAGATCGACGGCGCCTCGAGCGGCTGGGCACGCTTCCGCCTCGTGACCTGGCCGATGCTGGGGCCGGTCACGACCTTCGTCGTCGTGATCTCCGGCATTCGCTCGTTCCAGGTGTTCGACACCGTGCACGTATTGACCAAGGGCGGCCCGTCGAAATCCACCGAGGTCCTGATCCACACCATGTACACGGAAGGCTTCGAGTTCTTCCGCTCGGGCTATGCCGCGGCGATCACCGTCGTGTTCCTGGTGTTCGTTCTTCTGCTCACCCTGATCAAATCGCGGCTCGCCGATCGCGGGGTGCACTACACATGAGCCGCACGAATTCATCCCCTTTGCAAGCAGGGCAATCGCATATGGATGTCACGAGGAGGTGAGGATTTTCTCCTCTTGGGGACTGTCCCATTGTGGAGGCACCCTCACCCCAGCCCTCCCCCGCAAGCGGGAGAGGGAGCCGACCGCCAATGCCGTCGCATCCGGCACACCATATGCGATTGCCTTCCCGTTGCAGGCGATCCTGCGCCACGTGTTGCTGATTGCAGGCGCCGCGGTCATGCTGGCGCCCTTCATCTGGATGATCTCGACCGCGTCCAAGCCGCAGACCGAGATCTTCTCCAGCGAGCTGCACCTGATCCCGCACCATTTCGCGCTGCTGGAGAATTTGCGCGAGGCCTTCGCCAAGGCCAATCTGCTGCGCTTCCTCCTCAACGGCCTCATCGTCACGGTTTCGATCTTCGTGCTGCAGGTCATGGTGGCGCTGCCGGCAGCTTACGCGCTCGCAAAACTTCGCTTCGTCGGCCGCGAGACGCTGTTCGCGCTGGTGCTGTTCGGGATCCTGATCCCGCCGCAGGCGACCGCGGTCCCGGTCTTCCTGCTGCTGCACAAGACCGGCCTGCTGGACAGCTATGCCGCGCTGGTCCTGCCCTTCACGATCTCGGTGTTCGGCATCTTTCTGATGCGCCAGTTCTTCAAGACGGTGCCGGACGATCTCGTCGACGCCGCCCGCATGGACGGCATCTCCGAGTTCGGCATCGTCTGGCGGGTGATGCTGCCGGCCGCGATCCCGGCCGTGACCGCCTTCGGCATCTTCTCCGTGGTCGCGCATTGGAACGATTATTTCTGGCCGCTGATCGTGCTCAACAGCGAGCACTTGCGCACGCCGCCGCTCGCCGTCGCCCATTTCCGCAACAACGAGGCTGGCACCAGCTACGGCCCGCTGATGGCGGCGGCGATGGTGATCATCGCGCCGCTCGTCATCGCTTTCCTCTTCGCCCAGCGCCGTTTCATCGAGGGCATCACCCTCACCGGCATCAAGTAACCGAACCACCCCAAACAGGAGTCTATCCATGCTGAAGTCCATCATCGCCGCGGCGGCTTTGTCGCTCGTGGCCGGATCTGCGCTCGCGCAGACAAAGACCGAGATCGTGATGCAGTATCCCTATCCGGAGCTGTTCACCGAGACCCACAAGCGCATCGCCGAGGAATTCGCCAAGGTGCACCCGGAGATCAAGGTCACGATGCGGGCGCCTTACGAATCCTACGAGGACGCCACCCAGAAGGTGCTGCGCGAGGCCGTGACCAACCAGATGCCTGATGTGTCCTTCCAGGGCCTGAACCGCATCCGCGTCCTGGTCGACAAGAACATCCCGGCCGAGCTCGGCGGCTACATCGCGGCCGAAAAGGATTTCGACAAGCAGGGCTTCCATCAGGCGATGTACGACATCGGTACCGCCGGCGGCAAGGTCTATGCCCTGCCCTTCGCGATCTCGCTGCCCATCGTCTACGTCAATCTCGACCTGGTGAAGCAGGCCGGCGGCGACGTGAACAATTTGCCGAAGAGCTGGGACGAACTGATCGCGCTCGCCAAGAAGGTCAAGGCGCTGGGCAACGACACCAACGGCGTCACCTATGCTTGGGACATCACCGGCAACTGGCTGTGGCAAGCCCCGGTGTTCGCGCGCGGCGGCACCATGCTCAATGCCGACGAGACCAAGGTCGCCTTCGACGGACCGGAAGGCAAGTTCGCCATCAACACGATCGCGCGGCTCGTCAACGAGGGCGGCATGCCCAATCTCGACCAGCCGTCGATGCGCGCGGCGTTCGCGGCGGGCAAGACCGGCTTCCACGTCACCTCGACCTCGGACCTCAACAAGGTCACGCAGATGACCGGCGGCAAGTTCGCGCTGAAGACGATCCCGTTCCCGGACGTGGTCTCTCCGAACGGCAGGCTGCCGGCCGGCGGCAACGTCGTGCTGATCCTTGCCAAAGACAAGGCCAAGCGCGACGCCGCTTGGGAAGCGGTGAAGTTCTGGACCGGCCCCAAGGGCGCCGCGATCATGGCGGAGACCACCGGCTACATGCCGCCCAACAAGGTCGCCAACGACGTCTATCTGAAGGACTTCTACGTCAAGAACCCCAACAACTACACCGCGGTCAGCCAGCTCGCGCTGCTCACCAAATGGTACGCCTTCCCCGGCGACAACGGCCTGAAGATCACCGACGTGATCAAGGATCATCTCAACGCAATCATCTCGGGGGCCCGCGCCAAGGAGCCCGAGGCCGTTCTCGCCGACATGACCGCCGACGTGCAGAAGCTGCTGCCGAAGACCACGGGCGCTGCGCGCTGACCGTCCCGACATCTGCCGGCTCGCAGGGCTATCGCACTTGAGAGCGTTTCCCTGCGGCCATCCTTCGAGACGCCCGCTTGCGGCGGGCTCCTCAGGATGAGGGCGGAGTGTGCGGTAGCAGTCTCAACGGACGCTGACGCCAATTAGCCTCATCCTGAGGAGGCGCGTAAGCGCCGTCTCGAAGGACGAGGCGTGCGCGCAGGCCACGCCGCGAGTCGTCTGCGATAGCCCCGGCACGGGACGCTCCGGCGCCCCGTGCCCCCAATCACTGGAGATAGCGATGAAACTGCTGCATCTGAGCGACATTCACCTGACCGCGCCCGGCGCGACCATCGGCGGCCGCGATCCGCGCGCCAATTTCGAGCGGGCGTTAGCGCATGCCCTGGAAGACCATCATGACGCCGAGTTGATGGTCATCACCGGCGATCTCTCGGACTGGGGCGATCTCGCCGATTATCAATGGCTCAAGCAGCGCCTCGACGCATATCCGCTGCCGGTGCGGCTGTGCATCGGCAACCACGACCGGCGCGCCGCCTTCCTGAGCGTGTTCCCCGACCTCGCCGACGAGCACGGCTTCGTCCAGGGCGTGCACGATACCGCCGCCGGCCGCTGCCTGTTCCTCGACACCGCTCATCCGGAAACGCATGCCGGCCGCTATTGCGACGACCGTCTCGACTGGCTCGAGGCCCGGCTTGCCGAGCATGACGGACCGTTCCTGCTGTTCATGCATCACAATCCCATGCCGGTGCATCTCGTCCCGTTCGACCAGATCGGCCTGCTCGACGAGGCTCCGTTCCGGCGTCTCGTCAATCGCCATCGTGCCAAGATCCGCCACGTCTTCTTTGGACATTGTCACCTGCCTCTTGCAGGATCGATTGCGGGCGTTCCCGTCTCGTCGCTGCGCGGCACCAACCATGCGAGCTATCCGCTCTTTTCGGAGACCAAGCTGCTGAGCGCCTGCGACTTGCCGCAATCCTACGGCGTCGCGTTCTTCGGCGATGACTACGTGACCGTGCACATGGTGGAGTACGGCTACGACGGTCCCATCCGCACCCAGGGTTCGCCCGACTACAAGGCCTGGGATCGCGAGACCATGGTTCGGTGACTGGCGCCAATCGGCCGCGAGGCCCCCTACTCCACCAGCACCACGTCGACGGCGACGCCGAGCTTCTGCTTGGGCGAGCCGACGATGATGCCGTCGATCGGCGAGACGTCGGAAAAGTCGCGCCCGACCGCAAGCACGATGTGGTCGTTCGCGACCAGAAGATCGTTGGTCGGGTCGAAATCGACCCAACCGAGCTCCGCCCCGCACCACAGCGATACCCAGGCATGGGTGGCATCGGCGCCTTGCAAGCGCGGCTGGCCCGGTGCTGGAATGGTGCGCAAATAGCCGCTGACATAGGCCGCCGGCAGCCCGAGCCCGCGCAGCCCCGCGATCATCACATGGGCAAAATCCTGACAGACGCCATGGCGCTTGTCGAAGACCTCGCCGAGCGGCGTCGAGATCACCGTTGCCTTGGCGTCGTAGCGGAAGTCGGCGCGGATACGGTGCATGAGGTCGACCGCGCCTTGGAGGATGCCCGCGCCGGGCGCAAAGCTCGCACTCGCATAGGCGCTGACCGGGCGCAGCAACGGCACCAGCGGGCTGGCAAAGACATAACCGATCGGCGAGGACGGCCCGAGGCTGGTTGCTTCGAAGGCGAGGTCACGGATGCTTTCCCAGGGCGGACTGACGGCGTCGCGCGGCGGCGGCTGACGTGACACGGCGACGCGCGAACGCGAGTCGATCCGCAGGTTGCGATGCGCGGCCTGGATCACGATGCTCTCGGTCAGCGTGCCGAAGAAATCGTGCCGCGCGTGGCGCTCGGCAGGGCGCGGACGGATCTCGACATTGTGCGAGATCAGCTCCTGGCCGCCGCCGCCTCTCGGCTCCAGCCGCAGCGTGCAGCGGGCGAAGCTGACGGGACTCTCGTATTCGTAGGTGGTGACGTGACGGATGTCGTAGATCACGCCAGCCCCGTCAGCTTTTCCGGCCGGGCGGCATTGGGGCCATGCGGGAAGTAGTGCTGCCCGATCGCATCCGCGAGGCCGAGCAGGTCCTGCTCCAGCGCAAACAGCATCTTGACCTCGAGCTTCTCGGCCTCCGCCGTCGCCAGCATCGCCTGCATCGCCACCGCGAGCCGCTGCGGCTTCTCGATCAGGCCGTGCTCCTTCAAGCTCGGCAGCGCTTCAATATGCTCGTTCAGCGTCGCCACCTGGAACGCCACCGAGCGCGGATTGTAGGGATCGAGCACGGCGAGGTCGCGCACCGGCGCCAGCAGCGGCGCCAGCAGATAACGCGAGCGATAGGTGATCTGGCAATCCACCAGCGTCAGCAGGATGTCGAGGTCCTCGTCGCAGGCCTCGTCATAGGCGAATTGGCGCGTGAAGCGCGTGGTGTTGATGGCCCGCTCGATGCGGCGGCCGATGTCGAGGAAGCGCCAGCCGGCGGCGCGGTTCATGTTCTCCTGTGCCAGGCCGGCGAAGCTCGAAAGCTCCTGCAAGGTCAGCTCGGCGGCGCTCAGCACGCTGTCGTCGTCCTCGACCTCATAGGCAAGGCGCTCGGCCATCTCGGTGATGACCTGCCAGGCATCCGGCGACAGCCGCTCGCGCAAGGAGGTCGCCGTGCGCTGCGCCGCGCGCACCAGCGACAGCGCCGAGCCGAAACGCGCCTCGCTCTGCAGCGCTTCGGCCACGATGCGCCCTGCGGCCGCGCGCGAGGTCTGCGAGACCGCGCCCCAGGCCACCAGCAGGCGCTGGATGCGCTCGGCCGATTGCAGCGAGGCCGCGGTGCCCTTGTTGGGCCCGCTCGGCGAGCCCAACGCGCGCACGAGGCGCAGCGTCGCCTCGGCGCGTTCGAGATAGCGGCCAAGCCAGAACAGATTGTCGGCGGCGCGGCTCGGCAGCACGCCGGCGATGCGGCGGATGCGCACCTTGTCGGTTGCCGGCAGCAAGGTCGCGGTCGGGACCTGCTTGTCGGAGACGACCCAGACGTCGGCGGCACGCGCCCCGTCACCCATCGACACCGCGCGCGCGTCCGGCTGCTCGGCGATGCGGCAGAAGCCGCCGGGCATGATGGCCCAGCCGTCCGGCGTCGCCGCCGCGAACACGCGCAGCACGAAGGGACGCGGCGTGATCTGGCCCTGCTCCCACACCGGCATGGTCGAGAGCCGCACCACCTCCTGGCCGACATAATCCATGCCGCGCGCCGTGATGGCATCGATCAGGCGCTGGCGGTCGGTCGCATCGAGCTCGCTCGCGAGCACCGGACCGCTCTGGTCGAAGCCGGGCACGCCGCGCCCATAGGCGCCTTCGATCGCGACCTCGTCGAGCCGCGCCAGCACCTCCTCGCGCGCGACGCGCTGGCCACACCACCAGGTCGCGATATGCGGCATCTTCAGCTCCTCGCCGAGCAGGCGGCGGCTGAGCGCCGGCAGGAAGCCGAGCAGCGCCCGGGCCTCCAGGACGCCGGAACCCGGCATGTTGGCGACGACGACGCCGTCCTTGCGCAGCACGTCGATCAGGCCGGGCACGCCGAGATGCGAGGACGCATCGAGCTCGAGCGGATCGAGCGAATTGGAATCCACGCGCCGCAAGAGCACATCGAGCCGCTTGAGGCCGGCGACGGTACGGATGTGGATGCGGTTGTCGCTGACGGCGAGATCGTCGCCCTCGACCAGGAGGAAGCCGAGATAGCGCGCCAGCGTCGCATGCTCGAAATAGGTCTCGCTGAAGCTGCCCGGCGTCAGCACGCCGATGCGCGGCTCGTCACGGTCGGCCCGCGCGCGAAGACTGTCGCGAAAGGCTTCGAAGAACGGCGCGACGCGCGGCACGTTCATCGACTTGTAGAGATCGGAAAAGGCGCGCGAGAGCACCAGGCGGTTCTCCAGCGCGTAGCCCGCGCCCGATGGCGCCTGGGTGCGGTCGCCGAGCACCCACCAGCGGCCGTCAGGCCCGCGGCCGACATCGGCGGCATAGAGCGACAGGTAGCGCCCGCCGGGTGGCGGCACGCCGCAGACGGGACGGAGATATTCGGGGCTGCCGGCGATCGCGGCCGCGGGCAGCGCGCCCTCGGCGACCAGGCGTCCCTCGCCATAGAGGTCGCGCAGCACGCGTTCGAGCAGCTCGGCGCGCTGGGTGATGCCGGCGCAGAGCTGCTGCCAGTCGGCCTCGTCGATCAAAAGCGGCAGGTGGCTGATCGACCAGGGCCGATCGGCGCTGTCGCCGGGGGCCCGGTAGGTGACGCCGGCCTCGCGGAGGTGGCGGTCGGCCATGCCGAATCGCCGCTCGATCTCGTCGGGCGCGAGCGCGCCGAAGGCCTCGAAGAAGCGGCTCCAGACCGCCCGCGGGGCGCCGTCGGGCCTCAAGAACTCGTCCGGGATGCCGGGCAGGCGGCGATAGTCGCGGACCCATTGCGCGAAGCGGCGCTGGCCGTCACGCTGGCTCTCACGTTGTGCTGGAGCCCTACCCGCCTTGTCGTCCTGTTCGGCTGCGCCCTCGGCCATGCGCCTCTCCCTGCCCCACCATCATACTCATTGCAGGAGCGGGGTCCGCAAGTCGAGGGTCAGGGGGAACTCATTTGTGCGTTCCTCCGGCGGTGGCTGGATGGGCCCCGGCGTATGGCCGTGGTCCTGAAAACGCGCCAGCCGCCGCGCCTCGGCTTCATAGGTGTTGACCGGCTTGGTGTCGTAGCTGCGCCCGCCGGGATGGGCGACGTGATAGACGCAGCCGCCGAGCGAGCGGCCGTTCCAGCTGTCGATCAGGTCGAAGGTCAGCGGCGCGTGGACCGGGATGGTCGGATGCAGGCCGGAAGCCGGCTGCCAGGCCTTGAAGCGGACGCCCGCCACGGCCTCAGCCGAGCGGCCGGTCGAGGTCATCGGCAGGCGGCGGCCGTTGCAGGTGACGATGTGGCGGCCCTCGACGAATCCCTCCGCCTTGACCTGGAGCCGCTCGACCGATGAATCGACATAACGCACGGTGCCGCCGGCCGAGCCCTCCTCGCCCAGCACGTGCCAGGGCTCCAGCGCCTGGCGCAGCTCCAGCGTCACGCCGCCATGATGGACGCGGCCGAAGGCGGGAAAGCGGAATTCGAGCTGCGCCAGATACCATTCCGGCTCGAAGGGGTAGCCGAACTGCCTGAGCTCGGAGAGCACGTCCAGAAAATCGTCCCAGATGAAATGCGGCAGCATGAAGCGGTCATGCAGCGCGGTGCCCCAGCGCACGAACTTGCCGTGTTGCGGCTCGCGCCACATCTTCGCGATCAGCGCGCGGATCAACAGCTGCTGCGCCAGCGACATGCGGGGATCCGGCGGCATTTCGAGCGCGCGGAATTCGACGAGGCCGAGCCGGCCGGTCGGTCCCTCCGGCGAATAGAGCTTGTCGATGCAGATCTCGGCGCGGTGGGTATTGCCGGTGATGTCGACGAGCAGATGCCGGAACAGGCGGTCGACCAGCCACAGCGGAGCCTGAGTGCCCGGCGGCGGCACGTGCGAGAGCGCGACCTCGAGCTCGTAGATGCTGTCGTGCCGGGCTTCGTCGATGCGCGGCGCCTGGCTGGTCGGACCGATGAACAGGCCGGAGAAGAAGTAGGACAGCGACGGATGCCGCTGCCAATACAGCACGAGGCTCTTAAGCAGATCCGGCCGGCGCAGGAACGGCGAGTCCGGCGGGCTGGAGCCGCCGACCACGACGTGGTTGCCGCCGCCGGTGCCGGTGTGGCGGCCGTCGACCAGGAAGCGGTTGGCGCCGAGGCGAACCTTGCCGGCATCCTCGTAGAGACCGGTGGTGATCTCGACCGCCTCGCGCCAGCTCTTCGCCGGCTGGATGTTGATCTCGATGACACCGGGATCGGGCGTCACCTTGATCACCTCGATGCGCGGATCGAACGGCGGCGGATAGCCTTCGACATGGACGGGGAGCTGCATCTCCTCGGCGGTGGCTTCGAACACGGCGACCAGCTCGAGATAATCCTCGATGCGCTCGACCGGCGGCATGAAGGCGCAGATCACGCCGTCGCGGATCTCGACCGACATCGCCGTGCGCACCGGGATGGAGGTGTTGAGATTTTCAGGGGCGGTCCGCACCGGCGATTGCGGACGTGCGGGAAGCGTGAACACGGGCAGCCTGTCCCGCGCCTCCATCGGGTCCTGTTCGACGATATAGGGATATTGGTTCGGCGGGACGTAGCCGAGCGAACCGATCGGCAAGCGCAAACCGAGCGGTGAATCGCCCGGCATCAGGAACAGGTGATTGCGACGGAGCTGCCAGCGCTCGCTGCGCCAGCGCGGCGGCGCGTTCCAGCGCTGCACCGGCAGCACGAAGCCGCGCGGCGTGCCGAGACCTTCGTCGAACACGCGCGCCATCCGCGCGCGGGCCTCGGGATCGGACAATTTGGAGTCGGAGGGATCGACGTTGACGGGAAGCTCAGCCTCCTTCTGAAGCCAGTATGCGGGGTCTTCATAGGCCGGCACGATGTAACCGAGATCGAGCCCGAGCCGCGCCGCCGTGCCTTCCATGAAGGCCTTGGCATCCTTCGTCTCGGCGCGCCGCGGATTTTCGATCTTCGCGATGAGGTCGGCATTCTTCCAGATCGGCACGCCGTCCTTGCGCCAGTACAAGCCAAAGGCCCAACGCGGCAGGCTCTCGCCCGGATACCATTTGCCCTGGCCGTAATGCAGAAGACCGCCCGAGCCGAAGCGCGCGCGCAGGCGGCGGATCAGCTCGTCGCCCAGCGCGCGCTTGGTCGGGCCGACGGCTTCCGTGTTCCACTCCGCCGCTTCGAGGTCGTCGACCGAGACGAAGGTCGGCTCGCCGCCCATGGTGAGCCGCACGTCCGCGCTCGCGAGGTCGCCATCGACCTGCTCGCCGAGATCGTCGAGCCGTGCCCAGGATTCGTCGGAGAAAGGCTTGGTGATGCGCGGCGCCTCGCGGATGCGCTTCACGCTCATGTCGAAGCCGAACTCGACCTCGGCAAAGCCGGCGCCGCCCGAAATCGGCGCGGCCGAGCGATAATGCGGCGTGGCGGCGACCGGGATGTGGCCCTCGCCTGCGAGCATGCCGGAGGTCGCGTCGAAGCCGATCCAGCCGGCGCCGGGCAGATAGACCTCGGCCCAGGCGTGCAGGTCGGTGAAGTCGTTCTCCACTTCCGGCGGCCCTTCGATCGGATCGATGTCGGGGCGGATCTGGACGAGATAGCCGGAGACGAAGCGCGCGGCGAGCCCGAGATGACGGAAGGTCTGGATCAGCAGCCACGCGGAATCCCGGCATGACCCGGCGGACGAGGCCAGCGTCTCCTCCGGCGTCTGCACGCCCGGCTCCATCCGGATGATGTAGCGGATCTTCTTCTGCAGCTCGCGATTGAGCTCGACCAGGAAGTTGACGGTGTTCGGAGCCTCCTGCGGGATCGAGTCCAGATATTTCGCAAACAGGCGATCGGGGTTGACCGTCTCGAGATACGGCGCGAGCTCGGTCTTGAGATCCTTCGGGTACTCGAACGGAAAGCTATCGGCGTAAGGCTCGACGAAGAAGTCGAACGGATTGACCACCGTCATCTGCGCGGTGAAGTCGACCTCGATCTTCAATTCGGTGGTCTTCTCGGGGAAGACGTAGCGGGCGAGCCAATTGCCTTGCGGATCCTGCTGCCAGTTCACGAAATGATTGGAGGGCGTGACCTTGAGCGAATAGCTCAGGACCGGCGTGCGCGTATGCGGCGCCGGGCGCAGGCGGATGGTCTGCGGACCGAGGTCAATCGGACGGTCGTATTTGTAGTGCGTGACGTGATGCAATGCGACGTAGATCGACACGGGGGGCGGTGCTCCAGCAGCTTTTTTGAGCAGAACACCTGATGTGGGTGCGATCAAGCACTAACAACGGGCAGCGCGTGCCTAGGCAAGATGCGGTCGAGTGCTTTCTTCCTTCTCCCCTTGTGGGAGAAGGTGGCGCGAAGCGCCGGATGAGGGGTATGTCTCCGCTCGCAAGTCTCGTAGGGTGGGCAAAGGTGCGCTCTTGCGCACCGTGCCCACGACTTCCGTTGCGTGGGCACGGCGCAAGTGCGCCTTTGCCCACCCTACGATTCCGAGCGAGCGGATAGAGCCCGCCCCATCCCGCCGCGATCGCGGCCCTACGCCGCCGAGGTCAGCCGCTGCAGGAACTGCGTCACTTCGCGGCGGAGCGTCTCGACTTCGCCGTGGACGCGATCGGAGGCGCTGTTGACGCGGGCAGCGACGCGGCCCGTATCGGCCGCGGCTTCGCTGATGCCCGACACGTTGGAGGAGACCTGCGAGGTGCCGGCGGAGGCCTCGTGGACGCTGCGGGCGATCTCGCGGGTCGCGGAGCCCTGCTGCTGGATGGAGGCCGCAATGCTCGCAGTGATGCCGTCGATCTCGGCGATGGTCTGGGCGATCGCCTCGACGGCCGCGACCGAATTGGTCGTCGATTGCTGCATCTCGCCGACCTTGGCGCTGATCTCCTCGGTCGCCTTCGCGGTCTGGTTGGCGAGACTCTTGACCTCGGAGGCGACGACCGCGAAGCCACGGCCGGCCTCGCCTGCCCGCGCCGCCTCGATCGTGGCGTTGAGCGCCAGAAGGTTGGTCTGCGAGGCGATCTCGCTGATCAGCTTGACGACGTCGCCGATCCGCAGCGCGGCCTCGGCGAGGGAGCGAATTTCGTTGCCGGCACGATTGGCTTCCTCGACGGCGCGACCGGTGCTCGCGGTCGAGCCAGCCACCTGGCGGCTGATCTCCGCGATCGAAGACGCGAGCTGTTCCGCGGCGCTCGCCACCGTCGCAACGTTGCTCGAGGCCTGCTCGGACGCGCTGCGCATACCGGAGGTCTGGCGGTTGGTCACCTCCGCCGCGGCCGCCATCTGGCCGGCGTCGGATTCCAGATCGGTCGCGGCGCTCATGAGGCTACCGGCAACCTCGTCGAGATGCGTGCCGAACTGATTGGCGAGGCCGGCGATCTCGACGACCCGGCGGCCGAGGCTGTCGGTGCCGGCATTGATCACGGTGGCCGAGCGGCGGAACGAGCCGGGCAATCCGCGCGCGAGGATCTTGCGGAAATACTTGCCGCGGCTGGCGTAGTCCATCGATGCCGAAGCCTCGCGGACGAAGGCGTCGGTGATGTCGAGCATGTCGTTGACCGACTTCTGGATGGCACCGATCCGCCCGGCCTGCCGCTCGCTCAGGACCCGCGCCTCGAGATCGCCGCGCGCGGCCTTGCGGCAGACATCGGCGACCTCATCGACGGCCAAAGCGGCGCGATGCTGGCACCAGGCGGAATAGCCGAGCAGCAGGATCGCCGCGCCGAGAGGCGCCGCACCGATGGCTCCGCTCCAGCCGAGCAGCAAGCCGACGAACGCGACGCCGGCGAGAAGGCACGCGACCGCAGTCGCTCCCTGCGCCTTAGAGAGAGAGCACAAATTCATCGTAGGCGACACCGTTTTGCTTGAGCAGACCGACCATCATATCGAAGCTCGCACGCATGCCGTCCTTGGCATTGGCGTGGCGCGCCTCTTCCGCGCAAAGCGCCTTGTAGATCGGTTTGATTTTCTCGACCGGCGCCGGATCGGGCCTGCGTCGATTGGAATGGTATCCGATGATGTTACCTCCGTCGTCGAACGTCGGGGTGACATGGGCGAACACCCAATAATGGCTGCCGTCCCCGGCGAGATTGACGACGTAGGCGAAGATTTCCTGCTTGGCCTGGAGCGTGTCCCACAGCAGCTTGAAGACGCATCGCGGCATGTCGGGATGGCGGATCAGGCTGTGGGGCGCGCCCATCAGCTCCTTCCAGGGGTATTTCGCCATGCGGAGAAAGACGTCATTGGCGTAGGTGATGCGGCCTTTGAGATCGGTCTTCGATACGATCAGCTCCTCCTCACCGAGGAGATGTTCCACCCCAGTGGGACGTATCGCTTGCATCGTTTCCATCCTTGGAAAAGGCCGGCCCACCACATCGTGGAGCAGCACCGCTTCTGTCTAAGGGAACAGTGTTAATCAGATGTAAGTTCGGGAACCCGCACGGGAGGCGTCTGTCTCCGTATCATTACTTAGCGAGCGATGGTTGCGTTGCGGGCAACCACGCGCGTCGCTTATCACTTCAACCAATTGCGACTGCGTCGCGATTGCGCCCGGCGCGATTACATCGTCGCGCCAAGCACCCAGGGCGCGAACTCGGCGCCGCCGAAATCGAAGCTCTCGCTCTTGGTCCGCCGTCCCGAAGCCGTCTCGAGGATGAGATCGAAGATGCGCTGGCCGCATTGCTCGACGCTCTCCTCGCCTTCGAGGATGGTGCCGCAATTGACGTCCATGTCCTCTTCCATGCGCTTGTACATCGGCGTGTTGGTGGCGAGCTTGATCGAGGGCGCCGGCTTGCAGCCGAACACGCTGCCGCGGCCCGTGGTGAAGCAGACCAGATTTGCGCCGCCGGCGACCTGGCCGGTGGCGGCGACCGGATCGTAGCCGGGCGTGTCCATGAACACGAAGCCCTTCTTGGTGATGGGCTCGGCGTAGCGCAGCACCTCGACGAGATTAGTGGTGCCGGCCTTGGCCATCGCGCCGAGCGACTTCTCCAGAATGGTGGTGAGGCCGCCGGCCTTGTTGCCGGGGCTCGGATTGGCGTTCATCTCGGCGCCTTCGCGCGTCGTGTATTCGTCCCACCAGCGCATGAGGTCGACCAGCTTCTCGCCGACCTCGCGGCTGACGGCGCGGCGCGTCAAGAGATGTTCGGCGCCGTAGGTCTCCGGCGTCTCCGACAGGATCACGGTGCCGCCATGGCGGACGATGAGATCGCTGGCGGCGCCGAGCGCCGGATTGGCCGACACGCCGGAATAGCCGTCCGAGCCGCCGCATTGCAGGGCCACGGTGAGCTCGCTCGCCGGCACGGTTTCGCGCTTGACCTTGTTGGCGTCGGCCAGCGCCTCGCGCACGAAGGCGATGCCGGCTTCGACGGTCTTGCGGGTGCCGCCGACCTCCTGGATGTCCATCGCGCGCAGGCGGCCGGCGAGCTTCTGCTCCTCCATCAGGCCGCCGATCTGGTTCACCTCGCAGCCGAGGCCGAGCACGATGACGTGAGAGAAATTGACGTGCCGCGCATAGCCGCCGAGCGTGCGGCGCAGCAGCGCCAGCGGCTCGTTCTGCGTCATGCCGCAGCCGGTCTTGTGCGTCAGCGCGACCACGCCGTCGACATTGGGGAAATCGGCGAGCGGATTGTCGCCGGTGAAGGGATTCTTCTTGAAGACGTCGGCGACGAGGCTTGCGACATGCGCGCTGCAATTCACCGAGGTGAGGATGCCGATGTAATTGCGCGTGGCGACGCGGCCGTCCGGGCGGCGGATGCCTTCGAACGTCGCCGGCAGGTCGAAATTCGGCGTCGGCTTGACGTCGACGCAATAGGCATAGTCCTTGGAGAAATCGCCCATGCCGCAATTCTGCACGTGCACGTGCTGGCCCGGCGCGATGGCCTGCGTGGCAAAGCCGATGATCTGGCCGTAGCGCTTGACCGGCTCGCCCGTTGCGATCGGCTTGATCGCGACCTTGTGGCCGGAGGGAATGCGCTCGACCGTGGTCACGCCGTCGGCCACCATCGTTCCCGGCGGCAGGCTGGCGCGCGCGATCACCACGCCATCATCGGGATGCAGGCGGATGACGGGACTGATGGTCATGGCGGGTCTCCCTTGGGTCTTGAAAGTATCGTGCCCCGGACGCTGCGCAGCGCGGTAGCGGTGCGCTGCAGATCCGGGGCCCACGTGTTAGGTAAGCAGCTGGGTCCCGGCTCTGCGAAGCAGCGCTACGCGCTGCATCGCGTTCGGGACACGAGAGATCAGGCCTTGCCCCCCGCATCCTTGCGGGTCGCGTTGACCTGCATCTTGGCGTAGGTCGTCATCAGACCGACCTCGTTCGAGAGCGTCACCAGCTTGAAGCCCATGTTGATGGCGCGCGCTGCGCCTTCGGCGCCGCTGCAATGGATGCCGGGATTGAGGCCGCGCTTGCCGCATTCCTTGATGATCTTGTCGTAGATCGCGAGGATCTCGGGCTCGCTGCGGTCGAGCTTGGGCTCGAGGCCGTAGGAGAAGCCGAGATCGGACGGGCCGATATAGACGCCGTCGATGCCCTCGACATCGAGGATCGCTTCCATGTTCTCGACCGCGGTCCGCGTCTCCATCATCGGCAGCAGCACGATCTCGTCGTTGGCCGTCTTCTGGTAGGAGCCGGCGGTGCCGTACATGCCGGCGCGGATCGGACCGTTGGAGCGCACGCCCTTCGGCGGATATTTGGCATAGGAAACGAGGTTTCTGGCTTCCTGCGGCGTGTTGACCATCGGGCAGATCACGCCATAGGCGCCGCCGTCGAGCACCTTGCCGATGATGCCGGGCTCGTTCCAGGGCACGCGGACCATCGGCGTGATCGGATGCTTGTCCATCGCCTGGAAGCACTGCACCATGGACAGATAATCCTGCACGCCATGCTGCATGTCGACGGTGACGCTGTCGAAGCCGCATTGCGCGATCATCTCGGCCGAGAAGCCGGAGGGAATTGCAAGCCATGCGTTGACCACGGCCTTGCCCGACTTCCAGATCTCTTTGACTTTGTTCGCCACGTTGCCTTTCCTTCCCTGTTGCGCCCGATCGGGTTGGGCCGCACTTTGAGCGAAAAAAAGCGTGAATGTCCATGGCTCTCGCCGCGCACGCACGCATATCTGGGGTCATTCCTCCGCGAGGGTATCGTCCGCGCTTCCGAGCCCGGCAAGACTATGTTCGAGCTCGCCCAGCATGTCCTGCAATTCGGCGAGCTTGTGCGCGCCAAAGCGTCGCGTGATCTCGGCGTAGATCGCCTCCGAATTCGGCGCCACCGCGGCCATCAGCTTCACCCCCTCTTTCGAGATCGAGACCATGCTGCGGCGCTGGTCCGCTTTCGCCGTCTTGCGCTCGATCAGATGACGCGCTTCGAGATCGCGCAGGATGCGCGACAGGCTCGGTCCGAGCAGGAACGCCGTTCGCGCGAGTTCCGTGACCTCCACCGCTTCGATCGCCGCCAGCGCGCGCAGGATACGCCATTGCTGCTCGGTCAAGCCGTGCTGGCGCAGCGAGGGGCGAAACTGGCGCATCACCGCCTCGCGGGCTCGCAGCAGCGACATCGGCAGCGAGCGCGAGAAATCGCGCATCGGCACCTGTCGTGCGGCGGGCGCGCTTCCGCTCGCTGGATCAACCGGCTTTTTCACCATGGTGCCCTTTCAAACCGCGCAAGTTTGCGGTGCAGCAAACCGGAACGGGGTTTGACGCATTCATTTAACATGTTAAGCATCTCCCCGCACCTCAATTCGTAAGATGGCAAATGGCGCTTTCCCACGACGATATCCAAGCTTGCGCGAGGCGTCTGCATCAGGCGGAGCGCACCCGCACGCAGATCCGGCAGCTCTCACAGGATTTCCCTGATATCACCATCGCCGACGCCTACGCGATTCAGAAGGCCTGGGTCGACGTCAAGATCGCGGAGGGACGGATCGTCAGGGGCCACAAGATCGGCCTGACCTCGAAGGCAATGCAGAGCGCGCTCAACATCGACGAACCGGATTCCGGCGTGCTGCTCGACGACATGTTCTTTGCCGACGGCGGGATCGTCCCGACCGGGCGTTTCATCGCGACGCGGGTCGAAGCAGAGCTCGCCTTCGTCATGAGCAAGCGCCTTTCAGGCCCGGACTGCACATTGTTCGACGTGCTCAACGCCACCGACTTCGTCGTGCCGGCACTGGAAATCCTGGACACGCGGATCGAGCGCGTCGATCCCACGACGAAAGCAACGCGGAAGATTTTCGACACCATCGCCGACAACGCGGCGAATGCCGGCATCGTGCTCGGGGGCCGACCGATCCGCCCGCTCGAGGCAGACCTGCGCTGGATCGGCGCGCTGTGTTTCAAGAACGGTCAGCTCGAGGAAACCGGCCTCGCCGCCGGCGTGCTCAATCATCCCGCGACCGCGGTCGCCTGGCTCGCCAACAAGATCGCGCCGCTCGGGCTGGCGCTAGAACCGGGTCAGGTCGTGCTTGCGGGCTCCTTCATCCGTCCGATCGAGACCCGCAAGGGCGACACAATTCAGGCCGACTATGGCGCCTACGGCTCGGTCAGCTGCTACTTCGCTTAAGAGGCATAACGAGGAAACCGCGATGCCGCATTTCACGATCGAATATTCGGCCAATCTCGACGGCCGTCTCGACATGAAGCTGGTGTGTGAGGTGGTGCGCAAGGCAGCCAGCGAGACCGGCATCTTCCCGCTCGGCGGCATCCGCGTGCGCGCGATCCGCTGCGAGCATTATGCGGTCGCCGACGGCAGGCAGGACTACGCCTTTCTCGACATGGTGCTGCGCATCGGCGAGGGCCGCGACCTCAAGACGCGGCAACAGGCCGGCGAGCACGTTTTCCAGGCGCTCTCGCGCCATCTCGATCCGGTCTTTGCCGCCGGCAAGTTCGCGCTGTCGTTCGACATGCAGATCAACGACAAGGATACCAGCTGGAAGCGGAACAACATCCACGACGCCCTGAAGGCGGAAGCCCAGGCGGGCTGATGTTGCTCGAAGCCGCTGGCGGGTTCTGCCAAGATGGCGGCGGCGGGGATTCCTGAACCTCAATTGAAGTGGATGAGCGCAATGACCACCCTCACCGGCGGCGAAGCAATCGTAAGCGGCCTGGTCGCACATGGCGTCGATACCGTGTTCGGCCTGCCCGGCGCGCAGGTCTACGGCCTGTTCGACGCCTTCCACCAGGCCCAGCTCAAGGTGATCGGTGCACGGCACGAGCAGGCCTGCGGCTACATGGCGTTCGGCTATGCGCGCTCCAGCGGCAGGCCCGCCGTGTTCAGCGTGGTGCCCGGCCCCGGCGTGCTCAACGCCAGCGCGGCGCTGCTGACCGCGTTCGGCTGCAACGAGCCGGTGCTGTGCGTCACCGGCCAGGTGCCGACGCAGTTTCTGGGCAAGGGCCGCGGCCATCTGCACGAGATGCCGGATCAGCTCGCGACCTTGCGCACCTATGTGAAATGGGCCGACCGGATCGAATATCCCGGCAACGCGCCGACGATCGTGGCGCGCGCGTTCCAGGAGATGATGTCGGGTCGGCGCGGCCCGGCCTCGGTCGAGATGCCCTGGGACGTCTTCACCCAGCGCGCCGACACCGGCGCTGCGCAGGTGTTCGAGCCGCTGCCCGCCCCGCAGCCCGATCCCGATCTGGTGAAGCAGGCGGCCGCGCTGATCAAGGCCAGCAAGGCGCCGATGATCTTCGTGGGCAGCGGCGCGATCGACGCCGGCGAGGAGATCCTCGAGCTCGCCGAGATGATCGATGCGCCCGTCGTCGCCTTCCGCAGCGGGCGGGGCATCGTCTCCAACGCGCACGAGCTCGGCCTGACCATGGCCGCGGCCTACAAGCTCTGGCCGGCAACCGACTTGATGATCGCAATCGGCACCCGCGCCGAGCTGCCGGCATCGGGCTTCCGCTGGCCCTATCAACCGAGTGGGCTGAAATCCATTCGAATCGATATCGACCCGGTTGAGATGCGCCGGGTCGTCGTCGATGCCGCCATCGTCGCTGATGCCAAGGCCGGAACGGCCGATCTCGTCGCGGCCGTGAAGAAGGCCGGCTATGCCCGCACCCGCGGCCGGCGGGAGGCGATCCGCGAGGCCACCGCGGCCGCGCAAGCGGAGATCCAGCGCATCCAGCCGCAAATGGCGTATCTCGACATCCTGCGCGAGGTGCTGCCGGCGAATGCGATCGTGACCGACGAACTGTCGCAGGTTGGTTTCGCTTCCTGGTACGGGTTTCCGGTCTACCAGCCGCGGACCTTCATCACCTCGGGCTACCAGGGCACGCTCGGCTCGGGCTTTCCGACCGCGCTCGGTGCCAAGGTCGCCAATCCCGACAAGCCGGTGGTCGCCATCACGGGCGACGGCGGCTTCATGTTCGGGGTGCAGGAGCTTTCAACCGCCGTGCAGTTCAACATCGGCGTGGTGACGCTGGTGTTCAACAACAACGCCTATGGCAACGTCCGCCGCGACCAGCGTGAACGCTTCGACGGCCGCGTGGTGGCGTCCGACCTCGTCAATCCGGATTTCGTCAAGCTCGCGGAATCGTTCGGCGTTGCGGCTGCGCGCGTCACCGCGCCGGATCAGTTCAAGGCCGTGCTGGAGAAAGCACTCAGCCACAGCGGTCCATATCTGATCTCGGTGGAAGTGCCGCGGGATTCGGAAGTCAGTCCCTGGGCGTTCATCCACCCGCCGAAGCCTTGAGACCGGACCGGCCCTGTAGTCGCGCCGCTGCGATCACCAGGAGGCCGGCGCCCGCGACCGACCAGCAGGCCACCGGCGTCCAGTGCAGCAGCGGGGCATATTCCGGCATCTTCTGCAAACCGCCGGCGACGGCCGCCATGCGCGCAAACGTGCCGAGCGCGAGCGCGGAGAACACCAGCCCCGTGACCTTTCCCTCCGCGCCGGTCGAGCCGATCGCGAGCGCCGCCGAGACCGCGCTCATGAGCATGCAACCCCAGGCGGCACCGGCGAGAAACTGCGCCGCGATCAGCGTGTTGAGACTGCCGGCAAGCTCCGCCGCCGCGACCGCGACCGCGCCGAGCAATCCGGCGGCGCCCATCACGATCAGGCCGCCGCGATGCCTGACGACGAGGCTCGCCGGAAACATCGCAATATTGAAGCCGATCCAGAACACCGGCATCAGCCATTGCAATTCACCGGGGGCGGCGAACCGCAAGTAGGACGGCGCGCTGTTCACGGCGAAGTGCAGCTGGTAGCCGAGGGCAAGCGCGACCATCGCGACGATGAAGGCGACCGGGACGAGGCCGAGCGGCTTTGCCGCCTCGTCCGGCTTCGGCGGCGCGGTATCGACCGCCACATCATGCTCGATCCGGGACAGGCCGAGCGCCGTCAACAGCAGCACTACGCTCGAGATCACGAACGGCAGCCGCGCGTCGTGCTCGCGCAGCACGACGCCGAGATAGGGCGAGACTGCGCCGGCGACGCCGTAGCCGAGCATTGCCAGCGCCGCGAGGAACGGCACCTGCGGCTTGGCGCGGTATTTGCCGAGCAAGGTCAGCGGCGGCGCGCGCAGCGCGGACGAGGCGATCGACCAGACCACGATCAGCACGATGAACCAGACCTGTGCGCCGGCACCGATGCCGGCGACGAAGGGCAGCGCGACGAAGGCGGCACAAGAGATCGCCGCTAGCACACCGACGAACAGGCCGAGCCTGCCGACGACGGGTGCGAGCCTGTCGGCTGCGATCCCCATCGCGGTATCGGCGATGGTGAAGATCGCCTGGTCCAGCATCAGAATGAGGATCACGGCTGATGGCGCGATGCCGACCTCGGCGGCGAGCTTCGGCAGATAGACGACATAGGTGGTCCAGCCCAGCGTGAACACGAGTTGCAGCACGGCCAGATAGACCCCGGTGCGCGATGCGCTCGTGCTCGCCCCGCTCGAGACCTGTGCAGTCGTCATGTCGCCGCCCCCCTCGCGGAAGCTTAGACGACAGCGATGCCTCTTGGGAATGGCTCAGAGCACTTTGCGGAAGGTCAGATTGATCCGCCGCCGCCCGAGCAGCGCGTGCTCGCCATCGGCTAGCGGCGCCACGCCGTGATAGGCGAGCCTGCTCGGCCCGCCCCAGACCACGACGTCGCCGTGGACAAGCCGGAAACGCCGCGGCTTGTCGCTGCGCGCCATGCCGCCGAACAGGAAAGTCGCAGGCAGGCCGAGCGAGACCGAGACGATCGGCGCCGAATAGTCCAGCTCGTCCTTGTCCTGATGCAGCGATAATCGGGTGCCGGGCTCATAGCGGTTGACGAGACAGGCGTCGGGCGCAAAGTCTTGAAAGCCGCCCTGCTCCGCCGCGCGGCGGGCGAGATCGCGCAGCACCGGCGGCATCGCCGGCCATGGCGCGCCGGTACGCGGATCGACGGGATCATAGCGGTAGCCGGTGTGATCGGTGATCCAGCCGCGCTCGCCGCAATTGGTCATCGCCACCAACATCAGGTGTCCGCCGGGCGTGGTCATGCGCCGAAACGGAGATTGCGCCACGATGGCGCGAACCGCCTCGATCAGCTCGCTCTCGATCGGTTTGACGAAGCCGCGCAGCAGCACGGCGCCGTCGGCGATCTCCTCGCGCGACGGCTGCGCCTCGGCGGCGCTGTCGAACAAATCAGACGTCAATTCTCGCGCTCATTTCGCATCATGAAAGATCACACCCAGCGTGTGGCGTTGGCCGGACCTGATCCGGCTGACACCATGGCGGAGATTGACACGATAGATGCCGCGCGTCCCCTGCACCGGGCGATGGTGCACGGCGAAGGCGACGGCATCGCCCTGCGCCAGCGGCACGACCTCGGCGCGGGACTGCATGCGCGGGCGCTGCTCGGTCAGCACGAACTCGCCGCCGGTGAAATCGCGGCCCGGCTCGGACAAGAGGATCGCGACCTGGATGGGAAACACGTGCTCGCCGTAGAGATCCTGGTGCAGGCAATTGTAGTCGCCGTTCCCGTATTGCAGCAGCAACGGCGTCGGCCGCGCCTGCCCCGCCTCGTGGCAGCGCTTCAGGAACGCCGCATGGCTGTCGGGATAGCGGATGTCGATCCCCATCGCCTCGTTCCAGCGATTGGCGACGGGCTGAAGATGTGCGTACAGCGCCGGCCGCAATTGCGCGATCAGATCGGGCAGCGGATAGGAGAAATATTTGTACTCACCGCGGCCGAAGCCGTGACGGCCCATGACGATGCGGCTGCGGAACTGCGCGTCATCGGGATAGAGCGCGGCGATGCCGCGGCATTGCTCGGGCGTGAGCAGGCCCTTCAGGACGGCGCAGCCCTGGGCGTCGAGCTCGGCGGTGATCCGGGGCCAATCGAGGGTGTCGACATGGGCGGCGATGTCGACCGCGTCATAGACGGGAGCACGTTTCGCGATTGCCATGGCGATATCCTATCCATCCGTCATTCCGGGGCGCGCCTCTTGGCGCGAGCCCGGAATCCATACTCCCGATCGTGGTTATCGATTCCGGGCTCGCGACTTCGTCGCGCCCCGGAATGACGGGAGTGGGTATGGCAGATCGCACTCGCGACAACCACCCGATTTCCGGGCGCGACCTAGCCCCTCACCGGCAACGTCACCACCTCATAGCCGTGCCTGATCGTGCGCTTCAGCACGGGATCTTCAAGCTCGAAGTCGAACCGCTCCGCCGGGCGGATGCCGCCCTTGGCGGCAAAGGTGCCGCCGAACATGGCGCAGCCGTCGGGGAACTTGCCGCCATCAAAGCCGCGCGCGATGAGGTCCTTGACCGGCAGCATCGCGTCCAGCGTTCCCTCCTGGTAGAGCACGCGCTCGCCCTTGATGGTGGCGTAGGAGCGCAGGATCATCTTGTCCCAGTGCCCGATCACGTCCTCCAGCTCCCACAGCGTCGAGGCGATCGGCTTGTCGCACATCTGCTTGGACACCGTGACGCTATAGGCCTCGACCTTTCGGTCGGTGTGGTCGGAACCGCAACCGACGAAGAAGCGGCCCTGCCAGCCGATCAGCACGAACTCGACCTCGCCGCTGGAGTCGCCGCCGGTGCATTCGATGCTGTCGTCCTGGGTCAGCCGCCGCGCCGAGGCGCGGTAGTAGATCGGGGTCGAAGCCGGCGGAGCGATGCCCATCTCCTGCAGCTCTTTGATGTGCTTGTCGCGCGCGACGGGATCGCGGCCGGTCCAGCCGGCAATGACCATCTGGTCGATCGGCAGCGTCAACGGTGTGGTGGTGCCCCGGGCGTCGACGGTGAAAGTGAGGTCAAACACGAATGACGGCCTCCATGCCGGCGGCAAGTTCGAAGATTCGGCGGTCCGACCCGCCCGCGCCCGCCAGCATCAGGCCGACCGGAACGTCGCCCTGGCGATGCGCAGGGATCGAGATGGCGCAGCCGTCGATGATGTTGATCAGGGTGCAGTTGCGCAGCGCGCGCAGGTTCTGCGTGGTGAACGCCTTGTCGTCGGCGAGATCGGCGATCTTCGGCGGCGTGTTCGCGGTGGTCGGCAGCACCAGCGCGTCATAGGGCGCGATGCGGGCATTGACGCGGGCGATCAGCGAGCGACGCTCGTTGAGGAGATCGATGTAGTCGGCCGCGCTCTGGGCCTCGCCGCGCATGATGCGGACGGAGACACGGGGGTCGTAGACGTCGCCCTTGGCGGTGATGAGATAGCGATGCCAGGCGTAGCTCTCGGACGCGGCAAAGCCGCCCTTGGCGTTCATCGGGCCGATCTCGTGGAATTCGGCCATCTCGATGCGCTCGATGATGGCACCGTGATCGGCCAGCGACTTCAGCGCGCGCTCGAAGGTTTCAGTGACCGCTGCGTCGAGGTCGTCGAGCGCGATCGTGGTCGGCACCGCCAGCCGCATGCCCTTCACGGGACGCGGCTTCAGCGCGGCGATTGGCTCGTTCGCGAGCACGGCATCGAGAATGGCACAGCAGCTGACCGATCGCGCCAGCGGTCCGATGCTGTCGAGCGAGAACGACAGCGGCACCGAGCCGTCGAGCGGCACGCGGCGCTGCGTCGGCTTGTAGCCGACGATGCCGTTATAGGCCGCCGGAATCCGGCAGGAGCCGCCGGTGTCGGTGCCGAGCGCGCCATGCGCCATGCCGTCGAGCACGGACACCGCCGCGCCCGAGGAGGAGCCGCCGGGCACGTGCCCGTCGGCCCGGTTCCAGGCCCCCTTCGGCGTGCCGTAGTGTGGATTGATGCCGATGCCGGAATAGGCGAACTCGGTCATGTTGGTGCGGCCGATCACGACGAAACCGGCCCTGCGCAGCCGCGCCACAGTCGCCGCGTCCTGCTCGGCCGGCGGGGAATCGTCGAGGGCGCGGGAGCCGGCGCGCGTCACCTGGCCCTTGATGTCGAAGAGATCCTTGATCGAGACCGGGATGCCGGCATAGCGCGACGGCGCGGCCTTCACCTTGCGCAGGCCGTCCATCGCGTCCGCGGCCGCGAGCGCGGCGTCCTTGTCGACATGGAGGAAGGTGCGCTGGCCTTCGCCTGCGGGATCGGCGATCCTGGCGATACACGCCTCGACCAGCTTGCGGGCGGTGGTGCGGCCGCTTTCGAGGTCCTCGGCGAGCTTCGCCAGTGTCGGAAAATCGGGCATGTCTGTCTCACGGAATATTGGCGCGCGCAATCTATAGCGCTGGCTCAGTTCGACACAAGCATTGTGCGCATGATGGCATGCATGCGTATTGCTGGACCGTTGACGCACCATGGTCGATTGTCGCATCAAGATCGAAACAGGCGGGCGCCAAGCCCGTCTTGGAGGAGCCGCCAAATGGCCGAACCGCAGCGCGCGCGACCGAAACCGACGCCGGAGACCCAGCATTTCTGGGACGGCACCAAAGCCGGCGAATTACGCCTGCAGCGCTGCGACGCCTGCGCGCATGTGTACTTCCCGCCGCGCCCGTTCTGCCCGTCCTGCGCCTCGCGCAAGGTGTCGATCTTCAAGGCGAGCGGCAAGGGCTTCCTCTACAGCTACGTGATCAACCACCGTCCCGCTGCGCCCGGCTTCACGCCGCCTTACGCGATCGCCGTGGTCGAGCTCGACGAGGGCCCGCGGATGATGAGCAACATCATCGACTGCCCGCAGACCCCCGAAGCGCTCGAGCTCGACATGAAGCTCGAGGTCGCCTTCCAAGCGCTCGACGACAAGATCACCCTTCCCGTCTTCCGTCCGGCGAAGGGGTAGGCCATGCGCAGGAACCAGGTTGCCGTCGTCGGCGCGGCCGAGACCACCGAGCTCGGGGTAATCCCGAACGCCTCGCAGCTGCAGCTGCATGCGGATGCCGCGCTCAACGCCATCGCGGATGCCGGGCTGAAGCTCTCCGACATCGACGGCTTCGCCACCGCGGTCGAGACGCCGCAGCAGGTCTGCCACTATCTCGGCATCAAGCCGACCTGGGTCGACGGCACCTCGGTCGGCGGCTGCTCCTTCATGCTGCACGTCCGCCATGCCGCCGCGGCAATCGAGGCCGGGCTGTGCAAGACAGTACTGATCACTCATGCCGAGAGCGGCAAGTCGATGATCGGCAAATTGCCGCGCTCGACGCCGGCCGACAGCCTCAACGGCCAGTTCGAGGCGCCCTACGGCGTCTATGGCCCGCCCAGCATGTTCCCGATTCCCGTGCTGCGCTTCATGAAGACCTATGGCATCACGCACGAGCAGCTTGCCTCGGTGGCGGTGGTGCAGCGGGAATGGGCGGCGAAGAATCCGCGCGCGATGATGAAGGACCCGATCACGGTGGCCGACGTGCTCAACTCGCGCATGATCGCCTATCCGTTCCGTCTGCTGCAATGCTGCCTCGTCACCGACGGCGGCGGCGCGCTGATCCTGACTTCGGCCGACCGCGCCAGGGATTTTCCGCGGAAACCGGTCTACATCATGGGCACCGGCGAGAGCGTGGAGACGCCGATGGTCAGCCAGATGGAAACCTTCAACTCCTCGCGCGCGTTCAAGACCGCGGGGCCGCTGGCCTTCAAGGAGGCCGGGATCGCGCATGAGGACGTTGACCATCTCATGATCTATGATGCGTTCGCGCACCTGCCGCTGTTCGGCCTCGGCGACCTCGGCTTCATGCCCTATGAGGAGACCGGAAAGTTCATCGCGGACGGCAATACTCGGCCTGGCGGCAAGCTGCCGCTCAACACCAATGGCGGCGGATTGAGCTACATGCATTCGGGCATGTACGGCATGTACGCGCTGCAGGAGAGCGTGCGGCAGATGCGCGGGATTGCGCCGGCGCAGGTAGCCAATGCGAAGATATCGGTGTGCCACGGCGTCGGCGGCATGTTCGCGGCAAGTGGCACGATCGTGTTTACGAACGAGAAGTAACTGGCTGTCATTCCGGGGCGTCGCAAAGCGACGAGCCCGGAATCCATACTCCCGATCGTGGTTATGGATTCCGGGCCTGCGCCTTCGGCGCGTCCCGGAATCACGGCGGAATTTGGAACGCATAGCGGAGAGCCCACATGAGCAAATCACTGCAGGACAAGGTCATCATCGTTACCGGCGCAGGCCGCGGCATCGGGCGCGAGATCGCGCTGCTGTGCGCTGGCGAAGGCGCCAAGGTCGTGGTCAACGATCCCGGCGGAGCGTCCGACGGCGCCGGCTCGAACGCAGCGCCCGCCGAGGAGGTGGTCGAGGAGATCAAGAAGCGCGGCGGCACGGCCGTTGCGAACTTCGAGAGCGTCGCGGAAGCGATTCCGGCGAGCAAGATCGTGAAGACCGCGACCGATCATTTCGGCCGGCTTGACGGCGTCGTCAACAATGCCGGCATCCTGCGCGACATGATCTTCCACAAGATGAGCGTGGAGGCGTTCGAGGCCGTCATCAAGGTGCATCTGATGGGCTCGTTCTATGTCAGCCACGCCGCGGCGCGGATCTTCCGCGAGCAGGAGAGCGGCTCCTTCGTGCACTTCACCTCGACCTCGGGCCTGATCGGCAACTTTGGACAAGCCAACTACGCGGCCGCCAAGCTCGGCATCGTCGGTCTTTCGAAGTCGATCGCACTCGACATGGGACGCTTCAACGTCCGCTCCAACTGCGTCTCGCCGTTCGCCTGGACCCGCATGATCGGCACCATCCCGACCGAGACCGAGGCCGAGAAGGCGCGAGTCGAGAAGATCAAGCAGATGGGCCCGGAGAAAATCGCCCCGCTCTGCGGCTATCTGCTCGGCGATTCCGCCAAGGACGTCACCGGGCAGATCTTCGGCGTGCGCATGAACGAGATCTTCCTGTTCAGCCAGAACCGTCCGATCCGCTCGGTGCAGCGGAGCGAAGGCTGGACGCCGCAATCGATCGCCGAACACGGCATGCCGGCGCTGAAGGGCTCGTTCTACAAGCTCGACCGCTCCGCCGACATCTTCACCTGGGATCCGGTGTAAGGTTGCGCGAATGGTGAGTGGCGAATGGCGAATAGGGTTTCTATTTGCTACTCGCCATTCGCTTCTCAACCCGTATTCCGCAACCCCGCCGAGATACCGTTGATTGTCAGCTGAATCCCGCGCAGCACCTGCTCGTCCGGGTTCTGCGCGCGGTGCTCCTTCAAGAGCTCGACCTGCACGTGGTTGAGCGGGTCGAGATAAGGGAAGCGGTGGCGCACGGAGCGCTCCAAGAGCGGATTGCCCTGCAGCAGCCGGTCCTGGCCCATGATGTCGAGCAGGCTCTCGATCGAGGCGTGCCATTCGCGGCGGATGCGGCCGAAGATCTTCTCCCGCAGCGCTTCGTCGGGCACGAGCTCGGCATAGCGCGAGGCGATCGCGATCGAGCTCTTCGCCAGCACCATGTCCATGTTCGACAGCAGCATGCGAAAGAACGGCCATTCCCGGTAGAGCTCTTTCAGGAACGGCATGCCCTTGTCGGGGTGCGCGGCGATCCACTGCTCGACCGCACTGCCAAATCCGTACCAGCCCGGCAGCATCAGCCGGCACTGCGCCCAGGAGAACACCCAGGGAATCGCGCGCAGATCCTCGATCGCGCGGGTCTTCTTGCGCGAAGCGGGACGGCTGCCGATGTTCAGCGTCGCGATCTCGTTGATGACGGTCGATGACCAGAAATAATCGACGAAGCCCTCGGTCTCGTAGACGAGGCCGCGATATGCCTTGAAGGCGAGGTTCGACAATTCATCCATCGCGGTCAGGTATTCGCGGCGCGGCGCGCTCCGGCGCGGATGCAGCAGGCTCGCTTCCAGCGTCGCCGCGGCGAGGATCTCCAGGTTGTTGCGGCCTACTTCCGCGTTGGAATATTTCGACGAGATGATCTCGCCCTGCTCGGTGATGCGGATCTGGCCGTTCACCGCGCCGCCGGGCTGCGCGATGATGGCATCGTAGCTCGGCCCGCCGCCGCGCCCCACCGAGCCGCCGCGGCCGTGAAACAGGCGCAAGCGCACGTGATGGCGCTCGAACACTTCGACGAGGTTGATCTCGGCCTTGTACAGCTCCCAGCCCGAGGTGACGAAGCCGCCGTCCTTGTTCGAGTCCGAATAGCCGAGCATGACCTCCTGTACGCTGCCGCGGCTGTCGACGAGACGCCGGTAATCGTGCAGCGACAGCATGCGGTCCATGATGCCGGACGAGGCCTGCAGGTCCTCGATGGTCTCGAACAGCGGAACGATGTTGATGGCGCTGCGGCCGGAGGGATGGACGAGGCCGACCTCCTTCAAGAGCACCGCCACCTCCAGCATGTCCGACATGCCCTTGCACATCGAGATGATGCATTGGGGAATGGCGTCCGAGCCGAACTTCGCATGTGCCTCCGCTGCGGCATGGAACACGTTAAGTTCGCCCATGGTCTCGTCGCTGTACTTGACGAACGGCGAGACCAGCGCGCGCGTCGAGCGCAGCTCGTTGGTGAGCAGCGAGATGCGCGCCTCCTCGCCGAGCGCAAGATAGGACATGCCGGGATTGGCGGCGTCCATCAGCTCGGCGATGGTGCGCTCGTGCACCGCCGAGTTCTGGCGAATGTCGAGCCGGGCGAGGTGGAACCCAAAGCAGTCCACCGCGCGGCGGAGCAGCCGCAGCCGGCCGCGGGCGATGACACGGGCGTTGTTGGAGATCAGCGAGCGGTGCAGCACGTCGAGATCGGCCTGCAGCTCCTTGACGCTGGCGTAAGGCGCACCCTTGCCGACGGGCCGGCGGGTGATCTCGACCTCGAGCTTTTCGGCCGTCGCGGTCAGGCGCGCATAGATGCCGGAGACCGCGAGACGATAAGGCTCGCCGCTCCGGTGCGGCGAGGTGTCCGGCGAGCGCTCCGCCAGGTTGCGCAGCTCCTCCGAGACGTCGGCGAGATGCGCCGCGATCGACAATTCCGAGCCGAGCACGTGCAGCTCTTCCAGGTAGAACTGCATCACCCGGCTCGACTGCAGCCGCAGCGTGCCGCGCATCACGTCGGCGGTGACGAAGGGATTGCCGTCGCGGTCGCCGCCGATCCAGCTGCCCATGCGCAGGAACGAGGCGAGCTCGCCGGCGGCCTGCTCGCCGCCCTGCTCCAGCCGGTCTTCCAGCGCGTTGATGAGCCGCGGCACCTCGCGCAAAAAGGTGTAGTCGTAGAAGGACAGGCCGTTGGCGACCTCGTCGAGCACCGTGAGCTTGGTGCGGCGAAGCAGGTTGGTCTGCCACAGCGTCAGCACCTCGCGGCGGAGCTGCTCGTCGCTGGCTTCCGCCTCCTCCGCGGTCAGCGCCACGCGCTCGCGGCGGTCGAGCAGGTGCGCGACCTCCATCTCGCGGTCCATGGTGCTCTTGCGGCGCACCTCGGTCGGATGCGCGGTCAACACCGGGCTGACCAGGGCGGTCTTGAAAAAGTCGCGCAAGCCGTCGGCGCTGATGCCCGCCGCCTTGGCGTGGGCGAGCGTTTCCGCCAGCACGCCAGAGCCGCCTCCATTGGCGCTGCGGGCACGCATCTGGCGGATGTTATTCTGGTCCTCGGCGATATTGGCGAGGTGGGAGAAATAGCTGAAGGCGCGGACGATGCGCACCGTCTCGGAGGTCGACATGCTGTCGAGGATCTGCTCCAGCTCGCGGCGGGCGAGCCGGTCCTCGTCGCGGTGAAAGCGGATCGAGGTCTGGCGGATGCGCTCGACCAGGTCGAACAAATCGGCGCCCTCCTGGTCGCGCACGGTGTCGCCGAGGATGCGCCCGAGCAGGCGGATGTCGTCCCGCAGCCGCGCCTCGGCCTCCGTGACCTGGACGTCCTCAGGCCGGTTGGCGCGATCGGTGCCGTCGGATGATGCGGTCTGGAGGGACATGGCTCGCTCCTTGGTTCGAGCTCGCGTGGGTGCCCGGCACAGCCGAGTGTGCGATATTTTTCTACCGCAGCGCAAGATGAAGTTGGTGGCGGTGCACACTGCCCGCGGGTGCGTGTCCCGGACAAGCAGCAACCCTGCTGAGCGTTGCTGCGCAGAGCCGGGATCCAGAAGCTGCAGGTGCACGCCGAAATATGGGCCCCGGCTCAGCAGCGCACCACGCCGAACCGGACGATGCTTCGCATCGCCGGGGGCGCGCTGCGTCCGGGGCACGAGACAGTCAAGTCTGTCACGGCCACCTCAATATCGTCATTGCGGGCGCAGCAAAGCAATCCACACTGTTCTCGCGCAAGCAGCAGCAGCGGTCCACCGCTGAAATCCGCGCCATCAGTCCTCATCCCGAGAGCCCACAAATCACTGGCGTCTCGAAGCATGGCCACAGGCGAGATCGCTCTGGTTCCAGCATCGACCGCATGTCGAAAAAGCGCTTGTTTCGTCCGGCGTGCTCCCGATAGTGGAAGCAACGGGCCAAGGAGTGCCCGCGAGGAAGATAATAAAGTGAGCAAATCGCCGTTCCGGCGGATAATCGACGCACCGGACTTCTGGCGATTGTGGTGGGTCGGGCTGATCATCGCCACTGTCCGCTGGGTGGAAACCGTCGCGGTGGGGATTGTCGTCTACCAGCGCACCGAATCGGCGTTTCTCGTCGCCATGATGACCATGCTTCGTGTGCTTCCGATGGGGCTGTTCGGTGTGTTCCTCGGCGCGCTCGCGGAGCGCGTGGACCGCCGCCGGATGCTGTTCGTGGTCGTGCTGCTGATGGCCGGCACCTCCGCCATCCTCGCAATGCTGAACGCGGCCGGATGGCTCGAGATCTGGCACCTCGCGCTCGCCAGCTTCATCAACGGCTGCGGCTGGTGTACGGACAACCCGGTGCGACGCGTGATGATCGGGGACGCCGTCGGCCGCGAGAAGATGAGCCTCGCCATGTCACTCGACGTCGGCGCCAACAATGCCAGCCGCATGATCGGCCCGGTGATCGGCGGAATCCTGCTCGCCGGCGCGGGGCTCCAGGGCGTCCTGTTTCTGAGCACGTTGCTGTACTGTGCGGCGCTGGCGACAGTCCTGACGATCCACGCACGGACCGCTCACGCGACGGACGCGGGGCCGGTGCTGGCGCGTATCGCGGAAGGTCTCGCTTGGGCGCGCAGCGACAAGCGAATCCGCGGCGTGCTGATCGTGACGGTGATCTACAACGTCTTTGCCTGGCCATTCACCAGCATGATCCCGGTGATCGGGCGCGATCGGCTGCAATTGGGCCCGGAGGGCGTCGGCCTGATGGCGACCATGGACGGGATCGGCGCTTTCGCAGGCGCTCTCATGCTGGCGCTGTGGTTGACCCCGAAATGGTACGGCCGGGCCTTCGTCGGCGGCGTGCTCTGCTACATGCTAACGGTCGTGACCTTCGCGCTGTCACAGAGCCCGGTGCTGGCCGGCGCCGCTTTGATCCTGACCGGATTCGGCGGCGCCGGCTTTGGCACGATGCAGGCCACGCTGGTCTATCTGGCTTCGCCGCCGGAGATGCGCTCGCGCATCCTCGGCGTCCTCACCGTCTGCATCGGCATCGGTCCGGTCGGCTTCTTCTGGCTAGGGTGGCTTGCCGACCGCATCGGCTCACACAACGCCACCGCGCTCACCGGCGCCCTTGGGCTGCTGGCCATGGCGACAACGTGGCGTTGGTGGAAGGAGATTTGAGCCGCCGAGTGCCCTCAGGCCGGCACGATCACCTTGCCAATCGGCCACAGCGCGATGCCCGCGAGCTTGAGGTGAGCCCAGGCGAAGGGAATGCCGATGATGGTGACGGCGAGCACCAAGGCCGTCAGGACGTGGCCGAGCGCCAGCCACCAGCCAGCAAGCACGAACCAGATGATGTTGCCGATCACCCCGAGGGGGCCGGTGCCGATATCCTCGATGCCGGTGACGTCGTAGCGGTTAACGGCCTTTGAACCGAACGGCAGCAGCGTGTAGACGGCGATGTTGAACGCCGCCCGCGCCCAGGGCAGCCCGATGATGGTGATGGCCATGATGACCGCGGCGATCACCCAGCCGAACGCCATCCAGGCGCCGCCGATGAGGATCCAGAGGATGTTGAGGAGCATGGATACGGGGGTCATTGGATGATCCGCAGGTGGATGACCCGGTCTATATAGGCACGAAATCTGTCTGTGCTAAGACGGTGTAGCCGGATTGAGCGCATATCGCATTTTCCGCGAGCGGAGCGCGCGCCTCGTCCTTCGAGACGACCGCTTCGCGGTCTCCTCAGGATGAGGCTAAGCAGCATTGACGCAAGTCGAAACTGGTGCCGCACACCGGGTCCTCATCCTGAGGGCCCGCCGACGGCGGGCGTCTCGAAGGATGGCCGCAGGCGAAATCGCTACCACATGCGATTGCTCTGGGCTACGGGCAACCCGCTACCGTCCTTCGAATTTCGGCGCGCGCTTCTCCATGAACGCCTTCATGCCTTCGGCCATGTCCTGCGTTTTGAACAGCGGCAGGAGCTGGAGATAGACGTGGTGGACGTGGTCGGAGAAGTTCTCGTTCAGGCCCATCCGCATCATGCGCTTCGAGGCTTGCACCGCGAGCGGCGCGTTGGCGGCGATCTCGCGCGCGACGGCCATGGCGCGATTCATCAGCTCGGCATCCGGCACGACCTCGTTGGTGAGGCCCCATTCCAGGCACTCGCGGGCGCTTAGCGTGCGGCCGGTGAAGATCAGCTCGGCCGCCTTGGCCCAGCCGAGCATGCGTGGCAGCAGCCAGGTGCCGCCGGATTCCGGCACCACGCCGCGCTTGACGAAGGCGGCGGCGAGCTTCGACGATTCCGCCATGATGCGGATATCGCAGCCGAGCGCGGTGTCCATGCCGTAGCCGGCCGCGCCGCCGTTGACGGCGCAGATGGTCGGCTTGTCCATCGCTTGTAACACTGTCGGCGGTGTGTTGCGGAGGTTGATCGTGGTTGGCGACGACGCGGCGCTGAGACCGTTGCCGTCGCGCTCTTTGCGGAGGTCAAGCCCGGCGCAGAACGCCCTACCCTTGCCGGTGAGGATCACGACCCGGACGTTCTTGTCCTCATTGGCTTCAATAAGGAGCCGCGCCAGATCGTTGAGCATCGGGCCGGAGATCGTGTTCATGCGCTCCGGCGCGTTGAGCGTGATGGTCGCGATGTGGTCGGCGACGGTGTAGAGGACTTCGTTGGCGGTATCGGTCATTTCTTTCCCCATCGCTTGTCTCGTAGATTCCATGGGCGGTGAGCGTGGCCTTTCCGGTAGGTTTGGGTTTCCACACTCGAACCCACGGAGAGTCAGATGCAAGCATCGACAGCCACGCTCACCACCGACCATAATGGCACAATTTTCAGGTGATGCAGTGAGCTGCATAAATCTTCGGAAGCCAATCCTCGCCCGGATCACGGTCGTCGCGCTGCGCTACGCATGGCTCCGCGCGCCGCCCTCGCACCGTGCCAAACTCACTCAAGCCAATCGACAGGCCTTGACTCACAAACCCCCATATGAGGGTGGGCAAAGGCGCTCTTGCGCCGTGCCCACGATCTGTCTCCATAAGCAAGAATTCGTGGGCACGCCTTGCTTTGCCCACTCTACGGCACCGCCTTAAATTTTCCGGCCTGCCTGCTCCCAATAGGGATCGCGCAGGCGGCGCTTGAAGATTTTTCCCGAGTCCTCGCGCGGCAGGCCGCTACGGATCTCGATGTGTTTTGGCACCTTGTAGTCGGCCAGATGCGTCTTCAGCGCGGCGCGGACATCGGAGGCAGCGAGCGTAATCCCGGGCTGCGGCTCCACCACCGCCATCAGCGCCTCGCCGAACTCGGCGTCGGGAATGCCGAACACCGCGCAATCGTGCACGCCTGATACGGCGTGCAGCACGGACTCGATCTCGGCCGGGTAGATGTTGACGCCGCCCGAGATCACCATGTCGCGCTTGCGGTCGCAGATGAAGACGTAGCCGTCTTCGTCGATGTAGCCGACATCGCCCGAGGTGATGAAGCCGTCGCGATCGATCTCGGCGCGCTTCTCCGGCTTGTTGTGGTAGGTGAAATCGGCCATTTCGGCCATGCGGGAGTAGATCTCGCCGATCTCGCCCACGCCAAGCACGCGTCCGTCATCGCCGATGAAGCGTAGCTCGGCGCCGGGCGAGACCTTGCCGACCGTGCCCGGCTTCATCAGCGCATCCTCCGACGTCGCGAAGGTGACGGCGCTGGATTCGGTCGAGCCGTAGAATTCGTAGATCACCGGCCCCCACCATTCGATCATGGCGCGCTTGACGTCGGCCGGACACGGCGCTGCGGCGTGGATGACGTGGCGCAGCGAGGAGACGTCGTATCTCCTGCGCACCGCCTCGGGCAGCTTCATCAGGCGGATGAACATGGTCGGCACCATGAAGATGGTGTCGATCCTGTACCGTTCGATCAGCTCCAGGAATTCTTCGGCTTCGAAGCGCGGCATCAGCACCAAGACGCCACCGAGCTTGCCGGCGCGGATGCCGAACGAATTCGGCGCGGAGTGGTAGAGCGGGCCCGGCAGGATCGCGCGGGCGCCGGGCTTGAGCCCGTAGATCATCGCGCGCATGCGCTCGCCGGCCGCCTGCTGCTCCGGCGTCGGCGCGTTGCGCCGCACGCCTTTGGGATGGCCTGTGGTGCCTGACGTGTAGATCATGTTCATCGGCTGCGGCACGATCGGGCCGTCATAGGGCGGGTGCTGCGCGAGCCAGGATTCGAAATCGATCGCGAAGTCCGGCGTCCTTAGATGATCGGGATCGATCTTGTAGCTGGACAGGATCTCCGGCGGGGTCGGCACGCTGAGCACGGTAACGCCCGCAGGAATGGCATCGCGCAGAGCATGCAGCATGTCGGCATGCCCGATCAGGACGGACGTGCCGGTGTCGTTCAGGATGTAGTTGATCTCCTCCGGCTTGAAGTGCCAGTTGATCGGCACGCCATAGGCACCGAGGCGCATCGCGGCGTAGGCGGCCTCCAAAAAGGCGATGTCGTTGCGCATCAGCATGCACACGCAATCGCCCGGGCGGACGCCGAGCTTGGCGAGGCCGGAGGCGATGCGGTCGGCGCGGTCGGCGACCTCCATGTGGGTGCGTCGGCGGTCGCCGGAGACGATGCCGAGGAAGTAAGACGTTTCGCTCATTGTTGTTTTTCCGATCTTTCGTCGGGTTGAATGTGGGATACCATTCAGGCCGTCATTCCGGGGCGATGCGAAGCATCGAACCCGGAATCCATTTTAAGGCAGAGCATGCGGCTCGATGGATTCCGGGCCTGCGCCTACGGCGCATCCCGGAATGACAGAAAGCTAATCCGCAAAGTTCGGCGCGCGCTTCTCGATGTTGGCGCGGACCGCTTCGGTCTGGTTCGGGCTGCCGATCAGCTTCTGCTGCTCGACGGACTCGGCGAGCAGCGCCGGGCCCGGATCGACCGAGAGATTGTTCAGCATCCGCTTGGCAGCGCGGATCGCGTCGGGGCTTTTTCCCGCGATCTCGCGCGCGGCCTCGAGCGCCGCCGCACGTGGATCCTCGCAGATGCGCGTGGCGAGGCCGTACGTCATCGCCTCCTGCGCGGAGAAGATGCGGCCGGTATAGGTGAGATCGCGCAGGATGTCGTCGCGCACGAGGCTCGCCAGGATCGGTGTGCCCGCCATGTCGGGCACGAGGCCCCATTTGATCTCCATGATCGACATCCGCGCATCCGCCGACAGAAAGCGGATGTCGGCGCCGAGCGAGAGCTGGAAGCCGCCGCCAAAGGCAACGCCGTGCACGGCCGCGATCACAGGCACGGGAAGCCGGCGCCAGCCCCACACCGCCTGTTGCGCAAAGTTCGCCTGGCCGTGCGTGCGCCTGGTGAGATCGCGATTTTCGCCACCCGGAATTCCGTTGCCGCCCTTCTCCTTCATGGCGGCAAAACGCCCCATGTCGAGCCCGGCGCAGAAGGCGCGGCCCTCGCCGGAGAGCACGACGGCGCGCAGGCCTTTCTCCTTCGAAAGCCGCTCGGTTGCGGCGACGAGCGCCTCGAACATGGCCTGATCCAGCGCGTTCATCTTGTCGGCGCGCACCAGGCGCACGTCGGCGACGCCTTCCGAGATCGAGATCGAGACGCGCTCTTCCATGGACGAATTCTCCCCTGTTCTTGACCGGTTGCCGCTTTACAGGACGCCGGCAGCCGGATTTAGTCAATCGACCAATTAACTGACAATCCCTACGGGGGAAACAGCCATGTTCAAGGAAAATCTTCTCGCCGGCCGGCGCATTCTCGTGACCGGCGGCGGCACCGGTCTCGGCAAGTCGATGGCGGCGCGCTTCCTCCAGCTCGGCGCCGAAGTGCACATCTGCGGCCGGCGCAAGATCGTGTGCGACGAGACCGCGACCGAGTTGATGGCCGAGTACGGCGGCCGCGTCACCAGCCACGGCGTCGATATCCGCAACGCGCCCGCGGTCGACGAGATGGTCGAGAACATCTTTCGCGACGGCGGTCTCACCGATCTCATCAACAACGCCGCCGGCAATTTCATCTCGCGCACCGAGGAGCTGTCGCCGCGCGGCTTCGACGCCGTCGCCAACATCGTCATGCACGGCACGTTCTACGTGACCCATGCGGTCGGCAAGCGCTGGATCGCGGACAAGCAGCCGGGCAACGTCGTCTCGATCACGGTGACCTGGGTGCGCAACGGCTCGCCTTACGTGGTACCGTCGGCGATGAGCAAATCGGCGATCCACGCCATGACCATGTCGCTCGCCACCGAATGGGGCCGCCATGGCATCCGCCTCAACACCATCGCGCCGGGTGAGATCCCGACCGAGGGCATGAGCAAGCGCATCAAGCCCGGCGACGAGGCCGGCGCGCGCACCAAGGCGTTGAACCCGATGGGCCGCGTCGGCACCATGGAGGAATTGCAGAACCTTGCCGTGTTCCTGATCTCCGGTGGCTGCGACTGGATCAACGGCGAGACCATCGCGATGGACGGCGCGCAGGCCCTCGCCATGGGCGGCAACTTCTATCAGCTCCGCGACTGGAGCGACGACGACTGGAAGACCGCGCGCGAGAGCATCATGGCGCAGAACGAGAAGGACCGCGCCAAGCGGGGATAGTCTCGTGCCCCGGACGCAGCGCAGCGCGTCGCGCTTGCGACGTGGTGCGCTGCTGAGCCGGGGCCCAGATTCTTGCACGTGGATAGAATGGGTCCCGGGCGCGCAGCAGCGCAAGCGCTGCAGCGCGCCCGGGACACGAACCCTCGATTGCCTAGCGTCTTGTCATCCCACGCGGATGACGCCACACTCCCCCGTATAAAAACAAGACGCCACGGGAGAAGCATGTCCACACAGAAACTGGCGAATCTCGCCGACATGGTGCGCGAGCGCGCCAGGAGCCGCGGCGATGCCGTCGCCTACGAGTTCGAAGGCCGCCTCACCAGCTTTGCCGAATTCGATATCGAGACCAACAAGGTCGCCAACGCGCTTCTTGCGATGGGCGTCGGACGCGGCAACCGCATCGCCTATCTCGGCAAGAACAGCGACTTCTATTTCAAGCTCTTGATGGGCGCGATGAAAGCTGGCGTCGTGATGGCGCCGGTGAACTGGCGGCTCGCCGGGCCCGAGGTCGCCTTCATCGTCGAAGATTGCAAGGCGCCGGTGCTGTTCGTGGGACCGGAGTTCATCACGCTCGTCCGCCAGATCAGGGACCAGATTCCCGGCGTGCGCACCATCGTCACCACCGAGGGCGGCGCGCCGGAATGGCAGGATTTTGCGGCCTGGCGTGATGCGCAGAGCGGCGAGGATCCGAAGGTTCCGATCGACAGCAAAGACATCGCGATCCAGCTCTACACGTCGGGCACGACAGGAAAGCCGAAGGGCGCGATGCTGAGCCACGCCAACTTCCTCAACCTGGTGCAATCCGGCAATGCCGAGGACAAGCCGGAGTGGAACCGGTGGTCGCACGATGACGTCTCGCTGGTGGCGATGCCGGTGTTCCACATCGGTGGCTCGGGCTGGGGCGTGATGGGCCTCTATCACGGTGCCCGCGGCGTGATCGCACGCGAGTTCGATCCGACCAAGGTGCTGGACTTCTTCGAGCACAGCGGCATCACGAAACTGTTCATGGTGCCGGCGGCGATGCAGTTCGTGGTGCGGCAGCCGCGCGCCAGGACGGTGGATTTCTCCAGGCTGAAATACATGCTGTACGGCGCCTCGCCGATCCCGGCGGCGCTGCTGAAGGAATGCATCGAGGTGTTCAAATGCGGCTTCGTGCAGCTGTACGGCATGACCGAAACCACGGGCACCATCGTCGCGCTGCCGCCGGAGGATCACGTCGAGGGGCTGGAGCGGATGCGCTCGGCCGGCAAGGCGCTGCCGGGCGTCGAGATCGCGATCCTGGACGTGAATGGCGAGCCGCTGCCGCCGCGCCAGGTCGGTGAGATCGCGACGCGCTCGGGCTCCAACATGGCCGGCTACTGGAACCTGCCTGAGGCCACCGCCGCGACGCTGCGCAGGGATGGCTGGCTGCGGACCGGCGATGCCGGCTACATGGACGAGGACGGCTACCTCTACATCCATGATCGCATCAAGGACATGATCATCTCCGGCGGCGAGAACATCTATCCCGCCGAGGTCGAGAGCGCGCTGTGCGATCATCCTGACGTCGCCGAGGCCGCCGTGATCGGCGTGCCCGACGACAAGTGGGGCGAGGCGGTGAAGGCGGTCGTGGTGATGAAGCCCGGCAAGCAAGCGACCGCCACCGACATCATCAACTTCACCCGGACCCGCATCGCCGGCTACAAGACTCCGAAGAGCGTCGAGTTCCTGCCGGCGCTGCCGCGCAATCCCTCAGGTAAGATTCTGCGGCGGCAATTGCGCGAGCCGTACTGGGCGGGGAAGGATCGGCGGGTGAATTGATCCGCGGTGCCGTAGGGTGGGCAAAGGCGCGTTTGCGCCGTGCCCACGATCTGTTTCCGTATCCAGGGGATCGTGGGCACGCTTCGCTTTGCCCACCCTACGACAGTCGTGCAAGCCTCAATGCTTCCCCGGCCCCATATAGCCGAACAGGAATCCCGCCACCTTGCGCATCTGGATCTCCTCGCTGCCCTCGGTGATGCGATAGCGGCGATGGTGGCGGTAGATGTGCTCGAACGGCTTGTGGCGTGAATAGCCCATGCCGCCGTGGACCTGCATGGCGCGGTCGGCGGATTCGCAGCAGAGGCGGTTTGCCCAGTAGTTGCACATGGAGACGCGGTCCGAGAGCGTGCGCTCGATCTGCTCCTCGGTGAGCTGGTCCATCTCCCAGGCGGTCTTGCGGATCAACAGGCGCAGCATCTCGGCTTGCGTTGCGAGCTCGACCAGCGGGAACTGGATCGCCTGATTCTCCGCCAGCGCACGGCCGAACGGTTTGCGCTCGCGCGCGTATTTGACGCTCTCGTTGATGCAGTAGACGGCTGCGCCGAGCGAGCTCGCCGCCTGCCGGATGCGGTTCTGGTGCACGAAGCATTGCGCCAGCGAGAGGCCGCGGCCGACCTCGCCGAACAGCGCATCCTCGGGCACGAACACGTCGGTGAAGCTGACGCGCGGATGATCCGTCGGCATGTTGAAGGTCCACATGTACTCCTCGACCTTCACGCCCGGGCTCTTGGCCGGCACCAGGAAGCAGGTGATGCCGCGGGCATCGCCGTCATTGCCGGACGTGCGCGCGAACAGCGCGCAGTGCGTCGCGACATGCATGCCGGTGGTCCACATCTTCTCGCCGTTGATGATCCAGCCCTTGACGTTGTCGCGCGTGGCGGGCACGGCGCGCGTCTCCATGTGCGTCGCATCCGAGCCGTGATGCGGCTCGGTGAGGCCGAAGGTGATGCGGTACTTGCCCTTGATCGAGCCGTCGATCATCGCCTTCTGGTCGTCGCGGCCGTAACGGTCGAGCATGGTGACAACGGGGAAATTGCCGACGATGGAGTGCTCGTTCTGGAGGTCGTTGTGCAGGCCGAGGCCCTTGGCGGCGAAATGCTCGCGGATCACGGCCATCCAGAGGTTGGAGCCGTCCTTGCCGCCATATTGCCTCGGCACCGGAAAGCGCAGGTGGCCGGCGGCATCCGCAAGGTCCTTGGCCTTGCGCAGCAGCGCTTCCCATTCGTGCCGTGGCAGGCCACCATTCTCGAAATCGGTGCGCGCCCATTCGCGGCGATGATCGAAGAAGCGGATGTTGTCGTCGGCTTCCTCCAGCGGCTTGATCTCGCGCGCGATGAAACGGTCGAGCTCCGCGAGATAGGCGACGAGATCGGCAGGCAATGAGAAATCCACAGGTTCTCTCCCGGATTGATTTTATCGTTTTGCGTTAAGGCGCTGGGCGCACTTTTGCTTCGCACGATTAAGGTGAGAAGAGCGCGTGCAAGTCAAGCAAGGCGAGACGTGACGGCCACGCAAGGCGTACCAGCGCAATTCGATGGTGCCCGAGCACTGAGGCGCGATAGTATGACGCCAATTTCCTTCACGAGAAAATGCAGGGAGCACGGGATGGAGCTGAAATTTTCCAAGGTGGAACGCAAGGGACCGATCACGATCGTGACGCTGTCGCGCCCTGAGGTCTACAACGCGCTGCACACCGATGCGCATTTCGAGCTGCAAAAGGTGTTCGACGATTTCTCGGCAGATCCGGAGCAGTGGATCGCTGTTGTCACCGGCAGCGGCGACAAGGCGTTCTGCGCCGGCAACGATCTGAAATGGCAGGCGGCCGGCGGCAAGCGCGGCTGGGACAAGGGCGGCTTTGCCGGCCTCACCTCGCGATTCGACTGCGACAAGCCTGTTATCGCGGCGGTGAACGGCGTCGCCATGGGCGGCGGCTTCGAGATCGCGCTCGCCTGCGACCTCATCATCGCCTCGGAGAATGCCACCTTCGCCCTGCCCGAACCGCGCGTCGGCCTCGCCGCCCTCGCCGGCGGCCTGCACCGGCTGCCGCGGCAGATCGGCCTCAAGCGCGCCATGGGCATGATCCTCACCGCGCGCCATGTCAGCGCCAGGGAAGGTTTCGAGCTCGGCTTCGTCAACGAGGTGGTGCCGCAGGGCGAGGCGCTTGCGGCCGCGCTGCGCTGGGCGGAGATGATCGGCAAGAACTCGCCGATGTCGATCCGTGCGTCCAAGCAGGCGATTCAGAAAGGCCTCGGCGTCTCGCTGGAGCAGGCGATCGCCGAGCAGCGGGACTACCCGGCGGTGCAGGCGATGGTGGCCTCGCAGGACTACATCGAAGGCCCGAAGGCATTTTCGGAGAAGCGGCCGCCGAAATGGGTGGGGAAGTGAGGAGACGCTCCGTTCGTCGCGCGAGACGTCCAACATAACCGGCGTCATGCCCCGGCTTGACCGGGGCATCCAGTACGCCGCGGCATCTCCGTACGTTACTGCCGTGTCTGGAATACTGGATCGCCCGCCTTCGCGGGCGATGACAGCGGAGGAAGGGGTGACGGCTACCCGCCCCGTCCCAGCTCCCGCTTGTACGATGCATAGTTCGGCTGATCGACGGCGAGCTTGTCCATCGTGGTCGCCCAGAGATGTTCGGCGAGACCGGGCGTTGCCAGATCGACTTCGCCCTTGGCGATGCGCTCGGCGAGCGCGCGATTGAGCTCGGTGACCGAACCGTCCTCGCCGAGCAGCGCGCGCAATCGCTCCACTTCCGCAGCATCACTCCCCTCCTCCCGCGTCAGCTGCCGCGTCACGAGATCGAGGATGTTGATGGCGACGCGCAGCTTGAAGGCCTGGTGGCCGGAGATCAGCGGCGTGATGTCGTTGCGGAGGAAATCGGCGACCGACTTGGTCAGCTCGATCGGGGTCGGCTCGTCCTGCATGTGTCAGCTCCCGCGCGGCGCCAAGAGCCGCAACAGATCGATCTCGGTCTCGCTGGCGCGGCGGCCGATCATGGCGCGCTCCATCGAATGGTCGGGCCCCTCGCGGAACCGCTGCATCATGCCGCCGCACATGATGCCCCAGCGCAGCGTGCCCATCACCTCCCAGAACTTCACACGCGCCGGATCGACCTTGCGGCCCGCAGCTTCGTAACCGGCGAACAGCTCCTCGCGTGTGCCGAGACCACCGACGGGCTTGTCGATCTCGCCGAAGCGCCAGGAGTTGACACAGACCCAGCCGAGATCCTCCATGGGGTCGCCGAGATGGGCGAGCTCCCAGTCCAGCACGGCTCGCACGCCGTCGGCGCCGATGATGAGATTGCCGTTGCGGAAATCGCCGTGCACCAGCGTGGTCTCGCCGGACGGGCCGGGATCGTGGTCGCGCAGCCAGCGCAGCGCCAGCTCGAACACGGGCTTAGGCCAGTTCAGGCTGCGATAGTCGCGCTCGAACTCGGCGATCTCCTGCGTCGCGCCGCGGCTGCGCAGCTCCGGCAGCTTGTCCTTTGGCAATCGATGCAGGGCAGCGAGAATGCCGCCGATCTGCCGTGCCAGACGCGGCCGCGCCGCGGCAAATTCGTCATCGCGCAGAATCTTGCGCGCGATGGTCTCGCCCTCGATCCTTTGCATGATGAAGCCGGTGCCGAGGTCGTCCTCCGCCACGAGCACGTGCAGCACGCGCGGCGACGGCACGCCGGCCTCGAAGGCGAGCTGCATCAGCTGCGCCTCCGCGGCAAGGCCCGCCGCGCGGGTCGGCGCCGCGCCATAGCCCTTCGGCGAACGGCGCAGGATCGCGCCGATCACGCCATCGGGATGCGTGATGTCGAAACGCCAGGTTTCCTGGCTGGCGCCGCCCGACAACTTTGCCGCGCCCGTGACGCCGGTCGCGCCCGGGCACCAGCGCTTGACGCTGCGCGAAAGTTCCGCCTCGATCATTTGCCTTTGAACTGCGCGGGCCGCTTCTCGAGGAACGCGCCGACGCCCTCGCGGAAGTCCTGGGTGTCGCCGGCGCGCAGCTGGCACTGGAACTCGAGATTGAGCTGGTCCTCGAAGGAATTTTCCGGGCTGTCCCAATAGAGCTTGCGGATCAGAGAGAGCGCCACGGTCGGGCCGCTGGCGAGATCGCGCGCGAGCTTCATCGCCTCCTCCATCAGCACGCCGTCATCATAGACGCGGTTGACGAGGCCCCATTCCAGCGCCTTCTCGGCCGGCAGCCGCTCGCCCATCAGCGACAATTCGATCGAACGCGCGCGGCCGATCAGGCGCGGCAACAGCCAGGTCGAGCCGCAATCCGGCACGAGGCCGATGCGCCGGAACGCCTGGAGAAAGTAGGAGGAACGCGCGCACAAAATCATGTCGCCGAGCAGCGCAAAGCTCATGCCGGCGCCGGCCGCCGGGCCGTTGACCGCGGTGACGATCGGGCAGTGCAGATTGCGGATGCGGCGCAGGAAAGGGTGGAAGCCGGTCTCCAGCGTCAGGCCGGCCTTGGTCTTCTTCGACTGGTTGTTGCGCCCTTGCAGGTTGGCGCCGGTGCAGAACGCCCGACCCGCGCCGGTCAGCACCACGCAGCGCACCTCATCCTTCTTCTCCTCGATCGTATCGAGCGCTTCGGCAAGGCCGCCCAGCATGTCCACGGAGACCGCGTTCATCACCTCCTGATGGTCGAGCTTGAGGATCGCGACCGAGCCATCGAAATCGAGTGTGACGTGTTTGAACTGCATGGTGTCCTCGCCAGTTGCGGCCTGCGCCAGTTTCGCAGACCGGAATTTGTTTTGCCGGGGCGCATATTTGATTTTTGGCGCGGTCTTGTCCATGGTGATCAGAGCATGGCAAGCAATCTTGCGCGCAGCGGCTGATCGTCCGCATGTTGAGCAGCCTTGTCAAAAAAGGGAAACGCGCCATGAACATTTTCGACCTCAGCGGCCGCGTCGCCGTGATCACCGGCGGCAATGGCGGGATCGGCCTCGGCATCGCGCAGGCGCTCGCCGGCCAGGGCTGCAACGTCTCGATCTGGGGCCGCAACCCCGACAAGAACAAGGCCGCAGCCGCCAGCATGGCCGGCCTATCCGGCAAGGTCGACACCCGCGTTTGCGATGTCACCGATCCGGCCTCGGTCAATGCCGCGATGAAGGCGACGCTCGACACGTTCGGCCGGGTCGACGGCTGCTTCGCCAATGCCGGCATCGGCGGCGGCGGCCGGCGCTCCTTCATCGAGCGCACCGAGGAGGAATGGCGCACGATGTTCGCGACCAATCTGGACGGCGTGTTCCACGCGTTTCAGGCCGCGGCAAAGCACATGACCGAGCGCGCCAATTCCGGCGACGCCTTCGGCCGGCTGGTTGCGACCTCGAGCCTCGCCTCGATCTTCGGCACCGCGCGCAACGAGCATTACGCCGCGACCAAGGCCGCGATCAACGCGCTGGTGCGCGCCCTCGGCGTCGAGCTCGCCCGCCACGGCGTCACCGCCAACGCGATCCTGCCCGGCTGGATCAAGAGCGACATGACGTCAGGTCTCATGGCCAACGAGAAATTCGTCGCCAACGTGATGCCCCGCATTCCGATGCGGCGGTTCGGCGAAGCATCCGATTTCGGCGGCATCGCCGTCTATCTGATGAGCAAGGCGTCATCGTATCACACCGCCGACACGTTCGTGATCGACGGCGGCTATACGGCGTTCTGATTTTGTAGCCCGGATGGAGCGAAGCGCAATCCGGGACTGCAAAAACAACAAACACCCGGATTTCGCTTCGCTCCATCCGGGCTACAAAGACTGAGGGAATGGGCAAATGTTCTCGCACATCATGATCGGCACCAACGATCTCGACAAGGCCAAGACGTTCTACGACAATCTGCTGAGCACGCTCGAGGTCCGGCCGGCCAGGGTCGACGGCCATCGCATCTTCTACATCACCAAGACCGGCGTGTTCTCGGTGTCGAAGCCGATCAATGGCGAGCCCGCGACCTGTGCGAACGGGGGCACCATTGGCTTCGCCTGTAATTCGCCGGAGCAGGTCGACAAATGGCACGCGGCCGGCGTCGCAGCCGGCGGGATCTCGATCGAAGATCCGCCCGGCGTGCGCCAGGGCCCCGGCGGCAAGCTCTATCTGGCTTATTTGCGCGACCTCGACGGCAACAAGATCTGCGCGATGCATCGGATGCCGAGCTAGCCGCATCCACTGCTGTCATTCCCCGCGAAAGCGGGGAATCCAGTACGCCGCGGCCTTTCAGTTCAATCGCGACCGTCGCTGGAATACTGGATCGCCCGATTAAATCGGGCGATGACAGTGGAGTTTGCCGTACGGCCGTGGGCCCGGCCCTCCGATCCCATTCAAACAACATTTCAAACGCCCTCGCGATATTCTATCGCGTGGCAGGGCTCGGCGCGAAAAAATGCGCGCTCGCACTTTGACCGCGCTGGCACTATTCTGCCGCCAGAAAGATCTCAGCGTCCCCGGGAGGAACAATGACAAAACACACCTACATTCCCCGCACCACCAACTACACCCTCAATCCCGGCGACGAGCTCAACGACCTCAGGATGTCGGAGCAGGTCCGGCCGCTCTACGATCACGTCAAGAAATTCATCCGCGACACCGTCGAGCCGATGTCGATCGAGTTCGCCAAGGCCGGCGAAGGCAAGGAAGACCGCTGGAGCTTCACGCCGAAGCAGCTCGAGGTGCTGGAGAAGGCCAAGAACAAGGCCAAGCAGGAGGGCCTCTGGAACTTCTTCCTGCCCGACGACGAGACCGGCCAGGGCCTGAAGAACCTCGACTACGCCTATATCGCGGCCGAGCTCGGCAAGAGCCCGCTGGCGTCCGAGACCATGAACTGCTCGGCGCCGGACACCGGCAACATGGAGGTGCTGGAGCGCGTCGGCACCAAGGAGCAGAAGGAGAAGTGGCTAAAGCCGCTGCTCAACGGCGAGATCCGCTCGGCCTATGTCATGACCGAGCCGAACGTCGCCTCCTCCGACGCCAAGAACATCTCGACGACCGCAAAGCTCGTCGGCGACGAATGGGTCATCAACGGCGAGAAATACTACATCTCGGGTGTCGGCGATCCCCGCTGCAAGATCCTCATCGTCATGGTGAAGACCAATCCGGATGCGGCGCCGAGCAAGCAGCAGTCGCAAATCCTGGTGCCGCGCGACACGCCCGGCGTCGAGGTGCTCGGCCCGATGTACGTGTTCGGCCAGGACCACGCCCCGCGCGGCCACATGCACATGCGCTTCAACAATGTACGGGTGCCGAAGGAGAACATGCTGCTCGGCGAGGGCCGCGGCTTCGAGATCTCGCAGCTCCGCCTCGGACCGGGGCGCATCCATCACTGCATGCGCACCATCGGCAAGGCCGAGAAGGCGCTCGATCTGATGGTGCAGCGGGGCCTCACGCGCGAGGCTTTCGGCAAGAAGATCGCCCATCTCGGCGGCAACATGCAGATCATCGCCCAGGCGCGCTGCGAGATCGAGGCGATGCGGCTGATGGTGCTGAAGGCCGCCAAGGCGATGGACGTGCTCGGCAACAAGGAGGCCCGCGTCTGGGTCTCCATGGTCAAGGCCATGGTGCCGGAGCGCGCCTGCAGGATCATCGACCAGGCAATCCAGATGCACGGCGCCACCGGCATCTCGCACTGGACCCCGCTCGCCGAGATGTACCAGGACGTGCGCCATTTGCGCTTTGCCGACGGCCCGGACGAGGTGCATTGGATGGTGGTCGGGCGCCACGAGCTGAGCATGGCGTGATCGACGATGCGGTAGGGTGGGCAAAGGCGCGCACTTCGCGCGCCGTGCCCACCATCACGGCCAACGCAAGAGGTGGTGGGCACGCTGTCGCTTTGCCCACCCTACGAGAGTCTTTTCTAGCAGGAGCCACCATGGACTACGCCGCAAGCGAGCTGACGCCACGCGAGCGCTACAAAGTGCTGACCTCCTTCATCCTGCCGCGGCCGATCGCCTGGGTGACGACGATCGGACCGACCGGAATCGTCAATGCGGCCCCATTCAGCTTCTTCAATGCCTTCTGCGAGGATCCGCCGCTCTGCATGTTCGCGGCCAACCGCAAGCCTGATGGAGAGGACAAGGACACCTTCCTCAACATCCAGCGCACCGGCGAATTCGTGGTCAATATCGCCGACGAGCCGCTGGCGCGTGCGATGCACGAGAGCAGCGGCGACTTTCCCCCTGATATCGGCGAGCCCGATTATCTCGGCCTGAAGCTTGCGCCCTCGACGACAATCGCCGTGCCGCGGCTGGCCGACACGCCCTGGGCGATGGAGTGCAAGCTCTGGAAGCTGATCGACGTCAACGACGATCGCAAACTGATCATGGGCGAAGGCCTCCACTTCCACATCCGCGACGAGCTGTGGGATGACGAGGCGATGCGGGTGCACATGGACCGCTATCATCCGATCGGCCGCATGTTTGCCGACCGCTACTGCCGCACCGACGACCGCGTGGTGTTTCCGGCGGCGGAAGGCGCAAAAAACAAATCGTCGAACCCGGGAGCAAGATGATGCCGGAATCCTTTCGCGACAACGAGGAACGCGAGCGGTTCGAGCTCGACGTCGATGGGGCGATCGCCTTCGTCACCTACCGCAAGACCGACGGAGCGATCACGCTGGTGCACACCGAGGTGCCGTCGGAGCTCGGCGGCCGCGGCATTGGCTCGAAGCTCGGCCGCGCCACGCTGGACGCGGTGCGGTCGCAGGGGCGCAGGCTCTCGGTCGAGTGCGATTTCATCCGCAATTTCATGCGCAAGGACCCCGGCTATAACGACCTCCTGGCGGATGGCGGAGATGCGCAGGCCGAGCCTGAGACGCGCTATCGCGCCGGTTGCTTCTGCGGAGCGGTCGAGGTCGAGGTGACAGGCAAGCCGATGTTTGCGGGCTATTGCCATTGCGCCGACTGCCAGGCCTGGTCGGCGGCGCCGATCAATGCGTTCAGCCTGTGGAAGTCCGGCAGCGTGCGCATCACCAAGGGCGAGGCCGAGCTCGGGACGTTCAACAAGACCGAGCATTCCTACCGAAAATTCTGCAAGCGCTGCGGCGGCCACGTCATGACCGAGCATCCGCGGATGCGGCTGATCGACGTCTACGCCAATCTGCTGAAAGGATACCGGCACCAGCCGACCCTGCATGCGAACTACGCGAGCAAGATGGTGTCGGTCCGGGATGGCCTGCCGAAATATGTCGACCTGCCGGCCGATCTTGGCGGCTCCGGCGAGATGCTGCCGGATTGATCGTAGGGCGGATTAGCTCGCGGCTGCGCGAAGCGCTGTCCGCGGGCGTAATCCGCCAACAATCGCCGAGGGATGGCGGATTACGCTTCGCTAATCCGCCCTACGCAGTTACGTCGCGGGTGCGACCTTGTCCTGGGTCTTGGTCTCGAAATCGCTCGCGTCATGCCGCTCGTGGAGCTGGCTGGCGGGATCGCCGGAGACGCGGTTGACCATGCGGCCGCGCTTCACGGCCGGACGCTTGGCGATCTGATCGGTCCAGCGCTGGACGTTCTTGTAGTCCTGCACCGACAGGAATTCGCCGGCGCCGTAGACCAGCCCCTTGGCGAGCGCTCCGTACCAGGGCCACACCGCCATGTCGGCGATCGTATACTCCTTGCCCGCGAGATACTCGTTGTCGGCAAGGCGCCTATCGAGCACGTCGAGCTGGCGCTTGGTCTCCATCGCGAAACGGTCGATGGCGTATTCGATCTTGGTCGGCGCGTAGGCGTAGAAATGGCCGAAGCCGCCACCGAGATAGGGCGCGCTGCCCATCTGCCAGAACAGCCAAGACATCGCCTCGGTGCGGGTCTTGACGTCCTTCGGCAGGAAGGCGCCGAACTTCTCGGCGAGATAGAACAGGATCGAACCGGATTCGAACACCCGGATCGGCTCCGGACCCGAGCGGTCCATCAGCGCCGGAATCTTGGAATTCGGGTTGATGTCGACGAAGCCGCTGCCGAACTGGTCGCCGTTGCCGATCTTGATCAGCCAGGCATCGTATTCGGCGCCCTTGTGACCGAGCGCCAGAAGCTCCTCCAGCATCACCGTGACCTTCACCCCGTTCGGGGTGGCCAGCGAATAGAGCTGAAGGGGATGCTTGCCGACCGGCAGCTCCTTGTCATGCGTGGGACCGGCAATGGGGCGGTTGATGCTGGCGAACTGCCCGCCATTCTCCTTGTTCCAGGTCCAGACTTTGGGCGGCACGTAGGCGGGGGCGTCGGTCATGCGGGGCTCCGGCGGAAAGATGCGTCTGCATTAATTAGACGGGGAATGGCCGATGGCAAGGGCATCGCAACGCATTGCCGGGCCGGACAACGTCACGTTTTGTCATAGCAGGCCCCTTCCCGGTCATTTCGGGGCGCCCGCAGGGCGAACCCGGAATCCATCCCTCCGCCAGGAATGCTTTGAAAAATGGATTCCGGCTTCTCGCTAGGCGAGCCCCGGAATGACCGTGGCGCCTGAGGGCAAAACGCAACGCCTACACACAAGATGCATGGTCGAATCCGGCATGTCATCGCCCGGCTGACGCTTCGTTGCAGAGACGAAAACGCCGGGGGCCGCCGGGAGAGAGCCATGAAATCGCCGATCTGCGACATGCTGGGAATCGAGTTCCCGCTGCTGGCCTTCAGCCATTGCCGCGACGTCGTCGCCGCCGTCAGCCGCGCCGGCGGCTTCGGCGTGCTGGGTGCCACCGTGCACACACCCGATACGCTCGAACGCGAGCTGAAATGGATCGACGACCATGTCGACGGCAAGCCCTACGGCATCGACGTGCTGATCCCGGAGAACATCTCGACATCAGGCGAAAAGGACGTCACCTGGAAGAGCCTGGAAGCGCGCGTGCCGCAGCAGCATCGCAACTACACGCGCGATCTCCTGAAGAAATACGACATCGAGCTGACGAGCACGGAGGTCGTGGCCGACCAGCCGCAGCCGTTCGACGCAAAGACCGCGCTGCAGCTGCTCGAGGTCTCCTTCAAGCATCCGATCCGCCTGATCGCCAATGCGCTGGGCGTTCCGCCCAAGGCGATGATCGAGATGGGCAAGGCACACGGCGTGCCGGTTGCAGCGCTTGTGGGGGCCAAGGAGCATGCGCTGCGCCAGGTCGCGGCCGGCGTCGACATTCTCGTGGTGCAGGGCACCGAGGCCGGCGGCCATTGCGGCGAGGTCTCGACCATGGTGCTGGTGCCGGAGGTGATCAAGGCGATCAAGCCCATTCGCGACGTGCCGGTGCTGGCGGCCGGCGGCATCATGACGGGCCGGCAGATGGCGGCCTGCATGGCGATGGGCGCGGCCGGCGTCTGGACCGGTTCGGTGTGGCTGGCGACGGTCGAGTCCGAGACCAGCGAGATTTTTCGCGAGAAGATGATCGCGGCGTCCTCGCGCGATGCGGTGCGCTCCAAGGGCCGCACCGGCAAGCCGGCGCGGCAGCTCCGTTCGGTCTGGACCGACGCCTGGGACCGCGCGCCGGACAGCCCGGGCGCACTGCCGATGCCGCTGCAAAGCATCATCAGCCGCGACGCCTTCAACTCGATCGACCGCGCGGCGGCAGGCGGCAACGCCAAGGCGCGCGATCTCGTCAGCTATTTCGTCGGCCAGGGCGTTGGCCTGATCGACAGCGTGAAGTCCGCCGGCGCCGTGGTGCAGGAGTTCAAGGAAGAGTTCGCCGAAGCCGTCGAGCACATGAATGCGCTGGTGGCGGAGTGATGGTGCAGACCCTCATGGTGAGGAGGCGCACAAGCGCCGTCTCGAACCATGAGAGCCCGCGGCCCATCCTTCGAGACGCCTGCTTCGCAGGCTCCTCAGGATGAGGTCGGAGATGTCTGAGAGAGAGTGAAGAAGCAAGAACAATGACGAGTGTTTCCCCTGACTGCATCCCCGTCATCGTCGGCATCGGCGAGATCGTCGACCGTCCGAAGGAGATCAGTGCCGGCCTCGAGCCGCTCGATCTGCTCGAGCAGGCGCTGCGGCGCGCCGAGCAAGATGCCGGTGCAAAGCTGCTCGGCGAGGTGCAGTCGCTCGACGTCGTCAACTTCCTGAGCTGGCGCTATCGCGATCCCGAGCAGCTGTTGGCGCAGCGCCTCGGTATCACACCTGCGCATTGCCATTACGGCCCGGTCGGCGGCGAGAGCCCGATCCGCTACATCCACGAAGCCGCCAAGCGCATCGCCCGCGGTGAGTGCACGGTCGCCGCCGTCTGCGGCGCCGAGGCGCAGTCGACCGCGACCAAGGCGGAGCGTGCCGGCGTCGAGCTGCCGTGGACGCCGTTCGCCCATGACGTCGAGGAGCCCAAGCGCGGCGCCGCGTTCCAGAAGCCGCTGGCAGTCAAGCTCGGCGTGTTCCGGCCGGTCACGGTCTATCCGTTCTACGAGGCCGCCTCCTCCGCGCAATGGGGCCAGACGCCGCGCGAGGCGATGGCGGAATCCGGCACGCTGTGGTCGCGCTATTCGGAGGCCGCCGCACAAAATCCCAATGCATGGCTGAAGCGGCGCTATACACCCGAGGAGATCACGACGCCGACCGCGGACAATCGGCTGATCGCGTGGCCCTACAACAAGCTCATGGTAGCCAATCCCAGCGTCAACATGGGCGGCGCGCTGCTGCTCACCAGCCTCGCCAAGGCCCGCGCGGCCGGGATTTCCGAGGACAGGCTGGTCTATCCGCTCGGCGGCGCCTCGGCGGAGGAGCCGCGCGATTATCTGCTGCGCGACCAGTTCTACGAGAGCCATCCGCAGAACGCGGTGCTGAAAGCGGTGATGGAGCTCGCCGGCGGCGACGGCAAAAGGTTCGACGCGATCGAGCTCTACAGCTGCTTTCCGTGCGTGCCCAAGATGGCGCGGCGGACGCTAGGGCTTTCCGCCGACGTGCAGCCGACCGTGACCGGCGGCCTCACATTCTTCGGCGCGCCGCTCAACACCTACATGACGCATGCGGCCTGCGCGATGGTGCGGCGGCTGCGCGACGGCGCCGGGCTCGGCCTGCTCTATGGCCAGGGCGGCTTCGTCACCAAGCATCACGCGCTGGTGGTCTCGAAGGCGCCGCCGCGCGCGGCGCTGGCGCAGGAGACCAGCGTGCAAGGCGAGGCCGACCGCAACAAGCGCGCGGTGCCGGAATTCGTCACCGAAGCCAGCGGCAAGGGCAAGGTAGAGAGTTTTACGGTGCTCTATGGCCGTAGCGGCGAGGTCGAGCACGGCGTGGTGATGCTGCGCACCGAGCACGACCGGCGTACGCTGGCCCGGATTCCGGCGAGCGACGGCGCGACGCTGGCCCATCTGCTCAACATGGATCGCACGCCGGTGGGCTCGCTCGGCGAGATCGCGATGGCTGCCGACGGGGTGCCGGAGTGGCGGGTGGCGTAGCCGAGGGGCATCTCAGGCGGCGCGGACCGTATCCAGGAACTTGCCGACCTCGAGCTTGAGGCGATTGGAGTCGCGCGACAGCATCTGCGCCGCCGACAACACCTGGGACGAGGCCGAACCGGTCTCGGTGGCGCCTTGCTCGACGTTGCCGACATTGGCCGACACTTGCTGCGTTCCCTGGGCCGCTTTCTGCACGTTGCGTGCGATCTCCTGCGTCGCTGCGCCCTGCTCTTCGACGGCCGCGGCGATGGCCGAGGCGATCTCCGACAGGCGCCCGATCGAGCCGCCGATGTCCCGGATTGCACTGACGGAATCCTGGGTGGCCGCCTGAATACCGGTGATCTGCTGGGAGATTTCTCCGGTGGCTTTCGCCGTCTGTTCGGCCAGGGCCTTCACCTCGGACGCGACCACCGCAAAGCCTCGGCCGGCCTCGCCGGCTCGCGCGGCCTCGATCGTGGCGTTGAGGGCCAGGAGATTGGTCTGTCCCGCGATCTGGTCGATCAGCTCGATGACGTCGCCGATTCTGGAGGCCGCTCGCGACAATTCGCCGATCCTATCGTTGGTTCTTCCGGCCTGGCCAACCGCCTCGTTGGCCATCCGGGCCTGGTCCTGGACCCGTCGGCTGATCTCGTTGACCGACGACGAGAGCTGCTCGGTCGCCGACGCGACAGATTGAACGTTGGAGGAAGCTTCATCCGACGCCGACGCGACCACGACCGCCAATTTCTGGGCGCGCTCGGCGGTCGTATTCAGCGTGCCGGCCGAGGCTTCGAGCTCGGTCGATGCGGAGGACACCGTGTCGATGATCTCGCCGATGGCCGTCTCGAATGCGCCGGCGAGCCGGTGCATGTCGGCCTTGCGCTGCTCGGCGACAATCCGATCCTGCACGATCTTGGCCTCGGCCTCCATGCGAGCCTTCTCCTCGGCCTTGACCTTGAAGACCTCGACCGCGTGCGCCATGTCGCCGATCTCGTCCTTACGGCCGAGTCCGGGCAGGACGACGGAGAAATTGCCGCCGGCAAGTTCGCCCATGGCGCTCGTCAGCGCCGACAGCGGGCGCAAGATCCGCGAGAACGCGACCCAGAAGCTGAGCAGCGCGAGCGCGACGCTTGCAAGGAGAATGCCGCCGCTGACGGCCAGATTTGACGTGCTCCTTGCCGCCAGTCCCGCCGCCTCCCGATCCGCATCCGCAGCGATGGCCTGACCAAGCTGCAGGATCGCGTTGATGGCGCTCGTCGCACGCGCCATATAGTCGGTGCCCAAGATCCTGTATTCGCCCGTTTTGCCGTCCCCGATGACGTCTGCGCGCAGCGAACCGTAAGTGCGGAAGTATTTCTCCTCCACGTCCTTGATCGCCTGGCCAAGATCCGCCGAGACATCGGCGCGCTGGGCCACAGGTGAGATGGTCTCCCAGGCGAGCTCGACATGACCGCGGAATCCGGACACCACGCCGATGCCGTCCGCGGTGAGTTTCGCATGGGCGCTGATCAATCCCGCGAGGAAAGCTCGCTCGCGGCCGGCATTCTCGGCCATCTCTGCCGTGAGATGGCGAAGCCCGACAAGCCGCGTCATTGCCGGCGACGGCGCATCGGTCAACGTCTCCAGAGTCAGTCGCGGCCGGTTGGCGGCGATCTCGATGAGTTCGGTCAGCGCCGGCACGACCGCGTTGACGACCGCAGGATCGCGCTCAACCCCCGGCTTGACCAGATCGGCGTCCACCTTGCGGCGCAGGCTCTCGACCCCGGCAAGCGCGCGCTCGGCTTCCGCAATGCCGGTCTCGATGGATTTCATCGCAGGCAGGTTGCGCAGACGCTGCGCGGCATCCCGGAACGCCTGTCCCGAAGCGGCACGGATTCGGTCAATTTCGGCGCGGCGGTCTGCACCGACAGGCTCGGGCGCGTTCAGCGCCGCGTTGGTCATGCCCCGCTCCAGAGCCCATTGTCCGGCGCTCAGCAACAATGACTGCGATATTCCATTGAGCTCGACGAAGGCCTGCGCCTCCTGTCGGTCGTGGTAGGCCCCATAGGCCGTGTAACCGGTGGCGGCCACGCCCATCAGGGCGAGAGCCGAGACAATCAGCGGCAGGATCGTTCCAATTCGCGCGTGCACGGCTGGCTTCCTCTCGTGAGTACCGCCCGAAAAAGAGCAGTTCTGCGAAAGCAATAGCCGGCTCTGGCAACTTGGGATTGTCTCACATCAAAGATCGTCGCGAACCTCGCCTCTGCATGCGATTGTTCGGAGCGTATGATTATCGAATTATTGATTGCCGGATGCGACGCAAGCCGCAGAAAAAGCTGCGATCGGAGAGATCGCAGCCTTCAGCCCGTCATGCCCGAGCGCAGCTGATCCGCCGCTCACGCGGCGCGGACGGAGTTCAGGAACTTGCCGACCTCGAGCTTGAGGCGATTGGAATCGCGAGACAGCATCTGCGCCGCCGACAGCACCTGCGAGGACGCCGAGCCGGTTTCGGAAGCACCGCGCTGGACGTCGCCGACATTGGACGAGACCTGCTGGGTGCCCTGGGCGGCCTGCTGAACGTTGCGGGCGATCTCCTGGGTTGCCGCACCCTGCTGCTGCACGGCTGCCGCGATCGCCGAAGCGATCTCCGACAGACGCCCGATGGTGCCGCTGATCTCGCCGATCGCGCTGACCGAATCCTGCGTCGCCGCCTGAATGCCGCCGACCTGCTGGCCGATCTCGCCGGTGGCCTTGGCCGTCTGTTCGGCGAGCGCCTTGACTTCGGAGGCCACGACGGCGAAGCCGCGTCCGGCCTCGCCCGCCCGCGCCGCCTCGATCGTGGCATTGAGGGCCAGCAGATTGGTCTGGCCGGCGATCGCATTGATGAGCTCGACGACGTCGCCGATCCGCGCTGCGGCCCGCGACAATTCGCTGACGCGCTCGGTGGTGGCATGGGCCTGGCTGACCGCTTCGTTCGCGATCCGGGAGGAGTCCTGCACTTGGCGGCCGATCTCGCGCACCGAGGACGACATCTCTTCGGCAGCCGACGCCACCGAATGGACATTGGTCGAGGCTGCTTCCGAGCCGGTTGCAACCGCGGAGGCCAATTCCTGCGCCCGGCCGGCGGTCGAGGACAGCGTCGAGGCCGAAGCCTCGAGCTCGGTTGCGGCCGACGAGACGGTCTCGACGATCTCGCCGATCGCGGCCTCAAAGCCGTCGGCGAGCTTGGTCATGTCGGATTTGCGCTGTATCTCGGCACGGCGCTGCACCGCCTGCACCTCGTCGCGGCTGAAGCGGACGATGGTCTGCACCGTCTGGAGGTTGCGCAGTGCTTCGCCGATCTCGTCGTCGCGCTCGATCACGATGCGGTTGTCGAGCTTGTCCTGAACGAGGTTGACCAGGACCTCGTTGAGCTGCTGCATCGGCCCCTGGATCGCGTGCATGGTTGCAAGGCCCGCGAAACCGACGATGGCGGCGCCGACGACGGCCAGCGCGGCCAGAATCAGGCTGGTCGAACCGCCGGTGGCGAGGGCGCCGCCGATGCCAAGCGCAAGCATGAACAGCGCCTGGAGAACCATCGTCGTGACGAGGCGCGCCTTCAGCGTCCCGGTGAAGACGCTGAAGCGGTCCAGCCACGAGCGGCGACGGATGATGCCGGCGTCAATGCGATAGCCATGCGGCTTCTTCTCGCGGATCGCGGCGTAGACCTGTTCGGCGAGCTTGCGCTGGTCGGCCGGCAGCTTGGTGCGGATCGAAGTATAGCCCTTGACCTCGCCATTCTCGCGGATCGGAGAGGCCGTCGCCAGCACCCAGTAGAAGTCGCCGTTCTTGCGGCGGTTCTTCACCGCGCCGAGCCAGGGCTTGCCGGCTTTCAGCGTGTCCCAGAGGTTGTCGAACGCCTCCGGCGGCATGTCGGGGTGACGAACGATGTTGTGCGGCTGGCCCATCAGCTCCGCCGAGGTGAAGCCGGCGGCGGCAATGAAGTCCTCGTTGAAGTAGGAGAGCTTGCCCTTGAGATCGGTCCGCGAGACGATCAGCGTCTCGTCGCTGACGGGATATTCGACATCGGTGACCGGAAAATTCTTGCGCATCGGCGCTCCCCAAAAAACCGGAATCAGTAAAAAGGTCGTTCCAATCGGGCCCCGCCCTGCGTGCGCCTGCCCTCCGATCACTCTCGTAAATTCGATTTAACCATCGATGAAACGTCTCGACCGTAGAACTACGGCACGCGGAAGTGCGACTGCGAGCGAGATCATGCTACCAGCAAGACGGAACGAGCGGCGCTTTCTGGCGCCGCTCGCCGTTCGATCGGACAGAGACTCTACGCCGCGCGGACGGTGGTCAGGAACTTGCTGACCTCGGTCTTCAGCCGGCCCGAGTCGTTCGACAGCATCTGCGCCGCCGACAGCACCTGCGAGGAGGCGGATCCGGTCTCGGTCGCGCCGCGCTGCACGTCGGTGATGTTCGACGACACCTGCTGGGTGCCCTGCGCGGCCTGCTGCACGTTGCGGGCAATCTCCTGGGTCGCCGCGCCCTGCTCTTCGACGGCTGCTGCAATCGCCGACGAGATCTCCGACAGACGCTCGATGGTCGAGGAGATCTCCTTGATCGCACCGACCGATTCGTTGGTCGCCGCCTGAATGCCGGAGATCTGCTGACCGATCTCGCCGGTGGCCTTCGCGGTCTGCTCGGCGAGCGCCTTCACTTCGGAGGCGACGACGGCGAAGCCGCGACCGGCCTCACCCGCGCGCGCCGCCTCGATGGTCGCGTTCAGCGCGAGCAGATTGGTCTGGCCGGCGATGGTGTTGATCAGCTCGACGACGTCGCCGATGCGGGCCGCCGCCTTCGACAGCTCGCTGACACGCTCGGTGGTGGCACGCGCCTGCCCGACGGCGTCGCCCGCCATCCGCGCCGATTCCTGCACCTGACGGCTGATCTCGCCGACCGACGAAGCCATCTCCTCGGTCGCCGAGGCGACCGATTGCACGTTGGTCGAGGCTTCCTCCGAGGCTCCGGCAACGGTGGTCGCCAGTCTCTGCGAGCGCTCGGCTGTTCCAGTGAGCGTGGTGGCCGACGCCTCAAGCTGGGTCGAAGCAGACGACACGGTTCCGATGATCTCGCCGACCGCGCTCTCGAAGTCGTCGGCAAGCCTGGTCATGTCACGTTTGCGCTGCTCGACATTGCGACGCTCCGCTTCGATCTGCTCCGCCTTCAGTCGCTCGACCTCGATGGCGTTGGTCTTGAATACCTGCACCGCCTGGGCCATCGCGCCGATCTCGTCCTTGCGCTCGGTTCCGGATACGACCACCGAGGTGTCGCCCTTCGCGAGAATCTCCATCTCGGTCGTGATGCGCTGGATTGGGCGGGTGACCGCGAACGCAACGCCGAGAGCGCCCACGAGCGAGAGCAGCAGGGTGACGACGCCGCCGATCAGCATGGACAGAGTTCCATTGCTGGACGCGGCGTCGGCAGCCGCGCCACGCACCGTCAACAGCGATCGCTCTTCCTTGTCCATCTCCTCCACCACGGCGCGCAAGCTATCCATAGCCTTCTTGCCGGCGCCGGATGCTTCGAGCTCGCGGGCCTTGGCCTGAGTTCCAGGGTCCTTCATCAGTGCGATTTCGCGCTGCGCGACGTTGGTCGCCCAGTCGCTGGCGAACGCCTTGACTTGATCGAGGCGCTTCTGCTGCTTCGCGTTATCCGAGGTCAGGCTGCCGACCTTGGCCGCCGCCGCCTGAAACTGCTTCTGCCCAGCCTCGTAGGGGGCGAGAAAGCCGGTATCGCCGGACACGAGATAGCCGCGAATGCCGGTTTCCTGATTGACCATGGCGGTGACGAGCCCGGAAAGCTGCTCGAGCACTTCATAGGTATGAACGGTCATTCTTGCCGTCGAGCTCATCACGCTCAGGGAATTGTAGATCGCACCGGTGCTGCCGGCGATGACCAGGCAGATCGCGACAAAAACAGCAGAAACCTTGATGGAAATGCGAACGTTGTTGATCCAAGACATCAAACTTACCAGCCATACCTTTGAGGGTTGCTCATCCGACCGTCCAATCCCGCGGCGGATTCCGATGCACTTCGATAGCAGCTGGCTGGATCGCACTCCTTAACCGCAGTCCGCATTGATACGGAGATACCGCGAAGGAAAGTGCCGCAATTCTACGGAAGAGAAGCGCGACGCAACGACGCACGCCAAACGCAAAGAGCGGCGCCTGGGCGCCGCTCTTGCTCAACTGAACGTTCTTAAGTCTACGCCGCGCGGACGGTGGTCAGGAACTTGCTGACCTCGTTCTTCAGCCGACCCGAGTCGTTCGACAGCATCTGCGCCGCCGACAGCACCTGCGAGGAGGCGGATCCGGTCTCGGTCGCGCCGCGCTGCACGTCGGTGATGTTCGACGACACCTGCTGCGTGCCCTGCGCGGCCTGCTGCACGTTGCGGGCAATCTCCTGGGTCGCCGCGCCCTGCTCTTCGACGGCCGCGGCAATCGCCGACGAGATCTCCGACAGACGCTCGATAGTCGAGGAGATCTCCTTGATCGCACCGACCGATTCGTTGGTCGCCGCCTGAATGCCGGAGATTTGCTGACCGATCTCGCCGGTGGCCTTCGCGGTCTGCTCGGCGAGCGCCTTCACTTCGGATGCGACGACGGCGAAGCCGCGACCGGCCTCACCCGCGCGCGCCGCCTCGATGGTCGCGTTCAGCGCGAGCAGATTGGTCTGGCCGGCGATGGTGTTGATCAGCTCGACGACGTCGCCGATGCGGGCCGCCGCCTTCGACAGCTCGCTGACACGCTCGGTGGTGGCACGCGCCTGCCCGACGGCATCGCCCGCCATCCGCGCCGATTCCTGCACCTGACGGCTGATCTCGCCGACCGACGAAGCCATCTCCTCAGTCGCCGAGGCGACCGATTGCACGTTGGTCGAGGCTTCCTCCGAGGCTCCGGCAACGGTGGTCGCCAGTCTCTGCGAGCGCTCGGCTGTCAGCGTCAGCGTCGAGGCGGAGGCCTCGAGCTGGGTCGAGGCCGACGACACGGTCTGGACGATCTCGCCGATCATAGCTTCGAATTCGCGGGTGATGTCGTCGACGCGGCGGCCGCGCTCGATCTTGATCTCGGCATCCGCCGCCGCAGCTTCGTCCGCAGCCTTCTTGGCAATCAACGCCTCCTTGAAGATCTGGAGCACGTCGGCCATGGCGCCGATCTCCGTCTTCTCGCCGCGATGCGGGACCTCGGCGGCCAGATCGCCGCGACCCAGCGCCTGCATCGGCTGCGTGATGGAGTTGATGCCGTTCGAGACGTCGCTGACCAGATAGAAGCTGAGACCAATGCCGACCAGTACGGCGACGCCGAGAATGACCGAAACCAGCATGAAGGCATAGGAATAGCTGTCGGCGGCATTCTGAGCCGCCTGTTCGCCACCCCTGGTGTTGAGCTCGATGTCCTTGTTCAGGACCTCATCCGCCTGAAGCCCGATCTTGTTGACCGTCTTGGAGTTGAGCTCCTGCGCCTCGCGCGGGAGCTTGCCGGCCTCCTTGCGCGACAAGGCCATCACCTCCTCGGTGCCTTTCTTGTAATCGTCCCAGAGCTTGGACCACTGGCCGTAGAGCGCCCGCTCTTCCGGCGAGCTGATCATGGCCTCATACTTGCTGCGCGTCTTGGCGAGCACGTCGGTCACGGTGGCGGCGGTCTTCTCCACCGCCAGCTTGTCGTCCAAAGCTTCGGCCAGCATGTGCTGGCGCACCACGTTCCGATACGTGATGACCGCGGCCCGCAAATCGCCGATCACCTTGACGCTCGGCATCCAGTTGGTGGTGATGTCGAGGGTGTTGGCGTTCATCGTCCGCATCTTCGCGACGGCGAGCAGACCCATGCCGGTCATCGCGACCAGCAGGAACGCCACGACACTGATGATCTTGGCGCGGATGGAAAGCTTGGCAAACATAATCGGGTCTCGTTGTGCTGGCGCGGGCGCGCGTCGGGAGCTCTAAAGAATCAACCAAAGGGGAGCAGCGCCGGCATCAGACAGCAGACCGTTTGCGAAAGATGTTGACTGCGACTCCGCGCGAGCACGGAAGTCGAAAGAGATGAACAGGCGCCTAAGAACGCCCTGCGCTCAGCGCATGAGCCTAAGCGCATCCGCGAAGAACTCCGGGCCGCCGAAATTGCCGGACTTCAACGCGAGCAGCATTTCGCCTGCTTCGGCGCCGACGGCGCGCAGCACCGGCACGCCCGCGGCGATCTCCGCGCCAACGAGGAAGCCCGGGATTTCGAGGCGGTCGACGACCGCGCCGGACGTCTCGCCGCCGGCAACGACGAGGCGCCGGACCCCTGCTTTCACGAGGTTCTCCGCGATATCGGCCATCGCCTGCTCGATAGCGTGTCCCGCGGCATCGCGCCCGTGGCGGGCTTGCAATGCGGCGACGTCCTCGGGCTTCGCACTCGAGGCGATCAGCACCGGGCCGTCGGCAAGTCGCGGCCTCGCCCAGTCGAGCGCGCGCTCGGCTTCGTTCGCTCCCGTAATAATACGGTCCTGGTCGAGATGGAACACCGGCATGATGCGTTCGGCATTGGCGATCTGCTGAAGCGTGGCCTGCGAGCAGCTTCCGGCAAGACACGCTGCCGGCCCGCCGACGGCAGCTCCGGACTCGCTGCTTGCGGCACCGCGCTTGACCTTTCCCGTCGACACCAGCGCTCGCGCCAGTCCAAGGCCGATGCCGGAGGCCCCGACCGACAGGCGATGTTCGGCGGCCACGAGCCCGATGGTTTCGAGGTCGCGATCGAACACGGCGTCGATGATCGCAGCGCCGATACCCTTGCCGGCGAGCTCGGCCAGCCGCGCCCGCACGGCATCCGCGCCGCGCGCGACGGTCGCGAGGTCGACGAGACCGATCTGCGTCCTGCTCTGGCGCGCCAGCACGCGCACCAGGTTTGAATCATGCATCGGGTTGAGCGGATGATCCTTCAGCGGGCTCTCGTTGAGCGGCACGGCGCCGACGAAGAGGTTGCCCTGGTAGACGGTGCGGCCCGTCTCCGGGAACGCCGGCGTCACCAGAACGGCACCCTCGGCGCTATCGGCACGCAACGCGTCCATCACCGGGCCGATATTGCCTGAATCGGTGGAATCGAAAGTCGAGCAGATCTTGAACAGCACGTGGCGCGCACCGCGGCTCCGCAGCCATTTCTCCGCCGCACGCGAGCGCGAGACGGCAAGTCCGGCCTCGATCGAACGGCTCTTCAGCGACACCACGACGGCGTCGACCTCGGGCAACGCCAGATCGTCCGAGGGCACGCCGATGGTCTGCACGGTGCGCAGGCCGGCGCGCGTCAGCGTGTTGGCGAGATCGGAGGCGCCGGTGTAATCGTCGGCGATGCAGCCGAGAGAAATCGTTGCCGCAAGTGTCACGACTTCACTCCGGCGTAGGGCTTGAACCAGGCGAGCCCTTCAATGGTCTTGCCGCGCGGATTGTACTCGCAGCCGACGAAGCCGGCATAACCGAGGCGGTCGAGCTCGTCGAACAGGAACGGATAATTCAGCTCCTCGCCGTCGGGCTCGTTGCGCGAGGGGATGCTGGCGATCTGGACGTGGCCGATGATCGGCATCATCTCGCGCAGCCGCATGGTGACGTCGCCATGAATGATCTGGCAATGATAGATGTCGAACTGGAGCTTCAGGTTCGCAAGCCTCAGCTCTTGTATCAGGTCGCGGGCAAAGCCGAAATCGTTGAGAAAGTAGCCGGGGACGTTGCGCGCATTGATCGGCTCGATCACGATGTCGATGCCGTGGGGGGCGAAGAACTCCGCGGCCCAGGCCACCGATTTGTAGAACGCCTCGATCGCGACGCGTTCGCCGCGGTTGGCGATGCCGGCCATCAGGTGCAGGCGCTTCACGCCGGTCGCCTTGGCGTAGGGCAGCGCCGTCTCCAGGCTCGCCTTGAGGTCGTTGAAGCGCGAGGGGAGCGCCGCAAAGCCCTTCTCGCCGGCATTCCAGTCGCCCGGCGGCAGGTTGAACAGCGCCTGAGTCAGGCCGTTGCGCGTGAGCCGCTCGCCGACCGCTTCGGCGGGATGCTCATAGGGAAAGAGAAACTCGACCGCGGTGAAGCCGGCCTGCGCGGCGGCATCGAAACGGTCGAGGAACGGCATCTCGGTGAACATCATCGAGAGATTGGCGGCAAAACGCGGCATCGGAAATCCCCTTGCTTACTTGTCGCCGGGCAGCTTCACGCCGGTCACCTGCGCATACATGCGCGCGACCGAGGCGTCGTCGTCGCGGCCCATGCCGGCGGCTGACGTCATCAGGAACATCTGGAGCGCGGCGGCGGAGACCGGCACGGGGAATCGGGCGCTGCGCGCCATGTCCTGGATGATGCCGAGATCCTTGACGAAGATTTCGACCGCGCTCCGCGGCGTGTAATCGCCGTCGAGCACGTGCGGCATCCGGTTCTCGAACATCCAGGAATTGCCCGCGGAGGCCGTGATCACCTCATAGACCTTGCGGATGTCGAGGCCCTGCTTGGCCGCGAACGCGATTGCTTCGGATGCGGCGGCGATGTGCACGCCGGCGAGCAACTGGTTGATCATCTTGAAGGCGGCACCTTGGCCTGCGGCATCGCCAAGCTCATAGAGCTTTGCGGCCATGGCATCGAGCGCGGGCCGCGCCTTGGCGAAGGCGGCGGGACTGCCGGAGGCGAGGATCGTCAGCTCGCCTTGCGCGGCGCGCTGCGCCCCGCCGGAGATCGGCGCGTCCAGATAGTGCCGGCCCGTCGCCTCCAGCTGCTTGGCAAGGCGCCGCGCCACGTCAGGGTCCATGGTGGCGGACGAGACGAACACGCTGCCCTTCGGCATGGTCTCGGCGGCACCATCCTTGCCGAACAGGATCGTCTCAGTCTGCGCGGCATTGACGACGACGCTAACGACGATGTCGGCGTCCTTGGCGGCCTCGGCCGGGGTCCTGGCCCCCGTCCCGCCATCCTTCACGAAACGCGCCACGGCGTCAGCCGAAACATCGCAGCCGGTGACCGCGTGACCGGCGCGCTTCAGCGAGGTCGCCATGCCGTACCCCATCGAGCCGAGCCCGATGACGGCGATGCGCTGATTTTGTGGCGTGGAGGCGGACATGCAACTAACCCTTGCGAACGTTTCCCGGATGGCCGGCCTTTGCGGCGGGCTCGGCGAACCGATAACACGGCTTGGTCGCGCTGCCAAAGCGTGAGACAAAGGGCCATGACGGCCATGAGGACTGAAAACAGCAACGAGACGCGGCTGCGCGAGGATATCTGCCGCTTCGGACGGTCCCTGTTCGAGCGCGGGCTGACGCCGGGCTCCTCCGGCAATATCAGCGTCCGGCTGGACGGCGGCGGCTGGCTGGTAACGCCGACCAACGCCTCGCTCGGCTTCCTCGATCCGGCAAAACTCTCGCGGCTGGACGATCAGGGCCGGCTGGTGTCGGGCGATGCACCGACCAAGGAAGTTCCGCTGCACACTGCACTCTACGACACGCGCGGCAGCGCACGCGCGATAGTGCACCTGCACTCCACCCATTCGGTCGCGCTATCCATGCTGCCCGAGATCGACCCGCGCGCCGCGCTGCCGCCGATGACGGCGTACTACCTGATGAAATGCGGCGCCACCGCGCTCGTGCCCTATTATCGCCCCGGCGATCCCGCTGTGGCGGACGCAATCAAGGGACTGGCGGGACGATATTCATCCGTGCTGCTCGCCAATCATGGCCCTGTCGTCGCCGGCGACACGCTGGAAGCCGCGGTGTTCGCGACCGAGGAGCTGGAGGAGACGGCGAAGCTGTACCTGCTGCTGCGCGGGCTGAACCCGCGGCATCTCTCGCCGGAGCAGGTCGCGGATTTGGTGAAGGTGTTCGGGGTGACGCTGCCGGAGCATGGGGACGGGCATCAGACGCGGTTCTAACCTCGTCATTGCGAGCGCTCGTTACTTCGTAACGATAGTGCCGTAGGGTGGGCAAAGGCGCGCCAGCGCCGTGCCCACGTCTTTGAAAGGCGTGGGCACGCTTCGCTTTGCCCACCCTACGAATCCACCACTACAATCCCAGATACGCCTTCCGCACATCCGGATTGCCCTTGATCTCACTGGCTGCGCCCTGCATCAGCACGCGGCCGGTCTGCAGGATGTAGGCGCGGTCGGCGATCTCGAGGCACTCGGCCATGCGTTGCTCGACGATGAGGACGGTCATGCCGGAGTCACGAATGAGCTTCACCGCCTGGAAGATCTCATCCACCAGCTTTGGCATGATGCCCTGGGAGGGTTCGTCGAGCATCAGAAGCCGCGGACGCGTCATCAGCGCGCGGCCGATGGCGAGCATCTGCTGCTCGCCGCCGCTGAGCGTTTCGGCGCGCTGCTCCAAACGTTCCTGAAGACGCGGGAACAGCTTGAAGACGAGATCGAGCGGTCCCTCGCGGTCGGCCTCGCCGCGATAGAGATAGCTGCCGAGGCGCAGATTGTCCCGCACCGACAGGCGCGGAAACAGGCGGCGGTTCTCCGGCACATAGGCGATGCCGGCCGCCGTGATGTGGTGCTGCGCCATGCCGTTGATCTGCTTGCCGTCGAAGGTCACGCTGCCCGAGCGCGGCCGCTCGGCCCCGGCGATCGATTTCAGCAGCGTCGACTTGCCGGCGCCGTTGGCACCGGCGACGCAGACGATCTCGCCCTTCTGGACCTCGATCGAGACCGCGGAGATCGCGACCAGTCCCTGATAGGCGGTCGTGACTTCATGCACCGACAGCATGACGATCTCCCAGATATGCCTTGATGACCTTGGGATCGCGGACGACGTCGGCGGGCTTGCCCTCGACCAGCACCTTGCCGAGGTCGAGCACGATGGCGCGGTCGACCAGCGGCATCACGATCTCCATGACATGCTCGACCATCAACACGGTGATGCCGGCATCGCGCACCTTGCGCACCAGCGCGACACCGGTCTGCGCCTCGGTCGGCGTCAGGCCGGTGAGGACTTCGTCGAGCAGCAGAAGCTTGGGCTCAGTCGCGAGCGCGCGCGCCACTTCGAGGCGACGCTTCTCGGCCGGCACGAGGTCGCTCGCCAGCACGTCGGCGCGCGCGGCAAGGCCGGTGAATTCCAGCACCTCGTGCGCCTTGCGGCGCGCCTCGCGCATCACGGTGTTGCGCACCAGCGCACCGACGATGACGTTGTCGATGACGGTCATGGTCTCGAAGCTCTTGACCACCTGGAAGGTGCGCCCGATGCCGCGCTGGCAGCGCGCGGCCGCCGGCATGTGGGTGACGTCCTCGCCGTCGAAGTGAATCGAGCCTTGCGTCGGCGGCAGCACGCCGGCGATGAGATTGAACAGCGTCGACTTGCCGGCGCCATTCGGGCCGATCAGGCCGACGATCTCGCCGCGGCCGACCGAGATCGAGACGTCGCTGTTGGCGACGAGGCCGCCGAAACGCTGCCAGACGCCACGGGTTTCGAGGAGCGCGGTCATCGGGCAGCTCCTTTCGGTTTCGCACGGGAAAACAGGCTGAGCAGCCCCCGCGGCAGGGCCAGCGAGATCAGGACGATCAGCGTGCCGTAGACGATGAGGTCGACGCCGCGCCCCGAGCCGCCGAACTTGAAGCGCGTCAGCTCGGTCAGCGGGATCAGGATGGCGGCCCCCAGCACCGGCCCCCACAGGGTGCCGATGCCGCCGAGCACGGCGGGCAGCGCCATCAGCAGCGAAAACTGGAAGCCCATGACGCTCTCAGGGTCGATGTAGGAGACGAATTGGGCGTAGAAGCTGCCGCCGATGGCAACAAGGAAGGCGGAGACCGCTGCCGCGCCCATCTTGGAATTGAACACGTCGACACCGAGGCTCTCGGCAGCCTCCGGATTGTCCTTCACCGCACGCCACCAGAATCCCCATTTGGAGTTTTCCAGCCACCAGGTCACGAACCAGGCGAGGCAGCACAGCGCGAGCGCGAAGTAGAAATACGGCAGCTTGGTGCGGAGGAACTGGAACTTCAGCCAGCTGTCGCCGCGGATCGGAATGGTGATGCCCATCGCAGCGCCGGCCCATTCCCAGTTGTGGAACAGCAGCAATCCGATCTCGGCGATGACGATGGTGGCGATCACGAAGTAATGGCCGCGCAGGCGGAAGAAGGGATAGCCGAGCCCCATCGCGATCAACGCCGACACCACGCCGCCCGCCAGCATGCCGAACCAGGGCAGCACGCCGAACTTCGTGAACAGCAACTCGGTGGTGTAGGCACCCAGGCCGAAATACAGCGCGTGCCCGAGCGAGATCTGCCCGCAATAGCCGGACAGGATGTTCCAGCTCTGCGACAGCCCCGCATACATCAGCGTCAGGATCAGGATGTTCTGGACGACGACGTCCTTCACGAACAAGGGCGTCAGCGCCGCAATCAGGGCGAGCATCGCGGCGATGATGAGGTCGCGGCGGCGCCGCGCTGCAAATTCCTTGTCCATCAGATCGATCCGAACAGGCCGCGCGGCCGGATGAAGACGACCAGCAGATAGACCGCGTAGATGCCGACCGACTTCAGCGACGGCGGCAGCACCAGGGCGGTGGTGGCTTCGACGAGACCGACGATGATGCCGCCGGCAAAGGCGCCGAACACGCTGCCGAAGCCGCCGAGCGCCACGGTGACATAGGCGATCAGCGCAAAGGACGCGCCGACGTCGGGATAGATGTAGAAGAAGCTCGCCATGATCGCGCCGGCGAGACCGACCAGCGCGGCGCCGAGGCCCCAGCCGAAGGCGAAGACACGGTTCTTGTCGATGCCGACCAGCGCGACCGCACCGGGATCTTCGCGGGTGGCTTCGATCGCGCGACCGAAATCGGTGCGATGGATGAAGAAATAGAGGCCGGCGAAGGCCGCGATCGAGACCAGCGCGCCGACCAGCTGCGGCTCCGGCAGGAAGATGCCGGCAATCGAGATGGTCTTGCCGCCGAGCCATGACTGCGGAATGCTGCGATAATCAGGCGTGAAGAAGTATTGCGCGAGGCCGCGCATGACGATGGCAAGGCCGAAGGTGGTGAAGATCTGCACCATGCCGGCATTGGCCTTGGCCCGCATGGCGAAGCGCACAATCAGCAAGTAGATCACCGCTCCAAAGATGAAGAGCGCGGCGGCGACCAATGGCGCGGACATCAAGGGGTCGATGGCGAAGAACGCGAACAGGAAGAAGGACAGATACATCGCGATCATCAGGAACTCGCCATGGGCGAAGTTCGTGACGTCCATCAGGCCGAAGATCAGCGCGAGTCCGACTGCGATCAATCCGTAGAGCAGGCCCATCAGCAGCCCGCTCGCGAGACTTTGGATAATGGCTTGGGCTGTCAAAAGTCGTCCCCCACAAATACGCTCTGGATAAGCGCGAGAGCTGCCTCCTCAGTCATTGCGAGGAGCCCTTGCGACGAAGCAATCCAGACTGTCTCCGTAGATACATCTCTGGATTGCTTCGCTTCGCTCGCAATGACGTCGCGGGGAGGCCGCTCGATTAGCTACTCCGCCAAGTGCTTGGTTCCCGCAGCGCTTACTTCATCGGCCAGACCGCCTCGGCGATCGCAGCCTGCGGCGGGAAGATGGTAACGAACTTGCCGCCGATATATTGCAGCAGCACCGGGTCGGCGTCGTTGTTCTGGCCCATCTCGTCGAACTTGACGCGCTTCCAGGGCATGATGGTCTGCTCGCCCGGGATGTCGGTCGCCGCCAGCGCGTCGCGGATCTTCTCGCCGTCGGTCGACTTGGCGCGGCTGATGGCGTCGGCGAGGATGATCAGGCCCATGAACTGGCGCGAGGTGAGGTCGTTGAAGTCCTTGCCCGACTTCGCCTTGAACATGTCGTTGATCTTGCCGACCATCGGCCGCTTCTGCGCGAGGTCGAGCGAGAACGTGCCGCGCGAGATCACGCCTTCGAGCTTGTCGCCGACGGCATCATAGAGCGCCTTCTCGGAGAAGCCGGCATCCTGCGCCACCATCGCATTCGGCTTGTAGCCGAGCTCGGCCATGGTCTTGACCAGGAGGATGCCGTCGGTGGTGTAGCTCGATGGCATCAGCACGTCGGCATTCGCCGACTTGAGCTGCTGCACCTCGGCCGAGAGCGAGGGCGAGTTGGCGCGATACTTGATGTCGGTGACGATCTTGTAGCCGCGCTCGCCGGCGATCTTGGCCTGGGCGTTGCCGGAATCGGTGCCGAAGATGGTGTCCTCGTGGAACAGCGACAGCGTCTCGATCTTGGTGCCCTTCTTCTTCATGGCATCGAAGAAGTCGAACATGGCGGCCGAGTACATCTCGTCGTGCGGCGCGGCGCGGAAATAGTACTTCAGGCCGCGGCGATGCAGGCTCGGCGAGGAATTGTCGGCGGAGACGAACGGGACCTGGTAGCGCTCGCAGATCTGGCTGACGGTGACGGCGACGGCGCTCTGATAGGTGCCGATGATGGCGCTGACCTTCTCCTGCGTGATCAGGCGCTCGGCCTCGGCGCGGCCCTTCTGCGGATCGGCCTGGTGATCGGCGAAGACGAGGCGGACCTTGGCGCCGCCGAGGCCCGGCAGGCCTTCACCCTTGGCCAGCGGCAGTTCGAAATCGGTGTTCTTGTTGATGACTTCGAGCGCGGTCTCATAGGCCTTCTGCGCGTCGACGCCCTGCTGCGCGCTGCCGCCGGAGAACGGATAGATCACGCCGATCACGACTTCGGAGGTCTGTGCGCGTGCAGCGAGCGGCACCAGGGCGGCGGTGGCGGTGGCACCTAACAACACGTCGCGGCGAGTGATCGTCATGGCAGAGTCCTTTGTGACTGAATTTCAGATGATCGAATGAAGCGATTGATGGATGCGGTAAAGCTCGAAGAAGCAGCAAATGCTGCCCACTAAATCACGGCCATGGCCCTGTTCTTGAGATCCGTGACCAGCATCAGGCCGGGCGAATGCGTGATCGCGAACGGCAGCTTGGCGGCGTTGATGACCGATTGCGGGGTCACGCCGCAGGCCCAGAACACCGGGATCTCGTCGTCGGCGACGGTCACCGGATCGCCGTAGTCAGGCTTGGAAATGTCCTTGATGCCGATCAGATGCGGATGACCGAGATGCACGGGCGCGCCGTGCACGGCGGGATAGCGCGAGGTGATCTGCACCGCGCGGATCGCATCCGCCGGCTTGAACGGGCGCATCGACACCACCATGGGACCCGCGAACGGTGCGGCCTCTCCGCAAGGAATGTTGGTGCGGTACATCGGCACGCGCACGTTCTGCTCGATGTGACGGATCGGCATGCCCTCTTCGAGCAGCGCCTCCTCGAACGAGAACGAGCAGCCGAGCACGAAGGTGACGAGATCGTCGCGCCAGTACTTGGTCACATCGGTCGGCTCGTCGACGATCTCGCCATCGCGCCAGACGCGATAGCGCGCAACGTCGGTGCGGATGTCGAGGTCGGCGCCGAGCGCAGGGATGAAAGGGCTGCCGACATCGGACATGCCGATGATCGGGCACGGTTTCGGATTGAGCTGACAGAAGCGGTGGAAGGCGCCAGCATACTCGGCCGGCAGGATCGCCAGATTGCCCTGGACGAAGCCGGGGGCGACGCCGGCGGTGGAGGCGACCAGCCCCTCGCGGTAGGCGAGCCGGGCCTTGCGGCTCGGGAGGGCGTCGGGCGTTTCAGTTTGCTGCGCTGCCACCAAAACAGTCATGTGATCGACCTGCCTATAAACTCGACAAAGACAAGCCAACACCAAGCGTGCTATAAAGTCTAATCGTCGTTTCTAATCAATATCGATAAGTCTGATTTATCGATCGGGAGAATCCTTCCAATGCTGGACTTCAGGTCGATCGAGACATTCCTGTGGGTCGTGAAGCTCGGCAGCTTTCGCGGCGCCGCCCAACGGCTCAACACCACCCAGCCGGCGATCTCCCAGCGCATCGCCCAGCTCGAGCGCGAGATGGGCGTGAAGCTGCTCAACCGCGATCATCGCGTGGCCTCACCGACCCCGAGCGGCCGGCAGATGATGGTCTATGCGGAGAAGCTGATCGGGCTGCGCGCGCAGATGATGGCGGAGATCAGCGATGCCTCGGCGATGCGCGGCGTGATGCGGCTCGGCGTCGCCGAGACCATCGTGCACACCTGGCTGCCGCGCCTCGTGAAGAGCGTCAACCAAGTCTATCCAAACCTGTCGCTGGAGATCGAGGTCGACATCACGCCGAATCTCACCGCGCGCCTGCTCGCGCAGGAGATCGAGCTTGCGTTCGTGGTGGGTCCGCTGTCCGCCTCCGGCGTGCACAATCGCGTGCTTGCCGATTATCCGATCGGGTTTCTTGCAAGCCCTTCGCTCGGGCTCGGCAAGGGCCCGGTGACGCCGGTCGACCTCGCGCGGTTTCCAATCATCACTTTCCCGCGCAAGACCAAGCCTTACGAGGTGGTGCGCGAGGTATTCGACCGGCCGGAGCTGCCGCCGATCCGCCTGCATGCGTCAGCCTCGCTCGCCACCGTCATCCACATGGCGGTCGAGGGGCTGGGCGTCGCCGTGATTCCCGACGCCATCGTCGAGAGCGAGCTCGCCGACGGGCGGCTGCAGCTGCTCGACACCGATCTCGCCATCGCGCCGCTGACCTTCACCGCGAGCTGGCTCGCCTCGCCCGACGTCGTCGCCGTGGAGCGCGTCGCCGAGCTGGCACGGCAGATTGCGCAGAGCAGCCTCGCGGTTGACGCGCCCGCGCAGGCGCGTCATTGAAAAAGGCGCCGGACAAAAGAGAGAACGACCGCATGAGCCGAGCCGCCACCAACCTGCAAATCGATTCCGCCCGCCTCTGGGGCTCCATCCACGAGACCGCGCAATTCGGCGCGACGGCCAAGGGCGGCGTGCGGCGGCTGACGCTCAGCAACGAAGACAAGCAGGTGCGCGATTGGTTCCGCAGGGCCTGCGAGGAGGCCGGCCTCGAGGTGCATACCGATGCGCTCGGCTCGCAGTTCGGCCTGCGCAAGGGCCGCGATATGGCCAAGCCGCCCGTCGGCATCGGCTCGCATCTCGACACCCAGCCGACCGGCGGCAAGTATGACGGCATCCTGGGGACACTCGGCGCGTTGGAGGTTATCCGCACGCTGAACGACGCCGGCATCGAGACCGAGGCGCCGATCTGCATCGTCAACTGGACCAACGAGGAAGGCTCGCGCTTCGCACCGGCGATGATGGCCTCCGCGGCCTATGTCGGCGATTTCACCACCGACGACATTTTGTCGCGCAAGGACGCCGAAGGCACCACCGTCGGCCAGGCGCTGGACAGCATCGGCTATCGCGGCGACAAGCCGGTCGGCTTCCAGAAGCTCGGCTGCTTCGTCGAATTGCACATCGAGCAGGGCCCGATCCTGGAGGCCGAAGGCAAGACCATCGGCGTCGTCGATTCCGGCCAGGGCGTGCTGTGGTACGACGGCAAGATCTCCGGCTTCGAGAGCCATGCCGGTTCGACCCCGATGCCGCTGCGCCGCGATGCGCTGGCGACGCTGTCAGAGATCGTGCTGGCGATGGAAGCCATCGCGAAGAAGCACGGGCCGAACGCGGTCGGCACCATCGGCGAGGCCGTGATCGCCAACCCCTCGCGCAACGTCATTCCCGGCGAGATCGCCTTCACCATGGATTGCCGCAGCGCGGATGGCGCGATCATGGACGCGCTCGACCGTGATCTGCGCGCGGCCATTGCCGAAATCGCTGCGCGCCGCAAGGTCGAGGTCAAGCTCGACCTGGTCTGGCGCAAGCCGCCGACGCATTTCGATCCCAAGCTGATCGCAGCGGTGGAGAGCGCGGCGAAGACGCTCGGCTATTCCTCGCGCCGCATCACGTCCGGCGCCGGCCACGATGCCTGCAACCTCAACACCGTGATGCCCGCGGCGATGGTGTTCGTGCCCTGCAAGGACGGCATCAGCCACAACGAGCTGGAGGACGCCACGCAGGGCGATTGCGCCGCAGGTACCAACGTCCTCATGCATACCGTGCTGGCGATCGCCGGCGTCGCGTCCTGATCGGAGAGAGCCATGCGCGGAGTTTTCGTCGACGCCAACGAAGCCCTTGCCGTGATCATGGAGCGGCTCGGGAAGCCCGGCGATCCCAAGGTGCGCATCCACCGGGATCCCGACATCAAGCCGGAGCAATATCCTGAAATCCTCGATGGCGCCGAGATCGCGATCGTCGATCACACGGCGCTGCCGACCGAGGTGGCGAAGAAGTGCACCGGCCTGAAGCACGTCGTGTTCCTCGGCACCGGCGCGCGCAGCTACATGAATCCGGAAGAGCTCGCCGAGCTCGGCATCTCCGTGCACCTGATCAAGGGCTATGGAGACACCGCGGTCGCCGAATCCGCGATCGCGCTGATGTGGGCCTCCGCCCGCGTCATTGCGATGATGGACCGCGAGATGCGCGCCGGCAGCTGGCTGCGCGAGGACGGCATGCAGCTCACCGGAAAGACGCTCGGCCTGATCGGCTTCGGCGGCATCGCCGCGGAGGTCGCGCGCATCGCCTCCGGTAGCGGCATGAAGGTGATCGCCTGGAACCGCTCGCCGAAGAGCCATCCCGGCGTCGAGTTCACCGACCTCGACAGCGTGCTGGCGCGGAGCGACGTGGTATCGCTCCATTTGCTGCTCAATGACGAGACGCGCGGCATGATCACGCGTGAGAAGATCGCGAAAATGAAACCGGGCGTCATCTTCGTCAACACCGCCCGCGCCGCGATCGTCGACGAGCAGGCGATGATCGAGGCGCTGAAGTCGGGCCACATCCGCCATGCCGGCCTCGACGTCTTCAACACCGAACCGCTGCCCGCCGACCATCCGCTGACCAAGATTCCGAACGTGACGCTCTCGGCGCATTCGGCCTTTCGCACGCCGGAAGCGAGCGAGAACCTGATTGAAGCGGCATTGGTCCATTGCCGCAGGATTGTGAATTCGTAGGGTGGGATTAGCGCTGCAAGAAGCGCGAAGCGCATCTGCAGGGCGTAACCCACCATTGTCCGTTTCCGTGGAGACAGAAGAGGTGGGTTACGGCTTCGCCTAACCCACCCTACGCCCCCCGCCATAACGTGAAGGGATAAGTAGAATAACAATGGCCGAGTATCGCACCATCAAGGCAGAGCCGCTCACCAACGCCATCCACGCCATCGTCAAGGCCGGCGGCTCCTCGGATCGCGAGGCCGAGCTGGTCGCCACCAATCTCGTCGAAGCCAATCTCAAGGGCCACGACTCTCACGGCGTCGGCATGATCCCGCGCTATGTCCAGAGCGTCACCAATGGCGGCCTTGCCGTGAACCAGCACGTCAAGATCGTGCTCGACACCGGTCCGCTGCTCACGCTCGATGGCCTCACCGGCTACGGCCAGGTGATCGGCCATGAAGCAATGGAGCTGGCGGCAGAGCGCGCCAAGCGCAACGGCGTGTGCCTCGTCGGCCTCTCCAACGCGCACCACATCGGCCGCATCGGCCATTGGGCCGAGCAGTGCATCGACCACGGATTGGTCTCGATCCACTTCGTCAACGTGATCTCGCGCCCGATCGTGGCGCCCTGGGGCGGCAGCGATGCCCGCCACGGCACCAACCCGTTCTGCGTCGGCATCCCGCGCAGCGGCAAGGACCCGATCGTTCTGGATTTCGCCACCAGCAGGATCGCGCAGGGCAAGACCCGCGTCGCCCACAACAAGGGCGTCGAGCTGGAGCCCGGCACCATCATCGATCATGAAGGAAAGGCGACGGTCAATCCGCGCTACACCGTGATCCCGCCGTATGGCGCCATCCTCCCCTTCGGCGAGCACAAGGGCTCGGGCCTCGCGCTTGTGTGCGAGATCCTCGGCGGCGCGCTCTCCGGCGGTCAGGTGGTGAAGGGTTCGTCCGACGGCAAGCACAACGTGCTCAACGGCATGCTCTCGATCGTCATCGATCCCGGCAAGCTCGGCACCGGTGAGAACCTCGCGCGCGAAGTCGAGAGTTTCGTCGCCTGGCACACCGGCTCGCCGCCCGCCCCCGGCGTCGACAAGGTCAGAATCGCGGGCGAGCCCGAGCGCGAGACCAAGAGAAAGCGTCTCGCTGAAGGCATTCCGGTCGATCCAACGACCTGGCAGGAGATTCTGGAGGCCGGAAAGAAGTTCGGCCTGGATCAGGCCGCGATCGAGAAGATCGCGGGCTGAACGGCTCGACGCGCAATGCGCTCTTCCTTCTCCCCTTGTGGGAGAAGGTGGCGCGAAGCGCCGGATGAGGGGTTCTCACCGCGAGCAATCGTGCAGTGATGGGTCTGTCCCCGCGGCAGCAGACCCATCACCGCCGCGGCGAGCCACCCTCTCGCACAAGGGGAGAGGGACAGTCGCCCGTCAATCCACCATGTCCGCAACGGCCTTGCCGCACGCCGTGGTGTCGGCATTGCCGCCGAGATCCTTGGTGCGCAGCGTGCGCTCGGCCAGCGTGCGCTCGATCGCCTCGACGATCGATTTGCCGGCTTCCTTCTCGCCGAGATGCTCGAGCATCATCGCGCCGGACCAGATCGCGCCGATCGGGTTCGCAATCCCCTGCCCCGCGATATCGGGCGCCGAGCCGTGCACCGGCTCGAACACCGACGGGAAGTCGCCCCCGGGGTTGATGTTGCCTGATGGTGCGATGCCGATGGTGCCGGTGCAGGCCGGACCGAGATCGGACAGGATATCGCCGAACAGGTTGGAGCCGACCACGACGTCGAACCAGTCCGGGTGCAGCACGAAGTTCGCCGTGAGAATATCGATGTGGTACTTGTCCCACTTCACGCCTGGAAACTTCTTGGCCATCGCCTCCACGCGCTCGTCCCAATAGGGCATGGTGATGGAGATGCCGTTGGACTTGGTCGCCGAGGTCAAATGCTTCTTCGGCCGCGACTGCGCGAGCTCGAAGGCGAATTTCAGGATGCGGTCGACGCCGGTGCGGGTCATCACCGTCTGCTGCGTCACGAACTCGCGGTCGGTGTCCGGGAACATGCGGCCGCCGACGGAGGAATATTCGCCTTCGGTGTTCTCGCGCACCACCCAGAAATCGATGTCGCCGGGCTTACGGCCCGCCAGCGGCGACGGCACGCCGGGCATCAGCCGCACCGGACGAAGGTTCACATATTGATCGAACTCCCGGCGGAACTTGATCAGCGAGCCCCACAGCGAGACGTGGTCCGGAATCTTGGCCGGCCAGCCGACCGCACCGAAATAGATCGCATCGTGCTTGCCGATCTTCTCCTTCCAGTCATCGGGCATCATCTGGCCGTGCTTCTCGTAATAGTCCCAGGACGAGAAGTCGAAATGATCGAAATGCAGGGCAACGCCGTGCTTCTTCGCCGCCGCCTCCAGGACGCGCAGGCCCTCAGGCATCACTTCCTTGCCGATGCCGTCGCCGGGAATGACCGCGATCCGGTATTGCTTCTTGCTCATCGAGAACGTCCTTGGTTGGTCCGGCAGCCGCCGCCATTTTTGACCGCACTGCAATGGACCAAACGCGCCGGCAGTGCAACGCTGCACTGCAATGTTGACCGTGGCGCGACCAAGCGCCTACTGGTTTGATCTTGTTCTTATCCTGCGAGTACCCTCATGGATCTGCATCTGCGTGGCAAGCGTGTCCTGATCACGGGCGCGTCCAAAGGTATTGGCGCTGCCGCCGCCGAGGCGTTTGCCGAGGAAGGCGCGCACCTCCTGCTCGCCGCCCGCAGCGGCGACCAGCTCAAGGCGCTGGCCGAGCGCTTGCGCTCTGCGCACCAGATCGATGCCGCAACCAGCATCGTCGACCTGCGCAAGGAAGAGGACGTGGCGCGGCTCGCCAGGGAAGCCGCCGACATCGACGTTCTCGTCAACAATGCCGGCGACATTCCAGGCGGCTCCATCGACAAGATCGACGAGGCCGCCTGGCGCCACGCCTGGGAATTGAAGGTGTTTGGCTATATCAACCTGACGCGGCATATCTACGCGCAGATGAAGGCCAAGGGCGGCGGCGTCATCGTCAATGACATCGGCGCGGCCGGCGAGAAGTTCGACGCAAATTACATCTGCGGCAGCGCCGGCAATGCCGCGCTGATGGCCTTCACCCGCGCGCTGGGCAGCAGGAGTCTCGCCGACAACATCCGCGTGGTCGGCATCAATCCGGGCCCAGTTGGCACCGATCGCCACGTCACGCTGTTGAAGACGCGGGCGAAGCAGCAGTTCGGTGACGAAAGCCGCTACAAGGAATTCCAGAAGGGCCTGCCGCTCGGCCGTCCCGCACATGCGCGCGAGATCGGCGACCTCATGGCGTTCCTGGCCTCGGACCGCGCCGGCTATACGTCGGGCGTGATCTACACGGTGGACGGCGGCATCAGCGCGGGCTGGGGTTAAGTATTTCCGTCATTGCGAGGAGCAAAGCGACGAAGCAATCCAGACTGGTTGCTACGGAGGCATTTCTGGATTGCTTCGCTGCGCTCGCAATGACGACCAAGAATGGGCTTAGGAGTAAACCAAATGTCTCAAGACCTGATCCGTGAAACCGCATGCGCCGTCGTCGACAAGCTGCGCTCCGGCGACGTCTCGCCGCTCGAACTGCTGGACGTGCTGGAGAAGCGCGTCAGTGAAGTCGACGGCAAGGTCAACGCGCTGCCGACCCTGTGTTTCGATCGCGCGCGGGACAGCGCCAAGGCCTTGATGCACAAACCCGCGGGCGCGCGGGGGTTGCTCGCGGGCCTGCCCGTGCCGATCAAGGATCTGACCGATGTTGCAGGCGTCTTGAACACGCAGGGCTCGCCGATCTTCAGGGACAACGTGCCCGCCAAGTCCGACCTCATGGTCGAGAACCTCGAAGCCAACGGCGCGGTGGTCTACGCCAAGTCCAACACGCCGGAATTCGGTGCGGGTGCCAACACCTTCAACGAGGTTTTCGGCGCGACGCTCAATCCCTGGGATACGACAAAATCCGCGGCAGGCTCCTCCGGCGGCGCGGCGGTGGCCTTGGCCACCGGCATGGCCTGGCTGGCGCAGGGCTCGGACATGGGCGGAAGCTTGCGCAGCCCCGCCGCTTTCTGCGGCATCGTCGGCATGCGGCCGAGCATCGGCCGGGTCGCGCATACGCCGAAGGCGGGCATCGATCGCAATCTCGGCGTGCAGGGTCCGATGGCGCGCAACGTCGAAGATCTCGCGCTGCTGCTGGATGCCATGAGCGGCGACTACGCCATCGATCCGCTGTCGCTGCCCGCCCCTGCGGCCTCGTTCCTGTCGGCGGCGCAGGCGGGCAAGAAACCGAAGCGCATCGCCTACTCGCCCGATCTGGGCATCACCCCTGTTGATCCCGAAGTGAAAGCGATCACGCGGAAGGCGGCGGAACGCTTCGCCGAGGCCGGCGTCATCGTCGAGGAGGCGCATCCCGACTGGCGCGAGGCGCATGAATGTTTCCACGTGCTGCGCGCCTTCGATTTCGCGATGACCAAGGCCAATCTGCTGCGCACCAAGCGCGATTTGCTCAAGCCCGAGGTGATCTGGAACATCGAGGAGGGGCTCAAGCTCACGGTGGAGCAGATCGCGCGCGCCGAGGCCCAGCGCGTCGGCATGACCGAGCGCGCGGTCGAGTTCTTCAAGACCTACGATCTGCTGCTGACACCGACCACGATCGTGCCGCCCTTTCCGATCGAGCACCGCTATGTCGCCGAATGCGCCGGCAAGAAATTCGACAACTACGTCGAGTGGCTCGGCATCGTCTACGCCATCACGCTGGCCTGCTGTCCCTCGCTGTCGCTGCCCTGCGGCTTCACGGCGTCGGGCCTGCCGATCGGCGTGCAGGTGGTCGGCGCACCGCGCGCGGACGCCCAAGTGATCGCCGGCGCGAAGGTGCTGGAGGATGTTCTGGGCTTGCGCGGGACGACGCCGATCGATCCGAAGGTGAAGATGTAGATTTCGTGTGCCCCGGCGGCAGCGCAGCGCCTCTTCGGCGGTGCGCTGCGTCCGGGGCACGAGAACCCAGATAGTCACGCTCCATGACGACGCCCACTCGCATCACCCTGATCCACGCCCTCAAGCACTCCATCGCCCCGATCGAGGCCGCGTTTGCGAAAGCGTGGCCGGCGGCGCGGCTGATGAACCTGCTCGACGACAGCCTGGCGGCGGATCTGGCCCGTGACGGCAGGCTCAACGACGCCATGACCGAGCGCTTCCTGGCACTCGGCGATTATGCGGCGGCGACGGGCGCGGATGGAATCCTGTTCACCTGCTCGGCCTTCGGCCCCTGCATCGAAGCGGTCGCGCGCGCGCAGGCGCCGATGCCGGTGCTGAAGCCGAACGAAGCGATGATCGAGCGCGCGGTGACGATGGGCAGGCGCATCGGCCTGCTCTCCACCTTTCCGCCGACGCTGGCCTCGATGCCGCCGGAGTTTCCGGCCTCGGTCCAGGTCGTTCCGAAACTTGCCGACGGCGCGCTGGCGGCGCTCGACCGCGGCGACCGCGCCACGCACGACCGGCTGATCGTCGAAGCGTCACAGGACCTGCGCGATTGCGACGTCATCGCGCTGGCGCAGTTCAGCATCGCGGCGACGGCACCGCTGGTCGCTGACGCCACCGGCCGTCCCGTCGTGACCACGCCTGACAGCGCCGTCGACAAACTGATGACGCTGTTGGGAGCGAAGGCTTAGGCACCCGTCGCTTTTCGACGCCGCGCGGCCCTGATCGCGAGCGCGAGCGCATCCTTGGTCTCGTTGACGAAATCCTCGACCAGCTCCTCGCGCGTGGCATGGGCCGCCTCGCCGGTGAACAGGCCCTGCTCGGCCAGCATCACGACGCCGTGCAGCGCCGCCCAGATCTTGAGCGCTTGCCGCTCGCGCAAATAGCCGACGGCAGGCGCTTCCAGCGCCTCGATCACAAGCGCGAACGTCTCGCGCGTGACCTCGTGCAGCTCGCTGCCCTTGGCCGCGCATGAGACGGTGCGCGAGGCGAACATCAGGCGGTAGATGCCGTTGCGGCGCAGGCCGAAATCCAGGGTCGCCTGTGCCAGCCGTGACAATTTCGATTGCTTCGACGGCTTGGCCATCGCCTCGCGCAGGATCGCGCAGAGCTGCCGGAACGCCTCCGCCGTCACCGCCGCAAGCAGCGCCTCGCGATCGGCAAAGTGTCGATACGGCGCCGGCTGAGACACACCGAGCTGCTTGGCCAGCGCCTTGATGCTGATCGCCTCGGCGCCGCCCTGCTCCGCCTCGCGTAGCGCGGCCTTGATCAAAGCATCGCGAAGATCGCCATGATGGTAAGTGTTTTCGGGCTTGCGGGCGAGTTGGGAGCGCATGTTGTGGCCAAGCCTACAAGTTTGCGCTTGACAGGGAAAGCCTGGCGCGAATGTAATAGCATATAACTTAAAGCCCGCGGCAAATGCCGCGGATAAAATTGACATGAGGAACGCGCCGCCCTGCGGGCCACGCGCGGATACGACCAAGGATGCCGCCATGACAGAGCGACTGAGGGTTCACGTCGATCCCGACAAATGCCAGGGCCACGCGCGCTGCAAGGCACTCGCGCCGGAACTCTTCGAGCTCGACGAATTTGGCAACGCGCACGAAGCCGGCGATGGCACGGTCCCGCCCGGGCTCGAAGACAAGGCCTGGCTTGCCAAAGCCAATTGCCCGGAAATCGCAATCGACGTGATCGAGGAGTAGCACGAGCGCCCTGTGTGCCCGCGCGATTCGACCGCCAGCCCGAGGATTCCCTGTCATGTCCGACGTCAGCCAACCTGTCGCCCATCCGCCCGTCACCGACTGGGTCAACGATTTCGACCACACCGATCCGCAGTGGACGGAAGACCCGTTCCCGATCTGGGAGGAGATGCGCGCCGCAAGCCCGGTCGTGCACACGAACCGCTTCCTCGGCTGCTACATGCCGACGACCTATGAGGCCGTGCGCGAGATCGCCAACGACACCGAGCATTTCTCCTCGCGCCGCATCATCGTGCGCGATGTCCGGCCCGAAGTCGCCAGGAACGCAGCTCCGCCGATCACCTCCGACCCGCCCGTGCACAAGCCGGCCAAGCAGCTCCTGCTGCCGCCGTTCACGCCGGATGCGATGAAGAAGCTGGAACCGCGGATGCGCGCGATCTGCAATGAGCTGATCGACGGGTTCATCGCCGACGGCAAGGTCGATGCCGCCGCGCGCTACAGCAAGTACATTCCGGTTCGGGCGATTGCGCACATGCTGGGCATTCCCGAAAGCGACAGCGATCTCTTCATCAAATGGATCCACATGATCCTCGAGCTCGGCATCAAGGACGAGAGCAAGCTGCTGCAGGCCGTGCAGGAGATGAGCGCCTATTTCACCGCGCACATCGAGAAGCGCAAGACCGCCCCGACCGACGATCTCATCTCCTACCTGATGAACGCCAGGGACAAGGAGGGCAATCCGCTCGAAGATTCCCACGTCCTTGGCTCGCTGCGCCTGCTCCTGATCGCCGGCATCGACACCACCTGGAGCGCGATCGGCTCCTCGCTCTGGCATCTGGCGAAGACGCCGGCCGATCGCGAGCGGCTGATCGCCGAGCCCGGCCTGATGCCGATCGCGGTGGAGGAGCTGCTGCGCGCCTATTCGCCGGTGACGATGGCCCGCGAGGTGGTCAAGGACACGACGATCTCGGGCTGTCCGGTCAAGGCGGGCAACATGGTGTTGTTGTCCTTCCCGGCCGCCAATCGTGATCCCAACGTGTTTCCGGATGCCGACACGGTCGTGATCGACCGCCGCGAGAACCGCCACGCCGCCTTCGGCCTCGGCATCCACCGCTGCGTCGGTTCCAACCTGGCGCGTATGGAGATGCAGGTCGCGCTGGAGGAATGGCTGAAGCGCATTCCGGACTTCCGGCTCGATCCGGCAGGCACGGTGACGTGGTCGCAAGGCACGGTGCGAGGCCCCCGCCAGTTGCCATTTCTGCTCGGAAAGGCGATGTAAGCCTTTCCAACACGGGAACGGAGAGGCCGGACGGCCATGGCTGACGACAACGAGCCGCCCGACAGCAAATTGACGCGCACCAAGGAAGCGTGGGCGCGTGAGGGCCGCTTCCTCACCGGCAAGATCGCGCGGCCGGAAGACCAGCGCCTGCCGCCGGGCCAGCATCTCACCAAGGATTGGCCGGTGCTCGATCTCGGCGTCACCCCGCCGATTTCGCGCGAGCGCTGGCGGCTCGACGTCTACGGTGCAATCAAGACCCCGGTGTTCTGGACTTTTGCGGAGTTCGCGGCGCAGAAACAGGCCCGGTTCACCTCCGACATCCATTGCGTCACGACCTGGTCGCGCTACGACAATGAGTGGGAAGGGCTCGCCACGCGTGAATTGTTGGCGGCCTGCCAGCCGCGCGAGGATGCGCGCTTCGTTGCGCTGCATTCCTACGACGGCTACACCACCAACCTCGCGCTGGAAGACTTTGCCGCCGAGGATGCCCTGCTCGCCCATAGCTGGTCCGGCCAGCCGCTGACGGAGGAGCATGGCGGCCCGGTGCGGCTGGTCGTGCCGCATCTGTATTTCTGGAAGAGCGCGAAATGGCTCCAGGCCATCGAATTCCGGACCGACGACGCGCCGGGCTTCTGGGAGGTCCGCGGCTATCACAACCGGGGCGATCCCTGGGCCGAGCAGCGCTATTCGGACGATTAGAGTTCAGATTTGGAACGAGGGAAAGCCATGCCGACCGAACGCTTTCAATTCACGGGCGAAGGCGGCCATCAGCTGGCGGCCGCGCTGGAATTGCCGGACGGCGAGCCCGCGGCCTACGCGCTGTTCGCGCACTGCTTCACCTGTGGCAAGGATACGCTGGCGGCCAAGCGCATCGCGGTCGCGCTCGCCGCCAAGGGCATCGCGGTGCTGCGCTTCGACTTCACCGGGCTCGGCTCGAGCGAGGGCGACTTCGCCAATTCGACGTTCTCCTCCAACGTCGCCGATCTCGTGCGCGCCGCCGACCATCTGCGCGGCGTCCGCAAGGCGCCCTCGATCCTGATCGGCCACAGCCTCGGCGGCGCCGCGATCCTGGCGGCCGCCGGACAGATTCCGGAAGCCAAGGCCGTCGCGACCATCGCGGCCCCATCCGACCCGGCGCACGTAACCGGCCTCTTCAAGGCGCATCTCGACGACATCCGCGCACAGGGCGAGGTCCAGGTCTCGCTCGCTGGACGTCCGTTCCGGATCAAGCGCGAATTCCTCGAGGACATCGCGGAGCACGAGCTGATGAGGGATATCACCGGCCTGCACAAGGCGCTGCTGGTGATGCACTCTCCTGTCGACGACACCGTCGGTATCGACAACGCCACCAAGATCTTCGTTGCTGCCAAGCACCCGAAGAGCTTCGTCTCGCTCGATCACGCCGATCATCTCCTGAGCAAGCCTGCCGACGCGCTCTACACGGCCGACGTGATCGCGGCCTGGGCGGGCCGCTACATCGACACCGCGAAGCCCGCGAAGGCGATGGATCTGCCCGAGGCACCGCGGCAGGTCGTGGTCCAGGAGACCCGCAAGAGCAAGTTCAACCAGAGCATCATTGTCGGCCCGCATCATCTGATGGCGGACGAGCCGGTCGCGGCCGGCGGCGAGGACGCGGGCCCCGGGCCCTACGACTTCCTGCTTGCCGGTCTTGGGGCCTGCACCTCCATGACCATGCGCCTCTATGCCGACCGCAAGTCGCTGCCGCTCGATCGCGTCACGGTCACGCTGAAGCACTCCAAGATCTACGCCAAGGACTGTGCGGAGTGCGAGACGCGCGAGGGCATGCTCGACCAGATCGAACGCGACATCACGATCGACGGCGCGCTTGATGCCGAGCAGCGCAAGAAGCTGATGGAGATCGCGGACAAGTGTCCGGTGCACCGGACGCTGACGTCGGAGATCCGCATCGTGACGAAGGCGGTGGATTAACTCAGGCGATCGTCGAGCCCGCTTCGGCGGCCTTTACCGGCTGAACCCGTAGCGCGCCGCGCAGGCCTGCCGTCGTGCCGAGCACGATTCCGGCGAGCGCGATCAACGAGCCCAGCGCGAGCGTCGACATGCCGGTCAGCCCCTGCCCGATCGAACAGCCGAACGCCATCACGCCGCCGATCCCCATCAGCGCCGCGCCGCTGCCCGAGCGCAGCATATGGCGCGGCGAGGAATAGCCTTCGAGCTTGAAACGGCGGGTTGCGAGCGCCGTCGCCAGGCTGCCGGCGAGGACGCCCACGACCGTGGCGATGCCGAAGTTCGGCGTCAGGCCGGTCGAGAGCATGGCGTATTGCAGGCTGTCGGCGATCGGCGCGATGAATGTCAGGGAGGTCACCGGGATCGGATTGAAGTCGTCGGCGCCGAGATGGCCGGTGACGACCCAGCCGCCGGCGACGAGGAGGCCGACGATGGTCCCCGCTGCGATCTGGCCGGGCGAGCGGCGGAACCCGGAGTGCGCGAAAGCGAACAGGATCAGCGCGACGACCATCACCGCGGTGGCAACCACGCGTGAGAGCGATTCCGTCAGACCGAGCGTCGCCAGCAAGGACGGCAGCGAGTTCGCACTGACGGTCGTCTGCGAGGCTTGAACCAGCGCGATGCGCGCCGGCGCGATCAGGCCCTTGAGCGTCATCTGGGCAGCCACGGCGAGCACGATCACGACGAGGAAGGAGCGGAGATTGCCGCGGCCGAGCAGCACCAGCGCGCGCGAGCCGCAGCCGTTCGACAGCACCATGCCGTAACCGAACAGCAGGCCGCCGAGGAACAGCACCGGCGCCGAGAAGGATGGTTGCAGGTAGATGGTCTTGCCGAGATCGACGATGCCGTTGCCGGCGAGGAATTGGCTCGCGGCGATTGCCACCGCGATCGCCAGTGCATAGGTCCGCACCAGCCGCCCGTCTCCCTCGGCCAGCCAGCCGCGCATGCTGCTCATCAGGCAGAAGCCGCTGAGTAGACCCACGGCGCCGTAGACGAGACCGATGCCGAGGCCGGCGAGGATGACGAGTTCGGGCGATTCCATGATTACGGCTTCAGGATCACCCGGTCGCGCGAAGAGCCGGCGACGGCGACATAGGCCTCTTTGGCGCGCTCGAGCGGATAGACGGCATTCGCCTTGATCGGGAACGGCTTGAGGTGGCCGCTCGCAAAGCCCGGGCCGAGGTCGCGCAGCACTGCGCCGGTCGCCGTCGAGGACAGGCCGAGCGTATCGATGCCGACATAGGTGTGCTGTCCCCGGTAGAATTCGAGGATGTTGAACTGCACGATGCGGTCGATCGCGGCGATCAGGATCTGGCGACCGCGCAAGGCGAGCGACTTGTGTGCTGCCTCGAAATAGGGATCGCCCACCGTGTTGAAGACGATGTCGGCGCCCTTGCCGCCGGTCACTTCACGCACGCGCGCGGCGACGTCGGTCGCGGAAGCATCGATCACCTCGATCGACGCGTTGCTGTGGCCTTCATAGGCCTCCGCCTTGCGGACCACGCCGATGACGCTTGCGCCCTGCCAGGTCGCGATCTGCACCGCGGCCTGGCCGACCTTGCCGTTGACGCCGAACACCAGCACGGTGTCGCCCTTCTTCGGCAAGCCCGCGCGGCGAAAGCCTTCCATCGCGGTGACGAAGGGCACGCCGATGCCGGCAGCCTCCTCCCACGACACCGTCTCCGGCTTCTCCACCACGGCATCGGCCTCGACCACGAGATGGCTGGCATGGGTGCCGTCGCGGCGGATGCCAAGATCGCCGGAGGAGCCGAACACCTCGCGGCCGACCGTGCCGGCCGGCCCGACGAGAACGATGCCGGCATAATCGCGGCCCGGCGTGCGCGGGAACACGGCATAGGGCATCAGCCCGGTCGCGGCCTTCACATCCGATGGGTTAACGGCGGCAGCCTTCACCTCGATCAGGAGATCGTTCGGGCCACGCTTCAGCGCGTGACGCTCGACCGTCGGCGCAAGCGCGGCGGCATTTTCGGCCTTGGCCTTGAGGCGCACGCAGCGCGCTTCGACGGATTTGGCATCCAGTGACGACATGAAAGGACCCGCGATTTGTCGCGGGCCTTGTCGCCTCTGAAGCCGGTCGAGTCAATCCGTCCGGTCAGTCCTTGGGCCGCTTGTCGTAGAGCCGCTTGGCCTTGCCGAGCGAGCGTTCCAGCGTGTCGGGCGCAACCACCCTCACCTGCGAGCTGATCCCGATCGTGTTCTTGATGTGGGTCGAGATCCGGTCGGCGTGGTCGACGAGGCCCCGGCCATCCCAGCTCTCGGGTCGCGCTTCGGCGATGATGGTGAGCTCGTCCATACGGCCTTCGCGGGTCAGTTCGAGAATGAAGTGGCCGCCGCACCAATCGGTCGCGAGCAGGACCTCCTCGATCTGGGTCGGGAACAAATTGACGCCGCGCAGGATAATCATGTCGTCGGAGCGCCCGGTCACCTTCTCCATGCGGCGCATGCCCGGCCGTGCCGTGCCCGGCAGCAGCCGTGTCAGGTCGCGGGTGCGATAACGGATCACCGGGAACGCTTCTTTGGTGAGCGAGGTGAAGACCAACTCGCCCTTCTCGCCATCCGGCAGCACCGCGCCGGTGTCGGGGTCGATCACTTCGGGGTAGAAATGGTCCTCCCAGATGTGCAGGCCGTCCTTGGTCTCGATGCATTCCTGCGCGACGCCGGGGCCGATTACCTCGGACAGGCCGTAGATGTCGGTCGCGTCCATGTCGAAGGCGTCCTCGATCTCGCCGCGCATGGCGTTGGTCCAGGGCTCGGCGCCGAAGATGCCGACCTTGAGCGAGCACTGGCGCGGATCGAGCTTCTGGCGCTTGAACTCGTCGAGGATCGCCAGCATGTAGCTCGGCGTCACCGTGATGATGTCGGGCCGGAAATCGTTGATGAGCTGCACCTGCCGCTCGGTCATGCCGCCGGAGATCGGCACCACGGTGCAACCGAGCTTCTCGGCGCCGTAGTGCACCCCTAACCCTCCGGTGAAGAGACCATAGCCGTAGGCGTTGTGGATGATCATGCCGGTGCGGCCGCCGGCGGCGCGGATTGAGCGCGCCATCACCTCCGACCAGGTCTGGATATCGGCTTGCGTATAACCAACCACGATCGGCTTGCCCGTCGTGCCGGAGGAGGCATGCACGCGCACCAGCTTCTCGCGCGGCACGGCGAACATGTCGAACGGATAATTGTCCCGCAAATCCGTCTTAACCGTGAACGGAAATTTCGCAAGATCGGAGAGCTCGCGAAAATCGGACGGATGCACGCCGGCCGCGTCGAACGCCTTGCGATAATGCGTGATGTTGTCGTAGGCGTGCTTCAGCGACCAGGCCAGCCGCTGCTTTTGCAGCGCCATGATCTCGTCGCGCGAGGCGCGCTCATGCGCGTCCATCTCGGGGCTGTAGGCGCTGCCGCCTTGCTTGAGCCTCGTCATGTTCATCTTCGTTTCCCCACATCATCGGTGTTCTTTTTGTTGTCTTATTTGTTTCAGGGCTCCTGGGTCGGCAACCAGGTTCCGGGAATGACCCGCGAATGTCCGCGAAACTCCGCGATCACGACGTCACCGACGGTGACTCGCACGTCATAGATGCCGGAGCGCCCGCCGCGCGTGACCTCACGCGCCTTCGCGACGAGGCGATCGCCAAGCTTGCCCGGCTTGATGAAGGTGATCTGGCCCTGCGCCGCGACGACGCGGTCGTTGTGCGAGTTGCAGGCAAAGGCGAAGGCGGAATCGGCCAGCGTGAAGATGAAGCCGCCATGGGCGATGCGCTGGCCGTTGACCATGTCCGGCCGCACCGTCATCGCCAGCGTCGCGAAGCCCGGACCGATCTCGACGATCTCCATGCCCAGTCCCTTGGAGGCGTCGTCCTCCGCCCACATCGCCTCGGCGCAGGCGCGGGCAACATTCTCAGGCGACAAAGCGGCTTTGAGGTTCACGCGCCTCTCCCGGTCAAATGCTTGCACATGATGTTCTGCTGGTTGGCCAAGCCTGTCAAATAATGCGACGCATTTGCATCGCCGGGCACTGATGCGCCCTGTCAGACATGGTCATAATCGACCACGACGCGCTCCGACGACGGCTTGGCCTGACAGGTCAGGACAAAGCCCGCCTTGAGCTCCCACGGCTCCAGTGAATAGTTGATGTCCATCGGTGCTTCGCCCTCGACCAGCTTGGCCCGGCAGGTCGAGCACATGCCGCCCTTGCAGGCAAAGGGCAGATCGACGCCGGCGCGCAGCGCGGCATCGAGGATCGCCTCGTCCTCGGCCACCGGCACCTCGCGGCGCTTGCCGTCGATGATCAGCGAGGCGATCGCCTTCGGCGGCGCATCGGGGGCAACCGCCTTCTTCGGCCGCGGCTTGCCGCCGAATTCGGAGACGAACCGCTCGACGTGGATGCAATCCTGCGCGATGCCGAGCGTCCGGCAGGTGGCCTCGATGTCCTCGCTCATGCCAAGCGGCCCGCAAATATAGACATGATCGACGCTTCCCGCCGGCACCAGCGAGCGCAGCAACACCCTCACCTTGTCGCCGTCGAGCCGGCCATGCAGGATCGGGATGTCCTGCTCCTCGCCGGAGATGACGTGGAACAGCGAGAGGCGATCGATGAAACGGTCCTTCAGTTCCTCCAATGCTTCGAGGAACATGATGTTGTCGGTGCTGCGGTTGCCGTAGAACAGGAAGAAGCGGCTGTCCGGCTCGCGCGCGAGCACGCCCTTCACGATCGACAGGATCGGGGTGATGCCGGAGCCTGCGGCGAAGCCGACATGAATGCGCGCCCGGTCTGCCGGGGGAACCACGCCGAAGCGGCCGGTCGGCGTCATCACGTCGAGCTCGTCGCCGCATTTGAGATCCTCGGCTGCCCAGCTCGAGAATGCGCCGCCATCGACTTTCTTCACGGCGATGCGTATCTCGCCGTCGTCAGGGCCGGAACAGATCGAATAGGAGCGGCGCACCTCCTCTCCGTCCAGCGTGGTGCGGAGCGTGAGATATTGGCCGGGCGTGAAGGCGTAATCGCGCGCGAGCTCGCCGGGAATGGCAAAGGTCATCGACACGGCGTCGGCCGCCTCGCGGCGGAGGTCGCTGACGGCCAGGCGATGGAAGCGGGGTGCTGCGGCGGACATGATCAATGACACTTGAAATAATCGAAAGGTTCGCGGCAGGACTTGCAGCGCCACAGCGCCTTGCAGGAGGTCGAGCCGAATTCGGAGAGCAGCTCGGTGTCCCCAGAGCCGCATTGCGGGCAGGCCACGGACTGCGCGCCGAACAGCGCGCGGCGCGAGTTCGACGCTTGCGGCGGCGCGATGCCGTAGGCACGCAGCTTTTGGCGCCCGTCCTCGCTCATCCAATCGGTGGTCCACGCCGGCGACAGCACGGTGCGCACCTTCGGATGACGGAAACCGGCGCGCTCCAGCGCCAGCTCGATCTCCAGCGCGATCATGTTCATCGCCGGACACCCCGAGTAAGTCGGAGTGATTTCGACCTCGACCTGGTCGCCGTCGACAAAGACCTCACGGAGCACGCCGAGATCGGCGATGGTCAAGACCGGAATCTCCGGGTCGACCACGCTCGCCGCCGCGTCCCAGGCGCGCCGGCGCAGCTCGCTATCGCGCTCCAGCACGCTCACCATGTCAGCCCCGGAAAGGTGCGCTGCATCGATTGCAGCTCGGACAGGAGATGGCCGAGATGCTCGCTGTGCCGGCCGGTACGGCCGCCCTGCTGCATCCAGTCATTCTGCGGCAAGGCAAGCGTGGCTTCGCTGACGACATCGGAGATCGTCTGCAGCCAGCGACCGCGCAACAGCCCGGGATCAATGGCGATACCGGCCTGGATCAGGGCGCGCTCGCCTTCGTCCACCTCAAACATCTCGCCGGTGAAAGCCCAGAGGTGATCGATCGCGGCTTGCGCGCGGGTGTGGCTCTCATCGGTGCCGTCGCCGAGCCGGATGAGCCATTCCGAAGCGTGGCGCAGGTGGTAGGCGCTCTCCTTCTCCGACTTGGCGGCAATCGCCGCCAGCGTCGTATCGCGCGAGGTCATCATCGCGCGCCAGGTGAGGTCGGCGAACGCGGAATAGAAGAGCTGCCGCACCAAAGTCTGGGCGAAATCGCCGTTCGGCTGCTCGACCAGCAGCAGGTTGCGGTACTGCCTGACGTCACGCAAATAGGCGAGCTTGTCCTCATCGTTGTCCTTGCCTTCGGCCTTGGCAGCGTAGCTGTAGAGCTCGCGCGCCTGGCCGATCAGGTCGAGCGCGATGTTGGAGAGCGCCATGTCCTCTTCCAGCATCGGCGCATGTCCGCACCATTCCGACAGCCGGTGGCCGAGGATCAGTGCATCGTCGGCGCGGCGCAGCGTGTAGAGCACCAGCGGCGTTTCGGAGACCTCGATATTGGCAACGGGCATCTGTCCTATCCATCTTGCCACTTGTTCCGACCTCATCCTGAGGAGGCGCGCAGCGCCGTCTCGAAGGATGGCCGCAGTTCACGGGCCTTCATGGTTCGAGACGCGCTTCGCACTCCTCACCATGAGGGAGAGAGCGCTACATATGCCCCACTTCCTCGGGCACCTCGTAGAATGTGGGGTGGCGATAGATCTTCGATTCCGCCGGCTCGAACATCATGCCCTTCTCGGCGGGATCGCTCGCGGTGATCGCGCTCGAAGGCACGACCCAGATCGACAGGCCTTCGCCGCGGCGGGTGTAGATGTCGCGGGCGGCTTGCAGGGCCATGGTGGCATCGCTCGCATGCAACGATCCCACATGCTTGTGCGCGAGCCCGTTGCGGCTGCGAATGAAGACTTCCCACAGCGGCGTGTTCGGCGTGGCCATATTGGTCTCCCTATTCCGCGGCTTGCGCGGTCTGGCGTTGCGCGCGCTTCGCCGCATAGGCTGCGGCCGCCTCTCGCACCCAGGCGCCCTCCGCATGGGCCTTGCGGCGCGCGGCCATGCGGTCGCGATTGCAGGGGCCGTTGCCGGCGAGCACCTGCTTGAATTCAGTCCAGTCGATCTCGCTGTAGCGCCAGTGCCCGTCAGCATCCTGAATCATGTCGGGATCGGGAATGGTGAGGCCGAGATATTGCGCCTGCGGCACGGTGGCATCGACGAATTTCTGGCGCAGCTCGTCGTTGGAGAAGCGTTTGATCTTCCACTTCGTCGAGGTGTCGCTGTGCTGGCTCGCCGCATCGGGCGGGCCGAACATCATCAGCACCGGCCACCACCACCTGTTCAGCGCGTCCTGCGCCATCGCCTTTTGCTCGTCCGAGCCCCGGCACAGCGTCAGCATGATCTCGTAGCCCTGGCGCTGGTGGAAGGACTCCTCCTTGCAGACCCTGATCATCGCGCGCGCATAGGGGCCATAGGAGCAGCGGCACAGCGGGATCTGGTTCATGATCGCGGCGCCGTCGACCAGCCAGCCGATGGTGCCGATATCGGCCCAGGTCAGCGTCGGATAATTGAAGATCGAGGAGTACTTGGCTTTGCCGGCGAGCATCGCGTCGACCAGCTCTTCGCGCGAGGCGCCAAGCGTCTCGGCAGCGGCGTAAAGATAGAGGCCGTGGCCGCACTCGTCCTGCACCTTGGCGAGCAGCGCGGCCTTGCGGCGCAGCGTCGGCGCGCGCGTGATCCAGTTGCCTTCCGGCAGCATGCCGACGACTTCGGAATGGGCGTGCTGGGAGATCTGGCGGGTGAGCGTCTTGCGGTAGGCCGTCGGCATCCAGTCGTTGGGCTCGATGCGCTCCTCGGCGTCGATGCGGGCCTGGAACTGCGCAGCCTTGGCCGCGTCCTCAAGACCGCGGTCGTCGGTCTCGGCCGTGTTCAGCGCCTGGGTATACATGCGCATCCTCCCGATTGATTGAGAGGTAATATATAACAAGAATTAGTTCATGCAAGATATTTCTGTAACATAAAGCTCAGGCCTCGAACCTCCGTTCCAGGAGTTTTCGCGCCGGCGGCAAGGACCCTTTTTCATTGGTTCCATGACCATCGAGCCATTGCTCGGACGGCGCAAGCAGCGCGCGATAGATTTCGCCGCAAAGCTCTCGCGCCGCCCTGCCCGGCCAGTCCGCCGGCAACAGGCTTTCGGGCAACAGCGGATCGCGCAGCACGACACGGCGATAATAATGGATCAGCAGGATGCGCGCGGTGAAGGCCTCGGCCTCGGACAGCTCCGTACCGCGCGCGATCGCGGCGCGCAGCGGCTCGAACGTCTTCATGAATTTCAGATAGGCGTCCGCGGTGCGCTGCAGCGGCCAGCTCGCGCTGAGGAGGCGGCGCCCGCTGTCATCCTCCGCCGCGACTTCGAGCCGGATGGCGCCCGCAGCTTCTTCCGGCACGGGCAAGCCCGACGGCGCAACCCAGACCCCCGGCAACGGACTGCCGAAGCCGGCGTTGCGCAACGCCTCGCGCGAGACGTCACGATCCTCGCCGTTGCCGATCAGCAGCAACTCGAAGCGCCCGGTCCAGTCCGACGGCGGCGGGTCGTAGATGTGGCGCGTGGCGGCTTCGAACGTCTGGCGTCCCTTGTCGGCAAGCCGATAGAAACTGTTGCGACCGACCTTCTCCCGGGTGAGCCAGCCATCGGCGGCAAGGCGCGACATCGCGGTGCGGACGACGCCGCTATCGATGTCCAGACCCTCGAAAAATTCGAGCAGCGTGCCGAGCCACACCACGCCGCCGCGCGGCACGATGGCATCGCCGAACACGGTGATGACGATGGAGCCGGTGCGCGACGGTTCGCGCTTGAGCTGGTCGATGATGCGGGAGAGCGGATGCGCCATGGGGCATGGCATAGCGCGTTTGGCGCCGGCGCGACAATGGACGCGAGCGACGCTCTTGGTCTCGGGGCGAGGGGCTGTATCGGCAAACTCATTGCCGACGGACTCGCGTAGAGTCTCCCACCCGCCACGCCCGGACGATGCTTCGCATCGCTCGGCGCGTGTCGGCCTCTCCCCGCAGGCGGGGAGAGGCGAAGAAGGAATCACCGATGCGGATCGGGATACGCCAGGCTGCGCCAGCCGCTGCGGTCAAACGGGCGCCACTGGCCTTCCTTCTGCGCGAGGCGATCGGCCACCGCATAGACCACGGCGGGATGATGGCCCATGCCGCAATGACTGCTCTCGACCTCGATGCTCTCAGTCTGCGTGCCCGTCTTTTCCATGCAGCCCTGCCAGGCGCAGACGCCGTCGGTGCGGCTGAAGATGGCGGTGGTCGGCACCGGTGGCGGAACGGCGAGTTCGCCGCCAAACCGCGGATCGACCTCATCGGCCTTCCGTCCGCTGGCCCATTCATAGACGCGCCAAGCGTTGGTGGAGCGGGGATTTCCGGCGAAGGGACTGCCAAGCGTAATCACCTGGCGCACGCGGTCGGGCATCATCTTGGCGAGCTGCCGGGCATAAAGACCGCCGAGGCTCCAGCCAACCAGGCTGATCTTGCGGCCGTGCGTTTCGCTGAGCTCTTCGACCAGATCGACCATCGCGTTCTGTACGCCGTCGCGCAGGCCGTAATTGCGACCCTGGCGCCAGCCGCTCACCGCGTAGCCCTTGCTGGTCAGAAACGAGCGCAGCGCACGAGTGGACGCGTCCGAAGCCACGAGGCCCGGCAAGACCAGCACGGGGTGCCCATCGCCGCGCGGCGCGAGGCTCAGCAGCGGAAGTGCGCCGAGGAATGCGCCGAACTCGTGGATCGCGCGTCCCTCCAGAAACATCAGGGTGCGGGACGGCGGACGCAGCGTCTGGGCAGTAGCAGTCATCAATGTTTCCCCTGGGAAGAACTGGATAAAGGACGCCGGGACGAGGCCGGCAAAGGATCTGAATTCCAACCCTCCGGCTTCTTGATCGTTCCGCATTGCAGCATGAATCAGCTGCACAGCCGGTTCCCGGCATTGAAGCCGGGGCGAGCCCAGGCGACAATAGGCCTGTGTGCTAATGCCGGAAGCCGTGACGCAAAAGTCACAGCCATCGGAGCAGGAATTCTAAGGAGTAGAGCGCCAGGCCGGCAAGGCCGCCGATCAGCGAGCCGTTGAAGCGGATGTATTGTAGGTCGCGCCCGATGTTGATTTCGATCAGCGAAATCAGCTGCGCCATATCCCACGCCTTGACCTGATCGGAGATGAAGATCGACACGCCGCTCTTCTGATCGGCAATGAAGCTGCGCAACACCGTCACCAGCCCCTTGTTGATCTCGCCGCGCAGCTCGGCATCCCCGGCGAGCGCTTCGCCTGCCGCGACGAACATGCCGGCGAGATGATGCTGCAGCACTTGCGTTTCGCCGCTCGCGCTACGCTCGATGAACGAGCGCGTGTTGGCCCAAACCGTGCGCGCAAGATCGGCGAGCTCGGGCCGCGCCAGCAGGTCACGCTTCAATCCGGCGATGCGGTCGATATAGGCCTGATCGGTGCCGAGCCGGTCGACGAAGCTCAGCACCATGCGATCGAACTCGCCGCGGAACGGATGCTTGGCATCGCTGCGCACCTCGTTGAAGAACGCGGTGGCGGACGCAACGATCTTGTTCACCAGGAACTTGTCGGCACGGTAGAGCCTGAGCAGGGTCGGCAATTCCGCGCGCACCTTCTCGCGGATCATCGCCATCGTCTCCTTCTGGTTCATCGTCTCGTGCATCACCCGCAGGAGATCGTCGAACAGAATCTGGTGGCGTCCTTCCGCCACGAAGCCGCGCAGCGTGCCGGCGGCAAGCGGCGCGAGGTCGATTGCCTGGAGCTGCGATGACATGCGGCGGATGATGAAGGTCATCAAGCCGGAGTTCTCCGTCGCCGAGAAGGCCTCGGGCATCAGGCGTAGCGCGAAGCGAGCCAGATCATCGCTGCGCTTGCGGTCGCGCAGCCAGTCGGCAATGAAGGAGCCGAAATCGATCTCCTTCAGCTTGGCCTCGACGGGACCGGCCTCGAGGAAATGCACCTGGATGAACTCGCCGAGCTTGTCGGCGATGCGGGCCTGGTTGCTCTGGATGATCGCGGTATGCGGAATCGGCAGGCCGAGCGGCCGCTTGAACAGCGCCACCACGGCATACCAGTCGGCGAGGCCGCCGATGGTCGCGGCTTCCGCGAAGGCGGCGATGAAGCCGAACAACGGGTGCACCGGCAGGAGCCATTTTGCCACGATGAAGAGCGCAAGCGTCGAGGCCAGCACCAGCGTCGCCAGCGCCTTGACGCGGCGCAGCTCGGCCGCGCGTTCGGCATCGCCGGGGGTGTCGAAGGTGAAGGTGGCGGGTGGAGTCATCACTGCGTCACAATACTCGTCATTGCGAGCGAAGCGAAGCAATCCAGAATCTTTCCGCGGAACGACTCTGGATTGCTTCGTCGCATCAGCGCAAAATTGCTACGCAATTTTGTCGCGAGCTCCTCGCAATGACGGCGGAGACGATGGCGGCTGCTGCGCAAGAAACAAAAGGCCCGCCGAAGCGGGCCTCAAATTCAGTTTCTGCTCAGTGCGCCAGATCAGGCGGTCTTGTTGTAGACCTTGGCAAAATTGTCCTGAGCGGACTTCGCACCGTTGGCAGCGAGCTTGCCGAAATAGTCGGCGGTCGCCTTGGCGCGCGAGACGAACACTTCGCCGCGCGAGCGGAGCAGGCCCGACTGGATCTCGACGGCCTCGCTGAACGACTTGGCGGACGCGAGCTTGTCGATGCTCGAGAAGAACGCCTCGGCGTCCTCGTAGATCGCCTGCTGGATGTTGCGGCTGATCTTGCCGGCTTCCGTGACGGATTCGGTCACCGCGTTCTCGACGGCGGCGGTCACGCGCTCGGAGCCTGCGAAAGCCTCGGCAGCACGGTCCTTGGCAGTGTTGGCGGTCTTCTTGACGAACTCGCGGGCGGCCTCGGGAACTTCCAGATTCTGGATGTTCTTGAAAGCGTCCTTGAAGCCCTCGAAAGCGCTGTTGGTTTCAGTGGTCATGGGGTTCTCTCCATCCTCATTGGTCTGAGCTATGGGCTCACCCCGTCCACGTGGGCCCGGGGCACGACTTATATGGCATAGTTAATTGTGCGATGCAATATCAATATTGCACTGCGATATCACGAACTCGTGATTATCTTGAACAGGAGGCATCATGATGCCTCCTCACAGCGCCACCGCGTTTGTTGGCGGTCCCTAGTGCTGCACTGCGCCCGGGAGCCCATAGGCCTCCATCTGGGCCTGGACCTGCGCGATGTTGTGACCGAGCACGACGATGTCATGGGTCTTGCCGTCGACGTCCCGAACGTGGTCCCGCAGCAGCGCTTCGGCCTTGAAGCCAAGGCTCTCGAACACGGCGATCGCCGCCTGCTGGTCGACCGTCATCTGAACCGAGAGCTTTTCCAGGCCCGCCCCGAGCGCGAGGGCAAAGGTCTCCTGCGACAGCGCCCGCCCCACCCCCTTCCCGCGCACATCGAGCGAGACCACCATCCGGATCTCGCCGACATGGGGCGACCAGGAATGGGGATCGCGCACCAGCGTGCCGCAGCCGACGACCTTGCCGTCCTTGACCGCGAGCAGGCTCGTGATCGCGCCGCGTTCGATCTCCTTGACCCAGGCCGACAGCACCTTCGGCTCGCTGATATTGCGCGGCAGGAACAGCAAATCGTGGGTCGGCAGACCCTTGCCGAAGGCGAGCACCGCGGCCTCGTCCGCGGGCGCCATCAGACGAATCTCGATATCGCCGGCGTCCGTCTTGACGTGACGCGGATAGGAACGCTGCTCGCTCATGTCGATCTCTTTCCCAGCCAGGAATCCAGTTTCGGCCATAGCCGCTTCACGGCATTGGCGCCCGCGACCAGCGAGACGTGGCCGCCTTTCAGGATCACCTCTTCCTTGTCCGCAGATCCGATCTTCGCGATCAGGTGCTTGGCGGCCTCATACGGCACGATGTGGTCGTGCTCGGCGACGGCATGCAGGATCGGCACCTTGATGTTCTCGAGCTTCGCCGTGCGGCCGCCGACGGACATGGTGTCGTTGAAGAGCTTGTTGTCCCACATCAGGTCCTTGGTGATGGTGCGGAAATATTCGCCAGCCAGCGGCAGCGTGTCGGTCGCCCAGCGATCGAACATGCGGTAGGATTTGACGAACTCGTCGTTCCAGATGTTCTCCCAGAGCTGAATCTGGCTCACCGTGCGTGAGGCCGGGCGCAGCATCTCGAACGAAGACAGGATCATCTCCGGCGGCACGTTGCCGACGCTGTCGACGAGACGGTCGACGTCGAAATAGCGGCGGTCGGAGAAGTTCGAGAACAGCTTCATCTCGCGGAAGTCGATCGGCGTGGTGAAGCAGATCAGGTTCTTCATCGGCCCGTCCTTGTGGATCGAGCCGTACAGCAGCGACAGCACGCCGCCGAAGCAATAGCCGATGACGGAGACGTCCTGCTCACCGGAATCGGCCTGCACGCGGCGGACGCAATCCGGGATGAAGTCGAGGACATAATCCTCCATCCGCAGGCTCTTCTCCTCCGGTCGCGGCGCGCTCCAGTCGAGCATGTAGACGTCGTATCCGCGCTTGAGCAAGAACTCGATGAAGCTCTGCCCGGGGACGAGATCGAGGATGTAGCCGCGATTGGTGGTCGCCATCACGATCAGCACCGGCACGCGGTAGATCTCGTCCGACATCGGCCGATAATGATAAAGGTTCATGGTGCCGCGCGAATGCAGCACATCCTTCGGCGTCGAGCCGAGCGAAGGGCCCGAGGTCGAGAAATATTCAACGCCCTTGATGCTGCGCTGGATCGCGCGCTGCACCTCGGCCTGGATCCGCTCCGGGATGGACGCGAGATCGAGTCCCGCCGGCCCATTCATGTCGGCTCTCCGGGCTCGGAAGGCGGGCGCTTCGTCCGCGGCGGCCGCGGGGTGCTGTCGAAGCCTTGCGTGATGCCGGAATTCGCCGCCATCTGGCTCAGCATCGCCTTGATCTCGCCGATCTGAGCCTCGACCGACTGGAGCCGTTCCGCAAGACCCGTGACCTGCTCCCGGCTCGGCAGGTTCATCGTGACCAGGTATTTCTCCATGAGCTCGCCGAGCTGCTTCTGAGCACCTGCAGCAACTCCACCGGCGCGGTTCATCGCCTGCGAAAATTCCGGCGACGACATGGCCTGGTTGGCGAAAGAGTTGAACCCCTTCTCCATCTCGCCGACCATCTTCTGCCACATTGCAACGGGGTCGTTGGTCTTGTCGGTCATCGGCGTCCTCCTGAAAACGAGAGCTGCGATGCCCTTCTTTTCTCGCCATACCACACCGTTGCGCCGTGCCGGTCAACCGGCAAGCGCACGCGCTGCTCGGCACGCCGCTTCTTTGTGGCGACAAACCGTGCGATACAACACCGATCAGCAGGAGGGACCCGTGACCACCCATCAGCCGCCCCAGACCGTCCGCGCCAACGGCATCGACATCTGCTACGAGATCTTTGGCAACGACGATGCCGAACCGCTGCTGCTGATCATGGGTCTCGGCGCGCAGATGATCCACTGGGACGATCCGTTCTGCGAGCAGCTTGCCGCGCGGGGTTTCCGCGTGATCCGCTTCGACAATCGCGATATCGGCAAGTCCAGCCATCTCACCGGCGGCAAGCGTCTGACGCCGCTCGAGCTGCTGAAGTTGCGCTTCCTCAGGATTCCCGTCGCCGCGACCTACAAGCTGATCGACATGGCGAAGGACACGGTCGGGCTGATGGATGCGCTCGGCATCAAGTCGGCGCATCTGGTCGGGGCGTCCATGGGCGGCATGATCGCCCAGGAGGTGGCGCTGTCGTTTCCGCACCGCGTCCGTTCGCTGACATCGATCATGTCGACCACAGGCAATCCGCGCATTCCGCCGCCTTCGCGCGAGGCCGCCGCAATGCTGATGGCGCCGCCGCCGCGCAGCAAGGAGGAGTTCATCGTCCGCTACGGCCAGACCTGGAAAGTGTTGCGCGCCGGACATTTTCCGGAGGAGGAAGCGCTCGATCCCGAGCGCGCCGAGCGCGTGTTCGCGCGCGGACTCAATCCGGCCGGCGTCGGCCGCCAGCTTCGCGCCGTGCTGGCGTCCGGCAGCCGGAAAGAGCGGCTGCATGCGGTGATGATACCGACACTGGTCATTCACGGCACCGTCGATCCGCTGGTCCGCCCCGAAGGCGGCAAGGATACGGCGGCGTCGATCCCGAACGCCAAATTGCTGATGATCGACGGCATGGGCCACGCGCTGCCGATGCGGTTCTGGCCCGAGATCATCGACGCCATCGACAAGCACGCGCATGGCGCGGCGGCGCAGGCGGCCTGATCAGGCTCTTCAAGAATCCAGTCCCCGCAACGCATATCGTAGGGTGGGCAAAAGCGCGCCCTTTTTGCGCGCTGTGCCCACCACATGCAGATGGTGGGCACGCTTCGCTTTGCCCACCCTACAGTCTTTTCGCGATCCAGATCACGTGGCGCGCGCCACCGCCTCGCCCGGTGGCGCGGACATTGACTTCGTTGAGGTCGAAGCCGGCGGTGCGAAGACGCCTGGTGAAGGCGGGGTTGGGTCCCGACGACCAGACCGCGAGCACGCCGCCCGGGCGCAGCGCCGTCTTCGCTGCCGCGAGCCCGCTCGCGCTATAGAGCGCGTCATTACCCTTGCGGGTCAGCCCTTCCGGCCCGTTGTCGACGTCGAGCAGGATGGCGTCGAAGGCCGACCGCTGCGCGCGGACGATTTCGCCGACGTCGATTTCCCGGATCTTCACCCTGGTATCATCGAGGCTGTCGCCGAAGACCTCCGCCATCGGACCTCTCGCCCAAGCCACCACCGCCGGCACCAGTTCGGACACCACGATCTTCGCCTTGGGGCCGAGCACGGTGAGCGCCGCGCGCAGCGTGAAGCCCATGCCGAGGCCGCCGATCAGGACGACGGGCTTGGCGACCTTCTCGATCTGCTTCGCCGCCAGCGTTGCGAGCGCGGCTTCCGAGCCGGACAGGCGGTTGTTCATCAGCTCGTTGCTGCCGAGCTTGATGGAGAACTCCTTACCACGCCGCATCAGCCGGAGCTCCTCGTCGGAGCCGGGGATTTTTGCGGTGTCGATCTTTTCCCAGGGAATCATCCCCGGGGTTTAGCACGATCGGACGAACAATCACCCACCCGCCCAAACGTCGAGCACATAGCGGTTGTTCGTGCCCATCTCCTCGATCCAGCGCGCGCTGGCGGCCGCGTCACCGCCGCTCCTCTCGCGGTGGATCGCGACCAGCGCCGCCTTCACGTCGGGCTCCATCTTGCCGCCATCACCGCAGACATAGATGATCGCGCCCTGCTCGATCAGCGGCCAGATCCTGTCCTTCTGCGCCGCCAGCACGTGTTGCACATAGGTCTTCGGTCCGTCGCTCCGCGAGAACGCCGTGAACAGCTCGGTGATGCCGGCGCCCGCTAGCGCCTTTAGCTCGTCGGCGTAGAGGAAATCCTGATCGGGATGGCGACAGCCGAAAAACAGCATGGCCGGGCCGAGCGTGGTCCCTTTCGCCTTGCGCGTCGCGCGCTCCTGGAGGAAGCCGCGGAAGGGCGCAAGTCCCGTACCGGGTCCGATCATGATGATCGGCACGGATGCATTATCGGGCAGCCGGAAGCCCGCTTTGGTCTCGCGTACGGTGGCGTAGATCATATCGCCCGCACGGCGATTGGCGAGATAGTTCGAGCAGATTCCTTTGTAGACGCCGCGTCCCGAGGCGGCGGGGCCCTCGACCACGCCCACCGTGATGCTGCAGCGAGCGGGATCAACCGACGGCGAGGACGAGATCGAGTAATAGCGCGGCGCCAGCAGCGAGAGCATTTCCAGATAGACGTGGAACGGCAGTTCGCAGGCGGGATATTCCAGCAGCAGGTCGAACACCGATTTGCGTCTCGCCAGAATCTCGGTGCGGTAGCGCTCGAGCGTTTCAGGCTCCTCGCCGACGAAGCCCAACAGCTTCGGCTTGGTCATCGGGCAACGGGTGTGGTCGGCCATGATCTGGATCTGCTTGCGGGTTGCGACCTGCTGCAGCTCGACAAACTCGCTGAGCAGGCGGCCCACCGACACGGCCTCGCCGACCGGCAATTGGGCGCGGCGGCCCTCGGCGACCTGCAGCCTGATCTGGTCGGCGGGCAGGAAACCGAAGCGACGGGCCACAGAATCCACCAGCGTCGGATCATTGCGCGGGACGACGCTGAGGTGATCGCCGACCCGGTAGCTGACATTGGCGGGCAGCTGCACCTCGATGTGCCGCGTCGATCGCTCCGACGGATGGGCCCCACTCTTGTTCTGAAGCTCCTCGTTGGCCAGCACCTTCATCGCCACCGCGCCGCCCTGCGCCACGATGGTGTTGACGGCGGTGACCGCGACCGGCTCGATCGCATAGAGCGGATCGTCCTCCGCGGTGCGGGTGAAATTCCAGTCGATGCCGAACTCCTTGGTCGCGACCTGGGCCGCGGCCGGGAACCATTTCTGGAACTGGCCATCGAGATCGCTGCGCGCATCGCCCTCGCCGCGCGGATAGACCGCACGCGCGCCATGCTTCGACAATTGCTCGTCGATCAGGCGCGGCACCGATTGATAGGTCGCGGCCCAGTCGCTGTTGCCGCAACCGAACACGGCGTAGCGCACGCCGGCGAAGGCATCCTTCGGCAAATCGCCGCCAAGCCATTTGACGAACTGCGTCGCGTTGTCAGGCGGCACGCCGTTGTAGGAGGCGCAGATGATCAGCACGCCGCCCTGCTGCGGCAGCTTGCCGACGTAATCGTCGAGCGGGCCGAGATGCACGGCAAAACCGTTGATCTCCGCAAGGTCGGCCATGCGCGTCGCGAGTTCTTCCGCCGTGCCGAGATTAGAGCCGTACAGCACCAGCATCGGCGTGTTGTGGCCGGGCCGGGCCGTCGGCTGGCGCGGCGCCTTCGGCGCCGAGGACGCAGACGCAAGAGGCCCACCGTAAGCGCCGCGCTCGCGCTCGGCACGGGGGCGCACCTTGATCTTGAAGCCTTCCGGCTTCATCGTCAGCGTTTCCTTCAGATGCATCTGGTAGCGCTGATGGTCGATCAGCTTGAAGCGCTGCAGGATCATGCCGAGCGCCAGGGCGGCCTCGTGCATGGCGAAGCCGCGGCCGATGCAGGCGCGCTGGCCGTTGCCGAACGGCTTCCAGGCGTTGATCGGCCGCTTCGCTTCCGCCTCGCGGCTGAAATTCTCGGGATCGAAGGCATCGGGATTCGGACCCCAGACGGAGGGATCGCGATGCAGGGCGGTCACCAGGATCGTGGTGAAGGTGCCCTTCCGAAGCTTGTACTTGCCGCCGATCGTCTCGTCGTTCAGCGGCGAGATGCCATAGGCCGGCGCCGGCGGCCACAGCCGCAGCGCCTCCTTCAGGATCTGCGTGATGTAGGTGAGCTGCGTCACCTGCTGGTAGGTCGGCTTCGCATTGACGTCCGGCCCGAAGACGCGATCGACCTCGTCGTACGCCTTCTTCAGGATCTCCGGATGCTTGAGCAGCGCATAGAGCGTGTAGGACAACAGGCCGCTGGTGGTCTCGTGGCCGGCGATCAGGAAGGTGTTGATCTGGTAGCGGATATTGACGTCGTCGAGCTGCTCGCCGGTCGAACGGTCGACGCCGGTCATCATCGCAGCCAGCATGTCCTTCTTGTCGTCGATCCCTTCCGCGCTCTTGCGGCGCTCGGCGATAATCTCGTCGACCATCCTGTTCATGAAGGCGACGTCTTCGACGAGGGTCTTGCGCCGCTTCTGCATCCAGATCTGCTCGAACGGCAGGCCGCGCGTCATCATGATGGTTTCGAGCGAGCGCACCAACGACTCGACGTAGGGATGATAGTCGCTCCGGTAGAAGGAGTTGAAACGGTAGTCGAAACCGCACAGCCCGATCGTGTCCAGCGTCAGCGCCGTCATATCATGAACGACGTCGATCTCGTCGTCGGCGTTGAGCCGCTCCCATTTCTGGACCAGTTGCTCGGCGATATCGACCATGCTCGGATGATAGGACTGCATGGCGCGGTTGCCGAAGGGCTGAAGCAGGATGTTGTGCGCCTTGCTCCAGTTCGGCTCCCTGGTATCGGCCGTGAACAGGCCGTCGCCGCCGACCGCGCGCACGCGCCGCAGCGCGCCGCGCACCGTCTTGTCGAAGCGCTTCTCGTCGGAGAGCTCGTCGACGAGATCGTGGCCGGAGACGACCACGATCGGCGAGCCCATCATATCGAGCCAGAAGATCGGACCGAGCTCCTTGGCGAGCCGCGTCAGGTGCTGCACGGGCGCAGCCGAATCCAGCGACAGCATGTTGCCGACCACCGGCTTGGTCGGCGGATGCGGAATCGGGTCCAGACGATTCGTGGTAGACATTAAAAGTGCTTCCCCTGCCTCGATATTCACCGCCGTCATTGCGAGGAGCGAAGCGACGAAGCAATCCAGACTGCCTTCCGCGAATGCATTTCTGGATTGCCTCGCTTCGCTTGCAATGACGAGCGCTAGCCAAACCGCCTTCTACGCCATTCGATCAGCTTGGCGCTGACCTCCTCCGGCTTCTCCTGCTGCGTCCAATGGCCGCTGTCCTTCACCAGATACTTTTCGAGATCACCGATCAGATTCTCCATGCCGTCCGCCGCAGAGGGCGGCAGCACCGCGTCGTTCTCCGCCATGATCATCAGCGACGGCACGTGGACGTGGTGGTCCAGGCCCTTCGACCGCTCCCAATTGCGGGTGAAGTTACGGTACCAGTTGATGCCGCCGGTGAAGCCTGTCTTCGTGAAGGTGTCGACGAACACCTTCTTCTCGTCGGTGGACAGGATCGGCGTGCGCGGGTCGACCTTGGCATCGTAAGCCGCAATCATCTGCGGGAAGGCCAGATTGGTTTTTGCCGCGGCGCCGACGCCTGCGATCGGCGGCTCATCCGGCTTCGCCGCAGGCCGCCCCAGCGGCTTGCGCATGAACGCGTCGAAGGTCTGCTCGACCCGGCTGCCGAAAATCCTGTCCGGCTCGCGCGCGGGATCCTGGAACTGGACGATATACATCTGGTCGCCATAGCGCTGGCGAAACAGCGCGATGGGATCGATCGGCGCGCGGTCCCAATGCGGGGTGTTGACCCCGACCACACCGGCAACCCGCGAAGGGTGCCGCAAAGGCATCTGCCAGACGACGAAGCCGCCCCAGTCGTGACCGACGAAGATCGCCTTGTCGATCCCGAGATGATCGAGCAGCCCGACCAGATCGCCTGTCAAATGCTCCATGTCGTAGTCTTCGACCGGCTCGGGGCGGTCGGTCGCGCCATAGCCGCGCTGGTCCGGGGCGATCACGCGGATGCCGGCCTCGCTCAGCGCCTTGATCTGGTGGCGCCAGGAAAAGGCGAGCTCGGGCCAGCCGTGGCACAGCACGACCGGCGGCTTGTCGTCGGCTGGGCCAGCCTCGTAATAGCCCATGCGGATTCCGTTCGTCGACGCGAACTTGAGCGGCGGCATTTCTATCATTGCAGCATTCCTATTCAGCGGCACCCTTGATGTCGGCCGCCGGCGGCGCGTAGGCCGCCTCCAGTGCGGCGAACTCCTCCGGCAGCATGTCGCACATCACCTGCACGTGCGGAATGATGTTGGCGCCGACGATGAAGCCGAAATCGAGCTGGTCGCGATAACTCTGCACGGTGATGTTGAGCGCCTGCCCGTGTGTCGAGATCGACACCGGGAAGATGTGCAGCAGCTCGGCCCCCGCGGCATAGAGCGTCTGCCGCGGTCCCGGCACGTTGGACACCGTGATGTTGGCGGCCGGCGGCAGCACGTCCGAGAGGTTCGAGCGGCTGTAGAGCAGCGCCAGGATCTGCACCATGATCGGCGCGCCCAGCATCGAGATGTTGGAGACCTGCGGCATCAGCGCGCGCAGGGGATGCGACATCTCCTTGGATTTGGTCGACTGCGCGATGATGGCCTCCAGCCGCGCCTTGGGATCGTCGACATTGGTCGCGATCGAGCAGATCATGCCGAACACCTGGTTGTTGGCCTCGGTGTTGCCCTCCTCACGCAGCGAGATCGGCACCGCCGCCGTCAGCGATTTCGCCGGCAGCGTGCCATATTGCAGCAGATAGCGGCGGACGACGCCAGACGCCAGCGCCAGCACGACGTCGTTGAGCTTGCCGCCGGCCTGTTTAGCCAGCGCCTTGGCCCGCGACAGCGGGATCGACACGCCGGCAAAGCTTCGTTCCGAGGAGATGGTCTTGTTGAGCATGGTCGGGGGCGACACCATGCTGGCGAGGCTTTCGCGCGACTTGGGATCGGCGACCTTGCCGAGCACGTCGGACACGCTCTTGAGCACGGTCGGGATGTTGCCGGCGAAGCGCACCGCGCTCTCGATCTGATACATCGCATTGTCGAACAGGATCGAGCCGATGTCGCTCTTGCCGGTGCGCGGCAGCTGAAGGTTCTTCGCGGCCTGCGAAGCATCGAGCGGCTGGCTGAACAGCTGCTGATAGGAATCCAGGAGGTTCGCGGCGATGTCGCGCGGCTCCTGCCCTGGTTTGCTGCCCGCCGTCGGCGGCTCGACCCTCCGCGGGATCGGCGAGATGTCGTAGATCATGTTGGTCAGCGCCGCGCCGGCGCCGCCGTCGATCGCGGCATGATGCATCTTGGAATAAAGCCCGACCTCGTTGTCCTTCATGCCCTCGAATACGTAGAATTCCCAGAGCGGACGGGCGCGGTTGAGCAGCTTGGCATGCATCCAGCCGACGATGCGCTCGAGCGTGGCGCGGTCGCGCGGCTGCGGCAGGCTGGCGCGGAAGATGTGGCGGTCGATGTCGAACTGGTCATCCTCGACCCAGGACGGATGGTCGATGTCGAGCGGCGCCTTCTCCAGCCGCACCTTCAGAATCGGCGCGATGTGCAGCCGCGAGACGATCATCGCCTTGAAGTCTTCGAAGAAGTCGCCCTTGTAGTCGTCGGGCAGGCGAAAGATCGCCATGCTGCCGACATGCATCGGCATTTCCGGTGTTTCCAGATAGAGAAAAGACGCGTCCAGCGACGACAGCTTCTTACCGTCAGCCATAATTCCCTCCCGCAACGATTTGACGGGCGCCTTAGCCGGCGCTTCTCGTCAGGCCGATATTGCCTGTTCCGGCGGGGCATATGCAATGGCAAACGGCCCTGCCCGGTCAAATGGCGAGAACTCCCCCTCCGGTTGGGCCAAACGGTCGGCCACCGCCCACAGCGCCGCAGGATTTACCCCGAGCCCGAGATGGCTCGCCAGATGCACCTCGATGTTTTCGGCGCGGTCGGAGGGACGCAACAAGCAGGTCCGCCAGTTAACCACACCGTCGGCCCGCGAATAGATCGAGGTTGTCGGAACCGGCAGATCGCCGGCGATCGCCTCGCGCGCTTCCGCGAAATCCTCGACGCGCTCGCCGGACAGCGCCTCGTACAGCCGCCTGGCGTTGGTCGCCCGCACGTCATTGGCGAAAGGGCTGCCGAGCGTGATGACGTAGCGAACCATGTCGGGCGCCCAAAGCGAAAGATCACGGGCATAGACGCCGCCGAGACTCCACCCGACCAGGCTGACCTTGCGCCCGCTCGCGGCATGAATCTCCGCAAGCCGGGCGCGCAGCGCGTCCCGCATCCGGCCCAGCCCGCCGAGATTACGGCCCATCCGCCAGGCATGCGTCTCGTAGCCGAGCTCGCTGAGATAGCGCCGCATCGGCGCCATCGAGACGTCGCTGGCGAGGAAGCCCGGCAGCGCCAGCACCGGATGGCCGTCGCCCCGCGGCGCCCGCATCAGGAGCGGCGACAGCAGGAGGCTTGCATTGAGTTCGAGCAGGCCACGGGCTTCTGCGAGCAACAGGGCGAGGCCCGGCGGACGTAGCCGGCCTTTCTCCAGCGCCCCCTCCTGCCCGGACGACACTATTTTTTCTTGTCGCTGCTGCGCGTGCCGCCGAGGCCGGCCATCGTGACGAACATATCCTGAAACCGCTCGGCGATCTTCGGATCGAACGTGAACCAGCTCTGGATCAGCGATTCCGGCGAGACCTTCTCGATGTTGCTGAGCACCTGCTGCTGCAGCTTGTCCATCACCGCCGTCTGCATCGGCCCCACGTCGGGCAGACCGAAGAACTGGCGAGCCTCGAGGGGGGTGCAGTCAATTTCGATATTTACTTTCATGTCCCCTCCGGATGAGATTCGGGCCGCCTGGCGGAGTATCGCCGCGAGTTGTGCTGCGACGCAAGCGACCTGATGCAGGCGCGGCGTGCCCGTCCCCCAATCGGGCGGTATGGTCAACCAAAGTCGAAAGAGGCGATCTTCCATGCCGGACGGCATGGACTGCATTGCTGCACAGCGGCGCAACTTGGCGCGTTCCTTGCTGGAATGGCGCTTGCACCGGTCGAGAACTCTGGGCAACATGGATCAATCAGCCCCGCCGAACAATCAAAAATCATCGGCATGGCAGCGTGGAGAGGGTCAAGAATGTCATTAGGTCGAAGTCTGTTTGCGACGACGCTCGCCGGTGCGCTTGCGTTGGCGGTCACGCCGGCGTCGAGCCAAACGCTCCGTTATGCCAACCAGGGTGACCTGAAGTCCCTTGATCCCTACACGCTCAACGAGAGCACGACCCACGCGCATCTCGGTCACGTCTACCAGGGCCTCACCGCGCGCGACAAGGACCTCAAGATCATTCCGGCGCTGGCGGAGAGCTGGGAAACTCCCGAACCGACCCGCTGGCGCTTCCATTTGCGCAAGGGCGTGAAATTCCACAACGGCGACCCCTTCACCGCCGACGACGTCGTGTTCTCGGCCGATCGCGTCCGCAAGAAGGGGTCCAACATGCAGACCCGCCTTGCGCCCGACGTCAAGGTCGTCAAGGTCGACGACTACACCGTCGACTTCGTCCTGCCCTCGCCCAATCCCATCCTGCACAATTCGTGGGATGTCTGGTACATCATGGACAAGAAATGGGCCGAGGCGAACAACGTCGTCGATCCGACGCCGGTGGCGGCGACCACGCCCAGCTACGCCTCGCTGCACGAGAACGGCACCGGCCCCTTCATCATCGAAAGCCATCAGCCCGGCGTGAAGACGGTGTTCAAGGCCAATCCCAATTACTGGGGCAAGGTGGAAGGTAACCTGAAGGAGATCGTCTTCACCCCGATTTCCTCCGACGCCACCCGCGTCGCCGCACTGCTCTCCGGCGAAGTCGACGTCATCGAGCCGGTGCCGATCCAGGACATCTCCCGCGTCGATTCCAGCCCGAATGCCCAGGTGCTGAAGGGGCCGGAGCTGCGCACCATCTTCATCGGCTTCGACCAGACGCGCGACGAACTGCTCTACTCCAACATCAAGGGCAAGAACCCCTTCAAGGACGCCCGGGTTCGCGAAGCCTTCTACAAGGCCATCGACATCGAGCTGATCAAGACGCGCGTGATGCGCGGACTGTCGACGCCGTCGGCCCTGATGATCGCGCCGGAACTGTTTGCCCTGTCCAAGGAGTTCACGCGGCCGAAATTCGATCCTGACGGCGCCAAGAAGCTCCTGACCGAAGCGGGTTATCCCGACGGCTTCGAGGTCACGATGGATTGCCCGAACGATCGCTACGTCAACGACGCCGCGATCTGCCAGGCCGTCGTCGGCATGCTCGCCCGCATCGGCGTCAAGATCAATCTCTTGGCGCAGCCGAAGGCGCAGTACTTCGCCAAGGTGCTCAAGCAAGGCGGCTACCAGACCTCGTTCTACCTCTTGGGCTGGACCCCGAGCACGATGGACTCGCACAACGTGCTGTACGACATCATGGGCTGCCGCGACGATGCGAAATCCTCGCGCGGCGAGGCCAATCTCGGCGGTTATTGCAACAAGGAGTTCGACGCCATCACCGACAAGGTGCTGGTCGAGACCGACACCGCCAAGCGCAACCAGCTGATCAAGCAGGCCTACGACATCAGCATCAAGGACTGGGCCTACATTCCGCTGCATCAGCAGGCGCTGGCCTGGGGCGTATCGAAAAAGGTCAACCTGCCGCAACGCGCCGACAATTTGGTCATGTTCCACTGGGCGACCAAGAAGGAATAGCGTCAGTCGAACACGAGGTCCCGGCGCACCAGGCGGCCGGGACCTTTCCTTTTTCCGGCTGACAAAATCGTCGGCCGCACGTACCCAAGGATAGTGGAAGGCATGCTCGCTTTCACGCTTCGCCGCGCGGTTCAGGCCATCGGCGTCATGTTCGCCGTGGGCATCATCGCCTTCTCGATGTTCCGTTTCGCCGGCGACCCCGTCAACCAGATCGTCTCGATCGACACCTCGGCGGCCGAACGCGAAATCGTGCGTAAGTCGCTCGGTCTCGACGATCCCGTGCCGGTGCAGTTCGTGCGCTACTTCGCCGATGCCGCGCAGTTCAAGTTCGGCGTCTCCTATCAGTTCCGCCAGCCGGTCTCGACTTTGTTGATGGAGCGGATGCCCGCCACGCTGGAACTTGCGATCTGCGCCACCGTCTTTGCAATGGTGTTCGGGATTCTGATGGGGGTCTATTCGGCGCTTAGGCGCGACACCTTGCTGGCCAAGCTGTTCCAGGCGGTTTCGCTCGTCGGAATCTCGTTGCCGACTTTCCTGATCGGCATTCTGCTGATCTACCTGTTCGCCGTGACATTGGGCTGGTTGCCCTCGTTCGGCCGCGGCGAGGTGGTCAAGCTCGGCTGGTGGAGCACGGGCCTGCTCACGCTGTCGGGACTGAAGGCATTGATCATGCCCTCGATCACCCTCGGCCTGTTCCAGATGACCTTGATCATGCGGCTGGTGCGGGCGGAGATGCTGGAGGTGCTGCGAACCGACTATATCCGCTTCGCCCGTGCCCGGGGGCTCACCACCCGCGCCATCCATTTCGGCCACGCGCTGAAGAACACGCTGATTCCCGTGATCACGGTGGCCGGACTCCAGTTTGGCTCGGTTATTGCATTTTCGATCATCACCGAAACCGTGTTCCAATGGCCGGGCATGGGACTTCTGTTCGTGCAGGCCGTGCAAAACGTCGACATCCCGATCATGGCCGCCTACCTGCTGATGGTTTCGCTGATCTTCGTCACCATCAACCTGGTGGTCGACATCCTCTACACCGTGGTCGATCCGCGCCTCCGCGCGACCGTCGGCCGCGCCTCATAAGGCAGCCCTGCATGTCCGACGCAGCCGCCTCCAATGCCGACGAGCAGAGCACGCCGCCCGCCCATGTCGGCCGCAGCTGGCTGAGCCGCGCGCTCGACAGCGACATCTTCTATTCGTTCCGCCGTTCCAAGCTGACCATGGTGGCGGCGGCCATCACCGTGCTGTTCTTCCTGCTCGCGATCTTTGCATCCGCCCTCGCGGTGCAGAACCCGTTCGATCCGGCGCAGCTCCAGTTGATGAACTCGCGCATCTCGCCGCTCTGGACCGCCGACGGACAGAGCCCGTTCCTGCTCGGCACCGACGAGCAGGGCCGCGACGTGTTCTCCGCCATCCTCTATGGAATGCGCATCTCGCTCGCGGTGGGCGTCGCCGGCGTGATCTTCGCCGGTGCGCTCGGCATCGCGCTCGGCCTGATCGCCGGCTATTTCGGCGGCGCGGTCGACGGCGTGATCATGCGGATCGCCGACGTGCAGCTCACCTTTCCCGCCATTCTGATCGCGCTGCTGGTCAACGGCATCGCCAAATCCATCTTCGGCAACCGGCTGGATGCCACCAGCATGCTCGTGGTGCTGGTGATCTCGATCGGCCTGAGTTTCTGGGTGGGGTATGCCCGAACGGTGCGGGGCTCCGTGATGGTCGAGAAGAACAAGGATTACGTGGCTGCCGCGCAACTGATCGGCCTTCCCGCGCCGACGATCATGCTGCGCCACGTGCTGCCCAACACTATGGGCCCGATCCTGGTCATCGCCACCATCAACCTGGCGCTGGCCATCATCACCGAGGCGACGCTGTCCTTCCTGGGCGTCGGCCTGCCCGACACGATGCCCTCGCTCGGCACCCTGATCCGCATCGGCAACAACTACCTGTTCGCTGGCGAATGGTGGATCGTCGCCTTCCCGGGCCTGGCGCTGGCCGGGCTGATCCTGTCGATCAATTTGCTGGGCGACTGGCTGCGCGACGCGCTCAATCCGAAACTCCGATGAGCAACATTTCGATGAGTCCGCCCCGCTCATGACCGAACCAATCCTCTCCGTGCGCAACCTCCAGGTGGAGTTCGCCTCCCGCCGCGGCACGCTGCGCGCTATCGACGGCGCCTCCTTCGACATCGCCAAGGGCGAGGTGCTGGGCGTGGTCGGCGAATCCGGAGCCGGAAAATCCGTCACCGGTCTTGCCGTGATCGGCCTGATCGATCCTCCCGGCCGCATCGCCGGCGGCGAGATTCGTCTGGCAGGCCAGCGCATCGACCATCTGCCGCCTGAGGAGATGCGCCGCATCCGCGGCAAGCGGATCGGCATGATCTTCCAGGACCCCCTCACTTCCCTCAATCCGCTGTATCGGGTCGGCGACCAGATCGTGGAGACGATCAGGACCCATTTGGACCTGTCCGAATCCGCCGCCCGCCGCCGCGCCATCGACCTGCTCGCCGAGGTCGGCATTCCCGCGCCGGACCGGCGCATCGACGGCTATCCGCACGAATTCTCCGGCGGCATGCGTCAGCGCGTCGTGATCGCGCTGGCGATCTGCGCCGAGCCCGAGCTGATCATCGCCGACGAGCCGACCACCGCGCTCGACGTCTCCGTGCAGGCGCAGATCATCTCGCTGATCAAGCGGCTCGGCCGCGACCACGGCACCGCCGTGATGCTGGTGACGCACGACATGGGCGTGATCGCGGAGACCTCGGACCGCGTTGCGGTGATGTATGCCGGCCGCGTCGCCGAGATCGGTCCGGTGCAGGATGTCGTCAGAAATCCGCTGCACCCCTACGCCAAAGGCTTGATGGGCGCGATTCCGACGCTGGCCGGCGACGACAAGCGCCTCCAGCAGATCCCCGGTTCGATGCCGCGCCTCTCGGCAATCCCGCGCGGCTGTTCGTTCAATCCGCGCTGCGCCTTCGCCTTCGACCGCTGCCGGGTCGAGCGGCCGGAGCCGCTGCCGCGCGGCACGCAATCGGTCGCCTGCCACCTCTACGACAACGTGCCGGCGGAGAGCGCGGCATGAGCGCTCCCTTCGTTCAGGCCACAAATCTGCGTCGGGTTTTCGATGTCTCGAAACCCTGGCTCAACCGCATGCTCGAGGGCGGGCACCTCGAGTATCTCAAGGCGGTCGACCACGTCACCTTCGACATCAGGAAGGGTGAGACGTTTGCGCTGGTCGGCGAGTCCGGCTCGGGCAAGACCACGGTGGCGCGGATGGTCGTGGGGCTGCTGCCGCCGAGCGCCGGCGACGTCCTGATCGACGGCGTCTCGATGACCGATCCGCGGCAGACGCCGGCGCGGCGGAAGTTGCGCCGCCGCATCCAGATGATCTTCCAGGATCCCTATGCCAGCCTGAACCCGCGCTTCCGCGTCGACGCCATCATCTCCGAGCCGATCCGCGCCTTCGACTTGATCCAGGGCGAGCGCGACATCCGGGCCCGCGTCGCCGAGCTGCTCACGCTGGTCGGCCTGCATCCCGACGACCGGCTGAAGTTTCCGCACGAATTCTCGGGCGGCCAGCGTCAGCGCATCGCAATTGCGCGGGCGCTCGCTTCCGACGCCGAGTTCATCGTCTGCGACGAGCCGACTTCGGCGCTCGACGTCTCGGTGCAAGCGCAGATCCTCAACCTGATGCGCGACCTCCAGGACAAGTTCGGCCTGACCTACATGTTCATCAGCCACAACCTCGCCGTAGTCCGCCACATGGCGAGCCGCGTCGGCGTGATGTATCTCGGCCGCATCGTCGAGATCGCGGAGGGACGCGAGCTGTTCGCCAATCCGCGCATGCCCTACACCAAGATGCTGCTGGGCGCCGTGCCCGACCTTGCCATGAGCGGCCGCCAGCGCATTCCGGTGAAAGGCGAGATCCCGAACCCGATCAACCCGCCCTCCGGCTGCGCCTTCAATCCGCGCTGTCCACTGGCGTTCAATCTCTGCCGCAAGGAGGCTCCGGAACTGATCGGCGGCGTCGCCTGCCATGCGGTCAACACCGCACCGGTCCCGGCGTGACGCGCGCGTGCCATGCAGCCTGCGCATTTGGCCGCGGCCCGTCCCTGTGATCAATTGCGCGCGCCGCAAGTGAGGTAATCGATGGCCAGCAACGTCAACCCCGATCCCTTTACGACGCGCCCCGAGATCGAGGGCACGTTCGGGGTCGTCGCCACCACGCACTGGATCGCGACCGCAATCGGCATGGCCATTCTCGAAAAGGGCGGCAACGCCTTCGACGCCGGAGTCGCCACCGCCTTCACGCTCCAGGTGGTCGAGCCGCATCTGAACGGCCCGGGCGGCGACGTGCCCGTCATCGTGCACGATGTGAAGCGCGGCCGCACCGAGGTGATCTGCGGCCAGGGCCCGGCGCCGGCACGCGCCACCATCGCGCACTACAGGAGCGAGGGCCTCGACATGGTGCCGGGCACCGGCCTGCTCGCCGCCTGCGTCCCCGGCACCTTCGAATCCTGGATGATGCTGCTGCGCGACTACGGCACGATGCGCGTGCGCGACGTGCTGGAGCCCGCCATCTCCTATGCGCGCGACGGCTACCCGCTGGTGGAGCGCGCCTGCGCCACGATCCAGACCGTCGAGCAATTGTTCCGCAAGCATTGGCCGACCTCCGCCGCCGTCTATCTGCCGAACGGCGAGGTGCCGAAGCCGGGCACGCTGTTCACCAACAAGACGCTGGCCGCAACTTATGCCCGCATTCTCGGCGAGGCCGAGAGCGGCGGCGGAGGCCGCGATGCCGAGATCGAGCGGGCGCGCAAGGCCTGGTCGCAAGGCTTCGTCGCCGAGGCCATCGACCGGTTCTGCCGGACCCAGGAGGTGATGGACGTCAGCGGCTCGCCGCATCGCGGCGTGCTGTCCGCCGACGACATGGCGCGCTGGCAGCCGACCATCGAGGCGCCGCTCACCTACGATTATGGCCGCTACACCGTGTGCAAGGCCGGCGTCTGGAGCCAGGGCCCGGTGACGCTGCAGCAGCTGGCGCTCCTGAAGGGCTTTGGGCTCGACGGGCTCGATCCGACCGGACCGGAGTTCATTCATCTGCAGATCGAATGCGCCAAGCTCGCCTTCGCCGACCGCGAGAAGTTCTATGGCGATCCTAAATTCAGCGAGATCCCGATCGGGACGCTGCTGTCGGATGCGTATAACGACGAGCGCCGCAAGCTCGTGACCGAGAAGGCTTCGCTCGATCTCCGGCCCGGCGCGGTCGAGGGCTTTGGCGGCGTGGTCAAGCTGCGTCGCGCCGAAGGACAGCGCGAGGCCGTGGGCGCTTTGGGTGCCGGCGAACCAACCGTGGGGCGCTTCGGCGAGGTGCGCGGCGACACCGTGCATTTCGACATCATCGACAAGGCCGGCAACATGGTATCCTCGACGCCGTCCGGTGGCTGGCTGCAATCCTCGCCCGTCATTCCCGAATTGGGTTTCTGCCTCGGCAGCCGCGCCCAGATGTTCGATCTGGAAGAGAACCAGCCGAGTTCGCTGGCGCCCGGCAAGCGGCCGCGCACGACGCTGTCGCCGAGCATGGCGCTGCGCGACGGCGAGCCTTACCTCGCCTGGGGCTCGCCCGGCGGCGATCAGCAGGACCAATGGATCACCCAGTTCTTCCTGCGCCACGTCCATTGCAATCTCAATCTCCAGGAAGCCATCGACGCGCCGGCCTGGCACTCCGAGCATTTCCCGATCTCGTTCTGGCCGCGCACCGCGCGCCCCGGCGTGCTCGTGGTCGAGAACCGCGTGCCCAAGGCGACGATCGAGAACCTGCGCGAGCGCGGGCACATCGTCGAGGTCGGCCCCGACTGGTCCGAAGGCCGCCTCACCGCGGCCTCGCGTGTCGGACCGCGCCGGCGCGCCGCCGCCAATCCGCGCGGCATGCAAGGTTACGCCGCGGGACGCTGATAGGCAGCACATGACCTGGTCGATCATCGCGAAAGATCCTGCCACCGGCCAGTTCGGCATCGCGGTCGCGACTCGGTTCTTCGCCGTCGGTGCCCGCGTGCCCTATATCGCGGCCGGCCTCGGCGCGATCGCGACGCAGGCCTTCGTCAATCCCTATTACGGCATCGACGGGGTCAAGCTGCTGCGCGAGGGTCTCAACGTCCACGACGTGCTCGCAACGCTGCTCGCGGCGGACGAGGGCCGCGAAAGCCGGCAGGTCCACATCATGGATGCGAGCGGCGCAATCGCGGCGCATACCGGCCGCGACTGCGTCGATTGGTGCGGACACGTCGCGGGCAGCGGATATTCGATCGCCGGCAACATGCTCGCTGGCGCCGACGTGCTTGCCGAGACGGCAAAGACCTATCTCGCCAACGACAGCCTGCCCTTCCCGCGCCGCCTGCTCGCGGCGATGCGCGCTGGGGAAGCCGCCGGCGGCGACAAGCGCGGAAAGCAGTCCGCGGCGCTCCTGATCCACGGCGAGGAGGAATGGCCGGCGCTGGACATTCGCGCCGACGATCATCCCGACCCGATCGGCGAGCTCGAACGGCTCGAACGCGTCAGCCACGAGCTCTGGGTGCACTTTCGCGCGTCGATGCCGACGCGAAAGAACCCGGCCGGCAACACCGATCGCAGCGTCATCGACGCCAGCATCGCAGCCGCACGCGCAAGACAGTCATGAGCGCGAGCCCTCTCATCGAGATCAGGGACCTGCGCATCCGTTTCCACGGCGACGACGGCCGCATCACCCACGCGGTCGACAGCGTCGATCTCAGCGTGGCCAACGGCGCGACGCTGGGCCTCGTCGGCGAATCCGGCTGCGGCAAGAGCGTGACGTCGCTCGCGATCATGGGCCTCTTGCCGAAACAAAGCGCGGAGATAACCGGCGCGATCCGCTTCGACGGCCTCGATCTGCTGCGGACGACGGATCAGACCCTGCGCGATTTGCGCGGCAACCGGCTCGCGATGATCTTCCAGGAGCCGATGACCTCGCTCAATCCGAGCTTCACGATCGGCGACCAGATCATCGAGACCATCTTGCGCCATCGCGGCGGCTCGCGAAAAAGCGCGCGCGAGCGGACGATCGAGCTGTTGCGCCGCGTCCACATCCCATCACCCGAACGCCGCATCGACGAATATCCGCACAAGCTGTCCGGCGGCATGCGCCAGCGCGTGATGATCGCGATGGCGCTGGCCTGCGATCCGCACCTCTTGATCGCGGACGAGCCGACCACGGCGCTCGACGTCACCCTGCAGGCCCAGATCCTGGAGCTGATGCGCGAGCTGAAGGCGGCCAGCGGCGCCGCCATCATCCTGATCACCCACGATCTCGGCGTCGTCGCCGAAGTCTGCGACGAGGTCGCGGTGATGTATGCCGGCGAGATCGTCGAGCGGGCGCCGGTGGACGAGCTGTTCTCCGCCCCGCAGCATCCTTACACAGTGGGCCTGCTCGGCTCGATCCCGCGGCTCGACCATCGCGCCGAGCAGCTTGCGACGATCGAAGGCATGGTGCCGAACATGGCGCAGCCGCCGGCGGGCTGCCGCTTCGCGGCGCGCTGCCCGTTCGTGCTGGACGCCTGCAGTCATGCGCCGCCGCCATTGCTCGAAATCAGCCCCGGCCATCTCTCGCGCTGCATCCGCGCGCCGCTCGAACGTCTGGTGGCGTGATGGCGCTGCTCGAGGTTACCGGCCTGGTCAAGCATTTCGTCGCCCGGCGCTCGCTGTTTGGCCGGCCGCTGGCGCACGTCAAGGCGGTCGATGGGGTTTCCTTCACGCTCGAGGCCGGCAAGACACTGGCCCTGGTCGGCGAATCCGGTTGCGGCAAATCCACGATCAGCCGCCTGGTGCTGCGACTGATCGAGCCGGATTCGGGCACGGTGCGGTTCGAGGGCCGCGACCTGCTCGCGCTCGACGCCGGCGGCTTGCGCGCGTTCCGCCGCGAGGCGCAGATCATCTTCCAGGACCCCTATGCCTCGCTCAACCCGCGCATGACGGTCGGCCAGATCCTGACCGAACCGCTGGCGCTGCACGATCTCGTGCCGCCGGCGCAGCGCCGCGCGCGCGTCGCCGAGCTGCTGCGGCTGGTCGGGCTGGAGCCGCGCCTCGCCCGGCGCTATCCGCACGAATTCTCCGGCGGCCAGCGCCAGCGCATCGCCATCGCCCGCGCGCTCGCGGTCGAGCCGAAGCTGATCATCTGCGACGAGCCGGTCTCGGCGCTCGACGTCTCGATCCGCGCGCAGATCCTCAACCTGCTGCGTGAGCTGCAGGACCGGCTCGGCCTCGCCTACATCTTCGTCTCGCACGACCTCGCCGTGATCAAGCACATCGCCGACCAGGTGGCGGTGATGAATCTCGGCCAGATCGTCGAGACGGCTAAGGCCGACGCGCTGTTCGCCGCGCCACGTCATCCCTACAGCCGGGCGCTGCTATCCGCGATCCCGCTGCCGCAGCCGAAGGCGAAACGAACGACGGTCCTGCTGGAGGGCGAAATCCCGAGCGCGCTCAATCCTCCGGCCGGCTGCCGCTTCCACACCCGCTGCCCGTTCGTGATCGAGCGTTGCCGCAGCGAGGCGCCGAAGCTGACGGCGGACGGCACCGGCCATGCCGCCGCCTGTCACCGAATGGCAGAGCTGCCGTCTGCCGATGCCATTCTGCCGGTAGCGGGCGGATTTTCGCCGGCGCTTGCAAGATTGGTCGCGGCCTTCAGCCAAAAGACGGAAGGCCGGAGCTCCGCCGGGGTTGGTATACAAGACACTGCGTCCACAACGAAATAGCCGAAGCAATGGGGATTGTCCGATGAAGATGTTTCGCCTGGCCGCAACGGCCGCCGCCCTCCTGTTGTCGATCGGAGCCGTGCAGGCTCAGACCACGCTTCGCATAGGCCTCGCCGAGGACCCCGATATCCTCGATCCCACGATGGCGCGCACCTATGTCGGCCGCATCGTGTTCTCCGCCTTCTGCGACAAGCTGTTCGACATCGACGAGAAGCTCAACATCGTGCCGCAGCTCGCGCTGTCGAGCGAGACCGTCGACGACGGCAAGGGCCTCGTCATCAAGTTGCGCCCCGGCGTGAAATTCCACGACGGCGAGCCGCTCGATGCCGAGGCCGTCAAGTTCTCGCTGGAACGCCATCTGACGTTCACCGGCTCGTTCCGCAAGCCGGAGCTGGCCTCGGTCGATCACATCGAGGTCGTCGATCCCCTCACCGTCAAGCTGGTGCTGAAGTCGCCGTTCTCGCCGCTGCTCGCCCAGCTCACCGACCGTGCCGGCATGATGATGTCGCCGAAGGCCGCGAAAGAGGCCGGCGACAAGTTCGGCCTGCGCCCGGTCTGCGCCGGCCCCTACAAATTCGTCGAGCGGGTGCAGCAGGACCGCATCGTGTTCGAGAAGTTCGCCGACTACTGGAATAAGGACAACGTCTTCATCGACAAGATCGTGTTCCAGCCGATCGTCGATGCCACCGTGCGGCTCGCGAACCTGAAATCCGGCGGGCTCGACCTGATCGAACGCGTGCTCGCAACGGATCTGAAGGACGTGCGCGCGGATTCGCGGCTGAAGGTCGCGACCGCCATCGAGCTCGGCTATCAGGGCATCACGCTCAACATCGGCAAGGACAAGGCCAAGGGACCGCTCAGCCAGTCCGCCAAGGTGCGGCAGGCACTCGACCTCGCCATCGACCGCGAGGCGATCAACCAGGTCGTGTTCAACGGTGAGTTCAAACCAGGCAACCAATGGGTCAATCCGGATCACCCCTATTATCAGGGTGCATTTCCCATCCGCAGCCGTGATGTCGCCAAGGCCAAGGCGCTGCTGAAGGAAGCCGGCGTCGCGCCGCCTGTCAGCGTCGACTTTCTGGTGCCGAAGGGTGCCGAAACCGAAGCCGTGGCCCAAGTGGTGCAATCCATGGCGAGCGAAGCCGGCTTCGATATGAAGATCCGGGTTACCGAGTTCGCAACGTCGCTGAAACAGGCCGAAACCGGCGACTATCAGGCCTTCATGCTGGCATGGAGCGGACGTATCGACCCCGACGGCAATTCCTACGTGTTCTTGTACAAGGACGCGCCGCAGAACTACAGCGCATGGAACAACCCTCAGGCCGACAAGGCGCTGCAGGACGCGCGGCTGGTCACCGATCCCGCCAAGCGCAAAGCGAGCTATGAGACGCTCGCCAAGCTCGTGCAGGAGGAGGAGCCGCTGCTCTACCTCTACCACCGCCGCATCATCATCGCGCACACGACGAGGCTAGAAGGCTACAAGCAGATGCCCGACGGCCTCGTTCGCGTGATCGGGCTGAAGTTGAAGTGATCGATCTGAAACTCAGTCCGTGTCCCGGACGCGGCGCAGCGCGGAAGCGCTGCACCACTGAGCCGGGACCCACGGCGACGACGAACCGTTGCAGCCGGGTCTCGGTTCAGCGGCGCAACATTGCGAGTTGCGCCGCGCCCGGGACACAGGTGCGACCATGCTGAACTTCCTCGCCCGCCGCCTTGCGCAGATTGTGCCGACGCTGTTCTTCGTCTCGGTGCTGATTTTCTCGCTGCAGCAATTGCTGCCGGGCGATCCCGCGCTGGTGATGGCGGGCGAAGAGCGCGATCCGGCCGTGATCGAGCAGATCCGCCGCCAGTACCGGCTCGATCAGCCCGTGCCGGTCCAGTACGTCTACTGGATCAAGGGCGTCCTCGCGGGCGATTTCGGCGAGTCGCTGCGCAACAAGATGCCGGTGCGCGAGCTGATCGCGCAGAAGCTGCCGGTGACTCTGCAGCTCGGCTCGATGGCGATCGTGATCGCCTTCCTGATCGGCATTCCCGCCGGCATCGTCGCCGCCGTCAAGAAGGGTTCGGCCTGGGACTATTGCGCGAACCTGTTTGCACTGTGGGGCATCTCGACGCCGAACTTCTGGCTCGGGATCATGCTGATCTTCCTGTTCTCGATCGAGCTCGGCTGGCTGCCGGCGTCCGGCTATGTGCCGCTCACAGAGAACTGGCGCGCCAGCCTGGCGGTCACCATCATGCCAGCATTCGTGCTCGGCAATGCGATTGCCGCGGTCCTGATGCGGCATACGCGCAGCGCCATGCTGCAGGTGCTGGAGAGCGATTACGTCCGCACCGCTCGCGCCAAGGGCCTGTTGGAGCGCTCGGTGATCCTCAAGCATGCCATGCGCAATGCGCTGACCCCTGTCATTACCCTCGGCGCGCTCGAGCTCGGCACGCTGCTGTCCGGCGCCGTCCTGACCGAGCAGATCTTCTCCATTCCCGGGTTCGGCAAGCTGATCGTGGATGCCGTGTTCAACCGCGATTATGCCGTGGTGCAGGGTGTGGTGCTGGTGACGGCCACGATCTACATCACGCTGAACCTCGTGGCCGACATCGCCTACATCCTCGTCAATCCGCGGCTTCGGGGCTAGTTTCATGACCGATGCTGCGCTGCCGAGCCCTCTCACGCATTCCGACGAGCTGGATAGCCCGGCCCGCCGCGCGCGTCGGCGGCTGTTCAAGCGGAAGGCGGCGGTGTTCGGCCTCATCGTGCTCACGATGTTCATCCTGCTCGCCGTGCTGGCTCCGCTCATCGTGCCCTATGATCCCATCGCGACGAGCTGGAGCCTGGTGCGCAAGCCGCCCAATGCGGCGCACTGGTTCGGCACCGACGAACTCGGCCGCGACATCCTCAGCCGCATCGTCTACGGCGCGCGCGCCTCGCTGCTGGCGGGCCTCATCTCGGTCGCGATCGCGCTCGGCATCGGCGTTCCGCTCGGCCTCCTCGCCGGTTATCGCGGCGGCTTTATCGATGCGCTGATCAGCCGGGTCACGGATGCGATGCTGGCGTGCCCGTTCCTGATCCTGGCGATCGCGCTCGCGGCGTTCCTCGGGCCGAGCCTCGGCAATGCCATGATCGCGATCGGCATCTCGGCAACACCGATCTTCATCCGCCTGACCCGCGGCCAGGTCCTCGTGGTCAAGGCCGAGGACTATGTCGAGGCGGCGCGCGCGCTCGGCAATCCGCCGTGGCGGATCGCGCTCTCGCATATCCTGCCGAACATCCTGCCCGCGCTGCTGGTGCAGGCGACGCTCTCGATCGCCGCCGCCATCATCGCCGAGGCCGCGCTGTCGTTCCTCGGCCTCGGCCAGCAACCGCCGGCACCGTCCTGGGGCAGCATGCTGAACGCCGCGCAACGCTTCCTGACACAGGCGCCGTGGATGGCGATCTGGCCGGGACTTGCGATCTTTCTCGTGGTGCTGTCGCTGAACCTGCTCGGCGACGGCCTGCGCGACGCGCTCGATCCGCGGCAGCGGTAGAAGTTCCTCATGGTGCGGAGCGCGCTCCTCGCGCGCGTCTCGAACCATGAGAGCTCCGCTGTCGCCTGCGGCCATGCTTCGATGGGGCGGCCTGCTGGCCGCTCTCAGGATGAGGATCTCAAATCACGACTTCCCGCATCACGCGGCGGCAATCCATCTCGTATTCGAGATCGACCACCGGCGGCCGGGCGAAATGCCAGGTCAGGCCCGAGCGCAGCGCGCCGCGGCGCACCAGCTCGTCGACGAGCGTGTGGTGGAAGTCGTGGACGGAATAGGCCTGCACGCCGGTCGTATCCTTCCAGCCGAAGCCGAAGGCCGCCATCCGATTCTCCATCTGTGAGGTGGTCGTGAAGCGCACCTTCTCGCGCAGACCCTCCGGGCTGAGATCACGATAGCGCACCGTGCGCTCGACATAGGTCCCGCTGCCTTCGCGCGCCTCGGCGCCGCCGGCGATCACGAACGACGGGGCCTTGGAGCGGGTCGGCCGCGTGAACGAGAATGCATAGAACGACGGTTCGGACGGCGGATCGATCTCGGGACAGACATTGCTGCGCGCCACCGGATTGGTGGTGCCGTCGAAGATGCCCCATTCCGACAGCGTCTTGACATAGTGCAGATTGAACGCGCGAAAGCCCTCCTCGCTGAAGGCCGCCGGCGAACGCAGTTCGCAGGCGCAGAACGCCGTCAGCGGACGCCCGGCTTCCTGGATGAACTTCGCCGCCAGCGCAAAGCCTTCCGCGAGCGGCACCAGACGATCGAAGCGGACGCGTTCGATCTCGTAGCCGTCATCCGCGGCGGCGCCAGCCGAATATTGAAACACGGACGGAATGAAGCGGTAATTGCCGGAAGGGAAATCACGGATCATGACGAACTCCTATTCAAGCTGCATGCGAATGCCCTTGGCGCCGTTGAGAAGGCGCTTCAGGTGAAAACCGGCCAGGGAATCGTCGGCATGCGCGCCGACCAGCGCAGCAAAGGCAGGCATGGCCGCGGCGTCGCCGGCCGCCATCCTGGCGAAAGCCTCAGCATACAGCGCGGTTTCCGGCGCCTCGTATTTTGCCGGCGGCAACGGCTCGAACGCGCGCAACGGCTCGCTGCGTCCGCGCAGCATCAGCTCACCCACGGGGCGCCCTTGAAAACCCTCAGCCGCCTCGGCAACGCTGGCGCTGACGCAGATGCGCGTCCCCAGATGCTTGTTGGCGGCCTCCAGCCGCGCCGCGATGTTGATGGAATCCCCATACGCGGTGTAGTCGAAGTAACGGTTGCCGCCGAAATTACCGACCAGCGCAGGCCCGGCGTGAATGCCGATGCGGGTCGCACCGAAGGTGATGCCCATCGCATGTTGCCGGCCTCGGAACTCCTCCGCCCAGGCATCGAGCGCATGGGCACAAGCGACCGCGCGCGTGGCATAATCCGGCTGATCCCCTGGCGCGTTGAAGAGCACCTGGATCGCATCGCCAATGATCTTTGCGACCGTCCCCTCATGCGCGAAGACGATCTCGGTCATGCCGCCGACATACTCGTTGAGCAGCTTGCCCAATGCCTCGGGCGGGGCGGTCTCGACCAGCGAGGTGAAGCCCGTAATGTCGGTGAAGATGGTGGCGACATCTCGCCACTTCACCTCGATTCCCTCGCCTTCGCCGCTGGCGGCCAGACGTTTGGCCAGCTCGGGCGAGAAATGACGCGACAGCGCGGCATGGGCGCGCTCGGCTTCCATCTGGCGCCGGCGCGCCTCGTGCAGCATCTCGATGTGGCGGATGGTCTTGCCGATCGTGGCTTCCAGATCGGCGAAATCGATCGGCTTGGTCAGGAAGTCGAACGCCCCGCGGTTCATGGCGGTTCGAATGTTGCTCATGTCGCCATAGGCGGAGACGATGATGGTTGACTTCTTCTCCTCGGCCTCCTGGAGCTTCGCCAGCAGAGACAGCCCGTCCATCCGGGGCATGTTGATGTCGGAAACCACCATGTCGACCTGCGGGTTCTGCTCGAGCGAGGCCAGCGCCTCGAGACCGTCGCGGGCGAACATGATGGTCACCTCTCCGTCGCGGATCTGCCTGCGGAACTTTTGCAGGACCAGCGCCTCGAGATCCGGCTCGTCGTCGACGAAGAGGATGGTGGTGCTCATGCGGCCTGCTCGAGCCTCGTGTCGATCTCCTGTCGCAGCAAGGCGAAGTCGATCGGCTTGGTGAGCAGCCCGACGGCGCCGCGCTCGATCGCCTTCCGCCGCGTCTCGGCATCGCCATAGGCCGTGATCATGATGACGGGAACGTCCGGATGCGCGGCACGCACCTTCGGCAGCATGTCCAGCCCGCTCATGCCTGGCATGTTGATGTCGGACAGGATCAGCGAGGGGGTGCGGACCTCGGCGGCACGCTTGAGCGCATCGGGCGCGGAGGTGGCGAACTCCATCTGAAAGCGGCCGGCGCGCAGCTCGCGTCGGAACTGCTGCCGGAACAGCGCCTCGACGTCGGGCTCGTCGTCAACGACCAGGATGTAAGCGTTCACGACTTGCCTCCGGACATGCCGCCCGCCGCCATCGTGCGCGGCAGGGTGATGGTGCATTCGGTAATACACCGGGTTCGGTATCCACGTCGATGGCGCCGCCGTGCTGCTTCACGACGATATCATGGCGTCGAGCGATCGCCGCAGGCCGGAGGTCCGCTGCGGCTGCGGCGCCGAAATGGCAGATGCCGTGGTACAACGAAAAAAAGGGCGGCAACGGTCTGGCCGCTACCGCCCTCTGGTTCGCGTGCGAGCCGTCTCAGGTCGGCCGCAGGGCCTTGCCGCCGAGATCGATCTCGCTGATCTGCTTGTTCCGCTCGGAATCGGCCGCCGCGCGGTGGTCGGTCGCCAGCACCACGTACACTGCCGGCAGCACGAACAGGGTAAACAGCGTGCCGATCGACATGCCTGCCACGACGACCAGACCGATCGAGAAGCGGCTGGCCGCGCCCGCGCCGGTCGCGGTCAGCAGCGGTATCAGGCCGGTCACCATGGCGGCCGTGGTCATCAGGATCGGCCGCAGGCGGATGCGGGCCGACATCTCGATGGCCGAGCGGCGGTCGAGCCGCTCGTTGACCTGGAGCTCGTTGGCGAACTCCACCATCAGGATGCCGTGCTTGGTGATCAAGCCGACCAGCGTGAGCAGACCGACCTGGGTGTAAATGTTCATCGTCGCCATGCCGAAGAATAGCGGGATCAGCGCGCCCACGATTGCCATCGGCACCGAGATCATGATGACCAGCGGATCGCGCAAGCTCTCGAATTGCGCTGCCAGCACCAGGAAGATGATGATCAGCGCGAAGCCGAAGGTGATCGCGAGCTGGTTGCCTTCCTGCACGTATTGACGGCTATCCGCCAGATAGTCGTGGCTGAAGCCTTGCGGCAGCTTCTTGGCCTCGCCTTCCAGGAAGTCCACCGCGGCACCGACGGTGACGCCGGGCATGGGCACGGCCGAGAACGTCGCCGAATTGAGCTGGTTGAAGTGCGTCAGCGAATTCGGGTCGGTCTTTGTCCTGATCGAGACGACGGTGGATAGCGGAAGCTGCTGGCCGGTGTTGGTCGTCACATAGAAGCCAGCGAGCGATTCAGGCGACAGCCGCTTGGCGCGGGGCACCTGCGGGATTACCTGGTAGGAGCGGCCTTCGAGGTTGAACCGGTTGATGTAGTTGCCGCCAAGCAGCACAGCGAGCGTGGCGCCGAGATTCTGCATGTTGACGCCGAGATCCTGCGCCTTGGTGCGGTCGATCGTCACCTCCACGTTCGGCTGGTTGTAGGCGAGATCGCTGTCGGAGACGATGAACATGCCACTCTTTCGCGCAGCATCCTTCAGCTTCTCCATCTGTTCATAGACGGTCTGGAACCCGGCCGTGGAGTTGATCACCATCTGGATCGGCAGTCCGCCAGGGCCGCCCGGCAGCGGCGGCAGGTTGAACGCGAAGGCCTGCACGCCCTCGATCTTGGAGAGCTCGGCCTGCACCAGCGGCTTCAAGGCGATCGACGAGCGCTTGCGCTCGTCCCATGGCTTGAGCAGCATGCCGGCGATCCCGCCCTGCGGGCCGTTGATGCCGTTCAGCACGAAGCGCAGATCGGTCTCGGGGAATTTCCCGAACTCCTTGTCGAGCTTCTCGCCATAGAAGTCGAGATAATCGATGTTGGCGTATTTCGGAGCCTTGGTCACCGCGAACACGATGCCCTGGTCTTCCTCGGGTGCCAGCTCCTTGGCGGTGTGCATGTAGAGGAAGCCGACGAGACCGAGGATCGTGATCGCGAACAGGCCGGTGATGGCCTTATAGTCGAGCGAGCGATCGAGCCTGCGCCCGTACCAGCGCGTCATCGCGCCGAACACCCGGTTTACGAGCTTGGCGAAGCGGCCCTCTTCGGTGTTCTTCAGCAACACCGAGCACATCATCGGCGACAACGTGAGTGCGATCACGCCCGACACGATCACCGAACCCGCAAGCGTGAAGGCGAATTCGCGAAACAGCGAACCGGTGAGCCCGCCGAGGAAGCCGATCGGCGCGTACACCGCAGCGAGCGTGATGGTCATGGAGATGACCGGGCCGACGATTTCGCGCGCGCCTTGCAGCGACGCCTGGACCGGCGTCTTGCCCTCCTCCAGATGGCGATGGATGTTCTCCACCACGACGATGGCGTCGTCGACCACGAGGCCGATCGCCAGCACCATCGCGAGCAGCGTCAGGAGGTTGAAGCTGAAGCCCAGCGCCAGCATCATGGTGCAGACGCCGATCATCGACAGCGGAATGGTGACGACGGGAATGATGACCGACCGCAGCGAGGCCAGGAACAGGAAGATGACCACGATCACGATGATCACGGCTTCGCCCAATGTATTCCGCACCTCGTCGATCGAGGACTGGATGAACTTGGTCGAGTCGTAGGCGACCTTCATCTTCATCGACGGCGGGAGGTTGCGCTCGAGTTCGGGAAACAGCGCGCGCACACCCTTGACCAGCGTCAGTGGATTGCCCTGTGGCGTCGCCTGAACGCCGATGAAGATCGCGCGCTCACCGTTGAAGGCGACGCTGGCGTCCGTGCTCTGAGCCGCAAGCTCGACGGTGGCGATGTCCTCCATCCGCACGAAGCCGCCGTCCTTTGCCTTGACGATCATCTTCTTGAACTGATCGACGCTGGTCAGGCCGGTATTGGTCGAGACGTTCGAGACGATCAGATAGCCCTTGGTCTGGCCCGCCGCCGATTGGAAGTTATTGGCCTGGATGGCCGCAGCGACATCCGACGGCGACACATTGCGGCCCGCCATCTTCACGGGATCGAGCCACAGCCGCATCGCAAAGGTCTGGCCGCCCAGGATGTCGGCCGAGGCGACGCCGTCGACGGTCGACAGCACTGGCTGCACCACGCGCGTCAGATAGTCCGAGATCGCCGAGCCGGACAGCTCCTCGGAGGAGAAGCCGAGATACATGACGGCCGTGGTCTGGCCGGTGGTCTTGGTGACGATCGGGTCGTTGGATTCCTTCGGGATCAGGTACTTGACCGAGTTCGTCTTCGCCAGAACCTCGGTGAGCGCCTGGTTCGGGTCGAAATTCAGCTTGATGTAGACCTGGATCGTCGAGGTGCCGAGCACCGAGGAAGAGGTGATGTAATCGACGCCCTCGGCCGAGGCGATCGCCTGCTCGATTGGCGTAGTGATGAAGCCCTGGATCAGGTCCGCGGACGCGCCGGGATAGACGGTCGTGATGTTGATGACCGTGTTCGACAGCTTCGGATATTGCCGGATCGGCAGCACCATCGCCGCACGCAGGCCGATTAGCAGGATCAGCAGGCTGACGACGACCGCCAGGACCGGTCGTTTGATGAAAATGTCGGTAAAGGCCATCGCGGCGATCTCGATTCTATCTCTCTACAAACGTGATCCGGCCGGGCCGGATCACGCGCGTGCATGTGTCAGTAGCGCGGAGGCTGCGCCGGGATCGGCGGGGTCGGATCGGTCGAAATCGACACCGGGGCGCCCGATTGCAGCTTGAGCTGGCCGAGCGCGACGACCTTGTCGCCCGCTTTCAGGCCCTTGATGATTTCGACGCGACCCTCGACCCGGCTGCCGGTCTGCACGAAGGTACGCACCGCCGACAGGCTGGTCTTGCCGTCCTCTTCCTTCTTCTCGGAGATCACGAACACGGAGTCGCCGTACAGCGTGTAGTCGACCGCCGTCTCGGGAACGGTGATCACCGCCGGCTTCTCCGGCAGCACCACCGTCGTGGTGACGAACATGCCGGGCTTCAGGATCTTCTCCGGATTGGCAATCGTCGCCTGCACACGGATGTTGCGGGTGTCGGTCGATATCTGCGGCTCGATCGTGGTGATCTTGCCTTCGAAGGTGCGGCCCGGATAGGCGTCGACTCTGAGCCGGACGACCTGGCCGACCTTGAGACTGCCGGAATCCTTTTCGGTCACGGTGAAGTTCGCCCACAGCTCCGACAGATCGGTCAGCGATACGATCGCCGTACCTGCCGTCAGGTATTGACCGACCTCGACCTTGCGGACGCCGAGATCGCCGGCGAACGGTGCGCGGACCAGCTTTTGCGAAATCAAGGCTTCGGTCTTGGCGATGCCCGCCTGCGCCTGGTCGTAGGCAGCCTGCGCGGAATCGACGGTCGCCTGCGGGCCGAACTGGCGCGCGGCCAGCTGCTTGGCGCGGTCGAGCGACAGCTGCGCGACGGTCGCCTGAGCCTTGTAATTGGCGAGGTCGCCCTGCTCCGGCGCATCGAACAGCTGCACCAGGGGCGTGCCGGCCTCGACACGCGTGCCCGGCTGGAACTTGATCTCGGTGACGCGACCGTTGACGTCGGCACTGACGTCGACCTGGTGCACGGCGACGAGGCTGCCCACCGCGGTGAGCAGGTTCGGCACCACCTCGGACTTCGCCTCCGCTGCGCTGACGGCCGTCGGCGGCGGCTTGTTGTTGGCGAAGAACTGCTTGATCATCTGGCCGCGGAAATAGTTGAACCAGACGAGGCCACCGACCAGCGCGGCGAGCAGCGTGCCGACGATGATGAACCACAGCACCGGCCGGACCGGACGCTTGGGAGCCTTGTTGTCGATCGGTTCGCCCGAAATCTTGTGCTCGGTTACGATGTTCATGTCATGCACTTTCTGCAATCGCCGTCTTGCCTTTATCCGCGGCCTGATCGTGGCCCAGATGCGAAGCAATTGCGGCGTCGTTAAGTCCGATACCCCTCAGGAGAAACTCGCACAGCTGCCGCTCGAGGTCTTCGGCCTTGCCGTAGGCGAGGCAAGGTGTCGTCGACAGCCTGGTCAGCGCCGCGGTCATCACCGTGTGATGCGCAAACCAGAACAGGTTGAGCGGCTCACCGCTGCCGGGCCGCGCGTCACCGCCGGCAACGGCGCGTTCGAGTGAGGCGACGAAGACCGAGCCGATCAACGTCTCGATCTTGGCATACAGCAAACGGGCGAATTCGCCATCGTCCAAATGGCTGGTGGCCATCAGTCGCAGGCGTTGCGCTTCTTCCTGGTCGGGACCAAGGAAGTGCTGAACCATACCGCGGATCAGCTCGACCAGAGTGGCCGTCGACGGCTCCCGCTCCAGCAGTTCGACGAGCGCCGGGTCCGCCTCGCATTCGTCACTGAGGATTTCAGCGTACAGCGCCGCCTTGGACGGGAAATGCTTGAACAGCAGCGCCTCGGAAATGGCAGCGGCGGCCGCCACGCTCTTCGTCGTGGTGCCGTTGTAGCCATGTCGGGCAAAGCAACGCTTCGCGGCTCCGAGGATCAATTGACGCCTCAGGTCGCTCGTCATGCGTAATGAGCTCATGCTGGGTGAGTAAGCACTCACCCACGCTGAAGTCAAGCACTATATTGCAGCGCAACCTGCATGCGACCTGGAATCAATGGAATTTGATCAAGCCTGCAGGACCCGCGTGCGGGCGTTCGTCAAGGGATGGACGGACCGCTTAAATCGGCTGGAAGCCGAGGTCGCCGCGCAGCCGGTTGACGATGTAGGTCCCGTCGCGGGTCGGCAAGATCCGCTCCAGGGCGGCGCTGTCGATCTTCACGTTGGCAAAGCACGGCCCCGCCGAGACGTCATGGACGGCTTTGGCGAAGGCCTCGACCTCGGCCATGGTCGTGACAGCCCGGCTGTCGTTGATGCCGCAGGCGCGGGCGATGCCGACCAGATCGGCGGCGGCCGAGGTGTGGCTGGTCTGGCCGCCGGTCTCGCCATAGACCTCGTTGTCGAGCACCGCGATCGAGAGGTTGGACGGCTTCTGCAGGCCGATCGTGGCAAGGCTGCCCATCCCCATCAGCATCTCGCCATCGCCGGTGATGACCAATACCGGCAGCTTGGGCTGCGCCAATGCGAGGCCGAGGCCGATCATCGCCGCGCCGCCCATGCCGCCCCAGAGGTAAAAGTTGCGGGCGTGGTCGCCGGCCGCGCACATGTCGTTGGTGGAGGCACCCAGGCCGCCGATCGCGACGACGTCCTTGCGGTTCGCCAGCAGCGTGGAGACCACCTGACGGCGGTCGAGGAGATTGGCCTTGCTCATTTGGTGAACACCTTGGCGCCGATCAGGCGCTGCGACAGGAGGACGGCGGTGGGCGTCAGCGCGTTATAGGCTTGCGATGCAGCAGCCTCCAACACGGCCGGCACCTCGGCCGCGTGCGAGGCGCGCAGCACCTGGACGCCCGAGAGCTCGAACACGCCTTGGGTGGTCGAGCCCATCGGCACCTGCCAGGGATTGAACTCGCCCCACTCGCCGCGCATGGTCACCAGCGTCAGGAAGGGAATGCGCAGGATCGGGATCAGCGACAGCATGTTGATGCAATTGCCGACGCCGCTCGACTGCATCAGCAAGACGCCGCGCTGTCCGCCGGCCCAGGCGCCCGCAAGCAGCGCCACGCCCTCCTCCTCGGTCGTCAAGGGGATGCCGCGCATGGTGGAGGAGCCCAGCACACGCTGGATCAGACTGGAATGACCGGCGTCGGGCACGTAAGGCACCTGCCGGACGTCGAAGCGCTGCAGTGTCGCGAAAATATCGTCGGGCCAACTCGGTGTCGTGTCGGCAGCGTCAGTGCGTGCGTGCATTTTCCCGTCCGCTCGGCTAGCAGTGTGCAAAGACTGTAGACGCATGCATGCGCCGATCAGAACAACAAAAACGGCATAACGGCTTTAACCGGCGAGTATAACGGGATGAACGCAGATGCGAAGGAGCTGGCGGCAAGCTTCGACCTCGAGAAGCTGACGCCCGAGTTCTACGACAACCCCTATCCGACCTATCGTGCACTGCGGGAAAACGAGCCGGTCAAGCGGCTGCGCAGCGGCACCGTGTTCCTGACCCGCTACGACGATCTCGTCACCACCTACAAGAACACCAAATCGTTCAGTTCGGACAAGAAGCGCGAGTTCTTGCCGAAATACGGCGACACCCCGCTCTACGAGCATCACACCACCAGCCTCGTCTTCAACGATCCGCCCTCGCATACGCGGGTGCGCCGCCTGATCATGGGCGCGCTGTCGCCGCGGGCGATCGCCGGCATGGAGGGCGATCTCATCAAGCTCGTCGACGGCCTGCTTGATGCTATCGCGGCCAAGGGACGATGCGAGCTGATCGAGGATTTCGCGGCCTCCATCCCGATCGAGGTGATCGGCAATCTGCTCGACGTGCCCCATGACGAGCGCGGGCCGCTGCGCGACTGGTCGCTGGCGATCCTCGGCGCGCTCGAGCCCGTAGTGTCGCCCGACGCGGCTGCGCGCGGCAACAAGGCGGTGCAAGACTTTTTGGCCTATCTCGAAACGCTGGTGGAGCGCCGGCGCGCCAGGCCCGGCAATCCCGAGCGCGATGTGCTGACGCGCCTGATCCAGGGGGAGGAAAACGGCGAGCGACTGACCGAGAAGGAGCTGCTGCACAATTGCATCTTCCTGCTCAACGCCGGCCACGAGACCACCACCAACCTAATCGGCAACGGCCTCGTCGCGCTGGACCAGCATCCGGACCAGAAGCAGCGGCTGATCGACAATCCCGACATGATCAAGACCGCGGTCGAGGAGATGCTGCGCTACGAGAGCTCGAACCAGCTCGGCAACCGCATGACCACCGAGCGCGTCGAGCTGGGCGGCGTCATGCTGGAGGCCGGCACGTCGGTGACGCTGTGCATCGGCGCGGCCAACCGCGATCCCGCGCAGTTTCCCGACCCCGAACGCTTCGACATCGCGCGCGCGCCGAACCGGCATCTCGCCTTCGCCACCGGTGCGCATCAATGCGCCGGCATGGCGCTGGCGCGGCTGGAAGGGGCGATCGCGATCTCACGCTTCCTGGCGCGCTTCCCGAACTATGCCATGAGCGGCAAGCCGGTGCGGGGCGGACGGGTGCGGTTTCGCGGGTTTTTGAGCGTGCCCTGCTCGATCGGCTGAGGTCGCACAGCAAAATCTGCGAAAACAACCCCATGCACAGTAGCCAAGTGCTTGATATAATTCGATATTCGGCACAGAAAACGGCACTGGCAACGGTCTTATAATACCGCTAAACCACCGTCCTGTGCCGCGCGATGCAGGTGCGCAGCACCTCGTCCATCGGCTTGCCCCACCAGTCGTCGGAGAAGATCTCGATCTCGGAATAGCCAGCAAAGCCCTGCGCTTCGACGGCTTGACGCACCGATGTGATGTCGATGACGCCGTCGCCCATCATGCCGCGGTCGTTGAGAATGTCCCTGGTCGGCACCAGCCAGTCGCAGACGTGAAAGGCGAGCAGGCGATCCTGGCCGGCGCGCGCGATCTGGCCCATCAGCTCCGGATCCCACCAGATGTGATAGACGTCGAGCGCGACGCCGAGCATGCCGCTGCGGCCAGGATCGAGTCGGTCGCAGATATCGAGCGCCTGCTTGGTCGTGTTCACACAGGCGCGGTCGGCCGCATAGGCCGGATGCAGGGGCTCGATCGCCAGCGGCAGCTTGGCCTGCCGGGCGTACTCAAGCATCTCCGCGATCGCGTCCTCGACCTGTCCGCGCGCCGCCGCGATGTCCTTCGAGGCTTCGCTGCCGGGCCGCGAATATTGCGGCAGGCCGCCGACGACCAGGACGATGCAGGGCGCGCCCAGCGCCTTGGCTTCGTCGACGCAGCGCCGGTTGTCGTCACGCACCTCGCCCCGGCGCGGGGTATCAGAGGTGAACATGCCGCCGCGGCAATAGCCTGACAGTTCGAGGCCGGCATCGCGCACCACGCGGGCGGCGCGGTCGAGGCCGACGCTTGCGACCTGGTCGCGCCAGGGATCGATGGCCCGGATGCCGTGCTTCGCACAGGCCTCGATGATGGCGACGAGATCACCCTGCTTGCGGACGGTCGCCGTGTTCAGCGACAGCCAGCGATGGTCGGACGAAAAATCGCGCATCAGGCTTCGATTCCGCGGGTGGCGAGCACGGTTTTCATCCGCTGCGTCGCGAGTTCAGGATTGGCGAGCAGGCCGGCCTTGTCGGCGAGACGGAACAGCTCGGCCAAATGTAGCGTGGACCGCGTGCTCTCCTGTCCCCCGACCATGGTGAAGTGATCCTGGTGGCCGTTGAGGTAGGCCATGAACACGACACCGGTCTTGTAGAACCGCGTCGGCGCCTTGAAGATATGACGCGACAACGGCACCGTCGGCCCGAGCACGTCGTGGAAGCCGGTCTCGTCGCCCGCCGCCAGCCGCGACAGCGCATAGGACGCCGCCGGCGCGATCGCATCGAAGATGCCGAGCAGCGCATGCGAGAAGCCTTGTTCGTCGCCGGCGATCAACTCCGCATAGTTGAAGTCGTCCCCCGTGTACATCCTGATGCGCTTGTCGAGGCGCCTGCGCATGTCGATCTCGCGCTGCTTGTCGAGCAGCGAGACCTTGACGCCGTCGACCTTGGCGGCGTTGCCGTTGATGATGGCCACCGCAATGTCCATCGCCTTGTCGAGATCGCCAGTGCCCCAATAGCCTGATAGCGCCGGATCGAACATGTCGCCGAGCCAGTGGATGATCACGGGTTCGCGGACCTGCGACAGCACGCGGTCGTAGACCTTGGCGTAATCGTCGGCATTGCGGCCGAGCTTCGCCAGCGCGCGCGAGGCCATCAGGATGATGCGGCCGCCGACCTTCTCGATTGCGGAAATCTGCTCCTCATAGGCGCGGATCACGTCGTCGAGACTCCTGGCATCCTCCACGGCGAGATGATCCGTGCCTGCACCGGAGAACACCAGCGCGTTGCGGCGCCTGGCGGCGGCGACCGAGCGCGTGATCAGCTCCAGCGAGGTCGGCCAGTCCAGCCCCATGCCGCGCTGGGCGGTGTCCATGGCTTCGGCGACGCCGAGGCCGAGATCCCAGACGTGCTCGCGGAAGGCGATGGTCTTGTCCCAGTCGACGGCGGCGGAGAGCCAGGGATCGGTGTCCGCGAAGGGATCGGCCACTGTGTGCACGGCAGAGAAGGCGATGCGATTCAGCGGTCCTTCGAGCTTCGCGGGAAATTTGCGCGAGGCAGCTAACCGGTAAGTCTCGATCGAGCGATCGGCCTTCGGCAGCTTGAGCGACAAGGAGGACATGGGTTGGACGGGCTTATTCATGGTTCAGACCTCTCCGCGTCATTGCGAGGAGCTCGCGACAAATTGCGAAGCAATTTGCGCTGGCGACGAAGCAATCCAGGCTGCCTCGGCGGAAAGATCCTGGATTGCTTCGCTTCCGCCTTCGCTCTTCGAGCTCCGGCGGACAAAGTCGCTCGCAATGACGGCTTGGTAGACATCGGGGCTTACCTAATAGACCTCACGCCTTGATCGGGGCGACGTCGATCCAGCGCCGCTCCTTCCAGCTCTTCAGTGCGCATTCGGCGAGCTGCACGCCCTTGGCGCCTTCGAGCAGGGTAAACTTGTAGGGCGCATCCTCGTAGAGGTGGCGGATGAACATCTCCCACTGCTCTTTGAAGCCGTTGTCGTAGCTGACATTGTCGGGCACTCTCTGCCAGTCGCCGTAGAAATCGTGCAGCCGCTTCTCGTCGGGATTCCACACCGGCCTCGGGGTCGCCTGCCGCGCCTGGATCATGCAGTCGGTGAGCCCCGCGACCGCCGAGCCGTGCGTGCCGTCGACCTGGAAGGTGACGAGGTCGTCGCGATAGACGCGCGTCACCCAGGACATGTTGATGTGGGCGATGATGCCGCCCTCGAGTTGGAACGTGGCGTAGGCGGAATCGTCCGCTGTCGCCTTGTACTTCTTGCCTTGCTCGTCGAAACGCTCGGGGATGTCGGTATTGCCGATGCAGCTGACGCTCTGGACGTTGCCGAACAAATTGTCGAGCACGTAGCGCCAGTGGCAGACCATGTCGAGAATGATGCCGCCGCCGTCCTCGCTGCGGTAGTTCCAGGACGGCCGCTGCGCCTCCTGCCAGCCGCCTTCGAACACCCAATAGCCGAACTCGCCGCGCACCGAAAGGATGCGGCCGAAAAACCCGGAATCCCGCAGGAAGGCGATTTTCTTCAAGCCCGGCAGAAACAGCTTGTCCTGCACCGTGCCGTGCTTGACGCCCTTGGCATTGGCGAGCTTGACGACCTCGACGGCTTCCTCGAGATTCGTCGCGATCGGCTTCTCGCAATAGACGTGCTTGCCGGCATTGATGGCCTGGGTCAGCAGGCCGGGCCGCGCCTGCGTGGTCGCGGCGTCGAAGAACATGGTGTCGTTCTTGTCGGCGAGCGCGGCATCGAGATCGGTGGTCCAGCGCGTGATGTTGAAGCGTCTGGCGAGCGCCTCGACCTTGTCGGCGCTGCGGCCGACCAGGATCGGGTCGGGCATGACGCGGTCGCCGTTCTTCAGGCGGACGCCGCCCTGGTCGCGGATCGCCACGATCGAGCGGATCAGGTGCTGGTTGAGCCCCATGCGGCCGGTGACGCCGTTCATGATGAGGCCGAGGCGTTGGGTGGTCATGCCGGATACTCCTGAAGTGATGTCGGCTGTTCGAGCGGACGAAGCGCCGACCAGTCCGGATGGACCGACGTCGCAAAGCCCGCAGCATGAAGCGATCCCGTCAGGAGATCGCCGTCGTGAATACAGAGCCGGATGCCCTGCCCGGCATCGGCGTAGAGATCGGGATGCGCATGCGCGAAAGCTTGCGCCTCAGCGGCGGGCGTCCCGCCAAAGCCGTCGACATAGTGATGGCCGTTGCGTTCGGCATGGGTGACGCCGAGGAAGGCGCCGAGGGCGAGGTCCTGCTGCACGGCAAGCCCGGCCTGGCAGGTAAGGTCTTCGCCGGTGACGAAGCACATCTCGCCGTCCACGCTCCATTTCGCGGCGCGCGTCGCGTTGACGATCGACTTGTAGAGGCCCTTGCAGGACTTCGAGGAGATGCCGCGATAGCCGAGTGCCCGCGCAGCCGGGAACGCATCGTAGGAATCGTCGGCTTCGTCGATGATGAAACCGCGATCTGCCAGTGCGCCCAGCGGCGATTGCCGCGTGATGTCGCGCGGCATCGGCTGCTCGATATAGAGCAGGCGCAAGGCGATCGTGCGCAGCGCGTCGTCGTGATCGATCCGGTCCATCAGGGCTTGCAACGCCGCAAGGTTGGCATACTGCTCGTTGGCGTCGAGCGTCACCTTGGAGTCCCGCCCAAGCGTATCGAGCTCCTTGCCAACCCGTGCGAGCCGCGCCGCGTCGGCAGCGGGATCGCCCGACAGCTTGAGCTTGAAATAGCGTGCACCAACGTTCTCGCGCCGATCGGCAACGCCGCCCTCGCCTTCAACGACATCGTCAAGCCCGACCGTATGCCTGATGGCAACACGCTGCAGCGGCACCCGGCCCGAGAGAAACGTCCTGATTTCCCTCTCGCTCAAATCAGGAGAAAGCCGCGCATCGATACCCGCGATATTGCCGGCCATCCCGTCGAAGAAATTGGTCTCGACGGCGCGCAGCAGCGCATCGAGGATGGCCTTGTCGATCTCCGCGGGGCCATAAGCCGCAGCAAGCGCCGGAATGTTCTTCTTCGCGCAGGTCGCGATCTGGGCACCGATGCACGAGGCATGCAGATCGAATGCCGTCTGAAATCCGGTCCGTGCCAGATAAAGCCCGCGCGCGATCTCGAGCGACCGTCGCAGCCCATCGACCGTCTGCGCCGGCGACAGCTCCGGCCGTTTGTCGAACCATTTCGGCACCAGCAGCTCGGCGCTGGCGCCGACGGCAACGCCCCTGCCCTCGACCTCGATCTCCACCCGCACGAACAGCTGCGGCGTCGCGTTGATCGTGATCGCGCCGAAGCGGAACGGCCGCGCGAATGGCACGGGACGTTCGAAGAAGGCGATGTCTCGCAGCTTCAGGCGGGGGGACATGGTGCTACAACGATATGAGGTGGACTTGGTGCGAGCAGTATGGCCGCGGGCAACTCGCCTCTCCCGCTTGCGGGAGAGGTCGGCGCGTAGCGCCGGGTGAGGGTTCTATCCTCTTGGGGAGTCTTGCCAGCGGAGACACCCTCTCCCCAACCCTCCCCCGCAAGCGGGGGAGGGAGCGCACCGCGCTTGATGCGATCACTGAAAATCCCATGGTCAGCCTAATCCAACGCGCCTTGCGAGAAGAAGTGCCTGCGGATGCGTTGCACGAGCTCGGTGAAGACAGGGTCGGCCATCACGTCGAGCGAGCGCGGGCGCGGCAGCGGCACGTCGTAGATCGCCGCGATCGCGCCGGGGCGCTCGGTCATCACAAGCACGCGGTCGGCGAGGAACACGGCCTCCGGAATCGAATGCGTGATCAAGAGCACCGTCTTCCTGGTCTCGCGCTGGATCCGCATCAGCTCGACATTCATGCGTTCGCGCGTCAGCGCATCGAGCGCGCCGAACGGCTCGTCCATCAGCATGATCCTGGGATCGTGCACCAGCGCGCGGCAGATCGAAGCGCGCTGCTGCATGCCGCCGGAGAGCTGCCAGGGTAGCTTCTTCTCGAAGCCTTCGAGCCCCACCAACTTCAACAGCTCCTTGGCACGGGGAAGATATTTGTCCCGCGGCAGGCGCTTCATGTCGATCGGCAGCATCACGTTGGCCAGGATGTTGCGCCAGGGCAGCAGCAGCGCGTTCTGGAACACGATGCCGACATTGCCGTGCGGCGTCGTCACCTTCTCGCCCTCGACCAGGATCTCGCCCGATGTCGGCGGGAGCAATCCCGAGATCAGCTTGAGCAGCGTGGACTTGCCGCAGCCGGAAGGCCCGACCACGACAAAGAACTCGCCGTCATCGATGTGGAAATCGAGCGGCCGCAGCGACGGCACGTCGCCGTCGCGAGTCCGATAGGTCTTGGACACGCCGGACAGCTTGATGCCCGACGCATCGCCGGCCCGGTCGCTCACCAGGCGCAGATGCGCGGGCTGGTTGATATCGACTGGCTTGGTCGCAGGGTTCATCATAACCCTCTCCACGCGTCGTCCCTGCGAACGCAGGGACCCATACGCCGCGCCGGAGCGTTCGGGCACGCGGGTTGAGACCTTCCGTAACCATCAAGGCCGGTGGTTATGGGTCCCTGCGTTCGCAGGGACGACAGTGGAGATTGATTGCTCACGACCCGCTCTTCGGCAGATAATCGTTGGTGTAGAACGCCTTCGGGTTCTCCTTGGCCTTGGCGTCGAGACCGCCGTATTCGACCATCAGATTGACTGAATCCGTCATGTTCTGGTCGGTGACCTGGAACGGACGCTTGCCCTTGGTCTCCGCGGTCCGATAGAGCGGAATGGTCAGCTCGAAACCTTGCGTCAGCGTGTCGATCTTGCCGCCCTTGGGGTTGGCATCGAGGATTGATTGCGCCGCCGCCTTCGGCTCCTTCTCGGCGGCTTCGACCGCTTTCGTGGTCGCCGACATGAAGCGGCGGACGAGGTCGGCATTGGCCTTCACGTAATCGGTGTTGGCGATGATGCCTGACGACACCATGTTGATGCCGTACTCGGCGAACTTGATCGGATAGACGTCCTTGCCGGTGGCGTCCTTGATCTTCATCGATTGATCCATGACGTAGCCGAGCAAGAGGTCAGCCTGGCCGTTGATGACGGCGTTGAGCTTGGTCTGGCCGTCGCCGGCGACGGTCTTGAAATCGCTCTCCTTCAGGCCGGTCTTCTTCAGGAACAGCGGCCAGATCTGGGTCATGGAATCCGCCGGCGTGATCGCCACGGTCTTGCCCTTGATGTCTTCCGGCTTCCTGATGTTCTTGTCGGCGAAGCCCATGGCGGACATTGGCGAGGTCTGCAGCAGCACGCCGGTCGCAACCACGGGCGCCCCCTTGATGGCGGCGCGCATCATGGTGGGGACGTCGACATAGCCGAAATCGGCGGTCTTGGCCGCGACGGCCTGGGTGGTGGCGGCCGAGCCGCGGCCTTCCTGGATCTCGAGGTCGATGCCCTCGGCCGCATAGATGCCCTTGGCCTTGCCGTAATAGAACGGCGCGTGCTCGCCATAGACATACCAATTCAGCATCAGCACGACCTTGTCGGCCGCCTGCGCCGGCATGGCCGCAAGAACCATCAGCACCGCCGAGACAGCCCCAATCAACCGCTTCATCGTTTCTCTCCCTTGCCGTCTGTTACGTCGGCCATTGGTGGCCGTTCGTTGTCTTAGTCAGGATGCAAAGATCACATCCTCGCGCTGGCTGACATGCCAGGGAATGACCAGCTTCTCGATGCGGTCCACGATCCAGAACAGGACCACGCCGAGCAGCGCGAGGATCACGAGCGCCGCGAACATCGTCGGCAGGTCGAACGTGCCGATCGAGCGCTGCATGACGTAGCCGATGCCGGAATTGGAGCCGACGAACTCGCCGACGACGGCACCGACCACGGCGAGCGTCACCGAGACCTTGAGGCCGGAAAAAATCGCCGGCAGCGCATGCGGCAGGTTCACCGCGCGGAACACCTGGAAACGGCTGCCCTGCATGGCGCGGGCGAGGTCGACCATGTCGGGATCGACCGACTTGAAGCCCTGCACCGCGGAGACGACCACGGGAAAGAAGCCGAGCAGGAACGCCGAGATCACCTTCGGAATGATGCCGAAGCCGAACCAGACCACGAACAGCGGCGCGATCGCGATCTTCGGCACGGATTGGGAGAACACCAGCAGCGGATAGACATAGCTCTCCACCGTCTTCGAGCCCGCGATCAGCATCGCGACGGGAATGCCGAACAGCGCCGACAGCAGGAATCCGCAGACGGTCGCATAGGTCGTCGGCCAGGACTGGCGCAGCAGTTCCGGCCACTCGGTCCGCAGCACGGCAACGACATCGAGCGGCGACGGGATCTGGTAGGCGGGAATCCTGAACAGCCGGATGGCCAGATCCCAGGCGACGACGATGAAGACCAGGAACAAGAACGGCCGAACCCACGCTGCATTCAGCAGCTTGGAAACAGCGTTTTGCGGCTTCGGCTCGGCCAATTTTCACTCCCGGCAGTCTTCTTCGTTGTGGCAAGAAATTAACCCGTTGGATAAATACTGTCCAGAGCTTTCCCTGTGACGTTTTGTGCGGGGGTTCCGGGGGCTCCTCTCGTGTCCCGGACGCGCTGCAGCGTGCAACGCTGCTGCGCAGAGCCGGGACCCAGAGTCGTCGTGCTCGGCCGTGGCATGGCCCCGGCTCTGCAGCGCACCGCGAAGACGCGCTGCGCTGCGTCCGGGGCACGCGACCGCCCCACCCTCGCTGTCATTCCCCGCGCAGGCGGGGAATCCAGTACGTCGCGGCTTCGCGCTCAATCACAACCGCTTCTGGGAATACTGGATTGCCCGCCTGCGCGGGCAATGACAGCGGAGGATCCGGAAACGGCGGATGCCAAATCCGCCGACGCTGGAATGCTTGGCTACGCCGTCTGCGCCACGGCAGCGCGCGACTTCGGTGCCTTTGCGATCTCGAACAGGGCCACGGACTGTCCCGTCAGCGCAGCCAGCACGAGGCCCACCATGTGCGCGAGCCGCTCGTCCTTGGCCTTCTTGTCCAAGAGATCGCGGCCGAAGATCACGCTGAGCGTCGCCGAGTTGGAGAGGTAGAAGAAGCTGAGCGCCGCGATCGAGATGTAGAGCTGCACCGGATCGACCGCGACCTTGAAGTCGCCGGATTCGACGCCGCGCCGCACCACGGTGCGGATCATCTCGACGAAGGGCGAGTGCATCGACTTGACCTTGGTCGATTTCTTCAGGTGCTTGGCGCGCGCGAGGTTCTCGGTCTGGAGCAGCGACAGGAATTCCGGATTGCGCAGGAAGTAATTCCAGGTGAACTCGATCAGCCGCCTGATCGCCTCGGGCGGATCGAGATGCTCGAGATCGAGCCCCCGCTCCTCGCTGCGGATCTTGTCATAGGCGCCTTCGAGCACCGCCAGGTAGAGCTCGTCCTTGTTGCCGACGTGGTAGTACAGCATGCGCTTGTTGGCGCCGGCCTTGGCCGCGATGCGGTCGACCCGCGCGCCGGCAAGACCATGGGCAGAAAACTCCTGCTTGGCGGCTTCGAGAATGCGCAGCCGCATCCCCTCGGGGTCGCGCTGCCATTTCAGAGTTCGCTTTGCCTTCGCCAAACCGGTGCTCGCTGGGTGGTCCATCGCATGTATCATGCGGGCGAGCATTTGAGAACGATCTCGTGCCCGGACGCAGTTTCGTAGGGTAGGCAAAGGCGCACTTGCGCCGTGCCCACGTCTTCTCATCGAGCAGCCAAGACGTGGGCACGCTTCGCTTTGCCCACCCTACGGGACCGCCCTCACTCCACCGGCTTCGGCGAGCGCTCCAGCAGCACGGTCTGCACGCCGCAGGTGCCGCTCCGCACCGTCATGATCCGCGTGCCCGGCTTGCGGCCGTTGCGCACTTCGCTGAGGTCGAGGCCGGCCGCGATCAGGCGGGCGCGAGTGGCGTCGATATCGGCAACGCGCCAGCTCAGGCCCCACAGACGGTCATGCGCGAGGTCGCTGCCGGCGACGGGCCGGCGGACCACCTCGACGATGAGGTCGCCGCAGCGGAAGAACATCAGCTGGCCCCAATCCTGGTGCGAGCGGTCGAGCGCCAGATCGAGGCCGAGCCGCGCGCCGTACAGTGCAGCGGCCCGTTCTGAATCCTCGGTGGTGACCACGACATGGTCGAGCGCGTCGATCGGCGCGATGTCGGTGGCCGGGGAAAGCGGACGCTCGTCGGCCAGCTCGAGGAAGAACATGCGCACGCCGCGCGTGAGCTCCGTGGCGGCGCGTGTGCGCTTCCAGTGCAGGACGTTGCCTGTTTCGGTGTCGCTGCTCTCGACCTCGGTGACCGGATCCGGGTTCAGGGCCACCCGCTCCAGCCGGCGGTGCATCCGGCTCATGTCCGCGACACGGAAGCACAGGCTGGCGAGCATCCCCTCCTGGTCATCGAGCAGTGCCCGCATGCGATCTGCCGTCACGCTGAAGCCGCTTGGCGCCATCAACTCGATCGTCATGTTTGCGAGGGTGAACAGCACGCGATCGGCGCCCTCGCCCGAGTTCTGCCAGGCCGGCGCGCGGGCGAGCAGCGTCTGGTAGGCCGCCTTGGCCGCCCCGATGTCCCTTACCAGAACGACGACGTGATCGAGGCCGGTGATCATTTCTTCTCCCTCTGATCGCCCCTTTCATGGCCCTGGAACCCATGGGCCGAAACACGGCGTTTGTCCGGGCTTGGCATTGCCCGGTGATGGTCGTATTCCCTGACCATGCTGACCTCAAGCGCTTCGGGCGGCAGTTTTGCGAATAATTTCAGCGTCCCGCCGGAGCGGAACCGGTGCTACAGTAAGCGCACCGGCCGGGACCACAAGCGCATGACGGACAGGCAATGCAGGCTCTCTTCATCGGACAGACCTATATCGACGTCGTCTTCATCACCGACCACATGCCGAGCGGCGACGAAAAGCACGTGGCCTCGGACTATGCGGTCTCCTTCGGCGGCAACGCCGTGACGGCGGCGTTCTGCTGCGCCAAGCTCGGCATCGTGCCGGATCTCATCGCGACGGTGGCCAATGACTGGCTGGGACGCATGTTCCAGGACATGTGCGCGAAATACGCGATCTCGCTGCACGGGCGGAAGGTCAACCAATCCTCGCTTTCCTTCATCATGCCCAAGGACGGCAAGCGCGCCATCGTCCGCTGCCGCGACGACGAGCACATCCACCCCTTTCCGATGCTCAACCTCGGCGGCTGCCGCGCGCTGCATGTCGACGGCCACCAGCCGGATGCGGCGATCCACTACGCCAAGGTCTGCCGCGAGGCCGGCATCCTGACCTCGCTCGATGGCGGCGGCCTGCGCACCAACACCCACGAGCTCCTGGAATTCATCGACGTCGCCATCGTCGCCGAGCGCCTGTGCGAGCAGATGGACCAGACGCCCGAGAAGATGCTCGACTACCTCAAGAGCCGCGGATGCAAGATCGGCGGCGTCACCATGGGCGAGAAGGGCCTCTTCTGGTACGACGAGACCGGAACGGTGCAGGTGATGCCGGCGATGCCGATCCCGCGCGAGCGCGTGATCGACACCAACGGCGCCGGCGACGTCTTCCACGGCGCCTATGTCTATTCCTACCTCGCCCATCCCGGCAAAAGCTGGCGCGAGCATTTCGATTTCGCGCGCGCCGCCTCGACCTTCAAGATCCAGCGCCTTGGCAACGAGGCCGGCCTGCCGACGCTGGTCGACATCGCCAAGGTCAGGCACGAGTTCGAGGTCAGGGTCTAGATTGAGATGGGACGCGTCTTCGTTGCGGGCAGCATCAACATGGATGTGGTGGCGACGGCCGATCGCCATCCGAAGGTCGGCGAGACCGTCGCGGGCCGGCAGGTGCTGTACTTTCCGGGCGGAAAAGGCGCCAACCAAGCCGTGGCAGCGTCACGGCTCGGCGCCGGGACGACGTTGATCGGGCGGCTGGGGAAGGATTCGTTCGGGGCCGAGCTGAGGACCTTTCTCGCCGTTCAGGGCATCGATCTCGGCTATGTCGTGGAGACGGCCGAGGCGCACACCGGGACCGCGATCATTACGGTGGCGGAGGCCGATAACACCATCGTCGTCGTTCCCGGGGCGAACGGGCTGGTCGGCGCTGAGGACGTCGAGGTGGTGCCGCTGCTGAAGGGCGACGTCGCGGTCAGCCAGTTCGAGATTCCGCTGCCGACGATTGCTGCATTCTTCGGGCGCGCGCGTGAGGCCGGCGCCGTGACTGTCTTGAACCCTGCGCCGGCGCAGAAGATGCCGGGCGAGCTGCTGGCGCTGGTCGACATCCTCGTGCTGAACGAGACCGAGCTCGGTTTCCTCGGGGGCAGCGAGTTGTCGGACGACGATGAGGCCGCAAGGATCATCGACGTCGCGCGAAAACTCCAGGCGCGTCAGGATCAGACCATCTGCGTCACGCTCGGCAAGCGCGGCGTGCTTGCGCTTGCCGGGCGCGAAGAGATCACCGTGCCGGGGCGCGCCGTGAAGGCGATCGACACCACCGGCGCCGGCGACTGCTTTGTCGGCGCGCTCGCCGCGCAACTTGCCGACGATGTGCCTTTGCGCGCCGCCCTCGCCTTCGCCAATGCCGCCGCCTCGATCAGCGTGCAGCGGATGGGCGCGGGGCCGTCGATGCCGACGGCCGCGGAGGTCAAGGCTGTTCTTGGTGCCTCTTGATTACGCCAGCGCGCTCTTCAGGTCGAAGCTTTCGTCCGCGGCCTGCTCCGGCGTGATCGAGCGGTCCATGGCCTGCAGGCGGCGGCCGAACATGTGATCGCCGGCGCGGTTGATCGATTCGATGCCGAGCAGCCTGTCGCCCTTGTAGCAGAAGGCCGAGAACGCCTTGTTCGCGGGGTTGCCGCGCAGCACGACGCGGTCATAGCCGGTGGTCAGTCCCGCGATCTGGAGCTTGTCGTCGCCCTGGTCGCTCCAGAACCAGGGATGGCCGTCATAAGGCTTCTTGTCGCCGGTCAGCCGCGCCGCGAGGCAGCGGGCATGGTCGGTCGCGTTCTGCACCGATTCCAGCCGCAGCGATCCGCCGAAGCGCGGGCTTGCGAACAGCGCGCAATCGCCGATCGCGGAGATGTCTGGGTCGGCCGTCGCAAGATATTCGTCGACGATGATGCCGGCCGCGACCGGCAGCCCTGCCTCCGCCGCGAGCTCGATGTTCGGCAGCACGCCGACGCCGACCACGACGAGGTCGGCGGGCAAATGCCGTCCGTCGCTCAAGGAGACGCCGGTGACCTTGCCGCCCTCCGCCTCGATCGAGGTCGCCTGGACGCCGAGGTGGATGCGGATGCCGGCCTCGCGATGACGCTCTTGGAAATACTCCGACACCTCCGCCGTCACCGCCCGGGCCATCACGCGCGGGGCGAGCTCGAGCACATCGACCTCGAGGCCCTTGATCCGCGCGGTGGCGGCGAATTCGAGGCCGATGAAGCCGGCGCCGATGATCACGGCGCGCGTCTTCGAGGGCATGATCGCCCGCAGCGCCTCGCTCTCGTCGAGGATGCGCAGATATTTCACGTCGGGCAGGTTAGCGTTGGGCAGATCGAGCAGCCGGTTGCGCGCGCCGGTCGCCAGCACGAGATGGCCGTAATCGAGCGCTTCGCCCGAGGCGAGGAGCACCTTGTGCGCGGCGCGGTCGATCGAGGCCGCGCGGCCGGCGATCAGCTCGATCTTCTGGTCGTGGTAGAACTTCTCGGGGCGGAACATCAGGCTCTCGGGACCGGCCGAGCCCTTGATGTAAGCCTTGGACAGCGGCGGCCGCTGATAGGGCAGATGCGCCTCGTCGTTGATCAGGCAGACGCGGCCGGAAAAGCCGGCCTGGCGCAGCGATGCCGCGACCTGGTAGCCGCCATGGCCGGCACCGACGATGATCACCGCACCGTCGCTCATTGGACAGCCCATTTCCCGAAGACACGAGCGCGACCCATGCCATCTCCTCTCGCTGATTCTGGTTGCTGACCTTACGAGGAGCCGGCGCTCGTGTCCGTCCCTTGGAAAAGGCCTGCCCATTTGAGCCTATCGTTTGGCCCAGTGCAAGAGCAGCAGGCGGGGATTGTCACCCCTCGGCTTCTGCGATTTAGTTGCAGCAATCACCTCATGCCGGGGATTTCGAAATGCCAGCTCCCGTCTCAAAGTCCGACGATCCCGCCCTGCTCAAGGTCGACGGCCCGATCGCGACCATCACGCTCAACCGCCCTGCCGCATGCAACTCGATCAACCTTGCGATTGCGCAGAAGCTCGAGCAGCTCGCGGCCTATATTGAGGGCGACGACGCCATCAAGGTCCTGGTGATCGAAGGCGAAGGCCGCGCCTTCTCGGCCGGCGGCGATCTGCAGACGATCGGTGCGGCCGCCGAGGCCGGCACCGTGACGCCGGTCGTCGGCGAGCTCCTGAAGCACTATCATGCCTTCATCGAGATCGTCAGGCGCATGCCGAAGATCTCGCTGTCGAGCGTCCACGGCTCGGCCGCCGGTGCCGGCATGGGCCTCGCCTTCGTCACCGATCTCTGCATCGCCGCCGACGACACCAAGTTCACGCCAGCCTATGCCAAGATCGGCGTGTCGCCGGACGGCGGCTCCACGGTCGGCATCGTCGGCACGGTCGGCTCGCGGCGGGCGCTGCAGATCTTCCTGTCCGAGGACAATTTCACCGCGCAGCAGGCCCATGAATGGGGCCTGGTCGCCAAGGTCGTTGCCGCCGCGGAGCTGAAGGCGGCGACGCGACAGCTCGCCGAGCGTCTGGCGCAGAACCCGCCGGCGGCGATATCAGGCACCAAGCAGCTGGTCTATCAGGCCGCGACCACGCCGGTGAAGCAGCAGCTCGATGCCGAGGAGCACAAGATCATCATGGCGATGAACACCGAGGACTTCCGCACCGCCGTGAAGAAGTTCACCAGCAAGGGCAAATAGCGCCGCGCCCGCTCAACCCTTCACGGGGCCGGTCCTCTGCATGAAGTCGAAATCGCAGCCCTCGTCGGCCTGCATGATGGTCTCGTTGAACAGCCAGGCGTAGCCGCGGCGTGCTTCCTCCGGCGCAGCAATCGGCTTCAGCGCGGCGCGGCGGCGCTCGAGCTCGGCCGCATCGACCAGCAGCTCGATGCTGCGCTTGGCCACGTCGAGGCTGATCATGTCGCCGTTCTGCACCAGGGCGAGCGGACCGCCCACGGCGGATTCCGGGGTGATGTGCAGAACGATGGTGCCGAACGCCGTGCCGCTCATGCGCGCATCCGAGATGCGCACCATGTCCTTGGTGCCACCGCGCGCCAGCTTCTTCGGGATCGGCAGATAGCCGGCCTCGGGCATGCCCGGCGCCCCCTTCGGGCCGGCATTGCGCAGCACCAGCACGTCATCGGCGGTGACATCGAGATCGGGATCGTCGACCCGCAAGGTCATGTCCTCGACGGATTCGAATACTACCGCGCGCCCGGTATGCTTGAGCAGCTTCGGGCTCGCCGCCGATTGCTTGATCACCGCGCCGCGCGGCGCGAGATTGCCGTGCAGCACGGCGAGGCCGCCCTCCTTCTTGATCGGATTGTCGCGCGAACGGATCGCGTCCTGCCCGGGCACGTCTTCCGCATGCGCCACGACATCGCGCAGCGTCTGGCCGGAGATCGTCCTGGCATCGAGATCGACGAGGTCGCCGAGCTGCGCCAGCAGCTTCGGCACGCCGCCGGCGTGATGGAAATGCTCCATATAATGCTCGCCGGACGGCTTGAGATCGACCAGCACCGGCACCTCGCGGCCGATCCGGTCGAACGCTTCGAGGTCGAGCCGGTGCGGCGAACGATGCGCCATCGCCGTCAGATGGATCAGGCCGTTGGTCGAGCCGCCGATCGCCTGCAGCACCACCTGCGCATTCCTGAACGAGGCCGGCGTCAGCAGCTCGCTCGGCTTCGGCCCCTTCGTCTTCGCCATCTCGGCGGCCACCCGCCCGCTCGCCTCTGCGAGACGGAAGCGCTCGGCATGCGGCGCCGGAATCGTCGCGCTCATCGGCAGCGACAGGCCCATCGCTTCGATCATGCAGGCCATGGTCGAGGCCGTGCCCATCACCATGCAGGTGCCGACCGACGGCGCCAGACGCCCGTTCACCGCCTCGATCTCGGAATCGTCCATCTCGCCGGCACGATATTTCGCCCAGAGACGGCGGCAATCGGTGCAGGCGCCCAGCACCTCGCCCCTGTGATGGCCGACCACCATGGGGCCGACCGGAATCACCACGGTCGGCAAGTCGGCGCTGATCGCCGCCATCACCTGCGCCGGCAGCGTCTTGTCGCAGCCGCCGATCACGATCACCGAATCCATCGGCTGGGCGCGGATCATTTCTTCCGTGTCCATCGCCATCAGGTTACGCAGATACATCGAGGTCGGATGCGCAAAGCTCTCGGCGATCGAGATCGTCGGAAACACGAACGGCATCGCACCGGACAGCATCACACCGCGCTTGGCGGCTTCGATGATCTGCGGGACGTTGCCGTGGCAGGGATTGTAGTCGCTATAGGTGTTGGTGATGCCGACGATCGGGCGCTCCAGCGCGTCGTCGGAATATCCCATGGCCTTGATGAACGCCTTGCGCAGGAACAGCGAGAAGCCGGCATCGCCATAGCTCGTCAAACCCTTGCGCAAGCCACTCGTCATCAGGTCGCTCCTTCAGCTTTGAAGTCGTGGTAAGGCCGGCCCCCTGATTGTCAATAAGCCGGGTTGCAGGCCTGAGAGCTGGTGGCCGGCGCCCTCCAGCAGGCGAGCATCTCACGGACCGTGGCCGTTTCAACTGCAAGGTGATCCTGCATCGGATTTGCCGATCTCGATGCCCCCCAACCAGCGCGGAGTGCTACCAGGTTTCCAGCTTCCCGGCGCGGTTCGGTGGAACTCCAGCGCGCACGCAGCCGAACCTCGGGGACCCACCAGCACCCGCGCGCCACACCAGACTTCCTTGCTCTTCAGCCCTCGACGCGGGTCTGGCCTCGAACGCAACTAAGAACGATTAGCAAGTAGTTGCATTCCTAGTTATTCTATGGGATCCTTTTGCGAATGACTTGCAATCGCAGGGGGCTTGCGAGCGAACCCAGAGCCCCTGCGTCGATCGGTCCCTTGGTTTGCGTAGGTTGGTGGATTGTCGTGGTGAGAAGATCGAGCTTCCCGGGCGCATTGGCGGCGGCGACCATCGTCGGTCATCTGGCGAGTTGTGTCTCCGCCTCCGCTGATGAGGGCGCACGCGGCCTCGCATATGCGGCTCCGTGGCCCGGCTCCGCGCCTGGCCTCGGCGCCAACAAGCTTGCGGGCGGGTTGCCGTCGGCCCACGCGGAGATCGACACCGAGCACATCTTCGGCTTCAGCATGGGCTCCGATATCGGCAAGACCGGCGATATCGAGATCGAGTTCGAGAATGTCGGCGCGTTCGGAAAACGTTCAGGCACTTACGCAGCCTGGGCCAATCTCAATCAGGTCAAATACACGGTGTCGGATAACTTCCGGATCGCACCCGGATTTTCGCTGAGCGGGCAGCACATCAAGGGCGTGCCGGGACTTGCCGATCATCGGGACATCGCTTTCAGCGGTGGAGCGCTCGAGCTGCGCTACAAGCTGGTCGACCGCACCGTCGCGCCGTTCGGGCTGACCCTCCACGCGCAGCCCGGCTGGAGCCGGATCGACGACGCCAGCGGCATGCATATCGCACAATATGGCGCGGAGTTTGCCGCGCTGTTCGATCGCGAGCTGATCAAGGACAGGCTGTTTGCGGCCTTCAACGTCTGGTACGGGACCGGCGGAACGCGCGAGATCTCGACCAATCTCTGGCGACACGATTCCGAGATGCAGTTGCAGACCGCGATCTCGTACGCACTGCAGCCCGACCTCGTGCTCGGCCTCGGCGTACGCTACGCACGGGCCTATGACGGCGCCGGCCTCGACCGCTTTTTGGGAGATGCCGTCTTTGCTGGCCCGACCTTCTCCTACAACATCTCGAACGAGGTCGGCATCTCCGGCACCTGGCAGATGCAGGTTGCCGGCAAGGCGATCGGCGACAATCGCAGCCTCAACCTGGAGCAGTTCGAACGGCACCAAGCGCTGTTGCGTCTCAACCTGCATTTCTGATGACAGCCGCACGAACGGCGTGGACGGTCGCTAGGCAGCGCGTCCGCTCCTTCGGATATCAGCCTCGCGCCGCAAAGCCGCGCATTCGGCCCCGTATTTCCGCGAGCCGAGTTCGCCGGCCAGAAGCTGAGCTGCGTGAATTTCCGCCGAAGCGCCTCGAACGTCATCATGCGCCAATTGCAGCTTCGCGATGCGGAGCCTCAGCCTGACGGCCTGCACTCGCCCGTCGACACTCGACCATAGCTGCCGGGCCAGATGAAGATGCCGCAGCGCAGAGTCGTAATCGTCGCGCGCATGGGCGAGGACCGATTGCGCCTCGTTCGTCAATGCCCGGATCGACGGCATCGGCCACCTGTCGGGACTTCCGGAGAGTTCCTCGATCAGCGCCGATGCCTGCTCACGACGGCCCGTGTGCGCGGCGGCAAGCGCCAGGTGCGCGAACAGAATTCCCCGCCGTTGCAGGGTCCACCAGGTCTTTCCGATCAAACTACGTTCGAGACTGGCGTAGGCGGCTTCAGCCTCGCCACGTTCCAGCAGCAGCATGGCGCGGCCCGGTTCCGGGCACCAGCCGCGCGCGTAAGCCTTCTCATAGGCTTCGAGCGCGTCGTCGTCGTTACCGATCGCCGCGTGAACGTCGCCAAGCACGCGGTTGGCGTCGCCGATCGCCCAAGGTGCATCGCCTGTGAGCCGTGCCAGCGAGTCCTGAATGCGGGACAAGGCTTCGCCGAGCGAGCCCCTGACGCCGAGAACCTCGGACCGATGAAGCTGGCAGGAACCGGTCAATTCCATCCCGCTCTCGGTGCAGTATTTCTGATAGCCCAGCGTCCACTGGTCGGCCCTCGCCCAATCTCCGAACATCCGCGCCGCCCACAGGATGTTGCAGTAGAGGATGCCTCCGACAATGGGATCGATATCTCCGCTGGAGAGCGCCATCGCAGCGGCGAGGTCCTGGTCCGCCAGTCCTGCGCGTGTATCGCCCAGACACAGCCGGTAGAATCCGCGATAAGCAAGACTGAGCGCCTCGATGCCAACAGCGTCCTTGTGGCGGACCGTGCTGTAGGCGATGTCGGCAAGCGAAAGCGCCTGTTCAGGCTCGCCGTCGAACGCGGCGACCTTCGACTTCATCCAGAGAATTAACGCAGTCGTGGCGGGATCCTCGATCTCGCAGGCCCAATCCTCCGCTTGAGCCAGCCAGCCCTTGGCAATCGCCGCCTGGCCGCGCTCGAAATGCAAACCGGAGAGCGTGACGGCGTCGGTGACGGCGAGCGGCACGTTGCCGGCCCTGGTGTGGACGGCAACTGCACGGGCCAAGAGAGGCAGAGCCGCGTCGGCCCTGCCGGTGCACTGCAAGGCCAGCGCCCATTGGCGCAAGTCGGTGCCTTCGAGCAGTTGGACAGTATCGGCCGCCTCGAACAGCGCTGCGGCTTTGTCCCAGGCCTGCGCGGCAACGGCGCGCTGTGCTTGCACCCGCAGGTCCGGGGCTTGCTCTTCGATCGTCCCGGGAGCAGCAACCTGCAGCTCCGATACGCCGTCGATGCAGAAACGATATCCCCTGCCCGGCATGTTCCGGATGACGCCATCCATCCCACCTTTGCGGAGCACGCCACGCAGCATGCTCACTGCCCGTTGCAGGGAATTGTCGGTGACCGTTACGTCAGGCCAGAGGGTATCGAGCAGCTCTTCCTTGGTGACGACTCGGTCCCGGTTACGAGTCAGGTAGACCAGCAGATCGAACACGCGGGGCTGTAACGCGACTTCCCGCTGCGCGTGAAGAAGCGCGCGGCCCGCTTCGTCGAGCTCGAAGGGTCCAAACCTGAGGGTCATATCGGTGTGTCTGGGAGAGACGGAAAAGGTTCAGACAAGGATCAGGCAATGATCAGGCGCCGGTAAGGACGATCAGCGCCGGCGGCGCCTATAGCTCCTCACGGCCATCGGTCACGACCAACCGACCGGCGGCATCAACCCCGAGGAGACGTCTTATGGAACTCTATGTCATTCGCCGCCCAAGCGCCTGGGCAAATCTGAGCGAACTGGAAGCCGCGGGCGCGAAGTCCGCGCGGATCGGCAACGAGCAGATGTCCGACCGCGTTCGCTGGATTCGCAGCTATGTGGTCCATGAGGCCGACGGCCGCATCGGTACCTTCTGCATCTATGAAGCCACCGATGGGGAGTCGATCCGCGAGCATGCACGGCGCGTCGGCATACCGGGCGAGGAATTCTACAAGGTCGCCACGACGGTGGTCGTCCGCAACGACCCCGCACCGCAGACAGCAGCCGCCGAATAGCGGATCAGCGGCGGGCGCCGTCATCGTACTCGATTCCGTGAAAGGAAAGGAAATGTCCATTCAGTCTCAGGCGCCGCCCGCACTGAGCCCCTCGCAGCGATATCTCGCCGGCATCCTGCTGCGGCTGCGTCGACTGATCAATCAGTCTGTCGCCAGCATGCTGGCGAACCGCGAGAAGGCCGCAATGCAGTTCGCGAAGGGTTTCCCATCCGGGCCACGCCCCGCACGCAAGCGGTAGAACGGGTCGAGACGCGCTTCACCATCAAGGGATCTGCAAGTCCCAGCAACAGTTTCAATTCAAGGAAGTAGTCATGAAATCTTTCCTCCAATCCGACGCTCCTGAAGCCAAGTCCTCCAAATTCAGGCATCTCAAACAGGGAAACTTCAAAACCAGAACCGCCGCGTTGGCGATCGTGACGTTCGGGGCCGTCACGCTGTCGATTGTTCTGGCTTCGGCCGCAACGACGTTCGACGATCCTCATGCCGAAGGCGCGAGCGGCGCAGCGGTCCAGAAACGCCTCGGCAGATGCAAGGCTCCGACGCTCCCGCCCCCCTTTGCAATGTGATGAAGGCAACAGTGGCACGCCACTAAATCAGCCATTCCATCCCCTCCGCGAAACTGGAAACTCCATCATGTCCATCACCATGCATAACGGACCCGCTCAGTCGGCAAGTTCGCTCGCGGCACGAAGCTTCGTGCTCGGCTACGGCGTCCTCGCGTATCTCATCTTCTTCGGGACTTTTCTCTACGCTGTCGGCTTCATTTCGCAGCTCATCGTGCCGAAGACGATCGACAGCGGTGTGGCCGGCTCGACCGCACAGGCCCTATTGATTAACCTCGCGCTGATGTCCCTGTTTGCCGTCCAACACAGCGGCATGGCTCGCCATGGCTTCAAGAAGTTGTTCGCCGCGTTTGCTTCACCCGCGCTCGAACGCAGCACCTACGTGCTGCTGGCAAGCCTGAGCCTGCTCCTGCTGTTCTGGCAGTGGCGGCCGATCACGTCCATCGTTTGGGCATTCGAGACGCCGATTGCCGTACACGCCGCTGTCGCTGGCAGCTTCGCCGGCTGGCTCATCGTACTGTACAGCACGTTCCTGATCAGCCATTTCGAACTGTTCGGACTGACCCAAGTCGTCAGCCACTTTGCAGGTCGGCTCGCCGAGCCAATGAAGTTCAAGACGCCGGGCCTCTATCGCCTGATCCGGCATCCCATCTATCTCGGCTTCATCATCGCGTTCTGGTCGACACCCACCATGACACTCGGCCACCTGCTGTTCGCGACGGTGACGACGGTCTACATCTTCGTCGGCATCTGGTTGGAGGAGCGCGACCTGGTCACCCTGTTCGGAGATCAGTACCGGCACTACAGGGAGAAGGTCGCGATGTTGATTCCGGGCCTGTTCTGATCCGGCGCGAGCATGGGGTTTGAGCGGCCGAGCAGGGCTTCGGCCGCTCAAAACCATGTCGAGCGCGCTTCTCTACCGTTTCGTCCAATCGATGATCCGGCCCGGGTCAGCATCGAACTCCATGCTGCAGAACGCGCCGCCCTGGAAGTAATCGCCGACCGGATCCGGCTTGAGCTTGGCCTGCTCCGCCATGGCGTGCTCGCGGAAGTCTTCGGCGCGGCCGGTCGGACGGTAGCCGAGTTCGTAGGCGCGGTGGTTATCCCACCAGGCGCGCTCGTTGAAGGAAGCGCCGTAGAAGACCTCGAAATGGATGTCGGGATGCTCGAGCCCGATGCGGCAGAGCTGCACGAGGTCGTCGGGCTTGAGCCAGATCGAGAGCCGGCGCTGGTCGAGCGGCATGTCGCCGAAATTGCCGATGCGCAGGCACGTCACCTTCATCCCGTGCTTGTCGGCATAGAGCGCGCCGACGGCCTCGCCGAACACCTTGCTGACGCCGTAGCGGCTATCGGGACGCGCAGTGACGTCGGTGCCGATCCTGTGGTGGCGCGGATAGAAGCCGACGGCGTGGTTCGACGAGGCGAACACCACGCGCTTGACGCCCTTGCGGTAGGCCGCCTCGAACAGATTGTAGCCGCCGATGATGTTGGCCTGGAGGATCTGGTCCCAGCTGCCTTCGACTGAATAGCCGCCGAAATGGAGGATGCCGTCGACGCCCTCGCAGATCGCCTCGCATTGCGCGAGATCGGCAAGGTCCGCCGCCTTGAACTTCTCGTTCGCACCGAGATCCGCGGGCGGCTTGATGTCGGAGAGCAGCAGATCCGGATAGATCGGCGGCAGCAGTTTTCGCAGGCTGGTGCCGATTCCGCCTGAAGCTCCCGTCATCAAAATACGCGGCATGTCTTCCTCGCCTGTGGTGTCCGAATTGCGGTCAGGTGTCTCCAATGATAGCAGGATTGTCCAGAGGGAACGAAACGAGAGAACCGACATGAATGAGGCATCGTCCCACCCCCAGGAACGGCCGGGCTGGCGGCCGGCGAGCTACTATCCCGATCCGGCCATCCACGCGCTCGATCCCCGCTTCGAAAAATACTGGCTGAAACTGTCGGCGGTGGAGCGGGTCACGACCGGCCTGCGCTGGGCCGAAGGACCGGTGTGGTTCGGCGACGGGCGCTATCTCCTCTGCAGCGACATCCCGAACCAGCGCATCATCAAATGGGAGGAGGAGACCGGCGCCGTCAGCGTATTCCGCAAGCCCTCGAACTTCGCCAACGGCAACACGCGCGATCGCCAGGGCCGGCTCGTCACCTGCGAGCACGGCGGACGGCGCGTGGTGCGCACCGAATACGACGGCAGCATCACGGTGCTGATGGATCAATTCGACGGCAAGCGGCTGAACTCGCCGAACGACGTCGTCGTCAAATCGGACGGCTCGATCTGGTTCACCGACCCGACCTTCGGCCTGCTCGGCAATTACGAGGGCTACAAGGCCGAGCCCGAGATCGAGCCAAACGTCTATCGGTTCGATCCGGCAACCGGCAAGGCGACCATCGTGGCCGAGGGCGTGCTCGGGCCGAACGGGCTGTGCTTCTCGCCGGACGAGACAATCCTCTACGTCGTGGAATCCCGCGGCGTGCCGAACCGGAAGATCCTCGCCTATGACGTTTCAGCCGACGGCACTGCGATCTCGAACAAGCGCGTTCACATCGATGCCGGCCCGGGCACGCCCGACGGCATGCGCTGCGACATCGACGGCAATCTCTGGTGCGGCTGGGGCATGGGCGATCCCGAGCTCGACGGCGTCGTGGTGTTCGCGCCCGACGGCGTCATGATCGGCCGCATCGCACTGCCCGAACGCTGCGCCAACGTCTGCTTCGGCGGCCTCAAGCGCAACCGCCTGTTCATGGCGGCGAGCCAGTCGATCTACGCGCTGTACGTGAACACGCAGGGCGCGGTGGGGGGATAGTTCGAAATCGTAGGGTGGGTTAGCCGAAGGCGTAACCCACCTCTTTGGTCTCCACGGCGACATACATGGTGGATTACGCTTCGCTAATCCACCCTACGAACTCCGCAAAACAAAAACGCCGGAGCGGCCTCCCGCTCCGGCGTCCTTCTTTCCAACCGCTCGAACTTACGCCGCGTTGAAGCCGGCGACGGCCTTCACTTCGAGGAAATCCTCGAGGCCGAACTTGCCCCACTCGCGGCCGTTGCCGGACTGCTTGTAGCCGCCGAACGGCGCGGTGCGGTCGTTGGGCACGCCCTGAAGATTGACGTTGCCGGCGCGGATCTGGCGGCCGACGCGCTTGGCGTCCTCGACCGACGGGCCGTAGACGTAGCCGGCGAGACCATAGGGCGTGTCGTTGGCGATCTTGACCGCGTCGGCTTCGTCCTTGGCGCCGATGATGGTCAGCACCGGTCCGAAGATCTCTTCGCGCGCGATCGTCATGTCGGGCGTGACGTCGGCGAAGATGGTCGGACGGACATAGAAGCCCTTGTTGACGCCTTCGGGCAGGCCCGGGCCGCCGGCGACGAGCGTTGCGCCCTCGTCGATGCCCTTCTTGATCAAGCCCTGGATCTTGTCCCACTGACCGCGGTTGACGACCGGGCCAATGGTGGTGCCTTCGGCGCGCGGATCGCCCGCCTTGGTCTTGTCGGCGGCGGCCTTCGCGATCGCGGCGACTTCCTTCATCTTCGACAGCGGCACGATCATGCGCGAGGGCGCGTTGCAGGACTGGCCGGAATTGTTGAACATGTGCATCACGCCGCCGGTCACCGCCTTGGTGAGGTCGGCACCTTCGAGGATGACGTTCGGCGACTTGCCGCCGAGCTCCTGGCTGACGCGCTTCACGGTGGGCGCGGCGCGCTTGGCCACGTCGATGCCGGCACGGGTCGAGCCGGTGAACGAGATCATGTCGATATCGGGATGCTCGCTCATGGCGGCGCCGACCTCGGGGCCGAGGCCGTTGACGAGGTTGAACACGCCCTTGGGCACGCCGGCCTCATGCAGGATTTCCGCGAAGATCAGCGCCGAGGTCGGCGTGAACTCCGACGGCTTGAGGATCATGGTGCAGCCGGCGGCGAGCGCGGGCGCGACCTTGCAGGCGATCTGGTTCAGCGGCCAGTTCCAGGGCGTGATCATGCCGACCACGCCGATCGGCTCGCGCAGCACCATGGCGGTGCCGACCGGCTCCTCGAAATGATAGTTCTTGAGCACGTCGAGCGTGGTCATGAGATGGCCGAGGCCGGCGCCGGCCTGCAGCTTCTCCGCCATCGGCAGCGGCGCGCCCATCTCGTCGGAGACGGCGGCGCCGATCTCCTTGAGGCGGCCTTTGTAGACCTCGATGACCTTGCTGAGCAGCGCGACGCGCTCATCGCGGCTGGTCTGGGAGAAGGTCGCGAAGGCGCGCTTGGCGGCGGCAACCGCCTTGTCCACGTCGGCCTTGGAGCCCAGCGCAACCTCGTACATCGCCTCTTCCGTCGCGGGATTGACCACGGCGGTGGACTTCTTGACGACCGGATCGACCCAGGCGCCGTCGATGTAGAATTGCATGCGATTGACCATCGTTAACCTCTTCTTGGGGGCTTGGAGGGGGCGTTTCGGCCGGCATCCTTGCACGAAAGCGCCGGCAATTGAACCCGCCGTATGCGGGCCAGCGTTGCGGCGGACGCGCGGAATATGGGACGCGATTTGAAGCGAGGCAAGCGGCTCTGGGTCCCGGCTCGACGTCGCGACATTTCATGTCGCGCCGCGTCCGGGACACGAGATTGTAACGAGCCCAGACAGTCTCGTGCCCTGGACGCAGCGCAGCACTTCTTCAGTAATGCGCTGCAGAGCCGGGGCCCATGCGCATGGTTACCCCGACTACACCGCCATCTTCCGGTGCAGCACCGGCGCGCCCACGGTGAGGCTTTCGGCCGCATCGATGATGGCGTTGGCGTCGATGCCGTAGTGCCGATAGAGGTCCGCGATGCTGCCGGTCTGGCCGAACTGCTCGACACCGAGCGCCTCGACGCGGTGGCCGCGGATGCCGCCGAGCCAGCCGAGCGCGGACGGGTGGCCGTCGATCACGGTCACGATGCCGCAGTCGCGCGGCAGCGGCGCCAGCAGCTTCTCGACGTGGCTGAGATGCTGCACGCCGCGGCGGTCGCGGCGCAATTTCCGCGCGGCGGTCCATCCAGCGTGCAGCCGGTCGGCCGAGGTGATCGCGAGCAGGCCGACGTCGCGGCGGCTCTCGCCGACGAAACCGGTGGCCTCGATCGCCTCGGGCGCGACCGCGCCGGTATAGGCGATCACGACTTCGGCATTCGGGCCCGGCTTGCGCAGCCAGTACGCGCCGTCGGTGATGCCCTGCTGCAGCTCCGGTGTCATGATCCGCTGCGCCTGCTCGATGCTGCGCGTCGATAACCGCAAATAGACCGAGCCACCCTCGCCCGGCTCGCGCTGCATGTGCTGGAAACCCCACCCCATGATCACGGCGAGCTCGTCGACGAAGGCCGGCTCGAACGAGGCGAGCCCATCCTGCGCCATTCCGATCAAGGGCGTCGCGATCGACTGATGTGCGCCGCCCTCGGGCGCGAGCGTGATGCCCGACGGCGTCGCCGCCACCATGAAGCGGGCATCCTGGTAGCAGGCGTAGTTCAGCGCATCGAGCCCGCGCTCGATGAAGGGATCGTAGAGCGTGCCGACCGGCAAGAGCCGCTCGCCGTTGATCTGGTGCGACAGGCCGAGCGCCGAGAGCATGATGAAAAGGTTCATCTCGGCGATGCCGAGCTCCAGATGCTGGCCCTTGGGCGAGGCGTCCCAATTGTAGGTGGAGGGAATTTTCTCGCTGCGGAATAAGTCGGCCTTCTCGGCGCTGGCGAACAGGCCGCGGCGGTTCACCCAGGGGCCGAGATTGGTCGAGACGGTGACGTCGGGCGAGGTCGTGACGATGCGCCTGGCCAGTTCGCTGTCGCTGCGCGCGATCTCGTTGAGCACGAGCCCAAAGCCCTGCTGGGTCGACATCTGCGGCGATGGCTTGAACGCGAGCTGGGCGGGCACCTCGATCACAGGTGCGCTCAGGCGGCGGCCGTCCTGGTTGAAGGGCACGCGTGCGAGGAATGCGTCAAGCTCGGCGGCGGATTGCGACAGACCCTCGTACTTGTCCCATTCATGGCCGGGCCGGATGTTCTGGCTGTCGCGATATTTCTCCATCTGCGTAACAGTCATCAGGCCGGCATGGTTGTCCTTGTGGCCCTGGAACGGCAGGCCGACGCCCTTGATGGTGTAGGCGATGAAGCAGACCGGGCGATCGTGATCGATGGAGTCGAATGCCTCCAGCATGCTCGCCATGTCGTGGCCGCCGAGATTCGACATTAGTGCCAAGAGCTCGTCGTCGCTGCGCTTGTCGATCAGCTTGGTGATCTGGCCCTGGTCGCCGATCTCGTCATGCAGATGCTTGCGGAAGGCCGCGCCGCCCTGGAAGCACAGCGCCGCATAGAGCGCGTTCGGGCAATAGTCGATCCAGCGCTTCAAGGCTTCGCCGCCGGGCTCGGCAAAGGCCTCGCGCATCAGGCGGCCGTATTTCACGATCACCACGTCCCAGCCGAAGTTGCGGAACATGGTCTCGAACTTTTCCCACAGCCCCTCGCGCACGACGGCATCGAGCGACTGGCGGTTATAGTCGACCACCCACCAGGTGTTGCGCAGTCCGTGCTTCCAGCCTTCGGCCAACGCCTCCCAGATATTGCCCTCGTCCATCTCGGCGTCGCCGACCAGAGCAATCATGCGACCTTCGCGGCGATCCTTCATCCAGCCGTGCGCCTTGACGTAGTCCTGCACCAGCGAAGAGAACAGCGTCTGGGCGACGCCGAGGCCGACCGAGCCGGTGGAGAAATCGACGTCGTCGACGTCCTTGGTGCGCGAGGGATAGGACTGCGCGCCCTTGAAGCCGCGGAAATTCTCCAGCTTCTCGCGGCTCTGCCGGCCGAACAGGTACTGGATGGCGTGGAACACCGGGCTCGCATGCGGCTTCACCGCGACGCGATCCTCCGGGCGCAGCACGTGGAAGTACAGCGCCGACATGATGGTCGCGAGCGAGGCCGAGGAGGCCTGGTGCCCGCCGACCTTGAGGCCGTCCGCATTGGCGCGGATGTGGTTGGCATGGTGGATGGTCCAGGACGACAACCACAGCGCCTTGCGGCTGAGGGCGGTCAATGTGTCCAGACGGGCGGAATCGACGGGCATGGCGATGCTCCGGAATCTGATCCGCCGATCATACCCCTGCGGGGGTCGCCAAATATCTCAATTTCTTGCGGTAAATCTGGCCAAATTGGGATAATTTCCCACACTACCGCCAGAAATGCAGGTTTCATCCCAATGCCAGACCTCGACACCATCGACCGCAAGATTCTCGCCCTGCTGCAGGCAGACAGCCGCATGACCATGCAGGAACTCGCCGACAGGGTCGGTCTCTCCGTCTCGCCCTGCCATCGCCGGGTCAGGCTGCTGGAGGAGCGCGGCGTCATTTCGCGCTATGTCGCGACCGTGGACCAGAAGGCGCTGGGCCTGCACGTCAGCGTCTTCATCTCGATCAAGCTGGCGCGGCAGAAGGAGGAGGACCTCAACCGTTTCGCCCGCGCGATCTCGAAATGGGACGAGGTGCTGGAATGCTATCTGATGACCGGCAATCGCGACTATCTCCTGCGCGTCGTCGCCGCCGACCTCGCCTCCTACGAGACCTTCCTGAAGACCAAGCTGACCCGTCTCGATGGCATCGCCTCGATCGAATCGAGCTTTGCGCTGAGCCAGGTGAAATATTCGATCGCGCTGCCGGTGTGAGCTGCATCAGCGGGGTCGCACGTTGTCACATGGCCGCAACAAACGCCGCCGATGGTCGTTGTGACTGGTATTCGAGCCGAGAGAAGCACCCATGACCGCAGCCGATCGCAAATCCGAGATCTCCAAGCGCGCCCGCATCATCCAGGAAATGGCCGACGATCTCGACGAGGAACTGGAGATGGAGCTGGATGATGCCCGTCTCGATGAGCTCCTCGACGAGACCGGAACGCTGAAACCGGCGGTCGATCGCAGGCTCTATTTCCGGGAGCTGCTTCGCCTCCAGGGCGAGTTGATCAAGCTCCAGGACTGGGTGCAGAGCGAGCGGAAGAAGGTCGTGGTGCTGTTCGAGGGCCGCGATGCCGCCGGCAAGGGCGGTGTGATCAAGCGCATCACCCAGCGCCTCAATCCCCGCATCTGCCGCGTCGCGGCGCTTCCGGCGCCGAACGAGCGCGAGCGCACGCAATGGTATTTCCAGCGCTACGTCGCGCACCTGCCGGCCGGCGGCGAGATCGTGCTGTTCGACCGTAGCTGGTACAACCGCGCCGGCGTCGAACGCGTGATGGGCTTCTGCTCGGAGGACGAATATCAGGAGTTCTTCAAGACAGTGCCGGAGTTCGAGCGCATGCTGATCCGCTCCGGCATCATCCTGGTCAAGTACTGGTTCTCGATCACCGACGACGAGCAGCAGTTCCGCTTCACCATGCGCATCAAGGATCCCCTGAAGCAGTGGAAGCTGAGCCCGATGGACGTCGAGTCACGCAGTCGCTGGGAGGCGTACACGAAGGCCAAGGAGACGATGCTGGAACACACGCATCTGCCGGACAGCCCGTGGTGGATCGTCGATGCCGTGGACAAGAAGCGCGCCCGGCTCAACTGCATCGCACATCTATTGACTCAGATCCCGTACCAGGAGGTCGTGCGAGCTCCGGTGACGCTGCCCCCGCGCGTGCGCAATCCCGACTATCAGCGTGGCCCGGTCCCGTCGGAGATGTATGTGCCGGCGAAATATTGAGACCACTACCGCCACGGCTGAACGATGATCTTGGTGTGCGCTTCGGGATTGGCAAGGTCGGCGAACGCCTTTGCGACGCCATCGAGGCCGACCTCGGCCGTCACCATGGCGGCGGCGTCGACCTGCCCTTCGGCGATCAGGCGCAGTGAGCTTGCGAACTCCTCCGGCGTGTAGCCGAGCACGTATTGGACGTTCAGCTCCTTCATGATGCCGAGCATCGGCTCGTTTCTGTCGCTCTCCATGCAGACGCCGACCACGACGATCCTGGCATCGCGCGGCGCGCCCTCGAACACCTGCTGGAGCAGGCCGGGCACGCCGACACATTCGAAGATGATCGCGGGCTTCAGCGCCGGCAGCATGGCCTGGAACGGCGGCCGTGCCGCCTTCTCCGCGTCCGACATCTGGGCGTGCTCGGCCCAGGTCGCATAGGGCTGCGATGCCCTGGGATCGACGACGACATCGGCGCCGAGCCTGGCTGCGAGCGTGCGCCGCGCCGGCGAATAATCGGCGGCGACGATGGGATGCAGTCCCCTCAGCTTCAGGGCGGCGATCACCGCAAGTCCGACCGGGCCGCAGCCGATCACCAGCGGCACCTCGCCGCCACGGATATTGGCTTTCGCCACGGCGTGGACGCCGACGGCAAGCGGCTCGGTCAGCGCGGCATGTTCCGGCGCCAGACCATTGGGCACTTCGAGCAGCAGCGCTTCGCTGAGCAGCATCGCCTCGGCATAGCCGCCGATATTGTCGTTGGAATAGCCGATGCCTTCGATCCCCCCAGGCGTCAGCAGCGCCGGCAGCGAGCAGACGCGCGTGCCCGGCTTCAGCTTGCGTGCGGTGCCGGCTCCGTAGTCGACGATCTCGCAGCAGAACTCGTGGCCGAACACGACGTCGCGGGAGACGTCCATCGGCTTGCGGCCGGTCTTTTGCGCCATCTCCGCCAAGCGATGGGCGTGCTGGCGCGCGTGCAGGTCGGAGCCGCAGATGCCGCAGGCGAGCGTCTTGACCAGCACCTGGCCGACGCCGGGCCTGGGCTCGGCCATCTCCCCAACGACAATCTCACCGTTCCTGAAAATCGCCGCGCGCATCCGGCTCCTCCCGTTTTCGTTGGCGCCATTGATAGCACGAAGCGGAAGCTGCGAACTTGCGTCAGGGGTTCGGGGAACGCTCTTCCAAGACCAGCAGCTGGGCGCGCCGGACCCGCTCGCGATGGGCGATGTAGAGGCCGCTGGCGACGATGAAGGCGGCGCCGACGACGGTCCAGACGTCAGGGACCTCGCCGAAGATGAAGAAGCCCAAAATGCTGACCCAGAGCAGCTGCGTGTAGGAGAACGGCGCCAGCACCGAGGCATCGCCGTAGCGATAGGCCAGCACGATGATCCACTGGCCGACGGTCGAGGCAACGCCGATCACGATGCCGAGGCCGATTGCCGTCCAGCTCGGCGTGACCCAGACGAACGGCACCATGACGCTGAGGATCGCAACGCCGGTCAGCGCGGAATAGGCCATGGTGGTGAGCACCGCTTCGCGGCCGCTCATCATCCGTGTCAGGATCAGCGCGGCGGCCCAGCAGAATGCCGAGATGATCGGGAAGAATGCGGCGGCATGAAACGCGCTCGTGCCCGGCCGCAGGATGATCAAGACGCCCGTCAGGCCGATCGCGGTCGCGATCCAGCGGCGCATGCCGACCTTCTCGCTGAGGAAAATGATCGACAGCGCGGTGACGAACAGCGGAGAGACGAAGCCGGTCGCTGAGGCCTCCGCGATGGGCAGAAATGCAAGACCGGTGATGAAGAACAGCGAGGAGCCGAGCAGTGCGGCGCCGCGCATCAGCTGCAGGCCGAGCCGCTCGGTGCGCATCGCATGCAGCGGCGAGCCCGGCAGCATCACCGGCGTGAACAGCAGCGCGAACGTGACGAAGCGGATCCAGGTGATCTCGATCGACGGCAAACTGGTCGACAGATATTTCGCGGTGACGTCGGAGCAGCCCAGGAAGATCGTGGAGAGCAACACCAGCGCGATGCCCTTGAAGGGATGATCGACGCGCGCAGGCGCGCGGCGGGCCTTCTGCTTCTTCTCCGGCACGGGCATGGGAATAGTGTCGAGCCTTGCGGCTGCGGCGGGCGGCGGTGTCACGGCAGGAACCCGGGCAAATGCGAATCGAGGAACGGTTGTAAAAAACGCCAAATGCGCCGTGTTCACAACTTCCGAAAACAGGATGCCGATATGCGCGGGCCGCCGCGCGCGTCAATGCTCCGTTAATAATGGGCGTTTGTGCACTACAGCATGGGCAGGCTGCGCGGCCTCGGCCCGCGCGGAAACGCCGCATCGAGCGCTGCAATCTCGTCCTTCGTCAGCACGAGGTTGCCGGCCGCCGCATTCTCGCCGGCATGTTCCGCCGATGATGCCTTCGGAATCGCGAACACCGTAGTCGCACGGGTGAGGAAGCTCAGCGCGACCTGACGCGGCGTCGCGCGACGCGCCTCTGCGATGCGCGCCAGCACGGCGCCGCCCTTGCTGCGCGCATCCGGGAAATCATCGTGGCCGAAGGGGGAATAGGCGACCACCGCGACGCCGTGCCTCTCGCACCAGGGGATCACCGCATGCTCGATGGCGCGTTCCTTCAGATGATAGAGCACCTGGTTGCAGGCGATCCGGCCTTTGCCGGCGACTTCGAGAATCTCGTCGAGATCGTCGGCGTCGAAATTGGAAACGCCCCAGGACTTGATCTTGCCTGCCTGCACCAGCTCCTCGAACGCCGCCACCGTATCCTGCAGCGGATAGGAACCGCGCCAATGCAGGAGGTAGCAGTCGAGGCGATCGGTCTTGAGCCGCTTCAGCGAGCGCTCGCAGGCAGTGATGGTCCCGCGGCGCGAGGCGTTGCTCGGCAGCACCTTGGAGACCAGGAACACCTCGTCGCGACGTCCCGCGATGGCATCGGCAATGACGAGCTCCGCATCGCCATACATCTCGGCGGTGTCGATATGCGTCATGCCGAGATCGAGCCCGCGCTGAAGCGCAGCGATCGCGCGTTTGCGGTCGCCGTGGTCGAGATACCAGGTGCCCTGCCCGATGACGGAAACGTCGGCGCCGGTTCGGCCGAAAGGTTTTGCGTTCATGTTCGCTCCGCTGTGGTTCTTCAGCTCAGCCAACCGTTACCAAGCTCAGGAGTTCAATCCGCTGATGTCGGCGACCAGAATGCTGCCGGTCGACGACTCCGTGATATAGAGCCTGTCTTTCCCGGCGCCACCGATCGCGACGTTGGTGCAATTCGGCCCCGCGCACGACTTGATCCGCGCGATCAGTTCGCCGTTAGGGGCGAACACGAAAACGTGGCCGAGCGAGGCGTGGCCGACGAACAAGCGGCCCTTCGCATCCATCGTCATGCCATCGGGACCGCTGGTGCCGAACAGCGAGCAGAAGCGACCGACCTTGGACACGCTGCCATCCTTCATGAACGGCAACCGCCACACCGCGTTGTCGCGCGTCATTGCCACGAACAGCACGGTTTCGGTCGGATCGAGCACCAGGCCGTTGGGACTGATGCCGGTGTCGATCAGGCAATCGAGCCGGCCGTTCGACGCCAGCCGATAGACCCGGCCGCTGGGGTCATGCAGGCCGGTCTGGCCCTGATCGGTGAAATAGATGTCGCCGTTGGAGGCCAGATGCAGATCGTTGCAGCCGCGAAACGATTCCGAATTGCGCGCGGTCAGGACGGGCGTCACGCGGCCGGCTTTGGCATCGAGCTCCATGATGCCGTGCATGTAGTCGGCAACCAGAATGCGTCCGTCGGCGGCGATCTTCAGGCCGTTCGGCCATCCCTCGTACTCGATCACCAGCGACCATTCCCCGTCGGGCGCGACGCGAAAGATGCGACCGAAGGGAATATCGACTATGTAGAGATTGCCGTCCGTGTCGAAGGAAGGCCCTTCGATGAAACTGTCGGTCGGCACATGTGGCCGGTTGGCATCGGCCCAATCGCTCCGCACCCCCTTGCGGCGGAACTCGTCAGGCATGGCGGAGAACAGCGTGGTTTCGATCAGCCGCGGCGGCGTTTCCAGGTACATCATTTGTTGTTGTGATTGTTGAGGGAGAGCGCGCGGCAGCATAGGGCACTATCGGAGGCGCGTCGATTGGGGCGGCATGCCTACTTCCACGCCACACCGTGTCCCGGACGCGCTGCAGCGTGAAACGCTGCTGCGCAGAGCCGGAACCCAGAAAAGCCAAGCGCTCGCTGCAACATGGGCCCCGGCTCTGCAGCGCACCGTCGAAGAGACGCTGCGCTGCGTCCGGGGCACGAGACGGCTCTTGGTCCTGAGAAGAGAGATCTACCCCGCCGCGCCGGCGAGCTTGGCTTCTTTCACCGGCACATCCGTCGCCGCAATCAGACGCTTCAGCTCGGGGATGCAGGAGCCGCAATTGGTGCCGGCCTTGAGCTCGGCACCGATCTCGGCCGCCGTGCGCGCGCCGGCGGCGATCGTGTCGCAGATGGTGCCGCGACCAACGCCGAAGCAGGCGCAGACGATCGGCCCGGTCGAGGTCGCCCCCTCCGCCGACTTGCCCGAGAGCAGTATACGGCGCTGCTCGTCGCTGACGTGATCGGCCGCAAAAGCAGTCTTGACCACCTCCCAATCGCCGGCGTCATGCCCGGGGCCGACGAACAGGCAGGCCTCGATGCGATCACCAGCGAAGGAGGCGGCGCGATAGATACCGCCGCCAAAATCGCGATATTCGGCGACGTCCTCGCCGGCGACGCCGTCGAGCCAGGCCGGCCAGCGCGACAGATCCGCGTTGTCAGCGAACAGATAGCCGAAGCCGCCGGCGACCGTGACGCGGGTCCACAACACGTTTGATGGAAGGTCGAGCTGCTGCCGCGACAGCGCAAAGCCGCGAAAGACAAATTCGTAAGGCGCGATCGCGGCCGGCGTCGCCTTCGATTCCGGCTGTCCGGAGAACGGATCGGTGAACGACTGCACCAGCGCCCCGACGCGGCCGTGCGAAGCATTCATCGCGCTCCAGTGGATCGGCACGAACAAGGCGCCGCGCTGCTGTCGTTCGCTGACGACCACCTTCAGGATGCACTGTGCGTAGTCGGTGGTGATGCGGGCATAGCCGTCGTGAACGATGCCGTATTTCCTGGCGTCATCGGGGTGGATCTCGACGAACGGCTCGGGCAGATGCGCGCCGAGCCGCTGACTGAGGCCGGTGCGCGTCATGGTGTGCCACTGATCGCGGATGCGTCCGGTGTTGAGCCTGAGGGGGCGCGAGGGACCGGTCTCGCTGCGTAGTAACGGCACCTCCGGCGCAACGAAGCGGCCTCTGCCGTCATTGGTGAAGAAGCCGCCGCTCGCGAAGAAACGCTCGCCGGGCGCGCCACCGTCGCGCACCGGCCATTGCACCGGCTTCAGGGCGTCGAAGCCCTCGTCGGACAGCGAGGTCAGCGCGCCAATGTCGAAATCGCGGCTGCCCTCGTTCTCGAATGCCGAGAGCGCGGCGTGCTCGCGGAAGATCTCGGCGGCCGATTTGTAGTTGAAACTGTCGCCGAAGCCGAGACGCTTTGCGGTCTCGCTCAGGATCCACCAATCGGGGCGAGCCTCGCCCGGCGCCGGCAGGAACGAGCGCTGGCGCGAGATGCGGCGTTCGGAATTGGTCACCGTGCCCGACTTCTCGCCCCAGGCCAGCGCCGGCAGTAGCACGTGCGGACCCGCCTCGACGGTGTCGTTGGACAGCACGTTCTCGGAGACCACGAACAGCTCGAGCTTCTTCAACGCCTCGCGCACGAAGTCCGCATCCGGCAGCGACACCGCAGGATTGGTGCCCATGACCCAGAGCGCCTTGACCTCGCCGCGATTGATGGCCTCGAACAATTGCACCGCCTTCAGCCCCTCATGGGTGGCGATGCGCGGCGCCTTCCAGAACCGCCTGACACGATCGATGTCCGGCGGCGTGAAGCCCATATGGGCGGCCAGCATGTTGGCGAGGCCGCCGACCTCGCGGCCGCCCATCGCATTGGGTTGGCCGGTGAGCGAGAACGGCGAAGCGCCCGGCTTGCCGATGCGACCCGTCGCGAGATGGCAATTCAGGATCGCGTTGACCTTGTCGGTGCCCTGCGCCGACTGGTTGACCCCTTGCGAATAGAGCGTAACGACGCGCGGCGTCTCGCGAAACATCCTGAAGAAGGTGGCGACGTCCTGCTCGCACAGGCCCGTGGCGAGCGCCGTCGCGCGGACGCTGCCGGCGATGCTCCGCGCGCGCGCCAGCGCGTCCTCGAAGCCCGACGTGTGGTTCGCGACGTAATCGGTGTCCAACGCGCCGTTGTCGACGAGATCGACGAACATCCCGGAGAAGAGTGCCGTGTCGGTGCCCGGCTTGAGGCCGAGAAACAGGTCGACGTCATCGGCGGTGTCGGTGCGGCGCGGATCGATCACGATCATCCGCGCCCCCCGCTCCTGCCGGTTCTTCAGCATGCGCTGGAACAGCACCGGATGGCACCAGGCCGCATTCGAGCCGACGAAGACAAGCAGATCGGCCTGGTCGAGATCCTCGTAGCAGCCGGGCACGGTGTCGGCGCCGAAGGCGCGGCGATGACCGGCGACGGAGGACGACATGCAGAGCCGCGAATTGGTGTCGACGTTGGCCGTGCCGACAAAACCCTTCATCAGCTTGTTGGCGACGTAATAGTCCTCGGTGAGGAGCTGGCCGGAGAGATAGAACGCGACCGCGTCGGCGCCGTCGCGGGCCACGATGTGCTGCATGCGATGGGCGACGTGATCGAGCGCATCGCTCCAGGCGACGCGTTCCAGCACGCCCTTGCAGCGGATCATCGGATAGAGCAGCCGGTTTTCCAGTCCGACGGTCTCGCCAAGCGCCGAGCCCTTGGAGCAGAGCCGGCCGAAATTGGCGGGATGATCAGGATCGCCCGCGATCGCCGCGCCACCCTTGCCGTCGGGCGTCGCCAGCACGCCGCAACCGACGCCGCAATAGGGACAGGTCGTCTTGGTGGCGCGGAGCGAGGGATCGATTGCCGTCATGTCGAACTGCCTTGTCAAGCTGGCCGGTCACGCCGCCCTGGGAGGACGCGCGAGCGCGCGGCCGAACATCATGTCGGTGCGGATCGCCGCCACCTTGTCGCCATTGCGGATCAGCTCGAGATACCAGAGCGCGTCGGCGTTATCGCCGATCAGCACCGCACCGGTGAGCCGGCCGTCCGCGATCACCAGCTTCTTGTAGGTGCCCCGTCTGCGATCGGTCAGCACCAGGCTCTCGCTGCCCTCCCCGCCCATGAAATCGCCGGCGGAGAACACGCTGACGCCTGACACCTTCAGATTGGTCGAGACCACGCTGCCCTGATAGGCGGCGGGCCGGCCGGCCAGGTGCCGCGCCAGCACCCGCGCCTGCTCGTAGGCGGGCTCGACCAGGCCGTAGCAGGTGCCGCGATGCTCGGCACACTCGCCGAGCGCGAAAATGTCGGACGAGGACGTCTGCATGACGTCGTTGACGACGACGCCGCGATTGACGGCGATGCCCGCCTCTTTCGCCAGCGCGACGTTCGGCCTGATGCCGGCAGCGAAGATCACGGCGTCGGCCTCGATACGGCTGCCATCGGCAAGCTCGACGGCCTCGACATGTCCATCGCCATGGATGCGGGCGGTCGAGGCGTTGAGCAGGATGCGGATGCCCTTGCGCTCGACCAGCGTCTTGAGCAGATCGGCAGCCGGCCCATCGAGCTGGCGCTCCATCAACCGGTCCATCAGATGCAGCAGCGTCACCGGCGCCCCCGCCTTGGCGAGGCCGTAGGCTGCTTCAAGTCCGAGCAGGCCGCCGCCGACGACGACGACGCGCTTCCTGGCCGCGGCCAGCGTCAGCAAGAGGTCGACGTCGCGGGTGTCGCGAAAGGTGTGCACGCCGGCGAGGTCGGCGCCCGGCAGATTGAGCCGAAGCGGCGTCGATCCCGTGGCGAGCACGAGCTTGGAATATTCCATGCTCTCCTCGCCCTCGATCTTGAGCTCGCGGCGGCCGACATCGATCTCGGTGACGCGATAGCCGTAGCGCACGGTGACGCCGCGATGGCGCCACCAGTCCGCCGGCCGCAGCTCGATCTCGTGCGAGCCGGTCTCGCCGGCCAGCACGGATGAGAGCAGCACGCGATTGTAAGCGAGCCGCGGCTCCTCGCCGATGACGGCGACCGCGTAGCGGCCGAGCGCGGACTTGGCGAGCTCGTCGACCAGACGCGCGGCCGCCATACCGTTACCGACGATGACGAGCGGTTCACTCACGAGACATCTCCTATTCGGCGGCCTGCGGCTGTGCGCCGTAGGCCTCGGACATCATGTAGCCGGACAGCACGCCGTAGGCGTCGGTCCAGGCCTTTGCCAGCTCGGGCGTCCAGGCTTCGCCAAGGCCCTTCTCCAGGGTCCACAGCAGCGTCGCGCCGACCACGGGATAGTGCTCGGCCGCCGCGCCGTAGGCGACGTGGCGCTTGGCGAGCGCGGAGGCCGCGGGAAGAATCGAGTCCAGATTCGACAGGCCGCCGACGACGGCGGCGAGCATGCCCATCAGCTTCTTGCGCTGCTCGGTCATGTCCTCGGGAAACATCGCGCGCACGGACGGCGCCACCTCGAACAGACGATCGTAGAACAGCACCGCGGCCTGCTCCGAAATCGGCGCGACCTTGGAAAAGCTCTGCTGAATGAGGGTGATCTGTTCTGGCGTCATGATGTTCTCCTGTCTGCTTCGGTCTGCCTTCGTCCGCGCCATTGCGGAAGAAGTTCATGGATCAAACGTCATCAGAGGGACTTCTCCCCGCGTACGGGGAGAAGCGAGATTCGTACCAAGTGCTACACGCGAGCCTCAGCGAGGCTTGGCGCGCCTTCGCTTTGCGGGCTGCGACGCAGGTAGAACCACCAGGTCAGAGCGAGGCAGGAGGCGTAGAAGGCCAGATAGATCGCGAGCGCGAGCTGCGGCCCGCCGGTCAAGGCGATCGACTTGCCGAAGCCGCTCGGGATCAGGTAGCCGCCGACCGCACCGACCGCGCCGATGAAGCCGACCGCCGCGCCGCTTTCGATGCTCGCCGTCTTCATGGCGGCCGCACGCTCCGCGTCGCCCTTGCCGCGCACCTTGAACAGGTTCTGCTCGCGGAAGATCGAAGGGATCATGCGGTAGGTCGAGCCGTTGCCGATGCCCGTCGTCACGAACAGGATCAGGAACATCGACAGGAAGCCGATGAAATCCTTCTGTCCGACGAAGTAGAGCACGCCGACGGTGGCCGCCGCCATCAGGATGAAGTTCCAGAAGGTGATGATGGAGCCCCCGACCTTGTCGGCGAGCCAGCCGCCGAAGGGACGCGACAGCGAGCCGACCAGCGGCCCCAGGAACGCGATCGAGATCGAGATGGCCGGGAATTGCGTCTTGATCAGCAGCGGAAATGCCGCGGAATAGCCGATGAAGGAGCCGAACGTGCCGATATAGAGGTACGCCATGATCCAGGTGTGCTTGCGCTTGACGATCGCGAGCTGGTTCTTCACCGACGATTTCGCGGTGGTGAGGTTGTTCATGAAGAACACCGCGCCGAGCACTGCGATGGCGATCGGCAGCACCCACATCAGGCCGGCATTCTGGAGGAAAATGCCGTCGACGGGCGTCGCCTGATACAGGTTGAACACGGCCAGCGTCATCAGGATCGGTGTCAGGAGCTGCACGCTGGAAACGCCGATATTGCCGCCGGCCGCATTCAGGCCGAGCGCCCACCCCTTCATCCGGTCGGGGAAGAAGAAGGAGATGTTGGTCATGCTGGAGGCGAAATTGCCGCCGCCCAGACCCGCGGTCGAGGCCACCAGCAGCATCAGCCAGAACGGCGTGTCGGGCTGGCTGACGAAATAGGCAAGCGACAAGGTCGGAATGAACAGGATCGCCGCACTGAGGATGGTCCAGTTGCGGCCGCCGAACGTCGTCACTGCAAACGTATAGGGAAAGCGCATGAAGGCGCCGATCAGGCCCGGCACCGCGACGAGCTGGAACAGCTGGTCGGTGGTGTAGTGGAAGCCGGCCTGCGGTAGCTTGGTGGTGACGATGCTCCAGATCAGCCAGACCGAGAAGCCGATATGCTCGGCCACGATCGACCAGATCAGGTTGCGTCGCGCGATGGTCTTGCCGGTCGCATTCCAGAACGCCTCGTCTTCGGGGCGCCAATCTGAAATCCAGGTTGGATTCTTCGTCATTGAGTATCCCTTCCAGTCTCACCGCTGCGTCGTTGCAGGCTCAGCCTCCGCCCACGGAGGCGCGCTCCGAGGCTTCACCCCGGTGGCGAGTTCACGATGCTGATTGATGATGTTGAGGGACGTCGTCGTTGGCGTCGCGCAAATACGTTTCAATTTCCGTGCCAGTTGCGCGCACGCGGGAAAGACTGGGATTTCAGAACGTTATTCGCGTTGCCCGAATTTTTCGCAGGGCTTGTTCGCACGGTAAATTTGCGATTCGCTCAATCCTTGTGCGGCGCGCAAGAATTGAGCTTGATGTCGATTAATTGGGCGCGCCGCTCGCGGTAACTGGTTTACGCGGCCTCGACGAAGCGATGACGCTCGTAGAGGAATTCGAGCACGCGCTGGCGGCACTTCAAATAGGTCGCGTTGGTGGCCAGTTCGAGCCGCTTGCGCGGCCGTGCCAGCGGCACGTCCAGCACCTCGCCGATGCGCGCGCTCGGCCCGTTCGTCATCATCACGATGCGGTCGGACAGAAGCACGGCTTCGTCGACGTCGTGCGTGATCATCAGGATGGTGTTGCCGAGCTTCTGATGCAGCGCCATCACGGAGTCCTGCAGATGCGCGCGGGTCAGTGCGTCGAGCGCGCCGAACGGCTCGTCCAACAGCAGCACCTTCGGCTCCATCGCCAGCGCCCGGGCGATGCCGACGCGCTGCTTCATGCCGCCGGAGATCTCGGACGGGCGCTTGTCGCGAGCGTGGGCCATCTGCACCAGGTTGAGATTGTGCATCACCCAGGCGTCGCGCTCGGCGCGGGACTTGGTCCTGGCGAAGACCTTGTCGACGCCGAGCCTGACGTTCTCGTAGACCGTGAGCCACGGCAACAAGCTGTGGTTCTGGAACACCACGGCACGGTCGGGCCCCGGCGAGTTGACCTCGCGATTCTCCAGCAGCACGCCCCCCGTCGTGGCGCCGGTCAGCCCTGCGATGATGTTGAGCAAGGTCGACTTGCCGCAGCCGGAATGGCCGATGATCGAGACGTATTCGCCCTTCTCGATCGTGAGGTTGATGTCCTTCAAGACCTCCGTGGTGGCGGCGCCGCGGGTAAAGATCTTGTCGATGTGGTCGAGCTTCAGATAGGCGGTCATGTGCCCCCTCCTCTCAGTTCTGCGCGGTGCCGTGGGTGACGACCTTGCCCAGACCTGCGATCAGGCGGTCCAGCACGAAGCCGATGATGCCGACATAGAACAGTGCCAGGATGATCTCGCTGATATGCGAGGAGTTCCAGGCATCCCAGATGAAGAAGCCGATGCCGACGCCGCCGATCAGCATTTCCGCTGCGACGATCGCGAGCCAGGACAGGCCGATGCCGATGCGCAGGCCGGTGAAGATGTAGGGCGCCGCCGCCGGGATCATGATCTTGGAGAAGAATTCGAGCGGATTGAGCTGCACCACCGCCGCGACATTGCGATAGTCCTGCGGGATGTTGCGGATGCCGACCGCCGTGTTGATGATGATCGGCCAGATCGAGGTGATGAAGATGACGAAGATCGCCGAGGGCTGACCGTCGCGGAACGCGGCGAGCGACAGCGGCAGCCAGGCCAGCGGCGGAATCGTGCGTAGCACCTGAAACAGCGGATCCAGCCCGCGCATGGCCCAGACCGACTGGCCGACCAGCACGCCGAGCGCGATGCCGGCGATGGCCGAGAGCGAATAGCCGAAGGCGACGCGCTGCAGGCTGGCGGACAGATGCCAGAACAGGCCCTTGTCGATGCCGCCATGATCGAAGAACGGATCGAGGATCAGCTCCTTTGTGTCCTTGAACACTCTCGATGGCGGCGGCAGCGCCGAGCCGGCACGGCGGCAAATCAGCTCCCAGACCAGCGTCAGCAGCGCAATCACGACCAGCGGCGGGATCACGCGCACGGCGGTCTCCCGTGCCATCCGCGCGTAGGCTTCAGTGCGCGGCGGCCGCTTCGGCGTCATCGCGACGACCGGTGCAGCGGCTGCCGCAGGCGTCGCGGTCTCAAGCTCGATCTTCGTAGCAGGCATGTTCATCGCTATCTCTCTCCGGCTTGGCAGGGACGATGCGGCCGCCCCGCGGGCGGCCGCAGGGCTCCATCAGACTTCGACGCGCTTGATCGCGAGCGACTTCAGATAGGCAGCCGGATTTTCCGGATCGAACACCTTGCCGTCGAAGAAAGTCTCCTTGCCGCGCGAGGTCGAAGCCGGAATGTCGGAGGCCGCGACACCGAGCGCCTTGGCCGCATCGCGCCACATGTCCTCGCGATTGACCTTGGCGATCAGCGCCTTGGTGTCGAAGCCAGCCTCGTACTTGCCCCAGCGGATGTCCTCGGTGAGGAACCAGAGATCGTGGCTCTGGAAGGGATAGGAGGCATGATCGCGCCAGTACTTCATGATGTGCGGTGAGTTCTCGACCACCTTGCCGGGGATGCCGTAGTCGAACTTGCCCGCACTGCGGTCGAGCACGTCCTCGACCGGGCAGTTCATCCACTGCCGCTTGCCCATGATGGCGGCAAGCTCCGCCTTGTTCTCGGCCTTGTCGGCCCATTGCTGGGCTTCCATCACCGCCATCAGCAGCGCCTTGGCGGCCTTGGGATACTTGTCGACGAAGGCGGCGCGCATGCCGAAGGATTTTTCCGGATGCTTGTTCCAGAGTTCGCCCGTCGTGACCGCGGTGTAGCCGATCTTCTGATGGATCAGCTGCAGATTCCAGGGCTCGCCGACGCAGAAGCAGTCCATGGTGCCGACCTTCATGTTGGCCACCATTTGCGGCGGCGGCACCACGATGGTCTCGATGTCCTTGTCGGGATCGATGCCGCCGGCTGCGAGCCAGTAGCGGATCCAGAGGTCGTGCGTGCCGCCGGGGAAGGTCATCGCGGCTTTCACCGCCTTGCCGGAGGCCTTCTTCTTCTCCAGCGCCGCCTTGAAGGGCGATGCATCGACGCCGAGCTTGAGGTCGGCGTATTCATTGGCGACCGAGATGCACTGGCTGTCGAGATTGAGCCGCGCAAGAATGTACATTGGCGTCGGCTGGTTGTTCTGCGTCACCTTGCCGGCCGAGATCAGGTACGGCATCGGCGTGAGGATATGCGCGCCGTCGATGCCGTTGCCTTCGGAGCCCAGCACGAGATTGTCGCGCGTGGTGCCCCAGGAGGCCTGCTTCTGCACGTCGGTGTCGGGCATGCCGTACTTGGCGAACAGGCCCTTGTCCTTGGCGACGAACAGCGGGCCGGCATCGGAGAGCGCGATGAAGCCGAGCTTGGCGCCCTTGACCTCGGGGCCAGCGTCCTGCGCGAAGGCGCCGGCGGGGAAATTCAGCTTTGCTGCGGCGAGAAGTGCGGCGGTGGAGCCGGTGGCTTTCAACAATTGACGGCGGCTGAGGCCCGTATTCGCGGGCCGGCGAGTGCGCTTGGTCATAGGCAGTGTCGTCCTTTGCATCGTTGCAGAATTGAGTGGCGTCTGTGCACACGAGCAGCCCGTCCGTCCGGCGGCGCCATCTTTGGCGCATGCGAACGCGCGACGGGGGAAACCCCCGCCTTGGTGGCGTCGGCAAATCGGATGAGAAGTCTCGCGGGACGGCTTCAATGGCGTCGGCTGGAACCATTCAAGCTTCGTGCCAAGGCCGGCACTACGGAAAATGTCTGAATATCAATATGTTAATGACACTGCGCCAGCCTGCCGCAGGCCGGTTCCGCTCGTGAAATTTGCGGACTGCTTGATTCTTGTGCGACGCACAAACCTTGTGCAGAAGCTCATGCAAGAGGCCAAGGGAAGCGCCGAGGCTCAGCTGCGCAACGACACATCGTCTTGATATTACTACGTCTTTCCAGCGCGCCCATGCGGCACACAACTTGCATTTCCCTAGGCGTCAACGAAGACTGCGGCTTGCCGCATTGTTGCAGCCTCTGGCGGCTGCATCCGGAAGCTCACCTGCTTCGCGGCCCTCGCCGGCGCAATCCTCGTGACGCGATTCCCACGGCTTCCAGACTTTCCATAGCGCCGTGCGCGGCCGGCCGCCCGCACGACCCAGGACGTTCAGCCGCGCTCTCGCAGAGGGCGCGCCGATCTCACTTACGAAGCAAAGGAACCATTGAATGTCGTATCTCGCGCCTTCGGAATTCGTCACCAAGATGGTGGATGCCGGCGAGTCCAAGATCTTCATGTCCACCCGGGATACCATCATCCGCGCCTATATGGCCGGCGCCATCCTGGCGTTGGCGGCGTGGTTCGCGGTCACCATCAACGTCAACACCGGGCAGCCGCTGGTCGGCGCGCTGCTGTTTCCGGTCGGCTTCGTCATGCTCTATCTCCTGGGCTTCGATCTCCTCACCGGCGTGTTCGTGCTCTCGCCGCTCGCCCTGATCGATAAGCGTCCGGGCGTGACGCTTGGCGGCGTGCTGCGCAATTGGGGTCTCGTCTTCGTCGGTAACTTCGCCGGCGCCTTCACCGTGGCCTTCATGATGGCCTTCGTGACGACGTTCGGGTTCACGCAGGCGCCCGACAAGGTCGGTGCGGCCATCGGCAACATCGGCGAGGGCCGGACGCTCGGCTATGCCGCGCACGGTGCGGCGGGCATGGCGACGCTGTTCCTGCGCGGCATGCTCTGCAACTGGATGGTCTCGACCGGCGTCGTCGGCGCCATGATCTCGACCTCGGTGCCCGGCAAGGTCATCGCGATGTGGATGCCGATCCTGGTGTTCTTCTACATGGTGTTCGAGCATTCCGTCGTGAACATGTTCCTGTTCCCGTCGGGCCTACTGCTCGGCGCCAAGTTCTCGATCATGGACTATCTGATCTGGAACGAGATCCCGACCGTGCTCGGCAACCTCGTCGGCGGCCTCGCCTTCACCGGCATGACCCTCTACGCCACGCATGTCATGACCCTGCCGAAGCGCCAGGTCGACAAGGCGGCGAAGCCCCGCGTCGCCGCCTGATCGAATCCGTCTCGACAGGGGAGCCGCGCCCGAGCAGGGTGAGGCTCCCCTCTCCCGGTGATGACGATGACCCGCGGACTCCTGATTTCGGTCGGCCAGCACTCCGACAAGGGTCGCAAGCCCGTCAACCAGGACTTCCACGGCGTCCTGATTCCGGAGGAGCCGCTGCTCAGCCTGAAGGGCATCGCCGCGGTTCTCGCCGACGGCATCTCGAGCAGCAGCGTGAGCCAGATCGCCAGCGAGTCGGCGGTCAAGAGCTTCCTGATGGACTATTACTGCACGTCGGAATCCTGGACGGTGAAGACCTCCGCCCGCCGCGTGCTGGACGCCACCAATTCCTGGCTGCACGCGCAGACGCGCAAGAGCCAGTACGCTTATGACCGCGACAAGGGCTACGTCTGCACCCTCAGCGCCATGGTCATCAAGGCGACCACCGCGCACATCTTCCATGTCGGCGACTGCCGCATCTACCGCGTCGCCGGCAAGGCGCTGGAGCAGCTGACCGACGATCACCGCATCATCGTCTCGTCCGAGCAGACCTATCTCGGCCGCGCGCTCGGCATCAATCCGCAGCTCGAGATCGACTACCAGGCGCTCGAGATCGAGGCCGGCGACATCTTCCTGCTGGCCACCGACGGCGCCTATGAGTTCGTCGATGCGCGTTACATCACAAGCGCGATCAACGAACATGCCGACCTCGACGCGGCGGCCAAGGCCATCGTCGAGGAAGCCTACCGGCGCGGCAGCGACGACAACATCACCGTCCAGATCCTGCGCATCGATGCGCTGCCGCAGCGCGAGCCGTCCGGCATCTTTAATCAGAGCTCGGACTTGCCGCTGCCTTCGCTACCGGAACCGCGGGCGATGTTCGACGGCTACCGGATCGTCCGGGAGATCCACGGCAGCAGCCGCAGCCATATCTACCTCGCCGTCGACACCGAGACCGAGCAGCCGGTCGCGCTCAAGCTGCCCTCGGTCGATCTGCGCGACAACGCCGCCTATCTCAAGCGCTTCCTGATGGAGGAGTGGATCGCGCGCCGCATCGACAGCCCGCATGTGCTCAAGCCGCTGTCGCAGTCGCGGCGGCGCGGCTATCTCTACGTCGCCACGGAATTCGTCGAGGGGCAGACATTGAAGCAATGGATGACCGACAATCCGCGGCCCGATCTCGAAACCGTGCGCGGCATCATCGAGCAGATCGCCGCGGGCCTGCGCGCCTTCCATCGCATGGAGATGCTGCATCAGGACCTCAGGCCCGACAACATCCTGATCGACAAGACCGGCACCGCAAAGATCATCGATTTCGGATCGGTCAGGGTCGCCGGCGTCGCCGAGGCCGCGCCCCCGGGCGAGGCCGACGAAATCCTGGGAACGATGCAGTACACCGCGCCGGAATATTTTCTCGGGCAAGGCGGCTCGCCGCGCTCCGACATGTTTTCGCTGGCCGTGATCTGCTACCAGATGCTGACGGGAAAGCTGCCCTACGGCACCCAGATCGCCAGGATCCGCCGCAAGGCGGACGTGCGAAAGCTCAAATACCGCCCGGCCGACGACGACCGCAATGTGCCCGCATGGATCGATGGCGCGCTGAGGCGCGCGCTCCATCCCGATCCCTACAAGCGGCACGAGGACCTCTCGGAGTTCATCTTCGAGCTGCGCACGCCCAACCCCGCCTATCTCGATACGCGGATTACACCGCTCTTGGAGCGCAGCCCGCTGATGTTCTGGAAGCTGACCACGGCGGCGCTCGCCTGCGCCGTCGTCGTGCTGCTGGCATTGCTGCACGCGCGCTGATCAGGTTGCATCGCTCGCCACATGATCGGAGGCGAGCGATGCAGGGCCCCCTTGTTCAAGAAGCCCCTCAGACGGATGCCGTGATCTCGGCGACGAGGTCGCGATAGGATCGCAAGGGACGGCCCAGCATGTCGGTCAGCCGCTCGACGTCGCCGGTGTCAGGGATCATTCCCTCCGTGAGAAAGCGCTCGCTCATCACCCGCATGTCGAAAGCCATCCAGGCGGGCATCAACTGCCGAAGGCTCTTCTCGAATCCCGCGGTGTCGTCGCCGCCATAGACGACCCGGCGGCCGAGCACCTCCGACCAGATCGCGGCGGCCTTCGCGCCCGTGAGGTTTTCAGGGCCAACAAGATTGATGCGTTCGAGCGGAAGCGGAGCGGCGGACGTCTCGCGGCGGATCAGCTCGATTGCCGCGATCTCGCCGATGTCGCGCGCGTCGATCATCGCCAGTCCCTTGCTGCCGATCGGCATGGGATAGACGCCGTGCGCGGTCACCACATCCTTGATCATGAGCTCGTTGTTCATGAAATAGGCGGGGCGCAGGATGGTCGCCTGGAATCCCATCTGCTCGATCATGCGTTCGACGCCGAACTTGCCGGCGAAGTGCGGCACGTTCACGTAGCGGTCGCTGTGAATGACCGAAAGATAGACGAACCGCTCGATGCCGGCTTCGCGCGCAAGATTGAGCGCCGTCAGCGCCTGGGTGAATTCGTCGGGCACCACGGCGTTGAGCAGAAACAGCGTCGAAACGCCGGACAACGCGCTGCGCAGGGAATCGACGTCCAGCAGATCGCCCTGGGCGACGGCGACGCTCGCCGGGAAATTGGCTTTCGCAGGATTTCGGACCAATGCACGCACATCGGCGCCTCGCCTGACGAGCTGATCGACGACCTGGCGGCCGATGGTGCCGGTTGCACCGGTAACGAGGATAGTCATGGGATCACTCCGGTCTGGGGTTTGGACACCCGGAAATTAGTGATCCACATGCGAGCCGAAAGACGTTATGTTTAGACAGACCGTCTCACAGGTGGAACAGATGGATTTGCTAGCGCTTGCCGACTTCAATCTTGTCGCCCGTCACGGAGGGTTCGGAAAGGCCGCCCGCGCCGCGGGACGTCCGAAAGCGACGTTGTCCCGCCGCGTGTCCGAACTCGAGAGCAGCCTCGATTTGCGTCTGTTCGAGCGCGGCGGGCGCACGCTCAAGCTCACCCAGGAAGGGCGCGCGCTGTACGAGCGGACGGGCGCACTGCTCACCGAGCTCGACGAGACGGCGGCCGCGATCGCCTCCGGCGCGGACAAGCCAAAGGGCAGATTGCGGATCAGCGCCCCCCTGCTCTTCTCGCAAACCGCGATGGGCCGTCTTGCGGCCAGCTTCGCCTCTCGGCATCCGCAGGTCCGGCTCGAGGTCACGACCGATGATCGCCACGTCGACATGATCGAGGAAGGCTTCGATCTCGTGATCCGGGTCAATCCCGATCCGGATGAAAGCCTGGTCGGCCGCATCTTCCTGCGTGACCGGATGCTGGTCGTGGCGAGCCCGGCCCTGAAACGCCCGAAAGCAAAGCTCGCCGTTCCGGCCGTCGTGCGCGGCGATGACGAGGCTGCGGTTTGGGACATCAGGCGGCCAAGCGGCCCATCGCGCATCGCGGTCGATCCCGTGCTTAGGCTGTCATCCCTGATGATGGTTCGCGATGCCGTGAGAGCCGGCATCGGCGCGGCAAGGCTGCCGCTGTCGCTCGTCAGTCACGATCTTGCCGCCGGGACGCTGGTCCGGTGGGCAGATGTCGATGGATCAGACATCGCCCTATGGACGCTCTATCCCTCGCGGCGATTGCTCAGCGCGCGCGTCTCCGCCTTCCTCGATCATCTCAAGGACGCCTTTCCGAAGGGAACGCCGGACGAACTGGCCGCCTACGTCAGCTGGTAATCCTGGCTCTCGAAACCGCGCTCACGCCGGCTCCCCGGCCTTCACCCCCAGCGGCTTCGGTGCCACGCCGCCACCGGGCTTGAGGTGGAACTCGTAAGTCATCAGGTGCCACTGCCCGCTTGCCTTGGTGCCGTCGGGCATCGTGGGGTCGGCGCGCGGCTCGACCTTGGCGATGAGGTCGTCCTTGACGCCGAACACCACGTCGGAATCCAGATATTTGTCGCCATCCATGAAGACGTGGGTGATCAGCGGCTCATAGCCCTTGGCATTGACCAGGAAGTGCACATGCGCGGGCCGCATCGGATGGCGGCCCGTCTGCACGATCATCTCGCCCACCGGGCCGTCGGTCGGAATCGGGTAGCTGCAAGGCAGGATGGTACGGAAGAAGAAACGGCCGTCATCGTCGGTGATGAAGCGCGCCCGCGCCGAGGCGCCGACCTCGTCGTAGTTCGGCTTCTGTGAATCGTAGAAGCCGTCGTCATCGGCATGCCAGACGTCGACGGGGACGCCCGCGAGCGGCTTGCCCTTCAGATCCGTGACGCGGCTCTGCACGAACATCTTTTCGCCGGTGAGATTGTGCGGCGAGATGTCGGTGCCGTGCGCGGTCACCTTGTGCTCGCCGACATAGAACGGGCCCAGCACGGTGGTCTGTGTCGCGCCCTCGCGGTCGCGATGGTTGACCGCGTCGACCAGCATGGACACGCCGAGCACGTCGGACAGGAGGATGAACTCCTGGCGCGTATCGGTGCATTTCTGGCCGGTGCGGGTCAGGAAATCGATGGCGTAGTCCCACTCCTCGAAGGTGAGGCCGGTCTTGCTCACGTAATCGTGCAGCGACCTCACCAATTCCTGGAGCAGGAATTTCGCGCGGGGATCGGGGGTGCTGTCGAAGCTCTTGATGACGGCTTCGGTAAGATCGGTCTCGTTGAACTGGGTCATGATGGCTTGCCCTGTGTTTTCTCGTTCGCCCCCGGGGGCCGCCTGGAGGCGTTCCAGGGGGCAGCCTACACCAGCCGGGCCCCCTGCGTTAAGCGCGAGCGGCTTGGAATGAGGCCGTCATTTCGCTATCAACGAACCGACAGAACTGCCCGGAGGAAACTGATGCTCGCGCCCACCCCCGCCTCGCCCGAATCCGTCGGCATGTCCAAGGCCGCGCTCGACCGCGTCGATGCGCATCTGAAGAGCCGATACATCGATGCCGGCCGCTTTCCGGGCACGCATCTTCTGGTCTACCGCCGCGGCAAGGTCGCGCACAGCTCGGTCCAGGGCCTTGCCGATGTCGAGCGCAAGCTGCCGGTCAAGGACGACACCATCTACCGCATCTATTCCATGACCAAGCCGCTCACCAGCGTCGCCTTCATGATGCTGGTCGAGCAAGGCCTCGTCGCCATCGACGAGCCCGTCGCCAAGTACATTCCGGAATGGAAGGATCTCGGCGTGTTCGTCGCCGGCACTTACCCGGCCTTCCTGACCCGGCCGCCGTCCCGGCCGATGCTGATCGTCGACCTGCTGCGCCACACCTCCGGCCTCACCTACGGCTTCCAGCAGCGCTCCAATGTCGATGCCGCCTATCGCAGTGAAAAGATCGGCGAGGTCGAGAAGTCGGGCACGCTGCAGACCATGATCGAAGGCCTGGCCAAGATCCCGCTGGAATTCTCGCCTGGTGAATCCTGGAACTATTCAGTCTCGACCGACGTGCTCGGCTATCTCGTCGGCAAGATCTCCGGGATGCCTTTCGAGCAATTCCTCAAATCACGCATCCTCGATCCGCTCGGCATGACCGACACCGATTTCCACGTGCCGGCCTCGAAGGCGCATCGTTTCGCCGCCTGCTATTCCGCCGATCCCGGTGGCGGCATGACCTTCCATGCCGGCCAGCGCCGCGAAGGTTTGACGCTGCAGGACGATCCGGCGACGAGCTCGTTCCTGTCTCCGCCCTCCTTCATCTCCGGCGGCGGCGGTCTGTGCTCGACGGTCGCCGACTATCTCACCTTCTGCCGCGCCCTGCTCAACGGTGGCGAACTCGGTGGGGTCAGGCTGATCGGGCCGAAGACGCTGGCGTTGATGACGACCAACCACATTCCGGGCGGCCGCGCGCTGCCGGAGGTGTCCCGCTCGCTGTTCTCCGAAGCGACTTATAACGGCATCGGCTTCGGCCTCGGCTTCGCCGTCACCATGCGCCCGGCCGAGACGCTGATCGCCGGCAGCCCCGGCGAATACAATTGGGGCGGCGCGGCTACCACCTCGTTCTGGATCGATCCGGCCGAGGAGCTGATCGCGATCTTCATGACGCAAGTGCTGCCGTCGAGCGCCTACCCGATCCGGCGCGAGCTGCGCAGCATGGTGTACGCGGCTATCACCGAGAGCAACCTGTAGCCAGCCGAACGGAACCCCGCGGCCGCCGGCCGCGGGCTCGCATTCATTTCAGCATCTCCGGCACGATCAGGCGCGGCAGGAACAGCGACACGCTAGGCCAGACGATGACGGCCGCCAGCACCAGCAGCATCGGGATCAGCATGATCACCGTGTCCTTCAGCGCATAGCGCAGCCGTACGCCCGCAATCGAACAGGCGATCATCAGGCACAGGCCATAAGGCGGCGTCACCAGTCCGAAGGCCAGCGAGACGATGGAAATGATTGCGAACTGGACGGGATGAAGATCGACGGACTTGGCCAGCGGCTCCAGCACGGTGCCGACGATGATGATGGCCGGGATGGCGTCGAGGAAACAGCCCACCACCAGGAAGCAGAAGGAGATGAAGAAGCCAGCCGTGACGGCGCCCATGCCCCACGTCGAGACGTTGGCCAGCAGCTCCTGCGGAATCCTGTAATAGGCGAGCAGCCAGCCGAACGCACTCGCGGTACCGACACAGAACAGCGCCACGCCGGCGAGGCGCCCGGTATCGAGCAAGGCCTTGTACAATTCGCGGATACCCGTCTCACGATAAAAGAACGCCGAGAGCACCACGGAATAGAGCACGGCGACGCAGGCCGACTCGGTCGCGGTGAACCAGCCGAGCAGGATGCCGCCGACGATGATGAACGGCGTCATCATGGCAGGGATCGACTGCCAGATTGCGCATCGCATCTCGACCCAGGTCGACTTCGGATAGGTCGGATAGCCGCGGCGTACCGCGTAGATGTGCACCGTCGCCATTTGGGCGCCTGCGATCAAGAGGCCCGGCACGATGCCGGCCAGATACATCGCCGCAATCGAGGTCGAGATCAGCCCGCCCCAGACGATCATCAGGATCGACGGCGGGATGATGACTGCAAGCACCGCGGACACCGCGGTGATCGCGATGGAGAACGACAGATCGTAGCCTTCCTTGGTCTGGGCATCGATGAAGATCTTGGACTGGCTCGCCGCATCGGCCGTCGAGGAGCCCGAAATACCGGCAAAGAACACCGACAGCACGACGTTGATCTGCGCCAGCGATCCCGGCCAGTGCCCGACCATCGAGCGCGACAGCGCCACCAGGCGATCGGTGATGCCGCCGATACTCATCAGGTTGGCCGTCAGCAGGAAGAACGGCACCGCCAGCAGGATGAATGAATTGTAGGCATTGAAGGTTTCCTGCGCCAGCATCATCAGCGACAGGTGCGGCTCGATCAGCAGGATCGGCACGCAGGCAAGGCCGAGCGCGAAGGCGACCGGCACGCGCACGATGAGCAGGCCGACGAAGACCCCGAACAGCACCATCGCGGCCTGTCCGGCGGAGAGTACATTGCCGCTCATTGCCTTGCCCCGACCACAACGCGCACTTCATCAAGGATCTGCTCGCCCGCGAACACGATCCACGTGACCCCGGCAGCCGGCCAGGCGACGTGGATCAGCCAAAGCGGCAGATCGGCCAGCTCCGACGTTCTGTTCCAGGCAAAGCGGGTGAACTCGAGGCCAGCCGTTACGAACACCAGCGCCAGCGCCAATATGCCGAGACGCGCCAGTATTCGCACTGCGGCTTCCGAGCGCCGCGACAGGTCGGGCCACACGTCGACCTCGAAATGCTGCGCTTCGCCCACGCCGACCATGGCACCGATCATGATCGTCCAGATGAACATGAAGCGCGCCATTTCCTCCGTCCAGATGTAGGACGGAATGAACGGCGTGTAGCGTGAGATGATCTGCAGCGTGACCGGAATGACGAGAATGCCGACGCAGGCGGCCAGCAGGAATTCCAGCAACTTGGCATAAGCCGCCGTGATGCGGCGCCACAGCGACGGTGTGGACGGGACGGGCATTTCAGTCATTGGTACTCCCAGCGGCAAAACATCCGCCAACTCCGGGCAGGAAGCGGGGCCTGCCCGGATATGCTCTCGGCGGACGCAAGGCTCTCAGACGGCGTTGATCTTCTCGAAAATGCCTTCCGCGCCGATCTCCTTGGCGTAGGTGGCCATCACGGGATCGGCGAGCTTCTTCATGGCGTCCCGCTCCTCGAAGGGGATGCGCTTGAGCTTGCCGGCCTTTTCGAGCGTGTCGAGCTTGACGACCTCCTCGCTCGACTCGAGCTTACGCCCGTAATCGCCGGCCTCCTTGCCGGCCTTCATGATCGCGTCCTGCAGATCCTTCGGCAAGGTCTTCAGCGTCTTCACCGAGAAGCAGATCGGCCGGATCGACACCGCGTGCTGGGTCAGGTTGAGATGCGGCGCCACTTCGTAGAATTTCATCGCCTCGACGCCGGCCGCTTCGTTCTCGCCGGCCGAGATCACGCCGTTCTGAATCGCGTTGTAGACCTCGTTATAGGCAATCACGGTCGGGCTCATGCCGACCGCCGCGAAGGTCTTCGACCAGATCGGCGCACCCTGCACGCGGACCTTGAGCCCCTTGAGATCGGCGAGGTTCTTGAGCGGCTTGTTGGCGAAGATGTTGCGGATGCCGCCGCCGGCGTAACCGATGAGAACGACCTCGGCCTTGGCAGCAACCTCATCGGCGACCGGCGCCAGGATGTTGGCCTCGACCACCTTGTTCATGTGCTCGATGCCCTTGAACACGAAAGGCGCGTCGATGAACGGGGCCGCCTTGGCGAAGGTCGACATGTGCGCCGGAGAGACGATGCCGTAATCGACCGCCTTACCTTGCGACATGTACTCGAAATACTGTTTCTCGAGGCCGAGCGAAGAGTTCCGGTGCAGGGTGAAATTGACGGGCTTGCCGTAATACTTCTTCACCAACTCCTCGAACCGGAGCAGAGCCCGGTTGAAGGCATGGTCGTCGTTGAACTGGACCGCCCCGTTCAGCGTGACCGGCGCTTGCGCCCTGAGGATCGACGGCATGCCGATCGTAGCCGCCGCAGTGGTCGCGCCGATACCAGCGAGAAATGACCTTCGCTTCATCGTCTCCCCTCCCTTTGATGCTCCGACCCTGTCGCCGGGCCGTGAGTGCAGCCGGTATGCGGCTTGCGTGCAGAGAGGGTATGAAAATCCATCGCGGCACGGAAGCCCAATTCGGATGCCCGGCCGGACGCTGACAAGCTTGCCGCTGATACAGTTCGACGCAGGAACGGCCGACACGCCGTCTATTGCACTGCAGCTTTCATCTCTAGCCCATGACGTTTGTGCAGTGGCGCAGCGCCGCGGGGACGCCAGCATCCTGCTGCTGGCCGATAGATCCGGCCGCCAGCTGTTTTCAATGGCGACGACGGACAGCGACATCTGCCACCGCTCATCTGCACGTTGGACATCGCCCCTTGCATATCGCAGCGCAACACAGCGATCCCTGCGACAATTCAGCTTGCCTTCGCGCAATCATCCGATGTTAAACATCGGATGATTGTGCCGCTGCCGGGCGTGGCAGCCAAAAATAAAGGAAACCGGCTGGGACCGGCCGGGGCGGGAGAAACATACGAGTGGCAAGAGCGCGCCCGAGCCCCGTCGATAAGCCGATCAAGCCCGGCCGCATTCGTGCCGTGCTGACGACGCTCGGCCGCGAGATCGCCCAGGATCTCATCCCCGTGGGGACGACGCTGCCACCCGAGCCTGAGCTCGAAACAAGGTTCGGCGTCGGACGCGGCGTGGTGCGCGAGGCCATCAAGACGCTTGCCGCGAAGGGGCTCGTCAGTGTGCGGCCGCGCCACGGCACGCACGTGCTGCCGCGCCACGAATGGAGCCTGCTCGACCGCGACGTGCTGAGCTGGCTCGTCGGCCAGGACGAGCCGGATCGCGACCTTCTGCTGGCAATCCAGGAGGTGCGCTCGATCATCGAGCCGGCCGCCGCGGCGCTCGCCGCCGAACGTGCCACCAGGAACGACCGCTGGCGGATCGACACGGCCCTGGCTGCGATGCAGACGGCAAGAGACCAGGCCAGCGCTCTCGCAGCCGACAAGGCTTTCCATCTTGCCATCCTGGACGCGACCCACAATCCGGTGCTTCAGGGCTTTCGCGGCGCGATCGATACCATTCTGAGCACCGTATTCACCGTCGCCGTCGGGGGCCCCGGCGGCTGGTTCAAGGACAATCTGCCGAACCACGCGGCGGCGGCGCGGGCCATCGAGAGCGGCAACCCGGAGAAGGCGCGCGCCGCGATGGAACGGCTGCTGGGCTACACCCGATTGAAGCTGTCGAACCGCAAGACAGTCATCGCTGCGGCGACACGTAGAGCGGGCGGATCGGACGTGCGCGTGACCAGGACGTCGCCCCTCAAGCCCAAGAGAAGACGCCATGACCCGTGACAGGGAGGGCTCGGGCCACATCCTTGCGCCGCCTGGGATCTGTTGCAGGACCGGGTTACGATGTCGGGAATGATCAGCGCGAAATGCCGGCACAGGCATTGCTGAACGCGAGGGAGGCCAGATGCAGGTGACGGGCAGTCTGAAAGGTCGATCGTCGCGGCTGATCCGCAGCGTCAATTCGCTGGCGGGAATCGCGATGTTCGTCGCGCCGCTGCTGGCCCTGGTCGCGATCTGGGCCGCCGTCGTCCCGCTCTTCAACGTCAATCCGCGCGTGTTTCCCTCCGTCGGTGCGGTCGGTACCGCCGCGCTGGATTCGATCCGCGACGGCACGTTGCTCGCCCATGTCGGCGCAAGCCTCCTGCGCGTCGCCCTGGGCACGCTGATCGGCATTGCCACCGCCGTGCCGCTCGGCATCGCCATGGGGGTCAGCCCGACGGTTGCGGCCTTTCTCACGCCGCTGTTCCGCTTCTTCTCGGTGCTCGCCGGTATCGCCTGGATTCCGATCGCGACGCTGTGGTTCGGCTACGGTTTCGGCGCGATCGTGTTCGTGATCTTCAATGCCGTGTTCTTCGTCGTCGCCTACAACACCCTGCTCGGCGTCAGAACCATTCCGCACACGCTACGCAACGCTGCCGCCTCGCTGGGCGCCGGCCGCTGGGCGCTGCTGACCGAGGTGCTGCTGCCGGGCGCGCTCCCCAACATCGTCACCGGCATCCGGACGGGCCTTGGCTTCGCTTGGCGCGGGCTGATCGCTGCCGAGATGATCGCGACCAATGTCGGGCTCGGCTACATGCTGTTCGTCGCACGCGACTTCTACCGCACCGAGGTGATCGTGTTCGGCATGATCGTGATCGGCGTGCTCTGGCTTCTGATCGATCGCCTGCTGCTGGTCCCGCTCGAGCGCGCGACCATCGAGCGCTGGGGAATGGTGAGGCGCGCATGAATCTGATGCTGCAGATCTGGGCCGGCTATACCCGTCTGACCCAGCGCTGGCCGGGGCTCGCCGCGATCATACCGTTCATCCCGGTGCTGGCGCTGTGGACCGCGGTGAGCGAGGCCGGACTGTTTCCGCGTGCGTTCTTCCCGGGCCCGGCCGACGTCGTGCGCGCGTTCGTCACGCTGACCTACAAGGGCATCCTGCCCGACTATCTCCAGGACAGCCTGATCCGGCTCGCGACCGGTGCCGCGGCCGGCATGGCGCTCGGCATTCCCTTAGGGATCCTGATCGGCACCAGCCGCTGGGCGCACCGCATCTGCTGGCCGGTGCTGCTGTTCTTCCAGGCCATCGGCGACATCGCCTGGCTGCCGATCCTCCTGATCTGGTTCGGCTTCGGATTGACGACGATGACCTTCGTCATCGTCTACACCGTGTTGTTCCCGGTCGTGCTCAACACCGTGCTCGGCGTCGAATCCGTGCCGCGGGACCTCTCGCGCGCCGCCTTGAGCCTCGGGGCTTCGCGCGCGCGCGTGCTGTGGGAGGTGACGCTGCCGGGCGCGCTGCCGAACATCATCACCGGACTTCGCAACGGGCTCGGCTATGGCTGGCGCGCGCTGATCGCCGTCGAGATGATCGTCGGCACCTCCGGCATCGGCTTCATGATGTTCGATGCGCGCCGCGCCGGCTCCACCGTCGAGATCATCCTCGGCATGATCATTCTCGGATTGCTCTGGTACATCGTGGACGCCTGGATCCTCGCGCCGCTCGAGCGCGCGACCGGCCAGCGTTGGGGATTGGTGACATCATGAAGACGCTCTCGTTGCGCAATCTCGGCAAGACCTATTTCGACCCCTATGCGGGCGCACACGTCACCGCCGTCCACGACGTCTCGCTCGACGTCGAGCCCGGCGAGTTCATCTCGGTGGTCGGCCCCTCCGGCTGCGGCAAGACGACGATCCTGAACATGATCGCCGGCTTCATTCCCTACTCGAAGGGCGACATCCTGCTCGACGGCAAGCCGGTGCACGGGCCCGGTCCCGAGCGCGGCGTCGTGTTCCAGTCGTTCGCGCTGTTTCCCTGGAAGACGGTGCTCGACAATGTCGGCTTCGGCCCGAAGATGCGCGGCGTGCCGAAGGCCGAGCGCGACCGCATCGCACGCGAATATCTCGCGCTGGCCGGGCTGTCGCACGCGGCGCATCGCTATCCCAACGAGCTCTCCGGCGGCATGCAGCAACGCGTCGGCGTGGTGCGCGCACTCGCCAACAACCCCGACGTCCTGCTGATGGACGAGCCGTTCGCCAGCGTCGATGCGCAGACGCGCATGACGCTCCAGGAGGAGCTGACCCGCATCTGGCAGGAGCGCAAGCCGACGGTGATCTTCATCACCCATGACGTGGCTGAAGCGGTGTTTCTCGCCAACCGCGTGGTCGTGCTGTCGAAGGGACGCGTGCTCGACCAGATCGCGGTCGACCTTCCTCGTCCCCGCGTCTGGGACGACCTCGTCAAGGACGACCGGTTCAAGCAGCTGTCCGCGCGGGTGCTGCAGATGGTGCGCGCGGCATGAGCATCGCCTCCGACGTCTTGGGCTCGACCAAGGCACGCGTCGTGCTCGGCGCCGTCGCGGCCTGGGCGCTGTTTCAGCTCTGGCTGACCATCGCGGCCCCGGGCAAGATCGCGCCGGAGCTGAAAGGCACGTCGGAAAAAGTGAATGTCCAGATCGAGCTGCCGTTCACGCCGGAGCGATTCCATGTGCTCGCGTTCCAGCAATACGGACGCGTGTCGGGCACGGACGAGCATTCGATCGAATTGCGTGGCGTCAAAAGAACGGACCTCAACGCCGTCGCCCGGCCCTACTGGGTGACGGCGGTGGGGCCGATAAAAGAGGGAGGCTGAGACTATGAAACGACTCGTGTTGCTTGGACTAGCGCTTCTGGCCGGCATGGTGCCGGCAAGCGCCCAGAACCTGACGAAACTGAAGGCCGGCATGGTCACCGGCATCGACCAGATCGGCCTGCCGATCGCACTCGAGCGCGGCTTCTTCGAGAAGAACGGGCTCGACGTCACGATCGCGCGCCCCTACGCCACCGGCGTCGACGCGCTGAACGCGCTGCAGGCGGGCGAGAGCGAAATCGTGCAGGTCGGCGTGCCCATGATCGGCGCCGTGCTGCGCGGCATGGACCTCGTCGCGCTCGGCAATTACAGCGGCAACGCTACCAAGGCCGGGTCCGACGCGACCATGGCAATCATCGCGCGCGAAGGTTCGGGCATCGTCAAGGGCGACCTGTCGACGCTCAAGGGCAAGAAAATCGCGGCGTCGTTCGGCACGATCAACCATCTCTATATCCTGGCGACGCTGGAGAAGGCCGGGCTGAAGCCCGATGATGTCACGCTGGTCAACACGCCGCCCCCGGACATGACGGTCGCCCTGCTCGCCAAGGGGATCGATGCGTTCTCGGGCTGGGATCCCTGGCCGATCGTTGCCGGCAAGGACGTGCCGGGCGCCGTCGAGATCATCAGGGGCGGCGACGTGATCTCCTATATCGGCTTCAATGTGGCGCTTCGCCCCTGGGTGCAGGCCAACGGCGAGACCATCGAGAAATTCCTCGCGGCCGTCTCCGAGGCCGACCAATGGATGCGCAAGAACCCGAAGCTGGCGGCGCAAGTTGCCACGCGCTGGATACCGGGACTGAAGCAGGAGGTCGCCGAGACCGCGATGCAGTTCAACATCCAGCAAGCGGACCGCCGGCTGTCGGCGAACAATTACCGCGCGCTGTGGAGCGCCGAGGACCGGCTCGCCCGTCTCGGCATCCTCAAATCGACCTTCGACGTCAATGCGCATATCGAGCCGAAGCACATTCTCAAGGTCATGAAGGATCGTCCCGAGCTGTTCGCCGACCTGCCGCCGATTCCGGCGACGGCGGCGATCACGCCGGGCTACGTGTTCAAGCCGTGAGCCTTGTTGCAACCGTCCAGACCGGCGCGCCGTGCGCGCCGGTCTACCCCATCGCCTGCAACGCCGGTGGGGGCCTGGACTAGACGGTCGAGATGCCGTCGATCGGGCTGATATCGCCGACGAAGCGCAGCAGGTCGGCCATCGTGAACTCGCCCGGCACTTGCGATGGAAGCGTCGGCTTCCAGCTTTTACCCTTGAGCCACAGGTACGACTGGTGATCACCATGGACGAGGCCGACGAAGACCTCGGCGAGCAGCGTCGCGCCGACCGGTCCGAGCCTTTCGCCGCCGCCCCGCTGCTCCGCCTCCTTGAGGATATAGTACCAGAGCGGGGTGTGCTGGTGCAGGCCATGCTTCTTCGCCACGGCACCGTCAGTCCCCTTGGAGATTTCGTCTGGGGTCAGAGGATTCTTGATCTTCATGGCCTTGGCGACGTCCTGCCCGGACGGCAATCCCAGCAACACGCCGCGTTTGAGATTGCGGAACGGCAGGCTGCCGCCTTCGCCCGGCAAGGTGTGGAGCTGCGGCACGACGAACGGATCGATCTTGCGCGACGGATTGAACCCCACGCCCGGAGGATTGTTGGGCAGCACCTGAAAGTAGCGCCGCCAGTCGATGATCCAGTTGCTTGAAAGCACCGGAAGCGGGAGCGGCGGCGTTATCGGGTTCGGCGCCAGGTCGCCGATGATCCCTCCCGAAAGACCGGTGAACCTGAACAGCAAATCGAGAGTTGCAGGAATACCGCCCGGGCCGGGCGTGAAGATCCTGTTGTGGCTATAGACCTGGCGAACCATGCTGTGACCGAGACGATAGACCGCCCCTGAAAACTCGACAGGCATGTAGGGCGTCTTCTTGAAGCGGTAGAAGCGCCGACCCTGCTCGAGGATCTTTGCGACGATGCCCTTCTCGGTGATCCGCTCGACGAAATCGTGCAGGACCATCCATTGGTAGTGCCAGGTCACGATGCGGCGCGCTTCCTCGAAGATCTCGCCCGCCGGCTTGCCCGACGCCGCGAGCTGATCGCAGACCTTGTTGTGGAACTTCAGCATCGCAAGGTGGGTTTGCGCGACGAGAAGGTTCTCGTCGTTGCGGTGATCGCCGATCAGGGCAAACCCCTCGGGATTGCGCGGCAGGTCGTTGCGATGATCGCCGGTGATGGCGTCGACGTTGATGGTCTTGCCGATCAGGAGCTTGGGACCCGGAGTCTTGCCGCTGTCGCTCGCTGAATTGCGCGCGTACAGGTGGCGGCTTCCGTCCGGACCAAGACCATAGATGCTGTCGAGATCGAGGGCGGGCGTGCGAAAATTCGTGACCGCCATCGGATCGGCTTCCTTCTCGCCGAAGGAGGTCAGGTCGAGCGTGATGTCGTGGTCGACGAATTGTCCGAGATAGGTGAAGCCGGCGGGTACGTTGGCATTGTTTCCTGCGGGATCGCCGGGATTGGGGTCCTTCATCGCATCGGCGAGTTCATGCAGCGGGCCGTCATCGACAGCCAGCGGCTCCAGGGTCGGAAACATCCGCCCGAACATGCCGGGATCTTCGTGTCCGGAAAGCGTATCGAGAAATTGTCGCGTCGGCTGACGTCCGGCCTTGCCATGACCGGGATGAACGTTGACGTCGGTTCCCATCGCTTGCTCCTGCTTAAAATGCTGTAGGGAGAGGGGCGACGAAGTTGTCGATTGGGCTGAAATTCCCGTTTCAGTATAGGTCTTTGAAAATTGCCCCTCAGGGTGCAGTAAAATGAGATATTACCACAGATTGCATATGTAGGTGTGTCCTACCGGCGAGGCTTTTTGCCCCACTGACGACACGGGCTTTTGACCGCTCGAAGCTCAAGCAAGAAAGACTAAGGCGTGACGCACGATCCGCGGCGATCGTGTCGCGCTTCAGCGTTTCGCAGCGAACCGCGTCCAGATCTCGGCGTCGGTGTAGAAATCGACGCCGCCATCGAGATCTCGCACCAGCCACTCGCCGAGATAGACGATCTGGGTGCCGTTACGCCGCTCGTGCCGAAGCTCGAATTTTCCCTCGGCATCCTTCTGAAGCGAGCAACTCGACTGAACCCAGCTCGGCCACTCCTGCAAGGGCTGTCCGACGAATTGCCAGGCCACCAGGGCCACGTTGCCCGACAAGGGCTCTAGGCGCACTGTCTTGGTCACGAGATCTCCAATCATGCAATTGTCCGTGCTCCAACGCCTCGGGATCGGAAAGGTTGGAGACCTGCTCTCAGGTAGCATGCCTGACGGTTCTCAACGGTTCCTTGCGGTTTTCATCCGTGAAAACCCCGGTTCCCGTGGGGCAGCTAGCCGATCGTCTGCAGCGCTGGAAAGGTCTCCAGCAGCCAGATGCTCACATTCGAGACCGCGCCGGTGAGAAAGCCGATGCCGGTGATCACCATCAGGATGCCCATGGCGCGTTCGACATTGACGAGGTGGCCCTTCATGCGTGCGAACAGTGCCGAGAACTGCTCGATCATCAGGGCGGCGATCAGGAACGGAATACCGAGGCCCGCGGAATAGACCGCGAGCAGACCCGCGCCCTTCATCACCGTGGTTTCAGCCGCGGCGATCGACAGGATCGCGGCGAGGATCGGGCCGATACAGGGCGTCCAGCCGAAGGCAAAGGCGAGGCCCATGATATAGGCGCCCCAGAGGCCGACCGGCTTCGGGATCGGCAGCCGTCCCTCGCGCATCAGCAGGCCGATACGCGTCAGCCCGAGAAAGTGCAGGCCCATGACGATGATGACGAGGCCGGCGAGGATCGAAAGCTCTGCCGACCAGGCCCGGATCAGCCCGCCGATCAGCGAGGCGCTGGCGCCGAGCGCGACGAATACCGTGGAGAATCCCAGCACGAACAGCAGCGCCGACAACAGGATGGCGCGCTTGGAAGCCTCCGCCGGCTCGTCGCTCTCGACATGCTCGATCGTGGCGCCCGTGAGGTAGACCAGATAGGGCGGGACCAGCGGCAGGACGCAAGGCGAAAGGAAGCTGACGAGGCCGGCAATCAGAGCCGCCGGGATCGAAACATTTTGCATGATGCCGTCTGAGCCATCTCAGGGACCGGTACGGCGCGCGGGAAATGCGCCCGGCCGGAGCGAACCGGCTCTGGTGTAGCCGATGCCGGAGAATGCGCAACAGAGGCGCACGAAACCAGGGCTCCGCCCGATGCCGTCTGCGATCACAGGTGCGGCATCGAGACGCGCACAAACCTCGCCAAAAAGCGAGGTTCGGCGGCGCGGCTACTTCACCACGCGGAGCAGCGGACGCCGGGGCTGGTCCTGCGTCTGCTTGGAAGGGGTTGGCGGCGCGCTCGCAGCGCTCCGCAGCATTTCATCGCACAATGCCTTGAGATCGGCACTGTCTATTCCTTTGAGCTTCATCCTGACGTCGAGGATGACGATGGAGAGCAGATCGGCCGATTCCCGGCTGTTGCACGCATTGAGAACCTTGCGGCATCCCTCGAGTGTTTCCAGCACCGACTGCAATTGTTCGTCTGAATGCGACACCGGCGTTCTTTCCGTTAATTCGGCCTGCGAGACGTGATTGTGACGATCCCCTCGGCGCCCCTGGAATACCCAGGATAGCATGAGGCCGCTGCCCCTCTGAACCTGATTTCAGTTGGTTTCCGCCGTGAAACTGCGATTCCGGCCAACGTGGCCGCGCCGCGCTGTTCGCGCCGTTCAAAGCGATCGAGAAGGGAACGTCTGGCGGGCTGCAATTGATCCATCGACCGAGACGGCGCAGGCCAGCGCACAAAGACGGTCATCGCGGACAGCGCCTGCAATCCCGCAGCCATTTCACGGCTCGCAACGGAACCCACGCCACACCCCTCGTACAGGCGACAAATTCACCCGAATCCCAGCCCATGCCAGCACCTAAATACCACTCACCCTAGATGGTAAGGATGACAGTTCAAAACTCATCATCCCCCAACCCGCAGTGGTTGTGGTTTGCGCCAGATTCTGCCAGTTTAGCTGTCCGAAGGGACTTGTATGCACTCCTTGGCGGAAAGGGGCGTTCCTCTGGCGGAACGCCCAAAGACAAATCTCAGCGGCCTCTCGGATTGGGATGCGGCCCGCATATTTCTCGAAGTCGTCCGATGCGGAAGTTTCCGGTCGGCGGCCGAACGGCTGTCGCTGTCGATCAACGCGGTGCGCCGGCGGATCGACGATTTCGAACGCCAGACCGGCACCACGCTGTTCACCCGCGACGTCCACGGCACCCATCTGACCGATGAAGGCGCGCTGGTGGTGTCCGCCGTCGAGCGCATGGAAGCTGCCACCTTCGACGTGCTGCGGGCCAGCGATTCGATGGCCAACGCGCTGTCCGGCGAGGTCCGGGTCGCCGTCACCGAGGGGCTCGGCACGTTCTGGCTTGCGCCGCGCCTGGTCGAATTCCAGCAGGCCTATCCCAAGATCCTGGTCGACCTGCATTGCGCGATGCGCTCGGCCGATGTCTCGCGCCACGAGGCCGACGTCGCCATCCATCTGTCCCGTCCCTCGGCCCTCGACATCAAGCTGGTGCGGCTCGGCCGCATGCACCTGATGTTCTGGGCCTCCGAGAAATACATCGCAAAACACGGCGCGCCGCGTTCGGCGGCGGAATTGATCAAGCATCGCCTGGTGCTGCAATTCGCCGACCAGCTCGCCGCCAAGGAATCCTTCGAAAGCTTCTTCCCGGGCGTTTCGGAACGGGACCTTCTGGTCATGAAAACCAATGTCTCGAGCGCCAATTATTGGGCGGTCGCGAATGGCGCCGGCATCGGCGTCTTCCCCAGCTACGCCATTGCGCTTGGCGGGAAATTGATTCCACTGGAGGTCGAGCTGAACCGACCGCTGGATATCTGGCTTTCCTACCATCCCGGTAGCGGCCGTATTCCGCGCGTGCGGCACATGATCGACTGGCTGATCGAAGCGTTCAGTCCAGCTCGTTTCCCGTGGTTTAAGGAAGAGTTCGTGCACCCGCATGAATTCAAGGACTCGTACATGGGCGAACCCCTGACCCAGCTCTTCGGGGGATTTTCAACCGAAGAACAAAGGTGAGAACGAAGATGAAAGCAGCGGCAAAGAGAATGAAGCAGCGTAGTGCCGGCAAGCCGGACATCGAGCTTGGCAAGCGGATCCGCCTGCGGCGCGTCGAGATGAAGATCTCGCAGGCCGAGCTCGGCGAGAAGCTCGGCGTCAGCTTCCAGCAGGTCCAGAAGTACGAGAAGGGCGTCAATCGCGTGGGCGCAGCTCGCCTTCAGCAGATCGCCTCCGCGCTCGACGTGCCGGTGACCTTCTTCTACGACGGCGACAACAAGGCGCGCGAAGTCGAGAGCCTGCTCTTCCTCGATTCGGCCTTCAGCCTGCGCCTGCTGCGTGCCTACAGCAAGATCAAGGACCAGACGGTGCAGCGTCAGCTGGTCTCGCTGATGGAATCGATCGCAGCGAACGAAAGCTGAGATCGGCCGACGATCTGCCTTTACGGCCGATCTTCAATCCGCCGCGTCACGGGACGCGGCCGGATTGAACGGGACCCGGATCGCATGTCGTTGCGTCCGGTTTGGCCCGCGCGCTTTCCGCGCGCGGCCTTCGCTTCCGGGGCGGTCTGACCGCCCCTTTTTGTTGTCAGATTCCGAGTCGTTCGTCCCGTCTTACCGGCGCAGCGGCACCGCCGCCATGCAATGGCGGCACAGGCGGATGCAAGCTGCCTCGCCGGTGGCCGTTGACCGCGGCGATGCCCTCGCAGCACATTGCACCTGTCAATGACAAGCGAGCGCGCGATGCCCGATACCTCCGATGAGAAATCCTACGCCGACGGCAAGATCCTCAAGCGCGTCATTGACGGCATCGGCGTGATCACCTTCAACAATCCCGACAAGCGCAACGCGATGTCGCTGGAGATGTGGGAGGGATTTGGCGAGGCAATGAAGGCCTTGCGCGACGACGAGAGGGTGCGCGTCGTGATCCTGCGCGGCGCCGGCGGCAAGGCCTTCGTCTCCGGCGCCGACATCAGCCAGTTCGAGAAGACCCGCCATAATGCGGCGGCGTCCGAGCAATACGCCAAGCGCAGCGCGGCCCAGCGCGCGCTGCTCGCCGACTTTCCCAAGCCGACGATCGCCTGCATCGAGGGCTTCTGTCTCGGCGGCGGCATGCAGGTCGCGATGCTCGCCGATATCCGCCTCGCCGCACACGGCAGCCAGTTCGGCATTCCCGCGGCCAGGCTCGGCATCGCCTATGGTTATGACGGCCTGAAGCATCTGGTGTCGCTGGTCGGCCCGTCCTGGGCCCGGCTGCTGATGTATACGGGCATGCGCATCGAGTCCGCGGAGGCGCTGCGTATCGGCCTCGTCGAGCGCCTGTTCCCGATCGATGAGCTGTGGGGTGAGACGATGGCGATCGCGCATGCCATCTCCGAGAACGCTCCGCTCGCGATCAAGGCCGCGAAGATCACGATCGCGCAGGTGCTGAAGGACGAAGGCCAGCGCGACATGGACGCCATCAAGGCGATCGGCCATGCCTGCATGGACAGCGCGGATTTCCGCGAGGGCCGGCAGGCCTTCATGGAGAAACGCAAACCGCGCTTCCAGGGCAGGTAGCTGAACCTCTATTCAGGAAGATTAAATTCCTCGTGCAGCTTGCTGCGGCAGCAACCAGTTGATCGCGCGATAGTTCTCCCGCCACCAATGAGGGAGGTTGCGATGACATTCAAACTTGCTGTGCTCGGTCTGGCTGCCATCGGCGGTGTGGCGCTCGCTTCGGGACCGGCCCTCGCGGCCATGCCGAACGGCATTCCGCAGGCGAACCAGCTTGCAAAGGGCCCGGCCGCCGACGTCGATCAGGTGCGTTGGGTCTGTAATCCCTGGGGCCGTTGCTGGTGGCGCCCGAACTACTACCGCGCCTACGGCTATTACGGCGGCCCGCGCTTCTACGGCCCGCGTCCGTGGGGCTGGCGTCATCACCACCACTGGCGCCGCTGGTGAAACGAAGGGGCTCGCGGGCCCCTTTCTTTAGCTACAGCGCCGCGAGCACCGCCTTGGTGATGTCGGCGGTGCCGTTGCTGCCGCCAAACTCCATCGGCTTGATGCCGCCGGCATAGACCTGATCGACCGCCCGCTCGATCGTCTCGCCCGCTTCCGCGGCGCTCTCGACGCCGTGCTTGTCGGCGAGCCAGTCCAGCATCATCGCCGCCGACAAGATCATGCCGGTGGGATTGGCCTTGCCCTGCCCCATGATATCGGGCGCGGTGCCATGACAGGGCTGGAACACCGCGTATTTGTCGCCGATATCGGCCGACGGCGCCATGCCAAGGCCCCCGATCAGGCTCGCGGTGATGTCGGAGACGATGTCGCCGAACATGTTCTCCATCACCATCACGTCGAAATCCCAGGGGCGCTTCACCAGCATCGCCGAGCAGGCATCGACATAGAGCCGGTCGGTCTTCACGTCGGGATGCTTCTTCGCGACCTCGTCGAAGATGCCGCGGAAGAATGCAAACGCCTTGAACACGTTCGCCTTGTCGACGCAAGCGAGCATCCCCGGCTTGCCGCGCGCCTTGCGCCGCTCGGCCAAGCGAAACGAAAACTCGAACAGGCGCTCGGAGGTCCGCCGCGTGATCACCATGGTCTCGCGCGCGTCCTCGTGGGTGACGACGCCCTTGCCCATGGAGGCGAAGAGGCCTTCGGTCGACTCCCGGATCACGACGAGATCGATGCCGCGCTGGTCGGCACCGACGATCGGGCTCGGCACGCCGGGAATGAGGCGCGCGGGCCGCACGCCGGCATAGAGATCGAAGATGAAGCGCAGCTCGATCTGCGGCGCGATCTCGGTATTGTCGGGGTAGCGTACCGACGGCAGGCCACAGGCCCCGAGCAGGATCGCGTCCGCCTCCTCGCACAGCTTGATCGTCGAATCCGGCATCGACTTGCCGGTCGCCAGATAATTGTTCGCCCCTGCCGGGGCCTCGGTGAAACGGAAGCCGAGGCCCGATCTCTCGCCGACCTTGCGCAGCACCTCGAGCGCCGGCGCCATGACTTCGGGACCGATGCCGTCCCCGGCGAGCACGGCAATGTGGAAGGCGTTGTTTGCGGACATTAGATTCCTGCGCGAAAGTCAGAGTGATCTCGTCATTGCGAGGAGCGAAGCGACGAAGCAATCCAGACCGCCTCTGCGGAAAGATTCTGGATTGCTTCGCTTCGCTCGCAATGACGGCGGAGAGTGTCGTTGATTACGGCGTCAGCACCGTGCGCCCGACCACCGCGCCCTGCTGCAATTGCAGCAGCGCGTCGTTGGCCTTGGCGAGCGGGGCCGTCGTGACCGGGATCGGCGGCACCTTCTTGGTCCGCACCAGGTCAAGCAGCTCCTGCGTTTCGCGCAAGTTGCCGACATAGCTGCCCTGGATCGTGATCGCCTTGATCGGAATCAGCGGCAGCGCCCAGGTCGCACCGCCGCCGAACAGGCCGACGATGACGAGCTTGCCGCCCTTGGTGAGGCAATCGAAACCGAGCTGCGTCGTCGCAGCATTGCCGACGAGGTCGATCACGGCGCGGATCGGACCGCCCGCTTTCCTGGCAAGCTGCTCCAGCGCATCCGGCGCCTTGGGATCGACAGTGGCGAGCGCACCGGCCTTCTCCGCCGCCTCGCGCTTCCTGGCGTCGATATCGACCATGATCGCGCCCTTGCCGCCCATCGCCTTCAACAGCGACAGCGCCATCAAGCCAAGACCGCCCGCGCCGAACATCACGATCGGCGTGTCGAAATGCTGCTCGACCTTCTTCAGCGCGCTGTAGGTGGTGACACCCGAGCAGGCGTAGGGCGCGGTCGTCGCCGGATCGAGCCCTCGCAGATTGAGCAGATAGCGCGGATGCGGCACCAGCATGTGATCGGAATAGCCGCCGTCGCAATAGACGCCGAGTGAGCGCGGCGTCAGGCACATGTTCTCGTCACCGGCAAGGCAGGTGGCGCACTTGCCGCAGCCGATCCAGGGATAGACCAGCCCGACGTCGCCGATCTTCAGCTCGCCCTGGTCGGTCGGCTTCACGTCGGGGCCGAACGCCAGGATTTCGCCGACGGTCTCATGGCCCATGGTCAGCGGCAGGCTGATGCCGCGGTCCTTCAGCGACAGCGGCTTGCGGCCGTGGCCGAGATCGTAACCGCCTTCCCAGATGTGGAGATCGCTGTGGCAGACGCCGGCAGCCTTCACCTTGATCAGCACCTGCGTGCCCGACGGCTGCGGCGTCGCTTCGTCGAACTCCTGCAGCGGTGCCTTGAAATCGGCAACCTTGAAACTCTTCATCGGCGTCCTCCCGCATGCTTCTTGTCACCGCGCCACCATGCCATGGCCGGCAAGGCGAGACAAACCGGTCTTAGTTCAGGCCAGCGGATGATGGCAAGCCGCGAACTGGCCGGGTGCGACTTCACGCAACTCCGGTATCTCCGCGCTGCATCGCTGATCGGCCCGCGGGCAGCGGGTGCGGAAGCGGCACCCGGACGGCGGCGCAATCGGCGATGGCGGCTCGCCGCCCGCGATGCTCTCGGCAGGACGGGCGTCCGGATCGGGCACCGGAATGGCCTGCAGCAACAGCTCCGTATAGGGATGCGCCGGCCTCGTGAACAATTGCTCGGCAGGGCCGACCTCGCAAAGCCGGCCGAGATACATCACCGCGACGCGGTCGCTGACCGCTTTGACCACCGCAAGATCATGCGCGATGAACAGCAGCGTCAGGCCGAAGCGCGCCTTCATCTCCTCCAGCAGGTTGAGGATCTGCGCGCGGATCGAGACGTCGAGCGCCGAGACCGGCTCGTCGCAGACGATGAACTCGGGATTGAGCACGAGCGACCGCGCGATGCAGATGCGCTGGCACTGGCCGCCGGAGAACTCGTGCGGCAGGCGCCCAGCGACGAGGTCAGGATCGAGCCCGACCGCCGACAGCACCTCATGGACGCGCCGCTTGCGCTCGGCCGCATCCTTGACGCCGGCGATGATCAGCGGCTCGGCCACGATGTCGCCGATCCGGCGGCGCGGGTTGAGCGAGGCGATCGGGTCCTGGAAGATCAGCTGCACGCGGCGGCGCATCCTGCGCAGCGCCTCGCCATCCATCGCGGTGAGGTCCTCGCCGTCGAACAGCACGCGGCCGGATCTGGCGCGGCGCAATTGCAGCACCGCGCGCCCCAGCGTCGACTTGCCGCAGCCGGATTCGCCGACCAGCCCCAGCGTCTCGCCGCGGGCGACCTGAAAGCTGACTCCGGAGACGGCATGCACGGTCTTGTTGCCGAGGCCATATTCGACGACGAGATTGTCGACGTTCAGAAGCGGCTCGGCGCGCACGGCAAGCTGCATCATGCGCCAATTCCCTCCGCCATCTGGATCGGGTGGAAGCACGCATAGAGATGATCTGGCATCTCGGCGCTTGACAGCGCCGGCTTGGCCTCGCGACAGCGGCCGGTGGCATAACGGCAGCGCGGCGCGAAGGAGCAGCCACGCAGCGGCCGCGTCGGATCGGGCGGACGGCCGGAGATGGCCGGCAGCGGCGTATGCGGCGCGGCATCCAGCTTGGGGATCGCTGCCAGCAACGCCTCGGTGTAGGGCATGTGCATGCGCTTGAACAACGCCGAGGTCGGCGCGCGCTCCACCACCCTGCCCGCATACATCACCGCGACCTCGTCGGCACGGCCGGCGACGACGCCGAGATCGTGGGTGATGATGATCATGGCCATGTGACGGCGGCGTTGTTCGCGCGCGAGCAGATCGAGAATCTGCGCCTGGATGGTGACATCGAGCGCGGTCGTCGGCTCGTCCGCGATCAAGAGCTTCGGCTCGCAGGACAGCGCGATCGCGATCGCGATGCGCTGGCGCATGCCGCCGGAGCATTGATGCGGATATTGCGCGAGCCGCTGCTCCGGCGCGGGAATGCCCACGGCGGCCAAGAGCTCGATGCTGCGCGCCTTCGCCGCCGGAGCATCGAGCTCGAGATGCTCCTGGATCGTCTCCATCAACTGCGTGCCGATCGTGAGCACCGGATTGAGCGAGGTCATGGGATCCTGGAACACGACCGCGAGATCGCGGCCGCGCAGCCGCCGCAGGCTTTCCGGCGCGAGCCGCACCAGATCCTGGCCGTCGAACATCACGCGGCCCGTGAGCTTTGCCTTCTTCGGCAACAGCTGCAGCACCGCGCGCGACAGCATGGTCTTGCCGCAGCCGGATTCGCCGACGATGCCGAGCGTGCGGCCCGCCTGCAGCGACAGATCGACATGATCCACCGCGCGCAAATTGCCGCGCGGCGTCGGCAGCTCGACGGTGACGTCCGCGATGGTCAATAGCGGGGCGCTCACAGCGCCCCCTGACGTGGATCGGTCAGCGCCCGTAAGGTGTCGCCGACCAGATTGAAGGCCAGCACGGTCACGAAAAGTCCGGCCGCCGGCAGGAAGGCGAGCCGCGGCGCGACGTCGAGGCTGTCGCGCCCCTCCCCGATCATGCTGCCCCAGCTCGCCATCGGCGGCGGCACGCCGAGGCCGAGGAAGGACAGCGCCCCCTCGACCACGATGGTGACGGCGACGCCGAGCAGGAAGAAGGCGAGCAGCGGCAGGATCACGTTCGGCAACAGCTCTCGCAGCAGGATGCGCGCATGGCTGGCGCCGAGCGCCTCGGCCGCGATCACGAATTCCCGCCGCGCCAGCGTCAGCGTCGCCGCGCGCGCCACGCGCATGAAGGCGGGAATGCCGAGCACGCCGAGGATCACGGTGAGGTTGGGGACGGACTGGCCGAGATAGGCGGTCACGGCAAGCGCGAAGATGAGCGGCGGAAAGGCCAGCAGCACGTCCATGCTGCCGACCACGATGATCTCGAACCGGCCGCGGAAATAGCCGGCGAGCAGGCCGAGCGCGCCGCCGATGGTGAGACCGATCATCGGCGCGATCAGCCCGACCGTCAGCGAGGTTCGCGCGCCGAAGATCAGGCGGGCGAGCTCGTCGCGGCCGAGCCCGTCGGTCCCCAGCCAGTGCTCGGAAGAGAACGCGGCGCGGCGCTCCAGCATGTCCATGTCGATGGGATTCTGCAGCGGCAGCACGGGCGCGAGGATCGCGAGCGCGAGGATGATCGCAAGCCAGCTGCTCGCGATCCAGAACAGCAGGCCGAGCTTGCGCTTGCGGCCGACCGGCACGGGCGCCGCCCCGTCCTGCAGCGAGAGCTCAAGCGTGGCCATGGCGGATCCTGGGGTCGAGCACGGCGTAGAGCATGTCGACGATGAAATTCACGATGACGAAGCCGCAGGCGACCAGCAGCACCACGCCCTGGAGGATGACGAGGTCGCGGGTATAGATCGCTCCGACCAGGAGCCGGCCGATGCCAGGCAGCGCGAAGATCGATTCCACGATCAGCGTGCCGCCGAGCAGACGGCCGATATTGATGCCCGTGACCGTCACCAAGGTCAGCGACGACGGCTTCAGCGCATGCACGAACAGGATGCGCGCGGGCTTGAGGCCTTTTGCCTTGGCGAGCGCGATATAATCCTCCTGCAGGGTCGCGATCATGTCGGAACGCAGCACCCGCATGATTCCAGGCCATTCGGCGAGGGCGAGCGTCAGCGCCGGCAGAACGAAGAAGCGCAGATTGCTGAGCGGCGCCTCGGTGAACGGCACATAGCCGGTCGCCGGCAGCCAGTGCAGCTCGACCGCGAACAGATAGATCAGCAGGATCGCCACCAGGAAGGACGGCATCGACAGCATCGCGAACGCGCTGCCGGTCATGAAGCGGTCGAACGCGCCGCCGGCGCGGGCGGCACAGGCGATCGCGACGGGAACGCCGATCAGGAGCCCGATGAACTCGGCCATCAGCATCAATTGCAGTGAGACCGGAATGCGCTCGGCGACCGCCTGCAACACCGTCTGCCCGGTGCGGAACGAGCGGCCGAGATCGCCCTGCAGGACCTGGCCGAGCCAGCTGAGATAGCGCCACCACAGCGGCTGGTCGAGCCCCATGTCGCGGCGCAGCGCCGCCACGTTCTCCGGCGTCGCCTGATCGCCGAGGATGACGAGAGCGAGATCGCCCGGCAGCAGCGAGGCAATCAGGAACGTCAGCAGCGAGACGGCGAGCAGCACCGGCAGCATGGCAAGCAGCCGCCGAACGACGAAGTTCAGCATCGCGCGATCATTCCAGCCAGGTCCTCGAGACGTCGATCACGCCGTTGTACATCTTCGGGAAGCCCTTCAGCTTGGCGCTCGAGAGCGCGTAATAGGTGTTCTGGAAGGTCCAGAACCAGATCGCCTCCTTGTTGATCAGGCGGCTGATGGCGCAGTAATCCTCGCTGCGCTGGCCGAGGTCGGCCGTGACGCGCGCGTGGTCCAGCAGCTTGTCGAGCTCTGGGTTTGAGTATCCGGCGAGCGCCAGCGGGCTGCCGCTGCGGAAATTCGCGTACATCTGCGGATCGGGATCGGCGAGATCGACGATGCGCCACGGCGTCATCTGGAACTGGCGGGTGAAGGCGCGCGAGGGAATGGTGGCCTGGTCGACCTGCTCGATCTCCATGTTGGCGCCGACGCGCTTCCAGAACTGCTGCAGCACCTGTCCGACCATGCGGCCGCGCGGCGTCGCGGTCACCAGCATCTTGAACTCGACCGGCTTGCCGTAATCCTTGATCAGTGCCTTGGCCTTCTCGACGTCGAACGGCAGCGCGCCGTCGTCCTTGCATTTCACCCAGGAGCCGTCACCGTAAGGATTGCTCGCGGGCCGGCTCAGACCGTTGGTGATCGCCTGGGACATCTTCGGGCGATCGATCGCCATCACCAGCGCCTGGCGCACGCGGACATCGTCGAACGGCGCGACCTTGGTGTTGAAGGCGTAGACCGCCGCGCCCGAGCCCTTGTAGGTGTGCACCGTGAGCTTGGGATCCTTCTGCGCCTTCATGATGTTGTCGGCGTCGTTCTCGTCGTCCCAGATGATGTCGGCCTCTCCCGATTGCAGCGAGGCGAAGCGCGACTGCGCGTCGGGCAGCGGCTTCAGGATGATGCGGTCGAGATAGGGCCGGCCCTTGTCCCAGTAGTTTGGATTCTTCTCCAACACCATGCGGTCGCCGGCGGTCCATGACTTCAGGATGTAGGGACCGGTGCCGACGGGATTGCGATTGTAGTCGTCGCCCTTGGTCTTCCATGCGGTTGGAGAGTGGATGACGTTGTTCTGGCTCTGAATCGTGATCACCGCCGGCAGATTCACGGAAGGATCGGTGAGCTTGTAGACGATGGTGTATTCATCCGGCGCCAGCACTTCCTTGACGTTGGTGATGTAGAAGGCGCAGCGGCACTTGTTGGCGGGATCCTTCTGCCGGTCGAAATTCTCCTTGAAGGCCTGCGCGTTGAATGGCGTGCCGTCGTGGAATTTCACGCCCTCGCGCAGCTTGAACGTCCAGCTCATGTAATCGTCGGAATGAGTCCAGGACACCGCGAGCTTCGGCGCGGCTTCTCCCTTCTCATCGAGTGTGGTCAGCGTGTCGAAGATCGCGGCCGCAGCGGTGTTGGTCGAAGTGTCGTAAACGCCAACCTTGAGCGGGTCGAAGCCCGGAATGTCGAGCTCCTGGCCGACGGTGATGCTGCCGCCGGACTTCTGCGCCTGCGCAGGCCCAGTCAGTGGAAGGAGGGCAAATGCCGCAACAAGGAATATCGGCGCGCGCTTGCGCGCCGCAGCAGCAATCTTCGTCATGGTTCCTCCCCGGATCCCTCGTCCGATGTTTCGGATCGCTGAATGACTGGAGGCGAGAGTGGCGGCAAAAGCGCGCCACCGCAAGAGGAACGCGTGCGAGATCACACGCCGCAGTGCGGCGCAACGCTCAGCGTGTCGCGGCTGTTTTGCCTGTCGGAATTGGCGCATCGTCGGCGAGGCCGATCTCCTCGCGCAGCGCATCGGTATGCTCGCCGAGCCCGGCCATGGTCGTGGCGGGCGCGGTGTCGGCGCCCGACATCCGGAACGGCAGGTTGAGCACTTTGAAGGAGCCGCCCTCGTCCTGCACGGACGTGAGCGCCTGCCGGTGCGCGAGCTGCGGATCGGCCAGCGCCTCGGCCACGGTGCGATAGGCCGAAGCCGGCACGCCGGCCGCGCCGAGCGCGGCGAGACACGCATCGGTCGTGAGCTGCCGCGACCAGGCCTCGACCCCGTCCATCACCTCGGCCCAGTTCTCGCGACGCGGGGCATAGGTCGAGAAGCGCGGGTCGGTGATCCATTCGCCGTGGCCGATCACGGCCATCAGGCCCTGGAACGTCTTCTCGCTGGCGACCGTGATCATGACGTAGCCGTTTGCCGTCTCGGTCGGTCCGAACATCGGGCGCGGCGGCGGCTTCACGGCGAATTGCGCGCCCTGCAGCTCGGTCAGCGTCAGCGACAGCATCGATTCCAGCATGGACACGTCGATATGCTGGCCGAGCCCGGTCACGGTCCGCTGATAGAGCGCGGAGGCGATCGCGCCGAAGCCATAGGTGCCGGTGACGACGTCGGCATGATAGATGCCGCAATAATCGGGACGGTTGCGGCCGGGCTGGTAGGCCAGATGCGCCATGTCGTAGCCGGATGCGGCATGGATTACCGGCGCATAGGCCGGCAGCTCGGCCGAAGGGCCGCTCTGGCCGTAGCCGGAGATCGAGCAATAGATCAGCCTCGGATTGACGGCGCGCAGCCTGTCATAGTCGAGCCGCAGCCGGTGCATCACGCCGGGGCGGAAGTTCTCGACCAGGATGTCCGACGTCGCGGCCAGCCGGCGGACCGCCTCCCTACCGTCCTCCGATTTGAGGTCGAGCACCACGCTCTTCTTGCCGACATTGAGCTGGCCGAACGTGGTGCTGCAGCCCTTGCGCAGCGGCGGCCGGGTCCGCATCGTCTCGCCGCCCTCGGTCTCGATCTTGATGACCTCGGCTCCCATGTCGGCAAGCATGCGCGCGCAGTGAGGACCGGCGATGGTGGTCGAAAAATCCAGCACCCGGAGGCCGGCGAAGGCCTTTGTCGTCGTCCCCTCATGCTTATCTGCTAGCTGCATCCCCGGAGCCCCTTGGAACCTTCAATGTTCTCTCTTGTTGATGCGGCGACCCTAGAGGGCGGCCGCTGAGTAGGAAAGTCTTTACCGAACGGACGTGCCGCGTGGGCGGGCTTGAGATTTCGTGGGCAACTGGACCCGTTCTTGCATAGCAGGAAACGGGATCGGAAGAGGGCAGCTGTTCTTGAGGGTCTTGTTCGTTACGACTGAGATGGACGACTTCGTCCGCGTCGGCGGCCTCGGCGCCGTGTCCGCAGCTCTCCCCCGCGCGCTTCGCCCCTTTGCCGATATCCGGGTCATGCTGCCCGGCTATCGCGACATCATCGAACAACTCACGCATATTCAGATCGTTGGCCGCTGCCCGGCGGTCGCGGAAATGCCGGCATGCTCGATCGGCCGAGCCGCGACCAAGGACGGCCTGCCGGTCTACGTGCTGCTCTGCTCGCAACTCTACGACCGGCCCGGCAATCCCTATGGCGACGAGTCCGGGCGCGACTGGCCCGACAACGACATTCGCTTCGCCCGATTTGCCTCCGCCGCCGCTGAGCTGGCCATGGGCAAGCTGGACAAGAATTGGGCAGCAGACCTGATCCATGCCAATGACTGGCAGGCCTCGCTCGTGCCGGCCTACCTTGCCTGGCACGGCGCCAAGCTGCCGTCGATCCTGACCATCCACAACCTCGCCTATCAGGGTCTTTTTCCGAAGGACGCGCTGCGGCAGATCGGAGCACCGGAGAGCTCCTTCCACATCGACGGCGTCGAGTTCTACGATCAGGTCTCCTTCCTCAAGGCGGGCCTCGTCTACGCCTCGCACCTCACCACCGTCAGCGGCACCTATGCGCGGGAGATCACCACGGCCGAGTTCGGTTGCGGTCTGGAGGGACTGCTCCGGCTGCGCTCGGACGCCGCCGAGCTGACCGGCATCCTCAACGGCATCGACGAGAGCTGGGACCCGCGCTCCTGCGCCCAGCTCGCCCAGCAGTTCGGCGCCGGCGACTGGGCCGGCAAGAGGGCCAATGCGGATTACGTCCGCAAGCAATTTGGCCTCGCGGTCTCGCGCGGCCCGATGTTCGGCATCGTCGCGCGCCTCGTGCACCAGAAGGGCATCGACCTCGTGCTGTCGGCGGCCGACGAGATCGTCGATGCCGGCGGGCAGATCGTGGTCACCGGCTCCGGCGAGCCGGCGCTCGAGCAGGCCTTGATCGACGCGCATCGCCGCCGCCCCGACGCCATCGGCGTCGTGATTGGCTTCAACGACGCCCAGGCGCGCCGCATCTTCGCCGGCAGCGATTTCACCCTGATGCCGTCGCGCTTCGAGCCGTGCGGCCTCAGCCAGATGTACGCCCAGCGCTTCGGCTCGCTGCCGATCGGACACCAGACCGGCGGCCTCGCCGAGACCATCACCGACGGCGAGACCGGATTCCTGTTCTCGAAACCCTCGCGCGATTCCTTCCTCGGCGGCGTCCGCCGCGCCTTCTCGGCCTTCATGGCGCAGGACCAGCTCGACACCATGCGCCGCAGCGCCATGGGCCGATCGTTCTCCTGGAGCATCTCGGCCGGCAGCTACAGCGCGCTTTACCGGAAGCTGGCGTCGGTGTGAGGCGCTTCGGCGCTCCCACAAACTCAGGTCATTGCGAGCGCCTCGCCCTCTCGTGCCCCGGACGCAGCGCAGCGTCTCTTCGACGGTGCGCTGCTGAGCCGGGGCCCATCGCGCGTCGCAGTTCGCGGCCTCTGGGTCCCGGCTCTGCGCCGCAACGCGCTTTGCCCGTTGTGGCTTGTCCGGGATACGCCGGAAGCGCTCAGCGGCGCACGTCCATCTGCGGCCGTCCGATCCACGCGCGGTTAAGACAGCGCGTCATCCAGTCCGGCTGCGGCTCGCCGCGCAGGCGTGCCTGTGCTTCCTGGTAGGGGCCGACATAGCGCAGCCTGTCAGGCAGTTTCGGATAGACGCGCCTGATCCAGCGCAGCGCATTGTCGACTGACCTGTCGTCGTTCGCGTCGAGTGCAAGGGCGAACCCGGCGCGCAACCGTTCCGGCAACATCCGCGCCGTCAGCGCGCGGTACCAGCGCGGCGGCCGCAACCACGGGCGGGCGCCGGCAAAGATCTGCGCCGCGATCTCGTGTGCCGCCGGGCTCACGGTGAGCGTCTCCGATTGCGCCATCGCCCCGGTGTAGGCAGAAAAGCCGGACCAGTCCGCCGGCAGATCGTCCGCGGTCAACCCGAACAAAGCACCGAACAGCCGACTCTCGCTCCAGTAACGCTCGCGCTCCTCCACCGTGAGAGCCGGCAGGACCAGGTCATGCGCCATCAGCGCCGACTCCACCAGCGTCGCATGGACCCAGCGCAGCGACGGGATGTCGTTGGCGTGGTAGCGCGAGCCTGCCGCGAACGGGCCGACCGTCTCGGGCATCTCTCCGACGATCATGCTGTGACGCCGGTGCAGCTGGCGCGACGACAGCAACGCCCGCTCCAGCGAGCCGAACACCATGGCAAACACGATGTCGAAGGTGCGATGGAAGCGTCCGATCGGATCGGCAAAGGTTTTGGAATGCTCGGCGATGGCCGCGGCAACCCAGGGATGGGCCAGCTGCAGCAACAGCGCGCGGCCGGCGCCGAGAAAGATGGCGGCCTCGCGGTCGATCCGCCAGGTCAGCGTGTCAGGGCCGAACACGCCCGCCACCGCCCCCGCTGCGTTGGCGCGGACCTGATCGAGCGTTGCCTCGAGATCGTTCGCGGACACCATCTGCACGGCCTTCGGCTGCAAGGTAACCGACGATCCGCAAGGCCTGTGGCAATTCGATGATGAAAGAGCCGACCTACTCCGCCGCCATCGGCAGCACGTCCATATGCTCGTGCAGCACCACGCCGGCGAGCGGATCGAATTCGCCGATCCACGGCTTTCGCTCGAGCACGGACCGCGTATGCGCATAGCCGGCGTCCCAGCGCCGCATGATGCCGGACGGGCTGAAGTCGATATCCTTGGTATGGGTCTCGCGATCGAGCTGCGGCGCCAGCAGCCGCACGACATGCATCCGGGTCGGACAGCCGTAGCTGATCAACTCCCGCATTGCGGGGTCGCGGCGCTCGCTCTCGGAGAGGCGCGCGGCAAGCTGATTGATGACGTGGCGCAGGCGGTGGGCCTGCTGCTGGCGGGCGATCTGGCTCGCGATACGGCTCGAATATTGCACGTCCTTGTGCCGGTTCAGCACCTCCGCCATCGTCGTCGGCTCCGCGCCGATCGGATTCCACAGATGCACGGCGAAGATCAGCGAATTCCTGCGCGGATTGTCGTCGAACACGGCCTCGGTCGGCGTGTTGGACAGGATGCCGCCGTCCCAATAGAGCTCGCCGTCGATGCGCACCGCCGGAAACGCCGGCGGCAGCGCGCCGGAGGCCATCACGTGCTTCACGGTCAGCTCGCCGTCGCGGCTGTCGAAATAGCGCATCTGGCTGCTGCGGACATGGGCCGCGCCGACCGTGAGCCGCGGCGAGCAGCTATTGACCAGGCTGAAATCGACCAGCTCGAGCAGCGTTCTCTCCAGCGGCGCGGTCGAATAGAAGCCGGCGTGATCCGCTCCGAGCGGATAGGAATCACCGGCATGCGCCAGCGGATTGGGGCGAAAGAATCCGGGAATGCCGTTGGTGACGGTCGACCAATAGGCGAGCTTCTCGTTGAAGCCGGGAAACGCGGTGCGCAGATTCCAGATCGGATTCTGCTCCATCCGCTTCCAGAATTCCTTCAGATGCGTCAGCCGCTGGCCGGGTGCATTGCCCGCGATCAGGCTGGCATTGATGGCGCCGATCGAGGTGCCGATGATCCAGTCCGGCTCGATGCCGGCCTCATGCAGCGCCTGATACACGCCGGCCTGGTAGGACCCGAGCGCGCCGCCGCCCTGGAGCACGAGCACGACCTGGCCGGGCAGATCCCCGCCCCTGCTCTGCGTGTTGTCCTGCATGCCATTCATGTCCTGCTCCTGGTGAGCTTGCACCGATCGAATATTCACATGCCGTTGCGGCTTGTTGCGCCGGCCCATCTCAATGCGCGGTCCAGCCGCCGTCGACCGGAAGCGCGATGCCGGTGATCGAAGCCGCCGCATCCGTCGACAGGAACACCGTCAGTGCGCCGAGCTCCTCGACCGTGGCAAAGCGCTTGTTCGGCTGCTGCGCCAGCAGCACGTCGCGGATGACCTGGTCGCGGGAGATGCCGTGCGCCTTGGCCTGCCCGTCGATCTGCGCTTCGACCAGCGGCGTGTAGACGTAGCCCGGGCACACGGCGTTGCAGGTGATGCCCTGCTCCGCCGTCTCCAGCGCCGTCACCTTCGTCAGACCGACGATGCCGTGCTTGGCGGCGACATAGGCGGCCTTGAACGGGGAGCCGACCAAGCCGTGCGCGGAGGCGACGTTGATGATCCGGCCAAACCCGTTCCGGCGCATCGCCGGCAGCGCGAGCCGCGTCGTGTGGAAGGCCGAGGTCAGGTTGATCGCGAGGATCTGGTCCCACTTCTCGACGGGAAATTGCTCGAGCGGCGCGACATGCTGGATCCCGGCGTTGTTGACGAGAATATCGAGCCGGCCGGATTCCGCGATGGTCGCCGCAATCATCTCGGCGATCGACCTCGGCCTCGTCATGTCGGCCGGTGAGTAGCTCGCCTTGACGCCGAACTCGGCGGCGATCTGCTCACGCGTCCGGCCGATCTCGCTGGCGACGCCGAGGCCGTTCAGGACGACGTCGGCACCGGCCGCGGCCAGGGCACGTGCGATGCCGAGACCGATGCCACTCGTCGAGCCCGTGACGAGCGCGACCTTGCCGGCCAGCGCGCGGGCAGGCTGCGAGGTCTGCGGCTTCAGCGGTATGTTCATGGCAAGGTCTCCGTTGGCGATGACTGGACTTCAAACCTTCGCAAGACCCTGGAGGATCGCCGGCCCGAACGGAAATACCGGTAGGCTTCCGACTCCATACGTCCGTGCTATCGCGGGCGGGATGTCATTTCCCGCTTCGATCGGCTAGGTTTCCAGCCGATCTTGCTGGGAGCCGATCCATGGAAATGCACCAGGTCCGCTATTTCCTCGCGGTGGCGCAATTGCTCAATTTCACGCGCGCGGCGGAGGAGTGCAACGTCACGCAGCCCTCGCTGACGCGCGCGATCAAGCAGCTCGAGGCCGAGCTCGGCGGCGACCTGTTTCGCCGCGAGCGACCGGCGGCGCAACTGACCGAGCTCGGCCAGCGCATGCATCCGCTCCTGAAGCAGTGCTATGATGCCGCGGTCGGCGCGCGCTCGCTCGCCTCCTCGTTCAGGAGCGGTGAAGTCGGCGCGCTGCGCATCGCGCTGACACATTCGATCGATCTGGCATTGCTGATTCCGCACCTCAACGAGATCAGGCGGCAGTTCAACCGGCTCGAATTGCGCTTCCTGCGCGGGACGAGCCGCGAGGTCGCCGATTTCCTCAAGAAGGGAGAAGCCGAGCTCGGCATCGCCGCCGAGATCGACGAGGCCTGGGACCGGCTCGACACCTGGCCGTTGTTCACCGAGAGCTTCGAGCTCGTCGTTGGCGACGGACATCGGCTGGCCGGCCGCAGCAGCATCGAACTGGACGATCTGCGCTCGGAGCAATTGCTGAGTCGGACCTTCTGCGAGCATTCGCGCCGCATCTCCGCGAACCTGCGCGAACACGGCATCGAGCATGGCCACGAGATTTCGAGCGAGCGCGACCTGATCGAGCTGGTCGAAGCCGACATCGGCGTCGCCATGGTGCCGCACACCTCGCCTTTGCCGGAAACGCTCAGCCGCGCCACCGTCGCCGGACTGGACGCCCGCCGCACCGTCAGCCTCTACGGCGTGGCCGGCCGCCAGCGCACGGCAGTCGCCAACGCCGTGATGCGCATGCTGCGCGGCGCCGACTGGCGGGAGATTGCGGGCTAGCAGAGCGAGCGCTCCCGCCCGCAGGCGAGAGGCGCATTGCTGTGCCCTCGCCCCTTGTGGGAGAGGGCAGCGACGCCGGCAGACCCAGACTCGCTTGGGTGAGGGGTATATCTCCACGCACATCAGTATATGGGGCTAGAGACCTCTCATCCGGCGCTCCGCGCCGCCTTCTCCCGCAAGGGAAGAAGGGAAGAAAAGCTTAGTTCTCCCGGCTCGCGCTCTCCAGCGCCGCGAGCAAATCGTCGATCTCCATGCGCTTGCGGAAATCGGGATCGACGAAGCGCGCTTTGACGATTCCGTCGCGGCCGACCACGAACACGGCCGGGATCGGCAGCATCCAGCCATCATTGCCGTGGAATTTCGCCATGTCCTGATACGACAGCAGATGCTGGATCTCGGCGCCGAGCCAGATCGCGAGATTGAGCGAGAGCGCGTAGCCGTTGTCGAGATCGGTCAGGATCGGAAACGGCGCGCCGGATTCGGCCTTGAGCTGTCCAATATATTCCTGCGTCTCCGGCATGATTGCGACGACCTGCGCCCCCATGGCCTCGATATGATCGAGCGCCTGGACCACGGCGCGGACATTGAGCCGGCAATAGGGACACCAATGGCCGCGGAAGAACATCACGGCAAGCGGACCGCGCTCCAGCAGCGCAGGCAGTGTGACCAGACGCCCGCCCTCGTCCGGCAGCATGAATGGCGGCATCAGATCGCCGGGACGCGGCGCGGTCTCGCCGCCGCCGTTCCCGCCCAATCTCGCGACCAGGCGATCGACTGCCTCGCCATAGGCCGGAAAGACCGCACGGCTGGCATCGGCATAGGCGCGGAGCTGCTCGTTCAGGGTGCCGTCCATGTCGCGGCAGCGCTGGAAGGCAAGCCTGAGCTGCTCGGCATCGGCTGGCGAGAGAGATGTCATCTTCTGCTCCGGCATTGCATTCGGTGAATATTAGTTTCCCGGTTCGGCCGGCCGCAAGAGGCGCGATACCGGGCGCCAATCGGGCGCCCTGTCATCGGACGCCGAATGGTACGAAAGCGGAAATGCCGTTGCCCAATCGGATCGATAGCCGCCGCGCATCAACATAGCGGATCGCTATCGCATCGAGAGCAAGCCGGCATTTCAGGATCGACGCGTTCTCGACGAAGCTCCCGTCATAGCCGGCGACCAGCGAGGTTGCGGCCAACACAGGAGACTTCCCATGTCCAAGCCCGTGTCCAAGCATCCCACATTGTCGCGCCTGGTCTGGTCCGGCCTCGCCGTCGTCGGCGCGCTGACATTCGCGTCGCAGCCTGCCGTCGCGGGCGAATGCCCGGCCGACAAGGTCAAGCCGAACGCGCAAAAGATGGTCGACTACAAGCCGGTCGGCGTCACCGACGTGACGCTGGGCGCCATCGACCTCGGCAAGCAGCCCGCCCATATCGAGGGCCGCGAGCTGCGCTTCCGCAAGCTGACCATCGCGCCCGGCGGCATCGTGCCGTGGCACAGCCATGACGACCGTCCCGCGCTGATCTTCGTGCAGCAGGGCGAGATCGTCGAATACGCCTCCAATTGCGCCGATCCGATCGTGCACAAGGCCGGCGACATCCGTCCCGAGGTCCACGGCACCTCGCATTGGTGGAAGAACCTCGGCAAGGAGACCGTCATTCTCTACGTCGGCGACGTCCGCAAGGATCCCAACGACCATCACATGTGAGGCCGCCTCGGGGGCTTGCATCCCCACCATTCCGGGCCTGGCGCTGCCGCGCCATCCCGGAATGACCATCCACGATACGCGGACAATCACGCCATGACCGACCTCTCCACGCCGATCAAGCCGTCCACAATGGCGATGGACGCGCATTTGTCCGGTCTCGTGCTTCGCTCGGTCGTGATCGGGCTGACTGCATTCCTGACGGTCGTCGACCTGTTCGCGACGCAGGCGATCCTGCCGGCGCTGACGCGCCATTACGGCGTCTCGCCCGCGGCGATGGGCTTCGCCGTCAATGCCAGCACCTTCGGCATGGCCGTCGCAGGTCTGGTGGTCGGCCTCTTCAGCCCGCGCATCAACAGGCGGGCCGGCATCCTCATCAGCCTTGCGCTTCTCGCCATCCCGACGAGCCTGCTGGCGAGCGCGCCGAACCTTGCCGTCTTCACGGTCTTGCGGGTTGCGCAGGGCCTTTGCATGGCCTCTGCCTTTGCCTTGACGCTCGCTTATCTCGGCGAGCAATGCAGCACGATTGACGCCGGTGGCGCATTTGCCGCCTACATCGCCGGAAACGTCGCCAGCAACCTCGTTGGCCGCCTATTCTCGGCAGCGCTCGCCGACGGCCTTGGCCTTGCCTGGAATTTCTACGTCTTCGCCGCACTCAATCTGGCCGGAGCGATCCTGGTTTTCTTCACGATCAAGCGTGTACCGCCGATGCATGCGACCATGCCTGCGACATCGCCGCTGATCGCCGCGATCGCGCACTGGCGCAATCCGTCGCTCCGGGCCGCCTACGGCGTCGGCTTCTGCATCCTGTTCGCCTTCATCGGCACCTTCACCTTCGTCAATTTCGTGCTGGTCCGGCCGCCGCTGTCGCTGGGCATGATGGACCTCGGCCTCGTCTATTTCGTCTTCCTGCCCTCGGTCGTCACGACGCTTTTGGCCGGCAGGGTGGCATCAAAGCTCGGCACGCGTCCGACGATCTGGGGCGCGCTCGCCATCGCCGGGCTCGGCCTGCCGTTGATGCTGAGGCCACATCTGAGCGAAGTCCTCACCGGCATGGTTCTGGTCGGCGTCGGCACATTCTTCGCGCAAGCCGCCGCCACCGCCTTCGTCGGACAGGCCGCTGCTGACAACCACGGCATTGCCAGCGGGACATATCTTGCATGCTATTTTGGCGGCGGGCTGGTCGGTACGGCCGTGCTCGGGCGCCTGTTCGACGCTTTCGGATGGCCCGCCTGCGTGCTCGGCGTCGGCGCGGCCCTTGCGGCCGCAGGCCTGCTCACCTTCGCCTTGAAGCGCTAGCGCTTGGTGGGAGCTTCCGGCGCCGGCTCCTCGTCGGCGATGGCGCGCCAGGCGGCACCGTCGAGATCGTCGTACTGGCCGCTTCTGAGCGACCACAGGAAGGCGACGAGACCGGCACCGCCGAGCATCAGCGCCAGCGGGACCAGGATGACCAGGATCTCCATCACACGATCTCCCGCGAGGCGCTCCGCGCGCGCAGCGAATTGAGCATGACCAGGATCGACGATCCGCTCATGGCAGCCGCCGCGATCAGGGGCGTCACGACCCCGCTGATGGCGACCGGCACGGCGAGGACGTTGTAGCCGATCGCGAGCCAGAGGTTCTGCCGCATCAGATGCAGCGCCTTGCGCGAGGCGTCGATGGCCGCAACCACCGGCGCCAGCGGCCGGCCGAGGAAGACGAGATCGGCGGTGGCCTGGCTCAGATGCGCGGCCGAGATCGGCGACATCGAGACATGGGCCGCCGCCAGCGAAGGCGCGTCGTTCATGCCGTCGCCGACCATCAGCACCTTGGCGCCCCGCTGCTTCAGTTCCTCGATCCGCGCGATCTTGTCGGCCGGCGTGACGCCGGCGCGCCATTCGGGAATGTCGAGCGCGTTGGCCGCCGCCTTCACGGCCGCCTCGCGATCGCCGGAGAGAATCTCGATGCCGATGTTGCGCGCCTTCAGCGCCGCGATCACCGCCTTCGCATCCGAACGCAGGCCCTGACGGACCGAGAGGACGAATCTCTCGCTGCCCTTGCTGAACGCGACGATGGAGGCCTCGGGATCGACGCTGCCGACCAGCGCCTCGGCGCCGCAGAAAGAGGGGCGACCGAGGCGGAGCTCGACGCCGTCCACAGTTGCGCGGACGCCCTGCCCGGCCTCTTCGACCGCACCGACGACAGGCGATTTGGCGCCGGCGGCCTGCGCGACGGCGGCTGCGACCGGATGATGGCTCGACAGCGCGAGCCGGCCGGCGAGCTCGAAGATCTCCGCTGGGATGTCGGCGGCATTCATCACTTCGAGATCGGGCAGCGTCAGCGTACCAGTCTTGTCGAAGATGACGTGATCGGCCTCGGCCAGCCGCTCGATCGAGTCGCCGGAATTCAGCAGCACGCCGGACTTGAACATCGCGCCGGAGGCGATGGTCTGCACGGTCGGAATGGCCAGCCCCAGCGCACAGGGACAGGTGATGATCAGCACCGCGACGCCGGTCACGATCGCATCATGCCAGGACGCACCGGCCATGACCCAGCCGAGGATGGTCAGAAGCGCGGTCGCATGCACCACGGGCGCGTACAGCCGCGAGGCGCGGTCGGCGAGCCGCATGTAGCGCGAACGGGCCTGCAGCGCGTTGTCGAGCAGCCGGGTAATCTCGGCCAGCAGGGTCGCCTCGGAGGCGGCAGAGACCCGCACGCGCAGCGTGCCGGAGATGTTCATCGATCCCGCATAGACCGGCGTGCCCTGCTCGGCCGTGACATAGAGCGTCTCGCCGGTGATCAGGCTCTGGTCGATCTCAGATCGCCCCTCGATCACGGCGCCGTCGACCGCGCAGCGCTCGCCGGGCCTGAGCAGCACGATGTCGCCGGGATTGATGGCCGCCACCGGAACCTGCGAGATCTCGTCGGGTCCGACGAACTTGGCGGCCGTCTCCGCCTTGAGCGCGGCGAGATTGCCGGCGACCGCGCGGGTCCGCCGCCGCATGTTCTGGTCGAGGAAGCGGCCGACCAGGAGGAAGGTCAGCAGCATGATCGCCGCGTCGAAATAAGCGTGCTCGGCGTGGTGGATGGTCTCGACCACGGACATGCCAAGCGCGAGGATCACGCCGATCGAGATCGGCACGTCCATGTTGGTCGTCTTCGCCGACAGCGCGCGCCAGGCCGAGCGGAAGAACGGCTGGCCGGCATAGGCCGCCGCCGGCAATGCGATCAGCGCCGAGAGCCAGTGGAAGAAGTCGCGCTGCTCGGGCAGCATGTCCGAAACGTTGCCGGACCACACCGGAATCGACAGCATCATCACGTTCATGGTGGCGAAGGCGGCAACGCCGAGGCAGCGCAGCAGGAGACGCGATTCGGCGACTTCCGCCGCCTCCGCGCTCTCGGTCTCGAATGGATAGGCCTTGTAGCCGAGCTCCTCGAGCCGGTCGATGAAGCGGCCGGGGTCGAGCGTGCCCGCCTTCCATTCCAGCGCGACGCGGCGGTCGGTCAGGTTGACGCGCGCCAGCGTGACGTCGGGGATGGCGGACAGGCCGCGCTCGATCTTGGCCATGCAGCCGGCGCAATGAACGCCTTCGACCGCGAGATCGATGTGCTGGACGCCCTCGCCCGCGGCCCGGACGTAGTGCGAGAAATCCCGCGTGACGTGCATGACAAAGTCCTTCAGTTCAGGATCACGCGGTTGCGCGACAGGAACACGCGCGTCCCCCGCGCCTCGCCCTCGATCACCAGGTCCCACTGGCCCGGCGCGACGGAAGCGGCATCGCCGCGATAGAGGCCGATGCCGGATTCGGTGAGCTCGACGGCGAGATCGGCGCGCTTGTCGGTCGGCCGCTCCAGGCGTCCGCCGAATTTCAGCCCCGAGAGCGGCTGGCCGCCGGCATCGCGCGCCTCGACTTGGACCAAGGCACCGCCGTCGTTGCGGCGCTCGATATGGGCGTTGACCTTCCATTTGCGCAGCGCCTGGTCCTGCGCCGCCGATATCTCGCGGTCGTAGGTCAGGCCTGCGGCATAGGCGCTGTCGACTTCGGTTCCCGGCAGCGTCGCGATCGCCAGCTTCATCATGGTGGCGTTGACGCCGATCACGAGGGCGAAGAAGGCGACCAGCATCAGGAACACCTTGGTTCCGGTCAGCGGCTTGGATGACATGATGGTCTCCTCGACTTACGGCGCGACGAAATTGTCGGTGGCGCTCGCGGCCACGCCCAATCCGATATCCATGACGTGGAAGCGAACCGGAATCGACTTCTCCGGATTGTTCTCGGCAGGCGCGGTGACGAGCAGCCGCAGCTCGCTGGTGGAGTCGCGCGGGATCACGATGATCGGCCGATCCGGCGTCACCGAATCGACGCCGACGACATGCATCGTGGGATTGATCGGCCCCTCCACGTCGATGGCGATGGCGCGATCGTAACCGCTCTTGTTGAGCAGCCGCACCGTGTAGGCGTTGCGGATCGAGCCGTCGCTGAGCTTGACCGCGACCGGATTGCGGTCGTGCAGCACGTTGACGTCGAGCAGGCTGCGGGTCGCCAGCGTATAGACCATGAAGCCGCCGACCGCCGCGATGATCGCGCTGTAGACGATGGTGCGGGCCCGGACGATCCGGTAGATCGGCGCCTTGCCTTCCTGGCGGCGATGGATGTTGATGTCGTTGTCGTAGCCGATCAGCCGCTTCGGCCGCCCGATCTTGGCCATCACGTTGTCGCAGGCATCGATGCAGAGGCCGCACTGGATGCATTCCATCTGCGGTCCGTTGCGGATGTCGATGCCGGTCGGACAGACCGCGACGCATTGGTAGCAATCGACGCAATCGCCGACCTGCTGGCCGAGCGCGCGCAGCTCGGCGGCCTTCTTGACCGAGGTGCGCTTCTCGCCGCGGTCATAGCGATAGGTGACGTTGAGCGCCCATTCGTCGGTGAGCGCGGCCTGGATGCGCGGCCACGGGCACATATAGGTGCAGACCTGCTCGCGCATGTAGCCGGCGAGGACGTAGGTCGTCGCGGTGAGGATGCCGATCCAGATATAGGCGAGCATCGGCCCCTGGAAGGTGACGAGCTCCTTCACCAGGGTCGGCGCGTCGTTGAAGTAGAGCACCCAGGCGCCGCCGGTCCACCAGGCGATCATCAGCCAGATCGAATGCTTGAGCACGATCTCGGAGACGCGCTCGAGCTTCAAGGGATCGGACGATTTGGCCTTCTTCATCCGCTCGCGCCGGTCGCCCTCGATCAGGCGTTCGACCGCGTAGAACAGATCGGTCCACACCGTCTGCGGACAGAGATAGCCGCACCAGATGCGTCCGCCGACCGAGTTCATCAGGAACAGCGCCACCGCGGCCACGATCAGCAGGCCGGTGAAGTAGTAGACCTCCTGCGGCCACAGCTCGATGAAGAAGAAGTAGAAGCGGCTGTTGGGCAGATCGATCAGCACAGCCTGGCTGGGGGCACCGAGGCCGCGGTTCCAGCGCACGAACGGCAGGAAATAGTAGATGCCGAGGCAGATCGCCATCAGGCCCCACTTGATGCGGCGGAACGTGCCGGAGACGCTCTGGGGGTAGACCTTCTGGCGGGGCGCATAGAGCGGCCCGACGTCGTCTACAGGCTTGAGCTCGTTCGGATTGACGGTCTTGTTCATCGCTTGGAACTTCTAAAAGAGGTGCGATTAAACCTAGACCCGACACCGCCGCGTCAGTTGATCCAGCTCAAACGGGGGCACTTTTGTTCACCCCCGTTTGAAGCCTTTGTGTCGCGGATCCGCTATTTTCCGCCGCCGAGCGAGTGGACGTAGACCGCCATCGCCTTAATGGTGGCGGGATCGAGCCGCCCTTCCCAGGCCGGCATCACGCCGGCACGACCCTGGCTGATGGTCTCGATCAGGCTCGCTTCGTCGGTGCCGTAGAGCGAGATCTTGTCGGTCAGGTTCGGGGCGCCCACCTCCAGGTTGCCCTTGCCGTTGTCGCCGTGGCAGGCGACGCAGTTTTCCGCGAAGATCTTCTGGCCCTTGGCGGCGTCATATCCGTTTCGGGTCGACAGGCCCGACAGCGAGCGCACGTAATTGGCGACCGTGACGATCTCGTCCGGCTTCAGCACGCCATCCTTGCCGAAGGCGAGCATCTGGCCTTCATGCCCCTTGGCATGACCGGACCGGGCGCCGAACTGGATGGTCTGCATGATCTGGTCGAGCGTGCCGCCCCACAGCCAGTCGTCGTCGTTCAGGTTCGGATAACCCTTGGCGCCGGCACCGCCGGAGCCGTGGCACGGCGCGCAATTGTCGCCGAACACGGTCTTGCCCTTGGCGCGGGCGAGCGCCAGCAAGGCCGGGTCCTTCTCGATGTCGACCAGCGAGGCCGTGCCCAGCGCCGCCATCTTGTCACCGCGGATCTTCTCGAGGTTCGCGAGCTCGACCGCGACGTCGGCGCGCGAGGAGTAGCCGAACATGCCGGTGGTATTGCTTTGGATCAGCGGCCAAGCCGGATAGACGATCCAGTAGCCGATCGACCAGATGATGGTGAGGTAGAAGGTGATCACCCACCAGCGCGGCAGCGGCGTGTTGAGCTCCTTGATGCCGTCCCATTGGTGGCCGGTCGTGGACTTGCCGGAGACGGAATCGATGTCGCTAGAATGATCGGTCATGGTTCTCTACTCCTCCCGCAAGGGCAGGTGCGCTGCCTTGTCGAACACAGCCTTGTTACGGGGCCAGAATGCGTAGGCGATGATCGCGAGAAAGATCGCGACGAACACCGGTGTCCAGATCGTCGTCACGAGATCTGACGCAAGATTGTGGACTGTAAGGATGGCTTTCATCGTTCATGCCTTCTCAGCGAAGATTGGCTTTCTCGTTGTAGATCTTGAAGTCGACCAGCGTGCCGAGCATCTGCAGGTACGCGACGAGCGCGTCCATCTCCGTCGGCGTGCCGACCTTGCCGTCGAAGTTCCGCACGACGGCCTTGGCGTAGCGCTTGGTGAAGGCGTCGGACCCGGCATTCTCGGGATCGGCCTGGGCTTTCATGTCGGCGGCGGCATTGGCGATCTGCTCGTCGCTATAGGGGACGCCGACCGTCCTGAGCGCGCGCATGTCGCCCGCGATCGCATCCGGGTCGACCTCGGCCTTGCTGAGGAACGGATAGCCGGGCATCACCGACTGCGGCACGATCGCGCGCGGGTTGGTCAGATGGGTGACGTGCCAGTCGTCGGAGTACTTGGCGCCGACGCGGGCGAGATCCGGGCCGGTGCGCTTGGAGCCCCACTGGAACGGATGGTCGTACATGCTCTCGGCGGCGAGCGAGAAATGGCCGTAGCGCTCGACCTCGTCACGCAGCGGACGGACCATTTGCGAGTGGCAGAGATAGCAGCCCTCGCGGACGTAGACGTTGCGGCCCGCCAGCTCCAGCGGCGTGTAGGGCCTGACCCCGTCGACCTTCTCGATCGTGCTCTTGAGGTAGAACAGCGGGGTGATCTCGACGAGACCGCCGATCGCGATCACCAGCAGGATGCCGACGACCAGGATGATCGAGTTCTTTTCGAAGACTTGGTGGCGTGTCCAGAACGACATTGCTTTAGCTCCTCATTCCGCCGGCTGAAGAGCGACGGGCATCTGGACTTCCTGCTCGCCGACGCGAACGGTCATCCAGAGATTGTAGGCCATGATCAGCGCGCCGATCAGGAACAGGCCGCCGCCTGCCGCGCGGATGATGTAGAAGGGGTGCATCGCCTCGACGGTCTCGATGAAGGAATATTCGAGGAAGCCGAGCGAGGTGTAGGCGCGCCACATCAGGCCCTGCAGGATGCCGGACACCCACATCGCCGAGATGTAGAGAACGATGCCGAGGGTGGCGACCCAGAAGTGCCAGTTGACGAGCTTCAGGCTGTACAGGCCCTTGCGATTCCAGGCCCACGGCACCAAGCAGTACAGCGCGCCGAAGGAGACGAAGCCGACCCAGCCGAGCGCGCCGGAATGCACGTGGCCGATGGTCCAGTCGGTGTAGTGGCTGAGCGAGTTGACCACCTTGATCGACATCATCGGGCCTTCGAAGGTCGACATGCCGTAGAAGGCGACGGAGACCACGAGCATGCGCAGCACGGGGTCGGTGCGCAGCTTGTCCCAGGCGCCCGACAGCGTCATCAGGCCGTTGATCATGCCGCCCCAGGAGGGCATCCACAGCATGATCGAGAAGGTCATGCCCAGCGTCTGCGTCCAGTCCGGCAGCGCCGTGTAGTGCAGATGGTGGGGACCTGCCCAGATGTAGAGGAAGATCAGCGCCCAGAAGTGGATGATCGACAGCCGGTAGGAATAGATCGGCCGTTCGGCGCGCTTGGGGATGAAGTAGTACATGATGGCGAGGAAGCCGGCGGTCAGGAAGAAGCCGACCGCGTTGTGGCCGTACCACCACTGGAACATGGCGTCCTGGATGCCGCCCCAGGCGACGTAGGACTTCGAGCCGAACACCGAGACGGGAAGCGCCGGATTGTTGCCGAGATGCAGCACCGCGATCGTCACGATGAAGGCGAGATAGAACCAGTTCGCGACGAAGATGTGCGGCTCCTTGCGCTTGATGATCGTGACAAGGAAGACCAGCAGATAGACGACCCAGACGATGGTCAGCCACAAATCGGCGTACCATTCCGGCTCGGCATATTCCTTCGACTGAGTGACGCCGAGCAGATAGCCGGTGCCGGCGATCAGAATGAAGAAATTGTAGCCCAGGACGACGAACCACGGTGCGAGGTCGCCGGCGAGGCGGACGTGGCAGGATTTCTGCACCACGTAGAAGGAGGTCGCGATCAGCACGTTGCCGCCGAAGGCGAAGATCACGGCGGAGGTGTGCAGCGGCCGCAGGCGGCCGAAGCTGGTCCAGGGCAGATCGAAGTTCAGCGCGGGCCAAGCCAGCTGCGAGGCGATGATGAGGCCGACCAGGAAGCCGGCGATACCCCAGAACATCGCCATGAACGCCGAGAACTTGATCGGGCCCATATTGTAGTTGGGGCGTCCGTTGATCTCCGCCGGCGGCAGCGCCGCCGGGCGATCGAGGTAGCGGTTGACGATGACGAACAGCGCCGCGAGGCTCGCCGCCGCGCTGAGCGCGGCATGGAAGGCGAAGGGCGCATCGAGCGCCTTGGCCGAAGCGACCACGCACAGGAAGGCGGTGACTGCGAACACGACAGCCAAGCCGCTTTCACCGATGGTCATGGATTTGGAAATGGAGGGCTGGCTCATGCGGATTCTCTCTGAAAGAACACACCGCCAGAAACCACATTCATCCTCACCGGGAATTGATTGAAATCAAGGGCGGCACTTAAGTTCTCCGCAGCCACCCTTCGTGAAGGCAAGGACCGTGCGGCAAGCTCAACTGTATGTGGGCTGGCCGCAGCGGACGTGTTTCCCGCCGGAACTGGTCCGGCGTGGCGCGCAAACGGGAGCAGCCTCCGTATAATAACGGAGGGGACGATGAGATTGCCGGTCAGGGATGGTGCGTCAGTCGCGCGTCGTCGCCTTGAGCGCCGCGATGACGTCCTCGCGGGCGATGATCCCGACCAGCTTCTGCGCGTTGTTGAGCACGATGATGCTCCGGATGCGGTGCTCGACCATGATCTGGAGCACGCGCGTCAGCCGCGTATCGGGGCTGACATAGATGAACTCCGGCGTCATGACGTCGCCGACCTTGCGGCTCATCAGGTCGTGATAGCGCGGCATCATCTGGCTCGGCGTGAAGGCGAAGCACTTCAGGATGTCGAACTTGGTGACGATGCCGACCACCTGCCCGTCGTCCTCGACCGGATAGGAGTTGAAATCGTCGGTCTCGAACATCTCGCTGAGCTCGAACAAGTCACGGTCGCGCTGCACCGTCTTGACGTTGCGCGTCATGTAACCGTCGACGGTCTGTTCAAGAAATCTGTACACGGCGCGTCCTCCTCGATTCGATTCCGGCCGACCGTCAGTGCGACAGCAGCACGCAGCGGGCGGTCTGCGTCACCAGATACTGGGTGACGCCTCCCAGGATCAGTTCACGAAACCTCGAATGACCATAGGCGCCCGCGACGATCAGGCTGGCATCGACGTCCCCTGCGACTTTTTCCAATTGCGCCGAGGCGTTTCCGTTCCGGGTGCCTTCGTACAGGCGCGCCGTCGCCGTGACGCCATGGCGGGCGAGCCAGGCGGCGACGTCGGCGACGCCGGCCATCACGACCGAACGGTCGTCGTCTCGCTCGGGAATTGTCGCGATGGTGACGTCCCTCGCCTTGCGTAGCATCGGCAGCGCGTCGGCCACTGCCCGCCGCGCCTCCGGCGTATCCTTCCACGCCACCAGCACGCTGCGCAGGTCGAGCCACGTGACCCGATCGGGGACGACGAGAAGCGGGCGGCCGGCCTGCATCACCAGGTCCTTGGGGCTTGCGAGCGCAAAAGCATCGGAGAAGGCCGGGCTCTGCCCGCCGCTGACGATGATGTCGGCGCAGCGCGCCTGCGTTAGGAAGAATCGCGCCGGAAAGTCCATCGCGCTGCGCCACTCCGCATGTCCGCCGCGATTCTTGGTCGCTGCCCGGAATTGCGCCTCGAGGCCGGCCAGCCGCCGCTTGATCGAAGCCTCGCCCTCGTCGATCAGCGCTTGTGCCTCGGCGCCGTCGGTGAAATAGAGCGGCGGCGCGAACTGTGCCGCGGCGACCCCGACGATGGCCGCCTCGAATCGTTCGGCAAGCTCACCGGCCACCTGAAGACGCGCCTCGTTGGACTGATCGAGCGCCAGGCTGACCATCACCGTCGCGTATGTCATCGAGTATCTCCACATCACCGGGTTTTGTTGGAGCCTAAGCCCGCTGCCATGCAGCAGGATGAGATAGATCAAAATGAGCGCTTCCGGGCTCCCTTGTCCTTCCCAATGGAATCCGCCAGTGAATTCAACGTCCGCGCTTGCCTCGGAGCGCGCCTTGGGCGAAATTGCGCCAGCGGTAACGGCGTCCTGCCGACCGGGCCGAGATGAGGAGCAGAGTTTGGCGCCGACCCGCGAGACCCAACCGGCAAACGATGGTCGGAGCGAGCATTTCCCGGTTCGCATCGAGGAATTCGGGGTGGGCACCTGGGACCTCGATCTAAAGACGCACGAACTCGAATGGTCGGACATGGCCAGGCGGCTGTTTGGCCTCGAGCGGGACCAGACCGTCAGCTACGATCTCTTTCTTTCCTTGCTGGAACCCGGGGATCGGGACCACCTTCTGAAGGCGATCGGACGCGCCTCGGAAGGCGGCGGAGGACTTGATCTGTCCTTCAGGTTGGGCGGCGTCTCCGGGACCGGTCAATGGATCCGGGCCAGGGCCGGCGTGATCCGGGACGATTCAGGAACGCCACGTCATCTCAGCGGAATCTTCCTCGACATCAACGAAGAAAAGCATCTCGAGGACGCCCTGCGCTCCCAGGAGAACCATCTTCGCTCGATTCTCGAGACCGTGCCGGACGCCATGATCGTCATCGATTCCCGCGGCATCATGCAGCTGTTCAGCAGCGCGGCGGAGCGGCTGTTCGGCTACAGCCGGCAGGAAGCCATCGGCCGCAACGTCAGCATCCTGATGCCGGAGCCCGATCAGTCGCGTCACGACAGCTATCTCGTGCGCTATCTCAGGACGAATGATCCGCACATCATCGGCATCGGCCGCATCGTGACGGGAAAGCGGCGCGACGGCACGACTTTCCCGATGCACCTGTCCGTCGGGCAGACGCAGCGCGCCGGCGAGCCCTATTTCACCGGCTTCGTCCGCGACCTCACCGAGCACCAGCAGACCCAGGCCCGGCTCCAGGAATTGCAATCCGAGCTGGTCCACGTCTCGCGGCTGACCGCGATGGGTGAGATGGCCTCGGCGCTCGCCCACGAGCTCAACCAGCCGCTGGCGGCGATCAGCAATTACATGAAGGGGTCGCGGCGCCTTCTCGCCGGCAGCAGCGATCCCAACACGCCGAAGGTCGAAAACGCGCTGGATCGCGCGGCGGAGCAGGCCCTGCGCGCCGGCCAGATCATCCGGCGCCTGCGCGACTTCGTCTCTCGTGGCGAATCGGAGAAGCGGGTCGAAAGCCTGTCCAAGCTGATCGAGGAGGCCGGCGCGCTCGGGCTTGCCGGCGCGCGCGAGCAGAACGTGCAGCTCCGCTTCAGCCTCAATCCCGACGCTGATCTCGTGCTCGCCGACCGGGTGCAGATCCAGCAGGTGCTGGTCAATCTGTTCCGCAACGCGCTGGAGGCCATGGCGCAGTCGCCGCGCCGCGAGCTCGTCGTTGCCAACACCCGCGTCGCTGACGACATGATCGAGGTGGAGGTCTCCGACACCGGCGCCGGCTTCCGCGACGACGTTCTCCCCAATCTCTTCCAGACCTTTTTCACCACCAAGGACACCGGCATGGGCGTGGGGCTCTCCATCAGCCGCTCGATCATCGAGGCCCACGGCGGCCGCATGTGGGCCGAGAGCAACGCAGCTGGTGGAGCGACATTCCGCTTCACCTTGCCGGCAACTGACGAAAGCTGACCATGACGACCAAGGGACATGTCTACGTCATCGACGACGACGCAGCGATGCGCGATTCGTTGAATTTCCTGCTGGATTCCGCCGGCTTCCACGTCACGCTGTTCGGCGACGCCCTCGCTTTTCTCGAGGCCCTGCCCGGCCTCGGCTTCGGCTGCGTCGTCTCCGACGTGCGCATGCCCGGCCTCGACGGGATCGAGCTGCTCAAGCGGATGAAGGCGCAGCAGAGCCCGTTCCCGATCCTGATCATGACCGGTCATGGCGACGTGCCGCTCGCGGTCGAGGCGATGAAGCTCGGGGCCGTCGACTTTCTGGAAAAACCGTTCGACGACGACCGCCTCACCGCCATGATCGAGTCGGCGATCCGCCAGGCCGAGCCCGCCGCCAAGAACGAGGTCGTCGCGCAGGACATCGCCGCCCGCGTCGCGTCCTTGAGTCCCAGGGAGCGCCAGGTCATGGAAGGGCTGATTGCGGGCCTCTCCAACAAGCTGATCGCCCGCGAATACGACATCAGCCCGCGCACCATCGAGGTCTACCGGGCCAATGTCATGACCAAGATGCAGGCCAACAGCCTCTCGGAATTGGTCCGGCTGGCGATGCGCGCCGGCATGCTCAACGATTGAGGCAGGTCAAGGCACCTTGCCGGCGCAGTGCTAGCCAGAGGACATGATCGAGGTTAGCTCACATCCTGCGCGGTCGTCATCCCCTGCCCGGCCCACCGTCTTCGTGGTCGACGATGACGCCGCCGTCCTGGGATCCCTGCGGTTCCTGCTGGAGACCGACGGCTTTGCCGTACGGACCTTCAGGAGCGGCACGGCGCTGCTCAACATCGGCAGCGCGGCCGGACCGGACTGTTACGTCATCGACTACAAGATGCCGGACATCAACGGCATCGAGCTGGCCGGCCGCTTGCGCAAGTCCGACCGCGACGCGCCTGTGATCCTGATCACCGGCTATCCCGACGAGAACATCTCGGCCCGGGCGGCGACGGCGGGCATCAAGGAGGTGGTTTTGAAGCCGCTTCTCGAGGAAAACCTGGTCAAGTGCATCCGCCACGCCATCCAGGACCGCTCCGTCGCCTGACCTACGGGATTCTACGTAAGGCGCCCCCCTTAAGATATCGATCGAAATTTTCGAAGCCCCCGATACCGCGTACCAAGGCGCCATCACAACGGAGATGGCGCAGATGCTGACCCAGACGATCAACACCCCGGCGATCAACACCCAGCTTATCGGCAAGGCTGCTCCCGCCCATCCCGTCACCGACCAGTTCGGCGCCATCACCGGTCACGTGGGTCTGGTCGCCACGGAATTCTCCTACCGCAAGGACGAGGAGATCTATGGCGAGGACGAGCCGGCCGAATATGTCTACCAGGTCGTGTCGGGCGCCGTGAGCAGCTACAAGCTGCTTTCCGACGGTCGTCGCCAGATCGGCGCCTTCCATCTTCCCGGCGACGTGTTCGGCCTCGAATCCGGCCCCGCTCACCGCCTTGCCGCCGAAGCCATCATCGACACCACCGTGCGCCTCGTGAAGCGCGCGAGCCTTGAGAAGGCCGCCGGCACCGACGTCCAGGTCGCCCGCAAGCTCTGGGCGATGACCGCCTCCGAGCTGCGCCATGCCGAAGACCACATGCTGCTGCTGGGCCGCAAGACCGCGATGGAGCGCGTCGCGACCTTCCTGCTCGAGATGGACCGCCGCCTCGCCGTCGCCGGCATGATGGCGCTGCCGATGTGCCGCCGCGACATCGGCGACTATCTCGGCCTCACCCTCGAAACCGTGTCGCGCGCGCTGTCGCAGCTTCACACCCAGGGCATCCTCGGCTTCTCCGGCGCCCGCCAGATCGTGTTGCGCAACCGTCAGCGCCTGCAACATCTCGACGCCTGAGCTTCGCCTGCTCCTCCTCTCTACCAACTTGGCCGGCTGAACTCGTTTCGGCCGGCCATTTTCTTTTTGTTCTTTTGTCCGGCGATCATGCCGTACGCCTCGTCTCCGGCATCGCAAGGAGAATCAGCAAGAGTCCGGTCGCGGCAACGCCCGACAGCCCGATGAAGGCGGTCGCGTTGCCGAACTTGTCGCTGACATAGCCGCCGAGCACGGTGCTCAGCGATGCGCCGATGCCCGTTGCGGTGCCGACGATTCCTTGTGCCAGATTGAAATGGCCGCTGCCGAAGGCGACGTCGGCGACGATCAGTGGAATCATCACCGCGAATACGGCGGCGGTAATGCCGTCGAACACCTGCACGGCGACCAGCAGATAGGGATCGCGCACGGTCGCAAACAACAGGCCGCGAATCGCCAGCGCGCCGAACCCGATCAGCAGCAGCGGTCGCCGACCCCACGCCTGCGCCTTGCGCCCGACCGTCGGCGACAGCAGCGCCACGATCGCTTGGGGGACGACGATGCAAAAGGCGACGAGCACCGTCGCCCATTGGGCGGACCGCGCCGTCACCGCACTTGCCATCAGCGGCATCATCGAGGCGTTCGCCAGTTGCAGCAGCAGAACGCTCAAGGCAAAGATGATCAGCGGACGCTGCCGGATCAGGTGCCAGATATTGGTGTCGGCACGGTCGGCGGCTTCGGGCGGCATCTCGCCGTGGCAGCGCCTGATATCGACCTCATTCTCGCGGATGCGCGAGAGTGCGATCAGGGTCGGAATTACGAGCAGGAAGGTGACCAGGAAGACCGAGCGGCTCGACAGCAGATAGCCCGCCGTCCCCATCACTGCCGCCGCGACGCCGTTGCCGAGCGAGGCAAAGCGCGCGTTGCGGCCGAGCCGCTCGCCGATCGCGAGCGGACCGACAAGGCCCAGGCTGATGGCCGCAATCGCCGGCCCCAGCACGCAGCTCGCCATCGCATGCAGGGTGGCGGCGGTCACCACGACGGCGAAGATCGGCATCGCGGCATAGGCCAGCGCGCAGGTCCCGATGGTCGCGATCGCGAGGGCGGCGACGAGACGCTCCGATTTCGCGGCATCGATGATCGCCCCGCCCGGCATCTGCCCGATCAACGCGACGATGCCGCCGATCGACAGCACGAGGCCGATCTCGACCTGGGTCCATTTCTGGGTGGTCAGATAGACCGCGATGAAAGGGCCGAATCCGGTCTGCACGTCGGCGAGGAAGAAGATGAACCAGTCGAGGCCGCGCAGGCTCTGGCGCGACGGCGCAGGGACGCCGGCGACCGAAGGCGCTGCGACGTTGTCCTGCTCAACGCGGCCCTCCCGATCTGCATGGTTCGGCTTCCTCGACAACAGCACAGGCGGTGGGCCCTCCCCGCACCTCACTGGATCGCTTGCAGCGGTTGAAGGCTGCCGGACGCGCCGAGCACGACGATCGGCGTGTCCTCCTTGTATTCCGGCGCGGCCGCGACCTGCGCCTTGGTCAATTCCAGCGTGATGCTGTCCTTCTTGTTGGCGATCTTGCCGAAGCGCAACGCGTTCCATTCCACCACGATCTTGCGGCTGCCGACGCCGAGAAACCCGCCGAAATCGATCGCGGCAGCGCGCACATGGCCGGTGCGATCGACGATAACGTCGACGATGCGGCCCATGTCCTCGCCGGCCGCACTGCGCACGTCGCGGCCGAGCACGCCGTGAGCCTCGCTCGCGCCGATGATGGTCACCGACGGCGGCGGGGCGGCGTCCTTGGGCGTCACCGGAACGGTCGAGGCCGGCGGCTGGGTCGCCGGCGCGTTGGCCTCGCGCGGGCCTGTCGGCGGCTCGTCCGCGGCGTGCGAGGTGGCGACCGCCAGGCTCGCAACGATGGCCATACCAAGGATCAATGCTCCATTCGCACGCATGACGCCCTCCTTGCGCGCTGCTAGCGCGCCAGCACGATCGAGACCTGGATCTGGCCACGCGTGCGCATCACCTCCAGCGCCACGTCGTCGCCGTGGCGGCTGACGCGCAGATCGACGCTGGAATCGCCCAGGCGCAGATCGCGCAGGATCACCTCGTTGAGGAACGCCGGCAGATGCGGGTTGCGCAGGCGAATCTCGCCGCGCGCGACGTCGAATTCGAGTCCGAGCGCCGCCTCCAGGAGCGTGAACGGTGTCGCGCTGGCCCAGGCCTGCGGCGCACAGGCGACCGGATAGAGCGTCGGGCCTCGCCGCTTCTCGCGCCGGAAGCCGCAGAACAATTCGGGCAGCCGGCGCAGGTCCATGTAGGTCGCCGCGTCGAACAGCCCCTTGAAGACATGCGCCACCGAGTGCTTGAGGCCGTAGCGCGCGAGCCCGAGCGCGATCAGCGCGTTGTCGTGCGGCCAGATCGACCCGTCATGGTAGGACATCGGATTGTAGCGCGCTTCGCCCTGCGCGACGGTGCGGATGCCCCAGCCCGAGAAGAAATGCGGCCGCATCAGATCGGCAGCGACGAGGCGGGCGCGGTCCTCGCGGATCATGCCGCTGAACAGCACCTGACCTGCGTTCGAGGTCCGCACCTTGCAGGGCCGCTTCCTGCCGTCGAGGGCGAGCGCATAAGTGCCGAGCTCCTCGCACCAGAACGCCTGCTCGAAGCGTTCGGCCAGCGCTCTCGCCTCGGCTTCGAGCTTGCGCGCACGGTCCGGCTTGCCGAGCCGCAAGGCGCAACGCGCGGCCAGCTGCTTGGCGGCATAGACGTAGCCCTGGACTTCGGCGAGCGCGATATTGCCTTCCGCGAGCTTTCCATCGGCGTGAAAGATCGCGTCGTAGGAATCCTTCCAGCCCTGGTTGGCCAGCCCCTTCTCGGTCGCGCGCTGGTATTCGACGAAGCCGTCCTGGTCGGGATCGCCGGGACCGTCGATCCAGGCCAGCCCCGCCTCGATCGCCGGCCACAGCTCGATCAAGGTCTTCTCGTCTCCGGTCCGTTCGAAATAGCTGCCGGCGAGCAGGACGAACAGTGCGGTGGAATCGACGCTGCCGTAATATTGCGCGAACGGCACCTCCCGCAGCGCCGCCATCTCTCCGCCGCGCATCTCGTGCAGGATCTTGCCGGGAGCGGCATCGGCAAGCGGATCGACGGCCTTGGCCTGGAAATGCGCGAGCCGGCGCAAGACGCCTTTGGCGATGCGCGGATCGACCCACAGCATCTGGAGCGCGGTGATCAGGCCGTCGCGGCCGAACGTCGTCGAGTACCAGGGAATGCCGGCATAGGGATAACGCCCCTGCGGCGTCTCCGTCATCAGCATGTTGAGGTCGGCCATGGCCTGGCACAGCACCTCGTTGAAGATGTTGTTGGAGGTCTCGATGCTGGCGGCGCCCATAGTGGAATGGCGCATCTCGCGGCGGTGAGCGAGCAGTCCCCGGAAGAACCGCGCCGGCTTCTCCGCGATCGGCCGGTTGCAGGACACGGCCAAGAACAGCGATGCCGATTCGTGCGGGTCCAGCTCGAGCTGCCAGGTCGCCGCATTCACCGACAGCCGCGTCGGACGCGGATCGAAATGCAGCCCCGTGGTGCGCTCGGTGCCGTCGAGACCGCGATACTCGAACAGCACGTCGGTCGGCCCGAGCAATCTGCTCGTGCCGGTCCCGCGATGCGGGCGGCGCTCGCCGCGAACCTCGAACAGGTCGGCAAAGTCATTGTCGAACAGCAACGTCAGCTCGAAGCTGGTGCGCCGCTCGCCATGGTTCTGCACGCCGATGCGCTGATAGGCGGTGCCACGCCAGAGGAAGATCGTGCGCACGATGTGCAGCAGATCCTTCTGCAGGACGAGGCTGTCCTGCCGGTAGATGTCCGGATTGGTCAGATCGACGGTCAGCGCCGAATTGTCGTCACGCAGGTTGGAGCCGAGCAACAGCGGCTGGAGATCGTCGAGCACGAGCTCGAGCCGCGCGAGGTAGCGCGTATCGTGATGGAACAGGCCATCCGGCCCGCCTGCCGATGCGCCGATGTCACCATGGCTGTCGAGCACGATGAACATGTCGTCGTGCTTGAGCGATCGCCGCGGCCGCGCCGATGGCCCGGTCATCGGAATGTAGAAAGGTTGCTCCGCGACCTGTTCGGAGGTCCGCGTCACGGAGACGAGTTGGGTTACGGCTTCGGCCGACATGAGCAGCTCCCCTGCGCTTGTTTTGAAACGCGACCGACTCGAGAACGCGACTGTTGGCTTACGCGGCGGCTTGCGCCAGCCTACTCATTTCCTGCGTGACCAGTTCACGATAGGGTCCGTGCCCCTGCATGAGGCGCTCGGGCGATCCGTCTTCGATGATCTTACCATTTCTCAGCACCACCACGCGGTCGAAATTGCGCAGCGTTGCCAGCCGATGCGCGATCGCGATCACGGTGCGGCCACGCATCAGGCGCGACAGCGCCTCGCGGATCGCCTCCTCGGATTCGCTGTCGAGCGCGGCGGTGGCCTCGTCCAGCAGCAGGATCGGCGCGTCCTTCAGGAAGGCGCGCGCGATCGCGATGCGCTGGCGCTGGCCGCCGGACATCTTGACGCCGCGGTCGCCGACCATGGTGTCGAGACCTTCGGGCAGGCCGTCGATGAAGTCGCAGCGCGCCGCGATCGCCGCGCGCAGCACCTCGTCGTCGGTCGCGTTCGGGCGGCCGTAGCGGATGTTCTCGCGAATGGAGCGATGAAACAAGGAAATGTCCTGCGGCACGACGGAGATCGCCTCGCGCAGGCTCAGCTGCGTGACCTTCGAAATGTCCTGCCCATCGATGGTGACGTTGCCCTCGTCGACGTCGTAGAAGCGCTGCAGCAGCGTGAACAGCGTCGACTTGCCGCCGCCGGACTGGCCGACCAGGCCGACGCGCTGGCCGGGCTGCAAGCGAAGGCTGAACCGCTCGAAGATCTTCTCCCCGCCGGGATAGCCGAAGGTGACGTTGTTGAACGCGATCGCCGCGCCGCTCTTGACCAGCGGCTCGGCCTCGGGATGGTCGCGCAGCTCGTGCGGCACCAGCAGCGTCGCGATCGCCTCGGTCAGGCGCGCGACGTGCTGGGTGACGTCGACCAGCGCCACCGCGAGATCGCGCGTCGCGCTCAGGATGGAGATGCCTAGCGTACAGACCAGCACGACGTCGCCGGTGGTCGCCGCACCCTTCTGCCAGAGTGTGATGGCCCAGGCCATCAGCGCGATCGTCAAGAGCACGGTCACGGCGGCATGCAGCAACCGCAGCTTTTCCAGATAGCGCAGGCTGCGGCTTCGCGCAGTCAGCTCACGGTTGACGGTCGCGTCGAACCGCTCATGCTCGTGGCCGATGCCGCAGAAGGCCCGCACCAGCGGCATGTTGCTGATGACGTCGATCATCTCTCCGTCGACCGCGGCCGCCTTGTCGGCGAAATCGTCGTGCAGCGGCTTGCCGGCGGCGGCAAGGTGAAACATGGTGACAACCATGCCGCCGGCGATCACGATGAGGCCGAGCGCCATATAAGGACTGACGGTTCCGATCAGCGCGATCGCCGCAATTGTGGCGATGCAGGGCGGCAACACATTCCAGACGAACATGTTCTCGACCGTGAACACCGCGTTCGAGGTCGCCGTGATCCGGCTCGTTAGCATCCCCGGCATCCGGTCCGAGAAATAGCTGGGCGCGTGTCCGGTCAGATGACGAAATATGTCACGCCGTAAATCGCCCGTGACCCGGACAAAGGTGAAGCTCGCCGTCCAGCTTGCGATCCGCCACAGGAAGTTGTCGGCGGCGATCAGCGACATGAGCAGAATGAATGCCAGCCATACGCCACCGCCCTGCGATGGTCCCGCCGACAAGGCGTCGACGAGAGATTTGACGCCGTACTGGGTGCCTACGGAGCAGGCAACCGCTCCGACTACCGCGGTGAGGATCACCAGATGCGACGCCATTCGCATCCGAAGATAGCGCAAGACAAAGGCAAATGGCCTGCGCGCGTATCCAGAAAGATGATCCATATGGCTGTCGCCCCGTTGTTCTGTTGTTCGTTTCGTTACTGGTCGAGTGAACATCGACCGCTTCCGCTCGGTTCCCCGGCGGCGCCATCACGACATGCGGATGCGGACGATCTGCGAAGATGTGGTGGCAGCATCGCGACGCTCCCCGGACGTGTCGAATAAGTAACGTTTGGGAGAAGGAACTTCGCAGGTGCGGGAACGTTCCCCTGTCTGGCATAGCCGGTGCCGTACTGGCGGGGGTTTCGACAATCATGATCGCAGAGGAGATGGTGAGATGCGCATCGCGCAGGTAGCTCCGTTGACGGAGGCTGTTCCACCCAAGCTTTATGGCGGCACCGAGCGGGTGGTGCACTGGTTGACGGAAGAGCTGGTGGCCCTTGGACACGACGTGACGCTTTTCGCCAGCGGCGACTCGCAAACCTCGGCCAAGCTCGATGCCTTGTGGCCGAAGGCGCTCCGCCTCGACGGTTCCGTGCGCGATCCCAATGCGCTGCACATGGTGCTGCTGGAGCAGGTGCGGCAGAAATGTGACGACGAGGAATTCGACTTCCTCCACTTCCATCTCGATTATTATCCCTGGTCGCTGTTTCACCGGCAGCCGACGCCGTTCCTGACCACGCTGCACGGCCGGCTCGACCTGCCGGAGCATCAGCCGGTCTTCAACACCTTCTCCAAGATGCCCGTCATCTCGATCTCCAATGCGCAGCGGCGACCGGTGCCGCAGGCCAATTGGGTGACGACGATCCATCACGGTCTTCCGGAGAACCTGCTGACGCCGAAGTCCGCGCGACAGGAATATCTCGCCGTGCTCGGCCGCATCGCGCCGGAGAAGGGCGTCGATCGCGCCATCAAGATTGCGACCCATTGCGGCATTCCGCTGAAGATCGCGGCCAAGGTCGATCGTGCCGACCAGGATTACTACGACGAGCTGATCCGGCCGATGATCGAGAACAACCCGCTGGTGGAGTTCATCGGCGAGATCAGCGATCACGAGAAGTCCGATTTCCTCAGCGGCGCGCTCGGGCTGCTGCTGCCGATCGACTGGCCGGAGCCGTTCGGCCTCGTGATGATCGAGGCCATGGCCTGCGGAACGCCGGTCGTCGCCTTCAACCGCGGCTCGGTGCCCGAGATCATCGACGAGGGGCTGACCGGCTTCATCGTCGAGGACGTGATCAGCGCGGCGGGCGTGGTGAACCGTCTTCCGCAACTCGACCGCGCCGCGATCCGCAGGCAATTCGAGACGCGCTTCACGGCGCGGCGCATGGCGCTGGACTATCTCGCCGCCTACCGCAGCCTCGCCGAAGAAAAGGCGCCGCGGATCAAGCTGGTGAGCAGCGCGGAGTAAGTGGCCACGAGCAACTCTCGTGTCCCGGCTCTGCAGCGCACCGCTGAAGAAGCGCTGCGCTGCGTCCGGGGCACGAGCCGCCCTACACCACCACCGCCCGCTTCGGCTCGACGATCTCGAACATCCTCGGGAATTCGTCCGTCAGGCCCATCAGCTCGGCCAGCTTCATCGGGTTGCCCGATAGCTTGACCTTGCCGGCCGCAACCGCCTCCGGAAAGCTCGTCAGCTTGGCGATCACCTCGTCGAGCGTTGCGCGCGCCAGCGTGAAGCTGGCATCGGCGCCTTCGGCCTGCACCCCCTCGGTGTAGGTGAGCGCGCAGTTCTCCAGATTGAGCACGAAGGTCTCGCCGGTGTCGGAAAAGCTCCAGTTCAGGACGATGTGCTTGCCTTCCGCCTTCGGACCGTTGAGGCGAATACCTAGCACGTCCCAGAGCTGCGAAGTGCGCAGCGCTGCCAGCGTCTCGCGCGGCATCGGCGGGCGGGCCGGCACCTTCGGCATGCCCTGGCGCAATTCCTGGGCGCCGAACAGATAGGCGTTGCGCCAGGTCGCACTTTCGGCGGCGTAGCCGAGCTGCTCCAGCGTATCGGCCAAGAGACCGCGGGCCGCCGCATTGTCGGGCGCGGCGAAGACGAGATGGCCGAGCACTTGCGCGACGAAGCGGAATTCACCCTTGTCGAAATCGGTGCGCGCCCGCGCCAGGATCGCGTCCGCCCCGCCCATGTACTCGACATACTTCTTGCCGGACTCGACCGGCGGCAGCGGATCGAGATTGACCGGATTGGCGTCGTACCAGCCGAGATATTTCTGGTAGATCGCCTTCACATTGTGGCGGATGTGGCCGTAATAGCCGCGGCCGTGCCAGGCGCCCTCCAGGCTCTTCGGCAGCTTGATCGTCTCGGCGATCTCGGCGGCGGTGAGGCCGTGATTCATCAGGCGGATGGTCTGGTCATGCGCGAATTTGTAGAGGTCGCGCTGCTGCCTGATCATCGTGCCGATGCGCTCGCGTCCCCACACCGGCCAGTGATGCTGGCCGCACATCGCCTCCGCCTTGCCGTCCCAAAGCTGCAAGGCCTCGCCCAGATACTTCGACCAGGCCAGCGCGTCGCGCACGTCGGCGCCGCGGAACGGCAGCAGGTTGTGGAAATTGTGCGTGCAGTTCTCGGCGAGGTTCAAGAGCTTGTAGCGCGGGACGAAGAAGTGCATCTCCGCCGGCGCTTCGCTGTTCGGCGCCATCTGGAATTCGAACGCAACGCCGTCGATCACGCGCGTGTCGCCGGTCGCCATGATCAGGTCGGTCGGGCGCAACAGCGCAACCGATCCCGCCGCCATCGACTTGCCGAGACCGCAATCGACCTGTCCCCGCGCCCCCTTGGCGAGCAACGGCCCGAACTGGTACTGCGCCCGGCGCAGCATCGCCGGTCCCGCAATGATGTTCTCGGAGACGGCATGCTCCATGAACAGGTTCGGCGCGATGAGGGGCACGCGGCCGCTGGCGAGCGCATCCTCCTCCACCACGCCGCGGGCACCGCCCCAATGGTCGGTGTGGGTGTGCGTGAAGATGACGGCCGAGACCGGCTTCACGCCGCGATGCCTGAAATAGAGATCGAGCGCGGCGCGGGCGCCCTCGATCGAGGTCAGGGTGTCCACGACGATGACACCGCTGTCGCCCTCGATCAGCGTCATGTTGGCAATGTCGAGCCCGCGCACCTGGTAGACGCCGGGCACGACCTCGAACAGGCCGTGCTGCATGTTGAGGCGCGACTGCCGCCACAGGCTGGGATTGACCGTGGGCGGCGCCTCTTCGGCGGATAGGAAGCCGTAGGGCTCGAGGCTCCAGACCGTCCGCCCTTGCGGATTTGTGATCGTCGCATTCTCGATCGTGCCGAGGAAGCCGCGCGCAGCATCGTCGAAATCCCGCGTGTCGGAAAACGGCAGCGCGTTCAGCATCGCCGCTTGCTGCGCGATGACGGAGGGCGTTGCGTCCTTCGGCTCGCTGCTGGATTCCGTCATGTTGCTCCTCCCGGCCCGTTGCGCGGCATCTAACCGCATCTCGCGGTCGATTGCCATCACTGGCCGCGGCAGCAGGCGGTGCCTCTTTCCTTCTCCCCTTGCGGGAGAAGGTGGCGCGAAGCGCCGGATGAGGGGCTTCTTTCCGTCTCGCAAGACTGTTCGTGAGGAGAGAAAGACCCCTCACCCGGCTTCGCTTCGCGAATCCACCCTCTCCCGCAAGGGGAGAGGGATTCAGCACTCGCCGCTACATCCCCAGCAGCCTCGGCAGCCACAGCGACAGGCCGGGCCAATACGTCACCACCACGAGGAAGCCCAGCATGGTGAGCAGCCATGGCCACACCGCCACCGTGAGCTCGGTGATCCCCATCTTGGCGATGCCGGAGGCGACGTAGAGATTGAGGCCGACAGGCGGATGGCACAGGCCCACCTCCATGTTGACCGTCATCAGGATGCCGAAATGAATGGGATCGATGCCGAGCTTGACCGCGACCGGAAACAGGATCGGCGCCATGATCAGGATGATCGAGGACGGCTCCATCACGTTGCCTGCGATCAGCAGCAGCAGGTTGACGAGCAGCAGGAACCCGATCCACCCCAGGCCCTGGTCGATCATCCATTGCGCCAGCGCCTGCGGCACGTTCTCGTAGGTCATCAGGAACGAGAACAGCACGGCGTTGGTGATGATGTAGAGCAGCATCGCCGAGAGGTTCGCCGATGACAGCAGCACCCGCGGCACGTCGCGCAGCTTCAGATCCTTGTAGATGAACACCGCGACGATGAAGGCGTAGACCGCGCTGACGGCGGCGGCTTCGGTCGGCGTGAACAGGCCGCTGTAGATGCCGCCGATCACGATCACGATGAGCAGAATGCCCCAGATCGACTTGCGGAAGGCGTCGAGACGCTCGAGGAAGGTGGCCTTCGGCATCCGCGGATAATCGTTGCGCCAGGCCCGGTAGAACGTCGTGGCGCCCAGCAGGGAGGCCAGCACCAATCCCGGCACGATGCCGGCGATGAAGAGCTTGCCGACCGAGCTGTTGGTGGAGACGGCGTAGAGCACCATCGGGATCGAGGGCGGAATCAGGATGCCGAGCGAGCCCGAGGTCGTGATCACGCCCGCGCCAAACCGCTTCGGGAAGCCTTGCGCGACCATCGCCGGCAGGATCACCGAGCCGATCGCCACCACGGTCGCCGGCGACGAGCCGGAGATCGCGGCGAACAGCGCGCAGGCCACCACGCCCGACAGGGCGAGACCGCCGTACCAATGGCCGACCAGCGAGGTTGCGAAGGTGATCATTCGCCGCGCCACCCCGCCATGGGTCAGGAAGTTGCCGGCGAGGATGAAGAACGGGATCGCCATGATCTCGAAATTCTCGATGCCGGTGAACAGCTTCAGCGCTACCGATTCGGTTCGCACGTCGGTCAGCGTGAACATGAAGCTGAGCACGGTGAGACCCAGCGCGATCGAGATCGGCATGCCCGTGAGCATCAGGGACAGCAGCAACGCGAACACGATGAAGACGCGCAGGCCCTGCGGCAGTGCGATGATGTGGGCCGCATGAGCGATGCACACGGCAACGATCAGCACCGGCAGCAGCATCAGGATCCAGCCGAGCGGGCTGCGCTCGTCCCGAACCACCTGCGTGGGCGTGACCGGGGCCGGATGCACGGGATCCACCTCGACGCCTTCGACGCCCGCCACGTCGTGGTGCGGCAGCTCGCCGGTGCGGTAGAACGACCAGGCGACCTGCAGGAAGCGGAAGCACATCAGCCCGGAGCCGACCGGGATGGTGAGATAGACAATCCACATCGGCGCTTCTAGATCGTTGGACTGCTGGCCGCTGTGCCACATGTGGCCGACGAAGGCGGCTCCGAAATAGGCGATGATGGCGGTGAAAAGTGCGCCGCACAGCAGGCCGAAGGTGATCACGCGCCGGCGCGATCCGCCCGGAAGGATGTTGACCAGCACGTCGACGCCGACATGGATGCCGGTCCGCACGCCGTAAGCGGCGCCGAACTTCGCCATCCAGATGAACATGTAGATGCAGAGCTCCTGCGCCCAGGACAGGTCAATCGCGGCAAGCCACGCGAACACCGCGCGCATCGGGACGGCCAGGAAAGCCAGGTTGCGGGCTTCGGCCCATTTGGCGATGTCGATCGACAGCCCGGCGCCGTAGCGGTGCAGCACGGCGACGAAGATCAGCGACGTCGCGGCCGCGATCATCGTCGCGATCAGCCATTCCTCGAGATGATCGAGAAAACGATTCAGCACTCGCAGCAACTTGGTCCCCCCAGCTTCGGCTCGTCCATTCAAGAGTGAAACGGCCGGGAGTGCGATCACCCCCGACCGTCGGCGTTGTTCTTATTGGGGCGCAGCCCGTCAGTTCATCTTGACGTCGAGTTCCTTGGCAAGGAGATCGAGCACCTCCTGCCCGACCCGCCCCTTTGCCCATTTATAAGTCGGCTGCATCGCCTCCTGCCAGGCCTTGCGGTCGGCGTCGGTGAGATAATGCAGGTTGGTCTTGCCCGTCTTCTTGATCTCGGCCAGCGCGTCCTCGTTCTCCTGGCGCGCGATCGAGTTGGTGTAGTCGGTCGCCTCCGCCATCGCCTTGTCCAGCTGGCCGCGGATGTCGGGCGGCAGGCCCGACCAGAACTTGGAATTGACGATCACGGCATATTGCAGATGGGCATGATAGGACACGGTGATGTCCTTCTGCACCTCGTAGAACTTCTGCGTCAGGTAGTTCGACGCCGTGTTCTCGCAGCCGTCGACCACGCCGGTCTGCAGGGCCTGGTACACCTCCGAGAACGCCATGATCTGAGGGATCGAGCCCATGATGCGGAGATATTGGTCGGCGATCTTCGATCCGGAGATCCGGAATTTGAGACCCTGGAAATCCGTCGGCTTCAGCAAGGCGCGGTTGGCGGAGAGCATGTGAAAGCCGTTGTCCCAATAGGCGAGGCCGGTGATGCCCTTGGCCTCGAGCTTCTGGAACAGCCATTTGCCGATCGTGCCCTTCATCGCGTTGGCATAGACCGCATCGTCCTTGAACAGCCAGGGCAGATCCAGCGCTTCGAACTCCTTGACGCCGAGCGGCGCGAATTTCGCGGTGGAAGGCGCGAGCATCTGCACCGAGCCGAGCTGCAGCGCCTCGATTTCCTCCTTGTCCTTGTAGAGCGTGGAGTTCGGATAGACTTCGACCTTGACCTTGCCGTCGGTGTATTTCTCGGCCAGCTCCTTGAATTTCAGCGAGCCCTTCCCTTTCGGGGTGTCGTTGGCGACGACGTGGCTGAACTTGATGACGATCGGGGCTTGCGCCGACGCAGCGGCGGGGGCCAGACCGAATGCGGCCGCCGCGACCGCGAGTAGCAGTTTGCGCATGAAAACCTCCCCAACAACCTCGAAACCGGGTTCTTTTTGTTTTGCGGTCAGTACTGGCAGCAATCCGCAAGCCGAACAACCAGACCTAAGCCCAATTTACCGCACCCAAGCTATCTTGACGGACGCTGTCTGCGCAACCCGGCACGCGCGCCCGTTCGTAGGAACGAGCGCTTATATCGCATTGCGGCAATGCATCAGCCCTTGCGCTGGGCGACCATGAAGAGGCGGCGGAACGGGAACAGGGTCTGTCCCGCCGCATTCTTCGGATAGGCCTTCGCAACGCGCGCGCCATAGGCAGCTTCGAACGCGATCTTCTCGTCCCCCGCGAGCACGTCGAGATAGCGTGTCAGCCAGGTCCCCTTGGTCCATTCCTTGACCGGGTTGTCGCCTTCGAGCACTTGCAGGTATTCGGTCTCCCAGATGTCGATATTGGCCGACATCGGCGCGAGAAGATCATGGTAGTAGGCCGGCCCCTCGACCGGCGGCGGCGTGACGAGATGCTCGACCTTGGACCGCCATGGACCATCGAGCGCGGTCTCGCCGATCAACACATGCGACGGCGCCAGGAAGTTGCGCGGCATCTGCACCGCAAGCATGCCGCCAGGCTTCACCCTCTCCATCACCGACGGAAACAGTGCCGCATGATTGGGCAGCCAGTGCAGTGCGGCATTGGAATAGATCAGATCGTATAGCCTGGCCGGATGCCAATGGCCGAGATCTTCATGTGACCATTCCACATCCGGTGCCGCCTTGCGGCCGGCCGCGACCATCTCGGCCGAACCTTCGACACCGGTCACGCTCGCCTCCGGCCAGCGCTCCCTAATGAGTTTCGTGACGTTGCCGGCGCCCGCGCCGAGATCGACAATCTCGCGTGGGCCAAAATCCGGAATCCGCATCAAGAGGTCGACGGCGGGCCGGAGCCGATGGCCGGAGAATTTCAGATATTGCTGCGGATCCCAGACCATGCCCAACGCCTTTTCTTTTTCGTGTTTCCTTCAACGCCGCTCTTGGTTACCACTGCTCGTCCCGCTCAGGCAATTCGCAAGGCCGCCGGGACGGGACAGGAAGCGATCAGCAACAAGCAAGAACAACCAAGAGAGCGTGTCACCATGGACCTCGGGCTCAAATCGAAAACCGCTGTTGTCACCGGCGCGAGCATCGGCATCGGACGCGCCATTGCAAAAGGCCTCGCGGCCGAAGGCGTGCGCGTCGTCGGCGTGGCGCGGCGCGGCGACTTGCTCGCAGAGCTCGTGAAGGAAGTCGGCGGCGGCCTGATCACGCCGTTCGAGCAGGACGTCATGGCCAAGGACGCGGCGGAGCGGATCGCGGCTTTCGCGTTGAAGGAGCTCGGCCATGTCGACATCCTCATCAACAATGCCGGCGGCAGCCGGCCGCTGCCGGTCGATGCGCCCGACAGCAAATGGGACGAGGCGATCGCGCTGAACTTCACCAGCTACCGCCGCATCGCGCATGCGCTGCTGCCGCAGATGATCGAACGCAAATGGGGCCGCATCGTCAACATCACCGGCAAGTCGGAGCCCGAAGGCCTCAACGCCGCCTTCGCCGCCAAGGCCGCGGTGCACGCCTGGGCCAAGGGCCTGTCGCGCGAGATCGGCGAGCACGGCATCACCATCAATTGCATCCCGCCCGGCCGCATCATGAGCGAGCAGATCCGCCGCAACTACGCACCCGATTATCGCGAGCGCTTTGCGGAAGAGGAAATTCCGGTCGGCTATTGGGGCGAGCCGGAGGATCTGGCGGCGCTCGCGGTGTTCTTGGCCTCACCGGTGGCCCGGTACATCACGGGCACGGTGATCCCGGTTGACGGCGGATTGCGGCGGTATCAGTTTTAGCACACCCGCAAATCACCGCTGGCGGCTTGCTGTACCCAGCGCATCGCGCCGCCACGCGCCCGGGCTGACGCCGGTAATCGCGGAGAAGACCCGCGTGAAGTGGCTCTGGTTGGCAAAACCGGCCGAAATCGCTACCTCGGACAGCGATGAACTGCGCTCGCCCATGAGACGCTTGGCGGTTCTCACGCGATGATGCAGAAGCCAGCGATGCGGCGGCAGGCCGGTCGCAGCGCGAAACGCACGAGAGAAATGGCTGACGGAGAGGCCGAGCTCCGCAGCGATCGCCTGCAACGGCAACTTTCCGGCCAGGTTGGCCTCAAGCTTGTCGCATGCGCGCGCGAGCTGCCATGGCGCAAGCGCACCGCGGCTGGTCTCAGCCTTGTGCCGAAAGCCTCCATAGGTCTCCGCGACATGAGCCGTGAGCGCCAGCATCATATGATCGATGAAAAGTTGGTTGGCTTCGTCCGGCCGGCGCAATCCATCGCGCAAGCAAATGCCGATATTACGGACGGTGGCATCATCGTGCCCGACGGGGCTGCAGTCGAGCGTATCGATGCGGCGCGCTCCCGATTGATCGGCAAGGCCATCGAGCGCCGAACGCGGCACGTAGAAGTGCAGAGAGTGAAACGGCTTGTCGATCACGTAGCGGGGGTCGGCCCTGAGATCGTATAGATAGGTCGTCCCGGCATGGACATCCGCCTTGGTGAGGTGACGACCTTGCTCCCAGATCTCGCATTCCGGGTAGTCGCGCAATTTCAGACTGACGAGATAGGCATCTTCCGCAGCAAACGAGCCGGACAGACCCAGCACGGGATCGTCGTGCCGCGTTTCCGTCACTGCGATCTCGGCGTTGCGCAGCGACCGGGTCATCAGCGTGGACGGCACTTCATCGAGACGGAGGAATGCACCGATCCGTTCGCCGTACGCACCTGTTCTGGTCATCCCATGTCTCCTCCGTAACGTCGAGGAGCAGGCCATGCAACCTGCCATTTCCAAGGTCGTATATCGGTATTCATCCACCGCTGTCCACGGCTGACGACGTCGCACTCTCTCCTGGCCCGTCATTGGCGGGGGCGAGAATTTATCAACCATTTCAGGATGATCGGCTCGTCCCTTGGCGGCGCGGGCGGCTACCGAACCGTAACGCGGATCTCACGACTTTTCACAAGCGCACGCAAACTGCGCACCCTTGGCGTGCGCGAAGCAGGATCAGGCAATGCACGGCAGGATCAGGAAAGACACAGGTCTTTACGCCACCTAGAACCCCGTAAATCAACGGCATCGGAACTTCGACGGATCGTTCGGAGCCGATGCATCCCTTGAGCAGAGATCACCAGACCGGCCGTTCGGCCCGGACCTACGGCGGCTGGCGATGATCGATTTGTCGCGCATCCAAGCCATGAGCAAAGTCGTCTTGCGAGATTCGCCGAACGAAATCCTCGCCGCGTCGCAAATGCGGCGTGACTCGGCAGGAGATCGGCCAGCTGCCGACGTGGAGATGGCCCGCGTGCTCGGAACGGTGCCTTTCCGCGTGGCGCTGGATTCATCTGGCGCCGGGATTGCTCACTGGAAGCATGAGCCGCTGCACGACGTCGTCGCGCCCATGAGCCACCACGTCATCATGGCTTACAACGGCGCCGTGCAACGCATGGAGCGGCGGTCCGGGCCATCCGTCGCAATCGGGACCTTTCGTCCGGGAGTTGTGATCATCATTCCCGAGGGATCGAGCTCCCGGTGGGACATTCCAAAACCCGTCGATGTCGTTCAACTCTACCTTCCGCAGACGACCTTGAAGCGCGTCGCGGACGAAGCAGAAGCCGGCGCACCGTCCGAGCTCCTGGAGCGAACCGCGCATCCCGATCCAGTGACGTCCCGGCTGCTGCTGAGCGCGGCGGACGTGCTGGAAGGGCACGACGCGCTGGATACGCTATTCAGGCAACAACTCATGGATTTGCTGGCGACGCGGCTTCTGGCCGCGCATACCGGCTCGCCAAGCATGATCGCGCCGGCCAGGGGCGGGCTGGCGCCGAAAGCATTGCTTCGGGCGATCGAGCGGTTGCGCTCCGACAGTGATGCCGATGTCTCGCTCGCAGCGCTTGCCGCCGAGGCCGGCTTGTCGCGCTTTCACTTCTGCCGCGCCTTCAAGGACAGTACCGGGCTTTCGCCGCATGCTTGGCTGCGCCAGCACCGACTCGAGCAAGCCATGAACATGCTGCGCGACACCGACGCGTCCGTCGTCTCGATCGCTGTCGCGCTCGGCTACTCCTCCCAGACTGCCTTTGCCGCAGCGTTTCGCAAGCTGACCGGGGAGTCGCCGAGCGATTGGCGTCGGCGCGCGCGTTAGCAGCAATCTCGCTGCAATCGCATCAATCGTGCTGGGGCCGCGGTGCACGCAGTTCGCTAGAAACACCCTGCCCCACACCTGAAACGGAAATGGCAAATGACCTTGATCAGTTCTGTCAGCCGGCTCGCGAGCACCTCGCGGCGAAACATTCTCGCAACGACACTGTTGTACACGGCGTCGTTGACTGTCCGCTCCACCTCGGCAGCCGACCACGACGACAAGACCACCGCCCTTTCGACCGGCAAGGGCGACGGTGCAACCTCCGTCACCACCAGCGACGGTGTCCAGATCTTCTACAAGGACTGGGGACCAAAGTCCGCGCAGCCGATCGTCTTCCATCACGGTTGGCCGCTCAGCGCCGACGACTGGGACGCCCAGATGCTGTTCTTCCTCGGCAAGGGCTTTCGCGTGATCGCGCATGATCGTCGCGGCCATGGGCGCTCGAGCCAGGTCAGCGACGGTCACGACATGGATCATTATGCCGCCGACGTCGCCGCACTCACCGAGCATCTTGATCTTCGCAACGCCGTTCACGTCGGCCACTCCACCGGTGGCGGCGAGGCAACGCGATACGTGGCGCGCTATGGCCGGGATCGCGTCGCCAAGCTCGTGCTCATCGGCGCCGTGCCGCCCCTGATGCTGAAGACCGAATCCAATCCCGGCGGACTGCCGCTTGAGGTGTTCGATGGGTTGCGCCGGCAGCTTGCCGCCAACAGGTCGCGTTTCTATTTCGAGTTCGCTAGCGGTCCATTCTACGGCTACAATCGTCCGGGCGCCGAGCCCTCACAGGCCGCCATCTGGAACTGGTGGCGTCAAGGCATGACGGGCAGCAGCAAGGCCCACTACGACGGCATCAAGGCCTTCTCCGAAACCGACTTCAGCGAAGACCTCAAGAGCATCGGAGTGCCGACGCTCATTCTCCACGGCGGCGACGATCAGATCGTCCCCGTTGCCGACTCGGCGCAGCTGTCGGCCCGGCTCCTGAAGCACAGCACATTGAAGATCTACGACCTGCTGCCACACGGCCTCTGCACGACGCATCCCGAGATCGTCAATGCCGACTTGCTCAGGTTCGTGACGGCGTAACTCCGCTCTCTTTCGCAATCGCATCAATCGAGGACCAGTCAACATGCGCATCGTCATCATTGGCGCCGGCTTCGCCGGCATGTACGCCGCCCTTTCAGCTGCTCGCCTCCGCGACATCCAGGGCGTTTCGCCCGACAAGCTCGAGATCGCGCTCGTTGCGCCCGAGCCGACGCTCGTGGTTCGCCCGCGACTGTACGAGCCGAACCCCGCGACCCTGACCGCCCCCCTACAGGACCTCCTCAAGTCGATCGACGTCGTTTATGTCAAAGGCCAAGCTGACGCGATCGATACCAAATCCAAGGTCGTCGAGATCGCTGCCGCGCAAGGCACGCACAAGAAGCTAGCCTACGACCGGCTGGTGGTCGCCACCGGCAGCCGGCTGTTTCGCCCGAATGTCCCCGGCCTTGCCGAGCACGGTTTCAGCGTGGACCAGCTCGATGATGCAATCGCACTCGATCGTCACCTCCACGGGCTGTCGAGCCGCCCGGCCTCGAAGGCGCGCAATACCGTTGTCGTCGCAGGCGGCGGGTTCACCGGCATCGAGGCGGCGACCGAGGTGCCGGCGCGCCTGTGCAAGATACTTGGCAAGGACGCCCAGCTGCGCGTAGTGATCGTCGACCGCAACGAGGTAATCGCGCCGGACATGGGCGCAGGCCCCCGCCCCATCATCGAGGAGGCGCTGCGCAAACTCGGCATCGAAACCAGGCTCGGTGCCGGCGTGGCCTCGCTCGACAAGTCCGGCGTCAAGCTTTCCAGCGGCGAGCAGATCGAATGCGAAACGGTGATCTGGGCCGCCGGCATGCGCGCAGCTCCGTTGACGGCTCAGATCCCTGCCGAACGCGACCAGTTTGGCCGGCTGCTCGTCGACCGTGACCTTCGCGTCCCATCAGTGACCGGTGTCTTCGCCACCGGCGATGCCGCACGAGCCGCGTGTGACGATGTTGGCAATTACGCGCTGATGTCATGTCAGCACGCGACCCGGATGGGCGCCTTCGCCGGCAACAACGCCGCCGCCGAGTTGCTGGGCGTTGCGACCAGACCTTATCACCAGAAGGCTTACGTCACCTGCCTCGACCTCGGCGATGCCGGTGCGCTGTTCACGCGCGGCTGGGAGCGCGCAGTCGAGATGGTCGGCGACGTCGCCAAGAAGACCAAGCAGGAGATCAACACCGTCTGGATATATCCGCCCAAGGCTGAACGTGCCGCAGCCCTCGCCTCGGCCGATCCGGAGCGCGTCACCGCTCTTTAAGCAAAGTAGCCACCCAAAATTCAACAGGAGACCAAAATGAACCTGCACAACGTTTCCATTGCATCGAATCCCGAAGAGCTCGTGCCGTCGCGCTACGCGGTGCGCATCGGCGACATCGACGTGCTGGTGGTCAGCGACGGCGTGCTGCCGCTCCCGACCACCATGCTGGCGCACAACGCCGACCCGGCTGTCCGGGCAGCCTGGCTGGACGACATGTTTCTGCCTCAGGATGCCTTTGACTGGGCGCTAAATGCTGTCATGGTGCGCAGCGGCGCCCAAACGATCCTCATCGACGCTGGACTCGGGTCCGACCCAGACCTGCATTTGCCTCGGGCTGGACAGTTGATCAAGCGCCTGGAGGCCGCCGGGATCGACCTCTCGTCCGTGACCGACCTGATCCTCACCCACATGCACATGGATCATGTCGGCGGGCTGCTGGTCGACGGCGTGAAGGAACGGCTGCGCGAGGACCTGCGCATCCACGTGGCGGCCGCAGAGGTCAAGTTCTGGGAGTCGCCCGATTTCACCCATACCAACATGCCGCAAGGCTTTCCCGATGCGCTTCGGGCCACCGCCAAGCAGTTCGTGAAGATGTACGGCAGCCAGATCCGGCCGTTCGAGGAGCAGCACGACGTTGCACCCGGTGTCGTCGTCCGCCGTACCGGCGGTCACACGCCCGGACACAGCGTGGTCCGCGTGGCGTCCGGCGGCGAGGCGCTGACATTTGCCGGCGACGCCGTGTTTGCCGTCGGCTTTGACCAGCCCGAGTGGCATAACGGGTTCGAGCACGACCCCGAGGAGGCAGCGCGCGTCCGCATCCGGCTGTTACGGGAGCTCGCGGAGAGCGGCGAGCTGCTGGTGGCCACGCACATGCCGTTCCCATCGGTCGGTCATGTCGCGGCCGCTGGCGATGCTTTCCGCTGGGTACCCGTCTTCTGGGACTTTTGATCGGCTCTTGAACCAAACCGGACTGGAGCGCGCGTTCACGGACGAATTGAGCGCGCGCTCCGGAACACCGCCGCGCGAGCTTGGTCCAGGAGACAATGCGGCAGCATGCGACCATCGCCGGCATGACCGCGGATGCGCGTCCGTCGAAACATCCCGCCGCAACGACGCGCCCGAACTCAGTTCCACGCAAATTGGCGCTCGTCTGAGACCGGAACGGTAGCTGCGCCCACGCGTTGTCTCCTATATAGAAGGAGAACATCATGAGCGTTGAAGGCAAGATCAAGGAAGGTGCCGGTTACATCAAGGAAGAGATGAACGAGCACGGCAAGGACCCCGAGAGCCAGCGCAAGGCTCAGGAGGGACGCGATCTTCGCAACGAGGGCCGCATGGAAGACGGCAAGCCGCCGAAGACCACTAAGCCCGGCACTGGACACTGAACCCATCCAGTTCAAAACCGCCTCCGGTCGAAGCCGGGGGCGGTTTTTGTTTGGGCAATACGAGCGCGCGGAACATGCGTGGGACCGCGCCGTTGCTCCGGGCCTACTGGAGGAAAGTTCATGTCCAAGACATCGCTCGCCGAGATCGCGAAGGAAATGGCCGGCATCGACATCGCCATTCTGTCGACCCACACCGACAACGGCCAGATCGCCAACCGTCCCATGAGCAACAACGGGGATGTCGCCTACGACGGCACGTCATACTATTTTGCCCATGAGCGGACTCGTACCGTATCGGACATCCAACGAAACCCGAAAGTGGCGCTCGGGTTTTCGTCGGAAGCTGGCCTGTTCTCAAAGGGCATCTACATCGCCGTCGAAGGGACCGCCGATCTGATCCGCGACAAGGCGGCATTCCAACAGCACTGGACCGGCGATCTCGACAAATGGTTCGAGGACGGCATCGATACGCCGGGCATCGTCCTGATCAAGGTCAAGGCTAGCCGCGTGACCTATTGGAAGGGGCGTGACGAGGGTGAGATCGAGCTCTGATCGGCGAGCTCATCGTGCGGCGATTCCTTCAATGGTTCTTCCGGAGCCGCGAAACCGGTGCCATCACCATCGCGCAGTGGCCCAATCTGCTTCTGTGGACCGTGATCGTTGCGGGCGTCCTGCTTTGGATCTGGCCTTCCGCAGGCAATGCCAGCGTCGGCTTGACGATCGTGTTGAAAGGCGGACTCATCCTCTGGGGCGTCGATGAGATCGTTCGCGGTATGAACCCCTGGCGGCGCTGTCTCGGCGCCGCCGTCGTCATCTATGAGTTCACGACGCTTCTGCCGTGAAGCCGGTAGAACAAGCGACGGGCGGGGCGGCGGCTCTGCCGCTGCAAGCGCGCGCTCAGTTCGCGCAGCGCGCCAAATGCGATCTGCCCCCGGGGGATGGGGAGCGACAGCATCAATTCCGGAAGCGCAGGTTCTTGCTCCACGTCCTGAACGTTGCTACGCCGAGCAGCGTCGAGGCGTCGACAACGTTGATTTGCGCCAAGGGAACGTTCGAGACGCTGCCAGATCTTTGCACGCGATCGGCGAGCCGACACCAGACTGCCGCGGTATTGGCCATAGCCCGCAGGGCGGCCGGCCATTGGAGTGAACTCCGTGAACGATTGGACACGTTGGGTCCCGGGAATCCATACGCTTCGCCACTACCAATCTGATTGGCTTCGGCACGATGTTTTCGCAGGTCTCGCGCTGGCGGCCATGCTCGTTCCGGTCGGAATTGCTTATTCCGCGGCGTCCGGCCTGCCGGGCATCCACGGGCTGTACGCCACCATCGTTCCCCTTCTTGTCTACGCGATGTTCGGTCCGAGCCGCATCATCGTTCTCGGTCCCGACTCGGCGCTGGCTGCCGTCATCCTCGGCGTGATTGCCCCCTTGTCTGGCGGTGATCCGGTGCGCGCGGCAATGCTTGCCGCGATGATGGCACTCGTTTCAGGAGCTGTGCTCATTGTGGCGGGCATCGCGCGGTTGGGGTTTTTGACCGAGCTTCTGTCCAAGCCGATACGCTATGGCTACATGAACGGCATCGCGCTGACCGTCTTGATTAGCCAGCTGCCAAAGCTGCTCGGCTTCTCGATCGAGAGCGAGGGCCCGCTGAAAGACCTTTGGGCTATCGCCACCGGGATCCACGAAGGCAAGATGAATTGGACTGCATTTGCCGTCGGGCTTGGCACGCTGATCGTCATCCTGCTGCTCAAGGGCAGCAAACGACTGCCGGGAGTCCTGATCGCCGTCGTCGCAGCGACCCTTGTCGTGGCACTGCTTGATCTGGCCACCGGTCATGGTGTGAAAGTCCTGGGGCCACTTCCGCAAGGTCTGCCGGCTTTCGCTATTCCCAGGATCGGATACAGCGATCTGATCCCAGTGCTGGCCGGCGGATCCGCCATCGCCCTGGTCTCGTTCGCCGACACCAGCGTGTTGTCGCGAACCTATGCTGCTCGTTTGGGTGACAAGGTCGATCCCAACCAGGAAATGGTGGGTCTTGGCGCAGCTAACCTGGCGACCGGCTTCTTTCAGGGTTTTCCGATCAGCAGCAGCACGTCGCGTACGCCGGTTGCCGAAGCCGCCGGCGCGCGCACCCAGCTGGCGAATGTCGTCGGCGCGCTCGCGATCGCGTTCCTGCTACTGCTAGCGCCCAATTTGTTGCAGCACCTGCCGAACGCCGCATTGGCGGCAGTGGTGATCGCAGCCGCGATCGGCCTGATCGAGATCAACGATCTCAAGCGGATCTACCGGATCCAGCGGTGGGAGTTCTGGTTGACCGTGCTGTGCTTCGTGGGCGTGGCCGTGTTGGGCCCAATTCCGGGAATCGGCCTTGCCGTTGCGGTGGCGATTGCGGAATTCCTCTGGGACGGCTGGCGTCCGCACTCCGCCATTCTCGGGCGCGCGTACGGCGTCAGGGGCTATCACGACATCACGAGATATCCCGATGCCCGTTTGATCCCCGGACTGGTGCTGTTCCGATGGGATGCGCCGCTGTTCTTCGCCAACGCCGAGTTCTTCAAGGAGCGAATTCTCGCCGCGGTCGAGACATCGCCAACACCTGTGCGCTGGCTGGTCGTCGCCGCCGAACCGGTCACGAGCGTAGACGTAACCGCCTGCGATACTGTTGCCGAACTGGACGAGGCGCTCAAGGCCAGGGGCATTGAACTCTGCTTTGCCGAGCTCAAGGATCCCGTGAAGGACAAGCTGAAGCGTTTTGGTTTGTATGCTCAGCTTGGCGAAGCCCAGTTCTTTCCGACCATCGGCTCGGCCGTTTCGAGCTATCTGGAGATCAATGACGTCGCGTGGGAGGACTAGGAGGACCAGGTCAAGGTCGGCCCGTATAAAGGCACCTGCCGCGAGCCGCCACCAACGGACGAGCCACCGGCAAACCGATGCAGTCTATCCCTCGCCCGCCGGCGGAACGACATACAGCGTCAGCGCAAAGACCGCATAGATGAAGATCATCAGCGCGCCGACGAACCACGCGGAGCGGCCGCTGGCGGTGATGTAGGCGGACGTGACCGTCGCGATCATCACCATGGTGACGGCGCCCGGCCAGAACTGCAGGTCCATGGGCTTCGGCCCGACCACGTAGCTGAGCAACACCAGCGCCGGTGCCACGAACAGCGCGATCTGCGAGGCGCTGCCGAGCGCGATGCTCACCGCCATGTCGAGCCGGTCCTTACGCGCAGCGGCAAAAGCCACCGCAAACTCGGCTGCGGCCCCGACCAGCGAGACGACGATGAAGCCGACAAAGGCCGGGCTCATCCCGAAGGTTTCCGCCGCCTTTTGCACCGATTCCACGAAGATTTCGCTGACCAGCGCGACCAGCACCGTGACGACCAGCAGCGTGCCCACGGCTACCCCGATCGGCCAGTGCGCCTCCTTGTCGTCGCCGTGGTCGGCGCTGGCAAACAATTCCTTGTGGGTCACGAGCGAGAACCACAGGCCGAGTCCGTAAGCGAGGATCAGCAGGATCGAAATGCCGAGGCTGAGCTTGGTCAGGATGCCGCCATCCTGCGGCAGGTGATCGAGATCGGCGACCGCCGACGGCGCGAGCAGGGCCACGATTGCCATCAGGAGCAGACCCGATGATAGCCGCGCACCGGCCCGGTTGTACTCCTGCACATGATAGCGCAAGCCGCCGAGCAGCAGGCAGGCCCCCAGCATGAACACCGCGTTGGTGACGATCGCGCCCGCAATCGAGGCCTTCACCAGCATGTACTGGCCCGCATGCAGTGCCGTGATGGCGATGATCAGTTCCGTCAAATTGCCGAGCGTAGCATTGAGCAGCCCGCCAACGGCATCACCCGTCTTCGCTGCCACGGCTTCGGTGGCATGACTGAGCAGGGCCGCCAGCGGCACGATGGCAAGCACGGCCAGCACGAACAGCAGCGTGTGGGACTGCGGAGCCGCTTTCTCGGCCACCAGCACGATGGGCACGAAGGCGAGCATCCACAGTAAAGGGGTATTCCGGATCTCCCTGAGCAGGATCTGCATATCGGCGGCCCCTTCCATCGATGCCCTCCAGGAAAGGTCCGCGAGCCTGCTGCGGGAGTGTTGATCTGGCTCAACGTCGGCCGACAGATGCGCGCGCCGCGGGCTTCGCCGCATGCGTCCGCGGTTTGCAGCCGCAGGGGTTTGGCCGCTGCGCCAACGTGATCGCAACCGCCGACGGGGCGTTTCGAAAATCCCTTATCTTTCAAGGGGCATTCTACTGTGCATGGGGTTGTTTTTCGATTTTTTGTCTCGAGCCCCCTGGCACCGCCGCCGCACCTTTTCGCGCATAGACAGCATGCAAGCGGATGGCTGTGGAAGGCGGTCCCACCGTAGTACATGCCAACTGGACTTTGGAGCCACGCGCCGGAGCGCCGCGCCAACGCAATGACAACCACGTTACCCGCCGCTGCGCGCGAGCCCGACCGCCCCGTCGCCGATGGTCTCCCGGCAGCCCAGCGCCGCTGGGCGATCGCCGCGATCTTCACCGCGCTGGCGATGGCCTCGCTCGACACCGCGATCGCCAACATCGCCCTGCCCGCCATTGCCGCGGATCTGCACGTCAGCCCGGAGCAGTCGGTCTGGGTCGTCAACGTCTACCAGATCGCGCTGGTGGCAACGCTGCTGCCGCTCGGCGCCCTCGGCGAGATCGTCGGGCACCAGCGCATCTATCTCGGCGGCCTGATCCTGTTCACCATCGCCTCGCTGTTCTGCGCGGTGGCGTGGTCGCTGGACAGCCTGCTGCTCGCGCGTACGCTGCAGGGCCTCGGCGCCAGCGGCATCATGAGCGTCAACACGGCGCTGGTGCGCTTCGTCTATCCCGGACGGATGCTCGGCCGCGGCTTCGGCCACAACGCGCTGGTGGTCGCGACCGCCTTCACCTTCGGGCCGTCGATTGCGTCGGCCATCCTGGCGTTCGGCCCATGGCCTTGGCTGTTCGCCGTCAACATCCCGTTCGGCCTCGTCGCGATCGGCATCGGCTTTGCGATGCTGCCGAAGACACCGCGCGCCGATCACGGCTTCGATTTCCTCGGCGCGATCCTGGCGTCGGCCTGCCTCGGCCTGTTCATCACCGGCATCGGCAGCGCCGCGCACAATCTGTCGCCGGTGCTCGTGGGCACCGAGCTGGTCGCCGCGCTCGCGCTCGGCTTGATCCTGACGCGCCGGCATGCCGACCATCCCGCGCCGATGCTGCCGATCGACCTGTTCGCCCGGCCGATGTTCGCGCTGTCGGCGGCAACGGCCGTGTGCTCCTTCGCAGTCCAGGGCCTCGCCTTCGTCTCGCTGCCGTTCTATTTCGAGGACGTGCTCGGCCGCTCGCAGGTCGAGACCGGCTTCTTCATGACGCCGTGGCCGCTGGTGGTCGGCATCATGGCGCCGATCGCCGGACGCCTGTCCGACCGCCACGCGGTCGGCCTGCTCGGCGGCATCGGCCTCGTGCTGCTCGGTCTCGGCATGGCGCTGCTCGCGACGCTTCCCGCCAACCCCGCCGTTGCCGACATCATCTGGCGGATGGTGATCTGCGGCATGGGGTTCGGCTTCTTCCAGGCGCCGAACATGAAGGCGGTGATGTCGAGCGCGCCGCCGCATCGCAGCGGCAGCGCGTCGGGCATCGTCGCCACCGCACGCCTGACGGGACAGACCACCGGCGCCGCGCTTGCCGCGGCCTGCTTTGCGCTCGCCGGCCACGAGGGCGCAACGCTGGCGCTGTCGCTCGGTGCCGGCTTTGCCGCCCTCGGCAGCGTGATGAGCTTCCTGCGGCTGGCGGTGAAGTAAGGCCCCCTTAGGCCAGATGCCGGGCGGCCGTCATGCCGGACGCCGCCGCCGGAACGACCGTCTCGTCCTCGATCGCGGCAAGGCGCGAGTCGATGGCAGCGATGACCTTGCGCGAGTACGGTCCGAGGTGGGCGTAGGCGGCGATCATCTGCACCGCGATGCGGGCAGATGACGTATCGCGCTTGGCGCAGTTCATGAAGGCCTGCCACAGCGGCCCCCGCGCCTCGGGAAGGGCGGTGACCACCTTGTGCACCGTTTCCATCGCCCCCAGCTTGGAGCGGATATCCCCTTCGGTGAGCTCGGAGCGCTGCCTGGATCGATCGAGCAACGTCATCAGGCGTTCGATGCGTCCCGCATAGGCTGCCGGACTGTAGATGTGCTCCAGCACCCGCTTGTAGTCCGTCAGAATTTCGCGCAGCGGGCGGACCGGATCGAAGTTGATGCCGGCCGTGCATTGATCGGCACCGATGGTCGGCGCCACGTCGTGGCCCGGATGCAGCCGCCCTTCGCGCTCCAGTCGCCGCGTCAGCTGCGTGTTCGGCAACGCGTAGAGCAGGCCGACCATGGCGACGGGAATCGCGGCCTCCTCGATGAAATCGATCATCGCATCGGCCATCGAGACCTTCTCGTTGTCGAAGCCGACGATGAAGCCGGCGGTGACCAGCATGCCGGCGGCATAGATCTTGTGGATGCTCTCGGCGATGTTGCGCCTTGTGTTCTGCTTCTTGCGCATCGCGACCAGGGTCGCAGGGTCGGGACTCTCGATGCCCACGAAGATGGCGAAGAAGTTGGCCGCGCCCATCAGCTCCAGGAGTTCAGGATCGTCGGCGAGATTGACCGACGCCTCGGTCGAGAGCTCGAAGGGGTAACCATGGGCGCGCTGCCATTCGGCGAGTTGCGGCAGGAACTGGCGGAGCGACTTCTTGTTGCCGATGAAATTGTCGTCGACGAAGTCGAGATGGCCGCGGTAGCCCATCTTGTAGAGCGTTTCGAGCTCGACGAACATCTGCTCGACCGTCTTGGTCCTTGGCACGCGGCCATAGAGCTCGATGATGTCGCAGAACTCGCAGGTGAACGGACAGCCGCGGGAATATTGTACTCCGAGATAGAGATAGTCCTCGAACTTCAGGAGGTCGAAGCGCGGCACCGGCGTCCTGGTGACGTCGGCCTGGAACTTCGGCGCGGTGAAGGTGCCGGACCGCGCCCCGCTCTCCCAGGCCGCGATGAAGTCGTCGATGACGCTCTCGGCCTCGCCGAGCACCCGGAAGTCGGCCTTCTCGTAGATGTGCGGACTGGAGGTCGGATCGGGACCGCCGACGACCACAGGCTTGCCCGCCGCGCGGCACATATCGATCAAGCGCAGCGTATCCGCCTGCTGCGGCAACATGCCGCCGGTGAAGACGACGTCGGCCCAGGCGAGCGCGTCGTCATCGAACGCCTGCGTGTTGCAGTCGATCAGCCGGACCGTCCAGCTCTCGGGCAGCATCGCCGCGACCGTGATCAAACCGAGCGGGGCCGCGGGACGCCGCACCCCCATCAGCTTGCAGGATTCGCCAAAGCTCCAGAACGATTCCGCCGTGAACAGCGGATAGAGCATCAACACGTTGCAGGGGCTTGGCACGTCGATGGAACTCCTTTTGCGTCGGCGCAGTGTAGCAAAGCGCGGTCGTCTTGCATCCCGGCAAAAAGGACAAACTGTCGCTCGGCCACATGCGCTGGAACCGCAGACGTCGCCGCAGGCCCGGCAGCCGGCGCCTGAAGAGAGATCTTGCGGCCCGCGACGGCCAAATTCCTCGCAGGGACCCCTCGGACTGTTGATTTGAACCGTTCCAGTTTGCCGGACACATTGCGCGCCTGAGTTCAATCGGTGGATTGGGCCAATCAGGGGACTGCGATGGCAAACCTAACAATCAACGGAAAAACCTTCACCCTCGACGTCGAGCCGGATACGCCCCTGCTGTGGGCGATTCGCGAGAATGCCGGCCTGACCGGCACGAAATACGGTTGCGGCATTGCACAATGCGGTGCCTGCACGGTTCACATCGAAGGCGTCGCCACCCGCTCCTGCGGGGTTTCGATCAGCGAGGCCGAAGGCAAGAAGATCACCACGATCGAAGGGCTCGCCTCGGGCGACACGCTGCACAAGGTGCAGGAGGCCTGGATCGCCCAGGACGTGCCGCAATGCGGCTATTGCCAGAGCGGCATGATCATGGCCGTGGCCGCGCTGCTGAACGAGAAGCCGAAACCGACCGACGCCGACATCGACGAGGCGATCACCAACATCTGCCGCTGCGGCACCTTCCAACAGGTGCGTGAAGCGATCCACACGATCGCCAGCGCGTAAGGAGCCGCCCCATGAACAAGCATGTTTCTCCCAGGATGAACCGCCGTGCCTTCGTCATCGGCAGCGCCACGCTCGGCGCCGGCCTCGCCATCGGCCTCGACATCCCCTTCGGCGGCCCCGCCGTGGTCCGCGCCGCGGACGGCTCGCCTGAGATCGGCGCCTGGGTCGTGATCAGGCCCGATGACACTGTCGTGATCCGCATCGCCCGCTCCGAGATGGGCCAGGGCTCGCTCACAGGCCTCGCCCAGCTCGTGGCCGAGGAGCTCGAATGCGACTGGACCAAGGTCACGACCGAATATCCGACCCCCGGCACGAGCGTCGCCCGCAAGCGCGTCTGGGGCGATTTCTCCACCGGCGGCAGCCGCGGTATCCGCTCCTCGCAGGATTATGTCCGCAAGGGCGGCGCCACCGCGCGGGTGATGCTGATCCAGGCCGCGGCCGACGGATGGAAAGTGCCGGCCTCCGAATGCACGGCCGAAAACAGCGTCATTACCCACAAGCCGTCGGGCCGAACCACGACCTACGGCAAGGTCGCCGAAGCCGCCGCGAAGCTGACGCCGCCGGCCGAGGTCAAGCTGAAGGATCCGAAGGACTGGAAGCTGATCGGCAAGGGCGTGAAGCGGCTCGACACCCTCGACAAGACCACCGGCGCCATGATCTACGGCGCCGACATCAAGCTGCCGGGCATGCTGAACGCCGCGATCAAGGACTGTCCCGTCTTCGGCGGCAAGCTGAAGAGCTACGACGAAGCCAAGATCGCCGGCATGAAAGGCGTCAAGAAGGTCGTCAAGGTCGGCGATACCGCGGTTGCCGTGGTCGCAGACACCTGGTGGCACGCCAAGACCGCGCTGGAGGCGCTGCCGATCGTCTGGGACGAGGGTGACAACGCCAAGGTCTCGAGCGAGTCGATTGCAAAGTGGCTGGCCGAGGGGCTCAAGGACGACCAGCCGGCCTATGTCGGCAACAAGAATGGCGACGCCAAAGCCGCCATTGCCAGTGCCGCCAAGAAGGTGGAGGCCGTCTACGCCTATCCCTACCAGAACCACGCCACCATGGAGCCGATGAACGCCACCGCGCTCTACACCGCGGATAAATGCGAGGTATGGTGCGGCACGCAGAACGGCGAAGCGGCCTTCGCAGCGGTGCTGGAGGCCTCCGGGCTGCCGGCGGAGAAGTGCGACGTCCACAAGGTGATGCTCGGGGGTGGCTTCGGCCGGCGCGGCCAGACCGACTATGTCCGTCAGGCCGTGATGATCGCCAAGCAGATGCCGGGCACCCCGGTCAAGCTGTTGTGGTCGCGCGAAGAGGACATGGCGCACGGCAGGTATCACCCGATCACCCAGTGCAAGATGACCGGCGCGTTCGATGCCAACAACAATCTGATCGCGCTGCACTACCGTCTGTCCGGGCAATCGATCCTGTTCTCGCTGCGCCCCGAAGCGCTGCAGAACGGCATGGATCCGGCCGCCTTCCAGGGCGTCGCCCAATCCGGCGAGGCCGCGTTCGGCTATTCGGTGCCGAATCTGTTGGTCGAGCACGCGATGCGCAACCCGCACGTCCCGCCCGGCTTCTGGCGCGGCGTCAACGTCAATCACAACGCGATCTACATGGAATGCTTCATGGACGAGCTGGCCCAGGCCGCAGGCCAGGACCCGCTCGAATTCCGCCGCAAGCTGATGGGCAATCACCCCAAGCACCTCGCGGTGCTCAATGCGGTCGCCGAGAAGATCGGCTGGGACAAGCCGGCGCCGCAGGGCGTCTATCGCGGCATCGCGCAAGTGATGGGCTATGGCAGCTATGTCGCCGGAGCCGCCGAGATCTCGGTGACCGACGGCAGCAAGATCAAGGTGCATCGCATCGTCGCCTCGACCGATCCCGGCTACGTCGTCAATCCGGCGCAGGTGGAGCGGCAGATCGCAGGCTCCTTCGTCTATGGCCTCTCCGCGCTGTTCTACGGCGGCTGCACCGTCAAGGACGGCAAGATCGAGCAAACCAACTTCGACACCTACAATTCGATGCGCATCGGCGAGATGCCGAAGGTGGAATCGGTGATGGTGCCGAGCGGCGGGTTCTGGGGCGGCGTCGGCGAGCCCACCATCGGCGTCGCGGCGCCGGCGGTGCTCAACGCGTATTTCGCCGCGACCGGCAAACGCATCCGTTCGGTGCCGCTGCGCGACCAGAACATCACCTTTGCCTGAGACACACGGCGGCGGCCACGACGGCCGCCGCCGCACGCTTTTCCGGACAAGTCCCATGAATGTGCCGGTGACACGGCGGGATGCCGTCCTCGGCATCACCGCCGCGGCCGCATCGCTCGCCACACCCTCGATCCTGCGCGCGCAATCGTCAGGCCGCATCATCGTGGTCGGTGGCGGCTTCGGCGGCGCGGCCTGCGCGCGTGCGCTCAAGCGCGCCGGCGCGAACCTGCAGGTCACCCTGATCGAGCCGAACAAGATCTTCACCTCCTGCCCGTTCAGCAACGAGGTGATCGCCGGCCTGCGCCAGATGGAGACGCAACATTTCGGCTATGACAAGCTCGCCGCTGCAGGCGTCACCGTGATCAGCCAGGCCGCCGCGAAGATCGAGCCGCAGCAGCGCAGCGTCACCACGGCCGATGGCACGGTGCTGACCTACGATCGTCTCGTGCTCTCGCCCGGCATCGACTTCCATGTCGAAGCCCTGCCCGGCTACGACGAGGCGGCATCGGAAAAAATGCCCCATGCCTGGAAGGCAGGCGCGCAGACGCTGCTGCTGCGCAAGCAGCTGGAAGCGATGGACGACGGCGGCACGGTCGCCATTGCCATTCCCGCCAATCCCTCGCGGTGTCCGCCCGCGCCTTACGAGCGCGCCAGCCTGATCGCGCATTACCTGAAGACGAACAAGCCCCGCTCGAAGGTGCTGATCCTCGATGCCAAGGACAATTTCTCGCAGCAACGGCTGTTCGAGAAGGCGTGGAAGGAGCTCTACGGCGACATGATCGAGCGCATCGCGCTGTCGCAAGGCGGCCGCGTCACCTCGGTCGATCCGGCGACCATGACCATCGTCACCGAATTCGGCAATTACACGCCCGATGTCGCCAACGTCATCCCGCCGCAACGTGCAGGACGCATCGCCGAGATCGCGGGCGCTGCGGATGCGACCGGCTGGTGTCCGATTGATCCCGTCAGCTTCGAGTCGAAACTCGTCCCGAACATCCATGTCATCGGCGATGCCTGCCTCGGCGGCGGCATTCCCAAATCAGCGTCGGCCGCAAGCGGGCAAGGCAAGGCCTGCGCCGCCGCCGTTGCCGATCTGCTCGCCGGCCGAGCGCCGCAAACGCCGCGGCTGGCCGGCATCTGCTACAGCACCGTCGCACCCGGCTACGGCTTCTCCCTTGCCGGCAATTACCAGCCAAAAGGCGACATCTTTGCCGAAGTCGAGGGCGGCGCGACCAGCCCCGTCGATGCCCCGCGCGAATTGCGGATGCGCGAGGCCGCTGAGGCGGAGCGCTGGTTTGAAGCCATCACGGCGGAATGTTTTGGCTAGGACATGATGGGACGAGTCTATCGCTACGAACGCGGTGCGCTCCCTCCCCCGCCTGCGGGGGAGGGTTGGGGAGAGGGTGTCTCCGCGGGCGAGACCCCCCAAGAGGAAAGAACCCTCACCCGCGCCTTCGGCGCGACCTCTCCCGCAAGCGGGAGAGGCAAGAGAAGCCCGCTGCGGCGCCGTGCGCGCCGTCCCACATCTGCGATTGCTGTATTCGTCGTAGCAGGCCTCGCCCTCTCCTCGCCGACCCAAGCGGACGAGCTCGTCCCCTACACGGTCGTCAACGACGGCATCCCGCAATCGCTCACCGGCTCGCCCGGCGATGCCGTGCGCGGACGCGCACTCGTACTCGCGCGCACCACGACCTGCATCCTTTGTCACTCCGGCCCGTTCCCGGAAGCGCGATTCCAGGGAGATATCGCGCCCGACCTTGCCGGCGCCGGGAACCGATGGACGGTGAGCCAGTTGCGGCTTCGACTGGTCGATGCCTCGCGATTCAACGCCGAGACCATCATGCCGTCCTACTATCGCACCGACGGCCTCGTGCGGGTCGGACGCAATTTTGCCGGCAAGCCGATCTTGTCGGCTGCCGAGATCGAGGACATCGTGGCCTTTCTTGCAACGCTTCGCGACTAGGACCGTTCATGCCAACCACGCGACGACAATTCCTGAGCCTCGCCGGAGGCGTCACGGCCGCCGGGACGATCCCGGTCGTCACCCTGCGTCCGCTGCAAGCAACGCCCGCGATGCTCAATCACGCGATCCGCAATATCGTCGGCGAAGCCCCGATACGCACCGGCAGGGTGAAGCTGGACATTCCGCCGCTGGTCGAGAACGGCAACGTGGTGCCGATGACGGTGAGCGTCGCAACCCCGATGACGGCAGACGACCACGTCAAGAGCATCCACGTCTTCAACGAGAAGAATCCGCAGCCGAACATCGGCAATTTCTATCTCGGCCCCTCCTCCGGCCGGGCCCAGGTCTCGACCCGCATCCGGCTCGCCGACACCCAGAAAGTGGTGGCGATCGCGCGCCTGTCCGACGACACGTTCTGGCAGGTCGCCGCCGACGTCGTCGTGACGCTGGCCGCCTGCACCGAGGAGATGAACTGATGGCCGCGCTCATCAACGTCCCCCCAAAGGCCAGGCGTGGCGACGTCATCGAGATCCGCGCGCTGACCTCGCACATCATGGAGACCGGATTTCGCCACACCGTGGACGGCAAGCTGGTGCCGCGCGACATCATCACGAGCTTCACCTGCCGCTACAACGGCGCCGAGATCTTTCGCGCCGACCTCTTTCCGGCGATCGCGGCCAACCCGTATCTGTCGTTCTTCACCGTCGCCAAGGACAGCGGCAAGCTCGAGTTCGAATGGATCGGCGACAACGGCTATTCGTCCACCGCCTCGGCATCGATCACGGTCGAATGAGCGTTTGGCGCGCGATAGCAGCAGCGGCCTTGTTCGCCGCGGCACCTGCCTTGATTGCCGGCGAAATCCCGCCCGATGCGCGCCGGTCCGGCTATTCGTTCATGGGGCCGGACACCCGGGCGATGCAGGACGACGACACCTCCAATCCGGCCATGCTGTTCGTGCTCGACGGCGAGGCGCTATGGGCGAAGAAGACCGGCAGCGCGGAGAAGGCCTGTGCGGATTGCCATGGCGAGGCGCGCGCCAGCATGAAGGGTGTCGCGGCGCGCTACCCCGCCATCGACAAGGCGCTTCGCCGCCCCGTCACGCTCGACCAGCGCATCAATCTGTGCCGCGCCGATCACCAGCAGGCAACGCCGCTGCCCTACGAGAGCCGCGACCTCCTGGCGCTCTCCGCGTTCGTCGCCCATCAATCGCGCGGTGTTGCGATCACCGCCGGCGACGATCCGCAGGCAAAACCCTTCGTGGAGCAGGGCCGCGAGCTCTTCATGCAGCGCGAAGGCCAGCTTAACCTCGCCTGCACCAATTGCCACGACGACAATTTCGACAAGCGCCTCGCAGGCGCGCCGATCACGCAGGGACAGCCGACCGGCTATCCGCTCTATCGACTGGAGTGGCAAACGCTGGGATCGCTCGAGCGGCGGCTGCGCAGCTGCATGACCGGCGTGCGCGCCCAGGCCTATGATTACGGCTCGCCCGAGCTGGTCGCGCTCGAGCTCTATCTGATGTCCCGCGCGCATGGGCTGCCGATGGAAACGCCGGCCGTGCGTCCCTGAATGAAAGCGGCCGGCATTTGCCGGCCGCTTCGAACGCGTTCGCGCGTTGCCTACTCCGCCGGCGCCGCCGACATCTCCGGATGCGCGGCATAATGTTCGCTGACGCCGAGCTTGCCGGCGGCGAACAGGCCGGCCGCCATCACGGCGTAGGCCAGCGCGACCGCGGGCGTGACGCCAAAGCCGCCGCCGATGCCGACGGCCTCGCCATGCATGAAGCCGAAATAGGTGAGCACGGCACCGACCAGAGCAAAGGCCGAGGCCTTCTCGAAATCGCGCTCGATAATGAAGACGCCGATTGCGCCCAGGACGAGACCTCCGAGGATGGAGCCACCGCCCATCACTTCAAGTCCGTGGTAGAACACGCCCTGCTGCGGCAGCGCCGCGATCGCGGCCGCCTTCACGGCGTCGGCCTTGTCGACCGCCAAGCCGCCGACGGTTGTCGCCGCATTCATGGTCGAGCCCAGCATCGTGTCGATTTGGAGCTTGGCCCAGGCGGCCAGATGCGGCGTCAGCGCCAGAACGATGGCAGGCGCGTGCTTGACCGGCGTGGTCTGGAACGCCTGCGCACCGATCAGCATGCCGATATAGAGCAGGATCGGCGAGATCGCGACGACGGGCACCAGGGCCAGCAGCACCGAAATGATGCCGAACCAGGACAGCACGACCACCATGATGCCGGTCGCAGCGGAATAGCCGATCCGGCCGCCCATCGCCTTCCAGCCGGGATGGCCGATATAGACGGCGTTGATGAAGGGATTGCCCATCAGGCAGCCGATCAGGCTGACGACGCCGTCGGCCGTGAGCACGCGCGTGGTTGGATATTCGTCGCCGGCAGCCTCCGCGCTCTCGACATTGTCCATGGCTTCGACCAGATCGTAGATGCCGAACGGAATGGCGGTGACCAGGATGATGCCGAGGAATTCGAAGCCGGAGAAGACATAGCCTATTGCCGGGATCGGCACCGAGAAGCCGAAATTGGCGAAGGCAGCGCCAACGCCGGCGAGGCTCAAGCCGCCGATGCCGAGCCCGAACAGATTGGAGCCCCAGGCGATGACCATCCCGACGGCAATGGCGACGAGGCCCGCGGGAATGCCCCGCCAGTACCTCACACCGCCGAACCAGCTCACCAGGATGATGGCGAAGCAGACCAGACCGATCTGCGGCGTCATGTACATTTCCAGCGCCGGCCGCATCGAGATGAAGGTGACGGAGACGCCGGCAAGCGTGCCGAGCAGCGCCGCGCGCGGCGTGATCCTGCGGATGAACGGGGCAATGAAGCCGCCGATCATGAGAATGAAGCTCTGGAAGAACACCCAGACCAGGCCCGCGGACCAGCCCTTGAGCGGATCACCGGTCTTCAGGGTGATCGGCAGCATGATCACGAAGGTGACGATGAACATGTGCGGCACGCTGACGCCCGACGGCAGCGCACAGACGTCGGTGCGGCCGGTCTTCTGCGCCAGACGATAGGCAAGGTAGGCGTAGTAGAAGGTCGAGAGGCACATCATCAGCCCGAGCGCGGGCAGGATGCGGCCGAACACCAGACTGTCCGGCATCTTCAGGACGAAGCGCAACAGCCCCGTCAGCACCAGCATGTTGACGAGGATGTTGGTGCCGAAGCCGAAAAACGCGTTCCAGTCGCCCGATGTCCATAATGCCGGCCTGAACCCGGACGTGTCGATCTCAGACTTGCCGGCCGTCCCCTTCAATGTGCTCATGATGTCACCCCTCAAATGGTCGAAATCCTCATTGCCTCCAGGACTGCGGCTGAGGTTGCGACCCAGCCGAAGATGCCGCCCTGGGCCTTGATCATCTTCAGGCCCATCTCGTGAAACTCGGGGAAGTAGGACGCGCAGCCGTCGGAGATGACGACGCAGCGATAGCCGCGATCATTGGCCTCGCGCACGGTGGTGTTGACGCACACTTCTGTCGTGACGCCGCACACCAGCAAATTCTCGATGCCGTATTTCCCAAGGACGTCGCCGAGCTCGGTCGCGTAGAACGCCCCCTTGCCGGGCTTGTCGATCACGACTTCGCTGTCGAGCGGATAGAGCTCGGGGATGATGTCGTGACCGGCCTCGCCGCGAATGAGGATGCGGCCCATCGGGCCGGGATCGCCGATGCGCAAGGACGGCGCGCCGCGCTCGATCTTCGCCGGGGGCGCGTCGGAGAGATCGGGCAGATGGCCCTCGCGGGTGTGGATCACCAGCATGCCGGTGTCGCGCGCCGCTTTCAGCACCGCGCCGATCGGCTTCACCGCGCGCGCAAGCTGGCTGACGTCGTTGCCGAGCGTCTCACCGAAGCCGCCGGGCTCCATGAAGTCGCGCTGCATGTCGATGATCAGGAGCGCGGTGGCGGACCAGTCTAATCTGACCGGCTCGGGCTCGGCGCTGATGACGCCCAATGTCGGCTTGCTCAAGTCCAGCATGACGCCCGCCCCTTGCGAGAACTGCGCGAGGAGTTCTGCAAGCGGCGTGCCATTGTGTACAATTGCGATGGCGCACAGGCTGCGAAAGAATTTGCTGTTGACTCAGAAGGTTACGCCAGCGTTCGGCGCCTGCTCATTCCCTGTGCGACGGCTTTGCGGTGTGCATTTGCTTAAAGGATGAGCTGATGCTGAAGCTCCGTCCGCCGTCATTCCGGGGCGACGCGAAGCGTCGAGCCCGGAATCCATAACCACGATCGTGAGTATGGCTTCCGGGCTCGCGACTTCGTCGCGCCCCGGAATGACGACCGAGAGAATGGCGGCTACTTGGCCCCATACAGCCGCCGATACTCCTCCTCATACGGCGCATACGAGTCCTTCAGCGTCGCCATGTTGAGCAGCATGGTCGCCACCACAGCACCGGCCTTGTCGAACACGCGCGTCCTGGCCCAGGCGCTTTCGGTGCGGCGGCTGCCGGAGAGCGCGACCACCTCGCGCTCGACCTCGTAGTTCTCGTCGACGAACAGCGGGCCCTTCACCAGCCGGATCTCCTGGTCCGCGAACAGGCCGACGGCCGGGCCCTTGGCCGGCAGCGGATCGTCCTTGGAGCGGTACTGGAACAGCACGCTCAGCATCTCCATCGGGATGATCGGCCTGCGCCACGGATTGTCGGCAGTCGAATAGTAAGGCGAGCTCTCGGTGATGGCGGCGAGCTTCTGGCGCAGCGAGAAGGGATAGAGATCGCCCATGATCTGGTCGAATGCCATCCGCACCGTCTGGCGCTTGCCGGTCTGAGCGACCTTCACATCGCGCAGGATGACGGGATCGGCGAGCGGCTTGAGCTCGGCCAAGCGAGCCTCCAGCGCCGTCGCCGCGTGCGGTTCACCGACCGAAGCCGTGCCGCGCAGCACCTCGGTGCCGTCGCGCTTGACCATCTGCATCTGGCACTGGCTGGTGCCGGGCAATGGCTTCGACAGGATCGCCTGCACCTCTTCGCCCTCGTAGCAGACGCTGCGATAATGCGCGGACAGGCATCCGGTCTCGAACCAGGCCTGTCCCCACAATCGCGCGCCGAGCGGGGCGAACTGACTGAAATGCGTCGGGCCTTCGATGGTGCCGCCCTTGAAGCCGAGCTTCTGCGCGGTGGCGTCGTCATGGATCGAGGCATGCGCGTCGTAGGTTTGCGCCTGCAGCATCTGACGCGGCCGGCGCCACGGTCCGATCAGGGTCTCGGTCGTCTCGGTGATCTCGGTGTCGAATGCGTTTGCAGCCATGATGTCCTCCGCTCGCAAGCCATGACTAGCAGGAGCGCCACGGATGCGGCCAGCCGTATTGACTTCGCCGGCCCATGCTCTTGACTGGGATCCTCCGCTTCGCAAGCCGCAATCCTCCCGCGGTGCAAAATCCTCGCCGGGCCAGAACAATAAGGACTCCAAGACATGACGCTGTTGCAGGTCGAGCTGGACGATAAATACCGGCTCGAATCGAAGCGGATCTTCCTGTCCGGCACACAGGCCCTGGTCCGCTTGCCCATGCTGCAGCGCGAACGCGACCGGCTTCAGGGACTCAATACCGGCGGCTTCATCTCGGGTTATCGCGGCTCTCCGCTCGGCATGTACGACCACGCGTTGTGGCGGGCGAAGTCGCACCTCCAGCAGCACGACATCGCGTTCGTTCCCGGCCTCAACGAGGACCTGGCCGCGACCGCGGTCTGGGGCAGCCAGCAGGTCGGCCTGTTTCCCGGCGCCAAGGTCGATGGCGTGTTCGGCATCTGGTACGGCAAGGGCCCCGGCGTCGACCGCTCGGTCGATGCGCTCAAGCATGCTAATGCAGCGGGCACCGCGCTCAACGGCGGCGTGCTCGCGCTCGCCGGTGACGACCACGGCTGCCAGTCCTCGACGCTGGCGCATCAGAGCGAGCAGGTGTTCGCCGCGGCGCTGATCCCCGTGATCAATCCGGCCACGCTCCAGGACTATCTCGACCTCGGTCTCTACGGTTTTGCGCTGTCGCGCTTTTCCGGCTGCTGGGTCGGCTTCAAGGCGATCAGCGAGACGGTGGAGAGCTCCGCGTCGATTGATAGCGACCCCGAGCGCATCCAGATCAGGCTGCCCGACGACTTCGAGATGCCGCCCGGCGGCCTCAACATCCGCTGGCCCGATCCGCCGCTGGACGCCGAGAAGCGCCTGTTTGGGCCGAAGATGGCGGCGGTGCAGGCCTTTGCCCGTGCCAACCGGCTCGACCGCATCGTGCTCGATTCCAAGCCGGCGCGGCTCGGCATTGTCGCGACGGGCAAGGCCTATCTCGATCTGCGGCAAGCACTGGCGGATTTGGGCATCACCGACAAGGACGCGCAGGATCTCGGCCTTCGCATCTACAAGGTCGCGCTGACCTGGCCGCTGGAGGAAAGCGGCGCCAGGCGCTTTGCGGAAGGCTTGCAGGACGTGCTGGTGGTCGAGGAGAAGCGCGGCTTCATCGAAGACCAGCTGATGCGCATTCTCTACAATGTCGACGCCTCGAAGCGCCCGACCGTCACCGGCAAGCGCGACGAAAGCGGCGCGCCGCTGCTGCCGAGCGAGGGCGAGCTGACGCCGACCATCGTCGCTGGCGCGCTGGTGGCACGTTTGCGCAAGCTGGGCCATCACAGCCCAGTGCTGGAGCAGCGCCTCGCCCGGCTCGAGGCGTTCGACCATCCCGTCACCACCAGCACGCAGATCAAGCTCGCGCGCACGCCGTTCTTCTGCTCAGGCTGCCCGCACAACACCTCCACGCGCGTGCCCGAGGGCAGCCGCGCCATGGCCGGCATCGGCTGCCACGGCATGGCGCTGAGCATGCCGACTCGCCGCACCGATCTGATCTCGCATATGGGCGCCGAGGGCGTGAACTGGATCGGCCAGTCGCCCTTCACGAGCGAGAAGCACATCTTCCAGAATCTCGGAGACGGCACCTATACGCATTCCGGGCTTCTCGCCCTTCGCGCGGCATCGGCCGCCGGCATCAACATCACCTACAAGATCCTCTACAACGACGCCGTGGCGATGACCGGCGGACAGCCGGCCGAGGGCGCCTTCAACGTCGCACAGATCGCGCATCAGGTCTGGGCCGAGGGCGTCAAGCGGCTCGCGATCGTCTCGGACGATCCCACGAAGTATCCAGCCGGGAATTACTTCCCGCAAGGCGCGACCATCCACCATCGCCGCGAGCTCGATGCCGTGCAGCGCGAGCTGCGCGATATCAAGGGCCTCACCGTCATCATCTACGACCAGACCTGCGCCGCCGAGAAGCGCCGCCGCCGCAAGCGCGGCCTCTATCCCGATCCCGCCAAGCGCGCCTTCATCAACGAGCTGGTCTGCGAAGGCTGCGGCGATTGCTCGCAGGCGTCCAACTGCGTCTCGGTGCAGCCGCTGGAGACCGAGTTCGGCCGCAAGCGCCAGATCGACCAGTCGAACTGCAACAAGGACTTTTCCTGCGTCGAAGGGTTCTGCCCGAGCTTTGTCACCGTGCACGGCGGCACGCTCAAGCGGATGAAGACTTCGGCGGTGGATTCCGGCCAGCTGTTCGCCGATTTGCCGCTGCCGCCGGCGCGTGAGCTGGACGGCCCCTACAACATCCTTGTCACCGGCATCGGCGGCACCGGCGTCATCACCATCGGCGCGCTGCTCGGCATGGCTGCCCATGTCGACGGCCGCGGCTGCTCGGCGCTGGACTTCACCGGCCTTTCGCAGAAGAACGGTGCGGTGATGAGCCATGTCCGCATCGCTCCGAAGCCGGAGGACATCTCCGCCGTCCGCATCACCACCGGTGGCGCCGACGTCATTCTCGGCTGCGACATGATCGTCTCGGCCGGCCCCGCCGCCCTCAGCCGCGCCGAGCGCGGCGTGACCAAGGCCTACATCAACGCCGACCTGCAGCCGACCGCGAGCTTCGTGCAAAATCCCGATCTCGACTTCGAGATGGGCACGATGCAGACCGTGCTGCGCGATGCGATCGGCGACAACAACCTCGACATCATCGACGCCACCGGCATTGCCGCGGCGCTGATGGGTGATTCCATCGCGACCAATCCCTTCATGCTCGGCTTCGCCTTCCAGAAGGGGGCGATCCCGCTGTCGCTGGAGGCACTGCTCCGCGCCATCGAGATCAATGGTGCCGCGATCGAGATGAACAAGCTCGCCTTCACCTGGGGCCGCCTCGCCGCCCATGACATGTCGCGGGTGCGCAGCGTGCTGCAGTTCAAGGCCCGCGCGTCCGCGCCCGCGAAGTCGCTCGACGACATCATCGCAACCCGCGCCGAATTCCTGACCTCCTATCAGGACAAGGCCTATGCCGACCGCTATCTCGCAGCCGTCGCCAAGGCGCGCAAGGCGGAAGCTGTCGCCTCGCCCGCCTCCACCGAGCTGACCGAGGCGGTCGCGAAGAGCCTGTTCAAGCTGATGTCCTACAAGGACGAGTACGAGGTCGCACGGCTCTATACCGATGGCAGCTTCGCCAAGAAGGTGTCGGAGAAATTCGACGGCGATTTCACGTTGAAATATCACCTCGCGCCGCCGATCTTCGCCAAGCGCGACAAGACGACGGGCCGGCTCCAGAAGCAGGAGTTCGGCGGCTGGATGCTCCATGCCTTCCGCGTGCTCGCCAAGCTGAAATTCCTGCGCGGCAGTGCGTTCGATCCGTTCGGCCGGACCGAGGAGCGTCGCACCGAGCGCAAGCTGGTCGCGGACTATTTGGCGATGATCGACCAGCGGATCGCCAACCTGAAGGCGGAGCAGATCCCGCTACTGACGCGGCTCGCGCGCGTGCCGGAGACGATCCGCGGCTTTGGCCACGTCAAGGAAGCCAACGTCAAGCTTGCGGCAGCCGAGACGGCGCGGCTTGAGGCGGAACTGGAGAACAGCCGCTTTGCGGCGGCGGCTGAGTAGCGGATAGGAGCTAGCCCCTCTCCGCGTCATTGCGAGGCGCTCGCGACAAGATTGCGTAGCAATTTTGCGCTGATGCGACGAAGCAATCCAGAGTCTCGCCACACACTCGATGTCATCGCCCGGCTTGACCGGGCGATCCAGTACTCCGAGGCGGTGGTGATTCAACCGATGGCCCGCAGCGTACTGGATGCCCCGCTTTCGCGGAGCATGACGGCGGTGGGGATGGCTAGACTGAAGTCGTGGCGGCGGCGGGCGTCGTCGCAAACGTCATCGTCCGCTCCGCCAGATGCCGTCCCGCAATATATCCAAACACCAGCGCCGGTCCCAGCGTGATGCCCGGCCCCGGACAATTCCCGTTCATGATCGAACCCATGTCGTTGCCGCAGGCATAGAGGCCGGCGATCGGCGTGCCGTCCGCGCGCAGCACGCGGGCCTGCGCGTCGACCTTCATGCCGATCGCGGTGCCGAGATCGGCCGGATGAATGCGCATCGCGAAGAACGGCGCCTGCGTGATCGGCGCGACGCAAGGGTTGGGCTTGTGGCTGATATCGCCGAGATGGCGCTGATGGAGGGTGCTGCCGCGGCCGAACTCGGGGTCGCGGCCCTCCTCGGCATCGGCATTGTAGTTCACGATCGTCGCCGTGAGGGTGGACGGCTTGACGCCGATCCTGGCGGCGAGCTGCGCGATATCGGCCGCCTCGATCAGCTCGCCGCTCGCCACATAACGCCGATAGCGGCGCGTGAACGGCCTGATGCGGCCGAGGCCGTAGTCCCACAGGAAGCGGCGGTCGCAGATCAAATGGAACGGCCGGTCTGGCTCGCCGTCGCGCAGCATGGCGAGCACGAATTCATGGTAGGACAGCGCCTCGTTGACGAAGCGCCGGCCCCCGGCATTGACGGCGATCACGCCCGGCTTGGCACGGTCGGTCACCATGTGCGAAAATACGCCGCGGCTGCCGTCGGCCCTGCGGAAAAGCGAGGCCGGCACCCAATGGGCCGGGCTGGTCGCGTCCGTGTTGAGCGCGGCACCTGTCGCTGCCGCCAGCCGCAGCCCGTCGCCAGTGCTGGAGGTGTTGGCCGCCGAGACAAATCCAGCCGCCGCCGGAAAAAGACGCTTGCGCAACACGGCATCGTGCGAAAAGCCGCCGGTCGCCAGCACCACGCCGCGGCGCGCTGCGATCGGCCGGTCGCGAGAACCATGACGGATCACCACGCCGCTGACGCGATCGCCCTGCATCGAGAGATCTTCGACATCGGCGCTGAAGAGAAATTCGACCTGCCGCGCCAGCAGCGAAGCGTACAGCCGCGCGGCAAGCGCGTTGCCGAGATGCAGCGTCGTGCCTCGCGGGCTTCGCAGCCGCTGCAACGCATAGGCCGAAACCAGCCTTGCCGCGCGCATGGTCGAGCGCAGGGATTTTCCAATTCTGCGCAGATGCGGAATGTCGAGCCGATCGAGCATCATCCCGCCGAACAGCGTGGACTCCGGCAGCGGTGGTCGCAGACGCGCAAAGCCCTCGCCCAGCCCCCTGCCGTCGAAAGCAACCGGCTCCAGCACGCGGCCGCCCGAAGTCGCGCCCAGTCGTTCCGGATAATAATCCGGACAGGCCTTCACCGACTGCAGACGAACCTCGGTGTTGGCTTCGAGATAGGCGATCGCCTCGGGCCCGCGCGCGAGGAAGGCGGCACGCAGGCCGGCATTGGCTGTTTCAGGGACCGTGTTCGACAGATATTGGACGGCATCCGCGACACTGTCGGAGAGCCCGGCCTCCTTCATTTTCGTATTGGCGGGGATCCAGACCATGCCGTTTGACCAGGCGGTGGTGCCGCCGGCGAACGCGGTCTTCTCGATCACCAGCACCCGCAGGCCTTCGGCAGCCGCTACGGCCGCGGCCGTCATGCCGCCGGCTCCGGCGCCGATGACGATGACGTCGTAGGTCTCATGCGCCGGCATCATGCGGCATTGTTCCTGGGGCGAGGCATGACATTGTCATACCTCGCCCCTGAGCCCGCAGCTAGCGTTGCGGCTTGCGCTCGATCGGGTCGATGTCAATCGCCCGCAACCGGCCGAGCCGCAGCACGTCCATGGCGAGCCGCCGGCCGATCCGGTCGCGGTCGAGCACACGGATCAAATCGTCGACGCCGTTGATATCGACGCCATCAAGCCTGATGACGACGTCGCCGGGCAGCAGGCCCGCCCTCGCCGCGGGTCCGTCCGGCTCGATCTGCGCGAGCAACGCGCCCATCTTGTTCTCGACGCCGGCCACGACCGCATGCCGCCGAGGCACCGGCGCGGTCTGCCCGGCGACGCCGATATAGGCGCGGCGGACATAGCCGTGGCGGATGATCTCCGACAGCACGAATTGCGCGGTGTTGCTGGCGACCGCAAAGCAGATGCCCTGCGCACCGTTGATGATCGCGGTGTTGATGCCGATCACCTCGGCATGCGAGGACACCAGCGGTCCGCCGGAATTCCCCGGGTTGAGCGCGGCATCGGTCTGGATCACGTCCTCGATGGTGCGCCCGCTCACCGAGCGGATCGAGCGGCCGAGCGCCGAGACCACGCCGGCCGTGACGGTCGATTCGAAGCCGAGCGGATTGCCGATGGCGATCACGAGCTGGCCGCGACGCAGCGTCTTGGAATTGCCGAGCGCGGCATAAGGCAAGTGCCGCACGCCGTTGGCGCGCAGCAATGCCAGGTCCGTGTCGGGATCGACACCGAGCACCTGGGCGTCGCCGACATGACCCTCGACGTCGCGCAGCCGGATCTCCTTGGACGTGCCGACCACGTGGCTGTTGGTGAGCACGAGGCCATCAGGCGAGATCACGATGCCCGAGCCGAGCCCGCCGCGTTCGCGTCTATCAGGCACCTTGGGCCCGGTCTCGACCCGCACGACCGCGGGGCCGACCCGGTCGGTCACGTCGATCACGGCGTTGGAATAGGCGTCCAGCAACGCCCCGTCGTCGACCGGGGCGGACGCCGTCGTTCGCGATGACGGCGTGTCATCGACGATATCCGAGGTGAAATCCAGCATGGCAAGAGTCCTTGAAGGCTCACACAGATGGTGGCCTGTCCGCCGCCGCGCAAGGTGCCCGCCGGGACCGCAGGGCTGGACTGCCCAGATGGCTAGGGCGCTCGCCGGCGCGGAGCAAGCATTGGGAGGAAACGGCTTGGTATGCTGTTCAAGCCCAGCCAATTATCGTCGGTTCGACCGTTGGCCTTTCTTGCGCTTCGCTCTCACAATGGCTTTGCGTTTCCTTTGCCTCGGCTCAGCCGCTTCATCTTCCATGACTTTCTTGACCGTACGCTCGGTCCGCAGGGCTTCGATGGCAAGCACTTCGCTCTTGCGCAGAGCATCTTCGACGTACTTCTCCAAAGGCAGATAGATGGCGACCTTAACGTCAAGAATCGGGCGAGCTTCGTTCTTTGGGCCAAGCCACTCTTGGGCCCTACCAGAGGCCTTGTTTTTGCGCAGCGATTTTTCAAAGAAGTCTCGATATCGTCTCGGAGAGATGCCAAAGAAGTGAGTAAATTTAGTCTTCTTGTATTTCGCGTAGTGAACGCGTGATGAGCCTTCAACCTCAATAGAATCAGGATGGAGTGCAAATGCAGCACTCTTTGGATAAGGTTCGAGAAAATAGACGGTGTCGATACCTGCTCCAACAATATGTTTGGCGCAGATGTGACAAGGAAATGTAGTACAAAACAGGGTGGCATCTTGCACCGGACGCCCCAACCGCGCGGCATCCATAAGAGCGGACATCTCTGCGTGTAGTATGCGGCCGAACTCGATAATATCCATCAGCTGAGAGTCTTTGACCGCGGAATGCTGGAGCATGTCATCGATCCTCTCAACACACTCCTTTTCCATCATGCCGTTGCTGCTCAAGCGCTCGAACAGATCGAGGATCAACGAACGCTTCTTTTCATCATTCGGGTCACTCCCCCACTTAAAGTCGCGAGCATCGCCTCCGCCATCATCGTCCGACCAATAGGTGCCTCCGCCGCCCTTTGGAACCTCATTGCACCCCAAAGTAATGACCTCATGGCGCTTAGAAAATATCGCCGCCCCTACTTGTCGGGACAAATCCAGCGAGCGCAAAGACGCGCCCTTTGCCATATACATTCCGTATTCGATGGGAGTCGGGGACAGATTTGTGGCGCCAAAAATCAGCTTAATAAACCGCTCCAGTTGTTCAGACTGGGTGACTGGAATATCGATATTGATGATGAAGTCAGCGAGATGGAAGACGTCTCTTACTCTCTGGCCGTTGTCGTCCTCTTCTTGATCTTCGTCCAACTTGATCAATTGATCCGCAATAGCTCTGTATTTGTCCAAATCCGTACTTTTGTGATCGCGCGCGATGCGCTGCGCAAAAGCATCTGTCCGCTCCCCCTTAGACGAATACACTGATATCTGGAAAAAGAGCTTGCCGTAGACACTTCGCAGAAGATCAATTTCCTCCTTTCGCTTGAACTGATGAATTATGTAAGCGCGCTTTTCACTATGTCGTCTTGTCTTCGGATCTTCACCCCGTCCTTTCGCAATTTGATCGATAACAAGCGAAGCACAAATAGCCTTATCGCCCGAAATTTCCCGAAGACGATTCCCAAAATCGATGTAGCTCTTGAACCGCTCCTCGCTTGGCTTGTCGTGGAGTTCGACATCGCAATAGCTGATGTCTCGGAAGAGGCTAGTGACCTTTATTGGAAGGACCTCATACCCGAATCCTTCCAACAACGTCTTCAGCGGGATGACCGTCTCACTAAGGTCAACACCTATTGGCGCAACGAGGCCAAAGAAAAGCTCGGGAAATTCGATTCTTTCCAACATTAAATTACGCTCTACAGATTCACATCTCTTTAATGCTTTGTTAATATAACTGCCTTCGACGCGTTCAAGGCGACCCCAATGTCCTCAAAAACCATCAGCAAGAGTTCCCTTAAGAAGGGGCGAACTCAACCATCGCCTTTGCCAGACAACAAGGCAATTAGCGCTGACGCTTTTGACCAGTTTATTGAGGCTCAGCTTCAAAAGCCTGAATACGAGCGCACGAAGTCCGACACTGACGTCGTCTGCCACGTTTATTGACGGTAATATAACACCCTAGGGCGCCCGCCGGAGCGACCCGCCTCTCGCCTTGACCTGATCGAGCAGCGACCAGTCGCCGTCCGGCAGCACGTGCCCCTTGGGGAACGGCGCGCGCAGCTCGAGCCCAAGCGAGCGCAACACGCGGTCGTCGCGGTAGTAGCATTGCAGGACGACGCGGACGAGCGTTGCGGCGGCCGCGCCGCCGTCCCTGCGGAACTCATGCGCCACGGCATCGCGCCTCCCGGCGTCGAGCTCGGCAAGCGGCTCTCCCGCAAGCCTCGCCAGATGGTCCAGCGCCGCTGCCACCGGCTTGGCGTCGCGGCCGAGCGTCGTAAGGATGTCGGCCTGGATCACTGCATCGTCGGCGCCGGGGACTCCATACTCGTCACTGGCGGGAATGATCATCGCGGCGATGGTGCGCAAGTCCTGGCGCTGCCGCGGCGTGAGGGTAAGCTCTTCAGCCATGTCGTCCTCTCGTGGAAACTTTGAGACCAAAATGAAGGTGCGCTCCCTACCCCGCTTGCGGGGGAGGGTTGGGGAGAGGGTGCTTCCGCAGAGAGACTCCCCGAGAGGAGAGAACCCTCACCCGGCGCTGCGCGCCGACCTCTCCCGCAAGCGGGAGAGGTGCACTGACCCCGTGGCTCGCTTCGGTCCACATCATGATCAATCGAATAAATTGGCGAGGCGCTGCTTCATCTGGTCGGCGATGTAGAGCGCGAGGGCCTGGATGGTGGAGGTGGGATTCACGCCGCCCGAGGTGACGAAGATGCTGCCGTCGACGATGAAGAGGTTCTTGACGTCGTGGGTGCGGCCCCATTCGTTGACGACGGAGCGCTCCGGATCGGTGCCCATCCGCGCGGTGCCGAGCAGATGCCAGCCGCCCCAGGGGATCGGATTGTTGATGCAGATGTCGGTCGCACCGGCGGTCTCGAGAATCTCCCTGCCGCGTGCCAACCCGTGCTCCATCATTTTCCGGCTGTTCTCGCTGATCGTATAGTCGACCTTCGGCGCGGGGATGCCGTGACTGTCCTTCAGCACGGGATCGAGCGTGACGCGGTTGTGCTCCTCGGGCAGATCCTCGCAGATCGCCGACACCGCGAGCCGATGACCGTTGAGCTTGCGGAATACGCGATGATGGTCGGCGCCCCATGGCAGAATGCCCTTCTGCTCGCTCGCGACCGCCTCGAACACCGGCCCCGCGCCGCGGCCGAACTGGATGCCGTAGCCGCGCACGAAGCCGCGCGACAGGTCGGTGTCGTAAAACTCCTTGCTCCACAGGCAGGTCGGCGGCGCGCGATTGCTGTCGGTAGGCTCCTTCACAAATCCGTAGATTTGAGCATAGGGATGAAACATCAGGTTCTTGCCGACGAGGCCGGACGAATTTGCAAGCCCGTTAGGAAAGCGCCCCGAGGCCGAGTTCAAAAGCAGCCGCGGCGTGCCCACGCCGTTGCAGGCGATGATGACGACATGCGCGGGCTGAAACTGCTCGACGCCGTCCTTGTCGTAGTAGACCACGCCCGAGGCCATGCCGTTCTCGTCGGTGGTGATCTCGCGCACCCGGCAATGGGTGCGCAGCTCGACGCCGGCGCGGATCGCATGCGGCCAATAGGTGATGTCGGTGGAGGACTTTGCGCCTTGCGCGCAGGCCGGGGTGCAATGGCCGAGATTGATGCAGCGCGCCCGCCCCTCATAGTCCATGGTCGCGACCGTGGTGTCCGAAGGCCACCAATGCCAGCCGAGCTGGTTCATGGCTTTGCCGATGATGGCGCCGGACAGGCCGAGCGGCTGCTGCGGCATCGGCGGATGGGTCAGCGGCGAGAGCGGATCGCCTGAGAGCCCCGACGTGCCCATCATGCGGTCGTTTTCCTCGAAGAACGGGGTCAGCGCGTCGTAGTCGATCGGCCAGTCGTCGGCGACGCCGTCCAGCGTCTTCAACTTGAAATCGGAGGGATGCAGCCGCGGCCAATGCGCGGTGTACATCACCGTCGAGCCACCGACCGCATTGTAGTTGACGACCTTGATCGGCGAATTGTCGTCGTTAACGGGATAGTCCTCGGGCCGGCCGCGCACGTTCGGGCTCGACGACCACTCGCCGTAGAATTTGGCCTCCCAGTCCCGGCCGGTGCTCGGATATTCCGCCGGGTTCATCCAGCCGCCCTGCTCCAGGCAGAGAATGTGCATCTTGGTCTCGGCCAGCGACCACGCCACCGCGGCGCCCGAAGCGCCGGCGCCGATGATGAGGACGTCCACGGGGTCTTTCATCGCAACCTTTTCCTCCCGCCCTCGCCGCTTTCCGGGCGATTCGGCCTGCACGGTTCGCAAGGCCCGCGAACGATAGGGTCAGAGCGGCGGGGGAGTAAAGCCGCGAGGCCGGAATGTCGCACTTCGCGGGGTGCAGACCATTGGTATCGCCATATCCGGATGCTAGGAACGGCAGACTGGCAATCGATAGCGAGACCGCATGTCCTTCCGAAATGTCTTTGCCGCCGCCCGCGCCTTCGCGCTCGTTTGGTTTTGCGCCTTGCCCGGCTCCCTGGCGTCTTCCCAGCCGGCCGCGGCGCTGACCGGCGCCGCGACGGCCCGCGACGGCAATTCCATCCAGCTCGGCGACGTCACCTACCGGCTCGACGGCGTCGACGCGCCCGAACTGGACCAGGTCTGCATCGACGATCACGCCGATCCCTGGACCTGCGGTATCGAGGCGCGCGACCAGCTGGCCAAGCTGATCAACAAGCGCTCCGTGCGCTGCGACGATGTCGGGCCGGAGAAGAGCTTCGGCAAGCGGCACCGCGCCATCTGCACGGCCGAGGGCGACAAGGCCAGCCTGAACGAGCAGCTGATCAAGCTCGGCTTTGCCGTCGCGCGGGAGCCGATCAAGGCGAATGTCAAGCCGGCGGCCAGCGAAGCCAAGACGGCCTCGGCCGGAATCTGGAAGGGCTGCTTTGTTGCACCGCAGGACTTCCGCGCCGGCAAGAAGGACGGCGCACTCCTGGGCTCGGCCTGCCGCACCGATCGCGACAAGGAGATTCGCGCCGTGCTGTTCCCCGAGGAGCTGACGATGCCCCCGAGCTGCAGCATCAAGGGCAAGCTTGCGGTACGCGCGCGCGTCACCGGCAATATCGGCATCTATCATTTACGGGGCTGCCCGAGCTACCCGGCGACCACCAGGCCGGACCGCTGGTTCTGCTCGGAGGACGACGCCCAGGCGGCCGGCTTCCGCAAGGCCTATAATTGCCGCCGCCCGAAGTGAACAAAGCGCCTCACGCAGCCGTGAGTAGTAGTCCGGCTCCGTATTGATCCGGAATTGAACCAGGCCGGGACTTGCTGCATTTGTATGCGTACGCAAGCGCTTGCGCGAGCGTTTCCTTGGCGGACGATCCTCGTCGGATTGTCTTTGCTTGGGCGTTTCCTCCCTAGACTTGGGCCGCTTGTCATCACAAGCGGCTCTTCTTTTTTGGGGCGGGTCTCGTCACTGCATCCGCATGATCTGGTCCATCGGCGGCATGTTCGCATTCAGATGCGCCATGCATGCCCGGCGGGACCGCGTGCGCCGGGCGCGACCATGACCGGCACGATCTGTCTTCTGCCTCGCATCGTCCGTGCTATCGTGACGAAAAAGCGGGGAGAAAGCGTCATGCGCCTGAACGACAAGGTCGCCATCGTGGTCGGAGCCGGACAAAGCCCCGGCGAAGGCATGGGCAACGGCCGCGCCACCGCGCTGACCTTCGCGCGCGAAGGCGCGAAGGTCCTGTGCGTCGACCATCATCTGGAATCCGCGCAGGAGACCGTTGCGATGATCGCCGCGAAGGGCGGCACCGCCGCGGCCTTCAAGGCCGACGTGACCAAGTCGGCCGACATCAAGGCCATGGTGGCCGACGCGCAGTCGCGCTGGGGCCGGATCGACGTGCTGCACAACAATGTCGGCGTCAGCCTCGCCGGCGGCGATGCCGAGCTCCTTCAGATCACAGAGGAAGCCTTCGACCGCGTCGTCGCCATCAATCTGAAGAGCTGCATTCTCGCCGCCAAGGAAGTGATCCCGATCATGCGCGCGCAGAAGAGCGGCGCCATCATCAACATCTCCTCGATGGCGGCGATCACGACCTATCCCTACGTCGCCTACAAGGCGACGAAATCGGCGATGATCGCCTTCACCGAGCAGCTCGCCTACCAGAACGCCGAATACGGCATCCGCGCCAATGTCATCCTGCCCGGCCTGATGAACACGCCGATGGCCGTCGATACCCGCGCTCGCGAATGGCACAAGACCCGCGCCGAGGTCGAAGCCGACCGCGACAGCAAGGTGCCGCTGCGCAGGAAGATGGGAACGGGGTGGGACGTCGCCAACGCCGCGCTGTTTCTGGCCTCCGACGAGGCGAACTTCATCACCGGCGTGACCTTGCCGGTGGACGGCGGAGCCAGCGTGAGACGGGGGTAGGCCGTTCTTCTCCCTCTCCTCGCCTGCAGCACGGCAATCGCAGATAAGAGCTTTCCCTGCGGCCATCCTTCGAGACGCCCGCCTTTGGCGGGCCCTCAGGATGAGGACGGAGTGCGCGGCAACAGTTTCAGTGGGCACCGATGTCACTTAGCCTCATCCTGAGGAGACCGCGAAGCGGTCGTCTCGAAGGACGAGGCGCGCGCTCAGCTCGCGAGTAATGCCATACGTGATCGCTCTGCCCTTGCGGGGAGAGGCGAAGCATGTTCCCTCACCGCGAATACGTCACCCGCCAGATCGTGCCGTTGCCGTCCTCCGAGATCAGCAGCGATCCGTCCTTCGCCACGGCGACGCTGACCGGACGGCCCCACACCTCCGTGTCGCTCGCCACGAATCCCGTGACGAAATCCTCATACTCGCCGGTCGGCTTGCCGTCCTTCATCCTGATCCGGATCACCTTGTAGCCGGTGCGCTTCGAACGGTTCCAGGAGCCATGCTGAGCGGCGAATGCGTCGCCTTGATATTCGCTCGGAAACTGCGTGCCCTGGTAGAACGTCATGCCGAGCGAGGCCGAATGCGGCTGGATCAGCACGTCGGGCACCGTCACCTTGTCCTTCAGGTCCGGCCGCGCGCCGGCATGGCGCGGATCTTCGTTGTTGCCGATGTAGAACCACGGCCAGCCATAGAAGGCGCCCTCCTTCACGCTGGTGACGTAGTCGGGCACGAGATCGTCGCCGAGGCCGTCGCGCTCGTTGGTCGAGCACCAGGGCAGACCAGTCTGTGGCTGGACCGCAAGGCCGACGCAATTGCGGATACCGGTCGCGTAGATCTTGCGCTCCTTGCCATCTGGCGTGAAGGACAGCACCGCCGCGCGCTCCGTCTCGCTGGCCCAGGCTGCGCCGAGCGGTTGCGCCTTCGACCACGCCTCCAATCCGCCCGGCGGCATGCCCAGGCCTTCCGCGACATTGCTGAGCGAGCCGACCGAGACCAGCATGCGCTTGTTGTCGGGCGTGAAGACGATGTCGCGGGTGGAATGGCCGCCGTCATGCGGCAGGCTTGCCACGATCGTCTCGGCCTTGCCGCGCGCCTTGAGATCGCCGGCCTGATAGGGAATGCGGACGACGCTGTCGGTGTTGGCGACATAGACCCATTGCGGATTGTCGCCGTTCGGGAAGAAGGCGATGCCGAAAGGCTGGCGCAAGCCGCTGGCAAAGACATCGTTGCTCGCGACCTTGCCGCCCTCGCCTGCGCGGAGCACGCGAATGGTGCCGGCCCGCGTCTCCGCAACGAAGACATCGCCGTTCGGCGCCACCCGCACGATGCGCGGCGCGCGCAGGCCTTCGGCGAACAGCTCGATCTTGAAGCCCGCCGGCACCCGGAGTGCAGCGTCCGGCGGGCGCGGCACCACGCGCGACGAGCTCGCAACCGATCGCGTGGCGCCGGGCCTGACCAGATCCTGCGGCCGGATCAGCCTGATCGTGCCGGGCTTGTCGGCCTGCCAATCACCATAAGCGTCCTTGCCCTGCAACACGGGCTCGGCCGGTGCACCGGTCGCGGCCACGATCAACCCTGCAGCCAGCACCGCGGTCGAAATCCTGTTCTTCACGTCGTCATCCTCCGGCCTGCACGTCGCAAACGTCAACGTCGATGCCCCGCAAATGGTCCGCGGCAGGTTAAACACCGCCGAATTCCACGTCAGCCCGTGCTCGCACGATGGGCATCGGCAGCGTTCCATCGTACTGGAAAATGCGGCCGATCGATGCGACAGATGTGAGGGCGGCTGCACGTCGCGGTCAGCAAAGCCGCGGCATCGCCGCCACCATTGTTGGGGGCATCATGTGGGGATCCATCATATCGGAATGGGCGAGCCTGCTGCTCCGCTGGCTGCACGTGGTGGCGGCGATCGCCTGGATTGGCAGTTCCTTCTATTTCATCGCCCTCGATCTCGGCCTCAGGCCGAGACGCGACCTGCCCGATGGCGTGCAGGGCGAGGCCTGGCAGGTCCATGGCGGCGGCTTCTACCGGATCATGAAATATCTGGTCGCCCCCAGCCAGATGCCTGACGAGCTGACCTGGTTCAAATGGGAGGCCTACACGACCTGGCTGTCCGGCTTCGCGCTGATGGTGGTGGTGTATTATCTCGAGGCCGACCTGTTCCTGGTCGACAAGTCGATCCTCGACCTCACGCCGTTCCAGGCCGGCCTGTTCAGCTTCTGTAGTCTTGCGCTGGCGTGGCTGCTCTATGAAGCTGCCTGCCGCAGCGGGCTCGCGCAGCGCGAATTGCCTTTTGCCATCGGCGGCTATTTGTTCCTGGTCGCGCTGACTTACGCCTTCACCCATGTGCTCAGCGGTCGCGGCGCCTTCAACCAGATCGGGGCGATCATCGGCACCATCATGGTCGCCAACGTCTTCGCGCTGATCATCCCGAACCAGAAGAAGATCGTGGCCAGCCTGATCGCGGGGCAGGCGCCCGATCCGAAGCTCGGCAAGGCCAGCAAGGAGCGCTCGGTCCACAACAATTATCTGACGCTCCCCGTCGTCGTGCTGATGATCAGCAACCACTATCCCCTGCTCTACGCCACCCGCTTCAACTGGATCATCGTCGCGATCATCCTGGCGCTCGGCCCGGTGATCCGCCATTTCTTCAACGCGCGGCACGCCGGGCGCAAATCGCCATGGTGGGTGTGGGGCGTGGCCGCAATCGGCGTGATCGCGATCCTGTTCCTCTCCGCTGCCGGCCCACGCGAGGTGAGGACGGGCGCGCTGTCAGCCCAACCCACGCGCAATGCCGTCGAGGAGATCGTGATGTCCCGCTGCAGCATGTGCCACGCGGCCGAGCCGGTCTGGGCCGGGATCGTGACCGCGCCGAAAGGCATCCTTCTCGATACGCCCGAGCACATCCATCGCAACATCCGCCTGGTCGGCCGTGTCGCGGCCTGGTCCGGCGCAATGCCGCCGGGCAACATCACCGAGATGACCGGCGAGGAGCGCGCGATCCTCGCCGCCTATCTCGAGCAGCCACACTGACCCGGTCATCCAACAGAATTGCATTTCACGACATGAAATTCCGTACCTCGCCCCCGATTTGAAAATGACTTGGCCGCCTATCCGGCGTAGACAGGATCAGCGGTAATCCAAGTCAGTTTGCATTCGCGGGAAACGAACAGTGGCTCTGAAGAACGTCATCGGTATCGACCACGCCGTCATCATGGTGAAGGACCTCGACAAAGCCGCCGAGAACTACCGGCGGCTCGGCTTCACCGTCTCCCCGCGCGGCACCCACAGCGCGCATATGGGCACCGGCAATTACACCATCATGTTCGATCCCGATTATATGGAGCTGCTCGGCGTGCTCGCGGCGACCGAGCACAACGCGCCGGCGCGCGCCTTCCTCGACAAGCGCGGCGAGGGCATCGAGCGCATCGCCTTCACCGCGGTCGATTCCGCCGCCGGTGCCGAGGAGATCCGCGCCCGTGGCCTGACGCCGATCGGCCCGACCGATTTCGAGCGGCCGGTGACGCTGCCAAACGGCACTGTCTCGGCGGCAAAATTCCGCACCTTCATGTGGCCGACCGCCGAAGCGCCCGGCGGCGTGCGCATCTTCGCCTGCCAGCACAAGACGCGCGAGACCGTGTGGATTCCCGAGTTGATGAGGCACGCCAACGCGGCGAAGCGGATCAAGCAGATTCTGGTTGCGACGCCCAAGCCGGCGCAGGACGCCGCACATCTCGGCCGGCTGATCGACCGCGAGCCGAAGGCCGAGCCCGACGGCGCCATGACCGTGCCTTCCGGCAGCGATCGCGCCGACTTCGTCTATCTCACGCTGGAGCAGCTCGGAAAGCGCTATCCGGGCGTGCCGCTCGCCGGCCTCGCCGAGCGCGGCGGCGCCGCGCTGGTGCTCGCCAGCAGCGATCTGGCTGCGACGGAGAAGGCGCTTGGTTCGGCTGCCGTGCGCAGCGGACCCGCGGTCTGCATGCCGCCGGCCGAGTCCAACGGCACCCTGCTCGCCTTCGTCGCCGGCTGATTTGAAACTAATTCTTTAACGCGTGTTTACCCGGCGGCGGTAGGATTCCCGGCAATCCAAAGCCACCGGGGCCCAACGCATGTTCAAAGAGGGATCGCCGATCGCCTATGACGCGCCGGCCGAATTGAAGAAGTGGCCGTCGCTGAAGGGCGAGAGGCAGAAGGATCGGGGTCCGCCCTATCTCGTCTACAACGGCACGCTCGCCGACTGCGTCCGCGAGCTGATGGGCAAGCCCATCAAGGGCATCTCGCTCTACGACATCATGACGACGCCGCAGGCCGCTTTCGACCAGACCGTGCTGTCGCCCGCCGACGCCGCCGAGATCGCGATGCGCAAGGATTTTCCCAAGGACTAGTTCGCCGCGCGCTTGCCGGCCGCCATGTCCCGCTGCTTCGAGGAGGATTCCGTCGGCGCATCGAGGAAGACGACGGGGATGCCACGCTTGGCATTCTCGCCGATCACGCGCGCGTCCCAGTTGGTGAGCCTGACGCAGCCGTGCGATGCGGACTTGCTGACCCTGTCCGGCTCCGCCGTCCCGTGGATGCCGTAGCCCTGCGCCGACAGCCCGATCCAGTACGATCCGACGGGGCCATTGGGACCCGGCTTGATCTCGAAGGGCTTCTTGGATTTCACGCTCTTGAACTTGTATTCCGGATTGTAGCGATAGGTCGGCAGCTCATGGCTGCTGGTGACTTTCAGCGTCCCCGTCGGGGTCGGGCGATCCGGACTGCCGATTGACGCCGGGTAGAACGCGACCAGCCGGCCAGAGGTCTCGTAGGCCTTCAGCGTCGCCTGCGCCTTGTCGATCTCGATGCGAACGATGCGCGGAAGCTCCCGCCGCGCCGCGACGTTGGCGACGACGATCGTCTCGCCGCTCCTGTCGAACGCCTTTCCCGGATTGAGCGCCTTCAACAGCTCTTCGCTCATGTGGAATTTTTCAGCGAGCCCTTCGAGCGGACTGGTGTAGCTCAGCGCCTCCAGCGACTTCATGTCCTCGAGCTTGGTTGACAGCTTCTTGAGGAATGGCCCCTTCACATCCGCGTCGGTGATCTTGTAGTCGACGAGGACAGGGCCTTCGCTGGCTGCGTTCAGCTTGTCCCAGAGTTCAGGCGTGATGGTCTTGTCGAAGCCAAGCCCGTTCTGTTCGGCGAAGGCCTTCAGCGCCTTCTGCGCGTTCTCGCCGAGCTTGCCGTCGATCTCGCCCGGAGAGAATTGCGCACGATCGAGCAGAATCTGAAGCTTCGTCACCGGCGCGCTGATCTTGTCGGCAGCCGGCGGCTTTTCCGGACGCGCTGCATCGTTCACGGCCTTCGCATCGAGATTGCCTGCGTGCGCCGGGCAGTAGAGCCACAGCGACATCACCGCGCCAAGCATCCATCGCATCATGATCGCTCGTCCCATTCCGAAAATAATGATCCGCAAATCGCGGACAGTTTCTTTTTGGGAACACCGTACTAACACCGAAGGAACCGGCGAGACCGCAGCTTTGCCGCAATCGGAAGGTTAAGAACTTCCTAGCGCCGGCGCATCGCTGGCCGTTCATCCCACAGTTCGAGGTTGTCCCAGCAAATGCGATTTGTCGTCGCGGCTTGCGCCGCGTTTCTGCTTCTGATGTGCGACCTCGATCCGTCGGCGTCCCGGAAAACATCAACTTTCGACACCGCCATTCTTCAGAACAATCATGCCTCGCCGCTGGTTCCGATGGTCGAACTTTTCCTCGCCAGCGTCCAGGCCATCGAGCTCGCCAACGCGCGCGCGGCGCATGAGGAAACGATCGAGCCACCGCGCGCGAGCGAACCCGCCAACGAGGAGCCGGTGTCGCCGACGGACAAATTCTGCCATGCGCTTCGCGAAGCCGCCGAGGCCAGCGGCATTCCCGTGCCGTTCTTTGCCCGCCTGCTCTGGCAGGAGAGCCGCTTCAAGTCCAACGAGGTCAGCCACGCCGGCGCCCAGGGCGTTGCGCAGTTCATGCCGGAAACGGCTGCCGAAGTCGGGCTCGACGATCCCTTCGATCCCATGAAGGCGCTGCCGGCCTCGGCAAAGTTCCTGCGCAAGCTGCGCGATGATTTCGGCAATCTCGGCCTTGCCGCAGCCGCCTACAATGCAGGCCCGGGCCGCATTCAAAAGTGGCTTGCCAAACAGAGTGAGCTGCCACGCGAGACGCGCGACTATGTCCGCATCATCACCGGCACCAAGGCCGAGGACTGGACCGAGCGTTCCGAGGCCATTGCAATCCGGGTCGACCTACCGCGCGAGGCGCCTTGCGAAGGTGTCGGCAGCCTCTCGAAGGCCAAGGACGTCGCCTGGGTTCCGGTCAACCTGACGCCCTCGGTCACGCGCATCCTTGACAAAGCCGAGCAGCTCGCCGCCCGGGCGACGACGACCCGTGCGCGCAAGCGGTTTGCAACCCAGCTGCGGAACAATGTCGCGGCCCAGCGCAAGGGACGCAGCATGATCGCGGCACGCGCCGCCGGCAAGAGCGCGAAGGCGCGTGCCGTACGCTTCGCATCGGGCGAACGGCCCCCCGGTTCGTGAGCGGAGCCGCCGCTTGCGCGGCTCCACGTTTCCGGAGAGAAAGCCGGAACGCTGCTGCACGGAGCCGCGATGCCATCGAAGAGTGCCGGGATCATCGCCTATCGGAGGCGCCGCAAGCTCGAGGTTCTCCTCGTTCATCCCGGGGGGCCGTTCTGGCGCAACAAGGATCTCGGCGCATGGTCGATCCCCAAGGGGGAATATGCGGACGAAGAAGATGCTGATATCGCCGCGCGGCGCGAATTCGCCGAGGAGCTTGGGCTCGATCTGTCCGGGCCGCTGACGGCGCTTGGTCAGGTCAAGCAGCGCGGCGGCAAGCTCGTCACCGCCTTCGCGGTCGAGCTCGATCTCGACGTGAGCTGCGTTCGCAGCAATACGTTCGAGATGGAATGGCCGCCACGAAGCGGCCAACGGCAGACCTTCCCGGAGGTCGATCGTGCCGAATGGTTCACGCTCGAAGCTGCGCGGGAGAAGATCAACGCAGGCCAACGCCCGCTGCTCGACCGGCTGGCGCAGCTGGCGGGTGGCGAGTAAGAGCCTCACTCCGCCTTGATGTTCGCTGCCGCCACGACCTCGGCAAGGTCTTTCGTCTCCTTCGCGATCTTGGCGGCGTAGTCGGCCGGGCTGAGCACGCTGACGACGCCTTGCGAGCCGAGCTTCTCCGCGATTGCGGGATCCTTGGCCGCCGCGACGATTTCCCGGTGCAGCGTCTCGAGGATCGGCGCCGGCGTCGATTTCGGCATGAAGAAGCCGACCCAGAACGAGATGTCGAAGCCGGGATAGCCCGCTTCCGCGACGGTCGGCACGTCGGGCAGCGACGGCAGCCGCTCGGCCGACGACACCGCGAGCGCGCGCAGCTTGCCGGCCTTGACCAGCGGCACGGCGGAGAGCGGATCGAACACCGCCAGCACCTCCTGCGCGAGAATGCCGACCTCGGCGGCCGAACCGCCGCGATAGGGCACGTGGATCAGCTTGATGCCGGCCTTCTGGCTGAGCAGCTCCATGGCGAGATGGGCAAGGTTGCCGTTGCCGCCCGAGCCGTAGGCCAGCGCACCGGGCGCGGCCTTCGCCGCCGCAACGAGATCGGCGACGGTCTTGATATCGGCCGTCTTGGGATTCTCCGGATTGACCACCAGCACCAGCGGCGCCGACACGACAGTGGTGAGCGGCGCGAAGTCCTTTTCCGGGTCGTAGCGGATATCCCTGAACAGCGTCCTGTTCAGCGTGATGGTGGAGGAGTTGCAGGCGAGCATGTTGTAGCCATCCGCATCGGCACGCGCGACCCCTTCGGCCGCGATCATGCCGTTGGCGCCGGCACGGTTCTCGACCACGAAGGGCTGTCCGAGCTTGCTACCGAGGCGATCGCCGACGATGCGCGCGACGTCGACCGGACCGCCCGCGCTGAAGCCGACCATGACCTTGACCGGCCGCACCGGATATTTCTGCGCCATGACTTCGGTGGGCAGCACAGCGGCGCACAATCCGGCGATGACGGCCAGCAGGCGGACGGTTCGTTGCATCGGTTCTCTCCCCAGATCTCACCAGCGCCGCTTGTGCAGCCTTGTTGGCGTGACGCATTGGAGGATCATGAATAGCGGTCGCGCCGGATTGCGCAATCGCGTTCGCCCGCCTTCATTCCGCAGCACGGCAGGTCCGCACCTCCTTCAAACAAAAAATGCGAAAACAACCCCATGCACAGTAGACCGCACCAGTCGAAACAACGACTTACGGCAGGGCCGCTAGCTTCGGATCAGGCTTCGGATCGCACGAAATCGTAATTGACTCGTCGGGCAAAACAGGGGCATCCTGGCATCATCGCGATCCGCGTGAGCATCGGCCTCCACGACCATGTGGGTCTCGCTTCGGTCGCGCACAAGCCCTGCATCGACATCTAACAACGCAACCGCCGCACAGCAGCTGCGCGCACCGGTTTCGCATCAGCGGAGCCTGCTGGCACGTGCCGTGGGCCCAAAGGATCTCTCGACATGACGACAGCCCTGACACGCAATAGCACGATGCCCGTCGCCCGGTATGGCGGCAACCGGCCGAGCCCGCGGATCAAGCTCGGCCGAAAAGACATCGTGATCCAGCATCCGGACGCCGACACCGGCGAACGGTTGATGAGCGAGGCGCTTGGCGCCGTCGATCGCGACGCCCTGCACGGCTTCCTCAAGCAATTGATGAAAGCCAGCGTGATCCTGCAGAAGCCCGACGAGGACAATCTCGCCTTCATGATCTCGATGGTGAAGGGCATCGCGCCCAGGGATTCGCTCGAGGCCATGCTGGCGGCGCAGATGGTGTCCGTTCACGTCGCCACGATGCGCTCCGCATCCCGCCTCGCCTTCACCGAGGGCCTCTCGCAGGAAGGGATTTCGCGCACATTGACCCGGCTGGCCCGCACCTTCGCGGCGCAGATGGAAGCGCTCAACCGCCACCGCGGCAACGGCGAGCGTCCGATCACCGTGCAAAATCTGTCGGTGCAGGACGGCGGCAGCGCAATCGTGGGGAATGTCGCGCAGCACGCGCACCTCACCGTGGGCGAGCCGGGCACCGCGGCAGGCGCCGGACTGGTCCCGTCCGACGAAACCGGCGACTACCAGCACGACCGGACCGAAATGTTGCAGGGCGCCACCGCATGAGCGCCGATCGGGTCCGCAACACGCGCGCGATGGCGGCGAGCCCGCGCTGCGGCGCCAGCACGCGCGGCGACCTCGCCTGCCGCGCGCCGGCCGTGCGCGGCAAGCTGCGCTGCCGCATGCACGGCGGCGCCGAGCGATCGGGGGCACCCAGAGGCAACCGCAATGCGCGCAAGCACGGCGCCTTCACGCCGGAGCGGATCGCGGAGCGACGGGCGATCCGGGATCTGCTCGATGATGCGGAGGAGCTTTTGAGGGAGCTGGACTCGAACTAAGGGAATTGGGTCATTTCAGCAGTTAAGCGTCGATAACACCGGCTTCACCAGCCGAAAGGCTAGTGCGGCGCGTTCGTTGGATTGGCGGCAGAAATTTGCAGCCCTGCCTCCTCCAGCGCCTGGGTAATCTGCTTCGCCAGCAGCTTGGCCTCTTCGGTCCCGATCTGGGCGTCGGGATGTCCTTTGAAGAACGCGCAAATAGTCGTGGCGATGATGGTGTTCACCTGGTGCAGATCATCCATTTGGTACACACCGAATTGCCGACTGCTTCACCCGGACGGGGTGCGCGTCGGCCCGCAGAGAACGATCAGCGCAAGCCAAAGAATGACAAAATGGCCGCGATCACGACGATTAGCCCTATGAGGTAGATCAGGCCGTTCATCTCAGTTCTCCTTTGGATGGGATGATTGAATCTATCCGGGGATCGTGTCCACCCTTCGCGCTGCACTGCTCAACCAGCTCAAGCTTTTCGAGCTGAACTTCCTTCTCTATGGCCGTCAGAGAGTTGCCGATCTTATCGACGATCCTGATCAGATCGGCATTGGAGATCTTGAGGTGCTTGCGAACGGACTTGACCTGCTTCGCGTTCGCAAGATCAAGCGTTGTGCGAATGACCCGTGGCGGTCTTGAACGCAGCATCAGAAGGTCTCCTCATCAAGGTAAGAGCGATGACGTCGCATTGTTCCGATTTTTCCCGATCCGCGCGGCCTGGCGGACAAGCGAAACGGCGACGATCGCCGTCACCATCGACAGGGCCATCCGCGCCGGCCGAGGACGACGCCGACCGTGTCGGAAGCCGGGGGTGCGCAAGCAGAAGTTGATCATCCCGGCTGCCTCTCGGCCTTTACAGTGCAGGCCAGTTGCGCACGGATTGCCGGCTGAAACCACAATCCGGAATGAGGGGGGCGCGCTGCCGCCATTGGCGCTCCCCTCACCATCATGTAAGCCATCCAAAACCTCCTCGGGATCGAACGCTCATGGCCACCACCGACGACGCGGGCACCGGCACCCGCGTGCTGATCCTCGCACTCGTCGCGCTCGCCTGCGGCCACATGCTCTCGACCCTGCTGCGCACGATTCCGGCCGTCAGCCTCGATCTGATGGCGGCGGATTTCCATCTCGAGCCGCAGGCGCTGGCGAGCCTGACCTCGATCTATCCTTTCGCGTTTGCCGCGGCGCAGATCCCGGTCGGGGCGGCAATGGATCGCTTCGGCGTGCGACCGGTATCGCTGAGCCTGCTCGCGGGGACCGTGCTCGGCGCGGTGGCGTCGGGGTTTGCCACTGGCCCTGCGAGCTTCGCGGTCGGGCAGTTCATGCTGGGGGTCGCCACCTCGGGCATGCTGATGTGCCCGATGACGCTGGCGGCGAAGCAATTGTCTGCGGCGCGGTTCGGGTTGTGGTCGGGCGCGATCCTCTCGATCGGCAATATCGGCATGCTGCTGTCGGCGAGCCCGCTCGCCCTCGTGGTCGACACTTGGGGCTGGCGCGCCGGGTTCTGGATGTCTGCGCTCGGCGGCGTCGCGGTCGCGCTCGCCGTGTTCGCGCTGGTGCCGCATCAGCCGGCCGAGCACAAGGACGAGTCCTCGCCGCTGTCGCAGATGATCGAAGTGCTCAGGCTCGGCCTCTCGCGGCCCTTGCGCGGCCTGATCGCGCTGGCGCTGGTATCGCTGGCGAGCTCGCTGGTGCTGCGCGGCTTGTGGGGCGGGCCGTGGCTGATGGACGTCAAGGGATTGTCGCGGGTCGAGGCCGGCAACCAGCTCGGCGCGTTCACGCTGGCCATGATCATAGGTCCGCTTGTCATCGGCGTGATCGACCGCCGGCTCGGCCGGCGTCGCGCGCTGGTGGCGGGCTCGCACATGGCCGGAGCGCTGCTGCTGGGGCTGATGGCGCTCGGGGCGCCGAATTATGCGGTCTCCGTGCTATCAGGCCTGCCCGTGATGCCGCCGCAATACGACCTCGTGCTGTTCGTGCTGATTGGGCTTGCGACCTCCGCCCAGCCATTGCTGTTCGGCATGTCGCGGCAGCTCGTCGATGCGCAAGTGGCGGGCAAGGCGCTGGCGGCGATCAACCTCGCCTTCTTCCTCGGCGCGGCGCTGATGCAGTCGATGACGGGCGCGGTGGCGGCGCTCGCCGGACTCCCGGCCGTGCTGCTGTTCATGGCTGCCATGCTGGCACTCGGCGTGCTGATCTTCTTGGCTTACACTGCAACAAGTTCGTAGGATGGCTGGAGCTCTTCGCGAGCCCATCATCCTCGCGTCCTATGAGATCGCTCGCCAAAGGAACCATTCATGCCTGTCGACACCAAAGCCGCCACCGACCGTCTCATGCGCTTTCTCGCTGTGGAGGGCGTCACCGGACAGGAGGCGGCGATCGGGCGCGAGCTCATGGCCGCGCTGAAGGAGAGCGGCGTGCCGGCGAAGGCGATCCGGCTCGATGATGCCAACACCCGCATTCCCGTGCCGACCGAGACCGGCAACCTCATCGTCGACCTGCCCGGCCGCGGCGCGCTGCACAACCAGCCGCGCATCATGTTCATGACCCACATGGACACCGTACCGCTCTGCGCCGGCGCCCAGCCGAAGAAATCGGGACGCAAGATCGTCAACGAGGCCAAGACCGCGCTCGGCGGCGACAACCGCTGCGGCTGCGGCGTGCTGGTGACGCTGGCAGCCGAGCTCGAAAAGCAGAAGCTCGATCATCCGCCGATCACGCTGCTGTTCTGCGTGCGCGAGGAGAGCGGCCTCTACGGCGCCCGCCACGTCAAGCTGGACGAGCTCGGCTCTCCGGTGATGGCCTTCAACTATGACGGCGGCGCCGCCTCCAATGTCGTCATCGGCGCGGTCGGCGCCGACCGCTGGAGCGTCGAGATCTTCGGCCGCGCCTCGCATGCCGGCGTCGCACCGGAGCGCGGCATCTCTTCCACGATGATAATGGCGCTGGCGCTTGCCGACGTGAAGGCCGGCGGCTGGTTCGGCAAGGTGGTGAAGGGCAAGGGGCAAGACAAAAAGGAAGGCACCAGCAATGTCGGCCCCGTCACCGGCGGCGAAGGCCGCCCCGCGGGCGATGCCACCAACGTGGTCACCGATTACGTGCATGTGCGCGGCGAGAGCCGCAGCCATGACGGCAAGTTCTTCAAGGAGATTACCAAAGCCTACAAGGCCGCGTTCGAGAAGGCGGCCAAGAAGGTCACCAATGCACAAGGCAAGTCCGGCAAGGTCAAGTTCCAGGCCGAAACCGACTATTATCCGTTCCGCATGAAGGACAGCCAACCCGTCATCAAGCGCGCGGTCGAGGCCGTGACCGCGGTCGGCGGCACGCCGAACGTCCGCACCGCCAATGGCGGCCTCGATGCCAATTGGATGGTCCGTCACGGCATTCCGACCGTGACCTTCGGCGCAGGCCAGAACGAGGCGCACACGGTCGACGAATGGATCAATCTCGACGAATACGACCGTGCCTGCGCACTGGCCGTGCAACTCGCGACGATGCGGTGAGTTGGGTTTGTAGGGTGGGTTAGCCGCGCGACTGTGCGAAGCGCAGCTCGCGCGGCGTAACCCACCACTTCTGCCGCCGCGGAGATCAAAGAGGTGGGTTACGCCGCGCACATGCGCTTTGCGCATCTGCACGGCTAACCCACCCTAGGAAGAAAGAAGGGAGGCACCATGCCGCGCATCGCCAATATCGAGACCGGACTCTACCGGATCCCCCTCCCCGTCACGCTGTCGGATTCCACCCATGGCGAGATCACGGCGTTCGAGCTGATCACCTGCCGCATCCGCGATGCCGATGGTGCCGAAGGCGTCGGCTACACCTATACGGTGGGACGCAACGGCGGGGCGACGGCGGACATCCTCAAGCGCGAGATCCCGCCGCTGGTCGAGGGCCGCGAGGCCGACGACACCGAGGCGATCTGGCAGCAGGTCTGGTGGGCGCTGCACTATGGCGGCCGCGGCGGGCCGGTGGTGCTGGCGCTCTCCGCACTGGACATCGCGCTATGGGATTTGAAGGCGCGGCGCGCGAAGCTGCCGCTGTATCGATTGCTCGGCGGCTTCGACGCGCGGGTGCCGTGCTATGCCGGCGGCATTGACCTCGATCTCTCCGTGGATGAGCTGCTCGCGCAGACCGACGGCAACCTCGCCAAGGGCTTTCGCGCCATCAAGATGAAGGTCGGCAGGCCGGACCTGAAGGCCGACGTCGCGAAGGTGTCCGCGATGCGGCAGCATCTCGGCGACGGCTTTCCGCTGATGGCGGATGCCAACATGAAGTGGACGGTCGAGGAAGCAATTCGCGCGGCACGTGCTTTCGTTCCCTATGATCTCACCTGGCTCGAGGAGCCGATCATCCCCGACGACGTCGCCGGTCACGCGCGCATCATGCAGGCCGGCGGCGTGCCGATCGCGGCGGGCGAGAATCTGCGCTCGCTGTGGGAGTTCAAGAACTACATCGCATCCAGCGCGGTGTCCTATCCCGAGCCCGACGTCACCAATTGCGGCGGCGTTTCCGCCTTCATGAAGATCGCGCGGCTGGCGGAGGCTTTCAACCTGCCGGTCACCAGCCACGGCGCCCACGACATCACCGTGCATTTGCTCGCGGCCTGCCCGAACCGCTCCTATCTGGAGGCGCACGGCTTCGGGCTGGACAAATACATCGAACATCCGCTGGTGCTCGAGGACGGCAAGGCCTTGGCGCCGGACCGGCCCGGCCATGGCATCAGCTTCGACTGGCACGGGCTGGCGAAGCTGGTGGGGTAGAGAGATGCGACAACAAGCGAGGTGCGCCCCCTCTCCCGCTTGCGCTACTGGATTCACACATCACTCTGGTTATCCCGTGGGGGGAGCATGAGGTGGGCGCCGCGTTTCATGGCTTGGAACTCGAGCCAACCCTGAAGCATGACGACCGGACCCGGCTTGCCGTAATAGCCCCCCTTTTTCCAGGCGACGGTCGCCAAACCGTCCCAGTCCGAGCTCCATGCCATCCTCCTGTCCAGGATGGACACGGAATCAGACATCCTTTCGGTCTTCAACAACGATGTGTGAATGCCGTAGCCCGCTTGCGGGAGAGGGTTGGGGAGAGGGTGTCTCCGCAGTGAGACTCCCAATGACGAGCCAGCCCTCTCCCGGCCTCTCCCGCAAGCGGGAGAGGTGAAGGGGAGCACGCGGCGCCATTTGTCTGCACCAACGACTCATCGCTGCACACCGGACATTCCAAGGCGCCAGGTGCATCACCGCGATAATCCGTTATGGTGACGACAATCGACACCTTGCGAGAGAGCGTTGCCTTGACACCTGAGCTGCACCAGAAACTGACCGCGTGGCGCCGGCACCTTCATGCCCACCCGGAGCTGTCGCTCCAGGAAAAAGCCACCGCCGCCTTCGTGCAGGACAGGCTCACCGAGCTCGGCATTCCGTTCGAGGCCGGTATCGGCGGCCACGGCATCGTCGCGACCTTGACGCGTGGGCATGCGCAAAGCCGCGTCGGCTTGCGTGCCGACATGGACGCGCTGCCGATCACCGAGGACACCGGCCTGCCCTATGCGTCCAAGACGCCAGGCGTGATGCATGCCTGCGGCCATGACGGCCACACCGCCGCGCTGCTCGGCGCCGCCGCGCTGCTCGCCACGGATACCAGCTGGAGCGGCACGGTCGATCTCATCTTCCAGCCGGCGGAGGAAGGTTTTGGCGGCTCGCGCGCGATGGTCGCGGCCGGGCTGTTCGATCGCTTTCCGATGCAGCGCGTGTTCGGCTTCCACAATTGGCCCGGCCTTGCCGCCGGCACCATCGCCGTGCACGACGGCGTCGTCATGGCCTCCGGCGGACGCATCACCATCACCATCGAGGGCCATGCGGGCCACGCCGGCATGCCGCACCTGACGCGCGATCCGGTGATGGCGGCCGGCCATCTGATCGTGGCGATGCAATCGATCGTGGCGCGGGGCGTCGATCCGCTCGACACCGCCGTGCTGTCGCTCTCCACCATCGAAGGCGGCACCGCGCCGAACCAGATCGCCGGACGCGTCACCATCCGCGGAACGCTGCGCTACCACCGCGAAGCGGTCAAGGACGTCATCCTCGCCGGCATCGAACGCACCTGTGCCGGAATCGCGACCAGCTTCGGCGTCAAGGTCACGCCCGAGATCGTCTGGGGGGTGGGTGTGGTGGTCAACACGCCTGATGAGGCGGACCTCGCGCGCATCGCCGCGGAAAAAGTCCGGGCGCCGGTGCGGCGCGACCTCGCGCCCAGCATGGCAGGCGAGGATTTTGCCCATTATCTCCAGCAGCGGCCGGGCGCCTTCGTCTGGATCGGCAATGGCGAATTGCGGGACGGCGCCGAGCTGCACGGCCCGCGCTATGATTTCAACGACGCCATCCTGCCCGTGGCGTCGAGCTGGATGGCCGAGGTGGCCAAGGCGGCGCTGGCGTCGAACTGATCTACGCCGCCACGCCGACAGCAACATATCTTGCGGACGAACGTTGCCTCCAACAAGGCGCGGCCTCCCGCCGCGCTCAACGGATGGCAGATCGATGGCGCGCGTTCTGATCGGAACTTCGGGCTGGCATTACGATTCCTGGCGCGGCCCGTTCTTTCCGGAGGGCGTGACGCTGAAGCAGCAGCTCAGCTACTACGCCGGACAGTTCGACACCACGGAGCTGAACGGCGTGTTCTACCGCACGCCGACGCCCGAAGCGGTGAAGGGATGGCGCGAGCAGACCGGGCGGGATTTCGTCTTCGCCTGGAAGGCCTCGAAATTCATCACGCATTGGAAGCGCCTGTCGGAACGCTCCGTCAACAGCCTCGAGCTGCTGGAGGACCGCATTTCCAGGCTCGGCGGCAAGGCCGGCCCGATCCTGTTCCAGCTGCCGCCGCAATTCGAGGCGAACCCCGATCGCCTTGCCTGCTTCTTCAAGCTGCTGTCGCGGAAGCGGCGTTACAGCTTCGAATTCCGGCATCCGAGCTGGTATCAGCCGCGCATCCTGCGCATGCTGGCGGACGAGAACATCTCGCTCTGCCTGTCCGACCATCACGACGCGCCGGCGCCGTGGAAGCGCACGGCTGATTTCGTCTACGCGCGCGGGCATGGGCCGAGCGGGCGCTATCACGGCCACTATACTAAGGCCGCGCTGGCGCAATGGGCCAAGCGCATCAAGTCCTGGAAGCGGCAGGGCTGCGACGTCTATGTCTATTTCGACAATGACCAGAAGAGCGCCGCCCCCTCCGACGCATTGGCGCTGAAGCAGATGCTGTGACGCCCCAGTGCCTGCGCCAGGGCTCGGTTCACCTCTCCCGAAGGGAGAGGTCGGAGCGCATCGAAGATGCGATCCGGGTGAGGGGTCAAGGTGTCCCTGAGTGCCGCGCCCCCTCACCCGGATTGCTACGCCGCGCAATTGCGCGTCATAGCAATCCGACCCCTCCCCGTCGGGGAGAGGTGAAGCAGCACTGCCGAACCGAACGATATCCCGTTATATGATGCCGCCCTGCCGAAGCGCCGCGATTTCCGCGGCGTCATAGCCGAGCTCTTTGAGGACAAGATCGGTGTGCTCGCCGAGCGTCGGCGGGCGGCTTGCGATTTCGCCCGGCGTCTCCGACAGCCGGACCGCGGCCCGTGTCACCGGGGCCGGGCTCGGCAGGCCGGGATAGTCGACGTCCTGCATGAAGCCGGCGGCACGGATGTGCGGATGATCCAGCGCCTGTTGCGGCGAGAGCACGGGGCCGGTCGGAATCATGGCCTGGCCCAGCGTATCGACGGCCTCCTGCGTGGTGCGCTCGGCGCACCAGCGCGCCATCCGCTCGCTGATGATGCGGCCGTTGTTGCCGCGGCTGATATCGTCGGCAAAGCGCGGATCGTTCAGCCATACGTCCTCCTCGCCCATCAACCGCGCCCAGCGCTTGAACAGCGGATGGCCCGTGACCTGGCACAGCACCCAGCCGTCCCTGGTGCGGTAGATGTCGGCGGGCGCCGCGGTCTGGCCGAGATTGCCGGTCGGAACGCGATTGACGTTGATCAGCGCCTGCTCGATCAGCGTCGCATTGGTGAAGGACAAAGCGGTTGCGAGCAGCGCGCCCTCCACGATTTGTCCGCGCCCGGACTTGCCGCGCTCGATCAGGGCGGCGAGCGTGCCGAACGCGCAATGCAGCGCGGTGCCGAAATCGACCCAGTTCACCGCGGCGCGGTACGGCGGATCACCTGCGCCCGTCATGTACACCGATCCGGACATCACCTGCCCGACACCGTCGAAGCCGACGCGGTCGGACCAGGGGCCGGGTCCGCCGAACGCGGTCGCCGTGGTCAGGATGATGTCGGGCTTGATCGCCTTCAGGGACTCGTAGTCCAGCTTCATCGCGCGCAAGGTCTGCGGCGGCAGATTGGCGACGACGACGTCTGCGGTCGCCACCAGGCGGCGCATCACCTCCTGCCCTTCCGGCTTCATCGGATCGAGCGTGACGCACTTCTTGTTGCGGTTGACCTGGAGAAACAGCGCGCCTTCGCCGTTTTCGCCGACCGGCGCCACGAAGCGATCCTCGCTGCCGTCGCGCTTCTCGACGCGAATGACCTCGGCGCCGAATTCGGCCAACAGCGTCGCGCAATAGGGCCCGGCGATATAGCGCCCGAAATCGAGCACACGCACGCCCTCCAAGACTCCTCCCATCGATCCCTTCCCTGTTGTTTGTTGCAGATTACAGGGAAAGGCTGCCGGGGCAAGCTGGGAAGCGGAATGCACATGCGGCTTTCGTCATCGCATCGCGAACAGCTCCTGATGAAACCGCAGTTCGACAGGAAATCCGTGCGCACGGAAGTCTCGCCTGAGCGCCTCCCCGAAAGCCGTCGGACCGCAAAACCAGATGCTCGCCTCGCGCCATTGCGGGACGGCTTCGCGAATGCGGTCGCCGGTCAAGCGGCCATCACGGGCGTCGATGAGAACGTGGAGACGAACATTCGCCGAGCGTGCATCTGCGGCAAGCTTGCCAAGCGCTTCCTCATCCACATCGGCGGTGGTGTGAAAGAGGTCGACCGCCTGCGCGACGGCGCAACCGGGAACATCCTTCATGGCCGCCTGTTTCATGCGGGCAACGAAGGGTGTGATGCCGATACCGCCGCCGATCCAGATCTGATGCGAGCAATCGTCGTCGAAGGTGAAGCAGCCATAGGGCCCTTCCACCTTCACCTCCTGCCCGACACGGAGCTTGTCCCGCAGCCGGCTGGTGTGGTCGCCAAGTTCCTTGGTGATGAAGATGATCCTGGGGTCTGCAGCGTTCCAGCCGGAGGCGATCGTGTAGGGATGTGCGCCTTCGGAGACGTCGGACGTGGCAAATGCGAACTGGCCCGGCCTATGCCCCGGCCAGCCATGGGGCACCTCGATTTCGGTCTCGATGGTCCTGACCCCGGGATAATATTTGAGCGAGGTGATCCTGCCCTGGACCTGGCGTTGGGCGCCAATACGTCGCAACAGCGCAACGATCGCCGCCCATGTTCCGACGGCAAGCAGCGCCGCGACGATCCAGCCGAGCGGCGACATCCAGTAGCTGAACTTGATCAACGTGACCGCATGAAAGACCAGGACCAGATATGCGACGGCGAGGAGCCGATGCGTCTTGTAGAAGAGCCGATAGGGAAACATTTGGATGAGCGCCAAAGCAATCAGCACTACGGTGCCGTAGAAGGCCCATTCGCCCAGCCCCTCCGCCGCTCCATGCAGGCCGTTGGAAAAAGCCTCGATGGGATTGTCGATGGCGGGCCTTGGTCCACGCTGCGGTCGGGTCAGCAACCCCCAACCGACCGCCCATTTCGGACCATTGGCCCAGAGCCAATGGACAACCGCCGTCACGAGGGCCGCGATCCCGAACCATTTGTGCAAGCGGTACATCTTGTCGAGACCGCCGAGCCACGGCTCCGGCCAACGCGGCCGCAGCGCGAGAATCATCGCCATGCTCATGCAACCGATGGCAAGGACGCCACTCAACTGGACCATCCTCTCGCGCAGCGAGAAGAAGCGGCCCGGGCCAAATGGCTGGGGCTCGGCAACGAGCCACAGCAGGACGAGCCCCACCAGAGTGCCCCAAAATGCGCGCTTGAGCTTCTGCATGTCTCCTCACGAGTGCCCAGCTTGAGCCAATCGCGCTGCGTTGCATTGAGCTGACTCAAAGCTCGCTGCATTGGCCGACGACGATCTGGCGCCTGGCTCCCGGCGCATCCTGCGTCGTGGGGCCGCAGCTCGTTCAGCTCGCGACTTTGCTCCAGCACAAACTGCCGCCCGTCGCGAATCCCCATCTGGATGCAAGAAGCTCTCCGGAGGAAATCCATGATGAACCCGACCAAATCGTTCGCGCTGACCGCCCTCGCACTGTGTCTTGCTCTCGGACAGCCTGCCCTCGCCGCCGGGCCACACGCGCTCGAAGGACCAACCGCGACCGCCCGGCCGCAGCTCGACCACGGCAAGAAGTGGCCGACCGACGATGTCCTGCGCCGCGGCATGAACGACATCGGCCTCGCGATGAGGCAATCCCTGGCGCCCATTCACGGCAACGTGTTTACGCCTGCGCAATATGAGGCTCTGGCCGCGCGAATCCAGGCGCAAGTCGATGACGTCGTGGCAAACTGCAAGCTGCCCGAGCAGGCAGATCAGCAGCTCCATCTCGTTCTCGAGCAGATCATCGACGGTGCAGCCAAGATGAAGAGCGGCACCGGCCGCGATCAGGGAGCCGTGAAGATCGTGCGGGCGCTCGCTCAATACGGCCGGTATTTCGACCACGCCGGCTGGCGACCGCTGGAACACTGAGGTCGACTGCCGCCTATGCCGCCACGGCCTCGTAGATATCCTCCTCCTGGGCCGTGTGCATGCGCACCAGCGTTTCGATCGCCTCGATCACGCGCTGGGCGTCTCGAATGAGGTAGCGGTCGACCTTCTCCGACGGCAGATCCTCCGCGATCCGGGCGAGCAGCCGCGCCAGATGCAAGATCTCGCGATGCGCACGGCTCATGGCAGCGAGTCCGTGGCGGTCGCGCAGCACCTCCGTCAGCTTCGGATAGACGCTGTCTTCGTCCTCGCGTTCGTGCAGCACGACGCTGCCCTGCACCAGCCGGTGGGCTTCATCAATCAGGGCGGCGGCAGCTTCGGGCACCGCATCGTCCAGCGCATCGACGATGTGGCGCAAGCGGTCGAGATCCCTCAGCAGGGCCTGATGATCGTGATGCAACGTCAGCCCCTGCTCCGCCGTGAGACGCGGTCCACCCCTGACCAGGGGTGGATTGAGCGCTCGCAGCGCGTTCAGAATGACGGCGACATCGATCACCTCCTGAACGATCGCGGCGGGCACGGGAGCTAACCAGCCGAGGCTCGCGGCGGCCATTGCCACCAACGACAATCCCATCCCGACGAAGATGCTTTGCAGGGCAATGCGCCGCGCACGCTGCGCGATGATGATCGCTTCGCCGACCCGATCCAGCCGGTCCGTCAGAATCACCACATCCGCCGCCTCCGAGGAGGCGCTGGCCCCGCGCGCGCCGAGCGCGACCCCGGTGTCGGCCGCGGCCAGCGCGGGGGCGTCATTGATGCCGTCGCCGACCATGATGGTCGGATGCAGCCGCTGCTCGCTCCGCACCGCTTCGACCTTGTCCGCGGGAACGCGATCGGCCAGCACGGCGTCGAGATCGAGCGCCGCCCCGATGGCCTGCGCCGCGGCGGCGCGATCACCGGTGACCATCACCATGCGCGCGATGCCGGCATCGCGCAGCAGCCTGATCGCCCGCGGCGTATCGGCACGCAGTTCGTCCGCAAGCAGCAACGCGCCGACGAGGCGGCCGTCCACCGCGACAAACACGATCAGCGCCGAGCGCCACGAGGCACGACGAATCGCCCGCGACTCCCATGGCGAGAGCTCGGCACGGGAGAGAAGCATCTCCCGCGAGCCCGCCGCCACATGCCGTCCATCGATCTGGCCGCTGAGGCCGGACCCCATGGTCTCCTTGACGTGCTCCGGCGGCTTCAGCTCGAGCCCTTGGGCGAGGGCCGCGGCGACAACCGCCTTCGCCAGCACGTGATGCGAAGCCTGTTCGAGCGAGGCCCCGAGCGCGAGCACCTCAGCCGGATCCTCGCCCGGCGCAACCTCCACGGACAGCAGCCGCGCCCCACCCACGGTCAGGGTCCCGGTCTTGTCGAACAGCACCGTGTGCGCACGGGCGAGCGCCTCCAGCGCCCTTCCGCCCTTGACCAGGATACCGCGGCGGGCCGCTCGCGCCACCCCGGCGATGAAGGCGACGGGCCAGGATCAGGGGGCAAGGCGTCGCCGCCACCAGCACGGCAAGACTGCGGGTCACGTCACCGGAGATGCGCCATGCCACGAAGGCGACGACGAGCGTTACCGGCAGAAAGATCAGCGCACATTGATCGGCCAGCCGCACAAAGGGCGCCCTTGCCGTTTGCGCCGCAGTCACCATGCGCACGATGCCCGCGTAGGTGCTCTCGCTGGCCGGCGCGGTCACGGTCAGCTGGAAGGTCTCACCCGCATTCAGAGAACCGGAAAGAACGGCGCTTCCGCGCGTCTTCTCCGCCGGAATCGGCTCGCCGGTAACGGCGGACTCGTCGATCGCTGCGAAGGCCGACGCAACGACCCCGTCGACCGGCACGATCTCGCCGGCCTTGACCAGCAGCTCCTCGCCGACCGCCACGTCGTCGACCGGAACATCCTCGATCCGCTCGCCGGACTTGCGATGGACCTGACGCGGCGCCCGATCGACCAGGGACCTGAGATCATGCTCGGCCCGTGCGACCGCGATCTCCTCCAGCACGTTGCCGCCGGAATACATCAGCGCGACCACGGCGCCTGCGAGCGGCTGTCCGAGCGCCAGCGCCGCACTCATCGACAGCAGCGCGATCGCGTCCACGCCGAGGCGGCCTCGCAGCAGATCCTGGACGATCGAGACCGCCAACCCCGCGATCACGGGCGCCGTGCCGAGCGCCCAGGCGACATCGGCTAGATCAGGCCGGCCGATGGTTCGCGCGACAATTCCGGCAGTCAACCCCGCGATGGCGATCGCAACCAGAACCCATCGCAGCACCCGATCAAACGACATGGCCTGGCGCGCCCGCCCTTCGGTTCGGCTCAATGCTGTGGCGCGACGGCGCTCTTGCTCCTGTGCATGAACGTCATCATCTCCTCAAGCGTGAGCTTGCCGTCCTTGTCGCGATCCATTGCCTTGAAAATTCGCTCGTGAGCGACCTGAAACTCCGGCAAGGCGATGTTTCCGTCGCCGTCGGCATCCATCAGCGCGAAGATGACGCGGAAGACGACCGGCGGCTCCGCGGCGTCACCGCCTGCCGTGCCATGCCCCTTCATGCCTTGTCCCATCATGCCGCGCTTCATCATTCCCATCATGTCTCCACCGCGCGTCGAGCTTTGCCGCTCGGCGGAGGATGGGCTTGCAGGAGAGCCCGACTGCGGCGACGCTGGCGCCTGGTCCTGTCCTGATTGATGGCTCTGATGGTCCGCCGGCGATTGCGCCAGAGCTGGCTGGCCCAGGATGGCGAACAGCAATCCTGCAGCAACGGTTCGGCCTATCATGGACGTCCTCCGACCCTTGGTGTGAACCTGGGAGGATGTCGAACTTCGCCGAGTTCATCTTGAGCCAGATCAAGAAGGAGGCTGGTGCTCCAGCTTGCGCCCGTGGCTTTTCGACGTGAAATGACCTTGGCGCCGAATCCGGCCGGCGAGATCGCACGACCGGAACCCGGCGCTGCCGGCGGCTTCGTACGACCTCTTGCGTCGATGCGGCCGGTGTCTCCGCGAGCTAGCCATCCCTGCGGGCGCAGCCGATCGCCTCGGTCAGCACCTTGCGGTCGCCGATGTGATTGGCGAGCAGCAGGATCAGCCGGACGTTCATGCGCAGCGCCTGCTCCTCGTCGAGGTCGCGCTGGCTGTTGATCAACTCGGCATAGAAATCGTCGGGATCAGCGATGTTCGGCGACAAATTGAGCATCATGCCGCAAGCTCCGTCCGGTCGGCGGTGTCGTGGCCGGCGGCGCGCAGCACCGCCTGTGTGATCCTGGCCTCGTCGAATCCGCTCCAGCGCGCGGCGACATATTGATCGGGGCGGAACAGATAGGTGGTCCCGGGCGCAGCGCCGTAACGCTCCGCAAGAACACCTGTGGGATCCTCGATGTCGCGGCCCACGAGAATGAGCTTCGCCGTGAACGGCCCGACCGCGATCTCGGTCTTGTCGCTCACCTCGCCGAAGGCCACGACCGTGAAGCCGTCGCCGAGACAATGCAGGAACCAACCCGGCTTGCCGTCCACCGCGATCGGCGCATCCGCCGCATTCGTGCCGGGCCGCATGCCTCCCGGCACCGCGTCCTGGTCCGGCGTGTTGAGCGCCGACGTCAAATAGGGGGTCGGGGTCGAGAGCCGGCCACTGTTCACAAGCGGCCGGGCAAAGCCGTGATGCCGGGCGAGCTCCAGCACCGCGTCACGGAAATAGCGGCTCGGTTTGGTCTTCGGGGTGATGAAGTCGGTGGCCCGCGTCGAGTTCAGGATGTTGTCGTCCGCGGCATAGGCCCGCTCCTCGTGATAGCTGTCGAGCAGCGCTTCCGAGGCTTCGCCGCGCAGCACCATCGCGAGCTTCCAGGCGAGATTGTCAATGTCCTGCACGCCGGTGTTGGCGCCGCGCGCGCCGAACGGGGAGACCTGATGCGCGGCATCGCCGGCGAACAGCACCCTGCCTTGCCGGAAATTGTCGATGCGCCGGCAGGCGAACTGATAGATCGAGACCCATTCGAGCGTGAACTCGGCGTCCTCGCCGAGCATGGCGCGAATGCGCGGGATCACCCGCTCGGGCCGCTTTTCCTCATCGGGATTGGCCTCCCAGCCGAGCTGGAAGTCGATGCGCCAGATGTTGTCGGCCTGCCGGTGCAGCAGCACGGACTGGCCGGGGTGGAACGGCGGGTCGAACCAGAACCAGCGCTCGGTCGGAAAATCCGCCTTCATGGCGACGTCGGCGATCAGGAAGCGGTCCTGGAAGAACTGCCCGGTGAACTCGGCGCCCACCATCTTGCGCACGTCGGAATTGGCGCCGTCACAAGCGATCACCCATTGCGCCTCCATGGTGAAGATGCCGTCGGGCGTTTCCACCGCCAGGGTCGCGTGGTCGGCGGCCTGCTTGAGGCTGATGAGGCGGTGCTTCCAGCGCAGCTCGATCAGCGGATTGGCCCTGCATTGGGCGACCAGCATCTCCTCCAGATGATATTGCTGCAGGTTGATCATGGCCGGCCATTGGTGGTCGGCCTCGGGCAGCAGATTGAACTGGTAGGACAGCTCGTCCCGGAAGAACACCTTCCCGACATTCCAGCTGACGCCGCGCTCGACCATCGGCGCCGCGCAACCGAGGCGGTCCCATATCTCGAGCGGCCGCTTGGCGTAGCAGACCGCGCGCGAGCCGATCGAGACGGTATCGTTGTCGTCGAGCACCACGATCGGCTGACCGCGTGCCGCGCAATCGAGCGCCGCGGTCAGGCCGATGGGACCTGCGCCGATCACCACGATCGGATGCCGCTTCACGAGTCCCTCGGCCTGCTCCTGGGACCGGCGATAGCCGAACTTCGGATAGATGTAGCTCATGTTCGCTTCCTGATGCACGGGCCCGGGATCAATGCGCGTCCGCGAATTCCTTCTCATGCATCCAGGCGGTGTGGCGCGGTGGACGCTTGGTGCGCGACCATTCCTCGACCATCTCGTGGGCGACCGACTTCATGCGGTCGATCTGCTCGGGCGTCGCGGTCCAGGCCGCGATCTCCAGGCGATGACCGCTGGGATCGCGGAAATAGATCGACTTGAAGATGGTGTGGTCGGTGACGCCGACGACGTCGAGGCCGGCGGCCTCCGCGCGCGCCTTGGCCTCCTCGAGCTCGGCGAGATCCTTGACCTGGAAGGCGATGTGCTGGGTCCAGTCCGGCGTATTGGGATCGCGGCCCATCGGCGGCGAGTTCGGCAGCTCGAAGAAGGCGAGGATGTTGCCGTTCCCGGCATCGAGGAAGATGTGCATGTAGGGATCCGGCGCCTTGGTCGACGGCACCCGGTCCTCGGCAATGGCGCCGAGAAGATCCATGTTCATGACCTTCTTGTAGAACTCGACGGTGGCCTTGGCGTCGACGCAGCGATAGGCGACGTGATGGATCTTCTCGATTTTCATGATGTCTCGCTCCCTGGATTTGCCGTTGCGAAATTGGTATCAGATGTTACTATTTTTTGGATTTGATCTGGATCAACCGGCTCGGAAGAATCCGGCGGGTGGAGCTGCGGCGCGGACATGGTGTGATGGGACGTTCGGGGACGGCGCGCGGCCGGGAGGCGACCGAGCACATGACGGCGCAGGAGGGTAGCCAGCTCGACCTACAGCAATATTTTCCGTACCGGCTGGCGCGCCTCGCCGAACAGGTGTCGCTGGCGGTTGCCGAGGTCTATTCCGAGCGCTTTGAACTGACGCGGCAGGAATGGCGGGTGCTTGCGATCCTCGGCCTCCGGGCGGAAATCGCGACCAAGGAGATCGGTCCGCTGACGACGCTCGACAAGATGCAGGTCAGCCGCGCCGTCCAGGGCCTTCAGTCGCGCGGCATCGCGAGCCGCAAGCATCATCCGGACGATCGGCGCGAGCTGATCGTCGCGCTGACCCCGGCCGGCCGCGCGCTCTATCGCAAGATCGTGCCTTTCGCACTGGCGCGGGAGACCGAGCTGCTCGGCGTGATGACCGCCGAGGAGGTGAAGGTGCTCGACCGGGTAATGCACAAGCTATCGGCAGCGTTGAGCTAGCCGGTCCTTTGGACAACGTCATGATCAGCGCCCGGCCGCAATCCTGCGCGGAAAAGCGCGATGGACATGATGCCTTGCGCACTGCGACCAAACGTCAAAGGCACGCAGCCTCAGACTTGAAGTCGTCGCCGCCCATCCTAATTCAGACGTTGCCGGGCCGCGTGTTCGGCGAAACGAAACTCATACAGAGGATGGAAGAGCCCGCGCTCGCGGGCGCGCATTCGAGGGAAGTCACATGAGAAAGCTTGCTCTTGCAATCGCCGCGGCAGCAACGCTCCTCATCGGAACGGTTGCGCCGGCTTCGGCTCATTGGCGGGGCCACCACCATCATCATTGGGGTGGCCCGGGCATCGGTCCGGCCGTCGCGCTCGGCCTGTTCACGGGAGCATTGGCCGCCGCGACCGCCCCGCCGGTCTACTACGCGCCGGTCTACGGGCCGCCGGGGTACTATTATGGACCCCGGTACTATCGGACTGTGCGCTATTATCCACCCGCCTACCCCTATTGGTACGCCTGGTGACGGGACAAGGCCCGGCTCCGGCCGGGCCTTGTCGGCGCGTGTCCCTTGGTGCGGGACACCGGGAACGGAAGACAGAAGGAAAAGTTCTGTCGATACGACGCAGGTCCGGACGCGTCCCGGGCCCTGATCGCGCGCGCTGCATGCGCCTCGACGCGACCCGGCAGCGCAACAACATCGGATCTGCTCTCGCATGAACAAGAATGTCCGCTTCAATCTCGGATATGCCGTTGCCGCAATCTTCGCGGTGTTCTTGATCCAGCATCTCATCTCCACGGCCAGTCAGATCGCCGTGATCCCCTACAGCGAATATCAGCAATTGCTGCGCCAGGGGAAGGTCGACACTGTCGGCATTTCCGACCGGACCCTACAGGGCACGTTGAAGGAGCCGCTCGCCGGCGGACAGAAGCAATTCGTCACCACGCGGGTCGACCAGGACGTCGCGCAGGAGTTGGAGAAACACAACGTCCGCTTCACCGGACAGATCGAGAGCACGTTCCTGCGTGACCTCCTCTCCTGGGTCATGCCCGTGCTGCTGTTCTCCGGTCTGTGGTGGTACATCGGCCGCCGCATGGCGGAAGGCGGCGGCATCGGCGGCGGGCTGATGGCGATCGGCAAAAGCAAGGCCAAGGTCTATGTCGAGTCCAACACCGGCGTCACCTTTGCCGACGTCGCAGGCGTCGACGAAGCCAAGGACGAGCTTCGCGAGGTGGTCGATTTCCTGAGGAATCCCACCGATTATGGCCGACTTGGCGGCCGCATGCCGAAAGGCGTGCTGCTGGTGGGTCCGCCGGGCACAGGCAAGACCCTGCTGGCCAAGGCCGTCGCGGGCGAAGCCAGAGTGCCGTTCTTCTCGATCTCCGGTTCGGAGTTCGTCGAGATGTTCGTCGGCGTCGGCGCGGCGCGGGTGCGGGACCTGTTCAAGCAGGCGCACGAAAAGGCGCCGGCCATCATCTTCATCGACGAGCTCGACGCGCTTGGCCGCGCCCGCGGCATCGGCGCCTTCGCCGGCGGCCACGACGAGAAGGAGCAGACGCTCAACCAGCTGCTGGTCGAGCTCGACGGCTTCGACTCCCGCTCCGGACTCGTCATCCTCGCCGCCACCAACAGGCCCGAGATCCTCGATCCCGCCCTGCTCCGCGCCGGCCGCTTCGACCGGCAGGTGCTGGTCGACCGCCCCGACAAGAAGGGCCGCATCGAGATCCTCAAGGTCCACATGAAGAAGGTGCGCCTCGCCGAGCAGGTCGAGGCCGAGACGGTCGCAGCCCTGACGCCCGGCTTTACCGGCGCGGACCTTGCCAATCTCGTCAACGAAGCCGCGCTTCTGGCGACCCGCCGCGGGGCCGACGCGGTGAGCATGAGCGACTTCAACAATGCGGTCGAGCGCATGGTCGCAGGCCTCGAGAAGCGCAACCGCCTGCTCAATGCCAAAGAGCGCGAGATCGTGGCCTATCACGAGATGGGACACGCTTTGGTGGCGCTCTCGCTGCCCGGGACCGACCCCGTGCACAAGGTGTCGATCATTCCGCGCGGCGTGGGCGCGCTCGGCTACACCATCCAGCGGCCGATCGAGGACCGCTTCCTGATGACGAAGGAGGAGTTGGAGAACAAGATGGCGGTGCTGCTCGGCGGCCGCGCGGCCGAGCTGATCGTGTTCGGGCATTTGTCGACCGGGGCGGCCGACGACCTGCGCCGGGTGACCGACATCGCGCGCAGCATGGTGACGCGTTACGGCATGTCCGAGAAGCTCGGCAGTGTCGCCTATGAGCGTGATCCCGGCAACTTCCTTGCCGGCGCGGACCGCCCCTATCCCGGTCGCGAGCGCGACTATGCGGAACAGACCGCGGCTGCGGTCGACCAGGAAGTGAAGGCCATCGTCGACCAGGTCTTCCAGCGCACCCAGGGCATCCTGAAGACGCGGCGGCCGATCCTCGACCGCGCCGCAAAGAAGCTCCTGGAGAAGGAAACCCTGGAACAGAGCGATATCGATGCGCTGATCCAGGAAATGCCGAAGGACGGATTGCGGGCTATCTGAGCGTCGAGACGAGCGCGGGCATTCGACGCCTCATGCCCGAGACCAGCCTCTACACGGCCCGCTTCCGCCTGAGTTCCGCCGGAAGTTCGATCATCTTCCGGCTTGACGGCGAACCGTTCGAGATCATCGGCGAAGGCAAGTCTTCGCTGCGGGGCGCCTCCATTCCCATGCCCGGATCCCCATTCCTGGCGCGCCATTCGATGAAGAGGTGACCGGCGACCAACATCACGCCGGCGCAGAACAGCGCGAGGGCCGCGCTGACCAGATCACGATAATTGTCCATCCCTCAAACCATAGGTGCCGTCGGGCGCCCCCGGCTGCTCGCTGAGCACACGCAAACCGCCGGCTGCATGGACGAAGGTAGAATGAAGACGCCGCGGTTCAAGGGACGGTCTGAGCGCGCACCTCAGTGAAAATCGCCGCGGCATGCGATTACCCTGCCGCCTCGGCGGTCGTTCACACCGGAACATTCCGCTCATTGTCAAATTCTTAATGGCACCACCGGCCTGAGAGCGTCTGGGTGCCTGGCTGGGCTCAGCGGATCAGGCGATCGGTGGTTCTGACCAACTTGCTCTTTGGAGGATTTGGACATGAGAAGGACCTGTACCCAAACAGTGCGGCCTGCAGACGCGACGCGCTCGTTGCTTCAGGCAGCAGGCGCAGCGGCTCTGCGCAAGAATGGTGTCGAGGAGCAATGAGCGATGCTAGCGCTCTCGTCGCTTCCTGCGATCCATTCCGAACGCGGGCTGTCCCGCTACCTGAACGAGATCCATCGATTTCCGTTGCTCGAGGCTCCGGAGGAAATCGAATATGCACGCCGCCTGCGTGATTGCGGCGATCCCGAGGCGGCCTACCGCCTAGTAACCAGCCACCTGCGGCTGGCGGCGAAAATAGCGCTTCAACATCGGCGCTATGGGCTCGCCATCGCCGACCTCATCTCCGAAGCCAACGTCGGGCTGATGTTGGCCGTCAAGCGGTTCGATCCGGAGAAAGGCTTTCGGCTCGCAACTTATGCGAATTGGTGGATCAAGGCGGCCGTGCAGGAGTACATCCTTAGATCTTGGTCGCTCGTCAAGCTCGGCACCACCGCTGCGCAGAAGAAGCTGTTCTTCAACCTGCGCAAGCTGAAGAGCAGGCTCGGCGTCCCGGAGGATGGCGATTTGCGCACCGATCAGCTCAAGCAGATCGCGGGCTGCCTCAACGTGAGAGAGGGCGACGTGATCGAGATGGACGGCCGGCTGCGCGGCGACATCTCCCTGAACGTGCCGCTCAGCGCCGATACCGAGGGGGACGAGTGGCAGGATCGTCTCGTGGATCCCTCCCCCGATCCCGAAAGCCTGCTGCTGGAGGCGAGCGATCGTGAACGTGAGAAGAGCGCCCTCGCCGAAGCCCTTGCCGCACTGTCGCCCCGCGAGCACAGCATCATCAGGGCACGATATCTGGACGAGCCGCACAAGACGCTGGAGGACCTTGCCGGTCAGTTCGGCATCTCGCGCGAGCGTATCCGACAGATCGAGCAGCGCGCGCTGCAACGGATCAAGGCGAAGGTCTGCGCCCGCCTCACCGATCCGGGCTCTGCGGCCATCACCGTGGCCCGGTGAGAACCAGAACCGCTGATCGGCCGGAAGGCCGATCAGCACCCGGTGCAGATGTCAGGGACAATGCGCTCGGCCGAAAAGTCGGCGCTCTTGCGCTCGATGCGGCGCGGCTTCTCAGTGTCGGTGCGTGAGGCCGCACCGGAGCTGGTCGCGAGCTGCCGGGCGGGCGCGGCCGGGCTCCGAATCTCTCCGCGTGGAAAGTCCGTCTCCCTGGCCTGGAGTATATTTGCCATTCCCAACAAGGCGACGGCAACAACGATGCCTCTCATCTCTCGTCACCTCCTTTCGCTCGAGCATGCGAGCCGCTGCGGAGCCATGATGCATGAGCATATCGGATGACCGTCGCGTTCTTTCGACGGCCTCCGCAGACAGCGGCGCGGCGCGCGGCCGCTCCGACGCCTCAGCTCATGGCAGGCTGGGGCCGGCCATGATCGTGCGGGGTAGCGTCGAGACGGATACCCGATGGCCCAAGAACCGGCGACAGCAACGTATCCACCTTCATAGTGGCGTTGGCCCGCTCCCAATTCGACCACGGCATCGTGTCCAGGTATGGGATCGGCGGCAACCTCAACCGTTCGAAAGTGTCTGCTGCATTGGCTCCAGAGTCGGGACTCTCGGCGCCATGGGCCGCAACGGGCACGAGAGAGAGGCTGGCGGCAACGGCCAAGGCCGCGAGGTGCCGCGCCATTTGCGTGTTCTCCGCGCGAGCGGAGAGAGTGCGATGCTTGATCATCTCATTCTCCAATCGTTCGAAAACAGATCCAATGATCGTGACAACGCTCAGGAAAACGAGCCCGGCGGCACCGCCGGGCCCGTTCGTCTCAGAAGTCCATCGCCGGAGCGCTTGCCGCTTCCGTCTTCTTCGGCTTGTCAGCCACCAGCGCTTCGGTCGTAATGAGCAGCGAGGCCACCGAGGCCGCGTCCTGCAAGGCGGTACGCACCACCTTGGCAGGATCGATCACACCAGCCTGGACCATGTCCTGGTACTCGCCCGTTGCTGCGTTGAAGCCCCAGGTGTAGGTCTCGCTCTCGAGGAGCTTGCCGACGATGACGGAACCATCCTCGCCGGCATTCTGCACGATCTGCCGGGCGGGCACCTGAATCGCGCGCCGCACGATGTCGATGCCGGCCTTCTGGTCGGCATTGGCGGTCTTGACGCCATCCAGCGCCTTGAGGGCGCGCAGCAGCGCCACGCCGCCGCCGGGCAGGATGCCTTCCTCGACGGCAGCCCGCGTCGCGTGCAGGGCATCGTCCACGCGGTCCTTGCGCTCCTTGACCTCAACCTCGGTCGCGCCGCCGACCCGGATGACGGCGACGCCCCCTGCCAGCTTGGCCAGCCGCTCCTGGAGCTTCTCGCGGTCGTAATCCGAGGTGGTCTCCTCGATCTGAGCCCTGATCTGCTGGCTGCGCGCCTCGATGTCCTTCTTGGCGCCGGCCCCGTCGACGATCGTGGTGTTCTCCTTGTCGATCACGACCTTCTTGGCACGGCCCAGCATTTTCACTGTGACGTTTTCGAGCTTGATGCCGAGGTCTTCGGAGATCACCGTGCCGCCGGTGAGGATCGCAATGTCCTCCAGCATCGCCTTGCGGCGATCGCCAAAGCCGGGCGCCTTGACCGCGGCCACCTTCAGGCCGCCGCGCAGACGGTTGACGACCAGCGTCGCCAGCGCCTCGCCCTCGACCTCCTCGGCGATGATCAGGAGCGGCTTGCCGGATTGGACGACCTGTTCGAGCAGCGGCAGCATCGACTGCAGACCCGACAGTTTCTTCTCGTGGATCAGCACATAGGGGTCCTCGAGCTCGACCCGCATCTTCTCCGCATTGGTGACGAAATAGGGCGAGACATAGCCGCGGTCGAACTGCATGCCCTCGACCACCTCGAGCTCGGTGTGCAGGCTCTTGGCTTCTTCGACCGTGATCACACCCTCGTTGCCGACCTTCTGCATCGCTTCCGCCAGGAAGCGGCCGATCTCTGTATCGCCATTGGCGGAGATGGTGCCGACCTGGGCAATCTCGTCGTTGGAAGTGACCTTCTTGGCGTGGGACTTGAGATCGGTCACGATGGCCTCCACGGCGAGGTCGATGCCGCGCTTGAGGTCCATCGGGTTCATGCCGGCGGCCACCGCCTTGGCACCTTCCTTGACGATGGCCTGCGCCAGCACGGTCGCCGTGGTGGTGCCGTCTCCGGCGAGATCATTGGTCTTCGAAGCGACCTCGCGCACCATCTGGGCGCCCATGTTCTCGAACTTGTCCTCGAGCTCGATCTCCTTGGCGACGGTGACGCCATCCTTGGTGATGCGCGGCGCGCCGAACGATTTCTCGATGACGACGTTGCGTCCCTTGGGACCGAGCGTGACCTTCACCGCATTCGCCAGTGTGTCGACGCCCCGCAGCATGCGCTCGCGGGCCTCGGTCGCAAACTTCACGTCCTTGGCAGCCATGTTGCAAACTCCTTTCCGTTCGATGACTGTCAGTTACGCCGCCTTCTTCAGCGCGCCGGCCTGTTCGACCACGCCGAGAAGGTCGCTTTCCTTCATGATCAAGAGCTCCTCGCCCTCGATCTTGACCTCGGTGCCCGACCACTTTCCGAACAGCACCCGGTCGCCGGCCTTGACGTCGAGCGGCACGAGCTGGCCCTGCTCGTTACGCGCGCCCGGCCCCACGGCGATGATCTCGCCCTGCTGCGGCTTCTCCTTGGCGGTGTCGGGAATAATGATGCCGCCGGCGGTCTTCTGCGCGGCATCGATGCGGCGCACGAGCACACGGTCGTGCAACGGGCGGAAATGCATGCACATCCTCCTTGGGTAGGTTCAGCGATGTCCAAAATCCGGGTCCGGAACCGGCCCCCGGGCGGAAAACGACCTAGGAGCGGGACAATTGGCGTTCAAGAGGGGCCGGCGGAAATTTTTCGTGCCCGCCGCACCGACGATGGCTGGAGGCAGCGGCCGGCCGGACCTCCGGCCACGACGCTTCGGCCACCCCGCGACCAGCTCAACCCTTTCTGGATCGTCCAGGCCGAGACGAAGCTTTGCCCCGGGACCTGGGACTTTCACGCGCCTCGGCCGGCATGAGGTGCCCGAGCGGCAATTGCGAGGTTTGCTTCAGGCGATCGAGAACGATGGACGAGCGGACATGCGCGACGCTGTCGTGCGGCAGGAACACCTCGTTGAGAAGCCGCGATAGTGCCTTCAAGTCGGTGATCGTCACCTTGATGAGGTAATCGGCTTCGCCTGTCAGCGCATAGGCCTCCTGCACTTCCTCCCGACTCTCGATCAGCTTGAGGAAGCGCCGCGAATTGTCCGGCGAGTGGGTTGCAAGCGTCACCTGCACGAAGACGACGATGCCGAGCCCGAGCACTTCGCGGTCGAGATGAGCGTGGTAGCTCGCAATCGCGCCGGCATCTTCGAGCGCCGCACGACGGCGCGAGCATTGCGATGCCGATAGACCGACGATGTCGGCCAGTTCGAAATTCGAAAGACGCCCGTTGGCCTGAAGCGCCTGCAATAATTTCACGTCGAACTGATCCATGCGTGGTCCTTGCGCAAAAGTGCAGATATCCGCATGTTTCACGCATCATTCGGCTTTGTCGAGCGGATTTTGCGGAGATCGTGCAGGCCACCGGCAGTATATTTCCATCGCATCAGACAGCTTTGCAGGAGTGCGACATTGGGCCCCTTCCCTCACGATGCCCCGCCCGCCACGATTTCGGCGCTCAATCCGGCCGGCACCGATGGCTTCGAGTTTGTCGAGTTCGCCCATCCGGAGCCGCAGCAGCTCGCCAAGCTGTTCGCGCAGATGGGCTACACGGAGGTCGCGCGGCACAAGACCAAGGACATCTCCCTTTGGCGCCAGGGCAAGATCAATTACGTCCTGAACCGGGAGCCGAACTCCCATGCGGCGCGCTTCGTCGGAGAGCACGGACCTTGCGCGCCGGCGATGGCCTGGCGCGTCGTCGATGCCAAGCACGCCCTGAAGCGCGTCCTCGAGCTCGGCGGAACGGAATACACCGGCAACGACAAGTCGCTCGACGTGCCGGCCGTGGTCGGCATCGGCGGATCCCTGCTGTACCTGGTCGAGACCTATGGCGCGAAGGGCTCGCCCTATGCGGCCGAGTATGACTGGACCGGCGAGGTCGATCCGACCCCGAAAGGCGTCGGCTTCTACTATCTCGATCACCTCACCCATAACGTCATGCGCGGCAACATGGACACCTGGTACAAGTTCTACAGCCAGACGTTCAATTTCCGCGAGATCCGCTACTTCGACATTTCGGGCAAGCTGACCGGCTTGACCTCGCGCGCCCTGACGTCCCCCTGCGGCAAGATTCGAATCCCGATCAACGAGAGCGCCGACGACAAGAGCCAGATCGAAGAATATCTCCGCCAATACAAGGGCGAAGGCATCCAGCATATCGCCGTCGGCACCGACGACATCTATGCGGCGACCGACGCCATCGCCGCGCGCGGGCTCGAGTTCATGCCGGGCCCGCCCTCGATCTACTATGACAAATCATTCGACCGCGTGAAGGGCCACACCGAACCGCTCGATCGCATGCGCAAGCACGGAATCCTGATCGACGGCGAGGGCGTCGTCAATGGCGGGCTGACGCGCATCCTTCTTCAGATCTTCTCCAAGACCGTGATCGGTCCGATCTTCTTCGAGTTCATCCAGCGGAAGGGAGACGACGGTTTTGGCGAGGGCAACTTCAAGGCCCTGTTCGAGAGCATCGAGGCCGACCAGATTCAGCGCGGCGTGCTGAAGGCATCCTGAGGGAGGTCGCGATCCAAGACGCGTGGAGGAGCTATCGCGGCGCGCCGACCGAGGGAACCATCCTGTGCGACGCCAATGACATCGGCGAAGGCAGCTGCAAGTCGATCCGGTCCGGCCCGGCTGATTTTCCGATCCTGATCGTCAGGTCGGCGGGCACTCTGGCAGCCTACGTCAATGCGTGTCCCCACCAGTACCTGCCGCTGGATCATCGCGGTGACAATTTGCTGAGTGCGGACGGCACGGTTCTCCGGTGCACCAATCACAGCGCCGGATTCCGCGTTCAGGACGGCGTCGGCGTCGAAGGACTTGGCGTCAATTGCACCCTCGACGCCATTCCGATCGCCGTGGACGATCAGGGCCGCATTCGCGTGCAGGCCGCATCGACGGCCTGATCAAGCGCGATTGTCGGCGGGCGTGGCCCCGCCAACAAATCACACCTCATCTGCAACCGTGTTGCGGAGCACGCCGATGCCTTCCGCTTCGACCTCGACAACGTCGCCGGGCTTCAGCCAGATCGGCGGGTCGAAGCGCGCGCCCGCGCCCGTCGGCGTACCCGTCACGATGACATCGCCGGGAGCGAGGGTCGTGAACGTCGAGATGTAGTTGATGATCTTGCGGAAGGAGAAGATCATCCGGCTCGTGCGGTCCTGCTGGCGGACGTCGCCATTGACCCGCGTTTCGAGCTTGACGTCGGCAAGCTGGCTCTCATCGGTATAGGGGATGAGCCAGGGTCCGATCGAACCGGTCCGATCGAAGTTCTTGCCCTGTGTCACGTTGAACTTGGCGTGCCTTACCCAATCGCGGATCGTGCCTTCGTTGCACAGCGACAGCGCGGCGATGTGCCCGAGCGCTTCGCTCTGCGCAATCCTGCGGCCGCCCTTGCCGATCACGATGACGATCTCGCCCTCGTAGTCGAGCTGCGGGCTCTCCGGGGGACGCAGCAAAGGCTGTTCATGGCCGGTGAACGAGCGCGGGAAGCGGATGAAGAGCGAGGGATTCGAGGGGGCCGCCTGCCCGTCCTTGTATTCCTCGTTGCGATCGGGAAAGTTGACGCCGACGCAGATGATCTTTTCCGGTGCCGGCACGGGAATCTCATAGCGGATGTCTTCGACCGGAAAATCCGCGGGGCGCACGGCGCTCTCCTCGGCCAGAGACAGCAGCGCACCATCCTCGATCACTCCACGCAAGCTGGGCCAGCGCTTGCCGTGACGCCCGGACAGATCGACCACGCCACGATCCACGAGCAGGCCGTAGCCGGGCGCACCGTTGCGGGTGAAGCTGATGAATTTTGGACGAGACATGCGCGGCCTTCCTTGTTGATTGTGTTTCTCCAGCCGATCAGGGCGCGATGATCGGCTGGGCCGCGAGGTCGGCGTCGCGCGGGACAATTCCGGCGAAGAGGCTGCCATGTTCGAACCAGGATTTCGGCGCGGGCGCCCCCCACAGCGTCTGACGCTGCGGGTCCTTCAGGTCCCATTTGATCGGCTCGAGATCGGGATCGACGGTCTGGTAATCCGAGCAATAGATTTCGATGCGGTGACCATCCGGATCGAGGATGTAGAGGAAGAAGGCATTCGAGATGCCGTGGCGGCCCGGACCACGTTCGATGTTGGAGACCCATCCGGTGGTCGCCATGAGGTCGAGAAGATCGATGATGTTGAGCGGGGTCGGCACCCAGAACGCCGTGTGGTGCAGGCGCGGGCCGCGGCCATTGGTGAATGCCAGGTCGTGAACGCCGCCCTTGCGGTGGGTCCAGGCCGCCCATAGCCGTCCGGACTCTTCATCCGCCGTGTACTCCGTCACGCGGAAACCGATCTCGTTGTAGAACGCGACGGATTCATCGACGTTCGGCGAAAAGCAATTGAAGTGGTCGATGCGGAGCGGCTTCACGCCCCTGTAGAGAGCGTACTTCTGGTGAATCGGCGGCAGCCGGTCCATCTTCGAATAGAACTCGAGCGGGATGCCGTGCGGATCGCGGGTGCGGAAGGTGCGCGACTGATAGGGACGCTCCACCCATTCGACCGGCAAACCCTTGCTCTTGAAGAAGTGGACTGCCTTGTCGAGGTCTTCTTCGCCGAACACCTTGAAGCCGAGATCGCGGGCCTCGATCTTGTCGGACTTCCTCAGCACGATGCAATGGTGGCCGCGCTCTTCCATCGCCCGAAGATAGATCGCATCGGAACTTTCGTCCGTCACCTGCAGACCGAGCGTGTCGACATAAAACGCGCGGGACTTGGCGAGATCGCTCACGCCAAACTCGACATGACTGAGACGTACGATGTTGAACGGCGGATAAAGGTTGGGCGCAGGCAATGCCATGATATCCTCCTTAGGTCTGCTGCGGACCGCTTAACCGCCCAGTTTTTGGATCTTATGCGCGGTGGTGGCGAACGCGACGTTCTTCGTCTCCATATAGAAATCGAACGACCAATCGCCGCCGTCGCGGCCAATGCCGGAGCTCTTCACCCCGCCAAAGGGCGTCGGCAGGTGGCGGACGTTCTCTGAATTGACCCAGATCATTCCGGCTTGCAGCCGGTCGGTGAAGCGGAAGGCGCGCGTGACGTCGGCTGTCCAGAGATAGCCGGTGAGGCCGTACTGGACGTCGTTGGCGAGCGTGAGGGCCTCCGCCTCGTCCTTGAACGGAATCGCCGTCAGAACGGGGCCGAAGATTTCCTCCTGTGCGATGCGCATTCGGTTGTTGGCGCCGGTGAAGAGCGTCGGGGCGACGTAGCAGCCGCCGCCGGGACCATCGACCTTGCGGCCGCCGGTGGCAATCGTCGCGCCCTCCGCCCTGCCGATCTCGACGTAGTCGAGGACCTTCTGCTCGTGAACCGGATGGATCAACGGACCGATGACGGTCTCGGGATCGAGCGGATGTCCCACCTTGATCCGACCGGCCTTCTCCGCGACCATCGCGGTGAACTTGTCATAGATGCTCGCCTCGACGAGAAGACGCGAGGAGGAGGTGCAGCGCTCGCCGTTGAGAGAGTAGATCATGAACACCGCCGCATCCGCGGCGCGATCGAGGTCGGCATCGGCGAATACGATCACCGGGTTCTTGCCGCCCAGCTCGAAATGAACACGCTTCAAGGTGTCGGCGCCCTGCTTCATGATCATCGAGCCGGTGCGGCTTTCCCCGACGAATCCGATCGCCTTGACCAGCGGATGCTCGGTCAGGGCCTTGCCGGCGTCCTCGCCGAGGCCGTTGACGAGATTCCAGACGCCCTTGGGCAGACCGGCCTCTTCCGCGATCTCGACCAGCAGGCGCGCGGTCAGCGGCGAGAATTCGGCCGGCTTGTGAACGATGGTGCAGCCGGCCGCGAGCGCCGGCGCGATCTTCCACGTCGACAGCATGAATGGCGTATTCCACGGCGTGATGACGCCCACCGGACCGATCGGCACGCGGGTGGTCATGTTCACCTGGCCTTCGGTCCGAAGCGACTTGCCGTCGCGCGCCTCGGGCGCGCGGTCGGCATAGAAGCGGAAATTCTCGGCGCCCCTCAGCGCCGCCTTGGCCATGAACTTGAGGGACTGCCCGGTATCCATGCATTCGACGAAGGCGATTTCTTCGGCGCGGGCGACGATGGCATCGGCGACCTTGTGCAAGAGCGCTTTCCGCGCCTCACCCGAGGTCTCGGCCCATTGCGCAAAGGCCGCCTGCGCGGCCTTCGCCGCCCGATCGATGTCCGCGGCCTTGCCGTGCGCCACCTTGGCGAGCGGCTTCAGATCGACGGGAGAGATCGTTTCGAATGTCGCGCCGTCCGCAGCCGACACGTCCTCGCCGCCGATGCGGTTGAGCACCCCATGCTGCCCGAACCGGGCAAGGTAGCGTTCCGCCCTGGCGATGTTTTCCGCAAGCTTGGACATCACGGGTCCTCCCTCGTTCGAGCCGTTGCGAACGGCAGCTCATTGTTTGGCGACGGCAGAAAGCCATGCGCGTTCCGACGCACTACGTCGCCTTGCCGGCCATCATATATTTAACATGTTAAGTATTTTGGCGGCTGTCAAGGGGTTTGAGGCGGAAAACCTCCGCCTCGAGCTCGCGCCGGGAATCGGGACCGCATGAACTCATCGAACAAAGGCCGGCCGACGCGGCGAGCCCGACGAGATTGGGAGGCACGACCATCCTGACGTCGTGACCGCGGCGCTGCAGCTCACATGCAACCGCAGCCGCAGGCTCGATGTCTCGTCGTGTCCCGCGGACTGCGATGGCAAACCCGATGGCCCCGCTCCTGTTTTCGACGGTGCCGCGTGATGGCGTTCGCGTCGGCGCGGATTCCATCGACCATGTTTCAAGCCGTGGGAAGATTTGGAGAATACGAAATCATGGATGTCAAGCGCGGCCCTTCATGCTAATTGACACTGGTCAAGCGCATGGCTTACGGCTTTCTACGTACGATATTTTCTTCAAAGTCTGCGCTGTTTTGCTCGGAAATCCATGATCAAGCCATGACGTTGCCCCAGGCCCTCAGCGACGGCACACCCGACGCCTCCGATCTTTCCGCGCTTGCAATCGATCGCAGCGCCGGCTCGCGCCGCCGCCGACGGTTGCGCCAAATCCTGGGTCGCGTGCTTCTCCTCGCCCTGCTCGTCGGCATCGGTGGCGCGACGTGGCTGTGGCGCAGGCATGCGCAGATCATCGTCGAGACGGCGGTGGTCTACTCCGTCTATCCGTCACAGGCGCTGACGCTGCTGAACGCGACCGGCTACGTCGTTGCGCAACGCAAGGCATCCGTCGCCTCGAAGGCGACAGGCCGTCTCGAGTGGCTCGGTGTGCTCGAAGGCAGCAAGGTGCGCGAGGGCGAGGTGATCGCCCGGCTCGAGAGCAGCGACACGGTGGCGGTGCGCGACCAGGCAGCCGCCAACGTGCAGGTTGCGGAAGCCAACCTGGCCCAAGGGCGGGCCGAGCTCACGCAGGCGGAAATCGCCTTCAAGCGTTCCGAGGCCCTCGGCGAGAAGAACATCATCAGCGAGTCGACCCGCGAAACTGCCGAGGCACGCCTCGCCAAGGCGCGCGCCGCGTTCAGCGGATACGGCGCCGCCATCGCCGCGGCGCAGGCCAATCTCCGCGCCTCCGAAGTTGCCGTCGGGCAGACCCAGATCCGGGCGCCCTTCGACGGCGTCGTCCTCACGCGCCACGCCAACGTCGGCGACACGATCACACCGTTCTCGCAGGCGGTCGACACCAAAGGCGCGGTCGTCACCATTGCCGACATGGGCTCGCTGGAAGTGGAAGCCGACGTGGCGGAGTCGTCGTACCTGAGCATCCACGCGGGGCAACCGGTCGAGATCCAGCTGGACGCGATCCCCGGCGAGCGTTTCGAGGGTGTGGTCAGCCGGATGGTGCCGACCGTGGATCGCGCCAAGGCATCGACCCTCGTGAAGATCCGGTTCGTGCAGCGCGACCCGAGGATGCTTCCGGACATGAGTGCAAAGGCGGCTTTCCTCGAGCGAGAGGTAACGGAGAAGGAGCGCAAGCCCGTGCTTGCCGTGCCGGCGGCCGCCGTCTTCGAGGTCGATGGGCGCCAGCATCTCTATGTCGTCGAGGATGGCAAGGCTCGTCTGCGGACCGTGGATCTCGGCGCGAAGATCGGCGACCAGATCGAAGTCCGCGACCTCAAGGCCGGCACGCGCGTCGTGGTCCGGCCGCTGGAAGATCTCGTCGACGGGCGTGCAGTGAAGCAGGCCACGAAGTGACCGTGCTTCGCATCTCCGACCGGCCGACCGGAGAGGACGTGCTGATCGCGCTGAGCGACGTCAGCAAGAGCTACCGCCGCGGCGCGCAGATCGTCCCAGTTCTCTCCAGACTCACCTTCGACATCCGTCGCAAGGAGTTCCTCGCCCTGATGGGCCCGTCGGGGTCGGGTAAGTCGACAATGCTCAACCTGATCGCCGGCATCGACAGTCCGGATCAGGGCTCGATCAAGGTGGGCGGCGAGGACATCACGCTCCTTCCGGAAGCCGAACTCGCCGACTGGCGCGCGGCGAACGTAGGCTTCATCTTCCAGTTCTACAATCTGATGCCCGTGCTCACGGCGCTCGAGAACGTCGAGTTGCCTCTCACGCTCACCAGCCTCGGGCGGCGCGACCGCCGGGACCGCGCGCAGCTCGCGCTCAGCCTGGTCGGCCTCAGCGATCGCGTCAAACATTTGCCCTCAGAACTCTCGGGCGGACAGCAGCAGCGCGTCGCGATCGCGCGGGCGATCGTCACCGACCCGACGGTGCTGGTGGCCGACGAGCCGACGGGCGACCTCGACCGGCAGTCGGCGAAGGAGGTGCTCGAGATCATGCAGCGGCTCAACCGCGACATGGGCAAGACCATCGTGATGGTCACGCATGATCACCGCGCCGCCGCGCATGCGAAACGCATCATGAATCTGGAGAAGGGCGATCTCTCCTATCTCGTGGAGCAGCGCCTTGAGTGAGTGCCGACCATGAGCCAGTGGCTCACGCTCGTGGCGCGCAACGTCTTGCGCCACCGGCTCCGCACCTCCCTGACGCTCGTCGGTCTCATCGTCGCGATCCTCGCCTTTGGCGTGCTCCAGACCGTTGTCAAGACGTGGTATGCGGGGGTGGATGGCGCCGTTCCTTCGCGGCTGCTGACTCGCAATGCCGTCTCCTTTACGCTTCCGCTGCCGAAATCCTATCAGAAGCGCATCAGCGCCGTCGAAGGCGTGCGGCGCGTCACCCACTTGAGCTGGTTCGGCGGCGTCTACAAGGATTCGAAAAACTTCTTTCCCCAGTTTGCGATCGACGCCGCGAGCTATCTCGACATGTTCCCCGAGCTCCTGGTGCCGGACCAGGTGCGGCGCGCCTTCCTGAGCGAGCGCCGCGGCGCGATTGTCGGGCGCAAGCTCGCCAAACGCTACGGCTTCAAGCCGGGCGACGTGATCCAGCTGCGCGGAACCATCTTCCCCGGCAATTGGGAGTTCGTGATCTGCGGCGTCTTCGACGGTAGGGATCCCAAAACCGACACCTCGCAGCTGTTCTTCCGCTGGGACTACCTGAACGAGACACTGCGTGTGCGCTCGAAGGCACAAGCCGACCAGGTGGGCGTGTTCGCGGTGGACGTCGTTAGCCTGGACAGCGTCGCAGACGTCAGCCAAGCCATCGACGAAGTGTTTCGAAACTCGCTGGCCGAGACGCTCACCGAGACCGAGCGCGCGTTCCAGATCGGCTTCGTGAAGCAGACCGAGGCGATCCTCATTTCCATTCGTGTCGTCTCCTTCGTGGTGATCTTCATCATCCTGGCCGTGATGGCGAACACCATGGCGATGACGGCCCGCGAGCGGCTCCGCGAATACGCCACGCTGAAAGCCATCGGCTTCAGTCCAGGCTACGTGGCGCGATTGATCCTCGGGGAATCCGTCCTGATAGCGTTGATCGGCGGCGCCATCGGCATCGCGCTTACGCCCCCGGTCGCAGCCCGCCTTGCCGAACTCTCCGCCACGCTGTTCCCGACCCTGTTCGTAAGCGTCAACACCGTCATACTGCAGGCACTTGCTGCGTTGGTGGTCGGGATTCTCGCCGCACTGTTGCCGATGCGCAGGGCAGCCCGTGTCCGCATCGTCGACGGCCTTCGGGCGTTGGGCTGATCATGCCGCTGCTGCTCTCCTACAGCTTGCGAAACCTGCAGGAGCGAAAGCTCACCAATTTGCTTACCGCGACCGGCATGGCCCTCGTGGTCTTCGTCTACGCCGCCGTGCTCATGCTCGACTCCGGACTGAAGCAGACGCTGGTCGCGACCGGCGAAGACACGAACGTCATCTTCGTGCGCCGCTCCGCGGAAGTCGAAATCCAGAGTTTGATCGATCGCCGGCAGGCCAGGATCATCGAAAGCCAGCCCGAAATCGTCATCGGGGCCGAGGGAGCGCCGCTTGTATCGAAGGAAGTGGCGGTTTTGATCGCGCAGCCAAGGCGCAAGACCAGGCAGGCGAGCAACTTGTTGATCCGGGGCGTCGGTCCGGCCGCCCTCGCCGTGCGTCCGCACGTGCAGATCGCCGAGGGGCGCATGTTTCGCCCGGGGTCGAACGAGATCGTCATTGGCCGCGCCCTCGCGGGGCGCTTCGAAGACATGGAGATCGGATCGAGCCTCCGGTTTGCCCAGCGGGAGTGGAGGATCGTGGGGCGGTTCGACGCGGGCGGCAGCGGGTTCGATTCCGAGATCTGGGGCGACAGCGAGCAGCTCATGCAATCGTTCAGGCGCGACTTTTTCTCGTCGATCACGGTGCGGCTCGCCGATCGTTCCGGCTTCGACACCCTCAAGGCGCGTCTTGAAGCCGACCCCCGCCTCACCATCGAGGCCAAGCGCGAGCGCATCTTCTATGAGGAGCAGTCACGCCTGCTCTCAGGGTTCATTCAGATGCTCGGGCTCACGCTCTCGGGGATGTTCTCGCTCGGCGCGGTCATCGGCGCGACGATTACGATGTACGCGGCCGTGGCCAGCCGCATGATGGAGGTCGGAGTGCTGCGCGCGCTCGGATTTCGGCGCTCGCGGATCCTGGTTGCATTCCTCGTCGAGGCGCTGCTGCTCTCGCTGATCGGATGGGTCGTTGGAATCCTGTTGGCGTCGCTGATGACGCAGGTGAAGATCACGACACTGAACTGGACGTCGCTCTCCGAGCTTGCGTTTCGGTTTGTGCTAACGCCCGGCATCGTCCTGCGGTCACTGGTCTTCGCCCTCGTGATGGGCTTCCTCGGAGGTTTCCTGCCGGCGGTGCGGGCTGCCCGCATGAAGATCGTCGACGCGCTACGCGTCGCTTGAGCGCTCGGAAGGCGCTGCGTCGTCCGCTTCGTCGATCGGCAATCGCCAGCCGATGGTCCCGCACAGACCCATGTCCGCAAGCGCCTCGCGCACGAATGGCATCAGCTCGGCGTAGGACGTGACCTGGTTCGGCACGTAGCCGGACACGTTACACAACAGCTGCTCGTTGACACGATAGCACGCGATGAAGAGGAAGCCACCGAGCCGCGAGAGGTCCGAGGCCGTATAGCGCTCCAGAGGCGTAGCCTGCAGGAGCAAGGCCTCGCCGCAGGGACGGTTCACGTCCAGCGGCAATTCGCCGACCAGGCTGCAACCGACCGGCAGGCCAGCCCCGAGCGCCTCTTGCTCCAGGCGCCGCACCAGCCACAGCGGCACATACGGAATCAGGGGAAACAGCGGCGACAGATCATCGCCGTGCTGGTTCAGCGAGGCCAGCGCAGCCTTGAAATCCCGCTGCAGGGCGTGCGGATCGTAGCGGCAGGAATCGGGGTCCACCATCAACGTGATCGACCGCAGCGCGTTGCCGCGCCGATCGCCGGTACGGCGGTCGCTGACCGGCAGCACCAGCTTGACTCGGCCCGAGGCGTCCACGCGGCCGATCCGGAACGCGAGCCGCGCCGCGAACGCCATGATCAGCGTACTGCTTGCAACGCCGAGATCGGACGCGCGCTGCTGGCACGCTCCCGCGTCCATGACCACCGGCACGAGCGGCGCGTCCACGGCCGGCTCGAAGCGGTCCAGGCGGCTTCTCACGCGGGGGCTCGAAGCGGGCAAGCCCGCTCTCTCCTTACGCGACCGCCGCACGAGAGCCGCCAGAGCGCAGCAGACGTCAGGCAGGGCACGCAGGCTCTCGACGCTGTCGCGCGCCAGCATCACCGGAGACCAGCGCCATGACGGGGCCGGAAACCCGTGGTCGAGAGGTCGACCGGCCACCGCGTCGGCGATGGCCAGACTTACGGCACGCATGTCGGCGATCGTGTGCGACACCAGCATCGTCAGCGCGCAGCCACCGCCCTCCAGCGCCTGGACTGCCAGGCGCCAGCCAGGTCCGCGCTCGGGATCCACGGGCAGATCAAGCAGCAGACGTCGCAGCTCGGGCAGACGCTCGCGGGGCAGCGGGTCGTGGAACCACGTCACCGGGCCCGGTACAGGGTTGGCTACCCAGCGATGCCGTCCCCATGGCAACGGTGAACGTTGCAGGAGACGTCCCAGCAATCCTCCTGAGAGGCGCTCGCCGAACTCTCTCACAGCGGCCTCATCGATAGCGCGAGGATATAACCAGGTGACTTGCACGACAGGCCCGCGTCCGAGCGCACGCAATGCGACGAACGAGCCCTGATCCATATAGCACAGGACATCATCCGCCCCAGCATCTGAGTCGCTGGTCCCGTCGCGCCGTCCGAGCCGTTTGTCGGCAGACGAAGAACTCAAGCCTCAGGCCCCCTGTCTGCTTGCCGCACGAAGCAACTACTATCCATCAAGGGTTCATCTCCCATTGATTCGGAATACAATGCAATAAACGGCCTCGGCCACGCCGCCGGGATCAAGCGTCTATGACCGCCTCAAGTCCAAAATCGGTGAGCGCTCGAGAGACCAACTGGCGAAGTTCGTCGACCGTGGTCGGCGCGGGCCGCAACTGGCAGGCCTCGATGCACAGAGACACTTTCTTGTCGTAGCGGGAGGCCACGACGACGAGATGTCCATGGGAACGCTGCAGGTCCTCGGGTGTGACGTTGACATCGACGGCTCGTGTCAGCAAGTGCCGGCACGGTTCGCCGTCGATGCGCGCGAGCCCTTCCGGCAGCATTCCAAGGTCGGAACAGCTCACCGGCAGCTCATCAGAATAATCAAACAACCCGTTCACAAGCGTCTTTGCCGCAGTGCGGGGCATCCAGGCGATGGCCGGAAGCAACGAAGTCAGCACATCCGTCTGACTTTTCCGCGCGCCGCGCAGCAGCGCCCTCGCGGCATTCACGGGCTCCAGATTTTTGGTCAGCCCTTCAGGCGCGACGTTCATCATGTGGAATTCGATCGCCAGCGCTCGTTCATCGGCCAGCCCCCGCCTTCGGCTTCTCGGGACAAGCAGGCTGACAGCGCCATCCGAGAAACGGCGGCGGCCCAGGCTAGATGCCAAGGACGCCACGAAGCCCGGCAGCAGCGTGCTCATGCCACCACCAAGCCGCTGCTCGCACGCCAGCCAGGCCCGCGAATCGACAGTCACCGCAACAGCTGGAAGCTCCACGATCGCTGAGGGGTCGTCACCCGCCTCGACGGCGGCAAGCGCCGGGCGCTTTGCGGGAGCGGCGAGCCTGTGCCGGTTCGTGTGTGCGATCCGAGCGAGGGCGGCAACCGTCTGCGGAGTGTCGGCGAGAATCTGCCAAGCGTCCGACAGGCACCCGGACAGCCGCCCGCGGGCGCCTTTGGGCAAGTAGGGATTCGGGACGCCTGTGCCGTTCACGGCAGACGCGATGACGCGCAAGGCTCCCATCCCATCGAGCAGCAAATGCGATCCGACGATGCTCACGGCTGTGCTGCCATCGTCGAATGGCTGGATGGCCATTCGCCCGGCGGGACCGATGACAGGATGGATCGGGGCACGCGCGTGCTGGTTGGCCCAATGCAGCAGCTGCGATCGTGGCAGCGGGTCCGAGCTCTGCTCGAACGGAACGGACCTTGCGGCCGGCTTCACCCAACGTGGCCTGCCCCAAGGCAGAGGTGACGGCTCAATGAGCCGATTGAAGGACAATGCCGTGAGCCGTTCATATGTCTGCACCAGCGCGGCGTGGTTCACGTCACGATCATAGAGCCAGAGACATTGCATCAACTGGCTCCGGCCGGTGACCCGGAACAGTTCGTAGGCCAGTTGGTCCAGCCAGGCGAGGCGGTGACGCGTGTGTGCAGGGGTCTCGGCCGTGCTCGTCTCAAGCATCAAAAAACTCGCCAACGAGTTCGTAATCGGCCAGGAGACCTTCCACGAGCGCACGAAGATGCCGAGGCTCCGTGATCAAGCCAGGCTGGTAGGCAACGAAGCTCAGGGCGATATATCCAGGTATGACGCCGGCGAAGAGCGTCGCCACGCCTTGACGCGCCTCGATCGCGCGGCGCGCGACCGCGCGGTCGATGCCGCGAAAGCACATGCGGTCAGCCGCACTGCCATCGATCTGGAGCATGTCCTTGGGCAAGTCGCCCAGGTTCGAACACGTGACCGGCTGGTCGGCGAGCGCGCCAAGCGCCAGATGGCTGGCAGCCGAAAATGCGCGTTGCGGCACAAAGGGCACCAAGGGCAACAGCGCGGCGAGTCGATTGGGCTCCTGTCTCGTCCGCAGCAGCGCAGCCCGCAGGCGCCGCTGCAACGCATGCAGGCGCCCGCGCGGTTCGTCGACACGCACCTTGAACGTGGCGAGGGCGACGTCGTTCCCGCCGGTGTGCGACAGACCTTTGCGCTGGTTCACGGGAAACAACAGGGTCACTTCATCATCGCGGATGCGACCGAGCACCTCGGCAAACCTCGCGGTGATCGCCGCAAGGAACGTGAGGCGGCTTGCACCGCGGCTCCGTGCCCTGGCGTCCCAGACCGACGTGGGCACGCGCAGGAAGGCCGACGGATACACGACTGTCCGGTCATCTTCGGTTGCCACCACCGGCGATGCGGCGGGTGTGTTGGACGTGCCGAGCGAGGTCGATGCCGTTCGGGCCAGCTGGCCGAGCGCTCGAAATGTCGCCGGCGCGTCACGCACGATGCGCTGGAGTTCGGCACCCAGCGCTGTCGCAGCGCGCTGCGCCGTCCGGACTCCCGGATAGAGTGGAACACGCCGCTCTCCGCGCGCCGCCTCGCTCACGGCCGTTGCGACCGTCAACCCGTCTGCGATGCAGTGCGACACGACAAGCGAAACCACCGTGGAGCCATCGGTGAAGCCCTGGGAGGCCAAGGTCCATGGCGGACCGCGCACGGGGTCCAATGCAAGCTCCACCTGCGCGTCGGCCCACACCTGCATCGCCTCCGGGTCAAGCGGCGCCGTCACGGCAGACATAGCAGCCGACGGTGGTGGCGCGCTGACCCATTGGTGCCGTCCGAACGGAAGCAGCGCCGGCCGGATCAGCCGCGCCAGATGACCATGCGCAAGATTGTCACGAAACCTCGTCAAGGCGTCGACGTCTACCGGCCGCAGATAGCGCCACAGCAACTGAATGACTGCGTGCTGCCCGAGGGAGACATGCGCGAGATAGATCGCCTGATCTGCGAAGGACAGGAATGCCGGCGTCATGCTCGACACGTTCGCCGGTTGCGCCGTCGCATGCGTCATCGTTCGCGACCGGCATCGGAGCACGTCGGCAGCAATGCCTCGGCGGCGCGGCGGCATGCGCCCGCAAATGCCTTGACATAGCGATGCATCGATGCGCGAGCCGTCTCGTTGGCCGGATAGGCTGCCGTGAGCGAGAGCCCACGTTGCGTACGGAACAACCAGATCGCAACCTGCGCGGCGATGCCCTGGTTGATGTAGACCCTCCCATTCGCCTGATGCCATTCGCGGGCAATCTGCGCGCTGAGTGGAGGAACGTTCACATCCATATAGGACAGCATGACGCCACCTGAGGCAACGGACCCGACCGTCGGCAATCCCGCCGCCAACTCCAGCACGAGCTCGATCGGCAGCTCGGCCAAGCTCATCCGTTCGTCGAAGTTGCGCTGGGCCGCGAAGGCAAGTTCAGGAAACCTTCGTTGTTGCACGTCGAAGTCGATTGGCACCACTCCCACGCACCAACCGCTCGTCCTGAAAGCCTTTGGCGATCTTCGCGTCGTCGTGGGCGTGACGACACTGTAGTGCGAGCGGCCAGCCAATTCCCGTTCGGTCAGCGCTGCGCACGCCAGCAGACCGCCGATCGCCCGCGCGCCGGCGGCATGGCACGCGGACTCGAATGCGTCCATGACGGTGTCTTCGAGGATGTCCACATGCACGTACTCCGCGTGATAGCGATCCTCCAGCACACCGAGTGGCAGCGCGAAAGAGGGCATCCGCCCGCCGTTGCGGTGCAGGAACGCGATCCATCGGTTCACCTCGGGATCCGCCAGCGTTGTCGCGGCCGCCCGCTGGCGCTGACTGCTGCAGTAGTCCAGATAGCTTCCCGGCGACCCCAGCTGAAGCGGCCTCTCGCCGTCGAGCACAGCGCGATAGGCCGAGCGGATCTCCGTCATCAGGAACGCTATGATGGTCGCGTCGGCGTGCAGATGGTCGATGCTTGCGAAGCAAGTGAACCCGCCCGCACGCTGGAGAATGCCAAATCGGAAGCAGTCCCATGCAAACGGTGCTGGAGTTGCCATGACATGCTTCTGCCAATCCTCCGCGCATGCCTCCCCCAGCGTCGAAGGCTTCATCTGGATGGCCGCGGGGTCCGCGAGTACGTGCCGTACGATTGCTCCGCCAAGCTCTTCGAACCAGCTGTGATAGGTGTCGTGCCTGCGCACATGGGCAGTCACCACATGCGTCATGGCTCTGAGGTCGCACCGCCCGGGCTCGTCCCAAACGACGACGAGCAGCCGCGCCATCGCCTCGTGCCGCAGCTCACAGGCGCGGAAGGCGTAAAGATGCTGCTCCTGTTCGTAGCTCGGCAATATGGGGGACACCGGCGCGCGCTTCGCACTCTCCATCGACGCAGCAGACGGATGCCAGAGCGTCAGCACCGCCGGGGGCCCTGACCAATCGTGCAAGGGACGCAGATCAGTCACGGGCATCTGCTCCGACTGGCTGCAATTCCTGCATGGCGCCATTTAGCGTGTCGGCGAGTGCGCGCACGGTCGTCGCGCTCACGGAACGGAGCCGGATGCCGGTGTCGGCCTCGAGCGCAATCAGCAGCTGGAGCGTCCCGAGCGAGTCGAGGCCGTAATCGAAGAACGAGCGGTCCGGATTTACCGTGCGGCGCAAGATGACACCGAGATGCTCGATGATCAGACGCCGCAGCAGGGCCGGCCGCTCGTCGGGCGTCGCACGTCTCAACTCGATGCGCAGGCGGCGCGCCGGTTCGGCCTTTGCCTCTGCGGCCTGCGACATCGCCGCCGCGAACGGGCTACGCGCGGCGAGCGACGTCAGCCACGGGGCGCCGTCGAGATGGGTGTATGCGGCATACCCGCGGTCGTGCCGCAGCAGCGTCTCGAATGCGTAAGCACCGTCGCGTGGCTCGATCATTCGCGTATCGCCGCGGGCCGAAAGATGCGCACCGGCGCCAATATCCGCCCACGCCGCCCAGGCGATCGCCGAAGACGGCAGCCCCTGGGCGCGCCGCCATTGCGTGAATGTGTCGAGCCACCCGTTGGCGGCGGCGTAGGCCGACTGACCGGGCGAACCGAACAGCGCCGCAATCGAGGAGAAACAGCAAAACCAGTCGAGTTGCTGCTTCAGCGTCGCCGCATGCAAATGCCAGGCGCCTCCGACCTTGGGAGCCCAGTTTCGATGCAGCTTCTCGTCTGTCACGGAGGGGAGGATGCCGTCCTCGACGACGGCTGCAGCGTGAAGGACACCTCGCAGCGGCAGGCCGGTCGCCGTGGCTGCTCCGACAACGCGCCGTGCGGTCGATGGCTCCGCGATATCGGCACTTATCACCTCAACGTCGGTGCCCCGTGCTTTCATCGCGCTCAGCACGCCCGTCGCCGCGTCGGTGGGCTTGGCGCGCGCGTTGAGGATGATGCGACCGGCTCCGGCTGCGGACATCGCATCAGCGAGGAACAGGCCGAGCCCGCCAAGGCCGCCGGTGACGATGTATGCACCATCGGGTCTGAACGGTATGAACCGCTCCGGCGCCGCCGGCACGCGGACATGGCCGGTCGTTGGAACGGTGAGCACGAGCTTTCCGGTGTGACCTGCGCCGCCAACAATGCGAATGGCGTCAGCCGCATCGTCGAGAGAATAGGTCGCGATATCAGGCAGGGGCAGCCGCTCCTCCCCGACAAGACGCATGACTCGCGCGAGCAGTGCCTGCACGCGGGCCGGAGCAGTGATACACATCTGCGCAAGATCGACGGCGAAGAACGAGAGGTTACGCTTGAACGGCGACAGTTCCAGCCACGTGCCCCCATAGATGTCCTTCTTGCCGATCTCGACGAACCGCCCGCCAGCCGCGAGGAGTTCCAGACCGGCGCGCTGGGCCGCGCCCGTGAGCGAGTTGAGAACGACGTCCACGCCGTAACCTGCGGTGTCCTGCCGGATCTGCTCGGCGAATGCCGCGGTTCGAGAATCGTACACGTGGCAGATGCCGCCGGCGCGCAGCATCTCTCGCCGCGCCTCGGAGCCCGCTGTTGCAAATATCTCTGCGCCAGCCGCGCGGGCCATGGCGACAGCCGCCTGGCCGACGCCGCCGGTCGCCGAGTGAATGAGCACCTTGTCGCCGGGCCCGATCCGGGCCAGATTTTCGAGGCCATACATGGCCGTGGCACTTGTCGTGAGAACGGCGGCCGCTTCGGCATCCGTGAGCGTGCGGGGTATTGCGACCAGCAGGCGTGCATCGCAAGTCAAATACGTGCCCCAGGCGCCCCCGTCGCACAGCCCAGCCACGCGGTCGCCGACGCGAAATGCCGAAACGCCAGGCCCGACGGCTGTGACGATGCCGGCGAAGTCCAGACCAAGCCCCTGCGCACGGCCATCAAGTGAGGGATAGCGGCCAAGGGCGACGAGCACATCCGCGAAATTGACGCTCGTGGCATGAACGACGACCTCCACCTCACCGTCGCCCGGCGCACGCCTCTCAAAGGCGGCCGTCTCCAGGCTCTCAAGGTCTCCGGGCACGCGGATCTCGAGGCGAAGACCATCGCGGGCCGCGTCGCGGTCCACCATGCGCCGATCGGCGTGACTGAGCGGGCTTCGGTGCAGTCGTGCGACATACGCGCTTCCTCCGCGCAGCGCCGTTTCGTCTTCGTCCGAGCCGCTCAGCAGCTGAGCGCGAAGCAATGACACGTCCGCCTGCGGGTTCACGTCGATCTGGGTGGGATGGAGGACGGGAAGCTCGGCACCGATTGCTCGCAGCCAGCCACGCACACCGGCATGCGCGAGCTGAACGGTATCGTCCGGCAGGACGCGTTGAGCCATACATGTGACGACGAACAGGCGGGGCCGCCGCTCGCATTGCCGCAAGGCGTCGGCCACGTGGATCAGGCTGCTTATGTTCGCCCGGGATACGTCAGGGCTTGCCGGCTCATTGCCGCGTGGCAAGACCACCACCACAGCGCCGGGGCAATGCTGATGCAGAGCATCTTCGATCTGCCCGCGCCATGCGCCCCCCTTCCCCGCTCCGGCGCCGCTGAGGATGCCAGCCTTGAACCCTTGCGCGTGCAGGCCTCGTTCCAAGTCCAACATCAAGCGGTGTCCCGCATCATCGGCATAAAGCAGCAACCAGGCACCATCCTCCGGCCTGACCGTGGCACGAGGGATGTCCCATGATTGCCAGGTGACGTCGAGCAGGCGCGAGTTGCAGGCGACGGCGTCGGCATGCTGTTCGGCCGCGCCGCTCCCCATTGCCAATCCCTCGACACTGAGCAGCACGCGACCGCCGGCGTCGAGCAGATCGATGTCCACCTCGGCGTGCAGGGCGTCGACCGCGACCAGGCGGGTCATGCAATGGGCGGCGTCGGCGTCCGTGCGGTGGAGCCGGAGGCTTCGCACCGAGAGCGGCAGCAGCAAGCGCCCGTTTGTCTCCGAAACCACCCGGGCGAATGCCCCGACGGTCTGGAAGCACGCATCAAGCAGCACGGGATGCACGGTGTAGCCGCGCGCGCTTGTTCGGAACGAGGTCGGGAGCCGAAGATCCGCAAAGAGCGACGCGCCGTCGGCGGACAACGCCAAGTCCGGGGCCAGTGCGCGAAATGACGGGCCGTACTGGATGCCCTGCGAGTCGAACCACCGCCACACCTCGTCCACGGCGACGGGCGTCCCGTGAGCGGCGCGCAGCGCGGCTACGTCGTACGTGGCCGGCTGCTTTGCAGAGGTAGCGCCAGCAAGCCGGGCGCTTGCATGGACCCGCGCTTCGCTCTCCGCCTGGCTCTCGAGCCTGAAATTCAGCTCGCCCGCTCGGCACGGCACTGCCGTGCAGACGATCGGCATCGATGGCTCCAACCGCAACGCGTGGTCGAATGTGACGGTCTGAACCTCGACGAGCGACGTGCCGAGGACCGTGCGCGCGGCGGCGAGCGCCATTTCACAGAAGGCAGCGCCCGGGAAAAGCGGCGTTGCATTCACGCGGTGGTCCGCAAGCCAGGGATAGGCATCGAGGCCAAGCTCGCAAGCCCAGACGTGACGCTCCGGCTCTTCGTGCAGGACGCGGTGGACGTTCAACAGCGGATGCGTTGACGGCAGGTGATGCGGACCTGCGGCCGGCGTCGCCGGCGCAAGGAACAGGGGATAGTGCGTCCAGGCTGGCAACGGGACGTCAAGCAGCTGGCCATCGGGATAAAGGACATTGAAATCGATCTCCGCCCCGGCGACATAGATGGCGCCGACCAGGTCCAGAAGCCCGTTGTGCACGGGCTCGCCGCGAGTCATCGATGCAAGCGCGCGGACGGCGAAGTCCGTTGCGGAAGCATTCTCCAACACCGCGTGGGACACGATGGGATGTGGCGAGAGCTCGACGAATACGCGGTGCCCGTCTTCGAGCGCCGCCTGCACGGCCGGACGGAAGCGGACCGATTGCCGAAGGTTGTCGATCCAGTAAGCGCCATCGCAAACGGGGGTCTCGCGCGGATCGAACAGCACGGTGCTGTACATCGGTGTGTGCGGTCTGTGCGCTGTCACCCCCGCAAGGCGCTCCGACAGCTGCGCGAGGATCGGCTCCACTTGCGACGTATGCGAGGCCACATCGACAGCGACCTCGCGGGCGTAGCGGCCCTCGGCCTGCCAGGCAGCGACGAGGCGCTGCACGGCTGCGGCAGCGCCCCCCACCACCGTCGAGGCCGGCGCGGCCAGTACGGCGATCTCGACGTCGTCGATCCGCCGGCGCGCGAGATCTTCGCGAACCGCGGCCGGCGTCATCCCGACCACGGCCATGGCACCGGATCCAGCGAGCGTTTGGCACAGCATGGCGCGATGACAGATCACCCGCACGCCGTCTTCGAGCGAGAGTGCGCCGGCCACGACTGCCGCCGACGCTTCGCCCATCGAATGGCCGATCACCGCCGATGGCACCACGCCCTTGGCCTTCAAGGACGCCGCCAACGCGACCTGGATGGTGAAAATGGCGGGCTGGATCCGTTCGATGCCGCCGAGTTGCGCGGGTCGACGCAAGGCATCGGTCACCGAGAAGCCACAGAGGGTCTGTATCAGAGGTTCGATGGCGCCAACCATTCCGGCGAAGACCGAGTCGATGTCGATCAGCGCCGCGCCCATCGAGTCCCACTGCGAGCCCTGTCCGGAGAACACGAAGACGGGACCGCTTCCATCATGGTCGGGCCAATCTGCATCGACGGACTGATCGACCGCGAGCCCGCGCAATTGCGCTGTCAGATCGGCGAGCGTTGTCGCAATGAGCGCGTGCCGGACCGGCCGGTGCCCGCGCCCGCACGCGAGAGTCCGCGCGACGTCATTGGGGCGATGACGGCCGCCACTCGCATCCAGCCAAGCGGCAAGCCGCCCGGCCGAAACGCGAAGCGCTTCCGGCGAGGTCGAAGAGATCGGAAACAACCACGGCTGCTCGTGTGCTCCGGCGGCTTCAGGCGAAAAAGACGAAGCTGGCGCGTGAGGTGCCTGCTCGAGCACGACGTGGGCATTCGTGCCGGACATTCCGTAGGACGATACGGCCGCGCGGCGGAGTCCGTCAGCGCCGGTCGAGGGCCATGGCGCGGTGTCCGTCGGGACGAAGAGCCGCGTCTCGATCGGCCGGAGATGCGCAGGCAGCTGATGGAAGTGAAGGGATCGCGGCACGACGCCATGTGAAAGCGCGAGCGTCGCCTTGATCAGACCCAGGACGCCCGCCGCCGATTCCGCATGGCCAAGGTTGCTCTTGAGCGAGCCCAGGGCGCAGGGCGACTGTCGTCCATAGCGCGATGAGAGACTTTGGTACTCCTCGGTATCGCCCACCGGCGTGCCGGTGCCGTGCGCCTCGATCATGCCGACGGATGAAGGATCAACCTGCGCCTCGGCAAGCGCGCGATCGATCACCGCGATCTGGGCCGCGCGGGAAGGCGCCAGGATGTTGTGCGTGCGTCCGTCCTGGTTGACGGCGCTGCCGCGGATGACCGCGAGCACGCGATCGCCATCGCACAGGGCGTCGCTCAATAGCTTGAGCATCACCACCCCACAGCCTTCGGCGCGCACGAAGCCGTCGGCGCGCGCGTCGAACGCATGACATCGCCCTGTCGGCGACAGCATGCCGAGCCCTGACGCCGAGGCGAATGTCGTGGGCGAGAACATCAACATGGCCCCGCCGGCAAACGCGACGTTGCACTCGCGCGCGAGCAGGCTGCGCCGCGCCGCGTGCACGGCGACGAGACTGGACGAGCAGGCCGTGTCCATGCTGATGGCAGGACCCGTGAGCCCCATTGCATGGGCGACCCGTCCCGACGCCATGCTGAATGGCGTTCCCGTGAAAGCGTAGGCGAGGCCCATTGCACCTGCGTCACGCGTGACCTGCATGTAGTCCTGATGCGACAGGCCGAAGAACACACCGGCATCGGTCCCGAACAGGCGGCGCGGATCGCGGCCGGAATGTTCGGCGGCCTCCCAGGTGACCTCGAGCAACAGCCGGTGCTGCGGGTCCATGGCGAGAGCCTCGGGTTCGCCGATGCCGAAAAAGCGATGATCGAAGCCCGAGGGGTCGTCGAGGAACGCGCCCCAGCGCGAAACCGAGCGGCCCGCCACGCCTGCGACGGGCTCGTAGTCATCGTCGGCATTCCAGCGCTGCGGCGGAATCTCCCCAACGAGGTCGGCGCCAGCCAGGAGCGCCCCCCACAAGGCGTCCGGGGAGTTGATATGTCCCGGAAGTCTGCAGCCAATGCCGACGACAGCAATCGCAGTCACAATCAAGACCTTGTTTTTGTAAGCTTTATCGATCCAAATCAATACATGCCGGATTACGTTATTGATCCGTCGATCGATCGTCCAGCCCGCAGACTGCCGTCGGCGGCACTGACGGGGATCCTGGGCACGTCGTCTTACACCGTTGATAGCCTCGACGGCCGGGTCAATACGCAGGACCAACAGGCGAACCGGATTCTTGAAGAATTGCGCAGTCGGCCGAGAGCAACGTCATTCAGGCCAAATAGCCGTTCATAGTCGCGACGGCCAAGCTGGAGAACCGCGCCCTCGGCAAGCTCGTCCAACCTTCGGCAATTCAGCCAGCGTGAATTCTACACGCTTCATGCTTGGAGTCCTGGGCTGGCAGGCACGATAGGCGTGGTCAAACCTCGCCGTTGCGCAAGATCAAGATGTCCTTGCACCCTGGACGTTTCGCCTGGACGCAGATCAGAAGGATCTGCGGCAGAGGCCTACCTGGCTCTCAGATCGACAGCGGCTGCCAATTGCTGAAGCGGGGCCGCCAACTGGACCGGATAGGACAAGCCGCTTCGAAGGCTTGCAAAGCCCCTCGGCAATCGCTGCAACTGCGTCCGGGCGTAGGCGCGGATATCCTGGAGCGATGGCCGATGCGCGACCAGGCGCCCCGCTTGCAGAACAGGGACGATCAGGGTCTCCCCTTCCTGAACGTCGTCCTTTGTCGACAGCACGTCCAGCGCCATACGGCCGTCGGCATCGTAACGGCGCCACACCTGCTTGCGACCGGGCCATGTCGCCTTGCCGGACGAACGCTTCCGCCGCGCCACGCCCGCATATTCCTGCAGCTTATAGGCACAATCGAGAGCCGGCACATCGGACGACGTTGCCAGGCTCGTGCCGATCCCGATGCCATCGATCGGGGCCGCCTCGCGGGCAAAGGACAACAACGTTTCCTCCTCAATGCCACCGCTGACGAAGATGGTCACGTCCTTCAGGCCGCCCTCGTCAAGGATCCGCCGCACGCTTTTCGAGAGCGCCACCAGGTCCCCGCTGTCGATCCGCACGGCGCGGATCTCTATTCCGAGTGCCCGCAGTCGCGGGGCCAATGTCACGACCTTCCTGGCCGCCGCCTCGGTGTCGTATGTGTCAATCAACAGCACGAGGTCCTTCGGCCGCGCCCGTGCAAACGCTTCGAAAGCGGCCGTCTCGTCGTCGAACGCCTGGATGAACGCGTGTGCCATCGTGCCGTAGGCGGGAATCTCGAAGCATTTTTCCGCGAGAACGGTGGCAGTTCCGGCAAAGCCCGCGATATAGCTGGCCCGGGCAGCCAGAAGGCCCGCTTCGGCACCGTGGGCTCGGCGCAACCCGAAATCGACCAGCAGCTTGTCCGGTGCGAGCAGAGCCATGCGGGCCGCCTTGGACGCGATCAATGATTGGAGCGGCTCCCCACTTCGAACACCAAGCCGCGACAGATTACCCGTAAGGCCATCGATTGCTCCTCTGCAGTCCTCAAGGCCTCGCGATGAAGGGATCGACGCGCAGCGCAGGCTGCCGGCCGGCACCAAGCGGATCGAAAGCAGCCTTTCGCTGCAACTCTACGGAAGCGGCGCTCGGCGGCACGGAGCAAGCGCGATCACTCAGCCAGTAGACGGTCGCTCACTTCAGCGAAATCACAATCGCACTGAGGTTGGCGGCCATCTCCAACCCCGCCTTGGGGCCTTGCAAGATCATCACGACGCCGTTGTCGTTTCGCAGGTGGACACCACCCACACCGCCGACGAGAGCCCCACCACCGCCAACCGAACTATAGGTGCCCGCGAAGTCGCGGACGTCTCTGATGCCGGAGGCCCAGCCTTCCAGCCGGCCGGCTGTCGCGCCGGCGGTGATGCCGAGGCTTATGCCGGTGACGCGGAAGGGATAGCTGCGGCCGCGATAGGTCAACACGCCATTGCCGGCACCGCCGCCCACCAGCAGGCCCGCCTTCACGATCTTGACCCGGACATGGCCGGCGGCTTGCGCAAGCGAGGGAGCGGCCGGAACCGTGACAGCGAGCAGCACGATCGCGACAAGGCGGCCGATCGAGCGCAGCATCGCGCTGGTCATCTCACGGCTTCGCGGCATCGACCTTCTTCCAGGTCTGGTCGGGATCAAACAGCGTCAGGCGTTTGGCCACGAAGTCGGTGCGTGTGCCGAGATCCTTCTGGTAGACCACGCCGGCATGATTGACCAGGAAGGTCATCACGCCGGAATTTCCGTACTCGGCCGGCCAGGCGATCAGCCCGAAGCCGCCGATCATCTTGCCTTTGACGACGTAGTTCATGGCGCCGCCGGGGGCATCTGGTCCCTGCGCCTTGAGGATGCGGAAGTAATAGCCGTGATAGGGCGTCATGCCCTCGCCGGCTTTGTAGCCCTCCCTCGAGGACTGCGCGGCCAGTGCTCCGAGCGGGCTCGGGTCGCTGTCGTCGCGCCAGAACAGGCCGTCCTTCTTGCCGGGCGAAGACATGATGCGCTGCGCGTAGACGCCGACGCCCTCGCCGCGGTCCTTGTCGGCATATTCGTTCTGCGCGTCGACGAAGGCGAGCGCGGTCTGGATTGCGTCGAGCTCGTTACGTCCAATGCGACGGCGAAGCACCTCGATGCGTCCCTCGTCGGTATCGAATTCCCAGCCAGCCTTGGTGTTGACGAGCGGGATCGGGAACGGAAAATCGTCGGGTCCCAAGATGAGTGTCGCGCTCTTATTGCCCTCAGCCTTGATGCCGTGCTTGGCGTCATATATCGAGGTGAAACGCTGGCGGATATCGTTGTCGGCGATCTCGTCGCCGGAGAAGACGATGTCGCCTGCCGCGCTGCCGAGCACTTTCAGGATGTCTCGAGGGCCGCTCTTGACTGCGGCCGCGAGCGCTGCGGCTGCGTGCTCGGGTGTCTTGTAGGATTGCTGCGCCTGAGCCGCAGAGCCAAGAAGCGCAAGCGCAATCATGCCCGGCAACACCGCACATCGGAAAGATTTCAGGCCGATCATGGCATCACCTCCGCAGGAAGCTTCGCGCCGCCGGCGAGCCAACCGCGATAGGTGCGGAATGTCAGGCCGAGCTTGTCATAGTAGACCCGCAGGTAACCGTCGCTGCCCCGCGTGACGGCGTCAGGCCTCAGCTGCGCGACCTCCTGCGCCATCACACCGACATAGGCCTTGTCGCTGCCGATATAGCTGAAGCGATAGTAGCCGATGCCGTTGGCGAGGTGCCCGAGCAGGACGATATCGTGCTTCAACGCGAGGTCGGAGCGCCGGCCGCCACCGCCGCCGCCTCCACGGCCGCCGCCACCACCACGCATCGCCATTCCGCCTCCGCCACCACGGCCCGCCATGCTAGGACCGCCGCCACCGCCACGGGGCATGCTCGCCATGCTGGACCGTCCGCGCGCCGATGCGGCGGCCGCCGATCGGCCGGATGAAACGTTCATCGCGCCGCCGCGACTGCCGCCACCGCCGCGGTTCGCTGCACCGCCGCCGCGGTCCGCGGCCTTGGCGCGGTCGCCGCCGCCTTTGGCAGCAGCCTTGGACCGGTCGCCGCCACCCTTTGCGCCGCCCTTGGCGCCACCCTTGGCGCGATCCCCGGCACCAGCACGGTCGCCTCCGCGATCGCCACGATCGCCTGCACGATCTCCTGCACGATCTCCTGCCCGGTCGCCGGCGCGATCACCCGGTCCGCCACGATCGCCAGCGCGGTCGCCTGCGCGATCCCCCGCCCGGTCTCCCGCACCTTGATTGGGACGCAGCACCTGGCTGCCGTCACGGCCGCGGAAGTCCATCCGGTCCGATACGCCCGCCTTCAGGTTGTTGTTGCCGAAGCGCTGCTGAACGTTGGTGTTGCTGTAGCGCACCCCTTGCCGATGCGCGGGATTGTGCTGCCAGCCGTTGCCGATATTCGTGGTACGGTGATTGACGTAGACGTTGCGGTTGCCCCAGTTGCAGCCGCCGCCCCAGTAATTGCCCCAGCGTCCGATCGCCCAGGCCGTGCCGAAGGCGAGGCCCGCCGCAACCACGCCGGCACCGATATAGGATGGGTAGCCCCAATAATATGGCGGGTACTCCGCATAGGGCCAGCTGCCATAGACAGTGGCCGGATCGTAATACGGCACGTACATCGCTGCAGGATCGGCCTGCTGGATCACGACGACCTGCTTGCCTTCCTGAGACTGGACGCTGACCTTCTGCTGCTTGGTGGTCACCAGCTTCTTGTTGTCGTAAGCCTTCGTGCGAAGGCGCTGGATCGCATCCATCACGTCGGGCTGCTGCGCCAGAAAGGCATCGCCGAGCTTCTTGGTCCAGTCGAGCTGATCGCTCATCATGGTGAGGACGTCCGCGGTGCTGGCCAGCGCCTTGACGCTGTCGTCCCAGCCCTGCTTGTCCACCTCCGTCTTCAGCGCATCGCCCTTGAGGCTCTTGCGCTCCTTCAGCCAGCGGTCGGCCTGCACGATCTCCAGCGGGTAGGTCGAGGCCGCCAGCACGTTGGCAAGCAGTTCGTCCGGGTAGAGCGCGATCGGCGCGACCAGAGCCTCCAGCTGTTCGGGCTTCAAAAGCTCGGCCGTCGGCGCGGCCGGATTCGCCGACTGCGCCTGCGGGGCGGCCGCGACCGGCTTGTCGGTCGTCTGGGCGGACACGCAAACCGGCGTGCCCAGCAACAGCGCAAGCGCCATCAACGTCTTGCCGCAGCGGATCATCGCATCCTCCCTCTCAATCCAGCCGAGACCATGAGATCGAGAGCGCGACGTTCATTGACAAAAATCAACGAAACGCGCGTGTTGTCTGCTGCAATGCGGGATCCTAGCTCGCGAGCGGGAGGCGAACGGTCAACAGCGCACCGCCGAACGGCTGGTTTTCCGCGGAAATCGTGCCGTGGTGGGCCTCGACGATCGTGCGGACGATCGCCAGTCCCATGCCCATGCCATCCGGCTTGGTGCTGAAAAACGGATCAAAAATACTCTTGAGATCGGCAACTGCGATACCTGGTCCCGTGTCGCCAACGCGAATTTCCGCAAAGTTGCCGACGCGGGCCATGATCACACTGACCTCGCGCTTGCCTGTCTGAACCTCTGAAATGGCATCCAGCGCATTGAGGATGAGATTGAGCACCACCTGCTGCAGCTGAATGGGATCGCCCTTGACGTGCAGTTCAGTGTCGGTCGGCGAATAAAAGCTCAGCTCGATATAGCGCCCTGCTGCAAGGTCACGGACAAACCCCATCACCTCTCGCACGGCCTGGCTCAGCTCGATATCCCTGAGCTCGAACGGCGCTTTCCTCAGCATGCTGCGCAAGCGACGGATCACTTCGCTGGCGCGCTGGTCGTCGCGCCTGATATCGGCGAGGATTTCGCCGATCTCGACAAGATCGGGCGAGCCGCGTCTCAACATCAGCTCCGCCGTTTCCGCGTTGGTCAGAATGGAGCCGAGCGGTTGGTTCAGCTCATGGGCGATCGACGCCGTGAGCTCGCCGACCGCCGAGTAGCGGTTGAGGTGGGCGAGTTCGGCAAGGCGCTGCCGCGATTCGACCTCCGCCAGCCGCCGGCGGCGCCGCTCATGCAGCAAGCCGCTGATGAGGCCGGCCTGGATCAGGATAATCGCCGCGACCGTGGCAAGCTGCCAGCGATAAGCTTCCCAGAGCGCCGGCTGCCGAAACATGATTTGGCTGCCTGCAGGCAGATTCTGCTCGCTGATGTCCCAGCGTTGCAGTTCGCGCCAGTCGAACTTTGGCGCAGCGTATCTGACAGCGGGGGGCCTCACATCGGCAGGCTTCTCGCCCCCAAGGATCCGCACGGCAACGGCCGCAGTCAGCCGGCTGATCTCCTCGACCGAGTACATGGGACCGCCGACGATCTCCTCTCCAAAGAAGCCATCGTCGTAGGAAAAGATCGGAGCATTTGCCACCCGATAGAGTGCCTGAAGCGCCCGGTCGCCTTCGTAAGCGACACCCGCCGCATCGACGTTCATGAGATGCCAGAAGATCGCCGTATCGGGCGGCAGCGATGCGCAATTCTTCAGAATTGCGTCAAACGCCAGTCCGTCATACCAGATGAAATCAAGCCTGCCGCTGAATAGATCTGCATCCTTCTGGATTTCGGCGCGCCAGACGCTTTCGTTTGGTGACGCACCATTTATCACGACGATTCTTTTCGTTGCGGGCAGGAGCTCGACGATCGTCTCGAAAGATCGCCGGAAGTCGTGTGCGACGGCAACAACCGTGTCTTCAGAGGATAAGCTCGCGGAATCCACGCGTCGACGTTCGACGGCCGTCAGCACCATCGGTGTGTCGTGGAACAACGCCTTGCGGTTTCGCTGGACGAAATTTGCTGCCGGAGCCCCGATGGAAATAATCAGATCGGGGGGATGTATGGTATTCAACTCCTTCAAATACGCGATGAAGGCGGGCTCGGGATTTTCATTGCTCGACCGCGCTGAAACCAGGGAATGATCTTGAATGTCCAGCTGCCACGGAGATAGCCGGCCCAATTGCTCGCGAATTGTCTTCGCATATTGCCCCCATGGCCTGAAATCGCGCCCGAATGAATGAAGGATGACGATCTTCTTCGCATTGTCCGCGAGACAAGCTGAACCAAAGGCGAGGCAGGAGACCAACAGGACAATCGCGCCAGCCCACGCACGTCGCTGCACGCGGGATAATTCCAAGCGCGTGAGATCCGGCCAACGCGGATGCTGATGGGCCATTCTCATCGAGTAATCATAGAGCAATTTCTCTGCGGACGGGCAGATTCAATACCCTGTCCATCGCTGCATTCTAGTGTCCACCGCTGAAGATCAGGGTCTTGAACGGCAGCAGCAGCGCCTGGATCCGCAACAGTAGCGCATGGACGAATCCGATCGCGTCGATGGCATGGAGAGCGATCCGCCTGCCGGTCGACGTCTTGGGGTCGACGATCTCGTCGTGATTGCTGGTGTACGCGTTCACGATGCAGGTGCTGCCGGCGGTCACGCCGTCGAGGCCGCCCTTGTAAAGCGGTTCGAGGAATACCAGGATCGTACCCGGCTTGGCGAGGTTCTGAGCCTCGATGAGCTGTTCGCCGCTGCGAAACTGGCCGGCTGCGATGTAGTCCTGGACCGCAGTCACGACCAGGGGAATGACAGCCCATGGCCTTGAGATGCAGGTTGCCTCCGCGACCATGCCCTCCTTCATCACGCCTGCTTCAATCTGGCCGAATCCGGCCTGCAACCGCTCCCGGCCGGCGCCTTCCGGAATCAAGATTCCGGCGGGCCGCATCAGCTGATTGACGACGTCGCCGGTGCGAACGAGAAACTGCTCGACACGTCCGTCGACGCCGGCACGGACGAAGGTCTTGTCCAGATCGACCTGCGCCTCCGCGAGCGAGGCTTCCGCGCTGGCCTTTTGCGCCGGCAACAGCGTCGACACCTGCAAGGCTGCCGATTCCTTGGCAGCGGCGGCTGCGTCTATGCCGGCCTGACGCTGGTCAACCACGACCTGAAGCTTCTCGATGTCGCGCTGCGGCACGATGCCGGGATTGCGACGCTGCAGCTCCGTCTTGACTTCGAGCTCGTCCTTGGCCTGCTGATAGCTGGCCCGGGCTTCCTGAATCTGCGCCTCGGCCTTGACGACATCGGACCTCGCGGACGCCATGGAAGCATCGATCTCGGCGACCTTGCGCTTGGCCGTCTCGAGCGCGGCCGTCTGCTTCGAATTGTCCAGTCTGAAGAGGACCTCGCCCTTCTTCACGGCCTGGCTATAGCCGACATTGACCTCGGCGACACGGCCCGATCCCTCGGGCAGGATCGGGACGGTCCGGAACAGCAATGCCGCGTTGGACGTCGCCGGATGGAAAAAGAAAACGCTGGTGATCAGCGCCACGGTCAGCATCAGGCAGCCGGTGATGCCCCAGCGCAGCTCGTACCAAACGGAGAAGAGCGTGATCTCCTTACCGAACCGCTTGCCTTGGACGAAGCGCCGATAGAGGTAGTCAGGAAGAATGGTCAGGAGCGAGCAGATGATGAGCTCAAGCATGACTGCGCACCTTCTGCTCGGTATCCACGATCTGATCCTCCCGGCTGACCGCTGCCGGAGCAGCTGCCGTGTCCGGCTGAGGCGCCTCGCTCACACCAACTTGTGACGTGCTATCTGCGATCCTCTCCACCGATCCGGCGATGCTGCGCAGCGGCGTTCCGAAGTCCGGCAGCTCGATCAGGGCGAGCACCAGGGCCGCGATCCAGTACAAATGCTCGTGTGTGAACAGCGCGAGAAGTCCCAGCACGGCGACGATCTCGAACTGCAGCTTCTGGGTCTTGTGCGCCATGCGCTCGGGCAGGCTGTGCAAATGCCAGTACAACAGCCCTACCCCGAAAACGGCCCCGATCAGGATGATGCCCGTCACGATCATCAGCACGTCGGTTTGCCCTGGCGCGATGATGTAGAAGGGCAGATGGTGTGGTGCCATCGGATGAAGCTGTTCGCTCAACTTGCTCTCCAGATCAGGGACACGCTGCTGCGGTCCTTATAGCAGATTGGGGATCGCGGCTCCGCTTTGCTTGATTTGAATCAACAGAATTGAGTCCGTCCGACCTAGCCTTGCTCAAGCAGTGAAAACCGAGCAGCAGGAGACATCGGCAATGTCCGCCAATCTCGACGCCCTGATCCCCAATGCCATGCAAATCCGCAAGGAAGCCGCCCTGAAGGAGGCCGAAAAGGCGGAGCAGTATGCCCGGCTCGCCGCCGCGGCGGAGGACGAAAAGCGCGCCTTGATCGAGCGGCTGAGCAAACCTTCCGGCAAGACCGAGGAAGAGAAGATCCAGCTTGCCGCCACCATCATCCAGCGTGCAGTGCGAAACGGGCTGACCGAGGTGCAGGTGTATCGCTTTCCCAACACGCTGTGCACCGACAAGGGTCGCGCCATCAACCAGCAGGAACCGGGCTGGGAGAACACGCTGACCGGTATCCCGAAGGAGATCTTCCAGCTCTGGACCGATTATCTGAAGCCGCGCGGCTATCGCATCAGTTACCAGATCATCGATTTTCCTGGCGGTATGCCCGGCGACATCGGCGTCACGATTTCCTGGGGCGATTGATCATTCCTTTTGCCGGACTTGATTGGGCATAGCGAAAGGCAGGGCATGGCGAAGGACGAAGCCGGCGCGCGGATGAAGCGCAAGACCTACGAAAAGGAGCTGGAGAAGCTCCAGGTGCAGCTCTGTCATCTCCAGGACTGGGTGAAGGAGAAGAAGCTGCGCGTCGTGGTGTTCTTCGAAGGCCGCGACGCCGCGGGCAAGGGCGGCACGATCAAGGCGATCACCGAGAAGGTCAGTCCGCGCGTGTTCCGGGTGGTCGCGCTTCCCGCGCCGTCCGACCGTGAGAAGTCGCAGCTCTTCATCCAGCGTTACATGCAGCATTTCCCGGCCGGCGGCGAGGTCGTGATCTTCGACCGAAGCTGGTACAACCGGGCCGGCGTGGAATATGTCATGGGCTTCTGCTCATCCGAGGACCACAAGCGGTTCCTCGCGCTATGCCCGCAGATGGAGAAGCATCTCGTCGAGAGCGGGATCATCCTGATCAAGATCTGGCTCGAGGTCGGGATGGAGGAGCAGGAGCGGCGGTTTCGGGCCAGGATCGACGATCCCTTGCGGCAATGGAAGCTGAGCCCGATGGACACCGAGTCCTACAGCCGCTGGTACGATTATTCCAAGGCACGCGATCTGATGTTCGAGGCAACGAGCTCCAGGCATGCGCCCTGGACCATCGTCCGCTCCGACGACAAGCGGCGGGCCCGGCTCAATTGCATCGCGCATCTGCTGGATTCGATCCCATACAAGCGGATCAGGAAAGACAAGGTCAAGCTGCCGCCGCGCTCCGACAAGGGACGCTACAACGACCAGGCCAGCCTGCGCGGGATGAAGTTCGTCGAGGAGCGATACTGAACGAGGATCCAGTCGAACACGAAACAGGCCGCGCCCTGCGCGGCCTGTTTCATTTTCAACGATAAACCTATTTCAGCCGGATCGTGACCCCGCCGACGGCTGCCGACACTTCGGCGCCGACCTTCGGCCCGCTGAGCTGCAGGATCACGCCGTTGGCGTTCTGCAGCTGCACCGCTCCTGCACCGGCCGCAACCGCACCGCCGGCGCCGCCCACCGCGTAAGAGCCTTCGAGCGATGCCGGGCCGCGCAAGTTCAGGGCCCGCCCGACGAACTTGGTCGTCGATGCACCCACGGTCAGACCGACGCTCATGCCCGATACGGTGAACGGATACGTCTTGCCGCGCAGGCGCAGCACGCCCTCTCCGCCTCCCACCCCGACGATGAAGCCGCCCTTGGTGAAGACCACGACGACGTCGCCGGTCTCGGCGCGCGAGGGCGCGCTGAAGCCGGCGACACCGAGGACCAGAGCAGCAACAGCAACCAGTTTCTTCATGACTTTCCCCTGAGTTTGGCTCGCCTATTGAGCCAGAAGCATTGCGAAGTAACCGAACACGGTGAGCAGAATGCCCGAGACGGCATAGCCGACCGGGAAACCGATCCAGGGCACGGAGCTCTGGATCTCCACCGCAGCCTCGCGGCAAGGACCGGAATGCGAGCGGGCGCCTGCCACGCCGCCCATCAGCACGGCCGGATTGATCTTGAACACGTGGAACCCGATCGCCCAAACGATGAAGGGCGGGATCGTGCAAGCGATGAAGCCGACGATGAAGATCTTCAGCGCAACCGCACCGGTGAGCTGAGCCAACAGACCCGCGCCGGCATTGACACCGACGATGGCGACGAAGACCACCAGACCGAGATCCTCGAGCACGTTGCGGGCCGCGTTGGGCGTGTTGCCGAAGAAGCGCAGCCGCGACACGACTGAGGAGACGATCACGCCCGACAGCAACAGCCCGCCGGCATTGCCGAGGCCAATCTTGGCACCGAACGCCGGGAACTCCACCATGCCGATCAGGAAGCCGATGATCATGCCGACCGACAGGGTCAGCAGGTCAGTCGACGTGTTGGTCCGCGCAATGCGGCCCCACATCTCGCCGAGCTCGTTGACAGCGGACTTCAAGCCGACCACCGAGACGATGTCCATCCGCTCCAGCTTGGTCTTGAGACCAGCCGGGATCTGCACGCCGCCGCGCTCGACCTTGGTCACCTGCAACTGGCCGGCGATCGCGGTGTCACGGAAGGACTCGAACGTGCGCCCCACCATGTCCTTGTTGGTGACGAGAATGTCCGCTTGGTCCATGGGAATGCCGAGCGTCTTGGCGTCGGCGACCTCGGGACCGATCAGGCCCATCTTGTCTGTGAGATGCTCGGTCGAGCCGCCAAGCGCGACGATATCGCCCTTTTGTAGCACGAGATCGGCATCGGCACCTTGCGGTTCGCCGTTCCGCCCCACGTTGACGATCCGGTACTCCGGATTCATGGCGCGGAACTTGGCGATGCTCATGCCCGCGGTCGCAGGGTTCTCCAGCCGATAGGCACGCAGCCCGAACTGGCGATAGCCGGTGAGGCCGCCGCCTTCGAGATCCTTGACGCCGAACTCCTGCTCATACTGCTTCGCGGCGGCCTTGGCGTCGACGCCCCACCAACGCGGCAGATATTTGCAGATCAGGATGATGCCGACGGTGCCCCAGATGTAGGTGATGCCGTAGGACAGCGCGATCATGCCGGAGGCGTCCTCGGGCTTCATGCCCGCAGGGAGCTTGACGACACCTGATGTGACGGCCTGCTCGGCCGAGCCGATGGCGGCCGACATGGTCTGCGATCCCGCCAGCATGCCACCTGCCGCGCCTGGGGGGAGCGCGAACAGCTTTGCACCGATCACGACCAGCGCAAGGCCGAGCACGCTCGAGACGACGGCGAGAATGCAGAACTTGAGGCCGTCGCCCTTCAGGCTGTTGACGAAGGAAGGACCGACGCGCAAGCCCACACCGTACATGAAGAGGTAGTAGAACAGGCTCTTGGCGAAGTTATTCAGCTCGAGCTTCACGCCGTAGGTGGAGGCCCACACCGACAGGCCCGCCCCCACCACGATGGCGCCGGCGACCATGCCGAGACCATACCCCTTGATGCTGGCCCGGCCGATATAGACGGCGAGGCCGACGACGAAGAACAGCAGCAGATACGGGTACTGCTGAAGGAATGTGAAAAAGCCCTGCATGTGCGATCCCCTCTAAGATGCAGCCTTGAGCTTTGGCGCCGCGGCCGGCTTGGGCCTGCCGATCTTCGCCAAGGCTTCGGTGCGCACGAGCTTGAGACCTTCCTTGGCGTCGTAGCCGTGGATCTCCTTCACATCGAGCTTGCGCATGAAGTCGATGGTCTCCTGGGTGATGACCTGGCCCGGCACCATGATCGGGAAGCCCGGCGGATACGGGATGACGAAGTTTGCCGAGACAAGCTCTGGGCCCGCTTTCAGCCGCCTGTCGATCTCGGGATCGTTCAGGCGGATATGCTCGCAGCCCGCCACGTCATAAGCGGCATAGAAGCCGGTGCGGATGTCGCCCTCGTTGGTCTTCGCTCCCGCATCGCCGCGGAAGCTCGGATGGAACTGCGAGAAATTCGGCAGATCGGGCACATCCTTCATCAGGCTCATTACCCGTGCCTCAAAGGTCTTCCGCGCATTGGCGCCACCTTGGGCCAGCCCACGATCGATCTCGCCCGCGATCTCGGCGAGCACGCGAATGAGATGCGCGACGTCGCTCCGGGTGTTGTTGATGTTGGACTGGACCAGGACCGAGTTGCGTGAGGTCTTGTTGACCTGGATGTTGTACTCGCTCGCCAAAATGCCCTTGAACTGCGTGCCGTCGTAGCCGGCCGTTCCGCACACCAGCGTCATGCGGGTCGGGTCGAGGCAGAACTCGTCCTCGTCGAAGCTCCTCAGCGTATTCGCCCAGTTCACGCCGGCCGCAAGATAATCGGTAAAGCCGCTCTGGCGGTACTGTGCCGGCACCATGGCGTCTGCGCCAAGCACACGGAAATATTTCGAAATCAGCGGATTGTTGTTGACGGCATGGCGGATCGCGAACGCGATCTCGATCGCGTTGGCCACGAGGCCGTAACCCTCCAGCTCCATCTGCCGCCGCGAGATATCCAGGCTGGCTATGAGCTGCTGGTTCGGACTGGTGGAGGCGTGCGTGAACACGGCCTCCTTGAACTGCTGCTCGACCGTATGGAACTCGACGTCCTTCACCGAGAGCATGGAGCCTTGCCGGATTGCCGACATCGACTTGTGGGTCGAGTTGGTCTGGTAGACCCGAAGGCGGATCTGCCGCGGGTCCGGGATGAGCCTGGTCTTGAGCAGGACCTCGTCCGACGGGTTCTTGCCGAGTTCGGCCTGCTGCTTCTCATAGGCCGCCACGGACTTCGAATCGTGCATCCACGCCTCGATCTCATTGGCGGCGCCCATGGCGGTGCGCCGACGCAGGAACGGCGAGAAGCGCGCGAAGCCGAACCAGGCCTCGTCCCACAGGAAGATCAGGTCCGGCTTGATGGCCAGACATTCCTCCATCACGCGGCGCGTGTTGTAGATGTGTCCGTCGAAGGTGCAGTTGGTGAGATCGACCATCTTGACGCGGTCGAGCCGGCCGTCGGCCTTGGCATTGAGCAGCGCCTGCTTGATCGTCTTCAGCGGCACGGCGCCGTACATCGAATATTCGGTCATCGGGAAGGCTTCGACATAGAGCGGCTGCGCACCCGCCAGCACCATGCCGTAATGATGCGACTTGTGGCAGTTGCGATCGACGATCGCGATATCGCCCGGAGCAAGCAGCGCCTGCACCGCCATCTTGTTCGATGTCGACGTGCCGTTGGTGACGAAAAAGACGCGATCGGCACCGAGCGCCCTTGCCGCCTTCTCCTGCGCCTTCTTGATGTTGCCGGTCGGCTCCAGCATGCTGTCGAGGCCGCCCGTGGTGGCGCTGCTCTCGGCCAGGAAGAGGTTCGGGCCGTAGAACTCGCCCATGTCGCGGATCCAGTCGGACTTGAAGATCGACTTGCCACGGGCGATCGGCAGCGCGTGGAACGTCCCGATCGGACGCTGCGCATACTTCTTGAGATTGTCGAAGAACGGCGTGTCGTAGCGGTCCTGGATGCCTTCGAGGATCGACAGATGCAGCTCCAGCAGCTCTTCCACCGAATAGAAGATGCGGCGGACGACGCTGGCTTCGGGATTACCTGCCAATTCCTCGACGTCGCGGTTCGAGATCATGTAGAGGTCGAGTTCCGGCCTGACGCGCTTGATGATCTGGGCGAGCCGGAGCGCGGAGGCGTCGGCTTCGTCCTTGAGGCCGGCGGTCGCCATGATCGAGCGAAGCACCGGCGCGTCGTGCCGCGACCGCAGGCCAAAACCCTCGTTGATGATGACCGCGGCGATATCAGGGTTGAGCATGGTCGCACAGAACGCGTCTTCGAGGCTGCCGACGATAACGGGCTCATAGATGAAGCCGTCGATCGGACGACGCAGCTTGCGCCATTCGGCGGCGAGTGCCGGCCACTGGCTGGACGACACGCCGGTCACGATGAGGGTTTCGAAATAGGGCCGGCGCGCCGTGGGCCCGCCAAACGACGGCGGCACCAGTTCGGGCACATCGCCATTGCCCTCGTCCTTCGCGCTCCAGTCGCCGGCATGCTGACGGAACGACCGGGTCGCCAGCGCCTGGGCGATCTTCGTCGCAAGCGCGAACGATGTGGCCCCGTCGCCGGCGGCTGCGGCTTCCCGCAACGCCGCCATCAGGTGCAGGCCGGGATAGCCATGAAACTCCTCGGTGACCGAGAGCTCGGCCAACGCCGCATCGTAGGCCGCGCGATTGCCGGCCCGCGCCCAGGTCTTCGCTGCTTCCACGAGATCGCGCCAATCATCGGCCCGGGCTCCGGGCCCGGAAAAAAATCGATCGATACGCTTCTCTGCGGAGTTGGCATCCTTCGACATGTCTCTCTCCCGATCCCAGTGGCAATTGTGATGCGGGATCGTGGCCTTGCGGACCTGCGCTCCATTGATCCAAGTCAACGGTCTGAATGATCTTGGACGACATCAGCGGCGCGCATGCATCTCGCAACGCAACAACGCTTAACCGGCCCTCGCGTCGCTGCCGCCCAGCACGTTATCGAGCGTCCGCAGCCATTGTGCGCTGTCGGTCTTCTCGGCCAGCCCTTCCGCCCGCAGGAGGTCGCGCAGCTGCGCGTGCGCGCCAACGATGCAAAGCGCGACGTGACGGGAGGCGAGTTCGTCATAGAGATCGTGCAGCATGCGCGCGCCGGCGAGATCGATATAGGGCGATGCCGAGAGATCGCAGACCACCAGCCTGATATCGACCGATCTGGCCAGCGCCTTCAGCACGGCCGCGAGGATGGTCTCGGCATTGATGTAGAGCAGCGAAGCCTCGGGGCGGAAAGCGATCACGCCGACAAGGGGCTCCACGCCCTCATGCCTGGAACTGTCGGAATAGCGACCGGTTCCCGGCAGCCGGCCGAGGAAGGCGATATTCGGTTGCGACGCCCGCGCCAGCAGCAGGAAGATCGACGCGATCGCAGCGAGCAGCACGCCCTGAAGGATTCCGAGCAGCAGCACCGCAATCAGCGCGATGGCTGCCGCGTAGAAATCGATCCGGCTGACTTTCCACATCCGCCACAGCGCCGGAATGTCCACCAGTTTGTACACCGCGGCAAAGACGATCGCGGCCAGCACCGCCTTGGGAAGATTGGTCAGCAGCCCTGTGAAGAACAACAGGCACAGCGCCAAGGTGACCGAGCAGATCACCAGTGCAAGTGGCGTACGCGCGCCGGCATTGTCGTTCACCGCCGATTGCGACAACCCGCCGGCGACCGGATAGCCGTGGCCGAATGCCGCAGCAAGGTTGGCGGCGCCCAAGCCGAGAAATTCCTGCCGAACGTCGAGCGCATATCCGTGCTTGGCAGCGAAGCTGCGTGCGGCGGACACGCCTTCGATATAGGCCAGCAAGAGACAACCCGCCGCAATGGGAAACAGCTCCTCGGGCTCAACCAGCCCAAAGGTTGGAACGGCAAGGGTCGGTAATCCCTCGGGGATCTTGCCGGTAACCGGCACCCCCATGGCGGGCAACCCAAGCAGCGTGGCCGCGACGATCGCGAGGGCCACGATGGTGATGCCGACCGGGCGGCCCGGGAGGCGCCGCTCGCCGAGCAGCAACAGCAGGAGCGCAACGGCACCGACCGTCAACACCAGCAGATTCGTATCGCCAAGCTGGCGCGCGATGTGGATGGCCCGATCGAAGAAATTGCGACCGCCGCCGGGAATGCCAAACAGGCTCGGCAGTTGGCTCATGATGATGGTGAGCCCGGCGCCCGCCTTGAAGCCAACCAGGATGCTGTCGCTGACCAGGCGGACGAGGCTGGACAATTTGAACAACCAGGCGATCAGGCACAGCAGCGCCACCGCGCAGGCAACAAGGCTTGCAATCTGCGCATAGCGAACCGGATCACCTGCGGCGAGCGACCCGACCGTGCCCGCGATCATCAGCGAGATGGCCGAGGTCGGGCCGATGGCGAGCTGGCGGGATGAGCCGAGCAGCGCATAGCCGATGCCGCCGAGAATATAGCCGTAGACACCGATCTGCGGCGGCAGGCCTGCAAGCGCTGCATAGGCGAGCGATACAGGAATTGCGTACGCGGCCAGCGTGACGCCGGCCACCGCGTCGGAGGGCAGCCACGTCATCCGATACGCGGAAAGCCAGCCAAACGGCGGGAGCAAACGCATCCACCCCAGCCGCGATCCAGACGGCGGCTTCATGAGCTTGCCTCGGAGGGCGCGGCTTCGCAGCGCACCACGATCAGCAAAGCAACCACAGGAAGCGGGATCTCGGCCAAGGTGCTGATGGCACTCGCTCTCGCCCCCGCATCACGGCGCAGCCAGGCGGCGATCACGATGCCGACCGCGATGGCCAGGATCGGCGCGACGGCGATCGTTTCGTCGCGGCGCAGCAATGAAGTCGCGGCAATGCCTTGTGAGCTCATATCCGATACGTCGTGTGCCGCCGATCCGGGCGATGGTCCATTGAGGCCGCGCGGGCGCAGAGAAGGCTTGACCTGAATCAAAGCTCCGAGGGGCTTTGAGGATTCAATCCATCGGGACCAATGCGCTGGGGAATGGCGACCATGGACACCATCAGGTGGATCATCTCCACCGCTCCCGAAATCTTTCTGCTGCTTGCAGTTGCTCTTGGGACCTTGCTGGGCCGGGTCAGGATCCGCGGCTTCTCGATCGGAACCACCGCATGCACGCTCATCGTCGCCGTGCTGATCGGTCAACTCGGCAGCTTCGCGTTTCCGTCGGTGCTGCGGATCATCTTGTTCAGCCTGTTCGTGTTCACGATAGGCTACAAATCGGGACCCGAATTCTTCGCCTCCTTGAGCATCCGCACTCTGGCCCAGGTCGCCATGGCGCTCGTGCTTGGCGGGACGGGCCTGATCGTCGTGCTGGCGTTTGCCTTTACGGTAGGGCTCGATCCAGGCACCGCTTCGGGCCTCGCTGCAGGTGCGCTGACGCAATCCTCCGTCATCGGCACGGCCTCAGGCGCCCTGGCGCAGCTTGGCTTGCCGAAGGCTTTGCTCGAGCAGCAGGAAGCAAATATCGCCGCCGGTTACGCGGTGACCTACGTTCTCGGATACATCCTGACGCTGATCTTCGTGCCATTCGTTGCGCCTAAGCTGATGGGCGTCAACCTCAAGGAAGAAGCCAAGAAGCTCGAAATCGAACTTGCCGGCGGCGAGCCGCCCAAGACCGAGAACCTGCACTATCGCAAATTCCAGGCGCGCGCCTATCGCGTCTCGGCGGCCGCCGGCCGAACCGTGAAGGCGATCGAGGACGAGATCGGCAGCCGCACCGTCATCGAGCGCATCGTGCGCCAGGGAGCCGACATCGAGCCGCATCTCGACACCGTGCTCGAGGCTGGCGACGACATCGTGATCGCCGGACGGACAGCGGTGATCGTCGCCGCGCGACCGGTGCTCGGCACCGAGATCGACGCCGATGAAATCCTGAAGGCCATGCCGGGCAATGTCGTCGACGTGCTGGTCGACAACCGCAAGCTCCACGGCCGCTCGGTCCAGGACGTTGCCGATCGCGTCGGCAGCAATGCGCGCGGTGTGTTCCTGCGAGCCCTGACCCGGATGGGACGCGAGGTGCCGCTCAGCCCCGACACGCGGATCTATGTCGGCGACGTCATGACCCTCGTCGGCACCAGCCGCAACATCGAACGCGCAGCCGCGCAGGTCGGGCAGATCCTGCGCGCCGGCGATCGTACCGACATCGCCTTTCTCGCGGCCGGCATTGCCGCCGGCTTGCTGGCCGGTTTGATCAGCTTCAAGGTCGGAGGCATTGCGCTGACGCTGGGCGGCGGAGGCGGGGCCTTGATCGCGGGCCTTGTCTGCGGCTGGCTGCGGTCGCGCCGGCCGACCATGGGCGCGATGCCGCCCGCTGCGCAGCAGACGTTGAGCGACATCGGCCTCGGCGGCTTCATTGCCGCAATCGGCCTTGGCAACGGCCATGCGGCCTGGATCGCAATCCAGGCGCACGGTTTGCTGCTGGTCGGCATGGGCCTCGTCGTCACGCTGGTGCCGCTGATCGTTGCGACGCTGTTCGCTTATCACGTGCTGCGCATGAACCCGGTCGTCACTTGCGGTGCGCTGGCCGGCGCCATGACGGTCGATGCCGCGGTGACGGGCGCCTGCGAGGTCGCCGAAAGCCAGACCCCGGTGCTCGGCGTCGCCGTGCCTTATGCCGTCGGGAACGTCGTCCTGACGGTGCTTGGACCGATCATTGTGGCCGCCACCTTTACCGGGTGAGGCGGTATGATGCCCTATCATCGCTTGATCCGACGACTGCTGGGGGCCGTACTGCTCCTGCTGACCTTCTCTGCAGGTCCTGCCTATGCCGATGAACAAGCAGCTCCGCGACGCATTCAGGAAGAGATTTGGGCGCTGCCGATACCGCTCCCGATGTTCGCCTATCTGGTGCGCCCCGTGGGCGAAGGCCCCTTCCCGCTTGTGATCATGAACCACGGCGTCTCGCTCAACCCGACCGAGCGCAGCTTCTTGCCGCTTGTCGAGTTTCGTGACGCCGCCAAATGGTTCGCCAGGCAAGGCTACCTCGTGGTGGCACCGGTCGGAACCGGATATGGCGCTTCCGCGATCGACATCCCCGAGCGCGGGCTCTACGGCCCGTTCTTCTCCAAGGTCGGCAATTGCACCAATCCGAATTTCCGCGACGCGGGCCTCGCCGTCGCCCAGGTCGACCTCTGGATCATCCAGTACATGGTCGCCGAAAAGCGCGTCCTGCCCGACGGCGTGATCGTGGTTGGACAATCCGCCGGCGGATGGGCCTCGATCGCGCTGTCGAGCCTGAACCCGCCGCAAGTCAAGGCGATCATCACCTTCGCGGCGGGCCGCGGCGGCAGGGTCGATGGCAAACCGAATAATAACTGCGCACCGGACAGGCTGGTCGAGACGACGGGCGAATTCGGCCGCACCTCGCGAGTTCCGATGCTGTGGATCTACATCGAGAACGACACGTTCTTCGGACCAGAACTGTCGAAGCGGATGCATCAGGCCTTCACGGCCGCCGGGGGCAAGGCCGAATACCACCTGATGCCGCCGTTCGGCAGCGAGGGGCACTATTTCATCGGCTCGCCGGATGCGGTCCCGATCTGGTCGCCTCTCGTGTCCAGTTTTCTCGACAAACTCAAATAGTCGCCACGAGCTCCCCGGAGTGCACAATATGGCACGCTCTCATCGCGAAACGGCACGGCCAGCGTGTCTCACCAATGCGGTTCTTGCGGTCCTTCTGCTGTCGACCTCCGCCGCAGCGCCCGCCCTTGCCGAGATCACGCCCCGCGGACAGCGCACGGCAAACGACATCAGATACGGCGATTGGAAGAAGCTCTGCTTCAAAGCCGCCGGCGCGCCGCTGCTTTGCAGGACCTCGATTTCGGGCACCTATGAAACCGGCCAAATGGCGGTTCGGATCGATCTGATCGAACGTGAGAAGGGCGGCAATGCGCGCCTTCAGATCTTCGTGCCCGTCGGCATGTACCTGCGGACGCCAGCCAAGCTGAAGGTGGACACCGGCGCGTATCACTCGATTCCCTACAATTGGTGCCTCAGCAACGGCTGCATCGCAGCCGACGTGGCGAGCTCGAAGCTGATCAAGGAGATGGACGCAGGAAAGATCCTAACGCTGGAGGTCGTCGATTCCAACCTGCTGTCGTTGTCGACCTCCCTGCCGCTCGCTCAGTTCAGCACCGCTCACAATGGACCGCCGGCCCAGACGTTGGAGCAGGACATCGAGGAGTGACGAGCCACGCCCGTTCTCAAGCGTCGTGCTCGGCAAGACCCTTGCGGTCGAGCAGCACGATCTGGCGTTGCGTCGCCCCCTCGAACTTCAGCATCTTCTGGTCGCGCAGTGTGGAGCACGCGCGCGAGACCGTTTCGAGGGTCAATCCGAGATAGTCAGCGATGTCGCGACGACTCATCGGCAGGACCAGCACGCTGGGTTGGCCGAGCCGCTCGTCGAGCTCGAGCAGAAACGCAGCCATCCGCTCCAGCGCCGTCTTCCGGCCGAGCAGGAGCATGTGGTTTTCCGCGTGCTGAAGATACCGCGTTACCAAGCCAAGAAAGCTCGAAGCGCCGGATTGCCGGTTTTGCATCGTCTCGAGCAGGCTGCGCCTTCTGGTTATGCGGACCCGGGTCTCAATGACCGCCTCCGCAGTGAAACGATGCGTCGAGCCGTTCTCGAGCCCGAACATGTCGCCCGGCAGGTGGAAAGAATTGATCTGGCGGCGACCGTCGGCGAGCAGCTTGTAGGTCCGCACGGCTCCGGAGATGATCTGGTAGACGTACTCCGTCTCCTCGCCTTCGCCGAAAACTTCCGTCCCTCTGCGATATCTAAATTCACTGCAGAACACGCGCTCGCCGGCGAGTGCTGCGAGATGGCCGTCAACCGGACGGATGCTGGAGGTGTTGGTCCTGAGCAGCATCTGAAGCACTCCGACTGGACTAACAATGCACGAATGCTAGGCAGAGCACGGCCGAGCGAACTTGATCTGCGGCAAACTCAGTGCGGCCTCCGTACTTGCCCGGACGCGGCCGCCACGCTCGCTTGCGAATTCAGTATCAAAGCACCTCCAAGGCACCGGATTGCAGAAACCGACAGGAGACCTCAGCGGCGCGGACTTGCGTCGGATCAACAACGCACGCCGAAACTCACTTAGCCTGCAACGGGTTCGGGATGCATCTCCGCTGTGTGCTCGAAAGCGATCGGCTCGATCCCATCGGGGCGCCACCTCTGCCAATTCGCTAATGCTGAATAGAACCGCAATGCCTGCAAGATTGCCCTCATCCCTGATCTTGACCGTCCTTCTGCTTCTCGGCTTCGCTGGTCAAAGCGCTCACGCAGCCGTCGCGGTGCGGGTCCAGCTTTCCATCCAGACGATGCAGGTCAGCGTTGACGGAGCCGAGTATGCGACTTGGCCGGTCTCGACGGCGCGGCGTGAATACCGCACTCCCACCGGCACGTACCGGCCCTATTCTCTCCAGCGCATGCATTATTCCAGGCTCTACGACTTCACGCCGATGCCCCATTCGATCTTCTTCCACGGCGGATATGCAATTCATGGGACATTTGAAGTCCGCGATCTCGGACGTCCCGTATCCCACGGCTGCATCCGGTTGGCGCCACACCAGGCGCAAACGCTGTTCGAACTGATCCAGGCTCAGGGAGCTCAGAATACGACGATCGAGATCTCGCCCTGACGCCAGGTGGGAGGCTTGCGGACCGCTTTGCCTGATTTGGGCCGGCTGATCTGCCGCAAGCTTGGCTGCACATGCGTCACTCTGCGCAGTGCCCTCCTCTCCAGCCCTGTCGTTGCACGAGTTCGGAGGTGCGTTCAATCAAGCAAAACCCCGGCCTGAAGCCGGGGGTTTCATTAGCGCGCAGGGCACGAGTAGCAAGCTCAGCGGCGCCCAACCCGGTTCACCGGGCCGCCGCGATTCATCGGTGTTCCGGGCCGCACCGCTTCGCGCGCGGCGGCACGGGCGACCGGGCGCGGCCTGAGCACGACGCCGGGTCTTGCGACGCAACTCGGCGGGTAATCGACATACTGGCAATACACCACCGCGGCTGCCGGGCCACTGCTGACCGAGACAGCCAGAATGGCCAATGACGCACTCAACGCCATTGCGCCGAGGGTGGCCGGTCTGAAGAACGTGCACGTCACCTTCATGAGCATCTCCTGTTTCGCAACTACAGACGGCACGAAGTGGGGCTCAGCGCTCACGACCATTGCAGGCCATTCAAGACGCTTGGCAATTCCCGTCATGCTCGTCTCTTCCAATCTGGTGAGAGCTCCAGCGTGGGTCATCCCATTGCTGGACCGTTGATAAAGATCAACAGACCTTCAATTGGAACGGCGGGACGGAATTGGGATCGCCGAGGCCAAGCTAGTCTGGACGCCCGCACGCTGCCTCGATCAAGGCGATGAGCGAACCAGACTTGAAGGGCTTGTTCAGATAAGCTGCGCAGCCGGACGTCATCGCCGCCAACCGGCAGACGTTGCTGTTGTTGCCGGTGACGAAAATGACGGGCGCCGCAATACCTCTGGCCGCAAGCTGACGGCGCAAATCGATGCCGGAATGGCCAGCCAGGTCGACGTCCAAGACGATGCAAAGAGCCTGATCGAAATTCTGATGCTGGAGCAGCGCCCGGGCCGAGTCGAACAGCGTGGTGTCGTAACCGTGCTCGCGGAGAAGCCGCTTCATGCTTCTTCGGAAGGACGGGTCATCATCGACCACGTAAATTGATCTGTATGGCAGCACAATGCCCGGCCTTCTTTCGAGACAAGCGAAGGTAGCGCGCCTTGCGGCTTCGTCCGGCGCATTGCGCGCTTCGAAAGTCGGGCCCGTCAATAACCTGTGATATTGTCCCTTCGTACAGGGGGCATGTCCTAGTCGTTCGAGGCGCCCGGATCGATCAACCCAAGTCGCTCCGCGATCGACACGAGTTCTGCGAACGAATGGACGCGCATCTTCTCCATGACCTGGTGGCGATGCGCCTTGATCGTTCGCTCCGTCGTGCCGAGTTCGTGAGCTATCTGCTTATTGATCTTGCCGCGCACGACGAGGTCGAACACTTGCCGCTCGCGCGGTGTAAGCGATGATAGGTGAGCCCGAAACGAGCTGAGCTTGCTTTGCTGGCTCTGTGCGGCATTGTGCCGCGCCAGGGCACGCTCGATGGCGTCGATCAACTGCTCTGATGACACCGGCTTCGTCAGGAAATCCTCGGCACCGGCCTTGATGGTCCGCACGGTCGTTGCCGTATCGGCGTAGCCCGTGACAAAGATGATCGGCAATGTCGAACCAAGATCGTTCAACCGACTTTGCAGATCAGGACCGCTCAGGCCCGGTATCTTCACGTCGAGCAGCACGCAAGCGGGCTTCTTCCCGCTTGGGAGATGATCGAGCAAGTCCTCCGCCGATGAATGGACGACGACGTCGTAACCTGCGAATCGCAGCCGGCGCTCTATTGCGGTGCGAAAAGATGCGTCGTCGTCTACCACATAAACAAGGCCGGGCAATTTCACCTCTTAGCCGCCGTATTTTCTGCAGGCGCCGTTTGCGCGGCACGCAGCTCAAAGCGCTCAAATCAGAAGGCAAATCCTTCCTTCTGAACGATCTTGTACTTGGCAAAAACACCTTAAATCGAAAGGTCGCTTCACGTCGTGCAGATCACTTGTCGACCGTCTCATTCCGGCACGCCCTTGGGCCTTGTCCCAAGGTACAATGTCCCTGGAGACAATGGACGGGAATATCCTCTTTAGTCGTAAATCAACCCCGGCGGGAGTGGGATAGCGCGGCGCATTCCTAGCAATGGAATTCTGATCTGAGACTATTCAGCAATCCGTTAGGAGTTGGCCATGTTTGTACGCATCTCAACCGATCCCACGCGCCGCCCCAATTCTCTTCACGACCTGGGAATGACCAGCGGCTCGAATCCGACCGTCAGTTTGAGCGAATTTTCATACAAGAAGGGGACTGAGATTTACGGCGAGAAGGAACCCGCCGAATACGTCTATCAGGTCAAGACGGGCGCGGTGCGAAGCTACAAGCTTCTCTCGGACGGGCGGCGCCAGATCGGCGCGTTTCACCTCGCTGGCGACATCTTTGGCCTGGAGAATGGCAGTGCGCACCGCTTCACCGCCGAGGCGATCGTGGACACCACCGTCCGGCTGATCCGCAGGCAAACGCTGGAGCTGGTGGCCGACAGCGATCCGGTCGTTGCCAACAACCTGCTCAACATGACGACGAGCAACCTGCAGCACGCCGAAGATCACATGCTGCTGCTGGGCCGCAAGACGTCGCTGGAACGGGTCGCCGCCTTCATTCTGGAGATGGATCAGCGACTGACCAGGACCGACGTGATAGCGCTGCCGATGTCGCGACGCGATATCGCCGACTATCTTGGTCTGACGCTGGAGACGGTGTCACGCGCCCTGTCCAGGCTACACGAGTTCGGCATCATCGATTTTGTCGGCAACACACAGCGCCAGATCGTGCTGTCGGACCGACAAAAGCTCGCCACTATCGATCTGCAGAGCTGAAGCCGCCGGCGCCGATCGCCAGCGTCTTGCGCAAGAGTTCGAACAGCACGGCGGTCGACCAGCCGAACAGAAGAATGCCGTTCATGGCGGTCATCGGCCCGATCAAACGCCATGCTTGAACCGGCGTGATATCGCCGTAACCCAGCGTGGTGTAGTTGACGAACCCAAAATAGAGCAGATCGGATTCCGCTGGCGCAGCACCCAGGATCAGGTAGGCGAGTGCCCAGACCAGGATTTCTAGCGTGTGCGCGAGCATGAGCACCGCTGCCGTCGCCACCATGACGGCCATCAGGTGCAGCCTCGGTCGGTGGGTATGCCTCAACCCGGCGGCCCGAGCGATGCCGATTGCACCGACCGTCACAATCGCATGGATCATGATGTTGATCGCGCTGACGAGACCGCCAGCCAGGAATTGGACTGCCATCCGAGCCGAACGAGCTCAACTGCGCTTGCGCGAGGTCGGGTCGAGGCGCTGCCTTTGTGCTCTCATGCGCTTGATCTCCTTTTGGAGCGCTTCGATCTTCTCGTCGCGCTGCTCCGTCCCGGTCTTCTGCAGTTCGTCGCGGCGCAGCTTTTCGAGCGCCTTCTCAACCGAGAGCTTGGTCGTGCCGGCCATGATACTGTCCTCGTCCTGATGTGCCGATAGCGATGCTGCTATCTCGCTAGTCCTCCGAACCAGGCACCGAAATAGCCGGCATACAGCGCCGGAATTTCGAGGTTCATCGAATGTCCCACACCGGGCACGATCACGAGACGGCAGTCCGGCATCGCCGCCGCCATCGCTCGCAGATCCGAAGGCGGAATCCACCCGTCCCGCTCTCCCCACAGCACCAGGTGCGGATGCCGGATTTCGGCCATTCGACGCTCCAGTTCCTTGCTTTCCCACTCCCGATTGAGATTGACGGGCGTGCCGATCCAGATACCCTCGGAGACGCTGAAGGTCTGCTCGAGGATACGCTCGAACAAGCGTTGGATATCTCCAAGCCCTTCCCGAAACCGCGGTACCGAGTGCGGCGCAAGACTCTCAGGCACGAACAGTGAGGATGCAGCAGTCGCCATTACCGCCCGCGTCACCTCCTTGCTCGCCATCATCGCGCGAAAGACGTCGATCTGAGCGGCGCTGAACGCCATGCCCAACGGCGTAATCGGATCGAGCGCGAATACCCGCCCGAACCGTTGCGGCTGCATCAGCAGCATCCGCGCGGCGATGATGCCGCCGGTGGAATGGGTGGCGAGGTGGCAGAACCGGATGCCGAGCGCATCGAGGGCGGCGAGCATATCCTGCGCATGCTGCTGCATGGCGTAATTGGAATAGTCCGCGACCGGCTTTGGCCGGTCGCTATCGCCGCAACCGCGCCAGTCGATGCCGATCACGCGCAGCCCCGAGGGAAATAGCGGCGCGGCGAGCTCGTTCCAGTCCTTGCTGGCGAGATTGCCGTGGACGAAGACGACGGTGACGTCGCCTCCCCCCCACTCCCGCCAGCCCAGCTGGACTTCACCCGCCTGCACTCTTGGCATGATCGAGGGCCTACTTGTTCAGGCCGGCCGTGGGAGCCGCGCCCGGGGGCGTCGGCGCCACCGGCAATGCCGAGACCACTGCGCCCTTGATCATGCGATCCGTGCCCATCGGAGAAGAGGTGTCGACCATTCCTCTGGTCACGAAATCCACGACGTCCGCCGGGAATTCCACCGGATTGTCGGTGTGAATGAAGTGCCCGGTTTCCGGATAGATCTTCAGAAGCGGCCGGTTGCCGGCATTGGTCATGCGCGACATGAAGGGTGTGATGGCGTCGCGGCCAAGATCCGTCAGTCCGTTGAAAGCCGGTGTCGGGATGAACGGCTCCTTGTCGCCGAACGAGAGGAAGATCGGCGCCTTGATCTGGGTCAGCCGCTCGTAGAGGTTCTTCGGATTGTCCTGCTGCAGCTCGGCGCCGATGGTGTAGACGTCATAGATGAAGACGTTGCACCATTGTTCGAGTTCTTTCGGATTGCCTTTGATCAAGCCGACGCGCTGCTCGGTGTGAAGGCGGGCATATTCGCTGTCGCTGAAGAAGTAGCCGCTCTTGGAGGCCGAGACCACGTTGGTCTCGGGATCGCGCTTCTTGAAGTAGAAGAAGTCGCGGACATTCTGCTCCGAACGTTTCATCTCGGCGTCGAGGATGCCGGTCGGACCCCAGGCTGCCTTCCACTTGTCGAAGTCGTGGTCGAAGGCCTGGTCGAACAGTCTCGCCTTCTTGTCCTTGGCGATCGTGATGTCGCGCGGATATTCCTCGAGGCCGGAGGGCGCTTCGAGGGCGAGACCCTGGACGGCATCCGGCCACGTCAGAGCGTAACCCATCACGAACTGGCCGCCCAGCGAATGGCCGAGATAGTACGCCTTCTTGACGCCGAGTTGGTTGACGACGAGGTCGTAGATCACCTCGCGCATGTCCTGCATGGTGCGAGCCGGGCTCTTGTCGAGATTGCCGGGTCCGGACATGCCGTAGTGCGGCAGATCGGGCGCGATCACACGCACACCGCTGCGCAGGGCATATTGCATCACGTTGCCGTAGTGCCCGGCGAAGGCGCCCTTGCCATGGATGATGACCAGCACCTTCGGATCCCTGTCGGTGCCGGCATACTCGTCCATGTAGCCGATCTGCCAGGAGTTGCCGCTGCTGTCCTTGGCGTTGGCATACTTGACCGGATAGGGATAGGTCACGAACTCCTTCCAGAAGGATTTCTTCGGATCGATGTTCTCGGCCACACCAGCTACCCGGTAGTTTTTGTCATCGAACGTCTGCGCGCGATCCAGCGCCGCGACGTCGTCCATGAAGGCGACGAACTTCGGATCGTTCTTGCGCTGGTTGATGATCGGGAACACACCGTAGTGCGCAACTGGGCTTTCCTGGGCGATGAGGTCTGCGCCGGGGACCCGGTCAACTGCCTTCTCGGCCAGCTTGAAGTTCAGCCAAAGGTCGTTGGTGATGTGCATCACGAGCGTGCGCGAGCGAATGCGGCCGAGATAGGGATTGACGTTGTGGGTCTCGCCGACCCGGTTGCGCCAGACGAGATCGACGGCGTCATAGAGCTTGGCGCGATTGGTGACGTTCAGCCCCGCCTTCTCGTTCGGCGGGTCCCAGTAGAAGATCTCCGGCTGCACCGCCTTCCAGTTCTGGCTCGTGCGGAAGGCGAAATCGTAGCCTGTCATGCCCAGGATCGACCAGCCGAAGGCGACGCCGGGCACAGGGTGTTTCTCCTTGGGCAGCTTGTAATAGTCGCCCTTGGTGGCCTGCCAGACCGGATCGGCCTCGATCGCGGCGGTCATCATCTGGAAGGTCCAGTTGCCGACGGGGTCATCGCCATCCGACTGCGTAGTGCCGCCGATAGGCATGATCGCACCGACATACTCCGGGTGCATCACGCCCCAGACGTATGTCTGGGTGCCGCCCATAGAGACGCCGGTGACCAGCGCGGCGCGCGCGATCTTCAGGCCGTCGCGCAGCATCCGGTAGTTGGCCTGTACCATGTCGTAGTAGCTGTATTGGGGAAACTTGATGCCGAGCCCGTCGGACGGCTTGCTGGCACCCCAGGTGCCGAGCGGGTCCACCATGACGACATAATAGCGATCGGTATCGATCGGCCGGCCCGGGCCGATGATGGGCACACCACCCGACAAGGCGGCGCCCTTGACCCATTGCTCGTACATGTCGGTGGAATCGCCGGAATAGTAGGAATTGACGATCACCGCATTGGTGATCTCGCCGGCCGCGTTGCGGCGGGCATTGCCGATCGCGATATAGGCGGTCCGCAGCTTGCCTGCGCCCAGCGATTCAAGCGTGACGCCGCCCTCGCCGCCATTCTCCCATTTCGAGCGATCGGAAAGGTCGTACTTGCCGCCGAGCCGGAAGTTCGCAATTTCGTAGGTCTTCTTCAGTTCATCGTGCTGCATCTGCGACGAGCGGCGCGTGAACGGCTGCGCAAGCGCGAGCGAGGTGCCGATCAGCAGCAAAACTGCACTCACGAGCAGGCGACGCATGGCCTCACTCCCCTTCATGGCGATTTCCTCCTGCGATTGCTTGATCGGACGCTAGGAGGCGCCGCGCGGCATCCTTTGACTTAACTCAATGGATTGCGGAAGTTCTGGCCGAGGATGCTTCGGCATCAAATTACCCGCGGGATCGCCGCAATGCCTTTGCTCAGCCACGGCTCGTATCGGATCCGCTACGAGCTTGACGGCCCTGCCGACGCGCCGGCCTATGTGCTGGTCAACGGCCTGACGCAGTATGCCGAGCTGTGGACCGCCTATCGCGATGCGCTCATCGCTCGCGGTTTCCGCGTCGCAACGTTCGATCTGCTCGGCCAGGGCGAGTCCGACAAGCCAACGCTCTTCATCAGTCAGGACGATCAGGTCACGGCCTTGCACCTCTTGATCCAGGAGCTCGGCAGCGGGCCCGTGTTCCTGAGCGGGATCAGCTTCGGCGGTCTGATCGCGCTGCGCTATGCCATCGCACATGGCGACCGGTTGTCCGGGCTGGTCCCGATGAGCTGCTTTGCCGAGCTGCCCCCGCAACTCTTCCTGCTCGGCAATGCGCTGCGCACCGGCCTGATCCTCGGCGGCACCAGCTACCTGCAGGATTTACTGCTGCCGATGAATGTCTCCGACCATTGGCTGGCGCCGGTGCTGGACAAGCTCGACAGCGTGAAGCGGCAGGGCTGGCTCGCGAACGATGTTTACGCCTTGCAAAACCTGATGGAATCCTTTCTCGACTTCCAGCCGCTGACGCCGCAACTGCCGTCGATCGGCATGCCCACAATGATCCTGAACGGCGAGTTCGACTTCCTCACGCCACGCGCGCTGCACGAGACGCTGCGCGTTCAAATTCCCGACAGCAGCCTCGTCATCATCCCCCGGGCCTATCATGCCTTCACGCTGGAGAAGCCGGCACTGACCGCCGATCTGCTCGCCCGCTTCGCGGATGACGTGATGACCGGACGCTGGCAGGGCAACAAGTCGGTCTGGATCGCCCCGGACGAGGCCGGCGGCGAGCTCACGCCGTTTCCCGCCGGCTACGATCATCTGCGCGCGATTCCGGTCAAGGGAGCGGTCGCATGAGCGCCTGCTTCGGACCGCTCGATTCCGACGGTCGCGTGCCTGCCCGGCAGCAGACCCGCGTCGCGAGCTTCCTGATTTCAGCCCATGGTGCGCTGGGGCGTCGCTTCGCTCTCGCCTTGCCGCCGAGGCTGGAATCAGCCTGGCAAACCGAACTGAACGCGCAGTTCTATAACGAGTCGGAGATCGTTTCTCTGCTGCTGCGTGCAACGAATTGGACGCAGGACCTCGCCCTCTTCTATCTGGCTGCCGCCTGGGAGACCGCCTGGTTTCCCGCACCGGCGGCGGGCATTCCAGATCCAACCCTGGCGCTTGCCGTGGATCTTGCGACCCTCGCCCACGCCGTTCACGCCGGCATCAGGCCGGCGGCGCTGCTTCCGGTGGAGGCGAATCCGAACGATCCCTTCGCGATGGCACTCCGGCGCGTCGAGTTCGAAAGCGGCCGGCTGCTGCAGGCGCAAATCATGTTCCTGAAAGGCGAACGCCTCGTGCCGTTTCGCGACGCCGTAAGCGACGCGCTCGAGCGGCGCCACGCCGAGGTGCGCAAGCTATGGCGCGAGATGCTCGAGAGCATCGGCATGACTTCGCGCAACCAGAATGACGCGAAGCCTTGACCCAAATCAAGGGATTGCGCGCACCGCCCGCCAACATTCGGCGGACGAACCGATCGGAGTTTCACCATGAGGGCCGTATCCGTCGAAGAAGCCGTCGCGATGATCCCGGCCGGCGCGAGCGTCATGGTCGGCGGCTTCATGGGCGTCGGGACGCCGGAACGTTTGCTCGACGAATTGGTCCGACAGAAGAAGAACGATCTCACGATCATCAGCAACGACGCGGCCACGCCGGGCAAAGGAGTCGGCAAGCTGTTTGACGCAACGCTGGTGTCGCGGTTGACCGCCACCCACATCGGTCTCAATCCGAAGGCGCAGCAGCAAATGCTGACGAACCAGGTCGCAGTCGATCTGATTCCACAGGGTACTTTCGCCGAGCGTATCCGCGCCGGCGGCAGCGGCTTGGGCGGCGTGCTCACGCCGACCGGGGTCGGCACGCTGGTCGCGGAAGGCAAGCGCCAGATCGAGGTTGACGGCAGGCCGTATCTGCTCGAAACCGCGCTGCGCGCGCAGTTCGCGCTGGTGCACGCCTTCCTCGCCGACTACCTCGGCAATCTCTCCTATGCGTTGACCTCCCGGAATTTCAATCCGGTGATGGCCATGGCGGCCGATACCGTGATCGTGACCGCGGAGCACATCGTGCCCGTTGGCGTCATCGCGCCCGACCACGTCGTGACACCGGCACCGCTGGTCGACTATCTCATCACCAACGCGAACGGGTGAGGTCATGGATGCACAGGAGATCATCGCTCGCCGTGTTGCGCAGGAGCTCAAGCCGGGCAACCTCGTCAATCTCGGCATCGGCATTCCAACGCTCGTCGCCAATTATGTCTCGCCCGACCTGAAGGTGTTCTTCCAGTCCGAGAACGGGCTGATCGGCACTGGGCCCATTCCCGAGCAGGGGCTGGAGCACCCGCTGCTCACGGATGCCGGTGGAAAGCCGATCAGCGCGCTGCCGGGCGCGAGCACGTTCGACAGCGCAATGTCCTTTGCATTGATCCGCGGCGGCCATGTCGATGTCACCGTGCTCGGCGGCCTGCAGGTCGACGCAGGCGGTCACCTCGCCAATTGGATGATCCCCGGCAAGATGGTGCCCGGCATGGGCGGTGCGATGGATCTGGTCAGCGGCGCCAAACGGGTCATCGTCGCCATGCAGCATGCGGCGAAGGGCAAGTCGAAGATCGTCAAGCAGTGCAACCTGCCGCTGACTTCCAGCCGGCCGGTGAGCTTGGTGGTCACCGATCTCGCGGTGATCAGCTTTCCCGATGGCAAGGCCACCCTGATCGAGACCGCCCCCGGCGTCAGCGTCGGCGAAGTCATGGCCGTCACCGACGCCGAGCTTCTCATCGGTGACCGCGTTCCCGAAATGAAGATATGAGCGGGCGAAGCACCATGCGCGTATTCAGCGATTTCAAAGAGATCAAGGCGGCCGTCGGCACCGAGATCGGGGTAAGCGATTGGGTTGAAGTCACCCAGGAACGGATCAACCAGTTTGCAGAAGCGACCTGCGACGAGCAGTGGATCCACGTCGACCAGGAGCGCGCCAGGAAAGAGATGCCGGGTGGCAAAACCATCGCCCACGGGCTGCTGTCGCTAGCGCTCGCGCCCCTCTTCATCCGATCGGTGATCGGCCTGAAGGGCTTGCGCAATACCCTCAACTATGGCGCGGACCGGATCCGCTACCTGGCACCCGTGCCGGCAGGATCCAGACTGCGAGGACGCGTGACCGTTGCCGAAGCCGAGGACGTGCCTCCTGACGGCTTGCGCGCGAACTACCATCTCGTGATCGAGATCGAAGGCGGCACGAAGCCGGCGTGTGTCGCCGAACTGATCGCGCTGCACTATCGGTAAGCGCTGGCGCGATCGGTTGGAGTATCATCTAGTCAATGATGTGATAGCCGCCATCGATGTACAGCACACCGCCCGTCATCAGCTTGGCGCCGTCGAGCGCCAGGAACGCGGTGGCGTTGCCGACGTCGTCGATGCTTACCAAACTGCGAGCCGGCGCCTTCGATTGCGCCTTGTCCATCAGCTCGTCGAATTCAGGAATGCCTGAGGCTGCGCGGGTGGCCAGCGGTCCCGGCGAGATCGCATGCACACGGATGCCCTTCGGGCCCAGCTCGGCCGCCGCGTAACGAACCGCCGATTCCAGCGCCGCCTTCGCCACACCCATGATGTTGTAGTTCTCGACCACCATCTGGCTGCCATAATAGGTCATGGTGAACATCGTGCCGCCGTTCTTCATCAGTGGCTCGGCCAGATGAGCCATCCGCAGGAAGGACCAGCAGGAGACCTCCATGGTCTTGAGGAAACCCTCGCGGCCGACGTCGACGACCCGGCCGTGCAGCGCTTCTTTGGGCGAGAACGCGATCGAGTGCAGCAGAAAGTCCAGCTGCCCCCACTCTTTCGCGATTCGTTCGAAGACCTGCTCCGTCTGCCCTTCGGCCATGACGTCGAGCGGCACGAAGATCGGCGCTTGCAGCGCCTGCGCGAGCGGCTCGACGTGCTTCTTCGCGCGGTCATTGAGATAGGTCACGGCGAGCTCGGCTCCGAGCGCCCGAAAAGCCCTGGCGCAGCCCCAGGCGATGGATTGATCGTTGGCGATACCGACGACGAGCCCCTTCTTGCCCTTCAAGGCGACCTTGGTATCCGGATAAACGGGAATCATGACACCCTCTCTTGTCTGGGGTTGCTCGATGGTGTGCTCATCAGAAGCGACAGCGTGTGCTGCGCAATCATCAGCTCTTCGTCGGTCGGGACGACGAAAACCGGAACGAGGCTGCCGGGCTGCGAGATCAATTGCGCATGACGCGCGTTCTGGACCGGATCAAGCGCCACGCCGAGCCAACCGAGCTGCTCGACGACGCGGGCGCGAAGGGTTGCGGAGTTCTCGCCGATCCCGGCGGTGAAGACGAAGGCGTCGAGACCTTGCAGAGCGGCCGCCAGCATGCCGGCGTTGAGGCCGATCCGATAGGCGAAATAGTCGATGGCAAGCTTTGCTTTGGGATCCTCGCTCTTTTCCAGCTCGCGCATGTCGTTGCTGACTCCGGAAAGGCCTTTCAACCCGCATTCGCGATAGAGGAAGTCCTGCACGCCCGCAGCCGACATGCCTTTCTCGGCCATGAGGTAGAGCACGACGCCCGGATCGAGCTGGCCCGGCCGCGTTCCCATCGGCAGACCATCCAGTGCGGTGAAGCCCATGGTGCTCTCGACGCTCCGCCCATTCTTCATGGCGCACATCGAAGCGCCGCTGCCGAGGTGAGCCACGATCACCCGGCGCTTTGCGATCTCTGGGGCGACGTTCGGCAGGTTCCGGGCGATGTACTCATAGGATAGGCCATGAAAGCCGTAGCGCCGCACGCCCTCGGCATGAAGCTGATGCGGGATCGCGTAATAGTCCGCCAGAGACCCATGTGTGCGATGGAATGCGGTGTCGAAGCAGGCGACCTGCGGCAACGCCGGAAAGTTCGTCAGAATCGAGCGGATCGGGGCGAGGTTGTGCGGCTGGTGCAGCGGTGCAAGGTTGGCGAAGCGCTCCAGCCGGGCCACCACGCCGTGATCGATCAAGACCGGCTTGTCGTAGTCCGGGCCGCCATGAACCACCCGATGCCCGACTGCAATCGGGTGAATGCGAAGCTCCTCGCGGAGCCAGGCGCCGGCGATGCCCATCGCAGTTGAAACGTCCGGCACCGCTTCGATCGGGTAGGCGCGGTCGGCCAGGGGATCGCCCGCCGCGCCGCTTGCCTTCAGCCGCGGACGGCTGCCGATACCGTCCATCTGGCCCTTGATCTGCCGCCGCAGCCGGCCCTCACCCTCGACCGAGAAAATCTGGAACTTGACGCTGGAAGAGCCGGCGTTGACGATGAGAATCGTATCCATGGTGGTCACGCCGCAATCGTCGGGGCGCGCTGGCGCCGCGCGTTGGCGTAAAGCGATGCCACCGCACAAGAGGCCATTCGCGCCCGCGCCGTATCGGCCCGCGAGGTCAAGACCACCGGCACCCGGGCGCCGAGCACGATGCCGGCGCCATCGGCCTCGGCGAAGTAGGCGAGGTTCTTTGCCAACATGTTGCCGGCCTCGAGATCGGGAACGACGAGAATCTGCGCCCGGCCTGCGACCTCTGACTTGATGCCTTTGATGCGGGCCGCCTCCGGGTCGATCGCATTGTCGAACGCCAGCGGCCCGTCGAGCACGCCACCGGTGATCTGGCCGCGATCTGCCATCTTGCACAGCGCGGCCGCCTCGATGGTCGATGGAATCTTGGAGGTGACGGTCTCGACCGCCGACAGGATGGCCACGCGCGGTGCCTTGCCGAAGCCGGCCTCCACATAGAGATCGATTGCGTTCTGGATGATGTCACGCTTTGCATCGAGGTCGGGAAAGATGTTGATGGCAGCGTCCGTGACGAACAAGGTCTCGGCATAGGCCGGCACGTCCATGACGAACACATGGCTGATGCGGCGATCGGTGCGCAGACCTCCGGCCTTTGCCGTGACGGCCCGCATCAGCTCGTCCGTGTGCAGGCTGCCCTTCATCAGCATCTCGCCCTTTGCAGCGTGGACCAGCTCGACCCCTTTGCTGGCGGCGTCCTCGCTATGCGCGGCATCGACGACCTCGAAGCCCGAGATGTCGAGATCGAACTTTCTGGCGGTATCCCTGACCTTGCCTTCAGGGCCGACCAGGATGGGCCGGATGATGCCGGCCTGTGCGCTGTCGATGGCCCCACGCAGCGAAGTCTCGTCGCAGGGATGCACCACGATGGTTGGGACCGCAGGAACGGCCCTGGCTGCCGCGATCAGCCGATCGTACTTGCTGGACGATTGCGATGGCCCGGTTTCCGCTGCCATGACTTTGCTCCCGATCCTCTGAACGGCCGCTACGACGCTCTCGCCTGGTCGAAAGGGGCAACGTTGTTCGTGCTCCCTTCTTCCGTGTTGAGGCCAAGAAGCGCCGCAATTCGCTGGAAGCGCCTTGCGGGCTCACCGACAAGCTCGCCGCTGGCTGAGAGCACGTCCTGCATGGACTCGAACAGACTCCGGCGCTGATTGACATCATCAGGCAGCATTCTTGAGATGGCTGCGAGGGCTCCCTCCTGATCCAGGAGCAGCATGAAGAACTGCTCTCGAACCAGCATCTTGAACTCGGCAAGCGACAGACGCGGCCCGCCGTAGTCGCGCCGGACCCGGCGGAGCGCCTCGATGCTGCGCTCGTCGACCATTCCCCGGGCCGAACCGATGTAGAGCAGGCTCCGGATGGCTGCTTCACGAGGCCCACCCTCGCCGATCCTGGACCTCAGTTCGGCAATCCGCGCCTCCAGCATCGCCCGGTGCTCGGCTGACATTTCCCGCCGGCGCGACGACTCTGACTTTGGATCGATCCCCAGCGCTGCCTGCACGGCCGGCGATCCGTAGAGATTGAGAAAGACCGTCTCGCTCAGAGCCTCGGTCGCGTCGCGCCAGCTATCGAGCGCATGGACGATCTGTTTGGACATCTGCTCCTGGAACGCCAGAAACGGATTATCCTTCGACACCGGCTTGCGCTTGTCCTCGATCTCTTCTGCCGCAGATTTGACGGTCGCCATCAGCGGGTTCTGGCTGCTGAAGGCCTCGTACTGCAGCCGCAATGGATGCAGGTTGCGCATCGTTTCCGCCACTTGCGGGCTCACGACGTTCTTGATCCAGGGCTGGACGAACTTCCGGTAAGCGGCGAGATTGATCTCGGAGACACGCTTGGCGGCGGCGAAACGCCGTTCGTCCTCGGGCGAATTGCCGCCCATCGCCCGGATGTCGTCGAGCGTCCGCGCCTCGCAGCGCATGACCCACTTGCCGACGACAAGATCCGAGCTCGTCGTCTCCTCGTCCTTGGCCTCGAAAGTCGCCTCATAGAGCCCCGGCGGCAGCACATCGATCAGATCGATATTCTCGGAGAATTCCGCATGCTCTTTCTTGGCGACGCCGCCGGAGACGAAAATACCGAGATGTCCGACGCTCTGGTGGACGGTATAGACGATGGTCTGCCCGTAAGCCCTGATCTCGTCGACATCCGCGTAGCAATCCAGAATCCAGTCCAGCGCTTGCTGCGGGGGCGTGACGTTATCGCCCTCGGAGCAGAACACCAGAATGGGCGATCGAATGTTTCGCAGGTCCACCTTCTTGCCGTCGGACATCTCGATCCTGCCCGCGGCCAGGTTGTTGCCGATGAACAATTCATCGACGATGAACTGGATTTCCTCGGCGTTGAGATTGACGTGGCCGCCCCACCAGCGCTCGAATTCGAGATAACGGTCGGCTTCGGTGTCGACCTTCGAATAGACGTTGTACTGCTTGGTCCACAATGTGTTGGACGGATTCTGGTTCTCGAAATTCTGCACCAGCCAGGCGCCGTCGAACTTGCCGGCACCGAGGTCGCTGGCAAGCGCGGTCAGCCAGCTTCCCCCAAGCAGTCCGCCCGAGTAACGCATCGGATACTTGCCGTGCACTCCGGCCCAATAGGCCAGCGGCGCGCCGGCGATGATGATCGGCCCGAACAGCTCTGGCCGCAACGACGCCAGGATCATGACAGCCCAGCCAGCCTGGCAATTGCCGATCACGCAGGGTTTGCCATCGGCCTTGGGATGCAGGCTGATCACCTTTTCGATGAACAGCGCCTCAGCGCGAGCGATGCGCTCGATGGTCTGTCCCGGCATCGGCTCCGGCAGGAAGCCGACGAAATAGCAGGGATGACCCGCTTTCATCGCGACGCCGATCTCGCTGTCGGCCTTGAAGCCACCGATGCCCGGGCCGTGCCCGGCGCGTGGATCGACCACGATGAACGGCCGTCGCTCGGGATTGATCTCGACGCCCTTGGGCGGAATGATGCGCACCAATGCGTAGTTGACCGGCTCATCGAGCTTGCGGCCATCGATGATCAGTTCGGCGGCATATTGCAGGACATGCGGAGCGGTCTGCGCGACGTGCTCGCGATACTGGTCGCCTCGTCGGCGCATGATGTCCAGGAACAGCACGCTGCGCTGCCCTGCGTCGACCAGATATTCGACCGCCGAGGCGACAAGCCCGGACAGGGGGCCGCCCGGTAGATTTGGAGCTTCCATCGACATGTTCCGACCTCTCTCGTCCGCGCATCCATTGAGAGCGCGAGGGCGCCGGGATACGTTGACTTAGGTCAACGGTCGGCCCGATAGAGACAGCGTCAGCGGACCTGCCGTGGTGACGTCGGGCTCGAAGCCGACGGTAAGGACCATCAGCTCCTCTCATGTGAGGCTGGCGCAGCGTCCTCACGGGCGCACTTCGCCCCCATCTTTTGCGAGCCAGATGTTGATGCTCACCAGCAGATCACATTTGGCCAGCCGCCGCAGCATATCCTCGATCTGGTCGATGGCCTGCACGGCCGTCGTCGGGTCGTTGATGGCGGGGGACAGCGCCTTGATCGCGACATCGACGAGAAGCCGCATCGCATATTTCGGGTCCTGCTCGAAAGTGCGCTGCTCGTCGAGATGAACGCATGCACCCAGCTGCTTCTCTCCAACGAGGGCATTCGCTCCGTGCGCATGCAGGATCACGCTGCCTTCGAGCAAGGTATCCCCGACACCGCACTCCAGCATGATCAGGCCGTCCATGCGGCGGGCATGGCCAACCAGCCCGGCGATGTCGATCGACGTCACCGATTGCGGATTGCCGATATGCCTGACCGTCAGCTCCGGCGGACCTTGGAAAGGTTGCGCTCGCACGGTCTTGCCGGACGTGCGCCACGGGACCGCCTGGTACGTGCCGACGATGACCTGCCGGCCGATATCGCCCAGCGCCTGCAGCACCCGTATGATCTGGAGATTGTTCAAGCGCTGTACAAGCTGCGCCAGCATCAACACGCTCGCCACCAGCATGGCTGCGACGATCGCGGCCGAGAGAAATGGCACGCCTTCAGCCCCCTGGCGATCGACCCAGGCCAGCGTGGAAAGGCTGTACATAAAGGTCGCGACGAACATACCGAGCGAGTGGAACAGCAGCCGATCCCGCGCAAACCAGACCACGAGACGGGGCGAATAGACCACGGCATTGAACTGAACGAGCACGAAAGCGATCGAAAACACGATGCCGGTCAGCGCCATCATGCCCGAGGCAACCGCCGACAGGTAAGCCTGGGCGGAGGACGTCGACAGATTGAGGCTGACCGCCAAGAACGTCGCTTCCAGGCGCGGCACCAGAAAGCCGGCCGCGACGCTCCCGATCGCGTCGAGCGTGGGTATCAGCCAAAGCTGCATGCCACTTCCTTTCACCGCCCGAATGCCGTCCGGTCCGCTCGGCACGTGACAGCATCCTCGCGCTCCCGCGCGGTTCGTTGATCTTGATCAAGGGTGCGTACCGCCCGCTGGGATCAATGCTGACCTCTTGGGCGGGCGCCACGTTCACGTCTTTGGACGGGAGCTCGTATCGCCGCTATGACCGCGACAAGATCAGCATCGGTCGATCGCTGATGCTCGGCCTATAGATCGGTGGCGGCGGACATCGTGAAAACGATCGCGTTCGGACATCAAGCCACGCGGCTCGGTCATCGGGACAGCCCGCTCATGCCCAATCCTGGCGGCCGAAGGTGTGCGGCACGGCGCGCGGCCTGTGCGAGCCAAAGTAGCGCCACGTTAGGGGCCACCCCAAAGCAGCAGCACGGGGTGGTCGTTCGGACGCTCAGAAAACATGCGGGCGATCTGGCTGGGGCGGGAGGGATCGAACCTCCGAATGGCGGAATCAAAATCCGCTGCCTTACCGCTTGGCTACGCCCCATCAGGCGACCGAGGAACGACGGGAGAGCCAGCCCCCCGCAGATTCCCGTCGGTCGCAGCCGGTCTATAGGGAGAGGCCCGGCATTTCAACCGCCTGGAGGGTCAAAATACCACACCGATCCGCCATGCCTCACTCCATTATGGAGAACCTGGAGGATCCGGCGGGCACCCGGCCGGCCTTGCGGGCATTGAGACCGCCCCCGTTTCGTGAGAATACGGCGCCAATATTTGTCCACGGGAGTGAGCCATGACCTACCGCGCGCCGATCAATGACATGCTGCTGTCGCTCAACCATGGCGCCGGCCTCAAGGCTGCCGTGGAGGCCGGTCATTACGGCGATTTCGACGCGGACATCGCCGCGGCGGTGCTGGAGGAGGCCGGCAAGTTCGCAACCGACGTGCTGGCGCCGCTCAACAAGGTGGGCGATGAGCACGGCATCAAGCTCGACGACGGCAAGGTCACGACCGCGCCGGGCTGGCCGGACGCCTACAAGCGCTGGACCGAAGGCGGTTGGAACGCGGTGTCCGGCCCCGAAGATTTCGGCGGCCAGGGCCTGCCGATCGCGATCAATGCCGCCTGCACCGAGATCTGGAGCGCGGCCAACGTCGCCTTCGGCCTCTGCCCGCTGCTGACGGCCTCGGCGATCGAGGCGCTGGACGCGCATGGCAGCGACGAGCTGAAGAAGATCTATCTGGAGAAGCTCGTCTCGGGCGAATGGACCGGCACGATGCAGCTGACCGAGCCGCAGGCCGGCTCCGACGTGGGCGCACTGCGCACCCGCGCCGAGAAGCAGGCCGACGGCACCTATCGGATCAAGGGGACGAAGATCTTCATCACCTATGGCGAACACGACATGACCGACAACATCGTACATTTCGTGCTGGCCCGCCTGCCCGATGCGCCCGCCGGCACCAAGGGCATCTCGCTGTTCCTGGTGCCCAAGTTCATGGTCAATGCGGACGGTTCGCTCGGCGCACGCAACGACATCTTCGCCAGCGGCGTCGAGCACAAGCTCGGCATGCATGCCTCCCCCACTTGCACCATGACCATGGGCGATCACGGCGGCGCCATCGGCTTCCTGATCGGCGAAGAGAACCAGGGCATGCGCTGCATGTTCACGATGATGAACCAGGCCCGCCTCGGCGTCGGCCTCGAGGGCGTCGGCGTTGCCGACCGCGCCTACCAGCAGGCGCTGTCATATGCCCAGGAGCGCAAGCAGGGCCGCGCGGTCGGCAGCAAGACCGACGGCTCGGACGCGATCTTCGTTCATCCCGACGTCAAGCGCATGCTGATGCGGATGCGGGCGCAGACGGCCGCCGCGCGCACCATCTGCTATGCGACCGCGGTCGCGATCGACGTCTCGACACGCGCCAAGGACCCGAAGGTGCGCGCTGAAGCCGCCGCGCGCGCGGCGCTGCTGACGCCGATGGCCAAGGCCTATTCCACCGACATCGGCAACGAGGTCGCCTATCTCGGCGTGCAGATCCATGGCGGCATGGGCTTCATCGAGGAGACCGGCGCGGCACAGCACTACCGCGACGCCCGCATCACCGCGATCTACGAGGGCACCAACGGCATCCAGGCGATCGATCTCGTCACGCGCAAGTTAGCTGCCAATGGCGGTGCCTCGGTATGGGCGCTGCTCGACGAGCTCGCGGCAACCGTCAAGAAGGTCGAGGCCTCCAACGATCCCGCTTTCGGCACCACAGGAGCCAAATTGCGCGAGGCGCTGGAGGCGCTGACGCGCACCAGCAAGTGGCTGCTGGAGCGCGTCACGTCGGCACCGAACGATGCGCTCGCCGGCGCGACGCCCTACTTGCAGCAGTTCGGGGCCACGCTCGGCGGCTGCCTGCTCGCGTCCGAGGCGCTCGCCGCCAAGGCCGACGGCAACACCGACGCCGCGCGCTACGTCTCCCTTGCGCGCTTCTTCGCCGAGAACATCACCGTGCAGGCCGGCGCGCTCGAGCGCACGGTCACGGAGAGCGCGGAATCGGTCGCTGCGGCGGATGCGGTGCTGCTGGGATAGGTTGCTTGATGTGTCCCGGACGCACTGCAATGCGTAGCGTTGTCGTGCAGGGTTCGGGACACATGGCAGGGAAGAGATCGCGGCGACATGGGCCCCGGCTCTGCAGCGCACCGCTGAAGTAGCGCTGCGCTGCGTCCGGGGCACGAGGGGCAAACCCGGCTCAAAGTTGCGACGCCGCGGCCGTCGCCTCTCTTCTCAAGGGAGTCGCGAGCCTCGGGAATGACGGCGAGAAACGTTCGTGAAATCTTCGCGCTGAACGATTAATCTGGCTCGATGCGATACAAATCCATCTTCGCCGCACTCGCCCTCGCCTGCGCCTTCCCCGCCTCCGCCCAGACCGCAGCCCCCGTCGAGCTGCGCATCCTCGCGATCAACGATTTCCACGGCAATTTGCGGCCGCCGCCGGGCGGCATCCGCATCGGAGATCCCGAGGACAAGAGCAAGAAGGTGATGGTGGCGGCCGGCGGCGCCGAATATTTGGCGACGCTGGTCAAGCAACTGCGCGAAGGGCACAAGAACACGATCTTCGTCGCCGCCGGCGATCTGATCGGCGCGAGCCCGTTCCTGTCGGCGATGTTTCACGACGAGCCTTCGATCGAATCGCTGTCGATGATGGGGCTGGCGATCACCTCCGTCGGCAATCACGAATTCGACGAGGGCACGACCGAGCTGCTCAGGATGCAGAACGGCGGCTGCCATCCGGTCGACGGCTGCCAGGGGCCGCATCCCTTCACGGGCGCCAAATTCCGCTATCTGGCGGCATCCACCATCGAGACCGCGACCGGCAACAGCGTGCTGCCGCCCTACGAGATCAGGGAATTCGACGGTATTCCAATCGCCTTCATCGGGCTGACCTTGAAGGAGACCGCGGGCATCGTCTCGCCAGCGGGCATCAAGGGGCTCGAATTCCGCGACGAGGCCGAGACGGTGAACGCGCTGGTGCCGCAGTTGAAGGCGCGCGGCGTCGAGGCCATCGTGGTTTTGATCCACCAGGGCGGCGATCCCTCAGGCGACTACAACGAATGTCCCGCCATCACCGGGCCGATCGTTGACATCGTGAAGAAGTTCGACCGCGCCGTCGACGTCGTCGTCAGCGGTCACACGCACCGCGCCTATGTCTGCGATATCGACGGGCGGCTCGTCACCAGCGGCGACAAGTACGGCACGCTGGTCACGGCGATCGACCTCAAGCTCGATCCCGCGACACGCGACATCGTCGGCGCGAAATCCGAGAACGTCATCGTCGCCAATGCTTCGCTGGCCAGGGATCCCGAGCAGACCGCATTGATCGACGCCTACGACAAGCTCTCCGCGCCGATCGCCAACCGGCCCGCCGGCTCGGTGACCCAGACATTGTCGCGCGTGCCGAACGAGGCCGGCGAAAGCGCCCTCGGCGACATCATCGCCGACGCGCAATTGCTCGCAACCCGCGATGCCAAGGATGGCAGCGCTGTCATTGCGCTGACCAATCCCGGCGGTATCCGCACCGACATCGTGCCGAAGGAGAACGGCGCGATTTCCTTCGGCGATGTCTTCGCCAGCCAGCCGTTCCGCAATCGCCTCGTCACGATCACGCTGACCGGCAGCCAGCTCAAGGACATGCTGGAGCAGCAATGGCTCGATCCGAAGCGGCCGCGGATCCTCCAGGTGTCGAACGGATTCAGCTATGCCTGGGATGCGTCGAAGCCATTCGGCGAGCGCGTGATCCCCGAGAGGATGACGCTGGGCGGCCGGCCGATCGAGCCCGGCAGCGGCTACCGGGTCACGCTCAATGATTACCTTGCGGTCGGGGGCGACGGTTTTACCGTCGCCCAACAGGGCACGTCGCCACAATATGGCGGTTACGACGCCGACGCGCTGTTTGCGTTCTTCCGGACGCACGGGCCGATCGGTCCGCTGCCGCCGACCCGCATCCTGCGGGTGAATTGATCCGGATCAAACGGCCGGGTCCGGACGCCCCTTTGCCATTGCCGCCCAAGCGCCTAGATTGGGTTTTGCATTGCGTTTTGGCGCCGGATGCGCCAAGCGACGACGAAAGCCCGTTTCTTGTGAGGCCGACCTGATGAGCACGCTTCTCCTTTCCCACAAGGCCTGCCTCGACCATGTCACCCCGCCGGGACACCCTGAGAGGCCGGATCGCCTGCGTGCGGTGGAGGAGGCGCTGTCGCATGAGCGTTTCCAGTTCCTGGCGCGCGATCAGGCTCCGGAAGGCGATCTCGATCTCGTCACGCTCTGCCACAACGAGCACTACGTCACCGAGCTGCGTCACATCGCGCCGGCCAGCGGCCAGGTCTATATCGACGGCGACACGTCGATGTCGCCGGGCACGTGGGAAGCGGTGATGCGCGGCGTCGGCGGTGCGGTTGCGGCGACCGAAGCGGTGATGGCGGGCGAGCATCGCAACGCCTTCGTCGCGGTGCGTCCGCCCGGGCATCACGCCGAGATCGGCAAGCCGATGGGCTTCTGCTTCTTCGACAACGTTGCGATCGCCGCGCGCCATGCGCAGCGCAAGTACGGCATCAAGCGCGCCGCCATCGTCGATTTCGACGTGCATCACGGCAACGGCACGCAGGACATCTTCTGGTCGGACCCCACGGTAATGTACTGCTCGACGCACCAGATGCCGCTGTTTCCGGGCACCGGTGCCAAGGGCGAGCGCGGCGACCACGACACCATCGTCAACGCGCCGCTCGCCTCCGAGGACGGCGGTCCGGAATTCCGCGCCGCGTTCGAGAACTTGATCCTGCCGCAGCTCGAAAAATTCAGCCCCGAGCTGCTCGTCATCTCCGCCGGCTTCGACGCGCATTACCGCGATCCGCTGGCCTCGCTGAACCTGCGCGCGGAGGATTATGCCTGGGTGACGCGCAAGCTGATGGATCTCGCCGACAAGACCGCCGGAGGGCGTGTTGTCTCGGTGCTCGAGGGCGGCTATGACCTGCAAGGATTGAAAGAATCTGTTACGGCGCATGTCGGCGCCCTGATGGGCGCCTGAAAGCACTCGCCACATTAAGCCCGCAAAACCCGCCTTCACTGCGGGCCAAGCGAATCGGGCAATCGGAAACGGATATGGCCGAAAACACCCAAGTCGACGTCTCCAGGCTCACCTTCGAGCGCGCGATCGAGGAACTCGAGACGATCGTGAAGCGGCTCGAGGATGGCAAGGTGCCGCTCGAGGAATCCGTGACGATCTACGAGCGTGGCGAAGCGCTGAAGCGCCGCTGCGAAGAGCTGCTGCGCCAGGCCGAGGCGCGGGTCGACAAAATCACCACCGATGCCACCGGCCAAGCCTCCGGCACGGCGCCGCTCGACGTTCAATAGGCCGAGGCCCTGTCCATTTCCGACCGCACTTGGTGAAATGTCTTCGCTGGGCTGCCATGTCCGCATGATCGCACGCAGCGTGCCCGCGACGGGCCCGGTTCCATGACGATCGGCCTGGATGGTCCGGCTCCGAACGGTTCCCTGGGCGAGAGGGCGCACAACAGCGCGAAAAGCCTGACAAGGGACCGGGCAAATCTGGAACCCGGCCTTGCGCGCCACGGTTAACCACTCTGGCCCGCCGGTTGCACCTGCATACCCCTAATCGGTCCGGCGGGTTGGCTTTGGCCTCAGCTTTGGTGTAAAGCTGCGCGGAGTGTGGCTTTTTGCAAGCCTTGCGTGGGCACCGATTACCGACGACAAGAGCTTCAAACTGCTAATGAAATTGGCTTGGGACGGACGAAGCCGATCTAAGTGACAGGGATCACAGAGACTGAACCGGAGCGCACTTAAGCTTACCTAAGCTTGAAGACGGGGCTTTGCCCCATGCAGGTGGCTCCGACGGTTAGGACTCGCGCTGCGCCGATATTGTGCAAACCCATCGCGCACCGGAACGACCTTCCGGCGCTGACAAATTGGAAATCGCCGTGAACGCATACAGTAAAACGCCGCTTCTCGACACCATCCGGACGCCGGAAGACCTGCGCAAGCTCAACGTCGAGCAGGTTCGCCAGGTCGCCGACGAGCTGCGGCAGGAGACCATCGATGCCGTCTCGGTGACCGGCGGTCACTTCGGCGCGGGCCTCGGCGTGGTCGAGCTCACCACCGCGATCCATTACGTCTTCGACACGCCGCGCGACCGGCTGATCTGGGACGTCGGCCACCAGGCCTATCCGCACAAGATCCTCACCGGCCGGCGCGACCGCATCCGCACCCTGCGCACGGGCGGCGGCCTGTCCGGCTTCACCAAGCGCAGCGAGAGCGATTACGATCCGTTCGGCGCGGCGCATTCCTCGACCTCGATCTCCGCCGGCCTCGGCATGGCGGTGGCGCGCGACCTCTCCGGCGGCAAGAACAACGTCATAGCCGTGATCGGTGACGGGGCGATGTCGGCCGGCATGGCCTACGAGGCCATGAACAATGCGGGTGCGATGAACTCGCGCCTGATCGTCATTCTCAACGACAACGACATGTCGATTGCGCCGCCGGTCGGCGCCATGAGCGCCTATCTGTCGCGCCTCTACTCCGGCAAGACCTATCGCACGCTGCGCGATGCGGCCAAGCAGATCAACAAGCGCCTGCCCAAGATCATCGCCAACCGCGCCAACCGCGTCGAGGAATATTCCCGCGGCTTCATGATGGACGGCGGCACGCTGTTCGAGGAGCTCGGCTTCTACTATGTCGGCCCGATCGACGGCCACAATCTCGACCACCTGCTGCCCGTGCTGAAGAACGTCCGCGACATGGAGACGGGCCCGATCCTGGTCCACGTCGTGACGCAGAAGGGCAAGGGCTACGGCCCGGCGGAAGCGTCCGCCGACAAGTACCACGCCGTCGTCAAGTTCGACGTCGCCACCGGCACCCAGGCGAAAGCCAAGCCGAACGCGCCGGCCTATCAGAACGTGTTCGGCCAGAGCCTCGTCAAGGAAGCCCAGAAGGATGACAAGATCGTCGCCATCACCGCGGCGATGCCGTCGGGCACCGGCGTCGACATCTTCAACAAGGCCTTCCCCGACCGCACCTTCGACGTCGGTATCGCCGAGCAGCACGCGGTGACGTTCGCCGCGGGTCTCGCCACCGAAGGCTACAAGCCGTTCTGCGCGATCTACTCGACCTTCCTGCAGCGCGGCTACGACCAGATCGTGCACGACGTCGCGATCCAGAGCCTGCCAGTCCGCTTCGCCATCGACCGCGCCGGTCTGGTCGGCGCCGACGGCGCGACGCATGCCGGCTCGTTCGACAACGCCTATCTCGGCTGCCTGCCCAACATGGTGATCATGGCGGCGGCCGATGAGGCCGAGCTCGTCCACATGGTGGCGACCCAGGTGGCGATCAACGACCGTCCGAGCTCGCTGCGCTATCCGCGCGGCGAAGGCCGCGGCATCGAGATGCCCGAGGTCGGCATTCCGCTCGAGATCGGCAAGGGTCGCATGATCCGCCAGGGCAGCAAGATCGCCCTGCTCTCCTTCGGCACGCGCCTCGCCGAATGCGAGAAGGCCGCCGACGAGCTCGCCGCTCACGGCCTGTCCACCACGATCGCGGACGCGCGCTTCATGAAGCCGCTCGACACCGAGCTGGTGCTCAAGCTCGCCCGCGACCACGAGATCCTGATCACGATCGAGGAAGGCTCGGTCGGCGGCTTCGGCTCGCATGTCGCGCAATTCCTGACCGACCAGGGCGTGCTCGACAGCGGCATGGTCAAGTTCCGCTCGATGGTGCTGCCCGACGTGTTCCAGGATCACGACACGCCCGCCGCGATGTACGCCCGCGCCGGCCTCGACGCCAAGGGCATCGTCGCCAAGGTGTTCGAAGCGCTCGGCAAGGACGTCAAGGCCGAGACGGTCAAGCTGGCCTGATCGTCGCGGCAGACGCTGAACCCCACCTCTCCCATAGGGCTACGGCATTCACACATCGTTGTTGAAGACCGAAAGGATGTCTGATTCCGTGTCCATCCTGGACAGGAGGATGGCATGGAGCTCGGACTGGGACGGTTTGGCGACCGTCGCCTGGAAAAAGGGGGGCTATTACGGCAAGCCGGGTCCGGTCGTCATGCTTCAGGGTTGGCTCGAGTTCCAAGCCATGAAACGCGGCGCCCACCTCATGCTCCCCCCACGGGATAACCAGAGTGATGTGTGAATCCAGTAGCCCATAGGGAGAGGTCGGATTGCTCTTGGCGATGCGAAGCATCGTCCAGTGCAATCCGGGTGAGGGGTTCGGGTCCCACGTGAGAGCTTAACCCCTCACCCGGCGCTACGCGCCGACCTCTCCCCATGGGAGAGGTATTGCACCGCGCTCGCCGTTTGGCAGGGTTACTTCCATGAGAATCTATCTGGCAGGTCCCGACGTGTTCCTGCCGGATGCCATCGAGATCGGCCGTCGCAAGGTCGATGTCTGCGCCGCGCACGGCCTGACCGGCCTCTATCCCCTCGACAACGCGATCGACCTTGTGGCGCCCGATGCCTCCAGGCAGATCTTCTGCGGCAACGAGGCGATGATGGACGCGGCCGATGCCATCATCGCCAACCTCACCCCGTTCCGCGGCGCCGGCGCCGATCCCGGCACCGTCTACGAGCTCGGCTACATGGCCGGCCGAGGCAAGTTCTGCCTCGCTTATTCCAATGACGGCGCCGCCTATGCCGACCGCCTCAGCCGCTTCATGGACGTCACGTCCGAGGACGGGCGGCTGATCGACGCGCAGGGCCTGACCGTCGAGGATTTCGGCCTCGTCGACAATCTCATGATGATCCATGCGCTGGAGCTGCATGGCTGCCCGCTGGTGACGCCGGCCGCGGCCCCCATCGACGTCTGGCACGATCTGGCCGCGTTCGAGGCTTGCGTCCGGATGGCGGCCGCGCGATTGATCGCTACATAAGCCTTTCAGTCGCCTCCGGAGATCCGATGTCCCCTGCCCGCAAGCGCGCGGATGTGCTGCTGGTCGAGCGCGGCCTGTTCGAGAGCCGGGCGCGGGCGCGCGCGGCGATCGAGGCCGGCCTCGTCAGGGCCGACGACAAGCAGATCGCCAAGCCGTCGGAGACGATCGCCGAGGACGCGGTGATCCATGCCGAGGCCGCGCACCCCTACGTCTCCCGCGGCGGCGTGAAGCTCGCCGGCGCACTGGAACGTTATCCCATCGAGATCGAGGACCATGTCTGCCTCGACGTCGGGGCGTCCACCGGCGGCTTCACCGAGGTGCTGCTGGCGAACGGCGCCAGCCTGGTGTTCGCCGTCGACGTCGGCACCAGCCAGCTGCATCCCTCGCTACGCGACCATCCTAAGATCGTGTCGATGGAGGAGACCGACATCCGCAGCTACGAGGGCAAGCGCCTGCCGGCACGGCCCGACGTCGTCGTCATCGACGTCAGCTTCATCTCGCTCAAGACGGTGCTGCCGGTGGCGCTGTCCCTCGCCGCCGCGCCGATGAGCCTGCTGGCGCTGATCAAGCCGCAATTCGAGGCTGACAGGAAGCACAACAAGAAGGGCATCGTCCGCGACGCCGCCGTGCACCAGGCGATCTGCAACGACATCGCGGCCTTCGCGGCCTCGCTCGGCTGCACCGACATCGAGGTATTTCCCTCCTCGATCGCGGGCGGCGACGGCAATGCCGAATTCTTCCTGGGCGCGCGCCGTGGTTGAGCGTCTGACCATCGATCATGTCGGCCATCGCGGCGACGGCGTCTGCCTCACCACGGGCGATGCCATCTACGTGCCCTATACGCTCGGCGGCGAGACCGTCGAGGTCGATCACGTCGTGGGCCACCATCCTGATCGTCGCAAGCTGCTCGCGGTCGATGTCGCAAGCCCCGAGCGCATCGAACCGTTCTGCCCGCATTTCGGCGTCTGCGGCGGCTGCGCGATCCAGCATTGGGCGGCAGAGCCCTATCAGGCCTGGAAGCGCGGCATCGTGGTGGAGACGCTGGCGCAGGCCGGCATCGAATGCGATGTGGCGCCGCTGGTCGACGCCCATGGCGCCGGCCGCCGGCGCATCACGCTGCACGGCCGCTTCGGCACGCATGATGTTCTCAAGGTCGGTTTCTCGGCGACGAGCTCGCACGACGTCATCCCGATCGATCGCTGCCCGGTCCTCGACCCCGCGCTCGACGGCGCGCTCGATGCCGCCTGGGCGCTCGCCGAACCGCTGACGTCGAAGATGCCGGTGACCAAGCCGCTCGACATCCAGGTCACTGCCACCGCCAACGGCCTCGATGTCGACGTGCGCGGATCCGGGCCGCTGCCGACTCCGCTGGTCACGGCGCTGTCGCGCGTCGCCGAGCAGTACCGCCTGGCGAGGCTGACGCGGCACGGCGAGCTGGTGCTGCAGCGCCTGCCGCCGACGGTGAAGATGGGCCGCGCCGAGGTGACGCTGCCGCCGGGCTCGTTTCTGCAGGCGACGGCGGCGGGCGAAGAGATGCTCGCCGCGCTTGTCACTGAGCGCATCGGCAAGGCCAAGGACGTTCTCGACCTCTTCTGCGGCGTCGGCCCGTTCGCGCTACGGCTCGCCGAGAAGGCCCGCGTCACCGCTTGCGACAACGATGCCGGCGCGGTCGCGGCACTGGCGAAAGCCGCGCGCACACCGGGATTGAAGCCGATCAGGTGCGAGCCGCGCGATCTGTTCCGCCGTCCGCTGGTGCCGCAGGAGCTGCGCGACTTCGAGGCCGTGGTGTTCGACCCGCCGCGCCAGGGCGCGCAGGCGCAGGCCCTGAAGCTCGCCGCAAGCAAGGTGCCCGTCGTGGTCGCCGTGTCCTGCAACGTCGCAACCTTTGCCCGCGACGCACGGCTGCTGATCGACGGCGGTTACCGGCTGGAGGCGGTGGTGCCGGTCGATCAATTCCGCCACACGCCGCATGTGGAGCTGGTGGCGCGTTTCACGCGCTGACCTCGGCGCCCGGTCTTGATTCCGGTCAATCGTTGCGGCGCGTTCGGCGCTAAAAGTGTTGCGCCACGAGGCGCGCGACATGGATGCGGAGCGGACGTTCTTGATTGATCGACGACAGTTCACCGCAGCCGCGCTGGGAATGTCCGCGGCTGCGATCGGCGGTGTCCCTGCCGCTGGGGCGGCGATGACCTACGATGGGGCAGTTACGACGTCACGGGCTGCGCTGCAGGCCGTGCCGCGGGATCGCGAGCTCGTGCGCTTTGCCACCCTCGCGGCCAACAGCCACAACACCCAGCCGTGGGTCTTCTCCGCCCGCGGCGATGACATCACGATCGCACCGGATTTTTCGCGCCGCTGTGCGGCCGTGGATCCCGACGACCATCACCTCTTCGTCAGTCTCGGCTGCGCCGCAGAAAACCTCATCCTCGCGGCGTCCGCGCTGGGCTGGCGCGCCAATCCGGTCATCGACGGCGAGCGGATCGTGATCGCGCTCGAGCAAGCCCCGCCGGATGCATCGACGTTGGCGTCCGCGATTCCGGTCAGGCAATGCACCCGCGCGGCGTTCGATGGCAGGCCCGCCGCGCCCGAGACCTTGCGCCGGCTCGAGAGCGCCTGTCGCGAACCCGGTGTCACGGCCCTACTGATGACCGAGCGCGCCGCGATCGCCGGGGTCACCGATTACGTGCTCGAAGGCAACTCGGCGCAAATGCGCGACAAGGCCTTCATGCGCGAACTCGTGAGCTGGATTCGCTTCAACGAGGCGGAGGCGCTCGCGACCATGGACGGGTTGTTCGCACCCGCCTCGGGGAATCCCTCCCTGCCATCGTGGCTGGCGCGGCCGCTTCTGAGGCTCTTCTTCACCGAGAGCGGGGAGAACAAGAAATATCGCGACCAGCTCACCAGCTCTGCGGGCGTCGTGGTGCTCGCGGCCGAGCGCAGCGACAAACCGCACTGGATCGCGGTCGGCCGCGCCTGCCAGCGCTTCGGTTTGCAGGCGACCGCGCTGGGGCTCAAATATTCCTTCGTCAACCAGCCGGTCGAGGTCGCGGCGCTGAGGCAGCAATTTGCAGCCTCGCTCGGGCTCGGCGAACGGCGCTGCGATATCGTGATGCGTTTCGGAACCGGCCCGGACCTGCCGAAATCGCTGCGGCGTCCGCCGGAGCAGGTGATGCAGCCCTAAAGCGCGATGCGATGAGCATGAATCGCCATCGCGCTTTAGCTTGTTGTTTAAGCATGATCTTTTCGGAAAACCGCTGCGCACTTTTCCGCATCATGCCCTAACGACGCAAACCGCTCAGCGCCGGCGACTCGCCCGGCAGCATGTTCGATCTGATATCGCTGTCCATGCGGCCCGAGTCCTGCTGGATGAAACCGGCGCCGAACGACAGGCTGAGATTGGAGGTCGGCTTGAATTCGACGCCAGCAAATGCGCCGGTGCCGGGTGCTGCGGCAGATGTCAGCGGCGCAACCGAGCTGCCGATGCCATTGCCATATTTCAGCGTGTCGAAACCGGCAAAGAACGTCACGGGCATGCCGCCCAAGGTCTTGGTGTTGTAGCCGAACTGTGTGCTGTCATATGAGAGCGCGCTGAAATTGCCGGCAAGACCGGACTGACCGAGACCGCTCTGACCGAGGCCGCTCCAATTCAGATTGCCGCGCTGACTGCCGACGAAAAAGCCAGTCGTCGCGCTGCTGCGCCAATCCGGATCGCCGGCATTGAAGCTGGTGGAACTGCCGTAAACATCGGAACTCTGGTCGGCGCCGCCGCCAAGGCCGAAAGGCCCGCCGGGGATCCAATATCTCAGCGGCGCGACTTGGGCGTGAACCGGCGATGCGGTCAGGCAAAGCACAGCGAGCAGGGCTGCAATCACGGATGAAGAGACAAATCTGGACATTGAAGCTACCGGCAAGGCTTTTGCAGATCATACTCTCCTGACATCACCAATGCCAGCGCAGCGGCCGCGCCGACGTGACGGCCGGGCCCCCCATGACCGAACCTGATGCCGGACGTTCCCCTGCTCGCGCGCGGCAGGGCGCCGCCCATCTGCCGCAGACGATTCAAGATCTTGTGGAGCTGTCCGATGAAGTCTGGCGGTTGATCGCTGCGAGGCTGCTCGCACAGGGCTGCGCGATCTTGCGCCAGCTCGACGGGGCCATTGAAGGCGCTGACGCAGCCCGATGGACCGGGGTCGTGAAGCTAGGCGGTCTTGTCCACGGAGGACGATGAATCGGCCGGTGGATATTTCGTCACCGGCACCATGAAGGATTTCGTGCCGACCTGGTAGGTGACCCTGCCATTCTGCCCGTCGTCGGTGGCGATCTGCGTCTGCCCGAACATGATGACGTTCTTGTAGACGTAGCCGGTGCCCTTGCGGGTGACGCCGTCGGTGGTGACGCTCACCTCGGCCTCCTTGCCATTGACGGACAGCACCTTGAAGCTCGCGCTCTTGCCGTTCTCGCTGGAATAGCCGCCCCAGCTTCCCATGAGGCGGCTGTCGGAGGCCGGGGGGGCCTGCTTCTCGAGATTGGCGGTCTGCTTGCCAACTCCCCCGAACGAGAACAGCATCACCATGTTCTTGCCGTCCTTGGTGCCAACCGTGACGCCGCCGAAGGTGATGAGCGTGCCCTGAACCTCGCCGAAGCCGCGCTCGGTGCGTCCGTTGTGGGTGTACTCGACCTGCGCCCGGGCGCCGCGGATGTTGACGACCTTGAAGCCGACGGGCTGGTTGTTGCCCACCCAATTGCCCTTCCAATCACCGAGCAGAGCGCTCTGGCGATACAGCCGCTCGTTGGCGGGCGAAATCTGGCTGGTGCTCGACGTGACGATAGCCATTGGATTGCTCGGAGACGGGCCTCACAAACCCGCTTTCGTTCGCTGCGGCAATGTCAGGATGCCGCCTGGACACGAACGGAAACCATGTGATTAGGGCCACGCTCCGGTTAACGAGGCGTTAAGCTCGCGCATCGGCCAAGCGGGAAAAGGCTCTCGGCCGGGGACTTCAGCGGCCCCAGCGGTCCGACCAGATCTTCTCGCCGATCAGGCAATTGACGCGCGGCTCCCTGTCGGCAACCCGCATCACGGGACGCTCCGGCGTGCGGCCGGCGACCTCCATCAGCAGCTTGGTGCGGATCGCCTCCTTGAACTTGTCGCGGTCCTTGATCGTGATGACGAAGGAGCCGGGGCCGCCGATGACGCAGTCCTCGTAGTAGAAATCGAGATTGTCGATATCCATGGTCGAATAGGACGGCTCCTTGATCATGATCGGCAGGCCGTTGATGACGATGCCCTTCTCGAGCGCGGCATCGCGTGCCACCGTGACAGGACCGCCGTTGTTGTTGGGACCGTCGCCGGAAATGTCGATGACGCGGCGCAGGCCCCGATAGGGGTCTTCGTCGAACAGCGGCATGGCAAAGTTGATCGCGCCCGAGATCGAGGTGCGCGAAGCACGCCGGATCGGCGTCTTCATGATCTCGGCGGCGACCGCATCCGCCGTCTCGGGACCGTCGACCAGCCGCCAGGGGATGATGATCTTCTGGTCGCTGGAGGCGGCCCACTCGAAATAGGTCACCGCGATGCGGCCGTTCGGGCCGAGCTTCAGCGCCTGGAGGAACTCCTTCGACTGGATCGCCTGCGCATAGCCCTCGCGCTGGATCGCGAGCTCGTCCATGTCCATGGAGTAGGACACGTCGACCGCGAGGACCAGCTCGACGTCGACCGTCTGCGCGTCTCTGTCGGCCGCGGGCCGCTGCAGCTGTTTCTTGGACGGTTCGAATTTTGGTCCTGGTGCCGCGACGCCCGCGACGTCCCCTCCCGCAAACATGCCGGCCACCAGCACAGCCCCGATCGAGAACAGCAACCGCATCGCAGTCTCCCGTCGTATGACGTGATGGTGACATGCAATCGCCTTGCCGCAAAGCGCGAAGATCGCTTGCGCTTCACTTTCGAGTGCATCGCTGCTGCGTGTTGCCGTCGTTTGGCCACAGCGATGACAAGCGGGGAACAGGCGCGGTCCCAGCGCACGCCTCGTCCTTCGAGAAGACCGCTTCGCGGTCCCTCAGGATGAGGCTAAGCGGCATCGGTGCCCGTCGAAACTGGCGCGACACACTCGGTCCTCATCCTGAGGGCCCGCCAACGGCGGGCGTCTCGAAGGATGGCCACAAGCGAAATCGCTCCCCTATGCGATTGCCCCCGGGACTGATGGGATGCTGGTAGCAGCACGCTCCGCCCACTTGTCCGAAGCGATTTCCGTGCTAGGTTGGCCACACAGATGGGGATGGAGTCCCCCGATAACCGCCCGGCGGTCGATTACCGTGTGGGCTGATGACTCCTGCTTGAGGAGGGGCAATTTTTGAGCCTCTGCCTTCGGCGGGAGCATGGACAGACCCGCCGGTGGCGGGTTTTTTGTTGTCTGATGCAAGGCCAGGAGAAGGCGGAGACGTGACGACGGCGACACCGAATGCTGCACGTAGCGGGCTGCCGAGAGGAATCTGGGTGCTCGGCTTCGTCTCGATGCTGATGGACATCTCCTCCGAGATGATCCACGCGCTGCTGCCGGTCTATCTCGTCACCGTGCTCGGCACCTCCACGCTGACCGTCGGCTTCATCGAGGGCATTGCGGAGGCGACCGCCTCGATCACGAAGATCTTCTCCGGCGCGCTGTCGGATTGGCTCGGTCGCCGCAAGCTGCTGGCGGCGCTCGGATACGGACTTGCCGCCTTCACCAAGCCGCTGTTTCCGCTCGCGCCCAGCGTCGGATGGCTGGTGGCGGCACGCTTCATCGACCGGGTCGGCAAGGGCATTCGCGGAGCGCCCCGCGATGCGCTCATTGCCGACATCGCGCCGATCGGTTTGCGCGGCGCGAGCTTCGGGCTGCGGCAATCGCTCGACACCACCGGGGCCTTCCTCGGGCCGCTGATTGCTATCGCGCTGATGTGGTGGACGGCGGACAATTTCACGATCGTGTTCTGGGTGGCGGTGCTGCCGGCCTTTCTGTCGTTTGGACTGATTACCTTCGGCGTGAATGAGCCGGACCCGGATCCGAGCCGGGAGCCTGTGAAGAATCCGCTGAATCTCGCCGCCATGCGGCAGCTTGGTGCGGTGTACTGGCGCGTCGTCGCGGTCGGGATTGTCTTCACGCTCGCGCGCTTCAGTGAGGCATTCCTGATCCTGCGCGCGCAGAACATTGGCCTGGACGTGATGTGGGTGCCGGCGGTGCTGGTGCTGATGAACGTCGCCTATGCGCTGTCAGCCTATCCGGCCGGGGTGCTCTCGGACCGGATCAACCGGACCGGCCTGCTCGCGCTCGGTCTGATCCTCCTCGCCGGCGCTGACCTTGCGCTGGCGTTGCTGCCGAGCCTTGCGGGTCTCGCGCTCGGCGTCGTGCTGTGGGGACTGCACATGGGGTTGACGCAGGGACTGCTCTCGGCCCTCGTCGCCGACGCCGCGCCGCCAAGCCTGCGCGGCACCGCATTCGGCTATTTCAACCTCTTCACCGGCCTTGCCCTGCTGGCCGCCAGCGTGATCGCGGGCGCGCTGTGGGACGCCTATGGCCCGGCCGGAACGTTCCTTGCGGGGCTCGGCTTCGCGCTGGTCTCGCTTGCCGGACTGCTTGCGGTCGGCAACGGTCTGGCGGCAAGGCACAAATGATGCAGGTCACAAACCAGGGAACGAGACGTTGAACATCCAATACATTCTCGCGGTCGCCGCCGGCGGAGCGCTCGGTGCAGTCGTGCGCTATCTGGTGTCCATCGGTACGGGCCGCGCGTTCGGCACCGACTTTCCCTGGGGGACCCTCATCATCAACGTGACGGGATCATTCCTGATCGGCATTCTCACCGGGCTGTTCGCAATGAAATGGAACCTGCCGCAGGCCGCCCGGATATTTTTGACGGTGGGCATCTGTGGTGGATACACGACGTTCTCGACGTTCTCCCTCGATGCCTGGTATCTGATCGAGCGTGGCCAGACCGCCGCTTCGGCCGCCTACATGATTGCATCGGTGGTGCTGTCGGTGGGCGCGCTGATCGCGGCGCTGCATGTTGTTCGCGCGCTTCCCTGAAGCGAGGTCCGCACGATCCGTGCATCCCTGCCCATCGGCGGCGGCATGAGCAACCGCTCCGGCCGTCTTGGAGGAGCCCGGGTGTCTGCCATATGATGGGACGGCTGGAGCTCATCAGGGCCGGGGTTTCTGGAAACGATGAACGACGCCGTTACCAAGCCGAAAACCAGGACGAGGACCAAGGTCGAGCGGCCAAAGCTGCACAAGGTCATCCTGATCAACGACGACTACACGCCGCGCGAATTCGTCACCATGGTGCTGAAGGCCGAATTCCGCATGACGGAGGATCAGGCCTACAAGGTGATGATCACCGCGCACAAGCTCGGCGCCTGCGTGGTCGCCGTGTTCACCAAGGACGTCGCCGAGACCAAAGCCACGCGCGCCACCGACGCCGGCCGCGCCAAGGGCTACCCATTGCTGTTCACGACCGAGCCGGAGGAATAGCGGCTCGATCGGCCAGCGCCGGCGTCTCGTCCGCCAGCCCGTACACGCGCTGCGCCTTGGAAAATCCCGCGATCGGAAACTCGCCGAGTTCGCGCCAGTCGTGGCGGCAATTATTGGCAAAGCCTTCCGAGGCCACGATGGTGCGGCCGAGCCGGCTCGCGATCTTCTCCAGCCGCGCGGCGAGATTGACGGCGGGGCCGATGCAGGTGAAGTCGAGGCGGTTGCCGCCGCCGATATTGCCATAGAGGATGTTGCCGACGTGGAGCGCCAGGCCGAAGCGGAAACGTTCGACGACCTCGCCGACCGGAATGGCGAGCGCCTCCACACTGGCGCGGGACTCGCGCGCCGCCTCCAGCACCTGCGTGCAGACATGCGCGGCATCGCCGACATATTCGTCGATCGGAAACACGGCGAGCAGGCCGTCGCCCATGAACTTCAAGACCTCGCCGCCATGGGCGAGGATGGCGCTGACCTGGCAATCGAAATAGCCGTTGAGGATCTCGACCACGGTCTCGGCCGGCAGCCGGTCCGACAGCGCGGTGAAGCCGCGCAGATCCGAGAGCCAGATGGCCGCCTGCATGGTGTCGGTGTGACCGCGGCGTATCTGGCCGCCGAGGATGCGCGCGCCGGCGCGGTTGCCGACATAGGTATCGAGCAGCATCTCGGCGGTGCGGCGCTGGCTGATGATCTCGCTGACGCGCGCCAGCGGCGCGATGATGGCCCGGATCGCCGCGATGTGGTCGTCGCTGAAGCCGCCGGGATGCCGCGTCACCCAGCTCGTCGCATGGACCGAGCCGTCGAGGAACGGCATTGGCACCGCAATATAGTCGGTCGCCCCCTCGGCGAGCATGTCGTCGAGAAACGGAAAGCGCTTATCGTCGGGATCGGTCGCGCGCCCTCTGACCTCCAGCGCCTGCTCGAACACGATGCGGAGCGGGCTGCGGGCGAATACGGGCGAGTCCAGGACATCGAAGGCGACGCTGCCGATTTCGACCTCCTGCCCTTGCCGCCAGATGAAGTTGCGGCCGAAGACTTCGGGATGCAGCGTGCGGATGAAGATGCCGAACCGCCACACCGGCAGGCCGGCCGCGATCAGACTTTCACAGAATTCGGTGATCATCTCGACCGGCTCAACCGATCCGGGGCCGTCGATCAGCCAGTTGCGGACGCGCTGGAGCTCGGAACTATCCATAGCCCATTTGCGGATGAAGTGGCGGGCCCGTCAAGCTGCGCGGTGGGCTAGCACGGCAACATCAACGTCCCACCTGCCCGCGATCTCGCAGGAAATGATCGGCCAGCACGCAGGCCATCATGGCCTCGCCGACGGGGACCGCGCGGATGCCGACGCAGGGATCGTGGCGGCCTTTCGTGAAGATTTCCGTGTCTGCGCCCTTGCGATCGACGGTCCGGCGCGGCTGCAGGATCGACGATGTCGGCTTCACTGCGAAACGCACCACCACGGGCTGCCCCGTGGAGATTCCGCCCAGCACGCCGCCGGCGTGATTGGACAGGAAGCGCGTGCCGTCATTGCCGGTGCGCATCTCGTCGGCGTTCTCCTCGCCAGTCAGTTCCGCCGCGCCAAAACCGGCGCCGATCTCGACACCTTTCACCGCGTTGATGGTCATCATCGCACCCGCCAGATCGGAATCGAGCTTGGCATAGATCGGCGCGCCGAGACCTGCCGGCACGCCTTCGGCGACGATTTCGATCACTGCGCCGATCGAGGAGCCGCTCTTGCGGATGCCGTCGAGATAGGTCTCGAAGAACGCAGCCTTGTCCTTGTCCGGGCAGAAGAACGGATTGTTGGCGACCTCGTCCCAATCCCACTTCGCGCGGTCGATCTTGTGCGGGCCGATCTGCACCAGAGCGCCGCGCACCCTGACGTCGGGCAGCACTTTTCGCGCAATGGCGCCGGCGGCAACCCGCGTCGCAGTCTCGCGCGCGGAGGAGCGGCCGCCGCCGCGATAGTCGCGCAGCCCGTATTTGGCCTCGTAGGTGAAGTCGGCGTGGCCCGGGCGAAACTTGTCCTTGATCTCGGAATAGTCCTTCGAGCGCTGATCGGTGTTCTCGATCAGGAGCCCGATCGGCGTGCCCGTCGTTACCTGCACGCCGGTCTCCGGATGCGCCATCACGCCGGACAGGATCTTCACCTGGTCCGGCTCCTGACGCTGGGTGGTGAAGCGCGATTGGCCGGGACGGCGGCGGTCGAGGTCACCCTGGATGTCGGCCTCGGTGAGCGGGATCATGGGCGGGCAGCCGTCGACCACGCAGCCGATGGCCACCCCATGGCTCTCGCCGAAGGTGGTGACGCGGAACATGTGGCCGAAGGTGTTGAAGGACATCGCTGCTCGGTGGTTCGTAAGTCAGTTCTGACTTTTGGTGGTAACGCGAGGGGACACCGGGGTCAAACACTCGTCATTCCGAGGCGCCCGAAGGGCGACCCCGGAATGACGAAAAACGAGCCTAGCTGAACTTCTCCAGCCGTCCCTCACGGAACACGTAGACCGCGCCCTGCTCGATATAGAGCTCTGCGGCGCTGGCCGGCGTCTCCAGCCCCAAGCACACCATCAGGGCCCGGCAGGTCCCGCCATGGGCGACCGCGACGGTGTCATCCCGCAGCTGATCGTACCAGGCGCGCACGCGGACCTGGACATCGGCATAGGTCTCGCCGCCGGCGGGGCCCACGCTCCATTTGTCGGCGAGGCGCCTGGCGTAAATTTCGGGATCAGCCGCTTCGCTCTCGGCCAGCGTCAGCCCTTCCCAGCTGCCATAGCCGATCTCGCGCAGCCGATCGTCGAGCGCATAGTCGGCGACCGGCAGTTCGAGCTTGCCGCGCGCGAGCTCCATGGTCTGGCGCGCACGGCCGAGCGGGCTCGACACGTAAGGCAGCGCCGCCTTGTCGCGCCCCTCGCGCTTGAACAGGTCGGCGAGAATGCCGCCGGCCTGGACGGCCTGACCGCACCCGCGCGCATTGAGCGGAATGTCCTTGGTGCCCTGAAGCCTGCCGAGCGCATTCCACTCGGTCTCGCCGTGGCGAAGATAGTAGATCGTGGGCACGGCCATTCCAGCCTGAAGATCAGTCCTTGCCGCCAAACGAAATGTCCGGCGCATCGGGCCTCTTCATGCCCAGCACGTGATAGCCGGAATCGACGTGATGCACCTCGCCGGTGACGCCGCGCGAGAGCTCGGAGAGCAGATACAGCGCGCTGCCGCCGACGTCCTCGGTCGACACGTTGCGGCGCATCGGCGCGTTGGTCTCGTTCCACTTCAGGATATAGCGGAAGTCGCCGATGCCGGAGGCGGCGAGCGTCTTGATCGGGCCTGCCGAGATCGCGTTGACGCGGATGTTCTTCTCGCCGAGATCGGCGGCGAGGTAGCGCACGCTGGCCTCCAGCGCCGCCTTCGCCACGCCCATCACGTTGTAATGCGGCATCCACTTCTCGGCGCCGTAATAGCTGAGCGTGATCAGTGAGCCGCCATCCGTCATCAGCTTCTCGGCGCGCTGCGCCACCGCCGTGAACGAGTAGCAGGAGATCAGCATCGACTTGGAGAAATTCTCCGCGGTGGTGTCGACATAGCGGCCTTCGAGCTGCTCGCCATAGGCGATCGCGTGCACCAGGAAGTCGATCTTGCCCCACTTCTCCTTCAGCACCGCGAACGCCGCGTCGATGGTCGCCGCATCGGTGACGTCGCAATGGCCGAGCACGAGACCGCCGATCTCGGCGGCCAGCGGCTCGACGCGCTTCTTCAGCGCATCGCCCTGATAGGTGAAGGCGAGCTCGGCGCCGGCGGCGTGGCATGCCTTGGCGATGCCCCAGGCGATCGACCGGTTGTTGGCAAGGCCCAGGATCACCCCGCGCTTGCCCTGCATCAAACCTGAATTCTGCGCCATGTTGGAACGTCCCGTCGAACTCTTGCTGAGGTCTGGAGGTACACCAGCCCTCCCCGGCGGTACAGCCCTAATACGCCGCGTTAACGCTGTTTCGAGCACCGGAATAGCCGTTCCGTTCGGGTGTTATGATCATCGAGGCGCTCGCGCCCGAGACCAGGACGTCAAGACCGCAATGAGTGCGTTTCGCCAGAGTGTGGAAGCCATGATCCCGGCGTTGCGCCGCTACGCCCGCGCGCTCACGCGCGACGCGGACGCGGCCGACGATCTGGTGCAGGACACGCTGGTGCGGGCCCTGCGCTCGGAGCGATTGTTTCTCGGCGGCGACGTCAGAAGCTGGCTCTACACGATCCTGACCAACCTCAACAAGAACCGGCGCCGCTCGCTGGCAAGGCGGCCGCAGTTCATGCAGCTGACGGAGAACAACCCCGATGCCAGCGGCACCGAAGCCGAAGGGCGCGACATCGAGAGGGCACTGGCGACGCTCGTCGAGGAGCAGCGTTCGGTGCTGCTCCTGGTCATGCTGGAAGGCATGAGCTACCGCGAGGTCGCCGACATCCAGGGCGTGCCGATCGGCACCGTGATGTCGCGCCTCGCCCGTGCCCGCGCCCACGTCAAGGCCTCGCTTGAAGGCGAGCGCCCGACGCTCCGGCGGGTGAAATGATGGCGGGGGTGATGCATCGCGGATCGTCCGCCCGAAGCGTGCCGGCGCCGCGAGCGAAGTTGAACCTTGGACGACATTGTGGGCCACAGAGCCAGAGACGATCGAGATGAACGAGCGCAAGATCCCAGTGACCGAGGACGAATTGCACGCCTATGTCGACGGCGAGCTGCCGACCGAGCGCCGCGCCGACGTCGAGGCCTGGCTGGCCGCCCATCCTGAAGAGGCCGAGCGCGTGCAGTCGTGGCGCGCCATGGCGGAGATGCTGCACGCCCGCTACGATTCCATCGCCCACGAGCCGGTGCCGGCACGGCTGGAGCTCGAGCGTCTGGAGCGCCGCCCGCGGCAATGGCTCTATGGCGCCGCCGCGGCTGTGCTGGTTGCCTTCGTCGCCGGCGGCACCGCCGGCTGGGTCGCGCATGGCGCCGCCAGCGCCCCCTCGACCTTCCAGAGCTTCACCGCGGACGCGCTCGACGCTCACCGCCTCTATGTCGTCGAGGTCCGCCACCCCGTCGAGGTCGGCGGCAACGAGCGCGACCACCTCCAGGCCTGGCTCACCCGGCGCTGCGGCTGGACCGTGTTCGCACCGAACCTGGAGGCGAGCGGGCTGAAGCTGGTCGGCGGCCGGCTCTTGCCGGGGCCGAACGGCCCGGCGTCGTTCCTGATGTATGAGGGCGCCTCGGGCGAGCGCTACACGATCTACACCGCCAAGACCGAGAATGGTGCGACGCAAATGCGGTACGCCAGGACCGACAAGGACGGCGCGCTGTTCTGGGCCGAACGCGGCGTCGGCTACGTCGTCAGCGGCGGCGGCGATCGCGACCGGCTGACCAAGGTGGCGCAGGCGGTCTATGACCAGGCTGAGAAAAACGGCACGTAAACCACCGCTTGAGCACAGTGCCCAGATTCCGTCATTGAAAATTTGGAATCAAGACATCGGCGCGTCTCATTATCGCACCGAGTGTTCACGCGATTATGAGTGGCGTTCGATCCGCCGATCGACGCGGGCGGCCTCGATTGGGGTTATTGGTACCGCGCTGGTCCCCCTCTCGAGGCCGCACCTTTTTATCGGCTGCCCCGCCGGACAGCCGATACGTCGAGCTGATGAAGCGCTACCACGCCTCAGGCATATGATGAGCATCATCTCCAGGACGATGCCCCAGGTGTTTAGGAAACCCCTTCAGTTCGATAACCTAACCGAGCCCGCTACGTGGATTGTAGGGGTGTTGGTCCCGCCACTTCTCCATCAATGCTTCAAGCTCGGCGTCGTTCCCGTCCGGTAGCATAATCCTGACGGTGACGAAGAGATCCCCGGTTCCGCCAGATTTCGGCAGGCCCTTGCCCTTGAGGCGGAAGGTCCGGCCGCTGGAGGTGTTTTTCGGGACCGAAAGCTCCACGGCATTGCCGAGGGTAGGCACGCGGACCTTGCCGCCGAGCACCGCCTCGTAGAGCGTGACTGGGAGGTCGATCCTGAGGTCGGCGCCCTCGACCTTGAAGAACGGGTGCGGCGCGATGTTGATGGTGATCAGGAGATCCCCGGGCGGATGACCCTGCGCGCTCTCGCCCTGCCCGCGCAACCGGATCTGCTGGCCTTCGGTCACGCCGGCCGGAATCTTGACGTTGAGCTCCTTGCCCGTCGGCAGCCGGACGCGCTTTTCGCCGCCCTTGACCGATTCTTCCAGCGTGACGGACATGGCAACGTTGACGTCGAGATCGAGCCCGATGCCGCCGGTGTCGAAGTCGAACTGGGCTCCGCCGCCGGCCCCCGGCCGTGCGCCGCGCATGCCGCCGCCGAACATGCTGTTGAGGATATCCTCGAACGCGCCGCCGCCCGCGCCGGGGCCGCCGCCGGAGCGGAACGTATAGCTTTCAAACCCGCCGGGGCCGGCACGACCGCGCGGCCCGTCACCGCCCGGAAACCCCTGGAAGCGCGGCTTGCCCTCGGCGTCGATCTCGCCGCGGTCGAACTGCTTGCGCTTGTCTTCGTCGCCGATGATCTCGTTCGCCGAGTTGATCTCGGAGAAGCGCTCGGCGGCTTTCGGGTCGTCCTTGTTGCTGTCGGGATGGTGCTTCTTGGCAAGCTTGCGATAGGCGCTCTTGATCGCGGCAGCGCTGGCGCTCCGCGGCACCCCCAAGACCTCATAGGGGTCGCGCATCCGTCACGTCTCCTTCAAGACTTCGAATTGTTCAAAGGGCTCCCCGCCCCACCTGCGATCCATGTGGGGAGAGAGTGGCATTTTTGCAACTAGGGGCGCGGGCCGAATCTCTACGTTTGGAGCATGATCTTATCGGAAAACCGGTTCCCACTTTTCCGGATCATGCTCAGCTCCGCCACGGCTTTAGCGTATGAATCTCCCAACGGCCACGGCTGCTTTGGCAGCCGGCGCCCTGGAGCCAGCTTTCCGTCGTCCCGTTGACGTAGCTCGCCAGGAAATCGCGGCATTTGCGGCCGTCCTCGGCGGCATAGGATTGCGCGATCGGCGTCACCGAGCCGCGCGCCCCGGTCTCCGGATTCTCCCAATGCTGGCTGGAATCCTTGTCGCCCTTGCTGAGGACGTCGGTGGCGGCGTTGCGGGCGAAGGCCATATCGGTCTCGGTCGGCGGGGCTTCCTTCGCCGGTCGCGCGATCGAGCCGGTGAGGTCGCTGTCGTCGGCCTTGGCGTAGGCACTCTGGTCGGTGCGGGAAAAGCTGCATCCCCCGGCCCCGAGCCCGACGAGAACGATCGTCATGACGAAGCCCGATGGCCGGATCGCTGATAGGCCAACGCGTCCCCATGCCCTATATAGGGCGGTAGCGGACGACAACGCGTTTTGGGCCGCGGGACGCAACTCGGACTCCAGACATGACCGACACGACCTCGATGAAACACCAGACACCCTTAACATCCGGTGATTTCACCGCCGCCGACGAGCCGTTCGCGCTGTTCGAGAGCTGGCTGAACGAGGCGATCAAGAGCGAGCCGAACGATCCGAACGCCATGGCGCTCGCGACCGTCGATCCCGACGGCCTGCCCGACGTGCGCATGGTGCTGATGAAGGGCTTCGATACCGAGGGTTTCGTGTTCTACAGCCACATCGCCAGCCAGAAGGGCCGCGAACTCGCCGCAAACCCTAAGGCAGCGTTACTTTTTCACTGGAAGTCGCTGCGCCGTCAGGTCCGCATCCGCGGCAACGTGACGCCGGTGACCGACGCCGAAGCCGACGCCTATTTCGCCACCCGGCCCAAGCAGGCGCAGATCGGCGCCTGGGCGAGCAAGCAGTCCGAGGCGCTGGAGAGCCGCTTCGCCTTCGAGCAGGCCATCGCGAAAGTCGCGGCCAGATACGTCATCGGCGAGGTGCCGCGGCCGCCGGGCTGGAGCGGCTGGCGCATCACGCCCTCCCGGATCGAGTTCTGGCACGACCGCCCGTTCCGCTTGCACGACCGCATCGAATTTCGTCGTGACGCGGCCGGCCAGAAGTGGTCCAAGACGCGGATGTATCCTTGAGCCTTATCTTGATCCTTGTCTCGAGCTTTGGGCCGACCTGAAAGATGTCCATGCCGCATTCGTCCAATGCGCCGCGCCGCACGCTGCTCCTGACCGGAGCCAGCCGCGGCATCGGCCACGCCACCGTGATCCGTTTCTCCTCGGCGGGCTGGCGCGTCATTACCTGCTCGCGGCACCCCTTCCCCGAGGACTGCCCGTGGGACGCCGGCCCTGAGGACCATATCCAGGTCGACCTCGCCGACCCCAAGGACACGACCCGCGCGATCTCCGAGATCCGCAACCGTCTCGAGGGCGGCATGCTGCACGCGCTGGTCAACAACGCCGCGATCTCGCCGAAGGGACCCGGCGGATCCAGGCTCGGCTCGGTCGACACCGACCTCGAGACCTGGACGCATGTCTTTCACGTCAACTTCTTCGCGCCGATCATGATCGCGCGCGGGCTGATCGAGGAATTGAAGGCGGCCAGGGGCTCGGTGGTGAACGTCACCTCGATCGCGGGCTCGCGCGTGCATCCGTTCGCGGGCGCCGCCTACGCCACCTCGAAGGCCGCCCTCGCGGCGCTGACGCGCGAGATGGCCTCCGACTTCGGCCGCATCGGCGTCCGCGTCAACGCCATCGCGCCGGGTGAGATCGACACCTCGATCCTGTCGCCGGGCACCGAGAAGATCGTCGAGCAGCAGATCCCGATGCACCGCCTCGGCACGCCCGACGAGGTCGCCAAGATCATCTACGTGCTGTGCACGGACACCAGCTCTTACGTCAACGGCGCCGAGATCCACATCAACGGCGGCCAGCACGTGTGATCCGTTCGCGTCATTGCGAGAGCGGAGCGTGGGCACACTCTCTCCAGGTCATTGCGAGCGGAGTCTGACGCGACGGCAGCGCTCCCCCAAGCGTAGGGTGGGCAAAGCGAAGCGTGCCCACGTATCTTTCGCGACCGAGAGAGATCGTGGGCACGGCGCAAGAGCGCCTTTGCCCACCCTACAATATCCGCGTGCGTGGCACGCAGTCAGATCCCAGGCACACCTTCTCGTTCTCGCGGCTGATTTTCACCCGAGCTTTGCTTGCGTCTTCACCCTCAAATCCAAGAGGGCGCAGGGAAGGCCGGGTGCTGACAACGCACCCGCGGTCTGCTGCGCAAAATGCACACGCAGAAGAACCGCACAGCAGCATACAGGTGGTGCCGATCACTCGGCCTTCCCTGCGCGGTGGTCGGACGGCTTATGCCGTGCTCTCCCGGGAGCCGAACTTTCCTTCTGGCCTCCCTCGCCCCGCGAATTGGATGATGCAGTCTGCCCGGTCGGGCTCGCTCGCACCTTCGCGGAAGCTTGACCGTAGCAACGACGGCCAGGACCACACGGTTTTGCCGTACGCACGGCCCGCCCTTTCGCCGCAGTATTTCCAGCCCTGTCGACAAAGCTGCGAAACTTACAGGCGAGACGAAGCCTAGCAGCGCCGTTCGTCACACGCGGTTACGGGCTCACAGGGACTACCCGCCCTGCCCGCACCTCTCATGCCGACGCTGCCGCGTCCACCGCAAGCCCGGCTCGCGATCAAGACGACCTCGAGATCGCCCCTCCTGGTGAGCCGGGATGGGCGACACATACGTCAAAACCGAATTTCGGTAAAGCGGAATATTTTCACGTGGACGGATTGACAGAGCGCGACACAGGGCTCGGTTTTGGCTCGATGGGGTTCAGCCGGCCTTTAGCGGAGCTGCCCAGCAGGCGTCACAGCCGATTGTCCTGAAAAAGATTGCGAAGAAAGGAAGCAAGGCGATCCAGACAACGCCGCCGCAAGACCTGGATCGCCCTCGCCTTCCGTTCTCAATCGATTCGAATCCGACGTGACCGGTCGCGCGGCCGCGGCGCGGCCGAGCTGAAGGCGGTCGAGCAATCGTCGTCGTTCTCACCGTCGAGCAGCGGAGCACCACAGTGCCGGCACATGCGCACCGACATCGACGACGCCTTGCCGCTCGTCATCGCCTGACGATAGTTCGCCAGATCGATGACGTTGCGGGGCGACGTTATGTGTTTTTCAACCATGGTTGTTCCTCGCGGCTACGCGCTACTTATCGCAGACAAGTTTCGCGCAAACGTTCAGCCCACCGCTCAAATTTTACCGGAGGAATTGCGGCACGATGCACCCATCACCGCGATGCCGCAATCCCGATCTATTCTGCGACACGATTCATCGTCTCCGTGCGACCGGCGTAAGGTCTCGGTAGCTATTCTCCGAGAGCGCGGCGCGATCAGAGCCACTTCTTCCACTTGAAGATCCAGTACGGGACGATCGCGGCGATCAGCATCATCACCAGCGCCATCGGATAGCCGTGCACCCATTCGAGTTCCGGCATGACCTTGAAGTTCATGCCGTAGACGGAGGCGATCAGCGTCGGCGGCATCAGGACGACGGCCATGACCGAGAACAGCTTGATGATGTTGTTCTGCTCGAGGTTGACGACGCCGAGCATGGCGTCGAGCACGAAAGTGATCTTGTTGGAGAGATAGGAGGCGTGATCGGTCAGCGAGGCCACGTCGCGCTGCATGGTCTTGAGTTGCTCGCGCATGTCCTTCGACCATTTCACGCCCTCCACGACCGCGGACAGGAACGCCACGACGCGGCCGATCGAGACGAGGCTCTCGCGAACCTTCGAGGTCAGGTCGCCCTTGCGACCGATCGAGATCAGGATCTGGGAATATCTCTTGGCCTGCCCGTGGCGCTCGCTCTCCGGCTCGAAGATGTCGTGGCTGACCTGGTCGATCTCGGCGCCGCACCGCTCCAGGATGTCGGCGCAGCGGTCGATCACGGCGTCCAGCAGTTCCATCAGCACCGTCTCGCCGGTGACGGACGGCGTGCAGGAGCGAGCGAGCTTGGCCTCGACGAGAGCGAACGGCTTGGGGAGGTCGTAGCGCACCGTCACCAGGCGGTGGTCGGCGAGGATGAAGGTCACCGGCGTGGTCCTGGGCATGTCGGTATCGGAGTGGCACATCAGCGTCGCGGTCATGTAGCGCCCGCCGTTCTCGATGTAGAGGCGGCTGGAGATCTCGATCTCCTGCATGTCTTCCCGGGTCGGGATCGCGATGCCCGCGAGCCGCTCCACCGCCTTGTCCTCAGCCGCGCTCGGATTGACGAGATCGATCCAGACCGCGCTATCGGGCAAGGCGGAAAGATCCTCGATCACGACCTTCTTGAGGGCGGACTCGGAGGGAACAAAGACCGAAAACATGCACGACTCCGACAGACCTGCGACAGAAGGCCAGCCCTTAGCGCGATTCTGGCCAGTTCACGATGACAACTGCATTAAGGAAGCGTTTGGATTTGCGGCCACGTCACGGCTCGACTGTGGCGCGGAAACGACAGTCGGCCATTTCCGGCCCAAAATCCTGCACGGTGCCGCAAAATTTGCGGCAGAAAAGCCACAGCTGGGCTCTCGCAGCGCGGGAAAAGGGCTTCAGTGCTGGAATTGTGGCAGATTTCAACGATAATGGGATTAACGGAGTCGAGGAACTTGGGCGTTAAGCTCAGGCATTCCGCACGGTATTGTTTTGATTGGAACCAAACCATGTCGTCGCTGAAAGTTATGTTTGGGATTTTGGCCGCCGGCCTGATGCTGTCGGGCTGCATGCAGGCCACTCGCTATGAGGCGACCGACACCAAGGCCTTCAAGCCGAAGGACAAGGAGCTTCTCGCCAAGGTCAAGTACGAGAACGCCCCGGTCGCAGAGCCGTTCCGCCGGGCCATCGTCGAATACCACCGCAAGGAATCGCCGGGCTCGATCGTGGTCGATTCCGACAACCATTACCTCTACTACGTGCTCGACGGCGGCAAGGCGATCCGCTACGGCATCACCGTGGGCGAAGAGGCCATGGCCTGGTCGGGCATCGCCAAGGTCGGCAGCAAGACCGAGTGGCCGGCCTGGCACCCCACCCCCGGCGAAATTTCGCGCCTGGGCGTGCCGACCTATGTCGCCCCCGGCCCGGACAATCCGATGGGCTCCCGCGCGCTGTACCTCTATTCGGGTGGCAAGGACACGCTGTTCCGCATCCACGGCACCAACCAGCCGGAATATATCGGCGCCTCGATCTCGTCAGGCTGCATCCGTCTGACCAACGAGGACGCGATCGATCTCTATGATCGGGTCAAGGTCGGCACCCTCGTCGTGGTGCTCGAGCCCAAGCACGGCGACTCGCCGTACAATTCGCGATTGGCGCTCGGCAACAGCCAGGCGGTCAGCTACTGATCGTCGCCTGATCTTTCTGACGTCCAAAAGCGCCGGTTTCACCGGCGCTTTTTTGTTGCCGGCTTGTGCGGCCGGGACTTGCCGCCCTCGGCCGCCGACTTCTCTGTCGGCGCTGGAGCCTTCTCCGCTGCCTCCTCGCCAGCGCCTTCCCGAACCTCAGGCTTGGCCGCGACCTCGCGCGGTGGCGCTTCCACCGGACGTTCCGCCGGCAGCAGCGGTGCGATTCGTGGCAGCGGGTCCCAGACATTCCACTGGCAGATCCGGTAGTCGTTGCGCCGCTGCGCCAGGTCGAGATGGATATGGTCCTCGTGGTACCAGTCCGAGCCCGGGCCGAGCACGGTGGAAAACCGCGTGCAGACCGAGTGCAGCACGCGTTCGCGCACCTCGCGCGGCATGGTGCGGTCGGTGAGGCCGATCGACTGTCCGTTGGCCAGCTTGATGGCGCGCACATCGACGGCGTTGGCCTTGCCGTGCTCCGACAGCAGCGCGCCGGCGACGCGGTTGCGGCCGCGGCACTCGAAGGAATTGAAATTATCGAGGTCGCTGATGGTCGAGCCGAGGCTGCTGGCCAACGGCACCATGTCCTTGCGCAGCCAATCGGCGATCGCGGACGCCATGGTGCAGCGAAGGATCGCGGCCGGCTTCACCGTCACCTTGCGCTTGTCCGGCAGCACGACGGCTTCCAGCCGTACCAGATCCTCGCCGCCGCAGGCGCCGGGGCCGCGGATATCCGGAACGGAGGGCGCGATCGCGATCTCCTCGGTCAGCGCGAGGCGGCAGGCCGAGGCCTGCTTCTCGGGCGGCGCCGCGGCCTCGGCGGGCTTGTCGGCTGCCGGCTTGTCCCGGGAGGGCTTGTCCTCGGCCTCCGCCGGCGCCGCTTGCGGCGCTTTGGGGGCCTCCTCAGGGCGCGGTCTCGGCAGCGGAATTTTGGCGGAATGTACCGCCGGGCGCGGCCGGGGTGCGGCGATACCGAAGATATCCAGCGGCGATGCATGCCTTCGCGCCTCTGCCTGCTCGACGAGCACAAGCGACAGGCCCAGCGCAGCGGTAACCATTGCCGCGCCGGCGGACATATAGCCGCGACAAGACCATTTGCGGCGAAAGTCCGGCAGGCTAAAAGTCATGGCAATCTTTGGCCCAACGCTGAGAGCGACAACGCGCCCAGCGGCTTCTCGGAGGAACGTCGGAATGCTTGGTTTGATGCAAGATTGGCCCCTGCTCTGCCACCGGATCATCGAACACGCCGCCAAAATTCATGGCAAGCAGGAGGTGGTCACACGCTCGGTCGAGGGACCGATCCATCGCACCACTTACGGAGAGATCCACAAGCGCGCGCTCAAGGTCTCGCAGATGCTGGAGCGCGACGGCATCAAGCTCGGAGACCGTGTCGCAACCATCGCCTGGAACACCTGGCGCCATCTCGAGGTGTGGTACGGCATCATGGGGATCGGTGCCATCTGCCATACGGTCAATCCCCGCCTTTTCCCCGAGCAGATCGCCTGGATCATCAACCATGCGGAAGACCGCATCGTGATGACCGATCTCACCTTCATTCCGATCCTGGAGAAGATCGCCGACAAGCTGCCGAGCGTGGAGCGCTACGTCGTGCTCACCGACAAGGCGCACATGCCGCAGACCACGCTGAAGAACGTGATCGCCTACGAGGACTGGATCGCGCAGGCGGACGGCAAATTCAAATGGAAGGACTTTGACGAGAACACGGCAGCCGCGATGTGTTACACCTCCGGCACCACCGGCGATCCCAAGGGTGTGCTGTATTCGCATCGCTCCAACGTGCTGCACGCGCTGATGGCCAACAATGTCGACGCCCTCGGCACGAGTGCGTCCGAGACAATGCTGCCGGTGGTTCCGCTGTTCCATGCCAACAGCTGGGGCATCGCCTTCTCCGCGCCTTCGCAGGGCACCAAGCTGGTCATGCCCGGCGCCAAGCTCGACGGCGCCTCGGTCTATGAGCTGCTCTCGACCGAGAAGGTGACGCACACCGCTGGCGTGCCGACGGTGTGGCTGATGCTGCTCCAGCACATGTCCGCCAACAATCTCAAGCTGCCGGATCTGAAGATGGTGATCTGCGGCGGCTCGGCGATGCCGCGCTCGATGATCAAGGCCTTCCTCGACATGGGCTCGAACGTGCGTCACGCCTGGGGCATGACCGAGATGAGCCCGATCGGCAGCGTCGCGGCGCTAAAGCCGCCGTTCCAGAACGCCACCGGCGATGCCAAGCTCGACGTGCTCCAGATGCAGGGCTATGCGCCCTTCGCGGTCGAGATGAAGATCACCGACGATGCCGGCAAGGAGTTGCCCTGGGACGGCAAGACCTTCGGCCGCCTCAAGGTCTCCGGCCCCGCCGTCGCCAAGGCCTATTACCGCGTCGACACCAACATTCTCGACGAGGACGGCTTCTTCGACACCGGCGACGTCTCGACCATCGACGAGGACGGCTACATGCGGATCACCGACCGCTCCAAGGACGTGATCAAGTCCGGCGGCGAGTGGATCTCCTCGATCGACCTCGAAAACCTCGCGGTCGGTCATCCGGCCGTGGCGGAAGCCGCCGTGATCGGCGTGTTCCACCCCAAATGGGACGAGCGGCCGCTCTTGATCGTGCAGCTCAAGCAGGGCCAGCAGGCCACCCGCGAGGAGATCCTGAAGTTCATGGACGGCAAGATCGCCAAATGGTGGATGCCCGACGACGTCGCCTTCGTCGAGGGTATTCCGCACACGGCCACCGGCAAGATCCTGAAGACGGCGCTGCGCGACCAGTTCAAGGACTATCGCTTCCCGAACGCGGCAGCGTAAGCGGCTCGCATGCAACGTCATTCCGGGCGGCTCGAAGAGCCGACCCGGAATCTCGAAATTCCGGGTCTGGTCCTTCGGACCATCCCGGAATGACGGCAGTAGTAGCCCGGTCTCCCTTGAATTTGCCGCCGCGCCGTGGTCTCAACGGCCCATCGTCGCGCCTTACCGGCCGGCATCGCCAACCCGGCAGAGCACTCGATGGCCCGCAGGTTTTCCGCTCCCTACCAGTCGGAGCCCGTGTCCAGCCTCGCGAGCTGGGCGCGCAATCTGGCCGTGTTCGCGGTGGTGGCGGTGGTGGTGTCGATCATCATCGTCCGGTTCGATTTGCTGGAGCCGAAGCCGGCGCTCGCCACCTTCCTCGGCGGGCTCGCGATATCAGGTCTCTCGATCCTGTTCGGGCTCTTAGGCTTTGCCGCGATCTGGCAGAACGGCTCGCGCGGCATGGCGCGCATTCTGCTCGCATTCCTGATCGACGGGGCGATCCTCGCCTATCCCGCCTATCTGGCCTTGCAATATCGCAAGCTGCCGGCGATCTACGACATCACCACCGACCCGATCGACCCGCCGCGCTTCGACGCCCTGGCGCGGCTGCGCACCGGCGAGGGCACCAACCCGGCGGTCTATGCCGGCCTCTATTCGGCGGAGCAGCAGCGCCATTTCTATCCCGACGTCGAGCCGGTCGAGCTCGAGATCTCCGTCGACCGCGCCTATGCGATCGCCCTCCAGCTCGTCCACAAGCGCAAATGGATCGTCATCGACGAGCGTGCGCCGCAGCCGCCGCGCCGCATCGGCCGCATCGAGGCGGTGGCGCGCACGCCGATCATGGGTTTCCGCGAGGACATTTCGATCAGGTTCGTGGCGGACGGCGACGATTCCCGCGTCGACATCCGCTCGGCCTCGCGCAATTTCGACAGCGACCTCGGCAGCAACGCCGCGCGGATCAAGAAATTCATCGACGATCTCAATAGCGCCGCCGATGCCGACGCGCTCAAACCGGTGAAAAAGACGCCGGTGACGCCGCCGAAGGCGCCGGCAAAGACGGTGAAGAAATAGCGAATTGGCGAGTGGCGAATGGAGAAACGCAATTCGCCACTCCCTAATCGCCATCGCCCCTAGGCCATCCGATACGTCCCCGTGATCACGGGATCGCCCTCGGTCGCGACCACGCCGCGGGCGACCAGATCCTCCAGATGCGCCAGCACGGAATAGCCGGCGGCCGTCGTCAGCCTGGGATCGATACCGATATAGATCGCGCGGACCATGGTCGGGATGTCGGTCTCGCCCTTGGCGAGGCGGTGCAGGATCGAGGCCTCACGCGCCTTGCGGTGACGGATCAGGAAGCGCACGAAGCGCTGGCCCTCGGGGATCTCGGGGCCGTGGCCGGAGAAGTAGAGGTCTTCTGCGCGGGCGGCGAGCCGGTCCAGCGAATCCATGTAGTCTATCATCGAGCCGTCGGGCGGCGCCACGATCGAGGTCGACCAGCCCATCACGTGATCGCCGACGAAGTTGAACTTCCGCTCCGGCCAGGCGAAGGCCAGATGATTGGCGGTGTGGCCCGGCGTCGCCACGGCCTCGAGCCGCCAGCCGTCGCCTTCGACGACGTCGCCATGTGCGACGTTGACGTCCGGTGCGAAATCGCGGTCGGCGCCGGATTCCGGATTGTGCTTCTCGCTCTCGAAACGCGGACGCGAGGCGCGGTGCGGACCCTCGGCGTAGACCGGGGCCCCCGTCGCCTGCTTGATCCGCGCGGTGTTCGGCGAATGATCGCGATGGGTGTGGGTGACGAAGATATGGCTCACCGTCTCGCCGCGCACGGCATCGAGCAGCGCAGCCGCATGCGCCTCATCGTCGGGACCGGGATCGATGATCGCGACATTGCCTCGGCCCACGATGTAGCTGACGGTGCCGGTGAAGGTGAACGGGCTCGGATTGTTGCAGAGCACGCGGCGCACGCCGGGCCGGACTTCCTCGACGATGCCGGGACGCAGCGGAAAATTGCGGTTGAACGGGACGTCGTCGTTGTCGGACATGGGACTTCCTGTGCCACACTCTCTGCCGTCATACCCCGCGCAGGCGGGGTATCCAGTACGCCGCGGCGCCAGTGACAAGAGCGAAGTCTCCGGCATACTGGATCGCCCGCCTGCGCGGGCGATGACAGTGGAGCAAGCTAGCCGCGGCGGAAAAACACAGCGACTAGAAAAACGCCTGAATGCCCGTGATGGCGCGGCCCAGGATCAGGGCGTGGACGTCGTGGGTGCCCTCGTAGGTGTTGACCGTCTCGAGGTTATGGACGTGGCGCATCACGTGGTACTCGATCGAGATGCCGTTGCCGCCGTGCATGTCGCGGGCGGTGCGGGCGATGTCGAGCGCCTTGCCGCAATTGTTGCGCTTCATGATCGAGATCATCTCGGGCGCGAACTTGCCCTCGTCCATCAGGCGGCCGACGCGAAGCGAGCCCTGAAGACCGAGCGCGATCTCGGTCTCCATGTCCGCGAGCTTCTTCTGCACGAGCTGGGTTGCGGCCAGCGGCTTGCCGAACTGCTTGCGGTCGAGCGTGTACTGGCGGGCGCGATGCATGCAGTCCTCGGCTGCGCCGAGCGCGCCCCAGGAGATGCCGTAGCGGGCGCGGTTGAGGCAGCCGAACGGACCCTTCAGGCCGGAGACGTTGGGCAGCAGCGCGTCCTCGGGGACCACGACGCCGTCCATCACGACCTCGCCGGTGATGGAGGCGCGAAGCGACAGCTTGCCGCCGATCTTCGGGGCGGAGAGGCCCTTCATGCCCTTCTCCAGCACGAAGCCGCGGATCTGGTTGTCGTGCGCGGCCGACTTGGCCCAGACCACGAACACATCCGCGATCGGCGCGTTCGAAATCCACATCTTGCTGCCGGTGAGGCGGTAGCCGTCCGAAACCTTCTCGGCGCGCGTCTTCATGCCGGCGGGATCGGAGCCCGCGTCCGGCTCGGTCAGGCCGAAGCAGCCGACCCACTCGCCGCTGGCGAGCTTGGGCAGGTACTTCTTGCGCTGGTTTTCGTCGCCATAGGCGTAGATCGGATACATCACCAGCGAGGACTGCACCGAGTTCATCGAGCGGTAGCCGGAATCGACCCGCTCGATCTCGCGCGCGACGAGGCCGTAAGCCACGTAGCTCGCATTGGCGCAACCGTATTCCTCCGGCAGCGTGATGCCGATCAGGCCGAGCTCGCCCATCTCGTTGAAGATCTCGCGGTCGGTCTTCTCCTCGAGATAGGCCTTGGCGACGCGCGGCAGCAGCTTGTCCTGGGCGTAAGCGCGTGCGGTGTCGCGCACCATGCGCTCGTCTTCGGTCAGCTGCTCGTCGAGCAGGAACGGATCGTCCCACTGGAAAGAAGCCGCAGCCGGCTTGTCCTTGGCCTGAGGGCGCACGCTCATGAAACGTCCTTTCACGTCTGGTTCCGTCAACAATTGCCCGACAAACTAAAGCGCCGCGGCAACAAGTGCAATTGCGTCCTGGTTTTCGCTCGTTCCGGTCCGGCGCTTCAGCGCCATCCCGGAACGACACTGCGCGTCAACTCTCGAGCTGCTCGTTGGCGACGATCTCGATGCCGAAGCCCGACAGGCCCTTGTAGTCGTGCACCGAGGAGGTGAGATGCCGGATCGAGGTAACGCCGAGATCGCGCAGGATCTGCGCACCGACGCCGACCTCGCGCCACTGCCGGTTGCGGTCGGCCTCGGTCTGCGTCTCGTCCGGCAGCGCCGCGACGGGCACACCGGCCGCGCCGTCGCGCAAGTAGACCAGGACGCCGCGGCCGGATTTCTTGAAATGCTCCAGCACCGCCGCCATGCGCTTGTGCCCAGTGAAGATGTCCTTGACGATGTTGGGCTTGTGGAAGCGCGTCAGCACGTTCTTGCCGTCGCCGACGCCGTTGTAGACGAACGCAACATGGGCGATGGAATCGAACGGCGAACGGTAGGCATAGCCCTGCAACGGTCCGATCGGGCTTTCGGTGACGAAGGTCGAGACCCGTTCGATCAGTTTCTCGCGCGCCTGGCGGTAGGCGATCATGTCCGCGATGGTGACGTGCTTCAGCTTGTGCCTGGCGGCGAACTGCGCGACCTGCTCGCCCTTCATCACGCTGCCGTCGTCGTTCATCAATTCGCTGATGACGCCGACCGGCGGCAGACCGGAGAGCTTGCAGAGATCGACCGCGGCCTCGGTATGGCCGGAGCGCAGCAGCACGCCGCCGTCCTTGGCGATCAGCGGGAAGATGTGACCGGGCCGGGCGAAATCGTTGGCGCCGACGTTGGGATTGGCCAGCGCGCGGCAGCAGGAGGCGCGCTCCTCGGCGGAGATGCCGGTGCCGCCATCGGGCTTGTAGTCGATCGACACCGTGAACGCGGTGGTGTGCGCGGAATCGTTATGGGCCACCATCGGATCGAGCCGCAGGCGGCGCGCGTCCTCGCTGGTCACCGGCGCGCAGACGATGCCCGAGGTGTGACGGATGATGAACGCCATCTTCTCGGCGGTGCAGAGCGAGGCGGCGACGATCAGGTCGCCCTCGCCCTCGCGGTCCTCGTCGTCGGTGACGACGACGAGCTCGCCCCGGGCAAAGGCCTGCAAGACTTCCTGAATGCTATCGGGCATTTCCCAATCTCTATCGGTTATGCCGGGAGGCTTAGCCGGACTTGGACCGGGGCGCTAGTGTCCTGGACGCAACCGCATATTCCGGGCGGCGGGCCATCGCAGGGCTCGCTTGCACCGAAGATACCAGGATATAGGCACAGGCAGCGGAGCGGAAGCCGGCCGGACGCCGTCAGGGCAGCACCTCGCGCCGCTCGCCGAGCCGCTGATCGAGCTCGGCGCGCTTGTCGGCCAGGAGGCCGGCCTGGGCCGCCTCGATCACCGTGAACAGCTCGTGCGCGTCGCTGAGCCGGGTCACGGTGACGTAGCTGGCGCCGGCCTCGTAGAGGGCGCCGACGTCGCCCAGGAGGTCGGCGGTGGCGACGATCAGGGCGGTCGGATTGAGCGCGCGGACGTGGCGGACCAGCTTCTCGTTGGTGGCGCCCTTCAGCAGCGAATCCGGCACGCTGAGGATGATGATCTCGGACTTGCCGATGCCGGCATGGAGCAGCGTATCGACATTGCTGATATCGCCGTAGATCACGTGCAGGCCGCGCGAAAGCAGAGTCTGGTACACATTGGGGTTGAAGTCGACCACGGTGATCTGCTCGAGCAGCACCGGCGTCTGCCGTTCGATCTCGGCCAAGAGCGCGCTCGCCGCGCGGAAAAAGCCGAGAATGACGATGCGGCGGGCCTCGCCGTGGCCGCCCTCGTGCCCCTCCTCGCCATGGCCGCTGCCATGGTCGAGGTCGCGCAGGCCGATCCGTTTCAAGGGACCGATCGCCCAGCGGGTGATCTCGTCGCTGCGGCTCATCGCGAAGGTCGAGAGCACCGCCAGCACCACGAAGGCGAAGGAGGCCGCGTTCGCCGTCTCGGCTGCGATGTGGTGATCGGTGATGCCGGTCTGGATCACGACCAGCGAGAACTCGGAGATCTGCGCCAGGTTCAGCGCCGGCAACAGGCTGGCGCGCAGGCCCTGCTTCATCAGATAGAGCGGGGTGAAGGTGGTGACGAGGCGGCTCACCACCGTGAACGCCGCGATCATCAAGGCCAGGCTGATCACCGAGAGGCCGGGCACGGGAATGGTCATGCCGAGCGCGACGAAGAACAGGGTGATGAAGAAGTCGCGCAGCGTGGTGACCTTGGCGGTGACGTCGAGCGCGTAAGGAAAGGTCGAGAGCGAGACGCCCGCGATCAGCGCCCCCATCTCGCGCGACAGCGACAGTTGATACGCGGTCTCCGCGACCAGGAAGCACCAGGCGAGCGCGCCGAGCAGGATCAGCTCGGGCCGCCGGGCGATCTGGTGGAACAGCCGCGGCAGCACGTAGCGGCTGACCAGCAGCGCGGCCGTGACCAGCACCACAACGCGGCCGATCGAGAGCAGGATGACGCTGACCTGCAGATTGGCAAGGCTCGGCTGCACCGCCAGGAACAGGATGGCGAAGATGTCCTGAAGCACCAGCACGCCGAGCGTGATGCGCCCCGGCAGCGTGTCGAGCTCGCGCTTCTCGTAGAGCACCTTGACGATGATGACGGTGCTCGACAGCGCGCAGGCGACGGAGAGGTAGACCGCATCGAAGTGCCCGCCGCCGAGCCCCAGGCCGATGCCGACGAAGAACAGGCCCCCGAGCAGGCAGCCGACGAGCAGCTGGCTGCCCGCCGCGAACAGGATCACCCGCCCTGCCCGCACGATCTTCTTCAGGTCGATCTCCAGCCCGATCATGAACAGCATGAAGATCAGGCCAAGCTCGGAGATGACGCTGATCGATTCCTGCGAATGGACCCAGCCGGCGCCGAATGGACCTATGCAGAAGCCGGCGATAAGGTAGGCCAGGATCAGCGGCTGCCGGGAGAAATGGGCGAGCAGGCCCAGCATCCAGGCGAAGAGGATAGAAAGAGTGATGTCGCGAATGAGCTCGTGCATACCAAATTGGTCCGTTTTGCACCCTAGAGACGGGTTGCGGCGCGGCAAGCGAGCAATTCGTCACATGCGAAAGGGGTTGCTCGCAGCAATGCTGCTATGCCCCCTCGCCGTTGCCGTGCCCGCCGCCGCACAATCCAAAGTCAATATCGAACAGAACTTTGCCGATTCCCTCACCGCGATGCCGAAGGAAGAACTCTCCGTCTCCGGCGGGTTCTACGTGCCCGCTTACTCCAGCGTGGCGATGAGCCGGGGCAAGCTGCGCATCGACTTCTCGGTGACCTTGAGTGTTCACAACGCCTCCGAGACCCAGCCGCTGGTGATGAAACGCATCGCCTATTTCGACACTGCAGGCAAGCAGGTCGACAATTATCTGAAGGCGCCGGTGGCCTTGAAGCCGCTGGCGACCGTCTCGGTCTTCATTCCCATCGACGACGTGCGCGGCGGGACCGGGGCCAATTTCCTAGTCGACTGGGCCGCGACAGGGGAGATCGCCGAGCCCGTGGTCGAGGCCTTGATGGTTGGCGGCGTCGCCAATGCGCATTACGCTTTCATCAGCCAGGGCCGTCCAACCCGGACGGTCACCAGGAAATAACGCCGTCCGGCCCGGACGGCCGGCAAGACACAAGGCTGGCCGGTGCAACGCCGGCTCCATAAGAACAGAAACGAGGAACGCCCCAATGACGTCCAGCTTCGATTTCGCGCCCCTGTTTCCGGCAGGGCTGCCGGCCCCGTCCGCGCGCTGGACGGGGCTTGCCCAATACAGCTTTGTCGGCGGCAACAACGATTCCGAGCAGGTGCCGCTCGAGGAGCTGATCGAAGCGACCAACACGGTGCTGCGGCGCGAGGGACGCTCGCTCGCGACTTACGGGCTGGCACACGGCCCGCAGGGTTACCTGCCCCTGCGCGAATTCCTGGTGACGAAGCTCAAGCGCGATGCCGGGATCACCTGCACGGTCGACGATCTCCTGATCGTCTCCGGCTCGCTGCAGGCGCTCGACCTCGTCAACGCGACGCTGTTGGCCCGCGGCGACACCGTGATCTTCGAGCAGGACAGCTATCAGGGCTCCCTGACCCGCCTGGCGCGGCTCGGCGTCAACGTGGTCGGCGTCCCCCTCGACAAGGACGGCATGCGCATGGATGCGCTTGCCGCGACGCTGGCCGATCTGAAGGGCCGCGGCATCCGTCCGAAATACATCTACACCATCCCGACGGTGCAGAACCCGACCGGCAGCATCATGCCCGAGAGCCGCCGCGCCGAGTTGGTCCGGCTTGCGACCGAATACGGCGTGCCCATCTTCGAGGACGATTGCTATGCCGACCTCGTCTGGTCCGGGCAGCGGCCGCCGGCGATCTACGCGATGAGCGAGAGCGGCGGCGTGATCCATATCGGCTCGTTCTCGAAATCGATCGCGCCGGCGCTGCGCGTCGGGTTCATCGTCGCGCCCTGGGAGGTGATGTCGCGGATGCTGGCGCTGAAGACCGATGCCGGCTCCGGCGCACTCGAGCAGATGGTGCTCGCCACCTATTGCAAGCCGCATTTTTCGACCCACGTGCCGGCCTTGACCAAGGCCCTGCGCACCAAGCTCGACACGCTGATGGAGGCGCTGAACGAGCAGTTCGGGACGGCGGCGGAATTCGAGGAGCCCAAGGGCGGCATCTTCCTCTGGGTGAAGCTGCCCGACCAGGTCGATACGCTGAAGCTGTACCAGGCAGCGCTCGCCGCCGGCGTCTCGATCAATCCGGGGCCGGAATGGTCGACCAACAAGGGCCATTCCAGCTCACGGCTGCGGCTATGCTTTGCAAGTCCGACGCATCAGCAGATTCGCGAGGGCGTCGCCGTGCTGGCCGAGGTCTGCCGCAAGGAGTTCGGCGTGCCCGCCCGCAGCGCCAATGTGGAGAAACGGGCCTAGATGAGGCGGGCGGCGCGCATTTTCGCCTGGACTTGCGGAATCGCGTTCGCTCTCGTCCTGGTGGTTGCCGCTTCCGAAGTCTTGCACTTCGCTACGAGTACCGAATCCAGCGCACGCGAAGAAGCCGTGCTTGCCTTCAAAGCAGAGTGCGCGAGGCGCGGGATTGCTTCCGACCGATTCGAAGGCCCCCAAAGAATTAAATCGCCTGAAGGAACCTATGGGTTCTTGTGGAGGGACCGGTCGAATGCAGACCAGATCGTGACCATGACGCGGTATTTCCCGTCGGGCACGGAATCCTGGTCGGTGGGACGCGACGCGGTCTTCCAACCCCATTGACCCGGCGAGAGCACTTCGCTCACGCCGCGTCGAGAATTCACGCTCAGCGTCAGGCCTGGGGCTGACTGCCGTGGATTGCGGAGGCCAGCCGCAGCAAAAGCACGATCGAGACGTTGCCCTTGCCGGCCTCGATCTGGGCGATGTAGCGCTCGGAGATCCCGGAACGGCGAGCCAGCTCGCGGCGCGACAGGTCGCAGCGCATGCGCGAGGACCGCAGGCGATCGCCCAGCTCGGTCAGAAACTCGGTCTCGGAATAAGGCGGCACGGCACAGCTCCCCGGCAGCACTTCGCCCGCAAAATCCATGACTTGATTCAGCATTGGTCTATCCAGGTTCGCCTTCGGGAAGCGCCATCCTACCCCGGAAAAGACCGGGCTCATTGACGCCGATCAAATTCGCGAGTGATCGGCAGCCGCCATGGACGGGAACGGGCGGGATGCTACACTTTGGAATTCTTCGAGGCGGGGTTCCTTAAGGACATGACGCGTTGTTTGAGCCGCTGGATCGCGGCTGCGCTGCTGTGGGCGGCGATGACGCCTGCGGCCGGTGCCGAGACACTGGCTGCGACGATCGAGCAATGGGGCCTGCTCGGCTCGTGGGCGGTCGACTGCGCCGCCAAGCCCGACCGCGACAAGGGCGCGCTCCTGAGCTACGAGATCCGGAAGGACGGCCGGGTGATGTACCGGCGCAATTTCGGTGACGCCAAGGACGAGAACGAGGTGGTGTCGGCCACGGTCAGCGCCGACGGCCTGCTCAATGTGATGGTGTACTTCCCTTCGCTGCACCAGGCGCGTGAGTTCGGCTTGGCGCACTTGAAGGACGGCAGCCTGCGCGCGATCTACAATCGCAGCGAGCGCGGCGAGTACACCATCCGCGACGGCAAGTACGTCGCGACGGGTGCCCCGACGCCGCCGCAACAGCGTTGCGATTAGTCACCTGAACAGCTGTTCAGAATTCTCCTGCGATTCCTCCGGAACGTTCGTGTGGATGCGCCGTTTAAATGTGCATTCGAATTGGAGGAGGACGTCATGAAGAAGCTTGGTTATGCAATTGCGGCCCTGGGTGCGCTCGTGATCGCGGCGCCGACGCTGGCAAGTGCGGAGACGGTCGTGATCAAGCGCAGCGGCTATCACCATCACCATCATCACGGCCCGTACGGTGCCCGCGCCCAATACCGCGCGCATCGCGACCACGGCTGGCATCGCGGTCACCATCGCAACAAGGTCGTGGTGATCAAGCGCAGCCATCGTCATCACTGGGATTGATGCAGAGTAGATCTGGAAATGGCCCCTCACGGGGCCATTTCTTTTGCGTTCTTCTTCCTTCTCCCCTTGCGGGAGAAGGTGGCGCGAAGCGCCGGATGAGGGGTTGCTTCAGCGCACCCCAACGCGAGAGATTCGCGTGCGGAGAGAACCCCTCACCCGGCTTTGCTTCGCAAAGCCACCCTCTCCCACAAGGGGAGAGGGTGAGCGGTACGCTTTGCTAATCCCACGCGGGCGCAAAGCCCGGATTGACGCAGCGCCTGTCCTTCGGCAGCGCGGCGATTTTTGCGCGGTCGGCATCGTCGAGCGTGACCTTGAGAGCATCAAGGTTGGCCTGCTGGCTCTCGCGGCGCGAGGCCTTCGGGATCGCGGCGACGCCGTCCTGGTCGAGCAGCCATTTCAGCGCGACCTGCGCGGCGGTCGCGTTGTGCCTGGCACCGATCTCGGCCAGCACCGGATCCGAGGCAACCCGCCCCTGCGCCAGCGGACAATAAGCGACGAGCGGGATCGACTTCGCCGCGAGATAGGCCAGCACCTTGGATTGATCGAGCATGGCGTGATATTCGACCTGGTTGCAGGCGATCGGCGTCCTGATGTCCTCGACCGCGAGCTTGAGCAGCGCCGTGGTGAAATTGGCGACGCCGATGGCGCGCGTGCGTCCCTCCTCCTTGAGCTTCATCAAGGTCTCGAACACCGCGCCCCAATCCGCAACCTTCGAGGGCCAGTGCACGAGATAGAGATCGACATGGTCGAGCCTGAGCTTGTTCAGGCTGGCGTCGAAGGCACGCCGGATCGCATCCGGCGTCAGGTTCTCGTGCCAGACCTTGGTCGTGACGTGAAGCTCGCCGCGCGGCAGGCGGGACGCGGCGATGGCCGAGCCGATCGGCTCCTCGTTGGCATACATCTCGGCGGTGTCGATGTGGCGATAGCCGATCGACAGCGCGCTCTCGACCGCAGCGCGGCAGGCATCGCCCTGCATGCGAAAAGTGCCGAGGCCGAGCTTGGGCATGCTGATGCCCTGTGTCTTCAGATTGTCCATGAACAGACTCCTGACGTGGTTCGTCCCGTAGGACGCGCGCGTTGCCGCGTGAGCAGACTCTTCGGTGATGGAAAAGTGATGGCGGGAGTGAGCAGCATAGCCCGGCAAGGGCAGCCCGGCCAATCAAGATCGGGTTAGGTGTGATCAGGTCGTCGCCAGGGGCGAAGTGCGCTCCCTCTCCCGGTTGCGGGAGAGGGCTGGAGAGAGGGTGCATCCGCAACGGGAAAGTCCCCAAGAGGAGAAAGCCCTCACCCGGCGCTTCGCGCCGACCTCTCCCGCAAGCGGGAGGTATTAAACGAGCCGCCCGCCCCTCACGAATGCTGCGCCACCACAGCGGGTCGCGCTTGCGGCTGCGGCGCGATGTCGACCGACCAGAGGCTGCGATTATCGACGTCCTTCAGGGTCACGGTCATGACGCCGCTGCGGCCGTCGATGTCGACACGGCCGAAGAATTGCAGGCCGAAACAAGGCGCCAGATTTTCACCCTGCGCTGCGCTGCAGCCGTTCTGGTACATCGCGGCCGGACCAAAGGTGTCATCGAGCGCGGCCGGGCCCCAGGTCCCGGCATGCAGCGGGCCGGAGACGAACTCCCAGAACGGCTCGAACTCCTGGAATTGCGCCCTGCTCGGATCATAGTGATGCGCGGCAGTGTAGTGCATGTCGGCGGTGAGCCAGACGATGTTGCGCACACCGGCGCGCTTGATGGAGCTGAGAAGATCGGCGATCTCGTGCTCGCGCCGATCGGGCGGCCCGTCGCCGAGCGCGACGGCGTCCAGGCTGATCAGGCCGATCGGCAGGTCGGATGCGATCACCTTCCAGGTCGCGCGCGAAGCAATAAGCTCGCGCTTCAGCCAGGCGAGCTGCTCGGCACCAAGAATCCAGCCGCGCCTGTCACTGCCCTTGTTCCAGCTATCGTCGCGATAGCTGCGCATGTCGATCATGAAGATGTCGAGCAGCGGGCCGTAGGCGATCTTCCGATAAACCCGGCCCTGCTGCGCGCCGATATCGCGGATCGGCATGAAGTCGAAGAAGGCACGGCGGGCGCGTGCGACCAGGCGCGGGGTGCCGTCATCCTCGAAGCCTGCGTCGTCGTAGCTGCCGGACGGCGACCAGTCGTTGGTGACCTCGTGGTCGTCCCATTGCGCGAGCATCGGCACTTCCGCGTGGAAGGCGCGAAAGCTCTCGTCGAGATGGTTGTATTTGTAATTGCCGCGAAACTGCGCCAGCGTGTGCGCGACCTCGGACTTTTCCTCGGTCACGAGGTTGCGCCAGATCTCGCCGTTCGGCAGCTTCTGCTCCGACGGGATCTTGCAGTCGGCGTAGATGTGATCGCCGGAATGGATGAAGAAATCGGGACGGTTGTCGAGCATGGTCCGATAGCTGCGATAGCCGCCGCGCGCGACGTCGATGCCCCAGCCCTGCCCCGCGACGTCGCCGGACCACACGAACGAGATCGACCGGCCGGCTGCCGGCGCAGTGCGGAAATGGCCGATGCGGCTGTCGCCGCGAAGGCCGGTTGCGATGTCGTCGAAGCGGATGCGGTAAAAGACGTCCTGTCCCGGCGGCAGATCGTTCAGCAGCAGCTTTGCGGTGAAATCCGCGTCAGGCAGCGCATCGCGCGAGGCCGACGCAAGGACGGTCTTGAAGCTCTCGACGGTCGAGCACTCCACGTGCATTCGCGCGGGACGGTCGGCGCGCGCCCAGACCACCGCGGAGCCGTCGCAGACGTCGCCGGACTGAACGCCGCCGGCGACCTGCGGACGATCGGCGGCGCGGCTGAGATACGGGGTTGCGAGCGTGCCGAGCGAGGCAACCGCCAGGCTCGAGGTCGAACGGACCAGGAATTGCCGCCGGGACCATGCGCGCGAAGCGCGGAGCGTTGCCATTCGGAAGCCTTCGTCGAATCGCGACGGAAGGTGCCTGCGCTCCTTGACTCCCGGCTTACGGTTTCTTGACCCCGTGCCGACGATTTTGCGACGCGGAGATGACGGGGCGAGATGCAGCGGCGACGATGGTCTGCCCCCTCGCCCCGTTCTTACGGGGAGAGGGTTGGGGTGAGGGGCCTCTATCCGCGATCACGGTGAGAGTGAGACTCGCGGAGAGTCCCCCTCACCCGGATTGCGCGTTCGACGCAATCCGGCCTCTCCGCGGCAGGGCAATCGCACATGGGAGCGATCTTGCCTGTGGCCATCCTTCGAGACGCCCGCCGTTGGCGGGCCCTCAGGATGAGGACCATGTGCGCGGCACCAGTCTCAGCGAGCACCAATGCTTCTTAGCCTCATCCTGAGGAGACCGCGAAAGCGGTCGTCTCGAAGGACGAGGCGCGCGCTCAGGTCTCGCAAAGCGCCGTATGCGATCGCCCTGCCGCACGCGGGGAGAGGCGAAGGCGAAGCGTCCCGCCCTAGCGCTTCCAGTTGCAGATGCCGCCGGTGCGGCAGGGCCAGGTCTGGATGCGGGTGTCCATCGCCTGCGCGTCGAGCGGGTTACCGCGACGATGCGCCAGCTTCGCGCGGGCTGCGCCGCGCGGCTGCGCGTTCCTCGCATGCGCGGCCTTCGGCTCGGTCACACGGACGCGCTCGGCCGCCACCTTCTTCGGCACGTCGACGGGCTCGGCGCGTGCCTGCGCCTCGTTGCCGCCGCGCGCTTCGAGGGCGACCGGGGCGAACTGCGTCTCGGGCCCGAGACGCTTCGGCGACAGCACGGCCTTGGATAGATCGAGGCCGAGATATTCGCCCGGCTTGTAGTCGTCGGCGCGCGCGATGCCGCCCCACGTGATGACGAGGGCAACGGCAATTGCAAAGGAACTGCTTTTCAGGACCACGGACGCCTCCTGAAATTCCATTATGAAAGGGGTAATTTACCCCTATTTAGGAGGCGTCGCGCGGAATTCCAGCGGCCAGGTGCCGCCGTGGTTAAGAAGTTTGGCGGTGTCAGGCGACCTTTCGCGTCGTCCCCGTCCCATCCAGGAAACCCATCAGGCGGCTGCGGATGATCTGTTCCGCCTCAGCCATGATCCGATCGATGAGTTCCTTGCAGGAGGGGATGTCATGGATCAACCCTGCAACCATGCCGCAACTCCAGGCGCCGGCGTCCATCTGGCCTTCCAGCATGATCTTGGGATAGACGCCCGCCACCTGGTCGTGGATGTCGTCGATCTTCAGCCTGTCGCCCTTCTCGCGCTCGATCTCGATGAGGCGGTCGACATTGGCGTTTCTCAGCACGCGCTCGGTGTTGCGCAAGCTGCGCATGATCAGACGGGTATCGAGCTCGGTGGCTGCGACCAGCGCGTTCTTCACGTTCTGATGCACCGGCGCCTCCTTGGTGGCGATGAAGCGCGTGCCCATGTTCATGCCGGCTGCGCCGAGCGACAGCGCGGCGACGAGGCTGCGCCCGTCGGCCATGCCGCCGGAGGCGACGAACGGGATCTTCAATTCCTCCGCTGCGCGCGGCAGCAGGATCATGTTCGGAATGTCGTCCTCGCCGGGATGGCCGCCGCACTCGAAGCCGTCGACGCTGACGGCGTCGCAGCCGATGCGCTCGGCCTTCAGCGAGTGGCGGACCGAGGTGCATTTGTGGATGACCTTGATGCCGGCCGCCTTCAGTGCCGGCATGTAGGCTTCCGGGCTGCGGCCGGCGGTCTCCACCGCCTTGATGCCGCCTTCGACGATGGCGGCGATGTATTCGGGATAGGGCGGCGCCGCAAAGGTCGGCAGAAAGGTGAGGTTCACGCCGAACGGCTTGTCGGTCATGTCGCGGCAGCGCGCGATCTCCTTGGCGAGCAGCTCCGGCGTCTTCTGGGTGAGACCGGTGATGATGCCGAGCCCCCCGGCATTGGAGACGGCGGCGGCCAGCTCGGCAAAGCCGACGAAATGCATGCCGCCCTGGATGATGGGATGCTCGATGCCGAACAGCTCGGTGATCGCAGTCTTCACTTGGTTTCTCCTCCCGGAATTCGCCTATGTTGAGCTTAGTCTAGCCGGACTTTTGCGATGCGGTCACCATTTCTCTCCGAAGGGGCGGATTTCCATTTCAAAGGTCCAGGCACTCTTGGGCTGCCGGTAGAGCTGCCAATAGGCGTCCGCGACCGAGGACGGCGGCATCAAGAGATCGGGATTATCAAGCGCATCGGGCCCGTGCGCCTCCAGCCTGCGCTGCCGCACCCATTCGGTGTCGACGCCGGAATCGATGATGAGATGGGCGACATGGATGTTCTTCGGCCCGAGCTCGCGCGCCATCGCCTGCGCTACTGCGCGCAGGCCGAACTTGGCACTGGCGAAGGCCGCAAAACCGCTACCGCCGCGCAATGAGGCGGTGGCACCCGTGAAGAAGATGTTGCCGCCGCCGCGCGGCAGCATCAGCCGCGCCGCCTCGCGCCCCGCAAGGAAGCCGGAATAGCAGGCCATCTCCCACACTTTCCGAAACACGCGTTCGGTGGTGTCGAGAATCGGGAAATTGACGTTGGCGCCGACGTTGAAGATGCAGACTTCGAGCGGCGCATGCTGGTCGGCGTCGTTGAGGAAGGAGATGACCTCTTCCTCCTTGCGCGCGTCGAGCGAGCGCGCATGGATCTCGCCGCCGGCGGCCTCGATGTCCTTCACCAGCGGCGCCAGCTTGTCGCCGTTGCGGCGGCCGGCGAACACCGTGAAGCCTTCGGCCGCGAATTTCTTGGCGATCTCGGAGCCGATGAAATCGCCGGCCCCGATCACGGCCGCTGTCGCGTTTCGCTTGGGCAAGGTCGCCTCCTCCGGTGCGAACGGTGCAACTGGGCGCGAGGCTACAGTTCTAAAATAGAACTGTCAAACTACACCGCCGAATGATAGGCTTTCCTGCAAATTGCTCTGATCATTCAAGTCAGTTCCTTTTTCTGACTGACTGGCTTTCTGACTGACTAGCCTTGCTCCGGAGACGGCATCATGAAGTGGGACACGCTGGACGAAGAGCCCTGCTCGCTCTCCCGCACCGTGGCCGTGGTCGGCGACCGCTGGACGCTGCTGATCCTGCGCGAATGCTTCCTGCGCGTGCGCCGCTTCGAGGGCTTTCAATCGTCGCTTCAGATCACGCGGCACCTGCTCTCGGAGCGGCTGAAGAAGCTGGTGCGGTTCGGCATCCTGCGTCGGGTCCCCTATTCCGAGGCGCCGAGGCGCTACGAATACATCCTCACGCAAAAGGGTCTCGACCTCTACCCGATCATCATGGCGATGGTGCACTGGGGCGACACCCACATGGGCGACGAGCGCGGCCGCCCGATGCTGCATCAGCACAAGAGCTGCGGCAAGCTGTTCGATCCCGTCATGGTATGCTCGGAATGCGGCGAGGCGCTGCACGCCAAACAGGTGCACGTGCATGCGGGGCCGGGTCAGAAGGCCGCGGCGGGGTGAGTCAAGGCCCCAAGCCCGCTCGCAAGTCCGCGCCGCGCTCGATAGTCTGAGAAAGACGGCACCAGTCTCAGTGCGTCTTGGTCCGATGCCATTTCTCGAGATCGGGGTTCACCTCGTCCGACCCCTGCTCCTTTTCCGGGTTGCCCTTCCAGGGCTTGTCCGTCTGTCTGTGCGAACCCCAATCGTTCTGATCGCGGGGATCGTCGTTAGGGCGTTCCTTGCTCATCGGTTGATTCCTTCTGCTACGCGAACGGGACGCCGTAATAGGCATTGATGCCGCGCACGGCCGCGTCATCGCTCCAGTTCCAGTCGGTCTTCTCGCCGTATTTCGGAGCATCTTCCAGATCCTTGGCCGTGATCGCGGTGATGTAGCCGCCCAGCTCGGTGTCGTATTTCAGGGATTGCCAGGGCAACGGATAATGATCATTGCCGAGGCCGAGGAATCCACCGAAACCAAGCACCGCGTAGGAAACCTTGCCGCTGATCTTGTCGATCATCACCCGTTCGATCGAACCGATCTTGTTCCGATCGGCCCCGAACACCGATGTTCCTTCGACCTTGTCGCTTCCGATCAGCCGGCCCATTTCGTCGCGGTCCAATTCGCCCTGATTCAGCATCGTCATTCTCCACTCGGCCATATCTGAATCAATCGCGAGGGGGCGGCGATCGTTCCGGGCGCGTTCCCGGAGCTGGCCAGGAACATCGCAGGAAAGGAGCCGTTCTCTGAGCTCACACGGTCGGCCGGGGTTCGCACGATGTCCCAGACCGTCTCCGATTTCATCGTCCAGCGTCTGCATCAAGGGGGCGTGCCCACATCTTTGGCTATCCCGCGACGGCATCAACGGCGTGTTCGGAGCGATGAACCGGCAGGTGCTCGAGACGATCCTGCCTGGAAAGGAATGAGGTGAACCATGAGCGACTTCCGCGATATCCAGCACGGCGTCAACGATCCCGTCGACGGCGTCGACGTGAAACACCGCTTCAACGACAACACGACGCCGCATCAGCGCGCGCAGCGCCATGCCGACGTGCGGGCCGACGCCGCAGCCAGCGCCGCCGAGCCGTTCCTGCCGGAGCGGCTGCGACGCAAGCCGACCGATCCGATCAATCCGCGCACCGGACGCAATCCCGCAGATTAGCGTTAGGAACCTCGGCGCCCTCGGCGTGTTGGTCGGCGCAATGTCGCCGGCAAGTGGTCGCGCGACCGATCGAGGATTTGACCATGAAACGCACCATCATCGCCCTTGCCTGCGTGCTACTCGCAGGCCCTGCGCTCGCCCAATCGCTGGGCGAGAAGACCGGCGTCAATTCGGCGCTCGGCGTCGCGCCTTCCACCCCCGACTTCGTCAAGCAGGTCGCGATCAGCGACATGTTCGAGATCGAGTCGAGCAAGCTTGCCCAGCAGAAGGGCAACGCGCAGGAGAAGAGCTTTGCGCAGCAGATGATCACCGATCACACCAAGACCAGCACCGAGCTCAAGGGCCTGGTCGGCGAAAAGAAGATCCAGGCCACGCTTCCGACGCAGCTCGACAGCTCACACCAGAGCAAGCTCGACAAGCTCAAGAGCGCGAACGGCAAGGACTTCAGTTCGGACTACAATTCCTACCAGGTCAGCGCCCATGAAGACGCCGTGTCGCTGTTCGAGCGCTACGCCAAGGGCGGCGACAATTCCGACCTCAAGGATTGGGCCGGCAAGACGCTGCCCGCCCTGAAGCACCATCTCGACATGGCCAAGGAGCTCGGCAAGGCGCCGAGCGTCGGCCAGTCCACCAAGTAACGCGTTGCTGAAGGACGCCGGAATTTCCGGCGTCCTTTGCTTAGCAACGTCGACCGTCTCCGCGCATTGAGCCTCGACCATCGCGGAGAGCATCATGCCGAACCACATCAAGACCCCACTGTCCCGCCGCCACGTCATGCACGCCGCGAGCGCAACGCTCGCAGCGGCCTCGCTGGCGTCCACAGCGAAAGGAGAGAGCGCCATGGCCGAGCACGCCTTGATCGATCCGGTCGGCCGCTATCCGAAGCCGCCGTTCAAGAAGCAGTCGCAGTCCTGGCCGGGCCTCGCCGGCCAGATGGAGCCGCGGCCCGACCATGGCGAGACCAGCTACAAGGGCTCCGGCCGGCTCGCCGGCCGCAAAGCCCTGATCACCGGCGGCGATTCCGGCATGGGCCGCGCCGCCGCGATTGCCTATGCGCGCGAAGGCGCCGATGTCGCCATCAACTATCTGCCGGCGGAAGAACCCGACGCACGGGAGGTGATCGCGCTGATCGAGAAGGAAGGACGCATCGGACTTGCAATTCCCGGCGACCTCACGGACGAAGCCTTCTGCACCAAGCTGGTCGAGCAGGCCGTGAAAGGCCTCGGCGGTCTCGACATCATCGTCAATAACGCAGCACGGCAGCAGACCCGCGCCTCCATCCTGGACGTTTCGTCGGAGGATTTCGACGCCACCATGAAGACCAACATCTACGCGCCGTTCTGGATCACCAAGGCGGCGCTCCGGCATCTCAAGCCCGGCGCCTGCATCATCGGCACGACCTCGGAGCAGGCTTACGATCCCTCGCCGGATCTCTATGACTACGCGCAAACCAAGGCGGCGACGATGAACTACGTGAAGTCGCTGGCCAAGCAGCTCGCCTCCAAGGGCATCCGTGTCAACGGCGTCGCGCCGGGACCGATCTGGACGCCGCTCCAGGTGTCCGGCGGCGCCACGATGGAGAAGCTCGAAAAATTCGGCGGCATGACGCCGCTCGGGCGCCCCGGGCAGCCGGTCGAGCTCGCCTCGATCTACGTCCAGCTTGCCGCCGCCGACGCCAGCTATGCGACCGGCCAGGTCTACGGCGCTGCGGGTGGATCAGGCCAGCCTTAGCGAGCCGGGAACGAACGCTGGAATCCAGGAACCATCTTTGTCTCTCCGTTTTACAAAACTGTCATGGAGGAAGTATCGCCGGTTGACCGATGGCGCTCGTAACAGTCAGACCCACCCGGATCGATAGGGCGATCGCGAACGAGATCGCGGACCATACCAACGCAGGGCTCGAGCACGCCGCCCAGCTATTGACCTGGGGTGCCGACGAGCACGTGCTCGTCGCGCTGGCCGCTGCGGGGTGGCTCTACACGCGATTGAGGCAACCGCAGCGGCGTCCGATCGCGGACCACGTTCTGTGGGTCTCGCTGGCAAGCGCCGTGTTGCCGCATCTTCTGAAATCCGTGTTCGATCAGACCCGACCGGACCGGCTGACGGTCAGCGGCCACCGGCATGGCGTGCCCTTCTCGGGACGATCCGGCGACGCATTCCCGTCCGGTCACGCCATGCATATGGGCGCTCTCACCTCGGCGGCGGGCCTGTTGCCGCCTGTCCGGCGCCGGCTGGCGCGCGGCCTCGCCGTGGCGCTTTCGTTGACCCGCGTTGCGCTGCTCGCGCACTGGGCCAGCGACGTGGTGGCAGGCTTCACGCTCGGTGTCGTCGTCGAGCGAGCGTTGAGGCCGTTCACGCTGGCGAAGAAGCCGCCTCGAGCCTCGTGGATACGGCCATGACCGAATATCTCGTGCGCTTCATCGCCGGCGGTCTGATCGTCTCCGCTTTCGCAATCCTGGGCGACATGCTGCGACCGAAGAGTTTTGCAGGGCTGCTCGGCGCGGCGCCATCGGTCGCGCTGGCCACGCTCAGCATCGCCGTCGTCCAGCACGGCCCGCAATACGCCGCCGCCGAGAGCTGGACAATGGTCTACGGCGCGATCGCACTCGCCTGTTACAGCCTCGCCGTTTGCCATCTCCTGATGAGGTTTCGTCTCGGCGCGTTGCCGGCGACCATTGCCGCTTTTGCGGTGTGGCTCGTGGTCGCCTTCGGTCTGCTCGCGGGCTTGGGAGGTGCGGCCTGATGCTGGTCAAGCTGTCTTCATCGGCGCTGAAGCAGACGCGGTGGTACGAGTATGGCGTTCGCTTTCTGCTCGGTGGGCTGGCGACAGTCCTCACCGGCGTCGTGAGCTCGCGTTTCGGCGTCTCCGTCGGCGGGCTCTTCCTCGCGCTTCCCGCCGTCTTCTGCGCCAGCGCCACGCTGATCGAGAGCCATGAGCGCCGCGCCAAGGAAAAGGCCGGGCTCAGCGGAGACAGGCGCGGGCAGCAGGCCGCGGCACTCGATGCGGCAGGTGCCGGCCTCGGAAGCATCGGGCTTGCAGCGTTCGCCGCGGTCTTTTGCGCCGTGGTGTCGACGACCGCGATCGGCGCATTCGTCGCCGCCATTCTGGCCTGGGCAGCGGTGTCGGTCTCGGCGTGGTGGTTGAGGCGAAAGCTTCGCATCACCTCCCGCGCACTGGCCGCGCGCATCGCGCCATCAGCAAGGCGCCGCGGCATTCTCCCTTAGCATCGGGAAGCCATACGTCTCGGCAGCGGTCTGAGCCGATCGATGCGCGCAGGCACGCCGGCAGTCGGTCGGCCGGGCTTTTGGACGCCGTTTACTTGGTTTTTTGAGCCGTCCGGGACCTTCCTCGCCTGCCATGGAACCCGCATCAAGCTGGCTCGTTGAGTAACCTACTCAACCTACTCAATTGTGAGATGGCCCATGAACGAGCTTCGCGCCGAACGCCTTCAGGTCATGCTCTCGCCGGAAGAATTGACCGCCCTTGACGATTTCCGGTTTAAGCATCGCATGCCGACGCGGGCGGCAGCGGTCCGCGAGCTGCTCAGGTTCGGACTGGCCGCCGCGGGCGTCGAGGCGGGGGCCGGTGTGAAGTCGAGCAGCTTCGGCGTATTCGGCCGGGGACCGGACGGGCATACGCACGGAGATCCCGAAGGCGGCACCGGGACCGAGCCGTAGAGGCCGGCCACAAGCAAACGACCCCGGCACGGTGGGTGCCAGGGCCGTCCTTGGAGATTGCTTCCGGCGCACCGGGGGCATGCCAACCGGAAGCAACCTGTCGACTCCATGCGCGGGAATTCGTTCCCTGCGGGAAAGCGGGAGCTCGATCTAGCCGCTGGGCGCACCGCCGGAATCATCCGGCGTCATGCCGGAGCCCGGCGTCTTGCTGTTGTCGTTCAACTTCGGATCACGCGTCGCTTCCCGCGAGGGGGACCCTTTCGGATCCGCCTTGTGCACGGACTGTGCACGTTGCTTGTCGCGGGGCTGCTCCTCGGCGCGCTCGTCCTTGACGATGCCGTGGTCGGAATGGGCCATGATGTGCTTCGCCTCTCATGATGTGTCGAAGCGCTTACGCACTGCGGGGCCGAATGTTCCGGCGGGGCGCTAGCTGCGCGTCGCATGGACCGCGGCCGATGCACTCTCCAGATGCACCTGGCGCACCGTCGTCACCGTCGCGAACGCGACCGAGACGCCAAAGGCGAAGACGAGTGAAAGCAGAGCCAGACGTGGAGCCATCGCAAAACCTCCTTCTGGAATGAAGACCAACGCGATTGACTATTCCCAATCATGCCGGATGGGCCGCTCGCATTCCGTGCGCAATCTCACACGGGATTTACCAAGCGGAGAATGCTCACGCATCCGGTTGTTGCGGGAAGCGAGCGGCAACGGGCGGAACCTCGCCATCCAGCCAATCCTGCTCGTGGGCCAGCGCAGTCCAGGCGTCCGCCATGCGCGAATAGCGCTTGTGCGCAGGTTGTCCTTCGGCGCGCTCGGCGAGCTGAAGACAATTGTCGGCGTTATCTCTGAAGATGTCAGACTGTTTCATGGGAAAGACGTGGGGACGGAACTCCCGGGCTGCAATGCCCTTACCGCATCGTAACGTTCGGGGAACTTCGCCCGCCATCCGCAGTTGATCTCGATGCGAGTTCTCGTCGCCGTCATGATGGCATTGATCAGCACTTGTGCGTTTGCCGACAGCACCGGTGAACACAAGCCGCTCGACCGCCCGCCGAGCGCCACCGACGTCATCACCGGCCTCTACAATTTCAGCCGCTTCCAGCAAGGTCTGCTGGAGAGCACCGATTTGAAAGGCAACGCCGAGGTCAAGAACCTCGCCGCCCTGCGCGCCGAGGAAGCGGTCAAACGCGACAGGGCGCTGAAGCAGATTCAGGAGACGATCGGCACCGAGCCCCGCGTCGGCAAAACGGAGTCCGTCGCCGCCAGCCTGATCGAGCCCGAAACTTCGGACGGCCCAACATACGTCCGCAGCTTCTACGCCTCGCAGATTCCGGAATATGAATCGGCCATCACGCTGCTCGAAAGCTATCTCAAGGCGCCTGACAACGCTGCGCTCGCGGCCTTCGCGCGCGAGCAGCTTCCGCTGCTGCGCGCGCAGGCCAAGGATGCCGAGCGGACCATGGCGGACAAGTAGCCGCCTTACTTCCTTATTTGTTGTTCGGATGATGCTGCTGGCTCTCCGGCCGCACGGTGCGGTTGCTTTCCGGCATCTTGTCACGGCCCGCATCGCCATTGTCGTCCTTGCCACCAGAGGATGAGGTCCCGCTTCCGCTGGGGTTGGAGCGGGCCGCCGTCCCCGTGGTCGGGGAATCCGCCTTAGGGTTAGCCGAGCTGGCGGCCGGATCTCCGGTCACCGCCCCGCGGCCGCTGGGGGCGCCGCCCTGGGCCAAGGCCGGCCCGGCAAGCAACATGACGATCAGCGCGGCAAGTCCTGCTTTCATGTCCATCTCCTTCTTTGCGGGGGCTAACCGCAAGGGCGATGCCTACGTTCCGAAGAAGGCTTCGGGGGACCGGTGGGGGACCGCGGGCTGCCGCCGTCGTCTCTTTTCGAAACCCATGGAACCAATTCAGCGGATTGCGGTTATTAGCATCGGGCTGAGCAAGACAGGTTCCATTTCCTCGCGCCGCAACCTTGGCGCTTGATTTCGAATTTGGCTGACGCTCTATTTTGACCAATCGCGTCTCGCCGTGGATTCGGCCGACGCCTGCGGGGGAAAATTGTATGAGCGACCTCGATCCCGGAACTGCATCACGCTCCGGTCGTCGCGTCCCAAAGCCAAAAACCAACGGTACGTCTGATCCGGATTCCCGGGCCGAATTGCTGCAGGCCCTGCAGGCCATGCGCAGCGGCGATTTCTCGGTGCGCATGAGCGGCGACTACCTCGGCATCGACGGCAAGATCGCCGACACTTTTAACGAAATCATCGCCGCCAACCAGCGCATGGCGCAGCAGCTCGAGCTGGTCGGCCAGGTGGTCGGCCGCGAGGGCAAGACTCGGCAGCGCGTGAAATTCGGCCTCGCCTCGGGCTCCTGGGCCGACATGGAAGGGTCCGTCAACACGTTGATCGACGATTTGCTTTGGCCGACGCGCGAGGTGACGCGCGCGGTCGCTGCCGTCGCGCAAGGAGACCTGCTCCAGACCGTCAAGCTCGACGTCGACGGCCGTCCGCTCCGCGGCGAGTTCCTGCAATCGGCGACCATCGTCAACACCATGATCAAGCAGCTCGGCGTGTTCACCTCCGAGGTGACGCGCGTGGCGCGCGAAGTCGGCACCGAAGGCAAGCTCGGCGGCCAGGCCCAGGTGCCGGAGGTGACCGGCGTCTGGAAGGACCTCACCGAGAGCGTCAACTCGATGGCGAACAACCTGACCAACCAGGTTCGCAACATCGCCGAGGTGACGATCGCGGTCGCCAATGGCGACCTCTCCAAGAAGATCACCGTCGACGTCCGCGGCGAGATCCTGCAGCTCAAGGAAGCCATCAACACGATGGTGGACCAGCTCCGCTCGTTCGCCTCCGAAGTGACGCGCGTGGCGCGCGAGGTCGGCACCGACGGCAAGCTCGGCGGCCAGGCCATCGTGCCCGGCGTCGCCGGCACCTGGAAGGATCTGACCGACTCCGTCAACGCAATGTGCGGCAATTTGACCGCGCAGGTGCGCAACATCGCCAACGTCACCACCGCCGTGGCGCGCGGCGACCTGTCGCGCAAGATCACGGTGGACGTGCGCGGCGAGATCCTGGAGCTGAAGGACACCATCAACACCATGGTGGACCAGCTCAACTCGTTCGCTTCGGAAGTGACACGCGTGGCGCGCGAGGTCGGCACCGAAGGCAAGCTCGGCGGCCAGGCCCAGGTGCCCGGCGTCGCCGGCACCTGGAAGGACCTCACCGACAACGTCAACTTCATGGCCTCGAACCTGACCGCGCAGGTCCGCAACATCGCCGACGTCGCCACGGCCATCGCGAGCGGCGACCTCTCGAAGAAGATCACGGTGAACGTCTCGGGCGAAATCCTTCAGCTGAAGGAAACGCTGAACACCATGGTCGACCAGCTCAATGCCTTCGCAGGTGAAGTGACGCGCGTCGCCCGCGAGGTCGGCACCGAAGGGAGGCTCGGCGGACAGGCCAACGTGCTCGGCGTCGCCGGCACCTGGAAGGACCTCACCGAGAGCGTCAATTCGATGGCCTCGAACCTGACCGCGCAGGTCCGCAACATCGCCGAGGTGACGACCGCGGTCGCCGGCGGCGATCTGTCGAAGAAGATCACGGTGGACGTGCGCGGCGAGATCCTGGAGCTCAAGGACACTATCAACACGATGGTCGACCAGCTCAACGCCTTCGCCGGCGAAGTCACGCGCGTCGCGCGCGAGGTCGGCACCGAGGGCAAGCTCGGCGGTCAGGCGGTGGTGCGCGGCGTCGGCGGCACCTGGAAGGATCTCACCGACAGCGTCAACTCGATGGCCTCGAACCTGACCGGACAGGTCCGCAACATCGCCGAGGTCGCGACTGCGGTCGCCAAGGGCGATTTGTCGAAGAAGATCACGGTGAACGTGTCGGGCGAAATCCTTCAGCTGAAGGAAACCCTGAACACGATGGTGGACCAGCTCAACGCTTTCGCCGGCGAAGTGACGCGCGTCGCCCGCGAGGTCGGCACCGACGGCAAGCTCGGCGGCCAGGCCGGCGTGCCCGGCGTCGCCGGCACCTGGAAGGACTTGACCGATTCCGTGAACTCGATGGCGGGCAACCTCACCGCCCAGGTCCGCAACATCGCCGAAGTCGCGACCGCGATCGCCGGCGGCGACCTGTCGCGCAAGATCACCGTGGACGTGCGCGGCGAGATCCTTCAGCTCAAGGACACGCTGAACACGATGGTCGACCAGCTAAACCGCTTCGCGGGCGAGGTGACGCGCGTGGCGCGCGAGGTCGGCACCGAAGGCCGTCTCGGCGGTCAGGCCAACGTGCCCGGCGTCGCGGGCACCTGGAAAGACCTCACCGACAGCGTCAACTCGATGGCGGGCAACCTCACCGCCCAGGTCCGCAACATCGCCGAGGTGACCACAGCCGTCGCGCGCGGCGACTTGTCGCGCAAGATCACCGTCGACGTGAAGGGCGAGATCCTCGAGCTGAAGAACACCATCAACACCATGGTGGACCAGCTCAACGGCTTTGCCGGCGAAGTGACGCGCGTGGCGCGCGAGGTCGGCACCGAAGGCAAGCTCGGCGGCCAGGCCGAGGTGCCCGGCGTCGCCGGCACCTGGAAGGACCTCACCGACAACGTCAACTTCATGGCCTCGAACCTCACCGCCCAGGTCCGCAACATCGCCGAGGTCGCGACCGCGATCGCCGGCGGCGACCTGTCGAAGAAGATCACGGTGGACGTGCGCGGCGAGATCCTGCTGCTCAAGGACACCTTGAACACGATGGTCGAGCAGCTCCGCTCGTTCGCCGCCGAAGTGACGCGCGTCGCGCGCGAGGTCGGCACCGAGGGCCGGCTCGGCGGTCAGGCCGTCGTCCCCGGCGTCGGCGGCACCTGGAAGGACCTCACCGACAACGTCAACCTGCTGGCCGCGAACCTCACCACACAGGTCCGCAACATCGCCGAAGTGACCACGGCGGTGGCGCGCGGCGACCTCTCCCGCAAGATCACCGTCGACGTCAAGGGCGAAATCCTCGAGCTGAAGAACACCATCAACACCATGGTGGACCAGCTCAACGCCTTCGCCGGCGAGGTCACGCGTGTGGCGCGCGAGGTCGGCACAGAAGGCAAGCTCGGCGGCCAGGCCCAGGTGCCCGGCGTCGCCGGCACCTGGAAGGACCTCACCGACACCGTGAACCTGATGGCTGCGAACCTGACCGAGCAGGTCCGCGGCATCGTCAAGGTGGTGACCGCAGTCGCCAACGGCGACCTCAAGCAGAACCTGACGATGAAGTCACGCGGCGAGGTCGCCGCCCTCGCCGACACCATCAACAACATGACCGAGACGCTCGCCACCTTCGCCGACCAGGTGACGTCGGTGGCGCGCGAGGTCGGCGTCGAAGGCCGGCTCGGCGGCCAGGCCAACGTGCCCGGTGCCGCCGGCACCTGGAAGGACCTCACCGGCAACGTCAACCTGCTCGCCGCCAACCTCACCTCGCAGGTGCGCGCGATCGCAGAAGTGGCGACCGCCGTGACCAAGGGCGATCTGACGCGGTCGATCCAGGTCGACGCCCGCGGCGAGGTCGCCGAGCTGAAAGACAACATCAACACGATGATCACGAATCTCCGTCTCACGACGGACGTGAACACCGAGCAGGACTGGCTGAAGACCAACCTGGCGAAATTCACCAACATGCTTCAGGGCCAGCGCGATCTCGCCACCGTCGGCCGGCTGCTGCTCACCGAGCTGTCGCCGCTGGTGAACGCCCATACCGGCGTGATCTACCAGGTGGAGAGCGAGGACAATCCGCAGCTGCTGCTGCTGGCCTCCTACGCCAGCGACGGCATCTATCCGTATCAGCGCGTGCTGCAATTCGGCGACGGCCTGATCGGCCAGTGCGCGCTCGACAAGCGGCCGCGCGTGGTCGCCGACATTCCCTCCGACGTGGTGCCGATCAACTCGGCGCTGTTCCGCGTCGCGCCGAAGAACCTCGTCGTGCTGCCGGTGCTGTTCGAGGGCCAGGTCAAGGCCGTGATCGAGCTGGCTTCGCTCGTCTCCTTCACGACCTCGCAGATGACGTTCCTGGAGCAGCTCACCGACTCCATCGGCATCGTGCTCAATTCGATCGAAGCGACGATGCAGACCGAAGGCCTGCTCAAGCAGTCGCAGCAGCTCGCCGGCGAGCTTCAGACCCAGCAGCGCGAACTGCAGCAGACCAACGACCAGCTCGAGCAGAAGGCGCAGCAGCTTGCCGAGCGCAACGTCGAGGTCGAACGCAAGAACCAGGAGATCGAGCAGGCCCGCCGCGCGCTCGAGGAGAAGGCGACCGAGCTCGCGCTGACCTCGAAGTACAAGTCCGAATTCCTCGCCAATATGAGCCACGAGCTGCGCACGCCGCTGAACTCGATCCTCATTCTCGGCCAGCAGCTCACCGACAATCCGGACGGCAACCTCTCGGCCAAGCAGGTCGAATTCGCCCGCACCATCCACGGCGCCGGCACCGACCTGCTCAATCTCATCAGCGACATTCTGGATCTGTCCAAGATCGAATCCGGCACGGTGACGGTCGACGCCGAGGAGATCCTGACCGCGAACCTGCTCGAGACCGTCGGCCGGCCGTTCCGGCACGAGGCGGACAACCGCAACCTGTCGTTCAAGATCGACGTCGATCCGAACCTGCCGCGCAGCATCGTCACCGACTCCAAGCGTTTGCAACAGGTGCTGAAGAACCTGCTCTCCAACGCCTTCAAGTTCACCGCCGAAGGCGAAGTGCGCCTGAAGGTCGCCGGCGCGGTCGGCGGCTGGGGCACGGATCACCCGGTGCTGAACTCCGCACCGGCCGTGATCGCGTTCGAAGTGTCCGATACCGGCATCGGCATTCCCGTGGAGAAGCAGAAGCTGATCTTCGAGGCGTTCCAGCAGGCCGACGCCGGTACCAGCCGCAAATACGGCGGCACCGGCCTCGGACTTGCGATCAGCCGCGAACTTGCGAGCCTGCTCGGCGGCGAGATCCATCTGCGCAGCTCGCCGGGCAAGGGATCCTCGTTCACGCTCTATCTGCCGCTCAAATATTCCGGCCCGACGCTGGCGCCGCGCGCGGCGCCAGCGCCGCAGCAACACAGCCAGCCGCCGGCGCTACAGACGGCCGCACCCGACCAGCCGCGCGTCATCGAGCAGCTTCCCGACGACCGGCTCAACATCGAGCCCGGTGACACCATTCTCCTGATCGTCGAGGACGATCCGCACTACGCCCGCGTGCTGGTCGATCTGGCCCGCGACAAGGGCTTCAAGGTGCTTGTCGCCGCCCGCGGCGCGGAGGCGCTCGAGCTCGCCAAGCAATACCAGCCGAGAGCCGTCTCGCTCGACGTGTTCCTGCCCGACATGCTCGGCTGGACCGTGCTGAGCCAGCTCAAGCACAATCCGCTGACCCGCCACATCCCCGTGCAGATCATCACGCTGGACGAGGACCGCCAGCATGCGCTGGCGCGTGGCGCGTTCTCCTTCGTCAACAAGCCGACCACGACCGAAGGCGTTTCCGCGGCGCTGGCCCAGATCAAGGAATATGCACGTCCCAGGCGCAAGCGGTTGTTGATCGTCGAGGACAACGAGGCCGAGCAGCTCTCGATCCACGCGCTGCTGCATCACGACGACATCGAGATCGTCACGACGGACACCGGTGCCGGTGCGCTCTCGACCTTGCGCGAGACGCCCTGCGACTGCGTGGTGCTCGACCTCCGCCTGCCCGACATGAGCGGCTTCGAGGTGCTGGATCAGATCCGAAACGACGAGACACTGTCGAACGTCCCGGTCGTCGTCTTCACCGGCCGCGAGCTTTCGGCCGAGGAAGATGCGGAACTCCACACCATGGCGCGCAGCATCGTGGTCAAGGGCGTGGAATCGCCGGAACGCTTGCTCGACGAAACCGCACTGTTCCTGCATCGCGTCATCACCGAGCTTCCGATCGAGAAGCAGCGCATGCTGGAGAAGCTGAACAGTTCCGACGAGGACCTGATCGGCAAGACCGCCCTGCTCGTCGACGACGACGCCCGCAACATCTTCGCGCTGTCGAGCGTGCTGGAACGGCGCGGCATGAAGGTGCTGACGGCCACGACCGGCAGCGAGGCTGTGACGCTGGTCGAATCCAATCCGGAAATCGCCATCGTTCTGATGGACATCATGATGCCGCAGATGGATGGCTATCAGACCATCGGCGTCATTCGCGAAAACCCGGCTTTCGCCCGCCTTCCGATCATCGCGCTGACCGCCAAGGCGATGAAGGGTGACCGCGAGAAATGCCTGGAGGCCGGCGCGTCCGACTACCTCGCCAAACCCGTCAACACCGATCAATTGCTGCTTGCGATCCGCATGTGGCTGCACCGCTGAGTTGGATGCGCGTATGGACCACGAAAAGGTCAATATCCTCCTCGTCGACGACCAGCCCGCCAAGCTGCTCGCCTATGAGGTGATCTTGAAGGATCTCGGCGAGAACCTGGTGATCGCCTCCTCGGGCCGCGAGGCGCTGGAGGTCCTGCTCAAGACCGAGATCGCGGTGATCCTCGTCGACGTCTGCATGCCCGAGCTCGACGGCTTCGAGCTCGCCGCGATGATCCGCGAGCATCCACGCTTCCAGAAGACCGCGATGATCTTCATCTCCGCCATCCAGGTCAGCGACATCGACCGGTTGCGCGGCTACGAGATGGGCGCGGTCGATTACGTGCCGGTCCCGGTCGTGCCGGAAGTGCTGCGCGCCAAGATCAAGGTGTTTGCCGAGCTCTACCGCAAGACCCGCGAGCTCGAACGGCTGAACCAGGAGCTCGAGGATCGCGTCCGCGCCCGCACGGCGGAACTGGAGAACTCCACGGCCAAGCTGCGCGAGAGCGAACAACGGCGCAGCATGGCGATCGCAGCCGGCAAGATGGGATCCTGGGATTGGGACTGGATCAGCGGCGACTGGATGTGGGACGAAGGGCAGTATCGCATCTTCGGCGTCAACCCCGAAAGCTTCGAGGTCAACCCCGCCAACGTTCAAGCGCTGCTGCATCCCGACGACGTCGACCAGCTGCGCAAGGCGATCGCCGAGTTCAACAGGGGCACGCGGGCCTACGAGACCGAGTTCCGCATCATGCGGCCCGACAGCGAGGTGCGCTGGTGCGTCGGTACGGCGGCGGCAACGGTGGACGATAGCGGTCGCGTCGTCCGCGTCAGCGGCGTCACCGTGGATATCACCGAACGCAAGCGTGCCGAGGAACGGCAGAACCTGCTGGCGCGGGAGGTCGATCACCGCGCCAAGAATGCGCTGGCCCTGGCGCAGTCGATCGTGCGTCTCACCCGGGCCGACGAGGTCAAGGCCTATGTCAACGCCGTCGAGGGACGCATCAATGCGCTGGCGCGCGTGCACACCATCCTGTCGCTGTCGAGCTGGCAGGGTGCCGAGCTCTCCAGGCTGATCGACGAGGAGCTGGCGCCCTACTCGCTCGGCGGCCAGATCATATTGGCAGGTCCGGAGGTCCAATTGCTGCCGACCACGGCCCAGACGCTGGCGCTCGCCCTGCACGAGCTCTTCACCAACTCGGCCAAGTACGGCGCCCTCTCGACCAGATCGGGACGGCTCACGATCGGCTGGCAGGTCGAGGAGCAATTGCTGACGCTGAGCTGGGAGGAATCGGGCGGTCCGCTCGTCATGCCTCCGAAATCGCGCGGCTTCGGTACGCGGAGCCTGCTGGCGAGCGTCGAGTCCCAGCTCGGCGGGCAAGCGCGGTTCGATTGGCGCGCCGAGGGCCTGTTGTGCCGCCTTGAGGTGCCATTGACCCGCAAGACGGGGGCGACGGCCCCATCCGGGAAGTTCGAGGATGCCGGCTCCGCCGAATTGCAGCGCGCATCCGGTTAGCGGAATGGCGACCGGTTCGCATCGAGTGGATACGCCAAGGCGATAAGCGAGTGCGTCCGTTCCGTTTCCGACGGAGCGGAAAAAAGCATCAGCCGGACGCGGCGCTCGTCATGCGTCGCGCCATTCGCGGGTCGCGCGCAACGCGCCCCTCGAGCCAGGCTTCCGTCTGGGCGAGATCGCGCAATGCCCTGGCATAGCGGCGCGCCGCGCTTCGCTCCGCCCCGCGCGGCAGCTTGCGGGCCTTGTGGAGGATGTCCGCGGCCGCGTTGCGATAGGCCAGCGAGCGATAGAGAAAGACCACCTTACCCATATCGATGTTCCCGTTTTGCTGGGCCCCATCCTCGCAAGCCCGGCATGAACGTCGGATGAAGCGGTCGATGACAATTCCTTCATTCCTCAGGAACAGTGGATTGCCGCCCGCGTTGGCATGCCAAATCGGGATGCAGTTCCCATGCGCACAAAAAAGTCGTCAGACCTGATTTCTGCGACCGGCCTCATCAAGCTGATGACGCACGCATTGATGGGCGCAGCCCTCGGCCTCGTCTTCAGTCTCGCGCTGATCCTGTGCAATCCGGCTGTCGCCAGCCTGCTTGCCAACGGCGGAAGCCAGACCGTGATCGTCTTCGCTCTCACATTGGTGACGACCTTCGCGATCGGCGCGACACTCACCGGCGTCGTGTTCATCATCGCCGAGGACAAGCAATCTTGAAGCGCGCGTGAGGCGCGGAGCTCCCTCAGCGCCGGGAGGCCGCGCGCTCGGGCTTGCCGGCTGTCTTCACGAGACGTAGGCGTACCCGGTCGTGGACGTCGGGCAGGACATCGGCGCCGCCGGCCGCCTTCCATTCGCCGATCAGCAAGGTGATCTTTCGGCGCAGCTCCAGCTGCGCCAGCGCCTGTTCGGCGCAATCGCGATCCCCGTTGATGCGATCCCGCACGGACGCCTCGACATCGGCCATCTCCAGCCTCAAGGCGCTGATTTTACGTCGAATTTCATTAATTCTGTTGTCCATGGCTTGTTAGAACAAAATAAGAACATATAGTCAAGCCAGGATTTGAAGATGGAGACGCCGGATGCAGGTTAAAGGTAAATACGACGCCAGGATCTTTCTCGCCGAGCAGATGACCCGGGCGCAGGGGCTGAGGCTGAAACGGTTGAGCGAAGAGGCCTATCAGCCCGCCCAATATGCGCGCGATCTGTCCTTCACCGAGGCCGCGCGGCGCATCCAGGTGCTGGAAGCCGAGATCGAGCTGGCGAACTCCTTCTAGGGGTCCACCTGGCTAGGCGTGCACCTGGCCTTGGCCTGCTGTTTCGGAACCATGGTGGGTCCGGATGGTTTTCCTGAGCCAACGGAGAATCATGCATGGCACGCAAGGCAAAGAAACGCCGCTACTCGCCCAGCTCCGGCAGCGAGGTCGAAAGCGAGATGCGGCGCTACAAGAAGGGCACCGCCAAGAGCGGCCGCAAAGGCCGTGGCGGGCGCGTGAAGAGCCGCAAGCAGGCGATCGCGATCGGGCTGTCGAAGGCGCGCAAGAAGGGGAAGAAGGTCCCGAAGAAGGCTGCCAAGAAGACGTCGTCCAAGAAGCGGGCGACCAGGAAGACAGCCAAGAAATCGTCCAAGAAATCGTCGAAGAAATCGTCGAAGCGCAAATCCAGCAAGCGTTGACGCTGTCCCGTCTCAGATCATGCTGCCCGGCATAAAGCAGCGGATCGAGACGCCGAACGCGGTCTTCACCGGCCACACCATGGTGCGGCCGGCGCGGTTCGGCTCGGTGATGACGGCTTCGTCCGGCACGTCGATCCACTCGCCGTCGAGACGCACGCGATAACGCCCGTTGTGCGATTCCCAGTCGGGATCAGCGACGGCAAAACCGTCGGCGTCCGAGCAGCATGGACCGAGGTGGCTGCGCAGGCTGTCGAACCACGGCTTCAGCGGCGAGTTCGCGTAGCGGCCGTCTTCGCGACCGAGCGCGGTTCCGTCCCAAAGCACGAACGGCGCCGCAAGCAGCGCACCCCTCAGCGAGAGCTTCAATCGATCCATGTCGGCACCGATCAAATCCGAACCATCGGCAGTTCCACAAAGCGGCCGGGGGTACGAAGTTCCACGCTTGCAACCCGTTCGCGGCGTCATTGCCGCGGCGGGCAAGTTCGAAGTGTGATGGGCGAACACGGCTTTTTCGTATGAACCGGGTCACCATCCCTGCCGTTAACGAGAATGTTATCGATTGCGTCGCAAGTCGTGACGGCGAACGAAGAAGGCGGCCCGAGGGCCGCCTTCTTGATGTCTGCCGATAGCTGCTCGCCTCAGGCGAGCGGGACCGCGACGAACCTCGTCGCCTCGGCGCTTCTGACCTGCAGCAGCACGCTGCGCTTGCCGGACGATTTGGCCTCCGCCAGCTCGGAGCGGACGTCGCCGACATTGGCCACGGCCTTGCCGCCGACATTGAGGATGACGTCGCCGGTCTGGATGCCGCGCTGCGCCGCCGGCCCTTGCGGATCGACCTCGGTGACGACAACGCCCTTCTGACCGGCGCCCTGGACCTCAGCCGCTGGAGCCAGGCCGAGCCCGAGACGCGGCGTGCCGGCTCTCGGCTGCTCTCTGCCCTGGTCGGCATCGCCACTTGCCTTGGCCTGCCGCTCGTTCGGCAACTCGCCGAGGACGAGCGTCAACGTCTTGGTCGTGCCGTTGTGGAAGACGTCGAGCTTCACCGAGCTGCCCGGGGCCAGGGTGGCAATGGTGCGGGCGAGATCGCGGGAGTCCTTGATCGCAGTGCCGTTGACGGCGGTGATGACGTCACCCGCGGCGATGCCGGCCTTGGCCGCCGGGCTGCCGTCCTGCGGATTGTCGACGATGGCGCCGCGCGCCTCCTTCAGGCCGAGGCTGTCGGCGATGTCGGCGGTCACCGGCTGCACCTGCACGCCGAGCCAGCCGCGGGTGACCGCGCCCTTGTCCTTGAGCTGCGCGACGACGAGCTTTGCGGTCGAGGCCGGAATGTCGAAGCCGATGCCGACCGAGCCGCCGGAGGGCGAAAAGATCGCGGTGTTCACGCCGATCACGTTGCCGTTCATGTCGAAGGCCGGGCCCCCGGAATTGCCCTTGTTGATGGGCGCGTCGATCTGGATGAAGTCGTCATAGGGCCCGTTGCCGATGTCGCGGCCGCTGGCCGAGACGATGCCGGCGGTCACGGTGCCGCCGAGGCCGAAGGGATTGCCGACCGCGACCACCCAGTCGCCGATGCGCGGCTTCTGGTCGGAGAATGTGACGAACGGAAAGTCCCTTTTGCCGTCGACCTTGATCAGCGCGAGATCCGTCTTCGGGTCGGTGCCGACGACCTTCGCGGTGTAGCTGGTGCCGTCATCCATCGTCACCTGCACCGAGGCGGCGTGGTCGACGACGTGGTTGTTGGTCACGGCATAGCCGTCGGCGGAGATGAAGAAGCCGGAGCCTTCGCCGGTGATCATCTGATGGCGCTGGCGCGGCATGCCGTTCGGCTCGCCCGGGAAGCGGAAGCCGAACTGCCGCGAGAACTGGTCGAACGGCGTCTCCCCGTCGGAATCCATCCGGTTCTGTTGCAGCATGGCGCTCTTGTCGTTGTCCTGGTCGATCCTGACCCGCACCGAGATGACGGCCGGCTTGACCTTGCTGACGAGGTCGCCGAAGCCCGGCGGCGTCGCGGCGGTCTCGGCGGCCTGGGCCGGCGCGACGAAGGAGATCGGGCCGAACTTTGGGGCGCCGGGTGAAGCCGCCAGCACGGCCACGCCGAGCGCGGCCACGGTGCCAAGCAGCGCGAGCCGGCGCGGCCTCAAAATCTTGCGGGAAGTCGGGGTGTCGAAATTGGCGCGATCGTTCATGTCGGAATGTCCATGTTGGATGGGTGTCGCCTTGAAACCAACATGGACATCGTCACCTTACGGCGTCCCGTCCATCCGATTAAATCTTGGCAAAGAACGAGCGATGGCTGCCGCGAGGTCGTCCCGCGCATTTGATGCAGCTCAACGCGGGTCCGCCGGGCAGTGAAAGACTGCGGCCACCGGATGATGTCCATCGGAGGCACCCCATGTACAAAGACATTCTCGTCCACATTCCCACCGAACGCCCCATGCGTGCCGCGATCGATGGCTCGGTTTCGCTCGCGGCGCAGTTCAACGCCCATCTCGACGCGGTCGCGGTCGGCTATGTCGCGACAAGTGCGGCTTATGTGATGGAGGGCGGCGCCGCTGTGGCGGCCGTGTTCGAGCTGGAACGCGAGCGCGCCGTGGAGCGGGCCGAGGCCGCGCTCTCAGTCTTCGAGATCGAAGCGGCGAACGCCGGCGTCTCCTACGCCTGCCGCCCGCTCGGCGCGATCCCGGCGGACGCAGCCGGCGCGATCGGCGAGATGGCGCGGCTGCACGACCTCAGCGTCGTGCTGCAGCCCGATCCGGCGCAAGGCTCATTCGACAACGACATTCCGGGCGAGATCCTGTTCCAGTCGGGCGGCCCGGTGTTGTTCCTGCCTTACACGTTCCATGGAGCGTTCAAGGCGGGGCGGATCGGCATCTGCTGGGACGGCAGCCGCGTCGCCGCCCGCGCCGTGCACGACGCAGCACCGTTCCTGGCGCGCGCCGATGAGATCGTGATCATCACCATCAACGAGTCGAACGCGGTCTCCGACGAAGCTTCAGCGAGCAACCTGGCAAAGCATCTCGGCCGGCGTGGACTGTCGACCCGCACGGTCGGCCTGTCGGCGACGCGCGCCGACATCCAGCCGACCATCCTGTCGCTCGCGGCCGACGAGGGGCTCGATCTCCTGGTGATGGGCGGCTACGGCCATTCGCGACTGCAGGAACGCGTTCTCGGCGGCGTCACCCGCGCCATGCTGGAAGCCATGACGGTCCCGACGCTGATGTCGCACTGAGACGACAGGCGCCGTCACGCCGCGACGGGGGTCTCCCACGTCGGGGGCGTTGCGGCGCCCTCGTCGTGTTGCACGTTGCAGGCGTCGAAATGCGCCTTGAGCTCGACCTCGGCGAGATATTCGAAATGTTCGGCCTGGCCGAGGAGTTCCCAGTTCTGAAGCGGCCGGTAGGCTGCCTGCTGACGACAGAGGGACGCCAGCGCCCGGTAGCGACGTACGTTCTCCATGAGACCCTCCCTCGCATTTGCAGAGCTTATTGCCCTCATTTGCGTCAGGCCGATGGCGGTGGTGCAAAAGATTTGCTGCGCGCCTGACTTCGGCTCGCTGGTAGGAAATATATGTCCGGGCCAAAGTTCCAAACGGTGCTGGCAGACGCCGGCACCGCGTCGCCGGACCTCAGGGCCCAAAGCATGATCCGCTGAGGCGCGATGACCTCGCGCTCTAGGCATAGTGCCGGCGCTGCACATTCATTCCGACCAGGTCGAGATAGCGCTCGATCAGGTCGGGCCGGCCGACCAGGTAGCCCTGCATCTCCTCGCAGGCCTCGCGCGCCAGGAAGGTACGCTGCGCTTCCGTCTCGACCCCTTCGGCAATGACCGGCATGTTCAGGGCGTGCGCAAGGCTCAGGACCGCGCGGACGATCTCGGCCGATTGCGGCGAGGCGTCCAGATTGGAGATGAAACCGCGATCGATCTTGATCTTGTCGAACGGGAACGACTGGAGATAGGACAGCGAGGAATAGCCGGTGCCGAAATCGTCCATCGCGATGCGGATGCCGAGCGCCTTCAGCCGCCGCAGCAGGTGGAGCGCGCCGGTGAAATCGCCGATCAGCACCCCCTCGGTGATCTCGACCTCGAGCCGTGTCGGCGTCAGCCCCGTTTCCAGCAGGATTTGATGAATCGAACGCTCGAGATCGCCGGCCTGAAACTGGACCGGCGACAGATTGACCGCAACCTGCAGCGGCCGCGGCCAGGACGCCGCCTCGCGGCACGCTTCGCGCAAGACCCATTCGCCGATCTCGACGATCAGCCCGTTCTCCTCTGCAAGCGGAATGAACCGGTCCGGCGGCACGAAGCCGCGCGTCGGATGATTCCAGCGCAGCAGAGCCTCGAAGCCGATGACCTCGCCATCGATCCGCGCCTGCGGCTGGAAGTAGACCAGGAACTGGTTCTGCTCCAGCGCCTGCCGCAGATCGTGCTGCAACAGCCTGCGGTCGCGCAGCTCCTGGTCCATATCGGATTCGAAGAAGCGGACCCGCCCCCTGCCCTCGCGCTTGGCACGATGGAGGGCTGAATCGGCGTTGGCGAGCAGCGTGGCGGCATTGACGCCGTCGTCCGGATAGAACGCAATGCCGACGCTGAGACCGACGGGGAGGAGATAATCGTCGACCTCGAGCTCCTTGCCGATCGTCTCGACCAGGCGTTCGGCGAGCGCCTGAACGTCCTCTCGGCTGACGTGGTCGGGCATCAGGATCATGAACTCGTCGCCGCCGATACGGGCGACGAAGGCGTCGTCGGCTTCCGCGGCGAGCCGGTCCGCCGCCGCCCGCATCAACATGTCGCCGACGGGATGGCCGAACACGTCGTTGACCTCCTTGAAGCGGTCGAGGTCGAGGCTGAGCACGGCAAAGCTGGTCGCCGCCTCCTGGGCCAGCTCCAGTCGCTCGCCGAGCGCGGCGTTGAAGGCGCTGCGGTTCGGCAGGTCGGTCAACGCGTCATGGTGCGCAAGATGGCTGATCCGCGCCTCGTTCGTGATCCTCTCGGTAACGTCCTCAATCACGCCGACCAGATATTGCGGCGCGCCATCACCGTCCCTGATCAGCAGCTTGCGCGAATTGACGAGACGATCGCGGCCCTTGACGCCGACATCGAGCAGATGCCCCTCCAGGATCATCGGTGTGCCGCTATCGACGACGCGGCGATCCTGCTCGTTGACGACGCGGGCGACATTCTCCGGAAAGATCTCGGCCGGAGTCTTGCCCAGCATCTCCTCGCGCGGCACTCCGTAATATTCTTCGCCGGCGCGGTTGAGCAGAACGTAGCGGGAGTCCTTGGCATCCTTGGCGAATACCGCGATCGGGATATTCTCGATGATGCTGTCGAGGAATTCGCGCGCCCGCAGCAGATCCTGTTCGGCGCGTTTATGCGTCTGCTCGAGCTCCTCGATCATCAGCTTGATCGCCCGGTCGGTGCGGCGGCGATCGCGGTCGCTTTCCTCATAGGCCGCGCTGACGAGTTCACCGAGCCTGGTCAGATCGACCTGTCCGGATTCGTCCGTCGCCTGGCGGATCTGTCTTGCGAGCAACCGATGCGTGGTCAAGCTGCCGCCTCCCCGATGACGGTGACCGTCATGGTCTGGTTGTGCAGTTCGCAGCGGCCGGACGCGGCCGGCGGCGCGAACTCACCGTAGGAGTAGAATCCGATCCGGACGACGTCCTCGCCGAGCTCGGCGGCAACGGCATCCAGCTCGTCCTGCGTGCGCTGTCCCATCACCCTGCGGCGGCCGGTGCAGCTCACCAGGATGGCGAGCTTGTCGCCGTCGACCCCGTCCGAGAGTGCGCTGCGCGCCTGCCTGCCCGCCTCGCCCGCACCGGCGGCGAGACTGTCGAAATTGGCGCGCATCAATTGCGCGGTGCATCCTTCCGGAATGTCGGCGGCGAATGTCAGAGTGCGGGCATCGCGGTCCACCGCGAACACCGAGCGCACGATCTGCCGGTTCGGCTCAGCCTCGTCGTGAATGCGCAAGGGGAATGCCAGACCCGAACCCGGCATCGCCTCGGCCTCCTCCTCGCCGAGATAGCGGGTGTAGAGGTCCAGCGACGGCTCGCCGTCGAGCTCGACGACCACAGACCCCGACGCCTTCGTGACCTTGCGACGGGGCCCGAACACATCCCAGCCGCCGGCGCAGCCATGCGCGAAGCGGAACGCGGCGCCGTAGAATGCGATTGCGGCGACGCGGTTCGGCGACGGCTCCGCGTCGGCTCCGACGATCGTCTGTTGAAATCGGGCTCCATCGCCGGCGAGCCCGCCGGTGACAGGCAAATCCGGCCCCAGGACTTCAGTGAGTCCGGCAAGCAGCTCGCCCCCGTTCACCGCCAGTCCGTCCGACAGGACGAACAGGCCTGCCAAATCCGCCGCCAGGACCTGGCGGGCGAGGCGCGCGCCGCAGGTCCGCGACGCATCGCGAGCTTCGACGACGTTCTGCACCAGCCGGACCTGCGTGTGCGCGAAGCGCAAGGCGACCGCGACCACTTCATCATCGCAGATGTCGTCGCCATGGATTTGTCCGCCGGTGCTACAGCCGACGATATGGCTATCGGGATAGAGATCGCGCAGCTCGCGATAACGTTCGCCGTCCAGCAGCTGCTCACGGCTGCCGAAATAAAGCACGAGCTGCGGAGGCTCGCGCAGGGCCTCCGCTCCGCGCCAGCCATGGGCAGCATTCCAGTGACGATATTGAATCTGCATCCCACGCCCTCTGCAGTCCTTGAACCACAGATTGTGAGGCGGCGCATTGTGTCGCCGTTAATCGCATGCGGACTTCGACACCGTTGGTTACCCCGGCATGAAGGTATTGCCGAGTCGTGCCAACATTCTCCGTAAGACTCCGGGAAGTTCCCGCGCCGAGCCGTCGACTTCTGTTCCGGACCGTAATCTACCGGGTGCGCGCGCCTTCGCCGAGGCGCATTGGCTGCACAGCATGATCTAGCCGATCTGGAACCCGGCCCGTCTCGGCGGCGATGCGAATGGCCTGGATATTTGCGGCATAGTCGGCAACACTCTTGCCGCGAAACACCGCGGAACCCGCAACCAGCGTATCGGCGCCCGCCGCCGCCACGGCAGCGGCATTGTCGCGCGTGATACCGCCGTCGACCTCGAGCCGGATCGGCCGGTCGCCGATCATGGCCTTGATCCGCTCGATCTTCCCGAGCTGGGATTGAAGGAACGACTGGCCGCCAAATCCCGGATTGACCGTCATCACCAGCACGAGATCGACCCGATCGAGCACGTAGGTGATGGCGCTCTCGGGCGTCGCCGGACACAGGCTGACGCCGGCCTTCTTGCCAAGCGCACGGATCGCCTGGAGTGAGCGATCGAGATGCGGGCCGGCCTCGGCGTGCACCGTGATGACATCCGCTCCGGCCTTGGCGAACGCTTCGAGATATGGGTCGACAGGCGCGATCATGAGATGCACGTCGAAGATCTTTTTCGTCGCCGGCCGGATCGCCTTGATGACATCGGCGCCAAAGCTGATGTTCGGCACGAAGTGTCCATCCATGACGTCGCAATGGATCCAGTCGGCGCCGGCCGTGTCGATTGCCGCGACCTCCTCGCCGAGACGCGCGAAATCCGCAGCCAGGATCGAAGGAGCGATGACGATCTCTGCCGTCATGGCTTTGCACTCCGCGCTTCAGTGCCGCCGTTGAAGACGCGGCTGGCCAGGACGTCCAGGGGATCGATGGTTTCGAGATCGGCGACATCGAGCATGCGGTCGAGATCGGACACCAGGCGATCGGCCTGACGCAGCCGGATGCGGTCGACGGCGTTGCGGATCGAGCGGGCATTGGAGAAGAACGGCTGGGTCCGGCGCAGCGCGATGTATTTCTCGAATGCCTCGCGCGCTGGCGCCGAAAAGCGATAACCCCGCTCCTTCAGCATCAGCTCGGCGATGACGAGCAGCTCGGCCTCGGCATAGTCGGGGAATTCGATGTGGTGGGCGATGCGGGAACGGAAGCCGGGATTGGAGGCGAAGAAGCTCGTCATGCGCTCGCCGTAGCCAGCGAGGATCACGACGAGGTCCTCGCGCTGGTTCTCCATCACCTGGAGCAGGATCTCGATGGCTTCCTGACCGTAGTCGCGCTCGTTGTCGGGCCGATGCAGGTAATAGGCTTCGTCGATGAACAGCACGCCGCCCATCGCCTTCTTCAGGATCTCCTTGGTCTTCGGCGCGGTGTGGCCGATATATTGGCCGACGAGATCGTCGCGCGTCACGGAGATTACCTGCCCGCGCCGCACGAAGCCGAGACCGTGCAGGATCTTGGCCATGCGCAGCGCCACCGTGGTCTTGCCGGTACCGGGATTGCCGGTGAACGACATGTGCAGCGTCGGTGGTGCGGACGCCAGCCCCGCGCGCTGCCGGATCCGCTCGATCAGCAGCAGTGACGCGATCTGGCGCACGCGGCTTTTGACGGGCTTCAATCCGATCAGCTCCCGATCGAGCTGTTGCAGCGTCTCGGTGATGCCGGCCGCTTCGGCCTCCTTGCGGAGATCGAAATGGGTCTCACCGGGCTCGGTCGTGGCTGCGTGGGGAACGTCCAGCATGGCTACCCTCGAAGAAAGGAGCTTCGCCGCGGGGGAGCGGCGAAGCAGTGGTCCGCCAAGGATGCGGAGCAGGGAGAGCTCCGCGCGGAGGAGAACGGTTATTGAGCGGCGTGGGCGGGCGGCTTGCGTACCGTCGTGTAACGGATCGCGCGGCCGCCGACCTCCTGCCGCACCAGCTCGAATTCGGCTTCCTTCGGTGGCCGGTTGACGAGGAAGGAGATCCGCACCGATTCCCAGCCATGGCTGGCATCGAAGCCGCTGATGCGGATGTAGCGGTCGCCGTACACCCTGCGGCATTCGGCGAGCTCCATCATCACGCCGGCGGCGTCCTGAAGGTCGAACATCGGCAGCCCCCACATCTCCCAATAGGTGTTGCGGGGATGCGGATCGTCGGTGAACTCGATGTTCACCGCCCAACCCTTGGTCAGGCAATATTGCACCTGCCTGGTGATCTGATCGTCGGTGAGATCGGGCAGAAACGAGAAGCAGCCTTGAGTGAGCTTCATGTCAAATCTCCTTAGACGGTTTCGAGCGCGGTCGGCACGAAGTCCGGCGTGTCGGTGGATTGATAATTGAAGGTCACGTCCTTCCAGACCTCGAGCGCCGCTTTCAGCGGCGTGCAGGTCTCGGCCGCCCTGGCCAGGATCTCCGGGCCCTCGTGGACGTAATCGCGACCCTCGTTGCGCGCGAGGATCATCGCTTCCAGCGCCACGCGGTTGGCGATCGCGCCGGCCGCGATGCCCATGGGGTGGCCGATGGTGCCGCCGCCGAACTGCAGCACCACGTCCTCGCCCAGGAGGTCGAGCAGCTGATGCATCTGGCCGGCATGGATGCCGCCGGAGGCGACCGGCATCATCTTGTTGAGGCTTGCCCAATGCTGGTCGAAGAACAGGCCGTGCTCGAGCTTGGCCGGATTGAAGTCCTCGCGGCAGACGTCGTAATAGCCGCGCGTGGTGTTGGGGTCGCCTTCGAGCTTGCCGACCACCGTGCCGGCGTGGATATGGTCGACGCCGGCAAGCCGCATCCACTTCGCAATGACGCGGAACGACACGCCGTGGCTCTTCTGCCGTGTATAGGTCGAATGGCCGGCGCGGTGCAGATGCAAGATCATGTCGTTGCGCCGCGCCCATTTCGCCATCGACTGGATCGCGGTATAACCGATCACGAGGTCGATCATGACGATGCACGACCCCAGCTCCTTGGCGAACTCGGCGCGCTCGTACATGTCCTCCATCGTGCCCGCGGTGATGTTCAGGTACGTGCCCTTCACCTCGCCGGAGGCGGCCTGCGCACGGTTCACGGCCTCCATGCAATAGAGGAAACGATCGCGCCAATGCATGAAGGGCTGCGAGTTGATGTTCTCGTCGTCCTTGGTGAAGTCGAGCCCGCCCTTCAGCGCCTCATAGACCACGCGGCCATAATTGCGGCCCGAAAGCCCGAGCTTCGGCTTCACCGTCGCGCCGAGCAGCGGCCGGCCGAACTTGTCGAGGCGTTCGCGCTCGACCACGATGCCGGTCGCGGGTCCCTGGAACGTCTTCACATAAGCGACGGGAAAGCGCATGTCCTCCAGCCGCAATGCCTTGAGCGGCTTGAAGCCGAACACGTTGCCGATGATCGAGGCCGAGAGGTTCGCGATCGAACCAGGCTCGAACAGGTCGAGATCATAGGCGATATAGGCGAAGTACGAACCCGGCGTGCCCGGCACCGGATCGACGCGGTAGCATTTCGCGCGATATTTCTCGGCAGCCGTGAGGCGATCGGTCCAGACCACGGTCCAGGTCGCGGTCGAGGATTCACCGGCCACCGCCGCAGAGGCCTCGATCGGATCGACACCTTCCTGCGGCGTCACGCGGAACAGCGCGATGACGTCGGTGTCCTTCGGCGTGTAGTCGGGCTCCCAATAGCCCATGCGCTTGTATTCCATCACGCCTGAGCGATAGCGCTCTTTGCCGCGGACCGTGCCTGCATGTGCGTTCATGTCTCTCTCCTGCTATTTTCTCTGCTCTTCTGATTGATCAGGCCGCAACCGGCTCGCGGGCATCGACGCGCGGATCCAGCTCGCCGGCGCGGTAGCGCCGCGCCATCTCGCTCAAGGGAACGACCTTGATCTCGCTGGCATGGCCTGCGGTGCCGAACTGCTCGAACCGGTCGCGGCAGAGCTCGCGCATCGCGTCCATCGCGGGCTTGAGGAATTTGCGAGGATCGAACTCATTGCGGCTCTCGGCCGCAACCTTGCGGAATATCGCGGTCATCGCCAGCCGGCAGTCGGTGTCGATATTGACCTTGCGCACGCCGCTCTTGATGCCGCGGACGATCTCCTCGACCGGCACGCCCCAGGTCTGCGGCATCTCGCCGCCGAACTGGTTGAACATGTCCTGCAGCGGCTGCGGCACCGAGGAGGAGCCGTGCATCACCAGATGCGTGTTCGGCAGCCGGCGGTGGATCTCCTCGACCACGCGCATCGCCAGGATGTCGCCGTCCGGCTTGCGGCTGAACTTGTAGGCGCCATGCGAGGTGCCCATCGCGATGGCGAGCGCATCGACCTTGGTGGCCCGGACGAAGTCGACCGCCTGGTCGGGATCGGTCAACAGCTGGTCGTGGCTGACCTTGCCCTCGACGCCGTGGCCGTCTTCCTGCTCGCCGCCGCCGTGCTCCAGCGAGCCGAGCACGCCGAGTTCGCCTTCGACGGAGGCGCCGACCCAGTGCGCGAGATCGACGACGCGCCGGGTGATCGCGACATTGTAGTCGTAGTCGGCCGCCGTCTTTGCATCGGCCTTGAGCGAGCCGTCCATCATGACGGAGGTGAAGCCATGGGCGATCGCGGAAGCACAGGTTGCCTCGTCATTGCCGTGGTCCTGGTGCATGCAGAGCGGGATGTCCGGATAGGTCCGCTCCAGCGCGTCGATCATGTGCGAGAGCATGAGATCGCCGGCATAGCTGCGCGCGCCGCGCGAGGCCTGGATGATGACGGGCGCGTCGACCTCGGCCGCCGCCTGCATGATCGCGATGCCCTGCTCCATATTGTTGATGTTGAATGCCGGCACTGCGTAGCCGTGGCTGGCCGCGTGATCGAGCAATTGGCGAAGGGTGATACGAGCCACGATTGATCCTCCTTATTGACGCTTGCGGGCGATCGCCCGGCGGGCCGCTTCCGCAATGCTTTGCGGCGTGATGCCGAACTCCCGGTACAGGACCGGTGCCGGCGCCGAGGCGCCGAAGCCGCGCATGCCGACGAATTCGCCCTCCGGGCCGATCCAGCGATGCCAGTCGCCGGCGACGGCTGCCTCGACACCGACGCGCGGCGCGGTGCCGAGCACGGTGGCGCGGTAATCGTCCGGCTGCGCCTCGAACAGGGCGAAGCAGGGCGCGGAGACCACGGCTGCACGGACGTGCTCGGTCGCAAGCAGGCGGGCGGCTTCCAGGGCGATCGACACTTCCGATCCGGTTGCGATCAGCGTCACGTCGCGGCCGCCGTCCGGCGAGACGACGAGATAGGCGCCGCGTGAGACGCGGTTCTTGCCGCGCGCATCGCTGCGGAAGGTCGGCAGCGCCTGCCGCGACAGGCACAGCACCGATGGACGGTTCTCGGAGCCGAGTGCGCAGTCCCAGGCCTCCAGGGTCTCCACCGCATCGGCGGGACGGAACACCAGCAGGTTCGGGATCACCCGCAGCGCGGCAAGGTGTTCGACGGGCTGGTGGGTCGGGCCATCCTCGCCGAGGCCGATGGAATCGTGCGTCATCACGTGGATGGCGCGCAGCCGCATCAGCGCCGCAAGGCGGATCGCGGGCCGGCTGTAGTCGGAGAACGCCAGGAACGTGCCGCCATAGGGGATGAAGCCGCCATGCAGCGCGAGGCCGTTCATCGCGGCGGCCATGCCGTGCTCGCGGATGCCGTAGTGGATGTAGTCGCCGGCATACGCCCCGCGCTTGACGGGAGCCTGCGCCTTGGCATGCGTGAGGTTCGAATGGGTGAGGTCCGCGGAGCCGCCGATCAGGCCGGGGATGGTCCCGGCGATGCCGTCGAGCACCTGTTGCGAAGCCTGCCGCGTCGCGAGCTTGGGACGCTCGGATGCGAAGCGCTCGCGCAATTTCGCCGCAGCCAGCGCGTACTCGGCCGGCAAGGCGACCGCCTTGCCCTCGACGAACAGATCGCGCTGCTCCGGCGTCGCGCGCTCATAGCGATCGAGCCAGGCGAGCCGATCGACCTGCCCGCGCTGCCCGATCATCCGCCATGCCTTGAGCACCGGCATCGGCACCACGAAGGGTTGGTAGTCCCAACCGAGAGCCCGCCGCGCCGCCGCCGTCTGCTCGGTGCCGAGCGGCGCGCCATGCGCCTTCTCCGTGCCTTGCCGATCCGGCGCGCCGTAGCCGATGATGGTGCGGCAGGCGATCAGCGACGGCCTTGCGGTCTCCCGCTCCTCGGCGATGGCCTGCGCGATCGCTTCCGGATCGTGCCCGTCGATGCTGCGCACCGACCAGCCGGAGGCGGCGAAACGCGCGAGCTGATCGTCGGACGTGGCCAGCGAGGTCGGTCCGTCGATCGAGATGCCGTTGTCGTCGAACAGCACGATCAATCGACCGAGCCCGAGATGGCCGGCGAGCGAGATAGCCTCCTGGCTGAGACCTTCCATCAGGCAACCATCGCCCGCGACCACGTAGGTGAAGTGATCGACGAGCCCGTCGCCATGCCGCGCATTGGCCATCCGCTCGGCGAGCGCCATGCCGACCGCGGTCGCGATCCCCTGCCCGAGCGGCCCCGTCGTGGTCTCCACGCCCGGCGTATGGCCGTATTCCGGATGGCCCGGCGTCTTCGAGCCCCATTGCCGGAACGCCTTGATGTCGTCGAGGCTGACGTCGCCGCCGGTCAGATGCAGCAATGCGTAGAGCAGCATCGAGCCATGGCCGGCCGACAGCACGAAGCGATCGCGGTCCGGCCAGTTGGGATGCGCCGAGTCGAATTTCAGGAAGCGCGAGAACAGCACGGTGGCGACGTCGGCCATGCCCATGGGCAGGCCGGGATGGCCCGACTGCGACGTCTCGATGGCATCGACCGCGAGGAAGCGGACGGCGTTGGCGAGATCATTGTGCGAGACCGCATTGAGATCGGCTTCGGCATGAACCGAGATGTTCATCGGATCCTCCCATTATCGTTGGTGGACGTCACTTCAGGTTCCGCTTGCGCTCGATGAGCTGCATGATCAGCGGCGTCAGGATCAGCTGCATCGCAAGGTCGAGCTTCGCGCCGGGGCAGACGATGGAATTGGCGCGCGACATCCAGCTCTGCGGCAGCATCGACAGCAGATAGGGGAAGTCGATGCCGCGCGGATTCTTGAAGCGGATCACCACCATCGATTCGTCCGGCGTCGGGATCCAGCGCGCGACGAACGGATTGGAGGTGTCCACCGTCGGCACGCGCTGGAAGTTGATGTCGGTCTCGGTGAATTGCGGGCAGATGTAGTGGATGTAGTCGGGCATCCGCCGCAGGATGGTGTCGGTGACCGCCTCGGTGGAGTAGCCGCGCGCGCTGCGATCGCGGTGCAGCTTCTGGATCCATTCGAGATTGATGACGGGCACGACCCCGATCTTGAGGTCGGCATAGCGCGCGACATTGACCTTGTCGGTGACCACGGCGCCGTGCAGGCCCTCGTAGAACAACAGGTCGGAGTTCTCCGGCAGCTTCTCCCAATCGGTGAAGGTGCCGGGCGCCGCGCCGTGCAGCGCCGATTCCTCGGCGTCGTGGACGTAGTGCCGCGTCACCGCCGTGCCGGTCTCGCCGTAGTCGCGGAAGGCGCGCTCCAGCTCCTCGAACAAATTGGTCTCGGGGCTGAAATGGCTGAAATGCTTGTTGCCGCGATCGGCTTCCTTCGCCATCTGCGCGCGCATCTCGGCGCGGTCGTAGCGATGAAACGCGTCGCCTTCGATATAGGCGGCGTTGACCTTCTCGCGGAAGAATATCTGCTCGAACGTCTTCTTCACCGAGGTGGTGCCGGCGCCGGAGGAGCCGGTGATGGAGATGATCGGATGCTTCCTGGACATGGCGCGCCTCGCTCAGAGCCGGAAGAAACCGCGCCGCGCGAACAGCGGTGCGGAGACGCTGGCGACCAGCAGCGGATCGCAATGCAGCTCCTCGACGCGGCGCACCTCGTTGCTCGAGCCCATGATCAGCGGCACGCGCTGATGCAGGCTCTGCGCCGAGAGGTCGAGGATGCGCTCGCGTCCCGTCGTGGCGGAGCCACCGGCCTGCTCGACGATCATGGCCATCGGGTGCGCCTCGTAAACCAGGCGCAGGCGGCCGTCGCCGTAGCCGGGACGCGCGTCGGAAGGGTAGAGGAAGACGCCGCCGCGGGTGAGGATGCGATAGGCCTCGGCGACCAGCGAGCCGACCCAGCGCATGTTGAAATCGTGGTTGGCGTGCCCTTCGACACCGGCGAGACATTCGTCGATGAAGGCGCGCACCGGCGGATCCCAGTGCCGCCGGTTCGAGGCGTTGATCGCGAACTCCTCGCCGGTCTCGGCGATCTGCACACCGCGGCGCGCGAGGCGGAAGCAGCCCGCCTTGCGGTCGAGCGTGAAGATGTCGACGCCCTCGCCGAGCGTCAGCACCAGGGAGGTCTGCGGACCGTAGGTGACGAAGCCCGCCGCGAGCTGCGCCGAGCCGCGCTGGTGGAAGGCGAGCGTGAGGTCGTCCGGGGCGGGCAGGATCGAGAAGATCGTGCCCACCGTCATGTTGATGTCGATGTTGGAGGAGCCGTCGAGCGGATCGATGGCGATGCAGATGCGCCCCTGCCGGTCGCCGATCTGGGCCTCGCGCATCTCTTCCGAGGCGAGCGCCGCGACCGGCAGCCGGCCGAGGCAGCGGCGCAGGATCGCATCCGCCTGCACATCGAGATTGCGCTGGAGGTCGCCGTCGCTGTTGCGGCCGGTGGTGAGGCCGGAGGCGTCCGCGAGATCGCCTGACGCGATGAGGTCGGCGATCTCGATGGCCGCCGCCGCGATGGCATCGACCGCGGCTGCCACGGCCAGCGCGTGCGGCGCGGTCTCGGAGTACCGTTGAAGGTGATCGTCCAGCCTGATTTGCCCGGTCATCTCGCGTCCATCCCCTTTGCCGGCGCCGCCTCCGATTGCCTCCCCGGTGGAGGTCGGTGCGGTCAGTCCCGGCATCAGGAGATTGACAGGGGCGGCTTAATAAGGAAAATTTCTATTCATAATGAGCCTCAAAGAATTTTCTTATAATAGCCCCGGCCATGCAGCGGCTCAGCTCCGGCATCTGACGATCCGGCAGCTGCGGTCGCTTGCGGCGCTCTCGGCCAAGGGCAGTGTGACGGCGGCGTCCGGCCATCTCGGGCTGACCCAGCCGGCCGTGACCCAGCAGCTCCGGCAGCTTCAGGACCTTGCCGGCCTGCCGCTGGTGCAGCGAACCGGCGACGGCATGCTGCTGACGGAGGCGGGCAAGGAGGTGCTGACGCTGGCCGAGCGGGTCGAGGCCGCCATCACGGACTGCCAGGGCGCGCTCGACCTGCTGGCGGGGCGGACCGGCGGCACCGTGCATCTCGGCGCGGTCTCGACCGCGAAATATTTCGTGCCGCACGCGATCGCGGCGTTCTCCAAGCGCTATCCCAAGATCGAGATCAAGCTGACCATCGGCAATCGCAAGGAGATCCGCGAGACCATGCACGGCTACGAGCTCGATTTCGCGGTGATGGGTCGGCCACCGGCCGACGTCTCGGTCGACGTCCGCCAGCTCGGGCGCAATCCGCACATCATCGTCGCGCGCAAGGGGCACTGGCTCGAGCAGGATTCCGGCCTCAGCCTGACCGATCTCGTGCACGAGACCTTCCTCACCCGCGAGCCCGGCTCGGGCACGCGGACGCTGATGGAGGGCATGTTCCAGAAGTCCGACCTCGAGCCGATCATCGGCATGGAGATGAGCAGCAACGAGACCATCAAGCAGGCGGTGATCGCCGGGCTCGGCATCGCTTTCATCTCGGCTCACACCGTGGCGCATGAGCTCGCCGAGGGCCGGCTCGTCGTGCTCGACGTTGCGGGCCTGCCGATCGTACGGCAATGGTACGTGATCCGCCGCAGCGACAAGGTGCTGCTGCCGCCGGCGCAGGCGATGTTCGATTTTCTCGGCTCGGAAGGGTCGAACTACCTGCCGGACCTGCCCGAGCTCGGCGAGCGCTGAGCCGCCGCCGCTCAGCTCATCAGCTTCATGGCAACGGTGGCCGCCAGGATCGCGATGATCTGGAGCAGGCGCTGCGTCGTGAAGATGCGGTTGAAGGTGGTCATTGCTTGCCCCGGCCGGCGTGGAGGAGATTTTGAGCGGCCCGTTGCTAGCACAGGCGGGCGGCGACACAACACCGTAATGGCCACGAGGGCGATGGCGCCTGCGGCGGGCCAGTTCACGGCCGCGCCGGCCGCTGGCGATCAGGCCGCGAGCGGCGCGGCGTGGTCCAGGCACGTCGCGAAATAGGCTTCCAGCTCCGACAGCGCCCGCGCCTCCCACTCCCCGGCCTGCTCCAGCAGCGACCAGCTCTGGCCCGGGCGGAATGCCGCGGTCTGGCGATAGAGCGATGCGATGCCGCGATAGCGCCGCACGTTCTCCAGGATGGCGTGACCGTTCATGTCCGAAAGCTCCCTCGTCGTTCCCGGGGGAGAAATTGCGGCCAAATCTTTTTCGAAAAGTTAGCGGCGCACGGCAAGCGCGCGGATGGTTGCCGGATTGTTGCGCGCACGCAACGCCCAACGCGCTGACGGGACGGTCCGGACAGCGATTTATTGCGGATTCGTTGCCGCGCTCTCGCCCGGGGGCTTCAGCCCGCCGCGGCTGACGATCTTCATCGTCTCGCGGCAGAGATCGGCAAGGCCGATCAGCAGCACGGCCAGCAGGCAGAACAGGTTGATGGAATCGGCATTCGCGCTGGATAACGCGTTGAACTCGAAGGCGGGCGGAATGAACGCCCACCACACCAGCGGAATGGTGAACAAAGCAGCGAACCCCGCCGCCGGCGCGCCCGCGACGAGGCCGAGCACGAACAGGCTGGGCAGGAACGCCGCAAAATAGTATTGCGCGCCGAGCGCAACGCAGATGGCCTGAAGCACAGCCGACATCGCGATCACGATGCAGGCGAGCAGCAACGCCTGCCACGACCACGGCCGCACCCAGGGTACGCCAAGCAGCCCCGCGCGCCTCATCAGCCTCCCCCTGCCGCCCGTTAACCGGCTTGATTGAGACGAAAATACTACAGCCGCAGGCAAACCGCGAGATGGAAACGACAGCGCCCCGGGACTGGTCAACGAGCCGCGAAGCACCGCTCTGGAGGCTTGCCGGCTGGCTGGGGTGCGCGTCCCGGACAAGCTGCAACGCGCAAGCGTTGCAGCGCAGAGCCGGGACCCAGGGCGACACGGTCCAATGCCGCGAGATGGGCCCCGGCTCTGCAGCGCACCGCACCGGACGATGCTTCGCATCGCCGGGGACGCTGCGCTGCGTCCGGGGCACGAGAGCGGTGGATGGCGGGCGATCTCTCGCCGTCATTGCGAGCGCAGCGAAGCAATCCAGAATCTTTGCGCCGAGAGATTCTGGATTGCTTCGTCGCAAGGGCTCCTCGCAATGACGGAGTATGAAGTGACAGTGTCTTAGGGTGGGCAAAGGCGCACTGGCGCCGTGCCCACGACCTTTCAAATGCGGAGATAAACGCGTGGGCACGCTGCGCTTTGCCCACCCTACGAGATCGCGTTTGTGGTACGCGCAGCGCAAATCGCAGACATGCCTTCTCGCTCTCGCGACTTGAATCGCCCGAGCTTTGCTTGCGTCTCCGCCCTCAATCCAGAAGGGCGCAGGGAAGGCCGGGTGCTGACAACGCACCCGCGGTCTGCTGCGCAAAATGCACACGCAGAAGAACCGCACAGCAGCATACAGGTGGTGCCGATCACTCGGCCTTCCCTGCGCGATGGTCGGACGGCTTATGCCGTGCTCTCCCGGGAGCCGAACTTTCCTTCTGGCCTCCCTCGCCGGTCGAATTGATGATGCCGTCCACCCGGTTGGGCTCGCGCACATCTTCGATCCGGCTTGACCGTAGCAACGACGGCCAGGACCACACGGTTTTGCCGTACGCGCATTCGTTCGCACCACAGGGTCGACGGCATCGTGCACGTAGCCATCGAATGTTGGCGCGACGAACTGAACAGCGCCGTTCGTCCGCACGCGGTTACGGGCTCACAGGGACTACCCGCCCTGCCCGCACCTCTCGTGCCGACGCTGCCGCGTCCACCGCAAGCCCGGCTCGCGATCAAGACGACCTCGAGATCGCCCCTCCTGGATGAGCCGGGATGGGCGACACATACGTCAAAACCGAATTTCGGTAAAGTGGAATATTTTCACGCGGATGGATTGACAGAGGCCGACACAGGCACGGTGCCGTAGCCCGGATGGAGCGCCAGCGTAATCCGGGACGGTGCGAGATGCCGGGCGAACGGTCCCGGATTGCGCGGAGCCTGTCATCGGGCGGCGCTTCGCGCCGACCCGTTGGCTCCATCCGGGCTACAAGAGAGAACGCATCACTTCGCTTGCACCGGCGCGCCATCCGCCATGGTCGTGACGCCCTTGCGCTCGACGATCATCCCATAGGCGTGCGGCTGGCGATGGACGTCGAAATTGAAGGTGGTGCGCTTGTAGGAATTGCAGAGATCGAGATCGCAGCGCGCCAGCGCGAGCTCGTCGCCCTTGGTCGTGCATCGCGCGATTATCTCGCCCGAGGGCGCGATGATGCAGCTGCCGCCGATATGGTCGACGCCCTCCTCGATGCCGGCCTTGGCGACGCCGACCACGAAGGTGCCGTTCTGGTAGGCGCCGGCCTGCATCACCAGATGATTGTGGAACAGCGAGAGATCGTCATGCTCGGGCGCGGGCGGATTGTGCACCGGCGTGTTGTAGCCGATCATCACCATCTCGACGCCCTGCAGGCCCATCACCCGATAGGTCTCGCTCCAGCGGCGGTCGTTGCAGATCGCCATGCCCATCACGCCGCCGAAGGCGCTGGCGACGCCGAAGCCGCCGCCCGGCTCGAAATAGCGCTTCTCCAGATGCTGAAACTTCCGCCACGGCTCGTGCTCGGCATGGCCGGGCAGATGGACCTTGCGGTATTTCGAGACGATCGCGCCGCTCTTGTCGACGAGAATGGACGTGTTGTAGCGCCTGACGACGCCGGCCGCGACCGTCAGCTCGGCATAGCCGAGGGTGAAGCCGATGCCGAGCTCGCGGCCGAGATCGAACAGGCCTCGCGTCTCCGGGCCCGGCATCTCGCGCTCGAAGAATTGGTCGATCTCGGCCTGATCCTCGAAATACCAGCGCGGGAAGAAGGTCGTCAGCGCGAGCTCGGGATAGACGATCAGGTCGCATCCGCACGCCTTCGCCTCGCGCATCAAGGCCATCAGCCGGGCCACGACTTCAGTCCTGCTCTCGGTCCTGGCGATCGGGCCAAGCTGGCCGGCCGCAACAGTCACAAATCTCGCCACGCCTCATTCCTTCGTTGTCCGGAGTGCCTCGAGCCCCGAGCCTATCGAGCGGCGCACCGCGCGCACAGGTCGGGTCGTCCCATCTTCGCGACGGGACACAATCAAATTCCATGCCTTGCGGGTATCATCGTGCGGAGCCGCCCGACCATGCGGAAGAATCCTGGAACTTCGTTGCGGATATGCAACGGTTCCCCACGATCTGAAGCCGGACAAAACAAACTCCCATTCCGGCCACGAACCGCTCTCACAAGCCGTGAGACGATCAGGGGAACGACGATGCGTGCACAACGCGTTTGGAAAGTGAATGGGGATGCCAGCATCGGGCACCTCCAATCCAGACTGGATGATCTGAACAAGCGGCTGGGTCAGCTTGAAAGCCAGCATCCGGACACCTGGAAGATCGAGGAGCTGAAAGCGAGCGCGCTCAGCCTCTCGCGCGAGATCGACGACATCCGCTGCGCCGAGGCGACCGCGGCCTTGAGCGAGCTGCTGCGGAAGTAATCAGGCCTTTCGCGATCCGCGCCCTTCGCAAGGGAACCAAGCTCCACCGCCGCCATTTCCATGAGAGGATGGAGCACGGTCATGGCCGGGCACCTGACGCGAGCCCATCTCGCGCGAGGTGGCCGGCGCGGTGTCCATGCTGGTGCTGCGCGCGACGGCGGCGTTCGCCGCGCGCGCCACTGTGAGGGTTTAGCGCCGTGAGGGATTTCGCATGACGTCCGAGCCCGAGGAGCAGGTGCGGCTGCAAGGTTTTGGCGAGATGACGTTGCGCACGGCGGTCGCGACGCTGATGCAGCTCGCACCGCGCGAGCGCGCGGAGGCCGCGATCTTCCGCGTCCGCGACGGCGTGCGACTGGCGGAAAGCGAAGTCGCCGACCTCGCCTCACACTGGGGCATCGAACCGGCGCCGAAGGTGCGGTCGCCGCGACTGGTCCCCGAGCAGCACTGGCCCGACGTCGTGCGCGGCATGGTGCGCGAGGCGCCGCTGCCGGCGCTAATGGTGGCGTTTCTGGTCGGCGTGCTGGTAGCGCGGCGATAAGGCTGCTCGCGCCGACCGCGATCCGCTTCCCAAGACCACCATCAAGGCCACCATTCCTGGCCGCCGCAGCGGCCAGGCCGGTGACGGTCAAGCGTCTCAGTGATGCATCTTCTTTGCGCGCGCGGGCGGCATCAGCACCGTGTCGATGACGTGAATGACGCCGTTCGACGCTTCGATATCGGGCTGGATGACGTGCGCGTCATTGACGCGGACACCGAAACGTCCATCGACGCTGACGGGCTGGCCCTGAACGGTGGCGACTTGCAGCGACTTGCCGGCGATGTCGGCGGCCTTCACGCGGCCCGGAACGACATGATACTTCAGAATGGCCGCCAGCTTGGCCTTGTTCTTCAACAGCGATTCGACCGTGCCGGGCGGCAACTTGGCGAACGCCGCATCGCTGGGCGCGAACACGGTGAAGGGGCCCTTGCTCTTGAGCGTCTTCACGAGGCCGGCCGCTTTCACGGCTGTCACCAATGTGGTGAACGAACCGGCAGACACCGCGGTGTCCACGATGTCGGCAGCGCGCGCCACGGATGGACCAAGCAGGCCAGCGACCATGGCCGCTCCGGCCACGAACGAACGAATTGCGGGCGTCATCAAATTCTCCAGATGTGAGTGAGGCCATGACGAAGCAATGGATGCACGCGATGCCGCACATCCATCGTCCGATCAGTTGCGATCGACCCGGAGGAAACGAAACGTCGCGACGGCTGGATCACCACATCACGAGAAATCCGCGGGGGCGGACGATCGAGAGAGCATCGAGGGCTCCCCGTTTATAACTTCGATGGATTTCGCCTCATTCTACCCACGCATCAAGGCGACGTCAGAAATTGATGCGCGCGACCATTTCGTGCTGACCAAGCATGTAAACGTCACGTTTACGATCTTCGAGCAGATCGAAGTCCAGCTGTTCGACGTCATGGAAGCCGGCAACATGTTCTGGCTCGACATAAGGTGCATGAAGGTCGAGGCGTCCTGCGCCGTGAGACCCCTCGACAAGAACCCGGCGGCCGGGCTGCGGCGGACCACCGCCTGGATGTTTCCGCCTTCAGCCGCCGGCGCAGGTCGGCGATCAGGTCGTCGCAGTCACCCTCGGCATCGAATTGGATCAGCGTTCCCTTCAACGGCGTCTCCTTAATATCCACATGGAGCGGTCTAGTGCCGGTCAGTCGAATCCTTTTCCCGAGACACACAATAGCCCCTAAGTGGAATCTCCATACTCCAATTGAAAAGTATAAAGATTAATAAAATCAATGAATTAATAGGATCTTGCAAAGAACTTGAAAATAATTCTTTGATTTTGGCACGAAACTGATAGGGTTGTCGGACCGATTCACCTTGGAGCCGTGCCCACATGTCGCTGCCGATCGAGAAGGAAGTCCGCGTGGTCCTCGAGCCGTACAACAAGCGGATCCGCAAGGTCTTGGACAAGGCCTTCAAAGACTTTCTCGCAAAGCGCGGCGCCGGCAACATTTACAAGCGCACCGACTCCGTCGACGTATTCGACAGCGTCATCCGGGCGGCGATCGCGGAGTTCAACAACAAGCCGGGTGCGGTGGTGTTCGCGACCGGCTCGACGGCGCGCTTCCTGTTCGACGGCAAGGTGCTGGCGCGCTTCAAGAAGGCCGTCAAACGCGGCAAGGGCAGCAACATCCGGACCGGCGCCAACGACAACTTCCTGGATCCAGCGATCCCGTTCGCGGACGTGCCGTCGGCGATGAAGGTCGAGATCTGCTGGCAAGTGAACTCGCTCGGCACCGGCTACGACTCCGTTCATGTGACGGCCCGCAACGGCGACGGCCAGCTCTGGAGTTACGAACTGCCCGGCGGCCAGCAGGGCATCATCGAGTTTCCGCAGAAGACCGCCGTTCCGCAGCAGCCGCGGCGCCGCAGCGTCGCCAAGCTCAAGGACACGGCCAAGAACAAGAAGAAGGGCGGCGAAGCGTCCTGACCGCCCCTTTTGGGCGGTTAACTGGGCGTAAACGAGAATCGTCGCCGACTCGGGAGTGAAGGACTGCTGCATGCCGAAGACTGGGACCATGCTGCGCTTGGCGCGGCAGCTACGCGGATTCCCGCAGAACGAGGCTGCGGAATGCCTGCGCGTGCCCAACGCCGAACTGTCCCGCATCGAGAACGGATTGAAGGAGCCGAGCGAGAAACTGCTGGCGGCGGCCGCCGAGATCTTCTCGGTGCCCCAGGAGTTCTTCGCGCAGACCGACGCGGTCTACGGCGCGCCTGTGAGCGTCCATGCGCCCATGTGGCGCAAGAAGTCGAACGTGTCGGCAACCGAGCTTCACCGGATCGTCGCCGAACTCAACGTGCGCGTCATGCACCTGCGCAAACTTCTAGATGCGACCGATCTCGAGCCAGTCAATAAGCTACCGCGCTTCGACGCCGACGAGTACGACAACGACGCCGAGAAGATCGCGGGCCTGGTCCGCCGCTTCTGGCAGGTGCCGGATGGACCGATCCAGGATCTGACCGCGCTCGTCGAGGACGCCGGTATCTTGGTCGCGCACTCGGACCTGGGGGGGTCGTCCGTCTCCGGCGTGCGCTTCTCCGTGCCCGGCATGCCGCACCTCATCGTGCTCAACCGCGCGCATCCCTCCGACCGTATGCGCTTCACCCTCGCCCACGAACTCGGGCATATCGTGATGCATGCGTTCCCGACCCGGAACATGGAGGACGAGGCCGACACGTTCGCGTCGTGCCTCTTGGTGCCGACGGAGGACTTCAAGCAGTCTATCGCGGGCCGCCGCGTCGACCTGCGTACGCTCGCTGCGCTGAAGCCCGAGTGGAAGGTGTCGATGGGTTCGCTGGTGTTCGCGGCCGAGCGCGCCGGTGCCCTCAACAAGACCCAGTCGCAGTACATCTGGAAGCAGTTCAATATTCACAAGATCCGGCTTCGCGAGCCACCCGAACTCGACTTCGCCCCGGAGCAGCCCCACACGGTCAGCGATCTCGTCTCGTTGCACCTCAACGACATGGGCTACACACTGGCCGATCTGTCGAAGATGTTGAAGATGAACGAGGTCGAGGTCGCCAAGACCTACGACATCAACCTGCCGGGCGAAGGTGGCAAGGCGCGCGGGGGGCACCTGCGGATCATTCAGTGACGCAGGAACGTAGGCACAACGACAGCAGCGGGCAGGCCGACAAGCGGCGATAGCGACGGTCGCGCTGCACCGCCCGCGGCAACTTTGGATTGTCGAAAGCTATGGAAATGTGCCAGAGGTCCAGCCAGTATGGCGCTGACTCCAACCTTTGGTGTCTATCATGGCGAAGCCGAACGAGCCGTACCGATACTGTATTGTGGAAAGCTACTATCCTGACAGCACCGCGGGGCTGCACGGCCCTGTCCACATTAGGCCGGTCCCAGGCGAGGAATTCCCGACGCACTTGCGCGTCGAGTGCAGCAAGGACCTAATGAACCCAAGGATCCATCCCGTAGGGACGCGCTTCCGGCTTCGGGTCAAGCTGACCGATCGGGGGGGCGGCGGCGAATTCCTATATTCGTATTTTGGTTGGCCCGTTGAGGTGCTCGGACCCGACGAGCGATAGGATCCGCGCTTTGCGGAACGCTGCGGCATCTAAAACGATCGCGGGCGACGGATCATTCCGACCCACTGTAATTATTTCTTGGGCCCTTCCTTGGGCCCTAAAAAATGCTACAGGCTTAAGTCATTGAAGTTGTTGGTCGGAGTGGCAGGATTCGAACCTGCGACCCCTGCGTCCCGAACGCAGTGCTCTACCGGGCTGAGCCACACTCCGACAAGAAGGCGGCTTATAGCGTCGGGTTTGACGCACCGCAAGCGGCCGAGATGAGGAATTTTGTCCCTGTGAAAACGGGCCTTGAAACGCTGATTTTACCGGCCGGCGCGGCCGGCGCGGAGGCTGCCGCCAGGACTTTGGCGGCCGGCGGGCTGGTCGCGTTTCCGACCGAGACGGTCTATGGGCTCGGCGCGGACGCCGCCAACGCAGGCGCGATCGCCCATCTCTACGCCGCCAAGGGGCGGCCGGCGTTCAATCCGCTGATTGCGCATGTCGCCGATATCCCGGCGGCGCGGCGGATCGGGCGGTTCGACGCGCGCGCCCTGAAGCTGGCGGAAGCGTTCTGGCCGGGGCCGCTGACGCTGGTGGTGCCGAAGGCCGAGGGCTGCCCGGTGGCGGATCTCGCCACCGCCGGCCTCGACACCGTCGCGATCCGGATTCCCGCCCATCCCGTCGCGCAGGCGATCCTGCGCGCCTTCGGCGGGGCCGTGGTGGCGCCGTCGGCCAACATCTCCGGCCACGTCTCGCCGACGCTGGCCGCCCATGTCGAGAGCGACCTTTCGGGGCGGATCGACCTGATCATCGACGGCGGGCCGGTGACGGTCGGCGTCGAATCGACCATCGTCGGCTGCTTCGAGACGCCCATGCTGCTGCGGCCCGGCGGCCTATCGCGCGAGCGGATCGAGGCGGTGCTAGGCGCGAGCCTGGCGCGGCCGCCTGCGGAAACGGGCAGCGACGACAGCCAGCCGCTGGCGCCGGGCATGCTGGCCTCGCATTACGCGCCGCGCGCTTCCGTGCGGCTCAACGCGCGCGAGGTGGCGCCGGGCGAAGCGCTGCTGGCGTTCGGCTCCGCGCGCCTGCCTGGCGTCGATACCGCGTCGGCCGTCATGAATTTGTCGCCCAGCGGTGATCTCGATGAAGCCGCCGCCAATTTGTTCGGCTATCTTCGCGCGCTCGATGCGAAGGGTCCCCGGGCGATCGCGGTGATGGCAATTCCCGAAGAGGACCTTGGCGAGGCGATCAACGACCGGCTCCGCCGGGCGGCGGTGGCGCGATAAGAAGCTTGAGAAGAGACACCAGAATGAACGTCAATACACCCGCTATTCCGCCGCTTGCGCCCGAGCTGATCGAGCAATTCCGCAACATCGTCGGCGAGCGCCACGCCATCACCGACGCCAACGACATCCAGCCTTACGTCACCGAGGAGCGCAATCTGTTCCACGGCCGCTCGCCGCTGGTGCTGCGCCCGGGCTCGACGGCGGAGGTCTCGGCGATCTGCAAGCTCGCCTCCGCGCACAAGATCGCGCTGGTGCCGCAGGGCGGCAACACCGGGCTGGTCGGCGGCCAGACCCCGCACAACGGCGAGGTCGTGGTGTCGCTGCGGCGGCTGGACAAGATCCGCGAGGTCGACACCGCCTCCAACACCATGACGTGTGAGGCCGGCGTGGTGCTGCAGGTGGCGCAGCAGAAGGCCTCCGACGTCGACCGGCTGTTTCCGCTGTCGCTGGGCGCCGAAGGCAGCTGCACCATCGGCGGCAATCTCTCCACCAATGCCGGCGGCACCGCCGCGCTCGCCTATGGCGTCGCGCGCGAGATGGCCCTGGGGCTCGAGGTCGTGCTTGCCGACGGACGCGTGCTCAACACGCTGTCGAAGCTGAAGAAGGACAACACCGGTTACAATCTGCACAACCTCTTCATCGGCGCCGAAGGCACGCTCGGCATCATCACGGCGGCGAGCTTGAAACTGTTTCCGAAGCCGCGGGCGGTCGAGACCGCCTATGTCGGCCTGAAATCGCCGGACGCGGCCTTGAAGCTGCTGACGATCGCGCAAGGCGAAGCCGCCAATGCGCTGACGAGTTTCGAATTGCTCTCGGAGATGGCGGTGGACTTCTCGGTCCGCCACGGCATCGACGTGCGCGACCCGCTCGCAGAAAAACATCCCTGGTACGTGCTGATGGAATTGTCTTCTCCCGGCGACGATGCCCGCACGCCGCTGGAGACGATCCTCGGCCGCGCCATGGAGGAGGAGATCGTCGACGACGCCGTGATCGCGTCGAGCCTTGCCCAGCGCAACAATTTCTGGAAGCTGCGCGAGGAGATGTCGGCGGCGCAGAAGCCGGAGGGCGGCTCGATCAAGCACGACATCTCCGTTCCCGTCGCCGCCGTGCCCGCCTTCATCGCCGAGGCCGACGCCGCGGTGGTGAAGCTGATCCCCGGTGCGCGGCCGGTGCCGTTCGGCCATCTCGGCGACGGCAATCTGCACTACAATGTCAGCCAGCCGATCGGCGCCAACACGGCCGATTACCTCGCGCGCTGGCACGAGGTGAACGCGGTGGTGTTCGAGATCGTGCTGCGCATGGGCGGCTCGATCTCCGCCGAGCACGGCATCGGCGTGCTCAAGCGCGACGAGCTGCCCGACGTCAAGGACAAGACCGCGATCGAGCTGATGCGCGCGATCAAGGCGATGCTCGACCCGCACGGCATCATGAACCCGGGGAAGGTGCTGTGAGCGCGCTCGCGATCGACGCCATCACCGATGCCGATGTCGAGGAGGTCGTCGCGCTGTGGCGGCGCTGCGGCCTGACGCGGCCGTGGAACGATCCCCATGCCGACATCGCCCTGGCGCGGCGGCGCGACAATTCCACCGTGCTGATCGGCCGCGCCAATGGCGTGATCGCGGCGACAATCATGGTCGGCCATGACGGCCATCGCGGCTGGGTCTATTACGTCGCGGTCGACCCTGATAGCCGGAAGCGCGGCTTCGGCCGCGTCATCATGGCGGCGGCCGAGGACTGGCTGCGCGCGGCCGGAATCCCGAAGCTGCAGCTGCTGGTCCGGCGCGAGAACGCGCCGGCCAACGCGTTCTACGGCTCGCTCGGCTTCGAGCTCTCGACCTCCGTGATGTTCCAGAAGTGGCTCGACGGCCGCGCCACGACGCCAATCACCTGAGATCCCGCCATGACCATTTCCGACCGCGTCCGCATCAAGGACGTCCGCGTGCTCTCGAACGGCTGGACCACGCTGAAGACCACGACGTTCGAGTACCGGCGCGCCAGCGGCGAGTGGCAGACGCAGAAGCGCGAGACCTATGAGCGCGACAACGCCGCCGCCGTGCTGCCGTACAATCTCGCGCGGCGGACCGTGATCCTGGTGAAGCAATTCCGCCTGCCGGCCTTCATCCGCGGCTACGACGACCTGCTGATCGAGGCGGCCGCCGGCGTGCTGGACAATGCCGAGCCCGAGGAGCGCATCCGCGCCGAGGCCGAGGAGGAAACCGGCTATCGCCTGCACCACGTCCACAAGGTGTTCGAGGCCTTCATGAGCCCGGGCGCCATCACCGAGAAGCTGCATTTCTTCGTCGCCGAGTACGAGCCCGAGATGCGGGTCGGCGACGGCGGCGGCCTGGAGCATGAGGGCGAGGACATCGAGGTGCTGGAGCTCTCCATCGACGAGGCGCTGGCGATGATCAATGATGGCCGCATCATCGACGCCAAGGCGATCATGCTGCTGCAATATGCGGCGCTGCATGTGTTCAGGTAGGTGTGCTTTCCTCCTTCTCCCCTTGTGGGAGAAGGTGGCGCGAAGCGCCGGATGAGGGGTATCTGTCCACGAGCTCTCTGAGAGTTGGACTCGCGGAGCCAGACCCCTCACCCGTCTCGCCGCTCACGCGGCGAGCCACCCTCTCCCACAAGGGGAGAGGGCAAGCGCAGCACTGGCCCCACCTTGATTTGCAATTCTGTCCTGCATCCTCCCTCCCCCCGTTGAGCAACCGCAAAACTCCCTCTAGTCTGTCTCCAACCAAGAACCAGGAGACGCGCCCATGTCCGCTCCGCGCGACGACGAATTCGGCTTTGCGCCCGATCATGATTCTCCCGTCCCCTACATGCAGCGCACGCGGGACTATTACGCGGCGATCGGCTACCCCACGCCGTATCGCTGGGCACATTACACCGCAGCGCCGTTCCAGCCGCTGAAGAAGCCGCTGGCGAAGTCGCGCGTCACCATCATCACCACCGCCGCGCCCTACGATCCCGCCAAGGGCGACCAGGGACCGGGCGCGGCGTATAACGGCGCTGCGAAGTTCTACCAGGTCTATGACGGCGACACCTCAAAGCAGCACGATTTGCGCATTTCGCACATCGGCTACGACCGCAAGCACACGAGCGCGACCGACAACGGCACCTGGTTTCCGCTGCCGCAGCTGTTGAAGGCGAGTGCTGCGGGCCGCATCGGCGAGGTGAGCCAGCGCTTCTTCGGCGCGCCGACCAATCGCAGCCACCGCGTCACGCTCGACACCGACGCGCGGGAAATTTTGGCGCGCTGCCTTGCCGACGAGGTCGACGTCGCGGTGCTGGTGCCGAACTGCCCGGTGTGCCACCAGACCACGGCGCTGGTGGCGCGGCATCTCGAAGCAGGCGGCATTCCGACCGTGATCATGGGCTGCGCCAAGGACATCATCGAGCACGCGGCGGTGCCGCGCTTTTTGTTCTCCGATTTCCCGCTCGGCAATTCCGCCGGCAAGCCGCACGACGTGGCCTCGCAGGCGCAGACGCTGGAGCTGGCACTCAAGCTGCTGGAGACCGCGAGCGGCCCGCAGACGACGATGCAGTCGCCGCTGCGCTGGAGCGAGGACGCCTCCTGGAAGCTCGACTACAACAACGTCGCCCAGCTTTCGCCGGAGGAGCTGGCGCGCCGCCGCGCCGAATTCGACAAGCAGAAGGAGATCGCGCGCGGCAACCGCGCCGCCTAAAGCGCGATGAGATTCGGTTGGATCGTCATCGCGCTTTAGATTGTCTTTGCGCATGATCTTTCCGGAAAACCGCTTCGCACTTTTCCGGATCATGCTTGACGTCGTCCGATAACAATAGGATGGGAGAGCGACGTGACGCGACCGTTCGAGGGCGTGAAGATCCTGGACTTCACGCAAGTGCTGGCCGGCCCCTATGCCAGCTACCAGCTCGCGCTGCTCGGTGCCGAAATCATCAAGGTCGAGCGGCGCGAGGGCGAGGACATGCGCCGCACGCCACTCTCCCGGGAATGGGCCGAGCGCGGGCTGGCGCCGGCGTTCCAGGCCGTCAACGGCAACAAGCGCAGCCTGACGCTCGATCTGCAGAAGCCGGAGGCGATCGCGATCGTGAACAAGCTCGCCGCGAGCGTCGATGTCGTCATGGAGAATTTCCGCCCCGGCGTGATGGACAAGCTCGGCATCGGCTATGAGGCGCTGTCCGCCATCAATCCGAAACTGATCTATTGCGCCGTATCGGGTTTCGGCCAGACCGGCCCGGACCGGCTGCGGCCCGGCTATGACGGCAAGATGCAGGCGCTCTCGGGCATCATGGCGATATCAGGCCATCCCGAGACCGGACCGACGCGCGCCGGCTTTGCGGTCTGCGACGTGCTGTCGGGCGCCACGGCTGCGTTCGGTGTCTCGAGCGCGCTGTACCAGCGCGACCGCACCGGCAAGGGGCAGCTGATCGACGTCTCCATGCTGGAGGCGACGCTGGCGTTCCTGTCGGGGCAGATCGCGGACTGGTCGGTCGCCGGCCATCGCCAGACGCTCTCCGGCAACCAGGCGGTGAGCCGCAGGACCACGGCCAACCTGTTCAAGTGCGGCGACGGCCACATCCTGCTCGCCGTGAACAACGAGAAACAGTACCGCGCGCTGATGGCTGCGCTCGGCCGCGAGGACACGCTGTCTGATCCCCGCTTTGCCGATTGGTTCTCGCGCAACGAGAACGAGGCGGCGCTACGCGCCATCATCGAGACGGCGCTGGCGGCACGGCCGGCGCGCGAATGGGAGAGCATTCTGGAGGACGCCGGCGCGCCCTGCGCCAGCATCTGGAAGGTCGAGGACGTGATCGACCATCCGCAAATCAAGGCGCGCGGCGCGATCCAGGAGCTGGACACGCCCTACGGCCGGCTGCGCTTCGCCGGCAGCGGCTTCAAGCTCGCCCATGGCGGCGGCCGGCTGGACCGGATGGCGCCGGAGCTCGGCGCGGATACGGATGCGGTGCTGGGCGAGCTCGGATTCGGTGCAGGGGAGATCGCGGCGTTGCGGGCGAAGGAGGTCGTTTAAGACTCCGCTCTCGTAAGGTGGGCAAAGAGAAGCGTGCCCACCATCGCGCGTTGAAGCGAGAGATCGTGGGCACGGCGCAAGAGCGCCTTTGCTCACCCTCCGGCACTGCGGCTTAGAACAACGACCCCTGCCCGTCATCCGATGAAGCAGCGGCGACCCTCCGCGTCGCCTTCTTCGGCTTCGGCGCCTCCGCCTCCATCTGCTCCGCGCTGATCGGCAACACGAGCTGCTCGTCGTCATTGGCGACGCGGTTGACGCGGGTGGAGACCGGGTGCCAGGCGAATTCGCCGACGCGCGGGGCGGTCATCAGCGGCAGGATCGCATCGACCTCGTCACGGCTGACGTCGAGCCAGCGCTCGAAATCGCGCTCGCTGACGGTGACGGGAACGCGATCATGCAGCGCCGCGAGATCCTCGCCTGCCGCGGCCGTGACGATCGCGACGGTGTCGAGCTCCTCGCCGTTCGGCCCGGCCCAGGTCTCGAACAAGGCGGCAAAACCAAGCGGCGCGCCGTCGGCGCGGTGGATGAAGAACGGTTGCTTGCGGCCGCCCTCCGTCTTCCACTCATAATAGCCGTCGGCCGGGATCAGGCCGCGCCGGCGGCGAATCGCATTCTTGAAGGCGGGCTTCTCCAGCACGGTTTCGGAGCGGGCGTTGATCAGCAGCGTAAACCCGCGGGGATCCTTGACCCAGGTCGGCAACAGGCCCCAGCGCATCAAGCGGAAATGCCGCGCGCCGTTCTCGATCAGAACGACCGGAACAGGTTGTGTCGGCGCCACGTTGTACCGAGGCGGGAAATTCGGCTGCTCGACATAGCCGAACAATTGCCGCAAGGCCGCGGGGGCCGAAGTTATGACGAAGCGTCCACACATCCGAGGTGTCTATATAGGGTCCGTTCAGGTCCTTTTAACCCCGAACGTTAACACTGCGGCGGATGAGCTCAACGGCCTCCCAACCCGCGCGGACGCATGTACAGACGGGCCCCGAGGCCGCCGCCTGGGCCGAGCGGCTGCGCGTGGCCAATATCAACCCGCGGACCGGGCTTGCCACCGACTATCTCAACCATTTCAATGAAGCGGTGATGCTGCTGGAAATGGTTCCGGACATGCCGGAATGCGCGGACGATTTCTTGACCTGGACGCCGCTATCCTACGCCGAGCATTTCACGGCCTCCAACTTCAAGGCGCGCGACCTCGCCATCGAGGCCTATGAGAAGGCCGATCCCAACGTGCGCGCCCAGTTCGACCACATCACCGATACCATGACCTCGATCCTGACCGCGGTCGGCTCGGCCATGCGCGAGGTCGAGAAGGATACGACACGAATCCGCCTCGCCGAGCAGGCCGCGCTCTGGGTCAAGCCGCTGATCGCGGCCTGCGGCGGCATCATCCATGGCGGGGCCGAGGCCGACGTCGACACCATCATGGCGAACTGAGCCGGGTGCTTGAAGAAAATGGCTTCGCCCGTTCAGCCCGCCCACCCCCCCCACCCCCAGCTCGCCGTCAGTGCCGCGATCTTCCGCGATGGCAAGGTGCTGCTGACCCGCCGCGCCCGCTCGCCGGCGAAGGGGTTCTATTCGCTGCCCGGCGGCCGGGTTGAGTTCGGCGAATCGCTGCACCAGGCCCTGAGCCGCGAGGTCGCGGAGGAAACCGGGCTCGACATCGCGATCGTCGGCCTTGCCGGCTGGCGCGAGGTGCTGCCCGCCGCGCCCGGCGCCGGCCATTACCTCATCATGTCGTTTGCGGCCCGCTGGGTGGCCCAGGAGCCGGTCCTGAACGACGAGCTCGACGACTACCGCTGGATCGCCCCGGACGCCCTGGCGAGCCTGGATGGCCTCAAGCTGACCGGGGGGCTGGACGAGGTGATCCAGTCCGCCGCGCGGCTGATCGCCGCCTGACGGCTCGCCTTGCGTCTCCGGCCTCGACGCGGCATACACCCCGCCGATGTCCACGCGATTTCTGGCCATTTCTGTCCTGATCCTCGCCTGCGCCTGCGGACCCGCCAGGGCTCAGGACGTGGCGGCGCCGTTCGACGCCGATTTGCAGCGGCTGGCCGAGATCCTCGGCGGGCTGCACTATCTGCGCGGCATCTGCGGGGCCAATGAGGGCAACAGATGGCGCAACGAGATGCAGGCGCTGATCGATGCCGAAACCCCCTCCGGCGAGCGCCGCACCCGCATGATCGCCGGTTTCAACCGCGGCTATAACGGCTTTCAGCAGACCTACCGGAGCTGCACGCCGGCCGCGACGGTGGCAATCCGCCGCTATATCGAGGAAGGCTCGAAGATCTCGCGGGATCTGACGGCGCGCTACGCGAACTAGATTCATTCAATCACGTCTGCGCTGTGAATTCCTCATCCCGAGGAGTCGCGAAGCGGCGTCTCGAAGGATGAAAGGCCCGGCTGCGGCAGCGGGGCCTCCATGGTTCGAGACGGCGCTTACGCGCCTCCTCACCATGAGGGTTTGGCTGTCGGGCACGGGACCCCTCTCATCGACTTTGTTCACAGCCGTTAACCGTTCTTAAAGATGTGGCCTAGCGGTCGTTAACGACCGTGCTAAACCTTTTTGCACAGCGCATCGCCGTGGATCGCGCCCCAGCCCTGATCGAGTTTCATGAGCCAGCCGATTTCCTACGCCCCCGCCCGCGCGCCGCTGCCCGACCACGAGCAGAAGCAGGCCGCACTGAGCTATCTCAACGAGGCCTGGGCCGAGGCGCGCCATGATGGCGTCGACGGCGACTGCCTGGCACAGGCGAGCCTGTTTGCAGCCTTTGCCGAACTGGTCGGCACCTATGGCGAGGACGCGGTCGCCAAGTTCGTCGAAGGCTTTCCCGGCCGCATCCGCAACGGCGAGTTCTCGGTCGACATCTGCAGGCAATAGGGCCCTGCCGAAAATGACCCCGCCACGCGGGCGGGGCCAGTCAACGGATGAATGACTTTGCAAAGCGGATTGGCGAATAGCTTCGCGAAGTCTGCAGGCATTGTCGCACGGAAGCCGCTTCCCCCCGACAAGCATTAGTCTCGCAACGGCCGGGAGATGTTCCTGCCGGGCTCGGGAACGCGCTCCCTCCTCACGGCTCGACCTTGAGCGTCGCTTTCATGTTGGGATGATAGCGGCAGTAATATTCGACCGTTCCCGTCTTCTTCAGAACCGATGTCGCCGATCTCTTCGGCGGCAGCGTCACGTCGAAGTCACCGTTCTTCGCGGTGGCGGTATGGGCGAAGACGTCCTTGTTGATCCAGGTGACGGTATCGCCGACCTTGGCTGATATCTCGGCCGGCGAGATCACGAGGTTCTCCATCGTGATCTCGATCGTCGCGGCGTGCGCCGGGACGACCATCGCCGCCAAGACGAGCGCGACAGGAAGCGAACACGGCTGCCCCGACATCATCGCATCCTCCTTATTTCAGCTCGGCCGCGACATGCTCGGCGTGCTGCTGATGGCCCTGAAAAATCTTCAGGCCGGTCTGCAGCAGGCTCTTCAGCTCGGCATTGCCGGCCGACGGAATCAGCTGGGCCTCCAGCGCGCCGTTGACCTGCTTGTGGAAGGCGACCTCGTTGGCGACATAGGCCTTGTCGAAAGCAGCACCGCTCAGCTTGTCGAGCTCGGCGAGCTTGTCGCTGGCCTGCTTGGACAGCGCCTTGCTGGTGTCGTTGTCTTCGGGGGTGACGTTCAGCTTCTTCACCAGCGCGAGCGCCTGCTGGTTGACGGCCTCGTGGTCGCGCAGCATGTCCTCGGCAAACGCCTTGACGTCCTTGTTCTTGGCCTTCTTCTGCGCCTGCTTGGCGGCGTTGATGTCGATCACGCCCGCGGTGTAGGCGATGTGAGCGATCTGCGGATCGGTGGGCTTGTCGGCTGCGCCGGCGCTTTGCAACAGCGCGGGACTGGACAACAGAAATGCCGCGGCGATCGCCGCGCTCGTTCGGGTGAACATGGCTTGATGCTCCTGTGGTGCCGGCGTGGGCCGGCGTTGCTTCACAGGGATTGGATGGGCATTTTGCGCAAACGTTCCCGAAAAATCATGCGCCGACACCGAGGCGCCTGAGCACGGCCTCGGTCAGGCGCTCGCAGCGCTGCCCGGCGAACGGAAATGCGTCCATCACGACGGGGCCGATCTTCTTCTCGACGTTCTCGCGCAGCAATGCGCGCGCACGGTGCAACCGCGTCTTGACGGTTTCCGGCTTGATGCCGAGCAGCTCGGCGGTCTCCTCCATGCTCATCCCCTCCATCACGCGCGCGATGAAGACCATGCGGAAGGCATCGGGCAATTCATCGATCGCATGTTCGACGACGCGCTGGATCTCGCGTTGGGCCATGGATTTTTCCGGATCGGTGGCGGCGGTCGAAACGGGAAACTTGATGATCTGGGCTTCGAGCGTTGCCTCCGGCACCGATCCCAGTTCGACCTGCGGCCTCCGACTGCGCAGGCGCCCGAGCGCTTCGTTAATCGCGATGCGCGACAACCAGGTCGACAGCGCGGCGTCACCGAGAAAACCGTCGAGATGCGTGAAGGCGCGGACATAGGTCTCCTGCACCACGTCCTCGGTTTCGCTGTCACTGCGCAGGATGCCGCGGGCGAGGCGGTAGAGCCTGCGGTTGTTGGCCTGCATGATCTCGCGGAGCGCGGCCTCCTCGCGGCGCCGCGCGCGCTCGATCAGCTCGGCTTCCGACGTCCTGATGCCGGTGGTCAGGCCGGCTGCGGTCCCTGGCATGGCGGGTAACCTATCTCCATTGGTTCCGGACGTTGGATGCAGGCGAAAGGAAAAGGTTCCCGGATTTCTGAGCCACGGCTCTCACCCCTCTCCTGGAGCTAATCCGTCTCGATCGGCAGCGCCGGATCCCGCGCCCATTCGCCCATCGAGGCGTCGTAGAGCGTCAGCTTGTCGTAGCCGAGCTGCGTCAGCAGAAACAAATCGATCGTCGCCGAGATGCCGCCGCCGCAATACAGAATCACATTCTTGTCGCGCGTGAGGCCCGCCGCAGTGAACTTGGCTTCGGCATCGGCAAGCGTCGTCAACGTCTTGTCGGCATTGACGAGCGTCGCAGCCGACACGTTGACGCTGCCGGGAATACGGCCGGGCCGGCCGTAGCGGCTCGGCTCGAGGCCGCGATGAAACTGCGGCCCAAGCGCATTGACGATCATGGTCGAGGGATCGCCGATCCGCGCCTTCACCACATCCTTGTCGACGAAGAAGCCGGCGCGCGGCGCGGCCTTGAAGGTCGTGGCCGGATAGCCTTCCGGTGCGCCTGTTGCGACCGGCCGTCCCTCCTGCTTCCATTTGTCGAAGCCGCCGTCGAGCACCAGCGCATCGACGCCGAGCGAGCGCAGCATCCACCAGAACCGTGTCGCCCACATCGTGGTGCCGATGCTGTAGAGCACGACGGTCTTGCCCGCATCGAGGCCGTGCCGGCCGAAGGCGGCCTCCAGCTGGACGACATCGGGCATCATGAAGAATTGTTGCGACGAGGTGTCGGAGAACTCGCCTTGCAAATCGAGGAAATCGGCGCCCGGAATGTGGCCAGCCGCAAACGTCTTATCGCCTGGCACCGCGCGGTACGGCACGTCGCTGCCGGGCGGTACCGGCTCGTTGTAGGTCGTGCAGTCGTACAGGCGCAGGTTGGGATCGCCGAGAATGGCGGCGAGCTGCTCAGTAGTGATGAGGGCCGTTGGCTGGGACATTGTTCTCTCCCAATTTGCGCTTGTGCTTCGTGGCACACTGTCATTGCCCGCGAAGGCGGGCAATCCAGTATTCCAGAGGTGGCAGAGCTTGAATCGAGAGGCCGCGGCGTACTGGATGCCCCGCCTACGCGGGGCATGACAGCGATGGAGCGGCGCAATTCTTGCCTTACGGCTTCAGCGTCTCCAGAAACCGCACCGCCTCGCCCTGCGCGGGCGTCACCAGCTCGCCCTGCCACATCACGCGGCGGCCGCGGATGAAGGTGCCGACGGGCCAGCCGGTGACGCGCAACCCGTCATAAGGCGTCCAGCCGGCCTTCGACGCCACCCATTGATTGGTGATGGTCTCGCTGCGCTTGAGGTCGACGATGGTGAAGTCGGCGTCGTAGCCGGCGGCGATGCGGCCCTTGCAGGCCATGTTGTAGAGGCGCGCGGGACCGGCGCTGGTGAGGTCGACGAAGCGCGCCAGCGAGAGCCGGCCCGCGTTGACGTGGTCGAGCATCAGCGGCACCAGCGTCTGCACGCCGGTCATGCCGGAGGGCGAGGCCGGATAGGTCTTCTGCTTCTCCTCCAGCGTATGCGGGGCGTGGTCGGAGCCGAGCACGTCGATGATGCCCTGCTCGATGCCGCGCCAGATCCCGGCGCGGTGATCGGCGCCGCGCACGGGCGGATTCATCTGCGCCAGCGTGCCGAGCCGCTCATAGCATTCGGGCGCGGCCAGCGTGAGATGGTGCGGCGTCGCCTCGCAGGATGCGACGTCCTTGTGGTCGCGCAGGAACTCGATCTCTTCCTTGGTGGAGATGTGCAGCACATGAATGCGCCTTCCGGTCTCGTGCGCGAGCTTGACCAGACGCTGCGTCGCCATCAGCGCCGCGGTTTCGTCGCGCCACACCGGATGCGAGCGGGCGTCGCCCTCGATGCGCAGCGGCTTGCGGTCGTTGAGGCGGTACTCGTCCTCGGCATGGAACGCGGCGCGGCGGCGGATCACCTGGAAGATGCGGCGCAGGCTTTCGTCGTCCTCCACCAGCAGCGCGCCGGTCGAGGAGCCGATGAACACCTTGACGCCGGCACAGCCGGGCGCGCGCTCCAGCACCGGCAGATCCTGCACGTTCTCGCGGGTGCCGCCGATGAAGAAGGCGAAATCGCAATGCATGCGGTGATGGGCGCGCTTCACCTTGTCGGTGAACTCGGCCTCCGTCACCGTCAGCGGCGCCGTGTTCGGCATCTCGAACACCGCGGTCACGCCGCCCATCACGGCGCTGCGCGAACCGGTCTCGAGGTCTTCCTTGTGCGTCAGGCCGGGCTCGCGGAAATGCACTTGCGTGTCCATCACGCCGGGCAGGATGTGCAGGCCCTTGCAGTCGATCGTTTCGGCGGCGGAGGCGTGCGACAAAGGACCCAGCTCGGCAATGCGGCCACCGGCGATGCCGATATCGCGAACACCCTCGCCGTCCTGGTTGACGACGGTGCCATTCTTGAGGATCACATCGAAGCGCTGGGTCATGGCTGAAGGCCTCTCTCGTCCCCAAGCGCAGGGCTCGAGGTCTTGTCGTTTATGCCTCGCGGGCTTACGTTCCGGAGCAACATGTCGCAAGAGATTTTCGCATGAAATCAGCGTTTCTTCCCGACCGGGGCGTGGTCAAGGTCGCGGGCGAGGATGCGCGCAACTTCCTCAACGGCCTGGTCACGACCGATCTCGACAGGCTGAAGCCGGGCCTGGGGCGATTCGGCGCGCTGCTGACGCCGCAGGGCAAGATCATCGTCGATTTTCTGATCACCGAGGTCCCCGCGGGCCATGGCGGCGGGTTCCTGATCGACTGCCCGAAGGCGCTGGCAGATAGCCTCGCCACCAAGCTGAAATTCTACAAGCTGCGCGCCAAGGTGACGGTGGAAAATCTCGATCTCGGCGTGCTCGCGGCCTGGGACGGCCAGCCTGCGGCGCAGCCGGACCTTGCCTTCGCCGACCCGCGCAACGATGCGCTCGGCCTTCGCATCCTGATTCCCGAGGATCTCAAGCAGAAGCTGTCGGACCTCATCGGCGCCGACCTGGTCGACGTCGCCGAATACGAGGCGCACCGCATCGCGCTCGGTGTGCCGCGCGGCGGGCTCGATTTCATGTACGGCGACGCCTTTCCGCACGAGACCAACATGGACCGTCTCGCCGGCGTCGATTTCGACAAAGGCTGCTATGTCGGCCAGGAGGTCGTCTCGCGCATGCAGCACCGTGGCACCGCGCGCACCCGCAGCGTGCAGGTGCTGCTCGACGGCGCCTCGCCCGAAGCCGGCGCGACCATCCTCGCCGGCGACAAGCCGGTCGGCACCATCGGCTCGACGTCCGGCGGCAAGGGCATCGCCCTGGTGCGCATCGACCGTGTCGCGGACGCGCTCGATGCCGGCCAGCCCCTCACCGCCGGCGGGCTCGCCTTGAAACTCGCAGATCCCGACGTCGTGCGCATTCCAGCCAAGCACCCCATCGCATGAGCCGCGCTCCCCGCCTGCATCCCGACGGCCTGACACGTTGCCCCTGGCCGGGCGATGATCCGCTCTATGTCGCCTATCACGACACCGAATGGGGCGTGCCGGAATATGACGACCGCGCGCTGTACGAGAAGCTGATGCTCGACGGTTTTCAGGCCGGCCTGTCCTGGATCACGATCCTGCGCAAGCGCGACAATTTCCGCAAAGCCTTCGACGATTTCCAGCCGGAGAAGATCGCGCGATACAACGCCAAGAAGGTCCACGCACTGATGAACGATGCCGGCATCGTGCGCAACAAGGCCAAGATCGACGGCGCGATCCTCAGCGCCAAGTCGTATCTCGACATCATGGAGAAAGGCCCGGGCTTCTCGAAGCTGCTGTGGGACTTCATGGACGGAAGGCCGCTGGTCAACAAGTTCAAGACCACCGCGAGCGTGCCCACCTCGACGCCGCTGTCGGTGCAGATCTCCAAGGAGCTGTCCTCGCGCGGCTTCAAGTTCGTCGGCCCGACCATCGTCTATGCCTTCATGCAGGCGACCGGCATGGTCAACGACCATCTCGTCGACTGCCATTGCCACGCGACCTGCGGCAGGACGCAGCGCAAGCCGCGCCTCAAGGCCAGATGACCGCGAAGAAGACCGCGCGCGAAGCGCAGTCCCGCGCCTGGCAGCGCATGCTGTCGGGCCGGCGGCTCGATCTGCTCGATCCCTCCCCGCTCGATATCGAGATCGCCGACATCGCGCACGGGCTGGCGCGCGTCGCGCGCTGGAACGGGCAGACCATCGGCGCGCAAATCTTCTCGGTGGCACAGCACACGCTGCTGGTGGAGACCGTGCTGCGGCACGAGATGCCGCGCGCCGATCAGCGCATGCGGCTCGCCGCATTGCTGCACGATGCGCCGGAATATGTGATCGGCGACATGATCTCGCCGTTCAAGGCGGTGCTCGACGGCCATTACAAGGCCGTGGAGAAACGCCTGCTCGGCGCCATCCATATCCGCTTCGGACTGCCGCCGGTGCTACCGGAGGAGATCACGCAGGCCATCAAGGCCGCCGATCGCGGCGCGGCCTATCTGGAAGCGACCGAGCTTGCCGGCTTCAGCGAAAGCGAGGCAAGGCGCCTGTTCGGCAGGGATCCCGGCCTCACCGACAGCGTCCGGCGCGACTACCTGACGCCCTGGACCGCGGCCCGGGCCGAGAAGCAGTTTCTGGAGCGGTTTGGCGCGGTGTTTGCGTAGGCGTCCTCCCTTCGTAGGTGGGCAAAGTGACTTGTCCGCCGTAGCTCGAAGAGCGAAGGCGGAAGCGTGCCCACCACCTCTTGCGATTGAGAAAGGTCGTGGGCACGGCGCCACGCGCCTTTGCCCACTCTACGGGCCGCGGCTATAATCAAGAAAAAGGGCCGCCATGATCCACGTCTGTTCCCTCGCCGCGCTTCCCGAAACCGTCCGTCTCACCGGGGCCAGCCATGTGCTGACCGTGATGGCCAATGTCGAGCAGGTGGCGCGGCCGGTCTCGGTGCTGCCGGCCAATCATCTCAAGGTGTCGATGGACGACATCACCGAGGAGCTGGACGGGTTCGTCGCACCGTCCGAGGCGCATATCGATCTGGTGCTGAACTTCGTCCGTGGCTGGGACCGCAGCGCACCGCTCGTGGTCCATTGCTATGCCGGCATCAGCCGCTCCACTGCGAGCGCGTTTGCGGCGGTCTGCGCGCTCAATCCAAACCGCGACGAACTCGAGATCGCCAGGAAGATCCGCGCGGCCTCGCCGATCGCCTCGCCGAACCGGCGCATCGTCGGCCTTGCCGACCGCGCCCTCGGCCGCAACGGCCGCATGCTGCGCGCGCTCGACGAGATCGGCCCGGGCGCGATGATGGTCGAGGGCCGCCCCTTCGTGATCGAGCTCGAATGAGCGTGGGGCGCCACAAGATAGGTGCGCCCCCTCTCCCGCTAGCGGGAGAGGGCTGGGGAGAGGGTGTCTCCGCATCGGGACAGCCCCCTAGAGGAGAAAGCCCTCTCCCGGCGCTACGCGCCGACCTCTACCGCAAGCGGGAGAAGTTGCAGCGTGCCCGCGGAGAACCCGCCGTAATCGATTGGCATATCTCTCCCTCATCACCTGCGATCATCCCCGCATGAGCGAGACGCTCCTGACGCCGATCGAGATCGGCCTGACCGCGGCGATCGTCGCGATCGAGGGCCATGAGCCGCTGATCCTGACCGCGCGCGGCAGTGACGGGCTGGCCGGCCTGCCGTTCGGCCCGTTCGACGCGCTCGCGCACCGCACCTTCGAGATCGGCCTGCGCGCCTGGGTCGAGGAGCAGGCCGGCCTGCGGCTTGGCTATGTCGAGCAGCTCTACACCTTCGGCGATCGCGGCCGTCATGCCGAGGCCGGCGACACCGGGGCGCATATGGTGTCGATCGGCTATCTCGCGCTGACGCGTGCGGTGGATGGCGAGCTCGCGGCCAACGCGGCGAGCTTCGCGCCATGGTATCGCTTCTTCCCCTGGGAAGACTGGCGCGAAGAGCCGCCGGCGATCATCGCCCGCGACATCATCCCTGCGCTGACCGAGTGGGCCGCGGAGGAGACGCCGGAGACGATTCGCACGCTGCCGCGCAAGGATCGCGTGCGGTTCTGTTTCGGCCTCGAGGGAGCGGCCTGGGACGAAGAGCGCGTGCTCGACCGCTACGAGCTGCTGTACGAGGCCGGGCTGGTCGAGGAAGCGCGGCGCGACGGCCGCCCTGCGGCATTAGCGCGCAAGACGCTGCCTCCGCTCGGGACCTCGATGCGGTTCGACCATCGCCGGATTCTCGCCACGGCGATCGCGCGGCTGCGTGCAAAACTGAAGTATCGTCCTGTCGTGTTTGAACTTTTGCCGCCCGAATTCACACTTACCGAACTGCAGCATACGGTGGAGGCGATCTCCGGCCGGCATCTGCACAAGCAGAATTTCCGCCGCCTGGTCGAAATGGAGGCCTTGGTCGAACCGACCGGGGTGATGTCGACACAGACGGGCGGACGGCCGGCGGCGCTCTACCGCTTCCGCCGCGATGTGCTTCAGGAGCGGCCCGCACCGGGCTTGCGCGTACGCTCCCGGCGCTAGATCCTGAGATTTGCGCGATCGGCCCCTGCCCGCCGGTCGCCTGGAGGCTTCATGTTCGACGGCCCGTTTGACGTCTTTGCGCTGATCATCGCGATCGTCGCCTTCCTGATCGCCATCAAGGCCTCCAGCCAGGCGGCCGAGCTGCGCCGGCGATTGAACGCACTCGAAGCGATGTCTTACGCGCAACGGCCGGTGCAGCCGCCGCCGCTGATGCCGGTGCAGGAGCAGGCGCCTGCTCCTGCGGCGATGGCGGCCGAGCGGCCGCTTGCGCCTGAAGCCGAGCCGGCGCCGCCTCCGCTCGACACCGAACAGGCCTCCCCGCCGCCGCTCGCGGCGAGCGTCTCCGCCGAGGCACCGCCTCCCCTGCCTGCGCCCGCGCCCGATATTCGAGAACCCGGCTTCGAGGAGCAGCTCGGCACGCGCTGGGTGGTGTGGATCGGCGGCCTTGCGCTCGCGCTCGGCGGCTTCTTCATGGTGCGCTATTCGATCGAGGCCGGTCTTCTCGGCCCCGGCGTGCGCGTGTTCCTGGGCGGCCTGTTCGCCGCCGCGCTGCTGGGCGCCGGCGAATGGACCCGGCGCAAGGAGAGCATCTCCAACATCGCAGCGCTGCCGATCGCCAACATCCCGGCGATCCTCACCGCGGCCGGAACGGCAGTGGCGTTCGCCACCATCTATGCCGCCTACGCGCTCTACGGCTTCCTGGTACCCGCCACCGCCTTCGTGCTGCTCGGCATCGTGGCGATGTGCACGCTCGCTGCCGCGCTGCTGCACGGACCGGCGCTCGCCGGCCTCGGCGTGGTCGGCGCCTTCGTGACGCCGGTGCTGGTCTCCAGCGGCAAGCCCGATTATTGGGCGCTCTACATCTATCTCGCCGTCGTCACCGCCGCGAGCTTCGGCCTCGCCCGCATCCGGCTGTGGCGCTGGCTTGCGGTCACCACGATCGCCTTCGCCGTGCTCTGGCTCTTGCCCGGTCTCGACGCCGAGCAGCCCCAGGTCGCGCCGCACGCCTTCCATGTCATCGCCGGCTTCGTGCTCGCCGCGCTGCTCGTCGTCTGCGGCTTCATGTTCGGGCCTGCAATCGAGGACGGCGAGATCGAGCCGATCTCGTCGGGTTCGCTCGGTGCCTATCTGTTCGGCGCGATGCTGATCGTGCTGTCGAGTGCGCATGCGGACCTGGCGCTGATCGCGTTTGCGCTGCTGGTCGGCGGCACGCTACTCGTCGCCTGGCGCGCGCCGGCGGCGACCGGCGCGCTCGGTGCGGCCGCGGCGACAGTCTTCATCGTGTTCGCCGAATGGGCGGTGCGCGCCAATCCCGACATGCTGGTGCTGCCGGGCGGCCCCATCGCCGGCATCGGTCCCGCCGCGACCGACAGCTCGGTGACGCTGCATCTGGTGACGGCCGCGCTGTTCGCGGCCGGCTTCGGAATTGCCGGCTTCCTGGCGCAGGGCCGCTCGAACTCGGCGATCATCCCCGTGGTGTGGTCGGCTGCTGCGGTCGCAACACCGATCGCGATCCTGGTCGCGCTCTACGCGCGTATCGCCCATCTCGACCGCTCGATCCCGTTTGCGATCCTCGCGGTGCTGCTGGCAGCAAGCTTTGGCGCGGCGACCGAGGCGCTGACGCGCCGCGAGACCCGGCCGGGCAGCATGATCTCGACCGCCTTATTCGCGACCGGCACGCTCGGTGCGCTGGCGCTGGCGCTGACCTTCGCGCTGGAAAAGGGCTGGCTGACGATCGCGCTGGCGCTGATGTCGCTCGGCACCGCCTGGATCTCGCTGCAGCGGCCGATCCCGTTCCTGCGCTGGCTCGCAGCCATTTTCGCCGCGCTCGTCACCGCGCGCATCGCCTATGACCCACGCATCGTCGGCGATGCCGTCGGCACCACGCCGATCTTCAACTGGCTGCTCTGGGGCTACGGCCTGCCGGCGGCCTCGTTCTGGGGCGCGAGCATCTTCCTGCGCCGCCGCGCCGACGATCCGCCGCTGCGCATGGTCGAGACGGCCGCGATCCTGTTCACCGCGCTGCTCGCCTTCATGGAGATCCGGCACTTTGCGACCGGTGGCCGCATGACGGCCGGCCCCTCGCTGCTCGAATTCGCGCTGCAGGTCTGCGTCACGCTCGCGATGGCGATCGGACTGGAGCGCTTGCGGCTGAGGAGCCAGAGCATCGTGCACAATGTCGGCGCCGTCGTGCTCACGGCGATTGCCGGATTCATCGCATTGTTCGGTCTCTTGATCCTAGAGAATCCGATGGTGCTCTCCAGCGTCAATGTCGGCGGCCTCGTCTTCAACCTGCTGCTGCTCGGCTACGCGCTGCCGGCGGTGCTAATGCTGCTGCTGTCCTATGCGGTGGCGGGCCACCGCTCCGTCGCCTACGCCAACACGATCGCCGGCGGCGCGCTGGTGTTCGCGCTCAGCTACGTGACGCTGGAGATCCGCCGCTTCTATCACGGCCCGGTGCTGCTCTACGGCGGCACCACGAGCGCGGAGCAATATACCTATTCGATCGGCTGGCTGGCGTTCGGGGTGGTGCTGCTCGGCGCGGGGATCCTGTTCAATTCGGAGCGTGCGCGGCTGGCCTCTGCCGCCGTCATCGCCCTGACCATCCTCAAGGCCTTCGCCATCGACGTGTGGACGCTGACAGGCGTCTACCGCGCGCTGTCGTTCATGGGCCTCGGCGTCGTGCTGGTGGCGATCGGCTGGCTGTACCAGCGCATCCTGTTCCGGCGGCAGGTGGTGCCGCCGCCGGCCGCGCCGACCAGCAGCTGAACCGTTTCAGGCCGCGCGGACCGATTCCAGGAACTGCGCGACCTCGACCTTGAGGCGGGTGCTGTCGGTCGCCAGTGACTTCGCAGCCGAAAGCACCTCGCCCGAGGCCGATCCCGTGTCGATCGCGCCGCGCTGCACGTTGGTGATGTTGGAGGAGACCTCCTGGGTGCCGAGAGCGGCCTGCTGGACGTTGCGCGAAATCTCCTGCGTCGCGGCGCCCTGCTCCTCGACAGCGGCGGCGATGGCCGAGGCCACCTCGGACAGCCGCTCGATGGTGCCGCCGATCTCCTGGATGGCGCTGACGGATTCCTGCGTCGCGGTCTGAATCCCCGCGACCTGCGCCCCGATCTCGCCGGTCGCCTTGGCGGTCTGCTCGGCCAGCGCCTTGACCTCGGATGCGACGACGGCAAAGCCGCGGCCGGCTTCGCCGGCGCGCGCCGCCTCGATGGTCGCGTTCAGCGCCAGCAGGTTGGTCTGGCCCGCGATGGTGTTGATGAGCTCGACGACGTCGCCGATGCGGGAGGCCGCCTGCGACAGCGCGTTGACGCGGTCGTTGGTCCGCGCCGCCTGCTCGACCGCTTCCGCAGCCATCCGCGCCGAATCCTGCACGCGGCGGCTGATCTCGGTGATGGAGGACGACAGCTCTTCCGAGGCGGACGCCACGGCCTGGACGTTGGTGGAGGCTTCCTCGGACGCGGCCGCAACGACGGTTGCGAGCTGCTGGCCGCGCTGCGCCGTACCGCTCAGCGTGGCCGCCGAAGCCTCGAGCTCGGTCGAGGCCGACGACACGGTCTCGACGACCTCGCCGATCATGACCTCGAAATTGCGCGTGATGGCATCGACGCGGCGGCCGCGCTCGATCTTGGCCTCGGCGTCGCGCGCGGCAGCCTCGTCGGCGGCCTTCTTGGCGATCAGCGCCTCCTTGAAGATCTGCAGCGCATCCGCCATCGAACCGATCTCGGTCTTCTCGCCACGATGCGGCACCTCGGCCGAGAGGTCGCCCTCGCCGAGAGACTGCATCGGACGGATGATGGAGGCGATGCCGCGAGAGACGTCACGCACGAGATAGTAGGCGGCGGCGATCGCGATCACGACGGCTGCAACGATGATGCCGACGAGCACGCGGAAGATGGTGGCGTAGCTGTCGGCCGCCTCCTTCGTTTCAGCTTCGGCGCCGCTGTTGTTGAGCTCGATGCTCTTCAGGAGCAGGGGATCCGCCGCCTGAGCCATCTTCGCGACCTTGGTCTGCAACAGTTCGTTGGCCTCCGTCGGAAAGCGGCCGGGAGTCTTGCGCGACAGCGCCATCGTCTCCTGAACCCCGTTCAGGTAGTCGGCCCAGGCCTTGGTCCATTGTTCATAGATCTGGCGTTCCTCCGGCAACGTAATCAGGCCTTCGTAGACCTTGCGCGTCTTCTCGATGCGCTCGCGTAGCGGGGCCATGCGCTTCTCGGCGGCGTCCTTGCCTTCAATGCTCTCCTGCATCAGGTGCAGGCGCAGGACGACGCGCAGCTCGTTGATGTCGGCGCGCATGGAGCCGAGCGCGCGCACGCTCGGCAGCCAGCTCTCCGCGATCTCGACCGTGTGGGCGTTGATGTTCTGCATGGTGCCGATCGCCGTCACGCCGACGCCGGCGAGCGAGAGAACGAGGACCGACAACACGGTCAAGAGCTTGAACACGATCGACAGTTTCGACATCACACAAATCCTAACGAAGCCTGGCAACGCACACGTCACCTGCGCCACAAGCGTCCCGATGGACGACCGCGGAGGTCAGTTCAACAATGCTGGCTGGTTCTTATCCCGTAAGATTGCGCCCATACTTGCAAACAGGCGTTAACAGGAAGCTACGTTGAATTACGGAATTCGGCAGCGCCGCCTTTATATGTTCCGCAACCATCTGTGCGGGACGGCAGCGATCGCGCAGCGCCATACCACGGCACCGCCCCGGCCGTTTCGAGCAAGGATGGCCGGCGGCTCAGGCCGCCCGCACCGTCTCCAGGAAGCGCGCGACCTCGCTCTTGAGCCGGTTGCTCTCCTGCGACAGCGACTTCGCGGCCGAATGCACCTGCGCCGAGGCGGCTCCGGTCTCGCCGGCGCCTCGCTGGACCTCGGCGATGTTCGACGAGACGGCGGAGGTCCCCTGCGCGGCGTGCTGGATGTTGCGCGAAATCTCCTGCGTGGCGGCGCCCTGCTCCTCCACCGCGGCTGCGATGGTCGACGAGATCTCCGACATCTTCGCGATGGTGTCGCCGATCTCCTTGATTGCGCCGACGGACTCTTCCGTCGCAGCCTGGATCGCGCCGATGTGCTGACCGATCTCGCCGGTCGCTTTCGCGGTCTGCTCGGCGAGCGCCTTCACTTCGGTCGCGACCACCGCAAAACCCTTGCCGGCCTCGCCCGCCCGCGCCGCCTCGATGGTTGCGTTGAGGGCCAGGAGATTGGTCTGTGCGGCGATGGTGTTGATCAGTTCGACCACGTCGCCGATGCGGGAGGCGGCTTTCGTCAGCTCGGCGACCCGCGAATTGGTACGCTGGGCCTGCTCGACGGCGACGTCGGCGACGCGTGCGGATTCCTGCACCTGACGGCCGATCTCGGTGACGGAAGAGGTCAGCTCCTCGCTCGCGGACGACACCGACTGCACGTTGGCGGACGCCTCCTCCGAGGCCGCCGCCACGGCGGTGGCAAGCCCGTTGCCGCGCTCGGCGGTGTGGGTCAGCGTGTTCGACGACGCCTCGAGTTCGGTCGCCGCCGAAGACACCGTCTCGATGATCTCGCCGACCGCGCCCTCGAACGTATCGGCGAGCCGCTGCATGTCGGCCTTGCGCTGCTGCCGGATGCGCGCATCAGCCTCGGCCTGTTCGGCGCGGAGGCGCTCCGCCTCCGCCATGTTGGTCTTGAAGACCGCGACGGCGCCTGCCATCTCGCCGATCTCGTCCTTGCGGCCGAGGCCGGGAATCACGACGGAGGTGTCGCCATTCGCCAGGCCGGTCATCGCCCGTACCATGGTGATCAGTGCGGTCGAGATCGAGCGGCCGACGAAGAAGGCCACACCTCCCACCAGCAGGATCGAGCATCCGAGCGCGACCCACATCCATAGCTTGATCGAGGCTCGCGTCGATGCTTCGGCGGCCTGCGCCGTGACATAGCGCTGCCCGACGTTCTTTTCGATATCTTCGAGGACCGGTTCGATGGTGCGGAATTCCTTGGACATGGCAGAGCCGTGCAGGGCCAGGTCCTGCGCGCCGGCTGCCCATGCCATGAAGTCAGCCTCGTACTTGGCGAGCTTCTTGCCGATGTCCGCCTTGAGCGCCGAAGGAATCGTCGGTGCCTCGACTTGCTTGGCGAACTCCGCGGCGGTCTTCTTGTGCGCCTCGAGATATTTCCCGTCCCGGCGCAGCATGAAGTCCTTCTCGTGGCGGCGCATCATGAGCATGCCGCTGGTGAGCCTGGGATCGTCGACTTCCTTGAGCTTGGTCTCGATGTCGTGGACCGCGGAGCGGAGCGAACCCGACAGGCCCAGGGTTTCGTTCAACCCAAGCTTGACCTCCGCCTTCTCGAGGGCCGCAAACTCCTTCACGTATCTTTCGAACCCGGCGCGAGCCTGCGACACCTTCCCGCCAATGTCCGCGTATCCGGCCGCACGCGTCGCATTGCCCAGGCTATCGAGGCTGCGGACGATCTCGGACGCAAGTTCGGCATGACGTTTGGTGTAGGATTGATCGCGACGGAGCTGAAAATCCTTCTCGGCGCGGCGCGCTTCGAGCAATTGCTGCGAAATCCGCTGGTTCATGTCGGACATCCTGCGCGCGTCCTCGGCAGCGTCGCGGGACGTGTCCTGGGAGAGGCTGCCGATCTGATAGATCGCGCCGAAGGCGGCGAGCCCGACGAGGCCGAACAGTCCGATCGCCATCACCTTGTGGGTGAGGCGAATGGAAATGCCACTCATGAATGTGCTCCAACGATTAAGACGCAATACGCGAAGGGCGACTCAGCGCCCGGGAAATTGCGGGCATCATGACTGCGCCGCTTTTCCGGAAGGTTAACCGTGAGTGCGGGATCGCGGCGTGGACATGCGAGCGCACAACCGCCGCACAATCACGCACGGCGGCTGCAACCAGATCTGCCGAGGAATATCGCCGTCAGGCGGCGCGTACGGTACGGAGAAACTTCTCGACCTCGAGCTTGAGCCGGTTGCTGTCGCCGGACAGCATCTGGGCGGCGGACAGCACCTGCGAGGAGGCCGAGCCGGTCTCGCTCGCGCCGTGCTGCACGTCGGTGATGTTGGACGACACCTGATGGGTGCCTGCCGCCGCCTGCTGCACGTTGCGGGAAATCTCCTGCGTCGCCGCGCCCTGCTCTTCGACGGCAGCCGCGATCGTCGAGGAGATCTCCGACAGTTTCTCGATGGTGTGACTGATGTCCTTGATCGCGCCGACGGAATGCTCGGTGGCGGTCTGGATGCTGGCAATCTGCTGGCCGATCTCGCCGGTCGCCTTCGCGGTCTGCTCGGCGAGCGCCTTGACCTCGGAGGCGACGACGGCAAAGCCGCGGCCGGCCTCGCCGGCGCGCGCGGCCTCGATGGTTGCATTGAGCGCCAGGAGATTGGTCTGACCGGCGATGGTGTTGATCAGCTCGACCACGTCGCCGATCCGCGCCGCAGCCGCGGAGAGCTCCCCGACGCGGTCGGTCGTGGTGCGGGCCTGGCTCACCGCTTCGCCCGCGACGCGAGCGGATTCCTGCACCTGGCGGCTGATCTCGGTGATCGACGACGACAGCTCTTCGGTCGCCGAGGCCACCGACTGCACGTTGGTTGACGCTTCCTCGGAGGCGGAAGCAACCATCGTGGTGAGCTGCTGGCCACGCGCCGCGGTCGATGTGAGCGTCGAGGCCGAGGCTTCCAGTTCGGTCGCCGCCGAGGACACTGTATCGACGATCTCGCCGATCGCGGCTTCGAAGCCGTCAGCAAGCTTGTGCATCTCGGCCGTGCGCTGCGCGGCCGCGATCTGATCCTGCCTGATCTTGGCCTCGGCCTCTTCGCGCGCCTTCTGTTCCGAGACGATCTTGAATTTCTCGACGGCCGCAGCGACGCCGCCGACCTCGTCCTTGCGGCCGAGCCCGGGCAGCACCACCGAGAAATCGCCGCCGGCGAGCCTGTCCATGGCCACGGTGAGTGCCCGAATGGGGCGGGCGATGGTCACGAACGACATCAGCCAGGAGCCGACGAGGACGAGCATGGCGAGTGCGCCGACCAGGATCGCAAGCTGCTCGCTCGATTTCATCTGGGCAGCGGACGCAGCATTTTTCTCGTCGGATTTGTGTCTCGCGTAATCGGCAATCTGACCGATCAGCACATCGAGCTCGCCGGCGATCGGCAGGGTCACCTCGCGTGCGATGCGAATGACGTCTTCATTGAGCTTGGCAGCACGCGCCGGCCCGTCCGTACCGCCGGCGGCCAAGGCTTCGCCGCGCACGCCCGCGATCTGCTGCGCCGCCTTTGCGTAGTTGGCGGCCAGCGATCTCAGTTTCTCCATGCGAGCGCGATTCTCGGGCTCTTGAGAAAGCTTCAGCATCTGATCGACCAGCAGGTTCGTCGATTTCTGCTGGTCGCCCAGGCTCGTGGTGGCCTTTTGAATGTCGGCCGAGCTATTGGCGAGACGAAGGTCGCGTACGGCGAGCTGCATGCCGCGAACTGTCACCTCGGCCTCAACTGCGTCGCGCGCGATCTGCTGCTGCGCAAGCGCGCTCTGGCTGCTCTCCCGGATGCTCGCATTGCCGAGCATCTGACTTGCGATCATGGCGCCGACCAGGAACACCCCGAGCGCCGAAGCGATCGCCAGCTTGGTCCCGATCCTCAAATTTCGAGCAAGGCTCAACATGGGTATATTTCCCCCGAAGGAAATGCGCAGCCGAGTCCTTGCCGGCTGCCCTTGGCGTTGATTGCGCCCTTGCCCAAAAATTGAGCGCCTCACATTCCGATTCGGTTAACCAGACCCCTCGCAGAAATACTGATCTTTACGCCAAGCGGTTGAGCGGGAGCACAATTTCTCTCGCCTTGGTTGTCAATTGCAGCTGAAGGTTGGGTTCAGGTGGCCTTGCATTCGGCGCTCTCGCCGACGAGGCTGATGCGGAAGACCGGCTTCTTGTTCTCGTCGAGCAACTCCATGCACCACTCGGCGTTCGGCTTCAGGCTGCGCGCGATGCCGCCGAGCAAATTGGCGCAGACCTCCGTCATCTCGGTCCAGGCGGCCGCGCGATCCTCGAACTCATATGGCTGGTCGGCGGCGCCGGAATAGCGACCGGTACTGATGCGGAAGAAGTACAGCGACATCGTTGAACCCTTTTATCGGGCCGCGCCCCCCGGCCGTACGCAAACTGAAGCGCGAACCGCTACCAACGCATGAAAGCCGCCGTCCGTATGACTACGGCACGGCAGCTTCATGTTCGAAGGAGGTCTTCAATGAAAAAGTGTGTGGGCGTCCCGCCGGGCCGTCTCACTGGGTCGAGCGGCGCAGCTCCAGCGGGGCCTCGTTCTTGGCGGGCTCGGACCTCACTTCGGCCTTGGCCTCAGCCTTCACCGGCTCGAGCCGGCTGCTCTCGACCCGCGGCGTCTCCACGCGCGCGGCAACCTCGGTGTTGGCCGGGCTGACCGAACCGGTGTGCTCCGGCCTGTGCAGCGAGCGCGGCCGCGCTGCAGCGCGGGCCATCAGCATCTGGTTGCCGCCCTGGTGACGGAAGTCGCAATAGGCGAAGCCCATGCCCGACACGGAGCCGCGGAAGCTGCGATCGTCGGTCTTTTCCAGGTTGAAACAGGGCTCGAACGGAATCCCCTTGATCGAGGCGCAGACATTCTGGCCGCGGATCTGGAGCGTATTGCCGGGCAGGCGGAGATGCTTGACCGGGCCCGCACCCGAGAACTGCACCGCACCAGCGGCGCCGAGATCGTCGAGGATGCGGCCTGCACCGCGGGTGCCGTCGAAACAGGTGAAGGCAAACACTTTGCCGGCGACGAAGCGGCGCGCCTCGTCGGCGTTCATGCTTCCGGCAACGGCCGGCGCAAACGTTGCTGCCGCCGTGACAGCCCCCAACACAAAACGCGCAAGCATGCTCAACTCCGAACCCAACCCCGCAGCGGGCGATGCCTTATCTCTTTACCCGCTGCTTACCATACGAACCATGGCGACATTGAAGCAGCTTGGTTGGTAAAGTCTGAACGCCATTAGACAATTTTTACCACGATACGGCCGCGCACCGCACCGGCCAGAATCTTGGCGCCCCAATCCGAAACCTCAGCAAGCGAAATTTCCTTAGTGATTTCAGCTAGTTTTGTCCGATCGAGATCGGATGCGAGGCGCTGCCAGGCGGCCTTTCTGGGCTCGATCGGACACATCACCGAATCGATGCCGAGAAGGCACACTCCGCGCAAAATAAACGGTGCCACCGAGGACGGCAGGTCCATGCCCGCCGCCAGGCCGCACGCCGCGATCGCTCCGCCATATCGCGTCATCGAGAGCAGATTGGCGAGGGTGGTCGAGCCGACGCTGTCGACGCCACCGGCCCAGCTCTCCTTGGCGAGAGGTTTGGCCGAACCGGACAGTTCGTTACGGTCGATGATTTCGGCAGCGCCCAGGTGCTTCAGATAGTCGGTCTCAGAGGCCCGGCCGGTCGAGGCGATGACGTGGTAGCCGAGCTTGGAGAGCACGGCGATCGCGACCGAGCCGACGCCGCCGGCGGCGCCGGTCACCACCACCGGGCCGCTCTTCGGCGACAGACCGTGCTTCTCCAGTGCCAGCACCGCGAGCATCGCGGTGAAGCCGGCGGTGCCGATCGCCATGGCATCGCGCGCCGAGAGCCCTTCCGGCAAGGCGACCAGCCAGTCGCCCTTCACCCGTGCCTTCTCGGCATAGGCGCCGAGATGGGTCTCGCCCATGCCCCATCCGGTGCAGACCACCTTGTCGCCGGCCTTCCATTGCGGATGCGAGGAGGCCTCGACCGTACCGGCGAAGTCGATGCCGGCGATCATCGGGAAGCGGCGGACCACCGGCGCCTTGCCGGTGAGCGCAAGGCCGTCCTTGTAGTTCAGCGTCGACCATTCGACCCGGACGGTGACCTCGCCGTCCATCAGCTCGGCTTCATCGAACTGCGTGAGCGCGGCAATTGTGCCCTTGTCCGCCTTGTCGATCCGGATCGCCTTGAATGTGGCCACGACTGAACTCCCTGACTTGTCTGTCCGGGATGTTTAGCCGATCAGGCGGGCTGCGCAACCGCCCGTGCCACGGGTTTCTCCACGATCGGAAGATTGATCAGCGCGGAGAGCACGCCGAACAGGATCGAAAGCCACCAGATCGGCGTGTAGGAACCGAATTTCTCGAACACGATGCCTCCGAGCCAGACGCCGAGGAAGCCACCGACCTGATGGCTGACGAAGGCGAAGCCGTAGAGCGTGGCAAGCCAGCGCGTGCCGAACATCAGCGCCACCAACGCTGAGGTCGGCGGCACCGTGGAGAGCCAGGTCAGGCCGGAGATCGCACCGAACGCAATCGCCGAGAACGGCGTGATCGGGAACGAGATGAAGGCGAGTGTCGCCAGCGCGCGCGTGAAGTAGATGGTCGAGAGGATGTAGCGCTTGGGCAACGAGTTCTGGAGATAGCCGACGCTGAGCGAACCCACGATGTTGAACAGGCCGATCGCCGCGATCACCCAGCCGCCGGTTTGTGCAGTGATGCCGCGATCGACCAGGAAGGCCGGCAAATGCACGGTGATGAAGGCGAGTTGGAAGCCGCAGGTGAAGAAGCCGAGCACCAACAGCACATAGGAGCGGTGGCCGAAGGCCTCCGCGAGCGCCTTTGTAATGGTCTGCTCATCGGCAGGCGCCGTATTGGCCGCGTTTGCGACACGCGGCGTCGAGAGCGCCAGCGACAGCGGGATGATCAGCAGCATCAGGAAGCCGAACACGGAGAGCGCCTGCTGCCAGCCGAAATTGTCGATCAGCGCGACGCCGATCGGCGCGAACAGGAACTGCCCGAACGAGCCTGCGGCCGTGCCGGCGCCGAGCGCAAGGCCGCGCTTCTCCGCGGGCAAGAGCTTGGTGAAGGCCGACAGCACCAGGTTGAACGAGCAGCCGGCCAGACCTAAGCCGATCATCACGCCGGCCCCCATGTTGAGCGACAGCGGCGTTGAGGAATAGCGCATCAGGAGCAGCCCGCCGGCATAGAGCAGCGCGCCGACGCACATCACCCGGAACAGGCCGAAGCGATCGGCCACGGCTCCAGCGAAGGGCTGGCCCAGACCCCACAGCAGGTTCTGCACGGCGATCGCGAGGCCAAACACGTCGCGGCCCCAGGAGAATTCGTGGCTCATCGGCTGCACGAAGAAGCCGAGCGCCGAGCGCGGACCGAAGCCGAGCATGCCGATCGCACAGCCGCACAGAATGATGATGGCCGGGGTGCGCCAGTTGGAGGAACGTGGGGCCGGAGCAAGTTCGCTCACTGATGTCGACATGGTGCTCCTCGTTTGTCATTGGCGGAGTGGCGAAGCGGCCGCCGCGAACGTGCCATTTAATGCACTTGCATGAAAATCCCAAGTCAAAAACGGTTGCATTCCACGAGGAGCTGCCGCGGGAGCCTTGCATTTCAATGTGGCCTCACCTGCCCCTCCGGACCCTGACGGAAATGTGTGCGGCTGGATCTGGCAATCCCCGGTAGAGCATGTTATGTTAGATTTGCTCATAATGAGTATATGCAGCCCGAAGACATCCGTGCTGGCCTCTCGGCCGGCATTTTCGGACCCGGTATATACTCAAATTGAGCATAATTACTCTGCAAGGGAGGCTTCGATGCCGATCGCTGGAATTTACGGCCCCGACGATTTTGCCAACCGGCCCCAGGGCCAAGTCAGCGCCTTCCCCCGGGCTGCACCCGCACGAACGGAAGTCAGGCTGCCGACGCCCTCGCTGACCTGGACGCCGGAGGTCGCCCGCGCCACCGCGCCGCTTTATGAGCGCGTGAAGCATGTCATCCCGCCGATCGAGTGGCCGCTGATGGCGCCGACGATCCTGGCGATCAACGAGCTGAAGCGCGCCCGCGGCGCGGTGATCCTCGCGCACAATTACCAGTCCCCCGAGATCTTCCACTGCGTCGCCGATATCGGCGGCGATTCGCTGCAGCTCGCCGTCGAAGCCACCAAGGTGAAGGCCGACATCATCGTCCAATGCGGCGTGCATTTCATGGCGGAGACCTCGAAACTGCTCAACCCCGACAAGACGGTGCTGATTCCCGACGCAAGCGCCGGTTGCTCGCTCGCCGCCAGCATCACCGGCGCCGACGTCCGCCTGTTGCGCGAGAGATTTCCCGGTGTGCCGGTCGTCGCTTACGTCAACACCTCGGCCGAGGTGAAGGCCGAGGTCGACATCTGCTGCACCTCCTCGAACGCGGTACAGGTGGTCGAGAGCCTTGGCGCTCCAAGCGTGATCTTCTTGCCGGATCGCTATCTCGCAACTTACGTGGCCTCGAAGACCGACGTGAAAATCATCGCCTGGAAAGGCGCCTGCGAAGTGCACGAGCGTTTCAAGGGCGAAGAGCTGCGCGCGTTCCGCGAGGCCGATCCCTCGGTGCAGATCATCGCGCATCCCGAATGTCCGCCGGACGTGCTGGCGGAAGCCGACTTCACCGGCTCGACAGCGCACATGATCAACTGGGTGCGTGAGCGGCGGCCGCGGCGGCTGGTGATGATCACGGAATGCTCGATGGCCGACAATGTGCGCGCCGAGCTGCCCGACGTCGAGATGCTGCGCCCCTGCAATCTCTGCCCGCATATGAAGCGCATCACGCTCGCCAACATCCTGGACAGCCTGCTGACGCTCCGTGAGGAGGTGACGATCGATCCCGCGCTCGCGGAGAGGGCAAGGCGATCGGTCGAGCGGATGATCAATCTGAAGAACTGAGAGCACAGCATGCAACACAAGGTCCACGACCTCATCCGCACCGACGAAATCGTCATCGTCGGTGCCGGTCTCGCCGGTCTGTTCTGCGCGCTCAAGCTTGCGCCGCGCCCGGTGACGCTGATCTGCGCCGCACCGCTCGGACAGGGCGCATCATCCGCATGGGCGCAGGGCGGCATCGCCGCCGCGGTGGCCGAGGGCGACACGCCGGAGGCGCATGCTGCCGACACGATCGCGGTCGGTGGCGGCCTGGTCGACGAGGCGGTCGCACTCGGGATCGCCCGCGAGGCGGCGCCGCGCATCCACGACCTGCTCGCCTATGGCGTGCCGTTCGATCGCGATCTCGAAGGAAAGCTTGCGGTCGGGCGGGAAGCTGCGCACTCGGCCCGGCGCATCGTGCATGTGCGCGGCGACGGGGCGGGCGCCGCGATCATTGCGGCCTTGAGCGATGCGGTGCGCCGGACGCCGTCGATCCGCGTCATCGAAGGCCTCGTCGCCGAAGCCCTCTTGACCGAGGATGGCGTCGTCTCCGGGCTTCAGTTGCGCGAAGCCGGCAATCCCGCGGCACGGCCGCTCCTGCTCGCCGCGCGCGCGGTGGTGCTTGCCACCGGCGGGATCGGACATCTCTATGCCGTCACCACCAATCCGCTCGAGGCCAGCGGCTCGGGCCTTGCCATCGCGGCCCGCGCCGGTGCCGTGATCGCCGACCCCGAATTCGTCCAGTTCCACCCGACCGCCATCATGGCCGGTGGCGATCCGGCACCGCTCGCCACCGAAGCCCTGCGCGGCGAAGGCGCGACGCTGATCAACGGCAACGGCGAGCGCTTCATGGCGGCGCGCCATCCGCTCGCCGAGCTCGCGCCACGCGACATCGTGGCCCGCGGCGTATTCGCCGAGATCGCGGCCGGGCGCGGTGCCTTCCTCGACGCACGGACGGCGCTCGGCGCGCGCTTCGCCGACAGATTCCCGACCGTGCATGCGAGCTGCATCGCCGCCGGCATCGATCCGGCGAGGCAGGCGATCCCGATCGCGCCCGCCGCGCACTACCATATGGGCGGCATTGCGGTGGACGGCCGCGGCCGCAGCTCGATCGAGGGGCTCTGGGCCGGCGGCGAGGTGTCGTCGACCGGCGCGCACGGCGCCAACCGGCTAGCCTCGAATTCGCTGCTGGAGGCGGTGGTCTATGCCGCGCGCATCGCCGACGACATCGCCGGCCGTATTCTTCCCTCCCCCGCCCGGCTTCCCGAGGCATTGGTGACACCGCGCGGCGGCGCGCCGGATGCCGCGGCCGTGCGGCGGTTGCGGGCGACGATGAGCTCCTGCGTCGGCGTGATGCGCGACGACGACGGCCTGGCGAAAGCCGTGCACCACTTCGCCGCGCTCGAACGCGAGGCGACGAGCACCACGCTGCACAACATGGCGACATCGGCCCTGCTTGTCGCCGCCTCGGCGTGGAGCCGGCGCGAAAGCCGCGGCGCGCATTTCCGCATCGATCAGCCGACGGAGGTACCCGCGCTGGCGCAGCGAACGAGGACCACCCTCGCCGCGGTGCGCGAGGCCGCCGGGAGCCTGAGCGAGCGGCCAGTCCCGCGCCGCGCCCAATCCCTGACTGCCTGAAGGAAGCCCCGATGACCCCGACCTCACTGCTCTATCCCGATGCCTTCCTCTCGCCGCTCGCAATCGACGCGGCCGTGCAGCGCGCGCTCGACGAGGACCTCGGCCGCGCCGGCGACATCACCTCGCTTGCGACGATCCCGGAAGCGACCAGAGCCGAGGCGGTCCTGGTCGCGCGCCAGTCCGGCGTGATCGCCGGCCTGCCGCTCGCGCTGGCGACGCTGCAAAAGCTCTCGGCCGATATCGAGGTGCGCGCCCATGTCCGCGACGCCGCACGCGTCGCCCGCGGACAGCAGGTGCTGACGATCTCGGGCCCCGCGCGCGCCATCCTCACCGCGGAGCGAACCGCGCTGAACTTCGTCGGCCGCCTGTCGGGCGTTGCGACGCTGACGGCGGATTATGTCGCGCGCACCGAAGGCACGAAGATGCGCATCTGCTGCACGCGCAAGACCACGCCGGGGCTGAGGGCGCTGGAGAAATACGCGGTGCGCTGCGGCGGCGGCTTCAACCACCGCTTCGGTCTCGACGATGCGATCCTGATCAAGGACAACCACATCGCGGTCGCCGGCGGCATCCGTCCGGTGCTGGAGCGCGCCCGCGCCCATGCCGGCCATCTCGTCAAGATCGAGATCGAGGTCGATACGTTGTCGCAATTGCGGGAGGTGCTCAACAGCGGGCTGGCCGACGCCGTGCTGCTCGACAACATGGATCTTGCGACGCTGCGGGAGGCGGTGCGGATCAACGAGGGCCGCCTCGAGCTGGAGGCGTCCGGCGGGGTCACGCGCGAGTCGATCGCCGCCATTGCCGCGACCGGCGTTGATTACGCCTCGGCCGGCGCACTGACGCATTCCGCGCCGAACTTCGACTGCGCGCTGGATATCGAGATGTGAGGTGGTCTTCTCCCTCTCCCCGTTCTTTGTTCAGACCGGGGAGAGGTAAAGGACAGTCACCTCCGCTCGCTCGCACCCATCTCGGCGGAGCTCTTGGCTTCCTGGGCGAGCTCGGCGGAGAGCGCGGCGGTCTGGGCCGGCGTGCCCCAGCTCGGCTCTTCGCTGCCGTCGCCCCAGGCGCGCGGGCGGTAGAAGGTGTGCACGCCGGTCTTGTACATCTTCTTCATCTCGGCGACCCAGGACGGACGCACCCAATAGGCATGATAGTGCGTGGACTTACCGACCTCGGGCAGCCAGATCTGGCCGTCGAGCATGGCCTTGGCGATCTTCTTGGCGCGCTCCCACATCTCGGGCTCGCGGATCACGTCGGTATTGTTGTCGCAGGCGAAGGTGAACTGGCAGGCGAGATGACGATGCTTGTTCTGATAGACCGCGCCGCACACCGTGTCCGGATACTTGCCGGAGAACACGCGGTTCATCACGACTTGCGCGACGGCCATCTGGCCGCGGACCGCCTCGCCGCGGGCTTCGAAATAGACCGCTTCGGCAAGGCACTTTTCGGACTTGGAGCGCGACTTGTCGTCGAGCGCGAGCCGTTCCGCCGGCGACCTCGTGCGCTGATTGTCGGCATTGACCTCGCCCTTCGGCGCAACGCTCTCGCCGCTCTCGATGCCCTTGGCGATCTCCACCGTCGGCGGCGTCAGCGAGGCCGTCGCCTTCATGTCGGGATCGGGCACCACGATCAGCGGCTCGGCGCCGGGCTGCCAGCTCTCGATGCTCTCCAGATTGCCGCCGAGCGAGGAGCTGCCGAAGAACAGGCTGGAGGTCTTGACGCTGAAGGGATCGCGCACCGGCGTCGTCGGCGCGGTGGTCCGCTTGAGCGCCTCGAGCGGTGCGGTCGCGAGCGCGCGCGCGGCGTCGCTGGCCTGCGGCGCGTTGGTGTATTGCGGCAGCGGCGGCGCGCGCAGCGCTTCCTGGAGCTCGGGGTCGAGCGCGGCCGCGAATTCCGGCGACATCGGCAGTGGCAGGGCGGCGGTCTTGGCGCCGAACACCGAGCTGTTCGAGGTCGCGGGATCTTCCTGCGCCGGTGCCGCAGCGGGCGCGGCCGTCTCTGGAGCCTGGCCCGGTGTAACGATTGCGAGGCGATCACCCTTCATGGAGCGATCGACCTTGGGAAAGTCGGATGCCTGATAGCGCGGCACCGTCTGCAGCGCCGGATTGCGGCGGATCGCGCCGGTGACGTCGCGGCCGTCGAGGCTCGCGAGGCGCACCATCGCGCTCTGCGGAACCGAGGTGCCGATGGGGCGAGAAAAACTGTAGGTGGCGAGCTGGATCGAGGACGCCGCGGAGAACACCTGCTTCTGCCAACGCTCGGCGACGCCCGGTTGGCGCGCCAGCAAGGAGGCAATGTCCTGATAGCCGGTCTCTCTCGGCATCAATGCGAAGATGCAGAGACCGATGCCGAAGGACGCGAACCGCGCGCCCTTCGGATGGTTACGCAACACTGACATCAACACGCTCACGCTACGCTTACGCCAGACAAACCGAACCGCAGTACATCCGTGCAATTCGATCTTTATCGTAAGTATCCAATTTAGGTTGCCGGGGCGTTAATCGGCGTTGCGCGTGCAGCACACTCAAGCGAACACAGGTGTTTTCACGGAGCGATGCTGCGCGTTGGTAAATGCGTCGTCACGCCAAGCGGTAAACAACCGGTCAACGCGAATGGTGAAGGAACTCTTGACGGCGCGTAGCAATACGGGGCGCAGGATAGTTCCCGGTATTGCAGGAGGTATCGCGACATACACGAATGTCATGCCCCGACTTGATCGGGGCATCCAGTACGCCGCAGCTTCTTGGATCAACCACGAACGCCGCGGCGTACTGGATCGCCCGGTCAAGCCGGGCGATGACAGCGCGTGTGTGGGAGCGCGTTCAACGATCTCCGTCATTGCGAGCGCAGCGAAGCAATCCAGAATCATTCCGCGGAGGGATTCTGGATTGCTTCGTCGCAAGGGCTCCTCGCAATGACGAGAGGAGAGAGTGCCGCCTCAAACGCAAAGAGGCGGGGTTGCCCCCGCCTCTCTGCATTCCAGCATCTTAACTCTGCCTACGCCTGGCTCGCGATCTCCTTGCCGAGCGCCGCTTGTGCGGCGGCAAGGCGCGCGATCGGCACGCGGTAGGGCGAGCAGGAGACGTAGTCGAGACCGATATTGTGGCAGAAGGCGACCGAGGCTGGATCGCCGCCGTGCTCGCCGCAGATGCCGACCTTGAGCTTCGCCCGCGTCTTGCGGCCGCGCGCGACGCCGATCTTGACCAGCTCGCCGACGCCCTCCTGGTCGAGCGCGATGAAGGGATCGACCGACAGGATGCCCTTGGCCACGTAGGGACCGAGGAAGCTCGCCGCGTCGTCGCGGCTGATGCCGTAGGTGGTCTGCGTGAGGTCGTTGGTGCCGAACGAGAAGAACTCGGCCGACTGCGCGATCTCGCCCGCGAGCAGACAGGCGCGCGGCAGCTCGATCATGGTGCCGACCTGATAGGCCAGCTTGGTGTTGGTCTCGCGCATCACCGCCTGCGCGGTCGCATCGATCCGCGCCTTGACGAGATCGAGCTCGGCCTTGGTCGCGATCAGCGGCACCATCACCTCGAGGCCGACGGCCTTGCCGGTGCGCTTCTCGGCCTCGACCGCCGCCTCGAAGATCGCACGCGCCTGCATCTCGGCGATCTCCGGATAGGCGATCGCGATACGGCAGCCGCGGAAGCCGAGCATTGGATTGAACTCCGAGAGTTCGCGCGCACGGTCGGCGAGGCGCCGCGGATCGGTGTTCATGGCCCGCGCCACTTCCTCGACCTCGGCGTGGGTGTGCGGCAAGAACTCGTGCAGCGGCGGGTCGAGCAGGCGGATTGTGACGGGCAGGCCCTTCATGATCTCGAACAGCTCGACGAAGTCGGCGCGCTGCATCGGCAGCAGCTTGGCGAGCGCGGCGCGGCGCGACTGCTCGTCCTCGGAGAGGATCATCTCGCGCACCGTGCGGATGCGGGTCTCCTCGAAGAACATGTGCTCGGTGCGGCAGAGGCCGATGCCTTCGGCGCCGAACTTGATTGCGGTGCGCGCATCGTCCGGCGTGTCGCCGTTGACGCGGACGCCGATCTTGCGGACCTGATCGGCCCAGTTCATCAGCGTGCCGAACTCGCCGGACAGCTCCGGCTCGATCATCGGCATGCGGCCGGCGAGCACCTGGCCGAGCGAGCCGTCGATGGTGATGACGTCGCCGGTCTTGAAGGTGCGCGAGCCGATGCTCATGGTGCCGCGGCCGTAATCGACGCGGATGGTGCCGCAGCCGGAGACGCAGGGCTTGCCCATGCCGCGGGCGACCACCGCCGCGTGCGAGGTCATGCCGCCGCGCGTGGTCAGGATGCCTTCGGCGGCGTGCATGCCGTGGATGTCTTCCGGGCTGGTCTCGATACGGACCAGGATCACCTTGCGTCCGTCGGCCTGAAGCTTGGCCGCTTCATCCGAGGAGAACACGATCTCGCCGGAGGCTGCTCCCGGCGAAGCCGGCAAGCCGGTCGCGATCACGTCGCGCTTGGCGTGGGGATCGATGGTCGGATGCAAGAGCTGATCGAGCGAAGCCGGATCGATCCGCGTCACCGCTTCCTTCTTCGAGATCAGGCCTTCGTTGGCGAGTTCGACCGCGATGCGCAGCGCGGCCTTGGCGGTGCGCTTGCCGCCGCGGGTCTGCAGCATCCAGAGCTTACCCTGCTCGACCGTGAACTCCATGTCCTGCATGTCGCGGTAGTGCTTCTCGAGCAGCGTGTAGATCCGCGTCAGCTCCTTGAAGGCCTCCGGCATCGCCGATTCCATCGACGCCTTGTCGGAGCCCGATTCCTTGCGCGCTTCCTCGGTGATGTCCTGCGGCGTGCGGATGCCCGCCACCACGTCCTCGCCCTGCGCATTGATCAGGAACTCGCCGTAGAGCTTGCTCTCGCCGGTCGAGGGATTGCGGGTGAAGGCAACGCCGGTGGCCGAAGTCTCGCCCATGTTGCCGAACACCATGGCCTGCACGTTGACCGCGGTGCCCCAGGATTCCGGAATGTCGTGCAGCTTGCGATAGGTCACCGCGCGCGCGTTCATCCAGGATGAGAACACCGCGCCGATCGCGCCCCAGAGCTGGTCGTGCGGATCCTGCGGAAAATCCTTGCCGGTCTCGCGCGCGACCGCGTCCTTGTACTTGCCGACCAGCTCGACCCAGTCGTCGGCGGACAGATCGGTGTCGAGCGTGTAGCCCTGGCTGTCCTTGAAGGTGTCGAGGATCTCTTCGAAGTGATGATGCTCGAAGCCGAGCACCACGTCGGAATACATCGTGATGAAGCGGCGATAGCTGTCATAGGCGAAGCGGCGGTCGCCCGACAAATCGGCCAGCGCTTCCACGGTCTGGTCGTTGAGGCCGAGGTTGAGCACGGTGTCCATCATGCCCGGCATCGAGGCGCGCGCACCGGAACGCACCGAGACGAGCAGCGGGTTCTTGGTGTCGCCGAAGATCTTGCCGGTCAGCTTGCCGACATGGTCGAGCGCCTTCTCGACCTGTGCCTGCAGTTCCTTCGGATAGGTCTTGCCGTGCGCGTAGAAGTAGGTGCAGACCGAGGTCGGGATGGTGAAGCCGGGAGGCACCGGCAGGCCGAGATTGGCCATCTCGGCGAGGTTGGCGCCCTTGCCGCCGAGCAGGTCGCGCATCTCCGTCCGGCCTTCGGCCTTGCCGTCACCGAATGTGTAAACCCATTTGCCGGCCTTGATCGCGCTCGGGGCCGCCTTCGCCGGCGCAGCCTTCTTCGCTGCGGGCTTGGCAGCAACCTTCGGCAGAGCCGCCTTGGTCACGGCCTTGGCCGCCGGCTTTGCAGCGGGCTTTGCAGCGGACTTTGCAGCGGACTTGGCAAGGGACTTGGCAACGGCTTTGGCGACCGGCTTCGGCGCGCTCTTGGCCAGCGCCTTGCGGGCCGGCGGCGCGGCCTTGGCGGCGGCCGAGGACTTTGATTTCGCTGGCATTTTTTTAGGCTTCGAGGCGGCTTTGGCCATAGCTTGCACACAACCTGCGAGAGGAATGGGAAATCGCGGGCCTTACACCATTTTGGGCGGGCCCGCGCAAGTCGAACAGTTCCGAAAAGTGAACGCCTAGAAGCGGAGCCACTTCAGGAGCCCGAGCCCGATCGCGCCGTTCACGATCAGGAAGATCGCGACGATCAGGTTCAGCAGCCGCGGCATGATCAGGATGAGCACACCCGCAATCAACGACAGGATCGGCGAAATGTGGGCGACGGTGATGTGCATGAACTATCTTTCTGTGGAGGGGGCGAATCGCGGGCGGATCATAGCCCTCCCGGTTCCGCGAGTAGAGACGCGCAACGGGCGAGCAGGTTCCGCCGCCCACGAAAACTGCCTGAAATTGCCGCTGATACGGCAGGGTTTTTCCCGGAACATTGCCGACACGCATGCATTGGCAACCGGTCGCGCCTGTGGCGCGTCCGAACCATCACGTCGAAGGAGTTGTCCATGCGGAACAGGATTCTTGCTCTTGCAGCGCTCGCGGCCGCGATCGGCTCGCCTCTGGCGGCGCAGGCGCAAACCAGTGTCACCGTCGGACGCGCGCCCGCCGTGGTCGACAGCGGCCCAACCATCGCCGTCGAGCAGCGGCCGGCTTTCCGCGACTACGTCGTCGAACAGCGTGTGCCGGCCTTCAGCATCCCCGATCGCGTCGTGGTCGGCACCACCTTACCCGAGGCGGGTGTCACCTATTACGACGTGCCGCAACGTTTTGGCGCCACCACCTATCGCTACACCGTCGTGAACGGGGAGACCGTGCTGGTCGAGCCGCGCTCGCGCCGCATCGTCGAGGTGCTGGACTGAGACGGACAAGTGAGACCGACTAGATGTCCGGCGCGTCACATCAGGCTGGCGAGCAGTTCAATCGGACATCAGGCCCCGCCCGGTCTTCCCCCCGCCGGGCGGGGCGCCTTTTGCGCTTCGTGTTTGAGCGCATGTCCCGGACAAGGCGCAATGCGCCGCATTGCGACGCAGAGCCGGGACCCAGAAGCCACCAGCGCGCGGCCTGCCTGGGCCCCGGCTCTGCAGCGCATCACGCCGCGAAGAGGCGGCGCGCTGCACTGCGTCCGGGGCACGAGACCGCAATACCCGCGCCTCAATCCTGGATCTTCGAAAAATCCGCGACCGCGCGCGTGGCGCTGCGGATCTCGTTCAGGAGCTTCAGCCGGTTCTCGCGCACCTTGGCATCGTCGTCGTTGACGCGAACCTTGTCGAAGAACGCATCGACCGGCGGACGCAGCTTCGCCATCGCGCTCATCGCGGCAGCAAAGTCCTCCTTGGCGACCGCAGCGCCGGCTTCCGCCTGCACTTCATCGATCGCCTTGGCCAACGCCTTCTCCTCGGCAAGGCTGTAGAGCGCGGCGTCGGGCGCGCCGTCGAAGCTGCGCTTGTCCTTCTTTTCCTCGATCGACAGGATGTTGCTGGCGCGCTTGGTGCCGGCGAGCAGGTTCTTGCCGTCGTCAGTGTCGAGGAATTTGCCGAGCGCCTCGACGCGGCGGACGATCATCAGCAGGTCGTCCTGGCCGCCAAGCGCGAACACGGCGTCGACGAGATCGTGCCGCGCGCCCTGCTCGCGGAGCTGGACTTTGAGGCGATCGGCGAAGAAGGCGAGGAGATCGATCGGGAGCTTGGAGGCGTCGGCCGGCTGCGCCGATAAGCCAGCGAACGCGGACGCCGCCACCTTCATGAGCGAGAGACGCAACGCGTTCTCGGCGATCAGCCTGATCACGCCCAGCGCCGCGCGGCGTAGCGCATACGGGTCCTTGCTGCCCGTCGGTTTCTCATCGATGGCCCAGAAACCGACCAGCGTATCGATCTTGTCGGCAAGCGCCACTGCAACGCTGATCGGGTCGGTCGGCACGCGATCCGCGGGGCCTTGCGGCTTGTAGTGCTCCTCGCAGGCTGCGGCGACGGATGCATCCTCGCCCTGCGCCAGCGCGTAGTACTTGCCCATCAGGCCCTGGACTTCCGGAAATTCGCCGACGACCTCAGTCAGCAAATCCGTCTTCGCCAGGCGCGCGGCACGCGTGGTCTTGGCGACATCGGCGCCGACCAGCGGCGCGATCTCGGCGGCGAGGCGCTCGATGCGCTTGATGCGTGCAGCCTGGGTGCCGAGCTTCTCGTGGAACACGATCTGCTCGAACTTCGGCAGCCGCTCCTCGAGCTTGGTCTTTAGATCCGTTTCGTAGAAGAACTTCGCATCGCTCAACCGCGCGCGGATCACGCGCTCGTTGCCGGCGATGATGGTCGCACCGCCATCGCTCGCCTCGATGTTGGCCACCAGGATGAACTTGCTCGCGAGCTTGCCCGTCTTGGGGTCGCGCACCACGAAGCACTTCTGGTTGTTGCGGATGGTGGCGCGGATCACTTCCGCAGGCGTTGACAGGAATTCCTGTTCGAACGAGCCCATCAGCACCACCGGCCATTCGACGAGTCCGGCGACCTCGTCAAGCAGGTTCTGGTCCTCGACCAGCTCGAAGCCCTGCGCAAACGCAAGCTGCTTGGCGTCGGTGAGGATCGCGTCCTTGCGGCGCTCGGGGTCGAGAACGACCTTGGCATCCAGCAGCTTTGCTTCGTAATCCTCGAAGCGGCGCACCTGAATCGGCGCCGGCGCGAGGAAGCGGTGACCGTAGGTAGTCTGGCCGGCTTCGACGCCGTCGACCTCGAATTTCACGACATCAGGCTCTTCGGTCTCGAGCCCGAAGGTCGCGGTGATCGCGTGCAGCGGCCGCACCCAGTTCAGCGAGCCCGGTTTGCCCGAGCGCGCGCCCCAGCGCATCGATTTCGGCCAGGGGAAGGTGCGGATGATGACGGGCAGGATTTCGGCGAGCACGTCGATCGCATCGCGGCCGGGCTTCTCGATCAAGCCGATGTAGAAGTCGCCCTTGGGATCGCGCTGGATTTTTGCCTCATCCAGCGACTTCAATCCCGTCGCTTTCAGGAAGCCCTGCACGGCCGCATCGGGCGCGCCGACTTTCGGGCCGCGTCGCTCGGTCTTCAGATCCGGCTGACGCGCCGGGATGCCGTGCACGGTGAGCGCGAGGCGGCGCGGCGTCGCGAAGGCTTTCGCGCCCTCGTAGACGAGGCCTTCGGCGACGAGCTTGTCGGTGACCATGCGGCGCAGATCGTCCGCCGCCTTCGCCTGCATGCGCGCGGGAATCTCTTCGGAGAACAGTTCAAGCAAAAGATCGGGCATCAGGCCGCTCCGCCCGCTTCAGTATGGATCCAGGCCTCGCCGCAGGCTTTCGCCAGCTCGCGCACGCGAAGAATGTAGCTCTGCCGCTCGGTTACCGAGATCACGCCGCGCGCGTCGAGCAGGTTGAAGACGTGGCTCGCCTTGATGCACTGGTCGTAGGCCGGCAGCGCCATCAGGTGCTGCTTCTTGTTGCCGCCGTCGCGCCAGCCGGCGTCGAGATATTTCCTGCAGGCCGCTTCCGCCATCTTGAACTGCTCGAACAGCATCGCGGTGTCGGCATGTTCGAAATTGTGCCGCGAATATTCCTGCTCGGCCTGCAGGAAGACGTCGCCATAAGTGACCTTCTGATCGCCATCGCGGCCATTGAAATTGAGGTCGTAGACACGGTCGACGCCCTGCACATACATCGCGAGGCGCTCGAGGCCATAGGTGAGCTCGCCCGCGACCGGCGCGCATTCGAAGCCCGCGACCTGCTGGAAATAGGTGAACTGGCTCACCTCCATGCCGTCGCACCAGCACTCCCAACCGAGGCCCCAGGCGCCCAGCGTCGGGCTCTCCCAATCGTCCTCGACAAAGCGGATATCGTGCACGGCGGAATCGATGCCGATCGCGGCGAGCGACTTCAGGTACAGCTCCTGAAGGTTCGGCGGCGACGGCTTCATGATCACCTGGAACTGATAGTAATGCTGCATCCGGTTCGGATTCTCGCCGTAGCGGCCGTCCTTGGGCCGGCGCGAGGGCTGCACATAGGCCGCGTTCCAGGGCTTCGGCCCGAGCGCGCGCAGCGTGGTCGCCGGATGGAAGGTGCCCGCGCCCATCTCCATGTCGTAGGGCTGCAGGATCACGCAGCCCTGCTCGGCCCAGAACCGCTGGAGCGCGAGGATGAAGCCCTGGAACGAGCGTTCCGGGCGCATATGGGCGGGCAAGGAGGCGTCCATCGTCAGATCAGGCTCTCGCGGGGGTTTTGAATCGCGCGGGACCGTATCGACGGCGGGGGTGGGAATCAAGGCAAAGGGGGCGGATTCGGGCTCAACGGCCTATCCCCCGGGGACGGCGCCATAGGGTGGGCAAAGCGAAGCGTGCCCACCGCCTGTCGCCACCGGGGGAATTGGTGGGCACGGCGCAAGAGCGCCTTTGCCCACCCTATGGCAGCGGTGTGTGGAGCGGCTAACCCGGCCTGTACGCGCCCGTCACGGGGTCACGCTTTAGCTTCTGGATATCCCCCATGCGGGCGGTCTCGGCGACGCGCGACAGGCGCATCTCCTCCAGCTCCTGGTTGATCTTGACGGCGGTCTTGTAGGCCCAGCGGACCACGGCAAGCCCACCCAGCACGCCCGCGAAAGCGACGAACGGCGGCATCGGTCGATCCTTGTCTAGTGCTCAGCCCCCACGTGCATTCTTGCGCAGTCCGGGCCGCGCCGCAATTGGCATGGCGAGGGCGAAATGGCGCGGGACGGCGCCGGCTAGAACCCGAATTTTGCCCAGATCGCCCGCGTCTCGACGGCCGAGATCAGATCGTCCGGCAACCCGGCCATCGATTCCAACGCCGAAAGCTGCCCTGCGCCGGGCGATTTCCGCCCCAGAAGGCCGGACAGCAGCCCGGTCGGCTGCGCGATCACGGGGGTGAGAACCTTCTCGCCATAGCGGGCACGAAGAGTTGAGCGCAGATCGCCGATGCTGTCGGCAAGCCCCAGCGCGACCGAACTGTCGCCGGCCCAGTACTCGCCCGTGAACAGCGTATCGTCCGAGCCCTTCAGGCGCGCCCCCCGGCTTTCCTTCACCAGCGAAATGAAGATCTGGTGGATCTCGCGCTGGATCGCCTTCAGCTTGGCGACGTCTTCCGGATTTTCGGGCAGGAACGGGTCGAGCATCGCCTTGTGCTCACCCGACGTATAGAGCCGCCGCTCGATGCCGAGCCGCTTAATCGCCTCCTGGAAGCCGAAGCTGCCGCCGACCACGCCGATCGAGCCGAGGATCGATGAGGGATCGCAGATGATCTCGTCGCCGGCGCAGGCGATCATGTAGCCGCCGGAGGCCGCAACGTCCTCGACGAACACCAGCACCGGCAGCTTCTTCTCCGCCGCGAGCTGCTTGATGCGCAGATAGATCTGGCGCGACTGCACCGGCGAGCCGCCGGGCGAATTGATCACCAGCGCCACCGCCTTGGCGTGACGATACGAGAACGCGCGCTCCAGCACGCGCGCGACTCCTGCAAGCGTCAGACCGGGTCGCAGCGGCGTCACCGCGCCGATCACGCCCGATAGCCGCACCACCGGCACCACCGCGGTGCCGGGGCGGAAGCGCGCCGGCAGATATTGCATGAGCTTGTCGGCCAGGCCGGAACTCTCACGATCGTTCACTTGTTCGGCCATGCCGTTACCTCTGATTAACCATTTTTTATCACGCGACTGTCATTGGAAGTGCCTGGAACGTGTTTTGCAGATTTTCCCTTGGGAGGCTGCAATGAGGCGGCGGAGAACACCATGAAAATCTATCTTCTGATGCTGCTGATCGGCGCGCTGTTCATGGCGATCCGCCTGACCTCTCCGCACGAGCAGCGATCGGAATCGCTTCCGCGATAAGCCCTCAAGGTTCCACCAGCGGCAAGGCCGCTCTCCCCTCCAAAATCTCCGTCATCCCGCTGTTTGATACGCGCGTCTCGTCGTTGAGCATGAGGCCCGGCAGCAATCGCGTCGGGGCCCGGCCACCTTTGACCGCGCGCACCAGCACGCGGATCGCGGGCCGCCCCGCCTCGCCGTGAACCGGCAGGATCGCGAGGCTGCCGAAGCCGCGCGACAATGCCGCCAGAACGTCGGCAATGCCGTCCGCACGCCAGATCAACGTCAGCACACCGTTCGATCGGAGGATGCGCCGCGCTGCATGCACCCACGCATGCAGAGTCTCCTCCGTCGCCACATGCGCGATGTGACGCGCCTGATCCGGCGAGCCGCGATGCCGGGCCGGATCGTTGAACGGCGGATTCATCAGCACCACGTCGACGCTGTCCGGCGGCAGCCCATTCGCGGCAAAGGCCTCGGCGCCGGAAGTGACGTCGAGCACGATCGTCTCGGCGGCAATCGCATTCGCCGCCGCGTTGCCGCGCGCGAGCCCGGCCAGCTCCGGATCGATCTCGACCAGGCTGAGGGCGAGACCGGGGACGCGGCTGGCGAGCGCCAGCCCGGCCGTCCCGACGCCGGCTCCGAAATCGACCACGCGGTCTCCGCTGCGCGCCTCGGTTGCCGCCGCGAGCAGGATGGCGTCATGCCCGGCGCGATGGCCGGACCGCTTCTGCCTCAGGCGTAACCGGCCGCCGAGAAAGGCGTCCTCGGTAACATCTGCAGCCTCACTCATCGCCGCGCAGTTCGTGGCTGAGGCCGGCTTGGGTGAGGAGTTCCCTTGCCTCCTGGACATCGTCCTCATGGACGAGGATGCGCCGTGGCAGGATTCCGAGCGAGCCCTCGATGATGCTCATGTTCTGGTCGAGCACCAGATGATGGATATTGGCGCCGTCGAGCAGCGCGCCGATCGCCGACACCAGCACCATGTCGTTGGTCCGAACCAGTTCACGCAAATCCCAGGTCTCCTGCCTGAAAACGGGGCAGCGGCAAATGTCAATGGTTCCACGGCACTTGCCGCACCCGCCGCCAGTTTCTATTGTCTTTCCGTCAGAATAGCCCTTCCGGGGCAAATATTGGAGACCGGCGTGGCCGTCATCGTACCTTTCGAAACTCCCGGCGCGTCGATCGAACAGCTCGTTGCCCTTGTCGCCCCTGACATGGAGCGCGTCAACGCCACGATCCTGTCGCGGACCGGCTCCGACGTGACCATGATCCCGGAGGTCGCCAACCATCTGATCTCGTCCGGGGGCAAGCGGCTGCGGCCGATGCTGACGCTCGCCATGGCCAACCTCGCCGGCTACACCGGCGACGGCCACATCAAGCTCGCAGCCTCCGTCGAGTTCATGCATACCGCCACGCTGCTGCACGACGACGTCGTGGACGAGAGCGAGATGCGCCGCGGCAAGCTGTCGGCGCGCATGCTCTGGGGCAACGAGGCCAGCGTCCTGGTCGGCGACTTCCTGCTCGGCCAGGCCTTCCGCATGATGGTCGAGGTCGGCTCGCTCCGCGCGCTCGACATCCTCTCCGCGGCGGCCGCCACCATCGCCGAGGGCGAGGTGATGCAGCTCGCCGTCGCCAAGAACACCGCGACCACCGAGGACGAATATCTCGCCGTGATCCGCGGCAAGACCGCCGAGCTGTTCGCCGCCGCCTGCGAGGTCGGCCCGGTCATCGCCAACCGCCCGAAGGCCGAGCAGACCGCCTGCCGCTCGGTCGGCATGAATCTCGGCATCGCCTTCCAGCTCGTCGACGACGTGCTCGACTATGGCGGCAAGAGCGCCAAGCTCGGCAAGAACACCGGCGACGATTTCCGCGAGGGCAAGATCACCCTGCCCGTCGTGCTCGCCTTCCGCCGCGGCAACGACACCGAGCGCGCCTTCTGGATCCGGGCGCTGGAGCGCGGCGAGATCGGCGATTCCGATCTCGATCACGCCATCGGATTGATGAACAAGCACCGCGCGCTGGAAGACACGCTGAGCCGCGCCCAGCACTACGGCGCCATGGCGGTGGACGCGCTCGCGCTGTTCCCGTCCTCGCCGATGAAGAGCGCGCTGGAGCAGGTTGTGGCGTTCTGCCTGGCACGGTCGCACTAGGCGGCTAGAGCTCCTATCATCGCGGCACATATCATCGCGGCACAATTGTTGACCCGTCATCCTGAGGCGCGAGCGACGCGATGCATTGCATCGCGTCGCTCGCGCCTCGAAGGATGCACGCCCGAGCTGCAGCCGGGCTGTCGCCCTGCGAGGGCCGCCGAAGAAGCGGCCGCCTCAGGGTGACGGTGATGGACTGCAGCGCGCTGCATCAACATCGTCATTGCGAGCATAGCGAAGCAATCCAGACTGCCGCCGCGGAAACAGCCTGGATTGCTTCGCTACGCTCGCAATGACGGAGCAAGATGCACCAGCACCGCTCCTTCTCGTGTCCCGGACGCGCGACAGCGTGAAAGGCTGCTGCGCAGAGCCGGGACCCACGCGACACCCAGTGATCGGCAACATGGCCCCGGCTCTGCAGCGCAGCGCTGCACCGGACGATGCTTCGCATCGCCGGGGAAGCGCTGCGCTGCGTCCGGGCACGAGAGCGGCGCAGCCTCGGCCCAGCCTGTCTAGTGACTTGCATTTTGCAAGCTACTTGCCTAGCTTCCGCCCATGCAGCCAAAATCCCCCTCCATCCAGGAATGCCCGGTCGGCCGTGCCGTGGAGACGGTCGGCGAGTGGTGGAGCATCCTGATCCTGCGGGATGCGTTCCAGGGCGTGACGAAATTCGACGAATTCGCGCAGAGCCTTGGCATCGCGCCGAACATCCTGTCGCGGCGCCTCGCCCATCTCACCGCATCGGGCATGTTCGTCCGCCGCCGCTATCATGAGCGGCCGCCGCGTTACGAATATGTGCTGACGGACAAGGCGCGGGACTTCTTTCCCGTGATCGTGGCGCTGCTGGCCTGGGGCAACAGGCACCTCGCGCCGAAAGGCGAATCCATCGTGCTGGCGAACCGCAACGACCGTCGCCCGCTTGATCCGGTCGTGGTCGACGTCGCCGACATGCGGCCCATCACGCTCGCCAATGCGGTCGTGATCGCAGGGCCCCGCGCCAGCCGCGGGATGCGCACACGGCTCGCTTCGCTCAAGGCCATGAACCCGGCTGTCGCGCCGGCTGGAGACTGACATGCGTCGTATCGTCGTGACGGGAATGGGCGCGGTGTCGCCGCTGGCTTGCAGCGTCGAGCTGTCCTGGCGCCGGCTGCTCGCCGGCCAAAGCGGTTTGCGCCCGCTGCCCGAATGGGCGCAGGTGCTGCCGGCACGCATTGCCGGGCTCGTGCCTGACATGGTCGACGATGCAGAAGGCGGCTTCGATCCCGCGCAAGCTGCCGCGCTAAAAGACCAGCGCAAGATGGACCGCTTCATCCTGTTCGCGCTGCTCGCCACGGCAGAAGCCGTGGCGCAGGCGAAATGGATGCCGCAGGACGCAGGCGCGCTGGAGCGCACCGCGACGATCATCGGCTCCGGCGTCGGCGGCTTCCCGGCGATGGCGGAGGCGGTGCGCATCACCGAGCAGCGCGGCGCGCGCCGGCTGTCGCCGTTCACGATCCCCTCCTTCCTGGCCAACCTCGCCGCCGGCCACGTCTCGATCAAATACGGCTACAAGGGTCCGCTGGGCACGCCGGTCACCGCCTGCGCCGCCGGCGTGCAGGCGATCGGCGATGCCGCGCGCATGATCCGATTGGGCGAGGCCGATGTCGCGATCTGCGGCGGCGCGGAGGCCTGCATCGACATCGTCAGCCTCGGCGGCTTTGCCGCGGCCCGCGCGCTGTCGAGCGGCTTCAACGACGAGCCCGCGCGTGCCTCGCGCCCGTTCGACCGAAGGCGCGACGGTTTCGTGATGGGCGAAGGCGCCGGCATCCTGGTGATCGAGGCGCTCGAGCATGCGCTTGCGCGCGGCGCGAGGCCGATCGCGGAGATCGTCGGCTACGGCACGACGGCGGACGCTTACCACATGACATCAGGTCCGCCCGATGGCGAGGGCGCCCGCCGCGCCATGGAGATCGCGCTGCGGCAGGCAAGGCTAGCGCCCACGGACCTGCAGCACCTGAATGCGCACGCGACCTCGACGCCCGCCGGCGACGAGAGCGAGCTCGGCGCGATCGCCGCACTGTTCGGCCGCAACCGCGGCATTGCCGTCAGCGCGACCAAATCGGCCACCGGTCATCTGCTCGGCGCCGCCGGTGGCCTGGAAGCGATCTTCACCGTGCTCGCCTTGCGCGACCAGATCGCGCCGCCGACGCTCAATCTCGAAGACCCCGATGCGGGCGCCGATGGCATCGACATCGTCGCCGGCACCGCGCGGCCGATGCCGATGCAGCATGCCATCTCCAACGGCTTTGGCTTCGGCGGGGTGAATGCCAGCGTGATCTTCCGCCGCATGGATTAAACGAGGGCTCTTCGAACCTGAAGACTTGCAATCGCGGTCCGCTGCGCTACGAAAACAGGATGATTGAAACCAACATCTGGCTGTTCCTGGCCGCAGCCTGTCTCATCGCCGCCGTGCCCGGTCCCGGCATCTTCTACGTCGCGGCACGGACCTTGTCCGATGGGCGCGCCAGCGGCTTTGCATCGACCGCGGGCACCGCGCTGGGCGGGCTGGTTCATGTGGTGGCGGGCAGCCTCGGCATCTCCGCAATCATCCTCGCCAGCGCCGAATTGTTCGCCGCCGTCAAATTCGTCGGTGCGCTGTATCTGGTCTGGCTCGGCATCAAGACGTTTCGGAGCGCCAGCTACGTATTGTCGCTCGAGAGTGAAGCTGCCGGCGACGATCGCGCGTTCCGCGACGACGTGCTGGTCGAGGCGCTGAATCCGAAGACCGCGGCGTTCTTTCTCGCCTTCATTCCGCAATTCATCGATCCCGCGGGATCGAGCCCCACGCTGCAGTTCATCATGTTGGGTGCGATCTCGGTGGCGTTGAACACGTTGGCCGACATCGTCGTGGTGCTGATGGCCTCCGCAACCCGTACGCAGCTGATCGGACGGCCGCATCTGATGCGGCGTCTCGCCCAGGGCTCCGGCGTCTTCATCGCGGGTCTCGGCCTGTCGCTGGCATTGGCGCGGCGGCCGGCAAATGGTTAGCATTCCGCAGAGCCGCTTCTATGAATCGCACGGTCTGCGGCTGCATTACGCCGATTGGGGCAATGAGAGTGCGCCGCCCCTCATCCTGGTTCATGGCGGCCGCGATCATTGCCGGAGCTGGGACGTCATCGCCCGGTCGTTGCAACGCCATTTCCACGTGATCGCACCGGACCTGCGCGGCCACGGCGATTCCGACTGGACCCGAGGCGGCAGCTACGCCCTGACCGAATATGTCTACGATCTCACCCAGCTCGTCCGCGTCATCGCTGCGCCTCGGGTCACCCTGATCGGCCATTCGATGGGCGGCATGGTGAGCCTGATCTTTTCAGGATCGTTCCCCGAACAGGTCGCAAAGCTTGTCGTGCTCGACGGCGTGACCATGCTGCCGGACGCGCCGAAACCGCCGGCGCATGAGCGCATCGGCAAATGGGTCGGCCAGCTCGACAGCCTGCACGAGCGCACGCCGCGCCGCTATACGACCCTCGAAGACGCAGCGGCGCAGATGATGCTTCACAACAAGCGCCTCGCCCGCGACCTCGCGCTGCATCTCGCCACCCACGGCGCGCGGCAGAATGAGGACGGCAGCTACAGCTGGAAGTTCGATCCGTATCAGCGCGTATCGGCGCCGCACCGGCTCTGGCCGGACGATCATCTCGCGCTGTGGTCGCGCATCGCCTGCCCGACCTTGCTGCTCAACGCCGGCGAAAGCTTTCTCGCCGGCGCCAGGGCCGCAGGCCTGGAGCGCTATTTCCGGGAGGCGCGGGTCGAGACCATCGCCGGCGCGGGCCATTGGCTGCAGCACGACAAGCCCCAGGAGGTGCTGGGCGAGATCAGGCGGTTTCTCGGGCTGGCTGAAGAAGACAGCGGTTAGCTCGACTGGCGTAGGGTGGGCAAAGCGAAGCGTGCCCACGCATCGTCGCAGTATCTGAAAGTTCGTGGGCACGGCGCTGTCGCGCCTTTGCCCACCCTACAGCACCGTCTCCGCGGAGAGACCTAGCTCAACGTCCCCGCATGCACCCACCAGCCGGGGTGATCGCGACGAATCCTTTCGGCGGCGGCATGCGCTTCGTTTGCCGCGCCAAAGATCGCAAAGCACGTCGCGCCCGAGCCGGACATGCGGGCGAGCTGGACGCCGGCGGTGCCGCGCAAGGCCTCCAGCACCTCGCCGATCACCGGCTGGATGCGCAGCGCAGGCGCTTCGAGATCGTTGGGAACGCGTTCGAGCACTGCGACCCAATCGGCCGTCGATCCGCCCTCGTCCGGCCAGGCCGGAGCACGGATGACGTCGGTGACGCCGACCAGCAACTCACCGTTGCGCAGGCCGAGCTCCTGAAACACGTCCTTAGTGGCGACGGGCACGCGCGGATTGACCATGACGCAGGGCATGCTCGGCAGGCTCAGCGGCAGCAGCTGCTCGCCGACGCCGGTCATGTCGCAGGCGCGCGAGACGAGGCACACCGGCACGTCGGCGCCGGTCGCAAGCGCGACCTTCTGCAGCCTGGGATCGTCGAGCGAGAGATCGTTGAGACGCGCGAGCAGTCGTAGCGCCGCGGCGGCGTCGGCCGAGCCGCCGCCGATGCCGGCGGCCACCGGCAGCACCTTGTCGAGCGCAAACGCGCCGAGCTTCAGGCCCGGCACCGCTTCGGCGAGCAGCCTGGCGGCCTTGAGCACGAGATTGTCGGCGGTATCGCCGCAGGCCGCGGCCAGCGGCCCGGTGGTGGTGAGCTTCAGCTCGCCCCCCGGCTCCAGCGTGAGCCGGTCGGCGCAGTCGGCGAACGCGACCACGCTTTCGAGATCATGATAGCCATCGGCACGACGGCCCACCACGCGAAGGCTCAGATTGACCTTCGCCCGTCCTTGTTCGATCAACGCCGGCATCGGCGACACGCCCCCAACAAAACCTCAGCCGCCCCTGCCGTCGTCCTTCTTCTTGTCCGCCTGCGCGGCCGAAGAGTTTGAATTGTCGTCGGCGAGACCATTGGCGATCTTGGCCTCGATCTTCGGAAGCTCTTCCGGCTCGGGCTTGAGGTCGCGCGCGTGCGACCACTGGAATTTGGCTTCGAGCGTGCGCCCGACCCGCCAATAGGCATCGCCAAGGTGATCGTTGATGGTGGGATCCTCGGGCTTGAGGTCGATCGCGCGCTCGAGGTTCTTCACCGCCTCCTCGTAATTGCCGATGCGGTAATAAGCCCAGCCGAGGGAATCGACGATATAGCCGTCGTCGGGGCGCTGCTCGACGGCACGCTTGATCATCTTCATGCCTTCGTCGAGGTTGATGCCCTGGTCGATCCAGGAATAGCCGAGATAGTTGAGGACGTGCGGCTGGTCGGGCTGCAGCTCGAGCGCCTTCTTCATGTCGGCTTCGGCCTTGGCCCACTGCTTGGAGCGCTCCTCGCAGATGCCGCGATAATAGTACCAGACGCTGTTGGCCTTGTCGTTGCCGGGCGTCAGGGCATCGATGCCTCGCGAATAGGTTGCGCCGCAGTCGCTGAACCGCTTGCGGCCGCGCTCGATGTTGCCGAGCGCCATGATGGCTTCGAGATCCTTGGCATCCTCCGCGGTGACGCCCTTGAGGATCTTGATCGCCTCCTCGGTGCGGTCGGCGGAATCGAGATCAATGGCGAGCTGGATCTGCGCGTTGCGCTTGAGCGGGGAGGTCGCGGGCACGCGCTCATAGACCTTGATCGCCATCTTCGGCCGCTTCACCGATTCATAGAGATCGGCGAGCGAGAGCAGCGCCAGCGGGTGCGTCGGCTGCAGGTAGAGCGAAAGCTGGAGATAGACCAGCGCCAGATCCTCGCCGCCGCGGCGGGTCAGCGTGGCGCCGATGCCGTAGAGGGCTTCGGCGGCGCCGGCCTGCGCGGAATCGACCAGCGGCGGCATCTTCTTGCCGGCCCTGGTCTCGCGCAGGCCTTCCTGGATCAGCGGATGGCGCGCGAGCTTCTTGTCGAAGGCCTGATAGACGTTGGTCGCGGCAGCCGAGTCCTTGTTGTTGCGCGACAGCCAGCGCGCATAGGCCTCGGTCACGCGCAGCATGGAATCGTCGAGCTTGTAGGCGCGCTCGAAGCGGGTGCCGGCGTCCTTCTCCTTGCCGGAGAGTTCGAGGATCATGCCGGCGTGAAGGTCCTTGAACAGCGGATACCATTCGGGACCTGCCAGCTTGTCGATGGTGGCGACGCCGCCCTTGGCATCGCCGGCGCCATAGGCGGCCCACCCCGACAGCAGCGTGGCGACGAGGTCGGTGATCGGACCGCGGATCGACTGGCTGATGTTGGTCTGCGCGGCCGCGTACTTCTTCACCTTGAGATCGTGGACGCCGACGACGAGACGCGCGACGCGGTTGGTCTTGTCGATGGTGAGGATGCGCTCGGCGAGCTTGACCGCTTCGTCGATGTCACCGTCGGCGACCGACGAGATGAAGGCGCGGTCGAGCAGCTCGTTGTTCTTCGGATCGGTGCGCAGGGCCGAACGGTAGAATGCGGCGGCGGAGGCCGCGTCGCGCTCGACGCTGGCGTGACGGGCGGCAAGATAGCTGCCGGCACCCGTCAGCGACTTCAGGTCGTTTCGGGTCGGAAACTGCGCCGCCGTGTCGGAGGGATGGTCCGGCGTCTGCGCCAGCACCCTGCCGGGGACGGCCGCGATCGCTGTGCCCACGAGGGCAATGGCGGCAACAGTCCAGCGGTTGAAACGATTTGAAAACATCAGGGCTCGCCTTGAGTTGGTAGTGCCTGGGTTTGCAGCAATGGCCATATCGCATGCGGACGCTGCCGGAGGCATCCGGACCCGGAATTGTTGGGCCGACAATGCCGCTTTTGGCGCTTCGCCGCAAGGATTCGGACCCGGCGATCCCCGCCACGCGGGCCAAATCGGCAAGTAAATCCGCCAACAGCGCCCCAAGACGCCGCCACTATGGCCTTATCGTGGCCGCGGCGGGTGGCCGCAGCCGGCTCCTCACGCGAACGTGCGGCAGATCCCTGGCAATGACCTACCTTACATCGCCTCGTAATTCGGGCCGCCGCCGCCCTCCGGGGGAACCCAGGTGATGTTGCCGTTGGGATCCTTCACGTCGCAGGTTTTGCAGTGGACGCAGTTCTGGGCGTTGATCTGGAAACGCGGACCCGATCCCTCCTCGATCCACTCATAGACGCCGGCGGGGCAATAGCGATTCGAGGGACCGGCGAAGACGTCGTGCTCGGAGGTCTTCTGCAGGTTCATGTCGGTCACCTTGAGATGGACCGGCTGGTCCTCCTCATGGTTGGTGTTGGACAGGAACACCGAGGACAGCTTGTCGAAGGAGATCTTCCCGTCGGGCTTCGGGTAGTTCCTGGGCGCGTGCTGCTTGGCCGGATCGAGCGTGGCGCGGTCATGCTTGACGTGTGACTGGGTGCCGAACAGCGAAGCGCCGAACAGCGTGTTGCACCACATGTCGAAACCGCCGAGCGCGACGCCGATCACCGTGCCGAACTTCGACCACAGCGGCTTGACGTTGCGGACCAGGAAGAGGTCCTTGCCGACCGAGGAGGACCGCCAGGCGTTCTCGTATTCGACGAGCTCGTCATTGGCCCGATCGGCGGCAAGCGCGGCTGCGGCATGCTCGGCCGCGAGCATGCCGGTGCCCATGGCATTGTGCACGCCCTTGATGCGCGGCACGTTGACGAAACCGGCCGCGCAGCCGATCAGCGCGCCGCCTGGGAAGCTGAGCTTCGGCACCGACTGATAACCGCCCTCGGTGATGGCGCGCGCGCCGTAAGCGAGCCGCTTGGCGCCTTCGAAAGTGCCACGGATCGAGGGATGGGTCTTGAAGCGCTGAAACTCGTCGAACGGCGAGAGATAGGGATCGTCGTAGTTGAGGTGAACGACGAAGCCGACGGCCACGAGATTCTCGTCGTAATGATAGAGGAACGAGCCGCCGCCGGTCTTCATGTCGAGCGGCCAGCCGAAGGAATGCTGGATCAGGCCCTTCTGATGCTTGGCGGGGTCAATCTGCCAGACTTCCTTGAGGCCGATGCCGAATTTCGGCGGCTCGCTGTTGGCGTCCAGCGCGAACTTGTTGATGAGCTGCTTGGTCAGGCTGCCGCGGGCGCCTTCCGCGAACAGCGTGTACTTGCCGAGCAATTCCATGCCGCGGGTGAAGGAGTCCTTCGGCTTGCCGTCGCGGCCGATGCCCATGTCGCCGGTGGCGATACCCTTGACGTTGCCCGCCTCGTCGTAGAGCACCTCGGCCGCGGCAAAGCCCGGATAAATCTCGACGCCGAGCGCCTCGGCCCTGCGCGCCAGCCAGCGGCAGACATTGCCGAGCGAGCCGATATAGCAGTGATGGTTGTTCATGAGCGGCGGCATCAGGAAGTTCGGCAGCTTGATCGCGCCGGCGCCCGTCATCCAGTAGAAACGGTCGTCCTTGACCTGAGTCTTGAGCGGGCAGTCGGAATCCTCGCGCCAGTCCGGGAGCAGCTTGTCGAGCCCGGCCGGATCGATCACAGCACCGGAGAGAATATGCGCGCCGACCTCGGAGCCCTTCTCCACCACGACGACGTTGAGGTCGGCGTTGAGCTGCTTCAACCGGATCGCGGCCGCCAGGCCCGAGGGGCCGGCGCCGACGATGACGACGTCGAATTCCATGGATTCGCGCGGGGGAAGTTCTTCGGTGCTCATCTGATCTCAGCCCTCGAGACGGTCCTCGGTCGTTTGCGCCCTCTTGTTTCCGATTTTTCCGGGCAGGACAACAGCGGAAATGCATTTCGCTGGGATGCAAGGCGCCCCAAACTGATATAAAAGTCTGACTTTCCATGATCCCCGAACCCGCACCCACCGCCCGAGAGCTTCTTGCCTTCTATCTGGAGGCCGGTGTCGACTGCGCGCTCGCCGAGGAACCGATCGACCGCCTGGCGGAATTGGATGCTCCCCCGGCGGCCCCGCGCATCGCACCTGCGATCGAGGTGCCGCGGCCGCTCGCCGCGCCGGCGGTGATGCGCGGCGAGGCCGCGCCGGCTCCCGACATCGCCATCGCCTCCGCGCGCGAGGCCGCGCGCACCGCGCCGACGCTGGAAGCGCTGCGCGAGCTGATGCAGAACTTCGAGGGCTGCGCGCTGAAGCACACCGCGACGCGGCTGGTGTTCGCCGACGGCAATCCGCAGGCACGCATCATGTTCGTCGGCGAGGCGCCGGGCCGCGACGAGGACATCGAGGGCCTGCCCTTCGTCGGGCGCAGCGGCAAGCTGCTCGATCTGATGATCGGCGCCATCGGCCTCAACCGCAGCACCGCCTACATCGCCAACGTGATTCCGTGGCGGCCGCCCGGCAACCGCACGCCGACGCCGCAGGAGACGCAGATCTGCCTGCCCTTCATCCAGCGCCAGATCGAGCTGGTGAATCCGGACGTGCTGGTGACGCTCGGCAACCCCTCGACCCAGACGCTGCTGGGAACGCGCGAGGGCATCATGCGCACCCGCGGGCGCTGGTTCGACTACGAGACGGGCGCGCGCACCATCCGGGCGCTGCCGACGTTCCATCCGGCCTATCTGTTGCGCTCGCCGTCCTATAAGCGATTGGCGTGGCAGGACCTGCGGGCGATCGCGAAGGTGCTGGCGGGTTAGCGAGCTCTCGTAGAGCCTGTGAGCCATTTGGGCATTTGACATCAAAGTGGGGTGAGCGCCGGTCCCGTTGATGTCAGGACATCGGTATCGGATGTCGGGTATGGCTGTGCTGCCTATGCTTTTGCGAGCCGGTGTGGCGCGGGTCCTACGTCGGTGCTCAAGGCACAGGTGGGCAAGGCGGCTCCCGGCGGATCGGCCCGGCCGACCAGCTTACACCAACTGACTGGCCTCCGAACGCTAGAAGGGTACAGGGTGGGCAAAGCGACTTGTCCGCCGTAGCTCGAAGAGCGAAGGCGGAAGCGTGCCCACGTATCTTTTTGAGACCGAGAGAGATGGTGGGCACGGCGCATCGCGCCTTTGCCCACCCTACGAGACATCGCCAAGCCCGCTCACGCGTCCTTGTGCGCGCCGGGATGGATCAGGAGATCGCGCGCGGCGGCGAGGTCGATGAAGCCTTGCGCGCTGCCGCCCCGGTCGGGATGCATGCCCTTGGCCGCGCGGCGATAGGCCTGGTTGATGTCCTCGCAGGTCAGCTGCACCGCGAGCGGCAGGCCGAGCATCTGGCGGGCGTGATCCTCGCGGGAGAGCTTCTTCGGCATGGCATTGCGGCGGCCGAAGCGCGGCGCGGTCAGATCATGGACGACCTCGAGCACCACGCCGAGGCGGCGCTGCGCCGCCAGCGTCACGCCGTGATCGTCGTTGCCTGCCGCCTGGCGCAGCACCGGAAGCGCCTGCTCTGCCGCCTGGCGCAGCGTGACGTCGACGCTCGACCGCGCGATCTCGGCCACGAGCCGGCCCGCCTCGGCGAAGTCGGCGGATGGCGCCGACCGCAGCCGTTCGAGGGCGAGTTTCCAAGAGTCCAGCCGGGAGTCGAGCCGTTCCATCATGCGCGCAACGTTTAGCAATCACGATCAGTATGCCAAGGCTGCCGTTTCCGGCCCCTTAATTTCGAGTTAGCGTTTCGTGAAACTTCGAAACGAAATCGGGAGGAATAGGTCATGGCCTTGCTCGCAAACCACATCGCCGTCGTCACGGGCGCCGGTTCCGGCATCGGCCGCGCGATCGCCGCCGGCTATGCGCGCGAGGGCGCCCAGGTGGTGCTGCTCGACGTCAATGCCGACACCGCTGCGGAGGCCGCGCAGGAGATCCGGAATTCGGGCGGCAAGGCCGAGAGCTTTGCGCTGGACGTCACCCGGCGCGAGGATTGCTTCGCGCTGGCTAGCCAAGTCGCCGACAAGGTCGGGCAAGTCTCGATCCTCGTCAACAATGCCGGCATCACCCGCCGCAACGCCTTCACCGCCGAGACCGAGACGGTGGCGAAGGACTGGAACGACATCATCTCGCTCAACCTCAACGGCGTCTTCAACGTGACGCAGGCCTTCCTCGCTCCCTTGCGCGCCAGCAAGGGCCGCATCGTCAACATCGGCTCGATCCAGTCCTTCGTGCATCTGCGCACGCCGAGCTCGGCGGCCTACACCACCTCGAAGCACGGCGTGCTCGGCTTCACCAAGGCGCTCGCGGTCGAGCTCGGCAAGGAGGGCGTGCGCGTCAACGCGATCGGACCGGGCTTCATCGAGACCAACATCAACGCCAACGTGCGCGCGACCAATCCGGCGCTGGTGCAGGCCTTCGTCGACCACACCCCGCTGGCACGCACCGGCAAGCCCGAGGATATCGTCGGGCCCGCGCTCTTCCTCGCCTCGGACCTGTCGGCCTATGTCACCGGAACGATCGTGATGGTGGACGGCGGCTATCGGACGGTATGACCGGATTCATCGCGAAGCCGCCGCCAATCGCGGCGGCTTCGCGGCATTCCTGAGGTCATCTGGTGCGGCGCCCCGCAATTAACCTTTCATTAACCAAACCCGATCACCGTAGATCTACGGCTTGGGGGTCGTTTGTTCTCGATCCGCTTCCAACGATGGAAGCGGGCGTTGATCGGGGAGTGTATCGATGACCACTGTTCACGTCGCTGCGTCCGAACCGGGCGCCCAATTTCTTGCCCCCAACCAGATCGTTCCACTTCTGATCGGCGCCACCGTCGACGAGGTCGAACGCGAGCTCGTGCTGCAGACGCTGGCGCGCTGCGACGGCAACCGCACCCGCGCCTCACGCGTGCTCGGCCTGTCGGTGCGCACGCTGCGCAACAAGATCAAGCTCTATGCCGCATCCGGCATCGAGGTGCCGGCCTATCAGGACTAGCGCGCGGCGAAGCAGCGCTCCGCGTCCGGGACACGGGCCGATCAGGACGCGCCGGACGCATCGTCCTTGTGCGGCAGCAAGCCCATGCGCTCGAACTGCCAGCGCATGGCGCGATACCAGAGATAGCCGACCGCCGCGCCGCACAGGGCAAGGATGATCACCTGGGCGCTCGAGAACGAGCCGCTCCACCACATCATCCACGCCGTCCATAACAGCGTGAGAACGATGGCACCTGCTTTCAGAGGAAGAAGGGGGCGGCTCATGATCGTGCTCCCGGGCTGTCAAAAACCCACGGCGGACATCATGGCAAGGCCGGGCCGCCCATACCGTGAGCCAGATCACGGAAGGAGTGGCCGGCGCTGCGCCGTTTCCGGATCTTGCTTTAGCTGAAGCGCAGCCGCGAGCGCTCCCTGGCCCGCTCCGCCTCGACCTCGCGGTCGCGCGCCGGCGCATGGGTGTGCAGCGAGCTCAGCAATCTTCGCGCGGCCTCCGAGACTTCCGCCACCGCACGGTCGAACGCCGCCTCATTGGCCTGCGACGGCTTGTTGAAGCCGGACAATTTTCGCACGAATTGCAGTGCGCTGGCATGGATCTCGTCCTCCGTGGCCGGCGGCTCGAAGTTGAACAGCGTCTTGATGTTGCGGCACATGCAGGCCTCTCTCCGGATGTTTCCATGAAGACGATCGGCGCAGCCGAAATCCTACATCCTTCCCCGCATTTCTGCTAAGTTCCATCGCAACGCGGCCGCTGACGACGAGCCGCAACGGGGAGAGAGACATGAGATACATGAAGGTGCTTTGCGCCGCGCTATCGACCGTCCTGTTGTCCTTTTCGATGTCGGCGACGGCCGCCGATCGCCCCGCCCCCAGGCAGGGCGACTGGATCGCCAAGGATTTCAAGTTCCACACCGGCGAGGTCATGCCTGAGCTGAAGCTGCATTACACCACGGTCGGCGAGCCCTCAGGCCAGCCGGTGCTGGTGCTGCACGGCACGGGCGGCTCGGGCACCGGCATGCTGGGACCTTCCTTCGGCGGCGAGCTGTTCGGCCCTGGGCAACCGCTCGACACCGCCAAGTACTACATCATCCTTCCAGACAGCATCGGCCACGGCAAATCGTCGAAGCCGTCCGACGGCATGAAGACGAGGTTTCCGAAATACAATTACGACGACATGGTCGAGGCGCAGTACCGGCTGGTGACGGAGGGCCTCGGCGTCAAGCATTTGCGGCTCGTCATCGGCAATTCGATGGGCGGCATGCACACCTGGCTGTGGGGCGAGAAATATCCGAAGGCGATGGACGCGCTGATTCCGATGGCCTCGCAGCCGACCGAGATGGCCTCGCGCAACTGGATGATGCGGCGGATCATGCTCGACACCATCCGCAACGATCCCGACTACAATGGCGGCAACTACACCAGCCAGCCGCGCATGATGAAGTACGCCGTCACGGCCTACGGCATCGCCAGCATCGGCGGCACGCTCGCCTATCAAGCGCAGGCGCCGACCGCGGCCAAGGCCGACAAGATGGTCGACGACCGGCTCGCGACGCCTATCACGGCGGATGCCAACGACTTCGTCTACCAGTGGGAGTCCTCACACGACTACAATGCGGGCGAGAAGCTGGAGGCCATTGAAGCGGCGCTGCTCCTGATCAATTCCGCCGACGACGAGCGCAATCCGCCCGAGACCGGCATCACCGACGCGGCCATGAAGCGGGTCAAGAACGGCAAGCTGTACCTGATCCCCGCCAGCGCCGAGACGCGCGGCCACGGCACCACCGGCAATGCGAAGTTCTACCGCGAGCAGATCAGGCAATGGCTGGAGAGCACGCCCCAGCAAACCATGGAATCGGCGCGCCGCTGATTTTGCAACGCATCATGTGCGACGCGTCGGCGCCGCATATTATTTGAGCATGCAATGCGCGGGGAGCTCGGGCTTAATCGCGCCAACGATGCGAATCGACGCGCGAGACCATTGCGCCGATCGCACGACACGCGACGAGGAGGACCGCATGCGCAGCCTCGCATTGTGCGTTTGGCTGGCCGCGATGACGGCGCTGACGAGCGCCGCATTCGCGCGCGACAACGGTCAATACGACCATGTTCCGCCCGACATCCGCGCTTGGTTCAAGAGCGTCATCGCGCCGAACGGCGTGCCCTGCTGCGACATCTCCGACGGCCATCGTACCGAGTACGACGTGCGCGGCGGCGTCTATTGGGTGCCGATCGAAGGACAATGGATGGAGGTGCCCGGGCGCGCGGTGATCCGCGATCAGGGCAATCCGGTCGGCCAGGCCGTCGTGTGGTACGTCCACCACCGCGGCGCCATCATCATCAGCTGCTTCGTGCCGGCGGATGCGGTTTAGCGCGCCTTGATCGATTCCATTGGCTGGCAACGGCCCGATCGGGTAGGTTGCCGCCAATCCGATGCGGAGGCACGCCGTTGACCCATCTTTGCGCCGAAGACCTCGCCACCATCTATGCCAAGCCGAGCCCGCGCGTGATCGCGAAAGCGCGTCCCGCGATCGACGCGCATGCGAAGAAGTTCATCGAGATGTCGCCGTTCTGCGTGCTCGCGACGTCGGGAGCCGACGGCAGCGTCGACGCCTCGCCGCGCGGCGGGGGCATCGGCTTCGTCCACGTCGCCGGTCCCAACCAGCTGTTGATGCCCGACCGCTCCGGCAACAATCGGATCGACAGTTTTCGCAACGTCGTCGAGGGCTCGGGCTTCGTGCAGCTGTTGTTCTTCGTTCCCGGCATCGACGAGACGCTGCGCGTCGGCGGACGCGGCACGCTCTCGGCCGATCCGGACCTGCTCGCGTCCATGATCGAGTTCGGCAAGCCGCCGCGCGCGGTGCTGAACGTCGCCGTCAGCGAAGTCTATTTCCACTGCGGCAAGGCGCTGATGCGCTCGAAGCTATGGTCGTCGGACAAGGTGCAGCGCTCGGTGATGCCGAGCATCGTCACGGTCATTCACGACCAGACCGGCCTCGGCGAACCGGCCAGCCAGGAGAGCGTGGAAGAACTCTACAAAACGCAGTTGTAGTTGGGGCGTGGTTCCGCAAACGAACCGTCATGCCCAAGCTTGTCCCGGGCATCCACGTCTGAGTCGCGCGGCAACATGTGGATGGCCGGGTCAAGCCCGGCCATGACGAATGGATGGGCCGGAGCCAGGGCCTAATGCCCCTCGCCCTCGAGCCCGCCGACGTGCTTCTGGGTGTAGAGTTCGAGGCCGATGCGGCCGATCAGGTCGAGCTGGGTTTCGAGGAAGTCGATGTGGTGCTCCTCGTCGCTCATCAGCTTCTCGAACAGGTCGCGCGTGACGTAGTCCTTGGCGCCGTGGCAGTAGGTCGCCGCTTCCTGATAGAGCGCCCGCGCGCTCATTTCGGCGGCGAGGTCGCACTCGATGATCTCCTTGACGTTCTGGCCGATGCGCAGCGGATCGAGCACCTGCATGTTCGGGAAACCGTCGAGGAACAGGATGCGCGCGGTGAGCTTGTCGGCATGCTCCATCTCCTCGATGGATTCCTTGCGCCAGACCTTGGCCATGTCGAGCAGGCCCCAATTGTCGAGGAAGCGGTAGTGCAGCCAGTACTGGTTGATCGCAGTCAGTTCGTGACGCAGCGCCTTGTTGAGATAGTCGATGACTTTTGCGTCGCCCTGCATGGTTCACTCCAGCTCTTGCATTCCAAATCGGCCCTAAGCCGAATTTAGAACGTTTCTAAGTCAATTTGCGGATGAGGGCAACCGGTTACCGAGACGCAACCGGGGAAAGCTCTGCCGATCCGGCGGGAAGACGTCAGCAGGCCGCGAGGGCGAACTGGGCGGGCGCGGCCGTCTCGTCGTTGGCGGCGACGGTGTGGCTGTGGGGGCAGCCGGCACAGCAGGATTGCGCGCAGGGGCCGAGGGCTTCGTCGATGATGGTCTTGATGGTCCGCGCACAGCGACCGCATTCGGCGCTGCAGCCAAGGCACCCATAGACCTGCTTGGCATGGCGCACGGCGTCGTCGGACTCGGCGACGGCGGCGCGGATGTCGTCATCGCTCAGCACGTTACAGGAACAAACGATCATGGAAGCGGCAGGCCCTTCGGTGATGCGTCATCATCGATATTTAACGGGCCGGCCGGATGCAAAAGGAAAAACCGGTATTTTAAGCTATTCCAAACTGGCCCACGGACAGCCTAGAAGGGTTTCAAAACCCGGCGTTGCGGTGGATCAAGATTAGAGCGGATCTAGTCGCCGCCGCCCCCACCACCGTCGCCGCCACCTCCACAATCCCCTCCACAATCCCCGCCGCCGCCGCCGCCGTTGTCGCTGCTGGAACAACTGCCGCTGTCGGTGGTGCTCCCGGTGCTGTCGCCGGAAAACCAGCTTCCCAGTGAGAAGCCGTCATTTGTCCCGCTGGAGGAGGTCTCGCTGCTGCTCCCGCCGTCACCACCGGCTCCGGCGCGCGAGCGTCGGCGGCGATTCTGGAGGTGGACCAGCCAGCCGTAGCCGATCGCAGAGACCACCCCCGCTGCGATCAGTGCGTTCATCATCGCGTTGCCCATCGTCGCTTCCTGGCAGACCCGGTTCACATGAATTGGTCGCGCCCGGCAAAGGGGCCGTTCATTGATCATTCAAGCGAAGTATGGAACTCTGCCCCAAAGGGTTCCAGCGTGTTTGTACGAAAGGTCAAGCCAATGAAGAAATTGCTCCTGGCGGTCGCAGCGGTCGCGACCCTGGCCGTGGCGGCCGGAACTCCGGCTCACGCCCAGCGCGGTGTCGCCGTGGGCGTAGCCGCGGGCATCATCGGCGGCGCCATTGTCGGCGGCGCGCTGGCCTCTCCGTATTATTACGGACCCGGTCCGGGCTATTACGAACCCGGCTACTACCCGCCCCGCTATTATGCGCCGGGTCCCGGCTATGTCTCCGACGGTTATTATGGCCGCGGATATTATGGCGGCGGCTGCGTCTGGCAGAAGCAGCGCTTCTGGGACGGCTATGCCTGGCGTATCCGCCGCGTCAGGGTCTGTGGCTGAGCCGCCTCGAACTGGCTCACTGCGACGGCTTCTGCTGCACCGGTTCACTACGGATGCGCTGTTCATCTCGGGGCCTGAAAAACACCGCTTTTTCTCGTCACAGCTCCGTGTGCGTTTACCGTGGATTGACCATTTGCGCGCTTCCTAGCCGGACGGCCAATTCCATCAGAGTGTGCGTGAACCTTTGAAACCCGGGCGCCTCTAACCAGAGGAACCCATCTCCCAGGAGAGCCCTGAGCATGAAGAAGACTTTAGTTGCCGCCCTCACGGTCGCGACGGTCGCCGGTTCGCTGGTCACCGCCACGCCGTCCGCGAAAGCCGGCGACGTCGGCGCCGGCATCGCGGCCGGCCTGATCGGTGGCGCCATTGTCGGCGGCGCGATCGCCTCGAGCCGTCCGGCCTATGGCGGTCCCGTCTATATCGCCGAGCCCCCGCCGCCCGCGCCCTGCTACTGGCGTCGTGAGCGCTATTGGGATGGCTACGGCTGGGTCAGCCGTCCGGTTCGCGTCTGCTACTGATCTGATTGCCTGATCTGATCGCATTGGCGCATGCGCGCCGCGATCGGGAAGCCCGGCCGAGAGCATCGGCCGGGCTTTTTTCTTGCCGCTTCGCTAGCGCGACGTCTGGATCGAGCGGAGGACCTCCTCGCTCGGCCAGCAATCGACCTTGAGCCCCGCCGATTTCTGATAAGCGCCCAGCGCCGCGCGCGTCTGCATGCCGGCCTTGCCGTCGATCTTGTCCTTGTAGAGCCCGATCCGCGTCAGCCCGCGCTGCATGGTCTCGACATCCTTGGTGCGCAACTGCTTCGAGGCCGACCAGGGCGTTGCGAACGGCAGCGGGCTGGTCATGCGGTCGCTGAGATGGCCGACGAACAGCACATAGAGGTCGGAGAAATTGTATTCCTTGATGACGAAGTAGTTCTTGGTGGTCAGGAATGACGGGCCGTAGATGCCCTCGGGCTGCAGCAGCGAGGCCGGCTGGGCCTGCTCCGCCGCGCTCAGGCGCTGGCCGCGCACCGGCACGAAGCCTTCGCGCAGCCACTGGCCGATCGGCTTCGTCACCTCCGGTACGCCAGTGGTGCAATCGACCTTCGCGGGCGCCTGCACTTCATAGGCCCAGCGCACGCCGCTCTGCCAGCCCTTGTTGGCGAGCTGCTGCGCGGCCGAGGCCAGCGCATCCGGCACCGAGTGCCAGATGTCGATGCGGCCGTCGCCGTCGAAATCGACGCCGTGCTTGTAAAATTCGGACGGCAGGAACTGCGTGAGCCCGGTGGCGCCCGCCCAGGACGAGCGCATGTCCTTGCGCGTCACCACGCCCTCGCCGAGGAGCTTCAGCGCCAGGATGAACTCGGTGCGGTATTGATCCTTGCGCCGTCCCACATAGGCCTGGGTCGCCAGCACGCGGACCAGATCGTAAGGCAGCGTGTAGCGGCCATAATCGGTCTCGCGGCCCCAGATCGCCAGCATCACGGTGGCCGGCACGCCGGACTTGTTTTCGATCTCGCTCAGCACGGCACGATGCTTTTGCAGCAACCGCTGCCCCTCGCCGGCCAGCCGCGCGATCGAGGATTCCCTGACATAATCCGCCGGCACCTGCACGAACTCGGCCTGCGACGGCGCGCCCGTCGCGGGGCGCCCGGGCAGGATCAGGTCGGGCAGCTTGTAGTCCGGCTCGAGCCCGCGCATCTGCTCGTCGAATGTCTTGCGCGAGACGCCTTCGGCCTGCGCCTCCGGCCAGAGCGAAGCGATGAACTGGGTGAAGGCTGCGTCAGCGGCGCGGGCGGTCGACCAGCCGCAGGTGACCGCGATCACCGCAGCGATGAGCGCCCGCCGCATCATGCCGCCGTCACCGCGTCAGCTTCTTGTACTTCATGCGGTGCGGGATGATGCTGTCCTGGCCGAGCCGGCGCATCTTGTCCTTCTCGTAGTCCTGGAAGTTGCCCTCGAACCATTCGACGTGGCTGTCGCCTTCGAAGGCCAGGATGTGGGTCGCGATGCGGTCGAGGAACCAGCGATCATGGCTGATGATGACGGCGCAGCCGGCAAAATCCTCCAGCGCCTCTTCGAGCGCGCGCAGCGTGTCGACGTCGAGGTCGTTGGTCGGCTCGTCGAGCAGCAGCACGTTGGCGCCGGACTTCAACATCTTGGCCAGATGCACGCGATTGCGTTCACCGCCGGAGAGCGCACCGACCTTCTTCTGCTGGTCCGCGCCCTTGAAGTTGAACGACGAGCAATAACCGCGCGAATTCACTTCCTTCTTGCCGAGCAGGATCAGCTCGTTGCCGCCGGAGATTTCCTCCCACACGGTCTTCTTGCCGTCGAGCGCATCGCGCGACTGGTCGACATAGCCGAGATGCACGGTCTCGCCGACCGTGATGGTCCCAGCGTCCGGCTTCTCCTGACCCGTGATCATCCTGAACAACGTGGTCTTGCCGGCGCCGTTCGGACCGATCACGCCGACGATGCCGCCGGGCGGCAGCTTGAACGTGAGGTTGTCGATCAGGAGGCGATCGCCGAAGCCTTTGCTGAGCCCATCGAAATCGACCACGTTGGCGCCGAGCCGCTCGGCGACGGGAATGATGATCTGCGCGGTCTGGGTCTGCTTTTCGCTCGCCTTCTTGAGCAGTTCCTCGTAGCGCTGGTAGCGCGCCTTGGACTTGGCCTGGCGCGCTTTCGGCGAGGACGCGACCCATTCCTGCTCGCGGGCCAGCGTCTTCTGGTGCGCTACGTCCTCGCGTCCCTCCTGCTCCAGGCGCTTCTGCTTCTGCACCAGCCAGGACGAGTAATTGCCCTCATAGGGAATGCCGCGGCCGCGGTCGAGCTCGAGGATCCAGCCCGTCACGTTGTCGAGGAAGTAGCGGTCGTGGGTCACGATCAGGATCGCGCCGGGATAGTTGCGCAGGTGCCCTTCCAGCCACGACACCGACTCGGCGTCGAGATGGTTGGTGGGCTCGTCCAGCAACAGGAGCTCGGGCTGATCGAGCAGCAGCCGGCACAGCGCGACGCGGCGGCGCTCACCGCCCGAGAGCTTGGCGACGTCGGCATCGTCGGGCGGGCAGCGCAGCGCGTCCATGGCCTGGTCGACCTTGCTGTCGAGATCCCAGAGGCCCTGGGCCTCGATCTCGTCCTGCAGCTTGGTCATCTCGTCGGCGGTCTCCTCCGAGTAGTTGACCGCGAGCTCGTTGTAGCGGTCGAGGATCGCCTTCTTCTTGGCGACGCCCAGCATGACGTTCTCGCGCACCGAGAGCGCAGGGTCGAGCTGCGGCTCCTGCTCGAGATAGCCGACGCGGGCGCCCTCGGCGACCCAGGCCTCGCCGGTGTATTCCTTGTCGAGGCCGGCCATGATCCTGAGCAGGGTCGACTTGCCCGAGCCGTTGACGCCGAGCACGCCGATCTTGGCGTCCGGGTAGAACGACAGATGGATGTTATCGAGCACCTTGCGGGTCGGGTAGCTCTTGGTCAGGCCCTGCATGAAGTAGATGAACTGGCGCGCCATCGGTCCCGAAAACCTTCGATTTGAGGAAATTTGCTTTGCCAGCGATGTAGCGACCCCGTCCCAAAAGGGCAACGTTTTCCGTCCGTTCACCACGGGTGATTACGGACCGGACACCATCCGGCCACCGATCCGGACAATTGAAACCATCTTTTAATAAATCAGGCCGAAAGCTCGGTTTCGCGCGCGGAAACAGCGCCACCGCTCAGAACGAACGGGAGCACAGCGAGGCCGCATCATGGCTCTGATCGAGACCCATTCTCTTCCTGTTCCGGCAGAAGCCGGCCACGTCTCCGACTTCGCCTCGGAGATCAAGGGATTCTGGAAGCGCTTCTTCGCCACCGCCTTCAATCCCTACCGGCCCGAATTGCACTACATGCGCGGCCCCGGACCCGCCTGGCGCGCCAAGCACGGCATGGATGCGCCGTTCCGCCTGAAGCCCCGCGACCTCTAAGGCCGCTCTGCTGTTGGATTTTTGAAGACGCAGGCGGCTTGCGCGCTGCTGCGATTGCGCGCAACCATGGCCCGGTCCGACGATGGCGCTCGTCCAGCGCCCTCACCCCTCGCCATGGATGAACGCTGATGAGCCGGCTGCGCTGTGCAATTCTCGACGATTATTTCAACCTCGCGCTCGATGTTGCCGACTGGCAGAGACTGTCCGACCGCATCGACGTCACCGTGTTCAGCCACCCCTTCGCTTCGGAGCAGGCCGCGGCCAGCGCGCTGGCCGACTTCGAGATCATCTGCGCGATGCGCGAGCGCACCGCTTTCCCCAAGAGCCTGTTCGAGAGCCTGCCGAAGCTGAAGCTGCTCCTGACCTCCGGCATGCGCAACGCCGCGATCGACATGGAAGCTGCGAAAGCGCGCGGCGTCGCCGTCGGCGGCACGCAATATTCCCGCGATCCTACCGCGCCGCTGGCCATGGGCCTGATCCTGGAGCTGACCCGCGGCATTGGCCGCGAAAATGCGCGCATGCATGCCGGCGAGCCCTGGCAGACCTTTGCCGGCGTCGAGATCGAGGGCATGACGCTCGGCATCGTCGGGCTCGGCAAGCTCGGCAGCAAGATGGCCGGGATCGCCAAGGCGTTCGGGATGAACGTGATCGCCTGGAGTCCGAACCTGACGCCGGAGAAATGCGCGGGCGCCGGCGTCGGCTACGCCACCAAGGAGGAGCTGTTCGCCAGGGCCGACATCGTCACCATCCATGTGGTGCTGAGCGAGCGCTCGCGCGGTCTCGTCGGCCGCGAGGACCTGGCCCGGATGAAGCCGACGGCGTTCCTCGTCAACACCGCCCGCGGGCCGATCGTGGACGAGCAGGCGCTGCTCGAGGCGTTGCAACAGCGCAGGATCGCAGGCGCCGGCCTCGACGTGTTCTCAGTCGAGCCGCTGCCGGTCGAGCATCCCTTCCGCAAGCTCGACAACCTCGTGCTGACGCCGCATCTCGGCTACGCCACCAAGGATGGTCTTGGCATCCATTACGGCCAGATGGTCGAGGCGGTCGATGCCTTCACCAAAGGCAGCGAGCTGCCGCGTAGGCTGGCCTGAAACGATGAAGGGCGTGCCGATGGCACGCCCTTCGCTCTATCAGATTTCTTGTAGCGCTTAGCGTACGGTAACCGGGGCAGGCAGCGGCGGCACCACCGTCGGCTGCGTCCCGGGGACCGGACCAGCCTGGGCCGACATCGGAGCCGGACCAGCTGCACCGGATGTGCCAGCGCCGGGCGTCGGCGCAGCCGAGGCGGTCGCCGTTCCCGGCGGTGGGCCACCGGGGAGCACGACGACGCGGGTGCCGACCTTGACGCGATCGAACAGGTCGGAGACGTCCTCGTTCAGCATGCCGATACAGCCCGACGAGACGAACTTGCCGATGGTCGAGGGCTGGTTGGTGCCGTGGATGCGGTAGACGGTCGAGCCGAGATACATCGCGCGGGCGCCGAGCGGATTGCCGGGGCCGCCGGCCATGAAGCGCGGCAGATAGGGCTGGCGCTCGATCATCTCGGTCGGCGGATGCCAATCCGGCCACTCGGCCTTGCGGGTGATCTTCTGCACGCCGGTCCAAGTGAAGCCGTCGCGGCCGACGCGGACGCCGTAGCGGATCGCGCGGCCATTGCCGAGCACGTAATAGAGGTAAGTGTTGGGCGTATCGACCACGAGCGTGCCGGCCGGCTCCTTGGTCTGGAACGAAACCTCCTGGCGGCGCAGGTTCGGCGGCAGCTGCACCGGCGCAGCGTCCGGCTGCTCCTCGGGCGGTAGCGCAGCCAAGGTCACGGGGCGGCCATCGGTGCCGACGGGCGGCTGCCCGGCCTGAACCGTTCCGGTCGCGGCGGGACCGCCAACAGCTTCCGGCGGACGGAGGCCATCATTGGCAGGAGCCTGCTGGGGAGGACGGTCGGCGTAGATCACCGCCGGCGGACCGGCGGGGCGGCCGTAACGGGGATCATCGGGCGACATCACCGGGCCCTGCGGCGGCGCGGCCGAATAGACCGGCGGAGCGCCTGCCGGACGGCCATAACGCGGATCGTCCGGCGACATCACCGGCCCCTGGGGCGGGGCTGCCGAATAGACCGGGGGCGCGCCGAGAGGGCGGCTATAGCGCGGATCGTCAGCCGGGCCGGGCGGCGGCAACGATGCATGCGGCATCCCGTCGTCGTCATCGTCCAGCGCATCGAAATTCGGCGTGCGATCGCCGGGGCGATACTCCGACGGTGCGCCGTAGGACGGCACCTGCTGGACCGGATAGCTCTGAGCCTGCGCGAGCGAGGTTCCGGCCGCAGCGAGCGTTGCGGCAGCGCATATCGTCAGAAAATGTTTGATCATCATCGCTCTTGTATAGTCCCCAAGCCCGATCGGACCGTTAACGGCCAGATGACGGAAGATAGCGGCACATTCAAGACATATCAGGCTTATTTGAGCCGGATTTGCCGTTTTGTGATCCGCAAGACTACCGTTGCCTCGTTGCATCACGGGGCGGAAATCGGATCGCGCCGCGGATTGCCCGACATGTCGGCTCCGAATTTAACGGAACGGGTCGGAATCGTTGCGGTATGTTCGAATCAGCCTGATTCGCCGCCGATTTGAGCTCCGATTCCCGCGCGGCGAACGCGGCAAACAGTACCGTCACCGCGTTCAGATGGCTCTTGGGCCCTGGCACCCCACGCTGCCGGGGCGGAAATCCGCAATCCTTCGATGCTTCCCGGCTTTCGCTTCCTGTTTGCCGCGATCCTGCTGTCAACCTCCCTCCTGGTGTTCGGCCTGGGCGCCGCCGCGCTGCTGCGCGCGAGCCACCAGCAGTATGTCAGCAACCCCTCCTGGCGGAACGGCCCGCAGGAGCAGATGTTCGCGCGGGCTTCCGAGCCCGCCCAGCCGGTGCTCGCGATCCTCCGTGCCGAGCCGGAGGTCACGGCCGCCCCCGAGCCGTCGTTGCGCGACCAAGTGCCGACCATTGGACTGCCGGCAACCGAGCCCGAGCCGGAGGAGGTCGCCGCGCTGACCGAGGCTGACGTCCCGGCCCAGGTCGCCGCGCCTGCGGCGGAAGCGGCGGCCATCGAGCCGGCCGAGGCCGAGACGACGACGGAAGCCGCTGCGCCGGCTGCCGCCGACACGCTCACTCCAGCCGACGCCACGGCGTCGATTCCCGACGCCAAGCTGGACGCCAAGCCTGACGTCCAGCCTGCCGCCGCCGCGACCGCCAGCGAGCCGGCACCGGTCGATGCCCATGCCGCCCCCGCCGCCTCGGCGCCCGAGGTCGCTTCCGGGAAGCTGGCCGCGCTGAACGACCCGGCGACGACGGCCGTGAAGGATGCGCCGGCGAAGGCCAAGGCCGAAAGCAAGCCCGAGAGCAAGGCCGACGATAAGGCGACCAAGCGCAAGGCGAAGGCCAAGAAGCGGCAGCGCGTGGTGCGGCGCCCGCCACCTCAGCAATTGCAGCAGCAGCTCGATCCGTTCGGCCAGCAGCAGCCAACCTTCGCGACGACGACCGCGCGCACGCGGTGACGCTCTTGCTTCGCCTCTCCCCGCAAGCGGGGCGAGGGAGCGCACCGTCATCGTGGCACTACGCCGGACCGGTCGCGATGGCCGGGCCGCCCTCCTGGCCCCATTCCGACCAGGAGCCGTCATAGAGCGCGGTGTCGGCGATCCCGAGGCGGTAGAGCGCGAGCGTCAGCACGCCGGCGGAGACGCCGGAGCCGCAGCTGGTGACGATCGGCGCATCGAGCTTGACGCCGGCGCCCGTGAAGGCAGCGCGCAGTTCCTCGAGCGGCTTCATCGTGCCGGTCGCGGCGTCGAACAGCAAATTATACGGCACGTTGCGGGCGCCCGGGATGTGGCCGGAGCGGATGCCCGGACGCGGCTCGGGCGCGCGGCCCTCGAAACGGTCGGCGGCGCGGGCGTCGATCACCTGCTCGGCACGGCTTTCGACATTGGCGACCAGCTGCTGCATGCTGCGCACGCGCTTGCCGTCAAAGCTCGCCTTGAACGTCGCCGGCTTCGGCTTCACCTCGCCGGTCTCCACGGGCCGGCCCTCGGCGCGCCATTTCTTCAGGCCGCCGTTGAGAATGCGCACCTTGTCGTGGCCGAATGCCAGGAACATCCACCACGCGCGCGGCGCGGCGACCCAGCCGCCGGAATCGTAAAGCACGACGGTGTCGGCGTTGGAGATGCCGAGATTGCCGACATCGCGGCCGAACTGCTCGGCGCTCGGATACATGTGCGGCAGCGGGTTGGAATGGTCCGACACTGCATCGACGTCGAAGAACGCAGCGCCCGGCAGATGCGCGGCGAGATAATCGTCCTTCGGCAGCGGCAGCACGCCCGGCAGCTTGAAGCTGGCGTCGAGGACCTTGACGTTGGCATCGCCGATATGGGCGGCGAGCCATTCGGTGGAGACGAGGGGGTCGGTGGCGGTCATGCAATTTCTTCCTTGTCATTCCGGAGCGAGCAGCGCGGGGCGCGAGATCGCGCTCCGCTGTCATCGCCCGGCTTGACCGGGCGATCCAGTACTCCGAGGCGATTGTGATTGAGCCGAGAGGCCGCCGCGTACTGGATTCCCCGCTTTCGCGGGGAATGACACCGGAGGTTGGAGCGACGGCAACATCACCTCACCCCTTCTTCTTCGGCTCCCACTTCTCCGTCGGGCCGCCGGCATCGCGCCAGGCGGCGTAGCCGCCGGCGATGTGGGCGACGGGCTTCAGGCCCATGTCCTGCGCGGTCTTGGCGGCGAGCGCGGAGCGCAGGCCGCCGGCGCAGTGGAACACGAACTTCTTGTCTTCCTGGAAGACCGGCTTGGCGTAGGGGCTCTGCGGATCGATCCAGAATTCGAGCATGCCGCGGGTGCAGGCAAAGGCGCCGGGGATGCGGCCGTCGCGCTCGATCTCGCGGGGATCGCGGATGTCGACGATGACGACGTCGCCGTTCTTGGAGATTTCGATGGCGTCCTTGGCGGTGAGCGTCTCGATCTCGGCATTGGCCTCGTCGATCAGCGCCTTGATGCCGCGGGTGATGGTCTGGGGCATATATGTCTCCCTCTTGTTGTCATTCCGGGGCGCGCGCAGCGCGAGCCCGGAATCCATTCCTCTACATGCGCTGCGGCCCGATGGATTCCGGCTTCGCCCTTCGGGCGCCCGGAATGACGACGGAAAGCGTCAGTGCGTCAATTCCTTCATCGCGGCTTCCAGCCCCTCGATCGTGATCGGATACATCCGGCCCGCGAAGATGCGCTTGATGATGGTGGTGGATTCCGAATAATCCCAGTGCTTCTGCTGCACCGGGTTCAGCCACACCGCATGCGGATAGGTGCGGATGATGCGGTCCAGCCAGACCGAGCCGGGCTCCTCGTTGACGTGCTCGACCGAGCCGCCGGGCACCATGATCTCGTAAGGGCTCATCGAGGCGTCGCCGACGAACACGATCTTGTAGTCGTGCGGGTATTTGTGCAGCACGTCCCAGGTCGGCGTTCGGTCGGTGAAGCGGCGCTTGTTCTGCTTCCACACGCCTTCATAGAGGCAATTGTGGAAGTAGAAATATTCCATGTGCTTGAACTCGCTCTTCGCCGCCGAGAACAGCTCTTCGACCTGCTCGATATGCATGTCCATGGAGCCGCCGATGTCGAAGAACACCAGCAGCTTCACCGCATTGCGCCGCTCGGGGCGCATGTGGACGTCGAGGTAGCCGTGATTGGCGGTCTCGCGGATCGTGGTGTCGAGGTCGAGCTCGTCCGGCGCGCCGGTGCGGGCGAATTTGCGCAGGCGGCGCAGCGCCACCTTGATGTTGCGGATGCCGAGCTCGACATTGCCGTCGAGGTCCTTGAACTCGCGCTTGTCCCACACCTTGACGGCGCGGTTGTTGCGGTTCTTCTCCTGGCCGATGCGCACGCCTTCGGGATTGTAGCCGTGGGCGCCGAACGGCGAGGTGCCTGCCGTGCCGATCCATTTCGAGCCGCCCTGATGCCGGCCCTTCTGCTCCTCCAGCCGCTTCTTCAAGGTCTCCATGAGCTTGTCCCAGCCCATGGCCTCGATCTGCTTCTTCTCTTCTTCCGTCAGGTATTTCTCGGCGAGCTTCTTCAGCCATTCCTCGGGGATCTCGGCCTTCTCCATGGCGTCGAGGAGATTTTCCAGCCCCTTGAACACCGTGCCGAAGACGCGATCGAACTTGTCGAGATTGCGCTCGTCCTTCACCAGCGAGGCGCGCGACAGGTAATAGAAGTTCTCGACCGAGTAGTCCGCAAGGTCGGCGTCGAGCGCCTCCACCAGCGTGAGGTATTCGCGCAGCGTCACAGGGACCTGCGCGTCGCGCAGAGAGGTGAAGAATTGCAGGAACATGGGTGACAGATTGCCCGTCGGGGGGCGAACGTCAAGGGGCGCCGCTTCACCTCTCCCACCGGAAGAGGTCGCGCCGAAGGCGCGGGTGAGGAGTTTCGGTCTCTCCTGCCCCATCGCCCCCACACCCGATTTGCTCCGGACGACGCTTCGCATCGCCGGGAGGTGAAGCGCGAGCGCGGCGATTCAGCGTGGACCCAAGCGCATTTTGCTCTAGAATTGGCGCCCTCACGGGGTTGTCTTGGGGACGTATGCAATGGGTATTCTCGCAGCGCTCATCATCGGCGCGATCGCAGGCTGGCTCGCGGGCAAGATTGTCCACGGGGCGGGATTTGGGCTGATCGGCAACATCGTCGTCGGCATCATCGGCGCGCTGGTTGCGAGCTGGGTGCTGCCGCAGCTGCACATCCAGCTCGCCACCGGCACGGTCGGCGCGATCGTGGACGCCACCATCGGCGCGGTGATTGTGCTGGTCATCCTTTCGCTGATAAAACGGGTCTGAAAGCCTGACCGAACCAGGAACGGCCGCCATGTGCGGCCGTTCGCTTGTCGTGACCAAGGCAGCGACATTGGCATTGCCTGACGACGACGACCAACAAGGACGCGCGATGAAATTTACCGGCACCAAGGACTATGTTGCGACCGACGATCTCAAGGTCGCCGTCAATGCCTCGATCGTGCTGGAGCGCCCGCTCCTCATCAAGGGCGAGCCCGGCACCGGCAAGACGGTGCTGGCGGAGGAAGTGGCGAAGGCGCTGAACGCGCCGCTTCTGACCTGGCACATCAAGTCCACCACCAAGGCGCAGCAAGGCCTCTACGAATATGACGCGGTCTCGCGCCTGCGCGACAGCCAGCTCGGCGATGCGCGGGTGTCCGACATCAGGAACTACATCAAGCGCGGCAAGCTGTGGGAGGCGTTCAGCGCCGAGCAGCGCCCGGTGCTGCTGATCGACGAGATCGACAAGGCCGACATCGAATTCCCGAACGATTTGCTGCTCGAGCTCGACCGCATGGAGTTCCATGTCTACGAGACCGGCGAGACGATCAAGGCCAAGCAGCGCCCGATCATGATGATCACCTCCAACAACGAGAAGGAGCTGCCGGACGCCTTCCTGCGCCGCTGCTTCTTCCACTACATCAAGTTCCCCGACGCCGACACGATGGGCCGCATCGTCGACGTGCACTTTCCCGGCATCAAGAAGCGCCTGGTGGAAGAGGCGCTGCGCATCTTCTTCGAGGTGCGCGAGGTGCCCGGCCTGAAGAAGAAGCCGTCGACCTCGGAGCTTTTGGACTGGCTCAAGCTGCTGCTCAACGAGGACATGAGCGTCGAGCAATTGCGCGAGCGCGACCCGCGCAAGCTGATCCCCCCGCTGCACGGCGCGCTGCTCAAGAACGAGCAGGACGTGCATCTGTTCGAGCGGCTGGCGTTCTTGAGCCGACGGGAAGTGTGAGCGCGCGTTCGCTTGCGAGAACGCTCCGCTGTCACTCCAATCAGCACTGTCATTCCCCGCGAAGGCGGGGAATCCAGTACGCCGCGGCTTCTCGGCTCGATTACAAGCGCCTCTGGAATACTGGATCGCCCGGTCAAGCCGGGCGATGACAGTGAGTGTGTAGATGCAGACACGCCTTCGCAGCCTCGCGGCTTGAATCACCCGAGCTTTGCTCTCATTCCTCGCCCCAAAATGAAGAGGGCGCAGGGAAGGCCGGGTGCCGACGTGCACCCGCGGTCTGCTGCGCGAAACGCACGCGCAGAAAAACCGCACAGCAGCATACAGGTGTCGCCGATCACTCGGCCTTCCCTGCGCGATGGTCGGACGGCTTATGCCGTGCTCTCCCGGGAGCCGAACTTTCCCTTTGGCCTCCCTCGCCCCGCGAATTGACGATGCCGTCTGCCCGGTTGGGCTCGCGCACATCTCCGCAAAGGCTTGACCGTAGCAACGACGGCCAGGACCACACGGTTTTGCCGTACGCAGCTCATCCGGCTTCGCCAAGAGGCTTTGCCGGACTTCGGCGCCGTTCGTCTGCACGCGGCCACGGGCTCACAGGGACTACCCGCCCTGCCTGCACCTTTCGTGCCGACGCTGCCGCGTCCACCGCCACCCGGCCCGCGTTTCGAACGACTCGCGAACCGCCCCTCTTCGTCGGGCCGGGCTGTTTTGGGTTATGCCGCAATTCCGAAATTCGGTAAAGTGGAATATTTTCGCGCGAAGGGGTTGACTGCCGAACGACACAGCAAGCTTGCCGGGTGGGCAAAGGCGCACTTGCGCCGTGCCCACCATCTCTACAACATCGCAACAGAAGCGTGGGCACGCTTCGCTTTGCCCACCCTACGATACTCGCAAGCCTTCCGAGCGAACGCGCGTGTCCCGGACGCGCTGCAGCGTGCAACGCTGCTGCGCAGAGCCGGGATCCAGACGTCACGTGGAGATCGTGGATAGATGGGCCCCGGCTCTGCAGCGCACCGCCGAAGTGGCGCTGCGCTGCGTCCGGGGCACCGCAACCTCCTACGCCACCGCTGCGTCCGGGATCCGTGCGGCTTCCATCGGCGTCTTGCCACGGATCAAATCCGAGGCACGGTCGGCGATCATCATGGTGGAGGCGTTGAGGTTCGCCGAGATCATGCGCGGCATCACCGAGGCGTCGATGACGCGGAGGCCCTCCAGGCCGTGGACGCGGAGCTGATCGTCGACCACCGCCCAGGTGGAATCCGCCGGGCCCATGCGGCAGGTGCAGCCGGGGTGGAAGGTGGTGGTGCCGCGCTCGGTCGCGGCTTTGAGGAATTCGTCATCGGTGTTGACGTTGGGGCCGGGGAAATCCTCGTAGGCGTAATAGGGCGCCAGCGGCGCTGATTTCAGCAGGCGGCGCGCGAGCTTCATGCCGCCGACGATGACGCGGCGGTCGAGCTCGGCGTCGAGATAATTGGTCTGGATAACAGGCGGCGCGAACGGATCGGAGGAGCGGATGCGGACATAGCCGCGGCTCTCCGGGCGCTGCTGCCAGGAGGCCACCGTCATGCCGGGCTCGTCCTCGAGCTGGCCCTGCACGCCTTCCTTGTAGCTTGCCGGCGTGAAGGTGAGCTGCAGATCGGAGCTCTCCGCGCTCTCGCCGGAGTGCCAGAAGCAGTAGACCATGGTCGGCGACAGCGAGAGCAGGCCGCGGCGCGCGGTCGCCCATTTCAGCGCCTCGATCCACAGCGAGAGGCCGCGGCGAAGCTCGTTGATGGTCTTGATGTCCTTGACGCGCGCCACCGTGCGCGGCGCGTAATGGTCCTGCAGGCCCTCGCCGACCGGCAGCGCGTGGCGCACGGCGATGCCGTGCTGCTGCAGCAGGTCGGGCGAGCCGATGCCGGAGAGCTGCAACAGCTGCGGCGAATTATAGGTGCCGCCGGACAGGATCACCTCCTTGTTGGCGCGCACCTCCACCGGCGTGCCGCCGCGACCGCCCTTCATGTAGCGGACGCCGACGGCGCGCTTGCCCTCGAAGATGATCTCCGTCGCATGCGCATGGGTGTGCACATGCACGTTCGGCCGCTTCATCGCCGGCTTCAGGAACGCGGTCGCGCCGGAGACCCGCAGGCCCCTCTCGATGGTGCGCTGGCAGTAGGAGACGCCTTCCTGGCTCTTGCCGTTGTAGTCGGGATTGCGGGGAATGCCGAGCGAGACCGCGCCTTCCATGAAGGCTTCGCAGAGCGGATCGCGCCAGTCCATGGTGGTGACGGTAAGGCTGCCCTCGCGGCCGCGATAGGTGTCCTCGCCCTCGCCGACGCGCCTCTCCAGCCGGCGGAAGTAAGGCAGCACGTCGGCGTAGCCCCAGCCGCGATTGCCCATCTGCGCCCAGGTGTCGAAATCCATGCGCTGGCCGCGATTGTAGATGTGGCCGTTGATCGAGGACGAGCCGCCCAGCGTCTTGCCGCGCGGCGCATAGATGCTGCGCCCGCCGGTCCAGGGCCCCGGCTCCTGCTGGTAGGCCCAGTTGATGCTCTTCATGTGGAAGGTCTTGATGAAGCCGGCCGGCAGATGGATGTAGGGATGCCAGTCGGAAGGCCCGGCTTCGAGCACGCAGACGCTGGTGTTGGGGTCTTCGCTGAGCCTATTGGTGAGCACGCAACCGGCGGAGCCGGCGCCGATGATCACATAATCAAATCTGTCCATGGTGCCTCGGCCGCCCTTAGCGTGTCGTGAGATTGAATGAATTGCAGCCGCGGGGTCCGACACCTCTCCCGGCGGGAGAGGTCGATTTGCGCAGCAAATCGGGTGAGGGATTCAGGTCCCACGAGAGACCGGTCCCCTCACCCGCGCCTTCGGCGCGACCTCTCCCTATGGGAGAGGTGATCGAGCTCGCGGCGACATCGTTACGACAAGCAGACATGATCCCTAGCGCGGCTTGTCGTTGAGTTGAAATTCCAGATGCGCCTGCACCGTCGGCCATTCGGCGGCGGTGATGCTGTAGACCACGGTGTCGCGCAGCGTGCCGTTCGGCGCGATCTGGTGGCTGCGCAAAATGCCGTCCTGCTTGGCGCCGAGACGCTCGATGGCGCGGCGGCTCTGGTGGTTGAAGAAATGCGTGCGGAACTCGACCGCGATGCAGTTCAACGCCTCGAAGGCGTGGCGCAGCAGCAGCAGCTTGCACTGCGTGTTGAGCGGGCCGCGCTGCGCGCTCTTGCCATACCAGGTCGAGCCGATCTCGACGCGGCGGTTGGCGGCATCGATGTTCATGTAGGTCGTCATGCCGACAATGTTGCCGGCGGCATCGAACACGGTGAAGGGCAGCATCGAGCCCGCGGCCTGCAGGGAGAGGCGGCGGTCGATCTCCTTCGCCATGCCCTCTGGCGTCGGGACCGCCGTGTACCAGAGCTTCGAGAGCTCGCCGTCCTTGACGGCCTCGACCAGCCCCTCGCGATGCTGATGCGACAGCGGCTCCAGACGGGCGTGCTGTCCGCGCAGGGTGATGGGATCGGGCCAGGGCATTTCTCACTCCATAATGACTGCCGTCATTCCGGGGCGCGACGAAGTCGCGAGCCCGGAATCCATAATCACGGTTCGGGGTTATGGATTCCGGGCCTGCGTGCCCACGCACGCATCCCGGAATGACGACCGACGTATTGGCACACTTCGTCCAGATACATTCACTTGTTCAAAAAATTCAACGGCAAACCGCCGCGCGGCCAGTCCATGGCGACCAGCTCGCCCTTGCCTGACAGCGTAATGTAGGCGGTCTTCAGCTCGGGGCCGCCGAAGGCGATGTTGGTGGTGACGCGGTCGCCGGTCGGGACCTGCTCCACCAGCGTGCCGTCGGGCGCGATCACCGAGATGCAGCCGGACACGAGGGTGGCGACGCAGACATTGCCGCCGGCCTCCACCGCGAGCGAATCGAACATCTGGTAGCCGCCGAGGCCGCAGATCGGCTTGCCGCGCTCGCCGCGATAGATCACATCGCGCGGCTTCAGCGTGCCGGGCGCGGAAAGCTCGTAGGCCCAGAGACGGCCGGTCGGCGTCTCCGCGATATAGACGGTATTCTCATCCGGCGACAGCCCGATGCCGTTCGCCGGCAGGATGCCGTGCACGATCTCGACGAGTTCGGTCATGCCGGGCTTGAGATAATACATGCCGCCGACGTCCATGTCGCGCGCGCGGCGCTTGCCGAGATCGGAGAACCACAGGCCGCCCTGCTTGTCGAACACCAGATCGTTCGGCCCGCGCAGCTCGTGCGCGCCGCATTTGGTCACGAGGGTCTCGATCTTGCCGGATTGCAGATCGACCCGCTGGATCGAGCCGCCGAGATAGTCGTCCGGCTGCGGGCCCGGCATGATCATGTTGCGGGTCGGGATCCAGGAGAAGCCGCCATTGTTGCAGATGTAGATCTTGCCGTCGGGGCCGAGCGCGGCGCCGTTCGGGCCGCCGGGAATCTTCGCGACGATCTCCTTGCGGCCGTCGGGATGGACGCGGGTCAGGCGCTGGCCGCGGATTTCCACCAGCACCACCGAGCCGTCCGGCATCACGACCGGCCCTTCGGGAAATTCGAGGTCGGTGGCGAGAACGCGGACGTCAGGCATCGTGAGATCCTCCCGGCTTGTTGTGACTTGCACGGGATGTCCGGCACGGCTCCGCACGCAAGCTTTGCCTGCGGTTATGGCAAAGTCACCGCGGCTTGCCAAGCAAGCGGGACGGTATGCCAGCGTTGCGGAAGCTCTATTCCCTCACCGGCACCCAGATCTCGAAGCCGCCATTGCCGGTTACGGGATCGAACGCCGCGCCGTAGCGCTCGAAATTCGGCGCATCCGCGGCCTCGAGACCCGATGCCGGCAGCCACTGATTCCAGATCGTGTTGACGGTGCGGCGGACCGAGGCGACATGATCGGCATGGGTGAACACGGCATAGCGCTGCCCGGGAATGCGGATGCGGGCGAAGCGGCGCGGCAGATCGGAGAAATCGGCGACCTCGACGCCGGCGATGTAGTCGAAATTGCCGGCATCGTCGCCATTGCAGCAGACGCCGTAAGCGACTTGATCTTTCCCTTGATTAGTCCCTTGGCCGACACGTGCGGGAATGTCGGCGACTTCCTGATGGAAGCGCCGCCACAGGCCCGGGATCATGGCGCCGTTGTCGCAGGCGATGCGCTCGGCGGGACCGGCGACGAGGAAGGCCTTTGCGGTTTCGAAACGCGGCGGGGCGAGATGGTCGAGCATGGTGGAATCCATCAGGATCGGCTCCTGGAGCTGGAGATGGCTGACGCACGTTGCCGCCCTCACCGCTTCGGGCGTGACACCGAACTGGTCGCGGAACGCGCGGGTGAATGCTTCGTGCGAGCCGTAATCCGCCTCCAGCGCCAGCGACAGGATGTCGGGCGCGCCGTTCGCGAGGCTGCGTGCGGCCTCCGTCAGCCGGCGCGCGCGCACGTAGCGGATCACCGGAAGACCCGTCGCTGCGGCAAACGCACGCACGATGTGGAACCGCGACACGCCCGAGACCGCAGCGATGTCGTCCAGCGTCATCGGCTCGGCCAGATGACTCTCGATATACCAGAGCGCGCGCTGCGCTGGATTCATGGCGGCTCAACCCTCGTTCGAAGCGCGGCGATGATGCGCCGGTCTCTGCCGCTCTGCTTGATCGGCATTGCTGTCCTTCGCACGAGAATAGTCCGGCAAAGGCTACTGGCAACGCCCTGCTGTTCTTGGCTACACTCGGTGAAACCGCTCACGAGAAAGAGGAACCGGGTCATGGAAATCACCGATGTGCGGGCACACCATATCCGCATTCCTTATGATGCCGGTGTCGCCAGCTTCCGACAGGGTGCTTCCGCAATCACCGCGCTCGACATGGTGCTGGTCGAGGTCTCGACCGATGCCGGGCTGACCGGCTGGGGCGATGCCTTCGCCTATGTCTGCCCGCGCACCACGCGCAGCGCGGTCGAGGAGATGATCGCGCCGCAAGCCCGCGGCCTGAAGGTGCCCGATGCCGCCGGCATCCCCGCATTCATGGAGCAGATCCAGCGCAATCTGCATCTGTTCGGCCGCTACGGCATCACCATGTTCGCGATCTCCGGCCTCGACATCGCGCTGTGGGACCTTGCCGCCAAGATCGAGGGCGTGCCGGTGCATCGCCTGCTCGGCGAGACCAGGCGCACGGCGATTCCGGCTTACGCGAGCCTGCTGCGGATCGGTACGCCCGGCGACATCGCCGCCGAATGCAGGAAGGCGCTCGCGCTCGGCTATGGCGCGATCAAGCTGCACGAGACCACGGCGCCTGCGGTGTTCGCCGCACGCGAGGCGATCGGGCCCGGCATTCCGCTGATGGTCGACATGAACTGCCCGCTCACGGCCGCGCAGGCGATCGCGTTCGCGACGGCGTGCCGCGACGCGCGGCCGACGTTCCTGGAGGAGCCGGTGTGGCCGCCGGAAGACTTTGCCGCGCTGGCCAAGGTCCGCAGCGAAGGCGGGCTCGACATTGCCGCCGGCGAGAATGCCTGCACGGAGTATCAATTCCGCCAGATGATGGAGGCGGGTGCGGTGAGCCACGCCCAGCCGTCGGTGACCAAGGTCGGCGGCATCACGGAATTCGTGAAGGTCGCCGCGCTCGCCGATCAGCTCGGGGTGAAGATCGTGCCGCACTCGCCTTATTTCGGCCCCGGCCTGCTCGCGACGCTGCATCTGCTGGCGATACGCGACGACGGGCTGGTCGAGATGTTTCATCTCAAGCGCGAAGCCTGCCTCTGGGGCGGCCGCATCGATGCCGATGCCACCGGCCATGTCGCAGTGCCCTCCGGCCCCGGGCTCGGCTACGAGCCCGATCGCGGCGTGATGGAGCGCTACCGCGTGGCGTGAACGGCGCGCTATTTCGCGTCCTTGGCCGGCGGCGAGTCCTGCTTCTTCTTGAGATCCTCGGCCGTCTTCGCTTGGGCGGCCTGGAAGTCGAGAAGCATCTTCTGCAGGCCGGCGAGGTTCGTCTTCAGCGCGTCGATCTGGCGGTTGGCGGCGTCCAGCTTTTGCTGATGATCGAGATTGAGCTTGGTGATCGTCTTCTGCAGGAAGTCGACATTGCTCTGCAGGCAGGAGGTGCGCCGCTCCATGGTCTTCTCGACGGTGCAGATCTCGATGCCGGGCACGTCCTGCGCGTGCACCGGCGCATGCGCCAGCGTTGCGAGCGGCAACATCGCGAAACAAATGCCGGCGTTTCGAAGCAGCATGAAGGGTTCCTCGTCCGATCGATCACGGCAATGTGCGCTGGTTGCGCATAGCCGGTAAAGGCTACCACACTCGTACCGCATTCTCGCGTTGAGCTTGCGCCGTTCCCTGGGACGGGGAACGATGATCCGCACGCGGAGGAAGTGGGCGCTCTTTCCGCGGCTTTGTTTAGGGGAGAATTTCGGAATGGCAACGCGCGATAGACGACTGGCGGAATTCGACGGCGCCGGAGAACCGCCGCCGGGCCTGGCGCTCGAAGTGCTGTGCGAGGACCACAGCGGAACGTATCAATTGCCGTTCGCGTGCCGCTATGTCGAGGGACGCTGGCAGAACCACGAGGCCGGCATCGCGGTCGAAGCCACCGTGATCGGCTGGCGCCTGCCGCGCGTGAAGCATCGAGGGGCCGCCTGAAGCCCCATATCTGTTCCAAAATGCAACGGCGCCGCGCTCCGCTTTAACGAACGGAACGCGGCCCGAACGAATCGCGCCCGAATCAGCCGAATGGCTGTGTACGCAGCTGTTCACGGCTAGATGTCGATGCAGTGAGGGCACCGCGTACAATATCTGTGCGGCGCGGCGCACGGCCTCGGCCGCGCGGAAGCGCCAAAGGTTAATGCTGGCAAGGGCATAGACCGCTCAGGCTGCCGCGACCGCCGCCGCCCCCGAAACAGGCAAGCCGTGCCAAGCCTGCCTAATATTCAACCTCGAGCTCCTCGATCTCGGCGGGCTCCTCCCGCGCCGCTACGATCCATTCGGCCATCTCGGGCATCGCCATGATGGTGTCGGCATAGGCCTTCAGCCGCGGCTCCAGCTTGACGTCGTAGGTGACGAAGCGCGTCACCACCGGCGCGTACATCGCATCCGCCATGGTGCGCTGTGCGCCGAACAGGAAGGGGCCGCCCGACCGCTCCAGGCAGTCGCGCCAGATCGACCAGACGCGGTCGATGTCGGCCTGCGCGCGCGACCAGATCTTGAAGCCGGGAAAACGTCCCTTCAGATTCACCGGCAGCGAGGCGCGCAGCGTGGTGAAGCCGGAATGGATTTCGCCGCAGATCGAGCGGCAATGGGCGCGCTGGATGCGGTCATCGGGCAACAGGCCGGCCGCCGGCATCACCTCGTTGAGATATTCGGCGATCGCCAACGTATCCCAGACCACGGCGCCCTCGTGCCGCAGGCACGGCACCAGGATCGACGAGGACAGCAACAGGATCTCCGCGCGCGCCGACGGATCGTCCGGCGCGGTGACGATCTCCTCGAAATCGAGCCCGGAGAATTTCGCCAGCAGCCAGCCGCGCAGCGACCAGGACGAATAATTCTTGCTGCTGATGGTCAGTGTCGCCTTCGCCATATGGCCCTTCCCTGATCCCGCCTCTCCGCCGGCTCGCGGATGTGCCCGTGCCTGCCGTGACGTGAGCAGCAAGCCACGTGCCAATTTTGCAGGCGGTCCGGCCGCCCGGTTTGGCGTCGTTATTGCATAGCAATGCGGGACGGGTGGACGTTCCAGTTATGATGTCGATGAATTATCAGGCCTTTCAGAACCACATGGACCTGACGGCGCCGTGGCGCGCGGGGGCCTCGTCCGCGCTCAAGTTTCTCAATCTGGTGCCGCAGGGCATGTCGGATCAGCTCATTGGCCGGCTCGCGGCCGCGCTGGAGCTGATCTCACGCTCGACCTTGACCTATCACCGCCCCGCCTACGGCATCGAGCGCGTGACGGTGGGAAATCGCGAGGTGGCCGTCACCGAGGAGATCGCCTACGCGACACCGTTCGGCTCGCTGCTGCACTTCAAGAAAGACGGCGTCGGCGAGCAGCCGCGCATGCTGCTGGTGGCGCCGATGTCCGGCCATTTCGCGACGCTGTTGCGAGGCACCGTGCAGACGTTGCTGCAGGACCACGACGTCTACATCACCGACTGGCACAATCCGCGCGACATTCCGCGCAGCGAAGGCCGCTTCGGGCTCGACGACTACACCGGGCACCTGATCGATTTCCTCGGCCAGCTCGGGCCGCGCCCGCACATGGTCGCGATCTGCCAACCCTCGGTCTCGGCGCTCGCGGCCGCCGCGATCATGTGCGAGGACAACCATCCCTCGCGCCCGGCGACGCTGACGCTGATGGCCGGCCCGATCGACACCCGGATCCAGCCGACCCGGGTCAACGACTTCGCCAAGAGCAAGCCGATCGAATGGTTCGAGCAGAACCTGATCAACTACGTGCCGGTGCAGTGCCGCGGCGCCCTGCGCAAGGTCTATCCCGGCTTCGTGCAGCTCACCGCGTTCGTCTCGATGAATCTCGAGCGCCATATCAAGCAGCATCTCGACCTCGCCAACCATATCGCCAAGGGCGAGAAGGACAAGGCGGCGACCATCAAGACCTTCTACGACGAATATTTCGCCGTGATGGATCTGCCGGCCGAGTTCTACATCGAGACCGTGCGCGACGTGTTCCAGGAGCATTTGTTGCCGCAGGGCAGGCTGATGCATCGCGGCCGCCCGGTGAACACCAAGGCCGTCAGCCGCATGGGGCTGATGACGGTCGAAGGCGAGAAGGACGACATCTGCTCGATCGGCCAGACCCTCGCCGCCCAGGACCTCTGCACCGGCGTGCGCGCCTATCGGCGCGTCCACCACATGCAGGCCGGCGTCGGCCATTACGGCGTGTTCTCAGGCCGGCGCTGGAACAACGAGATCTATCCGCTGCTGCGGGATTTCGTGCACGTCAATTCGTGAGACGGGGGCCGCGCCGTCACGACCGGCTGGGCAGCGCCCGAATGAACTCGATCAGCGCCGCGCTGACCTCGTTGGGACGCTCCTGCTGGGTCCAGTGCCCGCACCCCGGAAGCATCCTGATCCCACGCAAGCCGGGGACCAGAGCTTTCATGTTCGCGAGCAATTGCTCGGTACCGGGAAAGCCCACGATGAAATCGCGGTCGCCGGCGACGTACAGCGCGGGCACCGACACTTGCAGGCCGGCCAACGCACCCGTGATCTCCCAATTGCGATCGATGTTGCGATAGTAATTGAGCGCCCCGCGAAAGCCGCTGCGCTTGAACTCTGCTCCGTAGAAGTCGATGTCCGCTTCGGTGATCCAGGACGGCAAGGTTGCCGGTGCGCCGGGACCTTGCAGGAGTCCGCCGCCCTTCGGGACCATGCCGAGGTTCGGCGCGGATCCTCCCGCTGCGACGGCCGCACGCGCTGCGGTGACGCCATCTCCTGACGCACCGAACAACATGTTGCGAATGGTAGCACGCGGATCGCGCCCCAACTCGGCCTCCGCCGGTCCCGGCTCCTGGAAGTAGAGCTGATAGAATTGTGCGCTGTCGGTCCGTGGCATGAGGCTGGTCGGCAACGTCTTGCCGCGCGGACGGAAAGGGACGCTCAGCGCGGCGATGGCCCTGAACCGGTCGGGCCGCGTCAGCGCCGCCTGCCAGGCGACGCTGGCGCCCCAATCATGGCCGACGATGACTGCGTCCGGCGCGCCCAGGGCATCGAGAATGCCGACCATGTCACCGACGAGATGCAGGATCGTGTAATGATCGATTGCCTGCGGCGCGTCGCTCTTGCCGTAGCCGCGCATGTCGGGTGCGACCACGCGGAAGCCGGCGGCCGCGAGATCGTCGATCTGGCGCCGCCAGGAATACCAGGATTCGGGGAAGCCGTGCACCAGAAGCACCAACGGCCCCTCGCCCTGTTCGGCGATGTTGATGCGGATGCCGTTGCAGGCGATGATCCGTTGCGTCGTCTTGCTCATTTCTCCACCTTGATCCGAATTTGCAGCGAATGCGTTCGACGAGAAAGTTTCGGGCATCGCCTTCAGTGCGAGTGACCCCAATGCCCCGGTCAGCAGTTGTCGTCTGTTCATGAGCTCTGCCCACCGGTCAGGCCGTTGCGCTTGCAGCCGATAGCGGCCGCACAAGTTCGGTCGCTCGTTCGCGAACGAATTGCTCGAACGTCTTCGGCTTGGCGCCGCCGATCGTCTCAATCGTGTCCGTTGCACTGAAGCGTCCCGCCTCCGCCGTTGCGCTCGCAGCACGCAGCGACCTCCAGAGCGAGGAGAGATGCTCGACCGCGTGCGCGTTCCAGCCCCGCGCGAGAGCCTCGCTCCGCCACTGCTCGTCGGTGATCTCCTCGTAATGCGTGTCCCTTTCGAGAACGCGTGCGAACGTCTCGACGATGTCGCGGATGGAATTCACGCTTCCGATCAGGGGATACGCGGCCCCGGCCGGCACTGTGGACGCTGTCAGCAAGCCAACGGCAACGCGCGAGACGTCCTCGGCTGCGATCAGCGGAAGGCGCGTGTTCTGATCACCGAGCGGGAGCCGGATCGCTCCCTTCGCAGGCAGGTTCGCGGCGACGAGACGAGCGACGTTTTCATAGAAGACCGTGGCGCGGACATGGGCCGGGCCGACGCCAGCCCACTCGAACACCTGTTCGGACAGATAGTTCTGCCGCATCCGCGGCGTCGGGGCATCGAGCGAGGATTGATACATCACAAGATTGACGAGGCGAGACACGCCGTGCCTGCGCGCGGCGAGCGCCATGCCCGCGGTCGCGTCCGCCAGCCCCTCCTGCACGGGATAGGCAAAATAGATCGACGACACACCCTCGACGGCCGCATCGACCGATCTTGCGTCGAGGAAGTCGCCGACGAAGACGTCGGCACCCAGCTCCTTCAGGCGATCGGACCGCTCGTCGAGCAGGCGGACAAAGGCGCGAACGCCAACACTTCGCTGCAGCAGCATTTCCGCAACATATCGGCCTGTCCTTCCCTGAAGCCCACCGGCGGCGGAGGTGACGAGAACTGTGTTCGACATCGCAATGGTCCTTTACCGCTGTTAGCAACCTTGGTACTGATAAGTACCTAGTGATGAGGGATATGGTACTATCGGGTACCAAGTCAAGCGGAAAGTGTAGGATGGCCTCCAAGACCAAGCCGGCCGAGAAGGAAGCGGATGGGCCCGAGATCCGAAAACGAATCCTCGGTGCAGCCCTTTCGGCCTTCATGGAGGCAGGCTACGCGCAGACCAGCACGCTCGAAATCGCGACGCGCGCCCGCGTCTCGAAGCGGGATCTCTACACGCTGTTCGGCAACAAGGAAGCGATGCTCGTCGCGTGCATCTCCGAGCGTGCCCAGCGGCTTCAGGTCCCGATCGATCTGCCGGTGCTGCGCGACACGAAAACGCTCAGGGGCGTGCTGACCGCGTTTGGAACGAAGCTCTTGACAGAAACGACCGACCCGATGGTCGTCGCCGTGTTCCGGCTGGCGATATCCGAAACCGTCAACGCGCCGAAAGTCGCTCAGACTCTGGAATCCGCGGCGCGAAAGCCCATTCGCGAAGCCCTGCGAACAATATTGGCGAACGCTGCGTCGGCCGGACTGGTTGCCGGCGATCCCGAAGCGATGGCCGATACCTTCCTTGGACTTCTCTGGGGCGACCTGATGACAGGTCTAATGCTTCAGACGACCGATCGGCCCAGTGCCGTCAACATCGCAACACGGGCAAGCAAGGCGACGGCCGGACTGATCGAACTTCACAAAGCCTGAGACGCGCCTGTCTGCAGACAATTCTTTCGTTTTCCGAGCACCGTGCCGCACATGTTCGACAACCCGACCCAGCAGGTGGCGCGCGCGATCTGGGTGACGACCCTGCGCGAGGACGGCGGGACGCAGTCACAAGATCGATAAGTCAGCTCATCCTTCGCCGCAGCGTGGCCGACGGCGTCTCGCCGAATTTCTCGCGGTAGGCGCCGGCCATGCGGCCGAGATGGGTGAAGCCGAGGTCGAAGGCGATGTCGGTGATGGAGGCATCGGGCGCGGCCCGCGCGAGCCGCGCGTTGAGGCCGGCAAGGCGCATGTCGAGCAGCATCTGCGAGATCGACACGCCGAAGTGGCGGCGGAAGCCGAGCTGGAGCGCGCGAATGCCGATGCCGGCCGCGCAGGCGAGTTGCGCGAGATCGAGCGGCTCGCCGGCATTGTCGGCCAGGTGGTCGCGCGCAGTGCGGAGCGCGCGCGGCAGGCGCTCGGCCTGCCCCGAAAACGCTGCAATGGCATCCGACAGGCCGTGCCGCTGGCGATTGAGGAGATGATCGAGCAGCGCTTCGCGCCAATCCGCCATCGCCACCGGCGAAAGCCGGCCCGAGGGACCAAGACGCTCGGCGAGCGTCATCAGCCTGGCGAGGCTCGCCTGCAAGGTGCGCCCGGACGGCGCCTCCAGGTCAATCACGGGATCGAACTCGACCACCCCGGTCGCTCTGCCCGACAGCGCCGCGGCGCGTTGCTCGACCATGCGGCGGTCGAGCAGCAGGATCGCCTGCGCGCAATCGCGCCACGTCATCCGGGTCGGGATGGTCGGCGACAGCAGCGACGCCGCCCGGTCCGGCGCGACATCGAGCTCGGTGATGCCAGCGCGGATCTGGGCGGTGCCCGCGAGCGGAATCTGCACCAGGAAGAAGCGCTCGAGGCAACCGGGATCGATGCAGACCGATCCGCCGTAGGCGACGTAATTGATGGAGAAGCCCTCGAACGCCGCGCAATTGTGCCGGGCCGAGAAGCCGGCCGCGCGCGCCTGTGTCGGCTTCAGATAGTGCGGACAGAAGATGCGCCCGATCTGTTCGGCCGCCTCGTCAACGTCATCCGTGGTGACACGGGCGAACGCCGCAAGCCGTTCGGCTGCAGAAGCAGTTGCGCTCATTTCCAGCTCGGCTGCGGACATCGTCGACCATGCTTCGCGCCCGGAATTCCTTTAAGCCTATAATAGTTCCGTGGGGGCGAAAAGGGCCGTAGCTCGCAAATTCGTCGTGCTGCATGGCAATAGGTTCATCCGGATTCGTTTAGCGGATAGACAGGCGGTCCTTCCTCGGACGATGCTCCGTCCCCGCCGGAATCCATGAGGAGCAAGCCATGACTGCACTCGAAAAGGGCATCACCGCGAACGGCACAGGCTATGGCGGCAAGAGCTGGAATATCCTTGGCCAGGTCTATTTCCCCAAGGCTGTCACCGACTCCACCTTCGCGTTCGAGACCAACAGCGATCCCGGTCAGTTCGTGCCGGTGCACATCCATCCGACCCAGGACGAGTTCATCCTGGTGCAGGAGGGCACGCTCGACCTCAAGCTCGACGGACAATGGGTCAAGGCCCATGCCGGCGATCTCGTGCGCATGCCGCGCGGCATCCCGCACGGCTATTTCAACAAGTCCGACAAGCCGTGCCGCGCGCTGTTCTGGGTCTCGCCGATGCAGAAGCTGGAGGCGCTGTTCGAGCAGCTGCACAATCTGACCGACCCCGCGGAAGTCGTGCGCATCTCGGCGCTGCACGAGGTCGATTTCCTGCCGCCCGAGGCCAACGACTAGGCGAAAGCTCTCCGTCCAATTTCATCTGCATGCAGCACCGCCGGCCGCGCCTTGCGGCCGAACGTGGCCGCTTGCGCCCAAAACACGTTGCGAGCAAACCCATGGTCAGTCCCAAGCATGTCTGCGTGATCGGCGCCGGCGTCTCCGGCCTTGCCGCCGCCAAGGCGTTCTCTGCCCGCGGCCACCACGTCGCCATCGTCGAGCGCAGCTCGGATCTCGGCGGCGTCTGGGAGCCGGCGCGCTCCTATCCCGAGGTGCAGACGCAGAGCCCGAAGGAGCTCTATCGCTACACCGACCGCGCCATGCCGGAAGGCTATCCGGAATGGCCGACCGGGCCGCAGGTCCATGCCTATCTCGCCGACTACGCCAGCAGCTTTGGCCTCGACCGCATGCTGCGCCTCGACACCGAGGTCGCCGGCATGGCGCGGCGCGCCGACGGCAGACCGGGCTGGACGCTCGCGCTGAAGAGCAAGGATGGCGCGACGACGAGCGAAGATTTCGACTTCGTCGCGGTCTGCACCGGGCAATTCAACGAGCCGCGTGAGCTGCACTGCCCCGGCGAGGACGCGTTCCTCGCACAGGGCGGCCAGATCCTGCATTCCTCCAAATACGGCGATCCCTCGCTGGCGAAAGGCCGCCCCATCGTCGTGCTCGGCGGCTCGAAATCGGCGACCGACATCGCGGTCAACGCGGTGAAGTCAGGCGCCCGCGAGGTCACCATCGTGATGCGCGAGCCGGTCTGGCGCATCCCCTATTTCATCGGCGGGCTCGTGAACTTCAAGCGCATCCTTTACATCCGCGCGCAGGAGGAGATGTTTCCGGGCTGGGGCATGAGCGCGATGGGACGGATGGCGCATCGCATCGCCGCGCCGCTGGTCTGGGCCAATTGGCGCGGGCTGGAAAGCCTGTTGAAGGCGCAGCTCAAGCTCGGCCGCTGCAACATGGTGCCGAAGGAGCGGATCGAGGACGGCGTCAATTGCTCGGTGCCGATCGCAACGCCCGGCTTCTATCCGATGGTCGCCGACGGCCGCATCAAGGCGGTGTTCGGCACCTTCGACCATTACGACGGCGACAGCATCGTGATGAGCGGCGGCGAACGCATTGGCGCCGACGTCGCGGTGCTCGCGATCGGCTACAAGCTCGGCGTGCCGTTCCTGCCCGAGGCCTACAGGCAGAAGCTGGTCGATGCCGACGGCCAGTACCGGCTCTATCGCCTGATCGCCAACCCCGATCTGCCCGAGCTCGGCTTCGTCGGCTTCAACTCCTCGTTCTGCACCGTGCTCTGCGCAGACCTCGCCGCCAACTGGCTGGTGCGCTATGCCGACGGCCAGCTCGCCAACCAGCCGACGGCGCAAGCGATGCGCGACAACATCGAGATGATGCTGCACTTCAAGCGCGTCGAGCGGCCGGCCGCCGGCGTCTATGGCGGCCTGTGCGTCGCGCCTTATCACTACCGCCATTTCGACGAGCTGATGGCCGATATCGGCGCGAAGAACCAGAAGCGTGGCGGGCTTGCCGGCCGCTTCCAGCCGCCGGACGCGGACGCCTATGCCAAATTCCTGGCGACGGCGCCGGACTATCGGGCTGCATAAGAAATCCGGCTGAGCGGGATTTGCGTCTCGCCAGCCCTCACCTCTGTTGCTTACGATCTCCCTGGCCAGCGAATCGACGGGAACCGGCCATGGGATTCAGACGTCTCGCAGTCTTTGTAGCTGTTGCCTTCTTCATCATGGGCCCTGCCCTCGCGCAAAAGGGCGCACTCACTTCCCGGCAATCGGAGGCGGTCGCCGCCTATGACCGGGCGCTCGGCGAGTTCAAATCGATCCTTGCCGAGCGGCGGCGCCAGATCGACGCCAAGGAGCCGCTGCCGAACCTGCCGGGACAAGCGCTGTATCTGGCGCGCGTCGCCGTGATCAGCACCTACAAGGATCTCACCGACGCCGTGCCGTCGCGGATCGGCCGGCCCAACAAGTTCGAAATTCCCCCGGCCTATTTCGACGCCGATATCGAGCCGCTGATCGAGGAATACAGCAGGCTGTTCGACGTCATGGAGGCGCCGCCTGCGGGCGCGCAGAACTCGCCGACGCCGTTCAGGGACGTCGTCGACCTCGCCACAGTGATCGCGCGCGCCAAGGGGCTCGCGCCCGAGCATGCCGACGCCGCGGGACGCATCAGCCTCGGCTTGTTCTTCGCCGAGACCAACGGCAAGCAGAACGTCCGCAACGGACGCTCGAACACCTACATGGGCAGCTTCCAGACCGGCCCCTCCGAGGATCGCAACGGCAGGCGGAAATGGGAGAAGATCAAGGGCGACGTCGCTGCGATCGACCCGGGCTTGAGCGCGCGCGACGACAGGGAGGAGGCGCGCGCCCGCGGCACCGACCACCGCTTCAACCACTGGACCAATGTGCGCAACGGACTGATGAACGCGCACGCCGACCTGTTCCGGGAGATCCCGGGCATCGCGAAGACGCTGCCCGACCCGATCGACCAGATGAAGCTGTTTCAACTGATCCAGATCGTTCCCACCCCGACGCAGTCCGCGCTGAGATCGGGCGATCTCCTGAACTACCGGGTGTCCAGCCCCAGGATCATGAGGTACCTGCGCAACAACAGCATTTTCGCGTTCGGACAGGCCGACCGGGCGCGAACTTCGGCAAGCTATCGCGAGATCTTCGCCGCGATGTGGCTGTTCAACCGGAAGTTCGAGAAGGCGATGGCGAAGTATGCGGAGATCAAGGGGCGGTAGGTCGCGCGCGAGCGGTATCCCTTCTTATTGGGGTGCGTGCGAACTCGAACCAGACGATCATTCTCGCGTGAAAAGGGCGACCGGGTGACCGATCGTCCTTCTCTTCATTCTTCAAATCGCGGGATCAATGGTGACAATCCGCGGCCGTACCGGGGTCCTCAGTAACGCGTCAAGCCCGGTCCGCCGAAGCGATAATTGATGCGTGCCGTCACGATATCAACGTCCTGACCGATGCTATTGGTCGTCGCAACACCTCCAGGCGCAGCCGCAAAGCTCAGAGTCCGACGATCGAGGAAAATGTGATCGTACTCCACGCCGACCGACCAATTGGGAGCGAAGCCGAACTCCATACCGGCGCCGACGGTGGCTCCCCAACGCGTATCGCTGCTGCTGTTGATCAACGCACTGGTCGCCGTGAACGTGTGGGTGTAGCGATTATCCACCACGGCCGCACCGCCCTTGGCATAGAGCAGCACGTTGTTCCAGGCCCATCCGACCTGGCCCGTGAAAAGACCGAAGGCGCGCACCTGAGAATTAATGGTGAGGTCACCTGGCGCGAACACGAAGGCAGGCGACGACACCCGCGATCCGTTCAAGTCGGCCCAATCCCCTTGCGCCTCCAGTCCGAACACCCAGGACGCCGACTGCCAGCGATATCCGATCTGACCGCCAGCGACGGCACCGTCTGCGTTGTGACATCCCTCGCCTGCCGTAAAGGCTGCGCCTGCGAAGCTCACAAAGTCCCAGCAGTTGCGGGTGGTGCCCCATCCGCCGTTGCCGCCGATGTAGAAGCCGCTCCAATCGTAAACCGACGCCACAGCGGGCGGCGGCGCTTTGACGTACGGCCTTGCCGCCATATCAGCGGCCTGCGCATGGGTACTCAACGCCAGTGCCGCCATTGCGACACCGGCTAGCATTGTTTTTTTCATCTGTAGTCCCCTTGGGCTGAAATGCCGTAACAACTAGACACCATTGAGCGGTGCTTCGCTGTAACCGTGAAAACACGGGTATGCTGGACGTTCAGCCAGGAGAGTTCCTCCCGCTTTCGAACGTTCAGGACGAAAAGCCCAAAGAAATCAATGAAAGCACGGCGCCGACGTGCGAACATTGCGGAACTCAACCTGATTGAAGCGGTGCTACCTGTCTTTCCGCACCGAAAAACGGTTCTTTCGCTTTTCGAACGCGAGGTACTTTTCAATCGTGGCCTGAAGTTCACCGGCCAATTCCAACCGCCGCTCAGGCGTGTTGAGGCCGCGCTGAAGTTCGAGCACCCGGCCGGCCATTTCCTGACAGATCTTCGCAAGCGTTCGGTTCATAGCAAAGCTTCCCTCGGGGATTGGAACGAGAGGAAGTCGGTCTTGGATCACCTCCAACTCGAGAGAAGAAAGCCGGGGCGCAACGAGTCTGCGATGGCCGCAAAGAGCAGCGCGACCGAGATCAGGCGTCTCAATACTCACGCACCGTACTCCGTTCCTATTCGAGGCGTCCTCCGGTCACTGTCGTCGTATGCTTCCCACCGCGTGCGATCGGGCGTGGCGGGCAATCAGAGCGCGGCGAGGCGGGTTGCAACTGCTAGCGCAGGTTGTAGTCTCGCGGACATCGACCACACGGACTATTCCATGCGCATTCTCGTTCTCGGCGGCAGCCAGTTTCTCGGCCGGGCGATTGCAAGCCATGCTTGCGCTGCCGATCACGATGTGACCTGCGCCGCCCGCGGCCTTGCCGGGCCGATTGCGGCGGGCGCGCGCTTGATCCGGATCGACCGCGATGTGGCCGACGGTCTTGCGCCGCTCGCGGGCGAGACGTTCGATGCTGTGGTCGACGTCTCGCGTCATCCCGGCCAGGTCGGCCGCGCGGTCGCGGCGCTGGGCGGGCCCGCGATCATTGCCGCTGTGGCTGCCCCCGCGCGACTTCGCCGGCTTCATGACGCGCGACACCACACCGGCCTGCGAGGCCGGCCTAATCTCACGACCACCGGCTGACACCGCGCGCGATACGCTGCAATGGCTTCGTAGCAGCGACGGCCCGGTCGTCGGGCTGACCGCCGATGAAGAACGTGCGGTCCTCTCAGCGTGGCACGCGCGCGAGGCAGCTGCGACCGGGACTTAGCCCGATCGCGGAAAACCAGGCTGACGGACGCTACTCCGTCCTGATCGGCGAATCCTTCAGGCCATTCTCGTCATAGGCCCTGCGCAGGGTGCCGTTGCTCGTCGCGTCCGTCATGAACGTCGTGACGAACGCCAGCGCCCGGTTGTGGCCGAGCGGCACGGCGACGGCGGTCACGGTCTTCTTGAACGTCTCGTCCAGCACGCGCGTGCCCGGGATCTTCTGCGCCATCTTGTTGAGCTGGTCGCGCGACAATGCGAAGGCGTCGATCTCGCCGCTCCTGAGCCGGCCGAAGATCTCGTCATAGGTCTGATAGCCCGTGACCTTGGCATGCTTCAGATGCGCGATCGCGCCGCGCATGGTCGTGGTGGCATTGACGGCGGCGACCTTGATGCCGGGTCGGTCCAGCGTTGCGAAGTTGGTGACCGCCGAGCCGGGCTTGACGATGTAGGTGGCGTCCGCGACCTCATAGATCGGGCCAAACAGCATCCTGGTCTCGCGCTCGGGATCTTTGGGCAGCCAGGTGACGTCCCACGTCCCTGTCGACGCAGCGTCGGTGATCTGCCCGGAATTCTGGTGCACGACATATTCGACGGGGACGCCGAGCTGCGCGGCCATCGCCTTGCCGAGATCGACCGGGACGCCGGCATAGCCGGCTTCGGTCCTGGTCGACCAGAACGCGCCGCCTGCGGGGCTGATGGCGATCGCGACCCGCAGCTTGCCGGTCGGCGCGATCTCGTCCTTCAAGCCGTCTGCTAGCATGTTCATGGTCTCCTCACTCATTCTTCTTTCCGACCGCTCCGTTTGGCTCGCGCGGCCTTTGATACAATTCCGGTCGATCGCGCCGCCGATGAAAAGCGGTTTGTCGTGATAAACCTGCCAAAGGCCACATCGCTCGTTGCGGGGCAAGGCCGGCGACTGCCATGGCTATGGTGTTCCACGGCCATTCGTTTATTGCTAGCCTGCCGCACCGACAGACAGCAATCGGGGGCTACCGAATGACCGCGCCGAATCCCGCCACTCCCGCGCGCCGTAATGAAGCGTGGAGGCATATCGGGCGGGTCCTTTCCGCTGCGGCGTCCATGGCCGTGCTCGCCGGCTGCGAGGACAAGAACGCGTATGTCGCCCCGCCGCCGCCCAAGGTGGACGTCGCAACGCCCGTGCAGCGTCCGGTGACGCGCTACATCGAGGCCACCGGCAACACCGCGCCGATCAAGAGCGTCGATCTGGTGGCGCGGGTGCAGGGCTTCCTGCAATCGATCGACTACCAGGACGGCACTTTCGTGAAACAGGGTACCCAGCTGTTCACGATCGAGCCGGAGACCTACAAGCTCAAGCTCGAACAGGCGCAGGCGGCGGAGATCGGCGCGCAGGCTTCGGTGCGGCAGACCGACGCCGACTACAAGCGGCAGGCCGAGCTGGTGCAGCGTCAGGCGGTCTCGCAAGCCACGCTCGACAATTCCACGTCCGCGCGCGACAACGCCCAGGCCAATCTGCAGCAGGCGCAAGTCAACACCAGGCTGGCCCAGGTCAATTACGGCTACACCAAGGTGACGGCGCCGTTCGACGGCATCGTCAGCGCCCACATGGTCTCGGTCGGCGAGCTCGTCGGCGTCTCCTCGCCGACCCAGCTCGCCACCATCGTCGCGATGGACCCGATCTATGTGAACTTCACCATCAACGAGCAGGACGTGCTGCGCATCCGCGCAGAAGCTGCCCGCCGGGGATATACCCCCGCCAACCTCAAGCAATTTCCGATCCAGATCGGCCTCCAAACCGAGAGCGGCTATCCCCACGAAGGTCATCTCGACTACGTCTCGCCGACGCTCAATCAATCCACCGGCACGCTGGCGGTGCGCGGCCTCATCGCCAACGACAAGCGCTTGCTGCTGCCCGGCTATTTCGTCCGCGTCCGCGTGCCGTTCGAGCAGGAGAAGAGCTCTCTGCTCGTCCCCGACGCCGCGCTGGGCAGCGACCAGGGCGGCCGCTATCTGCTGGTGGTCAACGGCGACAATGTCGTCGAGCAGCGCAAGGTGCAGATCGGGCCGGTCGACAACGGGCTGCGCGTGATCGAAAGCGGCCTGAAGCCGGACGATCGCGTGGTGATCGCGGGATTGCTGCGGGTGATCCCAGGCCAGAAGATCGATCCCCAGGTGACGAAGATCGAGCAGCCGCAGGCCTCGAGCAAGTAAGGGCCAGCCATGATCTCAAAATTCTTCATCGAGCGGCCGGTCCTCTCGAACGTCATCGCGCTGTTGATGATCCTCATCGGCGGCGTCGCGCTGTTCAACCTCGCCGTCGCGCAATATCCCGACGTGGTGCCGCCGACCGTGCAGGTCACCACGCGCTATCCCGGCGCCAGCGCCAAGACCGTGATCGACACCGTGGCGCTGCCGATCGAGCAGCAGGTCAACGGTGTCGAGGACATGCTCTACATGCAGTCCTACAGCGGCTCCGACGGCACCTACACGCTGACGGTGACCTTCAAGATCGGCACCGACCTCAACTTCGCGCAGGTGCTGGTGCAGAACCGCGTCTCCAGCGCGCTGTCGCAATTGCCGCAGGCGGTGCAGAACCAGGGCGTCACCGTGCAGAAGCGGTCGACCTCGATCCTTCTGTTCGTGACGCTGACCTCGCCGGATTCGCGCTACGACAGCCTCTATCTGAGCAACTACGCCACCATCAACATCCGCGACGAGCTCTCGCGCCTGCCCGGCGTCGGCAACGTCACCGTGTTCGGCGCCGGCCAGTATTCGATGCGGGTCTGGCTCGATCCCAACAAGCTGCAGGTCCGTGGCCTGGTGCCGCAGGACGTCATCCAGGCGATCCAGCAGCAGAGCCAGCAGGTCGCCGCCGGCCAGGTCGGCGCGCCGCCGACGCCGCCGGGACAGGCGTTCCAGTACACGCTCAACGTCAACGGACGGCTCGACGACACCGGCCAGTTCGAGAACATCATCGTCAAATCGGGCTCGAGCGGCGACGTCACGCGCGTGCGCGACGTCGGCTGGGTCGAGCTGGGGGCGCAGACCTACAGCCAGATCTTCTCGCTGAACAAGCAGCCGGCGGTCGGCATCGGCGTATTCCAGTCACCCGGCGCCAACGCGCTCCAGGTTGAGAAGGCCGTCGAGAAGAAGATGGCCGAGCTCGCCAAGCGGTTTCCGGAAGGCATCAAATACGACACGCCGTTCGACACCACCAAGTTCGTCGAGGCCTCGGTGCACGAGGTCTACATGACGCTGATCGAGGCCGGCCTTCTGGTGCTGGTCGTGATCCTGGTGTTCCTGCAGGACTGGCGCGCGATGCTGGTGCCGGCCACCACCGTGCCCGTCACCATCATCGGCGCCTTCGCCGCGATGGCGGCGCTCGGCTTCACCATCAACATGTCGACGCTGTTCGCGATCGTGCTGGCGATCGGCATCGTAGTCGACGACGCCATCGTCGTGGTCGAAGGCGCCGCGCACAACATCGAGCAGGGCATGAACGGCCACGACGCCGCGATCAAGGCGATGGACCAGCTGTTCGCGCCGATCGTCGGCATCACCCTGGTGCTGATCTCGGTGTTCCTGCCGGCCTCTTTCCTTGCCGGCCTCACCGGACGGATCTACTCGCAGTTCGCGCTGGTAATCGCGGCGACCGCGCTGCTGTCCGCCATCAACGCGGCGACCTTGAAGCCGACGCAATGCGCGCTGTGGCTGCGGCCGGCGGTGCCGCCGGAGCAACGCAATTTCTTCTACCGCGGCTTCAACGCGGTCTATGACCGCGTCGAGCGCGGCTATACGAGGCTGATCACTTTCCTCGTCAAGCACGCCACGATCTCGGTCGCGTTCGCGCTGCTGGTCATCGGCGCCAGCGGCTACGGCCTGTCGCGGGTGCCGACCGGCTTCCTGCCGATCGAGGACCAGGGCTATCTGATCGCCGCCGTCCAGCTGCCCGACGGCGCCGCCTTGGAGCGGACCCAGAACGTGCTCGATCGCGCCAGCGAGATCATCAAGGACACGCCTGGCGTGGCGCAGGTCATCACCATCGCCGGCATCTCGGCGCTCGACAACAGCGCCAGCCTCGCCAATGCCGGGGTCGCCTACATCATCCTGAAGGATTGGGACGCCCGCAAGGGGCCCGGCGAGGATCTGCGCTCGCTGGTCTACGGCCTCAACGACAAGCTCGCGACCATCATGGAAGCGCGCACCATCGTGCTGCCGCCGCCGCCGATCCAGGGCATCGGCAACGCCGCCGGCTTCTCGATGCAGGTCGAGCTGCGCGACGGCAACAGCGATTTCGCCAAGCTGCAGGCCATCACTGCGGCGGTGGTCGCGAACGGCCAGAGCCAGAGCGCACTGCAGCGCGTGCAGTCATCGTTCCGCTCCTCGGTGCCGCAGTTCAACGTCGAGATCGACCGGGTCAAGACCCAGACGCTGCACGTCACCACCGATCAGGTGTTCGCAGCGCTGTCGACCTATCTCGGCTCGTCCTATGTCAACCAGTTCAACAAGTTCGGCCGCGTGTTCCAGGTCTACACCCAGGCCGATCCCGCCTTCCGCGTCACCGAGCGCGACATCGCCAACATGATGGTGCGCAACTCCAACGGCGACATGATCCCGATCGGCACCGTCGCCAAGATCACGCCGGCCACCGGCCCATCGCTGATCAGCCTCTACAACCTCTATCCGTCCTCGACCGTGATCGGCCTGCCGGCACAGGGCTACTCCTCCGGCCAATCCCTGAAGCTGATGGAGGAGATCGCGGACAAGACGCTGCCGCCGGGCACCGGCTATGAATGGACCGCGATGTCCTACCAGGAGAAGGCGGTCTCGAACCAGATCTACTGGGTGTTCGGCCTTGCCATGCTGCTGGTCTATCTCGTGCTCGCTGGCCAGTACGAGAGCTGGTACGCGCCGATCTCGGTGATCCTCGCGGTGCCGCTGTCGCTGCTCGGGCCGATGCTGATCCTCTCCGGGCTCAAGATTGACAACAATCTCTACTGCCAGATCGGCCTGATCCTGCTGATCGCGCTGTCGGCCAAGAACGCGATCCTGATCGTCGAGGTCGGGCTCGAGCTGCACGGCCGCGACGGCAAGCCGGTGCTGGAAGCCGCGATCGAAGCGGCCCGCGCGCGCTTCCGCCCGATCCTGATGACCTCGTTCGCCTTCATCCTCGGCGTGGTGCCGCTGGTGCTCGCCACCGGCGCCGGCGCCAGCGCGCGCAAGTCGATCGGCATCACCGTGTTCTCGGGCATGCTGGCCTCGACCTGCCTCGCGGTGCTGTTCGTGCCGGCCTTCTTCGTCGTGGTGCAGCGCTTCGAGAACTGGCGGGCGAGCAAGAAGGCGCCGAAGGTGGTGGCGGAGCTGAAGCCTTAGGAGCCGCTGCTTCGGGTCACCTCTCCCGAAGGGAGAGGTCGGAGCGCATCGAAGATGCGTTCCGGGTGAGGGGTTACAGTCGCACCGAATACTGCGGCCCCTCACCCGGATTGCTGCGCAATCCGACCTCTCCCCGCTGGGGAGAGGTGAAGCGCTCCGGCCGCAGCAAATAAGTCGATCAGTTCAACCCTTCTCCACCGCAGCCGGCCGCGCCTCGCCGCTCGACACCAGCAGCACCGAGACCTTCGACTGCCTGAGCACGGCATCGGCGACGCCGCCGAAGGAGAGGTGGTCGCCCTGGATGCGGTCAACGCCCATGACGACGAGATCGACGTCGGTGGTGTCGATCTCGCGCAGGATCGCGACTTCCGGCGCCCGGTTCACCCGCAGCGTGGTGGTGAAGTCGACGTCGTAGCGGGCGGCAAGATCGCTGGCGTCCTTGAGGATGCCGGCCTCCTGGCCGAGGCCGCGGGAGGTGCCGCGCTGCGCGCCCTTGTCGCGCGTGGTCGCGACGTAGATCATGCGGAGCGAGCCCGATCCTCCTTGCGCCAGCGCGACCGCGACCTCGGCGCCGCGCTTGGAGATGGCGCTGCCGGAGACCGGAATGAGCATGTTGAGCCCGTCGGGATTCGGCTGCTTCAGGTGCTTGCCCTTCGCCGCGGCGATCGCGAGCGGTCCCTCGAACGTCGCGGCGATGTCCTCGATCTTGCGGTCGAAGCGATCCTTGGTCGCGGCGACCTTGTCGATGCCGACGACGAGGAGATCAAAGCCCTTGCGCGCCTCCTCGATGATGGTCTCGCCGAGCTCGGCACGCCTTGCGCGGGTGACGACATCGATGCTGCCGGTGTCCTCTTCCTTGCTGGCCGCCACTACCTCGGCCGCCTTCTTCACCACGGCTTCGTGGCTCTTCTCCTCCTCGCGGCTCTTCTCCTGCTCCTTGGCGTTTCGGCCGATGTGCAGCACGGTAATCGGCAGGCCGCGCATGCCGGCGATCAGGCCCGCGAGGTGGGCGGCAAAGGTGGCGTTGACGCTTTCGTCCACCGCCAGCAGAGGCCGCTCGAGATTGGCGAGGAAGCCGCGCTTCTCGAATTCCTCCCGCTCCAGCCGCTCCTTCTCCTCCTTGTTCATCGGCAGCCTCGCCAACGCTGCGCGCAGCATCGGGGGCATCGCCATCGTGGTCACGATCGCCATGGTCACGATCATCGTGAACAGGTTCTGGCTGAGCACGCCGATCGACAGGCCGATGGTGGCGATGATCACCTCGGTCGAGCCGCGCGCGTTCATGCCGCTCGCCAGCGCCAGCGATTCCCGCTTGCTGAGGCCGCCCAATGCGCCGCCGACGAAGGCGCCGCCGAACTTGCCGACGCTGGCGATCAGGACCAGGAGGCCGGTGAGCATCAGCAGACCGGGATCGCGCAGCACGGAGAGATCGGCGGCGAGGCCGGCAAGGCCGAAGAACACCGGCATGAAGAAGCTGGAGATCAGGCCGCGCAGGCGCTCGTCGATCTGCCGTGTCAGGATCGGCGACTCCCCGACCAGGATGCCGGCGACGAAGGCGCCAAGCACGGTGTGGACGCCGATGGCATGCGTGATCATCGCCATCACGCACATCAGCAGCAGGATCACCGTGATGACCGCCGCGGCGCTGACGAGGTTGTCGTTGGCCCAGCGGATCAGCTGAAACACCAGGCGGCGGCCGATCGTGAAGCTGACCGCGAGGAACAGCAGCGTCCCCAGCACCGCCTTCGCCACCGAGGCGATGTCCAGCGTGCCGTGCGAAGCCAGGCTGAAGATGACGGCGATGATGATCCAGCCGATGGTGTCGTCGATGACGGCGGTCGCGACGATGACCTGGCCGACATTGCGGCGCATGAAGTTCATCTCGCGCACGACCACCGCGACGATCTTGACCGAGGAGATCGACAGCGCCGTGCCCATGAACAGCGAGGCCACCAGGCGCTGTTCCGGATTGGGCAGCAGCGCATCGGGCAGGAACTCGCCGAGCGCGAAGCCGCAGGCAAACGGCACGACGATGCCTGCGATCGAGATCGCGACCGCGGCCCTGCCGACCTTCCGGACCAGCTTGAGATCGGTCTCCATGCCGGTGAGCAGCAAAAGCAGCAGGATGCCGACCTGCGCGATGCCGTCGAGCATCGCCTTCTGCTCGGGCGACTTGGGGAAGAGCGCTGCTTGCGCCTCCGGCCAGATCCAGCCGAACAGCGACGGCCCGAGAATGATGCCGGCGAGCAATTCGCCGATCACCGAGGGCTGGCCGATCCGCTGCATGATCTCGCCGAGGCCGCGGCCGACCGCGATCAGCAGCACGATCTGCGCCACCAGCAGGAATTCGGACGGGCCGGCCGCTTTGCCCGCTTCAGCGCCGGCCGCAATGGTGGTGAGGACGAGCGCCGCCGGGACAAGGCCGGCCGATCGGAGCAGGCGCGAGAGCATGCAGATAATTTCCCCCTTCACCCCCGGCGTCGGGGCCATGGAGATAGAACCCGCAGCAGGTGGAGCCGGTTCCAGAGGCGTGAGGCGGCCGACGAGGGCAAAAAGTCGAAAACAACCCCATGCACAGTAGGGATCGGGTTGAAAAGGCTCGGGAAAATTTCGGCCTTGCCGAAGCGGTTTGCGCCGTCGGGCAAAACAGGAGTTGGGCGGGATGATGGACGGCGCGAGCGATGGGAGAGAATTGCACAGCTGCTGCCTCATCCTCCGTCATTGCGAGGAGCCCTTGCGACGAAGCAATCCAGAATCTCTCCGCGGAAACATTCTGGATTGCTTCGCTACGCTCGCAATGACGGTCGAGAGACTCGTGCCCCGGACGCAGCGCAGCGCCACTTCGGCGGTGCGCTGCTGAGCCGGGGCGCCCTGCGACACGGGACACTCGCGGCCTCTGGGTCCCGGCTCTGCGCAGCAGCGCACCGGACGATGCTTCGCATCGCCGGGAGCGCTGCAGCTTGTCCGGGACACGGCAGCTCACACCGCGTGGGGGGTCCGGATCTCTCGCGGCAGGATGATCGCGGCTGCGATCGCGAGCAGGCAGAGGCCGGCGAAGGCGTGCAGCATGGTGACGAAGCCGCCCTGCTCGTAGAGCCAGGCGACCAGGCCGACCGAGGCGCCGGCCGCGGTGAAGCCGATGAAGTAACGCACGGCATAGGCGCGCGAGCGCCATTCCTCGCTAGTGTATTTGCCGACCATGGCGTCGTTGACCGTGACCTGCCCGAACGCCCCCATGACGATGCCGATCGAAACCAGGATCAGCGGCAGATTCTCCAGGCTCGCGGCCAGATACAGGAACGGCGCCAGCATGAAGGACAGCGGCAATGCCACCGTCTTCAGCGAATAGCGGTCGAGCAGCCGGCCGATCGTGTACTGCGTCATCGCGCCGAATACATAGACGCAGGCGGCGATGGCCCCGAGCAGCGCCGGGCTCTTGGTCAAGTCCGCGAGACGCTCGGCGAACAATTTTGGCAGCGCCACGGTGACGGCGTTGAACGTCGTGGAGATCGCGATCACCACGATCAGCAGCGACAGCACCACGCGCCACATGTCCTGCCTGGCCACCCGCGCCTGCGCCGCCGCCTGTTTCGAGCCCTTGCGGTCCTCGTGCACGACCATGATCGCAAAGGCGATGCCGATCAGGATCGTGACCGCGCCGGGAATGATGAAGGCGAAGCGCCAGCCGAGATATTGGCCGATCACGCCGGTGACGAGCGCCGAGGACGCCACGCCGAGATTGCCCCAGACGCCGTTGATGCCCATCTCGCGGCCGAGCCGATCGGCATAGGACACGATCATGGCGGTGCCGACGGGATGATAGATCGACGCAAAGATGCCGATCGCCAGCAGCGTGGCGCCGAGCTGCGCCGGGGTCTGCACGAAGCCGACAGCGACCATGGACGCCCCGATGCCGACGAAGAAGATCAGCATCATGTGGCGGCGGCTCCAGCGGTCGCCGAGCCAGCCGGTGAGCAGCGAGCCCGCGCCGAACGCCACGAAGCCAGGTGTCGCGTAGGGCAAAAGTTCCGAATAGGCCATGCCGAGCGCCGGGCCCATGATGATGACGGCGGCGGCGAAGATCAGCATCGAATAATGGTCGATGAAATGGCCTGCGTTGACGAAACTGATGACCCGACTGGGGCTGTTCATTCCCGAATCCTCTCCTGCTCCGAAATGAGTTATATGTCCTCCCCATGACGGGATGCCGCCAATGACTGTCTTTGAAACGCCAATTTTGGAAACGCCAGTCCTGCGTGAGGTCCGCAGCAATCATCGCTCCCCCGCGGGTGTGCATCTGGTCGCGCGCGACTATCCCAGGGGCATGCGGATCGATCCGCATTTACACCGCGAGGCGCAGCTGATCTATGCTGCCAGGGGCACCATGCAGGTGACGACGCCTGGGGGGCGCTGGCTGGTGCCGCCGGACCGGGCGGTATGGGTCCCGGCCGGGCTCGAGCACGCCATTGACCTGCTTGCCGACATCGAGATGCGCACGCTGTATTTCGATCTCGCCTGGTTGAAGCGCGAGCAGCGCTACGACGGCCTGACCAGGGAATTCGTGGTGCGGGTGTCGCCGCTGCTCAACCAGGCCATCCTGGCGCTGTTCGACGTGCGCAATACGGAAGAGCGCACCGAGCTCCTGGTTCGCCTGGTGATGCTGGAATTGCACCAGGCCGAGGATTCCACGACGTTCGTGCCGCTGCCGCGCGAAGTGCGCTGCCGGCGCGCCGCGCTGATCGTGCTCGACGATCCCACCGCCCTGCACGACATCGACACGCTGGCGCGGGCGGTCGGAACCTCGGCGCGGACGCTGTCGCGGCTGTTCTCGACGGAGACGCAGCTCAGCTTCAAGAGCTGGTGCCAGCGCGCGCGGATCGCCGCGGCGATCCAGCGCCTGTCGACCGATGCCAGCGTGTCGGTGAAGCAGCTCGCGACCCAGCTCGGCTATGCCAGCGTGCCGGCATTCTCGGCCGCGTTCCGGCAGGTGACGGGACGCACGCCGACGGAGTTTGCGGGGAAGGGTTAGCCACTCGCTCGGTGTCATTGCCCGCGAAGGCGGGCAATCCAGTATTCCACCGGCGGCGGTGATAAAACAGATGGGCTGCGGCGTACTGGATGCCCCGCCTTCGCGGGGCATGACATCGTGTTTGGGGCGAGGACGCGCCCCCATATCACCCCGCCTTCGCCCGGCATGACCGCATTCTCCAAACGCACGGCCCGACTAAAGTTGCCGCATTCCTCCGCTTGATTGTGATCGGCTTCCACCCAAATCCCGTGTAAGCTTCCGCAACGCACAAACCTGATACGAAAGCCCCTATGGCCAATGCCTTCTTCTCCGACCTGCTCGCCACCATCTCCGAGCGCGGCCGCACGCTGCTTCGTCGCGGCGAATCCGCCGACACCGGACGGGATGCCGACGGGTTGCTCGAGCTGTGCGATGCGCTGCTGTCGGGCCGGGGCGAAGCATCGGGTATCGCCATCGCGCGCGAGGTGCTCGACATCTACCGCGAGCTCGATGCGGCGGGACGGCGCGCCTTCTTCGAAGGGCTGGTGCGCGACTTCGGTCCGGACCGGGAGCGCCTCTCCAGGGCGATCGAGACATGGCGCGCCGCGCCGAGCGACGAAGACGCGAGCTCGCTGCATTTCGCCTCGGAGCCGCGGCGGCAGGAGCTGATCCGAAGGCTCAACCGCGCGCCCGGCGGCACCGGCGACCTCGTCGCCATGCGCGCCGATCTGCTCGACATGATGAACGGGCACACCGATCTCGCCGCGCTCGACCGCGACGTCTCGCATCTTCTTTCTTCGTGGTTCAACAGGGGGTTTCTCGTGCTGCGCAGGATCGACTGGTCGACCCCGGCCAACATCCTCGAAAAGATCATCCGTTACGAGGCCGTGCACGAGATCTCGGACTGGGACGATCTGCGCCGCCGCATCGATCCGGTCGACCGCCGCTGCTACGCCTTCTTCCACCCCGCGATGGTGGACGAGCCCCTGATCTTCGTCGAGGTGGCGCTGACCGAGACCATCCCGGGCGCGATCGCGCCGCTGCTTGCGGTCGACCGCCAGCATCTGCCGATCGAGCGTGCGCGCACCGCCGTGTTCTATTCGATCTCCAACACCCAGCGCGGCCTCGGCGGCATCTCCTTCGGCAGCTTCCTGATCAAGCAGGTGGTGGAGGAGCTGCGGCGCGAGACGCCGAAGCTCGACACCTTCGTGACGCTGTCGCCGGTACCCGGCTTCATGGCATGGGTGAAGCAGGACAAGGATCTGCCGCTGTCGGACGAGGACCGCGAGGTACTGAAGCGCCTGGACGATCCCAAATGGTTCGAGAGCCCGGAGACGACGTCGCTGCTCCGCGCCGTGATCGAGCCGCTGGCCGCGCATTACTTCCTCAAGGCGCGCACGCCGAAGGGCAAGCTGATCGATTCCGTCGCCCGCTTCCATCTCGGCAACGGCGCCCGGCTCGAGCGCATCAACTGGCTGGGTGACCTCTCGCCGAAGGGGCTGCGCGAATCCGCCGGCGTGATGGTCAACTACCTCTACCGCCTCGACGACATCGAGAAGAACCACGAGGCTTACGCCAATGACGGCGAGGTGGTGGCGTCGAGCGCGGTGAAGAAGCTGCTGAAGAGCGAAGGACGAAGGCTGCTGGACATGCGGTTGTCGTAGGAGCGGTCGACTCGCACCACATCGTCATTGCGAGGAGCGTAGCGACGAAGCAATCCAGACCGCCGCCGCAGAACGACCCTGGATTGCTTCGCTACGCTCGCAATGACGGTGTGTGTGGCGACAGTCGGGCTACTCCGCCAGCGCCTTCATCTCCTTGTAGAGATCGGATTTGCCTTCGAAGCCGATGCCCGGCAAATCCGGCATGGTGATGTGGCCGTTCTCGACGCGGACGCCATCCGGAAAGCCGCCATAGGGCTGGAACAGGTCGGGATAGCTCTCGTTGCCGCCGAGGCCCAAGCCTGCGGCGATGTTGAGCGACATCTGGTGGCCGCCGTGGGGGATGCAGCGGCTGGGGGACCAGCCGTGGGTCTTCAGCACCTGCAGCGTGCGCAGGTATTCGCACAGGCCGTAGGACAGCGCGCAATCGAATTGCAGCCAGTCGCGGTCCGGGCGCATGCCGCCGTAGCGGATCAGGTTGCGGGCGTCCTGATGGCTGAAGAGATTCTCGCCGGTGGCCATCGGGCCGGGATAGAATTCGGCGAGCGCAGCCTGCAGCGCATAGTCGAGGGGATCGCCGGCCTCCTCGTACCAGAACAGCGGATAGTCGCGCAGCATCTTGGCGTAGGCGATGCCGGTCTCCAAGTTGAAGCGGCCGTTGGCGTCGACGGCGAGCTGCGCGTCCTTGCCGATCTCTTCCAGCACGGCCTCGATGCGCTTGCGGTCCTCGCCGATATCGGCACCGCCGATCTTCATCTTCACGACGTTGTAGCCGCGATCGAGATAGCCGCGCATCTCGCCGCGCAGCATCGACAGGCCCTTGCCCGGATAGTAATAGCCGCCGGCGGCGTAGACGAAGACGCGCGGATTGGCGGTGACGCCGTGGCGTTCGGCGAGCAGGCGGAACAGCGGCTTGCCCGCGATCTTCGCCACCGCGTCCCACACCGCCATGTCGATGGTGCCGACCGCGACCGAGCGCTCGCCATGGCCGCCGGGCTTCTCGTTGGTCATCATCGCGGCCCAGACCCTGTCGGGATCGAGATTGCCGCCGGCTTCATCGAGCAACGATCTCGGATCGGCCTCCAGGATGCGCGCGGCGAACCGCTCGCGGATCAGGCCGCCCTGGCCGTAGCGGCCGTTGGAGTTGAAGCCGTAGCCGACGACGCGCTTGCCGTCGCGCACCACATCGGTGACGACGGCGACGAGGCTGGTCGTCATCCTGGTGAAGTCGATATAGGCGTTGCGGATCGGGGACGAGATCGGCTTGGTGATCTCGCGGACGTCGACGATGCGGACGGACATGGGATGGCCTTTCACTTTCGTCATTGCGAGGAGCGAAGCGACGAAGCAATCCAGACTGCCTCAACGGTGAGATTCTGGATTGCTTCGCTTCGCTCGCAATGACGTGGAGAGAGCGCGGCGCGCGCCGCGCGACAGCTACCTCTTATCCCTGAAATACGGCTCGACGGGCCCGTGCACCTTGATGGTCAGCGGGTTGCCGTGGCGGTCCTTGGCGTTGCCGGCGGTGACGCGGACCCAGCCTTCGCTGATGCAGTACTCCTCGACATTGGTCTTCTCGATGCCCTTGAAGCGGATGCCGACGTCGCGCGACAGGATATCCGCGTTGTAATAGGGGCTGTTCGGATCGACCGACAGGCGGTCCGGAAATTCGTCGCTCATGATTGTCTCGCTCACAACAGTGTTTCGATTCGAGTCCGCAATGCTTCGGGCCGGGCGGTCGGCGCATAGCGCGCGACCACGCGGCCGTCACGGTCCACCAGGAATTTGGTGAAATTCCATTTGATGGAGGCGCCCAACAGGCCCGATTGTTGGCGTTTCAGGTACGCATACAGAGGGTGCGCATTTGCGCCGTTGACGTCCACCTTCTCGAACAGCGGGAAGGTGACGGCGTAATTGGCCAAGCAGAACGCCTGGATCTCGCTCGCCTGGCCCGGCTCCTGCGCACCGAACTGGTTGCAGGGAAAGCCGAGCACGAAGAAGCCGCGCGGCGACAGATCGCGATGCAGATCCTCCAGGCCGCGATATTGCGGCGTGAAGCCGCATTTGCTCGCGGTGTTGACGATCAGCAGCACCTGCCCCGCGAAACGCCTCAGAGCGACCTCCTCGCCGGCAAGCGAGTTGGCCTTGAAGTCGTAGATGGCGGACATCGCTAGCCCACGGGGTCGATCGGCGACGGCGGCACGCCGCCGGCCTCGATCGCTTCGCCCGCGAGCAGGCAGAGATCCTCGCGATAGCGGCCGGACACGACGTGCACGCCGACCGGCGCCTTGCCGACGAGGCCGGTGGAGACCACGAGGCCCGGCAATCCCATGAAGGGGATGGCGATCTGCGGCAGCTGCGCTTCCCACACCCGCTTGAAGGATTCGTCGTCCTTGCGGTCGAGGTGATCCGGGAACGGCAGCTCGCCCGAGACCGGCGTCAGCAGCACGGCATACTTTTCGAAGAACAGCATCCACTCGCGCGTCAGCGTGGCGCGTCGGGTCAGCGCCTTGGCGTAATTGGCCTGGTCCATCGGCGTCACCCTGGCGCGGTTGCCGCGCAGGCACGCCAGCGCGCCGGGATCGCCCTCGCGCTCGGCCATCTCGAGCTGCGCCTCGTAGCCGTCGCCGAGCCAGAGCTTGATCTGCCACTCCACCGCCTCGCGCATCGGCGGCGTATCCTCGATCACGTCGACGGTCCAACCGGCGCGCTCCAGCCGCTTGCCGGCATCGCTCACCGCCGCCTTCACCTCCGGTGTGGTGGCAAGGCCGCCGGGATTGAGGCAAAGCGCGGCGCGCTTGTCCCGCGCCGGGCCTTGCAGCGGCACCGGCACGAACCAGGGATCGCGGATGTCGCGGGCCGCCATGGCTTCGAGCGAAATTCGGAGGTCGTTGACAGTGCGCGCCAACGGACCCGACACCGCCATGATCTGCGGCCCGATCGGGCGCTCCGGCAGCGCGGGGTTGAAGGCGGGGATGCGGCCCAGGGTCGGACGCAGGCCGTGCACGCCGCAGGCATAGGCGGGATAGCGGATCGAGCCGGCAATGTCGGTGCCGTGGGCGATGTGGCCAATGCCGGCCGCGACCGCGGAACCGGCGCCGCCGGAGGAGCCGCCCGGCGTCAGCGATGCATCGCGCGGGTTTTTGGTGTCGCCGTGGATCAGATTGGTGGTGAACCAGCGATAGGAGAAGGCCGGGCAATTGGTGCGGCCGAGCAGAATGGCGCCGGCTTTGCGGAAATTGGCGACGACGGGATTGTCCTCGCGCGCGATCACGTCGCGCTGCAGCTTCAGGCCGTTGGTGGTGGCAAAGCCTTCCTGGTCGACATTGGCCTTGATGGTGACGGGCACGCCGGCGAGCACGCCGGGGTCCTCGCCTCGCGCGATGGCGGCATCGACGGCGTCGGCCTGCTTGAGCACGTCGTCCGGCCGGTGGTCGATCACCGCATTGAGCTGGGGATTGACGGCATCGAGCCGGGAAAGCCCGGCCTTGGCCGCCTCCCTGGCGGAGACTTTCCTGGATTTGACGAGGGTGGCGAGGTCGGCGGCCGACAGGCGCCAGAGATCTTGCATGGCTTGCTCCGTGTATCGGCGTCTTTTAGCGCCGGGAACGCAGCAAAGCCATGCGGATTTGGCGGGGGTTGAGGGGGGTTCACCTCTCCCGTAGGGAGAGGTCGGAGCGCATCGAAGATGCGTTCCGGGTGAGGGGTTGCGGTCTCCCCGTCTGCTGCGGCCCCTCAACCGGATTGCCATGGCGCGCAATCGCGCGCCCGAGCAATCCGACCTCTCCCCGTCGGGGAGAGGTGGCCACCGCCGCCGCGGCTGCGTTTGTCTGATGCCGACAGCTAATGCCTTGTCGCCGACTTGTCCGGCAGGTCCAGCAGCGCCTCGGTGAAGGGGAACTCCAGCACGACCTCGCCGTCGGTGTCGGTCACCTCGATCACCGCCTCGAGCAGGGCCCGTTGGGTGCCTTCCGACTTCACCACCTCCAGGATCATCTGGCGGGCGACCTCCCAGGCGCGGTCGGGATTGCGCAGTTCCTCGCCGTCAGGATCCACGATCAGTTCGTCGCCAATACGGGTGTTGAAGAAATATCTGGGCATGCCTGATCCAATGGGGTCGCCTGCAGATGATTGGAAGCCGTTCTAACTCACAACTCGTTTATCCCGGCAGGGATCACGACCTATCGGCGGTTTTTGCGAATGTCCATTGCGGATCTCTACTGCGGCAATGCGCTCGCTTCGCAGTGCAACAATTCCGCAGGCCTACTACCTAGGTCCGGGAAAATTTCACTAGCGAACTTCCCAGCCCGCATTAACTTAGCCAATGGGCGGATACGTCCGAATTCATCGAAAATGGAGAGCCAAAATGGCTTGGAAAGCCCCGAAGATCGTCGAAGTGCCCTGTGGCATGGAAATCAACATGTATGTGAGCGCCACCCGCAAGTAAGCCGGTTGGCGAACTCGCGTTCTGCGGCGGTGGATCTTTCGGTCACGAGCCGTTTCCGAAGGAAAAAATCCGTGTCGGCATCTGCGTCGGCCTGAGATCCACCGCGCGTGTTCCCTTCCAGGAGACGGATCATGCTTCGCGTCGTCGTCCTGGGCGCCGCAGCCGGCGGCGGAGTTCCCCAGTGGAATTGCGGCTGCGGGGGCTGCCGGGCGGCTCGCAAAGGCGGGCCTGAATTGCACCGGACGCAGGCCTCGGTCGCCTTCAGCGGCGACGGCGAGAACTGGTTCCTGATCAACGCCTCCCCCGACCTGCGTCAGCAATTGACCGCCACGCCGCAACTGCACCCCAGGCCCGGGGCGCTGCGTCATACCCCGATTGCGGGCGTGATCCTGACCAACAGCGAAGTGGACGCGGTGGCGGGCCTGCTCTCGATGCGCGAGAGTTCGCCGTTCACGATCTATGCGCATGACAAAGTGCTGGCGATCCTCGCCAGCAACAGCATCTTCAACGTGTTGAACGAGAAGCACGTGCGGCGCCAGCCGATCGGCATCAATGAACCTTTTGAGCCGCGCCTCGCGGACGGCGCACGTTCCGGACTCGAGGTGCTGCCCTTCGCGGTCTCGGGCAAGTCGGCCTGGTATCTGGAAGGCAAGGCGCATCCCGGCGGGAGCAGCGGCGACGGCGATACGCTGGGCCTGAAGATCACCGACAAGTCGACCGGCAAATATTTCTACTTCATCGCGGCCTGTGCCGACGTGACCGACGCGCTCAAGGCCGAGATCGACGGCGCCTCGCTGGTGTTCTTCGACGGCACCGTCTGGCGGGACGACGAGATGATCAGGGCCGGCCTCGGCCACAAGACCGGCAAGAGCATGGGACATGTCGCCATGTCCGGCGATGACGGCGCGATCGCGCGCCTCGCCGATCTCGATATCGACAGGAAGATATTTCTGCATATCAATAACTCGAACCCGGCGCTGCTGCCTGCCTCGCCCGAGCGCAAGCAAGCTGAAGCGGCGGGCTGGCAGATACCGGCGGATGGAACGGAGATCATGCTGTGACTACGGCATCAATGACTGGAATGACTGCGCTCTCGATCGGCAGGGATATCAGGCTCAACTCGGCCGAGGAGCTCGAGGCGACGCTGCGCCACATCGGCGCGACCCGCTATCACAGCCTGCATCCGTTCCATAAGCTGCTCCACGGCGGCAAGCTGAACAAGGGCCAGGTGCAGGCCTGGGCGCTCAACCGCTACTATTACCAGAGCACGATCCCGATCAAGGACGCGGTGGTGATCTCGCGCTTCCGCGACCGCGTCACCCGTCTGGAATGGCGCCACCGCATCGAGGACCATGACGGCGATCTCGGCGCCGAAGGCGGCATCGAGCGCTGGATCAAGCTGACCGAGGGTCTCGGCCTCGACACCGCCTACGTGGAATCCACCGAAGGCATCTTGCCGGCGACGCGCTTCGCGGTGGAAGCCTATGTCCATTACTGCCGTGAGAAGAGCCCGCTGGAGGCGATCGCCTCCTCGCTGACCGAGCTGTTCGCGCCGAGCATCCACGAAGAACGCATCGCCGGCATGCTGCAGCACTACGATTTCGTCAATCCCGACACCATGAGCTACTTCAAGCGCCGCCTGACGCAGGCGCCGCGCGATGCCAATTTCGCGCTCGACTACGTCAAGAGGCACGCCACGACGCCGGAGCAGCGCGCACAGGTATGCAACGCGCTGATCTTCAAGACCAACGTGCTGTGGGTGCAGCTCGACGCGCTCCAGCATGCCTATGTCGAGGGCCACATTCCGCCGGGCGCGTTCGTGCCCAAAGCAAGCTGAGAGGAAGATTGATGGCCGGGCCGCGTCACATCAGCGTCAGCGAGGCGAGCCGCCCCGTGCTGCCGCGGCATGCCAAGCTGAAATATGACCAGACCCGAAAGGTCTGGGTGATCCTGGCGCCGGAGCGCGTGCTGGCCCCGGACGAGATCGCGGTCGAGGTGCTGCAGCTCTGCGACGGCAAGCGCAGCGTCGGCGACGTCTCCGATCAGCTGGCGGCGAAATACGCAGCTCCCCGCGAGGCGATCCTGGCCGACGTCATCGTCATGCTGCAGGATCTCGCCGACAAGGGCTTTCTCACCGAGATCAGGGAGAAGACGTCATGAGCGACGTGACCATCCCACCCAGCGACAGCCTGACGGTGCTGGAGAAGCAGCGCTCGACCGCGGAGACCTTCGGCATCCCGCTCGCGGTGCTGCTCGAGATCACGCATCGCTGCCCGCTGCAATGCCCCTATTGCTCCAACCCGGTCGAGCTGGACCGCTCGGGCAAGGAGCTGACCACCGAGGAATGGAAGAAGGTCTTGAGCGAGCTCGCCGAGATCGGCGTGCTCCAGGTGCATTTCTCCGGCGGCGAGCCGACCGCGCGGAAGGATCTCGTCGAGCTGGTGAAGCACGCCAGCGATGTCGGGCTCTACAGCAATCTGATCACCTCGGCCGTGCTGCTGACGCGCGAGCGTTTGAGTGAGCTTGCCGATGCCGGGCTATGCCATGTGCAGATCTCCTTCCAGGGCATCGAGGAAGGCCTCGCCGACCGCGTCGCCGGCTACAAGGGCGGCCATCGCAAGAAGCTCGAGGTCGCCAAATGGACGCGCGAGCTCGATTTGCCGCTCACCGTCAACGCGGTGATGCACCGGCAGAATTTGCACCAGCTGCCTGACATCATCCAGATGTCGCTCGATCTCGACGCCGACCGGCTAGAGGTCGCCAACGTGCAATATTACGGCTGGGCGCTGAAGAACCGCGCAGCCTTGATGCCGACAGTGGCGCAACTGGACGAGTGCACTGAAATCGTCGAGGCGGCGCGCGAGCGGCTGAAGGGGCGGCTGACGATCGACTATGTCGTTCCCGATTACTACGCGCTGCGGCCGAAGAAATGCATGGGCGGCTGGGGCCGGCAGTTCTTCAACATCTCGCCCGCCGGCAAGGTGCTGCCCTGCCACGCCGCCGAGAGCATCACCGGGCTCGAATTCGAGTCGGTGCGCTCCAATCATTCGATCGCCTGGATCTGGCAGAATTCCGAGGCCTTCAACCGCTATCGCGGCACCGGCTGGATGAAGGAGCCGTGCAAGTCCTGCGAGTTCCGCGAGATCGATTTCGGCGGCTGCCGCTGTCAGGCCTTTGCGCTGACCGGGGACGCCGCCAACACCGATCCCGCCTGTGCGCTGTCGCCGCTGCATGAGACCATCTTCAAGCAGGCGGAAGCCGAGGCCGAGGGCGAGACCAGCCGCTTCCTCTATCGCAATTTCGCCGGCGGCACCCTGGAATCCGAGAATGGGACCTGACGCCGACGCAGGCACGGCGGCGCGACGCGCCGATCCCTTTGCGCCGCTGACTTCCGAAATGCTCGACGTCGGCGACGGCCATGAGCTCTACGTCGAGAGCGTCGGCCGCGCCGACGGAATCCCTGCGGTCTACCTGCACGGCGGACCCGGCAGCGGCTGCCAGCCGGACCATCGCCGGCTGTTCGATCCTGATCGTTTCTGCGCCGTATTGTTCGACCAGCGCGGCTGCGGCCGCAGCAGGCCGAAGGGCTCGCGCGCGCACAACACCACCGCGCATCTGATCGCGGACATGGAGACGATCCGCGGAAGGTTCGGCTTTGATCGATGGATGGTGGTCGGCGGCTCCTGGGGCGCCACGCTGGCGCTGGCTTACGCCGAGGCGCATCCCGAGCGCGTCTCCGGCATTGCCCTGCGCGCGACGTTCCTCGGCACGCGGGCCGAGGTCGAGACCGCCTTCACCTTGCGCCTGTCCCAGTTCTATCCTGCGCTCTACGAGGATTTCCTGAGCGTTCTGCCGCCTGACGAGCGCGAGCAACCGGCGGACGCCTATTGGCGCCGCATCCTCGATGCCGATCCGGCCGTGCACGGCCCTGCGGCGAGGGCCTGGCACGACACCGAGCGCGCGCTGTCCGAGCACAAGGCAGCGAAAACGCGGCTCGACCTCGCCTCGCTGAACGTCTGGCGCACGCTGCCGGCAACGCCGTTCATGGAGGCGCATTATTTCGTCAACAATTCCTTCATGAGCGAAGACCAGCTGTTGCGGAACGCGCATCGGCTCACCGGCATTCCCGGCATGATCGTGCAGGGCCGCTACGATCTGCTCTGTCCGCCGCAGACCTCACAGGCCCTTGCGAAAGTATGGCCCGGTTCCGAGCTTCGCATCGTGGAAGAAGCCGGACATTCGCTCTATGATCCCGGCGTGAGGGATGCGGTCATGAAGTCGATCGCGGACCTCGCGTCGAAGATCGCTCACTAGGGTCTATCTCCTCATCCTGAGGAGCGCGCCCTTCGCGCGCGTCTCGAAGGATGAAGGCCGAGATGCAGCAGCCGGGCCTTCATGGTTCGAGACGCGCGAAGACGCGCTCCTCACCATGAGGGGTGAGCATGGAAGGACAAGAACAATGCCGCTCGCCGGAAAGGGCATGCTGCTGACGTCGATGAACATCGACGCTGCGGACGAGGCCGATTTCAACCGCTGGTACGATCGCGAGCATCTGGAAGAACGCGTCGCGATCGACGGATTTATCGAAGCGCGGCGCTATGTCGCGCATGCCGCCAATCCCAAATATCTCAGCCTGTACTCGACCGCGACGCTCGAGGTGCTCGACAGCCCCGCCTACAAGGCGCGGCTGGCGAACCAGACCGAATGGTCGCGGCAGACCATGGCGCGCTTCAAGGACATGCTCCGCGTGGTCGCGCGGATCACCGTCAGCAACGGCACCGGACGCGGGGCCGCACTCGGCCTGGTCCGGCTGCGGCCGACGCCGGACAATGCCGCGGCATGGCGTGATGCGCTGCAAGAAAAACTGGCGCCGGACAAGCGCGACGGCATCATCTCGATGCACCTGCTCGAAAGCGAGCCCGAATTGTCGGGTGCAAAAGCAGGAATTCCGGCGACAGCCAACGAAGGCGCGCGCGACTGGTTCGTGCTGATCGACGGCACGCAAATCGGTGCGGTCTCCGCCGTCATCGCCGAGCGCTTTACAGGCCCGGCGGCGGCGCCCTTCCCGTTTCCCGTCTCGGTCGGCACCTACTGCCTGATGTGGGATCTCGCGAAGAGTGACATCGCGCGCGGCTGACGCACTCGCACGCACCGCAACATGCTGCAACGCACGCATGTTGCGTGCGCCGTTAATGCTGTGCGCGCGTAGCTCCCATGAAAGCGTGGGTGCGCGCAATTTTGCCGTTGTACTTCGGAACGGTTCTAATAAGCTAACCCAATGACGTCATTCAGAAACCAGATCGAGGCGCGTTAAGCGTCCGCCAGGCTCAACAAAAGAGGCCGCCGGGTCTTTGAGCCTGCGCGGACAGGGTAGGAATGAAACCGACCGATATTGCGGCCCCCGACTACTTTCACAAAGTGGTCGATTGCCAATGGGCCTGTCCTGCGCACACCCCGGTTCCCGAATACATCCGACTGATCGCCCAGGGCCGCTACAGCGACGCCTACATGATCAATTGGAAATCGAACGTGTTTCCCGGAATCCTGGGACGCACCTGCGATCGTCCGTGCGAGCCGGCGTGCCGGCGCGGACGCGTCGAGGAAAATCCCGTCGCGATCTGCCGCCTCAAGCGCGTCGCGGCGGACTTCAAGGACGACATCACGCAGCGCCTACCGCGGCCATCGCCGAAGAACGGCAAGCGCGTCGCGCTGGTCGGCGGCGGCCCCGCGTCGCTGACAGTGGCGCGCGATCTGGCGCCGCTCGGCTATCACTGCACCGTGTTCGATGCCGATCCGGAAGCCGGCGGCATGATGCGCACGCAGATCCCGAAATTCCGCCTGCCCAATTCCGTGATCGACGAAGAGACCGGCTATATCCTGGGCCTCGGCGTCGAGTTCAAAGGCGGTCACCGCATCGAGAGCATGAAGGCGCTGCTCGCGGAAAAATATGATGCGATCTTCGTCGGCTCGGGCGCCCCGCGCGGCCGCGAGCTCGACATTCCCGGCAGGAAGGAAGCGGCCAGCAACATCCACATCGGCATCGAATGGCTGGCCTCGGTCTCGTTCGGCCATACCGACAAGATCGGCAAGCGCGTCATCGTGCTCGGCGGCGGCAACACCGCGATGGATTGCTGCCGCACCGCGCGCCGGCTCGGCGGCGAGGACGTCAAGGTGATCGTCCGCTCCGGCTTCGAGGAGATGAAGGCCTCGCCCTGGGAGAAGGAGGATGCGCTCCACGAGGACATTCCGATCCTCAATTTCATGGTCCCCGTCGCCTTCATCCATGACAACGGCAAGCTCAGCGGCATCACCTTCCAGAAGGTGAAGGCCGAGTACGACGCCAAGGGCCGCCGCAACCTCGTTCCCTCGGGCGAGCCGGACCAGACCATCGCATGCGACGACGTGCTGGTCGCGGTCGGCCAGGAGAACGCCTTCCCCTGGATCGAGCAGGATTGCGGCATCGAGTTCGACAAATGGCACATGCCCAAGGTCGATCCCAAGACCTTCGTCTCGACCAATCCAAGAGTGTTCTTCGGCGGCGACGCCGCGTTCGGGCCGAAGAACATCATCTGGGCGGTCGCGCACGGCCATGACGCCGCGCTGTCGATCCACAAGATGCTCTCCGGCGAGGACATCACCGAGCGTCCGCTGCCCGACGTGCAGGTCTCGTCGCAGAAGATGGGCATCCACGAATGGAGCTATGACAACGACATCTCGGTCGACAAGCGCTACAAGGTGCCGCATCGCGACAAGGTGATCGCGCTGAGGGACATCCGCGCCGAGGTCGAGCTCGGTTACGACGTCAAGCTCGCGCTCGGCGAAGCGCATCGCTGCCTGAACTGCGACGTGCAGACCGTGTTCTCGACCTCGCTCTGCATCGAGTGCGACGCCTGCGTCGACATCTGCCCGATGGATTGCATCACCTTCACGGGTAACGGCGAGGAAAGCGACCTGCGCCAGCGCCTGAAGGCGCCATCACTCCATCCCGACCAGGATCTCTACGTCTCCAGCGACCTCAAGACCGGGCGCGTGATGGTCAAGGACGAGGACGTCTGCCTGCATTGCGGGCTGTGCGCCGAGCGTTGTCCCACCGGCGCCTGGGACATGCAGAAATACTTCATCGAGATGACCCACGCAGGTTCGACATGTCCGACAAAAAGCCGATCAGCAGCGTAAACGACTTCGTCGTCCGCTTCGCCAACGTCAACGGCTCGGGCTCGGCCAGCGCCAACGAGATGTTCGCGCGCGCGATCCTGCGCCACGGCGTTCCGGTGTCGCCCCGCAACATCTTCCCCTCCAACATCCAGGGCCTGCCGACCTGGTACGAGGTGCGGGTGACGGAGGACGGCCATCTCGGCGCCCGCGGCGGCGTCGACATGATGGTGGCGATGAACCCGCAGACCTGGGACAAGGACGTCGCCGGCATCGAGCCCGGCGGCTATCTGTTCTACGATTCCACCAAGCCGATGCCGTCGACCAAGTTCCGCGACGACATCACCGTGATCGGCGTGCCGCTCACCGCGATCACCAACTCGACCTACACCGATCCGCGCCAGCGCCAGCTGTTCAAGAACATCATTTATCTCGGCGCGCTCTCGGCCCTGCTCGACATGGACCCGAAGCTGATCGAGCAGCTGATTGGCGAGCAGTACAAGGGCAAGGAGAAGCTGCTCTCCTCCAACGTCCACGCGCTGCATCTCGGCCGCGACTGGGCGCTCTCGAACCTGAAATGCCCGATCGGGCTTCGCGTCAAAAAATCCGACAAGGTCGGCGACCGCATCTTCATCGAAGGCAACAGCGCCGCCGCGCTGGGCGCCGTCTATGGCGGCGCCACCGTGTGCGCCTGGTATCCGATCACGCCGTCCTCGTCGGTGGCCGAGGCCTTTACCGCCCATTGCAAGAAGTACCGGCACGACCCTGAAACGGGCAAGGCGAAATACGCCATCGTGCAGGGCGAGGACGAGCTGGCCTCGATCGGCATCGTGATCGGCGCGTCCTGGAACGGCGCCCGCGCCTTCACCGCGACCTCAGGTCCCGGCATCTCGCTGATGACCGAGTTCATCGGCCTGTCGTATTTCGCCGAGATCCCGGCCGTGATCATGAACATCCAGCGCGCCGGCCCCTCGACGGGCATGCCGACGCGCACCCAGCAATGCGACATCATCGCCTGCGCCTATGCTTCGCACGGCGACACCAAGCATGTGCTGCTGTTCCCGGAAGACCCGGCCGAAGCGTTCGAGTTCGCGGCCGCCGCGTTCGATCTCGCCGAGCGGCTGCAGACCACGATCTTCCTGATGCTCGACCTCGACATCGGCATGAACCACCGGCTCTCCCGCCCGCTGAAATGGGACGATTCCAAGCAGTATGACCGCGGCAAGGTGATGACCGCGGAGATGCTGGATGAGGGCCGCGACTTCGGCCGCTATCTCGACGTCGACGGCGACGGCATTCCCTATCGCACCTATCCCGGCACACACCCGACCAAGGGCTCCTATTTCACCCGCGGCACCTCGCGCGACCGCTATGCGCGCTATTCCGAGGAGGGCTCGGTCTACGCCGACAACATGCAGCGCCTGATGCGCAAATTCGAGACCGCGCAGGACCTGGTGCCGCGGCCGCTGCAGGCCAATGCGGAACGGCCGACCAAATATGGCGTGATCTATTTCGGCTCGACTTCGCCGGCCATGGACGAGGCGATCGGCCTGCTGGAGGCGCGCGGCCATCAGCTCGACCGGCTGCGCATCCGCGCCTTCCCGTTCCATTCGAGCGTCGCGAGCTTCCTCGCCGAGCACGACTTCGTCTACGTGGTCGAGCAGAACCGCGACAGCCAGCTGCGCCAGCTCATCGTCAACGAGAACGGCATCGATCCCGTTCGCCTCGTGCCGATCGTGCACTACGACGGCACCCCGATCACCGCACGCTTCATCGCCAAAGCCATCGGCGACCACCAGGATCACCTCAAGGTGACCCCGCTCCGCAAGGCCGTGTCATGACCTACATCGCCAAGCCGAAATTCCATCATCCCGCGCTGAAGCCGAACGAGCTCGGCTACACGCGCCGCGATTACGAGGGCAAGATCTCGACGCTGTGCGCCGGCTGCGGCCATGACTCGATCACAGCCTCGATCATCGAGGCCTGCTACGAGCTGTCGATCGAGCCGCACCGGGTGGCGAAGATCTCCGGTATCGGGTGCTCCTCGAAGACGCCGGACTATTTCCTCGGCAATTCGCACGGCTTCAACTCCGTGCACGGCCGCATGCCCTCGGTGCTCACAGGCGCCAACCTCGCCAACCGCGATTTGATCTATCTCGGCGTTTCCGGCGACGGCGATTCCGCCTCGATCGGCTTCGGCCAATTCGCGCATTCGATCCGGCGCGGCGTCAACATGACCTATATCGTCGAGAACAACGGCGTCTACGGCCTGACCAAGGGCCAGTTCTCCGCGACCGCCGATCGCGGCTCGAAGAGCAAGAAGGGCGTCACCAACACTGACAACGCTATCGACCTCGTCGCCATCGCGCTGCAGTTAGGGGCCACCTTCGTCGCGCGTTCCTTCTCCGGCGACAAGACCCAGCTGGTGCCGCTGATCGCGGCCGCGATCCGCCACAAGGGCGCGTCCTTCATCGACGTCATCAGCCCCTGCATCGCCTTCAACAACCACGCCGGCTCGACCAAGAGTTTCGACTATGTCCGCGAGCACAACGACGCGGTGAACCGGCTCGACGTGCTGGTCGGACGCGACCCGATCGCGGTCGATTACGCGCCCGGGACGGTGCAGGTGGTCGAGCAGCACGACGGCAGCAAGATCGCGCTGCGCAAGATCGACGCGGACTACGATCCGCATGACCGGCTGGGCGCCCAGACCTTCCTGGCTAGGCACGCCGCCAAGGGGCAGATCGTCACCGGGCTCCTCTACGTCGACCCCGAGGCGGAAGACCTGCACGAGCACCTCAACACGGTCGAGACCCCACTCAACGCGCTGGAAGCGGACACGCTGTGCCCGGGCTCGGCGGTGCTGGACAAGATCAACGCCAGCCTGCGGTGACCGGGCGGAACGCTTGAACGCGCTGCGCCGGCGCCGCGACTAATGGCAGACCGGCCTTTGCCGCCCTGCCGCGGCGGGCCATTGCCGCCAAGCGCCCGGTGCGATCATGAAGCTTGCTCTTGTCCTTCCGCTTGCCCTTGCCGCATTCATCGGCGCCGCCCAAGCCGAGGAAGGCGACGACATCCGCGAGGCCAGCAAGGCTGAATCGGAGGCCTTCAATGTGCGCATGTATGCGGGCAAGCCGGGCGACAAGGCCTATGCCTGCTTCGTCCGCCGCTACGACGCCGACCACCTGGCACGCCATCCCAAGCAGAAGGTCGCCGCGATGAAGCTGCTGGTCTCGTCGGAACTGGACAGGGAGGACAAGGAACTGCACCATTCCTTCCGCCTCGGCTTCGGGTACCGTCACCGTAGCGGCAATTTCGACTCCAGCGGATCGTGTAACCACGCCGTGTTCACCAGGAATGGCAGCGAGGTGCGCCTCGGCTGCGGCGTCGATTGCGACGGCGGCGGCATCGGCGTTGCGCTCTCCAAGGACGACAAGGCGACAATCGTGCGGCTCGAGCGGGTGCGCGTCTGGCAAAATAACAAGCCGGACGATGAGGCCGAACATGCGCTGGTCGGCGGCGCCGACGACAGGATCTTCCGGCTCGATCGCACCGAGACTAGCGAATGCGCTTCGCTGGTGACCGACCGCAAGGAGCTCGCCGCGCTGCGCCGCAAGTGATACTGTCCGGCATCGTCGCTTTCGGGGAGGCCGCCATGAATCGCCGCAACATCTTGTGGAGCGCCGTCTCGGCACTTGGCGCCGCGTTCGGCGCCTCACGTGCGCAAGCAGCCAGCGAAGCCGGCCCAGGCAACAAGCTCAAGGTGGTCTATCACCTCAGCGACGCCGAGAAGGTCAATTTCGTGCTCGGCAACATCCAGAACCATATCGACGGCGTCGGCGGCCCCGAGCATGTCACGATCGCACTGGTGATCCACGGACCGGCGCTGAAGGCGTTTCATTCGGCGCAGGCCAATCCCGACATCAGCAGGCGCGTCAGTGATTTCTCCAAGGACGGCGTCGAGCTCGCCGCCTGCGGCAACACGATGAAGGCGCAGAACGTCACGTTGGCGGATCTTTTGCCGGGCTTCGTCAACCTGGAGAAGGGCGGCGTGGTTCGCATCGCCGAGCTGCAGTCGCAGGGGTATCTTTATTTGCGGCCGTAGGCCGGGCTCGGCGCCACATTCTCCATAATTGCGAGCGCAGCGACTTGTCCGCCGACGCCTTGGCGAAGGCGGAAGCAATCCAGACTTTTCTCCGCGGAGACAGACTGGATTGCTTCGTCGCAAGGGCTCCTCGCAATGACGCGGAGAGGGCTGCGCCAGCCATCGCCGCAGCCTCCCCCGTACTTGACTTACCCATAACTCAGCAGTTATAGATTTATTCATAACCTTCTAGTTATGGATCGCCATGTCCCCTGCCCCCGATATCCTGTTCCGGACCCTCGCCGACCCCACGAGGCGGGCGATCTTCGAGCGGCTGTGCCGCGAGGGCGAGCAGACGGTCGGGGCGCTGACGGTGCGATCCGGGGTTTCGCAGCCGGCGGTCTCGAAGCATCTCGGCGCGCTGAAGCAGGCTGGCCTCGTGCGCGACCGCCATGAGGGACGCCAGACCCATTACAGCGCGCAGCCCGGCGCGCTCAATCCGCTGATCGACTGGACCAGCCAGATGTCGTCGTTCTGGCAGCGGCGGCTCGACGCGCTCGACGATCTCCTGAAGAGGATGGACCAATGACCGAAACCTCAGGCCAGACGCGCTCCGTGGTGGTCGAGCGCGAATTTGCCTATCCCGCCGAGCGGCTCTGGCGCGCGCTGACGCAGCCGCACCTGATCGAGGAATGGCTGATGAAGAACGACTTCAAGCCTGATGTCGGCCATCGCTTCAACCTGCGCGGCGAATGGGGCGGCGTGCTGGACTGCGAGGTTCTCACCATCGAGCCGCAGAAGAGCCTCGCCTATACCTGGAACTTCTCGCATGAGGATGCCGCCTTCGACCTCAGGAGCGTGGTGACCTTCACGCTGACGCCGACCAGCGCGGGCACGCATCTGCGCGTCGAGCAGGCCGGCTTCAGCCCGACGCAGAAGCAGGCGTTCGGCGGCGCGCATGCCGGCTGGAAGCAGTTCCTGGCAAAGCTGGACGAGGTGCTGGCGCGTGGGGACTAGCTCGTCCGCCGTGTCGATCACCAAACATTCGCAAGGGAGGATCCGATGAGCACGCAGATGTGGATTCGGCAAATTCATCGTTGGCTGTCGATGGCTTTCACGCTGGCCGTCATCGCCAACATCGTCGCGATGATCATGCAGCTCCAGGCGGTGTGGACCGGAATCCTGGCACTCGTGCCGCTGATTCCGTTGCTCGCGACCGGACTGTATCTGTTCGCGCTGCCCTATCTCGGCCGCAGCAACGCTTGAGGCGAGGATGAAAAAATCCGTGACAGCAAAGAAGGTCGACACGACGGAAGCGAACGGGCTTTCACCCGCCAAGCTGATCGACGGCAGGATCAAGGAGCTGGGCGACTGGCGCGGAGACATGCTGAAGCGGATCCGCGCCCTGATCAAGGAAGCCGACCCTGACGTCGCGGAAGCGTGGAAATGGCGCGGCGTTCCCGTGTGGGAGCACGACGGCATCATCTGCACCGGCGAGACTTACAAGCAAGTGGTGAAGCTGACCTTTGCCAAGGGCGCGGCACTCGACGACCCCTCAGGCCTGTTCAATTCCAGCCTCGACGGCAACGTGCGGCGCGCGATCGACATTCGCGACGGCGAGACAATCAACGAGAAGGCGCTGAAGGCATTGATCCGCGCTGCGGTGGAGCTGAATGCAGCGAAGAAGAAGCCGGCAAGGAAACGATCGACCTAGCGCAGCCGCTGTGCGAGCCACGAGAGCCTTCCTTCTCCCCTTGTGGGAGAAGGTGGCGCGAAGCGCCGGATGAGGGGTTGTTTCCGCTCATTCCGATGAGATTTGGATCCGCGGAGAGATACCCCTCACCCCAGCGAGTGTGTGTCTGCCGGAGTCGCTGCCCTCTCCCGCAAGGGGAGAGGGCACATCAACGCGCATCTCGCCCATGGCTCCGCACAATCAGTCGCCGTCACGCCACCGCGGCGGGGATCGGGCGCGGGCTCACGACGTATTCGCGCAGGACCTTGTCGTTGGAATCGACCTCGATCAGCGCGACGTCGTAGGTCCAGAGATCGGCGAGGTGCTGCAGCACGCGCTTGGCATCGGTCTCGTTGAGCTGCGCGCCCTTGATGACGTGGTGATGCAGGATCAGGCGGCGGTCGCCTGAGAGATCGACGTCGACCACCTCGATGTTGGCGTCGATGTAGCCGACATCATGCTGCCGAGCCAGCTCGCGGCGGACGCGGCGGAAGCCGCGCTCGTCGTGGATGGCGTCGACCCTGATGCCGGCACGCTCCTCGGGATCGTCGTGCAGGTGGAACATGCGGAAGTGCCGCATCAATTTGGGGCTCAGGAACTGCGCGATGAAACTTTCATCGCGGTAATTGGCCCAGACGTCGCGCAGCACGCCCATCACGTCATTCTTGCCGGCGATGTCGGGGAACCATTCGCGGTCCTCGTCCTCCGGCCTGGTGACGATACGCTCGATGTCCTGCATCACGGCAAAGCCGAGCGCGTAAGGGTTGAAGCCGGAGAAGCGCGGATCGTCGAACTCGGGCTGGAACACCACATTGGTGTGCGAGCCCAGGAATTCGAGGAAATTGCCGTCGGTGATGCGGCCCTGCTGGTGCAGCTGGGTCATGATGCGATAGTGGACGTAGGTCGCCGTCCCCTCGTTCATCACCTTGGTCTGGCTCTGCGGATAGAAATATTGCGCGATGTGGCGGACGATGCGGAGCAGCTCGCGCTGCCACGGCGCCAGCCGCGGCGCGCTCTTCTCCAGGAAGTAGAGCAAATTCTCCTGCGGCAGACCGAGCAGCTTGCGGCGGCGCTCGATGCTGAGCGCAGAGCGGGTCTTGCTCTTGCCGGCCGGCACGGTGCGCCAGAGGTCGTTGAAGACCTCTTCCTCGTGCTGACGACGCCGCCCGGCCCGCTTCTCCTCGGCGCGCAGGTCGAGCTTCTTCTTGCCGGGATAGCGGTCGATGCCGTGCGACATCAGCGCGTGCGCGGCGTCCAGGGTGCGTTCGACCTCGATGCGGCCGTAACGCTCCTCGCACTGCATGACGTAGTTCTTGGCGAAGTCGAGATAGTCCAGGATGCCGTCGGCATCGGTCCACTGCTTGAACAGGTAATTGTTCTTGAAGAAGTGATTGTGGCCGAAGGCGGCGTGCGCGATCACCAGGGTCTGCATCGTCGCCGTGTTCTCCTCCATCAGATAGGAGATGCAGGGCGAGGAGTTGATCACGATCTCGTAGGCGAGCCCCATCAGACCCTTGCGGTAGGACGCCTCGTGGAAGGCGAAATGCTTGCCGAACGACCAGTGCTTGTAGAACAGGGGCATGCCGACCGACGAATAGGCGTCCAGCATCTGCTCGGCGGTGATGACCTCGATCTGGTTCGGATAGACGTCGAGCCCGAGATCCTTCAGCGCCACCTCCTCGCAGGCATCGGTGATGCGCTGCAAGGTGTGGAAGTCCCAATCGGCGCCTTCAAACAATCGTTCCGTCATGGAGCGGCCTTCTCCTGGGACGTTTCGCGGCGCTGGAACAGATCGTGGAACACCGGAAAGATCTCGCTGCGCTCCGAGACCTTGCGCATCGAGAGCGGCGCGCCACCGTTGCGCAGGCGCTCATAGAGGCTCCAGAGCGAGGAGTCGGAGAGATCGAAGGCGCTGCCGCCGGACTCCCCGACCTCGAGATAGGCAAAGAACTGGCAGACCGGCAGGATCTTGTCGGTCAGCAGCATGCCGGTGAGCTCGCCGTCGGAATAGGAATTGTCGCCGTCGGAGGCTTGCGCGGCGTAGATATTCCAGTCCGACGGGTTGAAGCGCTCGCGCACGATCTCGTGCATCGCCTGCAAGGCGCTGGAGACCAGCGTGCCGCCCGAGGCCGGGCCGTAGAAAAAGGTTTGCTCGTCGACCTCCTCGGCGCGGTCGGTGTGGCGGATGAAGACGATCTCGACGTGCTTGTACCGGCGCTTCAGGAACACGTAGAGCAGCATGTAGAAGCGCTTGGCGAGATCCTTCATGTGCTCGGACATCGAGCCCGAGACGTCCATCAGGCAGAACATCACCGCCTGCGCCACCGGCCGCGGCACCGTCTCGAAGCGGCGGTAGCGGATGTCGAGCGGGTCGATGAAGGGGATGCGCTTGGATTTCGCCTTGAGTTTCTCGAGCTGGGCGAGCAGCACCTCACGCTCGTCCTCGTCGGTGCAGGCCGCGATCGTAGCTTCGAGCTCCTCGATCTCGTCCTTGCGGGGACGCTTCAGCGCGATGCGGCGGGCCAGCGCGAGCTTCACTGTCCGGCTCACCGAGATGTTGGCGGGCGAGCCCGACGTGGTGTAGCCGGCACGCTGGATGCCCTCGCTCTCGGTCTGCGCGATCTTGCGCTTGGCAAGATCTGGCAACTCGAGATCGTCCAGGAACAGGTCGACGAATTCGTCGCGGGACAGCACGAAGCGGAACGCGTCCTCGCTGTCGCCTTCGCCCGGGCCGGAATCCTTGGCGCGGCCCTGGCCGGAGCGCTGTAGATAGTCGCCCTCGATGAACTTCTTGTTGCCGGGCAGCACCATGTCGCGCGTGCCACCCTCGCGGCGGAAGCGCGGCTCGTGCATGCCGTCGAGGGGGATCGTGACCTCGCCCCCCTCCAGGACGTCCTTGATGTCGCGCTCCTGCGAGGTCTTCTTGACGGCGCCCTGCACCAGGGACTTGGCCCGACGCAAGAACCGCTGGCGGTTCTCAAGACTCTTGCCGCCTGGATTCAGGCGCCTGTCAATAATGTGAATGGGCACTTTACCATTCGCCTCCCATCCGCCTCAACCGGCCTGCTTCACGCGCATGTACCATTCGACGAGCCGGCGAACCTGACGCTCGGTGTAGCCACGCTCCACCATGCGTGCGACGAACTCGCCATGCTTCTTCTCCGTCTCGCCGTCCTTCTTCGACCCGAAGGAGATGACCGGAAGCAGGTCCTCGACTTGGGAGAATATCCGCTTTTCGATCACATCGCGAATCTTCTCGTAGGAGGTCCAGGCCGGATTCTTGCCGCCGTTCTGGGCCCGCGACCGTAACGAGAATTTGACGACCTCGTTGCGGAAGTCCTTGGGGTTGGCGATGCCCGCCGGCTTCTCGATCTTCGTCAGCTCCTGGTTCAAAAGCTCGCGATCGAGCAGCTGGCCGGTGTCGGGATCCTTGAAGTCCTGGTCCTCGATCCAGGCGTCGGCATAGTCGACGTAGCGATCGAACAGGTTCTGACCGTAATCCGAGTAGGATTCCAGATACGCCTTCTGGATCTCATTGCCGATGAACTCGGCATAGCGCGGCGCCAGATCCGCCTTGATGAATTCGAGATAGCGCTTCTCGACTTCCTCCGGCAGCTGCTCCCTGCGGATCGCCTGCTCCAGCGCGTACATGAGATGAACCGCGTCGGCTGCAACTTCCTGCGGGTCGTGGTTGAACGTCGCAGCCAGGATCTTGAAGGCGAAGCGGGTGGAAACGCCGTCCATGCCCTCGTCGACGCCGGCAGCGTCGCGATATTCCTGGACGCTGCGCGCCTTCGGGTCGGATTCCTTCAGGCTCTCGCCGTCATAGACCCGCATCTTGCCGAACAGGGTGGAATTCTCGTGCTTGCGCAGGCGCGACATCACCGAGAACCGCGCCAGCGTCTCCAGCGTCGAGGGCGCGCACGGCGCCGCGGCGAGCTCGGAGCCCTGGATCAGCTTCTCGTAGATCTTCTGCTCTTCGGTGACGCGCAGGCAGTACGGCACCTTGATCACGCAGATGCGGTCGATGAAGGCCTCGTTGTTCTTGTTCGCCTTGAAGCTCGCCCACTCCGCCTCGTTGGAGTGCGCCAGGATCACGCCGGTGAACGGGATCGCGCCGATGTTCTCGGTGCCGATGTAATTGCCTTCCTGCGTCGCGGTGAGCAGCGGGTGCAGCATCTTGATCGGCGCCTTGAACATCTCGACGAACTCGAGCACGCCCTGGTTGGCGCGGTTGAGGCCGCCAGAATAGCTGTAGGCGTCGGGATCGTTCTGGGCGTAGGTCTCGAGCTTGCGGATGTCGACCTTGCCGACCAGCGAGGAGATGTCCTGATTGTTCTCGTCGCCGGGCTCGGTCTTGGCGATGGCGATCTGGCGCAGCCGCGACGGCTGGATCTTGGCGACCCGGAACTGGGAAATGTCGCCGCCGAAGGCTTCCAGGCGCTTGTAGCACCACGGGCTCATCAACCCGGTGAGACGCCGGCGCGGAATGCCGTATTTCTCTTCCAGCATCGGGCCGAGCTGATCGGGATCGAACAGGCTGAGCGGACTCTCGAACACCGGCGAGAGTTCATCGCCGGCCTTGAGCACGTAGATCGGATGCACTTCCATCAGCGACTTCAGCCGCTCGGCGAGCGAAGACTTGCCGCCGCCGACGGGCCCGAGCAGGTACAGGATCTGCTTGCGCTCCTCGAGGCCCTGCGCCGCATGGCGGAAGAAACCAACGATGCGCTCGATGGTTTCTTCCATGCCATAGAAGCCGGCGAAGGCCGGATAGGTCCGGATCGTGCGGTTCAAAAAAATACGGCCAAGGCGTGGGTCCTTGGCCGTGTCAATCGTTTGAGGTTCACCGATCGCCGCTAGCAATCGTTCGGCCGCGTTCGCGTATTTCATGGGATCGCTTCGACACGATTCCAGATATTCCGCCATCGACATGTCGTGCTGGCTTCTCGCCTCGAACGACCGAGCGAAAGCGTTGAATAGAGAATCGTTGTACATGATCCCTCTCCGCGTGAGTTCCGCTACAAGCTGAAACGAAAGCAGTTACCGGACCGTTCCTCAGGCCGTTTCGAATCAGCGTGAGCACATGACGATCATTGGACACCCGGGTGCCGACACGACGCAACGCACAACGTAGGCACTCGTTGAGTTACGAACAGGCACCTGCCCGTATTTTGTGCGAATCTCCGTCTATATTGGCTCATTTCCAGAAAATGTCACTTGGTCGCAACATCCGGGCCTTACCGGGGATGCGTTCATCCGGCGTTGCAGCATAGCGAGCCGCCAGCGGCGATCTTATGACGCTCGTAGGGCGAAGCCTTGAGCGCAGCTTTGAGAGCCGCGTTCATCTTCCTGCTGCAATGCGGTGCACAGAGTGCGCGTCGCCACGCAGCACTGTATCAAGTCGACTGCCAAGACCGGATGGACGCTCCGATCGTTCTGCGCGGATCAAGTTGAGGATACGGCGGAATGGCCGCTTCAAGTCGGACGTCGGCGTCAGCGCGATCATCTCGTGCCCGCGGCGCCGGTCAGCAGAATTTTGGGCAATCGAATTCAGGGCGAATTGACGTTGCCGACTGGACTCGGCCGAGCTTTCGGCCGACGACTTTTTACGCAACAGGGCTACTGTCGCCGGGATCGCCATGATCGCGACGGAGTTACACCGGAGGGTAGGACGCCTGTACCCTTGATTGGTTCCCTCCCGGGAGCATGTAAGCTAGAGGATAGCGCGTCAGGACTGGCGCGGAAACCCCTCGCCCGCAGGCTTGGAGATAAAAAGCATCATGAATCCCGTCAAAGAACTGGAAAAGCACGGACAAGCGGTCTGGCTGGACTTTTTGGCCCGTGGCTTCATCGCCAAGGGCGACCTGAAGCGGCTGATCGACACCGACGGCGTCAAGGGCGTCACCTCCAATCCCTCGATCTTCGAGAAGGCGATCGGTAGCTCGGACGAATACGATGCGCCGATCGGCAAGGCGCTGAAGCGCGGCGACCGGACGGTGGCCGATTTGTTCGAGACTGTGGCGGTCGAGGATATCCAGAACGCCGCCGACGTGCTGCGCCCGGTCTATGACCGCCTCGAGGGAGGCGACGGCTATGTCAGCCTCGAGGTCTCGCCCTATCTCGCCATGGACACATCGGGCACGGTCGCCGAAGCGCGGCGGCTGTGGAAGGACGTCGGCCGCAAGAACCTGATGGTGAAGGTGCCGGCGACGCCCGAGGGCCTGCCGGCGATCGAGACGCTGATCGGCGACGGCATCAGCATCAACATCACGCTGCTGTTCTCCAGGGCGGTCTACCTCCAGGTGGCCGAAGCCTACATCGCCGGTCTGGAGAAATACGTCGCCGGCGGCGGCGACCCTGCGCATGTCGCGAGCGTGGCGAGCTTCTTCGTCAGCCGTATCGATTCCGTGGTCGACAAGCAGCTCGACGACAAGATCGCACGCGCCAACGATCCGTCCGAGAAGGAGCGGCTCGCCGCGCTGAAGGGCAAGGTCGCGATCGCCAACGCCAAGGTCGCCTACCAGGACTACAAGCGCCTGTTCGCAGGTCCCCGCTGGGACAAGCTCGCCGCCAAGGGCGCCAAGCCGCAGCGCATGCTGTGGGCCTCGACCGGCACCAAGAACAAGGATTACAGCGACGTCCTCTATGTCGAGGAGCTGATCGGCCCGGACACCATCAACACGGTGCCGCCGGCGACGTTGGACGCGTTCCGCGACCACGGCAAGCCGCGCGATAGCCTGGAAGAGAACGTCGATGACGCCAGGCGCGTGCTGGAGGAGCTGGAGCGCTCCGGCATCTCGCTCGACGCCATCACCGAGGAGCTGGTCAAGGACGGCGTCAAGCTGTTCGCGGACGCCGCCGACAAGCTCTACGGCGCGGTCGCCCACAAGCGCGCCACCGTGCTCGCTCCCGCACTCGATCGGCAGCTTCTCTCGCTTGGCGACGGCCTCGGCAAGGCGGTGGCTGAGAGCACCGAGGAATGGCGGGCGTCCGCCAAGATCCGCAGGCTGTGGCAGCGCGACAAGTCGGTCTGGACCGGCATTGATGAGGACAAATGGCTCGGCTGGCTCGACAGCCCCGCCAAGGCCGATGTCGCCGATTACGAGGATTATGCGGGCCGCGTGAAGGGGCAGAAATTCTCTGACGCCGTCGTGCTCGGCATGGGCGGATCGAGCCTCGGGCCCGAGGTGCTGGCCGAGACCTTCGGCAAGAAGCCCGGCTTTCCGAAGCTGCATGTGCTTGACTCCACCGATCCGGCCGAGGTCCGCGCGATGGAGGCGAAGATCGACATCGCCAACACCGTGTTCATCGTCTCGAGCAAGTCCGGCGGCACCACCGAGCCGAACGCGATGAAGGATTATTTCCATCAGCAGGTTGCCAAGGCGGTGGGTGCGAAGGTCAAGACCGGCCACCGCTTCATCGCGGTCACCGATCCCGGCTCGTCGCTGGAGAAGGCGGCGAAGAAGCTGAACTACGCCCGCATCTTCCACGGCGAGCCCTCGATCGGCGGCCGCTATTCGGTGCTGTCGCCGTTCGGCCTGGTGCCGGCGGCAACCGCCGGCATCGACGTCAAGACCTTCGTCAAGCATGCGCTCTCGATGGCCCGCTCCTGCGGCCCGGACGTGCCGCCGAGCGAAAACCCGGGCGTGCAGCTCGGCCTTGCCATGGGTCTCGCCGGCCTCGAGGGCCGCGACAAGGTGACGATCCTGGCCTCGAACAAGATTGCCGATTTCGGCGCCTGGGCCGAACAGCTGATCGCGGAATCGACCGGCAAGGAGGGCAAGGGCCTGATCCCGATCGAGGGCGAGACGCTGGGCGATCCCAGCGTCTACGGCAACGACCGCTTCTTCATCGACATCCGCGTCGAGGGCGAAGCGGATGCCGCCCACGATTCCAAGCTCGCCGCGATCGAAGCGGCCGGCCATCCCGTGGTGCGCATCGTCATGAAGTCGATCGACCATCTCGGCCAGGAGTTCTTCCGCTTCGAGATGGCCACCGCCGTGGCGGGCTCGATCCTCGGCATCAACCCGTTCGACCAGCCGGACGTGGAAGCGGCCAAGATCAAGACCCGCGAGCTCACCGCCGCGTTCGAGAAGACCGGCGCGCTGCCGGAAGAGCAGCCGGTCGTCAGCACCGACGAGGCCGATCTCTACACCGACGAGGCCAACGCCACGGCGCTGCGCGCCGCCGGCGCCAATGGCGATCTCAGCTCCTGGCTGAAGGCGCATCTGTCGCGATCCAGCGATGGCGACTACGTCGCGCTGCTCGGCTACATCGCGCGGGACAAGGCGACGATCGATGCGCTGCAGGCGATGCGGCTGGAGGTGCGCGAGAAGCGGCATGTCGCGACCTGCGCCGAGTTCGGACCGCGCTTCCTGCACTCGACCGGGCAGGCCTACAAGGGCGGACCTGACAGCGGCGTGTTCCTCCAGATCACCGCCGACGACGCCAAGGATCTCAAGGTGCCCGGCCAGAAGGCGAGCTTCGGCGTGATCAAGGCGGCCCAGGCGCGCGGCGATTTCGACGTGCTCACCGAACGCGGAAGGCGCGCGCTGCGCGTGCACCTGAAGGGCGGGCTCACGAAGGGCCTCGCCGCGCTCAATGCGGCGCTCAACGACGCGCTCACTTAAGGAATATTGCCAATGCAACTCGGCATGATCGGCCTCGGCCGGATGGGCGGCAACATCGTTCGCCGCCTGATGCGCCAGGGACATTCGACCGTGGTCTACGACAAAGACGCCAAGGCGGTCGCGGGCCTTGCCGCCGACGGCGCAGTCGGCTCGGCAACGCTCGAAGAGTTCGTTTCGAAACTGGAGCGGCCGCGGACGGCCTGGGTGATGCTGCCTGCGGGGCACATCACCGAGACGACGATCGAGACGATCGCAGGCGTAATGCAGGCGGGCGACGTCATCATCGACGGCGGCAACACCTTCTGGCAGGACGACGTCCGCCGCGGCAAAGCGCTGAAGGCCCGCGGCATCCACTATGTCGACGTCGGCACCTCGGGCGGCGTCTGGGGTCTCGACCGCGGCTATTGCATGATGATCGGCGGCGAGAAGACCGTGGTCGACCGGCTCGATCCGATCTTCGCCGCGCTCGCGCCCGGTGCCGGCGACATTCCGCGCACGGAGGGGCGCGAGGGCCGCGATCCCCGCATCGAGCAGGGCTATATCCACGCCGGCCCCGTCGGCGCCGGCCATTTCGTCAAGATGATCCACAACGGCATCGAATACGGCCTGATGCAGGCCTATGCCGAAGGGTTCGACATCCTCAAGAACGCCAACGTCGAGGCCCTGCCGGCGGATCACCGCTACGATTTCGACCTCGCCGACATCGCGGAGGTGTGGCGGCGCGGCAGCGTGATCCCGTCCTGGCTGCTCGATCTCACCGCCACGGCACTCGCCGACAGCCCGCAGCTCTCGGAATATTCCGGCTACGTCGAGGATTCCGGCGAAGGACGCTGGACCGTGAACGCCGCGATCGACGAGGCCGTACCGGCCGAAGTCCTGACCGCGGCGCTCTACACACGTTTCCGTTCCCGTCGGGAACACACCTTCGCCGAGAAAATTCTCTCCGCGATGCGCGCGGGATTCGGCGGCCACAAGGAGCCGAAGCAGCCGGGCACCAAGCCGAAATAAGACGCAACAAGCGAAGGCCGACAATTCGTGACAAAAGACCCGCAGCCCAAGCGCAAGCCGGAAAATTGCGCCTTCGTCATCTTTGGCGTGACCGGCGACCTCACCCATCGGCTGGTGATGCCGTCGCTCTACAATCTCGCCGCCGAGAACCTGTTGCCGGAAAAGTTCTGCGTCGTCGGCGTCGGCCGCAAGAATCAGTCGGATGACGAGCTGCGCCACAGCCTGATGAAGGGCTTGCGCGAGTTCGCGACGCGGCCGGTCGACGACGACGTCGCAACACAGCTGCTGCAATGCGTCACTTTCGTCGAGGCCGATCCGAAGGACCCGCCCTCATTCGACCGCCTGCGCGAGCATCTGGACTCGCTGGAGTGCTCACAAGGCACCGGCGGCAACCGCCTGTTCTACCTTGCCACCCCGCCCGCCGCGTTCGCGCCGACCGCGCGCGAGCTCGGTCGCACCGGTCTGACGAAAGAGAACGGCGCCTGGCGGCGGCTGGTGATCGAAAAGCCGTTCGGCACCGACCTTGCTTCGGCGCGCGCGCTCAACGCCGAGCTCCTGAAGATCATGGACGAGCACCAGATCTACCGGATCGATCATTATCTCGGCAAGGAGACGGTGCAGAACATCCTGGTGCTGCGCTTTGCCAACGGCATGTTCGAGCCGATCTGGAATCGCAACCACATCGACCACATCCAGATCACGGTGGAGGAGAAGCTCGGCGTCGGCCATCGCGGCGGCTTCTACGATTCGACCGGCGCGCTCCGCGACATGGTGCCGAACCATCTTTTCCAACTGATGTCGCTGGTCGCGATGGAGCCGCCGGCGCGTTTCGATGCGCATTCCGTGCGCTCCGAGAAGGCCGAGGTGCTCACCTCGATTCAGCAGCCGAGCATGGAAGAGGCCTTGAGGAATTCGGTGCGCGCGCAATACCTCGCAGGGCAGATCGGCGACGAGGAGATCCCGGACTACCGCAAGACCGAGGAGGTCAAGCCCGACAGCACCACCGAGACCTATGTCGCGCTGAAGCTGATGATCGACAATTGGCGCTGGGCCGGCGTGCCGTTCTACTTGCGCACCGGCAAGGCGCTGGCGCACAAGCGCACGGAAGTTGCGATCAAGTTCAAGCAGGCCCCGCTGTCGATGTTCTCAGGCACGGCGATCGATCGCCTGTCGCAGAACTTCCTCACCATCGGCATCGCGCCGACCGAGACCATCGAGCTGCAGTTCAACGCCAAGATCCCGGGGCCGAGCGTCACCATCGACGGTGTCGAGATGAAGTTTCGCTATGGCGACTATTTCCGGGCCGATCCCTCGACCGGCTATGAGACGCTGATCTACGACTGCATGATCGGCGACAACATCCTGTTCCAGCGCGCCGATGGCATCGAGGCCGGATGGCAGGCGGTGCAGCCGTTCCTGGATGCCTGGAAAAACGCGGGCACCAACGGCATCGAGACCTATGAAGCCGGCAGCGACGGGCCGAAATGCGCCGACGAGCTGCTGCGGCGCGACGGGCGAAGCTGGCGGAAGTTCTCGTGATGGCCGCGGCGGCCCTGCCGAAGCTGATCGTGGAGGACGACGCCGAGGCCCTCGCCCGCGCCGCGGCCGAGCGGGTGATGGCGCGGATCGCGGCCAATCCCGGCCGCATCGCGATCTGCCTGACCGGCGGCTCCAGCCCGAAGAAGCTCTATCAATTGCTCGGCAGCGAGGCCTGGCGCGGCAGGATCCCGTGGCAACGCGTGCACTGGTTCATCGGTGACGAGCGCTTTGTCCCCGCAAGCGATCCCCTCAACAACATGGCGGTCGCGCGCGCGACGTTTCTCGACCGCAACGCAGCCTCGAGCCACATTCACCCGATTCCGACCGCGACCGAGACTCCCGAGCAAAGCGCCGACGCCTATGCGCGCGAGCTGCAAGCTTTCTACGGCTCCGACCGCCTCGATCCCTCGCGCCCGCTGTTCGATTTGGTCCTGATGGGCGCGGGACCGGACGGCCACACCGCTTCGCTGTTTCCCGGCTTCCCCGAAATCGAGGAGACCGAGCGCTGGGTCGTTGGCGTGCCCAGGGCCAATGTCGCGCCTTTCGTGCCGCGGGTCTCGCTCACCCTGCCCGCTTTGGCGTCCTGCCGCGAAATGTTGTTCGAGATTGCCGGGCACGACAAGCAACCGATCTTGACGCGCCTCCTCAATGGCGAGACCTTGCCGGCCTTGCGCGCGCGCTCCGCTGGCGAGACCGTCTGGCTGGTCGACAGGGCCGCGCTTCCGGAGGGCATTCGTGGGCCGCGTTGAAGCACCTTGTGCGTTGATCGTGATGGGCGTGTCGGGGTCGGGCAAGAGCACGATCGCCGAAGCGCTCGGCCAGCGGCTCGGCTGGCGCTTCGAGGACGGCGACAGCTTCCATCCCGCCAGCAATGTCGAGAAGATGCGGGCCGGCCACCCGCTCACCGACGAGGACCGCTGGCCCTGGCTCAATGCCATCGCCGACGAGATCGGGCGGGTCTGCGGACGCGGCGAGCACATCATCATCGCCTGCTCGGCGCTGAAGCATGCCTACCGTGACGTGCTGTTGCGCGGGCGCGACGATGTCCGCTTCGTCTTCCTGAAAGGCACCAGGGAGCTGATCGCCGAACGGCTCGCGCACCGCAAAGGCCACTTCATGCCACCCGGGCTGCTGACGAGCCAATTCGAGACGCTGGAGCTGCCGGAGGAGAGCGAGCACGTCATCACCGTCTCGATCGACGAAACCGTCGAGGCGATCGTGGACGGCATCGTCCGGCAACTCAAACTGGGCGGCACGAACCGCTGAGGCGCGAGCAACGTTAGGTCCTGTCATGACGCAAATCTCACTCGTGGTATCCGACGTCGACGGCACGCTGCTGACGAAAGACAAGACGCTGACGGACCGCGCGAGGAGTGCGGTGCAGCGGTTGCACAGAGCCGGCATCGGCTTCACCATCACGTCCAGCCGTCCCGCGATCGGCATGCGGTTTCTGATCGAACCGCTGGCGTTGTGGCTGCCGGTCGGCCCGTTCAACGGCTCCTCGATCGTCGATCCGGAGATGCGGCCGGTCGAGCAGCATCTCATCCCCGCCGGCGCCGCCGAGCGCGCCTTGCAGATCCTTCGCGAGTTCGGCGCCGACATCTGGCTGTTCACCACCGACGAATGGCTGATCGACAACCCGAGCGGACAATACGTTGCGCATGAGCGGCACACGATCCGCTCGGACCCGACGATCGTGACGGATTTCTCGCCCTATCTCGCAAGCGCCTGCAAGATCGTCGGCGCCAGCGCCGATGCTGCCCGCCTCGAAGCTTGCGAGAAGGCGATGCAGCAGGCGCTCGGCAGCGAAGCCAACGCCGTGCGGTCGCAGACTTATTATCTCGACGTCACCCCGCCCGGCTTCGACAAGGGCACGTTCGTCTCGGCGATAGCCAGGCGCCTCGGCATCGCGACCGCTGCCATCGCCACCATCGGCGACATGCAGAACGACCTCGCGATGTTCGCCGTCAGCGGCACCTCGATCGCCATGGGCAACGCCGCCGACAACGTCAAGGACCAAGCCACGCACGTCACCGCGACCAACGAGCAGGACGGCTTTGCCGAGGCCATGGAGATGATCCTGAAGCGGAACGGGGTGGGCTGAGCCTTGTCGCCAGTTCGAGCAGAGCGCTCGCTGTTCACCTCTCCCCAGCGGGGAGAGGTCGGACTGCGCAGCAATCCGGATGAGGGGCCGCAGCGGTCGGCGAGACTGTAACCCCTCACCCGGAACGCATCTTCGATGCGATCCGACCTCTCCCTACGGGCTACTGGATTCACACATCACTCTGGTTATCCCGTGGGGGGAGCATGAGGTGGGCGCCGCGTTTCATGGCTTGGAACTCGAGCCAACCCTGAAGCATGACGACCGGACCCGGCTTGCCGTAATAGCCCCCCTTTTTCCAGGCGACGGTCGCCAAACCGTCCCAGTCCGAGCTCCATGCCATCCTCCTGTCCAGGATGGACACGGAATCAGACATCCTTTCGGTCTTCAACAACGATGTGTGAATGCCGTAGCCCTACGGGAGAGGTGAAGAAACCTCTGCCGCGCCGATTCACTTCGACCGCTGCATCGCCGGCTTCTCGCTCTTCTGCCTTGCCGCCGACAGATTTTGCGCGGTGTTGATCAGCGCGATGTGGGTCAGCGCCTGCGGGAAATTTCCGGTCTGGCGCCGGGCGTCTGAATCGTATTCTTCGGCCAAGAGGCCGACGTCGTTCGCGATGCCGGCTACGCGGTCGAGCAAGCTTTGCGCCTTGTCGAGATCGCCCGCCAGCACATGGGCATCGGCCAGCCACAAGCTGCAGGCCAGGAACGCGCCTTCGAGCGGCGGCTGGCCCTCAGGCAGTTCGCGCGGATCGTGCCGCAGCACGAAGCCGTCGCGCATCAGGCGTTTCTCGACCGCCGCAATGGTGCCGCGGATGCGCGGATCTTCCGCCGGCAGAAAACCGACACACGGCAGCAGCAGCACGCTGGCATCGAGCAGTTTCGAGCCGTAGCATTCGACGAAGGCGTTTTCCTCCGCGTCAAATCCCCTGCGGCAGACGTCGCGATGAATCGCTTCTCGCAAGGTGCGCCAGTGCAAGAGTGGCGCCTTGAAGCCGAAGGTCTCGGCGCTCTTGATGCCGCGATCGAAGGCGACCCAGGTCATCACCTTGGAGAATACATAATGCTTGGGCTCGCCGCGCCGCTCCCAGATGCCGTGATCGGGCCGGTCCCAGACTTCGGCGAGATGATTGAGCACCGCGCATTCCAGCGCCCAGGTCTCCTCGTCGAGCTTGAGCTTGGCCATGCGCGACTGATGGAAGGCGTCGATCAACTCGCCGTAGACGTCGAGCTGGAGCTGCGCATGCGCGGCGTTGCCGACGCGCACCGGCTTTGCGCCCTCGTAGCCGTCGAGCCAGCCGGCCTCCCATTCCAGGAGCCTGCGCTGGCCCCAGATGCCGTACATGATCTGCATGTTCGCCGGCGAGCCGGCGGCGGCGCGCAGCAGCCAATTGTGCCAGGCCAGGGCTTCCTCGGTGTAGCCCGAGTTCATCAGCGCCAGCAGGGTGAAGGTGGCATCGCGCAGCCAGCAGAAGCGGTAATCCCAGTTCCTGGTGCCGCCGAGCTTCTCCGGCAACGACGTGGTCGGCGCCGCGACGATGCCGCCGGTCGGGGCGAAGGTCAGCGCCTTCAGCGTGATCAGCGAGCGCATGATGAGATCGCGATACTCGCCGTCGCGGGTGCAATGGCTGCACCAATCCCGCCAGAATGTCTCGGTCTCCTGGAGCGCAATTTCCGGATCGATCGGCGCGGGCGGCGGCAGATGCGAGGGGCCATAGGTCAGCACGAAGGGTACGGTCTCGCCCGCGCTCACCTCGAAGTCGGAGACCGTCGTCAGATCCTCGCCGCGGGTCTCGACCGGCGTGCGCAGCACCGTCATGTCCTGGCCGGCGATGGCCATCAGGGAATGGTCGATCCGCCGCACCCAGGGAATATCGATGCCGAAGCCGAAACGGATGACGAGCTCCATCCGCATCTTCACCGTGCCCTTGATGCCGCGCACCAGCCGCACGACGTCGGACGCCTTGCCGCGCGGCGGCATGAAGTCGATCAGCGCAACGGTGCCGCTCTTCGTCTCGAAGCGGGTTTCGAGGATGAGGGTGTCGCCGAGATAACGTCGCGATATCTTGGTGACGTCGCCGCTCGGTGCGATCAGCCAGCGGCCGTTCTTGTGGGTGCCGAGGATGGCGGCAAAGCAGGCGTCGGAATCGAAGGCCGGCCAGCACAGCCAATCGATCGAACCGTTGCGCCCGACCAGCGCCGCGGTCTCGCAATCGCCGATCAGCGCGTAGTCCTCGATCCTCTGAGACAATGTCGTGCGAGCCTGAGACGCCCCGGCCGATCAACTCCCGCCGTTCAACGAACGTTCCCGCGTTGCCGCTCGCAAGGCCGTGAGGTCGACCTTCGAGGCGATCTTGTCGAGTGCGACGGGAAGGCGCTGGCGCCAGTTCGGATGTTCGTCGATCGTGCCGGGAATGTTGGGCTGGTCGATCACGCCGAGCAGATCCTCCATCGACACCGCGAGCAGCCGCGACGGCGTGCGCGACAGGAAGGCGAGCACCGAATAGAGGTCGTTGGCCTTGATGCCGTTCTGGCGCAGGATCTCGTCGAGCCTGCCGAGCGCATCCCAGCGCGCCTGATCGTTCTCGCCGGGATCGAGCCCGAGCGAGCGCTTCATCTTGAGGTCGCCGAAGGAGCGCCAGCCGGCATAGGTCGACAGGTCATGCGTGTTCAGCGTGACGAGCGCATTGGGCCGGTAATGCTCGACGTTGCGGAAGCGGCCGGTCTCGTCGCGCTCGAACATCATGACGAGGTAGGACCAGATGCCGAAATCCTGCATCATCTCGCGGAAACCTTCCGGCACGGTGCCGAGATCCTCGCCGATCACGATGCATTTGTGGGCGGCGCTCTCCCGCGCCACGACGCCGAGCAGCGCCTCGAACGGCATCTGCACATAGGCGCCGTTGTCCGGCTTGAAGCCGCGCGGCACGAGATAGAGCCGCTTCAGGCCGAGCACGTGATCGAGCCTGATCGCGCCGGCATGGCGCATCGAGGCCGCCAGCATGTCGGCGAACGGCACGAAGGATTGCGCCTCCAGGCCGCCGGCGTTGAAGCCCGCAAGGCCCCAGTCCTGGCCGATGGTGTTGAGCACGTCGGGCGGGGCGCCGACGGCGAGATGGCGGGAGATCGCCATCTGCTCGTTCCAGGCATCGAAGCCGTTGGACTGCACGCCGACCGCGACGTCGAGATAGAGCCCGACGCGCATGCCGAGCTGGCTGGCGAGCTCCTTGGCGTCATGCAGCTGAATGTCCGCGGTCCATTGCACGAATTCGACGAATTCGACCTCGCGCTTGTCGGGTCCATTGCGCAGTTCGGCGCACTTGGCCTCGTCCGGTTGCCGCCATTCCGCCGGCCATTCCCACCACGGCGCGGCGAAGCGATGGCGCAGTACCTCGAAGCAGGCGAAGCGGGACAGCAACGGCGCGCGGGCGGCACGGAAGGCGTCGAACGCCTTTCGGCGCGCTTGGCTCGCGCTCGCCACGAAGCTGTTGAACGCCGCGCGCAAGGCCAGCCATTTCAACGCCGCCATGTCGGCGTAAGGCACGCGATCGCCCTGGCGCAGGCGGGCAGCGGTCGCCGCCGCGTCGGGCACGAGGTCCGCCGAGAATTCGGGAATGGCCTCGACGTCGATATAGAGCGGATTGAGGAACAGCCGGCTGTTCGGCGAATACGGACTGCAGTCGGACGGCTGGTCGTCGAACAAAACGTGCAGCGGATTGAGCCCGACGCCGTCGGCCCCGAGCTGCTGGGCGAGCCGGACCAGATCGGCGAGGTCGGTGAAGTCGCCGATGCCCCAATTGCGGTCCGAACGGACGCTGTAGAGCTGCACGGCGAGCAGCCAGCCGCGGTCGAAATCGCCGCCGAAAGCCCGCTCCGGCGCCACGATCATCGGCACCTCTTCGGTCACGCCTTCGGCATCGGTCAGCGTCAACCGGTGATAGCCCAGCGGCAGGCCGGCGGGCCAGGCGATCACGGGCTCGCGTGTCTCGCCCTGGGCCGTCGATTTGCCGTTTGCAGTCAATTTCCATTGCAGCGGCGGCGCGCCGATGGCGGCCAATTCCGTGCGCGGATGTCCGAGCGCGCGGACCACGACCGGCCCGTTGACGAAGCGGTAAACCCGCTTTTCCGGCAGGGCGTCGAGGATGGACTTCAGGGCCACGGGGTCGGTGACCCGCAGCTTCCCAAGCGCATCAATGAATTCGGATTGAACGCCCTTGATCCGGGCTTGAGCTAAAAGATCCATACGGCACGCAGCTTGCAGGCCATTCTTCGGCCAGGGGCATCGATTTTAACGAGGCAGCGGAAGACGTTAGTCTGGGTCAACTCACAAACCATGCCTGCCGTTCCCAGGGGGAACTAATGACACACAAGCGGCTTTCTATATAGGGTATCAAGCGTAGGTTCCCGACAAGGGAAACGGGCCCTGCTCTCTTGTCACCTGCTTTCTTGTCAATGGCATCACCGTGAACAAGACAATTCAAACTGTCGAAAGTGCCGCAGCCGGCAGCGCTTTCCTCATCGAAGACGTCTATCCCGCGATCGATGGCGGCCGCTTCGCCGTGAAGCGGATCGCGGGCGATCGCGTCGAGGTGTGGGCCGATGTCTACCGCGACGGCAACGCCGTGATCGGGGCCGCGCTGCTCTGGCGCCCCGAGCAGGACCGGGATTGGCGGCGCGAGCCGATGAGCCAGCACGGCAATGACCGCTGGTCCGGCGCTTTCACACCGGTGGAGCCCGGCCGATATTTCTATGCGATCGAGGCCTGGACCGACGAGTTCGCCACCTGGTCCCACGGGATGGCGCGCAAGCAGCGAACGGGCGCCGATGTCAACCTCGACGCGCTCGAGGGTGCCAGCCTGCTGACCAAGGCCCACGGCGCGCCGCAGGCCGCGGCGGCAATCATCGTCCGACAATGCGAGGATTATCTTCAGACCGGCGATGTCACCTCGCTGCTGGCGAGCGAGCTCGGCGATGCCATGGCCGAGAGCCAGTCCCGGCCCGACCTGACCCGCTCACAATCCTTCCCGCTTGTCGTCGACCGCGACAGAGCGCGGTTCGGCGCCTGGTATCAGATGATGCCGCGCAGCCAGAGCCGGATTCCCGGCCGGCACGGCACGCTCCGCGACTGCATCGCACGCGTGCCCGATATCGCGGCGATGGGATTTGACGTGCTCTATTTCACGCCGATCCACCCGATCGGCCGCAGTCGCCGCAAAGGCCGCAACAATGCGCCGGTGGCGCGCGAAGGCGAACCCGGCTCGCCCTATGCGATCGGCGCCGCCGAGGGCGGCCACGACGCGCTGCATCCCGAGCTCGGCACCATCGAGGACTTCCGCGCGCTGGTTGCGACCTGTCTCGAATACGGCCTCGAGCTGGCGCTCGACTTCGCCGTGCAATGCTCGCCGGACCATCCCTGGCTGACGCAGCATCCCGAATGGTTCAAATGGCGGCCGGACCGCTCGGTGCGGACGGCGGACGGCCCCTATTCGGACATCGTGATCCCCGATTTCGCCTCGGTCGACCGCGTCGGCCTATGGAACGCCTTTCGCGACGCCATGCTGTTCTGGATCGACCACGGCGTCACCATCTTCGCGATCGACAATCACGACACCGCGCCACTTGCGTTCTGGGACTGGCTGATCGGCGACATCCGCCGCCGGCATCCCGAGGTGATCCTGTTCTCCAAGACGTTTGCGCGGCCCAAGCTGATGAAGGGCCTCGCCAAGCTCGGCTTTGCGCAGTCCTTCACCTATTTCCCCTGGCGCACCTCCCGGTGGGAGCTGGAGCAATATCTCGGCGAGCTGACGCGCCATCCCGAGCGCGACTTCTATCGTCCGAACCTGTTCGTCAACACGCCCGACCTGCTGCCCTATCATCTCCAGAGCGGAGAAGCCTGGGCGTTCAAGTCTCGCCTTGCGCTGGCGGCCACGTTGTCGGGCAGTTACGGCCTTTACAGCGGGTTCGAGCTGCTCGAACACGAAGCGACTCCCGGCCGTGAGGAATATCTGGATTCCGAGAAGTACCAGATCAAGCAGCGCGACTGGGATCAGCCCGGCAACATCAAGTCCTACATTGCCGACCTCAACCGCGTCCGCAACGACAATGCCGCGCTCCAGCAAACGGCGAATCTGCGTTTTCTGGGCGTCGACGACGGCGAAACCATCGCCTTCGTCAAGGAGGCGGCCGAGCCCGCCAACACCGTCGTGATCGTGATCGCACTTTCCGGCCGGTCGCGCGAATGCTGGCTGCCGCTCGGCGACGTCACGGTTGACGCCGGCGGGCAGCGTCACCATGTGACGACACTCGAAAACCTCCTCAGCGGCGAACAATCCCGCATCGAATGGGGCGGGATCAGGGTGCGTATCGATCCTGACCGCGATCCGGCGCTCTTGTTCCGCTGCCTGGCGTAAGGGGCACGCCATGAATGTTCTGTCTTCCGTCGACACCAAGAAAGCCGAGGCTGCCGAGATCGTGGACGAGCTGTGGTATAAGGACGCCATCATCTATCAGCTGCACGTCAAGGCCTTCGCCGACAGCAACAACGACGGCATCGGCGACTTCGCCGGACTGACGGAGAAGCTGCCCTATCTGCAGGAGCTCGGCGTCACCGCGCTGTGGCTGTTGCCGTTCTATCCCTCGCCCGGCCGCGACGACGGCTACGACATCGCCGATTACGGCTCGGTCAATCCCGATTTCGGGACCATGAAAGACTTCAAGCGCTTCATCCAGGAGGCGCAGAAGCGCGGCTTGCGCGTCATCACCGAGCTCGTGGTCAACCACACCTCGGACCAGCACAAATGGTTCAAGCGCGCGCGCCGCAGCCATCCGGGCTCGAGCGCCCGCAACTGGTATGTCTGGAGCGACACCGACCAAAAGTACCAGGGCACGCGCATCATCTTCACCGACACCGAGAAGTCGAACTGGACCTGGGACCACGAGGCCGGCGCGTTCTACTGGCACCGCTTCTTCTCGCACCAGCCCGACCTCAATTTCGACAATCCGCGCGTGGTCAGCGCGCTCATCCAGGTGATGAAGCGCTGGCTGGATGCCGGCGTCGACGGCTTCCGCTTGGACGCCATTCCCTACCTCTGCGAACGCGACGGCACCAACAACGAGAACCTCCCCGAGACGCACGCCATCATCAAGCGCCTGCGCCAGGAGCTCGATTCCTACTCCAAGGGCAAGCTGCTGCTGGCCGAGGCCAATCAATGGCCCGAAGACGTGCAGGAATATTTCGGCCGCGGCGACGAGTGCCACATGGCCTATCACTTCCCCCTGATGCCGCGCATCTACATGGCGATCGCGCAGGAGGACCGTTTCCCGATCACCGACATCCTGCGCCAGACGCCGGACATTCCGGCGAGCTGCCAATGGGCGCTTTTCCTGCGCAATCATGACGAGCTGACGCTGGAGATGGTGACCGACGTCGAGCGCGACTATCTCTGGACCACCTACGCCAACGATCCCCGCGCCCGCATCAATGTCGGCATCCGCCGGCGCCTTGCGCCGCTGATGGACAACGACCGCCGCAAGATCGAGCTGATGAACTCGCTGCTGCTGTCCTTCCCCGGCACGCCGATCATCTATTACGGCGACGAGATCGGGATGGGCGACAACATCTATCTCGGCGACCGCAACGGCGTGCGCACGCCGATGCAGTGGAGCCCGGACCGCAACGGCGGCTTCTCGCGCTGCGACCCGGCGCGCCTCTACGCGCCGCTGATCATGGATCCCGTCTACGGCTATGAGTCCGTCAACGTGGAGGCGCAGTCGCGCAGCCTGTCGTCGCTGCTCAGCGCCACCAAGCGGCTGATCTCGGTCCGCAAGTCGACGCTCGCCTTCGGCCGCGGCACCATGACCTTCATCCGCCCGGCCAACCGCGCCGTGCTGGCCTATGTCCGGCAATATCGCGACGAGGTGATCCTCTGCGTCGCCAATTTGTCGCGCGCGGCGCAAGCCACCGAGCTCGACCTGTCACCGTGGAAGGACCGCATCCCGCAGGAGATGCTCGGCCGCACCCGCTTCCCGGCGATCGGCGAACTCCCCTACATGATCACGCTGGGGCCATACGGCTTCTACTGGTTCCAGCTTCAGGAGCGCGACAAGTCCGAGCCGGTGACGCCGCGCGCGGTGCCGGAATTTGAGACGCTGGTGGTGCCGGTGAATTCGAACTGGGTGTCGCTGGCCCGCGAGCGCGGGGTTTTCGAGCGCGACGTGCTGCCCGGATTCCTGTCACGCACGAGGTGGTATCCCGAGCACAATCCCAAGAAGATCAAGACCACGCTGACCTCGGCCGTGCCGTTCTGCGATATCGGCGACAACAGGCCTTGGATCGCGTTCTTCGAGAAGACGGACCAAGACGCCGGCTCGCGCTACGTGCTGCCGATGCAGATCGAATGGGTGCGCTTCGACCGCGAGCGCTTCAACCCGAAGGCGCTGGCCGCCGTGCGCCAGGGCGCGCGCGAGGGCACGCTGCTGGACGTCGCGACCGACCAGATCTTCATCGGCCTGTTCCTGCGCAATCTGTCGCAGAATCTGGTCGTGGAGGAGAACAATCTGCGGCTCGAGTTCAAGGCGACCAGCCGGTTCGCCGACTACACCATCAAGGAGCCCGAGCGCATCCGCGCGATCGAACAGTCGAACAGCACCGCTCTGGTCGACAACCAGTACGTCGCCAAGATCTACCGCCGGCTAGAAGGCGGTGTCAGCCCCGAGATCGAGATCGGCCAATATCTCACCGAGGTCGCGCGCTTCGCCAACACGCCGGCGCTGCTCGGCAGCGTCGAGCTGGTCGAAGGCGACCAGCGCAGCGCGCTCGGCGTGCTGCATGCCTATGTCGAGAACCAGGGCGACGGCTGGACCGTGACCACGGGCTATCTCGATCGCTATATCGACGACCAACGCGTCGTCCCGATCGGCGAAGCGCTGCGCGAGACCCAGGAGCAGGCGCTTTATCTGCACTTCGTCGCGCAGATCGGCCGGCGCCTCGGCGAACTGCATGTCGCCCTGGCCGCGGCAGAGCCGGTCGATCTCGCTCCTGAGCCGATCGACTCCGCTTACGTCAAGCGGCTCGTATCCGAGCTCAAGGAGCGCGCCGAACGCGTCTTCGACAGGCTGGCCGAAAGCCGCGAGGGCCTACGGGAGGCGGACCGGCCGCTGGTTGATCGGCTCACGGAGGCGCGTACGCTCCTCTCCGACCATCTGAGCGGGCTCTTGCCATCCGAGATCGGTGGGTTGAACATCCGTCATCATGGCGACTTCCGGCTCGGGCAAACTTTGATCGTGAAGGACGATATCTTCATCATCGACTTCGACGGAGATCCGCGCGTGCCCCTGGCCGCCAAGCGGCGCAAGGCGCCTGCCGCCCGCGATGTCGCTGGCCTGATCCATTCGATTCATGTTTCGGTCAATGCCGCCCTCAACCACGCACCGACCGGCGCCTCCGAGGAGCACGACCGGCTCGCGGCCGCGCTCGACGAATGGCGCGAGCGTGCCACCGCAACCTTCCTGTCCGCTTACCGCGAAGCCATGACCGATCAACGGCTGTGGCCGGCAGATGCGCAATCCAGCGAGAGACTGCTGCGGTTCTTCCTGCTTGATCAAGCCTTCAATGACGTAGAGTACGAGCTGTCCCACCGGCCTGAGGGGCTGCATGCGCCGCTGACCGGACTGCTTCGCATTCTGTTCAAGACCGAGAGCGAAGCCCATGCCTAAACTTCCTGCCGAGGCCTATGCCATCATCGAGGGCCGCCACTCCGACCCCTTCCACTATCTCGGGCTGCATCCCGAGGGCGGCAAGAGCGTGGTGCGCGCGTTTCTGCCCGAGGCCTCCAATGTCGAGGCGGTCGGCGACCATGGCGAGGTCGCGCCGCTCGACCGCGTGCACGACGCCGGGCTGTTCATCGGCGCCCTGCCCAACGGCTCGAAGCACTACCAGTTGCGCGCGAAATTCGGCAACAGCGTCGTCGAATTCGAGGATGCCTACCGCTTTCCGCCGATCCTGACCGATTTCGACCTCTATCTGCTCGGCGAGGGTACCCACCAGCGGCTCTATGACAAGCTCGGCGCCCATCCGATGCGGCTCGAGGGCATCGACGGCATCGGCTTCGTGGTGCTGGCGCCGAATGCACGGCGCGTTTCCGTGGTCGGCGATTTCAATTTCTGGGACGGGCGGCGCCATCCGATGCGGGTGCGCGGCGCCGGCTATTGGGAATTGTTCATCCCGCACGCCAAGGCCGGCGATCACTACAAGTTCGAGATCATCGGGCCACATGGCCACCTGCTGCCGCTGAAATCCGATCCGATGGCGTTTGCGAGCGAAGTCCGTCCGAAGACGGCCTCCATCGTGTTCGACGGAGCCCATCTGCCGCGGCCGCGTCCGGCGCCGGACGGCATCAACGCGCTGTCGGCGCCGATGTCGATCTACGAGGTCCATCTCGGCTCGTGGCGGCGCAAGAACGGCGATGAATGGCTGACCTATCGCGAGCTGGCCGAGCAGCTGCCGGCCTACGCCCGCGACATGGGCTTCACCCATCTCGAATTCCTGCCCGTGAGCGAGCATCCGTTCGACGGCTCGTGGGGTTATCAGCCGACCGGCCTCTATGCGCCGACCAGCCGCTTCGGGAGCCCCGAGGATTTCGCCGCTCTGGTCGATGCCTGCCACCGCGAGGGCGTCGGCGTGCTGCTCGACTGGGTGCCGGGTCACTTCCCCGACGATCCGCACGGGCTCGGCAGTTTCGACGGCACCGCGCTGTACGAGCACGCCAACCCGCTCCAGGGCCGCCACCTCGACTGGGGAACGCTGATCTACAATTACGGACGCACCGAAGTGACCAACTTCCTGGTGTCGAACGCGCTGTTCTGGATGGAGCGCTATGCCATCGACGGGCTGCGTGTCGATGCCGTCGCGTCCATGCTCTATCTCGACTACAGCCGGCCCCCCGGCGCTTGGATCCCGAACCAGTATGGCGGCCGCGAAAACATCGAGGCGATCAACTTCCTGCGCCGCTTCAACACCGAGGTCTTCGCCCGCTTCCCGCAGGCGACCACGGCCGCGGAGGAATCCACCGCCTGGCCGCAGGTCTCGCGTCCGGTCGAATTCGGCGGGCTCGGCTTCGGCTACAAGTGGAACATGGGCTGGATGCACGACACGCTGAGCTACATCAGCAAGGATCCGATCCACCGCAAATACCATCACGACGAGATCCTGTTCGGCCTGCACTACGCCTTCTCGGAGAACTTCATCCTGCCGCTCTCGCATGACGAGGTCGTGCACGGCAAGCGATCGATCCTCGGTCGCATGCCCGGCGACGAGTGGCAGCGCTTTGCAAATCTGCGCGCCTATTACAGCTTCATGTTCGGTCATCCCGGCAAGAAGCTTCTGTTCATGGGCGCGGAGATCGCGCAGAGCCGCGAATGGAATCACGATCAGTCGCTCGACTGGCACCTGCTCGAATACAAGTACCATTCCGGCACCCAGGCGCTGATCCGCGACCTCAACCGTCTCTACCGTGCGGTGCCGGCGCTGCACCAGATGGACTGCGACCAGGCCGGCTTCGAATGGCTGATCACGGATGACGCCAACCGCAACGTGTTCGCCTGGCTGCGCAAGGGATTTGACGAGCACGCGCGCTGTCTCGTGATCGTCAACTTCTCGCCGAACGTCTATCAGAACTATCGCGTTCGCGTGCCGTTTGCCGGCAAATGGAAGGAAGTGCTCAACTCGGATTCCGCCCATTATGGCGGCAGCAATGTCGGCAATATCGGTGAAGTCCATGCCGAGGGCGGCGAGCTCCGCCTCACCATTCCGCCGCTCGCCGCGATCTTCCTCGTTCCGGAAAGCTGACACATGCGCCTGACTGCCGGATCGCCCGCACGCCTCGGCGCAAGCTGGGACGGACGCGGCACCAATTTCGCGCTGTTCTCCGCCAACGCGCAGAAGGTCGAGCTCTGCCTGTTCGACACGCAAGGCCGCCGCGAGCTCGAGCGCATCGAGCTGCCCGAGAAGACCGAGGACGTCTGGCACGGCTATCTCAACGACGTCTCGCCCGGCCAGCTCTACGGCTATCGCGTGCACGGCCCCTACGAGCCCGAGCACGGCCATCGCTTCAATGCCAACAAGCTGCTGCTCGATCCCTATGCCAAGCGGCTCGCCGGACGCTTGGTCTGGAGCGATGCGCATTTCGCCTATCGCACCGGAAGCCCGCGCGAGGACCTCTCCTTCGACCGGCGCGACAATGCGCGCGGCATGCCCAAGGCCGTGGTGGTCGACGAGACCTTCAACTGGGGCCGCCGCGAGATCCGTCCCAACATCCCCTGGGAAGACACGATCATCTACGAGGCCCACGTCAAGGGGCTGACGCAGAAGCGCGACGACGTGCCGCCGAATTTGCGCGGCACCTATGGCGGCCTGTCCTCGCCGGCGATGATCGAGCATCTGAAGAAGCTCGGCGTCACCACGGTCGAGCTATTGCCGGTGCACAGCTTCGTCGACGACCGCATCCTGGTGGAGAAGAAGCTCGCCAATTACTGGGGCTACAACACGCTGTCCTTCTTCGCGCCCGAGCCGCGCTACGCCCAGGACAATGCGCTCGATTCCTTCCGCACCACCGTGGCGCGCCTGCACGATGCCGGCATCGAGGTGATGCTCGACGTGGTCTACAATCACACCGCCGAGGGCAATCACCTCGGCCCGACGCTTTGCTATCGCGGCATCGACAACGCCTCCTATTATTGGCTGAACCGCGAGAACCCGCGCTATTACGACGACTTCACCGGCTGCGGCTCGTCGGTGAACCTGACCCACCCGCGCGTGCTGCAGATGGTGATGGATAGCTTGCGCTACTGGGTCGAAGTCTGCCATGTCGACGGCTTCCGCTTCGATCTCGCCACCACGCTGGCGCGCGGGCCCAACGGCTTCGATCGCGGCATTTCGTTCTTGACCGCAATTCGCCAGGATCCGGTGCTGGCGACCGTCAAGCTCGTCGCCGAGCCCTGGGACCTCGGCCTCGGCGGCTATCAGGTCGGCGCCTTCCCCTCGCAATGGTCGGAATGGAATGATCGCTATCGCAGCGCCATGCGCCGCTACTGGAGCGGTGAAGGCAGCCTGATCGGCGACATCTCCAGCCGGATGACGGCATCGTCCGACCTGTTCAACCATGACGGACGGCGGCCGCGCGCCAGCATCAACCACATCACCGTGCACGACGGCTTCACCCTCGCCGACCTCTTCAGCTACAACGAGAAGCACAACGAGGCCAACGGCGAGGACAACCGCGACGGCTCCAACGACAACCACAGCAACAATTGCGGTGTCGAGGGGCCGACCGACGATCCTCAGATCCTCGGCCTGCGCCGCCAGCTTCGCAAGAACGTGCTTGCCTGCCTGATGCTGGCGCAGGGCGTTCCGCTGCTCCTCGCCGGCGACGAGGTCGGCAACTCGCAATCGGGCAACAACAACGCCTATTGCCAGGACAACGAGATCGGCTGGGTCGGATGGGACAATCTCGGCAAGGAGGATGACGACATGGTCGATTTCGTCGCCCATCTCGCCGAGATCCGCCGCCGTTTCTCGCAGCTTCGCAGCCACCGCTGGCTCGACGGCCGCCCCGCGGACGGCGTATCCTACGGCGCGTTGTGGCTGACGCCTGCCGGCGACGAGATGACGGAGAGCGACTGGAAATTCCCGGAGGGAAGATTCCTTTCCTACGTGATGGGGCCGATGGAACCGGGCGGAGCTGCGATCTTTATCGTACTGAACGCCGCCCCCGAAGAGATCGCATTCAAATTGCCAAAAATGACCGAATACAAGAGCTGGCAGCAGATCCTGAACACGACCGATGCCAAGCTGAATACGATCGACTTCCCGCCCGGAAGCGACAGCAAGGCGCCGCCGCGCTCCGTGCTCGCCTTCGCGGGGGCGCTATGAGGCCATCCTTCGGGGCGAAGCCGACGAAGGACGGTGTGTCGTTCCGCCTGTGGGCGCCTGCTGCACGCCGCGTCGACCTCCTGCTCGACCGACGACACGCGATGCAGCGCCGCCAGGAGGGCTGGTACGTGGCCGACATTGCCGGTCTCACCGCCGGCACCCCCTACAAGTTCAGGATCGACGACGCGATCGACGTGCCCGATCCGGCGTCGGCTTTCCAGCCCGACGACGTGTTCGGCCCGAGCGAGGTGATCGACCACGACGCCTTTTCCTGGCGTGCGCGCGATTGGCGCGGCCGTCCTTGGGAAGAGACGGTGCTGATCGAAACCCATGTCGGCACCTTCACCTCCGAAGGCACCTACCGCGCCATGATCGACAAGCTCGATCATCTCGCCGCAACCGGCATCACCGCGCTGGAATTGATGCCGCTGGCGGATTTCGCGGGACGCCGCGGCTGGGGCTATGACGGCGTGCTGTGGTATGCGCCCGACAGCGCCTATGGCCGCCCCGAAGACCTGAAGACGCTGATCGACGAGGCGCATCTGCGCGGCCTGATGGTGTTCCTCGACGTCGTCTACAATCATTTCGGTCCCGAGGGGAATTACCTCGGCCGCTATGCGCCGGCCTTCTTCACCGATGCGCACACGCCGTGGGGCAGCGCGATCGATTATCGCGTGCCGCAGGTGCGCGCCTTCGCGGTCGAGAATGCGCTGTGCTGGCTCAGCGACTACCGTTTCGACGGTCTGAGGCTGGATGCCGCCAATCACATCATGACGATGCCCGGCGAGCAGTCGATGCTGCAGGATCTCAGCGTCGCCGCCGGCGAGCTCGCCAGGGCGACGGGACGCCACATCCATCTCGTGCTGGAGAACGGCGATAATCGCGCCAGCCTGCTCGACGCCGCACAGGAGCCGCCGAACGGCAAATATCGCGCGCAGTGGAACGACGATTACCACCACGTCTGGCACGTGATGCTGACCGGCGAGCTCGCCGGATATTACGCGGATTATCAAACGCCGCGCCTCGATCTGGCGCGCGCGCTGGCGTCCGGCTTCGTCTACCAGGGCGAGGTCTCCGAGTTCTGGGGCAAGAAGCCGCGCGGCGAGCCGAGCGGTGCGCTGCCGCCGGCGACCTTCGTCAACTTCCTGCAAAACCACGACCAGATCGGCAACCGCCCGCTCGGCGACCGGCTCGAAAGCCTGGCGTCGCCGCAGCAGATCGAAGCCGCGCTCGCGGTGACCCTGCTGGCGCCGATGGTGCCGATGCTGTTTCAGGGCGAGGAATGGGGCTCGACCGTGCCCTTCCCGTTCTTCTGCGATTTCCAGGGCGGGCTCGCCGACGCCGTCCGCCAGGGGCGCAAGCGGGAATATGCGTGGGCCTACGAAACGTTCGGCGACGAAGTGCCCGACCCGCTCGATCCGGCGACGCTGCAATCGGCGGTGCTCGACTGGACCGACCGCACGCCGCAGCAAGACGCGCGGCTGGCGCTGGTCCGCGAGCTGCTCACCCTGCGCCGCAAGCAGATCATGCCGCGGCTGAAGGGGGCCAGCTTCGGCGGGGCCGAGGCGGCGGACAACGGCCTGCTCACTGCGCATTGGCGCATGGGCGACAGCACGACGCTGCGGCTCCTCGCCAATCTCTCGGACAAGGACATCGCGCGTCCCGAAGCCGCCATGGGCACGCCGATCTGGGGAGAAGCAGCGGGCGACCGGCTGCCGCCCTGGTCGGTGATCTGGCATCTCGGGGGTTAGCATGCCTCCTGCCATTCCCCTTGCGACCTATCGGCTCCAGCTCACCGCGGATTTCGGCTTCGACAAGGCCGCCGCCATCGTGCCCTACCTCAAGGCACTGGGGATCACCCATCTCTACGCATCGCCGGTGATGAAGGCGCGCAAGGGCTCGACCCACGGCTACGACACTGTCGATCACGGCCAGTTCAATCCGGAGCTCGGCGGTGAAGCCGGCTTCGCGCGACTGAGCGAGGCACTCAGGGCGCACGACCTCGGACTCATCATCGACTTCGTGCCGAACCATGTCGGCGTGCATTTCGCCGACAATCCGTGGTGGCTCGACGTGCTGGAATGGGGCCAGGCCTCGCCCCACGCGGTGTCCTTCGACATCGACTGGGACCTGCTACCCTACCGCGCTCGCGGCGGCGTGCTGCTGCCGATCCTCGGCAAGTCCTACGGTGAAGCACTGGAGAGCGGCGAGATCGAGCTGCGCTACGATGCCGACGAGGGCAGCTTCTCCGCCTGGTATTTCGAGCATCGCCTGCCCATCGCACCGGAGCGTTACGGCGAAATCTTGCGCATGATCGTGAAGGACGCGGATGCCGCGGAGACGGAGGCCGGCAAACGCCTGCTCTCGCTCGCGGCGCGCTACACCGGGCTGCGCCGCCCCAACCGCAAGGAAGCCCCCGCGTTCAAGGCCGAGCTCAAGGAGATCGCGGGCGCCGCCGAGATCATCGCGCACGGTCTTGCCGCTTATCGTGCCGCCAAGGATCGTCCCACGCAGACGCTGGCGTTGCATCACCTGCTCGAGCGCCAGCACTACAAGCTCGGGCACTGGCGGCTCGCCTCCAGCGACATCAATTATCGCCGCTTCTTCGACGTCAATGGACTCGCTGGTCTGCGCGTCGAGGACGCGAGCACATTTGCCGCCACGCACCGGCTGGTGAAGCAGCTGATCGCCGAGGGCAAGCTGCAGGGCATCCGGCTCGACCACATCGACGGCCTGCGCGACCCCGCGCAATATTGCCAGCGGCTGCGCCGCCTGGTGCGCGACGCGCAGGGCAACACCAAGCCATTCTACACGGTAATCGAAAAAATCCTGTGCGAGCACGAACGCCTGCCGCATTTCGCCGGCGTTCAGGGCACCACCGGCTATGAATGGATGAACGTAATTTCCCAGGTCCTGGTCGACACCAAGGGCATGGCGGCGCTTGACGAGACTTGGCGGCAGATCAGCAACCGTTCACCACGGCTTGCGCCTTATGTGAAGGACGCCAAGCGGCGCGTGCTGGAGACGCTGCTCACCAGTGAATTCACCGTGCTGACGCGCCTGCTCGCGCGTATCGCCAACGGGCATTACTCCACCCGCGATTTTTCTGCCGACAGCCTGCGGCAGGCACTGGAGCTCTATGTGCTGCATTTCCCGGTGTACCGCACCTATCTGACCAACAGCGGCCCGACCGCGCCCGACCGCAAGCTGATCGACGACACCATCGCCCGCGCCCGCAGCGAATGGTTCGCCGCGGACGAAGGCATCTTCGATTTCCTGCGCGACGCCCTGACCATGGACCTGCTCAAGCCCGGGCGCCCTCCGCACAGCGCCCCGCGCGTGCGCCGCTTCGCGCTGAAGGTGCAGCAATTCACCGGGCCGATGATGGCGAAATCGCTGGAGGACACCGCGTTCTATCAATTCCACCGGCTGCTCGCGCTCAACGAGGTCGGTGGCGATCCCGCCAGCAACGGTCTTGCGATTTCCGCCTTCCACCAGACCATGCAGGCCCGCGCCAGGGAATGGCCGCTGGGAATGACGGCCACCGCCACGCACGACACCAAGCGCGGCGAGGATGCCCGCACGCGGATCGCGGCTCTCGGCGAAATTCCGGGCGAATGGACCGGCGCGGTTTCGCGCTGGAAGGTGTTGAACGCGCCGCACCTCACGCTCCAGGGCAACTTCCGCGCGCCTTCGGCGACATTCGAGTACATGCTCTACCAGACGCTGCTCGGTGCCTGCCCGCTCGAAGAGACGATTGACGCCGGCTTCGTCGAGCGCATCCAGGCCTACGCGCTGAAGGCCGCGCGCGAGGGCAAGGAAGAGACCAGCTGGCTCAACCCGCATGAAGCCTATGAGAGCGGCATCAAGAGCTTCATCGACAAGATCCTCGACCCCGCATTGTCAGGCGAATTCCTGGAGGCGCTGCAAACGCTGGCCCGCCGCGTCGCACTGCTCGGCATGTTGAATTCGCTGAGCCAGCTCACCCTCAAGGCGACGCTGCCCGGCGTGCCCGATTTCTATCAGGGCACCGAGTTCTGGGACCTGTCACTGGTCGACCCCGACAACCGCCGCCCGATCGACTTTGGCGCGCGGCACGCGGCGCTGAACGCGCTGGACGAGCCGGACTGGAACGGCCTCATGGCGCGCTGGCCGGACGGCCTGATCAAGCTGGCCTGGACACGGCGTCTTCTCAAGCTGCGCAATGCCCTCGCCGACGTCTTTACTCAAGGCGATTACCAGCCGCTGGCGGTGCACGGCACGCATGCGGACCATGTCCTCGCCTTCGCCCGTCGTCACGGCCGCAGCGCGGCGATCGTCGTGGTCGGACGTCACTTCGCGCCGCTCACACAAGCGGGCCGGGACTGGCCAGCGCCGGAGAGCTTTGACGCCACCATCGACCTGACCGGCTACACCGCGCCGGGCCTCGCCGGTGGTGAACTGCCGCTGGCGCAGGCGTTCCGGGACTTTCCCGCGTTCGTCGTCGAAGCCCGCACGGCAGGCGCCGTCAGGCCGGCGCGACGGCGCGGACGCGCCTGAAATTACTTTCCCCCATCCTTGGTCAGCAGCAACTGCCCACGCTTCTTGATCGTGGCCTGCGCCATCTCGGCAAAGCGCTGCAACAGCCAGGGCAGCACCACCTCGACCCGGACCTGATCGTCGCCGACGTCGACCTGTCCCGTCGCAATCTGGCCGAGTGCGCGAATGCGGAACGCCATGCTGTCGCCGGTCCAGCGCTCCTCCTCGACCTGCATCACGGGAATGCTGGCTGCGGCGCGGCCGAGCCCGGTCTTGAGCCGGCGCACCGCCTCCTCGCGGCCGAGACGATGCGGAATTGAAACGACAAGCGGTGCTGACATAGCCCTCCCCCGAATTGACTGAACTCACATAGTCATGCCGACGGCCTGCACAAAGGTTCCATTCAAGTTGATCCGCCCGCCGTGTTTCAATGCGGGAACTTTAGAACCTGCGGCAAGTTGCCTTCGCACAACGGGACAGGTTGCAAAGGACCCTTCAAGGAAGGGCTGGAGGAAATTCGCATGTCTATCGGCACGATCATTCTGATCATTCTAATCATCGCCCTGCTCGGCGGCTTCAGCGGCATCGGCGGCGGCCCGTTCTACGGCACCGGTTATTACGGCGGCGGCGGCCTCGGGCTCGTCATCGTCATCCTGCTGATCCTGCTGTTGATGGGCAGAATCTAGCGACACAGCGAGAATCTCGTAGGGTGGGCAAAGGCGCTGTTGCGCCGTGCCCACCTCTTCGTCGTAGCGAGAAAGATCGTGGGCACGCTTCGCTTTGCCCACCCTACATCTTCCCCGCCAGCTTCTTGATCGCGGCCTTGATCGATGTCGCCGCGTCGTCGTAACCTTGCCAAGCCTTCGACCGCGACAGCAGGCCCGGCACGGTCCGCAGCGTATAGCGCTTCGGGTCGAGATCGCTCTTCACCTGCACCCAGGTCAGCGGCATCGAGACCGTGGCACCTGCGCGCGCCCGCGGCGACAGCGGGGCCACCGCCGTCGACATCCGGTCGTTGCGGAGATAGTCGAGGAAGATCTTTCCCTCGCGCAGCTTCTTCGACATGTTGAGCAGATAGCGCTCGGGGTTGTCGTCGGCCATCCACTGGCAGACGCCCTGCGCAAAGGCCTTCGCCTCCTTCCAGCTCACCTTGTCGCGCGCGCCGTGAAGCAGCGGCACCACCACGTGCAGGCCCTTGCCGCCGGTGGTCTTGCAGAAGCTCTCCATGCCGAGATCGGCGAGCCGCTGCCGCATCTCCTTGGCCGCCTCGACCACGTCGGCGAATTCGACGTCCGGCGCCGGATCGAGATCGAACACGAGCCGGCCCGGCGTGTCATAGGCATAGGGCGCGCAATTCCAGGGATGCAGCTCGACGCCGCCGATCTGCGCAACGGCCGCGAGTCCCTCGATGCGGTCGATCTGCAGATAAGGCTTGCGGTCGCCGGAGACGCGCGCGAGCTCCAAGAGGTTCGAGGTGCCCTGCATGGCGTGGCGCTGGAAGAAGCATTCGCCCTTGATGCCGTCGGGCGCGCGGATCAGCGAGCAGGGCCGGCCCTTGAGATGCACGATCATCCACGCGCCGACGGCTTCGAGATAGCGCGCGAGATCGAGCTTGGTGACAGGAGCACCCTCGCCGTCTTCAGGCCAGAGCTCCTTGTCCGGCTTGGAGATGATGACGCCCATCACCTCCGCGGTGCCGCCGTCCTTGGGACGCTTGGCCGCTTTCGCAGCCCGCTTCCGGGGTGCAGGTTCGGCAAGCTTCGTGTCGACGGGCCTCTCCGCCTCCACCTCCTCGGCCGGCTTGTCCTGCCGCAGGCCCTTGAACGCGGCCTGGCGGATATTGCCGTCGGCGGTGAAGCCTGCGAACTCGATCTCGGCGACCAGCTCCGGCTTCAGCCAGTGCACCTCGCGCGTCTTCTTCGGCGCATTCTTGCCGCCGAAAGGGCTTTCCTTGGCCGCCATCGCCTTCAACGACGGCATGAGGCGCTTGACCTTGTCGGCGCCGAAGCCGGTGCCGACCATGCCGACGAAGGCGAGATGATCGCCGCGCTGCACGCCTGCCATCAGCGAGCGGAATTTGCCGTTCGTGGTCTTGTAGCCGCCGATCACCACTTCGTGGCCGGCGCGACATTTCGACTTGACCCAGCTCTCGGTGCGCCCCGAACGATACGGCGCATCCAGCTTCTTCGACACCACGCCTTCGAGCTCGAGCTTGCAAGCCGATTGCAGCACCGCATCGCCGCCGCTCTCGAAATGCTCGACATAGCGGATTTGGTTCGATTTCCGCTTGCGGGCTTCCAGCAGCTCCTTCAGCCGCGCTTTGCGCTCGCCGAGCGGCAGCCGCCGGTAATCCTGTCCCTCGGCGAACAGCAGGTCGAAGGCAAAGAAGATCAGCTCTTCGGTCTTGCCATCGGACAGCGCAGCCTGGAGCGAGGAGAAATTCGGTGCGCCGTTGTGGTCGAGCGCGACGATCTCGCCGTCGATCATCCCGTCCGGCAGCGCGGCCGCCTCCTTGGCGATGGCGCCGAACTTGCCGGTCCAGTCGAGACCCTTGCGCGTCTTCAGCGTCGCCTCACTGTCCTCGACCCGGAGCTGCACGCGATAGCCATCGAACTTGATCTCGTGGCACCAGCCCTCTCCGGCCGGCGGCCGCTCGACCAGCGTGCAGAGTTGTGGCGCCACGAAGTCCGGCATCTCAGCGACCTTCTTCGCGCTGCTCGCCGTGGTGGCTTTCTTCTTCGCCGTCTTGGTCTTGGGGGTCTTGCCGGCCTTCAACGCCGCGCGCGGCGCCGGCTTGACGGTGCGCCCCTTTGTATCCTCGGCACGGTTGGACTGCCAGACGGCGTCGGCCTTGCCCTTGGCACCCTTCGCCAGCATGAACGGCTTTGGCGCGCGCCCCTTGCCCGCGGCGATCTGCTCCATCGCGCGGCCGGAGGCGACCGATCTGTCCTCGTCGAGAATGTCGTTGTCCTTGCCCTCGCGAACATATTCGTCGCGATGCTTGATCAGAAGCCAGTTGGTGCGCTTCTCGCCGCCGCGGTTGCGCATGCGCACCAGCACCCAGCTGCCGTGCAGCTTGTCGCCATGCAGGGTGAACTTCAGATCGCCCTTTCTAAATCCGGCGTCCGGATCCTCGGCCTCCCAGTAGCCGCGATCCCACAGCATCACCGTGCCGCCGCCATACTGGCCTTCCGGAATCGTGCCTTCGAAATCGCCGTAGTCGAGCGGATGATCCTCCACCTCCACCGCCAGCCGCTTGTCGTGCGGATCGAGCGAGGGGCCCTTCGTTACGGCCCACGACTTGAACACGCCGTCGAATTCGAGCCTGAGGTCGTAGTGCAGCCGGCTCGCATCGTGCTTCTGGATCACGAAGCGCCGCTGCTTCGATGGCGCGACCGCGGCCTTGCCCGACGGCTCGGGCGTCTTCTCGAAGTCACGCTTTTGTCGGTAAGTGGAGAGTTTTTGCAGCACGACCGGTCCCGCTTCTCTTTCGGCATCGAGCCTATCACGACCAAAGTCCCGCCCGGAACCAAAACCCTGTGGGAGGGTTGGGGTTCCAAAACGCCTTGAAAACGCTGGAGAATGGAATGGCCCCGCGCGCCTATTGGAAGGGAACGTTGAAGCTGTCGCTGGTCAGTTGCCCGGTCGTGCTCTACCCCGCGACCACAGCGGCGGAGAAGACGCGGTTTCACCTGATCAACCGCGAGACCGGCAACCGGCTCAAGCAGCAGATGATCGATTCCGAGACCGGCGACGTCGTCGAGAGCGACCAGAAGGGGCGAGGCTACGAGCTGCGCAAGGGCAAATATGTCGAGATCGAGCCGGAGGAGCTCGACGCAGTCCGGATCGAGAGCAACCACACCATCGACATCGAGAGCTTCGTGCCGAGCGAGGAGATCGACCAGCGCTACCTCAACCATCCCTACTACATCGCGCCCGACGGCAAGGCCGCGGTCGACGCCTTCGCGGTGATCCGCGACGCCATGAAGGACCAGGACCGCGTGGCGCTCGCCAAGATCGTGCTCACCAACCGCGAACACGTCATCGCGATCGAGCCGCTCGGCAAGGGCCTGCTCGGCACCACGCTGCGCTTTCCCTACGAGCTGCGCGATGAGGACCAGTTCTTCGACGACATCAAGAGCCCGAAGATCACCAAGGACATGGTCGAGCTCGCCGGCCACATCCTGCACACCAAGGCCGCGCATTTCGACCCCGGCAAGTTTAGGGACGACTACGAGACCGCGCTGAAGGCGCTGGTAAAGCGCAAGGCCAGCGGCAAGAAGATTGAATTGCCCGAGCCCGAGGAGCGGCCGAGCAACGTCGTCAACCTGATGGACGCGCTGAAGCAGAGCCTGAAGGGACGCGGCGGCAAGAAGGCGGCGGCGAAACCTCATGCGCGCCGCGCGACCGGACGGCAACGCGCGGCGAGAAAGACTCATCGGTCGACGGCGCGGCACAGGAAGGCGGGCTGAGGAGACCGCTCGCCCAGGGCTCGATATCGTAGAGCCTGTGAGCCATTTGGGCATTTGACATCAAAGTGGGGTGAGCGCCGGTCCCGTTGATGTCAGGACATCGGTATCGGATGTCGGGTATGGCTGTGCTGCCTATGCTTTTGCGAGCCGGTGTATAAGCCCAGATCACCCGCACCGGATGATCCTGCCCGATCAGGCTATCGATATCGACCGCTCGCAATTCGACCTGATCGCGCACCGGCTCTCGCAGCCGAGGTGCGCCCCGTGGCACCGCTTCGGCCCGCCGTGCCGACTGCTCCGGCAATTTGCCAAAAATTCCGTCGTCAGCCATCATTCTCTCCAGCAGATCAGTCTGCCCAGAGAATCACATTCGCCCGACGCGCGGTACAAAAGATTCACAGCCTCGTAGGGTGGGCAAAGCGAAGCGTGCCCACCACCTTTGTCGAAATCGAAAGATGGTGGGCACGGCGCTTTTGCGCCTTGGCCCACCCTACGGCACAGTGGAAATCAATCCCCCGCCTTCAGCCTGTACCCGATCCCCGTCTCGGTCAGTACGTATTGCGGCCGCTCCGGGTCGGCTTCGATCTTCTGGCGGAGCTGGCGGACATAGACGCGCAGATATTGCGCGTCGGTCAGTTCGTCCCAGAGTTCTTTCAGCAGGAAGCGATGGGTCAGCACCTTGCCGGCATGCTGCACCAGCACGCGCAACAGGTCATACTCCTTGGGCGAGAGCTTCACATCCCGCTCGCCGACCTTGACAATGCGGCGGACGAGATCGACCGAGAGATCGCCGGTGCGGAATACCGGGCGTTCGCCCTTGACCTGGAGCTGGTGGCGCAGCGCGGCGCGCAGGCGGGCCAACAGCTCGTCCATGCCGAACGGCTTGGTCAGATAATCGTCGGCGCCGAGATCGAGCGCCTGTACCTTGCCGGCTTCGTCGCCGCGGCTCGACAGCACCACGATCGGCACGCCTTCGTTGCGGGCGCGGATGGTGCGCAGCAGTTCGTGTCCCTGAATGTCGGGCAGGCCGAGATCGAGGATGATCAGCGCCGGCTCTTCGCCGAGCTTCTCCAGCGCGATCTTGCCATTCGATGCCTCCAGGATGTCGTAGCCTTGCGTCGTCAGCCCCATCCGCAGCAATTTACGGATCGGCGGCTGGTCGTCGATGACAAGGACCTTGATCGGAGCAGCGCTCATGCGGCGGTATCCAATGCGTGGATCTCTGCCGGAATGGGCAGGCGAATGGTGAGGATCGCGCCACTCCGCTCGCTGCGATTGGCAGCGGAGATCGTGCCGCGCATCGCCTCGACGAAGCCGCGGGAGATGGCGAGCCCGAGGCCGGTGCCGGGACGGACGTGATCGCCCTTCTGCACGCGATAGAACTTGTCGAATACGCTCTCGAGCTCGTCAGGCGGAATGCCGGCTCCCTCGTCCGCAATCTCAAGGACGACATGCCTACTCTCGCGCCGGCCGCGGATCGAGATCGTGGTCTCGGGCGGCGAATATTTCGCGGCATTGTCGAGCAGGTTGAACAGCACCTGCTCGAACAGCACGGCATCGAGCTGGAGCATCGGCAGATCGGCGGCCAGCACCAGCTCGACCTTGTGGCCGCCAAGGATCTTGGCTGCGCGCCGCAGCGCGCTGCCCACGATCTCGCCGAGATCGTGCAGCGCCGAGTTGGGGACGATGGCGCCGGATTCGAGCTTGGTCATGTCGAGCAGATTGGCGATAAACCGGTTGAGCCGCTCGGATTCGTCGATGACGGTGGCCAGCAGGTCGCGCTTCTCGGTGTCAGAGAGGGCACCGGCGAGATCGCGCATGGTCGAGGCCGCTCCCAGCACCGAGGCGAGCGGCGTCTTCAGATCGTGCGAGATCGAGGTCAGCAGCGCGGAGCGCAAGCGCTCGGATTCGACGGTGCGCTTGACCCGGTCCATGTCCTCGACCAGCAGCACCCGCTCGATCGCGAGCGCGCCCTGGTCGACCAGCGCATCGAGCAGCCGGCGCTGGTCCGGCGTCAACAGCGGGCCGGTGCGGTCGTTGTCGATGCCGATGACGCCGATCGGACCGCGCCCGGTGCGCATCGGCAGGAACAACCGCTTTGCACCCGGCAACGTATCGGACCCGCGCCCGGCGGGGCGGTCGTTGCTCCACGCCCAGTTGGCGGCGGCAAGGTCGGCCTGATCGAGCTGGTCTTCCGGCGGATAGCCGGATTTCACCGTGAGCAGCCCCTCCTCCGGCAGCAGCAGCACGACGCGCACCTTCAGCATCAACGCGATCTGATAGGCGCTCGCCCACAAGACATCGTCGAGCGTGGCGGTGCCCGCGAGCTTGCGGCTGAAGGCATAGAGCTGCTCGGTCATCCTGATCCGGCCGATCGCGGCATCGGCCTGCGTGCGCACGCGACCCGCAACGTTCGACACCACGAACGCAATCAGCATGAAAAAGAAGAAGGCCGCGACGTTGGTCGGATCGGTGATGGTGAACGTGTAGACCGGCGGCAGGAAGAAGAAATTGTAGGCCAGCGACCCAGCGACACTCGCAAGCAGTGAGGGCCACAGCCCATAGCGCACGGCCACGGCCACCACCGCGGTGAGGAACATCAGGTCGACGTTCTCGACGCCGACATACGGCTTGATGCCCATCGCGGCCGCAAGGCCAACCGCCGTGATCCCGAGCGCCTTGACATAAGGGAGCGGGTCGAACGGCTCGGATCGCGCCGCGGTTGGCACCGCCGTCCTGGGCGCCGCCTCTCCGGAGAGCTCGTCGCCGGGGATGACGTGAACGCTGATATTGCCGGCACGCCGCACGAGATCATGCACGACGGAACCGCGCGTCATCTCGAACCAGCGCGAACGCGTCGACTTACCGATCACGATCTGGGTGACGTTGTTGCCGTGCGCGAAGTTGATCACGTCGTCGGCGATGCGGCGGCCGACGCCCGGGATGGTCAAAGCCTCCCCGCCGAGCGATTCCGCGAGCCGCAGCGTATCGGCAAGCCGGTCGCGCTCCTCGTCGGAAAGCTGGAGCGAGCGCCGCGTCTCGATCGACAGCGCGGTGAACGGCGCATGCAGCCGATCGGCCAGGCGCTTGGTATAGCGCACGAGGCCAGCGGCGCGTGGATCCTCGCTGACGCAGACCAGGATGCGCTCCCCCGCGGCCCAGGGCCCGGCAATGGCGTTCGCCTGCATGTGGGTGAGGAGCTGCTCGTCGACCCGCTCGGCGGTGCGCCGCAGCGCCAGCTCGCGCAGCGCGGTGAGATTGCCCGGAGAGAAATAGTGCTCCAGTGCCCGCTCGGCCTGCTTGGGCACATAGACCTTGCCCTCCTTCAGCCGCTGGATCAGATCGTCGGGCGTGAGATCGATCAGCTCGATCGCATCGGCGCGGTCGAAGACCGAGTCCGGCACGGTCTCGCGGACCCGGACATGGGTGATCTGGGCGACGACGTCGTTGAGGCTCTCGATGTGCTGGATGTTGACGGCGGTGTAGACGTTGATGCCGTGTGAGAGCAGCTCCTCGACATCCATGTAGCGCTTGGGATGGCGGCTGCCGGCCGCATTGGTGTGGGCGAGCTCGTCGACCAGCGCGATCTGCGGTCGCCGCGCGATCACGGCATCGAGATCCATCTCCTCGACGATCTGGCCGCGGTAGTCCAGCCTCTTGCGCGGGACCACTTCGAGGCCGCGCACCAGCGCCTCGGTCTCGGCCCGGCCATGGGTCTCGACGAACCCGACCACGACATCGACGCCCGCCTTGCGCTTGGCGTGGGCGCTTTGCAGCATCTCATAGGTCTTGCCGACGCCGGGGGCGGCGCCGACGAAGATCTTCAGCTTGCCGCCCGCACCCTCCTCCCGGCGCGCAGCTTCCAGCAGCGCTTCGGGAGAAGGACGTTGTTCGGGATCGCGGCTCTCTCGGACCATCTCACCAATATATTCATCTGTGCGCCGCGAGCCTAGACTGCTACTTCGCGGCCATGCGATCCAGTGCGAGATTCAGCGCCAGAACGTTAACCCTGGGTTCGCCAAGCAGGCCAAGCAGACGGCCTTCGGTACTGGCAGCCACGAGCTGCCTGACCTGATCTTCCGGCAGATTCCGCGCCTTGGCCACGCGCGGTACCTGGAATTGCGCCGCTTCCGGCGAGATGTTCGGGTCGAGGCCGCTGGACGAAGTCGTCACCAGATCGACCGGCACGGCCGCGTTCGGATTCTCGCCCCTGAGCTTGTCCACGTCCTCCCTCAACCGGTCGGCCAGCGCCTTGCTGGTCGGGCCGAGATTGGAGCCGCCGGAATTGGCGGCATTGTAGGGGGCCGACACCGTCTTGGTCGGATCATTCCGATCCGGCGCAAGCGTCGCGGAGGGTCGGCCATGGAAATATTTGTCGTCCTTGAACTCCTGCCCGATCAGGGCGGAGCCGATCACCTTGCCGTCCTTTTCGATCAGGCTGCCCTGCGCCTGCACGGGAAACAAGGTGCCGGCGATGGCGGTCATTGCCAGCGGATAGGCCAGGCCGGTGATGGCGGTGAGCGCCAGCAAGAGGACGATGGCGGGGCGGATTTCTCTGAGCATGTGCTTTCTCCAATTTCTCTCGTCATTGCGAGGAGCGAAGCGACGGAGCAATCCAGGCTGTCAACCGCGGAGGCACTTCTGGATTGCTTCGCTGCGCTCGCAATGACGAGTTCAAGCCAGGTGCAAGGCAGTCACGACGAGGTCGATCGCCTTGATGCCGACGAAGGGAATGACGATGCCGCCGAGGCCGTAGATCAAGAGGTTGCGCCGGAGCAACGCACCGGCACCGACGGCGCGATAGGCGACGCCCTTCAGCGCGAGCGGGATCAAGCCGATGATGATCAGCGCGTTGAAGATGATCGCCGACAGGATGGCGCTCTGCGGGCTCGACAGGTTCATGACGTTGAGCACGCCAAGCTGCGGGTAGAAAGCCAGGAACATCGCCGGGATGATCGCGAAATACTTGGCGACGTCGTTGGCGATCGAGAACGTCGTCAGCGCGCCGCGCGTCATCAGGAGCTGCTTGCCGATCTCGACCACCTCGATCAGCTTGGTCGGGTTGGAGTCGAGGTCGACCATGTTGCCGGCCTCGCGGGCGGCCTGGGTGCCGGTGTTCATGGCGACGCCGACGTCGGCCTGGGCGAGCGCCGGCGCATCGTTGGTGCCGTCGCCGCACATCGCCACCAGCTTGCCCTTGGCCTGCTCGTCGCGGATCAGCTTGAGCTTGTCCTCGGGGGTGGCCTGCGCCAGGAAGTCGTCGACGCCCGCCTCGGCCGCGATGGCGGCCGCGGTCATCGGATTGTCGCCGGTAATCATGATGGTGCGGATGCCCATGCGACGCAGCTCCGCGAATCGCTCGCGAATGCCGCCCTTGACGATGTCCTTCAGCTGGACGATCCCGAGCAGCCTGCCGTCTTTGGCGACAGCCAGCGGCGTGCCGCCGGACTTCGACACCTCATCGGCAATGGCCTGGATCTCGCGGCCCAGCTCGGAAAGCGCGGCAGGCTGCATCGCCCGCGCCATGTTGCCGGAAGCGACCGCGGTCGGAGCGCCGCCGCCGACATAGTTCAGCATGGCATCGACCGCACCCTTGCGCACGGACGAGCTGCCGGCATCGACGCCGCTCATGCGGGTCTGCGCCGTGAACGGAACGAAGGTGGCGCCGAGTTCGGCCATGTCGCGGCCGCGGATGCCGTACTTCTCCTTCGCCAGCACGACGATGGAGCGGCCTTCCGGCGTCTCGTCGGCGAGCGAAGCGAGCTGGGCGGCGTCCGCCAGCTCCTGCTCGGTGACGCCGCGCACGGGACGGAACGCGGTCGCCTGCCGGTTGCCGAGCGTGATGGTTCCGGTCTTGTCGAGCAGCAGCGTGTCGACGTCGCCGGCGGCTTCGACCGCGCGGCCCGACATCGCAAGCACGTTGAAGCGCACCAGGCGGTCCATGCCGGCGATGCCGATCGCCGACAGCAGCGCGCCGATGGTGGTCGGGATCAGCGTCACGAACAGGGCCACGAGCACGATCACCGAGATCGAGCCGCCGGCGTAAGCCGCGTAGCTCGGGATGGTGACGGTGGCGAACACGAAGATGATCGTGAGGCCGGCGAGCAGGATGTTGAGCGCGATCTCGTTCGGCGTCTTCGCCCGCTCGGCACCTTCGACCAGCTTGATCATGCGGTCGATGAAGGTCGAGCCCTGGGCTGCCGTGATGCGGACGCGGATCCAGTCCGACAGCACCTGCGTGCCGCCGGTCACCGCCGAACGGTCGCCGCCGGACTCTCGGATCACGGGCGCGGATTCACCAGTGATGGCGGCCTCGTTGACGGAGGCGACGCCCTCGATCACCTCACCGTCCGAGGGGATCGTGTCGCCCGCCTCGACCAGCACGAGATCGCCGACCTTCAGGCTCGTGCCTGATACGAGCTTGTAGTCGCGGCCCGCGCCGCTCAGGAGCTTGGCCTGGCTTTCGGTGCGGGTCTTGCGCAGCGTCTCGGCCTGCGCCTTGCCGCGGCCCTCGGCCACGGCTTCGGCAAGGTTGGCGAACAGCACGGTGAACCAAAGCCAGAGGATGATCTGGAAGGTGAAGGCGAGGTTTTCCCCGCCGGTCAGGAGATCGCGCAGGAAGATCACGGTGGTGAGCCCGGCGACGATCTCGACCACGAACATGACCGGGTTCTTGATGATGGCGCGCGGATCGAGCTTGGAGAAGGCCGCGCCGATCGCCGGCATCACGATCTTTGAATCCAGCATCGCCGAGACCGGCATGCGCTTGTTGGGTTTATGGACGGGTTCCATGGAGGTCACTCCGAAAGAGCTGGATCAGAACAGGTTGCCGGCGTTCATCGCGAGGTGCTCGACGATGGGGCCGAGCGCGAGCGCCGGGAAGAACGTCAGGCCACCCATGATCAGGATGACGCCGACGACGAGACCGACGAACAGGCCCCCCGTGGTCGGGAACGTGCCCATCGACGGCGGGATCGACTTCTTCGCCGCGAGCGAGCCCGCGATCGCCATCGCCGGCACGATCATGAAGAAGCGGCCGACGAACATCGCGCTGGCGAGCGTGAGATTGTAGAAGAAGGTGTTGCCGGTGAGGCCCGCGAAGGCCGAGCCGTTGTTGCCCGTCCCCGAAGTGAAGGCGTACAGCACTTCGGTAAAGCCGTGCGGTCCGGCATTCGCCATGGAGGCGACTGCCGCCGGATAGACCACGCCGACGGCGGTCCAGCCGAGGATCATCAGCGGCAGGATCAGGATCGCGAGCATCGCCATCTTGACCTCGCGCGCCTCGATCTTCTTGCCGACATATTCCGGAGTGCGGCCGACCATCAGGCCCGCGACGAAGATCGCGAGGATGACGAACAGCAGCATGCCGTACATGCCGGCGCCGACGCCGCCGACGATGATCTCGCCGAGCTGCATGTTGATCAGCGGGATCATGCCGCCAAGCGCGGTGAAGCTGTCGTGCATGGCGTTGACGGCGCCGCAGGAGGCGGCCGTGGTGATCACGGCGAACAGCGAGGACGCGACGATGCCGAAGCGGACCTCCTTGCCTTCCATGTTGCCCCCGGTCAGGCCGAGCGCATGCATTGTCGCAGTGCCGTTGGCTTCCGCCCAGTAGCAGACGGCGACGCCGGCGACGAACAGCACGCCCATCACGGCGAGAATCGCCCAGCCCTGGCGCTGGTTGCCGACCATGCGGCCGAACACGTTGGTGAGCGCCGCGCCGAGCACGAAGATCGACAGCATCTGCACGAAGTTCGACAACGCGGTCGGGTTCTCGAAGGGGTGCGATGCATTGGCGTTGAAGAAGCCGCCGCCATTGGTGCCGAGCATCTTGATCGCGACCTGCGAGGCGACCGGGCCGACCGCGATGGTCTGCTTGGCGCCTTCGAGCGTGGTCGCCTCGACATAGGCCCCGAGCGTCTGCGGCATGCCCTGCGACACCAGGAACAGCGCGTAGACGATGCAGATCGGCAGCAGGACATAGAGGGTGCAGCGGGTCACATCGATCCAGAAATTGCCGACGGTGCGCATCGAGGCGCGCGCAAAGCCGCGGATCAGCGCGACCGCGAGCACGATACCGGTCGCCGCCGACAGGAAATTCTGGTGCGTGAGGCCGACCATCTGGGTCAGATAGGACAGCGTGCTCTCGCCGCCGTAGTTCTGCCAGTTGGTGTTGGTGATGAAGGAGATCGCGGTGTTGAAGGACAGATCTTCCGCGACCGCCGACATGTCGGCCGGATTGAAGGGCAGCATGGCCTGGAGCCGCATCAGGCCGTAGATGATGAGGAAGCCGCCGACATGGAACAGCAGCATGGCGACCGTGTAGGTCATCCAGTGCTGCTCGCGCTTCTCATCGACGCCGGAGATCCAATAGATGCCGGCTTCGACCGGGCGCAGAACGGGCGACAGGAACGTCCGCTCGCCGTTGAACACGCGGGTCATGTACCAGCCGAGCGGCTTGGCCAGCGAGACGATGATAACGCAGAAAAGAATGATCTGGAGCCAACCGATCATAGTCATGGCATTAAACCTTCAGGCTTTGGGACCGGCGCAACAGCGGCAGGAGCAGCGCGAGCAGAGCCGCGACGAGCACAGCGTCGGCCAGCAGCAATTGAACGAGCAGCAGCACGATTCAGAACCGCTCGGGCCGCAGCAGCGCGTAGGTGAGGTAGAATAGCAGGCCGAGCGAGACGACTCCGGCGAGCGAATAATCGAAGATCATGGGCCGCTCCCTCAAAGCCGTTCGCAGGCATAGGTGTAGCCGATCGCGAGGGCGAAGAAGGCGATGGCGAGCGCCAGCATCAGAAGGTCCATCATGGCGATACTCCTCGTTGCGCCTCATGTGCGGCGCAACCGCTTTCCCGGGACTCCGGTGAGCGCAAGGAGGGGAGTGCTTTCACGACCGACCCGCGCTCTTGACCGTGCTGAGGTGCCACCGCAGGCATAGGTTTTCGAGACGATCGCGACGGCGAAATTATAGGAATCTCATAAAGGCCGGGTGGAGCGATCTGGCGCAATTTCATGGAACGGTGTAGAGCGGTTCCATGAGCACCGGCAATGTCAACGTCGTCATCCACCCCCTGGTCCAGCACAAGCTCTCCCTGATGCGGGAGAAGGACCGCTCGACCAAGAGCTTTCGCGAGATCCTGAACGAGATCGGGATGCTGGTGGCCTACGAGGTGACGCGCGATTTGCCGCTGGAGCTGGTCGAGATCGAGACGCCGATCGCGCCGATGCGGGCGCCCAAGATCGCCGGCAAGAAGCTCACGCTGGCGCCGATCCTGCGCGCCGGCGTCGGCTTCCTCGACGGCATGCTCGCCCTGATGCCGTCGGCGCGCATCGCCCATATCGGGCTCTACCGCGACCCCGAGACGTTGCAGGCCGTGGAATATTACTTCAAGGCGCCGCAGGACCTGTCCGACCGCACCGTGATCCTGATGGACCCGATGCTGGCGACCGGCAACTCGGCCTGCGCCGGCGCCTCCCTGCTCAAGGCGCGCGGCGCCCGCGACATCCGCTTCGTCTGCCTTCTGGCCGCGCCCGAGGGCATCGCGCAATTCCAGAGCGAGCATCCGGACGTGCCGATCTGGACCGCGGCAATCGATGAGCGGCTCAACGACCACGGCTACATCGTGCCGGGTCTGGGCGATGCCGGCGACCGGATGTTCGGCACCAAGTAGACAGCTCTCCATGATCGCGTTACTCCCGTTGCCATGAGTGCCAATACGCTGTCGCTGCAATCGCTGATCCGGGCCGAAGCCGCCGCCGATCCCGCCTTCGTATGCGACGGCACGCCAGTCTCGCGCGCGGATTTCGCAACAAGAGTAGAGCAGACCGCCGCCTGGCTCGCAGCGCAAGGCATCGGCAAGGGGGACGTCGTCGCGGTCTGGCTGGTCAACCGGATCGAATGGATCGCCCTGCTGTTTGCCGCCGCCCGATGCGGTGCGACCGTCGCCGCCGTCAATACGCGCGACCGGAGTGCGGAAGTCGCGCATCTGCTTCGCTTGTCCGGCGCCAGGCTGATGGTGGTGGAGGCCGCATTCCGCTCGATCGATTTTGCCGCGATCCTTGCCGGGATTGCCGAACACGAAGTCCCCGCGCTGCAACGGCTCGCGGTGGTCGGCGCGGATGCGATCCCGGCGCACTGGCCCTGCGTGCGCTTCGACGCCTTCGACAGCTTCTATCCGCCCGCTCCGCCGACTGAGGACGATATCGACCTGCCGGTGCTGCTCTACACCACATCGGGCACCACCAAGGGGCCGAAGCTGGTGGCGCATTCGCAGCGGACGCTGGCGGGCCATGCCGTCTCCGTCGCCAAGGCGCTTCGGCTCGATCCACAGCGTCACGCGCTGCTGGCCATGCTGCCATTCTGCGGCACCTTCGGCATGACCAGCCTGCTCGGCTTCGTCGCGGCCGGTGCAACCATTCATGTGCTCGATGCCTTCGAGGCAGCACCGGCCTTCGAGATTCTGCGCGAGCACAGGATCACGCATTCCTTCGGCTCCGACGAGATGTTTCGGCGCATTCTCGCCCTCACCGATGCGCCGCGCCCGTTCCCGCACCTCGAGCTCTGCGGTTTCGCCGCGTTCCAGCCCGGTTGGCGCGAGCTTGCGGCAGAGGCTGAATCCCGTGGCCTGCCGCTGTTCGGCCTCTATGGCTCGAGCGAGGTCCAGGCCCTGTTCGCGATCGCGCAAGCTAGCGATGCCTTCGCCGATCGCATCGAGGGCGGCGGCTGGCCGATGTCACCCGACGCAAGCGTGCGCGTGCGCGACACCGAGACCGGCGAGCTTGCAGCCAGCGGCATTTCCGGCGAGATCGAGATCAGCGCGCCGTCACGCTTCCTTGGCTATTTCCACAACCCGGATGCGACACGCGAGGCGATCACCGCGGACGGGTTCTTCCGCACCGGCGACATCGGCCGGCTGCGCGGCGACGGCTCCTTCGTCTACGAGACCCGCGCCGGCGATGCCATGCGGCTGGGCGGCTTCCTCGTTGCGCCCGGCGAGATCGAGGATGAGCTGAAATCCTGTGCCGGCGTGAGCGATGCCCAGGTCGTCGCGGTCGATCTCAAAGGGCAGGCGCGCTGCGTCGCGTTCGTGATCCCGGCCGGAGAGCCGCCGCGACAGGACTCGCTGACCACCCATCTGCGCGAGCGGCTCGCCGGCTACAAGGTCCCGGCCCGGATCTATGTCGTGCAGGCCTTCCCGGTCACCGACAGCGCCAACGGGGTCAAGATCCAGCGCGCCAGGCTGCGCGCCGTGGCGATGGAGCGGATCGCCGCCGAATAGGCCGCTTGCGCCAAGGCGCGTTCAATACGACTTGGCGAGCCCCAGCACCTTCTCGGCGATGAAGCTGAGCGCGAGTTGCGGGCTGACCGGCGCGATGCGCGGGATCAGGACTTCTCGCAGATATCGCTCGACGTGGAATTCCTTGGCATAGCCGAAGCCGCCATGGGTCATCACGGCCTGCTCGCAGGCCGAGAAACCCGCCTCGCCTGCGAGGTACTTTGCGGCGTTGGCCGCAGCGCCGCACGGCATGCCCTTGTCGTATTGCCAGGCCGCCGACATCACCATCAGCCAGGCCGCCTCGAGCTCGACCCAGTTCACCGCGAGCGGGTGCTGGATGCCCTGGTTCTTGCCGATCGGACGGTTGAACACGATGCGTGTCTTGGCGTATTCGGTCGCGCGCGACAGCGCCAGCTTGCCGAGGCCAACCGCCTCCGCCGCGATCAGGATACGCTCCGGGTTCATGCCTTCGAGGATGTACTCGAAGCCTTTGCCTTCCTCGCCGATACGGTCTTCCATCGGGATCTCGAAATCCTCGAAGAACAGCTCGTTGGAATCGACCACCTTGCGGCCCATCTTCTCGATCTCGTGGACCTTGATCCTGCTGCGGTCGAAATCGGTGTAGAACAGGCTGAGGCCGTGGGTCGGCGAGCGCACCTCCTCCAGCGGCGTGGTACGCGCCAGCAGCAGGATCTTGTGTGCGACCTGCGCGGTCGATATCCACACCTTCTGGCCGTTGACGATGTAGCGGTCGTTCTTGGCGACGGCGCGGGTCTTGAGCTGCGTGGTGTTGAGGCCGGTGTTGGGCTCGGTGACGGCGAAGCAGGCTTTCTCGCGGCCCTCGACCATCGGGGGCAGCATGCGCTTGCGCTGCTCCTCGGTGCCGAACACCACGACGGGATTGAGCCCGAACACGTTGATGTGCACGGCGGATGCCCCGGACATGCCGGCGCCCGATTCCGCAATGGTGCGCATCATGATCGCAGCTTCGGTGATACCGAGCCCCGAGCCGCCGTAGGCTTCCGGCACGCAGATACCGAGCCAGCCGGCGTCCGCCAAGGCCTTGTGGAAGTCGTGCGGGAAGCCACCGTCGTGGTCCTTCTTCAGCCAATAGGCATCCGGGAAGCCTTCGCAGATCCTGGCGATGGCATCGCGAATGGCTTCCTGCTGATCGGTAAGCGCGAAATCCATGGGTGTCGGCCTCCTTCTTGGGAGCCGCGGCCACGCCATCTCCCGTCTCTTCGCGTTCCCTGCGCAAAGGCCATCGCGACTTGCCGCGCCCCGACGTGCCCTCGCCTGCGTTGTTTAGCTCGAAATCCCGGGTGCAGATACGTGAATTTACCTGTCAACTGTGTCTACCATGCATGGGCTCATGCGGCGCGACGCAAAGAGCGCGCCGTTATTTCGCATGGAGGAAACCGCGATGGCCGGACTTTACTTCGAAGACTTTTCCGTGGGCCAGGAGTTCAGGCATCCGCTGACGCGAACCGTCACGGAGATGGACAACACCATGTTCAGCCTGCTGACGCTCAACCCGCAGCCGCTGCATATCGACGCGCATTTCGCCGAAAAGACCGAGTTCGGCCAGCGCATTTTCAACAGCCTTTACACCCTCGGCATCATGATCGGCATGACGGTCTATGATACGACCATGGGCACAACCGTCGCCAATCTCGGCATGACCGACGTCACGTTTCCAAAACCGGTCTTCCATGGCGACACCCTGCGGGCGACGACGAAGGTGCTTGCGTTGAGGGAATCCAAATCGCGCCCGAGAGCGGGCATCGTCGAGTTCGAGCACCATGCCTTGAACCAGAACGACGAGATCGTCGGCAAATGCCGCCGCATGGCGATGATGCACAAGAGGCCGGTCTGATGCGTTCGATGCTGTTCGTGCCGGGCGATTCCCCGCGCAAATTCGAGAAGGCGAGCGAAGGCAGGGCCGACGCGCTGATCATCGATCTCGAGGATTCCGTCGTCACCGAGAAGAAACCGGAGGCGCGCACCCTGACGCTTGCGATGCTGAAGCGCCGTCCCGGCCCGCACCAGCTCTATGTCCGCGTCAACGCGCTCGACACCGGCATGACGCTGGCCGACCTCGCGGCGGTGCTGCCGGGCAGGCCCGACGGCATCGTGCTGCCGAAATCGCAAGGGGGCGACGACGTGCGCCAGGTCGCGACCTGGCTCGAAGCGCTGGAAGCTGCGGCCGGCATTGCGATCGGCACGACGCGGATCGTCTGCGTCGCGACGGAGACAGCAAGCTCGATCTTCGGCCTCGGCAGCTACAAGGGTTGCTCCCCCCGTCTCACTGGACTGATGTGGGGCGCGGAAGACCTCTCGGCGTCGCTCGGCGCCACCGAGAAAGCGTCGGGCGGCTTGTTCCACAGCCCCTATCGCCTCGCGCGGGATCTATGCCTGATGGCGGCGGCCGCGGCCGAGGTCGCGCCGATCGATACCGTCTATACCGACATCGACAACCTCGCCGGCCTCGAGCAGGAGACGCGCGCCGCGCGGCGCGACGGTTTTTCCGCCAAGGCGCTGATCCATCCCAAGCATGTCGACATCGTCAATGCGGCGTTCGCGCCGACGGACGCGGAGCGGGCCTGGGCCGAGAAGGTGATCGCGGCGTTTGCCGACAATCCCAGTTCCGGCACGCTGCGGCTCGACGGCCAGATGATCGATAGGCCGCATCTTCGCGCCGCGAAGAAGATCCTTGGCCAGCCCTAGGTCGGGGCGCAAGCGGCTGCAACCGGAGGCATCGGCTTGAAGAGACGGTTCAGTCGAAGCCCTGAACGGGCGGCGTCGAGCTCTGCGCTGGCGCTGCGGGCGCGGCTTGAACCGGCGGAGCCGGATTGGCGGCAGCTCGCATCTGGCCATTGGCATTCATGGCCTGGCGCGTGGGCGGCGGGCTCCTGGTCGCGGCCGCGCGGCGCGGCGGCGGCCGATGTCCTGCCGAGTGCGACCCTCTGATGCCCCAGGAGCGGGCGATCGACGGTCCCGCGGTGTAACCGATCAAAGCCCCGGCGACTGCCCCGACCGGTCCCAGCACGACTGCGCCGGATACCGCGCCGAGCGCCGCATCGCCCGCGCGCTCCTGCGCAACCGCGCTGACGGGCACACAGGCCAGCATTGCGACAGCACTGATCAGAGCTTTGGTCATCGGAGCGCCTCCCTCACGAGAAACCACTCCTGCTCAAATATGGCGCCACGAGGTTCGCTTGCCGGCCAACAAAAGGCAATCGGCTGCGGAACCGACCGTCGCAGGGGCCGCCGCCAACCGACGGTTGCGGCGGCGGCGTGGTGGCTACGCGATCCTCGTCGACATGTCCGGCACGCCCATGCTTCAGCGAACGAGGCGATTGGGGCCTGCAAGCGCACTGCTCGATTGGTTCGCCGGCGCCACGCGCACCGTGGTGGTCAGCGGCGCACCGTTGCGCAGCAGAGTGAGCCTCACCTCCTCCCCGACGCGCGCGAGGCCGATCGTGTTGCGGAGCTGGGCGGCGGTGCGGATCGGACGCTCGTCGGCTGCGGTCACGATATCGCCCTTGCGCAGGCCGGCCCTTTCCGCGGGCGAGTCCGCAGCGATCTCGGCGACGACGGCGCCTTGATTCAGTCCCTTGTTGATCGACGGATGCAGATCCTTCAGCGAGACGCCGATGCGGCCGCGCTCGACGCGGCCGCTGACGATGATCTGCTCCATCACCTTGCGCGCCATGTTGACCGGAATGGCGAAGCCGATGCCGACATTGCCGCCGGCCGGCGAGATGATCGCCGAGTTGATGCCGACCAGCTCGCCGCGCAGGCTCACCAGCGCCCCGCCGGAATTGCCTGGGTTGATCGCAGCATCGGTCTGGATGAAATCCTCAAAGCCCTGCTTGCCGAGACCGGTGCGGCCCAGCGCGCTGACGAGGCCGGATGTCACGGTCTGGCCGAGGCCGAAAGGATTGCCGATCGCCAGCACGAAATCGCCGACGTCGAGCCCGTCGCTGTCGCCGAACGGAAGCGCCTTGAGTCCGACCGGGTTCTGGACCTGGAGCACCGCGACGTCCGTGGGCGGATCGCGTCCGACCACCTTGGCGGAGAACTGCCGGCCGTCCTTGGTCGTGATCTGGACGGCGGAGGTGCCCTCGACCACGTGATTGTTGGTCAGCACGTAGCCGCGCTCGGCATCGACGATCACGCCGGAGCCGGTCGCGTTGACCTCCTTTTCGATCTGCCGGGGAACGTCGAAGAACTCGCGGAACAACGGGTCGCGATAGAGCGGGTTGTCCTCGCGGACGCGGCCGTGGACGGAAATATTGACCACGGCGGGTGTCACCCGGCGCACCAGCGGCGCCAGCGTCGGCACCGGGCCGCCGGTCTTCATGTCGGGAATCTGGCCGGCGGCAGGCTGTGACGCCGTGAGCGTCAGCACCAGCATCGCCAGCAAGAGCGGACGCACAGCGTTCATGTTCTTTCCTGCCGCCTTGTATGGAGATCGGAGAGTGGAGTGGCTTCACGCCTCACGTGAGGCGACAATCCAGCCTTGCATGGCCAGCAACGGAGCGGCGAAGGCCGCCGAGGCCTGACCGAGCAACACGAGGCCCAGAACGGTCTGCGTGAGCATCATCGGCTTGCCCCCTCTGCGGCGGCCCAAGGCCGCCGCAGCCGCATCGGCACGCCGCCGCCGCGCGGCGGATCGTCATTGTCGTTGTCGCCGTCGAGCTTGCGCAGGGCGGCCAGGATGTCGGCGAGCCGGACCGTATGGCTCATCCCGGGAATCTCGCGCAAGGCGGGACAGGATTCGACCGCGTACATGTCGGACGCCCAGGACGACAGGATGATGCGCTTCTCCGGCGGAGAAAGCTCCGTCGCATTGAGAACGTCGGCAGGCGAGTCGTAATGGGCCGCGGGGTGAAACAGCGGATTGAGCGTGCCGGTATTGGTATTGACGTTGGTCATTTCTGGACCTCCCTCATGCTCCTTTCCAAGGGACGGGCTGGTTGACTCCTGGACGGCGGCGGCTGACCGCCACCGTCCCGCTTGATGCTAGTGTGTGTCGAACGCAGCAGCGAAAGCTCAAGCCGCTTTCTTCTGCTCGATCTGCGATGCCGCAGGCGCGGCGCCCGAGATCGGAATCCGGCGCGGCTTCATCGCTTCCGGAACCTCGCGGACGAGGTCGATGATCAACAGCCCGTCCTGGAACGAGGCCTGCTTCACCTGGACGTAGTCGGCGAGATTGAACACGCGCCGGAACGGCCGCGCGGCGATGCCCTGGTACAGATATTCCCGCGCGGCGGTCTCGGGTTTCCTGCCCTCGATCGTGAGCGCATTCTGCTCGGCCGTCACCGCGATGTCGCTGGCGCCGAAGCCCGCCACCGCAAGGCTGATCCGGTAATGGTCCTCACCGGAGCGTTCGATGTTGTAGGGGGGATAATTATCCTCGGTCGCTTGGCGCAGCGTGCTGTCGACGAGGTCGGCCAGGTGATCGAAGCCGATGGTGGAACGCCACAGGGGCGCGAAGTCGAAACTGGTCCTCATAACCAAGTCCTCCTGAGAGCAAGATGGATACGAAGGAGCGCAGGACAGGGTCTTCGGACGAGGTCCGAAGACCGGCCCGGCGCCCGTACCGGACCCGATCTGGCATCCGGCACACCGCTCTCGCGGCGAAAAACGACTTAGAAAATCGGACATCCGTTTCAAGGGGCTGACCGAAATATTTTTGGGGCCCCTTCGGCAACCGGGCCCAGGCCCGTCACGAAGCCCACCGCTGCCAGCCCCGTCATTGCGAGGAGCCCTTGCGACGAAGCAATCCAGACTACTCCACGGCAAGATTCTGGATTGCTTCGCTGCGCTCGCAATGACGGGCGTTGAGGCATTTCCGCTTTCCCCTCGCCATCCGCTCAGCAGCCACACTTCAATATTGACAAACTAATTCGCTCATATCTAATTTACCTCCACCCGCGGCCTGCGGCCAATAAAAGAGAGGAAACAACCATGAGAGGGTATCTCGCCTGCGCCATGCTTGCGGCCATGACGTCGGCTGCCGTGACCACACCGGCGACCGCGCAAGTCTCCGACGATGCGGTGCGGATCGGCGTGCTGACGGATCTGTCGAGCTGGGGCCGCGACAATTCAGGGCCGGGCTCGGTCGAAGCCGCCAAGATGGCCGTGGAAGAATTCGGGCCGACCGTGCTCGGCAAGCCGATCGAGATCATCAGCGCCGACCACCAGATGAAGACGGACGTCGGCGTGCAGATCGTGCGCGGCTGGTTCGACAACGGCAAGGTGGATGCCGTGGTCGACATCCCCAATTCCGGCATCGCGATCGCCGTGCACAACATGGTGCGAGAGCGAGGCAAGGTCGCACTGCTCTCCGGCCCCGGCGCCAGCTCACTGACCGACGAGCTGTGCAGCCCGAACACCGTGCACTTCACCTACGACACCTATGCGCTGTCGAAGGTGACGGCCTCCGCCGTGATCAAGGAAGGCGGCAAGTCCTGGTACTTCATCACGGCCGATTACGCCTTCGGCCAGCAGCTCGAGAAGGACGCAACCCGCTTCATCAACGAGATGGGCGGCAAGGTGCTCGGTGGCGTCAAGCATCCGACCAACACCGCGGACTTCTCCTCCTTCGCGCTGCAGGCGCAGAGCTCCAAGTCCGACGTCGTCGCCTTCGCCAATGCCGGCCAGGACACCGACAACGCCATCAAGCAGTCCGGCGAGTTCGGCCTCGTCCAGGGCGGCCAGAAGCTGGTCGGCCTGTTGATGTTCGACACCGACGTTCACGCGATCGGCCTGAGGGCCGCGCAGGGCACCTACATGACCACGGCCTCCTACTGGGCCATGGACGAGGCCACGCGCGCCTGGTCGAAGAAGTTCTACGAGCGCACCAAGGTGATGCCGACCATGATCCAGACCGGCGTCTATGGCGCGGTTCTGCATTATCTGAAGGCCATCAAGGCCGCCGGCACCGACGAGTCCGCCAAGGTGATGGCGAAGATGCGCGAGCTGCCGATTGAGGATATCTTCGTCCATGGCGGCAAGCTGCGCGAGGACGGCCGCGTCATCCGCGACATGTATCTCGCCAAGGTGAAGACGCCCGAGCAATCGAAGGAGCCCTGGGACTATCTGGACATCGTCAAGACCGTGAAGGGCGAAGACGCCTTCCGGCCGGTCTCGGAGTCCAAATGTCCGCTGCTGAAGAAGTGAGGCCCAGATGACCGGCAACGAGCATGGCGCAAGCGAAACTTACGAGTGCGATGTGCTCGTGGCCGGATCGGGCTGCTCCGGCATGTCGGCCGCGATCACCGCCCGGTCCCGCGGCCTCGACGTGTTGATCGTCGAGAAGGAGCCGCGCTTCGGCGGCACCACCGCCCGCTCCGGCGGCTGGCTCTGGATTCCCGGGACGTCGCTGGCGAAAGCCTACGGCATCGAGGAGACGCCGGAGCAGGCCCGCACCTATCTGCGGCACGAGGCCGGCAACAACTTTGATGCCGCGCGCGTCGATGCGTTTCTGGCGGCCGGCCCCGAGGCGGTCGATTTCTTCACCACCAAGACCGCATTGCGCTTCGACATGCCGCTGGTGTTTCCGGATTATCACGCCGAGGCGCAGGGCGGCGCGCAGGGCGGCCGCTCCATGGTGACGCGTCCGTTCGACGGCCGCGAGCTCGGCGACCTCATCAAGTCGCTGGGCATGCCGCTGCCCGAGCTCACCGTGTTCGGCATGATGCTGGGAAGCGGCAAGGAGATCATCCACTTCATGCGGGTGACGAAGTCGCTGACCTCGGCGCTCTATGTCGCCAAGCGCCTGTCGCGGCACCTGATGGACGTGCTGCGCTACGGCCGCGGCATGACCTTGACCAACGGCAATGCGCTCGCCGGGCGCCTCGCCAAATCCGCGCTCGACCTGAAGATTCCGATGTGGCTGTCCTCGCCGGTGCGCGAGCTGACGGTCGAGAACGGCACTGTCACCGGCGCCATCGTGTCGCGCGAGGGACGCGAGGTCCGCATCCGCGCCCGCCAGGGCGTCGTGCTCGCCTGCGGCGGCTTCCCGCACGATGCGGAGCGGCGCAGAAAAATGTTTCCGCACGCACCGACCGGCAATGAGCATTTTTCGCCGGGGCCAACCGGCAACACCGGCGACGGCTTACGTCTTGCGGAGCGCGCAGGCGGGCATGTCGAGGACCGCCTGCCGAACGCAGCGGCGTGGGTGCCGGTGTCGCTGACGACGCGCAAGGACGGCTCGAAGGGTGTGATGCCGCATTTCATCGACCGCGCCAAGCCCGGCGTGATCGCGGTGATGCGCGACGGTAAGCGCTTTGCCAACGAAGGCAATTCCTATCACGACTTCGTCCAGGCCATGGTCAAGGCCGCGAAGCCCGGCGAGGAGATCGCAGCGTTCCTCGTCTGCGATCACAGGACGTTGCGCAAATACGGCCTCGGTTGCGTGCCGCCCTTCCCGATGCCGCTGGGTCATCACCTCAAGACCGGCTACCTGATGCGCGGCGACACGCTGGAGGCGCTGGCGGCGAAAGCAGGCATCGATGCCAAGGCGTTCACGGAGACGGTCAAGCAGTTCAATGCGACGGCCCCGCTCGGACACGATGCCGCGTTCGGCAAGGGCTCGAAGGCCTATAACCGCTACCAGGGCGATGCGCTGCACGGCCCGAATCCCTGCGTCGCACCGATCGAGAACGGGCCGTTCTATGCCATCAAGATGGTGATCGGCGATCTCGGCACCTATGCGGGCATCGTCACCGACGCGAATGCGCGGGCGCTCGATGCCGAGGGACGGGTGATTCCCGGGCTTTACGCCGCCGGCAACGACATGGCGAGCATCATGGGCGGCAATTATCCCGGGGCCGGCATCACGCTTGGGCCGGCGCTGACCTTCGGCTACATTGCCGGCCGTCATCTCGCCGACAGCGCCGCCAAGCGCGAGGCGGCCTAAGCCAGGCGCACCGGAGGCGCATGAAGAGAGAAAGCCGCGGCATCCAGTCCATCGAGGTCGGCGGAGAGCTGCTCCGCGCGCTCGCAAGGTGCGGCGAGCCGATGATGCTGCGCGATCTCGCGCGCGAGGCCGGCATGGCGCCGGCCAAGGCGCACCCCTATCTCGCCAGCTTCTCGCGCATCGGCCTGATCGAGCAGGACGAGAGCACCGGTCGCTACGAGATCGGCGCGCTGGCGCTGGAGCTCGGGCTGATCAGCCTGCGCCGGCTCTCCGGCGTCCGCATCGCGCGCCCCAAGATCGCCGCGCTGGCGAGCCAGATCGGACATGCCGTCTCGCTCGCCGTCTGGGGCACGCACGGCCCGACCGTGGTCCAGCTCGAGGAGCCGGCCCAGCCGGTCCACATCGTGATGCGCGTAGGCTCCGTGATGGCGCTGCTGGAGACCGCGACCGGCCGGGCGTTTGCAGCCTTCCTGCCCGAGAAAACCATCAACGCCGCGCTCGAGAGCGGCCTCGACCGTCACGGCGTCGGCTACAATCCCAAGCGCGCCGTGAAGGGCGCCGAACTCACCGAGATGCTCGCGGAGGTCCGCAAGCACGGCCTCGCCCGCGCCCTCGGCGATCCCCTGCCCGGCGTCAACGCCTTCTCGGCCCCGGTGTTCGACCATTCCGGCCACGTCGCGCTGGTCATCACCGCGATGGGCCCCGAAGGCACGTTCGATGCGCGCTGGGACAGCCCGATCGCGCATGCGCTGCGCGATTGCGCCGGCGGCATCTCGAAGCGGCTCGGTCACGGCATGACGGTGGCGGCGGAGTGAAGGGCCGACTGGCCGCCTTGCAACGGGTGTCATGCCCCGCCTAGTGCGCAATTGCGCACAGAGGCGGGGCATCCAGTACGCCGCGGCCCATCGGTTCTATCACTACTGTCTCGGAGTACTGGATCGCCCGCCTTCGCGGGCGATGACAGCGAGTGTGGGGCGACTTCGTTCCCCTACTTCTCCTTCACCGGCACCGTGTAGTTCAGGACCAGCCTTCCGCCATCCGGATAGATCGTCTGTCCGGTGATGTAGGACGCATCGTCGCTCGCCAGGAACGCCACCACCGAGGCCACCTCGCTCGGCTCGCCGCCGCGGCCGGCTGGCGTGCGCGACATCACGGTCCTGCGGGCATCGTCCGACGTATAGATCGACGACTTCACCATGTCGGTCAAAATCGTGCCCGGTCCGACCGCGACGACGCGGATGTTGTGCGGGGCGAGCGCAACGGCGGCAACCGACGTCAGCTGTTTCATGCCGCCCTTGGACATCGCATAGGTCGCCAGCGCCGGGATCGCCAGCAGTGCATTCACCGAGGACATGTTGATGATGACGCCGCCACCGCCTTGCGCGATCATCTGCCTCGCCGCCGCCTGCACGCCGAAGAACGCGCCCTTCAAGTTGATGCCGATGATCTCGTCGAACTCCTCTTCGGTGATGTCGAGGATGTCCCGGTTGCGGGCGACACCGGCATTGTTGACCATGATGTCGAGCCGGCCAAACTCCTTCACCGCCGTGCCGACGAGTTGGTCGACATCGGCGCGCTTGGCGACATTGCCGACGACGGTGCGCAGGGCATCCGGGCGGCCCAGCTCGGCGGCCGTCGCGGCGAGGCCCTCGGCGTCGACATCCGAGATGACGACCTTGACGCCGTCGTCCAAAAACCTCTTCGCGCAGGCCTTGCCGATGCCGCGCGCTGCGCCGGTGATGGCGGCGACCTTGCCGGATAATTTCATGACTTCACTCCAGGACTAGTGACGACCTCTCGGACGCATTCACGCAAAGACGCGCGGGCGCAGTCCGGCGTGAAACCAGGTGATCATGGAATAGATGTCGTAGACCGGCAATCCCACCTCGGCCTGAAGCGCCGCGGCGTAAGGCGGCATGTTGGTGCATTCGAGCACGATTGCGCCGACATCGGGATTCCCGGCGACGAGCTGCTTGCCGGCCTCGACCACGTCACGCTCGGCCTGCGCGATGTCCATATCGTCCTTCTCGGCCTTGATCAGGACGCGAAAGAACTCCTTGCCATTCTCGGTGCCGACCAGCGGCGTGTCGAGCGGCACGCCTGCGCCTTCGAGATGGGCCGGCGTCAGCGTCGAGCCCGACACGGTGACGAGACCGACGCGCTTGCCCGGCGGCAGGGTCGCCTGCACCCACGGCACCTGCATCAGCGAGGAGGTTGCGACGGGAACGCCGACCGCGGAAGCGATCTCCTTCTGGAACAGCGAGAGGAAGCCGCAATTGGTGGTGATGGCCTCAGCCCCTAACCGCACCAGGTCCTTGGCCGCATCGATGAAGTCGGGCAGCAGGCCGGCCGCGCCCTTCAGCACCACCTTCTCCGGCGAAGCCCCGCTCACCACGCGATAGAGCACCGGGAACGGCCAGGTGGTGCCGTTGCCCATGTCGCCGGGAATGCGGGGAAAGCGCGCTTCCAGCATCAGAATGCCGAGCGGCGCGCCGTAGATGGCCTTGCCGCCACGGGCGATGCGGGAGGACGAATGAGCCGAGTTGGTCATGCTGCGACCTCAGAGGAAACGTTCGGGCGCGAAGGGACGAAGCGGAATTTCAGGCTGCTTGCCGCTGAGGAGCTGCGCGACGAGGCGGCCGGTCCGGGCCGAGCCGAGCCGACCAGGCCGACATGGCCATGACCGAAAGCGTAGACGATATCGCGCGAGGCGCGCGCATAGCCGATGCAGGGCCGTCCATCGGGCATGCTCGGGCGATGGCCGAACCAGGTCTTGATGCGCGAGGCCGGAATATCCCTCGGCAGTTTCGGGAACATGCCGAGAAGATGATCGCGCAGGATCTCGGCGCGCTTCCAGTTCGGCGCGGCCTCGAGGCCGGCGATCTCGACCGTGCCCGCGGCGCGCAAGCCCTTGTTGGTCCAGTTCACCACCATCTTGGCGTCGGACGCCATCATCGAGCTGCGCGGACCCACTTCCGGATTCTCGATCATGACGTGATAGCCGCGCTCGGTCTCCAGCGGCAGCGGATCGCCGACCGATGTCGTCAGTTGCTTTGACCGCGCGCCCGCGGCGATCACAGCGGCATCGCAAGCGATCTCGCCGGTCTCGGTGACGACGGCCACGAGCCTGCCGCCGTTCAGCCTCAAGCCGGTCGCCTTGGCCCGCACGTGCTTGGCGCCGCTGGCGATCGCATGAGCGGCGAGCGCGGCGACATAGGCGCCGGGATCACGGCAGCGTCCGGCCTCTTCCACCACCACGCCGAAGGTGTAGCGCGGATGCAGATCCGGCTCGCGCTGGCGCATCTCGTCGGCGGAAAGCTCGAGCCATTCGACGCCGACCTTCCTGCGCAGGCGCCAGCCGAGATCGTCGTCGAAATTGCCGCGTGACGGAAACACATGCATCACGCCGTTGCGCTCGATCAGCTCGGGGACGCCTGCCTCTTCGGCCAGTTTCCGGTGCAGCAGCGGTGCGTCCTTCAAGAGATCGCGCAGCGCGAACGCCGTCGTCTCGACCCGCGCCGCGGTCCAGCCCGAGAGCAGGTATTTGACCAGCCAGGGCAGCGCCTTCGGCAAATAGGACCAGCGGATCGCGAGCGGCCCGAGCGGATCCATCAGATAGAACGGCACCTTCCTCCAGATGCCAGGCTCCGCCGGCGGGATTACCGAATGCGACGACAGCCAACCGGCATTGCCATAGCTCGCCGCCTGTTCGCCGCCGGGCTCGCCCGGATCGATCAGCGTGACGCGATGGCCTTCGCGCAGCGCCTCGATGGCGCTGACGACCCCGACCGCGCCGGCTCCGATGATCGCGACGTGGCGGCCGGCCGCCATCGCTTTAAGCCTTCACCGCGGGCATGAAATCCTTGCCGACCGAGATCGCGCGGGGATCGATGATGCAGTGGAGGATCGACGGCTTGCCGGAGGCGAGCGCACGCTCGAACGCCGGCGCGAATTCCTCGGTGCGCTCGACCCGCTCGCCATGGCCCCCGAACGCCTTCGCGTACATTGCGAAGTCGGGGTTCTTGAGCTGGGTGCCGACGACGCGGCCGGGATAATCGCGCTCCTGGTGCATGCGGATGGTGCCGTATTGCGAATTGTCGACGACGATCACGATCAGGGCTGCGTCGTACTGAACGGCGGTGGCGAACTCCTGGCCGTTCATCAGGAAGCAGCCGTCACCGGCAAAGGCGACGACGATTCGATCCGGATATTGCCGCTTGGCGAGCACGCCCGCCGGCACGCCATAGCCCATCGAACCCGAGGTCGGCGCCAGCTGCGCGGCAAAGCTGTGGAAGCGGTGATGGCGGTGGATCCAGCCAGCGTAGTTGCCGGCGCCGTTGCAGACGATGGCGTCCTTCGGCAGCCGGTCGCGCAGCCAGGTCATGACTTGGCCATACTGGAACGTGCCCGGCAGCTCGCGCGCCTTGTCGGTCCAGGCGAGGTAATCGGCATGGGCCTTGGTGGCCTCGCCCCTCCAGGCCACTGCGCCCGAGGGCTTCAGCGTCTCGACGGCGGCCGCGAAGGCCGCAGGCGTTGCCTGGATCGCCAGATCAGGCTGATAGACGCGACCGAGCTCTTCGGAGCCCGGATGCACATGGACCAGTTTCTGCTTCGGCGATGGAATGTCGAACAGCGTGTAGGACGAGGACGGCATCTCCGACATGCGGCCGCCGATGAGCAGGACGACGTCGGCGTTATCGACACGCGCCTTCAGGCCCGGGCTCGGGCCGATGCCGAGATCGCCGGCGTAGTGCGAATGGTCGGCGTCGATCAGCGAGGCCCGGCGGAACGAGGTCGCGACCGGCAGGTCGAAGCGCTCGGCAAAGCGCGCAATGCTCTTGGTCGCTTCATCGGTCCAGCGCGAGCCGCCGAGGATCACCAGCGGCGCCTGGGCGCCCGCGAGCATGGCACTGAGCTTGTCGAGGTCGGCCGGCGCCGGCCAGCTCACCGCCGGCTCGATGCGCATGGCATCGGCCACGGCGGCGGTCTCGGTCAGCATGTTCTCCGGCAGCGCGATCACGACGGGACCGGGACGGCCCTGCATGGCGACGCGGAAGGCGCGCGCCACCAGCTCCGGAATGCGGTCGGGACGATCGATCTCGACCGCCCATTTCGCCATGGAGCCGAATACCGCCTTGTAGTCGAGCTCCTGAAACGCCTCGCGCTCGCGCATGCCGGTGTCGACCTGGCCGACGAACAGGATCATCGGCGTCGAATCCTGCATCGCGATGTGGACGCCGTGGCTGGCATTGGTGGCGCCGGGGCCGCGGGTGACGAAGCAGATTCCAGGTCGCCCGGTGAGCTTGCCATAGGCTTCCGCCATCATGGCCGCGCCGCCCTCGGCGCGGCAGATCACGACGTCGATCGGGCTGTCATGCAGCGCATCGAGCGCTGCCAGATAGCTCTCGCCCGGCACGCAGGTGACGCGCTCGACGCCTTGCGCGACGAGCTGATCGATCAGGATCTGGCCGCCGGTGCGGGTGTTGCGGATGGTCATGACGGCTCCCTCAAGGCTCTGGCAATGCGCCATTATTCGGCAACTGCGTAAGACAGGCCGAGAGCGCGCGCAAGGTCGAAAGGCCCTGATCGCCTGCACGGGCGTCATGCCGGTCCGTGCCGTTTGCACGACGGCCTGTTCGCGACCTTCGGCCGTAACAGGCCCTGCAATCAAGCAACGGCTACCGAGCTTCGACATCTTCGGCTACGATCCGGTTGAACCAAAGTCGGGAGCAACTGGAATGCAGACCATCGGCCTGATCGGCGGCATGAGCTGGGAGAGCACGGCGCTCTATTACAAGCTGATCAACGAGCGCGTCCGCGATCGCATGGGCAAGCTGCATTCCGCCCCGCTGCTGCTGTATTCCTACGATTTCGAGGAGATCAAGCAGATGCAGTACGCGGGCCGCTGGAGCGAGGCGGCCGCCAGCCTGGCCGAGGTCGCGCGGCGTCTCGAAAGTGCCGGCGCGCGGGCGATCGTGTTGTGCACCAATACGATGCACAAGCTGGCGCCCGAGATCGTCTCCAGCGTGACCATCCCATTCATCCACCTTGGCGATGCGACGGCGCAGCGGATTCGGGCGAAAGGCTACCGGCGGGTCGGGCTGCTCGGCACCAGGTTCACGATGGAGGAGGACTTCTACATCGACCGGCTGCGCGCGCATGATCTCGACGTGCTGGTTCCTCCCGCGGAGGCGCGCGCCGACGTCAACCGCATCATCTACGACGAGCTGTGCCTCGGAATCGTCGCCGATGCTTCGCGTCGTCGTTATCAGGACGTGATGGCAGCACTCGTCGCTGCAGGCGCGGAATGCATCATCCTCGGCTGCACCGAGATCACGATGCTGGTCGGCCCCGATGACACGTCGGTCGAGACGTTCGACACCACGGCCATTCACGCCGAGACCGCCGCGGATTTCGCGATCGGGTGATCGTGAACAAGGGCTCGCGACGCCTCGTGCAACGGCGTCCGGCGCGCCGCCACGGCAACGCCATCCCTCAGCCGTCCTTCTTGCGCGCGCTCGCCAGCAGCACCAGCATGAACGAGGCGGCCGTCATCAGCGTCGAGATCGCGGCGATGGTCGGGTCGATCTCGTCGCGCAACGCGGTGAACATGCGCTTGGTCAGCGGCTGATACTGGCCGCCCGAGATGAACAGCGCGACGATGGTCTCGTCCATCGCCGAGATGAAGGCGAAGATGCCGCCGGCAACCACGCTGGACTTGATCTGCGGCAGCGTCACCGCAAAGAAGCTGCGGAGGCGGTTCATGCCGAGGCTGCGCGCCACCATCTCCTGCGCCGGATCGAAGCTCTGCAGGCCTGCCAGCACCGAGATGACGACGTAAGGCAATCCCAGCATCACATTCGCCAGCACAAGGCCGGGCATGGTCGCGACCAGGCCGACCTTGGCATAGACGAAGAAGATGCCGACCGCGGTAATGATGATCGGCACAACCAGCGGCAGCAGCAGCGCCATGTGGATCACGCGCATGATGCGCAGCTTCGATTGGCTGATGGCGTAGGCGGCGGCCACCCCACACGGCGTCGCGACCAGGACGGTCAGGGCCGCGACCGTCAGCGTCACCTGCGTCGCCTGCATCCAGGCGGAGCTGGCGAAATATTGCTGGTACCAGCGCAGCGAGAACGACGGCGGCGGGAAGGTCAGGAAGCGCGCGCTGGAGAACGAGATCGGCACGATGATCAGGACCGGCAGGATCAGGTAGACCAGCACCAGCGCGCTGAACACGTAGAGGACGATGCGTGCGGGCGAGAGGCGGTTCATTTCTGCCCCAACACGCGATCGAGCGAGATGAAGCGGCTGACGATGAAGAAGATCGCGAGCACGCTGAGGAGCAGCACCACCGCAACGGCGCTGGCGGCGCCGAACTGGTTGTAGAGCTCGACGTTGCGGCTCACCAGCATCGATACCATCACGGTGCGGCCGCCGCCCAGCAATTCCGGCGTGATGTAGAAGCCGAGGCAGAGCACGAACACCATGGTGCAGCCTGCGAGCACACCCGGCAGCGACAGCGGCAGGAAGACGCGGACGAACGTCAGCGACGGGCTCGCGCCCAGGCTGGCGCCGGCCTGCATCAGCTCGTTCGGGATCTTCTGCATGGTCGCATAGAGCGGCAGCACCATGAAGGGCAGCAGGATGTGCACCGTCGCGACGACCGTGCCGAAGGTGTTGTGGACCAGCGCGAGCGGCTCGGAGACCCATTCGAGATGGCGCAGGAACTGGTTGATCACGCCGCTGCGCTGCAGCAGCACCAGCCAGGCATAGGCGCGCACCAGCACGCTGGTCCAGAACGGCAGCACGACCAGCGACAGGATGAGGATGCTCCAGCCTTTCGGCAGCGCGTTGGCGAGATAGGCGACGGGATAGCCGAGCAGCAGCGCAATCAGCGTGACCGCGAGGCTGATCTCGAAGGTCAGCGCAAAGCTGCGCCAGTAGATGTCCTCGGTGAAGACGCGGCGATAATTCTCCAGCGTGAAGCCGTCATGGTAGATCGACTGCCAGGCGAGCCAACCGACCGGCAGCACGATCAGAGCCAGGATCACGAGCAACGCCGGCGACACCAGCGCCAGCATCAGGCCGTGCTCGCGGCGCTGATGCTTCTGCGATGGATCTGAGACTGATGTCGTCAACGTTGCCTCGCCTCACTTCTGCATGAACGACGCCCAGCGCTTCTCGGCGGCTTCGCCGGCGGGCGAGGACCACCAGGCATAGGACATCAGCGCCTGCTTGGCCGCATTGGCCGGCTCGCTCGGCAACTGCGCGGCGCGATCGGGCTTGATCACGCCGGCCTCGAACGCCTTGGGATTGCCCGGGCCGTAGTCGATATGTAGCGGCAGATTGGCCTGGTGCACGGGATCGACGGCCTCGTTGAGGAATTTCACCGCGGTGGCGAGATTGGGCGCGCCCTTGAGGATACAGAGCGAGGTGCTCTGCAGGACGCCCTGGTTGTAGGTGAAGGCGACCTTGGCGCCTTCCTTGGCGACCGCGCTGACGCGGCCGTTCCAGGCCATCTCCATGTCGACCTCGCCGTCGTTGAGCAGCTGCGCCGATTGCGCGCCCGAGGTCCACCATACCGTGATGTGCGGCTTGATCTCCTCCAGCTTCTTGAAGGCCCGGTCGACGTCGAGCGGGTAGAGCTTGTCGGGCGCGACGCCGTCGGCCATCAGCGCCGCCTCGAGCGTCGCGAACGGGTGGTTGCGCAGCGCGCGACGGCCAGGAAATTTCTTCACGTCCCAGAAATCGGCCCAGCTGTTCGGCGCGTCCTTCGGAAATGTCTTTTGGCTGTAGGCCAGCACGCTGGAATAGAATTCGTAAGACACCGAATACGGACTGCGATAGGCCTCCGGCATCGCCGCGCCGTTCGGAATCTTCGAGAAGTCCAGTTTCTCGATCAGGCCCTGCTCGCCGCCGCGCAGGCAGTTGCCGGTGGGTGTGTCGACCACGTCCCAGATCGGCTTGCCGCTGCCGACCTGGGTCTTGATCGCCGGCCAGGCGTCGGGAATCGAATCCTGGTTGATGGTGATGCCGAGCTTCTTGGCGGAGGGATCGAGGATCGCCACCGTCTGCGCCTGCTGATAGGCCCCGCCCTGCGAGACGAAGGTGATCTGCTCGGCCGCACCGGCGGCCGTGCTCAATCCGATTGCGCTCAACAGCGCGCAGCTCAGTCCAAAACTCTGCTTCATCGTCATCCTCGCCTCCTCCAAAGAGAACTCACCGACCGATCGCATCGAGAAACTGGTACCAGCCGGCGACCATGCGCACCGCGGGCTCGCGCAGCGGGTAGAGCGGAATCGTCTTCATCCGCCTGACGTCGAGCAGGCCGACATCGGGGCTTTCGCCGCGCACCAAAGCGGCGAGATAGCGGCCCATCAGGCTCGACATCGCAACGCCGGCGCCGTTGTAGCCCAGCGAGACCAGCGTGCGGTCGTCGAGCCGGCCGATATGGGGCACCGAGTCCAACGTCATCGCGACCAGGCCCGACCATTTGTAGTCGAGCGGGACGTCGGCGAGATCGGGGAAGATGCCGACCATCGCCTTGCGAAGTGCGTCGAACGCGGCTTGCGAGTCCTGCTTGCCGAAGGCGCCGCGGCCGCCGAAGATCACGCGGTGATCGACCATGCGGAACCAGCGCATCATGCGCTTGGTCTCGGTATAGGTGCGCCCCGACGGCATCAGCTTTCCCGCAAGATTGCGCGGCAGCTGCGCGGTCGCGACCATGGCGCTGCGGAACGGGACCAGCGTGCGCTGCAGATGCGCTGTGGCGCCGGTGAGGTCGGAATAGCTGTTGGTGGCGATGATCGCCTGTCTTGCGCGCACGGCGCCTTGCGGCGTCTCGGCGACGATGCCGTCCTTCTCGCGCCGCAGCCTCACGACGGGCGACTCCTGGAACACCGAGACGCCGCGGCGCGCCACGCCGTCGGCGAGGCCGCGCAGGTAGTTCAGCGGATGGATACCGCCGGAGCCGGGATTGAGCACGCCGCCAACGAAGATGTCCGAGCCGGTCTCCTCGCGCACCCCGTTCTTGTCGAGGATGCGGACCTCGGCAGAGCCCATCTCGCGCGTCATCCAGTTGGCTTCGTCGATCGCGGCCCGGAGCGTCGTCTCGTTATGCGCGGCCTTGACCTGGCCGGTGCGCGTCAGGTTCGCGCCGGTGATGCCGTACTCCGACACCAGCTCTTCGACCATGTCGGTCGATTCATGCGCGATCTCGTACATCCGCTTCGCCATGGCGCGGCCATGCGCGGCGTCGATCTCGCGAAACGACAGCCGGAACTTTGCGCTGATGACCCCGCCGTTGCGGCCGCTCGCGCCCCAGCCGGGGCGGTTGGCCTCGAGCACGATCGGCGAGAGGCCGCTCCTGGCGATGTGGTGCGCCGCCGAGAGCCCCGTGTAGCCCGCACCGATGATCACCACATCGGCCTGCTGCTCGCCCGACAGCACGGGAAAATCGCGCGCTGGCGCCGCCGTGGCTTCCCACAGCGAGTTGACTGATGGCAGCGCGCTCCAGTCCCGTGTCATGCCCGCGCTCACGATGTTACGCCGCGGGCCCGACGGCGGCGTCGGCGAGCGCCTTCAGCGTCGGGAAATGGAAGTCCGGCTTGGTCAGCGTCTCCACCGCCGGCGTGCCGCCGAAGCCGGCGATGCCCTGGCGACGCTCGATCCAGCACACCTTGTAGCCGAGCTTCCGCGCAATCCCGATGTCGTGGTACTGGCTCTGCGCCACATGCAGGATGTCGGACTGCTTGTAGCCGAAAGCGGACTGGCGGCCCTTGTTGTAGGCGAAGAACTCCGGATTCGGCTTGGCTACGCCGGTGTCGTCGGCACACACCGTGTCGTCGAAGGGATCGCCGAGCGCGTGGGCGTAGCAGGACAGCGCGACGCGGTCCGCGTTGGTCATCGCCACCAGCCGGAATTTCGTGCGCAGGCGCTTCAGCGCCTCGACCGAATCCGCGAACGGCCCCCAGCGCAGCACGGCGAGCTGGAACATGTCGCAGGCCGCATCATCGGCGGGCAGTCCGAGCTCGGTGGCGAGGTGACGATAGACGTGGAACATCGCCTCGCTGGAGCGCCCATAATGCTTGTCGCGGCCGCGCTTGTAGGGCTCGAAGATCTGGTCGTCGCTGAGCTCGGCCGGCGTCTTGCCCGAGATCCTGCGCACCGCGGAGAGCACGCCGGCCTCGAAATCGATCAAGGTGCCGACGACGTCGAAGGTGAGAACCTTGAAATTGCTGAACGCGGCTTGGGTCGACATGTCGGTTTCTTCTTTCGGTTGGACAGGGCTTGAGGTCAGGCCACCCACTTCAGTCCACTCTCGGCACGACGATGGTGTCCTCGGGGTGAAGGGTGACGGTGAGGCGGCCGCCGAGCGGCGGAATGCGGCTATAGGCCTGGTGATAGCTCGGCTGGCGCAGGCTGAGCGCAACGCCGTTTTCGAGCGCCAGGAAGATGCGCAGGCTCTCGCCCTGATAGACGATGTCGGTGACCGTGCCGGTCAGCCGGTTGCAGGCGGCATCCTGCGCGCCGTCGTCGATCAGGAGCTTTTCGCTGTGCACGGCCAGCATCAGCGCATCGCCATCGGGAATGACGCGGGCGCTGCGCAGCAGCGCATTGCCGAGCGCGACGCTGGAGGCATCGACGCGGCGAACCGGGAGCATGGTCGCTTCCCCGATGAAGCTCGCCACGAAGGAATCGGCGGGATGATCGTGCAGGCGCTCGGGCACGTCGATCTGGATCAGCCGGCCGTCCTTCATGACCGCGACGCGGTCGCTCATGGTCAAGGCTTCGCGCTGGTCATGGGTGACATAGATGATGGTGGCCTGGATGCGCCGGTGCAGCGCGCGCAGCTCGATCTGCATGGATTCGCGCAGCTGCTTGTCGAGCGCCGACAGCGGCTCGTCCATCAGGATCAGCCGCGGCTCGAAGATCATGGCACGCGCCAGCGCCACGCGCTGGCGCTGGCCGCCGGAGAGCTGTGCAATGCCGCGCTCCTCATAGCCGGCGAGCCCGACCGTGCCGAGCGCCGCGCGCACCTTGTCGGGCCAGGACGCCTTCGGCAGGCGCCGCGCACGCAAGGGGAAGGCGACGTTCTCGCCGACGCTCATATGCGGGAACAGCGCGTAGTTCTGGAACACGACGCCGATATCGCGCTTGTGCGGCGGCATGTAGGTGACGTCGCGGCCGCCGAACAGGATCGTGCCCGCCGAGGGCAGGATGAAGCCGCCCAGAATTCCAAGCAGCGTGGTCTTGCCCGAGCCGGAGGGGCCGAGCAGCGAGACGAACTCGCCGGCGCCGACATTGAGGGAGACGTCGTCGAGGGCGCGGACGGGGCCATAGGCCTTGCTCGCGGATCTGATCTCGACGCTTTCCGCTCGTTTGTCCAACGATCGACCTCGCCCGTCCCTGCAATGGCGTGCCTCACTGCGCGCCATAAGCCTGCTTTATAGACAGGGAATCCGAGCACTCGGGATCGAAGCGTGCGCCGCACCAAATCCTTGCTCGCCAGCCCCTGTCTTTAGGCTGTGATCGCGATGACAACAGACTTGGCAAAACTCGGCAATTGCCAAATTCTCACGCGGCTCATAACATGGCGTTATGCCTGAGCTTCGCCGCATGCTGCCGTCGAGCAACGCCCTGTTCGTTTTCGACGCCGCGGCGCGCAATGGCAGCTTCACGGCCGCGGCCGCCGAATTGAACGTCACGCAGCCGGCGGTGAGCCGGATGCTCGGCCAATTCGAGGAGCATCTCGGCGTGCGCCTGTTCGATCGCAAGGCGGGACGCGCGGTGCTCACCGAAGAGGGCGAGCTGCTCTATCGCCGCGTGCTCGACGGCTTTCGCAGCATCGAGAGCGGGCTGGTCGAGATCGAGCGGCGCCGCAAGGGCACCGAGACGGTGACGCTGTCGGTCTCGTCGGCCTTCACCACGCATTGGCTGATGCCGCGCATCGACAAGCTGCAGAAGCAGTTTCCGCAGGTCGATCTGCGCTTCCAGCTCATCTCCGGCGCGTTGCGCGGGCCGGTGGAGAATGTCGACCTGGGCATGCGCTTCCGCGATCGCGACGAGCCGCCGTCGGGCGGCACGCTGGTGATGAGGGAAGTCATGCTGCCGATGTGCAGCCCCTCCTATCTCGGCGAAACCGATCCCACCGAGGGCAACACCATCATCCGCCTTGCCGAGACGCCGGGCGACTGGGCCGCGGATTACGCCTCGCTCCTCACCGGGCGCCGCGGCGCGGCCAAGGCCCTGAGCTTCACCGATTATGCCGTCGTGGTGCAGGCCGCCCTGCTCGGCCAAGGCATCGCGCTCGGCTGGCTGACGGTCGCCTCGCACTGGCTGCTCACCGGCGCGCTGGTGCCGGCCTCCGACCGGCTCACCACCACGCGCCGCGTCTGCGAATTCCTGCCGCCGCGCAACCGCCCGATGCGTCCGATCGCCGCCGAGATCCGCGACTGGATCATCGCTCAGATGGCAAGCGAGATCGCCGCCATCGACCGGCTCTATCCGAAGCTGGGCGCGATGGCGGCGTGCTACTAGCGCGCCCTCTCCCCGTCTATCGCATATGACTTACGGCGGCGGCCTTCGCGCACGCCTCGTCCTTCGAGACGGCGCTGACGCGCCTCCTCAGGATGAGGCTAATCAGCATCAGTGCTCGTTGAAAATGCTACCGCGCACTCCGCCCTCATCCTGAGGAGCCCGCCCAAAGCGGGCGTCTCGAAGGATGGCCGCAGGGAAGACTCCCAAATGCGATGCTCTGCCGCAAGCAGGGAGAGGCGCACCATCCCTCACCGATGCTCGATCGCGCGGATCGCGCCGCGCAGCTCGGCGAGGCCGCGGAGGCGGCCGATGGCGGTGTAGCCGGGGTTGGTGCGCTTGGTGGCGGCGAGGTCGTCGAGCATGCGGTGGCCGTGATCGGGACGGAACACAATCCTCTTGTCGGGCGTACGCCGCGCGTTCTCCTTGAGCAGCGCCTTGAGCACCGCGACCATGTCGACGTCGCCGTCGAGATGATCGGACTCGTAGAACGACAGCCCGTCAACCTCGCGCTTGGTGGCGCGCAGATGGGCAAAGGCGATGCGCGGGCCGAAGCGCTCGGCCATTTCAGGCAGGTTGTTTTCCGCGCGCACGCCGAGCGAGCCCGTGCACAGGCAGATGCCGTTGGCCTTGGACGGCACCGCGTCGAACAGCGCCTGATAATCGTCAGCCGAGGAAGCAATGCGCGGCAGGCCGAACAACGGCCGCGGCGGATCGTCCGGATGCAGGGTCAGCGACGCCCCGAGCTGCTCGGCCACCGGCGTCACCCGCGCCAGGAACTCGGCGAGATGCTGCCGCAGGATCCTTGGCGTGATGTCGCGATAGCTCTCCAGCCGGTCGCGGAATTGCGGGATGGTCATCGGCTCGGTGGTCGAGCCCGGCAGCGCGCTGGCAATCACCATCACGAGATAGTCGATATCGGCCTGGCTCATCTGCTCGAACAGCGATTTCGCGCGCGCCTGCTGTTCCGGCGAGTACTCCTGCACGGCCGCGGGACGCTTGAGAATATGCAGCTCGAAGGCGGCGAAACGATCCTGGTCGAAGCGCATGGCGCGGGCGCCGTTCGGCAGCTCCCATTCGAGATCGGTGCGGCACCAATCGACCACAGGCATGAAATTGTAGCAGATGATCTTGATGCCCGAGGCCGCGACAGCCTCCATGCTCGCGATCCACGCCTCGATCGACTTGGTCGCCTTCCCGCCCAGACGCTTGACGTCGTCGGGCACCGGAATCGATTCCACCACCGACCAGGCCAGCTGCGATCGGCCCGGTTGACCGTTCTCGATGAAATTCTTGCGCTCTTCGACCGCCTTGCGCGTCCAGGCCTCCCCAATCGGGACCTGATGCAGCGCCGAGACGATGTCGCTCGCCCCGGCCTGCCTGACGTCGTCGAGCGACACGGGATCATCGGGCCCGTACCAGCGCCATCCCTCTAGCATCACGGGTCTCCTCCCAATCAGGTCGCGGTCAGCACGACCTTAACGCTCTGCGAGCGATCGAGCGCCAGCCGCAGCGCATCGGGCGCGGTCGCCAGCGGCCGCTCGGCGGTGACCAGCGACAGCACGTCGACGCTGCCGTTTGAGATCAGCTCCACTGCGGTCATGAACTCAAAGCCGAAGCGGAACGAGCCGCGCAGGTCGATCTCCTTGGCCATCACCGCATTCGACGGCGTCGGGATCTGGCCGCCCGGCAGATTGCCGATCTGCACCACGATGCCGCCGCGCCTGACGATGCCGATGGCGCTGGCAAGGCCGGCGGCGGTGCCCGACACCTCGAAGGCGACGTCGTATGGGCGCAAGGCCGCCTGCGCCTTCAGGCCCTCTTCCCCGCCCGAGACATTCTCGACATGCGAAGCGCCCAGCCGGGTTGCAAACGCCAGCGGCGCCGGTGCGATGTCGGCCACCGTGATGTCGGCCATGCCGGCGCGGCGCGCGGCCAGCATGGTCAACAGCCCGATCGGGCCGGCACCGAAGATGATGCCGCGCTTGCCCTCGATATTGCCGGCGCGCGCGACCGCGTGCAGGCAGACCGCGAGCGGCTCGGCCAGCGCGGCAGCCTGGTATGACACGTGATCCGGGATCTTCACGCACTGCGCGGGGATCGCGTCGAAACAATTGGCAAAGCCGCCCTGCATGTGCGGCGTCTTCGAGGCCGAGCCCATGAAGTAGATGTTCTCGCACAGGTTCGGCCGGCCCTCGCGGCAGGCGACGCAATGGCCGCACCAGCGCGACGGGTTGACGGCGACGCGGTCGCCGACCTTCAGATTGGCGGCAGTGCCTGCGATCTCCAAGACCTCGCCCGAGATCTCGTGGCCGAGCACCAGCGGCGACTTCACCACGAAATCGCCGGTCCGGGCATAGCGGAAATAGTGCATGTCCGAGCCGCAGATGCCGCCGGCGCCGAAGCGGATGCGCACCATGCCCTCAGTAAGCCTGTCGAGCGGCTGCTCGACCATGCGCAGATCTTCGGGACCGAACAGGGTTGCGGCGAGAGCAGTCGAGGTCATTTGGAGAGTCCCATGTATTTTGGCAGCCAGAGGGTCAGTTCGGGAATGAAGGTGATCGCGATCAGCCCCAGCATCAGCGGCACCAGCCAGGGCAGGATCGCCACGGTCGTGCGCTCGACCGAGAGTTTTGCGACACGCGCGAGCACGAACAGCACCATGCCGAGCGGCGGGTGCAACAGGCCGATCATCAGGTTCAGCGTCATGATCAGGCCGAAGTGAATGGGATCGATGCCGAGCTTGAGCACGATCGGCAGCAGGATCGGCACCAGGATGGTGATCGCTGCCGTGGTATCGATGAAGCAGCCGACGAACAGGATCAGCACGTTGGCGAGCGCCAGGAACACCCATTTGTTCTGGGTGACGCTGAGCATCCAGTCCGAGAGCGTCTGCGCGGCCTGCGACACCGTGAGCAGCCAGGCGAAGATCGAGGCGGCGGTGACGATGAACAGTACGGAGGCCGTGGTCTCGATCGTGTCGAACGTCGCCTTCGCCACCGTCTGCAGCGTCATGGTGCGGTAGCGGACGAGGCCAAGAAACAGCGACCAGATCACCGCCGCAACGGCAGCTTCCGTCGGCGTGAACCAGCCCAGCGTCATGCCGCCGATCAGGATCACCGGCGCCATCAGCGCCATCACCGCCGAGAAGTCGAAATACCAGTCGATCGCCAGCAGCGTGCCGAGGCCGATGACGACCGCCACGTTGATCGAGAGGCCGGCCATCACCATCAGCCAGATCGCCATCGGGAACGACAGCACGATCAAGATCTCGAGGCCGGCCGAGCCGAGCTGCGGCCAGGAGAACGGGGTGTCGCTGCCCCATTTGTTCTTGTGGGCGAAATAGGTGACGGTGATCATCATGAACAAAGTCAGGACGACGCCCGGAATGACGCCGCCGAGAAACAGCGCGCCGATCGAGACGTTCGCCATCATGCCGTAGATCACGAAAGGCAGCGACGGCGGGATGATGGGCCCGAGCGTCGCCGAGGCCGCGGTGACGCCGACCGAGAACTCGGTCGAGTAGCCGTGGTCCTTCATCGCCTTGATCTCGATGGTGCCGAGGCCGGCGGCATCCGCAATCGCGGTGCCGGACATGCCGGAGAAGATCACCGAGCCGATGATGTTGACGTGGCCGAGGCCGCCGCGCATCCACCCCACCAGCGCGACGGCGAATTTGTAGATGCGCCCGGTGACGCCGGCGATGTTCATGAGGTTGCCGGCGAGGATGAAGAACGGCACGGCGAGCAGCGGAAAGCTCTCGACACCGGCGATCATGCGCTGCGCCAGCGTGACGTCGGGCGTCACCCCGCTGACCAGGATGTAGAGCAGCGACGAGGCGGCCATGGCGATCGCCACGGGGACGCCGAGCAGCATCAGAAGGAGAAAGCCTCCGAGCAACAGCAGCATGACGTTATATCTCCGACCCGTCGTAGGCACCGGGGCGTTCGAGGACCGAGTAACCCTGCCGCCAATGTTGCAGCGCCGCCTGCACGGAACGCAGGAACATCAGCACGAAGCCGAGCAGCACGAAGTAATAGACGTAGTTCTTGGGGAAGTTGATCGTGGTCATCTGCTCGTCGCCGATGATCTGGATGTAGACCCAGACCAGCTTGATGGCGTAGCCGAAGAAGGCGATCCGGATCAGGTCGATCATCGTCGACAGCGCGCGCCCCACGCGCGGCGGCAGATAGCGGTAGAGAAGGTCGACCTGGATGTGCCGGGACAGCCGCACGCACATCGAAGCGCCGATGAAGACCACGCCGATCAGGCAGTAGGTCGCGATCTCCTCGGTCCAGGCGTAGCTGTCGTTGAGCACGTAGCGGGTGAAGAACTGCAGGAAGACGGCGAGCGCCATCACCCAGAAGACCGCGAGCGCCACCCAATCCTCGAACGCGTAGATGCCGAGATCGACCTTCGGCGTCGCCTCCTCCTCGAAAGTATGGGCGATTTCCTCCGCGGTGATCTGGCGGTGGATTTCGGCGGTGGACATGGGTTTACCTCTCTCCAGATCGTCGTTCCGGGGCTCGCGTAGCGAGAACCCGGAACGACGTCTTTGCTCTGCGATCGCCGCTCCTCATCCTGAGGAGCTTGCGAAGCAAGCGCCTCGAAAGGATGGCCGCGGGCGACATTGGGGCCTTCATGGTTCGAGACGCGCGTTCCGCGCTCCTCACCATGAGGGTCTTGCTTACTTGACCGCCTGGATCTTCTCCCAGTCGGCCTTGCGATAGCCGAAGGTCTCGAACGCGACGTTCTTCAGCACGGTGTCGCGGAACTCGTTCTTGTCGACCTCGGTAACGCTCAGGCCCTTGTCCTTGAAGAACGCGACCAGCTTGGCCTCGTTCTGCTTGATCTCGCCGGTGGCCTTGGCGGCGGCTTCCTGCGCCACGTCGGTGAAGATCTTCTTGTCTTCGTCGCTGAGCTTCTTCCACAGGGCGCCGGCGACCACGGTGTTGAGGTGATCGACGATGTGGCCGGTCAGCACGATGTGCTTCTGCACCTCGTAGAACTTCTTGGCCTCGATCGTGGTCAGGGGATTCTCCTGCGCCTCGACGGTGCCGTTCTGAAGCGCGAGATAGACTTCGGCGAACGCGATCGGCGCGGTGTTAGCGCCGCAGGCGCGCGGCATCGCCAGATAGGCGGGCACGTCGGGCACGCGTATCTTCAGGCCCTTCATGTCGGCGCAGGTCTTGATCGGCTTGTTCGACGAGGTCTGCCGCACGCCGTAATAGGTCACCGCGACGATGTGGTGGCCGCTCTTGTCCTCGTAGCCCTTGACGAGCTCCTTGAAGATGTCGCTCTTGGTATAGGCGAGCAGATGATCGGCATCGCGGAACGTGTAGGGATAATAGGTCACGCCGATCGGCGCAAAGCTCTTGGCCGCGAAGCTCGAACCGGAGATGATGAGGTCGACCGAGCCGAGCGAGAGGCCCTGGTTGATGTCGGTCTCCTTGCCGAGCTGGGAGGCCGGATAGACGTCGATCTGGTAGCGCCCGTTGGTGCGCTTGCCGATCTCCTGCGCGGCCCAGACCGACGCGGTGTGGAACGGCTCCGAGGTCTCGTAGACATGGGCCCATTTGAGCTTGGTCTGCGCCATGCTGGCACTGGTCGCAGCCAGCAGCGCAGCGGCGGACATCATTGCTGCAATCGTCATCTTCTTCAACATCGACTTTTCCTCCATCGTTCAAGTCTGCTTCTTGTTCGCCCGCCCCGGCACGGATGCGGGCCGCACAATCTCATCGCCGCGGCGTGCTGCGGCCCGTGGCGCGCTTCCTCGGCGCAGATTTTGGCTTTGACGACTTCGCCGCGGCGCGCACGGTCCGGCTCGCTCCCGGCGACGACGCGTCCGCGTTCACGGCACCGAAATTCTGCGCGAAGCGCTCCTGCGATCTCGCCAGGTGGACCCGCATCGCCTCGCGCGCGGCTGGCGGATCATGCGCCGCGATCGCCTCGCGCACGGCGCGATGCTCGTCCAGCGCGGTGCGCCAGGTGCCCGGGTTCTCGAAATAATGCGCGAGCTGCGCGAAATAGGGATTGAGGCGCTGGTCGAACAGCTCGCCAACCACGCGCACCAGCACGGCATTGCCGAGGCTGCCGGCGATCGCGACGTGGAATGCGCGGTCGTGAACCATGGAGGCTTCGCCGGGATGCTCGACCTTCTCCATCGCGAGCAGCGAGGCGTCGATGCGGGCGATGTCGTCCTTCGTCGCCACGCGCGCGGCCTCTTCGGCGATCGCGCTTTCCAGGAATTCGCGGGCGCGCAGCAGCTCGAACGGCCCCTCGATGACGGACGCGGCTGCCGGCGCGGCGATTGCGGCAGGCTCGATCACATAGATGCCGGAGCCGACGCGAATGCGCAGCCGCCCCTCGACCTCGAGCGCAATCAGGGCTTCGCGCACCGTGGGCCTGGACACCTTGAGCTGCTCGGCGAGCTCCCGTTCGGTCGGCAAGCGGCTGCCGACCGCGTACTCGCCGCTGTCGATCAGGTTTCGCAATTGATCGGCGACCTGGCGATAGAGCCGTCTCGCCTCCACAGCTTCCAGCGGCACGCTGGTCCTCCCGAAAGGGTCACGCCGGACTTTCCGCCCGCGGCCCGCCAATTTTGGAGAATTGGCCTTACCAATTGACCAGAGCATTGACCCGGTCCGGGCGCCATGTCAAGCAGCGGCAAAGCTCAAGCAGCGGCAAAGCAAAGGGGAGACGTCCATGCGCCCAGGTTCAGCGCGTCTTGCCAGGGCCAATCTCGACCAGCTGCCGCCGGCCGTCCGCCGCCCGGCCTACGACCTCTCGCGCGTCACGCCCGGCATCGTGCATCTGGGTCTCGGCGCGTTTCATCGCGCCCATCAGGCCGTCGTCATTGACGATTGCCTTGCCACCGGCAGCGCGTCCTGGGGCATTGTCGGGGCGAGCCTGCGCAGCCCGGACACGCGCGACGCCCTCGCCCCGCAGGATCATCTCTACACGGTTGCGGTACGCGCCGCGGAGGGCACCGAGCATCGCGTCATCGGCGCGCTGCTCGACAGTGTCGTCGCACGCGAGAAGCCGGCGGCCCTGGTCGAACGGATGGCCGATCCCGCCACGCGCATCGTCTCGCTCACCGTCACCGAGAAGGGCTATTGCCACACGCCGCAGACCGGCGATCTCGACGAGCGGCACCCTGACGTCGTGCATGACCTGAACAATCTGGACGCGCCGCGATCGGCACCCGGCTTCATCGTCGCGGCGCTGGCGCGGCGGCGCGCGCTCGGAGCCAAGCCCTTCACCGTGCTGTGCTGCGACAATCTCGCCGCCAATGGCCACACTACACAGCGGATCGTGACGCAGTTTGCCGCGCTGCGCTCCAAGGATCTCGGCAAGTGGATCGCGGACAATGCCGCATTCCCCTCGACCATGGTCGACCGTATCGTTCCTGAAACCACGGCTGCCGACCGGGACGCCGTGTCCTCCGCGCTGGGCCTGCGCGACGCCTGGCCCGTCATGACCGAGCCCTTCACGCAATGGGTGGTGGAGGACCGCTTCACGGCGGGCCGGCCCGATCTTGCCGCGGCCGGCGTCGAGCTCGTCAGCGACGTCAAGCCGTTCGAGCTGATGAAGCTGCGGCTGCTCAACGCCAGCCATTCGGCGCTGGCCTATCTCGGCTATCTCGCGGGCTACGAGACCATCGCCGACACCATGCAGGATCCGCATTTCGCGCGTTTGGCCGCGCAGGTGATGGAGCAGGCCGCGGTGACGCTGACGATGCCATCAGGCTCGGATCTCGCCGCCTATCGCGCCTCGCTGCTGAAGCGCTTCTCCAATCCGGCGCTGCATCACCGCACCTGGCAGATCGCGATGGACGGCTCGCAGAAGCTGCCGCAGCGCCTGCTCGGCACGATGCGGGACCGCCTCGCGAGGAACCTGCCGATCGCAACGCATGCGCTCGCGGTCGCCGGCTGGATGCGCTACGTCAGCGCAACGGACGAGCAGGGCCGCGCCATCGACGTGCGCGATCCCCTCGCCGCCGAGTTCGCACAGTTGGCACGCGAGGCGGGGCCCGTCGCGGAGCGGCTCGCGCCGGCGCTGCTCGGGGTGGACAAGGTGTTCGGGCCGCTCGGCGCGGAGCCGCGCCTGCGCGAGGCAGTCACCGCGGCGCTCGGCCGTCTCTACCAGGATGGCGCGCGGCGGGCGGTGGAGTCGCTGGTCTCGGCCTGACCGCAATGCTGCACTGCAGTCCAAATTGAACGCGCCATCGAACGGAAGTCGCGCTTGATTTTTGTCTGTCGTTGCCCCACCCGGGAGCGATGGCAAACGACAGCAAGATCATCGCCGCCAACGCGGCCTTCTACGCCGCGTTTTCGGCAGGCGACTTCGCCGGCATGGAACGGATGTGGGCGGATGACGATGGCATTTCCTGCATCCATCCCGGCTGGCCCGCCATCGTCGGCCGCGCCACGGTGATCGGAAGCTGGCGCGACATCCTGCAAAATCCAGAGCGGCCGCAGATCGTCTGCGCCGAGCCGCAGGCGATCGTCGACGGCGACAGCGCCCGCGTGCTCTGCATCGAGATCGTCGACGGCACCGCCTTGGCCGCCGCGAACCATTTCCGCCGCGTCGGCGACGATTGGCGCCTGGTGCATCACCAGTCGAGCCCGATCGCGCAGATTGTCGAGCAAGCTGAGGACGATAGGACGAGCCACCGGGTCCACTGAACGGGCAAAGCGGGCGGCGCGCTCCAAGTCGCGTGCTCACATTTCCGGCACGAGTCTGTTTCACCTTTGAAGGTAGACCTCGAAGCGTCGTAGGCCGATGACCGCTAAGGGCCAGAAGGCGACATCAGCCAAATGAATAGGAACCTCCAGCTGAGGCTACGGCCTAAGAGCTAAAGCGCTTCAACTGCTCGTTCGCGTCCCAATCAGGGCTCGGACGACGCCCTCTGCTGAACCATTGCATTCCATTTGAAATCCAAATACTGCGCCACCGTTCGTACACTGCTTGGCGCTCGATTAGGCTGCCTCCAGCCTCATCGTCGTATCCGAAATGAATTCCGAGACTTCCGACTGCATAAGGGCCAGAGGTGCATACTACAAGGGCCTTGGCGCACGTCGGCTGTGGGCCACAAGCGGCGGTCCGGGCCGGCGCGGCACCGCGTCCGGTCTACTGCCGACAGCGGACGTCCAGACCGGCTTACCCTTTTCAGCTAACCCCGCCGACAACTGAATTATTGGCTTGCCGCCGCGGCAGCAGTCGCCACGTACTTCCCGTAGAATTCGGCGACGCGGCCGCGCCACATGCCGACGAACGCCTCTGACGTCACGTTTTCGACCGATTTCCAGCTGCGCTTGAAGGCGGGAAGGACATTGCCCCAGATCGCGCGCTTGCACCACCGCTCGCCCTTCTCCTTGCCTTCGCTGCTGGCGCACATGGATTTCCAGGCGAGGCGAGCGGGCTTGCTGATGTGCTCGGCGGCGCCTTCCCAGCCCTGCTGGTGGATCAGGTAAAGATCGCTCATGTCCGGCGTCCGGTGCGTGATCCACCCGAACTGGACGCCTTCGCTCAGGATCTTGTAAGCGGCCGCGACGGCATTATCCCGCGGACTGCGAATCTGCCCGAAGCCGAATTTGCCGAACTCATAGTGGCTGAGCTGAAAAAGCCCGATATACGATCCGGTGCGTTGATTGGGATTGAAGCCGGACTCGATCTTGGCGACCGCCATCATGAAATTGAAATCGAGCCCGAACGCGTCGGCGGCGCGCTTGATCTCTTCGGCCGGCGTTCCGACCGGAATGTCCTTGAACGCACGCAAGACGATCTCCGCCGGCTTCTCGGCGGGCGGCAGTTCGGACCAGACATAGTAGACCAGATAACGAAAATCCTGCGTCGACGCCGCTTTCGGAGTCTCAAAGGACGCATCGCGTTCCGGCGGCAGCGGTTGGACGACATCCGGTCCCAACGACGCCAATTTTGGCGCGGCGGGTTCACCGACAAGCTCCGCCTCGGCGCTCAACGGGCTGGAACCCGCTGACGTCTCCGGGCCAGGCGCTGCTCTTTCCGACCGAAGCGCCGCCGCAAGTCTGGCGGATGCCTCTGCGTATAAGGCGGGCGTCACCATGTTCGCAGGCGCCGCCATGCTCGCCGCCGCTTTCGGCATGAGGTCCGGCGCCATCGCGGCCGGTCTGTTACCGGCGGCCAGATAAAGTCCCGCGGATGCGATAACAGCCACGATGCAGAGGGTCTGCCAAGCCTTCATTGCCCGAAGTCCACGGATGGCTCCTGTAGGAAGGCTGTTTGCATGTTCCTGCGGCCTGCGGCTGAGTACTCTTCGTAGAATCTTAAGGTTTAAATGTGGTGAACGAGAGCAGGCTTTCTGCCTCGCGGCTCGATGTATCCCCCTTGCGAGTTCCCGTTTTTTGCCCGGCGACCAGTTCTGACAAATCGTCCAGCACGCACTGCGCCGCTGCAAAATCATCATCCGCAAAGAACATGCTGCGGGTGATGATGACAGGGATATTCGCCCGTGAGGCCGCGATCAGGCCGTTGGCGGAATCCTCGATGGCGACGCAGCCGGCCGCGTCCAGCTTCAGCCGCGCCAGCGTTTCGAGATAGACGTCCGGCGCGGGTTTCTTGTGCCCGACGTCGTCGCCGGCGACGATGGCATCGAACTCCGCAGCCCAGCGCGCCCCCAGCGCCTGCGACAACAGCGCATCGATGTTGACATGCGAGGTCGTGGTCGCGATCGCGAGCCGCTGGCCGCGTGCCTTCGCCGCGGCGAGCAGCTCGATCACGCCAGGCCTCAAGCGACAGCAGCCGGTCTCGACCAGTTCGGCATAATGCGCGGTCTTGATGCGGTGAAGCGCGGCGATGTCCGCATCCGGCAGCGGCGGGGCGGTCGCCAGCCGGGCGTGGTAGGCAAGCATGCGCTCCTTGCCGCCGGTCACCCGCAGCAGCTCCTTGTAGACGGCGCGGTCCCACTGCCAGTCGAGACCGTGGCGGGCGAAGGCATGGTTGAAGGCCTGCCGATGCAGCTCCTCGGTCTCGGCCAAGGTGCCGTCGACGTCGAAGATCAGCGCGGCCGCGCGCCGGATCAGCTCGCTGGCATTCGCCGGCGCCAAGGCGAGCGCTTCTGCCTGCATGATCGGTGCCTCCCTGTGACAGCCGAACATCGCCCGAGGCCGGAGGCGAGACAAATCGCAATATCTTTTGCCGGACCCAAAAATCTCTTATGAGCGAAAGGCGCGCGACGGCGCGGACGGGAACTTCGAGCTTTCAGGGAGACCCATGCGCCTCTTCATTCTCGGCCTCGGCTACAGCGCCTTGCACTTCGTCCGCAAGCACGGCGACAGCTTCACGCATCGCGCCGGCACCGTACGCGATCCGGCGCAGCGGAACGACCTCGCCGGCATCGAGGTCCACGCCTTTTCCGGCAGCCCTCCGTCGCGCGAGACGGTCGAGCGGGTGCGCGAGGCCGACGTGCTTCTGGTGTCGATCCCGCCCGGCAGCAGCGGCGATCCCGCCATCGCCGCGTTCGGCGACGTGCTGGCGGCGGGCCGCCGCAAGATCGTCTATCTCTCCACCATCGGCGTCTATGGCGACCATGGCGGCGGATGGGTCGACGAGAGCACCCCGCCGCAGGCCACGCTCGATCGCGCGCGCCTGCGGATTGCCGCCGAGCAGGCCTGGATGGACGTTGCGCACGGCAATGCCGCGATCCTGCGGCTTGCCGGCATCTATGGTCCCGGCCGCAATGCGCTGGCGACGCTGCGCGCGGGAACGGCGCGGCGCATCATCAAGCCCGGCCAGGTCTTCAACCGCATCCATGTCGACGATATCGCCAGCGCGATCATGGCCGCCATCCGCCACGAAAGCGGCGGCATCTGGAACGTCTGCGACGACGAGCCTGCGCCGCCGCAGGACGTGATCGCCTATGCCGCGACGCTGATGGGCGTGGCGCCACCACCGGAAGAGGCGTTTGCAACGGCCGAGATGTCGCCGATGGCCCGCAGCTTCTATGCCAGCAGCGCCCGCGTCTCCAATGCGAAATTGAAGCGCGAGCTCGGCGTCGCGCTGGCCCATCCGACTTATCGGCATGGCCTCGATGCGCTGTGGCGCGCGGGCGAAGCACGATAGGGTACCGGCATTCCCGGCGACCCAGTCATGCCCCGCCCGTGCTTGACTTCGCGTCGATGCGGACGTGATCTAGGCCTCGAGTGGGCCACCGCATAACGAGCTCGCCTGGGAGGACGCAATGATCAAGACGATCGCCATGATCGCGACGGCGGCTGCCGTCATCGCCTTCGGCACGGCCAGCGCCGCGCCGCTGCCCGAAGCCAATCCCGACGACGTCGGCTTTTCCAAGCAGGGCCTGGCACGCCTCGACAATTTCTTCGCGCGCGAGATCGCCGCCAAGCGCGTGCCCGGCGCGGTCGTCGCCGTCGCGCGGGACGGCAAGCTGGTGCACTACAAGGCCTACGGCCTGCTCGATCCGGACAAGGGCACGCCGATGCCGGTCGATGCGATCTTCGCGCTGGCCTCGATGACCAAGCCGATGGCGGCGGTCGCGGGCCTGACGCTGATGGAGCAGGGACGGCTGCCGCTCCAGGCCAAGCTGTCCAATTACTATCCCGGTTTTGCCGACATGAAGGTCGGCGTGACCGAGGCCGACGGTTCGCTCAAGCTCGAGCCCCAGGCCTCGCCGATCTTCGTCCACGATCTCTACCGGCACACGTCGGGCTTGATGTATGGCGGCCGGCCGGACTCGTCGAGCCCGGTGGCGCGGCAATACCCTGACGGCATTGCTCCGGCGATCGAATGCGACACCCAGGCCTTCATCGACCGCATCACCAAGCTGCCGCTGGCGCACCAGCCCTCGACCGTGTTCGAGTACGGTTTTTCGATCGACGTGCTCGGCGCGGTCGTCGAGAAGGTGAGCGAGCAGAAGCTCGGCGACTATCTCGCCGCCAATGTCTGGCAGCCGCTCGGTATGAAGGACGCGACCTTCCACCCGACCGACGCGCAGCGCCCTCGCCTTGCCCGCCCCTTCGCCAAGGATCCGCTGACCGGCAAGCCGCAAGCCATCAAGCTGCTGGACACGCCGACCAAGTTCGACTGCGGCGGCGCCTGCGCGTTCGCCACGATCGGCGACTACCTCCGCTTCGGCCAGATGCTGCTCAACGGGGGCGAACTCGACGGCCAGCGCATCCTTTCCCCGAAGACCGTGCATCACATGACGGCCAACCATCTCGGTCCCGAGATCAAGAACAACGTGGCCAAGGTCGAGCCGCATCGCGCCGGCTTCGGCTTCGGCCTTTCGGTCGCGGTCCGGACCAGCGAGGGGCTGTCAGCGGTCCCCGGCAACCCCGGCGAGTTCACCTGGAACGGTGCCTACGGAACGCAATTCTTCTGCGATCCCAGGGAGCGTCTCGTCGTCGTGGTCGGAACGGCGGCGCCGGGCGAGCTCCGGAAATACTACCGCGAGCAGGTCCAGGACATCGTCTATGGCGCGATGACGAAGTGAGAGCGAGAAAGCTGCCGGCAGCGAAGCCGTAGAGCTCGGGCATATTGCCCGCGCTGCCAGTGCCGCACGTGTGCCCAATCACGTGCGAGCCGCCGTCATTTGATTGAAAGTTTCAAAGAATTTGAGCTGTGCGATTTACTCGAACTTTCTGTGTGACCTCCTAGTTCCACGGCCGGAAGTTCCAATGGCGAGCTTCTTCCCCACGCGCGGTACGCATCCGGCGACGGACGAACGGCGAGGCGGGACTTCATCTCGTCCACTCAGATTGCGCTCCAATAGGCTCAATTGAATAGAGCTTTATCCGGCTTGGAATCGAAATGAATTTGGCTCGCGAATCGATTGCACTGCTGGAGCAGGCCGCAAACATCCTGTGGTTCGAAGGCACCAGGCATGGCCTGCGCGACCGCGAGTGGATGGCGCTGCGATTCCTCTCCCGCGCCAACCGCTTCTCCCGAACGCCTTCGGCACTCGCAACTTATGTCGGCACCACGCGCGGCACCGCATCCTTCATCATCGGAGAGCTCGAGCGGCTCGGCTACCTCGAGCGGAAGCGCTCCGCCACTGACAAGCGCTCGGTGATGTTGAGCGTGACGCAGCAGGGTAAGAAATTCCTGGTGCGCGATCCCGTCAACGTTCTGGTCGAGGCGATTGCCGGGCTCGACGACGAGATCAAGATCCGCTTCCGCGACACGTTCCGGCAGGTGCTGGACCAGTCGGACTCGGCCGAGCAGCGGCACCACACCGCCGTTTGCAGGCGATGCATCTTCCTCCGGGAGGAGCGCACCGCCTCGGACAGCAAGGCGGCGGCCGGGCTCAGCTGCCGCCTGTTCCGCTCGCCGATCGCGGAGGCGGAGGTCGATCTGCTCTGCACCAGCTTCGAGCATCACCGCCAATAGAAGCCGGCCTCAGTCGGCCTTGTATGCATTATCCCAGTTGCCATCCCCACGCACTTCGCTTTACATGCCGGCAAACGCCCGCGGACGACGGCCGGGGCTGAAAATCGCACAAAATTGTCAAAGGGACGGAGCATGGCGCGCAACATATTGATTCTCGGGGCTTCTTACGGCTCGCTGCTGGGCACGAAGCTGCTCATGGCCGGGCATAACGTGACCCTGGTCTGCCGCGCCAAGACCGCGGAGCTGATCAATCGCGAAGGTACCGAGGTGCGCATCAAGTTGCGTGACGAGGCGGTGCACCGGGCGATCTTCTCGCGCGACCTTCCGGGCAAGCTCGACGCGGTGACCCCGCAGAACGTCGATCTCTCCCGCTACGATCTGGTCGGCCTTGCGATGCAGGAGCCGCAATACACCAACCACACCGTGCGCGTTCTCATGGTCAAGATCGCCGCGGCCAAGCTGCCGTGCCTGTCGATCATGAACATGCCGCCGCTGCCCTATCTGAAGCGGATTCCGGCGCTCGCCGACATGGATCTGGAAGAGGCCTACACCAACGCGCAGGTGTGGGAGCGGTTCGAGCCGGGGCTGGTGACGCTGTGCTCGCCCGACCCGCAGGCATTCCGCCCGCCGGAAGAAGCCGCCAACGTGCTGCATGTCGGCCTGCCCACCAACTTCAAGGCATCGGTCTTTGCCGATGAGAAGCACAACAAGGTGCTGCGCGAACTCGAAGCCGACATCGATGCGGTAACGCTCGACGGCCACGACGTTCCGGTGAAGCTGAAAGTATTCGATTCCCTGTTCGTGCCGCTGGCGAAATGGTCGATGCTGCTGACGGGCAATTACCGCTGCATCACCCCGAACGAGCCGCAGTCGATCCGCGATGCCGTGCACGGCGACCTCAAGCGCTCGCAGACGATCTACGAGCATGTCGACGCGATCGCGCGCCGCCTCGGCGCCGATCCGCAGGACCAGGTGCCGTTCGCAAAATACGCCAAGGCCGCCGAGAGCCTGCTCAAGCCGTCATCGGCCGCACGGGCGGTCGCAAGCGGCGCGCCCTTCATCGAACGCGTCGACCTCCTGGTGAAGCTGATCTCGCATCAACTCGGCGTGCCCAACGCCGAGATCGACCGCACGGTCGACACCGTGGACCAGAAGCTGAACGAGAAGATCGTGCAGGGCGGCTCCGGCGCGCAGTAAGCGAGCGCTCACGAGCGGGGCGTGGCGCTTCAGGCCGTCAGGAAGGGTTGAAGCCAGAGCAGGCCGGTCACGGCGACCAGCGTGACCGCGCCGATGCGCGTGACCAAATGGGGATGCCCGAGACGACGGGCGCCACGGCCGAGCGTCGCGCCGAGAGCGATCCACGCGGCACCGGCGGTGACAATCTGAAGCGCGATCGCGCCGAACCAGGGCAGCAATTCGAGCGGCGCAGCCTCGAGCGACAGGAGCAGGAAAGCGAACACGAGCGCTTTCGGGTTCAGCAGCGTCGCAAGCAGCACCTGGCCGAACGTCACCGGTGCACCATCGCGCAGCTCGCGTGTGTTGACCCGCCAGAGCATGAAGGCGAGGCAGAGGATATAGCAGGTCACTGCGACGCGAAGCACGAGCGCCGCGACCGGGATGTCGCCGACGATGGGGCCGAGCGTGAGCCACAACAGGGCAATCGCGAGCAGATAGCCGCACAGCTCTGCAACGAGCAGATGAAGCGAGCGCGCAATGCCGATTCCCGCGCCCGATGTCGCGAGCAAGGTGTTGGTCGGCCCCGGTACGGCGAGCAGGAAATAGGTCGCTGCGAGGAAGGTCAGGAAGCTCATGCGCCTGACTAACAGGCTTGCGGCCAGGCTGGTTTGATCTTCATCATCGAATCCGGTCGTCAAAGCCCGGAATCGGTGCCTAAGCCGCCGAAATGCCCGCGAACGAGGACGATCCGCAAATCCCCTATCGTCCCGCACTTCTACGGCACATCGAATCGGACCGGAACGCCGTCGTGGGCAACGCGAATGATCAAGCCCGTGCCGCTCGACGCGCCGCGATGGGATTGATAAGCCGCTGTCCGCGAATGACGAGGACTTGAGTCGGGGACATGACGGTTGCGATCGGGATGGGGCAGACCACGGCGGGCGCCGTGGCCGCCATGGACCTCGAGGAACTCTTGGCGACCCGCCTCCTCGTGCAGGGCAATTCCGGTTCCGGCAAATCGCATTTGCTGCGGCGGCTGTTGGAACAGAGTGCGCCCTGGGTGCAGCAGGCCATCATCGATCCCGAAGGCGATTTCGTCACGCTGGCCGAGCGCTTCGGCCATCTGGTGATCGAGGCCGAGGATCACACCGAGCGCGGCCTTCAGGTTGCCGGCGAACGCGCGCGACTGCACCGCGTCTCCACCGTGCTCAATCTCGAAGGTCTCGACGCCGAGAACCAGATGCGGCGCGCCGCCGCCTTTCTCGGCGGCCTGTTCGACGTCGACCGCGACCATTGGTATCCGATGCTCGTGGTCGTCGACGAGGCGCAGCTGTTCGCGCCGGCGGTGGCGGGTGAAGTCTCGGACGAAGCGCGAAAGCTCTCGCTCGGCGCGATGACCAACCTGATGTGCCGCGGCCGCAAGCGTGGCCTCGCCGGCATCATCGCGACGCAACGCTTGGCAAAGCTCGCCAAGAACGTCGCGGCGGAAGCCTCCAATTTCCTGATGGGCCGGACCTTCCTCGACATCGACATGGCGCGCGCCGCCGACCTGCTCGGCATGGAGCGGCGGCAGGCCGAAGCGTTTCGCGATCTCGAGCGCGGACAGTTCATGGCGCTCGGACCTGCGCTGTCGCGCCGTCCGCTGCGTCTCAACATCGGCCCGACCGACACCTCTCCGCGCAACTCGACGCCACGCCTGATGCCGCTGCCCGAAGCGACGCTGGAGGATGCGCGCGCCGTGATCCTGGCCGCGCCGCCGCCCGATGCCAGCCGGCCGCAGCGCCGGCCGGCGCCCGATCTGCTGGAGCAGCTTCGTGCCGCGAAGGCCGCCGCCCCGGTGATCCAGCCGGAAGTGGTCGAGGTGCCGGTCAGCGCCGAGGAGCTCGCCGAGCGGCGCGAGCGCGTGGACCGTACGCTGCGGGCCGTGCTCGCTGCGCCCGACGCGGGCTTCCGCGCCATCGGCGTGCTCTACCAGGAGTTCGTGGTCCGCTGCCGCATCGAGGGCCTCGGCTCGGCGGTGCCCGACCTCAATGAATTTCGCCGCATGCTGACGCATGCGCGCGCCGGGCTTGGTACCGATCTCACCGAAGACGACGCCTGGCAGGACGTGTCACTGCGCGCGTCGATTCTGCCCGAGGACATGCAGGGCGTGTTCATGATGATCGCACGCGCGGCCAAGGAGAGCTGGCCCTGTCCCGGCGACGCCGCGATCGCGCGGGCCTACGGCTCGCATTCGCTGCGCCGGGCGCAGCGGCTGCTCGGCTACATGGAGGAGCAGGGCCTGATCGTGGTCCAGCTCGACGGCGGCGGCCGCCGCATCGTGACGCTGGTGGAGCTGGCCTGGGCCACCGCGCCGGGCGACCCCAACGGCGATGATCTGCCGGCCGCGCCGGTCGCGCGCGCAGCGTCGGCCTGATACGAGATAATTTGGTGCAACGCGAGCACATCCATTCCGGCTAGAGCGCCAGCGCCACTTCGCCCGCCGGCCGGGTCCAGCCCAGCGCCGGCGCGACCTTCTCGGCGACCAGCTCGATCGAGCGCAGGACGTGAGGGTGCGGCGCATCGACCGAATGCACCTGGAATACGAGATCGGTCACCCGCTCCAGCGTCACATCGGCCCGCAGCGAGGCGATGACGTGATCGGCATTGCCGACATGGGTGTCGAACGCCGCGATCATCTCCTCCAGTGTCTCGCCCGGCTTGGCGTGACCGCCCTGCAGGAATTGCGGCAGCGCGCGGCGCAGACCAATGTCCGCGAGCCGCATTGCTTCTCGATGATCGTCGGCGACGAAGACGCTGCGTGAGGCCATGATGCGCGGCTCGGCCCCCTGGGGCAGCGCGTCCAGATAGGCATCGATCACCGGGTTCTGGATCTCGGCGAGGGTCGCGTTTGGCGCCTCCTTGGTTCGCGGCTGGGTGCGCGAGAGCAACAGGCCATCGCCGGCCTTGCCGGCGCGCGCCCCGCCGGCCACCGAGAAGGTCGCCTGCCAGATCCGCTTGTCCAGTTGCGGCCGCTGCGGATAGATCGTGTCGCCGCCCGCGAGCGGCTTGCCGACCAGCGCGGTGCGGACGACCTCGAGATTGCGGGCAAAGATCTCGTTGCGCTGGGCGCTGTCGAGGCCGAAGGCGGCGAACGCCGAGGGATTGCCGCCGGTGCCGACGCCGAGCTCGAAGCGGCCGTTGCAGAGGAGATCGAGCACCGCGGCGTCCTCCGCCACCCGCACCGCATTCTCCAGCGGCAGCGTGACGATGCCGGTGCCGAGGCGGATGCGCGAGGTCTGCGCAGCGACGTAGCCGAGGAAGGTGAAGGGCGACGGCAGGCCGCCCTCACGTTCGTGGAAATGATGCTGTGCAATCCACGCGGAATCGAGGCCCGCCTTTTCAGCGTGCACGATCTGCTCGGCCGCGAAGCGGTAGCGGTCCGCCGGCGGAGCCTCGTCGAGCAGCCGCGTGAAAAATCCCAGGCGTTTCAGGTTTGCAAAACGTTTCATGCGACCCCTGTCGGACGAGGATGGCCGCCCGATGATGTCGGTAGCCGCGGCTCGAGACAAGCGGACATTGCGCAGCACTCAAATGTAAGGCTCATCCGCGAGGCGCATCCATAAAGCCTGCCCGCCGGGATCGCCGTGCGCCGGGCTTTCGGCAGAACGCCTACTAGCTCGGCAGCACCGCGCCGGGAGTGACCGCGTTAGGGCTGCGGCGCGGCCTTGGAATTTCCCCAGGTTCACATGAGTTCGCACTAGATCGTCGCCTGGTTTCTCAGGCGCCGGTCCAGATCCCGGCCCTCCACGTCGTCATTTCGTCGCAGGGCAGCTCTGCCGGCATTGCCGCCTGACGCCCGATGCAACATGATGGTTGCCAGCGACGATTTGTCTTCGAGCTGGAGGGGTCATCTGATGAACGAGAACGAAATCCGGGGTCTGGTCGGACAGGTAAAGCAAGGCACGCTGTCGCGGCGATCGTTCATGCAAAAGGTGGCCGCGCTCGGAATCGCGGCCCCGATCGCGAGCCAGATCCTGGTCTGGCACGACGTCGCGATGGCGAATGCCACGCTGCCGTACAAGCCAACCAAGGCCGGCGGCGGCGGCCCGCTGAAGCTGCTGTTCTGGCAGGCTCCGACCCTGCTCAATCCGCATTTCGCGATCGGCACCAAGGACCAGATGGCCTCGCGCGTGTTCTTCGAGCCGCTCGCCGGCTGGGACAGGGAGGGCAATTTGGTCCCCTGCCTCGCCGCCGAAGTCCCGACCAAGCAGAACGGCGGCCTTGCCGCCGACGGCACGAGCGTGATCTGGAAGCTGAAGCAGGGCGTCAAATGGCATGACGGCAAGCCCTTCACCGCCGACGACGTCGTCTTCACCTGGGTTTACGCCGCCGATCTCGCGACGGCGGCCTACACCACGGGATCCTACAAGGACATCAAGGTCGACAAGATCGACGACCATACGGTCAAGGTGACCTTCAAGGCGCCGACGCCGTTCTGGGCCGACCCGTTCGTCGGCTCGGTCGGCCCGATCCTGCCAAAACATCATTTCGGCGACTATACCGGCGCCAAGTCGCGCGAGGCGCCGGCCAATCTGAAACCGGTCGGCACCGGCCCCTACAAATTCGTCGAGTTCAAGCCCGGCGACCTGATCCGCGCCGAACGCAATCCCGACTATCACATCAAGAACCAGCCGCATTTCGACACGCTCGAGATCAAGGGCGGCGGCGATGCGGTGTCGGCGGCGCGCGCCGTGCTGCAGACCGGCGAATATGACTTCGCCTGGAACATGCAGGTCGAGGAGGAGGTCCTCAAGCGCATGGAGGCGAGCGGCAAGGGCAAGCTCGACATCACGCCGTCCGGCAACGTCGAGTTCATCATCCTCAACACGACCGACCCGTGGACCGAGGTCGACGGCGAGCGTTCGAACGCCAAGACCAAGCATCCGACGCTGTCCGACCCGGCCGTGCGCCGGGCGATCAACCTGCTGATCGACCGCGATTCGATCCAGAAATACATCTACGGCCGCGGCGGCATCGCCACCGCAAGCTTCGTCAACGCACCCAAGCAGTTCAAGTCGCCCAAGCTGAAATACGAGTTCAGCATCGACAAGGCCAACAAGGTGCTCGACGAGGCCGGCTGGAAGAAAGGCGCGGACGGCATCCGCGAGAAGGACGGCAAGAGGCTCAAATACGTGTTCCAGACCTCGACCAACGCGCCGCGCCAGAAGACTCAGGCCATCATCAAGCAGGCCTGCGACAAGGCCGGCATCGAGATCGAGATCAAGGCGGTCACCGCCTCGGTGTTCTTCTCCTCGGACGTCGGCAACCCCGACACCTACTCGAAATTCTATGCCGACATGGAGATGTACAACACCACGCAGCCGCAGCCCGATCCGGAGCGCTTCCTGAACCAGTGCGTCTCCTGGGAGATCGCCAGCAAGGAGAACAAATGGCTCGGCCGCAACATCTCGCGCTGGTCGGATCCCGAAGCCGACAAGGCCTACAAGGCCGCGCAGAACGAGCTCGATCCGGCCAAGCGCGCCGCGCTGCTGATCAAGGTCGACGAGACCTTCTGCGAGGCGCATGTGTTCCTGCCGCTGCTGTCCCGCAACGTCGTCAACGCCCACGTCAACAACCTCATGGTCGACATGTCGGGCTGGGACGTCACGACGTGGAATCTGGCGGCGTGGTATCGGGTGTAGTCCGTTGTCACGGACAAGCTGCAACGCGCATAGCGCGTCGATGACGCGTGAACGCGCTTATGGCGCTGCGGCACCGTGACATGGGCCCCGGCTCAGCAGCGCACCGTCGAAGTGACGCTGCGCTGCGTCCGGGGCACGAGAGCAGGATGTAGCGCTCGCCGCCTCCACATCGTCGTTGCGAAGCAAGCCATATTGCCGCCGCTGGCAGCCACATACTTTTTCCATTGTGTGCTTCAGGTCACAGGCGAATCATGCGCCATGGCCTACAAATATCGTGCATGGCCGCAAACAAGGTAACGGCGGTACGCGTGAGGCTGCGGAGGCAATCAACAGCTACGAACTTTTCGAGGCCGCCAGGGTGAGGAGCCCGGCGGCCTTTTCTTCGTTGCAGCGCCGCACTATTGCGACGCAGCACCGAAAATGCGGACACCAGTCAAGTCCAGGCCTGACGACTTCGCAAGAATCCGGTGATCGAGCCGGATTGGGCGCGCTGCTATCGCTTCGAGGACGCGTCGGAACTCTTCCGCTCCTCGCGCTCGTCCTCGATCTGCCGTTCCGCTTGGAGCCAGAACTCCAGCTCTCGACCGGCCGGCCGGCCAGCCTGCTCCCAAAGCTCGTAGGCGCGCGCGCGCACCTTGCCGCGCCGCATCATGCGACGGAGCTTTCGCTTCAGCTCCTCGGCAAAGCTTCGGAAGCGCTGCCCGGTGGTTTCGTCCTTGACGAGCGCGGCCGCTCGCGTTGCGAATTCGATCTGGTGCTCTAGTTTCTTCTGCTCGTCCACCGCCGACACTGCCGTGGGAAAGGGATATTTTTTGGAGCCCGTGCTGTTCAGACACTGAATGCCCGTCCTGGATGCTCTGTTCCCCGAGCGGCAGCTCGCATCGCACGGGAAACGGGCCGACCCGGTTCAGTGCCACGTCGTGTCCGCTTCGACGATCACCACGCGTATCTCCGGATCTTCGGTCGTGTTGCAGGTGCAGGGCATGCCCTCGCCGCAGCGGCAGCCGCCGAGCTGTTCGCTCCAGGCCCGGAGCGGATGATTTTCGCAGACCCATCCCAGACCCCCGCAGAATGGGCAGGTCTTGTCGGTCACAACGTATCCGGCGTCCGCAACGTATTGGACTTGTCCTCGTTGCGCAGCTCCTGCTCGGCGGCCTGCCAAAACTCGTCGTCGCGGCCCTCAGGCTTGCCGGCCTGCTCCCACAGGCGATGCGCACGTTCTCTGATCTCTTGCTCGGTCGGGTCGGACATGATGTCTCCTCTGGTGACGCACGGCCCACCCTGGGGGGCATGGGGGCTTTGGAGGCGGGCCGTGCAGGCCAGCAATCGACGGCGACTCTGGCCCGCCGATTCAAGCGCCGGGCGCGCCCGGAGTTCCTAGTCGCGCCTTGCGGCAAAGACTCCTCGGTTCGATTCTTCAACCGACCGACGGCGCAACATCGGCCTTGATCCAGATTAAACTGGCGCTGCCGTGCCGGGATATCCTGCGAAGCTAATCGAAGGCAGATGAGCGCTCCAGGCTGGCCCATCATTGCGGGACGATATTCTGACTCCAAGTGGATACAGACAAGGTCATGCCGGACATCGCCACCGTCACGATCAATCCCGCGGTCGATGTGTCGACTTCGGTCGAAAAGATCGTTCCCGTCGCGAAGCTGCGTGGTACCTCGCAGCGGCGCGACCCTGGCGGCGGCGGCATCAATGTCGCGCGCGTGATCAAGCGGCTCGGCGGCCGCGGCGTGCGCGCGATCTATCCGGTGGGCGGCGGGACGGGCGATCTGCTGCGCCGCCTGCTCGACGCGGAGGGCGTTGACAGCCAGACCTTCCGGATCGCGGGGGAGACGCGGGAGGATTTCTTTGTCCACGAGCAGTCAACTGCTTTGCAATACCGCTTCATCCTTCCGGGGCCGACACTCACTGACCGCGAATGGTCTGAGTTCCTGCAGCTGGTCGCCTCGCTCGATCCTTTTCCCCGAATAGTGGTCGCAAGCGGCAGCTTGCCGGGCGGAGTGCCCGACGATTTTTATGCACGCCTGGCGGCGATCACCAAGCGGCACAGGTCCCAGATCATTCTCGATACGTCGGGCGCGGCGCTTGCCGCAGCAGTCGCCGAAGGCGTCGACCTGATCAAGCCGAATTTGCGCGAGATGCGCGAACTGACGGGAACGGAACCTCAGGACGCCGGTGAATGGGTGGCGGCCGCCCGACGCATCGTCGAGACGCGACAAGCGTCGATCGTCGCGCTGACCATGGGACATCTCGGCGCGGCGCTGGTGACCCGGGACCGCACATGGCAAGCGAAGTCCCTGCCGATCAAGCCGCTGAGCGCGGTCGGAGCCGGTGACAGCTTTCTCGGCGCGCTGGTGCTGCGGCTCGCCTCCGGCACCGATCTGGGCGCCGCCTTCCGCTACGCCATGGCAGCGGGCGCGGCTGCCCTGCTCCATCCCGGCACCGAGCTGTGCCGGACCGCGGATGTCGAACGGCTGGCCGAGCAGGTGGTGATCGAGGAAACCTAGCTGGCGCCGCCATTGATCTTTCGCAACACCGTACGCCCCGCCTCCCGCCACATTGCCGATGAGGATCGCGTCCCGACGGCACCCTCGACTGCAATGCGGAGCAAACAGATGAGCAGCAACCCCTATGTTCGCTGGTTCGAGGATCTCGGCCTGGACGATGTCGGCATGGTCGGCGGCAAGACCGCCTCGCTCGGCGAGCTCTATTCGATGCTGTCGCGGCGCGGCATCTCGGTGCCGAACGGCTTTGCGCTGACGGCTGCCGCCTATCGCGCCGCTCTCCTGCAGCAAGGCGCCTGGGAAGAGTTGCGCAAGCTGCTTGCGGGCCTCGACAAGCGGCATATCGCGGACCTCGCCCGGCGGGGTGCCGCGGCGCGGGACATCGTGTACGCCGCGACGGACCTCGCCGACCTCAGGCAGAAAGTTGCGGAGGCCTATCGGCAGCTCGAGCAGGAATACGGGCCGAACGTTGCGGTGGCGGTCCGCAGCTCGGCCACCGCCGAGGACCTGCCGAACGCGAGCTTCGCCGGACAGCACGACAGCTTTCTCAACGTCCGCGGCGCACGCGCGCTGTTCGAGGCCTGCCGCCGCTGCTTTGCCTCGATCTTCACGGACCGCGCGATCTCCTACCGCATCGACAACGGCTTCGATCATTTCAAGGTCGCGCTTTCGGTCGCCGTGATGAAGATGGTCCGGTCGGACCTCGCCTCCAGCGGCGTCATCTTCACGCTCGATACGGAATCCGGCTTTCGCGACGTGGTGTTCGTGACCGGCGCCTACGGGTTGGGCGAGAACATCGTGCAGGGCGCCGTCGAGCCGGACGAGTTCTATGTCCATAAGCCGACCTTCAACGCAGGCTTCCGCGCGGTCTTGTCGCGCCGGATCGGCGCCAAGGACAAGAAGATGATCTACGCGCGAGGTCGCACCACCACCCGCAACGTGCCGACGTCGCGCCGCGAGCGCGAGAGCCTTTGCATTTCGGACGATGATGTCCTCAGCCTCGCCGAGAGCGCGATCGTCATCGAGAGCCATTACTCGGACAAGGCGGGACATCCGCGGCCGATGGACGTCGAATGGGCCAAGGACGGCACCGACGGCAAGCTCTACATCATCCAGGCCCGGCCCGAGACGGTTGCATCCCGCCGCACGTCCGAGGCGCTGGAGAACTATGTGCTCAAGCCGAATGCCGCGGCGGTGCTCGGCGAAGGCCGCGCCGTCGGCGAGAAGATCGCGGCCGGCAAGGTCCGGCTGATTAGAAAGAGGCAGGATCTGCGCGCCTTCAAGCCGGGCGAGGTCCTGGTCGCGCCGGCCACCAGCCCGGACTGGGAGCCGGTCATGAAGATCGCTGCCGCGATCGTCACCGAGCATGGCGGCCGAACCTGCCATGCCGCCATCGTTGCCCGCGAGCTCGGCGTTCCCGCCGTGGTCGGGATCGAAGGCATCACCAGAAAGGTGAAGACCGGCACCAACGTGACCGTATCCTGTGCCGAGGGCGATATCGGCCATGTCTATGCCGGCCGCCTGCCCTTCGACGTCGAGCGAGTCGCGACCGGTGCGCTGAAGAAACCGCGCACTGGGATCATGGTCAATCTCGGCAATCCGGAGCTCGCCTTCAAGACCGCCATGATGCCGAACGACGGCGTCGGCCTGGCGCGCATGGAATTCATCATCAACCAGCACATCGGCATTCACCCCATGGCGCTGGCCAAGCCGAAGCAGGTGAAATCCGCCAAGGACCGGCGATTGATCGAGCAGATCACCCGGCGCTACAAGAAGCCCTCGGACTTCTTCGTCGAGCGCCTCTCGGAGGGCGTGGGTACGATCGCTGCTGCGTTCTTCCCACGTCCGGTCATCGTTCGCCTGTCCGATTTCAAGACCAATGAATATGCCAATCTCACAGCCGGCGCCGATTTCGAGCCGCGGGAGGAGAACCCGATGCTCGGCTTCCGCGGCGCGGCCCGCTACGCCCACCCGGCCTATGCCGCGGGCTTTGCATTGGAATGCGCCGCATTGCGGCGGGTCCGCAACGACATGGGCCTGATCAACCTGAAGGTCATGATTCCGTTCTGCCGGCGCGTCGAGGAAGCCCGCAATGTCATCCAGACCATGGCCCAGCATGGGTTGAAGCAGGGCGAGAACGGGCTCGAGATCTACGTGATGTGCGAGATTCCCAACAACGTCATCCTGATCGACCGGTTCGCGGAGCTGTTCGACGGTTTCTCGATCGGCTCGAACGATTTGACCCAGCTCACGCTTGGGGTCGACAGGGATTCCGACATCGTCGCCTTCGACTTCGACGAGCGCGATCCCGGCATGCTGGAAATGCTGAGACTCGCCGTCGACGGCGCCAAGCGCAACCGCCGCCATATCGGCATCTGCGGCGAGGCGCCGGCGAACTATCCAGAGATCGCACGGTTTCTGGCCGAGCTTGGGATCGACTCGATCAGCGTCAATCCGTCCAGCATCCTCCGGACCATCGGCGTCGTGTACGAGGCCGAACAGAATGCCGGCAAAGTTGAAGACATGAGCCGAAGCGGCCAAGGAGACGTGCTGAATCACGCGTCCCTCGGACGCTGATCATGGCTGTGTGGGGAATTCAGGGATTGGGGCACGACTTCGCAGCCTCGCGACGATTTTCGCCCGAGCTTTGCTTGACCACTTCACCCTCTCGTTCAAGAGGCAAATGCACACGCAGAAGAACCGCACAGCCGTAGCGTGGGCAAAGGCGCCCTTGCGCCGTGCCCACGATCTGTCCGATGCGGCGATAGACGCGTGGGCACGCTGCGCTTTGCCCACCCTACGAGATCGAGGTTGTGACACGCAGGCCGTAGGACCTCCTAGCCTTGGTCAAGAGCTTTCGTGCCTTGGTGGACCAGGGTAGCGCGGTGCTCACCGCAGTCCAGGACGCTTCGCGCCGGCTACGCCGGTGCCGATGGCATCCTGGACAGCGGCTGCGCGCCGCGCTGTTGGGCTCGGCAGGTCGGGACGAAGGAATGGTCACAAGCGGCCGAACAAAGGAATGAGGGCGCGGGTCCTACGTCGGTGCTCAAGGCACAGGTGGGCAAGGCGGCTCCCGGCGGATCGGCCCGGCCGACCAGCTTACACCAACTGACTGGCCTCCGAACGCTAGAAGGGTACAGGGTGGGCAAAGGCGCCCTTGCGCCGTGCCCACGATCTGTCCGATGCGGCGATAGGCGCGTGGGCACGCTGCGCTTTGCCCACCCTACGAGATCGCGTTTGTGGCAGATACCTCGACTCATAGACACGCCTTCTCGTTCTCGCGGCTGAATTCGCCCGAGCTTTGCTTCATCTTCGCACCCTTATATCCAAGAGGGCGCAGGGAAGGCCGGGTGCTGACAACGCACCCGCGGTCTGCTGCGCAAAATGCACACGCAGAAGAACCGCACAGCAGCATACAGGTGGTGCCGATCACTCGGCCTTCCCTGCGCGATGGTCGGACGGCTTATGCCGCGCTCTCCCGGGAGCCGAATGTCCTTCTGGCCTCCCTCGCCGTTCGAATTGACGATGCCGTCCGCCCGGTTGGGCTCGCGCACATCTTCGATCCGGCTTGACCGTAGCAACGACGGCCAGGACCACACGGTTTTGCCGTACGCACGGCCCGCCATTTCACCTGCAGTATTCCCAGCCCTGTCGACGAAGCTGCGAAACTTACAGACGAGACGAAGCCTGGCAGCGCCGTTCGTCTACACGCGGCCACGGGCTCACAGGGACTACCCGCCCTGCCCGCACCTCTCATGCCGACGCTGCCGCGTCCACCGCAAGCCCGGCTCGCGATCAAGACGACCTCGAGATCGCCCCTCCTGGTGAGCCGGGATGGCCGACACATACGCCATTTCCGAATTTCGGTAAAGAGGAATATTTTTGCGGCGAGGGGTTGACGGCGTGGCGACACAGGGCATTTGGTGTCGCCCAAAGCACCAACGAAGCATACTCGCCATGTCAGCCTCGCTGGTACGAAATCTGAAATTTTCAGATTTCGTGAAGCTGTCGCAATGATCGCTCCGCGTCAGAAAACGCGCGGGGCACAGCTGGTGCCGTGCCCCGCGTTCAAGGCCACAAGGACGCGCGTTACAGCAATCCGACCTTGTGCATGAGCTGCCGGATCTGAGCTGGATCGGGATCCATCATCATGGGGGCGATTCCATTGGCGACCTGGGCCGGACCGCGCGCGACGTGGCTCGAACCGTTCGGCATGGGACCAATGGACTGTGGCGTCATCGCGCCCGCCGGAATCATGCTCGGCGCTTCGACCGGCCGCAATCCAAGCAGGCGACGCAGCGCTGCCAGCGAGGGATCGGTTCCAGACGCAGCGGCGGCAACCGGAGCGATTCCGGTTTCCAGGCCGAGCGCCCGCATCGCGTTCGGCAGTCCCGCGCCGGCACGATTCGGGTCACCGAATTGCAGCGGCGTCGCGGTTTCCTTCAGAATCTGGAACAGCCGCTCGACCCGGCGTGCATCGCGATTCTGGAAGCTGCCTTTGGTGAAGTCCGGATGGTGCGCCAGCACAAGCGCGGCCAGGCCGGTGACATGCGGCGTCGCCATCGAGGTACCGTCCCATGCACCGAAACCGTCGGCGGGAAGCGATGAGACGATCGCCACACCCGGCGCGCAGACGTCGATCTCCGGGCCGAAGCAGGAGAACTTGGCCGGAAAATATCCATCGCGGCTCTGGAAACCGTCGAGGGCTTGCTGCGCATGATAGCTATCCTCGGGAAACTCGCCCCACTTGCCCAACGCGGCGACCGCCAGGCAATGCGGCGTCGAAGCCGGAAACTGCACCGGCCCCGAGGAATTCCCCGCAGCAATGATACAGGCCATGCCCCTTTCCTTGGCGCGGACGATTCGTTCCTCGATGATCCGCGAGGGCTCGCCGCCACCGAGGCTCATATTGGCGACGTCGATGCCATGCTCCATGCAATAATCGAGCGCCGATACGAGATCGCTGAACCGGCCGCCCGGGAAGATGCGGCAGACATGGATTTCCGCCGCGGGAGCGAAGCCGCGGATTCCGCCGCCGGAGCCGATGGGGCCGCCGGCGATGATTCCGGCGCAATGCGAGCCATGGCCGATCGTGTCGACGGTCCAGGCCGCCTTGTCATTGCCGACGATGCTGGTGCCTTCCGTGATGCCGCGCAGGTTGCGATGGGTCGGCGCCAGGCCGGAATCGATGACCGCGATCTTGATACCGGCGCCATCAAAGGACGGCGGCACGCGATCGAGGCCCATGGCGCGCTCACCCCAACCGGTCAATTGCTGGCCGGGGAAGCTCCGCAGGACCGCGCCGAGCGCCCTCACGACGATCCGGTTGACATTGTTGGGAACGAGCTGCGGACGATCGAGCCAGAAGGTCCAGTAGTCGATCTTCGGCTTGACCAGGATCGAGCGGATGGTCTCGGGAGTTTCGCCTTGGAGCGTCACCGTGGCGCGGCCCGTGGCGTCGGTGATGGCCTGTGCGGGCCACATGCTGCCGAACACGTAGACTTCGGCGCCGGGCAGCGGGCCGTCCTGGCCCAGGACTTCGATGGTCGCAGTGAAGCCGTCGGCCAGCGGCGTCAGCACCCCCGGATTGGGAAGCTGCGGCGTCGTCGGGTCGAGCATGTAGGTCAGCCGCTCGTCACGCTCCACCGCGCAACGCTCTCCTGCCTGGGTCTGCAGCACCCTGGCCTTGTCGGGAGTCATCTTGGCGAGGACCAGCGGACTGAGCGGCACTTGCCCGAGATCCGCGCTCTGAAATCCGAACAGGCGCGGCGCAGGCACCGTCTTCACCACTTCGATGTCGGGGCTGCTGGTGAGCTGCTGGGTCAGAAAATCGATGCTGAAGGTCGCAAGCCCGGGTTGCTGTTGCGGCGCGATCATGAATTGCGCCGGGCGCGGTGCGATCGTTGCGGCCCCCTGCCCGCGTGCCGGTGACGGGCTGTCGCCATGCTCGGGAATCGCGCCGTTGCCGTTTGTCGCCGCTTCGTTCGCACCGTGCTCGCCCTGTGCGGAAGGTCCTGATTTTCCTCTCGTGGCCATCTGCGGCCTCCTTGATGTTTTGCGTGTCCAATGTTTGCCCACAGAAATCAGTCGGCATCGAACGGCTTCAGCGCCGAATCCGGTTCAACCACGAGCGTGGCAAACCTCGATTTCAGGCGGTCGGCCTGTGTCTTCGTCATCGCAAGAATGACGACGTCGGGTGCGACCTGCGCGACTCGCTTCACGTCGGGTTCACGCTGCAAGTGGTCGTTGAGCTCACCGGATTGGACCGGGTCTCCCTGCACGATGAATTGCTGCGACGTGTTTGAATCCGCCATCTGTTTTCCCTTGTCATCTGTGCGTGGAGGGCGGGCGTTCGCCCGCCCTCCACGCGTTGGCTCTAGTGCATCGTGCCACCGGGCTGGCCGGCGTTGAAGACGCCGAGCTGCCGACCGATATCGAGGCCGGTCTGGGCACCCTGGCCGATCTTCTTCAGCACGCTCCAGAAGCTCTGCAGCTCGATGTCGGAGACCTGCGCCGCAGCCGGCTGCAGGCCGGGCTGGCCGGCGTTGAACACGCCGAGCTGGCGACCGATGTCGAGGCCGGTCTGGGCGCCCTGGCCGATCTTCTTCAGCACGCTCCAGAAGCTCTGCAGCTCCATGTCGGAGACCTGCTCCGGCGCGGGTTGAAATCCGGGCTGGCCGGCGCTGAACACGCCGATCTGCTTGCCGACATCGATGCCGGTCTGCACGCCCTTGCCGATCTTCTTCAGCACGCTCCAGAAGCCCTGCAGCTCCATGTCGGAGACCTGCTCCTGCGCGGGTTGCAGGCCGGGCTGGCCGGCGCTGAACACGCCGATCTGCTTGCCGACATCGAGGCCGGTCTGCACGCCCTTGCCGATCTTCTTCAGCACGCTCCAGAAGCTCTGCAGCTCCATGTCGGAGACCTGCTCCGTTGCGGGTTGAAATCCGGGCTGGCCGGCGTTGAACACGCCGAGCTGGCGACCGATGTCGAGGCCGGTCTGGGCGCCCCTGCCGATCTTCTTCAGCACGCTCCAGAAGCTCTGCAGCTCCATGTCGGAGACCTGCTCCGTCGCGGGTTGCAGGCCAGGCTGGCCGGCGTTGAACACGCCGAGCTGCTTGCCGACGTCGAGGCCGGTCTGCACGCCCCGCCCGAGCTTCTTCAGCACGCTCCAGAAGCTCTGCAGCTCCATGTCGGAGACCTGCTCCGTCGCGGATTGAAGTCCGGGCTGGCCGGCGTTGAACACGCCGAGCTGCTTGCCGACATCGAGGCCGGTCTGCACGCCCTGGCCGATCTTCTTCAGCACGCTCCAGAAGCTCTGCAGCTCCATGTCGGAGACCTGCACAGAATTTTGCACAGAACCTTGCGGCGTTTCCGGACCGGCGGAAAACGGCAGGAAACCTCCGCCGATGTTACCTATGGCGCCGCCGATATTCTTTCCCCTTTTGCCGCCGAGCAGGTTGCCGATAACGCGTCCGGCCGCACCGCCGAGGATGGAGCCGAATATCCCCTGCGGATCCAATTGGCCGTAGTCCTCATATCCTTGCTGTGTTCCAGTCATGATCAAAGTCTCCTGATGAAGTGCCTGACCCGCGAGCGACACGCGTTCCCTGAAGGGAGTCGGGATCACTACGCACGATTGTGCGAGCGGCTAAGGCTACGACCAGGATCGTGATGCAGGCGTCACGCCGAGCGTGAAAGTTGCGTCAAAGTTCTTGGCCCGCTGCAATTTGACCGAGGCAGGTCTCAGGGGCGCAGCGTGGAACATGCGGCGGATGTCGCGCTGCAGCTGTTCGGTCTCCTGCTCCGGCACCGCGCGAACGTCCCGCCACAGCACGGAGCGGCAAAGATCGTACTGACGTAGCGCGTCGGTACGGCGACCTTGCTGCGCGTAGCAACGCATCAAGATACGATGGACCTGCTCCTGAAGCGGGTCGATTGCGACGATACGCAGCGCGAGCGCGATCGCGATGTCCATGTGCTCGCGCCCGTCGGTGTCCAGCAGGCCCGCAAGCGCCTGCATCGCCTTTGTCCTCAGTCGCTGGCGCTCGGCAGACAGCCAGGCTTCGAATTGGCATGAGGTCGAACTGATGCCCTCGAGAAGGTCACCCCGATACAGCATCGCCGCGCGAGACAATCGTTCGGGATCTCCATCCGACAGGAGCCGCTCGAATTCCCCGACATCGGTGCTTATGGCGTTCGGGCAGATGCGGATGTCGTCGCGATCGGCCGCGATCACGTCGGAATATTGCGGCAGTTCACGCCGCAATGTGAGCAGAGCCTGTCGAAGGCTGGCGCGGGCGCGATCGCCGAACTGACCGTCCCACAACAGGGTCGCGAGCTTGCCGCGAGAAATGGCCCGAGGGGAACTGAGCGCCACATAGCCAAGGAGAGTTGCAGCCTTGCGACTGGGGATCAACACCGACTCGCCGGAGGCACGCATGACCTCGACACCGCCGAAGAGATTGATCTGGAGCAGCGACATTGTCCTAATCCTTCGGTCATTGTCCTCTGTCCCTCATTCTACCCAGGGGCGAACACTCTTCCTGTGATCATGATCACCAAAGATGCGGACAGCGCCGATTGGCCGCACATCGTCGATCAGGCCGAATGCTCTTATGGCCACCATACAATCTGAGTTAGACAAAGCAACGGAACTCGCTTGGCGCCGTGTCAGCAATTTGTGAGACCGCAAATTTCGGATGTGTGAAGTAGCCCATAGGCAGAATGCGAATTGTAGGGCGCCACGATTGCTCGCATTTGATGTATCGTTCGTGCGGAGCCAGAACGCCGCGAGAGGTCGCATGACGCGACACGCCAATGCCGTGCAAGTTGTCCTCACTCGGCGGTCCTCGACGAAGCGAAGTCATCGCGACCGCCTTAGGTCATCCGAACCCAGACGCCGTTGCCCTCAGACGATTTCACCGCGGCATCGATCAACTTCACGCCTGCGAGGCCATCCTCGACCGTCGGAAAGATAACGTCGGGCGGCGGCTTTTCACCGGCCGCGGCCGCGCGGATGGCGCGCGCCGCCTCGGCATAGATCGTCGCGAAGCCCTCGAGGTAGCCCTCGGGGTGCCCCGATGGGATGCGGGTGACCCTCGCCGCCGCGCCCGATGCACCGGCGCCGCCGCGGGTCAGTAGCTGTTTGGGCTTGCCGTAAGGCGTGAACCAGAGTTGGTTCGGATTCTCCTGCGCCCATTCGAGGCCGCCCTTGCTGCCGTAGACGCGCAGCTTGAGCCCGTTCTCGTTGCCGACGGCAATTTGGCTCGCCCACAGCATGCCCTTGGCGCCGCCCTTCCACTTGAGGAAGATCTGCACGTCATCGTCGAGCCGCCGGCCCTCGACGAAGGTCGACAATTGGGCGAGCAGCGCGTCGAGCTCGAGCCCGGTGACGAAGCAGGCGAGATTGTAGGCGTGGGTACCGATGTCGCCGATGCACCCGCCGGCGCCGGACCGGGACGGGTCCGTGCGCCATGCCGCCTGCTTCTGGCCGGTGGCCTCCAATGGCTCGGTCAGCCAATCCTGCAGATACTCGGCCTGGACGAGACGGATCTCGCCGAGATCGCCGTTGGCGACCATGGCGCGGGCCTGCCGGATCATGGGATAGCCGGTGTAGTTGTGCGTGACGACGAAGATCCGGCCCGTCTTCCTGACCAGCGCCACCAGTTGCTCGGCCTCGGCAACGGTCGTGGTCAGCGGCTTGTCGCAGATAACGTGGATGCCGGCTTCCAGGAAGGCTTTCGCGACCGGACTATGCATATGATTGGGCGTCACGATCGCGACCGCCTCGATGCCGTCCGCCCTCGCCGCTTCGGCCTGCGCCATCTCCTCGAACGAGCCATAGGCCCGGCCGTCGGCGATGCCGAGCTCCTTTGCGGAGGTCTTGGCGCGAATTGGATCCGACGACAGCGCGCCGGCTACCAGCTCGAACTGGTCGTCGATGCGCGCGGCGATGCGGTGGACGGCACCGATGAACGCGCCCTGGCCGCCGCCGACCATGCCGAGACGGATGCGGCGATGGCCGCCGGTTTCACCGCTTGCTTCAATCGCCATGTTGCAGCCTTTCGTTCACGAGATGCCGAGCATCTTGCGGTTGGCGGCCGCATCGGTACCGCTGCCGGCGAAATCGTCGAAGGCCTTGTCCGTCACCTCGATGATGTGGTTGCGGATGAACTCGGCGCCCTCGCGCGCGCCTTGCTCGGGGTGTTTCAGGGCACACTCCCACTCGAGCACCGCCCAGCTGCCGTAATCGTATTGCGTGAGTTTGGAGAAGATGGCGCCGAAATCGACCTGGCCGTCGCCGAGCGAGCGGAAGCGGCCGGCGCGGTCGACCCAGCTCTGGAACCCGCCATAGACGCCCTGACGGCCGGTCGGATTGAACTCGGCGTCCTTGACGTGAAACGCCTTGATGCGCTGGTGGTAGATGTCGATGTAGTCGAGATAGTCGAGCTGTTGCAGCACGAAGTGCGAGGGATCGTAGAGCAGGTTCGCGCGCGGATGGTGGTTCACCCGTTCGAGGAACATCTCGTAAGTGATGCCGTCGTGAAGGTCCTCGCCAGGATGGATCTCGTAGGCGAGATCGACACCGTTCTCATCGGCATGATCGAGGATGGGCCGCCAGCGCCTCGCGAGTTCGTCGAAGGCGGTCTCGATCAGGCCGGCGGGACGCTGCGGCCAGGGATAGACGTAGGGCCAGGCCAGCGCGCCGGAGAACGTCGCTTGGGCGCTGAGCCCGAGCCGCCGCGACGCCAGGATGGCGCGCTTGACCTGATCCACCGCCCATTCGGTGCGGGCCTTGGGGTTGCCACGCACCTCCGGCGCGGCGAAGCCGTCGAAGGCCGCATCATAGGCCGGGTGAACGGCGACGAGCTGGCCTTGCAAATGGGTCGACAGCTCGGTGATGGCAAGGCCGTGTCGCGCCGCAATCCCCTTCACCTCGTCGGCATAGGTCTGGGACTCCGAGGCCTTGGTCAGGTCGAACAACCGCCCGTCCCAGCTCGGAATCTGAATCCCCTTGTAGCCCAGCGAGGCCGCCCATCCGCAGATCGCATCGAGCGAATTGAACGGCGCCGCATCGCCCGCGAACTGAGCGAGAAATATCGCAGGCCCTTTGATCATCCTCATCGCGTGCTTCCTTCCTTGGACATTTTGGGGCGAACGCCTCCACGGTGGGAGCGAGGATCAATTCGGGCGCACTGGGTTGCCCGACGATCCGCAACGCCAACATGGCCCACACCTCCCCACGCGCCGGACCTTCGTCGGGGTCGCTTTTCCGCGCGATTGATCCGAGGATGCCGGCCATCAAGGCAGAGAGCAATAGCGGACTGTGCGACGGGAGCTCCATTCCGCCGCAGCACGGATGATCTTGCGCATCAACAGATGGAGAGCGGCCAGCCCCGCATGAGCGGGGAAGAGTGCCCCGCTCCCTATGGTTGACCAGTCACCGAATTGGGTCTGCTATCTGCATAACCACGAGTTCGCAGGATGGGTAGAGTGAAGCGAGACCCATCGACCCCACCCGACGTAAAGCGTGATGGGTTTCGCAAGTGTTTTACCCGTTATCGTGCAGCGCAAGCCCGTTCTATTTCAGCCACGTACGATGTCCAGCGGAACGCGAAGGGGCCGACCGTTGAGATTTTAGCCTCGCTGTCATCTCCGTTCTCGTGCGCAAACTCGGGACCAATGCACGACGCCGTCGCTCCGCGACAGGAGCGCGGTGATAGCTCCGCAGGCAAGGTCTCCACATTCCGGACAAACATACAGGGCCACGCGGCGACTGCCGCCGACCCCAACGGCTGATGTCAGAAGTCGCGCAAGTCCATCGTTGAGGCGAATGGCAAGCTCGGGCTCTCGTTGAGGGACCGAAAGACAACCGGACAAATCAAAGCTGGAGGCACCGGTGGCGGCAAAGAGAGATTGGCCATTGACGATAAAATCGAACGTGTACCGCTCCTTTTTCGCGGGGCTTCCGCCACCGCTGCGATGGAGCACTACAAGTTGAAGCTAGTCAGACACGTCTTATCGCTCTGGGCCCGTTTGCCAACCAAATGCGGCGCGCGCGACGCCGCCCGCCAGCAGCTGCCATCAGAGCGATCGGGCCAGCATAGCGCTACCCGCTAGCATCGAGCCGAGTGCGCGCGATACTCTGAAAAATCATCAGCTGCTTAGCGAGATTTTTGGTAGCGGGGGAGGGACTCGAACCCCCGACCCCAGGATTATGATTCCCGTGCTCTAACCAGCTGAGCTACCCCGCCACAGGGATCGCGAACGGCAGACGGCCGATCTCGCGAACGCGCGGCATATAAGGAAGGGGGCGGGGCGAAGTCAAGCAAAGGTCGGGCGATGGGCGGGATGAATTGCCGGCGAAAGCGCCCTGTTTGAAGCCGAACTCGGCTGTTTTCGCCGAGTAGACTCGCGGAGAGGCCCCCTCACCCGGAATCCGCGCTTGGCGCGGATTCCGGCCTCTCCCCGGTGGGGAGAGGCAAAGGATGCGGCCTATTTCGGCCGCACGTTCGGATCGCCGCCCGGGCTGCCCGGAGGCGGGATGACCGGGGTGTTGGCTCCGGTGCTGGGCGCGGGGGCGTGCATGTCGGGGTCGACGCCAGAGGGCGGGCAGAGCACGCCGTCGGTCTTGGCGAGCTTGTCGCCGAGCGGTTCCCGGGACTGGCCGGTGGTGGTGCCGTCCGGGGTGGTGGCGAGCCGGTCGGATGGGGCACAGCCGGCGGCACGTTGCGGGGACGGCGGCGCGGTCGCTTGCGGCGGCGTCGCCGGGGCGGGCGGAGCCTGCGCGATCGCTGGCGCAGAGGCGGCGATCAGGAGGCTGGCCAGGATGATGTTTGATGTCGTGCGCATGGGAAGGGAACGCGCCGGCCTCGGCGCGTGTTCCCGCGGCATGATCACGATTTGCGGTAGCGGATCAGCGAGAAGTGCCCCATCGGCGGCATCGGGCGGCGCTCGGCCAGCGTGATGCCGCCGTGCCTCGCCGCCCAGCCCTCGAGCCGGGCCCACGGGAATTCCGGGCGCCAGCCGAGACGGCGGGCGATCGGCGCGAAGGCGAGCTCGAACAATTTGCGCGGACCGCTCTCGGCACCGATGTGGTTGACCAGGATCAGCTCGCCGCCGGGCTTGAGCACACGCACGAACTCGTCGAGCGTGCCTTCGGGATCGGGCACGGCGGTGATGACGTATTGCGCCACCACAGCGTCGAAGAAGTCTGATGGGAAGGCGAGGTTCTTCGCATCCATCACCGAGAGCACCTCGACGTTGGAGAGCCGAAGCGTGCGCACGCGCGCCTGCGCCTTGCGCAGCATCGGCTCGGAAATGTCGACGCCGCAGATCCTGGTGGTGCGCGAATAATCGGACAGCGACAGCCCGGTGCCGACGCCGACGTCGAGGACGCGGCCGCCGATGCGATCGGCCTCGGCGATGGTCGACTGCCGTCCGGCGTCGAACACCTTGCCGAACACGAGATCATAGACCGGCGCCCAGCGGCCATAGGCCTTCTCGACCCCGGCCCGCGAGATGTCTGCTGCCATGCCCCCCTGCCCTGTCTTACTTCACCTCTCCCCGACGGGGAGAGGTCGGATTGCGCAGCAATCCGGGTGAGGGGCCGGGTGGCGTACGCTAGGACCATAACCCCTCACCCGGATCGCATCTATCGATGCGATCCGACCTCTCCCTGCGGGAGAGGTGAACCCAGCCCGACCAGCTGCGCAAGATCTCGTCATTGTCTTGCGCATGATCTTGCCGGAAAACCGCTCACACTTTTCCGGATCATGCTGCTCAGCCGCGCACCGCTTCCGCGAGCGGGCGCGATGTCGCGGCGCCCTGCTTCGCGGCGGCGCTCTGGATGAAGCCGCCGCCGAGCACGCGCGCCTGGCCGCTGGCTGCGTCGTAGAACACGCAGGCCTGGCCGGGCGAGACGCCCTCCTCGCCGGCGACGAGCTCGACCTCGTAATGGCCGCCTGCGCCGCGCAGCCAGGCCGGCTGCGGGCTGCGGGTCGAGCGCACGCGCACGAACAGTTCGAGACCGCCGCCGATGGCGCGGTCGATGTCGCCGTCGCCGATCCAGTTGACGTCGCGAAGTGCGATGCGGTGCATCTTCAGCGCATCGCGCGGGCCGACGACGACGCGGCGGGTCGCGGCCTCCAGCCGCACCACGTACAGCGGTGCGGATGCGGCGATGCCGAGGCCGCGGCGCTGGCCGACGGTGAAATTGGCGATGCCGTTGTGGCGGCCGAGCACGTGTCCATCGAGATCGACGATCTCGCCGGGATCCATCGCGTTCGGCCGCAGGCGCGTGATGATGTCGGTGTAGCGCCCGGTCGGCACGAAGCAGATGTCCTGGCTGTCGTGCTTGTCGGCGACGCTAAGGCCGAAGCGGCGCGCGAGCTCGCGCGTCTCCGGCTTGGTCATGTCGCCGAGCGGGAAGCGCAGGAAGTCCAGCTGCTCCTGCGTGGTCGCGAACAGGAAGTAGCTCTGGTCGCGGTCGGGGTCGGCGGCGCAGACCAGCGCGCGCGAGCCGTCCTGGCGGCGGCGCGAGGCGACGTAATGGCCGGTGGCGAGCGCCTGTGCCCCGAGCTCGCGCGCGGTCTTCAGCAGGTCGCGGAACTTGACGCTGCGGTTGCACTCGATGCACGGCACCGGCGTCTCACCGAGCGCGTAGCTATCGGCGAAATTGTCGATGACGGATTCGCGGAAGCGGTCCTCGTAATCGAGCACGTAATGGGGAATGCCGAGCTTGGCGGCGACGTCGCGGGCGTCGTGGATGTCCTGGCCGGCGCAGCAGGCGCCCTTCCGGTGGGTCGCCGCTCCATGGTCGTAGAGCTGCAGCGTGATGCCGACGACGTCGTAGCCTTCCGCCTTCAGAAGCGCAGCCGTCGTCGAGGAATCGACGCCGCCCGACATGGCGACGACGACCCTGGTGTCCTCGGGACGGCCTTCGAGATCCAGACTGTTGAGCATGGCCTTCAGGGGTTGTGACGGCGGCGCGCGGCGATCCGCGATTTCTTGCTCCTCGCGGGACATCGGCAATCCCCGGGAACTCGAGTTCCCGAAAGGCACGATTGCCCGGTCGAAAGCGGCTGAGAGTAACCTCTTTAATATAGGCGGCATTCCGGTGAAGCAATCACGCGGGCGGCCGGCTTAGGGCAATTCTTGCCGGGGAGGCAGAAATGGCGGGGCTGCGGCGGGTGCGGCAGCAGCGCCCGCAAACCACTAAGATATTGATTATATTGTATAAAGATGCAGACAGCGACGCTGGCCCGCTCCTTGCTCCCCTGATGCCGCAGATGTTTCCAAGGGGTTGCCTGTGGTCGGTCGTACGTCAGAAGTCGCGGCAAGCGTGCAAGTTTCGAGCGCGCAGCAAAAGCCTGCCCGGTCGCAGAGCGGCAAGGAGGCGTCCGCCCACGATTCCTTCGGCTCGCTGGTCGACAGCAACACCCAGGCGGTCAACGCCAACGCGGCCGCGCAGGTCGCGGACAGCGCGCCGCGGCGAAGCGAGTCGTCCACCGCGGACAAGGGCCCGCGCGAGCCCTCATCGGCCGATCAAGCCTCGCAGAGCAAGTCGAGCGACGACGCCGATGCGCCGGCGTCCACCAGGGCCGACGAGGCGAGCGACACCCCCGCCGATGCGCCCGAGGACACCGGCAAGGTCAAGGACAAGTCCGAGACCTCCGACGCCAAGTCAGCCGATGCGTCCGAGCAGACCAAGGGCGACAAGACCGAGGCAAGCGATGCGGTCGCGGCCAACGTCGAGGCCGCGCCGGCCGATACAGCGCAGGCGGCCCTGCCGGATCCGAACGCGATCGCGGTTGCCGCGCCGGTGGTCCCCACCGATCCGAACGCGGCGGCGAACCAGGCCGCCACCTCCTCGCCGCTGACGATCGCCGCCGCCGGCCTTGCCGCCAGCGCCTCGACCGCGGCGCAGATCGCGGGCACCACGACCGACACCGCAACGCCGGGCGACAAGAGCGCCAAGACCGCCGGCGCCCAGGTCGATGCCGACACCTCGGCGACGCTGGCCGATGCCGCGACCGGCGCCACCGGCGAGGTTACGGCCGAAGCCAAGCCGAATGGCGGACTGATCCCCGTCCATCAGGGCACGCCGAAGACCTCGTTCGAGGCCGTCGTCACCGCGCAGGGGCAGTCCAACGTCTCCAATATCGGCCAGGGCACCGGCACCGCCGCCCCGACGCAGGCAACGGGCCCGACGGCCGCCAATGCCGCGCATCCGCAAGACCCGAAGCCGCAGGCAGACGGCGCCGCGACCGAGGCCAAGCCCGGCGCCGCGGACCGGCCGGCCGACGCGATCCCGGCCGCGCCGGCCGCCCATGCCCATGCCAATGCGCACGCCGCCTTCAACACCACTGACGCGAGCGCGCAAGCCGCCTCCGCCGTGCAGGCACCGCTGACCAACACGACCTCGATCGCGTCCGCATCGACCGCGACGCTGACCGCGACCGCGGCCAGCTCTGCGGCAGTGCCGATCAACGGCGTGCCGGTCGAGATCGCGGCCGCGATCCGCTCCGGCAAGTCCCGGTTCGACATCAGCCTCGATCCGGCCGAGCTCGGCCGCATCGACGTGCGCATCAATGTCGACCGCGCCGGCAACGTCACCTCGCATCTCACGGTGGAGAAGCCGGAGACGCTGCAGATGCTGCGCCAGGACGCGCCGCAATTGCAGCGCGCGCTCGACGATGCCGGCCTCAAGACCGGCAGCAACGGGCTGTCCTTCAGCCTGCGCGACCAGAATTCGTCGGGCCAGAACTCCGGCCAGAACAACGACAATGGCGGCAATGCCCGCCGGCTGATCATCAGCGAGGACGACACCGCCGCCGCGCCCGTCGGCCGCAGCTATGGCCGCATGTACGGGCCGAGCAGCGGCGTCGATATCAGAGTGTAAGGAGTATTCGACATGACCACCACGACTGGCGCCACGGCCCCCAGCGTCGTCTCCGGGACGACCGAGCTGCCGAAATCCTCCTCGTCGAACACGCTGAGCTCGACCACGGGATCGACGCTCGCCGGCAACTTCCAGACCTTCCTGACGCTGCTGACGACGCAGCTGCAGAACCAGAACCCGCTCGATCCGCTCGACACCAATCAGTTCACCCAGCAGCTGGTGCAGTTCGCCGGCGTCGAGCAGCAGCTCAAGACCAACGATGCGCTGGCCCAGCTCGTCGCTCTGCAGCAGACCACGCAGGCGACCCAGGCGCTGGGCTTCGTCGGCAAGACCGCCCTGGTCGACGGCTCGACCGCGAGCATGACCAACTCCACGGCTGTCTGGCATCTCAACGTGCCGACCGACTCCACGGTCGAAATCTCCATCGCCAATTCGAGCGGCCAGACCGTGTTCAACGGCAAGTACACCGCGGCCGCCGGCAACGACATCCCCTTCACCTGGAACGGCATGGGCAATGACGGTACCCAATGGCCCGACGGCAAGTACACCATCTCGGCCACGGGCAAGGACGTCGCGAACAACAATGTCGGCATCGCCGCGCAGGTGCAGGGCGTAGTGTCGTCGGTCGACCTGACCCAGTCGCCGCCGCTGCTCACCATCGACGGCGCCAGCTACACGCTCAGCCAGGTCAAGAGCATCATCGCGACTGGCAATTGAGGAAGGTCCGCCCGCCAAACACGATGTCATCCCCGCGAACGCGGAGATCCATAACCCCAGGACGTCGTTTTCGCGTGAAGTCGTAACCCCTGGTCGTCGTCAAACCACTTCCTGGGATTATGGATCCTCAGATGCGCAATTGCGCATCATAGCTCGCGTTCCGCGCGCCCCGGGACGACAGCTGAGAGAGCCCCTTGAGGGTCTCATTCGTTAGTAAAGTATTAACAAGACCCCCTCGACCGGCCCGGATGCCACCGTCCCGCCGGCCGACACGGCGTCGTTTCGGCATTTTCAACGAGAATTGTATTGAAGCCTTAGGCTTAGCGGATTTTTAAGCCGCCGGGCGTAGGGTTACGGATGTGAGTTCAGTGGTTGAGAGTTTGTGAGTACGCCATGACAGAACCCCATCGCCCGAGGGTAAAATACGTCATCGGGCCGGACGGCAGTCCGTTGACGATCGCGGATCTGCCTGCACCCGGCACCAAACGCTGGGTCATCCGCCGCAAGGCCGAAGTCGTCGCCGCTGTCCGTGGTGGACTTCTCTCGCTCGAGGAGGCCTGCAGCCGTTATACCCTGACGGTCGACGAATTCCTCTCCTGGCAGTTTTCCATCGACCAGCATGGTCTGGCGGGGCTTCGCACCACCCGTATCCAGCAATATCGCCAGTAGGCGATCCCGGAAATCTGCGGCTTTTGACGAAAATCGGCCTCGCAAAGCGAGGCCGATTTTTTTCATATCGCACTTTGGCGCGACTTTTGTCCGACCTCTTAACCTTCGTTAACCATATCGAAACCATCCCCTAGGCAATAATTGCCCAGTCGGCCCTTCCAGTGAAAGCGGCCGAATCTGTTGGGGCGGTTGCTTGCAAGGTCTTGCGGACTTTCTGAAGAGTATCGGCGCCGCCCGATTCGGGGCGATGATCGCGGTCACCGCCGCGCTCATCGGCTTCTTCGCGTTCGTCATCATGCGCGTCACCACGCCGCAGATGACGACGCTGTTCACCGACCTCAGCGTCGAGGATTCCTCCGGCATCATCAAGGACCTGGAACGCCAGGGCATCCAGTTCGAGATCCGCAACGAGGGCTCCATCATCATGGTGCCCAAGGACAAGGTCACGCGTCTCAGGATGAAGCTCGCCGAGGGCGGCCTGCCCAAGGGCGGCGGCGTCGGCTACGAGGTGTTCGACAAGTCCGACGCGCTCGGCACCACCTCTTTCGTCCAGAACATCAATCACCTTCGCGCGCTGGAAGGCGAGCTCGCCCGCACCATCCGCGCCATCGACCGCATCCAGGCCGCCCGCGTCCACCTGGTGCTGCCGGAGCGCCCGCTGTTCGCACGCGAGGCGCCGGAGCCGTCGGCCTCGATCGTGGTGCGCGTCCGCGGCTCGCTGGAAGCCCAGCAGATTCGCGCCATCCGCCACCTCGTCGCCTCCGCCGTCAACGGCCTGAAGCCGCAGCGGGTCTCGATCGTCGACGAGGCCGGCCAGCTGCTCGCCGACGGCGCGGCGACCGATCCGGAGCAGGCGGTCGGCGACGAGCGCCGCATCAACTTCGAAAAGCGGATGCGCAAGCAGGTCGAGGACATCGTCTCCTCCGTGGTCGGCTCGGGCCGCGCCCGCGTGCAGCTCTCCGCCGATTTCGACTTCAACAAGGTTACCCAGACCTCGGACAAGTACGACCCCGAAGGCCGGGTGCTGCGCTCCAGCCAGACCCGCGAAGAGCAGAGCATGACCGCCGACAACAACGGCCAGGTCACCGTCAACAACGAGCTGCCCGGCAACCAGCAGAACAGCGGCCCTACGGCCAAGGACCAGAGCAAGAAAACCGAAGAAACCAACAATTACGAGATCTCCCGCACCACCAAGACCGAGGTGACCGAGGCCGGCCGGGTCAACCGCATCTCGGTAGCGGTGCTGGTCGACGGCATCTATTCCAAGAACGACAAGGGCGAGCTGGCCTATCAGGACCGCAACAAGGAGCAGCTCGACCGCATCGCCGCGCTGGTGCGCTCGGCCATCGGCTTCGACCAGAAGCGCGGCGACCAGGTCGAGGTCGTCAATCTGCGCTTTGCCGATGCGCCCTCCACCGCTCCGATCGGCGAGCCCGGCGGCCTTCTCGGCATGCTGCAGTTCACCAAGGACGACGTCATGTACTTCGTCGAGCTCGGCGTGATGATGCTGCTCGGCCTGGTCGTGCTGTTCCTGGTGATCCGCCCGCTGGTCAAGCGCATCCTCGCCTCCGACGACGTCGCCGCCGCCATCTCCGGCGTCCTCACCGGTCCCGCGGCTTCGGAAGAGGCGGCACCGGCCGGCGGCCAGGCGATGCTGCCGAGCGGCGCCGCCAGCGCCATCGACGTCGCGACCATCCAGGGCCAGGTCCACGCCCAGTCCGTTCACCGCGTCGGCGAGCTCGCCGAGCGCAACCCCAACGAAACCGTCGCCATCATCCGCCAGTGGCTCACCGAGCCAACCAAGTAACCCACGCCAAGTGCATCAAGAAGTGATCTGACATGGCCGCCAGTCTGCAGAACGCCAACTCCAACGACATCACCAGCGTGATCTCCACGCTCGGCCAGCGTGCCGGCAGCCGCGCCGCCGAAGGCAAGGGCGCGGCGCAACTGACCGGCCCCCGCCGCGCCGCGATCCTGATGCTCGCTCTCGGCGAGCAATATGGCGGCAAGATCTGGGGCCTGCTCGACGACGACGAGGTGCGCCAGCTCTCGCTGGAAATGTCGACGCTCGGCACCGTCGAGGTCGACACCGTCGAGGACATGCTGCTCGAATTCGTCTCGCGCATGTCGGCCTCGGGCGCGCTGATGGGCAATTTCGACGCCACCGAGCGCCTGCTGCAGCAATACCTGCCGCCGGAGCGCGTCAACGGCATCATGGACGAGATCCGCGGCCCGGCCGGGCGCAACATGTGGGAGAAGCTCTCCAACGTGCAGGAAGAGGTTCTCGCCAACTACCTCAAGAACGAATATCCGCAGACCATCGCGGTGGTGCTGTCGAAGCTGAAGCCGGAGCACGCCGCGCGCGTGCTCGGCATCTTCCCCGAGGAGCTCGCACTCGACGTCGTCAATCGCATGCTGAAGATGGAGGCGGTTCAGAAGGAGGTGATCGAGAGCGTGGAGAAGACGCTGCGCACCGAATTCATGTCCAACCTGTCCCAGACCCGCCGCCGCGACGCCCACGAGGTGATGGCCGAGATCTTCAACAATTTCGACCGCCAGACCGAAACCCGCTTCATCACCTCGCTGGAGGAGGACAACCGGGAATCCGCCGAGCGCATCAAGGCGCTGATGTTCACCTTCGACGACCTCGTCAAGCTCGATTCCGGATCGGCCCAGACCCTGATGCGCAACGTCGACAAGGACAAGCTCGGCGTCGCGCTCAAGAGCGCCAACGAGGACGTCCGCAACTTCTTCTTCGGCAACATGTCCTCGCGCGCGGCCAAGATGCTCCAGGACGACATGGCGGCGATGGGCCCGGTCCGCCTGCGCGACGTCGACGAGGCCCAGGCGCTTCTGGTCAACCTCGCCAAGGACCTCGCCGCCAAGGGCGAGATCATGCTGACCAAGAACCGCGCCGACGACGAGCTGGTGTATTGATGGCCGCTCCGGCGAAATTCCTGTTCGACACCGACTTCGCGGCGCCCGAGCGGGCGACGCGCGAGAAGGCTGCGACCGCGGCCGAGATCGCCCAGAAAGTCGCGGAAGCCGAGGCGCGCGCCTATCAGGAAGGCTTCGCCGCCGGCCAGCGCGAAGCCAAGGCCGAGAGCGACCGCCGCGTCGCGCTCGCCATGGAAGAGATCAACATCGGTATCCGCGGCATCGCCGCCGGTATCGGCAACATCGAAACCAAGATGGAGACCGAGGCCGTCGACGTCGCGGTGGCGGTCGCGCGCAAGCTCTGCGCCGACCTCGTCGCCGCCGAGCCGCTCGGGGAGATCGTGGCGCTGGTCAAGGACTGCTTCTCGCATTTGGTCGCCACGCCGCATCTCGTCGTCCGCATCAACGATGCGCTCTACGACGCCGCCCGCGAGAAGATCGAGCGGCTCGCCAAGCAGAGCGGCTTCGAGGGCCGGCTGGTGATCCTGGCCGAGCCGGAGATTGCCACCAGCGACTGCCGGATCGAATGGGCCGATGGCGGCGTCGTGCTGGAGCGCGGCGCCATCGCGGCCAAGATCGACGAAATGGTCGGACGCTATGTCGCGTCCCGCAGGGGGAGTTAACCCATGAGCGACACCGACGGACAGGTCCCGCTGCCCGATCTCAACGGCCCGATGCCGCCCACCGGCACGGACGTCGGCTACAACGAGGACGAATATGCGGCGCGTGCCGCCGCCGACCTCGAGGCCGTGTTCGACGTGCCGGTACAGGTCTCGGCCGTGCTCGGCCGCTCCAAGATGGACGTCAGCGAGCTGTTGAAGCTCGGGCCCGGCACCGTGCTCGAGCTCGACCGCCGCGTCGGCGAAGCCATCGACATCTACGTCAACAACAAGCTGGTCGCCCGCGGCGAAGTCGTCCTGGTCGAGGACAAGCTCGGCGTCACCATGACGGAAATCATCAAGGCCGAACGCGGCTGACACGACACGCAAGGACATGACGCGCGGCAGCGCGACCAGACGGACAGGAGACTGACATGCGGCTTCTCATCGTTGGCACATTGAAGGGCCAGCTCACCACCGCCACCAAGATCGCGATGGAGAACGGCGCCACCGTGACCCATGCCGAGGATCACGAGCAGGCGATGCGGGTGCTGCGCGGCGGCAAGGGCGCCGATCTGCTGCTGGTCGACGTCGCCCTCGACATCCGCGACCTCGTGCTGCGGCTCGAGGCCGAGCACATCCACGCTCCGATCGTCGCCTGCGGCATCACCAACGACGCCCGCGCCGCGGTCGCGGCGATCCATGCCGGCGCCAAGGAATACATCCCGCTGCCGCCCGACCCCGAGCTGATCGCCGCGGTGCTGGCCGCCGTCGCCAACGATTCCCGCGAGCTGGTCTATCGCGACGAGGCGATGGCGAAGGTGATCAAGCTGGCGCAGCAGATCGCGGGCTCCGACGCCTCGGTGATGATCACCGGCGAGTCCGGCACCGGCAAGGAAGTGCTGGCCCGCTACGTCCACACCCGCTCGGCGCGCGCCAAGCGTCCCTTCATCTCGATCAACTGCGCGGCGATCCCCGAGCATCTCCTGGAATCGGAGCTGTTCGGCCACGAGAAGGGCGCCTTCACCGGCGCGATCGCGCGCCGCATCGGCAAGTTCGAGGAGGCCACCGGCGGCACGCTGCTGCTCGACGAAATCTCGGAGATGGACGTCCGCCTGCAATCGAAACTGCTGCGCGCCATCCAGGAGCGCATGATCGACCGCGTCGGCGGCACCAAGCCGGTGCCGGTGGACATCCGCATCATCGCGACCTCGAACCGCAACCTCGCGGAGGCGGTGCGCGAGGGTACGTTCCGCGAAGACCTGCTGTTCCGCCTCAACGTCGTGAACCTGAAGATCCCTCCGCTGCGCGAGCGCCCCGCCGACATTCTGGAGCTGGCCCAGCATTTCGTGAAGAAATACGCCGAGGCCAACGGCGTGCCGCTGCGCCCGATCTCGGCGGAAGCGCGCCGCGTGCTCTCGGCCAACCGCTGGCAGGGCAACGTCCGCGAGCTCGAGAACACCATGCACCGCGCGGTGCTGATGGCGCAGGGCGACGAGATCGGTGCCGACGCCATCATCACGCCGGACGGCGACCGCCTCGACCTCGCCAAGACGCCCCCCGCCGTGGCCCACGCCACGATGGCCGCCGAACAGGTGACGCGCGCGCTGGTGGGACGCACCGTGGCCGATGTCGAGCGCGACCTGATCCTGGAGACGCTCAAGCACTGCCTCGGCAACCGGACACATGCCGCCAACATCCTCGGCATCTCGATCCGCACGCTGCGCAACAAGCTCAACGAATATTCCGACGGCGGCATCCCGATCCCGCCGGCGGGCACCCCCGGCGAATATCCGCGGATGCCGGCGATGGGGGCGTAGGCGCTGCACGCCGATTGAGAATGCAAATGCCCGGGCTTGGTCCCGGGCAATTTGTTTTCGCGATAAGACAAATAGGCGCCACGCCCTCGGTGTCGTCCCTGCGAACGCAGGGACCCATAACCCCAGGGAGACGTTTGGCGAAGACTCGTCGTTCGGTACTCAGACCGGCCACATCGATAGATTCCGCGGTATGGGTCCCTGCGTTCGCAGGGACGACGGCGGTGGACATGGCGGCACCGCATTCCGCGACTAGGTGGCGGCGGCGCCAGGCTCTATAAACCCGCCTGAAAAACCACGCGAGGAACCACATGTCTGAAGCTCAAATCACGGACTGGCTGGCGTCGCAGAAGCAGGCAATGATCGATCTGCTTCGCGATGTCGTGAACATCGATTCCGGGTCCTATGACAAGGACGGCGTCGATGCGGTCGGTGCGCGGTTCGAGCGGCATTTTGCCGAGCACGGCATTCCGTGCCGCCGCGAGGCCAACGCCACCTTCGGCGATGCGATCCATGCCGAGGTGGCAAAGCCCGGCAGCAACGAGAAGCCGGTGCTGTTGATGGGGCATCGCGACACCGTGTTCGGCAAGGGCGAGGCCGGCCGCCGTCCCTTCACCATCCGGGATGGCCGCGCCTACGGACCCGGCGTCGCCGACATGAAATCCGGTCTCGTCATGAACGTGTTCGTTGCAACCGCCTTCCACAAATTCGGCGGCAACCCGCATCCGATCAAGCTGCTGATCACCTCGGACGAGGAGATCGGCTCGCCCTCGTCGCGCCCCGTGATCGAGCGCGAAGGCCGCTCCGCCCGCGCCGTGTTCAATTCCGAGCCGGGCCGCCCCACCGGCAACGTCGTCACGGGACGCAAGGGCGGCATCTTCATGCATCTCGGCATCACCGGCAAGGCCGCGCATTCCGGCGCCAACTTCGCCGCGGGCATCAGCGCGGTTGGCGAGCTCGCGCACAAGATCGTGCAGATCCACGCGCTGACCGATCTCGACAAGGGCATCACGCTGAATGTCGGCCTGGTCTCGGGCGGGCAGTCCGTCAACACCACGGCGCCCTACGCCGAGGGGCAGATCGACCTGCGCTATGTCGATCCGGCGGATCGTGCGAAGGTGATGGCAGCGATCGAGCAGATCGTCGCGACCTCCTACGTGCCGGGCACCAGCGCAACGCTGACGATCAAGGGCGAGTTCGTGCCGGTGGTGCAGAGCGCGGAATCCAAGACGCTGTTCGAGAGCTATCAGGCGGCCGCACGGCAGGTCGGCCTCGCCACGCTGCAGGGCGAGTTCTCCGGCGGCTGCGCCGATTCCGGCTTCACCGCCGCGGTCGGCACGCCGACCATCTGCGGCCTCGGCCCGGTCGGCGGCCTCGCGCACACGCCGGAGGAATATCTCGAGGTCGACAGCATCGTGCCGCGCGCGCAGGCGCTCGCGCTGGCGATCTCAAGGGGATGAATGCAGCTATTGTAGGGTGGGCAAAGCGTAGCGTGCCCACCACCTGTTGCTTCTGAGAAAGATCGTGGGCACGGCGCAAGTGCGCCTTTGCCCACCCTACGAGACTACGAGACCGGCCAGGCCCTACGAATAGCTCGGTGCATCCGGCTTGCGGAAGATGTGGATGGGATCGCCGGGGATGATCACCGGCTGGCCCGAGAACATCGCGTAGGCGTAGAGCGCGAGGTAGACGATCGCGAGCGCGCCGACGGCGTAGAAGGCGAAGGTCGCGATGCGCTTCATCGATCCGCTCCATGGCCGGCCCGAAACGGGATGGCTTCTCGCCGCTTCTAGAGCGATGAGGCGGAAAAGGCCAGCCCGCGCGCCCGCTTCAGGCGGCGATCAAGCGCCGCCTGCCGCCTTAATGCAGCCACCTCACCGGCAAGTTCTGCAAGCCCCGGAATGCCCAGCCGCCGATGCGCACGGGCTCGTCGTCGGCAAGCTCCAGCTCCTTCGCCCGCGCGAATACCGTCGGCAGCGCGACGTCGGCGATCATGGCGCGGGAGGCGAAGGCGCCGGCGCAGAAATGCGGGCCGGCACCGAACGCGACGCTCTTGGTCACGTCGCGGCGCACGTCGAACGCGTCGGCGCGGTCGAAGTGCTTCTCGTCGCGATTGGCGGAGCCGAACATCAGGAACACGCGCTCGTCGGTTTCGAAGGCGACGTCGCGGATGCTCCAGGGCTTTGCGATACGGCGCGGCGACATGCCGATCGGCGAGATCCAGCGGGCGTATTCCTCGAACGCCTGCAGCCAGGTCACCTCGCCCTTCAGAACCAGATCGAGCTGCTCGGGATGGGTCAGGAGCGCCCATATCGTGCCCGCGATCGCCTTGCGCGGTTCGTTCTGCCCGCCCGAGATCGCGAGCTTGACGTTGGCGCGCACGCTTTCCATCGGCATGCCCGAGGCAAGGAGAACCCCGAGGATGCTCTGGTCGGGATGCTTGCGCATCACCGGCAGGATGTCGTCGATCGCAGCGTCGATGCCCGACGTCGCGGCATGGCAGCGCGCCTCGACCGCGGGATCGCCGGCATAATTGGCGATGCCCTCGATCATGCCTTGCGACCAGGCGTCCATATCCTCAAAGCCGATATTGGTGAGGCCGGTGATCGACTTCAGGCATTCGCCCGAGTAGGGCAACGCGAAATCGCGCATGAAGTCGACCCGGCCGGGATTAATCGAAGCGAGGATGCGGTCGGCATGGGCCTGGAACTGCGCGGTCCAGTGCGCCTTCACCGTCTTCGGCGACACCGTCGGGAACATCGCGCGGCGCTCGACCTGGTGCGCCTCGCCGTCCTTGCGCATCATGTTGTGGCCCATCAGCCGGTTCATCAGGCCGGCGGGCTGGTGCGAAGAGAACACGTCGATCTGCTTCTCGGAGATCGAGATGTCGTCGCGGCTGGTGAGCAGCGTCGAGCCGAGCTGCGGCACGAAGGCGATCGGCGCCTCCTTGCGCATCCTTGCCAGCATCGGATAGGGATCGGCCCAGAAGGCGGCAGGATCGATGTCGATGCGCGGCGCCGTGCTCAAGCTTCGCTCCCTTGCTGCATCCCCGACGCTCTGCGCTCACGCCGCGCTTCGGGTCCGGATCAGCTCTTAGCGCGTTCAGGCCCCGCCGTCTGTCCCCAGCGATTGGGACAAGGCGGCCTCCCCGGCGCATCCGTTAGGCAGCCTGTCCGAATGCGACCTTGGCGATCGCATCGCTCAGCACATCGAAGCCAGCGCCGGGCCGGGTACCCTGCTCGGCGAGATGGCGGCGGAAGGCCCGCGCGCCGGGCACGGCATGAAATGCGCCGACGAAATGCCGCGTGATCGCATGCAGCCGCGTGCCGCGCGCGAGCTGCCGCTCGATATAGGGCATCATCGCCTCGAGCGCCGCCTGCATGGACTGATGCGGGGCCGCTTCTCCGAAGATCTCCCGGTCGACGGAGAGCAGCCGCCACGGTTCCTGATAGGCGGCGCGGCCGAGCATTGCGCCATCAACGTGCTCGAGATGCGCTTTCGCTTCCTCGATTCCGGGGATGCCGCCGTTGATGATGACGGGCACGTCGGGCATCGCACGCTTGAGCCGATAGACGCGGTCGTAATCGAGCGGCGGGATGTCGCGATTCTCCTTCGGCGACAGGCCGTTGAGCCAGGCCTTGCGGGCATGCACGATCAGCGCATCGCAGCCGGAGCCGACCACCGCGCGCGCAAGCGCATCGAGCGCCACTTCGGGATCCTGGTCGTCGATCCCGATGCGGCATTTCACCGTGACGGGAATCGCGACCGCACCCTTCATCGCCTCGACGCATCTCGCCACCAGCTCCGGCTCCGCCATCAGGCAGGCGCCGAAGCGGCCGTCCTTGACGCGGTCCGACGGGCAGCCGACGTTGAGGTTGATCTCGTCGTAGCCGGACGCCTCGCCGATCCGCGCAGCCTGCGCCAGCTCGTGCGGATCCGACCCGCCAAGCTGAAGCGCGACCGGATGCTCGACCGCGTCGAACCCAAGCAGCCGCTCGCGGTCGCCATGAATGATGGCGCCGGTCGTCAGCATCTCGGTATAGAGCAGCGCCCGCCGCGTCAGCTGGCGGTGGAACACCCGGCAATGCCGGTCGGTCCAATCCATCATGGGGGCGACGGAGAAACGATAGTCTTTATATTCCAATTACTTACCTGTCATTTCAGCAGACTAGATAGGAACAAGTGCACACGTGTGCACTCCAAACTAGCCAGAATTGCATGTTTGTACCGCATTTGATCTCCCGGTGCACACGTAGCTGAGCTCGCCAAGAGGGTCAGCAACGAGGGATTTCGATCAGCTCTTATGACGGATACGGCTTGACGTAACCACCTGGTCATCCTACTGGTCTGACCACAACAAGACCAAAAGGGAGCGTGATGGAGCTCAAGCGGGCTACGGAGGGCGAAAAAGGATTCGAAAAGGTGTTCGCCTTCCTGCGCGAACGCCTGCTCGCGGGCTCGCTCAAGCCGGGCGACCGCCTGATTTCCGAGCGCGAGCTGGCAACCCTGCTCGGCGTCAGCCGCCCGATCGTACGCGAGGCGCTACGCGCCCTCACCGTGCTCGGTATCGTCGAGATCCGGGACCGCATCGGCACCGTGGTGACACGGCCGGACGTCTCGGTGTTGAACGACTTCTTCACCTTCGCCCTCGCCCAGCAGGCGGACATGCTCGACGACGTCATGCAGGCGCGCGTTGCAATCGAATGTCAGGCAATCCGCCTCGCCTGCGAACGCGCCAACATCGCCGATTTCGAACGGCTGCAGCGCGCCCTCGCCAGGATCGGCGAGACCATCGACGAACCCGACGCCGGAGGCATGGCCGACTTCGAATTCCATCGCACCATCGTGGTCGCCTCGCATTCGGAGACGCTGACAGTCCTGCACGGTTCATTGGCGGGCCTCTTGACGCATTCGCATCGCAGTCGTCGCGAACTGGTGCAGGCCTTCCCGTCGATGAAGAATTATCTGATCGACGACCACCGCCGCATCTTCGAAGCCGTCATCGCGCGTGATCCCGAGCGCGCGGATGCGACGTTGCGCAAGCATTTCGCCATCGGCGACGAATACCGCAGGCGCGCCGTCGTCGGCGACATCGACAAGACCAGCACCTCACGCTGATCGCTGACGAACAAGAAACTGACCAAGAAGCGGATCGACAACATGGGACGGGACGACAAGGGAAGCGTCGGCTTCATCGGCATCGGCACGATGGGCCGCGAGATGGTGCGCAACCTGCTGAAAGCCGGGCATAGGGTGCACGCCTTCGATCTCGACGAGGCTGCCCTGGCCGACAGCGTCAAGGAAGGCGCGAGGCGTGCCAGCAGCCCTGCGGATGCTGCTGAAGGTGCCGATCTCGTCATCACCATGCTGCCCGACACGCCCCATGTCGAGGCAACCGTTTACGGCGAGGAGGGCCTGCTCAAGTCGCCACCGCCCGGCAAGCTGGTCGTCGATATGAGCACGATCTCGCCGGTCGCGGTCCGCCGCATCCATGCCGACCTGCAGAAGATTGGCGTCGGATTCGTGGACGCGCCGGTCTCGGGCGGGCCGGTCGGCGCCAAGAACGCCGCGCTCTCGATCATGGCTGGCGGCGATGCGGATGCGTTCGCCAAGGCCGAGCCATTTTTCCGCGCGATGGGCACGACCATCACCCATGTCGGCGCATCCGGCGCCGGACAAACGGTCAAGCTCTGCAATCAGCTGATCTGCAGCATCAACATCCAGGCGATCTGCGAGGCGCTGGCGCTCGGCCGAGCTTCCGGGCTCGACCTCAACCTACTGCGTCGTGTCCTGCTCGGCGGCTCCGCCGCCTCTTGGATGCTCGACAAGCTCGGCCCTGCGATGATTGCGGGCGATGTCTCCGCCGGCTTCAGGATCGATCTCCAGCTCAAGGACCTCCGCTTGGTGCAGGAACAAGCCCAGGCGCTGAATGTGCCCCTGCCCGGCACCGCGCTCGTCACCAGCCAATATGTCGACGCGCGCGCCCACGGCGAAGGCAGCAACGGCAACCAGGCGCTGTTCCGCGTCTATGACCGCATGACCAACCAGACCACCGGCTGAAGACACGGCGATGAGCCTGCAACTCGACTTTCCCGCAGTGCTGGAGCGTTGGCCGAGCTTTCTCGCCGGCGCCGTCCTCACGCTGGAGCTGGCGGCGTTCGCGACGGTGCTGGGCGCCTTGCTCGGCACCCTCGCGGCGGTCGGTCGCGGCACGCACAATGCGTTGATCGCGGGCGCCTGCAAGGCCTATGTCGAGACCATCCGCAACACGCCGCTTCTGGTGCAGATCTTCCTGGTCTATTTCGGCCTCGCCAGCCTCGGGCTGAAATTGTCCGCTTTCGCGGTGGCCGTGGCCGCGCTGACGATCAATGTCGGCGCCTACACCGCCGAGATCATGCGCGCCGGCTTCGAGGCGATCCCGCGCGGCCAGATCGAAGCCGCCGAAGGGCTGGCGCTCTCGCGTCTGCAGATCTACTGGCACATCATCCTGCTGCCGGCGATCGAGAAGGTCTATCCGGCGCTGACCAGCCAGTTCGTGCTCTTGATGCTGGCGTCCTCGGTCTGCTCCCAGATCTCGGCCGAGGAGCTCACTGCGGTCGCCAACTACATCCAGTCGGACACCTATCGCGCCTTCGAGACCTACATCATCGTTGCCGTGCTCTACGTCATCCTCTCGTTGGTGATGCGCGCCGGCTTCTGGGGCCTCGGCCTCGTGCTGTTCCCGCGCCGGCGCCGGCTCGGCACGCCGCTGTGAGATGACCATGGGCGGACATCTCAACATCAATCATCTCATGTTCCTCGGCCAGGGCGCGCTGTGGACCATCGGCCTGTCGCTGATCGCGCTGGTCGGCGGCGGCATCGTCGGCTTCGTGATCGCGCTGGCGCGGATCTCGCCGCTCAAATCGGTCCGGATCGCCAGCGCCGTCTATGTCCAGCTCATCCAGGGCACGCCGCTGCTCGTCATCCTGTTCCTCGGCTATTTCGGCCTCGCCGCCATCGGCCTCAAGGTCTCGCCGCTCGTCGCCGCCGGCGCCTCGCTCACGCTCTACGTGGCCGCCTATCTCGGCGAGATCTGGCGCGGCTGCATCGAGTCCGTGCCGAAGCCGCAATGGGAGGCTGCCGAGGGGCTGGCGCTGAGCCGGACCCAGCGCATGATCAAGGTGATCCTGCCGCAGGCGATCCGCATCGCGACGCCGCCGACCGTCGGCTTCACGGTACAGATCATCAAGAACACCTCGCTCGCTTCCGTCGTCGGCTTCGTCGAGCTGATGCGCTCGGGTCAGATCGTCAACAACTCGCTGTTCGAGCCGTTCGCCATCTACGCCATCATCGCCGTCACCTATTTTGCCATGTGCTATCCGCTGTCGTTGCTCAGCCAGAGGCTGGAACGGCGGATGGGGCGCGGCAGATCCAACCTCGCACCGGCCTGACATGCAGCAGAACCTCTCCTCCGATCCCATCGTGTCGCTCAGCAACGTGCAGAAGAGTTTTGGCCAGCTCCGCGTGCTCGACGGCGTCTCCTTCGCCGTCGCGCGCGGCGAAGTGCTGGCGCTGATCGGCCGCTCCGGCTCCGGCAAGAGCACCGCGCTGCGCTGCATCGACCGCTTCGAAAAGGTCGACGGCGGCGAGATCGTCGTTTGCGGGCATCGCGTGGACCGCCCCGACGTGAACTTGCGCGCATTGCGCCAGGACGTCGGCATCGTGTTCCAGAGCTACAACCTGTTTCCCCATCTCACGATCGAGCAGAACATCACGCTCGCGCCTTGCGCGGTGAAGGGCATGGCGACAGCCCAGGCCAGGGATCTCGCACGAAAAGTGCTGGCGCAGGTCGGGCTCGAGGAGAAGCTGCACGCCTATCCCGAGCAGCTCTCGGGCGGCCAGCAGCAGCGCGCCGCGATCGCCCGCTCGCTCGCGATGCAGCCCAAGGTGATGCTGTTCGACGAGGTCACCTCCGCGCTCGATCCCGAGCTCACCGGCGAGGTGCTGAAGGTGATCGAGCAGCTCGCGGCGGACGGCATGACCATGGTGATGGTCACCCACGAGATGGGTTTCGCCAAGGGCATCGCCGACCGGATCGTGTTCATGCATCGCGGCAAGGTCCATGAGACCGGACCTGCCTCGATCCTGACGTCGCCGACCACGCCCGAGCTCACGCAATTCGTGGGGACGGGAAATCTAAAATCATAACAAGAGAGGAGAACCAGGGATGACAAACAAGATAATGCTGGGAACTGCCGCCGCGTTGTGCGGCCTCATCATGATGGTGGCAACGCCGGCATCGGCCGACCTGCTCGACGACATCATGAAGGCGAAGAAGATCCGCATCTCGACGGACCTCGCCATTCCGCCCTCGGGCATGATGGACTCCACCATGAAACCGACAGGCTCCGACGTCGAGGTGGCCCAGCTGCTCGCCAAGGACTGGGGGCTCGAGCTCGAATTCATCCAGACCACCGGTGCAACCCGCATTCCCAACGTCCTGACCGGCAAGGCCGACATCATCATCTCGACCCTGTCGGTGACGCCTGACCGCGCCAAGGTGATCGACTTCACCAAGCGCTATGCGACGCTGCAGTCCGATGTCGGCTGCCTGAAATCCTCGACGGTGAAGGACTGGCCCGATCTGAAGGACAAATCGATCGGCGTCTCACGCGGCACCACGCAGGACACCACCCTGTCCAACATGAAGGATAAGGACCTCAAGATCGCGCGCTATGACGACGACGCCACCATGGTTACGGCGGCGGTCTCGGGCCAAGTCGACTGCGTCGGCTCGTCCGCGACGATCATCAACCAGATCGGCGTGAAGAATCCTTCGCGCGTGTTCGAATCCAGGATTCCGCTGGCGACCTTCGATCTCGCCATCGGCCTGAAGAAGGGCGAGCAGCCCCTGATGGACAAGCTCAACGCCTGGATCACCGAGAACGTCAAGAACGGCAAGCTCAACGCGATCTACAAGAAATTCCACGGGGTCGATCTTCCGGCGGACATGCGTAGCTGAACCACAGGAAAGACATCGTGACAGCCGCACGCGGCTGTCACGATCAATGCAAGATCAAGAAGGACATTACATGCGTCTCGTCATCGGATCCGACCACGCCGGCTGGCCGCTCAAGCAGACGGTCATCGACCACATCCGCAAGCTCGGCCACGAGGTCATCGACGTCGGCTCCTATGACGACAAGCCGGTGGATTTTCCCGATATCGCGCGGGCCGTGGCGGCGAAGGTGACGTCGGGCGAAGCCACACGCGGCATCATGGTGTGCGGCACCGGCGTCGGCGCCTCGATCGCCGCCAACAAGATGAAGGGCATCCGCGCCGCGGTCTGCCACGACGTCCATTCCGCCCATCAGAGCGTCGAGCATGACGACGTCAACGTCATGTGCATCGGCGCGCAGATCGTCGGCGCCTGGCTTGCCGTCGATCTCGTCTCCTCATACCTCTCCGCCGAATTCTCCACCGACGAGGATTTTCGCCGCCGGGTGGAAAAGCTGCGCGTCATGGACGAGCAAGGCTGACGGCTCGCGGGTGCCGAGGCGCACTCGCGGTCAGCGCCGATGGCGTCCGCCTGTATGCCCACGCCCCACGCATGAGGCTGGCACCGGGTAGCTACTCGGCCCCAGATGCTATTCTTCGTCCCTAGCGCAAATGGCGACACCCTCGACGGCAAGCCGAGCGGAAAAGTCGGCAAAGCCGCCCCCCAAGATCCCCCGGATCCTCCCGGTTTGACCGCCCCCTGAGGCGGGCCGAGGACATCTGGGGGTGCTGGACAGCCGAGTCGGTGGGAGCCTATTCTTGGCGAGGGAGGACCTCAAATGCAGATCAGCACGAGGAAGCAGCGCACCTTGTCCGGAATCATAGGGCTGCTTTCGGCCACGCATGAAACTGGCCGCGAACTGAGAACGGTCATTGGCCCCTTGCTGCTGGACCTGCTCGATGCCGATTTCTACGCATCCTACGCGTGGAACGCGCAAAAACAGGCCTTCGAGTTGGGCGTCTCCGTCAATCTGGACGCAGCGTGTGTTCAGACCTACGAGCGCTATTTTCAGCACCGCCACAAGGAGCGGCTGCCGCACTGGCTGCTCCGGGGCGTCCATCCCGTCAGCGCGCTCATTTCACACCGCGAGCTGATGCGGACGGAAATCTACAATGAATTCCTGCGCCCCTTCGGGCACTATTACGGCATCAATCTGTTTGCGTTCGACGGTGCCGACAGTATCGGCGATGTCAGAATCTGGCGGCGAAAGGGGCGGCCCGACTTCGGCAATGCGGAGGTCGAGCTTCTCAGGTTGATCGAACCCGGGTTCACCCAGGCCTTGAAGCGCACCGCCCTCTCCGGGACGCCCGCAACACGGGCGAGAGAGCCGGCCAAATTGTCACCGCGCGAGGCGGCCGTGGCCGAGCTGGCCGCGAAAGGCCTGGCCGACAAACAAATCGCCCAACGTCTCAATGTGAGTTTTGGCACGGTCAGGACCCATCTGGACAACGCCTTTGCAAAGCTGGGTGTTCGCAATCGCACCCAGCTCGCGTCTTTGCTCCACGCCGTGGAGGCATTGCGCCAACCTCGCACGACGCATTGAGGATCTCGCGGTTTCTCCATAGCGCTTTTCGATCTGCTCGACTTATCGAGGCAGCATCGCCTCCCCAATCTTGGGGAGATGGTCGGACGGCCGCGCCCTGCTATCCTCTCGGCATCTCCGGGAAAAGCAGATGCAGAAACGTAGCGCCCTTTCTAGTTTAGCCAGGACCTCTTTGGCGGCATTGGCCATTCAACTTGCGTTTGCAGGTATTGCAGCAGCGCAAACCAAGATCACTATCGGCGTGCCGCCCGTGCCCGAATTCGTTCTACCGATGATCGCGGTCGAGAAGGGCTATTTCAAAGACCAAGGCATCGACGCGACGATCAGGATCATTCCGGGCGGACAATCGATGCCGGCGGCGCTTCAGTCCGACTCGCTTCAGATCGCGGCGCTGAGCACGGCGTCCCTGATTCAAGTCACCGACAGCGGCCTCGATCTCGTCGTCGTTTCGGGAGGCGCGATCGCTTCGGTCGACGACACCAATTACGGGATCGTCGCTGGCGCAAATTCCGGCATCGAGAAGCCGGAGGATTTCATCGGCAAGAAGATCGGAACTCCGGGCCTGGGGACCTTCTTCCACATCATGGCTCGCGAATGGTTTCGCCGGAAGGGCGTCGACTGGCGGAAGATCACGTTCGTCGAAAGCACGTTTCCGCAACTCGCCGATCTCCTGAAGGCGCGTACGGTGGACGCCGTGCTCTCGACAAATCCCTTCCTGCAGCGCGCCGCTGCGCCCGGGATTGGCGGCAAGGTCTTCCATATCGCCGCCGATCTGCCGGATCGCCTGCCGCCGTTCGTCTATGCCAGCAGCAGAGCCTGGGCCGACGCGCATCGCGAGGCGGCCGCCGGCTTCAAGCTCGCCATGGACAAGGCGGTTGCCTTTGAGCAAGGCGACTTGCCTGCCACCCTCGAGATCTTCGGCAAGTACGTGAAGATGCCGCCGGAGGTGCTGAAGACGCTGACCATCAACAAGCTGGACACGAATGTCACGCCGCAGCAGGTCCAGCTCTGGGCCGACATGATGGAGAAGCAGGACATGCTGCGAAACTTCAAGTCACCTGACGCGCTCTTTCGGAAATGAATCACGTCGGTCCTCTCCTTGCGCCGGTCAACGCGACCCGCGCAGCCCCTGCCATTGCATTCGACGATATCCGCCTCGATCTCGGCGGCAAGTGCATCATCGAAGGGCTCTCGTTCACGGTCGCGCAGGGCGAATTCGCCTGCGTTGTCGGCCCGTCCGGCTGCGGCAAGACAACGTTGCTGCGACTGGTAACCGGGCTGTTGTCGCCCAGCCGAGGCGAGGTTCGACGCCTCGGCAACGCGGTGCACGGTCCATCGCGCGAGGTTGCGATCGTGTTTCAGGATTATGGGCGCGCTCTCCTGCCCTGGCGGACGGCGGCCGGAAACATAGGTCTTGCCCTGGAAGCCATGGGCACGCCGCGCCAAGAGCGCGCCGGGCGCATCGCCACCCTGCTCGACAAGGTCGGCCTCGGCGGGCATGGCGACAAATATCCCGCTCAATTGTCCGGCGGCATGCAGCAGCGCGTGCAGATCGCGCGCTGCCTGGCCCAGGAGCCGCGCATTCTTCTGATGGATGAGCCGTTCGGCGCGCTCGACGCACTCACCCGACAGGCCCTCCAGGACGAGATCGCGGGGCTCGTCAGCGACAGCGGAGCGACCGCGCTCTTCGTCACGCATGATCTCGACGAGGCGATCTATCTCGGCGATCGCGTGTTTGCGCTCGAAGCCAATCCAGGCCGCCTGGCCGACGTCATCGACGTCGGATTGGCAAGGCCGCGCGATCAGCTGCAGACGCGCGAGCATCCGGAATTCCTTCGGCTTCGTCACGTCCTGTTCGACCATGTCCAGAAGTCGCATTGAGATCCTGCTGCATGCCCTCCCGGCATGGCTGGTGCCGCTCGGTCTCCTCGCGGGGATCGAGATCGCGATGCGCGCCTCCGGCATTCAGAGCGACGGCCTCGCGTTGCCGACGCAGATTGCAGCCGCTCTGGTCGCCGCCATTGCCGACGGCGAGATCTTCGTCCGCACCGCCGAGACGATGGGCGCGATCGCCATCGGCGTTCCCGCAGGGGGAATGCTGGGTCTGTTGCTCGGCGTATGGCTTGGCCTGTCCCCCCGAGCGGGACAGCTCGCTTCATTGTCCATCGAGTTGTTCCGCCCGATCCCGCCGGTTGCCGTCATTCCCCTGATGATGCTGATTTACGGCCTCGGCATCCGGATGGAGGCCGCGATCATTGCCTTTGCATGCTTCTGGCCGATGCTGCTGCTGAGCCGCGACGCAGTGTTGGGCGTCGAGCCGCGCCTCGTCGAAGTCGCCCGGATGCTCGGTATGCCCTATCGCAAACAGATCACGAAGATTGCGCTTCCGGCGGCGCTTCCGAGAATATTCACCGCGGTACGGCTGACGCTGGGCATTGCCCTGATCGTGGCGGTGACAACCGAGATCGCGGCTAACCCGTTCGGGCTCGGCTATGCGATCATTTCGGCCGGGCTGAGCCTGCGTCCCGAGGTGATGTACGCCTTCCTGACTTGGCTTGCTATCCTCGGCTGGTTGCTCAATGCCGGCCTGATCGCGCTGCATCATCGCCTGTTCGGCGCCGCCTATGGAGACGTTGCATGAGCAACCGGTCTCTGCGAGCCGGCTCGGTTCTCGTGACGTTCGCAATCTTTCTGCTGTGGCAGCTGACGACGGCGAGCGGCCTGGTACGACCGATCTTCCTGCCCTCGCCCTCATCGACCTTCACCAATCTCTGGCAGGGTCTGACCCGCGGCGATCTCTTTGCTCTCACAGTCTCCACAATGGAGCGGATGATCTATGGCTGGATGCTGGCCTCACTCGGCGGCATCTTGCTCGGCGCCCTGATCGGCTTGTCGCCGCGCGCACGCTACTGGCTGATGCCGACGCTCGAACTGCTGCGTCCGCTCCCGGCTTCAACGCTTCTGCCCGTCGGCATCGCCTTGTTCGGCCTTCAACCGGGCATGTTGCTCGGCATTATCGCCTTTGGTGCGGTCTGGCCTGTGCTCTTGCCGACCATTCATGGCTTCAGCGCGATCGATCCGCGCCTGCGTGAGGTCGCCAGGAACCTCGGCATTGGACCGCTCGGCTTCGCCATCAAATTCGGCCTGCCTAACGCGCTACCGGACGCAATCGCGGGAATGCGGCTGTCACTGACCGGCTGCCTGATCATCACGGTGGTCGGCGAAATGATCACGGCACAGGAGGGGCTCGGCGCGACCATCATGATGGCTGCGCGCTCCTTTCGCAGCACCGATCTCTATGCCGGGATCATCCTGCTCGGGGTCGTCGGCGCCATCAACAATACCCTGCTCGGCTTCATCGAACGCGCGCTCACGCCCTGGCGCGCCGTTCGCTCATGACATGAGACATCTCCAGGAGGAACCCGTCAATGAACAGGATCTTTGGCTTCAGCCGCGAAACGACGGCCGAAGAGGTCCTTGCCGACATCGACTTGTCCGGCAAGGTCTATCTCGTCACCGGCGCATCGTCGGGTCTCGGCCGGGAAACCGCTCGCGTCCTGGCATCACGCGGCGCAACCATCATCATGGCGGTGCGCTCACTCGAGAAGGGAGAGGCCGCCGCTGCCGCGATCAAGTCGACCATTCCTGGCGCCAAGCTCGATATCCGCCAAGTCGACCTCGCTTCGTTGGCGAGCGTGCGGGGGTTTACGGAAGGTGTGGCAGCCGGCTACAGCGGACTCGACGGGATCGTCGCAAATGCAGGTGTGATGGCGATCGACCACGCCCTCACCTCGGACGGCTTCGAGATGCAATTCGGGGCCAATCATCTCGGGCATTTCCTGCTCGTCAATCGACTGGCGCCGCTGCTCAAGGCGCGGGCTCCATCGCGGCTGGTCGTCATGACCTCAGGCGCCCATCGGCTGCACAATGTCGACCTCGACGACCCGAACTTCCATCACAAGCCCTACGACCGCTGGGACGCCTACGGTCAATCGAAATCGGCCAATGCTCTGTTCGCCTTGGCCTTCGACGCGCGCCATCGCAACGAAGGCGTTCGTGCGTTCACGGTGGCGCCTGGGATCATCACCGACACCAACCTTCACCACCATCTGACCCAGGACGATTTCGCGCCGCTACGTGCCCGCCAGCCGGAGGTTTCCAACCTTCCGCGCAAAAGTCTTGCCGCCGGAGCCGCGACGATGGTCTGGGCGCTGGTTCATCCCGAGCTGAACGGGCAAGGCGGCCGCTTTCTGGAAGATTGCGGCTTCTCCGAGGTGAACCCGGATCCGCGTCTGCCGAACGGGATCATGCCGTGGGCCCTCGATCACGTCCACGCCGAGGCCGTTTGGGCCTTGTCGGAGCGTCTCATCGGCGAAAGCTTTCCGGTCGACGCCGTGGCCGGCGGGGGCCCGGCATCCGGTGCTCCGCCGTCCTCCAATGCTGTGGCGAGCGGGCTCTCGGTCAATCGCCAGGCAAGCACGGATCGCCTGGTGGGGCAGGCCCTGGAAATATCGCTCGAAGCCGACGGGAAGGCAGCGCTCGAATTCCTGTCCGATGGAGCGTTGCGGTGGAGCGGGCTACCCGGCCTTGCGCTCGGTCGGAGCGGCCTGTGTCCTGTCGATGTGGTCGAGGCCGCGCCAGACGTGCTTCTCATCGTGGCGATGCTGCCACCGCGCACCCGAGAGACGATGGCCATCATCCTGGACTTGAGCACTCATCATGTGCTGTTCATCGCATCGCAACTCGCCGACGATCGGCAGCCCTTCGCGAGAAAGACGCGCGTGACCCAGCGGTTCACGAAGGGACGGCTTGGCGGCTCCCCGTCGCGTCCGCAACTCCCTGTCCCCGAGCCGACGCGCGATCTGATCGGAACACGAGCGATCTACCGCTACAGCGAGGACACGGTCTATGAGCACATCTACCTGAACACGCGCTGGTACTCCTATCAATGCCTGAAGGGCATGCGCAGGGGCGATTGCGGGACGGACGAAGCAAGCTATTGGAAGATCCGCGACGACGTCTATGTCGTCACCTGGCGGGAGATCCTGATCGATCTCGCCGCCGCCTTCGTGTACGACATGAAAGCATGTCGGAGCACCGGCTGCGCCTGGGGAACACCAGGGGGATTGCCGGAGCCCCGGCATATCCTGACCGGAGCCTTCTTTGAAAAGCTGAGCGATGCCGGCTATCCAGCCGACATCGAGCTCGTCTGAGAACGGGAGGTAGGCCGATCGGGAATCCGGCGGGTTTGTTGATACGGCAGGCACAGGGCAGGGTCAGCCGGCGAAGAAATCCACCGGATGCGCTGCCGTGTCCTTGCGCCAAGCGCAATCGGCCGCACCGGCGTTGGCGCCGAACGCCGACATCTCCTGTCGCATCAGCGCGAGGAGCGTGGGCGGCTGATCCGCTGCACCCTCACCGCTCGCCAAGCGCCCAACCCAAGTGTCCGCGTTGACGCCAGGGTACGAAGGAACAGCGGCGTCTGCTCTATCACGCGTTGCGTCCGGCTTGTTCGTCGATGCCGGCTCTGCCATGGCATCCATCGCGCGCCGGAACTGTTCGTCGATCGAGAGTGCTGGATTCGCGGACAGGATCTCCAGCGCCGAAGCCAGAGTTGCGTCCGAGGCCGCGATCAATTGCGGCGCCGTCGCCCGCGTCAATGCGGCATCGACATAGTCCATCGTGCGCTCATCGGTGCGGGTGTAGCTTCCGCGATTGACGATCACGGTGCTGCCGAACTCCCAGGCCGCTTCCGTCGCGGATGCCACCAGATTGATCGACCGCACAGCGGCGGCCGAAAGCGACAATATCTCCCCGTTCTGGGCAGAGCCGTCGCCGTTGCGATCCTGCCAGAGATTGAAGTCCGAGAAGCGAATGTCGTCCGCCGACAGCATTCCGTCGCGGTTGCTGTCGAACGCGCGCAGCCCTTCGAGATCGGAGCGGGCGCCCGCCACATCGTCGGCAAAGCTCAGCTCCGAGATGCCGCTCACGGTTCCGTTGCGATCGCGATCCAGGAACAGGAACGCTTCCGTGGTCCCGATCCAGCTGGTGTCGTCGGCCGTCCCGTCGCCATCGATGTCGAACGTCGCCGAGGACTGGCTGGCGGTCGTGGTCTCCACCCCCAGACCGTCGAGATCGAGGATGATCGGCGCCGCCAGCGTGACCGCCTCGCCATTGCGGAAGATGAGCCGTTCGATGCTCGTGAGCATGTCGACGCCGTCGCTGCCATTCGCCGAAGAATTGTCGGTGACCTGAACCGACCCCGCCGACGTGACGATCGAATAGGTCGACATCACGCCGTTATAATAGGCGGTGTCGATGCCGGTGCCGCCATTGATGGTGTCGTTGCCGGCCATGCCCCAGAACGAATCATCGCCATCATTGCCGTTGAGCGTGTCGGTCCCAGCGCCGCCGGCAAGCCGATCCGCAGCAGCGCCGCCGGTGATGACGTCGTTTCCAGCGCCGCCGTAGATGCTGTTCGGCGCAACGGCGTCACCGACCAGCGTATCGGCGCTCGTGGTTCCCACGACCCAGCCCTCGAAGGCGTTCGAGACGGTGAGGCTGACGGTCGCGGTCGCCGTCGCGACGCCGTCGCTGACCGTATAGGTGAAGCTGTCGGATCCTTCGTAACCGAAATCGGGCGTGTAGTTGACGCTTAGCCCGTCGATCACGACGGTGCCCTTGGGCGCCACGCCGACGGAGACGATCGTCAAATTGTCGCCGTCGATATCCATGTCGTTGGCGAGCAGGCTCGCATGCTCGATTGCGAGCGTGTCGCCATGGGTGACGGAGAACGGACCGTCGGTGGCTGCGACCGGCCTGTCGTTGACAGGCGTGATCGTCAGGGCGAAGACGTCGCTGGCCGTGAGCGCGCCGTCACTGGCCGTGACCAGGATGTCGATGGCGCCGTTGAAATTGAGCGGCGGGGTGCCGGTAAACCGGGCGCCGGTCAGCGTCAGCCAGGACGGCAGCGGGCTGCCATCCGCCAGCGTCGCCGAATAGGTCAAGGCATCGCCATCGACGTCGGTGAAGCGACCGGTCGGGATCGTGTAGGAGATCGCGACGTCCTCGGCCGAATTGACGTCGGACAGCGGCACCGACAGCACCGGCGCATCGTTCACCGGCGTGATCGTCAGCGTAAAGATATCGCTGGCCGACAATGCGCCGTCGCGGGCGGTGACCTTGATGCTGAGCGTGCCCTTGTAATTCGCCGGCGGCGTGCCGGTGAACGTGGTGCCGTCGAAGCTCAGCCAGGCCGGCAATGCGGCGCCGGTGGAGAGCGTCGCCGTGTAGGTCAGCGTATCGCCGTCGAGATCGGTGAAGCTGCCGGCGGGAAGCACGATCGACAACGGCGCATCTTCCGGAGACGATACGTCGGGGAGCGGCACCGACAGCACCGGCGCGTCGTTCTTCGGCGTGATCGTCAGCGTGAAGACGTCGGAGGCCGAGAGTGTGCCGTCGCTGGCGGTGACCAGGATGTCGATGGCGCCGTTGAAGTTGAGCGGCGGGGTGCCGGTAAACCGGGCGCCGGTCAGCGTCAGCCAGGACGGCAGCGGGCTGCCATCCGGCAGCGTCGCCGAATAGGTCAAGGCATCGCCATCGACGTCGGTGAAGCGACCGGTCGGGATCGTATAGGAGATCGCGACGTCGTCGGCCGAATTGACGTCGGACAGCGGCACCGACAGCACCGGCGCATCGTTCACCGGCGTGATCGTCAGCGTAAAGATATCGCTGGCCGACAATGCGCCGTCGCGGGCGGTGACCTTGATGCTGAGCGTGCCCTTGTAATTCGCCGGCGGCGTGCCGGTGAACGTGGTGCCGTCGAAGCTCAGCCAGGCCGGCAATGCGGCACCGGTGGAGAGCGTCGCCGTGTAGGTCAGCGTATCGCCGTCGAGATCGGTGAAGCTGCCGGCGGGAAGCGCGATCGACAGCGGCGCATCTTCCGGAGACGATACGTCGGGGAGCGGCACCGACAGCACCGGCGCGTCGTTCTTCGGCGTGATCGTCAGCGTGAAGACGTCGGAGGCCGAGAGTGTGCCGTCGCTGGCGGTGACCAGGATGTCGATGGCGCCGTTGAAATTGAGCGGCGGCGCGCCGGTAAACCGGATGCCGGTCAGCGTCAGCCAGGACGGCAGCGGGCTGCCATCGGCCAGCGTCGCCGAATAGGTCAACGTATTGCCGTCGACATCGGTGAAGCGGCCGGCCGGGATCGTATAGGAGATCGCGGCGTCCTCGGCCGAATTGACGTCGGACAGCGGCACCGACAGCACCGGCGCATCGTTCACCGGGGTGATCGTCAGCGTAAAGATATCGCTGGCCGACAATGCGCCGTCGCGGGCGGTGACCTTGATGCTGAGCGCGCCGTTATAGTTCGCAGGCGGCGTGCCGGTGAAGGTGGTGCCGTCGAAGCTCAGCCAGGCCGGCAATGCGGCACCACTGGAGAGCGTCGCCGTGTAGGTCAGCGTATCGCCATCGAGATCGGTGAAGCTGCCGGCGGGAAGCGCGATCGACAGCGGCGCATCTTCCGGCGACGTCACGTCGGGGAGCGGCACGGAAATCACCGGCGCATCGTTCTTCGGCGTGATCGTCAGGGTGAAGACGTCGCTGGCCGAGAACGCGCCCTCGCTGGCGGTGACCAGGATGTCGATGGCGCCGTTGAAATTGAGCGGCGGCGTGCCGGTAAACCGGGCGCCGGTCAGCGTCAGCCAGGACGGCAGCGGGCTGCCATCAGCCAGCGTCGCCGAATAGGTCAACGTATTGCCGTCGACATCGGTGAAGCGGCCGGCCGGGATCGTATAGGAGATCGCGGCGTCCTCGGCCGAATTGACATCGGACAGCGGCACCGACAGCACCGGCGCGTCGTTCACCGGCGTGATCGTCAGCACGAAGATGTCGCTGGCCGACGACGCACCGTCACTGGCCGTGACCCTGATACTGACCGTGCCGTTATAGTTCGCCGGCGGCGTGCCGGTGAACGTGATGCCGTCGAAGGAGAGCCAGGCCGGCAGCGCGGCTCCGCTGGAGAGCGTCGCCGTGTAGGTCAGCCGGTTGCCGTTGACGTCGGTGAAGCTGCCCGCGGGGATCGCGACCGACACCGCGGTGTCTTCCGGCGAGGAGACGTCGGGCAGCGGGACCGACACCACGGGCGCATTGTTCACGGACGGGATCGTCAGGCGGAACACATCGCTCGCCGAGAGCGAACCGTCGCTCGCCGTGACCAGGATGTCGATCGTGCCGGTATAGTTGGTCGGCGGCGTGCCGTCGAATGTCGCACCATCAAAGACCAGCCACGAGGGCAGCGCGCTGCCGTCGGCCAGTGTTGCGGTGAGCGTCAGCGTGTCGCCGTCGAGATCGGTGAAGCTGCCGGCCGGAACCGGGATCGTGACGCGGACGTTCTTCGGCGAGACGATATCGGCCAGCGGCTGCGCCAGCACCGGCACGTCGTTCACCGGGGTGATCGTCAGGCGGAAGACGTCGCTCGCGGTGAGCGTGCCGTCGGTGGCGACGATCTCGATGTCGATCGCTCCGTTGTAGTTCGCCGGCGGGGTGCCGGTGAACGTCGTGCCGTCGAAGCTGAGCCAGGACGGCAGCGCGCTGCCGTCGGCCTGTGTCGCGACATAGGTCAGCGCATCGCCGTCGACATCGGTAAAGCTGCCAGCCGGGATCGTGATCGAGACCGGGGCGTCTTCCGGCGACGAGACGTCCGCCAGCGGCTGCGCCACGACCGGCGCATCGTTCGCCGGCATGACGGTCACGCGGAACACGTCGCTCGCCGTGCGTTCGCCGTCGCTGGCCGTGACCAGGATATCGAAGCTGCCATTGAAGTCCGCCGGTGGCGTTCCGGTGAAAGTCGCGCCGTCGAAGCCGAGCCAGGACGGCAGCGCGCTGCCGTCGGCGAGCGTCGCCGAATAGGTCAGCGGATCGCCATTGGGGTCCGTGAAGCTGCCGGCCGGGATCGCGATCGAGAGTGGCGCGTCCTCGGACGAGGAGACGTCGGCCAGCGGCACCGACAGGACCGGCGCATCATTGGCCGGAGCGATCGACACCAGCAGCTCCCGCACGGTCTGCGCGGTGCCGTCAGACGCCGCGATCTCGAGCTGGATCATGCCATTGAAATTGGCGGGCGGATCACCGCTCAGCAGCCGCGTCTGCGCATCATATGTGAGCCATGCCGGCAGCGCCGCGCCGTCCTTGCCCCGGATCTCGACCAGCAGCGCGTCACCATCGACGTCGCTGACGAAGCCGGCCGGCAAGACCACGCTGAAGTGCCGATCCTCGATTCCCTTGAGCACGGGAACCGCGGAGATGACGGGGGCGTCGTTGACCGCCGCCACGCTGATATTGACCCGCGTCGTCGCAGTCAGGCCGGTCGAATCCTCGATCTCGTAATCGAACCACGCCGGCCCGTTGAAATCGACGTTCGGCGTGATCTGGAGCTGGCCGAAGCCGAGATCGGTGACCGTGACACCCGATGTTGCGACGACCCGGGTGAGCACGAACGCCTGCCGGTCGGCATCGCTGTCGTTGGCCAGAAGCTGGCTCGCGAACAGTGTCAGCGGCGAGTCCTCGCGCACGTCCAGCGTATCGGGGCGCGCGACCGGGGCGTCGGCGACCGGCAGCACGTTGATGGTGACGGTGGTCGAGACCGCGAAATCCTGCTCGTTCTTGACGGAGTAACGCAGCACCAATTCGCCGTTGAAGTCGCCGGCCGGCGTGACGCGATACTTGCCGTTCGCGAGCAGCTCGGCGCCCTCGAGCCCGACGAAGATCAGGGTCGATCCCTCGGGCGTGACGTCGTTCGCCATCAGCGCGGCGGGATCGATGTCGATGAAATCGTCTTCGAGCACCTCGAAGCCGGCATCCGACACCGGAATCGGCAGCGGCACGTCGGGCGCGACCAGCAGCGTCACGAAGCCGACGCTCGAGACGCCATGACTGTCGGTGACACGATAGTGGAAGCCGGCATCGCCGATATAGCCGGCGTTCGGCGTGAAGACGGCGGTCGAGCCGACGCGAACCACCGTGCCCTGGTCGCCGTCGAACACCTCGACGATTTCGAAGCTGTCGCCTTCGACGTCACGGTCGTTGGCGATCAGCGCGGCAAAGTCGATCGTGATCGCCTGGTCCTGGGTCGTCCTGAACACACCCTGGGGATCGTTGGCCGTCCCCGCTCCGTCCGGATTGGCGATCGGCGCATCGTTCACGGCCGCGACATTGAAGGTCACGGTCCCGGTCGAGGTCCTGCGTCCGTCGGAGATCGTGTAGCTGAAACTGACCGCGCCGCTGATGTTCTCGTTCGGCACGAACTGCCATCGTCCGTCGGGCAGCTCTACGATGCGGCCGTTGCCGGCGCTGCGCGACAGCGACTGGAAGGTGATGGTGTCGCCGTCGGCATCACTGTCGTTGCCGAGCAGGTCGGCGGTGGTGAACTCGAACGGCGTGTCCTCGTCGGTCGCGAACACGTCGGTCGCAGCGATCGGCGCGCGGTTGGTCGAGGCGACGTTGACCTTGACCTTGCCCGTGCTCGAGCCATTGGTGTCGTCGGTCACGATGTACTCGAACGAGGCGACACCCTCGAAATTGTGGTCGGGCGTGAACACGATGTGAGTGCCGTCGAAGCTGACGGTGCCATGCGTGGCGTTGGCGACGCCGACGAAGCGGATCGGGTTGTTGTCGACGTCGTAGTCGTTGGCGAGCAGCGTCGCCGGGTCGATCAGCAGCGGCGTGTCCTCGATCGCCGCGACCGTATCCTCGACCGTGGTCGGCGGATCGTTGACGGCGGCGACATGCACGATGGCCGAGCCGGTGGACGGGCCTTCGCGATCGTCGGTCACGACATAGCTGAAGCCGTCATCGCCGGAGAAGGCGTCCGCCGGCGTATAGACGGCATAGGCTCCGGCATTGCCGTCGAAGTGCTGGGTCAGCGTTGCGCTCTGGCTGTCGCCACCGAGCGTCCGCGTGAAGCGGATGTCGAGGTTCGAGGCGAACGCCAGCGGCACGTCGCCCGAGAGCGCGCCGGTCGCGCTGTCGATGGTGAGCCAGCTCGGCAGCGCCGAGCCGTCCGCGAGCGTCGCGCTCCAGACCGCGCCATCGAGCTGGCCGAGCCCGGCCGGCGGCGCGATGCTGGCATGGGCGAGCTCGACGACGAGCGAGGCGCCCGCCGGCTGGCCCAGCGACAGAATCCGCAACGCATCGCGGTCGCGATCGAAGTCGTTGCGCAGCAGATCGGTCACCGCGAAGCGCGTGGACTGGCCCTCGCGTCCCGTCAGATTGTCGACCGCTGCGTCCGGCCACTCGCGCGTCGGCTTCACGTCATAGAAGATCAGCGCCGGATTGCCGGAGACGCCACCCTTCTCGTCGGTGCCGTCGTAGCTCAGCACGACCGTGCCGTTGAAGTCGGTCGGAACCAGGAGGTTGATCTGCTCGGGCGAGACGACGGTGGAGGCCGGGAACGGCACAATCTTGAAGGTATCGTCGACCACGGCTTCGGTGATGATCGACATCGCCGGATGGCCGTTGCCCGCGGCGATATCGAGGCGGACCGGCACCGCGCCGACCCAGTTGGCCGGCGGCATGCCGGAGAAGGTGAAGGTGGCGGGGTCGAAGCTCAGCCAGTCCGGCAGCGGCGCCCCGCTCTCGCGCGTCGCGGTGATCGCACCGGCACCCTTCAGGTCGATCGCGAACAGGCCTTGGCCCGCGAAATAGGAATCGCCCTCCAGCGCCTGGTTGATCGCCGTCATCTGGCTCGCGAGATCGCCGTGCGGATCGACGACGAATTCCAGCGTGAAGCCGCGATTGCTCGAGGCGTAGGTCCCGTCGGGAAGCACGCGCGGCGGCGGCGTGAACACGACCTGCAGGCGCGCCAGCTGGGCATCCGCATCCACCGCGAAGCCGCTGAGGCCGACCGTGCGCGTCGCTGCGTCGAAGGCCAGCCAATCCGGCAACGGGCGGCCGCCGATGATCGAGGCCGAAACCGTCCCGCCCTTGGTGTCGAGCAGCGCGATCTGGCTGTCATAGCTGACGCCGGCCGGCAGCGCGGCCGGATCCAGCATCATGCTGTCGGTGAAGGTCGTCGGATCGCCGCCGCCTGCTGCGGTATAAGTAAAGGTGAGCTGAACGCTGATCGGATCCGTCGTCCCTTCCGGTGGCGTGCCCGTGAACTGCAGCGTCTGGGCGTTGAAGCTGAGCCAGGACGGCAGCACGGAGCCATCGGCAAGCCCGGCCGTGACGGTCGTGCCCGCATCGAGATCGGACGCATCGAATTCGTAGTCGACCGCGAAGGCGGAACGGATCTCGTAGCCCTCGAGGACATCGGTCCTGGCATCGAAGCCGCCCGAAATATCGCCTTCCGTCAGCTCGAACCGCGTGTTGAAGATCCGTCCGTTCGAGGGATCGCGCACCCAGACGTCGACGGAGAGCGGGTCCATTCCGGCCGGCGGCGATCCCGCAAACCGCATGGTGGCGGGATCGAACTGCAGCCAGGCCGGCAGCGCCGAGCCGTCGGCCAGGGCCGCGCTGACCTCGTAACCGTCCGACAGATAGCGGTGATCGATCACGCCGAGCACGGGCGAGCGCTTGAAGAACAGCACGTCGCCGTCAGCGTCGATATCGTTGCCGAACGCCTCGGCGGGGATCACGAACAGCGGACCGTCTTCCAGGCCGCTGACATAGTCGTTGCGCAGAATCGGAGCTTCGTTGCGCGGCAGCACCGTGATCGCGACATAGGCGGACGAAGTGCCGCCACGGCCGTCGCTGATCGTGTACTGGAAGCCGGCGGCGCCGTTGTAATCCGGCGTCGGCCGGAACTCGATCATGCCGTCGTCGCGCAGGCGGACCTTACCGCCGTCGGCGAACCGGGCGATGCTGTCGAGCACCAGCGTATCGCCGTTCTCGTCGGTGTCGTTGGCCAGGATCGTCGCCGGGTCGATCAGGAGGATCTGGTCCTCGAGCGTCCGGGAGCCATAGTCGTTGTAGGCCTTCGGCGCGTCGTTGAGCGGCTTGACCTTGAAGTCGTAGGTCAGGGTCGCCGCCGCGCCGCGCGCGTCGATCACGTCATATTCGATGCTTGCCGGGCCGAGCGAGGCCGGCGTGAAGGTGATGGTGCCGGTCGCCTGGTCGAACACCAGGCTGCCATTGTTGGCGGGGTTGTCGTCGAGACCGCCATGCAGGCCGACGAAGGTGAAACTGTCGCCCTCGATGTCGTAGGTGTTGGCCAAGAGGTCGGCGACCGTAACGGTGGTATCCTGGCCGAGACGGATCCAGCGATAGGTGTCGCGATCACGCGGCGCGTCGTTGACCGGCGAGATCGAGATCTCGACCCTGGCGGTCGAGGTCGCGCCGCTGGCGTCGGCCAGCGTGTAGACGAAGCCTGCCGCACCGAAATAGTCCGGACGCAGCTTGAACTGGATGTAGTCGCCATCCAGCTGCGCGGTGACGTTGCTGCCCTCGAAGCGGTAGTCGGGATCCTTGTAACTGTCGATCGCCTGTCCGGACGCGTTGGTCAGCGGCGCGATCGAAACGATGTGCAACTCTTCCAAATCGGCGTCGCCATCGATGTCGAAATCGTTGGCGAGCAGGGTATCGATCCGGATCCGCAGGATCTGGTCCTCGACGGCGTAGACCAGCGCATCATCCACCGCCGTCGGCGCGTCGTTGATCGCCGCGAGATCGACCTCGACCCGCGCGGTGGATTCGCGGCCGAACTGGTCGCGCACGGTGTAACTGAAGAAGGCATCGCCGTTGTAGTTCGGCGCGCCGAGGAATTCGATCTGTCCGTCCTCGCGGACACGCACCGTGCCGTTCACGGCATTGCCGACGCCGGCGAGCGTCAGGTTGACTGCGCTGTCGGCGTCGTTGGCGAACAGAGTCGCCGGGTCGATCACGACCGGCTCGTCCTCGACGCCGAGATGCACGATGTCGTCGGCTGCATTGAAGCGCCCGAGCTGCTGCAGTTGATCGATCCGGTCGCGGGTCCAGACCGTGCCGTTGGCGAACACGATCTCCTCGATGCCGCTCTCGGCCCCGACGAAGTGGTCGGTGACGCGCACGGTGTCGATCAGGAAGCCATCCTGCCGCTCGAATTCGAGGAGGAGGTCATTGCCCTCGCGGACGACGGACAAGTCCTTCGGCGCGATCGCCGACGACAGCACCAGGCGGTCGGTGTCGGTCTCCGCGCCCTGCTCGGTGATGACGTCCTGGCCGTCGTCGAAGCCGAACACATAGGTATCCGAGCCGGCCCCGCCGCCGATGGCGTCATCGCCGCGAAGTCCCTGGAACCGGTCGTCGCCGGCGCTGCCGGTGAACTGGTCGTTCCAAAGCGAGCCGACCAGCATCTCGATCGAGGTGAGCTGGTCGCCGGCCGCTTCGCCGGCGGTGCCGAGGCCGGCCGCCAGATTGACCGCGACGCCCTCGTCGGCCTTGCTGTAATCGGCGATGTCGAAGCCGCCGCGTCCATCGATGACATCGGCGCCGCGTCCGCCGCGGATGCGGTTGTCGCCGGCGTCGCCTCTGATCGTATCGTCCTGATACGAGCCCTGAATGATCTCGATCCCGGAGAAGGTATCGCCGAGCGCATCGCCGCCGCCGGCCGCACCGTCGGCCATGTCGACGGTGACCCCTTCGGTCGACAGCGTGTAGTCGGCCGTATCGATGCCCTCGCCGCCGGTCAACTGGTCGGCGCCACGGCCGCCGATCAGGGTGTCGTCGCCGGCATTACCGACCAGAATATCGTTGCCGCGACCTCCCGACAGGATGTTGGCGAGTACATCGCCTTCCAGCGTGTCGTCGGCATCGCTACCGGTCAGGTTCTGGATGTTGGTCAGAACATCGCCTTCGGCATCGCCGCCATGGGCCGTGCCTGATGCCAGCGAGATCGACACACCGGTGGCGCCGAAGCTGTAATCGGCCGTGTTGCTGCCAAGGCCGCCGTCGAGCATGTCGGCCCCTGCTCCGCCGTTCAGGACGTCGTCGCCCGCGCCGCCCAGCAGGACGTCGTTGCCGCCGCGCCCCTCGAGGAGGTCGTTGCCGTCGCGGCCTTCGAGCCGGTTGTCGCCGGCATCGCCGCCGAGCTGATCGGCATATTGCGAGCCGATCAGCGCCTCGATGCCGATATAGGTGTCGCCTTGCGCGTAGCCGCCCTGGCCGACGCGCGATTCGAGGTCGGCGCGCACGAGGAAATCGGAGTTCTCGAAGCTGACGGTATCATAGCCGTCGCCGCCCGTGATGCGGTCGGCGCCATCGCCGGCGTCGATCCAGTCGTCGCCGGCGCCTGCATCGATCTGATCGTCGCCATTGCCGGCCTCGATCCGGTCGTTGCCGCCGCCGCCCAGCACGAAGTCGTTGCCGCCGAGCGCCTGGATCAGATCCGCGCCCTCGGTGCCGACGAGGTAGTCGGCCTTCGCCGTGCCGCGCAGCAGGCCGTTATAGCTGTCGGCCACCGACGCCATCGCAAAGCCGGTGTCGGTCGCGCCATCGGCGTCGGCAATGCGGTACTCGACCGCGACCTGGCCGGTAAAGCCGGCCGGGAAGCGTACGACGATGAACGTCCCGCCGTTCCATTCGACCAGCTCGGCCGTGCCGCGCGGTACGCGCTGGCCGAGCGCAAGCGCATCCGCGTCGTAGACGCCATCGACGCCGACGAAGGTCGGGCGGGCACGGTTCGGGTTGTCGAGATCGTCATCGATCACGCCGTCGCCGTCATGGTCGGCCTGCTCGATGTCGTAGTCGTTCTTCAACAGATCCGTGACGCGCAGCACCAGCGGCGCGTCGAGCGGCGTGACGAATCCTTCGTCCTGGCCGACAGTCGGATCGTCGTTGGTGGGAACGATGACGATGTCGACATAGCCCTCCGCCGAACCGTCGGCATCGTCGGTCACCCCGTAGACGAAGCCAGAGCCCTGGCTCGCATCCCGGTTCGGCGTGAACACCAGATTGCCATCGGCGTCGAACTCGATCGTGCCGTTCAGCTTCTGGCCGGCATCGCCGCCGAACACCAGCGCATCCGCGGTCGTCGACAGCCGCCAGCCCAGGAAGCGGAGCGGATCGCGATCCAGATCCGTGTCGTTGGCGAGCAGCGACGCGATCGGAATGACGGTGGGGATGTCCTCGTTCACGTAGATCACGTCGCGATGCGCGACCGGCGGGGCGTCGCCGACGTTGTCGAACCACATCGTGACGGTGGCGCCGTCGACCGCGCCTTCATTGTCGCGGACGAGGTAGCTGAAAGTCGCCTCACCCCAGAAGTCGGCATCCGGCGTGAAGATGATCGTGCCGTGGTCGGTGACTTCGATGTCGCCATGCACCGCGTTGCCGGCGCTCTCGAACTGAACCGCGAAACCTTCGATATCGCCGTCGTTCTTGAGCAGCTCGATGATCGGGATCTCGATCGCGTGGTCTTCCGTGCCGCGCAGGATCGGCAGGGCTTGGTCGGTGTAGCTGTCGTTGCGGGCATCCGGCAGGTCGTTGACCGGCTGATAGGCCAACGTGGCGCGAGCCCAGGCGATACCGCCGTGGCCGTCGTCAACCTGATATTCGAACCAGGCATCGCCGTTGAAATTGGCCGCGGGCGTGAACAGGACGGTGTTGTTCTCGAGCAGCACGGCGTTGCCGCCATGGCTGTTGCGGACGGCGGTGACCGTCATCGTCTCGCCGTCGTGCTCGATATCGTTGGCGAGCAGCCGATCGGCCCCGACCACGATCGGATTGTCCTCGCGGATCGGATCGCCGTTGTCGGTCGTCTCGAAGCGATCGTCGTGCAGCTCCGGCGGATCATTCACGGGGGTGACGGTGAAATTGACCCGGCCTGTCGAGGTCGCCCCGCTCGGGTCCGCGACGACGTAGTCGAAGTGGGCGTTGCCCCAGAAATAGGCGCGGGGGGTCACATGGATTAGGCCATCGTCGCCGATCGTGACGGTGACATCGGCGTTGGAGATCACCGACTGCACCGTGAGCCCGTCGTGGTCGATATCGGTGTCGTTGACGCTGAGCGTGGCCGGATCGAGGGTGAAGCCCGTGCTTTCGGGCGTCGCATCGACCGTATCGTCATGCGCGACCGGCGCATCGTTGACCGCGGTGACCTGGATCGTCACCTTGGCTTCGGCCCGGCCTCCTTCGGGCGTGTTCGCCACGTAGCTGAATTCGGCGATGCCGTTGAAATCGGCGTTCGGCGTGAAGGTGATGTTGCCGTCGCTCGCCAACGCGACCGTACCGTTGACGGCCTGATAGACCTGGCCGACGATCATGCGGTCGCCGTCGAGGTCGTTGGCCAAGAGCCGCTCGACGCGGATCACCAGCGAGCCATCCTCCGCGACAGTGAAGCCCGTGTCCGGATAGGCCGTTGCGACCGGACGCACCTTGAGATCGATCGAGGCCGTGGCGAAGCCGTTGTGGCCGTCTGAAATCGTATAGCTGATCGAGGCGGAGCCGTAATAGCCGTTGGTCGCGGTGTAGTGGATGTTGCCCTGGCTATCGATCGTGGCAACGCCGGAATCGCCAGCATCGACGCCGACGATCGTCAGCGCATCGCCGTCCGCGTCGAAATCGTTGCGCAGCAGATCGGTCGCCTTGATGACGAGCTCGACGCCGGTGGTGACCGAGAAGAAGCCGTCACCCAGGGCCGTCGGGGCGCGGTTGCCCAGCAGCTCCCGCAGCGTCTCCTTGGTCCAGGTCACGCCGTCGGCGAAGACGTAGCTCTCGATGCCCTTGGCATCGGTCGAGAGCGCATCGAACACGGTGAGGCTGTCGGCGCTGTTGCCGGTGAAGCGGATGACGACGGCATCCGATCCACGATAGAGCTGCTCGACCTGGGCTTCCGTCGAGGCGAAGTCCGCGATCTGGACGCGGTCGGTGCCATTGGTTCCGGAATCGACGACCGTGTCGTTGCCGGCCCCGCGCCCGAACAGATAGAGATCGTCGCCGGCAGCGCCCGAGAGCAGATCGTTGCCCGCCCGCGCGGCGAAGGTGTCGTTGCCGTCGAAGCCGTAGACATTGTCGTTGCCGGTGCCGTCGATATCCGACAGCGCGCGGACCCGCATCGCGTCGCGGTTCCAGACCGTGCCGTCGGCGAAACGGATCGACAGGCCGAACGACGGATTGTTCGACGGACTGAGGGCGTCGATCAGCACCACACGATCGCCCGCGCCCGAGAACGAGAGCACGAGATCGTTGCTGTCAGGGCCGGCGCGAACGGCGGAGACGACGCCTGCGACGTTGTAGTCGGTCAGGCTCAGGACGTCGGTACCCTTGCCGACCGCGTTGATCCGGTCGTCGCCGTCGCCGCGGCGATAGAGATAGGTATCGTTGCCGTAACCGCCGTCGATCAGGTCGTTGCCCTTGCCGCCCATCAGCGTGTCGGCGCCGTCGGTGCCGATGATGATGTCGTTGCCGTCGGTGGTGAGGCTGGCGAGGATCGCGAGCTTCATATCGGCGACGGTGTACTGCGTGCCGTCGGCGAGCGCGATCGTCTCGACCCCGGCGGAGTTGGCGCCGAGCGCATCGACGATGACGATCTGGTCGGTGGTCCCGGCAAAGCGGATCGCGACATCGTCGCTGTCGGCGGCGATGCGGTGGAAGCTGATCTCGGCCGCGGTGTAGCCGCTGATCTCGAGCCGATCGGCCGCGGACGAGGCCTTGTCGTTGATGACGTCGCTGCCGTCGCCGCGGGCAAAGCTGTAGGTGTCGTTGCCGGCAGCACCGGACAGATGATCGTTGCCGAGACCGCCGATCATGACGTTGCTGCCGGCATCGCCGGTCAGCGCGTCGTCGGCGAAGCTCGGCGCGCGCGCGATCAGATCAGACGTTCCCCACACCGTGCCGTCGGCAAAGCGGATCGTCTCGATGCCGCCTGCGCCGAGCGCGCCCTCGATGGTGACGCGCGCGCCGGTCGACTTGACGATCAGCGTGAAGTTGGCGCCATCCTCGCTCTGCGAGACGGTGATGTCGTCAGGCGCGATATCCGCCGCCAGCAGCAGCGTGTCATTACCGGCGGCGTCGGCGATGCGGTCGTGGCCGCCATGGGCTGCGAACCGGTAGGTGTCGTCGCCGGTGCCGCCTTCGAGGCGATCGTTTCCGGTGCCGCCGTCGAGGTCGTCAGCCCCGCCATTGCCGATCAGTCGGTCATCGCCGGCGCCGCCGGCCAGCGAATTATCGAGATCGTCTGCGCGAATGACGTCGTCGCCGTCGGTCGCGGTACGGGCGAGCGCGATCAGGGTCGACGCGGTCCAGACCGTGTCATCGGCGAAGGTGACGCGCGAGACGCCCATGTCCGCCGTCGCCGGAGCGCCGAAATCGACCCGATCACCGGTGCCGATGATTTCGAGCACCAGATTGGTGGCGCCGCGCACGACGCGGATATCGGTCGACAGGATACCGGCCGCGAAGCTCAACGTGTTGATCCCTGACGTGTCGAGGATGACGTCCTGGCCGTCGCCGCGGGCGAACACATAGGTGTCGTCGCCGCCTGCACCCTGCAGCACATCGTTGCCGGTGCCGCCGATCAACGTATCGGCCCCCGCGCTGCCTTTCAGCGTGTCATTGCCCGCCTTGCCGTCGAGGGTGACGAGATCGCCCTGGAAGCTCGCGGGAACCGCAAGCACGTCGTCGCCGCTCGATCCCTGCAGGGAACGGGTCAGCACGTCGTTCCAGGTCCACGTGGTGCCGTCGGCAAAGGCGATCGTCTCGATGGCGCTGGCGCCGTCGAGCGCGCCGATGACGCGCACCCGGCCGCCTTCGTTGTTGATCCGCAATTCGACGTCGCGGCCGATTTGCACGACGCCGACATCGGCGGCTGCGATTCCAGCAGCGAATTCCAGGCGATCGCTGCCGTCGAGATCGGCGATGGTGTCGCGGCCGTCGCCGCGCGCGAAGCGGTAGACGTCCGTGCCGATGCCGCCGGACAGCTGATCGTCGCCCTGGCCACCTTCGAACACATCCGTGTCGGTGGCGAAGCTGCCGTCGCCGTAACCGCTGATGACGTCATCGCCCGAGCCGCCCGACATGATGTCGCTGCCGCCGCCGCCGACCATGACGTCGTTGCCTTCCTGGCCAGCGATCAGGTCGTTGCCGAGGCCGCCGTCGATCACGTCGTTGTCGGCGCCGCCGGCCAGCCGGTCGTTGCCGCCGAAGCCATTGATGACGTCGTTGCCGCCATTGCCGTAAATGCGGTCATCGAGGGCGCTGCCGTTGAGGACGTGGCCGGCATCGTCGTCATTGATGCTGATCGAATTGTCGATCGCGATCGGGACGCCGTCGAAATTGGCCGAGGTCAGCGTGGCAACATCGACGCCGAGCAGGCGCACCAGCTCCTGGTCAGGCCCTGAACCTGCCCGCATCATGACCAGCGCATCGCTGCCCGATTGCGCCAGGAAGATGCTGCCGCCCTCGAACGGATTCGGATTGCTAGTCATCAGGCGGATGACGTCGCCGCCGGCGCCCGCCTGGAAGTCGGTGATGACGTCGGCGACGATGGGCGACGCACCCTGCCGCACCGGCAGATAGTAATAGGTGTCGCGACCGGCGCCGCCGGTCAGCCTGTCGACCGAACCGTCGGCGGAGATGTCGCCGAACTGATCGTTGCCGGCACCGCCGGACAGGATGTCGGCCCCCTCGCCGCCTTTCAGATAATCGTCGCCCGTACCGCCGGTCAGCACGTCATCGGCGGCACTCCCGGCCAGGAACTCGCCCGTGACGGCGACGTCCTCGACCAGGCGGCCACGCACGTCGGCAAGCGACAACGTCATTCCGTCGGCCGCGATCTCGAAGGCATCGACAAGATCGTTTGCGCTGCTGCCGAGACCGTTGCGGACGATGATGCGATCGGCGCTCCCCGCGAAGCGGATGATCAGGTCCTGACCGAGCGCGCCGAAGCGGATCTGCGACAGGCCATAGCCTTCGATCCGCACCGTATCGTTCGTGGCATCGCCGCCTTCGGTGATCGTGTCGTTGCCGTCACCGGCCGCGAACACGTAGGTATCGGCACCGGCTCCGCCCGACAGCGCATCGTTGCCGAGACCGCCGACCAGACCGTCGTCTCCCGTCCCACCATTGAGCGTGTCGTCACCGCCGCCGCCGAGCAGCACGTCGTTGCCGCCGAGGCCGGAGAGATTGTCGCTGCCGCCGCGCCCATCGAGGCGGTTGGCGTCGCTGCTGCCGACCATGGTGTCGGCGCCATCCTCGCCGATATACGACTGATCCCTCAGATCGTTCATCGTCCAGACGGTGCCGTCGGCGAAGGCGATGCTCTCGATCAAATTGCTCGCATTCGCGATCACATCGGTGAGCTTGAGCTCTTCGCCGGTGTCGCGAATCCGCAGGACGAGGCTGCGCCCGTCGAGCGAGGTGACCTTGACGTCGCCGGGCGCGACGCCGGCGCCGATCTCGACGCGATCGATCCCGCCGGTGTCGGTGAGCGTGTCGCTGCCGTCGCCGCGGCCCCAGCGGTAGACGTCGTCGCCTTGCCCGCCAAGCAGCGTGTCGTTGCCGGTGCCGCCGACCAGGATATCGGCGCCGTTCGCGCCGGTCAGGGTGTCATCGCCGGCTTCGCCGAGCAGCGTGGCCGCGCCGAAGGCGATCAGGCTGTCGTTGCCCGCGCCGCCCGCGAGGGTCTCGCCGTTGGTGGTGCCGAGAATGATGTCGGCGCCCGCGGTCGGCGTCTTCCATCGCGCCGCGATGTCGGCGAAGCTCCAAACGGTGCCGTTGGCGAAGATGAACTTCTCGATGGCCCTGCCGTCGGTGACCGAGCCGTTGTTGATGGTGATGCGGTCGTCGCTGTTGCCGAATGTGACGACGAGCGTCGAGGAATTGCCGGCCAGTGCGACCCTGACGTCTGCCGGATCGATGCCGGCGCCGAATTCGATCTGGTCGATTCCATTTGCGTCGGTGATGATGTCCTGACCATCGCCTGCCGCGAAGCGATAGACGTCGTTGCCCTGGCCGTCGACCAGGTTGTCGTTGCCCTTGCCGCCGATCAGGATGTCGATGCCGGCATCGCCGTTGATGGTGTCGTTGCCGCCATTGCCATTGAGCGTGTCGTTGCCGTTGCCGCCGGAGATGACATCGTCTCCGGCACCGCCCTGGACGAGATCGTTGCCGTCGAGGCCGGACAGGACGTCGTTGCCGACCGCCGAGCTCGGGACGGCTTCCGCACGCGTCAGGCTCACATTGTCGAGGGAGGCGCCGACGCCGTCCTGGTTGCCGGTGCCGCGGAAGCTGAGCTGGTTGGTGCCGGCGGCTGCCGTCACCAGCACGCTGGAGCGCACCATCGCCGTGCCGGTATTGTTGAAGCTCGCGACCACCGTGCCGTTCCACAGCACGTCGAACGAGCCGTTCCAGTCCCAGGTGCGGTTGGCATGGTCGAACTGCACCAGGAACGTCTCGCCCTCGGTGAGTCCGGTCACGTCCTGGGCGATCTGCACATTGCTGCCGCCGGTGCCTGCCCCGTCGAGATCGAGCCAGTAATTGCCATTGGTTGCGGCGACGCCATTGTAGCCGGAGGTGATCTGCTCGATGCCGAGCGTCGTCGCCGGCTGCGTGCTGTTGATCCGGCTCCAGCCCGGCAACGTCGTTGCCGAGTAGCCCCAGCTTTGCGGGCTGGCATCCGCGGCAAGCTGCTCGAAGCTGCCGTTGACGATGAGGTTGGGACCGACCGGCCGCCATTGGACCGATCCACCGCCGTTGATGTCGTCCGCGGCGGCCGTGCCGGTCAGGGTGTCGCTGCCGGCGGTACCGACCATCTGTGCGCCACCAGCCGAACTCACCAGCGTCGGCCGGTTCGAATAGGTCAGGCGCGCCTCGATATCGGCGGCGCTCCATACCGTGCCATTGGCGAAACGGACTTGCGAGATCACGGCGTCGTGGCCGTAGCGCGAGACCCAGACGCGATCCTCGGTGCCGGCAATGGACAGATAGTAATTGCCCTGGAGATCGGAGGCGTCAGACAGGACGCTGACCTGCGCCGGGTCGATCGTCGCGTCGAACTCGATGACGTTGACGTCCGAGCCGTTCTCGGAGTCGTTGATCCAGTCCTCGCCAAAGCCGGCAGAGAAGCGATAGGTATCGCTGCCGAGACCGCCATACAGCCGATCGGACCCGGTTCCTCCGACCAGGATGTCGCCACCGGAATTGCTGTCCAGATAGTCGTTGCCGCCGCCGCCTTCGATGACGTCGGCGACGGTCGAGCCGTAGATGCTGTCGTTGGTGGCGCCTCCGACCATCGGGGTGCCGCCTTGATAGGGATGCTCGATCGAGCTCCAGCGCGCCCTGATATCGTCGGAATTCCAGACCGTGCCGTCGGCAAACCGGATGTCGAAATCGCCGGAGCCGAAGCCGCCGCCCCATGTGATACGGTGTTCGGTGCCCGCGACGCGCAGGATCACGTCGGCATAGGTGATGTCGCCGTTATAGCCGGCCTCGTGCTCGATGATGATGTCGCCGGACGAGATCGAAGAGTCGAAGACGATGTGGTTGACCTCGGAACCCCACTCGTAGATCTCGTCCTGGCCGAATCCGGCCGAGAAGCGGTAGGTGTCGGCTCCCTGGTTGCCCTGCATCTGGTCGTCGCCGGTGCCGCCGACGAGGATGTCGTCGCCGGTGGAGCCGTTGAGGATGTCGTCGCCGGCAAAGCCAATGATGGTAGATGCGACACCGTCGTTGGCCTCGAGCTTGTCCCAGCCGCTGGTCCCGAGAACGTCGGTGCCCTGGTCGCCCTGCAGGTTGACGCCCAGCCACGGCGCGGCGAGCGAGGCCATGTCGTCATAAGTCCAGATCGTGCCGTCCGCGAAATGGATCTCGGTGGACTCGTGCAGCCCGTTCAGCATGATCTGGTCGGTGCTGCCGTCGATCGTCAACAACATGCTCGGCGGGTATCCATCTCCTTCGAAAGTGAGATGAACATCCGCAGCGGCAATCGTCGCGTCGAATTCGATGATATCGGTGTCGTCCGCATAGTACGGCGTGACGTAAACCGTGTCCGAGCCGAATCCTGCCGAGAATTGATAGATGTCGTTACCGTATCCCCCGTCCAGCTCGTCGTGGCCGGCGCCGCCGATCAGGATGTCGGCGCCGTCTCCACCGTACAGGATATCGTTGCCCGCACCGCCGATGATGGTTTCGTTTCCGGCATCACCGTCGATGCTGTCGTCGAAGGCGGTGCCTGTCAGCGTCTGATCGGTCGCATCCCCCTGGATCGCGCTGCCCGGCAGGGCCATTGCAGCCGCAACGAGCTGGTCGCGGGTCCAGATCGTCCCGTCGTCGAAACGGACTTCATCGACACCGGCGGTTTCATCGGCATAGGCGCTGCCGATCGTGATGGAATCGTCCGAGTTGACGGATCTCAGGATCAGGTCGCCGTACTGCGAGAAGTAGACGGCAATGTCGGAGACCGCGATGGTCGAATCGAAGACGATCGCATTGGTCGCGCCGGCGTCACGGAAATCATCGATGAAATCGTTGCCGAAACCGTTGGAGAAGCGATAAAGGTCCGAGCCGGAATCGCCGATCAGGGCATCGCTGCCTCCGCCGCCATCGAAGATGTCGTCGCCTTCCGCGCCCCAGAGGAAATCGTCGCCGGCACCGCCGGTCAACGTATCGTTGCCGCCACCGCCATTGAGGGAATCGTTGTGCGCCGTGCCGGTCAGCGTGTCGTCCGAGATGGCGCCTTGCACGTTGATGCCCGGCGTCGGCGCCGCGGCGTTGACGATGTCGGCCAGCGTCCAGGTCGTTCCATCCGCGAAGCGAATGCCGGCAATGCTCTGGTAAGGATCCTCGCCCAGGGTATAGCGGACTTCGATGACGTCCTCGGTGCCCTTCACGTGCACGAGCAGGTCGTCGGTGAGGCCACCGCCCTCATACCGGTCATAGGGACGCAGCAGCTCGATGTCGGCTGGCGTCAGGCTGGAATCGAACTCGATCCAGTCGAGCCCGGTGTCGCCTGTGTCGATCCTGTCGTGGCCAAAACCCGCCGAGAACCGATAGACGTCGGCTCCAGCGCCACCGGACAGGGCGTCGTTGCCGGTCTCACCGCTCAGGATGTCGGTGCCGTCGCCTCCGTCGAGGCGATCGTTACCCGCGCCGCCGAGCAGGGTATCGTCGGTGCCACGGCCTTCGAGCAGGTCGTCCTTCGCCGATCCGCTCAGCGGATTCGGAATCGGGATATCCGACGGGGAGATGGATCTATCGTTGCCGTAGAGATCGACAACGCGGGCCAGCATCTGCTGGCGGTCGAGCACGGTGCCGGCGGCGAAGCGGATCTGCTGGATCGTGTCGAGGTCGGCGATCGTGATCCGGTCGTCGGTGCCGGCGAAGCGCAGCCGGGCCTGACCGAAATCGGAATTGCCGTTGCCGTCGGTCGAGACGTAGGCTTCCAGCACGAAATCATCGATCGAGAGCGAGGCATCGAACACGATGATGTTGTTGCTGCCGTTCGACGTCGATTCCTGAATCGTGTCCTGACCGAAGCCCGCGGAGAACCGGTAGGTGTCCGCGCCGGCGCCGCCCGTCAGCGAATCGTTGCCGGTACCACCGGTCAGGGCGTCGTCATAGGCGCTGCCCGTCAGCTGATCGTAGCCGCCGCGACCATCCAATATGGCGCCAGTCGCATAGGCGGACGCATTGAGGAGTTCGGCAGCATCGGTCCCGACGATGCCGTTGGTGGATGCCGCTCCGATCTGAGTGAGGCCGCTGCGGTCGTTGGCGTCCGCCAGCGCGAGCATGTCGGCATAGTTGAGCGTGCTGCCGTCGGCGAAGCGCAGCTGCTCGATCCGGCTCCAGTCGGTGTCGATATCCCGCTGGATGGTGATCCGGTCCTCGGTTCCGATAATGGCAATGATCAGATCCTGGCCGTTGCTGGCGCGCGTCAGCGAGAGGTCGGCGGCGGTGATTCCGGCCCCGAACAGAATCGTGTCGTTGCCGGAGTTCCAATCGCTGATGATGTCCTGGCCGTCGCCCCGGTTGAACACATAGGTATCGTTGCCGTTGCCACCACGCAGCCAGTCGTTGCCAGTGCCGCCGATCAGGATATCGTCGCCGTCGCGGCCATCGAGGATCGTATCGTTGCCGGCGCCGCCCGATATCGTATTGGCGGACTGGTCGCCGGCAAAGGTGTCGTCGCCGGTGGTCGGTGCCAGCGAACGATCGAGCAGCTGCGCATAGCTGAGCGTGCTGCCGTCGCTGAAGCGCACCAGTTCGATCCGACTCCAGTCGGTATCGATGCTTCGCTGGACAGTGATCCTGTCTTCGGTTCCCGCGAGGGCAATGATGAGGTCCTGGCCGCTATTGCCTTGCGTCACCACCACATCCGCGGCCGTGATGCCGGCGCCGAACTGGATGACGTCATTCCCATAATTCCAGTCGCTGATAACGTCCTGACCATCACCGCGATTGAAGATGTAGGTGTCGTTGCCGTTGCCGCCGCGCAGCCAATCGTTACCGGCCCCGCCGATCAGGGTATCGTCGCCGTCGCGGGCATCCGAGATGGTGTCGTTGCCGACGCCGCCCGACAGCGTATTGGCAAACTGGTCTCCGGCGAACGTGTCATTGCCGACCGTCGGCGTCAGCGACCGGTCGACCATCTGGGTATAGCTGAGCGTGCTGCCGTCGGCAAAGCGCAGCTGCTCTACTCGAGTCCAGTCGGCATCGAGGCTCCGCTGAACCGTGATCCTGTCGTCGGTCCCTGCGATGGCGATGACGAGGTCCTGGCCGTTACTGCCCTGCGTCACCACGACATCGGCAGCCGTAATGCCGGCACCGAACTGGATGGTGTCGGTCCCGGAACCCCAATCGCTGATAATGTCTTGGCCGTCACCGCGGTTGAACACATAGGTGTCGTTGCCGCCGCCGCCACGCAACCAGTCGTTGCCGGTCCCGCCGGTCAGAATGTCGTTGCCGTCACGGGCATCCGCGAATGTGTCGTTGCCGGCCCCGCCTGACAGCGTGTTGGCCGCGTTGTCGCCGTTAATCGTGTCGTCGCCCCAACCGCCCTGAAGCGGGGTAGCGCCGCTCGCGGTCAATATCTGGTTGGCAACCACCGTGAACGCGGCGCCGGCAAAATTGACGCTGGTGAGGCTGGTCGGCGAGACGTTGTCCAGCCGCAACAGCAGCCGTGCATCGGCCAAGCGCTGCGTGCCCTGCTCCGCAAAATAGATCAGCGTGTCGGAGCCGACCGCGCACGCCAGCAACGTGCCGGACAATCCTTCGGCAATCGCGATGTTGAGACTGTCGCCGGCATCGCCGCTCTTGAAATTCGTGACGACGTCGACACGGTCGCCCCAGCGCGAAAGCGGCACGAACAAGTCATATCTGTTCTGTGCGGCAGCACCGGCGAGCTCGCGCGCAAACAGGCCGGAGCCGATCTGCTCGACGGTGCCGACCGTGTCAGGGTCGACCCCGGTCCCTTGCAAGGTGGTGACCGAGAGGATCTGGACTCGCTGGTCGTTGGTTGCGCCGCCCGTGGCCGCGCCGAAGCCGTACCAGACGTCTGCATCGCCGCCGAAGAGACTGCCGACGACATCGTAAGTCTTGCTTCCGATCGGCGTTCCGTCGACGCTGTAGCTGAAGGTCTTGCTCGCCGCATCCCAGCTGATGACGACATCGTGCCAGGCGGCATCCTCGAGCTGGCTGAAGTCGTGCCGCGGATCGAAATTATCGTCGCCGGTCTGGCCGTTGACGACGAACTGGCTGAAGTCGGTCGCCTGCCCCCAGGTATCGAAGATGATGCCGAACGAGCCGGAGACCAGCGCGCCCATCCCGCCGCCGCCCGACGCCGTCAGCTCGCCTGCACTCTTGTTCTGAACTGCGAAGGACAAGCCGTCGGCGCCACCCTCGTTGGCACCGAAGAGCATCTTGGTGGTCCAGACCACGTTCTGCGAGAGGTCGATGCTGCCCCAGACCGCGCCGGCCCTGCTGCCGGCTTCCGGCGTCAATTGATAGGTGCCGTTGCCGATCTCCGTGGCCGAACCGACCACGGCGAGGCCGGTGACGGACTGCGAGACGGAATCGTAGCGGGCAAGGCCGATGGTCGAGGATCCCTGCGTTCCTCCCCCGCCGGATCCGGGCCCCGCGCCCGCGAAGACCGGGGCGGAGAACGGATCGGCCGACGGATTGCTCGGATGCAGCACCTGCTCGGCCGCATCCGGCGTCAGCGCGCGCGAGAGCAGCGTCGCCGCGCTCCATTGCGTGCCGTCGTTGAAGCGCACGACGTCGATCGGCGGCGCACTCGCCGTGGCCTGGCCGACGATCGTCAACCGGTCGTCACTGCCGACGAAACGCAGCACGAGATCGTTGCCGTCCCTGACGACCACGACGTCGCTCGGCACGATCCCGCTGTTCAGGCGCAGCGTGTCGCTGGAGCCGGTCGCGTTCGCGGCCTCGCGGATCGTGTCGCGGCCATAGCCGCGGCCGAACACGTAGGTGGTGTCGCCGATACCGCCGGCGAGCACATCGTCGCCCGCGCCACCGTCGAGGGTGATGGCGGCATCGAGCTGCGGACCGAAATCGATCGCGTCGGCGCCCGCGCCGGTCGACGCGGCTGCGTGCGAGACGATGTCGTCGAGCTGCCAGACCGTGCCGTCGGCGAATTCGAACCGCTCAACCCCGTAGTCGGTCGTGCCGGTCCCGGCCCGGAACATGTCCTTGAGCGTCAGACGATCGTCGCTGCCGACAAGGCCGACCACGAGGTCGTTCGGTCCGACCGAGAGGAAGCGGATGTCGCTCGGCAGGATGCCGGCCGCGAATTGGACCTTGTCGACCTTGGACGCATCGGTGATCTCGACATCGGCGATCGTGTCCTGCCCATCGCCGCGCCCGAAATAATAGGTATCGGTGCCACTGCCGCCTTCCAGCAGATCGTCGCCCTTGCCCCCGGTGACGACGTCGGCGCCCCTTCCGCCTTCGACATGATCGTTGCCGAGGCCGCCGGAGATCACCGAACCGATGTCGGGATTGACGAGATCGGCGGGAACGATGATGTGATCGTCGCCTTCGGTCGATCCGATCGAGGCGGCAATGTCGCGGTAGCTGAGGCTGCGGCCGTCGGCGAAGACGATCCTGGCGATGACCGGATCGATGTCGCCGGCGGGATCGACCAGCGTGACGCGATCGTCGGTGCCGCCGATCGACAGCACGATGTTGCCGTCGGCATCCCGCGTCGCGACGATGTCTTCCAGAGCAATACCCGCACCGAAGACGAGCGTGCCCTTGCCGTCGGCCGCGCCGTTGCTCTCGATCCGATCCTGACCGTCGCCGCGTCCGAACCGGTAGATGTCATCACCGCCGCCGCCGATGACGACGTCGTCGCCTGCGCCGCCGCTGAACGTCTCGCTGCGCGCGGAACCGACGATGCGATCGTCCTGCCAGGTCCCGAAATCAGCCGCCATGTCGCGAAGCTGGTCGAGCGTGAACGTCGTGCCGTCCCCGAAACGAACCGCGTCGACGCCGTTCCAGCCCCAGACGTAGCGCAGCACGATCTGGTCGGTCGAATCGGCAAAGGACAGCACCAGCTCGTTGCGCGCCGGGTCGATCTGCGAGACGCGCAGCTCGTCGGGCCGATAGCCGGTGATGGTGAGCGGGTCGTTGCCGGAGCTGTCGTCTATCACGTCGCGGCCGGCGCCGCGCGTGAAATTGTAGGTGTCGTCGCCTGACCCGCCGCTCAGGAGATCGTCCCCGGCATCGCCGGCGATGACGTCTGCGCGGCCGCTGCCGATGATAATGTCGCTTCCCGTGCTCGACTGCCCGGCAATCGCCGCCTGCACCAGCGCCGCGCCGTTCCAGGTGACGCCGTTGGCGAATTCGATGTTTGGCACGCTGCCGTTGCCGAGCGCGCCCCTGACGATCAGTTGGCTTCCCGACGAGAAAGAGACGATGAGGTCCGTCGAGTCGGTCGCGACGAGCCTGACCATCGCGTCGCTCGAGGCGTACGCCTCGAGCACGACCGTGGCGCTGGTCACGCCGGCGGGCATCTCGACGCTGTCGATGCCTTCGGAGGCGCCGATGAGGACGCGCGAATCCTGGGCCAGGATGAGGCGGTCATGGCCGGCACCGGGACGCAGCGTGCTGGCGGCGGGCAACTCCCTGAGATCGACAACATCCTGGCTGGCATTCGACAGGCCGTCGCGGATGATGCCGCGCACGTCCTCGATCGACAGCGTGGTGCCGTCGGCGAAGACGAAGCTCTCGACAGGCCTTGCGCTATAGCCGGACAGGATGGCGAGCCGGTCGGTGCCGTTGCCGATCGAGATCAGCAGATCGCCGCCGATATTGCTGAAATGGAGGAGATCGGAGGTTACGCCTTCGCCGAACACGATCTTGTCGATACCGCCGGTATCGGACACGCTGTCGCTGCCGTCACCGATGCCGAACTTGTAGCTGTCGTTACCGAACCCGCCTTCGAGGGCGTCCTGACCCGCCCCGCCGGACAGCACATCGTCGCGGTTGTCGAAACCGATCAGATGGTCGTCGGCGGCGGTGCCGGTCAGCATGCGGTCGATGATGGCTTCAATGGACAGAATTCGCCCGTCGGCGAATTCGAATTGCTCGACGCGGCTGGTCGACAAGCCGTTGACGATGGTCAGGACGTCGAGGCCGCTGCCGAGGTCGATGAGGAGATCATTGCCATTGCGGCTGGCGACGATGTCCTCGAAGCGAACGGAGGCGCCGAACACCACGCGATCGACGATGCCCGCCGTGTCCGGCCGCTCGATGATGCGGTCGAAGCCGTAGCCGGCCGAGAACGCGTAGGTGTCGGCGCGGTTGCCGCCGTAAAGCGTGTCGTCGCCCTGGCGCCCGTCCAGCACGTTCTCCTGGTCGAGCAGGCCCGTAATGACGTTGTCGCCGCGGTTGCCGCCGGCGATCTGCAGCAATTGCTCGACGTCCGAGATCTTGATGGTGGAGCCGTCGAAGAAGCGGAACAGCTCGACGCCGTCCTCGGCGTCGCGGAACTGATTGCGGATGCGCAGCGTGTCGGTACGGCCCGTGATCGAGATCAGGAGGTCGTCACCGTCCTTGGTGAAGACGACGTTGTCGCGGGTGATGCCGCCGCCGAACTGCACGACGTCGTCAACCGGCACGCGTACGCCGCGCCGGTCCGACCAGCTCGCGCGCACCCGGCGGTCGACGATGACATCCTGGCCGTATCCGGCGTCGAACTTGTAGGTGTCGCCGCCGTCGCCGCCCGTCAGCGTGTCGTTGCCGCCGCGCCCGTCGAGCGTTTCGGCGAAATTCGAGCCGGTGATGGCCTCGTCGCCGTCGGTCCCGACGAGATCGATGTCCTCCGGATTGACGTCGAGGAACGACACCGTGCGGTCGGTGAAGACGAGGTTCTCGACCGCATAGGTCTGGCCGTCGTCGCGGACATACTGGTTCTCCAGCACGAAGCGCTGGCCGGTGGCGCGGACCGTGATGATCAGATCGAGTGCGGTGCGGGAGAAGTCGACGTCGGTCGACGCGATGCCGGAGAGAATGACCTGATCGTTGCCCGAGCTGTCGAGGATGGTGTCGTTGCCCTCCCCCAGCGCCACGTAATAGACGTCGTTGCCGCCGAAGCCGACGAGGCGGTCGTCGCCGGCGCCGCCGTCGATCGAATCCGACAGCTCCTCATAGCCGTAGATGGTGTCGCTGCCGGCGGTCTTGGCGATGTCGATGTAGTGCTGGGCCAGCTTGAACCCGGTCCAGACCGTGCCGTCGCCGAACTGAATGTCCTCGATGACGTTGACGAAGCCGAGGATCGGAACCGTGGCGAGGAAGTCTTGCAGCACGACTTCGTCGGTCGTGCCCTTGATGCGCATGCGCAGCGTATCGCTGGCGCCGTCGCGCAGGAAGTCGAGATCGGTCCAGCGGATCTCGTCGACGAATTGCAGCTTGTCGTGCTGCGGCGGATCGAACAGTCCGGGAATGGAATTATCGAGCACCACGTCGCGGCCGTAGCCGCGGCCGAAGACATAGGTGTCGTCGCCCTCCTTGCCGGACAGGAAGTCGTTGCCGGCGCCGCCGTCGAGCGTGTTGGCATTGATCATGCCGTAGATCGCGTCGTCGTTCGCGGTCTTGGCGTTCTCCAGCACCTTCTGCACGATCTGCGTGAAATCGACGCTGGAGCCGTCGTCGAAGACGAAACGCTCGATCAGATTCGGCGCGACATAGTCGAGCCCGTCGCTCGAGCCGAGCGCGTCGGAGAACAGGCCGAGGCCGGTCTTGATGCCCGCGAACTGGCCCTTGATGACGAGCGTGTCACCGGTCGGTTGGCCGTCGTCGTCGAGGAAGACGATCTGCAGATCGGGGCTTTCGCCGTCGCGGATCAGCTTCAGATTTTCGAGCTTGATGCCGTTCTTGAAACTGAGGACATCGATGCCCGCCTTGACCGGCCCGAACGAGAAATTGCCGAGGTCGTCGATGACGTCCTGCCCGTCGCCGGCCTGGAAGACGTAGATGTCCCCGCCGGCGCCGCCGCTCATGTAATCGTTGCCCTTGCCGCCCCAGAGGATGTCGGCCGAGCCCGAGCCCATCAGATTGTCGTTGAACTGTCCGGCGGCACGCTCCCGGTCGAGCACCTCCATCGACATGCGGAAGCGGTCCCAGGCCACGCCGTCCGCGAACACGATGGCGCTGACGCCGGAATCGACCCGCTTGCCGTTGCTGAGGAGCTCGTTGTTCTCGCCGAGGAACTGGTCGGTCAGGCGAATGGTGTTGGTGCGGCCACGGATCTGCAGGATCAAATCTTCGCCGTCTCGGATCGCCTTGACGTCGGTCGAGAGCACGTCGGTGAGGCGCAGCTCGTCGCTGTCGCCAAAGTCCTTGTCGTCGATGAGGTCGTCGCCCGAATTGCGCCCGACGAAATAGTAGTCGGCGCCTTTGCCGCCGCGCAGGGTCTGGTTGCCCGCGGTCATGTAGAAATAGTCGGTCGCATCGGTGCCGTCGACGATGACGTCGCCGGCCGCGTGGGTGATGACGCGCTCGTCGCTGATGCCGAGCGCGTGCGCGACGCCGCGGATGTCGAGGTCGACGCCGACGGTCTCGAAGGCCGGCAGCATCATCTGCATGATGAAGGCCTGGTTGACCGCGAGCGTGGAGCCGCCGAGATTGCCCTCGCCGGACGGGTGATAGTCTGGATAGACCTGCGCCAGAATTCCGTTCCACTGCGCCAGATAGTCGAACACGGCATCGTCAGTGTTGGCGGCCGGCGCGCCGGCGAAGATCGCCTCGAACATCGGGGCGAGCTCGCGGTTGGTCGTCGGCTTGTAGCTGTCGGAGCCGAGATCGTAGGTGACGCCGCGGAAGAAGTCCTTGAGGCCGCCCTGCATCGCGATGCGCACCGCATAGCGGCGCGAGGTCGCGATGTACTCGGTCATGACCGGCTGCAGCATGTCGATCATGGTCGCGATGCCGGAGACGTAATGCGCCGGATCGGTCGACAAATTGGCGCTGCCGCCGGGGCCGACGGCATAGGCGATGTGCCCGGTCGCATTGTCGAGCTGCGCCGTCAGCATTTCGGGACGGAAATCGATGCCGCCGAGCGAGGTCGCGAAATGGAATTGCGCCGGCGTCAGCATCTCGACGCGGTAGGTGGAATCGTCGGTCGAGTTCACCTCGTCGAGCGTATCGAAGTCGACCGCGTAATTGCGCAGGTTGAATTCGCGGGAATCGCCGGTCTTCCATTCCAGCTGCAAGGCGCGGTCGAGATTGCGCGCCCAGACGTAGAAGGTGCCGTCCTGGTCGGTCACCTCGACGGTGTAGTCGACGGCGATGCCGTCGGTGAAGCGGACGCCGATCTTGTCGACGGGAAGGTCGGCATAGGGGTTGAAGCCGAGCTGCTCGGTCCGCCATTCGGTGCCGGTGGGATGGGCGAGCGCGAGAATGGCGTCCTTGCTGGCGTAGCTGGTGGCGGCATCGGAGGCGAGCTTCCAGCTGCCGTCGGCCTGCTTGATGCCGTAGTCGAGGACCACGGCGCGCCCGTTGACGACGCTCATCAGATAGGGCGCGGCATCGCGATCGGTCAGCGCGGCGTCGCGGTCGGACGGCGACCAGGTCTGCTCCAGACGCCAGCCCGCGCCGGACGCCGCCGCCTGCGCCAGCACGTCCTGCATGGTGACGCGCGGGATCGGCTGGCCCTGCGCATCGAGCACCGGCGCGCCGGAGGCGAGCGTCCAATAGCCGCCCTGGCCGTCTTCGACATAGACGCCGCGGTCAAGCAGCACGGCCTTGCCGTTCGCGTCGGTGCCGACCAGCACCGGCGTCAGCTCGCGCGTCTGCTCCAGCGCCGCGCCCCAGGCGCCGAGCACCTCGCCGACCTGCGCCACCAACGTGCGCAGCTTGGGCGTCGTCATCGCCGCGGCCGTGGAGGTCACGAGCTCGCCGAGCGCGATGTCGTTGGCGGCGGCGACCGCGAGGTTGGTCACCCGCCCAAAGCCCTTGACGTCGAGCGTCGAGCCCGACTGCCAGACCGCCCGGCCTGCCTCGCCCGCATATCGGGTGTCGGTGTCGTTCGAGGCCAGGATGGCATCGTACATGCGCCTGACGGCACCGCTCTGGAAGGTGATGTCGCCGACGCCGGTCAGCCGCGCGCCGTCGGGCGTCGTGATGTCGATCGCGGTGGCGCCGAGATCGATGCTGACGATGCCGAGCTGATCGAGCGTCTTCAGCTCACCGGCATCGGTGAAGCCATCACCGTCGAGATCCTGCCATACCCTGAGTTCGGACCAGAGCACGTCTGCGGTCGTGATCCTGCCGTCGCCGTTGGAATCGAGGGTGGTGAGCTGCGCAAATCCGGACTGCCCGACGCCGCCGAACATTTCCGAGATATCGTCGATCCCGCCATTGCCATTGAGGTCGCGGACCAGGAAACCGTCGTTCCCGCTGAGCCAGCCGGTGCGCTCGGCAAACAGGTCGTGGTCGACATCGAAATAGACCTGGCTGACTCCGAGGTCGGTCGTCTCGATGCCGTTGCCATCGAGGTCGATTACCAGCGGATCGGCGCCGTCGGCCCATTTCATGCCCTTCGCAAAACGCGCTGCGGCGGCGCTCAGGGTCACGGCCTGATCGATCAGGGTATTGCCGCCATATTGGGCGGCAATGGCAATGCCGTACACCCCGAGCAGCGGCTCGAGCAGCGTCATCAGATCGGCGATCGGATTGGGCGCCTTGAACACCATGCCGAAGGTGCCTTGGCCGGTGAGCTCTGCCTGCTGGAATCCGATGTAGCTGCCGACGAGATCGAAGTTCTCGATCTTCATCCAGCCCTTCAGGATGCCTTGCGCATCCAGCGCCTGCTGCGCCTTGTAAGCGTCGCTCGCGGTGCCGCCGATGACGGCCGTGAACAACTGGTCGAACTGGTTGGTGACGTACATATCCAGCCCGCCGCGGGAATTGGGCCGGAACGCGTAGGTCATCCACGGCAGCAGATGATCGAAATAGATCGACTTCGCCGGATCGTATTTGCCGCCGTTCGCGGCAGCCGTGGCCAGGAAATTGGTGTAGCCGACGACGGCACCTACGCCGCCGAACGCCGCGAGACCAGCGATGCCGCCCTCGGCGTTGCCGCCGGTGAGGGTCAGACCATAGAACTTGAGGATATCGTGGTGCTGCGCGTCCTTGACGATGGTGTTGGCCGAGTACCAGATGTTGTCGGAGTTCTCCTTGGTGTCCTCGACCTTGAGCGGGATCGTCTTGGGCGTACCGTCCGGATTGAGAACGGGATTGCCGTCTGCATCGAGGACGGGCTGATCCGAAAGACCCCCGATCGTGTCGCCCCAGATGATGCCGCCGTTCGAGGTGTTGTAGATCCAATCGCGACCAAGGCCACCGGCTGTCGTCGCCTTCTCACCTCCGGCAACAATGACCCAATCGTTTCCAACCCCGCCGTCGAGAGTAAGATTTAGATCGCTTTGCGCAACCTGCCGCGTGTCTGGCTGGCCCGCCGGGGGAGGCGATCCGATCTTCTCGCCAGCGTGGAGGATCGTTGGGAACACTCCTACGAGGACGTCGTCGCCTTTTCCGCCGAATCCCGCGCCATATCCGGAGTGAAACAACCAGTCGTTCTGATCACCGCCGAGCAGAATGGCGTCGTCTGATCCCCATAGGGCCGCGTTTTTCTCATTGTAAGTGTAGCCCGCCCCGCCGGCGCCGACGACCTGGAACGTATCGATGGCGATCTGAGTAATGCCGGCCAGAAGCTGTTTCGCTTGCGTTGCGGTTGGCAGAAGACTTGCCGCCTCCTTGAGGTAAGAGGCCGCGGCTCCCTCAAAGCTCTTCATATAGCCGAGGACGGTCGACGCAGATTTATAGAGGATCGAATCCTGCTGGTCGGCGTACGCTTCAACGAGATTGGTGGCGACGCTGCGCACGCCCAGATAGAGGCCCGCCCCCATGAAGGCGACGACTCCGGCGGTCCCCCACACCGGAGAAGTCGAGATCGCAAGGCTCGCCAAGCCGCCAACGACGGGGATAGCAACCGCCGTTATCAGCGCCGTCTTCGCGGCCCAGGCAAAGAACGGTGCCGTAAATCCGCCGGCCTTCTTGTATTCGGCAACGCCATCAAGGACGCCTAGCAAGGCGCCGATCGCAGCGCCGGTCAGCTTCAAGGAGTAGCTTGCGGGATTGCCATCAAAGTGAAGCAGGCCGACCGTGTCGTTCCAAGCCTGCTTGTAATAACCCAGGATGGATTTGCCGGTCTTTACCAGTTGCTCGGGGAGTCCTTCGAAGTAGTCGGAGAAGGTGGTCAGGAAGGAGTTCTGCCATCTGCCGAGTTGTTTCGTAACCGTTTCGGCGACGCTTTCGCCGACGGCGGAAGCCCCCGCGATGAATTTGCGCCAAGCCTCACTGATCGAAGACTCCGGCGTGTTGATGCCTTGGCCACCCGCCGTCGCAAGTCGTTTGAATTCGTCTGCCAGCAGTTGATTGCGATACGTCCGGACGACGTTGTCTTCTAACAGCAGGTTCTTGTAGTAGTCCTCGCCTGCATTGTTGTAGCGCAGGACAATTTCCTTGTTGGAAAGGCCTTTCGCGCGAATGTAGCCGATTTCATCATTGAACGCACTTGCGCCAATGTGATTGGCAAATCCTTCAGTAACCGGCGGCGCCGTTACGGCTTCCAGGCCAACTCTGGCCAGAGCCTCCTGACTGAACGTAGCTGAGGCTCGAACTGTGCGGCCGTTTACTGTGTCGTAGAATAGCTCCGCGCCGGAATTGTAGATCTTTGAACTGAAATCGTTCGCAAACTTGGAAAGATAAAAAGCGCTTCTTGCATAGTCATTCAGGCCGGCAGTGCTGGGCAGCGCTGCTTTCACGCTGGCAAAGCTTTCGCCGTTGATCGTCGAGATCTTGGCGCTCTTGAGGATTTCCGGAATTTCCACGGCGGCATGCACACCAGCTGGGGAAGCCGTGCGGCCGATAATTGTCGTGATCGGGCCTTCGGTGAGTGCCGTAAAAGTTTTCGAAACCGGGTTGAATGCGTCGACGGCCGCCTGCTCGAAAACGCTTGCAGCTCCGTCGAGCGGGATTCCGGCAAGACCATTGTTCTGCGTGATGCTGATCAGCAAGCGGCCGATCTTGGTGTTGTCCAGTATCCGGACTTGGCCATCGCTACGGTCGGCTAAGCCGCGGGCGATTTCACCGGAATAAACGCCTCCCGCTTCAGGGCCCAAAGAGCCCGAATAGAAAATTGTCGACTTATAAGCTCGGTTGACCGCTTCTGTTGCTTCGTTGAAGCCGAAGTAATTGTCGCTCGCTCCCATCGCAGTGTTGAGGAAATTATTCAGGGCATCGAGCGTTAGCTTTCCCCCTTCAGGTATGGAGGCGCGAAGCGCATCGAGAAGCGGGTTGGCGCTCATCCTTCGCAGCTCCACTCTTTCTTATTGCTGGGATCGCCTCCCCGAAACTCGACGTAATGGGTCGAAATGCGATATCCTGGCAGACGTTGGGCCACGAGGTCTTGCCAGACCTCAACGAAGAGGTCCGGGTCGAAGCTGGCGCGTATATTCGACGCGCTGTAGTCCAGTTGGTGAAGAGCACTCACTTTCCGATGCAGCTCAACCGCATCGGCATCCGGAAACTCCTTCTGAATCTTGCTCCAGCCGTTGTCGAAGGTGCCTTCAAATGGGATCTCACTCCCCTCGACAATCAACTTGAAATGCGTTCGGCATTCCATCGGAGGCTCGTTCCGGACCCATTGAACAGCCAAGCCGCTTTCCACGTGCGTGGAACGCTGCTGGATTGGATCGAACGTGATCGTCATTCCGCCATCCTTCTCAAGCTCTTCAGCGGCCTCATCGATCGACCGCCGAATCTTCTGAACGACAAAGTTACAAATTGTCGCAATCCGCTCGACGATTTTCTTACGTCGTCTCCCCCGCCTCCCCCACCGGCCGCACCTTCATCTTCTCCAGCACGGCCGGATCGACCAGCTGGCTCACGATCGGATGGATGCGCACCGGCTTGTCCTTCACGACCTGCTTGAAATTGGCGAGCACGGCGGTGGCGACTTTTTGCGAGGGGGCGATGACGTCGAGCAGCCAGGTGGTCTCGCCGCTGGTCCAGTCTTCCGCCTTCAGCCGTATCGGGAACACGCGCGCCTGGATCTGCTCGCGGATCTTGGCGTCGACCTCGTCGGAGACGCTGGCCCAGATCGCGATGCCGGCGGTCTCCTCGACCTTGCCCTCGCCGCCTGCCTTGGCGATGGCGATACGGTCGCGCGTCATCGGCTCGACGACGAGATGCATGACGTCGGCCAGAGTCTGGTTGCGGTAGCGCGGCAGGTTGAGCATGGCGAGGACGACCTCGCCGACGCCGGCCTGGATCCGCATCTTGAACGCGGCGATCTGCGCCAGCACCTGCGGATCGAGCGCGCGTTCTTTCGCATTCGCGGCCTCGGCCGCGGCTCCGCCCTTGATCCCGTTCAATGCCGTCTTGCCGGCTGTTGCCGTCTCGTTCGCGCCTTTTGCCATGGCTCTCGCTCCCCGCATTCAGCCCGCTCGACGGGGCCTATCGTGATCCCTGGGGACGTGAGCCTGCTGCGGCGGCCGGCAGCCCATCCGGGCCGCACGCCTGCCGACGAGAAAAAAATCCATCATCTGCACAATACCCGCCCCGGTTGCATCGATGGCTACCGCAGTAGCGGATGTATAGTTCTGTCGCAGGTGTTCGGACGCAGCCCCACTGCCCCTCCTTCGGCGTTCATAGAACGTTAACTCGCATACAACTTCAAGACGAAACCGCGATACGCCCAAAAAAATGTTTCGTGATGTGTCCAACCGTTGCGATTGGAGAGAAAGGAACTCGGCGGCTTCAGGAGAGCGGCGCGAGCCGTTCAGTGAACGCAACGAGGCTCAGAGCAACTTGATGCGGCCGCGAAGAAGCGGTGACGTCACCTTATCGTCATACAAAAGGAGCTCGACAGCGCGCTGTCGATGAGCCGATCCAGCTACTCGCTCACGCGCATTTGACGGTAGCTACTAGCTGCCAAGTCAGCGCGAGTTGTGTGCACTGTCACCGCAATTCCCGAGAAGAAGGTCCAAAGTGGGTCAGCGCTCATCCTTGGCGCTCCCACTCAGTCCTGCCGCTGGGGCCAGCTGTCCGAAATTCGGCGTAGTAGGTCGAAATGCGATAGCTGCTGTGTCCTTGCGCAACCAAGTCTTGCCATACCTCAACAAATATCTGCTTGTCGAAATTGGCATTGATATTGGCTGCCCTGTAATTCTTCTCCCACAGCGCGGTGGAAGACGGTCGAGCTCAAGCGCGCCAATACCCGGATTTGCCTTCTTGTCCTCGCCGTAGTCGTAGGAAGCGACAAACGGCACTTCGATCCCGTCGACAATCAAGTTGAAGTGGGTAGAACGCTCCATAGGAGGCTCGTCGCGCACCCACTGAACCGCCAGACCACTTTCCACATGAGTTGAACGTCGCTGGTCGGGATCAAATCTGATCGTCATGCAGTCCCCTCACCGCTCCCGCCCGGCTTCATCCAGCGACTGCGTGATCGGTGACAGCAGATATTGGATAATCCGCCGCTCGCCGGTCTTGATCTCGGCCTGCACGGAGAGGCCGGGGCCGAGCGTCTGCTGGCGGTCGCGGACGCGGATGCTGGTTTGCAACAGGCGGATGCGCGCGGCGTAGACGAGGCCGGGCTGGACCGGCCGGCCCTTGTCGTCGCGCTGCGGCTGGCCGCTCGATTGCGACAGGTCGATCGCATCGCGGCTGATGCTCTCGACGATGCCCGGCACCAGCCCGTAATCGGTGAAGGGAAAGGCTTCCAGCTTGACCCGGACCGGCTGGCCCTCGCGGACGAAGCCGATGTCCTTGTTGAGGACCTGGGCCTCGACCTCGATCTCGACCCCATCAGGGACGATGGTCATCAGAGGCTGGGCCGGCTGCACCACCCCGCCGATCGTCGCGACCGCGAGTTGCTGCACCGTTCCGGCGACGGGCGCGCGCAAGGCCAGAAATTCGCGCCGCCGCGTGGTCTTGCGCAAATCTTCAGCCGCAAGCTGTGCCTTGTCGCGGGCCTGGACCATCTCGGTCACGGCGGTCTTGCCGAAGGTCTCGCGCAGCTTGCGGATCTCGGCCTCGAGCGCCGTCATCGCCGCGCGCGCCCGCGCCGCATTGGCGAGCTGCACGTCGACGTTCTGGACGTGCTCGATGCGCTGCTGCTCGTATTCGAGCAGCCGCAGCCGCGCGAAATTGCCCTGCTCGGTGAGCTGCCGGCGCGCCTCGAGCGACTGCTCGACGAGCGGGAGGGTGAGGCGCAGCTTGTTGATCTCGACCTCGGCGGAGGTCAGCTCGGCCGCGCGCTGCGCGATCTGCTGCTGCAGGCTCGCGACCTGCGCCTCGTATTCGGCGATGCTCGCGCGGACATATTGCTCCTCCACCGCGACCGTCGCTGCCGGCGTGTCGTCCGGCGCGACGAAGCCGGTCGGCCGGCCGTCGAGATAGGCGAGCAGAGCCGCGTTGCGGGCCTGGATGAGCTTTGAAGCCTGCAGGTTCTGGCGCGCCTGCGCCTCGTCGGCGGTCGCGAGCGTCGGGTCGAGCTCGACCAGAAGCTGCCCTTCCTCGACATGCTGGCCATTGGCGACATGGATGGCGCGCACCGAGCCGATCTCCATCGGCTGGATGGTCTTGACCTTACTCGACGGGATGATCTTCCCGCTCGCCACCGCCACGACGTCGACCGTGCCGAGGACCGACCAGACCAGCGCGGCCGTGAAGAAGCCGCAGGTCATCAGCAGCAGCATGCGCAGCCCCGGGCTCGGCGGCTTCTCCATGATCTCGAGGGCGGCCGGCAGGAACTCGTGATCGGAGAGCGGCTTCCGGTTGCGGCTGGCCTCGTTCTGCATGCTCCAGCTCGCCCGCAGCACGGCCCAGTGCCTGGCGAGCGTCGGAAAGCGCTCGGCGACCCATGCCGTCACGTGCTGCGCCCCATCTGCTTGGTGTAGAGCTGGGCATAGCGGCCGCCCGAGCGCAGCAGCGTCTGGTGATCGCCGGTTTCGGTGATCTCGCCGGCTTCGACCGTGACGATCCGGTCGCACTGGCGCACGGCGGAGAGGCGGTGCGCGATGATGATGACGGTGCGGCCACGGGCGATGCCGGCGAGATTGTGCTGGATGATCTCCTCGCTCTCGGCGTCGAGCGCGCTGGTCGCCTCGTCGAGGATCAGGATGCGCGGATTGCCGATCAGCGCCCTCGCGATCGCGATCCGCTGGCGCTGGCCGCCCGAGAGGTTGCCGCCCCGCTCGTCGATCACCGTGTCATAGCCGTGTGAAAGCGCGAGGATGAACTCGTGGGCGCCGGCGAGCTGAGCGGCGGCGATGACGCGCTCCATCGGCATCGTGGTGTCGGCCAGCGCGATGTTCTCGCGCACCGAGCGGTTGAACAGGATGTTCTCCTGCAGCACGACGCCGATCTGCCGGCGCAGCCATGCCGGGTCGACCAGGGCGAGATCGACGCCGTCGACCAGCACCCTGCCCTGCTCCGGAACGTAAAGACGCTGCACGAGCTTGGTCAGGGTCGACTTGCCCGAGCCGGAGGGGCCGACGATACCGATCATCTCGCCGGGCTGGATCGCGAGCGAGATGCCGCGCAGGGCCTCCGGCGCATCGGGACGATAGCGGAAACGAACCCGATCGAAGTTCACAGCACCCTTGATCGGGGGAAGGCTCGCCCGGTTCGGATTGTGATCGGGCTCGGCCGGCGAGTTCAAGACGTCGCCGAGCCGGTCGACCGAGATGCGCACCTGCTGAAAATCCTGCCAGAGCTGGGAGAGGCGCAGGATCGGTTGGGCGACGCGCCCGGAGAGCATGTTGAAGGCGACGAGCGACCCGACCGAGAGGTCGCCGGTAATGACCGCCTTCGCGCCGAAGAACAGGATCGCAACCGTGGTCAGCTTGGACACCAGCTGGATCAGATGGCTGCCCCAATTCGCGAGCGTCGCGACCTGAAATCCGGTGCTGGTGTAGCCCGCGAACTGCTTCTCCCATTTCGCCCGCATCTGCGGTTCGACCGCCATCGCCTTCAGCGTGCCGATGCCCGTGACGCTTTCGACCAGGAAGGACTGGTTCTCCGCGCCGCGACGGAACTTCTCGTCGAGACGCGCGCGCAGCGGCGGCGTCACGATCACCGAGATCGCGACATAGAGGGGGATCGACAGCGTGACGATCAGGGTCAATAGCGGACTATAGGCGTACATGACGCCGAAGAAGACGATGGTGAAGAACAGATCGATCACCACCGTGACGGCATTCGAGGTGAGGAACTCTCGGATACGATCGAGCTCGCGCACGCGGGCAACGCTGTCACCGACACGGCGCGCCTCGAAATACGACAGCGGCAGGTTGAGAAGGTGCCGGAACAGCTGGGCCGAAAGCTCGCTGTCGACCCGATTGGTGGTGTGAGCGAACAGCCAGTTGCGTAGCGCCGACAGACCGGTCTCGAAGATCAGCACCGCCGAGAGCCCCACCGCCAGCACGTCGAGCGTCGTCAGCGACTGGTGGACCAGCACCTTGTCGATGACGAGCTGGAAGAAAATCGGCGAGATCAGCCCCATCAGCTGCAGGAAAAACGATCCAATCAGGACGTCGCGCAACGGCCCACGGTATTTCACGAGCGCGGGAATGAACCAGCTGACGTCGAAGGGGCGCGCCGCCCCCGCCATCAGCTCACGGGTCGTCATCAGCAGCAGACGCCCGGCATATTGCCCGTCGAAATCGTCCACCGACCACACTTCGGGCCGCTCGCCATCGCCGCGCTGGATCAGAAAGCGCGTTCCGTCCGGCCGCTCGTCGACCTTGAGCAGGATGATTGCCTCGCCGTCTTTCAATTCAGCGAGCGCGGGCAGAGGCACCTTGTGAAGTTCGGCCAGCGCGACGGGCTTGACCTTGGCGACGATTTTCAGCCGCTTGGCGATCCGGGCCATATCCTCCAGGCGGTATCCGGCACCGGGAGAGCCGTACTCGTGGGCGATCTGACCGGCATCGGCCGGCACGCCAAGGAACTTCGAGACCAGGACGAATGCGAGGAGTGACGCCGGAAACGAGGAACCATTGCCACCCGTCGCGTCCGCAGCCTCGTCACGCGCTTCGACAACAGCAATCGTCATGATCTCGACTTCATACCCGGTCGAATACGCACGTCGCTGCCAAGCGCGAAGACTGGCGACCGCGCTGCGCGGGGCATCATCGGCAAGGTCCACATTGGCCGCAGAGCAACGCCGCGAAAGTCCGCCGGGATGCGGATCAGGACTCCGCAGCTCAAAGCCGATGACCCAGGAGAAGCCAGGTCCGACCTGTGGGGCGGCCCCGTTTCAAATTCGCCAATAAGTACAAAGACGCGCTTAAACAAAGGAAATACCAGGTTCGAATTGCCGAGACGTACAATCCGCACGCCGCCGCCACGGAGCACTACCCCAGATTACGTCGGCAATCCGGCGCGACCTCATATGCAACTATCGTCGCATCTGGATCGGAACAACCTGACAACGGATTGCACGATCGGTTGTACCTAACGTTGTTTGATGGGGCAAGCGCTCGCCTACGAAATGGACGCAGCCGTTCACGAAGGGCGCCCGCATCAGGCAGTTGGAGTGGGCCGTTCTGGCTGCCGATGACGCCGAAGCGGCGACCCGAGTCCAAGCCGGATCCTCGCCGCGGCGAGGGCCTGCACGACATGATCGCGAGGGTCGGCCCGTTCTCGACGGCAGCCTCAGTTCAGGCTGCGCGTGAGCAACTGCAGCACGATCGCAAACAGCTCGCTCTGCGAGGAGATGCCGAGCCGCTGATAGGCGCGCTTGCGATAAGTCAGCGTCGAATGCAGGCTGATGCCGAGCGCCTGCGAGATCGCTTCCGAGCTGAAGCCCGCAAGGATGCGCCGGCAGACCTCCTGTTCGCGCGGCGTGAGACCGGCGAGCGGCGCGCGGGTCGCAAACAGTTCGGCGAGAGACCGCTCGGGCGTCGCCTTCTCCTGAAAATGGCGGGCGACGCTCGCGCTGATCGCCGGTGCGATCGCCTGAAGCCGTTCGCGCTGCGCAGCGTTGAAGCGGCCCTGAGCGGCGATGCGATAGAAATTGACGTAGAAGCAAGTGTCGCCGGCCCAGATCGCGCTGGCGCATTTGTCGACGATGCCGGAATCGTGGAAGAAGATCTTTCGGTAGCGCGTACCGTACATGCGCGGCGCGAACGCGGGCAACATGATCGGCCCACCGCCCTCGCCTTCGAACAGCGCATCGCGATTGGGGTCGGATTCGTGGAACTGACCGGCATAGGCCGCGCCGAGATCGCCGCCGATCGGGATGTTGCCGGCATCGAGCAGGCAGGTCGCGGCGCCGGCGCGATTCAGCGCGAACACCATGCAATGGCCGACACCGGCGTGGCGGCGTAGCGTGTCGATCAGAATGTCCGGGAAATCCGGGCGACCGATGGCGAGCACCGCAGGCGTGACATCGCCAGTCGCTTGATTCACGGGCCTCCCGTTGGGCCGCATCGCTTCCTCCGTCAGACGCTGTTTTGCGGAAGGATAGCAGCAACGATGATGCGCCGAAAGCCGGCGGCGCCTCTCGGTCCCGGCTCGGCGCAGCAACGCTTTGCGCGTTGCTGCTGGTCCGGGACATGAGAGCGGGTGTGTTGATCGGCCGTCTCGTGCCCCGGACGCAGCGCAGCACCCTGGTGATGCGCTGCCGAGCCGGGGCCCATGCCGGATGCGGAGCTCCCTACCCCACCGCCTTCACCGGGGCCACGTTGATGGCAAGCTTGCCGTAGCGGTCGGTGAAGGCTTGCGTGTCGATCTCTTCCAGCTCGATCTCGCCGCTCATCACGCCCCGTTTCCACTCGGCCTGCGCCGGATCGTTCTGGAACTCCGGCATCACCTCGCGGCCGAACAACTCGAGCGATTCGCAGATGTGCTCGTGGCTGTTCTTGCCGGCCTGGTTGAGCAGGATGACCTGGTCGATGTGCGAGGACTGGAAGCGTTTCAATTTCCTGCGGATCGTCTCCGGCGAGCCGATCAGGCCGCCGCGCAACGCCGCCTCCTGCGCCTCGGGATTGTCGCGTTTCCACTTGTTGTACTCGTCCCACATGTTGACGGTGTAGGGCGCGGGCCGCTGGCGGTTCTGCGAGGCGCCGTAGAACCGCAGCGCGAACTGGAAGAAGGTGGCGCCGTCGGCGCGCGCCCGCGCCTCCTCGTCGGTCCTGGCGCACATGAAGAACGAGACCAGCGCCATGTTCGGGTTGATCTCGTAGTCGGCGAGCTTGTGCAGTCGCTTGGTCATGGCGTTGTAATAGGCGTGCACCCAGGCGTGGGCGGCGTCGGCGCTGACGAACTGAAAGCCGAGCGCGCCAAAGCCGTGGCGGCCGGCGCGCTCGATGGTCGGCAGCTGCGAGCAGGCCATCCACAGCGGCGGGTGCGGCTTCTGCACCGGCTTGGGCACGACGTTGCGCAAGGGAATGTCGAAGTACTTGCCGTGGTGCTCGCTGCCGGCGTCCTTGAACATCGGGAAGATCGCCGCGACCGCCTCCTCGAACACCTCCTTCTTGGTCTCCATGTCGCGGCCGAACGGCGTCAGCTCGGTGATGGACGCGCTCTCGCCCATGCCGAACTCGCAGCGGCCGTTCGAGAGCAGATCGAGCACGGCAACACGCTCGGCGATGCGCGCCGGATGGTTGGTGGTGAGCTGGAGGATGCCGTGGCCGAGCCGGATGTTCCTGGTGCGCTGGCTCGCCGCGGCGAGAAAGGATTCCGGCGAGGGCGAGTGCGAATATTCCTCGAGGAAATGATGCTCGACCACCCAGGCATGGTCGTAGCCGAGCCCGTCGGCGAGCGCCATCTGCGTCAGCGCGTTCTGATAGAGGGCGAGCTCGTCACCGGCCACCCAGGGCCGCGGCAATTGCAGCTCGTAGAAGATGCCGAACTTCATGGCGTCGCTCTCCCGCTACTGTCTTATTGTTGCGGGCATTGTATTGAGCGAGGCGATCCTGTCCACCACGCCGTCAATTCCACGGCGTGGAAGAACAGGGATCGCGCGCCGGAGCGCGGCTTCAGATCAGGTGCAGATGCTCGGTGCCGACCCTGGGCTGGCCAAGCAGGGCCGCAAGCGCCGCGCGCCGCAGAAATCGGTCCAGGCCTCGAGGTTGCTGCGGGGGACGCCGATCACGAGGCTCTTGCCGGACTCGATGCAATGGGCAATCAGATCGCGCAGGCCGCCGCCTTCCGCCTCAGCCTTGCCGAATTTGTTGAGAAAGACGATCTCGGCGTCGGCGAGTTGGGCTTCGACTAATTGCGCCGCTTCGAGCAGGCGCGGCGTGGAGAGACGGCAGGAGGTCGCGCCCGCCCCGAGATCCTCCGAGATCGAGATCGACCGGCCGGTGGCGAGCTCGTGCAGAACCATGTCGCAGCGTGTGCGTCCCGGCCGGGGCACGTCCTCCTGGATCAAGCCGGCCAGGCTCTTGCCGGAGCGGCGAAGCTCGGCGACGAGACCTGTGAACCAACGATTCACGGCGGGACCCGAGTCATAGACCAGGGCTACGCTGAGGGCGGCGGAAGGCCTTGCCGCACTGTCCGCGGTGTCGCGGGATTGCTGAAGCATGTCCATCACCTCGCCGCCTTCGCCTTGGCGACGTCGGCATCCTGCAGGAAGTCGATCATCCGCTGCATGGGGCTGACCTCGTCGATATGGTCGAGCATGTCGCGATATCCCTCCTGCGCCTTGGGCGGCAATTTATGCGCGATGCCCTGGTGGCAATCGATGCAGGTCTTGCCTTGGGCGAACGCGGTCTGGTGCAGCTTGGAGGCGCGCGGCTCCTGCACCGCATACTCCATGTGGTCGAACTTGTGGCAGTTGCGGCACTCGCGCGAGTCGGTGGTCTTCATGGCGCGCCAGACGTTCTTGGCGAGGTCGATACGGTGCGCGTTGAACTTCTCGGGCGTGTCGATGGTGCCGAGGATCTTGTGCAGAACCTCGTTCGAGGCCTGGATCTTACGGACCACCTTGTGTCCCCATTCCTTCGGCACGTGGCAATCCGGACAGCTGGCGCGGACGCCGGTGCGGTTGGAATAGTGCACGGTGTTGCGGTATTCGAGATAGACGTTCTCCTTCATCTCGTGGCAGGAGATGCAGAATTGTTCGGTGTTCGTCATCTCCATCGCCCAGTTGAAGCCGCCCCAGAACAGCACGCCGGCGCCGAATCCGACGACGACGATCAGTCCCCAGGCATAGCGCGCGGTCGGCGAGAAGAACCATCGCCATAGCCGCTTCAGGCGACCCGGCCGCTCGGCTGCCATGGCGGCAGAAGTGCTGGTGTCCTGCATGTCCCCCTCACTTCGCCTGTGTCGCGTTCTTGAAGATGTTGCCGACCAGCGGCTTCGCATCGGCCTGCGGCACGTGGCATTGCTGGCAGAAATAGCGCGTGCCGGCGACCTTATCGAGCCGCACGCCCTGGCGGTCGACGTAATGCGTCTCGGAGATCTTCGGCGCGTTCACGCGCGTGTTGCCGGGCCAGTCGTGGCAACCCATGCACGCGTTGTTGTCCGTGGTGATCTGGTAGCCGTCGACCTTGTGAGGGATCAGCGGCGGCTGCTGGCGATACGCGCGCTCGAAGCCGCTCGCCGGCACCGATTGCTTGGTCACCTCGGGCGGCGGCGACATCTCGGTCAACGGCGCCTCGCGCAGCGCCTTGTGCTGCTTGGCCTCCTGCGCGAGCGGCCCCGACGCCGCGAACGGAACGACAAGCGCGACGGCCACGGCCGCCGCCGCAATCAACGGAATCAGTCGAACAAACGTCATGGGAGGTCCCTTTCAAGGACGGCCGGCTGGGAAGAGACGACGCGTGCCAGTGGCGCTGGCGCGGTCATGGAGGGGTCGGGATGCACCGCATTGCGGCCGCGCAGACCGAGATGGAAGACCTGCTTGGAGCAGACGTCGATGCAGGCGCCGCAGACCGTGCAGTCGCCCGCGGTGATGACAGGCGTGGCGCCGCTCCGCTCGCCCCTGAGCGCGGGGCTGATGACGTGCGGCTCCGGACAGACCGCGTAGCAATCCATGCAGTCGTTGCAGGCGGCCCGGTTGTCGGCGGTGACGCGCAGCAGCGCGACCCTGCCGATCTGGCCGTAGAACGCGCCGACCGGGCAAAGATGACCGCACCAGCCGTGCCTTGCGACCAGGAGGTCGAACACGAAGATCGCCGCGGTGCCGCCGGCGCCGAACCAGAGACCGAACACCAGCGCGCGATGCAGCGCCGTCACCGGGTTGATCAGCTCCCAGGCGATCGAGCCCGACAGCACTGACGCCGCGAGCACCGCGCCGATGAAATAGAGCCTGAGCTCCGGGCGGATCTTGGCGGTGAAGGTGATGTTGAGCCGACGCCGCAGCCAGGCGGCGAGATCGGTCGCCGGATTGATCGGGCAGACCCAGGAGCAATAGGTCCGGCCGCCGAACAGGAGATAGGCGGCGAGCACGATGGCCGCGCCGATCACTGACAGCCCCTCGGGCCAATGCCGCGCCGCGAGCGACTGCAGCAGAACGAAAGGATCGGTCAGCGGCAGCACGCCGAGCGTCATGGACGAAGCCAGCGTACCCTTGGCGATCCAGACGCCCAGAAGCGGCCCCGACAGGAACAGCGCGAGGAAGAGCAGCTGGCTGGTCCGGCGCAGCACCAGAAACCGCGAGGCAGCCCAAAGCCCCTTCTGTGCCCGCGCTTCGACATAGGGCCTTGTATTGGCCGTCATGGCGCGCCTCCCTCAGGTCTGCGCACCGGCAGCTTGAGCGGCGCATCGACCAGGGCTCCGCCGGCCCTGGTCTTCTCTTCCCAGCCGCGCTTGTAATGCTCGTCCTGCTTCAGCGCGGCGACCTCGATCGGCAGCACCTTGATCGCGGACTCGGTCAGCACGCAGGACTTCTCGCACTTGCCGCAGCCGGTGCAGTACTCGGCGTGGACGACGGGCTCGAAGATCGCATGCTTGGTCGTGCGCGCATTGTGCGAGACTTCGAGCGTGATCGCCTTGTCGATGACCGGACAGACGCGATAGCAGACGTCGCAGCGCAGCCCCTGCAGATTGAGGCAGGTCTCGCGGCTGGTGATCACCGCGACGCCCATCTTGGCCTTGGCGATGTCCGTCAGCGCGTGCTGGAGGGCGCCGGTCGGGCAGGCCTTGACGCAGGGAATGGTGTCGCACATTTCGCAGGGAATATTGCGGGCCTGGAAGAACGGCGTGCCCACGGCGGGGCCGTCGGCCCAGTCCGCAAGCTTCAGGGTGTCGTAGGGGCAGTCGCGGACGCATAGACCGCAACGGACGCAGGCTGCCAGGAAATCCTTCTCGGGCAACGCGCCCGGAGGCCGCAGCGCCTGTGCGGGCTTGGCCCGCGAGGACACCCCGAACGCCGTCAGCATCGTTGCGGCGACGGCTGCGCCGCCGCCGAAACGCGTCATATCCTGCAGCGCCTTGCGGCGGCGCGGATCGCGCGGGATGCCTGAGCTGGAGTCCGACATGGCTCGTCCATCGAGGGGTTTAGGCCGACGTCACGCGGCAGGCGCACTTCTTGAAGTCGGTCTCCTTCGAGATCGGACAGGTCGCATCAAGCGTGAGCTGGTTGGCGAGCTGGCTTTCGTCGAAGAACGGGAAGTAGACGAGGCCGCGCGGCGGCTTGTTGCGCCCCTTGGTCTCGACCCGCGTGACCACCTCGCCGCGGCGCGTCTGGATCTTCACGGGCTGTCCGCGCAGCAGCTTGCGCTCGGCGGCGTCATCCGGATGCATGAACAGCGTCGCGGCCGGCACGGCACGGTGCAGCTCGGGCACGCGGCGCGTCATCGACCCGGAATGCCAGTGCTCCAGCACGCGGCCGGTGCACAGCCACAGATCGAACTCCTTGTCGGGCGTTTCGGCCGCTGGCTCGAACGGACAGAAGATGATGCGCGCCTTCTTGTCCGGCTTGCCATAGAACGACACGCCTTCGCCCGGCTTGACGTAGGGATCGTAGCCCTCGCGGAAGCGCCAGAGCGTCTCCTTGTTATTGACGACGGGCCAGCGCAGGCCGCGCGCCTGGTGATATTGCTCGAAGTCCGCCAGATCGTGGCCATGGCCGCGACCGAACTTGGCATACTCCTCGAACAGGCCCTTCTGCACATAGAAGCCGAACGCCGCGCTCTCGGAATTCTCAAAGCCCTTCTGGCATTCGGTGATCGGGAACTTGTTGACCTCGCCGTTACCGTAGAGCACGTCGAACAGGGTCTTGCCGCGAACCTCCGGCTTCTTGGCAATCAGGTCTTCCGGCCAGACCTCCTCGATCTTGAAGTATTTCGAGAACTCCATCATCTGCCAGAGATCGGAACGCGCCTCGCCCGGCGCCTTCACCTGCTGACGCCAGAACTGCGTACGCCGCTCGGCATTGCCATAGGCACCTTCCTTCTCCATCCACATCGCCGTGGGCAGGATGAGGTCCGCGGCCAGGGTGGTCACGGTCGGATAGGGATCGGAGACGACGACGAAGGCGGCCGGATTGCGATAACCGGGATAGCCCTCCTCGTTCATGTTCGGGGCCGTCTGCATGTTGTTGTTGCACTGGACCCAATAGGCATTCAGCTTGCCGTCCTTCAGCATCCGGTTCTGCAGCACGGCGTGGTAGCCGATGTTGGCGGGGATGGTGCCTTCCGGCACCTGCCACAGCTTCTCGGTCGCTTCGCGATGCTTCGGATTGGTGACGACCATGTCGGCCGGCAGGCGGTGCGAGAATGTGCCGACCTCGCGGGCGGTACCGCAGGCCGAGGGCTGGCCGGTCAGCGAGAACGGGCCGTTGCCCGGCTCGGAGATCTTGCCCGTCAAGAGGTGCACGTTGTAGATCATGTTGTTGACCCACGTGCCGCGCGCGTGCTGGTTGAAGCCCATCGTCCAGTAGGAGATGATCTTCTTCTTGGGATCGGCATAGAGCTTGGCGAGCCGCTCGAGATTCTCCTTCGGGACGCCCGAGGCCTTGTGGGCATAGTCGAGCGTGTAGGGCTCGAGCAGCTTCTTGTATTCCTCGAAGCCGATCTTGTCCTTGAAGCCGGCCGGATCGAGCGCGCCGTCCTTGCCGGCCTTGTGCGAGGCGTTGACCGCCTTCACCTCGAGCGCGTGGGTCGGGCGCAGGCCGTAGCCGATGTCGGTCACGGTCGATGCGAACTCGACGTGCTTCTCGACGAAATCCCTGTTCATCGCCCCGGAATTGACGATGTAGTTCTGGATGTAATTGAGGATCGCCATGTCGCTCTGCGGCGTGAACACCAGCGGATTGTCGGCGAGCTCGAACGAGCGGTGCTCGAAGGTCGAAAGCACGTGCACCTCGCAGCCTTCATGCGTCAGCCGGCGATCGGTGATGCGCGACCACAAGATCGGGTGCATCTCCGCCATGTTCGAGCCCCAGAGCACGAAGGCGTCGGTCTGCTCGATATCGTCGTAACAGCCCATCGGCTCGTCGATGCCGAAGGTGCGCATGAAGCCGGCGACCGCCGAGGCCATGCAATGGCGCGCATTCGGATCGAGATTGTTGGTGCGGAAGCCCGCCTTGTAGAGCTTGGCGGCGGCATAGCCTTCCCAGATGGTCCATTGGCCCGAGCCAAACATGCCGACGGTCGACGGCCCGCCCGCCTTCAGCGCCGCCTTCCATTTCTCGGCCATGAGCTTGAAGGCATCGTCCCAGGAAATCGGCGTGAACTCGCCGTTCTTGTCGAACTTGCCGTTCTTCATGCGCAGCATCGGCTGGGTCAGCCGGTCCTCGCCGTACATGATCTTGGACAGGAAGTAGCCCTTGATGCAGTTGAGGCCGCGATTGACCGGCGCATCGGGATCGCCCTGGGTCGCCACGACCTTGCCGTTCTTGGTGCCGACGATCACGCCGCAGCCGGTGCCGCAGAAGCGGCACACGCCCTTGTCCCAGCGAATGCCGTCGGTCTTGCCAGGCTGCGCGCTCGCCGCTTGCGGCAACGTCACGCCGATGGTCGAGGCCGCAGCAACCGCTGCCGCCGCCTTCAGCGCATCGCGGCGCGTCGCACTGGCTTCGTTCCCGTTCGTCAATTTCGTAACCATCGTCGGTCTCTCCGGCTCAACGAATCTCAAATTGCGGAAGCGCGCACATGCGCGCCGGAATTCTGGCAGGCGCCGCCGCAGCACGCGGCTTCTCCGGTCTCGACTGCGCTCTCGTCGTCGTGCGTGTCGAATGCGTGAAAGATCAGCGAGGCACTGACCACGCCGGGCAGGCGATGCATGGCGGCGATCTGCTCGATCGCCAGCGAGGCCGGCGTATCGATGACGGTCAGCGCGAGCCTGTTGGCGCCGGAGGCGGCCTCCAGCTCGACGCCGGGCAGCGCCAGGATCCGGTCGGTCAGATCGCGCTCCGCATCCGGTGCGAGATAGACGGCAACGCCGCAGATGTTGGTGGCTTCAGCCATTGTGCACGACCAGGTTTGCAAGTTCGGATACGAGCGAGATGCGATCCCGCGGCGCGAGTGCGATGGCTTCGACCGGGCAGACCGGGATGCAATCGCCGCAGCCGGTGCAGGCCGCAGCATCGATCACGGCGCCGAGCTTCTCGCGCCCGAGGATGCGGATGGCGGAATGCTCACAGGCCTCGACGCAACGGCGACAGACCACGCCATGCCGTTCGACGCAGGCGCTCGCGCTGGAGACGGTCGCCACCTGTTCGAGGCGCGTCTCATCCAGGCGCGGCGCATACGCGTCGCGGCCGGATGCGAAAGGCAGAACGGCAGAAAATAATGAGCGTCGTGACATTGGTCTCGGCATATCCGAATCCCCACGGGCAAACCCGCGTTCAGGAATTTGTCTAGGAGCGCCCCATCGGGCACACCTCGGTCGACGCCGTTGTCACCGCTGCGAACCATAGGTTCCGGCGGTCCAGATCGCATTGCGCTAGATCAAGCGGCCAAGCCGAGCCGCGCAGGCAACAATGACCCGCACCGCCACCGTGGCGGGAAATTGCGCCAATCGCTCAAGGCATTTACCCGGCCTTCATGTTTGAGCCGACCAAGCCGCTTCATGCGGGTGAGACGTCAGCCGACAGGCGCCGTTGGCGGCCTCGAGCGCCGGTGCCGCATCCGCCTTGAATGGACGGGTCGAATGGTTACTTTGGAGGGCGGCGAATCGCCGCGCGTCGCCCTTTCTCAAGACAGCAATGCCAACTTTCACCCCGCATCAGGATGCCGCGCTCAAAGCCGTCGGCGACTGGCTCAAAGCAAAACCCGGCCGTAGCGGCACGCCGCAGGTATTCCGCCTGTTCGGCTTCGCCGGTACCGGCAAGACGACGCTGGCCCGGCACATCGCCGACGGCGTCGACGGCGATGTGAAGTTCGCCGCGTTCACCGGCAAGGCCGCCCTCGTCATGCGCAACAAGGGCTGCGACGACGCCTCCACCATCCACTCGCTGATCTACCGCGCCCGCGAATCCGGCGAGGAGCAGCCGAGCTTCGAATTGTGGGACGACGCGCCCGCCTCGAAGGCGAAGCTGATCGTGATCGACGAATGCTCGATGGTCGACGCCGAATTGGGCCGCGACCTGATGTCCTTCGACTGCCCGCTGCTCGTGCTGGGAGATCCCGCGCAGCTGCCGCCGATCCAGGGCGGCGGGTTTTTCACCAATTCAGAACCGGACGCGATGCTGACCGAGGTGCACCGCCAGGCGCAGGACGATCCGATCGTGCGGATGTCGATGGACGTGCGCGAAGGCCGCGAGCTCGACATCGGCCGCTATGGCGAGAGCGAGGTGGTCTCGCGCAAGGAGCTCGACCCCGACAGGGTCATGGGCGCCGACCAGGTCCTGGTCGGCCGCAACAACACCCGCCGCGCGTACAACATGCGAGTGCGTCAGCGCCAGAACATCGAGGACGTCTTTCCGGTCGCCGGCGACAAGCTGGTGTGCCTGCGCAACAACCGCAAGAAGGGCCTGTTCAACGGCGGCCTGTGGCGGGTGAAGTCGCGCAACTCCTCGCGCTCGAAGTCCCGCATCCTCAGCATGCGGTTGTCGCCGGACGAGGATTTCGGCCACAAGGTGACGAAGGTCTCGGTGCGCGCCGATTGCTTCGAGGGCGGCGTCGAGCAGATCGCCTGGGAGCAGCGCAAGCCCTATGACGAGTTCGACTACGGCTATGTGCTCACCGTGCACAAGTCGCAGGGCTCGCAATGGGACGATGTCGTGCTGTTCGACGAGAGCTTTGCGTTTCAGGAGAGCCGCGCCAGGTGGCTGTACACCGGGATCACGCGGGCGGCGAAAAGATTGAGTATCGTGGTGTAAGGCTGCCGTAGGGTGGGCAAAGGCGCAAAGCGCCGTGCCCACCGTCTCTCTCCGCAACAAGAGTTCGTGGGCGCGCTTCGCTTTTCCCACCCTACGGCACCGAGCGCCATGGTGTGATGCCGTTATCCGGACCGCTCCGACGCATTCACCAAGCGCTAGGCATTGCGATGTATGACTGCCGTCGGCAGGAGGACTCGCATGGCTGAACGCAGACCCGATTACCTCGATACGCGTGATGATACCGATAGCGCGAGTCGTCGCGGGTTTCTGAAGTCGGCAGGCATCGCGGCCGGCACGCTCGCCGCATCGATCGCCGCGCCGAGACTTGCGCATTCCGCTCCGCTGCGTGACGTCGATGCGCGGCCGGACAGGCCGGTGCGGGTCTCGAAGCAACGCCTCAACGCGCTGGCGGCGCAATTCTATGCCGTGTTCAACGAGCACGACGTCCTGCCCAAGGGCTTCTCCGGGAAGAACGAGGCGCGCTACGACGTCGAGCTGCGCCGCATCACCACCATGACCCGCGTACCCGAGACGGGAGAGCGCGTGAAGGTCTCTGCGCTCGTTGCGCTCCCCGTCGGTGCGCGCGGGGCATTGCCGGTGGTGTCGTGGCAACACGGCACGATCCTGTCGTTCGATCAGGTTCCTTCGAACCTGCTGCGACTTGCCGACGAAGGCTACCAGCTTCGCGACAACGTCGATTCGCTGGAGACGCTGTTCAACATCCAGCGCTTCGCCGGCAACGGCTATGCCGTCATCGCCGCCGACTACATCGGCAAGGGCCCTCTTCGCAACGGCCGCGGCGAGGCCTATGCGGTGAAAGGCGCCACGGTGCAATGCTGCCTCGACGTGCTCGATGCCGGCCTCATCGAGTTGAAGAGGCTCGGCCTTCGCCAATCGGCGCTGTTTCTGAACGGCTGGTCGCAAGGCGCGCTGAACACGCAATGGCTCACGCAGGAGATGCAACGCCGCGGCATGAAGGTGACGGCAAGTGCGACCCAGAGCCCATTCAACAATCTCGCCGAGAGCTTCCATTACTGGGTCAACCCGACCGCCTATATTCCGTCCACAGAGACGTCCTACCCGATGCCGCCGGCCTGGATCACGCCCTGCCTGGTGGTGCTGCTCGGAAGCTATCGCCAGTATTATGGGCTGAGCGATCTGTTCAAGACCGCCATCAAGCCGCAACACCAGGCGTTCGCGGAGAAATACTGGGCCGACTACAGCCTGGCAGGCGACACCGCCAAGGCCGTGCCGCCGGCTGGGGATTTCCTGGTGGACGGGTTTTTCGACCGCTTCACCCATGACACCAACAGCAGGTTGCTGCGCCAGCTCGGTCGCAACGGCGCGACTTTCTGGGACTACGATTCCCCGATCCGGTTCTATTACGGATTGACCGATGAGGCGCTGCATCCGCGACTGGTCAAGCCCGCGATTGCCGCGGGTGGACGTTTCGCGGCCGGCGTACCGGTTGCCGGCGCAAGCCATCGCGTCACGTTTCTGGCAAGTCTCTATGGCGACGGCACCGTCCTGAACGGGCAATCGACCGCATTCGACTGGTTCAATACGCTGATGTGAAGGCGGCGCCGGCCCTTACTTGCCGGCGACGAAGTAGAAATCTTCCCGTCCCGGCGGCGAGCCGTAGGTGAACGGCTGCTGCCCGTGCTTGGTCGCGGCCCAGACGTCGTCGCGGATGATGTCGAACAGTTTCCTGATCTCGACGCGGGGCTGCTTGATCTCGCGGGCCAGCGCGGTCGCAAATGGGCTGTTGGCGCTGCCGTCGCCATCCATCGCGGTCTCACCGTGTTTGGCGGCGTAAACCACCATGAAGCCGGCACCGGGCTCGATGTTGGAAAAGCCCCTGTCGACCAGCTTCAGCGACAATGTGCGCTGCATGGTCGGCGCGAACGGATTGTCGCGGCAGGCATCGAGCACCACGAGACGCATTTTCCGCGCGGCACCGACCGCGGCGATCACCTGCTCGAGGGCGACCGCCTGCGTCTCGGCGTCCTTGTCGGCGGCCAGCTTGGCGTCGACGGGAACGAGATAGTTGACCCCGCCGATCTCGAAGCCGTGGCCGGCGTAATAGACCACGGCCCAGTCGGCCTTTTCCGCCTCGTTGGCGAAGGCCTGCAACGCCTCGAAGAACTTGTCGCGGGTGAGGTCGTTGACGGAGATCACGGACTGGAAGCCGACCTCGCGCAGCACGCTCGCGATCAGCTTGGAATCGCGCGGCGGATTGGGCAAGGCGTGGACGTTCTTGTAGGCGCCGTTGCCGATCACCAGCGCCACCCGGCGCCCAGTCGCCGCGGCCGGCGCCTGCAGCGTCAGCGCGGCGAGCCGCTCCTGCGCGATGGCGCGGGCGCGGGCGACGTCGGGCTCGTCGAACTTCGTCAGCGAATAGGCGGCGGCGCGGTAATCAGCGCGCGCCTGCGCGAGATCCTTCTTCCGCTCGTAGATCTGGCCGCGGCCGGAATGCGCGCGGATGTTGTTGGGGTTGATCTGGATTGCCATGTTGTAATCCTTCAGCGCGGCATCGAGATCGCCCTTCATCATGCTGACATCGGCGCGGTTGTTGATCGCGTACACGTTTTTCGGCTGCCGCTCGATCAGGCCATTGCAGTCGGCGAAGGCCTGATTGAACTTGCCCATCATGCCATAGGTGATGCAGCGGTTGCTTGCGATCTGCGGCGCGGACGGGTCGATCTTCTCGGCCTCCGCGAAATCGGCGAGCGCGCCGTCGAAATCCTTGAGCAGCGTGCGCGCGCGGGCGCGATTGGTCCAGGCAAGCAGGAATTTCGGCGTGTACTTGATCGACAGGGTGAAATCGTCGATCGCGCTTTGCAGCGCGCCGCGGCGGGCGTGAATGACGCCCCGGTTGTTGTAGGGCACGCCATAGGCCGGGCGCTTCTGGAGCGCGAGGTTGTAGTCCGCCATGGCGAGGTCGTCCTGACCCTTGCGCTCATAGGCGAGGCCGCGCAGGTTGAGAGCAACGACGTAGTCGGGATCGAGATCGATCGCGATCGACAGGGTCTCGATCGCGCGGTCGTAATCGCGCTTGCTGATCAGCGTGTTGCCGCGCACGGAGAGCGCGATCGCCTTGTCCTTGCCGCCGAGCTGGTCGGCCTTCAGCAGATTGTCGCAGGCGCTCGCGCGGGCCTGGGCCTCGGCCTGGCGGTCACGGCAGATGGCGAGCTCGTCGGCTTGCGGATCGGCCGCCGCGTTCGACACGCCGGCGGCCAGGATGACGAGGGTCAGGGAAACGACGCGCCACATATTGGCCTGCTCCAGCATCGCGCTTGGGTTGTCGTTTACGCATGATTTTTGGGAGAACCGCTGCGCACTTTTCCGGATCATGCTTTAGCGCGGAGTTCCCGGTCCCGCCAAGGCGGGCGCTCGCCCGGCCGTCCCGTGCGGCTCATTTCACGGACTCGTGTCCGTCCCGTCGTAACAATCGGCGGTGGTGTCCGTACCTCGGATGATGCGGAAAGGCCGTCCGGCAACTGTTCGTTCGGCTCCCATCGTCCTAGACTGTCAGACCTTCCGAAAGAGGATCCGCCATGCGCCGACCTGCCCTCGCTTCCCTGCTCGCCGCAACTGCCGCCCTGACGCTGGGCTTTGCCATGCCGTCCCGGGCAGCGGAGGATGCGGTCGTAATCCCGGCCCCCGCCATGGATGCGGCGCCCGCGAGCGGGATCCAGACCGCCGTCGTCGCCGGCGGCTGCTTCTGGGGCGTCCAGGGCGTCTTCCAGCACACCGCCGGTGTCGTCAACGCGGTCTCCGGCTATGCAGGCGGCACCAAGGCGACCGCCGACTACCAGGCCGTCTCGAGCGGCCGGACCGGCCACGCCGAGTCCGTCGAGATCAAGTATGACCCGAAGAAGATCTCCTACGGCAAGATCCTCCAGATCTTCTTCTCGGTGGTGCACGATCCGACCCAGCTCAACCGCCAGGGCCCGGACACCGGTCCGCAATATCGCTCGGCGATCTTCACCACCTCGGACGAGCAGAAGAAGGTGGCGGAAGCCTATATCGCCCAGCTCAACGGCGCCAAGGTGTTCAGGAAGCCGATCGTGACCAAGGTCGGCGCGCTGGAGGCGTTCTACCCGGCGGAGGCCTATCACCAGGACTATCTGACCCTGCACCCGAACCAGCCCTACATCGCCTATAACGACCTGCCCAAGGTCGAGAACCTGAAAAAGCTGTTCGCGGATAACTACATTGAAAAGCCGACGCTGGTGAGTGCCAGCAAGGCTACCAACTGATCGCAACATCGTCTCAAGAACGGGAGAGCCATGCCCGACACCAGAACGAAGACCACCGACGACAAGGTCATCAAGAGCGAAGAGCAGTGGCGGCGCGAACTGTCGCCGATGCAGTATGCGGTGCTGCGCGAGAAGGCGACCGAGCGTCCCTTCTCGGGCGAATATGAGCATGACCACCGCGCCGGCACTTACGTCTGCGCCGGCTGCGGAAATGTGCTGTTCGAGTCGGACGCCAAGTTCGATTCTGGCTGCGGCTGGCCGAGCTTCACCCAGCCCGCGGTCGAGAGCCATATCGACGAGGAGCGGGACGTCAGCCACGGCATGATCCGCACCGAGGTGCTCTGCTCGAAATGCAGCGGCCATCTCGGCCACGTCTTCCCCGACGGCCCCGGGCCGACCGGCTTGCGCTATTGCATCAACTCGGCGGCGCTGAAGCTGGAGCCCAAATAATCGGCCTGCGCGCCCGGGTTCCTTCATGGAACCCGACCGCACGATGTGCTTTTCTTCTCTGGCGGTGCGGCCGATCATCGCATTTTGGCGGCCGCCAGGGAGGAAGCCATGTCACTCGGGACCGTTCTGATCATCCTGGTGATCATTTATCTGCTCGGGGGCCTGTCTGGCCGCCTGGGCGGTTACGGCTACGGCCTCGGCCATTCCGGCATGGGGATCGGCGGCGTCGTGCTGGTGGTGCTGGTCGTCCTGCTCCTTCTCGGCAAGCTGTAAACCATTTAACACATTGAAATTATAAGCTTTATTCCGGCTGCGGACCTGCCATGCGCGGATTCATCATCTCCTATCGCAGGGGTCGCATTTTTGTCAGATCGGCTTATATTAGGGGACGAAAATGGCATGTGCGGCGGGCTTGCTCGATTGCGGCCCCTGCCCTCCCAAACCCCACGCGCTTAAAGCCCCAGAGAAGATCACGAGGTCTTTGACCATGCGTCCATTGCGTCCGTTCAACTTCAACACCTCCGCCGAACTCTTCCCCGCCGCGATCCGCAAGAAGAAGCGTGCGGGCTTCACCTATCGCCGCTTCGGCACCGCGGCCGAAGCCGTGCAGTTCGCGATGGAGCAGTTGCCGACGGATTCGCTGAACGGCGCCTATCTCCAGGTCGAGGAAGCGCGCTTCGACCAGAACGGCATCCGCTCGCTCTATGAGAGCGAGGCCTTCCCGCTGCCCCGCCGTCCCAAGCCGGCGCCGGCCGCCGAGACCGACGCCGACGCGGCGTAAGCTTTCGCTGAGCCTTACGATGTGCGCGAAAAGCGCGATGACCTGGAGGTCGTCGCGCTTTTTGCGTTTTGGGCCTCTGTCCATCGCTGCCCCCTTTGCGGTGAGAGCAAAGGAAATAGCTCGCCTCACATCCGCGGCTGCTTGTCGAGCCAGCGACGGAGCAGGCGCATATTGCGCATGTTGGCGCGGAACATGACGTCGAAAGCGTCGCCCGCGAACGGCACCAGGCCGACCGCGCCATCGAGCGCGACATTGCCGAGCATGCGCGCGGTGACGTGCCAGGGCGCGCCCAGCGCGCGGGCCTCGCGCACCAGCCACAGCGAGACCGCCGTGGTGATGATGTCGCCGACCACGGGGATCAGACCGATCAGCCCGTCGATGCCGTAGCGGATGTTGGTGCCGGGCAGGATGAAGGCGATGTCGAGCAGCTTTGCGATCGCCTCCAGCCGCGCGATCCGCTGCTCGCGTGTCAGATTGCCGAACGGGCTCCCCGAGAACGGATTATCCTTGCCAAACTCGACGCGGAACTCGCGAAATCCCTGCTCCAGCGTTTCGGGGCGGATCTCCCGGCCGTCCTGATCGATGATCGGCCCGCGCCCCTCGGAGCGCGAAAAGGGCGCGCGCGGGCCGCTCCCGGAACGGGGCCTGCGCGGCGCGATAATATCGTCGTCGGACATGGTCATGGTCTCGAAGGAACGCGCCGGCGCGGCGGAAGTTGCTGCGCCGCGCCCGAACGTCGCGAGCTCAGGTCGGCGCCGCCACAGCCTGCGGCTCCTTGACGTATCTATGCACGAGGAAGGACGAAATCGCCGCCGGCACGAAGCCGACGAGGCCGTACAGGATGAACTGCACCGCGCCGGAATCCGGCCCCCGCGAGCTGTAGGTGAGCGAGGCCAGCACGAAGGCGAACAGGCCGACCAGCAGCATGCGCAAGACCGGGCCGATTCGCCTGATGTGGAGCAGGATGTCGTCCACCGCGCCGATCATCAGCGAGGGCAGCAGGCCGAACAGATAGCTGTATTGCAGGGTCTTGAAGAACACCGCGAACAGTTTGCCGACCTCGCCGAGACTGGTCTGGGTCCAATAGCCGGACTGATAGGTCGTCGTCAGCAGCAGCAGAAACCCGCCGACGAACGGGCCAACCAGCGCAAACACCAGATAGCGTTTCATCAAACACCCTCACACTTCCCCGGCGATTATAGCAGTGCCGCGGGAACCTTGAACAGCGGGGCGCAGGCCTCATCGGGGGAACAAGTGGCACGGCGACGAGTTCAGACAGGACCTGAATTCGACCCTGACAGATTGGAGTGCCGATGGCCCGCAAAGTTCTCCTGGCGACGATCGCGCTGGCAGCGTTGAGCCTGTTCGACGGGCCCGCTTTCGCTCAAGGCCATATGGGTACGCCCCAGGAGCAGAAGGCCTGCTCGCGCGACGCCTCCCGCTTCTGCCGCAAGGATCTCGGCAATGACATGGCGGTCCAAGGCTGCCTGCAAGCCAACCGGGCCAAGCTGTCGAAGTCGTGCAGCAAGGTGTTTCAGAGCCACGGCATGTGAGGACGAACACCATCCCCAGCGAACGGAGAGTGAAGCCATGTTGCACGACGAAGAACTCTCGATCCTGCGGGACATCAGCCAGTCCGTTGCCTTCGCCGACGACCGGCAAGGCAAGATGGGGCAATTGATCGCCGACGGCTACGTGATGAAGGACGGTGACCTGTTCGAGCTCACCGCCAAAGGCGTCACCGCCGTCGAGGAACACGCCGCCGCGCTCGGCGCGAGCGATGTGGAACAAGCGAGCGCATCCTCCGATCGGCTAATCTGATCGCGCGCGACGTGACTCGCGTGCAACAATTGCGAATTCCTTTGCGCTGACCATTGCAGGCTGGTGGTAATGGCGCATACTTCGCTCGGGCGGCGCAGCACTTTTCGATTCGAGCAATCAAGAAATCGAGCGACCACATGCGGGAGTGAGCTCCCAGCGTGAAGGCTGTGACATGCGGCAGATCAAGTCGCGTGCGGCGCCCCAAAACCAAGTGGCTCAAGCCTAAGGATTCGGGGATCCATTCTGCATGACACGCACTCAGACCATCGCTTCGCTGTTTAGGACCACCGCTTCGCTGTTGGCCGTCGCAACCGCCGCCATCGCGCTCCAGACCTCGCCCAGCCTCGCCTTCTCGTCCGAAGCGCAGCAGCTGTGTACCGGCGATGCGATGCGGCTGTGCTCCAGTGAAATCCCGGACATCCCGCGGGTCAGGGCTTGCATGGTGCGGAACAAGGCGCAGGTCAGCTCCGGCTGCCGCGCCGTGATGGACCGCGAGGCGGTCGCCTCGCGCAAGCGGGAAGCGGCGGCGCAGTAGCTGCAGTCGTCATTCCGGGGCGACGCGTCGGCGTCGAGCCCGGAATCCATCGTGCTGCGCGGCATGCTGGGAGGTGGATTCCGGGTTCGCGCTGCCGCGCCCCGGAATGACGGAAGAGGGATTGGCTCGACCTAATCGCCCCACTGCGCGAAGGCGTCGTTGAAGGCGCGCTCGCCCGGGGCGCCCTTCTCGATCGCGATGATGGCGCGGCGCTGGTTGGCATAGACCAGCGGCACGTCGAACCACGAACGCTCCTTCAGGAGCTGGACGTTGCGGGCGCGGTCGGCGTCGACATTGGACAGGCCGACCAGGAAGAAGCCTTCGGTGACCTTGACCGCAAGCCCGGCGAGCGGCGTGCCGCGCGCCTGCTCGTTCGACTTCATCAGGATGCCCGGCACGTTGGAGACGCTGCCGCCCGGAAAGTCCGGCGGCAGGATGAAGGTCAGCTCCGCCGTGTGGCTCGCCGGCAGCGAGGAGTCGGTATTGCGGCGGAACGACATCGTCATCTTGAACTTGCGGTCGGGAATCTCGATGTCGGCGCGCACGGCGACATCGGCCTTCTGGTTGCCGGAGGCCTTGATCGGCTCCAACCGCCACACCACCGAGCCGACGTATTGCTTGCCCTTCGGATCGGACGGATCCTCGTCATAGAGCACGACCTTCTGCGCCACCGGCGCGACCGGCTGATCGCTCGCCGAAGGCTGGCCGACGCGATCGGGGATCTTCGGCTTGGTCTGCGGCTGCGCGGCAGTGTTGGGCGTCTCCACCACCTGGGTCGGCGAGGGCTTGAACAGGTTGGTCGCGATCTGAAGCAGCGGCTTGCCCCAGAGGATACCGGCTCCGACCAGAATCAGCACGATGCCGACGGCGATCGCGCTCTTGAACGGGAAGGCGGAGCCGGTGCGGACGCGCTTCTTGGCGTCGCGCTCGGGCGCGATGCGCGGACGCGGCGAAGGCGGCTGCGGCGCGTAGCGCTCGGCCTCCTCGATCGACTCGTCGTAGGAATAGGGCGCGTCCTGCTCGCCGGCGCGGTTTTCCAGGCTCGGCTCGAGCCGGTCGAATTCCGGCGAGGGCGAAGGCACGTTGGCGTAGGTGCGGCGCGCGGCGCGGCTGGCCTGCGCGGCCGCACCGCCGAGATCATTGACATCGGCCGTGATGTCGCGGAAGCCGCGCACGCCCGGGGCGGGCGGCGGCGACGGCGGTCCGAGATCGGGCGGACGGCGGGGACCGGCGCGATCGCGTCCAGCCGCCGGCGGCTCCGGCATCGCTGGCGGCGCGGCCGGTCCGGCTTGGCGCGAGGCATCGAACCGCGGAGCGCGCGGCGGGCGCTGGGCATCGCCCTGGTCATCGACATTGGCGGACGGACGGTCGGCCCGCGGCGGCGGAGCCGGGCGCGTCCGCGGCTGAGCCGGCGAACCCGCAGCCGCGTTGCCTTCAGCGGCTCTCGTGCTGGCGCGGCGAAAGGCGTCTCCGCTGCCGCCGCTGCGCCCGCCGCCACCGGGGCGCGAAGCCTCGCGGGCGCGCTGGGCCGCCTCCGATTCGACCTTGCGGACAGCTTCCTCCAGCGACAACCTTTCGCGGGTGATCTCGGATTCGGAGAGCGGCGGCTGCACGCTGCGCAGCTGCGCGATCAGCGCCGTGCGCGCCCGTTCATAGAGCGCGCGACGGCTTTCGCCGGGAGCATTGGGGTCCAGGGCGGCAATAGCGCGGGCGATCAGCGGATAGTAATCAGCCATTTCTACTCAACTATACGCGCGTCCTGGTAAGAGATCGTTAAGCCTCAAACGGGTTTTGCACGAGAATAGTATCTTCGCGTTCGGGGCTGGTGGAAAGCAGTGCGACCGGGCACCCCACCAATTCCTCGATCCGCCGGACGTATTTGATGGCCTGGGCCGGCAGGTCGGCCCAAGACCGCGCACTCGCAGTCGGCTCCTTCCAGCCCTCGATGGTCTCGTAGATCGGCTCGACCCGGGCCTGGGCGCCCTCGCCGGCCGGGAAATGGTCGATCTCCTTGCCGTCGAGCCTGTAGCCGGTGCAGACCTCGATCGAATCGAAGCCGTCGAGGATGTCGAGCTTGGTCAGCGCCAAGCCATTGATGCCGCAGGTCCGGACCGCCTGTCGGACCAGCACGGCGTCGAACCAGCCGCAGCGGCGCGGACGTCCGGTATTGGTGCCGAACTCGCGGCCGCGCTCGCCGATCTTGCGGCCGATCTCGTTGTCCTGCTCGGTCGGGAACGGGCCCTGGCCGACGCGGGTCGTGTAGGCCTTGCACAGGCCGAGCACGTAGCCGACCGCGCCCGGCCCGAGGCCGGCACCGGTCGCGGCCTGCGCCGCCACCGTGTTGGACGAAGTGACGTAAGGGTAGGTGCCGTGGTCGACGTCGAGCAGCGCGCCTTGCGCGCCCTCGAACAGCATGCGCTTGCCTTCGCGGCGCCTGATGTCGAGCAGCCGCCACACCGTCTCGGCGTAGGGCAGCAATTGCGGCGCCAGCGCGCTCAATTCCTTCAGGATCTGCTTGCCGTCGAACTCCGGCAGATTGAGGCCGCGGCGGAGCGCATTGTGGTGGGCCAGCAGTCGGTCGATCTTGTGCGGGAGCGTGTCGAGGTCGGCGAGGTCCATCAGGCGGATGGCGCGACGGCCGACCTTGTCCTCATAGGCCGGGCCGATGCCGCGGCGGGTGGTGCCAATCGCAGTCGCCGCATTGGCGGATTCGCGGTGCGCGTCGAGCTCGCGGTGCAGCGGCAGGATCAGGGTGACGTTCTCGGCCACCCGCAGATTGTCCGGAGAGACCGCGACGCCCTGCGAGCGCAGCTTGGTGACCTCGTCGAGGAAGGCGGCGGGGTCGAACACCACGCCATTGCCGATCACCGACAGCTTGCCCTCGCGCAGCACGCCCGAGGGCAGGAGCGCGAGCTTGTAGGTCTTGCCGTTGATGACCAGCGTGTGGCCGGCGTTATGGCCGCCCTGGAAGCGGACGACGATGTCCGCCTGCTCCGACAACCAGTCGACGATCTTGCCCTTCCCTTCGTCGCCCCACTGGGCGCCGACGACGACAACATTGGCCATTCGCGGGTAATCCCTATTCAATCTGTCTCTAGGAGGCATGATCCTCGCGGAAAACCGGTGCCCACTCTTCCGGGATCATGCCAGCGCCCAGCCCTCTCGGCGGCCGCAGCCGCCCGCACGCAAGGCAGCCCACCGGATAAAGGAAGCAGCTCCTCTAGGCAAGCAAGAACGAGGCTTTTTCGCGGCCCAACGCCCGGCCCAAGCCTTTGATATCCCCGAAAAATCCGCCTTGCGGGGACCTCAGGCCCGAATGCGGCCGTCGATCACTTCGATGATCCGGTCGCAGCGCCGCGCCAAGTCCATATTGTGGGTCACCAGAAGGAAGCTCGTACCGCTGTCGCGGTTGACCTGCCGCATCAGCCTGAACACGGCTTCAGCCGAGCTCGTGTCGAGATTTCCGGTCGGCTCGTCGGCCAGCACGAGATCGGGGCTCATGGCGAGCGCACGAGCCACCGCGACGCGCTGCTGCTGGCCGCCGGACATGTTGTTGGCGAGGTTGCCGGCCAGTTTCTCCAGCCCGACCTGAGCCAGCAGCCGGTTGGCTCGCGCCTCGACGTCCGCAGACGGGAAGCCGCGGTCCACCAGCATCGGCATCATGACGTTTTCCCGCGCCGTGAACGCCGAGATCAGCAGATGGTATTGAAAGACGAAGCCGATGGTCCGGCCGCGCAGGCGGGTGATCTCGGCATCGTCGAGAGCTGCGGTGTCCTGGCCCTTGATCAGCAGGCGGCCGGAGGTCGGCCGGTCGAGCAGCCCGACGATGTTGAGCAGCGTACTCTTGCCCGAACCGGACGGACCTATGAGGGCGAGGAACTCGCCGTGATCGAGCTCGAGGTCGATGTCGTGCAGCACCTCGGTTTCGGTCGGCAGCCCGACATTGTAGCTCTTGCACACGCGCTCGAGACGGAGGATCTGGTCAGCCACGGATCGCCACCACCGGATCGAGTTTGGCGGCCCGCACCGCCGGTGCCATCGCGGCGAGGAGACCGGTGGCGGTGGCCAGCAGCGTCGTATAAACGAACAGGCTGCGCTCCAGGACCAGGGGAAACAGCTCGCTACCGTCGGCCTGGCGCGCGACCGAGTGCCAATAGACCAGCGCGAACGCGCCCATCGCCGCCCCGAGCAGCGAACCGACGAAGCCGAGCAGGCCGCCCTGCACCAGGAAGACCCGCAAGATCTGGCCGCGCGTCGTGCCCATCGCACGCAAGATGCCGATATCCTTCGAGCGCTGGATCACCGACACGATCAGCACGGCCGCGATGCCGAATGCGACGGAGAGACCGACGAAGAGGCGAATGAGCGTGTTCGAGTTCTGCTGGGCCTGCACGGCGGCGAAGAACTGCGCATTGGTCTTGATCCAGCTGTCGGCCTCGACCACGTTGGCCGCCTGGATGCGCTGGGCGATTTGCTCAGCCGCATAGATGTCATTGACCGTCAGATCGATGGTGGTGACTCCGCCGATCATCCCCAGCAAGGATTGTGCGGTCCGCAGGGCGACGTAACATACCCGCTGGTTGACGCCCTTGTTGCCGAGATCGACGAGCCCGGAGATCGTCAGGACGCGAGTTGCTCCGGAGGCGGCGCGGATGTTGAGCTTATCGCCAACGGTGGCGCCCAGCTCCTTTGCGAGCTCGATCCCGATGATGACGTCCTCGCTGGTGAGTCGGGGCTCGCCGGCGACGATATAGTCCGGCACCTTGACGATCTTGAAATAGGAGTCTGGTTCGACGCCCGACAGGCTGACCGATCGGCTGGCATCGCCCCGGACCGCAAGCACCGAGCCGAGGATGGTCGGCGCGGCCGTGACGACCTCGGGCATCGCCTGCATCTGTGCTCTGATCTTCGGCCATTGATCGATCGAGAGCACCCGCTGGCTCGGACGCTGCACCACTGCGTCCTCAATCTCGCCTGCTCCGTTACGCAGAGGACGCGCGATCTGATCGGGCGCGAGCAGCTGGATCTGGGGCTGTGAGGTCAGTACGCGCTTGATGAAATTCGCCTGAAGTCCGGCAAGCATCGCCGACATGAACACGATGACGCCGACGCCGATCGATATGCCGCCAACGATGAAGATGGTCTGGAGCCGGCCCTCGCGCAGGAACCGGACCGCCATGGTCCATTCGATCGGCAGCCAATGGTTCATTGCAGAACGGGCCGGAGACGCTGGCCGGCCAGAACGCCGGAGCTTTGAGGAATCGCGACATCGCCGGCGGCGACACCTTCGGTAATCTCGACATGGCTGTTGCCGCGCAGCCCGAGCTTGACCACCCGCTGACTGGCGCGAGCGTCCTTGATTCCGAGCACCCAGGGCTTGCTGGACAGCGCGTCGTGCACCGAACGCAAGGGCAGGATCAGCGCATCGTCCCGGGCGGCAATCTCGATGTCGACCGAGACCGTCATGTCCTGGCGCAGATAGTCCGGAGGGTCGGCAACCGTCAGCTTCACCTCGACCGAGGCGCGCGAAATGTCGATGCCGGGATTGATATAGCTGATGGTGGAGGCAAACCTCCGGTCCGGATAGGCGTCGGCCGAGGCGAGCGCGTTCTGCCCGAGAGCAATCTTGCCGAGATTGCGCTCATCGATCTGCAGCACGAGCTGCACGTCCCCGTCCGGCGCCAGCACCAGCAGGGCCTTGCCGGGCTGCACCACCGTGCCGCGCTCGACATTGCGCGTGATCAGGACGCCGTCGCGCGGTGCTGTAATCGTTGCGTAGCCGAGCCGAGACTCGGCCGTATCGAGATTGGCGCGGGCCTGGTTGGCCTGCGTCTGCGCCATCACGTAATCGCTGCCGCCGGGGCTCGCGGTATAGACCTGGAATTGCGCGGCGCGCATTGCGGCGCGTGCCACGTCGAGCGTCTTCTGGGCGTCATCAAGTGCGGCGCGGGTCGCATAGCCGTTGCGCTCGAGCTGGGCGGTGCGGTCATAGGTCTGCTGGGCATTGAGCAGCGTGGCCTGCGCCTGGGCCAATGCCTCCTTGGCGGAGGGCAGCGTCAGTTCCTCGAGTTGTCTGATGCGCGCCTCGGCCTGCGCCACCGCGCCTTCCGACTGGACGACGGCCGCCTTCAATTCGCGTGCCTCCAGCGAGATCAGCGGCTGGCCCTTGCTGACCCGTTCGCCTGCCCGAACCAGCACCTCCCGCACAGTGGCGGTGATCTGGCTGCCGATCTCGACCCGGTAAGGCGTTTCGACGTGGCCGCTCGCCACCACCGTCTCAACCAGCCGGCCCTGCCTGACCTGATCGACAACGATCGCCGGCCCCAGGAGCATGCGGACGCTCTGCCAGACGCCAAGGCCGAGCAGCACGATTACGAGGAGGATGAACCATTTGTAAGCAAGGAATCCCGACCACAGCGCCGCGATGGAGGTCCGGCCCTTGGGCTGCCGCAGGAAGATTGTTTGCTCGACCATACCACTGCCATGCGGCTCGCGCGAAAGCCACGCGACCGACGTCTCGCTTCGATTGCTGGCCGTGAGGATCCGGCCGATACCGAGACGCTAGCGGGGCGCCGGGAAGTCGAGGTTGTTCTAGGTCAAGAGGTTACGCCGAATTTAGGGGCGCGCGTGGTTTCGCCTCCCCGTCGGGCCGCAGGACCAGGTTCCCCGTAATGAAGTGCATAGGCGTGATGCACCAGCCCCATTGATATTCGGGGCGTTTCCGTGTCTTTGAGACGGGCCGGGCGACAAAGCGGCCCGCCACCGGGCCGGGCCCCGGTGCATGACGCGGGGGCCAAACCCATCACAATGTCCGCCACCGGTCAGACCACGAGCGCGGAACAGTCCGGTCACAGCTGGATCGCCAATCAGCCTTACCTGCTGCTCAGCATCACCGCCTTGTGCTGGGCCGGCAACGCCATCGTCGGGCGGCTCGCCGCCGGCCATATCCCGCCGGTCACGCTGTCGTTCCTGCGCTGGTTCTTTGCCTTCCTGCTGGTGCTGCCGTTCGCCTGGAAGCACCTGGCCCAGGACTGGCCGGCGATCCGCGGCAAGCTCGGCCTGATGGTGACGCTCTCGATCACCGGCATCGGCGCCTTCAACACCCTGCAATATTGGGCGCTGGAGCACACCCAGGCCCTCAACACGCTGCTGCTGCAGTCGGCCGCGCCGCTGGTCGTGGCGCTGTGGTCCCTCGCCATCCTCGGCATCCGTCTCACCGCGGCACAGGCGTTCGGCGTGCTGCTGTCGATGTGCGGCGTGCTCACGATCCTGCTGCATGGCGATTTCACCACCCTGTCGAACATCGATTTCAACAAGGGCGACCTCATCTTCATCGTCGCGCTCGTCATCTTCGCGCTGTATTCGGTGCTGACGCTGAAGCGGCCGCCAATGCACGGCCTGTCGTTCCTCGCCTTCACCTTCGGGGTCGGCGCCGCCTGCCTCGTTCCGCTGGAGATCTGGGAATTGTCCGCGCGGCCCGTGATGAAGCTCGACGGGCCGAACCTGCTGACGCTGTTCTACGTCGCGGTGTTCCCCTCGACGCTCGCCTATCTCTGCTTCAATCGCGGCGTGCGCCTGATCGGCGCCAACCGCGCCGCGCCGTTCTTCCACGTCGTACCGGTATTCGGCTCGATCATGGCGATGGCGTTCCTCGGCGAGCACCCGCAGGCATTCCATTTCATCGGCTTTGCGCTGGTGCTGTCGGGCGTGTTCGTGGCGTCAAGGAAACAGGCGAGCTGAGTTTCTTCCCTGTCCTTGGTGGGAGAAGGGAAGGCGCGCGCCGCGCGACCGACCGTCTTACTTCACCTTGAACTTGCTGTAGGCCTCGCTCGTCGCGATGATGACGTGATCGGCGCAGCCGTTGACGCGATGCGGATCGGCCTCGTGCTCGTAGGCTTCCGACGTCATCATGTCCAGGAAAGCCGCGACGGTCGGATAATAGACCAGTGCGACGAAATCCCAGCCGTTGCCGGCGTGCGGACCGAGTGCGACCGCCGTGGCCTCGCCCGTCCAGAGTAGCGTGCCGCCGCGCGCCTTGATCATCGGCACCGTGATGGCGCTGTAGCGCAAATAAGCGTCCCAGCCGGATCCGTCGCCGTCGCGCGAGCGCGCGTGGAAACGCATCAGGTTCAGCATCACCACCGGCGCCTGCGGATCGAGCCGCTCCAGGCCTTCGATGTTCAACATGTTGACCGCCAAGGGCACCTCCCCGATCATGCCTGCATTGTAGCATTGCGACCCTGTGACTTGTGCCACGACGCCGATCCGGCGCAAGCTCCTATGCAACGCCAATGACGATCGCTTCGCCCGCGCCAAAGGCCTCCAATCCGGCCGGTTGGCTCAACAACCAGCCTTATCTGCTGCTCAGCCTGAGCTCGCTGTTCTGGGCCGGCAACATCGTGCTCGCGCGTCATGTCGGCGCGCATGTGCCTCCGCTGACGGTGACCACGATCCGCTGGTTCGGCGTGTTCCTGATCCTGCTGCCGTTTGCCTGGCCGCATCTGAAGCGGGACTGGCCTGCCTTGCGCAGCAGCCTGCCCTTGATGCTGTTCCTGTCGCTGGTGGGCTTTGCCTATAACAACGCGATCTCGTACTGGGCGATGCAATATACGGAGGCGCTGAACGCGCTGCTGATCCAGTCGGCAGGTCCGCTGTTCGTGGCGCTGTGGTCGCTGGTGCTGTTCGGTGTGCGGCTGACGGGTGCGCAATTCGCCGGCATCGCGATTTCGCTCGTTGGCGTACTGATCATCATCCTGCGCGGCGATCTCGCTGCGCTGGCCGGCATCAGCTTCAACAGGGGCGACATCATGTTCGCCTCCTCGCTGGTGGCGTTCGGGATCTACTCCGCCTTCATCCCGCGGCGGCCGAAGATCCATCAGCTGTCCTTCCTGTCTTTCACCACCTGCTGCGGGGCGACGATGCTGCTGCCGACGGCGATCTGGGAGGCCGCAAGCGGCCGCGTCCTGCAACTCGACGGGATCACGCTGGCGACGCTGGGCTACATCCTGATCTTTCCCTCGACGCTGGCCTATCTGTTCTTCAACCGCGGCGTGGCGCTGATCGGGCCGAACCGGGCTGCGCCGTTCTTCCATCTTGTGCCGGTATTCGGCTCGGCGATGGCGATCCTGCTGCTCGGCGAAAAACTGCAGCCGTTCCATTTGATCGGCTACGCCCTGGTGCTCGCCGGCGTCGTGATCGCCTCGCGGCAAGGGTCGGCCGTGAAGTAATTCCGCACGGCGGACGAACGACCGAGTGAATTCGCGTCTTTTGATTTTTGCATGAACACGCTAGGTTCCCCACCAACCAAAAAGAGGGAACGTCTCAAGATGATTTCAGGGCTGATTCGAAACTTGCGCGCCGTGGCTGCAGCCGCATTGTGCTTCGCCACAGCATCCACGGCCCAGGCCGACAATTATCCGAGCCGCAACATCACGCTGGTGCTGCCGTTCGCGGCCGGCAGCGGCACCGACACCACGACACGACTGATCTCGCAGCATCTGTCGCAGGCGCTCGGCGTCGGCATCGTGATCGAGAACAAGGCGGGCGCCAACGGCATGCTCGCGGCGACCTATGTCGCGAAGGCCGCCCCCGACGGCTACACGCTGCTGGTGACCACCAACACCACGCATTCGGCCAATCCCTATCTGCTCAAGAGCCTCACCTACGATCCCGTCAAGGACTTCACGCCGATCGCGCGCACCGGCGATCTGCCCTTCATGCTGGTGGTCAATCCGGAGGTGCCGGCCAAGACGGTCGCCGAGCTCGTCGCCTATGGCAAGGCCAATCCGGGCAAGCTGAGCTACGCCTCGGGATCGTCCTCGGCGATCGTCTCGGGCGCCACCTTTGCGCACAATGCCGGGCTCGACCTCCTGCACGTGCCCTACAAGAGCTCGCCGCCGGCGCTCAACGATGTCATGGGCGGACGCGTCTCGATGATGTTCGTCGACATCCTGACCGGCCTGCCGCACGTCAACGGCAACGCGCTGCGCGCGCTCGCCGTCACCACCAAGGACCGTTCGCCGCTGGTGCCGCATCTGCCCTCGATGCAGGAGGCCGGCGTACCGGACTTCGACATCTCGTCCTGGCAGGGTTATTTCGGCCCGGCCGGCCTGCCCAAGGAGATCGTGACGCGGCTCAATGCGGAAATCAGGAAGATCATCGAGAATCCGGAGATCAAGGCCAAGCTCGCCACGCTCGGCATGGACGCCTTCTCCGGCACGCCGGAACAGCTCGAGGCGTTCGTGAAGGATCAGCTCGTGCTGTGGGACAAGCTGATCACGAACGCGAAGATCGAGAAGCAGTAAGCCGGTCTCGTAGGGTGGGCAAAGCGAAGCGTGCCCACCATGAGTTGCACCGAACTCAAAAAGAAAAGGTGGGCACGACGCTTGCGCGTCTTTGCCCACCCTACGAATTCAGCGCAAGAATTTACGCCGCGCGCACCTTGGCGAGGAAGCCGTCCACCGCGCTGCGCAGCGCGCCGGACTGGGTGTCCAGCTCGCGGGCGTTGGTCAGCACATCGCCTGCCGCCGCGCCGGTCGCTTCCGCGGCCGAGGTGACGCTGCCGATATGGGCGTTGATCTCGCCCGATCCGGCCGCGACCGACTGGATGTTGCGGGCGATCTCGCGGGTGGCCTCGCCCTGCTGCTCGATCGAGGCGGAGATGCCCGCGGTGATCTCGCTCATTTCCGCGATCGTCTGCGTGATGCCGCCGATCGCCGCCACCGCATCGCTGGTCGAGGTCTGCATCGCCGCAACCTGGGCCGAGATCTCCTCGGTAGCCTTGGCGGTCTGGTTGGCGAGCGCCTTGACCTCGGAGGCGACCACGGCGAAGCCGCGGCCGGACTCGCCGGCGCGTGCCGCCTCGATGGTGGCGTTGAGCGCGAGCAGGTTGGTCTGCGCCGCGATCGAGTGAATGAGCTTGACCACCTCGCCGATCTTCTCGGCGCCGGTGGAGAGCTCCTGCACCGTGGCGTTGGTGCGCTCTGCATCGCTGACGGCGCGGCTCGCAACTTCGGTCGAGCGCGTCACCTGGCGCGAGATCTCCGCAACCGAGCTCGACAGCTCTTCGGCGGCGGCCGCGACCGTGCCGACATTGCCGGAGGCCTTCTGCACGCGAGGAGGCGTCGCTGGCGGTCGCGGTCATCGACTGCGCCGTCGTCTGCATGCCGGCCGCGGCCGTGGAGACCGAGCGGACGATGCCGTTGACGCTGCGTTCGAAGTCGTCCGCCAGCTCTTCCATCGCATGGCGACGTTCCGCCGCGGCGCGCTGCTGCGCGGCCGCCTCGGTCTGCTCGAGCTCGCGAATCTTCTCCGCATTGGTCTTGAAGATCTGGACGGTCGCGGCCATTGCGCCGACCTCGTCGCCGCGGCCGACGCCGGGAATGTCGCCTTCGAGCTTGCCGTCGGCGAGGTCCTTCATGCGGGCGCCGAGGACGCTCAGCGGACGGCTGATACTGCGACCGATCAGCCAGGCGACGCCACCAGCCACGACCATGATGCCGAGCAGGGAGAGGCCGAGCAGCCAGGCCACGGGCGCCAGCTTGGCATCCAGGTCGTCGAGGTACACCCCGGTGCCGACGAACATATTCCAGCCCGGAATCGCCACGGCGTAGGACAGCTTGCGGGTGACTTGCTTCTCGCCGGGCCGATAATATTCATAGCGCAGCGTGACGTCGCCCTTGGCGGCGATGCCGTCACGCAGCTCGCGTGTCAGCTTGCGGCCGTTGGTCTCGATGTCGAGCCGGTTGGAGCCGAACTGCTTCGGGTCGGGCGTCAGGACGGCGACGCCGTCCATCGTATAGGCAAATATGTAGCCCGATCCCTTGTCATAGGTCATCGAGGCGCCGCGGCGGACGAACTCCGCGACGGCGGCTTCCTTGGTCAGCTGCCCGGCATCGACCTGCTTCTGCAGACCCAGCGCCATGTTGCGCGACATTTCGACCATGGCCTTGGTCTGCTCGAAACGAGCCTCGAGCAGTTGCTGCTGCATCAAATAGCCCGCCAATGCCCCCGCGACGCACAGGCCGAGCATGGCAACGGCGACGAGGATGCCCAGCTTCGATGCGATCTTCAGATTGCTCAACTTCACCATAGGCCCCTCGGATGGCGCGGACACACCGCAAACTCTTCGATTTGAATCAACTTTTAGTAGGACACCCCTTAGCAAGTTACTTACGTGCCTCCGTAGAAGCCCGGACGCGGCTACGAAATCCCGCAACTTATCTCCTTGCCAACAACCGGGGATTGTACGCATGCGCCCCGATTTCGCGTAAAAGACGCAAAGGCCCGCCCGCGGAGGCGGGTCGCAACAAGAACCGACAAACCAAATCGGGAGCGAGAAAATGCCGAAATACAGGGTGGTGACGCCGAAGGGCGCCAGTTTCACGGTCGCGGGCAGCGATTATTCCTATGAGCGCGAGGCGCTCGATCCAATCGATGCCGAAATCGTCGAGGCGCCCGCCGACGAGGCCGGATTCATCGCCGCCGCGAAGAATGCCGACGCGATCTATGCCAAGGGCATTCCCATCACCAAGTCGATCATCGACGCCCTGGACACTTGCAAGGTCATCACGCTCGGCTCGGTCGGCGTCGACAGCGTCGACGTCAAGGCCGCCACCGCCCGCGGAATCCCGGTGACCAACATTCCCGACACCTTCATCGAGGAGGTCGCCGACCACGCCATGATGCTGCTGCTCGCGGGCTTCCGCCGCCTGGTCGAGCAGGACCGCATGGTGCGCGACGGCCGCTGGGCCGAAGGCCGGCCGGCGCTGCTCAAGGTCCCACGCCTGATGGGCCAGACGCTCGGCTTCGTCTCGTTCGGGCGCGTCGCGCGTGCAGTCGCCAAGCGCGCAGCGCCGTTCGGCCTGCGCATGATGGCCTACGATCCCTTCATCCAGGAAACGCTGATGTACGACCATGGCGTAATCCCCGCGACGCTGAACGAGGTGCTCTCACAATCCGACTTCGTCTCGATGCATGCCCCGGCAAGGCCCGAAGTGCATCACATGCTGACCGAGAAGCACTTCCGGCAGATGAAGAAGGGCTCGATCTTCATCAACACCGGGCGCGGCGCCACCGTGGACGAGGAGAGCCTGATCAAGGCGCTGCAGGAGGGCTGGATCGCGCACGCCGCGCTCGACGTGCTGGAGAAGGAACCGCCGTCGCACAACAATCCCCTGCTCGGCATGGAGAACGTGACCCTGACCGCCCACGTCGCCTCGGCCTCGGCACGGTTTGACGAGGCGCGCAAGCGCCGGGTGGGCTACGAATTGTCACTGGTGTTGCAGGGCATGTGGCCGGTAAGCTGCGTCAATCCGTCGGTGCTGCAGAACACCGCGCTCCGCCGCTGGCAACCCGTCAGCATGGATCGCGGGCCGAACAGCTAGGCGGCCGGCGCAAAGGCGCCAAAGGACCGAAACGACCCTTCACCGGCGGTCAACGCCGGGAAGGGAAAACATATAGGGAGGTACTGATGAGGAACGACATCACCCGTCGTGATGCCTTGGCGCTGGGCCTATCCGCTGCAACCTTCGCCGCTACCGGTGCTGCAGCGCAAACATCCAATATCAAGGCTGCCGACGTTCCGGCACCCAAGCGCGAGATCGAGAAGGGTGCATCCTTGCGCATGCTGCGCCCGGTGCGCTTCGTCCAGGCCGACGAGGACGTGTTCCGCGCCAATGCGGCGAAGTTCACCAAGGAGACCGGGGTCGAGGTCAAGGTCGACTTCGTCGGCTGGGAGGACATCAACCAGCAGACCGCGGTCACCTCGAACTCCGGCGCCGGCCCCGACATCATCATCGGCTTCTCCGACGCCCCCCACATCTACATCGACAAGCTGATCGAGCTGACCGACGTCGCGGACTATCTCGGCAAGAGGTATGGCGGCTGGCTGCCGCTGGCGCAGCGCTACGGCAAGAAGAACAAGAGCGACGCCTGGATCGGGCTTCCGTTCGGCGCCACCGCGGGGCCCCTGATCTACCGCAAGTCGATCCTGCAATCGGTCGGCTTCGACAAGGTGCCGGAAGACCATGCCGGGATCCTCGACCTCTGCCAGAAGCTGCACAAGGCCGGCAAGCCGGCCGGCTTCGCGCTGGGCAATGCCAAGGGCGACGGCAACGGCTTTGCGAACTGGGCGCTGTGGTCGCACAATGCCTCCCTGCTCGACGAGGAGGGCAACGTCATTATCAACAGCAAGGAGACGATCGCCGCCCTGAACTGGGTCAAGCAGATCTACCCGACCTTCATCGCCGGCACGACGTCGTGGAACGACGTCAGCAACAACCGCGCCTATTCCTCACAGGAAATTTCCCTGACCGCGAACGGCGTCTCGCTGTATTTCTCGCTGAAGAACGATCCGGCGACCAAGGCAATCGCCGACGACAGCGAGCACCAGCTGCTGCCGAAGGGCCTCGCCAAGGTCTCGCCGATGGCGGGCCTGACACTGAACGCGATGGTGTTCAAGCACAGCCAGTACCCCAACGCGGCGAAGGCCTTCCTGCAGTTCATGCTGGAGAAAGACCAATACGAGCCCTGGCTCAATGCCAATTCCGGCTATTGGTCGCAGCCACTGGCCTCCTATGCCGAGGCCGCCGTCTGGAAGGGCGATCCGAAGGTGTCGATCTTCAAGGATACGATGAAGAGCACCTACTACGACGGCTACAAGGGGCCGATCTCCACGGCCACGGGCGCGGTGAGTGCCGACTACGTGCTGATTCAGATGTGCTCTGCCGTTGCGACCGGCGCGTCCACGCCGGAGGCCGCGGCCGCGGAAGCCGAGCAGCGCTGCAAGCGGTACTTCCGGCGGCAGAGGTAACGCGACGAGCGAGCCCTCGTCATTGCAAGGAGCACTTGCGACGAAGCAATCCAGGCGATCACTCCGAGACAGACTGGATTGCTTCGCTTCGCTCGCAATGACGATCGTAGCGACAGCATAGAACAGGACGCCGATACCGATGTCCGTGACGACACTTTCCTCCTCCGCCCTGGCGCATCGTCAGCCCTCCTGGCTGGTGCGGCTGTTCGACTACAAGCCGTTCCTGATCGTGATGTGCCTTGCTCCCGCGATCGGGCTGCTCACGGTGTTCCTGACCTATCCGCTCGGTCTCGGCATCTGGCTCGCCTTCACCGACACCACGATCGGCCGACGCGGCATCTATGTCGGCCTCGAAAACTTCCAGTATCTGCTCACCGATCCGCTGTGGTGGAACGCCGTGTTCTACAGCGTGGTCTATACCGGGATCGCGACCTTCGGGAAGTTCGCGCTCGGCTTCTGGCTCGCGCTGCTGCTCAATAACCATTTTCCGTTCAAGAGCCTGTTGCGTGCGATCATCCTGTTGCCCTGGATCGTGCCGACCGTGCTGTCGGCGCTGGCGTTCTGGTGGATCTACGATCCGCAATTCTCGATCATCTCCTACCTGCTCGTCGACGTGCTGCACTGGCGGTCGAGCAATATCGACTTCCTCGGTTCGCCCTGGCCGGCGCGCTTCTCGCTGATCGCCGCCAACATCTGGCGCGGCATCCCCTTCGTCGCGATCTCGCTGCTGGCGGGGCTGCAGACCATCTCGCCTTCGCTCTACGAGGCCGCGATGCTCGACGGGGCCAGCGCCTGGCAGCGCTTCCGCTACATCACCTTCCCGATGATGATGCCGATCCTCGCCATCGTCATGACCTTCTCCATCATCTTCACCTTCACCGACTTCCAGCTGGTCTACGCCATCACCCGCGGCGGGCCGGGCAACTCGACGCATCTGCTGGCGACGCTGGCCTTCCAGCGCGGCATCGCCGGCGGCGAGCTCGGCGAAGGTGCGGCGATCGCGGTGTCGATGATCCCATTCCTGGTGTTCGCGACGCTGTTTTCCTATTTCGGCCTGGCGCGCCGCAAATGGCAGCAGGGAGAGGACAATGACTGACACCGTCGCGCAAAACGGCACCGCCGACGCCAAAGCCGCGCCCGACACCATGGCCTGGGATTCCGGCCTGCGGCGGCTGATGATGATCTACCTGCCGCTCGGCTGCTTCGTGCTGATCCTCCTGTTCCCGTTCTACTGGATGGCGATCACCTCGTTCAAGCCGAACGCGGAGCTGATGAACTACAAGGCGCATAATCCGTTCTGGATCTCCTCGCCGACGCTCGCCCACATCAAGCATCTTCTGTTCGACACAGCCTATCCGCACTGGTTGAAGACGACGATGCTGGTCGCGATCGGCTCGACCACGCTGTCCCTGGTCGCATCGACGCTCGCCGCTTATGCCATCGAGCGCCTGCGCTTCCGCGGCAGCCCCTATGTCGGGCTCGGCATCTACCTTGCCTATCTCGTGCCGCCGTCGATCCTGTTCATTCCGCTGGCCACCGTCGTGGTGCAATTCGGCCTGTTCGACAGCCCTCTTGCGTTGATCCTGGTCTATCCGACCTTCCTGGTGCCGTTCTGCACCTGGCTCCTGATCGGCTATTTCAAGTCGATCCCCTATGAGCTCGAGGAGTGCGCGCTGGTCGACGGCGCGACGCGGCTGCAGATTCTGCGCCGGATCACGCTGCCGCTGGCGGTGCCCGGGCTGATCTCGGCCGGCATCTTCTCCTTCACGCTGTCCTGGAACGAGTTCATCTATGCGCTCGCCTTCATCCAGAGCGGCGCCAACAAGACCGTGCCGGTTGCGATCCTGACCGAGCTCGTCACCGGCGACGTCTACCAGTGGGGCGCGCTGATGGCGGGCTCGCTGCTCGGCTCGCTGCCGGTTGCGATCTTCTACTCGCTGTTCGTGGATTACTACGTGTCGTCGCTGACCGGCGCGGTGAAGGAGTAGCCTCGATCTCTCGTCCCCTCTCCTCGTCTTGACGGGGAGAGGCGAAGCAAGCTGCGGCGTTTGGCCCGGCTTCACAAAACTGCAACGTGCCGTCCGCATAAGGCGTGCGTCCGCCAACAGGAGACGCACATGCGCGCGACTTTTCTCAGCACCGTCGCAACGATCATTCTCACCGCGAGCTCCGCGCTCGCCCAGAGCGAAGGCGAATTCCCGGCCAAGCTCGCTGGCCACGTCGTGATGCCGGCCGAATCGTTCGTCGACCCGCCGGCCGATGCACCCGCCGACCTCAAATCCGCAGGCAAATACACCACCGGCAAGCGCGTCGAGGCGCTCGGCACCGTCATGGGCAAATCCTATGAGCGAGCGACCGGCGTGTCGCTGCCGTTCAAGGGCCAGCCGCTCCAGGGGCATTCGGGCATCAAGACCATGCCCGACGGCAGCTTCTGGGTCATCACCGACAACGGCATGGGCGCCCGCGCCAACTCGCCGGACTCGATGCTGTACCTCAACCGCTACAAGATGGACTGGGCCAGCGGCAAGATCGAGCGGCTGGAGACCATTTTCCTGCACGATCCCGACAAGAAGGTGCCCTTCCGCATCGTGCATGAGGATAGCCAGAAGCGCTATCTCACCGGCTCCGATTTCGACACCGAAGGATTCCAGATCATCGGCGACACGTTCTGGATCGGCGACGAGTTCGGCCCCTATGTCCTGAAGGCCGACAAGACCGGCAAGATTCTCGGCGTGTTCGAGACGGTTGCCGACGGCAAGCCGGTGCGCTCGCCCGACAATTGGGCTGTGGGGACGCCGGCCGCGCCGGGCGCGACCTACACCAACGTCAATCTCCGCCGCTCCAAGGGCTATGAGGGCTTCGCCGCGTCGAAGGACGGCAAGTTCCTCTACGGCCTGCTCGAAGGACCGCTGTGGGATGCCGAGAAGAAGGACTGGGAGAAGGTCGACGGCAAGGAAGCCGCCCGCATTCTCGAATTCGACGTCGCCGCGGAGAAGTTCACCGGCCGCTATTGGCAATATGTGTTCGAGCAGAACGGCAACGCCATCGGCGACTTCAACATGATCGATCAGGCCTCGGGCCTGATCATCGAACGCGACAACGGCGAAGGCACCGCCGACAAGGCCTGCCCGCGGGGCCAGCGCGGGGAAAGCTGCTTTCCTGACCTCGCCAAGTTCAAGCGCGTCTACAAGATCGACCTGACCGACGCCAATGTCGGCAAGCCCGTGCGCAAGATCGGCTATATCGACCTGATGAAGATCAGGGATCCCGACAAGAAGGCAAAGAAGCCGCTGAATGACGGCGTCTACACCTTCCCGTTCTTCACCATCGAGAACGTCGATCGCGTCGACGACACCCACATCATCGTCGGCAACGACAACAACCTGCCGTTCTCGTCCAGCCGCGACCCCAACAAGGCCGACGACAACGAGTTCATGCTGCTCGAAGTCGCGGATTTCCTGAAGGCGAAGTAGCGCATCGAGCCTTCTCAGCCGCCACAAGCTCCGCCGTCGCCCCTGCGACAGCAGGGACCCATAACCACAGGGAGGAGTTGTGGCACGTGATGGTGGTGACGGCCTTCGTCAAACTTGATACTGTGGCTATGGGTCCCGGATCAGCGCTTTGCTTCGCTGCGCTTGTCCGGGACGACGACTGAGGTCGTGGTGACGGCTCCCTACCTCACCGTAAACTGAACCGGGATCGTGAAGCTCATCGACCCATTCTTGATCTCGTCCGGCACCGGCGGAAATGGCGAGGCCTGGCGCACCATCGACATGGCCTGGGCGTCGAAGGCAGCGACGCCGGACGAGCCGGCAAGGCGACTCGACGTGACCTGTCCGCTGCGGCTGACGGTGAAGCTCAGCCTTGCCACGCCGCGCTGGCCGCCCCCGGCGGACGGGTATGAGTGGAAGCGCATCAAGTGGGCGCGGACCCGCTGATTGTAGGACGCAATGGCTGAGGCCACCGCGCCGGCGCTCTGCGCCGATGCCATTGGCGCCTCACGCTCGGCGCGCGGCGGAGCGCTGGTTCGCGGTGCAGGCATCGCCTCCGACGGCTTCTTCGCCTCGCGGCGGACCACTTTCGGCTTTTCAAGTGCTTGTTTTTCGACGGGCACGATCTTTGCCGGTTCAGGCTTTGCTGGGGTCGCCTCCAGCTTCTGCTCCGGAGGCGCAATCACCTCCGGCTTCTCCTGCGGCGGTGTCGGCGCAATGGTCTCCTCGACGGCCTGCTGCTGCACTGGCTCCGGCGGCGAGGCGTCGGCTTCCTGCATCACCGGCCCCGGTGCGACGTCATCCTGCGTCGATTGCGGCGCCGAGGTCAGCGGCGCCATATCGACCATGATTGCCGGCAAGCTGACGCCCTGCTCCGGTTGCGACCTCTGCCAAGTCATCGCAAGCAGCGCGGCAGCCACATGCAACGTCACGATCGCCGCCGCCGAGAGACCCCAGCGCGCCGTTTCACGCTCGCCGAGCGGCTGGTGCAGGGCAAAGGCGTTCGCGGCCATCAGCTGCGTCCGTCGAGGCCGACCAGCGCGACCTTGAGATAGCCGGCATTGCGCAAGGTGTTCATCACCTCCATCAGGTCGCCATAGGAGACGGCCTTGTCGGCGCGCAGATAGATGCGCTCGTCCTTGCGGCCTTTGGTGGCGGCGTCGAGCGAGGTGCTGAGCACCTCGCGGGCGACGACATCTTCTCCGACCGCAACGGACAGGTCCGGCTTGACGGTGACGAACACCGGCTTGTCCGGCCGTGGCGCCGGCTCGGCCGCGGTGGCCGGCAGATCGACGCCGATGTCGACGGTGGCGAGCGGAGCGGCCACCATGAAGATGATGAGGAGCACCAGCATCACGTCGATGAACGGCGTGACGTTGATCTCATGAGTGACGTCGAGATCATCAAGGTCGCCGCGCCTGCGCGGCGATCCGGAGGGCGTACCGAGCTTGGCGGCCATGGCTCTACTCCGCCGCCCGCGCCAATCGGAACTCTCTGTGGTCGCGTTGGCGGCTGACCAGCAGCATGAGCTGGGCCGAGGCGTCGCCGAGCAGGGCGCGGTAGTTGGCGATGCCGCGCACGAGGTGGTTGTAGATCACGACCGCCGGGATCGCCGCGACGAGACCAAGCGCGGTGGCGAGCAGCGCCTCCGCGATGCCGGGCGCGACCACGGCGAGGCTCGTGGTGTGGCTCTCGGAAATGCCGATGAAAGAGTTCATGATGCCCCAGACCGTGCCGAACAGGCCGACGAACGGCGCGATGGCACCGATGGTCGCCAGCAGGCCGGTGCCGCGCGCGATCTGCCTGGACATCGCCGCCTCGACCCGCTCGAGCCGCAGCGCGACGCGCTCCTGAAGGCCGTCGTCGAGCACGCCGCCGGAGAGTTCGGCCTCCCTGGCGCAGGACTGGATCAGCTGGGCGACGGCGTCGCTTGCGTCACCGGCCCGTGCGGATGCCTCGGCGAGAGTCATGTTCCCCTCGAGTGCGCGCGTCCGCCGCAGGGCAAGAGCGCTCTTGCGGCGGAGCTCAATGGTCTTGGCAAGCCATACCGTCCATGTCGCCAGCGAGGCGATAGCGAGCCCGACCATCACGATCTTCACGATGATGTCGGCGCCGACGAACATGCCCCACGGTGACAGATTGCGCGGCAACAGCGCTTGGTCGATCGCGAAGGCGGGTGCCGGCGCGATCGTCAGCGCGATTGTGAGGATCACGTGCCGAAGCCTGGAAGTGCCCTGCATCCTGATCTCCCGACAGATGGAAGTTACGCCGAAGGCTTCGCCGCGATACGGTCAGCAAGTCCCCGGAACCGCGCCAGCTGATCCGCGCGCAACGCCCGGGTCTCGTCGCGGCCGACGAAGACCTTGAACATGATGCCGCCGTCGGCGTTGACGAACGCGACGAAGGCCGAGGACTTGCCCATGAAGGGCCGTTCGACAAAGGCGATTCCTGCGCAGCGCTCGTGGCGGAGATGGCCGTGCAGGCCCTTCGGCTGCATCAGGTTGAAATAGCCGCGGCCAATCTCGCCCCTCGGAACGGTCCCGGTGAACTCGAAGATCGCATCATCGGTGTGGACGATCAGGGTGACCTCGCCCCATTCCGCGATGTCCTGCATCGCTGCGGCAAAATGTTCGCCGCTCCCCATGCGAACCATGGACGGCGGCAGCGCCTCGATCACCGCGCGCGGCGTGACGCTGCGCTCGCGCGCAACGTCCTCGATCACCGCGCCGGGATTGTCCGCCATATGCGCCCTGAGATCGGCAAGATCTGTGCTTAGCATGTCCGGCCTCCTCAACCAGCCGCCTCAGGCCGCCGCGCTCGCCTTGCGCTCGGTCATGATGACCTCGAACCCTTCGAACTTGGGGTGGCCGAGATAGAGGCTTTCGCCGGTCTTGTTGTCGGCGCGCGCATGAGCACGGCGAAATTCCTCCGAGCGCGTCCAGGCCTCGAAAGCCGCCTTGTCGACCCACACGGTATGCGAGGAGTACAGCGTGTGATCCTCGGCGACGGGTCCCTTGAGCAGATGGAATTCGACGAACCCCGCCATGCTGCCGAGATAGGACTCCCGTGTGCGCCAGACGGTCTCGAAAGCGGCTTCCGAGCCGGGCTTCACCTGAAAACGATTCATCGCAATGAACATTGCACTTCTCTCCTGTGTCTTTTGAATCGGCATTGCCGATCGGATATTTCAGAACGGGCCGAAGCCACGCTGACGCATCAGCGTGGCTCCGGAGATGGCTAGGGCACCCCGGCAGAGCTCAGGTGCCGCCAAAGTGGTATTTGAGGCCTCCCTTGATCACGAGCCCGGCACCGGCGCTCGCCCACTTCACGTCGTTCTGCGTGTCGCCCGTGCTACCGACCGGAATGGCGTACGGGCGATAGTAGCTGTTGAAGAGGTTCTCGACAGAGAAGTTGAGGGTGAGATCGGGCGTCGGGTGATACTGCGCGTAAAGATTGACGAGATCGTACGACGTCGCCGGCGTGTAGGTCCTGGGGATGTCGTAGTTGGCAATCGCCGACGTCCACATCATCGAGAGGATGAGGGTGCGGTCGAGCAGACGCACGCCGGCCGTCGTCGTGATCTTCTGCGGCGGAATGCTGTAGAGGCCGAATCCGGTCTGGAGATTCTTTCCGCTCTGATAGGTCCCGGACACGCCGAAGAACCACAGGTTCGCGTCATACATTGCCTCTGCCTCGAAGCCTTGAATGCGCGCGGATGCCACGTTCTGATACTGCAGGAACGGGAGCACCGTGATGGATGGTGCCGGCGGCGGCCCGGTCGGGACCACGAGCGGATTTCCGTAGGCGACCTGATCGATGAAGTCGCTGATGTCGTTGCGGAACACGTTGATCTTGCCGCGCAGCGTGTCGCCCGCCGTGAACAGATCGTTCTTCTTGATGTTGAAGCCGATCTCCTTGTTCTTGCCGATCTCGGGGCGCAGGTTCGGGTTCGGTACGAAGCAGAAGGTCGAATCCGCCCCCGGCCCCGGCGTGCCCGACGGACAGCGGAAGAACGAATCGTTGACCGTCGCCCCGGCATGCGGCCCGCTCACCAGCGTCTCCGTGATCGAGGGCGCTCGATAGCCTTCCGCGTAGCTGGCATAGGGGGTCACGACCGCGGTCGGAACGAGAGCAACGGTGATCTTCGGCGAGAGGCGATCCCCGCCCGACGACGAGGACGCCGAGGAAAGCTGATAATTGTCGTAACGGAGCGCACCGATCACCTCGAGCATCGAGGTGTAGTTCGCCTTCCACTGTACGAAGCCGCCCGATACTGTGCGCTGACCGCCGGGCGTCGTGACCTCGGATGTACCGGTCCTGTCACGAGACGACACCTTGTCCTGGAACGCATCCAGACCGTAAGTCACCGCGTGACGCCAGCTTCCCGTTTCGAACCGCGTCGTGTTGTGCACGTCGACACCGATTGTATCGAGCAGATATCCGCGGTTGCTGCCGATACAGCCGGACACGGCATTGCCGGGCACGCCGCCACAATAGACCGATGGCGTCGCGCTGGTATGCCCGGTCTTGATCTGGTCGTTCTCGGTGCGATTCCAGTAGATCTTGGCATCCCAGTCGAACCACTGATCGTCGGGCTGGGAGTATTTCCATCCCAGCGTGGTTGTGTAGTTCTTCACGTTGGAAGCGTAGACCGACGTGCCGTTCAGGTTATTGGTGCCGTTCGCATTGGTGGAATTGGGATCGCCGGCACGCCGCGGTGGCTGGCCTACGCTGAAAATATCCTCCTGGAAGATGGTCCCGAGCTTGACTTCGTGGCCGTCGGCCGGACGAACCGTCAGCTTGGCGATGCCGCTGCTCAGACGGTTGCCTGTGTTTGCGACTTCGTAGCCGGTACCGTCCTTGTAGCTCTCCTGAGTCGAATAGGTGCCGCCTGCGAATACGTCGACATTGGGATTGACGCGAACGCCGCCAAAGGCGGATCCGAGCGCACGTCCGTAATTGCTGCCTAGGATGGTCTTTACGTCGACGCCCCAGCGCTCTCCCGCGCGGACCACGTCCTCGATGTCCTTGGTGCGGAACGAGGCCACGCCGCCGATCGCGCCGGAGCCGTAGATGTTCGCGGTCGGGCCGCGCACGATATCGATGCCGCTGATCAGTTCCGGATTGAGGAAGAACGAGCCATTGGCGAAATGACCGGTGCGCTGGTAGTTCTGCCGCGCGCCGTCGACCACGACGGCAACACGGCCGAAATCCTGGAGGCCCCGGATGTTGATCGAGGTGGCCGGATCATCGCCGCGATTCTGGACCCAGACGCCGGGCAAGTTGTAGATGAGATCGCCGACGGTGCTGGCCTGGCGGGCTTGGATCTGCTCGGACGTGACGACACTCACCGGCGCCAGCGCGTCGACGGCTCGCTCTTCCGTCTTGGTCGCTGCAGCCGTGATGGTGTCGAGCACCTGAACGGGTGCCGTCCCGCCGGCCTGGGCGCGGGCATTGAGGGCGTCAGGCGTTGCCTCTGCGACCTGCGGCTTCCCGGGCTTGCGCTTCGATTGCTTCGCTCGTTCGGAGGACGCGTTTTCGGCCTGCGGCGATGCAGTCTGCGCGAGACCGCTCTCCGTCATCACTGCCGCAATTGAAACCACCGACGCGCCCAAAATCAGGGCGCGCGAATACCTAGCCCCGTCAGCCATATCAGCCCCAGCCTGCACTTCACTTCAAAAATTTGGAATCTTCTGGCTGGCTGGCGTGCGTTCGCAACGCGAACGGCTGGCTGGCTGACTTGCTCGAGTCGCGGACAGGTTCCCCCGCCCGTCATAAATGGTTACGTGGCAAGACCCGGACGGTCAATGACATCAGGTTACAGTTTATATCGATTGTAAATCGCAGCCGTTGGAATGCGCTCGGTGCCGCCTGTACAAACAGGCAGCACTCCAAGGTTTCGAAGGCGCATCACACTTCATATGTCAGCAACGTCCGCAAGCAACAACGGCGACGCCGCGGGGACAGCAGAAGGCTCTTCTGCGACGACAAGAACCCTGACCATGCGTGGAAGCCAGATCGACAGCCGCGAGTTGTTCGCGGCCGCCCGCGAGATCATCATTGCGCATGGCGGAGACAGCTATCGGCTTCGCCTGACAGCGCAGAACAAGCTGATCCTGACGAAGTAATCCGCAATGGCATTTTGTCGCACCCTCGCCAATCTCCTGCTCTGCAGCGCAATCGCGCTCGCGCCGGCCGCGCACGCCGCCGGCATCACCGTGCATGACGCGCGCAATCGCGAGATCGCCGTGACCGATTTCGCGCGCACGGTCTCGATCGGCGGCGCTATCACCGAGATCCTCTATGCGCTGGGGCTCGAGGACCGGCTGGTCGGCGTCGACACCACGAGCCTTTATCCGGCGGCGGCGCTGCACGACAAGCCCAATGTCGGCTACATGCGCCAGATCTCCGCCGAAGGCGTGCTGGGCCTCAATCCCACCCTGATTCTGGCGATCCAGGGCTCGGGTCCGCGCGAGACCATGGACGTCCTGGAAACCGCGAAAGTGCCGTTGGTGCTGGTGCCCGACACCTTCACCGAGGCCGGCTTGATCGAGAAGATCAGGCTGGTCGGTCACGCCATGGGCGTCGACGCGCGCGCCGCGTGCCTGAGCGCGGCGGTCAGCGCCGATTTTGCGCAGCTCCGCGCCCTGCGTGCCAAGGTGGCAAAGCCGGTGCGCGTGATGTTCGTGATGTCGCTGCAGAACGGCAGAGCGCTGGTGGCGGGCCGCAAGACCGCGGCCGAGGAGATCATTAAGCTCGCCGGCGCCGCCAATGCCATCGACGATTTCGACGGCTACAAGATCATCGGCGACGAGGCGATCGCGGCGGCAAGGCCCGACGTCGCGCTGTCGATCGAACGCGGTAAGGACCAGGTCCAGGCCGAGGCGATCTATGCCCATCCCGGCTTTGCGCTGACGCCGGTCGCGGCCAACAAGAGCTTCATCGCCATGGACGGGCTCTATTTGCTCGGCTTCGGACCCCGGACGGCGGCAGCAGCGCGCGATCTTTCCGCAAGACTCTATCCGGCACTGGCCGAACAGAGCGTCGGATTCACGTCGGCGCTGCCGGCGGCGAACTGCCGGCAATGAGCGTTGCGATCGGGACTGGAGCGCGCACCCCGGAACGACGCACCGGGACCGGACGACGGTCCGCGTCCTTGGCGATCGTCGTCCTGATCGCGGTGCTCACGGTCACCGCGATCGTCGCGCTGACGCTGGGCGCCGCCGGCATCCCCCTCTCTCGCCTGCCTGCCGCACTCGGACTGTCAGGCGAAAGCACGGCCATGACCGCCCGCGACCAGCTCGTGCTGTGGTCGATCCGCGTCCCCCGGATCGCGGCGGCCGCGATGATCGGCGGCCTGCTCGCCGCGGCCGGCGCGATCATGCAAGGATTGTTTCGTAACCCGCTCGCCGATCCCGCCCTGGTCGGCGTCTCCAGTGGCGGCGCGCTCGCAGCCGCAAGCGCGATCGTCTTCACCGATTCTCGCTTCGGCGAGACGCTGCGCTTCCTCCAGACCGAGCTGCTTCCGCTCGCGGCATTCGCGGGATCGTTGGCGACGACCGCAATCCTCTACGGCATCTCGAGCCGTTCGGGGCGCACCTCGATTGCAATCTTCCTGCTTGCCGGCGTCGCCATCACCGCGATCGCCAATGCGGGCATCGGCCTTTTGGTGTTCATCGCCGACGACCGCCAGCTTCGCGACATCACGTTCTGGATGATGGGCTCGATGAGCGGCGTGACCTGGGCTAAAGCTGCCGTGCTCGCACCGGTCCTCGTCGTCGGACTCGGCGTCTGCACGTTCATCGCGCGCGGCCTCGATCTCCTGGTGCTCGGCGAGGCCGACGCCTTTCACGGTGGGGTCGATGTCGAGCGCCTCAAGCGGATCTCGATCGTCATGGTCTCCGCCATGACCGGCGTCGCCGTGTCGATCAGCGGCGTCATCGGCTTCGTCGGCATCGTCGTGCCGCATCTGCTGCGCCTCGTCATCGGGCCCGCGCATCGGCTGTTGCTGCCGGCCTCGGTCCTGCTTGGCGCGATCCTGATGGTCGGCGCCGATACGCTGGCGCGCACGATCGTGGCGCCGGCGGAGATGCCGATCGGCATCCTGACCGCGGCGGTCGGCGCGCCGGTCTTCCTCTTCATCCTGCTACGGCAGTGCGGGCTCGCCTCACTATGAGTGCCGTGATCGAGGCCCGCGCCCTAAGCAAGCGCGCCGGCCGCGCGCAGCTGCTCGATGGCGTCGGCCTGACGGTCAAGGCCGGCGAGATGGTCGCCGTGATCGGCCCGAACGGCGCAGGCAAATCGACGTTGCTGCGGCTGCTCTCCGGCGATCTCCGGCCGAGCGCAGGCGAAGTGCGCCTGAAGCGGCGCGACATCGGCAGCTTCACGCCGCGCGAGCTCGCCGCGCGGCGCGCCATGCTGTCCCAGCACATCAACGTCACCTTTCCCTTCACCGTCGAGGAGATCGTGCAGATGGGCGCGGGCGAGCGCAGCGAGCGTGACGCGCGCCCGCTCGTCGATGCCGCCCTCGAGGAGGTTGGGCTTGCGCATTTCCGCGAACGGCAATTGCCGACGCTCTCGGGCGGCGAGCAGCAGCGCGCTCATTTCGCCCGCGTGCTGGTCCAACTCGCCTGCGGCGAGGCCGAGCATGGCCCGGGACTTCTGCTGCTGGACGAGCCGACCTCGAGCCTCGATCTGCGCCATCAGATCGACCTCGTCGAGGCCGCGCGCCGCCGCGCCGGCACCGGCACGGCGGTGATCGCGATCCTGCACGACCTCAATCTCGCCATCCGCTTCGCCGACCGGCTGATCGTGCTGGCTGGCGGCAAGCTCGTCGCAGACGGCTCGCGCGCGGATGTCGTCACGCGGGAGAGGATACGGGATATCTTCGAGATCGACGCGGTCGTGCATCAGGCAGAAGGCGTGCCCTATGTGCTGCCGCAGTCGATGCGGGCTGTTGCGACCGGAATCTAGCCAATCCTGTTTCTGCAAAGGAAGCGCGCTCCCTCTCCCGCTTGCGGGAGAGGGTTGGGGAGAGGGTGTCTCCACAACGGGACAATCCCTTAGAGGAGAGAGCCCTCACCCCACCCTCTCCCGCAAGCGGGAGAGGGAGCGTACCTCCTTTGTGGCGCGACCGAGCCTACCCCGCCGGAACGATCACCATGCTCTTGTCCTTCGGCCAGCGGATGCGCCAGGCGAAGTTGATGTCGCGGACTTCGCCGGGCTTGGCCTCGAACGACCATTCCAGCACGCCGCGCTTGTCGCGGATGTTGTTCGCGGTCGGCGGCGTGGTCGACGGCAGCATCTCGACGACGATGTCCTCGCTCTCGCTGACCGGCAACTGATCCTCGATCGCCACGCGGATCGGGAAATCGTGACCGTTGCGGATCGTGGTCTTGAACGTACGTTCGTCGGTCTTGGACGTCGTGACCAGCAGGCCGGCCGAACCCTCATTGCGCTTGAGCACGGCGCGCTCGATCCTGACCTTGTCGTCGGCGCCGAAGCCGAGCCGGACGACGTCGTCCTTGGCCGACGCCGAGATCTTGCCGCGACCGACAAAGACGCCGTCGCGATAGATCGCAACCTTGCCAGGCAGCAGGGTCGTGTCGTCGGTCTGCTTGAAGCTGGCTTCGAGGAAGGCGGTCGGGTCCAGCACGGGCGCGGCGCGGACAGCGAGTTCGGCAGGGACGGTCATGGCCGCAATGCGCATGCTCTTGGCTCCCTCCTGGGCGCCGAGGCTGACGCGGCCGGGAATCTTGAACGTGGCCTGGAAGCCGCCGATCTCGGCCAAAGCCTGCTGCTCATCGGCGCGTTCGCGCGGCTCGGACGCCTCCGCGATCTTGGCCATCGCCGGCGAATGTGCCTGGCGCGTCATGGGTGCGGGCCGCGCCAGGTCCGAGGCCGTACCGAGGGCCAGCGGCTTGGGCGGCTGCGGATATTGCGCCACCAGGGAGCCGAGCTCCGGCGCGCTGCCGCCACGGCCGATACGCACCGTGGAGACACCGAGCGCGACATTCGACCAGTCTTCGCCGGTCGACTGCGTGATCTCGGCGCGACGAACGAGTTCGAGCTGCGGCTTGCGATCCTTGGCGCCGGTGTCGAGCCTGGCGTCGTAGAGCGGCACCCAGCGCGCGTTGCGCACGGCGTAGGTCACCCGCAGCGTCGCCTTGGTCGCAGCGGCGGAGGCGACATCGATCCGCACCTCCAGCTTGCTCGGCGGCTTGGCCGAGCGCTCGGCCTCGAGCTGTGCGATCTGGCGGTCGATCTCGCGCTGCTTTCGCGTGGCGTCACGGATCGTGGTATCGGCGGTCGCGGTCTCCTCGGCAACCGCGGCGAAGGCCGCGCGCCATTCGGTGATCGGCCGGGCCTCGCCCTTGTCGCCGAGCCCTGCGGGCGAGGCTTCGGCAAAGCGCTGGGCAAAGCTGCGCCTTGCGTTTGCCGAATCGATCGCACCTTGCAGGTCGGCGCGCTGATCCTTCAGCGCTTCGATGCGCTTGTCGAGCTCGGAGAGGTTGACGGGCGGCACGGCCCGCGGCGGCCGGGCATCGATCGTGCCGATGGTGAGCTTGGCGCCCGCCTCGCCTTCGACGCGGAGCGAGGACGGATCGAGCGAGAGCGGAAAATCCCTGGCGACCAGCGTCGAATCGCCGGAGGCGAGGTCCAGCGCGATGATGCGGGTGACGGTGGCACCATCAGGATAGACGGTCACGGCGTCGATCGCCGACTTGGCGTCCAATTCGGCGGCCCATGACGGCACCGCGAGGGCCGCGGTCACCAGGACCAGGCTCGTCGTTGCCAGACATTTTGCGGTGATGCGCATGAAATTCCTCCCTGCCGATATCGACGCGTCACCACCCGGACGCGCGAAAGATGCCTTGCCAAGATGATTGGACGCGGCAGGGAAGGAACCGGTTCGATTGGGGTTTCCGTTGGGCATCGCTGCGGCGGCACCAAGGCTCCGGAACGTGTGGCGATCCCGCGGGTCTCAAGCCAAGGTCGGCGAACCCTGGCCGAAGATGCGGCGGAGCAGATCGGTCACGTTCTTGGCCCCAGCCTTCTTCAAGATGCCGGCGCGGTAACCTTCGACCGTCCGCGCACTCAGATGCATGCGGCGGGCGATCTCCTTGTTGGTCAGGCCGGCGGCAAGGTGTTCGAGCACGTCGGCTTCGCGCGCAGTCAGCGGCTCGCAGCCGGGCAGCCAGCCCTGTCGGCTCGTGCGGGGCTGCGCGAATTCATCGATGGCGGCATCGATCCGGCCGACGATGTCATGGGTGCGGAACGGCTTTTCGATGAAGTCCGCCGCGCCGCTCTTGATGGCGTCGACCGCCAGGGCGATGCTACCGTTCGCCGAGGTCACCAGCACCGGCGCCATGCAGTTTTCCTGGCGCAGCCGCCTGAGCATGTCGAGGCCGGAGCGATCGGGCGGCAACTCCATCAGCACGCAGGCCGGCATCCGCGCCTTTGCCTCGGACAACAGAGACGCACCGTCGGCGAAGCAGATCACGTCATAGGCGCTCTGTTGGAGCGCGGCTGAAAGTTGTTCGCGGGAGGCCGCATCGGTCTCGATGACGAATACCTCACCCTTGGAAAGCGTGTTTCCCGGCATATCCCGATCCAGCAATGTCTTGGTCAAATGGTCCGAGACGGAAGGCAGGCCCCATCGCCGCGCCGCGCCGTCATGAGCACGGTATTCCCGCCAGTGCCTCGGTTTCCCCTATGTATGTCCCGCCCGGTTCCCGGATTTGACGGACCGAGACAGAAACTTTACATTTCGGGACATCTGCGGGAATGGCTGGCAGGAACGGTTCGCATGACCGACCTCGTTCGCAGCGCAGGCTTGAGCTATTACCCGGAAATCGCCCGGTCGGTGGGGCTCGATCCCAAACAGATGATGCGCAAGGCCAGGCTGCCGCTGGCCTGTCTCAACAAGCCCGACACTCCCATCGCCGTCGCCGGCCTGCGCCGTCTGCTCGAATTGTCGGCAGCGGCGTCCGGCGCCGAAGATTTCGGCTTGCGCCTCGCCGAGCGCGGCGGCCTGACCAATTTCGGCGCGGTCGGCCTGATCGTGCGCGAGCAGGCGACCGTGGGCGAAGCGATCGAAGCCTTCTCGCACTTCATCCATATCCATCATGACGGCATGCGGTTGGATGTGACGCGCGGCAGGCAGACCGTGACCGTGAGGCTGCATCTGCGCGGCCGGCAGCCGAGCGCGCCGCGGCAGTCGATCGACATGGCCCTCGGCAGCGTCCACCGCATCATCCAATCGCTGTTCGGCCATGACTGGCGGCCGCAGGAAGTGCATCTGCATTATCCGCCGCCGAAGGACCGCAAGCGCTATCGCGACTTTTTCGGCTGCCGCGTGACCTTCAACGCCGAGGACGACGCGATCCTGCTGTCGGCACACGACATGGAGCGCCGGATCCCGGGCGCGCACCCCCTGGTCGCGACTTATCTGCGCAAGCGCATCGAGGCAATCGAGACCCGGCCGGCAAGTTGGGAGGGGAAGGTCGACGAGGTCGTGCGGACCCTGCTCGCTACCGGCGACTGCACCGTCGAGCGCGTCGCCGAGCATCTTGCCTGCACCCGCCGCACCATCCACCGCCATCTCGCCGCAGCAGGCACCAGCTTCTCGGCCATCCTGGATGCGCAACGCGCCGATCTCGTCACTCAGCTGATCGACGACCCCGGGCGGCCGCTGGGTGACATTGCGCTGCAGCTTGGCTTCTCCGCGCAGAGCGCCATGGCGCGCTGGTTCCGCGGTCGCTTCGGCTGCACCATCACCGACTGGCGCAAGGGCGTGCGACCACCGGCGGCCGATGCGCGGTCGGCGAGCGCGGCCTGAGTTCAGCGCGCCGGGGCCGGCACGCCCATGATGGCGAGGGCCCGCCGCCGGCTGCCGGCGAGCAGCGGCCCGAACGCGACGGCAAATCCGAGGAACGCGACCAGCCAGCCGCAGGCAGCGAGGTGCAACAACACATAATCATGCGCGGGAAATACCACCGCAGCAATCCGGGCCAGAGCCGCGATGATGATTGCGGCATAGATGCCCTGGATCGCGGGCGAAGCCGTCAAGGCCTGTCCGGTATGCCCGAGGCTGGCACGGGTCATCACCGCGAGCGTCATGGTTCCCGCCGCACCGGTCATCCAGGCGTGGATGCCGGCGCTCGGCGGCAGCGCTCCGAACACCGCAACGGCGTGCAGGATGAAGCCGAACGGCACGAACACGTAACCGACATGCAGGATCACGAGCAGCCGCTCGCGCAAGGTGCGATCGCCGGCCCAGCGCGCAAGCCGCACCAGATGCAGCCCGCCGGCAAGCGCCATCAGCACACCGGTGACGACATTCAGCGGCGCCACGACCCACGAGACGAGCGCGAGCGCGCTGCATCCGATCACTGCGCCGTCGAAACGTCCGAACGGCACCGGCAGCCGGCCGGGATTGAACTTGACCAGCCAGTTGCGCGTGAAGCTCGGAATGATGCGGCCGCCGATCAGTGCGATCAGCAGTATGACCACGCCGATGCCGACGCGGATGCTGACATCGGCCGCGCCCTGGGAATGCGCCTCGAGATGGAAAGCGACGTTGCCGGCGAGCAGAACGGACACCAGCCCCACCACCGGCAGGTTGCGCCAGTTGCCGCCAGCGATGATCTCGCGCGCCGCGGCGGCGACGACCAGCGCCAGGAAGGCGGCGTCGACGGTCAACGCGAACGCCCAGCCGGTATCGGCCGACAGCGTCACCACGACCCGCCCGGCCAGCCAGACCATCACCAGCGCCCCGAGCGAGGTGCCTTGGATCGGCAGCCGGCCGGTCCAGTTCGGAATGGCCGTGAACAGGAACCCGGTGATCACGGCGGGGAGGAAGCCGTAGAGCATCTCATGGACGTGCCAGTCGCGCGCCGCGAATGCGGAACTCACCGACAATTCGCCATAGAACATCGGCAGCCAGGCCAGGATCGACAATCCGGCCTGGATCGCGGCCAGCAGGAAGAAAGGCCGAAAACTGTTCGCAAACAGCGGCCAGCCCTGATAATTGCGGGATCGGGCGCCAGCCATGGGTCAACTCCAATGAATTTCAGTCCGTTGTCTGGAAAAATACTGCCAGCCGACCGTTCCGTTTTGCGCTATCGCAAACTATCGGACGATTGCAGGTGCCATCACACTCCCGGACGCCAAGGAGGCAGAATGGCCAAGGTCGACACATCGCTGGTTGCGCATTTGCCGCTGTTTGCCGGGGTCACGCCAGAAGCTCTGGACGAGATCCTGCGTGAGGCCCGTTCGGCGCGATATCCCAAGAACAGTGCCATCTTCGAGCAGGGTGCGGACGCACAGTCGTTCTTCCTGCTGCTGCATGGCCACGTCCGCGCGGCCAAGACCACGCCGACCGGCGAGCAGATCGTAGTGCGCTACGTCGCGCCCGGCGAAACGTTCGGGCTCGCCATGGCGATCGGCGCCTCGCGATACCCGGCGACCGCGACCGCAGTCGACGATAGCGTGGTGCTGATCTGGCCGACCTCGGCCTGGCCGCGGCTGGTCGAGCGATTTCCCTCGCTTGCCGCCAACACGCTTCAGACCGTCGGCACCCGCCTTCAGGAGAGCCACACCCGCATCCTGGAAATGTCGACTCAGCAGGTCGAGCAGCGCGTCGCGCATGCGCTGCTGCGTCTCGCCAAGCAGTCCGGCAAGAAGCTCGACCGCGGCATCGAGATCGACTTCCCGATCAGCCGTCAGGACATCGCGCAGATGACCGGCACGACGCTGCACACCGTCAGCCGCATCCTGAGCGGCTGGGAAAGCCAGGGCCTCGTCGAAAGCGGCCGTCAGCGCATCATCCTGCGCGATCCGCACGGGATCGTCGTGCTGGCGGAGCGGAGCGCAGACAGCGGGGCGTCGTAACGGCCGTACCAAGGCGTCTGCGGCCAAGACGAGATAGGAGTGAGGGCGCCTCCGCTTACGGCGAAAGCCGCCCCTCACCCGAGAATCCGCGCGCGCCCGCACGAATTCCAGACCGTTTCACGCCGGCACGCAATCGACCAGTGCGGCAAGGAATTTTTCGCGGTCGATGCCATGCTCGCGGCAGGCATCATCCACCGTGTGGAAGGTTGCGATCGGGCAACCGACACAAGCCAGTTTAAAGGCTAGAAACACGCGGATGGTGTGCGGCGCCGTACGCATGATGTCATCGACCAGATCGTCGGATCCAAAGGACATGGACAACTCCGTTCGGAGACGACGATAACGGAGGAGCGCGGAGTTTCTTTGTGCAAGCGCAAGCAGTTGCCGTTTCCCGCAGCTCGTCATGCCGGGGCGCGCCGTTTGGCGCGAACTTCGATGCGCAATTGCGCACCTGAGAATCGATCGGGCGGCGGATGACGTACAGAAATGGGTTCCGGGCTCGCGCTGCGCGCGCCCCGGAATGACGAATTACACCGCCCGGCTGTGCAGCTGCTTTGCCGGGTTGAGATGCGCGTCGAACGCGGCGGCGACGCTGCGGACCAGGAAGCGCGAGTCTTTTGCGACTGCGAGGCGATTGCCCTCCAGCCTCACGACGCCGTCGGAGATCAGCGGGCTCAGACGCGCCGCGGAGCGCAGCATCGTCGCGGCCTCGGCGCCATGGCGCGCGCAGATGTCGCCGAGATCGGCACTGAACTCGCACATGATGCGTTCGATGATGTCGGCGCGCAGCCGGTCGTCTTCGGTGAGACGATAGCCCTTCGCGGTCGCGGGACGGCCGGCGACGATGCTCTGCGCATAGGCGCCGATCTGCACCTCGTTCTGGACGTAACCCTGCGGCAAATGACCGATCGCGCTGGCGCCAAAGCCCAGCAGGACTTCACTCTGGTCGGTGGTGTAGCCCTGAAAATTGCGCCGCAGGGTCCCTTCCTCGAAGGCCACCGCCATGGCGTCGCCGGGCCGGGCGAAATGATCGAGCCCGATCTGCACGTAGCCGGCCTCCTTCAGCGCATTGGCGATCGCGCAAGCTTGGTCGTGGCGCGCGAGGCCGTCAGGCAGCACGGCTTCGTTGATCATGCGCTGGTGCTTCTTGAACTGCGGCACATGGGCGTAGCCGAATACGGAGAGGCGGTCGGGCGCGAGGGTGAGGCTGCGCCGAACCGTATCGAGGCACGATGCGACGGTCTGGTGCGGCAACCCGTAGATCAGGTCGAAATTGATTCCCGCGATTCCGGCGCGCCTGAGCATGTCGACCACGGACGCCGTCTGCTCGAAGCTCTGCACGCGATTGATCGCCCGCTGCACCACGGGATCGAAGCTCTGCACGCCCAGGCTCGCGCGGTTGACGCCGGAGAGCCGCATCGCCTCGACCATGTCGGCCGTCAAGGTGCGGGGATCGATCTCGACCGCGATCTCGGCCGAGGGCAGCACGAAGAACTTCTGGCGCATCGTCGCCATCAGCTCGACGAAAGCCTCCGGCGCCATGATCGTCGGCGTGCCGCCGCCGAAATGGATGTGCTCCACCTTGATGCGGCGGCCGATGGTTTCGGCGATCTGCGCGATCTCGTTGCGCAGGGTTCGCTGATAGCCGGCGATGAGCTCGTCCCGGCGGGCGATCTGGGTGTGGCAGCCGCAATACCAGCACATCTCGCGGCAGAACGGCACGTGGAGATAGAGCGACGCGCTGGCGCCCGCCGGCAGTTCCGCCAGCCACCGGGCGTAGGTGTCCGGACCGATCGCCGTCGAGAAATGGGGTGCGGTCGGGTAGCTCGTGTAGCGCGGCAATCGCTCTTCGCCGTAGCTTGCCGCAAGATCAGCTCTCATGTCTTACCCATTCGTAAATCTAGGCCGTGTGCAGACATCACGGCAAATCACGGAATGACTTCAATTAACCCGGATGCGCCGAGGCGACTTTGCGCTCGCGCAAAGCCGGGCGACCGGTTCCCGGCAATGATGAGAACATTCGCGCGGCCATCCGGAGCGTTTGCCATGAGGCTTCTCGCACTCGAACTGATCCTTTCCCTGCTCGACGTCCGCGGCCATATCCCGCGCTTCGACGACTTCCGGCCGACCCCGGTCGCACCGGCTCCGGCCGGCACCGCGCGCGCTCTGGCCGCCATCATCGCTGTCTTCGCCGTGCTGTCGCTGGCGGTCTGGGCAACTGTCTGGCTTGCCGTGCAGCTCATCTAGTTGCGATCCGACGATCGATCGCATGGACCGCGCAGCGCGACGGTCGCGGGTCGTATCGGCCGCCCCTGCGAAAGGTGACGGCCACGTCACCGGTTGAATAATTATCCCACTTGAAGATGCGAACGAGTCGCCGCTGAGCACAGACGCGGTGCTCACGCTCAGCAATTCTGCGCACCGCACGACATCGATAATTGCGACGCCTGACGCATCGGCGGCGATCAGTCGCGTGTCAGAATATCGACACCGCTGTCCGGCGTCTGTTCGCTGAGCCTCGACATCCGCCATGACGACGTCGGAATCGATCAATGCGGTATCGACGATACTACTTCACGAGGACGCCTAAGTACCATTGCGGAGGTGAATCACGGCGAAAGCTTGTTGCAGCGCAAATACGCTTGCCGGGATCGGCGCACACTGCATCCGTTATCAGATCTATTCACATGAAGGATGCTTCCGATGTTCACCCGCAGAGCCGCATTGATCAGCGCCGCCGCGACTGCCCTGATGCTGGCGGCCCCGGCTTTCGCCGCCAGCGATCTCAAGCTGCCGCGTCAGAAGGTGGAGCTGGTCGCTCCGCCCTTCGTGCACGCGCACGAGCAGGCCACGACCCAGGGCCCCAAGATCGTCGAATTCACGATGACCGTCGAGGAAAAGAAGGTCGTCATCGACGACAAGGGCACCACCTTCCAGGCGATGACGTTCAACGGCTCGATGCCGGGACCGCTCATGGTCGTGCATGAGGGCGACTATGTCGAGCTGACGCTGGTCAATCCCGCCACCAACACCATGCCGCACAACATCGACTTCCACTCCGCGACCGGCGCGCTCGGTGGCGGCGAGCTCACGCTCGTCAATCCCGGCGAGCAGGTCGTGCTGCGCTGGAAGGCGACCAAGACCGGCGTGTTCGTCTATCACTGCGCACCGGGAGGCCCGATGATCCCCTGGCACGTCGTCTCCGGCATGAACGGCGCCGTGATGGTGCTGCCGCGCGACGGACTGAACGACGGCAAGGGCCACGCCCTGAAGTACGACAAGGTCTACTATATCGGCGAGCAGGACATGTACGTGCCGCGTGACGCGAAGGGCAATTTCAAGTCCTACGAATCGCCCGGCGAAGCCTTTACCGAGACCGAAGAGGTGATGAACAAGCTGATCCCCACCCATGTCGTCTTCAACGGCAAGGCCGGCGCGCTCACCGGCAAGAACGCGCTCACCGCCAAGGTTGGGGAGAACGTGCTGATCGTGCATTCGCAGGCCAATCGCGACAGCCGTCCGCATCTGATCGGCGGGCATGGCGATTATGTCTGGGAGACCGGAAAGTTCGGCAATGCACCGGAGGTCGGGCTCGAGACATGGTTCATCCGCGGCGGGTCGGCGGGAGCTGCGCTGTATCAATTCCAGCAGCCCGGCATTTACGCCTATGTCACGCACAATCTGATCGAGGCGGCCAATCTCGGCGCGACCGCGCACTTCAAGGTCGAAGGCAAGTGGAACGACGATCTGATGACCCAGGTGAAGGCACCTGCCGAGATCCCGGCGCCCAAGACCCACTAGACGCGACAAGGGGGCCGGTCATCACCGGCCCCTTCTTCCTTTCGAGGAACGACCATGCTGATCGCATTCAAGCTCAAACTGGCACTCGCCTGCGCCGCCGGGCTCGCAGGTCCGATCGCGATGGCGCCGCTGGTCTCGACCATGACGGTCCGCGGCACGGCGACGGAGCCCGCGATCGTCAGGGTCGCACCGGGCATCCTGTCCTATCGCGAGGCCGGCGATTTCACGCGCGGCGGGCAGCAGGCGGAAGCGCCGCTGCGCACGATGCGCGTCGACCGCCCGCTGCACATCATGCGAAACCAGGTCTCGTCGTCCGACTATCAGCTTTGCGTCCAGGATGGCGCCTGCCGCGCCTTCGATCGCGACGTGGCGATCGCCCCCGACCGCCCTGCGGTGCAGGTGAGCTGGCACGACGCCGAGGCCTATGCGGGCTGGCTGTCGCGCAAGACCGGCCATCATTACCGGCTGCCGAGCGATGAGGAATGGGCCTTTGCCGCCGGCTCCAGATTCAAGGACGACGGTCTCGCGGTCGATGCGAATGATCCTTCAAAGCGCTGGATCAGCCGCTATGAGCGCGAATCCGAACGCGACCTCTCCGACACCAAGGCCTATCCGTTCGGCAAGTTCGGCCCGAACGAGCACGGCATCGAAGATCTCGCCGGCAATGTCTGGGAGTGGACTTCGACCTGCTTCGTGCGCTCGCGCTTCGACGCTTCAGGCAATGCCGGCCGCCCGACCGTGAACTGCGGCGTGCGCGTCGCCGAGGGCGCGCACCGCGCCTATGTCACCGATTTCATCCGCGACGCCCGCGCCGGGGGCTGCGCCCAGGGCGTGCCGCCCGCCAATCTCGGCTTCCGCCTGGTGCGCGAGGAGACGTCGTGGGTCGCGAGCGTATCGGCGCGCTGGAGCAAGGTGTGGGCGGCAAGATCATGATCGTCGCGGCGCACATACGTTTTTCCGTCGACGTCTCCATCGATTAGAATCGATCTAAAGTAGGAGATATTGGAATCGCTCTAAGTCACGCTCTTCGCGACATCGCGTCGCTGACTTTGCCGCACTGCCTGCGCTACTCAATCCGGCGTCAATCGCCCGCCTGGAGCAGCCCTTATGATCAATCTTCGCGTCCTCGCCGCCTCCGCGGCGGTGTTGAGCCTGACCCTATCCTTTGCCTCGAAAGCAGCCGCCAATGGCGAGGTCAACGTCTATACCTATCGCGAGACCAAGCTGATCCAGCCCCTGTTCGACGCCTTCAGCAAGGATACGGGCATCAAGGTCAATGTCGTCTCCGCAAGCTCAGGTCTGGAGCAGCGTATGAAGGCGGAAGGCGCCAACGGTCCGGCCGACGTGCTGCTGACGGTGGACATCGGCCGCATCGACGAGGCCGTGCAAGCGGGCGTCACCCAGCCGATCAAGTCGGACGTGGTCGACAAGGTCGTGCCGGCGCAGTATCGCGATCCGGACGGACACTGGGCCGGCATCTCCATGCGCGCGCGCGTGATCTATGCCTCGAAGGATCGCGTCAAGCAGGACAAAATTACCTATGAGGAGCTCGCCGATCCCAAGTGGAAGGGCAAGATCTGCATTCGCTCGGGCCAGCACATCTACAACAACGCCCTGTTCGCGGCCTACACGGCCAAGCACGGCGAGGCCAAGGCCGAGGAATGGTTGCGCGGCGTGAAGGCCAATCTCGCGCAGAAGCCGTCGGGCGGCGATCGCGAAGCCGCGCGTGACGTGGCCGCCGGCAAGTGCGACATTGGCATCGGCAACACCTATTACTGGGCGCTGATGATGAACAACGATCCCGAGAAGAAGCCGTGGGCGGAGGCGACCCGCGTCATCCTGCCGACCTTCGAGGGCGGCGGCACCCACGTCAACCTCTCCGGCGTACTGCTCGCCAAGCACGCGCCCAACAAGGCCAACGGCATCAAGCTGATCGAGTGGCTCGTCAGCGAGCAGGCGCAGCAGATGTACGCCGACCAGAACTACGAATATCCGGTTCGGAGCGGCGTCCCCATCAACGCCACCATCGCGGGCTACGGCAAGCTCGCCCCAGATCCGTTGCCGATTGCAAAGATCGCCGCCAACCGCAAGGCTGCGGCCTCGCTGGTGGACAAGGTCGGCTTTGACAACTGATCTCTGGCGGCCCTCGTCCCTCGAACTGGCAGAACCTTCGGGCGCGCGGCCTCGCTTGAGAGGCCGCGCCCACGCCGGGCGCGCCGCAACCGCAATCGCGATCGCAACCGCGATCCTGGTCGCGGCGCCCGTGATCTCGATCGTTTCGTTGGCTTTGCAGCCGGCGACCGATGTGTGGCACGACCTGATCAACTACGTGCTGCCGGCCGCGCTCCTGGACACCGCCCTTCTGCTCGTCGGAGTTGGCGCGCTGACACTTCTGGTTGGCGCCGGCACCGCATGGGTGATATCGCGCCACGATTTTCCCGGCCGGGGCATGCTCCTGTGGCTGATGCCGCTGCCGCTGGCGATTCCGACCTATCTTGCGGCCTACGTCTATGCCGACCTGTTCGAACCGCTCGGCCTGGTGCATCGCACCCTGGCGATCTGGCTGCCGCTGCGCGATGCCCTCGGCCTTCTGCCCAACCTGCGCTCGCTGCCGGGCGCCATCTTCGTGATCGGGCTCGTGCTGTATCCTTACGTCTATCTGTCGGCGCGCGCGACGTTTCAGGTTCAGTCTGCCGAATTCGCCGAGGCGGCTACGACGCTGGGGGCCGGCCGATGGACTGTCTTCTGGCGCGTTTCACTGCCGATGGCGCGGCCGGCGCTCGCGGTCGGCGTGGCGCTGGTCGCGCTGGAAACGCTCAACGACATCGGCGCCAGCGAGTATCTCGGCATCCGCACGCTGACGGTCTCGATCTTCACCACCTGGCTCAACCGCGGCAGCCTTGCTGGCGCGGCGCAACTCGCATGCCTGATGCTTGCGATCGTCGCCGGCCTGATCGCGATGGAGCGCTACGGCCGTCGCAACGCCGACGCCGAGTTCTCGGCCGAAAGCCCGCATGTGAGGCAGCGAACCCCGCTTTCGGGCGCAAGGGCGTGGATCGCGTTCGCGGTCTGCGCGCTGCCGGTGCTGATCGGCTTCGTCGTGCCGCTGTTCTATCTGGCGCATCAGGCTCTCGGTCGCGGACTGCTTGCAAATTTCGATCCGCTGCTGTGGCGCCACACCTTCCATTCGTTTGCCTATGCAGCGCTCGCGACGCTGATGGCGCTGATGCTTGCACTCGCCACGACGATCGCGCACCGCTTTCGGCCGGATCCCCTGCGATATCTGGCGATGAGCATCGCGCAGGCCGGGTACGCGCTGCCGGGTCTCGTGATTGCCCTCGGCCTGCTGACCCCCGTGCTGGCGGTCGACAGCGCGCTGAGCGCGGTCGCGACCTGGACGGGACGTTCGCTGCCCGGGCTGATCCTGGTCGGCTCGGGGACGGCCGTCGTCATTGCCTACACGATTCGTTTTCTGGCCGTGCCGGTCGGCATGATCAAGGCCGGGTTCGACAGCATTCCGCGCGACTATGACGAGAGCGCGCGCACGGTCGGCGCGGGCCAGGCGGTCATGTTGAGGCAGATCTATCTGCCGTTGCTCCGGCCCGCGATGCTTGGCGCCGTCATCATCATGTTCGTCGACTGCCTGAAGGAGCTGCCGGCAACGCTGCTGTTGCGGCCCCTCAACGTCGAGACGCTGTCGACGTCGATCTACCAGTTCGCAAGCCGCGGCAATTTCGAGGACGGCGCGCTCGCGGCCCTCCTGATCATCGCCGCCAGCATCGGCCCGGTGGTCTGGCTAACCCGGTTCTCCGAGGTGCCGAGCGGCCCCGCGTGAAGGCATGGACACATCGTCTGCGCATTCAAGCCATCAGGGACAATCAAATCGCTCGCGCGAACATGCGAAAGCCGGGAGCGCCGATGATCGCCTCGAACCCGGGATCGCGCTTCTCCTCCGCAAAGACAAAACCCGCCTTGGCATAGGCGCGCTCGGCGGGCTCGTTGCCGATCAGGAACGAGATCGTCGCCCGCCTAAAGCCAGCTGCCCGGCCCTTGTCCAGCGCATGCGCGATCAACGCCTGCACGAGGCCGCGGCCGCGATAGGCGGGATCGGTCGCGACGTATTCGATCATCCAATCGCCCTCGCCGCCCTGGACCCAGCAGGCGCGCGTATAGGCGGCGCGTCGGCGGATGGATTCCAGCTCCGGCGCCGCGAGCCCGATCGCGGCCGCGACTTCCTCGATCGCGCGCCAGGCCGCAGGCCCCGTGCCTGCTGCCGGGAAAGCACCGAGCGCCGCCGCCGGCCTGCCGTCGATCTCGGCGACCAGGAATTGCGAGATGTGCCACATCGACACCGCGTCCGCGACGACGATGCGCGCGATGAAGTCGCGACACCGCGCATCGGGCCAGCCGAGCGCGACGTCGAACCAGCCGCGCGACCGGTAGCCGCGCTGCGATGACAGGATGGTCTGGACGATGAATTGGGCGTCTTCGGGACGCGCCGACCTTATCGCCATGCGCGCCCTCTGCGACGGCGACCTTACGTGTTCTTCAGTGCCACACGGAATTCGGCTTCGGTCTTGGACTTGACCTCGTCGAGCGAAACGCCGTCGGCGAGCTCGATCAGCGCCATGCCGCCATTGCCATGCTTGTCGATGGTGAAGACGGCGAGATCCGTCACGACCATGTCGACCACGCGCTCGCCCGTCAGCGGCAGATTGCACTTTTTCAAGAGCTTCGGGCCGTCCTTGGCCGAATGCTCCATGACCACGATCACGCGCTTGACACCGGCGACGAGATCCATCGCGCCGCCCATGCCCTTGACCATCTTGCCGGGGATCATCCAGTTGGCGAGATCGCCGTTCTGGGCCACCTGCATGGCGCCAAGGATGGAGAGATCCATGTGGCCGCCGCGGATCATTCCGAAGGAATCGGCGCTCGAGAAATAGGAGGTCGAGGGCAGCTCGCTGACGGTCTGCTTGCCGGCGTTGATGAGATCGGGATCCTCTTCGCCCTCAAAGGGGAATGGACCCATGCCGAGCATGCCGTTCTCGCTCTGCAAGGAGACGTCCATGCCGTCGGGGATGTAGTTCGAGACCAGCGTCGGGATGCCGATGCCGAGATTGACGTAATAACCGTCGCGCAGTTCTTTCGCAGCGCGCGCGGCCATCTGTTCACGGGTCCAGGCCATGTGAGTCTCCTGATACGCCTAGGCGGCGGTGCGCGGGCGGGTGTTGCGGAATTCGATGCGTTTCTTGGCCGTGCCGACCTCGACGATGCGCTTCACGAAGATGCCGGGCGTGTGGATGTGGTCGGGATTCAGTTCACCGGCCGGAACCAGATGCTCGACCTCGGCCACCGTGATCTTGGCGGCGGTCGCCATCATCGGGTTAAAGTTGCGCGCGGTCTTGCGGTAGATGAGGTTGCCGGCGGTGTCGCCCTTCCAGGCATGCACGATGGCGAGGTCGGCGAACAGCCCGCGTTCCATCAGATACTTCTCGCCGTCGAATTCCTTCACTTCCTTGCCTTCGGCGATCAGCGTGCCGACGCCGGTCTTGGTGTAGAAGGCCGGAATGCCGGCGCCGCCGGCGCGGATGCGCTCGGCCAGCGTGCCCTGCGGATTGAATTCGAGTTCCAGCTCGCCGGCGAGGAATTGCTGGGCGAACAGCTTGTTCTCGCCGACATAGGACGAGATCATCTTCTTGATCTGCCGCGTTTCCAACAGGCGGCTGAGCCCGATGCCGTCGACGCCTGCATTGTTGGAGACCACCGTCAGGCCCTTGACGCCGGACTCGCGGATCGCATCCGACAGCTCCTCGGCGATGCCGCAGAGGCCGAAACCTCCCGACATGATCATCATGTTGTCTTTTAAGATGCCTGACAGAGCCGACTTGGCGTCGGGATAGACCTTGTTCATGCAAATGACCTTCGACTGAACCTTCGGTTTGGAGGCGTCGCGCCGTATTGGCGGCGATTATTAGGCGAAATCCTCCAAAGCCGTCAATGATACGGGGTTCTCCGCACCTCGCCCGGGTGATAGAAGCTGCCCAGGCCGTGGGCAGAACCGTCCACGGCCTTGAAAGCGACAAGAAAACCCATCAAGTTGCGGGACTTAACATCATAGGGCTTGGGCGTGGCCACGCAGGTTTTCCGACCCGCCCTTCCGGCTCCAACGACCAACCCGATCAGGACACGCCATTGACCATGGCCCAAGGAATGAAGCGCCTCGGGACGCCGATCGCGGCGCTGCTCGGCGTGGCGCTGATCGCCCTGATCGCGACCTCCTGGCTCATCAACCGCGACGCGCTGCGCAAGGCGGTCGAAGCGCAGATCCGCGACGTCACCGGGCTCGAGCTCAGCGTCGCAGGCAGCATCGACATCTCGCTGCTGCCGGCGAGCTACATCTCCTTCCGCGACGTCGGCCTGAAGGGCGGCGGCACCACCGATTCCGCGCTCCATGTCGACGTGCTCACCGCCAATCTGCGGCTGCTACCGCTCCTGCTGCAGCGGTTCGAGATCGCCGACCTGATGCTGCTGCGGCCGCGCATCCATGTCAGCCTGAAGCCGGACGGTGAGAGCAACTGGACGCCGTTCATCCAGACCATCGCGCGCACCATGAAGCCCGGGGCCGAGAATCAGGTCTCGTTCTCCGAAATCCGGATCCAGGATGGCGTGCTCGACTACGAGGACGCAGCCACCCACGCCACCGAGCGGCTCGGCGACATCGACCTATCGCTGGCCTGGCCCTCGATCTCGCGCTCCTTCGCCGCGACGGGACAGTTCGACTGGCGCGGCGAGCGTGTCGACGGCTCGATCAGCTTTTCCGATTTCGTCGCCGCCCTCTCCGGCGATCGCTCGGGGTTGAAGGCGCGGATCGCCAGCGCGCCGCTCAAGCTCGCCTTCGACGGCAGCGTCGCCAACCGCACCAGCCCGATGATGGAGGGCACGCTGACGATCGACAGCCCCTCCTTGCGCAACGCGCTGCGCTGGACCGGGCAGCCGCAGCCCGCCAGCGGCGGCTTCGGCCGTTTCGCGCTGAAGGCGCGCGCCAATGTCGTCGGCCCGTCGATCGCGCTCACCAATGTCAATGTCGAGCTCGACGGCAACGCCGCCGAGGGCGTCATGACCTACGCCAATAACGGCCGGCAGACGCTGCAGGCGACGCTTGCCGCCGACGCGCTCGACTTCACGCCCTATATCTCGACCTTCCGCCTGCTCGCGAGCGGGGCGCGCGACTGGAACAGGCAGCTGTTCGATCTCCAGGGATTGTCGACCACCGACCTCGACATGCGCCTGTCGGCGGCCAAGCTGACGGTCGGGCCAACCAAGCTCGGCCGCACCGCGATCGGTGCCAATCTGCGCAACGGCACGCTGGCGCTCTCGGTCGGCGAGGCCCAGGTCTATGGCGGCATCGCCAAGGGCTCGTTCGGCATCGCACGCTCCGACACGGTCGCCGACATCAAGGCGCAGTTCCAGTTCACCGACGTCGATCTTCAGGCCTGCGCCACCGAATTGTTCGGCCTCAACAAGCTGTCCGGACGCGGCAACATCAACGTGTCGCTGTTCGCCTCTGGCTCGAGCCCGTTCGGCCTCGTGCAGTCGCTCGACGGCAGCGCCACCGTCACCGGGCATGACGGCGCGATCTCGGGCTTCAACGCCGAGCAGCTCCTGAAGCGCCTGGAGCGGCGGCCGCTCTCGGGCGGCGGCAATTTCCGCAACGGTTCGACGCCGTACAACAATCTCACCATCGCGGTGAAATTCTCCGACGGGATCGCCACCGCGGAGGACATCCGCATCGAAGGGCCGGCGGCGAAGATCACGCTGACCGGCACCGCCTCGGTGCCGACGCGCGAATACGACATGAAGGGCGTGGCGAGCCTCAATACGGCGTCCGGCTTTCAATTGCCCTTCATGGTGCAGGGCCCGTGGGACGATCCGCTGATTTTCCCCGACCCTGAAAGCCTGATCCGGCAGTCGCCCGCGGCCTCGCCCTTCCTCGATCTGTTGAAGCAGCGCATCACCGGGGGCGGCAAGCGCCCCGCACAGGACGGATCGCCGACGGCGGAGAATGCCAAGGAGAATGCGAAGTCCAACTGAGGATCGCGCGATTCTCTGCCGCTGCCCGGACTTCGCGAATTGATCGGGGCGAATTGATGCGGCGATTGGATCGATGCGCGCGCTAAGCATCGCCACAGACCGACACCCGCGACCTAGGTCTGACAACATGCTGCGTTGATTGCGCTACCATCATGCGCTAGTGTTTTTTCGACCGGTTAAAAACACCGGCCGTTTGAGGGAGAAAAACGTGAAATCCAAGGTTATTGGCGCAGTATCACTGGCGGTCGCTGCGGCCGGGCTGTTTGCAGCCGCTGCACCCGCATTTGCGCAGCAGAAGACGATCACGGTCTGGTGGGGCAAGGGCTTCTATCGCTCCGAAGACGACGCGCTGATCGAGACGATCAAGAAGTTCGAAGCCAAGACCGGCATCAAGGTCGAGCTGTCGCAATACGCGATCCAGGACATGATTCCGAAGACGGTCGCCGCGCTCGATGCCGGCACCGTGCCCGATGTCGCCTATTCCGATTCCTATGACGTCCAGGCCCAGGGCAAATGGGCCTATGAGGGCAAGCTCGAGGATCTCTCCGACGTCATGGAGCCGATCAAGGGCCGGTTCGTGCAGAACACGCTGGATGCCTCGATCCTCTACAACGACGTCGCCAAGAAGAAGGCCTATTACGGCTTTCCGCTGAAGCAGCAGAGCATGCACGTCCAGATCTGGAACGACATGCTGGAGAAGGCCGGCTTCAAGCTGGCCGATATCCCGAACGACTGGACGGGGTATTGGACGTTCTGGTGCGACAAGGTGCAGCCGGCGATCCGCAAGGCCACGGGCCAGCGCCTCTATGCCGTCGGACAGCCGATGGGCGTGGAATCGACCGATTCCTTCCAGTCGTTCTACACCTTCATGGACGCCTATCATGTCAAGCTGGTCGACGACGACGGCAAGCTCACGGTCGACGATCCCAAGGTTCGCGAGAACCTGATCAAGGCGATGAAGGATTACACCGACACCTACATCAAGGGCTGCACGCCGCCGTCCTCCACGACCTGGAAGGATCCCGACAACAACGTCGCCTTCCATAACAAGACCATCGTGATGACCCACAACTTCACGATCTCGATCGCGGCGAAGTGGTTCGAGGACTCGCAGAACCAGGCGCTCACTCAGGAACAGCGCGACGCCGGCAAGAAGGCCTACGAGCAGGACATCATCACGGCGTCCTTCCCCAAGGCGCCGGATGGTTCGACCATCAAGTACCGCTCCGACGTCAAGACCGGACTGGTGTTCACCGCGGCCAAGAACAAGGCCGAGGCCAAGCAGTTCATCAGCTTCCTGCTCCAGGAAGAGAACGTCCGTCCCTACATCGAGGGCGCGCTCGGCCGCTGGTTCCCGGTGACCAAGGAAAGCCAGGAAAGCCCGTTCTGGCAGGCCGACAAGCACCGCAAGGCCGTCTACACGCAGTTCAAGGGCGGCACCTCTCAGTTCGACTTCACCAAGAACTGGAAGTTCACGATTCTCAACAACGAGAACATCTGGGCCAAGGCGATGAATCGCGTCGTCAGCGAGAAGGTTCCGGTCGAGAAGGCCGTCGACGAGATGATCGCCCGCATCAAGCAGGTCGCGGGTTGATGTCATCCTCACCTCTCCCCGCGTTGCGGGAAGAGGTGTAAGAACAACACCGGCCGCGTTTCGCGGCCGGCTTCTCTTTGATGAGTCCTGAAGAATGGCGATCACCCTCTCTGGCGATCAGGCTATGCCCGGCCCGCCCCTGTCGTCGCGGCTGACCCCGGCGCAGGTCTGGGGCATCGTGCTGCTCGCGCCCTATCTGCTCGTTTTCCTCGCTTTCGTCGTCTATCCCGTCTGCTACGGGCTGTGGCTGGCGCGCGCGCCGGAAAATTACGTCGCGCTCTACAACGACCCGATTTTCGCGCGCGCCGCGATCAACACGCTGATCTTCCTGGTCATCGGCATCAACATCAAGATGCTGATCGCGCTGTTCCTGTCCGGCTTCTTCGTGCAGCAGCGCACCTGGATCAAATGGCTGTCGGTGATCTTCATCCTGCCGTGGGCGGTGCCGTCGATCCCGACCATCCTGTCGGTGCGCTTCATGCTCAATCCCGAATGGGGCATGATCAACCACTACATCTTCTCCCTCACCGGCGATGACGGCCCGAACTGGCTGAACGATCCGACCGTGGCGCTCAGCATGGCGATCGCCGTGCACATCTGGAAGTCGCTGCCGTTCTGGACGCTGATCCTGATCACCGGGCGCCTTGCGATCTCGCACGATCTGTTCGAGGCCGCCGAGGTCGACGGTGCGAGCTGGTGGCAGAAGTTCCGCTACATCACCTGGCCGTCGATGCAGACGCTCTACGTCACCTGCACGCTGCTCTCGATGATCTGGACGCTCGGCGACTTCAACAGCGTCTATCTGCTCACCGGCGGCGGCCCGGCAGATCTCACGCACGTGCTGGCGACGCTCGGCATCCGCTATCTCCGCCTCGACCAGCTCTCGCTGGCGATGGCATCCATCGTCTGCGCGATGCCGTTCGTCCTGCCGCTCGTGTACTTCATGATGAAACGGTTGTCGCGATGAAGCTCCCCTCTCTCCGTGATGTCGCGACCGAAGCGCGGCTGCTGCTGATCGGCATTCCCGTCTTCCTGTGGACGATGATCCCGATCTATCACATGTTCCTGTTCGCGATCTCCCCGAAGGAGGACGCGTTCTCGGGCAAGCTGTGGCCGGATCATCCGACGCTGCACAACTTTCAGATCGTGTTCAAGCAGCAGCATTACTTCCTGCGCGACTTCTACATCCAGTTCTGGAATTCGACCGTGATCGCCGTCTCCGTCGGCGTGCTGACGCTGTTCATCGCGACATCCGCAGCGTTCGCGATCTCGCGATTGAAGGTGCCGGGCGGACGCACCGTGCTGAACCTTGCGCTGTTCACCTATTTCATTCCCGCGGCGTTCCTCGCCGTGCCGATGTACCGGACCATGGGCAATTACGGCCTGCTCAACAATCACTGGTCGCTGATTCTGGCGATGGTGACGATCGCCTCGCCCTACGCGATCTGGGTGCTGAAGCAGGCCTCGGACAAGCTGCCGGTCGAGCTGGACGAGGCCGCCGTAATGGACGGCGCGACGACGCTGCAGATCTTCCGCCTGGTCTATTTGCCGCTGATGATGCCCTCGCTGGTCGCGATCGGCACCTATGCGGTGCTGCTGGCCTGGAACGAATATCTCTACGCGTTCCTGCTGCTCTCCAACGACCGCGAGATCACCCTCCCCGTCGCGCTCGGCAACTTCCTCGCCGCCGACGATTCGCCATGGGAGCTGCTGATGACCACCGGCTTCATCTATGCACTGCCGCCGGCCGCGGTCTATTACGCCTTCCGCCGCTACATGGTGGGCGGGCTCACCGCGGGGGCGGTGAAGTCGTAGACTTTTCCTTCGTCATTGCGAGCGCAGCGACTTGTCCGCCGAAGCCTTTGGCGAAGGCGGAGGCAATCCGGACTATTTCCGCAGAGACAGACTGGATTGCTTCGTCGCAAGAGCTCCTCGCAATGATAGCAGAGGCTACAGCGGCGCTGCGCTCTCGCCCTGCGAGCTCGACAGTTTCGAGGCGAGCGAGGCGAGCACGATGACGACCGCGATCAGGGCGATCACCAGCGTGCAGATCGCGTTGATCTCCGGCTTCACACCCAGCCGCACTTCGGAGTAGATCCGGATCGGCAGCGTCGCCGAGCCGGGACCGGTGGTGAAGCTCGCGATGACGAGATCGTCCAGCGACAGCGTGAAGGCGAGCATCCAGCCGGCGACGATCGAGGGCGCGATCAGCGGCAGCGTGACGGCCACGAACGCGCGGACCGGGTCGCAGCCGAGGTCCATCGCCGCCTCCTCCAGCGAACGATCGAGCGAGCCGAGGCGGGATTGCACCACCACGGCGACGAAGCACATCGTCAGCGTGGTATGGGCGATCGTCACGGTCCAGAAACCGCGCTCGGCGTTGAGCGCCACGAACAGCAGCAGCAGCGACAATCCCGTGATCACCTCGGGCATCACCAGCGGCGCGTAGAGCATGCCGGAGAACAGCGTGCGGCCGCGAAACCGCTCGCCGCGCGACAGCGCGACCGCGGCGAGCGTGCCGAGCAGGGTGGCGATGGTGGCGGAGGAGACCGCGACCCGCAGGCTCATCCAGGCCGCCTCGATCATGGCGCGGTCATTGAAGAACTCGTGATACCAGCGCAGCGACCAGCCGCCCCAGACGGTCACCAGGCGCGAGGCGTTGAAGGAATAGATGACGAGGATGAGGATCGGCAGATAAAGGAACGCGAGCCCCAGCGCGAGCGAGACGATGTTGAAGCGGGAGAGACGGGAGAGCTTGCGCATGGTCTCAGCGCCCTTGTTCCAGCTGCCGCTTCTGCAGCCGCTCATACAGCAACAGCGGCACCAGGAGCACGGCCAGCAGCACGATGGCCGCAGCAGAGGCGACCGGCCAGTCCTTGTTGGTGAAGAATTCGAGCCACAGGGTCTGGCCGATCATCAGTGAATTGGAGCCGGCCAGAAGGTCCGGGATGACGAACTCCCCGACGATGGGAATGAAGCACAAAAGCACACCGGCACCGACGCCGGGCAGCGACAACGGGAAGGTGACGAGCCAGAACACCTGCCAGGGCGGCGCACCGAGATCGCTGGCCGCCTCCTCCAGCGCCGGCTCCATCTTGGCGAGCGTGGCGTAGAGCGGCAGGATCATGAACGGCAAATAGGAATAGACGATGCCGATATACATCGCGCTGTCGGTGGAGAGCCAGACCACGGGCTGGCTGACCAGGTGCAGCGCCAGCAGGATCTGGTTGAGCAGGCCGTCATGTTGGAGGATGTTGATCCAGGCATAGATGCGGATCAGGAACGAGGTCCAGAACGGCACGATCACCAGCACCATCGCCACCGCCTGCCAGCGCTTCGGCAGCCGCGCCATGCCATAGGCGATGGGATAGCCGATCAGGAGCAACAGTGCGGTCGCCGTCACCGCAACGGTGAGGCTGCGCACATAGGCGAACAGGTAGATGTCGTCGGAGGCGAGCAGCCTGAAATTGTCGATCGAGAGCGCAGCGAACGCAGCCCTGAGCTCATCCCACCCGGCCGTGAGGTCGAACACCGGCTCGTAGGGCGGCTGCGCGATCGCCGTCTGCGACAGGCTGATCTTCAGCACAAAGGCGAACGGCACCAGGAAGAACAGCACCATCCAGACATAGGGAGCGATCGCGGCGAAACGCGCCGGCCTCGCGAAGATGCGGCGGGCGCTCATGATTGCAGCACCACGCAATCGTCGGGCGTGAACCAGGCGACGACATGCTGGTTCAGGCTGTAGGCATCGACGTCGGTGCGCGCACTGTTGGCGACGGACGCCTGCACCGTTCCGCCGGTGTCGAGCTTCACCTTGTAGGTGGTGGTGCCGCCGAGATAGCAGATGTCGGCGATCACGCCGTCGAGCCGGTTGATCGCCGTCTCACGTCCGGCCTCGGCTACCGGGCCATGCCGCGACAGCTTGACCTTCTCGGGGCGGACCGCCACCGCCAATTTACCCGCGCCGACCGGCTCGCGCGGCTCGGCCACCACCAGCGCTCCCGCATCGCGCGTGCCGATGACCAGACGATGACCGTCGCGCAATTTGGACTCGCCGTCGAACAGATTGACGTCGCCGACGAACTCCGCGATCCAGCGCGAGCGCGGCGCCTCGTAGAGCTCGCGCGGGCTCGCGACCTGAACGAGCTTTCCGGCGTTCATCACGCCGATTCTATCAGCCATCGTCATCGCCTCCTCCTGGTCGTGGGTGACGATGATGAAGGTCATGCCGAGCCGGCGCTGCAGCTCCATCAGCTCGCCTTGCGTGCTCTCCCGCAGCTTCTTGTCGAGCGCCGCGAGCGGCTCGTCGAGCAGCAGCAATTGCGGGCGGCGCGCCAGCGCGCGCGCGAGCGCGACGCGCTGGCGCTGGCCGCCCGAGAGCTGGTCGGGCTTGCGCTTCTCGAGCCCTTCGAGCTTCACCAGTGCGACCATCTCGGCCACACGGGTGGCGATGTCCGCACGCGCCATGCCGGCGCGCTTCAGGCCGAAGGCGATGTTGTCGCGCACCGACAAATGCGGAAACAGCGCGTAATTCTGGAACATCATGTTGATCGGCCGCTCATGCGGCAACGCCTGCGCGATGTCCTGACCCCCGAGCAGGATGCGGCCCTCGTCCGGCGCCTCGAAGCCCGCGAGCATGCGCAGCAGCGTGGTCTTGCCGCAACCGCTTGGGCCCAGCAGCGCGAAGAACTCCCCGGCCTTGATATCGAGCGAGACGCCGTCAACGGCGCGGAACGTCCCAAATGTCTTGGCGACGGCCTCGATGCGCAGCAACGGCTGTCCGGCTGCGGCCGCGTCTCCATCGGCAGCACCTGTCGCGGCGTGCGTTTTCGGCAATTCGTCCGTCATGTTTCCTGCAAACCCCGATTCCGCCGCACGCTAGCGGCCGATCGGCTTTTGCTCAACCGGGTCACGGTGGATCGTTCACACCCGCCATAAATGCGGCCAGCGCCTCAAGATCCGCGGCCGGCATGGTGAGGCCGAGCTTGGAGCGGCGCCACAGCACATCATCCGGAAAGCGCGCCCATTCGCGGGTCATGAGATGGCGCACCTCGGCCCCGGTCAGTTCGGAACCGAAGGCGGGCCCGAGCTCGCCGCGGGTCTTGGCCTCCCCCAGCACGGCGGCCAAGCGCGAGCCATAGGCGGCGACCAGGCGCTGCGCCTGCGCTTCGGAGAGAAAGCGCCAGCGCTCGCGCGCAAGATCGACTTCGGTGTCGAAACGATCCCAGCCGAAATCGCCGCCGGGCAGCGCCGCGCCTGCAGTCCAGGGCGGCGACATCGGATAGAACGGCGTCAGCTTCGTCACCGCCCGCTCGGCGCGCAGGCGCGAGGTGGTGACGTCGCCGCCGAACATCGTGATCAGCGGCGCCTTGCGCCGGCGCGCGTGGAACAAGGTCGTGCCGTCACCTCGCGGTGCGGACGCCGGCTTCAGATTGACGCCGGAGACCGCCCGGACCACGTCGGCCGGGGCGATGCGCTCGCGGAAATAGCGGCTGGCCGCCTCGCAGAGATAGCTGACATCGGCCCCTCGCATCGCGACGATGGCGGGATCGCCGGTGAACTCGTTCGTGACGGTGCCGATCAGCGTGAACTCCCGCTCGAAAGGAGAGGCGAAGATCAGGCGTCCGTCGCTGTTCTGGAAGACGTAGACGTTGTCGGAATCGAACAGCCGGGGCACGATGATCTGGCTCATCTGCATGGGCACTGCGGCAGGTTGCGGCTGGCGCAGCACGGTATCCGCGACCATCGCCGCCCACGCCCCGGTGGTGTCGGCCAGCGCCCGGGCCGTGATCGTGCGGCGATGGCCGCGATCGACCACCGCGAGCCGCCAGATGTCCGTTCTATCGGCCCGCACGCAGCGCGCGCCGGTGCGGATCGCAGCGCCGCGTTCGGCCGCATCCAGCGCCGTGAGCACCACCAGGCGGGAATCGTCGACGACGCAGTCCGAATATTCGAAGGCCGTGCCGAACGGGCGCTTCAGCGCGTTGCCGACCGGATGATGCGTGATGTCGATGGTGGCTGATGGCGGCAGGCCGCCGCGGTTCGTGAGCACGTCGTAAACATACAGGCCGGCCCGCAGCAGCCAGGGCGGACGCTCGTCGGAGTGCGCGGGGATCACGAAGCGCATCGGCCGGACCAGATGCGGCGCGATGGCGAGCCAGACCCGGCGCTCGGCAAGCGCCCGGCGCACCCGCCAGAACCCGCGCCGCTCCAACACCGACAGATCGCCGTGGATCAGCCGCGGTGTCGCGGAGGACGCCGCGCCGCCGAGATCGCCCTGCTCGAACAGGACGACCCGCAGACCGCGGCCGGCCGCATCGCGCGCGAGGCTGACACCGTTCAGACCGCCGCCGATGATCGCAAGGTCGTAATCCGCCATGGGGCCGTCGAGAAGGAGCGAAGCGCCCCATCATCTCTAGCCGGTCTTGAGCGCAAGCTCCATGACCTCGGCGCGGCCGACGAGGCCGGCATATTTGCCGATCGGCAACGGCTTGCCGAGCAGATAGCCTTGCACGCCGTCGCAGCCCTCCTTGGCGAGGAAGGCGAGCTGCTCGATCGTCTCGACGCCCTCGGCGATGATCGACATGTCGAGGCCGTGGCCGAGATCGATCACGGCACGGACGATCGCCGCCGATTGCGGATTGCGGCCGAGATTGACGATGAAGGCGCGGTCGATCTTGATCTTGTCGAACGGGAACGCCTGGAGGTAGCTCAGCGAGGAATATCCGCTGCCGAAATCGTCCATGGAGATGCGGACGCCGAGCGCCTTGAGGCGTCGCAGCAGCGCGAGGCCCCGGTCGAAATCCTCGATCAGCACGCCCTCGGTGATCTCAAGCTCGAGCCGGCCGGGCGCAAGGCCGGTCTCGAGCAGGATCGAATGGACGAGGCCGACCACGTCGCCGTGCATGAACTGCGCCGGCGACAGATTGACCGCGACCTGAAGCGGTTTCGGCCAGGACGCCGCCTCGCGGCAAGTCTCGCGCAGGATCCACTCGCCCATTTCGACGATCAGGCCGCTTTCCTCCGCGATCGGGATGAATTCGGCCGGCGAGACCTGGCCGCGCACCGGATGCTGCCAGCGCGCCAGTGCCTCGAAGCCGATGATCTCGCTCTCGGCGACGCTGTCACCCGCGGCCCCCTGCGGCTGGAAGGCAAGCGAGAGCTCGCCGTTCTTGATCGCCATCGACAGGTCCTGGTGCAGCACGCGCCGATCGCGGATCTGCTGGTCCATCTCCGGCTGGTAGAGGCTGATCGTGCCGCGGGACTTCTGCTTGGCGCGGAACAGCGCCGCACCGGCATTGGCGAGCAGCGAAGCGCCGTCGGTGCCATTGCGCGGGAAGACCGCCATGCCGGTGGTGGCGCCGGCGCGGACCGCCCGGCCGTCGATCTGGAATTCCTTCGCGACGGCCTCGCCGAGGTGCTGCGCCAGCGCAAGGCCGGAATCCGGCTGCTTGCCGTCGATGATGAGGCCGAATTCATCGCCGGACAGGCGCGCGACCACGCCGCCGCGGGCGGAGTCCTGAAGCCGCTGGGCCACCTCGATCAGGAGCTTGTCGCCGAGTGCGTGGCCGAAGACGTCGTTGACCTCCTTGAGGCCGTCGAGGTCGACGCAGAGGACGGCGAACTCCTCGTCGGTGCCTTCGCAGGCCTCGATCATCTGGGTCAACGCCTGAAGGAAGGCCGCACGGTTCGGCAGGTCGGTGAGGCCGTCGTGATAGGCCATGTGGGCCATGCGCGACTCGGTCTGCCGGCGGTCGGTGACGTCCTCGTGGGTCTTGATCAGATATTGCGGCTCGCCGGCCTCGCCGAGCACGGTGGCGCGGCGGGTCAGGAACAGCCGCAGGCCGTCCTTGGTGGAGATCGGATGCTCCTCGGTGATCATCCCGCGTTTCTTGATCGCGGCCTCGTCGCGCGCGATGATCAGCTTGGCTTCCTTGGGGTTGAAGATGTCGGACGCCGTCAGGCCCGTGGCTTCCTCGCGCCGGCGATTGAGGATCGTCTCCGCGCTGCGGTTGGCGAGCAGATAGCGGCCGTCCTTGACCTGCTCGACGATCAGGGCCACCGGGATGTTGTCGACCACCAGCTCGAGGAACTTCTTGGTGCTCTCCAGCTCCTTCGACAGCGAGCGGCGGTCGGTGATGTCCTCGAACACCAGCATCAGGAATTCGGGCTTGTTGCTCTCGTTGCGGACCACGATCCGGACCGAGGCGACCATGCGCCGCTCGCCGCCGCGATCGACCTCGAATTCGTTGCGGAATTGGCCGTCCGGCGAATTGAGCGCCGCCCGGTCGGTCGCCTCGATGCTGTCAGCCGAGGCCGATGCGAACAGCTCGCGCGCATTCTTGCCGACGACATGATCGCGCGAGAAGCCCCAGAACCGCTCATAGGCGCTGTTGGCGAAGATGTAGCGGCCGTCCTCGATGTTCTTGGCGGCCACGCAGGCCGGCACGTTGTCCAGCACCGTTTCGAGGAACTGCTTGGTCGAGGCGAGCTGTCGCGACAGCCTGCGCTGCTCGCTGACGTCGAGATGCGTCGCCACCGAGCCGCCGTTCGGCAGCACGAAATATTTCACCAGGATGGCCCGTCCGTCCGGTAGCTCGGTGATCAGACCGTTGGTGCTTGCCGCCTTGTCGTAGAACTCGTCGTCGGAAACGCCGAGCACCCCGCGCTTGCGGCGCAGCTCAAGGAGCTCGTAGCCGTTCATGTTGGCCCAGACATCCGACCGCGTCAGGCCGTAGATCTCGAGATAGCGGTCGTTGCAAAAGATGATGCGCCGCTGCGCATCCGTCATCACCACGCCCTGATTGAGATTGTTCATGGCGGAGGAGACGAAGGCGTTGCGCCGCAACTGCAAACGCCTGGTCCGGCGCAGCGAGGAATGGATCCACAGCGCGATCGCAGCGAGGAACGCGCAGACGACAATGCCCGCGATCAGGACTTCCCAGACCACGTTGGGATCCAGCTGGCCGAGATAGCTCGGCGCGGCAAAATTGTCCGACAGCGCAAAGGCGCGCGCGGGCGCAACCGTGCCGGCGAGGCACACAACGGCCTGCACAGCAATCGGAAGCGTGCTGCCCTCGTGCCAGTTCTTCTCAGCCATCAGCCACCCGCGATTTCAACGTCGGATTGTCTGGCCTCACGGGTTTGGATCGGGTAAACGCCTGTACGCACAACAGAAAAATGTGACGTGAAATACGGCAATTGCCCTGACATGATAAATTCTTCCTTAACGGAAAACGCCCCCGCGCCGTTCTTTCCAGGTCTGATGCGACCGGCGCTCCCAACGGACATGCTGCACAACCATGGATAGGGTCGATTGCGTCGTCATCGGAGCCGGCGTGGTCGGGCTCGCGGTGGCCCGAAGGCTCGCGCAGGCCGGGCACGAGGTGATCGTGCTCGAGGAGGCCGAGGCGATCGGCACCATCACCTCCTCGCGCAACAGTGAGGTGATCCATGCCGGCATCTATTACCGCGCCGGGAGCTGGATGGCGCGCATGTGCGTCGCCGGCAAGCACGCGCTCTACCGCTACTGCGCCGAGCGCGGCATCCCGCACAGGAATTGCGGCAAGCTGATCGTCGCAACCAACCCGCAGGAGACCGCGAAGCTGCAATCGATCAAGGCGCATGCCGAGGCCAATGGCGTGCTCGACATGCAGCTGCTCTCGGGGGAGGCCGCACGCGCGCTGGAGCCGGCGCTAGCCTGTGACGCCGCGCTGCTGTCGCCGTCGACGGGCATCATCGACAGCCACGCCTACATGCTGTCACTGCGAGGCGAAGCCGAGGACGCCGGCGCCGCCTTCGCGTTTCACACCCCGCTGATCCGCGCCAAGGCGGCTGGTGGCATCATCGAGATCGAGGCCGGCGGCGAGGCGCCGATGACGCTGCAATGCAGCCTGCTCGTCAATGCCGCCGGGCTGTCGGCGACGAATGTGGCGCGCAATATCGACGGCATGCCGCTGGACCGCATTCCTCCGGCCTATCTCGCCAAGGGAAACTACTTCAGCTGCAACGCCAAGGCGCCGTTCTCGCGCCTGATCTACCCGGTGCCCGAACCCGGCGGTTTGGGGGTGCACCTGACGCTGGACATGGCCGGCCAGGCGCGGTTCGGGCCTGATGTCGAATGGATCGAGACGATCGATTACGAGGTCGATCCGTCACGCGCCGAGCGCTTCTATCCGGCGATCCGCAGATATTGGCCGACGCTGCCCGACGGCGCGCTGATGCCGAGCTATTCAGGCATCCGGCCGAAGATCGTCCCGCCCGCGGTGGCCACGCAGGACTTCCTGATGCAGGGACCGCGCGACCACGGCGTCGCAGGCCTTGTGAATTTGTTCGGGATCGAGTCGCCTGGACTGACGTCGTCGCTCGCGATCGCAGATCACGTCGCCGAGCTCGCAGAGGTCTAGAGCGCAGGCAAATCCAAGCATCGCGCAAGCACCCTGCGCGATGCTTACCCCGCAGCAGGGACGAGGGCAAAAACTCTCATCCCTGCATGATGAAGGGTACGATCAACTCTACGCTGTTATGGGGGTTACTAGTGGAGCGTGTCGCCGTGCTTCAGGCGCTCGATCTGATCCTTGACCATCAACTTCCGGCGCTTCAACTCAACAATTTGCAGGTCGTCTGTTGAAAGGTGCACGAGAGCGTCGTGCAATTCGTTTTCGAGAAGTTTGTGCTTCCGTTCCAATTCAACGAGATGTGCCTGAATTGTCATTCGAAACCTCCTCGGTAGGGTTGAACCTCAGGATTCGATCCGGACAACGAAGTCTACATCACCGATTCGTTCTGTCGATGGGTATCCGTCGTCGCAGCTTCATTTTTGAAAATTCATATGTAACGAAGCGTGAGTAAAGGAACCGCGCCGGAAAAATCCGTGATATCAATGCGCTTGCACGGCCGCTACGCCCCCGCAGGAAATATGTTGCGGGAGATCGGCGAGCAGAGGGCGCAGATCGCTTGCGATCAAGCCGCGCAAGGACGATAATTTCCACAGGGCATCCACAGCCCAGAGTCTCACGCCTATCGGTTTTCGGCCACCGCAGACATGACCAATGAAGACGAGCGTGAGCTCGAAGCCGAGCTCACCCGGTTGCAGCAGGAACACCGAGATCTCGATGCGGCGATCGATGCACTGCATCAATCGCCCGCCCCCGACCTGTTGCGGTTGCAGCGGCTGAAGAAGCGCAAGTTGTTGTTGCGCGACCGCATCGCGTTCATCGAAGACCAGATCACGCCCGACATCATCGCCTGATCCAGAGGCTGCGCGACAAAGCTCACCTGAGATCGAATCCGCTTGACTCGAAAAGAACAAAATAAGAACATTCGAGGTGCAGCAACGCCCCCAGGAACACCCGAGGACACGCAGATGTCGACAGCCGCCCTTCTCGACAACAGCCACTATGAACAGGCCTGCGACCAGGCCATCGCGATGTGCGACGGCAATCTGCGCAGCACCATCAAGGCGCTGATCATGGCCAACGAATACCTGGAGGCCGAGCTGGAGGAATTGCAGGCGGCAATCTCCGCCGGCTGCATCCCCGAGACCTCACGCAGCAAGATGCGGAGCAAGAGCAGCGCCGCCTGAGTTCAACGTCGGAGCAACGCCATGTCGGACGTGACCTATTACGTTGCAATGCCCTTCTTGATCGATGCCGACGGCTCGCCTGTCGCAGGCGCAGCGGAAGAATGCCAGAGTTCGACGGCCGCGTTGCGGCGCGCCGAGGCCTTGTCGCGCGGCGCCGGCCACATCGGTGCGGTCGCGTTCAGCCGCAGCGGCGATCCCATGACCGGCGAATTCGGGGACGCCACGCTGCTGCGCAGATTCGGCAACGTGCCGGAAGATCTCGCCACGCTGTGAGGATCAGCTGCCGACCAGCCTGATCCGCGGCTCGTGCCGCCGGTGCGCCTTGCGCACATACATGGCGGCATCCGCCTCCTCCAGGGCACGGCCTGCATCGGATTGCGCCCCCAGCAGCGCGACACCGGCGGAGGCTCCCGCGGTCACGTGCTGGCCGCGAAAAACGAAAGACAATTCGTCGATCGCCTGTTCGAAGGCGGCGGCCTTCGCCTTGGCATCGGTCTCGCTCAGGTTCCAGAGCAGCAGCGCGAACTCGTCGCCTCCGAGCCGCCCGACCACGTCGGAGGCACGGACCTGCCGCATCAGCGCTGCGACAATCGCCTTGAGCACCTCGTCGCCAGCGCCGTGACCAAACGAATCGTTGATCGGTTTCAGCCGATCGACGTCGAGCACGATCAGCGCCCCGCTGGCGCGGTAGCGCTTCATGTAGGCGATGGCGCGCGCAAGCTCGCGCTCGAAACCGCGCCGGTTGGGAATCCCGAGCAGGAAATCGGTATCGGCCGCAGCTTCCAGCTCGGCGACCCGGCGCTGCGCCTGCTTGAGCTTGGCCCGCAAGTCCCGGATCGTCGCCCTGACGGTTTCCTTGGCTCCATCGCTGCCAGGCGCGCCGCGCCGCGGCGGTTTCGCCGGACGCCTGGTCGGCCGCTTCGGGGCGGCTTTGGAACGGCCGGCGCTGGTCTTCCGGCCCGCCTTGGCCTTCGCAGCACTCGCCCTTTTCGGTTTCTTCATGGGCATCCTGCTCAATGAAGGCTTGCGGGGATTCACCAAGACAGGATAGTGGATTCCCTTCTCCTTGCCACCGCCTTGCGAGCCGCCGGCCGGAACCGTTAATCTGGCCTATCCTTCTGTTTTTCGGGCACAATCAACGCCATGACCGCGCCGATCGCCATCATCATGGGAAGCCAGTCGGACTGGGACACGATGCGGCATGCCGCCGACACGCTCGCCGCGCTCGGCGTTGCAGTCGACAGCCGCATCGTTTCGGCCCACCGCACCCCCGACCGGCTGTTTGCTTTCGCCAAGGGCGCCAAGGCCGCGGGGTACAAGGTCATCATCGCCGGCGCTGGAGGCGCTGCGCACCTGCCTGGCATGGCGGCGGCTCTGACCGAGCTGCCGGTATTCGGCGTTCCCGTCGAATCCAAGACCCTCAAGGGCCTCGATTCGCTCTATTCGATCGTCCAGATGCCCGCCGGCATCCCGGTCGGCACCCTCGCCATCGGCAAGGCCGGCGCGACCAACGCCGCGCTGCTGGCAGCCTCCGTCCTGGCACTGTCCGACCCCGCCTTGTCCGACCGCCTCGCCGCCTGGCGCAAGGCTCAGACCGAGGCGGTCGCTGAGCGCCCGGAGGGCAAGGCGTGACTGACACCCGGCACGTGAAGCTGAAGCCCGGTGACACCATCGGAATCCTCGGCGGCGGACAATTGGGCCGGATGCTGGCGATGGCTGCGGCGCGGCTCGGTCTGCGCTGCCAGGTGTTCTCGCCCGATCCGGACTCGCCGGCTTTCGACGTCGTGTTGAACGCGACCTGCGCCGAATATGCCGATGTCGAAGCGCTCGAGCTGTTCGCGGGCGACGTCGACGTCATCACCTACGAATTCGAGAACGTCCCCTCGGCCGCTGCGATGGTGCTGGATGCGCGCCGCCCGGTGCTGCCCAATCGCAAGATCCTCGAGACGACCCAGGACCGGCTCGCCGAGAAGGATTTTGTCACCCGCCTCGGGATCGGCACCGCAGCCTACGCCGATGTCACGTCCGTCGCCTCGTTGCGCGAGGCGATCGCCAGGATCGGCCTTCCGGCCGTGCTCAAGACCCGCCGCTTCGGCTATGACGGCAAGGGCCAGGCCATCATCCGCGAGGGCGACGACATCGCCAAGGTGTGGACCAGCCTCGCCACCAAATCGGCGATCCTGGAAGCCTTCGTGCCGTTCGAGCGCGAGATCTCCGTGATCGCCGCACGCTCGGTCACAGGCGAGGTCGAGTGTTTCGACGTCACCGAGAACGAGCACCGCGACCACATCCTGAAGATATCGCGCGCGCCAGCCCCGATCCCCGACGCGCTCGCCGAGGAAGCGCGCAGCATTGCCGGAAAGATCGCGAGCGCGCTCGACTATGTCGGCGTACTCGCCGTCGAGATGTTCGTGCTGGCCAATGGCACCGGACCGAAGGTGCTGGTCAACGAGATCGCCCCGCGCGTGCATAATTCCGGGCACTGGACGCTCGACGGCGCGTCCGTCTCGCAGTTCGAGCAGCACATCCGCGCCATCGCCGGCTGGCCGCTCGGCAAGCCGGTGCGCCACGGCGAGGTCGTCACCATGACCAATTTGATCGGCGACGAGATCAACGACTACGAAAAGTGGCTAAGCGTGCCCGGCGCGACCGTGCACATCTATGGCAAGGGCGCGCCGCGCCCCGGCCGCAAGATGGGCCACGTCACCGAAGTGCGCCCCACCACAGGCAAGTAACGGGATCGCGGCTCCAACCAGCGATCCCGCCAAGCGCTCAGGCCGTCTTCACGCCCGCGACGACGCCGGTGGGCTCCTCGCTCAGCCAGCGATAGATCACCCCGCCCAGCGCGCCGCCGATCAACGGTGCGATCCAGAACAGCCAGAGCTGCGCGGTCGCCCAGCCGCCGACGAACAGCGCGGGGCCCGTGCTGCGCGCCGGGTTCACCGACGTGTTGGTGACGGGAATGCTGACAAGATGGATCATCACCAGCGCGAGCCCGATCGCGAGCGGTGCGAAGCCCGCGGGCGCGCGGCCATGGGTGGCGCCCATGATGATGAACAGGAACATCATGGTCATCACCACCTCGGTGAGGAAGCACACGATCATGCTGTACTGGCCGGGCGAATGCGCGCCATAGCCGTTGGATGCGAAGCCCTTGCCGACGTCGAATCCGGGAGCCCCGCTCGCGATGACATAGAGCAGCCATGCAGCCACGATCGCACCAGCCACCTGGGCGATCACATAGGGCAGGATCTGCCCGGCCGGAAAACGGCCGCCGGCAGCAAGACCGACGGTGACCGCCGGGTTGAGATGGCAACCCGAGATATGGCCGATCGCATAGGCCATGGTGACGACGCTGAGTCCGAACGCGAGGGAGACACCGACCAGTCCGATTCCGACCTGCGGAAAGCCGGCAGCGATCACCGCACTCCCGCAGCCTGCGAATGTGAGCCAAAAGGTCCCGATGGCTTCTGCAGCGTATTTCTTGATATCCATATGTAGTCCCCTGCTTTCAAGATTCCGGAACAAAGCCCCGGAAACGGCCCCATCATTGGCGTCAAATCTCCCAAATCAGGGCCGCGCGGAGATATTTTGCCTTATTTAATGGCTGAACTTGGCCCGAATCCCCGCTTGGCCGGTGGACATCCCGGGTTTTGTCTGATACATCCGCGCCCTCAAGGTTAAGGGCTTGCGCGTTTCGCCATCCCCTTCGTCTTACCAGAATTCAAATCCGATCCACTCAAGAGGATGCCGCGTGCAGGTTCTCGTTCGCGATAACAATGTCGATCAAGCCCTCAAGGCGCTGAAGAAGAAGATGCAGCGCGAGGGAATTTTCCGCGAGATGAAGCTCCGCGGTCACTACGAAAAGCCCTCCGAGAAGAAGGCCCGCGAAAAGGCCGAAGCCGTGCGCCGCGCGCGCAAGCTGGCCCGCAAGAAGCTGCAGCGCGAAGGCCTGCTGCCGATGAAGCCGAAGCCGGTGTTCGGCGCCGGTCCCGGCGGTGATCGCGGCGGCCGTGGCGGCCCCGGTGCAGGTCCGCGCGGACCGCGCTGATCTACTGGACCCCGCAAGACTTCAGTTTCCGAAGTCTTCAATTTCCCAAGTCTTCAATTACCCAAGACTTCAGTTTCCGATGACGCGGGCCCCTGGCCCGCGTTATTGTTTGTGAGCGGTGCCTTTCTGGGACGGGGCACTACCAGTGCGGCACGAGCGCGAGCGAACCGTAGATGGCTTCCCCTTGCCCCGAGCGCGGCTTGACGCGGCGACGCCTGATCTGGCGGCAGCCGTTCGCGCTGGCTTTGATGGGGATTGCGCTGTGCGGCTGCTCCTTCGATCTGGGATCGTTGATGCCGGAGAAGGACAAGCCGCAGGAGGCGCCGAAGTCGGCCGCACCCGCTGAGAGCGCGGTGAGCCCCGGCAACGTCGCCGAAGCGCAGGCCCATACCGCAAAAGCCCAATCCCTGGCGAAGTCAGGCGAGACCGCGGCAGCGCTCGAGGAGTTCAATCGCGCGGTCGGTCTCGATCCCTACAACGCGCAGGCGCTTTATGGCCGCGCCCTGATCTACCAGGCCAACCATCAGCACGACTTCGCGATCGCCGATTTCAGCGCCGCGAGCGGGCTCAACCCCCAGAAGGCCGAGCCGCTGCTCGGCCGCGCCACCAGCTATCTGGCGCTCGGCAAGATCAAGGAGGCCGCAGCCGATCTCGATGAGGCCTCCGAGGCGGATCCGCACAACGCGCAGGTCTGGACCACGCGCGGACAGGCCTATGAACGGCTCGGCGACAAGGCCAAGGCGGCGGCCTCCTACACCAGGGCCGTCGCGCTTCGGCCACGCGACGACACCGCACGCAGCGGCCTTGCCCGCGTCGGCGGCTGACGCCGGGCGCAGCGCAGGCGTTATCTCAGTCGGGGGTGGCGCTCTTCGGCAGAACGGAGTGGAACATCGACTTCATGCCCGACAGCATCTCGTCAGCCACATTCGTCTTCTTCGGCCGCGGCAGGGCGGCGCCGGCATCGGCGCGCAGATCGAGCGGCGGCGCGATCACCGGCACGGGAATGTCCGCCGGCGGCGTCATCCGATTCGGGTCGTCGTTGCCGACCGAGGCCGTATAGGACGGCGAGGAACCGCCATTGCCATAGCTCTCGGGCGAGGGCGTGGACACCGTGATCGGCGGTGGCAGCGGCCTGACCGCCGAGGACTCCGTCGCGATGACGCGCGGGGCCTCGGGGACGCGGGTAGCTTCGCGCACCGCTGGCTCCGGAGTCCGCTCGACCGGCTTGGTCTCAGCAGACTTGGTCTCGGCAGATTTGGCTTCGGCAGCTTTGCCCTCAGGCGACTTGCGAAGACGCTCGATGGCGGCGCGCGCCAGATCGTTGGCATCGGGGGTCGCAGGCTGGGATGCTCCAGCCGACGCGGCATTGGCCTCCGCGACCGGTGCAGCGGCTGGCGGGGTCGCCTTCGCGGCAGCCTTCTCGCGCGCAGGGGAACGGCCGTGCGAGGGGGTGTCGGCAGGCGCGACGTCTGCAGCCTTGGTCTCATGCTTGTCGGCGGGCTTCTCGGCCGCAGCCTTGTCCGCTACACCCTTGTCCGCCGCACCCCTGTCGGAAATGCTCTTCTCCGAGATGCCCCTGGCCTTGACGCCGGGCGCAGGAAGGTTGGCGGTGTCGGTCGGCTTGCCGTCGCTGCCGGCCTGGGAAGGGGCCACCACGGCCGCAGGGGCATCAGCCGCCGGCTTGGCGTTGATGTAGTGGTTAACGATGTACGCCCCGATGATCGTCGCGAGCACCGAGGGGAAAATATCCATCGAAATTTTAGCGAGGTATTTCAGCATTCCGGCCACTCCCCGCGCGATCTGATGCGGGAACTTTGGGGCATTGTAAGGGATCAACTGCGACGGATCGATGGCAAGTGTTAAGGCCCGGACTTACGGCTTGAGCTCGATCTCAAGGAACACGATCTCAGTTGAGGTTTCGTTAAGTACGTCATGTTGGACGCCCGCCTTGCGGAAATAGGATTTCCCGGCCGCAAGCTGCGCCTTGGACCGCTCGCCGTTGGGCGCCACGATAGTCATTTCACCGGCGACCACGGGAACAATCACGTAATCCATGCCGTGGGTGTGATGGCCGGTGGCGCTGCCCGGATCGAGCCGCCATTCGGTCACCCGCACCTCTTCGTTATCGACCTGAACCTCGGATCTGGCGGCAAGCATCGGGACTCTCCTGGGACGCGATCCGGCCCGTGAGGGCGGCGGACGCGCAAAATGGGTTCAGGGCACGAAAACCATGAAGACGTAGACGGCAAATACCACCATATGGACCAGCCCGAACAGGACGTTTGTTCTGCCCGTGCCGAAGGTCAGCATGCTCAGGAAGAAGGTCAGGAGCAGGAGCACGCTGCCCTGGGCGCTGAGGCCGAGCTCGAGCTCCTTGTCGAGCGCATAGGTGGCAATGCCGACGGCCGGAATCGTCAGCCCGATGGTGGCGAGCGAGGAGCCGAGCGCGAGGTTGATGCTCTTCTGCAGGTCGTTCTTGCGGGCCGCAGTTACCGCCGCGACGCCTTCCGGCATCAGAATCAGCAGCGCGACCAGAAGTCCGGCGAAGGCCGGCGGCGCACCGATCCTGGCTGCGACGGCGTCGACGACCAGCGAGAATTTCTTGGCGAGCAGCACCACCGCCAGCAGCGCGACCAGCAGCAGCACGACGCTGAGCGCCAGCATCCTGCCCGACAGATGCGCCTCGCCGCTGCCGCCGTCTCCCCGATCATGGACGAAGTAGTCCTTGTGCAGCACCATCTGGGTGTAGAGGAACACCCCGTACAGCGCGAGCGTGACGACGTCGACGAAACCGAGCTGAGCTGCCGAATAGACCGGCCCCGGCGTGCTGGTCGTGTAGTTCGGCAGGATCAGCGTGATGGTCGCGAGCGCGAACAGGACGCTGAGATAGACGTTGGCGCCGGAGAGCTGGAAACCCTGCTCGCGATAGCGCAGGCCGCCGATGAAGATGCAGAGCCCGACGAGGCCGTTGCAGACGATCATGACCACGGCGAACACGGTGTCGCGCGCCAGCGCCGGCGCGGGCTTGTCGCCGAGCATGATCGTGGTGATCAGCGCCACCTCGATGATGGTCACCGAGAGCGTCAGCACCAGCGTGCCATAGGGCTCGCCGACCCGTTCGGCGATCACTTCGGCATGATGAACCGCGGCGAACACCGTGCCGAACAGGATGACGAGCAGCACGGTCGCGAAGACGAGCCCGCCCAGCGACAGCGTGAACACGTAGTCCGTCGCGCTGACGGCTGCGAACAACAGCACGGCCAGCGCCGGAAAGATCCAGGCCGACCGGGGCATCGGGTTATGCGCGCTCATCCACCAATTCCATCTGCTCGGATGAGCAGTAGCAAATCAGGCACGAGATTCAATGCCAGTGCAGGATCGGCGAGACCGGCAGCAGCGTCAGCAGCACGAACAGCGGGATCAACACTGCGCCGGCGCGCAAGAAATAGCCGAAGAAGCTCGGCATCTTGATGCCGTTCTCGCTGGCGATGCTGCTCACCATGAAGTTCGGTGCATTGCCGATATAGGTGAGCGCACCCATGTAGACCGCGCCCATGGAGATCGAGGCGAGCGTGCCCGAGAGCTGATTCATCAGCACCTGCGGGTCGCCGCCGGCGAGCTGGAAGAACAACAGATAGGTCGGCGCATTGTCGAGGAACGCGGACATCAGGCCGGTGAACCAGAAATAAGCAACCTCGCGCGGCGCTCCGTCCGGCCCCGTTACGGCCGACAGCACCCAGGCGAACGCGCCGTGATGACCGGCATTGAGCATGGCGATGACCGGGATGATGGCGACGAAGATGCCCGCGAACAGCTTTGCGACCTCGCGGATCGGCTCCCAGGTGAAGCCATTGGCCTGCCTGTGCTCATCCGGCGTCAGCCACACCGACAGCGCCGCAATGGCCAGCAGTGCCAGATTGCGAGCGACGTCTTCCAGCTCAAGCTTGGTGCCGAGAATGTCGAAGGCGATGCCGGGCTTCCACATCGCCGACATCAGCAGGCAGGCGACGATGGCAGCTATCAGCACGAGATTGACGAGGCCGCGGATGCGGACCGGCTCGGCGGAAACGGCCTCCTCGCGCAAAGGCTCGCTGCGGAACCACCAGACGTCGATGGCGACGAAAATCGCGAGCAGCAATCCGGCGACGAGCGCGGTCTGCAGCCAGATGGTCCGTGTGGTCCAGAAGAAGTCGACGCCATGAAGGAAACCGACGAACAGCGGCGGATCGCCGAGCGGGCTCAACGCGCCGCCGACATTGGCAACCAGGATGATGAAGAAGACGATGACGTGAGCGTTGTGGCGCCGCGGCCGGTTGGCTCGGATCAGCGGACGGATCAGGATCATCGCGGCACCCGTGGTGCCGACGATGCTCGCCCCCAGCGTGCCGAGCGCGAGGATGCCGGCATTCATCGCCGGCGTGGCCTTGATGTCGCCGGTGATGAGAATGCCGCCGGCCACGACATAGAGCGAGAACAGCAGCACGATGAAGCCGAGATATTCGATGAGCATGGCGTGCACGAGCGCCGCCAGCGTCGCCGTGCTGCCGGCAAAGACCAGGAGCGAGACGAGCGCCAGGAGCGACCAGGCGGCGGTGATCTTGCCGTAATGATGATGCCAGATCTTCGGATACAGCAGCGGTCCGAGCGCGATCGACAGCAACAGACCGGCAAAGGGCAGCGCATAGGGCCAGCGCATCGCCGCGCCATCGAGCCCGGTCGCGGCCCAGGCCGGCTGCGGCAACAAGGTGAGGATGGCGAGGAGGAATGCGCCCCTGAGCCGCGTGACGGATCGTTCAATATCCAATGAAGCGCCTTGCCGTTTCGACCGCACCGAAACTGTCGAGATTGTCATGTCCGCCGCCCGCAAAGCGCACGAACCGCTTCGGTTCATGCGCGAGCGCGAACAGACGCTCCCCGAACAGGATCGAAATGGCAAGGTCATTGGTGCCATGCATCACCAACAGCGGCACCGTGACGCGTGCGATCCGTTCGTCGGAGCGAAACTGGTCGCGCATGAGCAGGCGCACCGGCACGTACCGGAAGGCCAATGCCGCAACGTCGGCCGTCGAGGTATACGGCGCCTCCAGGATCAACTTTCCGATGGCGTGTTCGGAGGCGAGCGCGACCGCCACGCCCGTCCCCAGCGAAAAGCCCCAGGCGACGATTCGTTCCGCTCCATAGCGCGCGCTGGTGAAAGTGTAGGCGGTGGCCGCGTCGCGCAGCAGGCCCTGCTCGCTCGGCGCGCCGCTCGAGCCGGCATAGCCGCGATAGGACAGCGCGATGAGACCGGTGCCGTCGGCAATCATGGCCTTGAAGCGATCGGTGCGGCCCGCGAGGAAATCGCCGTTGCCAGGGAAATACAGGATCACGGGCCGACCGGGCCTCGCCGGCACGTGCCAGACGATGACCTTCTCGCCATCCGGGGTGGTCAGGACATGCTCTTCTGCCTCGGGCAGACCTGCCGCACCGGGTGCAGCGCGACCGACCGGCGGGATCGGAAACAGCATCTCGCGCTGCCGGACATACAGCACGACGAGCCCGGCGAGATAGACGGTCACGAGCAGGATGACAGTCCACTTGGCGATGGCGATCATGGCACGTCCGGCCCCGGTTTGAACTCAGGGCTTGCGACGGCTCCGCAGCAATTTCATGACGTCGGGCCGAAGGCTTGCCGGTACGTCGCGACAGCCGCACGCCGCCTTTGGGCGGCGTGCCACTTGACGCGCTGCTCGCGCGTGGCCTTGAGCGGCATCCGATGGGACCGGTGCCATTCCTTGTTGATGGCCACGGTCCGCTTCCTTCGCGCGCCTACATCGCCTTGACGATGTTCTCGGTGACCTTCTTGGCGTCGCCGAGCAGCATCATGGTGTTGTCGCGGTAGAACAGCGGATTGTCGATGCCGGCGTAGCCGGAGGCCAGCGAGCGCTTGATGAACATCACGGTGCCGGCCTTCCAGACCTGCAGCACCGGCATGCCGTAGATCGGCGAGGTCTTGTCCTCTTCGGCCGCCGGGTTGGTGACGTCGTTGGCGCCGATCACGAAGGCGATGTCGGCCTGCGCGAATTCGGAGTTGATGTCCTCGAGTTCGAACACCTCGTCATAGGGCACGTTGGCTTCGGCGAGCAGCACGTTCATGTGGCCGGGCATACGGCCTGCCACCGGGTGAATGGCGTATTTCACCTCGACGCCTTCCTTCTTCAGGATGTCGCCCATCTCGCGCAGCGCGTGCTGGGCCTGCGCCACCGCCATGCCGTAGCCGGGCACGATGATGACCTTCTGCGCGTTCTTCATGATGAAGGCCGCATCGTCCGCCGAGCCGAGCTTGGCGGGCTTCTGCTCGCCCGTCCCGCCGCCGGCCGCAGCCGTCTCGCCGCCGAAGCCGCCGAGGATGACCGAGATGAAGGACCGGTTCATCGCGTGGCACATGATGTAGGACAGGATCGCGCCGGAGGAGCCAACCAACGCGCCGGTGATGATCAGCGCGGAATTGCCGAGCGTGAAGCCGATGCCGGCCGCAGCCCAGCCCGAGTAGGAGTTCAGCATCGAGATCACGACCGGCATGTCGGCGCCGCCGATCGGGATGATCATGAGCACGCCGAGCGCCAGCGCCAGGATTGTGATCATCCAGAAGTCGAACGCCCCGCCGGTGAGGACGAGACGGACGATGAAGAACACCAGCGCGACGGCGAGCGCGATGTTGATGATGTGGCGGCCGGGCAGGATGATCGGCGCACCGCTCATGCGCGCGGACAGCTTCAGGAACGCGATCACCGAGCCGGTGAACGTCAGTGCGCCGATGGCGACGCCGAGCGACATCTCGACCAGGCTCGATGCATGAATGGCGCCGGGCTTGCCGATGTCGAACGCCTCGGGCGCATAGAACGCGCCGGCGGCAACCAGCACCGCGGCCATGCCGACCAGCGAGTGGAAGGCGGCGACCAGTTCCGGCATCGAGGTCATCGGCACGCGGCGGGCGATCACCGCACCGATGCCGCCGCCGATGGCGATACCAAGGATCACCAGGATCCAGGCGACGCCGTCCGCCGGCGGATGACTGGCGAGCGTAGTCGCGACCGCGATGCCCATGCCGATCATGCCGAACAAATTGCCCTGGCGCGACGTCGCCGGGCTCGACAGCCCGCGCAGCGACAGGATGAACAGCACCCCCGCCACGAGATACAAGAATGCAGAGAGATTGGCGCTCATCTCAGGTCCCCATTGATCCCTTCAGCCCGAGGTGGCCGCTTACTTGGCTTTCTTCTTGTACATCGCCAGCATGCGCTGGGTGACAAGGAAGCCGCCAAAGATGTTGACGCAGGCGAAGATGAGCGCGACGAAGCCGAAGCCGCGCGCCCAGCCCGAACCGCTCGAAACCATGCCGACGCCGACCGCGAGCAGCGCGCCGACCACGATCACCGAGGAGATCGCGTTGGTCACGCTCATCAGCGGGGTGTGCAGCGCCGGGGTCACCGACCACACCACGAAATAACCGACGAAGACGGCGAGGACGAAGATCGACAGCCGGAAGACGAAGGGGTCGACGACCTGTGCAACATGCTCCATGGCGATCTCTCCTTATGCCTTCGGCTGGAAGTTCGGGTGGATGACGGCGCCGTCTTTCGTGAGCGCGGTCGCCTTGACCAGCTCGTCGTCCCAGTTGACGGCGAGCTTCTTCTCTTTCTTGTCGACCATGGTCTCGATGAAGGAGAACAAATTGCGCGCGTAGAGGCTGGAGGCCGAGGCCGCGACTCGGCCGGCGACGTTGGTGTAGCCGACGATCTTGATGCCATCGAGGTCGACGACCTCGCCCGGCTTCGCGCCCTCGACATTGCCGCCGCGCTCGACGGCGAGATCGACCAGCACCGAGCCCGGCTTCATCGACTTCACCATCTCGGCACTGACCAGCTTCGGCGCCGGCCGGCCCGGGATCAGCGCGGTGGTGATCACGATGTCCTGCTTCTTGATGTGCTCGGCGGTGAGCGCGGCCTGCTTGGCCTGATATTCCTTGGACATTTCCTTGGCATAGCCGCCGGCGGTCTGCGCGTTCTTGAACTCCTCGTCCTCGACGGCGAGGAATTTTGCGCCGAGCGATTCGACCTGTTCCTTCGTGGCGGGACGCACGTCGGTCGCGGTCACGACGGCACCCAGGCGGCGGGCGGTCGCGATGGCCTGGAGGCCGGCGACGCCGACACCCATCACGAACACCTTGGCCGCGGGCACGGTGCCCGCCGCGGTCATCATCATCGGGAAGGCGCGGCCGAAGGCCTCGGCGCCCTCGATCACGGCGCGGTAGCCGGCAAGGTTCGCCTGGGAGGACAATACGTCCATCACCTGCGCACGGGTGATGCGCGGCATCAGCTCCATTGCGAAGGCGGAGACGCCGGCATCGGCAATCGTCTTCAGCGCGGCCTCGTTGCCATAGGGATCCATGATGGCGATGACGAGCGCACCGCGCTTGTACTGCGACAGCTCCGAGGCCTCGGGGCGCTTCACCTTGATGATGATGTCGGCATCTTTCAGCGCGTCGGCGCCGACAATGGCACCTGCGGCGGTGAATTCGGAATCCGGCAGGCCCGATTTGATGCCGGCGCCCGGCTCGACGGCGATCTCTGCGCCTAACGCCTTGAACTTCTTCACCGTATCAGGCGAAGCGGCGACACGCGGCTCCGATGGATCGATTTCCTTGGCAACGGCGATCTTCATAGGTCCTCCGGCGGCGCGGGACAGCGCGCGCGCAAACTTGAGCGTTACTCCCGCGGCGTTCGATACCGGTTTTGGCACCGGCTTGAATGCAAATATTCTGGGCAGCTGCTGCCGCTGGCGTGTGCAGCCGCCGATCGATCAGGTCAGGAAGATCGCCATCAGGATCACGATGAGCGCGACCGAGGCCGTGCCGTACTTCACCAGCTTGATGAAGCCCTCGTAGGTCTGCTCGTGAGCAACGTAGTCGTTGCCGTCGGCGGTGCTGTATGCCACTTCGCTATGGTCAGCCATGGAATGTCCCCAGTCGAAAGTTCAATTCTCGGGCTGGGATACCTTAAAGAATTGGACAGGGCAACGGCACCGAGGCGGGGTTTTCCCGCAAATCGGGTCATTTGGAATTCCAATTGTCCCGAATCCAGCGCGTCAGACTCTCCTCACTGACTTCGCCGGCGGCGAGAGAGAGGATGATCGTTGTCGCTTCCGCGGGATCGGGGCTGAAAGCTACGCCATTCTTGTGAAGAAAGACCATCATGGCCATGAAGGCGATGCGCTTGTTTCCGTCGACGAATGCATGATTTTTCGCAAGGCCGAATGCGTAGGCTGCAGCGAGTTCGTCCAACGGCGCCTGTTCGTAGCGCCATTTGTTGATCGGGCGCTCCAGCGCCGAGCGCAGCATGCCTTCGTCGCGCAACCCCGGCGCACCGCCGAAGCGCCGGAGCTGTCGACCGTGAATTGCTACAGCCTGCTCGTAGGTAACCCAGAGCGGCTCCTGAGGATCGCTCATGCGTATCGCCAACTATTTTGCGAGCGCGGTGAGCGTGTCGCGATACTTATCCATGATCTCGTCGGCCATCTCCATAGTCCGCTCGAAATCGGGGTCGTAGGGCAACAACTGAAAACCACCGCCAGGCAATTCCACCACATTCAATTGCTGGCCGCGCTTGAGATCGAGCCGCTGCATTAGTTCGCGTGGCAGCAGCAAACCGTCCGAGTTGCCGATCTTCTTGATCTCGATTTTCATGGCTGACCTCCAGCATGTTATACACGTGTATAACACCACAAGAAGGCTGGTTCAACGGATGTTTTACGCACCCCAAGGACGGCGAATGCCTCAGCCCATCGCCTCCAGCTCGTCGATCATCCCGGCGATGACCGAGAGGCCGCCATCCCAGAATTTGGGATCCTTGGCATCGAGTCCGAACGGTCGCAGCAGCTCGGAATAATGCTTGGTGCCGCCGGCGGCGAGCATGTCGAGGTAGCGCTCGGCAAAGCCCTCGGCCGCGTTCTCGTAGACGGCATAGAGCGAGTTCACGAGGCAATCGCCGAAGGCGTAGGCGTAGACGTAGAACGGCGAGTGGATGAAGTGCGGGATGTACATCCAGTAGTTCTCGTAGCCCGCCTTGATCTCGATCGCCGGCCCGAGGCTCTCGCCCTGCACCGACAGCCAGATTTCGCCGAGCCGCGTCGCGGTGAGTTCGCCGTTCTTGCGCTCGGTGTGGACCGCGCGCTCGAAGGAATAGAACGCGATCTGCCGCACCACGGTGTTGATCATGTCCTCGACCTTGCCGGCGAGCAGCGCCTGGCGCTGCTTGGCGCTCTTGGTCTGCGCCAGCAGCCGCCGGAAGGTCAGCATCTCGCCGAACACGCTCGCCGTCTCCGCCAGCGTCAGCGGGGTCGGCGCCATCAGCGCGCCGTTCTTCGCGGCGAGCACCTGATGCACGCCATGGCCGAGTTCGTGGGCGAGCGTCATCACGTCGCGCGGCTTGCCCTGGTAGTTCATGAGCACGTAGGGGTGCGCGGACGGCGTGGTCGGATGCGAGAACGCACCCGGGGCCTTGCCCGGCCGCACCGGCGCGTCGATCCAGCGATCGGTGAAGAAGCGCTCGGCGATGTCAGCCATTTTCGGCGAGAAGCCGCGATAGGCCGTCAGCACCATGCTTCGCGCCTCCGGCCAGGCGATGACGTCGGTCGCGGCAAACGGCAGCGGCGCGTTGCGGTCCCAATAGGTCAGCCGCTTCTTGCCGAACCACTTCGCCTTCAGCGCATAATAGCGATGCGACAGCTTCGGATAGGCCGCGCGCACCGAGGCGACCAGCGCGTCCACCACCTCGCGCTCGACCCGGTTGTTGAGGTGCCGGGAATCCGCGACGTCCTTGAAACCGCGCCAGCGGTCGGAGATGTCCTTGTCCTTGGCGAGCGTGTTGGTGATCAGCGCAAAGGTGCGCTCATTGGCCTTGAACGTCTTCGCCAGCGCTTCCGCCGCGCTCTTGCGCTTCGCGCCATCGCGGTCCTGCAGCAGGTTCAGCGTCGGCTCGATCGCGAGCTCCTTGGACCCGACCTTGAACCGCAGGCTGGAGATGGTCTGGTCGAACAGCCGGTTGAAGGCGGAATAGCCGGTCTGGGCTTTCTCCAGGAAAAGCTGCTCCAGCTTGTCGTCGAGCTGATAAGGCTTCTCCTTGCGCAGATCCTCGATCCACGGACGGTAGTACGCGAGCTCGGGAGCCTGCATGGCGCGGTTCAAAATATCGTCATCGACGCGATTGAGCTCGAGCGCAAAGAACAGCAGATGCGTCGATGCCGCCGTCAGCCGCTCGGAGACATCGCCGTAAAACTTTGAAATCTCAGGATCCATGCTGTCGCCGGCATGGACGAGCCCGGCATAGGAGCCGAGGCGGCCGGCGAGATCGTCGATCGCCTCATAGCGACGCACGGCCTCCGCGAGCCATTTTCCGCCATCTTCGTTTGCTGTCCCTGTCGCCAGCTTGCCCTTGTAGTCGGTCTCGAACGCGACGCAGTCGGCAGCCATCTTTTCGAGATCGCGCGTCACTTCCGGCGCATCGATCCCGGAATAGAGATCGGCCAGGTTCCACTCCGGAAGCTTGCCGGTCTTGCTCGCGGGCTTTGCGCGTGACGTCTTGGAGGGCTTTGCCTTGGCGGATTTCTTGGCGACGGATTTCTCGGCGGCGACGGAAGATGTCTTGGCGGCAGGCTTGCGGAGAGCAGACTTCTTGAGAGCAGAGTTGGAGCGCGAATTCATTGTGTGGGAAACCTGTGTTCAACAATCGCGGCGGCGGGCGGGGGCATCAAGGTTTAAGAGTGCGTTAATCGGCTTCGGCCAGAGTGCCCCGATTCGAGACAGATAGTAGTAGCGTGCGGGGAACACCATGGCTGCCAGTATTTTGATCGCCGACGACGACGCCGTAGCCCGCCGGCTGGTCGAGAACATGGTGCAGAAATGCGGCTATGAGACGGTCGTCGTGGATTCCGGCGATGCCGCGATCGCCGCCCTCACCGCTCCCGATGCTCCGGCCATCGACGCCGTCATCCTCGATCTCGTGATGCCCGGCCTCGACGGCATGGGCGTGCTGGCCAAGATGCGTGAAGCGGGCCTCAGCGTCCCCGTCATCGTGCAGACTGCGCATGGCGGCATCGACAACGTGATCTCGGCGATGCGCGCTGGTGCGGCCGACTTCGTGGTCAAGCCGGTCGGCCTGGAGCGACTTCAGGTTTCGCTGCGCAACGCTCTCAACGTCTCCGCGCTCAAGGGCGAATTGCAGCGCATCCGGCACAGCCGCGAGGGCCGGCTGACCTTCTCCGATATCATCACCCGCGCCGAGGCGATGGCCCCGGTCATGCGCGCCGCGCAGAAGGCGGCGAACTCCTCGATCCCGGTTCTGATCGAAGGCGAGTCCGGCGTCGGCAAGGAAATGTTCGCGCGCGCAATCCATGGCAGCGGCGAGCGCAAGGCAAAGCCGTTCGTTGCCGTCAATTGCGGCGCCATTCCCGACAACCTCGTCGAATCCATCCTGTTCGGCCATGAGAAGGGTGCCTTCACCGGCGCCACCGAGCGGCACATGGGCAAGTTCGTCGAGGCCCATGGCGGTACGCTGTTTCTGGACGAGGTCAGCGAGCTGCCGCTGACCGCTCAGGTCAAGCTGTTGCGCGCGCTCCAGGAGGGTGCGGTCGAGGCGGTCGGCGGCCGCAAGCCGGTCAAGGTCGACGTCCGCATCGTCTCGGCCACCAATCGCAAGCTGCTGGAGCGGGTGAAGCAGGGACACTTCCGGGAAGACCTGTTCTATCGTCTGCACGTGCTGCCGCTGACGATCCCCTCGCTCCGGGCCCGGCGCGAGGACATCCCGCATCTGCTCCGGCATTTCCTGGCGCGCTTTGCCGCCGAGGAGAATCGTCAGATCGCCGGCATCAGCGGCGAGGCGATGGCGCATCTGGCCCAGCTCGACTGGCCCGGCAACATCCGCCAGCTCGAGAACGCGGTCTACCGTGCCGTGGTGATGAGCGACGGCGACCAGCTCGGCCTCAGCGATTTCCCCCTGCTCGCTTCGCAGCCGCAGCCCATCACGGAGATTCCGACCGCCCCGCTGATGCTCGAGCCGGCGGCCACTCCTTCTGTCGTGTCGGGCAATGAAATACCAATCGCGCCGCTTCCGGCCGCCGGAACTCTCGCCATGCTGACCCCGACCGGCGAGGTCCGCCCGCTCGAGGACATGGAGAACGAGATCATCCGCTTCGCGATCTCGCATTATCGCGGCCAGATGTCCGAGGTGGCCCGCCGCCTCAAAATCGGCCGGTCCACCCTCTACCGCAAACTCGACGAGGCCGGGGTTCCCGGCCATGGCGGGAAAAGCGGCGAGGAGACGCACTGAGCCTCGCTGGGCAATGCGAGGGGCGGCTGTAAGCCGTTCCCACGACGACAGAATTCGACTGCTTGTTGAACCGTGACTTGGAAGTGACAGACACAGGGAAAAGCGCGTGGGGCCAGCGCACAATCCGTTGCCAAGAGGCTGCCTTGAAGTCAGTTTGGCGTGAATTGTCCCGGGTAGCGCTGGCTGCAAAACCGGGGCCTGTATATCGTCTGCGTGGGAATCGTTGCGTGCAGGCGTGCAACTTTCGAGAGGCCGGCGCGATTTAGCCGAAGCTCAATAGGCGATAACGAAGCTGTTCCATGAGGGACAGTTCACCCGAGGGGTGCGACACAATGCGGAACTGTTTGAACCACCGTGCGGGCTTTGACCGCGTCCTGATGACGGTCGCGGCCACCTTCCTCACGGTGTCGGCCAGCTCGGCCCTGGCGCAGGACCAGGCGCGCAGCAGCGCGGCCGAGCTCGCGATCGAAGCCGCGATCCCGCGGCCCGAGCCGGCCAACGTCCCGCCCCCGACCGCAGCCGACATCAAGCTCGACACCACCGCCACCGTTCAGGATTCCGCCAAGGAGCCGAACGAGCCGGTGAAGGCTGACGTCGCCCCCGCGCCGGACAAGGTCGAGACCAAGCCTTCCGAGCTCGCCAACTCGCCCGCCACCGCAACGCCGGCTGCAACTGCGGCACCCGCTGCGGCTCCGGCCGCCGAACCGGTCAAGGCCGCGAGCAACGTTCCCGCCGCCGACCAGCCGGTCGCCGACAGGCTCAAGGATATCATCGGCGCCAAGACCTCGCGGCACTTTGACCGCAAGAACGAGCGCGCCGCGGTCGAGAAGTTCTACGGCGCACGCGATTTCGCGCCGGTCTGGACTCAAGGCGGCACTCTCACCGCTGCGGCCAAGGGCGTGGTCGCGCGGCTCAAGGACGCGGCCTCCGACGGTCTCAATCCCGCCGATTATCCGGTGCCGGATTTTGCGGCCGCCACCACGCCCGATGCGCTGGCCGATGCCGAGCTCAAGCTCACCGCCAGCATGTTCGACTATGCGCGCCATGCCCAGAGCGGCCGCATGCATTGGTCGCAGGTCAGCGGCGACATTCTTTATCCCGAGCATCCGGTCGACCCCAACGAGGTGCTCGCCAAGGTCACGACCGCGGCGGACGCTTCCGCAGCGCTCGACAGCTACAACCCGCCGCACAAGCTCTACAAGCAGCTGAAGGCCAAGCTCGCGGAGCTTCGCGGTCAGGGCAACGGCCCGGTGATCGAGATCGCCGATGGTCCGGCGCTGAAGTATACGGCGGCCACCAAGAAGCATGCCGAGATCGTCGTGGAAGATCCGCGCGTGCCGCAGCTGCGCGCCAAGCTCGGCCTCGCCGAGAATGCCAACGACACTCGCTACGATGCCGCCGTCGCCGACGCGGTGCGCAAATTCCAGAGCAGCGCCGAGATGAAGCCGACCGGCATCCTCGACGACAAGACCGTCAGCGCGCTCAACACCCCGAAGCGCGACAAGCAGATCGACGTGGTGCTGGTGAACATGGAGCGCTGGCGCTGGCTGCCGCGCGACCTCGGCGCACCCGCGCTGGCCGATGCCTATGTCATCCTCAACATTCCCGATTTCACGCTGAAGGTGATGCAGCGCGGCCAGCAAGTCTGGACCACGCGCGTCGTCACCGGCAAGCCGGGCAAGCATGCCACGCCGCTGCTGACCGAGACGATGAAGTACATCACGGTCAATCCGACCTGGAACGTGCCTCCCTCGATCGTCTACAACGAATACCTGCCGGCCTTGCAGCAGGACCCGACCGTGCTTCAGCGCATGGGCCTCAGGCTCGAGCAGAACCGCGACGGCTCGGTGCACATCTCGCAGCCGCCCGGTGAAGCCAATGCGCTCGGCCGTGTCCGCTTCAACTTCCCGAACAAGTTCCTGGTCTATCAGCACGACACGCCGGACAAGCATTTGTTCGCCAAGGAGGAGCGCGCCTTCAGCCATGGCTGCATGCGGGTGCAGAATCCGGATCAGTACGCCTCCGTGCTGCTCAACATCGTCATGCCGAACGAGAAGTACACGCCCGAGCGCATCCGCAGCATGTACGGCAAGAGCGAGATCGACCTGAAATTCCCGACCCCGATCCCGGTCAACATCACCTATCAGACCGCGTTCGTGGACGACGCCGGCAAGCTGCAATTCCGCAAGGACATCTATGGCCGCGACGCGGCCATGATCAACGTCCTGAAGAACAACCGCGGCAAGGACCTCGAGGCCGTCGTGGCCCATTCCCAGCCGAGCTATTCGCGCCCGGCGACGACGCTGCCCTCGGGCGTGGCGGTGGCCAACAATGGCGGGGGCTTCGGCTCGTCCGGGCCGAATTTCTTCGAGCGGCTGTTCGGGGCGCCGACCCAGGCCGCGCCACCGGCGCCGGTCGGGCGCCGGCCCCAGCAGCAGCGGGTGTTCACCCGCTGAGCCCGTTTCGGCGGCTATTTTTCGAATCCTGCAACGATATCAACGGCCCTGTCCCAGCGACGGGGCCGTTTAACGTTAACCATTCTCCACCTGCATCCTGGCAGCGGGCGTTTTTTTGCCACAGTCAACCGGTTAGGATCGTATTCTGACTTGGTTTGGGGGCGGGAAGGTCAACCTCGAATTAACCTTCTCGCTTTAAGAAAGCGTTCATCCTCTTTCGCACTGCTAACGGGGTTGGCGGGAGAGTCCATTGAACGCTCGTCGACTGGGTGGGCTCATACGTGCTGACTGGTCTCGCACGCCAATTTGCTGTGCTGTCGTTGTCCCATGCGGGAGTGAAGGCCGGTTCGCGGATCGGCCTCACTGCCGCATTGCTGCTTGCAGGCGCAGGCTCGGTTCATGACGCCGCCGCGCTGAACGAGACCAAGACGCTTTCTTTCCACCACACCCATTCCGGCGAAGACCTCACCGTCACCTTCAAGCGTGACGGGCGCTACGACGAAGCCGCGCTGAAGCAGCTCAACCACTTCCTGCGCGACTGGCGCACGCAGGAGGCGACGGTCATGGACCGTCGCCTGTTCGACATCCTCTGGGAAGTCTATCGCGACGTCGACGGCAAGCAGCCGATCCAGATCATCTCCTCCTATCGCTCGCCCGCCACCAACGCCATGCTCCGCCGCCGCTCATCCGGCGTGGCGCGCTCCAGCCAGCACATGCTGGGACATGCGATGGACTTCTACATCCCAGGCGTGCCGCTGGAGCAGATCCGCTTTGCCGGCCTGCGCCTGCAGCGTGGCGGCGTCGGCTTCTATCCGACCTCCGGCTCGCCCTTCGTGCATCTGGACACCGGCAGCGTCCGGCACTGGCCGCGCATGACGCATGACCAGCTCGCCCGCGTCTTCCCGGACGGCAAGACGGTGCACCTGCCGACCGACGGCGTGCCGCTGAAGGGTTATGAGGTCGCAAAGGCCGAGATCGAGCGCCGCGGCAGCGGCGACGATGCCGGCAGCAAGCCGAGCTTCTTCGCGGCGCTGTTCAAGGGCAAGTCGGCAGCTCCGGCCGCTAGCGACGAGGATGACGAGGGCGCACCCACCCCGGCCGCGAAGCCGGCGGCACCGACCGTCGTCGCAGCGGCAGCCAAGCCCGCCGAGCCGGTGCCGACGCCGCGCGCCAAGCCGCAAATGGCCATGATCCAGCTCGCCTCGGCCGATGCGCAGCTCGTTGCGCCACCCAAGCCGAAGCCCGCGCCGGTGGCTGACAAGCCCGCTGCCGCCAAATCCGTCGACGGCAAGCCGGAGACCCCGGCCGACATCATCAATGCCCGCGGCTTCTGGGATGATGTCCCGGCCACGCCGCAGCAGGCGACGCCGGCCCAGGTCGCCGCACTGAAGGCCCGCCAGGCTCTTGCCGCCGCCACCGATCCGCAACCAACCGCGAGCCTGCCCAACACAGCTCTTCAGGCACTGGCTTACGCGCCGGCCGCCTCCCCGGTCGACCGCGCCAATGTCGTCGCCGCCTCCGCGCCGATCCCGCGTTCGGCCCGCCCCGCATCGCGCAGCCTTGCTCAGGCAACGGAAATCAACACGGTGGTCGGCAAGAGCATCGACGGCATGGTCGCGACCGCGACGCGCCTCTCCGCCGCCAAGGGCGAGAGCGTCTGGCTCAAGGTCGTGATGCTGTCGCCGAGCGCCAGCCATGCAATGTCGGTGACACTGATGGGCGAGCTCGATACGGCGGCGCTGCGCGCCTATTTCGTCAAGCCGCGCGCCGTGATCGCGATGGGTTTTGCCGAGGATCCGATGCAGGGCCTGTCCTGCGATACGTTCTCCGGCAGCGCCACCGCGAAGCTCCAGACGACGTCATTCGTCGTGCGCACCGCCGCGCTGCGCTGAGCGCCGCTGCTGTTTCCGGAATTTCGCTCTCGTAGCCCGGAAGCGCAATCCGGGAATCATGCTGCATGCAACGACGGCCCGGATTTCGCTGCGGTCCATCCGGGCTACGGATGGTGCTACCGCGCCTTCTTCCCCCGCCGGTCCCGATGATAGGTCAGCGCCAGCGACAGACAGATCGATAGCTCCCGTTTCGGCAGCTTGCCCGACACCGGCAGCAACAGCGCCCTGGTCTGCCGATATTCGAACCGGTCGGGAAAGCGTTCGCGGAACGTGTCGATCAGGGTCGTCTTGCAGTTGAAGAGAATGGCGGCTGCATCAGAGTCCTTGACGCGGCCAAGCCGGATCGTCGATCCGCTGCCGGTCTCATCGGTCAGATAAGCCGGCTCGCCCCATTTCAGGGTCTCGGTAAGGCGGCCGATATGCTCGTCCGCAGCGGCAGTCGCGAAGATCAGGTCGCGCACCTGCAGCAGCCGCTTGCCGATCGGCGCCGGAAGAGCGCCGAAGGCACGGTTCAATTCGCGCGGCAGCGGTGGCGCAGTCACGGCGGTCTCCGTTCACGACGAAGTGCAACACGCCAGTCTTGTAGCCCGGATGGAGCGCAAGCATCCCGGGGAATGCGTCCTGTACTGCAAGAACCCTGATTTCGCTTGCGCTCCATCCGGGCTAGGGCAGTGGTGCTCGAGGCGACACGCCTCATATCATGCCGAGCGCCTGCATGTAGGTCTCGAGAATCGTCTCGGCCTCGGCGCGCTCGTTGGGGTCCTGCTTGCGCAGGCGCACGATCGTGCGCAGCGCCTTGACGTCGTAGCCGTTGCCCTTGCTCTCGGCATAGACGTCGCGGATGTCGTCGGAGATCGCCTTCTTCTCTTCCTCCAGCCGCTCGATGCGCTCGATGATGGACTTGAGCTGGTCCTTGGCAAATTTCGTCGCGGGCTCGTCGTCGCGGACGGCGGCGGAGGTGGCCATCTAGGTACTCCCAATGGAACTGGCAAAACGAGGTGACGCCGGCATCCTCACCGCGCGTGCTGGCTAGAACCCTTAGGGTCGGTGCCAACGGCGTTCAAGGCAGCATCGCGCTCGTCCACAGCGCGCCCACACCTTCCTGCTGCGGGGCGCAGAAAGCTGTTGTGTGGTGCGACTCAGGTGTTTCGCGAACTCAGTGGCCGTGCGGATGGACCTTCTTCATCGTCTCGAGCTGCTGCGGCGTCGCCGTGCCCTGGTATTTTGCTTTCCAGGTCTCATAGGGCATGCCGTAGACCGCCTCCCGGCTCTCGTCCTTGCTCAAGGCGACGCCCTGGGCGTCGGCGGCTTCCTTAAGCCAGTTGGACAGGCAGTTGCGGCAGAAGCCCGCCAGATTCATCAGGTCGATGTTCTGAACATCCGTCCGCGTCTTCAGGTGATCGACCAGGCGCCGGAAAGCGGCCGCCTCGAGCTCGGTCCTGGTTTTGTCGTCGATTGCCATGGCTGTATCCCCTTGGGCCTGCCCCGATCGGTCACCCTTACGGGATCAGGTGGGCACTGTCACAGATTTTGCCATATCCCGGCGCAAACCGGCCCGAAGCTGGCCTGCCGCTCTTTGGGGGCCGTTCCCGGCCCTACGCCAAATCGTCAATGATCTGGTATAGCTACCGCGACAATGATTGCCGAATCTCCCCGCTCCCCGCTTCGCCTGCTCGCCCGGTTGGTCCCGGTGCTGATGGTCGCCTGGCTATGCCTTTGGGCCAGCCCGGCCGCCGCCGATTTCCGCCTCTGCAACAACACGTCGAGCCGGGTCGGCATTGCGCTCGGCTACAAGGACGCCGAGGGCTGGACCACCGAGGGCTGGTGGAACATCTCCTCCCGCTCCTGCGAGACCCTGCTGCGCGGAACGCTGGTGGCCCGTTACTATTACATCTACGCGATCGATTATGATCGCGGCGGCGAGTGGTCGGGGCAGGCCTTCATGTGCTCGCGCGACAAGGAGTTCACCATCCGCGGCACCGAGGATTGCTTGGCGCGCGGCTACGACCGGACCGGCTATTTCGAGGTCGACACCGGCGAGCAGCGGGCCTGGACGGTGCAGCTGACCGACGCCAACGAACAGCCGGCGCAACAGCGCGTGCCCGGCCTGCCCGGCCCGGTCGGCCCGGGCGGGGTTCCCGGTTTGCCCAATGGCCCTCCCGGTGCTACGCGTGCTACGCCCCCCGCCTCGCCCGGCCTGCCACCCCCGTCTGGAAATAAGCCATGAGGCGTCTTCGCCGTATCAAGATTCTCGCGACCCTGGGACCGGCGTCGTCAGACCTCGCCATGATCCGCCGCCTGTTCGAGGCCGGCGCCGACTTGTTTCGCATCAACATGAGCCACACCCCGCATGACAAGATGCGCGAGCTGGTGGCGACGATCCGCAACGTCGAGTCGAGCTACGGCCGGCCGATCGGCATCCTGGTCGATCTCCAGGGCCCGAAGCTCAGGCTGGGTGCCTTCGCCGAAGGCTCGGTCCAGCTCCAGAACGGCCAGACCTTCACGCTCGATTCCGACAAGGCGCCGGGCGATGCCACGCGCGTCCAATTGCCTCATCCCGAGATCCTGGCCGCGCTCAGGCCCGGCCACGCGCTGCTGCTCGACGACGGCAAGGTGCGCCTGATCGCGGAGGAGACCTCGAAGGAGCACGCGGTGACGCGTGTCGTGGTCGGCGGCAAGATGAGCGACCGCAAGGGCGTCAGCCTGCCCGACACCGACCTGCCGGTCTCCGCCATGACGCCGAAGGACCGCGCCGACCTCGAGGCCGCCCTCGTCACCGGCGTCGACTGGATCGCGCTGTCCTTCGTGCAGCGCGCCGACGACGTGCTCGAAGCCAAGAAGATGATCCGCGGCCGCGCCGCCGTGATGGCCAAGATCGAGAAACCGCAGGCGATCGACCGCCTCGCCGACATCATCGAAGCCTCCGATGCTCTGATGGTCGCGCGCGGCGACCTCGGCGTCGAGCTGCCGCTGGAGCGCGTGCCGAGCCTGCAGAAGCAGATGACGCGCATGGCGCGCCGCGCCGGCAAGCCGGTGGTGATCGCGACCCAGATGCTGGAATCGATGATCCAGTCGCCGGTCCCGACCCGCGCCGAAGTCTCCGACGTCGCCACCGCCGTCTATGAAGGCGCCGACGCCATCATGCTGTCGGCAGAATCGGCCGCCGGAAAATTCCCGGTCGAAGCGGTCTCGACCATGAACCGCATCGGCGAGGAGGTCGAGCGCGACCCGACCTACCGGTCGGTGATCATGGCCCAGCGCCCGGCGCCGGAAGCCACCGCGGGCGATGCCATCGCCGATGCCGCGCGGCAGATCGCCGAGACGCTCGACCTGCCCGCCTTGATCTGTTGGACCTCGTCGGGCTCGACCGCGGTGCGCGTGGCGCGCGAGCGGCCGAAGCCGCCGATCGTGGCGATCACCCCGAACATCACCGCCGGCCGCCGGCTCGCGGTGGTCTGGGGCGTGCACTGCGTGGTGGCCGAGGACGCGCGCGATCAGGACGACATGGTCGCCCGCGCCGGCCAGATCGCGTTCCGCGACGGCTTCGTCCGCGCCGGCCAGCGCGTGATCATCGTCGCCGGCGTGCCGCTCGGCATTCCCGGTACCACCAACATGGTGCGCATCGCCTCGGTCGGCCCCGAAGGCGACGCGAATATGTAGGTCCGCTTGGGCCCGCCAAGCAAAAAATCGAAAAACAACCCCATGCACAGTAGCCGGAGCCTTCGGCGCGCTTGCTATGGTTTCACGAAAAGACTTGCCACGTCAGCGGCTTGAGCGGAATCAGGCCGCCGCCTGCCTCACGCGGCGATTTTACGCGCCAACCAGCGCCTTCGCCGTCGGAAGCAGCGTCTGCTGCACCACCAGGCCGCGGGCGCGGGCGTCCATGACGCCGACCGCGCGCAGCGCCAGCAGCGTCACGGTCTGCACCGCATCGCGCAACTTGGCGGGATCGTCGAGATTGTCGGGCGCCAGCGGGCCGACCAGCGCCTCGTGCAGCGCGCCGAGCAAAGCGGTGGCGGCGAGCGCGGTGTCCTGCGCCGGCAGGTGACCGGCCCGCACTGCGGCGTCGATCCGGGCGGCCATCTCGCCCGCGATCTCGCGCCGGCTGGCGAGGCGCGAGGCGCTGACATCGACATCGACGGGCTCGGCCAGGATGCCCCAGGCCAGCCGGCGCTGCGACAGGGTGTGGACCGCCACGGTCGTCACGGCCGCGGCCAGCGCCGAGGACGGGCCCGGGGCGGCGTCGGCCGCCCGCCGGATCGCCGCGAGTTCGTCGCGGGAGACCTCGGCAATGAGTTCAGAGATCAGCTCGGCCTTGGAGGGGAAGTAGCGGTAGACCGTCCCGGCCGCGACATTGGCCCGGACCGCGACCGGCGCGATCTGCACCGCCGCCATGCCGCCTTCCGCCGCGGTCTCCCGCGCCGCCGCCAAAATCGCGCTGCGCCGCGCCGCGAGGCGCTTCACCACTTGATGCGTCCGCCGATAAACCATGGCGCGCTTCCTGTCCCACACGCCAGCCACACGCCCTGCGGCCGAACGCGTCGTCACGTCAAAGATGCAAATCGTCCCGCAAGGACTGAACAACTATTCAGGGGAGATGACAAGATGGGAAATGCGTGGAGCGTCATGGCGACCGGACTGTAGCGCCAGCCCTGAAGGCGAAGGCCGATCAGGCCTTGCTCGCTCTAGCTCGCTGCGGATCCTGCTTCCAGAAAGTAGCCAAGATGCAGCCCGCGGGCTCCCTGGGATTCGCAGGACGAGATGCCTGGCGCGCCAGTCCGAAACAAACGCGTGGGACGCTCCCCAAGCGGCCGCCGCAAACACATAAAGGCCCGTGCAGGGTTGTCAGATCGATAACTGCACTCGTTACCGAGCTCATGAAGCGGGCTCGCACCAGTGCGGAGGCCATGCAACTGGCAGGCCCGACGCACAGTCCCGCCAAAAAAGGAAGGAGCCCCGTCAAGGACAGGGCTCTCCGAAATTCCGAGGTCGTCCGGCTTACTTGAGGCCGGTCGAGATCGCGGTGAACTTGGTGTTCAGCGTGCTGCCGAGATTGTTGACGACGGTGATAATCGCCAGCGCGATGCCGGCGGCGATCAGGCCGTATTCAATGGCGGTGGCGCCGGATTCATCCTTCACGAAACGCGCAACGAGGTTCTTCATGGAGTGCTCCAAATGAGTACACGAGGCTTACAACTGATCTGGTCTTTCCGGCTTCCCAGCGCCGCCGACCATGAAACCGAACGTAGAGGCAAAGAATTGCGCCGCAGTTAATTCGACTGCGTAAACACCGGGCGGATTGCGTGTGTCGGCCGATGGTAAAATCAAATCTAAAACAATCTGTTAAATTGTCGGGACCTGAGACCGGCAGAGCGCTGCGGATTTACCCGAAGTTATGACCGCCGTGATCCAATGCCACCCGCTCGAACTGAAGCGCGACGAGCCGAAGCCTTCGTCGCGTTTCACCGTCGTTGCTCGGGCGTGATCTCTCGGAAAACCGCACCACACTTTGCGCGAACGCGGCGCTGCGGGTCCGGATCATGCTCGACCGACAAGGACAACAGGACGACGAGGCGGCATGTCCCTTTCCTTTGCCGACGGCATCGCGGTGCAGAGCCGCGCGAGAGCTCTCGTGCCGCTGTGCGCCGGTGCCGGCGCCTATCTGCTCTTCCTCTATCTCGGCGACACGCGGCTGCAGGATTCCGACACGTTCTGGCAGATCAAGATCGGGCAGTGGATCCTCGATCACCGCGCCATGCCCACCATCGACCTCTATTCCTTCACGCGGACGGGCGCGCCGTGGATCTCGACGTCGTGGCTGTCGCAGGTGCTGTTCGCCTCCTCCTATGCGCAATGGGACTGGGCAGGTCCCGTCATCCTCACGGCGCTGGGCGTCGCGCTCGCGGTAGCGATCTTCGTCCATCTTCTCGGCACGCAGATCGAGGCCCCACGCGCCGTGCTGTTCGCGATGCTGGCGCTGCTGCTGTCGGCCCACCACGTGCTGGCGCGTCCGCATATCCTGGCGCTGCCCGTCATGGTGGCGTGGATCGGCCTGCTGATGGCGGCTGCCGACCGCAGGAGCGCGCCGTCCTGGTACTGGCTGCCGCTGATGGCACTCTGGGCCAATCTGCACGGCGGCTTCGTGCTGGGCCTGGCGCTGATCGGCCCGATCTCGCTCGAGGCCGTCGAGCATGCCGAGAAGGGACGGCGGCTTCGACTATTCATGCGCTGGGTGCTGTTCGGAATCGGCGCGCTGATCGCGAGCTGCTGCACGCCCTACGGCTGGCGCACGCTCCAGGGCGCGACCAGCATCCTCGGCCTCGGCGAGCTGCTGTCGCTGATCTTCGAATGGATGCCGGCGAACTTCGCCACCTTCACCCCGTTCGAAGGCGCCCTGCTCGCCCTGATCGCATTCGGCTATTATCGCGGTCTCGTGCTGTCGGCGCCCCGGATCTTCCTGATCCTGTTCCTGACCTGGAGCGCGCTGACCCATGTCAGGAGCATCGAGGCATTTGCGTTCCTGGTGCCGCTGGTGCTGGCAAAGCCGCTCGGCGAGATGTTCCCGCGCGCGGCGGCTGACGGCGCGGGTGCCGATCGCTGGCCGGCCCGCTATGTCACCGCGACAGGCGCGCTGATGATCGTGGCGGCCAGTTGGACCTCGACGTCGCTCTACATGGCGCACCACCGCTTCAGCTTCACGATGACGCACACCCCGGTTGCGGCGGTCGACCTGCTCGAGCAACGCAAGGTGCAGCGCATCTTCAATGCCTATCAGTTCGGCGGCTATCTGATCTCCCGCGATATTCCGGTCTTCGTCGACGGCCGCGCCGAGCTCTACGGCGAGAAATTCGTGGTGGACTTCTTCAAGGCGACGGAGGGCAAGAAGCCCGAATTGCTGCCGCGCCTGCTCGACGAGTACAAGATCGACGCCACGCTCCTGGTCGCCGACGCGCCGGGCCCGCAGATCCTCGACCAGCTCAAGGGCTGGAAGCGTATCTATGCGGACGACATTGCCGTGATCCATGTCCGAGACCATGCGGAGGGCGCGGCGGCGACACCTTCGAATCTGACAGGCCGGCCTTGACCATTCCGGCTGCTCCCGGCTCGGACCGATCGGTGGCGATTGCCGTGCTTGCCATGCTGGCGGCCGTCTCGTTTCTTCCAGTGCTGCTGACCCCCATCCCCGCGATGGTCGATTATCCCAATCACCTCGCCCGCATGTACATTCTGAGCCAAAGCGGCACCCCCGATGCCAATCCGCATTACGAGGTGGCCTGGGCATTCTATCCCAACCTCGGAATGGATCTGCTGGTCCCGCAGATGGCGCGACTGATCAGCGTCGAAAGCGCCACACGGCTGTTTCTGCTGCTGAGCCAGGTGCTGATCGTTTCCGGCGCGCTGCTGCTCGAATGGGTCCGGAAGGGACGGGTGCAGCTTGCCGGCTTCGCTGCGCTGGCTTTCCTCTACTGCCTGCCGTTCAGCTGGGGCTTCGTGAACTTCGAGTTCGGCCTCGGCCTCGCGCTCTGGGGCATCGCCGTCTATCTGCTGCTGGCGGAAGGCCCATGGCCGGCGCGTTTTGTCGCCAACTTGATCTTCGTCGCTGCGCTCTATGTGGCGCATTTCTTTTCGCTCGGCATCTACGGCGCGACGCTTGGCCTTTTCGAGCTGTCGCGCATCCGCCAACGGCAGGTCGCCTATCCCGTCGCGGCCGCGCGCCTTGGCGCGTTGGCGCTTCCCGCGCTGGCGCTGCTTGCGATCATGCACGTCACTGCAGGTTCGGTCGGAAGCGAAGGCACGAGCTGGTTCCTGGCATTCAAGCCGGTCTGGCCGCTCCGCATCATGAACGGCTACAATTTGACGACGGCGGCAGCGACCGGGCTGGCGCTGGCGATCGGCGTGTTTATCGCCGCAAGACGCGGCGTCCTCAGGCTCGAGCCGTCAGGCATCTGGCTCGCGGTCGGTTTTGCGCTGCTCTATTTCGTCATTCCTTCGAAGCTGTTCGGAACCTCGTTCGTCGATCTTCGCGTGATTCCCGCCGCGGCTCTGATCCTGCCCGCCTTCTGCTCGCTGTCGCTGCCGAGCCGTGCCTGGAGGATGGCTGCACTCGCCGGGATCAGCGGCATCATCCTGCTCAATCTCGCCGTCGTTCTGTCGGTGTGGCTACCTTACCGCGCCGATTACGCGGCGATCATCGCCTCGTTCCAGAAGATCGATCACGGCTCGCGCATCCTGGTCGGCAGCGCGGACGATCATGGAGACCCGCCCTTCGCCGACCTCACCTCGTATCCGATGTATTATGCGCCGACGCTGGCCGTGCACTACGCAGGCGCGTTCGTGCCCAACCTGTTCACCGAGGTGGGCAAGCAACCCGTGCGGCCGCGCGAGGCCGTGCGCAATATATCCATTCCCTATGGAGGGCCGGTGCCGGCGGGCCTGCTGGCCGCGATCGCGACGGGCCAGCCACCTGCGGACGTTCCGCCATTTGTCCACACCTGGTACCGGGATTTCGACTACCTCTATGTGCTGGGATCGCCGGCCGCCAATCCGCTGCCGGATCGGCTGGAGTTGCTGGAGAGCTCGCAGCGATTTGCTCTCTACAGGATCCGCCGCAAATCCTAGAGCCGAGCCGGCGCCCCCAAGCGTGGTTAACCGGCTTCCGGCTCTCGGTCCGTCCTCCGCCGATGTCCAGGGCGCTAGACCCTTAACATTTGCGGCAAGGCGACCTTAACCACCGGCTTATAGACTCCCGCCCCTGCAACCCAGTCGGAATCCCTCGCATGGCGGCCAATTCCAGATCGATCCGCTACAGCCTCGTCATCCCCGTGTTCAACGAGGAAGCCGTGCTGCCGGTCCTGCTGCGCCGGCTCGACCAGGTCATGTTCCGGCTCGACGGGCCGGCAGAAGCGATCTTCGTCGACGACGGCAGCAGCGATTCCAGCTCGATCGTGCTGCGGGCACTCGCCGCGCGCGACTCGCGCTTTCGCTACATCGGCCTGTCCAGGAATTTCGGTCATCAGATCGCGATCACCGCCGGCATGGACGCCGCGCAAGGCGACGCGATCATCGTCATGGATGCCGATCTGCAGGATCCGCCCGAAGTGATCGAGCAATTGATCGCGAAGTGGAAGGAAGGCAACGACATCGTCCACGCCCGCCGCCTGTCGCGCGAGGGCGAAAGCCGCTTCAAGCGTGCGACCGCGCATCTGTTCTACCGGCTGCTCGGCAGGATGTCCTCGGTCGGCATCCCCGCCGATGTCGGCGACTTCCGCCTGATCGATCGCAAGGTGCTGGAGGCACTCCGGCAGATGCCGGAGCAGGATCGCTTCGTGCGCGGCATGATCGCCTGGCTCGGCTTCCGCCAGGCCGAGGTGGCCTTCCATCGCCTCGAGCGCGCCGCCGGCGAAACCAAATACCCGCTGTTCAAGATGGTCCGGCTGGCGGTGAACGCCGCGCTCGGCTTTTCGGATCTGCCCTTGCGGCTTGCCATCTGGTGCGGATTGACGGTGTCCGGGCTCGCGCTGCTCTACGGCGGCTGGGTTGTGCTGTTGTGGCTGGGCAAGGACAGTCATCTCGTGACCGGCTGGTCGTCGACGATCGTCGTCGTCTCGCTGCTGTGCGGCATCAACATGCTGATGACGGGCATCGTGGGGCTCTATGTCGGCCGCATCCATGCCGAGGTGAAACGCCGCCCGCTCTACGTGGTGCAGGCACGAATCGGCTTCGATCGCGACGAGACGGCGGCGACGCCGGCGATCCACGCCGTCAACGAGTAGTCCAGCACATGACCGAGCTCTTCGACGGGTATCACGACAATTACCGTGACGTGGTCCAGTCCTCGATCGACTTCTCGGGCCTGCCGCATGATTTCTTCATGCGCGCAAAGGCCGACCTGCTGCGCGATCTGATCACAGAGCGGCTGGACGTCGAGAAGCCCGACATGCTGGACGTCGGCTGCGGCGTCGGCAGTCTTCACCCGCTGCTGCACGGCATGGTCGGCCGCCTCAGCGGCATCGACGTCTCCTCGGCCAGCCTGGCGCAGGCGCGCGCCCGCAATGGCGGGGTCGACTACCGCGAGTTTGACGGCCGCACTTTTCCGTTTGCCGATGCCAGCTTCGATCTGGTCACGACCGTCTGCGTGATGCACCACATCGTGCCGGCGCAATGGGCGCAGTTCATCGCCGAGATGCGCCGCGTGACGCGTCCCGGGGGACTCGTCTGCGTGATCGAGCACAATCCGTACAACCCGCTGACGCGGCTTGCCGTCGCGCGCTGTGAGTTCGACCGGGACGCCGTCTTGCTCGGGGCCGGCACGACCCGGAAGCTGATGGCAGCCAGCGGCCTGCGCGAGATCGGCGCGCGGCACTTCCTGCTGCTGCCCTGGGACAGCAAGCCGGCACGGCGCCTCGAAGACGCCCTCAGCGGCGTCTGGCTCGGAGGCCAATACGCCGCCTTCGGGACTGCCTGAACCTAGCGCTGCGGCGTATCCCGCCGCTTGTGCACGACTGCCACATCGTCGCTGTAGACGCGCTGCCACTGCGGCAGCCGGTCGAGCAGTGCGACCGCCGGCGTACGCGGTGCGAGCAGCGTCGCACCGATCTTGTACTCGTCGAGCAGCTTGAGAAAGTCGTCGAGGTCGATCAGCGCCAGGGCACGATTGTAACGGTTGATGAACGGTCCCCCGTACAGCTCGCCGCGACCGTCGATGAAGGTGGGAATGCCGGCAAAGATCAGATAGCCGCCGAAGGAGTAATCGTTGAGCACGGGCCCCGCCTCGGCGAGTTTGGCCTGGGCGACGGCGGCCTCGGGGGTGATGGCCGGAGCCGGCCTGATGTCACGCGCCAAGGCCAATCCGCTGATTGCGATCAACACACCGAGCCCAACCCAATTCAGGCCGCGCGGCGCGACCGTTGCACCATCCTCGGTCGCTCCGCCGAACCTGCGCCCCAGCGGCGCCGCCAGATAGAGCGGCGCCAGCAGGGCCAGCAGATCCGCATTGCGGATTTGCGCCAGCGCGAAATGCAGCAGGCCGATCACCACCAAGGTCCGCACGACCGGCAGCGTGACGCCGCGCGAGAGCGCAAAGATACCGGCGAGCAGCAGCAATTCGAAGCCACTGACGTGGCTGAAGTCCTGCGGCCGCCATTCTCCGATCCAGGCGAGCGCGGAGCCGAGGCCGAGCGTCGTCAGCGGCATCAGCAGCGGTTCCGGCCCATGCGGCGTCAGGCAGGACGCGGCGACGGCAAGGGCCACAAACGGCAGCCACCGCAGCAGCACGCGCGGCCATTGGGCGCGCTCTTCGCGCAGCAATGCCTCGAGCACCGCCGGTCCGATCAGGCCGAGCGCCAGCACCACGCTGCCGTGCAGATTGCTCCACAGCACCAGAAGCGGCAGCGCCCAATATGGCGGAGGGCCGCGGCGGTCCATGCAGCGGACCAGCGCAGCCGCCCAGGTCACCATCAACGGCAGCACCAGCACATGTGGCCGTGCCAGCATGTGCGGCGCCAGCAGGACGACGGCCGCGATCACCATGAGCAGCGTCAGGGCTGGCGAAAGCTCGCGCAGCAGGAAGAACGTGAGAAGGGCGAAGGCGAGCGCGATCGCCGCGGCCGCGATGGCGACGACGCCTGGCCAGCTGGACAGCGCGTATATCCCGGCATAGACGACCTCGGACAGCCATTCGAAGGTGATCCAGGGCGCGCCATGCCTGGAAAGCGAAAACGGGTCGCTCGTCGGCAGGGTGCCGTGTGCGATGATCCAGCGTCCGAGCTCAATGTGAGAATAGCTGTCGGGGTCACCGAGCAGCCGCGGCCCGGCCACCAGCAACACAGCATAAACGGCGAGCCCCACGACCCAAGGGAGCGTTGCTCGTGCCGAAAGCGGTTGAACCGCGCTGTGAACGACCTGATCAGTCATGGCGGGCCAAAGTAGGCCGCAAGCGTTAAGTTCTTCTTTAATGTTTCAGGCATTGCTCCAACGCGCGGTCAGGAGCGCCGCGTCTACCCCCCGCTTCAGCCGCCGCGTACTTCGTTCGCCGAACCCAAGCTCGCACTATGCGAGGAGATCGATCAGGAGCAATGCGGCGCTCGTAAACAGTCCTGCAATCGGCACCCAGATGGGCACGAGGAACACGCCGGCGGGAGGCTTGGATTCTCTCGTCTTGATGCGCAGGAGCGCCAGGTTGACCAGGACGAAAGCCCCGAGGGTCAGACGTGAGGTCCATTCGGCCAATCCGGTCAGGGGAATGCCGAGGGCGAGGATCAGGATGGCGCCCACGCCGAACAGGGTTGCAACCACCGGGGAGCCGCTTCTGGCGTTCACCCTGGCGAGAAAGGCCGGAAGGCTGCCTTGGTCCGCAAGCCCGTACAGCACACGTCCGATCATCAGCATGTGAACGATGATTCCGTTGACCGTCGCAACGATGGCGATGACGCTGAGCACCGAGAGCGGAAGACCGGTCAACCGCTGAAAGACCAGTGCAAGCGGAGCCGAGGAGTGCGCGAGCTCGGCCGGGGGCACCGCGACCACCGCAACCCAGACGACGGTCATGTAGAGGAACGCCGTCACGCCCAAGGTGATGAAGAGCGCCCAAGGCAGCGTCCGGGGCGGATTCTTCATTTCCTCGGAGATGTTCACGAGGTGCTCGAACCCGATGAATGCAAATACGGCGAGCAGCGACGTCTGTGCGATCCCGGTCCACGCCGCTTTATCGCTCAGGGGCACCAACAGTTCGGGCAGCCGGGAGACCAGGGCGTCGCCCTGAAACAGTCCGGCGCCGACAATGAGCACCAATCCTCCGATCTCCACGACCGTCATCAAGCCGGCGAAGCTGATGGACTGAACCGCGGACAGGCAGGCGACCGCTCCCATCGCAAGCACGACGCCGGCGATGATCCAGCTGGCAGGCAGCGGCAGGAACACGCTGATGTAGCCGGCGCTGCCAACGGTGATGGTCGCGCCGGAGATCGTCGCGGCGGCCACCACGAGCAGCCCCGTGGCACCGCTGAGCCATTTTCGATGAAACGCGGCCTGGACATAGGCGGCCTCGCTCGCAGCAACCGGCAGTCGCGTGCCCAGCTCGGCAAAGCTCCCGGCCGTCACGCCCATCACGACCGCCGCAGCGAGGAACGCCAGGGGTGCATGCATTCCGCTCCGCGCGGCGGCCGCTCCCACCAGGACGTAGATTCCGGCACCGATCGTCACGCCGAGCCCGTACAGCACCGCGTGCGTCAGCGTCAGCGATCTGATCAGTCTTGTAGACCCGGGCGGCGCCACCTCCTGCATGTCTAATCGTCAATGCGAGAACAGAATCGGGATCGGCGGCTTGGACAGCAGGCCCCTGGTGGCGCCGCCGAGCACGAACTCCCGCCATCTCGGCGTTCCGTACGCGCCCATCACGAGGACGTCGATGCCGTGGGACAGCACGTGAGACGTCAGGACCTCGTCGATCGGCTTGCCCTCGGCATCGATCTCGTCGCGCACGACCTCGATGCCGTGACGAGCGAGGTTCTTCGCCAGCTGTTCGCCCGAATGTTTGGAATCCAGGGCCTTTTCGTTCGTGACGGTCACGACGCGCACACGTCCTGCGCCTTCGAGCAAAGGAAGCGCAGCGGAAACCGCTCGCGCAGCGGTACGGCTGAAGTCCCAGGCCACGCAAACGGCATCGAGCCGGAATGGACGCGAGCGGGGAGCGGCGGGCAGGATCAGCGTCGGCCTGCCGGATTCGAAGATCACCTCTTCTGCGTACCATCGATCATGGGAGTCCGGCGCCGCCATGATCGTGAGATCGCGGAGCCTTGCATAATCTGCCAGCAGTGCGGCCTCGCCGGCGGATGCACATTGCTCGAAGATGGTCTCGTGCCGAACGCCGGATTTCGCGGCCGAGGCTTCGAATGCTGCGAGCAGCGCTTGCGCATTCTCGCGGCTCTTGGTCGCCTCGCGCGCAACAAGCGCGGGTATGTCCAGGATGACATCCCCGAGCAGGCTTGCGCGCACTTCCGCATGGACTTCGCAGGAAATGGCTGCGAGGTGCGCATCCAGGACGGCGGCTACCGAAACGGCATCGTCGATCACCGAAACCGGCGTCGGTTCCGGATAGCTCGCCAGGGTCAGCAGAATATCCTTGAAAGCCATGTATCCTCCTTTGACGAGTCGGAGCCTAACGCCGAGGAGGCGCTCTTTATTGATCGACCGCAGCGATTCAGCCGGGATGGCTGTGGCAAAACGGCCTAGGCGCGGACGGCGACGACCGGAACAGAGCGCCCTGGTTCGGCGGTGCTCGCTTTGCCGGAAGCAGCCAGCAGGATGCCGGCTCGCGAACGCGGACTCAGAGAACAGAAAAAAACGCGGCGTTTCCGCCGCGTTCTTCAATTCGGTGTGCCGCTGCTCGATTACGCCTGCGGCTGCGGCTCCAGGCCGGGATCCGCATCGGGCCGCGGGCGCGGCGACTTGCCGGCCGGAGGCACCGCGGAGGCGCGCGGCGTGGTCGGTTCGAGCACGGATTCGCGGTTCGGCTTCTTGCCCTTGAGCAGATCGACGATCTCGTCGCCGCTCAGCGTCTCGAACTCGAGCAGACCCTTGGCCAGCGCCTCGAGGTCGGCATGCTTCTCGGTGAGGATGCGGGTCGCTTCCTTGTAGCCTTCCTCGACCAGACGGCGGATCTCGGAGTCGATCTTCTGCACCGTGGCCTCGGAGGCGTTCTGCGTCCGCGACACCGACATGCCCAGAAACACTTCGTCCTGGTTCTCTCCGTAGGAGACCGTGCCGAGCTCTTCCGACAGGCCCCAGCGCGTCACCATCATGCGAGCCAGCCGCGTGGCCTGCTCGATGTCGGAGGCGGCGCCCGAGGTCACCTTCTCGCGGCCGAAGATCAGCTCTTCGGCGACGCGGCCGCCCATCATGATGGCGAGGCGCGAGGTCATCTGCTCCAGAGACATCGACAGCTTGTCGCGCTCGGGCAGCTGCATGACCATGCCGAGCGCGCGGCCGCGCGGGATGATGGTCGCCTTGTGAATCGGATCGGTCGCGGGCACGTTGAGGCCGACGATGGCGTGGCCGCCCTCGTGATAGGCCGTGAGCAGCTTCTCTTCCTCGGTCATGACGAGCGACTTGCGCTCGGCGCCCATCATCACCTTGTCCTTGGCCTCCTCGAACTCGGCCTGCGTCACCATCCGCTTGTTGCGGCGGGCGGCGGTGAGCGCGGCCTCGTTGACGAGGTTCATCAGGTCGGCGCCGGAGAAGCCGGGGGTGCCGCGCGCGATGGTCTTGAGGTTGATATCCGGCGCCAGGGGCACCTTGCGGACGTGGACCTTGAGGATCTGCTCGCGGCCGACGACGTCGGGATTGGGCACCACGACCTGGCGGTCGAAGCGGCCAGGACGCAGCAGCGCGGGATCGAGCACGTCGGGGCGGTTGGTCGCTGCGATCAGGATCACGCCCTCGTTCGCCTCGAAGCCGTCCATCTCGACCAGCAGCTGGTTCAGCGTCTGCTCGCGCTCGTCATTGCCGCCGCCGAGGCCGGCACCGCGGTGACGACCGACGGCGTCGATTTCGTCGATGAAGATGATGCAGGGCGCGTTCTTCTTGGCCTGCTCGAACATGTCACGGACGCGGCTCGCGCCGACACCGACGAACATCTCGACGAAGTCCGAACCCGAAATGGTGAAGAACGGCACGTTGGCTTCGCCCGCGACCGCGCGTGCGATCAGGGTCTTACCGGTGCCGGGAGGGCCGACCAGCAGCACGCCGCGCGGAATGCGGCCGCCGAGGCGCTGGAATTTGCCGGGATCGCGCAGGAATTCGACGATCTCCTGCAGGTCCTGCTTGGCTTCGTCGACGCCGGCGACGTCCTCGAAGGTGACGCGGCCATGCGCTTCAGTCAGCATCTTGGCGCGCGACTTGCCGAAGCCCATCGCCTTGCCGGCGCCGCCCTGCATCTGCCGCGACAGGAAGATCCACACGCCGATCAGCGCGATGAAGGGCAGCCAGGAGACCAGCAGCGAGACGAACCACGGCACGTTGTCGCCCGGCGGCTTCGCGGTGATCTGCACCTTGCTGTCGTACAGGCGCTTCACCAGCGTCGGGTCGTTCGGCGCATAGGTCTGGAAGCTGGAGCCGTTGGTGAAGGTGCCGTGGATGTCCGGCCCCTGGATCACGACGTCGCGCACATTGCCGCGGTCAACCTCGCTCAGGAGCTGCGAGAAGGCGATGTCCTGCGAGGAGGCTCGCTGGCCCGGATTCTGGAAGAGCGTGAACAACGCCAACAGCAGCAAAACAATGATGACCCAGAGGGCGAAATTGCGCAGATTGGCGTTCATCGATCTTCCTTCGTGGTCGCGCGGATCGCGGCCTGGTCCTTCAGGAGTTACTTGGGCGAGCTAGAGAAAATCCCCAAGGAATCCTCTCGGTTACGCATACAATCTAGGTGCCGCCCGGGTCGCTGCCAAGGGAATGAGATGGGACTATTTAGCCCATCTTAGAGCGATTCCCGCTGAAAAAATGGCGCCCGGAGCGGGGTTCTTCCTGCCTGGTTAAGGTGTCCTGAGGGTGCGGGGCCGAAATGGCTGGTGTCATGATCCGCCCTCGCCCACGCCTATCCGCCCTTGCGGCGCCGGGCCGGCGCCGGTGCGATGTGGATACGCCCGCCGGCAAGGCTGATCAAGGCTCCCGCAAGGGTCTGCTTCAGAACCGGCTGGCGACCGGCGCGGGCGCGGAGACTTGCCGCAATGGCCTGATCCAGCACGGACATCAAGGTTTCGACCTTGCCGAGTTCCGCAGGCCCTTCATGCCCGAGCGCGTTGATGGCCCGCAGCAGGAGCCGCAGCCGGACTTCATCCGGCAGGGCGGCAAAGGCCGCAGCCTCGAAGCTTCGCGCTCCCGACTGCGGCGCTTCGCCGCGATCCCGCAAACGGAGGAAGCGCTCGGCGCCGTCGGCGAGCACCTCGACCGCCGCATTGGCCCGCGCCAGCCTGGCCGCAAGCCGCGCCAGATTCCTGCTGTCGCCGCCCTCGGCCGCCAGAAGCGGCAGCAGCGCGCGCAGCCGCGGCCGGGTGAAGGCGGTGTCGCGGTTGGTGGGGTCGTCGGCAAAGCCGATCTTGGCCCGCTTCAAGGTTGCGACCAGCTGCGACTTCGGGACGTCGAGCAGCGGCCGCGCCAGCACGATGCCGTCGCGCTCGCTGAGAGGGGCCATGGCCGACAGTCCCGCAAGTCCGCTGCCGCGCAACAGGCGCATCAACAACGTCTCGGCCTGGTCGTCGCGGGTATGGGCGGTCAGCACGTGGCTCGCGCCGACGGCACGGGCGGCTTCCGCGAGCAGGCGGTAGCGCGCCTCGCGCGCGGCCGCCGGCAGCCCCGTCTTCGGCTTGACGCCACGCCAGCGCAGGGTCCGGTGCGGCAGCCCGAGCTCGGCGGCGAGCCGCTTGACCTCGCGCGCCTCGCGCCCCGCCTCTTGCCGCAGGCCGTGATCGACCGTGACGACGGTGAGCAGCGGCGCGCGCGGAAGGCTGCGCTGCCAGCGCGCCGCAAGCCACATCAGCGCGACCGAATCGGGGCCGCCGGAGACGGCGAGCACCAGCGCCGGCGCGCTCTTCAGGCCGGCGAAGAGGCGACTCGCCTCGCGGGTGGAGATCGGAGAATTGTCATCGTCTGACATGGCGCTGCCCGGCAATCGCCAGCGAATGGCGGGCGCAATCTAGCGCAGCGCCATCCGTTTTGTCAGCGATCCGCGCGGTGGATCAGCACTTCACCCGCTTCTGCTCACGGTCCACGGCCGCTTTGACGCCGGCGGAGGCGCGCGGATATTTACGGCCGACCTCGCCGAAGGCGGCGCAGGCGGCCTCCTTCTCCTTCAGGGCGGCGAGCGACTGGCCGAGCCGGAGCAGCGCATCCGGGGCCTTGGCCGATTTTTCGTATTTGGTGGTGACGGCGAGGAAGGCTTCGGCGGAATCGCGATATTGCTGGCGCTGGAAGTAGCTCTCGCCGAGCCAATATTGCGCGTCTCCGAGCAGCGGATCGCTCGGATATTTCTGCGCAAAGTTCTTCATGGTCTGCTCGGCGAGCGCATAGTCCTTGCGCTGCATGTAGCCGATGCCGAGGTCGAACTCGTCGCGCGGCGTGGCCGAGGGCGGCAGCGTGGTCAAACCGGGCGCGCCCGCAGGCGCCGGATAACCGGGCTGGGCCGCCGGGGGGGCCGCCTGCGGCTGGTAGCGCGGGCTGGTGTTGGCGAGATCGAGCGGCTCTCCGGCGCCGCGGCCGCCGGGCGAGCCGATCTGGCCGCCGGGCGAGCCAATCTGGCCGCCGGGCGCTCCGGCCTGGCTACCTGCCGGCATCGGTTGCTGCCCGCCGCCGAGCGCGCGCGGCGCGCCGGGCGCGTTCGGGTTCTGGTTGGGATCGAAGGCATCGCCGCGGCGGCGTGTGCCGGGGGCGCCGGGCGCCGGCTGCTCCTGAACGATCGGCGCGGGAGATGCGATCTGCGGCTGCTCGTAATGCGGCTGCACGGCCTGCTGCTGCGGCTGGCGATAGCCCGGCGCGACCTGACTTGGTGCGATCTGGGCGGGCGGCATCGCCGCGGCACTGGGCGCCTGTCCGGGCGCGGCCTGCGCGCCGCCCTCGAGCGCCCGCAGCCGCTCCTCAAGCTGGCGGTTGCGGTATTGCAGCTCTTCGTTCTGGCCGGTGAGCTGGCGCAGCTGGTTCTCCAGCCGCTCGATCCGCATCTCGGGATCGGCATCATCCGATTGCGCGAAGATCGATTGCGCGAGTGCGGGCGAGCACAAAGAGAGCAGCGCGGCGGTCGCCACGGTGCCGGTAATTGCCTTGAATTTCGATGACATCTTGCCCTGACGACGAAAGCGACGTGGCGCGCGGCGGACCATTCGCCGTGCCACACTATGAGAAAGGGAGTACGCCAAAACTGTGCCTGCCACCAAGAGGTTTTAGGTCACGGATTGCTGATACGAAACCGGCGCCCGAGAGGGCGCCGGCATAATCGGTTTCTGAAGATGAACGGCGCCTGACCGAGCGTCAGCCTTGGCGTCAGGATCTCGGCGTCAGGAGCTCGCGTTCAGCACGGTGACGGCGCGACGGTTCTGCGACCAGCATGAGATGTCGTTACAGACGGCGACCGGCCGCTCCTTGCCGTAGGAGATCGTGCGCATGCGGTTCGGATCGATGCCGCGCGAGGCGAGGAACGAACGCACCGACTGGGCACGGCGGGCGCCGAGCGCGATGTTGTATTCGCGGGTGCCACGCTCGTCGGCATGACCTTCGACGGTGAAGCTGTAGCGCGGATAGGTCTGGAGCCACTGCGCCTGCTTTTCCAGGGTCACGATCGCCTGCGGGGTCAGATCGGTCTGGTCGCTTTCGAAGAACACGCGGTCGCCGACGTTCACGACGAAATCCTGCTGGCTGCCCGGCGTCGCCGCATTGGCCATCGCATCCGTCGCGGCATTCTTGTTGGCGCAGGCGCCCATCGACAGCGCGACGGCGAGCACCGCGACCAGCTTCAATCCCTGGAGGATACGCATAGGATGTTTCATTCCGGAGCCTCCACGCTCACGTTAGTCCACTGCTGTCCGGTCTACAGGGGGTTGGTTAAGCGAACGTTCCGTCAACCTTGACGGAACCTTGCCTCAGCCGATCAAATGCCCCCAACCGGCGAAAAGCACCCGTCATGGTTAATGGGTTGTAAATGTGGCGCGAGGGTGAAGGCAAGCGTCCGCGGCGGCGAAAACCGGCTAAAATTAAGCCCGGTCCGGGCCTGGCGCTGGACGGCAGCTCGGTTCGAGGGCATGCGCCCCGACGGGCTCTCAGGAATAGACGACCAGCTTTGGACGTTCGGAGGCCAGTTTCGGCGAGACGCCGCTCAGCGATGACGCACTGCTGGGCCCAAACAGCATGCGTCGCTCGAAGGCGCTCGAGCGCATGATCGGAAAACGCGTCAACACCCTTTCCCGCACGGCGCGGAAGTCAGACGCCATCAACGCGACCTTTGCCAAGGCATTCGGGAACAAGCGCGGTTCTGCGATGGTCTCGTTGAGAAAGACCCGGCGATAGAACGCCTCGTGCGCGGGACGGACGAGCGCGAGCCCGGTATCGGCATTGAAGTGCTCGCAGGCCAGGAAGACGAGCCGCACCGTCACATAAGGCAGCTCCGGAAAACACTTGGCTTTTTCCGGGCTTGCGACGAAGCGGGCCGGATCGATGAAGACTTCGCCGCGATCGAGGCGGGGGTGAAGAACGTCGCCGAACAAGTCGGTGGTGCAGGACGCCCGCTGTTCTGACGTCAGCACGTGAAGACGGATAGAGCTGCAGAGCTCTCCGTCGACATACACTCCGAAGATCCGGGCATTGGGTGCATCGTCGTAGCTATCGCTGTAGCGCTCGGACTCCGACGGCGGAATCAATCCGCCACGCGTATAGGCCCGATAGCGCATCTGATAGAGCTGATCTTTCTCCTCAGGAGTCTCGATGGATCGGTAGTCGACGCGGTCGAACAGCGCTCCCCCCCGCACAGAGAGCGAAGCGCGCGGTTCGGCTTCGGGCTTCATCCAGCATTCCTCGACTGACAAACAACCCTCGCGGGTGGAACAGGATTAACACCTTCTTAACGCCGGCGCAATTGAAGCACCCGGTTAGGGTTAACCCTGCCAGTTGCAGAAAACCAGGGATTTCCCGCAGTTTTACGGAGGTGTCAGGCGATCGATCGCGAGGCGACGGTCAGCTGATCGTCGGGCAAGCGGCGGCCGTGCGAGGCATTCAGCAATTGCCGAACCCTGATGGCGGGCACCGGCCGGCTGAAGAGATAGCCCTGCCCTTCGGTGATGGTCCCGTCGGCGCTGATCAGTTCGAGCTGCTCGTTGGTCTCGATGCCCTCGACCACCACCGACATGCCGAGATCGGCGGCCAGCCGCGCCACCCCGCGCAACAGCGTCAGCGGCCGATCGGTATCGATGCCTTCGAGGAAGGAGCGGTCGATCTTGACCTTCTGCATCGGGAAATTGTGCAGATAGCTCAGGCTGGAATAGCCCGTGCCGAAATCGTCGAGCGAGATGCGCACGCCGAGCGCATGAAGCTGCGAGAGGATGTCGTGCGTGAGCTGGGTGTTGCGCAGCAGCGAGGACTCGGTGATCTCGATCTCCAGCCGATGCGTCGGCAGGCCCGAGACTTCGAGCGCATAGCGGATCTCGCTCAGCACGTCGCGCTGGTGGAATTGCTGAGGCGAGAAGTTGACTGCGACGCTGACGCCGTCCGGCCACTTCATGCATTCCATGCAGGCCCGCCGCAGGATCCAGCGGCCGAGATCGACGATCAGGCCCATGTCCTCGGCAACCGGGATGATGTCGGCCGGCGAGACCGTGCCGCGCACCGGATGGTTCCAGCGCAGCAGCGCCTCGCAGGTGGTGATCTTGCCGGTCTTGAGGTTGACCAGCGGCTGATAGAACAGCTCGAATTCCTCGTTGGCGAGCGCCTTGCGCAAGTCCAGCTCCAGGATGCGGCGGGCCTCGACGGTCGCCGCCATCTCGTCGCGGAAGAAGCAGAAGGTACCGCGGCCGTCGGCCTTGGCCCGGTACAGCGCCATGTCGGCGTTCTTGAGCAGCGTGTCGGCGCTGGCGCTGCCGTCCGGGGAGGTCAGCGCAATGCCGACGCTCGCGCCGATCTCGACGAGGTGGTTGTCGATGCGATAGCGCTCGCTGAGGCGCTCGACGATGCGGCGGGCGAGGCTGGCGGCGTCCTCCGGCGAAGAGATGTTCTGCTGGAACACGACGAATTCGTCGCCGCCGAAGCGGGCGACGAAATCGTCGGGCCGCAGCATCTCGCGCAGGCGATTGGCAACCGCGCACAGCAGCTGGTCGCCGCAGGGATGGCCAAGCGTGTCGTTGACCTGCTTGAACTGGTCGAGGTCGACGAACAGCAGTGCGGAGAGGCGCTCGGCATGATGCGAATTCGCCAGCAGCCGCTCGATCTCGTCGTGGAAGCTGACCCGGTTGGGCAATGCCGTGAGCTCGTCGTAGCGGGCAAGATGGGTGATCCTCGCCTCGGCGTTCTTACGCTCGGTGATGTCCTCGATCAGCATGACCGTGCCGCCATCGGCCATTGGCTGGAAGGTCCAGGACAGCGCGCGTCCGCGCGCGATATCCGGATCCGAGGTCAGGAGCTCGCGGACCCGTCCGTCCTCGATCTCCCGGAGGATCAGGTTGCCGTTCTCGGCCGAGATGGAGCCGCCGCTGACGCACGCCGCGATGATTTCGGATGCATTGGGGCCGCGCTGGACGAGATCGTCGGGCAGATTCATCATTTCGCTGAAACGATGATTCATCACCGCAAGCTGCCCGTCGACACGGAACATGCACAGGCCATGGGGCATGTTGTTCAACGCGCTGTCGAACTGGCCCGCCAGGGCCGCTTCGCGTTCGCGCGCCACGAGCGCGCGCATGAATATCCTGTGCAGATTGGCCGAGATTTGTATGACGGCCACCAGAAACGCGGCGCACAGGACCGACATGACGATGTAATAGGGCGTGCCACGCCACGCCAGCGCGACCACCGTCGAACCGAAGCAAAGCGTGGCCTGCAGCTGATATATCCATTGCCGTCCGTACGCGCGGCCTGCACCACCCGCCACGAAGCCCGTGGTCGTGGAGAGAGAGATCATATGGGCGACGGCATCGTCGCTGACCAACAGCGTGGTGGTGCTCCAGATGCCGACGGCGGCGGCCTGGATCATCGCCCCGATCTGATGCCGGTTCTTCCATCGCGCCGCTTCGTCGGTGGTCAGCGTCGACTTGCGCATCTGGTACCGCCGCAAGTCGAACGCCCGGATAGCGCCGGCGAGGATCAGGAGCGCCACACACGCCCAGATCAAAGGTTCTCCCGTCTTCAGCGCGGTCGCGGCCGCCGCAACGACGCCGAAGACAAGCCCCGTCAGCAAGGGAGCTGGCGTTTCGAACAGCGAATCGATCAGCGCGGCCGAAATCCTCGGCGACGCCGGCTCAGGTTCTCCGCTCTGGCTTGCGAACTGCATTGGTGTTTGTACGCGCGTCCTGTTTGGCGCGTACTTTTACCCGGCTCAGGTGAAGTCTTTCTGAGGGAACATCGTTAAAGTCGAGTTGTTTTTCGGTAATGCCGAACAAATTCCAGCTTAAAAATCAAGCAATTAGGCAAGCCTTGCCGGGCACAAGGTGAAGAAAGGCTTACCCGCCTCGTCGAAAGTGAGAAAATCGGCGCGATTTTCGAAAAGATCGCGCGTTCCGAACCCGCGCCCTATTGACCCGCCGTCGAGGACAGCAACGGCGACCAGGCCGGGTCGGACGCGAAGCCCGGCGTCGGCACCTTGAGTTCGTTGCGACCGGAGATGTCGACGCTGTACAGCGAGGGCCCGCCATTGCCGCCGGGGTCGCGGAAGAACATCAGCACGCGGCCGTTCGGGGAGAAGGTCGGACCTTCATTGTGGAAGCCGGAAGTCAGCAGCCGCTCGCCGGAGCCGTCGGGCTTCATGACGCCGATCGCGAACTGCCCGCCGCCTTGCCGGGTGAAGGCGATGTAGTCGCCCTTCGGCGACCACACCGGCGTCGAATAGCTGGCGTTGGTGTCGTCCTTGGAGAAGGAGATGCGCTGCGCCTGCCCGCCGCCCGCCGCCATCACGTAGATCTGCGACCGGCCGCCGCGATCGGACTCGAAGCAGATGCGGGTGCCGTCCGGTGAATAGGACGGCGAGGTGTCGATCGCCGGCGTGTCGGTGAGGCGGGTGGTCGAGCGCGAGCGCAGATCCATCACGAACAGGTTGGAATTGCCGCCCTGCTGCAGGCTCATGATGACGCGCTGGCCGTCCGGCGAGAAGCGCGGCGCAAAGGTCATGCCCGGGAAGTTGCCGACGATCTCGCGCTGGCCGGTCTCGATGTTGAAGAGATAGACCTTCGGATCGCCCTGGCCGAACTCCATATAGGTGATCTCTTGCGAGTTCGGCGAGAAGCGCGGCGTCAGCACGAGGTCGGAGCCGCGGGTCAGATAGCGCACGTTGGCGCCGTCCTGGTCCATCATCGCCAGTCGCTTGACGCGGCGCTCCTTCGGGCCGCTTTCGTCCACGAACACCACGCGGCTGTCGAAATAGCCCTTCTCGCCGGTCATCCGCTCGTAGATCTGGTCGGAGATGATGTGGGCGATACGGCGCCAATATTCCGGCGAGGTGAAATATTGCTGGCCGGCGAGCTGCTGGCCGGAGATCACGTCCCACAGGCGGAATTCGGCTTTCAGCCGGCCGTCGGGCTGCCGCGTCATGCGGCCGGTGACGAGGGCCTGCGCGTTCAGCGTCTTCCAGTTCTGGAATTGCGGCGCGACGTCCATGTTGCTGATGCGCTCGATGAAGGCGGCCTGATCGATCGGCGCGAACAGGCCCGAGCGCTTGAGATTGTTGGTGATGACCTGCGTGACGCCGTTGCCGACGTCGCCGTCGGAGGGTGAGCCGGGCAGGAAGTTGGTGATCGCGATCGGAATCGGCTGGAATGCCGTGGGATCGATGCGCAGGCGCCCCTCCTGCCCTTGAGCGAAGGCGCGTCCGCTTCCGAGCATCGCAAGCGTCGATCCGGTCAGCGTCATGAAGCGGCGGCGGTTCATCGATCGGACGTCATTCATTGGAAAATTCTTTTGTTCGGATGTCACAACATGTCTTTCAGGCCGAAAGTCATCGGAATGAGCTTCCAGCTCTCGTACTGCTGCTTCGGCATGAACGAATAGACCTGACACTGCACGATGGCGCGCTTGGCACTCTCGGCAATGGCCTGAGCAATCGAGCGGGACGGTCCACGCACGGCGACGACGATCGGCTCCGAAGCCAGCGATCCGTCGATCTTCATGGGAATGTCGATGTCGGCCTCGTACTGATCGGCATCCTGGCCGTTATAGGTGGGCGTGAAGCAGCGCTTGACTGCGCCCTGGAACGCACCGCGCCACGTCGCGACATTGTTGGCGGCGGTCCCTGTCGCAGCTCCCAGCGAGGCCGATGCATTCAGCGCCGAGCCGGTCTGCTCGTGCCGGGTCGCGGCGCGCTTGTCGAGATCACGCTGGATCTGGGCGGGATCGAAGGTGCGCTCCTTCGGCTTCGGCTGCTGCTGCGGCTGCACCGCCGCGACCTTCTGCTCCACGGGCTTGGGCGGCGGCTTCTTGGTGTCCAGCTTCTTCTGCAGTTCGGCGATCGGATCTTCCTTGGCCGGATCAGGCTTTTTCTCCTGCGGCTTCGGCTCTTCCTTCGGCTTCGCCTCGGCCACGGGCTTGGGTGGCTCGGGCTTCTTCTCGACCGGCTTCTCGACAGGCTTTGGTGGCGGCTCCGGCTGCGAATTGGTCTTGATCAGCTCTTTCTTCTCGGTGACCTTGCCGACGGCGTCGTCCTCCGGCTTGGGCTCCGCGATCTTCTCGACCTTCGGCTTCGGCTCTTCCTTCTTGCCGGTCTTCTGCCCGGCCATCATCTTGGCGAGTTGATCGGTGGAGATGATGTCGACCGGCAGCGACTCCTCAGGCGCGATGTAGGCCTTGCTGCTGAAGGTGACGAGCCCCCATCCCAGCACGAGGACGTGGAGGGCAATCGACGCAACGAGTGTCTTGTCGACGTTCACCTTCACCGCTTACCCCTGATCCGCTTCCGTGACGAGGGCGAGCTTCTTGAATCCGGCGCCGGACAACAGGCCCATCACCTTGGCCACCGTGCCGTAATCCGCCTTCTTGTCGGCGCGCAGATAGATGCGTTCCTCGAGCCCGCCGCGCGCCTCCGTGATCGCCTTCAGCTTGGGAATCAGCTCGTTGATGGCGATCTCGGAATCGTTGATGAACACCTTGCCCTTGATGTCGACCGACATCTGGATCGGCTTCTGGTCGTTGTTCTCGAGGCTCTTGGCCTGGGTCTGCGGCAGGTCGAGCGGCACGCCGACCGTGAGCATCGGCGCCGACACCATGAAGATGATGAGCAGCACCAGCATCACGTCGACCATCGGCGTGACGTTGATCTCGGCCACGACGGGCTTGCGCCGGCCTCGGCGCCCGCCGCCGCCGGACGAACTCGCAACGTTCATCGCCATGATCGCGTGCCCAAATTGCCCTTCACACTATACATGCCGCCGGTCAGCCCCGCTCGTCGATCTGACGCGACAGAATGGCGGAAAATTCATCGGCGAAGCCTTCCAGCCGCTGGGCCTGCCGGTTTACCTCGGACGTGAACTTATTGTAGAAGATAGTGGCGGGAATGGCGGCGATAAGGCCGACCGCGGTCGCAAACAGCGCCTCCGCGATGCCCGGCGCCACCACCGCCAGAGAGGTATTTTTCGACGCCGCGATCGACTGGAAGCTCGACATGATGCCCCAGACCGTGCCGAACAGGCCGACGAAGGGGCCGGCGGAGCCGACGGTGGCGAGCACCAGCAGGCGGCGTTCCAGCCGCTCGACCTCGCGGGCGATCGAGACGTTCATGACCTTGTCGATGCGCATCTGCAGGCCCGCGACCGAGCGGGCATGGCTCTCGAACGACCGTTTCCACTCGCGCATCGCCGCGACGAAGCACGCCGCCATCGAATGCGTCGGCTTGGCCGAGAGCGTGCGATAGAGCTCCTCGATCGATTCGCCGGACCAGAACGCCTGCTCGAAGCGGTCCATCGAGCGGCGGGTGCGGGCAAACAGGAAGATCTTGTCGATGGCGATGGCCCAGACCCAGACCGAGCAGGCCAGAAGCCCCAGCATCACCGCTTTCACGATCCAGTGAGCCTGCCAGAACAGCGCGATCAGCGACACGTCCGCGGAAGCGGCAACCGGAAGGGCTGACTGAGCCACGTCGGCCGGATTCATAAGCAGCATCCTCTCAAGGCGATCGTTACCCGATGTGCCGGCCAGCAAATGGCTGCCGGTTCCCCAATGACCGCGCACCAACCGGCGCGGCCGGCAAGCCCGCTCAAAGCCTTGTCTTTCGGGGGTGCAGGGGCTCGTCCAAAGCCGGCCGCCTGCATTCCCTGCCAAGATGTCAAAACTATGGGCCTTTGGCCCCGGGCCTTGACGGGCCTCGGCTTCGGGCTTTGGGCGCGACTGCCCGCCCTTACCAGAGCCCGGCGTTGGTTAATGCGAGGTTACCAGGGGTGAATTGGGCGGCGGAAAAGGCAGACCGCGCAGGCGGTTGGCGTCCGGACGAGCTCTGTCCGTACCTGGATGCACCGCAACGCCCCTGAATTGCGGTGCTGAACCCGGACCCAGGGGGAGATGGTCTACCGGCATCACGTCGCGGTGCTGGATGCGCCGGGCCAGACCAGCTCGGAGCCGGTCACGCCGCAGCACGGCGGCGAGGGCCGCCGCCGCGCGGCCTGAATCAACGACAAATCGTCGGGGCAGGCCTCGGCGACCATGCCTTGGCTCCGGTCGGGCCGCTCGCCACGCCGCTTGATGTGTTCGCGTCTCAAGCCGCCGGCGCGGGCTCGGGGCAGTTGGTCAATCGTGCGGGATTTCCGACCGCGGTGCAGCAGGCGGGAACGTCCGAGGTCACGACCGTGTCGGCGCCGATCCTGGCGCCATCGCCAATCCGGACATCGCCCAAAATGGTCGCGCCTGCACCGATGAACACGCCATGGCCGATGCGCGGCGAGCGTGTCGGCAGCTCATTGCTGCGGCCGATGCTGACATTCTGGAGGATGGTGACCTCGTCGCCGATCACGACGTTGGCGCCGATCACAATGCCAGTGGCATGATCGAGATAGACGGACGCGCCGATGCTGGCCGCCGGATGAATGCTGACTTGCAGGACGTTCGACGCCTCATTCTGAAACAGCAGCGCCGCATCGCGTTGGTCGCGATGCCAGAGCCAGTTCGAGACGCGCCAGGCTTGCAGCGCGACATAACCCTTGAAGTGCAGCAGCGGCGCCAACAGGCCGGCGATGGCCGGATCGTTGCGCACGATGGCCTGCAAGTCGCGGCCGGCCGCTTCGGTCAGCTCCGGCGAAAAGTGAAAAGCGTCGCGGGAAAAGCCAGCGAAGCGCGCCTGCCCTGCGGGATTACCGCCGAGCCTGCGCCCGATGAGATCGGCCAGAGCAACCGCAAGACCGTCATGCGCGAGGACGGCCTCGGCGAGCGATCTGCCGAAGACCGGATCGGACGCAGCCGCACGCTGCGCCTCACCACGAATCTGCTGCCACAGGCGATCGTTCGTCGCGTTCACAGCTGCCGTCATCGCCGCCTCCGATGTGGGGCTTCCTGCAGGTCTCAAACATAGTCCGCGCGCCCCCTCCGCACCAGGCCGCGGCAACCTGAGCAGCATGCCGCAGCTCCCCGTGAGGCTACGAGCTTGCATGCCAGGCATTCGCAACCATATAGTCAGTCGAATCGTCGGCCGATGCTGCCTTGGCCGAAATGTCCATGCAAAGCAGCTCGTGCAAGCCCCGCGGTGGTCCGCCATCCGCGGGGTTTTCGTATCCGGCGGCCCTCACTGCTGCCGACACGAATCCCGCATCCCAATACCTGAGGTCACGCCAAGACATGTCGCCCAACGCGCCCGCCGACGACCACCACGACGACATCATGTATCCCTCCGCCGTGCCGTTCCTGCTGGTCCATCTCGGCTGCGTTGCAGCGATCTGGTCGGGCGTCACATGGCAGGCCGTCGCAATCTGCGTCTCGTTGTACATCGCGCGGATGTTCGGCGTCTGCGCCGGCTACCATCGCTATTTCTCGCATCGGGCGTACGCGACCAGCCGGACGTTCCAGTTCATGCTGGCGTGCCTGGCGCAAAGCAGCGCGCAAAAGAGCGTGCTGTGGTGGGCTGCCAAGCACCGGCACCATCATCTGCATTCGGACACCGAGAGCGACGTGCACTCGCCGCGTCATCGCGGCTTCCTGTACAGCCATCTCGGCTGGATCTTCTACCGCCGGCACGATGCGACCGACCTCGTCAAGGTCGGCGATCTCTCGGCCTATCCGGAGCTGATGTGGCTGCATCGGCTCGAGCTGCTGCCGGCGATCGTGCTTGCGGCGCTCTGCTTCCTGGTCGCGGGATGGTCGGGTCTGGTGGTCGGCTTCCTGTGGAGCACGGTGCTGCTCTATCACGCCACCTTCTGCATCAATTCGCTCGCCCATGTGCATGGACGCAAGCGCTACGTGACCGGCGATGATTCCCGCAACAACTGGCTGCTGGCGCTGTTCACCCTGGGTGAAGGCTGGCACAACAATCACCACGCCTACCAGAGCAGCGTGCGTCAGGGCTTCCGCTGGTGGGAGATCGACATCACCTATTACGTGCTCAAAGTGCTGTCCTGGCTCGGGATCGTCTGGAACATGAAAGCGCCGCCCGAACAGGTGCTGCGCAACGAGCAGCCGCTCGGCGCCCGGGTCATCAAGCGGGCTGCCATCGAGCTCGCCGAACGGTTCGATGCCCAGAAGCTGGCGCATGCGATCTCCTCGGCGCGGCGTCGGGCCGATCTCGCCCAGCTGCAACTGCCGACGCTGCACGAGATCCTCAATCGCGCGCATGACGGCGTGGACGCACTGACACACCTGCATCTGCCGAAGATACCGACCCGCGATGAGTTTCTCACTGAAGCCAGGGCGATCTTCGCGCGAACACGATCGCTCAACGAGATCGTGGATCACGCCTACGCGCACTTCCTGGCTTCGGTGCAGGCCCAGCTCGTGACAGTGCGCTGAACGCTCGGGGTCATGCGCCTTCGATCAAACGGATCGGGGCCGTGCCCACGTTCCCAAAGCCAAACCGCCCGCCTGCGGGTTGCGCAGACGGACGGCTCGGGGCCATCAGGACTTTGGGGGCATGCGCCTGAGGGCTTTGAGAGGTGTCAGGCCTTGAAGGTCAGCCCTGCTGCTGGTCGGTCGGCGGCGGGGTCGGACGGGTCTTGTGCTGTGCCATGAACTGGTCAAACTCTTCCTTGTCCTTGGCGTGACGCAGACGGTCGAGGAAGTTCCTGAACTCGACCTGCTCTTCCTCGAGCCGGCGCAGCGTTTCAGAGCGGTACTCGTCGAAGGCGCGGTTGCCGGAGGACGGCGGGCCGAAGCCAAAGCCGAAGCCGCTGCGCTCCATGCGGCCGCGCATGCGGTCCATCTTGTACTGCATCCGCTCCATCTTGTTCTGCCAGCGATCCTGGTTGCTCCAGCACGACATTCTTCTGCTCCCGAGTGTGAAAAAGAGAAGGGCAAGTCCGATCGGCCACCAGATGATGAAGCCGAGGATGGTCACGGCGATCCAGCCGGGATGCCAGGGCGTATCGAGCATGCGGGGACGCTCGTACCGTTGGTATTGGTCCGAAGGGCCGCGCCAGCGATTGACGTCAGCGGTGTAGGCCATTTCCCATCTCCATCACGGCACCAGCGCCGTTGTGAATGTAAATAACATTTACATAGCTAAACCATCCATCGATTTTGTCAAGCTGGGCGCCAGACACGCCCGCGTGATGATTGCGTCAGTCTATTTCGGCTTGCCCCAGGGCCCCCCGGGCGGCACTCCGGAACCGGAGGATGCCTCCGGTGGCACCGGCGGCGGCTCGGCGCCTTTTGCCGGCGGGCGGCGATCGGTCGGGAAGCCGAGACCGCGCAGATAGATCAGAACCTCGGCCTCGAGCAGCTCGTCCGGAGACATCGGCAGTTTTCGCCGTGCCGCGTCGCCGCGGGAGAACAGCGAAGCCACGCCATGCGCCATGGTCCAGATGTGCAGCGCCATCATCATCGCCGGCGGCCGCGGCATGCCGGGAGGCGCAAGCGCTGCAAGCCGCTCGGCCGCGGCGCGAATGATGTTGAACGCCCGCTCGCTCGCGGCCTGCAGCGCCGGATTGGCGTCGACCGGCAGACCGGACTCGAACATCGCGTTGTAGAAGGCCGGCTCCTCGCGGGCGAAGGCGAGATAGGCCTTGCCGACGCGTTCGAACGCGGTGACCGTGTCGGGACGGCCGTCGTCCCAGGCCGCGGTCAGGCGCGCCTCGAATTGCTCGAAGCCGCGCTGCGCAATCGAGGACAGCAGCTCGTCACGGTCGCGGAAATGCCGGTAGGGCGCCGCCGCGCTGACGCCGGCCATGCGTGCGGCATCGGCGAAGGTGAAGCCGGCCGCGCCCTTCTCGGCGATCAGCCCGAGAGCGGCCTGCAGCAGGGCCTCCTTCAGATTGCCGTGGTGATAGCCGCGCTCGGCGCGGCGCTGTTCCTTGCGCCAGCTCATGTGAACGAGCTTTACATGAGGCGGGCGCGAAGGTCACTAGCGGCGGCCGAGTTTGATTAACCGTATCCTCCGCAGTCATTCCGGGGCGATGCGCCAGCATCGAACTCCGGTGCGCGTTCGCGCACCTGAGAATCTCGAGATCCCCTGTTCGGTCCTGCGGACCGCCGCGGAATGTCGATCCACTCGAACCTACATCTGCGGAATCGGCAAGACAGGCATGACCTCGATCGCCTCGCCCGGGAAGATCGCAAAGTGCGGATGGTTCTCGAACAGCTTGGCAGCCTCCTCTTGCGAGGCAGCGCGCACCACCGTGAAGCCGGTCAGTGCGTTGCTGATCTCGGTGATGCCGCTTCCGTCGATCCTGCGGGTCTTGCCGAGCGGGCCGCCCAGCTCGACGATGACGTCCTTGTGCTTCTCGACCCAGCCATGCCAGGCGGCCATGCCCTCGCGCTCTCTGGCCTTCCGTTCGGCCTCTGGCATCGCGTTCCAGGCCTTCATCTTTCCGCCGCTCGTGTCGCCGAGATAGACGGCGAGGAATTTGTGTTCGGTGCTCATCGGTCTCTCCTTTGGTGATGTGTTGCTGACGGCCGCGATCCGATCGCGACACCGCCGCTATGTCTTCAGGTCGCCGAAACCGGCCGCGGCGGCCTGCACGTCAGGCGGAAAGTCGGCCAGCTCCTGCACCTGCCGGATCTCGATGATTTCGTTCGGCGAGGCCGGGCACTGCTTTGCCCAGGCAATCGCCTCGGCCCGCGAGGCAACCTCGATCATCCAATATCCGCCCAGGACTTCCTTGGCCTCGGCGAACGGGCCGTCGGTGACGATGGGCTTGCCGGTCGCAAACGAAACCCGTGCGCCCATCGACGGCGGATGCAGGCCGTCGAGCGTGATCAGCACGCCTGCATCCTTCAGCGCCTCGTTGTAGCGCATCATCGCCGCGACCCGCTCGGGATCGAGCTGGACGTCCGGCGGCGCGGTTTCGTAACCGAGCGGGATCATCAGCATCATGAATCGCATGGGTCGTGTCCTGGGTCGTGTCCTGGATCGTGGCCTGGGTGGTGGCCTGGCTTCTGCGTGGTTCCGGGAGGCGCAGGCCCGCTTGCCTTCAAGACGAATGAACTCGCGCGGGACCGACATGCCCCGCGGAATAATCCGGAAGGCCCGGCGCCGGGGGCCTAGCGCGGCTCCGATCGTCGGCCAATGCGTTGGCGACCCGCTGCCCGCCGCTGGCAAGATGGGTGGCGACTCCCAGTCGTCGGAGATTGCGGGTCTCCTCCGTAACGTTCCCTGGAAGATTACTTGCACCCTACCGAGCCAACATCACCCGCCACGACGCAATTGCGTGTGAAAAATAATGCCGTGCATTCCCGTACAATTGCGGCCCGTCTTATGAACTGCGCCGTGCATATGGAGCGAGAATGCCAACAGGTTGAAATAGATAGCCCATGCACGTGGAATTACGGAGAGGCAGCAAGGGTTTACAATTGATCAACAGGCCCATGCAACTTTTGGTCTCAGGGGACGATATGGCGCTGTCGATTCACTTTGATCATTGCGGGGGACTTACGTGTTCAATTTCCAGAGTAAGAAGGTCAGGCACGCGATCGCGGAGGTCGAGGCGCTCGATCGGTCGCAGGCCGTGATCGAATTCGGTCTTGACGGCACCATCCTCGATGCCAATGAAAACCTGCTCAAGATGAGCGGCTACACGCTGGCCGAGATCAAAGGCAAGCACCACAGCATCTTCGTCAGCCCCGCCGAGCGCGAGAGCGCGCGCTACCGCGACTTTTGGGCCAGCCTGAACCGCGGCGAGTTCCAGACCACGCAATACAAGCGTTTCGGCAAGGGCGGCAAGGAAATCTGGGTCCATGCGTCCTATGCGCCGCTGCGCGACGAGAACGGCAAGGTGGTCAGCTTCATCAAGTTCGCCACTGACATCACGGCGTACAAGATCAAGACCATGGAGGATTCCGGCAAGATCGCCGCGGTGAACCGCGCGCAGGCCGTGATCGAGTTCCAGATGGACGGCACCATCATCAGCGCCAACGAGAACTTCCTGAATGCGATGGGCTATTCGCTCGACGAGATCAAGGGCAAGCATCACAGCATGTTCGTGACGCCCGAGGATCGCGCGAGTGCCGGCTATGCCGCGTTCTGGGCCAAGCTGAACCGCGGCGAGTTCGAGGCCGCCGAATACAAGCGGCTGGGCAAGGGCGGCAAGGAGATCTGGATCATCGCCACCTACAATCCCATCCTCGACGAGAACGGCAAGCCGTTCAAGGTGGTCAAGTTCGCAACCGATGTCACTGCGCAGAAGATGAAGGCGGCCGACAATGACGGCCAACTCGCCGCGATCCAGAAATCGCAGGCAGTGATCGAGTTCAACATGGACGGAACGATCCGCACCGCCAACGAGAATTTCCTCAAGGCGATGGGCTATTCGCTGGCCGAGATCAAGGGCCAGCACCATTCCATGTTCGTAGAGCCGAGCGAGAAGAATTCGCCGGCTTATCGCCAGTTCTGGGAGACCCTTAGCCGGGGCGAATACCAGGCCGCAGAGTACAAGCGCATCGCCAAGGGCGGCCGGGAGATCTGGATACAGGCGTCGTACAACCCGATCTTCGATCTCAACGGTAAGCCCTACAAGGTGGTGAAATACGCCACCGACATCACCGCGCAGGCGATCGGCCGCAAGAAGGCCGACAACGCGCGCGGGCTGATCGAGGCGGTCGCGGCCGGCAGCGAGCAGATGAGCGCCTCGATCCGCGAGATCTCGGAGACCATGGCGAAGTCACGCGAAAATTCCAAAGTCGCGACCACCCGCGTCGAATCCGCCGACGGCCAGGCCCAGAAGCTGACCGCGGCCGCACAGGCCATGAGCGGCATCGTCGAGATGATCTCCGGCATCACCAGCCAGATCAATTTGCTCGCGCTCAACGCCACGATCGAATCGGCCCGAGCGGGTGAAGCCGGCCGCGGTTTTGCCGTGGTCGCCTCCGAGGTGAAGAATCTTGCAAGTCAAGCCAAGCAGGCGACGGATACGATCACGTCCGAAATCGACGCGCTGAATACCATTTCCGGCGACGTCGCCAGCTCCCTGACCGCGATCAAGGTCGCGATCGCCGGCGTCAACGAGTTCATTGCCTCCACCGCCGCCGCGGTCGAGGAGCAGAGCATCGTGACGTCGGATATGTCGGCCAATATGCAGCGCGCCTCGGCGGAGCTTTCGTAGGAAAACGACCGTTATCGATCTCCGTCCTTCTTGCCGGCATGAAAGCGCAGTAAAAGGCGCTGGCCGCCCGTGCGGCTTCCGTTTCCGACAGAAGGACAAGATTCGCCCATGCCTGCCTCTCCGCAAAAAGTCGCCCTCGTCACCGGAGCCGCGCGCGGCATCGGGCTTGCGACCGCGAAAAAGTTCCTGGCCGAGGGCTGGCGCGTGGCGCTGCTCGACATCGAGGGCGAGTTGCTCGGCCGGACGGTCGCCGAGATCGACCAGAGCGAGGCGACGCTGGCGCTGACCTGCGACGTCTCGGACGCAGCCGCGGTCGCCGCGGCGATGGCGGAGGTCGAGCGCCGGTTCGGCCGGCTCGATGCGCTCGTCAACAATGCCGGCATCGCGGTGTTCGCACCGCTGATGGAGACGTCCGAGACCGATTGGCGCCGCGTGCTCGACGTCAACCTCACCGGCCCCTTCCTCTGCACCCAGGCCGCAGTGCCCTTGATGCGCGAGGGCCATGGCGGCGCCATCGTCAACATCACCTCGATCTCGGCGGTACGCGCCTCGACGCTGCGCTCGGCCTACGGCACCAGCAAGGCCGGGCTCGCGCACCTGACCAAGCAGCTCGCGGTCGAGCTTGCCTCGCTCAACATCCGCGTCAACGCGGTCGCGCCGGGGCCGGTCGACACGGCGATGGCCAAGCAGGTGCACACCAGGGAGATCCGCGCCGACTATCATGACGCGATTCCGCTCAACCGCTACGGCCTGGAGGAGGAGCTTGCGGAAGCGATCTACTTCCTGTGCTCGGCAAGTGCGAGCTACATCACCGGCCAAATTTTGGCCGTTGATGGCGGCTTCGATGCAGCCGGCATCGGCCTGCCGACGCTGCGCGGTCAGAGGCGGAACGGGTAGGTACAGATGTTGTAGTTGTAGGGTGGGCAAAGGCGCGCGAGCGCCGTGCCCACCACATCGCTGCGGTGGGCACGCTGCGCTTTGCCCACCCTACGAAACTACGAAACCGAGCTGTTGGAGTGCTCCATGCGACGCGCTTTCGTCAAAGCCCTGATGCTCACATCGGCACTCCTTGCGATCACGCCCGCCGCCGCTGAAATCCGCATCATCCAGTCGCCGGGCGGACAAGTAGGGCCGTTCCTCGATTTGTTCGAGAAGGTGCGCGACAGCGGTGAGCGCGTGGTGATCGACGGCCCTTGCCTGTCTGCCTGCACACTGGTGCTGAGCGTCGTGCCGGAAGCGCGCATCTGCGTCACCAAGCGTGCCGTGCTCGGCTTCCATGCGGCGCGTTCGGTCGACCGGCGCGGGCGCCTTTATGCCGAACCGGAAGCATCGGTCGCGGTGCTTGCTGCCTATCCCGGCCCGGTCCGCGACTGGATCAGCCGCCGCGGCGGGCTCAGCTCGCGATTGCTTCTGCTCAAGGGCCGTGATCTCGCCGCGATCTATCCGCGCTGCCGCTGACGAATTCGCCAGAAGCACGAAGGCGACATGAATGAGCTCTTATGTGAACCGCGTCACATCAAAGGCATTGGCGGGGCTGGCCCAAGGCCATACGGCAGGTTCCCTGTGCTCGCACCCATGTGCGCACGGGGTCTCTGCGCCATCACGCTTGGGCTGCCTTCAATAAAGCGTCTGAATCACCGGCACCAGCTTCATGCTGACGCAGATAAGCATTCCCCATAGGGCAAAATTGATCTGTAGCGCCGCCGCCATCGGTCGCTCCCCTTCAAGTGACGTCCACCCCAGCTTTTTAGATTTTATGAATCACCAATAGCGATTCTGACGGGCAGATCACAGCCCAATATTGCGTCAATTGTTGTGCGATGCAGTTCGTCTGGTTTCACGAAGCGGCCTCACTGCTCGCGCAAAGTCATGCGAATCGTGAGTTCATTGCTCGGCCATGCCGGCCCACTCGTTTGCCTTAAGTTCCACTTGACCGACGCTGTGCAAGTTTCCTGTGCGCGCTTGCGCATTGCGCGACGAAATCTGGGTCCGGCATTGATGCGAAACGGCTTTATCTTGCTCACTTTCTGCACAGCGCTGCTGGGGTGTGCAGTCGCGCCGGCGCAGGAGCGTCGTCCGATCGCAAGGGATGGCCTCGGCCAAGATCCGAACAAGAGGGCCAGACGCCCTCATATCGCGAAGCCGCGCGCCACAAATCCCGCGCCCGCGGCAAGCGATCCCAATCAGGAGCGGCAACGTGTGCTCGACACCTTGCAGCCATACTCCGAGGCGTGGTGGGCGGTTCACGACGAGATCGAAGCGGAGAACGACAGGCAGCTCAGCACCAAGCTCGTGATCTGCCCCCGCTGTGTTCAGCCGCGGCAGGACGAAGACGTGACCGGATCGACCCGCTGAGCGAGATCACGACGGGTTCGATCATGACGGGCCCGTGCGTCCCCTCTCACGCAGAGATGGAGAGAGGGGATCGCGGCTCGACCGATCAGGCATGCGGTCGCGGGCGTCACATTTCTTCCGGACAATTCACCATCCAGGGAATGCCGAACTTGTCGACGCACATGCCGAAGCCCTTGGCCCAGAAGGTCTTGCTGAACGGCATGGTGACGGTGCCGCCCTCGGCGAGCGCGTTGAACTTGCGCTCGCCATCGGCGGGATCCTTGACCGTGAACGAGATCGAAAAGCCTTGCGGCTTGCTGAAATGCTCCGGCGGCACGTCGGACGCCATCAGCACGCTGCCGTCGGGCAGCGACATCCGTGCATGCATGATCATGTTCTCGCGGCCGGGCGCCGCGGGCATGTCCGGCGGCGCGTCCGACGAGCGCATCATCGCGTCGACCTTGCCGCCGAGAACCTTGGCGTAGTGATTGAACGCCGCTTCGCAAGTGTCTTGATAGAACAGATACGGATTGAGCATTGTTTCTCTCCTCTTCGTTTGCGGTGAGGCTTAGTGCTTCTCGGTCAGCTGCTTCAGGCTGGCGAGACCGGTCTCGAAATCCTTGCCGATCATGCTGTCCATGTTGATGAAGACTTGCATGATCTTGGATATGAACGGGGCCGGACCGTACATCGCCCATGTGACCAGAGTGGCATCGCCTTGCGGCACAAAGGTGAACTCGGCGGTATTGTGCCCCTCGAACGGCCGTTCGAAATCGAGCTTGATGCGAAGCTTGGACGGCCCGTTCGCCTCGAGGATCTCCATACGGCCGGCGCCGACATTGTTGTTGCCGTCCCAGGCATAGGTCGCGCCCTTGCCTTCCGCAGCTCCACCGAAGCTGCGCTTCATGGCGGGGTCGCGGTTCTCATAGGGGGACCAGCCGGTCCAGCGGCGGAAATCGGCGACCTCGAGATAGATCGCACCGGCCGGCGCCTTCACGGCGAGGCTGCGCTCGACGCGGAGGGTGTCGGGTTTTGTCAGCGCGAAGACGAGGATGCCCGCAAGTCCGGCGACGAGCAGGATGGCGATGATGGCAATGGCTTTTAACATGGGGGGCTCCGTGGATACGGGCCTAGGACGAACGGGAATGGCAAGGGCCGACACATTGCCGAAACGAATTTTCGACCGTGCCGCGTCACTTCGCCTTCACGCCCCCTTCGCCTTCGGCTGGCTGTCCCGGATCAGGCGATCGAGATGCATGCGGATATGGGCGGCTTCCGCCGACGTGTTGGCCAGCGCAATGGCGCGGTCGAAGGCAATGCGGGCTTCGTCGTTGCGGCCGAGCTGCATCAGGAAGGCGCCGCGCACGCCGTAGAAATGGAAGTAATTGGCGAGCTTCGGAGCCAGCGGCTCGATCAGATCGAGCGCGGCTTGCGGCCCCCGCACCTTGGAGACCGCGACCGCGCGGTTGAGGGTGACCACGGGAGAGGGCTGCACGACTTCGAGCGCGCCATAGAGCAGGTCGATCTGCGCCCAGTCGGTCTCCTCCGGTGCCGACGCGCGGGCATGCAGCGCGGCGATCGCGGCCTGGATCTGGTAGGGCCCGCTGCGGCGATGGCGCATCGCCTTGTCGATCAAGGCAAGTCCCTCCGCGATCATGGTGCCGTTCCACAATGAACGGTCCTGATCGTCGAGCAGGATCAGCGTGCCATCCCCGGCGAAGCGCGCGGCGCTACGCGCATGCTGCAGCAGGATGAGCGCGGTCAGCCCCATGATCTCCGGCTCGCTCGGAAACAGCCGCAGCAGCAGCCGAGCCAGCCGGATCGCCTCCTCGCAGAGCGGCTTTCTGATCTCGGCGGTGTCGCCGCTCGCCGAATAGCCCTCGTTGAAGATCAAATAGATCATCGCCGCGACGCCGGCGAGGCGCTCTGAGCGCTCGACCGCGCCGGGCGCCTCGAACGGCGTCCCCGCCTCGGCGACCTTCGCCTTGGCACGGGTGATGCGCTGCTCCATCGCCGCCTCCGAGACCAGGAAGGCGCGCGCGATCTGCTTCACGGTCAGGCCCGAGACGATGCGCAGCGCCAGCGCGATCTGCTGCGTCGCCGGCAATTGCGGATGGCAGCAGATGAACATCAGCCGCAGGATGTCGTCGCGGTAGTGCGAGCCGTCGAGCCGCTCGGCCAGCGCGCCCTCGGCGTCGTCGAGATCGGAGATCGCCTGGTCGTCCTCCGGCAGCGGCTGCTGCCTGCGCGTGCGCCGCACCTCGTCGATGGCGACGTTGCGGCCGACCATGATCAGCCAGGCCGCAGGATCGCGCGGCGGACCATTCTGCGGCCAAGTCTTCAGCGCGCGCAGACACGCGTTCTGGAAGGCCTCCTCGGCCGTGTCGAGGTCGCGGAAATAGCGCAGCAGCGCGCCGACCGCCTGGGGTCGCGCCGAGGTCAGCGCAGTCTCGATCCAGGCGGTGTCGGCCTCGCTCACGTCAGGTTTCCTCCGGGCCGGAATACGCCGACGGGGCGCACCTCATAGGCACCGCCGGGATTGGCGGCGCCGAGATCGCGCGCGACGTCGAGGGCCTCGTCGAGATTCTTGCAATCGACGATGTAGAAGCCGAGCAGCTGCTCCTTGGTCTCGGCATAGGGGCCGTCGAGCACCAAGGGCGGGTCCTCCTTGCGCAAGGTCGCCGCCGCCGTGGTGGGCAACAGCCGCGCCACGGGCCCGAGCCGACCTTGGCTCGTGAGCTTCTCCTGCACCACCGCGAGCTTCTTCATCACGGCCTCGTCCTGCTCCTTGCTCCAGGAGCCGACGAAGTCCTCATCGTGATAGCAAAGGATGGCATAGAGCATGGGCGGCACTTTCCTCGTCTGTTCTGAAGACGCGCCAATATGCCCCGCTCCGACAGCACTGCGGAAAAAATTTGCAAGAAAAATCCGGCAGATCGTGGCAAGGAGGGCCTTCTTCAGCGGAACCTTGACGAGGCACTTCGAATGACCATGGGCACACTGGCCGTCCTGATCAACAGCACGCAGCAGAACTGGCTGCCGGAGCGCTGGAAGGCCCGGTTCGACACGGTCTGCGATGGTCGCCCCGTGGTGCTGCTGCCCGATGCCGGGCTCGATCCGGCCGAGGTGCACTATGCCGCGGTATGGAAGCCGGTGCCGGGCGATCTGGCCGCCTTCACCAATCTGCGCGCGATCTTCAATCTCGGCGCCGGCGTCGACGCACTGATGGCGGACCAGAGCCTGCCTGACGTGCCGCTGGTCCGCGTCGCGGTACCCGACCTCACCAACCGCATGACCGAATATGTCGTGCTTCACGTGCTGATGCACCACCGCCAGGAGCTTTATCTCAGGCAATCACAGCGCGAGAAGCGCTGGGAGCCGAAATATCAGTGGCCGGCGAGCGCGGTGACGGTCGGCGTCATGGGGCTGGGAACGCTGGGTGCCGACGCCGCCGACGTGCTGCGGCGGCTCGGCTTCCGTGTCGCCGGCTGGAGCCGCAGCCCGCGCACGATCGACGGTGTCGACTGCTTCCATGGTACTGCAGGCATGGATGCCTTCCTGCGCAAGACCGACATCCTGGTCTGCCTGCTGCCGCTGACGCCGGAGACGCACGGCATCCTCAACCGCGACGCCTTCGCAAAGCTCAACCGCAACAGCCCGCTCGGCGCGCCCGTGCTGATCAATGCCGGCCGCGGCGGCCTGCAGAACGAAGCCGACATCCTGGCCTGCCTCGACGACGGCACGCTGGGCGCCGCCTCGCTCGACGTCTTCGTGGAGGAGCCGCTCGCAGCGGATAGCCGGTTCTGGATCCACCCCAAGGTGGTGCTGACGCCGCACAACGCAGCCGACACCGATGCGGACGCGATCTCGGCCTATGTCGCCGAGCAGATCGCGCGGTTCGAGGCGGGCGGTGTGCTGGAGAACGTGGTGGACCGGGCGCGGGGATATTAGGCCCACAACCTCCGCGCTCCGCCGGTATCCCGTTCACCCTCTCTTAGCGAGAACTTGATATGCGTTCTTAACCAACGGTCAACGTACGAGTCGGACATGCGCGCGAGCCTCGGCCTCAGGATGCGGATCACGGTTGCCCTGGCGGTGACGGCGGCGGCAACGGCCCTGTTTGCCGTGGTCGGGGCGATGTGGATCATCGCCGGGATCATCGACCGCGCCGATCAGCGCGAGCTGCGCAGCCATTATGATGCCCTTCAGTCGCGCATTGCCGAGGAATCCCGCCGCGCCGCCGCCATGAGCGCCGTCGTGGCCGCGATGCCGGCGACGCAGGACGCGATGGCCAAACAGGACCGTAACGCCCTGGTCGGCCTGTTCGGACCGGTGTTTGCCGCCACCAAGTCCGAATACGGCGTCGATCAGTTCCAGTTCCATGTGGCGCCGGCGACATCGTTCCTGCGCGTGCATCAGCCGGCGAAATTCGGCGACGACCTCTCCGGCTTCCGCAAGACCGTCCTGCTCGCCAATCAGGAGCATAAGGTCGTGGTTGGGCTCGAAGGCGGAGTCGCCGGGCTTGGCATCCGCGGTGTGGTGCCGATCGCGCAGGGGGCCAAGCATCTCGGCACGGTCGAATTCGGCCTGACCTTCGGCCAGTCCTTCCTCGATGATTTCAAGGCGAATCGCCGCGTCGACGTCGCCTTCCACCTTGCCGACGGCTCCGGCTTCAAATTGTTCGGCGGCACGCTGAAGGGCAAGAGCTTCTTCGACGCGGCCGATTATGGCCGCGCCGCCGCTGGCGACTTCACCGTGAGGCAGGCCAAGCTCGACAACACCCCGGTCGCGGCGCTGCTGGGGCCAATCAAGGACTTCTCCGGAAAGCCGCTCGGCGCCGTCGAGCTGGTGATGGACAATTCCGATTACGAAGCTTCGGCCGACCGCGCCTGGCTGCTCGCCATCGGCATCGCCGCGCTCGGCCTCGTGCTGGCCGCGATCGTCGGCTATCTCATTGCCCGCGGCATCTCGCGTCCGATCATCTCCATCACGTCCGTCATGCGCGAGCTGGCCGATGGACACCTCGACGTCGCCATTCCGGCCAGCAAGGCCAATGACGAGGTCGGCGCGATGGTGAAGGCGGTGGCGGTGTTCCGCGACAATGCACTGCGCTTCAACGAGCTTCAGGCCGAGCAGCTGAAGGCCAAGGAGCAATCCGAAGCGGAGAAGCGGCGGACCTTCGCCGCCCTTGCCGACAATTTCGAGGCCAGCATCCGCGACGTCGTCACCACGGTGTCCTCGGCTGCGGTCGAGATGGAGCATACCGCGCGTTCGATGTCGGCCATCGTCGAGCAGTCCCGGCAGCAGACGCGCGCGGTGTCGTCGGCCTCGGCGCTGGCTTCGGAGAATGTGCAGACCGTCGCGGCCGCAGCGGAGGAGCTGTCCTCGTCCATGACCGAGATCAGCCGCCGCCTCGCCCATGCGACCGAGGTGGTCGGCAAGGCCGCCAGCGACGGTCGGCAGTCGAATGCACGCGTGCAGAGCCTGGCGGAAGCCGCACAGAAGATCGGCGACGTCGTCTCCTTCATCAACGGCATCGCCGGCCAGACCAATCTGCTGGCGCTGAACGCGACGATCGAAGCGGCGCGCGCGGGCGAAGCCGGCCGCGGCTTTGCCGTGGTCGCGTCCGAGGTCAAGGCGTTGGCGACGCAGACGGCGAAGGCGACCGAGGAGATCGGCGCTCAGGTCACCGCAGTGCAGGGCGAAACATCGGGCGCGGTCGATGGCATCCAGTCGATCTGCGCGACGATACAGCAGGTCGACGAGATCTCCGCCGCGATTGCCGCTGCCGTCGGCCAGCAAGGCACGGCGACGCAGGAGATCGCGCAGAACGTCCAGCAGGCGGCCGCCCGCACCGGCGAGGTCTCGCAGAACATCGCGGGCGTCACCGACGGCATCGCAGCCACCGGCACGGCGGCGGAGGAAGTGCTGGGTTCGGCGGTCGAACTGTCGAAGCAGTCGCAGCGGCTGCGGGACGAGGTGGACCGCTTCCTCGCGCAGATCCGCGCGGCGTAGCTGGACGGGATCGTGCAGCAATCTCGCTGTCGTCCTCGCGAACGCGGGGACCCATAGCGCGTGATCCATCGTTAGCGCGCTCGTCGTACCGAAGCCACTCAACTCCGAGTCCTCGCCAAACTTCTGCTGCGGCGTATGGGTCCCGGATCTGCGCTTACGCTTGCCCGGGACGACAGCTCAGGCCTTGGCGCCCAGCATCAGATCGATCGCGCCTTTGATGATGGCCTCCAGCTCCTTGCGCGGGACGCGGGCGCGGGAGCGGATGGCGATGCTGTGGACGGTGGCTGATGCGATCTGTGCCAGCACGAGCGGATCGGCATTTTCCGGCAGCTCGCCCTTCTCCTTGGCGCGGCGGAAGCAGCTCGCAAAGGCCTTGTCGAGCTCGCTGAGCCCGTCGAGCACCATGGCGCGGATCTCGGGATCGCCGACGGCTTCCGACGCCGCCGTCACCACCGTGAAGCAGCCGCGCGGGCCGGTCTCGCCGGACAGATAGATGTTCAGCGCCGAAGCGAAGATGCGCTCCAGCCGCTGGCGCACCGGCATTTCCTCGCGAAAGATCGCGGCCATGGATGTCCGCGCTTCCTCGCGGTAGCGCTGATAACTCTTGATGTAGAGCTCCCGCTTGTCGCCGAAGGCGCCATAGAGGCTCGGGCGGTTCATGCCGGTCGCTTCGCTCAATTCGTCGAGCGAGGTGGCGGCAAAACCTTGCCTGCGGAACAGGTCCAGCGCCTTGCCGAGCGCGACATCGGGCTCGTAAGCGCGCGGACGGCCGCGGCGCTTCGGCTTGTTGGCCGCAATCGGCGGCTCTGATTTTTGTACCATCTCGCAAAATAATCCTTGACCAACCATATATTATGCAAGATGGTACAAAAATCAATCTGGCCAGGTTGAGCGAAACCTCAAGAATTGCCCAAGGAGGCTACAGATGGATCTCTATTTCTCGCCGCTCGCCTGCTCGATGGCGACGCGCGTCGCGCTGTACGAAGCCGGCGCCCAGGCGAACTATCTCGAGGTCGACCCGCCGACCAAGACCGTGCTGAGCGACGGCTCCGACTTCCGTGCCGTCAATCCGATCGGCCTGGTGCCGACACTGCGCACCGACGAGGGTCTGGTGCTGACCGAGAATGCGGCGATCCTGCAATACGTCGCCGACCGCTTCCCGCAATCCGGCCTCGGCGCGAGCGCCGGCATCGAGCGCACGCGGCTGCATCAATGGCTTTGCTTCGTCGGCACCGAGTTGCACAAGGGTCTCTTCGTCACCCTGCTCGACCGCAAGGCGCCGCAGGACGCCAAGGCCTATGCCCTGGAGAAGAACCTGTCGCGGCTCGACTATCTCGACAATTACCTGAAGGGGCGCGACTTCCTGCTCGATCATTTCAGCGTGGCTGACGCCTATCTCGTCACCATCATCAACTGGACCATGGCGACGCCGCCGATCGAGCTGGCGAAATGGCCGAACGTGAAGGCCTATTACGAGCGCCTGCGCCAGCGCCCCTCGGTCGCAAAGGCGATCGCCGAGGAGTTCGAGCTGTACAAGGCCGAGCTGGCGCGCAAGAAGGCGGCGGCATAATCCGATCGAACGCCGCATGGCCATGCCGATCTGATCGTTGTCCCCACGAGGCGGGGACAACGATTTCTTCGAGATCGCCGCTTTTCCCGGCGGCCGGGAAGAGCGGCGTTCGTTCAAGCGGCGCGGACGCTGTCGAGAAAGCGGCCGACCTCCGTTCGCAACCGATTGCTGTCGGTTGAAAGCGCTTGCGCCGCGCTGAGCACCTGCGTGGAGGCCGAGCCGGTTTCGGTCGCTCCACGCTGGACGTCGGCGATGTTCGACGAGACCTGGTGCGTGCCTTGCGCAGCCTGCTGGACGTTGCGCGCGATCTCCTGGGTCGCCGCGCCCTGCTCCTCGACCGCCGCCGCGATGGTCGACGAGATCTCCGACAGCGACTTGATCGTGCTTCCGATCGTCTTGATGGCGTTGACCGAGTCCTGGGTCGCGCCCTGAATGCCGGAAATCTGCTGGGAGATCTCGCCGGTGGCCTTGGCGGTCTGCTCGGCCAGGGCCTTGACCTCGGAAGCGACCACGGCAAAGCCGCGGCCGGCTTCGCCGGCCTGCGCGGCCTCGATCGTCGCGTTCAAGGCGAGCAGGTTGGTCTGGCCTGCGATCGTGGTGATGAGCTCGACGACGTCTCCGATCCGCGCCGCGGCCTTGGAGAGCTCACCGATCTTTTGATCGGTGAGGCGGGCCTGCTCGACCGCTTCATTGGCCATCCGCGCGGATTCCTGGACCTGCCGGCCGATCTCGTTGACGGAGGATGACAGCTCCTCCGTCGCGCTCGCGACGGATTGTACGTTGGTGGAGGCTTCCTCGGAAGCCGCCGCGACCATCGTTGCGAGCTTCTCTCCGTGCTCCGCGGTCGAGGTCAGCGTGTTCGCCGAGGCCTCCAGCTCCGTCGAGGCCGACGAGACGGTCTCGATGATCTCGCCCACCGCGCTTTCGAAACTGCCGGCGAGCTTGTTCATCTCTATCTTGCGCTGGGTAGCCGCCCGCTTCTCGGTCGCCTTCAGCTCGTCGCGATCAAATCGAACGATGGCCTGCAACGTCTGCAGGTTTCGAAGTGCCACGCCGAGCTCGTCGTCTCGCTCGACGACGATGCGGTTGTCGAGCTTGCCCTGGTTGATGCTGAGCATGGCATCGTTCAGGCGCTGAAGCGGGCGGACGATGGCACGGATGGTTTGCCGGCTGACGAGGACGCCCAAGGCGATGCTCGCCACCAGGAGCGCAAGCGCAGTGCCGACCAGCCAGCCATATTCGTACTCGGCCACATCGTATTCCGCCTTGGCTTCCCTGACCTGGATCGCCACAAGCCTGTCGAGGTCGGCCTTCGCCGCCTGGTACAGTTCGCGCGCCCGTCCGGCCAGCAGAATAGCGAGCTCATCATACTTGCGCTCGGCCGAGAGCGTCAGCGCCGGCTTCAGGCCTTGCTCGACGTAATTCACGCGCTTGGGCGTGAAGCTGTCGGCGACGCTCTTTTCCTCCGGCGTCAGATAGGTCGCCATGTATTCGGCCCAGGACTTTCCGACCTTCTCCAGGTTGGCATTGACCTTGGCTGCAATCTCCTCGACCGGCTTTCCAGCCCGCCCGTTGGCGGCCGCCTCGAACAGCAGCACTGTGTTGTCTCTCATCCGGTCATTGATCTCAAAGAGCTGTGCCAGCGGCACCGCACGGTCTTCGTAGATCGATTTCAGCCGCGAATTGCTCTGCCGCGTGCCCTGCAGGCCCATGACGCCGATCGCCAGCAGAAACAGCGAGAGGATGGTGACGAGCGTAACCAGGCGCGCGTTGAGCGTGCCGGTGAAGATGTCCAATCGATCGAGAAGGGAACGCCGGCGAAGCATGCCGGCATCCAGCCTGTAATCGTGCGGCTTGTTCTCGCGGATCATCGCATACACCTGCTCCGCCTCGGCGCGCTGGTCGGCGGGCAGCTTGGTGCGGATGGAGCTGTATCCGACGATCTGTCCGTTCTGCCGAATGGGAGAGGCGGTCGCCAACACCCAGTAGAAGTCGCCGTTCTTGCGCCGGTTCTTCACGGCGCCCGACCAAGGCTTGCCCTGCTGGAGCGTGGCCCACAGATTTTCGAAGGCCGCGGACGGCATATCCGGATGGCGGATAATGTTGTGAGGCTGCCCCATCAACTCGGCTTCAGAAAATCCGGAGGCTTCGACGAACTGGTCGTTGAAGTAGGTCAGCTTCCCTTTCGTATCGGTGTGAGAGACGATGAGGGTTTCGTCGGTAATTGGATATTCGATGGCCGTGACCGGAAGATTGGTCCGCATGGGAGCCTCCAAAATGGCATTCGCAAAAATCGAACCTGTAAACTTCAAGTAAGCGCCGAAGGATTTAATTTGCCTAAATGCAGAGCAACGATCCGCTCGATGAAATCGCTTTTGAAGCACGGTTTTCGGCAAAAACGCATCCAATGCGCGAAGCCGCAGAACGGCAGCAACCGCTGGATGGTCAAGATGATCTCGCATTGTCACGCGCGTTCCCGATCGCGCGTCGCAACTCTGATCGCACCAACATTGCAGCCGCTTCTCGTTCGCAGCTAGCCGTCCAGCACGCGCGGGAGAGTCGTGAGGATGAACTGGGACTCCGTGGGGAGATGACATTGCCTTAGCACGCGTCTCTCGTGTCCCGGACGCGCTGCAACGTTCTTCACGTTGCGGCACAGAGCCGGGATCCATCTTTCCGATGATCGCGCTCTGCGACATGGGCCCCGGCTCTGCAGCGCACCGTCGAAGAGGCGCCGCGTCCGGGGCACGCGACCGATTTATGGCGATGGACATGACTGCTCATCCTCGCGGCGCGTTTCGCCCGAGCTATGCTGTCTTCTTCCGCCCTCTTCGAAAGCAAGGGCGCAGGGAAGGCCGGGCGCCGCCTGGCACCCGAAGTCCCGCGTGTGCGAAAAACGCGCACGGGGTGGACGACAGGTGATGCCGGTCGCCCGGCCTTCCCTGCGCGATGGTTTTCACGGTGTCCTTCGTGCTCTCCTCGGGGAGCGTTGCACTATTGCCCCCGTCGCCTTGCGGCTGGTCGATGCGCGCGCCGGTCGGCCGCCACATCACCGCAAGACTTGACGCCAGAACCCCGGGCGTCAGGACCACACGACTTCTCCGTCCGCGCACATCCCCGTCCGCCTTCCCGACAGCTGGCGTGCGCTCACTGCCGAGACCGAACAAGGACGCTGTCAGCGCCGTGTCGTATCGCGCCTGCCGCTGCTCACGGTTTCCCGCCCTGCAAGCCACCATCGCGCGCCGACGCCGTCGCGGCCACCGCATCCCGGCCCGCGTCTCGTGACGATCGCGAAACGCCCCTCGTGGCGGGCGGGATGTCCCGGCTTGTACGGCAAAACCGAACTTCTGTAAATTCGAATATTTTTGCTGCTAGCTCTGGACCCAGCACTGGCGTGTTTCGCCCGTCGGGCACCACAACGGATGGTGGGTAGGACGGGCCAATTCCGGCCACGGTCATCGCACATGGCGTTTGGCGGCGCCTGCGCACGCGCCTCGCCCTTCGAGACGACCGCTATGCGGTCTCCTCAGGGTGAGGCTAAGCGGCACTCTTGCCCGGTGAAACTGCGATCGCGTACTCCGTCCTCATCCTGAGGGCCCGCCGCAGGCGGGCGTCTCGAAGGGTGGCCACAGACGAAATTCCCGCCACGCTTTTCCTCAAATGCGATTGCACTGCAATTCACCCGTACAGCACCCGCGGCAGGATCGTGACGATGCCGGGCCACAGCGTCAGCAGCAGCACGAAGCCGATCATGATCATCAGGTACGGCATCGTGACCCGCGCGATGTAGCCGAGGCCGTCGTCGGTCAGGCCCTGGATCACGAACAGGTTGAAGCCGACAGGCGGCGTGATCTGCGCCATCTCGACGGCGAGCACGAGGAATACGCCGAACCAGACCTCGTCGAAGCCGGCGCCCTTGACGATCGGCAGCACGATCGGGAGCGTCATCACGATCATCGAGAAGCCGTCGAGGAAGCAGCCGAGAACGAGATAGAAGGCGATCAGCACCACGATCAGCATGAAGGGCGACAGGCCAAGCCCCTTGACGAAGGCGGCGACCGCCTGCGGAATGCCGAGGAAAGCTGCGGCATTGCCGAGAATGGAGGCACCGAGCACGATCAGCGCGATCATCGAGCAGGTCACGACCGAGCCGATCAAGACGTCGCGCATCACTTGATGCGACATCGCGCCCTGCGCCCAGGCCACCAGCGCCGCGCCGAGCACGCCGACGGCGGCGGCTTCCGACGGCGTGGCGAGCCCGCCATACATCGAGCCGAGCACGCAGGCGATCAGGAACAGCGCCGGCGCGAGATCCTTCAACGCCGCGAAGCGCTCGCTCCAGGGCACCTGCGAAAGCCTGGCCTCGGTGTCCGGCACCATCTTGCGATTGAGACTGGTGTGCAGCATCACCCAGGCCATGAAGGTGGCGGCGAGCAGGAAGCCCGGCAGCACGCCGGCCGTGAACAGCTTCAGGATCGAGACGTCGCCGAGCACGCCGTAAATGATCATGATGTTGGAGGGCGGAATCAGGAAGCCGAGCGTGCCGGCGCCGGCGAGCGAGCCGATCGCGATGTCGCGCGAATAGCCGCGGCGCAAGAGCTCGTTGAGCGACATGCGGCCGATCACCTGCGTGGTCGCAGCCGAGGAGCCGGAGATCGCCGCAAAGATGGTGCAGCCGATCACGTTGACATGCAGCAGGCGGCCGGGCAGCAGACCGGCCCATGGCGCCAGCCCCTGGAACAGCGAGCGCGACAGGCGGGTGCGAAACAACAATTCGCCCATCAGGATGAACAGCGGCAGCGCCAGCAGCTCCTGCGTGGTCAGGATGTTCCAGGCGTATTGCGGCAGCAGCTTGTCGAGCGGGATCGAACGGAACGTCGCGAGCAGCAGCGTCGCGGTGAGCGCGAGCGTCAGGCCGATCCAGACGCCGCAGGCCAGCAGCGCAAACAAGATCGCGAACAGGGCAACGACTTCGATGGTCATGCGATCTTGGATCCGGGAAGGAGCAAAGCGGTCATTCGACGGGCGAGGCCTTCATGCGATGATCCTCCAGCGGCAGCCCCAGCGCGGCCTGGATCGCGCGCGCCAGGAACTGGAGCGTGAGCAGCAGCATGCCGAAGGTGACGACGGCTTCCGGAAACCACAGCGGCGTATCGCTGGAAGTCGAGACCTGGCCGCGCGTGTAGGCGGCAAAGGCGAACTTCGCCATGGCCGAGGTCAGGAACGCCATGAAGGCGAAGCCGGCCGCGGCAGAGAGGATCTCGAGCGCGCGCTGCACCGGCACCGGTACGTTCTTCAGCAGCAGCACGACGCGGATGTGCCCGCCGACACGCAAGGTCATGGCCGCGCCGAAGGTGAACGACGCCGCCATCAGATAGGACGAATATTCCCACGCGATCGAGATGCTCGGCGGGAAGAACGGCAGGAAGTTCGACAGGAAACGGGTGGCGACCTCGCACAGCATCAGCAGGGTCAGCATCAACAGGCAGAAGCCGCCGATCCAGCCGTCGAGCCGGCCGAGGCGGTCGATGCCGTCGAGCAGGATGCGCAGCGGCGCTGGTGCCGCTGCGTTGAGGCTCTGCGGTGCTTCGGACGAAACGCTCACCACGCCTCCGCCCTCAGCCGCGCTTCATGTCGGCGAGATAGGCCCGCACCGGCTTGTCGGCCGCCGGCACGCGCTTGAGGAAGGCATCGAGCTGCGGCGCGGTCTTGGCGCGGATGTCCGTCATCATCACGTTCGAGACCGGCACCACCTCCATGCCGCCTTCCTTCAGGCGGTTGAGGCTGTCGACGTCGGCCTTGAGCGAGTTCGCCCAGAAGCCCGGCTCCATCTTCGCGGCGATGTCGGCGACGAGCTTCTGCTGATCAGCGGGAAGCGCCTTCCAGGAATCGAGATTGACGGTGAGCATCTGCGACGACCAGACGTGGTTGGTCGGGTAGACGTATTTGAGGAATTCCCAGAACTTGCCGTCGACGCCCGACACCGACGAGGTGGAGACGCCGGCAACCGCGCCGGAGGCCAGCGCGGGAATGGTTTCGCCCCAGGGGATCATCACCGCCGCCATGCCGATCGCATTCAGCATGTCGACCGCATTCTTGTCGGGCACGCGGATCTTGATGTTCTTCAGGCCCTCGACGTCGGTGACCTTGGCCTTGAGGTGCAGATATTGCGTCGGCCACGGCACGATGTAGAGGATCTTCTGGTTGTTGCGCGCGGCGATCTTCTCGTATTCGGGCCGCACGTATTTGTGCAGCACCTTGAGCTCATCCACCGAGCCGCACAGGAACGGGATGCTCTCGACGCCCATGAAGGGCTCGTCGCCGACCTGCTGGATGTTGAGGACGTCGGCGAGCGGCACCAGACCGTCGCGCACGGCGCGCAAATGCTCGGGCCCCTTGAAGCCGAGCTGGCCGCCGGCCTTCACGGTGATCGCGACCGCGCCGCCCGTCTGCTTCTTCACCTCTTCGGCGAAGGCCATCGCGTTCTGGGTGTGGAAATTGCCGTCGGGCCAGACCGTCGACATGTCCCAGCTCGTCGTCGCCGCCCGTGCCCGGGTCGAGATGTGGCCTGCGGCGAGCAGCGTCGCTGCGCCCGCGGTGAAGTTCCGTCGCGTGATCATTGCACCCCTCCGTTGATCCAAGCGCGCTGACACGTCAGCGCGCGTACCCATAAACTGCAGCCGCATTCGCGGCGGACACGAGCCCGCTTTCGATATCGTCCTTGACCGCCGCTCGCTCGCGCGTTGCGGGATCGCCGATCCCGGCGCCGCCGGGCGTCAGCACCACGAGGCGATCGTCCGGCGGCACCTGCTGGAAGCCCTTGCCGCGCAGCTTCTTGCCGGACTTGAGGCCGACATAGCCGGCCTCGCCGTTCTTGCCGCCGTCGCGTCCGCGCGGCGGATGATCGATGCGGTCGAATGCCGCCAGGATGTCGAACGGCGCGTCGACGCCGCTGCCGACCTCGATGATCTGACCGAGACCGCCGCGGGTGCGCCCCGCCCCGCCGGAATCCGGGCGCAGCTCCTTGCGCCAGAAGATCAGCGGCGTCTGCGTCTCCGCGATCTCGACCGGGGTGCCGCGCACGCCGCTGGGATAAGCGGTCGCCGACAATCCGTCCTTGCCGAAGCGCGCACCGGTGCCGCCATTGGAGGTCACCGCCATCGAGAACCCGTAATTGCCGCCGACGCCGCTGCGCGTCTGGCCGCGAACGTTGAGATTCCACAGGCACGAGGTGCCTTCCGCCGGCACGCGCTCCGGAATGATCTGGCGCAGGCAGCCGAACACCACGTCGGGCAGCATCTGGCCGATGATGTGGCGCGAGGCGACCGGCGCGGGCTTGGGCGCATTGAGGATCGCACCCGCCGGCGCCGACACCGTCAGCGGCGAAAGCGAGCCGGCATTGTTCGGAATCTGCGAGGCGACCACGCAGCCAAGGCCGAACACCGTGTAGGCGGTGGTATAGGACAACGGCACGTTGATGCCGAACTTCGAAGCCGCGGATGTACCGTCGAAATCGACGTGGATGCCCGCATCCGAGATCGTCAGCGTCGCCGCCAGCGTCACCGGGGCATCATAGCCGTCGACCACCATGGTGTTGCGCCAGCTGCCCTTCGGCAGCTTCGCGATCTCGGCCAGCACGGCCTCGCGCGAGCGATCGCAGATATAGTCGCCGAGCTCGTCGAGCGTGTCGATGCCGAACTCGGTCATCATCTCGACAAGGCGCTCGCAGCCGACGTCGTTGCAGCCGGCGAGCGAATAGGTGTCGCCCTCGGTGTCGATCGGCAGCCGCGTGTTGGTGCGGATCATCGCCATCAGCGTCTCGTTGACGACGCCCTGGTCGATCAGCTTCAGCATGGGAATGTAGAGCCCCTCCATGAACACGTCGGTGGCATCGGGGCCGAAGCCGATGCCGCCGATGTCCATGAGATGGCTGGTGCAGGAGAACAGCGCCACCGGCTTGCCGTCCTTGAAGCAGGGCGTGGTGACGACGAAGTCGTTGAGATGGCCGGTCCCCATCCAGGGATCGTTGGTGATATAGGCATCGCCCTCCTTCATCGTCTCGATCGGGAAGTGGGCGATGAAGTGCTTGACCGATTCCGCCATCGAGTTGACGTGGCCGGGCGTGCCGGTCACCGCCTGCGCCAGCATGCGGCCCTCGAGATCGAACACGCCGGCCGAGAGGTCGCCGCATTCGCGCACGATCGGGCTGAAGGCGGTGCGGAGCAGCACCTGGGCCTGCTCCTCGACCACGGCGATCAGCCGGTGCCACATGATCTGAAGGTCGATCAGGCTCGCGCCATTTGCCTTGCTCATGATCAGGCCGCCTTTCGTTCCATGACGATGCTGCCGGCACCGTCGATATGGGCGTCAAAATTGGTGGAGACGAAGGTGGAGGTCTCGTCCTCCGCGATCACGGCCGGACCTGCGATGGTCGCGCCCGGCGCCATGTCCTCGCGGCGATAGAGCGGAATCTCGATCACCTCGCCTGCCCGGCCGTCGAAGAACTTCCGGCTGCCGACGGCCTTGCCCGCCGGCTTGCGCGCGACGGCTGCGACTGCGGGCGGATTGCGCGCCTCCGTGGTCGCCAGCACCGACCAGCTCAGCACCTCGATCGCGGCGCCCGGAATCGACCGCTCGAACATCGCCGCATAATCGGCCTCGAACTTCCGGCGCAGGCCGGCGAGATCGGTCACCGTCAGCCGCCGGTTCGGCAGCTCGACCGAGATCTCATGGCCCTGACCGACATAACGCATGAAGGCGGCCCGACGCTCGCGCACCGGCGCACCCGCCGCGCCAGGCTCGACCAGCGCGCGCTTCGGTCACCATCTCCTGCAACAGCTCGGAGACCGCCTCGGTGTCGAAATCGTCGAGCCGGACATGGCGGCTGCGCACCAGCTCATAGGCGATCGGCGCGGCCAGGAAGCCGACGGCCGAGCCGACGCCGGCATTCGACGGCACGATCACCCGGGAGACGCCGATCTTCTCGGCAACACGCGCCGCATGCAGCGGCGCAGCACCGCCGAAGGCGATCAACGTGTGCTGGCCGACGATCTCGCCGCGCTCGACCGCATGAACGCGCGCCGCACTCGCCATGTTCTCGCAGACGACCTCGTGCACGGCATAGGCCGCGGTTTCCGCGGACAGGCCGAGCGGCTCGCCGACATGGCGCAGCAGCGCCTGCTTCGAAAGCTCGGGGTCGAGCTTGATGGTGCCGGCCGCGAACGCGTCGGGATCGATCATGCCCAGCGCAACATCCGCATCCGTCACCGCCGGACGCTGGCCGCCACGGCCGTAACAGGCGGGGCCAGGCTCCGACGAGGCGCTCTCCGGGCCGATAGTGACGCGCTTCATGGCATCGACATGGGCGATCGAACCGCCGCCGGCGCCGATCTCGACCATCTCGATCACGGGAATGCGCACCGGCAGACCGGAGCCCTTGAGAAAGCGCGCGGCGCGATCGACCTCGAACACGCGCGACGTCTCGGGCTGGTACTTCTCGATCAGGCAGATCTTTGCGGTGGTGCCGCCCATGTCGAAGGACAGAACCTTGCTCTCGCCGAGCCTTGCCGCGATCTGCGCCGCGAAGATCGCGCCGCCGGCCGGGCCGGATTCGACGAGGCGCACCGGAAAGCGCCGCGCGGTCTCGATCGACGTGACGCCGCCACCGGAGGTGACGAGGTAGATCGCGCCGCGGAACTGCTCGACCTGCAAGGCGTCGGCCATACGGGCGAGATAGCCGTCGATCAGGGGTTGCACATAGGCATTCGCGACCGCAGTCGACGTGCGCTCATACTCGCGGATCTCGGGACAGACGGCGGAGGACACGGTGACGGAGACGCCGGGCATCTCCTCGGCCAGGATCGCGGCGGCACGCCGCTCGTGCTCGGGATTGGCGTAGGAGTGCAGGAAGGCGATCGCGATGCTCTCGACGCCGAGCTCGCGCAATTTCGGGGCGAGCGCGCGCACCGAAGCTTCGTCGAGCGCGAGGCGGACGGTGCCGTGGGCGTCGACGCGCTCGGGCACGGTGAAGCGGAGGGATCGCGGCGCCAGCGGCCTCGGCTTGTCGATGCTGAGGTCGTACTGGTCGTAGCGGCTCTCGGTGCCGATATCGAGCACGTCGCGAAAGCCTTCGGTCGCGATCAACGCGGTCTTGGCACCGCGGCGCTCGATGATCGCATTGGTCGCCAGCGTGGTGCCGTGAATGAAGACATCGATGTCGCTGATATGGGCACGCGCATCGGCGAGAATGAGACGCATGCCGTCGAGCACCGCCTGCTCAGGCCGCTGCGGCGTCGTCAGCAGCTTGCGTGTCTTGCGGTCGTGACCCACGTCCAGCACGATATCCGTGAACGTCCCACCGATATCGACGGCAAGCCGCACCTCGGCTCCCTCAAGCATTCCAAATTCTCCGTGCTGGTCGTCAAAGATTGCGAGCGAAAACGCAGCAATTCCCGTGCCATGAGGCATGCAGGAACGCGCGCCCGGCTATTTTGCGCGGCACCTATGCAATAGGCAAGGCGTGTTCGCCGCGCGTGAGATCAGAGCAGGAATGCAAGCGCCGTCTCGCAGCGCTCCTCGACCTTGAGCGTCAGCAGATCATCGGCGCGGGTGCGGCCGAGATTGATGGCCGCGATCGGAATGTTGCGCTGCGCTGCAGCCTGCACGAAGCGAAAGCCGGAATAGACCATCAGCGACGAGCCGACGATGAGCATGGCGTCGGCCTGCGCCAGGTGATCCTGCGCTGTCGCCACCACGTCGCGCGGCACGTTCTCGCCGAAGAACACGACGTCGGGCTTGAGAATGCCGCCGCAGGCTTCGCAAGCAGGCACCTGGAAGGACGAGAAATCCTCATGCTCCAGATCGGCGTCGCCATCGGGAGCATCGGCCGCATCGAGCGTCAGCCATTGCGCATTGGCGCGGCCGAGCGCATCCTGAAATTCGCTCCGCGGCGTCTTGCGGCCGCAGCCCATGCAGCGAACCAGATCGAGCCGGCCGTGCAGGTCGATCACCTGGCGGTGGCCGGCGGATTGATGCAGCCGGTCGACGTTCTGGGTCAGCAGCATCCCGCAGCGCCCGTTCGCCTCGAGCCGGGCCAGCGCGTGATGCGCATCGTTCGGCCTGGCCTGACCGAACCGCCGCCAGCCGATCAGGCTGCGCGCCCAATAGCGCTGCCGTGTCTGCTCGTCCGACATGAAAGACTGGAAGTTGACCGGCTGGGTCCGCTTCCAATTGCCGTGGCTGTCGCGATAATCAGGAATGCCCGAATTGGTGCTGCAGCCGGCGCCGGTCAGCACGAACAGTCTTTCGTGCCGGTCGATGAAGTGCTGGAGCGGCGGGTTTGACATGGCCCCTATGTAGTCTGCGCGATACGGTGTTGCCAGATCAACGCCGCCGATCGTGGCGGCCTGCGATGGCCGATGGGCGGGATCCGTCCGGGTCCGCCTTGCGCGCGGCCTGCTGCAACGTCTGCCGGAATTCGTCCCGCTTCTCGTGCACCGAGGCGATCGCATGCCCGACCGCAACGCCGAGGCCGACCAGCGCGGCTTCGGAAAGCTGCAGGCTCGCTTCGATGGTTTCGGGCACCGCATCGGTTGCGCCGATCGCGTAGAGGTGGCGGGCATGCTCGGCGTCCCGCGCGCGTGAGACGATCAGCACGTCCGGGCGCACCGCGCGGATTCGCTCGACGACGGCATCGATCGCCGGCCGCGACTGGATGGTGATGATCACGCCGGTCGTCTGCATCAGGCCGCAAGCTTCGAGGAAGCCCGGCTCCGTCGCATCGCCGAAATAGACCTTGTGGCCGTCGCGGCGATCGCGTGCCACGGCGACCGCCTCGTGATCAACCGCGATGTAGTTCAGGCCGTGGCCGGTCAGCAGCGAACAGACGACCTTGCCGACGCGACCATGGCCGATCACGATCGCCTGCGCCCGGTCGCCGGGCGGGCGAACCGCCAGTTCAGGATCGGGCGTGCGTTCGCTGCTCAGCCTCGCGGCCAATCGTCGCCCGAGCATGCCCAGAAGCGGCGTCAACGCCATCGTCACAGCGGTGACGGCCACGGCGAAGCTCGACACGCGGGGCTCGATCATGCCTCCGGCCGCGGCCATTCCGATGCTGACGAAGGCGAATTCGCCGACTGGACTGAGCAGAAATCCGATCTCGATCGCTGCCGGCCATGACAGCCTGAAGAGGCGGCCGAGGGCGATGAGCACGATCGCCTTGCCGACGAGAATACCGACAACGGCGGCCAGCAGCCAACCCGGCTCGCGCAAGAACACGCGAAAGTCGATGGCCATGCCGACGGTGAAGAAGAAGATGCCAAGCAGCAGGCCCTTGAACGGCTCGACGGTGGCCTCGATGGCCTTGCCATACTCCGTTTCCGCCAGCATCAGTCCTGCAACGAAGGCTCCGAGCGCCATCGACAGGCCGGCCTGGTGCGCGGCCAGTCCCGCACCGACGATGACGAACAAGGTCGCGGCGACAAACAACTCGGTCGAATGGGTGCCCGCAACCATCTGGAACAGCGGACGCATCAGCAGCCGTCCGAGCAGGATGAGGACAGTGACCGCCAGCGCGGCCTTCAGGATCGCGCTGGAGATGTGCGCCAGGACGGAGCCGCCGCTGTCTGCGCCCAGCACCGAGACGAAAACCAGAATGGGAACCACCGCGAGATCCTGGGCAATCAGCACCGCGAAGCTGGCGCGCCCGGTCGTGGTCGCAAGCCGCTTCTCACCGGACAGAAGCTCGAGCACGATCGCGGTCGAGGACAGCGCAAGGCTGGCGCCGAGGACGACGGCCATATCGGAGCTCTGCCCGAAGAGAAGCGCCACGCCGGAAATCATCGCGGACGTCACCAGCACCTGCAGGCCACCGAGCCCGAACACCAGACGCCGCATCGTGACGAGCCGCCGGAAAGACAGCTCGAGGCCGATCAGGAAGAGCAGGAAGACGATGCCGAGATTGGCGATACCCTCGACGTTCTGCGCGTCCGTCACCGTAAACCAGTACAGGAACGGGATTTCACGAACCAGCGAGCCGAGCCCGAGCGGACCGAGTATGGCGCCGGCGCCGAGGTAGCCCAGCACGGGATTGATGCCCCAATGGCGGACGATTGGCACCACGACGCCGGCGGTCCCGAGGACCACCAGTGCGTCACTGTAGGCGTTGATGTTGATGGTTGCGGTCACGAGCCCTTCATGTGTCGGCGCTCGCAATAGCGGTCGCTTCGTCGACGGTCGATAGCACATGGCGCCGCAGACCTCTATCCGGTCGCGATCGCCATCCCGGATGGTTCGAAGCCGCCGTTCAGCTTGCCCAATTCTCCCGGAATTCCGAGTACAATGTCAGGCCTCCGCACGCATAGAGGGTCTGTCCGGTGATGTAGCTCGCATCGTCCGAGGCGAGGAAGGCGAAGACGGCGGCGATCTCCTCCGGCGTGCCGACGCGCCCCATCGGAATGTGGCTGGTGACGACGCCGCGCTTTTCGGGGTCGCCGGTCCAGGCCGCATTGATCGGCGTATCGATCGCGCCGGGCCCGACGGCATTGACGCGAATGCCGCGGCCGGCAAATTCGAGCGCCAGCGTGCGCGTCAAATTGGCCATGCCGCCCTTGCTGATCGAATAGGCGAGATAGAAGGGCTTCGGAATGATCTGGTGCACGCTGGAGCAGTTGATGATGCTGCCGCCGCCGCCGCGCTTGACGAAATGCGCAAGTGCCTGCTGCGCGCAGAGCACGGCGCCGTTCAGGTTGACGTCGATGATGCGGCGATAGGTTTCGACGTCGAGCGCCTCGCTCGGCGATTCCTGCTGGAAGCCGGCGTTGTTGACGAGACAATCCAGACGCTTCCAGCGCGAAAGGATCGTCTCGAACATCGCCGCAATGTCCCGCTCGTCGCCGACATTGGCCCTGACGATGCAATGATCGGGCTCGCCGTGGCCGCGGTCGCTCGAAGCTGCCCGCGCGAGGGCGAGCGTCTCCTCCGCCCGCTCGTCGTTCTCGAAATAGTTGATGGCGACGGTCGCACCTTCCTGCGCGAACCTGACGGCGACGGCGCGGCCGATGCCCTGTGAGGCGCCGGTCACCAGCGCATATTGGCCGACAAGGCGCGAGGGAAACGAGGTCGAGCGATCGGGTTGCGGCATGGGTTCTCTCCGGAATGCCTCATCATCGACGGGAGGCGCTTTTTGTTCCATCCCGACCACGCATTTCATTCCGCACGGCGCGCGAGTGGCGACGTCAGGATCTGATAAAGGATGATGGCGCCGAAGGTTGCGGTGCCGATCCCGCCGATCGTGAACGCGCCGAACTTGAGCGTGAGATCGCCTGCGCCCGCGGTCAATGCCACGGCGACGGTGATCAGGTTTGCAGGATCTGCAAAGTCGACCTTGTTCTCGACCCAGATCCGGCCCGCCATCGCCGCGATCAGTCCGAACAGCACGATCGAGAGGCCGCCGATGACGGGACCCGGGATCGACAGGATCAGCGCGCCGAATTTCGGCGAGAAGCCGAGCAGGATAGACACGAGGGCCGCGAAGGCGAACAGCAAGGTCGAATAGACCTTCGTCGCCGCCATGACGCCGATATTCTCGGCATAGGTGGTGACGCCGGTGCCGCCGCCGGAGGCGGCGACGATCGTCGCGAGGCTGTCGGCGAACAGGGCGCGGCCGAGATAGGCATCGAGACTGCGGCCCGTCATGGCGCCGACGGCCTTGATATGGCCGAGGTTCTCGGCGACGAGGATGATCGCGACCGGCGCGATCAAGAAGATGGCATCGGCCTGGAACGTCGGCGCGGTGAAGTTCGGCAGGCCGAGCCACGACGCGGCCGCAAGCTGCGTGAAATCGATCGGCTTTCCGAAGCCGAGCCCGTTCGCGAACAGCAGATACAAGACATATCCGCCGATCGCCCCGAGGATGATCGGCAGCCTTCGCCAAAGGCCTGGAGCTGCAACGGCCACCACGCCGATGATCAGAACCGTGGCGAGCCCGATGGCCGTGTCGAAGGCGCCGGCGCTCACCGACTTGACCGCAACGGGCGCGAGGTTAAGGCCGATGGCGGCGACCACCGCGCCGGTGACGACCGGCGGCATCAGGCGCTCGATCCAGCCGACGCCCGACCACATCACGATCAGCGCGATCACCCCGTACAGGACGCCGGCGCCGATGATGCCGCCGAGCGCGACCGAAATATTGGGATTCGGCCCCTGCCCGGCATAGCCGCTGGCGGCGATGACGACGGCGATGAACGCGAAGCTCGAACCGAGATAGCTCGGCACGCGCCCGGCGACGATGACGAAGAAGATCAGCGTGCCGATACCCGAGAACAGTACCGCAACGTTGGGATCGAACCCCATCAGCAGCGGGGCGATGATCGTGGAGCCGGACATCGCGACGCAATGCTGGAGACCGGAGACAATGGTCTGCCCCCAGGCCAACCGCTCCTCCGGCATGATCACGCCCGAGGTCTTGAGTTTCCACCGCGGAAAATAGCCTTGCGCTTGCCGGTCGGGGTCAGTTGCAGTCGCCATGTTTCCCCCATTGCGGTGCAGCGATCGATCATCGTGCAGACAGACACGAATGTGATTGTCACTCCTGCGGCGGCCATCACATCGTGCAGGTCATGCAAGATCCAGATCCTGCAAGAATGCGTCCCGGGGCCACTCTATGACACAAGTCGCGATCCAGCCAGCCAGCGGCCACCGGCACCAGCCCCGATCCAGGATTCTCTCGCCCAGGTGCTGATCGCGATCGCCGGCGACGCTGCTCTGGCGAGGACGACCGGTTCCCACGCGATAGTTTCCCGGAGTAGAAAATTGGTGCGGCACGCGTCACAACAATCGCATTGAGATCACGGATTGATACTCATTTTTTCCACCCGACGCGCTGGGGGCAGGGCGTCGGGTTTTTGAGAATCACTGACAAATCCAGACCGCCGAGCGGGATCAGACGATTCCGCCATCGATGCGCAGCGCCCTGGCGGCGACATCGATCCGTCGTGTGATCGCGATCGCCTGCAGGAACGCTTCGTCATGGCTGACGACGAGCAGCGCGCCATCATAGGCCTGCAAGCCCGCTTCCACGGCTTCGATGGATTCGAGGTCGAGATGATTGGTCGGCTCGTCAAGGATCAGCAGCGACGGCGGCCGCGGCCCGCCGAGCACGCAGGCCAGGCCCGCGCGAAACATCTGCCCGCCACTCAAACTTCCGACGACCTGCAAGGCGGCATCGGCGCGGAACATGAACCGGGCCAGTGCGGCATGGCACTCGTTCGCGCCCGCCTTCGGGTTGAGACGGCGAAAATTATCCAGAATGGAGAGCCCCGGGTCGAGCAGACTGACTTTCTGATCGAACAGCGCGAAATCCGGCCTGACCCGCACGATCCCCGAGAGCGGGCGCAGCTCGCCCGCGATGAGTTTCAGCAGCGTCGTCTTGCCGGAGCCGTTGGGCCCGACCAGCGCGACACGCTCTGGCCCAACGACAGCGAACGAGAGATCGCGCAGGACCGGCTGCTCAGGTCGGTAGCCGGCGCTGACGCCGTCGAGCCAAAGCACCTCCCTGCCCGCCGGCAGGCCGGTCGCGGGCAACTTGACGGAGAGCGGCTGAAGAATCTCGATGCGCCGGCGCGCCGCGGCGGCGGCCTCAAGCGCTTCCGCGCGCTGCCGCTCGGCGATTTGCGCCGTCTTGCCGCCACTATCCTCGCTGCGATCCTTCCGCGCGCCGGCCAGGATGCGCGGCATGTCGCCCTTGGCGCGCTTGTTTCGCCCGCCGCTGTCCTTGCGCGCTTTCTTCTCCGCCGCCTGCTGCGCCTTCCCGTCGATCTCGGACAGGCGCTTCTCGGCGTGCGCGAGATCGTGCCTGACGGCAGCAAGCTCGACGGATTTCTGTTCGCGAAACCTGCTCCAATTGCCGCCGTAGCGCGCAGCCCCAAGCGACGTCAGCTCGACGATCGCATCCATGGTCTCGAGCAGGCTCCGATCATGGCTGACCACGATCGCACCGCCGCGCCACGCGGCCAGGAGACCGGTCAGGGCCTCGCGTCCAGCCCGATCGAGATTGTTGGTGGGCTCGTCCAGCAGCAGGAAGTCCGGTTCGGCGAAGATCAAGGCCGCCAGCCGGACCCTCGTGATCTGACCGCCGGACAGACGCGACAGCTCCGTATCGGGAGACAGATCGAAGCCGAGGCGCGCCAGCGCGGCCGCCAGCCGAGCTTCGAGCGTCCAGTCGATCGCGGCGAGATCGTCGATCGACGCGTCGCCCCGCTCGGCACGGCGCAGCAGCCCGAGCGCCGGCCCGACGCCGAACAGATCGACCACGTTCGCCCCTGCGGGCAATTGCGCATCCTGGCGCAGCAAGCCAATGCTGCCATTGACCAGAACGCGTCCGGAATGAGGAAGATGCTCCCCTGAGATCGACGCAAGCAGCGTCGTCTTCCCGATGCCGTTGCGGCCGACGAGACCGGTCCGCTCGGCCGCGAATGTCAGATCGAGGTTGGAGACAAGAGAACGGCCGTCAGGCGTGGCCAGCGACAGGTTCGACAGGATGATGGAAGCAGGCATGGAAATCCCCGTGGGCAAGGCGGATGGGCTTTGCGGTCGGGGTCGAATCCATGGCTGCGAATTTCCTGTTTGAGAGCCCTCTGAGTATTCCCTTCGAAGGGCGATATCAAGGCACGGCGCGATGAGGCGACAGCGTGAGAGGCGCTGTCGCCCTCTTTTGGCAAGCGCGATCAGCCCTTCAGCGCGGTGACCACGACCTCGATCAGCGCGCCGCCGCCGAGATCGGCAACGCCGACGGTGGCGCGGGTCGGCAGATTGTCGCCGAAGAACTCGGTCCAGGCCGCATCCATCTCCTTCTTCTTGGATAGATCGGTGACGAAGATCGAGGCGCTGACCACGCGCGACTTGTCGGTGCCCGCCTCCTTCAGATAGCCGGCGATCTTACCCAGAATGTTTCGGGTCTGCTCGCCCATCGAGACCGAGGTGTCGTCGGCGATGGTGCCGCCGAGGAAGACGAAGCCGTTGACCTCGACGGCGCGGTGCATGATGGGCGTACGGATGCTGCGGGTGATGCTCATGATGTCCTCTTGATGCTAGAGCGTGACGATATTCAGTAAGTCTGAATTGGCGAAGCCGGTGAGCCCCCTCTCCCGCTTGCGGGAGAGGGTCGGGGAGAGGGTGTCGCCACAATGGGGCACTCCCCCAGAGGAGGAAGCCCTCACCCGGCGCGCGGGACGATGCTTCGCATCGCCCGGACGCGCCGACCTCTCCGCAAGCGGGAGAGATTGAGCGAGTTCGGAGCAACTGATCGGATTCGACAACACCTCATCCCTGGAGCGTGGAAGGATGGAAGCGGTCGATGCCGAGATCGCTGATCCGGGTCTGGGTGCCGCCGCTGACGATCAGCTCGGCCATCACGGCGCCGGCGCCGGGGCCGAGTTGGAAGCCGTGCAGCGAGAAGCCGAACTGGTGATAGAGGCCCTTGTGACGGCTGCTCGGACCGAATACCGGAATATCGTCCTTCATCTTGGCCTCGATGCCGGCCCAGGCGCGGACGATGGAGGCGCTGCGCATCACTGGAAACAGCTCGAACACGGTCTGCGCGCTGGTCGCGAGGCTCTTCCAGTCGAGCACCGTCTCGTTGCGGTCCTGATAGGGCCTCGCCAGATGGCCGCCGCCGATCAGCACGGTGCCGTTCTTGAATTGTTTGAACGAGAGCTTTCGCCCGCGCAGGATCACGACGGGATCGATGAAGTGCGGCACGCGCGAGGTGATCATCAGCATCGGCGCCACGGTCTCGACCGGAACGGGCTCGCCGAGATCGGCGGCGATCCTGCCGGCCCAGGCGCCGGCGGCATTGACCAGCACCGGCGCGGCGAAGGTTTCAGGACCGACATCGACATGCCAGAGCCCGTCACGGTGCCGGATGTTGCCGGCCGCGACACCCTCGCGCACGGTCGCGCCCAGCCGCTCGGCCTTGCGGCGAAACGCCGTCGTCGTCTGCGCCGGATTGGCCGCGCCGTCACGGCGCGACACGATTCCGCCGGGGCAGGTCTCGGCAACCGCGGGCACCAGACGACGTAGTTCAGCAGCGCCGATCAGCTCCTCGTGGGTGAAGCCCAGCGCGTTGAGCTCGGCGACGCGGGCGCGGCAGGCCGCCAACTCCTCCTCGTTTTCCGCGACCAGCACCTGGCCGTAGCTCTCAAAGCTGCAATCGTCGTCGACGAGATCTGCGATCTTCTCCCAGATTCCCATCGAGCGGATCGAGAGCGGAATCTCGGGGATGTGCCGCGCGAGCTGGCGCACGCCGCCGGCATTGACGCCCGAGGCGTGGCGGCCGGCATAGTCCTTCTCGATCAGCACCGGCTTCAGGCCGGCGAGGCACAGATGCAGCGCAGTCGAGCATCCGTGGATGCCGCCGCCGACGACGATCGCATCCACGTTTTGGGTCATCCGCGAACCACGGCCTTGACGTCCGCCTCGCTCTTGGGAACGGCGGCGAGCTCGGCGAGCGTGATCGGCTTCACCGGCGCGCGCAGCCGGTAATAGCCGATCTCCTGCGGCGTCTTTCCGCGCGCCTGCGCCATCAGCTCGGTGACGGTGAGGCCGCAGAGCCGGCCCTGGCACGGGCCCATGCCGGTGCGGCGATAGGCCTTGAGCTGGTTCGGCCCGGTCGCGCCGATCGCGACGGAATCGAGAACGTCCTTTGCGGTGACCTCTTCGCAGCGGCAGACGATGGTATCGCCCGAGGGAATCCGGAACTGCGGCGCCGGGCGGAACAGTGTGTCGAGGAAGAGGCGGCCGCGCTCGGCCCTGGCGAGATCGGAACGGAGCGTTGCCATCGCTGGGAGCTTCGCCGCAACTGCAGGCGACAAGGCTTCCACGGCCGCGCGCGCCGCGATCCGGCCACGCACCACGGCCGCATTCGCGCCACCGATGCCGGCCCCGTCGCCGGCGATCGCGATGCCGGCGACCGACGAACCGCCGCTCGCATCGAGCACCGGCGACCAGCACAGCTGCAGGTCATCCCAGCGATGCTCGACGCCGGCGGCCATCGCCAGATTGACGTTGGGCACGACGCCTTGATGCAGCAGGAGCAGATCGGCGGGAATGGTCTCGCGCTTGCCGCCCGCGACATAGCTGACGCTGGCAAGCTGGCCCTCACCGGCTGCCGAGAGTTCGGTGACGCCGGAGACGACCTGCACCTTCGCCTTGACCTCGCGCATCATTGCGAGGCCCTTGGCGAAATAGGGCGAGGTCAGGAAGGCAAAGGCATGCGGAAGCGCCGCGAAATAGTTGCTGCGCTCGGTGGTATCGAGGATGCGGTCGATGCGGCCTCCGAGCCGCAGGATTTGTGCAGCGAGCAGCCAGAGCAGCGGGCCCTGCCCGGCGATCACCGTGCGGCCGTCGGGCACCAGCGCCGAGGATTTCAGCATGGTCTGCGCCGCGCCTGCGGTCATCACGCCCGGCAGCGTCCAGCCGGGAATCGGAAACGGCCGCTCCAGTGCGCCGGTCGCCAGGATCACGCGCTTCGCCTTGACGAAGGCGGATGCGCCGCCGATCGAGACGGCGATGTCGAGGTTGCGGTCGAGGCTCCAGACGGTGGCACGATGAATGACCTCCGCGCCGCTCGCGCGCAGCGCCTGCACGAGATCGGCACCGACCCAATAATCGGCGCCGAGCTGGCTGCGGTCGGTCACGGGCGTGGATGCAATCGCGCGAAACACCTGGCCGCCGGGACCCATGTTCTCGTCGAGCAGCAGCGTCGAGAGGCCGGCTTCGGCCGAGGTCGCAGCAGCAGCAAGGCCGGCGGGCCCGGCGCCGATCACCACGACGTCATAGTCTTCACGCCTGGGAGCCACACTCATCTTCCGATCTCCCGCTTGCCCTTCTGGATCTCGATCTGCATGCCTTCGGCCACGGGCACCAGGCAGCCCTGCCGGTTGCCGACGCCGTCGATGGTGACGAGGCAATCGAAGCACACGCCCATCATGCAATAGGGCAACCGCGGCGCGCCGCTCACCGCGGTGGAGCGGCGTGCGTCGACGCCGGAGGCCAGCAGCGCGGCGGAGACCGTGTCGCCCTGGCGCGCCGCGACCGCAACGCCGTCGACGAAGATCTGCACTGGCGGACGCTTGTCCTGTTCGGATCTCTTGAACATCGGGATGCCTCGTGGCTCCTTTATCTGAACTGGTGGAGCGTAAGAAAGTCAGGTGCGGCGGCGATGGCTTCACCTCTCCCCGACGGGGAGAGGTCGGATTGCTTTGGCGCGCAATTGCGCGCCTGAGCAATCCGGGTGAGGGGCCGCGGCACGAGTTGAGCGTGTAACCCCTCACCCGGAGCGCATCTTGCGATGCGCTCCGACCTCTCCCTACGGGAGAGGTGATATGAGTTCCTGGCTGCTGCTGCCATCGCTCCAATCAAAGCCATTCGCACCTCTAGTAGCCGCTGTTGTTCGCCGCGCCCGCTCCGCCAAAACGGCTGGCCGAGAATGCGCCGACCAGTTCGGGCTCGAGCGCGCCCTGCACCACCATGCGCGCGATCTCGAAAGCGTGGTTGGAGGCGAGCGTCACGCCGGAATGGCAGCAGGCGACGAAGGCGCCGGGATGCGTCTTTGACTGGTCGTAGATCGGAAAGCCGTCCTGCGGCATCACGCGGATGCCGGCCCAGCTCCTGACCACGTTGAGGCGCGACAGATGCGGGAACATGCGCTGGGCGCGATCGGTCATCACCGCGCTGATCGAATGCTTCAGCGCGCGATCATCGAGCTCGTCCTCCTTGCTGTCGCCGATCATCACCGTGCCTTCGTCGGTCTGGCGGATCGTCGTCAGCGGGTGCGGCAGGAACGGCATGGTGCGCTCGGTCACCACGATCTGGCCGCGGGTCGGGCCCATCGGGGCATGGAGGCCGACCATCGGCGCCAGCGTCTGGTTGGCGTTGCCCGCGGCCAGCACCACCTTGGCGGCGCGCAGCTCGCCCTTCGGCGTGGTCAGGCGGAATTCGCCGCCGCTCTTGCCGATTGCGGAGACCGGCCGCTCCGGCAGATAGTCGATGCCGAACGCCTTGAAGCCGGTGTGGAACGCGCGAAACGTGCGCAGCGAGTTCACATGTCCATCAAGGGGACAATAGCTGCCGCCGGAGACCTCGGGGCCGATCAGCGGCAGCGACTTCTTCACCTCGGACGCCGAGAGCATCTCCATCTTGTAATCGGCCGCGCCCGTCTGGTTGTGCATGCGCGCGACCAGCTCGGTGCGCTGACCGAATTCGTCCTCGCCGAGGGTGAGGTGAAAGCCGCCATTCTGCTGGAGGCAGACGTCGAGCCCGGTCTGCTGCTTCAGCTCGGACGCCAGCCGGCTCCAGGCCTGCGACGCCCGCACGGTCCACACCGTATAGGCGGGCATGCCGAGCCCCTTGCTCTGCACCCACACCAGCGCGAAGTTCGCGCGCGAGGCGCGCTTGGTGATGTCGCCTTCGTCGAGCACGGCGACCGTCTTGCCGAGCCGGCCAAGGCCCCAGGCAATGGCGGAGCCGAGCAGTCCGCCGCCGACGACGGCGACGTCGTAGTCCGTTCGCATAGGTTCTCCTATCGCCCCGTATCGCCCTTGCCGGCGAGCACGCGGTCGAGCCCGTAGAAGCGGTCGAGCAGAATGAGGGCGGTCATGGTAACAGCGATCACGCAGGCCGAGACCGACGTTACCAGCGGATCGATGTTGTCCTGGATGTAAAGGAACATGCGCACCGGCAATGTCTCGGTGCCGGGCGCGGCGAGGAAGACGGTCATGGTGAGATCGTCGAAGGACTGGATGAAGGCCAGCGCCCAACCACTGATGACGCCGGGCAGGATCAGCGGCAACGTCACGCGCCGGAACAGGGTCCAGCCGCCGGCGCCGAGCGAGACCGCGGCCATCTCGACCGTGCGGTCCATCCCGGTCGCCGCCGCGAGCGTCAGCCGCAGCGCGAACGGAAACACGATGATGACATGGGCGATGATCAGCGCGGCAAAGCTGCCGCCGAGGCCGGCCGAGGTGAAGAAGCGCAGAAAGGCGATGCCGAGCACGACATGCGGGATCATCAGCGGCGACAGGAACAGCGCCGCCAGCGCATCGCGGCCGCGGAAACGATAACGCGCAATCGCGAGCGCCGCCGGCACCGCGAACAACAACGCCACCAAGGAGGACAGCGCCCCTAACCCGAGGCTGACCCAGAAGGCGTGGATGAACTCGGGATAATTCGCGATGGTCCTGAACCAGCGCAGCGAGAAGCCGTTGGTCGGCAGCGACAAATATCCCTCGGGCGTGAACGCGACGAGGCAGACCACAAGGATCGGCGCCACCATGATGACGACGAAGATGGTGTGGAAGATCAACGCGAGGGGGCCGTTCCGCCTCATCGGAACACCTCCGCATAGCGCCGCTCGATCAGCGCGTTGCTGCCGACGACGATCAGCACCAGTGCAGCCAGCAACAGCGTTGCGACCGCGGCTCCGAGCGGCCAGTTCAGCGTGTTGAGGAATTCGTCATAGGCCAGCGTCGCGGCAACCTTGAGCCGGCGGCCGCCGATGATCGCGGGCGTCGCAAACGCGCTGGCCGAGAGCGAGAACACGATGATGGCCCCCGACAGCACGCCCGGCATGATCTGCGGCATGATGATGCGGCGGATGGTGGTGACGGGACCGGCGCCGAGCGACATCGCCGCGTTCTCGATCTGCGGATCGAGCCGCTGCAGCGCCGCCCACACCGACAGCACCATGAACGGCATCATGACATGCGCGAGCGCGATCACCATGCCGGTTTCGGTGAACATGAAGGGAATGGGGGAACGCATCACCCCGAGCGACATCAAGAGCTTGTTGACGAGGCCGTTGTTGCCGCCGAACAGCAGCGCCCAGCCGAGCGTACGCGCCACCACGGAGATCAAGAGCGGCCCGAGGATGACCAGCAGGAAGAAGCTTTTCCACCGGCCGCTCATGCGGTTGAGGATATAGGCTTCGGGCGCGCCCAACACGGCAGTGAGGAGTGTCGTCAGGATCGCGACGCGAAACGTCCGCCAGAACATTTCCGCGTAATAGGGATCGGTCGCGATCTCGTGCCAGTTCTTGAGGATGAAGACCGGCTCGATGCCCTTGTACTGGCCCCAATCGTGGAACGACAGCATCACGGTCATCGCCAGCGGGATCAAGAGCACGCCGACGAACAGCATCAAGGCAGGCGCCGTCAGCGCCCATGGCGCGCGCGTGCTGCGCTCCTCGGCGGCCATGCTCATGCGGCAGTCCTCGCGCGCACGCTCATGTCCTCGGGCCGCCAGGTGAGGCGAACGGCCTCGCCTTCGGCCGGTTGCGCCTTGCCGTCGTTCTGGCGGATCACGATCGCCGGGCCGCACTCGCTCTCGCACTGGAATAGCCAGTGATTGCCCTGGAAAATCCGCGTGATGATCTTTGCACCAAGACCGGCATCGCCAAAACCGATCCTCTCGGGGCGAATGCTGACCGTCACGGGGCCGTTAAAGCCCACCGGCGCCGGCGCGCTCCAGGAGCCCGCCACCAGCTGCGCGGGCGCCGCGGTGCGGTCGATCGTCCCGGCAAAGTCGTTGGTCTTGCCGAGGAACTGCGAGACGAAGGCGGAGGCCGGCTTCTCATAGGTCTCCTGCGGCGTGCCGATCTGCTCGATCTTGCCCTGGCTCATCACCACGATGCGGTCGGACAGCGACATCGCCTCGTTCTGGTCATGGGTGACCAGGATCGTCGTGGTGCCGACGGTGCGCTGGATCTGGCGCAGCTCGATCTGCATTTCCTCACGCAGCTTGGCGTCGAGGTTCGACAGCGGCTCGTCGAGCAGCAGCACGCTCGGCTTGATCACCAGCGCGCGCGCCAGCGCCACGCGCTGCTGCTGGCCGCCGGACATGCGGCGGGGATGACGGTCCTCAAAGCCGGCAAGGCCGACCATCGCGAGCGCGGAGCGAACGCGCTCGGCCCGCTCGCCGCGCGGCACGTTGCGCATCTCGAGGCCGAAGGCGACGTTCTCCGCCGCCGTCATGTGCGGAAACAGCGCGTAGCTCTGGAACACGATGCCGAGCCCGCGCTTGGCCGGATGGATCGCGGTCAGGTCCTTGCCTTCGAGGCGAATGGTGCCACGCGTGGGATCAAGGAAGCCCGCGATCATCTGCAGCGTCGTGGTCTTGCCGCAGCCGGACGGGCCGAGGAAGGAGATGAACTCCCCCTTCCCCACCGACAGGCTGAAGTCGTCGACCACGGTCTGCGCGCCAAACTGCTTTGCGACCCGATCGAGCTCGAGATAGGCCATGACGCTGTCTCCGCCGCGACCGATCAGCGCTCGACCTCGCGATTCCAGCGCTTGGTCCATTCCTCGCGCTTCTCGTTAATGACGGTCCAGTCCGGATTATAGAGCTTGGCCGCACGCTCCCCGATCGGCGCCATCTTGCCGAGCTCGGGCGGGATCACCAGCGATTTCAGCACCGGGCCGTAACCGTAGTCCTTCAGCAGCACGAGCTGGATCTTCGGATCGAGCAGCATCTTGACGAAGCTCGCGGCGAGCGGCGAGGCGTTGGGCTTATTGATCGGACACGCCGTGGTCAGCAGCGTCGCCGCACCTTCCTTCGGATAGACGAAGTCGACGGGGAAGCCGGTATTGGCAAAGCTCTGCACGCGGCCGGTGCCCCACACCGCGATCACGGCCTGGCCGGACTGGAACAGCTCGGTCATCTTGCCCGGCGACGGCTCGTAGGCGAGCACGTTCGGATTGATCTGCTCCTTGAAAATCTTGAAGCCGGACTCGACGTTGGTCTCGCCGCCGCCGTTCATCTTCGACAGCATCACCAGCGCCTCGAGGCCGTAGGTGTTGTTGATCGGCGGGATCACGAGCTGCTTGGCGTATTTGGTGTCCTTCAGGTCGTTCCAGGAGGTCGGCGGCGCCCAGCCTTTCTCCTTGAACACCTTGGTGTTGTACATCAGGCCGGTCGCGACGATGCCGATCGCGACCGCACGGTCGTCCTTGAAGCGGGCGGTATCGTAGAGATCGGCCGGCAGTCCCTCGAGCTTGCTGCAGAAGCCGAGCTGGATCGCCTGGTACATCGGGCCGTCGTCGACGATGGCGACGTCGATCTGCTGGTTGCCCTTCTGCGCCTGGAGCTTGGCCAGCGTGTCGGTGGAGTTGCCGGCGACGTACTCGACCTTGACGCCGTTCTCCTTCTCGAAAGCCGGGATCACCTCGTCACGGATGGTCTTCTCGAACGAACCGCCGTAGCCGGCGATATAAAGCGTCTTTTGCTGGGCCGAGGCGGCTGACGGGGCGGCAATGAGCGCTGCGATGCTGACCGCGGTCAGAAGGCGAAAAGTCTTCATGTGGACCGATCTCCATACCGGAATGAGGTGACGTGCCGACAAATCCGGCTGGAGCGCCTTCCGCATTTCCTTCCGCGCAAATTCCCTTGAGATCAGGGCTCCGGCCCCTGTTCGGCGGGTTTTGGCGCGATTTGGAGGTTTGAACGCCTCCAATCTGCCGAAAAAGCGAGCTGGCTCCAGCTCTGATGAAAAAGATCGCAAACCCAAGCTTCCATCGTCCAATGAATAATGGCACCCTCTGCATGCCGAAATATTATGATTGGACGACGGGATGGCGCGGATCAATTCGCGGCAGGTGGAGGCCTTCCGCGCGATGATGCTGACCGGCAGCGTCACCGAGGCTGCCAAGCTGATGGTGGTGACGCAGCCAGCGGTCAGCCGCTTGCTGCGCGACTTCCAGGCGCTGTTGAAGATGGAGCTGTTCGAGCGGCGCGGCACCGGCCTGGTGCCGACTGCGGCGGCGATGGCGCTCTACACCGAGGTCGAGCGCTCGTTCGTCGGCCTCGAGCGCATCACGGCGGCCGCCGAGGAAATCCGCGGCCGCCGCACCGGCTCGCTGCGCATCGCCGCGCTGCCGGCGCTTGCGAACGGCTTCTTGCCGCGCCTGGCCGGGCACTTCCTTCAGGAGCGGCCGAACCTCAACCTCGCCTTCTTCGGCGTAATCTCGCCGATCGTGGTCGACTGGGTTCTGAACAATCAATGCGACATCGGCTTCGCCGAGGTGCCGATCGCCCATTCCGGCCTGCCGAGCCTGCGGCTGCCGGCGCCGGCGCGCGTCGCGGTGCTGCCGAGCGGTCATCGCCTCGCGGAGAAGGAAGTGCTGGAGCCGCGCGATTTCGAAGGCGAGACGTTCATCTCGCTGTCGGCGGGATCTTCGAGCCGGCATCTCGTCGACCAGGTCTTCAATCGCCACGAGGTCCGCCGGGTGCTCAGGGTCGAGACGACGTTGTCGGAGATCATGTGCGGCATGGTATCGTCAGGGCTCGGCGTCGCGATCTGCGACCCCTTCACCGCGCGGGAATTCGCCACCCGCGGCGTGGTCGCGCGTCGCTTCCTGCCGCGCATCGACTTCGAATTCTCCGCCGTCTTTCCGGCCCAGCGCAGCCCGTCGCCGGTGGCGCTGGATCTGGTCGAGACCATGCGCAAGGCGCTGGCAGAATTCGAGGACGAGGCCGCGCAGGATGTTGCGAGCGGCTGACCTTGCCGGCGGCTGATTTGGACGCCGCACGGCGCCTGCTGTAGTCTCCCTGTCTTCGCGAGGGCACATGGCACGCATCACCATCATCGAGACCGGAGCGGTCCCGCAAGAGCACCGCGAGCGCCACGGTTCATTTCCCGATATGTTCGAGCGCATGATCCGCGCCGAAGACCCCACCGCCAAGATCGAGGTCGTCAGCATCCCGAATGGCGATGCGCTTCCCGATCCGGGCGAGCTCGAGGCGGTCCTGATCACCGGCGCGGCCGCTGGCGTCTATGACGGGCTCGACTGGATCGCACCGCTGGAAGATTTCGTGCGCACGGCCCACGTCAGCAAGACGCCGATGGTCGGCGTCTGCTTCGGCCATCAGCTGATCGCGCAGGCGCTCGGCGGCACCGTGCGCAAGTCGGAGAACGGCTGGGGCATCGGCCGGCACGTTTATCGGGTGCTGCCGGGGAACGGAATCATCGAAGGCGAAGCGGTCGCGATCGCCGCCTCGCATCAGGACCAGGTGATCGAGCCCCCGAGCGATGCGCTGACGATCCTGTCGTCGGCGTTCACCCCGCACGCCGGCCTGCTCTACGCCAACGGCACGACGCTGAGCGTGCAGCCGCACCCCGAATTCGACGTCGCGTTCGCGCAAGTCTGCTGCGATCTGCGCGACGGCAAGGCGCCGGACCATGTCGTCGCGACGGCACGGGCATCGCTGGCGCAGCCGATGGATAACGCGAAGCTCGGTGCGGCGATTACGAGGTTCTTGGCGCGACGCGCCTAGCTAGACGAGACGTCCCCCTTCCTTCTCCCCTTGTGGGAGAAGGTGGCGCGAAGCGCCGGATGAGGGGTTCTATCCGCTCGTTAGACTGCTCGCGAGGAGACAAACCCCTCACCCGTCTTCGCTTCGCGAAGCCACCCTCTCCCACTGTTCAGACCGGGGAGATGGTGGACGGGTGTTCGGAGACATCGTGGACACTTTCGACAGCTCAGTACCGTAGGGTGGGCAAAGCGAAGCGTGCCCACGTCCTGCCTATTTGGTGAGACGACGTGGGCACGGCGCAAGTGCGCCTTTGCCCACCCTACGATGCCGGACTCGCGGAGAGAGACCCCTCACCCGTCTTCGCTTCGCGAAGCCACCCGCTCTCACAAGGGGAGAGACTTCAGCAAGCGCGCCGCGCTATCTCGCGAACCTCAGAACGGATCGCTTCCCAATCCCGGCACATCGGCCGGTCGCGGCCCCGGCGCGGACCAGTGAAACCGGCGGTCTTTCTCGGCGATCATGATGTCGTTGATCGACGCCTCGCGCCGCTTCATCAGGCCGTGCTCGTCGAACTCCCACTGCTCGTTGCCGTAGGAGCGATACCACTGGCCTTTTCCATCGTGCCACTCGTACTGGAAGCGTACCGCGATGCGGTTGCCGTCGAAGGCCCAGAGGTCCTTGATCAGGCGATAATCCTGCTCCTTCTCCCATTTGCGGGTCAGGAAGGCGACGATCGCTTCGCGGCCCTGAAACACCTCGGAGCGATTGCGCCAGCGGCTGTCCTCGGTGTAGGCGAGCGACACGCGCACCGGATCGCGTGAATTCCAGGCGTCCTCGGCCATGCGCGCTTTCTGCGCGGCGGTCTCACGGGTAAAGGGCGGAAGCGGCGGGCGCGACATGTTGGCCTCATCGGTTGATCGGGGCCGCAATCTATCGCCGCATTGGACGGAGTCGATAGGCCACAACCTATCGGGCGATCACGAAATCAAATCGGCCTTCATCAGCGTGCGGATCGATTTCGGGATTGGCTGGGCGCGGCCGCCGCTGATGAAGGCGACGCGGACCTCGGCCTTCACCAGCACGTCGTCCCCGCGCCGCACCTCCTGCGCCAGCATGATCGAGGCGCCCTTCACCGCGACAGGCCAGGTCACGACGTCGAGCACGTCGTCCATACGCGCGGGCTTGAGAAAGTCCAGATGCATCGAGCGCACCACGAAGGCGTAGCCTGTGCCTTCCGTCTCGGCCTGCTCGAACAGCGCCTGCTGCTCGGCGCCCATCAAGCGCAGATGATTGGTGCGTCCACGCTCCATGTAGCGCAGATAATTGGCGTGATAGACGATGCCGGAAAAATCCGTGTCCTCGTAATAGACGCGGACCTGCATGTGATGGCGGCCGTCGCGGATCTCGCCGTCGAGATGAGCTGTCACGTCGCGAGCCTCTTCGCTTGTCGCTTATCGGCCCGTTTTTGCGCAAAAACTGCCGCCGGCGCAAGCGGAGCTAGGACACAACCGGCCCTGTCCTTCCCAGCGTCACCTCGACGATCTCGGGCGGCACGCCGACGCGGACCGGCATGATGCTGCAACCGAGGCCGCCTGAGACGATGAGATCGCATTTCAGCCTGATATGGCCATAGGCGAGCCGGATGCCCCGCTGCTTTGCGACGGCGGGCGACCAGCCGAGCAGGCGAACCTGGCCGCCATGGGTATGGCCGGACAATTGCAGCGCGACGCGCGCGGGAACGCGCGGCGCAATGTTGGGCTCGTGCGCGAGCAGGATCACGGGCGCATCGTCAGTGACCTTGGCGAGCGTGGCGTTGAGATCGTCGGCGCCGAAGTGCGCCATGCTGCGCAAGCGCCGCGCCGGCAGGAAGGCCAGCTGATCACCCAAGCCGGCGAGCCAGAATGGGCGGCCGTCCTTGGTGAGGCGCACCGCGTCGTTCTCGTAGACAGCAATGCCGGCGGCCTCGAGCGCACGATGCGCCATCGTCGGCCCGCGCCCCGTGCGCTGCACGGTCCTGTCGTCCCAGTAATCGTGATTGCCCATGACGGCGTGGACGCCGAGCGGCGCCTTGAGGCCGGCGAGCACCCTCGCCCATTCCCTCGACGGAATGATGCGCGTGACATGGTGCAGACCGGCGACATAGTCGCCGAGTAGCACGACGATATCGGGCTTCAGCGCGTTGGTGCGCTCGACGATGCCCTCGATCCGCTCCAGCGACATCCAGGGATCGCAGGCATGGATGTCGGCGATGGCGGCGATCTTCAGCGAAAGATCCGCCGGCCATTGCCGCGGCCTCGGATGATAGCGGGTGACGCGGAGCCGCAGCACCGGCTCGACGCCGACGCCATAGGCCGCGGTGGAGACGCCGAGGGCAGACAGGGCGCCGATGGAACGGATGAAATGACGTCGCGTGATCATGAAAGCCCGATCGGGATGCGCGCTCTTGATGCGGTCCGATTGGAGCGGAATTGGGGTGTTCTCGTGCAGATCGCCTGCACGAGATCACCAGAAATTCATGACCGAAGCAGCGCGCCGCGATTGCGCGGATCAGTCGTCGCTCTCGTCCGTCCCGAACAGACCGAACTGCGCCGCAGCATCGCGCGAGGGCTCGGCGATGCCGAGATGGCGGAAGGCATGCGAGGTGAGCAAGCGGCCACGCGGGGTGCGCTGGAGATAGCCGCACTGGATCAGATAGGGCTCGATGATGTCCTCGATCGCGTCGCGCGGCTCGGACAGTGCCGCGGCCATGGTCTCGACGCCGACCGGGCCGCCGCCATAGTTGAGCGCGATAGTCGTGAGATAGCGGCGGTCCATGGCGTCGAGCCCAGCGGCATCGACCTCGAGCGCGCTCAGCGCGTGGTCGGCAATCTTGCGGTCGATCTTGTCGGCATCTGCCGCGGAGGCGAAGTCGCGCACGCGCCTGAGCAGCCGCCCCGCGATGCGCGGCGTGCCGCGGGCGCGGCGCGCGATCTCGTTGGCGCCATCAGAGGTCATGCCGACATTGAGCACGCGGGCGCCGCGGCTGACGATGCTCTCCAGTTCCTCGATCGTGTAGAAATTGAGCCGGACCGGAATGCCGAAGCGATCGCGCAGCGGATTGGTGAGCAGGCCGGCGCGCGTGGTGGCGCCGACGAGCGTGAATTTCGACAGCTCGATCTTCACCGAGCGCGCCGCCGGTCCCTCGCCGATGATGAGATCGAGCTGAAAGTCCTCCATCGCGGGATAAAGCACCTCTTCCACCGCCGGGCTGAGGCGATGGATCTCGTCGATGAAGAGCACGTCGCGCTCTTCGAGATTGGTGAGGAGTGCGGCGAGATCGCCGGCCTTGGCGATGACAGGCCCCGAGGTGGCGCGAAAGCCGACGCCGAGCTCCTTGGCGACGATCTGCGCCAGCGTGGTCTTGCCGAGCCCAGGTGGGCCGACGAACAGCACGTGATCCAGCGCCTCGCCGCGCTTGCGCGCGGCCTCGATGAAGATCGAGAGGTTCTTGCGCGCCTGCTGCTGGCCGACGAAATCGGACAGCGATTGCGGGCGCAGCGCGGTGTCGCCGACATCGTCGCTGCGGCGCTCAGGCGAGACCATGCGGCTGGTCTTGGGATCGCTCACCTAGTGAACTCCTCGTAGGGTGGGCAGAGCGAAGCGTGCCCACGTCTTTCGAGCGACCGGACCTCTGGTGGGCGCGGCGCGAAGGGCGCCTTTGCCCACCCTACGGGACTGACCATTGCCGCGCTCACTTCGCCAGCTCCTTCAGGCCGAGGCGGATGAGCTGCGCCGTCTCCGCGCCCTCACCCGCGCTGCGCGAGGCCGATGCGATCGCAGCAGCCGCCTGCGGCTGGCCGTAGCCGAGATTGACCAGTGCGGAGATCGCATCCGCCACCGGGCGCGGCGCGCGCTGGTCGTCGACGGCACCGGCGAGATGCACCACGGCCGGGTCGACATTGGCGAAAGCCGGCGCCTTGTCCTTCAGTTCGGTGACGATGCGCTCGGCGACCTTGGGGCCGACGCCGGGCGTGCGCGCCACCGCCGCCTTGTCGCGCAGCGCGATCGCATTGGCGAGATCGGCCGGCGAGAGCGTGCCGAGCACCGCGAGCGCGACCTTGGCGCCAACGCCCTGCACCGTCTGGAGCAGGCGAAACCATTCGCGCTCCTGATCGGTGCGGAAGCCGAACAGTTTGATCTGGTCCTCGCGGACATAGGTCTCGATCGACAGCACGGCGGCCTCGCCCGGCGAGGGCAGATGCTGCAGCGTGCGCGAGGAGCAGTGCACTTGATAACCGACACCGCCGACGTCGAGAATGACGAAATCCTCGCCGTAGGAATCGATCAGGCCCTTGAGCTTGCCGATCATAGGCCCGCCACCTTCAGCCGCAGCGCCGCGCTCTGGCGGTGATGGGCGTGGGTGATGGCGATGGCGAGCGCGTCGGCGGCGTCCGCCGACGGCGGCGCGGCCTTCGGCAACAGGATCTTCAGCATCATCGCGATCTGGGCCTTCTCGGCATGACCGGCGCCGACCACGGTCTTCTTGACCTGGTTCGGCGCATATTCGGCGACCGGGATGCCGAACATTGCGGGCGCCAACATGGCGACGCCGCGGGCCTGGCCGAGCTTCAGCGTGGCAACGCCGTCCTTGTTGACGAAGGTCTGCTCGACCGCCGCTTCCATCGGCTGGTGGCTGGAGAGAACGGCCGCGAGCCCTTCATGGATCGCGAGCAGGCGGCTCGACAGCGGCAAATCGTCCGGCGGCTCCACCGAACCGCAGGCGACGTAGATCAGGCGGTTGCCTTCGGCCTCGATCACGCCCCAGCCGGTGCGGCGCAGGCCGGGGTCGATGCCGATGATGCGAACGGGGCCACGAATCGGGAGCGCAGTCATGGGCCAGTGATAGCGGCTGGCCGCCGGAAGCGAAACAGAAACAGAACAGAAGTAACAGGGGAAAGCCGGTCCCGTGCCCCGGGCGCAGCGCGGCACGAAGTGCTGCGCTGCTGAACCGGGGCCCAGCAGGCGTCCGGACTCGGAAAACGATGGGTCCCGGCTCTGCGCAACAGCGTTTCACGCTGCAGCGCGTCCGGGACACGGGAGTACCCTACCCGCCCATCTTCGCCATCAGCGCGTCCGACACCTCGAAATTGGCGTAGACGTTCTGGACGTCGTCGTGCTCGTTGAGCAGATCCATCAGCTTGAGCAGCTTCTCGCCGGTCTCGTCGTCGACCGCGACCGTGTTTTGCGGCTTCCAGATCAGCGCGGCCTTGCGCGGCTCGCCGAACTTGGCTTCCAGCGCTTTGGCGACGTCGCGATAGCCTTCGGTCGAGGCGTAGATCTCGTGGCCGCCTTCACCCGAGACGACGTCGTCGGCGCCGGCCTCGATCGCGGCATCCAGCACCGCGTCGTCGGAGGCGACGCTGCGGTCGTATTCGATGACGCCGGTGCGATCGAACATGAAGGAGACCGAGCCGGTTTCGCCGAGATTGCCGCCGGATTTGGTGAAGAAGGAGCGGATGTCGGAGGCGGCGCGGTTGCGGTTGTCGGTCAGCGCCTCGACGATGACGGCGACGCCGCCGGGGCCGTAACCCTCGTAGCGGATCTCGTCATAATTCTCGCCATCGCTGCCGAGCGCCTTCTTGATGGCGCGCTCGATATTGTCCTTCGGCATGTTCTCCTGGCGCGCCGCGATCACGGCGGCGCGCAGACGGGGGTTCATGGCCGGGTCGGGCGTGCCGAGCTTGGCGGCGACCGTGATTTCCCGCGCCAGCTTGCCGAACAGCTTCGACTTCTGGGCATCCTGCCGCCCCTTGCGGTGCATGATGTTCTTGAATTGGGAATGTCCGGCCATGCGTGGTCTTCTCTAGGAAATCGTCAGCCAAAGGTGGAGCGTGGGAAGCGCGGCCTTATAGGCCGCCAACCCGCCGGAATCAAAGGGATCTCCTACTCCTAAGGTAGCACCCTAAAGGTGGCCCTGGGTACGGCCGGGTGCCCAAGGATCGGGCATTGTTAACCCTGATTTCATTCCGGACTGCGAAAATAGCGTCCGACCATTCCCCGACACGAGAGAGCCGATGGCGTTCGGACTATTTCGGAAGCGTCTACCGGACCAGGCTGCGCCTGCGGCCGCCCCGGCGGCGCCGCAGCCGGCGGCCCATTCCGAGCCCGCTGCCGCGGCCGAGACTGATTCGGCACGGGAAATCCTGGAGCTGCTGGAACTCGAGCTCGGCGCCATGATCCGGCAGCTCGAACGCGCCGCCAATTCGGTGGCCGGCGGCGCCGAGGCGACCGCGGCGACGCTGGCGGCCATCCGCGACCGCACCGACGCCCTGACCGGCCGGACCAACGCCGCGCAATCGACCGCATCCACCTTCGCCCATGCCGCCGACAAGTTCACCCAGTCTGCGCTCGGAATCGGGGCGCAGGTTCGCGAGGCCGGCAAGCTCGCCGACGCGGCCAGTGCCGCGGCGCAGGAAGCCCGCGCCAATGTCGACCGCTTGCGGGAATCCTCCGCCGCCATCGGCAACGTCGTCAATCTGATCGCGCAGATCGCGCGCCAGACCACGCTGCTCGCACTCAATTCGACCATCGAGGCCGCACGCGCGGGCGCGGCGGGAAAGGGCTTTGCGGTCGTCGCAACCGAGGTCAAGGCGCTCGCGGTGCAGACGCAAGGCGCGACCGAAGAGATCACGAAGAAGATCGACGCGCTGCAGCGCGACGCCGCCGGCTCTGCGGATGCCGTGCACCGCATTTCGCAGGCGATCGAGGCGATCCGCCCGGTGTTCGAGACCGTCAACGGGGCGGTCGCCGAACAGAACGCGACCACCAGCGAAGTCTCCGGCAATGCCGCGAGCGCCTCGGAGTTCATCGTCTCGGTCGGCGAGAGCGCCGCCGAGATCGATGCCGCGACCAAGGCGGCCGAGAGCCACGGCGAGAACGTCGCCAGCGCCGGCAAAGCCGTCACCACCTTCGCACAGAAGCTGAAGTCGCGTTGCGCCGTGCTGCTGCGCCAGAGCGAGCACGACGACCGCCGCAAGACCGAGCGGCTGCCCTGCCATCTCAACTTCGAGAGCGCGCGCGGCGCGATGCCGGTCTACGAGATCTCGATGGACGGCGTGCTGATCGGCGGCGCGGACGCCGGCCGGCTCGCATCGCAAGCGATGATCGAGGGCACCCTCGAAGAGGTCGGCGCCTGTCGCCTGCGCGTGGTCGAGCAATCCAAGGCCGGCGCCCGCGCGCAGTTCGCCAGCCCCAATGCCGAGCTCCGCGAAAAGATCGAGGACAAGCTCTGGTCGATCCACGAGGAGAACACCGAGTTCGTCACCCGCGCGATGGAGGCGGGCAACGCGCTGGCCAAGATCTTCGAGCAGGCGGTGGCCCGCGGCGAGGTCAGGATCGACGACCTCTTCGACACCGACTATGCCGAGATCGCCGGAACCAATCCGCAGCAATACCGCACGAAATATCTCGATTGGGCCGACCGCGCCCTGCCGCCGTTCCAGGAAGCCTTTCTGGCAAAAGACAAACGCATGGCGTTCTGCGCAATGGTCGACCGCAACGGCTTCCTGCCGGTGCACAACAAGATCTATTCGCATCCGCAGCGGCCGGGCGACGTCGCCTGGAATACGGCCAACAGCCGCAACCGGCGGATGTTCAACGATCCGGCGGGGCTGGCCGCCGCGCGCAACCTGCGATCGTATCTGGTCCAAACCTATGCGCGCGACATGGGCAACGGAAACACGGTGATGATGCGCGAGATCGACGTCCCGATCCGCGTACAAGGCCGGCACTGGGGCGGATTCCGCACCGCCTACAAACTCTAGTGCACGCTCAGGCAAGACGCTGTCGGCGAATCATCCTCTAAGTCGCCGCTGGAATGGGAATGCCGCGGAGGGCCGGCGAACGGCCCTGATTGGAGGAAGCCCAGGACATGTCCGCCGCACAACTTGCCGTCATGGACACCGCATCCAACCGCACGCTCGCCGAACGGCTGATCGATCAGCTCGCCGACCGCATCGGCGGCCTCGGCGTGGAACTCGCTGACATCGCCGGCAACGTCCAGGAAGTCGCAAACCGCGTCGCCAACCAGTCGGAACGGTTCCATCATCTGCAGAAGACGGCCGAGACGATGGTCTCGGCCAACCACGACATCGCCAATGCATCGCAGGCGGTGCAAACCACGACGTCAGCTGCGGTCGGCGAGATCGCGCAGTCGCGCAGCGCCGTCGACACCGCGGTCAGCCACATCTCCGAGCTCGTCGCCGCGGTGGAGCGGATCGAGGCGCGCCTCAGCGCGGTCGGCTCGGCGCTGGCGCAGGTCGCGAAAGTGTCCGGCTCGATCGAGGCGATCGCCAAGCAGACCAATCTGCTGGCGCTGAACGCGACCATCGAGGCCGCCCGCGCCGGCAATGCCGGCCGCGGCTTCGCGGTGGTCGCAAGCGAAGTGAAGAACCTCGCGGAAGCCACCCGCCAGGCCACGCACGAGATCTCCGACACCGTGCGCGATCTCGACGGCCAGATCGAAGGCCTGATCGGCGAAAGCAGCGACGCCTCCCAGCGCGCCAAGACGGCGGGCGAAGGCGCGCAAGCGATCTCCGGCATCATCTCCCGCGTGCAGCAGGGATTCGCCTCCGTGGAAGCGGAGATCGGCAGCGTCACGCGCGCGGCGACCTCCAATCTCGGACATTGCGACACCGTCATCAGCGAGCTCAACGAGCTCGCCAAGGGCGTCGACCTCTCCTCGCACGACCTCAAGAACGCCGACGAGCGGGTGGCCAAGCTGCTCGACACATCCGAAGGCCTGATCGCGCTGATCGCCGACAGCGGCGTGGAGACCTCGGACACGCCGCTGATCCGGATCGTGGTCGATACCGCCAAGCGAATCTCGGCCGAGTTCGAAGCCGCGATCGATCGCGGCGACATCACGCTCGACCAGCTGCTCGACGAGACCTATCGGGAAATTCCCGGCACCGATCCGAAGCAATATCTCACTGGCTACGTCGAGTTCACCGACCGCGTGCTGCCCGCGATCCAGGACCCGATCCAGAAATCGGATCCGCGCATCGTCTATTGCGTCGCCTGGGCGCGGAGCGGCTACCTGCCGACCCATAATCCGAACTACCGCCTGCCGCAGGGCAAGGACCCGGTCTGGAATAACGCCAATTGCCGCAACCGCCGCCTGTTCAACGACCGCACCGTGAAGAAGGTCGCAGGCAGCACCAAGCCGTTCCTGCTCCAGACCTACCGCCGCGACATGGGCGGCGGACAGTTCGTGCTGATGAAGGACCTGTCCTCGCCGATCATGATCCGCGGCAAGCACTGGGGCGCGTTCCGGATGGGTTTTCGCCAGGGCTGACGGCGGCCCGCGGGACAGCTCCTACTAAAAAGCGCGAAAACAACCCCATGCACAGTAGGCGGGGTCAATGGAATCAACGGCTTGCAATGGGGCAGAACGGCTTTGCGATGGGATGTGGGCGAGGCGATTTGGCTTGTCGGGCAAAACGGGGGTAGACTGCTAATATTCCGAACTGTGAGAGGCGTTGCCGTCTTCCCGGCTTTGGAGCTTTGAGCCGCCAACACTGGTGCCCCTGTCGTCGTTGCCATAGAAAGGCCGCCACGCATTAGAGGCACGCCCCCGAACACAACAAGCTGGTTTTCGATGTCCCTTCCACCCGCCCAAATCGGCGCGCCGTTTGCCGAGATCGATACACCGGCGCTGATCATCGACCTCGACGCCTTCGAGCGCAATCTCGACACGATGGCGGCACAGGTCAGCAAGCTCGGCGTTCGCCTGCGTCCGCACGCGAAGACCCACAAATCGCCGATCATTGCGGCCAAGCAGATCGCGCGCGGCGCAATCGGCCTATGCTGCCAGAAGGTCGCCGAGGCCGAGATCCTGGTGGCGGGCGGGGTCAGCGACGTGCTGGTCAGCAACGAGGTGGTGGGCCTGCGGAAGCTGGAACGGCTCGCCGCGCTGGCGCGCCATGCGCGCATCAGCGTGTGCGTCGACGATGCCCTGGGCGTCGAGCAACTGGCGCAGGCCGCGGAGCGCGCTGGATCGCACATCGAAGTCCTGGTCGAGATCGACGTCGGCGCGGGTCGCTGCGGCGTCAGGCCGGGGCCGGCGGCGGCCACCTTGGCGCGGCAGGTCGCGGGGTCACGCTTCCTGTCGTTCGGCGGCTTGCAGGCCTATCACGGCTCTGCCCAGCATTTGCGCACGCCGGAGGAGCGGCGCGCGGCCATCGCCGGCGCCGCGAACGCGACCGTGGAGACACTGCGTGTCCTCAAGGACGCGGGCTTTGAATGCCGGACGATTGGCGGCGCGGGCACCGGAACCTTCGAGCTCGAAGGCGCGAGCGGCATCTGGAACGAATTGCAGGCCGGCTCCTATATCTTCATGGACGCCGACTACGCCAAGAACCTCGCCGACGGGACGCGCAACGCCAATCCGTTCGAGCATGCGCTGTTCGTGATCGCGACCGTGATGAGCACCGGCGCCGGCGAGCGCGCGGTCATCGATGCCGGCCACAAGGCGCTGTCGAACGATAGCGGATTTCCGGTCGTGCTCGGCCGGCCCGATTTGCGCTATCACCGGCCCTCCGACGAGCACGGCCTGCTCGATTTCGACGGCGCGTCGTCGCGACTTGCGATCGGCGACAAGGTGACGCTGATCCCCGGCCATTGCGACCCGACCGTCAATCTCTACGACTGGTATGTCGGCGTGCGCGGCTTCAACACGCCGGATGCCCGCGTGGAGGCACTTTGGCCAGTCGCGGCGCGCGGCGCGGTCACCTGAGATTGACGCGTAGTGCGCGCGTCAGTCTCCGCCTCGCAACGGACAAGCAGCGGGAGTTCGAAGCACGCCTGCGGCCATCCTTCGAGACGCCCGCCTCCGGCGGGCCCTCAGGATGAGGACCGTTTGCGCAGCAGCAGCTTCAGCGAGCGCGGTGGCGCTTAGCCTCATCCTGAGGAGACCGCGAATCGGTCGTCTCGAAGGACGAGGCGCCTGCTCAGGCCCCTCCGAAAAGCCTATATACGATAGACCTGGCTTGAAGGGGGGAAGCGAATTGCGACCTGAATAGTAGACGAAGCTTCGGGCAAGGATTTAGGATCAGCCATGCTCGTGCTCGTTGGTCCTATCCTGTTCATCGCCCTGATCCTCTACGCGGTTCGGCTCCAGAAGCGAGGTTTGGCCGGCTGGAAGGCTGCCCTGATCGTCGTTCTCGGCTCAGGTCTCATCGTGGCAATCATGTTCGGATTGCTTTTCGTCGCCTTCGAGGGCTTTGATCGTCCACCCAGCTGACCCCTGGAGCGTGCTCTCCTGAGAGAGTGACGCTTATGGCCCTCAGCAGGCCTCCCTTGGTTGTCCGCCAATGTCCGCTGTTAAGAGCAAAGCTGATGTAGCCGTCCGGGGGCGCCAATCTGTGAGCACGCGCTCCAGGTCGGGACGACACCGGGATGTTGCGACGTTCTTCAACTCAACCAGAATTTCGGCGTCGCCGGCTCCAGCCGGCCGCCCACGCGCACCGGCGCAATCTTCAGCGCAAGCCCCGTCGCGTCGTCCGTCTGCACCGCGACCCCGCTGAGCGTGGCCGCGCCTGCGGCGGGCTCGAAGCGGCCTGACGGGATGCCCAACGTGAACCTCCGCAGCGGCTCCTCCTTCTGCATGCCGATGATGGAATCGTAGTCGCCGGTCATGCCGGCGTCGGTCATGTAGGCGGTGCCGCCGGTGAGGATCTGGTGGTCGGCGGTCGGCACGTGGGTGTGGGTGCCGACGACGAGGCTGGCGCGGCCGTCGCAGAAGAAGCCGATGCCCTGTTTCTCGCTCGAGGCCTCGCAATGGAAATCGACGACGATGGCGTCGGCGGCAACGCCGAGCGGGCAGGCCCCTAGCTCGCGCTCCAGCGCGGCAAAGGGATCGTCGAACGGGGTCATGAAGACGCGGCCGAGCGCGTTGACGACGAGCGCATGCTTGCCGTTCTTGGTCTCGACCAGCGCAGCGCCGCGGCCCGGCGTGCCGCGCGGATAGTTCGCAGGTCGCACCAGGCGGTCGGCGCGCTCGATGAACACCAGAGCCTCGCGCTGGTCCCAGGAATGGTTGCCGAGCGTCACTGCGTCGGCGCCGGCCTCGAGAAACTCCTGGTAGATCGCTTCCGTGATGCCGAAGCCGCCGGCGGAATTCTCGCCGTTGACCACGACGAGATCGAGCGACCAGTCCTTGACCATGCCGGGCAGATATTCGGCGACGGCCTCGCGGCCGCTACGGCCGACCACATCACCCACGAAGAGAATGCGCAACTTCAGAACTCCGGAAATCGAACACGTCCGATTCCGTTAGCACATAATCCAGCGCGACGTCGTGCGATAGTGCCGGAACCGCCTTGATCTCCTGCGCTGCGAAAGCCAGCCCGATGGCGACGATCTGCTTGGCTTTGCGCAAATGCGCGAAGGTGAAATCGTAATGCCCGGCACCGTAGCCGATGCGATGGCCGAGACGATCGAATGCCGCGAGCGGCGTCAGCATCACGTCCGGAATGACTTCGGCGGCCGCCGGCGACGGCTCGGGAATGCCGAGCGGGCCGAGCATCAGGCGATCATTCGGATGGAAGATGCGGAAGATCAGCGCCTGGCCACGTGCGGTGACGCAAGGCAGCGCCAGCTTTGCGCCCTGCTCCGCAAGCGCCTTCATCAGCGGCATCGGATCGATCTCGCTGCGGATCGGCGAATAGCCCGAGACGATGCTGCCGGGCAGCAGCTCGAACGGCAGTCCGCGCTTGGCGAGCTTTGCGGCGGCGGCGCTGCGCTTCTTCTCGCTCAGCGCATCGCGCGCCGCCAGGGCTTTGGCGCGGAGCTCGGCTTTGGTGTTGGGCATGCGCGTTTTCTCCGAAGGCAAAGCTAGCTGCCGTCATCGTCCGCGAAGGCGGACGATCCAGTATTCCAGAGACGCAAGTGATCTAACATCGACGCCGCGGCGTACTGGATGCCCCGGTCAAGCCGGGGCATGACACTGCCGGTTTGTCGTAGACCTCACCCGACAAGAACGCACTGCAAGCAAACGAAAGTGCGAAGCCGCGTACGCCGTTGAAGCACTCGATCCCGGAGTTCCCTACGAAAGTAGGTGGGCACCATATGTCCGGGCCCACGGGCCCGGACAGGGACAGTTCCCTAAAGGATCGATAAGGCCCCGGGGATATATGGCTCCTGACGCGCGTCGCAGCCTCGCCTGGGCAATGTAACAACGATACTGACGAATCGCCAGCCCAGCGAGCGGCCTCGATTTCCACCTCTCCGCAGCGGGGAGAGGTCGGATTGCGCTCGGCGATGCGAAGCATCGTCCGAAGCGATCCGGGTGAGGGGCCGCAATATGCGGTGGGACCGTAACCCCTCACCCGGATCGCATCTTACGATGCGATCCGACCTCTCCCTGCGGGAGAGGTGAGCACCGTCCCCGGCTTGCAAGACTTCGTTTTGACCATGATCAGCCGATCGCAATCCCATTGCCGACGGTGCGGTTCAGGACCTGGGTCGACTTCTCGATGCGCTCGGCCGCGGCGTTCAGCGCGTTGACCACGGCGGTCTGGGTCAGCCGGGCACGCTCGACGGCGGCGTTGCGGAAATCCCTGAGCTCGGTCAGCTCCTGCTCCATGGTACGAACACGGTTGCCGGCGTCGACCAGCTCGTCGCAGACCGTCAGCGCCGCCATCACGGTGAGGCGGGCATCGCCGATCTCGCCGAACTTTCCGCGCAGCGACTGGATGCGCGTCTCCAGGCTCTCGGCGAGCTTGAGCAGCCGCACCTCCTGGCCCTCCTCGCAGGCCATGCGGTATTGCCGGCCATTGATGGTGACGTTGATGTGGCTCATCCATCCTCTCCGGTATCGAGCACCGAGCGTATCGTGACGATGGCCGAATCCAGCCGGTCGGAGATCTCGCGGTTGGTGCGCTCGAGCTTGCGCGCTTTCACCAGCGCGCCATCGAGCTCGTCGGCAAGCCGCGAACGGTCCGCACCCAGCGCCTGAATGCGCGCCGCGAGCTCGTTCTCGTCGCGATCGGCATCGCGCCGCCGCTCCACCGCGCTTTCGAGCGCGTCGAGCGCCGCCGTCAGCCTGCGGGTCGCGATCTCGATCTCGACCGCGGAGGATTCCGTCATGGCGGCACTGTTGGACACGCGATCGTTCATGTAGTCAGCGGCGGAACCTGGCGGCCTTTGCCCAGTGGCCTTTTCCTGGGGCTTGCCGCCCGGCAAAAGACTCGGTTCGGCAAGCGGTTAGAAGCAGAAATTTACGTGGCAAGCTAGCCCAGCGCAACGCCGCCGCGAAACTATGCACCGATCAATCAGGGACGGACGTCATCCCGATCCGTGAGTTCCGCCGCGAAAGCGTCCAGCGGAAAACCGATCTCCACAGAGGCAACTTTTGCGGCCAAATCGGCGTTTGACTGCCTTGGACTCCCGGAACCGAGGTGCTATCCCAGCCCCGACCTTCAGTGGCCGCCAGGCTCCTCCCGCGCGGGCGTACATCGCCTCCAAGCGCCTCATTTCAGACGGATTTCAGACATGACGCAGGTCGATCACACCCGTATGGCCAACGCGATCCGCGGCCTTTCGATGGACGCCGTCGAGAAGGCGAAATCGGGTCATCCCGGCCTGCCGATGGGTGCCGCCGACATCGCCACGGTGCTGTTCACGCAATTCCTGAAATTCGACGCCGCGGCGCCGGCCTGGCCGGACCGCGACCGCTTCGTGCTGTCGGCCGGCCACGGCTCGATGCTGCTCTATTCGCTGCTGTATCTGACCGGCAATGCCGAGATGACGCTGGACCAGATCAAGCAGTTCCGCCAGGTCGACTCGCTCACCCCCGGACACCCGGAGAACTTCCGCACCAAGGGCATCGAGACCACGACCGGTCCGCTCGGCCAGGGCATCTCGACCGCGGTCGGCATGGCGCTGGCCGAGAAGATGCTCGCCGCCGAGTTCGGCAAGAAGATCGTCGACCATCACACCTACGTGCTCGCCTCCGACGGCGACCTGATGGAAGGCGTGTCGCAGGAAGCGATCGCGATGGCGGGGCACTGGAAGCTCAACAAGCTGATCGTGCTCTACGACGACAACGGCATCTCGATCGATGGTCCGACCTCGATCGCCGATTCGGTCGACCAGGTGAAGCGCTTCAAGTCGGCGGGCTGGGCCGCCGAGAGGATCGACGGCCATGACCAGGCGGCGATTGCCGAGGCGATCATGCGCGCGAAGAAGTCGAACAAGCCGACGCTGATCGCCTGCCGCACCACCATCGGCTTCGGCGCGCCGAACAAGGCCGGTACCTCGAAGGTGCACGGCGAGGCGCTGGGCGCCGACGAGCTCAAGGCCGCCAAGGAGAAGCTCGGCCTCTCGCTCGAGCCGTTCGCGGTCGCCGAGGACGTGCTGAAGGCGTGGCGCGCGGCCGGCAGCCGCGGCGCAGCCGCACGCCAGGAATGGGAAACGCGGCTCGGCGAGCTCGGCAGCCGCAAGCGCGCCGAGTTCGAGCGCCGTCTGCGCCATGAGCGTCCCGCTTCTCTCGCCAAGGCCGTGCGCGCCTACAAGAAGGAGCTGCTGGAAAAGCCGATGAATGCGGCGACCCGGAAATCCTCGGAAGCCGTCATCGAAGTGATTGCCGGCGCGATGCCGATGGAATTCCTGGCAGGCTCGGCCGACCTCACCGGCTCGAACAACAACAAGGCGAAGTCGGCGACCGCGTTCTCGGCCAAGACGCCGAAGGGCCGCTTCATCCATTACGGCATCCGCGAGCACGGCATGGCCGCCGCGATGAACGGCATCTTCCTGCACGGCGGCTTCGCGCCGAACGGGGCGACCTTCCTGGTGTTCACCGACTACGCCCGTCCCGCGATGCGCCTCGCCGCGCTCATGGGCGCCGGGGTGGTCTATGTGATGACGCACGATTCCATCGGCCTCGGCGAAGACGGTCCGACCCATCAGCCGGTCGAGCACCTCGCCGCGCTGCGCGCCATTCCCAACATGCGCGTATTCCGTCCCTGCGATGCCATGGAGGTCGCCGAGTGCTGGGAGCTCGCGCTCAACCGCGTGGACGGTCCGACCGTGCTGGCGCTGACGCGCCAGAACCTGCCGCAGCTGCGCACCACCGCACCGAACGACAATCCCTGTGCGGCCGGCGCCTACGAGCTGGTCGCTGCCCAGGGCGAAGCCAAGGCGACGCTGTTCGCCTCCGGCTCCGAGGTCGAGATCGCGGTCGCTGCCCAGAAGCAGCTCGCGGAACGCGGCATCGCGTCGCGCGTTGTCTCCGTTCCGTCACTGGAGCTGTTGTTAGCGCAACCAGAGGCCAAGCGCGCCGCCATCATCGGCAATGCGCCGGTGAAGGTGGCGATCGAGGCTGCCGTGCGCTGGGGCTGGGATGCCGTGATCGGCCAGGATGGCGAATTCATCGGCATGCATTCCTTCGGCGAAAGCGGCCCTGCAAAGGAGCTTTACAAGCACTTCGGTATTACCGCCGAGGCTGCGGTTAACGCTGTGCTGAAGCGCGTTACCTGAGAGTTGAGCTTGTCGCAAAAAAGGACTACGTAATCCCTCATATGATCAAGCACCGCCCGGCCGAACCGGGCGCCCGCCCCTAAAAAACCCTCGCAGGCGCGCACAGCGCGTTGTGCGGGATGACAACGGTCATTGAAGGAGACGAAACATGGCAGTCCGCGTCGGAATTAACGGCTTTGGCCGCATCGGCCGCAACATCCTGCGGGCTATCGCCGAGTCAGGCCGCAAGGACATCGAGGTCGTCGGCATCAACGACCTCGGTCCGGTCGAGACCAACGCCCATCTGCTCCGTTTCGACAGCGTCCATGGCCGTTTCCCCGGCACCGTCACCGTCGACGGCGACTCGATCAACCTCGGAGGCGGCAAGATCAAGGTGACCGCCGAGCGCGATCCTTCGAAGCTGCCGTGGAAGGATCTCGGCGTCGACATCGCGATGGAATGCACCGGCATCTTCACCTCGAAGGACAAGGCATCCGCGCATCTGACCGCCGGCGCCAAGCGCGTGCTGGTCTCCGCGCCCGCCGACGGCGCCGACGCCACCATCGTCTACGGCGTCAACCACGAGACGCTGACCCGGGATCACCTCGTCGTCTCCAACGGAAGCTGCACCACCAATTGCCTGGCGCCGGTTGCCAAGGTGCTGAACGACCTCGTCGGCATCGAGACCGGCTTCATGACCACGATCCACGCCTATACCGGCGACCAGCCGACGCTCGATACGATGCACAAGGATCTCTACCGCGGCCGCGCGGCCGCGATGTCGATGATCCCGACCTCGACCGGTGCGGCGAAGGCGATCGGCCTCGTGCTGCCCGAGCTGAAGGGCAAGCTCGACGGCGTCGCGATCCGCGTGCCGACCCCGAACGTCTCGGTGGTCGACCTCAAGATCGTCGCCAAGCGCGCCACCGACGCCAAGGAGATCAACGCGGCGATGAAGCGCGCCAGCGAGCAGCAGCTCAAGGGCATCCTCGGCTACACCAATGCGCCGAACGTCTCGATCGACTTCAACCACGACCCGCACTCCTCGACCTTCCACGAAGACCAGACCAAGGTGCAGAACGGCACGCTGGTGCGCGTGATGTCCTGGTACGACAACGAGTGGGGCTTCTCGAACCGCATGGCGGACACCGCCGCCGCGATGGCGAAGGTGATCTGAGCCACGGTCTCGTGTCCCGGACGCGGTGCAGCGCATAGCGCTGCTCCGCAGAGCCGGGACCCATTCAACCGCGGGACTCGCTTGTGATGCGGGTCCCGGTTCTGCAGCGCACCGCTCCGCGGCTAGCGCAGCGCCCGGGACAAGAGAGAGCGTCCGATGACCAACAAATTCCGCACCCTCGACGACGTCGACGTGAAGGGCAAGCGCGTGCTGCTGCGCGTCGACCTCAACGTGCCCATGGACAATGGCCGCGTCAGCGACGCGACCCGGCTCGAGCGCGTCGCGCCGACCATCGCCGAAATCTCGGACAAGGGCGGCAAGGTCATCCTGCTCGCGCATTTCGGCCGGCCGAAGGGGCGCGATGCCAAGGACTCGCTCAAGCCGGTCGCCGAGGCGCTGTCGAAGGTGGTGAAGAAGCCGGTCGCCTTCGCCGACGATTGCATCGGCGAGCCCGCGGCCAAGGCCGTTGCCGCTCTGAAGGACGGCGACATTCTCTGTCTCGAGAACACCCGCTTCCACAAGGAAGAGGAAAAGAACGATCCGGCCTTCGTCGCGGAGCTGGCGAAGCTCGGCGACATCTGGGTCAACGACGCGTTCTCGGCCGCGCACCGCGCCCACGCCTCGACCGAAGGCCTCGGCCACAAGCTGCCGGCCTATGCCGGCCGCACCATGCAGGCCGAGCTCAACGCGCTGGAGAAGGCGCTGGGCTCGCCGACCAAGCCCGTCATCGCCATCATCGGCGGCGCCAAGGTCTCGACCAAGATCGACCTGCTCGAAAACCTCGTGACCAAGGTCGACGCGCTGGTGATCGGCGGCGGCATGGCCAACACCTTCCTGCACGCCCAGGGCGTTGCGGTCGGCAAGTCGCTGGCCGAGAAGGATCTGAGCGCCACCGCGCTGCGCATCATGGAGAAGGCGGACGCCGCCAATTGTGCGATCATCCTGCCCGTGGACGCCATTGTTGCCTATCACTTCGCCGCCAACGCGCCCTCGCACGCCTATGGGCTCGACGCGATCCCGGCCGACGGCATGATCCTCGACGTCGGCCCGCAATCGATCGCCCGCGTCCACGCCGCGATCGACGACGCGGCGACGCTGGTCTGGAACGGCCCGCTGGGCGCGTTCGAGATGCAGCCGTTCGACCGCGGCACGGTCGCGGCCGCCAAGCACGCTGCCGAGCGCACCAAGGCCAAGAAGCTGATCTCGATCGCGGGCGGCGGCGACACCGTCGCAGCGCTCAACCAGGCCCATGTGGCCGGTGACTTCACCTATGTCTCGACCGCCGGTGGCGCGTTCCTCGAGTGGATGGAAGGCAAGCCCCTGCCCGGCGTCGAGGTGCTGCGCGTCAAGTAACTCAAGTCGGCAAACATCGCGGCCTTGAAAGGCCCCAACGGGAGAAAAAGACAGATGGCTCGGATCACGTTACGTCAACTGCTCGACCACGCGGCGGAGAACGATTACGGCGTACCGGCCTTCAACATCAACAACATGGAGCAGGCGCTGGCGATCATGGACGCGGCCAACCAGGTCGACGCGCCCGTCATCATCCAGGCCTCGCGCGGCGCGCGCTCCTACGCCAACGACGTCATGCTCAAGCACATGATGGACGCGGTGACCGAGATCTATCCGCACATTCCGGTCTGCGTGCATCTCGACCACGGCAACGAGCCGGCGACCTGCATGACCGCGATCCAGGCCGGTTTCACCTCCGTCATGATGGACGGCTCGCTCAAGGCCGACGGCAAGACGCCCGGCGACTGGGCCTACAATGTCGACGTCACCAAGACCGTGACCGACATGGCCCATCTCGGCGGCATCTCGGTCGAGGGCGAGCTCGGCGTGCTCGGCTCGCTCGAGACCGGCATGGGCGACAAGGAAGACGGCCACGGCGCCGAAGGCAAGCTCAGCCACGACCAGCTCCTGACCAATCCGGACGAGGCCGTGAAGTTCGTCAAGGAAACCAAGGTCGACGCGCTCGCGATCGCTATGGGGACGTCCCACGGCGCCTACAAATTTACCCGCAAGCCCGACGGCGACATCCTCGCCATGAACGTGATCGAGGAGATCCACCGCAAGCTGCCGAACACGCACCTCGTCATGCACGGCTCCTCCTCGGTGCCGCAGGATCTCCAGGACATCATCAACGCCTATGGCGGCAAGATGAAGCCGACCTGGGGCGTGCCCGTGAGCGAGATCCAGCGCGGCATCAAGAACGGCGTGCGCAAGATCAACATCGACACCGACAACCGCATGGCGATGACAGGCCAGATCCGCAAGGTGCTGAAGGACAGCCCGGAAGAGTTCGATCCGCGCAAGTACCTGAAGCCGGCGATGGAAGCCATGACCAAGCTGTGCAAGCAGCGCCTGCAGGAGTTCAACACCGCAGGCCAGGCCGCCAAGATCAAGCGCGTCCTGACCACCGCCGAGATGGCCAAGCGCTACGCCAAGGGCGAGCTGGATCCGAAGGTCGCGTAAAAGCCGACACCGCGCGCAGCTCCACTTGCAGCAGGGCTGTCATAGGTAGAGATCCACGAGAAGTCGTCATGCCCGGGCTTGTCCCGGGCATCCACGTTCTTGGGTGGCCGGAGCAAGGCGTGGACGGCCGGGACAAGCCCGGCCATGACGCTGTGGAGGTCGGCCCCCTCCCCCTGCGACGAACGTTAACTCGGCAATTGCCCGAGAACGGTCTATTTTCACGGGCAAGGGCAGAATCGTTTTGGGAGGACCTCTCGATGAATCTGACTGAGCTCAACAGGATCGCGACCGCCATGGTGGCACCCGGCAAGGGTATCCTCGCCGCCGACGAATCCTCCGGCACCATCAAGAAGCGCTTCGACGCGATCGGCGTCGCCTCGACCGAAGAGAACCGCCGCGACTATCGCGAGATGCTGTTCCGCTCCAAGGACGCCATGAGCCAGTACATCTCCGGCGTGATCCTCTATGACGAGACGATCTGGCAGAATGCTGCGGACGGCACGCCGCTGATCAAGCTGATCGAGAGCAGCGGTGCCATTCCCGGCATCAAGGTCGACGAGGGCACGCAGGCCCTGCCGATGTGTCCGGGCGAGCTCGTCACCGTCGGGCTCGACAAGCTCGCCGAGCGGCTGAAGAAATATTACGAGCGCGGCGCGCGCTTCGCCAAATGGCGCGCGGTGATCGACATCGGCAGCGGCGCTGACGGCCGGGGCATTCCCTCCATGACCGCGATCAGCGTCAACGCCCACGCGCTGGCTCGCTATGCCGCGCTGTGCCAGGCCGCACAGATCGTGCCGATCGTGGAGCCGGAGGTGCTGATGGACGGCGACCACGACATCGACCGCTGCTATGAAGTGACGGGGCGCGTGCTCAACAAGACGTTCCAGGAATTGCGCGTCCAGCGCGTCGCGCTCGAAGGCATGGTGCTGAAGCCCAACATGGCGATCTCAGGCAAGAAGTGCGCGAAGCAGGCTTCCGTCGAGGAGGTCGCGGAGAAGACGATCCGGCTGCTGAAGGCCTGCGTGCCGGCGGCCGTGCCCGGCATCGCCTTCCTCTCCGGCGGCCAGTCGGACGAGGAGGCAACCGCGCATCTCAACGCCATGCACAGGCTCGGTCCGCTGCCCTGGGGCCTGACCTTCTCCTATGGCCGCGCGCTGCAGGCCGCGCCGCAGAAGGCCTGGTCCGGGAGGCCTGAGAATGTCGCGGCCGGCCAGCGCGCCTTCAGCCATCGCGCGCGAATGAACGGCCTTGCCGCCAAGGGTGAGTGGCAAAGCAGCCTGGAACAGAAGGCAGCCTAGATCTTGTCGAACAAACCGCCTCCGCCGCGTCCGGCGCCGCGCCTCTACCTTGCGACGCCCGTCGTGGATGATCCCGCTGCGCTTGTCGCCGAGCTCCCGGGCCTGCTCGCGGTCGCCGACATCGCGGCCGTGCTGCTGCGGCTGAAGGAGACCGACCACCGCACCATGATCTCGCGCATCAAGGCGCTGGCGCCGCCGGTGCAGAAGGCTGGCGCAGCGCTGCTGGTCGAGGGCCATGCCGAGCTGGTCGCGCGCGGCGGCGCCGACGGCGCGCACCTGCCCGGCATCGCCGCGCTGAAGGAGGCGCTGCCATCGCTCAAGCCCGATCGCATCGCCGGCGTCGGCGGGCTGACGACGCGGCACCATTCCATGGATGCGGGCGAAATGGGCGCGGATTACGTGCTGTTCGGCGAACCCGATGCGAATGGCCAGCGTCCCCAGGCGCAGGCGATCGCCGAGCGGCTGGACTGGTGGGCCGAGCTGTTCGAGCCGCCCTGCGTCGGCTTTGCCACCTCGCTCGAGGAAGCCCACGACTTCGCCCTCAGCGGCGCCGATTTCGTGCTGGTCGGCGACTTCATCTGGTCCGATCCGCGCGGGCCCAAGGCCGCGCTGGTCGAGGCGGATGCCGCGATCAAGAAGGCGCACGCGACGGCGACGGCGAGCCAGAATACTGCCGGCGACGAGCACGGCTAGCGCCCGACATGAAGCTCCCCTGCATCACCATGCTGGCTGCGCTGCTGCTCACGGCACCGGCGGCCGCGCAGCTTCAGATCGCCCCGCCGGCCACCATACCGAGCACGCCGCCTGAGAAGCAGAAGCCCAAGCCCCCCGCGCCGGCCAAGAAGGAGGCTGCGCCGAAGCCTGCGGCCTCGCCCAAGCCGGCCCCCTCCGCCAAGCCGACGCCGGCCCCGACCGTGATCCCGGCGCCGCCGACCGACAATTCCAACGCCGATCTGGTGTACGGCGCCTATCAGCGCGGCCAGTACAAGACGGCGTTCGAGCTCGCCACCGCCCGCGCGCAAGCCGGCGATCCCAAGGCGATGACCATGCTCGGCGAGCTCTATTCCAACGCCATGGGCATTCGCCGCGATTATGCCAAGGCGGCCGAATGGTACAAGCGCGCCGCAGACGCCGGCGACCGCGAGGCGATGTTCGCGCTCGCCATGCTGCGCATTTCCGGCCGCGGCGGCGCGGTCGACAAGGGCGAGGCCGTCAAGCTGATGGCGTCCGCCGCCAAGCTCGGCGAGCCCAGGGCGGCCTATAATCTCGCTCTGCTCTATCTCGATGGCCAGACCCTGCCGCAGGACGTCAAGCGCTCGGCCGAGCTGCTGCGCCAGGCCGCCGATGCCGGCCTGCCCGAGGCGCAGTACGCGCTCGCGACCTTCTACAAGGAAGGCACCGGCGTTCCGAAGGATCCGGAACGCGCGGTGCGGCTGCTGCAGGCCGCCTCGCTCGCCGACAATGTCGACGCCGAGGTCGAATATGCGATCGCCATGTTCAACGGCACCGGCACGCCGAAGAACCAGCCGGCCGCCGTCGCCCTGCTCCGCAAGGCCTCCCGCCAGGGCAGCGCGATCGCACAGAACCGGCTGGCGTGGGTGCTGATCAACGGCGTCGGCACCACCATGGACAAGGTCGAGGGCTTCAAATGGCACCTGGTGGCCAAGACCGCCGGCAAGGGCGACCCCGAGCTCGACAAGCAATTGTCCGACCTGCCCGCCGAGGAGCGGACCAAGGCGGAGGCCGCCGCCAAGAAGTGGCTCGGCAACAAATGACTTGACCCCAAATGACCTGATCCGAAATGACCTGATCCAATGACTTGACGCCAGCGCCCCTGCAGGGCACCCAAGGCGTCAAACAGGCGCGATGTCCCGCCCTTCTCCCCCGATCAAGACCGAAAGCTCATGCTGTATTCCGCCACTATCAACGTCATGGTCAAGGCCGCGCGCCGTGCCGGTCGCAGCCTCAAGCGCGATCTCGGCGAGATCGAGCATCTCCAGGTCTCGCTGAAGGGGCCGGCGAATTTCGTCTCGCTTGCCGACAAGCGCGCCGAGGAGATGCTGTACCAGGACCTCGCCAAGGCCCGCCCCGGCTACGGCTTCATCGGCGAGGAAGGCGGCACGCGGGAAGGCAGCGACAAGAGCCATACCTGGATCGTCGATCCGCTCGACGGCACCACCAACTTCCTGCACGGCATCCCGCAATTTGCGATCTCGATCGGGCTGTCGCGCGAGGGCACGATCATCGCGGGCGTGATCTACAACCCCGCCAATGACGAGCTCTACATCGCCGAGCGCGGCAAGGGCGCCTTCCTCAACGACCAGCGCCTGCGGGTGGCCGGCCGCCGCCAGCTGAACGAATGCGTGGTGGCCTGCGGCCTGCCCCATATCGGCCGCGGCGATCACGAGGAATTCCGCCGCGAGATGACGGCGATCCAGGACCGCGTCGCGGGCCTGCGCCGCTTCGGCGCCGCCTCGCTCGACCTCGCCTTCGTCGCCGCCGGCCGCCTCGACGGCTATTGGGAGCGCAATCTGCAATCCTGGGACATCGCGGCCGGCATGCTGATGGTGCGCGAAGCCGGCGGGACGGTGAGCGACATCGCAACGCCCGGCGATGCGCTGGTGACCGGGGACGTCGTGTGCGGCAACGAGTTCGTGCACGGGGAGTTGGTGAAGATCTTGCGGAAGGCGGCGTAAGGCGGAAGCTCGACGCCCAGGACTTATCGCCGGGCCGGGGATATTCGACGCGCGCGCGAGGTTTTTGACCAAGCGGCGGTTGCCCGGCCTCTTACCGTGAACATTGCCCGATTGGGCAGCACGTCTACGAGGACGATATGTCCGACACTCAAATCAGCTTGGTGAAGGTTGACGCAACCGATATCGGCGATTTCAAAAAAGAACTGCAGGACGCCTTCTCCATAGCCGTTGCGGAGGAATACGAGAATCTGCCGGACGGGCCCATTCCTTCAGACGACGACCTGGACAAATCAATCAACGCCAAGGGGGCGGTGACACTGCGCATCATTTGCGAAGGCCTAAAGGTTGGCGGCGCGGTGGTGACCATCAACGAACAAACTCACCGTAACTCGCTGGATCTCTTCTTTCTGAAGGTTGGCCAGGAGGGGCGTGGTTTGGGCCACAAAGCGTGGCTTGCCTTGGAACACCGGTACCCAAAGACGGTGGCGTGGCGGACTTACACTCCATATTTCGAGAAGAGAAACATCCACTTCTACGTCAACAAGTGTGGTTTCAAGATCATCGAATTCTTCAACGACCGGCATACCGATCCGAATCACCCCGCTGTTCCGGACGATCCTGCGGGTAGCGAAGGATTCTTGTTCGAAAAGATCATGTAAGCGAGAGACGCCGATGCTGACGCCAGCGCCCCGTTCTCCGGCTCGAACCCGCCTGAGACGCCTGACGACGTGCTGGTGACGGGCGACGTCGTGCGCGGCAACGAGTTCGCGCACGGGTATCTGGTGAAGATCTTGCGGAAGCCGACGTAAGGCGGAAGCCCGCGCTTCGCACTCCACCGTCATCATCCGCGAAGGCGGATGATCCAGTATTCCAGAGACGTCAGTCGGATACCGAGAAGCCGCGGCGTACTGGATGCCCCGCCTGCGCGGGGCATGACGGAAAGCACTGTCAGTGCCCGGTATGAGCCCGCGCCGGCGAACCGTGAGGCTCGCGTTCCTTCGCCGCCGCCGGCTCCCGGTCCCCGCCCAGCACGCGCTGCACCGAGACGAAGAACACCGGCACCATCAACAGCGCCAGGATCACCACCGCGATCATGCCGCCCATCACGACTGAGCCGAGCGCCTGCTGGCTGGCGCCGCCGGCGCCGTGGGCAATCGCCATCGGCAGCACGCCGCAGATGAAGGCAAGGCCGGTCATCAGGATCGGGCGGAAGCGCAGGCGGCAGGCTTCGATGGTGGCCTCCACCAGCGGCTTGCCTTCCTTGCGCAGATCCTTGGCGAACTCGATGATCAGGATCGCGTCCTTGGCGGCAAGGCCGATGATGGTGATCAGGCCGACGGTGAAATAGACGTCGTTGGGCAGGCCGCGCAGCATCGCCGCGGCGACCGCGCCGACGATGCCGAGCGGCACGGTGAGCAGCACCGCGAGCGGAATGGTCCAGCTCTCGTAGAGCGCGGCGAGACACAGGAACACAACGAACACCGACAGCGCCAGCAGGAACGGCGCCTGCGAGCCGGACAGCTTCTCCTGCAGCGACTGCCCGGTCCATTCATAGCCGAAGCCGCGCGGCAATCTGTCGGCAAGCTGCTCCATCTCGGCGATGGCGTCGCCCGAGGTGAAGCCGGGCCTGGCTTCGCCGGAGATGCGCACCGCCGGATAATAGTTGAAGCCGGCGATCTGCGTCGGCCCGCGCGCCCATTCGACCGTGGCGAAGGACGAGAACGGCACCAGCTGGCCGCGGCTGTTCTTGACGTTGTAGTTGAGGATGTCCTCGGTCCGCATGCGGTCGCGGGCGTCCGCCTGCACCACGACGCGCTGCATGCGGCCGCGGTTCGGGAAGTCGTTGATGTAGTTCGAGCCGAGATTGGTCGAGATCGTGTTGTTGATGTCCTCGAAGGTGACGCCGAACGCGCCGGCCTTCTCGCGGTCGATCATGAGATTGACCACGCCTGCCTCGGGCAGGCCTTCGATATAGACCTTCTGGAGCACCGGGCTCGCATTGGCCGCCGCGATCAGCTGGTCGGCAGCGCGCATCAAGGCCGGATAGCCCTTCTGGCCGCGGTCCTGGAGACGGAACGAGAAACCGGAGGAGTTGCCGAGATTGTCGATCGGCGGCGGCTGCAGCGCCGAGATCTTCGCATCGCGGATCGACGAGCCGAGGTCGCGATTGACGTCGTTGACGATCGCGGCGGCGGAATCCTTCGGCCCGCGCTCCGACCAGTCCTTCAGGGTGATGAAGGCCTGCGCGGTGTTCATGCCCTGGCCGGAGAAGCTGAAGCCGGTGAGGAAGGTGACGTTGTCGACACCCGGCCGCGCGGCCAGATATTTCTCGACCTTCTCGATCACGGCCTCGGTCCGGGCATAGGACGAATCCGACGGCGTCTGCACGTCTGTGGTGACGAAGCCCTGGTCGTCGACCGGCAGGAAGCCGCCGGGCAGATTGACGAAGGCCCAGGACAGCCCGACCAGCAGCGCGACATAGACCAGCATCAGGCGGCCCGTGCGTTTCAGCGAGAAGCCGACGGTGCTGGCGTAGCGAAACCGGAAGGCCTCGAGCAGATGATTGAACCGGCTGAACACGAAGTTGGTGGAATGGCCGTGCCCCTTGGCGATCGGCTTCAGCAGCGTCGCGCAAAGCGCCGGCGTCAGCGACAGCGCCAGGAAGGCGGAGAAGCCGATCGCCGCGACCATGGTGACCGAGAACTGGCGGTAGATGATGCCGACCGAGCCCGGGAAGAATGCCATCGGCACGAACACCGCCATCAGCACCAGCGTGATGCCGATGATGGCGCCGGTGATCTGCGACATGGCTTTTCGCGTCGCTTCCTTCGGCGACAGGCCTTCCTCGGCCATGATGCGCTCGACGTTCTCGACCACGACGATGGCGTCGTCGACGAGGATGCCGACCGCGAGCACCATGCCGAACATCGAGAGCATGTTGATGGAATAACCGGCGAGCAGCAGCACGGTGCAGGCGCCCAGAAGCGCCACGGGCACCACGATGGTCGGAATGATGGTGTAGCGGATGTTCTGGAGGAACAGGAACATCACCACGAACACCAGCACCACGGCTTCGACGAGTGTCGTCAGCACCTTCTTGATCGAAGCCTCGACCACGGGCGTGATGTTGTAGGGAATCTCGTAGGTGATGTTGGCCGGGAAGAAGCGCGACAGCTCCTTCATCTTGGCTTCGACCGCGCTCGCGGTCGCCAGCGCATTGCCGGTGGGCGACATCAGCACCGACAGACCCGCAGTCGGCTTGCCGTTGAGGCGCGTGTTGAACTGGTAGCTGAGGCCGCCGACCTCGACGCGCGCGACATCGCGCAGGCGCACGGTCGAGCCGTCGGCATTGGCGCGCAGGATGATGGCGCCGAATTCGTCCGGCGAGGAGAGCTGCCCCTTGACCAGCACCAGCGCGGAGGTGCGCTGGTTGGACGTCGAAGGTTCGGCGCCGATACTGCCGGAGGCAACCTGCGCGTTCTGCGCGGCGATCGCCTTGTTGACGTCGTCGGCCGTGAGACCATAGCCGACGAGCTTGGCTGGATCGACCCAGACGCGAAGCGAGCGCTCGGTCGAATAGAGCGTAGCGCGGCCGACGCCTGGAATGCGGCGAACCTCACCGAGCACGTTGCGGATCATGAAGTCGCCGAGGCCAACCTCATCCAGGCTGCCGTCGGTCGAGCTCAGCGTGATGATCTGGAGCACCGCGCTGGAGGCTTCCTCGATCAGGATGCCCTGCTGCATCACCGCGCGCGGCAGACGTGCCTCGACGCGCTTGATGCGGTTCTGGACTTCCACGGAGGCGTCGTTGGTGTCGGTGCCCGGCTGGAAATTGGCGATGATTTCGACCTGGCCGAGCGAATCGCTGGTCGATTCGAAATTGAGGATGCCGGAGGCGCCGTTGAGCTCCTCCTCGATCAGACGCGTGACGCTGTTGTAGAGGTTTTCCGGCGAGGCACCGGGATAGCTGGTCGAGATCGAGATCGAGGGCGGTGCGATGATCGGATATTGCGCGATCGGCAGCAGCGGCACGGCGATCGCACCGATCAAGCAGATGAACAGCGCGACCACCCAGGCGAAGATGGGCCTGTCGATAAAGAAACTGGCCATTGGCCGTTTTACCCTCGTTGTTTCGTGAGTCCCTCATGGTGAGGAGCGCGGAACGCGCGTCTCGAACCATGAAGGCGGGCTCTCGCCCGCGGCCATCCTTCGAGACGCCCGCTTTCAGCGGGCTCCTCAGGATGAGGACCACACTTGCCGCGCGAGCGCTACCGCGTGAGCTGCTGGGCGTGCCGGTTGTCCGCGGTCGCTTCGGCCTCGACCCAGGATTGCGGCTTGACCTTGTCGCCTGCCGCGAACTTCTGGAACCCTTCGACCACGACCTTGTCGCCGGCCTTCAGGCCTTCGGTGACGAACCAGATTCCGTCCTGCACCGATCCGGTGCGCACCGCCTGCACCGCGATGTGGTTGTCGCCCTTGACGACGAACACCTCGCTGCCGCCGCCGCCGTTGCGCTGGACCGCCTGCTGAGGCACCGCGATCGCGTCGGAATCGAGACCCTGGTCGATACGGACCCGGACGTACATGCCCGGCAGCAATTCGCGCTTGGGATTTCGGAACTCGCCGCGCAACGTCACCTGTCCGGTGTGGGCGTCGACCTTGGCGTCGGAGAACAGCAGCTTGCCCTCGAGCGAATAGATGGTGTTGTCGTCGAGCACGAGGCGGACCTTGGCGGTGTCGGACGCAATACGCTCGAGATCACCGGTTTCGAAGGCGCGGCGGAGCTGGTTGAGTTCGTTCACCGACTGGGTGAAGTCGGCATAGATCGGGTCGAGCTGCTGGATGGTGGCGAGATTGGTCTCGTTCTGCACCGCGAGGGCACCTTCGCTGACCAGGGCCGCACCGACCACGCCGTCGATCGGCGCGCGCACGGTCGCGTAGTCGAGATTGAGTTTGGCCCGTGCCAGGTCGGCCTTGCGGCCTTCGACGTCGGCATGGGCCTGGCGTTCGGCCGCAATCGCCTTCTCGTTCTCGGCCTCTGGGGCGGCACGATCCTTGGTGAGGGTGGCGATACGATGCGCCTGCTGCTTCGCCTGCATCAAGGCGGCCTCGGCCTTGGCCAGCGCAGCTTCGTTGGCCATGACCTCGACCTCGAACGGGCGCGGATCGATGCGGTAGAGCGCATCGCCCGCCTTGACCTCGCTGCCCTGGCGGAACAGGCGTTCGACCACGATGCCGGACACGCGGGGCCGCACCTCGGAGACACGAGTCGGCGCGATACGGCCAGGGAGTTCCCGCACGATGGCACGCGGCTGCGGCTTGACCGTGACGACGCTGACATCCGGCTCGGTCGGTTGGGCCTGGACGATCGCAGAGTTTGACTCGTCGCAGCCCGCAAGCAGCGGCGCCGCGACCGCGAGCATCAAGACCATGCAGGCGGATCGCGCATGAAGTACTGGCATAAGGGTAGTTGCCCCGTTCAATCGCATTGCTCTCAGGCTTCCAGGAAATTCCGGACAGTCTGATTTGAAAAAGAAAATAATGGGTGCTTGCTGCGACGCAATGAAAGGATTGGCGGCTCATTGTCACACGAGCTAACCAATTGACCAAACGATATATTTTGAGAATCACCTGATCGTGAGTCAGGTTCCATCCCGACGTGCCGCGACAGAAGATCGCAATTACCCGGCGGCTTTCATCCGGTATTGGCTGACGCCCCACTCGGTTCCATCGGCGTAGCCGAACAGGCCCGACGTCGCGAGCAGGAACCAGCGCCAGCGCCGCAGCCAGAGTGCGGTCTCCTCGCCATAGACCTTGCGCAACGATGCCTCGGTCGCGTCGCGATGCCTGTCGAAATTGACGAGCCAGTCGTTCGCGGTGCGCTGATAATGCGTGCCGCTCCAGCACCATTCCTTCTCCACCGTGAAGATGTCGTCGAACTGCCTGACGAGGTGATGGCTTGGCATCAGCCCGCCCGTGAAGACATGCTGCGCAATCCAGTCGTCACGATCGAGCCGGTCGAACAGCTGCGAGCCGGAGCGATGGGTGACGATTTGCATGAAGAACCGCCCCTCGGGGGCGAGCCATGACCGCAGGCGGGTCATCAGCTTGCGCCAATTCATCATCTGCTCGAACATCTCGACCGAGACGATGCGGTCGAACTGGCCGTCGGGCGCGAACACGTTCATGTCCGCGGTGACCACGCGCAGGTTCAGCAGGCCGCGCTGCTGTGCCTGCTCCTCGACATGGGCGCGCTCCGCCTGCGAGGTCGACACCGCCGTCACCTTGGCGTGCGGAAATTGCCGCGCCATCCACAGCGACAGCGAGCCCCAGCCGCAGCCGAGCTCGAGGATGGTCTGGCCATCGGCAAGGCCGGCATGCTCGACGGTCTGGCGCAGCGCCTCCTCCTCCGCCTCCTGCAGGGTGGTCGCGTCGGTCTTGTAGAAACAGCAGGAATATTTGCGGCTCGGGCCGAGCACGTCCGCGAAGACCGCCGCGGGCACCTCGTCGCGCCCGGCTGCGGCACCCTCGGCGATCGGCCGCAGCATCATCCGACCAGCGAGGGCGGCGTCAGTGGCCGCATCATGGCCGGCGAGGCGCGTTGCGGTGCGGGAGCACAGGCGCTGGATCGCGGCGCGGACCACGAGGTCCGGCAGCGGCACGCGTTCGGCAGTCCCGATGATCGCGGAAACGACGCTCATGCGTCTCCTGAATAGCGAACTTCTGCAGATATCTGGCTATCAAAGCACCGCTTCCGGCGCGGGTTCCCCGAGCCGTCACCGAAATCGGCGTATCCGGCGCTTTTTTTGGGCCGGCGCTGTGCCATAGTGCGCCCCGCAAGCAGGCTACGTAATGGATGATAATGGCCATGCCGTCAGGCACTTCGTCCCGCTCCACCATGGATATCGAGTACACCAAACTGTCCTCGCCCAGCGTCTTCCTGGTGCGGATGCTGGTCTTCCTGGTGCTGTGCACGCTGGTGGGCGTGGTGCTCTACAAGCAGATCATCCAGGCCTTCTTCGCCAATCCGGGGCTCAATGCCCTGATCGGAGGGGTGCTGTTCATCGGCATCATCCTGGCGTTCCGCCAGGTCATCCGGCTCTATCCCGAAGTCTCCTGGGTCAACAATTTCCGCATCGCCGACCCCGGCCTGGCGCCGGCCCGGCACCCGAAGCTGCTGGCGCCGATGGCGGCGATCCTCGGCGGCGAGCGCTCCGGGCGGATGTCGATCACCCAGACCACCATGCGGCACCTGCTCGATTCGATCGCGACCCGCCTGGACGAGGCCCGCGACATCTCGCGCTACATGACCGGCCTTTTGGTCTTCCTCGGCCTGCTCGGCACCTTCTGGGGCCTGATCGAGACGGTCGGCTCGGTTGGCAAGGTGATCGACGGGCTCAAGGTCGGGAGCGATTCGGGGGCGCTGTTCGACACGCTGAAGGAAGGCCTCGCCGCCCCGCTCGGCGGCATGGGCATCTCGTTCTCGAGCTCCCTGTTCGGCCTCGCCGGCTCGCTGGTCCTCGGCTTCCTCGACCTGCAATCGAGCCAGGCCCAGAACCGCTTCTACACCGACCTCGAGGACTGGCTGGCCACCACCGTGCGCGAATATGGCAGCGGCGAGGTTGCGGTCGCCTCCGGCGGCGGCGGGGTCGCCAGCGGCGAGCTGCAGGCCGCGGTCGAGCGCTTGCGCTCCGTGCTCGAGGAAGGCAGTGGCAGCCGCGGCACCACGGCGGCGATGGCGAGCCTTGCCGAAGCGATCCAGGCGCTGGTCTCGCACATGCGCACCGAGCAGCAGATGATCCGCGAATGGGCCGACGGCCAGGGCGAGCAGAACCGCGAGATCCGGCGCCTGCTGGAGCGCCTCGCGCGCCAGCCGGAGAAGAGTTGAGGACAGGACGAAAGGTTCGTGCCCCGGACGCGACGCAGCACGAAGTGATGTGTTGCTGAGCCGGGGCCCAGCACCTTCTGCGTACAGAATGGGTCGCGGCTCTGCGCCGCAACGCTGACGCCTTGCAGCTTGTCCGGGACACGGAAGTGGAGACGTAAATGGCTCTTGCCCGCGCCCGCCGCAGCGAAGGCGGCCTCAACTACTGGCCCGGCTTCGTCGACGCGCTGTCGACGCTGGTGCTGTCGATCGTGTTCCTGCTGTCGGTGTTCCTGGTGGTGCAGTTCTTCCTGTCGCAGGAGGTCACCGGCAAGGACAAGGCGCTGGAGCAGCTCAACGCCAAGATCGCCCAGCTCAACGAGCTATTGTCGCTGGAGAAGCTCGGCAAGCTCACGCTCGACGACCAGGTCTCGCAGCTGAAAGCCGGCCTCGCCTCGGCCGAGAGCGAGCGCGACCGCATCAAGGGCCTCTATGACGGCTTAGCTGCCGCCGGCAACGACGCGCAAGGCAAGACCTCCGAGCTCGGCAAGGCGCTGGATTCGGAGAAGGCGGTCTCGGCGCGGGCGCTGGCGCAGATCGAGGTGCTGAACCAGCAGATCAGCGCGCTCCGGCGGCAATTGGCGGCGCTGGAAGAGGCGCTCGACGCCAGCGAGAAGCGCGACAAGGAATCGCAGAACCGCATTGCGGATCTGGGGTCGCGCCTGAATGTCGCCCTGGCGCAGCGGGTGCAGGAATTGTCGCGCTACCGCTCCGAATTCTTCGGCCGCCTGCGCGCCATCCTCGGCAACCGGCCCGACATCCGCATCGTCGGCGACCGCTTCGTGTTCCAGTCCGAAGTGTTCTTCGACACCGGACAGGCGATGCTGCTGCCCGAGGGCCGCGCCGAGCTCGACACGCTGGCGACCGCGCTGATCGAGCTCGACAAGAAGATCCCGAGCGAGATCCCCTGGGTGCTGCGCGTCGACGGCCATACCGACGTGCGGCCGGTGAGCGGAGCGAACTTCAAATCGAACTGGGACCTGTCGGCGGCACGCTCGATCTCGGTGGTGCAATATCTGGTCTCGCTCGGCGTGCCCGCCCAGCGCCTCGTCGCGGCCGGCTTCGGCGAATTCCAGCCGCTCGATCCCGGCAACACCGAGGAAGCCTACAAGCGCAACCGCCGCATCGAGCTGAAGCTGACGGAGCGGTAGTGAGCGCGCTTCACCTCCGCCCCTACCGCCCCGAAGACGAAGCCGCCGCGATCGAGCTCTGGCACCGCACCTGGCAAGCGGCCTATCCGCAGATCGACTTCGCGGCGCGCTTGGCGTGGTGGCGCGAGCGCTGGCGCAGGGATCTGGTGCCGAAGGCCTCGATCGTGGTGGCGGAACAAGACGGCGCGCTGACCGGGTTCGTCACCATCGACGGCGAGGGCTATCTCGACCAGCTCGTGGTCGACCCCGCGCATTGGGGCTCTGATGCCGCGCGGCTGCTCGTCGAGGAAGCCAAGCGCTTGTCACCCTCGGGCGTGACGCTGCTCGTCAACAAGGACAATGCCCGCGCCATCCGCTTCTACGAGCGCAACGGCTTTGCCCATGCCGGCGACGACGTGAACCCGACCTCGGGGCGGCCGGTGCTGAAGATGGTGTGGCGGGCGTGATCGCCAAACGCAAACTGAGCTGTCATCACCCGCGAAGGCGGGTGATCCAGTATTCCAGAGACGGCAGTGATTGAACCGAGACGCCGGGGCGTACTGGATTCCCCGCCTTCGCTGGGAATGACACCGTGACTGGAACGGCGACCGAGACCTCACGCCGCTCTGCCCCTCACGCCCCCTCGAACTGCAACCTTGCCAGCCGGGCGTAAAGCCCGTTCGCGGCCACCAGCTCGGCATGCGTGCCCTGCTCGACGATACTGCCCTGGTCCATCACCAGGATGCGGTCGCAGGACAGCACGGTGGCGAGGCGGTGCGCGATCACCAGCGTGGTGCGGTGGCGCATCAGCTCTTCCAGCGCGGTCTGCACCAGCGTCTCGCTCTCGGCATCAAGCGCGGAGGTGGCCTCGTCGAGCAGCAGCAGCGGCGCATCGCGCAGGATGGCGCGGGCGATCGCGATGCGCTGGCGCTGGCCGCCCGACAGCGTCACGCCGCGCTCGCCGAGCGGGGTCTGGAAACCTTCGGGCAGGCGGCGGATGAATTCGGCGGCATGGGCGAGCTCGGCGGCGCGTTCGACCTCGGCATCGGTGGCATCGGGCCGGCCGAAGCGGATGTTCTCGCGGGCGCTCGCGGCGAACACCACGGATTCCTGCGGCACCAGTGCGATGCGCGCACGGAAATCCCTGGGGTCGGCGGACTTGACCGGCACGCCGTCGAGCGAGATCGTGCCGCTGCGCGGGTCGTAGAAGCGCAGCAAGAGGTGAAAGATCGTGCTCTTGCCGGCGCCGGATGGGCCGACGATCGCAACCTTCTCGCCGGGGCGCACGGTGAACGACACGGCATCGAGCACATTGACGTCGCGCCGCGCCGGATAGGCAAAGCTGACCCGATCGAACCCGACCTCGCCGCGTGCCGGCACCGGCAGCGCGCGCACTGAGGCGGGTGCGGTGATGTCGGGCTTCACGTGCAGGATCTCGAACAGGCGCTCGGCCGCGCCGGATGCCGCCGAGACCTCGCCCCAGACCTCGCTGAGCTGGCCGAGGCCCGCCGCGGCGAACACCGCATACAGCACGAACTGACCGAGCCGGCCCGGCGAAATCGCGCCGGTGAGGACGTCATGCGAGCCGATCCAGAGGATCGCGACCACGCTGGCGAACACGATGAAGATGATGATGGCTGTGAGCACGGCGCGCGCCTGGGTCGAGGTGCGCGCGGCCTCATAGGCGTGCTCGACCTCGCCGCCGAAACGCTTCTCGGCGAACCCTTCGCTGGTATAGGCCTGCACGGTGCGGATCGCGCCGACCAGCTCGCCCGCATAGGCCGAGGCCTCGGCGAGCGTGTCCTGCGCGTTGCGCGACAGCCGCCGCACCCAGCGCCCGAAGGCAACCAGCGGCAGCACGATCAAGGGAATGGCCAGCAGCACGAAGCCCGACAGCTTCGGGCTCGTGATCACCATCATCGCCGTGGCGCCCAGGAACATCATCAGATTGCGCAGCGCGATCGACACGGAGGCGCCGACGGCCGATTTGAGCTGGGTGGTGTCGGCGGTGAGCCGCGAGATCAATTCGCCGCTGCGCGCGGAATCGAAGAAGGCGGGGGAGAGCGAGAGCAGATGAGCGAAGACGTCGCGCCTGAGGTCGGCGACGATGCGCTCGCCGATCGTCATCACGAGGTAGTAGCGCGCGGCGCTGGCGAGCGCGAGCACGCCGACCACCGCGAGCATCACCGAGAAGTAGCTGTTGATCAGCTCGATGCCCTCGGGCGTCAGGCCGAAATCGATCATCCGGCGCACCGCGATGGGCACCAACAGCGTGGTCAGGGCCGCGACCGTGAGCGCGACGAAGGCCAGCGCCGCCCGGCCGCGATAGCGGCCGACATAGGGCGCCAGCGCGAGCAGCGGCCGCAGCCTGGCGCGGCCCTTGGCCGGCGCTTCGATCAGCTCGGCTTCGATCGAGGTTGTGTCCGCGGCGTTCATTCCGGGCTGATCGACATATTGGTCATCAAGCCGTTCCACTGCGCTCATGAGATCTGGCCCATTGCATTCGTTTGCTCCCAATAGGCCGGTGCAAGGGTAGTGGCAAATCCGGGATGTCCCTTAGGGGCAAACCCGGTTCAGCCGCGCAAGCCCGCTTGTTTTGGCTGATATCGTGAGGTATAGAGCCGGCCAAATCCGTCATTCGCGAGCCACCAGAACAGGCGCCGGGCGCCGAGGAATTTGTCATGAAAGCCGAAATTCATCCGGATTATCATACGATTAAAGTCGTGATGACCGACGGAACCGAGTACCTGACCCGCTCCACCTGGGGCAAGGAAGGCGACACGCTGAACCTCGACATCGACCCAAAGTCGCACCCGGCCTGGACCGGCGGCAACGCCCAGATCATGGACCGCGGCGGCCGCGTCTCGCGCTTCCAGAAGAAGTTTTCGGGCTTCCTCAAGAAGGACTGATCCGGCCCGCAGGGCTGGAGACGAAAAACGCCCCCGGCGAAACCGGGGGCGTTTTTGTTTATCGGGCGGTGTCATTCCGGGGCGCGACAAAGTCGCGAGCCCGGAATCCATAACCACGATCGGGAGTATGGATTCCGGGCCCGCGCCAAGAGGCGCGTCCCGGAATGACGACCGAGATGGTTGATCGACCTTACCGCTCGAACGCGGCCTTCAGCGCGTTGAGGTGCGGCACCAGCGGATTGCCGATTGCGACGTGCTCGGCCGGCGGGGTGTGGATGGTGGTGTCGAGGCGGCGGACGCGGGTCTGCAGGCTCATCGAGCGATGGATCAGGTCCTGGAGCTGCGCGGGCAGCTTCTCGATGGTGTCGGCGGGGCCGGGATCGGCGGCGCTGAGCTTGACCTTGGTCTTCTCGCGATTGGCCTGAACAAGCGTCATCTCGCCTTCCTTCACCGCGCGGTGCAGCAGCAGCCACGAGGCGAGCTGCATCAGGCGGGTGGTGAGACGCATGCTCTCGGTCGCGTAGGTGAGGCTGACGGCACGGTCGAGCGCCTTGGCCTCGGTGCGTCCGGCGCCGTCGAGATAGGCGGCGGTCTCCTCGACCAGATCCATGCCCTCGCGGAACAGAACGCCAAACGCCGCGGAATTGGTGAACCGCTCGCTCAGTTGAACGAGCGCGCCGTCGGCCTGCAAACGTTCCATGGTTAACGCCTCATACGCAACTGTTTGACTGTCCGGCTTTGGCGCCGGCTTTATGATGAACAAATCATTGCGCGGGCGAGACGCGGAGTCCAGTGACAAGCGCGGATATGGTTTCCGCGGGTCATTCCCAGGAATTCAACCGGGAATAGACGCAAAAAAAGAGCCGCCGGAGACCGGCGGCTTTGAAAGTTGATAACAGGGAGGCGTCAAACAGAGTGGACAGGAGCCACTCGGTGTCCAAACGAGGACAGTTCCAGTCATAAACCCGAAAGCTTAATCTGGAGTAAACGAGCTAATTTTTTGAGAGTTCGTTAGCCATGTCGGCCAGCGGCCGAGCCGAGGTCTCGTGCCCCGGACGCAGTGCGGCACGAAGTGCTGCACTGCTGAGCCGGGGCCCAGTCCTTTGGCCGATGTGTCGGGAGAGGTATGGGTCCCGGTTCTGCGCAGCAGCGCTTAAGCGCTGCGGCGCGCCCGGGACACGAGAGGTGAGTCTCGATAGCCTACTTCTTGAAAAAATGATCCGCCGCATCGCGCGAGGCGCGCTTCTTGGTGGCGGCTTCCTCCAGTCTTGCGATCTCGGTCTTGAGCAAGGTCACGCGCTCGGTCAGTTCCTCGACCGACAACAGTGACAGATCCTGTCCGATCTCGTGCGTGATCTTCCTGCGCGGGCGGTCGTCGTCTTCCGTCGCCATTCTCGCTCCTCCTCTCGTCCGCGGACCGGACCGCAACGCTGAGGCGGTTGCCAGTCCGGACTGCGCTGGCTAATCAAAGGCCTGGTTCATCCCCGCACCTTTGCTCAAGGACACATCATGGACAAGCTGCCCGCGCAAATGACCGTGGTCGCCATCTCCAAGCCCGGCGGACCGGAGGTGCTGATCCCGGAACAGCGCAGCCTGCCGCAGCCCGGCCCGGACGAGATCCTGGTCAAGGTGATGGCCGCCGGCGTCAACCGGCCCGACGTCGCACAGCGCTCCGGCGCCTATCCGCCGCCGCCCGGCGCCAGCGACCTGCCCGGCCTCGAGATCGCCGGTGAGGTGGTCGCGGTCGGCAGCAACGCCAAGCGGCACAAGGTCGGCGACAAGGTGATGTCGCTGGTCGCCGGCGGCGGCTATGCGCAGTACTGCATCGCCCAGGACGCCCAGGCCATGAGCGTGCCGCCGGCGCTGTCGATCAAGGAAGCCGGCGCGCTGCCGGAGACCCTGATGACGGTCTGGCACAACGTGTTCGAGCGCGGCGGCCTCAAGGCCGGCGAGACGCTGCTGATCCATGGCGGCTCCTCCGGCATCGGCACCATGGCGATCCAGCTGGCGAAGGCGTTCGGCGCCAAGGTGTTCGTCACCGTGGGATCGCAGGACAAGTGTGATGCCTGCCTCAAATTGGGTGCCGACCGCGCCATCAACTACAAGACCGAGGACTTCGTCGCCGTGGTCAAGGAAGCGACCAACAAGGAAGGCGTCAACCTGATCCTCGACATGGTCGCCGGCGACTATGTCGACCGCAACTACGACGCCGCCGCGGTCGATGGCCGGATCGTGCAGATCGCAACCCTCAACGGGCCCAAGGTCAGCGTCAACATCGCCAAAGTAATGGTCAAGCGCCTCACCCATACCGGCTCGACCCTGCGCCCCCGTACGAATGCGGATAAGGCGGCGATGGTGGCCGCAATCGAGCAGAAAGTGATGCCGCTCTTGCGCGAAGGCCGCGTCAAACCGCTGATGGACAGCACTTTCCCGCTGGAAAAGGCCGCCGACGCGCATCGGCGCATGGAAACCAGCGCACATATTGGCAAAATTGTGTTGGAGGTCTAGGCCGCTGACCCACAGGGCGGGCCGGAAACCCTTTGATTTTCCTCGCTTTCGTGGCATCTATCGCGACGCACCGGACCACTTCGGTCCGGTCTGAAATCAGCTCTTACTCAGAGTTTGCGTCGAACGCGGAGAACTGACCTTGCGTCTGATCAGGTGCCTCGCGCCCATCGCGCTGGGCCTCATGATTCTCGTCGCCGCGTATCCCGCGCGCGCGCTCGACGCCGTCAGCGTCCGCAGTGACGCGCCCGCGATCGACCTCACCGGCGTGCTCGATCATCAGCGCAGCGATGCCGACCGCATCCAGGTCTCCACCGCGCCCGGCACCGACGGCATCGTCCGCCGCATCGAGGTACGCGCCCGCGAAGGCGGCCAGAACTGGGTGGTGTTCGCGCTCGCCAACAACACCGACGACCAGCTCGACCGCCTGATCGTCGCGCCGCATTACCGCATCGTCTCCTCAGGCCTGTTGTGGCCCGACCTCGGCCTGTCGCGCATCGCCACCATCACGCCTTCGATCGGCGACCGGCCCGAACGGCAGGAAAGTGCAACTGCGGACGTATTCCGCATCACCCTCGACCCCGGCGCCGTCGTCACCTTCGTCGCGGAGCTGCGCACCGACAAGCTGCCGCAGCTCTATCTGTGGGAGCCGGAAGCCTACAAGGACAAGGTCAACTCGTTCACGCTGTACCAGGGCATCGTGATCGGCATCTCGGGCCTGCTCGCGCTGGTGCTGACCATCCTGTTCGTGGTCAAGGGCAGCATCATGTTCCCGGCCGCCGCGGCGCTGGCCTGGGCGGTGCTGGTCTATATCGGCGTCGATTTCGGCTTCTGGGGCAAGGTGCTCGACATGTCGAACAACGCCGAGCGCATCTGGCGCGCGGCGGGCGAGGCGATCCTGGCGGCGACGCTCCTGGTGTTCCTGTTCGCCTACCTCAATCTCAGCCGCTGGCATGTGCGCTATTCCCACATCACGATCGGCTGGCTCGCCTTCCTGGGATCGCTGGTGGCACTCGCGCTGTTCGATCCGGCGGTGGCCTCGGGCATCGCCCGCATCTCGCTGGTGCTGATCGCCTTCGCGGGCTTTGCGCTGATCGTCTATCTCTCCACCCACGGCTTCGACCGCGCCGTTCTGTTGATTCCGACCTGGTTCCTGCTCGTCGTCTGGGTAGTCGCGGCCGGCATGACCGTAGCCGGCTCCGTCACCAACGACATCGTCGGCCCGGCCCTGCTCGGCGGCCTCGTGCTGATCGTGATGCTGATCGGCTTCACGGTGATGCAGCACGCCTTCGCAGGCGGCGGCGCCACCACCGGCGTCGTCTCCGACATCGAGCGGCGCGCGCTGGCGCTGGCCGGCTCGGGCGATCTGATCTGGGACTGGGATGTGTCCGCCGACAAGGTCTTCACCAGCCCCGAGACCGAGGCCCTGCTCGGCCTCAAGCGCGGCACGCTGGAAGGGCCCGCGGCCTCCTGGTTAGAGGTGCTGCATCCGCTCGACCAGGACCGCTTCCGCGCCGCGCTCGACAGCGTGCTCGACCAGCGCCGCGGCCGCCTGGTGCAGGATTTCCGCCTGCGTACCCCGGACGGCCATTTCATGTGGTTCGCGCTGAAGGCCCGCCCGGTGGTCGGCTCGGACGGCGAGGTCTCGCGCGTCGTCGGCACGCTCACCGACGTCACCGAGCTGCGCAACGCCGAGGAGCGCCTGCTGCACGATTCCGTGCACGACAACCTCACCGGCCTGCCCAACCGCAAGCTGTTCATGGACCGGCTGGGTGCGGTCGCGAACTTCGCCAAGACCATGCCGACGCTGCGGCCGACGCTGATGGTGATCGACCTCGACCGCTTCAAGCAGGTCAACGATTCCGTCGGCATCGCGGTCGGAGATTCCATTCTGTTGACGCTGGCGCGCCGCCTCACCCGCATCCTGAAGCCGCAGGACACGCTGGCCCGCATGGCCGGCGACCAGTTCGGCCTGATCCTGCTGTCGGAGCAGGACCCCGCCCGCATCACCGCCTTCGCCGAGACCATCCGCAAGACCATCCGCGCGCCGATCGCCTTCAACGACCGCGAGATCTTCCTCACGGCGTCGATCGGCCTCGCGCTGTCCGATCCGCAAACCCAGCTCACCGACGAGATCATCAAGGACGCCGAGCTGGCGATGTATCATTCCAAGCGCATCGGCGGCGACCGCATCGACGTCTACAAGCCGGCGATGCGGGCGCGGAAGACCGATCGCCTGACCCTGGAGAGCGAGCTGCGCCGCGCCATCGAGCGCCAGGAGCTGACGATCCTGTACCAGCCGATCGTGCGGCTGGAGGATCGTTCGGTCGCCGGCTTCGAGGCGCTGGTGCGCTGGGATCACCCCAAGCTCGGGCGCATGGCGCCGTCGGAATTCATCAGCATCGCGGAAGAGACCGGCCTGATCGTCGACCTCGGCATGTTCGTGCTCGACCAGACCGCCAAGCAGCTCTCGGTGTGGCAGCGCGCGATGCGCTCGCGCGAGCCGATCTTCGCCTCCGTCAACGTCTCGTCGCGGCAATTGCTGCGCCACGACCTGATCCACGACATCCGCACCGTGCTGTCGCGCTCCTCGGTGGCGCGCGGCACGCTCAAGCTCGAATTGACGGAATCGCTGGTGATGGAGAACCCGGAGCACGCCGCGCAGATGCTGACGCGGATCCGCGAGCTCGGCACCGGGCTCTCGCTCGACGATTTCGGCACCGGCCATTCCTCGCTGGCCTACCTGCAGCGATTCCCGTTCGACACCATCAAGATCGACCAGTCCTTCGTGCGCACCACCAACCGCGGCACCCGGCCGGTGATCCTGAAGTCGATCATCGCGCTCGCGCACGACCTCGGCATGGACGTGGTGGCCGAGGGTGCCGAGACCGATTCCGACGCAGTCGAGCTCTACCAGATGGGCTGCGAATACGCCCAAGGCTTCGCCTTCGGCGAGCCGATGGACGCCGACGCCGCGATGCGGCTTTTGACCGAAGTGCGGCTCGAAGCGGCGAGCTGATCGCTCGCACCTCTGAAACCGGTATCGTAGGGTGGGCAAAGGCGCCCTTGCGCCGTGCCCACCATTCAGAGGTGGTGGGCACGCTTTCGCTTTGCCCACCCTACGATACTGTTGGGATGCCGCTGCACTACCACCGCCTCTGCGACTTCTGCTTCCTGAACCGCACGCTCGCACCATCCGGCATCCGTGTCGCGACGAAGCCCGCGGCGAGGCAGGCTTCGCGCTGCGGCATCTGGATGTCGGGGCTGCGCAGGCTGTCCCACCACGAGGCACGATTGGCCGCGCGCGGCAGGGCCGCGCCGATGATCTCCTCGATCTGCTCGAAGCTCAGCACCAGCTCGTCCTGCTTCTGCCGCATCAGATAGTCGCGCAACGCGTCGTAGTCGTTCACAATCGTCCTCTCGTCCGAAAGCGGGCCTGCTCACGCCGGGTCTGCCCAAAACCGTGGCCTGCGTAAACCGATTCTTAACTCAGTACGGCAGCGCCGTCCCGCCTTAAACATCGCGCAAGCTTTCGAGCGCATCCACTTATGTCGGGAGCAAACGATGCTGTCTGGATGGCGCGACGCCATGGCCCGCCGGCCGTGGCGGATTTCGGCGAAACTGCTGATCATCTCGTCCATCGTGACGGTGATCGGCTTTTCCGCCGTTTGCGTCAACGTGATGCTCGACATGCGCCGCGGCGAGGAGGCGCTCGCCCGCCAGACGCTGGAGAACCTCGCGACCACCATTCAGTCCGACGTCAGCCGCAACTTCGATATCTACGATTTGTCGCTGAAGGCGGTCGCCAGCAACATGCTGCTGCCGGAGCTCGCGACGGTATCGAAGCCGATCCGTCACCTCATCCTGTTCGACCACGCCACGACGGCCAAGCATTTCGGCGCCATCCAGGTGTTCGATGCCGAGGGCCGGCTGACCATCGACGCCTCCACGCTCGATCCCCTCCCCGAGAACCGGAGCGAGGAGGATTACTTCAGGGTCCATCGCGACAATCCAGAGGTCGGGCTGTTCATCAGCCGTCCCATGTTGTTTCGCGGCACCTATGCGATCGTGCTGAGCCGGCGCATCAGCGACACCGACGGCGGGTTCCTCGGCGTCGTCGCCGGCTCGATCCGCTTCAGCTATTTCCACCAATTGTTCGAGCAGCTGAAGCTCGATCCCGAAGACACCATCACCGTCCTCAAGCGCGACCGCACCATCATGATGCGGCGGCCATTCGATCTCGACATCATCGGCACCAACCTGAACGATCGCCGCAGCTGGAGGGCCGACAATCTCCGGATCGGGGCCGCCTATTCGGGACAGGGTCCGGTCGACCCGACGCCGCGGCTCTATGTCCGCGGCGGCGACAGCGGACCGCTGTTCGTGGTGGCGGGCAAACCCCTGACCGCCGTCTTCGCGCTCTGGGAGAAGGAGGCGTTCCGCATCGGCGCCGTGGTGCTGGCGCTCGCGCTGTTCGTGCTGGGATCGACGCTCGTGCTGGCGCGCGAGATCGGCCGGCGCGCCGAGGCCGAGCGCAAGCTGGAGGAGATGGCGACGACCGACGCGCTCACCGGCCTGAAGAACCGCCGCAAGTTCGATTCCGTCATCGACGTCGAATGGCGGCGCGCCATGCGCCAGAAGGCGCCGATCGCGCTGGTGATGATCGATGCCGATCACTTCAAGGCCTACAACGACAGCTTCGGTCATCAGGCAGGGGACCAGGTGCTGGTCGGCATCGCCATTTGCATTTCCGATTCGGTGAGCCGGGCCGGCGATTGTGCCGCGCGCTATGGCGGCGAGGAATTCGCCGTGCTGCTGCCGAATACGTCCGCCACAGATGCCTTCAAGGTTGCCGAGGCGATCCGGACCAAGGTGCAGGGCTGGTCCGATGAGCAGGTGATTTCGACGGTGTCCTGCGGCGTCGCCAGCCTGGTTCCCACCGCCGGCATGGACTGGTCGATCCTGGTCGCCGCCGCCGACAAGGCGCTCTACGCCGCGAAGGCTGGCGGCCGCAACCAGTCGGTGGTCGCGAGCCTGCCGAAGCTGTCGCTGGTGGCGTGACGAGCTCTCTCCTCGTCATTGCCAGGAGCTCTTGCGACGAAGCAATCCAGGCATTCTCCGTGGAAAAATTCTGGATTGTTTCGCTTCGCTCGCAATGACGGCGCGCTACTGTCCCAGATACTTCTTCATCTCCGCGATCAAGCCGTCGCGCAGCTCGGGGCGCTTCAGGCCGTAGGCGATGTTGGCGCGCAGGAAGCCGGGCTTGGAGCCGCAATCGTGGCGCTCGCCCTCGAACTCGACGCCGTAGAACTTCTGCGATCTGGCAAGGCCGATCATGGCGTCGGTAAGCTGGATCTCGCCGCCGGCACCGCGCTCCTGCGTTTCCAGGATCTTGAAGATCTCGGGCTGCAGGATGTAGCGGCCGGTGATCGAGAGGTTCGAGGGCGCGGTGCCCTTGGCCGGCTTCTCGACCATGCCGTCGACCTCGAACATCTTGCCGCTGCGCTTGCCGACGCCGCAGATGCCGTATTGATGGGTGAGATGGTCGGGCACCGCCTCGACCGCGACCAGATTGGATTTCTCGCCGAGCGATGATGCCATCTCGATCATCTGCTTGAGGCAGCCGGGCGTGTTGAGCACGAGCTCGTCGGGCAGCACGACGGCGAACGGCTCGTTGCCGACGATGTCGCGCGCGCACCAGACCGCGTGACCGAGCCCGAGCGGCGCCTGCTGGCGCGTGAAGCTGACCGCGCCCGCGTCGGGCTGGTTCTGTGCCAGGATGTCCTGCTCGGCCTTCTTGCCGCGCGCCGCCAGCGTCGCGTCGAGTTCGTACATCCGGTCGAAATGATCTTCGATGACGTTCTTGTTGCGGCCAGTGACGAAGACGAAGTGCTCGATGCCGGCCTCCCTCGCCTCGTCATAGACGTACTGGATCAGCGGCTTGTCGACGATGGTCAGCATCTCCTTCGGCATCGCCTTGGTGGCGGGCAGGACACGGGTGCCGAGGCCGGCAACGGGGAATACGGCTTTGCGAATTTTCATGTGATTGATCGAATACCTGAGAGCCCATGGGAACGGAGCTGGGAACGGAGCAATGGCATTTGCTAACCTGTTTGCAGCCGCCAACAAAGGCGGATGTGGGGCCTCACCCGCGCAGAGTTAAGAAAAAGGCCGCCACCAAAATTTCACCTTTGTTAAGCTATTGGCAACCGTAACCAGGCCTCCTGATGGCGGATTTTTGAAAAGCCCGATGGGTGGGACATGATGCGATCGGTAGCAGGACAGGCAAGACGGACGGTATCCGCGACCGGCGCGATGATGGTTGCGGCCGCTTTGCTCCTGCCCGCCGGCGCGCACGCTCAGGCGCAGAACGGCCTGTCCAACCTGTTCGGCGGCATCTTCTCCGGCTCCAACGCGGCGCCCTCTCAGCCTGCGCCGGGTCCCGGCGGCGGTCAAACGGGAGCATTGCCCTGGACCGGCGAGGACGGCGCCTCCGGCCATCCCTTGATGACGGCGGCAGCGATCCGCGAGGCGGCCTCCAATTTCAACAATTGCGTCGCCGGGATGTGGCCCGATGCCGCACGGCGCGGCGTCACCCAGGAAAACTTCCAGCGCTTCACGGCCGGCCTCAGCCCCGATCTGCGCATCATGGACCTCATGGATTCGCAGCCCGAGTTCACCAAATCGATCTGGGCCTATCTCGACATCCTCGTGAACGACAACCGCCTCGCCAAGGGCCGCGAGATTCTCACCACATACAAGGCGCAGTTCGACGCCACCGAGAAGGCCACCGGCGTCGATCGCTACATCATCGCCTCGATCTGGGGCATCGAGTCCAATTACTCGACGCAGATGGGCGACCGCAGCGTGCTGCAATCGACCGCGACGCTGGCCTGCATCGGCCGCCGCCAGGCCTATTTCAAGGACGAGTTCCTGTCGGCGCTGGAGATCCTCAACCGCGGCGACCTCAGGCCGGAGCAGATGCGCGGCTCCTGGGCCGGCGCCTTCGGCCCGACCCAGTTCATGCCGACCGCGTTCAAGCGCTTTGCCGTCGATGGCGACGGTGACGGACGGCGCGACGTCGTCGACAATCCCACCGATCTGATCGCATCGACCGCCAACAATCTGAAGAAGGATGGCTGGCAGGCCGGCCAGACCTGGGGCTACGAGGTCGTGGTGCCCCAAGGCTTCAACTACATGCTGGCCGACCGCGCCAAGGCGATGCCGATCGCGCAATGGGAGAAGCTCGGGCTGAGGCGGGCGACCGGGCAGGCGTTCCCGCATCCGGCGGAGAAGGCCTACCTGCTGGCGCCGGCGGGCGCGCAAGGACCCGGCTTCCTGATGCTGCAGAACTATCGCGTCATCATGAAGTACAACCCGGCCGAGGCCTATGCGCTGGCGATCGGCCATTTCGCCGACCGCCTGCGTGGCGGGCAGCCCTTCGTGCAGCCCTGGCCGCGCCAGGAGCGGGAGCTGTCGCGCACCGAGCGGCTGGAGCTGCAGCAGCTGCTGGCCCAGCGCGGCTTCTACAAGGGTACTCCGGACGGCCAATTCGGCGGCCAGACCCGGGAGGCGCTGCGCAATTTCCAGGCCTCGATCGGGGTGCCCGCCGACGGCTTTGCCTCCTCCGAGGCGCTGGATCGGCTGCGCGGACGGTAGAATCGCCCCGAAAGTAACCCTGAACAGGGATTTCGCCCGCCGCGCTTGACGCAGGCGGCTGTTCCCCGGTGTATGGGACAAGAATCTGCAACGGAATTTGCCCGTTTCGCGCCCGATTCCGTTACTATATTGAGCCACTTCCGATCCCCGTTGCGGGTGCCCGAGATCGCATGTCGAAGAAGTCCCTGTTCAAGGCACTGACCGAGACCGGCCCGTTGATCGCGCTGGGGACGGCGCTTGCGATCCTGGTGGTGGTCGCAGGACCTGCCTCGGCGCAGTTCTTCAACTTCCCCGGCTTCGGCGGCCCGCCGCAGCGCTCGGCGCCGCCGCCACCCCGAGGTGGTGGAGGCGGCGGCTGGTTCGGCGGCGACTTCTTCGCACCGTTCCAGCAGCAACAGCAGCAGGCGCCGCGGCAGGATTTTTCGCGGGCCCCGGCGCCGGCCAAGCGCGACACCATCCCCGAGAAGAACGTGCTGGTGCTCGGCGATGCCATGGCCGACTGGCTCGCCTACGGCCTGGAAGATGCCTACGCCGAACAGCCCGACATGGGCGTGATCCGCAAGCACAAGACCGTTTCCGGCCTGATCAGGTACCAGCCCAAGGGCGAGCCCTCGGACTGGGCGGCGGCGGCAAGGGGCATCCTCGAGACCGAAAAGCCCGACGTCATCGTCGTCATGCTCGGCCTCAACGACCGCGCCGCGATCCGCGAGCCTGCGGCCGAGAAGACGGACAAGCCCGCCGCGGACAAGGACAAGAAAAACGACAAGGGCGCGCGCGGCAAGCCGCCGGCAAAGCCGGGCGAGACGAAGCCGGGCACCGACAGCGCCGCCAAGCCCGACGACAAGCCTGCCGATGCCGACCTGCCGCAGGATGACGCCGACAACGCCGACACGCCTGCGGCCGCGCCGGAAAAGACCGCGCGCAATCCGAACGGCCTCTACGAATTCCGCGACGAGCGCTGGATCGAGCTCTACAGCAAGAAGATCGAGGAGCTCGCGGCCGTCCTCAAATCCAAGGGCGTGCCGGTGCTGTGGGTCGGCCTGCCGGCGGTTCGCGGACCCAAGGGCACCGCGGATACGCTGTTCCTGGATTCGCTCTATCGCGAAGGCGCGGCCAAGGCCGGCATCACCTATGTCGACGTCTGGGACGGTTTCGTCGACGAAGCCGGCCGCTTCCTGCAGAAGGGCCCGGACTTCGAAGGCCAGATTCGCCAGCTGCGCAGCTCTGACGGCGTCTATTTCACCAAGGCCGGCGCGCGCAAGCTCGCGCATTATGTCGAGCGCGAGATCACGCGCCTGTTGGCCGGACGCTCCGGCCCGATCGCGCTGCCGAGCGAGCCCGCGACCCCCGACACCAGTGCCGAGCCCGGCAAGCCCGCGCCGCGGCCGCTGGCCGGGCCGATCGTGCCGCTGGTCGCGGCCTCGATCTCGACCGATCAATTGCTGGGCGGCCCGGGCTCGCGTCCCGCCGCCGTCGATGCGCTCGCTGCCAGGACGATGGTGAAGGGTGAGCCGCTGGCAGCGCCGGCCGGCCGCGCCGACGATTATGCCTGGCCGCGCCGCGAAGTCGGCCGCGAGCAGGCTAAGGGCGATACGCCGATGGCCGCGACGACCCCTGAGGGGAGCGCCGCCAATCCGACCGCGGCGGGCGCCGCAGCCGCGATCGGGCCGCCGAAACTGGCGCCGAAGAAGCCGCCGGTACCACCGCAGCAGCCGGCGCAGGCGCCGCCCTCGTTCCGCGATTTCTTCGGCTTCGGCTCGCCGCAGCCAGGGCCGCCGCGTCAACTGGCGCCGGCGCCCGGGCCGCGCAATCCGGCTCCCAATCCGGGCATCCCGCGTCCACCGGGCAACGTCGGCCGCTCCGCCGAGATGTTCCGGTAAGCGAAGGTCTCTTGTGCCGGACGCGACGCAGCACCCCTTGGTGATGCGTCGCAGAGCCGGGACCCGGCTCCTCTCAAGGCATCCAAAAAAAGAATGGGCCCCGGCTCAGCAGCGCACCACTGCGTGATGCGCTGCGTCCGGGGCACGAGAACGTTGAGCTCTTGGCCCAGCCGTTAGTAGCGCCAGCGCGGCGGCGGACGGCGGGCGGGGCGCGACATCAGCAGCGCGAGCGCAAAACCGATGCCGCCGGCTACCATCAGGGCGCCGAGCGGATTGTCCTGCACCTTCTTCGACAGCGCCTGCGTGCCGTCGCGGAAGGTGTCGCCGCTGTTCTCATAGGCGTCCTTGGCGTAGCTGGTCGCGGTGTCCGCGGCATCGCGCACGGCATCCTTGGCCTGGCCGTAGAGATTCTGCACCGTACCCGCAGCCTCCCGCGCCTTGCCCGATGCCTGCGTCTTGGCATCGCCTGCCAGGTCTCCGATCGCGCCTTCCGCGCGCCCGGCATATTCCTTGGCCGATCCAACAATCCGATCCGTGTCCATGATGCTCCTCCTCGGGGGTCAGCCCAAGTAACCGATCAGGAGCAGCGCAGTTCCAAGCGATGACGAAAGTGTTGCCCGGACGGCTACAGAATCAGCCCGCCATCGACGACCAGAGTCTGGCCGATGATGTAGGACGACAGCGGCGAGGCCAGGAACAGCGCCGCGCCCGCCATGTCGGCCGGCGTGCCCAATCGCCGCAGCGGGATGCGCGCGAGCGCGCCTTCGAGCCGCTTGGGATTGTCGGTCGTCACCTTCGTCATCTTGGTGTCGACGAGGCCCGGAGCGATGCCGTTGACGCGGATGCCGTCCTCGGCCCAGGCCTCGCCGAGGGTTCGCGTCAATCCGACCGCGCCGGTCTTCGACGCGTTGTAGGCGGGATTGCCCATGGTGGAATGATAGGCCGCGGTCGAGGACACCATGATCAGCGCGCCCTTGGCATCCCGCAACATGGAATGAAACCGCGTCGCACAGGCCATCAGGCTCATCAGGTTGACCTCGACCACCTTGCGGAAGCCGGCCATCTCGAACTCGCCGCGGCGATAGAGCACCGCGCCTTGCGCCAGCACGAGCACGTCGAGCCTGTCGAACGACGGCTTGAACGCCTCGATCGCGCCGGGATTGCTGACATCGAGCTGCGCGTAGGAAAGGCCCGTGAGATCGGAGCCTTCTTCCGCAGAATATTCCGCTGCACGAGCCCGCGTGCCGCACACCGCGACCTGCGCGCCCCGCGTGCGAAAAGCCTGCGCGATGCCGTTGCCGATCCCGCTCGAGCCGCCGACGACCAGCACCTGCTTGCCTGAGAAATCGAGCTCGTTCGCCATGGCGGCCTCCCTTTTGTCTTGCTTTGTTTGACCTGTCTGCGGATCGATGCCAGCCTTGTCAATCATAACAAGAACAAGCAGCGTTCCGAGGAAACAACATGTCCGGGTTCAAGGAGCTCAGCCGGTCCGTCAAGGGCCTGACCGTTCTCGTCACCGGCGCGGCCAGCGGCATGGGGCGTGCCACCGCGCGCGTGTTCGCCGCCGAGGGCGCCAATGTCGCCGTCACCGATTACGACGCGCAGGGCGCGCAGGCGGTGGCCGCGGAGATCGCCGCGAGCGGTGGCGCAGGACAAGCGTGGAAGCTCGACGTTGCCGACGGCGGCGAGATCAAGCGCGTGGTGAATGAGGTCGCCGCGCATTTCGGCGGGCTCGACATCGTCGTCAACAACGCCGGCATCTCCGTCCGTGTTGCGATCGACGACGAGAGCTATGAGGACGCCTGGGCGAGGGGCATCGCCGTGATGCTGACGGCGCATCCGCGCATCATCCGCGCCGCGCTGCCGCATCTGCGCAAGTCGAGATGCCCGCGCATCGTCAACATCGCCTCGACCGAGGCGCTCGGCGCCACCGCGTTGCACAGCCCCTATTCGGCGGCGAAGGGCGGCGTTGCCAGCCTGACCCGCTCGCTCGCCGTGGAGCTCGGCCGCGAGGGCATCACCGTCAACTGCATCTGCCCCGGCCCGATCCGCACCGCCATCACCGATCGCATCTCCGAGGAGCACAAGACGATCTACGCCAAGCGCCGCACCGCACTCGGCCGTTACGGCGATCCCGAGGAGGTCGCGCATATGACCTTGAGCCTGTGCCTGCCGGCGGCGTCCTTCCTCACCGGCGTGGTGATCCCGGTCGACGGCGGGCTGATGGCGCGGAACGCGTGAGAGGCATGCGCGCCGCGCGTTGACAAGTCCGAGCGCGGGAGTAGCTTTTTCGTCGACAGAGCGGGACCAACCGCTCGCGATACGCGGGAGAGAACGTCATGACGATCGCCATCCGGCAGCTGCAGAAACATTTCGTCGGCGAGGTGTCCGGCCTCGATCTGCGCAAGCCTCTCACCGAGGCCGAAGCACGCGAGGTCGAGGCCGCCATGGACAAATACGCGGTGCTGGTGTTCCACGACCAGGACATCACAGACGAGCAGCAGATGGCCTTCGCCCTGAACTTCGGTCAGCGCGAGGAGGCCCGCGGCGGCAACATCACCAAGGCCGATGAATACCGCCTCACCTCGGGCCTCAACGACGTCTCCAACCTCGGCAAGGACGGCAAGCCGCTGCCGAAGGACAGCCGCGCCAATCTGTTCAATCTCGGCAATTGCCTGTGGCACTCCGACAGCTCGTTCCGCCCGATCCCGGCAAAATTCTCACTGCTGTCGGCGCGCGTGGTGAACCCGAAGGGCGGCAACACCGAGTTCGCCGACATGCGCGCCGCCTATGACGCGCTCGACGACGAGACCAAGGCGGAGATCGAAGACCTCGTCTGCGAGCACTCGCTGATGTATTCGCGGGGGTCGCTCGGCTTCACCGAATACACCGACGAGGAGAAGGAGATGTTCAAGCCGGTGCTGCAGCGGCTGGTGCGGACCCATCCCGTGCACCGTCGCAAGTCGCTGTATCTGTCGTCGCATGCCGGCAAGATCGTCGGCATGAGCGTGCCTGAAGGCCGCTTGCTGCTGCGCGATCTCAACGAGCACGCGACGCAAGCAGAATTCGTCTACGTCCACAAATGGAAGCTGCATGACCTCGTGATGTGGGACAACCGCCAGACCATGCATCGCGTCCGCCGCTACGACCAGTCGCAGCCCCGCGACATGCGCCGCGCGACGGTCGCGGGGACGGAGCCGACGGTACAGCAGCAGGCGGCGGAGTAATATAGTCTGCAACCGGTGTCATCGCCCGCGAAGGCGGGCGATCCAGTATTCCAGAGGCCTGCGTTGAAGGAAGCGTTCTCACCACATCTGCTACGGCGTACTGGGTCGCCCGGTCAAGCCGGGCGACGACTGCGGTAAGTGGAACCAATATAGCGGACCCTGATGCTACGCGTGTCCGGCCTCGTTCGAGAGCATCCCGGGATCGATGCCGATCTTCTGCAAAGCGCGGGTGTATTTGTCGTCGACGTCGTCGCCGAAGATCAGATCCGCATCGGCATCGCAATGCAGCCAGCCGTTGCTCTGGATCTCGGTCTCGAGCTGGCCCGGCGCCCAGCCGGCATAGCCGAGCGCGAGAATGGCGTGCTTGGGGCCGGAGCCGCTGGCGATGGCGCGCAGGATGTCGACGGTCGCCGTGAGGCAGACGCCGTCGTCGATCCGCAGCGTCGCGTTCTCGATGTAGAAGTCGCTGGAATGCAGCACGAAGCCGCGTCCGGTATCGACCGGGCCGCCACGCAGCACCTTCATGCTTTCGGCATTCTCCGGCAGCTTGATGTGCTCGCCCTTCTTGATGATGCCGAGCTGCTGCAACAGCTCGGGGAAGTCGATGCTGCCGGCCGGGTGGTTCACGATGATGCCCATCGCCCCTTCCGCCGAATGGGCGCAGAGATAGATCACCGAGCGCTCGAAACGGGAATCGCCCATCACGGGCATCGCGATCAGCAGCCGGCCGTCGAGATAACCGGCCGAATTGGGAAGCGCCGGACCCGCGCGGCGGGTGCTTTCGCCCGTTCTCTTTCCTGTGGGAGCCATCGGTGAAGCACTCCGGTTTCAATTCCTATCCTGATGTCGGCCCGAGCCGCTGTCAAATCAAGGCTTGCAGGGACGCGATTCGGCTGCATCCATCACAAGCAATTCAATGGTTTGCCCCGGGACGACCCTGTAAAGACGTGCCATGCTGACGAGAGTTCCCCTGCGTGCGGCGATTGGCGTCGCGACAACCCTGCTTGCGTCGTCGCTGGCCATCGCAGCCCGCGCCGATGACGCTTCGCCGTGGCAGCGCGACGGACATTCCGCGGTGCGGCTATTGGCGGGATCGCGCAGCGGCGCCGTCCTGCTCGGCGGTATCGCCTTCCAGCTCCAGCAGGGGTGGAAGACCTACTGGCGCAACCCCGGCGATTCCGGCGTTCCGCCGCGGTTCGACTTCTCGAAGTCGGACAATGTCGAGGCGGTGACGGTGATGTGGCCGGCGCCGCAAAAATTCGCCGACGGCGCCGGCGGCCATTCGATCGGCTATCACGATCAGATCGTGCTGCCCTTGCGCATCGTCGCCAAGGCCGCCGACAAGCCCGTGACCTTGCGTGCGGAGATCAATTACGCCGTGTGCGAGAAGCTCTGCATTCCGGTCGACGCCAAGCTCGAGCTCGGCTTCAACAACGTCGCCTCAACCGAGGACGCCAATTTGCGCGCCGCGCTCGACGCCGTGCCCAAGCCTGCCAGTATCGGCGATCTCAATCCGCTCACCATCCGCGACGTCAAGCGCGACGGGCCGAAGAACGTCGTCGTCGACGTGGTCACGCCCGACAGCCGCAACGTCAATCTGTTCGTGGAAGGCCCGACGCCCGATTGGGCGCTGCCGATTCCGGCGCCGGTGCAGCACGGCCCGCCCGGCGTGATGCGGTTTTCCTTCGAGCTCGACGGCCTGCCGCCGGGGGCCAAGCCGGATGGTGCGGCGTTGAAATTCACGCTGGTCGGGCCGGAGAAGGCCTACGAGTTCAATACGAACTTGGAATGAGTGCCGCGCTGTCCGGGACGACACCGAGGATGGAACGCCACCCAACCCAATCTTAACGAATGGTTGCTAATCCCTCACGCTGGGCGACCTGAGGGATTTTCGAATTGGCCGTGATGGATGCAGAACCCGCAACGACCGGACCGGCCGGGCTGATCGCGCGGCTGCGGGCCAGGCTGACGGGCGGGCCGAGCGAGGCCTCGCTGACGCGACGGCTCGCCGGCACCATCTTCATCATCCGCGTCATCAGCGCGGGCCTTGCCTATGTCTCTCAGGTGCTGCTGGCGCGCTGGATGGGCACGTCCGACTACGGCATCTACGTCTATGTCTGGACCTGGGTGCTGCTGCTCGGCAGCATGATGGACTTCGGCATCTCCGCTTCGGCACAGAAGATCATTCCGGAATATCGCGCCAGCAACGACCAGGCGTTGCTGCGCGGCTTTCTCTCCGGCAGTCGCTGGCTGACTTTTGCCGTGTCGACCCTGGTGTCGCTCGGCCTTGCCGGCATCGTCAGGCTGCTGTCGCCCTGGATCGATCCGGCCGAACAGCTGCCGCTCTATATCGGCTGCATGACCCTGCCCGCCTTTGTGGTCGCCAACACCCAGGACGGCATCGCGCGCTCGCATGACTGGATGCAGCTCGGGCTGATGCCGCAATTCATCATCCGCCAGGCGCTGATCATAGGCATCACCGGCGCGGCCTTCTTGCTCGGCTATCATCTCGGCGCCGTCGCCGCGATGGTGGCGAGCGCAGGCGCGGTGTGGATCGCGATGACCGGGCAGATGGTGGTGCTGAACCGCAAGCTCGCCGACCACATCGAGCCCGGACCCAAGACTTACGACATAAGCGGCTGGCTCGCGGTCTCGCTGCCGATCCTGCTGGTCGAGAGCTTCTACTTGCTGCTGTCCTATACCGACGTGCTGGTGCTGCAGCAGTTCCGTCCTTCCGACGAGGTCGGCGTCTACTTTGCGGTGGTGAAGACGCTGGCGCTGGTCTCCTTCATCCACTACGCGATGTCGGCGACGACGGCGCATCGCTTCGCCGAATACAACGCAAGCGGCGACAAGGCGCGGCTGTCGGCCTATGTGGCGCATGCGATCAACTGGACGTTCTGGCCGTCGCTGGCGGCGACCATCGTGCTGCTCGCGCTCGGCAAGCCGCTGCTCTGGTTGTTCGGGCCGCAATTCGTGGTCGGCTACGACATCATGTTCGTCGCCGCGATCGGGCTCGTGGTGCGCGCCGCGATCGGGCCGGTCGAGCGGCTGCTCAACATGCTCGGTCAGCAGAAGATCTGCGCACTCGCTTACGCGCTGGCCTTCGTGATGAACCTCGTGCTCTGCATCGCGCTGGTCCCGCGCTATGGCGGCCACGGCGCTGCTGCTGCGACCTCGATCTCCCTCACCTTCGAGACCGTGCTGTTGTTCTGGATCGTGCGGCAACGCCTTGGCCTGCACGTGCTGGCGTTCGGGAAATAGGCGCTGCACGCCTCGATGCCTGCTGCTTTGTCGGGGAACGGCACAGTCAGCGCACGCACGCGGACGAGGCAAAACGCCTCCGCTTTTTCAACGCGAGGCAATATTTTTCTTATTCTGCCGAGGTGGTTGCGCATCAGGGGAACCTTATCCTACGTCGTATTGCGTAACCGACCAGATCAACCTAAGATTATCCTGATATGCTTGATCCACTCTACGTCGCCTCTGGCTTCGGCGTCGGCCTCCTTGTCGGGATGACCGGCGTGGGCGGCGGCTCGTTGATGACGCCGCTCCTGATCCTGCTGTTCGGTGTTCATCCCTCCACGGCGGTCGGAACCGACCTGCTCTATGCCGCCGCGACCAAGGCCGGCGGCAGCGTGGTGCATGGCTGGTCGCGCAGCGTGCACTGGCCGGCGGTGCTGCGGCTCGCCTGCGGCAGCATTCCCGCGAGCGCGCTGACGCTGCTGGTGCTGTGGAAGCTCGACCTCGAGAACGATTCCGAGCGCAGCCTGGTCAATCTCGTGCTGTGCTTCGCGCTGCTGCTGACCGCGACCTCGCTGATCTTCCGCAAGTCGATCATGGAGCGCTATCGCAGCCGGCTGGAGCGCGTCGACGATCGCAACACCGCGATCGCGACCGTCGTGACCGGCATCGTGCTCGGCGTGCTGGTCTCGATCTCGTCGGTCGGCGCCGGTGCGGTCGGCGTCACCGTGCTGCTGCTGCTCTATCCGCGGCTGCCGATGGTGACCATCGTCGGCTCCGACATCGCCCATGCGGTGCCGCTGACGCTGGTCGCCGGCATGGGGCACTGGGCGCTCGGCGACGTGGATTGGGCCTTGATGGGCGTGCTGCTGATGGGCTCGCTGCCCGGCATCGTGGTGGGCAGCTACAGCGCGACGCGCGTGCCCGAGACGGTGTTGCGGCTGACGCTTGCCAGCGTGCTGTTCGTCGTCTCCGGCAAGATCATGTTTGCCGAGCTGAACCTGTCCTCGGCGTTCGTCACCGCCCTGGCCTGGACGCATTGAAGACAGGAGCGGCGCCCCGATCGAGGTGCCGTAGGGTGGGTTAGCCGAAGGCGTAACCCACCTCTTTTGTTTCCGCAGTCACAGAATTGGTGGGTTACGCCATACAGATGCGCTTCGCGCACCTGTATGGCTAACCCACCCTACGCACCGCGCTGCTACGCCGCGGTCCAGCCGCCGTCGATCGAGAGATTGGTGCCGGTGATCTGCGCGGCGTCGTCGCTGCACAGGAACAGTGCCAGCGCTGCGACCTGCTCGGAGGTGACGAATTCCTTGGTCGGCTGCGCCGCGAGCAGCACGTCGTTGATGACCTGCTCGCGCGTCAGATTGCGTGCCTTCATCGTGTCGGGGATCTGTTTCTCCACCAGCGGCGTCCAGACATAACCCGGGCTGATGCAGTTGCAGGTGATCTTGTGGGTCGCGACCTCCAGCGCCACGGTCTTGGTGAGACCGGCGATGCCGTGCTTGGCCGAGACGTAGGCCGACTTGAAGGGCGAGGCCACCAGCGAGTGCGCGGACGCCGTGTTGATGATGCGGCCCCAGCCCTTCTTCTTCATGCCGGGCACCGCGGCGCGGATGCCGTGGAAGGCGGAGGACAGGTTGATCGCGATGATCTGGTCCCACTTCTCGATCGGAAACTCCTCGACCGGCGAGACGAACTGGATGCCGGCATTGTTGACGAGGATGTCGACCGAGCCGAAGGTCGTCTCGCCGAGCGCGATCATCCCGGCGATCTCGGCGGGCTTGGTCATGTCGGCGGGCGAATAGATCGCCTTCACCTTGAACTCCTGCTCGATCCTGGCGCGTTCCTTCTCGATGTCCTCCGGCGTGCCGAAGCCGTTGATGACGACGTTGGCGCCGGCGCCGGCGAACGCACGCGCATAAGCGAGCCCGATGCCGCTGGTGGATCCGGTCACGACGGCGTTCTTGCCTGACAGACTACCCATTTGATTCGCTCCATTTTGCCGGGGGCGCGGAGACGTCCCCCGTGAGATCGTAGGTCACCATGGTCTCGCCGGACTGCGGCCGCTCGAGCCAATCCTTGTGGCGCATCGACAGGTGCACGTCGTTCACGCCGGCCTCCCAATGCTCGACCATGGCGACGTGCGAGAAATCGTAATCCTTCGACGAGGATTCGTAATTCTTGCTGCGGTAGATCAGGTGCACCACGGTGACGGTGCTTTCGCGCGACACTTTCGCGAGGAATTCGACGGACGGATCGTTCTTCAGGTAGTCCGGCAATTTGCCGATCAGGTCTCTCACGGCCTTGCGGGCGTTGTGCAGCTGCTTGTTCTTGTCGGTGTTCATCCGCGTGCGGCTGGAATAGCGGATGTCCTTCTCGCGCTCGGCGGCCTCCAGCAGCGACGTCGGCAGATCGCCGCGCGCCGAAAAGAGATCGACCTGGAAGATCAGCATGTCGCGATCGACCTCGGCATCGAGCACGTAGTCGAGCGGGGTGTTGGAGGCGATGCCGCCGTCCCAATAATGCTCGCCGTCGATGATCACCGAGGGAAAGCCGGGCGGCAGCGCGCCGGAGGCCATGATGTGCTCCGGGCCTATTTTCTTGCCGAGCTTCTTGAGCTCGTAATTGTCGAAATACTTGAAGTTGCCGGAGGTGACGCCGACCGCGCCGACCGACAGACGGGTCTTCAGGTCGTTGATGCGGTCGAAATCGACCAGGCGCTCCAGCGTCTTCTTCAAGGGCGCGGTGTCGTAATAGCTCTGGGCTTCGGGATGCCCCGGCGGCCACAGCGGCGCCGGAGGGACGCGCGGGACGAAGAAGCCGGGCACGCCGAAGGTGGCGATCAGCGCGGCACTGGTCGAGTTGAACAGCTCGCGGCTGTGATCGCTCTTGCCGATCGGCTTCCACGGCACCGGCGCGGAGACCATCTCCCAAAATTCCTTGAGCCGCTTGACGCGGGTCGGTCCCTCGTTGCCGGCGATGATGGCGGCGTTGACCGCGCCGATCGAGATGCCGGCGACCCATTCCGGCTCGAAGCCGGCGCCGCACAGCGCCTGATAGGCCCCCGCCTGGTAAGAGCCGAGCGCGCCGCCGCCCTGCAGGACCAGGACGCGTTGCGCATGCGCGGGGATGCGGGCGGATTCCGGGCTACGATCTGTCATCGGGGACCATTAGCAATGGCGCGCCACCGTGGCGACACTTCGCGACGGCGTCAATGCATGTCGGGATCAAGTCTGGCTCATCGCTCCGTCGAGGCCAGAATCATGGTCCAGAACACCTTGTACTTGGTGCCGGGGGCATAGCTCGCCGCGATGCCCAATTTTGTGACACCGCTCTTGAGCATGTTGGCGCGGTGCGGAGGCGAGTCGCGCCAGCCGGAAAAGGCTTCCGCCAGCGTATGATAGCCGGCCGAGATGTTCTCGACCGCGACGGTGGCGGGATAGCCGCCGGCGGCGAGCCGCTTGGCCAGAGGCGCGCGGACGTCATGGTCCATCTTGTTGGCGGCGGCCATGGCCTGGGACTGGGATTCCGCAAGCCGCATCAGATCGGGGTCGACCACGACCGTGCCGAGCATGTTGTTCTGGCGGTATTGCGAGATCATGATCGCGGCCGCCTGCGCATCGAGCTTGGAGCCCGGCACCGCCATGTCCGTATACATCGACGGCTGCTGGACCGGTGCCTCGTTGCCGGCACAGCCGGCGAGCAGCAAAGTGATGAGAATTGCGGCCGCAGCGCGCATGAAGGTGCCCCCGTATGAGGGGCCGTTGTTGCATATCAACAATGGCTGAAAGGTGAATTTTGAGGAAAATTTGAGCCGTCATTCCGGGGCAGTGCGAAGCATCGAACCCGCAATCACGGGGCCTTAGCCCGCAAATATCCGGTAACGGCGCGGCTCGAGGCCGATCGTGTCGCCGGCGCGCAGTTCCTTGTCGCGGGGGGCATCGATCTCGATGGTCTTGCCGCCTGACAATGCGATCTCGGCCCGCTGCACGGGGCCGAAATTGCGGACATGCTGCACCGAGCCCTCGAAGGCGCCGCTGCCCGGCGGGCCGACCACCATGTCATGTCGACGCACGAACAGTCTCGACGCGCCGGGCGCGAGCCCGTCCGCCGCAAGAGCGAGCGGCCGGTCGCCGAGCCTGACAACGCCGCCCTCGACCTGCACCGGCAACTCGATCGATTCGCCGATGAAGCCGTGGACGAAGGCGCTTGCCGGGCTGTCATAGACGTCGTCAGGCGAGCCGATCTGCTCGATCCTGCCCTTGTCCATGACCACGACGCGGTTGGCGACTTCCAGCGCCTCCTCCTGGTCATGGGTGACGAAGATCGAGGTGACGTTGATCTCGTGGTGGAGCGAGCGCAGCCACCTGCGCAGCTCCTTGCGCACCTTGGCGTCGAGCGCGCCGAACGGCTCGTCGAGCAACAGGATGCGCGGCTCGATCGCGAGCGCGCGGGCGAGCGCGATGCGCTGGCGCTGGCCGCCGGAGAGCTGGCTCGGATAGCGGCCGGAAAGCCAATCGAGCTGCACGAGGTCCAGCAGCTCCTTGACGCGCGCGCGGATGGTCGCTTCGTCCTTGCGGACCGCGCGCGGCTGCACGCGCAAGCCGAAGGCGACATTCTCGAACACCGTCATGTGGCGGAACAGCGCGTAGTGCTGGAACACGAAGCCGACATGCCGCTCGCGCGCGCCCTGCGCCAGCGCGTCCTCGCCGTTGATGAGGACTTCACCGGCGTCGGGCCAATCGAGGCCGGCGACGATCCTGAGCAGCGTGGTCTTTCCCGATCCCGACGGTCCGAGCAGCGCCACCAGCTCGCCGCCGTCGACCTTGAGGTCGACGCCGTCGAGGGCCTTGAAGCTGCCGAACGTCTTGACGAGATCTCTGACTTCAATGGTCACTTGCCTGTCCCTGGTCCAGATGGCGTTCCAGTACCGTCTTGGCGATCAGCGTAATCAGCGCCAGCATCGCGAGCAAGGAGGCAATCGCGAAGGCGGCGACGAAGTGGTATTCGTTGTAGAGGATCTCGACCAGCAGCGGCATCGTGTTGGTCTCGCCGCGGATATGGCCGGAGACGACCGAGACCGCGCCGAACTCGCCCATCGCCCGCGCGTTGCAGAGCAGGACGCCGTAGAGCACGCCCCATTTGATGTTGGGCAGCGTGACGCGGAAGAAGGTCTGCAGGCCCGAGGCGCCGAGGGAGATCGCGGCCTCCTCCTCCTGCGTGCCCTGCTCCTGCATCAGGGGAATCAGCGCACGCGCCACGAACGGGAAGGTCACGAAGGTGGTGGCGAGCGCGATGCCGGGCACCGCGAACAGGATCTGGATGTCGTGATCCCTCAGCCAGCTGCCGAGATAGCCCTGCGCGCCGAACAGCAGCACGAAGACGAGCCCGGAGATCACCGGACTCACCGAGAACGGCAGGTCGATCAGCGTGATCAGGAACGTCTTACCCGGGAAGTCAAATTTGGCGGTGGCCCAGGCGGCGACGAGGCCGAACACCAGATTGAGGCCCACCGAGATCGCTGCGACCAGCAGCGTCAGCCGGATCGCAGCCAGCGCCTCCGGATCGGCCAGCGCGGCAAAATAGGCGGCGATTCCCTTCGAGAACGCATGCGCGAACACCACCACCAGCGGCAGCACGACGAAAATGCCGAGAAACGCGACCGCGACAACGATGATGACAATGCGCACTGCCTTCGGCTCGGTGCGAAGATTGTCCCGCGCGAGGGCTTCACGTGCACGGGCCTTCTCGTCGGACGAGGTGACGGGACCTGAATGGGCGATCTGCATCGTCATGGTCCGACTCAGCGCGCCGGGATCCGGCTCTGCGCCCAGCGCTGGAGCCGGTTGACGGCCAGGATGACGACAAAGGAGACGACGAGCATGACCACCGCGATGGCAGTCGCGTCGGCATAGCGGAACTCGGACAGGCGGATCACGATCAGGAGCGGCGCGATCTCGGAGACGTTGGGCAGATTGCCGGCAATGAAGATCACCGAGCCGTATTCGCCGACCGCGCGGGCGAAGGCGAGCGCGAGCCCGGTGAGCAGCGCCGGCGCCAGCGAGGGCAGGATCACGCGCGTGATGGTCTGCCAGCGGTTGGCCCCCAGGCTGCCGGCGGCTTCCTCGATTTCGGGATCGAGGTCCTGCAGCACCGGCTGCACCGTGCGCACCACGAAGGGAATACCGATGAAGATCATGGCGACGAAGATGCCGACCGGCGTGAACGCCACCTTGATGCCGAGCGCCGCAAGCGGCGCCCCCAGCCAGCCCTGCTCGGCGAACAGCGCGGTCAGCGCGACGCCCGCCACCGCCGTCGGCAGCGCGAAGGGCACGTCGACGATGGCGTCGAACAGCCGGCGGCCGGGAAAGCGGTAGCGCACCAGCGCCCAGACGATGATGCTGCCCATGACGAGATTGACGCAGGCCGCGGCGAAGGCGAGGCCGAAGGAGACGCGCAGGGCATTCAGGGTGCGGCGGCTGGAGAGGATATTCCAGAACTGTTCGGGACTAAGCTCGAGCGATTTCAGGAACAGCCCGGCGAGCGGAATGAGGATGATGACGGACAGCCAGGACAGCGTCAGCCCCATCGTGAGACCGAAGCCCGGCAACGTCCGGCGTCGTGCTGCGATTGCGCTCACCAGGCCCCCTGCAAAAAAGCCTCTTAAGACAGCAGCCGATCAGTTCTTGTAGATCTGGTCAAAGATGCCGCCGTCGGCGAAATGTTCCTTCTGCGCCTTGGTCCAACCACCGAAAACGTCGTCGATCGTAAATAGTTCGAGCTTGGCGAAGGCGCTTTCATATTTCTTTGCGATCTCGGCATCGCGCGGGCGGTAGAAGTTGCGCGCGGCGATCTCCTGACCCTCCCTCGTGTACCAATATTGCAGGTACGCGTCGGCGGCATTGCGCGTGCCCTTCCTGTCGGCCACCTTGTCGACGATCGCGACCGGCGGCTCGGCCAGGATCGACTGCGGCGGCGCTACGATCTCGAACTTGTTCGCGCCGAATTCCTTCAGCGCGAGGAACGCCTCGTTCTCCCAGGCGAGCAGCACGTCGCCGACGCCGCGCTCGACGAAGGTCACGGTGGCGCCGCGCGCGCCGGTATCCAGTACCGGCACCTGCTGGTAGAGCTTTCCGATGAAATCCTTGGCCTTGTCGGCAGACCCGTATTTCTTCTGCGCAAAACCCCAGGCCGCAAGATAATTCCAGCGCGCACCGCCCGATGTCTTCGGGTTCGGCGTGATCACCGCGACCCCCGGCTTGATCAGATCGTCCCAGTCCTTGACGGCCTTTGGATTGCCCTTGCGCACCAGGAATACGATGGTCGAGGTGTACGGTGATGAATTCTGCGGCAGCCGCTTCTGCCAGTCGACCGCGGTAAGGCGCTTGGCTGCGATTGCATCGATGTCGTAGGCGAGCGCGAGCGTCACCACGTCGGCCTGCAAGCCGTCGATCACGGCGCGGGCCTGCGAGCCGCTGCCGCCATGCGACTGCTTGATCTCGACACTCTTGCCGGTCTCCTTCTGATAGGCATTCGCAAATGCCTTGTTGAACTCGGCATAGAGCTCGCGGGTCGGATCGTACGACACGTTCAACAGGTTGATGTCAGCGGCAATAGCTGCGCTTGCCAAGAAACCCGTCAAGACGAGACCTGCAGCGAGCGGAACGATACGGCGCATCATGTCCATCTCCATTCGCTTCACTGACATCGGTGTCGGCGAAGGCAGGCGAAACTCGCGGCGAAACGCGCTCAAGTCAACGAAACCGGATTTTCTTGTTCGCGGCGTGGCAATGTTGCTGTGCTACGAAGTCTTCATCGTGTGGATGCCGCATTCTGTCTTGGCTCGGCCGCGCCAGCGACCGGCGCGTTCATCCTCGCCTTCGGCCGTTCTGCTCGTGCAAGGCATACACCCGACCGACCGGAAACCGGAGGCAACCAGGGGATGACGCGGCAATTTGGCGCGGACGAAGATCGCCTCGAGGTCCTCGCGTGAGACGTTGGCGAACGGATTGAACTTCAATCGCACACCGTCGTCCTCGACGACCGGAATGTCGGTGCGCGCGTTGCCCTGGAAGCGCTTGCGGCCGTTGAGCCAGGCATCAAAGGGCTTCAGCGCGCGCGCCAGCGGCTCCACCTTGCGGATGCGGCAGCAGGCGTCCGGATCGGAGAACCAGAGATCGCGGTCGGGATCCTCGCGCGACAGGGTCGCCTCGGCCGGCTTGATCGAGCGGACATCCTTCAGACCCAGCGTCGCGATCAGCGTGTCGCGATAGGCCAGCGTCTCCTCGAACAGCCAGCCGGTGTCGAGGAAGATCACGGGGATCGCCGGGTCGACATCCGCCATGACCTTCAGCAGCGTCGCCGATTCGGTGCCGAAGGACGACACCAGCGCCAGCTTGTCGCGCCCGACCGTCTTCAGCGCCGCGGCGACGATCTCCGCGGGCGAGGCATCGCGCAAGGCGCGATCGAGCTCCTGCGCGGAAGGCAGCGCGGAAACGGAGAGCCGAGCCAGCTGAGAGGGAACGACGTTCACGTGCCGACACCCTCGGAATGACGCAGCTGCATGCGCCGGTGCAGCGCGGTGATACGGCCGTCGCCGGTCGGCTGGTAGAACACCGAATAGCGCTTGGCGGTCTCCATGAAGGCTTCCGCGTCGGCCTGCTTCTTGACCTCGAAGGCGTCGAAGCCGGCGCGCAGCATGAACACGAACTGGTCGCGCAAGACCTGGCCGGTGGCACGCAGTTCGCCGCGATAATCGTAGCGCTCGCGCAGCAGGCGGGCCTGGCTGTAGGCGCGGCCGTCGCGGAAGGTCGGAAACACCAGCGCGACGGCGGCGACCTTGCCGAGATAGGGCACGAGCTCACTGATGTCGCGGCTATTGGGCCAGATCACGCCGACCTTGCCCGAACGGTTGAGCAGCGTGTCGGCCTCGGCCAGGAAGCGCTCGGCCGGCACCAGAATGTCGCCGCTCTCGGGCAGCGGCGTGTCGACGGCGAGCTTGGCGAAGCTGTCGCCCGTGATCTTTCCGCCCTTAACGAGTGGCATAGACGCGCTCCTTGAAAGGTTCGACGCCGAGGCGCTTCACGGTGTCCATGAACAGCTCTTCGGGCCGCTCGCGCAGCGCCAGATAGGCTTCCACGATGTCCTCGACGACGTCGGCGACCTCGTCGAACTTGACGCCCGGCCCGATCAAGGTGCCGAGCGCGGCGCTTTCGTCGGCACGGCCGCCGATGGTGATCTGATAGACTTCCTCGCCGTTCTTCTCGACGCCGAGAATGCCGATATGGCCGACATGGTGATGGCCGCAGGCATTGATGCAGCCGGAGATGTTGATGTGGAGCCGGCCGATCAAATTGGCGAGCTCGTGATTGGCGAAGCGCCGCGTCAGCTCCTGCGCGATTGGGATCGAGCGCGCATTCGCCAGCGAGCAATAATCGAGCCCGGGGCAGGCGATGATGTCGGTGATCAGATTGACGTTCGGCGTCGCGAGCCCGAGCTTGTCGAGCGCCTTCCACAGCGCCGGCAGGTCGCGCTTGGCGACATGCGGCAAAGCCAGATTCTGCTCATGGCCGACGCGGATCTCGCCGAAGGAATATTTGTCGGCGAGATCGGCGAGCGCATCCATCTGCTCGGCGGTGGCATCGCCCGGAGGCCCGCCGGTCGGCTTCAGCGAGATGGTGACGATGGAATAGCCCTGCACCTTGTGCGGGGCCACCGAGTTCTTGCGCCACGCCTCGAAATCGGGATCGGCCGCGGCCTGGCGCAGCTCGTCCGGCATGTGCGGCAGCTTCTCGTAAGCCGGATAGGTGAAACGCGAGCGGATGTCCTCGATCACCTCGTCGTCGATCTGGAGCGAGGAGTTGCGGATGTGCTGCCACTCGTCCTCGACCTCGCGGGAGAACTTCTCGATGCCGAGCTCGTGCACCAGGATCTTGATGCGCGCCTTGTAGATGTTGTCGCGGCGGCCGTACTGGTTGTAGACGCGCAGGATCGCCTCGATATAGCTGAGGATGTCGCGGCCGTGCACGAAGTGCTTGATGGTCTTGGCGATGAACGGCGTGCGGCCGAGACCGCCGCCGACCAGCACCTCGAAGCCGGTCTCGCCCTTCTCGTTCTTGATCAGGCGCAGGCCGATGTCGTGGATCTTGATCGCGGCGCGGTCATGGTCCGACGCGGTGATCGCGATCTTGAACTTGCGCGGCAGGAACGAGAATTCCGGATGCAGCGTGGTGTGCTGGCGGATCAGCTCCGACCAGATGCGCGGGTCCTCGATCTCGCCAGGCGCGACGCCGGCCCATTGGTCCGAGGTGACGTTGCGCATGTTGTTGCCGGAGGTCTGCATCGCATGGATGCCGACCTTGGCGAGATCTTCCAGCGCGTCCGGCAATTCGGCGAGCTTGATCCAGTTGAACTGGATGTTCTGCCGCGTCGTGAAATGGCCGTAGCCGCGGTCGTATTTCCGCGCGACATGCGCCAGCGCCCGCAGCTGGTTGGTCGCCAGCGTGCCGTAGGGGATCGCCACGCGGAACATGTAGGCGTGCAATTGCAGATAAACGCCGTTCTGCAGGCGTAGGATCTTGAACTCGTCCTCGGTGAGCTCACCGGACAGGCGCCGCTTCACCTGGTCGCGGAACTCCGAGACGCGCTCGTTGACGAGCGTGCGGTCGATTTCGTCGTAAGCATACATAAGAAGATGCCTTAAGCCTGGGCCGACTGTCCGATGGTCACACCGGTACGGCGAATCAGTTCGCGTAAGTTGCCGGGTTCGATCTTGCCGTCCGCGCCGACCTGCACCGGGGCGATATAGGGGCCGATCGCGCCGACGTCATCGGCGATGGACTCCGCAAGCAACGCCTTGGCCTCGTCGGAGTTGCGCACGATCGCGGCTTCCGACAGGTCCGCGGACCAGCTCTTGGCGGCGGTGCGGTAAACCACGATGCCGTCCCAGGTGCGGTTGGCGGTCACGATCGAGGGGCCGGCGATCTTGATCTTCTTCTGTTCGAGCGGAGAGGTCATTCGGCTGCATCCAATAGGTCAGAGATGATTTGGTTGGGTGTCTGGCGGCGAAGCGAACCGGCATGCCGGACCACCTCGCCGATGATGAGAATGGCAGGACCGCTATCGGCTCGCCGTGCGAGGTCGGGAAGTTCGCGAAGCGTGCCGATCGCGCCTTGCGCGTCGGGACGCGTGACGCGGGCGAACACGCCGACCGGCGTCTCCGGCGAACGGCCCGCAGCGAGCAGGCCCGCGCGCACGGCAGCTGCCGCGGACACGCCCATGTAGACGACGACGGTCATCCTGGTGTCGGTCAGCGCCGACCAGTCCACGACTTCCGCATCGCGCGCCTTGTGCGCGGTGAGGAAGGTGATGCGGGTCGCTTCATGACGGTAGGTGAGCGGCACCTCGAAATCGGCGGCGCCGCCGAGGCCCGCGGTGATGCCGGGAACGATCGAATAGGGAACGCCTGCGGCGCGCAGTGCTTCGATCTCTTCGCCGCCGCGCCCGAACACGAAGGGATCGCCGCCCTTCAGCCGCACCACGCGCTGGCCGGCTTGCGCGGCCTCGATCATGCGCTTGTTGATGGCGTCCTGGCCGATGCCGGGCTTGCCGACGCGGCGGCCGACCGCAACGCGCGTGGTGTCGCGGCGGATGCGGTCGAGAATTTCGCCCGAGACCAGTTCGTCATGGAAGACGATGTCGGCGTCCTGCAACGCGCGCAGCGCCTTGATGGTGAGAAGATCGGGATCGCCGGGACCGGCGCCGACCAGCGCGACAGAGCCTTGCGGCTTGTCCGCGCGTGCGAATTCGGAGAGATCTGAAATCGCATTGAGGGCGGCGTCTGCGTCTGCCTTGCGACCGGCGAGCACGGCGGCACCGATCGGACCGTCGATCACCCGCTCCCAGAAGCGGCGGCGCAGCGGAAACTCGGCGATGCGTTCATTGATGGATTTGCGGAAGCCGCCGATGAACTCGGCGAGTTCACCGATACGCGCCGGCAGCAGCGCCTCGATCTTCTCGCGCACGCGCCGTGCCACCACGGGGGAGGTGCCGCCAGTGCCGACCGCGACCACGACGTCGCCGCGATCGACGATCGCCGGAAAGATGAAGCTGGAATGCTCGAGATCGTCCATGACGTTGACGGGGAGCCCAAGCGCCTTGGCGCGAATTGACATCGCCACCCCGACATCGCCGGCGCCTGCGCAGACGACGGCAATGACGCCCGCGAGATCGGCGGTGAGCGGATCGCCCGTCCGGGCTTCGATACGCGCGGCGTCGTCCGCGCCGAGGCCGAGATCCTGATTGCCGTCGATCGCGTGCACACGGATGCGCGCGCCGGCCGCAGCGAGCACGCGCAGCTTGGCGCGCAAAAGCTCGCCCGCGCCGATGAGAACCACCGGACCGGCCTTGAGATCGAGGAATACCGGCAAGAACCGCATACGATACTCGCTTCCCCCACTTCCGGGGTTGACTGGAATTATTTTCTATATATGTGTCGTTTCGAGCGCGCAAAGAGAAAATTTTTTCTTCTCTTCTGCATCGCAACTATAGAATTTTCGCCTCCAAACGCAAAGTGGCAGAGATGCATCTTCTCAACGACAATTCCGCTTCGATCGGAGTGAGCAGCAAAGCCCCCCTCGCACACCCGGGCTCGCAACAATTTTCTGCCGATGTTGCGCCGAGCATGGACCATCTCGACCAGCTCGAGGCGCAGAGCATCTACATCTTCCGCGAGGCCTTCGCCCGGCTGAAGAAGATCGCGCTGCTGTGGTCGCTCGGGAAGGACTCCAACGTCATGATCTGGCTGGCGCGCAAAGCGTTCTTCGGCAAGATGCCGTTCCCGGCCCTTCATGTCGACACCGGCAAGAAGTTTCCCGAGATGTACCGCTTCCGCGATCATTACGGCAAAGAGTGGGATCTCGATCTGCGCGTCGAGCCCTGCCCGCCCATCGATGCCGTCGATCCAACATTGCCGCCGGCTGCCCGCTCCGCCGCACGCAAGACCGAAGGCCTCAAGATGGCGCTCGCCAAGTATGGCTTCGACGGCCTGATCGCCGGCATCCGCCGCGACGAGGAAGCGACCCGCGCCAAGGAACGCGTGTTCTCGCCGCGCGGCCTTGAAGGCAATTGGGACGTGCGCGATCAGCCCCCCGAGTTCTGGGATCATTTCAATGCCTCGCCGCCGCAAGGCGCGCATCTGCGCATCCATCCGATCCTGCATTGGACCGAGGCCGACATCTGGGCTTACACCAAGCGTGAGAACATCCCGATCATCCCGCTCTATCTGTCGAAAGACGGCAAGCGCTACCGCTCGCTGGGCGATCAGGACATCACCAACCCCGTGAACTCGACGGCGTCGACCATCGACGAGATCCTGATCGAGCTCGAGCAGACCAAGGTCCCGGAGCGCTCGGGACGCGCGCTCGACCACGAGACCGAGGACGCCTTCGAGCGCCTTCGTGTCGCCGGCTATCTCTGACCCCAAGGACGCATCGCGGTCATGAACATGCTCGTCACCCCCGCTTCGCCTGCGACCCCGAACGGCACCACCCGTCCGCAGGTGCGCATCGTCATCGTCGGCCATGTCGACCACGGCAAGTCGACGCTGGTCGGCCGCCTCTTGCACGAGACCGGAAGCCTCCCCGACGGCAAGCTCGACATGCTGAAAGCCGTCAGCGCGCGGCGCGGCATGCCGTTCGAATGGTCGTTCCTGCTCGATGCGCTGCAGACCGAGCGCGACCAGGGCATCACCATCGACACCACGCAGATCCGCTTCCGCACCAATTCGCGCGACATCGTGCTGATCGACGCGCCCGGCCACGCCGAATTCCTGCGCAACATGATCACCGGCGCCTCGCAAGCCGACGGCGCGGTGCTGATCATCGACGCGCTCGAAGGCGTGCGCGACCAGACACGGCGGCACGGTTACCTGCTGCATCTGCTCGGCGTGAAGCAGGTCGCGATCGTCGTCAACAAGATGGACCGCGTCGAGTTTTCCGCCGATCGCTTCAAGGAGATCAGCGACGAGATTTCCGCGCATCTGAGCGGCCTCGGCGTGACGCCCACGGCGGTGATTCCGATTTCCGCCCGCGATGGCGACGGCGTCGCCGAGCGGACCGGCCGGATCGGCTGGTACAAGGGCCCGACCGTGGTCGAGGCGCTTGACAGGCTCGAGCCGGCGCGGGCGCTGGAAGCGCTGGCGCTGCGGCTGCCGGTGCAGGCGATCTACAAGTTCGACGACCGCCGCATCGTGGCGGGCCGCATCGAGTCCGGCAGCCTCAAGGCCGGCGACGAGATCGTGATCATGCCCGCCGGCAAGATCGCCCGGATCAGGACGGTCGAGAGCTGGCCGGCGACGCCGGTCGCGGGGCGGCAAGGCGCCGGCCGTTCGGTCGGCATCACGCTCGACCGCGAATTGTTCATCGAGCGCGGCGACATCGTCGCGCATGCCGGCAGCGCTCCGCGCGAGACGCGGCGCTTGCGTGCACGCATCTTCTGGCTGCACGACAAGCCGCTCGCCAAGGGCGACCAGCTGCTGGTTCGTTGCGGGCCGAAGGAAAGCCGCGCCACCGTGGTGGCGATCGAGAAGGCGGTCGATCCGGGCGAGCTCGAAAGCACCGAGAACAAGGCGATCGGTCGCAACCATGTCGGCGAAATCGATATCTCTCTTTCGAATCCGATTGCGACCGATCCCTACGCCGAGAACCCGCGCACCGGGCGGCTCGTGATCGAGGTGTCCGGCCGCATCGCCGGCGGTGGTCTGGTGCTGTCGGTCGATGCCGGCCAGCGCGCCGTGCCCGTCGACATCGTACCGGTGGAATCGGCCCTGCGTCCCGACGAGCGCTCTGCGCGCTATCGGCACAACGGTGCCGTGGTCTGGCTCACCGGCCTGCCCGCTTCCGGCAAATCGACGCTCGCCAAGGCATTGGAGCGGCGGCTGTTCAGCAACGGCGGCTCGCCGATCTTGCTCGACGGCGACACGCTGCGCGCCGGCCTCAACAGCGATCTCGGCTTCTCCGCCGCGGACCGCAGCGAGAACATCCGGCGCCTCGCCGAAGTCGCGACGCATCTCGCCCGCAACGGCCACATCGCCATCGTCGCCGCCGTCTCGCCGGCCCGCGAGGACCGCGCGAGTGCGCGCCGCATCGCCGACACCTTGTTCCGCGAGATCCACGTCGCGACGCCGGCTGAAGTCTGCGAGGAGCGCGATCCCAAGGGCCACTACAAGAAGGCGCGCGCCGGCGCGCTGGCCTCGTTCACCGGCATCGGCAACGACTACGAAGCGCCGCAAGCGGCCGAGCTCGTGATCGACACCTCGACACGGACGGTCGCCGAGGCCGCCGACGAGATCGAGCGCATGCTGAAGACATCAGGCGTGCTGTTCGACGAGGCCGTGGACCTCGCTGCGAATATTTGAAGGCGCCCCACCGCTGTCGTCGCCCGGCTTGACCGGGCGACCCAGTATTCCAGAGACAGCGTTGGGATACGGAGAAGCCGCGGCGTACTGGATTCCCGCCTTCGCGGGGAATGACAGCGGTGCCTGGGCCTTACCTCTGCTTGACATTTTGACAACTTATGGAGGTCTTCTCACCGCCCCGGTTTTGGGGCTAATAGGGCCCCGAAAGCCGCCCCTGGTGGGCGCATTTTGCTGCTGTCGGGTCAAAAGCAGCCAAAAAACAGCCATTTCCAACAAGAAAGCCCATCATGAAACGCGTCGACGCCCACGGATTGAAGATCGCCCCCGTCCTGTTTGACTTCATCGCCAAGGAAGCGACCCCGAAAACGGGGATCGCACCGGATGCGTTCTGGGCCGGGGTTGCGGCCATCGTCAGGGACCTGGGGCCGAAGAACCGTGCGCTGCTGGCTTTCCGCGACAATCTGCAGGCCAAGATCGACGACTGGCACCGTGCCAACAAGGGCAAGGCGTTCGACCTCAACGCCTATACCGCCTTCCTGAAGGAGATCGGCTATCTCGTCCCGGAGCCGGCGACCCAGAAGGTCGAGACCGCCAATGTCGACGAGGAGATCGGCAAGATCTGCGGCCCGCAGCTCGTCGTGCCGCTCACCAATGCGCGCTACGCGCTGAACGCGGCAAACGCGCGCTGGGGCTCGCTCTATGACGCCTTTTACGGCACCGACGCCATTCCGCACGATCCGTCCGAAAGCGGCAAGGGCTACAACAAGGCGCGCGGCGACAAGGTGATCGCCAAGGCCAAGGCGTTCCTCGATGCCGCCGTGCCGCTCGCAACCGGCAGCCACACCGACGTCACCGCCTACAGCGTCGTCGCGGGCCAGCTCGCGGTGAAGCTGAAGAGCGGCAACGCCACCGCGCTGAAGAACGCCGCGCAGTTCGCCGGCTTCCAGGGCGATGCGGCTTCCCCGAGCGCGGTGCTGCTCGTCAACAACGGCCTGCATGTCGAGGTCAAGATCGATCGCAGCAGCGCGATCGGCAAGGACGATCCGGCCGGCGTCGCCGATATGATGATGGAGGCCGCGGTCTCCACCATCCTCGACATGGAGGACTCGGTTGCCGCGGTCGATGCCGAGGACAAGGTGCTGGTCTACCGCAACACGCTGGGCCTGATGAACGGCACGCTGTCGGCCGACTTCGAGAAGGGCGGCAAGACGCTGACGCGCTCGCTCAACGCCGACCGCCTCTACAAGACGCCCGACGGCAAGGGTGAGCTCAAGCTGCACGGCCGCAGCCTGCTGTTGATGCGCAATTGCGGTCACCACATGTTCACCGACGCGGTGCTGGACGAAAAGGGCGAGGAGATTCCCGAAGGGCTGCTCGATGCCGCCGTCTCCGGCCTGCTCGCCATCCACGACCTCAAGGGCAATTCCAAGGTCAAGAACAGCCGCACCGGCTCGGCCTATATCGTCAAGCCGAAGATGCACGGCCCGGACGAGGTGTCGCTGACCTGCGAGATCTTCGACCGCGTCGAGAAGATGCTGGGCCTGCCCGAGAACACGCTCAAGGTCGGCATCATGGACGAGGAGCGGCGCACCACTGTCAACCTCAAGGCCTGCATCCAGCGCGCCTCCAAGCGCATCATGTTCATCAACACCGGCTTCCTCGACCGCACTGGCGATGAGATCCACACCTCGATGGAAGCGGGCCCGATGATCCGCAAGAACGAGATGAAGGCGCAGGCCTGGATCAAGTCCTATGAGGATTGGAACGTCGACATGGGCCTGACCTGCGGCCTGCCCGGCCACGCCCAGATCGGCAAGGGCATGTGGGCCGCGCCCGACAAGATGGCGGACATGCTGGCGCAGAAGCTTGGCCATCCGCAGGCCGGCGCCACCACCGCTTGGGTGCCCTCGCCGACCGCGGCGACGCTGCACGCGCTGCACTACCACCAGGTCAACGTGACCGTGCGGCAAGAGGAGCTCGCCAAGGGCGGGCCACGCGCCAAGCTCTCGGACATCCTCACCATTCCGGTGTCGAAGTCGAACTGGGCGCCCGACGACGTCAAGCAGGAGATCGACAACAACTGCCAGGGCATTCTCGGCTACGTCGTGCGCTGGATCGACCAGGGCGTCGGCTGCTCCAAGGTCCCCGACATCCACGATGTCGGCCTGATGGAGGACCGCGCCACCTTGCGCATCTCCAGCCAGCATCTCGCCAACTGGCTGCACCAGGGCGTCATCACCGAGGCGCAGGTGATGGAATCGCTGAAGCGCATGGCAGTCGTCGTCGACAAGCAGAACGCCGGCGATCCGATCTACAGGCCGATGGCGCCCGCCTTCGACGGCGTCGCCTTCAAGGCAGCATGCGATCTCATCTTCAAGGGGCGCGAGCAGCCGAACGGCTACACCGAATACATCCTCACCGCGCGCCGCCGCGAAGCGAAGGCGGCGGGCTGAGCTCCACCAGAGAGCTTCAAAAGCCCCGGCTTACGCCGGGGCTTTTTTGTGGGCGAAACGCCGCGGCAGGCCGCGGAACAGGCCGCGCGGCGCTTGCGTTGTCAGGCCATCAACCCACGGGAGATGGTCATGGATTGGAATCGAATCGAAGGCAACTGGAAGCAGTTCAAGGGCTCGGCCAAGGAGAAATGGGGCAAGCTCACCGATGACGACCTCACGCTGATCGAGGGTCGGCGCGAGCAGCTCGAGGGCCGGCTCCAGGAGCGCTACGGCAAGGCCAAGGACCAGGTTCGTCAGGACGTCGACGACTGGCTCAAAGGGCTGCACTGAAGCGGACGCAAAAGAAGCCCCGGCTCACGCCGGGGCTTTTGTTTTGATGTGTAGCCCGTACCCTGGCTAGAACACCGCGAGATACTTCAACAAGGACACGATGCCGATGATGATGACGATCACGCGCGCGATCTGCTTGGCGCGACCGTCCATCGGCAGCATGTTGATGAGATAAAGGACGAGAATGACGACGAGAAAAGTGACGAGCACGCCCACCAGCATCGCGGGACCCCCTTCAGGCAAATTGCGACCACTATCCTAACGCCTGACGGTTGCGCTGGTTCCAGCACTGCAACCCATTGTCATTTCTAGCAAATATGTACTCCGCCTACTCCTTCGCCACAACCGGCACCTGGCGGAATCTGGCGCGCACCGAGTCCGGCAGCGGCGAGAAGTTCATCGCGACGCCGCCGCGGCGGTCGTTGGCATTGCGGCTGGCAACCACAAGACCATCGGCGCCGGCGACGATGTCGCCCTTGCGCAGCGTCGGATCGTCCTCGACCTTGACCTGCGCCAGCCCGACGGAATCCTTGCCGTTGCAAGTGCAGCCCGAGACGATCTCGTTGCGATAGCGGTAGGCATTGGGCAATTCGGAATAGGATTTCCCCTTGTCGGTGGTAGCGTCGTCGATGTTGCCGCCATAGACCAGTGAGGTCTCGGACGCCGGGCAGAAGCTCTTGCAGGATTGCGCCTTGCTCTCGGCATCATTGCCTTGCGCCGGGAAGTAGCGGCCATCGCAACCGCGCACGCAATAGGCCGTGCCGCCACCATAGGCGGCGCGCTGGCGCGGGGCCGCCTCATAGCGTGGCGTGTCGTCGTGGGAGAACGGCATCCGGATCTCGGGCGGCGGCCGCCGGAAGCCACCGAACAGGGCCGAGAAGAAATCCTCCGCATGCGCCGATGGCGTTTGCGCCACGCCGCCGGCAGCAATCGCCAGGATTGCCAAACCGGCAGCCAGCTTGCCGTTGATACCTCTGCTCATGTCACCTCACTCAAGCCTTAGTTCACGGCCGAGGACGCCGAGATATTCAGCGCGTGCCTGCCCGAAGGCAGCGTCGTCACGGCCGGACGCTTGCGCACGGGGTCGCCGTCCCTTGCCATCAGCGGCGCATTCTTCGGCAGCACCACGACCTTGGCGCCAACATTGACGCGGCCGAACAGGTCGACAACGTCCTCGTTGGTCATGCGGATGCAGCCGGAGGAGACGAACTTGCCGATCGTGGAGGGATCGTTGGTGCCGTGGATGCGGTATTGGCTGGAGCCGAGATACATCGCACGCGCGCCAAGCGGGTTGCCGGGGCCGCCGGCGACGAAGCGCGGCAGATAGGGCTGACGCGCGATCATCTCCGCCGGCGGGTGCCAGTCCGGCCACTCCGCCTTGCGGCTGACGCTCTGCACGCCGGACCAGGTAAAACCTTCGCGGCCGACGCCGACGCCGTAGCGAATGGCGCGGCCGTTGCCGAGCACGTAGTAGAGATAGGTGTTGTTGGTGTCGATCACGATGGTGCCGGCGGGCTCGCTGCGGTCGAAGCCGACGATCTGCCTGCGCAGGCGATCGGGCAGCTGAGCATCTTCGTCCTCGGCCGCCTGCGGCGCCTCGTTCAGGTAGCCTTGCGAGTAGCCTTGATCCTGTACGTAGGATTGCGGCTGCATCGGGCTGTAACCGTACGTTTGCGCGCTCGCGCCGCCGCACGGCACGCCGATCAGAAGCGTTGCGAAGGCGAATGCGGTGACGACGCGCGGCGACGAGCTGCGACGGACTGCAGAGAACTTTGTCATGTGCTGCCCCGTGGGATGTGTGCATCAGGGTGATGCGTTGTCCCATGAACTCCGCGGGGGCGATCCAAGTTCCGGCGCGGCGCGCGGCATCCCTGTCACAGTCAAGCGAGCAGCACTTCACGAAGCCGCGATGGAACCGCGGTCCGGCTCGCGCATTATCCGTCATCAATGGGCGCGCGGTGCGAGGCTTCCGTGCGGGAGAGAGATCGTGCGCGTCCTTCCGAGCGAGAGTTTGATTCCCGGCAACAGCGCAGGCGACCCGCTTCCCGACAGCCGTGCCGAGCTGCCGCCGGTGATCCGCCGCACGGAGTTCGTCGCCTTTGCGCTCGCCGGCCTGTTGCTGATTGCCGTCGTCACCGTGCTCTACGTCGGAAGGGCTTTCTTCCTGCCTGTGGTGATGGCCTTCGTCACCGGCACCATGCTGTCGCCGGCGGCGGGCTTCCTGGAGCGGTACAAGGTCCCGCGTGCGGTCGGGGCCGTTCTGATCGTGGCTGCCGGGACCGCCGTGGTCGCCTTCGTCGTGGCGCTGATCGCCTCGCCGGCAATCGAGTGGAGCACGCGTCTGCCGGAGCTCGGCGCGCGGCTGAAGGACAAGTTGCACGTGTTCGACCGGCCGCTTTCGCTGTGGCGGGAGACGCAAGCCATGCTCGGCGGCTCCGAAGGATTGCCGAGCATCCACATGCCGAAGGTCGAGTGGGTGCAGCCGACGCTGGAATTCCTGTCACCGACCTTTACCGAATTCCTGCTGTTCTTCGTCACCCTGATCCTGTTCATCGCCAGCTGGCGCGACCTGCGGCGCGCCATGATCATGAACTTCGGCGGCCATGACGCACGGCTTCGCACGCTCCGGATCCTCAACGAGATCGAGGAGCATCTCGGCAATTATCTCCTGACGGTGACGCTCATCAACGTCGGCGTCGGCGTCGCCACCGGTCTCATCTGCGCGCTCACCGGCATGCCCAATCCCGCCGGGCTGGGTGCGCTCGCAGCAACGCTCAACTTCATCCCGATCATCGGGCCGGTCGCCATGTTCGTTGTGCTGGTCGTGGTCGGGTTGGTTGCCTTTCCGACCATCAGCGGCGGCCTGATGGCGGCCTTGGCCTTCGGCGGTCTCACCTTTCTGGAAGGGCATTTCATCACTCCGACCATCATCGGCAGGCGGCTCGCGTTGAATGCCCTTGCAGTCCTGCTTGCGCTGGCATTTTGGACCTGGATGTGGGGTCCGATGGGCGCGTTCCTGTCGTCGCCGCTCCTGATCGTGGCGCTGATCCTCAAGGAGCACCTGTTGCCGGCGGATTCGCCGCAGCTGCCGCGGGACTGACCGGTTTCCGCGAACGGAACTTCCCCGGTGACGAAACGTTTTCCGGCTATCGCAGCCGTCAACAGTTCGGAGCTCCCGATGTCCACGACCAGTGCCGAAGCCGGGATGAAAGACTGGACCGACAAAGCCACCAGAGAACGCCTCGAAAAGGATGTAGCAGCCGTGAAAAGCGATATCGCCGCCCTGACCGACCAGATCACCGACGCGCTCAACACCTTCGCCAATTCCACCAGCAAGCAGGCCCGCCGCGGCTACCGCCAGGCGCGCGAGAATGTCGACACCGCGATGGACGACATGTCGGAGCGCGGCAGTGCGATGATGGGCGCGGCCCAGGAGGCCTATGGATCGATCGAGGAGACGCTCGAAGACGCGATCACGCAGCGGCCGCTCGCGACCGTCGGACTCGCGCTCGGGATCGGCTTCCTGATCGGGGCCGCCTGGCGCCGGTAGAACACGCGAGCGGACATGGAACGGCGGCGTTACCGCGCCGCCGATGCCGGCTTGTGGACGGACGGACAGGCTGTTGGGGATTTGAGGAGCAAGGCCATGTTTCAGCGCATCATCGACGGGATCAGTGCATCCACCGGCACGACCGTGCGGCTGACCTCCCTGGCCGCGGGTGCGGCGTTCGCGCTGTTCATCACCACGTGCTTCCTGTGCGCGGCTGCATTCATCTCCGTGCTCAACAATTACGGTCCGGTGCAAGCCTGCCTCGCGGGAGCCGGCGTTTTCTTCCTCCTGTCCCTGGCCGCAGCAGTGAGCTACTGGGCCTACAAGCGCGAATTGCGCAAGCAAGCCCAGATCGCGGCCGAGCGCGCCGCGAAGACGGCGGCCTCGAGCATGCTCGCAGACCCCATGCTGCTCGCCACCGGGCTCCAGATCGTTCGCGCCATCGGCGTCAAGCGGCTGTTGCCGATCCTGGCAATCGGCGGCGTCGCGCTCGGCATCCTCGCGAGCCGCGCCGGCATGCCCGACGAGGCGGCGGCCGAACCGGCCGAGTAAGGACGGCACCACGTTGAGAAAATTTCGTCGAGGACGAGGGTGGGCCCGCGGCGGCATTCATTCGCCCGATTCTGCGTCCTTTTGAGCGCCCGACCGTCACTCACGCAAACGCTACTCGGACGGGCCGCCGGTTGCCGCTAAAAGCGTCACCCTGATTCTCAAAGCTAATTTACTCAATGAAACCGTCCGTCCAGGCAAACCTTGCCGCATTCCGTCATGACGCCAGGTTGTATCTGACGCTCGGCATCGCCAATTGGTCGGTTTTCGTCGACCATATCCCGAACAACATCGTCAACCTGCTGACGCTGCGCAATTTCGGTTTCAGCGGCGCCGCCGACCTGTTCGTCTTCGTGGTCGGTTATGGCGTCGCGATCATCCACGGCCGGATCGCGCTGGAGCGCGGCTATCTCGTCGCTGCAACGCGCATCTTCCGTCGCGTCTGGCGGCTCTATGCCGCCTATGTCGTGCTGTTCGTGATCTACATCGCCACCATCGCCTACGTCGCCTCGCAGTCGATGGCGCCGGAGATCATCCACCAATACAACATCTCGGGAATCCTTGAGCACCCGCTGCGCATCCTGGTCCGCGGCCTCGTGCTCCAGGAGGAGCCGCGGAACCTCGATCTCCTGCAATTGATGATCCCGCTGATGGCCTTCTTCCCCTTGGCCCTGTGGGGGTTGTTGCGGAGGCCGAACGTGACGCTGGCGGCATCGGTCGCGCTGTATCTTGCCGCGCGCTGGTTCGACTGGAATTTTCGGGTCTATCCGGATCAGGAATGGACCTTCAACCCGCTGTGCTGGCAGATGCTGATGGTGCTCGGAGGCTGGTTCGCCGTGACTGGCGCATCGGGGCGGACGCTACGCGACATGCCCTGGCTACGGATACTCGCCGGGACCTATCTGGTCTTCGCGATGGCCGTCACCTTGTTGCGCCATTCGCCGCAATTGTCCCATTACCTGCCGGACCTTCTCCTCGCCGGCATCGCGCCGACCGACAAGGAAAATCTCGCGCCCTATCGCGTGGTTCACTTCCTCGCACTCGCCTTCCTCGCGACCCATCTCATTCCGGCCGATCACCCCGGCCTGAGTTTGAAACCGCTCCAAGCGGTCATCAGATCTGGCGAGGAATGGCTTGCCGTGTTCTGCGTCGGAGTGTTCCTGTCCTTTGCCGGGCATCTCATCCTGATCACCAGCGCCAATCTGGTCGCGATGCAGATCGTGGTGAGCCTCGCCGGATTCGCCGCAATGACCGCGGTGGCCTATTACGTCGCCTGGTCGAAGTGGCAGGATCTGCCCGAGGCGTTGCGGCAGGGGGGCCTAGAGTATGATCCGCAAAGGCGCGCAGCCTGATCGCATCGCGCTTTAGCGCGATTTCCCTAGGCCGGCCGCCGCGGCTGCGCTATCCCGGAGCAAGAGCGGGTGCGCGAGGAGACCGGGCGTGGTGACGGCGAATGGCGGGGGTGACGGGGCCGACGGCGCCCCCCGGCGCGGCCGGCCGCGATCGATCGAGACCAGCAACGCCATTCTCGAAAGCGCCTATGCGTTGATGGCGTCCACCGGCCTTGCGGCCACCACCATCGACGCCGTCGCCCGCCATTCCGGCGTCTCCAAGATGACGATCTACAAATGGTGGCCGTCGCGCGAGGCGCTCCTGATCGACGCCTTTCTTCGACATGCGGCGCAGATGCTGCCGCTGCCGCCGGTGAGCTCCGGCAGCCCCGCCGCCCGCGCGCGCCGTCACGCCGCGGCCTATGCCGAGGCGCTCCAGGGCGAGTTCGGCAAGGTGCAGCTCGCCGTCATCTCCGAATGCATTTCCAAGACCGGCTCCGCCGAACTGTTCTATGCCCGCTATCTGCAATTCCGTCGCGACGCGCTGGTGGAGATGATCGCGGCGGGCCAGCACGACGGCAGCATCCTGGCCGAAGGCCCGGCTGAGGACCTCTACGACGCGATCTACGGCAGCCTGTTCTACCGCTACGTCTTCGGCATCGCGCCGATCACGCCCGGCTACGCGCGCAATCTGGTCGATCTGATCTTGCGGCCGAAAGCTTAGCCGCGAGCAGGCCGCACCGGGGCCGAGATCTTGTCCGTGCGATCGCGTTCGGTCATGTCGACCACCGTTTCCATCGGGGCGGTGAGCTCATAGACGTAGGAGACGTCGGTGAAATAGCGCTTGGCGGTGCCGCCGAGCGCCTCGGGGGCGACACGGTCGAGCAGGATCAGGCCGAAATCGGAATCGGGGCGGCGGGTCGCTTCGCTGGTATTGAACTCCTCCCAGCGAAAATTGAAGATCTCCTCGCTGCCCTCGCCCGTCACCGTCCAATTCGCGGTGATGTGCGGATGCTTTCCAACCAGCGACAGGCCTTCGTCGGAATGCGAGGCGAGCTCGAAGAACAGCAGCGACAGGCTCTGCGCCGCGCGCGCGCTGACCGCGATATCGGGACCGGTGACGGCGATGCGGTCGGCATGCGGGATCGCACGAGCCTCGAACAGGCCCTTGAGCTTCACGCCCTGCCACTGGCTTTCGCTGAGCAGCGAGACCACATTGGACATGGCGTGGATGCGCCCGATCAGGAGCTCGCGGGCGACGTCGATGTCCGCACCATGGCGCAAGGTGCGCGTCACGATCGACTGGATCACCGCCAGGATGTTCTTGACCCGGTGGTTGAGCTCGTCGATCACCGCGGTCAGCCGGCGCTCGAAGCCGATCCTGACCTGGATTTCCCGACTGAGCCGCAGATTGTTGTAGGCAACATAGCCGAACAGACCGCACACCATCGCAGTGATCGCAAAGCCGATGGCCGCCACGATGATCGCGGTCTGCTCGGCACGGCGCACCGAGTTGGTCTTGGCGTAATAGCCGAGCTGCCAATCGCGGCCACCGAAGCTCACCGTGCGCATCGCCGACGGTGCCGGTCCGTCCGCCACGCTGCGCGTCGAGACCACGCCTTGGTCGTTGGAGATCAGCTCGCCGCCTTCCTTGCGCGGATCCCTGAGCGCGACCGAGAACAACGACATGTCGTCGTTGGTCAACATCAGCGTGGCCAGCTCGTAGGAGAACGTGATGAAACCGGCCGGCTCGGTCGCCCCTTCGGGAATGACGGGCGCAGCCACAATGACGCCCACGGGACCGTTTGCGTGCAACAGCGGAACCGGGTCCGAAGCCACAGACTTCTTCTCGGTCCTGGCGCGCGTCAGCATGGCGCTGCGAACCGGGTCCTGGTCGTAACTGCGGCCCGGCAGGGCCTTGGTCTCGTCACTGCGCGGCTCGAGATCCAGCAGCACGTCGATCGGCGAGGTGATCTCGGCCGGATTGATCGGCTTGTCGTCAAAGCTGCGGATTTTCGGATTCGGGAAGCCGGCGCCGGCAATGGCATCCTGCGCCGCGGTCAGCTCGTCCGGCTTCAGCCGCGCGATCCAGCCGGCCACGACGAAATCCGTCTTGAAGGCGTAGATGGCCGAGCGCAGCGGCTCCAGCATGTTCGGATTGATCACGGACGGCCTGCGGAACAGGCCCGAGGCAACGCGCGCGAGCAGCTCGCGCTCGGTGAGCCGGTCCTGGACCAGGCTGGCATGAACGTCGATCGCACGCGCGAGCGCGATCCGGTCCAGCGCCAATTCCTGGTCGTGGACGCGATAGGCTGCAAGCCCGGAGAGCAGGGCTCCAAGCAGCGCGATGAAACCGATGATGAAACCCAGCCGGACCACGCGACTACTCAGGCCAATGCAGGAGGTCGGCAACAAACAGGGAGCATATGAACGCCGATCGAACGGCCATGTGCCGAAACAGGATGGACTCCAGTGGCGGAGATAATGAAGGAGGAGACATCGGTACGCAACGTAGGTCGCCTGAAAAGCTTAATCCGTCCGGTCCGGCCATGACGGAATGCCCGGGGCGCCGGAGGTAATCAATCGCCGTGTCCGAAATTTGTTCCGTCGTTGCGGCTCGACGGCGAGGTTAACGGCGAAATGAGCGTACGCCAAGTGGTCGCGCCGTCAGCCTGCCCGGTTCAAGCCGCCCTTGGTCTCGATGAAACCGACGATGCGCTCGAGCCCCTGGCTCTTCTTCAGGTTGGTCATGACGAAAGGACGCTCGCCGCGCATGCGCCTGGCGTCCGTGTCCATCTTCTCCAGGGAGGCGCCGACATGGGGGGCGAGGTCGATCTTGTTGATGACCAGGAGATCGGACCGGGTGATGCCGGGGCCGCCCTTGGAGGGGATCTTGTCCCCGGCGGCGACGTCGATCACGTAAATGGTGAGGTCGGCCAGCTCCGGGGAAAAGGTGGCAGCGAGATTGTCGCCGCCGGACTCGATCAGCACGAGATCGAGCCCGGGAAATTTGGCGCGCATGTCCGCGACAGCAGCCAGATTCATCGAGGCATCTTCGCGGATCGCGGTGTGCGGACAGCCACCGGTCTCGACGCCGGCGATGCGGTCCGGCGTCAGCGAGCCCGATCGCACCAGGAATTCCGCATCCCATTTGGTGTAAATGTCGTTGGTGATGGCGGCGATGTCATAGCGCTCGCGCATGGCCTTGCAGAGCAGGTCCATCAGCTGGGTTTTGCCCGATCCGACTGGACCGCCGACGCCGACTCGCAAGGGGCCGTGAGATTTCGACATGCAACTCGCTCTCTCTCGAAGGGTTGAAGGCGCAGCACGCTCACGACCGGAACAGCCGCGTATATTGTGTCTCGTGCCGCAAGCTGGCGAGGTCGGCGCGGAAGGTCGCGCTGCCGAGGTCGTCCAAGGTCGCGTTCAGCGCGCGATTCGCAGTCGCGGCCACGGCGGCTTCCAGCCGCACCAGCACGCGCTGGCTGTCGGTCTGGCCGAGCGGAACGAGGCGGCTGGCCGCGGAAATCCAGTTCGAGACCAGCGCATGCAGGAACGCGTGCAGCGTCGGCGCCAGCGGAACGCCGTGCTGAGCCGCGACGACGCCGACGGCGACAGGATAGACCATCGGCGTTCGACATCCTGCAACCATGGCATCCAGCCCGTCGGCATCCCACGCGGCGCGGGCGATGTCGATGAAGGCACGGCCTTGCGAGCTCGTCTCCAGCTGTCGCTCACGCGAGGGCACGAAGGCCGCGGCCAGCTCGGCGATGTCGTTCAAAGCGGCCTTCTCATCCGCCTCCGCGGCGCGATAGGCATGGACCAGGAACGTCGCGTCGCAAAAGCCGGAGCCGTCACGGAGCATCGCGTCGAGCCAGTCCGCCAGCGTTGCGGCATCGACGATATCGCCCGCCTCGACCGCCCATTCGATGCCGCTGGAATAGGAAAAGCCGCCGACCGGGAATGCCGGCGACAGCCAGGTCATCAGCCGATACAGCGCCGCCGCCTCGCCCTCGTCAAGGCCACCGGCGCTGATCGGCTCATTTGTGGTCATGAGCATGCTTGTGGCCGTGGTGCTGAGGGTGGTCGCAATGCTCGTCGTGGTGATGGTGGTGGTCGTGACCGTGGTCATGTGAGGCATGACCATGGTGGTCGTGGTGATCATGGCCATGGTGATCATGGCCATGATCATGATGATGGCCGTGATCGTGATGCGCGTGGTCGTCGTGACCATGCGCGTGACCGGCATCTGCATAGGCACCGCCTTCGGGATCGAACGGCGCTTCGATCTCGATCACACGCGCGCCGAGGCCCTTCACCATGGCCTCGATGACGTGATCGCGGCGAATGCGCAAGGCCTTCGCCATGATCTGAGTCGGCAGATGGCGGTTGCCGAGATGCCAGCCGACACGAATGAGGTGATGCGGATCGCGGCCGCGGATTTCCAGCAGCGGCTCGGGCGCCGCGACCACCTCGACCAGGCGGCCGTCCTCGAGCACCAGCGCATCGCCCCCGCGGAGCGCTGTGGCGTGCTCGAGGTCGAGCAGGAATTCGAGCCCCCGCGTGCCCGTCATCGCCATGCGACGGCGGTGCCGATCGTCGAAATCGAGCACGACCGTGTCCGCCGGCGCTTCCGTGAAGCGGTGCTGCCCCCTAACCTGCGTCGCCCGGATCATACTCTACCTCTTTACCGTGTCTCGACCTTCTCGGGCGTGATCACCTCGATCTTCGGCGGCGCCGTGAAGCACTTCACAGCGACGCGGCCGAACGTCTTCATATGCTCCATGCCACGATGCGGCACCAGCGCCTCGGCGTTCTCCCACTGCTCGACGAACACCATCTTGCTGGGATCGGTGACGCTTTCATGCAGATCGTAGGCGATATTGCCGGGCTCCTTCCGCGTCTCCTTGATGCAGGCGGTGGCCGCTGCAATGAATTCGGCGCGCGTCTCGGGCTTGATGGTCAGGGTGGCGACGACATAGATCACGAGAAATCCTCCCGGCTTTTCTTCTAGGGTTCAATACCGGGCGGACATTAGACCAGGCGGGACCGAACGCAAAACCGCAAAAAGCCGTCCCCGGACACCCGCCGGGGACATGCGTCGAGGCGCTATTTCAGTACATGAAATAACGCTGCGCCATGGGCAGCACCTCGGCGGGTGCACAGGTGAGCAGCTCGCCGTCGGCGCGCACCTCGTAGGTCTCCGGATCGACCTCGATGTCGGGCGTGGCGTCGTTGTGGATCATACTCTTTTTCGAGATCTTGCCCCGGGTATTCTGGACGGCATAGAGCTTCTTCTCGATGCCGAGCTTGCGCGCCAGGCCGCCGGTCACGGCGGCCTTCGAGGTGAAGACCACAGACGAGGCCGTGCGCGCCTTGCCGAAGGCGCCGAACATCGGCTGGTAGTGCACCGGCTGCGGCGTCGGGATCGAAGCGTTGGGATCGCCCATGGGCGCCGCGACGATGCTGCCGCCCTTGACGATGCAGTCCGGCTTGACGCCGAAGAAGGCCGGCGACCACAGCACGAGATCGGCGAGCTTGCCCTTCTCCACCGAGCCGATCAGCTTCGACACGCCGTGCGCGATCGCCGGATTGATCGTGTACTTGGCGATGTAGCGCTTGACGCGGAAATTATCGTTGTCCTTGCCCTTGTCCTGCGGCAGGGAGCCACGCTGCTTCTTCATCTTGTCGGCGGTCTGCCAGGTCCGGATGATGACCTCGCCGAGGCGGCCCATCGCCTGCGAGTCCGAGGACATCATCGAGAGCGCGCCGAGATCGTGCAGGATGTCCTCGGCTGCGATGGTCTCCTTGCGGATACGGCTTTCGGCAAACGCCAGGTCTTCCGCGATCGAGGGATCGAGGTGGTGGCACACCATCAGCATGTCGAGATGCTCGTCGATCGTGTTGCGGGTGAATGGCCGCGTCGGGTTGGTCGACGACGGCAGCACGTTCTTGAGCCCCGCTACCTTGATGATGTCGGGCGCATGGCCGCCGCCGGCGCCTTCGGTGTGGAAGGCGTGGATGGTGCGGCCCTTGAAGGCCTTGATGGTGTCCTCGACGAAGCCGGATTCGTTCAGCGTGTCGGTGTGGATCATCACCTGGATGTCGTGAGCGTCGGCAACCGACAGGCAATTGTCGATCGCAGCCGGCGTTGTGCCCCAGTCCTCGTGCAGCTTGAGTGCGCAGGCGCCGGCCTTGATCATCTCCACCAGGGCTGCGGGCCGCGAGGCGTTGCCCTTGCCGGAAATACCGAGATTGACCGGGAAGGCGTCGAACGACTGGATCATCCGTGCGATATGCCACGGTCCCGGCGTGCAGGTGGTGGCGAAGGTGCCGTGTGAGGGACCGGTGCCGCCGCCCAGCATCGAGGTGACGCCCGACATCAGCGCGTGCTCGATCTGCTGCGGGCAGATGAAATGGATGTGACTGTCGAAGCCGCCGGCGGTGAGGATCTTTCCTTCGCCCGCGATCACGTCGGTGCCCGGGCCGATGATGATGGTGACGGCGGGCTGGATGTCGGGATTTCCGGCCTTGCCGATGCCTGCGATCAGGCCGTCCTTGATGGCGACGTCGGCCTTGACGATGCCCCAATGATCGACGATCAGCGCATTGGTGATGACGGTGTCGGCCGCGCCCTGTTTGTTGGTGACCTGTGACTGCCCCATGCCGTCGCGGATCACCTTGCCGCCGCCGAATTTCACCTCCTCGCCATAGGTGGTGAAATCCTTCTCGACCTCGATGATGAGGTCGGTATCGGCGAGCCGCACCCTGTCGCCGGTAGTTGGGCCGAACATGTCGGCATAGACGGAACGCTTCATCTTGACGGACATCACGAGCCCCGCTTGCTTTTGAATGTTTGGGTGGTCACAGCAACGCCCTCGCTGCTTTGACGGCATCATCGAATCTTTCGTCGAGCCACGCATTGCCGCCGCGGCAACCCGCCACGACTTGCGTCGCCCATTCGACGTAGTCGGCGAGATCCTCGCGCTCAGCGGCACTCGGATCGGTTTGAATGCGCGCGCCCGTGTTGCTGATCTTATCGGCAATCTTGATCAGCTTGGCGCCCGGCGATTTGTGCGGCGCGTCCTCGATCTGCTTCTGCCGCCGCTTCGCTTTCGGCAGGCTCATGTCATCGGTGCATTCAACGACGAGTGAAGCGACTCGCTCGGAAAATCTCTGTACAAGCTCCGCGCGTGTGGCGTCGGTGTCCTCGATGGTGTCATGCAGCCAGCCGGCCGCCACGAGCTCCGCGTCGGCACCATCAGTTGCGGTTGCAAGCAGGTTCGCGACCTCGGCGAGATGATTGATGTAGGGCTCGTTGCCACGCCCCTTGCGCGCCATGCCGTTGTGGCGCTGCGCGGCGAACTCGGCAGCTTCGGAGACGAGGCGGATTGGCGAGAGCATGGAAAGGGCCTCCGTTTCCGCCTCAACCATGTCGCGTCGTGCTCGTTCCTGCGGAGGTCACAGCTTCCCCATCACGTCGCCGCGGAAGCCGTAGATGGTCTTCTTTCCCGCCAAGGCGACGAGCTGGACGTCGCGGGTCTGGCCGGGTTCGAAGCGGACGGCGGTGCCGGCTGCGATGTCGAGGCGCATGCCGCGCGCCTTCTTGCGGTCGAACTTCAGCGCCGGGTTGGTCTCGAAGAAATGGTAGTGCGAGCCGACCTGGATCGGGCGGTCGCCGGTGTTGGCCACCGTCAGCGTCACCGTCTTGCGGCCGGCATTGAGCTCGATTTCGCCGTCCTGGATGAAGAGTTCGCCGGGGATCATGTGCTACCTCGTCTTGCTCTGCTGCGTCATGGCCGGGCTTGTCCCGGCCATCCACGTGGAGCCATCTGGTTCGAAGGTCGTGGATGCCCGGGCCTTCGCCGCGCCGAAGCGGCTTCGGCCGCGCAGGCGGGACGAGCCCGGGCATGACGGTGTTGATATGGCGTCGTGTCTCAACGGATCGGCTCGTGCACGGTGACCAGCTTCGTCCCGTCAGGAAAGGTCGCCTCGACCTGGATGTCGTGGATCATCTCGGGAATTCCGGGCATCACCTGATCGCGGGTGAGCACCTGCGCACCGGATTGCATCAGCTCGGCCACGGTGCGGCCGTCGCGCGCGCCTTCGAGGATGAAGTCGGAGATGATGGCGATCGCCTCGGGATGGTTGAGCTTGACGCCGCGGTCCAGCCTGCGGCGCGCCACGATCGCCGCCATCGAGATCAGAAGCTTGTCCTTTTCGCGGGGAGACAGGTTCATGCAGAATCTCTTCCGTTCAACTCGTCAGTTCAGCAGTCAATTCAGCCAGAGCCGCGGCAAGGCCGCGCCGGTGCGTGCCAGCACGGCCGTCATGTCGGCGCGCAAACGCGCCGCATCTTGGGCACAGAACCGCGCCATTGCAAAGCCATTCCAGGCCGAGATTCCGACCTCGCCGGCGAACGAATCAGAGGCCTCGCGGATGCGCTCGACCAGGGCCTCGTCGCCGGGCACAATCAGGGCCGTGCCGATCGCGGCGCCGCCTTTGGCAACGGCCGATCGCGCGAGCTTTGCGCCGATGTTACCGTCAAGCCGGACAGTCTCGGCGAACACCAGCCTGCCGCCGCGGGACAACCGCCAGCGGTCGACGAACTCGCCCGTCTCCATCCGCTCCCCCATGGCAGTGCGGCCGAACACGACGATCTCGCAGAGCAGGAGCGAGGCGACCTCGTCGAGCGCGATGTCGAAACGGCGCTGCACCCGGGCGCGGTCGAACAGGATGGTCTCCTGCGGCAGCCACGACAGATGCGCCCCTGCGCCAACCTGCAAAGCGATGTTGAGCTGCGCTGCCGGCCCCGGTGCGCGATAGACCTTTTCGGCGGCCGCCGTCGTCAGCGTCAGGCGCGAGCCTTGGCCTGCCGTGACGTCGATATCGAAACTGTCGCCGCCGGCAACCCCGCCGGCCGTGTTGACGAACACGCCGGAGAGGCCATGATCCTCCGGCGAGGGAAAGCGGACGCGGAGCGAGCCGGATTCATGCAAGGCGCCGCGCCGCGTCACGCCCTCGCGGGCGTGCACGTCGAAGCGCACGGCGCCGCGGGCGCGGTTGGCCTCGAACACAGAAGATGTCGCCAAAGTGTCGCTGCGCATCCGTCTCCCCAGCCGGTCGCGGCAGGATGATCTACAGCGCCATCTGGCGGCTGATCTCGCTCGCGTCGAGGTTGGCGCGGTCGCAGGTGAACTTCACCGCGCCGCGATCCATCACCGCGAAACTGTCGCCGAGTTCGCAGGCAAAGTCGAGATATTGTTCGACCAGCACGATGGCGATGTTGCCGAGGTTGCGCAGATACGAGATGGCGCGGCCGATGTCCTTGATGATCGAGGGCTGGATGCCCTCGGTGGGCTCGTCGAGCAGCAGCAGCTTCGGCCGCATCACCAGCGCTCGGCCGATTGCGAGCTGCTGCTGCTGGCCGCCGGAGAGATCGCCACCGCGCCGGCCGAGCATCGATTGCAGCACGGGGAACAGCGAGAACACGTCATCAGGAATGTGCCTGTCCTCGCGCTTGAGCGGGCCGAAGCCGGTCTTGAGGTTCTCCTCGACCGTCAGCAGCGGGAAGATCTCGCGGCCCTGCGGCACGAAGCCGATGCCCTTGCGGGCGCGCTCATAGGGCTTCAAGCCGGTGATGTCACTGCCGTCGAGCACGATGGCACCCGACGAGATCGGATATTGCCCGACCATGGCACGCAGCAGGGAGGTCTTGCCGACGCCGTTGCGACCTAGCACGCAGGTGACCTTGCCGGGCTCGGCCGAGATCGAGACGCCGCGCAGCGCCTGGGCGGCGCCGTAGAACAGGTTGATGTCCTTGACCTCAAGCATCGCTCAGCGCCCCAGATAGACTTCGATGACCCGCTCGTTGGACGAGACCTGGTCGATGGTTCCTTCCGCGAGCACCGTGCCTTCATGCAGGCAGGTGACCTTGACGCCGAGTTCGCGCACGAACGTCATGTCGTGCTCGACCACCATCACGGTATGGGTCTTGTTGATCTCTTTCAGCAGCTCGGCGGTCAGATGCGTCTCGACGTCGGTCATCCCAGCGACGGGCTCGTCGACGAGCAGCAGCTTGGGATCCTGCGCCAGCAGCATGCCGATCTCCAGCCATTGCTTCTGGCCGTGGCTGAGGCTGCCGGCAAGGCGGTTGCGAGCGTCGGTGAGGCGGATCGTCTCCAGAACCTTGTCGATGCGCTCGGACTCGGCCTTGCTGCCGCGCCAGAACAACGTGCCCTTGACACTGTGGTCGACATTGAGCGCGAGCAGCAGGTTGTCCTGCACGGTCTGGCTCTCGAACACGGTCGGTTTCTGGAATTTGCGGCCGATGCCGAGTTCGGCGATGCGGGTCTCGTCGAGCCGCGTCAGATCGGTGACGCCGTCGAACAGAACCGTCCCCTCGTCAGGCTTGGTCTTGCCGGTGATGATGTCCATCATCGTGGTCTTGCCGGCGCCGTTCGGGCCGATGATGGCCCGCATCTCGCCGGGCTCGAGCGTCAGCGAAAGATTGTTGATGGCGTGGAAGCCGTCGAACGAGACGTGCACGCCGTCGAGATAGAGCATTGCGGATGTGGTGCGGCCGTCCATGACGTTCATGTGCGCCTACTCCGCCATCTTGGGTTCGGTAACACCGTCCTCGGCCGCGGCACTCGCCATGGTCGCGGCGTTACGTTTTTCCTTGGACTGGTCCCACCAGGCGTTGAAGGTGCCGACGATGCCCTTGGGCAGCAGCAGCGTCACCAGGATGAACAACGCGCCCAGCATGAACAGCCAGTACGGTGCGAGCACGCCCGAAGTGAAGAAGGTCTTGGCATAGTTGACGACGACGGCGCCGAGCGCGGCGCCGACCAATGTGCCGCGGCCGCCGACCGCGACCCAGATCACCGCCTCGATCGAATTGCCCGGCGCGAACTCGGATGGATTGATGATGCCGACCTGCGGGACGTAGAGCGCGCCGGCGACGCCGGCCATGCAGGCCGACACCGTGAACACGAACAGCTTGTAGGATTCGACGCGGTAGCCGAGGAAGCGCGTGCGCGATTCCGCATCGCGCACCGCGATCAGCACCTTGCCGAGCTTCGACGAGACGATGGCACGGCAGATCAGGAAGCCGGCGATCAACGCCAGGCAGCTCAACGCAAACAAGGCAGCGCGCGTCCCTTCGGCCTGGACGTTGAAGCCGAGGATGTCCTTGAAGTCGGTCAGGCCGTTGTTGCCGCCGAAGCCGAAATCGTTGCGGAAGAAGGCGAGCAGCAACGCATAGGTCATCGCCTGCGTGATGATCGACAGGTACACGCCGGTGACGCGGGAGCGGAAGGCGAGCCAGCCGAAGCAGAAGGCGAGCAGCCCCGGCACGACCAGCACCATCAGGGCGGCGAACCAGAACATGTCGAAGCCGTACCAGTACCAGGGCAGCTTCGAATAGTTCAGGAACACCATGAAATCGGGCAGGATCGGATTGCCGTAGACGCCGCGGGTGCCGATCTGCCGCATCAGGTACATGCCCATCGCATAGCCGCCGAGCGCAAAGAAAGCGCCGTGACCGAGCGATAGGATGCCGCAATAGCCCCAGATCAGGTCGATCGACAGCGCCAGGATCGCGTAGCAGACATACTTGCCCCAGAGCGCGACCAGATAGGTCGGCACCTGCAGGAACGAGCCCGCGGGCAGCAGCAGGTTGGAGAGCGGGATGAGGATGCCGCAGGCCGCGACGACGGCAAGGAAGATCGTCGCGCTGCGGTCCAGCGATCGCGTCAGCATGTGAGGGGTCATGCTTCCACCGCACGGCCCTTGAGCGCGAACAGACCGCGCGGCCGCTTTTGAATGAACAGGATGATGAGGACCAGGATGGCGATCTTGCCGAGCACGGCGCCGGCGACCGGCTCGAGGAACTTGTTGGCGATGCCGAGCGTGAAGGCGCCGACCAGCGTGCCCCAGAGATTGCCGACCCCGCCGAACACCACGACCATGAAGCTGTCGATGATGTAGCTCTGGCCGAGATTGGGGCTGACATTGTCGATCTGCGACAGCGCCACGCCGGCGATGCCAGCGATGCCCGAACCGAGACCGAAGGTCAGTGCGTCCACGCGCGAGGTCGCGATGCCCATCGAGGCCGCCATGCGTCGGTTCTGCGTCACCGCGCGCATCTCGAGGCCGAGCGCGGTGTAGCGCAGCATCGCGAGCAGGATCGCGAACACGGCAAGCGTGAACAGCAGGATCCAGAGCCGGTTATAGGTGATGGTGATCTGGCCGAGTTCGAACGCGCCGCTCATCCAGGAGGGATTGCCGACCTCGCGGTTGGTCGGGCCGAACATGGTGCGCACCGCCTGCTGCAGCACCAGCGAGAGACCCCAGGTCGCCAGCAGCGTCTCCAGCGGACGGCCGTAGAGGAAGCGGATGATGCTGCGCTCGATTAGGACGCCGATCGCGCCGGCGACGAGGAAGGCGAGCGGCACGGCGATCAGCAGCGAATAGTCGAACAGGCCAGGATAGCGGGTGCGGATCACCTCCTGCACCACGAAGGTGGTGTAGGCCCCGAGCATCACCATCTCGCCATGCGCCATGTTGATCACGCCCATCACGCCGAAGGTGATGGCGAGTCCGATCGCAGCGAGCAGCAGCACCGAGCCCAGCGAGAGGCCGTACCAGGCGTTCTGCACCATGGACCAAACCGCGAGCGAACTCTGGATCGAGCCGATCGCGCTCGCGGCCGCCTTGGTCACCGAGGCCGGCTGGTCGCCCATGCCGGTGAGCAGCGCCAGCGCGTCCTGGTCGCCGCGCGCCTTGAGCGTGGCCACGGCCTCGAGCTTCTCGACCTCGGTCGCATCGGACTTGAACAGCAGGATGGCGGCGCGGGCCTCGCCGAGGGCCGTCTTGACCGCTCTGTTGCCTTCCTTGGCGAGCGCGGCATCGACCGCATCGAGCGCCGTCTCCTCATGCGACTTGAAGACCGATTGCGCGGCCTGCAGGCGCGTTCCGACATCCGGCGATTGCAGCGTCAGGCTGCCGATCGCGGCATCGACGCTGCGGCGCAGACGGTTGTTGAGGCGCACCGCGCTCGCACTATCGGGAACGCTGGCCACCGCCTCGCCGGTCGCGGCGTCGATCGACTTGCCGTCGGTACCGGTGACGTAAACCTTCTTGCTGTCCGGATCGGCCATCAACCGGCCGTCCTGGAGCGCGCTGATGATGGGGAAGGCCAGCTTGTTGCCGCTGCTCGCGACCGCGCCGATCGCTTCTTCCGTGTCGGAGAAATCGTCATTGGCGAACTTGGCGACTCCGTCCTCGAACGGGCCGGCGAAGGCCGGCAGCGCGAACGCGATCAGCAATAGCGAGAGCGCAAGCGAGCAGAGGCGCGCGGACAAATAGGCTGGCACTGTGAATGACCCCGGCGGGAATGGGTGGAGAAGGCGGCGGGATCGCCGCCTTCTCCGGTCGCGCAATGGCGTGTCAGATCCGGATCAGGAGCCGGAACCGAGGCACTTGTTGGTCTTGGTGTTGAAGTTGCCGCACTTCTTGCCGACCCAGTCGCCGATCAGGTCCTTGGAGCCATCGAGTTCCTTCGACCAGGCATCGCCCGCGACGAGGCTCGGGGTCTTCCAGACCACGTCGAACTGGCCGTTGCCCTTGATCTCGCCGATGAACACCGGCTTGGTGATGTGGTGGTTCGGGAGCATCTTGGAGGTGCCGCCGGTCAGGTTCTTGGCTTCGATGCCCGGGAGAGCGTCGATGACCTTGTCGGGATCGGTCGACTTCACCTTCTCGACCGCCTTGACCCACATGTCGAAGCCGATCACGTGCGCTTCCATCGGATCGTTGGTCACGCGCTTCGGATTCTTGGTGTAGGCTTGCCACGCCTTGATGAACTTCTCGTTCTCCGGCGACTTGATCGACTGGAAGTAGTTCCAGGCGGCGAGATGGCCGACCAGCGGCTTGGTGTCGATGCCGGCGAGTTCTTCCTCACCGACCGAGAACGCGACCACCGGGATGTCCTTCGCCTTGATGCCCTGGTTGCCGAGCTCCTTGTAGAAGGGAACGTTGGCGTCGCCGTTGATGGTCGAGACCACCGCGGTCTTCTTGCCGGCCGAGCCGAACTTCTTGATGTCGGCCACGATCGTCTGCCAGTCGGAGTGACCGAACGGCGTGTAGTTGATCATGATGTCGTCCTGGGCGACACCCTTGGACTTGAGATAGGCTTCCAGGATCTTGTTGGTGGTGCGCGGATAGACGTAGTCGGTGCCCGCGAGCACCCAGCGCTTCACCTTCTCTTCCTTCATCAGATAGTCGACGGCGGGGATCGCCTGCTGGTTCGGCGCCGCCCCCGTGTAGAACACGTTGCGCTCGCTCTCCTCGCCCTCGTACTGCACGGGGTAGAACAGGATGCTGTTGAGCTCCTTGAACACCGGAAGCACCGACTTGCGCGACACCGAGGTCCAGCAGCCGAACACGACCGAGACCTTGTCCTTGGTGATCAGCTCGCGCGCCTTCTCGGCGAACAGCGGCCAGTTCGACGCGGGGTCGACGACGACGGCTTCGAGCTTCTTGCCGAGAACGCCGCCCTTCTTGTTCTGCTCGTCGATCAGGAAAAGGATGGTGTCCTTCAGCGTGGTTTCGCTGATCGCCATGGTGCCGGACAGAGAGTGCAGCACGCCGACCTTGATGGTGTCGTCCGCGGCCTTCGCGCCAGTCAATGAAGCCAGACCGAGCACCAGTCCAGCGGTCGCGGCGAGCACACCGCGGCGGCTAAATGATGCCGCTATATCGTGAGTAGATTTGCTAAGCATGAGTGTCTCATCTCCCTGACGCAGACGTGAAAAACGCTGCGAAACGGCCCCACGGCCGCCTGCGATTAACGGATTCGCAAGAACCGTGCCATGGGCTGAACACCATTCAACTTATTGATTTTACTGTCAAAATTTTGAGAAATCGGAGTCTTGGGGCGAAGGGGGCGCTTAAATCTTGAGCAACGAGAATGTATGCCAAAGCGGCAGGCTGGTCATTCTTTGAGCAAATTCTTTGCTCTGGCTAAATTTCCGGCATAACTATTTCTGCACTGCAATCGCCATTTCGCGCGGGCCTGCCTTGAAAGCGCCCCTTGGATGTTCCATATGAGCAGCCGAGACCTCTTGCGAATCAAGAGGTCGTTGCGAGCCGCGTGTTCTTAAGCCCCTCCGGGCCTCTGGCTTGCCCCATATCTCCCAAGCCATCCGACACCCTAAACACGCAGGTGTCTTCTCGACACCCTTTTGCGCGCGCCGCGCCGATTGCGCCGGGCGCCCGCTTTTGACATGGAAAGAACCCATCTTTTGACTTCGTTTCAGGATTTCGGCCTCGCCGAACCGATCGCGCGTGCTCTCGCGGAAGAGAACTACGTCACTCCCACCCCCATCCAGGCCCAGACCATCCCGATCGCGCTGACCGGGCGCGACGTCGTCGGCATCGCCCAGACCGGCACCGGCAAGACCGCCTCGTTCGCGCTGCCGATCCTGCACCGCCTGCTCGAGCATCGCATCAAGCCGCAGCCCAAGACCTGCCGGGTGCTGGTGCTGTCTCCCACCCGCGAGCTGTCCGGCCAGATCCTCGACAGCTTCAACGCCTATGGCCGCCACCTGCGCCTCGCCTCGACACTGGCCATTGGCGGCGTGCCGATGGGCCGCCAGGTCCGCGCCCTGATGCAGGGCGTCGATGTGCTGGTCGCCACCCCCGGCCGCCTGCTCGACCTCGTGCAGAGCAACGGGTTGAAGCTCTCGAGCGTCGCGTTCCTCGTGCTCGACGAGGCCGACCGCATGCTCGACATGGGCTTCATCAACGACATCCGCAAAATCGTCGCCAAGCTGCCGATCAAGCGGCAGACGCTGTTCTTCTCGGCCACCATGCCGAAGGACATCGCCGAGCTCGCCGACGCCATGCTGCGTGACCCCGCACGGGTCGCGGTGACCCCGGTGTCCTCGACCGCCGAGCGGATCAACCAGCGCATCGTCCAGGTCGACTTCTCCGCCAAGCCGGCCTTCCTGACCAAGCTTCTGAAGGATGAGCCGGTCAACCGCGCCCTGGTCTTCACCCGCACCAAGCATGGCGCCGACAAGGTGGTGAAGTCGCTCGAGAAGGCCGGCATCCCTGCCAGCGCCATCCATGGCAACAAGTCGCAGAACCATCGCGAGCGCACGCTGGCCCAGTTCCGCTCGGGCGAGATCCGGACCCTGGTCGCCACCGACATCGCCGCCCGCGGCATCGACGTCGACGGCATCAGCCACGTCATCAATTTCGACCTGCCCAACGTGCCGGAAACCTACGTCCACCGCATCGGCCGCACCGCGCGCGCCGGCGCCGACGGCACCGCGATCTCGCTGGTGGCCGGCGGCGAGGAGCTCAGCTATCTCCGCGACATCGAGCGGCTGATCCGCGTGGCGCTGCCGCGCGAAGATCACCGCACCGATGCGGGCCGCCGCGACGCCGGTCCTCCCCCGCCGCAGCAACGGCAGGGCCGGCCGGGCGGCCGCCCGGGCCAGCGTCCTCAGGGCGCCCGGCACGGCGACGGACGGCGTGGCGACGAACGGCATGCTGACGGACGTCATCACAGCGCCGGCAGGCCGGCCGACGGACGGCCCGGCGAAGGACGTCATGGCGAGGGCAGACCTGTTGATGGCAGGCCCGGAGAAGGCCGCAAGGCCTCCAAGGGGTCTCGCCGCCGCCGTGGTCCTGGTGGTAAGATGAATTCCTCACCCGCCGATCGGTCGGAACAGCGTCCCGCGCATAGCGCCGGCAAGCCTGATGGAATACAAGGCGTTGCCTTTTTGCGTCGCGAGAGTCGCCCCAACGGCCGACCGAACCGCAATCCTCATTCGAACTAGCAGTCTACGACTGGAGACACCCACATGGCTAAGGAAGAGCTGATCCAGTTCGAAGGACTGGTCACCGAAATCCTCCCCGACGCCCGCTACCGCGTGCAGCTCGACGCCGGACACGAGATCGTCGCCTATACCGCCGGCAAGATGAAGAAGAACCGCATCAAGACTCTGGCGGGCGACCGCGTGACGGTGGAGATGTCGCCCTATGACCTTGAGAAGGGCCGGTTGATTTTCCGCCACAAGGACGAACGCCCCAGCGGCGTGGGCGGACCGCCTCGTCCCGGACAGCGCGGCGGCCAGTTCCGGCGCCGCTAGCCGGCGACGGCGCGGCAGTAAAATTCCGAGTTTCCATTGGTCCGCCGTGAACACCACGGCGGATCAAAAAATCGTGCGCGGCTGGATTGTTTTGACGCTGGAATTCCGATAAAAGGAATTTATCGATTTTCGGCCGGACGACATTAGCATCCACCGGTACAGCCGGTTCAGACACGCTGACGACCCTTCCAAAAATTCGATCTAACTGGCCTGCGCGAGCAGGCTGTCACATTGTGTTATCTGAGAAGGGACTACCCCCGTGAGCATGGGAACCGTGAAGTGGTTTAACGCGACCAAAGGCTTCGGCTTCATTCAGCCCGACGACGGCGGCCAGGACGTGTTCGTCCACATCAGCGCTGTGGAACGTGCGGGCCTCGGCACGCTGCGTGAAGGTCAGAAGATCTCCTACGAGATCGTGGCCGACCGCCGTTCCGGCAAGTCGGCTGCGGACAACCTCCGCGCCGCAGGCTGAACCCGCCGGGCCCCGCCCGATCGGCTCGCAAGAAGCAAAGAAGGCCGTGCGCAACGCACGGCCTTTTTCATTTTCAGGCCCCCCTCGGGCGCGTCAGCACGAGGACGGCACGTTGTTGTATTGAACGCAAGTGGCCTGCCGCGGCCGCGTGTAGGACAGATCTTTCAGCGGTATGTTCGACTTCAACACGTAGCCTACCGACGGCGTGTAAGTGTAGCTCGCCTCGCTGAGGATGAGGTAGGTCGACGGAATCAGCAGCGTCGGCGGAATCTCGTTGGTCACCTTGTCGCCGGCCTTCCGGCCCGACGTCGCCAGCGTCGCTTGCGTCGCGCCGCTCGCGATGGTTCCGGCCTTGCTCCACTGCACCGTGGCAATGCTGTCCGCATCGATATAGATCTGGGAGATCGAGCCTTTCACGAGCGTGGCGTCGTAAGGCATCACGATCGAGATGCTCGCCGTGAACGTGTTCTGCATGTCGGCATCGGCAAGCGTCGTGGATTGCGACGTCAGATCGGACAGCGTCCGTGCGATCAACGTGACCTTGCGATCGATCGCCACCGCCGACGAGAATTCGACGGTCCCGAAGAACATCACCAGCATCAGCGGGACGATGACGGCGAATTCGGTCGCCGCGAGCGCGCGCGTGTCGGCGACGAAGTCACGCGCCGAGCAGCGGGCATTCCCCAGGAAGTTCGCAATCGCCTGCATTGGCCCGCCCAGATCCATCTGCCTCAGAAGGGTTCGTTCTTGAAGGCCGCGGTCGCCACCAGCAGCCGCTTGTTGCTGCAGCCGATGTTGTAGCCGAGGCCGGTGACGAAGAGCGGCCATTGATAGAACAGCCGCACCACGACGACCTGGCTGGAGCTGCCGGGATTGTATTGCACGCCGGCCGGATTGAAGGTGCAGGAATCGCCGTAATTGGTGAGGCTCAGCGTCGTGAAGGAGCTGGTGCTGACCACGTCGACGTAAAGCTTGCTGCAATCGAACAGCGCCGGGATCTGGGTGCAGACATAGGCCTTGAACGTGGTCTGATTGCATGCCGAGACCGCGTTGGGCACCGTCTGACAGGCCGCCACCGAGCCGCCCTGTGCTTGCGCCTGACCGGTCAGGATCGCACGCGCCGAATTCTGGGTGATGGTCTCGAGCACCTGCCCCGCGAAGAACACCAACGCGGTCTCGATGATGGCGAACAGCAGTCCGAAGAAGACCGGAGCGACCAGCGCGAACTCGACCGCGGCGGAGCCGCGGCGGCTGCCTCGAAACCGGCATAGCGCTTTCCGGAGCGTGAATCTCGTAGGCGCAGGCATCGCGTCAAATTCCCCAGCAGCGGCGATCATCTGCTTCGTTCAATAGCTAAAACTGATTGTTTAAGTGTTGCAGGCGATTCACGCTGCGCGAAGCGGTCGGTTAAGGATGCGTTAACCCCGCGCGCCGGCGGCGGCCAAGGATGACGCGCAGAGGGACGCCGCTGGCATGCAGAAGCGGCGCGGCAGGATCAGGCGATCCACCCCGGCGCGAACCCGCCAATCGCTCCGGCTAGTTGGACTTGGTGGCCGCACCGGCGTTACCGCTGGCACTGCTGCTCAGCGACCCGGCCTGGTTCATGGTGTTGTTGAAGTAGGTGTCGCTGTCCCCAAGCGTCACGCGACGCTGGCAGAGCGGCATGCAGCTGTAGGACTCGCGCTCGATCCCGCGATAGACGGTGACGAGCCGGTCGCTCGGGCCTTCGACCTGAATCTGACGGTCGACCAGAATCTCGCCGCCCCGGTCGAGCGCAATGAAATTGGTGGCACCGTAGCCTTTGCCGGTCACGACGATCATGCCGCCGGGCTGGAGCGTGACGTCGGCGATCAGGGGATTTCCGACCACGATGGTCGCCACCTTGCCGGGCAGCCGCACCAGCTTGGCCTGGTCGACGTTGACGGCGATGGTGTCGGCGGTCGGTTCGGCGAGGCCGGCAGCCGGCGATGCCAGCGCTGCGGCAGCAACCAGAAGACAGACCCGCGCATGACGGCGCAGCAATTCCTTACGCATACTCATACTCCCGGGACGTCACAAACCGGCAGAAGCGAACAGCTAACAGCGGAGCCGGTGCCCGACCCGGCTAACCTGCCTTTAATTTGTGAACGTTCCGCAAACTCGCCGACGATTGTTTGAACGTAGTCGAGATTTGCCGCCGATTTTCCCACCCTACTGGCGGAACGGATAGGCCAATTGGCCCCCGATCTCCTTTGGTATGGCCGCTTCGTCCTTGCCGTAATCCTGCGGCAGCCGCCCCTCCGGCATGCGGAACGTGCCGAACAGCACGTCCCAGACCGGGAACGTCCCGGCGAAATTCGTGTTGCCGCCTTCGTCGAGCGACGTGTGGTGCCAGCGGTGGAACACCGGCGTTGCCAGCAGATATTTGAACGGTCCGAAGGTCCAGTTCAGGTTGGCGTGCACGAACGCCGAATGGAAGGTGGTGAATGGGCCAACCCAGAGCATGATGTTCGGGGAAATGCCGGCCATCAGCAACACGACGTCGACGCTGATCGTGCCGAGCAGGAGATTGATGGGATGGAAGCGGGCCGCCGAAATCCACCCGATTTCCTCGGACGAATGGTGGATGGCGTGATACTTCCAGAAGCCGCCGTCATGGAAGAAGCGGTGGATCCAGTACAGCATGAAATCGGACAGCACCAGGAACAGTAGCGCCTGCACCCACAGAGGCAGCTGCGCCAGCGGCCCATGGCCGTTGTCGTAGAAGGCGATGAGCTCGTCGGCGTCGTGGATGTTGAAGACGACGGCGGCGCCGACGATCAGAAGTCCGATCCGCATGGTGCGGGCGAACACCGGAACGAAGAACCAATAGCAGATGTCGGTGATGATCTCCCGCTTGCGCCACCACGGGGCGCCGGGGTTGCAGGCCCAGAAATGCTCGAGCACGGTGAAGACCGCCGCGAGCACGAAGGTGACGGGGAGCAACTTCGCGATGGTCTCGCCGAGCATCAGGGCGACTTGCATGGGCAGGCTCGACATCATCGCCTCTCTCCGCGAATTCCGGTCCTCGCTTACGCCTACTCTGTGAGATTTAAGGGAGGGTGAAGCGGCCGTCGTGCCGGCGACGCATCTGGAACCGAAATTGAGGCCGCGGCTTTAAGGCGAAATTCACTCTGGACGAAAGCATCGCGCCGGACGCGGGTTTACGCGATCGGATTAACTCTACCGAAAGAGCTCGGCTCACATGGTCATCGGGTCAAAGACAGCGCCGAACGAGGCGATCCCACCCGAATGGAGTTTTGTTCATGAAGAGCTTGATTGCGCGTTTCGCAAAGGATGAATCCGGCGCAACCGCCATCGAATACGGTCTGATCGCCGCCGGCATTGCGCTGGCCATCATCACCGTCGTCAACAGCCTCGGCAGCACGCTCAACACCAAGTTCACCTCGATCAGCACCGGGCTGAAGTAAGCAACAGACGAACGACGGCAAAAGCCCCGGACCTCCGGGGCCTTTGTTTTTCCAAGGACGGCGAGTTCCAGTGGCGTTGCGTGAGTCCAGAACCGGTGCCGCGGTCGCGGCAGACGAGGCAGCTGCGGCGCAGGCCGGCTCGCCGGTCTATTGGGTCTGCCTTGCGCTGCTGCTTGCGACAGTCGCGCTCGCCGCGCGCATTGCCAGCCTCTGGTAGGCATGCGTTCCGCAGCTTCGGCCTTGCGTGACCCTCGCGGCCGTTGTCGGTTTGTTTAGCACTGCCGGCTAGAATCCGGCGACGCCAGTTTCCGCGGCAAACCCAGGCCTCAAGACGCAGCCCATGATCCTCGACCTTGCGCGCCTTCTGCTCTTCCCTGCCCTGATGGCGTTCGCCGCCGCGAGCGATCTGTTCACGATGACGATCTCCAATCGCGTGTCGCTGGCGCTGGTCGCAGGCTTCTTCGCGCTCGCCCTCGCCGGCGGCATGGCACCTTACGAGATGCTGAGCCATGTCGGCGCCGGCGCGCTCCTGCTCGTCATAGCCTTCGCCTGCTTTGCGATGGGCTGGGTCGGCGGCGGCGATGCCAAGGTCGCGGCCTCCGTCGCGCTCTGGTTCGGGTTCGCGCAGCTGATGAACTTCCTGCTCTACGCCTCGCTGTTCGGCGGCGCGCTGACGCTGCTCCTGCTCCAGTTCCGGCAATGGCCGCTGCCCTACGGGCTGGCGGGTCAGGCCTGGCTCGCGCGGCTGCACGCCAAGGAGAGCGGAATCCCCTACGGCATCGCGCTCGCGCTGAGCGCACTGATGGTCTACCCCGAGACCGAATGGGTGAAGGCGATCGACCTCGCCCACCTCGCACTGCGCTGAACGCACCGGGTAAACCCGGCGTTAAGGCGATTTAGATACGCCTCATTAACCATGCTTTGACGAATAGCTGGTCAACTGCCGATTACGGCGGCGGCAGCGTCGCGGCGTCTTGTTGGAAAGTGAAGCGTATGAATAGGGCACGCATTGTCGTCCTGGCGGTCGCCATCAGCGCCGGCGGCGTCGCCGCGTACCTGGCGAGCGGCTCGGACCAATCTGCGCCGCCTCCGGCGGCTCCGGTCGCCCAGCTTCCGACCGTCGACGTCCTCGTGGCCAAGAACGACATCGGCCTCGGCCAGACCGTGAAGCCGGAAGACGTGCAATGGCAGACCTGGCCGGCCGCGACCGCCAGCGCCACCTTCATCCGCCGCAACGAGCGGCCCGAGGGCGCGACCCAGGTCACCGGTTCGATCGCGCGCGCCCCGTTCATTCAGGGTGAGCCGATCCGCGACCAGAAGCTGGTCAAGGCCGAAGGCTCCGGTTTCATGGCTGCAATCCTGCCCACCGGCATGCGGGCGATCTCGACCGAGATCTCGCCGGAGACCGGCGCAGGCGGTTTCATCCTGCCCAACGATCGCGTCGACGTCCTCTTGACCCGCCGGCTGAAGAACCCGGACCAGAACAACGGCGCCCCCGACATCGTCACCTCCGAGATCATCCTGGCCAATATCCGAGTCCTCGCCATCGACCAGGCGCCAAAGGAGAAGGACGGCCAGAACGCGGTGGTCGGCAAGACCGTCACCCTCGAGCTCAATCCGGCGCAGACCGCAACACTCTCCGCAGCCCGCCAGAGCGGCACGCTGTCGCTGGCGCTGCGCAGCATCGTCGACGTCAAGATGAGCGAAATCACGCTCGATGATTCCGCGCAGAAGCGGGACGGTGTTTCGATCATTCGCTACGGCATTCCAAGTCAGACGGCGAAAGTACGATGAAGACAGTCGATATGAACCGCAGGGTGGATTTGGCGACGATGCGAACCTCGGCGGTTCGCGCCCTGTCGTTTTCGGCCGCGCTGGCGCTGGCGCTCAACCCGGTGCTGACCCCCGCGGTCGCCGCCGATTACCGTCCCGGGGCCTTGGCCGCGGCGGATGGCCAGATGAACGCGCGCTTCCTCTCGCTCGGCGTCGGCAAATCCGTCGTGATCGACCTGCCGCGCGACATCAAGGACGTGCTGGTCGCCGATCCCAAGATCGCCAACGCGGTGGTCCGCTCGGCGCAGCGCGCCTATATCATCGGTGCCACGGTCGGCCAGACCAATATCGTGTTCTTCGATTCCGCCGGCCAGCAGATCGCGGCCTATGACATCGCAGTCAAGCGCGACCTCAACGGCGTGCGGGCCGCGCTGAAGCAAATACTGCCGAATTCGGACATTCAGATCGACGGGCTCGGCGACGGCATTGTCCTGACCGGCACGGCGGCGAATCCGATGGAAGCGCAGCAGGCCAACGAGCTCGCCGCGCGCCTGGCCGGCGGCGTCGACAAGGTGGTGAACTCGATCGTGGTGCGCGGCCGCGACCAGGTCATGCTCAAGGTGACGGTGGCCGAGGTCCAGCGCACCATCGTCAAGCAGCTCGGCATCGACCTCTCCGCCAGCCTCAACTACGGCACGTCGGTGGTGAGCTTCACCAATTCCAATCCGTTCACGGCGCTCGGCAAGAACCTCGTGGACGGCAACAATTTGACGACGAAGTTCGGCGGCTCGTCCTCGGTGCAGGCCACTCTGCGCGCGATGGAGACCGCGGGCGTGATCCGCACGCTGGCCGAACCGAACCTGACCGCAATCTCCGGTGAATCGGCCACGTTCATCGCCGGCGGCGAATTCCCGGTCCCGGCAGGCTATGCGTGCGATCCCACCACCCACGTCTGTACCACCCAGATCAGCTTCAAGAAGTTCGGTATCTCGCTCAACTTCACCCCCGTGGTGCTGAGCGAAGGCAAGATCAGCCTGCGCGTGATGACGGAGGTCTCGGAGCTCTCGAACGAAAACGCGATCACGCTGTCGCAGGCCGTGACCTCGACCTCGGTGAACTCGCTGACGGTGCCCTCGATCAGGACCCGCCGCGCGGAGACCTCGCTGGAAATTCCCTCCGGCGGCGCGATGGCGATGGCGGGCCTGATCCAGCAACAGACCAAGCAGGCCATCAGCGGACTGCCGGGGCTGATGCAGCTCCCGATCCTCGGCACGCTGTTCCGCAGCCGCGACTTCGTCAACAACGCCACCGAGCTGGTCGTGATCGTGACGCCCTATGTCGTTCGCGCGGTGGCGCCAAAGGATCTGTCGCGGCCGGATGACGGCTTCGCCCCGCCCGCGGATCCACAGGCCCAGCTGCTCGGCAACATCAACCGCATCTACGGCGTGCCGGGCCGGACCGAACCGGCCAAGAACTACCGCGGCACCTACGGCTTCATTACCGACTGAGGCGGAACGGGGACTTCACGATGATCACAAGACCACCCCAGCTTCGCAAGCGCGCCATCCGTCTCGGTGGCGCGCTGGTCGCAATGGCGCTCGCGCTCAGTGGCTGCCAACACGACGAGGTCGTCACCGCCTCGATTCCCGGCGACTACAAGCAGCGCCACCCGATCGCGATCGAGGAGCAGAATCGCTCGATCGTCGTCTTCGTCGGCCATGCCCGCGGCGGACTGACCGCGGCCCAGCGCGCCGACGTGATGGGCGTCGCCTCGGCATGGCTGCGCGAAGGCACCGGCGCCATCCGCATCGACGTGCCGTCCGGCACGCCCAATGCACGACCGGTGGCGGACACGATGCGCGAAATCCAGGCGATGCTGGCCGCGGCGGGCGTTCCGCCGCGGGGGGTCAGCGTACGTCCCTACCAGCCCGAGGACAGGCGCTTCCTGCCGCCGATCCGTCTCACCTATTCCAAGATCGCAGCGATCGCAGGCCCCTGTGGCCTGTGGCCGGACGACATCGGCCCTTCGATGAAGAACAAGGGCTGGTTCGAGAACAAGGAATATTACAATTACGGCTGCGCCTATCAGCGCAACCTCGCAGCGATGGTCGACAATCCGTCGGACCTCGAGCAGCCGCGGCCTGAAACGCCGTCCTACACGCCCCGGCGCATCACCGGTCTCGAGAAGTATCGCAAGGGACTGACGAGCGCGACCACCTATCCCGAAGCCGACAAGGCCAAACTCAGCGACACCGGCAAATGATCAGCTACGCTCGCCAGACACACGAAGAGCAGCCGGAAGCCCCGCCTCCGCCGGTCGAGGAGCATATTGCGCCCTCGCCGCGCGTCTCGGTCCAGGCCTTCTGCGAGACGGTCGAGACCGCGGCCGCGGTGCAGTCGGCCGGCGAGGATCGCCGCCTCGGCAAAGCCCATCTGAAGATCCAGATGGGCGGCATGGCGGCCGCGATCGAAGCCTACCGCTCGGCCCCCACGCCGAACGTGATCGTGCTCGAGAGCGACGGCCGCAACGACCTCCTGGGAGGGCTCGATCAGCTCGCCACCGTCTGCGATGCCGGCACCCGCGTGGTCGTGATCGGCCGCATCAACGACGTCACGCTCTACCGCGAGCTGGTGCGCCGCGGCGTCAGCGACTATGTGCTCGCGCCGGTCGGCGCGATCGACGTCGTACGATCGATCTGCAACCTGTTCTCGGCGCCGGAAGCCAAGGCGGTCGGCCGCATCATCGCCGTGGTCGGCGCCAAGGGGGGCGTCGGGGCTTCCACCATCTCGCACAACGTCGCCTGGGCGATCGCGCGCAACCTCGCAATGGATGCCGTCGTCGCCGATCTCGACCTGGCCTTCGGGACCGCCGGGCTCGACTACAACCAGGATCCGCCGCAGGGCATTGCCGACGCCGTGTTCTCGCCCGATCGCGTCGACACCGCCTTTATCGACCGCCTGCTGTCGAAATGCACCGACCATCTCAGCCTGCTGGCGGCGCCGGCGACGCTGGACCGGGTCTATGATTTCGGCACCGACGCCTTCGACTCCGTGTTCGACACGCTGCGCTCCACCATGCCGTGCATCGTGCTCGACATTCCGCACCAATGGTCGGGCTGGACCAAGCGCGCCTTGATCGGAGCGGACGACATTCTGATCGTGGCCGCCCCCGACCTTGCCAATCTGCGCAATACCAAGAACCTGTTCGACCTGCTGAAGGCCGCGCGGCCCAACGACCGGCCGCCGCTCTACTGCCTGAACCAGGTCGGCGTGCCGAAAAGGCCCGAAATCGCCGCCGCGGAGTTCGCCAAGGCGATCGAGAGCCAGCCGATCGTCTCGATCCCGTTCGAGCCGCAGATCTTCGGTTCGGCGGCCAACAACGGCCAGATGATCGCGGAGATCTCCGCCAACCACAAGTCGATCGAGATGTTTCTTCAGATCGCCCAGCGCCTGACCGGCCGCAGCGAAACCAAGAAGCAAAAGTCGTCCCTGTTTTCACCCCTGATTGACAAGTTGCGGGGAAAATAGCCGCCGCATGGAGTTGTTAAGTGTTCGGTAAGCGTAGCGGAACAGACACCGACCTTCGGGCGCCCAAGCCCGGCGCCGTGTCGCTCGAGCCTGCCCAGGCTCCGGCGCCGACGGTGTCGCGCGCCCCGCCGCCGCCGGCCGTCGCCTCGCCGCCGCTTGCTCCCGCCAAGGCCCCGCCGCCCCCGGCCATGGAGAGCCGGCGTTCCGACAATTATTACGAGGTCAAGGCGACCATCTTCGGCGCGCTGATCGAGGCGATCGACCTCGCCCAGCTGGCCAAGCTGGATTCGGAATCCGCCCGCGAGGAAATCCGCGACATCGTCAACGAGATCATCGCGATCAAGAACATCGTGATGTCGATCGCCGAGCAGGAGGAACTGCTCGACGACATCTGCAACGACGTTCTCGGCTACGGCCCGCTCGAGCCGCTGCTGTCGCGCGACGACATCGCCGACATCATGGTCAACGGCGCCAACACCGTCTACATCGAGGTCGCCGGCAAGATCCAGCGCACCGGCATCCGCTTTCGCGACAACCAGCAGCTCCTCAACATCTGCCAGCGCATCGTCAGCCAGGTCGGCCGGCGCGTCGACGAATCCTCGCCGATCTGCGACGCGCGCCTCGCCGACGGCTCCCGCGTCAACGCCATCGTGCCGCCGCTGTCGATCGACGGCCCGACGCTCACCATCCGCAAGTTCAAGAAGGACAAGCTGACGCTGGATCAGCTCGTCAAGTTCGGCGCGATCTCGCCGGAGGGCGCCGAGATCCTCCAGATCATCGGCCGCGTCCGCTGCAACGTGCTGATCTCCGGCGGTACGGGCTCGGGCAAGACGACGCTGCTCAACTGCCTGACCAATTACATCGAGCACGACGAGCGCGTCATCACCTGCGAGGACGCCGCCGAGCTCCAGCTCCAGCAGCCCCATGTGGTGCGGCTGGAGACCCGCCCGCCCAACATCGAGGGCGAGGGCCAGGTCACCATGCGCGAATTGGTGCGCAACTGCCTGCGTATGCGGCCCGAACGCATCATCGTCGGCGAAGTCCGCGGACCCGAGGCGTTCGACCTGCTCCAGGCCATGAACACCGGCCATGACGGGTCGATGGGCACGCTGCATGCCAACAATCCGCGCGAAGCACTGTCGCGCTGCGAATCCATGATCACGATGGGCGGCTTTTCGCTGCCCTCGCGAACGATCCGCGAGATGATCTGCGCCTCGATCGACGTCATCGTCCAGGCCGCGCGCCTGCGCGACGGCTCGCGCCGCATCACCCACATCACCGAGGTGATGGGCATGGAAGGCGACACCATCATCACCCAGGACATCTTCCTCTACGACATGATCGGCGAGGACGCCAACGGCAAGATCATCGGCCGCCACCGCTCGACCGGCATCGGCCGTCCGAAGTTCTGGGAACGCGCCCGCTATTACGGCGAGGAGAAGCGCCTTGCCGCGGCTCTCGACGCCGCGGAAGTGGCGCCGACGACGTGAGCAGGTCAGCGACGCCATGAACATACAGGTCCTCGCCCTCGCATTTCTCGCCACCGCCGCGGTCGGCGGCATCGCCTGGGTCTTCCTCTATCCGCTGCTCTCCGGGGAACGGAAGGCGGAAAGCCGGCGCGCCTCCATCGCGCGTGCCGATGCGCCGATGGCGAAGCAGAGCGAAAAGAGCCAGCGTTCGCGCCGCGAGCAGGTCGAAACGTCGCTGAAGGATCTCGAAGCACGGCGTCAGCAGGAGAAGAGCGTTCCGCTCAACATCCGCCTTTCCCAGGCCGGCCTGGACTGGACGCCGCAGAAGTTCTGGATCGTGTCCGCAGTCGTGGCGGGCGTGCTGTTCGCGGCGGCCCTGTTCGTCGGCGGCGGCCTGCTCGGCGCCGCCGGTCTCGCGTTCGCCGGAGGTTTTGGCCTGCCGCGCTGGGCCCTCGGCTTCCTGAAGAAGCGCCGGGAAGACAAGTTCTTGAAGGCACTGCCCGACGCGGTCGACGTCATCGTCCGCGGCATCAAAGCCGGCCTGCCGCTGTTCGAATCGATCAAGGTCGTCGCGGCCGATTCGCCCGAGCCGCTGCGCAGCGAGTTCCTCGCCATCATCGAGACGCAGGCGATCGGCATGCCGCTGGGCGAGGCTTGCTCCCGCCTCTATGAGCGCATGCCGCTGCCCGAAGCCAACTTCTTCGGCATCGTCATCTCGATCCAGCAGAAATCGGGCGGCAACCTCTCCGAGGCGCTGGGCAACCTCTCCAAGGTGCTGCGCGAGCGCAAGAAGATGAAAGAGAAGATCCAGGCGATGTCGATGGAAGCCAAGGCCTCCGCCGGCATCATCGGCTCGTTGCCGCCGATCGTGATGTTCCTCGTCTATCTCACGACGCCGCACTACATCTCGCTGCTTTGGACTCATCCCACCGGCCAGCTGATGCTGGTCGGCTGCGTCATCTGGATGTCGATCGGCATCATGGTGATGAAGAAGATGATCAATTTCGACTTCTGACGGTGATGCATGGTCGAGTTCCTCGTTTCGAAACTGCATGACGTCCGCTTCATGACGATGCTGCTGGCGGCCATCGCCGCCAGCGCCACCGTCTATACGCTGGTGATGCCGCTGTTCGCCGGCGAGGGACTCTCCAAGCGCATGAAGGCGGTCGCGAGCGAACGTGAGCGCATTCGGCAGCGCGAGCGAGAGCGCCTTCACAAGAACGAAAAGGTCTCTCTGCGTCAGACCCCGAAGCAGCTCGTCTCCAAGGTCGTGGAGGACTTCAACCTCACCAAATGGCTGGCGCAAGAGGCGGCGCGAGACAAGCTGATCATGGCCGGTTACCGCGGCCAGGCGCCCTATATCACCTTCCTGTTTGCCCGCCTGGTCACGCCGATCGTGCTCTTCGTCGGCTCGCTTCTCTACGTCTTCGTGATCGCGCACATGGACAAGCCGGTGCCGATCAAGATCGGCATCTGCATCGGCGCGGCCTATCTCGGTCTCCAGGCGCCGATGCTGTTCCTCAAGAATGCGATCTCCAAGCGCCAGCTCTCCATCAAGCGCGCCTTTCCCGATGCGCTCGACCTGCTCCTGATCTGTATCGAATCCGGCATGTCGGTCGAAATGGCGTTCCGGAAGGTCGCCACCGAGATCGTGGGACAGTCGATCGCGCTGTCGGAGGAGTTCACGCTGACCACGGCCGAGTTGTCCTACCTGCAGGACCGCAAGGTCGCCTATGAGAATTTGGCGCGACGCACCGGGCTCGAGGGCGTCAAGTCGGTCTGTCTCGCGCTTCAGCAGGCGGAACGCTACGGCACCCCGCTCGGTCAGTCCCTGCGCGTCATGGCCCAGGAAAACCGCGACATGCGGATGACCGAGGCCGAGAAGAAGGCCGCCGCGTTGCCGCCGAAGCTGACGGTGCCGATGATCCTGTTCTTCCTGCCGGTGCTGTTCGTCGTCATTCTCGGACCGACCGGCATCAAGATCACCGAGATGCAGTGACACGAGCCGTCAACGGCGCGGTCCGCGGGACGGCTGCGAATGCTGAAGATCAGAGCTTTGATCAGTCGGGCTGGTTGAGCGCGGCGACCGGGGTCCGCTTCGGCCCGCCGCGATGATGGTCGCTGCGGCTCAGCATGTCCTTGAGATAGGCGACATTGGCCGCGGCCTGATCCGGCGGCAGATCCGCCTTCACGATGGTCTCGGCCTCGGCGAAACGGCCCTGCAGACCGACGACGAGGCCGAGATTCTGCCGCACCCGGCTGCTGGCGCGCGGCGAGGCGTAGGCTTGCCGCAACGCCTCTTCGGCCTTGGGCAGATCCTTCGACAGCATGTAGGACAGGCCGAGATTGGAAAGCACGCCGGGGTCACCCGGCGCGAGCTTGAGCGCGCTCGCATAATAGGAGCGCGCCTCCCCGTGACGGCCCATCTGGTCCAGCGCGGTGCCTTGCACCGAGAGCAGGCGCCAGTCCGGATTGTCAGGCGAATGCGCTTTCGACAAGACGTCGTAGGCCTGCTGGAAATTGCCGTTGTCGGCGAGCGCGCGGCCATACTGCGCGAGCAGCGCCTTGTTGCCGGGATTGGCGATGGTCGCCTGCTCCAGCACGGCGGCGGCCTGGGCGCGTTGGCCGTTGGCGCGCAAGGCCTGGCCATAGGCCAGCGCAGCCTCGGCGTCCTTGGGATTGGCGCGGTAGCGCTCGCCATAGACCTCGACGGCGCGCGCGGGATCGGTGGGCGCCGCCTCTGCCCGTGGTCCGCCGAGCGAGCCTGTCACGTCGGAGAGCTTCGACATGCCCGAGCAGCCGCCGAGGCCCATGGCGACCGCCGCGACCAGCGAGGTGGACGCAAGAAGCCGGGCGAGACTGAACCGTTGACGCATGACGCCTTCACTCTCGAGCCGATTGATCGAGCCGAACGCGTCAGCAATAGGCTGTTAACCCTAACGGCGGGTTAACGCCGCTTCGCAGGCCGCACCTCGCCGACATCTGCGGGATGCCTGCGCCAAGGCCCAAAGCCGAGCGCCCTCACCTGCCGGTCCGGATCCCGCAGCCATTGCCGCGTCTCAATATTCGATCGCAAGCCGCTTGCGGATTTCGTCGACGCGCTTGTCGAGCGCATCGAACCGCGCGTGGACCGAGCGGTCGTGGAGATAGAAGACGTAACCGCCGGCCAGGAGCGCAAAGATCCAATGGTGGTGCTCGACATAGCCAAAGATCGCCTCGACGGCATGGCCGATGAACATGACCACGCTCCACACAAATTCCATTGCATGTCCTCCCGGCGCGTTCGTCGTCGCCCGCCCGATCTCCAGCCCTGGCGACCCTTGCCGGAACCTAGCATGGCCCCCTTGCCGCGAGTAGCGCTCGCCGAAACGGTGTCAGCAATGCCGATTGCAGCCGCGACGAAACTCTGCGAAGTCTCGTTCGTTCGCATCACCCGTTTGATCCGACGATCCGGACCCGCCAATGCCCTTCTTCGAGACGCCATCCACCGCCATCCCGATCACGTTCGTCACCAAATCGAGCTGGGATCAGGTCGCCGAGGCGCTGCCGCCGCCGCAACGCCAGTTCGCCGCTTCATGCGCCTTTGCCGCCAAGCCCGGCGGTTATCTCGCCCTGCCCGCGCCCGATGGCGCGATCGCACAGGTGTTGTTCGGCCTCGAGGATGAGGGTGCAAGATCGCGCGACCTGTTCCGGCCCGGCGCGCTGCCCGGCCTCTTGCCGCCGGGCATCTATCGCTTTGCCAATGCGCCGCACGATACACGGCTGGCGGCGCTCGCCTTTGCGCTCGGCACCTACCGCTTCGCGCGCTACCGCAACGCTGACAGGCCCGAGGTCCGGCTGGTGCCGCCTGACGGCGTCGACCCGGCCGAGATCGAGCGGATTGCCGATGCCGCAATTCTCGCGCGCGACCTCATCAACACGCCGTCCAACGACATGGGGCCGGACGAGCTCGCCGCCGCCGCGCAAGCCCTCGCCGCCGAGTTCGGCGCGAGCTTCGCCTGCACCATCGGCGAGGAGTTGGAGAAGCACTTCCCGCTGATCCACGCCGTCGGCATGGCTTCCAGCCGCGCGCCGCGGCTGATCGACATCGGTTGGGGCGATCCCGATCATCCCAAGGTGACGCTGGTCGGCAAGGGCGTGTGTTTCGACACCGGCGGGCTCGACCTGAAGCCGTCGAGCGGCATGCTGATCATGAAGAAGGACATGGGCGGCGCCGCCAACGTGCTGGCGCTGGCGCGCATGGTGATGGATGCGAAGCTGAAGGTGCGCCTGCGCGTGCTGATTCCGGCGGTGGAGAACGCGGTTGCGGGCAATGCCTTCCGCCCACTCGATATCTTCACCTCGCGCAAGGGCATCACGGTCGAGATCGGCAACACCGACGCCGAGGGACGCCTGGTGCTCGCCGACGCGCTGGCGCTTGCCGACGAGGAGAAGCCCGACCTGCTGATCGACCTGGGCACGCTGACCGGCGCGGCGCGGGTCGCGCTCGGGCCGGATCTGCCGCCCTTCTACACCAATGACGAGACCCTCGCCGCCGACCTTGCGCGCTGCGCGGTGAAGGAGAACGATCCGTTGTGGCGCATGCCGCTGTGGCCGCCTTACGATCAGTGGCTGGACTCCAAGACGGCCACGGTCACCAACGCGCCATCGGGCGGCTTTGCCGGCTCGATCACCTGCGCGCTGTTCCTGCAACGCTTCGTCGAGCACGCCGGGAGCTGGCTGCACGTCGACATCTACGGCTGGACGCCGTCGGCCAAGCCGGCACGCCCCGAAGGCGGCGAGTGCCAGGCCGCGCGCGCCGTCTACACCTTGCTGAGCGAGCGCTATGCATGATCCGCGAATAACACCGGCGCGGGGCGACCTCGCCGCGAAATATCTCGAAGGCAAGGTGCAGGCGGATCGCTTCGTCGCGGGCGAGGAATTCGAGGTGATTGAGCCGGTCGCGCCGGTGCGCGAGCAGCCGTCCTCGAGCGCGATGCTGATGACGGAGGCCCTGCGCGGCGAACGCGTCACGATCTATGACCGCAACGGCGAGGGTTGGGCGTGGGGACAGCTCAATGGCGATGGCTATGTCGGCTGGCTGCCGGATGCCGCGCTCGTGAAGCCGTCGGCCACCCCGACCCACGTGGTCAGCGCATTGCGGACGTTCGCCTTCCCCGGCCCGTCGATCAAGCTACCGCCGGCCGAGACGCTCGTGATGGGATCCAGACTCGCCGTGGCCCGCGAGGACGGCAGCTTTGCCGTGACGCACGACGGCAGATACCTGCCGAGAACGCATCTCGCTGCGCTCGATCATCGCGAGCCGGATTTCGTCGCAATCGCCGAGCGCTTCGTCGGCACGCCCTATCTCTGGGGCGGCAAGAGCAGTCTCGGCATCGACTGCTCCGGCCTCGTTCAGGTCTCGCTGACCGCGGCGGGGCTCGGCTGCCCGCGCGACAGCGACATGCAGCTCGCCGGTCTCGGCCGCGCACTGGAGCCGCATGAGCAAAGCCAATTGCGGCGCGGCGATCTGATCTTCTGGAAGGGGCATGTCGCGATCGCCCGCGACGGCAGCACCATGGTTCACGCCAACGCGTATCACATGGCGACAATGATCGAGCCGATCGAGCCGGCCATTGCGCGAATCAGGCAGGCCGGCAGCGAGGTCGTTGCGATCAAGCGGCTCTGACGGGGCTTACGTCGCCACCGAGCCGTTCCCCGCCGTCTCCAGGCGGAAGGCCGCCGCGAACAGCGCGCGCGTGTAATCCGTCTTCGGGTTCTTGAACAGCTCGGCGGCCTGTCCCTCCTCGACGACCTTGCCGCCGCGCATCACGATCAAATGGCTCGCAAGCGAGGCGACGACGCGCAGATCGTGCGAGATGAACATGTAGGTGAGCTCGCGCTTGCGCTGCAGCTCGCGCAACAGATCGACCATCTGCGCCTGGAACAGCATGTCGAGCGCGCTGGTCGGCTCGTCCAGCACGACGAAATCCGGCTCCAGCACCACCGCGCGTGCGATGCTGATGCGCTGGCGCTGGCCGCCGGAGAATTCGTGGGGGTAGCGGAAGCGGGTATCGGGCTTCAGCCCGACGTCTTCCAGCGCCTTGACGACGCGCGCCTCACGCTCCTCACGCGACAGCTTCGGCTGATGCACGGAGAGGCCTTCGGCGATGATGTCGGCGATCGACATGCGCGGCGAGAGCGAGCCGAACGGGTCCTGAAACACGATCTGCATGTCGCGCCGGAACGGACGCATCTCCTTGAAGCGCAGGCCCTGGATATCCTTGCCCAGGAACACGATGCGTCCGTTCGAGGAGATCAGCCGCAGCAGAGCCAGACCCAGCGTGGTCTTGCCCGAGCCGGATTCGCCGACCACACCGAGCGTCTCGCCCTTGCGCACGGCGACGCTGACACCGTCGACCGCCTTGATGTGGCCGACCGTTTTGCGCATCAGGCCGCGCTTGATCGGAAACCACACTTTCAGATCGTTGACCGACATCACCACCGGTGCGTCCGGCTGCGGCGGCGCCGGATCCGGCTTCGGCTCCGCTGCGAGCAGGTCGCGGGTATAGGGATGCTTCGGCGTCTTGAAGACCTGCTCGACCGGCCCCTGCTCGACGATCTGACCGCCCTTCATGACACAGACGGTGTCGGCGATGCGGCGCACGATGCCGAGATCGTGGGTGATGAACAGCAGGCTCATGCCGAGCCGCGAGCGGATGTCGGCGAGCAGGGCCAGGATCTGCGCCTGCACGGTGACGTCGAGCGCCGTGGTCGGCTCGTCCGCGATCAACAGATCCGGCTCGTTGGCGAGCGCCATCGCGATCATCACGCGCTGGCGCTGGCCGCCGGAAAGCTGATGCGGATAGCTGTTCAGCCGCGTCTCGGGCTCGGGAATGCCGACCTGCGTCAGCAGCTCCAGCGTTCGCCTGCGGGCCTCCGCGTTGCTGGTCGGATTATGCAGCTGGATGATCTCGCCGATCTGCGCCTCGATCGTGTGCAGCGGATTGAGCGAGGTCATCGGCTCCTGGAAGATGATGGAGATATCGCTGCCACGAATCTCCCGCATCTCCTGCTCGGAGCGATCGATCAGCTCCTGCCCCTTGAAGCGGATGCTGCCCGAGGGATGCGAGGCGTTCGGATAGGGCAGCAGCTTGAGGATCGAAAGCGCGCTGACCGACTTGCCGGAGCCGGATTCGCCGACCAGCGCCAGGCATTCGCCGCGCTTGATCTGGAACGAGACCTTGTCGACCGCGAGCGTGGTGGCGCCGCCCTGGTGGAAAGCCACCGAGAGGTCGCGAACGGCAAGCAGGGGCTGGTTGATCGCGTCCATGACCTTACCTGAACGTCTTGCGCGGATCGAAGGCGTCGCGCACCGCTTCGCCGATGAAGATCAGGAGCGACAGCATGATCGCGACCGAGAAGAAGCCGGAGAAGCCGAGCCAGGGCGCCTGCACGTTGGACTTGGCCTGCGACAGCAATTCGCCGAGCGAAGGCGATCCGGGCGGCAGGCCGAAGCCCAGGAAATCGAGCGCCGTCAGCGTCATCACCGAGCTCGACACGATGAAGGGCAGGAACGTCATGGTCGCAACCATCGCATTCGGCAGCAGGTGGCGGAACATGATGACCGGATTGGACACGCCGAGCGCCCGCGCCGCCTGGATGTATTCGAAGTTGCGCCCGCGCAGGAACTCGGCCCGCACGAGACCGACCAGCGAGACCCAGGAGAACAACAGGAGGATGCCGAGCAGCACGAAGAAGCCGGGCACGAGCACCGAGGACAGGATCAGGAGAAGATAGAGCGAGGGAATCGCCGTCCAGATCTCGATGAAGCGCTGGAAGATCAGATCGACCCGACCGCCGAAATACCCCTGCACCGCGCCCGCGGCGATGCCGATGACGGACGAGACGATGGTGAGGCAAAGGCCGAACAGCACCGAGATGCGGAAGCCATAGATCAGCCGCGCGACGACGTCGCGGCCCTGATCGTCCGTGCCGAGCCAGTTGTATTCGAGGTCGCGGCAGCTCTTCAGCCCCTTCTTCTCCACCACCGGCTGGCACTGCTTCTCGGTCAGCATCCAGGTCGGCGGCGACGGCGCCGGCGTCGGCAGGTCGAGATTGTGCGTGTCGTAGGAATAGCGGATCAGCGGCCAGACGATGCTGCCGTTCTTGTCCTTGATCAGCTTCTGCAAGTACGGATCGCGATAGTCGGCCGCCGTCTCGAAGTCACCGCCGAAGGTGGTTTCCGAATAGGTCACGAAAGCGGGCCAATAGAGCCGGCCGTCGAACTTGATCAGGAAGGGGCGGTCGTTGGCGATCAGCTCGGCGAACAGCGAGACCACGAACAAGGCGATGAAGATCCCAAACGACCAGTAGCCGCGCCGGTTGGCCTTGAAGTTCTGCCAGCGCCGCCGGTTGAGCGGCGAAGGCGCAAACGGCTTGCGCGTGATCGGAACGGCGTCGCCGAGGGGCGACTTCGCTGTGGTTTCGATCGGCGTCGGCGCGGTCAGCGTCATCAGACCTCCCGCGCCTCGAAGTCGATCCGGGGGTCGATCCACATATAGGTGAGGTCGGAGACCAAATTGATCACGAGGCCGACCAGCGAAAAGATGTAGAGCGTGCCGAACACCACGGGATAGTCGCGGTTGAGCACGCTCTCGAAGCTGAGCAGCCCGAGCCCGTCCAGCGAGAAGATGGTCTCGATCAGCAGCGAGCCCGAAAAGAAGGCGTGGATGAAGGTGCCGGGGAAGCCCGCGATCACGATCAGCATCGCGTTGCGGAAGACATGGCCGTAAAGCACCCGGCCCTCGCTGCAACCCTTGGCGCGCGCAGTCATGACGTATTGCTTGCGGATCTCGTCCAGGAACGAGTTCTTGGTCAGGAACGTCATGGTGGTGAACGCGCCCAATCCCATCGCGATCAGCGGCAGCGTCAGATGCCAGAAATAATCGATGATCTTCCAGTACCAGGGAAACTGCGACCAGCCGTCCGAGGTCAGTCCGCGCAGCGGGAACCAATTGAAGAAGGAGCCGCCGGCAAACAGGATGATGAGCAGGATCGCGAACAGAAAGCCGGGAATCGCATAGCCCAGCACGAGAATGGTCGACGTCCAGGTGTCGAAGCGCGTGCCGTCCTTGACCGCCTTGCGGATGCCGAGCGGGATCGAGATCAGGTAGGTGATCAACGTCAGCCAGATCCCGAGCGAGATCGAGACCGGCAGCTTTTCCTTGATGAGCTGGAGCACGCTGACGTCGCGGAAATAGCTCTTGCCGAAATCGAAGCGGGCGAAATTCCACACCATCAGCGCGAAGCGTTCAGGGGCCGGCTTGTCGAAGCCGAACTGTGCCTCGAGCTTCTTGATGAAATCGGGATCGAGGCCCTGCGCGCCGCGGTATTTCGAGTTGATGGCATCGCCGCCGGCACCGACTTGCCCCGGCGCGCGCTGTGCAAAGTCACTGCCGCCCGAAATGCGCGAGGTGCCGCCGGTATCGGCCCCCGAAAGTTGCGCGATCACGCGCTCGACCGGGCCGCCCGGCGCGAACTGTACCACGACGAAGGAGACGAAGAGGATGCCGAGCAGGGTCGGAATCATCAGGAGGAGACGGCGGGCGATATAGGCGCTCATGATTATTTCGCCTGCTCCAGCTTGGCGGCCTTGGCCGGTTCATGCCACCAGATATCGGGCGCGCCCACGCCGTTGGCGTAACGCGGCAGCTTCGGCGGATGACCGAACTGGTCCCAGTAAGCCAGCCGATGCGTCTTGTTGTACCATTGCGGCACCCAATAGCGGCCGGCGCGGAACAGACGATCGAACGCGCGGCAAGCGACGGTCAGCTCCTCGCGGCTGTCGGCCGCCATGATCTTCTCGATCATGGCGTCGATGGCCGGGCTGGCGACGCCCGCAAGATTGTACGAGCCCTTGGTATTCGCGACCTGCGAGGAGAAGAACGCGCGCATGGCATCGCCAGGCGTCGCCGACATGCTGAAGCGCTGGATCGTCATGTCGAAGTCGAAATCCTCCACGCGCGCGCGATATTGCACGGCATCGACGAGGCGGAGGCTTGCTTCGATGCCGAGCGTTGCCAAATTCTTGATATACGGCGCGTGATGCGGCTGGAGCGAGGGCTCCTCCGCCAGGAATTCGATCTTGAATACCTCTCCGCTCGGCAGCATTCGCTTGCCATCCTTGATCGGATAGCCGGCTTCGTTGAGCAGCTGCTGCGACTTGCGCAAGAGAGCGCGGTCCTGCCCCGATCCGTCGGAAACCGGCGGCGCGAAGGGCGCAGCGAACACTTCGCCGGGAACCTGGCCCCGGAACGGCTCCAGCAGCTTCAGCTCTTCCGGCGACGGCGGCCCGTTGCTCGCCATGAGATCGGAGTTCTGGAACGGTGACACCGTACGCGCATAGGCGCCGTACATGATGGTCTTGTTGGTCCATTCGAAGTCAAAAGCATCGATCAGGGCCTCGCGCACGCGCGGGTCCTTGAACTTGTCGCGCCTTGTATTGATGAACCAGCCCTGCGCGCCGGACGGCGTGTCGTCGGGCACGACCTCGAGCTTGACGCGCCCCTCCTTGACGGCGGCGAAATCGTAGCGCGTCGCCCAGATGCGCGAGGTGAATTCCTCGCGGTAGAGATAGTTCTTGCCGGTGAATCCCTCGAAGGCGACGTCGCGGTCGCGATAGAACTCATAGCGCACGACATCGAAATTATAGGTGCCGCGGCAGGGCGGCAGATCAGCAGCCCACCAGTCCTTCACCCGCTCGTACTCGATGTAGCGATTGACCTCGAACTTGCTCACCTTGTACGGACCCGATCCCAGTGGAATCTCCAGAGACGATTCATCGAACGGGCGAGAGGCGTAATAGGCCTTCGAGAAGATCGGCAGGCTCGCGGCATAGAGCGGCACGTCGCGCGCCCGCCCCTTGGCAAAGGTGACGACGAGCGTTGCATCGTCGACCGCTTCCGCGCCGACCATGTCGCGGAGCTGCACCAGGATCAGGGGATGCCCCTTGGTCTTCAGCGCCATCAGCGAAAACGCCGCATCGTGCGCCGTGAGCTTGGTGCCGTCGTGGAATTTCGCCTCCGGCCGCATCGTGAAGCGGTAGACCAACCTGTCCGGCGAGATCTGCACGGATCTGGCGGCGAGCCCATACATCGCATCGGGCTCGTCGCTCGCGCGCACCATCAGCGGCGCGAATGTCATGTCCATGCCTTGCGCGCCATCGCCCTTCAGGATGAAGGCGTTGAGCGAGTTGAAGGTCTGGTAGGACTGGTTATAGGCCCGCACCGACGGAATCAGCGAGAACGTGCCGCCCTTCGGCGCATCGACGTTGACGTAGTCGAAATGGTGGAAATCGGCGGGATATTTGAGATCGCCGAACGCCGAGATGCCGTGCGCCTCGGTCCCGGCTTCCGTTGCACCCGCACGGCGCAACGGCGCCCCCATGGACGCCCCGAGGGCGCCGCCAACACCCAAGGCCAGCACGTGGCGGCGTGACATCTGCGTCATGCGGGGAATATCCTTCACGACTTCTTTGCGATCCGCGCCGCCTTGTCTGCGTCGTACCACCAGATGAACGGGAAGCCGGACTGACCGTATCTCGGCAATTCCGCCGGCCGGCCGAAGCGGTCCCAGCGCGCCGTACGGATCTTGTTGTAGGTCCACTGCGGCACGACGTAGTGATTCCACAGCAGCACGCGGTCGAGAGCCTTGGTGGCTGCGACGAGATCATCGCGATCGGTGGCGTAGATCAAGCGCTCGATCAGCTTGTCGATGGCCGGATTCTTGATGCCCGCGATATTGCGCGACCCCGCGATATCGGCCGACTTGGACGACCAGAACTCGCGCTGCTCGTTACCCGGCGACTGCGACTCGCCCCACGAGTTGGTGACGATGTCGAAATCCCACTCGCGCGTCCTGTTCTCGTACTGGGTCGGATCGACTGTCCGCACGCTGACGGCAATGCCGAGCCGCTCCAATGACGGCTTGTAGAACAGGGTGATCCGCTCGAAGCTCGGATCCGAGTTCAGCAGTTCCAGGGTGAACTGGGCGCCGGTCTTGACGTCGACCAGCTTGCGGTCGCGCACCTCGTAGCCTGCTTCCTTGAACAGGCGCAGCGCCTCGCGCAGATTCTCGCGCACAGCCTCCGGACTGCCCCCCACTGGATTGCTGTAGGCCGTCGTGAAGACTTCGGCTGGGACCTGGGCGCGCACGGTCTCGAGGATCTCGAGCTCCTTGCCCTGCGGCAAGCCGGTCGCCATGAGCTCCTCGATACCGTCGAAATAGCTGCTGACGCGCTTGTACTGGCCGTAGAAGATCTGCTTGTTCATCTCCTCGAAGTCGAACGCGAAGTTGAGCGCACGGCGCACGCGCGGGTCGCTGAACTTGCCGCGGCGCAGGTTCGGCACGAAGGCCTGCATCACGCCTGAGCTGCGATTGACGAACTCCTCGAGGATCACACGCTTGTCGGTCACGGCCGGGAAGTCGTAGGCGGTCGCCCAATTCTTCGCGCTGTTCTCGGTGCGCCAGTCGACCTGGTCGGCCTTGAAGGCCTCGATCGCCACGGTGGCGTCGCGGAAATATTCGTAGCGCAGCTCGTCGAAATTGTTGCGGCCGACATTGGCAGGCAAGTCGCGGCCCCAATAATCCTTGACCCGTTCAAGTGCGATCGACCGTCCTGCAACGAAGTCCTTGACCCGGTAGGGACCGGAGCCGAGCGGCACTTCGAGCGTCGTCGCCGAAACGTCCCGCTTGCGGCCCTGCGCGTCGGTCCCCTCCCACCAATGCTTCGGCAGGACCGTGAGCTGGCCGACGATCTGCGGCAGCTCGCGGTTGCCCGGCGCGTCGAACACGAATTTCACCTCGCGCTCGCCCACCTTCTCCGCCCGGACCACATGGCTGTAATAGGCCGAGTACATCGGGTGGTGCTTCTTGAAGGAATCGAGCGAGAAGATCACGTCGTCCGCCGTCACCGGCTTGCCGTCGTGCCATTTGGCCTGCGGCCGCAAGCGGTAGGTGACGAAGGAGAAATCGTCGGGATGGCTGACGGCCTCGGCCAGCGCACCGTACTCGGTCGAGACCTCGTCGAGCGAGGCCGTCATCAGGGATTCGTAGATGAATGCGACGGCACCTGCGACCTGCCCCTTCACGCCCGACACGACGATGTTGAAATTGTCGAAGGTGCCGACGGCGATCTGGCGGGCGACGCCGCCCTTGGGCGCTTCCGGATTGACGTAGTCGAAGCGCTTGAAGTCAGCGGGGTACTTGACCTTCCCGAACAGCGACAGGGCATGACGCCAAGGCAGCTCAGTTGCGGATTGCGCCTGCGCTGGGCCGATGGCGGGAACGCCGGCCGCGGAACCGAGGACGGGAAGCGCTGCGGCCGCAGTGCCTGTGAGCAGGAGATCGCGTCGGGTAATGGCCAAATCAACATCCCTGTCTTGAAGGAGGCTACTCCTTTAAGTTCCCAATATAGGCGAGGTTTCGACCGAATATGTTGCTTTTTCCTCATCTTGAAGGGCCGGATGGCCCGCCAGATGCGGCCAAACGCCCCGATAAATTCACCGGGAGGCCCGGGTACGAAAACGGCCAGGCTTCTTAAGCCTGGCCGCCTCTTCCAAGACAGATTGTTGAGGCCTTACTTCGAGGCCGTCGGCAGCGGCTGCGGATGCTCCGACAGCGAATTCAGATAGGCGATGACGTCGGCGCGCTCGGTATCCTTGGCAATACCGGCGAAGCCCATCGCGGTGCCCGGGATAAAGCCCTTCGGATTGGCGATGAACTTGTTGAGATCGTCGAACGTCCAGTTGCCGCCCTTGGCCTTGATGGCGGCCGAGAAGTTGAAGCCACCACGACCCTGGCCCTTCGGCTCGCCGACGACGCCATAGAGGTTCGGCCCGACGCGATTCGGGCCGCCCTTCTCGAAGGTGTGGCAGGCGCCGCACTTCTTGGCGGCGGCGGCGCCCTTCTCGATGGAGGCGGTCTGGAGCAGCTTTTCGATCGGCTCGGACGGTGCGGCCGCGGCGGCGCCTTCCTTGCCGTGGCCGGCATCTTCCTTCACCGCAATCTCGAAGCCCGGCTTTTCCGGCACTTTGGGCGAGAACAGCGCATTCGCGGTGAAGCTCGTCACCAGCAAGAAGAGACAGGTGCCGAGCACGGCACCGAGAATTTTATTTAGTTCGAAAGAGTCCATTTCCGGCCAGGCCCCACACCGCAAGAAGGATCGAGCGGCCGGGCGGCCGCCAGGACGAGCCTCGGGAGAATCAACACTTCGCTATCGTTTCCCCGAGTTTTGCCATTGAGATATCGGTTTGCCCGGGGTCTGGCAACCCGTATAAGCGAGCCGGCTTCAGGCTCGTCCCCACCCCCGTGCTCGGCGCGAAAAACGCCCCATTTCCAGACCCTTGCCTCCAAGAACTTGCCCCAAGAACTTGACCCCATGATCGACCCTCGCATCCTGGTGCTGATCCCGGCCCGCATGGCCGCCACCCGCCTGCCCGGCAAGCCGCTCGCCGATATCGCGGGCCTGCCGATGATCGTGCACGTGCTGCGCCGGGCCGAGGCCGCTGCCATCGGCCGGGTCGCGGTCGCAACCGACACGCCGGAGATCGCCTCGGTCGTCACCGCCCATGGCGGCGAGGCGGTGATGACCCGCCCCGATCACCCCTCCGGCTCCGACCGCATCCATGAGGCCATGCAGAAGCTCGATCCGGAAGGAAGGGCCGAGATCGTGGTCAATCTGCAAGGGGATTTCCCAACCATCACGATCGACAACATCCGTGAGGTGCTGCCTCCCCTGCAAGACCCGGCCGTGGACATCGCGACCCTGGCCTCGCAGATCCACACCGAGGAAGAGGACCTCGCGCCGAGCGTGGTGAAGGCGATCGGAACCTCGCTTGGCGGCAGGCGGATGCGCGCACTTTACTTTACCCGCGCGACGGCCCCCTACGGCGACGGACCGCGGTACCACCATATCGGGCTCTATGCCTACCGCCGCGCCGCGCTGGAGCGCTACGTCTCGCTTCCGCCGTCTCCGCTGGAATTGCAGGAGAAGCTCGAGCAGCTCCGCGCGCTGGAGGCCGGAATGCGCATCGACTTCACCATCGTGGATACAGTGCCCCGCGGAGTTGATACGCCGGCGGACCTGGAAACCGCCCGCAGCATCCTTTCCAAATCCTGAGCCGCTGTTACAAGGCCGATCATGAGCAAGATGAAGATCGCATTCCAGGGCGAACCCGGAGCCAATTCCCACATCGCCATCGTCGAGGCCTATCCGGACGCCGAGCCGATGCCCTGCGCCACCTTCGAGGACGCGCTGTCGGCGATCTCGTCCGGCGAGGCCGATCTCGGCATGATCCCGATCGAGAATTCGGTGGCGGGCCGCGTCGCCGACATCCATCATCTCCTGCCGGCCTCCGGTCTCTTCATCATCGGCGAATGGTTTCTCCCCGTTCGGCATCAGCTGATGGCGGTGAAGGGGACCAGGCTCGAGGACATCAAGAGCGTCGAGAGCCATGTGCATGCGCTCGGCCAGTGCCGCCGCATCATCCGCAAGCTCGGCATCAAGCCGATCGTTCACGCCGATACCGCCGGCAGCGCCCGCGACATTTCCGAGCGCAAGGACAAGACGGTGGCCGCGATCGCCTCGCGCCTCGCCGCAAAGATCTATGGCCTCGACATCCTCGCCGAGGACATCGAGGACGAGGCCCACAACACCACGCGCTTCGTGGTGCTGGCGCGCGAGCCGAAATGGGCCGCGCAGGGCTCCGGCCCGCTGGTCACGACGTTCGTTTTCCGGGTGCGCAATTTGCCGGCCGCGCTCTACAAGGCGCTCGGCGGCTTTGCCACCAACGGCGTCAACATGACCAAGCTCGAAAGCTACATGGTCGACGGCAATTTCTTCGCCACGCAGTTCTACGCCGACGTCGACGGCCACCCCGAGGACAAGGGGCTCGCCTTCGCCATCGAGGAGCTGAAATTCTTCTCGCGCGAATTCCGCATCGTCGGTGTCTATCCCGGCCATCCGTTCCGCGCGACCTTCAGCGAATCGCGGCAGGACTAGCCGCATGTCCCGGACGCGCGCAGCGCGAGCCGGGACCCAGAGGCTGCGAGACACCGGGTTGCGATGGGCCCCGGCTCTGCAGCGCACCGCTGAAGAAGCGCTGCGCTGCGTCCGGGGCACGAGACCGCTTACGCCGCGCTCTTCGCCAGCCCGAACGCCTCCGCCAGCAGCGAATACGACCTTTTCCGCGCCTCGTGATCATAAACGGCGGTGATGACCATCAATTCGTCCGGCTTGCTCGCCTCGATCAGCGGCTGCAGCTTCTTCTGCACGGTCGCGGGGCTGCCGACGAACAGGCGGGAACGGTTGCGCAGGATAGAGGTGCGCTCGGCGTCGGAATAGGGATAGGCCTGCGCCTCCTCGACGCTCGGTAGCGGCAAATACTGACCGCGGTCGCGGCGCAGCCTGTTGAGGTCGAAGGAGCTGGCGAGCCGTTCAGCCTCCTCGTCGGTATCGGCTGCGATGGCGGCGACCGCGAGGATCGCGTGCGGGCTCGCGCGCCAGGCCGAGGGCTGGAAGCGATTGCGGTAATGCACCATCGCATCGACAGCATCGTGGGAGGCGAAGTGATGGGCGAAGGCGAAGCCCATGCCGATCTGCGCTGATAGCTCCGAGGAATAGTCGCTGGAGCCGAGCAGCCAGATCGGCGGCAGGGCCGTATCGTCGGGCATCGCGACGACGTTGTTGTAGGGGTGCCCGGCGGGGAATTCGCGCGTCTGCCACAGGATCAGTTCGTGCAGCCGCTCCAGAAAATCATCACCCTCGCGGCGATCGAGCCGGCTGCGCAGCGCGTAAGCCGTCGCACCGTCGGTGCCGGGCGCGCGGCCGAGGCCAAGGTCGATGCGGCCGGGAAACAGCGCCTCCAGCATCTTGAAGCGCTCGGCTACCACCAACGGGGCGTGGTTGGGCAGCATCACCCCGCCGGAGCCGACGCGGATATGCTTCGTCACCGCCGCGATCTGGCCGATCATGAGGTCGGGCGCAGGGCTCGCGACGGAGGCGAGGTTGTGATGCTCGGCGAGCCAATAGCGGACATAGCCGAGGCCGTCGACATGGCGCGCCAGATCGATGCTGTTGCGTAGCGCCGCGGCTGGCTTGGTGCCGGTGGTGACGACGGAGAGGTCGAGAACGGAGAGCGGGATCATGGCGGCCTAACGTAGTGGACGGCCGCGCCGCGGCAATGGGGCGGCTGCGCAGGTCTGGCGTGTGCCGGCCGCGAGCAGATGCGGCAGCCCGGGGGCGAAGCGATGGGCCAATTAACATCTAGGTAACGATCGTGTGGATTTGCCCACCGGCTAGAACTAACCACATCTCGGCTCCTCACTTACACAACTAATTGATATTTAATAAATCTTCTGGAAGACGGATCATCCCACTAGAATCCATTCGCGACCGATAATTCCAAAAAATCTGACAGAAGTGGGCCATTTCCCATTCCCGATGGGCTGTCGATCAAGTCGCCTTTGGCTTATCTTGGGCGCCATGTGAGCTGACCGTCGGCCGCCGAATCCGGCGCCGAGACTTTGGCGGCGGCAAAGCTGGAGTGAGTGGGGCCATGACCGATCTGACGATTCCTGCCCGGGCCGACGGGCAAGACGGGCACCTGAAGCGGCCTGCGATCTCCTTCGAGTTCTTTCCACCCAAGACCGAGGAGATGGAGCGCAATCTCTGGGAGACCATCAACCGGCTCGCCCTGCTCGACCCGAAATTCGTCTCGGTGACCTACGGCGCCGGCGGCTCCACCCGCGAGCGCACCCATGCGACCATCGCCCGGATCCTGAAGGAAACCGCGCTGCTGCCGGCGGCGCACCTGACCTGCGTCGGCGCCTCGCGCGGCGAGATCGACGAGATCGTCGACCGCTATCACGAGGTCGGCGTCCGCCACATCGTCGGCCTGCGCGGCGATCCCGCCGGCGGCATCGGCACGCCCTATGCCAGCCATCCCGACGGCTACCAGAGCTCGGCCGAGCTCGTCGCCGGGATCAAGAAGCGGCACGCCGATATCGAAGTGTCCGTCTCGGCCTATCCCGAGAAGCATCCCGAGGCGCGCGACTTCGACGCCGACATCGACACGCTGAAGGCCAAGGTGGACGCCGGCGCGACCCGCGCGATCACCCAGGTGTTCTTCGACAACGATCTCTACTTCCGCTATCTCGACCGCGTCCGCGCCCGCGGCATCGATATTCCGATCGTGCCGGGCATCATGCCCATGCACAATTTCAAGCAGGCCCGGAATTTCGTCACCCGCGCCGGCACCACGGTGCCGGACTGGTTCGCCGCGAAATTCGAGGGCCTCGACGACGATGCCGAGACCCGCAAGCTGGTGGCCGCGACCGTTGCGGCCGGCCAGGTGCAGAAGCTCGCCAAGCACGGCGTCGACACCTTCCATTTCTACACCATGAACCGCGCCGATCTCGTGTTCGCGATCTGCCATTTGCTCGGCATCCGCGCCAAGAGCGTCCAGAAGGCTGCGTGAGAGAAAATGACCGTCCCCGTTTCCGCCAAGCGAACTGCCCTGCTCAACGCCGCCCGCGAGCGCATCCTGGTGCTCGACGGCGCCATGGGCACGATGATCCAGAATCTGCAGCTCGACGAGCAAGCCTTCCGCGGCGAGCGCTTCAAGGACTTCCATCGCGACCTGCGCGGCAACAACGATCTCTTGATCCTGACCCAGCCGCAGGCGATCGAGGACATCCACGCCGCCTATTTGCGCGCCGGCGCCGACATCGTCGCGACCAACACGTTCTCCACCACGTCGATCGCGCAGGCCGACTACGACCTCGCCGACATCGTCTACGAGATGGCGCGTGAAGGCGCCCGCCTCGCCGGCAACGCCGCACGGCGCGTCGAGGCCGAGGACGGCAAGCCGCGCTTCGTCGCCGGCGCCATCGGCCCGACCAACCGCACCGCCTCCATCTCGCCTGATGTCTCCAATCCCGGCTACCGCGCCGTCACCTTCGACGATTTGCGCAAGTCCTATGGCGAGCAGATCCGCGGCATGCTCGACGGCGGCGTCGACCTCCTGCTGGTCGAGACAATCTTCGACACGCTGAACGCCAAGGCGGCGCTCTATGCGATCGCCGAGATCACGGAAGAGCGCGGCATCGATATGCCCGTGATGGTGTCGGGCACCATCACCGACAAGTCCGGCCGCCTGCTCTCGGGCCAGATGCCGGAGGCGTTCTGGAATTCGGTGCGGCACGCCAAGCCCGTCACCATCGGCTTCAACTGCGCGCTCGGCGCCGAGGATCTGCGCGCGCATATCGCAGACATCGGCCGCGTCGCCGATACGCTGGTCTGTGCCTATCCCAACGCCGGCCTGCCCAACGAGTTCGGCCAGTATGACGAGAGCCCGGAATACATGGCGCGGCTGATCGGCGAGTTCGCGCGCGACGGCCTCGTCAACATCGTCGGCGGCTGCTGCGGCACCACGCCGGACCATATCGCGGCGATTGCAGCGGCCGTCGCCCCGCACAAGCCGCGCATCGTTCCCGAGATCGAACCGCGCTTGCGGCTGTCCGGCCTCGAGCCGTTCGTGCTGACGGACGCGATTCCGTTCGTCAACGTCGGCGAGCGCACCAACGTCACGGGCTCCGCCCGCTTCCGCAAGCTGATCACCGCCGGCGACTACACCGCCGCGCTCCAGGTCGCGCGCGACCAGGTCGAGAACGGCGCGCAGATCATCGACGTCAACATGGACGAGGGCCTGCTCGATTCCGAAGCGGCGATGGTGACCTTCCTCAACCTCGTCGCCGCCGAGCCCGACATCGCCCGGGTCCCAGTGATGGTCGATTCCTCGAAATTCTCGGTGATCGAGGCCGGCCTGAAATGCGTGCAGGGCAAGCCGGTGGTCAACTCGATCTCGATGAAGGAGGGCGTGGAGAAGTTCATTCACGAGGCCAAGATCGCGCGGCGTCATGGCGCGGCCGTCGTGGTGATGGCGTTCGACGAGGTCGGGCAGGCCGACACGTTCGCGCGCAAGACCGAGATCTGCAAGCGCGCCTACGACATCCTGGTGAACAAGGTCGGCTTCCCGCCTGAGGACATCATCTTCGATCCGAACGTGTTCGCGATCGCGACCGGCATCGAGGAGCACAACAATTACGGCGTCGACTTCATCGAGGCGACGCGCTGGATCCGGCAGAACCTGCCGGGCGCGCATGTCTCGGGCGGCGTCTCCAATCTCTCCTTCTCGTTCCGTGGCAACGAGCCGGTGCGCGAGGCCATGCACTCGGTGTTCCTGTATCACGCCATCAAGGCCGGCATGGACATGGGCATCGTCAATGCCGGGCAGATGATCGTCTATGACGACATCGATCCGGAGCTGCGCCAGACCTGCGAGGACGTCGTCCTCAACCGCGACGCGGGCGCGTCCGAGCGGCTGCTGGCACTCGCCGAAAAATTCCGCGGCAAGAAGACGGAAAGCAGGGAAGCCGATCTCGCCTGGCGCGAGTGGCCGGTGGAGAAGCGACTGTCGCATTCGCTGGTGCACGGCATCACCGAATTCATCGAGCAGGACACCGAGGAAGCCCGCAAGACGTCCTCGCGTCCGCTCGACGTGATCGAGGGGCCGCTGATGGCCGGCATGAACGTGGTCGGCGACCTCTTCGGCGACGGCAAGATGTTCCTGCCGCAAGTCGTCAAGTCCGCGCGCGTGATGAAGCAGGCGGTGGCCTGGCTGATGCCGTTCATGGAGGAGGAGAAGGCGCGCAACCTCGCCAATGGCATCGGCACCGAGGGTTCCTCATCCGCCGGCAAGATCGTGCTTGCGACGGTGAAGGGCGACGTCCACGACATCGGCAAGAACATCGTCGGCATCGTGCTCCAGTGCAACAATTTCGAGGTCATCGATCTCGGCGTGATGGTGCCCGCGGCCAAGATCGTCGAGACCGTGAAGGCGGAGAAGGCCGACATCGTCGGCCTCTCGGGCCTGATCACGCCCTCGCTCGACGAAATGGCGTTCTTCGCCGGCGAATTGCAGCGCGAAGGCCTGAAGCTGCCGCTCCTGATCGGCGGCGCCACCACCAGCCGCGTGCATACCGCGGTCAAGATCGACCCGAGCTACCGCGCCGGCCCCGTCGTCCACGTCAACGACGCCAGCCGCGCCGTCGGCGTCGCCTCCTCGCTGCTCTCGCCCGAGAAGCGCGAGGCCTATGCCGCCGAGGTGCGCGCCGAATACGCCAAGATCTCGGAGGCGCATCTGCGCGCGCAGGCCGACAAGAAGCGGCTGAAGCTGGCTGACGCCCGCGCCAACCGCGTGCCGGTCGATTTCACCGCCAACAAGCCGGTGAAGCCGACCTTCCTCGGCATCCGCAGCTTCGACGACTACGATCTCGCCGAGCTGATCGACTACATCGACTGGACGCCGTTCTTCCAGACCTGGGAGCTCGCGGGACGCTTCCCCGCCATCCTCGACGATGCCAAGGTCGGCGAGGTCGCGCGCTCGCTCTATGACGACGCACGCAAGATGCTCGACACCATCGTCAAGCAGAAATGGTTCCGGGCCCGCGCGACGATCGGCTTCTGGCCGGCCAATGCAGATGGCGACGACATCGTGCTCTATGCCGACGAGAACAGGACCAAAAGCATCGCGACGCTGCACACGCTGCGCCAGCAGCTGGAGAAGCGCGAAGGCCGCTTCAACGCGGCGCTCGCCGACTTCGTTGCCCCCGCGGGCGTGCCCGACTATATCGGCGGCTTCGTGGTCACCGCCGGGATCGGCGAGGACGCGGTCGCCGACCGCTTCAAGATGGCCAACGACGATTACTCCTCGATCCTGTGCAAGGCGCTGGCCGACCGCCTCGCTGAAGCCTTCGCCGAGCGCATGCATGCCCGCGTGCGCCGCGAGTTCTGGGCCTATGCCCCGGATGAGGCGCTCTCCAGCGAGGAGCTGATCCTGGAGAAGTACCAGGGCATCCGCCCGGCGCCGGGCTATCCTGCCCAGCCCGACCACACCGAGAAGGCGACGCTGTTCGAGCTGCTCGATGCGGAGGCGACGGCCGGCGTGAAGCTGACCGAGAGCTTTGCGATGTGGCCGGGCTCGTCTGTCTCCGGGCTCTATTTTGCCAGCCCCGAGAGCTATTATTTCGGCGTCGGCAAGATCGAGCGCGACCAGGTCGAGGACTATGCCGCGCGCAAGGGCATTAGCGTCGCGGAAGCCGAGCGCTGGCTGGCGCCGGTGCTGAACTACATTCCGTCACGAGAGGACAAGGCCTTCGCGGCAAAGCCGGCGAACGACGAACCGTCGAACGACCTCGCCTCGCATCCTCCGGGCTGCACCTGCGCGGTGCACCTCGTCTGGCAGAAGAAGCGCGCCGGGGCGGGGTAGGCCTGCCCGCCAAACAAAAAGTGCGAAAACAACCCCATGCACAGTAGAATGGGGTTGAAAAGATTGACGAATTTCGGCCGTGCCGAAGCCGCGTTTGCGGCGTCGGGCAAAACAGGGGCAGGATGGCATCATCGGCTGCTGTGGGGCCCTGGCGACTCCCACGGATGCAGGTGCCTTTCGCCTCTTCTCGATCTCGTGCCCCGGTCGCTGCGCAGCACGAAGTGATGCGCTGCAGAGCCGGGGCCCACGTCTCCCAGCAATCCGTGCCTCTGGGTCCGGCTCTGCAGCGCAGCGTTGCACGCTGCGCCGCGTCGGGAGACGGGGTCCCTCACCCTTTCGGCGGCGCCAGCGGCTGCACGATCTCCTTGAACGGTGCCAATGCCTCGCAGCGCTCCGCATGTGCCGTTAGCGCCGGATAGCGCGAGGCGTCGAACAGCTGGGGATGCGCCTCGCGGGTGAAGCGGACGACGCAGGCGACCGCGACGTCGGCGTGGCCGATGCGATCGCCCAGCCAGTACGGCGTTGCCACCTTGGCGCGCTCGGATTCCAGCACGCCGAGCACGTCGCCGATCTGCGCTTGGCAGCGCTCGACCCAGAGCGCGAGCTGCTCCTTTCGCAGCACGCGCTCGTAGAGCAGGCTCACCGCCTTGTCGCCGAGACCGGAGGCCAGCGCGCAGATGCGCAGATGCCTGCGCCGCTCGGTGCCACCGCGCGGCAGCATCGCCTTCTCAGGCCCGACGAGGTCGTCGAGATAATCGAGAATGATCGTGCTCTCGATCAGCGCCTCGCCGTCGTCGAGCACCAGGGTCGGCACCCGGCGCAGCGGATTGTACGGCGCGATCTTGTCGGCATCGCCGAAGGTCGACCACGGCCGGTGCTCGAAGGGAAGCCCGTAAAGCTTCAGCGCAATCGCGACGCGGCGGACGAAGGGGGAATCATATTGGCCGATCAGGAACATGGTTCGCGCTCTTCTCGATCGTTGGACACTGCAGGGCCGATCAGTCTCCACGACCGGATCGGTGCGGCGCAACAATTATCTCGGAAACGGAGCATTGCGCCGGCCGCAACGACGCCCGCGATGCCCTCACGCGCTATCCGTCAAAGACCGTCCTGGATCGAGCGCTTGATCGCGGCGATGGCGGTCTCGTTGCGCTTGTACATCGTCCACTGCTTGATCCGCTTGGCGCGCACCAGCTTGGCTGATGTCAGCACCCGCATGTGCTCGCTCACAGTCGGGGCACTGACGCCGAGCTTTTCGGCGATCAGCAACCCGCAGACGCCGTCCTCGACCAGGTCGCCATCAGCCTGCTCGCGAAAATGCTTCCGCGGATCGCGCAGCCATTCCAGGATCTGCAGGCGACGTTCGTTGGCGAGCGCGCGCAAGGCGACGGCGAATTTCATTTAGCCATTTTGCTAATTACCTAATTGATGTCAACTCGTCGATGCGCTATTCTGCGTGGCATCATGACAGCGACAATGGACATCACGCGGGAGCGGATCGCGGCGACCGAGCCGGTCATACGCCCGCATATCAGGCGCACGCCGCTTGTTCAGGCCGATCTCGCCGATTTCGGCCTGCCGGCCGTGCCTGTTAAGTTCAAGCTCGAGATGCTGCAGCATTCCGGATCGTTCAAGGCGCGCGGCGCCTTCGCCAATCTGTTGCTGCGGCCGGTGCCGCGGGCCGGCGTGGTCGCCGCATCCGGCGGCAATCACGGTGCGGCCGTCGCCTATGCAGCGCAGCGGCTCGGCCTTCCCGCCACGATCTTCGTGCCCGACATCACCTCGCCGGCCAAGGCCGAGCGGATCAGGAATTATGGCGCGAAGCTCGTGATCGCGGGTAGCCGCTACGCCGATGCGCTCGCCGCGAGCGAGGCGCATGTCGCGCAGACCGGCGCGCTGGCGGTTCATGCCTACGATCAGGCCGAGACCCTGCTCGGCCAGGGCAGCGTCGGACTGGAGCTGGAGCAGGATGCGCCCGGCATCGACACGCTGCTGGTGGCGGTCGGCGGCGGCGGACTGATCGGCGGCATTGCGGCCTGGTACGGCGGCCGGACGCGCATCGTCGCGGTGGAGCCCGAGCAATCGCCAACCCTGCACAGCGCGTTCGAGGCGGGCGCCCCGGTCGATGCGCCGGCCGGAGGCATCGCCGCCGACAGTCTTGCGCCGCGACGCGTCGGCGAATTGATGTTTCCGGTCGCGCGCGCCCATGTCGAGCGCGTCGTCCTGGTCAGCGACGATGCGATCCGGCAAGCCCAGGCCGCCCTGTGGTCGCACCTACGCCTCGTCGCCGAGCCCGGCGGCGCAGCCGCATTTGCCGCGGTTCTCTCCGGCCGCTATCGTCCCTCGCCGGCCGAGCGCATCGCGGTTCTGGTCTGCGGCGCCAACACCAATGCGGTGAATTTCGACAGCTGATCGGGAATGACATGACGGGACCGCGCGGACTGATGCTGATATCGATCCTGCTGCCGATGATCGCTGCCGCCCAGGCCCAGGACCGCCCGATCGGCTTCCTGACGCCCTCGAAGAACATCGCCTGCCAGTTCTTCACCGATAACGGCCAGGGCGTGCTCCGCTGCGACATCATGAACATGGAGAGCCGTCCGCGGCGGCCGGCCGATTGCGACCTCGACTGGGGCCACGCTTTCGAGATGAGCGCGAAGGGCGCTGCGGGCCGCATCTGCGCCGGCGACACCGTGATGGACCCGTCGCTGCCGGTGCTGGCCTATGGCGAGGTGTGGCAGCGCGCGGGATTCACGTGCAGGTCGGAGCAGACCGGGCTGACGTGCTTCAACGCGATGCAGCGGGGGTTTTCGCTGGCGCGGGGGAAGCAGGAGGTGTTTTAAGAAGTAGCCCGCACGAGCGGAGCGACATGCGGCGATCTTTTTGAGCGCTTTCCCGGATGTCGCTTCGCTCATCCGGGCTACGGCCGCGCACTATTCGATGATCGGCACATGCTTCGCCGCCGTCCGCGGCGCCGTGCCATCGAGGCGTGGATCGTCGGCGATTTCGATCTGGCGGCGGAACGCGCGGAAGCCGGAGCGCTGGTAGAAGGCGACGGCGGAGGGATGGTCGAGGGTGCAGGTGTGGACCCAGACGCGGCGGACGTCGCGTGACCACGCCATCTCCAGCGCGCGGTTCATCAGGAAGCGGGCGGCGCCGGTGCCGATCAAGGGTGCGGTGACGCCGAAATAGGACAGCTCGCACTGGCCGGGTTCGCGGAAGTCGAGTTCGAGCAGGCCTTCGTCGCGGCCGTCGGCAACCAGGGCATAGACCTCGATGCCAGGCGCGTGGATGATCGCGGCAAGCTCGGCGTCGGTCATGCGGGCGCGCGAGAACCACAGCCAGTCCTCGCCGACGCGGCGGAAGATGTCGCGGTACCAGGGAAGTGCGGGCGCATCGACCCTGCGCAGCGACCAATTGCCGGGCGGATCGGCGCGGCGCGCGGGAAGTGCCGTCATTTCCAGATGGGTCACGACGGCGACGATCTTGCCGGCGGGGACGTCGGAATAGCCGTCGGGGAGGATCATGGCGAATTCCTATGGGGTAAACTAGCGGCTGAGGCGACCTCTCCCTGCAAGCGGCAGGGCTATCGCATTTGTGAGCTTTTCCCTGCGGCCATCCTTCGAGACGCCCGCTTTGGGCGGGCTCCTCAGGATGAGGACGGAGTGCGTGGCTGCAATTTCAAAGGGCACTGGCGCTGATTAGCCTCATCCTGAGGAGGCGCGTAAGCTCCGTCTCGAAGGACGAGGCGTGCGCACCGGCTGCGCCAAAACCCATATTCGATACCCCTGCTGCAAGTAGCGAGAGCTGAGGAGGCCGCTACCCCTCCCCTTCGTCGCTCGCCAGCACGCCCTTCACTGCCCTCGCCCAGCCCGCGAGCTTCCGCTCGCGTGTCGCCTGGCTCATGTTCGGCTTGAAGCGATGCTCCAACCGCCAGTTGTCGGCGAATTTGGTCGGCTCAGGATAGACGCCGGCGTTGAGGCCGGCGAGGTAGGCGGCGCCGAGTGCCGTCGTCTCCTGGATCACCGGGCGATCGACCGGCGCGTCGAGCAGATCAGCGAGGCGCTGCATGGTCCAGTCCGACGCCGTCATGCCGCCGTCGACGCGGAGCACGACGCTGGCGGTTTCCGAGCTCGGCCAGTCCGCGCGCATCGCGGCCCAGAGATCGAAGGTCTGGTAGCAGACGCTCTCCAGCGCGGCGTGGGCGAGCTCGGCCGGGCCGGTGTTGCGAGTGAGGCCGAACAGCGCGCCGCGCACCCTAGGATTCCAATAGGGCGCGCCCATGCCGACGAAGGCGGGGACGAGATAGACGCTCTGCATGGAGTCGGACTGATCGGCAAGCGGACCGGTCTCGGCGGCGTGCTTGATGATGCCGAGGCCATCGCGCAGCCATTGCACCGCCGATCCTGCGACGAAGATCGAGCCTTCCAGCGCGTAGGTGCGTTTTCCCTCGAGCTGGTAGGCGACGGTGGTGAGCAGCTTGTTCTTGGAGACGACCGGCGTGGTGCCGGTGTTGAGCAGGGCAAAGCAGCCGGTGCCGTAGGTGGACTTCATCATGCCCGGGCGGAAGCAGGCCTGGCCGATGGTGGCGGCCTGCTGGTCGCCGGCAATGCCGGAGATGGCGATCGCGCCGCCGAACAGATCGGGCGTGCTCTCGCCGAAGCGGGCGGAAGAATCCTTCACCTCGGGCAGCATCGAACGCGGCACGCCGATGATCTCGAGCAGCTCGTCGTCCCACTGCCCGGTGTGGATATTGAACAGCAGCGTGCGCGAGGCGTTGGTGGCGTCGGTGGCGTGCACCTTGCCGCCGGTGAGGCGCCACAGCAGGTAGCAATCGACGGTGCCGAACATCAATTCGCCGCGCGCCGCGCGGGCGCGGGCGCCGGGGACGTGGTCGAGGATCCAGGCGACCTTGGTGCCGGAGAAATAGGGATCGATGATCAGGCCGGTCTTCTGCGAGATCACCGGCTCGCGGCCATCGGCCTTGAGTTTCGCGCAGATGTCGGCGGTGCGGCGGTCCTGCCAGACGATGGCGCGGTGCACGGCCTGCCCCGTCGCGCGGTCCCACACCACCGTGGTCTCGCGCTGGTTGGTGATACCGATCGCGGCGATGTCCTTTGCGCCGATGCCGGCCTGCGCGATCGCCTCGCGGCACACCATCACGGTCGAGGTCCAGATATCCTCCGGCTCGTGCTCGACCCAGCCGGAGGCCGGAAAATGCTGCGGAAACTCCTGCTGCGCCTTGGCGGCAATGGAAATATCGCCGCGAAACACGATCGCGCGCGATGAGGTGGTGCCCTGGTCGATGGCGAGGACGAAAGACATGGCGGCTTACCTTGGCGGTTTTTCCCTGGAGGGGATCATTGTCGGGCCAAAGGGAGCGGATTGGAGGCGGAAGGTCAAGTTTGGATGCGGTGCCGCGGCGCCCTTCCCTTCTCCCCTTGTGGGAGAAGGTGGCGCGAAGCGCCGGATGAGGGGTTCTATCCGCAAAGAATATTGCGAGAGAGGGTCACGGGCGGAGAGAAACCCCTCACCCGTCTCGCCGCTTTGCGGCGATCCACCCTCTCCCACAAAAGGAGAGGGAAGAGACAGCTAAACCGCGGCCGTGGTCACGCCGCCGTCGATGACGATGGTCTGGCCGGTCATGAAGCTCGACGCATCGGAGGCGAGGTAGGCGACGGCGCCGGCGATTTCGTCGGGTTCGCCGATGCGGCGCAGCGGGGTGGTGGCGGTGCGGCGCTTGAGGTTGGCTTCGTCCTCCCACAGGGCGCGAGCGAAGTCGGTCTTGACGAGGCCTGGCGCGATGCAGTTGACGCGGACGCCTTTCGGGCCCCATTCGCCGGCGAGCGAACGGCACAGCGCGAAATCGGCGGCCTTGGAGATGCCGTAGGCGCCGATCACGGTGGAGCCGCGCAGGCCGCCGATCGAGGAGATGATGATCACAGAGCCGTTGCCGCGCTCGGCCATTTGCGGGACCGCGAGCGCGGAGAGCCAGATGTTGCTCTTGACGTTCGAGCCCATGATCTTGTCAAAGGCCTCATCCGTGATGTCGAGCAGCGGGCCGTAATACGGATTCACCGCGGCGTTGCAGACCAGGATGTCGATCTTGCCGTAGTGCTTGGTGGCGCCGGAGATCAGCGCTTCGACCTCGGCCTTGCGGGCGATGTTGCAGGGGATGACGATGGCGTCACCGCCGGCCGCAATGATGCCGTCGGCGACCTCCTTGCAGGCCTCGGCCTTGCGCGAGGAGACGACCACCTTGGCGCCAAGCTTTGCGAGCAGTTCGGCGGAGGAGCGGCCAATGCCGCGGCTGGAGCCGGTGACGACGGCGACCTTGCCGGTGCGATCGAACGGGGTGTTTTTCATTGTTGTTGCCTCGCTCATTCCGCTTGTTCGGTGTCATCGCCCGCGAAGGCGGGCGATCCAGTATTCCAGAGACGGCGCGACTGGAATCGAGCAGCCGCGGCGTACTGGATCCCCCGCCTTCGCGGGGGATGACAGTCGCGCTGTGGTTCAGATCAAGTCAGACCAACCCGCCCGCGTCGGCGACGCGGCGCTGGTGGTAGTCGGTGTCGCCGAAGGTGTTCTCGATCATGGTGAGGCGCTTGAAGTAGTGGCCGATCTTCGCCTCCATGGTCATGCCGATGCCGCCGTGAAGCTGGATCGATTGCTGGCCGACGAATTTGGCCGACTTGCCGATCTGCACCTTGGCCGCGGCGATCGCGTTGCTGCGCTCCTTGGCGTTCTCGAAATCGTTCGCCATGGTGGCGAACATCGACATCGAGCGCGCCTGCTCGGCCGCGACGAACATGTCGGAGGCGCGGTGCTGCAGCGACTGGAAGGAGCCGATCGCGACGCCGAACTGCTTGCGCGTCTTGATGTACTCGACGGTGGTCTTGAGCGATTCGTCCATCAGCCCGACCGCCTCGGCGCAGAGCGCGACGCGAGCCTCGTCCACCACGCGTTCGATCAGCGCGAGCGAATCCTCGGGATTGCCGAGCACGGCGTCCGCGCCGACCTCGACGCCGGTGAAGGTGATGTCGGCGGCGTGCAGGCCGTCCTGGGTCGGATAGCCCTTCCTGGCGACGCCCTTGGCATTCGCCGGCACCAGGAACACCCCGATGCCGGACCTGTCGCGGCGCTCGCCCTTGGTGCGCGCGGTGACGATGAGCGTATCGGCATTCTCGCCGTTGAGCACGACGAACTTCTCGCCGTCGATCACCCAGCCGTCGCCCTTCTTCTTCGCGGTCGTGGTGACGTCGAACAGATCGTAGCGCGAGTTCTTCTCGAGCTGGGCGAAGGCGAGCGTCTTGCTGCCATCGATGATCGAAGGCAAGTGCGCGGCCTTCTGCGCATCGGTGCCGGCATGGCGCAGGAAGCCGCCGCCGATCACCACGGTCGCCAGATACGGCTCGAGCACCAGCGCCTTACCGAGCGCCTCCATCACGATCATGGTCTCGACACCGCCGCCGCCGAAGCCGCCCTCGGCCTCGCTGAAGGGCAGACCGAGCAGGCCCTGCTCGGCGAGCTTGAGCCACACCGTCTTGCTCCAGCCGCCCTTCTCCGCCATGTATTTCTTGCGCTGCTCGAAATCGTAGGAATCGGTCAAGAGGCCGTCGATGCTTTCCTTGAGAAGCCGCTGCTCCTCGTTCAGATCAAAATCCATGTTTCTCTCCAAATCGGCGGGAATTGCCCTGCCGTCGTCTCACCCTCGGATGTCATCCCCGCGAAGGCGGGGATCCAGTAAACGCAAGCGCTGGCGGGACTCACGATCGCCGCGGCGTACTGGGTCCCCCGCCTTCGCGGGGGACGACAGCGTCCTGTATTCAGTCAATCACAGCCCCAGCACCGCCTTGGCGATGATGTTGCGCTGGATTTCGTTGGAGCCGCCGTAGATCGAGACCTTGCGGTTGTTGAAGTAGCTCGGCGCGATCTGGGCGGTCCAGTCCATGGCTTCGTTCGAGCCGTCGTCGCCGTGCACGTCGTAGGGCGCGGCGAACGGGCCGATCACTTCCATGAGCAGCTCGGTGGTGGTCTGCTGGATCTCGGAGCCCTTGATCTTCAGCACGGACGACGCCGGATTTGGCTTGCCCTTGCCGTGCTTGCCCTCGTCGGCGACGACGCGGAGCTGGGTCAGCTCGAGCGCCTTCAGCTCGATCTCGCAGGCCGCCAGCTTCTCGCGGAACGCGGCATCCTGGATGATCGGCTTGCCGCCGGATTCGACCTTGCCGGCGAGATCGCGGATGCGGCGCAGCCGCTCCTTGGAGACGCCGACACGGGCGATGCCGGTGCGCTCGTTGCCGAGCAGGAATTTGGCGTAGTCCCAGCCCTTGTTCTCCTCGCCGATCAAATTCTCGACGGGCACCTCGACGTCGTCGAAGAAGACTTCGTTGACCTCATGGCCGCCGTCGATGGTCTGGATCGGGCGCACGGTGACGCCCTTGGACTTCATCGAGAACACGATGAAGGAGATGCCCATCTGCTTCTTGGCGTTGTTGTCGGTGCGGCAGAGGCAGAAGATCATGTCGGCGTGCTGGGCCAGCGTGGTCCAGGTCTTCTGGCCGTTGATGATCCACTTGTCGCCACGGCGCTCGGCCTTGGTCTTGAGCGAGGCGAGGTCCGAGCCGGAGCCGGGCTCGGAGAAGCCCTGGCACCACCAATCGTCGACATTGGCGATGCGCGGCAGGTACTTCTGCTTCTGCTCCTCGTTGCCGAAGGTGTAGATGACCGGGCCGACCATGCTGACGCCGAAGGCGAGCGGCTGCGGCGCCGGATGGGCCTGAAGCTCCTCGTTGAAGATATAGTGCTGCACGGCGGTCCAGCCGGTGCCGCCATATTGCTTCGGCCAGTGGCTGACGCCCCAGCCCTTCTTGTTGAGGATGCGCCACCAAGTCACCATCTCGTCCTTGGAGAGGTGACGGCCCTCGACCATCTTGCGCCGCGTATCCGGCGGCACGTTGTCGCGGAAGAACTGCCGTACCTCCTCGCGAAACGCCTGCTCTTCCTTCGTGAATGCGAGATCCATCGGATCCTCCTGTGAGCGACTTTTTTCCTATTCAACCCGCCGTCATTCCAGGATGCGCCGTAAGGCGCAGGCCCGGAATCCATATCCCCAGATGGTGGTTATGGATTCTCAGATGCGCAATTGCGCATCGTAGCTCGCCGCTTCGCGGCGCCCCGGAATGACAGAAACATTTACTGCAGCACCTCGAATAGCCCGGCCGCGCCCATGCCGCCGCCGACGCACATGGTGACGACCGCGTATTTGGCCTTGCGGCGGCGGCCTTCGATCAAAGCGTGGCCGGTCAGGCGCGCGCCCGACATGCCGTAGGGATGGCCGACCGCGATCGCGCCGCCGTCGACGTTGATCTTGTCGGGGTCGATGCCGAGCTTGTCGCGGCAATACAGCACCTGCACCGCGAAGGCCTCGTTGAGCTCCCACAGGCCGATGTCGTCGACGGTGAGGCCGTGGCGCTTGAGCAGGCGCGGCACGGCGAAGACCGGACCGATGCCCATCTCGTCCGGCTCGCAGCCGGCCGAGACGAAGCCGCGGAAGATGCCGAGCGGCTTGAGGCCGCGCTTGGAGGCTTCCTTGTCGCTCATGATCACCGAGGCGCTGGCGCCGTCGGAGAGCTGGCTGGCATTGCCGGCGGTGATCGAGAAACCTTCGCCGCGCACCGGCTTGAGGCCGGCAAGGCCTTCGATCGTGGTCTCGGGACGCGGGCCTTCGTCCTGCGACAGCGTGATCTCCTTCATCGTGACAGCGCCGGTCGCCTTGTCGGTGACCGCCATCTGCGTCGTGATCGGCGCGATCTCCTCCTTGAACTTGCCGCCCTGCTGCGCCGCCGCGGTGCGGCGCTGGCTCTCCAGCGAATATTCGTCCTGCTTCTCGCGCGAGATGCCGTAGCGCTTGGCGACGACCTCCGCCGTGTCGATCATGGGCATGTAGACCTCACCCTTGATCTTGAGCAGCGCCGGGTCCTGGGCATGGAAGCCATTCATCTTGTCGTTCTGCACCAGCGAGATCGACTCGCCGCCGCCGCCAACCGCGATCTCGACGCCGTCGAAGATCACCGAGCGCGCGGCGAGCGCGATCGCCTGCAGGCCCGAGGCGCATTGGCGGTCGATTGTGGTGCCGGCGACGGTGACGGGCAGACCGGCGCGCAGCAGCGCCTTGCGCGCGATGTTGCCGCCGGTCGCGCCCTGCTGGAGCGCGGCGCCCATCACGACGTCCTCGATCTCCTTGGGATCGACCTTGGCGCGCGCGACGGCTTCGCCAATGGCGTGGCCGAGCAGCGTGGCGCCCTCGGTGGCGTTGAGCGCGCCGCGATAGGCCTTGCCGATCGGGGTGCGGGCGGTGGAAACGATGACGGCGTCGGTCAAGAACGACCTCCTGATGCTTGTTGAACGGATTGTGACGGTTTCTGCTGCTGGCGCAATTCGTGGCGCGACAATTTTCCGACCGGCGTGCGCGGCAGATCGTCGACGAACTCGACGGCGGCCGGGACTTCGTGCTTGCCGAGCTTGCCGGCCAGCTGGGTGCGCAGCTCGTCGAGCGAGAACGGCTTTGCGCCCGGCTTCAGCTTGATGAAGGCCTTGGCCGCCTCGCCCCGATAGGGATCGGGAATGCCGAGCACGATCACCTCGTGCACGCCTGGAACGGTGTAGATCGCCTGCTCGATCATCTGCGGATAGACGTTGAAGCCGCCGGAGATGATCATGTCCTTCTTGCGGTCGACCAGGAAGAAATAGCCGTCGGCATCGACGTAGCCGATGTCGCCGGTGAGGAAACGGCCGTCGACGAAGGCGTCCGCCGAGCCCTCCGGCTTGTTCCAATAGCCCCTGGTGACGTTCGGGCCCTTGATGCGGATCTCGCCGACCTCGCCGGGCGGAAGCACGCGCCTGGGATCGTCCAGCGCGACGACGTCGAGCTCGATGCCGGGCAGCATCAGGCCGATCGAGCCGGGCTTCTCCGGCCCCGTGGGCGGATGGCCGGTGCCGGGCGAGCAGGTCTCGGTCATGCCCCAGCCGCTCTTCAGCTTCTTGCCGACCTTGCGCTCGAAGAAGCTCGCGATCTCTACCGGCAGCGGCGCGCCGCCGGAGCCGATGGTGACGAGCGAGGAGAAGTCGCGCTTGTCGAGGTCGGGAAGCGCCGCGATCGCGATCCACATCGTCGGCACGCCCGGAAAGTAGGTCGCGCGCTTGACCTCGATGTCGCGCATCACGGCTTCGACGTCGAAGCGCTGGTGCAGCGAGATCAGGTTGCCGCGGCTGAGCGAGGACAACAGCACCACGGTGAGCGCGTAGATATGGAACAGCGGCAGCACGCAGATCACGCGCTCGATCACGTCGCCGCGCGTGGCGCGTCCAGGCTTGCCCCAGACATCGTAGATCGACACCGCGGAGGTGAGGTTGCCGTGGGTCAGCATGGCGCCCTTGGGCAGGCCGGTGGTGCCGCCGGTATATTGCAGCAGCGCGACGTCGTCGGCCGTCACGGACGGCCATTGCGCCGGCGCGGTGGCGCCCTCGACGAAGGCCCTGAAGGTGACGATGCGGGGATCGTCGGGGATCGCCGCCTGCGGCGTGCCGACCTTGCCCCAAGTGTCGTCCTCGCAGACGACCAGGCGGTCGATCAGTCCCTTGTCCAGGAATTTGAGCGCGGTCGGCAACAAGGCCTGGAGGTTCGAGGTGACGAGCAGACGCGCGCCGGAATCCGACACCTTGTGCGTCAGCGCGATCTCGCCGTCGAGCGGCGAGAGATGCGCGACACGGGCGCCCGCCTTCAGCGCGCCGAAGAAGTTGACGGGATGGTCGGGCGAATTGCCGAGGAACAGCGCAATCGACGTGCCCTTGCCGCAGCCGGCGCGGAGAAACGCCGCGGCGGCGCGCTCGGCCAACGCGGCGAGCTCGGTATAGGTGATGGCGCGATCGCGGAATTCCAGCGCGGTGCGCGGACCGTAATCGGCAGCAGCCTTCGACAGCAGGTCGGGCAACGTGCCCTGGACGATCGGATCGTCCCAATGCACGCCCTCAGGGTAAAACTGTTCGCCGGGATGGGTCATTTTAGGATTGCTTGAGCGAGCAACTAACACAGACCGTCATTCCGGGGCGCGACGAAGTCGCGAGCCCGGAATGACGAGGGTTGGGACAAAGCCCCCATCAGGCCGCCTTCGACGCCGCCGCGAGCGAGGCGAAGGTCTTGCCTTCCGCCGCGAGCTTTTTCAACAGCGGCGCGGGCTCGAGGCTCGGATCGTTGGTCTCCTTGGCGTAGTAGGAGAGCCGATCGGCGATGTGCTTGAGGCCGACGCTGTCGGCCCAGAACATCGGGCCGCCGCGGTAGATCGGCCAACCATAGCCGTAGAGCCAGACCACGTCGATGTCGGAGGGACGAGCCGCGATGCCCTCTTCCAGGATCTTCGCGCCCTCGTTGATCATCGGATACATCATGCGCTCGAGGATCTCGTCGTCGCTGACGACGCGCTTCTTGCGGCCGAGGCGGGCAAGCGTCTCGTCGATCAGCTTCTCGACATCAGGGTCGGGCAGCGGCGCGCGGGAGCCGGCCTCGTACTTGTAGTAGCCCTTGCCGGTCTTCTGGCCGAAGCGGCCGGCTTCGCACAGCGCGTCCGCGATCTCCGACTTGATGCCGCGGTCCTTGCGCGAGCGCCAGCCGATATCGAGGCCGGCGAGGTCGCCCATCGCGAACGGTCCCATCGGCATGCCGAACTTGGTGACGACGGCATCGACCTGCTGCGGCAAGGCGCCCTCGAACAAGAGCTTTTCGGACTGCTTGCCGCGCTGGGCGAGCATGCGGTTGCCGACGAAGCCGTCGCAGACGCCGACCACGGCCGGCACCTTTGCGATCTTGCGCGCGATATTGACGGCCGTCACGAGGGCGTCCGGCGCGGTCTTGTCGGCGCGCACGATCTCGCACAGCTTCATGACGTTGGCCGGCGAGAAGAAGTGCATGCCGAGCACGTCCTGCGGACGCTTGGTCGACTTCGCGATCTCGTCGATGTTGAGGTACGAGGTGTTGGAAGCGAGCACGGCGCCCTGCTTGGCGTATTGGTCGAGCTTGCCGAACACTTCCTTCTTCACCGCCATGGTCTCGAACACGGCTTCGATGACGAGGTCGGCATCGCCGACATTCTCGATGCCGACGACGCCGTTGATCAGCGCCATGCGCTTGGCGGGCGCATCGGCCGGAATGCCGCCGCGCGCCGCGGTCGCTTCCCAGTTCTTCTGCATGATGCCCATGCCGCGCTTGAGCTGCTCCTCGCCGGTCTCGATCAGTGTGACGGGGATGCCGGCATTGGCAAAGGACATCGCGATGCCGCCGCCCATGGTGCCGGCGCCGAGGATGGCGACGCGGTTCACGGCACGCGACTTGGTGCCTTCAGGGACGCCGGCGATCTTGGCGGCTTCGCGCTCGGCGAAGAAGGCGTAGCGCTGCGCCTTGGACTGGTCGCTGGCGACGAGCTTCAGGAAGCCCTCGCGCTCTTTCTTGAGACCCTCGTCGAAGGGCAGGTCGATGGCGTAGCCGACCGCGTCGGCGGCGGCGAACGGCGCCTCCAGGCCGCGCGACTTCTTGGTCATGGCGGCGACCGCGTTGGTGAAGATCGAGCGGTCGGCCTTGGCTGCCGCGATCTTGGAATCGTCGTCGCGCAGACGCCGCAGCGGACGCTTCTCCGCGATCAGCTTGCGCACGAAGACTTCGCCGCCCGATGCCGGCCCCTCGACGATCTCCTCGATCAAGCCGTTCTTGAGCGCTTCCGCCGCACCGATGGGATCGCCGCCGACGATCATCTTGACCGCGAGCTCAGGACCGACCGCGCGCGGCAGGCGCTGGGTGCCGCCGGCGCCCGGCAGCAGGCCGAGCTTCACCTCGGGCAGGCCGAGCTTCGCCTCTTTCACCGCGACGCGGAAATGACAGGCGAGCGCGACCTCGAGGCCGCCGCCGAGCGCCGTGCCGTGGATCGCGGCGACGACGGGCTTGGGCGAATTCTCGATCTCGGACAGCACGTCGTTGAGCGCCGGCGGCTTCGGCGGCTTGCCGAACTCGGTGATGTCGGCGCCCGCGATGAAGGTGCGACCGGCGCAGGTCAGCACGATGCCCTTGATGGCGGGATCGGCGATTGCGGCCTTGATGCACTCCAGGATGCCACCGCGGACCGCGGCGCTCAGCGCGTTGACCGGAGGGCTGTTGACCGTGACGATCCCGACCTCGTCATGACGCTCAAGCTTGACCACTTCGCTCACGGTGTTCCCTCCTTGGTGGGGATTAACTTTTGTTCGATTTCGCGGTGCGGAATTTAATTCCGCATCTTGACGGCAGGGTTATTTTGAAGCACGTGGCTTGTCAACGACTCCGCGCAAGAAGCAGATCAGGGATGAAGCGTACAGGAAAGAAGCCAGCGACCGATCGGAATTTCGTCGTCGCGCTTTCCCGCGGACTGGACGTATTGCGAGCATTCCACCCCAATGACGGCCTTCTGGGCAATCAGGAGATTGCGGCGCGCACCAATCTGCCGAAGCCGACGGTGTCGCGGCTGACTTACACGCTGACCAAGCTGGGTTATCTCGCGCCGGTTCCCCGCTTCGAGAAGTACCAGCTCACCCCTGCGGCGATGTCGCTCGGCTACGCCGCGCTTGCCAATCTCGGCGTTCGGCATTTGTCCGAGCCGTTCCGCGAGGAGGTGATGCGCGCGACCGGCGGCGCCGTCGCGGTCGGCGGCCGCGACCGTCACAGCATGATCTATTTCGGGCAAAGCCGCGGCAGCGAGACGGTCGGCGTTCAACTTGACGTCGGCGCCCGTGTGCCGATCGCAACCAGTGCGATGGGCCGCGCCTATTTCTGGGCGCTCGACGACACCGATCGCGCGGAGTTGTCGCGCCTGTTGCGCGAGCATTACGGCAGCCGCTGGCCGAAGATGCGCGACGGGTTGGAACGTTCCGGCGAAACCGTCGCGAAATACGGTTTTGCGATTTCGGTCGGCGACTGGCACGACGACATCGGCGCTGCCGGCGTCGCGCTCAAGCTCAACGACGGAACCGGACCTTACGCATTCAATTGCGGCGCGCCCGCATTCCGCTTCACGGAAGAGCGTTTGATCAACGACATTGGACCGCGTCTCTTGGCGATGGTAAGGAACATCGAAGCGGCACTCGGTGGTCTGATGCCGCATTCAAAAAAAGACGTCAGCAAAAAGCTGAAATCAGGAGGGAAAGTTGCTCGTTTGGCCGAGGGGATCAGATAGCCTTTGTCATCGTCGGGAGCGGTACGCATCGCCCCTGCGCTCATTGAACGACGTGAGCGAGACGAGATGACGCAGGCACAGCTCGCGCAGGGGACATCGCCCCTGCTCGCCGTTCGCGACGTCAGCGTCGTGTTCGGCGGCATCGTCGCGCTCAACGGTGTGTCATTCGACATGCACAAGGGCCAGATCCTCGGCTTGATCGGCCCCAATGGCGCCGGCAAGACCACGCTGTTCAACTGCCTGTCCCGGCTGTATCAGCCCTCGTCGGGCGACATCCTGATGGAGGGCGTCAGCATCCTGACGCGCCCGCCGCACCGGATTGCCGAGATCGGCATCGGCCGTACGTTCCAGAACGTGGCGCTGTTTCCGAACCTCTCGGTGATGGACAACGTTCGCGTCGGCGCCCATGCGAAGACCTCCAGCGACATCATCAGCGACTCCTTGAGGCTTGCCTGGGTCCGGCGCAGCGAGGCCAGCATTAACAGGAAGGTGCAGGAGATCCTCGCATACCTCGGCCTCGAGGATGTCGCCCATACCGTCGTGTCCGGCCTGCCGTTCGGCACGCAGAAGCGCGTCGAACTGGCGCGCGCGCTGGCGGCGGATCCGAAGATCCTGCTGCTCGACGAGCCGGCCGGCGGCCTCAACCACGAGGAAGTCTACGTGCTCGGGGACCTCATCCGCAAAATCCGCGACGAGCGCCACATGACCGTGCTGCTGGTCGAGCACCACATGGGCCTCGTGATGTCGATCGCCGACCACGTCGTCGCGCTGAATTTCGGCAAGAAGCTCGCGGAAGGCACCCCCGCCCAGGTGCAGGCCGACCCCGACGTCATCAAGGCCTATCTCGGGAGCAAGGACCAATGACGCCACTTCTCAACGTCAAGGACCTGCGCGCCTATTACGGCCAGGTCCAGGCGCTCCACGGCCTGTCCTTCTCGCTCAACGAGGGCTCGCTGACGACGCTGCTGGGCGCCAACGGCGCCGGCAAGACCACCACGCTGCGCGCGATCTGCAACATGGTGCGCTCCACCGGCGGAGTCGAGTTTGAAGGCAAGCCGCTCAACAACCGCTCCACCGAGAGCATCGTGCGGTTCGGCATCGCCCACGTGCCGCAGGGCCGCGGCACCTTCACCAACATGACCGTGGAAGAGAACCTCCAGCTCGGGGCCATCACCCGCAAGGACAGCGCCGGCATCGTCTCCGACATCGAGCGCATGTATGCGCATTTCCCGGTGTTGAAGCAGCGCCACACCCAGCAGGCCGGCACGCTCTCCGGCGGCGAGCAGCAGATGCTCGCGGTCGCCCGCGCCCTGATGCTGCGGCCGCGGCTGATGCTGCTGGACGAGCCCTCCTTCGGGCTCGCCCCGCTGGTGGTGCGCGACCTGTTCGGCATCCTCAGCAAGATCAACCGCGAGGACAAGGTGTCGATCCTGGTGGTCGAGCAGAACGCGCAGCTCGCGCTCGAGCTCGCCGATCAGGCCTACGTGATCGAGACCGGCCGCATCGTGATGTCCGGCAAGGCCAAGGACATCGCGAACAACGAAGAAATCCGCAAATCCTATCTGGGTTACTGAGGGGCGATGATGGCAATGATCTATCCGCGCACTCCGTACACCTCTCCCTTTGGGAGAGGTCGGCGCAAAGCGCCGGGTGAGGGGTTAAGATTTCACGTTGGAGCTGCGGCCCCTCACCCGATTTGCTGCGAAAATCGACCTCTCCCCGCTGGGGAGAGGTGGACCTCCGACGCCGTTGCAGTTCAAATCCAATCGAGCAAGTTTTAGGGAGCCGGGACAATGGAGCTGTTCACCAACCAGGTCCTGGCCGGCATCGCCACGGGCGCGATCTATGCCTGCATGGCGCTCGCCGTGGTCATGATCTACCAGGCCATCGACCATCTCAACTTCGCGCAAGGCGAGATGGCGATGTTCTCGACCTTCATCTCCTGGCAGCTGATGCAATGGGGCGTGTCCTACTGGGCCGCCTTCCTGATCACGCTGGCATTCTCCTTCGTCGCCGGCATCGCGATCGAACGAATCCTGTTCAAGCCGCTCGCCAAAGCGCCGGTGCTGACCAACGTCGCCGGCTTCATCGCGCTGTTCGCCATCATCAACTCCTCGGCCGGCCTGATCTGGGACTTCACCATCAAGCAATATCCGACCCCGTTCGGCTCCTCGCCGTTCCTGGGCAGCCAGCTGATCTCGACCCACCAGGCCGGCATGATCGGCGTCACGATAGCGCTGCTGCTCGCGCTGTATTTCTTCTTCCAGTACACGCGGATCGGTCTTGCGATGCGCGCCGCGGCATCGGTGCCCGAATCGGCCCGCCTCGTCGGCATCAACACGAGCTGGATGATCGCGCTCGGCTGGGGCATGGCGACCGCGATCGGCTCGATCGCCGGCATGCTGATCGCACCGGTGGTGTTCCTGGAGCCCAACATGATGGGCGGCGTGCTGATCTACGGCTTCGCCGCCGCGGTGCTCGGCGGGCTCTCGAGCCCGTTCGGCGCCGTGGTTGGCGGCTTCCTGGTCGGAGTGTTCGAGAACCTCGCCGGCACCTACATCCCCGGCGTCGGCAATGAGCTGAAGCTCCCGATCGCGCTCGCGCTGATCATCTCCGTCCTGGTTGTCAAACCCGCTGGCCTGTTCGGCCGGCACATCGTCAAGCGAGTTTGATCATGAGCGCAGCAGAAGAAGTCGTCGCCGAAGGCCACGAGGCGGTCGAGGCGGTTCCGAAGCGGGCCATGACGCTTGGCACCGGCACCTCGCTGGTGGTGCTGTTGGCGCTGTTGCTCGTGCCGATGTTCGTCAAGAACTTCGTCATCTTCCAGATGACGATGCTCCTGATCTACGGGCTCGCGGTGCTGGCGCTGAACATCCTGACCGGCGGCTCCGGCCAGTTCTCGCTCGGCCAGAGCGCATTCTACGCCGTCGGCGCCTATACGTCGGCGGTGCTGATGGAGTACTTCAACGTCAACTACGCGCTGACAATTCCGGTTTCCGCGGCGATCTGCTTCGGATTCGGTTACCTGTTCGGCAAGCCGGCGCTGCGGCTGTCGGGCATCTACCTGGCACTCGCGACTTTTGCGCTCGCGACCGCGATGCCGCAACTGCTCAAGCTGAACTTCCTCGAGCACTGGACCGGCGGCGTGCAGGGCCTCGTCGTCACCAAGCCGGACGCGCCGTTCGGGCTGCCGATGTCGCAGGACATGTGGCTGTACTACTTCACGCTCGCCGTGACGATCGCGATCTACATCTTCTCGGTCAACCTGCTGCGCTCCCGCTCCGGACGCGCCTTCATGGCGATCCGCGACAACGAGATCGCGGCCTCCTCGATGGGTGTCAACGTCGCCTTGTACAAGACGCTGGCCTTCGGCGTGTCCGCCGGCATCACCGGCGTCGCCGGCTCGCTCGGCGCCATCGCGGTGCAGTTCGTCGCACCCGACAGCTACACCATCACGCTGGCGATCTCGTTGTTCCTCGGCATGGTGGTCGGCGGCGTCGGCTGGCTGCCCGGCTCGTTCGTCGGTGCGGCCTTCATCATCTTCGTGCCGAACATGGCGGAAAGCATCTCCAAGGGCCTTTCCGGCGCGGTGTTCGGCGTGCTGCTGTTCCTGGTCATCTACCTCGTGCCCCATGGCTCAAGGCAGATCGCGATCCTGGGCCAGCAACTCGCCGGCAAGCTCAGAAGAAACTGAAACTCGAAGACTGTTGTTTAAACGAAGGAGACCGAATTGCGATTTGGAAGAACACTGCGAGCCGCCGCGCTGGTCACGGCAACGGCGGCCACTGCCCTCACCTCTGGCGCTGCACTCGCCCAAAAGAAATACGACACCGGCGCGTCCGATACCGAGATCAAGATCGGCAACATCATGCCGTACAGCGGTCCGGCATCGGCCTATGGCATCATCGGCAAGACCGAAGAAGCCTATTTCAAGATGATCAACGACAAGGGCGGCATCAACGGCCGCAAGGTCAACTTCGTCACTTATGACGACGGCTATTCGCCGCCGAAAGCCGTCGAGCAGGTGCGCAAGCTGGTCGAGAGCGACGAGGTTCTGGTCGTCTTCAATCCGCTCGGCACGCCCTCGAACAGCGCGATCCAGAAATATCTCAACTCCAAGAAGATCCCGCAGCTGTTCGTCGCTACCGGCGCTACCAAGTGGAACGATCCGAAGAACTTCCCCTGGACCATGGGCTGGCAGCCCTCCTACCAGAGCGAAGCCCAGATCTACGCCAAATGGCTGATGAAGGAGAAGCCCGACGCCAAGATCGCGATCCTCTATCAGAACGACGATTTCGGCAAAGACTACCTCAAGGGCACCAAGGACGGCCTCGGCGCCAAAGCTTCGTCCATGATCATCATGGAAGAGAGCTATGAGGTCTCGGAGCCTTCGATCGACGGCCACATCGTCAAGATCAAGGCGGCCAATCCCGACGTGCTCCTGATCTATACGACGCCCAAGTTCGCGGCGCAGACCATCAAAAAGACAGCCGAGCTCAGCTGGAAGCCGCTGCAGATCCTCACCAACGTGTCGATCTCGGTCGGCAGCGTGATGAAGCCGGCCGGCTTCGAGAATGCGCAAGGCGTGCTGTCGGCGGCCTACGCCAAGGACTCCACCGATCCGCAGTGGGCCAACGACCCCGGCATGAAGAAGTGGAATGAATTCGTCGACAAGTACATGCCCGGCGCCGACAAGTCCGACACCAGCATGGTCTACGGCTACGGCGCTGCTTCGACCCTCGCCAAGGTGCTCGAGATGTGCGGTGACGATCTCACCCGCGCCAACATCATGAAACAGGCGGCTTCGTTGAAGGATTTTGCGCCGGATACGCTCCTGCCCGGCGTCAAGATCAACACCAGCCCGACCGACTTTGCTCCGATCGCCCAACTTCAAATGATGCGCTTCAAGGGCGAGAAATGGGAACTGTTCGGCGAGATCATCAGCGGCGACGTCAAGACCGAGTGACGCTGAGCCAAGAGTTCGAACCCGAGAAGCCCCCGCGAGCGATCGCGGGGGCTTTTTGTTGACGGCCGGCTTCAATCTTGTTCAATGCAGCGCCTACGCAACTCGGGGCAGGAGAACAATGACCGCCGTTCGTTTTCAGGTTGCGGCCCTCTGGACCGCCCTCGCTTTGTGCACTGCAATGGACAATCCTGCACTGGCGCAGAAGAAGTACGACAGCGGCGCCTCCGATACCGAGATCAGAATCGGGAACATCATGCCCTATAGCGGCCCGGCTTCGGCCTATGCCGCGATCGGCAAGGTCGAGGAAGCCTATTTCAACAAGATCAACGCCGAAGGCGGCATCAACGGCCGCAAGATCAAGTTCATCTCCTACGACGACGCCTATTCGCCGCCGAAGACGGTGGAACAGGCGCGCAAGCTGGTCGAGAGCGACGGGGTGCTCCTGATCTTCGGCTCGCTCGGCACCTCCACCAACAACGCCATCCGCAAATACATGAACGAGAAGAAGGTGCCGCAATTGTTCGTCGCGAGCGGAGCCTCGAAGTGGAACGACCCGAAGCAATATCCTTGGACCATGGGCTGGCAGCCGAGCTACGCCAGCGAGGCGCGCATCTACGCCAAGTACATCATGAAGGAGAAGCCGGACGGAAAGATCGGCGTGCTCTACCAGAACGATGATTTCGGCAAGGACTATCTGAAGGGGTTGAAGGACGGCCTCGGCGCCAAGGCCTCGATGATCGTGCTGCAGGAGTCCTACGACACCTCCGAGCCCGCGATCGACGAGCGTGTCGTGAAGCTGAAGGCCTCGGGCGCAGACGTCTTCATCAGCATCACCACCCCGAAGTTTGCCGCGCAAGCGATCAAGAAGGCGGCGGAGATCAACTGGCATCCGGTCCACATCATCTCCAACGTTTCGGCCTCCGTCGGCGGTGTGATCGAACCGGCCGGCATCGAGATATCCCAGGGCATCCTATCGGCGACCTACACCAAGGACAGCTCCGATCCGCAATGGAGTGCCGACGACGGCATGAAGAGGTTCTATGACTTCCTCGCGAAGTACGATCCCAAGGCCAACAAGCTCGAAGCCGGCGTGGTGTACGGCTATGCCGCCGCGCAGACGATGGTGAAGGTGCTGCAGATGTGCGGCGACGATCTCACCCGCGAGAACGTCATGAAGCAGGCGGCTTCCCTGAAGGATTTCGAACCCGACACGCTGCTGCCCGGCATCAAGATCAACACCGCGCCTGATAATTTCGCCCCGATCGAGCAGCTGCAAATGATGCGCTTCAAGGGCCGGAAATGGGAGCTGTTCGGCGACGTCATCTCCAGCGAGATGGGGCATTGAAGCCGCACCCGGGCGCAATTGAAAATAGCCTGCATTTCAAAAGACAACCTCTGCGCAGCTGAGTGACGGCCTACCTCATCTCGCGCGCCGGAATATTCCGTATCCCCTCGAAAAAGAAGCACCTCGCCGCGACGGCGCCGGCGGGCGTTCTCCTTGCTGGGCGCCCGAGAAGGGTATTCAATGCGTACCGGAGCGGCGCGCAATGATCGCTCCCAACAAGAACAATCGACACATTCAAACCGAGCTAGGGAGAGCAAGATGCCTGCAATGCATGTGCGATTGGGGGCCTTTTCGGCCGCCCTCGTACTGGCTGCCACCCTGTCCACGACAGCGTTCGCGCAGAAGAAATACGACACCGGCGCATCCGACACCGAAATCAAGATCGGCAACATCATGCCCTACAGCGGACCGGCCTCCGCCTACGGGGTGATCGGCAAGACCGAGGAGGCGTATTTCCGCAAGATCAACGCGGAAGGCGGCATCAACGGCCGCAAGATCAACTTCGTCTCCTATGACGACGCCTATTCGCCGCCGAAGACGGTGGAGCAGGCTCGCAAGCTGGTCGAGAGCGACGAGGTGCTGATGATCTTCAATCCGCTCGGCACGCCGCCGAACTCGGCGATTCAGAAATACCTGAACCAGAAGAAGGTGCCTCAGCTGTTCGTCGCGACCGGCGCCACCAAGTGGAACGACCCGCAGAACTTTCCGTGGACGATGGGCTGGCAGCCGAACTACCAGAGCGAGACGACCATCTACGCGAAGTATATCCTGAAGAACAAGCCCGACGCCAAGATCGCGGTGCTCTATCAGAACGACGATTACGGCAAGGACTATCTGAAGGGCTTCAAGGACGGGCTCGGAGCCAAGGCAGCCTCGATGATCGTGATCGAGGACAGCTATGAGGTCTCCGAACCGACCATCGACTCGCACATCGTGAGATTGAAGGCCACGGGCGCCGACGTCTTCATCAACATCACCACGCCGAAATTCGCGGCGCAGGCGATCAAGAAGAACGCCGAGCTCGGCTGGAAGCCGCTGCATTTCCTCAACAACGTCTCGGCCTCGATCGGCAGCGTGATCAAGCCCGCCGGCTTCGAGAACGCGCAGGACATCATCTCCTCGCAATATTTCAAGGACCCGACGGACGCCCAATGGAAGACCGACGCGGCAATGACCGCCTGGAACCAATTCCTGGACAAGTACTATCCGGAAGCGAACCGCGCCGACGCCTCGGTGATGTACGCCTACATCGTAAGCCAGGGTCTCGTTCACGTGCTCAAGGCCTGCGGCGACAATCTGACCCGCGAGAACGTCATGAAGCAGGCCGCCAGCATCAAGGACTACGAGCCGGCCGGCCTGCTGCCCGGCATCAAGGTCAACACCTCGGCCACGGACTTCGCGCCGCTCTCGCAGGTGCAACTGATCCGCTTCAAGGGCGAGCATTGGGAGCGATTTGGCGAGATCCTGAGCGGGGACGTCGGCGGCTGATCTTAACCAGCCGCTAAAGATGTCGTCTCTATCGACGAAAGACTCAGCCCCTGCGGCTTTGCCGCAGGGCTTTTCCTTGAAGCTTTCGAGCAAATCGTATTGAATTACGGCCGCGTCACCAAGAACCGTCAAGCCAAGAACAAGGACGCGCACATCAAGAAAAATAGGGAGATTGGAATGCCTGCTGTTACCGGCAAGATTGCCGCTGCGTCACTGGCGCTTGCGCTCTTTGCGGCTACGACATCCACCGCATCGGCCCAGAAGAAATACGATACCGGCGCGACCGACACCGAGATCAAGATCGGCAACATCATGCCCTACAGCGGACCGGCCTCCGCCTACGGCGTCATCGGGCGGACCGAGGCCGCCTATTTCAAGAAGGTCAACGATGAGGGCGGCATCAACGGCCGCAAGATCAATTTCGTCTCCTACGACGACGCCTATTCGCCGCCCAAGACGGTGGAGCAGGCGCGCAAGCTGGTCGAGAGCGATGAAGTGCTGCTCATCTTCAACTCGCTCGGCACGCCGCCGAACTCGGCGATCCAGAAATACATGAACTCGAAGAAGGTGCCGCAACTGTTCGTCGCCACCGGCGCCACCAAGTGGAACGATGCGCAGAATTTCCCCTGGACGATGGGCTGGCAACCCAACTACCAGAGCGAGACGCAGATCTACGCGAAATACATCATGAAGGCGATGCCGAACGCCAAGATCGGTGTGCTCTTCCAGAACGACGATTACGGCAAGGACTACCTGAAGGGCTTGAAGGACGGACTCGGCGCCAAGGCCGCCAGCATGATCGTGCTCGAGGAGAGCTACGAGACGTCGGAGCCGACGATCGACAATCACATCGTCAAGCTGAAGGCGTCCGGCGCCGACGTCTTCGTCAACATCACCACGCCGAAGTTCGCGGCGCAGGCGATCAAGAAGATCTCCGAGATCGGCTGGAAGCCGACCCACTTCCTCAACAACGTCTCGGCCTCGGTCGGCAGCGTGATCAAGCCCGCCGGCTTCGAGAATTCGCAGGACATCATCTCGGCCGCCTATCTGAAGGACGTATCCGATCCGCAGTGGAAGGACGACGCCGGCATGAAGGCCTTCCTGGAGTTCATGACCAAGTACTTCCCTGAAGGCGACAAGCTCGACGGCGGCACCGTCGTCGGCTACGGCGTGGCCCAGACCCTGGTGGAGGTGTTGAAGAAGTGCGGCGACGACCTCACGCGCGCGAACGTCATGAAGCAGGCGGCGAGCCTGAAGGACTTCCGCACCGAGGTGCTGCTGCCCGGCATCAAGATCAACACCGGCCCGAGCGACTTCGCACCGATCAGCTCGCTTCAGCTCATGAAGTTCAAGGGCGAGAAGTGGGACCTGTTCGGCGACGTGATCAGCGCCGACGCCGGCGGCTAGCCCCGCGCCACTTGCAAATGCCACGCCCCCTGCGCCGACCGCGCAGGGGGTTTTTGCTTGCGCGCCGATCCCGATGACGCGATTGCACAATCGAATAATGACGGTGGCCGCTTACGCTCTGGCCCCCGATGCGATAGGCATGTGAGCGGCGCGTGACCCGCCAGCTTGTTCCGTCTGCTCAAGGCCTTTCGTGATGACCGATCGACGCCCCCTGCTCCGCGCAATCTACGACGCCGCCGTCGCCGCGGCCCATCCCAATGTGGTGCTGGCGCCGCACTTGCCGCCCGCGCCCACAGGACGCGTGATCTGCCTCGCCGCCGGCAAGGGCGCCGGCGCCATGGCTGCGGCGGCCGAGCGGCATTATCTCGACACGATCCAACTCGCACCGGAGCGCCTCGTCGGCATCGCCACCACGCGCCATGGCTACGGCGTGCCGACGCGCCGGATCCGCGTGGTCGAAGCCGGTCATCCCGTGCCGGACGAGGCCGGCCTGAAGGGCGCCGCCGACACGCTGGCGCTCGCAGGCGAGGCCGGGCCGGACGATCTGCTCCTGGTGCTGCTCACCGGCGGCGGCTCGGCCAACTGGATCGCGCCGAGCGAGGGCATCAGCTTCGCGCAGAAGCAGGCGGTCAACAAGGCGCTGCTGCGCTCGGGCGCGCCGATCGGCGAGATGAACGTCGTGCGCAAGCATCTCTCGCGGATCAAGGGCGGACGTCTCGCCCGCGCCGGCAAGGATGCCGCCGAGATCGTGACGCTCGCGATCTCGGACGTGCCGCATGACGACCCCTCCGCAATCGCCTCCGGCCCGACCGTGCCCGATCCGACCACGCTGGCGGACGCACGCGCCATCGTCGCGAAATACCAGCTCGACATCGACGACGCCGTCCGCCGCGCGCTTGAGGATCCCGCCAACGAAAGCTGCAAGCCCGACGATGCCGCCTTCGCGCGCGCGCGTTTCGAACTGATCGCACGGCCCAAGCAGTCGCTCGATGCCGCGGTGAAGCTCGCGCGCGAATCCGGCTACGAGACCATCGACCTCGGCGCCGACCTCGAAGGCGAGGCGCGCGAGGTTGCCGCCGCGCATGCCAGGCTGGCGCTGGAGGCGCGCGCGCAAGGCAAGCGCCTTGCGATCCTCTCCGGCGGTGAGCTCACGGTGACCGTGCGTGGCCAGGGGCGCGGCGGACCGAACCAGGAATACGCACTGGCGCTCGCCAACCTGCTCAAGGACACGCCGGACATTTCGGCGCTGGCAGGCGATACCGACGGCGCCGACGGCGGTGGCGGCCACCCTACCGACCCCGCCGGCGCGCTGATCGACGCGGCGACGTTCGCCAGGATGAAGGCGCAGGGGCTGCAACCGCAGCAATATCTCGACAACAACGATGCCACCGCGTTCTTCGAGGCCACCGGCGACCTGCTGCTACCGGGCCCGACGCTGACGAACGTCAACGACATCAGGGTCATCCTGGTGGACTAGGGCTCGCCCCGTTCGACGCGATCGCGTTCGCAACGAGGGAGCGTGGACCGTTAGCGTTTGCCGCCGACATGCTCCAGCAGCGCGAGCAGGCCCTTCAACAAGTCCGTCGGTGACGGCGGGCAACCCCTGATGTGCAGATCCACCGGGACGGTCTCGGATACGCCGCCGACGCAGGCGTAGCTGCCTCTGAACATGCCGCCATCGACCGCGCAAGCGCCGACCGCGACGACCCATTTCGGATCCGGCGTCGCGTTGTAGGTCCGCTCCAGGGCTTCCCGCATGTTCTTCGTCACGGGCCCCGTGACCAGCAGCACGTCGGCATGGCGCGGCGAGGCGACGAAGCGCAGGCCGAAGCGTTCGACGTCGTAGAAGGCGTTGGACAGCGCGTGGATCTCCAGCTCGCAGCCGTTGCAGGATCCGGCATCGACCTCGCGAATGGCGAGGGAACGCCCCAGCCGGGCCTGGGCAGCGCGGTCGACTTTCGCTGCAAGCTCGGCCAGCGCCGAACCATCCGGCGCCGGAGCGGGCTCCGTCAGCGAACCATGGGTGAGGCTTTCGAACAGGGTGTTGCGCATGGCTTAGAGGTCCACGCCCGAATAGGAACAGTTGAACGACTTGTTGCACAGCGGGAAGTCGGCGATGATGTTGCCTTCGATCGCGGTTTCCAGCAGCGGCCACTGGAACCAGGAGGCGTCGCGCAGGTGGCAGCGATCGATACGCAACTCGCCATCGAGCCGCAGCCACACCAGAACGTCACCGCGGAAGGCCTCGGTGAGCGCCAAGCCTTCACAGGCACCCCCGCCGCTCCGGGCCGGCAGCGCGGTCTCGAGCCCGCCCGGCCCAAGCCGGTCGAGAATCTGCTCGATCAACGCGACGCTCTGCTCGACCTCGCGGATTCGGATCCAGACCCGCGCATTCACGTCACCGGCCTCCAGGACCGGCACCTCGAACGACAGCGCCTCGTAAGGCCCGTAGGCCAGCGCCCGCCGCGCATCAAAATCGCGGCCCGAGGCGCGGCCGACATAACCGCCGGCGCCAAACTGGCGCGCATATTCCGCCTTCACGATGCCTGTGGTGACGGTGCGGTCCTGCAGGGACGCCGTATTGTCATAGAGCTCGATCAAGCGCGGGAACACCTTGCGCAGCTCGGCGACCAACGCGCGTAGCGCGGACACGCCGTCCGGCGCAATGTCACGCCTCACGCCCCCGGGCACGATGACGTCCATCATCAAGCGATGGCCGAACGCTGTGTCCGCAGCGCGCAGGCAGCGCTCACGCAAGACGCCGGTCTGGGCATGCATCATCGCGAACGAAGCGTCGTTGCAGATGGCCCCGATGTCGCCCAGATGATTGGCGAGCCGCTCCAGCTCCGCCATCAGCGCTCGCAAGAGGTTTGCGCGCCTCGGCGCCTCGATCTGCAGTGCCGCCTCCACGGCACGTGCGAAAGCAAAGGCGTAGGCGACGGTGCTGTCGCCGGAGGCGCGGCCGGCGAGCTTCGCGGCGGCCTCGAGGCTCGCACCCTGCATCAGCGACTCGATACCCTTGTGGGTGTAGCCGAGCCGCTGCTCCAGCCGCACCACATGCTCGCCGTTGGCGGTGAAGCGGAAATGGCCGGGCTCGATGATCCCGGCATGGACCGGGCCGACCGCCACCTGGTGCAACGCCTTGCCCTCGGCCGGCAGGAACTGGTACGGCCGCACGTCGCGCGATGCGTTGCGGCCGGAGAGCGGGTCGGATTGGCCCCAGGCACCGTGATCGAGCCATGGCCTCAGATCGTTGGCTGAGGTCGGAACAAGCCCGAGCAGGTCATGGATGCACCGCTCCAGCCGAAGCGCCGGCGGATGACGGCTGGCGACGCTCGGAAATGTGCCGTCCGTACACTCGTGGGTAACGACCGCGATCGCGGCCGACCCTGCATCGAGCATCGCCATATGCACCGCGGTCGGCTCGCCCCAGAAGCCGAGCAGTGTGAGTTCCCCTTCGGCGAGCCGATCGATCGCCACCCGCCAGCCCTCCTCCGTCACGATCGCGCGCGGCCAGGGCCGGTGCGACGGCACCGCTTTGACATGGGGGATGCTGTCGAGGATGCCCATCGCCTATCCCAGCAGCTTCGCGACGTTCTGGAAGCCGGTGACCAGCACCGGCGGCAGATAGATGCCGGCCATCAGCACCAATCCGAGGTGCGTGAACATCGGCACGTAGGAGGCTTCAGCGGGGGCGGTCTTGCCCTTGGGCTCGCCGAACATCACCACGCCGACCCGCAGGAAAAGCCCGCCCAGCGCGATGATGATGCCGAGCACCAGGATCACCGTCAGCCAGGGCGCGCGTGCGAATGTCGAGCTCACCACCAGAAACTCGCTCATGAAGATGCCGAACGGCGGCAGCCCGACGATGGCGACCACGCCGAGCATCAGGCCCCAGCCGAGCACGGGGTTGGTCGTCGTGAGGCCGCCGATATCGGCGATCTTCTGTGTGCCCTTGACCTGCGCGATATGGCCGACGGCGAAGAAGATCGCCGACTTGGTCAGCGAATGCATGGCCATGTGCAACAGGGCCGCGAAATTGGCGAGCGGGCCGCCCATGCCGAAGGCGAAGACGATGATGCCCATATGCTCGATCGAGGAATAGGCGAACATCCGCTTGATGTCGCGTCGACGGTACAGCATCAGCGCGGCGAAGATCACCGAGGTCAGGCCCATGGTCACCATCAGCGGACCCGGCGTGATCGCCTCGGAGTTGACCGCGAGCATCATCTTGAATCGCAGCAGCGCATAGAGCGCGACATTGAGCAGCAGACCTGACAGCACCGCCGAGATCGGCGTCGGGCCCTCCGCATGCGCATCCGGCAGCCAGGCGTGCAACGGCGCCAGGCCGACCTTGGTGCCGTAGCCAAGCAGGAGGAAGACGAAGGCGACGTTGAGCAACGCCGGATCGAACTGTGCGGCGTGCTTCACCAGCACCGTCCACACCATGCCGTCGAGCCCCTCGCCCACCGCCGGGCGCGCCGCCATATAGACCAGGATGGTGCCGAACAGCGCCAGCGCGATGCCGACGCTGCCGAGGATGAAGTATTTCCATGCGGCTTCCAGCGCCTCATGGGTGCGGTAGATACCGACCATCAGCACGGTCGTCAGCGTCGCCACCTCGACCGCGACCCACATCAGGCCGATATTGTTGGCGACCAGCGCGAGGTTCATCGCGAACATCAGCATCTGATACATCGCGTGATAGAAGCGCAGGAAGGCCGGCGTCAGCCGCCCGATCTCGATCTCGTGGTTAATGTAGCTCGCGCTGAAGACCGATGTCGTGAAGCCGATGAAGGTCGTCAGAACGATGAAGACCTTGTTGAGGTCGTCGAGCAGCAGATATTGCCCGGACGTCGGCTCGATCACGAACAGGGACACCGAAGTGAGGAAGGTCGCGAGCGCCGCGACGATGTTGAGCTTCGCCGCCAGCATGTAGCCGGGCAGAACCGCGAGCAGAGCGGCGGAGACGGACGGGATCAGCAGGATCGCACCGAGCGCATCGATCGTCATCGCCGCTCTCCCCGGAAGCGATCGAGCGCCTGTACGTCCACGCTGTCGAAGCGCTCGCGGATGCGGAACAGGAATATCCCGATCACGATGAAGGCGATCAGCACCGAGAAGGCGACGCTGATCTCGACCACCAGCGGCATGCCCTTGGCGCCGGTTGCCGCCAGCACCAGCCCGTTCTCCAGCGACATGAAGCCGACGACCTGGCTCACGGCGTTGCGTCGCGTAACCATGATCAAGAGCCCCAGTAGCACCACCGACAGCGCGAAGGCGAGGTCCTCGCGCGCAAGCGCGTCGGCGCCCGGCGTCACCCGCAACATCACCACCATCGACAGCGCGACGAGGCCGATCCCGGCCATCATCGTCAGCCCGATGCCGATCACGTTCTCGATCTCGCGGTGGATCCCGAGCCGCTTGATGATCCGGTGCAGCGCCACGGGGATGATGATGGCCTTGAAGACCAGCGCGATCAGCGCCGTGATATAGAGATGCGGCGCGTGCTGCACATAGGCCTGCCAGCCCACCGACAGCGCCAGCACGCCGGCATGCAGCGCATAGACGTTGAGCAGCGCATAGAGCCGATCCTGGTAGAGCATCATGAAGCTCGCCAGCACGAGGGAGCCGGCGAGCAGATGGGCGATGTCGAATTGCAGGCTGCTCATCTCAGAGGCTCCCCGACACGAAGCGCAACAGCGTGGCAAGCAATGCCAGCATCAGCGCCGCACCCAGGAACTCCGGAATCCGGAACACGCGCATCTTGGCGATCGCGGTCTCGAACAGCGCAAGCAGGAAGCCGAGGGCCATGAGCTTGCCGAGATAGACCAGCGCGCCGGATGCGAGCCTTGCAAGGCTCGCATCCGCGGTCGCCGTGCCCCATGGCAGGAACACGCAGGCGATCAGCGAGACATAGAGCAGAAGCTTGAGCTGCGAGGACAAGTCGATCAGCGCGAGATGCCGCCCTGAATATTCCAGCACCATGGCCTCGTGCACCATGGTGAGCTCGAGATGGGTGGCGGGGTTATCGACCGGGATGCGGGCATTCTCCGCCAGCGCCACGATGGTCAGCGCCACGAACGCCATCCCCAACGACACACGCAGGCCGACCGCGTCCGAGCCCATGAACTCGGCTACCGTGGAAAGCTGCGTCGAGCCGGCGATCATTGCGACCGAGAACGCGGTGATCAGCATCGCGGGCTCGGCGAGGGAGGCGATCATCACCTCACGGCTGGAGCCGATGCCGCCGAAGGCGGTTCCGACATCCATGCCGGCGAGCGCCTGGAAGAAACGGGCGCTGCCGAGCAGCGCAGTGATGGCGATGAGATCGGCGGTCCAGGAGAACAACAGACCATTGCCGAAGGTCGGCACCAGCGACGCGGCGACCCAGGTGCCCGCGAACATCAGGTAGGGAATGACGCGGAACAGCCAGGATGCGTTGTCCGCGAGCACGACGTCCTTGCGCATCAGGCGGATGAGGTCGCGATAAGGTTGGAGCAGCGGCGGCCCGCGCCGGCGTAGCAGCCGTGCTTTCACCTTCCGCACGAATCCCGTCAGCAGTGGCGCGAGTCCCAGCACCAGCGACATCTGCGCGCCCTGGGAGAGGATGTCGCGCAGCCCGCTCATAGGGCCACCACCAGCAACAGCACGATCAGCGCCACGAACACCAGCGTCAGGTAGCGGCGGATGCTGAAGAACTGCAGGATATTGATGCGGTCCGTCGCATAGCCGATGGCCTTCGCGACCGGCGCGTACAGCCCCTCCCAGATCAGATCGTGCAGTTCGACCGTGAGCCGCGCGGGAAGCGGCGAGGACGGCGGCGGCATCTCGCCGATCTCGCGTGCGCCAAAGATGACGCTGCCGAACACGCGGCGGATCGGCTGCGAGAAGCTGGAGGCCGAGTACTGGATCGCCGGATCCGCGTCGGGATAGCCGCAATCCCAGGCCGGCGCGCGGCGTACGCGGTCGGAGGCGAGACGGTGAATGGCTGACGCCGCCGCCGTGCCGCACAGTGCCACGAACAGGAACACCAGAAGGCCGTTATAGGAACTGCGGCTTTCCGCGATCGGCACGATGGTGAGCCATTGCAACCCGACCTGATGCGGCATCACGTTGCCGACCATATCCTTGCTCACCGGCGCCAGTACGTCGATGAACAGTCCCGGCAGGATTCCGGCAATGAGGCAGAGGGCGGCAAGCCCGAACATCGCGGTCAGCGAGAAGCGGTCGGTCTCGTGCGCCGCCGCCGCGACATCCGAACGCGGCCGACCGAGGAAGCTGATGCCATAGAGCTTGACGAAGCAGGCTGCGGCAAAGGCGGCCGCGAGCGCCAGCAGACCTCCGACCGCCGGGATGACGAGCTTGAGGCCCCAGGAGGGCAGTTGCGGCGAAAGCAGGATCGCCTGAAAGGTCAGCCATTCCGAAACGAAGCCGTTGAACGGCGGCAATGCCGAGATCGCGACGCAGCCGACTAGCACCGCGAACGCCGTCTTCGGCATGCGATGGATCAGTCCGCCGAGCTTCTCCATGTCGCGCTCGCCGGTCGCTCCCAGCACCGCGCCGGCGCCGAAGAACAACAGGCTCTTGAACAGCGCATGATTGAAGACGTGCAGCATCGCCGCGGTGAAGGCGAGCGCCGCCACCCAGTCGAGCCCTTCCGCCTTGAAAGCCAGCGCCAGCCCGAGGCCGGTGAAGATGATGCCGATGTTCTCGATCGTGGAATAGGCGAGCACGCGCTTGATGTCGCGCTGCATCAGCGCATAGAGCACGCCGAGCGTCGCCGTCGGAGCGCCGACCAGCAGCACCACCATGCTCCACCACCACACCGGTTCGGGCACGAGATCAAAGACGATGCGCACGAAGCCGTAGACGGCGACCTTGGTCATGACGCCGCTCATGAGCGCGGAGACGTGGCTGGGCGCGGCGGGATGGGCGAGCGGCAGCCAGGCATGCAGCGGCACCAGGCCGGCCTTGGAACCGGCGCCCAGCAGCACGAGGATGATGACCGTGCCGGTCAGCGTAGCGGAAGGATGCGAGGCTCGGATCGCATCGAAATCGTAACCGGCGTCGCTCGCGAGCAGGCCGAAGGCGAGCAGCAGCGCCAGCGTGCCGAAACTTGCCATCAGGATATAGACGAAGCCGGCGCGGACATTCTCCGGGTCCCGGTGATGCGACACGACCATCGCCCAGGAGGTCAGCGACATGAATTCCCAGGCGACCAGGAAGCTGAAGGCATCGTTTGCCAGCACGACGACGTTCATCGCTGCGAGGTAGGCGGGATAGAACGGCAGCACGCGGCCGGAGGAGTCCTCGTGCCTGGAGTAACCGAGCGCGAACAGGCTCGCCGCGACGCCGCCGAGATTGACGACGACGAGGAAGAAGGCGGACAGCGCATCGAGCCGGAAATGAGCACCGAGCCAGGGCAGGCCGATCGGCAGCACCGCGCTCGGCGCCGGCTGAGGGGAATGGAGCAGACCGGACAGCGCCGTGACGCAGAGCGTCGCTGTCGCGATCAGGCAGCCGCCGTAAAGGATGATCGAGCCGCGCCGGTGCGTCGACAGCAGGATTCCCGCAGGCGCCAGCGCCAGCAGAGCCGCCACCGACCATAGCGCGACGGCGATCATGGCGGGGCCTCGATCATGGCTTGTCGTCCGCGCCGGGAGGTGGAGATCTCAACCGCACCCCGCGGCCCCCGGCGGTTGACACCGCTCCCTCGGCGATCAGCTCGATGCCGGCAACCGACAGCGCCTCAACCAGCTTCACCAGGGAATCGACATTGCCGCGGATCACCCCTTCGGAGGCCTCCATGCGCTGGATCGTCGGCAGCGACAGCGAACAGCGCTGCGCGAGTTCGCGCTGATCGATCCTGAGCAAGGCACGGGCGGCTCGAAGCTGCGCGGCGGTGATCACGGGGCAGAATGTCCGTGGCGGCTACAATGATTGATTTGCCGAGCTTATGGCCCATGAAATGATGTTTCAAGCATCATTTTATATATGCAGCGCGTCATATCCGGTCGAGGGGACGCGGACGCCCGTGCCGGAGGCCAATAAAGCCGGTGGCATGGCAACCACGGAAATGCGCCGAAAGATTCCAGGGGCGCTCTCGCGCACTTGAGGAGTGACCGCCCGCCTCAAAACTCGTTGGCGATCTTCGAGAGCATCGCGATCAGCGCTTCGCGGTTGCTTTGCCCGAGCAGATCGTTCAGCCGGGCCTCGTGCTTGGTGGCGACCAGCTTCTTGGCGCGGGCCAGCACGGCCTTGCCCTTGTCGGTCAGCACCAGGATGTGCGAGCGGCGGTCGTTGGTGGAGCGGATCCGCGCGCAGAGGTCGCGGCTCTCGAGGTTGTCGAGCATCGCCACGAAGTTCGGCCTGAGGATGCCGAGGGTGGATGCGATCTCGGTCTGGTTACGGCCGGGATTTTTCTCGACCAGCAGCAGCACCGAGAACTGCGCCGGCGTGAGCTGGAGCGAAGCCATGCAGCGCAGGAAATTCTCGAACACCTTGAGCTGCGCCCGCTTCAAGACATAGCCCAGCTGCTCGGAAAGCCCGCCGAGCTGGAGTGCCTCGGCGGCCCCCTGCCCCTGCGATTCGACCGCGTCCTTGCGGCCCTTGGCCGGATCGGCCGGCTTTTCGGAGGTCTTTTCAGCGGACTTTTCAACGGCCTTGGAAACGGTCATCGCCTCGTGCTCGTAATCCCGTTAAATTCGGGACGGGTCGTTCCCCACCCTTGATGTTATATTTGATAATTGTTATGGACCATATCAAATATCGCATGCGTGTTTCAACGGCTGTGAGCGGACCGTCCACCGCAATCGAGCGGACCGGTTCGTAATATGAGGGGAGCGTCCGGTCTTGAATACCACAATCATGCTGTTCCTGGTGCAGGACGGCATCACCAATGGCGCGATCTATGCGCTGCTCGGCCTGGCGCTGGTGCTGGTATTCGCCGTCACCCGCGTCATCCTCATCCCCCAGGGCGAATTCGTCACCTACGGTGCGCTGACCTATGCCTCGCTGGCCGCCGGCCAGATGCCGGGGACGGCCAAGCTCGCGCTGGCGCTCGGCATCGGTGCCTTCGCCTTCGACCTGTTCGTGGCGCGCAAGGCGCTGCACGGGCGGCTGGTCGTGCGCAGCCTCATCACGAACATCGTGCTGCCTTCCATCGTGCTGGCGCTGACCGTGTACTTCGCCGCCCAGAAGCCGCCGGTCGCAATCTGCATCGCGCTGTCGCTGGTGATCGTCGCGATGATCGGCCTTTATCTCTACCGGATCGCGTTCCAGCCGCTGGCGCACACCTCGGTGCTAGTGTTGCTGATCGCCTCCGTGGGCGTCCACCTCGCGCTGCAGGGCCTCGGCCTTCTGTTCTTCGGCGCCGAAGGTCAGCGCGGACCGGCCGTGCTGTCCGGCGCCTTTACCGCCGGCGCGTTGCGCTTCACCGGCCAGAGCATCACCGTCTACGCCATCACCGTCGCCTTCATCGTCGGGCTCTGGCTGTTCTTCGGCCTGACGCTCTACGGCAAGGCGCTGCGCGCGACCGCCGTGAACCGTCTCGGGGCGCGGCTCGCCGGCATCCGCACCACCTTGTCGGGGCAGATCGCTTTCCTGCTGGCCTCCGTCATCGGTGCGCTGTCGGGCATCATGATCGTGCCGATCACGACGCTCTATTACGACTCCGGCTTCCTGATCGGCCTGAAGGGCTTCGTCGCCGCGATCATCGGCGGTCTCGTCAGCTACCCCTTGACCGCCGTCGCGGCGCTGGTGGTCGGCATCGTCGAGGCGTTCTCGTCCTTCTATGCCTCCAACTACAAGGAAGTGATCGTTTTCATGCTCTTGATCCCCGTGCTGCTGCTGCGCTCGCTCGCCGCGCCGGCGGTCGAGGAAGAGAAGGACTGAGGCCAAGATGCAGAGCCGGCTTCCCATCATTGTCTTCGCGCTCGTGATGGCGGCGATCCCGTTCGTCCCGGGAATGCCCCCATTCTGGATCGTGCTGCTCGACAATATCGGCCTCGCCGCCCTGGTCGCGATGGGCCTCGTGCTGCTGACCGGCGTCGGCGGTCTCACCTCGTTCGGCCAAGCCGCCTTCGTCGGCTTCGGGGCCTACACCACCGCGGTGCTGTCGACGGCCTACGGCGTGTCGCCATGGCTGACGCTGCCGCTCTCGCTCCTCGTCAGCGGTCTGTTCGCGGTGCTGCTCGGCCTGATCACCGTCCGCCTGTCCGGCCATTATCTGCCGCTCGGCACGATCGCCTGGGGGCTCGGCCTGTTCTATCTATTCAGCAAGCTGGAATTCCTGGGACGGAACGACGGCATCTCGGCGATCCCGCCGCTGTCGATCGGCACCTTCAAGATGCTCTCGCCCGGCTCGATCTATTACGCGATCTGGATCGCCGTGATCATTTCGGCACTGCTGACGATGAATCTGCTGGACTCCCGCACCGGCCGTGCCATCCGCGCGCTCAGGCGCGGCCATGTCGCGGCGGAAGCCTTCGGCGTGCACACGCCGCGCGCCAAGCTGCTGGTGTTCATCCATGCAGCGGTGCTCGCCGGCCTCTCGGGATGGCTCTACGCCCATCTCCAGCGCGCGGTGAACCCGACCCCGTTCGGCGCGCATATGGGCATCGAATATCTCTTCATCGCCGTGGTCGGCGGCGCCGGCTACGTCTGGGGCGGCGTTCTGGGCGCCGCGATCGTCGTGGTCCTGAAGGAGGTGCTGCAAAGCTATCTGCCGCTGATCCTGCCGGGCTCCGGCCAGGTCGAGACCATCGTATTCGGCATCATGCTGGTGGCGCTGCTGCAGCTCGCGCCCGGCGGTCTCTGGCCCTGGCTGATGTCGTTCCTGCCGGAGCGCACGAGCGGCAGGAAGCCCGACACCTCGCAGAAGCTGGAACATCGCGCCCGTGCGGCCGGCGAGTCCGGCGTCCTGCTCCAGGTCGACAAGGCACGGAAACAGTTCGGCGGCGTGGTCGCGGTCAACAACGTCTCGTTCGACGTCCAGGCCCGCGAGATCGTCGCGCTGATCGGCCCGAACGGCGCCGGCAAGAGCACGACCTTCAACCTGATCACCGGCGTGCTGTCGGCGACGTCAGGCTCGATCTCGGTGCTCGGCAAGAAGGTCGACAACGCGCCGCCGCAGGAGATCGTCAAGCTCGGCATCAGCAGGACCTTCCAGCACGTGAAGCTCGTCCCCGACATGACCGTGCTGGAGAACGTCGCGATCGGCGCGCATCTGCGCGGCCATTCCGGGCCGATCTCCTCGATGCTGCGGCTCGATCGCGCCGACGAGGCAAAGCTGCTTGCGGAGGCCGCCCGCCAGATCGAGCGCGTCGGCCTCACCGAGCAGATGCACCAGCTCGCAGGCTCGCTGTCGCTGGGACAGCAGCGCATCGTCGAGATCGCGCGGGCGCTCTGCGTCGATCCGATGCTGCTGCTGCTCGACGAGCCCGCCGCAGGCCTGCGCCACATGGAGAAGCAGCGGCTGGCGACGCTGCTGCGTGACTTGCGCGACGGCGGCATGAGCGTGCTTCTGGTCGAGCACGACATGGGCTTCGTCATGAACCTTGCCGACCGCATCGTGGTGCTCGATTTCGGCACCAAGATCGCCGAGGGCACCCCCGCCACGATCAAGACCAATCCCGAAGTGATCAAGGCCTATCTCGGAGTGGCGGCATGAGCGCGCTGTTGTCCGTCACCGACGCCCATGTCGCCTACGGCAAGGTCGAGGCAGTGCGCTCGGTCTCGCTCGAGGTCGGGGCCAACCAGATCGTCACCATCGTCGGCGCCAACGGTGCCGGCAAGACCACGCTGCTGTCCGCCATCATGGGCATCCTGCCGCTGAAAGGCCGCGTCGTCTTTGCGGGTGAGGATCTCGCCCGGCTCGACATCGAGGACCGCGTCGCGATGGGGCTAGGCCTCGTTCCCGAGCACCGCGAATTGTTCGTGACCATGAATGTCGAGGACAATCTCGAGCTTGGCGCCTTCCGTATCGAGAGGTCCAAGGCGAGGGCCTCGATGGAGCGGGTCTACACGCTGTTTCCGCGGCTCAAGGAGCGGCGCAAGCAGCTCGCCGGCACGCTCTCGGGCGGCGAGCAGCAGATGCTCGCGATGGGCCGCGCCCTGATGGGCGAGCCGAAGCTGCTGATGCTGGACGAGCCGAGCCTCGGCCTCGCCCCGATCATCGTCGCCGACATCTTCCGTATCGTCGCCGAGCTCCGCGCCGCCGGCGTCTCCGTGCTGCTGGTCGAGCAGAACGCGCAGGCGGCGCTGAAGATCGCGGACCAGGCTTACGTGATGGAGCTCGGCGAGTTCGTGCTCAGCGGCAAGGCCAGCGACATTGCCGCGAACGAGCGGGTGGCGGCGAGCTATCTCGGCTTCCAGCACGAAGGCGCGAGCGCGATTTAGATCAAGGCGCCCCGACGCACTCACTGTCATCGCCCGCGAAGGCGGGCGATCCAGTACGCGGCGGCGTTAGTGATTGATCGACACGCCTCGGCGTACTGGATGCCCCGCCTTCGCGGGGCATGACACCGGAGCGTGAGAACTGCAGAGGTCAGCCTCAACCCGCCCCCTTCTTCCCCCGTAGCGCCGCAACCTCCGCTTCCAGCTCTGCGATCCTCGCATCTCGCGCCGCGAGCGCGGCTGCGACATCGGGCGCGTCGAACTTCTGCGGGATGTGCTGCGGGCAGTTGGAGTCCCAGGCCGCGATCCTGAACAGGATCACCTGCTCCGGCCGGGCGCGGTAACCCTTCGGCATCAACGAGGCCGTCAGCGCCTCGTCGTCCTCGACGACGCGCGCCTCGCCCCAGATCTTCACCCGGCGGCGATGGGCGTAGTCCATCACGAAGATGTAGGCCTTGGGATTCTCCGAGAGGTTTCCCTGCGTGATGTATTGCCGGTTGCCGGCGTAGTCGGTGAAGGCCAGCGTCTGCTTGTCCAAGACCTTCAGGAATCCCTTCGGACCGCCGCGGTGCTGGATATAGGGCTGGCCGTCGGCCGATGCAGTGGCGAAATAGAAACTGCTGGCGTCGGCGAGGAACGCGGCGAGGTTCTCGTCGACCTCGGTGCGCCATCCTCGCTGCTCGGCATGGGCATAGCCCTCGCGCGATCCCTTTCGGGTCTGGATCGATTTCACCGCCGGCGAAAAGGCGACGTCGCTGGCATAGGTGTGGGTTGCCGTCATCGGGATAACTCCTGGATTTCCGGCGCATCGGTGCGTCTGTCACGGGTCAAGATGGACCTTCCAAAGGCCCAAACAATCGATCCACTTGACACTTCATCATTGCAATATATGCAATAATCCCATGGACCGCCTCGAAGCCATGCATGTCTTCGTCACCGTCGCCGATCTCGGCGGCTTTGCGCCGGCGGCGCGCAAGCTGCGGCTGTCACCCTCGGCGGTGACGCGGCTGATCGCGGCGCTGGAGGAGCATCTCGGCGCGCGGCTGCTGCAGCGGACCACGCGGCAGGTGACGCTGACCGATGTCGGCACGCGCTATCTGGAGCGGGCGCGGCGGATCCTCGCCGATGTCGAGGAAGCCGACGGCTCCGCGCGGGAGGAGCGCAACCGGCCGAGCGGGCGGCTGGTGGTCTCGGCCCCGGTCGGCTTCGGCCGGCTGCATGTCGGGCCGGTCATGACCGCCTATCTCAAGCGCTATCCCGAGGTTGCCTGCGAATTGCGGCTCTCCGACCATCTCGTCAACCTGGTCGAGGACGCCGTCGACGCCGCGGTGCGCATCGGCCACCTCGCCGATTCCTCGCTGGTGGCGCGTCAGGTCGGCGAGATGCGGCGGATCGTGGTGGCCGCGCCCGCCTATCTCAAGCGCCATGGCGAGCCGAGGACGCCGGAGGCGCTGCGCGAGCACCAGACCATCCAGTTCGGCCCGTCCGCGAGCTGGCATTTCATGCAGGACGGCCGCGACATCGAGGTGACGGTCGCGCCGCGCTTCACCAGCAACAGCGCCGACGCCGCCCTGCAATATGCCGAGGCCGGCGGCGGCGTGACACGGGTGCTGGCCTATCAGGCCGCGGAGGGGCTGAAGCGCGGGCGGCTGAAGATCGTGCTGGCGGCATACGAGCAGCCGGCGCTGCCGATCCACATCGTCTACCCGACCTCGCGCCTGCTCTCGGCCAAGGTGCGCGCGTTGATCGATCTCGTGGTAGAGACGGCGGAATGGAGGTTTGGGTAGGTCGCGTGTCCCGGACGCGGTGCGGCGCGAAGTGCCGCTCCGCAGAGCCGGGCTCCAGAAAGCAGTACGGTCCCATGCGAGTATGGGTCCCGGCTCTGCGCAGCAGCGTTGCACGCTGCAGCGCGTCCGGGACACGGAGAGTATCACCCCTTCTTCGGCACCACGCGGAACGTCCCGCTCGCCCGCGCGATCACGGCATCGTCGGCTTTCGCCAGGCATTGCGCGAAACAGACTGTGGTGCCGGTCTTGATCGCCTCGCCCTCGACAGCGAGCCATTGGCCGATCTCGGCGGCCCCGGCATAGTCGACCGACAGCGAGATGGTGACCAACGAGGTCGACCAGCCCGTCGCCTGGGCACAGCTATAGCCCATGGCGGCATCGGCCAGCGCGGCAATCAACCCGCCATGGATCAGCCCGCGCGCGTTGGTGTGCGGCGTCGCCAGCCGCAATCCCACGGTGACGCCTTTCCCGGTCTTCTTGGAGTAAAGCGGCTCCCAGGGATCGGTGAGCGGCGCCTTGCGGAAATGCGGCTCGAAGCCGGCGGGGATGTCGGTGAGGGTCATGGCTGTCTCGCGTTGCGTGTCGGCAACATTCAACACGACGGACGCGGTGGGCGCATCAATTACAAAGTTTCAAACGGGATTTGCGCGCGTGTTTGAAACGCGCGAGGGCACAGATCGCGTAGGGTGGTCAAAGGCGCGTAGCGCCGTGCCCACGATCTCTGCACAATTGAGAAAATTGGTGGGCACGCTTACGCTTTGCCCACCCTACGGCACCGTCCTTAAAACGGCAGCCCGACGTAATTCTCCGAGAGCGACGTCATGGCCGCCTGCGACTGGGTGACGTAATCAAGCTCGGCGAGCTGGATGCGCGCGCCGATGCTGCCGGTGTCGGGGAATTTGTGCAGCATCGAGGTCATCCACCAGGAGAAGCGCACCGCTTTCCAGACCCGGGCCAGCGCCTTGCCGGAATAGGCGTCGATGCCGGCGCTGGACTTCTCGTCGTAGAATTCGCGCAGCGCGCCCGCCAGATAATGCGCGTCGCTGGCGGCGAGGTTGAGGCCCTTGGCGCCGGTCGGCGGCACGATGTGGGCGGCGTCGCCGCACAGGAACATCCTGCCGAAGCGCATCGGCTCGGCGACGAAGCTGCGTAGCGGCGCGATGCTCTTCTCGATCGAGGGGCCCGTGACGAGGCTGTCGGCCGCCTCCTGATCCAGCCGGCGCTTCAATTCGTCCCAGAAGCGGTCGTCCGGCCATTGGTCGACATGGTCGTCGAGCGAACATTGCACGTAATAGCGGCTGCGCCTGGTCGAGCGCATCGTGCAGAGCGCAAAGCCGCGGGCGTGGTTGGAGTAGATCAGCTCGTGGCTGACCGGCGGCGTGTCCGAGAGAATGCCGAGCCAGCCGAACGGATAGACCCGCTCGAACTCCTCGATCGCAGAGGCCGGAACACTGGCCCGGCTGACGCCGTGGAAACCGTCGCAGCCGGCGATGAAGTCGCAATCGAGCGTGTGGGTGACGCCGTCCTTGACGTAAGTTACGCGCGGGTGACTGCCGTCGAAATCGTGCACCTGGACGTCTTTGGCCTCATAGACCGAGACGAGACCGGTGGTCTTGCGCGCATTCATCAGATCGAGCGTGACCTCGGTCTGCCCGTAGATCATGACCGTCTTGCCGGTCGCACCCTTCATGTCGATGCGATGACGGCGCCCGGAAAATGCGAGCTCGATGCCCTCGTGCACCAGACCCTCGGCATGCGCCCGGGTGCCCGCCCCGACCTGGTCGAGCAGCGCGACGGTTCCCTCCTCCAGCAGGCCGGCGCGGATACGGCCGAGCACGTAGTCCGGGCTCTGCCGCTCCAGAATGACATTGTCGATGCCGTAAGCGTGCAGCAGTTGCCCAAGCAACAATCCGGCCGGCCCGGCCCCGATGATTGCGACTTTTGTCCGCAATACTTGCTCCTCCCGATCCTGTAGGCTTTCGTAGCGGCCTGCTTGTCGCTTCAAGATGCTCAGGATAATTATACCATATAATCGTTGGGCAAAAGGGGAGCGCGGTCGCCGCGAAGGCGACAAGTCCATGCAACAGGGCTGACGGTGGATGCGCGCCAATTCCGGCTTGAACCCGTCCGCCATCTAGATAACATGTTAATTAATCAGACCGGGCCGTCGAAGCCCGCCGTCGACAACAGGGAGAGACGCGTGATGAGAAGAGCCTGTCTGGCATTGCTGCTGGCCGCGAGCGTGACGCCTGCCTTGGCGCAGGACAAGACCTTCGATCTGAAGATCTCGCACTGGGTACCGGCTTCACATCCGCTGCAGAAGTCGCTGGAAGACTGGGCCGCGGCGGTGGAGAAGGATTCCGGCGGCACCATCAAGGGCAAGGTTTTTCCGGCCCAGCAGCTCGGCAAGGCGTTCGACCATTACGACATGGCGCGCGACGGCATCGCCGACGTCACCTACGTCAATCCCGGTTATCAGCCCGGCCGCTTCCCGATCATCGGCGCCGGCGAGCTGCCGTTCCTGATCTCGGACGCCAAGGGCGGCTCGATGGGCCTGGACGCCTGGTATCGCAAACATGCCGAGAAGGAGATGAAGGACGTCAAATACTGTCTCGCCTTCGTCCACTCGCCCTCGTCCTTCCATTCCAAGACCAAGAAGATCGTGATGCCCGAAGACGTGAAGGGCATGAAGATCCGCCCGGCGCACGCCACCATGGCGAACTTCGTCACTTCGCTCGGCGGCACCAACGTGCAATCCTCGGCGCCGGAAGTGCGCGACATCATCGAGCGCGGCGTCGCCGACGGCGTCACCTTCCCCTGGGGCTCGCTGGTACTGTTCGGCATCGACAAGGTGACCAAGTACGACATGGAGGCGCCGCTCTACACCACGACCTTCGTGTTCGTGATCAACAAGGACAAGTACAATGCGATGTCCGACAAGCAGAAGGCCGCGATCGACAAGAACTGCTCGGTCGAGATGGCAGGCGTCGTCGGCGAGCACTGGGGCAAGTTCGAGGATGCCGGCATCGCCAAGGTGAAAGCGGAATCCAGCCACGAGGTCTACAAGCTGACGGCCGAGCAGACAGCCGCCTGGAAGAAGGCCGCCGAGCCCTTGGTGAAGACCTGGAGCGAAGGCGCCAAGAAGGCCGGCGCCGATCCGGATGCCGCGCTCGCGGACCTCAAGGCCTCGCTGAAGAAGTACAACGCACTGGCGGAGTGACGCCGCGGCCGATCAGACGCTTGCTGCACCTCTCCCGTTCGCGGGAGAGGTCGCGCCGAAGGCGCGGGTGAGGGCTCTCTCCTCTTGGGGGCTCTCGATTTGCAGAAGCACCCTCTCCCCAACGCTCCCCCGCAAGCGGGGGAGGGAGCGCGTCTCCCTCGCGGAAAACCTGAACCGGCTTCGCTGGACTGGATAGGATTCTTCCTCATGAAGCGCTCCTGGATGGATCGCGTGATCGACTCGATCGAATGGATCGCGGCCGGCTTCGTCGGCATCGTCGCGCTCGACATCTTCCTGTCGGTGCTGCTGCGCAACACGCTGAACTATTCGATTCCCGACAGCTTCGACATCGGCCGCATGCTGCTCGGCATCCTCATCTTCTGGGGCATCGCCGCGACCTCCTATCGCGGCACCCACATCACCGTGGACCTGATCTGGGCCAATGTCGGGCCGCGCTACCAGCGCATGATCGACGTGTTCGCGACGCTGGTGCTGCTGTTCGTCGTGACGGTGCAGACCTGGACGCTGTTCGACAAGGTCCGGCTGACCTACAACGACAATGTCCAGACCTTCGACCTGCACATGCCGACCTGGCCATTCTTCCTCGTCGCCTGGATCGGCGACGTCTGCGCCGTGCTGCTGATCGCGATCCGCACGTACCGGCTGATCTTTCACCCCGAAGACATGCAAGAACCGAAGATCAAGGTGACGGAGTGACGATGAGTACCGACGCCGTCGCCGTCATCGGCTTCGTATCCCTGTTCGCCCTGATGCTGCTGCGCGTGCCCGTCGGCATGGCGATGGGCCTCGTCGGCGTGACCGGCTTCAGCTACCTCGTCGGTTCGACGCCGGCCCTGAAGATGGTGGGCCAGGTCACCATGCGGACGGTGACCGATTACACCTTCGGCGTGATCCCGATGTTCCTGCTGATGGGCTCATTCGTCAGCAATTCCGGCATGAGCCGCGAGCTGTTCCGCGCCGCCAACGGCTTTGTCGGCCATTTGCGCGGCGGGCTCGGCATCGCCACCGTCGGCGCCTGCGGCGGCTTTGCCGCGATCTGCGGCTCCTCGGTCGCGACCGCCGCGACCTTCTCCGCCGTCGCCTATCCCGAGATGCGCCGGTTCGGCTATCCGCAATCCTTCGCCACCGGCGTGATCGCGGCCGGCGGCACGCTGGGCGCGATGCTGCCGCCGTCCACCGTGCTCGCGGTCTACGGCATCATCACCGAGCAGGATATCGGAAAGCTGTTCATCGCCGGCATCATTCCCGGCCTTCTGGCGATGAGCATGTACATGATCACGATTTTCCTGATCGGCTATTTCCGTCCCGATTTCCTGCCCAAGGGCAAGGCGACGTCGTGGCGCGAACGCTTCGCCGGGCTGAAGGACATCTGGGCGCCGGTGCTGCTGTTCATATTCGTGATCGGCGGCCTCTACGGCCTGCCCTTCCTGCCGCGCTTCACCCCGACCGAAGCCGGCGGCGTCGGCGCCACCGGCGCCTTCATCATCGGCGTGCTGACCGGCCGTCTCGATCGCGAGAAGGTGCTGGCCTCTCTGCTGCAGGCAACCCGCACCGCGGCCGCCGTGTTCACCGTGCTGATCGGCGCCCTGATCTTCGGCTATTTCCTGACGATGACGCAGACGCCGCAGAAGGTCACGGAATTCCTCACTGGCCTCGGCCTCGGCCCCTACGGCGTGCTGGCGCTGATCATGGTGATGTATCTCGTGCTCGGCTGCCTGATGGACGCCATGGCGATGATCATCCTGACCGTGCCGATCATCTTCCCCGTCATCATGCATCTCGGCTTCGACCCGATCTGGTTTGGCGTCATCATCGTCATGACCGTCGAGCTCGGCCTGATCCATCCGCCGGTCGGCATGAACGTCTTCGTCATAAAAAGCGTGGTGAAGGACGTCTCCTTCACCACCATCTTCAGGGGCGTGATCCCGTTTGTGGCAACCGACCTCATCCGCCTCGTGATCCTGATCGCCTTCCCGCTGCTGGCGACTTGGCTGCCAACCCGGATGATGGCGAATTGAGAGGCGACGCGATGACCACACCCACCCTCCAGACCAAATACGCCTTCACCATCACCGCGCGCATCGGCGACGTCGTCACCGCCGGCGAGACCGGGATCGGCGTTCGTCGCATCATCCCGATCATCGGCGGCGAGGTGAAAGGTGCGATATCAGGCAAGGTGCTGCCGTTCGGCGCCGACTTCCAGACCATCCGCCCCAACGAGCTGATCGATCTCGAAGCGAAATACGCCTTCGAGACCGACGACGGCGCCGTGGTCTATGTCGAGAACAAGGGCATGCGCTTTGGCCCGGTCGAGCTGCTGCAGAAACTCAAGCGCGGCGAGCCGGTCGATCCCAAACTCATCTATTTCCGCACCGTGCCGAAGTTCGAGACCGGGCACGAGAAGTATCGCTGGTTGATGGAGCACATTTTCGTCGGCTCCGCGGCGCGGCACGCGGACCGCGTCGTGATCGACGTGCATCAGGTGCTGTAAGAGCTACTACCTCGTCATTGCGAGCGCAGCGAAGCAATCCAGAGTCCCTCCGTGGAAAGATTCTGGATTGCTTCGCTGCGCTCGCAATGACGGAGGGGGAGGCAGCAGCAGCGCGTCAAAACGCCCCGAGCCTCTGGCCGCGGCGTCAGACCCCGGCAACCGATCCCTGCCTGGGGTTGATATCGTCCTGCCCTCCTTGACCTTGACTCCCCCAGAATTCGTTATACAACATAACTATTCTGACAAGGACGCAAATGACACAGGGAAACGCCGAGACCGCTGCCGCGGGTGGCTCCGGGCTACTCCGGATCGAGAGGGTGGACCGGGTTCTGACCGTGGGTCTGAACCGGCCGGCCAAGCGCAATGCGCTCAATGACGGCATCATCCTGGAAATCGGCGAGTGTTTTGCGTCCCTGCCCGAGGACATCGGCGCCGTCGTCATCCACGGCATCGGCGACCATTTCTCCTCCGGCCTCGACCTCTCCGAGCTGACCGAGCATGACGCGACCGGCGGCCTGCTGCATTCCCAGATGTGGCACCGGGTATTCGACCGCATCCAGTACAGCCGCGTGCCCGTGATCGCGGCCCTGAAGGGCGCCGTGATCGGCGGCGGGCTGGAACTCGCCTGCTCGGCGCATATCCGCGTCGCCGAGCCCTCGACCTATTTCGCGCTGCCGGAAGGACAACGCGGCATCTTCGTCGGCGGCGGCGGCTCGGTGCGGCTGCCGCGGCTGATCGGCGTCGCCCGGATGATGGACATGATGCTGACGGGGCGCGTCTATAGCGCGACCGAAGGCGCATCCTACGGCTTCGCGCAATATGTGACGGAAGCCGGCAACGCGCTCGGCAAGGCCATGGAGCTTGCGACCAAGGTTGCCTCCAACGCGCCGCTGACCAATTTCGCCGTGCTTCAGGCGCTGCCGATGATCGCGGAGGCCAATCCGCAGACCGGTCTGTTGATGGAATCGCTGATGGCGACCGTGGCGCAGAGCGACAAGGAGGCAAAACGCCGGATCCGTGAATTCCTCGAGCACAAGACCGCAAAGGTAAAGCCGAAGCCATGAGCGCGCAGCCGTCCTCTTCCAGCATGGAGCGCGGCGCGAGTGCTTTCCCGCTGCGGCCCATCTCGTTCGGCGATCCCGCCGTCAATATCGAACGGCGCGACGACGGCACGATCTACCTCAGGCCGAAGCAGCCGCTCGGCGACTATCCCGTCCGCCTCACCGACCGCCTGCATCATTGGGCGGCGACCACGCCGGATCGCGTCTTCATGGCGGAGCGCGAAGGCGGCCGCGGCTGGCGCAAGATCACTTACGCCGAGCTGCTCGTCGCGAGCCGGCACATCGCTTCGAGCCTGATTGCGCGCGGCCTGTCGGCGGAGCGGCCGGTCGTGATCCTCTCCGGCAACTCGATCGACCACGCCTTGGTCGCGTTCGGCGCGTTCTACGCCGGCATTCCGTTCTGCCCGGTATCGCCGGCCTATTCGTTGGTGTCGAAGGACTACGGCAAGCTGTCCTATCTGATGAAGCTGCTGACGCCCGGCCTCGTCTTCGCCGAGGATGCCGACAAGTTCGCCGATGCGCTCGCCGCCAATGTCTCGCTCGGCACCGAGATCGCGGCCTCCTATGGCCGCGTGCCGGGCCGCGACGTCACGCTGCTCGCCGACCTCATGGCGACGCCGACCCGCAGCGATCTCGACGACGTCCATGGCAGGATCGGCCCCGATACCATCGCGAAATTCCTGCTGACCTCGGGCTCGACCGGCAATCCGAAGGCCGTCATCAACACCCAGCGCATGATCTGCGCCAACCAGGTGATGCTGCGTGAGACGCTCGCTTTCCTGAAGGACGAGCCGCCGGTCATCGTCGACTGGCTGCCCTGGAATCACACTTTCGGCGGCAACCACAATATCGGACTGACGCTCTACAATGGCGGCTCGATGTATCTGGACGCCGGCAAGCCGATGCCTGGGGGCATCGAGGAGACCGTGCGCAATCTCCAGGAAATCTCGCCGACGGTCTATTTCAACGTGCCCAAAGGCTATGAATCGCTGCTGCCCTATTTGCGCGAGGATCAGGGCCTGCGCGCAAAATTCTTCGACCGCCTGCACGCGATGTTCTTCTCGGGCGCGGCGCTCTCGCCGTTCATCTGGGACAGCCTCGACGAGCTCGCGGTGAAGGAAAAAGGTTATCGCGTGCCGATGCTGACCGGGCTGGGCGCGACCGAGACCGCGCCGTTCTTCATGTCGGTCAATCCGCGCACCAGCCGCTCCGGCCATGTCGGCCTGCCCGTTTCGGGCAACGACGCCAAGCTGGTGCCGAACAACGGCAAGCTGGAGGTGAGGGCCAAGGGGCCGAACGTCATGCCCGGCTACTGGCGCCAGCCCGACATCAGCGCGAAGTCCTTCGACGAGGAAGGATTTTACAAGATGGGCGATGCGCTCAAGCCCGCCGATCCCGACGATCTCAACGCCGGCTTCGATTTCGACGGCCGTGTCGGCGAAGACTTCAAGCTTGCCAGCGGCACCTGGGTCAGCGTCGGCCCCTTACGCGCGCGCCTCACCGCGGCCTGCGCACCGCTGGTGCGCGACGTCGTCATCGCCGGCATCAACCGCGACGAGATTTCCGCGCTGGTGGTGCTCGACCTCGACGGTTGCCGGCTGATCAATCCGACGCTGCCGGCCGATGACCTCGTCGTCGCGACGCGCGACCGTCTGGTCCGCGAAGCTTTCCGCGAGCGCCTGACCGGTTTCCTCAGCCAGGCCACGGGATCCTCGACACGCATCACGCGCGCCATCCTGATGGACACGCCGCTGTCGATCGACAAGGGCGAGGTCACCGACAAGGGCTCGATCAACCAGCGCGCCGTGCTGGAGCACCGCACCGAATTGATCGAGGAGCTCTACGCTGCCAATCCGTCGGGCCGTGTGATATCGGTCGGATGAGAAATCAACGCTACAGGAGAACGCCATGTTGTTGAAGGATCAGGCAGCCATCGTCACCGGCGGCGCATCGGGACTGGGCGCGGCGACCGCGCGAAAGCTGGCGGCCCAGGGCGCCAAGGTCGCGGTGTGCGATCTCAACACCAAGCTCGCCGAGACGGTTGCCGCCGAGATCAAGGGCGTGGCCGTGACCTGCGACGTGTCCGATGCCGCCTCCGCCGAAGCCGCGGTGGCGCAGGCTGCGAAGGCCCACGGCCCGGCGCGCGTGCTGGTCAATTGCGCCGGCATCGGCGTTGCCAAGCGCGTGGTCGGCCGCGACGGCCCGATGGCGCTCGCCGATTTCGACAAGGTGATCAAGGTCAACCTGATCGGCACCTTCAACATGCTGCGCCTTGCCGCCACCGAGATGTCCAAGCTGGAGCCGCAGGCGACCGGCGAGCGCGGCGTCATCATCAACACCGCCTCCGTCGCCGCCTATGACGGTCAGATCGGGCAATCCGCCTATTCGGCGTCCAAGGGCGGCATCGTCGGCATGACGCTGCCGATCGCGCGTGAGCTGGCGCAATTCGGCGTCCGCGTGCTGACGATCGCCCCCGGCCTGTTCCTGACGCCGCTGCTCGCCAACCTGCCGCAGGAAGCCCAGGATTCGCTGGCCGCCGCCATCCCCTTCCCGCGCCGGCTCGGCAATGCCGACGAATTCGCCGCGCTCGCGCTGCACATGGTCGAGAACGCGTACCTAAACGGCGAGGTGGTGCGCCTTGACGGCTCGCTGCGCATGGCGCCGAAGTAAAATTGATGAGCGAGATTGCAACAGCGACCTCGACCTTACCTCTCCCATTGGGAGAGGTCGGCGCGCAGCGCCGGGTGAGGGGCCTTGCCCCATCGAGAGAGCGTACTCCCTCACCCGAATTGCTGCGCAATTCGACCTCTCCCTGCGGGAGAGGTGAGGACCGGCACCAGTGAGCACCAACCGCATGTTCGTGAACCGGCGCGAGGTCCAGATCCAGTGGGGCGACTGCGACCCCGCCAACATCGTCTACTACCCGCGCTATTTCGCGATGTTCGACGATTCGACCTCGACCCTGTTCGAGGTCGCCGGCTTCTCCAAGCAGGATTTGGTCCGCAAATACGGCCTGGTGGGCATCCCCATGGTCGACACGCGGGCCAAGTTCTACATCCCCTCGACCTATGGCGACTGGATCACCATTGAAACGAGAATCGAGAGCATCAAGCGCTCGAGCTTCGAGGTGAAGCACAACGTCTACAAGGGCGAGGCGCTGGCGCTCGAGGGGTTCGAGACCCGCGTGCTGGTCGGCCGCGATCCCGGTAACCCCGACAAGCTGAAATCGGCACCATTCCCGGCGGAAATGGTAGCCAAGTTCACGGGAAGCTAAATCGCCGCATCACCAAAAGAGGGGGCTGAAATACCCCCCGATTTCTGCTTTCAAAGAACCACGTCAAGGGAGGAATACATGAAACGCTTTTATTTGACCGCTGCCGTCACCGCGGCCGCGCTGGCGCTGCCAGTGCTGCCCGCACTCGCCCAGACCGCCGAAGTCACCATCGGCATCACCACAACCACGACCGGGCCGGGCGCGGCGCTCGGCATTCCCGAGCGCAACGCGCTGGAGTTCGTGCCGAAGGAGATCGGCGGAGTGCCGCTGAAGGTGATCGTGCTCGACGACGGCGGCGATCCCACCACCGCGACCACGAACGCCCGCCGCTTCGTGACCGAATCCAAGGCCGACGTCATCATGGGCTCGGCGCTGACGCCGCCGACGATCGCCGTCTCCAACGTCGCCAACGAAGCCGGCATTCCGCATTTCGGCCTGGCGCCGTTCCCGATCACGCCGGAGCGCATGAAGTGGTCGGTCGCAATGCCGCAGCCGATTCCGATCGTCGGCAAGGTGCTGTACGACCACATGAAGGCCAAGGGCGTGAAGACGCTCGGCTATATCGGCTATTCCGACTCCTACGGCGATCTCTGGTTCAACGATCTGAAGGCGCAGGCCGTGCCGATGGGCATGACCATCGTCGACGAGGAGCGTTTCGCCCGTCCCGACACCTCGGTGACCGGACAGGTGCTGAAACTGGTCGCCGCCAATCCCGACGCCATCCTGGTCGGCGCATCCGGCACCGCGGCCGCGCTGCCGCAGACCGAGCTGCGTGAACGCGGCTACAAGGGCCTGATCTACCAGACCCACGGTGCCGCCAGCATGGACTTCATCCGCATCGCCGGCAAAGCGGCGGAAGGCGTGCTGATGGCGTCTGGCCCCGTCATGGCCCCCGAGGAACAGCCGGACAGCGCGCTGACCAAGAAGCCGGGCCTCGCGCTGAACGCGGCCTATGAGGCCAAGTACGGCCCGAACAGCCGAAGCCAGTTCGCCGGCCATTCCTACGATGCGTTCGAGATCCTGAAGCGCGTCGTCCCGGTGGCGCTGAAGACGGCCAAGCCCGGCACGCCGGAATTCCGCGAAGCCATCCGTCAGGCGCTGCTGTCGGAGAAGGACCTCGCGGCAAGCCAGGGCGTCTACAACTTCACCGAAAAGGACCGTTATGGCGTCGACGAACGCGCCCGCATCCTGCTCACGGTGAAGGACGGCAAGTACACGCTGGTGAAGTAGGCGCGACGAACACGTCAAGACGACGAGAGCCGGCCGATGGGCCGGCTCTTTTGTTTTTGGCTTCTGGTTCGAAACCGCCCTGAGGTCGTCACGCCCGGGCTTGTCCCGGGCATCCACGCTCTTCGTGCCGTGCGGCAAGGCGTGGATGGCCGGGACAAGCCCGGCCATGACGGTGTGGCGACATCAGCGCTACGCCGCCTGCCGCAGCGGGGCCCAGGCGAATTCGGGGTAGTACGTCTCCATCATGCGGTCGACAAAGGCGGTGAGGTTCGGAAAGGACTCGGCGCGCTCGCGCAAGGTCGATTCGAAAAACGGCGTCAGGACGCCGGCGAGCATACCGAAGGCGGTGGCGTCGACGCCGCAGGGCTTGCTGCCCATCAGGTACGCCTTGTCGCCGAGCTGCACCGAGAGCGCAAACAACGAGCGCACGGCGAGGTCGACGTCGTCATCGGGGGCGTGGCGGCCGAGGCCGGAGAGCAGATAGTTCTCGGCGACGCGGAACTGCGCATCCTCGCGCAGCTTCTCGCGGTTGTGCTCCGGTGCGCCGTCGAAGAAGTGCGCGGGTCCCTTGGCGAAATTCACCGGATCGACCCAGCGCGCCCCGACCAGCCCCCAGTAGACATGGTGCTCGACCATCCGTTCGAACGCCCAGGCCTGCGCACGCTCGGCCAGCGACAGGCCGGCATCGAAATCGAAGCCGTAGCGACGCTCGATATGGGCGCGGATGAAGGTGGAATCAGCCACCGCCTCACCGCCGTCGTCGATGAACGGCAATTGCCCCTTGGGTGAGGCCGGCGGCATCGCCCGCTCCTTCCGGTAGGGCAGTCCCGCCATCTTGAGCTGCACCTCCGTCTTGGTGACGAAGGGGCTGATTTCCGGCAGGCCGAAGCCGGTGCCGAAGCCGTAAAGCGTGATCATGCGAACTCTCCTGAACCTCTCGAAAGTCGACGGAACCTAGCGACCGGCTGCTGCCACCATGGTGGCAGCAGCCGTGATATGTTCTGCGAAGCGGGCTCCCCGCCAGGCGCGGCCCATCACGTGGCGGACCAGCGCGTCCGCGGCCTGGGTCAGCGAGCGTGCCACCACGCTTGCGAGAGCAAACCGGAGATCGACGGCCATGAGATCGAGCGAAACGAGGCGGCCGAATGCCGATACGGACCACGCCTGTGCCCGCAGCATCGGAATCGCCGGGCCGAAATGGGTTGGAATGATCATGGACAAATCCCCTTCAGTCGATGTGTTGTCCCCGGTATAGAACCCCCCTGCTGCCAACATCCTGTCAGCAGCCGCGCGCCGCTTGCTGAAAAACCACCGATAAGAGAATTGTCATGAGACGCGCCGACCGGCTGTTTCAGATCATCCAGGTGCTCCGGCGCACGCGTAAGCCGCTGACGGCGGACGCCATCGCGGCCGAGCTCGAGACCTCGAAGCGCACGATCTATCGCGACATCGCAACGCTGATCGGCCAGCGCGTGCCGATCCGCGGCGAAGCCGGCATGGGCTACATCCTGGAGAAGGGATTCGACTTGCCGCCCTTGATGCTGACGCCCGACGAGATCGAGGCGGCCGTGCTGGGCGCGCAATGGGTCGCCGGCCATGCCGATTCGGCGCTGGCGCGCGCGGCCGAAGATCTGATGGCCAAGATCGCAGACACCGTGCCCGAACGCTTGCGCCCCTTCGTGCTGGAGCCGGCGAGCCGCGCGCGCCCAAGCTGGAACAGGGAGCCGGACCGCCTGGACATGGCGCGCACCCGCACCCAGATCCACGAAGGCAAGAAGATCATGCTGCGCTATCGCGACGAGCAGGGCCGCGCCAGCGAGCGCATGATCTGGCCGATCTCGGTCGGCTATCTCGAAGCGGTGCGGCTGCTTGCCGCCTGGTGCGAGCTGCGCGGCGACTTCCGCAGCTTCCGCACCGACCGCGTCGTGGAGGCGAACTATCTCGACGAGAAATATCCGGAACGACGCGACGTGCTGCGCGCAAGATGGCGGCAGAGCCTGGTCTGGGGCCCGCCAAAGGACACGTGACGAGGATGCAGGAGAGCTCCCCCATCGATCCGTCGAGTTGCTGCCAGAGTTGCGGTGCGTGCTGCGCCTATTCGGCCAACTGGCCGCGCTTCTCGATCGAGAGCGACGAGGAGCTCGCTGCGATTCCGGAGACGCTGGTCAACGAACGCCAGTCCGGCATGCGCTGCGAGGGCGATCGCTGCTCGGCCCTGCAGGGGGACATCGGGAAAGCCACCGCGTGCGGCATCTATGCGACGCGGCCGGAGGTGTGCCGCACCTGCATGCCGGGCGATGCCGAATGCGCGATGGCGCGGCGGAAGTTCGGATTGCCGGTGATCGCAATCGTTTAGGCGGGAACGGCTTCGCCGATCTCGTCGTCGAGCTCGTCATCGAGCGGGGCGAGCACCGACAGCGGCTTGGTCGACAGCGTGATCGGCTTGCGGCCGCCCGACAGCGAAGGCGAGGCTTTCGCAGCGCCCTCCCGCGACAGCGCATAGAGCGTCGAGCCGACACGGCCGCCGTTCTCGATCAGGTCGCGCTCGCTGCAGCTCGCTGCGATCACGACCGCCAGCGAATGCAAATGGTTGCGGCGATAGCAGAACAGCGCCAGCCTGGCGCGTGCGTCAGGGGAAACACTCTCAACCAACCTCGGCAGGCCACTCTCGCTGGCGCGGTACATCTCGCCAAGGAGTTCGTCGCGAACCGGGCAGAAATCGCTTTCAAAGGCGTCGCGGCTTGAAAACATTGCAGTTCTCCCTCGTGTGAGGAAGATGCAGCGCAATTCTCTAATGAAAGGTTAACCACGCCGGCCGGTAGTCACCCGGGGTGCTTGCGCCTGTGGACGAATCAGGACCGCAGGAAGAAGCTCGTGAGGAGCTGCGTAGCCCGGATGGAGCGCAAGCGTAATCCGGGGCCAGACTAACCGCATCGCTCGGTTGCGCCGTCTGGAACGAATCCCGGATTGCGCTTCGCTCCGTCCGGGCTACGGGATCAATCGCTGGTTTCAGTTCGCCGCCATGAAGATGGAAAGCCCGAAGCCGGTCAGATGATGCAGCGCCTGGTCGACGCCGATCAGGGTCCAGAACCAGGGATGCGCCAGGTCGACCCCGAAATTCGCCGAGACGAACCCCTTGGCGCGGTCGATCGTGATGTGGATCACGAAGTCGATGAAGGCCACGAACCAGAATTTCGGCGCCACGATCAGGATCAGCGGCAGTGCAACCGCAAGGTGAACGAGGCAGTGCACCAGAAGCGGCAGGGCCCAGCCGTGCTTCTGGTCCTTGCCGTGCGCCATCCAGGCGGTCTGGAGGACGAAGTCGGCGATGATGTGCTTGAAAGTGAGCAGCAACATCCAGCCAATGAGCGCTTCGACCGGAACCGCCGATGACATGGGTGGAAACGACAAGGCTGACGCCCTCATTGACGTGACAAGGAAAATTGGAGCGTTCAGCGCAACTTATTCTTGAACCAGGTCTGGACCGGTCAAATCGCCGGGAGGCGCGATTTATGACATCTCCCGCGGCGGAATGCAGCCGGGGGAACCGGAAATTCGCCAAGTGTGGCTAACTGGGCATAGGGCGAGCCATAGCCTCGGCAGCCTCGCGTAAGGTTACCGTCGGCTCGAAATTTGCTTTCCGCGGCCTTCGCGCTATCATTCCAGACAGAGAATATCGTTCTTTTTTCAGACGTTTACGAATTTTGGGGCGCCCCCCGCGATCGCATCGGCGAGCTGCCCGCCACCGAGACAATAAGGCCAGAGTGCTGCCATGAGTACTGAAGGCCCGACTTCGTCACTCACCGAACCGCCGCCCCGGCGCCCCAAGGTGATCAAGACCAATCAGCAGCAGGTCTTCCTCTACGTCGTGCTGACCCTGCTGTTGTCGCTGGCCACGGTCTGGGCCGGCCGCGTGATGCTGCACAATTCGGAAACGCTGACCTTTGCCGTCGGCGCTCCCAACACCGACGAGGCGCTGTTCGCGGCCAAGCTTGCCAGCGTGCTGACGTCCAACGCCTCGCGCTTGCGGATCAAGATCGTCAACAGCGCCGACAGCGCCAAGGCGCTCGCACAGTTCGACCGCAAGCAGGCCGACCTCGCCGTCTTGCGCACCGACGCCAAGGTCCCGCTGCGGGCGCGCACGCTCGCGATCCTCGAGCACGATCTCGTGCTCCTGCTCGGTCCCGGCAACAGGAAGATCAAATCGATCGCCGAGCTGAAGAAGAAGAAGGTCGCGGTTCTCGCCGAGAGCGAATCCTCCCTCGCCTTCGTGCGCAGCATTCTCGACATCCCCGACCGTCCGGACGCGGCGGAGATCCAGATGGCGCCGCAGGGCGCAACGCTCGACAAGCTGTTCGCACCGGCAAACGGCTTTGGCGCGGTCGTCGCCGTCGTCCATGCCTCCAGGGCTGTCAGGGACAAGGCCTATGAGCAGGTCGCCCGGCGCGGCGGCTTCACGCTCAACGCGATCGACGAGGCCAAGGCGCTGGCGCGCAGGCTTCCCGGCATTTCCAGCGAGACGCTCACGGCAGGCACGCTGTCGACATCCCCGCAAATTCCCGATGACGACCTCGACACGATCGGGCTGGAATGGCTGCTGGTGGCGCAATCCAGGATGTCCCCGAGCACGGCAGGCGAGCTCGCCCGCATCGTCTACGAGAACAAATCCGCGCTCGGGCTCGACAACGGCTTTGCCACCAGGATCGAGCCGGCCTCCGTCGAGAAGGATGCCTTCGTGATGGCGCACCAGGGCGCGGCCGATTACATCAACGACGACACCAAGTCGTTCATGGATAAGTACAGCGACTTGATGTATGTGGGCGCCGCCGCGCTCAGCGTCATCGGCTCGATCTTCGCCGCGATCTACGCCAAGATCACCCGCATCGCGCCGGAGAAGGCCAGCGAACTCTCCACCGCCATCCTCGACATCGGCGAGCGGATCGAGCACGCCCACTCGCTGGATCAGCTCGAATGTCTTCAGGACGAGCTCGAGGGCATCCTGCGCGGCGCCGTCATCGGCCTGCGAGACGGCACGATCAGTACCGATGGGCTCGACACCTTCAAGCTGGGCTACGAGTTCGTCCGCGACGAGATCGGCATGCGCCGCGACTATCTGAAACGTCATGCCAGCGAGACCGAGAAGTCGGCGCCGGGCGCCGGCCCCGCCCCGCACGACGACAGCAATGTCGTGGTCGTGAAGACCGCCCAGAGCGCCTGAGCAGCCAGGTCGTTCGGGGCCGCGGCTGCAGCGCATCACGACGTGCTGCACTGCGTCCGGGCACGCGGCTTGGGGCTGTGACCTCCGCGCTGTCGGTAGTCTGGAACCAGCGTGATCTGCAACCGTTGGTTCTGCTGCAACCGGAAACCGCCGCATGCGTGCACTTCTCATCATCCTCCTCCTGGGAATGCTGGCGGCGGCCGGGTACTTCGCCTATTCCGCAATAGCGGTCGAAGGCGAGCCGATTCCGACGGAAGGCTATGTGGCGCTGGGCGCGGGGTTTTCCATCATCGTCGGCGTCGGGCTGATGGTGTTGCTGTTCTTCAGCAGCCGGCGCGGTTACGACGAGCCGCCTCATTTCAGGTAGACCCCGCGACCAAGGCGGCCGGTGTCGCGGTCACCTTCGGCGCACTCAGCAGGGTCTTGCTGTCGGAGCAGCGGCGTGCTCTGGGTGCGCGAGGTGGTGCCGGACGCTGCGGCCTCCGACAGCTTCGAGATGGCACGGCCCCCCTCGCCGACACCGTCGACGCTGAGGCCAAACGCCGCGCCCTCGACAACAAATAGGATGGAGACAAGAATGTCGGACGTCACCGACGCAGCGACCAGCCCCCTGCTCCAATGCGACGGCGCACGCGCCACCATCCGCCTCAACCGGCCGAAGCATCTCAACCGGCTCCAGGCGGAAGACCTCGACGAACTCGTCAGGCTGTTCGACCTGATCGAGGCCGATCCAGCCATCCGCGTACTGGTGCTCACCGGCACCGGCCGCGCCTTCTCCGCCGGGTATGACCTCAACTCGGTCGCCGAGCGCGCCGTCAGCGCAAACGAGCAGGAGAGCGCGGGCTCTGCCTTCGAACTCGTCGTCAACCGGCTGGAGGATCTCGGCGTGCCGACGATCTGCCGGCTCAACGGCGGCGTCTATGGCGGCTCGACCGATCTCGCGCTCGCCTGCGATTTCCGCATCGGCGTCGACACCGCCGAGATGTTCATGCCGGCCGCACGGCTCGGGCTGCATTATTACCGGAGCGGCATCAAGCGCTACGTCACCCGGCTCGGCATCGACAACGCGAAGCGACTGTTCCTGACCGCGCAAAAGATCGGCGCCCCGGAGATGCTGCGGATCGGCTATCTCACCGCCATGGTGCCGGTGGAGTACCTGGACGAGGAGGTCGACCAGCTCGCGACGGTTCTCGCCGGCAACGCGCCGCAGGCGATGGCCGGCATGAAGCGCGCCATCAACGAATTCGCCCGCGGCGAGCTCGATGATGGTGCCGCCGACCAGCGCCACCGCGACAGCATGCGCGGCGAGGAGATCAAGGAAGGCATCAAGGCATTCGCAGAGAAGAGAGCGCCGAGGTTTTGAGGGACGGGTCGGGGAGCACGAGGAGACGCTTCATACTGCATTGTCGTCCCGTTTCCCGCCATCAGAACGAAAGCCTTTACGCTCCCGCCGCCTTGGCATGCTGCGCGGCCATCTCCTCATCGGCCGCGTTGATGCGCTGGAATGCCGGTCGCGAGGTCATGCGCTCGGCGTAGCGGACGAAGACGTCCTTCTTCGGAACGATGCCGAACATCATGGTCCAGCTGAACGCCACGCCCCACAACACATCGGAAGCCGTCATGCGTTCGCCGAGCAGATACGGCCCCCTCGACAGTTGCGCTTCGAGCGCGCCGAGCATGGTGTCGTAGTCGGCATAGGGCGACTGCGTGATGGGCGCCGGCTCGCGCTGCATGAACTTGTCGATCAGCGCCGGCTCGAAGGATGAGCCGTAATAGGCGATCCAGCGTAGATATGGACCGCGCAGAGGATCGTTCCGGGCAGGTGTCAGACCCGCCTGCGGGAAGAGATCAGCGAGATGAATGGTGATCGCGACCTGCTCGGTCACTAGGGCCTCGCCGTGGCGGATCGCCGGGACCTTGCCGAGCGGATTGATGGCGAGATAGGCCGGCTTCCGTTGCTCGCCGGACTTCATGTTGAGGACGTGGAGATCATAAGGCGCCCCCAGCTCCTCCAGCAGCACCCGCGTGCCGGTGGCGCGGCTTTGCGGTGAATAATATAGCGTGATGCGGTTCGGATCGGTCATGGCAGGCTCTCCTGGGGCGCTCTCTGGCAAGGCGCATCTTGTAGAGACCCATACCTGACATCCTCTGTCAGGTATGGTTTAAGGAAATCATGCGCGCGAGCCGGATGCTGTCGATCCTCACCACCCTCCAAGCCAGGGGGCAGGTCACTGCGCCCGAGCTTGCGGAGTCCTGCGAGGTCTCGGTGCGCACGATCTATCGCGACATTGACGCGCTCGCGGCGTCGGGCGTCCCCGTCTACGCCGACCGCGGCGCGGAGGGCGGCTATCGCCTGCTCGACGGCTACCGCGTGCGACTGAACGGCCTGTCGCAGAGCGAGGCAGGCGCGCTGTTCCTGACCGGATTGCCCGGTCCTGCGGCGGCCCTCGGCCTCGATGCGGCGATGATCGCCGCGCAGAACAAGCTGATGGCGGCGCTGCCCGCCCATCTGCGCGAGGACGCCAGTCGTATGCAGGGGCGCTTTCACCTGGATGCGCCCGGCTGGTTTGGCGAGGCGGAAGAACCGAAACATCTACGCACGATTGCCGGCGCGGTGCTGCGCGGGATATTGATAAAAATCCGCTACCGGAGCTGGCGTTCCGAGAAGCAGCGCCGTCTCGCGCCGCTCGGCCTCGTGCTGAAGGGCGGGAACTGGTACCTCGCGGGCCAGGTCGACGCCAGCGTGCGCACCTATCGTGTCGCGCGCGTGCTCGACTGCACGGCGCTCGACGAAAACTTCGAGCGCCCCACCGATTTCGATCTTGCTGCCTATTGGCAGGCCGCGACACTTCGCCTCGAGGCCGAGATGCACCCCAATGTCGCGGTGGTGCGGCTGTCGCCGTTCGGCGTCAAGCTGCTCGACGCAATGAGCCAGCCTTACGTCAAGGCGCGTACGCAGCTAGCAGAGGCCGGTGATGCCGATGGCTGGCGCATTGCGCGCGTCCCTGTCGGCAAGACATCCTGGCACGCCGCGGCCGAATTGTTGCGGCTCGGCCCCGAGGCCGAAGTGCTGGAGCCCGCCGATCTCCGCGACAAGATGACGGAACTGACGCAGGCGATGGCCGCGCGCTACCGCGCGGCGCGGAAAACATCACACCGGCACATTAAGCCGCAGGCCACGAAACAATCCTGAAACACGATTCTCCTGATCCCGCGTGAACGCGATCGCATCTCGGCCCGACCGAGATGCAGGGACACAACAACGGCCCTAGCGCCAAATGGAGAATGAAGATGTTTCGTAAGCTTGCTCTCGGTCTGATCGCCGCCGGTTCGCTCGGCGTTGCCGCTCTGGCCCCGACCGCCGCTTCGGCCGGCGGCTTCCATCACCATCACGGTCATCACCACTGGGGTCCCGGTTGGGGCTTCGGCGGCATCTACCTCAACACCGGCGTCAGCAATTGCTACCAGGAACGCCTGGTCCGGACCCGTCACGGCCTGCGCGTGCGCGTCGTCAATGTCTGCGCCTACGGGATCTACTGAGCCGCCTGCATCTGTTGACGAATCCCGGTCGCCCGGCGACCGGGGTTCGCCATCTCAGCCTGCGAGAGCTACCGGCGTCGCCGATGCCCCGTGCCCGTCGGCGAGAGCATTGCGCTCGGAGATCCACCGTTCGGCGCGCGATCGCCGCAGCGAGGGCGCAAAGAAGTAGCCCTGGGCGACATCGCAGCCGATCCGGCGGATGATCTCGAGCGCTTCGGAGCTCTCGACGCCCTCGGCCACGACCTTCATGTTGAACGCTTTCGCCAGCGCCACCGAGGCATCGACGATCTTCATCATGTCATCGTCGGATTCGCAGCCCTTGATGAACGACTGGTCGATCTTCAGCTCGCTGAACGGCAGCCGCGCCAGGGCCGCGAGCGACGAATAGCCGGTACCGAAATCGTCGATGGCCGTCCCGATCTTCTTGAGCCGCAGCCGCACCAGGATGTCGTTGGCACGCTCGACGTCGGCCATGGCCGAAGTCTCGGTGATCTCCACCGTCAGCGAGGTCGGCGAGATGTTCTCGCGGCGCAGGATCTCCTCGATCCGGTCGGGCAAGGCCAGATCGGACATCAGCGAGCCCGAAATGTTGACGGCAATGGTGAAGCCGGGATTGCGCTCGATCAGCTTGCGGCCCTGCGACATCGCCGATGACAGGATGCAATCGGTCACCTCGCGCATGAGGCCGGCCTCCTCGGCGATCGGAATGAAGACCATGGGCGAGATCATGCCGAATTCGGCGGTGCGCCAGCGTGCGAGCGCCTCGGCGCCGACGACCCTTCCGGTCTCAAGCGAGATCTTCGGCTGAAACTCGACGAAGAATTCGCGGTCGGCGAGGCCGCGCATGATTCTCGCCGGCGTGATCGGGAGCTGCGGCGAGGTCGATGCCGCGGCCAGCGGCGCACGCCGCGGAGATTCGAGTGCGCTGCGCAAGCGGTTCAGATCGAGCGGCTTTGTCAGGCATCCGCCGACCGACAGCTTCAACCCGTTCGCGACCCGTCGCGTGGCCTTCATGATACGATCGTCGCAGCCGCTGATGATGACGATCGACATCTCGCGGAGGCCTCGCTCGGCGACGAAGTGCAACAGCTCCACCCCGTCCCGCTCTCCGAGCGACAGGTCGAGCGCCATGATCTCGAAGGCCTCGCGGCCCAGCAGCTCGGTTGCGGCCTCATAGGAGGACGCAACGACCGTCTCGTAGCCGAGTTTCGCCCCGATCTTGCCGATCAGGACTCGCTGCACCAGGTCGTCGTCGACCACAAGAAGACGGCCTCTCGTCGCACTCATCACCAAACTCTCCAGACGTCGGCGGCGTTGATGCCCACAACGCTTACAGCAGCGGTCTCGCCTGGTCATGAATACAACACGGCTAAAACTTTCCCGATCCGGAGGAATTCGTTAGGCATCTTCTTCGAGGCGCCAAGCGATTGATTTTGATCAGGTTTATGCCGAGCGCGACGGCACGGTACCGGAATGCTCCGGGCCATCGAGCAAGTGCATGAACACGTCGTAAAGCTCGCTATCGGAAGCCGGCAAACCCACGACAAACTACGGGAATCTCCATGGGCGCTCGTCCGCCTAGCCGGCCTGCCGCTGCTGGCGAAACCAGGTCCAGGTCTCGCGCGTCGTTCGGATGTAGCCGTGGCCGCGATGGACGATCTCGTCGTCGACGATTGCGTTCAGCTTCGGCAGCGCGTGAAACGGGATCGAGGGATAGGCGTGGTGCTCGACATGGTATGGCATGTTCCATGCGAACCATTTGACGATCGCGGCGGTGTAGGTGGTGCGCGTGTTCTCAAAAGCGCTGCGGGTGCGCTCGCAGCCGGTGTGCTCGGCATAGAGATAGGGTCGCAGGAAGAACTGCCCGATGATGAGCGGGACGATCCAGGCCCAGAGCAGTAGCGCTGACGTGAACCACAGCGAGAGCGCCAGCAGCAGAGCATAGAGCGCGACATAGACCCGCGCCTCTCTGACGATGACGGCGCGCTTGCTCTCGGGGATCCAGGGCACGGTGACGTTGCCGGTGACTGCATGGCCGAGCATCAGCCGGAGACGGCCGGCGACCTGGAGCAGGCCGCTATAGGCGATCGCGAGCTGCGTGTCGGATGCCGGTTTCACCCCGACGATCAGCTCGGGATCCTTGTCAGGATCCTGGGTGTAGCGGTGATGATCCCAGTGAAACAGGCAGTAATATTCGTAAGGCAATCCGATGATGAAGGCCGAGACGTGGCCCACGGCAAGATTGAGGCCGCGACTCCTGAACGCGGTCTTGTGCGCGGTCTCGTGCACCGCCATGAACAGGAAGGCGACGATATAACCCTGCACCGCCATCAACGGCAACGCCCAGATCACGCCCCATCTCGAGGAAACCACAGAGATCGCCGCGCCCACCAGCACGATCGCGCCATAATGGCCAGTGGTCTGCATAGCGCCCTTGAGATCGGAGCGGACCGACAGATCGCGCAGCATCGTCGGCGTCAGCGGCTTCAGGCGGTGGCCGGGCTCTGAAACGGTCGTGTCGGTCATGATCGAAATGCCTGTCCTACTTGCCGAGAAGCGCCGCGACCTCGGCCTTGAGGAAAGCCAGGTCGCGCGGATTGTTGAATGGGTTGCCGGCGCGATGGCCATGCAGCGACGGGATCGGATGCAGCACGGCCGATTTCGCGTTCACCAGCCGGCCGAGTTCGTCCTCGTTGTCGCGAACGTCGAAATAACGATCGGTCGCGCCCGGCATCAGCAGCATGTGAGCCTTGACGGCCGCCAGCGCGCGATCGAAATCGCCTGCGAACCTCGCGCAGCGGCTGATATCGCCGTTCTGCCAGATGCCGATCTGCGCCAGAAGATCATTGGCGTCGCGCCGGGCAAATGTCGCGTCCCAGGTGCGGACGAGATAGTCCTCGAGCGAGGTGAAGCCAGCCTCGCGCCAGAGCTCGTCGCGATAGAAGCCGTGCGACATCGCCCAGCCGGCATAGACGCGCCCCATGGCGCGATAACCGGCGACCGGCTTCTCGGCGAAGCGGCCTTTGCGGAAAGCGGGATCGGCGGTGAGCGCGGCCTTCACGCTTTCGAGGAAGACGTAATTGTAGGGTGCGCAACGCGCACTGCCGCAGACCACGGCCGCGCGCGCAACCATGTCGGGATGCAGCGCCGCCCAGTGATAGGCCTGCATGCCGCCCATCGACCAGCCGTAGACGAGGGCCAGCTTCGAAATGCCAAGGCGCTCGGTGAGAAGCCGGTGCTGGACCGCGACGGCATCGTGATAGCTCACCTCGGGAAACGGCGCCGGGGTATTCGACGGCGAGGATGACAGGCCGTTGCCCAAGAGGTTCGGGATGACGATGAAGTAGCGCGTGGGGTCCAGCACACCGTCGGGCCCGATCAGCCATTCGGTGTCGATGTGCTGCGCGCTGAACGAGGTCGGATAGAGGATGACGTTGTCCCTGGCCGGGGTCAGCGTGCCATAGGTCTTGTAGGCGAGCTTCAACGAGGGGAGGACGGCCCCGGATTGCAGCGTGACGTCACCGGCGTCGAAAATCTCGTAGTCCCGCGGCCCCGTCATGCGTCCAACTCCCGCTCACGCGGCCACAGAGTGCCGCGACTTGCACGATGCATCGATCATGCCGGACCGCATCTGCATCATTGCAGTCTATACTGTACTTATAGTACAGTTATTCAAGACAAGCAAGATAGATCCGTCTCAGGCGATGGCCGCCATATAGCGCGCGACCGACGCCGCGAAGGCGGCCTTGGCACCGCCGGCGATGTTGCGCCCCCACCACGCGCCATAGATGCGATCGAAGGCGAGCGGCTCGACGGCTGCCGCGATCCGCCGTACCGCGGCTGCATTGAGCGGCATGTAGTTGGGATAGGAGTACATGAAGCTGACGAAGCGGCGGTCCATCGTCACTTGAGCGATGTCGCCGGTGAGCAGCGCACCCCTGCCGTCCGCACTGAGCGCCGAGTGCAGCATGGTGGCGCCGGCGAAATGACCGCCGGTTCGCAGCAGCAGCACATCGTCGGAGATCCGGTGGCTTTCGCCGGTCCAGTGCACGATCGAAGAATGCGGTCGCGTCACGAAAGCGCGATCGTCCGCATGCAGATAGACCGGCACGCCACCAAAGGTGTCGCTCCAGTCGGCGACCGCGCCGTAATAGTGCGGGTGCGAGATCGCGATTGCCTTCAGTCCGCCGAGCGCTGCGACGTATTGGATGGCTTCATCGGTTGCGAGTGGAATGCAATCCCACATCACGCAGCCGTCGCCTTGAGGCACCAGCAGCGCGCGCTGCCCGATGGCGAAGCTCGGTTCCAGGCCGATGCCGGTGAGGCCAAGATCGTCGCGGCCCACCACGCGATGTCCCCGCGCGAGCTGCTCGCGCGTGAGAAAGGTCTGTCCGTTCCAGTTCACGAACTGCCGCTCGTCCTCGCAGATCACGCAGGAGGCGGGCGGATTTCCGCCGCTCGGGAATTGCGCGCCGCAGGTTTCGCAGGTCCAGAGAGGCATGGCTCGAGCTCCGCAGGAAGATTGCAGGATGACATTGCGAACGCGCCTTCGGCAAGGTCGGTGAGCATCAGCAGTGACGGGAACCAACGCAGCGAGCGTCCGTTACGTTCGGGTCAACGCCAGATCGATTGGCCAAGAGGATCACGACAGACGAACAGCATGCTTGGGTATCGATGACATCGCGGCCTCCCTCCCCGTCCCGTATCTGGCCCCTGTTCGCGCTCAACTTCTTCATGGCCGACATGCAGTCGGGCATCGGGCCTTTCGTCGGCGTCTTCCTTCAGGAGCGCGGCTGGGCGACCGGACTGATCGGCACCGCGATGACGATCGGCAACGTCGCCGGCATGCTGGTCACGACGCCGATCGGCGGCTTCATCGATGCCAGCCGCAACAAGCGGATGTGGGTCGTGATTCCCGGCATCTGCGTGGTCTCGGCCTCTGCGATCATCCTGATCTCGCAGAATTTCTGGGCGGTGACGTTTTCGCAAGTGGCGCAATCGCTGGCGAGCGCCGCGATCGTGCCGGCCGTCACGGGCATCACGCTCGGCATCGCCAAGCAGAAGGGCTTCAACGCGCTCAACGGCCGCAACCAGGCCTACAACCACGCCGGCAACATGGTTGGCGCTGCGCTCTCGGGCTATCTCGGCTACAAGTACGGCTATTTTGCCGTGTTCGCACTGGCCGCCCTGTTCGGCGCCATCGCGATCGCCTGCGTGATGATGATCCCGGCGAAGGCGATCGACGATCGCGCCGCGCGCGGCTGCAAGGAGGACGATCCGGACAGCGCGCCGGACGCGTTCACGATGCTGCTAAAGCACCGCGCTCTGCTGGTGCTGGCGCTGGCGCTCGCGACGTTTCATCTCGGCAACGCTGCGATCGTCCCGCTCTACGGACTTGCGGCGGTCGCCGAGGGACAGGCCAACGGCCCGAGCTTCGTCGCGACCACCGTGGTGATCGCGCAGGGCGTCATGGTCGTGACCTCGCTGATCGCAATGAAGGCGGCGAGCAAGCGCAATTACTGGCCGATCATCCTGATCTCCTTCATGTTCCTGCCAATCCGCGGCGTGCTGGCGTTCTTCGTCACGGGATGGTGGGGCGTGGTGCCGATGCAGGTACTCGACGGCATCGGCACAGGACTGCAGACGGTCGCCGTTCCCGGCATGGTCGCGCGCGCACTCAACGGGACCGGTCGCATCAATCTCGGCCAGGGCGCCGTGATCACGGTGCAGGGCGTCGGCGCCAGCCTCAGTCCCGCGCTCGGCGGCTGGATCGCACAATGGATCGGCTACGGGCCGACCTTCCTGCTGCTCGGCGGCTTTGGCCTCGCATCGATGCTGCTGTGGTTCGCGCTCGGGGCGGCGGTGAAGAAGTACTGAGCTTCGCCATCGCGCGAACACCGCCGAACCGCTCGTGCGATCCGGCGCACCGAGCTGCGGCACCGCGTCGCGGTCTTCGCGCGTCATCGCGAGTGGCTTATCACGCAATCCTGCGCTTTTGCCGTTGCGGTGCACCGGCCTGACGGTACAACCTTGCTCCAAATCACCGACGAACCTGCACCTTCCGATCGATGACACAGCCACAGCTCTCATTCAGCGGCGATCCGACTGGGCCGGCCTATGAGGGGTGGCGCGAGCAGTTCTGCCGGAAGGTGATGGGGACCGATTTCGTTCCGATCGGGGACGGCCCAGTGCACCGTACGATCACGCCGGCCATCCTTCCGCGCCTGAGGCTGTCCGCCTCCTACGGGACGCCGATGAGCTTCGTGTCCATGGGCACCAACGACGAATTGGTCGTCGTCATGTCACCGAATTCGGATCTGAGCGGCACCATGGGCAGGCGCCCGCTGAACGTCGCGGCCGGCGACCTCACGATCGGAGATCCGTCGATCAGGGGGGCCAGAGTCAGTCAAATGGCCTACGGCAACTTTCAAACCGCATTGTTGCCCCGCAAGGCGCTGCTGCGCGCGTGCCCGAATGCCGAGGACCTGATCGCGCAGCCGATCCCTGGCACCAGGCCGATCACATCGATGTTCCTGCGGTATTATGACCTCGCGCACACGCATTCGGACAAGCTCGCCCCGGCCGAGCTCGACGCGGTCTCGCAGCACCTGTTCGACCTCGCCGTGCTGATGATCGGAGCCCGCGGCGATGCCGCCGAGGAGGCGCGCATGCGCGGCCTTGCGGCAGCGCGTTTCGAAACGCTCAAGTCCGACATCCTGGCGCGGCTGGACAGCCCCGGGCTGTCGCTGACCGGTCTTTCGGCCGCGCATCGCATCAGCCCACGGACGATCCAGCTGCTGTTCGAGCAGGCCGGCATCACCTATAGCGGCTTCGTGCTGGAGCAACGCTTGCTGCGCGCCGAGCGGTTGCTCCGAAATCCCGCCATGCGCACCCGTAAGATCATCGAGATCGCGCAGCTCGCGGGCTTCCACGACGTCTCCTATTTCCATCGCGCGTTTCGCCGCCGCTTCGGACAGACCCCGGACGACGTCAGGAAGCTTTCCGGCGAGGCCGGCTAAGCGAACTCAAGCACGATCTTGCCGAAATGGCTGCCCTGCGGCATCGGCGCAGCGCGTGCGGAAGCGCTCCCGCTTAGGTGCCAAAGCTCTTCTGCACCGCCTTGTCGAGCGTCTCGCCGCCGACGAAACGCTGGCGCAGCTCGCGCTTGAGCAGCTTGCCGCTCGGATTCTTCGGCAGGGCCTCGACGAAGATGACGCGCTTGGGTACCTTGAAATGCGCCATCTGGCCGGCGCAATGCTTGATGACGGTCTCTTCGTCGAGCTTCTCGCCGCTCTTGACCACCACGATCGCCGTGACCGCTTCGATCCAGCGCGGATCTGGCAGGCCGACCACGGCGACCTCCGACACGGCGGGAATGCGATAGACCATCTCCTCGACCTCGCGGCTCGCGACGTTCTCGCCGCCGGTCTTGATCATGTCCTTGACGCGGTCGACCACGGTGATGTGGCCCTCGTCGTCGACGGTGGCGAGATCGCCGGAGTGAAACCAGCCGCCCGAGAACGCCGCCGCGGTCTTCACGGGATCGTTGTAATAGCCGGAGAGCAGATGCGGCGAGCGGTGCACGATCTCGCCGACCTCGCCGACCTTGACGTCCTCCATCGCATTGTTGACCACGCGCGTCTCGACGTTGAGCACGGGCTTGCCGGCCGAGCCCGCTTTCCGCAGCTGGTCCTCCGGCCGCAGCACGGTCGCGAGCGGCGCGATCTCGGTCTGGCCGTAGAAGTTCCAGAATTTGACGGCGGGCAGTCGACGCTGAAGCTCGAGCAGGACCTCCACCGGCATGATCGAGGCGCCGTAATAGCCCTTCTGCAGGGTCGACAGATCGGTCTTGTCGAAGTTCGGCGAGCGCAACATCGCGATCCAGATCGTCGGCGGCGCGAAGAACGAGGTGATCTCGTGCGCCTGGATCAGCGCCAGGATGTTGTCGGCGGTCGGCTTGCCCGTGATCACGCCGGAGGCACCGAGATAGACTTGCGGTCCCAGGAACACGTCGAGCTGGGCGCAATGATAGAGCGGCAACGCGTGCAGGAACCTGTCCTCAACGCTCATGCCGCCGTCGATGATGCAGCTGACATACTGCCACATCACGGCTTCATGGGTCAGCATCGCGCCCTTGGGCAGGGATTCCGTGCCCGAGGTGTAGACGATCTGGGCGAGATCCCGGCTGTCGACCGACGCTTCCAGGAACGAGCCGTCGGCATCAAGCAGGTCGTCGAAGGTGGTGAGGCCAGCGGGCGCGGTCGCGGGATCCTCGCCCGGCAGCCAGATCATGTTCTCGACCGCGCAATCCTTGGCGCTGGCTGCGCGCGCGGACTCGACGAAGTCCGGCCCGGTTGCGAGCAATCTTGCCCCAGAGCTTTTCAGGATGAAATTGATCTCCTCGGGATTGAGCATGAAATTGACCGGCACCAGCACGGCGCCGATCCGCGCCGCCGCAAAGCGCAGCGCGGCGAAGGCGTGCGAATTGCGTGACAGCACCGCGATGCGATCGCCCTTCCTGACGCCGAGGCCGAGCAGGCCGCGGCCGAGCCGGTTGCAGATCGCATCCATCTCGGCAAAGCTCCAGCGCACCTCGCCGCAGCTCACCGCGAGCTTGCTCGGCTCGCGCCCCGCCGAACGGCGCAGCAGATCGCCGATGGAATGCTCGCGCGCTTTCGAGATGGTGGCTGCAATGTCTCCGGTCATTCCCGTCCCCTGAATTGGCAATCTGCCGGATATCCGCGGAGCATGGGACGACGCCGTTGCATTCGCGGGATTCCGATGTTTGCGCAAACCGTAGTCGGCGCGATGGGCCGCGTCAATTCGGCTCGCATGCGCGGCGTCGTTACGCAAGAATTGCCGCTTCGCCGAGGCAATCTGAACCGGCGCACCAACTATAAAATCAGAGGAAATACCATGTGCCGGATTATTATGCGTGCCGCCTTCGCGGCAGGGCTCGCATCGTTCGCAATCAATCCATCCTTCGCCCAGCAGGCCCCACTCAAGATCGGAGTGCTCTCCGACTTCTCCTCGGTCTATTCCGACATCGGCGGCATGGGAAATGTCGAGGCGACCAAGATGGCGATCGAGGATTTCGGCGGCCAGATGTTCGGCAAGCCGATCGACATGGTCTCGGCCGACGTGCTCAACAAGCCCGACGTCGCCTCCACCATCGCCCGCAAATGGTGGGAGACCGAGGGCGTCGACATGATCATCGACCTGCCGACCTCGGCGACCGCGCTCGCGGTGATGGAGCTGTCGAAGCAATACGAGAAGATCATGATCGTGACGGACGCGGCGAGCTCCGACATCACGGGAAAGTCCTGCTCGCCCTATACCGCGCACTGGACCTACGACACCTACGCCAACGCGCACACCGTCGGCGGCGCCATCGTCAAGAACGGCGGCGACACCTGGTTCTTCCTCACCGCCGACTACCTGTTCGGCCATTCGGTTGAGCGCGATACCGGCGACGTCGTGAAGGCGGCGGGCGGCAAGGTGCTGGGCAGCGTCAAGCATCCGCTCAATACGGCGGATTTCTCCTCGTTCCTGCTCCAGGCCCAGGCGTCCAAGGCCAAGATCATCGGCCTCGCCAATGGCGGCGGCGACACCATCAACGCGATCAAGCAGGCCGGCGAATTCGGCATCGTGGCCGGCGGCCAGAACCTGGCCGCGATCGTGATGTTCATCTCCGACGTGCACAGCCTCGGGCTCAAGATGGCGCAGGGCCTGATCGTCACCGAGGCCTATTACTGGGACCTCAACGACAAGACCCGCGCCTTCGGCAAGCGCTTCCTGGAACGCGTCAAGCGCATGCCGACGATGAACCAGGCGGCGACCTACAGCGCTACGCTGCATTATCTCAAAGCCGTGCAGGCGGCCGGCACCAGGGACACCAAGACGGTGATGGCGAAGATGCGCGAGCTGCCGGTGAAGGATGCCTTCACCGACAATGGCGTGCTGCGCGAGGACGGCCGCATGGTGCACAGCATGTACCTGTTCCAGGTGAAGAAGCCCGAGGAATCGAAGGGGCCGTGGGATTATTACAAGCTCCTCGCCGAGGTTCCTGCCGACCAGGCATTCCGCCCGCTGAAAGATGGCGGCTGCCCACTGGTGAAGTGATCCGGCCTGGATCGCGCCGACAGCAAGCTTCTCTCGTCCGCTTGACCCATCAAGCGGACGACGGCGAGGACGACGCGCAGCCCAAATTAGAGGCACACGCTTCACGCCACCGTCTGATCTGCGTCAAGCTGCGATGCAAAATTCGCTGCGATGTTGAGGTCGCCCTGCCGCGATCAGCGGCCGGGCGCACGTCTCTCAACAATGGGCGCCGCCTCACGGCGTTTTGAACAGATGAACTTCACTTCGGGTCGCGTCATCGCCGCGATCGCCGTCCTCGTTGCAGGTGGCGGCTACTATTATTGGCAGCACCGCGATACCAACACGCTGCCGGCAGGCTTCGCCCGCGGCAACGGCCGCATCGAAGCGGTCGAGATCGACATCGCGACCAAGACGCCGGGCCGGATCCGCGACATCCTGGTTGGCGAAGGCGACTTCGTCCGCGCCGGCCAGGTGCTGGCGCGCATGGACACCGAGCAATTGCAGGCGCAGCGCCGCCAGGCCGAGGCGCAGCTGCAGCGCGCCGCGATCAATGTCGAGACCGCGAAGAGCCTGGTGAACCAGCGCGAGGCCGAACGCAAGGCTGCGGAGGCCGTGGTCGACCAGCGCGTCGCGCAGCTCGACACCACGAGCCGCAAGCTCGATCGCTCCGAACAATTGATCAAGTCCAGCGCGGTGGCGCAGCAGGTCCTGGACGACGACCGCTCCGCCAACGCCACGGCAAAGGCGGCGCTCGCCGCCTCCCACGCCCAGGTCGCGGCATCCGAGGCTGCGATCAGCTCCGCCCGCGCCATGGTGATCGACGCCGGCGCTGCCGTCGACGCGGCAAAGGCCGCGATCGAAAGCATCAATGCCGACCTCAATGACAGCGTGCTGAAGGCGCCGCGCGACGGCCGCGTGCAGTATCGCGTGTCGCAGCCCGGCGAAGTGCTCGCCGCCGGCGGCCGCGTCCTCAACATGGTCGATCTCGGCGACGTCTACATGACGTTCTTCCTGCCGACGGCCGCCGCCGGCCGGGTCGCGATCGGTGCCGAGGTGCGTCTGGTGCTCGACGCCATCCCGCAATACGTCATCCCCGCCAAGGCCACTTTCGTCGCCGACGTCGCGCAATTCACGCCAAAGACCGTCGAGACCGAGGAGGAGCGCCAGAAGCTGATGTTCCGCATCAAGGCGCATATCGCGCCCGAGCTGCTGCGCCAGCACATCGAGCAGGTGAAGACCGGCCTGCCGGGCATGGCCTATGTGCAGCTCGATCCGGTCGCGCAATGGCCAGGCAATCTCAACGTCAAGCTGACGAGATGAGCACCGGGGCCGCAGCCGAGCTGCCTGCCGCGCCCGGCAGCGTGGTGCATCTCGACGACGTGGGCTTGAGCTACGGCAAGACCCGCGCACTGGAAGCGATCACGCTCGACCTTCCGTCCGGCTGCATGGTGGGACTGATCGGCCCCGACGGCGTCGGCAAATCCAGCCTGCTCTCGCTGATCGCCGGGGCCCGCGCCATCCAGCAGGGGCATGTCCACGTGCTCGGCGGCGACATGGCGAGCGCGCGCCACCGCCGCAACGTATGTCCCGACATCGCCTACATGCCGCAGGGGCTCGGCAAGAACCTGTATCCGACGCTGTCGGTGTTCGAGAACATCGACTTCTTCGGCCGCCTGTTCGGGCACGAAAAGGCGGAGCGCAACAGACGGATCGCCGGTCTGCTGCGCGACACCGGCCTCGCGCCCTTCGCCGACCGGCCGGCGGCTAAGCTGTCCGGCGGCATGAAGCAGAAGGTCGGCCTGTGCTGCGCTTTGATCCACGATCCCGACCTCTTGATCCTGGACGAGCCGACCACCGGCGTCGATCCGCTGTCGCGCCGCCAGTTCTGGGAATTGATCGCCTCGATCCGCGCTGGCCGGCCCGGCATGAGCGTGATCGTCTCGACCGCCTATATGGAAGAGGCCGCTCAGTTCGATTTTCTGATCGCGATGAATGCCGGCCGCGTGCTGGCGACCGGAACGCCGGCCGCGCTCAAGCAGCAGACCGGCGCCGACACGCTCGATGAAGCCTTCATCCGCCTCTTGCCCGAAGCCGATCGCGGCAATCATACCGATGTCGTCATCCCGCCGCGCGGCGAGGACCATGACGAGATCGCGATCGAGGCCGACCACCTGACGCGGCGGTTCAACGGCTTCGTGGCCGTCGACGACGTCAGTTTCCGCATCAGGAAGGGCGAGATCTTCGGCTTCCTCGGCTCCAATGGGTGCGGCAAGACCACGACCATGAAGATGCTCACCGGCCTGCTGCCGGTCAGCGAAGGCACCGCGCGGCTGTTCGGCAACGCCATTGATGCCGGCGACATGTCGGTGCGGCGACGCATCGGCTACATGTCGCAGGGCTTCTCGCTCTATTCCGAGCTCACGGTCGCGCAAAATCTCGACCTGCATGCGCGGCTGTTCCAGCTGCCGGCGGACACCATCGCCCCGCGCATCGAGGAGATGATCGCCCGGTTCGATCTCGCCGAGGTCGCCGATTCTCTGCCCGATGCGTTGCCGCTCGGACTGCGGCAGCGCTTGTCGCTGGCGGTCGCCATGATCCATGCGCCCGACATCCTCATCCTCGACGAGCCGACCTCGGGCGTCGATCCGGTCGCTCGCGACCGCTTCTGGCAGATCCTCGCCGAACTCTCCCGCAAGGACAACGTCACCATCTTCGTCTCCACCCATTTCATGAACGAGGCGGAGCGTTGCGACCGGATCTCGCTGATGCATGCCGGCAAGGTGCTGACGTCGGACACGCCTGCGGCGATCGTGGCTGCGCACGGTACCGCGACGCTGGAGCAGGCCTTCATCGCCTGCCTGGAACAGGCGATCGCGGACGCGACCGAGCCGGCCGGCCAGCCGGCGGCCGCCTTGCCAGCGCCTGCACCGGCAACCGCCGCGCCGCCGGCCCGGAGCAACGCCGCATTCAGTTTGACGCGCATGCTCGCCTATTCCCGGCGGGAGACGCTCGAGCTGCGGCGCGACCCGATCCGGGCCACGCTCGCGATTCTCGGCAGCGTGCTGCTGCTGTTCGTGCTCGGCTACGGCATCAGCATGGACGTCGAGAACCTGACCTTCGCCGTGCTCGACCGCGACGACAGCGCGATCAGCCGCGACTACAGCCTTCAGATCTCGGGCTCGCGCTACTTCACCGAGAAACCTCCGATCACCGACTACGCCGATCTCGACCGCCGCATGCGTGCCGGCGAGATCGGCCTCGCCATCGAGCTGCCGCCGGGCTTTGGCCGCGACGTCAGCCGCGGCCGCCATGTCGAGATCGGCGCCTGGGTCGACGGCGCCAATCCGACGCGAGCCGAGACGCTGCGCTCCTACGCCCAGGCGATCCACGCCAACTGGCTCGCGCAGAAGGGACGCGAGCTCTATGGCGAGGCGGCGATCGCCGGCGCCTACCAGCTCCAGCTGCGCTATCGCTACAATCCCGACGTCATCAGCGTCGTCGCCATGGCGCCGGGCATCATCCCGCTGCTGCTGGTCCTGATTCCGGCGGTGCTCGCTGCGCTCGCCGTCGTGCGCGAGAAGGAGCTCGGCTCGATCGTCAATTTCTACGTCACCCCGGTGACGCGGCTGGAATTCCTGCTCGGCACGCAACTGCCCTATGTCGTGCTCGCCTTCGCCAATTTCCTCCTCCTGGTCGGCTTCGCGCTCACCGTCTTCGGCGTTCCCTTCACGGGAAGCTTTGCGACCTATGCCCTTGCCGCCCTGTTGTATGTCACGGCGACGACCAGCATGGGACTGGTGATCTCGGCCTTCATGAAAAGCCAGATCGCCGCGCTGTTCGGCACCGTCCTGATCACGTTGATCCCGGCCATCCAATATTCCGGCCTGATCGATCCGGTCTCCTCGCTCCAGGGCCTGGGGGCCGCGATCGGGCAGCTCTATCCCACCACCTATTTCGTTACGATCTCGCGCGGCACCTTCTCCAAGGGCCTCGGCTTCGACACGCTCCACAACGACCTGCTGGCGCTCGCCGTCATGATACCGGTTCTGATGACCGCCGGCGCAATGCTGCTGAAGAAACAGGCCCGGTGATCATGCGGCTCGACCACGTATTTCAGCTCGGGGTCAAGGAACTGCGCGGCCTGGTGCGCGACCCCATGCTGCTCGTGCTCATCGTCTATTCCTTCACGCTCGCAATCTATGCCGGGGCCAAGGCGCTGCCGGAGACGCTGAACCGAGCCGCGATCGCCATCGTCGACGAGGACCGTTCGCCAGTCTCCAACCGCATCGACCTGGCATTCACGGCGCCGTACTTCTCCGAGCCGCGGCTGATCTCGCAATATGAAATGGACCGGCGGATGGACGCCGGGCTCGACACGTTTGCGCTGAACATCCCGCCGGAATTCCAGCGCGACCTGCTGGCGCGGAAGTCGCCGGCCATTCAGCTGAACGTCGACGCAACGCGGATTTCGCAGGCGTTCAACGGCGGCGGCTATGTCGAGCAGATCGTCAGCGCGGAGATTGCGGAGTTCCTGGCGCGGACGCGCAATGCGCAGAGCGTGCCGATCGAGCTGACCCTGCGGGCACGCTTCAACCCCGAGCTGAAGAAATCCTGGTTCGGCGCCGTCGACGAGCTCATCACCTCGATCACCATGCTCTCGATCATCCTGACCGGCGCGGCGCTGATCCGCGAGCGCGAGCACGGGACGATCGAGCATTTGCTGGTGATGCCGGTCACGCCGCTGGAGATCATGGTCAGCAAGGTGTGGTCGATGGGGCTGGCGGTGCTCGCGGCCTCCGCGCTGTCGATCGTCTTCGTGATCAAGGGCTGGCTGGCGATCACGATCGACGGCTCCGTCGCACTCTTTCTGCTGGGGGCGGCGCTGCAGCTGTTTGCCACCACCAGCATGGGCATCTTTCTCGCCACCGTCACCGGATCGATGCCGCAGTTCGGATTGCTGCTGATGATGACCCTTCTGCCGCTGCAGACTCTGTCCGGCAGCATGACGCCGCGGGAGAGCATGCCGCAATTCGTCCAGGACATCATGCTGGCGGCGCCCAACACGCATTTTGTGATGCTGGCCCAGGCCATCCTGTTCCGCGGCGCGGGCCTGGAATCGGTGTGGCCGCAGCTTCTCGCGCTCGCCGTGATCGGCGGCGTCTTCTTCGCGATCGCGCTGCGCCGGTTCCGCGCGTTCCTGGCGTGAGACACGGGGCCGCGCTGCAAAAAGCGCGAAAACAACCCCATGCACAGTAGCCAAGCCATTGGTTTGCCTACAGTATTTACTTGGCTTGTCGGGCAGCTCAGGCACGTTGCGCGGGCTGACCGGAGCGGGAAACGGAGTCAGCTCAGCTCATTGCCCCGGGCCAGCATCCCGGTCAGCATCGCCTCGGCCTTGCGCTGCAGCGGCCGCGCGCCGCTTTCGGACGCGATCGCGATGGCCCCGCGCAAAGACGCGAGGACGGCGGCCTTGCCGTTCTCGCTGGTGACGGGCGTCACCACGGCCTCGCCGAACAGGGCCTCGGCCTCGAGCCCGGAAAACCCCTGCTGTCGCGCGGTGTTGCGCGCCTCGCGCAGCATGTTCTGCGCCGCCTGACCATCGCCGAGACGCCAGGTCGCGAGCGCCAGGTAGATCGAGCTGCGCAGCACCGCGGAGGTATAGCCGACCGCCTTCGCCTCCTCGCGCGCCTCGGTCAGCATGCCGCGCGCCCGGTCCAGCAGCCCCTGCTCCAGATAGGCCATGCCGAGGTGGCAGGCGAGCACCGGCACGAACAGCCGGATGCCATGCTTCTGCGCCAGGACGAAGCCATCTTCGAGCATGGCGGCGGCCGCCGCCGGCTCGCCCCGGCCGAGCATGAGCCAGCCGCCGCTATAGGCGGCGGCGACGCGGTCGTAGGGACGGCCCGTCTCCTCGGCGATCGCGGCGGCCTGCTGCTGGAGCTGCTCGGCGGCGGCGAACTCACCCATGACGGTATGGGTGAAGCTCTTCATCATGCAGCAGAGGAGGAGGAGGGAGCGCGGCGTCGTGCCGGTCGGGGCGATGGCTTGCGGCCCCTCCAACTGCGCGTGAGCCTCGGTCAATGTCAGCGCTGCCTCGCGAAAGCGGCCGGCGAGGAAATACGCCTGTCCGAGACTGTATCGAGCGAGATTGAGCCAACCCGCATTGCCCCATTGTTCTGCGAGACGAGCCACCTCTTCCGAAACGGCGACGGCTTCGACCGGCGCTCCGAAGAAGTTCTGCGCGCCCGCTCTGACCGTCATGGCGGCGACCTTGCGTCCGATGTCGTCGATCGCCCCCGCCCGGCGCTCGGCGTCCTTTCCGAGATCTAGCCACTCGGTCACCTGACCGGACGCAATGAACGCCGCTCGCGCTTCCGTCCGCAAGTCGATGGCGTCCATCTCCCGCAAAGGCGTCATGGGCGTCTTGTCCAGCGAGCCCATCGCAATCTCGAAATAGCTGGCCGCGTCCAAAAATGCCGAGCGGCTCAAGCATTTTCGGCCCGCGCTTCTGCCGTGGCTGAACGCCTTGGGCCAATCGCGGGCGCGCACCGCGTGATAGCACAGCGCGTCGGGCTCATCCGCGCCCGCCCCGTCGCTCTCCAGCCTCGCAAGAATGCGCGCGTGAATGCCTTCGCGCACCTTTTCGACCATGGAATCATAGGTCACCTGGCGGACCATCTCGTGCCGAAACTCGAGCACGTCGCCCAACTCGCTGTCGATCCTGACCAGCAGTTCGGCGCGATCGAGCGAGGCGAGGCAATCCTGCAGGCTGTCCTCGGGCAGCTCGAGCAGCGTGCGAAGCATGGCGACGCTCGATCGCGGGCCAAGCGCGGCCGCGACCTGCAGAATGGAGCGTTCCGGCCGCGACACCCGATCGAGCCGCGCGGCAATGACCCCCTGAATGCTCGAGGGAATGCCGAGCTCCTCGATCGGCCGCATCAGCGCGAGATCGCCCCATTGGCCGTGGAGCGTTCCGCTGTCCCGAAGCCCGCGGCACACCTCCTCGATGAACAGGGGGACATTGGCCGTGTGCGAGATGATCCGGTTCTTCAGATCGTCGTTCGCCGTGGAGGGACCGAGCATGTCGGCCAGCATGGCCAACCCCGAGTCATCGTCGAGAGCCTGCATCGCGACGATCTCGGCGCGGCAGCGCGCAATCCAGACCGGCATGCCGTTTGGCCTGGACGTGAGGAGGACGAGCAGACCCGGCACCTGAAGCGAAGCCATCGTCGCCACGATCGTATCGCTGGCCCGGTCGATCCAGTGCAGATCCTCGAGCAGCAGGACCGTCGGCTGGCGACGGGCGAGGCGCTCGACGATGGCACAGCTGACCTCGGAGATTGCGCGTCCCCGGGCGTGAGGCTCGAGCTGATTCCACTGCGGATTGGTAATCGGCAGATCGAGCACGGCGTCGAGGGCGCAACGCTCAATCTCGCCCAGATCGTTGCGGGGATCCGAGGGGCTGCCGGGGTCCTTGGCGGCCGCCTCCAGAGCCGAGAGCAGCAGACGCTTGAGCGTGCTGAATGGCGCCCCCTGGAGGTTCGGGCTGCACTCGGCGTCGATCAGGCGCCAGCCGTGGGGCCTGAGCTCCTGGACAAATTCGTGCGCGAGCCGCGATTTGCCGATGCCGGCATCGCCCAGCAGCAGAACCGTCTGCCGGCCCGTTCCGGCGCCCTCGACCGCACGAGCCAGCAACGCCCGCTCGGTCGTCCGATCGACGAATCGCGAGACGCTGCGCGCACGCCGCACCCGCCAACTCGACAGATCGCTGGCCCCAACGATCCGATAGACCGGCACGGACTGATTGAAGCCGCGTAGCGGCTTGCCACCCAGAAACTCGAATCGGACGTGCCCTTCGGCAAGCTCCTGGCAGGCCTGCGACACATAGATCTGATTCGCCTCGGCCGCCGCCTCCAGCCGGGCGGCCAGGTGCTGGGCCGCTCCGCCAATCTCGTAAACCTTGGAAAACTCGCTGGCGACCATATAGGCAACGACATGGCCGGAGTGGAGACCCACGCGAACCTTAAGGTCGGGGTCACCCAGGCTTGCAACGCGCCGGACCAACTCGATCGCCGCATGGCAGGCCAGCGGCGCATGATTGTCGTCCGCGATCGGAGCACCGAACACCGCAGAGAGCCCGTCGCCCAATTCCTTGCTGACGATGCCTCCGAACTGACGAACCGCGCCTCTCATCGCAGCCAACGCCGGCTCCAGGCGCGAGACCGCCTCCTCCGGATCGAGATCTGCAACGAGCCCGGTCGAGTCCACGACGTCGGCACGGAGAATCGTTACGAACCGCCGTTCGCTCTCCGGTTCGGAGCGCCGCACGGCCACCCCGCATTTGGAGCACCAGCTATCGCCTGGGTCGATCGCCGACTGACACGCGGCACAATACATTTCCGTGCCTTCAAAAGTCGCAGCACCGTCCTTCGGTCGGCGCTCGCGAGGAGCCTGACGCAAGATTACCTATCGGAAGATTCGTGGCAATCGAACTTGCACGCACGCATGGCGGCCTCACCAGCCGGTATCTCTCTGGACGACGCACAATTTCGGGTGATAGCGTTTGCGCGCGCGAACGTGGGGCCGCGCGTTCTGGGGGCGCCGAGGGCTGTCGTTCTGGCCAACGAGCTGTGCCGGGCTGCGGGCCACCCTGGTTGATTGGATCAAATCAAAGGACAAGGCGATGGGCGGCAAGACATATAGCGGCAAGGCATTTCGAGACTTGATGAACAGCAATTACTATCCCTTGGCGAACATGAAGAAGAGCGTGGCCAAGCTCAAGGCGTCGGATGACATCGATCTGCCGACCCTGGAATACGGCCAATACCATTTGATCCTGAACCCGCCATCGAGGTGGCCGCAGGGAAGCGCCAAGTACTGGCACAAGGAGAAGGGCCGGGCCCGCGTCGATCTCAGCACCCAGCCGAACACGGTGCCGCTATCCAGGGACGAGCCCGGCGTCATCCCGCTGACGCGATGCGACCTGCTCGATGCCTGCGTGCGGAAGTGCTTCAACTCCGAGCCGCCGATCCCGATGAAGACCAACATCATCGTCCACGCGCCGAACGACGCCTATGCCCATCGCCACGAGATCCGGCTGGAGTGGGAGTACAAAAAGGGCTCGGACAAGCCGACGCTGCTGAAGCTGACCATGGTCTGCCCGTACAGGTCTTGAGCACTATCCCAGCCTTCGGCATTACTGTGACGTGCACTCAACTCGATGAAGAGGGATCGTGCCGGCTGCATTCCCCGTCAGACCGGCAGCGTCGGTAATTCCGAATCACGCTACTGACTTGCATGTGCGCGACGGACAGCACGCAACTCTCCAATCAGCGATCAGCTGCAAAAACAAAAATGGCCCGCATCAAGCGGGCCATTTTCGTATCGGATCCGGTTAAATCCGAATTTGGTTGCGGGGATAGGATTTGAACCTATGACCTTCAGGTTATGAGCCTGACGAGCTACCGGGCTGCTCCACCCCGCGTTAAACACCTGCATGCCTTCGGTAAATGCCGGGACGGTCGGTTGAGGCCGGCGCTGCTCGCGTGGCTTTTCCAGTCCGTCCCAAAGGCTTCCTTGGAAGGCAACCCCGGGGCAGTGCCCATCGGGTGCGGGGCGTATGTATCAAGGCGGGCCGGCTTTGGAAAGGGCTGCGGGCACGTTTTTTTCGACTTTATGACAGGGGAATCGACCGATTTCCGCTGCTTTCCCTGAGGTCTTGCCAGAAGTTCCACAAAGGGACAGCTTGCGGCAACAAGATTCAGCTGAAACGCAGCTGAAGGGAGGAACGCCGTGGACAAATCCCTGACGAGCGCCCCGCTGCGGGCTCTGGAAGAGGCCTTCCACGCCATGGTCGCGCGGTCGCGGGACGAGGCCGCGCCCGGCCTTGCCGAGCGGCTCGACCGGCTGGCGCGGCTGCGCGCCGTCGTCGCCGACAACGAGGAGCGCTTCCGGCAGGCGATCTCGGCCGATTTCGGCCACCGCTCGGCGGTCGAGACGACCATCGCCGAGACCATGCTGCTGTTCTCCGAGATCCGGCACGCCACCAAGCACCTGAAGGCCTGGATGGCGCCGCAGCGGGTCGCGACCGCGCTGCAATTCCTCCCCGCCCGCAACCGGCTGATGCCGCAGCCGCTCGGCGTCGTCGGCATCATCGCGCCCTGGAATTATCCGCTCCAGCTCACGCTCGCGCCCGCGATCGGCGCGCTCGCCGCCGGCAACCGCGTGCTGATCAAGCCGAGCGAGCTGACGCCGCACTTCGCAGCCCTGCTGAAGCAGACGATCGCCGCGAGGTTCGATGCGACCGAGTTGCTCGTCACCGGCATCGAGGGCGAAATCGCGCAAGGCTTTGCGCGCCTGCCGTTCGATCATCTCGTCTTCACCGGCTCGACCCGGGTCGGGCGGCTGGTCGCGGAGGCCGCGGGGCGCAACCTGACGCCTGTCACGCTCGAGCTCGGCGGCAAGTCGCCGGCGATCATCGACGCCTCGGCCGACCTCGATGAAGCGGCCGAGCGCATCGCCTACGGCAAGCTGCTCAATGCGGGACAGACCTGCATCGCGCCGGATTACGTGCTGGTGCCGGAGCCATCGCTGCAGGCCTTTGCCGAGAAGGTGCGGGCCCAGATGCGGCGGATGTTCGGCACCGATCCTTCCAACAAGGACTACACCTCGATCATCTCGGACCGGCATTATGCGCGGCTCGAAAGCCTGGTCGCCGATGCGGCGCAGCACGGCGCAAAAATCCTGCAGCCGGCCACGGCGGACGATCCGAACTGGAAGGCGCACCGCAAATTCCCGCCGACGCTGATCGTCGGCGCGACCGCAGCGATGGCGGTGATGCAGGAGGAGATTTTCGGGCCGGTGCTGCCGCTGCTTGGCACCCGCAATCCGGCCGATGCCATCGCCTTCATCAACCATCGCGACCGGCCGCTGGCGCTGTACTGGTTCGGCAAGGACGGGGCCGCGCGCGACGAGGTGCTGGCGCGCACCGTCTCCGGCGGCGTCACCATCAACGACTGCCTGTTCCACTTCACCCAGATCAATCAGCCGATGGGCGGCGTCGGCGCATCCGGCACCGGGGCCTATCACGGCGAATGGGGCTTTCGCACCTTCAGCAAGCTGAAGCCGGTGTTCTATCGCTCCAAGTTCAACCGCCTCGCCGACCTCTATCCGCCTTATGGCGGCAAGATCGCGCGGCTGGAGAAGCTGATGCGGTTCATGTCGTAGGTATCAGTCATTCCGGGGCGCGAAGCGAACTATGGTGCGCAATTGCGCACCTGAGAATCCATTTCGCAGCACGTCATGCGGATCAATGGATTCCGGGCTCGCGCTCCGCGCGCCCCGGAATGACGAGAGACAGGGGGAAACAAGTGACTGACACATTCGATTTCATCGTCGTGGGCGCGGGCTCGGGCGGCTGCACCGTCGCGGGGCGGCTGTCGGAGGATTCGGGGACATCCGTCGCGCTGCTCGATGCCGGCGGACGCAACGACAGCTGGCGGATCACCACGCCGTTCGGGCTCGCCCTGCCATACAGCCCAGCCAACTGGGCTTTCGATACCGTTCCGCAGAAGGGATTGAACGGCCGCATCGGATATCAGCCGCGCGGCAAGGGCCTCGGCGGCTCCTCGGCGATTAACGCCATGGTCTACATCCGCGGCCACAAGCGGGACTACGACCATTGGGCCTCGCTCGGCAATGCCGGCTGGTCGTATGCCGACGTGCTGCCCTATTTCAAGCGCTCGGAGGACAATTCCGACTTCGACGGCGAGTATCACGGCAAGGGCGGCCCGCTGCATGTCAACAGGCTGCGCTCGGACAATCCGATCCACGAGGTCTTCCATCAGGCCGCGCGCGAGGCGCAGTTTCGCATCCGCGAGGACTTCAACGGCGAGGACCAGGAAGGCCTCGGCAGCTACCAGGCGACGCAGCACAACGGCGAGCGCTGGAGCGCGGCGCGCGCCTATGTGCAACCCCACATGGGCAAGCGCGCCAATCTGCGCGTCGAGACCGGCGCGCACGCCACGAAGATCCTGTTCGAAGGCAACCGCGCGGTCGGCATCGAATATGTGCAGGGCAGGCAGACAAAGCAGCTGCGCGCCCGCCGCGAGGTGATCCTCGCCTCCGGCGCCTTCCAGTCCCCGCAATTGCTGATGCTGTCGGGTGTCGGCGACGGCGATTCGCTCCGTGCGCACGGCATCGGCGTCGTGCATCATCTGCCGGGCGTCGGGCGCAATCTGCAGGACCATCCGGATTTCGTGTTCGTCTACGCCTCCGACTATCCGCATTTCGTTCACGCTTCGCTCGGCCGGCTGCCGTCCCTGCTCCGCGGCATCCAGCAATACCGCCGCGAGCGGCGCGGCCTGATGACGACCAATTTCGCCGAGTGCGGCGGCTTCCTGAAGACGCGGCCCGACCTCGACATACCGGACATCCAGCTCCACTTCGTCATCGCGATGCTCGACGACCATGGCCGCAAGAAGCACAAGCAGGCGGGTTTCTCATGCCATGTCTGCCTGCTCAGGCCGAAGAGCCGCGGCAGCGTCTGGCTGAAAAGCGCCGACCCGCTCGCGGCGCCGATGATCGATCCGAACTTTCTCGGCGAGGACGACGATCTGGAGACCCTGGTCGCGGGCTTCAAGGCCACGCGGCGGCTGATGGAGACGCCGGCGCTGCGCGCGCTGCAGAAGCAGGACATGTTCACGGCGAACGTGAAGACCGACGACGACATCCGCGCCATCCTGCGCGAGCGCGTCGACACCGTCTATCACCCCGTCGGCACCTGCAAGATGGGGACGGATGCGATGGCCGTGGTCGATCCCGCGCTGAAGGTGCACGGCGTCGAGCGATTGCGCGTCGTCGATGCCTCGATCATGCCGACCCTGATCGGCGGCAACACCAATGCACCGACCATCATGATCGGGGAGAAGGCGGCGGATATGATCCGGGCAGAGATGCGGACGAGTTGAGAGACGATGCCGCCGCGTCATCTTCCGCTGTCGTTCCCGCGCACGCGGGGACCCATAACCACAGGGAGAAGTGTGGGACGCGATGGCAACTCCGAGTCTTCGTCAAATCACGTCCTGTGGTTGGGTCCCGGATCTGCGCGCGACTGAGGGCGCGCTTGTCCGGGACGACAGCGGAGTGAAGTTCATTTGCAGCGCGGCGGGTTCCTGCGCGTAGCGCTCGCCAAAAATGCAGACGATTTTAACGATCTGAAACCGGAATGATCGGACTTGCGTTCACTTGCTCCGTCAAGGCAGGGTTGCGCGCATGAACAGTTTCGATCTCGCCGTCTACGCCGCGCTCGCCGTCGCGGTCGGCTTCGGTTTCAGGACCGGCCTCTTACGCAGCGCCATGACCATCCTCGCCTATCTCCTCGCCGCGCCGATCGCGGTCGCGCTGATGCCGCTGATCGCGCCGCAGATCGCAGGTAACCCGAATTCGCCGATGCTGCAGAACTGGATCTGGTTCTTCGGCATCTTCGTCGTGGTCGGCATGCTGTTCGGGCATATCGGCCGCATCGCGCTGAACGACACCATCGGCGAGGCCGGCATCGGCGACCGGCTCGGCGGCGCCGCGCTCGGCGCCGTCAGGGTCGGTCTCGTCGCCACCACTTTGGTCCTGGTGTTCGACCAGCTCGTGCCGACCAATCGCCAGCCGCCGTTTCTGGCCGGCTCGCATCTGCGGCCGCTATTCTCGATGGCGGGGCAGATGGGCTTCAAATCGCTGCCGCCGGAAGCGGCCTCCGCGATCGACCGCCTCAAGCAGGAGCGGCGGATCTAGAGCGCGATATAATCGCGCTCCAGATCATTTCTTTGAGCATGATCTTTTCGGAAAATCGTCACACACTTTTCCGGATCATGCTCGGTCGGCGCATTTGCATCGCTGGCGCCGGGCGCATGCATTTTGGTGCGAGCCCATGCCTTATCAGCGGCGCCACGATTGGCTAAAGTGTCCGCTATCCAAAACCTGCCTGACATTTACGGGAGTGAAACAGTGGATCTTGGGATCAAAGGCCGCCGCGCCATTGTCTGCGCATCCAGCAAGGGCCTCGGCCGTGCCTGCGCCATCTCGCTGGCGGACGCCGGCGTTCACGTCACGCTGACCGCGCGCGGCGCCGAGGCGCTGAAGAAGACGGCCGACGAGATCCGCAAGGCCTATCCCGAGGTCACGGTGACCGAGATCGTCGGCGACATCACGACGCCGGCTGGCCGCGAAGCCGTGCTGAAGGCATGCCCGGAGCCCGACATCCTGATCAACAATGCCGGCGGCCCGCCGCCCGGCGATTTCCGCAACTGGACCCGCGACGACTGGATCAAGGCGATCGACGCCAACATGCTGACCCCGATCGAGCTGATCAAGGCGACCGTGGACGGCATGATGGCGCGCAAGTTCGGCCGCATCGTCAACATCACCTCGGCCGCAGTGAAGGCGCCGATCGACATCCTCGGCCTCTCCAACGGCGCGCGCGCCGGCCTCACCGGCTTCATCGCCGGCCTGTCGCGCAAGACCGTGATCAACAACGTCACCATCAACGGCCTGTTGCCGGGCCCGTTCGAGACCGACCGCCTGACCAGCACTGCGAAGGGCGAAGCCGACAAGCGTGGCGTCACGCCGCAGCAGATTCTGGCCGAGCGCGCCAAGCTCAATCCCGCCGGCCGCTTCGGCCAGCCCGACGAGTTCGGCTATGCCTGCGCCTTCCTGTGCGGCGCCAAGGCCGGCTTCATCACCGGGCAGAACATCCTGCTCGATGGCGGCGCGTTCCCGGGGACGCTGTAGTTGGCGTTGTAGGACGCCGAAGCATCCACGTCGTCATGGCCGGGCTTGTCCCGGCCATGATGGTCGTTCGCTGGCAGTTGTTGGCGAGGCTGGTCCGCGCGTAAGAACTCACCGCTGTTTGGTCGGCTCGTCCTCGTCCTGCTGGCTGGGGCCGGAGGAATCGGCCGTCGTGCGCTCGTCGGTCCAGTCGATGCCGAATGCATCGAGCCCGTCGGCGAGCAGGTCGCCGAGCATGGGCTCGCCGAGCAGATAATGCACCGTTTCGCGGCGCGGGCTGCGATATTCGGTGCGAGCCTCCGCCGCGCGGGCGCGCAGATCGTCCCAATCATCGATCGTGCCGTCGCCGCGACCGAGCCAAGTCAACGCGACGAGATCGAGCTGCTCGTCCTCGTTCAAGGCGATCATGAAGCTGCCGAGTTCCTGGACGACGGGATCGGAGCCGTCGTCCTCGAGAACGTCGAGCGCATCGTCATCGCTCGGATTCGAGCCGGAATCCGGATCAGAATCGCCCTCCTTGACGTCGAATTCGCGCGCCTTCTCGATGATGAAGGCGACTTTGTCAGCCGATATTGCAAGCTCTGGCATGGCTCCTCCTCCGGTTCCGGCGATAACGCCGCATCGCGTCAGATGATCCATTGCGCATCATGGCGGAAACGGCGCATGTTTCGGCACCAAAACAAGACCATGGGGAGGTGCCGGATGCAATGGAAGGTCGGTCGGGTGAAGATCACCAAGGTGGTGGAATTGGAGACGGTCGGCTCGACCCGCTTCATCCTGCCGCTCGCGACCAACGAGGAGATCCAGAAGCTGCCCTGGCTGATCCCGCATTTTGCCACCGACGAAGGCCGGCTGAAGATGTCGATCCATTCGCTGGTGGTGGAGACGCCTTCGCGCCGCATCGTGGTCGATACCGGGCTCGGCAACGACAAGCAGGGCCGCAACGTCCCGACCTGGAACAACCGCAGCACGCCGTTCCTGGAGACGATGAGCGCGGCCGGCTTTGCGCCTGAGAGCATCGATACCGTGCTGTGCACGCATCTTCACGTCGACCACGTCGGCTGGAATACGAAGCTGGTGGACGGCAAATGGGTGCCGGCCTTTGCAAACGCGCGCTATGTGTTCGGCAAGACCGAATACGAGCACTGGCGCGACCACTCCACCGAGCCGGACAAGGCGGCGGTGTTCAACGATTCCGTGCAGCCGATCGTCGATGCCGGCCGGGCCGATCTGATCGCAAGCGACCACCGGCTCTGCGAGGAGATCAGCATGATCCCGACCCCGGGGCACAGTCCCGGCCATATGAGCATCCTGATCACGTCGGACGGCGAACAGGGCCTGCTCACCGGCGACGTCGCCCATCACCCCTGCCAGATGGCGCATCTCGACTGGTCCTCGACCGCGGATTCCGACCAGGCGCAATCGGCCGAAACGAGGGCAGCGCTGTTCGGCCGCTTTGCCGACACGCCGACATTGGTGATCGGCGGCCATTTCGCGGCCGGCCGCATCAGGCGAGACGGAGACGCATTCCGGTTCGTGGCGCTGGGCTAGGTCTCGTGCCCCGGATGCTGCGCAGCACGAAGTGATGCGCTGCCAAGCCGGGGCCCATGCTGCGCGCTTGCGGCGAACGTGATCCGGGTCCCGGCTCCGCGGAGCAGCGTTTCACGCTGCACCGCGTCCGGGACACGATCGCGCCCACCGAATCCAGAAGCCTGCAATGCGCCGCCTTTCGGCGGTTGAATTTCCAGCCGCCCTGTTCCATGAAGCTATTAACCGATCGGTCCAATCTCCAGGGAGAAACGAGAATGAAGCTTGTTCGTTACGGCGAGAAGGGTGCGGAAAAGCCCGGCCTGATCGACAAATCCGGCCAGTTGCGCGACCTCTCCGCGCATGTGAAGGACCTCACGGGTGAGGCCTATTCGCCGGAGAGCCTGAAGAAGCTGGCAGGCCTCGATCCCGCCTCGCTGCCCGCAATCTCCGGCAAGCCGCGGTTCGGCGCGCCAGTAACCGGCATCTCGAAATTCGTCGCGATCGGCCTCAACTATTCCGACCATGCCAAGGAGACCGGCGCCGACATCCCGAGCGAGCCGATCATCTTCATGAAGGCCAACACCTCGTTGTCCGGCCCGAACGATCCGGTCGAGAAGCCGCGCGGCTCGACCAAGCTCGACTGGGAGGTCGAGATCGCCGCCATCATCGGCACCCGCGCCAAATACGTCTCGGAAGCCGACGCGCTGAACCATGTCGCCGGCTATTGCGTCTGCAACGACGTCTCCGAGCGCGCCTTCCAGATCGAGCGCCTGGGCCAGTGGACCAAGGGCAAGTCGCACGACACGTTCGGCCCGCTCGGACCGTGGCTCGCGACCAAGGACGAGATCAAGGACGTGCAGAATCTGTCGATGTGGCTGGATGTCAACGGCCAACGCCGCCAGACCGGCTCGACCAAGACCATGATCTTCTCCATGGCCAAGTGCATCTCCTACGTCTCGCAGTTCATGACGCTGCTGCCCGGCGACGTCATCACGACCGGCACCCCGCCCGGCGTCGGCCTCGGCATGAAGCCGCCGACCTTCCTCAATGTCGGCGACGTCGTCACGCTCGGCATCGAGGGCCTCGGCGAGCAGAGGCAGGAGATCATCGCGGCGTAAGCCTCCGCCCTCATCCTGAGGAGCGCGCAACGCGCGCGTCTCGAAGGATGCGCCACAAGCACGGTTGCCCGACGTTCGCGCCGGGTGACGAGAGACCATCCCTCGTTGTCCATCCTTCGAGACGCGCGCCAGGGGGCGCGCTCCTCGGGATGAGGACTGTGTGTCTGGATAGAGGTATTTCCCATGAAGCTCACCTTCTCCCCCGCCTCGCCCTTCGCCCGCAAGGTCCGCATCGCCGCGATCGAGCTCGGGCTGATCGACAAGATCGAATTCACGCCCGCGAGCGTGGCGCCGGGCACGGCCAACGAGGATTATTCGAAGATCACGCCGCTGAAGAAGCTGCCGGTGCTGATCACCAATGACGGCGACGTCATCTTGGACTCCTACGTCATCGTCGAATATCTCAACGAGATGGCCGGCGGCAGCCTGATCCCGGATTACGGTCCGCGGCGCTGGAAGGCCAAGACCAATCACTCCCTGATCAACGGCATGCTCGATTCCATGCTGCTGTGCCGCTACGAGAAGATGGTGCGGCCGCAGGGCCTGCAATGGCAGGCCTGGTCGGACGATCATTGGAACCGGGCCTGGACCGGCATGGCGCGCTTCGAGAACATGCCGGAGGTGCTGAACGGCCCGTTCGATATCTCGCAGATCGGTCTCGTCTGCGTGCTCGGTTATGCCGATTTCCGCTTCGCCGATTGCGGCTGGCGCAAGGCCTATCCGAAGCTCGACGCTTTCCACCAGAAGATGCTGGAGCGACCTTCCGTGAAGATCTCCGTGCCGCCGGCCGCGTAAATCTTGGGAGTTCTCATGAGCCTGAAGTTCTCAGTCGGCGATCTCACCATCCATCGCATCGTCGAGCAGGAGACCTCGTTCGTCCCGGCGCTGGAGATGCAGCCGGGATTGACGGCGGAGGTGCTGGCCGAGAACCGGGCCTGGATGCGCGAAGCCAGGGCGCTGGACGAACAGGATGTTCTGCTGCTGTGCTTCCAGTCCTACGTGGTGAAGACACCGCATCACACCGTTTTGGTCGACAGCTGCATCGGCAACGACAAGCCGCGGCCGCGGCCGAAATGGAACATGAAGACGGACGACACCTATTTGCGGGCGCTGGGTGCCGCCGGGTTCTCGCCTGACGACATCGACGTCGTGATGTGCACACATCTCCATGTCGACCACGTCGGCTGGAATACGCGGCTGGAGAACGGCCGCTGGGTACCGACCTTCCCGAAGGCACGCTATGTCTTCGCCAAGCAGGAATTCGACCATTGGTCCGCGCAGAACGCGAAGGCGGAAGTCCCACCCTTCGCCGACAGCGTGCTGCCGGTGGTCGCGGCCAACAGGCACGAGCTGGTCGGCAACGACCACGAGATCGGCGATCACGTTCGCATCCTGCCGACGCCGGGCCACACGCCCGGCCATATCGCGATCACGATGGGGCGCGGCAAGGACGATGCGGTGTTCTCCGGCGATCTCATGCACTCGCCGCTGCAGACGCTCTATCCGGAGCTGTCGATCAAGTTCGACGTCGATCCGGCCAAGGCGGCAACGACGCGCCGGGGCTTTCTGGAGCGCTATTGCGACACCGACACGCTGTGCTGCACCGCGCATTTTCCCTCGCCGTCGGTGGGGAAGATTCGGCGCAAGGGCAACGCGTTCGTGTGTGAGTCGGTTTAGCGAGATGCCGTAGGGTGGGTAAAGCTTCCGCCGTAGCTCGAAGAGCGAAGGCGGAAGCGTGCCCACGATTCCGTGCATTATGAGAAATGGTGGGCACGGCGCTTTGCGCCTTTGCCCACCCTACGATACTGCTCGTGTGGAGAATATCATGACAACACTCCCTGACATTCCCCTCCCCGCCGGCATTCGCTCGCGCGCCATCGACAACATCAACGGCTTGCGCATGCACGTGCTCGAAGCCGGCTTCGAGACCAGGGGGCGTCCTTGCATTCTCCTGCTGCACGGTTTTCCTGAACTAGCGTTCTCCTGGCGCAAGGTGATGCCGGCGCTCGCCGCGGCCGGCTATCACGTCATCGCGCCGGACCAGCGCGGCTATGGCCGCACCATGGGCTGGAGCGCGGATTACGACGGCGATCTTGCGCCGTTCTCGCTGCTCAACCTGGTGCGCGATGCGCTCGCTCTGGTGTCGGCGTTCGGCTACCGGCAGGTCGATGTGGTCGGACATGATTTCGGCAGCCCGGTCGCGGCCTGGTGCGCGCTGATCAGGCCCGACGTGTTTCGTTCGGTGACGCTGATGAGCGCGCCGTTCGGCGGAGCGCCGCCGCTGCCATTCAACACGGTTGATGCTCACGCAAAGCCTCCAGTCGAAGACCCCGTGCATCGCGAGCTCGCCGCGCAGCCGCGTCCGCGCAAGCACTATCAATGGTACTATTCGACGCGCGAGGCCAACGCCGACATGCTCCGCGCGCCACAGGGCGTGCACGATTTCCTGCGCGCCTATTACCATCACAAGAGCGCGGACTGGACCGGCAACAAGCCCTACCCGCTCGAGTCGTGGTCGGCAGGTGAGCTTGCGAAGCTGCCGACCTACTACGTGATGGACGCCGACGAGACCATGGCGGAAACCGTCGCGAAGGAGATGCCCTCGCCCGCGGCGATCGCCGCCAACCAATGGCTGCCGGACAGCGAGCTCGCCTATTACAGCGCCGAATATGGCCGCACCGGATTCCAGGGCGGGCTGCAATGGTATCGCTACGGCACCTCAGGCATGTTGAACAATGAGATGCAATTGTTCTCTGGCCGCAGTATCGACGTGCCCTCGTGCTTCATCTCGGGCAGGCAGGATTGGGGCACTTACCAGCGCCCCGGCGTGTTCGAGGCGATGCAGGCGCGCGCTTGCACGAACATGCTCGGCTGCCATCTCGTCGACGGCGCCGGCCATTGGGTGCAGCAGGAGCAACCGGCCGAAGTTAACCGACTGCTGCTCGACTTCCTCGCAAGAGCGCGCACGGCCTGATTTGACCTGGGAACAGCGGCCTCCTATATAGTTTAGAATAATTCTAAACTGAGATGACAGGGCCGCCGTGAAGAATTTTGCCGATCTGACCGAGCGCGAGGTGCTGGCGGTCGCGATCTCCTCCGAGGAGGAGGATAGCCGCATCTACATGACTTTCGCCGAGGACTTGAAGGAGCGCTATCCGGACTCGGCGAAATTGTTCGAGCAGATGGCCGAGGAGGAGCGCGGCCACCGGCACATGTTGCTGGAATTGTACGAGCAACGCTTCGGCCCGCATCTGCCGCCAATCCGCCGCGAGGACGTCAAGGGGTTCCTGCGTCGCCGTCCGGTCTGGCTCACCAAGAACCTGTCGCTCGATGCCATCCGCAGGGAAGTCGAGACCATGGAGATGCAGGCGGAGCGCTTCTACGTGAAGGCCGCCGAACAGGCCCAGGACGTCGGCGTGCGCCGCCTGCTCGGCGACCTCGCCGAAGCCGAGAAAGGTCACGAGGAGACCGCCGCCAAGTTGACCGGGGAGATCCTGAGTTCCGACGTCCGCGCCGAGGAGGATCGCACCAACCGCCGCATGTTCGTGCTGCAATATGTCCAGCCCGGCCTTGCCGGCCTGATGGACGGCTCGGTCTCGACGCTGGCGCCGCTGTTCGCGGCCGCCTTCGCCACCCACCAGAACTGGCAGACGTTTCTCGTCGGCCTTGCCGCCTCGATCGGTGCCGGCATCAGCATGGGCTTTGCGGAAGCGCTGTCCGACGACGGCTCGCTGACGGGGCGCGGCTCGCCCTGGCTGCGCGGCGTCACCTGCGGCGCGATGACCACGCTCGGCGGGCTCGGCCACACCGCGCCCTATCTGGTGCCCGACACTTGGGCCAACGCGTTCTGGATCGCAACGGCGATCGCCTGCGTCGTGGTGTTCTTCGAATTGTGGGCGATCGCCTTCATCCGCTCGCGCTACATGGATACGCCGTTCCTCCAGGCCGTGTTCCAGATCGTGCTCGGCGGCGCCATCGTGCTCGCGGTCGGGATATTGATCGGGGCGGCGTAAGCCGCCTCACATTCCCCTGTCATCGCCCGCGAAGGCGGGCGATCCAGTACGCCGCGGCCCATCGACGCTATCACTGCTGTCACGGAGTACTGGATCGCCCGGTCAAGCCGGGCGATGACACCGACTCTGTCGTTGGATCTGCCCGATAACCAGCAGCCGGCATGGCAATCTCCATCAAACAGCCGTTGCGAGATCCGGCCAAACTGCGCACCATCCTTCAACAACCGGAACAGGAGACGCGCGGTGGCCAAATCGGAATGGAGTTTCAAGAGCGCGGTCGAGCTGTCGGCCGCATTGAGCGCGAAGAAGGTCTCCGCGGTCGAACTCACCCAGGACGCGATCGCCCGTATCGAGCGGCACGACGGCAAGATCAACGCGATCTGCGTCCGGGATTTCGATCGCGCTCTCGGTGCCGCGCGCGAGGCGGACGACGCCCTGGCACGCGGTGAGCGCAAGCCGCTGCTCGGCCTGCCCGTGACGGTGAAGGAATCCTTCAACATCGCCGGCCTGCCGACGACCTGGGGATTCCCGCCGCAGAGGAATTTCAAGCCTGCCGAAGACGCGTTGCCGGTCGCACGCATCAAACAGGCTGGCGGCGTGATCCTCGGCAAGACCAACGTGCCGGTAGGCCTCGGCGACTGGCAGAGCTACAACGACATCTACGGCACCACGAACAACCCCTATGATCTCGGCCGCACCCCGGGTGGATCGTCCGGAGGATCGTCGGCAGCCCTCGCCGCAGGTTATTGCGCGCTCGCCACCGGCTCCGACATCGGCGGCTCGCTGCGGGTGCCGGCGTTTCATTGCGGCATCTTCGCGCACAAGCCGACTCTCAATCTCTGTCCGTCGCGCGGTGAGACCCCGCCGCCATTTCCGGCGATTCCGCGCGAGGGCGACCTCGCCGTCATCGGGCCGATGGCGCGAACGGCGGCTGATCTTACCCTGCTGCTCGACGTCATGGCCGGGCCGGAACCGCTGGACGCCGGTGTCGCCTACAAGCTCGACCTGCCCGCTGCACGGCATCATTCGTTGCGCGACTTTCGCGTCCTGGTGATCGACAGCCACCCGCTGTTGCCGACCGACGGGGACGTCCGCGGCGCGATCGACAGGCTCGCAACTGATCTGGCGAAGGCCGGCACGAAGATCGCACGCGAGAGCGGCCAGCTCCCGGACTTCACGGAGGCATCGCGGCTCTACATGCGCATGCTCATGAGCTTTCTCGGCGCCTTCTTCCCGCCCGAAGAGCTTGCGGATGCGCAGGCACGGGCGAGCCAGCTTTCGCCCGAGGATCGCAGCCTCGGTGCGGAGCGACTGCGCGGCATCACCGCAAGCCACCGCGCCTGGGTACTCGACGCCGGCGCCCGCGCCGGGCTGCGTGCACAATGGCGCGCGCTGTTCAAGAGCTTCGACGCGGTGATCTGCCCGATCATGCCGACGCCGGCCTTTCCGCATGACCATTCGCCGGACCAGAACCTGCGGCGCATTAGCATCGACGGCAAGGATTACCCCTATTCCGACCAGCTGGCTTGGCCGGGGATTGCGACCTTGCCCGGCCTGCCTTCGACGGCCGTTCCGTTGGGCCTGTCGAAGGGCGGCCTGCCTGTCGGCGTGCAGATCGTCGGCCCGTGGTTGGAAGACCGCACGCCGCTCAGGCTCGCCGAGCTGATCGAGCGCGAGTTCGGCGGGTTCGTGCCGCCGAAGATGTTCGACGATTAGTCGCCCGTCATGGCGAGAAGCTCTTCCGGTTGGACGGCTTCAGCTCCGCCTTCGCTCTTCGAGTTACGGCGGAGAAGTCGCTCGCGATGACGGAGAAGACAATATCAGGATTCCGGGTTCGCGCTCCGCGCGCCCCGGAAATGACAGGGCGGGATTCGATGAACATCTGTAAAGCAATCGCTAACCAAACAATCTTTTCCCAAGCATCGGGCAAACTGCACATCTGAGATTTATACAACTGGCAATTGTTCGCCCGTCAAGACTGTAAGCCGCGAAGTACCGTCAGGAGTCTTCGACCGCGAGGGCGTCGCGACAAACGCGCTGCGAAGCTCGAAGTGCTCGTGAACCTGGCGAAGCGTACCGCTCGAATCCTGGAATGATTGCGTGACGAATGACACAATCGAGATAGGCGCGCTCCGCAATTCCTATCGTCGCGTCAATGCAGACCGATCGTTGCCCGAGAGATGGCGCATTCCGATCGTCCTCATGCTGGCGTGTGGATTTGCGGGCCTTGCATTTCGATACCTCGCCCGGGAGCACACCAACAGCGACGCCGTTCAATTCCTGATCCCGTGGTACACCTTTGCTCGGGATCACGGCATTGGCGCGCTGGCCGAGCCTTTCACCAACTACACCCCATTCTACAGCTACCTCCTGCTGATCGCCACCGGCTTTGATTGGCTCGGCCGGCCCCTTTCGCTGGTGAAGACAATCTCGGCGATATTCGAGCTCGGTTGCGCGATCGTCGCCGCGCAGATGGTGTGGCGAGCGACAAGGGTACCATTGCGCGCGTCCCTGGCCTTCTGCTCGGTCTGGCTTGCACCGACGGTGCTCTTCAATGGAGCGATGTGGGGGCAGGCCGATTCGATCTGGACCTTCTTCACGCTGCTGTCCGTGGCGATGTTCATGCGCAACCGAAATGGCGTTCTGCATTTCGCAATAGGCTGCTCGGTGAAAGCGCAGGGCGTATTCCTGGGACCGTTCGTGCTCGGCATGATCTTGCGCCGCAAGATTCACCTGGCGTGGCTTGCCGCCATTCCGGGAGCCTATGCGATCCTCGCCATTCCCGTTCTCGTTGCAGGCCGATCTCTGGTCTCCGTGCTCGGCGTCTATCTCGGCCAAGCCAGCACATTTCATCACCTGACCATGAATGCAGCGAACGTCTGGGTGTTCGCGGGAGCAACGCCCTACACGGTCGGAGTCGCCATTGGTCTGGTGCTCGCGGCAGCGAGCGGGCTTGCCCTATCGATCTTCATCGCACAGTCCAAGCGGACCGGGCCGGAATTCATCCTGCTCGTCGCATGCGCGTCGCTCATTCTGATGCCGTACCTGCTTCCGAAGATGCATGAGCGCTACTTCTACGCGTTCGAGCTTGCGAGCATCGCCCTGGCCTGCATCAACCTGCGCTATCTGCCGTTCGCGGTGATTGCCCAGGTCGACGGCGTGCTGTCCTATCTTGCATTCGAGAGCGAGATCGTCATGGGCCTGTTGCCGGCGGCGCTCTGCAACAGCTTCCTGGTGTTCTACCTCGCGCTCGATCTCCGCCAGGGCGAACGTGGATTTCGCCTTCCCAAACTGGCCTGGCTCGGCTTCATTGCGTCGACGGCAGGATTGTTCTCCTATTTGCTGTTCGCAGGTGCCGGCCTGAACATATCCCCTGCCTATATGCTCGCCGCCGGCCTTGCCGCGCTCATGACGCTGCTGCTCATAAAGGAGTCGCGCGCCTGATCGGGCGCGGCATCAGCCGTGCTAGCTGTCGAACATGATCACGCTGCGCAGCGTCTTGCCGGCTTTCATGTTGGCAAAGCCTTCGTTGATCTCGTTCAGCTTCAATTTCGCCGAGATCCAGTCCTCCAGGTGCAGGCGACCGCGCAGGTAGAAATCCACCAACCGCGGCATGTCGACGCGAAAATGGTTCGAGCCCATCGACGAGCCCTGGATCCTGCGCTCGCGCAGGAAGTCGAAGCCGTGCAGCTCGATCTTCTGGCCGAACGGAATCATGCCGACGATGGTGGCGGTGCCGCCGGAAGCGAGCATGCCGAAGGCCTGCTCGGCGGTCTCCTTGCGGCCGAGCACCTCGAAGGAATGATGCACGCCGCCATTGGTGAGGTCGCGCACCTGCTTCACGACGTCGCCGTCGGCGGGGTTGATGATGTCGGTCGCGCCCAGCTTGGTGGCGAGCTGCAGCTTGGCCGGATTGGTGTCGATGGCGATGATGCGGCCGGCGCCGGCGATCTGCGCGCCGTTGATCGCGGCCATGCCGACGCCGCCGCAGCCGATCACGGCGACCGTCTCGCCCGCCGTCACCTTCGCCGTGTTCACCACCGCGCCGTAGCCGGTGATGACGCCGCAGCCGATCAGCGCGGCGAGATCGAGCGGCATTTCTCTCCTGATTTTGACGATGGCGTTCTCGTGCACCAGCATCTGCTCGGCGAAGGAGGAGAGATTCAGGAACTGGTGCAGCTTCTCCGGCTTCGACCATTGCATCCGGTTCGAGACGCCCGGCAGCATCTTCACCGTGGTGTCGGTGCAGAGCACGGTGCGGCCGGTGGTGCAATTGTCGCAGGTGCCGCAAAACACTGACAGGCAGGTGACGACGTGGTCGCCCGGCTTGACGTAGGTCACATCGGAGCCGACCTGCTCGACGACCCCTGCGGATTCGTGCCCGAGCACTGCGGGCAGCGGATGCGGATAGAGTCCTTCCATGAAGTGCAGGTCGGAATGGCAGAGACCGGCGACCGCCGTGCGGATCAGGACCTCGCGCGGACCCGGCTTCGGCAGGCTGACATCCTCGATGACGAGCGGCTGGTTGACTTCATGGAGGACGGCGGCCTTCATCGGTGTTTCCTCAGTGTTTGTTTCGTTGAGTATCGCTTATACGGCGTCGGCTCTTCACCTCTCCCATAGGGAGAGGTCGGAAGCGCATCGCAAGATGCGATTCCGGGTGAGGGGTTCTGGTTTCACGTGAGAACGTAACCCCTCACCCGGATCGCTGGCGCGATCCGACCTCTCCCTATGGGAGAGGTGAAGAAGCCTACGCCGCCAGAACCAGTTCGCCAACCTCGCTCATGCCGGCATCGCGATCGCCGAGCAGCAACGCGGCGATCTTCGCTTGCGCGGCATTTTCCGTCAGCCGGAACGGATCACTCGGCGACACCCTGTGGTCGATGACGAGGCGCGAGAGCAACAGGCGGCGCGCATCGCCGCGCATGTCGTGGATGCGGTGCGCTTCCCAGGCGAGCGCAACCGCGCTGGCGACATGATAGAGCAGGCTGGTGGCGCGGCGGGCATCCGCCTCGTTCTCGGACTTGCTCGCGACCTCGCGCGCGAAGCTGACGGCGCGATCGGTGAGGTCGCGCAAACGGTCGCGCCAGGCCTGTGGCACCGAGGCGCTGTCGTCGAGCCGGGCCTGCAGATCGGCCGCGAGCGCGGACTCCGCGCCGTGCCGGCCGACCGCGCGCCGGAGCGCATCGATGGCCACGATGTTGCCGGTGCCTTCCCAGACCGAGCCGAGATGGGCATCGCGCAGCAGCCGCGCGGTGGCGAACTCCTCAATATAGCCGATGCCGCCGCGCATCTCGAGCGAATCGCCGCAGACCTTGCGCGCATCGCGGGTGGCGCGGAATTTCAGCGTCGGCGTGAGGATGCGCAGCAGCGCCGCCGCGTCCTGGCTGCCGGCTTCCGCGCGGTCGAGCGCGTCTGCGGTGAGGAAGCTCATCGACAGCGCCTGCTCGACCGGCAGCATGATCTTCAGCATCTGGCGGCGGCCGAGCGGCAGGTCGATGATGCGGCTGCCGAACACCACGCGGTTTTTCGCGACCGTCATGGCATCGTGATAGGCACGCCGCATCAGCGCGGTGGACTTGACGCCGTTGGAGAGCCGCGAGGAGTTCACCATCTCGGCCATCTGCACGAAGCCGCGGTCGAGCTTGCCGACCGCGTAGGCGATCGCGCCTTCCAGCTTGATCTCGCCCGAGGCCATCGAACGGGTGCCGAGCTTGTCCTTGAGACGCACGATCCGGTAATTGTTCTGCGCGCCGTCGTCGAGGAAGCGCGGCATCAGGAACAGGCCGACGCCGCGCGTGCCGGGGCCGGCGCCTTCAGGACGCGCCAGCAGCATCACGACCTTGGCGTCCGCGTTCGAGCAGAACCATTTTTCACCATAGAGGCGCCAATGATCGCCCTCCTGCACCGCGCGCGTGGTGAGCGTGCCGACGTCGGAGCCGCCCTCCTTCTCGGTCATGAACTGGCCGCCCTGCGTCAGCTTGCTCATGTCGGTCGAGGTCAGGCCGTCCAGATATTTCGCCTTCAGCGCCTCGCTGCCGAAGTTCGCCAATAGCTTGGCGCAGCCGTCGGTGACGTTGATCGGGCAGCCCATGCCGAATTCGGTCTGGTTGAACAGAAAGGTGAAGGCATGCTTGGCCACCACGGGATATTTATCCGGCCAGCCCATGATGCCCTTGCGGATCGAGAGCGCGTGAATTCCGAACTCGCCGAAGGCGGCGTTCTCCAGCTCGCGGTAGGCCGGGTGATATTCGATCGACTGCACGTCGCGGCCGAACTTGTCGCGCTGGTGCAGAATGGGCGTGTGCCGGTCGGCAAGCCGCGCGCATTCGTCGAGCCGGCCGCCGGCGAGCTCGCCGAGCCGGTCGAGATGCGGCTCGATGTGGCGAAACAAGGACTCCGGCAGATGGATGCGCAAGAGATCTCTCAGCGCAGGATCGGCGCGGTAGAAATTCATGCCTGTGGTATCTGGCGCCAGCAGGCCGGATGGCTCGGCCGCGACGTTGTTCGGCTGTGCTGGGGCCGGCTTGTGCATGATCGTCCTCACTCGTTTCCGCCGTGCGGACATTTTGCGCTGATTTGGCGCTTGCCGCTTGGGATGATGTCGATCATGCTCCAGCCGCGGAAAGCGATAAAGCCGCAAATTGTCAGGGAGGCATGATCGCCGTGAAGGAGCAATTCGCTCTGCGGAATTGTGATCGCGCCGGCTGGTTGTTCGCGTCGGCGTGCATAGATCTACGGCTCCCATCCCAAGAGATCACGCCATGGAACATCCAAAATACAAGATCGCCCTCATCGTCGGCGCCGGCGAAGGCCTGAGCGCGTCGCTGGCGCGGCTGCTCTCCGCGCAGAATATTCGCGTGGCGCTGGCCGCGCGCAAGATCGAGAAGCTTGGCGCGCTCTGCAGCGAGACCGGCGCGAAGGCCTATGCCTGCAACGCGGCGGATCCGGAGGAGGTCGGGCGGCTGTTCGGCCTGGTCGAGCGCGAGATCGGCACGCCCGACCTCGTGGTCTACAATGCCAGCGGCCGCACGCGCGGGCCGTTCGTCGACCTCATTCCGGCCGACGTCGCCAACGCGATGGCGGTCAGCGCCTATGGCGGTTTCCTGGTGGCGCAACAGGCCGCAAAACGCATGCTGCCGGACAGGCACGGTGCGATCCTGTTCACCGGCGCTTCGGCCAGCGTCAAGGGCTATGCGCTGTCGGCCTCGTTCGCGATGGGCAAGTTCGCGCTGCGCGGACTGGCACAAAGCCTGGCGCGCGAGCTGTCGCCGCAGGGCATTCATGTCGCGCATTTCGTGATCGACGGCGGCATTCGCAGCGCGGCGCGGACGGAGGCCGCGGACAGACCGGATTCGATGCTCGACCCCGATGCGATCGCGCAGAGCTATTGGAACGTCTTGCAGCAGCCGCGCAGCGCCTGGAGCTGGGAGCTGGAGCTGCGGCCCTGGGTGGAGAATTTTTGAGGCGAGCTGCCGTTGGGTGGGCAAGGCGCAAAGCGCCGCGCCCACGATCTCGGCGAAATTGCGCAAAAGACGTGGGCACGCTCCGCTTTGCCCACCCTGCGAGAGAAGGGAGAGAGCGAACATGACCACGGAGACCAGTATCGACACCGGCACCAACGAGCTCCTCTGCGTCATCCGCGACCGCGTCGCCGTCATCACGCTGAATCGGCCGGAGGCGCGCAATTCGCTGTCGGACGCGCTGACGCCGGCGCTGCGCACGATGATCCGGACCTGTGGCGAGGATCGCGAGGTCGGCGCGCTGCTGCTCACCGGCGCGGGCGAGGCCTTCTGCGCCGGCGGCAACGTCAAGGGCATGGGCGCGCATCGCGATCCCAAGAAGCTCGAAATGTCCTTCGACGACAAGGTCGCCGATCTGCAGGAGCGGCAGCGGCTGCTGACCGGCGCGCTGGTGTCGGTGCGCAAGCCGACCATCGCCGCCCTGCCCGGCCCCGCGGTCGGCGCCGGCCTTGCCATCGCCATGGCCTGCGACATCCGCATTGCCGCGCGATCGGCCTTCGTCGCCACCGGCTATGCCCGCATCGCGCTGTCGGGCGATTACGGCATCGCCTGGCTGCTGACGCGGCTGGTCGGCACCGCGCGGGCACGCGAATTGATGTTCACCGGCGACCGCGTCGATGCCGCACGGGCCGAAGCGATCGGGCTCGTCAACCGTGTCGTGCCCGACGACAAGTTGCAGACGGAGGCGTTCGCGCTGGCCAAATCGCTCGCCGAAGGTCCGCGCCTCGCGCTGCGCTACATGAAGGACAATCTCGACGAGGCCGTGCTGTTTGACTTCGAGACCGCGCGCGACCACGAGGCCGAGCGGCTGGTGCGCCTCACCACGACCGCCGACCACAAGGAGGCGGTGCAGGCGTTCATCGAGAAGAGGAAAGCGGTGTTTACGGGGAAGTAGGAGCTCAACCTCTCCACGAGGTCATTCCGGGGCGATGCGCAGCATCGAGCCCGGAATCCATTTTTCTGCAGAGCGCGCGGTGAAATGGATTCCGGGCTCGCGCTTCGCGCGCCCCGGAATGACGATGGAGAGAGGGACGAGGAGGCAGAAAAAGAGCCCGGCGCTGGAGACCAGGCCGGGCTTCTCAGTGGTGTCAGGCCGAGGCTGAGGGGCGTTCGGCCTGACGGGAAAGGGCGGCGAGGCGCCAGCTCGCGCAGGGGATGTCTTTCGGCGCGACCGAGATCTCCTTGCCGAAGCGAACCAGCTTCCAATCGTCGGGATGATTGACGAATGCGAAGCCGGACTTGCGCGCGAGCGACACCATGGACTCGTTGGAGCGCAGCGTCTCGCCGAACATCTGCTCGGCACCAAGCGCGGCGGCGCGGCATTCCAGGTTCTTCATCAGCGCGGTGGCGATGCCGTGGCCCTGCCAGCGGTCATGGACCGACAGGCCGAATTCGAGCGTCGCGGTTTCGACATGCAGCGCGTAGCGCGCCTCGGCGACGATGGTCTCGAAGCCGTCGACCAGCATGGTTGCCACGATCGTGAAGCGCTCGCGATCGCCGATCTGGAGGAAGTCGCGCAGCAACCCTTCCGGCAATTCGCTGACGGCGCCGAAGAAACGGTTGTAGCGCGCGCGGGTCGAGAGCGAGCGGAAATAGTGCTGGAGTTCCTCGGTGTCGCGCGGCTCGACGAAGCGGACGTTGAGCGCCTCGCCGTGCCGGGTGCGCAGCGTGTCCGAATATTGCTTCAGGTCTTCGAGGCGAAGGGTGCCCATGACACATGCCATCCGGGAAAGGGAGCGCCGGCGCCCCTGCGGTCAGGCGGCGCCGGCTTGGCGGCCAATCAGGCCCGCCAGAAGGGTTTCTCGGCCTCGAAGGCGATATCGGACCAGGACAGTCCGACGTCCTGGAGATCGCGTGCGGTCCATTGCGCGAGCTCGCGCCTGTTACGGTAGCGCTCATGCCAGACGTGGAGCGTCTCGCCGATCTGCTCGATCAAGCCAGGCGCATGATGATTTGTCATCGAGTTGTGGGTCAAAGTAGACATTTCGAGCTCCTAGAGCTAACTTGACCGCTAATATCTGCTTCCTGGTGCACTGCGACAAACGACAATTTGTACCTTTTCGCATGAAATAACGTCATGTATCCTGCTGCCAAATGACTGCCAGATTGCCGTCCCTCAACGGATTGCGGGCGTTCGAGGCTGCCGCGCGCCATCTCAGCTTCACGCTGGCAGCCAGCGAGCTGAACGTGACGCAGACCGCGATCAGCCATCAGATCCGCAGGCTCGAGGAGGAGCTCGGCATTCGCCTGTTCATCCGGCAGAACCGCGCGCTGGCCCTGACGCCGGAAGCGCGCGACTACCTGCCGGGCGTCCGCGCCGCCTTCAACGACCTGCGGCTTGCGACCGACCGGTTGCTGCGCAAGGACGACGACAAGGTGCTGACGGTGTCGACGCTGGCTTCGCTCGCCGCGAAATGGCTGCTGCCGCGGCTGAGCGATTTCCAGGAGCAGCATCCCGGCCTTGATGTGCGCATCACCACCTCGACCAGCCTCGTCGACTTCCAGCGCGACAATGTCGATGCGGCGATCCGCTACGGCCGCGGCCAGTGGCCGGGCCTGCGCGCCGATTGGCTGATGGCGGACGAGCTGTTTCCGGTGTGCAGCCCTTCGCTGCTGCACGGCGACAAGCCGCTGCGCCGGCCGGAGGATCTGCGCAACCATGCGCTGCTGCACACTTCGAGCACCAACAGCGACGACTGGCGGCTATGGCTGACCGCGGCGGGCCTGCCGGCCGACATCGCCAGGCATCCCGGCATCACGTTCGACATGATCTTCATGACCATCCAGGCCGCGATCGACGGCATCGGCGTGGCGATGGGGCGGACCTCCTATGTGCAAGACGACATCGCCAAGGGCCGGCTGGTGGTGCCCTTCAAGATCGCACTGCCGGCCGATGCCGGTTTCTACCTGGTCGCCCCGGAGGGCCGCCGCGAGGCGCCGAAGCTGACCGCGTTCAGGCAGTGGCTGATTGCTGCGACGCAGAACAAGGCCTGAAAAGCAGCGGCTTGCCCGCTTTGCTGTCATTCCGGGGCGCGCGTAGCGCGAGCTACGATGCGCAATTGCGCATCAGAGAATCCATTTTTGCCGCCGTTCCGCTGTACGATGGATTCCGGGTTCAGCCCTGCGGGCTGCCCCGGAATGACGGCGAGAGTTACAGCTCCACCACCACGTAATCGCTCTCGACGCTCACCGGGATCGTCTCGGCGACATACGGCCCCTTGACCACGCTCGCGCCGGGCTCGACATGGGCCGGATAGGCCTTCACGCGGAAGCGGCGGGGGTCGCAATAGGACTGGCCGGTGCGGATGTCGAACTCCCAGCCGTGCCAGGGGCAGCGGATGATCTCGCCGAGCTTGGTGTACTCGATCTCGCCGGGATTGCTGGACTGCGCGAGGCCGATCAGCGGACCCTCGCACAGCGCCGCGCCCTGATGCGGGCAGCGGTTCATCAGGCCGAAATATTCGCCCTTGATGTTGAAGACCGCGATCGGCCGTCCGTCGATCTCGAGGAATTTTCGCGTGCCCGGCGGAAGCTCGTCGACCGGTGCGATGACGTGTCTCGCCATCAGGAAATGCCGTACAGCTTCTTGGCATTGCCGAGATAGAACGCCTCGCGATTGGCCTCGCTGACGCCCGCCGGCAAGACGCGCGAGGGCTCGTCGTAGTCCCAATGCGGATAGTCGGTCGCGAACAAGAGCCGGTCCCAGCCGATCCAGTTGATGACGTCGAACAGATCCTCGCGCCTTTCAGGATCCTCCATCGGCTGCGTGGTCCACCACACCTGCTCGCGGATATATTCCGAGGGCGGCCGCTTCACATGTGGCACCTCGCTGCGCAGGCGCTGCCAGGCCTTGTCGAGCCGCCACGCCAGCGACGGCGCCCAGCCGAATCCGGCCTCGATCATCACCATCTTCAGCTTCGGGAAACGTTCGAACACGCCTTCCAGCACGAGGCTCGCCAGCGCCGATTGCTGGCACTGCGAATGCCCGACCATCTCCTCGATGTAATAGGAAGGCCAGCCCGACGGCGTGATCGGATTGCCGCCGAAGCCAAAGGCATGCACGCCGACAGGGAGCCCCGCTTCTTCCGCGGCCTGGTAGATCGGCCAGTAGCGGCGCTGGCCAAGTGGCTCGACATTGCGGCTGAGCAGCAGCACCTGCACGAAGTTCTTGTCGCCGGCGCGCTCGCGGATCTCGGCGGCGGCCGCGAGGCCGTCCTCATTGCCGACGACGATGGACGCCTTCAGCCGCTTGTCCTTGCTGGTCCATTTGTCGATCTGCCAGTCGTTGATCGCCGAGCACAAGGCGGCCGACAGCTCGTGATTGCGGATGCCCTGCCCGGTGTTGAGCGGATTGAGCACGCCCAGCTGCACGTTGTTGGGATCGAGCAGCTGCTTCTGCATGAAGGACAGCGAAGATCCCTGCGGCCCGCCCTCGGGCGGATAGGCGTCGCGGCGCGAGGCGTTGGGCTGCGCCTTGGGGTAAGGCGGGCCTTCCATCATGCCCTGATAGGCATGGACGCCGTAGACTTCGAGATGATGCTGCCAGCGTTTGGCGAGATAGGGATAGAGCTCGGTGCGGGTGGCGCGGGCCGGATGGATGTCGCAGTCCGCGATCGCGGTCTTGGCGGTCAGGGGGGACGCGGCTTCTTGGTTCTCGCGGAACTGGATATTCATCGCCTTGCCTCCTCTGGCAGCGGGCTCATTTCAGGCGGGGATAGGTTGCATGCGGATTGTCGATCATGATCTTGCGCACGAGATCGGGGGACAGACCTTCGGGCAGCGCGTCCTGGCCGTCGAATTGCCAGTGCGGATAGTCCGTGGAGAATAGGACCAATTCGTCGGACTGCATATGCTCAAACAGGCGATTTAATGTCGCCTCATCCGGCGGTGCATCAAATGGCTGTAACGAGAAGCGGATGTTGCTGCGCACAATGTCCAGCGGCGCGCGATCGACCCACGGCGTCTCCATCCGCACCCCGCGCCAGAACTTGTGCAACCGCCAGAGATAGGGCGAGATCCAGGAGACGCCCGATTCCAGCATCACCATTTTCAGGCGCGGATATTTGGCGAAGACGCCCTCGACGATCAGGCTGGTGAGCTGGGTCTGGAACGCCTGGGCCTGACCGACATAATCCTCGATGTGATAGGAACCCCATCCCACCGCGGTCGGCGGATTGTGATAGGCGGAACCGGCGTGGATGCCGACGGGTAGTTCCAGCCGCTCCGCGGCCTCGTAGATCGGCCACAGCGCGCGCTTGCCGAGCAGCGTGTCGCCCATCACCAGCATCAGCACCTGCACGAAGCGCCTGTCCTGCGCACAGCGCTCGATCTCGGCCACGGCTTTCTCGACGCTTTGGGTGGGAATCACAATCGAGCCGCGCAGCCGCGGATCGCGATCGAGCCACTCCGTCACGAGCCAGTCGTTCAACGCACGGCAGAAGGCCGCCTGCATGTCCTCGGAGAACACCATCTGCACGCCGTAGAGCGGATTGCAGATGGCATGCTTGAGCTGGAAGGGATCGAGCACGTGACGCTGCATGTCCTCCAGGCTCTCGCCGGGTTTGCCGCTCTCGGGACGCCAGTCGGGCCGCGCCGTGATCGGCGACCTCTCGGGATAGGATTGCGAGATGAGGTCGACCATGCCGCGCGTCGTCACCTGATCGCGCCAATAATCGTTCAGGTAGGGCAGCAGGCTGGTCAGATGCGGCACGGCCGGATGCACATCGCAATCCACCCCGCCGGCGATCAGGGACGCCATGACGTCTCCCTTCTCACGTTTCCTCGCTTGTCTTTTCTGTCCCCGCCATTCAATCAGGCCTGCCGGTCGCCCGCAACTCGGCCAAGGCTTCCGGCATATGCTAGGAAGGCGCAGCTCGGTTGCGGGAAACGAGAGGTTCAGGGAATGAAAGAACTCGTCGGCATTGCGGAACAGATCGCCGCCAAACTGATCGCGCGCAAACAGACCATTGCCGTCGCCGAATCCTCCACCGGCGGCCTGATCGCCGCGAGCCTGCTCGCGGTACCCGGCGCGTCCGCCTATTTCCTCGGCGGCGCGGTGGTCTACACCCGAGACGCCAGGCGCGTGCTGATGGATATTTCGGACGAAGGAATGAGGGGCTTCCGCTCCTCGTCTGAGCCCTACGCACAGCTGCTGGCCGGACAGATGCGAACGCGCTTCGGCAGCGACTGGGGCTTGTCGGAGACCGGCGCAGCCGGCCCCACCGGCAACCGTTACGGCGACGCGGCGGGTCATAGCTGCATGGCGGTTGCAGGCCCTGCGTCGGAGGTGATGACGCTGGAGACGGGGAGCAATGACCGGTTCGGCAACATGCAAATGTTCGCTGCGGCGACGCTGAAGCTGCTGTTGCGGAAATTGGAGGGCTAAGCTGCTACTCGCCTTGAATGAGCCGGGGCGGCCTCGCCACCAACACCACTGTCGTCGCCCGGCCTCGACCGGGCGATCCAGTACTCCGAGACGGCGCGGCTGGAATCGAGAAGCCGCGGAGTACTGGATGCCCGCCTGCGCGGGCATGACGGCGGAGAAAGCGCTACGGCTACCGTCCCAGATGCCGCATGAAGATCCGCACCACATATCCCTGCACTCGCGGCGCTTCATCATAGACATCCGACGCGATCCGCTCGATGGACTCGCGCAGCGACAGGAACTGCGCCTGCCGCGCGCTGCTTTCGGTGCCCTGCATGCCCGCGAGCTCGTCCATCGCGGCGTCGCTGATCTGGCAATGCACGACCTCGCCGTCGTTCAGCATGGTGAAGCGAAAGGCCAGCCGTTCATGGTCGTGGCCGATGATCCTGTCGCGCGTCAGTGGCATCAAGTCGTCCCGGTCGAGCACCCCCGCGACGGACAATGCTGAAAATCGCTCCGGTTGTCAGCAGCAAAGAGCAACTTCGCCCTACTGGAACGCCACCTCGGCAAAGCTGCGAAGCTTTCGCGAATGCAGCCGCTCCGTTTCCTGCTGCTTGAGCCGTTCCAGCGCCTTCAGGCCGATCTCGAGATGTTGGCCGACGCGGCGGCGGTAGAATTCGCTGGCCATGCCGGCGAGCTTGATCTCGCCGTGCAGCGGCTTGTCGGAGACGCACAGCAACGTGCCGTAAGGCACGCGGAAGCGGTAGCCGTTGGCGGCGATCGCGGCCGATTCCATGTCGAGCGCAACGGCGCGCGATTGCGACAGGCGGCGGATCACCGCGGGCCCGGAGATCTCCCAATTGCGGTTGTCGACGCTCGCCACCGTCCCCGTCCGCATCAGGCGCTTGAGCTCGAAACCTTCGAGGCCGGTGACGTCCTCGACCGCCTCTTCGAGCGCGACCTGCATCTCGGCCAGCGCCGGAATCGGCACCCACGGCGGCAGCTCGCGGTCGAGCACGTGGTCCTCGCGCACATAGCCATGCGCGAGCACGTAATCGCCGAGCCGCTGCGTGTTGCGCAGGCCCGCGCAATGGCCGAGCATCAGCCAGGCGTGCGGGCGCAGCACGGCGACGTGGTCGGTGACGTTGCGCGCGTTCGACGGGCCGGTGCCGATATTGATCAGGGTGATGCCGCGATAGCCCGATACGACCAGATGGAAGGCCGGCATCTGCGGCATGCGCGCGGGCGCGATGCCGCTGACCGCGCCGCCGCTCTGCGTGATGACGTTGCCCGGCGCGACAAAGGCATCGAGGCCCGCCTCGCCCGACTGAAGGCGCTGCTGACAGAGCTGCGCGAAAGCGTCGACGTAGAACTGGTAATTGGTGAAGATCACGAAGTTCTGGAAATATTCGGGATCGGTGCCGGTGTAGTGATAGAGCCGACGCAGCGAATAGTCGACGCGGGCGGCGCGGAACAGCGACAGCGGCTCGGCCGCACCGGGCCGAAGCTCGAAGGTGCCGTCGGCGATGGAATCGTCGATGGCGGCGAGATCCGGCACGTCGAACGCATCGCGCAGCGATCGCGTCGCGACCGAATTCTCGCTGGTGGTGATGGCGGCCTCGATATTGATGTCGCGGCGATAAGCGAAATGGATCGGGATCGGCTCGGCCGACTCGCCGATCTCGACGGGCACGCCGTGATTCTGGATCAGCAATCCGATCTGCTCGACGAGATAGCTGCGGAACAGATCCGGCCGCGTCACGCTGGTTTCATGCACGCCGGGCCCGGCGACGAAGCCGTAGGCAAGGCGCGAATCCAGCCGTGCATGCGTTGCGGTGGTGATGCGCACGAAGGGATAATAGGCCCGCACCCGCGTGGTAACGGCCTCGCCACCGACATAGGCCTCGAACCGCTCGCGCAGGAATTTTGTGTTGCGCTCGTAGATCTCTTCGAGACGGGCGACGGCGAGAGATGCGTCGGAGAAGGTTTCGGTGGCGATGGAGGGAAGAGACTGCATGGGTCGACCGGTGGCTATTGAGGCTTCGAGTCGAACTATAGCAAAGAAGGTGCCGTAGGACCTCCTACCCGTGGTCAAGGGGAGATCGCCCTTGAGCGATATGGTAGCGCCGTGCTCGATGCAGTCCAGGACGCGTTGCGCCGGCGTTGCCGGTGCCTTCGGCATCCTGGACAGCATCTGGCCAAAAAGTCCGTCGTCAGCCATCATTCTCTCCAGCAGATCAGTCTGCCCAGAGAATCACATTCGCCCGACGCGCGGTACAAAAGATTCACAGCCTCGTAGGGTGGGCAAAGCGCAGCGTGCCCACGCATTTTTTCGATCGAGAGAGTGGTGGGCACGGCGCTTTGCGCCTTTGCCCACTCTACGAAACCTACACTTGATGTCCCGGCGATGTCCGCGCCATGCCGTCGAACGCGTCGAGCAGTTTTTCGCGCCAGGCATGGATCGGATCGTCCGCCTCGAGCAGCTTGAATGGGCTGACCACGCGCGCCCATTGGAAGCCGCCGAACACGATGTAGTCGGCATAGTTCGGCGCGCCGCCGCCGATGAAGGGCTGCTTCTTCAGCGTCTGGCGCATCACCTCGAGCGATTTGCGGAAGGCGACCACGCCGGTGTCGCGGCTCGACATGACATCTTCCAGGCTCTTGCCGCCGAAGCGCGCCTCGCGCGATTGGCGGAAATAGGCCGCGTCGGTCTCGCCGAGATTGTTCGGAATGTCGGCGACGATCAGCGGGAAGATGCCGCCGACGATGGCGATATCGCCCCATGCATTGATCATGCGCGCCATGGCGCGGCCGCCCTCGCCGCCGAACAGCGACGGACGATCCGGAAATTTATCCTCGAGATAGGTCGCGATGGTCCAGGAATCGACGATCGGCTTGTCTACGTGCAGCAGCACCGGCACCTTCTCCGAGCCGTGCGGCACCAGCGTGCTCTTTTCGGTGAAGCGCCAGGGCAGCGATTCCGCCGCCAATCCCTTGTGCGCCAGTGCCATCCGCGTGCGCCAGCAATACGGGCTGAACGGGCGCGAGGGGTCGGTGCCGACGAGTTCGTAGAGCTTGAGTGGCATGAAAGGCCTTTCCTGTCAGCTCCTCATCCTGAGGAGCGCGGAACGCGCGTCTCGAAGGATGAAGGCCTGAGCTCGGCCTCGCCCTTCGAGACGCGCGCAAGATGCGCGCTCCTCAGGGTGAGGGTCTCCCATTCTGGATTGCTTCGCCGGCGCTCGCAATGACGATGTGGAGGCATCACCGGCCGTTCGCGCGCAGCAACCTCTCGCCGCTCTCCGTCACCGCGATCACCAGCCCGAGGCCGGCAATCGTCTCGCGCGCGACATAGCCGCGCTCAGCGGCGTCTTCCCAGATGGTGAGGCGCGGGCACGAGGTCTTCCAGGTCGAGATCACCTCGGCATAGGCGCGCGGCTCGCGCGCGACCCATTCGACGAAGTCCAGCACCAGCGGATCGGCAGTCTCGCTCATTGCAAACCTCCCTTGTCGAAGGCGGCCAGCACGGGGGCGCGAAGCAAAAGCCAGCCGCCATAGGCGATGTAGTAGCAGGCAATGGTGGTGATCAGCTTGTTCGACCAGGCGATGAACTGCTGATCGGTCATCGCCTCCAGGATGCGCCGCGCCAGCGTGGTGCCGAGCATCGAGGCGGCGATCGCGACGCCGGCGAGCACGGGATCGAGGCTTGCGGCCTGATCGATGATGCCGCCGAAATAGATCAGCTTGGTGAAATGGCTGACCACCTGGCACATCGCTTTGGTCGCCACCTTCTCGCGCCGGCCGAAATTGCCGCCGAGGAAGAAGGTGTCGAGCAGCGGGCCGGAGACGCCGGTCATCAGCATCAGGCCCATGCAGATCGTGCCGTAGACCGTGCCCTGCCAGAGACGATCAGGGTCCGGCTTGATGTTCGCAGGCAGGAGCCGCGCCATGAACGGGGTGATGCCGAGCAGCAGCAGCGCAATCGGCTTGTCCGGCACGTAGCGCGTGAGCGACCACGCTGCGAGCGCGACGGCGGCGCCGACCATGTAATTCGCGACCGGCCGCCAGCGGATATGCGCCCGCCACAGCAACGCGCGCCAGCCGTTCGAGGCCATCTGCGTGATCGCGTGCAGCACCATCGCGGTCGGCAGCGGCATCAAGGCCAACAGCACGCCGATCAGGATCAGCCCGCCCGCCATGCCGAACAGCCCCGACAGGAACGCAGTGGCGACCATCAGCAATCCGAGGGCAGCGATCATGAGGGGCGTCACGACGAGAATCTCCTGAGGGCGAGTGAGCGACGCAAACTGTTTCACTCCCTCGCCCCGCTTGCGGGGAGAGGGTTGGGGTGAGGGGGAGTCTCCGCAAGGGAGGTGGCAGTTGGACTCGCGGAGACTCCCCCTCACCCGCCGCGCGTTCCGCGCGTCGGCCTCTCCCCGCAGGCGGGGAGAGGCGAAGGAGAGCGTGCCTCGCTTGCCGCTGCCCCGCAAACTGAGTTATCTTGCCCTGGCATCAGCTTTCCTGAGGGTAGTCATTTGCGGCGGCTGTTGTTTCTCAACGGCATCAAGGCATTCGAGGCGGCGGCGCGGACCGGCAGCTTTGCCGCGGCCGGGCTCGAGCTGAGCGTGTCGGCGGCCGCGGTCAGCCGCATGGTGCATCTGCTGGAAGAGCGGCTCGGCGTCGCGCTGTTCGAGCGCAAGGCCAATCGCCTGGTGATGACGCAGGCCGGCCGCGCCTATCAGAGCGGGCTGACGCCGATCTTCGATGCGCTGGCCAGCCTCACCGCGCAGGTGACGGCGCCGGCGAGCGTCCGCGTGCTCACCATCGGCGTCGGCCACACCTTTGCGATGCGCTGGCTGATCCCGCGCCTGTCGGAGTTTCGCAGCGAGGAGCCGGATATCGAGGTGCGCTTCACCACCGGCGGCGCCTCGGTGCCGTTCGGCGAAGACTGGAACTGCGGCATCAAGCTCGGCACCGGCGACTGGCCCGGCCTCGTCGCCGAGCCGCTGTTCGCCGGTGACCTCACGCCGGTCTGCGTGCCGCGACTTGCGAGCGGGCTGAAGCGCCCGGCCGATTTGAAGGGACCGAGCCTGATCCGGGTCGCGCACTCGCCCGAGGACTGGCCGATCTGGCTGAAGGCCGCGGGTGTCACCCGCATCAACGCGCGCGGGCCGGAGTTTCAGTTCTACGGCCAGGCGCTGCAGGCCGCCGCCGACGGGCTCGGCATCGCCATGGGCATCCGCCCCTATATCGACGACGACCTCGCCGCCGGCCGGCTGGTGGCGCCGTTCGACCTCTCGGTACCCAAGGGCATGCGCTGGTATCTGCTCTATCGCAGCTTCCAGACCGAGCAGCGCGACTTCGCCGCGTTCCGCCGCTGGATCATGCGGGCGGCGGCGGAACCCGCGGCCCGCCCGGGCAAGCGGAGCGGCCGTACGGCGGCGCGGAACTGACGCCCCAAGAACTGACGTCCAGCGGCAAAAAAGCCGCCCGCTTGTGAACGGCTTCACATCCCGAAAATCGCAATCGTGGTCCCCTGACCCTCCAACAAGACACGTACGGAACACTTTCGGGGACGACCATGACGACCCTCTACGACGGCTTTGACATCGAATCCTTCGAGGCTGGCAAAGGCCTCTGGCACGCCCGCATCCGCCGCGCCGATCTCAGCCCCCTCGCCATCGACGGCGTGCTGTTTCCGGCCATGGAAGTCGGTTTCGCCTGGCCGGATCAGAACGCCGCGATCGCCGACGCCAAGCACCACATCGACCGCTTCCGCCGGCGGACCGACAGCGACGACGAATGAGCGCGGCAGACGGCAGGCAACCAGGGACAGCGCGGGTCAAGAAGGGGCAAATGGTCATGTCAGTCATCGAATTCGAAGACCCGTCGCGGCCGAGGATCTACGCCCGCGCCGTGCTGTCCAACTGCCCGGAATGCAACGGCGAGCTCACCGTGCTCCGGGTCATCGGCGGGCGGGCCGGATGCGAGTACTGGGCCATGCGCTGCACCGATTGCGGCGGCCTCCATCTCGACATCCTCGAACCCTATCAGGCGAACGAGGACGGCGAGGGCCCGCTGCCGGCGGCGTAAGGTTCCCTGCTGCTGCCAACCTGCTGTCAGCAGCCTGCATGGCGACGGCCATTCGCCCTTTATCGGGAGGCGGACTCGTCCCATATTCGCCTCATGGCGAAGAAACCTGCATCCTCCGAAAAATCCGGCAAATCCCCCAAGACCCCGAACTCGAAGGCGCACCGGCCCGACGTGCAGCCGATCGGGCCGGCGCTGGCCGAATTGCTCAATCCCGCCATCAATCGCGGCGACGCCGGGCTCGGATCGGGCACCGGATTGCAGCCGCCGCCGGACAATTCGCGCGACCGCCGCTCCGGCGGCGAGGCCGCCGCACATCGCGCGCGCGCCTCGACACCGAAGGAGTTTCCGCAAGATACCGCCCGCCCGATGCCGCTGCGCCCAAATCCGCAGCCAGCAGGCGCCCGCGCGTCGGCCGAAGGCTTTGATGAGGCGCCGCAGGCCAATTACGGCACGGCGGCCACGATCCCGACGCTCGATCCGGAACTGGCGCGGCAGCTCGGGCTTCCCACCGAGGAGGACGATGCCGAGGCGCTGGCGCGGCCGCCGCGCAGCAAGATGGAAGCGCTCGGCGTCAAGGCCACCGCCGATGCGCTGGAATCGCTGATCCGCGAGGGCCGGCCGGAATTCCGCAAGGACGACGGCTCCGCCAAGGTGTGGACGCCGCACCGGCCGCCGCGCCCGGAAAAGTCCGAAGGCGGCGTGCGCTTCGAGATCAAGTCGTCCTACGAGCCCCGCGGCGACCAGCCGACCGCGATCGCCGAGCTGGTCGAGGGCATCAATCGCAACGACCGCACCCAGGTGCTGCTCGGCGTCACCGGCTCGGGCAAGACCTACACCATGGCGCAGGTCATCGAGAAGACGCAGCGCCCGGCCCTGATCCTGGCGCCGAACAAGACGCTGGCCGCCCAGCTCTACGGCGAGTTCAAGAACTTCTTCCCTGATAACGCGGTCGAGTATTTCGTCTCGTATTACGATTACTACCAGCCCGAAGCCTACGTCCCGCGCACCGACACCTATATCGAGAAGGATTCCTCGATCAACGAGCAGATCGACCGCATGCGCCACTCGGCGACGCGCGCGCTGCTCGAACGCGACGACGTCATCATCGTGGCGTCGGTGTCGTGCATCTACGGTATCGGCTCGGTCGAGACTTACACCGCGATGACCTTCGCGCTGAAGAAGGGCGAGCGCATCGACCAGCGCCAGCTGATCGCCGACCTCGTCGCATTGCAGTACAAGCGCACCCAGGCCGACTTCACCCGCGGCACCTTCCGCGTGCGCGGCGACGTCATCGACATCTTCCCGGCCCACTATGAGGATCGCGCCTGGCGCGTGAACCTGTTCGGCGACACCATCGAGAGCATCGAGGAGTTCGATCCGCTCACCGGCCACAAGCAGGACGAGCTCGAATTCATCAAGATGTACGCCAACTCGCATTATGTGACGCCGCGGCCGACGCTGGTGCAGGCGATCAAGTCGATCAAGTCGGAGCTGAAGCAGCGGCTCGACCAGCTCCACAACCAGGGGCGGCTGCTGGAGGCGCAGCGGCTGGAGCAGCGCACCACCTTCGACCTCGAGATGATGGAGGCGACGGGAAGCTGCGCCGGCATCGAGAACTATTCGCGCTACCTCACCGGGCGCCGCCCCGGCGAGCCGCCGCCGACGCTGTTCGAATACGTGCCCGACAATGCGCTGATCTTCGCCGACGAGAGCCACGTCACCATCCCGCAGATCGGCGCCATGTTCCGCGGCGACTTCCGCCGCAAGGCGACGCTGGCCGAATACGGCTTCCGCCTGCCCTCCTGCATGGACAACCGCCCCTTGCGCTTCGAGGAATGGGACATGATGCGGCCGCAGACCGTCGCGGTGTCGGCGACCCCGAGCGGCTGGGAGCTGAACGAGAGCGGCGGCGTGTTCGTCGAGCAGGTCATTCGCCCGACCGGACTGATCGATCCGCCGGTCGACATTCGCCCGGCCCGTACCCAGGTCGACGATCTCGTCGGCGAGGTGCGTGCGACCGCGCAGGCCGGCTATCGCTCGCTGATCACGGTGCTGACCAAGCGGATGGCGGAGGACCTCACCGAATATCTGCACGAGCAGGGCATCCGCGTCCGCTACATGCACTCGGACATCGACACCATCGAGCGCATCGAGATCATCCGCGATCTACGCCTCGGTGCCTTCGACGCGCTGGTCGGCATCAACCTGTTGCGCGAGGGCCTCGACATTCCCGAATGCGCGCTGGTCGCCATCCTCGACGCCGACAAGGAAGGTTTTCTGCGCAGCGAGACCTCGCTGATCCAGACCATCGGCCGCGCCGCGCGCAACGTCGACGGCAAGGTGATCCTCTACGCCGACCAGATGACCGGCTCGATGGAGCGCGCCATCGCCGAGACCAACCGCCGCCGCGAGAAGCAGGTCGAGTACAACAACGCCAACGGCATCACGCCGGAGAGCGTCAAGAAGCAGATCGGCGACATCCTCAACTCCGTCTACGAGCGCGACCACGTGCTGGTCGAGGTCGGCGGCCACGACATGACCGACGACGTCATCTCGATCGGCCACAATTTCGAGGCCGTGCTCGCCGATCTCGAAACCAGGATGCGCGAAGCCGCCGCCGACCTGAACTTCGAGGAAGCCGCGCGCCTGCGCGACGAGGTCAAGCGCCTGCGCGCCACGGAGCTCGCGGTGGTCGACGATCCCACCGCCAAGCAGCGCACCGTCGCCGGCAAGGCCGGCGCCTATGCGGGCACGAGGAAATACGGCGACGCGGCGAATTTGCCGGTCAGCGCGATGAAGAAAAAGACCGTGAGCTCCGCACTGAAAGCCAGCGGCGGCGGCAGCGGCTCGAAGGTGCACAAGCCGCATCTCGACGAGATGCACGGGCCGGAGTCGCTGCCCTTCCGTGAAAATCGCGCACTGCCGTCAAAGCCGTTCGGCAGCACCAGCCGGATCATCCAGCCGACGGACTCGCGACAGTCGGGGCCTGAGTTCGGGCCGGCGCCGAAGTCGACGGGTGGAATGCCGGGACGGCGCGGGGGGTGGAAGAAGAGGTAGCGAAAGATCAACCGGCTCTAGCGACGCGCGCGTCGAATGAGCAGACCTTTGCTCTCAACCTCTGGACTTGACCCACGTCTTCCTTAGGTGATTATTTGATTGGGTTGGGGGGAGCATGGCAAAAGTGATTTTTCCCGTGCTTGCGCGGTCTTTTACTTTTTTGCGCGGGCCGGTTTTCAACTTTTCCGATAGACACTACTTGTCCCACGTGAATGAGACTGATCACGGGACAATACTTCGATTCTGTCCGAACGACTATCAAGGACCTCTAACATCGCGTTTCCGCTGTATCTACTTTGAAGCGGACGACGACGTCTCAGATGAAACGATCTTTGCAAACGGCCAACTGCTTGCCTTAACTTTGAACTTCTTCTGCGGCCTTGACGCGCTGTCATTTCCCTTCTCGGTAGTGATCCAAGAAACCGGTAGAAAGAAGACGGCAAAATTTAAGGCCGGAAAACACAACCAATTGCCCGGGCCCTCGTCTTTATCGCAACAGTATCGTTTGATTGAGGGAACTGGGGCTGCCGATTTGCAGAAGGTTTTCCATCTTACATCGCAGGCAATCAGTGCGGATGCTCGCGTCAGCATCATGATGGATCGCTTCAACTCGGCTCTTCGCCGCGATCGCGTCGAAGACAAAATAATCGACCTCGCCGTCGCTCTCGAAACGATGCTAGATGAAACAACAGAAATATCGTTTCGGTTGTCACTCTATCTCGCCTTTGCCTGCCAACAAGACAAAGAAGTGGCATACGAGATGTTCAAGACTCTATACGACGTAAGAAGCCGCATCGTACACGGTAGCGCCCATCAGCAAAGAGCGCAGAGAGCGATCGGGGATATAGAACAGCGCATGCCCGACATTTTAAAGTATTCGAAAGCGGCCATGCTCTACTACTACACCTTCTTAAATCAGCCGCCTCCGCGAGATTGGTCGAAGCATTGCCTTGGGCTCGTGCTCGGCTCGGCTCAACCTATCGTATAGGATCACGCAGATGCTGAAGATCCCTGCCATTTCCGGCGAAGTTCTAGGCGTGAAAGTTTATCGAGGCTTCGCGAAGCTCTCGGATCTGTCTAGAATCTCAAGGCCAGACGTTTACGACGCAGATTCGAACCCCACAGGCACGCAGCGTGACCTTAGCCCCAAACATGCGCGCGAAGCTTACGAGTATGTCCGCAATAGCGAGTTTGGGTATTGGCCCGAGGTTTTTTTATGCGCCCGCGACTCCAAAGCGATCAAGTTTACGTTCAAGGACAAGGCATCAGGGTACGGCGTTCTGCAGATTGATGACAATCTCGCAGAGCGTTCGAAGCGAATCATCATCTCTCGGGTGGATGGCAATCATCGTCTTTATTTTGGCGACGGCAGCGTTGAGGGATACGAGCCAATCGACCGAATAGTGTCATTCTGCATTGCGGGAAATATCGACCTAAAGAAAGAGCTGATCATCTTCAGGGACATCAATAACAACCAGAGACGAATGAACACGAGTCATTTGGACAAAATAGACGCCCGGCTCGCTGGCCAACAGACAATAAAACGGACGTCGCCTGCTCTCTATATTGCGGAACAGCTTGCTAGCGACGAAGAAAGCCCATTTCACAGATTGGTCTATGAAGGTGGTAAACGATCTGCCGGCACGTTTATTCCACTTAGAACACTGAAATCGGGCATAGAATATATGTTCTCTCGCCCAACTAAGCTAAACGCACTCAACGATGTTGATGCTCAGTATAAGACGATTAAGAACTATTTTCTCGCGCTTAAGCGCTATCAGCCTGAAGCTTGGACTACTCCGGGAAGCTACTTGCTCTTGCGAGGTGCCGGACTTTGGGGTGCATGCTTCATTGGCGCGGAGGTCATCGATCGAACTCTCGGCCAGGGGAAATACAAAACAGAGGACATGCTCAAAATTTTGAAGTCCGGAAAGCGATGGGATTGGAGCAACGACGGTGACTTCAAAGGCTTCAGCGGCCGCGGTGGTGCAGTTCGGATTCGAGATGCGGTGGTTGGTGAGTTTGCAGATGAGTCAGGAGTTTCCGTTAAATCTCTCTTCCAGAAGATCATGGCTGACAGATAGCCCTCTTCGCTTCTTAACTTGCACTCGCCGTAACCACTGCCACACCGAAAGCAGCAACACTATAGTCACGCGCTAGAGCGAGGCAACCGGGTGGGTGCTTCAGACGGAGTCTGGCAGAGCTCCATCGTCTTCGTCGACAGCCTCGATTGCTTCGTCGCAAGGGCCCCTCGCAATGACGCCGCAGGAGCCTGGCCCCACCCCACGCACTGTTTTGCCCGACGCGTCAACAGCTCCACGCGAAAGTATTTCACTTTACCGAAATTCGGAATTATCGTATGTCTCGCTCACTCCGGCCCACGGAGAGGGCGTATCGCGATCGTCACGACATGGGGCCGGACGGCGGTGGACACGGGTCCCATTGGCGCGAGAGGTTTTGCAGGGCGGGCAACCGTGAGCAGGACGGCGCGCTTTCGACAGGTGGGATGCGTGTACGGCAAAATCGTGTGGTCCTGGCGCCCGGGGTTCTGGCGCCAAGCCTTGCGGTGACACGAGCGGCCCAACCGGGCCGGCGTGTCGTGATCCGCGAGGTGACGGGGGCAATAGTGCAACGCTCCCCGGGGAGAGCGCGACATAAGCCGTTCCAACCATCGCGCAGGGAAGGCCGGGATGTCCCGGTTGCCCTGTGGTCTTTCCGCCTGTGCCTGCACACGCAGACTACCATCTGCACAGGCGGCCACGGGAGCCAATCGGCTCCCGGCCTTCCCTGCGCCTTCTCTTCCAAACGGGGCGCGCGACCAGGCAAAGCTCGGGCGAAACGCGCCGCGGGAATGCGGAGGTGTGCGTGCCATGAAAAATGCAAGGAATCGAGCGATCTCCTCACGACACATTCGTCATTGCGAGCGCAGCGAAGCAATCCAGGAATGTCTCCGCGGCGGGGCTCAGGGTTGCTTCGCTGCGCTCGCAATGACGATCGAGACAGCAAACACACCCTCACCCCACGCTCGCCGTCACCACCGCCATCACCGACAGCAGCAGCACGATGGTGACGAGTTGCAGCGAGGCGACCGGCTGGGTTCGCCATGCGGTGATCTTGTCGGACAGCGACAGATGGGCCTCGAAGAATTTCGGCTCGTAGACGGTCTTGAACAAATGCGGGAGGCTCGGGCCGAACGTCACGGCCAGCAGCGCGTGGGCGAGCGAGGCGATGGCGACGAAGATGGCGACGCCGGGATCGCCGGCGAGGTCGTGGTCGCCGCAGAGCTTGAGCAGGAAGGCGGCCAGGGCGAAGGTCGGAAAGCTCTGCAGGATCGCGGTCAGCGCGAGGCCTTCGAGCGCGTTGTGCAGGCGGGACTTTCGGACTCTGGCGATGGCAGCCATGGCACGTCTCCCTGGTGACATGGGAGGACGCTACCCCTACCGGCCAGGGGGTGATGTGAGGCGGGTCACGCCCCATAGCCGACTGTCCCACGATGGATTCCGGGCTCGCCGCTCCGCGGCGCCCCGGAATGACAGACTACAACTGGCGGTTCCGGGCGGCTGCGCGGAGCCGAGTTGCGCATTACGCACTGGGCCGTGGCGAACCACGCAACTGATCCGGCACGAATTCGTGCAGCCGGCCCATCACGCAACTTTCAATTGCACGCCATGAACCTGGCATTGCGCCGGCGCGTCATAAGGTCTGGAACATCCCTGTGATTTCGTGGATTGCCGGTCCGCGGCACCACGCGCTAGCGTTGCACAACGGCCAAGAAAAAGGATGGGCGGAATGTCGATCGAGAAGCTCAATCGCCAGCGTATCGTGCATCTGCTCGACGCCTTCGCCCGCGGGGACATCGAGACGGCGCTGGCCTGCTGCACCGACGACGTCGACTTCCTCACCCACGCGCCGATCGACGTGCTGCCGCACATGGTGCCGCGCCACGGCAAGGCCGAACTGCGCGAGCTGTGGCAGACGATCTGGTCGCGCTATTCCGAAATCCGCTACAAGGCGCCGCACATCGTCGCCGAGGGCGAGGCGGTCGCGACCTACATGCAGACCTATTTCAGGAAGCGCAGCAACGACCGCATCGTGCAGTTCGACATGGCGGTGTTCTACACTTTCCGGGGCGGGCTGGTGGCCGAGATCCGCGAGATCATCGATTCCTACGATCTGGTGCAGCAGGTGCTGGAGCGCGAGATCGGACCGCTGATCACGGGCATGCAGGCGGATTGATCGCCCTGCTTGCCTGGAACCCGGATCCGAACCCGGAAGATTACGGGGGTCTATTGTAAATTTCACAAAATCCCGTTCAATGGTGCATTGCAAAAACGTGAATTGCGTTCTGGCCGAAGCCCGCTACATTGTTCGTATACAAATGAGTTGATCCCCGGCGCCTGACTGCGCGTGGGGATGTTTTTCGTTTCCTTTCGCAAGCCAGCTTCAGGACTGCCCAAAATGACAGAGCACAGCCTCTGGCGTTTCTCGCGCGCGTTGCACCGCGCGATCAACGACCGGCATTTCGAGGATATCGAGGCCCTGATCGACGAGGACGTCGAGTGGGCGCTCTACGGCCCGATCGACATGTTTCCCTTCCTCGGCGCACGCCGGGGCAAGGCGGCCGTGCTCGATGTCATCCACCAGCTCGCCGACAATTTTAGTGTCCACCGCTTCGACCGCGAGAGCATCATGCTCGGCGTCGATTCCGCCGCCTCGATGGTGCGCTATTCGCTCACGGCCCTGGATTCCAACAAGCCGATCAGCCTGCGGGTCGCGCAGTTCGCCCAGTTCAGGGCAGGCAAGCTCGTCAGCATGCGCGTCCTGATCGACACGTTCGACCTGGTCGAGCAGGCGCTCGGCCGCGCCATTCATCTGCCGAAGATGACCCGCGTCGGCTGACGCATGATCCGGACCCGAAGGGCCGCGTTAGCGCAAAGTGCGCAGCGGTTTTCCGAAAAGATCATGCGCAAGCGACAACCTGAAGCGCGATGATGATCGTCGCGCTCTAGGGGGGACACCAACGGGCCCCGCCGTTCGGGACCGATGACGATGCCGGCTGCGACGTCCTGGCCTCCAGCCCCGCCGGATGCCGTCGCGCCAGAAGCTCGTCATCGGGCGCGCGCCTCTCGCGCGGCCCGTTGGTTCGCCGCCTCGAATATTCGTCACAATTTCGCGACGATGAACCATCATGTCCGGGTGCGGAATGGCGCAGGGCCTGGGGCCGATATATGTTATCGGCAGCATGCGCTGGGGTTTGCGGGCAGGACGATGGAATTCTCGACAGGGTTTGGCTGGACCAGGCTGCCATTGCTGGTGGCCGCATTCATTTTGGGCTCGGTCCTGACGTTACAGGCGCAGATCATTCCGCCCTTCTCCCCTCCGGCGAACGCAGCTGACGACGAGGCCGAGCCAGAGGCCGTGGCGGAGGCCCCCGACGTCAGCGACCCCGACGTGATGAAGGACATCGACGTCGACAAGCTCGACTGGAGCCAGCTCGCGATCGATGCCGGCACCGGCATCGATCCCATGGCCGCCAAGAAGCGCGCCCAGGCCGCCGCCAGGGACGGGCTGGATTGGTCGTCCAATGCCAACGCGAACGGCTCCTCGGCGGTGACGGTGAAGCAGTCCGTGTCCCCGTTCTGGGACACGCGGGTCGGCGCCGACATGACGGTGGCGAGCGAGCCGCGGACGATGTCCGAGCTGCTGGCGCAGAAGGCCGGCAACGGCGGCAACCTGCCGCAATCCTCCGGCAGCGCCTGGGCGACGGCAACCGCACCCGGCGCGGGCGCGATCTGGGACAAGACCGCGGTGGAAGCCCGCGTCGATCCCGGCGCCGAGCAGAGCAGGATCGGGGCCTCGCTGACCAAAGCGGTGCCGCTGTCGGGCGACACCTCGCTGACACTTCAGAACGGCTACAGCGTCAACCAGCAGGGCAGCGGCGCGGTGCCCGGCATCGGCGGCCACATCATCCGCAATTACGAGACCGACCAGTCCGCCAGGGTCACCCTCAGCGACACCGGCACCAGCATCACCGCCGGCCAGACGCTGTCGACCACCGACGACAAATGGCTGCGCAAGGTCGGCGCCGAGCAAAAGCTGTTCGACAACGTCACCGTCTCCGGCTCGGTCGGCGAGACCTCGCAAGGCGCGGTCAACAAGAGCGTGACGGCCGGCTTCAAGAAGAGCTGGTGACTTTCGCCTCTCCCCGCACGCGGGGCGAGGGAGCAGGCCGCCGACCTGGCTAGAGCTTCGCATCCCCGCACCGGCGTTCACACTCTCCTAACCATACGCCACGGCAAAACCCCCGAATGGTCCGCCCTTGCCGCATCTCGGCCCATTTGCGGTCAAAATCGGACGCCCTGATAAGGAAGCCTCACAGACGTCGTCGTGCGGGGGACACTCGCGCTGCGCTCAACGCGAACAGGGGAACAACGATGAACGCCATGCGTCCGGAAAAGATCGAAGCCACCGAGACCGAGACGGTCGACACCAACCTCGCCGCCGTGACCGAGGTCGAGGCCGGCATCCGCGACTTCGTCCGCAACGATATCGCCTATCTGCGCCGCCCGGCGTCGACCACCACCGACGCGCCGCCGCTCGACCCGAGCGCGGAGGCCACCGTCAACAACGTCAACTCGCTGATCCAGCGCGTCGCCGGCACCTCGCTCGCCGAGATCGAGAACCTGATCTCCGAGCTCGAGAGCCTGCGCGACCTGCTCCATGCCGAAGGCCAGCGCGTCCAGCGCGAGATCTCCGGCTATGCCCAGCTCAGCCAGGCCGCGATGAAGTCGACCCGCATGATCGCCGACAACGTCGCGCAGTGGAAGCGCGCCGCCGACGGCCTGCGCAACAGCTGATCGTTCACCGAAGCATCACCGAACCGCCGCGTTCTCGAAAGAGAGCGCGGCGGTTTTGATTCCCGAAGGTTTCGTGCCCCGGACGCGGTGCGGCACGCAGTGACGCGCCGCAGAGCCGGGGCCCATGGCTCAGTCGAATGGCCTCAGATGGGTCCCGGCTCTGCGCAGCAGCGCAACAGCGCTGCAGCGCGTCCGGGACACGACGTGCGCGTTGAACCCTCCGCCCTTGCCCGACGACCAACGCCAAGCGCCCGTGCCGCCGTGGCCGGGCTGGGGGACATTTCAGATGGAAAGCATTCGGCCCGACACCACGGACCCGATACCGTTGCGGCCCGCGCCGAATCAATTCGGCACGATCATGCTGCGCTTTGTCGGGCTGCTGGCGGTTGCGATCGCCATCCTGGCGTTCGTCTATAGCCGTTGAGGCGCGGCCGGATGCCGGCCGCGAAAGATGAACGAAGTGTTACCGGCTCGCCTCGGCGACCGAGGCTTCCAGGGTGTAGGCGCCATCAGCATAGCCCTTCACCACCATGCCGGCGACCAGCATCACTGCGAGAGTCGCGGTCGCGAAGATAAATCCAACAAACTTGAGTGCGCCGCGATCTGCCATGGTCCTCGTCCCCTGTCGTCTGCCCAATTCGTTTCAAATAGACAGCGACAGGTTCATAATTAGTTAGCAACTCACTGGTTCCGCAAAAACGCTTCGCGGTAACCATGTTGCGCAGGCTTATGGCAGCCGTCCCGAATCGCGTCCATAGCGCGCGGGCAACACTCGCGCATCATTTGGACCGTTCATCTTGGAACAGATCTAACCGCACTTCCGCTTGGGCACGAAGGCTGAAGCGGTGATGGAATAGACGTCTTCACCGCGCTGGTTGGTGCCGGTGGTGCGGGCGGTCAGGATGCCCCAGCCGGGGCGCGAGGCCGAGATGCGCTTGTCGGTGACGACGTTGACATAAGCGACGGTGTCGCCGGCGAGCACCGGCCTGATCCAGCGCAGGTCGCGAAAGCCCGGCGACGGGCCCCATACCGCGACCTCCTCGCCGCGCGAGGCGGCCTCGCGCGCCAGACGCTGGCCGTCGGCGACGAGCAGGCTCATGCAGGCCGAGCCGACATGCCAGCCCGACGCGGCAAGCCCGCCGAACAGCGAGTTCTTGCCCTCCTCCTCGTCGAGATGAAAACGCTGCGGATCGAACTTGGCGGCGAATGTCTTGATGGCCTCGGCCGTGAACGTATAGCTGCCGATCTCGCGGCGCTGGCCGATCTCGATGTCGTCGAAGAACCGCATCAGACCGCTCCCTCGCGCCGCTTGATCAGGATCGGCGACGTCATCTCGGCGAGCGCCTCCCCCTTGGCGTTGTGCACGGTGCATTTGAACTTGACGATGCCGAGCTCGGGCCGGCTCTTCGAGGTGCGCGCCTCCAGCACATCGACCTCGAGCATGAGGTCGTCGCCGGGCCGCAGCGGCGAGAGCCAACGCACTTCGTCGACGCCGGGCGATCCCAGCGATGCGGCGCGGGTGATGAAGCCGTCGGCCATCATCCGCATCATCAGCGAGCAGAGATGCCAGCCCGAGCCGGACAGGCCGCGCAGCATGCTTTTGCTGGCAGCCTCCTCGTCCAGGTGCATCGGCTGCGGATCGAACTCGGCGGCAAAGGCCAAAATTTCGTCGCGGGTGACATGGCGCGGGCCGAACGTGCCGAACCGGCCGGGCGGGAAATCTTCGAAGGTCAGGGTCATCTGGGGAAAGCTTTGCAGGAATGACAGATTGTGGCCGCACTTTGCGGCAATCTCAACCCGCCGGCCCGCATGGCTCGTGCTACATACCGCCTGGCGGCGTTGATCCGAGTCGGATCGACCGAGGGCCGCGATCGGTTTATCAAGGCCCAGTGCCCTGGGGAGAACAATGTTTTCATTCAGCGACCTTTTCCAATGGGACCGCTTCATCACGCCGACGATCATCAAGACCTTCTATTGGCTGGTGATCGCGCTGATCTGCCTGTTCGGTCTCTCCGGCATCTTCTCCGGGCTCGCCGCGATGGCGATCAGCCCGTTCGGCGGCTTCCTGGTGCTGCTGTCCTCGATCGCCAGCGTCGTCGTCGGAATCGTGTTCTCGCGCATCCTCGCGGAGCTGATCCTGATCGTCTTCCGCATCAACGAGCATCTCGGCGCGATCCGCGACCAGGGCGGCGGGATGCGATAAGGATCATGCAGGTGCGGTAGGGTGGGCAAAGGCGCGTTTGCGCCGTGCCCACCATCTCTCTCGATCGTGAAAAATGCGTGGGCACGCTACGCTTTGCCCACCCTACAGCACCGATGTTCGCAGCTTAATTATTGAACCTGAAATGCATCACGTCGCCATCGGCGACGACGTATTCCTTGCCCTCGAGGCGGAGCTTGCCGGCATCGCGCGCGCCAGCCTCGCCGCCGAGCGCAACGTAGTCGTCAAACGCGATGGTCTCGGCGCGGATGAAGCCTTTCTCGAAGTCGGTGTGAATCACACCGGCCGCCGCCGGGGCCTTGGTGCCGCGATGGATGGTCCAGGCGCGCGCCTCCTTCGGGCCGACGGTGAAATAGGTGATGAGGTCGAGCAGCCTGTAGCCGGCGCGGATCAGGCGATCGAGACCGGCCTCGTCCAGGCCGAGCGTCTCCAGGAACTCGGCGCGCTCCTCGCGCGAGATGGTGGCGATCTCGGATTCGATCTTGGCGGAGATGACGACGGCGACCGCGCCTTCCTTGGCCGCCTGCTCTTCGACCGCCTTGGAGAAGGCGTTGCCGGTGGCGGCCGAGCCTTCCTCGACGTTGCAGACATAGAGCACCGGCTTGGAGGACAGCAGGCCGAGCATGGCGAAGGCGCGCTCCTCCTCCGCCTTGCGCTCGACGAGGCGCGCGGGCTTGCCCTCGCGCAGCAGCACCAGGGTGCGGTTGACCAGGTCGAGCTGCTCCTTGGCGTCCTTGTCGTTGCCCTTGGCCTTCTTGGTGAGGTTGTCGACGCGCTTCTCGAGGCTGTCGAGGTCGGCGAGCATCAGCTCGGTCTCGATGGTCTCGATGTCGGCGAGCGGGGCGATCTTGCCCTCGACATGGGTGACGTCGGAATCCTCGAAGCAGCGCACCACATGCGCGATGGCGTCGACCTCGCGGATGTTGGCGAGGAACTGGTTGCCGAGGCCCTCGCCCTTGGAGGCGCCGCGCACCAGGCCCGCGATGTCGACGAAGGTCAGCCGGGTCGGGATGATCTGGCCGGACTTGGCGATGGCGGCGAGCTTCTCCAGCCGCGGATCCGGCACGGCGACCTCGCCGACATTCGGCTCGATGGTGCAGAACGGATAGTTCGCGGCCTGCGCCGCGGCCGTCTCGGTCAGCGCGTTGAACAAGGTCGACTTGCCGACATTGGGCAATCCGACGATCCCGCATTTGAATCCCATGGTATCCTCTATCCGTATTCGTCATGGCCGGGCTTCGTCCCGGCCATCCACGCCTTGACGCGCGGAATAAGAACGTGGATGCCCGGAACATCTAGCGCGAAGACGCGCTTCGCGCTTCTTTCCGGGCATGACGGAGAAAACGGCGACCTTATTCCTTGCCGTTGTCGTCCTTGGTCAAAAACCCCTTGGCCTGCATGGCCAGATGCACCCTGTTGGCGAAGGTCGCGTCCGTGCCCTTGGCAACCAGGCCTGCGTGCTCGGCCACCGCCTCGCACAGCGTCGCCACCCACTCGTTGTCGGCCTTGGCAAAGTCCGACAGCACGTGGCCGTGCACCAGTTCCTTGACGCCGGGATGACCGATGCCGAGGCGCACGCGGCGATAGTCGTTGCCGATATGCGCCGAGATCGACCGCAGGCCGTTGTGGCCGGCGATGCCGCCGCCGATCTTCACCCGCACCTTGCCCGGCGGCAGCTCGAGCTCGTCATGGAACACCGTGACGTCGCCGGGCGCGATCTTGAAGAAGCTCGCCGCCTCCTGAACGCTGCGGCCGGACTCGTTCATGTAGGTCGTCGGCTTGAGCAAGATCACGCGCTCAGGTCCGAGCGTGCCTTCCGAGGTCTCGCCCTGAAACCTGCGGCGCCAGGGCGCAAAGCCATGACGCCGCGCGATCTCGTCGACGGCCATGAAGCCGATATTGTGCCGGTTGCGTGCGTACTTCGCGCCGGGATTGCCGAGCCCAACAAAGAGTCGCATGACGCGGCGCGCCCCTCAGCCAGCGCGCGATCAGGGACCGCGCGCCAGCTCATCTGAGAGATTACTTCTTCTTGTCGCCGCCGGCGGGAGCCTTGGCAGCAGCGGCCGGTGCAGCAGCGCCCGCAGCCGGAGCCGCAGCGCCAGCGGCCGGAGCCGCCGCAGCAGCGCCCGGAGCCGCAGCCGCAGCCGCGGCCTTCTGCTCTTCGGCGTAGCCGGACGGCGGCACGATGGTGACGAGGGTCGCGTCCTCGCGGGTCAGCGCCTTCACGCCGGCCGGCAGCTTGACGTCGGACAGATGCAGCGAGTGACCGATTTCGAGCGCGCCGACGTCGGCCTCGATGTACTGCGGAATGCTCTCGACGCCGCATTCGAGCTCGATCGCGTGGGCGACGATGTTGACGGTGCCGCCGCGCTTCACGCCCGGGGAGCTTTCCGCCTTCACGACGTGCAAGGGCACGCTGATGCGGATGGTGGCGCCTTCGCCGAGCCGCATGAAGTCGACATGGATCGGGAAGTCCTTGACCGGATCGAGGTGATAATCGCGCGGAATCACGCGGTGCTTCTTGCCCTCGAGATCGATGTCCACCAGCGTGGTCAGGAACCGGCCGGCGAGGATGCGCTGGCGCAGTTCGCGATCTTCGATCGAGATCGTCACCGGGGGCTGGTTGTTGCCATAGATCACTCCGGGCACGCGCCCGGCGCGACGCTCAGCCCGGGCGGCCCCCTTGCCGCTCTTCGGACGTGCGGTCGCCTTCAATTCCTTGACGGTCGTCGCCATGTCGTTAAGTCCTTGTTTTTGCAAAAGTTAATGGGCCGCAGCGCGGCCCATGGCATAGCTCGCAGCAAGCCTCCAGGGGTGCGGGGGCCACGAACGTGGCGGGCTTTTACCCGGAAGCTGCGGAAATGACAAGGAGAATGGGCTGCCGGCCCGCACGGAGTAGCCCGGATGGAGCGCAGCGCAATCCGGGGCTCTCACCTTGCGGGACGACCCTCCCGGATTTCGCTACCGCTCCATCCGGGCTACGGGACCGTCGTCACCCGCCGAGCTTGGCCTCCAGCGCCGCGATGCGCGCCTTCAGCGCCTCGTTCTCCTCGCGCGCCAGGCGCGCCATGTCCTTGACCGCCTCGAACTCCTCGCGCTTGACCAGATCCATGTCGCGCAGGAATTTCTCCGCCTGGGTCCGCATCACCGTGTCGAACTCGCGCTTGACGCCCTGGGCGGCCCCGGCGGCGTCGTTCATCAGGCGGCCGATCTCGTCGAAAAACCGGTTGTTGGTCTGGGTCATGGCGGGCCTCCGATAAACTTTGCGCGAACTCTCCGAAACACAATGGCAATCCGAACGGAGCGGTTCAAGAGCCGCGGGGTGCTAACCTTGTCATGCCCCGGTATCCTTGCAATCGTACTCGACGTCCCTGCATAAGAAGAATCACAGGGCGCCTGAAGGCGCCGACCGCCGCGATTTCGCTTGGACATAGAAGGCGCGATGCAGCTTCTTCTGATCGACTTCCCCGCCTTCAAGCCGATCGCGCTCGAGATCGGCCCGTTCGCGATCCGATGGTATGCGCTGGCCTATATCTGCGGCATCGTGTTCGGCTGGCTCTATGCGCGCTCGCTGCTGAAGAACAAGCGGCTGTGGGGCGGACCCGCGCCGATCTCGCTGCTCCAGATCGACGACTTCATCCTCTGGGTGACGCTCGGCATCATCCTCGGCGGCCGCACCGGCTACGTGCTGTTCTACAACCTGCCCTTCTTCATCGATCATCCCGCCGCGATCTTCAGGCTATGGGAGGGCGGCATGTCCTTCCATGGCGGCTTCCTCGGCTGCGTCGTCGCGGTGATGTGGTTTGCCCATCGCAACAAGATCCCGATCCTGTCGCTCGGCGACATCACCACCGCGGTCGCCCCGGTCGGGCTGCTGCTCGGGCGGATCGCCAATTTCATCAACGGCGAATTGTGGGGCCGCGTCACCGATGCGAGCCTGCCCTGGGCCATGATCTTCCCCAACGATCCGACGCAATTGCCGCGCCATCCGAGCCAGCTCTACCAGGCCGGCATGGAAGGCATCCTGCTGTTCACCGTGCTCGCGGTCATGATCCGCTTCGGCGCGCTGAAGCGGCCCGGCATGATCCTCGGCGCCTTCATCCTGATCTACGGCCTGGCCCGCATCGCCGGCGAGCATTTCCGCGAGCCGGACGCACAGCTTGGTTTCCTCTGGGGCGGGTTAACCATGGGCATGCTGCTGTCGATCCCGATGCTTATCGTCGGCCTCATCCTTATTGTATTGGCAGTCAGGCGCGGTGCGCCGCAGCCAGCCCAGGCCATTCGTTAATTCATTTCGAGAAAGTACGCCGTGACCGACCAGCCGCTACTCGACGAGATCAAGGCGCTGATCAAGGCGTCGGGCCCGATGCCGGTCTGGCGCTACATGGAACTGTGCCTGATGCATCCGCGCCATGGCTATTACGTCTCGCGCGATCCGCTCGGCCGTGAGGGCGACTTCACCACCGCGCCCGAGGTCAGCCAGATGTTCGGCGAGTTGCTGGGCCTGTGGACCGCCTCGGTGTGGAAGCAGATGGGCTCGCCGCAATTCCTGCGGCTGATCGAGCTCGGCCCCGGCCGCGGCACCATGATGGCGGATGCGCTGCGCGCGCTTCGCGTGCTGCCGCCGCTGTACCAGGCGCTCCATATCCACATGGTCGAGGTCAATCCGGTCCTGCGCGAGCGGCAGGGTGCGACGCTGTCCGCCGTGCGCAACATCTCCTGGCACGACGGCATCGACGACGTGCCGGATGGCCCGAGCATCATCCTCGCCAACGAATATTTCGACGTGCTGCCGATTCACCAGATGGTCCGCCTCGAGAACGGCTGGCACGAGCGCGTGATCGAGATCGACGGCAACGGCAAACTTCAGTTCGGCGCAGCGCCGGAGCCGACCCCGCGCTTCGACGTGCTGCTGCCGCCCCTGGTGCGCGCCGCACCCGTCGGCGCCGTGTTCGAATGGCGGCCCGACGGCGAGATCATGAAGCTCGCCACCCGCGTGCGCGACCAGGACGGCGCGGCGCTGATCATCGACTACGGCCATCTGCGCAGCGACGCCGGCGACACCTTCCAGGCGATTGCCCGCCACACCTTCGTCGATCCCCTCAAGGCGCCCGGCCAGGCCGACGTCACTGCCCATGTCGACTTCCAGGCGCTGGCGCGCGCGGCCGAGGACGTCGGCGCGCGCGTGCACGGGCCGGTGACGCAAGGCGACTTCCTCAAGCGCATCGGCATCGATACCAGGGCCGCCGCTTTGATGCAGAAGGCCACGCCGGAAGTCGCCACCGACATTTCGATCGCGCTCAAGCGCCTGACCGACACCGGGCGCAGCGGCATGGGCTCGATGTTCAAGGTGCTCGGCATCTCCGAGCCGCGGCTGACGGGCATTGCCGGCCTCAGCGATTTCGAACAGGCCGGAGGCAATTGATGACGCTCACCTCCTCGCTGCTGGCAGCGGTGCCCGGCCTGCGCCATGCCTTCTTCACGCGTGAAGGCGGCGTCTCCGGCGGCATCTATGCCGCGCTGAACGGCGGGCTCGGCTCCAACGACGATCAGGGCCTCGTTGCGGAGAACCGCCGCCGCATGGCCGAACATGTTGGTGTCGGCGCGGACCGCTTCCTCAGCCTGCACCAGGTCCACTCGCCCGACGTGCTGGTTGCCGAGACACCATGGCCGAGCGGGCCGCGGCCGAAGGGTGATGCGCTGGTGACGAAAACGCCCGGCATCGCGCTCGGCGTCTCCACAGCCGATTGCGGACCGGTGCTGTTCGTCGATCCCCATGCACGCGTGATCGGCGGCGCACATGCCGGCTGGAAAGGCGCGCTCACCGGCGTGCTGGAGGCGACGATCTCGGCGATGGAGGATCTCGGCGCCACCCGCGGCGGCATCATCGCCGCGATCGGGCCGCTGATCCGGCAGGAGAGCTACGAGGTCGGCAACGAGTTCGTGGCGCGCTTCATCGAGGCGGATGCGGACAACGCCATGTTCTTCATCCCCTCGGTGCGCGAGGGACACGCGATGTTCGATCTCGCCGGCTTCATCCGCCAGCGGCTCGAGGCCGCCGGCATCCTGATGATCGACGATCTCGGCCTCGACACCTATGCCGACGAGCGCTTCTTCAGCTATCGCCGCTCGGTGCATCGCAAGGAGCCGGATTACGGCCGCCACGTCCACGCCATCGCGCTCGAAGCGTGAACACACAGGCAACTCCGTGTCATTCCGGGGCGAGGGTCCGGGGCGATGACACTGGCCTGTGCCACCGCCGCCCTAGACCTTAATCGATTTTAACGATATCGCTGCCCTCCATAATGAGGGACGCGTCATTCATCCTGGGCCGTGCGGGTTCGCGCGTGCTGGCGGTCATGCTGCTGGCGGCGGCGACCGCGCTTGGCGGCTGTGCCGGCGGTGGCGGCGCCGCCAATTCCTATGCGATGGCGCCGAGCACCGGCTCGGGCGCGACGGTGGCGTTCGAATCGATCGACGGGCCGCCGCCGCAAGTGTTCGACCGCATGGTCGGCGTGCTCGACAGCGAATCCAAGCTGCGCAGCCTGTCCGTGGTCTCCCGCGAGGGCTCGGCCGCCTACCGCGTGCGCAGCTACCTCTCCGCCCAGATCGTCCGCGGCAAGACCGTGATCGCCTGGGTCTGGGACGTCTACGACGCCAATCAGCAGCGCGCGCTGCGCCTGTCCGGCGAGGAACCGACCTCGGTCAAGGCCGGCCGCGACGCGACACGTGATGCTTGGGCGGCCGCCGACGATCTGGTGCTGCGGAAGATCGCCCAGGCCGGATTCAGCGGACTTTCCAACATGATCAACGGCTCGCCGGACACGCCTGGCGCAGCGCCCGGCTTGCGGGGACCGGCGGTGGCGAGCGTGATTCCCGAGGCGCCGACGTCGGACATGCCGTCCTCCGCGCTCGGCTATGCCGAGCGATAACCCCCGCTAAACCACGGCCTCAAGTTGCGGCCAAACCGTTGGCCCGACTCAGGATTTTCGAAGGGAAAACGTAGCCTTCCGGGTTGCCATTGCAGCCTCCCGCCTGATATTTCCTCGCCCGTCATAACCGTGCTTCCAGTGGGATCTGAGATGTTGAACGTCGTATCCAGCAAAGCGCGGGAGGAAGCGTCTATGTCGGCCAAAAACGGCTCCATCAAGCTCGTCGCCGGCAACTCCAATCCGGCCCTCGCGCAGGCGATCGCGCAAGGCCTCGACCTGCCGCTGACCAAGGCGGTGGTCCGGCGCTTCGCCGACATGGAGATCTTCGTCGAGATCCAGGAGAACGTCCGCGGCTCGGATGCCTTCGTCATCCAGTCGACCTCGTTTCCCGCGAACGACCATCTGATGGAGCTCCTGATCATCACCGACGCGCTGCGCCGCTCCTCGGCGCGCCGCATCACCGCGGTGCTGCCCTATTTCGGCTATGCCCGGCAGGACCGCAAATCGGGCTCGCGCACGCCGATCTCGGCCAAGCTCGTCGCCAATCTGATCACGCAGGCCGGCGTCGACCGCGTCATGACGCTCGACCTGCATGCCGGCCAGATCCAGGGCTTCTTCGACATTCCGACCGACAATCTCTATGCGGCGCCGCTGATGGTGCGCGACATCAAGGACAAGTTCGACCTCTCCAAGGTGATGGTGATCTCGCCCGACGTCGGCGGCGTGGCCCGCGCGCGCGGCCTCGCCAAGCGCATCAACACCCCGCTTGCGATCGTCGACAAGCGCCGTGAGCGCCCGGGCGAATCCGAGGTCATGAACGTGATCGGCGATGTCGCCGGCTACACCTGTATCCTCGTCGACGACATCGTCGATTCCGGCGGCACGCTGGTGAATGCGGCCGACGCACTGCTCGCCAAGGGCGCCAAGGACGTCTACGCCTACATCACGCACGGCGTGCTCTCCGGCGGCGCGGCCGCCCGCATCTCCGGCTCCAAGCTGAAGGAGCTGGTGATCACCGACTCGATCCTGCCGACGGAGGCGGTGACCAAGGCGCCGAACATCCGCACGCTGCCGATCGGCAGCCTGATCTCGGACGCGATCGCGCGCACGGCCGCGGAAGAATCGGTGTCGAGCCTGTTCGACTGATTTTTTCGATCCGAGAGGTCTCGTAGGGTGGGCAAAGGCGCAAAGCGCCGTGCCCACCTTTTTTCATTTGCGAGAGAAGGTGGGCACGCTTGCGCTTTGCCCACCCTACGGCAGCCTGCCTACCCCACGATCCCCGCGGCGACCTGACCGCGCAGGCGCTCCAGGCCGAGCAAGGTCTCGGCACAGGCTGCCGCGACTTCCACGCCCTTGATGGCGAAATGCTTGCGGAAGAAATCGTAGTGCACCTCGGTCTCGTGGAATTGCTGCGGCGTCAGCACCGCCGAGAACACCGGCACCTCGGTGCGCAGCTGCACGTCCATCAAGGCCTTGATCACGGTGTCGGCGACGAATTCGTGGCGATAGATGCCGCCATCGACGACGAGGCCGGCCGCGACGATCGCGGTGTAGCGACGCGTCTTGGCGAGGACCTGCGCGTGCAGCGGGATCTCGAACGAGCCCGGCACCTCGAACACGTCGACATGGGTGAGGTGCCTTGCCTCCGCCTCCTTCAGGAAGGCGATGCGGGCCTCCTCGACCACGTCGCGATGCCAGCAGGCCTGTACGAAAGCAACCCGCTGCGGTTTGGCAAAGCGTGGATGCCCGGTCGCGGGTCCTTGCGGAACCGGCGGCGGTTGGACGTCTGAGTTTTGGACTTGGGGGTCTTGCAACATCTGATTCATGGCTTTCCTCGGTTTAAGGACCAGAATCAGGGCACACGGAACGACAAGCAGCCGCACCTTGCGATGCGTCTGCTACCGACCGTTCTCTTTCATCCGGACTTTGACCGTCGGCTTCGGAGTTGCACCGAATCTGCTGACCCTTCCCTTCGGGATCCCCTTGGGGAAGGCGCTCGCGGGCTTGGGCCTTTCGGCCCTTACCGCCGGTGGGGACTTTCACCCCGCCCTGAGAACATCGGCCGCTCGGGATGAACGGCCTGGGCGGAAATATGCCGCCGGCCCGCCGGCGCGGCAAGCGCGTTCCGCATGGGCAAATCGCATGGTCCCATGCCGGCGTAGGGGTCCTGTTGGCGGTCCGGCCCTCGCGGGACGGAATTGACGATTGGCGCCCCCGAATCCGATTCCGGTTTGTTCTCCTCGATCGGGATCCGAGGCTTTCGACGTTAAGAATTGTGGCGGAGATGAGCTGTGGACGAACGAGTCCTGGCTTGTGGACGGACTCCGGACCCCGTTGCGCAGATTCCGCAAATCACATCACTTGATCCGCGACAGGCCCGCGCTGATCCGAGGGGATCGCAACAGCGACCTGGGGATCGCATGAGCGACCCTGAGGGATCGCAGCAGCGACGTTGAGGGAGAGCGTGCCGGGCCGACCGCGTGCGTATCAAGGACAACAAGAAGGCAAGAGGTCGAGACGGCATGTCCCTGCTCGAAGGCACTATCGATTCCAGAAGCCATCCGCTCGCGGTGGTCGAGGATATCGCTGCCAGCAACAACTGGCCGTTCGAACGCTCCGGCGAAGACGAACTCACGATTGTCTCGAAGGGACAATGGACCGACTACCAGCTCTCCTTCACCTGGATGGGCGAGATCGAGGCGCTGCATCTGGCCTGCGCCTTCGACATGAAGATTCCGCACGCGCGCCGCGGCGAGGTGCAGCGGCTCGTCGCCGCCGTCAACGAGCAGCTGTGGGTCGGTCATTTCGATCTGTGGACCAACACCGGCATGGTGATGCACCGCCAGGCCCTGGTGCTGCCGGGCGGCCTCACCGCCTCGACCGCGCAATGCGAGGCCATGCTTGCCGGCGCCATCCATGCCTGCGAGCGCTATTTCCCGGCGTTCCAGTTCGTGGTGTGGGCGGGCAAGACCACCACCGAGGCCATGGACGCCGCGATGTTCGACACGGTCGGAGAGGCGTAGGGCGCTCCTCGCCCTCCGCTGTCGTCCCGGACAAGCGCGCGCCGATCCGGGATCCATACCGCGTGATGCCCCTTGTGGCACGCGGCTTGTTGCCAACACCTCGATCCACTAGAATCGCCTGTGGTAACGCGACGAGCAAGCGCTCGCGCGGGGGTCCCCGCTTTCGCGGGGACGACACTGAGTGTGTGGCAACCGCGATGGCAAACAATCCTCTCCAAAACATCACCGGCACCATCCTGCTTGCTGGCGCCGGCAAGATGGGCGGCGCGATGCTGACCGGATGGCTCTCGGGCGGGCTCGACCCGCGCCGCGTCGCCGTGATCGATCCGCATCTGTCGCCCGAGATCACCGCGCTCGCCGCCAGGGGCGTCGCGCTCAATCCCGATGCGACGACGGCAGGCCCCGTCGAGACGCTGGTCGTCGCGGTGAAGCCGCAGATGTTCCGCGAGGCCGGCACCAGGTTGAAAGCATTCGTCTCGGACAAGACCTCGGTGGTCTCGATCATGGCGGGAACCACGATCGCCTCGCTCCAGGAGGTCTGTGGCGGCGCCGTGGTGCGCGCCATGCCGAACACGCCGGCCGCGATCGGCCGCGGCATCACCGTCGCCGTCGCGGCCAACGACGTCAGCACCGCGCAGCGCGCACTGGCCGACGCGCTGCTGCGCGCCACCGGCGCGGTCGAATGGGTCGAGGACGAGGGCCTCATGGACGCGGTGACGGCCGTGTCCGGCTCAGGGCCAGCCTATGTGTTCCTGCTCGCCGAGGAGCTGGCACGCGCCGGCGTCGAAGCCGGATTGCCCGAGGCGCTCGCAATGAGGCTCGCGCGCCAAACCGTCTCCGGCTCCGGCGAGCTGCTGCACCAGTCGGAGCTGCCCGCCGGAACACTGCGCCAGAACGTCACCTCGCCCGGCGGCACTACGGCTGCGGCGCTCGGCGTGCTGATGGCAGAGCCGGGCCTGCGCGATCTCATGATCCGCGCGATTGCTGCGGCGACCAAGCGGTCGAAGGAATTGGCGAAGTAGGACGGTGCTGTAGGGTGGGCAAAGGAGCGTAAGCGACGTGCCCACCGTCTCTCAACAATTGCAGATGGTGGGCACGGCGAAGGCGCCTTTGCCCACCCTACGAGATCACCCTACTTGCCCAGCCGCTTGTTGAACGTCTCGACATTGACGAGCCCGCGGGCGTGGCGGCCTTCGCCGAGCTTGCGCGTGCCCTCGTAGGCCTCGACCTCGAAGCGGATGACGCGGCGCTCGACGGCGACCACCTTCGCGGTGGTTCGCACCGTCGCGCCGACGAGGGCGGCCGCGAGATGGCGGATGTCGACCTCGGTGCCGACAGTGACCCAGCCCGGCTGCAACGCTGAGCGGATCGCATCGCCCGAGGTCATCTCCATCTCCAGGATCATCATCGGCGTCGCATAAGCAAAGGGCATGCCGGGCACGAAATGCCCGACCGTGCGCTCGGCCGGCACCACCAGCGTGCGCTCGGCGCTCATGCCGATCGTGATGAAATCGCGTGCGTCCATGGGTCTTGCTCGATGTCGTCCCGGACAAGAGCGCCTTATGCGCGCGCCGATCCGGGACGACAGTGGTGATTGACGCTTGAGAAGCGGCTACTTCTTCGCCGCCGCCGCGCGTTCCACGAAGGTCTTGCCACCCTTCATCTTGTGGCGGAGCGGGGCTTCGTTGATCTGGATGACGACGGCATCGGCATCGACGCCGAGATTCTTCACCAGCGCCTGCGTGATGTCGCGCATCATGCCGGCCTTCTGCTCGTCGGTGCGGCCTTCGGCCATGCTGATGGTGATCTCAGGCATTGTTCTCTCCCTTGCGGCCGGACGCCGGCCATTGACGGTCGCCATCAAACAAGACGTGGATGCCCGGGACAAGCCCGGGCGTGGCGGCCAGCCGGAATGGCTATCCCCACTTTACGTCATGGCGGGCCAGGACCTCGCGCACTTTCGCAACGAGATCGGCTTCGCTGCACGAGAACTGCGCCGGGCGGCTCTCACGCCATTCCTGGTTGGAGGCGATCGCGGCGGCCGCCTTGGCGCCTTCGATCAGGTCCTTGATCTGCAACTCGCCGCGCGCCTTCTCGTCGGAGCCCTGGATGATCACACAGGGCGAGTTGCGGCGATCGGCATATTTGAGCTGGTTGCCCATGTTCTTGGGGTTGCCGAGATACAGCTCCGCCCGGATGCCGGCGGTGCGCAAGGACGCCACCATCTTTTGATAGTCGGCGACGCGGTCGCGGTCGAACACGGTAACGACGACGGGACCGAAGTCCTGCTTGGTGTCGAGCTTGCCGAGCAGCGTCAGCGCGGCCTGCAGGCGCGACACGCCGATCGAGAAGCCGGTCGCCGGCACCGGCTCGCCGCGGAAGCGCGAGACGAGGCCGTCATAGCGCCCGCCGCCGCCAACCGAGCCGAACCGCACGGGACGGCCCTTCTCGTCCTTGGTGTCGAGCAGGAGTTCGACCTCATAGACAGGGCCGGTGTAATATTCGAGACCGCGCACGACGGAGGGGTCGATCTTGATGCGGTCTGCGCCATAGCCTGCTGCGATAACGAGCTTTGCAATCTCGCCTAACTCATCGAGTCCAGTTCCAAGAAGGCCTTTGCCTTCCATGGCAGAGTAGCGCTGGGGCAGTTCGCCGACTAACTGGTTGTGCCATGCGCCGTCAGGAAGTTGTTCGAACTTGAATCGGAATTGTAAGCTCTGACGAATGGCCTCGATCTGGTCAGAGTCCAACCCAGCGCCTTTGGTAAAGTCACCGCTCGGATCTTTTCTTCCAGGACCAAGCAGCTTTTCTATCTCAGCCCACTCGAACTTGTCGGCTTTATCAATAGCTCTTAGAACGGTGAGGCGTCGGCCGGAATTCTCGTCTCCGCCGAGCCCAATGATTTCCAGCACGCCGTCGAGCACTTTTCGGTTGTTCACCTTCACGACATACTGGCCGCGCGCGATGCCGAGCGCCTCCATCGTGTCCGCCGCCATCATGCAGATCTCGGCGTCCGCCGCCGGTGTCGCCGAGCCGACCGTGTCGGCATCGAACTGCATGAACTGGCGGAAGCGGCCGGGGCCCGGCTTCTCGTTGCGGAAGACATAGCCGACGCGGTAGCTGCGATAGGGAAGGACCAGCGCGTCGGTGCCGTAGCGCTCGCCGACATAGCGGGCGAGTGGCGCCGTCAAATCGTAGCGCAGGCTGATCCACTGCTCGTCGTCGTCCTGGAACGAGAACACGCCCTCGTTCGGACGGTCCAGATCGGGCAGGAACTTGCCGAGCGCGTCGGTATATTCCATCGCCGGCGTCTCCACCGGCTCGAAACCGTAGAGCTCGTAGACGGCACGGATTGTCTCGACCATCTCGCGCGTCGCCCGGATCGCTGAGGGATCGCGATCCTCGAGCCCGCGCGGCAGGCGCGCCTTCAGTTTCTGGGGTTTTTTGAGTTTCTCGGCCATGCGCGGCGTTTACCAGCCGGGGCGCGAGGCGGCAACTGCTCTACGGCTGCTCCATCCGCGCCCGCAGCGCATCAGCGTCCGCCTTCGGCAGCGATTTCAGCGTCGGCTTGATGGTTTCGCCACCGACGATCTTGCCGTTGCGCATGAACATCCAGTCCGAGATGTCGGCCTCAGTGAACGAAACCTTGTCGCCGGCGTGCTTGCCCGGCAGATCGCGGGGCTGGTTGGCAAAAAGGCCGATAAAGGTCCCGCCGGGCTGTTTCTTCACCTCGCCGATCCAGATGTGCTCGCCGCCCTTGCGGGTCGCAAAGCGCACCTTCAGGGCGTGCCCGGTCTCGGACGGCTTCTGCGCCTCGTAGGAGGCCCAGAAGGCCGGCAGCGTGCCGCGGGCCCGCGCCATCGCCGCATTCATCTCGGGATCGCCAGTGCGCACGTCGACGATCGGCGAACGGTCTTGCGCGACGACCTCGTGCGTCGGGCCGATCGTCAGGATGCCGAACACCGAGATGCCGGTGATTGCGGCGAGAACGACCCACTTGATGGGCTGGGGGAGTCTGGTTGCCATGAGCGCGATGTCCAGGATGACTTGATGTTTCCTGGGCTTTGTCGCGGGATCATGGCGGGGCGTTCATGGTGTCAGATACCGGCCGGCGTTCCCCGGATGCTGCGCAGCGTGACGCCTCTTGGCGGCGCGGTGCTCTGCTAATCCGGGGTCCAGCCACTGGCACTCTGGGTCCCGGCTCGCGCTTCGCGCGTCCGGGACACGAGAGATCAAAACACCTTGCGGATCCAGTTGTGCGGATCGTTGGTGCGGCCGTACTGGATGTCGACGAGCTGCTTGCGCAGGCCCATGGCGACGGGGCCGGCGGCGCCGCCCGAGATCTCGAAATCGCCGCTGACCGAACGCACCTTGCCGATCGGCGAGATCACGGCGGCGGTGCCGCAGGCAAAGGCTTCCTTCAACCTGCCGCTGGCGGCATCCTTGCGCCATTGCTCGAGCGAATAGGGCTCCTCGCGCACGGTCTTGCCGGCATCGCGGGCGAGCGTGATGATGGAATCGCGGGTGATGCCGGGCAGGATGGTGCCGAGCGGCGGCGTCGAGAGCGAGCCGTCGTCGAACACGAAGAACACGTTCATGCCGCCGAGCTCCTCGACGTAGCGGCGCTCGATCGCATCGAGGAAGACGACCTGATCGCAGCCGTGCTGCATCGCCTCCGCCTGCGCACGCAGGCTGGCGGCATAATTGCCGCCGCATTTGACCGCGCCGGTGCCGCCGACCGCGGCGCGCGTGTAGTTCTCCGACACCCAGATCGAGACCGGCGCAGGGCCGCCCTTGAAATAGGAGCCGACCGGCGAGGCGATGACCGAGAAGATGTATTCCGACGACGGCTTGACGCCGAGGAAGGTCTCACTCGCGATCATGAAGGGACGCAGATAGAGACTGCCCTCGCCGCCCGGCATCCAGGCGCGGTCGATGCGCACGACCTGCTCGACCGCCTCGATGAAGACGTCCTCGGGCAGCTGCGCCATCGCCATGCGGTCGGCGGAATCCCTGAAGCGGCGCGCATTGGCGTCGGGCCGGAACAGGTTCACGCCGCCATCGTCGCGCTTGTAAGCCTTCAGGCCTTCGAAGATCTCCTGGGCGTAGTGCAGCACCGCGCCGGCCGGATCGAGCTGGAAATTGGCGCGCGCTTCGATCTTCGCCTCGTACCAGCCGCCCTTGGCCTGGTTGTAGCGGACAATCGCCATGTGATCGGTAAAGACCCGCCCGAAGCCGGGGTCGACCAGCTTGGCGACGCGGTCCTTCTCGGGGGTCGGATGGGTTGCGGGCTGGATGTCGAATGTCATGCTCATGTCCTTGGCTCCCGCTGCCGGTAACGGCGCTGTTTCTCACGCCCGCCCTCCCCGTCGGGGCCGGCCGGCTCGATTGGTTTCTGGCCGGACCCCGTCGCCAGCCTTGTTACGGCCGGTTTCCCGTGGCCAGCATGTCGCTGAGGACATGCTTTTGCGGGAGGCGGAAGTCCAGTATGTTTTGCCGAAATGCCGCTCGACAATCGCACGGTAGATCTGATCCGGCCGTCGTCGCCTGTCCGGCTCTTTCCGCCGTCCCGCTTCGATGCCGCCCGCCGCGAAACGACCTAAAATTTCGTGCGGACTGATCGTTTTGTAACATTGAACCCAAGATACGTCAATATGCCTGACATAAATTTCGCGAGTCCCGCTGAAGACGCCGCCGAGCCCCGGCCGGCGGCAGGCGATGGAGGCAATTTGCGCTGGGATATCATCGAGCTGCTGTTCTTCGCCTATCGCGATTTCGTCGGCGATCCCGACCAGGAGCTGGAGGCTTTCGGTTTCGGCCGGGCCCATCACCGGGTCATGCACTTCGTCTACCGTTATCCCGGCCTCAAGGTCGCCGACCTGCTCGACGTCCTGCGCATCACCAAGCAATCGCTCGGCCGCGTGCTCAAGCAGCTCCTGGACGAGGGCTACATCGTGCAGAAGACCGGTGACAACGACCGCCGCCAGCGCCTGCTCTATGCGACGCCGAAAGGCGAGGCGCTGGTGCAGAAGCTCGCCGGACTGCAGACCACGCGGATCACCAAGGCGCTCGCCGAGATCGGTCCGCAGGACGCCGAGACGGTCAAGCGCTTCCTGCGCGCGATGATCGATCGGGACGATCCGGACAAGGTGCTCGAGACCATCTTCGCTTCCGTCAATCAAACCGCCAAGGAGTGACCGTGTCGCTCGCTGCCACTCTCGCCCGTCCGCCGGCGCGCCCTGCCGACGACGCGCCGCATCTGCTGCTGGTCGACGACGACCGCCGCATCCGCGATCTGCTCTCGCGCTTCCTTGCCGGCGAGGGCTACCGCGTCACCACGGCCGCGAGCGCCGGCGATGCACGATCGAAACTGCTGGGTCTGCATTTCGACCTCTTGATCCTCGACGTGATGATGCCCGGCGAGACCGGCTTCGACCTCGCCCGCTTCATCCGCACATCCTCCTCGGTGCCGATCGTGATGCTCACGGCGCGGCACGAGGCGGAGGCCCGCATCGAGGGCCTGCAGATCGGCGCCGACGACTACGTGGCAAAACCGTTCGAGCCGCGCGAGCTGGCGCTGCGCATCAACAACATCCTCAAGCGCGCCGCTCCGCCGCCGCAGGCCACGACGATCGAGAAGATCGCCTTCGGTCCCTACATCTACCACCTCGAGCGCGGCGAGCTGCGCCAGGGCGAGGAGGTCATCCACCTCACCGACCGCGAGCGCGAGATGCTGCGCATTCTCTCGGAGACGCCGGGCGAGACCGTGCCGCGCAGCGCGCTGACCGGCAATGGCAGCGTCAACGAGCGCGCCGTCGACGTGCAGATCAACCGCCTCCGGCGCAAGATCGAGACCGACCCCGCCAATCCGCTGTTCCTCCAGGCGGTGCGCGGCATCGGCTACCGGCTGGTGGCCTCGCCATAATCAAGTGAAGCGCGCCAGATGAGCACGATCGATACCGGCCTGACGCTTCTGAAGAGCGCCGCCGGCCGCGTCTCCGCCGCCAATGGCTGGATGGGCAATGCGTTCAAGGGCTGGATGCCGACCGGCCTCTACGCCCGCGCGCTTCTCATCATGATCGTGCCGATGGTGGTGCTACAATCGGTCGTCGCCTTCGTGTTCATGGAGCGGCACTGGAACACGGTGACGCGCCGCCTCTCGGCCGCGGTGGTGCAGGACATCGCCGCCCTGATCGACGTCTACAAGGGCTATCCGCAGGACCGGGATCGCGACCAGATCCGCCGCATCGCCCAGCAGCGGCTCGGCCTCGTGGTCGATTTCCTGCCCGCTGGCGACATGCCGCCGCCGGGGCCGAAGCCGTTCTTCTCGCTGCTCGACCAGACCCTGTCGGTGCAGCTCGGCCGCCAGATCGGACGCTCGTTCTGGATCGACACGGTCGGCCGCTCCAACCTCGTCGAGATCCGCATCCAGCTCGACGATGCGGTGATGCGCGTGTTCGCGCAGCGCAGCGCCGCCTATGCCTCGAACTCGGAGATCTTCCTGTTCTGGATGGTCGGCACGTCCTCGATCCTGCTGATCGTCGCGGTGCTGTTCCTGCGCAACCAGATCAAGCCGATCCTGCGGCTGGCCGATGCCGCCGAAAGCTTCGGCAAGGGCCGCGAAGCCCCGAACTTCCGCCCGCGCGGCGCGCGCGAGGTGCGGCGCGCCTCCGTCGCCTTTCTCGAGATGAAATCGCGCATCGAGCGCACCATGGAGCAGCGCACGGCGATGCTCGCCGGCGTCAGCCACGATCTGCGCACCATCCTGACCCGCTTCAAGCTCGAGCTGGCGCTGATCGGCGACAGCCCCGAGCTCGAAGGCATGCGCAAGGACGTCGACGAGATGTCGATGATGCTGGAGGATTACCTCGCCTTCGCCCGCGGCGATTCCGGCGAGCAATCGCAGCCGACCGACATGGCGCAGGCGCTGGAGGAGCTGCGCAGCGACGCCGAGCGCCATGGCCACACCGCGACCGTCGCCTTCCACGGCCTGCCGGTGGTGACGGTGAAGCCGGCCTCGTTCAAGCGCTGCCTCGCCAACCTCGTCACCAACGCGGCGCGCTACGGCAAGAACATCGCCATCACCGGCCAGCGCGATCACCGTTATTTGACCGTGACGATCGACGACGACGGCCCGGGCATTCCCGCGCATTTGCGCGAAGAAGTGTTCAAGCCGTTCCTGCGGCTGGACAACGCCCGCAACCAGGACGAAGGCGGCACCGGCCTCGGCCTTGCCATCGCCCGCGACATCGCCCGCTCCCACGGCGGCGACATCACGCTCGGCGACAGCCCGATGGGCGGATTGCGGGCGAGCGTGCGGATCCCGGTGTAGGCCGCTTCACCTCTCCCCGCAAGAACGGGGCGAGGAAGCGCACCAACTTCCGAGCGACTACTCACCCTACTTCGGCAGCAGCGCCTTCAGCTTGTCCATGTCGCGCACGTTCATCTTGAAGCCGCCGGGCATCACGATGTCGCCGGGCTTCTGGTCCGGCTTGCACGCCCCCAGCCATTTCGCTTGCAGCGTCATGGTCGTATCGCGCCCCGCAGCGCCGGCGGCGCCGCCTTTCGCATGCGATGTGGTCTTCACCGTGTAGGCCGAGTTGAAATCGCCCGTGATCTCGGCGTGCGAGGTCGTGTTGACGCCGGCGACGCTGCACTCGGAATCGCTGACATAGCCGGTGGCGGTCTTCTTGATCTCCTGCTTGGCGCAGATCTGCTTGGCCATCGGGGAGACGTTGTTGCTCATCTCCTTGTCGACGGTCTCGTCGGTGCAGTGCTGCATGGTCATCTCGGGCACGGGCGAGCCTGATGTGGCCAGCTTCATTTCCCAGAGGCCGGCCTTGCGCACCGGCAGATCGTCGGCACTGGCGCTGCCCGCCGTCACCGCAAAGCAAAGCATCGAGCCGAGCAAAGCGAGTTTGCGCGTCATGGGGTCTCCGAACTGAGAGATTGCGGCGTTACGACAACGTCTCAGTAGAGCGTGCGGATCGGCTGCTCGGCGGCGCCGTAGGGCACCCAGCGGCAGGAGAACGAGATGTAGCCGCCCTCATAGGCCTGCACGCCCAGGAATTTGACCACCTTGCCGTAGCGCGCGCAGTGATCGACCGCGACCTGCCGGGCATCGACCTGGGTGGCCATCGAATAGGCGATGATGCCGCCGGTGTCGTTGCCCTTGAACGGCGGCACATAATCGGCACGCGCCGACTGGCTCGCCGTCATACCCGAGGCAACCAGGCTGGCGAGAAGACCCGCGGCCGCAATGATTCGCATTCCCGTCACTCCAATTGGCTGGCCTCCAGTTTACGGTGCCGGGATGGAAGTGGAAAGAACCGAAGCCGTGCCGACCGCGACCTTGTGGTCAAGTCCTGGCGAAGTGTTGCCGCGCTGCACTTGACCTCCCCTGGCCTTCGCGGCACCGTCCGGCCTTCGCAAGAGCTTAGCTGTCCGGATTGTCCATGCGCGCGCCCTCCCTGAAATCATTCCGCTATGCCGCCGTGCTCGGCCTCATGCTCGGGGCGGTGTCGCTCGGCGAGGCCAGGGCCGCCAATCCGCTGGAGATGAATTTCTGGCTCAGCGGACCGCGCTATGACGGCGCCGTCGCCGGTTGCGACCGGGCGCTGCCGACGATCGCGACCCAGTTCTGGGAAAAGGAAAGCACGTTCTGGAATTCCTCGTTGAAGATCACCGGCTTCTCAGCCGTTCACGAGACCGCGTTCCGGCCCTGGCAGTCCGACAACATCCCGCGCCGCTATTGCAGCGCTGACGCCATGCTCACCGACGGCAAGGTTCGCAAGGTGCACTACTCGCTCATCGAGGATGGCGGCTTCGCCGGCTACGGCAGCGGCGTCGAATGGTGCGTGGTCGGGCTCGACCGCAACTGGGCCTACAATCCGGCCTGCCGCGCCGCCAGGCCTTGAGTCGGGGGCGCCCTGCGTCGGCCAGCACCGGTCAAACGGCGGTCGCCGGAATTTTGTTCTTGAAATGTTCTTGTCGCCTGCTAGGCTTCCTTGCACAGTCTAGTTGAGGGGCGTTGCCATGTTTCATCCCGGATTGCATTCCTTCTCTCGCCTGGTGATCTCGCTGGCCCTTTCCCTGATCCTGGCCGCCGGCCTCGCCTCGTTCGCCGGTGACGCCATGGCGCAGGATAAGCGGCAGAACGCACCGGGCGAGTTCGATTTCTATGTGCTGGCGCTGTCGTGGTCGCCCTCGTTCTGCGAGGAAGCGGCAGAGCGCGGCGGCCGTTCCCAGATGCAGTGCGGCGGACGGCCCTATGCGTTCGTGGTGCATGGGCTGTGGCCGCAATATGAAGCCGGCTTCCCGGAATATTGCCAGCGCCCGGCACCGCGGCTGAATCGCAACATCGTCTCATCGATGCTCGACCTGATGCCGGCGACGGGCCTGATCTTCAACGAATGGGACAAGCACGGCACTTGCTCCGGGCTCGAGGGCCGCAGCTATTTCGAGACGATCCGCAAAGCGCGCGCCGCGATCAAGATCCCGGCCGAATATCTCGATCTTTCGCAGGCCAAGACGGTGGCGCCGGCGGAGGTCGAGGAGGCCTTCATCAAGGCCAACCCCGGTCTCAGCAATGCCGCCGTCTCCGTCACCTGCAACCGGACCAGGCTCTCCGAGGTCCGCATCTGCCTCAGCAAGGACCTGCAATTCCGCGCCTGCGAGGAAACCGACCGCCGCGCCTGCCGCCGCGAGCAGGTGACGATGCCGCCGATCAGGGGCGGTTGATCCATTATTGCGCGCAGCGCCCTTCTCTCGTGCCCCGGACGCAGCGCAGCGCCTCTTCGGCGGTGCGCTGCAGAGCCGGGGCCCATGCTGCATTGGCCTCCGTGGCCGCTGGGTCCCGGCTCAGCGTCGCAGCGCTGCACGCTGCGACGCGTCCGGGACACATGATTGCGCCTCTTTGCTCAAGCGCCCGCGTGGCGTAGTGCTGTTGCATGAACTACCGCCACGCCTTCCACGCCGGCAACTTCGCCGATGTCATCAAGCACATCGTGCTGGCTCGCATCATCACCTATCTGCAGGACAAGCCGGGTCCGTTCCGCGTCATCGATACCCATGCCGGAGCCGGCCTCTACGATCTCGACGGCGACGAGGCGCGCCGGAGCGGCGAATGGCTCACCGGCATCGCGCGGCTGATGCAGGCCCGTTTGTCGAACGAGAGCGCGGCGCTGACCAAGCCCTATCTCGACATCGTGCGCGCCTACAATCCGAAGGGGGAGCTCAAGGCCTATCCGGGCTCGCCGCTGATCGCGCGCGGCCTGCTCAGGCCGCAGGACCGGCTGGTGGCCTGCGAGCTCGAGCCGAAGGCGCGGAAGGCGCTGATCGGCGTGCTGCGCCGCGACGAACAGGCCCGCGTGGTCGACCTCGACGGCTGGGTGGCGCTGCCGGCCTTCGTGCCGCCGAAGGAGCGGCGCGGCCTCGTGCTGATCGATCCGCCGTTCGAGGCCAAGGACGAGTTCGAGCGGTTGGGCGAAGCCTTCTCCACCGCCTTCGCGAAATGGCCGACCGGTATCTATGTCATCTGGTATCCGGCCAAGACCCGCCGTGCCACCGACACGCTGGCCCAGACGGTGGCACGGCTCGCAGCCGCAGCAAAACCGCCCGGAAAATGCCTGCGCCTCGAATTCAGCGTCGCGCCCCAGCTCGATGGCGGAGCTCTTTCCTCTGCCGGGCTGCTGATCGTCAACCCGCCCTACACGCTGCAGGGCGAGCTCAAGACCATCCTGCCCGAGCTGGAAATGCCGCTCGGCCAAGGCGGCGCCGCCAGATTCCGATTGGAGGTACCCAAGCCCTAAAGCAAAGCCGTAACACTCCGGCATTCTTGGGAAAAATATGCAGGAGCGGTAGTCAATCCGCAGAGAACCGTATTATGCTGTTTCTGTGACTGGCTTTACGTTCCGCTTCCGCGAATGGTTGCGGCGGAGTGAAGGCCTAAGAAAGATCCGGCCGGACCGTCAGGGTCCGTCCAAGGATGGCCAGCTCTCCCGGGCTTCGTAAGGCCCGGTCATGTCGCGACGTGAGTCTGCGTCGCGGCGGAGGAGCAATGAGGGGGAGTTTCCCGATGGCCATGACGGGAACGGTCAAGTTTTTCAACGGCGAACGCGGCTACGGTTTCATCAAGCCTGACGACGGCGGCCGCGACGTCTTCGTGCACATTACTGCTGTGGAGCGGGCCGGACTGAAGGACCTTGCGGAAGGACAGCGCATTACTTTCGAAGTCGAACCGGACAAGAAGGGGAAGGGGCCGAAGGCGGTCAACCTGGTCATCCTCTCCTAGCGGGCCTGACGCAAAGCACGCGGCGCAATATTTCGCGCAAAAAAATCCCGGCCGCGAGCGGCCGGGAAGGTGTTGTCCGGTATTTTCTTCTTCAGCTATCAGAAACGATAGTTCACGCCTGCGCGAACGACGCTGGCGCTATAGCCGTTTGACACCCCCGTAATCGCGAACTGGCTGGTCGACAGGTCGATGTAGAGATATTCGAGCTTGGCGCTCCAGTTCGAAGTGAGGCCGACTTCCGCGCCGCCGCCGATGGTCCAGCCGGCGGTGGTGTGCGATTCCGCCCAGCCGAAGGTCTGTCCACGCAGCTCGCCGAACGCAAGGCCCGCGGTGCCGTAGAACAGCACGTTGTTGAAGGCGTAGCCGGCGCGGCCGCGCAGCGTGCCGAACCACGGATTGGAGAACTTCCACGGCGCGAAAGTATCGTCGGCGCCGCTGGCCTGGATATCGCCCTCGACCCCGAACACCCAAGGGCCGTTCTGGAAATTGTAGCCGGCCTGCACGCCGCCGACGAAGCCCGACGGCTTCGAGGGATTGTTGTCGACCGAGCCCCATTCGTAGCCGATGTTGCCGCCGAGATAGGGACCCGCCCAGCTATAGGCATTGAGCGGCTGGTTGACGGTATAGGGGGCGCGCTGCCCGTAATTGAGATCGGCGGCCTCTGCCGAAGCTGTCCAGCCGGCTGCAACCAACGTGGCCGCGCCCACAACGAGCCTCTTCATCACACACTCCAACGCAACTGCCGTCGCCGCTGCGGCGCCTGCGCTTGCCGCGCGAGGCAAACCGCATGGTTACGGAACCACCACTTTTTCGCGTAGGATTTATCGAGAGTTTTAGCTTAAAGGGCTGTTAAGCCGGGTTACCGCGCTGTTAACAGACTTAAGGAAGCGTTACCGCCGCCGTCCCGTGCGTGCCGCACGGCCGGAACTTCAAATCGGCACCCCGAGCGCCTAAATTCGCCCCATGGTTCACGATTCCACCGACAATCCGGACGATCGCGCGCGCAAATTGCCCCGCGCTGCCGCGAGCGACGTGCCGCCGGAGGCGTTGACGGCGCCGGACGTCGATCCCGCCGCCCCGGGCGGCGACGACGAGGATGATTCGCGGCTGCCTGATATCCTGGAGGAGAGCGGCGCGGTCGGCGAGGAGCCGCTGGCGACCGGCCATGAGGCGATCGAGCGCGCGGTCCGCCTCGCCCCGACCTCTCCCGGTGTCTATCGCATGCTCAACGCCAATGCCGACGTGCTCTATGTCGGCAAGGCCAAGAACGTCAAGAAGCGCCTGTCGAGCTATGCGCGGCAGAGCGCGCCGCAGCCGGCGCGTATCCTGCGCATGATCGCCGCCACCGTGACGGTGGAGATCGTCTCGACCAACACCGAGACCGAAGCGCTGCTGCTGGAGGCCAACCTCATCAAGCAGCTGCGGCCACGTTTCAACGTGCAGCTGCGCGACGACAAGTCGTTTCCCTATATCCTGATCACCGGCGACCATTGGGCGCCGCAGATCCTGAAACATCGCGGCGCGCAGAGCCGGCCCGGCCGCTATTTCGGTCCGTTCGCCTCCGCCGGGGCGGTCAACCGCACCATCACGGCGCTGCAGCGCGCGTTCCTGATCCGCTCTTGCACCGATTCCTTCTTCGAGAGCCGAACCCGGCCCTGCCTGCTCTACCAGATCCGCCGCTGCGCCGGCCCCTGCACCCGCGAGATCGACTTCGGCGGCTATACGACGCTGGTACGCGAGGCGAGCGACTTCCTGTCCGGCAAGAGCCACGCGGTGAAGCAGGAGCTCGCCGGCGAGATGGAGAAGGCGGCGGGTGAGCTCGAGTTCGAGCGCGCCGCGCTCTACCGCGACCGCCTCGCCGCGCTGTCGGCGATCCAGTCGCAGCAGGGCATCAATCCGCGCACGGTCGAGGAAGCCGACGTGTTCGCCATCCACCAGGAGGGCGGGTTCTCCTGCGTCGAGGTGTTCTTCTTCCGCACCGGCCAGAACTGGGGCAACCGCGCCTATTTTCCGCGCGCGGAGAAGTCATTCACCCCCGAAGAGGTGCTCGGCTCCTTCCTCGCGCAGTTCTACGACGACAAGCCGCCGCCCAGGAACATCCTGCTCTCGCACGAGATCGAGGAGAGCGAGCTGCTCGCCAATGCGCTGGCGATCAAGGCCGGCCACAAGGTCGAGGTCACCGCGCCCAAGCGCGGCGAGAAGAAGGAGCTGGTCATCCACGCCCTGACCAATGCGCGCGAGGCGCTCGGCCGCAAGCTCGCCGACACCGCCACGCAGAGCCGGCTGCTGGAGGCCATGGCCGCGACGCTGAGCCTGCCCCATGTCCCGAAGCGCATCGAGGTCTACGACAACAGCCATATCCAGGGCACCAATGCGGTCGGCGCCATGATCGTCGCCGGGTCCGACGGCTTCGTGAAGAACCAGTATCGCAAGTTCAACATCAAGTCGGAAGGGATCACGCCCGGCGACGACTTCGCCATGATGCGCGAGGTGCTGGAGCGGCGCTTCAAGCGCCTGATCAATCCGCCCGAGGATGCCGGCACCAAGGCCAAGGACGACGATTTTCCGCAATGGCCCGACCTCGTCATCATCGACGGCGGCCGCGGCCAGCTCAACGCCGTCCGCGAGATCTTCGCCAATCTCGGCCTGAGCCAGGTGTCGCTGATGTCGGTGGCCAAGGGTCCGGACCGGGATGCTGGCCGCGAGACCCTGTTCATGCCCGAACGCGAGGCCATCAAGCTGGAGCCGCGCGACCCCGTGCTCTATTTCATCCAGCGCCTGCGCGACGAGGCCCACCGCTTCGTCATCGGCTCGCACCGCAAGCTGCGCAAGAAGGACATCCGCGAGGCCGGTTTGCAGGAGATTCCGGGCATCGGCCCGTCACGCAAACGTGCCTTGCTGCATCATTTCGGGACCCTGAAGGAGATCGAGCGCGCGTCGATCGCCGATCTCGGCAAGGTTCCAGGGGTGAGTGCCGAGAGCGCGCGCAGGATTTTCGAGTATTTCCATCCCCAGCCGGGATGAACTAAAGGGGACCCAAAGGTAGCCTCGGTCATATGGTCGTCGCATCCCGCACCCCATCTGGGGAGCGGAACGGTTGACCTTCAGGCTGCAGCGGTATTGGTAGGACGGATGAACATCGCCACGACACGAGGGACCACCAGCCGCGCGATGTCCCTCCCCAATCTCCTGACCTATGGCCGGATCGCCGCGATCCCGGTCGTGGTCGGGTGCATCTATGCGCAGTCGATTCTGGATCAGCCGCTGTGGCTGCGCTGGGTCGCGGTCGCCCTCTTCATCGCGGCCGCGGTCACCGATTACCTCGACGGCTATTATGCGCGAATCTGGAATCAGCAATCGGCCTTCGGCCGGATGCTGGATCCGATCGCCGACAAGCTGCTGGTCGCCTCCTGCCTCTTGATGCTGGCCGCCGACGGCATCATCCACGGCTGGTCGCTGTGGGCCGCCATCGTGATCCTGTGCCGCGAGATCCTGGTCTCGGGCCTGCGCGAATACCTCGCCGCGCTCCGCGTCAGCGTACCCGTGACCAAGCTTGCGAAGTGGAAGACCACGGTCCAGCTCGTCGCGATCGGTTTCCTGCTCGCCGGACCTGCCGGCGACGAGGTGGTGCCCGTGGTCTCGATGATCGGATTGGCGCTGCTCTGGGCCTCGGCGATCGTGACCATCTACACCGGCTACGATTATTTCCGCGCCGGCATCCATCACCTCATCAAGGAGGACGAGGGATGAAGGTGAAGTATTTCGCCTGGGTGCGCGAGCGCGTCGGCAAGGCGGAGGAGACCATCGAGCCGCCGCCGAGCGTGCGCACCGTCGGGGAGCTGATCGCCTGGCTGTCCGGCCAGAGCGAGGCCTATGCCTACGCATTCGAGAAGCCGAAGGTGATCCGCGCCGCCATCGACCACGCCCACGTCACGTCGGACGCCGCGATCGCCGGCGCCCGGGAGATCGCGTTCTTCCCGCCGATGACCGGCGGCTAGTGTCGCAATGTCGACGGGCAAACCAGCATACGGTGCCGCCTCACCTCTCCCCAACGGGGAGAGGTCGATTTGCGCAGCAAATCGGGTGAGGGGGCACAAGTCCCACGAGAGAGCGAATCCCCTCACCCGCGCCTTCGGCGCGACCTCTCCCCATGGGAGAGGTGTGGGAGCAGCTACGCCATGAGCTGCCCGGTCACCATTCGCATCCAGGAAGACGATTTCGATATTGCCCGCGAGATCGCCGCGCTGACCCGTAGCCGCACCGATATCGGCGCGGTCGTGAGCTTCTCCGGCATCTGCCGCGCCGACGACGACAGCGCCAAGGTCGCGGCGCTGACGCTCGAGCATTATCCCGGCATGGCCGAGGAAGAGATCAGGCGTCATGCCGACGAAGCCGTTTCGCGCTGGCCGCTCAACGGCGTCACGGTGATCCACCGTGTCGGCCGCTTCATGCCGGGCCAGAACATCGTGCTGGTGCTGACCGCCTCGCAGCATCGCCAGGCCGCGTTCCAGGCGGCCGAGTTCCTGATGGATTACCTCAAGACCAACGCGCCGTTCTGGAAGAAGGAAGAGAGCGCGACCGGCACCGGCTGGGTCGAAGCCCAGGCCCGTGACGACGAAGCCGCCGCACGCTGGACCAAATCCTGATGGCAAGAGCATCCAAGAAGACCGCGCGCGGCCGCGCCGCGCCAAAGCTCGCGAAAGTGGGGCGCGGCGAGCTGCTCACGCTGCTCGATTTCGTCCGCTATGCGGTGAGCCGCTTCAACGAGGCCAAGCTCGCTTTTGCCCACGGCACGACGGATCCGGTCGCCGAAGCCGCCTTTCTGGTCTGCGAGGCGCTGCATCTGCATCCCGAGCAGCTCGAGAGCTTCGCCAGCGCACGCGTCACGGCCGCAGAAGGCGGGACCGTCCTCGATCTGGTCCACCAGCGCGTGACCACGCGCAAACCGGCCGCCTATCTCGTCAACAAGATCTACATGCGCGGCCTGCCGTTCTATGTCGATGAGCGCGTCATCGTTCCGCGCTCCTTCATCGGCGAGCTCCTGGATTCGCATTTCGGCGGCGACGGCGAGGCCGGATCGCTGATCGACGATCCCACCGCCGTCGGGCGCGTGCTCGATCTCTGCACCGGGTCGGGCTGCCTCGCCATCCTCGCCGCGCATCATTTCCCAAACGCCGTTGTCGATGCCGTCGACATCTCCAAGGGGGCGCTCGAAGTCGCCGCCCGAAATGTCGGCGACTACGGGCTCGAGGCGCGGATCAGCCTCTATCGCGGCGACCTGTTCGCTCCCCTCGGTGACAGCAGGTACGATCTGATCATCACCAACCCGCCTTACGTCGATGCCGAAGGCATGGCCGCGCTGCCGCCGGAATGCCGGGCCGAGCCCAAGCTCGCCTTCGATGGCGGCGCCGACGGCCTCGACGTGGTGCGCCGCATCCTGCGCGAGGCGCCGGATCACCTGACGCCCGATGGCGGGCTGCTCTGCGAGATCGGCCGCGGCCGGGAGCTGGTCGACGAGGCTTTCCCGGACCTGCCGCTGCTCTGGCTCGACACCGAGGAATCCGAGGGCGAGGTGTTCTGGATCGCGGCCGCCGATCTCCGCTGATTCATCAGAACGGACGGAGCGCCGTCGGAACAAGTCAAATTCGGCCACGTTCATCCCCCGAACGAATTTTGCCGCTCTCGGAGGATGTCCAGATGCTCGCGCCATCGGGCGAATTGCTGCGCGCCGGCATGGCGCTGAAGCTCAATCACGTCAAACGCGCCGCGCAATCCTATCTGCGCGACCAGACCAGCCAGGCCACCGGCAAGGTGACGTCTTACGCGGTGGCCGGCGGGCTGTTCGCGGCCGCGGGCCTATTCGTCATGGCGACATTCTTCGTCGGCCTGATCGCCTTGTACCGCTGGGTTGCCATCAGCTACGGGCAGTTCTGGGGTTTCGGTGCCGTCGCGGGCGTGCTGCTGGTGCTGGCGGCGGTCTGCGCCGGCGTGGCGATGGCGCAGATGAGGCGCAAATCCAAGCCGATCGTGCCGCTTGCCAGCCGGTTGCGCGTTGCCATTGCGACCCCGCGGATTCCCCGCGGAACGGTCAAGGAGGCCGTGAAAGAGGTCGCGACCACGATTCCCCTTGCGCCGCTGGCGCCGGGCGAGCGCCGCCATGGCGCAAGAGCCTGGCCGGTTCGCACCAACCGGCCCGTGCAGCTTGGCCTGATGCTCGCGGCGATTGGACTGGCGGGGTATACGGCGGCGCGCCGCAGGCGGCACGGTCACCGATTGGACGCTTGATGCTGGTGCGGCGTTCCGAGCAGATCGATTCCTGGCTGCTGGTGGCGGCGACAGCCGTGTTCGTGCTGACGGCGGAGCGCTACTTTCAGGGCTCGGGCCTCGTCGGGTCGGGCCCTCCGCCAGACCACCGCAAAGGCGAGGCGAATTCGCCGGAAACACACCCGGCGCACGCGGCCGTGCAGCCCGGCCGCGGCCGCCATGCGAAGAGCCCGTTCTCGATCCCGTGGGCCGGCTGGAAGGATATCTTCTGGCGGACCTATCAGCGCATCGACGAGGACCGTCTGCTCGCGACCGCGGGCGGCGTCGTGTTCTTCGGGCTGCTCGCGATCTTTCCGGCGGTCACGGCGCTGGTTTCCTCTTACGGCCTGTTCGCCGATCCCGCCACGATCAGCGCCAACCTGCAGACGCTGGCAACCATGCTGCCCGAGGGTTCCTTCCAGATCGTCGAGGACCAGGTGGCGCGCGTGGTGTCGAACGGCAATACCACGCTGGGCGCCACTTTCCTGTTCGGCCTCGTACTGGCGATCTGGAGCGCCAATGCCGGGGTCAAGTCGATCTTCGATGCCCTCAATGTCGCTTATGAGGAGCGGGAGAAGCGCAGCTTCATCAAGCTCAACATGGTGTCGCTCGCCTTCACGATCGGCGGCATCGTGGCGCTGCTGGTGATGGTGGGCGTTGTCGTCGCCTTCCCGCTGGCACTCACTCATCTCGGCATGGCGCCCGAGAGCAAGCTGATCGTGGCGCTGGCACGATGGCCGCTCATGTTCCTCGTCCTGCTGGTGGCGCTCGCGATCCTCTACCGCTTCGCGCCCAGCCGCGATGCACCACGCTGGCAATGGCTGAGCCTCGGCGCGGTGATAGCCGCCCTGCTCTGGATCGCCGGTTCGGCACTGCTGTCCTGGTATCTCTCCGAATTCGCCAATTACAACGCCACCTATGGCTCTCTCGGCGCCGCGATCGGCCTGATGACGTGGATGTGGATGTCGGCGATCGTCATCATGTTCGGGGCCGAGCTGAATTCGGAGATCGAGCGGCAGACGCTGAGGGACACGACCGAGGGGCAGCCCAAGCCGCTCGGCACCCGCGATGCGGTTTCGGCCGACACAGTCGGCGCCGCCGCGCCAGCCTGACGCCGCGCCATTTTAGCCATGACGACGATCGGGCCGGAGCTCACCCGGCCCGATCGAGCGGCATGTCAGCGCTTGGTGATGACGGCTTCCAGATATTCGCTGTGCACGACGATGGTGCCGTCATCGGCATGGTTGAACTCGCCGAGCAGCGCCAGGAGATCGCGCCTCAGCGCGGCCTGCCCGCTCTCGTCGAGCGCGGCGAACGCCTTCAGCGTCGGCCCGTAGAAGGTCTTGAAGACGTCGAGCCAGTGCTCGGGCGAGCGATAGCGGAACACGAACATGCGCGGTTCGGCCGAAATATCCGAGGCCTGGCTTTTGAACATCTCCTCGAGCCGCGCCGGCGTGCCCCAGAGGGCCGGAGACTTCACCCCGGCTGGCGGCGGCAGATGCTTGCCGATGGTCCTGAACAGCTGGCCGATGAAACCCTGTGGGGTCCAGTTGGCAAGGCCGATCTTGCCGCCGGATTTGCAGACGCGCGCAAGCTCGGAGGCCGCCTTTTCCTGATCGGGTGTGAACATCACGCCGAAGGTCGAGAGCACGACGTCGTAGCTCGCGTCCGCAAACGGCAGCGCTTCGGCGTCAGCCTCGCGAAATTCGACCGTCAGATGGTCCGCCGCCGCGCGCTCCTGGCCGCGCTTGAGCAGCGCCGGCACATAGTCGGTGGATGTGACGTCACACCAGCGCCGCGCCGCGGCCAGTGTCGCGTTGCCGTTGCCGGCGGCGACGTCCAGCACCTTGCTGCCGGCGCGCAAGTCGATGGCCTCACAGAGCTGTTCGCCGACGATCTGCAAGGTGGTGCCGACAACGGCGTAGTCGCCCGACGACCAGGCACCGTGCTGGCGCTGCTTGACGGCAGCAAGATCGGGCTGGGATGTGGGCTGTTTGAGGGCTGCGGATGTCGACATGGGCAAATCTCCTGGGGTTGAAAACGCCGGGACGATAGGGCGCATGCGGTCCGCTGGCCTTGAGAGCAGCGTTATTTTGCGCTGAGAGCGCCTTGATTTGCTGATGGGAGCCGCGACGAGCCTGATGCAGGCCGCCAGACAGTCACTATCCCCTCGAATCAACAATGATGTTAGGGTCATGCATTGCTTGGGGGAGCATGAGCCGCGACGGGTTCGAACGCGACCCGTGTTTTCCCGGGTGAGGCAGTCAGCTCTTGAGGCGTAACGCGCGGCATGATTCGCATTTCGACGATTTTCATCGCCATCTGCATGGTTCTGGTCGCGGCCTCGCTCGGGCTTGTGCTCTACGCCGTTGCCGGCATCAGCGGAACCGAGTCCGCGATCGTGGCGCTCACCGCGCTGACCTTCCTGATCCTCTACAACGCCGTGTCGATGCGGCTGCGTGACCGCAGCGACGTCGGCGGCCAGATCACCGATCTGTCGCGCGGCACCGCCGACCTCGCCCGCCAGGTGGCCGAGTTCGGCCGCCGGCTGGCCGCGATCGAGGCACGCATCGCCTCGTCCAATTCGACCAACTCCGACCGCATCCAGTCGGTGGTCGGCGAGATCAACGAGCTCGGCGGATTGGTCAGACAGCTCGCCACCACCGTGTCGGCTCATGAGGACATGCTGGCCGGCGCCGCGGCGGCGCCCGCCCCGGTCGCCAAGTCCGAGCTCAGGTCCAAGCTGAAGTCCGAGCCGGAGGCGTCGATCGAGCTGGTTGCGCCGTTCGAGGAGCGGCCGGCCGCCCCTCCCCCGCTCACCGCAGCCCCTTCACCTCCGCCTCCCTCGGCGCAGCCGCGGCCGGCGCCGGCGATCCAGACCCCGACCTCCAACCCGGTTCAGACGGCCACCGGTCGCAACCAGACTCAATTGCTGGCGACGTTGCGCAATGCCATCGACGAGAACCGCATCGACATCTTCCTGCAGCCGATGGTGACGCTGCCGCAGCGCAAGGTGCGGTTTTACGAGGCGGTGACGCGCCTGCGCGACGAACGCGACCAGTTGATCGCAGCCGAGGAGTTCATCAGCATCGCGGAGGCTTCGGGGCTGATCGGGCGCATCGACAACATGGTGATGCTGCGCTGTGTGCAGGTGCTGCGGCGCCTGATGGTGCGCAACAAGGACGTCGGCGTGTTCTGCAACGTCGCGGCGTCCACGCTCGGCAATTCCACCACCTTCGCACAATGCCTCGACTTCCTCGAAGCCAACCGGGCACTGGCGCCCTCGCTCGTGCTGGAGTTCAAGCAATCGACGTTCCGCAATCTTGGCACGGCCGAGACCGAGAATCTCGCCGCACTCGCCCAGCGCGGCTTCCGCTTCTCGATGGACCACGTCACGGACCTGCGCATCGAGCCGCGCGAGCTGGCCGACCGCGGGGTGCGCTTCATCAAGGTGCCGGCCGCGCTGCTGCTCGACCCCAGGCAGGCGTCGACCTCGGACATCCATCCCTCCGACCTCTCCGACCTGCTCGGCCGCTTCGGCATCGACCTGATCGCCGAAAGGATCGAGGGCGAGCGCGCGGTCGTGGACCTGCTCGATTATGACGTGCGGTTCGGCCAGGGCTTCCTGTTCGCGCCGCCCCGACCATTGCGGCCGGAAGGGGCATCTGCTACCGGCGGGGCCGCGCCGAACCAGGCGCAGGACACGCAAGGATCCAATGGCTCCGCTCCCCCCAGCCAAGGTACCACAACTGGCGCGACATCTGGCGCGGCGTCAGCCGCTGCTCCGGCACAACGCATCACCGGCAACGCGGCGCTGGCGCGCCGCATCTGATCGGCCGCACCTATCATGACCACGCTGCATTTCGCCGAAAGCCTGCGCGAGCTCGTGGGCGGTGTGGAGGTCGTTCTCAGCGACATCTGGGGCGTCGTCCACAACGGCCTCGAATCCTTCCCTGAAGCCTGCGAGGCGCTGCACACTTATCGCAGCCACGGCGGTACGGTGATCCTGATCACCAACGCGCCGCGGCCGGCAGATTCCGTGCAGCGGCAATTGCGCAAGCTCGGCGTCGCCGACGAGACCTACGACGCGATCGTCTCGTCGGGCGACCTGACCCGGCTCTATGTCGCCGAGCATCCCGGCCGCAAGATGTTCTGGCTCGGGCCCGAACGCGACAATTCGATCTACCGCGGCCTCGACGCGAAGACCGCGCCGCTGGAGGAGGCCGACTACATCGTCTGCACAGGGCTCTATGACGACGAGACCGAGACGGCGGAAGACTATCGCGGCATGATGCTGAAGGCGCGCGAGCGCAAGCTGACGCTGGTCTGCGCCAATCCCGACATCGTGGTGGAACGCGGCGACCGGCTGATCTACTGCGCCGGCGCCATCGCGGAGCTCTATCGCGAGCTCGGCGGCGAGGTGATCTTCTACGGCAAGCCGCACCGTCCGATCTACGAGCGCGCGATGGCGCTCGCCGGTGAACGCCAGGGCCACCCAATCGACCGGAAGAAGGTGCTGGCGATCGGCGATTCCGTCCGCACCGACTTAACCGGCGCGCGCGAATTCGGCATCGACTGCCTGTTCGTGACCCGCGGCATCCATGCCGAGGAGTTCGAGGGCCTCGACCAGCTCGACCCGGCATCGGTGCTGGAATTGTTCGGCCACCCGCCGAAGGCGCTGATGCGCGAATTGAAGTGGTGACGGCGAAGTCCGCGCAAATGGTGCGGGCTTAGACCAATTGCTGAGCCCTGGACGCGTCATGGCCGGGCTTGACCCGCCTGCGCGGCCGAAGCCGCTTCGGCGAGGCGAAGGCCCGGCCATCCACGACTTGCTTTGCAGATCCAAAAACGTGGATGCCCGGGACAAGCCGGGCATGACGACATCTATGGCTGGTTGTTTTACGGTCAGGTGCGCGCTTACGCGCTTGCCATGTCCGGGAACACCGCCTCGATCTTGGTCTTCAGCGTCGCCGCGTTGAACGGCTTGACGATGTAATTGTTCACGCCGGCCTTCTTGGCCGCGATCACGTTCTCGGTCTTGGATTCCGCCGTGATCATGATGAACGGCGTGGTGGCGAGGTTCGGATCCGCGCGCACTTCGCGCAAGAGGTCGTACCCCGTCATCGGCTCCATGTTCCAGTCGGAGATCACGAGCCCGTACTTCTTGCCGCGCATCTTGTTCAGCGCTGCCGAACCGTCGCTGGCATCATCGATGTTCTCGAAGCCAAGCTGCTTCAGCAGATTCCTGATGATGCGGATCATGGTGCTGTAGTCATCCACCACCAGAACCGGCATCGACAAATCAACCGCCATCTCGACTCCCCCAACGCATACCCAGGAATATTACGATCGGACCTGCCGGGCCGGGGCCCGCCTGCTCCAGATGCAAGGACTAGCACCAAGGCGTTAAACAGCGCGTTAATTGGGGGCGGCCCGAAAGAACTGAAATTGCGTGGGATTCGGCGCTCCCCCTGCCGCTTGACTTCATCGGGCCGGTCGCGCCACGGTCCCGGCCGGTCCCGCCGGTTCGAGAATTCCCCTGATGGCCCCGCATTTTAACGTTATCCGCGACACCACGCCCGTTTCCGCGATTCCAAGGGGCGCCGTGGTCGCCATGGGCAATTTCGACGGGGTTCATCTGGGTCACCGCGCCGTGATCGCCGCCGCCCTGGAAATGGGCCGGACCCATGGCCGCCCCGCTTTGGCACTGACCTTCGAGCCGCATCCGCGGCGGTTCTTCAGCCCCAACACCCCGCAATTCCGCCTGACGGACGAACCGGCCAAGCTGCGGCTTCTGGCCGGCACCGGGCTTGCCGGCGCCGTGGTCATGACCTTCGACAAGGCACGCGCCGGAACCAGCGCGCAAGATTTCATTCACCAAGACCTAATCGGACGGCTCGGCGTCAGCGGCATCGCGGTGGGTTACGACTTCCATTTCGGCAAGGGACGGGTCGGCTCGCCGAGCCTGCTGGTCAACGAGGCGCCCCGGCTCGGCATCGAAGTCGACGTGCAGCCGCATGTCGATATCGACGAGCGGCCGGTCTCCTCCAGCGCGATCCGCATCGCCCTCGCCGAAGGCCAGCTCGACGAGGCCACAACCATGCTGGGCGCACCCTGGTTCATCACCGGCGAGGTGATCCACGGCGAGAAGCGCGGCCGCGATCTCGGCTATCCCACCGCCAACATCCGCCTCGATGCCAATTGCGGCCTGAAGCACGGCATCTATGCGGTCCGGGTCGGCCGCGGCACCGAGCGGCTGGACGGGGTGGCAAGCTTCGGCCGCCGCCCGACCTTCGACAACGGTGCCCCGCTGCTGGAGATATTCCTGTTCGACTTCAAGGGCGATCTCTACGGGCAGGCGCTGGATTGCGCCTTCATCGGCTTCATCCGCGAGGAGTTGAAGTTCGAGGGCATCGAGGCCCTGATCCGGCAGATGGACGACGATTCCGCCCGCGCCCGCGCCATCCTGGCCGCCGCCCCGGACGCGTTTCCGCGGCTCGGCGCCGTCGATTGAGCCCCGAATCCGGCCTTCCCGAACCTTTGCGCTTCCTTTGGCCCCCTGCTATGGAGAGCCCATGTTTGCGCGGCGCATCATAGGGATTAGCGGCCCGGCTTCCGCCTGAGCCCACGGGCTCGGCGCAAGACCGGGATTTGGTCGTTTCACCCCCGCGATTTCCGCATCGCCATCCGTTCCCGCGCCATTCCGAGCCAGTCAGCCTCATGTCCGAAAAGCCGCAAAAGTCCCAAAAGTCCGAAGCCAAAGACTATTCGAAGACCCTGTTCCTGCCGCAGACCGAATTCCCGATGCGCGCCGGCCTGCCGCAGCGCGAGCCGGAGATCCTCAAGCGCTGGTACGAGATCGGCCTCTACGAGAAGCTGCGCGAGAGCGCCCGCGGCCGCGCCAAGTTCGTGCTGCATGACGGCCCGCCCTACGCCAACGGCAACATCCATATCGGCACGGCGCTGAACAAGATCCTCAAGGATCTCGTCACCAAGAGCCAGCAGATGCTCGGCTTCGATTCCAATTACGTGCCGGGCTGGGACTGCCACGGCCTGCCGATCGAGTGGAAGGTCGAGGAGGAGCATTATCGCAAGAAGGGCAAGCAGAAGCCCGACTTCCGCGACTCCGCCGCGATGATCGACTTCCGCCGGGAGTGCCGCGCCTATGCCACGCACTGGCTCGGCGTGCAGCGCGAGGAGTTCAAGCGCCTCGGCGTCATCGGCGACTGGGATCATCCCTACGCCACCATGAGCTTCCCGGCCGAAGCCCAGATCGCGCGCGAGCTGATGAAGTTCGCCGCCAACGGCACGCTCTATCGCGGCTCCAAGCCGGTGATGTGGAGCGTGGTCGAGAAGACGGCGCTGGCCGAGGCCGAGGTCGAGTACGAGGACCACACCTCCGATACAGTATGGGTGAAATTCCCGGTGACCTCGCCCGCGCATGGCGCGCTCGCCTCCGCGAGCGTCGTGATCTGGACCACGACGCCGTGGACCCTGCCCGGCAACCGCGCCATCTCGTTCTCGCCGAAGATCGCCTACGGCCTTTACAAGGTGACGGACGCGCCCGCCGACAATTGGACCAAGACCGGCGATCTCCTGATCCTCGCCGACGCGCTCGCTGAAGAGGTCTTCAAGCAGGCGCGCGTGACCGCCTACGAGAAGCTCCGCGACGTCCCCGGCGACACCATGGACGCGATCGAATGCGCCCATCCACTGAAGGGCGTTGGCGGCGGCTACGACTTCATCGTGCCGCTATTGCCCGGCGACCACGTCACCGACGACACCGGCACCGGCTTCGTGCACACGGCGCCTGGCCACGGCCGCGAGGACTTCGATGTCTGGATGGCGCATGCACGCGATCTCGATGCGCGCGGCATCAACACCGCCATCCCTTACACCGTCGACGAGAACGGCGCCTACACCGATCATGCGCCCGGATTTACCGGCAAGCGCGTCATCACGGACAAGGGCGAGAAGGGCGACGCCAACGAGGCCGTGATCAAGGCGCTGGTCGAGAAAGGCATGCTGATCGCGCGCGGCCGGCTGAAGCATCAATATCCGCATTCCTGGCGCTCCAAGAAGCCGGTGATCTTCCGCAACACGCCGCAATGGTTCATCGCGATGGACAAGCCTGTCGTGGACGCGCCGGGCAAGCCCGGCGCTATGGACGTCGCGGCAAATGGCAAGACCAAGAGCGGCGACACGCTGCGCGCCCGCGCGCTGCACGCGATCTCTGTGACGCAATGGGTGCCGCCCTCGGGCGAGAACCGCATCAACGGCATGATCGAGGCGCGGCCCGACTGGGTGATCTCGCGCCAGCGCGCCTGGGGCGTGCCGATCGCCGTATTCGTGCGCGAGAAGGGCGACGGCTCCGCCGAGATCCTACAGGACGAGGCGGTCAACACCCGCATCGGCGAGGCGTTCGAGAAAGAAGGCGCCGACGCCTGGTACGCGACAGGCGCGCGCGAGCGCTTCCTCGGGGAGCGCGCGAGCGAGGATTGGCAGAAGGTCGACGACATTCTCGACGTCTGGTTCGATTCCGGCTCGACCCACGCTTTCGTGCTGGAAGACCCCGAGCAGTTTCCCGGGCTCGCCGGCATCAAGCGCAAGGTCGACGGCGGCGCCGACACGGTGATGTATCTGGAAGGCTCGGACCAGCATCGCGGCTGGTTCCACTCGTCGCTGCTGGAGAGCTGCGGCACGCGCGGCCGCGCGCCTTACGACATCGTGCTGACCCACGGCTTCACTCAGGCCGAGGACGGCCGCAAGATGTCGAAGTCGCTCGGCAACACCATCGAGCCGCAGGCCGTCATCAAGGAATCCGGCGCCGACATCCTCCGGCTCTGGGTCGCGTCCTGCGACTACACCGACGACCAGCGCATCGGTCCCGAGATTCTGAAGAACACGGTCGAGACCTATCGCAAGCTGCGCAACACGGTGCGCTGGATGCTCGGCACGCTGCATCATTACAAGCCGGCCGAGGCGGTCGCGCCCGCCGAGATGCCGGAGCTCGAGCGGCTGATGCTGCACGAGCTGGCGGTGCGCGCCGCCGCCATCGACAAGGCCTATCGGGAGTTCGACTACAAGACCGTGGTCGCAACCCTCTCCGCCTTCCTCAACAGCGAGCTCTCGGCGTTCTATTTCGACATCCGCAAGGACACGCTGTATTGCGATCCGCCGTCCTCCCTGACCCGCAAGGCGGCGCTCACGACGATCGACCTGTTGTGCACCTCGGTGCTGAAATGGCTGGCGCCGATCCTCAGCTTCACCGCGGAGGAAGCCTGGCGCATGTACCGCCCCGGCGCCGAGCCGTCGGTGCATCTGACGCTGTTCCCGACCGATCTCGAAGGCTTGCGCGACGACAGGCTCGCCGCGAAGTGGGAGACGATCCGCAACGTTCGCCGCGTCGTCACCGGCGCGCTCGAGCTCGAACGCGCCGCCAAGAACATCGGCTCCTCGCTGGAGGCCTCGCCGGTGATCCATGTCGCCGACCGCGACATGCTGGCGAAATTGTTCGACATCGATCTGGCCGAAGTCTGCATCACCTCGAATTACGAGGTGCGTGAGGGCGAGGCGCCGGCCGCTGCGTTCCGCCTCGATGCGGTGCCCGGCGTCGCGGTGGTGGTGGAGAAGGCGGTCGGCACCAAATGCGCCCGATCCTGGAAGATCTCGCAGTTTGTCGGCGACGATCCTGAGTACCCCGACGTCACCCCGCGCGACGCCAAGGCGCTGCGCGAATGGAAGGCGTTGGGGGTGGCGGTCTGATTCCCCGCATGACCCCGCTTGGCGCCGGCATCCTCGCGGCAATCGTCACGCTGGTGGCCGACCAGGCCTCGAAGCTCTGGCTGCTGAACGTCTTCGACCTCGCCCGGCGCGGCGTCGTCAGGGTGACGCCGTTCTTCGACCTGGTGCTGGCCTGGAATATCGGCATCAGCTTCGGCTGGCTGCAGCACGACAGCCAGGCGGCGCAGCTCGCGCTGATGGCGGTCAAGGCGCTCGCCGTGGTCGCCTTGGCGATCTGGATGGCCCGCTCGCACACCAGGCTTGTCACGGTTGCGCTGGGCCTGATCATCGGTGGCGCCATCGGCAACGGCATCGACCGCCTGATCCATGGCGCGGTGGTCGATTTCGCGCTGTTCCACATCGAGATCGGCGGAAATACCTATAATTGGTACGTGTTTAACCTCGCGGACGTGGCGATCGTTGCTGGGGTGGCGGCGCTATTGTATGATTCCTTCCTGGGGGTACCCGCCGCAAAAGCGCCCTGATCCCGGCCGATACGGACCGGCAGGCGGAACCCGGTTTTGCGAGGGACTGGCCGCGTTTGAGCGGCGATCTGCCACAATATGGAACAGGTATCGTAATGCGCAGCTCGAAGACCAGCGGTTCAATGGTTCGAGACTCCCAATGGGGGGTCTGGCGGGCTTTGAAATTGTCCGCTGTCGCGCTCGGCATTGGCCTCGTCATGTCGACCGGCGCCGCCCGCGCTGGTGATGACGACGAGGACGACGACATGACCTTCGAAGAGAAGCTCATCGACAATCTGATGTCCGGCCTTGGCGCCAAGAGCATGGAGAAGCCCGGCATCGAATACCGTGAGCGTTCGCCGCTGGTCGTGCCGCCCAAGCTCGACCTGCCGCCGCCGGCCGCGGCGGAGGCCGCGGTTGCGCCGAACTGGCCGAAGGACCCCGACGAGAAGCGTCGCAAGGACGCCATTGCCGCGCGGAAGAAGGGGGGCGGGGACAAGGCAGCGGAGTATCTGAAGAATGCCCGGCCGCTCTCGCCCGCCGAGATGAACGCCCACAAGACGGCCGCCGCCGGAAAGACCAGCAATGATCCGGTTCAGCCGGGCACCAACACCGCCAATCCGACTCTCAGCCCCGCCCAGCTCGGATACACCGGTGGACTGTTCAAATTGTTCAAGGGCAACGAGCCCGAGTCGAAGCAGTTTACGTCGGAGCCGCCGCGCCAATCGCTGGTGGAGCCGCCGCCGGGATACCAGACGCCCTCGCCGAACTACGCCTACGGCTCCGGGCCGGACAACTCGAAGCGAACCTATTTCGACATCCTGTCCGGCAAGGAGAAGGTGCAATAGCACTCCTGTCCAGGCCCGGACATTTTGGGCCGTGGAGCTGGCTGCCGGCCATTGGCATGGCTTCGGCTTGGCTGCTCCCGCGTTGATGGCGTTCTCTGCTTCGTGACGCGAAGCCTCAGCCGCACGGTGTAGCATGCGGTGCCTCCGAGCCGGCGATCCGGACCTCGGCGTTCCAAAAGGATCATGATGCCCTCTTACCGATCGGCTGCCTGCCTCCTTGCCGCGCTGCTGTCCACCCCTGTCCTGACATCAGGTGCGGCCCTCGCCCAGACCACGGTCACATCGGCCCCGCCCGCCAGCTTCACGCTCAACAACGGCATGCAGGTCGTGGTGATCCCGGATCACCGCACGCCCGTGGTCACGGAGATGATCTGGTACAAGGTCGGCTCGGCCGACGAGACGCCGGGAAAATCCGGGCTCGCGCATTTCCTCGAGCACCTGATGTTCAAGGGCACCTCGAAGCATCCCGCCGGCGAGTTCTCCCAGACCGTGCTCCGCGTCGGCGGCAACGAGAACGCCTCGACCTCGGTCGACTACACCAATTACTACCAGCGTGTGCCGAAAGAGCAGCTGCCGACCATGATGGAGTTTGAGGCCGACCGCATGACCGGCCTGATCCTCAAGGACGAGAACGTGCTGCCCGAGCGCGATGTCGTGCTCGAAGAGTACAACATGCGCGTCGCCAACAATCCCGACGCGCGGTTGAACGAGCAGATCATGGCAGCGCTCTATCTCAATCATCCCTACGGCCGGCCTGTGATCGGCTGGCATCAGGAGATCGAGAAGCTCGATCGCGAGGACGCGCTCGCCTTCTACCGCCGCTTCTATGCGCCGAACAACGCGATCCTGGTGATCGCCGGCGACGTCGACGCCGCCGAAATCCGCCCGCTGGTCGAGCGCAATTTCGGCTCGATCCCGGCGCAGCCTGCCATCCCGGCACGGCGCGTCCGTCCGCAGGAGCCAGAGCCCGCTGCCCCGCGCACCGTGACGCTGGCCGATCCGCGCGTCGAGCAGCCGAACATGCGGCGCTATTATCTCGTGCCCTCGGCAACCACGGCTGCGGCCGGCGAAAGCGCGGCCCTCGACGTGCTGGCGCAGCTGATGGGCAGCGGCAGCAATTCCTATCTCTACCGCGCCCTCGTCGTCGACAAGCCGCTCGCGGTCTCAGCCAACGCCAGCTATTCCAGCATCGCGCTCGACCCGACCCAGTTCGCGATCTCGGCCGCGCCGAAAGCCGGCGTCAGCTTCGCAGAGATCGAGCAGGCGGTCGACGGCGTCATCGCCAACGTGGCGCAGAACCCGATCCGCGCCGAGGATCTGGAGCGCGTGAAGACCCAGCTCATCGCGGAAGCGATCTACGCCCAGGACAACCAGGCAGTGCTGGCACGCTGGTATGGCGGCGCGCTGACCACCGGCCTGTCGATCGAGGACATCAGGAGCTGGCCCGACCGCATCCGCGCGGTCACCGCCGAGCAGGTCCGTGCCGTCGCGCAGAAATGGCTCGAGAAGAAGCGCTCGGTCACGGGCTATCTGATCAAGGACACCAGTGCTGCCAAGCGCGAGGAGAAGCGTTCGTGACCTATCCCTTCCTTCGACGCGTTGCAGTCTCGTTCGTCGCCGGCGCCGCGCTCGCGCTGGCTGCGGTGTCGCCGTCGCTGGCTGCCGCGAAGATCCAGCGCCTGGTCTCGCCCGGCGGCATCGAGGCCTGGTTCGTGCAGGACGCGACCGTGCCGCTAATCGCCATGGAATATTCCTTTGCCGGCGGCTCGGCCCAGGATCCCAAGGACAAGCCTGGCGTCGCCAATCTGGTCGGCGACCTGCTCGATGAAGGCTCCGCCGATCTCGATTCCAAGACCTTCCACGAGCGGCTCGACCGCCGCGCCATCGAGCTGTCCTTCAATGCCACCCGCGACACCTTCCGCGGCAGCCTGCGCATGCTGCGCGACAACAAGGACGAGGCCTTCGATCTCTTGCGGGGCGCGCTGACCTCGCCGCATTTCAACCCCGCCGACGTCGAACGCATCCGCTCCCAGGTCATCTCGGGCCTGCGCCGCGAGACCACCAACCCGACCTCGCTGGCGAGCCGCAAATTCCTGGAGGTCGCCTTCGGCGATCATCCCTACGGCCGGCAGACCAACGGCAACCTCGACAGCGTGCCGACCATCACGGTCGCCGACATGAAGGACTATGTCGGCCGCGTGCTGGCCAGGGATGGGCTGAAGATCGCAGTCGTCGGCGACGTCGATCCGGTGGCCCTCGGCAAGCTGCTCGATCACACCTTCGGCGCCCTGCCCGCCAAGGCCAACCTGACGCCGGTCCCCGACGTCGAGGCCGCAAAGCCGCCGCAACGCGCCTTCGTCACCCTCGACGTGCCGCAGACCGTGATCACCTTCGGCGGGCCCGGGGTGAAGCGCAGCGATCCCAACTTCATGGCGGCCTATGTCGTCAACCACATCCTCGGCGGCGGCGGATTATCCTCGCGCCTCTATCGCGAGGTCCGCGAGAAGCGAGGCCTCGCCTATTCGGTGTTCGAATCGCTGCTCTGGATGGAGCATTCGGCGATCTTCATCGGCAATACCGGCACGCGCGCCGACCGCGCCGGCGACACCATCGATGCCATCGAGAAGGAAGTGCGCCGGATCGCCGAGGAAGGTCCGACGCAGAAGGAGCTCGACGAGGCCAAGTCCTACCTCAAGGGCTCGCAGATGCTGGCGCTCGACACCTCCTCCAAGCTGGCGCAAGCGCTGCTGCAGTACCAGCAGGACAAGCTGCCGATCGACTATATCGAGAAGCGTAACGCCATCGTCGATGCCGTGACGCTGGACCACGCCAAGGCGGCCGCCCGGCGGCTCTGGGGCCAGGGCCTGCTGACCGTCGTCGTCGGCCGTGCCCCGCAGGCCGCAGCGCAACCGGCGGCGGCACCGGCGACGAAGTCGAACTGACGTTGCTCTCTTGCCTTCCCAAAATGGCCGGGCCCGCCCGGCCATTTTGCGTTTCCAGAAAGCACCATTGCCGAACGTAGACGTCCGCGATATGTCCGGACATCACGAATGGTGCCATCATGCTGCGGATATCCCGCGATCTCGTCATCGACGAGGACGACATCGAGATCGGCTTTGTCCGCGCCTCCGGCCCGGGCGGGCAGAACGTCAACAAGGTCGCGACCTCGGCCCAACTGCGTTTCGACACGCGCAAGCTGACCTTGCCGGAGGATGCGGCGCTACGCCTCGCCCGCATCGCCGGCCAGCGCATGACCAAGGACGGCGTCATCGTGATCCACGCACAGCGCTTCCGCACCCAGGAGCGCAACCGCCAGGATGCCATCGACCGGCTGGTCGAAATCCTCAGCGAGGCGATGGTGCGGCCAAAGCCGCGGCGCGCGACAAAGCCGACCTTCGGCTCGAAGCAGCGCCGTCTCGAAGGCAAGAAGCGCCGCAGCGACATCAAGGCCGGACGCGGCCGGAGCTTCGACGATTAAAGCGCGAGGATGCATCGGCATCGGCAGTGAACTCCCTCCCCCGCTTGCGGGGGAGGGTCGGGGAGAGGGTGTCTCCGCAACGGGACAATCCCGACGCCGAGAAAGCCCTCACCCGGCGCTCCGCGCCGTCTTCTCCCGCATGCGCAAGCGGAAGAGCTGAACGATCCGCCGTGATCTCAGTACCGCTTGGACGGGGCGGCGCCGGTCGCGGCATCGTCGGCCGTCCCCTTGTGCGTCGCGCTGCCCGTGGTGCCGGCCGTGCCTCGGGTGCCCTTGGTCGTCTTCATGCCGGTCTTCTCGCCCGCAGCGCCCGGCTGCGCATTCATCTCCTCGTCGCCGCTACCCATCGTGCTGCCCTGCATGGGTTTGCTTTGCACGGTGCCGCCCGGCTTGGCGGTGGGGGGCGCGCTTTGCGCGAGAACGGGCGTCGCAATGAAGGCCGACAGAGCGCATGCGATCATCGAGGTCTTGACCAACTTCATCCATTTCTCCTGGATTTTCCGCGATGACAGTCCAATGGTTCACAGCGCCGTTCGCCTGGATTGGACCGTGACATCGCGTCAAGCGTGCGAACGGCGCGGTGCTCATCCAAGCCGTATCGTGTGTTGATGGTTTAGGGATTTCGCGGCGGTTTCGCGGAATTGCACTCCTCATATGCGGCAACGCGCGAGCCCGCGCCGCATTCGTCAACGACCGTTGAATGCTGAAGATTCCCACATCTGGTATGTGGGAAGCGCAACCTTCCCCATGCATTTGTTGCGAGGTGGCGTTAGATTGGGACATTCGCCGAGTGAGCTCATGCCCGTCCGCCAACTTCCAGAGCAGATCGTCAACCGCATCGCCGCCGGCGAGGTGGTCGAGCGCCCCGCGAGTGTGGTCAAGGAGCTGGTCGAAAACGCGATCGATGCCGGCGCGAGCCGGATCGACGTCTTCACCGATGGCGGCGGGCGGCGGCGGATCGGCATCACCGATGACGGCGGCGGCATGACCGCGAAAGATCTCGCGCTCGCGGTCGAGCGCCATGCCACCTCCAAGCTCGACGACGAGGACCTGCTCCAGATTCGGACCCTCGGCTTCCGCGGCGAGGCGCTGCCCTCGATCGGCTCTGTCGCGCGGCTCTCCATCACCACGCGCCACGCCAGCGAGCCGCATGCCTGGGCACTGACGGTCGAAGGCGGCGAAAAGTCCGAGATCATGCCGGCGGCGCTGGCGCACGGCACGCGCGTCGAGGTCGGCGACCTCTTCTATGCGACGCCGGCGCGGCTGAAATTCCTCAAGACCGACCGCACCGAAGCCGAGGCGATCCGCGAGGTGGTGCGGCGTCTCGCCATGGCGCGACCCGATATCGCCTTCACGCTGGCCGGCGAGGAGCGCGCGCCGGTGACCTGGGCCGCCGCGCTGCCCGGCGCGGCCGGACGGCTGACCCGGCTCGGCGACATCCTGGGCGCGGAGTTTCGCAGCCACGCCATCGAGGTGCATGCCGAGCGCGAGGGCATCGTCGTCGCCGGCTATGCGGCGGCACCGGCGCTGACCAAGGCCAACGCACTCGGGCAGTATCTTTTCGTCAACGGCCGTCCGGTGCGGGACAAGCTGATTCTCGGCGCGGTGCGCGCGGCCTATTCCGACTATCTGCCGCGTGACCGCCATCCGGTGCTGGCGCTGTTCGTCACGCTCGATCCGCGCGAGGTCGACGCCAACGTGCATCCGGCCAAGACCGAGGTGCGGTTCCGCAATGCCGGCCTCGTCCGCGCGCTGATCGTGCACGGATTGAAGGAGGCCCTGGCGCGCGAGGGACGCCGTACCGCCGCCAACAGCGGCGAGAGCGCCCTGTCCGCGTTCCGGCCCGCTTTCACGCCGCAGCGTCCCGCGAGCTGGGACTGGCGCGCCTCGCCCGCTGCGCCTGTCTCGCCGATGCCGCCGTTCGAGGGCTCTGCGGCGCCCGCTTTCGCCGAGCGCGCGCAGGCCGCGTTCGATGTCGGTGCACCCAGCGCGGATGTGCGGTTCGAGACGCAGCCGGTGGCGGACCTCGTCGACCGGCCGCTCGGCGCGGCGCGCACGCAGATCCACGAGACCTATATCGTCTCGCAAACCCGCGACGGCCTCATCATCGTCGACCAGCACGCTGCACATGAGCGCATCGTCTATGAGCGGCTGAAGGCGTCGCTGGCTACGAACGGCGTGCAGCGGCAGATCCTGCTCATTCCCGAGATCGTCGAGATGGACGAGGCCACGGTCGAGCGCCTGCTGGAGCGCAGCGAGGAGCTCGCCTCGTTCGGCCTCGCCATCGAATCCTTCGGCCCCGGCGCAGTCGCGGTGCGCGAGACGCCCTCGCTGCTCGGCAAGACCAATGCCGGCGGCCTGTTGCGCGATCTCTCCGAGCACATGGCCGAATGGGACGAGGCGCTGCCGCTGGAGCGCCGCCTGATGCACGTCGCGGCGACCATGGCCTGCCACGGCTCGGTGCGCGCCGGCCGAAGGCTGCGGCCGGAAGAGATGAATGCCTTGCTGCGCGAGATGGAGGCGACCCCGAACTCCGGCCAGTGCAATCACGGCCGGCCGACCTATGTCGAGCTGAAGCTGAGCGACGTGGAGAAGCTGTTCGGGCGAAGGTGACGGTGCCGTAGTCGAGCCGCCGTAGGGTGGGCAAAGCGAAGCGTGCCCACCACCTGTCTCAATCATGCAGAGATCGTGGGCACGGCGCGTTGCGCCTTTGCCCACCCTACGAGAACTCGACTACGGCTTCCGCAGAAACACGAACTCCGTGTCGTCATACGCGCGCCGCTCCAATTCCTCAAACCCCTCCGGCGTCACGAACTGCGCGGCCTTGGCTTCCTCCACCACCAGCAGCGCGCCCGGCGTCAGCCAGCCGCCATCGCGCAAGGACGCCAGCGCCTTCTCCGCAAAGCCCTTGCCATAGGGCGGATCGAGGAACACCAGCGAGAACGGCTCGACGGGATGCGCGGGGCCCAGATCGGTCGCGTCGCGCCGATAGACCTTGGTGACGCCACCCAGGCCCAGCGTCTCGACATTGTTGCGCAACAGCGCCCGCGCTTCCGCGCCATTGTCGACGAACAGCGTGAACTTCGCCCCGCGCGAGACCGCTTCGATGCCGAGCGCCCCGGTGCCGGCGAACAGGTCGAGCACGCGCGCATCGGCAATCGGATCGCCATAGGCGTGCACGAGGATGTTGAACACGGACTCGCGCAAGCGGTCCGCCGTCGGGCGAATGTCGCGCGAGGACGGCGAGGCCAGATTGCGCCCCTTCAAGCGACCGCCAACGACGCGCATTACGTTGCCCTCTTGACCACGCAAACAGTGAGCTCCCTCCCCCGCTTGCGGGGGAGGGTTGGGGAGAGGGTGTCTCCGCGGTGGGGTTGTTGAGAATTTGCCAAGTATGTACCTGCGCGGCGAGAACCCTCACCCGCCGCGCTCTGCGAGCGCGTCGGCCTCTCCCGCAAACGGGAGAGGCGCAGCAAGCCCGCAGGCCGCCCCCGTGAAAGCAAATGCGATTCCCCTGCCCACAAGGGGGGAGGGAATGAGACGGAGCCGAGTGACGCGGCGGACTCCACCTCAATCCTCCCGCGGCGTCAGGTCGCGCTTGCCGTGATAGCCGCGCTTGGGACGGCGCGGCGGGCCGTAGCCGCTGGCCTGTTCCTCGTTGCGCTCGCGCGCCTCCTCGCTGCCGGTGCGCTGCACCAGCACGCGGCGGCCCTTGCGGTCGTTGATCACGGCGCGCTTGCTGGCGGGCTTCGTCTCGCGCGGCGCATCGTCCTCGCGCGCGGCCGGCTTCGCGGGCACGTCGAACTGCGCCCCCGACTTCTCGATCACTTTGTCGCCGAGCTGCTCGCGCAGCACCCGCGACTTGATCTCCTCGACCTGGCCTTCCGGGACCTCGCCGAGTTGGAACGGGCCATAGGAGACGCGGATCAGCCGGTTCACCTCGAGGCCGAGATGGGCGCAGATGTTGCGCACCTCGCGGTTCTTGCCTTCGCGGATCGCGAACACCAGCCAGACATTGGCGCCCTGATCGCGCTCCAGCGTCGCCTCGATCGGACCGTATTTGACGCCCTCGATCTCGATGCCACCCTTGAGCTCGTCGAGCTGCGCCTGGGTGACGTCGCCGTGGGCGCGAACGCGGTAGCGGCGCAGCCAGCCGGTATCGGGCAGCTCCAGCGTGCGGGCGAGCCCGCCGTCATTGGTGAGCAGCAAGAGGCCCTCGGTATTGAAATCGAGCCGGCCGACGCTGATCAGCCGCGGCAGACCTTCCGGCAGATTGTCGAACACGGTCGGACGCCCCTCGGGATCGTCATGCGTGGTCATCAGTCCGCGCGGCTTGTGATAGAGGAACAGCCGCGTGCGCTCGCGCTCCGGCAACGGCTTGCCGTCGACCATGACGACGTCGTTCCTGGTGATGTCCAGCGCGGGCGAGTTGATGACGCGGCCATTGACGGTGACGCGGCCCTGCGTGACCATCTCCTCGGCGTCGCGGCGCGAGGCGAGGCCCGCGCGCGCCAGCACCTTGGCGATGCGCTCGCCGGCCTTCTTCGGCTTCGGCGCTTCGTCCCGGCGCGGCCGCCGGTCGGCATCACGATCGCGCTCACGATAGGCACCGCGGCCGCCGAAGGCGGGACGTTTCTCGAAGATCCTGCTGTCGTCCTCGTTTTCACGGCGCGGACGATCGCCGAAACGGCCTTCGCTGCGCGGATGCTCGTGCCAATCGGAACGGCCTTCCGAGCGCTCGCGCGGACGATTGAATTTCGGCCGGTCGCCACCGCGCCCTCCGCGGTCGCCATCGCCGTCACGGCGGGGGCGGTCGAACTTTGGACGATCCTCGCGCGGCCGGTCGAATTTGGGCCGCTCGCGGAACGGGCGATCGCCCGAGGCGCGATCGTCGCGTGAGCGCGAGAACCGCGGGCGATCCTCGCCGCGGCCGCCCTCGCGATTTTCGTCGCGCTTCTGCCAGGGCTTGTCGTCGCTGCGGTCACGGCCGCCGAAATCCTTGCGCGGACCCTTGCTAAAACCCTTGCCAAAATCCTTGCCAAAATCCTTGCGCGGCGGCCGATCGCCGCGCGGACGGTCGTCGCGCTTCTGCCAGGGCTTCGACTCGCCGCGCTCGCCACGATCGCGCGGACGGTCGCCATCGCGCGAAAACTTGCGCTCGCCGTCGAACTTGCGCTCGGGGCGGTCGCCGCGCGGCGAATATGGCCGCTTGTCGCCGAACTTCTTGTCGCCGAACCGGCCGGCGGGACGCGACTCGTCGCGATCGCGGCTGCGCGGCGGACGGTCGTCACGGCCTTGGGGCGGGCGGTCGCCGCGCGGCTTGAAGGAGCGCTTGTCGCCATCGCGCGCTCCACGATCGGCGAACGGCCGGTCGCCACGCGGCTTGAAGCTGCGCTCGCCGCGGCCTTCGCCGCTGCGATCGTCGCGCTTGAAGCGCGGACGGTCGGACGAATCCCGGCGCGGGGCATCGCCCTCCTCGCGGCGACGGAATGGACGGCTGTCGCGATCGCCCCTCCCCTCGCTCCTTCCCTCTTTCTTGCCCTCGAAGCCGCGCTTGGCGAACTTCTTCTCGGGGCCGCGCGCCTTGCCGCTGCGGCCGCCTTTGGGCGGGCCTCGCCGGCCGCGGGAATCGTTGTCTTTGTCGCTGTCGCGAGGCATGAATGATCTCACTTGGGGGTAGCGCGATGAGCATTGCGCGCGCTCGTTCCGAGCCGCATGCTCAGGCAAAATCGGTATCCACTCTTGCTGAAGGCGGAGCTACTAGCAGGTTTCTGGCGATGATACGAGGCTTGAAAGCCCCCTCTTTCATGGATTTGGCGCTCAAAACGGCCGAAAACGCCGGAAAGGCGGGCGAAGTTCCGGTCGGATGCGTGGTGGTCCGCAATGACGAGGTGATCGCCACCGCCGCCAACCGGACGCTGACCGATTACGACCCGACCGCCCATGCCGAGATGGTCGCGCTGCGCGAAGCCGCAAAGAAGATCGGCAGCGAACGCCTCGTCGACTGCGACCTCTACGTGACGCTGGAGCCCTGCACCATGTGTGCGGGCGCGATCTCGTTTGCAAGGGTCAGGCGGCTCTATTACGGCGCCGCCGACCCCAAGGGCGGCGCGGTGGAATCAGGCGTGCGCTTCTTTGCCTCGCCGACCTGCCATCACGCGCCGGACGTCTATTCCGGCGTCGGCGAGACCGAAGCGGCGCGGCTGCTCAAGGCGTTCTTCCGGGAGCGGCGGTGACGGCGCCACCCTGCGCTGTCATGCCCCGCGTAGTGCGCAATTGCGCACGAAGGCGGGGCATCCAGTACGTCGCGGCCCATCGTTTCAACCACCACCGTCACGGAGTACTGGATCGTCCGCCTTCGCGGACGATGACAGTTGAGTGTTGGGCGCGGAGCGTCGCTCAGCCCGCGAAGAACTCCCGCAGCGCCTTCGCGGTCACGTCGGGATTTTCCTCTGTGAGGAAGTGGCCGGAATCCACCGGCATCCCCGCAACGTTGGTCGCCCATTGCTTCCAGGTGTCCAGCGGCGTCGCGGCGGCTTGCGCCACGCCGGCATTGCCCCACAGCGCCAGCATGGGAATGGTGATCTTCTTGCCGGCCTCGAAATCCGCCTTGTCGAGGTCGTAGTCGAAATAGGCGCCGGCGCGATAATCCTCGCACATCGCATGGATGCGGGCGGGATCGCGGAACGGGGCGAGGTAATGGTCGAGCGCCCGCGGATCGATCGCCTCTAACGTTTTCGACTTGGTCTGGCTCGCCATCTTGAAGCGCAGGAAGAACTCGCCCTGGCCAGAGATCAGCGTCTCCGGCAGCGGATAGGGCTGCGCCAGGAAGGTCCAGTGATAGATCTTCAGCGCGTAGGCGCGGTTCATCCGCTCCCAGTAATTATAGGTCGGCAGGATATCGAGCACCGCGAGCTTCGACAGCCGGCCGGGATGGTCGAGCGCGAGGCGGTAGGAGACCCGGCCGCCGCGGTCGTGGCCGGCGAGCGCGAAGTGCACGTGGCCGAGCCGCTCCATCATTTCGACCATGGCCTTCGCCATCGCGCGCTTGCTGTAGGGGATGTGCAGCGCGTCGCTCTCGGGCATGTCGGACCAGCCGTAGCCCGGCAGATCGGCGATGATCAGCGTGAAGTGCTCGGCCAGTTCAGGCGCCACCTGGTGCCACATCACGTGGGTCTCGGAGAAGCCGTGCAGGAGCAGCAGCGGCGGGCCCTTGCCGCCGACGCGGGCGAAGACGCGGCCGAAGGAGGTATCGATCCACTCGGAGGCAAAGCCCGGATAGAGGTCGGCGAGGTCGGACATCTTGTTGCATCCTTGAGGGGCCAGTCGGGGTCGGCCCCCGACACCAAAAAGTGCGAAAACAACCCCATGCACAGTACCGGTATCATCATCGGGGCCACTAAGCCCAATGACTGATTGCACATTCTGGGGTGCGCATGTGGCGATCCGGTGACGGAGAGCCCGCAAAGCCAAGCCTTGGCGGCCCCTGTCAGCCGATTCTCAGCCTTTGGCCTTCTCCGCCTCCACCGCCTGCCAGCCGATGTCGCGGCGGCAGAAGCCCTCCGGCCAGCGGATGCGGTCGACGGCCTGGTAGGCGCGCGCCTGCGCTTCGGTCACGGTCGCGCCCAGCGCGCAGACATTGAGCACGCGGCCGCCATTGGCGAGGATGGCGCCGTCCTTCGCCACCGTGCCGGCGTGGAAGATCTCGACCTTGTCCACCTTGGCCGCGTCGTCGAGCCCCTCGATGCGAGTCCCTTTTTGATAGTCGCCGGGATAGCCTTGTGCGGCCATCACCACGGTGAGCGCGCTTTCCTTGTGCCAGCGCAGATCGAAATTCTTCAGCTGGCCATCACATGACGCAAGGAGCGCCGGCACGAGGTCGCTCATCATGCGCAACATCAGCACCTGGCATTCAGGATCGCCGAAGCGGACGTTGAACTCGAACAGCTTTGGCCCCTGCGTCGTCAGCATGATGCCGGCATAGAGCACGCCGCGGAACGGCGTGCCGCGGCTCTTCATGCCCGAGACCGTCGGCAGGATGATCTTGGCCATGATGGCATCGTGGATCGCCGGCGTCACCAGCGGCGTCGGCGAATAGGCGCCCATGCCGCCGGTGTTCGGGCCGACGTCGTGGTCGAACACGCGCTTGTGGTCCTGCGCGGAGGCCAGCGGGATCGCAGTCTCGCCGTCGCACAGCGCAAAGAAGCTGATCTCGCGTCCCGGCAGAAACTCCTCGATCACGACCTCCGCGCCGGCCTCGCCGAAGGCGCCCTCGAACATCATGGCGATGGCATCCTCCGCCTCGCGCACGGTTTTCGCGACGACGACGCCCTTGCCGGCGGCAAGCCCGTCGGCCTTCACCACGATCGGCGCGCCCTGGCTCTGCACATAGGCGCGCGCGTCACTGGCCTTGGTGAACCGCTTGTAGGCGCCCGTGGGAATGCCGAATTCGGTGCACAGCGCCTTGGTGAACCCCTTGGAGCTTTCGAGCTGCGCCGCCGCCCTGCTCGGCCCGAACGCCTTGATGCCGGCGGCGGTGAGATCGTCGACGATGCCGGCCGCCAGCGGCGTCTCCGGCCCGACCACCACGAGCTCGACCTTGTTCGCCTTGCAGAAATCGATCACCGCGGCGTGGTCGGCGACATCCAGCGCCACGCACTCCGCCTCCCTGGCGATCCCGGCATTGCCGGGCGCGCACCAGAATTTGGTCACCAGGGGAGAGGCCGCGATCTTCCACGCGAGAGCATGTTCGCGACCGCCGGAACCGAGCAGGAGGATGTGCATAAGGGGCTCAGAATGAGGGGTTTGCTGGGGCGGAGGTCGCATGAATCGGGGTGGGTGTGAAGGGGGATGCGGGCCGAACTCCCCGTCATTTCGGGGAGCACCGAAGCTCCTCTCCCCTTCTCCCCTTGTTGTGGGACAGCGAAAATGCCCGAAATCGCTAGCTATTGTACGAGAGTGGACGGGCGGTTCGGGGGGGCCGGTACATCGGCAAAATGTCCTCGTGCTCAGCCATTGTCGTTGCGGATAGGGATTCCCACCTATCGTTTAAGTTGCGGTATCATTTCATTCTTCCTTTGATGGTCCATGCCACGAAAAAGCGAACCTCCTTTCGTTTCGGAAGCGCGTCTACGCTTGACGCAGGCGAAAAAGCGCGTCGTGCGCCAGCAGATTCGCGTCGACAGAATGTCCGCAGCAGCGCCGAACCGAGTTCGTGCCCGAGCGCTGCTCGAAGAGTTGCGGCGACGCGAACACAGGGCTGCCCTATACGTACGGATGGTCGAAGGCTGGTGGCGAAAGCACCGCCGTGGCAAATTTCCTCGTGACATCAAGAATAGATTTGTCGGTCCACCAAAGGCGCGCGAAACGGTGGGCCAGCGGAAAGCGCGATGGGATCAGAGTGTCCGCACTTTCCTTGACACACAGTATTCGGCGGCGCCGCACTACAAGTCGTGCGTTCTTCTGGCCTGGGAGAAATTTCTTGCCCTCAATTTGGCGTCAGAGCACTTCGTCACAGAATTGTTGAGCGGCAACAAGGCCAAAATCTTGCAACGCGTCTGGGAAATGATGATAGCGCGTCATCTCGATGCACTCGGCTTCAAGATCACAACCGCTGCCAAAGGACCAGACTTCAGGTTCGAGCACGAAGGCAGGGTCTATTGGATTGAGGCGGTTTCGCCGGAGCCCATGGGAGTCCCCGAAGACTATTTGGAGTTTCCAAAGCCCGGCGAATTCAAGGTTGGGGACGTGCCGCACGAGGAAGTGCGGCGACGGTGGATTACCGCCGTCGATGAGAAGGCGAAGAAGCTCAAGAAATATCGCGCCAAAGGCATTGTTGGAAGGAATGATGCCTACATCATTGCGGTAAATGGCTGCCAGCTCGGTGCGCTTCCCGTTGATCACGGGATTTCTGGGCTCCCCTATGCCGTTGAAGCAGTCTACCCGGCTGGCCCGGTTGCAATCCCAATAGACAAGGCGACCGGTGCTTTTGGAAAACCGTATATCGGAATCCAGTGGTCCATTAAGAGCGCAAATGGAAGCCCGGTGCCGACCTCAATGTTCGTCAACAATGAGCACGCCGGGGTTTCGGCTATCATCGCGTCGTCTTCCGACCGCTCCGAAGATCCCATTTTGCCACTCGATGTCGTCCACAATAATTTCGCAAAGGTGCAGCTTGGCCGCGGCCTATTGGGCGCGAAGTCGGATGAATGGGTACCGTCTCCCGACGGCAACGGGGGCATCAACGTAACAAAGGTCAAACCCGAGCCGTCAGCCGGAGCGACGGAAGGCGCGCAGCCAACTGGTCACGTTGCGGCCGACAAAAATTTCGGCGAGCGGTCCGCCGTCGACGTGGTGGCCGGGGGAACGGTGCGATAAGCGAGTGGATCGAATTGGGACTGTGGGAGTGATGATGCAACCCCAACTCCACATGACTTTCGGATGGCGTCACAAGATCATCAAACAGCAAGGCAGCTGGTATCGATATAGACGCATCATCGAGCACTTCGAAGAAGTAGCCTTCTACGACCGAGTCCTTCTCGTTAGCGCGACCACAATCACGATAGCAACCGCGGCACCGATCGCCCAGACGCCATCGGCGCTGATACTCGCACCCCAGAGATTGACCAGAAGTTTGTCCGACATGACACAGCTCTCCATTTGAATTCTTGAGAGCCGAATCGTTCAGGGGGACTTTTCTACTTAGGCACGTGCTGCCAAATCTGCGCAAAAAGGCCGGCACAGATTAAGTGGAATTGTTGGAATCTCAGATAGTTAGACTGCAACATGGTACGAGTATTTAAAGCGCGGTCGCTCACTATGTTGATTAGTGCTTGATCTAACACGTGAATTTTGAGGCGTTAGGCAGGAATCTTAACCGCCGCCCGCCACATATTTCGGTGCACGAGATGCTCCGGAAGGCCGCTGGCGAAGATTTTTTTCAGCCCGTAGGATGGGTTGAGCCCTTGCGAAACCCATCCTACGTGTCTCTCGATGGGCCCAAAGAATTGGCCGACCGAGTGCCAACTGCGATTCATCTTCAGTTGTGATTGCATGAGAGCCCCGATGACGGAGAGCGGGAGTAAAGCGATGGGTTTCGCAAGGGCTCAACCCATCCTTCGAGCTCTAAAGAACCTTTCCGACCACATTCAAAAATTTAGGCAACGTTCGCTTTGGAAATCCCAGTATTTCTTTTGCATAACCACCCGGAAATAACATGCAAAGTGAACCTAAAAACACTCCCGAGAACGCTTTGAGCGCCGGCGTTACCGATGAGCAAATTCTCCAAGCAGTCCAGAAGTCGGGTTACCCTCTTCAAACGATTATTGCTAACAAGCTTGGTGTAGACTTTCGGGTGCAGGAGGAGTGGAGTTTTGTAGATGGCGACAGCGGGGCACTTCGGACGCTTGACATCTGGGCATCTCGAAGGATGTTCGATCTACAAAGCGAGGATCAACCTTTTGTTCGACCGACGCTAGACCTGCTGATCGAGTGTAAACAATCTGATCTTCCATACGTTTTCTTCATCTCTGCTACACGGCCACGACTTCCCGAATTTCCTTATTTCGCGGGGCTCGCTCAAGACAAAATCGCTCTTACGACCGACGATGATAGTTCGACATACACAGAGACAATTTTGGGAGCGCTGAGCCTTTCCAATCACCCGTTTATTCTAAACGCGGCCGAACCGTGCATGACGTTCTCAAAATGTACTCGAAAGGGATCAGCTATCGAGCTATCAGGCACTGACGCATTTCAAAACACGATTCTTCCGCTCGCAAAGGCATTGCGATATTTTAAGAAGCAAGAAGAGCCGCCAAAGACGGCGCGTTACTTCGACTGTCACATCCCCCTTGCGATAGCGGTTCTTGATGCCCCGATGATCGCGGCCCGCATCGAAGGCGATCAACAATCGCTTACTCTAACGCCCTGGGTACGCGTGGTAAGACACGAAGCGACTCCAGCCGCGTCTTGGTTTGACCGCATGCAAACGTTAGGTATCGACGTTGTTCATAAATCATTCTTTGATCAATACCTGCAGCAGCACGCTATTCCTTTCGCGCAACAGTTTTCACCATTGGCAATAAAGCACCATGTCGAACTATCTTCCGGTAAGGGCTTCGCATCTGGCATGAATGCTAGGGGCTTCAATGAAGTCGAGCCGCGCCTGAGGCCAAGATCATGATGAACGCGTAGGATGGATTGAGCCGTTGCGAGACCCATCGCGCTTGTTTCGTGAGAAGATCGCGTCGTGACCGCGTACCGCCGCAACTTCGTTCGGGGTGGGGGCTTCTTCTTCCGTCAATCCGGCGGAGCGGAGGCTATCGTTGCTGACGGATCACGTAGGGTTGTTGCGCACGGCGTTTCGCGAAACGCATCGGCGCCATCCGTTCACGATCGATGCCATCGTGGTGCTGCCTGATCACCTTCACACGGTGTGGACGTTGCCGGAAGGCGATGCCGATTTTGCAATGCGTTGGCAGTTGATCAAGTCCACCTTTTCGCGCGGTCTGGCGCGCAACGAGAGGATATCGCAAAGCCGAGCGGCCAGAGGTGAACGGGGCATCTGGCAACGCAGATATTGGGAGCATACCATTCGCGACGAGGTCGATTTCGCGCGGCATGTCAATATGGTCACATCAATCCGGTCAAGCACGGGCTCGTCACCAGAGTCCGTGACTGGGCGCCCTCCTCGTTTCATCGCCACGTGAAACTCGGCAATTACCCGGCCGATGGGGCCGGCGATCAGTCGGATGACGGTCGCGATTACGGAGAGCGGGGATAGAGCAGTGATGGGTTTCGCAAGGGCTCAACCCATCCTACGAGCTCCGAGTCATGCCCGGCGCGCATCGGATGGACGACTTTTCGCGGCGCGAGCGATCGGGTACATCGAAGGCCATTCCGCTCCCCGGCACATATGGCCGGATCGACAAGGCCTGATGGATGACCGCTGAGAAATTACAGCCCGGCGCGCCCGCCCTGGAAAAGGGGTTGGACCTTCTGGAGGCGCTGGCGGGGGCGTCGCGGGGGCTGACGCAGAAGCAGCTCGCCGAGACCGTCGGGCGCTCCGTCGGCGAGATTTTCCGCATGTTGGTGGCGCTGGAGCGGCGGGGCTATGTCGCGCGGGATCCCGCGACCGGCGAATACACCTTGACGCTGAAGCTGTTCCGGATCGCCTCGCAATTCCCGCCGACCGAGCGGCTATTGAAGGCGGCGCTGCCGGTGATGGAGCAGCTGGCCTCGCGCGTGCAATTGTCCTGTCATCTCACGGTGCTGCACGGCGAGCAGTTCATGGTGATTGCCCGCATCGAGCCGGAATGGCTGATGGGCTGGTCGGTCAAGGTCGGCGCGGTGTTTCCGCTTACCCAGCAATACGCTTCGGCGAAGGTCCTGGCGGCCTTTCAGCTCGAGGGTCGGCGCGAGGAGCTGGCGCAGGTCATCGCCGCGCATGATCGCATCAGCGCAAAGAAGGCGCTGGCGGCGCTCGACCGCATTTCCTCGGACGGGGGAAATTTCTCCAATGCCGACGGCTACACCCGCATTCTCGCCTATAGCTGCCCAATCGTCGAAGCCTCCGGCCGCGCGGTGGCGGCATTGACCGTGCCGCTGGTCAGGCAGGATCAGATCCCGGCGAACGAGGCCAGCACCATCGCCGCCGAGCTGCGCAGCGCGGCCAGGATCGTCTCCGAGAAGATCGGCGGCATCGCCTAGGCAACGAGGGCTGCCGCATGTCGCACCGGGATGTTGCGGGCGGAGCCGGGCCTGCATGGTTCGAGACGCCCCGCCTGCGGCGGCCTCCTCACCATGAGGGTCTAACATCTCGCAGCAATGCACGACCTCATCCTGAGGGCGCGCCGCAGGCGTGCGTCTCGAAGGATGCGCCGCGGGCAAACTGGCAGCCACGTTTTCTTCACACGCGACAGCCCTTACCTTTAGGCCACGGTCATTCCGCCGTCGACGACCCAGGCCGCACCATTGACATGCGCCGCCTCGTCGGACGCGAGAAAGGCCACGACGTTGGCGACGTCCTGCGGCCGCCCATGGGCAGCCGCACCGTTTCGGCGCAAGGCCACCGCGTTGTCGCGCGCCTGCCCCTCCAATTCCCGGATCATGCGCGACTCGATCGGCCCGGGCAGGACGGCATTGATCCGGATCTTCGTTGCACCGACCTCCAGCGCCGCGGTGCGCGTCAATCCAAGCACCGCGTGCTTGGAGGCGACGTAGCCGGCGAGCCCGGCCCGGCCGCGGATCGCCGACGTCGAAGCTGTGTTGACGATCGTGCCCGCGCCGCGCGGGATCATTCGCGCGAGCACGTGCTTGAGGCCGAGGAAGACCCCCTTCACGTTGACCTGCAGCACCCGATCGAACGTGTCGTCGGGGTATTGGTGCAGTGGGGCGACGACACCCTCGATGCCGGCGTTGTTGGCGAAGATGCCGATCGGCCCCAATCGTGCCTCGACCGTCTCGACGAAAGCGGCGGTCTCGCGCGCGCTGGAGACGTCGGCGCCGATGGCGAGCGCCTTGCCGCCGGCGTCCTCGACGAGCCGCGCCACGGCGTTGGCCGCGGCGTCATCGCGGTCGACGATCGCGACCGCAGCGCTCATCCGCGCCAGCCTCAGCGCAATGGCGCGTCCGATATCGCCGCCGCCGCCGGTGACGAGCGCCACCGGCCGGCGGTCATCTGTGGTCATGATTTCAGGAACTCGCAGCCGCCGTCCTCCAGGGGCCGCCAGGCCTCGGCCGGCCCGATGGTCTTGACCAGCTTGTAGTAATCCCAGGGCTGCTTGGATTCCTCGGGCTTCTTCACCTCGAACAGATACATGTTGTGCAGCTTGCGGCCGTCGGCGCGCACGCTGCCCTTGCCGAACAGGGGATCGTTGGTCGGCAGCTTCTTCATCTGCTCGACCGCGGCCTTGCCGTCGCCGGAGGCGCCGAGCGCGGCGACCGCCTTGAGGTAGTGCAGCGTCGTTGCGTAGGCGCCGGCGTGCAAGGCGGTGGGGTAGCGGCCGTTGTTGCGCGGCGCGAACCGCTTGGTCCAGGCGCGGGTCTCGTCGTTCAGGTCCCAGTAGAAGGATTCGGTGAACTGCAGGCCCTGCGCGATCTTGAGGCCGAGCGAGTGCACGTCGCTGAGATAGAGCACGGTCGCCACCACGCGCTGGCCGCCTTGCGGGATGCCGAACTCGACCGCCTGCTTGATCGAATTGATGGTGTCGCCGCCGGCATTGACCAGGGCGATGATCTCCGCCTTCGAGGCCTGGGCCTGCAGCAGGAAGGAGGAGAAGTCCTGCGTGTTGATCGGCGTGCGGACCCCGCCGAGGACCTTGCCGCCGAATTTCTGCACGACGTTCTTGATGTCGCCTTCCATGGCATGGCCGAAGGCGTAGTCGGCGGTGAGCAGGAACCAGCTCTTGCCGCCACTCTCGACCACGGCGCGCGCGACACCGGACGAGAGCGCGTAAGTGTCGTAGGTCCAGTGCACGAGATTGGGCGAGCAGGACTTGCCGGTGAGGTCCGACGACGAGGCGCCCGAGACCAGCAATGTCTTGTTGTTCTGCTGCACGATGTTGCGGACCGCGAGCGCGACGGCCGAATTGGGCGCGTCGACGATCACGTCGACGCCCTGGCGATCGATCCACTCGCGCGCGATGTTGGCGCCGACATCGGCCTTGTTCATGTGGTCGCCGCTGATCACCTCGATCGGGCGGGCGATCTTGTGGGCCGCCTGGAAATCCTCGACGGCCATCCTGGCGCCGAGCACCGAGCCCGGACCGGTGACGTCGGCATAGAGGCTGGACATGTCCGTCAGCACGCCGATGCGAAGCGGCTTCGTCTCCTGCGCCCGCGCGCCAAGCCCTGCCATGCCCAATGCAAGACCACCCGCGCCGGCCAGCAGCCGCCGGCGGCTCACCCGATATCGTCCCACCATGTCCAAACCTCCCTTGCCGGTTCGTGCTTCTGCACGCATGTCTATTTTGTCGCCCGCGCGCGCATCGCGCGCAGGCCTATCTCCTCGTTACGGAACGAGCCGCTCGATGAGCCGGCGGTCCTCGACCTCGAAGCCGCCGCCATAGACGTCCGACACCATGAAGTGCGCGCCGAGGATTTCCGGATCGAGCTCGGCGATCGGATCGTACGGGCTGGCATGAAGGGTCATGGTGGCGCGGCCCGGCACCGGCGTGGAATATTTCAACGGGGTACGGCGATAGACGATGTCGGAATAGGCCGTGCCGAGCCGCTCGGGATGCGGCAGGCGGCGCACGTGGATCTCACCGGCCGGCAATTCGTCGCCGTCGACGATTCGAACGACCGGCGCAGATTGATCCGGCTTGAAGGAGAAATCGGCCAGCGGAATGCCGCGGCGCCGGACCCATCCAGTGATCGATCCGTCCGGATGCTCGTCGAAGGCGTAGTTTGTATCCTTCTTGGTGTAGCCGAACACCTCGCGTCCCGCGCAGATCCCCATGGGATCGCTGCAATACATGAAGATGTGCGTCTCGGTGAACAGCCCCTTGTAGCGCACCGGCACGGAGATCATCAGGTCGAACATCTCGCCGGCGTGCACGGCCAGCGAATGCCCGGGCGAACGCATGAAGCGGAAGGCGACGCGATCGCTCGCGATCTCGAACGGGGTGTCGGCAAGCAGCGCGGCGACCTTGCCCGGCGCGACCCGGGTCATGACCTCGACAGTACGCAGGGTGCAGCCCCACTCCACCGGATAGGCCGGCGAATAGGGGGGATTGACCCCGCTACCCGGCTTGAGCCGGTAGTCGCCAAACACGCGTCGACGCGGATCGTCGGGATCGGTGATCACATCGCTCATCGGGCTTGGCTTCCTCTGTTTTCATATATGATTTAGTAATTGCATATATGAAATCATGGATGAGTCAAGCCGCGCCCGCCCGCCGCCGTGGTGGCGACCGGGGTGGCGCGCCGGAACGATCTCAGATGGGATCACGCAAATGACTGCGAGGCACGGCGGAGGGAGACAACTTCACCCCGCGGACATCAGATTCCATCGCGCATTTGCTTGCGCCCGATGCGATGACCAATCGCACCAAGCAGTCCCGCGAGGACAAGCATCACGAGGAACTTGCTCCAGCCCGGCCCGTCGAAGACAAACTTGTTCGCGACGAGTGCGATCAGCACGCCGTAGCCGGCGAAGATCAGGCCCTTCCAGCGAACCGTCCAGTTGTGGCTCATTGCCGTTCCCTCTTTGAAGTGGGACAGCAATGCCATGAAGAAGTCGGCCCATCTGTGCGCGGCCTCACTTGAGATCGCATTTTGAGGGGCGCGCGCAGCACGAACTATGGGCGCACTTGCGCACGTGCGAGAATCCATTGTGCCGCAGCGTCGGCGGTGGGATGGATTCTCAGGTGCGCAAGTGCGCACCATAGCTCGCGCCCAGGAGGGCGCGCCCCGGAATGACGGCGGAGGCTGGCGCTGGCTGGCGAAAATCCTTAACGTCGCCCCTCGACCCCGAAACACCGAATCGTTTGCTCAATGCCGCCTGCGGAACAACTCAACAACGCCTTTGAATTCACCGTCTCCGAGCTCTCCCAGTCCCTGAAGCGGACGGTGGAGGACACCTACGGTCACGTCCGGGTCCGCGGCGAGATCTCCGGCTTTCGCGGCGCCCATTCCTCCGGCCATTGCTATTTCGCGCTCAAGGACGAGAGCGCCAAGATCGAGGCGGTGATCTGGAAGGGCGTGCACGGCCGGATGCGCTTCAAGCCCCAGGAGGGGCTCGAGGTGATCGCCACCGGCAAGCTGACGACCTATCCGGGCTCCTCGAAATACCAGATCGTGATCGAGGCGCTGGAGCCGGCCGGCATCGGCGCGCTGATGGCGCTGATGGAGGAGCGCAAGAAGAAGCTTGCCGCCGAAGGCCTGTTCGACGAGGCGCGCAAGCAGCTGCTGCCCTGGCTGCCGGAGGTGATCGGCGTCGTGACCTCGCCGACCGGCGCCGTGATCCGCGACATCCTGCACCGGCTGGAGGACCGCTTCCCCCGCCGCGTGCTGGTGTGGCCGGTGAAGGTGCAGGGCGAAGGCTCGGCCGAACAGGTCGCCGCGGCGATCCGCGGCTTCAACGCGCTGCCCGAGGGCGGCAAGATTCCGCGGCCCGACGTGCTGATCGTCGCGCGCGGCGGCGGCTCGCTTGAGGATCTCTGGTCGTTCAACGAGGAGATCGTGGTGCGGGCAGCAAGCGAAAGCATGATCCCGCTGATCTCGGCGGTGGGGCACGAGACCGACATCACGCTGATCGACTTCGTCGCCGACAAGCGCGCGCCGACGCCGACGGCGGCGGCCGAGATGGCGGTGCCGGTGCGCAGCGATCTGTTCGTCGAGGTCGCCGATCTCGGCCGCCGCACCCGCGCCTATTGGCTACGCGCCCAGGAAAGCCGCCGCAGCGAGCTGCGCGCCGCCGTGCGCGCGCTGCCGGCGGCCGGCGATCTGCTCGCCATTCCCCGGCAACGGCTGGATGCGGCGGGCGCCTCCCTGCCCCGCTGTCTCAAGGCCAACACGCACGCGCATTTCCGCAGGTTCACCGCGGCCAGCTCAAAGCTGACGCTGCGGGTGCTGCACGGCCAGATCGCACAGGCCGACCATCGCCTGACAGTGTGCGGCGAACGGCTCGGCCTGTCCGCGCGCTCGCTGCTGCGGCAGCGGCGCGACCGCTTTGCCGGGCTCCAGATTCGCCTGCGCGCTTCAAAACTCTCCAATGCGCAGGCGCAGCGCAACGCCATTGCCCGCCAGCGCGAGCGCACGCATCGCCTTGGCGAGCGCGCCGGCCGCGCGCTCGTCACGCTGATGCAGCGGCTGGAGGCCCGCGTCGAGAACAGCGGCAAGCTGCTCTCCGCGCTGTCCTACCGCAGCGTGCTCGCGCGCGGCTTTGCGCTGGTGCGCGACGAGGCCGGCCATCCCGTGCATGCGGCCGATGCGATCGGTCCAGGCGCGCGCGTCGAGATCGAGTTCGCCGATGGCCGCGTCGGCGCGACCGCGGATGCGGATCGCCCGGCGCCAGCAGCAAAACGCGCGCCGGCGCAGCCAAAGTCGGCCGCGCAGGATGCCAAGCCCGCGCCGAGGCGCGTGGCCAAGCCGGTGGATCAGGGCAGTTTGTTCTGAGGCACGACGGCGGCGCTCCACCCTCAATGTCATTCCCCGCGTAGGCGGGGAATCCAGTACGCCGTGGCTTCGCGGTGACTCACAGACGTCTCGGCGTACTGGATCGTCCGCCTTCGCGGACGATGACAGCGAGTATGTACGACGAGCCGCGCCTTCAGCGACACGACAATCCCGCGTCGATCGTGGTCCAGAAGCCGCAATGGTCCGGCGCGCGCAAGGGAGCGCCGGGGTGGGCTTCGTAGAGGCAGAGCGCGACGGTGAAGACGGCGAATGCCGAGAGCAGGGTGATGCGGTTGCGCATGGCATTGCGTTGAATCGATATCGTGGCCGAACCAAGGCGCTTCATCGGCTACCGCGCCAGCCACTTCACGACGTCCTTCTGCGACTCCGCGCGCGCTTGTGCCTCCATGCCGGGATGGCCGCGCCCGATTGCTGCGGCATCGTTGCTGGCGTGCAGCGGCGTGGTGGCGCGGTCGAAATCGTGATCGGCGCCGGGATAGACCACGATGCGCGCGAGCGCGCTGCGGCCATGCGCGCCTTCGACCATCTGGCGGCAGGCGGGCGGAGACGAGACGTCGTCATCGGCGCCGATCAGCACCAGTGTGGGCACCCGCGTGCTCCAGCCGAGGCCGGCGGAGATCCGGCAGTCGGGATAGAACGCGATCGCGGCACGGAAATCCGGACCCAAATCCGGACCCAGGTCCCGCGCGGCACTCTGCGGACGCACGGCCCAGAGCAGCGCGCTGGCGCCATTGGCCCAGCCCATCAGGCTGACGCGGTCGCGCGCCACCCAACTCTGCTTCATCAGCCAGGCCCGCGCCGCCGCGATGTCGCCGACGCGCTCACGCCGCGCCTTGACGTGCATCTCCTTGACGCGGCATTGCGGCCCGAGCTCGCGCGAGCCGTAGCTGTCGGGCCACAGCACGGCGTTACCGGCTTTGAGCAGACGCTCGGCCCAGTCGCGATAGCGCGGCAGGACGGAGTCGGAATGGCCACTGAGCCCACCACAGCCATGCAGCGCGATCACGGTCGGAAACGGGCCTGCGCCGTCGGGCTTGTAGAGCTGCGCATGGAGGATGCCTGACGCCAGCGGAATCTCGACTGCTAGCGGCGCCGGGGCAGCACGCGCGGCCGAGATCAGCAGCATCGCGAACAGGGCGGTCAATCGAAGGCGCATCGGACTCTGCCGTCGGAGGTGCCGGAACCAGCGCTGCTTCGCGGAAGGCATGATCACGCGGGAGCGGCGGCAAAACATCACAAGCCGGTGGGTTTACCGGGCGGACAAGCCGCCCTATCTATGCTACATCCCGGCCAACACATCGTGCCCTCCAGGGGTTTCCTTTGCGAGCGGCCTTCCACGGAGACTTTCGACCGTGCTGAACAAGTTCGGCCCCTCGGGCCATGGCGAAGCGCAGGTGCAATATCTCGACGGCGATTTCCGCGTGATCTCGCCGGGGACCTTCGTGCGCTGCGCGATCACCGACGTCCGGATCCCGCTCGACGAGCTGAAGTACTGGAGCGTCGACCTGCAGGAGGCCTACGCCACGCCCGCCGCCGTCCTGCAGCGGTATTTTCCCGGCGCGCCGAAACCGCAGGAATCGTGATCTCGCAGCGACGGCTGACGGCAAACTCATCGAACTCTCCTCGTCGGAAGATCGATAGAAGGATTGCGATGAATGTCGGCTGAATGGTGGGTAGTGCAGTGGCGTAGGGTGGGCAAAGCGCAGCGTGCCCACCACCTGTCTCCGAACGCAGCAGATCGTGGGCACGGCGCGTTGCGCCTTTGCCCACCCTACGAGATCATCAGCGCCGCGAAAACCGTCGCTCGCGCGCCTTGTAGAGATGGTCGCCGATCAATTTCCGCAGCTTGGCGGGATCGTCGAACTCGAGAGTGACGGCGAACGCCACGATGTCGTCAGGCACGCCCTCGCTGCCATAGAGGCGTGCGAGGTCCTTCTCCGTCGTCACCAGCGTGAGCTGCTCGCGCCGGGCCTCCGCCGCGAGAGCTGCGATCTCCTCGCCCGAGAACATGTGATGATCGGCGAAGGCGCGCGTGCGCGCGACCTCGATGCCGCAGGCGCGGAGGGTGCGGAAGAAGCGTTCGGGATCGCCGATGCCGGCGAAGGCGAATACCTTCCCTCCGTGCAGCCGCGCGAGCGAAGCCGGATCCGGCTTCAGCCGCGCGCGCAGCTCGGGCTTGTTGCGCTTGGCGAGCTCGGCGGCGACGTCGTTGGCGGCACGGCCGTCGCCGATCAGCACCAGCGCGTCGGTGCGCGCAAGCTGGGCCTGCAGCGGCGCGCGCAAGGGACCGGCGGGAAACACCTCGCCATTGCCGAGGCCGCGCTCACTGTCGATCACGATCAGCGAGGCGTCCTTGAGCAGGCGCGGGTTCTGAAAACCGTCGTCCATCAGGATCATGGTGGCGCCTTGCGACTTCGCCAGCGCGACACCGTCGAGGCGGTCGCGCGCGACCGCGACCGGGACGTCGCGCGCCATCATCAAGGGCTCGTCGCCGACATCGGCCGCATTGTGGCGGGCGCGGTCGACCATGACGGGGCCTTTCAGGCGCCCGCCATAGCCGCGGCTGAGCACCACCGGCGTCTCGCCGAGCGCGCGCAGCAGCTTCGTCAGCGCCAGCACGGTCGGGGTCTTGCCGGCGCCGCCGACATGGTAATTGCCGACGCAGATCACGGGAATGCCGGCGTCGGTGCTCTGGCGCAGCATGCGCCATTCGGCGATCGTGCCATAGAGCGCCCCGAGCGGCCATAACGCATATGAAGCAAGAGAACGTGGCCGGTACCAGAAGGCCGGCTCACGCATTGGCGGCCCCCATCTCGATCCGCAATTGCAGCAGATAGGGCTCGAGCGCCGTCATGGTGCGATCCAGCGCGCCGCCGAGCTGCTCGACCACACCGGCGCCGGCGCGCTGCATCTTCTCGCGGACGGTGGGCTCGGCCAGCAGCAGGCCGAGCTGCTTGACCAGCGCCTCCTGCGTATCGGCCTGCCGCGCCGCGCCGCTCGCATCGAGCGTCTCAAACAATTCGGCGAAGTTGAAGACGTGCGGACCATGGATGACGGCGGCGCCGAGCTTGATCGCCTCGATCGGATTCTGCCCGCCGTGGCGGATCAGCGATCCGCCCATGAACACGATCGGCGAGAGGCGGTAGAACAGGCCGAGCTCGCCCATGGTGTCGGCGACATAGATGTCGGTGGTCGCGGTCGGCAGCTCCTCGCGCGAGCGCAACGCCGGCGTCAGGCCCGAGGCCGTGACCAGGCCGGCGATCGAAGAGCCGCGATCGGGATGCCGCGGCACGATCACGGTGAGGAGCTGCGGGAAGAAGCCGACCAGGCTGCGATGCGCCGCGACCAGCATCTCGTCCTCGCCCGGATGGGTCGAAGCCGCGACGATGATCGGCCGGCCGCGCGTCATCGCCATCAGCCGCTCGAGCCTGGCGGGATCGGCCGGCGGCGCCGGCACGTCGAGCTTGAGATTGCCCGTGGTGACGACATCGCGGCCGCCCAGCGCGGAGAAGCGCTCGGCATCGATCTTCGACTGCGCCAGGCAAATGTCGAACCGCGACAGCAGCGCCGAGATGGTGCCGTGCATGCGCTGCCAGCGCGGGAAGGAGCGCGGCGACATCCGGCCGTTGATCAGCACCATCGGCACGCGGCGCGCCGCCCCGGCCAGGATCAGGTTCGGCCACAGATCGGATTCGGTGAACAAGGCCAGCGACGGCTTCCAATGGTCGAGGAAGCGCGCGACGTAGCGCGGCGAATCATACGGCACGTATTGATGGATGACATCGGGCGGAAAGCGCTTTGCGACCACGGCAGCCGAGGTGACGGTGCCCGAGGTGAGCAGGATGCGCAGGTTGAGATCGCGCAAACGCTCGATCAGCGCCGCCGCGGCCAGCACCTCGCCGACGCTGGCGCCGTGGATCCAGACCAGCGGGCCATGCGGCCGCACGTCGCGTGAGATGCCGCGCCGCTCGCCGACGCGCGCGGGGTCTTCCTTGCCTTGCCTCAGCCGCCGCTTGATCAGCACAGGCGCAAGCGGCACCAGACCCGCGGCCAGGCGCCGATACATCCGCAACGTCATCGGCAGCGCAATGGGCAGCGATTTAGCCATCTTGCGGCCCCGGGCGGCCGAGCTGCGCATAGGCGCGGCGGGTCGCCTCGTTCAACGTCTCTTCCAGCTCCAGCCGCAACGCTTCCATCGTGGCGGCGTCGGCATCTGCGGGAACGTGGATTTCCTTGATGCCGACCAGGGCGCCGCGCCCGAACGGCAGGTTGATGGTGGTGCGGTCCCAGTTCTTCAGCCGGATGAAGCGGCTCGTCGCCATCGCGAAAGGCATGATCGGCCGCCCCGATTCCCGTGCCAGCATGATGATTCCGAGCCCGGCCACGCGGGCGCGCTTGGGGACATCGGCAGTCAGCGCGACATTACAACCGTCCTGGAGCGTCCGCACCATTTCCTTGAAGGCGCCGACTCCGCCCTTGCGGTGGAAGGCGCCGCCATGATCGCCGGAACCGCGGATCAGGCCGATGCCGAGCCGCTCCACCGCGATGGCGTTGAACTCGCCGTCGCGGTGACGGGAGATCAGGACCTTGGCGCGATAGGAGGCCTTGTTCTGGTTCTTGATGAAGGGCGTGAGGAAATGCTGGCCGTGCCAGAAGGCGAAGATCGCCGGGAGCTGCGGCTCGACGCGTTCATAGACGTCGGGCGGATCCAGCGTGAACTTGTTGGTCCGCCAGACCAGGCGCAGATATTCGGCCGCCAGAACCCCGACGGCACGCTGAAACCAGCTGCTCCGCAGCGTATTGCGAAGCAGTCTCTTCAACGTGCCGGTTCTTGATTCGGGTCGAGCAGCCGATGGAGATGGACGATGAAATAGCGCATCTGCGCGTTGTCGACCGTCGACTGCGCCTTGGCCCGCCAGGCGGCGTGGGCGCTCGCGTAATTCGGATAGAGGCCGACGATCTCGACGTCGTCGAGATTCTTGAAGACATTCTGCTCGAGATCGACGAGCTCGCCGCCGATGACGAGGTGAAGCAATTGCTGCGGGGCACTATCTGGCATCAGTTCTGTTCCTAACGGGCTGCCCGGCAAAGCAGTGTTCGACAAGCACAGTGTTTGACAGGCACGACGACGAGCGCTTCAGGCCAGGGGGCGGCTTCGAAAATGCGCGACAATGCCCGCATGACGATCGCGTCCCGCTGCCACCAGCACCCCGTGCGCCACTTCCCGGCGGTTATAGAGGATGGGTTCTCCGGAGAGGTCGCTCATCCTACCATCGGCTTCCTGCACGATCAAATCGGCCGCCGCAAGGTCCCAATCGTGGCTGTTGCCCCCCGCAAAAGCCGCATCCAGCGCGCCATGGGCGACCCGGCACAGCCGCAACGCCAGCGAGCCGATTCGCGGATGCAGCTTGATCTCGCCGAGCGACGGCTTCAGCCGCTCGACCAGCGGCTTCGGCCCCGCGACGCGGGCGAAATCCAGTTCGGCTCCGGAGCTCGCCCGCACCGGCTTGTCGTTGAGCGTCGTGCCCTGGCCTCGCACGGCGAAGAAGAACTCGCCGGTCGTCGGCGCGAACACCGCGGCAAGCACCGGTGCAGCATCCGCGACCAGTGCGACGCTGACGCACCATTCGTCATGGCCGCCGAGATAGTTGCGGGTGCCGTCGATGGGATCGACGATCCAGGTCAGCCGTCGCGACAGCCGGTCAGCGTCATCGGCGCTCTCCTCGGACAGCCAGCCATAATCCGGCGTCGCGCTGCGCAAGCGCGTTTCGAGCAGATCGTTGACGGCGATGTCGGCCTCCGACACCGGCGAGGAGGCGCCCTTGGTCCACTTCTTCAGCTCGGTCCGGAACATCGACTGCGCCAGCGTGCCAGCTTCCCGCACCGCGTCCTGCAGCAGCGCCGCGTCGCGCGTCAGGATCGTGTCGTTCGCGTCAGCGTCCGCCAAGCGTCAAACCCTCGATGCGCACCGTCGGCGCATTGATGCCGTAGCGGAATTCGAGATTGTTCGCGGGCTGCATCGACTTGAAGATCTCGAACAGATGGCCGGCGATGGTGACTTCGCTGACGGGATAGGTGATCTCGCCGTTCTCGATCCAGAAGCCGGAAGCGCCGCGGCTGTAATCGCCGGTCACGCCGTTGACGCCGGAGCCGATCAGATCGGTGACGTAGAAACCTTGGCTGATGTCGGAGATCAGCTCGGCCGGGCTCGGCGTGCCGGGCTCGAGATGCAGATTGTACGGTCCGGGCGACGGCGAGGAGGAGACGCCGCGATGGGCGTGGCCGGTGGTGACGAGGCCGAGCTCGCGCGCGGTGGCGCAATCGAGCAGCCAGGTCGTCAGCACGCCCTCGTCGACCAGCGCGGTTCTCTTCACCGCGACGCCCTCGGCGTCGAAGGTCTGCGAGCGCAGGCCGCGCTTGCGCAGGGGATCGTCGATGATGCGGATGTTGTTGGCGAACAGCTGCTGGCCGAGCTTGTCCTTCAGGAAGCTGGTCTTGCGCGCGATCGAGGCGCCGTTGATGGCGCCGACGAGATGACCGACCAGCGAGCCGGCAACGCGCGGATCGAACACGACGGGGACCTTGCAGGTTTCGACCTTGCGCGGATTGGAGCGCGCCACGGTGCGCTCTCCGGCGGAACGGCCGACGGCTTCCGGCGACAACAGATCGGCGGCATGCGGCGCCGAGGTGAAGTCGTAGTCGCGCTCCATGCCGGTGCCCTCGCCCGAGATGGCGGTGGCCGAGATGCCCTGGCTGGAGCGCAGGTAGGAGCCGTGGAAGCCGGTCGAGGTGACGAGCACCATGCCGCCGATGCCGGCCGAAGCCGAGGCGCCGCCGGATTTTGTCACGCCCTTCACCGCGAGCGCCGCGGCTTCGGCCGCGAGCGCGCGGCGCTCGAGCTCGCTGGTTGCGGGCACGCCGGGATCGAGCAGGTCGAGATCGGGGAAATCGCGCGCGAGCAGCGCGGGATCGGCGAGGCCGACATATTTGTCGTCGGGCGCGACGCGCGCCATCGCGACCGCGCGTTCGGCAAGCTTGGTCACGGCATCGCCGCTGACGTCGTTGGTCGAGACCACCGCCTGGCGCTGGCCGACCAGCACCCGCAGGCCGACATCGTCGCCCTCCGACCGCTCGGATTCCTCGACGCGTCCGTCGCGCACCTCGACGCCTTGCGAGACGCCGCGCACCGCGACCGCATCGGCCGCATCCGCGCCCGCGCGCCTGGCCGCCTCGACCAGCCGCTGCGCGAGATCGGAGAGCGCGGACTGATCGAACAGGTCGCGATGGGCTGTGGTCGAGCTTGCGGACGGTGAAGAGTTCACGAACGAAATCCTGTTGGGGCGGGGTGCGGGGACCGGAACCCACAGATGTGCCCTGATCGCGCGGACTTCAAGCATTTTCAGCCCGCCAAAAGCTCAGATTCGCACCGTCGGCGCAACGTCTCGTCAATCATGCGCGCCAAGGTCTTGTCAATCATGAGGAGCAGTGACGGTGGGTTAACCAGCCTTTTTAAGCGGTTTCGGAAGAGCGCGCGCTAAGGTCCTCGCATCGACCGGGAACATAATCCCGGCGGGGAGAACTAGAGCCGTGAGGCGTCAAACAGCAACATGCGGGGCCCACCCCGCCGGGTCGAGCCGCTCGCTGCGGCTCGACCCTCTTTCCCTTCCGGTCCGCTTCGATGCGCACGACCCGCGCGCCGACGGATATACGAGGCAGATCGAGCTTCATCGCGAACGTGTCGTGCTGCGCCGTGCCGTCCGCGGCATGCAGATGGCGATCAATGTTCGCGTCAGCGACTTCACCGGCGTCGCGCTGCGCGGCAACGACGAGGCCCAGGCCCTCGTGCTGGTGCATCGCGATCCCTCGCTGTCCGTGCCGCTGCTGGTCGGGGCCGATGGCGAAGAACTCGCGGAAGCCTGGGCGGTCTGGAGCGAAATCTTCGCGCTGCCCCAGCTCGACGAGGGCGCCCGCAAGCCCGCAGCCCGCCGCCGCCGCGCCAACGCGATCCGCGCCCGTCGTCCGAAATTCCTGATGCGTCGCCGTGTTGCGATGGCGCGCGAGTTGCCCGTGCATCGCGAAGAGCGCGAGATCATCGCGCGGAATTAGGCGGCAATCACGGTGCCGTAGGTGCCGTAGGGTGGGCAAAGCGCAAGCGTGCCCACCTTCTTTTTCAATCATCGAGAGATCGTGGGCACGGCGCAAATGCGCCTTTGCCCACCCTCATATGGGGATTTGTGAGTCAAGGCCTATCGATTGGCTTGAGTGAGTTTGGCACGGTGCGAGGGCGGCGCGCGGAGCCATGCGTAGCGCAGCGCGACGACCGTGATCCGGGCGAGGATTGGCTTCCGAAGATTTATGCAGCTCACTGCATCACCTGAAAATTGTGCCATTATGGTCGGTGGTGAGCGTGGCTGTCGATGCTTGCATCTGACTCTCCGTGGGTTCGAGTGTGGAAACCCAAACCTACCGGAAAGGCCACGCTCACCGCCCATGGAATCTACGAATTTACGCCGACCGCATCACCGCGTCCGCGAGCAATCCCGCGAACAGCAGCAAGCCCGCATGCTTGTTCGACTTGAACAGGCGCAAACACAATTCCGGATCCTCGATCCGCAGGCGCACGATCTGCCACGCCAGATGCGCGGCGAAGGCGGCGAGGCCGAGCCAGGCCGGCCAGAGCGCATCGGCCGAGGCGAGCGCGACGCCGATCAGCATCACCGACAGCCCGTAGAACAGGATCAGCGCCTGGTGCGTATGCGCGCCGAACAGGCGTGCGGTCGACTTGATGCCGATCAGCGCGTCGTCTTCGGCGTCCTGATGCGCGTAGACCGTGTCATAGCCGATCACCCAGGAGATCGCGCCGGCATAGAGCACCAGCGCAGTGACGTCGATGCGGCCGAAGGTGACGGCAAACCCCATCAGCGCGCCCCAGGAGAAGGCAAGCCCGAGCACGATCTGCGGCCACCAGGTGATCCGCTTCATGAAGGGATAGATCGCGACGATCAGGAGCGATGCGATGCCGGTCGCGATCGCGAAGCGGTTGAACTGCAGCAGCACCACGAGACCGACCAGCGCCTGCAGGACCATGAAGGCCAGCGCCTGCTTCGTGCTCACCTGCCCCGACGGCAGCGGCCGCGAGCGGGTGCGCTCGACCTTGTCGTCGAGATCGCGGTCGGTGATGTCATTCCAGGTGCAGCCCGCGCCGCGCATCACGAAGGCGCCGATGAAGAACAGCACGATGGTGAGCGGCAGTCCGCGGACGTCATGCGCCATGCCGCTCGCGAGCGCCGCCGACCACCAGCATGGCATCAGCAGCAGCCAGGAGCCGATCGGACGATCGAAGCGGGACAAGCGGAGGTAAGGCCGTGCCCAAGGCGGCGCGAGCGTATCGACCCAGTTGCCGGTGGAATCGGCAACGCGGGCGGACGCGTCGCTCATCGGGTGAGGACGTTGCCGTTGAGCGTGTCGAAGGTGCTGCCGCCCTTCTTGCCGGCATTGGCCTCGGGCGCCGAGGCCGACCCCAGCACCTCGCTCAGCGACGGGCCTGCCGGGCGCGCCTGCTGTTGCTGCGCGACGTTGCAGACCTTGTTGGCCATGGCCTCGGTGTTCTTGTGGCCATCCTTCATCTGCGCGCCGACCTGCGCCGGAATTCCGCATTTGGCGGCGTGAGTCTCGATGTACTTGATCATCTTGCTCTCGGCCTGGCTGAAATTGCGGATCAGCTTGCAGGCCTCGTCAGGCGGCGCGTGACGGTCGCTCGCGGCCTTGATCAGCTTGCCGCGCTTCTCGGCTTCTTCGCGCAGGGGCATGAAGGCCTTCATGCAATCCTCGCCGGGACCGGCTTGCGTCGGCGGAGCCGCGCCGAAGGCACCGGCGCCACCGATCGGCGCCGCGCCGTTCACGGGAAATGACGATTGCGGAGTCGTACCGACCGACGCGGTCGGCGCCGCACCGTTCACCGGCGGAAACGGTGAACTGGCGGGGGCCTGGTTGGGCAGGGGAGCCGGGAACGCGCTTTGCGCATAGGCACAAGAGGCGCCCATGGTGACCATGGCGGCTGCGATCGGAACCATCAAATGACGGATCATCAAGAAAATCTCTCCGGCAGGAGCTTACGGGGTCCAGCGTCTTCCAATCGAAGCGCAACCAGCGTGCTCGCGATTTTACGATTCCCGCCGGCGCTTAACAACCCGCCGAATAGGGCAAGAGCGCGGCGCACCGACGCGGCTGCTTGGCAATATTTACCCCCGAAATGGCCGCTTTCGGTTAATAACGGCGCCAAATTGGACTTTTGAACGATGCCCTCCCACGATTTTCGAGCCCCCCGCCTGTTCGTCGATGCCCCCCTTGCCCAGGACGCCAGGGTCGCGCTCGACCGCGACCAGAGCAATTATCTCGGCAACGTGCTGCGGCTTTCCGCCGGGGCCGAGGTCTTGGCGTTCAACGGCCGGGACGGCGAGTGGCAGGCCGCCATTGAAGGCCGCAAGCGGCCGGACGGCCTCGTCGTCCTCCAGCAGACCCGGCCCCAGGACCGGCTTGCCGACCTCGCCTACGTCTTCGCCCCGCTGAAGCACGCCCGGCTCGACTACATGGTCCAGAAGGCCATCGAGATGGGCGCCGCCGCGCTGCATCCGGTTCTGACACGGTTCACCCAGGCCTCCCGCGTCAACACCGAGCGGATGCGGGCCAATGTCGTCGAGGCAGCCGAGCAGTGCGGCATCCTGAGCATCGCCAGCGTCGCAGAACCGGTGGCCCTGGAGCGCTTCCTCAGCCAGCGCCCGGCCGACCGCCTCCTGATCTTCTGCGACGAGGCAGCGGAGGTCGAAGACCCGGTTCAGAGCCTGCAAGCCGTGCGCGCGGCCGGACAAGGTATCGACGTCCTGATCGGCCCGGAAGGCGGCTTTGCCGAGGACGAGCGGGCCCTGCTGCTGCGGCAGCCCAAGATCCTCCGGCTCGCCCTCGGCCCCCGGATCATGCGGGCCGACACCGCCGCCGTGGCGGCGCTGGCGCTGGTCCAGGCGGTATTGGGCGATTGGGGCAGTAAAGGGGGCTAACCTAGATCGTGTCCCGCACGGCGCGACGCAGGGTCTCGGATGGCAGCTCTCCGAAGGCTGCCTTGTAACTCGCCGCGAACTCGCCCAGATGCCCGAAGCCGTGCGCAATCGCGCAGGCCTTCACACTGCGGTGCCCCCCGCCGTTGCCCAGCTGCTTGCGCACCGACCAGAGGCGCAGAACCCGGCTATAGCGATGCGGGCTGAGGCCGCAGATGGCCTGGGTCGCGCTCTGGAGCGTGCGGACGGAGACGCCCACCTGCTCCGCGAGTTCGGGCGTCTTGTGCCAGATCGTCAGATCCTGCCGGATCAGCCGTTCCATGTCTGCGACGATGCGCCGATAGCCATCCGTCGTGGACGAAACGGGTCTGTCCTTTGCGCTGCTGCTCAGCGCAGCTTCCATCGTGCTGAGCAGAGATTGCTCGACGGCGGTCAGCGACATCGGCTCGTTGAGAAAGTCCGGATCATGCGCTGCGATTTCGAGCGTGACGCAGACCAGACGACGCAACGAGGCAAGGACGTCCGAGGCCGGGTTCACCAGATGGTAGCCGTCACCCAGTTGCGTCCAGGGCTCGCGCCGGGGCGGGGTAAAAGACACGACGGCTATCAGCCGGCCCTCCGGCTCGTGCACCAGGCAATCGGAGACGCCTCTCAGAACCACGACGGAATGCCCTATCGATTGCCCGTTGATACGGGCCGAGGTGACGTGATCCATCGGCACCACGACGACGGCGGCATTCGTCAATTGATAGCCGCGAATGATCCGCGGAAAGGTCTTCACCAGGGACAGGGTCAGGCTCGGCAAGTCGAGCCGCGCACGCATGATGGCCGTCGCTCCCGGCGACAAGGGCATGCTGGACGCGCCGGCATATCTCTCCGTTTCGCCGAAATGGTCGATGTCATAGGCTCGCAGCTCGAGGGCCGACGAGGGCTTGAGACGCTGGAAGGATGTCGAGCGGCTGCCCGCCGGCGTTTCCGCTCCTTTGCGCGCGATATCGATATCGCCCTGATTCATGTTGTGCCGCTTACTTTGCTTTCCTTGCCGCGGCCGCCTTGGAAGCGCGCAGATCATCCGGCCCGTTGATGCCGGCACGCCTGAGATCGCGCAGCAGCTTGGTCAGCAGCAGCATGTTGGTCTTCTGCAGTTCGTGGTTGTTTCCGAACCTGAACGCGTTCTGCTCGGTCACGATGAGTCCGGCTTTGGTCTCTTCGAGGATCTTTCGCCGCTTCAATCCCGTGACGCGGCGGCGAACCGTCTCGAGCGGCAGGCTGAGGAAGCGCGACAGTGCCGCACGGGAGACGCCTTGCTTGATCACGTCCGGCTCGACCGCGTGGATGCTGGAGAACCTCTCGTCCAGCACCGGATCGTTCATCACATGAATGACGTTCGCGTTCAGGACCGCATGAATGATCAGAAGGTCCAGCGGATCGAATTCGTCATAGTGCCGGAACAGCTCGCTCATCGAGAACAGCATGTAGGCCAGCGTGTGTCGCGAGACCGTCCGGATAATGTCTGAAGTATTGCGCATGAATCGAAACCAGCATTTGTCTTGTAAACGATGGCTGCGGCGAACGGATCACCCGCCATACCCAAAATGAGTATGCGGCGGCTTGCCAGCGGTTCTCAGTTTCTCAATGTGACGCCGGAGCGTCGGCCGCATCGATCCATCGTGCGTCGATGCGTTCGCGAAGAGCGCGGGTCACATCGAGGTGACGATCGCGATGGGAGAGAGATGGCGATGAATGACGATGTCGTGCCGGACGCGAGCCGGTACGAGGAGCTGCGCCTCATCAGAGCCTTTCTCCGCCTCACCGACTCCGGCAGACGACAGAAGGTACTCGAATGCGCAGAGCGGCTGGCTCAGGAAGCCCCGTCCGCTGCGGCCACACCAGCCGTTGCCGCGACCGATGCCTCGGAGCCGGTCAGAGACGTCGCTCGGCCGACTGAATGACGCCGGCTCGCCAGCCGCAACAAAGGAGCTGCGGTATTATATTACTCAAGTCGAATGGAAAGCAGACCTTCTTTGCGGACCTGACCAACCGGCCTGCTTCGCGCCAAACTCGTTAAGCGATTGATCCTTTGGAGGTCGAAACCGCGCATCGGCCATGCTAAGGGCTGCGCAATTCCTGTCCTTCCCTGCCCTGCCCGGTTCCACCGGGACGATGGACCTCCGTCATGACCGCGACTGCCACCTCAAATGCTGCCGGCTCCGCCGCCTGGGCGGATACGCTGCTCTTGTCGTTCGCGCAGGCCGGCTATGTCAGGGCCGAGCCGGCGATCCTGCAACCGGCCGAGCCGTTCCTCGACCTCTCCGGCGAGGACATCCGCAAGAGCCTGTACCTGACCACCGACCTCACGGGCGAGGAGCTGTGCCTGCGTCCGGACCTGACCATTCCGGTCGCCCGCGACTACCTCGCCTCCAGCCGCGCCGGCCAGCCGGCCGGGTTCAGCTATCTCGGCCCGGTGTTTCGCTACCGCAGCGGCCAGGCCAGCGAATTCCTGCAGGCCGGCATCGAATCGTTCGGCCGCCAGGACCGTGCCGCGGCCGACGCCGAGACGCTGGCGCTGGCGCTGGAGGCGACCGCGGCCTTCGGCGTCCGCGATGTCGAGATCCGCACCGGCGACGTGGCGCTGTTCAACGCGCTGCTCGATGCGCTCGACCTCTATCCGGTCTGGCGCCGCCGCCTGGTCAAGGATTTCAACCGCAAGATCAGCCTCGAGCAGGACCTGGAGCGGCTGGCGGCTGCGACCACCGCGAGCCCAAGCGAATATCAGGGCGTGCTGGCCGCGCTCGCCGGCTCCGACCGCAAGGCCGCGCTCGCCTTCGTCACCGACCTGATGTCGATTGCCGGCACCACCAATGTCGGGGGACGCACCACCGCCGAGATCGCCGATCGCTTCCTCGAGCAGTCGACGCTGAAGGGCGGCGCGCTGCCGCGTGAGGCGATCACCGTGCTCAAGCGCTTCCTGTCGATATCAGGCAATCCCGACGATTCCATCGCCGCGCTGCGCGCGCTCACCGCCGATGCAAAGCTCGACCTTGCTGCGGCCATCGACCAGTTCGAGAGCCGGGTCGGCTTCATGGCCGCGCGCGGCATCGACGTGAAGCAGACGCGTTTCTCGACCGCGTTCGGACGCGGCCTCGACTATTACACCGGCTTCGAGTTCGAGCTGCATCACCGGGGCAACGGCGCCGAGCCGCTGGTGGCCGGCGGCCGCTATGACGGGCTGATGACCCAGCTCGGGTCGGCTGAACCCATTGCCGCGGTCGGCTTCTCGGTCTGGGTGGATGCGCTGACCAGGATCGGCCGCAAGGTGGAGGCTTGATCATGAGCGCGCCGTTCGTTCTGGCCGTTCCCTCCAAGGGCCGCCTGCAGGAAAACACGGAGGCCTTCTTCGCCCGCGCCGGCCTCAAGCTATCGAAAGCCGGTGGCGCCCGCGACTATCGCGGTATCATCGCCGGCCTCGACGATGTCGAGGTCGCCTATCTCTCGGCGAGCGAGATCGCATCGCAATTGTCGCGCGGCTTCGCGCATCTTGGCGTCACCGGCGAGGATCTGGTGCGCGAGAACATCGCCGATGCCGATAAGCGCGTGTCGCTGATCGACGGACTCGGCTTCGGCTTTGCCGACGTCGTCGTTGCGGTGCCGCAGGCCTGGATCGATGTCCGCACCATGGCCGACCTCGACGACGTCACCACCGGCTTCCGCGAGCAGCATCACATGCGGATGCGGGTCGCGACCAAGTTCGTCAATCTCACCCGCGCGTTCTTCCAGAGCCACGGCATCACCGATTACCGCATCGTCGAAAGCGCCGGCGCGACCGAAGGCGCTCCTGCGGCCGGCAGCGCCGAGCTGATCGTCGACATCACCACGACCGGCGCGACGCTCGCCGCCAACGGCTTGCGGGTGCTCGACGACGGCGTGATCCTGCGCAGCCAGGCCAATCTGGTCGCCTCGAAGGAAGCCGACTGGTCGCCGCAGGCGCGGGAGACCGCGCGGATCATCCTCGATCACATCGCCGCAAGGGCGCGGGCCAACAAATACCGCGAGGTCCGCACCCGCTTCCGGCAATGCGACGCCGCCCTGCTCGGCGAAGCCCATAGCCGGTTCGGCGTCGAAGCTCCGTTCGGCGGGCCGACCTCGTCAGGCATGCTGACGTTGCACTGCCCGCCAGGGCAGCTCTATGCGCTGGCGAGCTTCCTGCGCGAGCATGGCGCCGAGACCGTCTCGGTGGTCTCGCTGGACTACGTGTTCGACCGGGAGAACCCGCTGTTCGCGAAGCTCGAGACGTTCCTGCGGCGGTGAGCCCCAGGGCCGGTTCGGCTTTTCCGTTCAGCTTTGCGACAGCAAGCGGCAGCTACCATATGCTGTTGAGATGACTTTGAACGCCTCTGGAACCTCGACCGATGATACTGGGCTCTGACGTATCAGGCATGACGACCACCGCGAGCACCGCCGCCGCGAAGGGGCTGTCGATTGTCGTCCCCGTCTACAACGAGGCGGCAGGCCTCGCCGGCCTGCATCAGCGCATCTGCGATCTCGCGAAAACCCTGCGGGAGCGCTATCGGCTGTCTTGCGAGATCGTCTATGTCGACGACGGCAGCAAGGATGCGACCTTGGCGATCGCCCGTAGCCTGCCGGCCGATGCGATCGACGTCCAGGTGGTGTCGCTGTCGCGCAATTTCGGCAAGGAGGCGGCGCTGATGGCCGGCCTCGACCATGCCCGGCTCGGCGCCGTCATGTTCATGGACGGTGACGGCCAGCATCCGCCGGCCCTGATCGAGCAGCTGGTGCGGCACTGGATCGAAGACGGCTATGACGTCGTCTACACCGCCAAGGCGCATCGCGACAACGAGACCTTCCTGCGCCGCCTCGCCGTGCACGGCTTCTATGCGCTGATCAATTGGGGCGCACGGCAGAAGATTCCCGAGGACGCCGGCGACTTCCGCCTGCTCTCCCCGCGCGCTGTCGCCGCGCTCCGGCAATTGCCCGAGCGCAACCGCTTCTTCAAAGGCCTCGCCAGCTGGATCGGATTCCGCCAGATCCGGGTCGATTACGAGCCGGCGGCGCGCGCCCATGGCGTCACCACCTTCAACGCCGCAAGCCTGCTCGGCCTGTCGATCGAGGGCCTGACCTCGTTTTCGGTGGCGCCCTTGCGCTTCGCCAGCCTGTTCGGCGTCATTCTCGCCGGAGGCGCCTTCCTGTTCGGCCTTTCGATCCTCTGGGAGGTGCTCACGACCGGCAAGCAGGTGCCCGGCTATCCTTCGCTCGTGATCGGCCTGATGACGATCGGCGGCGTGCAGCTCATCATGATCGGCATCGTCGGCGAGTATATCGGCAAGATCCTCTCCGAGCTGAAGGCGCGCCCGATCTACTTCGTCGCCGAGCACAGCGAGAAGCACTTCGAGGCAGGCAAGGCGGACGACGATGCCAAGAGGACGGCGGCCGAATGAGCGCGGCGGCGCCGGCGCGACAGATCTGGCTCTGCGCCGACGATTACGGCATCAGCCCGGGCGTCAACCGCGCCATCCGCGACCTGATCGAACGCGGCCGCCTCAACGCCACCTCTGTGATGGTGGTGGGACCTGCGATCGCGCGCAGCGAGGTCGCAGCGCTCCAGGACGCCGCGACTGCGAGCCCGCGCTGCGGGATTGGATTGCACGTGACGCTGTCGGCGCCGTTCCGGCCGCTCACCATGCATTTCCGCCCCTTGGACGGCGACATGTTTATGCCGTTTCCAAAGCTGTTGCGCGCGGGCGTCTTGCGGCGGCTCGACCGGGAATTCGTCCGCAACGAGGTGAAGGCGCAGCTCGCCGCCTTCATGGACGCGTTCGGCCGCGCTCCCGACTTCGTCGACGGTCACCAGCATGTGCAGCTCTTTCCGCAGGTGCGCGACGGCTTCGTCGATGCGGTGGCCGAGGCTGCGCCAAACGCCTGGGTCCGCCAGGGCGGCCGCAATCTTCCGCTGAGGCATCGGCTGGCCACGCCAAAGGCCATGGTGCTCGACGGTCTCAGCGCGCAGTTCCGCCGCCGCGCCGGCAGCGCCGGCCTCAGCTTCAATCCCGCCTTTGCCGGCGCCTATGATTTCACGCGGGCGGCCGATTTCGGCGCGCTGATGCGGCAATTCCTGCAAGGCCTCCCCGACGGCGGCCTCGTCATGTGCCATCCCGGCTTCGTCGACGATGTCCTTGCCGGCCTCGACCCGATGACGGATGTCCGCGAGCGGGAGCACGCTTTTCTCGCCAGCGACGCCTTCGCGCGCCTGCTGGCGGACAGCCGCGCCACGCTGGGGTGAAACGGCGGAGGCAGGCCGCGGGGCAGCTTGTCGCATACCGAAATTTAATCCGGCCGGCACTGTTGGGGCCACAATGGAACCCTACATCTGGCTCGCGCTTGTTTTGCGCGAGGGAGACTGATCATGACGCCGCAGGAACGCCAGCTCGTCGACGACCTTTTCGCCCGGCTCTCAAAGCTGGAAAATGCACCGCGCGATCCCGATGCGATCGCCGCGATCTCCGATGGCCTGCGCAAGGCGCCCGGCGCGGTCTATGCGCTGGTGCAGACCACGCTGGTGCAGGACGAGGCGCTGAAGCGTGCGAATGCCCGCATCCAGGAGCTGGAAGCGGCGCATGCGCCCGAGCAGGCACAGTCCGGCGGCTTCCTCGACACCATGCGTGACACGCTGTTCGGCGGCGGCCCCTCGCGCGGCTCGGTTCCGAACGTGCCGCCGCGCGACTCGCGGCCGGCGTGGAACACCGGACAGGCGATGCAGACCCAACCCGGCTACGGCGCGCCGCCTTACGGACAAGGTCCGGGGCAAGGTTACGGTGCCCCGCCCGTGGGCGGCGGTGGCGGCGGCTCGTTCCTGGGCACCGCCGCGGCGGCCGCGGCCGGCGTCGTCGGCGGCTCGCTACTGCTCTCCAGCATCCGCGGCATGATGGGCGGCGGATCGCACCAGCAGGGCTTCGGCGACGGCAATTCGCTCGGCGACCGCAGCGCCGGTGGAAGTCCTTGGGGTGGCAGCGACCAGTCCGGCGGATCGCTCGCGCGCGATGCCGGCCTCAACGACATCGGCTCGAACCGGGATTCCCGCCAGGGCTTCTTCGACCAGGCGTCGAACGACGACCGGAGCAACAGCGATCACAGCTACGATGATCACGGCGACAACATGGACATGGCCGACGACAGCGATTTCGGCGGCGACGACGACGGCGGCAGCGACTACGCGTGACGTCGTCCGATAGCCGCACAAGCAAAGACGGCCGCCCGGATGGCGGCCGTTTTCATTTCGCAACTCAGGCGATCACAACACCACGACCTTGGTGCCGACATTGACGCGGCCATAGAGGTCGATGACGTCCTCGTTGCGCATGCGGATGCAGCCGGAGGAAACGTTGGTGCCGATGGTCCAGGGCTCGTTGGAGCCGTGGATGCGGTAGAGCGTCGAGCCCAGATACATCGCGCGGGCGCCAAGCGGATTTTCCGGACCGCCTTCCATGTGCCGGGGCAGATCCGGCCGGCGCGCCAGCATCTCGGCCGGCGGCGTCCAGTCCGGCCATTCGCGCTTGGCCGTGATCGACTTCACCCCGGACCAGGTGAAGCCGGGACGCCCCACACCGATGCCGTAGCGCATCGCCCGGCCGTTGCCCTCGACCAGGTAGAGGAACTTGTTCGGGGTATCGACGACGATCGTCCCGGGACTTTCCTTGCCGCTATAGTCAACGAGTTGTTTCTCGAATTTCGGATCGAGCGGACGCTGCCGCGGATCGACCGCCTCCTGCTGGAGCGCGCTTTGCTGATAGCCCCCCGGCTGATACCCGCCCTGTTGATACCCGCCCTGCATCTGCGGCTCGCCCATCGGCGGCAGGCGGCGCTGATCGTAATAGGCCGGCTGCTGCTGATACACCGGCCGCTCGGGCGCGTAGGCCGGACCGCGGCCGGGGCCGTCGCCGAACAGGAATTCGATGAAGCCGCCGCCCATGTTCGAATTGGAGGCGACGCGCACCGGCGCCGGCGGCAGTTGCGGCGCATAGAGCACCGCAGGCGGATCGCTCGGCACTCTGTTGTCGAAGGCGCCGGCGTCGCTCGCGCCGGCCATGAAGGTGCAGGCGCTGCCGAGCAGCGCGACAGACATTTTCTTGAACATCGACGTACTCTGTACTGTTTCGTCTAGATCACATGCGTCGTGGAGAGCCGGTGGCTGATCCGCACCCTTCGACGTGGTCAATAAAAGGCAAAAGCCGTTTTGTTTGGTAAACGGAAGGCGCGTTTGGATTCACCACGTCGCGAGCGCAGCGGCAATTTGGCGATCAGCGTTTATTTTCGATGAACGCGGCGCAGCCATGGTTAATCGCTTCTTTGCAATGCGGCGCGCGACGCCGCACAACAGTTCCGGCTGTGAACTTCGTGTTAAATCGCTTCTGCCTACAAAGACGCGTGTGTGAGGTGGGGGGAGTATCCTGATGGCTGTTCACCGCAAACGTTTTCGCGTCGAGGATATCGCTGGTGGCGAGATGCCGATTTTGGACGTAACCGAAGAGGCAATCCCGATGCATAGCGAGATCATGGCCGAGCTACGCGCGATCCGCGCGCAGATGGCGAAGGGCGTCACGGCGGCCCCGCTGTCCGGTAGCGCGGCCATGGCGGCGATCGACGCCTCCACCGCCCACGAGCTTTCCGAGGCTCGCACGATGCTCGAGACCTATCGGGCCCAGATCGAGCAGTGCGAGAAATTGAAGGTCGAGCTCGACCTGATCCATGACGCCATCGACCGCACCAAGCGCGAGATCGCGACGCTGCACGGCAAGAGCTTCGACGGCGGCGAGATGGCCAAGGTCAATGGCGAGCTCGGCGCAGTGGTCGGCGGCACCGAACAGGCGACGCAGCAGATCCTCGAAGCCGCGGAATCGATCGACCAGGCCGCCAGCGCGATGTCCAAGGTGGACTCGATCGACCAGCAGAAGCGGCTCGCCGACGACATCCAGGAACGTGTCATCTCGATCTTCGAAGCCTGCAACTTCCAGGACCTGACCGGCCAGCGCATCAGCAAGGTCATGACGACGATGAAGTTCATCGAGCAGCACATCAATGCGATGATGGACATCTGGGGCGGCGTCGACGCGATCAAGTCCCACGTGCCGGCGCATGTGGACAATCGCAGCGAGGACGAAAAGCTGCTCAACGGTCCGAAGCTCAACGGCGACGTCGGTCACGCCTCGCAGGACGACATCGACGCGCTGTTCGACTGAGCGGACGCGGACTACGGAATAGCAAAACGCCGGCCCTGGGGCCGGCGTTTTTTTGCTTTTGGTCATACACTCCGCTGTCATCGTCCGCGAAGGCGGACGATCCAGTATTCCAGAGACAGCGAGGCTCGAGCCGAGAAGCCGCGGCGTACTGGATGCCCGCCTGCGCGGGCATGACAAAGTGTGGTGACTACGCCCTCGGTGCGCAACGGACGTAGACCATGTTGCCGTAACGGGTGGCGGCGTCCTTGTCGATGAAGCGGGTGATCAGGACGCGGCCGTCGAAGGAGATGATTTCGCGGTCCTGGTCGCCCGGGGTCGGCCCCGCCGGCCCGATGTAGTTCTTGCCGCTCGGCGAGCCCTTCAGCCGCAGCTCCTGGGGCGTCGCCTGGTCGGCCAGATGCATGATCACGCCGCCGGAGGAACCGGCGGTGATCACGTAGGGATTCTTGCACTGGGCCCGGGCGGCCGCCTCGGTGCGGGCGCGGTCGGCCGGGTTCTGGAACGAGGCCAGACCCCAGCGGCCCACGATCTCGTCGGCGCGAATGGTCGCAGGCATTTCCGGGGCGACGCCCGGCTCCGCTTCGGGCGGCGGCGGGGACGACGAGAAGGACGGCAGGCTCATGCCGCCGCCACAGGCGCCCAGCAACAGCGCCAGACAAGAGGCAGCCGCCAGATTGGCAACCGCGCGCGCGTGAGCTGAACTGATCATGGCATTCCCCCGAGCAAGACCATGGCCGCACCCCTCCTGCAGCCAAGCGCAAAAAAGCTGCCGGAGCAATGACGTCCTTTGATACGTCGGCGCCCCGAACAAGTTTCCAATGCCACCATCCTATATCCGCCTCACCAATCGCTTAACCACCTTTGCTTGACAGGATCGCGGCCAAGCCATATTTCCGAGCCCACTATTAGCACTCGGAAAGCCCGATTGCTAAGCGCGCCGTTCGATCTTCGGGATAGGGGATGGACGGAAGCGCCGCCGCACCCACTTCCACTCCTTCCGAAGCGAGCCTCCAAAGGGAAACGTCATGGCTAAATCCAAATTTCGTCCGCTGCATGACCGTGTCGTGGTCAAACGTATCGACGCCGAGGAAAAGACCAAGGGCGGCATCATCATTCCGGACACCGCCAAGGAAAAGCCGTCCCAGGGCGAGGTCGTCGCCGTCGGCCCGGGCGGCCGCGACGAGACCGGCAAGCTGACCCCGATCGACCTCAAGGTCGGCGACCGCGTGCTGTTCGGCAAGTGGTCGGGCACCGAGGTCAAGATCGACAACGAAGAGCTCCTGATCATGAAGGAGTCGGACATCATGGGCGTGCTGGCCTAAGGCCATCCGACTGAACAGCCGCTGAATGTCGTGCCCGGATCCACGCGATCCGGGCATCCATCATTCCGCCGGGTTCGATCCCGGAAGCGACGCGACGAGCGAGCGGCAGACACATCACGAAAAACGAGGGATTGCAGAAATGGCTGCCAAAGAGGTCAAGTTTTCCGGAGACGCGCGCGATCGCATGCTGCGCGGCGTCGACATTCTCGCCAACGCCGTCAAGGTGACGCTCGGCCCGAAGGGCCGCAACGTCGTCATCGAGAAGTCGTTCGGCGCGCCCCGCATCACCAAGGACGGCGTCACCGTCGCCAAGGAGATCGAGCTCGAGGACAAGTTCGAGAACATGGGCGCCCAGATGGTGCGCGAGGTCGCTTCCAAGACCAACGACCTCGCCGGCGACGGCACCACCACCGCGACCGTGCTGGCCCAGGCCATCGTGCGCGAAGGCGCCAAGGCGGTTGCCGCCGGCATGAACCCGATGGACCTCAAGCGCGGCATCGACAGCGCCGTGGCGGCCGTCGTCAAGGACATCGAGAAGCGCGCCAAGCCGGTCGCCGCCTCCTCCGAGGTCGCCCAGGTCGGCACCATCTCGGCCAACGGCGATGCCGCCATCGGCAAGATGATCGCCCAGGCGATGCAGAAGGTCGGCAACGAGGGCGTCATCACCGTCGAGGAGAACAAGTCGCTCGATACCGAAGTCGACATCGTCGAAGGCATGAAGTTCGACCGCGGCTATCTCAGCCCCTACTTCGTCACCAACCCCGAGAAGATGACCGCCGAGCTCGAGGACGCCTACATCCTCCTGCACGAGAAGAAGCTCTCGGGCCTGCAGGCCATGCTGCCGGTGCTGGAAGCGGTGGTGCAGTCGGGCAAGCCGCTCGTCATCATCGCGGAGGACGTCGAGGGCGAGGCGCTGGCCACCCTGGTCGTCAACCGTCTGCGCGGCGGCCTCAAGGTTGCCGCCGTCAAGGCGCCGGGCTTCGGCGACCGCCGCAAGGCCATGCTCGAGGATATCGCGATCCTGACCGGCGGCCAGCTGATCTCCGAAGACCTCGGCATGAAGCTCGAGAACGTCACGGTCAAGATGCTGGGCCGCGCCAAGAAGGTGGTGATCGACAAGGAGAACACCACCATCGTGAACGGCGCCGGCAAGAAGCCCGACATCGAGGCCCGCGTCGGCCAGATCAAGGCCCAGATCGAGGAGACCACCTCGGACTACGACCGCGAGAAGCTCCAGGAGCGCCTCGCCAAGCTCGCGGGCGGCGTCGCGGTGATCCGCGTCGGCGGCGCGACCGAGATCGAGGTCAAGGAGAAGAAGGACCGTGTCGAGGACGCGCTCAACGCCACCCGCGCCGCGGTGCAGGAAGGCATCGTCCCCGGCGGCGGCGTCGCGCTGCTCCGCGCCAAGAAGGCCGTCGGCCGCCTCTCCAACGACAATGACGATGTCCAGGCCGGCATCAACATCGTGCTGAAGGCGCTCGAAGCCCCGATCCGCCAGATCGCCGAGAATGCCGGCGTGGAAGGCTCGATCGTGGTCGGCAAGATCCTGGAGAACAAGTCCGAGACCTTCGGCTTCGACGCCCAGAACGAGGACTATGTCGACATGGTCGAGAAGGGCATCATCGATCCCGCCAAGGTGGTGCGCACCGCGCTGCAGGACGCCTCCTCCGTGGCCGGCCTGCTGGTGACTACCGAGGCCATGGTCGCCGAGACGCCGAAGAAGGAAGCCCCGCCCGCGATGCCCGCCGGCGGCGGCATGGGCGGCTTCTAACTCCGTCCTTCCATTACAGTGTTGTGAAGGCCGCCTCCGGGCGGCCTTCTTTTTTGCCGATCCTGCCTTCAGCTTTCCGATTCAACCGACGGCCAAAACCCACTACGGTGGCGCGCCGATTCTTGATCAGGGATTTTCGCGATGCGCGCGCTTCCGGTTTGTCTGACGATTGTCCTGACGGCTCTGCTGGCGGCCCTGCTTGCGGCTGCGCCTGAGGTCGCTTCCGCCCAGGTGAAGCTGTCGCCCAAGGCCACGGCGCCCGGCGGCGTGGAGACGCGCTATTTCACCTCCCTCGACGGGTTGATGGACGGCAATGCCGACGTGATCCTGAAGGAGACGCGCCAGGGCAAGACGGTCACCGCGGCCGTGCTCGACGTCTGTTACCCGATCGCGAGGAATTCCGACCGCAAGGACCGCTTCGTCGTCAATCTCCAGGTCGCGGGCCAGACGCTGACCGGCACCACGCAGAGCGTCAATGAGAAGGCGCCCGTTAGCGTCAAGCTGCTGCGCAAGCAGAGCGGAGACACCTTCGAGTTTCGCGGCCAGATCAGCATCGGCCAGGCGGTGACCGAGGTCACATCGCCCGACAATTCCGATCTCAGCGAGAGGGAATTCCTGGAGAACCAGACCTCCGACGACGGCATCACGCCGCAGCCGAAGGATTTCACCGACGTTTCGCCGGAGGCGATCGCGGTCAAGGTCAAGCTCGAGGCCGCGACCGACTTCCTGAAGAGCCTGAAGGGCCAGGAGGTCGAGGTGACGCTGGCCAGCCTCAATGTCGGCTGCGACGCGCTGCGCGCGGGCGAGCAGACCCTCAACATGTCGGTCGATCCCGAGCGCGCCGCCGCGCTGCTGGCGAAGTTCAAGGCGATGCCCGGCGTCACGGCCGCAGGCTGGACCGCCGGCATGACCGAGATGGACCGCACCATCCGCTTTCCCGCGGCCGACTGGCGCGAGGGCGACAGGATCAACCGCAGCAAGCTGGCGGCGGCCGTCTCGAACGTCTTGAGCCGGACACTCGCGGCAAAGCCGGTCTCGCAGAGCTTCAACGCCGCCACGGGCAAGCTCATGCTGGTCTTCAAGCGGCCGAACCAGGATTTTCCGGCGCTCGAGCTGACCGACACGATCGAGGTCGCCGGGCTGGTCTCGCCGGACAGACCGGGCACCACCGACAAGCTCATGCTCTGGATCGGCAGCCCCGCGACGACGACGGCCGACGAGAGCGGCGGCGCCAAGCTCAAGCTCTCCGATGACGCCTCGATCGACGAGGAAGGCGACCTGCCCGACGACAACGGTTCGATCGAGGCGCTCGCCAAGGAGCTCAAAGGCCAGCGCTGGGACGCCGACCAATCGGTGTGGAAGTAAGCGGCGCTATCGTGCCCCGGACGCAGCGCGAAGCGCTGCAGCGTCCCGGAGGCTTCAGACCGAAAATCGCGACCCGGCTTATTCGGCGGGTACAATAAGCGAATAGCTGGTGCTGCGGCCTCCAGCTTCATCCTTTTGAAGAATGCCGCGCTTGATCAGATCATTGATGTCGCGCGTTGCGGTTGGCTGCGACGTCTTGGCAATCTTTTCCCACTTCGATGAAGTAAGTTTTCCCTCAAAACCTTCGAGCAAGCGATTCAACATAAGTCTTTGGCGGTCGTTGAGATCACTGGCGCCGTGCTTCTCCCAAAATGCCGCCTTCTGCAGAACGTTGCCGACGATTGCGTCGGCGCCATCGAAAGCGCGACCCAGACAGCCCAGGAACCAGTCGAGCCAATTAGTGATGTCGAGCGTCCCGCGCTGCGTTCGCTCCAGGATGTCGTAATAGGCCTTGCGGTCCTTCCGTATTTGCGCGGACATGCTGTAGAAGCGTTGCGGGCTGTGCTCGGACCGCGCAAGCGCCAGATCGGCGATGGCGCGCGCGATACGTCCGTTGCCATCTTCGAAAGGATGGATGGTCACGAACCACAAGTGCGCGAGCGCAGCTTTAATGACGGGATCTTTCTCCCGCTCCGCGTTGAACCAGTCTAGAAACGCCCTCATCTCGGCCGGAAGTCGCTTGGCGGCTGGTGCTTCGAAGTGCACCTTTTCGCGGCCGACAGCCCCCGACACCACCTGCATGGGGCCAGTTTCGTCGGTACGCCAACCGCCAGTGGTGATTTTGCGCATGCCGCTACGTCCTGTTGGAAAGAGCGCAGCATGCCAGCCGAACAATCGCTCGGCAGTCAGAGCCTGGTCGTATTTCTGGGTGGCATCGAGCATCAGTTCGACCACGCCATCGACGTGCCGTTCAGCGGGCGTCAGAGCGCCAATGTCCATGCCCAGCCGCTGGGCGATCGACGAGCGGACCTGATCGCGGTCAAGAATCTCGCCCTCGATCTCGCTCGATTTGACAATCTCCTCGGTCAGCGACTGAAGCGAGGCTTCCGCCTTCAGCTTAAAGCCCAGACTCTCCATTCTACCCAGAAGCCGGCCTTGTTGGTGACGGACCTGGGCCAGGATTTCAGAAAGCTTTTCGGCATTCCATTGGAATTCCGGCCACTCCGCTCTTTCGTGAATATAAACCATAACTCAGCCCCCTCAGCAGGGAGTATGGGGCTAATCTCTTCATCTTCAAGACATTCCGATCATTTGGTGATTGGAATAAGGGCGTTTTTCTCTTCACTGGCAAAGACTTGCGCGCAAAGATAGGACGTCATATAAATAATATGACATGAAGAAGCCCGGTTCCGCCCCCCCTCGCGAACTTACGCCAGCACAGGCTCGCGCCGCACGTGCGCTTTTGGCGTGGTCACAGCAGGACCTTGCCACCAACGCCAACATCGCCACCTCGACCGTGGCTGACTTTGAGCGGGGACGTCGGACACCGGTCCCGCAGAACGCAGAAGCCATGCGGGCGGCATTCGAGCGCGCCGGCATTTCCTTTCCGGCTGGCGGCGCCGTTAAGGGCCCCCCGCTGCCGCAGCTCGCCGATGTCACGAAGACTGGCGCGCCGATCCAATATGTGAACGGCACTGACCTCGCTCAATGGGCCGAACGCCGCGATGGCCAAGCTTCGATGCCGAGCCTGCTCGCCAAGCTCATCCGCGCGAGCGGCAATGCCTCGCTGCACTTCCCGTCCGACGAGGCCATCCAGATGGCAGGCTGGGACGGCATCACCCAGGCCACGGTCGCCTCCGAATATGTCCCGGCCGGATCGACCGGGTGGGAGATCGGGACGCAACGCAAGGACATTGCCGGGAAGGCAGACGGAGACTACGCGAAGCGAACCGGCGACCCACTGGCCCTTACACAAAGCGATACGACGTTTGTCTTCGTCACTCCCCGCCCCTGGCCAAAGAAGGACGAATGGGCTAAGCAAAAGCGCGCTGAAGGCGTCTGGAAAGATGTCAAAGCCTACGACGGCACCGACCTGCTCCACTGGATCGAGCTCTATCCATCCGTAGGCCAATGGTTAGCGACCGCTCTAGGAAAGCGTCCCCCAGGCGTGCGCCAGCTAGAAGAAGTGTGGTTAGAATGGTCGCTTGCTACGCAGTGGCCGCTTCCTCCCGATCTTGTCCTCAGCGATCGGGATGAAGACAGCGCAGCCTTGCTCCGCTGGTTGCGGGCCAAGCATTCGGCGATCGCCATCCAGAGCGAAAGTTCGGAGGAGGTTGCCGCCTTCGTTTACGCGACGATCCATCAGCTGCCCCCCGACATCGCTGAGCACTATTCCGCGCGCTGCGTCGTCGCCGCGAATTCTGATGCGGCCCGACAACTGGCCGGTAGCCGCTCGCGTCTGATCATCGTGATACTCGAACCCGAGACCGGCGTCGCGGAGACGGTCGCGGCCAATGGCCATCATGTCTTGGCGGCATTTGGTCAGACCCCGGGCGTGCAAGGCACCATACGGAAGCTGGAGAGGCCATCACGCGAAGGTATTGAGACAGCCCTGATGACGATCGGCGTTCCGGAGGACAGGGCAAAGGCTTTTGCGCGCGACTCCGCGCGAAGCCTGGCTATCCTGCGTCGGCTGATGCCGGCCGCGGCGATCCGGTTGCCACAATGGGCACAGGGCACGATCTCCCGCGCATTGCTTGCCGCGCTGCTGGCCGGGATGTGGGACGAGAGCCGAGCTTCCGACAAGGAAATCATGGCGCGGCTGTCAGAGATGTCCTACGACGCCTTCATCGCCAGCATCGCGCCATTTGCCGGCGAGTTTGACACCCCGCTGCGCAAGGTCGGATCAGCCTGGAAGATCGCTTCGCCGCGCGATGCCTGGTTTCTTTTGGCGTCCCATTTTACGGTCGCAGATATCGAACGGTACCGGTCCGCGGCGATCGACGTACTGAGCGCTGCCGACCCGCGCTACACCATGAACCCCGAAGATCGCTGGAATGCGTCTGTGCTGGGAATCGAGCCAGAATATTCGAGATACCTACGGCATGGCTTAGGCGATACCCTGATCTTGCTGGCGCTGTTTGGCGACCGCGCAACGATGGTGCCCAAGGCGGAACATTATCCCGACGCCGTTGTCCGTAAAGTGCTTCGGGGCGCTGATAGCCAGCGCTGGTGGTCACTGTCGCGAGATTTCCAGCTGCTTGCCGAAGCTTCACCCGACGAATTCCTCTCGGCGCTGGACGACAGCCTCGACAACGAAAATCCTCCAATCGCGGAGCTATTCAAGCCCGACGAGAACCCAATCTTCGGCAGCTCTGAGCATCTCTCAGACCTGTTGTGGGCGCTGGAGTCGCTTGCCTGGGCGCCGCAACACCTGCCCCACGTTTCGCTGGTGCTCGCGCGGCTTGATGAGTTGGACCGTGGCGGGCGCTATGCGAACCGGCCGGCCGCCAGCCTCCGCACCGCGTTCTTACTCTGGAGCCCGCAGACGAACGCCACGTACAGCCAACGCCTGAAGGTTCTGGACCGCATCAGGAAACGGTATCCGAACCCGGCCTGGAAGCTGATGCTGGGTATCCTGCCCACGGGCCATGACTCTTTCTCACCAACCCCACTCCCGCGCTGGCGCGACTTCTCAACCGACAAGAAGGAAGTCGTCACCTATCAGCTGATCGGCAAAGGCGCCGAAGCAGTCCTGGATCGCCTTCTTGAGGATGTTGGCTCGAATGCGGAGCGCTGGGTCACCTTACTTGATCGGTGGAGCGATCTTGGAGACAAGCGCGAAAAAGCATCCGAGCAGTTGGAGCTTGTCGTCCAAGGCAACCTCACCAGGGAAGATCGCGAGATGCTGCGCGACAAGCTCAGGAGCGTGCTGAACCACCAGCGCAGCTTCAAGGATGCTGATTGGGCGCTCCCAGCTAATGATACGGCCCAACTCCAAGCAATCTATGACGCGCTCGCTCCGCTGGACCCGATCGAACGCATCGCCTGGTTATTCGAGACTTCTGTTTCCTTACCCGATCCAACAGGGGATTGGGAGGAGGATCGGCGTCTGCTTCAGTCCGAAAGATCCAGCGCGGCACAAACGTTCCTAGAGAGCAATGGGGTCGACGCACTTTTCGACCTCGTCGGCACCGTCCGAGAACCCGGCTACCTTGGCCAGGCGATTGCCGAGTCCAACCTTCCTGAGAATATCCGCAAGGAGCTTCTCGTCCGCGCACTCCGCAGCGAACGGAAAACCGACCAAGACTTCGCGCGTGGCATAGTGTGGGCCTGGCATTTTGCTGCCGGCCGCGAATGGGTCGAAGCCCTGTTCGATGAAGCTTTGCGAAACACCTGGGGAGAAGACGCGCTTTTGACAATCCTGCTGGCGCTCCCGTCGGCTGGCTGGGTGTGGCAACTTGCCAAACGCGCTGGCGAGACAGTCGAAGAACGTTATTGGAAAAAGCTACCCCTTCAATGGAACAGGGAAGATGATTCAGATCCTGCTTACGCAGTAGAGAAATTCATTGAAGCCGGACGAGCGCGCACTAGCGTGCACCTGATTGGCCTCCATTTGCATGGCGGAAGGAACTTCAAATCCGACCTGCTCGCGAGGGCATTAACGGAGTCCGTTAGACAACCGTTCGACAGCCAACCGCACTCAAACGATCAAACGATGTTCCAGCACTACGCTCAGGAAATCTTCAAGCAGCTCGACAAAGCTGACGACATATCCCCGAAACAACTTGCGCAGCTCGAATGGCAGTACCTGCCGATGTTCGAGCATTCGGAACGGAAAGCGACCGCGATCATGACGGAGTTGGCTTCCAACCCCGATCTTTTCGTCCAGCTGATATGCGCAGTTTTCAAGCCGAGCGAAGACAGCGGCGTGGTTGATCCACCGGTTGAGAACGAGGAGCAGGCTCGCCTCATCGCTTCTCAGGCCTATAGGCTGCTGCGGCTTTGGAACGTGATCCCGGGTACGTCCCCCGACGGCTCAATCGACGGCTCCACACTTGAAACTTGGATCACAGAGGCACGCAGGCTTGCGCAAGAGAGAGGTCGAAGCGTTGTTGCGGACCAGAAAATTGGTGAGCTCCTTTCGGCTTCAACGGTTGATGCAGACGGCATTTGGCCCGCCGAACCCATCCGCGAAGTCATCGAGGCGATTAGCAGTCCTCATTTGGAAACAGGCGTAGAGATCGGAAAAATGAATCGCCGTGGCGTAACCATGCGACCATCAGGAGCCGGCGGCGATCTGGAACGCCAGGAAGTGAAGAAATACCGGGACTGGGCAAAGGCCGCAGCCTTCGATTGGCCGCGCACCTCGGGAATTCTTGAAAGTCTTGCAAAAAACTACGAGCGTCAGGCAAAGGCGCACGATGACGATGCGGAGCGCCAGAATTGGCGATGAACTTGGCTTGCCTTCGCAACTTCGGACGGTCGAGCATACGCTAATCAATTCCCCGTCGTCCTGAAGCGCAGCGACTTCGGGCCGATCAGCGTGAGCACGTCGCCCTGGCGCTTCCAGGTCTCGACACTGCTCAGCGCTGCGACGAGTTCGTCGTCGGCCTGGGCTCTTGCCGGCGGGCAGGAGCGGTCCTGGATCTGCCCGGGAACGAAGATCACGGTATTGCCGGCGACCGAGAACTGGCCCTTGCCGCCCTTGCACCAGAGCTCCAGCACGACCTCGCCGTGGTCGCCGATCTCGATGTTCGGAATCCGCTTGGAGCCCGCTTGCGGCAGCGCTTCCAGCGTCATCTCGGTGCCGAACGGAAAGCCGTCCTCGGCACGCGCGGGCGCGGACATCGCGAGCATTGCAACCGCCGCACACACCAACCGCTTGAACCCGACCATGAGACCTCTCGTCCGACCTGATTTGCGCACCTTCTATAAGACGGCGGCGCCATTGAGAAGGTTCGCTCAATCAAGCTGCAAAATCCCCGCGAGGGCGAACCTCGCGGGGATCTGCGTCGAAAGCCGGAGGTGGCCCGCTACTTCAGGACCATCTCCGTGAACGGCCAGACATAGGCCTGCAACGTCACGAGCACGCCGACGAGGCACGCCAGCACGATCGAGTGCCAGAACACGAAGCGCAGGATGGTGCCCTCATGCCCGTACCAATTGGTCGCGGTGGAGGCGACCACGATCGACTGGGCGTCGATCATCTTGCCCATCACGCCGCCGGACGAGTTCGCCGCGCTCATCAGGATCGGCGACAGGCCGAGCTGCTCGGAGGTGATCTTCTGCAGGTTTCCGAACAGGATATTGGACGACGTATCCGATCCCGTCAGCGCCACGCCGAGCCAGCCGAGCAGCGTGCCGAAGAAGGGATAGAGCACGCCGGTGGCCGCGAAGGCGAGACCGAGCGTCGCGTCGACGCCCGACAGGCGCGTCAGCGTGCCGATCGCGAGCATCGCCGAGATCGTCACCAGCGAGATCGCGCAGAGCCGGATGGTCCGGCCGTATTCGGTCAGGAGCCGGCCGGGACCGACCCCCATCAGGACGCCGGAGATGATCGCCGCGATCAGCATGCCCGTGCCGGTGAAGGAGAGATAGGTGAAGGCGAACACCGCGCTCTCTTTGGTCGGCCCCGGCGCGACCGGCGGCATCTTGTTGATCATCTGATGCAGCTCGGGGACGGGATAGTTCCAGACGAAAATCGAATTCGCCCAGCCCTTGAAGGCGCCGTTGCCCCAAATCAGCATCACGATGCAGACGATGGCCCACGGCAACAGCGCGCTGAACAGCTCACTCTGCGTCAGCGGCGTCCTGTCGATCGGCTTTGCGGCCGCCATGGTCGCCGCCGATTCGTCGCGGCCGCGCAGCGCCGGCGACAGCCAGAGCTCCCTCGGCCGCCAGACCTTCAGGAACAGGATCAGCGCCCCCATCGAGATCAGCGATGCGCCGATGTCGACGATCCAGGGATTGATGTAGTTCGAGATCACGAATTGCGGGATTGCGAACGACACGCCGGTGACGAGGATCGCCGGCCAGACATCCTTCATGCCCTTCCAGCCCGCGAACGCCCACACCACCCAGAACGGCACGAGCAGCGAGAAGAACGGCAATTGCCGTCCGACCATCGCGCCGAGGATGTAGGGATCGAGCCCGGTGACCGAGGCAAGGCCCTGGATCGGCGTGCCCAGCGCGCCATAGGCGACCGGCGCGGTGTTGGCGATCAGCGACAGGCCGGAGGCCGCGAGCGGCGAGAAGCCGAGCCCGATCAGCACGGCGCCGGTGATCGCGACCGGCGTGCCGAAGCCCGAGGCGCCCTCGAAGAACGCCCCGAACGAGAACGCGATCAGCAGCAATTGCAGCCGCCGGTCCTCGGTGACGCCGCCGACCGCGCGCTTGAGCAATTCGAACCGGCCGGTGCTCACCGTCACCTGGTAGAGGAAGATGACGTTGAGGACGATCCAGCCGATCGGGAAAAACCCGGTGACGATGCCCAGCACCGAGGCGCGGATCGACATGTTCGCCGGCATGGTGAAAACGAAGATCGTGATCAGGTTGGTCACGATCACGGCGATGATGGCCGCGATATGGGCCTGGACGCGGCCGCTCGCGATCAGCACCAGCAGCGTGACGACGGGCACTGCCGCCGCAATCGTCGACAGGACCGGGCTGTGCAATGGATCATAGATTTGATTCCACATGGTCTTCTCCCCACGCATGTTGCGGCAGGCGGCCCGCGTGGAGAGCCGATCCTGCTTGATGTTCGAAGCGATACACCCGCGCTGGGGGCGAATGCCTCGCGAATGCAGCGGTTCCCGTCCGCTCACAAGGTCGCGAAATCCCCGAGCGCCGCTGGCCCGCGCCGTCGAAGGCCATGCTAGGGTTGCGGGGTGCGACAAGACAACGCAAATTGCAGAACCTGCGACTTTAGTCTAGGCGCGCCGCTTTCCGCCATGGTTTCAAGTCCTTGGCTCCGGCCATTTGTCCACATTCCCCGAGGAGACCCCGCTCTGTGAACAACATCAGCGCCACGCTCGCGATCGTCTGGCGAATCGCCGCTCCCTATTTCCGGTCGGAGGACAAATGGGCCGGCCGCGGCCTGCTCGCCGTCATCGTCGCGATGGAGCTGGTGCTGGTCGCGATCAACGTGCTGCTCAATCAATGGCAGAACCGGTTCTACAGCGCGCTGCAGGCCTACGATCTGCCCGAGTTCGTCAAGGAGGTCTGGATCTTCCTGGGCCTTGCCTTCACCTTCGTCGCGCTGGCCGTCTACAAGCTCTACCTGAACCAATGGCTGCAGATCCGCTGGCGGCAATGGCTGACGCGACATTATCTCGGGGAATGGCTCGACGGCGCCACGCATTACCGCATGCAGCTCAAGGGCGACGCCGCCGACAACCCGGACCAGCGCATCACCGAGGACGTCAAGACCTTCGTCGAACAGACGCTGAGCATCGGCCTCGGCCTGTTGTCCTCCATCGTGACGCTGGCCTCGTTCATCGTCATCCTCTGGGGCCTGTCCTACAAGGCGCCCTTGTACATTTACGGCACCGACATCGTCGTCCCCGGTTTTCTGGTCTGGTGCGCGGTGGCCTACGCGATCGCGGGCACCGCGCTGACGCATTGGATCGGCGCCCCGCTCATCAACCTGAATTTCGAGCAGCAGCGCTTCGAGGCCGATTTTCGCTTCAACCTGATCCGCGTGCGCGAGAATTCAGAGCAGATCGCCCTGTTGAAGGGCGAGAACGCCGAGCGCGGGCGGCTGCTGCAACGCTTCGGCTTCGTCATCGGCAATTGGTACGAGATCATGAGCCGGACCAAGCGGCTGACCGCGTTCACGGCCAGCTATGGCCAGGCCGCGACGCTGTTTCCCTATGTAGTGGTGGCGCCTGCCTATTTCGCCAAGCGCATCCAGCTCGGCGACATGATGCAGACCGGCTCGGCGTTCGGGAGCGTGCAGGACGCGCTGTCGTTCTTCGTCACGGCCTATCGCTCGCTCGCCGAGTGGCGTGCCGTGATCGCCCGCCTCGACGGCTTCGAGATGTCGGTCAGCGCCGCCGCCCGCGGCGCGACGCTCGAACCGGCTATCGACGTCGTGCCTTCGAGGGCCGAGGCCATCACGCTCGAGCAATTGCTCGTCAAACTGCCGAACGGCGCGCCTCTGGTCGCGGCCAACGCCTTCACGATCCAGCCATCGGAGCGGGTGCTGGTGACCGGCGCGTCGGGCTCCGGCAAATCGACATTGTTCCGGGCCATGGCCGGCATCTGGCCGTTCGGCACCGGCACGATCGCGATCCCTGAGAAGGCGAAGCTGATGATGCTGCCGCAGCGACCGTATTTCCCGATCGGCCCGCTCGGCGACGCCGTTATCTATCCAGCCGGGCACGGCTCGATCCCGCCCGAGAAGATCCGCGACGCGCTGGTTGCGGTCGGCATGCCGCGCCTGGCGGACCGGCTCGACGAGGACGCGCACTGGAATCGGACATTGTCGCTGGGTGAACAGCAGCGCCTCGGCCTTGCCCGCGCGGTGCTGCACGTGCCCGATTATCTCTTCCTCGACGAGGCGACCGCCTCGCTGGACGAGCCGTCCGAGGACCGGCTCTACCGGCTGCTGACGGAGAAGCTGCCGCAGGCCACCATCGTCTCGATCGGCCACCGCTCGACGCTGGACGCCTTCCATACCCGCAAGGTGGCGCTGGTGCCGGATGGCAATATCCACGTGCTCGGGACGCGCGGCGAGGCGGCGCCGGAGCCGACCACGGCGCGCTGAGGGCCGGCCGGAAAGGGAGCAGCTCGCTCCGGCGTCCGTCGTTGCGAGCGGCCCCCCGGCAACCTCCGGCCCCCCTCGCGTTGTCTCAGGCCCTCAAAGCAAAAGGGCGGCAGGTTGCCCTGCCGCCCTCGCTAAGTCGTTCCGGGAAGAAACTTACTTCAGGTTGGTCATCGCCGTCAGGTCGAACGAGAGCTTGGCAATGCCGGTCGCGCCGCACCACTTGGAGCCGACGCCGGTCGGATTGATCGGGGTCACGTTGGTCGTGCCGCCAGCGGTGAAGTCGCTGGTGAAGGCGTTACAGTCACCCTTGCTCAAGTCGGTGTCGGAGTAACGCAGGTCCAGCGTCATCACCTTGTACGTGAAGCCGACACCGATGTTCCAGGTGTTGTAGTCGGCGTACTTGATGCCGTTCGGGAAGGCCGGGACGCCGTAGAAGCTGTCGGAGGTGCCGAACCACTGACGGCCGAATTCGCCCGACACATACATGCCGACACCGCTCGCACCGAAGGTCGCGCTCGGCGCCGTCCACTTGCCCGTGATCGAGGTGTAGTTGCCCCAGGCGCCGGTGTTGAGGAAGTTCGGCGAGTAGTACTCGTTGATGCCGAACGCCCAATTGTCGTTCACCGTGTAGAGCATCTTGCCGTAGACTTCGAAGAAGCTGACGTCCCTCTTCATCACGTTGCCATTCGGCAAGGCGTTCGCGGCGCACTCGGCGCCGTGGAAGACTCCGATATTATCAACGCCGGTGCCACCGTAGTAGCAGGTCCCGCCGGGATAGAGGTAGCCCCAGACACCGATGTCGAAGGCGAAGGCGCCGAAGGTCGGGCGGATACCGCCGTAGATGTCGATTTCGGCCGCGGCGCGGTTCGGGAAGGAGATGCTCTCACCGGCCACGCCGATATAGAGCTGGAGGTCCTTGGTGACGTTGTAGCGCGGCTCGAAATACGCGGCGACCGACGGCTTGTTGTTCGACTGCGTGATACCGCGGAAGACGTAGTTGCTCATGATCGCGCCGCCGAAGGCGATATCCCACGGATCGAAGGCCGGCGGCGGCGGGGCCCTCAGCGCCTTCACGTGCATGTCCGCCGCGAAAGCCGATCCCGTCGTCACGATTGCCAGCGCCGTTGCTAACAAAGCCACTTTCTTCATTTCGATCCCCATCGCCAGTTCTACGCAGTCGGATCCCGGAAGCCCCCCGGCGAACGACCTGTGTGCAAAATCACGTTACTGCGACAATCTGGATGGTGGGATGGGGCCCGTGAAGCAAAAATCACGGGCATCTGCCGCCTTTTTGGGCGTTTTGACGATTCCACGAAAGGTTGTCGGCCTGTGTGTCTTCTTGATCACATTACTTGCATTCCAATGGGCACAGAGCGGCCCGTGCAAGTACGGGGACGACCGCTCGCGTGGCAATCCGGCTACGAATCAGCCGCCCCAAAGGGGAACGCCTTGCCGGAGATGCTGGTCGCGATGCAAAAAGGCCGCAGCGTCACCGCAGCGGCCTTCATTGGCAGCACTTGTCCGGATTGTGCTTTAGCGTTGCTCCTCGGCCGGGGCCGCTTCCGCAGAAGACGAAGGCATCGCCCAACTCGTCTCCGCTGCCGGCTCGGGAGCCGGAGCGGCCGGCGGTGCTGACGGCTTCGGCGCGGGAGCTGCCTTCGCCTTCTTCGGTGCCGCTTTCTTCGCGGCTTTCTTCGGGGCCGCCTTCTTCACAGCCTTCTTGGCCGACGTCTTCGCAGCCTTCTTCCCGGCCTTCCTGGGAGCGGCCTTCTTCGATTTCTTGACAGATTTCTTGGCAGACTTCTTGGCCGACTTCTTCGCGGACTTCTTGGTTGCCTTCCTGGCGCTCTTCTTCGCCGCTACAACCTTCTTGGCCTTTTTGGCCTTCTTGCTTTTCTTCTTCTTCGCTTTCGCCATCGTGGTCCTCCTGTTGCCGCCGAACAATGGTGATCGGGCGTCTTCAGTCGTCACCTCGGGAGGAAAGTTCAGGCTCTGAAAGCTCAAACTGACGCGTTCAGTGCCGGCCGCGACCCGCCCGTCGCCCAATCGAGAAGCTCAATCGTGTGTACGACCGGAACTGACGTGCCACTGGCAATCTGCACCATGCAGCCGATATTGCCCGCGGCAATCATGTCCGGCTTGATGCTCGCGATGTTGGCGACCTTGCGATCGCGCAACCGGCCCGCAAGCTCGGGTTGGAGAATGTTGTAAGTCCCCGCCGAACCGCAACACAAATGGCTCTCCGGGACATCTTTCACCACGAATCCATTCTTGGAAAGCAATTCTTTCGGAAGGGCCGTGATTTTCTGCCCGTGCTGCAGCGAACATGCTGAGTGATAGGCGACGACGATGTTGTCCTGGCGCGCGGTCGGTTCGAGTCCGAGGCCGGCAACATATTCGGTGATGTCCTTGGCGAGCGCAGACACCTTTGCCGCATCGGCCGCGAACGTTTTGTCTTCCCGCAGCAGATAGCCGTAGTCCTTGATCACGGTGCCGCAGCCGGACGTGGTCACCAGGATCGCGTCGAGCCCCTCGCCTGCCGCTTCCTTCTGCCAGGCCGTGACATTGGCGCGAGCGCGGGCCAAGGCGTCGCGGTCGTCGCCGAGATGATGGGTCAGCGCCCCGCAGCACTGCTCGTCCTTGACCAGGACGACCTCGATGCCGTGACGGGTGAGCAGGCTGATGGCGGCCTGGTTGATGCGCGGCGCCAGAACCTGCTGGGCACAGCCCTGCAGCAGCGCGACCCGGCCGCGCTTCTTGCCGAGCGCGGCGAACACGCTGCCCGGCAGAGGCCCCGGCGACGGCAGCCGGTGCGGGGCCAGCGCCAGCATCGCCTTGAGGCGCTGGACCAGGCCGGGCGTGGCCGAGGGGCGCGGAGTCGGCAGGAACACGGCCAGCGGACGGGCCAGCCGGGCCAGCACCATGCTGATGCGAAATCGCTGCGGGTCCGGCAGGACGAAGGCCAGCACCCGGCGCAGCAGCCGCTCAGTCAGGGGTCGCTGATAGCGCTGCTCGATCCTGACCCGGGCCTGGTCGACGAGGTGCATGTAGTTCACCCCCGAGGGGCAGGTCGTCATACAGGCCAGACACGACAGGCAGCGGTCGACGTGCTTGACCACCTCCGCGGTCGGCGCCTGGTCCTTCTCCAGCATCTCCTTGATCAGATAGATGCGGCCGCGCGGACTATCGAGCTCGTCACCGAGCAGCACATAGGTCGGGCAAGTTGCCGTGCAGAAGCCGCAATGGACGCAGGCGCGCAGGATCTTGTCGGCTTCGGCGATGTCGGGGTCGGCGAGCTGCGACAGGGAGAATTCGGTCTTCATTCGGCAGCGCTCCGCGTGAGCCGTCCCCGGTTCAGGATGGTCTTCGGATCGAAGCTGGCGCGGACCCGCTCGCTCAGGGCGGCGATGCCGGATGCCTGCGGATGGAACACGTCGACATTGCGCCTGACCTCCTCGGTCGCCCGGATCAGCGTGGCGTGCCCGCCGAGGGCGTTGGCACGCGCGCGCACCGCCGGGCCGTGTGCGTCGTCCTTCGGCGGCAGCGCCGCCCAGATCAGGCCGCCGCCCCAATCGTAGATCACCTCGCCGCCGGTCTCGCGCGCCAATTGCGTGCCGAGCGCAGCACCCGAGGCGGGCGGGCAGACGATCCGCCACACCGGCCAGGCGCCGAGCGCGCCGCTAGCCGCGAACGGCAGCACGTCGCGGATCGCGGTCCACAGCGCCGCCGAAGCGGCATCCTCGATCAGCGTCGCGGTTCCAAACGGCGCCAGCAATTCGCCCAGCGAACCGGCGCGGTGGGCGGCGGAGGCCGTGATGCCCTCGAGCCGCAGCAGGGTCAGCGCCTCGCCATCGCCGGCGAGATCGCCAAGCCCGTCGGCCTTGGCGCGGAACGTCTGAGACGGCAGATGCGCGGCGGCGGAGACGTCGAAGGGCGAGCCGAGCGCCGCGGTCATGGCCTTGTTGGCCGTGGCATCGTCGAGGCCGCGGAACAACAGTGTCCGCTCCGCCTCGGGTTTCGGCATCACCTTCAGCGTGACCTCGGTCATGACCGACAGCGTGCCCCAGGATCCCGCCAGCAGCTTGCAGAGGTCGTAGCCGGTGACGTTCTTCACCACCTTGCCGCCGGTCTTGAAGCTGTCGCCGAAGCCGGAGACGGCGTGCGCCCCGAGCAGGTGATCACGCGCCCCACCCGCCCTGATCCGGCGCGGACCGGCGAGCCCGGCCGCGATCATGCCGCCGATGGTGCCGCCTGGGGGCGTACCGAGCAGCGGCGCCGTATCCATCGGCTCGAAGGCGAATTGCTGGTTCTTGGCGTCGATCAGCGCCAGCACGTCGGCCAGCGGCGCGCCGGCCTGCAGCGTGATGATGAGCTCGTTGGGCTCGTAGGAGCTGACGGCGTTGAGCGCGGAGACGTCGAGCACCGCATTGGTCGCCATGGCATGGCCGATGCTGCGCTTACCGCCATGCCCGACGATCTCGAGCGGCTGCTCGTTCGCGATCGCCGCGCGCACGACTTCTTCGACGTCTTTGGCGTCTCTGACCTTGAGCGTATCCACGGGAAAAGGCGGTATCCAAGTTTACAACGAAAAGCAATTCGACGCTTGCCACGATCGCGCTAGAACCGCGGGATGTCGGGGAACGCCAGCTTGCCGGCATGCACATGCATGCGGCCGAGCTCGGCACAGCGGTGCAGGGTCGGGAACACTTTTCCGGGATTGAGCAGGCCCTGGGAATCGAACGCGCATTTCAGCCGCTGCTGCTGGTTCAGGTCGATCTCGCTGAACATGTCAGGCATCAGGTCCCGCTTCTCGATGCCGACGCCGTGCTCGCCCGTGAGCACGCCGCCGAATTCGACGCAGGCGCGCAGGATGTCGGCACCGAAGGCTTCGGCGCGCTCGATCTCGCCGGGCTTGTTGGCATCGTAGAGGATCAGCGGGTGTAGATTGCCGTCGCCGGCGTGGAACACGTTGGCGCAGCCGAGCTGGTATTTTTCGCCGAGCTCGCGGATGCGCGCCAGTGCCTTCGGCAGCGCGCCGCGCGGAATGGTGCCGTCCATGCAGAGATAATCGGGCGAGATGCGCCCCACCGCCGGGAATGCGGCCTTACGGCCGGCCCAGAACAGATTGCGCTCGGCCTCCGAATTGGAGATCTGCAGCGTCACCGAGCCGCAGCCTCGTGCGATGCTTTCGACACGAACGATCAGCTCGTCGACCTCGATCTTGGGACCGTCGAGCTCGATGATCAGCAGCGCCTCGACGTCGAGCGGATAGCCGGCATGGACGAAGGCTTCCGCGGCGTGGATCGCCGGCTTGTCCATCATCTCCATGCCGCCGGGGATGATGCCGGCGCCGATGATGCGCGCCACGCATTCGCCGGCGGCCTCGACTTCGGCAAAGCCGACCATCAGCGCGCGCGCCGTCTCCGGCTTCTGCAGGATGCGCACCGTGATCTCCGTGATGACGCCGAGCAGGCCTTCGGAGCCGGTGATGACGCCCATCAGGTCGTAGCCCGGGTTCTCGCACCCCTTGCCGCCGATGCGCAGGATCTCCCCGCTCATCAGCACGATCTCGCAGCCGAGCACGTTGTTGGTGGTCATGCCGTATTTCAGGCAGTGCACGCCGCCGGAATTTTCCGCGACATTGCCGCCGATCGAGCAGGCGATCTGCGAGGACGGGTCGGGCGCGTAGTAGAAGCCGGCATGCGCCACCGCCTGGCTGATGGCGAGATTGGTGACCCCAGGCTCGGTGACGACGACGCGATTGTCGAAATCGATCTCGCGGATGCGCTTGAACTTGCCGAGGCCGAGCAGCACGCCGTCCTCGAGCGGCAGCGCGCCGCCGGACAGCGACGTGCCGGAGCCGCGCGGCACCACCTTGATGCCTTGCCCTGCACAATATTTCAGGATGAGCGAGACCTGCTCGGTCGTGTCGGGCAGGACAACGACCATCGGCGGCTGCCGATAGGCCGTGAGCCCGTCGGACTCGTAGGCGCGCATTTCGGCAGGCGTATCGATCACGCCCTCGCCGGGCACGATGGCGCGCAGCGCAGCAACGATCTCGGCGCGGCGTGCGAGCACGGCCTGGTCGCTTGCGGGCATCATGATGGCCATTTTCAGAAGCTCTCGTCCGCCAGATGAAAAAGTCGCAGCAAATCAATCATGTCTTGCCCGCTTTGGGTAGGTCCTCCGAAGGTCGCATTGCTTTGTTGCAGCGCAAGTTCTCTCTGGGACAAGCCTGCTAGCAGGAAACCTGTCAAGGTTTCGCGGCTTGTCCAATTGCATCGGACCTGCCAAAACAAGGCCCTCCATCTGACCCGGGAAGAGACGAAGAGCACACTTATGACAAAACTGACCTTTGGCGCACTGACGATCCTCACAATGATTGCCGCCGCACCCGCCGCGATGGCGCAGGATGTCGCAGCCGGCAAGACATCGTTCAACAAATGCCTGGCCTGCCACGCGATCGGCGAAGGCGCCAAGAACAAGGTCGGCCCCGAGCTCAACGGCCTCAACGGCCGCAAGTCGGGCACGGTCGAGGGCTATAATTACTCGGATGCGAACAAGAATTCCGGCATCACCTGGGACGAGGCCGTGTTCAAGGAATACATCAAGGACCCCAAGGCCAAGATCCCCGGCACCAAGATGGCGTTCGCCGGCATCAAGAACGAGACCGAGATCAACAATCTCTGGGCGTTCATTGCCCAATACGACAAGGACGGGAAGGTCAAGCAGTAAGAACGCCTGATGCGGCCGCTGCAGCTCCGGTTCCGATCGCATCAGGACCGGAGCTGCCGCTTGTTGTTTCGACACGTTTTCTGCATGGCATTGCGATACTCCAGTGCACATCCGGCTGCGGTGTCGTAGGGTGGGCAAAGGCGCACTGGCGCCGTGCCCACGACCTTTCAAATGCGGAGATAGACGCGTGGGCACGCTGCGCTTTGCCCACCCTACGAGATCGAGGTTGTGACACGCAGCTCGACTCACAGACACGCCTCTTCGACCTCGCGGCGCAATTCGCCCGAGCTTTGCTTGCGTCTCCGCCCTCAAATCCAGGAGGGCGCAGGGAAGGCCGGGTGCTGACTACGCACCCGCGGTCCGCTGCGCGAAAATGCACACGCAGGAAGAACCGCACAGCAGCATACAGGTGGTGCCGATCACTCGGCCTTCCCTGCGCGATGGTCGGACGGCTTATGCCGTGCTCTCCCGGGAGCCGAACTTTCCTTCTGGCCTCCCTCGCCCCGCGAATTGGATGATGCAGCCTGCCCGGTTGGGCTCGCTCGCACCTTCGCGGAAGCTTGACCGTAGCAACGACGGCCAGGACCACACGGTTTTGCCGTACGCACATTCGTGAGCGCCACAGGGTCGACGGCATCGTGCACGTAGCCGTCGAATGTTGGCGCGACGAACTGAACAGCGCCGTTCGTCCGCACGCGGCCACGGGCTCACAGGGACTACCCGCCCTGCCCGCACCTCTCATGCCGACGCTGCCGCGTCCACCGCAAGCCCGGCTCGCGATCAAGACGACCTCGAGATCGCCCCTCCTGGATGAGCCGGGATGGACGACACATACGCCAAAACCGAATTTCGGTAAAGTGGAATATTTTCGTGCCGGTGGATTGACAGAGGGCGACACACCAGGTGCCGTAGGTTGGGCAAAGGCGCGCTCTTGCGCGACGTGCCCACGAATTCTCGCCAACCACACGCAGATCGTGGGCACGGCGCAAGTGCGCCTTTGCCCACCCTACGAGAGCGCGAAAAATTCTAATCGGCTGCGGCCTGTGCCGGGACGATCCTCCCGATCATTGCCTCGATCTCCGCCTTCACGCGGTCGGGCACGGCGTTCTGCACCATGTGGCCGAGATCGGGCAGCACGATCAGCTTCGCATTCGGCACCGTGGCCGCGAACGGGCGGGCGTGGATGTTGGTTTTCACCGTCTTGTCGGGCTCGCCAGCGATGACCGTCACCGGCGCCTCGATCTCGCCATAGCGTGCGACTTGCGCCGCAACCGCCTCCTTCAGCGTCACCAGATCATAGGCGTTGGCGATGAATTCGCGCGGGCGCAGCAAGAGCGGCGTCGCGGAATCCCGCACGAATCCATCGGGCATCATTTGCGGCAGGAATACGCTGCGCGCGCCGGGTTCGGCGAGAAAGTAACCGAGCGGCAGGGTGATGGTGTAGGCGAGCAGCGGACCGATCACCGGCGTCGCGATGATCTCGTTGTAACGGCCGACGCCGCCGCGCCAGGGATGGGTGACGGGCGCGAGCATGACGAGGCCCGCAACGCGGCCGGGATGATCGAGCGCAAGCCGCGCGCCGAGCGCGCCGCTCCAGGAATGCACCACGAAGACCGCACGCTCGATCCCGAGCTTTGCAAGCGCCTCGTCGATCATCCGCGCCTGGATCTGCGGCGTGGAATCCTGCCGCCGCGCACGCGTGCTCCAGCCATGGCCGGGGCGATCGACCAGAATGACGCGATGGTCCCTGGCAACGATGTCGCCGAGCGGGCGCCGCATCGCTTCGAGATTGGAGCTCGCACCGTGCAGCATCACGATCGGCAAGCCGGCACCGCGCTTGCCGATGTCGACGACGTGAAGCGTCGCGCCGTCGACGTCCACCATCTCGCCCTGCGGCGGAAAGGCGCGCTGCACGGCGACGATCCCGGCCTGCGTGACCAGCGCCAGCACAACCAGCGCCGTCACGACTGACATCACGATCATGGGGAGAATCCGGGTGATCCTGGGCACAGGGCAGTTACGGGTCTGGAGGGCGGCAGTTTCGCTGCCTTCGGCTTTCCGTGTTCCACCGAAATGCCGGGGCTGTGGATATGTGCACAATTGCAGAACGTAAAAACTCAATGGAATCAACAATATTCCACGGGCATACGCAAGCCCGGAACGGCTTCATGCAGCCGTCATCGCGGCGTCCATATAATCGCCATGGTCGGTTCCGCCATCTAGGCGCGGGTGGGCGCCGATCCTCCTCGCAGGCCCCAGGGGATGTGGGAAAGACCGGCAGAAATTGTCCTGGTTTGAACCGGAGGATTTTCGATGAGCTTCAGATCAAACGACACTGCGATCGACGAAATCGTCGCCAGCTGCAACGGCGACCTGCGCGGCGCCGTGCGGGCGCTGCTGCTGATCAACGAGCATCTCGAAGCGGAGCTGGCAAGGGCCTACGCGGCAGCGGCCGATCGCGGCCTGGTCGAGCGCGGCGGCAGCGTCCTGCATTGAAGGCAGGCTAGTTCGTGCCGTCCTCGTCCTTTTCCTCGTCCGGCGTGAGCGCGGGACAGACGCGGATCGTCGAACGGGCAAGCTTGGCATCGGCCCTCGACTTGTAGGGACCGTCGCCGAACCAGATATCGCCGATGATGATCGGATTGCTGGTCACGATATTGCATTTTCCGGTGGCGCGGTTGCCGACCACCCAGAACAATCCGTCGGCCAGACTCGCCGTCCCCGATGCGAGCAGCAAGCACCCTGCAAAGATCAAACGCTTCATGGCTTTCGCTCCTGCCATGCAGGTATGCCTGCGGCGGCGCGAGCAATAGTCCGCACGATGCCGCGCTTGGGATCGTGGTTAACCCGAAGACGCCACGCTCCCTCAAGAGTTGATCGATTTTGAGGCTAGATATCGCGTCCTTCGACCTTCTCGGTCAGCGACTTGACCTGGTCGGGGATCTTCTCGAGGTGCGGATTGACGGCGAGTGCCTTGCGGTAGGCGTCGAGCGCGCGCTTCTCGTCACCAACCTCCTGCATGATCATGCCGAGGCCTGCGAGCGCGCCGAAATGGCGCGGCTCCCGGATCAGCACCTGCTGGATGTCCGCAAGCGAGCGGCCATAATCGTTCTGCATGTAATACAGCGTGGCGCGCCGGTTCCAGGCCTCGATGTAGTCGGGCCTCAGCTTGATGACCGAGTCCAGCAGCTTGATCGCGACCTCGATCTTCTTGGCGTCGACCGCGGTCTTGGCGCGCGCCATCAACAGCGCCGCGGTGTCGCTGGGGGTCTGGAGCCAGATCGCCCAGATCCGCGCTTCGACATGCTTGGCGCTGACCTCGTCGGGCGCCGCCTTCAGCGCGCCGAACAGGAAATCGAGATTCTTGGTGCGGTCGACCTTGGGCAGCTTGGCCGGCGCCTCCGGCAGCTTCTTCTGCTTGCCGGGCGGACTCGGCGGCTCGATCTGCTGCGCCAGCGCCGGAGCGAGCCCGACGGTTCCCAGCACAAGAGCCAGACACAAAGTGCGCGAATGCGGGAATCTCACTGCCATGGTGAAAGTCTAAACGCGCAAAGCCGCCCTTGCAAAGCAAAGGCGGCGTCAAACTCGTGTGAGCAGTGGTGTTGCGGGAACGCGAGAGCGTCCGGCCGGACTGATATCAGCCTTGAGATCAGCCTTGGCAGATCAACCCTGGCGCGCCTTGAAGCGGCGCTGCACCTTGTTGATCACATAGACCCGGCCCTTGCGGCGGACCAGGCGGTTGGCGCGATGGCGACCGCGCAGCGATTTCAGCGAGTTACGGACCTTCATGGCGGAATCCTGAACGTTCGAAAGGCCGTGTTCGGCACTACCGTTGCGGCACGCGCGAATGTGGCAAAATGAGATTTTTCCCGCTGGCGGACGACCGCCCGGGACGGGGCGGTTCTTAAGGCATGGCGGCAGGTGATGTCAATGTTCACTGCCGCCTTCCGGCCTGGCAAATTCTCGAAAACAACCCCATGCACGGTCAAAGCGGCCGGATCGGCCGGATTTATCACCAGGCCAATCAGGACCTTTCCACGATGCCTTGCCAAATTCGTTATATCATATAATCAATTCGGCAACCCGTCGGGAGGACACCCATGCCGAAGCTGAAGCTGCCTGATATCGAGAAGGTCGTCGCCATCGACATCCATACCCACGCCGAGGAGCCCTGCGGCTGCCATCCCGACGACGGCTATGACGACTTCCAGGCGCAGATGGCGGAGTATTTCAAGTCGCCGAACAAGCATCCGCCGACGGTGCCGGAGACCGCGGCCTATTACCGCTCCAAGAACATCGCCGCGGTGATCTTCCCCGTCGATGCCGAGCGCGAGACCGGCTTCCGCCGCTACAACAATTACGAGATGCTGGAGGTCGCCTCCGATCATCTCGACGTCCTCATCCCCTTCGTCTCGATCGACCCGCACAAGGGCAAGCTCGGGGCGCGCGAGGCGCGCAAGCTGATCGAGGAATACGGCGTGCGCGGCTTCAAATTCCATCCGACCATGCAGGGCTTCTACGCCAACGACCGCATGGCCTATCCGCTCTACGAAGAGATCAACAATGGCGGCGCCATCGCGCTGTTTCACACCGGCCAGACCGGCGTCGGCTCGGGCATGCCCGGCGGCATGGGGATGCGGCTGAAATATTCCAACCCGATGTACATGGACGACGTCGCGGCCGATTTCCCCGACCTCAAGATCATCCTCGCGCACCCCTCCTTCCCCTGGCAGGAAGAGGCGCTGTCGGTCGCGACCCACAAGCCCAACGTCTATATCGACCTCTCCGGCTGGTCGCCGAAATACTTTCCGCCGATCCTGGTGCGCTACATCAACTCGATCCTGCAGGACAAGATGCTGTTCGGCTCGGACTGGCCCGTGATCACGCCCGACCGCTGGCTGTCGGATTTCGCCAAGATCGACATCCGCGACGAGATCCGGCCGAAGGTGCTGAAGGCCAACGCAAGGAAGCTGCTGGGGATCTAGTCGCTCCTCGATCACCGCAACGCAGCGAGGGCCGCGGGTCACCGCAGCCCTCATGCGCAAAGCATCGACTTGACGGTCGCCAACCAATCATCCCGCATCGTTCATGCCGTGCTGAATCTCCGGCAGTCCTAAGGGCGCTTCGGCAAGCAATTCGGGCGCCGAAAGCATCGCCTTGGCCACTGGGTCGTCGGGACATCGCTTGAGCAGCACTTGATAGGCGGTCATGGCGTCGCCGAACTTGCCAGCCTCAAACAGGGCGGACGCCTTCGACGTCAATTGGATCCGCTCGGCAGCGTCCATCGGCGGGCTCAGTTCGGGATCGTCGGCTCCGGCGATGCCGAGCAATTCGTAGATCATGAAGCGCTGCTCGCGTCCCTTGACGGTCACTCGGCGAAGCGGCCGCACCAGGATGGCCTCACCCGCCGCGCGGACGACGCTTTCGCTCACGCAGATGTTCGTCCCGAACTGCTTGTTGAGCCCTTCCAGCCGTGAAGCGACATTCACGCCATCACCCATTGCCGTATAGCTGAAACGTTCGGCCGACCCGACATTCCCCACCAACACCTCGCCGGTATTCAAGCCGATTCGCACACGAAAGGGCGGGAGCCCCTGCGCGACCCAGCCTGCGTTGAGCCCTTCGATCCGGCGCAGGGAGCGGAGCGCGCCACGGCATGCTTTCAAGGCCGGCTCGGCCATCACGGCAGGCGCGCCCCAGAATGCCATCACTCCGTCGCCGATGAACTTGTCCACGGTACCCTCTTCTTCGCCGATCGCGCGGGACACGGCGTCGAAATAGCCGGACATCTGCTGCAGCAAGACGTCGGAGTCCTTCTGCTCGGCGAGGCTCGAGAAGTTCTCTATGTCGGAGAAGAATATCGTCAGGCAACGGCGCTCTACGCCGAGTTCCAGGGGGACGCCGGATTTGACCAATCCCTTCACCACCTCGACCGGAACGAAGGACGAGAAGGATTGCAGTGAGCTCCGCAGCAGCGTTGCCGCGCTCTGCAACTGGGCGATCTCCTTGATCCTCGAGGAGGTTGCACTCCGCTTCTCGAAGGAGAGATCCTCGATCGCCTCCAACTCGCGCGTGACCTTCTCCAGCGGACGGGTCAACCGCCGCGCCAGCAGGAAAATGAGCATCAGCTCGACCGCTGTCAGAACGACGATCGTGAGGACGATCTTCTGGTTCGTCTCGCGCAACTGCCCGACGAAATCGTCCGTCGGCGTCAGGATGACCGACTGCCAGGGGCTGCCGAAGCTTTCGGGAAACCGGGCGAACGAGGCGCTGATCTCGCGGCCGTCCCTGCGGGAGTTGAACACGAAGTCGTCCCGGTTGGTTTCGATGTGCAGGCGGTAGGCCTCACGGACGTCGGGATCATCGATATTCGCCAGCGTCGCGATCTGCAGCGAGCCGGTCGCAAGGCTGATCACCTTCTCGCGCTCCGACGAGGCAACGACCTTGCCGTCATTGGGATCGGCGATGATCGTCATGCTGTTGATGCTTGGCCGCTGCTTGGCGAGGTACCGCGAGAGGACGTCGAAAGTGATGTTGACGGACGCGCAGCCGAGGAATTGGCCGTCTCCGCGGTAGATCGGGTAGCGTGCCGAGATGATGGGATAACCGGTATCCGGGTTGATGGAGGGCGCCGTGACGTAGAGCGCTCTGGACTCGCGCGCAGCGCCGTAGCCCGGGAGAGTCCGCACGTCGAGCGAGGATGGTGCATCATAGGCCGCGATCGCGTGCGGCCATATATCGTAGAACGTACGGTGTCGCTTCCGGTCACTTCCCAGGGAGAACGGGTCGACGAAGCTCGAATGCCAGTTGGCGTCTGCCGGTATCTGCTTGTCCGACCGTTTGCGATCCGCGTCGACGCGCGTCACGACGCGATGATAGCCGTCCTCGAAGCTGACGTAAGCGGCATCAATCTGGCTCGACGAGGTGAGAACACGGTAGAGCGCATCCCGACTGTCCTCCGTTCGGAAGAAGGAAGGCTGCGCCGCCACTGCTTCGGAGAGCAGCCCGAGCATGCCGTTGACGCCGCGCATCAGGTTCTCGATGCTCTCGATCGTGGCGAAGCGGGATTTCTCGGTCTGCTCCTTCAGCAGCGAGACGATCGCCTCGCTGTTCTTCTGGTGGTTGAAGCCCAGAATAAAGATGAGAATCGGGATGCTGAGGCAGACGAACAAGCCGGCCATCACGAGACTCAAGCGCAATTGCCTGGACTTCGACCGGGCAAACCGGCGATACACGACAAGCGCCCCGGCGATGGTCAACACCGGAATCGCGCCGATTGCGGCGAGAGTCATCCAGCGATCCAGCCTGTCGGATAGAGGCTCGTGAAATGGCGGAGCCGGCAACCTGCCTTTTGGAAGCAGGCCGAGATCCTGGTAGATCTTTGCGATGGCCCTCCAGCGCTCGGCCGTCTGGCTGCCGAGCTTGATCAATCCCGGCTGGATCAGCGCCTCGGTCCGCACGGCCTCGAACATCAGAGCCTCGCGCGACTTGATCACCGGATAGTTGCGCAGGATCAACTCGACCGTCTCCTGCTTCTCGGCGAGGGCCTGCTCCCAGCCCTTCAGGCTCGCGGCGAGAAACGCTCGCACCATCTCCGGCTTGCGGCGCGACAGCTCTTCAGTGGTGCAAAGATTGTCGCCATAGAAGTCGAAGCCGAACGTTCTCGGCGTGAACGAGCGGTAGGGAATGCCGTTCTGCTCGAGCACGAACGGCTCGTTGGTCACATATGACACCATCGCATCCGCCTTGCCGGCCACCAGGTCGAGCGGGTTGCCGGTGTGCTCGACGCGCGGCAGCGCGGCGTACTCCACGCCTTGCTGCTTGAGCATGGCGGCGAGATCCTCGCTGCCCGACGCGTCCATCAGGCGGCGGCCGGTGAGTTCCGAAGGGGCGTTGATGCGGGCGCGGCTGGGCACGAGAATGTTCGCGGCGGAGTGCTGAAAGATCACGCCCAGCACCGTCAGCTTTGCGAGGCCGGGTTGGGGCAGCAGGACGCCGGTCATGCATACGCCGAAATCGGCCTTGCCCGAGCCGACGTCAATCGTCGCATCGATGCCGGGGCCGCCTGGTCTGATCTCGACTTCAAGCCCGGCATCCCGATAGAAGCCCTTCTCGAGAGCAACGTAATAGCCGGCGAACTGGAACTGGTGCAGCCATTTGAGCTGCAAAGACACCTTTTCGAGGGCGTGAACTTGCGCAGGCGCAATCCAGAACGGCACAAGTGCGAGGATCCGGAACAGTGCGCCGGCGAGCGGGCCTGGGACCCGCTTTCGCATTCGCAAGAGCTTCGGGCACTCAGGAAAGGGCATCGGTGTCCGGGAGGGTTTCAGTCAGGCATGGCGGCGCCTCGAAACGCTAATTTTCGGCACCGTCGGATGTTTGATCTGGGTCAAGGGACTCCGGCAGTTCATCGACGGGAAGACGCTGGCACCGGTCGCCCCATGAGGCAAGATGAAAGCCGACCATTCTGAATCAGGGCATTGAGGGCCTCGATCCCCGATCGAAGCCCTCAAAACCTCACACCTGCGCCAGGCCTCCGTCCACGAAGACCTCGCCGCCGGTCATGAAGCTGCTGTCCGACGACGCCAGGAACGCGGCCACCGCGCCCGTCTCGGAGGGATCGCCGACCCGCCCGATCGGCGTGCTGCTGCCGAGCGCGTCGAATGCTTCCTCGCCGACGATCTCGAGCGCCAGCTCGGTCTTGGTCGGCCCCGGCGACAACACGTTGACGCGGATGCCGGTGCCGCGCAGGTCCTGCGCCCAACTGCGCGCCAGATTGCGGATCGCGGCCTTGGTCGCGCTGTAGATGCTGAACTGCGGCGTCCCCATCACGCCCGTGCTCGAGCCGGTCAGGATGATCGAGGCGCCCTTCGTCATCAGCGGCAGAGCCTTCTGCACGGTGAACACCAGCCCTTTCACGTTGACGTCGAAGATATGATCGTAGTGCTCGACCGTGATCTCGCCGAGCGGGGCGAACAGCCCGGTCCCCGCATTGGCGAAGAGAACGTCGAGCGTACCTCGTTCCTTCCTGACTGTCTCGTAGAGCCGGTCCAGATCGGACAGATCGGTCACCGAACCCCTGACGGCGCGCGCCTGGGATCCGAGCTTCGTCACGGCGGCGTCGAGCTGCTCCTGCCGCCGCGCGAAAATGTAGACGAAGGCGCCTTCGTCGATGAACCGCTTCGCCGCGCCAAACCCGATGCCGGTGCCACCGCCGGTCACCACTGCCGTCTTGCCTTGTAGTCTGCTCATGATGTGCTCCTTCACTGAGGTTGCACTGAGCTGGCGGCGTACCCACCTATCGACAAGTATGCACCTTTAGGTAAGTACCCAAAAATGTCAGACCCGACCTTTCCGCCGACCCAGACGCCTTCAACCGTTCAGCGTTGCACGCCGAATCTGCCCGGATTCACCTGCGGGCTGGATGCCACCCTGCGGGTCATCGCGGGCAAGTGGAAGCCGCTGATCCTGTACTTCGTCGCCCAGGACGGCCCGACCCGCTATGGCGAGCTCCGCCGCGCCATACGCGACGTCAGCGACAAGGTGCTGATCCAGCAGCTCAAGGAATTGGAGGCCGACGGCCTGGTGAAGCGCACCGACTACAAGGAGGTGCCGCCGCGGGTGGACTACAGCCTCACGCCTCTGGGGCACAGCCTCGCCCAGGCCCTCGTGCCGCTCTGCTCATGGGGCACGGAGCACATGGCGGAAGTCAGCCGGGTGTTCGCCGAGCGGGCGACCTGGACGCGGCGAGAACGTTCGCCGCGTGCCTAGCTTGCGCTGCTCTTCGTCCGAGGTCTGCTCCGCCCCTGATTGCAGCGAAGTGGCGGGACTGGCCGTGAGTCCGGCTTGGGCCAATATCAGAAAAGGGGCAACTTGCTGCATTATCCACGAGCTTCCTCGATCTTTTGTAGGATCGAATGAAACCTCCGTGCGATGCTGTCCCCGAAGAAGCTCGCTATGGCGAGCCCTACCAACGCCCCAATGCCAAGGCCACCAAAGCCGAAAAATACGAGAAGACCGGCAATAAGCGCCTTGGCCCAATTGGCGGTCCAAAAATCAAGATAAGCGAGAAAGAAGACCGCTGGGATATTAGCGCCGATCGCGAGGCCCCAGGTCAAGACTGGATGATTGCGACCCAGAAGTGGAAAAACAAAAGCAGCAAACGCAAATGCAAATGCGTTGCACCAAATGATGTACCACATCGTCACTTCTTTCGATTGCGCTCGTTGACCTGGATCAGTGCACAGCAATTGGTACTCACAAAGTAAATGTTCTGCGTCGATCTCGCTCGTCGTGGGTGGTTCAATCCGTGAACGGGCCATTGGAACGGTCGCAATTAGCGCGCACTCTCAAATCCGCTATGGGTCAACAGCGCCGGTTTGCCTGGCGCCGTGCCACTTCCGGTCTACCCCGATCAGCAGACCATATCTGAGCCACACGGGCCTTCGCCACCGGGCCAGAAGCGGACCCACGCGCTAATCGCGAAATCCTGACTTTGATCGCTCGCGTTCATATGCAAGGCACTCAGCGGAGAATCCATCATATCGAGATTTGCTGATCGGGAATGAAGCGAGCCGATGTTTGCCATCGTCCGCTGAATAGATGGTCACGGTGTACTCAAGACTGCGTTGATGGGGCGTACAAGGAAGGGCGATGTACCTTCGGTGTTCGCTACGCTGGCCTAGGAGAACGTCGAGCATCTGCCCGGTTTCAGCTTTGCCTCTGAGAACCTCAGTGATCTTCAGACGGGTGAACCATATATCGTTGGTACAACCCTCGCAGTGACGGCCGCCCATCCATATTGGGGGTACCTGCAAGCGAACTTTCGCAACGACAACATCCTTACCATCGGGAGGTAAATTGTTCAGCGCCTCCGAGAGATTGTCTGGCGTCTCCTCTGAAAAATACGCAACAGGCGTGTTGTTCTCCGTCGCCGCAGAATGCGGCAGACTGCCAATGCTTGCGCTCAACATCGCAGTGACAAGAGCCAGACTTCGCTTGACAGATTTCATCTACACTCCACACCGACAGGTTGCAGTGATAACCTAATCCAATTCTGAGAAGTTGAACAGATGATGTCCGCCTTGGGTCAAAACACGAAGAACTCAGGTTGAGCAAATCTGGTCGGCTATGGCGCCATGAGCAGATGCGCCTTAGCTTCGAGGAAGAACGTCGATCTCGTCATGTTTGATTGTCAATGTTCATTGTCCCCTATCCATCGAAGTGGAAAGCCCGCTGCGGGATTTCGTCATGACATAGACTGCGAACGCCTGTTGCAGTACGGACTCACGTATGAAGCGCTTTTCCATTTTTTTGATAGTCGGTCCTATCTTGGGATACGTCGTCATGTTGATCATGTCTGATGGATTGAAGGGCATGAGTGTGATCTTTGGTGTTGGGTTCCTCTTGTTTTTGCCCTTTGCGTTCATATTCGGCTTGGGCCCCGCTCTTATTGCGGCGGTGGCCGATCTAGCGCTTGAACGCAGCGGAGTCATGTCTGTTGGACGGTGGTTTGCAACGGGTGTGATTGGATACCTCGCAACGTACCTCTTGGCTCTAAACAACTATTTCGCAGAGCACCCGCTCCCTTTTGATTACAGAATGGGTCTTATTGGAGCAGTCGCGGCCGTGGCGTGCTCCTGGCTCTCAGAATGGTCAAAGAATACTGCATGAACGTTATCGGCAGTGTTCACGATGTCCGCTTCGGGTCACAAGCCGCAGTTCGCTCTTGCAGTGGCAGACTTCCGCTTTGCTCTGGTAAGCTGACGATACTCCACGCTCCCCCGAGCCGAGTTCTTGTGACCACACCTGCCTGGAAGGACAGCCCATGAGCATCAAAGCCGTCGTGTTCGACGCCTACGGGACGCTGTACGACATCCAGTCGGTCGCCGACGTCACCGAGGATGCGTTTCCGGGCTATGGCGCGATCATCACGCAGGTCTGGCGCATCAAGCAGCTCGAATACACCTGGCTGCGCTCGCTGATGGGACGCTACCAGGATTTTGCCGCGGTCACCCGCGACTCCCTCGCCTATACGCTTCGGATGCTGGGACTGGCCTATGAGAGCGAGGCGTTCGAGCGGGTGATCGAGAAATATCTGCATCTCGATCTCTATCCGGATGCAGCCGCCGCGCTCACCGCCTTGAAGCCGCGGCGACTGGCCATCCTCTCCAATGGCAGCCCGGACATGCTGAATGCGCTGGTGCGCAATTCCGGGCTCGACCGCCTGCTCGATGCCACCATCAGCGTCGACGCCAAGAAGATCTTCAAGCCGAGCCCGGCGGCCTACGAGCTGATCGGGGAAGTGCTCGGGACCGCGCCGAACGAGGTTCTGTTCGTGTCCTCCAATCCCTGGGACGCGGCGGGGGCAAAGTCGTTCGGGCTCAACGTCGCCTGGATCGAGCGGGTGACGCCGGAAGCCATGGCGCTGGCTTGCGTCGAGACCGAACTCGTGGCACCGCTGACGATGTTCAAGGCGATCCGCACCCAGATGGACGAGCTTGGCTTTGCACCGGACCACCGTGTCCGTTCGCTCTCTGAGTTGCCGGGAATCGCTTAGCATCGCCAACCGCCCGCAAGCCTGGAATGAGCTGACTGGAATGAGCCTGGAATCCGTTCGCGCCTTCTTCGCCGAAAAAGCCCCCGACATCACCGTGATGGAATCGCCGATCAGCTCGGCCACGGTGCCGCTCGCCGCCGAAGCCTATGGCGTCGAGCCCGGCATGATCGCCAAGACCCTGAGCTTGCGCGTCGGCGAACGCGTGATCCTGATCGTGGCCGCCGGCACCTCGCGGATGGACAACAAGAAGGTCAAGGCGCAGTTCGGCGGCAAGCCGAAGATGCTGGGGCTGGAGGAAGTCGCCGCCATCACCGGCCACGAGGTCGGCGGCGTCTGTCCGTTCGGGCTGAAGTCGCCGCTGCCGGTCTATTGCGACGTCTCCCTGAAGGCATTCGACGTCGTGGTGCCGGCCGCAGGCTCGACCCACAGCGCCGTGCGCATCACGCCGGAGCGGATGGCCGAGCTCACCGCGGCCGAATGGGTCGATGTCTGCGAGGTCAGGGCGAACGGCGGCAGCGGACAGGATGCCTGATGCATTTGCCGGCCAGGGAGGCTAGCATGGCGACCATGGCCGACGACAAGGTGAAACGACGACTGACCACCGTGCTGTGCGCTGACGTGTACGGCTATTCCCGCCTCATGGAAGCGGACGAGACCGGAACGTTGGAGACGCTGCGCCGCTACCGCGCGGCGATTGCGCGATTGGTCGAGCGCCATGACGGCCGCATCGTCAATACCTGGGGCGATGCGGTGATCGCCGAGTTCGCCAGCGTCGTCGAAGCCGTGCAATGCGCGGTCGAGATTCAGCAGGAAATTTCCAGTCAGGCTTCGGACGCGCCGCAGGCCAGCCCGATGCAGTTTCGCATCGGCATCAACCTCGGCGACGTGATGGTGGACGGCTCCGACATCTATGGCGACGGGGTCAATATCGCGGCCCGGCTGCAGGAGCTCGCCGAGCCCGGCGGCGTCGTGATCTCGAGCTCCGTCTACGATCAGGTCCACAACAAATTGTCCGTTGGCTTCGACTGTCTCGGCCAGCGCCCGATGAAGAACATCGCTCCCCTGACCAGTTATCGCCTGACCCTGGGCGGCCGAGCCGCACAACAGAGCTTCCCGACCGAGGCGAGCGCGGCTCCCTCAGAGCGTGCGCGCGCTGCGCGGATGGAAAACAGGGGTATGCCAACTTCGGCGACGAATGTCGTCTCGACCTGGCTCGCAAGGCTGCCCCGCCCGGTTGCAGCGGCCCTCACGGTGTCGGCCTTACTGATTGCGATCAATCTGCTCACCAGCCGTACGATCTGGTTCCATTGGCCTGTGGCAGCCATTCTCTTCGGAATGGTGATGCGGATGGTGCTCGGAAACCGACCGGAATCGGACAGCAGGACAGAGCGCTGAACGAGGCGGCGCGGCCGGATCCGGGCCCGTGCCGCGCGCGGTTTCCCGATCAAGCTTTCACGAGTCTATTCGTCATCATCATAGGGACCCGGCTGCGCCGGCGGAGCTGGGGGCGGCGGAGCATTGTAGCGCGGCGGCGCGGCGCGACCCCGCGGAACCTGCTGCTGCGGCGGCATCTGGTTGTTGGCCTGGAACACGGCACGGCAGCCGCTCGAGAGCTGCGGTGTGTTCTGCTGCAGACAGGCCGTGATGCGGCCGACGTCCGGAATCTGGTCGCTGCACAGACGCCACACATCCGGCGTGCAGGCCATCTGCTGCTCCATCGTGCCGCGGTATTCTTGCGCGGAAGCCGCGCTCTGCGCGAGGATGCCGCCGATCGCGAGCGCCATACCCAGCGCAATCCGCTCTGTTCGCATGTCCCGATCCTTCTGCGTTGCCATCGACTTTCAACAATCAATGAGGCGGCAGCCGGTTCTGGACCAACAACAAAATGTGAAAACAGGTTCGGAACCTATTCCACCTTGCCGATCTTCTTCACCGCCGCGATCAGCCGCGCGCTGTCCGCGGCGACGAACTGCGCGAAGGCGGGTGCGTCCTGATAGGCGACGAGGCTGCCCGATGTTTCGAACACCTTGAGCACGTCGGGACTCGCCATCACCTGCGCCATCGCCTCGCGCAGACGGGTCGCGATCGGCGCGGGAAGTGAGCTCTGTGCGAACAGCCCGGCCCAGATGTAAAACTCGACATCCTTGTAGCCGAGCTCCTGGAAGGTCGGCAGGTCGGGAAAGCTCGCGATGCGCTGCGCGCCGCAATTGCCGAGCACGCGCAGCTTGCCGTCGTCGACCTGCGGCTTCAACGTCCCCGGCGCTGCGGCGATCGCCTGCACGGTGCCACCGAGGATCGCGGTGAGCGCGGGACCTGCGCCGCGGAACGGCACGTGCAGCAGCTTGATGCCGGCGCTGCATGCGAACATCTCCATCGCCACATGCAGCGTGCCGTACGGCCCCGACGAGCCGTAGGGGATCTGGCCGGGGCGCCGCTTCGCATCCTCGACGAAATCCTGCGCCGTCTTCCACGGGGCCGACGCCGGCACCGCCAGCAGCGTGGGATCGGCGAGCACCCGCGCGATCGGCATGAACTGCGAGACCTCGTAGGCGGCGGGACGGTCGAACAGCCGGTCGGCCTCGGGCAGCACCGCGAGCGAGGACAGCGTCATCAGCAGCGTGTAGCCGTCGGGCTCCGCGCGCGCCGCCGCGGCATTGCCGACCGAACCGCCGCCGCCGCCGGCCCGGTTGTCGACGATCACGGGCTTGCCCAGGATCCGCTCCAGCGCCATCGCCACCGGACGCGCCGCGAGATCGGCCTGACCTCCGGCCGGAAACGGCACGATCATGGTGAAGTTGCGCGCCGGATAGGCTTGCGCGAAGGCCGGAGCAGGCCAGGCAATGCGCAACAACGGCAATGCTGCGGCGGCGCGCAGGAGATCGCGTCGATCCATGATGGTGCCTCCCCCTGATCTTCCTTGTTTGGCCGCCAGCCTAACGCGCCGAGCGGCGAGAACAAGACGTTTACGAAGCGTTAGCCATGTCCGCCTCCGTCTGGAACGCATGTCTGGACCCGCCGTTGCCCGATCGAGGAGAGTGAGCGATGCGGAATCCGGCGACCATCGACGTCGCGCTCGACGAGATGCTGGTGAATCTCGCGGCGATCGTGTTGCGGCTGGCACAGCCCGAATTGACGCGGACGCCGGAGGCGCGGCGCGCCCTGACGAAATCGGTCCGTCAATACGGCGTGTGCGCCGCACGATCGAGCGATCCGCGGGTTCACGAATTGAAGACGCAGCTCGACGAGACGCTGAAGCCGAGCTTGCGCGTCGTCGCGATCGACGGCGTGAAGGTGTCGTAGTCGAGCACGCATGAGCGATGGATTGATGAGATCCCGTAGGGTGGGCAAAGGCGCGCTCTTCGCGCGCCGTGCCCACGATCACTCGCCGAATTGTCCGACGATGCCGCGCATGCTCCGCTCTTTCCAGAGGAAGAGTGCCCTGCTCCACCTAGCGATGAAGGGGCGAAGGAGAACATGCTGCCTGACGCGCGCCGATATCAGGACATTTGTGATCTTCTCAGGCAAAGACGTGGGCACGCTCCGCTTTGCCCACCCTACGATGGCGTGCACGAGCGATGGACTGATGAGATCTCGTAGGGTGGGCAAAGGCGCGAAGCGCCGTGCCCACGATTACTCGCGAATTGTCCGAAGATGCCGCGCATGCTCCGCTCTTTCCAGAGGAAGAGTGCCCTGCTCCACCTAGCGATGAAAGGGCGAAGGAGAACATGCTGCCTGACGCGCGCCGATATCAGGACATTTGTGATCTTCTCAGGCAAAGACGTGGGCACGCTTCGCTTTGCCCACTCTACGATAGCGTGCACGAGCGATAGATTGATGAGATCTCGTAGATTCCATGGGCGGTGAGCGTGGCCTTTCCGGTAGGTTTGGGTTTCCACACTCGAACCCACGGAGAGTCAGATGCAAGCATCGACAGCCACGCTCACCACCGACCATAATGGCACAATTTTCGGCGCGGGTCCTACGTCGGTGCTCAAGGCACAGGTGGGCAAGGCGGCTCCCGGCGGATCGGCCCGGCCGACCAGCTTACACCAACTGACTGGCCTCCGAACGCTAGAAGGGTACAGGGTGGGCAAAGCGAAGCGTGCCCACGATTTGGTGAAGGTGGGCACGGCGCGCAAAGAGCACGCCTTTGCCCATCCTACGACACCTACGCCTTGGTGGCTTCCTTCATATATGCGCGCCATCCCCCATAAGCCGTGATATCACGCGCATCGCCCAGCACCTCCGGCTCGACCAGAAATCCCTTCACGCTGCGGCCATCGGCAAGGCGCACCGTGCCGATCGCCATCGGCGACGGAATCGCGTTGACGAATTGGCCGAAGGCGGCTGGCGACAGCGACCAGATCTCCAGCTCGATCGCCGCGCCCGTGCCGGCGGCGACGCGCAGCATGCCGGGCTTCGGCGGGGTGGTCTTGAGCGCGTAGAGCTTGTAATCGGCCGCAGTCCTGGTTGCCTCGATCAGGCGTCCGTTCAGCGCTTTCAACTCGCCATTCAGCACCATGCCGGACAGATGCGCGCCGACCACGGCGATCGGGATGTCCTCACTGCGGCTTGCCGGCAGCGGCGCGAGCGGTGCTTGCGCCGCACCCTTTGCGCCGAGATCGAGCTTGGTATTCGCATGGAAGACGCGGCCGATGCTCGCGAGCAGCGCGTCATGCCCCGCGGGGGCGAGCAGCGTGATGCCGAACGGAATGCCGTCGGCGCGCATCGACGCCGGCAGCGCCAGGCCGCAGAGGTCGAGCAGGTTGACGAAATTGGTGTAAGTGCCGAGCCGGCTGTTGAGCTCGATCGGATTGGCGAGCACCTGCGCGGTCGTATAGGCCGTCGGCGCCGTCGGCAGCACCAGCGCGTCGATATTGGCGAAGGTGCGCTCGGCGATCCTGCGCAGGCCTTGCAGGCGGTACAGCGCCGAAAAGGTCTCGGCCGCCGTCAGCCGCGCGCCGGCCGCGGTGATCTCGCGCGTCACGGGATGGATCGCATCGGGCGCGGAGGCGAGCAGATCCTTGATCACGAGATAGCGCTCGGCGACCCAAGGGCCCTCATAGAGCAGCCGCGCCGTCTCGTAGAACGGCTCGAGGTCGAACTCGACCAGCGTTGCGCCGAGCGCGGTCCAGCGCTTCAGCGCCTCGGCGTAGGCAGTCTCGGCATCCTTGTCGCCGAAGAAGATCAGCTGTCCGTTGCGCGGCACGCCGAGGCGCAGATCTGCCGGGAGCGGCGTCATCGCGCCAAGCGGCCGGTCGCGTGAGAAGGGATCGGCCGGGTCCGGTCCCGCCATCACCGACAGGGCGAGCGCAGCATCATCCACCGTCAGAGCGAATACCGAGATGCAGTCGAGGGTGCGGCAGGCGGGCACGAGGCCTGCATTCGAGATCATGCCGAGGCTTGGCTTCAGCCCGACGATGTTGTTGAGCATCGCCGGCACCCGCCCCGAGCCGGCAGTATCGGTGCCGAGCGACAGCGGCACGAGGCCGGCGCCGACCGCCACGGCGGAGCCGGAGCTCGAACCGCCGGGAATGAGATCGTCGCGCACCGAATTCCGGGGAATGCCGTAGGGTGAGCGTACGCCGACGAGGCCGGTCGCGAACTGGTCGAGATTGGTCTTGCCGATGATGATGGCACCGGCAGCGCGCAGCCTCGCCACCGCGGTCGCATCATGTGTCGGCGCGGTGGAGAAGGCGGGGCAGGCCGCGGTGGTCGCAAAGCCCAGCGCGTCGATATTGTCCTTCACCGCGACCGGCACGCCGTACAGCGGCAGGCCGGCGGCATCCGCGCGCGCGGCGAGCCTCTCGGCCTCCACGACCGCATCCTTCTCGTCGCGCAGGCTGATGAAGATGGCGGGATCGCCGTGATCGCGAATGCGCTGATAGGTCCGCGCGACCGTCTCTGCCGGCGTCAGCGTGCCGGCGCGATGCGCGGCCACAATCGCGGCGATCGTTTCAGGCTGCTCAGCCCCCATGGCGACAAAACTCCGGCAATCTATCCTCACCGCCACGAAGCAAGCGATGTGCCATTGTGTACAATGGCGGGACGGCGCTATCGATCTAGAAAATTATCGTGTGATCAGATGCTTATGAGGTATTTCGTCAAGCGCATCGGCGCCGGCGTCACCGCCCTTCGACAGGCATCTGCTCAAATCATGGGCAGTGGGGATCAGGTGAAGCCAGCGAGGATCCGGAGCAGCTGCGCCCGGTTTTCCTTGCCGATCTTCTCTTCGACGTGCCGCTCGTGCTCAGCCGCGAGCCGCTTGAATTTCGCCAGCGCCGTCTCGCCCTGCGCGGTGAGGTGCAGCGCGTGGGATCGGCGGTCCGCCTTCGACTTGATCCGCTTGAGGTACTTGCGCTGCTCAAGGCTGTCGAGCAGGTGCACCAGCCGGGCGCGCTCGATGCCGAGACGCTTGGCCACCGCCATCTGCGACAGGCCCGGATTGGCGCCGATCAGCGTCAGCACCGAATATTGCGTCGGCCTGATGTCGACCGCGCGAAGCGTCTTGATGAAGTCCTGGAAAATCCAGATCTGGAAGCGCCGCACCGCATAGCCGGCGTGCCCGACCAGCGCATCGAGCCCGATGTCGTCGGCGGCATCGCGAGGCGTCGCGCCATTGCCGGCGCGCTTGCGTGGGGCAGTCTGGGGGGCGCTGGCTGTCACATCGTGTCTCCCGTGCGGCAACCTTAGCGCGCCAGGGCCGTAAGCGAAAGATTGTTGTTGACGACAACAATTGTCATGCCCAACATTATGCCCAAAGCAGCCCGAACGAGGTTGCGGCCGATCCGTATCCGGACGGAGGGAGGAGACCCATATGACAGTCGCCCCACGTGGTGACGTTGCGGGCCTGTTCGCAAGCCCGCGGACGGTCGCAGAGCATCGCGCCGACGGCAGCATCGTGTTGCGATCGCCCGAACCGCTCGGCGATAGCGCGCGCTGCGTCGGCGACTGGCTGGAGCATTTTGCGCGGCAGACGCCGGATGCGATCTTCCTCGCCGAGCGCGGCAATGTCGAAGCGCCCTGGATCACCGTCACCTATGCGCAGGCGCTGCGCCAGGTGCGCGCGGCCGCGTCCTGGATCCTGGCGCAGGGCCTCAGCGCGGAACGCCCGCTCGCGATCCTCTCCGACAACAGCATCGATCACGCGCTGCTCGCGCTCGCCGCCCAGCATGTCGGCGTGCCCTCGGCCGCGATCTCGCCCGCCTATTCGCTGATGTCCCGGGATTTCGAGAAGCTCAAGAGCATGATCGCGCTGCTCGAGCCGGGCGCGATCTACGTCTCTGCGACCAGGGCCTTCGCGGCCGCGCTGGCCGCTATCGCGCCGCTGCACGATGCGCAGATCATCAGCGGCAATGAGGATGACGCCGGCGCGCTCGCTTTCCGCGCCGTCGCGGCAACGCCGGAGAGCCCCGACGTCGCAACTGCCTTCGCCGCGGTGACACCGGACACGATCGCAAAGTTCCTGTTCACGTCAGGCTCGACCGGCACGCCGAAAGCCGTCATCAACACCCAGCGCATGCTGACCTCGAGCCAGCAGGCCAAGGCGCAGACCTGGACGTTTCTCGAGCAGACGCGCGGCGATCTCGTCATCCTGGACTGGCTGCCCTGGAGCCATACTTTCGGCGCCAACCACAATTTCAATCTCGTGCTGCGCAACGGCGGCTCGCTCTACATCGACGGCGGCAAGCCCGCGCCTGGGCTGTTCGCGACCTCGTTGGCCAATTTGAACAGTGTGATGCCGACGGTCTATTTCAACGTGCCGCGCGGCTTCGACATGCTGATCGCGGCGCTGCGCGGCGACGAGGAGCTGCGCCGCCGCTTCTTCGGCGAGGTGAAATTCGCCTTCTATGCCGGCGCCGCTCTGCCGCAGAATCTCTGGGACGCGCTCGAGGAACTTTCGATCAAGACCGTCGGCCGCGCGCTGCCGATGGTTTCGGCCTGGGGCTCGACGGAAACGTCGCCGCTGGCGACCGACTGTCATTTCCTCGCCCAGCGCTCCGGCAATATCGGCGTGCCCATTCCCGGCACCGAATTGAAGCTCGTCACCTCCGGCGACAAGCTGGAGGTGCGCGTGCGCGGTCCCAACGTCACGCCGGGCTATTGGAAGGCGCCGGAGCTGACCCGGCAGGCCTTCGACGACGAGGGCTTTTACCTGATCGGCGATGCCGTCAAGCTCGCCGACGATGCGCGGCCGGAGCGCGGCCTGTTCTTCGACGGCCGCGTCGCCGAGGATTTCAAGCTCAACTCCGGCACCTGGGTCAATGTCGGCACGCTGCGCGTCGCCGGCATCGCTGCCCTGGCGCCGCTGGCGCAGGACATCGTGGTCGCTGGCCATGGCGGCGACGAGGTGCGCTTTCTGGTGTTCCCCAACGTCGCGGCCTGCCGCGCCCAGGCCGGCCTGGGCGAGACCGCCGATGTGAGCGAGGTGCTCGCCCATGACAAGGTCAGGCGCGCCATCGCGCAGGGCCTCGCAAGACTGAAGCAGCAGGGCCCCAACTCCTCTGGTCACGCCACGCGCGCGCTGCTGCTCGCCGAGCCACCGTCGGTCGACGGCGGCGAGATCACCGACAAGGGCTACATCAACCAGCGCGCCGTGCTGGCGCGGCGTGCGGACGCGGTGGCGCGGTTGAATGATGATGCGCCGGACGCGTGGGTCGGCTGCGCCGGCTGAGACACTGTTGCGACGGATATTCCTCTCGGTGCCCCGGACGCAGCGCAGCACTCCCGGCGATGCGAAGCATCGTCCGGTGTGATGCGCTGCTGAGCCGGGGCCCATCTATCCCAATGCACTGCGGCGGCTGGGTCCCGGCTCTGCGCAGCAGCGTTTCGCGCTGCGGCGCGTCCGGGACACGAGATCCGGGCTCGCAACTACGCCAACCGCCTGCCGCAATATATTGCCGATTATTTTGTTGCCTAGGCAACTAATTCGTGCGAACCATTCCAGGCAGCGATGACGGCAGGGAAACTGCCGCGTCCGATCCTGGAGGAAACAATGCTCGGCCCGAACGGTGCCGCCGGCAAGCGTCGGCGCATGCCTGGACGTGACGGAAGGTGGCGCCTGAAGCGCGACCCGTCAGGGCCCGATGCCGCCGGTGACCGCGCCGAGATTGTCGTGCAGCCGGCGGAGCAGATTGATCAGCACCTCGCGCTCGTCCTTGTTGAGGCACGACAACAGCCGCCGTTCGCGCTCGAGCGCCGCCACGATCACCCTGTCATGCGTGGTGCGGCCCTTTGCCGTCAGCGCGATCGAATGGGTGCGGCCGTCATTGGGGTCGGTGCGGATCGAGACCAGGCCGCGCTTCTCGAGGCCGGCCAGCGTCCGACTCACCGGCCCCTTGTCGAAGCCGATGACGTGACAGATGCGCGAGGCCGGAATGCCGGGCTCGATCGCCAGCAGCGACATGATCCGCCATTCCGTGACGTTGACGCCGAACTCGCGCTGATAGAACGCGGTCGCGCTGTTCGAGAGCTTGTTGGCGATGAAGGTGACGAACGCGGGGACGTACCGGTCGAGATCGAGCGTCGGCCCCGCATCATTGGGCGCAGGCTTTTGCCGGGATCTGGTCGAAGGCGCGGGCATGTCGGGGTTCTGACTCGCGGTGGGCCCAAAGACCTAATGGCATGCGCCGCCCTTTCACAAGATCAAAATGAGGGAGGTCTTCCATGACCGCATCCGGCGCCCCGGCCTCGACGGGCCCTGCTTCCGTCCCGCACCTCGACGTCGATCCGTTCGACATGACGTTCTTCGCCGACCCATATCCCGCACATCAGCGGCTGCGGGAGGCGGGGCCGGTGGTCTATCTCGACAAATGGAACGTCTATGGCCTGGCGCGCTATGCCGAGGTCCATGCGGTGCTGAACGATCCCGCGACGTTCTGCTCCAGCCGCGGTGTCGGCCTGTCCGACTTCAAGAAGGAGACGCCGTGGCGGCCGCCGAGCCTGATCCTCGAGGCCGACCCGCCCGCGCACACCCGCACCCGGGCCGTGCTGTCGAAAGTGCTGTCGCCGACCGCGATGAAGCAGGTGCGCGACCGCTTCGCCGCCGCGGCGGAGCAGCGGGTGGACGCGCTGCTGGAGAAGCGCAGCTTCGACGCGATCGCCGATCTCGCCGAGGCCTATCCGCTCTCGATCTTTCCGGATGCGCTGGGCCTGAAGCCGGAGGGACGCGAGCATCTGATTCCCTACGCCAGCGTCGTGTTCAACGCGTTCGGCCCGCCGAATGAGCTGCGCCAGCAGGCGATCGCGCGCTCGGCGCCGCATCAGGCCTATGTCGCCGAGCAGTGCCAGCGCGACAACCTTGCGCCCGGCGGCTTCGGGGCCTGCATTCATGCCCGGGTCGACCATGGCGAGATCACGGCCACCGAGGCGCCGCTGCTGGTGCGCTCGCTGCTGTCGGCCGGCCTCGACACCACGGTCAACGGCATCGGGGCCGCCGTCTATTGCCTCGCGCGCTTTCCCGACCAGTGGCAGCGCCTGCGTGATGATCCGACGCTGGCGCGCAACGCCTTCGAGGAGGCGGTGCGGTTCGAAAGCCCGGTGCAGACCTTCTTCCGGACCACCACGCGCGAGGTCGAGCTCTCGGGCGCCACGATCGGCGAGGGCGAGAAGGTGCTGATGTTCCTCGCCGCCGCCAATCGCGATCCCAGGCGCTGGGACCGGCCCGACAGCTACGACATCACCCGCCGCACCTCCGGCCATGTCGGCTTCGGCTCGGGCATCCACATGTGCGTCGGCCAGCTCGTCGCCCGCCTCGAAGGCGAGGTGATGCTGACCGCGCTGGCGCGCCGTGTCGCGACAATCGAGATCACGGGCGAGCCGAAACGCCGCTTCAATAACACGCTGCGCGGGCTCGACAGCCTGCCCGTGACCATCACCCCGGCCTGACGAGGAGCTTCATGCCCGCCATCACTTTCATCCATGCCGACGGCAAGTCCCAGCGCGTCGAGACCTCAGGTGAGGAGAGCGCCATGCAGGCGGCGACCCGTCACGGCCTCGACGGCATTCTGGCCGAATGCGGCGGCAACGCCATGTGCGCGACCTGTCACGTCTATGTCGATGAAGGCTGGCTCGCGCACCTGCCTGAGATGGCCGACGACGAGGACGCTTTGCTCGACGGCACCGCGAGCGAGCGGCGGCCGAACAGCCGGCTGTCCTGCCAGATCACGATCACGCCGGAGCTCGACGGGCTCATCGTGAGGCTGCCGGAACGGCAAGTCTGACCTGCAAAGCCAACTGATCTTTCGACCGCTCCCGGCAACGACCGGCGCGGCAACGCATCAACAGGGAAGGGAAACATGAAACATCTGAAGTGGACGTTCGCGCTGGCCGCGAGCCTGGTCGCCGGCGCGGCAAGCGCCGAAATCTCGGACAATGTCGTGCGGATTGGCGTGCTCAACGACATCTCCGGCATCTTCCAGGACACCAACGGCATGGGCTCGGTGGAAGCCGCACGCATGGCGGCGGAGGATTTCAACGGCGGGGCTAAGAACATCAAGGTCGAGATCGTCTATGCCGACCACCAGAACAAGGCCGACGTCGGCAACGCCATCGCCCGCAAATGGCTCGATGTCGAAGGCGTCGATGCCATCGTCGACGTGCCGAACTCGGCGGTCGGTCTTTCCATCAACACGCTGCTGCGCGACAGCCGGGTGACGTTCCTGGCGTCGTCGACCGCAAGCTCCGATCTCACCGGCAAGGCCTGCTCGCCCAACACCATCCAATGGGTCAACGACACCTGGGCCACCGGCAACACCACGGCGGCCGCGATGATGTCGCGCGGCGGCAAGGACTGGTACTTCCTCACGGTCGATTACGCCCTCGGCAAGGGCATCGAGGCCGAGGCGCAGAAATACATCGAGGGTCACGGCGGCAAGGTGCTGGGCTCCTCCAAGCATCCGCTCGGCACCTCCGACTTCGCATCCTTCCTGTTGCAGGCGCAGAGCTCGAAGGCCAAGGTGATCGGCCTGGCCAATGCCGGCGGCGACACCATCAACGCCGTGAAGCAGGCTGCCGAGTTCGGCATCCAGCAGAGCGGCCAGAAGCTCGTCGCCTTTCTGCTCTTCATCAACGACGTTCACGGCATGGGCATCAAGGTCGCGCAGGGCTTGCAGCTCATGGAAGCCTTCTATTGGGACATGAACGACGACACCCGCGCTTTCGCCAAGCGCTTCGCCGCGCGGCCCGGCATGAACGGCAAGATGCCGAGCGGCAATCAGGCCGGCGTCTATGCCTCGACGCTGGCTTATCTCAACGCCGTCGCGGCGACCGGCAGCGACAATGCCAAGGATGCCGTGCCCGAGATGAAGAAATTCAAGGGCAAGGACAAATTGTTCGGCGATACCACGATCCGCCAGGACGGCCGCGTCGTGCACCCCATGTATTTGTTCGAGGTGAAGAAGCCGGAGGAGTCGAAATATCCGTACGATTATTACAAGCTGGTCTCGACAATTCCCGCCGACCAGGCCTTCCGTCCGCTGGCGGAGGGCGGGTGCGAGCTGGTGAAGTAGGTCTCGTGCCCCGGACGCGGTGCAGCGCGAAGCGTTGCGCCGCAGAGCCGGGGCCCACAGTCTCCTGGGTCTCGGCCCTGCGTCGCGTCATTTCATGCCGCGCCGCGTCCGGGACACGAGCCCTACACCACCTTGCTTGATCCCTGCGTGATCAGCCGCGCCGCGCGCTGGTCGCGCGCGTAGATCCAGAGCCAGCTCAAGGCGACGCTGAGCCGGTGGCGGAGGCCGATTAGGAAGTAGATGTGGGCGATGCCCCAGATCCACCACGCGATCGCGCCGCGCAGCTTGAAGCGGCCGAAATCGATGACGGCGACCCGCTTGCCGATCTGAGCCAGGCTGCCGGCGTGCTTGTAGCGGAACGGGCCCGTCGCAGCGCCCCGCAGGCGGGCCTTGATGGTCGCGGCGACGTGACGGCCCTGCTGCTTGGCCGCCGGCGCGATGCCCGGCACCGGCTTGCCGTCCCAGGCGTTGACGCTGACGGTGTCGCCGATCGCAAAGATCTCGGGATGGCCTGATATGGTGAGGTCGGCCTCGACCAGCACGCGTCCGGCGCGATCGTGCGGTGCCCCCAGCCATTCGGCGGCGGGCGAGGCGCGCACGCCGGCGGCCCAGATCCTGGTCTTGGCTTCGAGCAGCTTGCCGCCGAACATGACGCCCTCGCGGTTGATCTCGGTGACCGCCTGTCCCAGCACGACCTCGACGCCGATCTTCTCCAGCGACGCCTGCGCGTAGGCCGAGAGGTCGTCGGCGAAGCCGGCGAGCACGCGCGGCCCCGCCTCGATCAGCACCACCCGTGCTGTCGTCGTGTCGATGTTGCGGAAATCGCCGGGCAGCGTATGGCGCGCCATTTCGGCGATGGTGCCGGCGAGCTCGACGCCGGTCGGGCCGGCGCCGACGATGACGAAGGTCAGCCGCGCCGCGCGCTTTGCCGGATCGGTCTCGCGCTCGGCACGCTCGAACGCCACCAGGATGTGACGGCGCAAGGTGGTCGCATCCTCCAGCGTCTTCAGCCCGGGCGCCCATTGCTCCCACTCGTCGTGGCCGAAATAGGCGTGCCGCGCGCCGGTCGCCAGCACCAGCGTGTCGTAGGGTACCTCGCTGCCGTCGTCGATCAGCACGCAGCGTCGTGCCGCATCGACGCCGCTGACGGTCGCAAACAGCGTCGTCACTTCGGGCCGGTCGCGCATGAGATGGCGGATCGGCCAGGCGATCTCGCTGGTCGCGAGCGAGGCGGTCGCGACCTGGTAGAGCAGCGGCTGAAACAGATGATGGTTGCGGCGGTCGATCAGCGTGATCTCGACGCCCGCGTCCGCGAGCCGGTAGGTCGCCTCCAGCCCGCCGAAGCCGGCGCCGACGATGACGACGCGATGGGGATGTGCGGCCATGATACGCCCTCGAATCTCGCTGATGCTTCCTGCTCATTTAAGTGCGGATCGGGGGCCGCGGTCCAATAGAGGCCATCAATCGCGGCATAGGCGGGGTGTATCGATCCGGGGCGAAAAAGCGCCGCAGCCTAACGAGGGCATTGGCCGATGGAGTAGCATTATATTTCTTGCCATCCGCGATCGGGGCGAAATATGGTGCAGGGGCGGGCGCTGAGCCATTGGCGGCGCGACAGATTTTGCGTTCAATAGAGAAGGCCCGGGCGGCGATCACCCCGCTTGCGGGCTCAATCATAAGGAGGGGAGTGATTATGAGGACGGCATTCTGGCTGGCGGGCGCAGCGGCGCTGGTGCTGGCGAGCCCGGCGTTCGCCGGCGACACCATCAAGATCGGTTTCGTCTCGACCTTCAGCGGTCCGACCGCCGTGATCGGCAACGACATGCGCAACTCCTTCGAGCTCGCGCTGGATCATCTGGGCCGCAAGATGGACGGCAAGCCGGTCGAGGTGATCTACGAGGACGACGGCCAGAAGCCCGATGTCGGCAAGCAGAAGACCGAGAAGCTGGTGCAGTCGGACAAGGTCGATTTCATCGTCGGCTATATCTGGTCGAACGTGCTGCTGGCCTCGCTGAAGACGGCCGTCGATTCCCAGACTTTCCTGATCTCGGCCAATGCCGGCCCGTCGCAGCTCGCGGGCGAGCTGTGCTCGCCTTACGTGTTCTCGACCTCCTGGCAGAATGACCAGACGCCGCAGGCGATGGGCCTCTACATGAACCAGAAGGGCGTCAAGAGCGTGTTCCTGATCGGACCGAACTACGCCGCCGGCAAGGACATGCTCGCAGGCCTGAAGAGCACGTTCAAGGGCGAGATCAAGGGCGAGGAATACACGGTCTGGCCGAGCCAGCTCGATTTCTCCGCCGAGCTCTCCAAGGCGCGCGCCTCGGGCGCCGAGTCGATCTTCGTGTTCTATCCGGGCGCGGCCGGCGTGCAGTTCCTCAATCAATACGCCCAAGCCGGCCTGAAGAGCACGATGCCGCTCTACACCGCCTTCACCATCGACGAGCTGTCGCTGCCGCTGCAGAAGGAGAACGCGCTCGGCGTTCCCGGCGCGCAGGAATGGGTAAATGACCTTCCCAACGAGCAGAACAAGCGCTTCGTCGCCGACTATCGCAAGAAGTACACCGGCCTGCGCCCGACCTATTACGGCGCGCAATCCTACGACGCCGCACAGCTCATCAACAGCGCGGTTGTCGCGGTGAAGGGCGACACCAGCAAGAAGGACGCGATGAAGGCCGAGATGGAGAAGGCCAACTTCAAGTCGGTGCGCGGCGCGTTCAAGTACGGCAACAACCATATCCCGGTGCAGAGCTTCTATCTGCAGGACGTGGTCAAGGATTCCGAAGGCCAGCTCGCGCTGAAGACGGTGGCGACCATCGTGGAGAACGACCAGGATCGCTTCCACGACAAGTGCAAGATGAAGTGAGGATGGTGTAGCTACCGGATGAGGGGGCTCTTCTGCCCCCTCAATTGTAAGTATCGTAGGGTGGGCAAAGCGAAGCGTGCCCACCATTCTTATCAATCATTGAGAGGTGGTGGGCACGGCGCAAGCGCGCCTTTGCCCACCCTACGAGGCTGTGAATCTTTTGTACCGCGCGTCGGGCGAATGTGATTCTCTGGGCAGACTGATCTGCTGGAGAGAATGATGGCTGACGACGGACGTTTTGGCGAATTGCCGGAGCAGTCGGCACGGCAGGCCGAAGCGGTGCCACGGGGCGCACCTCGGCTGCGAGAGCCGGTGCGCGATCAGGTCGAATTGCGAGCGGTCGATATCGATAGCCTGATCGGGCAGGATCATCCGGTGCGGGTGATCTGGGCTTATCGGATCACGGTCGTCGCGCTGCGCTACGCATGGCTCCGCGCGCCGCCCTCGCACCGTGCCAAACTCACTCAAGCCAATCGACAGGCCTTGACTCACAAACCCCCATATGAGGGTGGGCAAAGGCGCGAAGCGCCGTGCCCACGATCACTCGCCGAATTGTCCGACGATGCCGCGCATGCTCCGCCCTTTCCAGAGGAAGAGTGCCCTGCTCCACCTAGCGATGAAGGGGCGAAGGAGAACATGCTGCCTGACGCGCGCCGATATCAGGACATTTGTGATCTTATCAAGCAAAGACGTGGGCACGCTTCGCTTTGCCCACCCTACGATGGCGTGCACGAGCGATAGATTGATGAGATCTCGTAGGGTGGGCAAAGGCGCGAAGCGCCGTGCCCACGATCACTCGCCGAATTGCCCCGCAATGTCCCTCATATCACCGCCCCAATCCAGTGGCAGGATGCCGCTCTCCACGCAGCGATGGAAGCTGCTAAACGGCCAGTCGCGCACACGCCTGACGAGGCCGTGCTTCACCGGGTTGAAATGGATGTAGTCCACGTGGTGCTCCAGGTCCGCATCATCGCGAATGGCGTGCTCCCAATAGCGACGCTGCCAAATGCCCTTCTCGCGCTTCTTCAATTTGCTCATTGAAGGCGGCCCGGCCTCCAAGCCACGCGAGAATCCACCTTTAATGAGATTCCAGCGCGATGAAAAATCGACGTCGCCCTCCGGCAACGTCCAAATCGCGTGGAGGTGGTCCGGCAGGATACAGATCGCGACCGTCTCGAACGGGCGGCGTTGCTGGACAGTCCGGTAGATTCGCCTGAGGCGATCGACATGATCTACGAGCAAGGCGCTCGACCGATCTTCGAGCACGACCGTGAAGAAGAACATGCCGCCTTGCGCGCGCCGATATCGAGACACTTGCGATCCTCTCAAGCAAGACGTGGGCACGCTTCGCTTTGCCCACCCTACGAGAGCTTGCACGAACCATAGACTAGCGGGATCGCGTAGGGTGGGCAAAGGCGCGCTCTTCGCGCGCCGTGCCCACCAAAGGTCGTCGTCACGCCTTGCCACTCTTCTTCGTCCGCCGCTTGCATGTGCCCGGGAGCTTGGCCGCGAGGAAGTCGCCGAGCGCCTCGACGCGCGCCGGCCGGGGGCCGCCGGGCGGCGTCACCAGATGCACTGCGCCTTCGGCCTGTTTCCAGTCCTTCAGGATCACTTCGACGGCGCCGGAGGAGATCGCCTCGCCGACGATGAACTCGGGCAGCTCGGCGATGCCGAGGCCGGCGATCAGCGCCGGCATCACGGCTTCGCCGTTGTTGACGCGGAGCTGTCCGCCCGGCCGCACGCTGGCCTGCTCGCCGGCTGAATTGGTGTAGTGCCAGACGTTCGGCGTCGACATGTAGGCGTAGCTGAAGCATTTGTGCGCGGCCAGATGCATCGGGTGCGTCGGCCGGCCATGGCGCTTGAGATAGGACGGCGCGGCCACGGTGAAGCGCGGCATGGTGAAGAGCCGCCGCGCGATCAGTGAGGAGTCCGGCAGCCGTGCGATTCGCACCGCCATGTCGAAGCCTTCGCCGATCAGGTCGATTGTCGCATCGCTCAAGTGCAGGTCGACCGAGACTTCCGGATAGGCCGCGAAGAATTCCGGCAGCAGCGGCGCCACCGCCTTGATGCCGAACGTCATGGGCACGGCGAGCCGCACCAGGCCGCGCGGCGCCACCGACTGCGCCAAGGCCTCGTTCTCCGCCGCCTCGCCGTCGGCCAGAAGGCGCGTGGCGGGCTCGGCGAGCTTGTGGCCGGCATCGGTCAGCGCAAGCCGGCGCGAGGTGCGGTTGAACAGGCGCGCGCCGAGCCGCTCCTCCAGCCGCGTGACCGCCTTGGACACCGTCGCCTTGGACGTCGCCAGCTCGCTGGCGGCTCCTGCAAACGACCGCAATTCCACGACTTTTGCAAAAATCGCCAGCGCCTCGAAATCCGGGAGCTTCGCCATGGAGCAATCCGCCTGGGCTATTTTTGGGAAACAATGCGTTTCAACAGTTTCTATTTCTATACCACAGGCGGAGGCTTATCCAAGAGGGCAATCGCAGATCCAAGCAATGGAGAAATCCAAATGACCAAGAAGCTCTCAGGCAAGGTCGCTCTCGTCACCGGCGGTTCGCGCGGCATCGGCGCGGCCTCTGCCCGCGCCCTCGCTGACCAGGGCGCGGATGTCGCCATCAGCTATGTCGCCTCGCCGGACAAGGCGGAAGCGGTCGTCACTGAATTGAAGGCCAAGGGCGTCAAGGCCCGCGCCTTCAGGGCCGACCAGGCCTCGGCCAGGGACGTCACGCAGCTCGTGACCGACGTCGCCAGGGAATTCGGCCATCTCGACATCCTCGTCAACAATGCCGGCGTCGCCGCCGGCGGCGGCATCGACGATGCCAAGGCCGACACGGAAGCGCTGGCGCGCCAGGATCAGATCAACGTGCATGGCGTGATCGCGGCGATCCGCGCTGCCTCGCAATTGATGGGTGAAGGTGGCCGCATCGTCACAGTCGGATCGATGCTGGCCGACCGCGCGTCGTTTCCCGGTCTTGCCGACTACGTCGCCACCAAGGCCGCGGTCGTCGGCTACACCAAGGGCGCGGCCCGCGACCTCGGCCCGCGCGGCATCACTGTCAACGTGGTGCAGCCCGGCTCGATCGATACCGACATGAACCCGAAGGACGGCGGCGAGTTCGCCGAGACCCAGCGCAAGCAGCATGCGCTGCAACGCTTCGGGCGTCCCGAGGAAGTTGCAGCCGGAATCGTCTTCCTCGCAAGCCCCGAGGCCTCCTTCGTCACCGGCACCGTGCTCAACGTCGACGGCGGATTTGGCGCCTGATCAACGCGCCGACCGTTCAACTCAAGGAATCACGCAGATGATCGAACTCAGACCTTTCGACAAGCTCGGCGGCGCCGACCATGGCTGGCTGAAAGCGAAACATCATTTCTCCTTCGCCAGCCATTATGACCCCGACAATATGGGCCACGGCGCCTTGCGCGTATGGAACGACGACGAGATCGCGCCGAACACCGGCTTTCCCGCCCATCCCCACGCCAACATGGAAATCATCACCTATGTGCGCGAGGGTGCGATCACCCACCAGGACAGCCTCGGCAACGAAGGCCGCACCGAAGCGGGCGACGTGCAGGTGATGAGCGCCGGCAGCGGCATTCGCCACTCCGAGTACAATCTGGAGCCGACCAGGACGCGCATCTTCCAGATCTGGATCGAGCCGACGCAACGCGGCGGCCAGCCGACCTGGGGCTCGAAGCCGTTTCCGAAGGCCGATCGCTCCGGCAAGCTCGTCACCATTGCCAGCGGCCTCGAGGGCGATACCGACGCGCTGCCGATCCGCGCCGACGCACGGGTGCTCGCCACCACGCTGAAAGCCGGCGAGAGCGCGGAATACGCGCCGCAGCAAGCGCGGCACATCTACCTGGTGCCCGCGGCAGGCGCCGTCGAGGTCAACGGCGTACGCGTCAACGCCCGCGACGGCGCCGCGATCCGCGACGAGGAGCGGCTGACGATCACGGCGCTCGAAGACTCCGAGCTCGTGCTCGTCGACGCGGCGTAACACCTGACAACACCGATCTCATCCAATTAACGGAGACCATCATGACCAAAGTTCTCGTCCTCTATTATTCCGCCTATGGCCATATCGAAGCTATGGCCAATGCCGTCGCCGAAGGCGCGCGCGAGGCCGGCGCGACCGTCGACATCAAGCGTGTGCCCGATCTGGTGCCGGCCGAAGTCGCGAAAGCTTCGCACTACAAGCTTGATCAGGTCGCTCCCATTGCCAAGGTCGATGACCTCGCCAATTACGACGCGATCATCGTCGGCACCGGCACACGCTTCGGACGCATGGCCTCGCAGATGGCGAACTTCCTCGACCAGGCCGGCGGGCTCTGGGCCAAGGGCGCGCTGCACGGCAAGGTCGGCGGCGCCTTCACCTCGACCGCGACCCAGCATGGCGGCCAGGAGACGACGCTGTTCTCGATCATCACCAACCTCCTGCATTTCGGCATGGTCGTGGTCGGCATGAACTACGGCTTTGCCGGCCAGATGAAGCTCGACGAGGTCACCGGCGGCGCGCCCTACGGCGCCACCACCATCACCGGCGGCGACGGCAGCCGCCAGCCCAGCGCCAACGAGCTCGCCGGCGCGCGCTACCAGGGACGCCAGATCGCGGAGACGGCCAGGAAGCTCCATGGTTGAGCTGCGCGGCCGCAAGGCCGATGCGCCCGCGGCATTCCCAGCCGGGAATGCCGCTTCAGCGTATGCCTTTGCCCATGGCTCGCGCCGCAAGGGAAGCGGCCGCGGGATAGCGGCGCAGGCCCTGCGCGGCATGATCGCGCCACGCAAAGGGCAAGCCTCGCCATGACAGCGCGACGCTGACGTCGGTCAGCGGCATACGCTCGGCGCCGAAACGGCGCTTGTAGTCCTGATTGCCGATGCTGAGGTCGAAGCGGCGCACGCCCTTTGCATGCAGCGCCGCCATGGTGCGCTCGATGATCAGCAGCCCGGGGGAGCAGCTCGACCAGGAATCGCCGGCGTGACTGATGCGCAGCAAGTAGTAAGTCGCGCCTTGCCTGACGCCGAACGAGGTGCCGATGACACCCTCGTCGCAGACCAATGCCGAAACCACGGCATAGCCTTCGCCAAGGCCCTGGCGCACGACATCGCGATAGAACCGCGCGTGGGTCTCGTCGTTGAGAACGAACGGCGAGCCGAGGTTCTGCATGCGCGCCTGCTGCTGCACGTCCATCACGTCCAGCAGCTCACGCGCGCGCGCAACGTCCGCAGCGATCTCGAACCGCGCGCCCTGGTGCCGGTCGAAGACGCGCCAGCACCGCGGCATCTGCATGCGCTTGATCGACGCCTGATAGGCCCCGTAATCATCGCCCAACAGCACGAGGTTGCCGTTGAGCGAGCAGGATCCGATCCGCCCGAGCGCCACCAGCGGGTTCGGCTTGCCGCCGACCTGGACCGGCATCTTCCTCAGCCGCAGCAGATCGAAGCGGTCCGGCAAGGCGCGCAACGCCTCGACCAGCGCCATGCCGATCGCATTCGCCGCCGCCGCATTCAATGCGGCATCGGGCGCCACGATCGGCGCGTTCTTGTCGGAGACGCCGAGATCGGCGAATTCGACGATGCGGATGCCGCGCCTGACGTGGCTGATCATCGGCACGATCGCGATCTCCTTGCCGGTGGCGGCATCGCAGATCACGGCAATCAACGGCGCGACGTCATCGAACGCCTGATACCAGGCCTCGAGCCAGTAGCCATGCTGAAAGGCGGTGCGACGCCCGGCGCTCAGGCGCGAAGCGGCCTGCCGCCAGTCACGCACGAAATCGATCGCCAGTCCCGACGTGGTGGAGACAAGGCCGTCCAATTGCTCGACGCCGAGACACGTCATGGCTTCGGATCCGCTTGCGCAACGCATTGGAACCTGGCCAGGAAGTGCAGGCCGGCCACGGCCAGCGCGAACAGGAACCAGATCGGATTCTGCCGTTCGAGCAGGAAGGTCTCGGTCGTGCCGTAATACAGGCCGAACAGCCACACGGTCAGGAACAGCTTTGCCAGGGCCCCACTGCGGCTGTGGGCCTGGGCCGACTGGAAATTGCCGAGCGGTGCGAGCACGAAGACCAGGACCACCAGCAGCAGGCCCGGCAGACCGATGGTGACCGCAAGGTCGAGATAAGCGTTGTGGCTGTGCGCCGCGGACGTCGCCCATTCCGCGCCCTGCGCGGTCTGCCGTGCCGTGACGTCGTCCCAGAAAGCCGCATAGCCGTGACCGGTGATCGGCTTCTCGGCGACGGCCGCGAGCGCGAACTCCCAGATCGCGGAACGGCCGGTGAAGGTGGGATCGAGCGGAAGCAGCCGCGTCATCGACCCGAGCGCCGGACTCAGGACGCTGCCGACTGTCAGCAGGTTCATCGCGATCAGCGGCACGAAGCAGATGATCCGCTTCAGCCACAGGCTGGGGGTGACATAGACCAGCGAGGCGAGCGCGTAGATCGCAAGACACAGCACCGACGAGGTCTTGCCGCCGGTGAAGATCAGGAACAGGCCGGCCAGCCCGGCAATCGCGGGCCCCATCACGAACGAGCCGACGGCGGACAGATAGATGCCGACATAGACCAGGATCGTCATCACGGGCGAGGCGACGTTCTTGTGGCCGAAACTGCCGCGCCAGTCGCCGGCGAGATGCGGCTCGGTGACGTCGAGCGCGGTGTGAATCGAGTATTGCGGCGCGAGCAGGACGCCGAGATAGCAGAGCGCGAGCAACACCAGCGCGGCAGCACCCAGGCACAGGTTGAAGCTGCGCTGCGTCGGCGGCAGCAATGGCAGCAGGACTGCGAGCGACGTCATGCTGACGAGGAGCACGAAGCGCTGCATCGACACGCCACGGCTCTCGGACAGGACGATGTTGACCAGAAGCCAGCCCACGAGACAGAGATGAAGCGGCGTCACCAGAGTCTTCAGCGCGGGGGCATCGGTGCGAGCTGCGAACAGCGCCGCGACCGCGGCCAGGAGCCCCCATGAGACATAGGTCAGCGCCATTCGCCCGCCGACGACCGTGGTGACGTCGGGATTGCGCAGGTCGGGGAACGGATCGAGCGTCACCAGCACCAGCAGCAGCGACGCGACCGCGACGACGCCGCGCCCGGCCTGCGCGGCGTTCAGCTTCGCCAAGCCGTCGCGCAGCACGTCGCCGAGCGATCGGCTCTCGTGGTCGGTCATATCGGCGATGCTGCGGTCCATGCTGCGGTCCATCGCTCAAGACATCTGGTAACGCCGGTGGAGCTCCGGATCCTGGCTCACCGCCGCCGAGCGTCCGTCAACAGCCGTGCCGGAGCTCTGCGCGGCGTGCGGCCGCACGATGCTGCGCGCGATCTCGTAGTATTGCAGCGCGCGCTGCTCGAGCGTGAGGTTGTCCAGGATATAGCCGCGCGGGTCGAACGCGCCCGCGGCACAGCCGGCCCAGAACTCGTCCCATCCCGCCTCGAACCCCGCGACGTCGACGAACTTGGCGCCGCAGCGCTGGTCCCAGTACGGCACCGAGGACACCGGCGCGAACTGCACGCGGTGCGGATAATAATCGGGGTCTCGCCACGGCCCGCCCGGATCCCAGGCGAACACCGGCACGCCGCAAGCCAAGGCCTGCTGATAGGCGATGCCCTGGCTTTCGCTCTGGCACAGAAAGATCATCGCGCGCGAGGCCGCCAGCGCCTCCCGATAGTCTTCCTCCTTGTAGCTGCCGTAGCGTAACTCCGTGAACGAGCGTCCCTCCCTGGCGAGCCGGGCACGGACCGGCTCGATCAATTCCGGCGCATAGCGCTCGCGATCCCAGTGCACCTTGTCGTAGATCAGCACGTCGACGGACTTCTGCGCGGCCTGCGACGGCGCCCACAGATCGGTGTCGATGCCGACCGGCCAGGCCTCGGTGTCGGGCCAGTACGGCCGATACATGTCGACGTACCAGGAACCGGGCACCACGACCTTCTTGACCGGCAGACGCTTGAACAGATCAGGATCGTCGAGCGGATGATTGTGGGCGGCGACACCGAGCAGGATCGGATTCTTCCACGCGAACTTGTCGAGCAGGAAGGTCCGTCCGATGATGCAGGCGAGCTCGTCGGGATGCTGCGCGATGTAACGGTAATCGTTGACGCGGTAGCGGATCCCGAGCCGGTCGAGCCCCGCGCAGAGATTGAGGAACACGCGAAGCTGTCCGCTCATGCGCGGCTCGCCGAGCAGCAAGCGGCGCGCCGTGCGCCGCAGATGCCGGTCGCCGGGAAACCAGCGATCGTCCTTGTCCTCGTAGAAGAGGTTGAGGATCATCGCATCGGGGTCGTGTTCGAACGTCTTGGCGGGCACTGGATCCATCCGCGGCAACCGTGCCCGCATTCTCGCATGGGACCGGCTGACGCCCTCTTCCAAATTTGCCACAGGCTTAATGCCAGCGGCTTAACGCTAATTGACGAAAGCACGCCGACATATGCCTTCGCGTCAACGATCAGGCCGTAATGCGGATATCATTCGCAAGGGGCCAACGCTGTGACCGATCGCATCGTCCGTTCAGCAGTTGCGCCCTGGTTAACAGACTCTTAAGGGCGTGCCGTGGTTCAGATCACCGCCGAACAGGTTCTCGATTTGCCGGCCTCCACCCGCATCGTGCCGGCGACGCGCCAGCCGCTGCCGTCGAGCCCGACCACATCGGTATCCGTCGTCATTCCCGCCAAGAACGCTGCCACCTATATCGGCGAGACCTTGGCCAGCGCGCTGGCGCAGCGCGAGGTGGGCGAGGTGATCGTCGTCGACGACGGTTCCACTGACGACACCACGGCGATCGTCCGCGCCATTCACGACCCGCGACTGCGCCTGGTGACGAATGAAGGCGCCGGCGTATCGGCCGCGCGCAATCTCGGCGCACGATATGCCGGGGGCGAATGGCTGCTCTTCCTCGATGCCGACGACCGCCTCCGCCTCGGCGCGGTGGCCGCGCTCCTGGCGGCGGCACGCGGCGCGCCGCGGGCGGTTCTGGTCTATGGCGACTACAACACGATCGACAGCGACGGACGCCAGATCGGCCGGCGCGGCCTTCTGAAGGGACGCCGCAAGCCGTCCGGCGACGTGCTGACGCGGCTCGCAGCCGGCAATTTCATCGTCAACGGCGGCATCGCGCTCGCGCGTGCGGAGGCGTTCCGCGCCGTCGGTGGCTTCGACACCTCGCTGCAATATTGCGAGGACTGGCATTGCTGGTGCCGCCTTGCCGCGATCGGCGAGTTCGAGTTCGCGCCGAAGCTGCTGCTCGATTATCGTCTGCACACCGCAAACACCATGAACGCGGCGGTCCGGACGCCGAAGGACTTCTTCCCCGCCATCGCGCGGGTGTTCGACGACGGACTGATCCTGGCGAGATTGCCCGCGGGAACCGCGCCTGCGCTGCGCCTTGCCGCCGAGCTGCACCTCATCACCTATGCGGCGATGCAGGCCGTTCGCTTCGGCAGATATCGCCAGGCCTTCGGCTATCTCGGAATGATCGGCCGGCGTTCGCTCAAGGCGCTGCCGCGCGCCGCGGCGAGGACCGCCCTCGCCCGCTTCGGCATCTAGCCGTCACGACACGATCTTGGAGGCTTCATAGGGCTTCGGCGCGAAGCCGAACGCCGCGAGCATGGAGCCGAGCGCCACCAGCGCCGGATGCATGGCGACGACGGCCTTCGACGTCGCCAGCAGGCGAACGGACCGGACCAACGACAGCGGCAGCCGTCCGAGCATCCGCGCAAATACCCAGGCGCGCGCCCCTGCGCTGCGAGCAGCCTTATACTGCACGCGATAATTGATCGCGCCGATGCGCAGGCCGCGCGTTGCGACCCAGCCGAGGCTGGTGCGGCTGTGCGGCACGGTCTCGGTGATGACGGCCTCCGCCGTCCAGTGGAACGTCATCCCGGCATCACGGCACCGCACGAAGAAGTCGCAATCGCCGCCGCCGAGGAAATTGAACCGCAGGTCGAACGCGGGACGCTCGAACCGCTCGAAGACCGCGCGCGTGATCAGGCAATTGCCGCAGCCGTAGATCAGCGGCACCGCGCCGGAATAATCGTAGGCGGGACGGAAGGCGGGATGACGCGACAGCCACGGCTTGCTGGCATCCTCAAACACCGGCAGCACTGGCCCGCCGACCACGTCGGCGCCGGTCGCTTCCGCGGTGCGGACCATCAGCTCGAGCCAGTCGGGTGAGGCGATCTCGTCGTCGTCGATCATCAGGAAGCGGGTCGCGGCGGGAAACAGCGCTTGCGCCGTCTCGAACGCAGCGTTGATCGCCTGGCAATTGCCCTGCCGCTTCTCGACAAGGCACACGCCCTGGAGCCTGCCGGCGGCGAGAAACTCGGCGGCGACCGGCGCGCTTTCGCGCCGCGCGGCGTCGTTCTCGACCATGACGACGGCAAAAGAACGCGGGGTACGCTGGTTCGCCAGCGATTCCAGCGTCAGCCGCAGGTGCTGCGGCCGGCGGAAGCAGGGAATGCAGACGACAATGCCGACCGACAAGTCGAGAACGCGGGAGCTCGCCGCGATCTCCCGGTTGGGATCGCGCACGGCATCGGAGATGTGCGTGGCGGACAGGTCTGTCGGGATCAATGTCATGACGTTCTAGATGTCCGAGATATGTTGAAAAAGCCCTGCTTCAATCGTGCATCCCGCGACGGCACACCGCCGCGGGACAGATGCGTGCCAAAATGGGCAGCCCGCGAAGGCGCGTGCCGCGGCCTCGCGCCGGTCTGCCGGCCGTGCTGAAGCAACATCGCGCGCTTGACCGCTTTCGCCTGCTTCTCCCGCGCAATGATGCGTGCGTGATACTGCAATTCGCGGTCCACGCGCCGACGGAGCCCCAACATGAACAATGCCGTAGTTAATGCGTGTGCGCATTAACCCGACCGTAAGCACCGCAACCGGTGAGCCGTCGCGGCATCGGATTTGCTCTTCGGGCAAGCGAGTCTTTTCCTGTAAATTTGATTAGAACAAGCGCGGTCAAAAAACATGAACAAGCCAGCCACGATCGATTTCGCGACAGCCACGGCGATCCGTATCCCCGCCACTGCACCCGGTAAGGCCCTGCACGATCTCGTCCCCGGCGAAGCCCGCGACAGCCTGCTCGCCGTGCACGAGGTGCTGCGCAGCGAACTGCCGAACACTGAGCTCGCCATCTACGAAGCCGGCGGCGGCTCGTGCAGCGTGATGCCGCCGGAATTGCTCCGCCGCAGCAAGGTCACCGTCGTCGACATCGACGAGGACCAGGTCCGCAACAACAGCTACGCGGACGAGGCGATCCTGGGCGACGTGCAAACCTATCGTTTCGGGCGCGAGAGCTTCGATCTCGTGATCTGCTACAACGTGATCGAGCATCTGCCCCAGGTCGACGCCGCGCTATTGAATTTCCGCGACGCGCTCAAGCGCGGCGGCCTGATCCTGATCGGCGCCCCCAATCCCCGCTCGCTGTCCGGAATCATCACCAAATATTCGCCGCACTGGTTCCACGTCTGGTTCTACCGGCACATTCGCGGCATCAAGGATGCCGGTCTGCCCGGCGAGCCGCCATTCCCGACCTTCTTTCACCCGCTGGTGACACTGCCCCGGCTGGAAGCCTTCGCGGCCGCCAACGGGCTCGAGATGATCTACCGTCGTGAGGTGGAAAGTCCGCGCTATCCCGAAATGCGCCGGCGCAAGCCGCTGTTCGCTTCTGTCGTGGACGCCGGCGCCGCGGTGCTGAACGCCGTGCTTCCGCGCGGCGTCGACGTCCGCCGCGGCGACTATCACGTCATCCTGCGGAAGCGCTGACCATCATGACGCGCGCGCGGCCCATTACGGAGCAAGCGGAGTCGCGCGGCAGCGCCGTGCGCGGTAACGAACCGTTAATCTCGAGGGGCCCAGCGCATGGCCGGCATCACGCGGACGCAGCGCGGAGCGGCGGGCGCTTAAACGCTTTGTTTGCCATTTCGGTGAATAGTCCCTCAATGAGTATGGTTAATTTTCCCTGTTGCGTTGATTGGGCACCTATATCCCGGGTGCGTGGCGTAGAGCGAAGAGTAACCCCTCAGCCTGCGGCACTTGGAATGAAAGCTGGGGATCATGCTTGACTATAACCAGCCGATCGATCGGGCGAGACCCGAGCCTCTGCATCTGAGATCTCAGGCCGGCTTCAACGTGGTGGAGCTCGCCCATCTGCTGTGGCGGCGCAAGGTCGCGATTGCCGCGGCTGCCCTGCTCGGCGCAACGCTTGCCGTCACCATCGGCAAGAGCCTGACGCCCCGCTACACCGCCACCGCCCAGCTCTATGTCGACCCGCGCGAGCTTCAGCTCGTCGACCGGGAGCTGACGCCGCGCGCGCAGGACGTCTCCGGCATGTCCATGGTGGTGGAGAGCCAGGCGCGCCTGATCACCGCCAACAGTGTCCTGCTCAAGGTGATCGAGCAGGCCGGTCTCGACAAGGATCCGGAATTCGGCGGCAGCGACGGCAGGAGCCTGATGTCGTCGCTGCTCAGCTTGATTGGCCTTCAGCCCCGGGCGCCTTCGGCTGCGGCCAACACCGAGGTGCAGCTTGCGGCGCTCGAGGCGCTGAACAGGCACATCACGATTCGCAAGACCGAAAAGAGCTTCATCGTCGACATCGAGGTCTGGTCGACCGATCCGGCGAAGGCGGCGATGCTCGCCAACACGCTGACCAGTGCCTATCTCGCCGAATCCCGCAATTCGCAGGCTTCGGCCGCACGGCGCGCCACCAGCGATCTCTCCGGCCGCCTCAAGGAGCTGCGCGAGCGGCTGCGCAACGCCGAGACGGCGCTCGCCACCTACAAGGCCCAGAACAATTTTGTCGGCACCCAGGATGCGCTGATCAGCGACCAGCAGCTCTCGGCCAGCAACCAGCGGCTTTCCGCGGCGCGCGCGGCGACGATGGATGCCCAGGCACGGCTCGACCAGATCGAGGCGAGCCGCCGGACCGCTGCCGATGCCGGCGCGATTCCGGAAGCGCTGCAATCGCCGACGATCGCAAATTTGCGCGCGCAATATGCCGATGCGCGCAAGAAATACGCCGAGCAGGCCGGCGAGCTCGGACCACGCCATCCGGCGCTGCGCCAGACCGAGAAGCAGGTCGAGGACCTCAAGCGCACCATCAGCGAAGAGATCGACCGTTTCGCCCAGGCCGCCAGGAACGACCTGACGCGCGCCCGCGATTACGAAGCCTCGCTCAACCGGGCGCTGGAGGCGCAGAAGCGGCAGAGCGTCCAGCTCAGCCAGGCCGCCGTGCGCCTGCGCGAGCTGGAGCGCGAAGCCGATGCCAGCCGCGACGTCTACCAATCCTTCCTGAAGCGCTCCCGCGAGACCGAGGAGCAGGAGAGCCTGAACACCTCGGCGGCCCGCGTCATCGGCGAGGCGACCGTGCCGCAGCGGCGCTCGTTCCCGCCCGCGATGAGCCTGTTCGCCATGATCGGCTTCATCTTCGGCGCGCTTGCGGCCTCGAGCTGGTTCGTCGCGGTCGAGCTTCTGTTCGCCGGCGCAAACGCGCCAGTGCCCGCGCCAGTCCGCCGCGAACGCAAGCCGGCGCCCGAGACAGTGCGCGCTCCCGAGGTTTCGCGGGCGCTGGAAGCTCCGCGGCCCGAACAGCCGTCGCGGGCCCCCGAGATCGCGCAGCTCCCGCCCGAGCTTGCCGCGCCACCGCTGCAGCCCGCGATGGTCGAAAACCCCCTGATCGAGAAGCCGCTGATCGCGCGCCTTCAGGAGGCCGACGTCATTCACACGCTCGGCGCCATCCTCGCCAACGGCGGCGGCGTCGATCTCACCCGGCTGGGCTGGCCGACGCTGCGGCCCGGCTTTCCGCTGACGAAGCTGCTCAACGCCTGGCGCGACATGCGGACGGCCGCAGCCCGTCGCGCCGGCGGCAAGCCGATGCCCGTCATTGCGCTGATCGGCAGCGGCGAGACCGCCGGGCGCAGCGTGAGTGCGCTGAACTTCGCCCTCGCGGCTGCGCGCGATGGCGCCCGCGTGCTCATGATCGACGCCGACCATCAGACCCACGCGCTGTCGAACAAGGTCGCCCGCCCCGGCAGGAACGAGCCGAGCAAGCTCGGCTGGCTCTCGATCGGCAGCAAGGCCGCACGCGAGCTCAAGACGGTCAACGGCATTTCGGTGCTGCCGGCCGGCGAGGGCGATGCCGGCAAGGCCGCCGACGCGATCCGCAAGGCGATCGCGCAGGCGCGCGCCGCAGGCGGCTACGACCTCGTGATCCTCGACGGCCCTGCAATGCCGCTTCTTGCCGGCAGCCGCAAGCTGCTCGACGACACCGACGCGCTGGTGGCGGTGCTGCCGACCAGCCTCGACATCAACGACAGTCTCGAAGAGATCCTGACCGCACTCGGCCGCGCCGAGCGCAAGCTCGTCGGCGTCGTGCTCGACGAGCTCACCCCTGCAATTGAAACGCGTCAGCGAGGCAGACAATATGCTTGAGCGCCGCGTCAACCTCGACGGACGGGCAGCAACTGCCGACGTGCCGCGGATCACCGTCGGCGGGCTTCGCATGGCCGCGATCGATCTGGAAGAGACCGCCGATTTCATGATCGAGGCGACCGATCCCGACAGCCGCATCGGCCGTCCGCTGTTCCTGACCTCGGCCAATGGCGAGGTGCTGGCGCGCTGCTCGACCGAGCCGCAGACCGAGCGCCTGTTCCGTGCCGCCGACCTGATCAACGCCGACGGCCAGCCGCTGGTCGCCGCCTCGAAGCTGCAATCCTGGTTTCCGCTGCCGGAGCGGGTCGCGACCACCGACCTGTTCCACGTCGTCGCGCGCAAGGCGGAAGCGCTGGGCCGCACCTTCTACATGTTCGGCGCCAGCGAGGCCGAGAACATCGCGGCGGTCGAGAACGTCCGGAAGATGTATCCAAAGCTGAAGATCGTCGGGCACAGCCACGGCTATCTGCGCGGCGAAGAGCTGCGCGCGAAGGTCGAGGAGATCAACGCGCTTGCGCCGGATTATCTGTGGGTCGCGCTCGGCGTGCCCAACGAGCAGGCATTCGTGAAGGAATTCACGCCGCATCTCACCAATGTTGGCGTTATCAAGACATCCGGCGGCCTCTTCAATTTCTTGTCAGGCAGCCGTTCCCGCGCGCCGCGTTGGATGCAGAAAGTCGGACTCGAATGGGCCTGGCGCACCTTGCTCGAGCCACGCCGCCTGCTCTGGCGCTATTTGACCACCAACCCCCGCGCGCTCTATCTTCTCTTCAGCCGCAACCGACCCGTCCGCTAAGAGAAGAGCACAAGACGACATGACCGACCGACCGACTGTCCTCGTCACAGGAGGCGCGGGCTATATTGGCTCGCATGCCTGCCGCGCATTGACCGCCGCCGGCTATCAGCCCGTCGTTTATGACAATCTCTCGACAGGCCATCGCAGCTTCGTCGCCGGCCCCCTGGTCACGGGCGATCTGCTGGACGGCACGACGCTGGCGCGCGCCTTCGCCGACCACAAGATTACGGCGGTGATGCATTTCGCGGCGGCGAGCCTGGTCGGCGAGTCCATGACCGACCCGCAGAAATACTATGTCAACAACGTGCAGGGAACGCTGTCGCTATTGCAGGCGATGCGCAACGCGAACTGCCATCGCATCGTGTTCTCCTCGACCGGCGCGGTCTATGGCAACGCCGATTCCAAGGAACTGCCGGAAGACTTCCCCTGCGTGCCGATCAATCCCTACGGCGCCTCGAAGCTGATGATCGAGAGGATGCTCGCTGATTATCGCACCGCCTATGGCTTCGGCGCGTTCTGCCTGCGCTATTTCAACGCCAGCGGCGCCGATCCGGGCGGTGGCATCGGGGAACTGCGTGACAACGAAACCCATCTCATTCCGCGCGCGATGATGGCGCTTCAGGGACATGTCGATTTCGCCGTGTTCGGCGACGATTACGCCACGCCCGACGGCACCGCGATCCGCGACTACATCCACGTCACCGACCTCGCGGCGGCGCATGTCGCGGCGCTGAAGCTTCTGGAAGGCGGACACGCCGGCGGCAGCTTCAATCTCGGCACCGGCTCCGGATTCTCGGTGCGCCAGATCCTCGACGCCATCCGGCAGGAGACCGGGCGCGAGGTACCGCACACCGTCAAGCCGCGGCGCGCGGGCGATCCCACGTATCTGGTCGCAGATCCGTCGGCTGCGAGAAAGGTGCTGAATTTCGCGCCGCGTCACTCCGACCTGGCGAATGTGATCCGCACCGCCTGGGCCTGGCACCAGAAGGCACATCCGTTCAGGGCGCGATAGGGCCTTTGGATCGGGTCTGATCGACACATCGGAGCTGCGCTCCCTCTCCTGCAAGCGGAGAGGTGAACGAGCTGCAGCCGTCAGACGGCGGCGCGTTTCAGCCGTGACGCCGCGGCTTCCGTGGCGGCAGCGTCCGGCTCCGGCTGGAGCGGCGGGGCGACAGGCAGGACCATCGGCCGCAGCAGCTCGGCCATCTGCCGTGCCGGCAGGGGTTTCGAGACGAGGAAGCCCTGCATCTCGTCGCAGCCATGGGAGCGCAGGAACGCCTCCTGCTCGGCGTTCTCGACGCCTTCGGCGACCACGGTCATGCCGAGCGCCTTGCCCATGCTGATGATCGCCTGCGCGATCGCCTGGTCTTCGGAATCCTGCGGCAGGTCGCGCACGAAGGAGCGGTCGATCTTGATGGTGTCGATCGGGAAGTGCTTCATCAGCGACATCGACGAATAGCCGGTGCCGAAATCGTCGATGGCGAGGCGAATGCCGCGGCTTTGGATGGCGTCGAGCACCTTGAGCGCGCGGCCGACATTGCGCATCATCATGCTCTCGGTGACTTCGAGCTGGAGCAGCACCGGCGACATGCCGCTGGCCGCCAACGCCTCGTCGACGTCCTGCAACAGATGCTCGTCGGCGAACTGCCGCGGCGACAGGTTGACCGCCATCGATAACGGCAACAGGCCGCTGCGCTGCCAGGCCATGGCCTGCGCGCAGGCCTCGTTGAGCACCCAGCGGCCGATCGGCACGATCAGTCCGGTTTCTTCCGCGAGCGGAATGAACTGCGCCGGCGAGACGTTGCCGAGATCGGGATGGGCCCAGCGCAGCAACGCCTCCACGCCGGTGATCTGGCCGGTCTCCATCTCCACCTTGGGCTGGTAGTTCAGCGAGAACTGCCCGCGCTCCAGCGCCCGGCGCAGCGCACTCTCCAGCGACAGCCTTTCGATCGACTGGGTCTTCACTTCCTTGGAGAAGAAGCGATAGCCGTTCTTGCCGTCTTCCTTGGCGAGATACATCGCCATGTCGGCGTTCTTGGTCAGCGTCTGCGCGTCGGCACCGTTGGCCGGATACATCGCGATGCCGATCGACGCCGTGGTGTGACATTCGTGCCCGGCCAGCTCCATGGGCTGGGCGAGTGCAGTCAAGAGCTCGGTCGCGATGCGCTGGACGTCATCGATCCTGCCGCACTGATCGAGGATCACCACGAACTCGTCGCCGCCGAGCCGCGCCACCACGTCGCTTGCCCGCAGCGCGCCGCGGAGGCGGTTCGCCACTTCGAGCAGAAGCAGGTCGCCGGCCTCGTGCCCCAGCGAATCGTTGATGACCTTGAAGCGGTCGAGATCGATGAACAGCACCGCAAAGCGGTGATCGTGACGCTCTGCCGTGGCGATCGCCTCGCGCAGGAGCCCGTTGAAGGTCTCGCGGTTCGGAAGGTCGGTCAGGCTGTCATGCGAGGCGAGGTATTCGATCCGTTCGTCCGCCTGATTCTTGGCGTCGGCGCGATCGAAGTTCTCCATCGCAAACGAGACATTGTCGGCGAGACGCTGCAACAGCTCGACGAACTCGGCCGTGAAGGTGCCGGGCTCGGTCGACATGTAGATCATGACGCCGACGGCCTGGTCGTGCACGATGAGCGGAAACGCCGCGCCCGAGCGCGCGCCGTCGCTGCGCACGATGGCGTGGAAGGCGCGGACACGATCATCGTTCAGATAGTCGTTGCTGATGCAGGGCTGGCGCGTGCGGAACGCCGTGCCGCTCATCCCGCGCCCTTCGGGCCGCTCCGGATCGATGGAGAGGCGGACGTTGCGCGTGGTATCGGCAGACGGGCCCGCGCTCGCCACGATTTCCAGCTGATCGCTCCCGGCGCTGGCCAGCGCGATGGTCGTCGACGTGAACTTGGCGCCATTCGAGGCCGCGAGACACACGAGATCGAACAGCTCGGCCCGCGACTTCGCCCGCATGATCGCCTCGTTGGTCGCGCTCAGGGCCGCGAACATGCGTGTCAGCCGCTCCTTCTGCGCCTCGGTGCGGGCCTTCTCCTCGGCCCGGTCGAAGTTGTCGAGCGCGAACGACACGTTCTCGGCGAGGCGTCCAAGCAATTCGACCAGGTCGGGCGTGAACGTGTTGTCTTCGGTCGCAAGGAAAAGCAGGATGCCGATCGGCTCCTGGCCTGCCTTCAGGAGCGGGAAGCTGGCGGCAGCCCGCGTTCCGTCCTCGATCGCCTTCGTCCGCCAGTGCATCGAGCGCGGGTCGTTGAGGTAGTCGTTCATGACGCTGGGCCGGCGGGTCCGGATCGACATCCCGATGATGCCCTGACCCTCGGGATGGCCGGCGGCAAGGTTGCAGGTGCGCCCGACCATCTGCTCCTTCAGACGTCCCTTGACCGCGGCGACACGAAGCACTTCGTTGTCCCTGTCGATGATGCCGATCGTGGCCGAGGCGAACACGTCGCCGAGGACGCCGGCCTGGCAGGCGGCCTCGAACAGCTCCTCGCGCGTCTTGGCGCGGATGATGGCCTCATTGGTTGCGCTCAGTGCCTCGAACATCCCGCTCAGGCGATTGCGCTGCCTGTCGGTATGCGCCTTCTCCTCGGCGCGATCGAAGCTTTCCAGGGCGAAGGCGACATTGGCCTGGAGCCTGCTCAGCAACTCGACGAATTCGTCCGTGAAGGTGCCGATCTCCGGAGAGTTGAACAAGAACACGCCCTCGACCCGGTCGCCGCTGAACAGCGGCAAGGCGGCGGAGGATGCGATTCCCGTGCGGCGCGCGCGGTCGTGCCACGGCGCGATGCGCTCGTCCGCGAGCACGTCGTTGCTGACGGCGGGCCGGCGCGTACGGTAGGCGGTGCCGGTCAGGCCGCGGCCTTCCGGCACCTGCTCGGAGGTGGAGAACTTGAAGTTGCGAACCTCGTTCGCATTCGGCCCGTAACAGGCGACGACGCGCAGCAGCTCGGCGTCATGGTCGACCAGCGCGATATTGGCCGAGGTGAACTTGGCGCCCTTGGCGGTCGCCTCGCAGACGAGATCGAACAGCTCGGTACGCGAATGAGCGCGGAGGATGGCTTCGTTCGTGGCGCTGAGCGCGGCATACATGCGCGCCAGGCGCTCCTCCTCCACCGCAATCCGGGTCTTCTCGGACTCACGATCGAAATTGTCGAGAGCAAAGCAGACGTTCTCCGCAAGCCGCAGCATCAGCGCGACGACTTCTTCGTCCTTGGCCCAGGACCGGCTGATGAAGGACAGCATGACGCCGACGCTCTGACCATGCTTGATCAGAGGAGCGGCGACGCAGGCGGCGACGCCGGTATTGATATTGGCCTGCTCCCACGGCGTCCCCTTGGTGCGACCGGGCAGATCGTCTTCCAGGCACGGCTTCTGCGAGCGGAATACTTCCCCTGTAATGCCGCGGCCATAGGGATTTGCCGGATCGACGGAGTACCGGGTTCGAGCAACCAATTCCAGGTTCTGGCCGGTACCCGCAGCTGGCTTCAGCCAATCGGAATCCGGCTCCTTCAGCAAAATGACGGTCGAGAGGGATTTGCCGCCGTGAACGGAGGCATCGCAGACGCGCTGATAGAGCTCCTGCTCGGTCTTGGCACGCAGGATGGCCTCGTTGGTGGCGCTGAGCGCGCCGAACATGCGATTGAGCCGCCGCGTCGCCCGTTCGCTGGTTTGCCGCGCGGTCTCACGCGCGAAGTTGTCGAGCGCATAGGAAATGTTGGCCGACATGCGCTCGAACAGCGACACCATCTCGTCGTCCAGCGAATTGGCCTCGCTTCGGGTCACATACAGCACGCCGACGCTCTTGCCGTTGCACAGCAGCGGCAGCGCGGCAGCCGCGCCGATATGGGCCGAAGCGGCGCCCTGGCGCCACGCCAGCGAGCGTGGATCGTTGAGGTAATCGTTGCTGATGCACAGCTTCTGCTCGCGAAACGCCTCGCCCCCGACGCCCGATCCTTCAGGCGTGCCGGCTTCCGTCGTGACCATGATCGAGCGCAGCCGCGGGATGTCGTCGCCGGAGCCGGCCGCGAACCGCAAACGGCGGCCGTCCGGTTCGACCAGGAACACGGCGACGGCCAAAAAATCCCCGCTGGAGAACCCGGCGTCGCAGACCTTCTGGTACAGCTCGTCCGGCGATGTCGCATAGAGAATCGCTTCGTTGATGGCGCTCAACGCCGCAAAGGTGCGCGCGAGTGTCGTCGTCACGATCTCAGCTCCCGGGGCATTCTGCCTGTTCTTCCCAGGTGACCTTATGAAGGCCCATCGCCTAAATGGTCGTTATTGCGCGCTGCAAACTGTCAATCAAAGTGAACGAGCTGCGAACGACCGCGCCAGACTGCCGGAAAATACCGCAGCGTGGACGATTCCTCCACCGAAGGCGGTCTCTCTTGGAATTTGCAGCCCTGTCTTGGTTTACAGCCGGTTGATATCGCAACTGCGCTTTGAGACGATGGCCTCAACAACCATTGCCCGCGAAGGGCAGGAATCTCCGGGAACGCCATGCCGATCGCCAAGCCGATCGTCTCACGCAAATCAGCGCGGCCCCTGCTCCGCCGGGCGTCCCCTATCCCGGCGAGATCGAAGGCCCGCGCGTGCAACAGCGCCTGCGCGACAGGATCGAGATCGAGGGTGCCACGTGGCAAAGGCTGCGCGCTGGCGAGGGAATGCCGGCTCGACGCCGTCCTCGGTCTGGCATGACGGAAGGGAGAACAGCATGACGCGACAGATGGTCCTGGTCGGCTTCCTCCAGGCGCAGAACTGCACCAACCTGCCGAGCTCCTGGCGGCATCCGGACTCACGCGACGATTCGATGTCGGCCGATTATTATCAGGAGATCGCCAGAATTCTCGAAGCCGGCAAATTCCACATGGCCTTCTTCGACGATCGCCTGGCCATGCCGGACCGCTACGGCAACGACCACGCCCACACCGTCGAATACGGCATCCGCTGCGTGAAGATGGATCCGCTGATCGTTCTGACCACGATGGGCATGGTCACCGACAAGCTCGGCCTTGGCGCGACCTGCTCGACAACTTACTACGAACCCTTCGACGTCGCGCGCCGTTTCGCAACGCTCGATCTGATGTCCGGCGGGCGCGCGGGCTGGAACGTCGTGACTTCGCTCAATGACGGCGAAGCCCTCAACATGGGACGGGATTCGCATCCCGAACACGATTCCCGTTACGACCGCGCCGACGAGTTCATGGAGGTGGTGCTCGGTCACTGGGACACCTGGGAAGACGGCGCGCTCATCATGGACAAGCAAAGCGGCCGCTTTGCCGATCCGAGCAAGGTGAAGCGGCTCGATCACAAGGGACCGGCCTTCAAGTCGCGCGGACCGTTCACGGTGCCGCGCTCGCAACAGGGCCATCCCGTGATCATCCAGGCCGGCGCCTCCGGCCGCGGCCAGCGCTTTGCGGGCCGATGGGGCGAGGTGATCTTCACGGCCGCGCGAAATCTTGCCGCGGCCAAGGAGGGCTATGCTGCCGTGCGCAACGAAGCCGCCAAGGCCGGCCGCGACCCCGACCGGATACTCCTCTGCAATCTGACGACGCCGGTCTGCGCTGCGACCAGGGCGGAGGCCGAGGACAAGATGGCGCTCATCAACAAGCTACCGCTTGAGATCGACGCCCTGTCGCTGCTTGCCGAAGCGCTCAACTACGACTTTGCCTCCAAGGACCTCGACGAGCCGCTGACGACGGACGAATTGAAGAGCATGCAGGGCATTCTGGGCATCCGCGATGGCGTGCTGAAGGCGTCCGGCAAGAGCAATCCGAGCGCGCGCGACTTCGTCACCTTCTCCGGCCGCGGCCAGGTTCAGGATGCGATGGTCGGCGGCCCCAAGGAGATCGCCGACAAATTGGAGGAGATGTTCGTCGAGCGCGGCTGCGACGGATTTGTCATCGCCGCGACCTGCGTGCCCGGCTCCTACGCCGATTTCGTCCGGCATATCGTGCCGGAGCTGCAGCGCCGTGGCCTATTCCAGAAGGACTATCGTGGCAAGACGCTCCGGGAGAATCTCGGGCTCGAGCGGCCGGCGGTCGGTGCCTGGAAGGTCCAGCCGCGGGATTAGCTCGCAGAGGGAAGGCGGAAGCGTGCCCACCACTTTCGCAAATCAAGGCGAGAACGTGGGCACGGCGCGAACGCGCCTTTGCCCACCCTACGACAGCTGTGCGAGCCACTCTCAAAACGGCAGCGCCACGCTCGACTTGATCTCCTTCAACACCACGTTGCTGCGGACATAGCGGATGCCGGGGATGCGAAACATGAACTCGTCGAGGAAGCGGTTGTAGGCTGCCATGTCCTGCACGACGACGCGCAGATGGTAGTCGGCATCGCCCGTGGTCGCAAAGCACTCCAGCACTTCGCGGCGCCTCGTGACCCTGGCGACGAATTCGTCGACGAACTTCGCGTCGTGCCGCTCCAGCGAGACGTGGAGGATGGCCGACATCGCAAACCCTGCCTGCTCGCGCGCGACCAGGGCCGCATAACCCTGAATGACGCCAGCCTCCTCCAGCGCGCGCACCCGGCGCCAGCATGCGGAGGTGGACATACCGACCTCGTCCGCCAGTTGCTGGTTGGTGGCGCGGCCGTCCTTCTGGAGGTGGGCGAGAATCCGGGTGTCCTGGTCTTCAATCATGGAACCTCACAATTCAGTCAACCCTACCAACATCCGCATCCATATGAAAAATTGTACCAGAAATTGCCTTCCATGCGAATGAATAGGTAAGAACTACCAAGGCTCCGGGCATACCCTTCCACTATTCGGCAGGGTGCCGCGCGAGGTCTGCCATGGACGCCATTTCGTCACTCGACAGCTACGAGCTCTCCGACCGCTACGACCGCGCCGAGGGCCGCGTCTTCCTCACGGGAACGCAGGCCATCGTCCGCATCGCGCTCGACCAGGCGAGGCGCGACCGTGCCGCGGGTCTCAACACCGCCGGCTTCATCTCCGGCTATCGCGGCTCGCCGCTCGGCGGCATCGATCTCGAACTCTGGCGCATCCAGGAACGCCTGAAGCGGGACCGCATCGAGTTTCTGCCGGCCGTCAACGAGGACTTAGCTGCGACCGCGGTGCTCGGCTCGCAGCAGGTCGAGACGCAACGCGACCGCGAGGTCGATGGCGTGTTCGGACTCTGGTACGGCAAGGGCCCCGGCGTCGATCGTTCCGGCGACGCGCTCAAGCACGGCAATGCCTACGGCTCCTCGCCCCATGGCGGCGTGCTGGTCGTCGCCGGCGACGATCACGGCTGCGTCTCCTCCTCGATGCCGCACCAATCCGACGTCGCCTTCATGAGCTGGTTCATGCCGACGCTGCATCCGGCCAGCGTCGGCGAGTATCTCACGTTCGGCGAATATGGTTACGCGCTGAGCCGCTTCTCCGGCATGTGGGTCGGCTTCAAGGCGATCTCGGAGATCGTGGAGGCGGGCGCATCGGTCGCGCTGCGCCCGCCGCGCGCCTTCCGCACGCCCGATTTCACGCCGCCGCCCGATGGACTGCACTATCGCTGGCCGGACTTGCCGGGCCCGCAGATCGAGGAGCGGCTGGAGGCGAAGAAGCACGCGGTCTATGCCTTCGCCAAGGCCAATCCGATCGATCGTCACATCTATGATATCCCGGACGCCACCTACGGCATCGTCACCACGGGCAAGGCGCATCTCGATCTGATGGAGGCACTGCGGTTGATGGGCCTCGATGAGGCCGCCTGCCGCAGCATCGGGATCGACGTCTACAAGGTCGGCATGGTCTGGCCGCTGGCGCTGCACGACGCCATGGCCTTCGTGAAAGGCAAGCGCGAGATCCTCGTGGTCGAGGAGAAGCGCGGCATCATCGAGAGCCAGTTCAAGGAGTATTTTTACGACTATCCCGGCAGCAAGCCCGAACGCATGGTCGGCAAGCACGATGAAACCGGGGCAAGGCTGATCTCGTGGATCGGGGAATTGTCGCCGCGCGCGCTCGCGGGCGTGCTGGCCCGCCGGCTCGATCCGATGTTTCCGGGCCTCAATCTCGCCGCCCGCGCAGCCGCGCTGCTGCCGGAGGCGGCGCGCAGCATCAATGTCGCGGGCGCAACGCGCACGCCCTATTTCTGCTCGGGCTGCCCGCACAACATTTCGACGAAAGTGCCCGAGGGATCGAAGGCGCTGGCCGGCATCGGCTGCCATTTCATGGCGAGCTGGATGGACCGGGAGACCTCGTCGCTGATCCAGATGGGCGGCGAAGGCGTAAACTGGGCGGCTTCGTCGAGATTCACCGGCCGCAAGCACGTGTTCCAGAACCTCGGCGAAGGCACCTATTACCATTCCGGCTCGATGGCGATCCGGCAGGCGATCGCGGCGAAGGCCAACATCACCTACAAGATCCTATTCAACGATGCCGTCGCGATGACCGGCGGCCAGCCGGTCGACGGTCCCGTCAGCGTCCATGCGATCGCGCACAGCGTTCGCGCCGAAGGCGTGGGGCGTATCGCGCTGGTATCGGATGATCCCGCACAGTTTTCGCCCGCCGACCTGCCTGATGGCGTCACCATCCATCCGCGCGAGGCGATGGATGCCGTGCAGCGCGAGCTGCGCGACATCCCCGGCGTCTCGGTCCTGATCTACCAGCAGACCTGCGCCACCGAGAAGCGGCGCCGGCGCAAGCGCGGGCAGATGACCGATCCCAAGCGCTTCGCCTATATCAACGATCTCGTCTGCGAAGGTTGCGGCGACTGCTCGGTGGAATCCAACTGCCTCAGCGTCGAGCCGAAGGAGACACCGTTCGGCCGCAAGCGACAGATCAACCTGTCGGCCTGCAACAAGGATTTTTCCTGTCTCAACGGCTTTTGCCCGAGCTTCGTCACCGTCGAAGGCGCGGCGCGCCGGAAGAAGAGCGCAAGCCAGATCGACGCCGTCGGCCGGGCGGCCACGCTTGCCCTGCCCCCCGCTGCCCCGCTCGACCGCCCCTACGATCTGCTCGTGACCGGTGTCGGCGGCACCGGGGTGATCACGGTCGGCGCGTTGATCGGCATGGCCGCGCACCTCGAACGCCTGGGCGTCTCGGTGCTGGACTTCACCGGCTTTGCGCAGAAGTTCGGGCCCGTGCTGAGCTATATTCGCCTCGCACCGGATCCCGAGGCCTTGCACCAGGTGCGCATCGACCAGGGCGCGGCCGATGCGCTGATGAGCTGCGATCTGGTCGTCAGCTCCTCGCCGAAGGCATCCGGCACCTACCGCCGCGGCACGCGGGCCGCGGTCAACACCGCGGAGATGCCGACCGGCGACGTCGTCCGCTTCCGCGACGCCGATCTCGCCTCCGCCGCCCGGCTGGGCGCGATCGGCCGCGTCGTCGGCGAGCACAATCTCGCCACGGTCAACGCCAACGCGCTGGCCGAACGGCTGCTCGGCGATGCCGTCTATGCCAACATCATCATGCTCGGCTTTGCCTGGCAGGGCGGGCTGGTCCCGATTTCGTTGCAGGCGCTGCTACGCGCGATCGAGCTCAACGGCGTCGCGGTCGAGCGCAACAAGCAGGCCTTTGCCTGGGGCCGGATCGCGGCTTCCGATCCCGATTTCCTGCCGAAGGCGACGGAAGCGCCGGAGGCCGAGACGCTCGACCAGATCATCGACCGTCGCGCCGACTTTCTCACCGCCTATCAGGACAGCGCCTATGCGGCGCGCTACCGAACGACGATCGCGAGGGTTCGTCGCGCCGAGGCTGCCCTCAACAGCGAAGCCCTGACCGAGGCCATCGCACGCGCCCTGTTCAAGCTGATGGCCTACAAGGACGAATACGAGGTGGCGCGCCTGCACATGCAGAGCGGCTTCCTCGACGAGCTGAAGCGCGAGTTCGAGGATGGCTTCAGTGTCCGATATCACCTCGCCCCGCCATTCCTCCCCTCGGAGCGCGACGCACGTGGACGCCCGCGCAAACGCGTCTTCGGCCAGTGGATCCAGATGCCGCTCGCCATCCTCGCGCGCTTGAAGGGGCTGCGCGGCACGCCGTTCGATCCGTTCGGCTACACCCGGGAACGGCGCACCGAGCGCGACCTGATTGCGTGGTATGAAATGCTGATCGAACGGATGCTCGGCGAGCTCGACGCGGCGCGGCTTCCCGATCTCGTCGCGATTGCCAGGGCGCCCCTGGAGATCCGCGGTTATGGGCCGGTGAAAGAGACCGCGATCGCTTCCGTGAAGGCGGAGGTCGAATCCCTGTTGGCGCGGCCGACGGCGCTGCGAGCGGCCTGACCGCGGGCCTCACGAATAGGGATTGATCAGCTTCTGCTGCTCGGCGCTGTGATGCACGATCAGGTCGATGAAGGTCCTGACCTTCGCCGAGAGATGATGACGGTGCGGATAGACTGCGTTCATGGACAGCTCGACGGTCCGATATTCCGGCAAGAGCCGCACGAGGCGGCCGGCTTCCAGATCGTCCTGAATGAGAAACCCGGCCATCAGGCAGACGGCCGCACCCTCCAGCGCGACCTTTCGCAGCGCTTCCCCGCTGTTGGTGACGAAGCTGCCCGAAACACGGACGGAGGCCGGCGTGCCCTTGCGATCAAGGAAGCGCCATTCGTCGCCGAACGGATAGTTCAAATGCCGTCCGCAATTATGCCCCGTGAGCTCGTCGAGCTTCTGCACTTTGCCATGCTTCTCGATGTAATCGTGGGAGCAACACAGCACGTGACGCCAGGTCGCAAGGCTCCGCACGATCAGGCTCGAATCCGGCGGCGGGGTCATACGCAAGGCGACGTCGTAGCCTTCCTCGATGAGATCGACATCGGCCTCGCCCATGCGCAGATCGACCTTGAGCTCCGGATAGGTCGAGAGCAGCTTCGCCACAACCGGCGCGACGAACGGCACCATATGGGTGGCGACGTGAATGCGCAGCGTGCCGCGAGGCACCGACTGCAGTTCGCTCGCGATGTCGTCGGCCTGCTCGAGATCGGCGAGAATCTGGATGGAGCGAGCGTAATAGGCCTTGCCGATTTCGGTGAGGCTCACCTTCCGCGTGGTGCGGTTGAGCAGGCGCACCCCGAGCCGGTCCTCCAGCGCCTGGACGTGATTGCTGACCATGGTCGTCGACATGTCGAGCCGGCGCCCGGCGGCCGAAAAGCCTCCATTTTCAACCACATGGACAAAGGCGGTCAGGCTGGTAAAGCGATCCACAGCCGAGATTATCCACTTTCACTGGACAATGCTTCCATCAATCCAACGATTATCACAATCGCTGGGACAGCGCATCTTACCGGTACCCACAGCGCACCATTTCGAAGGGGCGTCTGGAAAGTCCGAGGATGCCATGTCGAACGCTTCTTATGTCGCTGGAAACAATGAAAAAATAGGCCTGCGCCCGTCCCGGCAGGCGATCAGGCGCGCAGCATTCGGCCTAGTGCTGGCGATCGGCGTCGCGGTGGCCGGCGATTATGGCTACGACTACCTGAAAACAGGCCGCTACCTGGAATCCACCGACGACGCCTATGTGAAGGCGGACTCCACGATCATCGCGCCGAAGGTCTCCGGCTACATCGCCAAGGTGCTCGTCAGCGACAACGAGAGGGTCAGGGCCGGCCAGACGCTGGCGGAGATCGACGACCGCGACTTCAAGACGGCGCTCGAGCAGGCCAAAGCCGACGTCGCTGCCGCCGAAGCCTCGGTGCGCAACATCGATGCCCAGCTCGAACTGCAGCAGCCGATCATCGAGCAGAGCACGGCCGATGTCGCCGCGGCGGACGCCAATCTGAAATTCGCGCAGCAAGAGCGCGCCCGCTACGACGATCTGATGAAGTCGGGCTCCGGCACGATCCAGCGTGCGCAGCAGACCGACGCGACGCTGCGCGCCAGCAGCGCGCAATTGCAGCACGCCAAGTCCGGCCTCGTCGCCGCGCAGCGCAAGGTCGATGTGCTCACCACCCAGCGCGCGCAGGCAGCGGCCCAGCTCGAGCGGGCACGCGCGGCCGCGCAGCAGGCGGCGCTGAACCTGTCCTATACCGAGATCACCGCGCCGGTCGACGGCACGGTCGGCGCCCGCAGCTTGCGGGTCGGCCAATACGTCCAGGCCGGGACGCAATTGATGGCGCTGGTGCCGCTCGATGCGGTCTACGTCGTTGCGAACTTCAAGGAGACCCAGCTCACGCATATGCGCCCCGGACAGCCGGTCGAGCTGCGCGTCGACAGCTTCCGTGACAAGACCCTGCGGGGCCACGTCGACAGCCTGTCGCCGGCGAGCGGGCTCGAATTCGCGCTGCTGCCGCCGGACAACGCGACCGGCAATTTCACCAAGATCGTGCAGCGCGTTCCCGTGAAGATCGTGCTCGACGACCACAGCCTCACCGGCCTGCTGCGCCCCGGCATGTCGGCCGTGCCGACCGTCGATACGAAAGCTACGGTGCTTGCCGAGCGCGAGACGGAAAAGCGCCTCGCCGGCAATACCTCGCGCGCGAACGGCGGCTGAAGCCATGAGCACGCTGCAACCGACCGTCAACGACGCCGCCCGCCTCCCCGCCGCTGCCGCTGCTCCCGCCGCGGCGGCAGTCTCTGCAAAAACCTGGATTGCGGTGATCGGGGCCACGCTCGGCGCGTTCATGGCGGTGCTGAACATCCAGATCGTCAACGCCTCGCTCGCCGACATCCAGGGCGCGATCGGCGCCGGCATCGACGACGGCGGCTGGATCTCGACATCCTATCTCGTGGCCGAGATCGTCGTGATCCCGCTCTCCGGCTGGCTCGCGCAGGTGTTCTCGATCCGCATCTATCTCCTCACCAATGCGATCCTGTTCCTGCTGCTGTCGGCCGCTTGCGCGCTGGCGCAGGACCTGTCCCAGATGATCGTGCTGCGCGCCGTGCAAGGGTTCACCGGCGGCGTGCTCATCCCGATGGCGTTCACGCTGATCATCACGTTGCTGCCGCGCGCCAAGCAGCCGGTGGGCCTGGCGTTGTTCGCGCTGTCGGCAACGTTCGCGCCTGCGATCGGCCCGACCATCGGCGGCTATCTCACCGAGAATTTCGGCTGGGAGTACATCTTCTACGTCAACCTCGTCCCCGGCGCGGTCATGGTCGGCATGCTCTGGTACGCGCTCGAGCCCAAGCCGATGAGGCTCTCGCTGCTGCGCGAGGGCGACTGGGCCGGCATCGTCACCATGGCCATCGGCCTGTCGGCGTTGCAGACCGTGCTGGAGGAAGGCAACAAGGACGACTGGTTGGGCTCGCCTTTCATCGTCAAGCTCTCGGTGATCGCGGCCGTTGCGCTGATCACCTTCCTGATCATCGAATTGACGGTGAAGAAGCCGCTGCTCAATCTGCGCCTGCTCGTCCGCCGCAATTTCGGCTTCGGCATGCTCGCGAACTTCCTGCTGGGCATCGCGCTATACGGCTCGGTCTTCATCCTGCCGCAATATCTGGCACGCATCCAGGGCTACAACGCCGAGCAGATCGGCATGGTGCTGGCCTGGACGGGATTGCCGCAACTCGTGCTGATCCCGCTGGTGCCGCGCCTGATGCAGAAATTCGACGCGCGGATCATCATCGGCATCGGCTTCGTTCTGTTCGCGGCCTCCAACTTCATGAACATCCATATGACCAGCGACTACGCCGCCGATCAACTGATGTGGCCCAACATCGTTCGCGCCGTCGGCCAGGCGCTGGTGATGGCGCCGCTATCGGCCGTCGCGACCGCCGGCATCGAGCCGGAGAACGCGGGCTCGGCCTCCGGCCTGTTCAACATGATGCGCAATCTCGGCGGCGCCGTCGGCATCGCGCTGCTGCAAACGGTCCTGACCAAGCGCGAGCAGTATCATTCCAACGTGCTGATGCAGTCGGTCTCGGTATTCGAGCAGGCCACCCGCACCCGGCTGGAGCAACTGACGCAGTATTTCGTCAATCACGGCATCCTCGACCATGCCGACGCCGCGCATCGCGCCTATGTCGCGATCGGCCGTATCGTGCAGAAGCAGGCCTATATCCTCGCCTTCAGCGACACCTTCTATCTGCTCGGCATGGCGCTGATCGTGGCGCTGATCGCCGTCCTCTTCCTGAAGAAGTCCGGCCAGACCACGGCCGGTGGCGCTCACTGACCTCACCACGAGAAAGGAGACCGAAGATGAAGCCTCGCATGAACTACTTCCAGGCCGCGCCCGATACGATGAAGGCGCTGATGGCGCTGGAGGCGCAGATCCAGTCCACCGGACTCGAGAAATCGCTGATCGAGTTGGTCAAGATCCGGGCGTCGCAGATCAACGGCTGCGCCTTCTGCATCAACATGCACACCGAGGACGCCCGCAAGCGCGGCGAGACCGAACAGCGCATCTACCTGCTCAATGCCTGGCACGAATCCCCGCTCTATTCCGACCGCGAGCGCGCGGCCCTGGCCTGGACGGAATCGGTAACGCTGATCTCGCAGACCCACGCGCCCGATGATGTCTACGAGCAGGTTCGTGCGCAGTTCTCCGAGGAAGAGACGGTGAACCTGACCATGCTGATCGGCGCCATCAACGCCTGGAACAGGATCGCGATCGCGTTCCGCGCGGTGCATCCGGTGAAGGTGAAGGCGTCGGTGGCGTAGGCTGCAAGGAGAGGTCTCGTAGGGTGGGCAAAGCGAAGCGTGCCCACGTTCTGTGGCTGACAGGAGAGAGGACGGGGGCACGGCGCTTCGCGCCTTTGCCCACCCTACGATGGCTACGACAGCTGCGCGTGGCTCAGACCGCGGTCGCCTTGGCGAACTCCACGTAGATCTCGCGCAGGCGCGTGGCCATCGGGCCCGGCTTGCCGTCGCCGATCTTCTGGCCGTCGATCGCGACCACCGGCTGGACGAACAGCGATGCCGAGGTGGCAAAGGCCTCCTTGGCCGCAAGCGCCTCGGCGACCGTGAACGAACGCTCCTCGACGCGGAGCTGGCGTTCCTCGGCGAGCGCCACCACGGCCTTGCGGGTGCAGCCCGGCAGGATCGCGTTGGAGTTCTTGCGGGTCACGATGACGTCGTCCTTGGTGAGGATGAACGCCGAGGACGAACCGCCCTCGGTGACGTAGCCATCTTCCAGCATCCAGGCCTCGCCCGCGCCGGCCTCGGCCGCGGCCTGCTTCGCCAAGACCTGCGCCAGCAGCGCCACGCTCTTGATGTCGCGCCGCTCCCAGCGGATGTCTGGCACCGTGATGACGCTGATGCCGGTCTTGGCCGACGAAGCGTTGATGATGTCCTTTTCCGAGGTGAACATCACCAGGCTCGATTTGACGTCGCCCTTGGGGAAGGCGAAGTCACGGCCCTTGTCGGCGCCGCGCGTCACCTGGAGATAGACGAGACCGTTCGCGAGCTTGTTGCGCGCGATCAGCTCCTTCTGCAGCTCGGTGATGCGCTCGATCGTCTCCGGCAGCTTCAGCTTGATCTCGCCGACCGACCGCTCCAGCCGCGCCAGATGCGAGGCGTTGTCGACCAGCTTGCCGTCGAGCACGGCCGAGACCTCGTAGATGCCGTCGGCGAACAGGAAGCCGCGATCGAGCACCGAGATCTTGGCTTCGGAGAGCGGGACGAATGAGCCATTGACGTAGGCGATCGGGTCCAAGGCAGGTCTCCTGGGGAGGGAAAGGGAATTGGCCACCGATATAGGAGATTTGGCGGGCTGGATAAACCCACGATCCGTCATTCCGGGGCATTCGCGCAGCGAATGAGCCCGGAATCCATCTCACCCCGGTACTGCCGCCCGATGGATCCCGGGCTCGCGCTACGCGCGCCCCGGGATGACGATCGGTCAGTGGGAGAGAATCTTCGACAAGAACTTCTGTGCGCGGTCGCTGCGGGGCTTGCCGAAGAAGTCCTCCTTGGCCGCATCCTCGACGATCTCGCCGCGGTCCATGAAGATCACGCGGTTGGCGACCTTGCGGGCAAAGCCCATCTCGTGGGTGACGACCATCATGGTCATACCTTCGCGGGCGAGATCGACCATGACGTCGAGCACCTCGCTGACCATTTCAGGATCGAGCGCCGAGGTCGGCTCGTCGAACAGCATGACGATCGGATCCATGGCCAGCGCACGGGCGATCGCGACGCGCTGCTGCTGGCCGCCGGAGAGCTGCGCCGGGAATTTCTGCGCCTGCTCCTTGAGGCCGACACGCTCCAAGAGCTGCATGCCCTTGGTGACCGACTTGTCATGCGGCCGCCCAAGCACCTTCTCCTGCGCGAGGCAGAGATTGTCGATGATCTTGAGGTGCGGAAACAGCTCGAAGTGCTGGAACACCATGCCGACGCGCGAGCGCAGCTTCGGTAGATCGGTCTTGGGATCGTTGACCTTGGTGCCGTCGACCAGGATATCGCCGCTCTGGAACGGCTCCAGCGCATTGACGCATTTGATCAGCGTCGACTTGCCCGAGCCCGAGGGGCCGCAGACCACCACGACCTCGCCCTTGGTGACGCTGGTCGTGCAATCGGTCAGCACCTGGAAGCTCGGCGTGTACCATTTGTTGACGTGGCTGATTTCGATCATGAGCGTCTCAAATGCCTCAGCTGGCTCGGTTCACCTCTCCCTTGGGGAGAGGTCGGCGCGAAGCGCCGGGTGAGGGGTACAGGTCTATCGTTGGCGCAAGACCCCTCACCCGGATCGCTGAAGCGATCCGACCTCTCCCTATGGCAGAGGTGAAGGGGCACCACGTATCGCGAGCTCAAATCCAAGTCACACCTAGCGAATGATGGCGATGCGCGCCTGCAGGCGGCGGACGCCGTAGGACGCGATACAGGAAATGGTGAAGTAGACCACGGCTGCGAACAGGTACATCTCGACGAGGCGCCCGTCGCGCTGCGCGACCTTGCTTGCCGCGCCCAGGAAGTCCGTGATCGAGAGGACGTAGACCAGCGAGGTGTCCTGAAACAGCACGATGGTCTGCGTGATCAGGACCGGCAGCATGTTGCGGAACGCCTGCGGCAGCACGACGTAGCGCATGGTCTGGGCGTAGGTCAGCCCCAGCGCACTGGCGGCGGCCGGCTGGCCGCGCGAGATCGACTGGATGCCGGCGCGCATGATCTCCGAGAAATACGCCGCCTCGAACATGATGAAGGTGATGAGCGAGGACGCGAAGGCACCGACGCTGATCGGACGCGAGGCACCGGTCACCCACTGCCCGATATAGGGCACCAGGAAGTAGAACCAGAAGATCACCAGCACCAGCGGCAGCGAGCGCATGAAGTCGACATAGATCCCGGCGGCCCGGCCGAGGATCTTGAAGCCCGAGAGCCGCATCATGGCGAGGGCCGTGCCGAAGATGAGACCGCCCAGCGCTGCGAGGCCCGTCAGCGTCAGCGTGAACGTCATGCCCTCGAAGAAAAGATAGGGCAGCGCGCGGCGGATGACGTCGAAATCGAGATTGCCGAACATCGCTATTTCCCCGTGATGTAGCCGGGGATCGCGACCCAGCGCTCGAGGAAGCGCATCGCGGTCACGACAACGGCGTTGACGAGGAGATACAGGATGGTCGCGGCGGTGAACGCTTCGAACACCTGGAACGAGAATTCCTGCATCGAGCGCGCCTGTCCGGTCAGCTCGAGCAGGCCGATGGTGATCGCGACCGCCGTGTTCTTGATGGTATTGAGGAATTCAGAGGTCAGCGGCGGCAGGATGATGCGGAATGCCATCGGCAGCAGCACGTAGCGATAGCCCTGCGCGGTGGTCAGGCCCAGCGCCGTCGCGGCCATCTTCTGCCCGCGCGGCAGCGAGCTGATGCCGGCCTGCAGTTGCACGGCAACGCGCGCCGACATGAAGAAGCCGACGCCGATCGCCGCCGTCCAGAACGGCGCGTTGGGCAGCTGCTTCAGCCAGGTGCCGGCGGCTTTCGGCAGCAACTCCGGCAGCACGAAGTACCACAGGAAGAGTTGCACCAGCAGCGGCATGTTGCGGAAGAATTCGACATAGGCAAAGCCGAACCAGTTCGCCCCCTTCGACGGCAGCGTGCGCATCACGCCGACGAGCGAGCCGGTGATCAGCGCGATGACCCAGGCCAGCGCCGCGGTCTTGAGGGTCAGCACCAGGCCCGACAAGAGCATGTCGAGATAGGTGCCGGTCCCCATCGGGTTCGGCTGGAAAAAGATTCCCCAGTTCCAGTTGTAGTTCACGTGTCCCCCGCGCGAACGCGCCAGCTATGGATGCCTTAAGAGAAGGTCCTGGCGCCTATGCAAATGTCCGGCCACTCCAGTGTCAAGAGTGGCCGGACATGATCCCGATCGAAAGATCGAGGTTGTGCTTATTTATAGTCGTCCGGATTCGGCGAGTCCGTCGGCTTGGCGAACTCGTTCTTCAGCTCGGCCGAGATCGGGGTGTTGAGGTTCAGGCCCTTCGGCGGGATCTTCTGCGTGAACCACTTGTCGTAGATCTTCTGGGCTTCGCCCGAGGTATAGAGCGCGGCGGTTGCCGCATCGACCACCTTCTTGAAGGCGGGATCGTCCCTGCGCAGCATGATGCCGTAGGGCTCGGGCTTGGAGAAGGCGTCCTTGGAGATCTCGTAGTCGCCCGGCGACTTCGAGCCGGCGACGAGGCTCGCCAGCAGGATGTCGTCCATGACGAAGGCGACCGCGCGGTCGGTCTCGACCATCAGGAAGGCCTCGGCGTGGTCCTTGGCGGGGATGATGTTGGCGCCGAGGCTCTTGGCGACATTGGCCTCGGTGAGCTGCTTGATGTTGGTGGTGCCGGCGGTCGAGACCACCGTCTTGCCCTTGAGATCGTCGATCGACTTCAGGCCGCTGGACTTCTTGAAGACGTAGCGGCTGGCGGTCAGGTAGTGGGTGTTGGTGAAGGCGACCTGCTTCTGGCGCTCGGCGTTGTTGGTGGTCGAGCCGCATTCGAGGTCGATGGTGCCGTTGGCCATCAGCGGAATACGCGTCGCCGAGGTCACCGGGTTGAGCTTGACCTCGAGCTTGTCGAGCTTGAGCTCCTTCTTCACGGCGTCGACGATCTTGTAGCAGATGTCCATCGCGAAGCCGACGGGCTTCTGGTTGTCGTCGAGATAGGAGAACGGGATCGAGGAGTCGCGGAAGCCCAGCGTGATGGCGCCGGTGTCCTTGATGTTCTTCAGCGTGCCGGTCAGCTGCTGGGCGCCGGCCTGGCTGACGACGAAGGTCGCGGCGAGCGCGAGTCCGATGCTACGGAAATGTTTCACTTTTTTGTCCCCTTTCAGGATGATGCGGCCGGATGCAAGCACAAATCGGCCGGGATTAGAATGTGACTTTTGGCTGGATCGAGACTTAGTTTAGCGGGCGAGTTAACGGTCCTGGCAATTGGCCGAGATCCCAGAACAGCCCGGCCATCACCGTCAAGGCCTCTTCGGTCAGAGGCAGCAGAATGTGCTCATTGGGCGCATGCTGGGAGCAGCCGGGATAGGAGTGCGGGACCCAGATCGTCGGCAGGCCGAGGATTTCGGAGAACACGTCATTGGGAAGCGAGCCGCCGAAATTCGGCAGCACGGCCGGCGCCTTGCCGGTGGTCTCCTGCACCGAATGCGCCGCCCATTTGATCCAGGGGCTATCGAAGTCTGTGCGCGATGCAGCAAAACTCTGGGCCGCCCGCACCTCGACCATCGGAAAACCCTTAGCGGCCAGATGCGCGCGGATGGCTTCGACCAGGCCCTCGATCTTGGTCCCGACCACGAAACGCAGTTGCAGCACGGCATTGGCATGGCCCGGAATGGCGTTGGCCGGCTTCTCGATGTTGCCCGACGACATCGCCAGCACTTCCAGCGTATTCCAGGCGTAGAGCCGCTCGGCGGCCGAAAGACCCTCCTCGCCCCAGTTCTCCGCCAGTGCGGGTTCGTCCGCGCTCGGCACCACCTGCACATCGGCCAGATAGGAGCGGATCTGGTTGGTGAGCCGCGGCGGCTTCAGCGCTTCGAGCTGCAGGCGGCCGTGGCCATCGACCAGCGTCGAGATCGCGTTGACCAGAATGGTGGCGGGATTGGCCAGCACGCCGCCCCAATTGCCGGAATGATGGCCGCCGTCGCGCAGGTTCACATCCAGATGAATGCGAATGCCGCCGCGGCAACCGAGGAACAGGGTCGGACGGTCGGCAGACAGGCGCGGCCCGTCGGAGGCCACGAACAGATCCGCCCTGAGCGCGTCGCGGTTGAGGTCGCAGACCTTGCCGAGATCGGGCGAGCCGATCTCCTCGCCCATCTCGACGATGAACTTGGCGTTGAAGCCGAGCTTGCCGCCGCGGGCATCGCGCACGGCGCGGAGCGCCGCCATGTTGATGCTGTGCTGCCCCTTGTTGTCGGCGGTGCCGCGGCCATAGAGCCGCGCGCCCGCAACCGTTGTGCGCCAGGGATCGCGCCCGTCGCGCCACTCGCCTTCCATGCCGTCGACGACGTCGCCATGGCCGTAGATCAGCACGGTCGGCGCGGAGGCACTCTCGTGATGCTCGGCGAGCAGGAACGGCGCCTTGCCGCTGGGGGACTCGACGATACGGCTGGTGAAATCCAGCGCGGCGAAGGCCGGCTGCATCTCCTGCTCCAGATAGGCGCGCAGCTCGGGTCCACGGGAGGTATTCTGGCTCTCGGTCTTGAAGGCGACGCGGCGGTCGAGCTCGGCGAGGAATGCGCCGGATTTGAAATCCTCACGGGCGCGGGCGATGGCGTCGGCTCTGGTCATGACTTGCTTTTCGGGACTTCAGGACGAAGGACCTTACCCGATACGGGTTGGCCTCCGAAAGTGGCAGGGAGTTGGATAGTTCTTGTACTTCGCTTGCAGTTCTCTTGTACTTCCAATTCTCTTGTACTTCTGTTGGGATTTCGTCCTTGCTTGCTTGAGATTGGCTTGCCATGCCCAGCAGTGCCGCTGATTTTGGCCTTGCCAAGCGCAAGCGATATGCAAGAACTTCGCCAAGTCAGGCGTCAAGTTCGGGCGCACCTCTATCATTCGAAGAGCGCTCAGTACAGTGCGCCGGGAGCCAGCATGGCAAAGCAGATCAGACTCAACGCCTTTGCGATGAATTGCGTCGCTCATCAGTCGCCCGGCCTGTGGACCCATCCACGCGACCGCACCGCCGACTACAACCGCCTGCCCTACTGGATCGATCTGGCCAGGACGCTGGAGCGCGGCCGTTTCGACGGGCTGTTCCTGGCCGACGTGCTCGGGGTCTACGATGTCTATGGCAACAGCCCTGACGCGGCCTTGCGCAACGCGGCTCAGACGCCGTCGAACGAGCCGCTGCTGCTGCTCTCGGCGATGGCCGCGGTGACGCAGAATCTCGGCTTCGGCGTCACCAGCAACCTGTCGTTCGAGCCGCCATATCCGTTCGCGCGGCGGATGTCGACGCTCGATCACCTCACCGAAGGGCGGATCGGCTGGAACGTCGTCACCGGCTATCTCGACAGCGCCGCGCGCGGCGCCGGCAAGGACAAGCAGACCGGGCACGACGACCGCTACGACATCGCCGACGAATACATGGAGGTCGTCTACAAGCTCTGGGAAGGCAGCTGGGAGGACGACGCCGTGCTGCGTGACCGCAAGCGCGGCATCTTCACCGATCCCAGCAAGGTGCATCGCGTCAATCATGACGGCGCGAACTACCGCATCAACAACACCATCCATCTCAGCGAGCCCTCGCCGCAGCGCACGCCGGTGCTGTACCAGGCAGGCACCTCGCCGCGCGGCCGGCAGTTCGCCGCGAGGCATGCCGAATGCGTGTTCATGTCGGGACCGTCGGCCAAGATCATCGCGCCGCGCGTGTCGGCGATCCGCCAGGAGGCCGCCGCACTCGGCCGCAACCCGGCGGAGATCCTGATGTTCAGCATGATGACGATCATCCTCGGCAACAGCGAGGCCGAGGCGGCGGCGAAATATGCCGACTACCGCGCGCACATCAATCCGGAAGGCGCGCTGGCGCTGATGTCGGGATGGACCGGTATCGATTTCTCCGGCTACGAGCTCGACCAGCAGGTGCGTCACGTCCAGAACGATGCCGGTCGCAGCGCGCTCGACAACGTCACGCGCGGCGACCCTGACCGCGTCTGGACCGTGCGCGACGTCATCGAGCATGTCGGCATCGGCGGCGCCGGCCCGGTCGTGGTCGGCACGCCCGAAAGCGTCGCCGACAAGATCGAGGACTGGTTCGAGAAGACCGACGTCGACGGCCTCAACGTGGCCTTCGCGATCTCGCCCGGCGATTTCGAGGACATCGCCGACATGCTGGTGCCGGAGCTGACCAAGCGCGGGCGCTACAAGAGCGAGTATGCCAAGGGCACGCTGCGGGAGAAGCTGTTCGGCCAGGGGCGTGCGAGGCTCGATGCGCCGCATCCGGCAGCAGGGCATCGGGTGGGGAAGGAGGGGTAGAGCCGCCACACACTCGCTGTCATGCCCCGGCTTGACCGGGGCATCCAGTACGCCGCGGCCTATCGAGGAATCACAACCGTCTCTGGAATACTGGATCGCCCGATCAAGTCGGGCGATGACAGTTGAGTGCGTGGAGACAGCGCCGCCCTACACCTTCCCGTCCACCATCACCTCGATCAGCTTGGTCCCCGGCCGGCCAAACGCCGACGCCAGCGTCGCCTTCAGCTCGCCGGGATCGCTGACCTTGATCGCCTCGCAGCCGAGCGCTCGTGCGACGCCGGCGAAATCCACCGGCGGATCGGCGAAATCCATGCCGACGTAATTGTCGTCACCGTGGAAGGCGAGCAGGCGCTGCTTGATGATGCGGTAGCCGCCATTGTTGGCGATGACGACGTTGAGCGGCAGCTTGTGATGCGCCGCCGTCCACAGCGACTGGATCGAATACATCGCGCTGCCATCGCCCGAGAAGCAGACGACGGGACGATCCGGATTGGCGATGCTGGCGCCGACCGAGGCCGGCAAGCCCCAGCCGATGCCGCCGGAGGCAAGGCCGTGATACCCGTAGCGGTCGCGGTGCGGCCGCAGCGCCGTGACGTGGCGGCTGGAGGTGAGGCCTTCGTCGACCAGGATCGCAGTCTCAGGCATGGCCTCGACCATCTGCAGCACCAGGAAGTCGGGATCGATCGGCGTGCGGCCGGCGCTCTTGCCGATCTGCTCGACCAGCGCGGCGCGGCGTGCGGCCCAGTTGTTCGGCGCGAGCTCGGCAAGGCGCTGCTTTGCCCGGCTCGCGAGTGTGGCGCCGCCCATCTCCTTCAGCACCGGGATCAGCGCGCGCAGCGTTTCCTTCAGATCGGCCTTCAGCGCGATCTCGGCGCCGTAATTCTTGGCGATCTCCCAGTCGACCAGGCCGATCTGCACGATGCCGAGGCCATCCGGCAGCGCATCGACCTCGCTATAGACCGACATGCGCAGGGGATCGCCGCCGAGCGCGATCAGGAGGTCGTACGGCGCCAGCGTATCGCGCGCGACCTTCTGCACGCGCGCCAGCGTGCCGACGAAGCTCGGGCTCTCCGAGAGGAAGTGCGATCCATACGGCGTCGAAGACTGGTAAGCGGCGGCGCCGAGTAGCTCGGCGAGCTCGGCCGCCTCCTTCAGCGCATCGCTCTTGACCACCTCGTCCATGGTGACGATGACGGGGCGCTCGGCCTTGAGCAGCCGCGCGGCAAAGGCCTTCAACGCTTCGTCCGAGGGCTTCACGCGGGCGTCGATGCGGGTGGAGCGGCCGAGCTCGATGCCGGCCTCGCTGTTCAGGATGTCGCCGGGCAGCGAGATGAACACCGGCCCGGTCGGCGGCGTGGTCGCGATCTTGGCCGCGCGCCGGACGATGCGCGGCAGATCCTCCAGCCGCGTCACCTCGACCGCCCATTTCACCAGCGGCTCGGCCATGCGGACCAGCGGGCCGTACAGCACCGGCTCCATCAGGCCGTGACCCTGCTCCTGCTGGCCCGCGGTCAGGATCATCGGCGTGCCCGTGAACTGGGCGTTGTAGAGCGAGCCCATGGCATTGCCGAGGCCGGGCGCAACGTGGACGTTGCAGGCGACGAGCTTGCCGGAGGCGCGGCTGTAGCCATCGGCGATCGCGACCACCAGGCTCTCCTGCATCGCCATCACGTAGGTAAGATCAGGATGGTCCTTCAGCGCATGCATGATCGGCAATTCGGTGGTGCCGGGATTGCCGAACAGATGCGTGATGCCCTCGTCCTTGAGCAGCGCAAGAAAGGCGGAGCGGCCGGTGATCTTGTTCTTCATGTTTCCTCCAGGAGCGGACGTGGCCGCAAGGACGAAGACATGATGACCGGAATCGAAGCAGGCGCGCAAGGAAGCGCGGAAGGAAGCGCGGTCATGGCTGCGTTGCGCCTGACGATCTCGTGTCCGGACGCGTCGCAGCGCGAAGCGTTGCGACGCAGAGCCGGGACCCAGTTGCGCCGAATCCGCTGCTGCATGGGTCCCGGCTCTGCGCAGCAGCGTTTCACGCTGCAGCGCGTCCGGGACACGAGCGCGGAGCCAGCGGCGCAGCTACATCTCCTCCCGCCCGAGCTCGAACGGGTCCTCGCCGCCGGCGCGCTTCTTCTTCTTCGAGCGCTGCCAGACCACGCCCGGAAAGCCTTTCAGCGGCACCAGCGGCTCGCCGGTGTAGGCCCATTCCTGCAGCTCCTCGATCGCGATGTGATAGAGCGGCTGGCGGCCGGTGCGCTCCCGAAACAGCGCGCGGGGGATGTTGACCATGTGCGGCCCGCGCGGACGTTCATAGGCGATCGGGGTGCCGCAATGCGAGCAGAAGCTGCGGGTGGTCTTGGTCGCCTTGTCTTCGTAACGCGTGAGCGCGGTCTTGCCCGATGTGATGCGAAAGCGCTTCTTCCAGCTGCCGACATAGGTCGCATAGGCCGCGCCATGGGCCCGGCGGCTGGCGGCGGAGTGATCATGCCAGGCCCAGCGTGCGGGCACGTCGATCTCGAAGCTGACCTTGCCGCAGAGACACTGGCCGGTGGCGATCCCTGCGGCGGCTGCGGCTTTGGCCATCGTCCTTCTCCGTCGTCATTGCGAGCGCAGCGAAGCAATCCAGAATCTTTTCGCGGAGGCAGTCTGGATTGCTTCGCTGCGCTCGCAATGACGGAATTTGTGGTGGCGGTCGCGCAACAAATCAAGCTCGTCATTCCGGGCGATGCGAAGCATCGAGCCCGGAATCCATCCCAATCGGGTTATGCGGCCCGATGGATTCCGGGCTCGACGCTTCGCGTCGCCCCGGAATGACTGGTCAGGCCGGCGTCAGCTCGTCATACACCGGATAATCGGTATAGCCCTTCTCCTCGCCGCCGTAGAAGGTTGCGCGGTTGTACGGCGTGATCGGGTATCCGTGCTCGAGGCGCCGCGGCAGATCGGGATTGGAGATGAAGATGCGGCCGAAGGCGATGATGTCGGCGTGGCCGTCGGCGATCGCCGCGTTGGCGGTCTCGCCGGTGAAGCCGCCGGCGGTCATCAACACGCCGCTGTAGAGCGGCCGGAACAGCACCATCGCCGACGGCACGTTGTCCCAGTGGACGTCCGCACGGCCGGCGCCGCTGGAGCGCGGCTCGATGAGATGCAGATAGGCGAGACCGAGCTTTTCCAGCGCCTTCACGACGTAGGTGTAGAGCGGCATCGGATCCGGCTCGCCGGAATCATTGGCGATGCCGTAAGGCGAAAGCCGGACGGCGACGCGGTTCGCGCCAAAGACGTCGATTGCGGCCTGCGTGACTTCGAGCAGCAGCCGCGCGCGGTTCTCGATCGAACCGCCATATTGGTCGGTGCGCTGGTTGCTGCGCGACTGCAGGAATTGCTCGAGCAGATAGCCGTTGGCGCCATGGATCTCGACACCGTCGAACCCGGCCGCGAGCGCGTTCTTGGCACCCTGCCGGAAGGCTTCGACGATCCCCTTGACCTCCTCGGTCTCCAGCGAGCGGGGCGTCTCATAGTCCGATGTCTTGCCGTCGGCCGTCATCGCCTTCATGCCCTCGGCCTTGATCGGGATCGCCGAGGCCGAAACCGGCAGCTCGCCGCCGTGAAAGGAGGAATGCGAGACGCGGCCGACATGCCAGAGCTGGAGGAAGATGATGCCGCCCTTGGCGTGCACCGCGTCGACCACCTTGCGCCAGCCGTCGATCTGCGCCTGCGAATAGATGCCGGGCGTCGCCGGATTGCCGCGGCCGTGCGAAAGCACCGGCGAGGCCTCGGCGATGATCAGGCCGCCGGGCGTGGCGCGCTGGGCGTAATATTCCGCATTCAGCGGCCGCGGCGAAAAGCTCTCGCGCTCGGCCCGCATCCGCGTCAACGGCGCCATCGCGACGCGATGCGCAAGCTTGTACGGACCGACCTGCAACGGCCTAAACAACGCTTCGAATTTCATGTGTGCCCCGGGTGTCTACGGAAAGGATGCGGATCATATAGTGAGGGGCGACACCGGAAAAGGCGCCGCCCCAAGCAGATATTCTCTCTGACGGAACGTGACAGAGCACGCCTTACGCCGTCTTGATCCAGACCGCCTTCACGTTGAGATATTCCTCGACATGCTGCTTGCCGGACTCGCGGCCGTAGCCGCTCATCTTGTAGCCGCCGAAGGGCACGGCCGGGTCCATCGCCTGATAGCAGTTCACCCACACCGAACCGGCGCGCAGGCGCTTCGCCACCGCATGGGCCTTGCTGACGTCGCGCGTCCACAGGCCGGAGCCGAGGCCGAAGGTGGTGTTGTTGGCGCGCTTGACCAGTTCGTCCATGTCCTTGAACGCGATCGCGGAGATGACCGGGCCGAAGATCTCCTCCTGCGCGATGCGCATGTTGTCCTGGACGCCCGCGAACACCGTCGGCGAGACGAAGAAGCCCTTCGACAGCGCGCCTTCGGTGACCCGGCCGCCGCCGGCGAGCGCCTTGGCGCCTTCCTTCTGGCCGATGTCGAGGTAGCCGGTGACACGCTCGAGCTGCTGCTCGGAGACCAGCGGGCCGATCTGCACATTGGGATCGAGACCGTTGCCGACCTGCAGCTTCTTGCCGAACTCGGCGACGCGGCCGACGAATTCCTCGTAGATCGACTGCTCGACGAACAGGCGTGTGCCGGCGCTGCAGATCTGCCCCGAATTGGCAAACACCGCCATCGCCGCGCCCGGCACGGCGGCATCGAGATCGGCATCGGCGAACACGATGTCCGGCGACTTGCCGCCAAGCTCGAGCGAGACGCGCTTGAGATTGCCGGCGGAGGCGCGGATGATCGATTGTCCCGTGACGTGCGAGCCGGTGAAGGCGACCTTGTCGACGTCGTGATGCGAGGCGAGCGCGGCGCCCGCGGTCTCGCCATAGCCGGGCACGACGTTGACGACGCCGGGCGGAATGCCGGCCTCCATCGCCAGCTCGGCGATGCGCAGTGAGGTCAGCGGCGCCTCTTCGGCGGGCTTGAGCACCACGGTGCAGCCGGTCGCAATCGCAGGCCCGATCTTCCAGATCGTCGCGGTCAGCGGCCCGTTCCAGGGAATGATGGCGCCGACGACGCCGATCGGCTCCTTCAGCGTGTAAGAGAAGATTTCGCCAGGCAGTGAGTTCTCGATGGTCTCGCCATGGATCGCGGTGGTCTGGCCGGCATAATAACGCAGCATGCCGACGGCGCGCAGGCGATAGGCGCGAGTGCGGCTGAGCGGCGCGCCCATGTCGAGCGTGTCGAGCTGCGACAATTCGTCGAAATTCTTCTCGACGAGATCGGCAAGCCTCAGGAGCAGGTTCTGGCGCTCGAACGGCTTGACCTTGCTCCAGGGCCCTTCGAAGGCGCGGCGTGCGGCGGCAACCGCACGATCGATGTCTTCCTTGTCGCCCTCGGCGACGGTTGCGAGCAGCTCGCCCGTTGCAGGATTGCGGGTCTCGAAGCGCTTGCCCGAGGCTGCATCGACCCATTTCCCGTCGATCAGCATCTGCTTGTAGGAGCCATTCGCGAACGGATGGCGCGTGATCGGAATAGCCTGCGATACAGCCATGGCTGCACTCCCTGTCAGGTGATTGATTGGGTCGATCTGGGCGGGATCGTTCGTCGGACAAGGTACAGCCGGGCCGGAGGGGCGTAAAGACGGCGTAGCGCGAAGACCTCCCATGCCGACTTGTGCAGGGTCGAACAGAGCGCGTGCTATAATGCGACCAAGCGCAACTTGAGCTTCGCCGGAGTCCAGCCATGTCGCATCCCGCCATCGTCAAAGACTACGTTGCCGTCATCACCGGTGGCGCAGCCGGAATCGGGCTTGCCGCCGCCGCGGCGTTTGCGCGCACCGGCATGAAGGTGTGCATCGCGGATGTCGATCAGGGACGCCTGGCCGAGGCCGCAACAAAACTGTCATCCATCGCCGGTGCCGCGAACGTGATGACGGCCGCGGTCGACGTCAGCAAGACAGAAAGCCTGACGGAACTCGAGCGCGCCGTGCGCGAGCGGTTCGGCGGCACCGACGTCCTCATGAACAATGCCGGCATCCAGCCGGGCAGCACGCTGTTCGGCGAGCCCGATCATTGGCAGCGCATCATCGCCGTCAACATGTGGGGCATCATCAACGGCTCGCGCATCTTCGCGCCCAACATGCTCGCGCGCGGCAGATCGGGCCTCATCATCAACACCGGTTCCAAGCAGGGCATCACCACGCCGCCGGGCGATCCCGCCTACAATGTCTCCAAGGCCGGCGTGAAAGCGTTCACCGAAGCGCTCCAGCATGAGCTGCGAAACACGAAGGATTGCCGCATCACGGCACACCTGCTCATCCCGGGCTTCGTGTTCACCGGCCTCACCGCGAAGGGACGCACCGAAAAGCCGGATGGCGCCTGGACGCCGGAGCAGACGGTCGATTTCATGCTGGCGCGGCTGGAGGCCGGCGACTTCTACATCCTGTGCCCGGACAACGACGTGCCGCGCGCACTCGATGAGAAGCGCATGCTGTGGGCCGCCGGCGACATCGTCGCGAACCGCCCGCCGCTGTCGCGCTGGCATACGGACTACGCGGATGCGTTCAAGAAGTTCGTGGAGGGGGAGTGACTGCCTTCCTTCTCCCCTTGTGGGAGAAGGTGGCGCGAAGCGCCGGATGAGGGGTATGCATCCGCGAATTTTACTGCGTGAGGGTGCTCGCCGAGAGAGACCCCTCACCCGTCTCGCCGCTTTGCGGCGAGCCACCCTCTCCCACAAGGGGAGAGGGCAAGTGCCTACAACGTCTCTTGTTGATGGCCGCAATTCTTGCAGGCGAACTTGACGCGGCTCTGGCCCTTTTCCGCTTGCACCCGGTTCGGCGCACCGCACTTGCCGCACACAGCCTCGATGCGGGTCGTGCCCTGCTTGACGACGATGGACTTCTTTTCCATCGATTCGCGGATGAGGCGCTCGGCCTCCTCGCGCAGCGATTGTTTCGACAAAGCTCGTCTCCGCCTCTGAACGCGCGAGAGCCATATCGCACCTGCAGCCGAAGCACAATGCGCGATGCGGATCGCAATCATGGGTGCGGACGCGCGAGCCGCGGCGCGTATTGCTCCGCGGCTCTTGCTCGTCATCCGGATCGGCTCAAGGCGCTCTCCTCAGGCGGCCTTGGACACCTCCATCAAGAGCCGCTCCGCCTTCGCATCCTCGATGCGGTTCACCAGCCGGCTGCTCTCGTGATTGTCGCGCACGGTCTTGGTCAGGGTGATGCAGGTCTGGACCAGCATGACGATACCCATGGTGAGATAGCCCTTCATCCAGACGTCGACAGGCAGAAAGAAAACGCCGATGGCGACGAGGAAGGCGGAAGCTGCGAAGGACGCGTATGTAAAGGTCACCCAGGCGCTGCTGTGGGGCTGGCCGTTCTGGTTCATGATGTTCTCCTGTGAGGACGAATGATGACGGGGTTGGGGATCAGGCCGACGGCGAGCGCTTGGACTTCAGCCGCGCCAACACGTCGTCTGCGGTCGTCTTCAGCCGCGGGCCAAAGCCCTGCTCGGCCAATCTTTCGGCGACGGCGATGGGACCGGTGGCCGCATCGAGCTCGACCAGCGCATCGTCGGCCGCCTGAGCTTCCATTTGCCGATCGCGCAGGCGCCGCAAGGTGCTCTCCGCTTCCGGCAGCGTGGATTCGTACGGACGCGCGGCCTCGATGCCGCTGCGGCGTAACGAGCGGACCGCCTCCGAGGCACGGGCAACGCGGCGGCCGCGATCGAGCTCGGTGATGCGGGCCTGCGCGTTGGCGACGTGCCGCTTCAGCCGCGCAATCTCGGTCGCGAACAACGCGCGGGCCGTCATCGCGGCATCGCGGTCCGCCTCCAGGCCGGCGATGGCTTCGGCGGCATCCCGGGCGAGGTCGTCACGGCCGCCGTCGAGCGCCGCAACCGCGCGGGTCTCGAGATCGGCGATGCGGCCGAGGGTCGCCTCGAGCTTGCGGCCTTCCTGCTGGTCCTGCGCGATCGCCAGCGCCAGCGTCCGCTTGCTGCGCTCGACGGCGGCAGCCGCATCGCGCATCTGCTGGTCGAGAATCAGCAGGGCCGTCCGGTCTTCCAGCTCTTCGCCCGCAGCGGCCACGCTGCCGCGGAAAAGCGTCACTACAGTCTTGAACATCTTCAGCTCCCTGTTATGAGCGTTGCTCACATATGCTTTGTAGCAGGAAACTTGAACTTCGTTCAATAATATTTTGAGCGACGCTCAAGAATTTGAGAATGACAGCTAAGTCGCTGGAACGGCGAGATAAACTGAGGTCTGCCCTGATCCTGGCGGCGGAGCGGACGATTGCCGATCGTGGATTGTCGGGAGTGAAGACCCGTGATCTCGCCCGCGAGATCGGCTGTGCCAATGGCGCGGTCTACAACCTCGTGGCCGACATGGACGAGCTGATCCTGCGCGTAGGCTCGCGCACCTTGCACCGGCTCGACCAAGCGCTCAGCGCCGCGGAGGGCGCGGGCGAGCCGTCGCCGCAGGAAACGCTGGTCCGCATCGCCCTCGCTTACTGCGATTTCGCGGCCGACAATCTCCAGCTCTGGCGCGCGCTGTTCGAGCACCGCATGGAAGCCGACAAGGTCGTCCCCGACTGGTCCGTCCAGGATCAGATGCAGCTGTTCCGTCACATCTACCGGCCGCTGGCCGCGTTGTTTTCACAGCGCAGCCGCGAGGAGCTCGGCATCACGGCGCGCAGCCTGTTCTCGGCGGTGCATGGCATGGTGGCGCTCGGACTGGAGCAGAAGCTGGTTGCCGTGCCGCTGCCGGCGCTGCGCAAGGAGATCGCGGCCCTGGTGCGCGCGATGATCGACGGATTGATCGCGCGAGAGGCGTAGAAGCGCGAATTGAATCTCGAGCTCGGTTAGGAACGAACATTCCGAGCACCGGTTGACGCGCATCGTTTCCCTCACAGCGCGAGTCATTCCATGTATCACCACGTCAAGAAGCTGATGTTCACCGTGCGCGTCGACGAGCCCGATCCGCGCTTCGGCAATATGCTGCTCGAGCAATTCGGCGGCGCCAATGGGGAACTCGCGGCTGCGATGCAATATTCGATTCAAGGGCTGAACTGCGAGGACCCCGACCGCAAGGATCTCTTGATGGACATCGGGACCGAAGAGCTCAGCCATCTCGAAGTCGTCGGCTGCCTTGCAAGGATGCATCTTGCGCCTTCGAAGAACGACCGCCAGGCAGCCGAAGCCGATCCGCTGATCGCGATCGCCGGCGGAGGCGGTGTCAACCTGTTCAACTCGCAAGGCAATCCCTGGACCGCCGACTATCTCAAGATCACCGGCGAGCTCGATGTCGATCTTCGCAGCAACATCGCCGCCGAGGCGCGGGCGAAGATCGTCTACGAACGGCTGATCAATTTCTGCGACGACGCCGGCTCCAAAGACGCGCTGCAATTCCTGATGACGCGCGAGATCACGCATATGAAGGCCTTCGCGCGCGCGCTCGAAAGCCTGTCCAAGCCTGCCTTCAGCATCGGCAGGATCGCGCCGACGCCCGGCCTCGTGAATCAGTACTTCAACGACTCCACCGGCAGCGGCGACCACGGCGAGATCGACACCCGCGGCCCCTGGAACGAAGGAGAGGACTGGGTGTTCACGGAATCGCCCGCGCTCCAGTCTTCTGACCCCGGCGCGGCCCCGTCGATCGTCGCGGAGAGCTCGTCGCCTGTCGACGAGGCAGGCCTCACCGACCTTCTGCTTCACGAGCTGCGCGACATCCTCCATGCCGAGAAGCAGTTGACCAAGGCGTTGCCCAAGATGGCGCAGTCCGCCCGCTTCGACCAGTTGCGCGAACTGTTCGAGCAACACCTGGCCGAGACCGAAAATCAGGTCGAACGCATCAACGAATGCTTCGAGTTGCTCGGCGAGACCGCTCGCGCCAAGCCTTGCAAGGGCATGATGGGCCTGATCGAGGAAGGCCAGGAGGTCATGAAGGAAGGCCAGGAAAAGGAGGACGCAGCCGCCGACCTCGCGCTGATCTCGGCGGCCCAGCGCGTCGAGCACTACGAGATGTCCGGCTACACCACGGCACGCAACCTGGCGCAGCAGCTCCGGCATAGCGCCATCGTCGCCCTGCTCTCCAAATCCCTCGCCGAGGAAGAGAACGCCGACCTCCTGCTCAATCAGGTCGCACGGTCCTTGATGTCGGTGGCGAAGATGCCCGCGGCACTGGAGCAGGCGGAATAGGACAGCTGCGACGACAGCACTCGATCGCCCCGCGCCATCACGCGCGGGGCGATACCTCGACTAGCCCCGCGTACCGCTTCTCTGGAGCGAGGCGGCTCCCGTCTTCTCGGACGGAAAGCCCCTCGCCAGCCTTGTCTCACTCGCGTGCAGCATGGCCGCGTCGAGCCTGCCCTGCCGCTTCCCGTCCAGGGCGCAGGCGAAAACGCGATAGAACTGCGCGCCGTCATAGGCGACCAGCAGCAGATCGACGCCGCCATTGATCGCCTCGACCACGGCCTTGCAGACGTCGTTCTGGTAGATTGCGCCCATCACGAGGTCGTCGGTCATCACCACTCCCTGGTAGTTCCACTTGTCGCGGATGATGCCCTGGACGACGGCTTTCGAGTGCGAGGCGGCGCGATCGGGATCGACGGCAGTGAGCGTGACGTGGCCAACCATCAGCGCGCTGCGCGAATGCGATAGCACCTCGCGGAACGGAAGCCAGTCGGTCGCTTCCAGCTCCTCGACCGGCGTGTCGAGATTGGCGCTGAAATGATGGGTGTCGGCGCGCACGCGGCCGATACCCGGAAAATGCTTGAGCGTGGCGCCGACGCCGGATGCTTCCAGCCCGCGCACATAGGCGCTCGCGATCGTGCTGACGACGGCCGGATCGCTCGCGATCGCGCGCTGGCCGATCAACGTGTGGAAATCGAGCCGGTTGCGCCGCGCCGGCGGCTTGAGATCGAGCACCGGGGCGAGATTGAGATTGACGCCGAGCGCGGCGAGCTCGCGGCCATGGATGCGGCCGAACTCCTCCGCCTTGGCCTGCTGGTCGTCGGGCGCAAGCCCTGTGAGCGTCGCCAGGGCCGGCACTTTCGTCAGCGGCGGGGCGAGATGCCCGACGATACCTCCCTCCTGGTCCGCGGCAACGAGCAGCGGCGGCAGGCCGGCAGCGCGCCTGTTGTCCTGGAGCGCGGCGATCTCTTTCCGCAGCGTCTCGACCGTGCCGCCGCGGAGGTTGTGCCGGGTGACATAGACCCCGCCGATCAATCCCTGCCTGGCGAGGCGCGCGACCTCCGGGAAGGAGGAATAGCCGACCATGAAGTGAGCCCCGAGCTGCCGCGCCTCGGCGGCGTTGAGAACGTCGTGCTTGCGCAACTCGAACTTCAGATGCGCCGCGGACATTAGGAGCGGCGGCAGGCACCAGAGCATGACCAGCAGCTTGCCCGCGATGCTGCGCCAATGTCCCCACCGCAGCAGAACGGCGACGATCAAGAGGCTTGCGGCGACAAGCGCGATGTTTCCGGCGCCGCGCAGCACGAGCAGATAGGGATCGTTCTTGTTGACGGCCGCGAACGCGGCCACAAGCGCGGCAAACCACAGCAGAATGAGACCAAGACGACGGAGGATTTGCATGACGTGCCACATGCTATGAGGGCGAATGCTTCGCACCTATCAAAGCGATTGGCGCTGCGCGAGTGGCAAAAGCGCGCCTGCACGAAATCTGCAAAAGACTCCTGAAGCCGTGCAGACGATGGTCCCGCCTTCTGCACGAGAGCCGTTCACAATGCGTCATGCCAACCACCACGAAAGGTCTTCTGGACATGACGAGCCTGGCGTCGACGATCGCGGACGAAATCAAGCCGATCGGTCATTCCTCGATCCCGGCCAAGGTCGGCCTCGCCCTGGTGCTGGCCGCGCTCGCCGACTGGCTGTTCTACGGACAGCGGGCCGGGCTGTCGCTGGTGCTGTTTGCGATCGCGATCGCCGGCGTGTCGGTGCTCTTCAATCATGCGACCCTGAACTTGCGCCGCGCCATGATCGGCTCGGCCGTCCTCGTCGCCGGTCTCGTGCCCGTGATCGAGGAGCTCAACACGCTGTCGTTCCTGATCCTTATCGCATCGCTGGCGATCGCGTTGCTGCTCTCGACCAATGCGGAAACGACCGGGCTCGCCGACCGCGGCCGCGCGCTACGCAACTTCGTCCTGCTCGGTCCTTTCAGGTTCTTTCTCGATACGCCCCAGGCGTTCAACGCGTCGGCGCTCACCCGCGGCATCGCGCGCTGGCTGCTGCCGGCAGCACTCAGCGCCGTCTTCGTCGCGCTCTTCGCCGCGGCCAATCCGGTGATCGAGCAATGGGTGTCCCTGCTCAATCCGAAGCTCATCCTTCATTATGTCAGCATCCCGCGCGTCCTGTTCTGGGCCTTGATGCTGGCATTGGTCTGGCCGTTCATTCACGTGCGCTGGCGGCGCAAGCCGATCATCGACACCGCTGTGGCCGACGGCCTCGTGCCGCCGCCGCGCCCGCCCGTTGTCGCAGCCGAATTCCTCGGTCCCTCCACCATCCTGCGCTCGCTGATCCTGTTCAACCTGCTGTTCGCGGCGCAGTCCGTTCTCGACGGCATCTATCTCTGGGGCCATGTGGCGCTGCCCGACAATCTGACCTATGCCGGCTACGCGCATCGCGGGGCCTATCCGCTGATCGTAACCGCCCTGCTCGCCGCGGCCTTCGTGCTGGTAGCAATGCGCCCGGGAGGGCCGGCCGAGAACTCGACGGTGATCCGGCCGCTGGTCTATCTCTGGGTGGGACAGAACGTGCTTCTCGTCGCCTCCTCCATCTTGCGCCTCGATCTCTACGTGAACGTCTACATGCTGACTTACTGGCGCATCGCGGCTTTCATCTGGATGGGGCTGGTCGCGCTCGGACTGGTCCTGATCGTGGCCCGCATCGCCCTCCAACGCTCCAACAAATGGCTCGTCGGCGCCAATCTGATCGCGCTCGCGACCGTGCTTTATGGCTGCTCGCTCGTGAACTTCGATGCCTTCATCGCCGACTATAATGTCACGCACAGCCGGGAAGCGTCGGGCAACGGCCTGCCGATCGACATCAACTATCTCCTGACGCTCGGACCACAGGCACTGCCCGCCATCGACAGGGTTATCGCGCTCCGACCCGGCTCGAGCGAGAGCTGCCTTGTGTCGCGACGCGACCGCCTTGTAGAACAGCAGCGCCAGGATCTGGCCTGGCGGAGCTGGGGGTTTCGGAGCTGGCGGCTTCAGCGCAGGCTGGACGCGCTGGCGAAGGATCAGTCCGGCAGCCGGCCGGCGGGGTGAGCGGAGAGTTTTCTTGGCGCATCGCATTCTCATCGTCGACGACGAGGGCCACATCCGCGAGGTCATCCGCGTCGCCCTGAAGAAGGCCGGCATGGACGTGATCGAGGCGCGCGACGGCAAGGAGGCGCTCGGCCGGGTGGCCGCCGACAAGCCCGATCTGATCGTGCTCGACATCGGCATGCCCGAGTTCGACGGCCTCGACGTCTGCCGCGAGATCCGCAAGACGTCCGACGTGCCGATCCTGTTCCTGTCGGCGCGCGACGAGGAGATCGACCGCATCCTCGGCCTCGAGATCGGCGGCGACGACTACGTGACGAAGCCGTTCAGCCCGCGCGAGCTGGTGGCGCGGGTCAACGTCATCCTGCGCCGGCTCAACCCGCGCAACGGCGAGACCAAGGCTGGCCCCGCCGCGCTGGCCCAGGGCGGCCTGCTGATCGACCCCGAGCAGCACGTCGCGACCTTCGCCGGCACGCCGCTGAAGCTCACCGCGATCGAGTTCGGCATCCTGCGCGCGTTCCTGACCCGGCCGACGTCGGTCTTCAACCGCGAGCAGCTGATGCGGGCGGCTTACCAGCTCAACATCCAGGTCTCCGACCGCACCATCGACAGCCACATCCGCAACATCCGCGCCAAGCTCGCGGCGTTGGCCTGCGACAACGTGATCGAGACCATCCACGGCGTCGGCTTCAAGCTCGGCCGCTGCGAGAAAGAGGCATGAAGGCGGCGCCCGACAAATGGCGGCCGTCGCTCGGCCTCGTGATCTTCACGGTGCTGACCACCGTCGCCGTGCTGCCGCTGGTCGGCCTGTTCTTCTTCCGTCTCTACGACAATCAGCTGATCCGCCAAACCCAGGCCGAGCTGATCGCGCAGAGCCGCGTGCTGGCGACGATCTACGCGCAGGAAGTTCTGGCGCGGCTCGACAGCGGGCTGACGCTCGGAGCCGAAGTGCCGCCGAACGTGCTGCCCGATCCCGGCGACCCGGTGACGCCGATCCGGCCCGCGCTCGATCTCACCGCCAACGATCTGCTGCGGCGCCGACCGGATGCGCTGCCCGCATCGCGCCCTGCGCAGCCCGGCTATGTCGAGATCGGCGCGAGACTGACGCCGATCATCCGCGAGACCCAGAAGGTGACGCTGGCGGGCTTTCGGATCCTCGATCCGCAGGGCGTCGTCATTGCCGGGCGGCAGGAGGTCGGGCAGTCGCTTGCCCATATCGAGGAGGTCGCGGACGCGCTGCACGGGCAATACCGCGCGACCTTGCGCAACCGCGTGCCGGACAAGCCCCCGCCGCCGATCTATTCCTTCAGCCGCGGCCTCGGCATGCACGTGTTCTCGGCCATGCCCGTCATCGTCAACAACCGCGTCGCGGGCGTGATCTACACCACGCGGACGCCGAGCAACATCTTCGATCATCTCTACCAGGAGCGGGCCAAGTTCGTGCTGGCCGGTCTCGCCGTCGTGCTCGGCACCATCGCGATCGGCCTGGTGTTCTCGCGCACCATCACCCTGCCGATGCGCGAGCTGATGGACCGCGCTGCGCGAATCGGCCGTGGCGACCGCGAGGCGTTCCAGCCGCTGCGGCATTACGGCACCCGCGAGTTCGCCCAGCTCTCGCACAGCTTCCTCGGCATGGCCGAGCAGCTGGCGGGGCGCTCGGACTATATCGCGACATTCTCGGCCCACCTCACCCACGAGCTGAAATCGCCGCTGACCTCGATCAAGGGCGCGGCCGAGCTGTTGCAGGATTCGGTGCAAGGCAAGGCGGGCAGCCTGACGCCGGCCGAGCAGAACACCTTCATTGCCAACATCCTGTCCGACACCCAACGGCTGGAGGCGATGGCGCAGCGGCTGCGCGAGCTCGCCCGCGCCGAGAGCCTGCCGCAGAACGAGCGCACCGAGCTGGCGCCGGTGATCGCCGATCTCAGGACCCGGTTTCCGGAAAGCGCGATCGCGGCCAGCGGCAGCCTCGAGCGCTCCATCGCCATGTCGGGCGAAAAGGCCCTGATCGTGCTGTCACATCTTGCCGACAATGCGATGCGGCACAAGGCGAGGGAGATCCGGCTGGAGGCAGCCTTCGAGCGCACGACCCTGCGACTGACGGTGAGCAATGACGGTGAACCGATCTCGGCCCCGAACCGCGACAGGATTTTCGACGCGTTCTTCACCACCCGGCGCGACCAGGGCGGCACCGGGATGGGGCTTGCGATCGCCCGCGCGGTGATGGCGAGCCATGGCGGCTCGATCAGCCTCAAGCCGACCGAGAAGGGCGCGGCCTTCGAGCTTCAGTTTCCCGTCGGCTAGATCGCGAACACCCAGGCGGCGACGATGGTGCCGATGGTGACCAGGCCGGCGATGGTCCAGCCGGCGGCATATTCCAGCTCGGGATGACCGGTCGCCCGCATGATCTCTGCCGGATCTGCGGTATGCTTCTGTGCCATGACAGCCTCTCGCACGTTACTTCCCGCGTCCTAGGTAAGTCGCTTGGGGCGGCAAAAGGTTCCGTCACGGAAATGCGAGGAATGACGCAGCTTGGATTGTTCACTGAGCCGGAAGCAGGGCCCTCCGGGCTTCGCCATGTCGACAATTTTATCGAAGCCGCCCTCGAGCAGGATCTGATCGGCCGCATCGCAGCATTGCCGCTGCAGCGCTTCCAGTTCGGCGCGTTCGAGGGCAACCGGCGGGTGGCGTCCTTCGGCTACCGCTATGACTATTCGCTGCAGCGGCTGGCCGCGGCGGAGCCGATCCCGGACTGGCTGCTGCCGATCGCGCGCCGGGTCGAGGCCTGGGCGGGACTGCCCGAGGCCAGCGTCCGGCAGGTGCTCTGCACCGAATACGACATCGGCGTCGGCATCGGCTGGCACCGCGACAAGCCGCAGTTCAATGAGGTCCTCGGACTGTCGCTGGGCTCGGCCTGCAAGTTCCGCTTCCGCCGCCGAAGCGGCGACAAATGGCAGCGCCACACGCTCGAGGCGCAGCCGCGCTCGCTTTACTTGATGCAAGGCGAGGCGCGCTCGCAATGGGAGCACAGCATCCCGCCGGTCGAGGCGCGCCGTTACTCCATCACGTTCCGGACCATGAAATGGGCCTGACGGCCCCTCCAAGCTAAAAATGCGAAAACAACCCCATGCACAGTAGAGCGCAAGCGCTTTGTGCCCTCGAACGTGCCTTTCTGGCGCGGCCGCTTGCCGCACCGGCAGCCCGTTCCGCGCCGGCCGCGCATCTGCCGAAGGTGCCGCGAATTCGCCTCAAGGCCGGCTGACTAATGAGGCGAATTGAAAAGACGGGCCACATCAGCGGGCCAATATGGGCCCCGAAGGCCGGCATCACCATGAAGAATTACCTGACGATTTTCCTGCTCCTGACCATGACGGCGGCGTCTGCCCATGTCGTATCACCGGCCAGGCTGACGGGCCCCTCAGACTTCGTCCGGGTCGGCCTCACCGATTCCGACACCACCGCCGGCGGCACCGCGCGGCTGTGCGAGCAGGTCACCTTCACGCGCGGCCTGCGCTACGGCGAGAGCGAAGCCAACGTGCTCGATGTCGCCGCCAGCGCCACCAAGGCGGACACGCCGCGGCCGGTGCTGCTGTTCGTGACCGGCGACACGTTCACCGGCGACCACGCCGCGCCGGAATTGTCGCGCCAGATCCAGGACCAGGCGATGTGCTTTGCCGCGCGCAACGACATGATCGGCGTGCGCGTCAACTACCGCCTGGCGCCATTGGCGACCTGGCCGGCCGGGGCGAGCGACGTGGCGGCGGCGCTGTCCTGGGTTCACGGCAATATCGACCTGTTCAACGGCGACGCCCGCGAGATCGTTGCGGTCGGCTACGGTGCCGGGGCCTTCCATGTCGCCACCCTGCTGGCGCATCCCGAGTTTCAGACCGACCGCGCCGATGTCGCCGCCGTCGTGCTGGTGTCCGGCATCTACCGCGCCGGCAAGGACGCGAGCGACAGCGAGAAGGCCTATCTCGGCAGCGATTCCGGTCAATACAACAAGCGCTCGGTTTTCCCGGGCATCCTCAATGTCGATGTGCCGATCGTGCTGGCCTGGGCCGCCGACGATTCCGCTGGCACCGTCGCACAGGGCGAAACCCTGAAGAAGACGCTCTGCGGCGCCGGCCATTGCCCGCGCAGCGCGCTGCTGCGCAGCCGCGACGGCATCGCGAGCGCCTTCGGTCTCGACGGCTCCGGCGACAGCCTCGCCGAGCCGACGCTGCTGCTGGTGAAGCAGCTGGAGGCACGGGGGTTGCCGTAGCGGCCGACCGGCACTCTCACGCCGGCTTCAGCGAAGCCAGCGCGCTCTCCAGCAGCGCGCGCACCCGGGCGGCATCGCCTGACTTCACCACCGCAGGATCGAGATAGAGCTCGAGCCCCGGCGCGCGCTCGGTGATGATGCCGCTTCGCTCCGCCGCCCCGTCATCGAGTGCATCGACCGAATAGGGAATGACCTCGCGGCTGATCCCCTTCATCGTGATCGCCGGCAAAGCGTGGGCGCGGACGATGTCGCTGACCAGCGCGAAAGTCTCGTAGCTGAGCACGATGCCGCCAGGCTCGGCGATCGACTGCAGGCGCGCGGCGAGGTTCGCCTCGGCGCCGATGATGGTGTAGTCCATGCGGTCGGCGCTGCCGAAATTGCCGACATTGCAATAGCCGGAATTGATGCCCATGCGCGAGCGGAACGGCTGCTCGATGCCGGACGCCCGCCATTTCGCGTTCAGCTCGGCCAGGCGCTGCTGCATGCGCCAGGCCATCTGCAGGCAGGCCTGCGCATCGGCGCGGTCGCCCCTGGTCTCGGGATCGCCGAAGAAGATCAGCATGGCATCGCCAATGAACTTGTCGATGGTGCCGCCATGATCGTGGGCGATCGCCGACATCTCGGTGAAGTATTCGTTGAGGAGCTGGGTCAGCTGCTCCGGCTGCAGCCGCTCTGCGGTGGCCGTGAAATTCTGGATGTCGGAGAAGAAGATGGTGAGCTTCTTGCGCTCGGTGTGGATGGTGACGTCCTTCTGGCCCGAGAAGATGCTCTTGTAGACCTGCGGTGGGATGTAGCGGGAGATCTTCATCGAGAGCGAGGCCAGGAAGTCGTTGGCGGATTCGAGCTCCTTGTTCATGCCCTTGATGCGACGCGCCTGGCGGCGCTGCAGCGACAGGAACGCGAGGCCGCTGCCGGCTGCGATCACGAAATAGGCCAGCAGGAACTTGAACGAGAAGATGTTGGCGGCGATCGGCTGCGCGATGATCACCTCCTGGATGCCTCTGACGTCGCCGACCTTCCAGTCCTTCTTCGGGCTCTCGGGATGGCTGTTGTGGCAGCTCACGCAGGCCGGGCCCATCGTGACGGGCGCGACCAGGCGGACCTTGTCCGAGAACAGCGAGGTCTCGGTGTCCACGATCTTCTGCTCGGGGTCCTTTCGAAGCGCCTCCAGCGCGTCCTTCTCGAACTTGTCGAGCTGGTGGGGCGCGCGGTTCTGGAACGGGAAATCCGAGACGAAGCGGTAGGTGATGTTCTCCTGCTGCGCGCCGATCACCCGTCCGAGCTCCAGCGACAGCGTCGCCGGAATCGGGATCGCGCCGGGTACGGATTCGTAATTGTGCACGACCTTCGTGGTCCCGTTGGGGTTGGCCAGCACGCGCCCGACCACGTTGGAGGCGTAATAGCCGCGCACGCTCGTGATCACCGAATTGAGATCGATCGCCTGCCGGCGCAATGCCGTCTTGCTGAGCTCGGTCAGGTCCAGCCACACGGCGAGCGGCAAAGCGAGCAGGAGGAAGGCGATCACGGCCCCGGTGAGGATGCCGTTCTTGCGCTGCTCTTCGGAGATCTCTCGTTTCACGCTGTGGCTCCGTTCTGTGCGATTTGCCGCAAATTGCCAGAATCCGTGGCAGGGAATGCGGCGGCACAGAGCCCATAATTGCAGGCCGGCGCAACCCCATTTTATGATGTCGCAGCAAATCGCTTTTCGTTTGATCACGGATGCTTAAGATCGGCATCGATCTGCATCCGCCCGGCCGGGAGAAGCCCATGACCGAAACCATCCGCATCAAGCGCTTCCAGGCGCGCCCCGTGATCGTGCCGATGAACCTGCCGCTCCAGACCGCGACCGGCGCGGTCGCCAAGGCGCCGCTGGTGCTGATCGACTGCGAGACCGATCAGGGAGCAATGGGCCATGCCTATCTGTTCTCGCTCACGCCCTCGGCCCTGAAGCCGCTGGCGGCGATGGTCACGGAGATGTCAGATCTCCTCGCCGGAGACGAGCTGCTGCCGTTCGAGATCGAACGCAGGCTGGCGCAGCGCTTCACGCTGCTGGGCCTCGCCGGCCTGCAACGGCTGGCCCAGTCCGGCATCGACATGGCGGCCTGGGACGCGCTTGCGCGCACGCGCGGCCTGCCGCTGGCACGCCTGCTCGGCGGCACGCCGAAGCCGGTCAAGGCCTACAATTCGAAGGGGCTCGGCATCATGCCGGCGGGCGCCGCCGTCGAGGAAGCCCACAAGCTGCTGGCCGAAGGCTTCCAGGCCGTCAAGATCCGCGTCGGCCGGCCCGATGCGCGGGAGGATCTTGCCGTCGTGCGTGCGGTCCGCAAGGCCGTCGGCGACCAGGTGACGCTGATGTGCGACTACAATCAGGCGCTGACGGTGACCGAGGCCATCCGCCGCGGCGAGATGCTCGACGACGAGGGCCTCACCTGGATCGAGGAGCCGATCCGCCACGACGACTATGCCGGCTGCGCCCGCATTGCGGACGCGCTGCATACGCCGGTGCAGATCGGCGAGAACTTCGACAGCGCGTTTTCGATGCAGGCCGCACTGTCGGCGGAAGCCTGCGACTACGTCATGCCTGATGTCCAGCGCATCGGCGGCGTCACCGGCTGGCTGCGCGCCGCCGCGCTGGCGCATGCTGCCGGCATCGAGATGTCCTCGCATCTGTTCTCGGAAGTCAGCGCGCATTTGCTCTGCGTGACACCGACCGCGCACTGGCTGGAATATGTCGACTGGGCCGACGCGGTGCTTTCGACGCGGCTGCAAATCAAGGACGGCTTTGCGCTGCCGAACGAGCAGCCCGGCAACGGGATCGCGTGGGACGAGGCGGCGGTGAAGAAGTATCTGGCGGAATGATCACGGGCACGGCTTCGTTATCGAGACGTTCTACGACGTCGGTTGACAAGCGCGGCGCTCTCAAGCAGGATTTCGCCGGGTAGATACCGCCTGCCGCTTGCGCCCTTCGGGGTATGGTAAAGTGTATCGGACCGCCGCCCGCTTCCTTTGCTCACGCGAACGGGTCAGTAACGCAAGCTCTGACATTCTCCGTTCATATGCAAAGGAACAGAGCATGCGCGATTTCCGCGACGCCAAAGCCATGGCGCAAACACTCCGCGACGCCCTCGGCACCCGATCCGTCTCGCTCAAGATCAGTGAGAGCCTGGAGCTCATCGCGAAGATCCTGGGCTTGCCCGACTGGAACGTGCTGGCAGCCAAGATCCGATCCGCAGGCCGCGGCCAGGACAGGAGCATGACTGACGGTATCGAGGACGCAGAGCAGGTGATCGAGCTTTCGCCCGAGGTGCTGGACCGCTACGCCGGCACGTATCAATTCCACAATGCCGTGTTCACCGTCAGCCGCGACGACGACCAACTATCGGCGCGACTGAGCGGACAGGCCGCGGCCCGATGTCATGCCGTGAGCGAAACGGAGTTCGTGGCGAGGGAGATCGGGGCGAGGCTTCGCTTCATGCTCGGCGCAAACGGCGTTCCGACGGCCGTGGTGCTGAACCAGCGTGGCAACGCCCACACCATGCAACGCATCGACCCCGGCGCGGCGCAGGAGCTGCAGCGCGCGATCGAAGATCGCGTGAAGAGCCGCTCCGCCAGTCCGGGGACCGGGGCCGCCCTTCGCCGTCTCATCGAGGGCGTCGCCGCCGGCAATCCCGACTATGCGGAGATGAGTGCGGATCTGGCCGACGCCACCCGCAAGCAATTGCCGCTGCTGCAACCAGGCCTTGCCGAGCTGGGCCCGATCGAATCGATCGAATTCCTCGGCGTGGGACCGCAAGGGCAGGACGTCTATTCGGTCTGGCATCAGGGCGGCGCATCGCACTGGCAAATCATGCTTGACCGCGACGGCACCATCATCTCGGCGTTCGTGACTCCGGGGCCGTGATTGGACGAGCGCAGCACCACCTCAAGGCAGCACCACCTCAAGGATGACTGCATTGCCGGGCGCGACGCATCGCGCCAAGCGCCAAGCGCCTGCTGCCCGGCTGCTATTTCATCAGCCTGAAGCGGCCTCCTTCCACCTTGATCAGAAACGCCGAGCGTTCGTCGTAGCCGTTGTGATCGGTTGCACTCATCGTGGACAGGCCGTTGTTCAGATATACGTCCTTGACCCGCTCGAGCTCGTCGCGAAGGGCGGTGCGAAACTCTGCCGTGCCGGGCTTCGCCCTCTTCAACGCGTTCGGGATCGCCGTCTGGAGAAGCGCCATCGAATCCCACAGATGCGCCGCGAAGATGTTCGGCTTCTGCCCGTTCGCCTTCTCGTAGGCAGACGCGAACTGATCCCGAACCTTGCGGAAAGGATCGTCCGCCGGCAGATCATCCGCGATCGTGAACGCCTCGCCGGTGAACACGGCGCCTTCGACGCTGGCGCCGCCGAGCTTGATGAATTCCTCGGTAGCCACACCGTGAGTCTGGTAGATCTTGCCGGAATAACCGCGCTCGCGCAGGGCCTGCTGCGGCAGCACTGCCGGGGTGCCCGCCGAGGCGATGAAAACGGCGTCCGGATTCGTCGCCATCACCTTGAGGGCCTGACCGGTCACGCTGGTGTCGGCGCGCGCATAGACCTCGTGCGTGGTCACGGTCAGGCCGAAGGTCGGAGCGAGCCGGCTCACCTCCTTGTAATAGCCCTCGCCATAACCGTCGGACACGCCGATATAGCCGAGCGTCTTGGCGCCCGACCTGGCGATGTGCTTGAGGATCGCGAGTGCCATCAAATCGTCGTTGGGAACGACCTTGAAGGCCCATTTGCGCCGTTCGTCCATCGGTTGGACGATGGCTGTCGCTGCGGCCAGCGAGATGATCGGTGTCTTGGCTTCCCAGGCGACATCGAGCATCGGCATCGTCACGGGCGTGAGCGAGGAGCCGATCAGCGCGTCGACACCGTCCTGGATGACGAGCCGGCGGGCGTTCTGAATGCCCTTGGTCGAATCCGATTCGTCGTCGAGGGGGATATAGACGATCTTCTCACCGCCGATCTCCCTGGGCAGGGCCGCCACCGTCCGCATCTGCGGCTGCCCGAGCGCCGAGCCCGGCCCGGTAGCAGAAACCACGATTCCTACCTTGATGTCGGCCCTGGCGCCGGGGACGGCGAGAACCATTGCGGTGCAGACGCACAAGGCGGCAAGGCAGCGCCTGATCATGATGTCCTCCCTCGAGTTATATTTCGCAGACGCAATGTCGCTCCGGCCGCGGCGAATGTCTGTCCCTACCGCTAGGGACAAATCCGGGCTCAGGACGGAGCGCTCTGGGCTGTCGGCCCACGCCGCGTTCACCGGCTGGATGCGGCCTGGGTCTCCGCCGGATAAGCCAGGCGCCTATCGGGCAGCGCTCGCGCAGCCGGATTGATCTCGGCCGGTTTGACCTGCCCGGGCCCGAGAATGTGAAACACCGTCTCGCCGGCTGCGATCAGGTAGTCCGTGATGATCCGCCGGTGGCATCGCCACCACAACGTCTCCGCGCACATGATGGCGCAGCGCTGCACCTGCCCTAGAGCCAGCAGATGCGCCAGCCCTTCATGAAAGGCCGCGCTCATGGCGTGGTCGGCATAATTGTGGAAGCTGCCGTTCTGCCAGAACGCATTGATCTCGCGCGGCACCTCGCGCTTGCGGCTACGCAGGCCGCCAAGCGAGGCAATGTGCTCGTAGCCGATCGAAACGGCCGCGAGCGACTGAGGGAGGGTCTCGCGATTGTACTGTGGGTTGGTGCGGGAGCGGGGCACGGTGCGAACGTCGGCCACGAACGTGACCGAGCTGTCCTGCAACAATCGGGCGAATTCCTCGATCGAACGGGTGGCATGACCGATGGTGAAGAACGGATGAGCCATGGACGCCTCGCCGGCTCGGCTCACGGCGCCGTCAGCTCTTCAACAGCCGCAAGGCGCGGCCCTTGTGCAGGGCGACGTGATCCGTCTTGTCGCTCTTGATCTCATATTGCGGATCGTCCGGGCTGGCGTGGTGGGTGTAGCCCTTGTAGTCGACGTCCCTCCTGTGCACGCGCTGGATATGGCCGCGCACACGGCCGGCCTCGGAATTCCAGCTGACGTGATCGCCGCGCTTGAAGGATTTTGTGGAGGGCTTTGGCATGACGGAACAATGCCTGGCGGCAGGGAGTGTTCCAGACCGAGAAAGACGCACCAGTCCGTCTACGCTCTTCGAGCTACGCCGGACACGCTTCGCCATTATTGGGCGTGGCCGCGCCACGCGAAGCCTTTTCGGCGAAGCGTGGTGGGCGCGACAGGGATCGAACCTGTGACCCCTACCATGTCAAGGTAGTGCTCTCCCGCTGAGCTACGCGCCCTAATAGTCCACTTGCGTCGGGTGGGGTCCCTATAACGGCTCAAGGGACCCTGTGCAAGGACGGAACGGGGCCTATTCAGGCCGCCAGCATCTTGTTCACTTCGCTGACCAATTCGCGCAGGTGCACGGGCTTGGACAGCACCTTGGCGTTCTTGGGAGCGTCCGAATCCGAGTTCAGGGCGACCGCGGCAAAGCCGGTGATGAACATGATCTTGATGTCGGGGTCGAGTTCCGAAGCCCGGCGGGCGAGCTCGATGCCGTCCATCTCCGGCATCACGATGTCGGTGAGCAGCATCTCGAACGGCTCTTCCCGCAGCCGCTGATAGGCGGCCATGCCGTTGTCATGGGACGAGACCTGAAAACCGGCGTTTTCCAGCGCCTTGACCAGGAAACGGCGCATGTCGTTGTCGTCTTCGGCGAGCAGGATCTTTGGCATGGCAGGAATCGTCGCATCCCCAGAGGATATCAGTAGAGGTCACTAAGCCCGACAGAGGGTAAATTTGGGGTGAAAATCTTTACCCTGGGCCGGCTGCGCTGCCGCACTCTTGTGAACCGGAAAGCGGCTCGAATCAATCGAGCCGCGCCGCCGCGTCCCCGCTTCCCTGCCCGCACGGTTAAGACGTGTTCCAATGGACCGATACATCTTTTCGCTTGGCAGAATGGTTGCGATTCCGGACAATGACGACACATAAGAGCCGCATCCATCGGCCGAATCAATGCGGTCTGGCTCCCTGCCAGATCCCGGCGCGAAGGGACGAAGCCTGAGAAGATGACCCGGTTTGACGGCGAGACGTCGCCAGCCTTCGAGATCGTGGAGCCCGCGCAATGGCGCGCGCCGGTCATCTTCAACTCGCCCCATTCCGGCTCGACCTATCCGGACGAATTCCTCGCGGCGTCCAGGATCGACCTGCTGACGCTGCGCCGGTCCGAAGATTCCTTCATGGACGAGTTGATCGGCCACTTGAGCGAGCGCGGTTTTCCGACCGTCAGGGTCAACTTTCCCCGCTCCTATGTCGACGTCAATCGTGAGCCCTATGAGCTCGACCCGCGCATGTTCACCGGGCGGCTGCCGAGCTTCGCAAACACCCGCTCGATGCGGGTCGCCGGCGGCCTCGGCACCATTCCGCGCGTGGTCGGCGACGGCCAGGAGATCTACCGCGACCGCATTCTGGTTGACGACGCGCTGGGGCGGATCGAGACGCTGTACAAGCCTTACCATCGCGCGCTGCGCCGGCTGATCAACAAGGTGCACCAGATGTTCGGCACCGTGGTGCTGGTCGATTGCCACTCGATGCCCTCGGTCGGCGTGGCCCGTGACGAGCCGCGCCGGCCCGACGTCGTGATCGGCGACCGCTACGGCACGAGCTGCACGCCGCTTCTGCCCGACCGGGTTGAGGAGACCTTGACCGGCCTGGGCTATTCGATCGGCCGCAACAAGCCCTATGCCGGCGGCTTCATCACCGAGCATTACGGCAATCCCGCCAGCGGCCTGCACGCGGTGCAGCTCGAGCTCAACCGCGCAATCTACATGGACGAGCGGCGGCGCGAGCGCGGTCCGCGCTTTGCGCAGGTGGCGAGCGATTTCGGCGTTCTTGCCGACGTGCTGGCGACCACGATTCCGTTCGGCGATCTCGGCCCGTTCCAGGCGGCGGCGGAATAGTCGCCGGCTTCTCTCTTCAACGAGTATATTCTGAGCGCGATCGCGTTTTCGCTTCGCAAGCTTGCGCGCCCCAAACGAAAACGGCGGCGGCAAGAAAAAAGGGCCGCTCGCGAATGACGCAAGCGGCCCAAGTCTAGGGAGGAAACGCCCAAGGAGGGCAGCGGTAACGCCAAGCGCTACCGCACCGCAACAATATGCGACCGCGCCGCACAAAGCGCAAGGGCTTTTGAGCCATTTCCCATGCAATACGCACATGGCTCAGTTGCTTCCAGGGAAACCCAGATTCAGTTTCTTTGATAAGGAATTTCAATGGGTTGATAGATGTTTGCATACGAACGAGGCAGCGGCGGAACTAAGTTTTCAACGTTGTGATCGATATTTGGCCAGGAGATGACTGAGGAACGCGGCGCGTGGCGGCATCCAAAATACCAGGGTGCAAATCAAGACAGCGCTGCCCGCGGAAGGCGAATTGAGCTAGGCAGGAGGCCAGCTTCACCCAACTTTCGCTTCGAGGACCTGGCCTGTGACGGTGATCGACTTCTCCGCCTTCATCGGACGGCTCGCCACCGCCTCCGGCGAAACCATCCTGCCGTTCTTCCGCACCTCGCTGTCGATCGACGACAAGAGCAAGACCCGGGAATTCGATCCGGTCACCGAAGCCGACCGCGCCGCGGAGGCGGTGATGCGCCGGCTGATCAAGGCCAATTTCCCCCAGCACGGCATCGTCGGCGAGGAATTCGGCAGCGAGCGCGAGGACGCCGACTATGTCTGGGTGCTCGATCCCATCGACGGCACAAAATCCTTCATCGGCGGCTTTCCGATCTGGGGGACGCTGATCGCGCTGCTGCACAAGGGCGCGCCGGTGTTCGGCATGATGCATCAGCCCTTCATCGGCGAGCGCTTCTCCGGCGACAACGGCTCGGCCAATTACAAGGGACCCTCCGGCGAGCGCCGGCTCCAGGTCCGCCGCTGCGCCTCGCTCGCGGAAGCGACGTCCTACACAACGAGCCCCCTGCTGATGAACGAGAGCGATCGCGCCGTTTTCGGCCGCATCGAAAAGGGCGCACGGCTGTCGCGCTATGGCGGCGACTGCTATTCCTATTGCATGCTGGCCGCAGGTCACGTCGACCTCGTGGTCGAAACCGAGCTGAAGCCGTACGATATCGCGGCGCTGATCCCGATCGTGACCGGCGCCGGCGGCGTCGTCACTACCTGGGAAGGCAAGCCGGCCCAGGGCGGCGGCCGGATCATCGCGGCCGGCGACGCCAGGGTGCACGAAGAAGCGCTGAAGCTCTTGAACCAGTAGCGAGCGGGCTTAGGGCTTGCATCACTGACGCGGGAGCGGAGACGGCGCGGTAGGTGGTTCTCATCCTCCGCTGGAGGGGGAGCGCCGCTTCACACCGCCTCTGCCCTCAAATGCTCCACCAGCATCTTCGCCGGCCGAGGCAGCGCCTTGAAGCTGCGCGCGCAGATCACCAGGCGGCGGTTGGCGAAGGCATCGCGCAGCCGAACAACCACGAGCGGCATCAGCTTGGCGCAGCGACGGGCGGCGGCCTCGGGCACGAGGGCGACGCCGACGTCGGCTGCGACCATCTGGCAGATCGCGTCGAAATCGCGCAGCCGCGCGCGGAAATGCGGGCGCATGCCGAGACGCGCGGCATGCTTCGAAATGTGCATCTGCAACGCGGTGGCGCTGGTCAGCCCGACGAAGTCGTAAGCCCCCGCCTCCTGAAAATCGATCTGGCGCCGGCCGGCGAACGGGCCGCGGCGCGCAGTCACCAGCGTCAAGCGGTCTTCGCTGAACACGAAGCGCTCGATATGGTCGGGCAGCGCGTGCTCGGCGGCAAAGCCGAGATCGGCCGCGCCCGCGGTGATCGCCGCCGCGATGTCGGTGCTCTCGCGCTCCTCGATGTCGACGGCGACGTCGCGATGCTCGCGCAGGAAGCCGGCCAGCGCCTTGGGCAGATGCTCGGACAGGCCCGAGGTGTTGGCGAGAAAGTGCACGCTGGCACGCACGCCGGAGGCAAAGCCGGCGAGGTCGCCGCGCATGGCCTCGATCTGGTGGATGACGAGCCTGGCATGATCGAGCAGGCTCTCGCCGGCCGCGGTCAACTCGACGCCCCGGCGGCCGCGCTTGAGCAGCGCGACGCCGAGCGCGTCCTCGAGCCCCTTGATGCGCGCGCTGGCCGAGGCCAGGGCCAGATGCGAACGTTCCGCGCCGCGGGTGATACTGCGCTGGTCGGCGACCGCGATGAAGAGCTGAAGGTCGATGAGGTCGAAGCGCATGGCAGGTCTCCCCAGCCTTCGCCTCTAGCGAAGGCTGCCTCCGTAACCTCCAGATTGTGCGCCGGCACGGCTTCGGTCAATGTGCCCAAATGATCGACCCGCTCCTCATCCTCATCGCTGCCGTCTTCCTGATCGCCGGATTCGTCAAGGGCGTGATCGGTCTCGGCCTGCCGACGGTGTCCATGGGCCTGCTTGCGGTGAGCATGACACCGAGCCGCGCCATCGCCATCGTGATCGTGCCCGCCATCGTCACCAACATCTGGCAGACCTTCGTCGGCCCGTATTTGCGCGACATCCTGCGGCGGCTGTGGCCGCTGATGCTCGGCACCGTGATCGGCTGCTGGCTCAATGCCGGCGCGCTGACCGGCCCGCATGCGCGCTACGGCACGATCGTGCTCGGCGTTCTGCTCGTCGTGTATGCGGTGATCGGGCTGAACAAATTCAAGTTCCACGTCGCGCCCAGAAACGAGAAATGGGTTGGCGGCGTGGTCGGTGTCGTCACCGGTGTGATCTCGGCCTCGACCGGGGTCCAGGTGATCCCCTCGATGCCGTTCATGCAGGCCATCGGCATGGAAAAGGACGAGCTGGTGCAGGCGCTCGGCGTGTTCTTCACGACGGCGACGCTGGCGCTCGCCTTCAACCTCACCGCCGTCGGGCTGTTGACGCCGAGCAATGCCGTGCCGGGCGCCGTGGGCCTCGCCATGGCCTTTGCCGGCATGTTCATCGGCCAGTCGGTACGGGCGCGGATGCCGGCCGAGTCGTTCCGTCGCTGGTTCCTGATCGCGATGATTTTGCTCGGCCTCTATCTTGTCGGCAGCGCGCTGGCGAAGGGATTTGGATAGGGCAGAACGTAGTAGGGTGGGCAAAGCGAAGCGTGCCCACGCATTCTTTGTCACCGAGAGAGGTGGTGGGCACGGCGCAAGTGCGCCTTTGCCCACCCTACTCATCCCTGAGCCGTTCGAACGAGTTACCGGCTCTCCAGCATTGCGACGCGGATGCCGAGATAGATGAACAGGCCGCCGAGGGCGCGGTTGACCCAGGCGATCGCGCCCTCGGACTGGCGCAGCCGGTGGGCGGCTTTCGCCGCGAACGCCGCCAGCACCAGGCACCACAGCGTTCCCGTAAAGATGAAGATCAGGCCGAGCGTCAGGAAGGCGAGCGGCTTGTGCGGCGCATCGGCTGCGACGAATTGCGGCAGGAAGGCCAGGAAGAACAGCGCGACCTTGGGATTGAGCGCGTTGGTGAAGACGCCCTGGAGGAAGACCCGCCGCAGCGAGCTGCGCACCGGCTCGTCGATGGCCGCTGCCAGCACCGGGCGCGACCACAGCATCTGGAGCCCGGTCAGGACGAGATAGGCCGCACCGACCAGCTTCAGGATCGAGAAAGCGGTCGACGAGGCCATCAGCAGGGCCGAAAGGCCGATCGCCGCGGCCGCAACATGGACGAAACAGCCGCAACTGATGCCGAAGGCGGCAGCGGCGCCGCCCCGCCAGCCCATCTGCATGCTGCGGCCGATGACGTAGACGGAATCGGGCCCGGGCGTGACGTTGAGCAGCACCCCCGACAGAATGAACAGCCCGATCTCGTGAATGCCCAGCATGCGAAGTATCCCTGCCGCCTTCCGGGCGGTTCGCCACCACTTAGTCGGCTCGTTCCGCGCCGTCCACCGCCGGAACTGCGTGGGATTTACCTCGAATTTGCAATGCGGATCCTACTATCGCCCGGCTGCATCTGCTCTATAAGGGCAGGGTTCTTGAAATGCGGGATTCGAGGCGACTGCCACGCCGTGGCCGGTCTGTCCTCCCTTGGAGCTGCGAGAATATGGAAAGACGTCTGGCCGCCATTGTCTGCGCCGATGTCGCCGGCTATTCGCGCATGATGGGCAGCGACGAGGCCGGCACCCATGCCGCCTTCAAGGCCCATCGTGCCGCGATCCATCCCATCATCCTCAATCACGGCGGCCGCGTCGTGAAGAACACCGGCGACGGCTTCCTGCTGGAATTCGCCTCCATCGTCGGCGCCACCGAGGCCGCGATCGCGATGCAGACGTTGATGGCGGAGCGCAACCATCATCTGCCCGCCGACCGCGCCATGCAGTTCCGCCTCGGCATCCACATGGGCGACGTCATCGCCGACGACGACGAGGTGTTCGGCGACGATGTCAACATCGCCGTCCGCCTGGAATCGGTGGCGAGCCCGGGCGGCTTCGCCATCTCGGCCAAGGCCTTCCGCGAGGCCAGCAAGCATCTCACCGTGCCGCTGGTCGATGCCGGCAACCACCGCTTCAAGAACATCAAGGATCCGATCGGCGTCTTTACCTGGACGCCCGAGGGTGCCCCGGCGCTCGCCCCCGAGCTCCGCGAAGCATCCGCCCTCTCGCAACAATATCGCACCGCGATCGTCGGCGTGCTGCCCTTCGCCAATCTCAGCGACGCCCAGGACGAATATTTCTCCGACGGCCTCACTGAGGATCTGATCCACGCATTGTCGCTGCAATCCTTCTATCGCGTGCTGAGCCGCAACTCGACCTTCGCTTTCAAGGGCAAGAACACCAGCACGCGCCTGATCGCGCGCGAGATCGACGCCACCTATCTGATCCAGGGCTCGGTGCGTCGCGCCGGCGCCAAGATCCGCGTCACCGCCGAGCTGATCGCGCCGGAGACCGGGGAGCAGCTCTGGACCGGGCGCTACGACCGCGACATCGGCGACCTGTTCGCGATGCAGGACGAGATCACCACCAACCTGTCCGCCGCCATCGCCACCGAGATCGTCCGGGCCGAAGCTTCCGCGCCGGCGCGCCTGTCGACGGATGTGACCGCCTGGGACCGTTTCCTCAAGGGATTGTCGCACTATTACCGGCTGACCCAGGAAGACTCGACCGCCGCCATCGACCTGTTTCGCGAGGCCATCCGCCTCGATCCCAAACTGTCGATCGCGCACGCTTATCTCGCCACGATCCAGATCCAGAGCATCCAGTTCGGCTGGGTCAAGGGCACCCGGGAGATGTGGGCGGAGGCGATGAACCTCGCCGAAACCAGCGTCCGGCTCGATCCGCGCTCCTCCTTCGCGTTCTCGATCCTGTCCTGGGTCCACGCCATGGAGGGCCATTACGAGGCCGCGATGGACGCCGCCAAGCGTGCCGTCGCGCTGAACCCCTACGACAACGGCGCACGCGGCGTGCTCGGCATCTGCCATTTCGTCATCGGCGAGCACCGCGAGGCGATCGAGCTGTTCTCGATGGCGTCGCAACGCGACAACAGCGACCCACGCTACCAATGGGCGGCGCTGAACGCCTTCAGCCACTATCTGTTGCGCCAATATGACGCGACCCTGTCATGGGCGCGCGAGCAGCTCTACATCAACCCCAACCACATGCAGGCGCTGGCGATTCGTGCGGCCGCGTTGGCGCAACTGGGGCGAAGCGACGAGGCGAGCGAAGCCGCCCACGTGCTGATGAACAACTACCCGACCCTCAACGTCGACCGCCACCTGCGCAATTTCCATTGGAAGAAGCCCGAACATCTCGCCCATTATCGCGAGGGCCTGCTGAAGGCCGGCGTGCCGCTCGGCAAGCTGACCCTGGTTCAGAGCGACGTCAAACGCGCCGCAGAGTCCTGACGGGCGCCGGGGGACACCATTCCGGTCCTTGGCGGCCTCACGCCTACTCTTATTGACACGACAGTGAAATCGGCCACACTTCGTCACACGCTGAAGTAGTATATTGTGCTGTCGGTTTGTTAGGACTTTCCGCGCTTGATCGGCGCGCCATTTCACGATTCGCTGTTTTCAGGATTTGGGCCATGCACGATCCCGCCTCGAAGCCTCCCTTCGATCCCTCGATCCCGGTCTCGCCGAACAATCCATGCCCGTTCCTGCGCGGCCTCGTCGGCGAAGGTTTCGTCGAGGGTGGCACTGTCCCGCTCGGCAAGCTCTCGGAGACGATCGCGAATGCGACCGGCGAGACCGGACTGAAGAAAGCCTCTGCCCGCCTCCAGGTCCGCGGCGTTGCGCTGATCGCCAACGGCTTCAAGCACATCCTGAAGAGTATCTTCTCGGGCGCGCAGCTCGACGCTCTGCGCGACGGTCCGCTCGACAAGCACGGCGCCGGCTCGCGCATCCTCGGCGTCGACGGCAAGGTCAACGAGGACGAGATTACGCGGCTCGCGAGCTTCGGCCGGACTTATACCGACCCGAACGGCGGCTCCGAGCTCGGCCTCAACGCCTCGGATATCAAGCTCTTCATGCGCGACAATCTCAAGCGCGCCGGCAGCGCTGCGCGCTGGTACTACCCGCTGCTGATGAAGTTCGAATGGCCGATCCTCCTGAAGATCATCGGCAAGGGGACAGGCGAGGATCGCTATCTCAGCGTCGCCGACGTGCGCACGCTGTTCAACGAGCGCCAATTCCCCGCGCGCATCAACCAGCTTCTGGTCCCGCCGGTGCTGTCGACCTGCCAGCGCGTGGTGCGGGGCGCCCTCAAGCTGGCGGCCGTGCTGATCGCCGTTGGTCTCGTCACCCTCGTCGCGGTCGCCGAATTCCCCAACCAGGTCCGCGCCATGCTGCCCCAGAAGGGCATCCTCGTGAACCTGCTGCCGCCGCCCTTGCCTGCAGTGCCGGAAACGAAGGCCGCCTTCTGGCTCGAGCAAAACTGGTCGCTGAAGGACCGGCACTGGTTCCATCATGCCAGCCAGGGCACCGCGACCTTTCCGGTTCCCTATGAGTGGTTCGTGGCGCTGGAGCAGCCGCGCCTGCACCTGTTCTCGAAGCCGGGCCTGATGAAGGACAGCGGCTATCTCGAAGGCTTCGGCTTCATTCCGAGTCCGCAGTCGATCCAGACCGACACGACGACATTGCGCCGCTTCGGCTACGCCAATGTCTACGAGACGACGCAGGTGCCGGACTGGTCGACCAGGTGGACGCCGGCGGAGAACGTCGACGGCCTGCCGGTCGGCTTCGCGCGGATGACCGGCGTCGTCGATCCCGCGACCGGCCGCCGCGAGGACGACATGATCGGGCTGACCTGCGCGGCCTGCCACACCGGCCAGATCCATTATCAGGGCGTGGACGTCCGCTTCGACGGCGGCCCGGCCATGACCGACCTGAAGAAGCTGGAGCTCTCCACCGGCCTGTCGATCGCCTATACGCTGTACGTCCCGTTCCGCTTCCAGCGCTTCGCCGATCGCGTGCTCGGCCCCAACGCCAGCAAGACGGACCGCGCCGCCCTCAAGCAGAAGCTCAGCGCGATCGGGACGTTCCTGATCGACTGGCAAAAGACCTACGAGGCGACGATCGACGGCAAGAAGACCTGGGACGACAAGAAGCAGCAGGACACCGTCGAAGGGTTCGGCCGCCTCGATGCCCTCAACCGCATCGGCAACCAGGTCTTCTCGCAGGATCTGGCGCTGAGCGGGGTCAAGGGCTTCGAGAAGAACCTGCACGCCCAGGACGCCCCGGTCAGCTACCCCGCGATCTGGACCGTGCCCTGGTTCAAGTTCGCCCAGTACGACGCCTCGATCGAGCAGCCGCTGATCCGCAACGCCGGCGAAGCGCTCGGCGTGACCGCGCTGCTCAACCTGTCCGACGCTTATCCGGAGGAGAGGATTTGGCGCTCCTCGGTGAACATCAGGACGCTCGGCTGGATCGAGGACATGCTGAGGGGCCCCGATCCGTTCAAATCGCCCGGGCCCAACAAGACGTTCGGCGGTCTGCTCGCGCCGCAATGGCCGTCACAGATCCTCGGTGACGCCTGGAGGATCGATCAGAAGAAGGCCGACAACGGCCGCAAGATCTACGAGGAGATGTGTTCCGGATGTCACCTGCCGGCCGTCAACACCGACGCTTTCTGGTCATCGAAGCATTGGGAGCCGAGCGGCGACAGCAAGGTCCTGAACGCGGTGACGATTCCACTCAAGGAGATCAACACGGATCCCGAGCAGTCCCTGATTCTCAGCAACAGGATCGTCGACGTGCCCGCCTTCCTGAAGGTGAACACGGCCGACCTCCAGACATGGTGGCAATGCGAGGTTCCCACCGCGAGCAAATCGCCCAACGAGATGGTCTATGCGCTCGGCCTCATGACCGTGGTCGACCTCGTCGCTCGCAAATGGATGGACGACGAGAAGGTCTCGGATGCCGAGCGGGCGAGATTGTGGAATCTGGCGCGCAAGAACTGTCTCAATCCGGCGCCCGATCCGCGCTATCGCGCGCGGCCGCTGAACGGGATCTGGGCCACGGCTCCCTATCTGCACAACGGCTCGGTGCCCTCGCTGTACTGGCTGCTGAAGCCGGCAGGCGAGCGCCCGACCAGGTTCTGCATGGGCCGCCGCGACTATGATCCCGTGACCGTCGGCTTTGCTGTCGCCGCAAACGAAACGTGCAAGACGGGTGAAACGGAGTTCTCTGCGACGGGATCCGATGGCAAGCCGATCCAGGGCAACAGCGTGCTCGGCCATTCCTTCGAGCGCAAGGACGGCGAGCCGAAACGGCCGGGCGTCATCGGCCGCGCCTTCAAGGACGACGCCGAGCGCTACGACCTGATCGAGTATCTGAAGACGCTGTAGCGGCTTTCTTACCTCTCCCCGTAAGAACGGGGCGAGGGAGCGCACCGCCTTCGCGGGATTATCTCACTTGAACAGCGGCGTGCCCGGCACGAAGGCGTCGAAGGCGGCCCAGAACTGCGAGCGGTAGCGATCCTGCTCCTGCAGGATCTCGTGCTTGGCGCCGGCAATCACGAGATGGGATCCGGCGCGCAGATGATAGGCGAACTCCTCGATCGCCGCGGTCGAGACCACGGTGTCGTTGGAGGCCGCCAGCATCAGGATCGGCTGCCGGATCTCGGAGGGATAGTTGGCGCGCTTGAAAGTCTGCATGGCGCGGAAGGCGGTATCGGCCCAGGCCACGGTCGGCGATGCCAGGCCGAGCGTCGGATCCTCCTCCAAGATCGCGGCATTGCGGGCATAGCGCACGGGATCGCTGGTCACGGGATTGTTGATGAAGGGGTCGAGCCCGGTGAGGCGGTCGCTGCCGCCGGGGACATAGCGGCCGCCCTGCCCGAGCAGGCGCATAGTCTTCAGCAGCGCCCGCACCGGAAACGAGGTCGTGCGGCCGGGCAGGTCGATCATCGGAGCCGACAGCACCATGCGGTCGAACCAGCGCTTGCCCGCATGCGCCACCCGCAGCATCACCGTGCCGCCCATGGAATGGGCCAGCGCGAAGAAGGGCGGCGGGCAATCCGGCAGCACCACCTGCTGCACGAAGGCCTCGACGTCGATCTCGAAATCGGAGAAATCGCGCACATAGCCCTTGCGCGGGTCGCGCAGGCGGCGCGAGGAATGGCCCTGCCCGCGCCAGTCGATCATCGCCACGGCAAAGCCGCGGTCGCGCAGGTCGCGCACGGTCTCGAAATATTTCTCGATCTGCTCGCTGCGCCCGGTGAAGACGCAGACCGTGCCCTTGCGGTTCGCCGGCGGGGCCCAGCGCGCGAAGCGTAGCTCGACGCCATCGGGGGTCTTGATGGTGCCGCTGACGACGTTTTCGGGGACGGGGTTGGACGGGATCGAGACCAGCGTCATGTTTGGAGGTGCTTGGGCGCGAAGTGCTGCAAATCAAGGGGCCAAAGCGCCGAAAAGGCGCAAATGCCGCCCTCTTGAACGCCGTCTCGTTCCACCCATATCACCTTCGTGCAGGCCGCTACCAGTGTTTCGGAACCGGAACATCAGGCTGCACACAGATGAAAGCCCGGCCCGATTGGCGGGCGGGTTACCCAACAGTCGCTCAATGGAGGACTTGACCATGCGTAGCTACGATCTCACCCCGTTCTATCGTTCCACCGTCGGCTTCGACCGCCTCTTCAGCCTGCTCGACCAGGCCGGTTCGGACGGCAGCAGCCCCGGCTATCCCCCCTACAACATCGAGCGCACCGGCGAGAACGCCTACCGCATCACCGTTGCGGTTTCGGGTTTCGTCAAGGACGAGCTCTCCATCGTCGCGAAGGAAAACACGCTGACGATCAAGGGCGAAAAGGTCGCCAACGAGAACAGCAAGAACGAAGTGCTCTACCGCGGCATCGCCGCGCGTGCCTTCGAGCGCGCCTTCCAGCTCGCCGACTTCGTGCAGGTGAAGGACGCCTCGCTCGAGAACGGGCTGCTTCACGTCGACCTCGTCCGCGAGATTCCCGAGGCGAAGAAGCCGCGACAGATCGCGATCAACACCGGCGCCCCGAAGGCGCAGGTGATCGAGAACTCGGCCGCGCAAGCCGCCGCGTAAATCGCGCGTCACTTCCAGGTTACGAAACGCCCCGGTGCCCCGGGGCGTTTTATTTTGCGCTGCATCACAGAGCGGTGAGGATGCGTAACGCGGCCGCCGCGCGCTCCGTCCTTTGGATATCGACACCAAAACAAGACGGAGAACGATCATGTCACTTTGGCGCAGCCTTTTCGTCGCCGCGAGCCTTTTGGCGGCTCCCCTCAGCCTTGCGCAGGCGCAAACATCGCAAACCGTGAAGGCCAGGAACGTCGTGCTGGTACACGGTGCCTGGGCCGACGGCTCCAGCTGGTCGGAGGTGATCCCGATCCTCCAGGCCGCTGGCCTGCACGTGACCGCGGTCCAGAACCCGCTGTCGTCGCTCAGCGACTCCGTCGAGGCGACCAAGCGCGCGCTGGCCGAGCAGGATGGTCCCACGGTGCTGGTCGCGCATTCCTGGGGCGGCACCGTGATCAGCCAGGTCGGCACCGATCCGAAAGTGACCGGCCTCGTCTATGTCGCCGCCCGCGCGCCCGATGCGAACGAGGATTTTGTCGCGCTGTCGAAGCAGTTTCCGACCGGCCCGGTGCGCGCCGGCATCGTTGAGCGCGATGGCTATACCAAGCTTTCGGAAGACGCCTTCCTGAAGTACTTTGCCAACGGCGTGAAGCCTGAGCAGGCCAAGGAGCTCTATGCCGTGCAATGGCCGACCGCGGCCTCGATCTTCGCCGGCCGCACCACGGAAGCGGCGTGGCGCAGCAAGCCGAGCTGGTACGCGGTGTCGAAGAACGACTACACCATCAACCCCGATCTCGAGCGCTTCCTCGCCAAGCGCATGAACGCCACCACGATCGAGCTCGACGCCGGCCATCTCTCGCTGGTGTCGCATCCGAAAGAGGTGGCCAATCTGATCCTGGAAGCGGCGGGATATCCGCGGAGCTGAGGTGAGGCCGCCTTTATGCCGAAGCGCCCGATATTTTCGGGCGCTTTTTGTTTTGATCAATCTCTCCCGGTGTCGTCCCCGCGAACGCGGGGATGACACCGTTGGTGTGGCTGGTGCCGTCGCGCCAGACTCGCAGCGCTAGTCCAGCCCTTGCGCGGCCGGCATCTCCTGCGTGGGCAGGATCGCCGGGGCTGGCTTGGCTTGGCCGACGGTCGGCGCGGCGGCTTCCGGTGCGGCCTCGACTGGCTTTGCTTGCACGGCAGCGGCCTGCTGTGCGGAGGCCTGCGGCGCGCGAGCCTGCTGCGTCGCGGGCTCGGCCGGCCTGGCGACGGCGGCCGGCGTCTCGCCGCGTCGTGGGGCTGCCTTGGGCAGCGGCACGGTGCGAGATGCCACATGCGGGATCGCGGCCGGCGGGCGCGGCGGGCCGCTGCGGACCATGGTTGGCGGCGGCAGCGCGGTTTGCGGCCCGTAAGGGGCGACCGCGCGTTCTTCATAGGCAGGCGCCATGCCGTAGGCGTCAGTGGCCGGCAGGAAGCGGATGATCCGGCCATCGCGGGCGTCGATCACGAGCCGGCCATCGTCGCCGCGGCGGTCGATCACCGCGATCGTGTAGACGCTGCCGCGCAGGCGCGGGATGCCGAGCGGGGAGAAGCCGTTGTCGCGCAGGACCGCATAGACCTCGGTGGCCGGCAACAGTGCAGGCGCCGGGCCGCGCTCCTCATAGCCATAACCGTAGCCGTAACGCGGCGGCGGGGGTGGCGCGGCTTCGCCCGGCCCGTACGGTCCGTCGAAATCCGACACCGCGATATAGCCCCCGCCCCCGATACCGACGGCTGGAACCTGGGCCCGCGCGGTGGTTGCAGCCAGCACCAGCGCGGCAGCGGCCACACATCCTGTGAAAAACTTCATGGTCGATACGCTCCTGTCAGGCCCTCGGATGCCTCGCGCTCTTTCGCTTGTGACGGCGTGGCGCTCGGTTCGAAGGGCCAAGGCGAAGCTTCATTGAGGATTCCGGCGTCTACAGGGCCGGATCAGGGCGCGTTCCTTTCGAAATCGCGGCTGCGCAACTTTTGGAAAGCGATTGATCGACTTGAGGGGAATCGGGACTTCCGCACGCTTGTGTGCTAGACAAAAATTTGGCAAGGTGATGGTTAGGACAGGAAGACTGTCTCAATTTTGCTCGCGATCCCGGCACAGGGATTGCAGCGAATCCTGGTGCTCTCGGGACCCAGGAAGGTACCAGGCAAAGCCGTTCTCGGGGACGAAGAACGCCTAGGCCTGAATTTAAGAAAATGCGGCTCGCAAAGGACGAGCGGTAACCCAGAGGCGGGTGCCGCGGAACGCCCAAGGTGCGCCGAAGATGGCGGTGAGACAGCTTGCCGCACGGAGAGGACAGGAACAATGAACGGGTCGCAATTCGAGCGCGGAAACATCGTGGCAGAACAGCTGTCGGCGACGGTCGCCTCGAAAACGACCGATCCGATCACCTCACCCATTCAGGAGCACAATTGGCGCCCCGAAGCCGAAGGACTGTACGATCCGAGCCTGGAGAAGGACAGCTGCGGCGTCGGCTTCATCGCCAACATCAAGGGCAAGAGGTCGCACGAGATCGTCTCGGACGCGCTGAACATCCTCTGCAATCTCGAGCATCGCGGCGCCGTCGGCGCCGACCCGCGCGCCGGTGACGGCGCCGGCATCCTGGTGCAGATCCCGCACGCCTTCTTCAGCCGCAAGGCCGGGGAGCTCGGCTTTACGCTGCCGGCGCCCGGCGAATACGCCATCGGCGCGCTGTTCATGCCGCGCGACACCGCCTGGCGCACCGTCATCAAGAGCATCATCGCCGACCAGATCAAGGAAGAGGGCCTGACCCTGCTCGGCTGGCGCACCGTACCGACCGACAATTCCTCGCTCGGCGTCACCGTGAAGCCGACCGAGCCCGCCTGCATGCAGGTGTTCATCGGCCGCAACGGCACCGCCAAGACCGAGGACGAGTTCGAGCGCCGGCTCTACATCCTGCGCAAGTCGATCTCGCAGGCGATCTACCAGCGCCGCGACCGCGGACTTGCGGGCTATTACCCCTGCTCGCTGTCCTGCCGCACCGTGATCTACAAGGGCATGTTCCTCGCCGACCAGCTCGGCAAGTACTATCCCGATCTGCACGAGAAGGACTTCGAGAGCGCGCTCGCGCTCGTGCACCAGCGCTTCTCGACCAACACCTTCCCGGCCTGGTCGCTCGCGCATCCCTACCGCATGATCGCGCACAACGGCGAGATCAACACGCTGCGCGGCAACACCAACTGGATGGCGGCGCGGCAGGCTTCGGTGAGCTCCGAGCTGTACGGCAAGGACATCAACCGGCTCTGGCCCATCTCTTACGAAGGCCAGTCGGACACCGCCTGCTTCGACAACGCGCTCGAATTCCTGGTGCAGGGCGGCTACTCGCTGCCGCACGCCGTCATGATGATGATTCCGGAGGCGTGGGCCGGCAATCCGCTGATGGATGAGAAGCGCCGCGCCTTCTACGAATATCACGCCGCGCTGATGGAGCCGTGGGACGGCCCCGCCGCGATCGCCTTCACCGACGGCCGCCAGATCGGCGCCACGCTCGACCGCAACGGCCTCAGGCCGGCGCGCTATCTCGTCACCAAGGACGACCGCATCGTGATGGCGTCCGAGATGGGCGTGCTGACCATCCCCGAGGACCAGATCGTCACCAAGTGGCGCTTGCAGCCCGGCAAGATGCTGCTGGTCGACCTCGAGCAGGGTCGCCTCATTCCCGACGACGAGATCAAGGCCGAGCTCGCCAAGAGCCATCCCTACAAGGAATGGCTGGAGCGGACCCAGATCGTGCTGGAAGAGCTGCCGAAGGTCCCGACCACAGGCGTGCGCTCCAATCTGTCACTGCTGGATCGCCAGCAGGCGTTCGGCTACAGCCAGGAAGACATTGCTATCCTGATGACGCCGATGGCGGCCACCGGCGAAGAGGCGGCGGGCTCGATGGGCAACGACACGCCGATCTCGGCGCTGTCGGACAAGGCCAAGCCGCTGTTCACCTACTTCAAGCAGAACTTCGCGCAGGTCACCAACCCGCCGATCGACCCGATTCGCGAGGAGCTGGTGATGAGCCTCGTCTCCATCATCGGACCGCGGCCGAACCTGTTCGACCTGCAGGGCATGGCCACCACCAAGCGTCTCGAAGTGCGTCAGCCGATCCTGACCGACGCGGATCTGGAAAAGATCCGCTCGATCTCCGACGTGGCCGACACCCACTTCAAGTCGCGCACGCTGGACACGACTTTCCACGCCGGTCTCGGCGCGGCCGGCATGGACCAGGTGCTGGACGAGCTTTGCGCGCGCGCCGAGAGCGCGGTGCGCGAGGGCGTCAACATCATCATCCTGTCCGACCGCATGGTCGGCACCGACCGGGTGCCGATCCCGTCGCTGCTGGCTTGTGCCTCGGTGCATCATCACCTGATCCGCACCGGTTTGCGCACCTCGGTCGGCCTCGTCGTCGAATCCGGCGAGCCGCGCGAAGTGCACCACTTCGCCTGTCTCGCGGGCTACGGCGCGGAGGCGATCAATCCCTACCTCGCGTTCGAGACCATCATCGCGATGAAGGATCGCCTGCCCGGCTCGCTCGACGACTACGAGATCGTCAAGCGCTACATCAAGTCGATCGGCAAGGGCCTGCTCAAGGTGATGTCCAAGATGGGCATCTCGACCTACCAGTCCTATTGCGGCGCTCAGATCTTCGACGCCGTCGGCCTCAAGGCCGACTTCGTCGCCAAATTCTTTGCCGGCACCCACACCCGCGTCGAAGGCGTCGGCCTTGCCGAGATCGCCGAGGAAGCGGTGCGGCGTCACGCCGACGCGTTCGGCGAGGCGCAGGTCTACAAGAACGCGCTCGACGTCGGCGGCGAATATGCCTATCGCAGCCGCGGCGAGGACCATGCCTGGACCGCGGAGTCGGTGTCGCTGCTGCAGCACGCCGCGCGCGGCAATTCGCAGGAGCGCTACCGCGCCTTCGCCAAGATCCTCAACGAGCAGTCCGAGCGTTTGCTGACGCTGCGCGGCCTGTTCCGGATCAAGAGCGCGGAGGAGGAGAAGCGCAAGCCGATCCCGCTCGACCAGGTCGAGCCGGCCAAGGACATCGTCAAGCGCTTCGCCACGGGTGCGATGAGCTTCGGCTCGATCTCGCGCGAGGCACACACCACGCTCGCGATCGCCATGAACCGGATCGGCGGTAAGTCGAACACCGGCGAAGGCGGCGAGGAAGCCGACCGCTTCAAGCCGATGCCGAACGGCGATTCCATGCGCTCGGCGATCAAGCAGGTCGCCTCGGGCCGCTTCGGCGTCACCACGGAGTATCTCGTCAACTCCGACATGATGCAGATCAAGATGGCGCAAGGTGCCAAGCCCGGCGAAGGCGGCCAGCTGCCCGGCCACAAGGTCGACGCCACCATCGCCAAGGTCCGTCACTCGACGCCGGGCGTCGGCCTGATCTCACCGCCGCCGCACCACGACATCTACTCGATCGAGGACCTGGCGCAGCTGATCTACGACCTCAAGAACGTCAACCCGACGGGCGACGTCTCGGTCAAGCTGGTCTCCGAGATCGGCGTCGGCACGGTGGCAGCGGGCGTTGCCAAGGCGCGCGCCGACCATGTCACCATCGCGGGCTTCGAGGGCGGCACCGGCGCTTCGCCGCTGACCTCGATCAAGCATGCCGGCTCGCCGTGGGAGATCGGCCTCGCCGAAACCCACCAGACCCTGGTGCGCGAGCGGCTGCGCAGCCGCATCGTGGTCCAGGTCGACGGCGGCTTCCGCACCGGCCGTGACGTCGTGATCGGCGCGCTGCTCGGGGCCGACGAGTTCGGCTTCGCCACCGCGCCCCTGATCGCGGCCGGCTGCATCATGATGCGCAAGTGCCATCTCAACACCTGCCCGGTCGGCGTCGCGACCCAGGATCCCGTCCTGCGCAAGCGCTTCACCGGCCAGCCCGAGCACGTGATCAACTACTTCTTCTTCGTCGCGGAGGAAGTCCGCGAGATCATGGCCTCGCTCGGCTTCCGCACCTTCAACGAGATGGTCGGCCAGGTACAGCTGCTCGACCAGACCAAGCTGGTCGCGCATTGGAAGGCCAAGGGCCTCGACTTCTCCAAGCTGTTCGTCAAGCAGAAGGAAGAGAAGGGCCAGAAGATCTATCACTCCGAGCGCCAGAACCATCATCTGGAGGCGGTGCTCGACCGCTCGCTGATCGAGCAGGCCAAGCCTGCGCTCGACCGCGGCGCGCCGGTGAAGATCGAGGCCAGCATCAACAGCACCAACCGCTCCGCAGGCGCGATGCTGTCCGGTGCCGTCGCCAAGATCTACGGCCATGCCGGCCTGCCGCACGACACCATCCATGTCAGCCTGAAGGGCACCGCCGGCCAGGCCTTCGGCGCCTGGCTCGCCCACGGCGTCACCTTCGAGCTCGAGGGTGAAGGCAACGACTATGTCGGCAAGGGCCTGTCGGGCGGCAAGATCATCGTCAAGCCGCCGAAGAACTCCGGCATCGTGCCGGAGGAGAGCATCATCGTCGGCAACACCGTGATGTACGGTGCGATCGAGGGCGAGTGCTATTTCCGCGGCATCGCCGGCGAGCGCTTTGCCGTGCGCAATTCGGGCGCGGTCGCCGTGGTCGAGGGCGCGGGCGATCATTGCTGCGAATACATGACCGGCGGCATTGTGGTCGTGCTCGGCAAGACCGGGCGCAACTTCGCGGCCGGCATGTCCGGCGGCATCGCCTACGTGCTCGACGAGACCGGCGACTTCGACAAGCTGTGCAATCTCAGCATGGTCGAGCTCGAACCCGTGCTGTCCGAGGAGCTGATCAACGCCGGCACCTATCACCATGCCGGCGACCTCGAGGCGCACGGCCGGGTCGACGTGTTCAAGAACCTGCTCGCCTCCGACGTCGAGCGGCTGCATGTGCTGATCTCGCGCCATGCGAAAGCCACCGGCTCCAAGCGCGCCGCCGACATCCTTGCCAATTGGAAGGAATGGCTGCCCAAATTCCGCAAGGTGATGCCGGTCGAGTACCGGCGCGCGCTGCGCGAAATGGCCGCCAACGCGGACGCCGAGCCGAAAATCGCGATCGGGGCGTAAGGCATCACACCCCGTCATTGCGAGCGAAGCGAAGCAATCCAGACGTTCTCCTCGATAGCAGACTGGATTGCTTCGTCGCTTCGCTCCTCGCAATGACGGTGAGAAGCAACAAACGACTAAGCGGCAGGGACTTCGGGTTTAATGGGCAAGATCACGGGTTTTCTCGAAATCGAACGGCGCGACCGCAAGTACACCCCGGTCGCCGAGCGCGTGAAGCATTACAAGGAATTCGTCGTTCCGCTCTCCGAGAAGGAGGTGCGCGACCAGGCGGCGCGCTGCATGAACTGCGGCATTCCCTATTGCCACGGCACCGGCTCGGTCGCACCCGGCACGCCCGGCTGCCCGGTCAACAACCAGATCCCCGACTGGAACGACCTCGTCTATCAGGGCAATTGGGAAGAGGCGTCGCGCAACCTGCACTCGACCAACAATTTCCCGGAGTTCACGGGGCGCATCTGCCCGGCGCCGTGCGAGGCATCCTGCACGCTCAACATCGACGACAACCCGGTCACCATCAAGACCATCGAATGCGCGATCGTCGACCGTGCCTGGGATAGCGGCTGGCTCAAGCCTGAGATCGCCGCGCACAAGACCGGCAAGAAGGTCGCCGTGATCGGCGCAGGGCCGGCCGGCATGGCCTGCGCCCAGCAGCTGGCGCGTGCCGGCCACGACGTCCACGTCTACGAGAAGTACGCCAAGGCCGGCGGCCTGCTGCGCTACGGCATCCCCGACTTCAAGATGGAGAAGGGCGTCATCGACCGCCGCGTCACCCAGATGGAAGCCGAAGGCGTCACCTTCCATTACGGCAGCCATGTCGGCGCGGACGGCAATGTCGATCCGCGCGAGATGCTCAACGAGTACGACGCGGTGGCGCTGACCGGCGGCGCGGAAGCCCCGCGCGACCTGCCGATCCCCGGCCGCGAGCTGTCCGGCATCCACTACGCCATGGACTTCCTGCCGCAGCAGAACCGCCGCGTCTCGAATGAGCCGCTCGGCGGCGTCCAGGAGATTTTGGCGGGCGGCAAGCATGTCGTCGTCATCGGTGGCGGCGACACCGGATCCGACTGCATCGGCACCTCGCTGCGCCAGGGCGCGCTCTCGGTGACCCAGCTCGAGATCATGCCAGCTCCGCCCGAGCGCGAGAACAAGGGCCTGACCTGGCCGAACTGGCCGCTGAAGATGCGGACCTCCTCCAGCCAGGCCGAAGGCGCGGTGCGCGAATACGCCGTGCTGACGCAGAAGTTTTCCGGCGAGGACGGCAAGGTCAAGAAGCTGCACTGCGTGCACGTCGACGACAAGTTCAAGCCGATTGCCGGCACCGAGTTCGAGCTCGAGGCCGACCTCGTCCTGCTCGCCATGGGCTTCGTCCATCCCGTGCACGAGGGCCTCTTGAAGCTGCTCTCGGTCGAGCTCGACCCGCGCGGCAACGTCAAGGCCAACACGCTGGACTACCAGACCTCGCGCCCCAACGTGTTTTCCGCCGGCGACATGCGCCGCGGCCAGTCGCTGGTGGTGTGGGCGATCCGCGAAGGCCGGCTGTGCGCCCGGTCGATCGACACATTTTTGATGGGGAAGACGGATCTGCCGCGGTAGTCGCGGCACGCGTCGCCGCAGTTCAACAAACGGTGTCATCGCCCGGCTTGACCGGGCGATCCAGTATTCCAGAGAGAGTCGTAATTGAATCGATAAGCCGCGGCGTACTGGATGCCCCGGTCAAGCCGGGGCATGACAGCGGAGTGAATGGAGCGACGGGCTTCACACCAATACGTGCGGGAAGTCGCGCGCGTCCCACTCGTCAAGCCGGAACAGCACCTTGCCGTATTCGAGAAGCTTGTCGCTCGGTCGATAGGGGCGCGTCGAAACCTCAACGTCCGATGGGACTTCACTTGGCATCAAGTGAAAATGCTCGTTGGTTTCGTTCAGGGCCAGTAGCTGCTTCACAAGAAGGTCTCGGCCTTCTGGATTATGCCAAAGCTCGAATTCGCCAGCCGAATTGATGTCCAAGGTAATTCGAGCGGCCATGACGGCTTGCCCCTAATTCTGCAGCCTCACCCCGACCAGCACCACCGTCCCCTGCGAGCTGGACCCCGCCACGCTCGACTCCAGGATGTCGTGACGCAGCGTGCCCTTGACCCAGATGTTGCGGTTGAGCTTGTAGATCAGGTTGCTCTCGAACGAGTAGGTCTTGTCGTTGCGGTTCTGGCCCTGGTAGTCGAGCGTGCCGTAGGTGAACTTGCCGATGCCGGTGAGCCAGCGGCGGAAGTCGTGGTCGACTTCGGCGGAGTAAGTGCGCACCAGGACCCCGGAGGAGCCGGCGACCGTGGTCTCGGAGATCTGCGTGTCGGTGAAGAACTTCACCGTGGTCAGCCCGCTCGCATTCCAGATCAGCGAGCCCGTGGTGAGAAAGCCTGCGAGCTGGCTGAGGCGCGGGTCGGTGTAGTTGCGCGCGGCATAGCCGACCGAGATCTCGCCGGTGAGGATGCGCGAGAACTCGAAGGACGAGCCGACCTTGGCGTAGCCGCCGTTTGAATCGCGGAAGTAGCCGTTGCGGTCGGCGGCCTGGTCGTGGACGCGGGTGTCGCCCTGGATCTCGACGAACGGCTTCAGCCCCGGCTTCAGATCGTAGGAGAAGCGCCCGACGCCGCCATATTGGTTGAAGTTGCGGTCGTCGTTGCTGAAGGTCGAGCCGTCGGTGAGCTTGGAGTCCGTGTAGGCGGTGCGATCGACGGTGGCGCCGGCGGCGACCTGGAAGCGATTGAAGGTCTGGTCGAAGCCGACCGTGGTGCCGTAGGCGGCGTAAACCGGATATCTCTGCAGGCCGGCCTGCACGTTCGGGCTGCCGGGATTGTCGGTGGCGAGGCGCAGGCGCAGCTGCGAGGTCAGCTTGAGGTCGCGGTCGACGTCGAGCCGGCCGTCGACATGGCCGGTGAAATCCGGGCGGTTGGCCTCGACCGGCGAAGGCGAGGCAAGACCGTTGATCGTCGCCGGCATAGTGTTGGTGTAGCCGGAGAACGAGCCGCGCAGGTCGGCCACCAGCGCGTGGCGCTCCCAGTCGGACATCACCAGGAGATCCGGTGCAACGACGTAGACCGGCGATCCGACCGGCCTGTTGAGGCGCGTCGGATTGGTGTCGTAGCCGGTGGAGAGCTCGAGCCCGCCCTTGATCAGGAAGCTGCCGGCATAATCGCCGACGGCTCCGAACGGATCGTCATCGGCCTTGAGGCGGCGGCGCAGCGGCTGGCCGGGCACGGTGCCCGCCATCGCCGCCGGCACCGGCGCCTTGTTGGCGGACGCAGACGGCGGCGGTGCAATCTTCGGCAGGCCGAGTGTGGGCGGCGGCGACGCCGTGGTCGGCACCGGCGAGCCGGGACCGGCCGCGCGCTTCGGCTTCGGCTGGCCGGGATACAGCTTGGGCTGCTGCCGCTTGCGGTTGAGCGAGTCGTAGCCGGAGCCGCTCGCGCCTGTGGCGGCGGGAAGGCCATAGGTCGGGACCTGGCCGATGCGGGAGGCCGCCGGCTTCTCGCGCGCCTTGCGCGGATCGGCACTAGGATCAGGCAGCGCCGGCAACGCGCCCGACGGCGCCTGCGGCACGCCCGCCGTGCGGCGGGTCGGCAGCGTCTCAGGCGAGGCGAAGCCACCGCGGTTGGGATTGAACAGATCGGGCGTGAGGCTCTGGGCCGCCGCGGGGGTAGTTTCGAGGGCCGTCAGCACAAGGCAGGGGACAAGACACGGCAAAGCCGCGCGCAGGAATTGCGCGCGTTTGCTCCGGCCGGTGCCAGGAGACGACCCCACGATGGAATAACTCCAACGAAATCAAACACTTTCACGATCGCGCCCACCGGCTGGCGGGAACCATCGTTAATGGAGTTAAAACAATTATGGTTAATGACCGGTTGAGGGCCGAGGCCGGCGCGTCGCCTCCGGAGCCCCGGCATGCTAATGAGGCGCCGACGGGCGAACGCCCCCTCCTCCCTGGACCAGAGCATGCCGAGTTCGAAACCGCTGATGACCGCATCATCCGGCCCCCTCCCCGACAGCGTCGAATCCGCGCTCCGCACCCTGGAGACGGAGAGCGGCGGCATCAACGCGCTCGCAGCCGCCCTGCGCGGCCCGCTGGGCGAGACCTTTGCCAAAGCGGTCGAGCTGATCCGCAACGCCAAGGGCCGCGTCATCGTCACCGGGCTCGGCAAATCAGGCCATATGGGGCGCAAGATCGCCGCGACGCTGGCCTCGACCGGGACGCCCGCCTTCTTCGTGCACGCCGCCGAGGCCGGCCATGGCGATCTCGGCATGATCACCGCCGACGACGTCATCATGGCGCTGTCCTGGTCCGGCGAGCAGCCGGAGATGAAGAACCTCGTCAACTATTCGGCGCGCTTCGCCATTCCGATGATCGCGGTGACCTCGAACGCGTCGTCGTCGCTGGGCCAGGCCGCCGACATCGTGATCGAGCTGCCGAAGGCGCGCGAGGCCTGCCCGCACAATCTGGCGCCGACCACCTCGACGCTGATGCAGGCCGCGATCGGCGACGCGCTCGCGATCGCGCTACTCGAAGGCCGCGGCTTCACCGCGCTGGAGTTCGCGCATTTCCACCCCGGCGGCAAGCTGGGCGCGATGCTGAAATTCGTCCGCGACTACATGCGCACCGGCGCGGAAATCCCGGTCAAGCCGCTCGGCACCAAGATGTCGGACGCGGTGATCGAGATGTCGGCCAAGGGCCTCGGCTGCGTCTGCATCGTCAATGAGGCCGGCGGCATCGCGGGCATCATCACCGACGGCGATTTGCGCCGCCACATCAACATGCGGCCCGACCTGCTGACGATGGCGGTCGACGACATCATGACCAGGCAGCCGAAGACGGTGCCGCCCTCGATGCTCGCCACCGAGATGATCGAGGTGCTGAACACCCGCAAGATCACGACGCTGGTCGTCACCGAGGCGGGCAACGTGGTCGGCATCGTGCATCTGCACGACCTGCTGCGGGCGGGCGTGGCGTAAGGCACGCGGCTCTCCGCGCGCCGTCATTCCGGGGCGCGCCCGCTTGGGCGCGAGCCCGGAATCCATTCATCTCCGAGGGCGCTGCACGATGGATTCCGGGCTCACGCTTCGCGTGCCCCGGAATGACGGCGCAGGGGTCATTGCGGAAACCGCGCGGCCTTCTCCTCCAGCGGCAAATGCAGCCCGTTCGCCAGATACGACACCGTGCGATAGAAGCCGCACAGCAGCATGATCTCGAGGATCTGCGCCTCGTCGTAATGCGCCGAGAGCGCGGCGAATTCCTCGTCACCCAGCGTCGCTCGATGATGTAGCGCGTCGACGGCTGCGATCAGGGCCTGCTCCGCCGGTGACCAGCAGGCCGACATCGCATCGCCGTGCACGGTCGCGCGCACCTCCTCTTCGGTGAGCTTCGCCGGCCCGGCGAAGACGGCGACATGCACGCCCCATTCATACTCGCACTTGTTCAGCGCACAGGTGCGGTCGATGGCGATCTCGCGCTGGCGCAGCGAGAGCGGGCCGGGATCGAGCAAGCCGCCGGCGCGAAACTTGTCCCAGGCGCGGCCGTGGCCCGCCATCACCCGGAACAGCAGCAGCGGCGGCGCGCCGCGCATGATGCGGTCGAACTGCGCCTGGATCTCCAGGGGATAAGGCGGGGTGAGCGGCGCAATGCGCGGCATGGATGGGGACATCAGCCGACCTTCGTTGCTACAATTAACGTAGCAGAACGCTACATTATTTGTAGCAAACCGCAAGAGGGCAGGATGGCCAAGCATGCAGACACGAGGACGCCGCGGGTCCGGGGATCGCGCACCGGACGGCCGATCATGGCGCTGCTCGACCTGCTCGGCCGGCGCTGGAGCCTGCGGATATTGTGGGAGTTGCGCGGCGGGCCCCTCACCTCCCGCGCATTGCGCACCGCCTGCGACGAGGCCTCGCCGACGGTGCTGCAGGCACGGCTGACGGAGCTGCGCGAGGCCGGATTCGTCGAGCTTGGCGAAGGCGGAGGTTATGGGTTGACGGTGCTGGGACGGGACCTCTGCGAGATGGTCATGCCGCTGCACCGCTTTGCGGAGCGGTGGAAGAGGTAGTGCCTCGCTCACCCTCTCCTGGAGCGCTGGGCAATCGCATATGGGAGCGATCTCGCCTGTGGCCATCCTTCGAGACGCCCGCCGTTGGCGGGCCCTCAGGATGAGGACCAGGTGCGCGGCACCAGTTTCAACGAGCACCAATGCTGCTTAGCCTCATCCTGAGGAGACCGCGAAAGCGGTCGTCTCGAAGGACGAGGCGCGCGCTCAGGTCTCGCAAAGCGCCATATGCGATTGCCCTGCGCTCCAGGGGAGGGTAAGCGAGGCTACGCCGCGGCGACCGTCAGGTTGGCACCATCCACCTGCACCACCTTCACCCGCGTTCCGGCGGGCGTGTCGGGGCCTGCCACGCGCCACACGGTGTCGCCGATGCGCATGGTGCCGCTGCCGTCGATGATCGGCTTCTCCAGCGTGAACTCACGCCCGAGCAGGGCCTCGGCGCGCTTGTTGAGGAAGGGGCTGGCGCTCGCATCCGGCTTCGGCCGGGCCAGGCGGCGCCACACCGGCACGGCGGCGGCGGTGAACACCGCGAACATCACCAACTGCAGCTGCCAGGACGTGGTCACGGCGAACGAGATCAGCCCGACCAGCAGCGCGGCCAGCCCCAACCAGAACAGGAAAATGCCCGGCGCCAGCACCTCCAGCGCCATCAGGATGAAGCCGAAGATCAGCCAGTTCCAAGTGCCGAGCGATACGAACATGTCGGTCATGACGCGACCTTCCATCATTGGCGCAGGCCCTGGCGAAGGGTCATGCGCCGGTGACTATCCCTGCCGCGGCGGCACCGCCGGCGGCGTGCTGCCGGTCGGAGGCACCGAGCCGGGGCGGCGAGCGGCTGCGGACCCCGAGGCCGCGCTCTCGCCGAACGTCGCCTTGGCGATCTCGCCGATGCCGGCGAGCGAACCGAGCATGCTCGTGGCCTCGATCGGCAGCATGATGATCTTCTGGTTCGGCGCCTCCGCAAACTGTCCGAACGCCTTGATATATTTGTCGGCGATGAAATAGTTCAACGCGGCAACGTCGCCCTTGGCAATGGCTTCGCTCACCATCTGCGTGGCCTTCGCTTCCGCCTCCGCCGAACGCTCGCGTGCCTCGGCGTCGCGGAACGCGGCTTCCTTGCGGCCTTCGGCCTGCAGGATCTGGCCCTGCTTGGCGCCCTCGGCACGCAGGATCTCGGACTGGCGCTGGCCTTCGGCAGCCAGGATGTCGGCGCGCTTGACGCGCTCGGCCTTCATCTGCCGGCCCATGGCCTCGACGAGGTCGGCGGGCGGCACGATATCCTTGATCTCGATGCGGTTGACCTTGACGCCCCAGGGCGACACCGCGGCATCGACAACGCGGAGCAGGCGCTCGTTGATCTCGTCGCGATGCGACAGCACCTGGTCGAGGTCCATCGCGCCCATCACCGAGCGGATGTTGGTCATGGTCAGGACCGTGATGGCCTGGGTCAGGTTGGCGACCTCGTAGCTCGCCTTCGCGGCGTCGAACACCTGGTAGAAGGCGACGCCGTCCACCGTCACGGTGGCGTTGTCCTTGGTGATCACCTCCTGCTCGGGAATGTCGATCACCTGCTCCATCATGTTGATCTTGCGCCCGACGCGATCGAAATAGGGCACGATCAGGTTGAGGCCGGGGCTCAGCGTCTGCGTGTATTTGCCGAACCGCTCGATGGTCCAGTCATAGCCCTGCGGCACCGTCTTCACGCCGGCCACCAGCGTGACGATGACGAGCAGGACCAGAACAATCGCGAAGATATCGAAACCGCTCATATTTCCTCCAAGGCAGGAAAAGGCCTTTCCCGCGCTGTCATTGGTCGGGAACACGACCATACCGGTTCAGCGGTCGCGCGTAACGTTGGCATCAGTGCGAATCTGCACAAGACGGACGGAGGGGAATGGCGGCGATTATGTAGTCGGAGGAAGGCTCCTGAAGGATGCGGAAGCAAACCTAGCGGCCAGGTTAATATTGCGGTGCAGGGCGCCTGTCATATCCAGCCCTGGAGCTCGCGCAGCACCAGGCTGCGGATCACGTCCATGCCGGGCTGGCTGTCGTTGAGGCAGGGAATCGCGGAAAACTGCTCGCCGCCATTGTGCTTGAAGATCTCGGCGTTCTCCTGCGCGATCTCCTCCAGCGTCTCCAGGCAGTCGGCGGAAAAGCCCGGCGTCACCACCGCGATGCGGCGCACGCCTTCCTTGGCGAGCCGCTCCATGGTCTTGTCGGTATAGGGCTGCAGCCACTCGGCATTGCCGAAGCGCGACTGGAAGGTCAGCAGCAGCTTCGTCTCGTCCATGCCGAGCCTGCGGCGCAGCGCCTGCGTGGTCGCGATGCAGTGCTGCTGATAGGGATCGCCCTTCTCGACATAGGATTTCGGCATGCCGTGGAAGGAGGCCACGATCAGCTCCGGCTTGAACGGCAGGCTCGCCAGATGGGTCTCGATCGAGCTCGCGAGCGCCTCGATATAGGCCGCGTCCTCATAATAGGGCGGCGTCACCCGCAGCGTCGGCTGGTTGCGCAGGCGGGCGAGCACGCGGAACACTTCGTCGCAGACGGTCGCCGAGGTCGAGGCGGAGTATTGCGGATACAGGGGCACCGCCAGGATGCGCTCGCAGCCTTTCGCGATCAGCGCGTCGATGCCCGACTTGATCGACGGATTGCCGTAGCGCATCGCCCAGTCCACCACGACGTGGGCGTAGTCGGACAATGAGGCCGCCAACTTGTCGGCTTGCGACCGCGTGATGGTCTTCAGCGGCGACTCGTTCTTCTCGGTGTTCCAGATCTTCTGGTAGTCGAGCGCCTTGGTGCGGGGGCGGCTGCGCAGGATGATGCCGTTCAGCACGGCCTTCCAGATCAGGCCCTGGTCCTCGATGACGCGCGCGTCGCTGAGGAATTCCTTGAGGTAAACCCGCACGCCCGGCGCATCGGCGGTGTCGGGCGTGCCGAGATTGACCAGCAGCACGCCGACGCGCGGCAAGGCGGATTGAGCGGCTGGTCTTCCGGTCTCGATGGGGACGACGCTGGTCATGGCTGTGTGGGTCGCGCGTTGGTTCGAACTTGTCAAGATGAGGCCGATTTCGTTAGGGTCGCACCCAGGCTAGGGAACGACGATGACACTCGCGGAATGGTGCGTCTTTGGAGCGCTGCTGCTCTATCTGTCTACGATCGCCGCGGTCAAATGGATCAGGTTTCGCCGCTTCGACAATTCCCGGCCGCGCGACCCTGCCTTCTACGAGGATCCCCTCTCGCAGCGCGCGCTCGGCGCGCACCAGAACGGCATCGAGACCTTCCCGTTCTTCGCCTTCGCGGTCCTGCTCGCCGAATACAGGGATTCGCCGCAACGCCTCGTCGACGAACTCGCGGCCCTCTTCCTCATCGTCCGCCTCGCCTATGTGCTGACCTATCTCGGCAACCGACCGACGCTGCGCTCGATCCTCTGGACCGTCGGCTTTGCGATCAATCTCGGGATCTTCTTCATGCCGGCCCTGAAGCGGTTCCTGCCGGTGTGAGGTCTGTCGCCGCCAAATGCCGCTCCCGCGTCGCAATCAGCGCCCGCATGGATGCCGGGATCGTGACGGGACGGTGGGTCTCCTGGTTGGTGTAGACCCAGACGATCTCGCCGGTCACCAGCGCCTCGGTGCCGCCCTTCAGGAAGATGGCGAGCTCGAAGACGAGACTGGAATTTCCGATCCGCGCCACGCGCACGCCGACGTCCAGCTCCCAGTCGAAGCGGACCGGCGCCTTATATTCGATGACGGACTTGACGACGTGGAAATCGATGCCGCTCGCCTGAGCGTCGGCGTACTGGTCGAAACCGAGCGCGCGGAAATATTCGGTGATGGCGGTGTCGAAATAGGTCAGGTAATGCGCGTTGAAGACGACGCCCTGCCCGTCGATCTCGGAATAGCGCACCCGGAACGGATGAAAGAACCAGAAATTTTCCCGCGACATGGAGACTCCCGAGATGTTCTTGTTGGTTTGGCGAACTCAATAGCGGATCGAAGGGAGTTCGCAAAGGCGCCGCTCTCGTGTCCCGGACGCGCTGCAACGCTCCTGGCGTTGCTGCGCAGAGCCGGGACCTAGAAGGCCGCGTCCTGCCGTAGGGAGGGATGGGCCCCGGCTCTGCAGCGCATCGCTACGCGCTGCGCTGGTCCGGGGCACGAGAGCTCAACCTAGAAACACGTCGTCCGCTCGGCGGCGATGTAGCCGAACAGCAGGCCCGCGCCGAACAGCAGCACGACGCCGGCGGCCGCGAATTCGATGCCGCGCATGAACAGCGCGCCGCCGCCGTCGCGCCCGGCGCTGAGGCGCGCGGCGATGTCCTTGGCGGAGACGGCGACGACCGCAATGGCCGCGACCGTGATCGCGGTGCCGAGCCCCATCAGGAAGGTCGCGGCGATGCCGGCCCAGAACAGACCCTGCGCCAGCGCGAACACCAGCACCAGGATGGCACCGGAGCAGGGACGGATGCCTACGGTGAGGATCGCGGCAAAGCCACGCTGCCAGCCGCCGGGGCCGGAGAGCTCGCTCGGCGTGGGGCCGTGGGAATGGCCGCAATGCTCGTCATGGACATGGTCATGACCGTGATGGGCATGGGCGTGCGCATGGCCGTGATCGTGGTGATGATGATCGTGACCGTGGCCGTGATGATCGTGGGCATCATGATGATGGTGATGATCATGATGGTGCGGCACGCCGGCGATCGCCGGCACCTGCTGGACCGCCTGCAGCGCCCGGATGAAGGTGCGGCCCTTGACCCAGACCAGGCGGAGCCCGAACAGCGCGATCAGGGCGTAGCTCGCGATCTCGATCACCCCTTCCGCCTTGCACATGGTCTTGGCGGTCGCATTCAGGACCCAGGCCGAGATGCCGACGATGAGGATCGCCACCAGCGACTGCATCAGCGCCGAGGCGAACGACAGCGCGATGCCGCGCCGTGCGGTCTCGCGGTTGGCGACGAGATATGACGCGATCACCGCCTTGCCGTGGCCGGGGCCGGCGGCGTGGAAGATGCCGTAGGCGAACGAGATGAAGAGCAGCGTCCACACCGCCGAGCCGTCGGATTTCGCGGCGCGGATCGTGGACGACATCTGCCGATAGAATTCCGACTGTTTTGCCAAGAGCCAGCCGACGACACCGCCGGCCTCGGGCGCGGGCGCCTGCGCCGGGCGCGGCGCGCCGAACGGATTTTGCGCGAGGACGTCGTGGAGCGCCGCATCGGCCACGCTGATCGCCAGCAGGACGGCGGCGCCGGCGAACAGCCAGCGGGCAAGCGGAGGGAGTGGCGGCTTCAAGGGCAATCCACCGTGATCTTGTTGGCGAACATCATGCCGAAATTGGTGTTCTCACCGTTCATGAAGGTCTGCTCGTTGAGATTCTGCGCTGTCGCGGTGCCGTCGCCCGGCCGGTCAAGCTTCATCTGGCAGCCGGCGGGCGCGCCGACCAGCTTGACCGGATGGTCCTTGGCCATCTTGAAGTCGATGAAGAAGGAACGGTCGAACACTTCGAGCACCAGCTGCTTGGGCTTGACCGGGTTCTTCAGCGGCAGCGTGAAGTGCAGGGTCAGGACCGTATCCTTGTAGTCGAGGAAATAGTCGACCGGCTCCTGGAATCGCTCCTTCTTGCCGTCCGCTCGCGCGAAGGTGAAGTAGGCATATTCCTTCAGCGACTCGACATTGGTCTGCGCCAGCGGCCCCAGCTCCTCGCGCGTATAGGCGCCCTTGGTCTTGCTCTCGAGCCCCTGCACCGCATAGGTCGAGAACATGTCGTCGAAGGTCCAGGCGTGGCGGACGCCGGTGATGGTGCCGTCCGCAGCATAGAGCAGCTCGCTGGTGGCGGTGATCCAGACATGCGGATGCGCGCTCGCCGCGCCGGCGGCGAGCGAGAGGCCCGCGGCCAGCAGCAGTCCAGACAGACGGCGCAACGTCGTTCCCATCAGGCAGCCTTGGCGTTGTCGAGCAGGCCGCGCCGGCGCAGCAGCGCGTCGGGTTCGGGCGGGCGGCCGCGGAAGGCCTCATAGGCGGCTTCCGGATCGAGCGATCCGCCCGAGGCGTAGATGTCGTCGTGCAGGCGTTTTGCCACGGCAGGATCGAAGATGTCGCCGGCCTCCTCGAATGCGCCGAAGGCGTCGGCGTCCATCACCTCGGACCACATGTAGCTGTAATAGCCGGCGGCGTAATGATCGCCGGTGAAGATGTGGCCGAACTGCGTCGGGCGGTGACGCAGCGCGATCTCCTCGGGCATGCCGATCTTCTCCAGCTCCCGTTTTTCGAAGGCGCGAACATCCTGCGCCGCGGCCGCCGGCTGGGTGTGGAATTCGAGGTCGATCAGCGCCGAGGAGACGAACTCGACCGTGGCGAAGCCCTGGTTGAATTTGCGCGCGGCAAGAAAGCGCTGGAGCAGGTCGTCCGGCAGCGGCTCGCCGGTCTGGTAGTGGCGGGCGAATTTCTGCAGCACCTCGGGCCGCTCCTGCCAGTGCTCGTAGAGCTGCGACGGCAGCTCGACGAAGTCGGTGAACACGGAGGTGCCCGACAGCGACGGATAGGTCACGTTGGAGAGCATGCCGTGCAGGCCGTGGCCGAACTCGTGGAACAGGGTGCGGGCATCGTCGGGCGACAGCAGCGAGGGCTCGCCGTCGGCGCCCTTGGCGAAATTGCAGATGTTGAGAACCAGCGGCGCGACCTCGCCGTCGAGCTTCTGCTGGTCGCGCAGCGAGGTCATCCAGGCGCCGGAACGCTTCGACGGCCGGGCGAAGTAGTCGCCGTAGAACAGTGCCTTGTGCTTGCCGTCCCTGTCCTTCATCTCCCAGACCCGAACATCGGGATGCCAGACCGGAACGTCCTTGCGCTCCTCGAAGGTGACGCCGAACAGGCGCGTGGCGCAGTCGAAGGCGGCGGCGATCATGTGGTCGAGCGCGAGGTACGGCTTGATCGCAGAATCGTCGAAATTGGCGCGCTGAAGGCGCAGCTTCTCGGCATAGAAGCGCCAGTCCCAGGGGGCGAGCTTGAAATTGCCGCCCTCCGCCGTGATCAGCGCCTGCATCTCGTCGCGATCGGCAAGCGCCCGGGCGCGCGCCGGCTTCCAGACCCGCTCCAGCAGGCCCCGCACCGCGTCGGGCGTCTTGGCCATGGAATCCTCGAGCCGGTAGGCGGCGTAGGTCGGATAGCCCAGCAGGTTCGCGCTCTCCTCGCGCAGCTTCAGGATCTCGACGATGGTTGCGTTGTTGTCGTTGGCGTTGCCGTTGTCGCCGCGGGCGATGAAGGCCTTGTAGACCTTCTCGCGCAGGTCGCGCCGGGCCGAGCTCTTCAGGAACTGCTCGACCGAGGAACGCGACAGCGTGACGATGGCCTTGCCGTCCATGCCGCGCTCTTCCGCCGCAGCCTTGGCGGCGGCGACGAAGCTCTCCGGCAGGCCCAGGCGGTCGGCCTCGCCAAGCTCCATGACCCAGTCCTGCTCGTCGCCGAGCAGATGATGGCTGAAGCCGGTGCCGAGCTGGGCGAGCCTCTCGTTGATCTCGGCCATCCGGGTCTTGGCCTCCTCGGACAGGCCGGCGCCGGCGCGGTGGAAGCGGATGTAGGTGCGCTCCAGCAGGCGAAGCTGCTCGGGCGTGAGGCCGAGATTGGCGCGGTTCTCATGCAGCTGGGCGATGCGACCAAACAGCACGGCATTCATCATGATCGGATTCCAGTGCCGCGCCATCCGCAAGGAGACCTCCTTGTCGATCTCCAGGATGGCCGGATTGGAATGCGCGGAGACGAGGTCGTAGAACACCGCCGCGACCTTGCTCAGCAGCTTGCCCGAGCGCTCCAGCGCCGTGATGGTGTTGGCGAAGTCGGGCGCGGCCGGATCGCTGGTGATCGCCGCGATCTCGGCGGAATGGTCGGCGAAGGCCTGCTCGAACGCGGGCAGGAAGTGCTCCGTCCTGATCTCGTCGAAGGGCGGGGTCGCAAACGGCGTCACCCAGGCCTTCAGCAGCGGATTGGTCTCGGAGTCCGTAATTTGGCGGGGTTCTGACATCGCAAGTCCCGGTTTTCATGGCTCGATTGTTGCGGCCAGCTATAGCACGCGATGGGGCTTTTTTGGGCCATTTGGCCTTGCTCCCGGCCGCCTTTTCGAGGAGATTGCGGCCCTCGATGGACCACGGACCCCTTAAGCTCATGAACGCGCCTTCCTCGTCTTCCCGTCAGATTGTCTGGCCCAGCGTCATCACCGTCATCAGCGCCGCCATCCTGATCGGCGCCGAAGTGTTCGGCGCGGCGTTCGCCGGCGGCTGGGCGCTCGCGATCCTGTTCGGGCTCGGCGACCAGGGCGCACACATCCTGCAGGCCGTGCTGTTCGCACTCGGCGTGCTCGTGATGACGGCCTTCATCCGCGCGGCTCAGCGCATCGAGCCCTTCACGAAGCGCGGCTGACGCGTCTCGCGCGCGAGAGACGCGCGCGCTGCCACGGAAAACTTAACGCGCGTTCATCTTCCGCGTCGCTCGCGCAACACTGCGCAAGCAGATGTTAGGCAATTCTGTTCGCAGCCTAAAAAAATTCTTGCGAAGCCGAGTCAAAACACTTATGTGCGGACTTGCCCAATTTCGCACGTGCCTGTGGTCGTGTGTCAGTCGGTAGGTATCCGGACAAGAGGCCGGACAGCCGCCAAGGGGTGAAGAAGCCGAGGGGCTCTTCGGAAGTGTGGAAGTCGGAAGGCCGAGGTCGCAAGACTCCAAGGTCGGACGACGAAGCAAACCCGGAGCGCCCAGCATCTCTCTCAAAGAGATGCCATGTCGAAGGTGACTTCGCTCTTTGCAACCGTGACTGGCAGCCGGAGGCGAACCGGCGCACCCCGCTCTCAACGGGGGACGCGACTTAAAGCAACGACGGATCGGGCTTTTTTGGTCTCTACCGGCATTCCAACGCCGGCGCGGGCTACTGAAAAGGCTTGTCCTTCATTGCCAGGTGTGCGGGCGGGAACACTCCCAACCAATCCACGGCAGCACAGTCTGGTTTGAGTCTTGTGGCTTCGTCGCGCCTCCATCGCGCGATCCGGCCAGAGCACTCTTATCCGGCGTCATGTTTTGAACGGGCCCGTCGCTGGGCCGTTTGGGAGAGTGCCATGACCGAACGTATCCAGGAATTCCTGCGCAACCGCCGCAAGGATGGCCTCGACACCGAGCCGTGCCTCGTCGTCGACCTCGAGGTCGTGCGCGACAATTACCAGAGCTTCGCCAAGGCGCTGCCCGACAGCCGCGTGTTCTATGCCGTCAAGGCGAACCCGGCGCCGGAAGTGCTGGCCCTGCTCGCCTCGATGGGCTCCTGCTTCGACACCGCGACGGTCGCCGAGATCGAGATGGCGCTGGCTGCGGGTGCGACGCCTGACCGCATCTCCTTCGGCAACACGATCAAGAAGGAGCGCGACATCGCGCGCGCCTACGCGCTCGGCATCCGGCTGTTCGCGGTCGATTGCGCCGCCGAGGTCGAGAAGGTCGCCCGTGCCGCCCCCGGCGCGAAGGTGTTCTGCCGCATCCTTTATGACTGCGCCGGCGCCGAATGGCCGCTGTCACGCAAGTTCGGCTGCGACCCGGAGATGGCGGTCGAGGTGCTCGACCACGCCAAGCGCCTCCGGCTGGAGCCGTGCGGCATCTCCTTCCATGTCGGCTCGCAGCAGCGCAAGGTGAAGGCGTGGGACCGTGCGCTGGCGATGGCCTCGCAGGTGTTCCGCGACTGCGCCGAGCGCGGCATCAACCTGACCATGGTCAACATGGGCGGCGGGTTCCCGACCAAGTACCTGAAGGACGTGCCGCCGGTCGTCACCTACGGCCGCTCGATCTTCCGCGCGCTGCGCAAGCACTTCGGCAACCAGATCCCGGAGACCATCATCGAGCCGGGCCGCGGCATGGTGGGCAACGCCGGCATCATCGAGTCCGAGGTCGTGCTCATCTCGAAGAAGAGCGACGAGGACGAGGTGCGCTGGGTGTACCTGGACATCGGCAAGTTCGGCGGTCTCGCCGAGACCATGGACGAGTCGATCCGTTACGCCATCCGCACCCGTCACGACGGCGCGGACATGACGCCGTGCGTGCTGGCGGGGCCGACCTGCGACAGCGCCGACGTGCTGTACGAGAAGAACCCCTATCCGCTCCCGGTCACGCTCGAGATCGGCGACAAGGTTCTGATCGAGGGCACCGGGGCCTATACGTCGACCTACTCGTCGGTGGCGTTCAACGGCATCCCGCCGCTGAAGACGTACCACATCTGATCCGCCTCTCTGTTCGAGAGGCCTGACGAACCCGGGAGCCGGCTTGCCGGCTCCCTCCCTGACATTTCGATCTGACGACGTCTTGGACCGGCGTGCTGCTCGCACGTCCGTTCAAGCGGGGACTGACGCGCCATGACTGCTTTTCGGAAGCCACAGATCGCCCTCACCTCGAAAGCCGCTCCGTTCATGATCCGCGCGGAGCGTGCTGGAGACGTCGCGATGCGCGAAGCGCTGCTCGATGCCTGCTTTGGCGAGGACCGCCATGGCCGCACCTGCCAGCGCCTGCGCGACGGACGCGCGCCTGCCGCAGGCCTCGCCTTGTCGGCTATGCGCGAGGGCAAGCTCGTGGGAACCGTGCGGCTGTGGCACGTCAGCGCCGGAGGCAGGCCCGCTCTGGTCCTCGGACCGCTCGCGGTCGACCCTGCCTGCCGCGAGCTCGGGATCGGCGCCGCGCTGATGCATCAAGCGCTGGCCGCCGCCCGGGCGCGCGGGCATGCAGCCGTGATCCTGCTCGGCGATGCCGCCTATTACGCCCGCTTCGGCTTCTCGGCGGACAAGACGGCCGAGCTTGCGCTGCCCGGCCCGTTCGAGCGCGACCGCCTGCTGGCGATCGAGTTCGCCGACGGTGCGCTGGACGGCGCCGGGGGGATGATCGTCCCGACCGGCGCGGCCCTGCCCAAACGGAGGTCGGTTCGCGCACCTGTGGCGCGCGCGGCCTGAGGGATCGCTGCCATCGCGACGACCCAAGCCGCGCTGAGCGGCAACGCCCGGCCGCGCCTGAGCCATGCCCGTTGCTTTGGGGTTGCGCAGGCGCCGGAAACGCCCTTTAACCCCGCGAAACATCCTTCAGTCGAGGCCCCAACCATGCCCCGTCGCCTGATCTCCACCGGCTCTCCGCTCGAGAAGACCGTCGGCTACAGCCGCGCCGTGATCGACGGCGATTTCGCCTTCGTCGCGGGAACCACCGGCTATGACTACAGCACGATGACGATGCCGGCCGGCGTCACGAGCCAGTCACGCAACTGCTTCAAGACCATCGAAGCCGCCCTGAAGGAGGGCGGTTTCGAGATGGCCGATATCGTCCGTGCGACCTACTACGTCACCGACCCCAGCTACATCGACGATCACTTCGCCGTCTGCGGCGCGGTTCTCGGCGAGATCAGGCCGGCCGCGACCTTGCTGGTCGTCAGCGCCCTCGCCAAGCCCGAGATGAAGGTCGAGATCGAAGTCACCGCCAAGCGCCGCAGCATCTGACAAGCGCCGCAGCGCCTGATCCACCCACCCTTGCCTGCCAGCACGTTCCGGAGAAACCGTCCCATGAGCCCTCCCTCGCAGATCTACGCGAAGATCACCGGTCCCATCGTCATGGTCGGCTTCGGCTCCATCGGCAAAGGCACCCTGCCGCTGATCGAGCGGCATCTCGATTACGACAAGTCGCGCGTCACCGTGATCGATCCCAAGGACGAGGGCCGCAAGGCGCATTGCGAGAAGCACAATGTCCGCTTCATCCAGAAGGCCGTGACCAAGGACAATTATCGCGAATTGCTGTCGCCGCTGCTCACCGAAGGCGGCGGCCAGGGGTTTTGCGTCAATCTCTCGGTCGACACCGGCTCCACCGACATCATGGAGCTCTGCAACGAGCTCGGCGCGCTCTACATCGATACCGTCAACGAGCCCTGGCTCGGCTTCTATTTCGATTCGTCGAAGGGGCCGGAGGCGCGCTCCAACTACGCCCTTCGCGAAGTGACGCTGGCGGCCAAGAAGGCGCGGCCCAAGGGCTCGACCACGGCCGTCTCCTGCTGCGGCGCCAATCCCGGCATGGTCTCGTTCTTCGTCAAGCAGGCGCTGCTCAATGTCGCCGCCGATCTGAAGCTCAATGCCCCCAAGCCGAAGACCAAGGCCGAATGGGCGGATCTGATGCGGCAAGCCGGCATCAAGGGTATCCACATTGCCGAGCGCGACACCCAGCGCTCCAAGAAGCCGAAGGAGCCCGACGTCTTCGTCAACACCTGGTCGGTGGAAGGCTTCCTATCGGAGGGCGTGCAGCCGTCGGAGCTCGGCTGGGGCACCCATGAGAAATGGATGCCGGAGAATGCGCGCACGCACGAAGCCGGCTGCGGCGCCGCCATCTACCTGATGCAGCCGGGCGCCAATACGCGCGTGCGCACCTGGTGCCCGACCCGCGGCGCGCAATACGGCTTCCTCGTCACCCACAACGAGTCGATCTCGATCGCCGATTACTTCACGGTGCGTGACGCATCAGGCACGGCGATCTACCGGCCGACCTGCCACTACGCCTATCATCCGGCCGACGACGCCGTGCTGTCGCTGCATGAGCTGTTCGGCCGCGCCGGCAAGATGCAGGAGAAGCACCACATCCTCGAAGAGGATGAGATCGTCGACGGCATCGACGAGCTCGGCGTGCTGCTGTTCGGCCACGACAAGAATGCCTATTGGTACGGCTCGCAGCTCTCCATCGAGGAGACCCGCGAGCTCGCGCCCTATCAGAACGCCACCGCCCTGCAAGTGACCTCCGCCGTGCTCGGCGGCATGGTGTGGGCGCTGGAGAATCCGAACGAGGGCATCGTCGAGGCCGACGAGATGGATTTCGACCGTCTCCTGGAGATCCAGCTGCCCTATCTCGGCCCGGTGAAGGGTTTCTACACCGACTGGACGCCGCTGACGGACCGGCCGGGACTGTTCCCGGAGGACATCGACAGCAGCGATCCCTGGCAGTTCAAGAACGTCCTGGTGCGGTGAGGCGAGCTCCCTCCACCCGTCATTCCGGGCGCGCCACTTGGCGCGAACCCGGAATCCATCGGGCGACAGAGCGTGCTGTTCAATGGATTCTTAGGTGCGCAATTGCGCACCGTAGCTCGCGCTCCGCGCACCCGGGGGTGACGGTGCGATTTTCTCGGCCGCCACCGCCCGCGCTTACGGGCTCGACGTCGAAGGCCTGCGTTCCGTCAGCCTACTGGAGGAGAACCGGCAGATTGAGCGGGCCGCGGAAACCGAAGCCATGCCAGCGGACGCTCGCCGGATCAGGCAGGGTCATACGGGGGAAGCGGTCGAACAGCATCGGCAGAAGGATAGCGCCAACCGTCCGCCGCGAAAGGTGCGCGCCGGCGCAGTGATGCGGGCCGTTGCCGAAGGCTTGATGAGGATTGGGTTCGCGCAGCGCGTCGTAGCGCTCGCCATCCTCGAAGACCTCCTCGTCCCGGTTGGCTGAGGCCTGTATCGTCATCACCGTGTCGCCCTTCGGGATGAAGCAGCCGCGAATCTCGGTGTCTTCCATGACGAGCCGCGAACTCGCCTGGATCGGCGCCACCCATCGTACGCCTTCCTCGAAGGCGGATCGCCATTTGCCTCCTTCTCGGACGGCTTCAAGCTGGTCCGGGTTAGTCAGCAAGCCGTAGATGATCGTCAGCAGAGCGTCACGCGGCTCGTTGATGCCGCCCCCGATCGCGATCTTGACGTTGGCAATCATCTGACTCTCGGCAATCGGGTTTGCTGCGTTCACCATGAAGGACAGCGCGGAGGAATCCTGTTCGGTGCGAACGCGTTCGAAATTACCACGGATACATAGATCCATCTCCGCATTCGCAAGGTCGGTTGCTTCGAAGGGTCCTGGCGTCCAGCCAAAATTGCCGGCGCCGTCGATCAGGGTCTGGGACCATCGTTGCATGTCCTCGTCGCTCGCGTCCGGAACGCCCATGGCATGAGCCAGAATCCGCGCTGCGATGGGGCCGGCGAGCGTGGGGAAGAGGTCAACGACCTCGCCGCGAGGCAACCGGTCGAGATACGCAGCGGCCAGTTTCGCATAGAGGGGTGCCCAGACGGCCTCGATCGTCTTCGGCATCAGAGCCGGCATCATCGCCATCCGCTCGCTGCGGTGCTCGTCGTGGTCCTTGCGCATCAGCGTATGGGCCAGGAAGGCGCGCTTCATCGGCGTGTTCGGATCGTCGGAGCTGAACAGCGCCGCGTTGTCCTTCACATATTTGGTGTCGGCAGCCTTGGTGAGGAAAGTCCGGCCCACGGATTTCACTCGCAGCACGGGCGCCTCGCGTCGCAGCCGCCGGTAGATCGGATAAGGATCGCGCGTAAGCTGCGCGATCGAAATCGTCTCATCGAGGGGCGCCAGGGTCGGCATGGAGTGATCCTGTGGGGTGCAGGTCAGTTTCCGCTCCGGATCATACCGGCGCGAGTGAAGCAGAACACGGCTCACCACCACGCCGGCGCAGGATTGCGATCGCAGCAGAGGAGCTGCGGTTGCGCCCTACTTCTCCTTGATCGGCGGCGCGATCTTCTCGGGCGGTGCCGGCGGCAATGCCGGCTTGGCCGCGCCTTGCGTCTGGGCATCCGGCCGCGCGGGCTCGGGCGCCGGCGTGGTCGGCCGGTCGCCGCCGGGCTTGGCTTCCGCTGGCACCTTGCTCTGCTCGTCGGACGGAGTTCCCTGAAGCGGCTGCGTCGCCTGCGCCATCTGCATCCGGTTCTCGGCGTGGATTTGGGCGAGCGACATCACCGCCACCACGAGTCCCGCCGCGAACAGCGAGACAGCGATTGTCAGGTCGAGCTTCAGGCTGCGCTTGTCATGTTGGCCGGGCATATCGATCACCGCCTTTATCCACGGGATCAACGAAATCGCCCGACCAGGGTTCCATCCCCGGCAAGACCGGAACGGCCCGTCTGCGCGCCAAAACGACGCGCTTACTCGGTCGTGCTGGCTTCCCAGGTGGCATGGCGCACGCCCGGCAGATGCTGCAGATCGGTCGCCACGGCGTTCAGCTCGTTCGGGTCGATAGCGCTCGCGACCAGCTTGGCGACAATCTCCAGCATGTCCTCGCCGATCTCGACGACCTCGAGACTCGCCACGGGATATTTCGCGCCCTCGAGCTTTTCGACGAGGCGGTCGCGCATATCAGGCAAGGCATCGGCCGCGACCGCAAGCTTGAAATAATAGCTCGCCTCCAGCGCCTTCTCGTTCAGCGGGATGCGGTTGATGGCGTTGACCAGCGGACGCAGCATGGTGTTGCCGGCAATGACGAAGACCGTCAGCGCGGCCGCCTGCGCGATCATGTCGGCACCGGCGCAGGACCCGACCGCGGCCGAGGCCCACAGCGTCGCCGCGGTGTTGAGCCCGCGCACGTCCATGCCCTGCTTCATGATGACGCCGGCGCCCAGGAAGCCGATGCCCGAGACGACATAGGCGATCACCCGCACCGCGCCCTCTGCATTGTCGAGCTGCATGGCGAGATCGACGAAGGCGGCAGCCCCGACCGCGACCAGCACATTGGTGCGCAGGCCCGCGGTGCGCTGGCGGTATTGCCGCTCGGCGCCGATCAGCGTGCCCAGCACGAAGGCGGTGGTCAGGCTGACCAGCGTGTCGGCGAAATCGGCAATCTGGAAGGTGGTGAGAAAGCGCATGGATCTGAGCTGCTGTAGAGTGGGCAAAGCATCCGCCGCAGCTCGAAGAGCGAAGGTGGAAGCGTGCCCACCGTCCCTATCGGGGGAGATCGTGGGCACGGCGCAAGTGCGCCTTTGCCTACCCTACGACCTGGAGGATGACAGATTAAAGCTCGAGCAGGCCGCCGTCCCCATTTTCGTCGGCAAACGCCAGCAGCGTGCCCTTGGCGTTCCAGCCGATGGCGGCGACGGGCGGCGTGCCGTTGCGGCGGACCAGGATCTCGGCACCGTCCTCGAGGCGCACCATCAGCACGGTGCCGTCGCTATAGCCGGCGGCGAGGATGTCGTTCCTGGGATGACAGGCGACGACCGAGACGCGCGCCTGCAGCGGCGCCAGCATCGCGGGCTCCTTGCCCATCGGACCGTCCTTGCTGCCGAACGGCCAGATGATGACGGTGTCGGCGCCCGAGGTGGCGAGGCCCTTGCCGCCCGCGCTCCAGGACATCGAGCGGACGCGGCCGGGATAACCGGACATGCGCATGTGCCTGTTGTCGGCGAGCCGCCAGCCGTGCAGTGCCGGCTCGTGCATCGCAGTCACCAGAAACTTGTTGTCGGGGCTGAAGGTGACGGCGTGATGCGAGCCGGCCCAGGGCAGGAATTCGGCCGATCCTTCCATGTTGGGAAACCACAGCGTCACGCCGTTGTAATGCGCGATCGCGAGCCGCAGCCCCTTCGGCGCGAAGGCGAGGCCGCCGACGGTCGAGGGCACGTCGAGCGATTTCTCCTCGGCCTTGCCGCTCTTGACGGTCGCGGTCTTGCCGGCGGACCAGGCGAAGGCGCCGTCGGCGTGCAGCGCCACCGCGTCGATCCAGCGCCGCTTCGGGTCGGTGGCGAGCAGCGTCACCTCGCCCTTGGCGTCGAGCGAGACGACCTTGCCGTCGTCGCCGCCCATGACGAGGCGCTTGCCGTCGAAGGCGGTGGAGAGAATGCCGCCGCTGTGCACGGCGACCTTGGCGATCTCGCCCTTGGCGTCGACCAAGGCGACATTCTCCTCGCCGCCGACGAAGGCGGCACGATCCCCGAGGAAATGCGCCGAGGTCACGGCCATGCCGAGCGCAACGGGCTTGACGCGGTCGGTGACGGAGACGATCGAGGCGGAATCGGGCGGCGGCGTGAACTCTTTCATCACGAGACGATGCAGCTCTCGAAACCCTTGCGAATGGCCTCTTCCGGCAATTCGCGGCCGATGAAGACGAGGCGGCTCTCGCGCGGCTCGCCTTCCTTCCACTTCCGCTGGTGGTTGCCCTCCAGCATCATGTGGACGCCCTGGAAGACGTAGCGGTCGTCGTCGTCGTGGAAGGCGAGGATGCCCTTGGAGCGCAGAATCTTGCCGCCCTCGACCTGCACCAGGTTCTGCAGCCAGGGCATGAACACGTTTGGATCGAGCGGCTTGTCGGTCTTGAGCGACAGCGACAGCATGTCCTCGTCGTGGTAGTGCTTCAGGCCGTGACTATGACCTTGGCCGTGATCATGATGATGATCGTGGCCATGATGGTGGTGATGATCATGGTCGTGGTCATGATCGTCGGCCTCCAGGAAGTCCGGCTCGATGTCGAGGATGCGGTCGAGATCGAACGCGCCGCGGTCGAGCACGTCGGCCAGCGCCACCGAGCAGCGCTCGGTGCGATGCAGCTTCGCATAGGGGTTGATGGCGCGGATGCGGGCCTCGACCTCGGCAAGCTCGCCCTTGCCGACGAGGTCGGTCTTGTTGAGGACGATGACGTCGGCGAAGGCGATCTGGTTCTTGGCCTCGGGCGCGTCCTTGAGCCGGTCGGACAGCCATTTGGCGTCGGCGACGGTCACCACCGCATCGAGACGCGCGTTCTTCTGCACGTCCTCGTCGACGAAGAAGGTCTGGGCGACGGGCGCGGGGTCGGCAAGGCCGGTGGTCTCGACGATGATGGCGTCGAACTTGCCCTTGCGCTTCATCAGGCCGTCCATGATGCGAACGAGGTCGCCGCGCACGGTGCAGCAGATGCAGCCGTTGTTCATCTCGAACACTTCCTCATCGGCGCCGATGATGAGGTCGTTGTCGATGCCGATCTCGCCGAATTCGTTGACGATGACGGCGTATTTCTTACCGTGGTTTTCCGACAGGATGCGGTTCAGCAGCGTGGTCTTGCCGGCACCGAGATAGCCGGTCAGGACGGTCACGGGAATTTTTTGGGAGGTCGCTTCAGACATAACAACTCCGGCTTCGGGCTTTTCGCGCGACGCGAGGCGGGGTGGCCCCTGCCCTAATGGTCAAGCGCGCTGGTCAGGGCCTTTATATTGTGCCTGACCATGTCAATGTAAGTGGGTGCAGGCCCCTTTTCGCCGGTCAAGCCGTCCGAAATCAGGGTCCCGCCGACCTTTGCCCCGGTCTCTGCCGCGATCCGCCGGATCAGCCGGTCATCGCTGATATTCTCCAGAAAAACGGCCGGGATTTTCTGCGCCTTGATCTGCCCGATGATGGTCGCGATGTCCCGGGCGCTGGGCTCGGTTTCGGTGGAGACGCCCAAGGGGGCGACGAACCGGATACCGTACTCGGCGGCGAAATAGCCGAAGGCATCATGGGTGGAGATCACCTTGCGCCGCGTGGTTGGGATTTTGGCCACGGCCTCGCGGACCTCGCGGTCCAGCGTTTCGAGCTTTTCCAGATAGGCCTTGGCCTGGGCGCGAAAGAAGTCGGCCTCCTCAGGAGCGGCGGCGGCCAGCGCGTTGGCGATATCAGCCACGTAGACCTTGGCGTTGGGGATTGATTGCCAGGCGTGCGGATCGGCCGCCGAGCCGAGCTTGAGCGGGGCGATCCCGGCGCTGGCGGTGACGACCTGCGCCTTGCTGCCGGACGACTGCACGAGACGCGGCAGCCAGCCCTCCAGCCCAAGCCCGTTGACGATGACGAGCTTCGCCTCCGCGACCCGCTTCGCATCGGCGGGCGGCGGCGCGTAGACGTGGACGTCGCCGTCGGCGCCGACCAGTGTGGTCAAATTGACCCTGTCACCGCCGACGTTACGGACGAAATCGGCGAGGATCGAGAAGCTCGCGACGACGTTCAGCCGCTCCGCGGCCTGAACTGGCGAGGCGATCAACAACAGCGCACAGAACAGGATGAACCGCATCGTCATGCTTCCAGATGCCGGCCGGGAAACAATTGCCGGACCACGCCGCCGACGCGGCCGAACAGAACCGAGATCACGTAGATCACCGTCGCCACGAGAATGATCGCGGGGCCCGAGGGCACCCGGGTCTGGAACGACAGCACGAGGCCGGCATAGCCGGAGAGCGCGGCAGCGACGACGGCGATGCAGATCATCGCGGTGAGATCGCGCGACCAGAACCGGGCGATACCCGCCGGCAGGATCATCAGGCCGACCGCAAGCAGCGTGCCGAGCGCCTGGAAACCGTTGACGAGGTTGATCACGACCAGCGCCAAAAAGGCGAGATGCGCAGGTCCCCCGGCGCGGCTGACCGTACGCAGGAACAAGGGATCGACGCTCTCGATCACCAGCGGGCGGTAGATCACGGCGAGCACGAGCAGCGTCACCGTGGCGTTGAAGGCAACCACCAGCAGCGTCTGGTCGTCCATCGCGAGGATGTTGCCGAACAGCACGTGCAGCAGATCGATATTGGTGCCCTTGATCGAGACGATGGTGACGCCGAGCGCCAGCGAGGCCAGATAGAAGGTGGCGAGCGAGGCGTCCTCCTTCAGCCCGGTCGAGCGCGCGACCAAGCCGGCGAGGATCGCGACCGCAAAGCCTGCGAGCAGGCCGCCGGCCGTCATCGCGAACAGATTGAGACCGGAGAGCAGGAAGCCGATTGCGGCGCCCGGCAGGATCGCATGGGCCATGGCGTCGCCGACGAGGCTCATCCGCCGCAGCATCAGGAATACGCCGATCGGCGCGCCGGCCAGCGCCAGCGCGATCACGGCGGCGAGCGCGCGCCGCATGAACTCGAATTCGGTGAACGGGCCGATCAGCGCGTCATAGAGCATCTGATATCAGGCCGCCCGCGAGCCGATATCACCGGCAGCGCAGGCCGCGGCGCTGTCGTCGAAGGCCTCGCACATCCGCATCGCGACCAGCAGGTTTTCCGGCGTCAGCACCTCGGCCGTCGGTCCCCACGCCACCGGGCCACGCGCCAGCACCAGCGTCTCGCTGAAATGGTTGCGCACCATCTCCATGTCGTGCAGCGCGGCGAGCACGGTGCGGCCCTCATGGTGCCATTGCTTGACCAGCGCGAGCAGGTCGGCCGTGGTCTTGGCATCGATGGCGTTGAAAGGCTCGTCCAGCACGATCAGGCTGGCGTCCTGGAGCAGCACGCGCGCGAACAGCACGCGCTGCATCTGGCCGCCGGAGAGCGTGCCGATCGGGCGATTCTCGAAGCCGTTGAGGCCCACGGACGCGATCGCGCGCAGAATCTTTCCGCGCGCGGCCTTGCCGATGCCGCCGAACAGGCCGGCATCGCGCCACAATCCGGTGCCGACGAAGTCGAACACCGAGATCGGGAAGCTGCGGTCGATCTCCGCGCTCTGTGGCAGATAGGCGATGTCCCTGGCGTCGAGCCCGCCGAGATGGATGCTGCCGTCGAGCGGCTTGAGGATGCCGACGATGCCACGCAGCAGGGTCGACTTGCCCGCGCCATTCGGGCCGATCACGGCGACCAGCGCACCTCGCGCGACCTCCCCGTTGAGATGGTGCACGGCCGGATGCCGATCATAGCCCAGCGTGACGTTATGGAAATGCAGCGCCGCCATCGTCACCTCATCGCCAGCAGGACCGCGCCCCAGAGCACGGCACAGACGGCAAGCGCGGCCGCGAGGCGTGCGGCCATGGTCATGCGCAGGATCGACCAGGGCGCCTCCTGGGCGGGATGCGGCGAGGCCGCATCGTGGACATGGGCGTGGGTGTGATCGTGCCCATGCCCGTGCGCATGGGAATGGCCATGAGGGTGGCCATGGGCATGGTCGTGATGATGAGCGTGAGACGCAGCGGGAACCATGCGCAGATGTTATAATATAACATTACGCCTGTCCACGGCCGGGCTGGCATTCCGGAGCGGCTCAGGGCTTGCCAATCACCATCGCGATGGCGGCAGCCACGAAGGGGAACGGCACCGACACCGCGCAGCGGAACCAGACGAAACGGGCCGGCATGAACGGGATTTCCCACAAGATCACCCGCTGGAAGGCAAACAGGGCCCAGGCCACGACATAGGCGACCACCTGGGGCATCCCGCCGCCCGACTTCAGCGCCACGGTGCCGATGGAGAAGCCGACCACGGGGCCGCCCGGCGTCGCCGCGCCGGCGAGGACGGCGGTCGCAACGCCGAGCCAGCCGCTGTCCGGCCCGAGCCAGCCGGTGATGACCTCCTGCGGGATGATGGCAGCGATGTAGCCGGAGCCGATCACCCCTAGCGCGATCCGCGGCACGATGTTGATGAAGTCCATCGAGCCTTCGCGCAGCGAGGCTTTGAACACCGGGGGGCCGCGGCGAAAGGCGATCAGCCCGACGCCGAGCACCGAGCCCCACAGCAGGATGTCGATCAGGAGCGCGGCGCTCATGCCGCGTCCTCGTCGCTGGCGCGCTTCGGATAGAGCCGGACATAGACGAAGCGCCCGAGCGCGCCGGCGAGCACCGGCAACGGCAGCGAGATCACAATCCGCCACAATGTGAAGTCGGTACCCATGATCGGGATTTCCCAGGCCACCGCCCGGCCGTAGCCGATCAAGGTCCAGCTCACGACCATGGCGATGGTGGCGCCGAAATCGGCGCCGACCGCGAGCAACGCGCTCGCCACGGGATAGGCGGTGAACGGCCCGCCCGGGAGGATCGCGCCGAAGGCGGTGCCGATCAGAAGCCCCATCAGGCCGGATTTCGGCCCTAGCGAGCGCGAGACTTTTTCGTGCGGCAGGATCTCGGAGATGAAGGCCCCGAGCAGGCAGCCGGCGAGCACGCGCGGCAGGATGCCCGAGAACAGCGAGAGATCGTGGGTCAGGATGTCGAGAACGCCGTCGGTGCCGTCACGCCGCCAGACCAGCGCTGCGCTGACCGCGACCAGAACGGCGATGATGATGGTCGACCAGCCGATCGGCTTGCGCACCCGCCCGGGCCGCGGCTCGGACTCCGCATCCTCGACCGGCGCTGGGGTTTTTGGGGAAGGTTCTGACAACGGGCTTGTTGGCTCGAGGGCGATGCCCGTCCTGATTAAGGGCGGTGCCCGGGCGATGCAAACGGTACGATGACAGACCCATGCGCGCACTGCGCAGGGCAATTCCGCACAGCAAAAAGGCGGCCGCATAAGCGACCGCCTTCGATCTCGTCGTTCCGGGGCGGCGCGTCAGCGCCGAGCCCGGAATGACATCGTCACGCCTTCTCGAACAGGGACTCCACGTATTCCCAGTTCACGAGGTTCTCGACGAACGCCTTGAGATAATCGGGGCGGCGGTTGCGATAGTCGATGTAGTAGGAATGCTCCCAGACGTCGCAGCCGAGGATCGGGATGGCGCCGTGCACCAGCGGATTCTCGCCGTTCGGGGTCTTGGAGATCTCGAGCTTGCCGTTCTTGACCTGGAGCCAGCACCAGCCGGAGCCGAACTGGCCGACGCCGGCCGCCTGGAAGTCGGTCTTGAACTTCTCGAAGCCGCCGAGGTCCTCGTTGATCTTCTTCTCGAGCTTGCCCGGCAGCTTGGTGCCGCCGCCATTGGGTTTCATCCAGCTCCAGAAGTGGATGTGGTTGTAGTGCTGGCCGGCGTTGTTGAACACCGCGGGGTTCTTGCCGAACGAGCCCTTGACGATTTCCTCAAGGGACTTGCCTTCCCATTCGGTCCCCTTGAGCGCGTTGTTGCCGTTGGTGACGTAGGCCTGATGATGCTTGTCGTGGTGGAATTCCAGCGTCTCCTTCGACATGTACTGGCCGAGGGCGTCATAGGCGTAAGGGAGTGGGGGCAGCGTAAAGGTCATGGCTTCTTGTCCGCAACTGGGTGGAGAACGGGTTCTAACGGTCACCCCTTATAGAAGGTTCCGCAGCCGTTAAACACCGCCAATTTGCGAAAGCGCGTGATGCCGCAGCTTGGCCGGATTGCATAAAATCGACGCAAGCGCAGATATCACAGGCGGGATGGGGCGATGCAAAAATATCATTGCCTTTGAAGCTCTTATGACAGAACGAATGCGCCACGAAGCGGGGCTTCGAAGGACCAAGCCATGAGCATTGAGATCGACATTCTGAACGGCGACGCCTCGTGGCCGATTGCGGAGCCATTGCATCAGGCGGTCTGGGGACCACATGCGATCGCGGATAAGCCCTGGGCTCGGATCAAATGGGCCAATGCCGATCTGCGCGTCCTGATCGAGACCCCCGAGGACGGTCTGGTCTGCCATGTCGGCATCTACTTCCGCACCGTCACCTGGAATGGGCAGAAGGTCCATATTGGCGGCATCGGCGGGGTCTGCACCCGCGAGGACCGGCGCGGCCGCGGCTATGCGACGGTGGCGATCGACGCGGCGGTCCACACCATGCGCGCCAACGAGGCCGTTCGCTTCGCGCTGCTGTTCTGCGAGCCCCACAATGTCTCGTTCTACGAGACCCGGAGCTGGCTGCCCTTCAAGGGTGAGGTCTATTGCGAACAGCCGGAAGGGCGGATCCGCTTCACCCACATGGCGCCCTACGTCTTCAACATCGTCCGCGCCCCGACGCTCGGCACCATCGACCTATGCGGCCTGCCCTGGTGAGCTCTGCGTGAGCGAGGGCTGGGCCGCCTGCTCCCGGCCCTATAATATGTCGATCATCATTTAAAATGTCCGCCCGGTGAACATGACGATCGACGCCCCCGTAGACGCCGTCCCGCCGCGGGGACCGGTCGCCTCCTCCATTACGAGCCTGCTGACGGCGCCGATCCTGCCGACGCTCCTCCGCCTCGCGGTGCCCAACATGATCGCGATGGTCGGCAGCACGCTGGTCGCGATCGCCGAGACCTCCTATATCGGCCGGCTCGGCACCATCCCGCTCGCCGCGATCGCCCTGGTGTTTCCGTTCGCGATGCTGACGCAGATGATGAGCGCGGGCGCGATGGGCGGCGGGGTCTCGTCCGCGATCAGCCGCGCCCTCGGCGCCGGGGATCGTGACCGCGCCGCCACGCTGGCGCTGCATGCGGCCATCATCGGCCTCTGCGGCGGGCTGTTCTTCACGGTGATGATGCTCGGCTTCGGCCGCTGGTTCTTCACCCTGCTCGGCGGCCGGGACCGCGTCCTGGAGGAGGCCTGTGGCTATTCGCAGGTGCTGTTCTCCGGCGCGGTCGCGATCTGGCTCGTCAACACGCTGGCCTCGGTGATCCGAGGCACCGGCGACATGCGCCTGCCCTCGATGACGCTGATCGGGGCGAGCGTGCTCCAGGTCGTGCTCGGCGGCACGCTGGGTCTCGGCCTGTTCGGCGTGACGCAATTCGGCATGCCGGGTGTCGCCAGCGGCCAGCTGATCGCGTTCAGCTGCGCGGCGGTCTTCCTGCTCTGGTATCTGTGGTCCGGGCGCAGCCGGCTGCAGCTCGACTTCCGCGCCTTCCGTTTCGAGCGCGCGATGTTCCTGGACATTCTCAAGGTCGGCGCGGTGGCCTGCCTGTCGCCGCTCCAGACCGTGCTCACGATCCTGATCTTCACGAAGATCCTGGCGACCTTCGGCACCGAGGTGCTGGCCGGTTACGGCATCGGCTCGCGGCTGGAATTCCTGCTGATCCCGATCACCTTCGCCTTCGGCATCGCCTCGGTGCCGATGGTCGGGCTGGCGATAGGCGCCGGACATTTGAAGCGGGCCCGGCATGTCGCCTGGACCGCGGCGGCGGCCTCCGGACTCACGGTCGGCCTGATCGGGCTCGTCGTCGCGCTCGATCCCGCGCTCTGGGTCGCACTCTTTACGCAAGACCCCGGCGTCACTGCCGCGGCGCACAGCTATTTCCACTGGGCCGGTCCGGCCTTCGTGTTCTTCGGCATGGGCGTGTCGCTCTACTTCTCGTCACAAGGCGCGGCCCGCGTCGGCGGACCGGTGCTCGCTTCCACCGCGCGACTTCTGATCGTCGCGATCGGCGGCATCGGCCTCATGATTGCGCAGGCGCCGGCCTGGACCTTGTTCGCGCTGGTCGGCGGCGCCATGGTGGTGTTCGGCCTGTCGACTGCGGCCTCGGTCGCGCTTGTGCGCTGGGGCAAATGAGCGCAGCAAAAGCGCAGGAATGTGATTGCAGCCGCTCGGCACAGCGTCACTGCGGGCCGCAGCGGGCCCGGGACACGGGAATCGGCTACGCCGTCATCGCCTTCAGCGCCGTCGCTGCCGAGGCATAGCCGCCCCGGGCGCCGTCGATGAAGTGGACGTGGTCGCTCCGCAGCGCCGATGGCGCGAAGCAGGTCATCATCGCAGCGTCCTGCTGATGCAGGCCGTAGCGCACGATGCCCTCGCGCGCGGCGGCAGCCAAACGATGACTCAGCGCGCGCTCGAGCTGCGGGGTGCAGTCGAGAATCATGCGCAGGCCGTCGTCATATTTCCTGAAGTCCGAGTTCTCGACGACCTGGCGCTTGTAGAGGCCGGGCACGAACCCGCCGACCTTGATGTCGAAGCGCATGATCAGATAGGCGAACAGCGTATAGGCCAGCACGCTGGCTCGGCGCGCCAGCAGCGGGCCGCCGCGCCTGGTGCGGGCTTCGTAGTCCAGCCCCTGCGGCGGCCATTTCAGCGGCGGTCCCTGCGGCGGTACCGGACGGGCGCCGTCCGGGCTGCGCTCGACGAGATGAATGACGTCCTCGATCACCTTGCGGAAGGCATGCGGATCGGCGCCGCGCGCCGGCATCACCAGCACCGAGAGGATCAGCCCGCGCGAGGCCGGCATCATCTCGAAGCGGCAGGACAGTCCGGACAGGTCGGGCTGCGTGCCCGGCGGCGCCTCGGCGACCGCGAACTCGCCGCGCTTCATCGCCGCGTCGGCAAAGGCGAGGCCGCCGCCGGAGAACATCGCATAGGACAGGTTCGCCGACGGACCGAAGCGCGCGACACGCACGTCGAGGCCCTGCGCGCGGATGGCGCTCACCGGCACCAGCGCGACCCGCATCCTCAGGTCGAGGTCCTCCCGCACCCAGGTGGCGGTCGCGGCGAGTGCCTCGCGCGCCGCATCGAGATCGCCGGGCGCAACTGCAAAGCTCGCGCCGTCGCCGCCGAACACGAAGGGGAATTCGCGTCCTTCCAAGGCGTTCGTCACCGCCGCGATCACCGCCGCGCCGGCCATGTTGACCGCCTTGTAGCGCTGCGCCGCGATCGCCTTGGTGGAATCGACGATATCGGCAACGCCGATGCTCCAATCGTCCGGAAGCGGCGCATAGAGCGCAGGGTCCATCAGGCTGGTGAAACCGCGGAAGACCGGAATGCCGCCATAGAAGGATTCGCCTGGGGTCATCGGGGATGCCGGATGGTTGGAATGCGCAACAAATACGTGGCAGGATCGATCCGGGTTCGCCGGCCGGCGGCCCGTTTCGATCATTTGGCTGAAATGGGCCGGAACAACAAGACGCCGGCCCGCTGGGCAATGCCGCGGGGGTCATTGATCGGCATCAAACGACCCGCCGGGGAGTGCGGCTATCCTCGTTCAGCTCCACGGCCTTGAGCTCTAAGACCTTGCATGGGATGATCGAGGTGTCCGACTTCGGCAATAGGGACTCCACCTCTCCGGTCCGCCGGCGCACCGGCGTCGACCCGATCAGCGCGGTCAAGATGCCCGAGAGATTGACGGAAGCCGTCGATGCCTGGGCTGAAGCCCACCGCCTGACCCGCTCGGATGCCATCTGCAAGCTGATCGAGCTGGGCCTGAAGATCGCGCCGCCGGTGATCCCACCGGAGCACCCGATCACGTCAGAGGCGATCAGGATCGAGGAGATCGCAGTCCACGAGATCGAAACGCTGCTCGATCCCGCGTTGCCGGAGGACGAGCGTGAGCGCCGCATCCGCCGCCTCACCGAAGGGCCGCCCGAATTTTCACATGAACGAATTGACCTGCCGAAGGTCTCGCCGAAGCACGGGACGTGACGGCTGGAGCATGATCCGGACGTGCGCAGCGGCTTTCTAGTGCAGCTTCTCGTCCTGACGCTTGCGCGAGGTGTCGAGCGATGCGTCATGGCAGCCGACCAGACGGACGAATTGCTGCGGGTACATCTCATAGCCATGGCCGCCGGAATTCTGATGCGCCATCGGCGGGCAATGGACAACGTCCGGCTGGGCTTGCTGCGTCCGGCCCCGGATTGAAGCGGCCGTGTTTGGCATGGCCATGGACTGCTCCTCGTCGATTAGGGCAGATCGATTGACGTAACCCAACCGATTACGGGGCATATTACGACCAATTCGGGCTGAATGTCATTGCGCCCGATCAACGCAATCATGCCGGCCGAGTTCCGCTCATGCCGTATTGCCCGCATCGACGGTGAACACGGTGCCGGTGACGTTGCGGCCGCCGTCCCCCAGCAGATATTCCACCATGCGCGCGACATCGTCTGTCTCCGGCAGCCGGCGCAGCGCGCTGCGTCCGGCGATGCGCTTGCGCCCTTCGTCGGAGAGATTATGGGTGAGCTCGGTATCGATGAAGCCCGGTGCGATCGCATTCACGGTGATGCCGACCTTGCCGACCTCGCGCGCCAGCGAGCGGGTGAAGCCGGTGGCAGCCGCCTTGGTCGCACCGTAGACGGACAGGCCGTTATAGCCGGTCGTCGCGATGATCGAGGAGATGTTGATGATGCGGCCGGCGCCGTCCGCCATCATCTGCCGCGCAACGTATTTGGTGAGGATGATCGGCGACAGCACGTTGAGCTGCACCAACGCTTCGATCTCGGAATTGTGCATGGTGGCGAGCAGGCCTTCGGTACCGAGGCCGGCATTGTTGACGAGGCCGTAGACCGGGCCGAACTCGTCGCGCACGAGCTTTGCAAAGGCCGGGATCGCGTCGATCACGGCAAGGTCGCAGGCGCGGAAATGCAGGCGTCCCTCGGACTGGGAGATTGCGCCCTCGAGCTCCTCGCTCTGGCGCCGTGCCACTGCGATCACGTTGTAGCCGGCACCGACCAGGCGTCTGCCGATCGCCAGACCAATGCCGCGGCTGCCGCCGGTGACGAGAACGTTATGCATCGGTGCGCGCCAATTTGCCGGCCGGCGTGACGTCGAGCGCCTCGACGAAGCGGATCACCGCCGGCACCTTGTGCGAGGCGAGCTGCGCACGACACTGAGCCAGGATCTGGTCGCGGATCTCCTTCGCGCGCGCCTGATCGGTGCCGTCGGCCAGGACCACGTCGGCGACGACGATGCCGCCGGTGATCGGGCTCTTGCGCGATTTCGCCCGCGACATCCGTACGTCGGAATGACGGTTGATCACCGCCTCGATCTCCTCGGGGTGGACCTTCAACCCGCCGATATTGATGATGCCGCCGCGACGGCCGACGAAATAATAGCGGTCGCCGCGCAGCTCGACGATGTCGCCGCTGTCGACGAAGCCGTCGTCATCGGTGAGCGCCGCGGTGCTGCGCCCGACATAGGCATGCGCGGTGCGCGTCGAACGGATCCGCAGCGAACCGTCGACCACCTTCATCTCGACGCCGTTGCGATTGCCGAGATAGTCGGCCGGAAAGCCTTCCAGCCCGTCATTCACGGCGAAGCCGACGCCGGCCTCGGTCGAGGCATAGGCGTGACCGACCGAGGAATTGGGGAATGCCGCCTTCAACCCGTCGAGCACCGCCTGGTCGGCGATTTCGCCGGAGAGACGGACGTAAGCCGGGGCGAATTTCGTGGCCGAACCGCTCATCAGGAGCTTGCGCCAGTGCGACGGCGTGCCGGAGATGTGCGAGACGCCACGCGCCTTCAGCCGCGCGACGTGATCGCCGAGCGCTTCATGCGGGTCCGACAGCACCATCGAGCCGCCGGACAGGATGGCGCGGAGGAAGATCTGCAGGCCGCCATAGCGGCGGATGTCGTAGAACGTCGCCCATACCGGCGCAGGTCCGCGCGCGGGACCTTCGGCGACGATGGCGCCGGTCAGCGCTTCCAGCGTGTGACCGACGATTTTCGGCACGCCTGAGGTGCCCGAGGTCAGCATCAGCCATTCCGTGGCGCGCTCGGTCTTGGCCGGCGCGGCCGCTTGAAGCGGCAATTGTGCCGTCACGACCATCGACACGCCGGAATCGACCCAGCGACCGGGTTCGTCGGTGACGACGGCATCGATCCCGGCATCCGCGATCAGTGCGTCGAGATGCGCCGGGTTGAGATCGGGCGGGCACAGCAACATGCGGCTCACGATGCCGTCGAGCTCGATCATGGCCAGGCCCGACCGGAGCTGGTCGGGCAGCTTGAGCAGCACGGAGCGGCCCGACAATTCGCGCAGGCGGCCGCCCAAGACCGTCTGCGACAGGATATCGGTCAGCGACACGACATCATGCGCGTCGGAGATCGTGCGGCCTTTCAACTCCGCGCCGAGATGGTCGCGGAGCGCAAAGATCTCACGCGGGGACATTTTCGTAGGCCCGCACGAAATCGCCCACGGTGGCGGGGAATGCTGCGTCCTCGGAAATGGTGAAGGGGTCGACGCCGGTGTCGTCCTCGAGACGCGCCACCAGGATGGCGAAGGCGAGCGAGTCGAAGCCCGTCTCGTGCAGCGACAGATCGTCCGACAGCTCCGGAAGCGTGACGTTCTGCTCCTTGGCGATCTGCCGGATCGCCTCGATGACCTTCGACCTTACCGACATGGCTGGCTCGCTTTGTTATCGTTGGTGTTGCGGCGGCTCGTGCTGGCCGCCTCCCCATGGCCGCCTGTTTACCCGAGAGAAGTAAATGGCTTCTTGGACAATTCAGATAAAATTGGACCTATCTGCCGATTTTGGCGGGGATTACAGCCTGATCGAGCCGCCCAGGATTGCCGCATAAACCTCAGTATCCAGCGGGACATAGGCTCCGAATTTCGAGTCTGCCATGAACAACGGGTCGGGGATCGCGGCGGGATCGAAGCCTTCCCGCAACAGATCGCCCTTCTTCTGCTTGAACGTCTCGGTCGCATCGATCTCGCGAGAGATGCGGATGAAGACCGGACGCGCATAGGCCGGCAAGCGTTGCGACAGATGTGCGGGCAGCGCCGCAATGTCAAAGCCCTCGTTGACCACGATCGCGCTCATACCGGCGCGGCCATCGGCGCCGGGGATGCTGACGCCGTAGGTGGTGGCATCGACCACGCCGGTGAAATCGCGCATCACCTCGTTCACCTCAGAGGTCGCGACGTTCTCGCCCTTCCAGCGGAACGTATCACCGATCCGATCGACGAAATAGAAGAACCCCTTGTCGTCGATCCGCATCAGATCGCCGGTGCGAAACCAGGCATCGCCCTTGGCAAACACATCGCGCAGTATCTTCCTCTCGGTTTCGCCGGCGTCGGTGTAGCCCTCGAAGCGCCCCCCACCCTCGTCGGCGGTGCCGATGCGGCCGATGGCTTCGCCGGCCTCGCCGCGGGCGCAGGCGATGCAGAAGCCCTTTTCATCGCGCAGCGGCGCGCCGTTGTCCGGATCGAGCCTGACGAGATTGGCAGGGAAGCGATGCGCCAGCAGCGGCGGGATGCGGCCGATCGCGCCCGGCTGCCCCTCGACATTGAACAGCGAGAAATTTCCTTCCGTCGCCGCATAGAATTCGAGGATACGGGGAATGGCGAAACGCGCCTGAAAGTCCTCCCAGATATCGCCGCGCAGGCCGTTGCCGCAAACGAGGCGGAGACGATGGCGGTTCTCGTATTCCGAGGGCGGAGCCCTGAGCAGGTAACGGCAGAGCTCGCCGATATATTGAAACAACGTGCAGTCGTGGCGGACGATGTCCGACCAGAAATGCGACGCCGAAAATTTCTCGGCGATCACCACCGAGCCGCCGGCGGCGAGCATGCTGCACGGCGCGACGATGCCGCCGACCGAGTGGAACAACGGCAGGCAATCATAGAGCCGGTCTTGCGGGCTCGCGCCGGTGAGGCCGGCGAACCAGAAGCCCCAATTGAGAATACGACGATGGCTGATGCTGGCGGCCTTCGGCAGGCCCGTCGTGCCCGAGGTGTAGATCAGCAGCGCGCGGTCGTCGATGGTGATTTCGCCGTGCTCCGCCGGCGACAGCGGCGCGTCGTCCAGCGCCGCAAGCGCGACGTCGATGGCGCGGTCGCCGCGGGCGTCGCCATGCGTCCACACCTTGGCCTGACTTTTAAGATGCGGCGCGGCTCCCTCCAGCATCTCCGTCAGCTCATGCGCCACGATGATGTGGGAGGGCCTGGCGACGTCGATGCAATGCGCGAGCGACGGTCCGACCAGCTTGGTGTTGAGAAGCGCGACCACGCCACCGACCCGGCTGATGCCGAGCCACGCTGCGAGATAGTCGATGCCGTTCGGCATGATCAAGGCAACGACATCGCCCTTGGCCACGCCGACCGAACGCGTCCAGCGCGCGTAGCGATTGATGCGTTTCGACAGGCCGGCATAGTCGACACTTGCGTCGTCCGTCAGCAGCGCAACGCGGTCGGGCTGGCGCTGTGCCCAATCGTCGATGACGTCGGCGAACAGGCGTCCCGGCAGCGTCTCGATCCGCGCGGTGAGCTCGATCGCCTTCAGCCAGATCCTGGAGGCCGACGGTGCGCGCGCGACTTTCGGCTGCTCGATGACGCCGGTGGTCATATTGTTCACTCTTTCGGGCGGTCTGCGTTTCCCGCAGTCTAGCCCGTGCGCCCTGACCCAGGCGTTAAAAGACAAGGTAAACCCGGTTAGGAGGCGATTAACGCTAGCCATCCTTTACCAGGCCGACGCTTTCGGCGGCATGCGGTCAGCGCAGGCCGATGGCCGGCGCAAGATGGCGGGCGTAGCGGCCGCTAGCCGCTGCGCTTGTGACGCGGGCGCTGCGAAGGTGTTTTGGGTTGATAATACGGATTGAGATCGCAGGTCGCTGCGCGGCCCGAGGCCGTGGCGCGGCACTGCGGCATCGATGTGAAAGAGCAATCATACCAGTTCAGGCCGCCGCGACCGGCATAGACATGCATGCAGACAGGATAGCGCGGATCGTAGGTCTGCGCCTGCGAGGGGGTGGCCACGAGCAACGCCGCAATGGCCGTAATCGGGTACGACCAGAGACGCACGACAGGGTCCTCCTGCACGGCACATTGACGATCTATTGCGGCCTCTTGTGGCGCCGGCGCGGCGGCGGCTCGTTGTAGGCGTAATAGGGATTGGGGTCGCAGGTCGCGGCAAGGCCCGACGCCGTCGCGCGGCACTGCTCCATCGAGGTAAACGAGCAGTCGAAATAGTCACCGCCTCCGCCACCGGGGCCGCCGACGTAGCGGTGCATGCAGAAGGGATAGGCCGGATCGTATCTCTGCGCGCTGGCATCCGCTGCGCCAAGCAACGTGAAGATCGCGGTGAGGATGAGGAATGGCAGGCGCATGGGGGAAATCCTCGAATTAGTAGCGTCGCTTCATATGACACAACATCTCGTCGTCCGCGACTGTTCCGCAGGCCTGATGACGTCGAGGTGAGTGGACCGCACAACGCCAAAAGCGATGCGCGGCGGAGAGGGAGTGACGGTCAAGCCCAGCCGGAACGATGCTGCGAGGCAGCGCTAGCCGCCCAGCCCCTGCAACACCAGCCGGTTCAGCCTTGTCGCGAACGCCGCCGGGTCTTCCGGCAGTTCGCCGTCCAGGATCTGCGCCTGCTCGAGCAGGAGCAGGCTGAGATCGTCGACGGTTTTCGAGCCGGCTTGCGCCTTGGTGAGCGCCGTCACCAGCGGATGACGCAGATTGATCTCGAGGATCGGCTTGGTGCGCAGGCCCCGGTCCTGCTGCGACAGGATGCGCTCGAGCTCGCGGCTCGGGCCCTGGCTGTCGGCAACGAGGCAGGAGGCCGAGCTGGTGAGGCGCGTCGAGGCCTTGACATCGCTGACGCGCTCGCCGAGCGCGGCCTTGATCACGGCAACGGTGGCGGCCTCATCGGCGGCCGGCTCCTCCTTCTTCGCCTCGTCCGCCTCGTCGATGCGCGGGATCAGGTCGAGATTGAGATCGCCCTGGCTCAGCGACTTCAGCGGCTTGCCCTCGAACTCCGACGGCATCGAGGTCCAGAAGGCATCGACGGGATCGGACAGCAGCAGCACCTCGATGCCGCGCGCGGTTGCCGCCTCGAGCCGCGGATTGGACTTCAGCCGCTCGATGCTGTCGCCGACGAGATAGTAGATCTCGGTCTGGTTGGGCTTGAAATCGGCGATGACCTGCTTCAGCGAACGCTTCTCGCCCGACGTCGTGGTGAAGCGCGACAGGGCCAGCAGCTTTTCGCGCCGCTCGAAATCCTCGTAGATGCCTTCCTTGAGGACCGCACCGAACCCGTCCCAGATCTTGGCAAAATTGTCCGGATCCTTGTCGGCGAGGCTTTCGAGCTCCGACACGACCCGGGTCGCCACCGCCTTGCGGATCTGCGCCAGCTGCGGATTGTTCTGCAGCATCTCGCGGGAGATGTTGAGCGGGAGATCCTCGCTGTCGACGACGCCGCGGATGAAGCGCAAATAACCCGGCAACAGATCGGCATCATCGGTGATGAAGACCCGGCGAACGTAAAGCTTCACGCGGCCCTTGCGGTTCGGCTCGAACAGGTCGAACGGCTTGGCCGAGGGCGCGAACAGCAGCACGGCGTAGGAATAGCGCCCCTCGGCACGATAATGCAGCGTCATCGCGGGATCGTCGAAGGCGGATGCGATCTGCTGATAGGCCTTCTTGTAGTCCTCGCCCGTCAGCTCGGACTTCGAGCGCTGCCACAGCGCGCTCGCCGAATTGATCTGGCGCGGCTCGCCTTCTTCCGGCACGAGCTCGATGGGGAACAGGATGTTGTCGGAATAGGCATGAACGATGCGCTCGATCTCGAAGGCCTCGAGATATTTCCTGGCATCGTCCTTCAGGTGCAGGACGATCTCGGTGCCTCGCGGCACGCGGGCCGCCTCCTCGTCGCTGGCGCGGGAGATCTCGAAGCCAGAGCCGCCGGAGGAGGTCCAGGTCCAGACATCGCTCTCGCCGGCGCGGCGGCTGATCACGACGATCTTCTCGGCGACCATGAAGGCGGAATAGAAGCCGACGCCGAACTGGCCGATCAGGCCGAGACCGTCCTTGGCCTCCTTCAGCTTGGACACGAACGCCTTGGTGCCGGAGCGGGCGATGGTGCCGAGATGATCGATCAGCTCCTGCCGCTCCATGCCGATGCCGTTGTCGGCGATCACGAGCGTTTTGGCCTGCTTGTTCGGGGCGATGCGGATCTTGAGTGCGTCGCCCTCGCCCAGCAACGCCGGGCTGGCAATCGCCTCGTAGCGGAGCTTGTCGCAGGCGTCGGAGGCGTTGGAGACGAGCTCGCGCAGGAAGATGTCGGTCTCGGAATAGACGGAGTGCACCATGAGGTGCAGCAGCTCGGAAACCTCGGCCTGGAAGGGCTGCGTATGCACAGCCGTGTCTGACGTCGTCATGCGTTTACCCGGTCAAAACGAAGGGAAAGAAACCCGGGATATAACGCGAGGCGAGGGGGGATCAAGTGGACGTGAAAAATCGCCCTCCCGGCGGGAGGGCGATCTGTTCGATCGCTCGGCGGACTCGGCGGATCAGGTCACACAACGACCGGGCTGGAGCAGCTTCGCGACCTCGGTCAGCGAGCTGACCATCGGCTCGCAGGCGATCGTCGGTTTGGTGCGCACCTTCTTCTGGTTCTGCAGCAGTGCCGGCGGCTTGGCGTTACCGGTCTCGATCGCCGCCGGGACCCGCAGCAGCACCGACGTGGCGGCGAGGTCGTTCAGCCGCATCGAGACGGTGCGGGTGGGAACCGCGGCCGGCTTGAGCTCGGCAAGACGGTCGGCCTTGCCGGCGCGATTGACGTTGTGACCTGGGGCGTGGCTCAGGCTGTGGCTGGGCAGATCGGCGACCGCCTGCCAGCGGTCGGCCAGATCGTGGCCGGAGGCCAATTGCACCGCGCCGAGCGTCGCGGCCATCGCGATTGCGCCTAAAAAAACCTTATAAATCTGTGACATGGCTGTCGGTCCCTCGCCCCATGGCGATCGCGGGAACAACGCGGGGCGTGGACCGGGGGTTCTTGGCCGTGACGATCACTTAACCGTGTCCGGCTGGCGCAACAGCGGACGCAAAATATTTCGCAAGGCTTGGAACGTCTTGCATGGACAGGAGTCGTCTCAGCAGCCGGCTATTCCCCCCTGCCCCATAAGCCGGCGACGTAGGGCGCGACTGTGGTGATGCCAGTCGCGCCTTACTTTTGTCTGCTAGAGCCCCACGAGAGCCCCGTTCGAAGTCCGGAGGGCGGCGTCAGGCGAGCGCCGGCCGCGCGTTTCGCCGCGCCGACGCGACGTCGGGAATTTCCTGACGGTGCCTGGGGAATCAACCCGACTAGTCCCAAGGCCATTTGAACTCCAGCTTTACCCAGCACCACTCCCATCCCGGGAGACTGGATATGACAATGTTCGTGCGGTCGACCATCGGCAGCAGATCACCTAACGGCCGAAGTGACGGCCCCCGCGCTCTGTTGCCCGGACCGGGAGGCTCTCGGCCCACCCGCAACGTCCCAGCGCCTGCCGGGAAATCGTGGCGTCGGGCGACGATCTTCCAGACCGTCCTCGACCGGGTTTGGGAATCGGTCTTGGCGCGCTACGTGTCATCCGGCACATCTAAGGCACGAGAATGATCGGAATTGTCGTCGCCTGCATGATGTTCTTCAGCGCGAGCATTCTTGTGGCGCACCTGATCGATGCCATCAGCGATCCGGCCGAGGATTCCTTCTAGGTGTCGCCGCTTCGTAGCGGCACGCAGCAAGCCGAAGGCAGACGAAAACAAGGGTTCTGCTCACCCGCGCTTCCTACGGTTGCCGAAGCTTGTCCAGCTCGATCCGCATCGTGGCCTAACTGGCCCGATCCGCGCTGAAAAGACAGGCCTCCCGAAAAGGATCTACGGCGCAAAGCGTGCTTGGCCCCTCATTTCGCAATATGCCGGGTGAACCGACTGCGCAAAGTCGATCAGGCGACAGCTTTCAATCGCGCCCGCAGCTTCAGACGCTCCACAGCCCGCGCGACAGCCGGATCATAAACAATGAACTCGATCATATTCAGAACCTCGTGCTGCTCGGACCTGCACGGGGGCCCGGCAGCTCCGGCCGACGCAAGCAGGCGTTTGGCCTCATCGAGTGCCTCTACAAGAATTTCCGCGTCGGATTGCAACTTTCTCTTCCCAACGATCGTGGCCGCCAAACTCATATCGCTATACTCCTGTGTCTGAGCCCTACTTGAAAGCGAGACGTCACGGATGCGCGACGCGCAACGCAACCGGTCCTGACAGAGAATTCTCGTGGGCGGACCGAATGACGCGGAAGCAGTTGCACGACGCCTCCTCCAGGCGGGTTTCGTCGACGATCACTGTTCGTCCGCGGCTCCGCCGAATCAGGCCGTTGGCTTCCATGTCGCCCACCGCCGTCGTGATGCCGGCACGGCGTACGCCGAGCGCCTGCGCCATGCATTTGTGAGTCAGTGCAAGCTCGTTGTCTCCGATCCGATCGCGCGCGACCAGCAGCCATCGGGCTAGCCGCTGGGACAGATTGTGCCGCGAGTTGCATGCCACCAACTGGGAGCTGTGAATCAGCGTTGCCTGAACGTAGCGCAGCAACAGCTTTTCCACCTCGATATCCGTCTTGATCAACCCGATCAGGGCGTCGGTTTCGATCCGCAGCGCCCTTCCAGGGACGTGAACGGTGCACCGGTGGGGAGAGACCCGCATTCCAAGCACCAGGGGGACGCCGACGAAGTCCCTTTTCCCCAAGGTATGGATTTCAACAGGCGGGCAATCTCCGGCCCGGGTCGTGAGCGATGCCGCGCCGGACTCGATGAAGTACGCATGTTGCAGCGGAAGACCTCGCTCCTGCAGCACCTGTCTTGCCGTCAATCGGATCGAATCGCAGCGATCCAGAAGCGATCGACGCGACCGCGGCGAGAGATGCGCGATGAGGTCATTGTCCGAGGCGAGAGGCGACATGTCGCGCGTCTGGGGAGCGATCCTCGATACGATCGACGATGACGTCTCCGAATTTCGCGCGTCCATTTTCGCAAGATCCAGTTCCAGCATGTGCCACCTCGTGGTTGCCGTTTGACCAATCATGGGGAACGGGTCACGCTTGGCCCAGTCGGGCTGAAGGACGGTTTCTGTCAGGAAAAGCCTGACAAGCGGGGCTTGTGCTGGGTTGCGGCGCTTTTCGAATCGCGGCTATGTTGAGCGAGGCATCGACAGTGAAAGCAGTTGTCCAACCAGGTTCGGCGCGGGCCGCGCAACGTCCGCTGATCCTGCTCGTCATGGCAGCGGCCATTCCGCTCGTTCTGTTCGCGGGCTGGGTCGTTTTCCTGAATGCCCGTCAAGAGCGGACCGACTCGCGCCTTGCCGCCCTCGAAACGCTCGACCGTGTCGTGACACGCATCTCTTCGGATCTGGCGCTTCAGGTCCAGATCGCGGAGACGCTTGCTGCCTCAGCCAGCCTCGATGGTTCGGACCTCGCATCGTTTTATGTCGAGGCTCTACGTGTCAAGGAGACCAGGCCTCTCTGGGAAACGATCGAGCTGGTTGATCCCAAGGGCAATCAAGTGCTCAATCTGCTGCGCCCCATCGGGGCCGATCTCGGGGCGACTGCGGATCGGGAGAATTTCGAGAGAATCCTGACGACGCGCAAGGCGGCGATCGGGGGAATTGGACCTCTGGGTCCGATTTCCGGCAAGCGCCTCGTCGCCTTGCGAGCACCTGTCGAACGGAATGGCGACCTCAGGTTCGTCCTGACCGTCGCGCTGGTGCCCGACGCGGTCAGCCAGATTTTAAAGAGCGCGGGGGCGCCGCCTGGATGGGTCGGCGTCGTCGTCGACGGCAAGGGCAATATCGTCGCGCGGACCATTGCCGAGCAATTTGAGCTAGGACGTCCAGCTGGCGCATCCGTGCGGGAAGCAATCGCCCAGGGGTCCCAGGGCAGCTATGTCGGTACGACACTCGAAGGAGCCAAGGTCGATTCCATCTACAAGGAACTGCCAGGCACAGGTGGCTGGTCCGTGCATCTCGGCATCCCAACGGACCAACTCGACGCCCCGGTCCGCCGCTCGGCGATCTTTCTCGCCAGCGGAGGCGCCGTGAGCTTGGCCCTCGGGCTCGCGCTCGTCTGGTTCACCGCGCGTGACATATCGCAGCGACGCGTCGAGCAAGAGGCTCAGGCCGCGCTGGCCCTGAGACAGAGCGAGGAAAGACGACGGCTGATGGTCGATGCGGCGGATCTCGGAGTATTCAGCTGGAATGTGCCGACCGGCGAAGTCATCGCCTCGCAACGGGCCCTGGACATGCTCAGGATCACCAAGAGCACCGCCACCGGAGATGTGAGCCTGCCCTTCGAGACGCTCCTGACCGGCATCGATCCAGCGGACCGCGACTCATTCGAGAAAATATTGCTGCAATCCCGCAAGAGCGACGCCGTCGCCGCGGAGTTCCGTACCGCTCCTCCGGACGGCCGCTGGCTGCGCGCCAGCGGCCGCAGCTCACGGATCGACGGACACAACGCGGAGGTCGTCATCGGCGTGCTCCTGGACATTGACGAGATGAAGCGGGCTGAATTCGACCGCCAGCGTCTGCTGCGGCGGCTGGGCGACGCCGAAGAAAACGAGCGCCGGCGAATTTCTCGTGAATTGCACGATCAGATCGGTCAGACCGTGACCGGACTGTTGCTGGGGTTGAAGAACCTCGAACAATCGCTCGCGGCGACGTCGTCCGATCCGGTTCAGGTCGATAAGTTGCACTGGCTGCAGGGGCTCGCCAGCGCGATCGGACGAGACATTCACCAGATCGCTGCAGACCTTCGTCCCACGGCGCTAGACGATCTTGGACTGCACAGAGCCATTGAAGCATTCTGTGCGGAGTGGACCCGACGCTTCGGAATCAGCACCGACGTCCAGTTGATCGGACCGACAGATCGGCTTCCGCTCGAGGTCGAGATCGCCCTTTACAGGGCAATTCAGGAAGCTCTTAACAATGTGGCCAAGCACGGCAATGCACGCAACGTCAGCCTCGTCTTCGACCGGCGAAAGGACGAACTTCGCGTCATCGTCGAAGACGACGGAACCGGCTTTGATCCGTCGAAATTGTCGAGCCTCAGCGCTTCCAGGCTCGGCCTTTCCGTCATGGAGGAGCGACTGGCGCTGCTCGGCGGATCACTTACCGTCGAATCCGCGCCCAACATCGGGACAACGCTCTTCATGACAGTACCTCTTGCCGGACGGGACGCAGCCTCGTGAAACCGATCCGAATCACACTGGCTGACGATCACCCACTTGTCCTTGCGGGCATGAAGGCCTTGCTCGAGCCCGTTCAGGACATCTCCATCGTTGGCGAGGCGACCGACGGGAAGAATGCGATCGACGTCATCGGCAGGGAGCGGCCGGATATTGCCGTGCTGGATATCTCGCTTCCGATCATTGGTGGCATCGAGCTGGCGCAACGAATTGCGATCGAGTACCCCAACGTTCGCTTGCTGGCGCTCACGGTGCATGAGGATCGTGCTTACGTGCAGCCAATGCTGCAGGCCGGCGCACGCGGATATTTGCTCAAGCGATCCGCGGCGGATGAACTGGTGCGGGCCATCCGTGCGATCGCGGAGGGCGGGATCTATTTGGACCCGGCGATCGCGGAGAAAGCGCTGCCATCTCCACCGGGTGACCACGCACCTTCCGAAAGTGCAACTCAGCAGGAGCTTACGCCGCGGGAGGCCGAGGTACTCCGCTTAGTTGCCCAGGGATTCAGCAACAAGGAAATCGCTGCGCGGCTGGACGTCAGCATCAAGACCATCGAAACCCATAAATCGAGAGCCGTCGAAAAATTGGGGCTGCATAAGCGTGCCGACATCGTACGCTACGGCGTCTCGCAGGGCTGGCTCGATCATCTGTCCAAGTAATCAAGTAGTAAAGACCGACGGTGCCGTGACAGTCCTCGCGCGTGCATCGTCCCGGCGCTCGCATGCAGCGGAGCTCAGCAAAGACCCCGGCTCGGGGGCTGAGCCGGGGTCCCTGCAGCAATCGAGGGGGCTGACACCGGAACTGGGGATCCAGCATCAAGGTAATTGTGATGCCCGGCTCCTCGCTTTTCAATGCGCAACGGTACGCTTCCGCGCCGTGTTATCGAGTTTGGCCGCACGCTGTGCTTGGTGCGTGACAGACGTCGGCTCGGGGTGGTTCAAAAGGGATGACGAGTGCGCGAACTCTTCAGTCTGACGGAAACGGCTCCGGCGCAAGCGCCGGAGCCGTTTCCCTCCTGAAAGTGATTTTGACGGCCTGAATTTTTGTCTTCGCCGCGATGCCATTTTACAATGGACGCATCGCAGATGTCGAGCATACCGGCTCGCAACGTACGCTTCGGTACGCACTCCTGCAGTGCCCGTCGATGGACAGCTTGCTTCGGTACGTGTCCGTACCCGCCTTGACTGAACTCCGGGCCAGCCAATGAATTTGCCTGACGCGAAGCAAGACAAACGGAGATTGAAAGTGCGACATTTGCGAAAACTAACTGTTGCAGGCGGGGTCCTTGCGGTCACTCTTGGCGTGAGCGGTGCGATCGCCGCGCCTCTGGCGGTGCAGGGCAAGCCCGGCGCGCCCTCTGACATCGTCGCCGTTCAATGGCGAGGAGATTGGCATCATCGTCATCACCATCGCGGATGGCGCCATGGGTATCCGCACCGCTACAGCTGGGGCCCGGCGCTGGGCGGGCTTGCGGCCGGCGCCGTCATCGGGGGAGCGATCGCGAACAGTCGCGCCCAGGCTGCGGAGAACGATGCGTATTGCTCGCAGCGCTTCCGATCCTATGACCCGGGTTCGGGCACGTATCTTGGATATGACGGGCAGAGGCATCCCTGTCCGTGATTTCATGCGGGCGACGGATCTCGGGCAACCCTTCCTGATACGCACAACGCCGAGCAGAACATCGGAACGTCGTGCTCAACGGGAACGGGATCGATCGACGGTTTCCGTCGCCCGCTTGCCACGTCGCGATTCGTCCCCGTCGGCGCGCGAGGGTATCAGTCGAGAAAGACCACGACCTGAGCCGTCCCGACTGCGATGAACACGAGGATCAGGGGTGGATACAGGATGGATGCTGCCTCGAAGCGCAGGAAACGCGGACTGCCGCCCTGCCGGTCGGGCAGTCCGACGTAAATCAGCACCACGGCAATCACCAGCATCAACGAGCCGATCGCGAGTCCCATGATCTCCTCCTCGACGGTCCTGGCTGGATTTTGCGCGTCCTTACGTCCTGTCGTCAGTCAGGTAACGTCCATCCCGTGTCAGGAAATTCCCGACCCGCACGGGCGCATCCTGCCGTCAGGGAACGTGGCCAGTCGTCGAACGCTTAGTTCGCCTTACCCGCCAGCCAATCCCGCCCCTCGCCGTAGAGCTTCTCGACCTCGGCTCCGGTCAGGCCGGGCATGTCGCGCTTGACCTTGTAGCCGATCAGCTCCTGCATGTAGGCGAGATGGCGATAGCCTTCGGGCAGCACGGCGAGCGCTGCCTGGTCGAGGCGGAGCGTCGCGGCGGGATCGACCGGATCGATGCGGTCCTTCTCGTAGATCGGCTGGCGGCGGACGATGCCCCATTTACCCTGCCGCTTCTCCAGGAAATCGTAGAAGCGGCCGGTGCAGACGACGTCACAGAGCACGTCGTGCACGAGGGCGCGCTGCGAGATCGTCATCTTGGTCTGGGCGATCGCCCGTGCGCCGGAAAGATCGATGCTGGTGCCGCCGAGGAAATGCAGGATGCGTACGCCCTTGGCGAAGCCCTCCTGGCTGACGCGCATGAACTCCCGCGCCGGCCCCTGAAACCAGGTGGCGGACATCCAGCCCTCGTCGTGCCAGACCGTGGCAAAGTGCTCCCAGTCGCCGGCATCGCGCCAGACCGCCCAGTTCTCGACGAGGTCGCGAATGGCGAGGCGATCGAGCAGTTGCTGGTCCATAGGCACATCTCCGACGAGGATCACCCATGAGGTATGAGCGGCCTCGCCGATGCACGTCAAGGGCAGGCGACCGGCACGAAAAACCGGCGTGCCTTGCAGCACGCCGGTTCAGATCGTTTCGCGAATGTCGGTCGCCTTACGCCGCCGGCGCCTTCGGCGCGCGGTTGCGCGAGTTGCGCTGGAAGAACAGGGCCTGGCTCGCCACCGCCGACACCATCGCGGGCTGGAACGGTTTCGAGATCAGGAACGCCGGCTCCGGACGCTCACCGGTGAGGAAGCGCTCGGGGTAGGCGGTGATGAACACCACCGGCACCTCGAAGGTGCGCAGCAATTCGTTGACGGCATCGAGGCCCGAGGAGCCGTCGGCAAGCTGGATGTCGGCGAGGATGAGCCCGGGCCGCTTGTTCTTGGCCAGCGCCACCGCATCGGCATGGGTGCGCGCGACGCCGACGACATTGTGGCCGAGATTCTTCACCAGGCTCTCGAGGTCCATGGCGATGAAGGTCTCGTCCTCGATGATGAGCACGTCGGTCGCGATCTCGGCCGCCATCTCGCGTCCGGCGGTGTCCGCCAGCCGCCGCGTCTCGGCGACGTCGGTGCCGAGGATGAAGGCGACCTCCTCCTCCGAGAATCCCTCCAGGGAGAGCAGCAGGAAGGCCTGCCGCGGCAGCGGCGTGATGTTCGACAGCCGTCGCTCCGGCGGCATCGGCAGGGTCGCCACCTCCGAATCGTCATTGACGGAGACCGAATTCCAGATCTGGGTGAATAGCCGGAACAGCCCGACGCGGGGGCCATGGCTCTCGTCGAGCACGCTGGGATCTCCGAGCATGGCTTCCAACATGGCTGCGACATAGGCGTCGCCGGATGCCTGGCTGCCCGTCAGGGCGCGCGCGTACCGGCGCAACAACGGCAAGTGTTCGGCAACGAGCTGTGAACGGGACATCCCCACTCCATTCATCTTCGGGCCAACCTGGCAACGCGGGGGGCCCGGGTTCCCCTGCTGGCTGTCTACGCCTCAGCCCAAGAAAAGTTCCGCTGGGGGCGGAACTTTTTCTCGAACCTGGAATTGTGCCTATCCAGGGAACGGCTCCCGGTTGAGAAAACTTCTCGATTTTACAGTAACTTAACTCGGGGAAACGTGGAACAGGTCATGAAAGATCTCAAGTCTCAAGCAACCAGAAGCACGACCCCCGGCAAGGGAGGGCTCACTCCGGAGATTCAATCCCGGATCGGGCATCAGCTGCGTGCCATGTACGACGACGTGGTACGGCAGGGGGTTCCGGATCGGTTCGCAGAACTGATCAAGAAGCTTGATGCCCAGGGAGCCACACCCCAAGTGGAAAATGACGGGGGATCTAACGACAACACCAATGGGAGGGATTAATGCCTCTCACGGACTCCCTGCGTAACGACATCCTGGCGGCCGTACCCAGCCTGCGCGCCTTTGCCATCTCGCTCAGCGGCAATGCCGACCGCGCCGACGACCTGGTGCAGGAGACGCTGCTCCGCGCGCTCGCCAACATCGACTCGTTCCAGCCCGGCTCCAACCTGCCGGCGTGGCTGTTCACGATCCTGCGCAACCTGTTCCGCTCGGACTATCGCAAGCGGCGGCGCGAGGTCGAGGATGCCGAGGGCAATTACGCCAAGACGCTGAAGACGCAACCGTCGCAGAACGCGCATCTCGAGTTCGAGGAATTCCGCACGGCGCTGGACAAGCTTCCCCAGGACCAGCGTGAAGCGTTGATCCTGGTCGGCGCCTCCGGCTTCTCCTACGAGGACGCGGCTTCGATCTGCGGCTGCGCCGTCGGCACGATCAAGAGCCGCGTCAACCGCGCGCGCTCGAAGCTCGCCGCGCTGCTCTACGTCGACGGCGCCGAGGATTTCGGGCCGGATGAGACCGTGCGGGCCGTGATCGGCGGCAGCGGCGGCTGACGGCCGGCGTTCTCGAGTTCGAGACAACAGCAAGGCGGCCGCTTCTGCGGCCGCCTTTGCATGCGTGCGCGAACGACGCCGCCCGCGCCGATCACTCCTCCACGAAAGTGACGGTTTCGGCCACGCTCGCACGCGAGGTGCGATAGCTGTTGACCTTGTGGGCGTGGTCGGCATAGCCGAACGAAATGCCGCAGACGATGCGGCGATCGTCAGGCAGGTTGAAGTGGCGGCGGATCAGGCCGGAGTGCCGCGCCAGCGCCGCTTGCGGAATCGTCCCTAGCCCGAGCGCCTGGGCGGCCAGCATGAAGTTCGAGACATAGGCGCCGCAATCGATCGCGCCGTAAATGCCGAGCGGTTCGTTGGTGTGAATGATCGCGACATGCGGCGCACCGAAGAAATTGTAGTTCTCCAGCGCCTGCCTGGCGTAGGCGCTTCTGTCGCCGCGTGCGATACCGAGCGTGTTGTAGAGCTGAAAGCCGCTCTCGCGGCGGCGTTCGAGATAGACGCCGACATATTCGCGCGGCGGGGTGAAATCATAGTCGTCGCCGAGGCCGCCCGAGGCCTCCTTGTAGATCGCCTCGCGGAAGCGCTCCTTGGCCGCGCCGCTGGCGATGACGACCTGCCAGGGCTGGCTGTTGCACCAGGACGCGGTGCGCTGGGCGGTGGCCAGCACATGCTCGATGGTGGCGCGGTCGACCTGCTTGGGCAGGAAGGCGCGGACGGAGTAGCGCTCGTTGAGGAGCTCTTCGAGCACGTCGATGCGGTTTTGGGTCTGGCTCACTTTTGCGTCCATGGTCAGCTCTTGCTTCGTAGGCTGGGCAAAGGCGCGTAGCGCCGTGCCCACCGACAGACTTTCCCCGGCGCATCTGCATATGGTGGGCACGCTTCGCTTTGCCCACCCTACGAGACACAGCCATGGACTGGATCACCGTCCCTTGGTCGGGATCTTGTTGTACGGCACGTCCTTGTCGACGCGGATGTCGCCGGGCAGGCCCAGCACGCGCTCGGCGATGATGTTGCGCAGGATCTCGTCGGTGCCGCCGGCGATGCGCATCGAGGGCGAAGACAGCAGCATCTGTTGGAACTGACCCTGCACAATCTCCTCGTCGCTGCCGGTGAGCGCGCCGGCCGCGCCCTGCAGGTCCATGGCGTAGGTCGCGATGTCCTGCAGCATCATGCCCGAGACCAGCTTGCCGATCGAGTTCTCCGGGCCCGGCCGCTCGCCCTTCGAGAGCGCCGAGATGGTGCGGTAGCTCGTGAATTTCAGTCCGTTCGACTTCGCCGCCCAGCTCGCCAGCTTCGAGCGCACGGCGGGATCGTCGATGGCCGGGCCATCCTCAAGCATGAGGTTGGAGCAGAACTCGAACATCTCGGGCACGCCGGTCGCAAGGCGCGCGCCGATCGACATGCGCTCGTTCATCAGCGTGGTCAGCGACACGCTCCAGCCATCGCCGACGGCGCCGAGACGCTGGCTGTCGGGGATCACCACGTCGGTGAAATAGACCTCGTTGAACTCCTGCATGCCGTTGGCCTGCTTGATCGGGCGCACCTCGACGCCGGCGCTCTTCATGTCCAGGAAGAACATGGTGAGGCCCTTGTGCTTGGGCACGTTCGGATCGGTCCGCGCGATCAGGAGCCCGTAGTCGGAATAATGCGCGCCCGAGGTCCAGATCTTCTGGCCGTTGACGATCCAGTCGTCGCCCTTCTTCTCCGCGCGGGTGCGAAGCCCCGCAACGTCCGAACCGGCGGACGGCTCGGAGAACAGCTGGCACCAGATCTCCTCGCCCGAGGCGAGCTTCGGCAAGTATCGGCGCTTGGCATCCTCGCTGCCGAACGCCATCACGGTCGGGCCGCACATGCCCTCGCCGATCTGGAACGGCTGCGTCAGCTTGCCGTAGACGCCCTCCTCCTGCTGCCAGATCACCTTCTCGATCGGCGTGGCGCCGCGGCCGCCATATTCCCTGGGCCAGTGCAGGCAGGCCCAATTGCCCTCGAACTTCTTCTTCTGCCAGGCCTTGCCGACCTCGACGATGTCGCGATTGGCGAGGCGGATACGGCCGAGCGAGGATTTCGACAGCTCGGCATGCAGCTCCTTGGGCGCATTGGCCTCGATCCATTGGCGCGCGGTGTCGCGGAAAGCGGCTTCCTGCGGGGTGTCGTCGAAATTCATGGCGGACCTCTCAATCCTTGCTCGGTGCGTAGGGTGGGCAAAGCGAAGCGTGCCCACCGCTTCCCTCGATAAAATTCGTGGGCACGGCGCTGACGCGCCTTTGCCCACCCTACGATTCTAGCCTCTTCCCTTCGTCGGGATCTTGTTGAACGGCACGTCCTTGTCGACACGGATGTCGCCGGGCAGGCCCAGCACCCGCTCGGCGATGATGTTGCGCATGATCTCGTCGGTGCCGCCCTCGACGCGCGTTCCGGGCGCGCGCAGCAGCATGGCCTGGAAACGGCCGGCGAGTTCGGCATCCTCGCCGCTGATCACGCCGCTCGCCCCCTGCAGATCCAATGCGTAGGTCGCGACGTCCTGGATCATCGAGCCCGCCACCAGCTTGCCGATGGAGTTTTCCGGCCCCGGCCGCTCGCCTTTCGACAGCGCCGAGATCGCGCGCATGCTGGTGTATTTCAGCCCGCTCGCCTTCACTGCCCAGTTCGCCAGCTTCGAGCGCACCGCACGATCATCGATCGCCGGGCCATCGTCGAGCATCAGGTTGGAGCAGTATTCGAACAATTCAGGGAATCCGGTCGAGACCGCGGCGCCGATCGCGCTGCGCTCGTTCATCAGCGTGGTCAGCGAGACGTTCCAGCCGTCGCCGACCTCGCCGAGGCGCTGATGATCGGGGATACGGACATTGGTGAAATAGACCTCGTTGAAGTCGGAGGCCCCGCTCGCCTGCTTGATCGGCCGCACCTCGACACCGGGACTCTTCATGTCCAGGAAGAACATGGTGAGGCCTTTGTGCTTGGGCACGGTCGGATCGGTGCGCGTCAAGAGGATGCCGTAGTCGGAATAATGCGCGCCCGAGGTCCAGATCTTCTGGCCGTTGACGATCCAGTCGTCACCGTCCTTCTCCGCACGCGTCCGGAGCCCTGCGACGTCGGAGCCGCCGGCGGGCTCGGAGAACAGCTGGCACCAGACCTTCTCGCCGGAGGCGAGCGGCGGCAGGTAGGTGCGCTTATGCTCCTCGCGCGCGAACGCCATCATGGTCGGCCCGCACATGCCGTGGCCGATGATGAACATGCGGGAGAGCTGGCCGAACGGCCCCTCTTCCTGCGACCAGATCACACGCTCGATCGGCGAGGATCCGCGGCCGCCATATTCCTTCGGCCAGTGCAGGCAGGCCCAGCCGGCATCGGCCTTCTTCTTCTGCCAGGCCTTTGCGACGTCCAGGATATTGGCGTTCTTGAGCACGGTACGCCCGAGCGAGGATTTGCGCAGCTCCTCCTCGTACTGCTTGGGCGCGTTCGCCGCGATCCAGGCGCGGGCGGTGGCGCGAAATTCGGCTTCCTGCGGGGTGTCGTCGAAGTTCATGGTGCTTCTCTGTCTTCGTAGGGTGGGTTAGCCGAAGGCGTAACCCACCTCTTTGGTTTCCTCATCGACAGACGAGGTGGGTTACGCCAAGCGACTTGCGCTTCGCGCAATCCGCTCGGCTAACCCACCCTACGATCCCCTCACGCCGCGTTCTTCTTGCGCATGCGGTCGATCAACTGGTCTTCCCAATAAGAGAGGCTGCCGAGCCCCAGCGCCATCGCGTTGGCGCGGCGGTAGTACACGTGGCAGTCGAACTCCCAGGTGAAGCCCATGCCGCCGTGAACCTGGATGTTGTTCTTGGCGCAGTGCTGGAACGCCTGTGTCGCGCTGATGCGCGCGGCGGCCGCGGCTTCCGGCAGCTCGGCGGCATTGGTCGAGAGCGCCCAGGCGCCGTAATAGCTGTTGGAGCGCGCCAGCGTCGCCGAGACGTACATGTCGGCGAGCATGTGCTTGACCGCCTGGAACGAGCCGATCTGGCGGCCGAAGGCGATGCGGTCGAGCGCGTAGTCGCGGCCCATCTCCAGCGCGCGATCGGCGCCGCCGACCTGCTCGAAGGCGCACAGCACCGCCGCACGGTCGAGCACCTGGGTGAGAATGCTCCACCCTTCGCCGGCTGCGCCGAGCGGTTCGGCCTTACAGTCTTTGAAGATGATCTCGGCCTGCCCGCGAGTGGGATCGAGATTGGTGAGTCTCTTGACCTCGACGCCACTGGATTTGAGGTCGACCAGGAACAGCGAGATGTCACTCTCGCGCCCGCTCGACCCGGTGCGCGCAGCGACCACCGCGAAATCGGCGATGGCGCCATCGGGGACGGGCTTCTTGACGCCGTTGAGCACGCCGTTCGCAGCCGTCAGCTTGACGTTCTTCGGCGCCGGATTGCCCTTGCCCTCGAACAGCGCCAGCGTGCCGATCGCCTCGCCCGAGGCGATGGCGGGCAGCCACTTCTTCTTTTGCGCGTCGCTGCCCGCGATCAGCAGCGCTTCGGCGGCGAGGTAGACGGTCGAGGAGAACGGCACTGGCGCGTTGGCCCGGCCCATCTCCTCCGCGATCACGCAGAGCTCGAGATGGCCGGCGCCGGCCCCGCCGTATTCCTCGGGGATTGCAACACCGAGGAAGCCCATCTCTGCGAGGCCCTTCCACAGCTCCTTGTCGTAAGGCGACTTGCCGTCGAGCACCACGCGCACCGCCTTGGGCGAGCATTTCTCGGCGAGGAACTTGCGCGCCTGGTCGCGGAGCTGTTTCTGATCGTCGGAGAAGTCGAAGTTCATGGCGGGCTATCCTTGTTTATTCGTTGTCATTTATTTGTGCCGTCATTCGGGGGCGCGCGTAGCGCGAGCCCGGAATCCATAGCCACCAGCCGGGGTGTTATGGATTCCGGGCCTGGCCCTTCGGGCCATCCCGGAATGACGAGGTGAGAGACTTGCGCGCTCATCGCAGCACGATCACATCCTGATCCGGCGTGTCCGCATAGAGCCGCTCCACCAGCGCGGCGCGGCGCTCGAGGCCGGCGCGCTGGTTGATGTAGCCCTTGTCGGTGAGCTCATTGCCGTCGATCGAGGGCGGCTCGACCATCAGCATCGCGCGCGCGATGATGCGGCTGCTGGCCCCCTCGCATTCTTTGTTGTGAGCTTCCAGGCCGCGACGGAAGCAGGCAACCACCTCGGGGTGCTTCACCGCGTCGGCAAAGCTGAGATCAGGATTGCCGACGAGCTGCCGGCAGGCATGCAGGTTCGGCCAGGCAAGCAGGCCGATGAAGGCGCGATCCTGCCCCGCGACCAGCGCGTCATGCACCACAGGCGTTGCGGCTGCGATCGCATCGGTGCGGAGTGAGCCGACATGCACGAATGTGCCGGTGGTGAGCTTGAAGTCCTCGACCACGCGGCCCGCAAAGATGATGCCCTTTACCGGATCGGAATCATCGACGAACACGCCGGCATCGCCGATGCAGTAAAACCCTTCCTCGTCGAACATCTTCTTCGTCAGCTCCGGCTGGCCGAAATAGCCGGGCGTGACGTTGACGCCGCGCAGGCGCAACTCGTATTTCGAGCCGCACGGCACCATCTTCAACTCGACCCCCGGGAACGGCAGGCCGATCAGGCCGACGCGCTCGGTGTCCCAATAGGTGCCGGTCGAGGTCGGCGCGGTCTCGGTCGAGCCCCAGCCGGTATAGAACACGATGCGTTCGCCGGTGGTCTTCACCGCCAGCGCCTGCATGCGCTCGTAGAGATCGTCAGGCAGCCGCGCGCCGCCATAGGCCATGATCGACAGATTCTTGAAGAACGAGCGGCAGAGCGCGTCGTCCTTTTCCATGGCGGCGGCGAGCGCGGCATAGCCGGCGGGCACGTTGGCGTAATAGGTCGGCGAGATCTCGCGAAGGTTGCGCAGCGTCTCCTCGAACTGGCCCGGCATCGGCCGGCCGTCGTCGATATAGAGCGTGCCGCCATCGACCAGGATCGGATGAAACGCCGCGTTGCCGCCCATCGTGTGATTCCACGGCATCCAGTCCAGCATGGTCGCGATCGGACCGTCAGGCGAGCGCGGCCGCACCTGCATCATCATCGCGGCATTGGCGCACATCATCTCCTGCGTGTTGATGACGGCCTTGGGCATGCCGGTCGAGCCCGACGTGAACAGCAGCTTGCCGACGGTCTGCGGCGTGATTCTTGCGATCGAATCCGCGACGTCCGTCGTCACCGGCGTGGCCGCCAACTCGGCAAAGCTGACGCTTGGGACGCCGTCGCAGGGCCGCGCGACGTGAACCACGGTGACGCCGCTGAGATCGAGCGCTTTCAGCGCCTTCTCGAAGGTCGGCCCGTCCTGCACCATCAGCACGGCCGGCTTGATCAGGTCGAACAGGTACTTCAGCTTGACGTGATCGTGGCTCATCAGCGAATAGGCCGGCGACACCGGCGCCGCGGGTGAGCGAGCCTGCATCGCGGCCTGCGTCATCAGCGCATGCTCGATCGAATTGCCGGAGAGGATCGCGACTGGCCGTTCGTCGAGCTTGAGATTGAGCAAGCCTTGCGTCAGCGCATCCACGGTGCGCTTGGCTTCGCCATAGGACACCTTGCGCCATTCGCGGTTCGGGCCGCCGCGCTGCGCCAGCCAAATGCGCTCGGGCGCTTCCTTGGCCCACTTCGCCAGCGACGCCGGAATGTGCGTCTCGTAAGCTTGCAGCGGAATGCGCGACTTCAGCACCACCGTGCCGTCGGCGCGGCGCTCGACGTCGATGTCGCGCTTGAGCCATTCGACCTTGCGAAAGGCGGGCTTCGTCATCACAGCCGCCGCGCTTCCACTCATTTTGCGTCTCCCGGAATTATTGTCCTTTGCGGATCTTCGTGGTTCAGCGCTTGATATAGACAGGCTTTCGCTTCTCAAGGAAGGCCCTGATGCCTTCCGAAAATTCTTCAGAGCGGCTGCACAGAACCTGGTTGCGATCCTCCATCGCGATCGCCGCCTCCAGCGAGCCGGCATCGACGCTCATGTTGAGGCATTCCTTGGACAGGCGCAGGCCCACCGGCGAAGCCGTCATCATCGCCTCGACGTAGGGCTCGGCCGCTTCGTCGAGCTTGTCCTCGTCCACGACCTCCGAGACCAGGCCGACCGCAAGCGCCCGCTCGGCGCCGATGAAGCGCCCGGTCAGGATCAGTTCCGATGCGACGGAGACGCCGACGAGGCGCGGCAGGAAATAGCTGGTGCCGATGTCGCAGCCGCCGAGGCCGAGCTTGATGAAGGCGCAATTCATCCGCGCCGATTTCGTCGCGATGCGGATGTCGGAGGCGAGTGCCAGGGCAAAGCCGCCGCCCGCGGCCGCGCCCTGCACCAGCGACAGGATCGGCTGCGGACAACGCCTCATCAGCATCACGATATCGGCGATGCGGCGTTGCGAATCCAGAGACTCCGTGACGCCCGGCGGCTCCTGCTGCCCGGCACGGCGCGTCATCGCTGCCTTGAGATCGAGGCCCGCGCAGAAATTCTTGCCGGCTCCCGTCAATACTACCACGCGGGTGTCGCGATTGCGTTGGAGGCCCTGGAAATAGTCGTTGAGCGCATCGATCAGCGCAGGATCGAGCGCATTGAGATGCTCAGGCCGGTTCAGGGTCACCCGGTCGACGCCGTCGTCATGCTCGATCAGCAGCGGTTGGGACATGGGGCCTCGTGCTTGCCGCGGGTCGCGGCGCCGATTGCTGCGCCCTCTCCCCTTGTGGGAGAGGGCATGTAAATCGCTAGCCGCACACTCGCTTGGGTGAGGGGTCTGCCTCCACAGATGAGATTGTGGAGACAACCCCTCATCCGGCGCTTCGCGCCACCTTCTCCCTCAAGGGGAGAAGGAAGAAAGTACCTACCGCGGCGCCATGCGGATGGCGCCATCGAGACGGATGGTCTCGCCGTTCAGCATCGGGTTCTCGACGATGTGCACCGCGAGCGAGCCGTATTCGGCGGCATCGCCGAGACGCGAGGGATGCGGCACTTGGGCACCCAGGCTCTTGCGGGCCTCTTCGTTCAAGCCCATCAACAGCGGCGTGAAGAACAGGCCGGGCGCGATGGTGTTGACGCGGATCTTCTGGCTGGCGAGATCGCGCGCGGCCGGCAAGGTCAGGCCGACCACGCCGCCCTTCGACGCCGAATAGGCGATCTGGCCGATCTGGCCTTCGTAAGCCGCGACCGACGCCGTGTTGATGATGACGCCGCGCTCTTCGCCGACCGGCTCGATCGTGACGAGACGTTCGGCGAACAGGCGCAGGCAGTTGAAGGTGCCGATTAGATTGACGTTGATGATGCGTGCGAACTTTTCCAGCGGATAGACGCCGTCGCGGCCGACGATGCGCTGCGAGCCGCCGATGCCGGCGCAGTTCATCAGTACGCGGGCAACGCCATGCGCAGCTTCGGCCTTGGCGATCGCAGCCTTGATCTGCTCTTCGCTGGTGACGTCGGCATGCAGCGCAATGCCCTTCACTTCGGCAGCGACCTTCTCGGCGTTGTCCTTGTTCTGGTCGATCACGCCGATCTTGGCGCCCTTGGCCGCCATGGCGCGAGCGGTGGCTTCGCCCAGGCCCGAACCGCCGCCGGTGATGAGAACGGCTACGTCTTTCAACTGCATTGCTTGTACCTTTCCTTGGACGTTTCTTCTCTAGACTTTGAGAGGTTCAGCCGGATCATCCGGCTGCAACGGCTTCTCCGGCTTGCGTGAGGATGCCGCCACAGATCAACGTTTCCATGTGCTTGATGTACTGCCGACAGACGTCGTCGGTGACCGGACCGACGCCGGTCGCGCGCGACATCGCGTGCCGGCCGAAGAACAGGTGATCGCAGGCGCCGATCAGGCTAGTGTAGAACAGCACCGGATCGGTGGCGCGGAATTCGCCGCGGCTGACGCCTTCGGCGAGCAGGCGGCGGTGGAAATCCAGCAGCGGCGCGACGAAGAACTTCGAAACCTCGTCGGCGGAATCGGCACTGGTTTCGTGCAGCAGATAATGGATCAGCCGGTTCATATAGGGGAACCGGTGATAGGCGCGGATGATGCCGGCGATATGCAGCTTCAGCTTCGCCGTCGAATTGATCGGTTGCGCCAGCAGATATTCGAGGTTGGACATCTCGGTCGCGGCATCCCGCGCCAGCAGCGCCAGCAGCAGGCCGTCCTTGTTGCCGAAATGATATTTGACCAGCGCGGCGTTGGCGCCCGACTTCTGCGCGATGTCGGACAGCGAGATCTCGATTGAGGAGCGTTCGATCATCAGCTCGCTCGCGGCCACGAGCAATTTCTCCGCCGTGGAATTCTTCCCGCTCGGGAGCCGGTTCGGTACGCTGGTAGCCACGGAAGATCCCTGTTCGCCGCTCGAAGCGGGGCGCAGATAAGCCCAAGCAGCGCCTCATCACAAGAGTTAATTGATCGATTGACTAAACGATCTCCCGTCCCTTAAATCCGCCCCCGACACCCAACTCCAATCAAGAATTCAGGGAGAAACCGACATGGCCGAGGCTTACATCGTCGCCGCTGCGCGTACCGCCGGCGGGCGCAAGGGGGGCCGTCTCGCCGGCTGGCATCCGGCCGATCTCGCCGCGAAGGTGCTGGACGAGCTGGTCGATCGCACCAAGGTCGACCCTGCCTTGGTCGAGGACGTGATCATGGGCTGCGTCATGCAGGTCGGCGAGCAATCCAACAACGTCGCGCGCAACGCGATCATGGCCTCGAAGCTGCCGGAGAGCGTGCCGGGCACCTCGATCGACCGCCAGTGCGGCTCCTCGCAGCAGGCGCTGCACTTCGCGGCGCAGGCCGTGATGTCGGGCGCCATGGACGTCGTGATCGCCGCCGGCGTGGAATCGATGACGCGCGTGCCGATGGGCCTGTCCTCGCAGCTTCCGGCCAAGAACGGCTTTGGCAATTACAAGAGCCCGGGCATCGAGAAGAAGTATCCGAACATCGTGTTCAGCCAGTTCACCGGCGCGGAGATGATGGCCGAGAAGTACGGCCTGTCGAAGGATGATCTCGACGAGTACTCCTACAACAGCCATCAGCGCGCGATCGCGGCAACGCAGGCCGGTCACTTCAAGAAGGAAATCGTGCCGCTCGAGATCACCCGCGCCGACGGCAGCAAGGACACCCACCACATCGACGAGGGCATTCGCTTCGACGTCACGCTCGACGGCATCAAGGGCGTCAAGCTGATCGCCGAGAACGGCAAGCTCACCGCCGCCAGCGCCAGCCAGATCTGCGATGGCGCCTCCGGCGTGATGGTGGTGAACGAGCGCGGCCTGAAGCAGCTCGGCGTCAAGCCGATCGCGCGCGTCCATCACATGACGATGATGGGAGGCGATCCCGTCATCATGCTGGACGCGCCGCTGCACGCGACCAAGCGCGCGCTGGAGAAGGCCGGCATGAAGATCGACGACATCGACCTGTTCGAGGTCAACGAGGCCTTCGCCTCGGTGCCGACCGGCTGGCTAAAGACCACCGGCGCCGATCCGGAGCGTCTCAACGTCAACGGCGGCGCCATTGCGCTCGGCCATCCGCTCGGCGGCTCCGGCACCAAGCTGATGACGACGCTGGTCCACGCCCTGCATCAGCGCGGCAAGCGCTATGGCCTGCAGACCATGTGCGAAGGCGGCGGCATGGCCAACGTGACGATCGTGGAGCGGCTGTAGGCTGAGACGTCGCCACACAAACGGTGTCGTCCCGGCGAACGCCGGGACCCATAACCACAGGAGGCTGTGGTTATGGCGAGCTGGGGCGACATTCTGTTTCAGCGACTCACTGCAGTGACTATGGGTCCCCGCGTTCGCGGGGACGACATCTCGTTTGCCTCGGGACCTGCACCAAATGACCCACCCCTCCGTCCACGCCCGCACCACGCCCGACAAGATCGCCTACCAGATGGCCGGCACCGGCAAGGCGATCACCTATCGCGAGCTCGACGAGCTCTCGAACCAGGGCGCGCATCTGTTCCGCTCGCTCGGGCTGAAGGCCGGCGACCACATCGCACTATTGATGGAGAACCGTCTCGCCTTCATGGAGCTGTGCTGGGCCGCGCAGCGCAGCGGGCTCTACTACACCGCGATCAGCCGTTATTTGAAGCAGGACGAGATCGACTACATCGTGAAGGATTGCGGCGCCAAGGTCGTGATCACCACCCCGAAATGCGCCGACCAGATCAGGGGCCTGATCAAGGGCACGGCCAGCGAGCCTATCTTCTACATGATGGACGAGCCGCTGCCCGGCTTCCGTTCCTACGACAAGGAGGCCGCCGCGCAGCCGACCACGCCGATCCCCGACGAGGTCGCCGGCTACGACATGCTGTATTCGTCCGGCACCACCGGCCGGCCCAAGGGCGTCAAGAAGGCCTTCGAGGGCAAAGCGATCGACGAGCCGAACCCGCTTCTGCGCGTGCTCTGCGCCGACATGTGCGGCATGAACACCGACAGCATCTATCTGTCACCGGCGCCGCTCTATCACGCCGCCCCCTTGCGCTTCAACATGATGGCGATCGTGCTCGGCGGCACCTCCATCATCATGGAGCACTTCGACGCCGAGGAGTTCCTGAAGCTGGTCGAGAAGTACAAGGTCACCCAATCGCAGCTGGTGCCGACCATGTTCGTGCGCATGCTGAAGCTGCCGGACGAGGTCCGCACCAAGTATGACGTTTCCACATTGAAGGGGGCGATCCACGCCGCCGCGCCCTGCCCGGTCGACGTCAAGGCGAAGATGATCGAATGGTGGGGGCCGATCCTGATCGAGTATTACGCCGGCTCGGAAGGCAACGGCGTCACCGTATGCAGCTCGCAGCAATGGCTGGAGCATCGCGGCAGCGTCGGCCGCGCCGTGGTCGGCAAGGTCAAGATCCTCGACGAGAACGACGAGGAGCAACCGGTCGGCGAGATCGGCACGGTCTATTTCGCCGACGCGCCCGCCTTCACCTATCACAACGACCCCGAGAAGACGAAGAAGGCCTATAATGCCAAGGGCTGGTCGACGCTCGGCGATGTCGGCTACCTCGACAAGGATGGCTTTCTCTATCTCACCGACCGCAAGTCCTACATGATCATCTCGGGCGGCGTGAACATCTACCCGCAGGAGACCGAGGACGTGCTGATCACCCACCCTGACGTCGCCGACGTCGCGGTGTTCGGCGTCCCCAACGAGGAGATGGGCGAAGAGGTCAAGGCGGTGGTGCAGCCGCACGACATGGGCCGCGCCGGCAAGGCGCTCGAGGCCGATTTGATCGCCTATTGCAAGGGCCGCCTCTCCGCCATCAAGTGCCCGCGCTCGATCGATTTCGAGCCCGAGCTGCCACGCACGCCGACCGGCAAGCTGGTGAAGCGGCATCTGCGCGACAAATATTGGCCGAAGGCGGCGGCGAAAATTTGAGACAGGTCTCGTAGGGTGGGCAAAGGCGCAAAGCGCCGTGCCCACGAACTTTTCAGGCTACGACGAGACCGTGGGCACGCTCCGCTTTGCCCACCCTACGAAGTCAGTGCAAGGCGTCTCAATCAAACAAACTCGGCGTGTGGTTCACCAGCGCGCCTTCGATCTCGAGCATCCTCAGCTTGGTCACCACGCCGCCATTGGCCGAGAAGCCTCCGGGCTTGTTGCCGGCGGCGAGCACGCGGTGGCAGGGCACCACGATCGGGCACGGATTGCGGCCGAGCGCCTGGCCGACATCGCGCGACAGCTGAACGCCGCCGAGCTGCTTGGCGATATCGCCATAGGTGATGGTCTTGCCAGGCGGAATCGCGCGGGCGATCTCATAGACGCCGCGGTTGAACTCGGGCACTCCGTCGAGATCGAGGGCAATGTCGGTGAGGTCATCCGGCTCGCCCGCAAGCAGTTTTGTGATGCGGTCGATCGCCTGCTGCACCTCCGCGGTCGGCTCGGTCTGGGTGGCCTCGGCGTGGCGCTGGCTGATGCGGGTGCGGATCTTCTCTTCGCCACCCATCGGCAATTGCGTGCCGTTGATGCCGCGCGGGCCCCAGGCGATGGCGCAAAGGCCGATCCGGGTGTCGAACAGGGCGAAATGCTGGTCGGTCATGGCTTGATTCCTGAGCTTGCGTCCTCGTCGCACGCCCCCATCGTGATGTCGGCCCAAATCTAGGCTTGGAAATAGTTGCGATCCACCCGGTTTCCGGGAATCTTGCACAGGAGTCCTGCCCACCTCGCGAGACCAGAATGCAAAGCCTCCACGTCAACGGTTACGATATGCCCTATCTCGACGTGGGGGATGACAATGGCCGGCCGCCGCTGGTCTGCGTGCACGGCTCGCTCAACGACTTCCGCGTCTGGGGCTGCGTGCTCGGACCGCTGACGCAGCAGCGCCGGGCCATCGTGGTCAGCCTGCGGCACTTCTTTCCCGACCGCTGGGACGGCCTCAGTGACACCTATTCGATCGCCCAGCATGTCCAGGACGTCATCGCCTTCATCGAGAAGCTCGACCTTGGACCCGTCGACCTGATGGGCCATTCCCGCGGCGGGCACATCTGCTTTCGCGTCGCGCAGCAACGCCCCGATCTGCTGCGACGGCTCGTCCTGGCGGAGCCCGGCGGCGAGCTCGATGCCAGCCTCGATCCCGACTACGTCGGCGGCCCCTCGCCGCTCTTGGCGCGCTTCACGGCCTCGGCCGAGAAGATCGCGGCGGGCGATGTCGACGGCGGGCTCGCCGTCTTCGTCGACACGCTGGAAGGCGCCGGCACCTGGCCGCGGCTGCCGGCGATGGTGAAGCAGAACCTTCGCGACAACGCCTATACATTGATCGGGCAGGTCCGCGACAATCGTCCACCGTTCTCGAAGGCGGATGCGGAGTCCATCAAGATGCCGACGCTGTTCATCCTGGGCGCGCGGACCAAGGGCCTGCTGCCGAAAGTGCTGCATGCGCTGGCCGCGCATGTGCCCTATTCCAAGACGGCGGTCATCCCGAATGCGACGCATCCGATGTTCGAGCAGGCGCCGCAGAGGTATTCCGAAGTGGTGCTGGATTTTCTGGCGAGCTGATCATGCAAACATTCCGCGTCAACGAATACGACATGGCCTATCTCGAAGTCGGGAGCGGCCCGCCGCTGGTCTGCGTGCACGGCACGCTCGGGGATTTCCGCACCTGGTATGCGGTGCTCGGCCCGCTGTCGAAGACCCATCGCGTGATCGCGGTCAGCCTGCGGCATTTCTTCCCCGAGCATTGGGACGCCGTCGGCGACGACTACAAGATGGCGCAGCACGTCGCCGACATGATTGCCTTCATCGAGCAGGTGAAGCCCGCGCCGGTCGATTTGATGGGCCATTCGCGCGGCGGCCACATCGCCTTTCGCGTGGCGCAGGCGCGGCCCGATCTCGTGCGAAGACTGGTGCTGGCCGAGCCCGGCGGCGATCTCGACGCCAGCCTGCCGGTGCCTGAAGGCACGGCCGCGCATCCGCCGCTGGCGGCGCGCACCGCACGCTCGGTCGAGATGATCCGCGCCGGCGATATGGAGGGCGCGCTGCAGAATTTCTACGAGGGCATCGAAGGCGACGGCGCCTGGCGGCGCGTGCCGGCGGCGGCCAAGCAGCAGCTGCGCGACAACGCGCTGACCTTTCTCGGCCAGATCAACGAGGAGCGTCGGCCCTACACGCTCGCAGACGCGCAGGCGATCCGGACGCCGACGCTGCTGATCGGCGGCGGCGCGACGACCGGCAGCCTGTCGGTGCTGTGGCGCGTGCTGGCCGCGCACATCGCGGGAGCTGAGACGGCGGTGATTCCAAACGCCGGCCATTGGATGTTCGAGCAGGCGCCGCTGGAGTTCGGCGACGTGGTGAACCGGTTCTTGGCGGAGTAGGCGCCCTCTCCCCACCGGGGAAGAGGGCCGGGCAATTCACACTTTCCATCCACCGACCGGCATCTTGACCGTTGCGTTCAGCCGGTTCCAGACGTTGATGGTCGCGATCGACAGGATCAGCGTGGCGAGCTCGCGTTCGTCGTAATGCTTGTCGGCCTCGCTCCAGACCGCATCCGGCACCGGATCCTCGCGATCGGCGAGACGGGTGACGGCCTCGGTCAGCGCCAGCGCGGCGCGCTCGGCGTCGGTGAAATAGGGCGCCTCGCGCCAGGCGGACACGGCGAACAGGCGCTCGTCGGTCTCACCCAGCTTGCGGGCGATCTTGGGATGCATGTCGACACAGACGCTGCAACCGTTGATCTGGCTGGCGCGCAGGTGCACCAGCTCCAGAAGCTTTTCCGGCAGGCCCTGCTTGGTCAGATTGCCGAGGGACTGCAGGAGGTTCATGGCCTCGGGCAGGACCATGACCGGGTGATTCATGCGGGCGTGCATCATGTTCGTCTCCATCGCTCGAATTTCGAAGGTTCCGGTCACATCGGCCGGATCGGCTTCGTCATGGGCATGACGGATCGCGACGAGGGAATGTGACCGATGACCGAGCAAAATTTTCTCACTGAACAGTTCGAGGCCAGCAGGGACCATTTGCGCGCGGTCGCCTACCGGATGCTGGGCTCCGGCGCCGAGGTCGACGATGCCGTGCAGGAGGCCTGGCTGCGGGTCAGCCGCTACGACATGTCCGATATCGCGAATCTGCGCGGCTGGCTGACCACCGTGGTGGCGCGCATCTGCCTCGACATGCTGCGGGCACGGAAGTCGCGCAAGGAAGAGCCGATGGGCCCGGATGTACCGGAGCCGGCCGACGAGACGCCATTGCGCGAGGCCGAGATGGCCGACTCCGTCGGTGCGGCGCTGCTGGTGGTGCTGGAAACGCTGCAGCCTGCGGAGCGGCTCGCCTTCGTGCTGCACGACATGTTCGCCGTGCCGTTCGAGGAGATCGCGCCGATCGTGGGCCGTTCGGTCGAGGCGTCGCGGCAGCTCGCGAGCCGGGCGCGGCGGCGCGTGCAGGGCGCGCCGGTGCCCGAGACCGACCTGTCGCGTCAGCGCGGAATCGTCGATGCCTTCCTCAAGGCGTCGCGCGAGGGCAATTTCGAAGGGCTGCTGGCCGTGCTCGATCCCGACGTCGTCTTCCGCGCCGACGAGGCCGCGATGCGGCTCGGCACGCTGGCGGAGATCCGCGGCGCGGATGCGGTCGCGCAGCTCTACAAGGGCCGTGCCCGGGCGGCGCGGACGGCGCTGGTCGACGGCGAGATCGGCGTGGCCGTCATCCTCGGCGGGCAGCTGCGCATCGCGGTGCGCGTGACGTTTAAGAACGACCGCATTTCGGGGATCGAGGCCCTGGCTGATGCGGAGCGGCTCGCTACGCTGGAGGTCGAGGTGCTGGAGGGCTGAGCCCGAGCGCAATATCGCGAAAACAACCCCATGCACAGTAGATGGGCCTAGCGATATCAAAGGCTTAGCCGGTGCCTCGACAGGGCGTTGCGTCACCCTCCGATACCGCTTGACGGACCTACTGTCCGAGCGTAGCTTCGAATACGGAATTCCGTATTCCCTGTTGACTTTCGGAGCTGCCGGCGTGATCCCTCTTGACCCGCTCCCGAACCTGATCGATCAGGTCTATGCGCGCATCTTGGAGGCGATTTCCGACCGGACGCTCGAGCCCGGCCGGCGCATCCGCCAGAACGAGCTCGCCGACAAGCTCGGCGTGTCACGCCAGCCGGTGTCGCACGCGCTGCATCTGCTGCACCGCCAAGGTCTCGTCGCCGAGAGCGGCAAGCGCGGCTTCGAGGTTACCCAGCTCGATCCTTCCCGCATCCGCCAGCTCTACGAGGTGCGCGGCGCCATCGATGCGCTGGCGGCCCGGCTCGCGGCACGACGCGCGGGATCCGACGCGGCCGGCCGCGGGCGGCTGGAAGCGGCGCTGGCCGCCGGAGGCCGCATCGACAGCGCGACGCCCCTGGCCGAACTCATCGTGCTCGATGTCGATTTTCACCGCGCGATCTATCAGCTCGCCGGCAATCCCGTGATCGAGGCGACGATCGCGCCGCAATGGCCGCATATGCGCCGCTCGATGGCAACGGTGCTGTCAGAGCTCGACTATCGCGGCAGCGCCTGGGCCGAGCACGCCGGCATCGCCGGGCATATTCTCGCAGGCGATGCGGGCGCGGCCGAACGCGCCGCGCTGGCGCATGCGCAAACGGCGGGGCGGATGACCGAGGAGAGGTTGAGGGCGACGGAGGCGGCGGCGTGATGACACCGCGCTCCATCATGCCCGGCCTTGTGCCGGGCATCCACGTTCTTTTGAACGTGACGCCAAGACGTGGATGGCCGGGTCAAGCCCGGCCATGACGAGAGAGAGAGACAACAAATAACAAAACAGGAGGACGACCCATGAGACTGTCTCAGGAGCAATTGGAGTTCTTCCACCGCGAGGGCTGGCTGTTCCTGCCCGAACTGTTTGCCCAAGAGGAGGTCGATCTGCTGGCGCGCGAGGCAGTCGGCATCTACGACGCCAACCGGCCGGAGGTCTGGCGCGAAAAGAGCGGCGCGCCGCGCACGGCCTTTGCCGCGCATCTCTACAACGAGGCGTTCGGCATCCTCGGGGCGCATCCGCGCATGATCGAGCCGGTCGAACAATTGTTCGGCGAGCCGGTCTACATGCACCAGTTCAAGATCAACGCGAAATCAGCCTTCACCGGGGACGTCTGGCAGTGGCACCAGGATTACGGCACCTGGAAGCGCGACGACGGCATGCCGGAGCCGCGGGCGATGAACATCGCGATCTTCCTCGACGAGGTGATGCCGATCAACGGCCCCCTGATGCTGGTGCCGCGCAGCCAGAACGCCGGCGATCTCGAGGCCTCGCACGACCTCGCCACCACCTCCTATCCGCTGTGGACGCTGGACGAGGCAACGGTGACGCGCCTCGTCGAGCAGGGCGGCATCGTCGCGCCGACCGGCAAGCCCGGCGGCATGCTGATGTTCCACGGCAATCTCGTGCACGGATCAAGCGGCAACATCACGCCCTATCCGCGCAAGATCGTGTATCTGACGCTGAACGCGGTCTCGAACTACATCCGCACCCCGACGCGGCCGGACTACATCGCCCATCGCGACTTTACGCCGATCAAGACGGTGGACGACGACGCGCTGCTGCGGCTCGCCCGTGCCCCGCGGCAGGCGGCGGAGTAAGAAGGTCTCGTGCCCCGGACGCAGTGCAGCGCTTCTTCAGCGCTGCGCTGCAGAGCCGGGGCCCATGCTACGCCGAATTCCCTCACACTGGGTCCCGGCTCTGCGGCGCAGCGTTGCTCGCTGCGCCTTGGCCGGGACACGATAGTCATATCGGACATCCCCCATGAACCTCTTCCGCCTCCTCCAGGCCCGCGCCTCCGCCGGCAAGCCCGTTCGTGTCGCATTGATCGGTGCTGGCAAATTCGGCTCGATGTTTCTGGCGCAGGTGCCGCACACGCCCGGGCTGGAGGTGCCCATCATCGTCGACATCGACCGCGAGCGCGCGCGCGAGGCCTGCCGCACCGTCGGCTGGGACGCGGAGCGGATCTCCGCGACAATGTTCACCGATGACGGCGCGCGCGCCATTGCCGGCGGTGCGATGGACGTAGTGGTGGAGGCGACCGGCAATCCCGCGGCCGGCATCAAGCATGCGCGCGCCGCGATCGCCGCGGGCAAGCATATCGTGATGGTGAATGTCGAGGCCGACGTGCTGGCGGGCCCCCTGCTCGCCCAGGAAGCGCGCAAGGCGGGTGTGGTCTATTCGCTCGCTTACGGTGACCAGCCGGCGCTCACCGCCGAGATGGTCGACTGGGCCCGCGCCACCGGCTTCCGCGTCGTCGCGGCCGGCAAAGGCACGAAATACCTGCCGGCCTATCACGACGTGACGCCCGACGGCGTCTGGCAGCATTACGGCCTGACCGCAGGCGAAGCGCAGTCGGCCGGCATGAATCCGCAGATGTTCAATTCGTTTCTCGACGGCACCAAATCGGCGATCGAGATGGCCGCGATCGCCAATGCCTGCGCGCTCGACGTGCCCGCGGACGGCCTGCTGTTTCCGCCCTGCGGCGTCGACGATCTGCCGCATATCATGCGGCCGCGGTCGCGCGGCGGCGTGTTGGAGCGGCCTGGCGTGGTCGAGGTCGTCTCCTCGCTCGAGCGCGACGGCCGGCCGGTGTTCCGCGACCTGCGCTGGGGTGTCTATGTCGTGCTGGAGGCTCCGAGCGATTATGCCGCCGACTGCTTCCGGCAATACGGCCTGAAGACCGACGCCAGCGGACGCTATGCCGCGATGTACAAGCCCTATCATCTGATCGGGCTCGAGCTGAACATCTCGGTGCTGTCGGCCGTGCTGCGGGGTGAGCCGACCGGCCAGGCCAGCGGCTTCCGCGGCGACGTCGCGGCGGTCGCCAAGCGAAATCTGCGCGCGGGCGAGATGCTCGACGGCGAGGGGGGCTATACGGTGTGGGGCAAGCTGGTACCGGCCGCCGCGAGCCTTCGGGCCGGCGCCTTGCCGATCGGACTCGCACATCGCGTGAAGCTGACACATGACGTCGCCCATGGCGCGGTGGTGCGCTGGAGCGATGTCGAATTCGATGCGGGCAACGAAACGGTGAAGACGCGCAAGGCGATGGAAACCGCATTCGCAGCGCAGCATTGACCGGCTTGCCAGGGGCACAACCAAAGCGCGCTTGATTTGCGGTTCCCCTTTGGTCATGCTGCCTGCGATCCGGGAATACTGAACTTCGGACATACAAAAGGAAACGTCGGCCAGCGACGAAGACGAAAGCGGCGTCAAGACCGCGATCCCTCGTCGAGGACTCGGCATCACAGGAGGGAAACGCATGGAACGTCGTAAATTCCTGACGGCAGGCGGACTGGGCCTTGCCGCAAGCGCAGTCGCAGCGCCAGCTATCGCGCAATCGATGCCGGAGGTGAAGTGGAGGCTGGCCGCGAGCTGGCCAAAGTCACTCGATACGCTCTATGGCGGCTGCGAATATTTCTGCAAG
>NZ_CP028988.1:0-3247500 GCF_024585125.1 Bradyrhizobium sp. WBOS08 | reverse complement strand
GCTTCTTCGCAGCTCCCCACGGCTTATCGCAGCGTAGCACGTCCTTCATCGCCTCTCAGCGCCAAGGCATCCACCGAACACCCTTAAGGCACTTGATTGCTCTCATTATCAATGTCCACACACTCGGCAGAATGTTGTCTGCAGAATTACCAAGAGACCGAAATCTCTAAGGCGCGCGCCCTCGATGAACGCTATCTGCAGCCGGACATTGACTAGAAAGACCAGCTTGCTTCGTAAGATCGTTCCGATAGCGAGGCGGTCAAGCTTCGCTAAAAGGATCATTTTACAACTCGATGGCCAACCTTGCGGCTGGACGCGAGCGCCGAAAATGATCCGGAGATAATGAAGTCTCGCGTGGCAATTGCTTGCCGCACGATCCAACTCGGATCGATCTCCTCTTTACGATGTCAGAAATCACGCATCTTGCTGTCTATCCAGACTAGCAGGATGCGAAGTGATGTTTCGCGGACGACGGTACAAGATCTCGGTGATCAAACCATCTGGTGGAGCCAGACGGGATCGAACCGACGACCTCATGCTTGCAAAGCACGCGCTCTCCCAGCTGAGCTATGGCCCCGTAACCAGAAGACGAAGCGCCTCTCAAAAGTCCGACGTCGCCCTTCGGGCTATGCCGGACACGCTTCGCTTCATGTCTTGCGTGGCGGTGCCACGCGAAGCCACCGGCGAAGCGTGGTGGGCCTGGGAAGACTTGAACTTCCGACCTCACGCTTATCAAGCGCGCGCTCTAACCAACTGAGCTACAAGCCCCTAACGCTTATCCTGTTAAGGACCAGGGATTCTGCAAGCCTGCAGCCCCAGCGCGTGTTCGTCCGCGAAGAAAGAGAAACGTAGACGGCGAAATCCCGCCAATGCAGCTCAACGATCTGGCGATCTGTTGGCCACTGATGTTTCTAAAACGGTTCGATAGAAGCAAGCTTCTGAAGAACCATCCTTAGAAAGGAGGTGATCCAGCCGCAGGTTCCCCTACGGCTACCTTGTTACGACTTCACCCCAGTCGCTGACCCTACCGTGGCCGGCTGCCTCCCTTGCGGGTTAGCGCACCGTCTTCAGGTAAAACCAACTCCCATGGTGTGACGGGCGGTGTGTACAAGGCCCGGGAACGTATTCACCGTGGCGTGCTGATCCACGATTACTAGCGATTCCAACTTCATGGGCTCGAGTTGCAGAGCCCAATCCGAACTGAGACGGCTTTTTGAGATTTGCGAAGGGTCGCCCCTTAGCATCCCATTGTCACCGCCATTGTAGCACGTGTGTAGCCCAGCCCGTAAGGGCCATGAGGACTTGACGTCATCCCCACCTTCCTCGCGGCTTATCACCGGCAGTCTCCTTAGAGTGCTCAACTAAATGGTAGCAACTAAGGACGGGGGTTGCGCTCGTTGCGGGACTTAACCCAACATCTCACGACACGAGCTGACGACAGCCATGCAGCACCTGTGCTCCAGGCTCCGAAGAGAGGGTCACATCTCTGCGACCGGTCCTGGACATGTCAAGGGCTGGTAAGGTTCTGCGCGTTGCGTCGAATTAAACCACATGCTCCACCGCTTGTGCGGGCCCCCGTCAATTCCTTTGAGTTTTAATCTTGCGACCGTACTCCCCAGGCGGAATGCTTAAAGCGTTAGCTGCGCCACTAGTGAGTAAACCCACTAACGGCTGGCATTCATCGTTTACGGCGTGGACTACCAGGGTATCTAATCCTGTTTGCTCCCCACGCTTTCGTGCCTCAGCGTCAGTATCGGGCCAGTGAGCCGCCTTCGCCACTGGTGTTCTTGCGAATATCTACGAATTTCACCTCTACACTCGCAGTTCCACTCACCTCTCCCGAACTCAAGATCTTCAGTATCAAAGGCAGTTCTGGAGTTGAGCTCCAGGATTTCACCCCTGACTTAAAGACCCGCCTACGCACCCTTTACGCCCAGTGATTCCGAGCAACGCTAGCCCCCTTCGTATTACCGCGGCTGCTGGCACGAAGTTAGCCGGGGCTTATTCTTGCGGTACCGTCATTATCTTCCCGCACAAAAGAGCTTTACAACCCTAGGGCCTTCATCACTCACGCGGCATGGCTGGATCAGGGTTGCCCCCATTGTCCAATATTCCCCACTGCTGCCTCCCGTAGGAGTTTGGGCCGTGTCTCAGTCCCAATGTGGCTGATCATCCTCTCAGACCAGCTACTGATCGTCGCCTTGGTAGGCCATTACCCTACCAACTAGCTAATCAGACGCGGGCCGATCTTTCGGCGATAAATCTTTCCCCGTAAGGGCTTATCCGGTATTAGCACAAGTTTCCCTGTGTTGTTCCGAACCAAAAGGTACGTTCCCACGCGTTACTCACCCGTCTGCCGCTGACGTATTGCTACGCCCGCTCGACTTGCATGTGTTAAGCCTGCCGCCAGCGTTCGCTCTGAGCCAGGATCAAACTCTCAAGTTGGACTTGAACTTTGAACCGGCTGATCACAACGTTTGACGAGGTCCCACCATTTTTCGTCGACCGAAATCGACGAGCTGCCTGCGATTCACATCGCTGGCAACGATGGTGTAACCTTTGAAACGTGTACCGCCGAAGTCTTTCGTCCGGTCTCGATCAGAAAAGCCGAAGCTTTCCAGAAGCGAGACCCGCAAGGACTCCGCCGTCCACGTTTCTCTTTCTTCATCTTCACTTGTCAAACAGCCCGGGACCAGGAGGCCCCAACCTTCCCTAGGTGGGAAGGGTTCCGACACCCTCACCGACGATGGATGAACTCCAACCGACTTGTGTCGGCTGTTGTGTCACTCAACAAGGTGAGGAGCATCAGTGGCGCGTTCGCTCGCCTTGGTCAGTGACCCGGCGGCGCCGCGCTCAGTGGTTGGGGTTATAGGCCCCACCTTCCGGGCTGTCAACGCCAATCGTCAACAAATCGTCGCACAGTGGATCGGGGAAAATAATTACACGTTTCCAGCCAGTTAGACGGGCCGCAAAGAGCCCGACCGGCGCGGTCCGGCGAAAAATCTGAAAAAAAGTTTGGCCTCCACGGGCCCCGGGAAGGGCTCCGGGGGCGGCTTGCCGCGCCCCCTCGGCGCGGTCGCCGGCGACCGCCCATTCAGGAAACTTTTTCCATGACAGGCGCCGTACTTGAGCCACAATCCCGCGGCGTTCTGGTAGTAGACAAGCTTGAATCGCGGGGATGCCAGTGGGGGCTGCCGGCGGTTTTCATGGGGTCAGAGGAAGGCGATCTTGCAGATGACGCGGCCTTCCCCGGACATTCGAGAGACATCGAGAGAGCTTTTTCCGTCCAGCTGTTCGTAATTTCGGCCGGTCCCCGTCGGGGGCCTTCTGAGCGCGGGCGCCTGTGCGGCTTGCCTTTTCCGGCGATGCCCCTTCAAGAGGGCGACGAGGACGAGGTTCGGGACCAGGCTTCTTGGGTCGTTGATTGGGGGACTTGAGTGAACCACAGGACGTCACGCGGCGCTTACGGGCGTGAGACCGGGATCATCGATCTCGGCCACGAGCCGCCGCTGTCGGTCGACGGTTCTGAAGCCGCCGTGATCGACCGCCGCCGCGTCTCCGTGCAATGGTTCAGCGGCACGATCTTGACCGGACTCTGCGGCGCAGCCCTGATCGGCGGCGCCGTTTTCGCATCTCTCGACGGCGAGATGACCTTCGCCAAGGTGCCGGAGCGGGTCGAGGGCGCGCTGCGCGGCGCCTTCGGTGCCGCCGACCGCGCCGCCACGCTGCACAAGAGCGACCGCCTGCCGCCACCGAGCGAATCCACGGCGTCCCGCAACATCGTGCGCGTCTCCACGGTCGCCCGCGTCGGCAACCGCGACGTGATGCGGGTGCGCCCGTTCGTTCGCATCGCCGGCAATTTGTCGATGACGACGAGCGATCTGTCGGCGAAAATTCCGCCGTTCAACGCCCAGCGCCTGCTCACCGATGTCGGCTCCGATCCGAAGGCGGCCGCGGAAGACCCGAACAATCCGGAAGCCGTCGAGCCCGACGCGGAGGTCTCCTTCGTCACCAAGGACCTGTCGCCGGTGCTGCCGAAGGCGAAGATTTCCGCGGTGGTGGCGCTCGACGACATCCTGATGCGGGTCCGCGACGCCGCCAATTGGCGCGGCAATGGCGGGGTGCGCTACGCCTCGCTCGCCAATGCCGCCGCCGACATCTCCGGCGCGACCGGCCCCTCCGACATCAGGACCGCCTACGCCGCCGAAGCCTCGCCGTCCGATCCCTATGCCGGCTTCGAGACGCGCGTGGTGCCGGAAAACGTCACGTTGCTGCCCAAGACCAAGGAGCAGATCACCGGCGGCAATCCCAACGGCGAACGCATCCATCTGGTCAAGAAGGGCGACAGCGTCGCCGGCGTGCTGCGCGATCTCGGCGCCACGCCCGAGGAGATCAAGGCGATCACCGCGACGCTCGGGCCCCGCGGCCGCGACGGCGGCCTCAAGGAGGGCGAGAAGCTCCGCATCCTGATGGCGCCCGCAAGTCCCGGCGCCCGCCTCCAGCCCTACCGCGTCGTCGTCGCCAACGAGACCAAGGTCGAGGCGATCGCGGCGCTGTCCGATCTCGGCAGATACGTCGCGGTCGACGTCTCCAGCATGAACACTGCCGCCGACGCCGCGGCGAGCGCCAGCAGCGACGACGATGACGAGGATGACGGCTCCGGCGTGCGGCTGTACCAGAGCATCTACGAGACCGCGATGCGCAACAAGGTGCCGATGCCGGTCATCGAGGACATGATCAAGATCTACTCCTACGACGTCGACTTCCAGCGCAAGGTGCAGCCGGGCGATTCCTTCGACGTGTTCTACGCCGGCGAAGACGAGGGCGTGACCTCGATCGAAAAGAACGACGTGCTGTTCGCCTCCCTCACCGTCGGCGGCGAGACCAAGAAATACTACCGCTACCAGAGTCCCGACGACGGCGTCGTCGATTATTACGACGAGACCGGCAAGAGCGCGAAGAAGTTCCTGGTCAGGAAGCCGATCAACAACGCCATCATGCGCTCCGGCTTCGGCGGCCGCCGCCACCCGATCCTCGGCTATGTGAAGATGCACACCGGCGTCGACTGGGCCACCGCCTACGGCACCCCGATCTTCGCCTCCGGCAACGGCGTGATCGAGAAGGCCGGCCCCGAGGGCGGCTACGGCAAGTACATCCGCATCAAGCATTCCAACGGCTACGAGACCGCCTACGGTCACATGTCGGCCTTCGCCAAGGGCATGGAGGCGGGCAAGAAGGTGCGCCAGGGCCAGGTGATCGGCTTCGTCGGCTCGACCGGCCAGTCGACCGGCCCGCATGTCCATTACGAGATCCTGGTCAACGGCCGCTTCGTCGACCCGATGCGCGTGAAGCTGCCGCGCGGCCGGTCGCTCGAGGGCCCGATGCTGGCAAGCTTCGAGAAGGAGCGCGACCGGCTCGAGGGCATGATGAGCGGCCGCGGCGGCGCCATCGCGCGCATGTCGGACGCCACCGGCGGCCCGCTGCAGGTCACTAACCGGTAAGTCACCAACCGCTAAGCCGGCATCGGCCGTTATCGGCCGGACATTTTCAAACAGAATTTCAAACACAGACGCTGCGCAGCGAGGCCGCGTGGCAGCGTCACAACGTCAAGTTTCGTTTGCCAAAGCGGCGTGAGCGGCGAATACTTTCCAAAAAACGGGAGGTCTCGCCATGAACAACAGGCTCGCCTGCGCAGCCTTCGTCGCTGCATTTTTCACCGCGTCGAGCGCGTCAGCCGACGGTTGGGAAGTGACAAAACTCGTGCCCGGCTCCGCATTCCATGGCGTGCACGGCCTCGGTGTCGACAAGGCCGGCCATCTGTTTGCCGGCAGCGTCGCCGGCGCGGCGCTCTACGAGGTCGACATCTCGGGCGGTACCGCCAAGGTTGCAATACCTTCTCCGATCGGCATGGCCGACGACATCGCGTTCGCGCCTGACGGCACCATGGCCTGGACCGGATTCTTGACCGGCGATCTCTATTCCCGAAAGGGTGACGGCCCGATCAAGAAGCTCGCGAGCGGCCTTCCCGGCATCAACTCGCTCGCCTTTCGCAAGGACGGCAGGCTTTACGCCACCACCGTTTTCCTCGGCGATACGCTCTACGAGATCGACGTCGAGGGTGTGAAGCCGCCGCGCCAGATCATGGAGAAGATGGGCGGCCTCAACGGCTTCGAGTTCGGTCCCGACGACAAGCTCTACGGTCCGCTCTGGTTCAAGGGCCAGGTCGCCAAGGTCGACGTCGACAAGGCCGAACTGACCGTCGTCGCCGAGGGCTTCAAGATCCCGGCCGCGGTGAACTTCGATTCCAAGGGCAACCTGTTCGTGATCGACACCGCGCTCGGCCAGCTCGTCCGGGTCGATCCCAAATCGGGCGGCAAGACCATTGTCGCGCAATTGAAGCCGTCGCTGGACAATCTCGCCATCGACGCCAAGGACCGCATCTACGTCTCCAACATGGCCGACAACGGCATTCAGGAGGTCGATCCCGCGACCGGCCAGGCCAGGCAGATCATCATCGGCAAGCTGGCTTTGCCCGGCGGCATCGGCGTCACTAGCGAGAACGGCAAGGATACGATCCACGTCGCCGACGTGTTCGCCTACCGCACGGTGAATGGGGCGACCGGCGAGGTCACCGAGAAGGCGCGCATGCACGCCGCGGGCACGACGCTCGAATATCCGATGAGCGCGACGGCGCACGGCAACGACGTGGTGCTGTCGAGCTGGTTCACCGGCACGGTGCAGGTGATCGACGCCAAGACCGGCACCACACGCGACATGCTGCACGGCTTCAAGGCGCCGCACGACGCCATCGTGCTCGCGGACGGCAGCATCCTGGTCGCCGAGCTCGGCACTAAATCGCTGGTCAAGGTGAGCGGCGAGCACGGCAAGGATCGCACCACGCTGATCGGTGACCTCGAAGGCCCGGTCGGGCTCGTCCGCGGCAAGACCGACGAGGTCTACGTCACCGAGGCCTTTGCCGGCACGGTGTCCCGGATCGACAGCAAGGGCGGGAAGACGGTGCTCGCCAAGGAGCTGAAAATGCCGGAAGGCATCGCGCGCAATCCCGATGGCCAATTGATCGTGGCGGAAGTCGGCGCCAAGCGGCTGATCGCGATCGCGCCGGACAGCGGCACGGTGACGGAGATCGCAGCCAACCTCCCGATCGGCCTCCCGGGTACGCCCGGCGGATTGCCGAGCAATATTCCGACGGGTGTTGCAGTCGGAGCGTCGGGCGTCATCTACTTCAGCTCGGACGTCGATAACGCCATCTACAAGGCCGCCAAGAAGTAGCCTTGGGTTGCACGCGTTGGCCGGGAACCGGTGGGCCGGTTCTCGGTTGGACGCTGACGAAGCCGACAGCAGGAGGGCTGCCCATGACGCACCTCTCACGCGACGATGTCGCCAAGGCGGTAGACGGCGCAGACGATGTCACCATTGCCCGGATTATCGGAACCGGCGCAACCGCCGAGGAGTTTGCAGAAGCCAGGGCCTGGCTCGCCAACGACGAGCCGATGATCAACGATTTGCGGCCGCTGGCGCAGGGCCGCGTTCGCGAGCTCGTCGATATTCTCTCTGATCTCGATGAAGACGACCAGGAGCAGGACCCTGTCGATCCCGGCTCCGCGTCAGCACTCGGTTAGCTAGCCGGCGGGCGGTCTGACCCGTCAAGCGCCCCGGAGAGGTCGGCCTCTCCGGGGCATCTGGTTGCTTTCGAACGCCAACCCTCAGTTCAGCTTGCGCTTCGCCACCGGCGCGTCGAACTGCGTAATCTCCGCGGTCTGCGGCGCCTTGCCGTTGAAGGTCAGCACGTTGCCTTCGGACGAGATCGCAACGCTGTCGCCGTCCCTGACGTCGCCGGCGAGGATCATCTCGGCCAGCGGGTCCTGCAGGTGGCGCTGGATGACGCGCTTCAGCGGACGTGCGCCGTAGGCGGGATCCCAGCCCTTGGCGGCGAGCCAGTCGCGGCCGGCCGCGTCGAGCGTCAGCGTGATCTTGCGATCGGTCAGCAGCTTCTGCAGCCGCGCGAACTGGATCTCGACGATCCGGCCCATCTCGCTGCGCTGCAGGCGGTGGAACAGGATGATCTCGTCGACGCGGTTGAGGAATTCGGGGCGGAAATGTCCGCGCACCATTCCCATCACCTGATCGCGCACGGCCGAGGTGTCCTCGCCCTCCGGCTGGTTCACCAGGAATTCCGAACCGAGGTTCGAGGTCATGATGATCAGCGTGTTGCGGAAGTCGACGGTGCGGCCCTGGCCGTCGGTCAGGCGGCCATCGTCGAGCACCTGCAACAGGACGTTGAAGACATCGGGATGCGCCTTCTCGATCTCGTCGAACAGCACGACCTGGTAAGGCCGGCGCCGAACCGCTTCGGTGAGCGCACCACCCTCGTCATAGCCGACATAGCCCGGAGGCGCGCCGATCAGCCGCGAGACCGAGTGCTTCTCCATGTACTCGGACATGTCGAGGCGGACCATCGCGGTCTCGTCGTTGAACAGGTATTCCGCCAAGGCTTTCGTGAGCTCGGTCTTGCCGACGCCGGTCGGGCCTAAGAACATGAACGAGCCGGTGGGGCGGTTCGGGTCCTGCAAGCCTGCGCGCGAGCGGCGGACGGCGGTTGCGACTGCACGCACGGCCTCGGCCTGGCCGACGACGCGTTGCCCCAACTGCTCCTCCATCTTGAGGAGCTTCTCCTTCTCGCCTTCCAGCATCTTGTCGACGGGCACGCCGGTCCAGCGCGAGACCACCTGCGCGATGTGGTTGGCGGTGACCGCCTCCTCCACCATCTCGCCGGCGTTCTCCTTGGCTTCGATATCGGCAAGCTGCTTCTCCAGTTGCGGAATGCTGCCATAGGCCAGCTCGCCCGCCTTCTGGAATTCGCCGCGCCGCTGCGCGTTGGCGAGTTCGACGCGCAGACCGTCGAGTTCGGCCTTCAGCTTCTGGGCGTCGGAGAGCTTGTTCTTCTCCGCGCTCCAGCGCGACGTCAGCGCAGCCGACTTCTCCTCGAGCTCGGCCAGGTCCTTCTCCAGCGTCTGGAGCCTGGACTTGGAGCCGGGATCGGTTTCCTTCTTCAGCGCTTCCTGCTCAATCTTGAGCCGGATGATCTCGCGGTCGAGCGAATCCAGCTCTTCCGGCTTGGAATCGACCTGCATCTTCAGCCGGGCGGCGGCCTCGTCCATGAGGTCGATCGCCTTGTCGGGCAGGAAGCGATCGGTGATGTAGCGGTTGGACAGGGTCGTCGCCGCGACCAGCGCGGAATCGGTGATCCGCACGCCGTGGTGCTGCTCGTACTTGTCCTTCAGCCCGCGCAGGATCGAGATGGTGTCCTCGACCGATGGCTCGCTGACGAAAATCGGCTGGAAGCGCCGCGCCAGCGCCGCATCCTTCTCGACGTGCTTCTGATACTCGTCGAGCGTGGTCGCGCCGATGCAATGCAGCTCGCCGCGCGCGAGCGCCGGCTTGAGCAGGTTGGAGGCGTCCATCGCGCCGTCGCCCTTGCCGGCGCCGATCAGCGTGTGCATCTCGTCGATGAACAGGATGAAGGTGCCCTCGCTCCCGGTCACCTCCTGGAGCACGGCCTTCAGCCGCTCCTCGAACTCACCGCGATATTTCGCACCGGCGATCAGCGCGCCGAGGTCGAGCGACAGCAACTTCTTGTCCTTCAGGCTCTCGGGCACGTCGCCATTGACGATGCGCAGCGCGAGGCCTTCGGCGATGGCGGTCTTGCCGACGCCGGGCTCGCCGATCAGGACGGGATTGTTCTTGGTCCGCCGCGACAGCACCTGAATGGTGCGGCGGATCTCCTCGTCGCGGCCGATGACCGGATCGAGCTTGCCGTCGCGCGCCGCCTGGGTCAGGTCGCGGGCATATTTCTTGAGCGCATCATAGGCGTTCTCGGCGGTCGCCGAGTCCGCGGTACGGCCCTTGCGCAACGCCTCGATCGCTGCGTTGAGGTTCTGCGGGGTGACGCCGCCCTTGTTCAGAATCGTGCCGGCTTCGCTGGACTTCTCCAACGTCAGGCCGAGCAGCAGCCGCTCGACGGTGACGAAGCTGTCGCCGGCCTTCTCGCCGGCCTTCTCGGCGGCGTCGAAGGTGCGGGCGAGCTCGGGTGCGAGGTAAATCTGGCCGGCGCCGCCGCCGGAAACCTTCGGCACCTTGCCGAGGGCGTCCTCGGTCGCCTTCAGGATTGCACGGGAATTGCCGCCGGCGCGGTCGATCAGGCCGGAAGCCAATCCCTCATTGTCGTCCAGCAGGACCTTCAGCATGTGCAAGGTCGAAAACTGCTGATGCCCCTCGCGCATCGCGAGCGACTGCGCGGACTGGATGAAGCCCCTGGAGCGTTCGGTATATTTCTCGATATTCATCTTTTCTGTCCCTCGGCCTGCCCTTGGGGCCCTCTGAGGCACCCCAATACGGCATCTTCATTGGGTTTCGACTGCCCGCATTGAGGAGTCTCAAGCGGGAACGGTGGTCTTTTGCCGGCTTGGCGCCGGCCTGAGGCAGATGTGGGCAGCGGTCCGGCGGAACGAAAGAGGCGCGTTCACAATTTCGTGCGCTTCTCGGCTGCTTGGCGCCGGCCGGCCGAATCCTCTAAGTAACGGCATGACAGCCAGCCAGACCGCCGAGATCACCGGCCTCTACCGCTACCCGGTCAAGGGCCTGACGCCGGAGCCGCTGCGCCGCGTTCCCTTGCGACCGGGCCAGACCCTGCCCGCCGACCGCCGCTACGCCATCGAGAACGGTCCGAGCGGTTTCGATCCTGAAGCGCCCGAATGGAAGCCGAAGATCCAGTTCCTGATGCTGGCACGCAATGAGCGGCTGGCCGAGCTCGACAGCCATTTCGACGACGCCAGCAATGTCCTGACCATACGCAGGGGCGGTCAGGTCGTGGCCAGCGGGGACCTGGAGACCGCGGCTGGGCGGGCGGCCATCGAGCGCTACGTCGCGGAGAACTTTCAGCCGGAACTCAAGGGCCCGCCGAAATTGCTGTCCGGCCGCGACCACAGCTTCTCCGACGTCGCCCGCAAGGTGGTCTCCATCATCAATCTCGGCAGTGTCCGCGCCATCGAGGCCATGCTGGGCGGCACCGCGGTGCATCCGCTGCGCTTCCGCGCCAATCTCTACGTGAAGGGCTGGCCGGCCTGGTCGGAGCTCGATCTCGTCGGCCAGACGCTTGCGATCGGACAGGCGCGGCTGAAGGTGGTCAAGCGCATCGTCCGCTGCCCCGCCACCAATGTGGACCCGGTGACGGCCAAGCGCGACCTCGAGATCCCGCCGACGCTCTCGCGCCATCTCGGCCACATGGACTGCGGCATCTATGCCGAGGTGATCGAAGGCGGCGAGATCGGCGTGGGCGATGCGATCATCGTGGAGCAGCCGAAGCTGCTGTGAGCTTGCGCCGCTGCCGTAGGGTGGGCAAAGCGAAGCGTGCCCACGCAATTTCAGCGACCGAACGAAATGGTGGGCACGGCGCAAGTGCGCCTTTGCCCACCCTACGAGACCGTCGCTGTCGTCACCTCAATTCGGCATCACATACGCATAGATCTTCCCGCGCGAGACCGGCGCCTCGCGGACGCGGTTGCCGTTGTTGCCGGAGATCATGATCGGATTGCCCTGCGCATCGATGCCGGTGACGATGCCGACATGGCCGCCGCGGCGACCGCGTGACATCACCGCGATGGCGCCGACCTGCGGACCGGAGACGCGCGTGCCGTAGCGCGCAAACGAACTCGCCATGTCCGATCCGGTGCCCTTATGACCGGTATGCTCCAGCACCATGTTCATGAAGCGCGCGCACCACAGCCTGCCGCGCCCGGTCGGATTGCCGCCGATGTAGCGCCGCGCCTCGGAGACGAGGCCCGATCCGCCGCCAAAGCCACCGCTGCTCGTGGCGTCATTCGCCATGCCGCCGTTCGCGCTCATCGCCGCGCGACGGCTTGCGCGCGTGACCATTCGACCGCCACCGGTGATGATCGTTCCACCATTGCCGCTCATGGCAGCGCCGGGGCTATTGGTGTTCGGATCATAGCTGGCAAAAGTGTCGCCGAACCCGCCCGCCTGAAGCTGCGCAGCGCTGCGCTCGAAGCGCGAACTGCGTGCATGGTGGCGGTGATGATGATGTCTGGCGTGGTGCACGTGAGCGTGCCGCTCTGCGCTATGACGATGATGCGGCCGCGCTGAGACCGGAGAACCGAATGCGGCAAGAGCCGCGGAGAAGATCGCCAGCGCAACAACACAACGCGACAGGCGAGACGCAAACAACTCAAACATTCTTCATCCTTCGTTGACACCCCACTTCCCGCCGGCCCGTGCAAGAGCCGACATCCGTCCGGCCGTTAAGCCGCCCGATGTGGCGAGAAAAAGACGCGGGTAGCCCGCGAATAGCTGCGATGATTTTGCGCCGACACTGGTCGATGCTGCCGCATTGCGGACAACAGCATTAACTGCGATCCTGCAAAGACGGCTTGAACAGAGGGAAACGGTTAATGCCCCACGCCAAGACCAGGGACGACGTCCGCATCTATTTCGAAGAGGCGGGTCAGGGAACGCCAATCATTTTTCTGCACGAGTTCGCGGCCGACTACACCAATTGGGAGCCGCAAATGCGTTACTTCTCGCGCGGCCACCGCTGCATCACCTATTCGGCGCGCGGCTACACGCCGTCGGACGTGCCCGAGGGCGAGGTCTACAGCTACACGCATTTCTATAGCGATGCGCTCGCGGTGCTCGATCATCTCGGAATCGAGCGCGCGCATCTCGTCGGCCTGTCGATGGGCGCCTATTCGTCGCTGCAGATCGGATTGAACGCGCCGCAGCGCGCGCTGTCGATGACGCTGGCCGGCGTCGGCTCGGGTTCGGAGCTGGAGAATTTGGAAGCCTGGCGCCAGCAGTGCCGCGCCAATGCCGAGCAGTTCGAGACGCTGGGCTCGCAAGAGGTCGCCAAAGTCACGCGCGAGGCGCCGAGCCGGATTCCGTTCCTGGTGAAAGATCCGCGCGGCCACGCCGATTTCTATGCCGCGCTGGCACGTCACGATGCCAAGGGTTCGGCGCGCACGATGCGCGGCTTCCAGGGCGGCCGTCCCTCGATCTACACGATGACGGATGCGATCAGGAAGGCGACGACGCCGGCACTGATCATCTGCGGCGACGAGGACGATCCGTGCGTGGGCCCGAGCCTGTTCGTGAAGAAGCACCTTCCCGCAGCGGGGCTGGCGATGTTTCCGAAGTCAGGCCACGTGCTCAATCTCGAAGAGCCCGCGCTGTTCAATGAAAGCGTCGAGCGGTTCGTGACGCTGGTGGAGGCGGGGCGCTGGCCGGCGCGGGATCCGCGCTCGCTGGTCCCACACTAGCTGTCATTCCGGGATGCGCCGAAGGCGCAGGCCCGGAATCCATCAGGCCGCAAACGCTGTCGCACGATGGATTCTCGGATGCGCAATTGCGCATCCTAGCTCGATGCTTCGCATCGCCCCGGAATGACGAAGAGAGACTACTTGCCCCCACCCCGGCTCAGCAGAAACACCGCCTGCTCGCCGAACATGTTCCACACCCACCAGGGCAGGTTCAGCGGCACCGGGCGGCCGTAGAGATCGAGCGCCACCGAACGTTCCATCTTGACGTTGATCTCGGCGCAGAGCTGCACGAAATCCTTGATGGTGCAGAAATGGATGTTGGCGGTGTCGTACCAGGTCGCCGGCAGGTTCTCGGTGCGCGGCATGTGGCCGCCGACCAGGAGCTGGAGCCGCATCTTCCAGAACCCGAAATTCGGGAACGAGACGATGGCTCTTCGGCCGATGCGCAGCAGATTCTCCAGCACCACGCGCGGCTGCCGCGTCGCCTGCAGCGTCTGCGACAGGATCACATAGTCGAAGGCGTCATCCGGATAGTTGACTAGGTCGGTGTCGGCGTCGCCCTGCACCACCGCAAGACCCTTGGCGACGCAGCGGTTGACGCCCTCGCGCGACAGCTCGATGCCGCGGCCGTCGATGCCGCGCGTCTCCAGCAGCTGCAACAGATCGCCCTCGCCGCAGCCGACATCGAGCACCTTCGAGCCCGGCTTGACCATCTCGGCGACCAGCAGGTGATCGGCGCGAAACTGGCCGGGCTGCCCCGCCGCAAGGCCGCCGAGCGGCAGCACTTCCTGTACAGACATCGCTAGCCGTCCTTCCTGCCGGTGAGCCCGCGCGCCTTGCCGGCCGATTGCAGGAAGGCGCGGGAGATGTCGAAGAATTCGGGCACGTCGAGCAGGAAGGCGTCGTGTCCGCGATCGGTCTCGATCTCCGCGAACGACACGCGCGCGCTCGAGGCGTTCAGCGCATGCACCAGCGCGCGCGATTCCGAGGTCGGAAACAGCCAGTCGCTGGTGAAGGAGACGACGCAGAAGCGGGTCTTGATGTCGGCGAACGCTTTCGCCAGCACCCCGCCATGGTCGGCCGCGATGTCGAAATAGTCCATCGCGCGCGTCAGATAGAGATAGGAGTTGGCATCGAAGCGCTCGACGAAGGAGGAGCCCTGGTAGCGCAGATAGGATTCGACCTGGAAGTCGGCGTCGAACGAAAAGGTCGGCAGCTCGCGATCCTGCATGCGCCGGCCGAACTTGCGATGCAGCGCCGCGTCGGAGAGATAGGTGATGTGCGCCGCCATGCGCGCCACCGCGAGCCCGCGATGCGGATGGATGCCGTGATCGGCATAGCCGCCGCCGTGCCAATCGGGATCGGCCATCACGGCCTGGCGGCCGAGCTCGTGGAAGGCGATGTTCTGCGCCGAGTGCCGCGTTGCGCAGGCGATCGCCAGCGCGGAGTACACGCGGCTAGGATAGGCCGCAGTCCATTGCAGCACCTGCATGCCGCCCATCGAGCCGCCGACGACCGCGAACAGCGTGTCGATGCCGAGCCGGTCGATCAGCATCGCCTGCGCGCGCACCATGTCGGGGATGGTGATGACGGGAAAATCGAGCCCCCAGACCTTGCCGGTGGCGGGATTGATCGACGCCGGCCCGGTCGAGCCCATGCAGCCGCCGATCACGTTGGAGCAGATGATGAAGTAGTGCTTGGGGTCGATGGGCCGACCGGGGCCGACCAGCGTCTCCCACCAGCCCGGCTTGCCGGTGACGGGATGGACATTGGCGACATGCTGATCGCCGGTCAGGGCATGGCAGATCAGGACCGCGTTGGAGCGATCGGCATTGAGCTCGCCATAGGTCTGGTAGGCGATCTGGAACGGTGAGAGATCGACGCCGCAATCGAGCCGCAGCGGCTGGTCGGCGCCGAAATGCGCAACCTGCGAGCTCGGATGATCCACCTCATGCGACCGCTCGTCGGCGCTGATCGCAGGACTCGGTATCGACTTGACGCCACCCATCTGACCATCGACCTCGTTTGCGATCAAACGCTTGATCGCCACTTGCATCAGGCCATGAAAAACCCGGCCTGAACGATAGGTTCGGCCGGGATCGGAAGCGTCCCCGGCCTGTTTAGCGAGTTTTTTAACGTGGCTGCAAGCCGGCCGGCTCAAATGACCACAGAACGGGCAAAAGCTACCGTCTTGGGCGGTTTTCGTCAAGTCGCGGCCCGGATCGGCTCAATTCGCCCCTGCCGCGTCGAAGGAGAAGGACGTCATTTCTCTTTGCTTTCGCCGCCCCGACTGCCTAATCAGGACATTCCCCATTCGAAACGATCGACAGCCAGACATGTCCCAACGTCCGCCCGCGCCGCCATCGCTGCAGGAACTGCGCAAGGAGATCGACGCGATCGACGAGGGCATGCATCGCCTGCTGATGCAGCGCGGCGACATCATCGACCGCCTGATCCAGGTGAAGCAGACCCAGGAGGTCGGCTCGGCGTTCCGGCCCGCGCGCGAGGCCGCGATGATGCGCGACCTCGTGCGGCGCCATCGCGGCATCCTGCCGCTCGACACGGTCGAAAGCATCTGGCGCGTCATCATCTCGACCTTCACCTATGTGCAGGCGCCGTTCTCCGTGCATGCCGACGTCTCGGTGAGCGAGCCGGCGATGCGCGATTCTGCGCGCTTCCATTTCGGCTTCACCGTGCCTTACGTCGCGCATTTCAGCGCGCAGGCCGCGGTGGAAGCGGCGGCAAAATCCAGGGGTGACCTGGCACTGGTCTCGGCGACCTCGAGCCGCACGCCGTGGTGGCTGGAGCTGGAAGCGGAGGGCGCGCCGAAGATCATCGCGCGAATGCCTTTCATCGAACGCGCCGACCATCCCGCCGCATTGCCGGTCTTCGCGATCTCGCGCGTCGCCGACAGCGCTTTGGTGACCGAGGTCGAGACCTTCAGCGTGCGCGTCTCCGGGTGGAACGCCGAGGTCGCGCGCGCGCTGTCGCCGCTCGCCGAGATCGTGGCGGTGCCCGATACCGCCTTCGACGGCGCAGCGCTGCTGGTCTCGGTCACAAGCGCGACCAGTATCGACAAGATCAGGGCTGCCCTGATCGAGGCGGGGGCCTCCGTGCGCTCCGTGGCCCTCGTCGGCAGCCACGCAACGCGCTATACGGTGCCCCCGACCGGGGCGAAATCGTAAACCGCGCACCACGCCCTGCCATTTTCGGAGTTCAAGATGTCCCGCCCCGTGCCGAATCCCGGCATTCTCGATATTGCGCCCTATACGCCCGGCAAGAGCCCGGTCGCCGAACCGGGCCGCAAGGTCTTCAAGCTGTCCGCCAACGAGACGCCGTTCGGGCCCTCGCCCATGGCGATCGAGGCGTTCAAGCGCGTGGCGGACCACCTGGAAGACTATCCGGAAGGCACCTCGCGCGTGCTGCGCGAGGCGATCGGCCGCTCCTTCGGGCTCGATCCCAACCGCATCATCTGCGGCGCCGGCTCGGACGAGATCCTCAATCTGCTCGCCCACACCTATCTCAGCCACGGCGACGAGGCGATCTCTACGACGCACGGCTTCCTGGTCTACCCGATCGCGACCATGGCGGTCGGCGCCAAGAACGTCATCGCGCAGGAGAAGGATCTCACCTGCGACGTCGATGCCATCCTCAAGGCGGTGACGCCGAAGACCAAGCTGGTCTGGCTCGCCAACCCCAACAACCCGACCGGCACTTACATCCCGTTCGACGAGGTCAAGCGGCTGCGCGCCGGCCTGCCCTCGCACGTGCTGCTGGTGCTGGACGCCGCCTATTGCGACTACGTCTCGCGCAACGACTACGAGATGGGGATCGAGCTCGTCGCCACCACCGAGAACACGGTGGTGACCCACACCTTCTCCAAGATCCACGGCCTCGCTGCGCTGCGTATCGGCTGGATGTTCGGCCCCGAGCACATCATCGACGCCGTCAACCGCATCCGCGGCCCCTTCAACGTGTCGACGCCGGCGATGTATGCCGCGGTCGCCGCGATCGAGGACACCGCGCATCAGGCGATGTCGAAGCAATTCACCGAGACCTGGCGCAACTGGCTGACCGAGGAGATCGGCAAGCTCGGATTGAAGGTGACGCCGAGCGTCGCCAATTTCGTGCTGATCCACTTTCCGACCGACAAGGGCAGGACCGCCGACGACGCCGACGCCTTCCTCACCAGGCGCGGCCTCGTGCTGCGCGGCCTGAAGAACTACGGCCTGCCGCATTCGCTGCGCATGACCATCGGCACCGAGGAGGCCAACCGCCTCGTGGTCGACGCCTTGCGCGACTTCTTGGCCGGCAAATGAGCGAGCAGGCGCATTTCCAGCGCATCGCGCTGATCGGCTTCGGCCTGATCGGCGGCTCGATCGCGCGCGCTGCGAAGCTCCAGGGCCTGGCTGGCGAGATCGTCACCACCGCGCGCTCGGAGAAGACGCGCGCGCGGGTGATGGAGCTTGGTATCGTCGACAAGGTGGTGGCGACCAATGCGGAAGCGGTGAAGGATGCCGATCTCGTCATCCTCTGCATTCCCGTCGGCGCCTGCGGGCCGGTGGCGCAGGAGATTGCCGCGCATTTGAAGCCCGGTGCTGTTGTCTCCGACGTCGGCTCGGTCAAGGGCGCGATCGTCAGGGACATGGCGCCACATCTGCCGAAGACCGTTCATTTCGTGCCGGCGCACCCGGTGGCGGGCACCGAGCATTCGGGGCCGGATTCAGGTTTCGCCGAGCTCTTCATCAACCGGTGGTGCATCCTGACCCCGCCCGAAGGCGTCGACGCCGCGGCGACCGATCGCCTGCGCGCGTTCTGGGCGGCGATGGGAGCCAAGGTCGAGGTGATGACGCCGGATCATCACGATCTCGTGCTCGCCATCACCAGCCATCTGCCGCATCTGATCGCCTACACCATCGTCGGCACCGCCGACGAGCTGGCGCAGGTGACGGAGTCGGAGGTCATCAAGTTCTCCGCCGGCGGCTTCCGCGATTTCACCCGCATCGCGGCCTCCGATCCGACGATGTGGCGCGACGTCTTCCTCGCCAACAAGGAGGCCGTGCTGGAGATGCTCGGCACCTTCACCGAGGATCTCGCCAAGCTCACGCGCGCGATCCGTCGCGGCGACGGCGAGGCGCTGTTCGACCACTTCACCCGCACCCGCGCCATCCGCCGCGGCATCGTCGAGATCGGCCAGGATTCGGCCGCGCCGGATTTCGGCCGGCCGCTTGCGGCGCTGAAGAAGCCGTAGCCTTCCGTCATTCCGGGGCGCCCGAAGGGTGAGCCCGGAATCCATCGGGCTACAGCGCACGCGGTGAAATGGATTCCGGGTTCGATGCTGCGCATCACCCCGGAATGACGAGACTGAAAATGATCAATACAGCGGCGGGATCTGGCCGACCTTGACCGGGCCGAGCAGCACGGCGCCGTCGACGAATTTCAGCGGGAAGCTGCGCGCCTTCTTGCCTTCGAGCGTGCTCTCGGTACCGATCGAGTTGATGCCGGCGGCGACGCCGGCATTGGCGTTCTGCTTGATGACCTTGCCGAGGCCCGGAACGGCGCGATCGAGCGCGCCGAACAGATTGGTGAGGTCCTGCGACTTCACGCCGGGCGCGACGCGGTCGAGCGTTGCCTGCGGCACGCCCTCCTCCAGCATCTTCTCGATGCCGAGCGCGGGGATCACGCGTTCGAGACCCGTCACCGTCATCTGCAATTCGCCGTCGAGCCGGCCGTTGGCCGAAAGGCCGAGCGTGCCGGCCGCGACCGCGATCATCTCGCCCTGCTGGATCCGCGACTGCACGATCTCGATGTGACCGCCGGCAGCCTGCATCTCGCGGAAGCGCTGCGGCCACGGCTTTGGCGTGAGGTCGGAGAGGCCGGTGACCCTGGCGCGCGTGTCCGCCTCGAACGGCTCGGCGAGCAGGGGATGAACGCCCTGAATGCTGCCCTGCGCGACGTGAAGCACGGTTTCGAGCACGGGATGATCGGCCGGCGAGCCGTCGGCAAGGCGGCCGTGCAGCTCGACCTGCTTGGCGCGCGCGAGCGGCACCTGCACGCTGCCGTCGAGGCGGTTGAGCGAGGGATCGTCGAACACGATGGAGGCGCGGTCCGGCACCGAGGGCAGGCCGACCACGCTGCTGCGGCCCTTGCTCCAGTTCACCACGAAGGTGTTTTGCGTGACGCCGTCGGTCAGCGTCGCGGGTGCGGAGAATTCGGCGATCACGAGCTTGGGATCGTAGACCTGGGCGACGACCAGGATGTTGTCAAGCTTGGCCGTGAACGGCGTCTTGCTTGCGTTCTGCGACACCAGGGACACGCTGGCGCCGGAGCACTGGATCTCGAAGCGGAACGGGAAGCCGGCGATCGAGCGCTTGGCGCAATCATAGATGCGGCCCGACTTGGCCTCCTGCGCCCGCCAGGCGTCTGCGGCCGTTTCGGCCCGCGAAGCCGCATAGAACCAGAAGCAGCTCCACGCGACGGCGAGGATCACGACGAGAATGGGTGCGACGAAAAGGCCCCAACGGGAGCGGCGGCCTGCGGCAACGGTCATATTGGACATGCGGCGACCCTTTGATCCCAGATTCAGGCAAATGTAAGCGTGGTGCGGCTGCGGCGAAAGGCGGAGAATTCGCTTCGCTTCGGCACATGGTTCTGGTAGCCGTGCCCGAAATGTCGGAAATCACCCTCCCCTCCGTCACCACCGCCAAAGGCGACCTCTGGGTGTTCGGCTATGGTTCGCTGATGTGGCGGCCGGGCTTCGACTTCGAGGAGCGCGTCCCGGCGCGGCTGGTCGGCGAGCATCGCGCGCTCTGTGTCTATTCCTTCGTGCATCGTGGCACTCCGGAGAAGCCGGGCCTGGTGCTCGGGCTCGACCGCGGTGGTGCCTGCCGCGGCATCGCCTTCCGCGTCGCTGAAAGAAGCCGCACCGAGGTCGTCGCTTACTTGCGCGCGCGCGAGCAGGTCACCTCGGTCTATCGCGAGGTGATGCGCTCGGTCTGGCTGGAGAACGACGCGCGCCAGCGCGTCTCCGCGCTCGCCTATGTCGTCGACCGCGGCCATGCGCAATATGCCGGCCGTCTCTCGCTCGCCGAGCAGCACCGTCATGTCCTCCAGGGCCATGGCCAGTCGGGCGCCAACCGCGACTATGTCACCGCGACGGTGAAGGCGATCGAGGCGGAAGGCTTTCGCGACACGCAGCTGCACCAGCTTGCATTGATGCTGCATGGCGATGCGCATTCCCTGCACGCGAGTCAAAACGAAGACCGCGAAAGCCGCTAGCCTGTCGGCGCGTAGCTCGGCGCCGAGCCGATCAATTGCTCCTGCTCCTTGCGGCCCGCTTCGACGAGGCGGCCGGTCGCATCTTCGATGACCGTCTGCACGCGGGAGAGAAACTCGTCCTTCGGCAGGCCCGGCGGCAACGGATCGAGGAACTCCACCACGAGCGTGCCGGGATAGCGCATGAAGGTGCGGCGGGGCCAGAACAGGCCGGAATTGAGCGCGACCGGCAGGCACGGCACGCCGCAGGACGAATAGATCTGCGCAAAGCCGGTCTTGTAATCCCGCGGCGCCCCGGGTGCGCGGCGCGTGCCTTCCGGAAAGATCACGAGTTGCCGGCCGCTGCGCACCGCCTCGCGCGCCCGCCGGGTCATGTCCAGGAGCGCCTTCACGCCGGCATTGCGATCGATCGCGATCATGCCGGTCTTGACCAGGAACTGGCCGAACACCGGGATCTGCATCAGCTGACGCTTGAGGATGAAGATCGGGCGGTCGAAGAAGCCCGGCAGCACGAAGGTCTCCCAGAACGACTGGTGCTTCGCCACGATCACCAGCGGCCCCTGCGGAATCTTCTCCGTGCCCCGGAATTCCACCTTGATGTTGCAGACCACCCGCATCAGGACCAATGTCGCCTTCGCCCACCATTCGGCGACCGTCAGCATGGCGCGTGGCGGCAATGCGAAGGTCGGCAGCGCAACGATCGCAAGACACACCAGCACGGCATAGAACAGCACGTTGAACACGAGCGAGCGCAGGAAAATCAGGAACATCGACGGTCCATCAATTTGCCGGTCAATTGGCGTCTCAAATTGGCATGTCAATTGGCGTGTCAATTGGCCTGGGCGGTGGCGGGCCGCTTTGGCTGCCGGCCTGCAGGCTGCTCCGATATCTCGGGCCAAAGGTCAATCCCGAAATCCTCCAGCCGCACCCTGACCTCGGCCGCGAGGTACTTGACATATTCCGACAGCAGCAGCCGTAAGGTGGACGGCGAGGTCCACCACGGCTCCTCGCGCCATTTTTCGCCGACCACCGCGAACGGGATCAGCGCCGTCTCGGGCATCGCGTGCGAGAATTCCACCAGCGCGCGCGGCATGTGGTAGTTCGAAGTGACCACGATCAGCGACTTGAAGCGGCGCCCTTCGGCCCAGCGCCGCGCCTCCGCCGCGTTGCCGCGGGTCGAGAGCGCGGTGCGGTCGAGATCGACGCAACAGGTCATGAAGGACTGGTTTTCCGGCAACGTCCTGGAGATGTCGTGCGCCGTCGAGGTCGGATGCACGCCGGAGATCAACAGTCGCCTGCCGTAGCCGGCGGCGAGCAGCTCCATCGCGTCCGACACCCGCGAGGAGCCGCCGGTCAGGACCACGATGCCGTCAGCCTTGCGGCTCGGTGCGATCTCGGCGCCGCGCAATTGCGACAGGAACGCGACGAAGCCCGCCGCGGCGCCGACGAAGGCCAGCGCAATCGCCGACACGATTGCCGCGCGCAGCCAGCCGCGCGGCAGTTTCGGCGATCGATCGTCGGTCGGCGAGGTCATGCGATGTCGGTGATCCCTTTCCTGACTGATTTTAGGATGTTTTGAGGCGAAGTGGAGTCCGGTATCTCAACCCTAGTCGACGTCGTTCAAGGTCGCGAACAGCGTCTGGCGCGAGGCCACCGCGGTGATGGCGCCGATCAGCACGGCCTGGACCGCAAGCACGATGTAGCCGGATGGCCGCAGCGAGAAGGTGCCGAGCAGCGCGGCGAACTGGTCGCCGACGGGGGTACCGGAAAACCAGCCGGCGATCGACTCGGAGAAGCCGAACACCAGCATGGCGGCGCCGCCGCCGATCACGCCGCCCTCAAGCCCCAGCCGGAGGAAATGACGCAGGAAGTGATTGGCGATGTAACGGTCGCCGGCGCCGACGAAGTGCAGCACCTCGACGATCGGGCGGTTCGCCGCCATGGCGCCGCGGGTCGCGAACGAGACGGAGATGATCGTGGCGACGATGACGAGCGCGAGGATACCGAGGCCGGCGAGCACGGTGGCATTGGTCATCGAGCGCATCCGCTCGATCCAGGCGCGATGATCGTCGACGCTGGCGCCCGGCGCGACCTGGTTCACCCGAGCGCGCAGGGCCTCGAGATCGAGCGGCGTGCTGGGTTGCACGCGCGCGATGATCATGCGCGGCACCGGCAGATCGTCCATCGACAACCCAGTGCCGAGCCAGGGTTCGAGCAGCTTGCCGCTCTCCTCCTTGCTGAACGGCTTGACCTCGACGATTCCGGCTTGCGCGCGCATCGCCTCGGTCACCGCTGCGGTGTCGCGTTCGAGATCGCGCCCGGTTTGCGGGCGAACCTGGATGGTGATCTCGCTCGCGACGTCCGACTGCCATTCCGCGGCGGAGGCGCTGACCAGCAGCACGGTGCCCGTGGCCATCGACGCGAGGAAGGTCATGATGGCGACGACGGCGACCAGGGCCCGACCCTGGATCGAGGCGCGCGGCACGATCGGCGACATGTTGCGCGCCTTGGCCGGCAGCTGCGGACGCTCCTGCCCGAGGTCGACCAGCACGCCGCGCTCGTCGGTCCTACTCATAGACGTGCAACCGTCCCTGGTGCAGCACCAGCCGCCGCGCCTCATACTGGTCCATCAGGCCGATGTCGTGGGTCGCGATGATGACGGCGGTGCCCGATTTGTTGAGCTCGATGAAGAGCCGCAGCAGGCGGCGTCCGAGCGTCGGATCGACGCTGCCGGTGGGCTCGTCCGCGAGCAGCAGCTGCGGCCGCGAGATCACGGCGCGCGCGATCGCCGCGCGCTGCTTCTCGCCGCCCGACAGGATCGGCGGCAGTGCGTCCATGCGGTCACCAAGCCCGACCCAGCGCAACAGGTCGATCACCTCCTTGCGGTAGCTCGACTCGCTGCGGCCCATGACGCGGAACGGCAGCGCGACGTTCTCATAGGTCGTCATGTGATCGAGCAGGCGGAAATCCTGCAGCACGATGCCGATGCGCTTGCGCAAGTCCGCGATCTCGTCCTTGCCGAGCTGCGAGATGTCGTGGCCGAACAGATTGACGAGGCCCCGCGTCGGCCGATGCGACAGGAACAACAGGCGCAGCAACGAGGTCTTCCCGGCGCCCGACGGGCCGGTGAGGAACTGGAACGAGTGCGCCGGGATCTGGAAGCTGAGGTCGCGCAGGATCTCCGGCCCCAGGCCGTAACGCAATCCGACATTTTCGAACCGAACCAAGTTCAGCTCCGTTCGAGAGGGGGCGCGGGTCGCGTGGCTGCGCTCCGCCAGCGCGATCAACGGGTTTTGCCGCCGTTATGGTTTCCGGTTCGTTAACGGTCGGCCAGTAGCATATTGGCAGCATCCTGGCCGCCCGGTTCTTCCGGCGGGGTCATGGTCAAGACCTCGCTCAATCCTGGTTCATGCATCAAGGCTCGTCCATGCATATCGTCTGCCCCCATTGTATGACATCCTACGCCATCAAGCTCGCGAGCCTTGGGGCGAACGGACGGGCGGTCCGCTGTTCCCGCTGCAAGGAGACCTGGATCGCCCATGCCGAGGATGCCATCGAGGAGGCGTCCGTCCCGGCCATGGCGGCAGCCAGTCAGGCTGACGACCAGTCCGACCTCGCCGAGCAGTGGAATTCCTATGCCGCGGACGACAGCGCCACCGATGCGCCTGTCGTCGACAGCCCTTCGATCGCCAGTGACTGGCCCGAGGAAGAAGTCAAGGAAACCGAGGACGAGTGGTCGGCGGCAGCCCGCGAGGCCGAGCAGGAGGTCGCCGGCGCGCAGCACCATTCCTGGTTCCGCGGCCTGTTCCGCCGCCGCGGTGCGCGGGTCAGCCGCCCGGGGGCCATTGCTGCCCCGCGAAAATCCTATTTCGGCTTGCCGACCGCCTGTGCCGCCATGGGCGCGCTGGTGCTGGCGCTGGTGATCTGGCGCGGCGACATGGTCCGGCTGCTGCCGCAGACGGCGGCATTCTACAAGCTGGTCGGGCTCGAGGTGAACCTGCGGGGCCTCGCCTTCAAGGACGTGAAGCTGTCCAGCGAGACCGTGGACGGTAAGCAGGTGCTGGTGATCGAGGGCATGATCGTCGGCGAGGGCAAGAAGCCGCTCGACATCCCGCGGCTGCGCTTTGCCGTGCGCGACGCCCAAGGAGCGGAGATCTACGCCTGGAACGCGGTGCTGGAGCAGACCGTGCTGCGGCCCGGCGAGCGCGCCTTCTTCCGCTCGCGTCTCGCCTCGCCGCCGCCGGAGGGCCGCAATATCGACGTCCGCTTCTTCAACCGGCGCGACATTGCCGGCGGCAGCGTATAATCAGCCTCGCAAGCCCGCGGAGTTGATCCCAAGGTTCCTCTCATGCCGAAAATCCTGATCGCCGACGACGAGGATTCGATGCGCACGCTGGTGGCGCGCGCCATTGCCATGGACGGCCACGAGACCGTCACCGCGCAAGACGGTGCCGAGGCGCTGGAGATCCTCAGTCGCGAGGACGGCGCCTTCGACCTGCTGCTCACCGATATCCAGATGCCCGTGATGGACGGCATCGCGCTGGCGCTCTCCGCCGCTCGCGACTTTCCCGATCTGACCATCTTGCTGATGACCGGCTTTGCCGACCAGCGCGAGCGCGCCTCGAACCTCAATGCGCTGGTGCACGACGTCGTGACAAAGCCGTTCTCGGTCGCCGACATCCGCACCGCCGTGGCGGACGCACTGGCGGCGAAGAAGGGATAGCGCGGCGGGGTAGCTGTCGTCCTACACTCCGCCGTCATGCCCCGCGCAGGCGGGGCATCCAGTACGCCGCGGCAGATGTGGCGAGAGCGTGCTCTTTGATGCCGGCCTCTGGAATACTGGATCGCCCGCCTTCGCGGGCGATGACGCTGGATCAGAGGCGAGGCCGCCTCAAAAATCCTTCAGCAGGCGCTCGATGTAGTCGAGCTCGATCTGCGGGCGCGAGCTGTCCCCTAAGCGGCGGCGGAGCTCTTCGAGGATGCGCCGGACGCGCTGGGCGTCGATCTCGCCGGGGATCTTGACGGTGTAGTCGTCGCTGAGATCGCGGCCGTGAAGCGGACGCCCAAGCGGATCGGTCTGATTGCCGCCGCTCTGCTGACGGCCGGCCCGATTGCCGGGACCATCGCCCTGTCCGTCGCCGTCGCCCTGCTGCATCGCTTCGGCCATCTTCTGCGCGCCCTTGCGCATCGCCTCGAGGGCCTTGCCCTGCGAGTCCACGGCACCGTCGGCATTGCCCTCGCCGAGCTTCGAGCCGGCATCGCCCATGGCGCCGTCGGCGGCGTCGAGGCTGCCGTCGTCATCGCCCTGGTCGCCGTCCTGATCGCCGCTCTGACCGGGGTCGCCCTGCTGGCCTTTCTGACCCTGCTGCCCCTTCTGGCCCTTTTGTCCCTTCTGGGCGAGACCGCGCTTGGCCAGCTCGTCCTGCAGCTTCTTCAGACGGTCGCGCAGCGACTGCTGATCCTGCTGGAGGTCAGACATCGACTGATCGCCCTGCTTGCCGCGCGAGCGGTCACGCCGGGAATCCTGGCCCTGCTTGAACGTCTTGTCGCGCAATTGCTGCTGCTTGCGGATCATGTCGCTGAGCTCGTTGAGCGCCTGCTCCATCTCGCTCTCGCCGGATTGCCCCGGCTGCGCCATCTGGAGATTTTCCATGATCTGCGCGAGCTGCTCGAGCAGGCGCTGCGCCGCCTCCTTATTGCCCTCGCGCGCCGCCTTCTCGATCTGCCGCAGCAGGTCGTCGAGATCGCGTTGCGTCAGGACGTTGCGATCGCGACTGGAGGATTGGCTCCGCTCCGTGGCCCGCTTGTATTCCTCGAGCTTCTGAATGGCGTCGGACTGATTGCCCAGGCTCTTGCCGGATTCCTTCTGCCTGAGGCTGTCGCCGGACTCCTGCATCGCCTTTTCGGCGCTGTCGAGCAGGGCATCGGGGTCCTGGTCCTGCTGGGCCACGACGGGAGTCACGCTTCCCAACAGGAAGGCGAGGCAGGCGATCGACATCGCCCGCAAGACTGGCACGCGTGCTAGCTTCCGCATTTCCGGTCCCGCGTAAACTGGTTGGTCTTGTCGTCCCCCGCCTTGTTGGCACGGCTGTTGGCCGACTTCCGATAGGCCTGAAGCTGCTCGCGCAAGGTGTCCTGCTGCTGCGCCAGGTCTGCAAGCTGCTCGGGCGTCGCATTCTGAGTCTTCTGTCGCAGCTCGATCGCCTTGTCGAGGATGAGCTGGACCTCGGCGGGGAACGGCTGCCGCGCGCCGAGCGGATTCTGTTCGGCGCGCCGCGCGAGATCGCGCACCTTGCCGGCCATGGCCTCGCGAAGCTTCTGCGTCAGCACCCTGATCTCGTCCTCGCTGGCACCGCGGTCCAGCGCCGCCTTGAGCGCATCCTGCGCCGAGCGCAGCGCGGCGTTGACGCTGCCGGCGACACCGTCGTCCTCGATGGTGACCGCGAAGGCCCACATGCTCGCCACCACGTTGCGCAGGGCATCGTCGGTGCGGGCGGCCTCGAGCTGGGTCGCGAGGCTGCGCAGGCCGAGATAGCAGCCGGCGTCCGGCGTGAACAATTCGGGCGCGATCAACAGGGCGTCAAGCGCGGTGTAGACGTCCGAATTCCTGTTGGCGTCGAGCGCCAGGATGCGGCGCTGCTCGATCAGCGCGCGCGCCAGCGAGTTGGTGAAGAGACGCTCGGGCAGGCGCATGTTGAACGGTTCGCTTCTGGCCTCGTTGCCGGCCTCGTCCTTGGCGGTGAGCGTCAGCGTGACGTCGGCGCCGGCATAGGGATCCTCGCTGAGATCCTTCACCGTCTGGCCGACACCGTTGCGGGTGCGCGCGTTCGGCAGCACGAGCGGGAATTGCGGCGGCTGGAACAGCGGCCGCGGCGCGGCCTTGCTGTCGGACTCCTTGCTACCATCCTTGGCGGCATTTTTGCCGTCGTCGGGGCGCAAGCCGATCTGCGCCTCGGCGCCGGTCACGCCGTAATCGTCCTCGATCTTGTAGGAGAGCTGGAGGCCCCCGCGCGCCTGGCGCTCGGGAGCCTTGGCGAGCACGATCGTCGGCGCACGATCCGGCGTGGCCGCGAACGCCCATTGCGGCTGGCCGGAGGGCGCGCGCACATGCGCGGTGCCGTCGGCGCTGATGGTGAAATGCTTCTCGTTGGTTCCCTTGGGCGCGGCTTCCGCAGGCGCGACCTCCTTGAGGCCGCCGGAGACGGTGACGTCCAGACTGCCGCCGGAGGAGCGCACGATCAGGGTCGAGCCGGCGGGCACGGCAAGCGGACCGGAGGCGGGCAGCGCCGCGGCCTCCTTGTTGGCGGTCGACAGGATCACCGGCGGCTTGCCAGTGTAGAGCGGCGGCGTCACCCAGGCGTCGACGCGAACATTGGCGGGCGCCAGCACGCCATTCCAGTCGAAGGCGGCCCCGAGCCGCATCGCGCGCTCGTCGCCGGCGGCGAAGAAGGTCGCGACCAGCATCACCATGACTAGCGCGCGCAGCGCCCAGGGATCGTGCAGCGCGAGCCGCGGATGCGGCAGACCGGCGCGGATGCGTTTGATCGACGCTAGCGTGCGTTCGCGCTGCGCCTGCCACAGCGCCTGTGCGACCGGATCCTGCGAGGACAGCGTGTCCGTCAGCGTCGTGGCCGGGCGGTGTCGGATGCCGGAGCCACGGTCGAGCCGGCTCAATGCCTCCTCGCGGCTCGGCCAGCGGAAGCGAATCAGGGGCAACAGCACCGCAATCGCAATGCCGCCGAAAACGACGAGACCGATGGCACGGGCGATGAAGGGCAGCGCGAGCCAGAGACCGGCCCAGGACACCACCAGGAACAGGCCGACGACGGTCAGAAGCCGCGCCAGATGTGGCCAGGCACGCTCCCACGCGATGGCATAGAGGGCCCGGTCCAGGGCCTGCGCCAGCTTCAGCCGCGACAGAGCATCACTGTTGCGGATCGGGTCTGACGGGTCGGGGGTGACGCCGTTCAATCAACTCTCCAGGTTGCCCGGTAGAGAGGAGCCTATCACAACGGCAGCACTGAGGCATCCGTTCCGGTACGGGAGATACCCCTTTTCCCGCATAACACGAGGACGTGACTGGCCCGGCCCAACCCCGTAATTTCCGCGCGCCACCTCAGGGAACGCAAGGAAAGCAAGGGAAACGCCATGGACAAGAAGATGCACGACAAGGGCCTGGAAGTCCGCAAAGCGGTGCTGGGCGAGGCCTATGTCAACAACGCCCTGAAGAACGTCGACGACTTCAACCGTCCGTTCCAGGAGATGCTGAACGAATATTGCTGGGGCACGGTGTGGGGCCGCGAGGAGCTGCCGCGCAAGACCCGCAGCATGCTCAACATCGCCATGATCGCGATCCTCAACCGCCAGCACGAATTCCGCGCCCATCTGAAGGGCGCGCTGACCAACGGCGTCAGCCGCGAGGAGATCCGCGAGATCCTGATGCAGGTCGCGATCTACGGCGGCATGCCCGCCGCGGTCGATAGCTTCCGCATCGCGCGCGAGGTGTTTGCGGAGATCGACGGCAAGGCGTGAGATGCGGCGCCGATCCCCGCTGTCGTCCCGGATCCGCGCGCGCTTTGGGCGCGCTTGTCCGGGACGACAGCGGGGATGAAACAAGCTCTTTTCACGACAACGAAGAAGAGAAAAAGGGAACACCATGGACATCGGATTCATCGGCCTCGGAAACATGGGTTTCCCGATGGCACGGCGGCTGGTCGAGGCCGGACACAAGCTCGTCGTGTTCGACACCCGCAAAGAGGTCGCGGACAAGCTCGCAGCGCTCGGCGCCACAGTCGCGACTTCGCCGAAGGATGTCGCCGACCAGGTCGAGACCGTGATGGCGAGCCTGCCCTCGCTGCAGGCTTCGCTCGAGGTTTCGACGGGCGCGAACGGCGTGATCGAGGGCGGCCGGGCAAGACGCTTCGTCGACCTCTCCACCGTCGGCTCGGCGATGGCCGTGAAGATTCACGGCCTGCTCGCCAAGCGCAACATCGTGCAGATCGACTGCCCCGTCTCCGGCGGCGTCGGCGGCGCCGAGAAGGGCACGCTGGCGGTGATGGTGTCGGGGCCGAAGGCGGAGTTCGATCTGCTCAAGCCCGTCCTCGACGTGATCGGAAAAGTGTTCTTCATCGGCGAGAAGCCGGGATCGGCCCAGACCATGAAGCTCGCCAACAATTTGCTGTCGGCCACAGCGATCGTGGCGACGTCGGAGGCCGTGGTGATGGGCGTCAAGGCCGGGCTCGACCCCGCCGTGATGATCGACGTCATCAATGCCGGCTCGGGCATGAACACGGCGAGCCGCGACAAGTTTCCGCGCTCAGTGCTGCCGCGCAGCTTCGATTTCGGCTTCGCCACGGGACTGATGGTGAAGGACGTGCGGCTGGCGCTGGAGGAGATGAAGCAGCTCGGCCTGTCGATGGAGGTCGCCGACGCGGTCGGGCGGTTGTGGGAGACCGTGATAGCGGCGGAAGGCGCCGAGTCCGATTTCACGGCGGCGATCAAGCCGATCGAGACCAAGGCGGGCGTTGTGGTCGGCGCGAAAAAATAACGCCGAAGCCCGGCGCCTCACAGCCACGGCGCCGGCTTGTCCATCGCAATGAGCTGCTCGACCTCGATGCGCGGGCGCACCACCGCGTACTGGTCGTCCTTCACCAGCACCTCCGGCACCAGCGGCCGGGTGTTGTACGTGCCCGCCTGCACCGCGCCATAGGCACCTGCGGTCATGATGGCGAGGAGATCGCCGGGCGCGGGCGTCGGCAGCGTGCGGTCGAGCGCGAGATAGTCGCCGGTCTCGCAGACCGGGCCGACGACGTCGGCGATGATGGTGGCGGCGCCCCTGGCGGGCTGCTTCACCGGCAGGATGTCGTGATGGGCCTCGTACAGCGTCGGGCGAATGAGGTCGTTCATCGCAGCATCGATGATGACGAAATTCTTGCCGTCGCCGTGCTTCACATAGATCACCCTGGCGACCAGGATGCCGGCATTGCCGACGATCATGCGACCCGGCTCGAACATCAGCGTGCAGCCGAGATTGTGGCTGACGCGCTTGACCATGGCGGCATAGGCGGCCGGCTCCGGCGGCGCCTCGCGGTTCATGTCGTAGGGAATGCCGAGGCCGCCGCCGAAATCGACATGTGAGATGTCGTGGCCGTCGGCGCGCAGCGTCTGCACGAACTCGGAGAGGATGCGGAACGCGGTCTCCATGCCGGAGAGGTCGGTGATCTGGCTGCCGATATGCACGTCGGTGCCGGTCACCTCGATGCCGGGCAGCTTCGCGGCGCGGGCATAGACCTCGCGGGCGTGCACGATCGGGATGCCGAATTTGTTCTCGGACTTGCCGGTGGAGATCTTGGCGTGCGTGCCGGCATCGACATCGGGGTTGACGCGGAGCGAGATCCGCGCGGTCTTGCCCATCTCGGTCGCAAGCCGCGACAGCAGCTCCAGCTCGGGCTCGGATTCGACGTTGAGACAGAGGATGTCGGCGGCGAGCGCGGCGCGGAGCTCCGTTTCGGTCTTGCCAACGCCGGAGAACACGATCTTGCTGGCGGGAATGCCGGCGGCCAGCGCGCGCTTCAACTCACCGCCCGAGACCACGTCGGCGCCGGCGCCCAGCTTGGCCAGCGTGCGCAGCACCGACTGGTTCGAGTTCGCCTTCATGGCATAGCAGACCAGCACCTTCTCGCCGGCGAAGGCATCCGCGAAGACGCGATAGTGCCGCTCCAGCGTCGCGGTCGAATAGCAATAGAACGGCGTGCCGACGGTCGCTGCCAGCTCGGACAGGTTCACCGCCTCGGCGTGCAGCACGCCGTTGCGATAGTCGAAATGGTTCATGACGCAGGCTCGGTTGTCCCGGCTTATCTTCGGGCGGGAGGTTCGTCCAGGAGCGGATCGAGAATAAACGATTTCTTCCGGCCCTTGGCCGCCGCGGGCGCGGCATCCGCACCGGAGGTGGGGTTGAACACGCTCGGCGTCCTCTGGGTTTCGGTCTCGGTATCAACCGGCGCGGTAACGCTGCCGGCGGACGCGTTGGCGGTCGGCGGCAGATCGAGCGGTCCCTTGCGGCCGCAGCCGGCAAGCGCAAGCGCCGTCAGGCTCAAGACAATGATGGCCCACCCCGAACCGGCCGGGCGAAACTTTGACGTCACGACGAAATCCCCACTACGCGGCCGCACCATACAGAGATTGGCGCACTCTGGCGAGAGCCGGATGACCATGAAACATCAGCGAAATTTTACCCTCGGCCCGATTTTCGCTCTTTTTCCAGCCGCTTCGCCCAGGCCTTGGCCTGGGACGCCACGTTCTTCGGCGCGGTGCCGCCGAAGCTGGTGCGGCTCTTCACCGAAGATTCGACCGAGAGCACGCCGAACACGTCCTTGGTGATCTCAGGCTCGATCGCCTGCATCTCGCTCAGCGACAGCTCGTGCAGCGCCACGCCGCCCTCGGCCGCTTTGGCGACGATGCGACCGGTGACGTGATGAGCCTCGCGGAACGGCATCTTCAGCGTCCGCACCAGCCAGTCGGCGAGATCGGTCGCGGTGGCGTAGCCCTCGCCGGCAGCGGCCTTCATCTTGGCTTCGTCGGAAACGAGGTCGCGGACCATGCCGGTCATGGCGCGGATCGCGAGCGACAGCGCGGCAAAGCCCTCCATGGCGCCCTGCTTGTCCTCCTGCATGTCCTTTTGATAGGCGAGCGGCAGGCCCTTCATGACGATCAGGAGGCCGTTGAGCGCGCCGATGACGCGGCCGGTCTTGGCGCGCACGAGCTCGGCGGCATCCGGATTGCGCTTCTGCGGCATGATCGAGGATCCCGTGGTGAACTTGTCGCTGAGGCGGATCATGCCGACCAGCGGCGAGGTCCAGATCACAATCTCCTCGGCAAAGCGCGACATGTGCACGGCGCAGATCGAGGCCGCCGACAGCGTCTCCAGCACGAAGTCGCGGTCGGAGACGGCATCGAGCGAGTTCGCCATCGGACGATCGAAGGCAAGCGCTTTCGCGGTGGCGTGGCGGTCGATCGGGAACGAGGTGCCGGCCAGCGCGGCGGCGCCGAGCGGGGATTCGTTGAGCCGCTTGCGCGCGTCCTGGAACCGGCCGCGGTCGCGCGCGGCCATCTCGACATAGGCGAGCAGATGGTGGCCGAAGGTGACGGGTTGCGCGGTCTGCAGATGCGTGAAGCCGGGCATCACGGTTGCGGCATGCTCCAGCGCGCGCTCGACCAGCGCCTGCTGGAACGCGGCGAGCGCGGCATCGGTCTCGTCGATCACGTCGCGGACGAACAGACGGAAATCTGTCGCGACCTGGTCGTTGCGCGAGCGCGCGGTGTGCAGGCGGCCGGCGGCGGGGCCGATCAGCTCGGACAGGCGGCTCTCGACATTCATATGGATGTCCTCGAGCGCGCGCTTGAACTCGAAGCCGCCCTTGCCGATCTCTGACAAAATCGTGTCTAGACCCCTGGCGATATTTTTCGCATCAGAACCCGTGATGATGCCTTGGCTGGCGAGCATCGCAGCGTGGGCCTTGGACGCGGCAATGTCCTGGGCGTAGAGGTGACGATCGACGTCGATGGAGACGTTGATCTCCTCCATGATCTCGTCGGGACGTTCCGAGAACCGGCCGCCCCACATCTTGTTGCTCATGATCCCCTGCTCACGCCTTGATTTGCCGCACGTTTGCCGGCCGCCGCCAGCCGTATTAAGAGGCCCCTGATAGCCATATCTGCGACCGGATGACAAACGATATGCTCGACCAGAAGCCCTCCGCCACGCGCCGGGTCCCCCTCGTGATCGCCATCGTGGCGATCGGGGGCCTCGCCGGCTTTGCCGCGCTGTATGGGCTCGGCCTCGGCCGGTCGCCGGCAGGCGATCCGACCTGTCGGCCGGCGGTGGCGACGGCCTCGAGGATCGCCCCGCTCGCCCATGGCGAGGTGGCGGCGCTGGCCATGGCGAGCGCGCCGCTGAAGCTGCCCGACCTCGCTTTCGAGGACGCCGATGGCAAGCCGAAGAAGCTGTCAGACTTCCGCGGCAAGACGCTGCTGGTGAACCTCTGGGCGACCTGGTGCGTGCCCTGCCGGAAGGAAATGCCGGCGCTGGACGAGCTGCAGGGCAAGCTGTCGGGCCCGAACTTCGAGGTGGTGGCGATCAATATCGACACCCGCGACCCCGAGAAGCCGAAAAACTTCCTGAAAGAGGCCAACCTGGTCAGGCTCAGCTATTTTAGCGATCAGAAAGCCAAGGTTTTTCAGGATCTTAAGGCCATAGGCCGAGCCCTGGGCATGCCGACCTCGGTGCTGGTCGATCCGCAGGGCTGTGAGATCGCGACGATCGCGGGGCCGGCGGAATGGGCGAGCGAGGACGCGCTCAAGCTGATCCGGGCGGCAACGGGCAAGGCCGCTGCAGCGCTCTAGAAAGGGTCAGGCAGTGACGTTGAGATTGCCGCCGACGCCGGGGCCGACATTGGCGAGCGAGGGCTGGCCGGCGCCGAGCAGCGTCAGGACGGTGGATTTCTCCATATCCGCGTTCTGCTTGGTCAGCGTCGCCGCGATATTCGACTGCAGCGCGCCTTGCTGAGCGGCCAGCATGGTGCTGACCATTGCCATCATGTCCATTACGCGAACCCTCGTACCGGCCGTAACCTAGGGGCGAGAGGTTAACGGGACATGAAATGACACAAGGTCATCGACGGCTGAGGCGCCGTAGGGTGGGCAAAGGCGCGCTTGCGCCGTGCCCACCATCTCTCAACGATGGCAACAGGTGGTGGGCACGCTTCGCTTTGCCCACCCTACGACACCGTTGCCTTTATCGCGTCGGAACCGGCTTGGCGCCGCGGTAATCGTAGAAGCCGCGCTGGGTCTTGCGGCCGAGCCAGCCGGCCTCGACGTACTTCACCAGCAGCGGGCACGGGCGGTATTTGGAATCGGCGAGGCCCTCGTGCAGCACCTGCATGATGGAGAGACAGGTATCGAGCCCGATGAAATCTGCCAGTTCGAGCGGGCCCATCGGATGGTGCGCCCCGAGCTTCATCGCAGCATCGATCGCCTCGACATTGCCGACGCCTTCATACAGCGTGTAGATCGCCTCGTTGATCATCGGCAACAGGATGCGGTTGACGATGAAGGCCGGGAAATCCTCGGAGACCGCGACCTGCTTGCCGAGCTTGGCGACGAATTCCTTGGACGCCTCGAAGGTCGCATCGTCGGTGGCAATGCCGCGGATCAGCTCCACCAGCTCCATCAGCGGAACCGGATTCATGAAGTGAATGCCGATGAAGCGCTCGGGCCGGTCGGTGGCGGCGGCAAGCCGAGTGATCGAGATCGAGGACGTGTCGGAGGCGACGATCGCCTCCGGCTTCAGCACCGCGCAGAGCTCGTGGAAGATCTTGCGCTTGATCTCTTCCTTCTCCACCGCGGTCTCGATCACGAGATCGCAATCGGCGAGGTCGTCGAGCTTTTCGGCCGGCGTGATGCGCGCCATCGCCTTGGCCTTGTCGTCCTCGGAAACCGCCTTCTTGGAGACCTGGCGCGCCAGATTGCCGTTGATGGTGGCCATGCCCGACTTGAGGCGGTCGGCCGAGATGTCGTTGAGCAACACGTCGAAGCCGGCGAGCGCCGCGACATGCGCGATGCCGTTGCCCATCTGACCCGCGCCGATCACGCCGACCTTCTTGATCACTGCCGCCATATTGTCATCCACCGGAACCGCGCGACGCGCGCTTGCCACTACCCCTTGAGCCGGGAGGTCCGATTTAATCAGAACCTTGGCTCGAAACCTAGATTGGATCGCGTCGAAGGCGTGCCCCACGCCAAGAAAACGGCTCAAAAAAGCAACACCGGCCGGAGTTTATACCTCCGGCCGGTGTTTTCGACGTCATTTACTTGCCGAGCTTGCCGAGTTCGGCCGTCAGCTCCGGAACCGCCTGGTAGAGGTCGGCGACCAGGCCGTAATCGGCGACCTGGAAGATCGGTGCGTCCTCGTCTTTGTTGATCGCGACGATCACCTTGGAGTCCTTCATGCCGGCCAGATGCTGGATGGCGCCGGAAATGCCGACGGCGACATAGAGCTCGGGCGCCACGACCTTGCCGGTCTGGCCGACCTGCCAGTCGTTCGGCGCATAGCCGGCGTCGACCGCCGCGCGAGAAGCACCGACACCGGCCCCGAGCTTGTCAGCGAGCGGCTCGATGTACTTGGCGAAATTCTCACGGCTCTGCATGGCACGGCCGCCGGAAACGATGATCTTGGCCGAGGTCAGCTCGGGACGATCGCTCTTGGCGACCTCCTCGCCGACGAAGGTCGACAGGCCCGGATCGGCCGCAGCCTGAACGGCCTCGACCGGCGCACTGCCACCCTCGCCCGCAGCGGCGAAGGTCGAGGTCCGCACCGTGATGACCTTCTTGGCGTCCTTCGACTTCACCGTCTGGATGGCGTTGCCGGCATAGATCGGGCGCTCGAAGGTATCAGGGGCGACCACCTTGATGATCTCCGAGACCTGCATGACGTCGAGCAGCGCGGCGACGCGCGGCATCACGTTCTTGAAGCGCGAGGTCGCGGGCGCGACGATGGCGTCATAGCCGGACGCCAGTGAGACGATCAGCGCGGCCAGCGGCTCGGCAAGATCGTGCGCATAGAGGTCGCCGTCGGCGAGCCGCACCTTCTTCACGCCGGCGAGCTTGGCAGCGGCATCGGCCGCGGCCTTGGCGTTCTGGCCGGCAACGAGAACCTCGACATCCGCGCCGAGCGCGCTAGCTGCGGTCAGGGCCTTGTTCGTGGCGTCCTTGAGCGACGCATTGTCGTGTTCGGCAATCAGAAGCGTCGTCATCAGAGCACCCCGGCTTCGTTCTTGAGTTTCGACACCAGCTCGGCGACGTCCTTGACCTTGACGCCAGCCTTGCGGCCCGCAGGTTCAGTCGTCTTGAGGACCTCGAGACGCGCGGCAACGTCGACGCCGTAATCGGCGACGGTCTTCTCCGCGATCGGCTTCTTCTTTGCCTTCATGATGTTGGGCAGCGAGGCGTAACGCGGCTCGTTGAGACGGAGATCCGTGGTGACGATCGCCGGTCCCTTCAGCTGCACGGTTTGCAGGCCGCCGTCGACTTCGCGAGTCACCTTGAAGCCGGACCCTTCGACCTCGAGCTTGGAGGCGAATGTCGCCTGCGGCCAGCCGAGCAGTGCAGCCAGCATCTGGCCGGTCTGGTTCGAATCGTCGTCGATCGCCTGCTTGCCGAGAATGATGAGACCCGGCTGCTCTTCTTCCGCGATTTTCTTCAGGATCTTGGCGACAGCGAGCGGCTCGACCGCGCCTTCCGCTTTCACCAGGATGCCGCGATCGGCGCCCATGGCAAGACCCGTGCGGATCGTCTCCGACGCCTGCGCCGGTCCGATGGAGACCACCACGACTTCGGTCGCCTTGCCGGCTTCCTTCAGGCGCAGCGCTTCCTCGACCGCGATTTCGTCGAACGGGTTCATCGACATCTTGACGTTGGCGAGTTCAACGCCCGATCCATCGCCCTTGACGCGGACCTTGACGTTGTAATCGACCACCCGCTTTACCGGCACTAAGACCTTCATCGATCCTCTTTCACTCAATTTGGGAAGGGGGTTATCAACTGGCGCGGAACCTAAAGGCCCGATCTGCCCCGGTCAACGCGCGAACGGGCCTAAATTTGGCCTCCTGAAATGCGGAAGGCGCGATGGTCAACGGTTCTGGCCGGGAACCCAAAGCACGTCACCGACGCCATTACCGTTGGCGGTGCGGCTGGCCACGAACAGGAAGTCCGAGAGGCGATTCATATATTGGATGCCAGCTGCGCTGACCGGCTCGCCGGGCCGGGCCGCCAGTTCCACGATGACCCGTTCCGCCCTACGGCATATCGTGCGCGCCGCATGGAGATGGGCCGCCGCTGGCGTGCCGCCGGGAAGCACGAACGAGGTGAGCGGGGCAAGCTTGTCGTTGAGCGCGTCGATGTCGCGCTCGAGCCGCTCGACCTGGCTCGCCACCACCCGCAGGCGCTCGGCCTTGCCTTCGCGCTCGGGCACCGCGAGATCGGCGCCGAGATCGAACAGATCGTTCTGGATGCGGCCGAGCATCGCATCGAGCTCGGGCAGGTCTTGCGTATGGAGCCTGACCACGCCGATCGCGGCGTTGGTCTCGTCGACGGTGCCATAGGCCTCGATGCGCAGATCGTATTTCGGACGCCGCTCGCCGGTTCCGAGCGCGGTCGTGCCGTCGTCGCCGGTCTTGGTGTAGATGCGGTTCAACACGACCATCTCAGCGCCCCATCGCCCAGACCGCGAGCATCGCGATGATGATCGCCACGAACTGGAGCAGCACGCGCCAGCGCATCAATTTCTGCGAGGTGTTGGGCGAGCCGCCGCGCATCATGTTGATGAGGCCGAGCAGCAGCACCAGGGCCACGGCGCCGGCCGCCGCCGGCAGGATGAAAGTCGTCAGGAGAGATGCCATTGGGGGGTGATAACACCGTGCGCGCCGGTCCGCCATCTCCTCAGTTTCGTCATTTCGGGGCGATGAGCTACGACCGCGCTGAGCGAGGCGCGGCGCGGCGCTTCGCGATCTGGCTTTTGAGCCGATAATGTCAGAAGCTGGCTACATGATCTCCGATTTGCATCCGGCATCGACCGTCTTCCCCTCTCCCCGCCTGCGGCGCGCGGGAGCAGTACGGGGCGTCCAGTGAAAGCCGTCCGCTACATTTACTGCGTCGCGATGGATGCGTTCTACACGTTCCTGGCTGACGACGGCTGGGCGATCGCAAGCCACATCGCGCTGTCGACGCTGATGGCGCTGTTCCCGTTCCTGATCGTGCTGACCTCGCTGGCCGGCTTCTTCGGCTCCAAGGAGCTCGCCGACCAGGCCGCAAGCCTGATGCTCCAGGTCTGGCCCAAGCAGGTCGCCGATTCGATCTCGGGCGAGGTCCATGACGTGCTGACCACCACCCGCACCGGCCTGCTCACCATCGGCGCTGCGCTTTCGGTCTATTTCGCCTCCAACGGAGTCGAGGCGCTGCGGGTCGCACTCAACCGCGCCTATGCGGTGGTGGAGATGCGGAGCTGGTACTGGCTCCGGCTGGAATCGATTGCCTATACGATCATCGCGGCCTTCACTGCCCTTGCTATGGCGTTCCTGATCGTGCTCGGCCCGCTGATCATCGAGGCGACGCGGCGCCACATTCCCCTATTCGTCGAATCCAACGAAAGCATTCTCACCTGGGTGCGCTACGGCATCTCCATCGGCGCGCTGGTGGTGGCGCTGCTCATCCTGCACGCTTGGCTGCCAGCGGGGCGCCGCAGCTTCCTCCAGATCCTGCCGGGCATCGTCTTCACCATCGTGGCATCGCTGATCTCGAGCATCGTGTTCGGACAATATCTGGCGCGCTTCGCCAACAATTACGTGACCATGTATGCGGGGCTTGCCTCGGTCATCATCGCGCTGGTGTTTCTGTACTTCATCGCCGCGATCTTCGTTTACGGCGGCGAGCTCAACGCCGCGATCATCAAGTCGCGGCTTCCTCACGGCGTGTCGCTTCAAGCAGCGCAGTCGCTAAAGCCCTCGGAGACACAGGCTTGACCAGGAAGGCGTCGGCGCCGGCTTCGCGCGAGGCCGCTTCGTCCTCGCCGCGGCCGGACACCCCGATGATCGGGATCCGGGCCAACGGCGCCTCCATGGTGCGAATCCGCCTGATGGCCTCGACGCCGTCGATGCCCGGCAGCACCATGTCCATCAGCACCGCATCGAACGCGCCTTGCGCCAGCCGGCCGACGGCGTCCTCGCCCCGCCCGATGAACTCGGCATGATGGCCGAGCTCGGTCAAGATCGTGTTGAGCACGACGCGGCCGAACGGATTGTCCTCGACGCTGAGGACGCGCAGCGCCGCGGCCGCATCTGTCCCGGCCTCGTCCCTCGCCTTGCTGGATTTGTCCGGTCCGGTGGCATCCAGCGATACCGTCAGGGTAAAGGTGGCGCCGCCACCGCGGCGCGGTGCGACGGTGATGTCGCCGCCCATCGCCCGCGCCAATTGCTTGACCGAGGACAGGCCGAGGCCGGCGCCGCCGAAGCGTGAGGCGATGGTGACGTTGGCCTGGGTGAACGGGCGGAACAGCCGCTTGATCTCACCCATGGTGAGGCCGATGCCGCTGTCGGACACCGCGAAAGCGATGCCGACCCTGTCCTTGCCCTTCTCTTTGCCCCTGGTGGGAGCGACCGCGAGCGCCACGCCGCCCTGGTCCGTGAATTTCACGGCATTGTCGATCAGGTTCTCGAGCGCCGCGCGCAGGCGGACGGGATCGCCGACCACGAGGCCGGGGAGCTTGTCGGAGATCTCGACCTGGGCCTGGAGACCCTTGGCCGCGGCGCGCCCCGCAAGCGAATCGCCGGCGCTGCGGGCGAGCGTGCGCAGGTCGAACAGGTCCTGCCGCAGCGTGCTGCCGCCCTTCCCGGCCCCCTTCCCGGCCCCCTTGCCGCTTCTGGCTGCATCGACGAACAGCGTGGCAAGGCTCGCCAGATGCTCGGCCCCGGCCTTGATGGTGTCGGCCCAGCGCCGCTCCCGTTCGCCGAGATCGGAGGTCGCGAGCAGGTCGCTGATCGCCAGAATGCCGGTCAGGGGCGTGCGAACTTCATGGGCAAAGGCGGCGAGCGCCGCCTGGACCACATCAGGCGTGACCGTCCCGGTGCTGCGCTTGCGCACCTGCCCAGCCGCCCCGGGCCGCTTCCGAGGCGGCCGCCTGGACGTCTTCGTGGTGCGCGCTGGGCGCTTCTTCGCCGCCATGAATCCCCTTCGAAGTATCCCCTTCGGACCCCCGGGCTGTTGCCGAGCATGGCACGGCGAAACACCTGGAGTCACGGCGACGTTTCGCTAACCCCCAGAGAAACTTAACCTAATCCCACCAGCTGGCGGATACCGGCAGGCGTGACGCCGGCCGCGCGCAAGTCGCGCAGACCGGTCGAGCGGCTCGATTTCGACAGCTTCCGCCCCTCGCCGTCGCAAATCAGCCGGTGATGGCGGTAGGCCGGTTCGCCCAGGCCGAGCAGGACCTGGAGCAGGCGATGCACCGAGGTCGCATGAAACAGATCCTGGCCGCGCACGATCTCGCTGACGCCCTGCAGCGCGTCGTCGACCACCACGGACAGATGGTAGCTGGTCGGAATCTCCTTGCGGGCGAGGATCACGTCGCCCCAGGCCCGCGGTCGCGCCGGCACGGAGCCGCACTCGTCGTCGGGCCCCTCGCCGTGCTCAACCCAGCTCAGATGGGCGGCATGGCGACAGGCAGCCTGCATGTCGAGCCGAAGCGCATAGGGCGCGCCCGACGCGATCAAATGCGACCGCTCGTCAGCCGACAATGATCTGGCATCGCCAGGATAAAGCGGCGCGCCGTCGGGATCGCGCGGCCACGGCCCGTCGGCCTCGCGCGCGGCGACGAGCTTTGCGATCTCAGCCCGGCTCTCGAAGGCGGGATAGACGAGACCGAGCGCCGACAGTCTATCCAGCGCGGCGCGATAATCGGCGAGATGCTCCGACTGCCGCCGCACCGGCGTCTCCCAGGAGATTCCAAGCCAAGCGAGATCTTCATAGATCGCCGCCTCATATTCCGGCCGACAACGCGTCGCGTCGATGTCCTCGATCCGCAACAGCAGCCGCCCGCCGGTCTCCTGCGCGCGCTCGAAATTCAACAGCGCGGAAAAGGCGTGGCCGAGATGCAGGTGGCCGTTGGGGCTGGGGGCGAATCGGAAAACGGGTGGTGCCATGCGAAAGAACTCGTCATGGCCGGGCTTGTCCCGGCCATCCACGTTCTTCGGTATCACACCGCGAGCGTGTCAAGGTCACGGACTTACGGACACGCTCTCCCATGCTAAACATGCTCGGTGGCCAGAGAGACGTGGATGGCCGGGACAAGCCCGGCCATGACGACAGAGAGCTCGCCAAATTGTCATGACCATCCATCTCGAAACCCAATCCGATCTCGAAGAAGCCGTCCACGCGCTGATCAAGCGCGATCCGCGCCTGAAGCCGGTGCTCGAGATCGCGGGCATGCCGGCGCTGCGGCGGCGCGAGCCGGGTTTTGCGGGGCTTGCCCACATCGTCTGCGGACAGCAGCTCTCGACCGCGAGCGCCGCGGCGATCTGGGGTCGACTGTCGGCGGCCTTCGATCCGTTCGACCATGACGCGGTGCGTCGCGCCCGAACAGATCGGCTGGGACGGCTCGGCCTCTCCGCCGCCAAGATCAAGACGCTGAAGCATCTGGCGCGCGAGATTAGCGCGCAGCGGCTGAATCTCGACGTGCTGGCCGAGGAAGACGCCGACGCCGCCCATCACACGCTGATCGCGCTGCCCGGCATCGGCCCCTGGACCGCGGACGTCTACCTCCTGTTCTGCCTCGGGCATGGCGATGCCTGGCCGGCCGGCGACCTCGCGGTGCAGGAGGGCATCAGGATCGGCCTCGGCCTCAAGGCGCGGCCGACGGAAAAGCAGATGGCGCCGCTCGCCGAGCCCTGGCGTCCCCTGCGCGGCGCGGCGGCGCATCTGTGGTGGAGCTATTATCGCGCGGTGAAGAAACGCGAGGGCGTGCTCGCGGGCTCAAACTAGCCCCGCAGCCGCTCGCGGTCGGCGCGGGCGCACTTGGCCACGAAATCGACCACGGCCCTCACTGCGGACAGCTCGACCAGATCAGGATGGGCGAGCAGCCAGAGATCGGCGACGCTGACGAGCTTCTGCGGTGCGACCCGCACGAGGTCCGGATAGCTCTCCGCGACGAAGCAGGACAGCGCGGAGATCCCGATTCCCGCGCGCACCGCCGCCAGCATGTCGCCCTGCGACGAGCAGCGCATCACCATTGTGCCCTGGCGCGTGATCGCATCGCTCCAACGCGCCAATTGCGCATTGGAGTCCTGATCCGCAAAGCCGATGACGCTGTGGCCCTTCCATTCGCCGCTGCGTTCCGGCAAGGACCGGCCGGCCGCATAGTCGCGCGAGGCATAGAAGCCGGTGCCGAGACGGCCTATCTTGCGGCCAACCAGGTTCTCCTCGCCGCTGTCGACCGGACGCAGCACCACGTCGGCCTCGCGGCGCCGCACGCTGGCTGGAAACGGATGGGTGATGATCTCGAGCCGGATGTGATGGTGCGCTTCGAGGAAGGATCGCAGCCGCGGCATCAGCCAGTGCGAGGCGAGCGTCGCCCCGATCGACAGCTTGACCGTGCCGCGCGCCTTGCGGCCGCCGGCGCCGACGGCGGCCTCGGCGCGCAGCGCGGCGACGGCCATCGCCTCCGCATGCTCGCGCAAGGTGCGGCCGTCGGCGGTGAGCACCAGGCCGTCGGCGGCGCGGGCCAGCAGCTTGGTGCCGAGCTGCGCCTCCAGCGCCGCGATCTTGCGGCTGACGGTCGGGTGGCTGGCGTGCAGCCGCCGCGCCGCGGCGGTGAAGCTGCCGGTGTCCGCTACCGCGACGAAGGTCTTGCAGAGATCCCAATCCACCACCGGCTCCGTTCAAAGCTGAATGGACCTATGTTCAATATTGAACGATCTGGCGCCACCCGTCCAACCCTATAGTGCGCCAAACCGCGAGGGGGGAGCACCCGTCCGCGCGACAATCGACATGGAAGCGCTCGATCATCGGCCGGAAGGCCGTCGACGTGCGTCGTCAGGAGGATCGGATGGCACTGCCCGCCTTGCTCAGGAATTCCCTCGAGCTTCCCGTCGTCGGCTCACCCCTCTTCATCGTTTCCGGCCCGGAGCTGGTGATCGCCCAGTGCAAGGCGGGCGTGGTCGGCTCGTTTCCCGCGCTCAACGCCCGTCCGGTCGAGAAGCTCGGCGAGTGGCTCAGCCGGATCGAGGACGAGCTCGGCGAATACAAATCGCGCAATCCCGGCAAGAAGGTCGCGCCCTACGCCGTCAACCAGATCTGCCATGCCTCCAACGACCGGCTGATGAAGGACATGGAGACCTGCGTCAAGCACAAGGCGCCCATCATCATCACCTCGCTGCGGCCGCCGGCCGAGATCGTCGAGGCCGCGCATTCCTATGGCGGCCTCGTGTTCCACGACGTCATCAACGTCAAGCACGCGCGCAAGGCCGCCGAGCAGGGCGTCGACGGCCTGATCCTGGTCTGCGCCGGCGCCGGCGGGCATGCCGGCACGCTGTCGCCCTTCGCGCTGGTGCGCGAGGTCAAGCAATGGTTCGGCGGCGCGATCCTGCTGTCGGGCGCGATCAGCGACGGCTTCGGCATCGCCTCGGCGCTGACGCTCGGCGCCGACCTCGCTTATATGGGCACGCGCTTCATCGCCACGAAGGAAGCCAATGCAGACGAGGCCTACAAGTCCGCGCTGACGCAGCACGCCGCACACGACATCGTCTACACCAACCTGTTCACCGGCGTGCACGGCAATTATCTGGGACCGTCGATCGCGGCCGCAGGGCTCGATCCGGACAACCTCCCGGTCGCCGACAAGTCGAAGATGAACTTCGGCTCCGGCGGCAACATGAAGTCGAAGGCGTGGCGCGATATCTGGGGATCGGGCCAGGGCATCGGTCAGATCCTGGATGCCCCGCCGGTCTCCGAGCTCGTGGACCGGATGAAAGGAGAGTTCGACCAGGCCCGGCAGGATTTCCTGATGCGCGCGAGCGCCTGACGTTCCGGACTAACAAGACAACACGGGAGGACACCATGAAGCTGGCAGCCGCACTGATCGGCCTATCCTTGCTGACGCTCGCAACCGGCAGCGCCCATGCCGAGGGCAGCGACGAGATCCGGATCGGGCAGACCCTGCCCTATAGCGGTCCGGCATCAGGCTTCGGCGCGATCGGACGGACCCAGGAGGCGTTCTTCGACAAAGTGAATGCCGAAGGCGGCATCAACGGCCGCAAGATCAAGTTCATCACGCTGGATGATGCCTACTCGCCGCCGAAGACGGTCGAGCAGACCCGCAAGCTGGTGGAACAGGACGAGGTGCTGATGATGTTCGGCTCGCTCGGCACCGCCACCAACAGCGCCGTGCAGCGCTACCTCAACGGCAAGAAGGTGCCACAGCTGTTCGTGCTTTCCGGCGCGACGAAATGGGCCGATCCGCAGAAATATCCGTGGACCATGCCCGGCATGGCCGCCTACGAATCCGAGGGCGTGGTCTACGCCAAGCACGTGCTGCGGACCAAGCCCGGCGCGAAGATCGCCATCCTGTCCCAGAACGACGATTTCGGCCGCGACTATGTCGCCGGCTTCAAGCGCGCGCTCGGCGACAAGGCCGCGGGCATGATCGTCGCGGAGCAGACCTACGAGACCAGCGCGCCGACGATCAGCTCGCAACTCTCGACCCTGAAAGCGTCGGGCGCCGACGTGCTGTTCGGCGTCGTGCTCGGCAAGTTCACCTCGCAGATGATCAAGGGCGTCGCCGAGATCGGCTGGAAGCCCGATCTGTTCTTCGTGCCAACCTCTGCCTCGTCGATCTCGTTCCTGGAGCCCGCCGGGCTCGACAATGCGGTCGGCCTGATCTCGTCGAGCAATCAGAAGGACACGATGGACCCGCAATGGGCCGGCGATCCCGGCGTGAAGGAATACTTCGCCTTCATGAAGCAGTACATGCCGACCGCGGATCTCTCCAACTCCAACTACGCGGCCGGCTACCATTACGCGACGCTGCTGATGACGGTCCTCAAGGCGTGCAAGGACGATGTCAGCCGCGACAACATCTTGCGCCAGGCCGCCTCGCTGAAGGAGGTGAAGCTGCCGCTGCTGCTGCCGGGCATCAGTGTGAGCACCGGCCCAGACGACTATCTGCCGTTCCAGCAGCTTCAGCTGCGGCGCTTCAACGGCAAGAGCTGGGTCGGCTTCGGCGACGTGCTGGACGATCGCTGACTCGCGCGGAAGGGAACACGCCATGATCATCAGCGGCGAACGCCGGATCGGCTATGACGAGATCCAGGCGCGCATCAGGCGCGCGGCAAGCGGCCTTCGCGCCCTCGGACTGGCCGAGGGCGCCCCGGTCGCCATGATGCTGCGCAACGATTTCGCGCTGTTCGAGGTGGTCGCGGCCTCGGCCGCGCTGGGCAGCCCCGTGGTGCCGATCAACTGGCATCTCAAGGCCGAGGAGGTCCGCTACATCCTGTCCGACAGCGGTGCCAAGATCCTGGTCTGCCACGCCGACCTGCTACCGCAGATCCGCGGCGGCATTCCGGAGGGTGTCAGTCTCTTCGTGGTTCGGACGCCGCCCGAGCTCGCCGCGACCTTCGCAATTCCTCCTGAGCTGACCGAGGTCCCGGCGGGTCTGACGGATTGGGACCGCTGGCGCAACGGCCATCCGGAAACGCAGGAGCCGCCGCGCCGGGCCGCGGCGATGATCTACACCTCGGGGACGACAGGCATGCCGAAGGGCGTGCGGCGCATGCCGATGCAGCCCGAGCAGGCCGCCGCTTCCGAACGGGTCGGTGCGATCGCCTACGGCATCAAGCCGCGCGAGGAGCAGGTCGTGCTGATCAACGGTCCCATGTATCACTCGGCGCCGCATTCCTACGGCATGATGGCGTTCCGCTGCGGCTGCACGATTGTGCTTCAGGCGCGGTTCGACGCGGAGGAGCTGCTGGCGCTGATCGAGCGTCACCGCGTCACCCACATCCACATGGTCCCGACCATGTTCGTCCGGCTGCTGCGGCTGCCGGAGGCGACAAGACATCGCTACGACCTCTCGTCGCTGCGTTTCGTCGTGCACGGCGCGGCGCCCTGCCCGCCCGAAATCAAGCGGGCCATGATCGAATGGTGGGGACTGGTCATCAACGAATATTTCGGCTCGACCGAGACCGGCATCCCGGTTTGGCATTCGGCCGAAGAGGCGCTGAAGAAGCCCGGCACGGTCGGCCGCGTCATCGAAGGCGGCATCGTCAGGATCTTTCGCGACGACGGCAGCCGCTGCGGCGCCGGCGAGGTCGGCGAGATCTATATGCGTCAGACCGCGGTGCCCGACTTCGATTATCACGGCAAGGCGCAGGCCCGCGCCGAGGCAGGGCGCGACGGCCTCGTCAGCGTCGGCGACGTCGGCTATCTCGACGAGGACGGCTATCTGTTCCTGTGCGACCGCAAGCGCGACATGGTGATCTCGGGCGGCGTCAACATCTATCCCGCCGAGATCGAGAACGTGCTGATCGGAATGCCGGGTGTACGCGATTGCGCCGTCTTCGGCATCCCCGACGCCGAATATGGCGAGCGGCTGTGCGCCTGCATCGAGCCCGACACCGGCGCACAGCTCTCCGCCGGTGCCGTGCAAGCCTGGCTGCGCGACCGGCTGGCCAACTTCAAGGTGCCGAAGGAGATTCAGTTCCTGGATGCGCTGCCGCGCGAGGCCACCGGAAAGATCTTCAAGCGCAAGCTGCGCGATCCCTATTGGGCGGACCAGAGGTCCGGTGGGCCTTAGCCACCCGTCGCCGAAGCCTCCCTGAAGCATCTCCGGCACATACCGTCCGAGCAGTGCCATATGCCGCCATTGCGCGGGTCACCGGCTTTTGGCGGCCTGCGAAACCGTATAGCCTCGACCAGAGGAAACGCCGCGAAGACGGCGACGAGGTCGCGCATGCTGGACAGGACGAAGGATATTGCCGCATCCGCGCAGGGATGGCTCGACGCGTTCGAGCGAACGCTGAGCAAGCCCGAGCCAGCGCTGGACCAGCTCTTCCTCGCCGACAGCTTCTGGCGCGACGTGCTGGCGCTAAGCTGGAACCTGCAGACGCTCGCCGGTCGCGACACCATTGCCCATGCGCTGGCCGCACTCGCGCCCAAGGCGGCACCAGCCAATTTCAAGATCGCGCCCCACCGCGCAGCGCCGCGCTGGGTCACGCGCGCCGGCCGCAACTGCGTCGAGACGTTCTTCGATTTCGAAACCGCGATCGGGCGCGGCAGCGGTATCGTCCGGCTCGCACCCGACGGCACCGACGACGACGGTTTGAAAGCCTGGACGCTGCTGACCGCGCTCGATGAGCTGAAGGGCTTCGAGGAGCAGCTCGGCACGTCGCGGCCGCGCGGCCAGGCCTATTCGCGCGATTTCCGCGGGCCGAACTGGCTCGATTTGCGCAACGCCTCGCGCGATTATGCCGACCGCGATCCGGCCGTGCTGGTGGTCGGCGGCGGCCAGGCCGGACTTGCGATCGCAGCGCGGCTGAAGCAGTTGCAGGTCGACACGCTGATCGTCGATCGCGAAATGCGGATCGGCGACAATTGGCGCAAGCGCTATCATGCGCTGACACTGCACAACCAGGTGCAGGTCAATCACCTGCCCTATATGCCGTTTCCGCCGAGCTGGCCGACCTATATCCCCAAGGACAAGCTCGCCAACTGGTTCGAGGCTTACGTCGATGCGATGGAGCTGAACTTCTGGACCGGCACCGAATTCGAGGGCGGCACCTATGACGAGGCCAACGGTCGCTGGACCGTCACGCTGCGCCGCGCCGACGGCAGCAAGCGCACCATGCATCCGCGCCACGTGATCATGGCGACGGGCGTCAGCGGCATCGCCAACATTCCGGAGATTCCGAGCCTCGCCAATTTCACGGGGACCTTGCTGCACTCCAGCCGCTACGAGGACGGCGAAAGCTGGGCCGGCAAGCGCGCGATCGTCGTCGGCACCGGCAACAGCGGCCATGACATCGCGCAGGATCTGTATTCCAGCGGCGCCGAGGTGACGCTGGTGCAGCGCTCGCCGACGCTCGTCACCAATATCGAGCCGTCGGCGCAGCTCGCTTACGCGACCTACAATGAAGGCACGCTCGAGGACAACGACCTGATCGCGGCCTCGATGCCGACGCCGCTCGCAAAGAAGACGCATGTGATGCTGACCGAGCAATCGAAGCAGCTCGACAAGGAGCTGCTCGAAGGCCTTGCCCGCGTCGGCTTCAAGCTCGACTTCGGCGAGGCCGGCACCGGCTGGCAATTCAAATACCTCACCCGCGGCGGCGGCTATTATTTCAACGTCGGCTGCTCCAATTTGATCGTCGAGGGCAAGGTCAAGCTCAGGCAGTTCGACGACATCGAGCGCTTCGTCGCCGAAGGCGCACGAATGAAGGACGGCTCCACCATTGCGGCCGACCTCATCGTGCTCGCCACCGGCTACAAGCCACAGGAATATCTCGTTCGGAGGCTGTTCGGCGATGGCGTGGCCGACCGCGTCGGCCCGATCTGGGGCTTTGGCGACGGTTTCGAGCTGCGCAACATGTATGCGCGCACTGGGCAACCCGGGCTCTGGTTCATCGCCGGCAGCCTGGCGCAGTGCCGCATCAACTCGAAATATCTGGCACTGCAGATCAAGGCGATCGAGGAAGGGATGCTGGGCGGGTCGTAACCGCAATCGTCATTCCGGGGCGCGCGTCAGCGCGAACCCGGAATCCATGCAACTCCGGAACCCACGGCCCGATGGATTCCGGGCTCGCGACTTCGTCGTGCCCCGGAATGACAGGAGGAGAGATCGATGCCAGCCATTCTCGGCAGCGGCGAACACCGCTATAGCGTGGTCGAAAACTTCGCAAAGCTCCCGGAGGGCTGGCAGCTCACCGACGTCGCCTCGGTCGCGGTCGACAGCAAGGATCGCATCTACGTCTTCAACCGCGGCGCCCATCCGATGGTGGTGCTGGACCGCGACGGCAATTTCCTGCGCAGTTGGGGCGAAGGACTATTTTCCCGCGCGCACGGACTCCACATCGATGCGGACGACAACCTCTATTGCACCGATGACGGCGATCACACCGTGCGCAAATGCACAACCGACGGCAAGGTGCTGCTGACGATCGGCATTCCCGAGAAGCCGTCGCCGTTCATGAGCGGCGAACCGTTCCACCGCTGCACGCACACCGCGCTGTCGCCCAAGGGCGAGATCTACGTCTCCGACGGCTATGGCAATGCGCGCGTGCACAAATTCACGCCGGACGGCAAGCTCATCAGGAGTTGGGGCGAGCCCGGCACCGATCCCGGCCAGTTCAACATCGTGCACAATATCGCCACCGACGCCGACGGCTGGGTCTATGTCGCCGACCGCGAGAACCATCGTGTCCAGGTGTTCGATGGCGAGGGCAGGTACGAGACGCAGTGGAATAACCTTCACCGGCCCTGTGCGTTGTGCTGCTGCGGCGGGGCGAAGAACCCGACTTTCGTGATCGGCGAGCTCGGCCCCGGCTTGGCGGTCAACCGCAAGGTGCCCAATCTCGGGCCGCGGCTGTCGATCGTGAACGCCAGGGGCGAGCGCATCGCGCGACTCGGCGGTGAGGCGGGTCCGGGCGTCGCCAGCGGCAAATTCCTGGCGCCCCATGGCATCGCGCTGGATTCGCGGGGTGATATCTATGTCGGCGAGGTCGGCGTCACCGACTGGAAGACGAGCTTTCCCGACGCGGAGATGCCGGCCGTCGTGCGCGCAACGCGGTGCTTGCAGAAGCTGGAGCGGGTACGGGAGTAGCCGCCGCGGCACGCCACGCCCCCCGGACAAAAATCAGTTCCGCGCCGCCGCGTGCTCTCCGCAGATCGCGGCGTTGTGAGCGCTTTTGCCACCCCGGCGCCGCATTGCTTGCGCCTGAATAAGTCGCTCAACGGGCTTCACAATCCCGTCACGCTGCATGTAGTATGTGAGCACATGCTGCTTCGCAGCGTATATTGGAGGCCGGGAGCGTTACTTGAACGCACATGTCTCGCAAGGCAGTTGGCCGGTGTTGGTGCTGAATGCGGACTTCCGGCCGCTGAGTTACTACCCGCTGTCTCTTTGGTCGTGGCAGGACGCGATCAAGGCGGTGTTCCTCGACCGCGTCAACATCGTCGCTCATTACGACCAGGCGGTCCACAGTCCCACGCTGCAGATGCAGCTGCCGAGCGTCGTCTCGCTCAAATCCTTCGTCAAGCCGACCACCCATCCCGCCTTCACCCGGTTCAACGTCTTCCTGCGCGATCGTTTCGCCTGCCAATATTGCGGCTCGCCCGAGGACCTCACCTTCGATCACATCATTCCACGCAGCAAAGGCGGCCAGACCACCTGGGAGAACGTGGTCGCGGCGTGCTCGCCCTGTAACCTGCGCAAGGGCAACCTGACGCCGGCGCAAGCCAAGATGTTTCCACGCCAGAACGCGTTCGCGCCGACCGTGCACCAGCTCCACCGCAACGGCCGCCTGTTTCCACCGAACTACCTGCACGACAGCTGGCTGGACTATCTCTACTGGGATACGGAGCTGGATCCGTAAAGGACGCGAGGTCTCGCCTCATCCCCGCTGCAAGGCCAGCGTCACGCCACCGAGCGTGAGCGCCATCGCCGCCCATTCGCGATAGCCGAGCGGCTCGCCCAGAATGATGGCGGCGGAGACCACGCCGACCACGGGCACGATCAGCATGCCGGTCGAGGCCGTGGTCGGAGGCAGGCGGCGCAGCGTCTCGAACCAGGTGACGTAGCAGACGCCCATCGGCACCAATGTCATGTAGACGAAGCAGCCGAGCCCAAGCGGGGTGATGGCGGTGACGTCGGGACGCTCGAACAGCATGCCGAGGACCAGCATCGTTGCGCAACCGAGGCCGACCTGCCAGGCGACGACAACCAAGGGCGGCATCGGCAGCGGCTTGCGGTTGAGCACGTTGCCGAGCGCGAACAGGATGGCGCAGAGCAGCGCCAGCACGATGCCCAGCAGCTTGTCGGCGCCGAACGCAAAACCGTTGCCGCTGAGGAGCAGCGTGACGCCGGCGACGCCGAGGACCAGCCCGAAGATATCCCGGGGCGTCGGCCGCGTGTGCAGCACCGGCCAGGCGAACAGCATCGCCCAGATCGGCATGGTGTAAGCAAGCAGAGCGCCCTCGCTCACCGTCACATATTTCATCGCGACCGTGCCGAGGCCCATCCATGCAAAGACATTGGTGGAGGTCGCGAACGCCAGCCGCGGAATCGCCTCGCGCGGAACGGCGAACGATTCCTTCCGGCTCAGCACCAGGGTACCGAGAATGAGCGAGGCGCAGACCCCGGCAAGGCCGCGGGCGAACAGTGGCGGCCATTGCTGGAGCAACAGCTTCATCAGCGGCCAGTTCAACGCCCAGCCGAACGCTGTTACGCAAAGGCAGAGAGAGCCGATCGTCCTGTCACGCCGCGTCATATCCATGCATAGCGCTTAGCAGCCCGGCGCGGCCCGCTCCACCGCGTCCGGCGCATGCGGGCCATCGCGCAGAACGGAACCGGACTCTCCGGTCTGGGATCAGGCCGAGCCGGTGACACGTGAGGCCTTTGCCGAGCTTGTCGAGGCTTTGGGCGAGGCGTGCAGCGAAGTCGAGCTCGGGCCGAGCTTCGACAGGGCCGTCGATATGCACCGCATCATCATGGAAGTCGATATGGCGCACAATCTGCGGCGCGACTATCAGCGAGGCGGCGACAGACTGAGCCCACGCCTACGCCAGGCGATCGAGCGCGGCCGCGCGCATCTTGCGATTGATTATTGCGGCGCCCTGGCCGGGATTGCGCCGCTCAACCAGGCTCTGGACCAAATCTTCGACGAGTACGACGCCGTCCTGACGCCCGCGGCGCCGGGTGCGGCGCCCGGCATCGAAACGACCGGCAACCCGGTTTTCTGCACGCTCTGGACCTATCTCGGCGTGCCCGCCATCAGCCTGCCCTTGATGCGTTCCGAAGCCGGCCTTCCGCTGGGCGTGCAGCTCGTCGGCCGCCGCGGCAACGATGCCCGGCTCCTGCGCACGGCGCGCTGGCTCGTCAAGACGATCGGGCGCACGCGTGGCAGCGCTCGGCGCAACGTCCCGGGCGCCGGGACGAACTCGGCTCCCCGCGCGGAGAAAAGGAACGTGCGATGACCAATCTGATCACCGGACTCATCGGCCTCGCGCTCATGATCACCTTTCTTGGGATCCTGCTGGTTTGGATCAAGGCCGTTCCGCTCATCATCATTGTGGTCGGCGTGGTGATCCTGGCGGTGCTCGATTTCGTCCAGTCACTGCGGACGACGAACGGCACGCCTCGCTGATCTCCGTCGCAAGTTCGTCCTCGCAAGACAGTCGCGCCGCACCATCACGCCAGGTGGCAGGCCACGAGGTGACCGTTCGCCCCCTCCTTCAGCGCCGGTGCGCTCTCCGCGCAGCGCGGCTGGGCGATCGGGCAGCGGGTGTGGAAGTGGCAGCCCGAGGGCGGCTTCATCGGGCTCGGCACGTCGCCCTTGAGGCGGATGCGCTCGCGCTTCAGCTTGGGATCGGGCACCGGCACCGCCGACAACAACGCCCGGGTGTAGGGATGCTGCGGATTGCGGTAGAGATCGCTCGCCTTCGCCAGCTCCACGATGCGTCCGAGATACATCACCGCGACGCGGTCGGAGATGTGCTCGACCACCGAGAGGTCGTGCGCGACGAAGAGATAGGTGAGGTTCAGCTCGGCCTGGAGGTCTTCCAGCAGATTGATGACCTGGGCCTGGATCGACACGTCGAGCGCCGACACCGGCTCGTCGCAGACGATCAGCTTCGGCTCGACCGCGAGCGCCCGCGCGATCACGATGCGCTGGCGCTGGCCGCCGGAGAACTCGTGCGGATAGCGCCGCATGTGCTCTGCCTTGAGCCCTACCTTGACCAGCAGGCTGGCGACGCGCTCGTCGCGCTCCTTTGCCGAGGATCCGAGCTTGTGGATGACCAGCGCCTCGCCGAGAATCGCACCGACCGTCATGCGCGGGTTGAGCGAGGCGAACGGATCCTGGAACACCAGCTGCATGTTCCGCCGCATCGCGCGCAGATCATCGCCGCCGAGCTTGCGCACGTCCTGGCCGTCGAAGCTGACCTCACCGTCGGTCGGCTCGATCAGGCGCAGCACGCAGCGTCCCGTGGTCGACTTGCCGCAACCGGATTCGCCGACGAGACCGAGCGTCTCGCCGCGGTTGACCGAGAACGACACGCCATCGACCGCATAGACGGTGCCGACCTGGCGTGACAACAGGCCGCCGAGCACGGGGAAATGTTTCTTCAGGCCGCTGACGCGGAGCAAGGGTTCGCTCATGACGCAGCTCCCACGCTCAGATCTCCCAAGTGACAGGCCATGCGGTGGCCCGGCGCGATCTCGCGCAGCAGCGGCTCCTTCTCGGTGCAGACGTTCATGGCGAACTTGCAGCGCGGCGCGAAGCGGCAGCCGACCGGCGGATTGATCAGGATCGGCACCGAGCCGCCGATCGCCTCCAGCCGCGTCTTGTGCTCGCTGTCGAGGTCGATGCGCGGGATCGAGCGGATCAGGCCCTGGGTGTAGGGGTGGCGGGGATCGCCGAAGAGATCGTCGACGGGGGCTTCTTCGACCACCTTGCCGGCATACATCACGACGACGCGCTGGGCGGTTTCGGCGACGACGCCCATGGCATGGGTGATCAGCATCACCGCCATGCCGAAACGGTCCTTCATGTCCTGGAGCAGATCGAGGATCTGGGCCTGGATGGTGACGTCGAGCGCCGTGGTGGGCTCGTCGGCGATGATCAGCTTCGGCTTGCAGGCGAGCGCCATTGCGATCATCACGCGCTGGCGCATGCCACCCGAGAATTGATGCGGATAATTGTGCACACGGCCTTCCGCGTTCGGGATCTGCACCAGTTTCAGCATCTCGATGGTGCGCTCGAGCGCCTGCTTCTTGGTCAGCCCTTCATGCCGGCGCAGGCTTTCGGCGATCTGCTCGCCGATGGTGAGCACCGGGTTGAGCGAGGTCATCGGCTCCTGGAAGATGAAGCCGATCTCCTTGGCCCTGATCTCGTCCAGCTGATTGCTGGTCAGCGGCACCAGATCGCGTCCCTCGAAGATGATCTCGCCAGCCGCGATCCGCCCCGGCGGCATCGCGATCAGCTTCAGGATCGACATCGCGGTGACGGTCTTGCCGCAGCCGGATTCGCCGACGACGCAGAGCGTCTCGCCGCGGTTGATGGAGATATCGACGCCGTCGACGGCCTGCAGGATGCCGTCGTCGGTGGAGAAGTGGGTCTTCAGGCCCTTGATCTCGAGCAGCGGCGCCATCAGATCACCCGTCGCGCATCGAGCGCGTCACGCAGGCCGTCGCCGATGAAGTTGATGGCGACCACCGCGATGAAGATGGCGCCGCCCGGAAACAGCGCCCAGTGCGGGCCGATGTCGAGGAAGTCCTTGGCGTCGAACAGCAGCCGGCCCCAGGTCGGGGTATCAGGCGGGAAGCCGAGGCCGAGGAAGGAGAGGGTCGATTCCGCGATGATGGCGGCGGCGACGTCGATGGTGCCGGCGATGATCACGGGGCCGAGCGCATTGGGCAGGATGTGGCGCACCACCTGCCGCACCGGGCTGGCGCCGAGCGCGCGTGCAGCCTCGACGAACTCCTTCTCGCGGATCGACAGGAACTGCGCGCGCACGAGCCGGGCCACCGGCATCCAGCGCAGGCCGCCGATCACGAGCACGATCAGGATGAAGATGCCGCCCTCGGGTCCGAACGCCTGCTTCAGCCCGTCGCGGAACAGATAGATCAGCAGCAGCAGCAACGGCAGCTGCGGCAGCGACAGGAACAGGTCGGTCAGCCACATCAGGCCATGACCGAGCGCACCACGCGACATGCCGGCGAGCGCGCCGATCAGCACGCCGACCAGGACCGAGACCAGCATGGCGGCAAGACCGACTGCCAGCGAGATGCGCCCGCCATAGATCATGCGGGCGAGGATGTCCTGCCCCAGATCGTCGGTGCCGAAGGGATGGGCCAGCGAGGGCCCCTGCATGCCCGCAACGATATCGATGTCGTCCATCTTGACGCGCCAGACGAATGGGCCGAGCACCACTGCCAGGATCAGGATGAGGAGCAGGACCGCGCTCACCACCGCAAGCTTGTGCCGGCTATAGCGCCGCCACGTCTCGCGCCAGGGCGAGTAGACGCGCCGCTCAGCGGAAGGAGATGCGAGGGTCAAGCCAGCCATAAAGCACGTCCGCGATGAGGTTGAACAGAACGACAAGGCACGCGAAGACGAAGGTGACGGCCATCACAACCGGTGTGTCGTTGGAAAGAATGGAAGAGATCAGCAGCGAGCCGATGCCGGGGATTCGGAAGATCTGCTCGGTGACGATCGCGCCGCCGAACACCGCCGGCATCTGCAAGGCGATCAGGGTCACGACCGGGATCATGGCATTGCGCATGACGTGCTTGACGATGACCTTGGCCTGGCCGAGGCCCTTGGCGCGCGCCGTGGTGACATAATCGAGACGGATCACGTCGAGCATCGCCGAGCGCACGAAGCGCGTCATCGATGCCGCCTGGAACAGGCCGAGCACCGCCACCGGCATGATCGCCTGGCGGATCATTTCCAGCACCCAGCGGATACCGGTCGCCTTGATGTCGGTGGTATAGACGAACGGCAGCCAGTCCAGCGTGATCGAGAAGATCAGGATGAACAGAATGCCGGTGAAGAAGGTCGGAAGCGAGAAACCGACGAAGGCGAGCGTGTTCGCGACCTGGTCGAACAGCGAATAGGGCTTCGTCGCGGCGTAGACGCCGACGGGAATCGCGATCAGCAGCGCCAGGATCTGCGCCGAGCCGATCACATAGAGCGTGGCCGGCAGGCGCTGGAGGATCAACTGGTCGACGTCCATCCGGCTGACGAAGGAGAAACCCCAGTCGCCGTGCAGCATGGCGTTGAGCCAGTGCAGATAGCGCAGGTAGATCGGGTCATCGAGGCCGAACTTGGCCCGAAGCGCCGCCTGCACTTCGGGCGGCACGTTCGGGTTGGTCGCCAACTCGGAAAACGGATCGCCGGGCGCGAGCGCGAGCACGACGAACAGGACGACCGAGATTCCGAGCAGGCTCGGAATCGCGATCAACAGGCGACGCAGGACGTATTGGCTCATGAGGGGAAGCCCCGTCTAGCTTTGGGGGATCATTCCTCGCGATACCAGTCGAACAAGTTGTCGGTCTCGTTGGCCCAGCCGGAGATCACCGGGCGCAGATTGTTCGCAGCCACCTCGACCTTGAGGCGATGCATCACGGGGATGAACACCGTGTCCTGCCACATCAGGTCGTTGGCCTTGATGTAGTGCGCGGCCCGCTTGACCGGATCCATCTCGCTGTCGGCGGCCTGGATCACCGCGTCGTACTCTTTATTGACCCAGCGCGGAAAGTTGGTGCCCTGCCACTTGTTTTCCTTGGTCGCGACGTTGCTGGAAAGGTAGCGACGCATGTGCTGCGACGGATCCGGCTGGCTCAGCGGGATCTGGAACATCTCGATGTCGGCATAGAATTTCGGATAGGTGTCGGGATTGGCGACGTCCGACGAGAAGAACACCGAAGCCACCACCGACTTCAACTCGACGTCAATGCCGGCCTTCTGACAGGCCTGCTTGACGATGGCCTGGGTCTTCTGGCGCGGACCGTTGATCGAGGTCTGATAGACGATCTTCAGCTTCTTGCCGTCCTTCTCGCGGATGCCGTCGGCGCCGGGCTTCCAGCCGGCGTCATCGAGCATCTTGGCCGCCTTCTCGATGTTGAACTCCCAGCTCGTGTTCTTGGAGACGAACTTCTCCGGGCCGTTGAGGAAGTTCGCGGTCGTGCGCCCGGCGCGGCCGTAGATCGCCTTCTTGACGGACTCGCGGTCCACCAACAGAGACAGCGCCTTGCGTACGACGGGATCCGAGAACAAGGGATGCTTGGTCTTCATCGAAGACCGCTCGCCGTCGATCTCGACGTTCGGATCGGTGAAGTTGAGCGCGATGAACTCCGTGTCACCGCCCACGGCGTAGACGGTCTTGCCCTTGCCGCCCTTCTCCAGGCGCAGCAGCACGTCGTCCTCGACCTGAATGTTCCAGCCGAAATCGTACTCGCCGGTCTGGATCACCGCACGCGCGGCCGAGACAGCGTCGCCGCCACCCTTCATCTCGAGCGTGTCGAAATAGGGCCGGTTGGCCATGTGATAGTCGGGATTGATCACGCCACGGATGAGATCGCCCGGCTTGAACTCGACGAATTTGTAGGGACCGGTGCCGACCGGCGCGAGGTTGTTCGGGGCTTCGCGCGATTTGGAGCCTATGAAATCGGCGAACAGGTGCTTCGGCAGGATCTGGCCGGTCGCACCGACGAAGGCGTCGGCCCAGAACGGCGTCGGCTTCGGGAAAGTGATCTTGACGGTGAGGTCGTCGATCTTCTCGACCGTGAGATCGCGATAGGTTGCGATGGTCACAGCCGCAGTGGCCGGATCCTTGATGTACTGCCACGTGAATACGAGGTCATCGGCGGTGAACGGCTTGCCGTCGTGCCATTTCACGCCGGGCTTCAGCTTCCACGTCACAGACTTGCCGTCGGCCGCGAGCAGGCCGTTCTGCGTCGAGGGGATTTCCGCCGCCAGCACCAGCTTCATGTTGCCGTCCGGATCCCAGCAGGCGAGCGGCTCGTAGAACAGGCGCGAGCCGTCCTGGTCCTTGGTGCCGGTGGCGAAATGCGGATTGAGCAAGGTCGGTCCCTGCCACCACAACAGCTTCAGCGCACCGCCGCCGCCGCGCTTGGTCGGCTTGTAGGTCGAGGCGCCCTGGGCCATCGCGACGCCGCCGAGCGCGAGGATCTGGTTGGCCAGGGGAGCGGTGAGACCGACCGCGGCCACGTGCTTGATGAAGGCGCGGCGATCCATCCGCCCGTCCTTCACCTGGCCGATCATCGAACGCAGTTCTTTATCCAGCATGGTTGTCCCCCGTCTGGTTCCCATCGTGATGAAGACGGCCGGCAAAGGCGGCCGCCCAAATAGCTGGCAGTAGATGGCACACCGAATGGGGGGCGCGTCAACTGGGACCGTGTGTATGCAAACGGTCTTCTGGCTGTCTGTTGGGCAAAACCGCGTTCCGCAGCCCATCCGTTCGGCAATCCGGCATCAAAACACGCTGGATTGCACGCTGCACTGCGGAAAATTTGTTCGCCCGATCAGACGAAGTATCGAGGCAAAATTCTACGCGACGGACATGTCGAGCGGCGGCTCGACGTGATCCGGCAGCGGACAGACATAAGGTGTTCTCGCGGTGCGCGTCTTCAGGTCGGCCTTGGCCGCCTTGATCAGCTCCGGATCCGTCAGCGCCTTGATGCCGAGACCGGCCATCGCCTTGGCCGCCTGCACCATGGCCTTGTGGGCATGCGGGCTCTTGCCCTGCGCCACCACCTGCCAAGTGTGGAAAGGCGTGCCGATCGCGACCGTCGGGGCGTGGACCTGCACGGTCGGCACCACCCAGCTGACGTCGCCGACGTCGGTCGATCCGACCAGCGGGTTACGCTTGGCATCGAGCGGCACCAGGAAGTCGGCCAGCGGCCGATCGGTCGGCTCCATGCCGATCGCGTAATAGACCGACGCAATGTCCTTGTCGCTCAGCGTCGCGCGGATCTGGCCGGCAAAGCTCTTGTCGGCATCGTCGAAATGCGGCGGTCCGAGCTCTTCCATGACCCGGTGCAGCGCCTGCTCCAGCGGCCCGTTCGGCAGGATGTTGGAGACTGCGGAGATGATCTTCATCTCCACCTTGGTCTCCGTCATCAGCGCCGCGCCTTGCGCGATCTTGGACACGCGCTCGACCAGCTCGTTCATGCCGGGCAGATCACGCGCGCGGATCGAATAGCGCACCCGCGCATGGGCCTGGACCACGTTCGGCGCGATGCCGCCGGTGTCGAGCAGCGCGTAATGCACGCGCGCGTCGCTCGGCATGTGCTCGCGCATGTAGTTCACGCCGACGTTCATCAATTCGACCGCGTCGAGCGCGGAACGGCCGAGATGCGGCGAGGCCGCGGCATGCGAGGTTCGGCCGGTGAAGATGAAGTCCGCGCGCGTGTTGGCGAGCGAGGGCGTCACCGCGACCTCCCAGAAGCTGTGCGGATGCCAGGTGATGGCGATGTCGGCGTCCTCGAAGGCGCCGGAGCGCACCATGAACGCCTTGGCCGCGCCACCTTCTTCGGCCGGGCAGCCATAATAGCGCACGCGGCCGGGCACCTTGTTCTCGGCAAGCCAGTCCTTCACCGCGGTCGCGGCGAGCAGCGCGGCGGAGCCGAGCAGATTGTGACCACAGCCATGGCCGTGGCCGCCGGCCTCGACCGGACGATGTTCGGCGACACCCGCTTCCTGGCTGAGGCCGGGCAGCGCGTCATATTCTCCCATGAAGGCGATGACCGGACCGCCCTCGCCCCACTCGCCCATCACCGCGGTCGGAATGCCGGCGACCTTCTCGGTGACGCGGAAACCCTGATGACGCAGCTCGGCGAGATGCTCGGCGGCGGACCGCGCCTCGGTGTAGCACACCTCGGGCATGCCCCAGACCCTGTCGCTGAGGTCGATGAAACGCGCCTTGATCGTGTCGACGCCACGCCAGATGTCGCTGCGGTTGTCCATTGTCTGTCGTCCGTGATCCCAAGGTCAAACCAAGCGGCAATGGTTAGCAGCTTCACCGCACCTCGCCTAGCAGCGGCGGGGGCATCAGCCATGCGGCGCATGCCGGATCGAGGGGGCCGCCTCGCATGCTGGGCGTTCCCGTGCCTTTCGAAGATTTCACGCGGCGCTCTTGCGAATAGTTGGGAACGAGCCTTTCAAGACGGGCTCTGCCGGCCTAAATTATCCATGCATCGTGCGTCGTTCCGCCAGCACGGCAGCGATGTTCTCAGCCAGGAGAAACTCCATGTCCGCCCTGACCGAATGGAGAGTGCCGCCGGCCAACCAGCCGCGTGCGAGCGATTATGGTTTCGACCTCGACCGCGCACTCGGATCCATCGTCGGCCTGCACGCCATCATCCCGCCTGACGCCTTCAGCGCCGAGACGCTGGGCACCGAACGCGCCGGCAACGGCGTCGTGATCGACGACGGGCTGGTGCTCACGATCGGCTATCTCATCACCGAGGCGGAATCGGTGTGGCTGCACCGCGCCGACGGGCGCGTGGTGGAGGGTCATGCGCTCGGCTTCGATTCCGAGACCGGCTTCGGCCTGGTGCAGGCGCTCGGTGATCTTGATATCGAGCCCCTGCCGCTCGGCAACTCGGCCGACGCCCGGCTCGGCGACCGCGTCGTGGTCGGCGGTGCTGGCGGCCGCACGCGCTCGGTCGCGAGCCAGATCGTGGCCAAGCAGGAGTTCGCCGGCTATTGGGAATACCTGCTGGACGAAGCCATCTTCACTTATCCCGCGCATCCGAACTGGGGCGGCACCGCGCTGCTCAACGAGCGCGGCGAGCTGATCGGCATCGGCTCGCTTCAGCTGGAGCGCGAACGCGGCGGCAAGGCCGAGCCCGTCAACATGATCGTCCCGATCGACCTGTTGAAGCCGATCCTGGAGGACTTGCGCAAGTTCGGCCGCGTCAACAAGCCGGCGCGGCCCTGGCTCGGGCTCTACTCGACCGAGATCGACAATCGCGTGGTGGTGATCGGAATCTCCGCCAACGGTCCGGCCGCGCGCGCCGAGCTCAAGGCCGGCGACGTCATCCTTGCCGTTGACGGCGACAAGGTCACCAGCCAGACCGCGTTCTACAAGAAGATGTGGGCGCTCGGCGCCGCCGGCGTCGACGTGCCGCTCACCGTCCACCACGAAGGCGTCACCTTCGACGTCACGGTGGCCTCGACCGACCGCTTCAAGCTGCTGAAGGCGCCGAAGCTGCATTGATTTTCCGCTGAAGGAAGCCGCGATGAGCGAGGCCGTGATCGACGACATCGTGGCCGTGCTGCCACCGCTGCTCAATGCGATGGAGGCGCTCGGGTTCTTCGCCCGGCATCTGCACCCGCCGGCCTTTGCGTCCGTGATGAACACGGTCGGCGTCCCGGACGAGGTGCTGCGGAAGGCACGGGCTTCGACCGGAGATTGGCCGGACCAGTTCGCCGGCCTGCGTGAGCGGCTCGAGACGGCCTGCGACGAGACGCTCGCCGCCTTTGCCGGCATCCGTGAGGTCGAGCGCGGCAACGGCGATCTCGTCGCGGTGTTCCGCGCGCTGCGCCACCTGCCGCGCGCGCAGGAGGCGCTTTATCCGCTGGCGATGCAGTTTCCGCCGGTGAGCAGCTTCTTCCTCAACGCCGCCAATCGCGACAATGCGGACGTGCTGTCTCGGCTCGCAGCCGGAGCAGGCGAAGATACCGGCATCTTCCACGACCACAACGTACCCGGCAGCCGCGGCGGCTTCTCGATCTACGTGCCCGAATATTACAGCCCCGACCGCGCCATGCCGCTGGTGATGGCGCTGCATGGCGGCAGCGGCAACGGACGCGGCTTCCTGTGGAGCTGGCTGCGCGATGCGCGCAGCCTCGGCGCCATCCTGGTGGCGCCGACCGCGACCGGCCCGACCTGGGCGCTGATGGGCGACGATGCCGATACGCCCAATCTCGTGCGTATCCTTGAGACCGTGCGCGGCCGCTGGGCCGTCGATGCCTCGCGCATGCTGCTGACCGGCATGAGCGACGGCGGCACTTTTTGTTACGTGAGCGGGCTCGACGGCGCCTCGCCCTTCACCCATCTGGCGCCGGTGTCCGCGACCTTCCACCCGCTGATGGCGGAGATGGCCGACGCCACGCGCCTGCAGGGTCTGCCGATCTTCATCACGCACGGCAAGCTCGACTGGATGTTTCCCGTGCAGACCGCGCGCCAGACGCAGGCGGCGCTCGCGGCCGCCGGCGCTGACGTCACCTATCGCGAGATCGACGACCTCAGCCACACCTATCCGCGCGAGATCAACGCGGAGCTGGTGCAGTGGCTGAATGCGGAATGAACGGCCTCTCCTTATCCGCGCCGCACTGCCGGGGAACATTCATATCGGGACGACGTTATCGCCCGTCATTGGAGATTCGCCATGCAGACTCTTTTCGGAATGATCCTGGGCGCGCTGCTGCTCGCGGGCGGCGTTTATGTCTATGACTCCATGCAGACATCCTCCGTCGCCAATGGCCAGGTCGCGGTCACCAATCGCACCATCGTGAACTGGGACGTCGCCAAGGCGGATTGGGATGCGTTGCGCGATCGCGCGCACAAGGACTGGGTCCGGATCTCGTCGAAGTAACGACGCTCCATCATGAGAAGGCGCCGTCGCGGATCCGCGGCGGCGCCTTTGTGTTGGCTGCGATCAGGGCTGTACGCGTCAGTTCATCTTGGCCTTGCGGGCATCGGCGATGACCTGCTCGAACTCGGCCATGCTGAGCACGCCCGGCACGCGGTACTTGCCGACGATGAAGGACGGGGTGCCGCGGAAGCCGAAGGCTTCGGCCTGCTCATTGTTGCGCTTGAGCAGGGCATCGATGTCGCTGCCACGGCGGGCAAGATCGCGTTTCAACCGGTCCATGTCCACGCCGGCCGCCGCCAGCAGCTCGTTGATGCGCGGCTCGGTCAGGCGCGAGCTGACGGCCATCAGGGCGTCATGCGCCTGGTGATACTTGTCCTGGAATTTCGCCGCGAGCGCGGACCGCGCCGCCGTGACCGAGACCGGCCCGAGGATCGGCCAGTCCTTCATCACCAGCCGCACCTTGCCGTCGTCCTGGACGACCTGGCGCAGCTCCGGCTCGAGCTTGCGGCAATAGGGACAATTGTAATCGGACCATTCGACGATGGTGACATTGCCATTGGGATTGCCGGCGACGGGCGTGTCGGGATCGCGCAGCACCTTGGCTTCGGTCAGCACCTCGTCGTCACCGGCGGCTGCCAGTGCCGGGGTGATGCGGCCTGCTGCGAGGGCGCCCGCTCCGATCAGTGTCAGCGCCGCGCGCCGCGTCGCCACCAGGCCCTTGTTCCCAGATCCAGCCATATCTCGTCCCGTTTCGGTCCCATCTTCCCGAATACGGTTCGGGATCGGGAATTGTTACTGGTCATATAGAGCGTCACGGCGGCGATGTCATGGCACCCGCGGCGTGAATGCGCGGAAGCATCGCCATCAACGTCCCGGTCATCGTGGCGATCAGCGTGGTCTTGCCCTCATGCTCGGCAAACGCTTTGGCCTCGCAAAAGGTCAGCGTGCGGCCGGGCTTGACCACCTCGGCCTTGAAGACGAAGCGCTCGCCCCTGGCCGGCGCGAGCAGCGTGGTCTTGAACTCGACGGTGAGGATGTCCGCCTCGCGCGGCACCAGGGTGAAGGCGGCAACGCCGCAGGCGTTGTCGAGCCCGGCGGTGACGATGCCGGCATGGACAAAGCCGTTCTGCTGGGTGAAGGCCGCCGAATGCAGCATCGCCAGCTCGGCCTCGCCCGGTGCGAGGCGGACGATCACGATGCCGAGCGTGTGCATCGCCGGCTGGCGATCGAACATGGCGATGGCCGCCGCGCGATAGCCCGGGTTCTTCGGCTCGAACGCAGCCATGGCTCAGATACCGGCCGGCTCGGCGGGATGCCGGCGAGCGATCTCGCGGACGGCACGAGCGAAGGATGCGGATTCGCGCTGGCCTCGGTCCATGTGCACGCCTCTCCCTGTGTTTTCACGATACGGTAGCGTATCAAGCGCGGGACGGGTTAGCAATACGGCACCGTATCAAAATCCGAGAGGCTTCCTTCATGAGCGACGGCAAGGGCGATGTCTGGGTCGAGGCGGGTTTTGCCGAGCTCGCCCGCTCGGGGGTCGAGGGTGTCAGGGTCGAGGTGCTCGCCAAGAATCTCGGCGTCACCAAGGGCGGTTTCTACCGCCGCTTCGCCGACCGCGGCGCACTGCTCGATGCCATGCTGCAACGCTGGCGCGAGGGGCGCGCTGCATCGGTCGCGCAGCAGACGCGCCTCGACGGTCGGACGCCCCGCGAACGACTGAAGGCGGTGATCCAGCTCTATTCGGAGCGGCTCAATCCGGAAGCCATGGCGATCGAGCTCACGATCCGGCAATGGGCCCGCTCGGACGAGAACGCCGCGGCGGCGGTGGCGGGCGTCGACGCCGCGCGGCTCAAGCACGTCGCCGAGCTCTATCGCGCCACCGGGCTCGCGGCCGAGGAGGCCGAGGCGCAGGCCTTCCTGTTCTACTGCTTCATCTTCGGTCAGAGCCTCTTGTTCGTCGAGCGCGGCCCGCGCAAGCGTTCGCAGCTGGTGGCGAAATCGGCCGAGAAGCTGCTGGACTAGACGACGAGCTGCTGGACTGCATGAAAAGGCCGGAGCGTTGCTCCGGCCTCGGCATCGCGTCCAGACTTAGGCGGCGCCCTTCAGCTTCTTGGTGCATTCGCTGTAATAGCCGCCGCCCTTCTGGATCCACTTCAAGCCGCCATTGCCGTTGGTGGTCTTGTTGGCATTGTACTGGTCGACGCAAGTGTGCAGGCGCGCCTTGCCGGGGGTCTCCTTGGCGTATTTCGGATCGACCGCGTTCGGATAGACGGCGGGACCGGCCGGCAGGGTCGGCGCGGCGGCAGGGGCCGCCTCCTTCTTCGCCTGCTTCGGCTCGGCCGGAGCCGCGGGTGCGGCCGCGGTCGGCGCCGCGGCCGGCGTCGCATCCGCGCCGCACTGGGCCTTGCGGAAGTCATTCCACTTCATGGTGCCGAGCGAGCCGTCCTTCTTGGCCGCCTGGTATTTCGCGCTGCACTCCTGCGCGGTCAGTGCCTGGGCCGGCGCCGACAGCGCGAGCGCAGCGAATCCCGACAAGGCAATCGCACACAGCAATCTCGATCGGATGGTCATCCCTGGGTCTCCTCGTTGATCTTCCCCCGATGGGGCAGTGAAATAACAATTGCTATCCTAGCGTGCCGGCCATCTGCGACAAGAACGCGAGGACGCTTGCTGCCAAAATATAGTGAGCGTCTTGCTCCGGATTATTCATGTCGCGTTCAGCAATGCGAGCTGAGGTTCGCAGCCCTCGCAATACTCGCAAGATGAGTGCAACCCCATGACCCTCGCCTCTCGCCTCGCCGCAATCGCCCTCGCTTCCCTGCTCGCAACCGCGACCTCCTTCGCGCAGACCGCTGCGCCGGCGGCCAAGACCGATGTGAAGACCGATGTGAAGACCGAGGCCGCGAAGGCAGCGAAAGAGCGCACGGCCGAGTCGATCGAATGCTCCAAGCAGGCGGACAAGGGGCTGAAGGGCAAGGAGCGCAAGAAATTCCGTCGCGAGTGCAAGAAGGAAGCGAGGGCCGGCACCGCCGCGCCTGCCGCAACCATTGCCCCTGCCACCCCTGCCGCGCCCGCCGCCGACAAGAAATAACCCTCGCGCCCCTCCGCGCACGACGGCGAGGCGCACGCATTGCGGCATGAGGAGCCTGCAATTGTGCGCCTGCCGCCGATTTGCGATAAGGCGGCGTGAAGCACATCACCACCTCCCTGCCGTTCGAATGGCCGAGCCGTGCCAAGCTCTTGAGCACGGCGGAGACGCTCGTCATCGGCACCGCCGGAGGCCTGGTGTTTCTCCTCGCCGGCCTTCCCGGCGGGCTGATCTCGGGCTCGATGATCGCGGTCGGCATCGCCGCCATCGCCGGCCGCCAATTGGCGCTGCCGCCGCTGCTGACCCAGGCCGTGCTGGTGCTGCTCGGCATCTCGCTGGGCTCGGTGGTCTCGCGCCATCTGCTGCAACAGGTCGGCGCCTATCCCCTCACCATCGGGCTGCTCGCGCTCGCGACCTTCTGCTCGACCTTCGGCTCCAGCTATTACCTCCAGCGCATCCATGGCTGGGACCGCACCTCGGCCTTCCTGGCCGGCAGCCCCGGCGCGCTGTCGCAGATCACGATTCTCGCGGTCGAGCGCGGCGCCGACCTGCCGGGCATTGCGGTGGTGCAGACCATGCGCGTCATCATTCTCACCGCGGCGCTGCCGATGGTGCTCGCGATCGCGGGCGTGGTCCCCTCCGCCGCGCCGTCGCTGACGACGACGATTGCCTCGCCGCTCGACCTCGTGGAGTTGGTCGTGGCCTCGCTGGCCATGGCGCTGGTGCTGCGGCTGATCAGATTTCCCGCGAGCTGGATGTTCGGCGCCATGATCGCCTCCAGCGTGCTGCATGGCGCCGGCTGGGTCGAGGGCGGCCTGCCGGACTGGGTGCGCGGCGTCGCGCTGGTCGGCATCGGCGCGCTGATCGGCAGCCGCTTCGCGCGGATGCGGATCAAGACGCTCGCCGGCCACATCAACGCGGCGCTGGGTTCGTTTGCCGTGGCCGTCGCCGTCTCCGCCATCTTCGTCGGCATCGTCGCGCTCACCACGCAGGTCAAATTCTCCGACATCGTGGTCGCCTTCGCGCCGGGCGCGATGGACGCCATGCTGGCGCTGGCGCTGACGTTGCACATCGACCCGATCTTCGTCGGCGCCCATCATTTGTCGCGTTTCGTGTTCGTGACGATCGCAACGCCGGGCATCGTGCATCTGTTCGGGCGCACGCAAGACGACGTGGACGATTAGCAGGGCACAGCTCTCGTAGGGTGGGCAAAGGCGCACTTGCGCCGTGCCCACGTCTTCTTCGGCCTTGTCACGAGGGAGATGGTGGGCAAGCTTCGCTTTGCCCACCCCTACGCAGCGACGGCAACTACGAACGTTTCGCCGTTGCCGCAAATCCCCACGCGGCGATCGCGGCCATCAGCAGCGAGATCAGCACGTTGTAGCCGGCGAGCGAGAGGCCGAGGAAGCGCCACTGTACCTCGTCGCAGCGCACCACCTTCACGGTGTCGAGCCGTGAAAACAGATCGCCGGCATTGCCGAGATTGACGACCGGACCGCTGCAATCGGTCGGTCCCTTCCAGAAACCCCACTCGACGCCGGAATGGTAGGCGCCGAGGCCGGCATTGGCGAGCGTCGCCAGCACGAGGATCGCGAGCCCCGCCAGCAGCAGCGGCCGCGGCGCGCGATTCCTCGCCGCAAAAGCCGTGAGCGCGCCAAGCGGAATCGCGAGGTAATAGGCGTAGCGCTGCTCGAGGCAGAGCGGGCAGGGCAGGATCTCCAGCACGAGCTGGAAGAACCAGGCGCCCGCGATGGCCGCGGCCGCGATCAGCGTGACGAGCAGCGAGGCCGTCAGCGCGGGGCTCGCGGCCCCCGGCCTGAATGCAGGTATTGCGGCACTCTGGGTCGTCACGGCGGCCTCTTTCAAAGGGGGCGTGGCCTTAGCCTCTAGCCCCGGTCCAGGCAGCTGTCGAGAACGGCGGACATCACTTTGGCGCGGGTTGACCCCGCTTTGTCCATGGCTATAGTCCGCCGGCTTCGAGACGCTCCCTCCAAGGGCCGACCGAAGGCCCCTGTGGCGGAACTGGTAGACGCGCTCGACTCAAAATCGAGTTCCGCAAGGAGTGCTGGTTCGATTCCGGCCAGGGGCACCACGCTTCGCCCTGCGGGCTACGCGTGGCGCAGCCCACGTCGGAGCCCGCAGCGCGAAGCGTGGTGTCCGGCGTAGCCGAGGGCGAAGACGGACTGTGTCCACCAGACTCAAACAGCAAGACATGCCTCCACGCTCTCGCGGCGCCTGACGCCCGAGCTTTGGGCTTCTCGCGACGCCCCTTGGTTGGAAAGGGCGCAGGGAAGGCCGGGCGCCGGCTGGCACCCACGGTCCGCTGTGCGCAGATTGCGCGAAGATAGATGCACAGCGGCATACAGGGCAGCCTGGACATCCCGGCCTTTCCCTGCGCAATGGTTTGACGGCTTATGGCGCGCTCTCCCCGGGGAGCGTTGCACTATTGCCCCCGTCGCCTTGCGGACGAGCGGTGCGCGTGCCCGGTCGGGCCGCCTCACCCCCGCAAGCCTTGACGCACAGACCCCGGGCGTCAGGACCACACGCTTTTGCCGTACGCTGGACCGCACCGGTCGTGTGCGCGCCGCTCAACCGCTCACGGGTCAAACCCGCCCTGCGACTGCCGGCGCGCGATGCGCCCAACGTCCACCGCGACCCGGCCCGCGTATCGTGACGATCGCGAAACGCCCCTTTGCCTTGGGCCGGGATGGCAAACGACTACGACATTTCCGAATTTCTGTCAATCGGAAATTCGAGCTGGGGCGGAATGGCTTCAGCCTGAAGCGATAGCCGCGGGTTGCCCCGTCACGCCTATCTTGCCGAATAGGTTACGGCCTCGATCTTGTGACCGTCTGGATCACGGACGAACGCGCCGTAGTAGTTGAGGTCGTAGTTCGGCCGCAGCCCCGGAGGTCCATCGTCGCTGCCACCGTGTTTCAATGCCGCTGCGTAGAAACGATCGACCATCGCGCGGTCCTCGGCGGCAAAGGCGATGTGACTGCCGTTGCCCGCGGTCGCCGGTCGTCCGTCGATCGGAACCTGAACGCTGAAGTGAAACGTGCCGCTTCCGTAGCCAAGTCCACCCTCATCCTCGGCCATCGGCATGATGCCGACGATGGGCAACACGGCATCGTAGAAGCGCTTCGCCCGCTGAACATCATTCGTCCCGACCGAAACATGATGGATCACAACGACCTCCCGTTCCGATGTTGCCCCGTAACGGTGAGCGTCCAGCCGTTGTTCCCTCCACACCCCGGGAACCCCGCCGAAGACGTCGCTTTATCTACGAAGGAAGCAGGACATGGACACACGCGTCAGGCATTGCAGGGTTCAGATCGGACCCGTGGACACATTCTACCGCGAAGCAGGACCGGAAGGCGCGCCCGTCGTCCTCCTGCCGCACGGCTATCCCTGTTCATCCTACGAATTCCGCAATCTGATGCCGCGGCTGGCCGACAAATGGCGGCTGATTGCGCCGGACTATCCCGGGTTCGGTTATAGCGGGACACCCGAGGACTTCGATTACAGCTTCGACGGCTATGCCGCGTGGCTCGACCGGTTCGTGATGCATCTGAGGATCGATCGCTTCGTGATCTACCTTCATGATTTTGGCTCGCCGATCGGGGCCAGGCTGGCGATGATGCGGCCTGAGCGGGTGGTGGCTCAGGTCATTCAGAACGGTGACATACCTTACGAAGATGCGCTTGGCCCGAAATACGCCGACATCGAGAAGACCTGGACACTGCCCGACCGGGAGATGCGTGCGGCGATGAGGCAGGCTGTCACCGAAGAGAATTTCCGCGACGAGTTCCTGAATGATGTGCGCGCGGATCTGGCTCATCTCATCGCGCCGGACCTTTGGCAATTGCACTGGTCGCTGATGACCGAGCGACGGAAGGACGCCGCCGCAGACGTTCTGTTTGGCCTCAAGGCGAACCGCCAATGGTTTCCCGAGCACCGCCGATATCTTCAGCAGCACAAGCCGCCGACTTTGATCCTGTGGGGGCCGCAAGACCATTACATGCCAGAGGAGTCGGCACGAGCCTATCTCCGCGACCTGCCAGATGCCGAACTGCATCTCCTGGACGGCGGCCACTGGCTGCTCGAAACCAACCTCGATGAGGTTGTCTCGCTCATGCGTCCATTTCTCGAACGGTTGAAGTCCTGACGTGCATAGTCAGTGGCGGAGAGCCGCTCCGGCAATGACGGCGATGGCGTCCCCGGCGCCGGCTGGCTCCCCCCAAGTCACCCAGGCTTCGCCAAGTTATTCCCTATGCCAGGTTATTCCCTATATCGTGCGACATGATTGGTGATGCAGCGGATAGCTTCGATGGCCAGGAGACGCACGACGGATACGGACGCCGACGATCTGCCGCGCTATCTGGTCTGGGTCCGGGGTCTCGATGGCCCTGAGCCGCAGAAATGGATGGCGATGGATTTCGGTGTCGGCGACTGGAAGCGACCGCTGGTGCTGGCGTATCTGGAATTGCCGGACGAGGAACGGTCCCTCTCTCTGTCGGTCCTGGCGCGGCGCTATCCGCCGCCGCGCGTCGACCTTCCCTAGAAGCATCGGCAACTCGGCGGCCGTCCATCATTGGCCCCCCGTGACTCGGCAGTCCCATAACTTGGCAGTCCTATGATTTCCCCGCCCCCATGATTATGGGTGTCACGGCATCCCCGCTACGGCTAAACTTGCCCTTGCGCCGCGGGGGACACGCGGGTGCGGGACCTTAGATCATGACCGAACAGGGCGAGACGGGTGACGTCATCACCATTCTCCTCGTCGAGGACGACGCGCCGACCTGCTGGCGGCTTCAGGATGCGCTGGTCAAGGCCGGCTACGAGGTGCGCAGCGCCGGCACGCTCGGCGAAGCCCGGTCTGCGCTTGCCGGCGGCGCGCCGCGCGTGCTGCTGACCGATCTGCGGCTGCCCGACGGCCACGGCATCGAGCTGATCCGCGAGATGAGGCAGCGCTTCCCCGACACCGAGATCATGGTGATCTCGGCCCTCGGCGACGAGGAAAGCGTGATCTCCGCGATCACGGTCGGCGCCACCGGCTACCTGCTCAAGGACGCCTTCCCCACCGACATCGCCACCACGGTGCGCGACCTCGTCGCCGGCCATTCGCCGATCTCGGCCTCGATCGCCCGCTTCATCGTGCGCAGGACGCAAGGCGCGGCGCAAAGCTCGGCGGAGCCGCCGCCCGGCCCCGTGCTCAACACCGCCCGGCTGACACCGCGCGAGATCGACATCCTCTGGGGCATCGCCAAGGGCTTCAGCTATGCCGAGATCGCGAGCCATCTCGGCCTGTCCAAGCAGACCGTGCCCGGCCATATCAAGAACATCTATCGCAAGCTCGAGGTGCACACGCGCAGCGAGGCGGTGTTCGAGGCGGTGCAGCAGGGCCTGATCAAGCTGTGAGCGAGATCGCGGCCAAGGCACCTGCGAAGGCACCTGCGAAGGCACCTGCGAAGGCACCTGCGAAGGCACCTGCGAAGGCAGCCGGCAAAGCCACGCAGCGCCGGCTGCTGGCCTCGCGCCTCGTGCCCTATCTGCTGGTGCAGGCCCTGATCGTGATCGTCACCATCCTCGGGCTTCGGCAATTGCAGCCGAGCGACCCCGAAGGCTTCGCGTTGAGCGATTTTTCGGCGCGGGAGGACGGCCAGATCCGCCCCGTGACGCTGCCGCATTTCACGTCGTCGCGCTATTCCCTGACCGACCCGCCGTTCTACACCGGCGCCTTCACGTTCCCCAACGGCGCAGCGGCCGCGGGCTGGTCGGTCTACCTGCCGCGCTTCAGCAACGCGGTGGAGGTCGCCGTCAACGGCGTCGTCGTGCTCGACTCCCGGCGCGACGCCAATGCCAACCGGCCCGACCGCAACACGCCGCAGATCGCGGCCATTCCCGCTTCGCTGCTGCGCGAGGGCGGCAACGAGATCACGGTACGGCTGTACGTATGGGGACCGCTCAAGGGCTTTCTCGACACCGTCTATGTCGGCCCGGACGTCGCCCTGCGCCCGGCCTATGAGACGCGCACGCTGCTGTTCGTCACGCTGCCGGTGGTGTTCTCGGCCTGGCAGGCGATCCTGGCCGTCATCCTCGCGATCATGTGGCTGATGCGGCGTCATGAGCCGGTCTACGGCGTGCTGGCCGCGGCGATGGTGCTCGGCGTGGTGCAGGCGTTCGCGCCGCCGCCGGTGCCGCCGGCCGCCACCTCGCGGCTTGCCGCCGTGCTGCTGGCCTCCGCGCCGATCGAGAGCGCGCTGATCGTCGTGTTCGCGGTGCTGTTCTTCGGCTGGCGCTGGCCGCGCTACGGCACGCTGCTGTTCGTGCCCGGCATCCTCGTGTTCGTGGTCGGGCTGATCGGGGGCCCGCCGCTGCCGCGCATCCTCTTCCTGGTGCTCGGCATTCCGACCGTCGGGCTTTGCCTGGTCCTGATGGCTTGCATCACGGCAACGGCGGTGGTGCGGCGGCAGGACGCGGCGAGCTTCACGATCGGATGCGCCGTGACCATCGTGCTGACCTGCTGGATCCAGGACATGCTCACGGTGCTCGAGATCGCGACCAACGATCGCATCTTCGTCTCGCGCCTGTCCTATTCGGCGATGCTGGTCGCGATCGGCGCCGGGCTGACCTGGCGCTTCGCCCGCGCCTTGAACCAGGTCGACAGCTTTGCCGGCCAGCTCGTGACGCGCGTGCGGGAGGCCGAGGAACGGCTGAAGGCGAGCTTTGCCCGCGAGGAGGAGCGCGCCCGCGCCGCCGCGCTCGCCAACGAGCGCACGCGCCTGATGCGCGACCTGCATGACGGCCTCGGCGGCCAGCTCGTCAGCATCGTCGCGCTCTCCGAGCGCGGCCATGAGGGCGCGATGATCACCGACGCCGCCCGTGCCGCCTTGAAGGATCTGCGTCTCGTCATCGATTCCATGGACGACATCGGCGGCGATTTGATGCTCGCCCTCGGCTCCTGGCGCGAGCGCACGACGGCGCAATTGCGGCCGCACGACATCACGCTCGACTGGCGCGTGGCGACGCCGCAAGGCGTGCCGCTGCATCCGGAACTGCGGCCATGGCACGTCATCCAGATCGTGCGCATCCTCGACGAGGCCGTGACCAATGCGGTCAAGCACGCCCAGGCCCGCCGCATCGCAGTCACCATCGACACGTTCGACGCCGGCCAGGGGCCGTATGGCGTGATCAGCGTGACCGACGACGGTCGCGGCTTCGCGCCGGACAGCAATAGCGAGGCCGCTCGCAACGGCCAGACCGCGCGCGGCTTGCGCAACATGAAAAGCCGCGCCACGCGCTGCGGTGCCGTGCTCGATCTGAGCTCGGATTCGTCCGGCACGCGTGTGCGGCTGCAATTGCCGCAGCGCTTTCCCGACAGCGACATGGCTACGGGCTGAAAGGCCCCCTCCCCGAACGTGTGGGGCGCACGGAGAGAGGGGACGGGCCGGGAAGCTGCCTGCGGAGGACGGGGGTGTTCGTCCGCAGGCTCCGTTGGCCCGAAGCAATGCAATCAATTCAATGGAAATATCAGCGCCGGCCGACGCGGTTAACCGGGCCGCCGCGATTCATCGGCGTTCCCGCGCGCACGCCGACACCGGGCGCGCCGACGCCGGGCGTTGCGACCGCCGCCGCGGCGACCGGCGCTCCCGGCGCCACCACCACCGCCGCCGTCGGTCGCACCACGCAGCCCTTGGGCACGCCGACCGTCTTGCAATAGACCACCGCCTGCGCCGGGCTCGTGCCCAGCGACACCATCGCCGCGCCCGCGAGCGCCATGACCGTCAGCCCTGCGCTCAGCGCTCCAGCTCTCTTCGACATTCTTAGCTCTCCTGCTTCCCATTGGCGTCCCGATGCAATCATCGGGTTTCGCAGCCTAGGTATAGCCTGAATGGCAAAAGACGGCGCCCGAATACATGCCATGAAGATGGGGGTACCGGTAGCCGGGCGGGTTTGCCGGTGCCATGAACATGGCATGGACCGGCGGCGGGCCTTTGCGGGATTGTCCGGCCCGATTGATCCCGGTCGGGACCAACGAGGATTCCAAAAGAGGTGCCCTATGAAGATTTCGGTTCTTGCCGCGCTGCTGCTCGCTGCCGCCGCCCTGCCCGCTGCCGCGCAATCCGGTCCGTCGGTCCAGGAGCAGATGGCCTGCCGCGGCGACGCGAGCAAATTCTGCGCCGAACATATCGGCAAGCCGCCGCAGATGAACGCCTGCCTGCGCGACAACAAGTCCAAGCTCTCGGATTCTTGTCGCAAGGTCGTTGAATCGCGCGGCGGCTAGTCCGTTCTCTTTCTGCCTTGACGAATAAGAGGGCGGCGCACCGCCGCCCTCTGAGGCCTTCGAGACGGCGCTGACGCGCCTCCTCTCCATGAACACCGATTAGGCGCCGGTGGCTGGATAGGGAATGATTTGCTGACCGAGCTGACGAGCCAGCCGGCGCAGAATGCGGTGTTTGGTTTCCAATACTTTCTCCTCGTATTGAGCCACGCCGGGCAACCAGGCGCACCAGAGGATCAAGCAGCCACACTGTCTCCCGGCGGCGCTCCGCAGCCAACGATACCGTGTTCATGGTCCGTGTGCAGTGCCGGTTTTGGCGCTGGCGGCTCAGGATGAGGCTGATCTGTGCTCGCGCTCGTTGAAGCTGCTGCCGCGCACTCCGTCCTCATCCTGAGGAGACCGCGACGCGGTCGTCTCGAAGGATGGCCGCAAGCGCAGCCCCGCCGTTACTCCTGCATCATCTCGCCGCTGCCGCCGAACTCGGCCGGAAAATCCTTCAGCTTGGGCAGGCCGTCGCGCATCGGCAGCACGGTCTCGGCATAATTGACGTGAACGGCGGGCGCGAAGGCGAGCGTCGGGATGGTGGCGCTGAAGACGTCGACCAGGCCGAGCGGCGGGTGATTGGTCATGAGATGACCGCCGCACTTCCTGCAATATTTGCGCTGGCTGAGCGGCGTCTTGACGAAGGTCTCGACATTGCCGGCGCCTTCAGTGACGCGCACGGCCTCGGGCTTCCACAGGCTGAAGGCGTTGACCGGACCGCCCGACCACGACCGGCAGGAGCGGCAATGGCAATAGCCCATCGCCTCCGGTGCGCCCGTGACCTCGATCGTCACCGCGCCACAGAAGCAGTTTCCGACATGTTTCATTGCATCGTCTCCGTTGATGAAGGGAAGGATCCCCTCCCCGCTCCTCGTCCACGATATGTCGGGACAGACGGGATGCGGGGAGAGCTGTCGGGGTGAAGGGACATCACCCCCGGGCGACGTTGAAGGGATGGACGCGAGAGATGCTCGCAGAGCTCAGTCGGCGCAGCCCCGCGTCCTCCGTTCGGAGGACGCTGGCGGTGCCGTACGCTAGAGCGACCGGCGCCAGGGAATAAGCATCGAGACCCGCCGCTTGTAGTCCCGGTACTCGTCACCGAAGAGAGCGACGAGGTCGTGCTCCTCCAGCGCGATGCCGACGAAGATGTAGAGCGTGGTGACGGCCGCGAACAGCAGATGGCCCGCGGTCATGGTCGGCGCCGCCCAGAACGCGACGATGAAACCGAGATAGATCGGATGGCGGACGAAATTGTAGAGCAGCGGCGTCTTGAAGCGCGGCGGCGCCATCTCCTTCCCGATCAGATGGTTGGTCACCTGATGCAGCCCGAACAATTCGAAATGATTGATCAGGTATGTGCTGGTGAACACCAGGATCCAGCCCGCGAACGACAGCGTGACCAGTGTCACGGCGAGATCCTGGTTCTCGACGTTCCATATGATTGCAGGCAACGGACGCCATTGCCAGAACAGGAGGAGCAATGACAGGCTCGCGAACAGCACATAGGTCGAGCGCTCGACCGGCTTCAGGACGAACTGCGTCCACCACGCCTTGAACTGCTTGCGCGCCATCACGCTGTGCTGAACCGCGAACAGCGACATCAAGAGCAGATTGATGAGAACCGCCTCGACGGGCGGCGTGTCGGTTCCGGTGTCGATGGTCTTGGGGACCATCACCCCCATGACGAAGCCGATGGCATAGAGAATGGTGACGAAGAAGACGAGATAGGCCGTAATTCCGTACAAAAAGGCGGCGAGCTTGAAAATGCGTGTGCCCATAATCTCCGGGCCCATAGAATGAATTTGGTGATCAAGTTGGGTCATGAAACGCTCCGTTGTGCCGAGACATCGACACTGTTTGGTCTTGACACCATGGCGGATCGGACGCCCCGAGGCTTTCGCAGGCGGTTGATTTTCGCCTGAGACGACTTTGATTTTTGCTTGAGACGACGAAACCGTGCGATTCTGCTTTGAAAACAACGTGCTCGACGGCACCCTGCGGGAACTCACCCGCGGCGGGGTGCCCGTGGCGTTGCAGCCGCAAGTGTTCGATCTCTTGCTCTATCTCGTCGCGCAACGCGGGCGTGTGGTCAGCAAGGATGACCTGATCAGCCAGATCTGGGCCGATCGGATCATCTCGGATTCCGCGCTGAACAGCCGGATCAACGCCGCGCGCAAGGCGATCAGTGACGATGGCGCGACCCAGCGGCTGATCAAGACCATTCCGCGCAAGGGCTTTCGCTTCGTCGGCGAGGTCCGGGAAGAAGCCGCAGCGATCGTGCCGGCCGAAGCCGGCCCCGCTCTCCCGCGCGTGGCGGATCGCCCGGCGGTCGCGGTGCTTGCCTTCGAGAACATGAGCGGCGATCCCGCACAGGATTATTTCGGCGACGGCATCAGCGAGGACATCCTCACGGCGCTGTCGAAGCAGCGCTGGTTCATGGTGATCGCCCGCAACTCATCCTTCACCTACAAGGGACGCGCAGTCCATATCGGGCAGATCGCGGAGGAGCTCGGCGTCCGCTACGTCGTCGAAGGCAGCGTGCGCAGGTCGAACAACCGGGTCCGCATCACCGCGCAACTCAACGACGCCATTTCGGGCGGCCATCTCTGGGCCGAGCGCTATGACCGCGAGCTCGGCGACGTCTTCGCCGTCCAGGACGAGATCACCAACGCGATCGCGGCGGCGATCGAGCCGCAGATTCACGCAGCGGAGAACTTTCGCGCGCACAGCAAGACACCGGCGAGCCTGGACGCATGGGATCTCCTGATGCGGGCGCTGTCGCATTATTGGCGCGTGACCCCGCGCGATCACGAGACCGCACGAACGCTGCTCGAACGCGCGATCGGGATCGATCCGAGCTACGGCCGGGCGCTGTCGCTGCTGGCGGCCAACCACATGTTCGGCGCGCATCTCGGCTGGAGCGAGCTCGCCACGGTGGCACCGGTGGCGGAAGCCGCCGCGCTGGCCGCGGTGCGCTGCGATCATGAGGATGCCTGGGCCCATGTCGCGCTTGGCAGCGTCTGCTTCTCGACACGCAGGCTCGCGGACGCGCTGTCCGAGTTCGAGCAGGCGCTCGCGCTCAACCCGAACTTCTCCCTGGCGCAGGGCTATTACGCGCTGGCGCTGTCCTATGCGGGACGGGCGACGGATTCGTTCGAGGCCGCGCAGCGTGCGATCCGGCTGTCGCCCCGCGATCCCTCGCTGGCGATCTATCACGGCATCGCCGGCTATGCGCGCTTCACCGAACGCCGATATGACGAGGCCATCGCGCTCGCGCGGGAGGCGATCCGCCATCGCGGCGATCTCACCGGCGCCTACCGCGTGCTCGCGGTCTCGGCCGGCATGACCGGCGACGACATGCTGGCGGAGACGGCGCTGGGCGAGCTCCGCCGCGCCCAGCCGGGCATCTCGCTGTACTGGATCGCGACGCAGCTGCCGTGGGCCAACGACGCCGATCGCGCGCACTATCTGGAAGGCTTCCGGCGCGCCGGATTGCGCTGAGGCGCGCGCGGCGCTCCTGGAGAATAAGCGCTAGGTTCGCTTGCGGCGCAGATGGACGATGACGTCGAGCCGCGCGATCTCGTGGCCGGGAAGCGCTTCGGGGATCTTGGTGAAGGCGAGGCCGTCGGCGACGTCGACCAGCACATCCTCGCCTTCGAGGTAGAAGTGCGGATGCACCGAGGTGTCGGTGTCGAAGAACGACTTGATGCCGTCGGCCGCGATCCGGCGCAGCAGGCCGGCCTCGGTGAACTGGTTCAACGTGTTGTAGACGGTCGCGAGCGACAGATAGGCGTTCGCCGCCATCGCCTCTTCATAGAGGCTCTCGGCGGTGACGTGACGGTGGCCGTTCAGGAACAGCAACTGGCCGAGCGCAAGACGCTGGCGCGTCGGGCGGAGGCCCGCATTGCCGAGCAGCTGCAGGCAACGTTGCACGCCCGGATCCGGCGGTAGCTCGCGGCTGGCGACATCAGGTCCGTCATCGTCAAGCGCCGGGATATGGGTGGCCTGGATGTCCATCGATCGTCTCACGGCTTAAGGGAGCAGGACAGGCAGTGCCGTCTTCCGCCAGTTGCTATTCGATCGCAAAAGCGGTGATCCGACTTTGATCCAGGTCAAATTCGCAGGCTGCCTCTGACCTATCGCAAGGCGGCCCGATCCATTCCCGGTCAGGATAGGCCGGCATCAACGAGGTTCACATGTCCAGGCCGGTCCCCGACAAGGCAGAGGTCGCGCTCGAATATCCCGACAAGTTCTATGTCGGCACGTTCGAGCATTCGTCGCGGTTCGAGGCGCGGCTCGACGGCAGCGGCGTTGCGCTGACGCTGCAGCATCCGGGCGCCGCCGACGAGCGCAAATCGGTCCATCTGCACATCAATTTCGGCCTGCTCGCCGGCATCCTGCGTGAGCTCGCCGGCAGCGTCGCCGGCATCCCCAAGGACGACATCGCGCACCGCGAGCAGCTCGCGGAGGCGCTCGACGAATTGCGACGGGCGCTCAGCGCATCATGACGGCCTGATGCCTTTGGTCGCAGGCGCGAGCTTGTGCACCGCCTCCGCCAACTCTCGCCATGACTGAAGCCTGCTGATTGCTCCGCGCGCGACGGCCTGCGGGGAAAACAGGACGCGCTGTACATTTTTTGTGCTGATGCTGTCGAGACTTTCATCTTGCGGCGCCGAACGAGACTGTGTGAGCCTCGATATCGGATGGGGACTGGGACGGACTGGTCGTAGCTTTGCGCGCGAGCACGTTGCGAAGCGTTTTCGGCTGGCCTCGCTTGAGAAAGTTACGACATGCCGAAACGAGTGTTGCTTGGTCTTCTCCTGGCTTGCGGCTTTGCGGCCCCGGCTCTGGCGCAAGAGCCGAAAACGGGGGGCGTGATCAATGCCGTGATCCAGCCCGAGCCGCCCGGCCTGATGCTGGCACTGGTGCAGAACGGCCCGACCCAGATGGTGTCGGGCAACATCTTCGAGGGGCTATTGCGCTACAGCCCCAAGCTCGAACCGCAGCCGGAGCTCGCCGAGAGCTGGAGCGTCAGCGAGGACGCCAAGACCTACACCTTCAAGCTCAGGAAGGGCGTGACCTGGCACGACGGCAAGCCCTTCACCGCCGCGGACGTCTTGTTCTCGATCGAGATGCTGAAGCAGACGCATGCGCGCGCCCGCACCAATCTGGCGCAAGTCGACAAGGTGGAGGCGCCCGACGATTACACCGTGGTCTTCACGCTGAAGCAGCCGTTCGGCCCGTTCCTCGGCATCTTCGAGGTCGGCTCGATGCCGATGGTGCCGAAGCATCTCTATGAAGGCACCGACTTCAAGACCAATCCCTACAACAACGCGCCCATCGGCACCGGCCCCTTCATGTTCAGGGAGTGGCAGAAGGGATCGTTCATCCGACTGGTCAAGAACCCGAACTATTACGAGAAGGGCAAGCCCTATCTCGACGAGATCTACTGGCAGATCATTCCCGACGCCGCGGCGCGCTCGGTGGCGTATGAGACCGGCAAGGTCGACGTGCTGCCCGGCGGCTCGGTCGAGAATTTCGACGTGCCGCGGCTGTCCAAGCTGAAGGACACCTGCGTCACCGGCGCCGGCTGGGAGTTCTTCTCGCCGCTGGCCTGGCTGTGGCTCAACAACCGCCAGGGTCCGCTCGCCGACAAGCGGGTCCGCCAGGCCGTCATGTATGCGATCGACCGCGATTTCGCCAAGGACGTGATCTGGAACGGGCTCGGCAAGGTCGCGACCGGCCCGTCGGCCTCGACCATCAAGTACTACACCGACGACGTGAAGAAATATCCGTACGATCCGGCCAAGGCCAAGGCGCTGCTGAAGGAGGCCGGCTACAAGGGCGAGAAGATCCGCCTGCTGCCGCTCGCCTATGGCGAGACCTGGCAGCGCTGGGGTGAAGCCGTGAAGCAGAACCTCATGGACGTCGGCATCAACATCGAGACCATCGCCACCGACGTTGCCGGCGGCAACCAGAAGATCGGCGACTGGGACTACGACATCGCCTTCACCTATCTCTACCAGTACGGCGATCCCGCGCTCGGGGTCGGCCGCAACTACATCTCCAGCAACATCGCCAAGGGCCAGGTCTTCAACAACGTCGAGGGCTATTCCAACCCGGAGATCGACAAGCTGTTCGCCGAAGGCGCGATCGCGACGCCGGATTCCAAGCGCAAGGAGATCTACGAGAAGGCGCAGAAGATCCTGGTCGAGGACGTGCCGGTGGCCTGGATGCTCGAGCTGCAATTCCCGACCATCACCCGCTGCAAGGTCAAGAACCTGATCACGACGGGGATCGGGGTCAACGACGGCTTCAAGGACGCATGGCTCGACAAGTGAGCCCTGCTCCTTTCACCTCTCCCCGCATGCGGCAGGGCAATCGCATAGGACGATTTGCGCGACCTGTGCGCGCGCCTCGTCCTTCGAGACGACCGCTTCGCGGTCTCCTCAGGATGAGGCTCAGCAACACCGGCATCTTGAAACTAACGCCGCGCACGCCAGTCCTCATCCTGAGGGCCCGCCGAAGGCGGGCGTCTCGAAGGATGGCCGCAGGCGAGATCGTTGCCGTGCGCGATTCCCGTGTTGCGTACGGGGCAAGGGAGTTCACCGTCACCCTGTTTCCCAGGTCCCGCTCCAAGATATGATCTCTTAAAAATGCTCTCCTTCATCTCCCAGCGTGTCGTGAAGGGCGTGATCGTCCTGCTCGCGATCGTCGTCCTCAATTTCTTCCTGATCCGGCTCGCGCCCGGCGACCCCGCGATCGTGATGGCGGGCGAAGCCGGCGCCAGCGATCAGGTCTTCGTCAAGCAGCTCCGGGAAAAGTTCGGCCTCGACAAGCCGCTGCCCGAGCAGCTCTTCATCTACGTCAAGGGCGTGGTCAGCCTCGACCTCGGCTTCTCCTTCCGCCAGCAGGCGCCGGTGGCAAAGCTGATCGGCGAGCGGCTGCCGGCGACGTTGCTGCTGACGCTGACCGCGTTTGCGATTTCGCTGATGCTCGGCATTGTCTTCGGCACCTTCGCCGCGCGCTTCGCCGGAACCTTCCTCGACACCGCCATCACGGTCTTTGCGCTGGTCTTCTACGCCATGCCGATCTTCTGGGTGGCGCTGATGGGCATCCTGCTGTTCTCGGTCACCATGGATTGGCTGCCGAGCTTCGGTTACGAGACGGTCGGCGCTAACCTCACCGGCTTTTACCACGTGGTCGACGTCGCAAAGCACCTGATCATGCCGGCGATGACGCTAGGCCTGTTCTTCATGGCGACCTACACCCGCATGACGCGCGCCTCGATGCTGGAGGTGAAGCGGCTCGACTTCGTCAAGACCGCGCGCGCGAAAGGCCTTGGCGATGCCGTGATCCAGCGCCGCCACGTGCTGCGCAATGCGCTGCTGCCGGTCGTGACGCTCGCCGGCGTGCATTCCGGCACGCTGATCGGCGGCGCCGTCATCACCGAGACCGTGTTCGCCTGGCCCGGCATCGGCCGCCTGATGTACGACGCCCTGCTCCAGCGCGACTACAATCTGCTGCTCGGCGTCTTCGTGATCTGCTCCGCCATGGTGCTGATCTTCAACCTCATCACCGACCTCGTCTATCGCCTGGTCGATCCGCGCATTGAATTCGCCTCATGAGACAGTTCTGGAAATCGATGTTCAAGAGCCCGAGCGGCGTCGTCGGGCTGATCATCCTCCTGCTCGCGATCTCGGTCGCATTGTTCGGGCCGATGCTGTTTCCAAACTCGCCCTGGCGCATGGTGCAGCGGCCGTTCCTGCCGCCCTTCACGCTCAGTGCCGTGCCGCTCGGCACCGACGCGCTCGGGCGCGACGTCTTTGCCGGCATGATCTTCGGCGCGCGAGTCTCGCTATTGGTCGGTCTCGTCTCGACACTGGTCGCGCTGGTCGTCGGCATTCCCATCGGCGCGATGGCCGGCTATTTCGGCGGCAGGGTCGACGACGCCCTGATGCGCTTCACCGAGTTCTTCCAGACCATCCCGAGCTTCGCGCTCGCGATCGTGCTGGTCGCGATCCTGCAGCCTTCGATCTACTCGATCGTGACGTCGATCGCGCTGGTGAGCTGGCCGCCGGTCGCACGCCTGGTACGCGGCGAGGTGCTGTCGCTGCGCACGCGCGAATATGTCCAGGCGGCCATCGTCACCGGACAAAGCAACAGCTGGATCATCCTGCGCGAGATCCTGCCCAACGCGCTGTCGCCGGTGATCGTGCTGGCCTCGCTAATGGTGGCGACCGCGATCCTGCTGGAATCCTCGCTGTCCTTCCTCGGCCTCGGCGATCCCAATCTGATCTCCTGGGGCTACATGGTCGGCGCCGGCCGCACCGTGATCCGCCAGGCGTGGTGGATCACCGTGTTTCCCGGTATCGCCATCCTGATCTCCGTGCTCGGGCTGAACCTGATCGGCGAAGGCCTCAACGACGCGCTCAATCCGCGTCTGTCGCGCGAGGGACGCTGATGATGATCGCCCCGCCTGCCGTCTCCATCAGGAACCTCAGGATCGCGCTGCCGAAGGGCGCCGAGCGGCCCTTCGCGGTCGACGGCGTCTCGCTGGACCTGCACCCGGGCAAGATCGTCTGCGTCGTCGGCGAGTCCGGCTCCGGCAAGTCGATGTGCGCGCATGCGCTGATGGGCCTGTTGCCCGATACGGTGTCCGTCGCCGCCGGCGAAATCCAGTTCGAAGGCCGCGACCTGCTCAAGCTCGATGACGCCGGCTGGCGCGACCTGCGCGGCCGCCGGCTGGCGATGATCTTTCAGGAGCCGATGACCGCGCTCAATCCCTTGATGCGGATCGGCGACCAGATGGCGGAGATGTTCGAGGCACACGGCCTGCTGACGCCAAGAGAGCGGCGCGCCAAGGCGCTGTCGCTGGCGCGCGAGGTCGGCCTGCCCGATCCCGAGCGCATCGTGCGTGCCTATCCGCACCAGCTCTCCGGCGGCCAGCGCCAGCGCGCCATGATCGCGATGGCGCTGGCGCTCGAGCCTGCGGTGCTGGTTGCGGACGAGCCGACCACCGCGCTCGACGTCACCACGCAGGCGCAGATCCTCAAGCTGATCCGCAACCTCCAGCGCAGCCGCAACATGGCGGTGATGTTCATCACGCACGATTTCGGCGTGGTCGCCGACATCGCCGACCAGGTCGTGGTGCTCCGCCATGGCAGGGTGGTGGAGGAAGGCCCGGCCTCTGCCGTCTTCAACGAGCCGCAGCACGACTACACCAAGGCGCTGCTCGCCGCCGTCCCCTCGATGGATCCGCCGGCACGCAAGCCTCTCGACGGTCAGGCCAGGGCGGTCGAGGTGATCGGTCTGGACAAGACCTACGTGACATCAGGCGGCTGGTTTCGCGAGGACCGCCGCGTCGATGCCGCGCGCGCGGTCAATTTCAGCATCCTCAAAGGTGAGACGCTCGGCCTCGTCGGCGAATCCGGCTCCGGGAAATCATCGGTGGCGCGTCTCGTGATGCGGCTGATCGAGGCCGACCGCGGCACGGTGCGGATCGGCGAGACCGATCTCACGTCTCTGTCCGGCAACGCGCTGCGCGCCGAGCGCCATCGCATCCAGATGATCTTCCAGGATCCGTTCGCCTCGCTCAATCCGCGCCGCAAGATCGGCCACATCATCGCCGCAGGCCCGATCGCGGCCGGCATCGATGCGAAGATCGCCTTCGATCGGGCCCGCGATCTGCTCAAGATGGTCGGCCTCGATGCCGGCGCGCTCGAACGCTATCCGCACGAATTCTCCGGAGGCCAGCGCCAGCGTATCGGCATCGCGCGCGCGCTGGCGCTCGAGCCGGAGATCATCGTCGCGGACGAAGCCGTCTCCGCGCTCGACGTCTCCGTGCAGGCGCAGGTGTTGAGACTGCTCGAAGACCTCAAGGCACGCCTCGGTCTCTCCATGCTGTTCATCACTCACGATCTGCGCGTCGCCGCCCAAATCTGCGACCGCATCGCGGTGATGCAGCGCGGCGCCATCGTCGAGCTGAAGCCGACCGCGCAGCTGTTCGCCGCGCCGGAGCATGCCTATACGCGCGAGTTGCTGGCTGCGGTGCCGGGACGGAAGGAGCCTGCGCGGCGGCGTGAAGCGTGACTGCATCGGATCACCAAACCTCGCGTTGGTTCCAAAAACTTGCATGCCCCAAGGTGAAACATATTCAAGCTAGCCGCATTTGCTTTCCGGAATGATCCTTGCTGATGAAGGCAAGGAGCAAAGCTGACACCGGCATTCGCGCGCTGGCCCGGAGAGCCTCGCAAGCGAATACAAGGTGGTGAGCGGCTTCTCGACCCGCGCATGATCGGCGCTGGAGGTATCGAGATGCCCGGGTGCGCTCACACGTATTTTATTCCGTCGTGATCGGCCGCGCCGCTTCAAAGGCGTAGCCGGCACCATAGATCACAATGGAATGATTTTCGTCATCTGATAACGGATACCAATTGATACGGAGCCGACATGGGCGAAGTTGTTCGATTTGTCTCGAAGTCCGAGCGTGAGCGGATGCGTCTCATCCAGGAGGCGCGCGCCATCTACGACAGCATCTTCCCTTCGGCCGATCCGGCCGGCGAAGGTCAGGATAAGGTGCCGCCCGGCCGGGCGTTCGTCGGCGACGGGAGCACCCGATCGTGATCAAGATCATCGCGGTGCTTTGCAGTCTCGCTTCTCCGAACAATTGCTACGAGCAAACCGTCACCACCTCGGATTTTGCCGAGGTCTCGGTGCAGTCCTGCCTGATGGGCGCGCCGCAGCTCGCCGACTGGATGAACCAGCATCCGACCGAGCGGCTGGCAGCATGGCGCTGCGTGATCGGGCAACAGGTTCGCCGCGGAATCTAGCTGTTCAAGCTGACCGGCACCGCTTCATCGGGTGGTGTTGCTCCAGGTCGGAACGGAATTGGTGACGCCGACCGACGGCCAATTGTAGGATCCGATCGACGGCGCCGTGACGGTGCCGACCGACGCTCCGGACGAGCCGTACGCTTTCGGCTGCGCGGCCGGCGACGCGCCGCCGCCATAGTTCGGGGCCACCACGCCGGCACTGTAAGGCCTGCTCGCGCGCTGCTTCTTCGCCTCGGCCGCGACCGGCGCGAGCAAAAGTCCGGCCCCGATGACGGCGGCAATGACGAATTTGAAGCCCATCATGGCTGATCTCTCCGAAGCTGGCGCCCCGGTCGCCATGTGTCCATTCAGCGGACGATGTCCAGGGCCGCCCCGTTCATAACTCCGTGCGCAGGGGAAGGTGCCGGGCGCGGACGCTCCGCCTTCGGATGGACCCGAATCAGCGTTAGTGCATTGGCCTCACGCGACTTCGCGGATTGAGGCGACATGACCGGCCCTGAACTGAAGCAACTCCGCGCCGACCTCTCCGACGCCCTCGAGCGAAAGCTCACCGCGCTCGACATGGCAAAGCTCTGCGGATTGCCGGAGAAGGGCGGCGCCGACACCATCCGGCGCTGGGAGGTGAGCGGCCCGACGCCCTCGGCGACCAAGGTGCTGCGCGTGCTCGCGATGGCGAGCGAGCGCTATCCGATCCTGGAGAAGTTCGACATCTTCGATCGCCACGACGTGCGCGAGGAGGACCGACCTGCAAAGCGCGCGGCGTTCCGCCAGCAGATGCGGGACGAGGCGCGCCGGCGGCTCGGTTAACGAAGTGCGCCTGGAGGTTACCGAGACGCTGCGACGTTAAACCTTCCTTCAGCATTTCTTAAGCCCGCATTAAGCACGAAGATCATTTGCAGCCCAATAGGTTGGGTTGGGTGCCGCTGTGCCATGCATGTGACAGCATTTTCATCAAAAGCGAGCTATCTGCAGAACCAACGCCGGCGCGGACAGCGCGCCTGCCGGGGACATTGAGTGCTGGAGTTCAAGACGATGAAGAAGATTCTGTTTGCGACCGTTGCGCTGCTCGCGATGGGCGCGGCTGCGCCGGCCGTCGGCGCCGATCTCGGCAACCGCAACTATTACAAGTCGCCCGCGCCGGCCTATGCCGCGCCGATCTACAACTGGACCGGTTTCTATATCGGTGGGCATGTCGGCGGCGCGTTCTCCAGCGACAACAATTTCAGCGGCCTCTCCACCGGCAACAACGGCAATGGCCGTTTCCTCGGCGGCGTGCAGGTCGGTGCGGACTGGCAGTTCCACCCGAACGTCGTGGTCGGCGTCGAGGGCCAGTATTCCTGGCTCTCCGGCAGCGTCGGCGCCGTGTTTCCGGGCGGCATCGCCTACACCAACGACCAGCGCGGTCTCGGCTCGATCACCGGCCGCATCGGCTACACCTGGGGTCCCGGCCTCGTCTACGTGAAGGGCGGCTACGCCTATTCGGACAACAACGAGAGGGTGACCGTCGGCGGCGCGCCGGCCGCCTTCGTCATCACGGGCGACCACCGCAACGGCTACACCGTCGGTGCCGGCCTCGAATACATGTTCGCCCCGAACTGGTCGGCCAAGGCCGAGTACCAGTACTACAATTTCGGCGACGCGAGCTTCACCGCGGGTCCACTCGTCGGCACCGGCAGCTTCACCACCGACGACCACACCATCAAGGCGGGCGTCAACTACCGCTTCAACTGGGCAGGCCCGGCGGTCGCGCGCTACTGATCGTTACCGCAACTTTACCAGGACGAAGGGCCGGCGCTGTCGCCGGCCCTTCTTTTTTTCGCCTTACGGAACAGACGCAACCGTTTGCGGATATTGCGATTTTTTTAACCCGGCCGTGCCGATACTGCCGGCCACAAAGAGAAGCAAGAACGCTGGGGGAATTTTCGATGGCGATCCGTCTGGGCCTTGGCCCTTTGCTTGGTCGATTCAAGCCGCGATTCAAGATGCCAACATGGGGCGTGCGCGGCAGCCTGTTTGCGGCATTCGCGGTGATCGCAGGCATGGGCCTCGTGATCGCAGCCGGCGCCGGGCTGGCGCTGCAGAATCTCGGCGGACGCATGACCGAGCTGAGCGGACGGGACATTCCGCGCCTGACCGCCAGCCTGCAATTGTCGGCGCTGAGCGCGAGCCTTGCGGCGCAGGGACCGGCCCTGCTCGCGGCGCAAAGCGAGGAAGCCCTCAACGAGCGCACCAAGAAGCTCAAGGAATTGCAGGAGCAGACGCAGCAGAAGCTCACCGAGATCATTCAGCTCGGCGGCGACAAATCGGTCGTCTCCGGACTCAGCGAGACGATGAAGAGCATCAACGAGGCGGCGCAGAGCCTGGCCAAGGCCGCCCGCGAGCGGCTGGACATCGCCGCTCTTCACGACAAGCAATATGACGCGCTGCGCAGCGCGCAGGGCGCCTTCGTCGGCGCGGCCAGCCCGGCGATGCTCGACGCGCAGACCCGGGTCAACGCCATTCTCGGCTCGGCCGACCTGTCCGCCGCAGATGCTTCCGACGCCGCGCAGACCGTCGGCCAGCTCGGCAACGTCGTCGCCAGCGGCAACCTCGCGGCCGCCGACATGAGCGCAGCGCTGTCGGCCAACAGTAGCGACAAGCTCGACGACATCCAGAAGGAATTCAAGACGGCGCAGGGCCGCCTGCGATCCAACCTCGATCTGCTGCCGGACAACCAGGGCAACAAGATGCTGCGCGAGACGGCGGAGAAGCTGCTCGCGCTCGGCACCGGCAAGACCGGCGTGTTCAATCTGCGCGAGAAGGAACTCGACTCCATCGACTACGGCCAGACCATCCTGGACGAAACCCGCAAGCTCAATGTCGGCCTCGGCATCAGCGTGCAGCAGCTCGTCGACGGCGTGCAGAAGGAGACCGACGCCTCGACCTCCCAGGCGCAGCAGGAGACCTCGCTCGCGACCTCCGTAATGCTGGCGCTCGGAGCCTCGATGCTGGTCGGCTCGGCGCTGTTCGTCTGGCTCTATGTCGGCCGCAACATCCTGCGCCGGATCACCGGCCTGCAGCGCGCCATGCAGCTGCTCTCGGCCGGCGATCTCGACACCGAGATCGCGCGCGCCAAGCACAAGGACGAGATCGGCGCGATGAACGACACGCTGACCGTGTTCCGCGACAGCATGATCGAGGCCCGGGCGCTCGCTGCCGAGCAGGACAAGGACCGCATCGCCAAGGCCGAGCGGGCCGCGCGCATGGAGGCGAAGATCGCCGAATTCGAGAACACGGTGCGCACCGCGCTCGACAACCTGGCGCAATCGGCCAATTCGATGCAGTCGACCGCGCAGAGCATGTCGACCACCGCCGACCAGTCCAACGCGCTGGTCAACGCGGTCGCTTCCGCCGCCGAGGAGACCTCCGTCAACGTGCAGACCGTGTCGTCGGGCACCGAGCAGCTGTCGTCCTCGATCGAGGAAATCAGCAAGCAGGTCGTGACCTCGGCCGCGATCGCGAAGAAGGCCGTCGACGAGGCCGGCGCGACCGACGCCACGGTGCAGAGCCTCGCCGACAGCGCGAGCCGCATCAGCGTCGTGGTCGATCTGATCCAGACCATCGCCTCGCAGACCAATCTGCTGGCGCTCAACGCCACCATCGAGGCGGCGCGTGCCGGCGAGGCCGGCCGCGGCTTCGCCGTGGTCGCCTCCGAGGTCAAGAGCCTCGCGAGCCAGACCGCCAAGGCGACGGAGGAGATCCGCACCCAGATCGCCAGCATGCAGGACATCACGACCTCGGCGGTCGGCGCCATCCAGGGCATCGGCCGGATCATCGGCGAGATCGACAACGTGACCACGACGATCGCGGCCGCGGTCGAGGAGCAGGGCGCTGCCACCCGCGAGATCGCGCGCAACATCCAGCATGCGGCCGGCGGCACCAGCGAGGTCTCCAGCAACATCGTCGGCGTCTCCACCGCCTCCGCCGAGGCCGGCGCCGCGGCGAACGAAGTGCTGGGCGCCTCCGATGCGCTGCGGCGCGAGGCCGACCTGCTGCGCGGAGAGATCGACGCGTTCCTCAACAACATGCGGGCGGCGTAGGACGCCGCTTCGTAGCCCGGATGGAGCCATCCGGGCTACGGAAAACTGCCGGTATGACCGCCATGCGGAAACCCCTCCCCGTCCTTTTTCGGCTAGCGCCCCGCGCGCGCCGGGTTTAAGCGGGTAGCATGACCGCGAAAACCGACACCGCGCCGTCCTCGGCCGAGGCGCTGCGCTATCCCTGGGACCAGCATCCCGGCCACGACGAGATCGTCGAAGTCAGGCCCGGCGTGTTGTGGGCCCGGCTGAAGCTGCCGTTCCGCCTCAACCACGTGAACATCTACCTGCTCGCCGACGGCGACGGCTATGCGATGGTCGATACCGGCTTCGGCAACGAGGAGACGATCGAGGCCTGGACCAAGCTGTTCGACGGGCCGCTGAAGGGCGTCACCGTCACGCGCCTGATCGTCACTCACTCCCATCCCGACCATGTCGGCCTCGCCGGCTGGGTGGTCGAGCGGTTCAATTGCCCGCTGGTGATGTCGCAGGTCGAGTATCTGCAATCGGTGTATCATCAGAACCGTGGCACCGCGGAGCGGCAGGAAGCGCAGCGGCTGTTCTTCCGCCGCCACGGCATGGACGAGTCGCTGACCGAGAAGCTGCTGGGCCGCGGCCAGGATTATCTCAAGCGCGTCTCGGTGCTGCCGCCCTCCTATCGCCGCATCTCCCATGGCGACGACGTCGTCATCGGCCCGCGCCGCTTCAAGGTGATCACCGGCGGCGGCCATGCGCTCGACCAGGTCATGCTGTATTGCGCCGACGACAAGCTGTTCCTCTCCGCCGACCAGGTGCTGAGCAGGATCTCGCCCAACGTCAGCGTCTGGGCGGTCGAGCCCGACCAAAATTCGCTCGGCGAATATCTGGCCTCGCTCGCCAGCCTCACCACGACGCTGCCCTATGACGTGCTGGTGCTGCCCGGCCACGGCGTGCCGTTCTACGGATTGAAGACGCGCATCAAGCAGCTCGCCGACCACCACGAGGAGCGCTGCCGCCTGATCGCGGAGGCCTGCCGCGAGGTGCCGCAGACCTCGCGCGCCCTGGTCCCCGTGGTGTTCAACAAGCATGTGCTCGACGAGCACCAGATGGGTTTTGCCGCCGGCGAGCTGGTCGCCCACGTCAATTACATGATCGTCGAGGGCCGGCTGACCGCGGAGACGAAGGACGGCGTGCTGCAATTCAGGACGACGTGAGCTCTTCGCCTCTCCCCGCAAGCGGGGCGAGGGAGCAGACTCACTTCATGCTCGCGATCGCGTGCAGCGCCGCGATGTAGCCGAACGGGCCCAGGCCGCAGATCACGCCGGTCGCCACGAACGAGATCCTGGAGTGGCGGTGATATTCGTCGCGGGCGTGGATGTTGGAGATGTGGACTTCCAGCACCGGGCCCTCGAACGTCTTGATCGCGTCCATGATGGCCACCGAGGTGAATGAGAAGCCGGCCGGATTGATGACGATGGCGTCGGCATCCTGCCGCGCCGACTGGATCAGGTCGACGAGGACGCCTTCATGGTTGGACTGGTGGAAGGCCAGCTCGAGGCCGAGCTTGGCGGTGGCGGCCTCGCAAGCCGCGTTGATCTCCGCGAGCGTCGTCGTGCCATAGATATGCGGCTCGCGGATGCCGAGCATATTGAGGTTGGGACCGTTGAGGATCATGACACGTTTCATCGGGCGTCCTTTCGCATGAGCTTGGCGGGCACCGATCCGCGCCCCGACGAAAGCAAGACGACGAGATCGGCGCGACCAGCTCGGCCATCATGGACGCAGGGCGCCCCATGGACAAAATGTCCAAGCCGGCTGCAGCGGTCTGCGGCTTTCGCGGGGGCCGCCATCCGCGGCGGCGGGATGCGTTAGGCGTTTGATCCACATCAACTATCGCCTGCGAGACGACGCTATCAATATACCCGCGCGCCGCGCACCAAATGTGTGCTGGCGCATAGACATTGGAGCTGGAAAAGCTCTAAAAATGGGTGGCCGCCTTGGCCGGGTTCCGTTGCAGGTTTTGCCGATGGATTACAACCAGTTCTTCGATTCCGCCCTCGATCGTCTCCACGCCGAGCGGCGCTACCGCGTGTTCGCCGACCTCGAGCGCACGGCCGGCCGGTTCCCGCACGCGGTCTGGCACTCGCCGAAAGGCAAGCGCGACGTCGTGATCTGGTGCTCCAACGATTATCTCGGCATGGGCCAGCACCCGAAGGTGGTCGGCGCCATGGTCGAGACTGCGACCCGCGTCGGCACCGGGGCCGGCGGCACCCGCAACATCGCCGGCACGCATCATCCGCTGGTCCAGCTTGAGGCCGAGCTCGCCGATCTCCACGGCAAGGAAGCCGCGCTGCTGTTCACCTCGGGCTATGTCTCGAACCAGACCGGCATTCCGACCATCGCAAAGCTCATTCCGAACTGTCTCATTCTGTCGGACGAGCTCAACCACAATTCGATGATCGAGGGCATCCGCCAGTCGGGCTGCGAGCGGGTCGTGTTCCGCCACAACGACGTGGCGCATCTCGAGGAGCTGCTGAAAGCGGCCGACCCGAACCGTCCGAAGCTGATCATCTGCGAAAGCCTCTATTCCATGGACGGCGACGTCGCCCCTCTCGCCAAGATCTGCGATCTCGCCGAGAAGTACGGCGCGATGACCTATGTCGACGAGGTCCACGCCGTCGGCATGTACGGCCCACGCGGCGGCGGCATCGCCGAGCGTGACGGCGTCATGCACCGCATCGACGTGCTCGAAGGCACCCTCGCCAAGGCTTTCGGCTGCCTCGGGGGCTACATCGCCGCCAACGGCCAGATCATCGATGCCGTGCGCTCCTATGCGCCGGGCTTCATCTTCACCACCGCGCTGCCACCGGCGATCTGCTCGGCTGCGACCGCCGCGATCAAGCACCTGAAGGCCTCGAACTGGGAGCGCGAGCGCCACCAGGACCGCGCCGCCCGCGTCAAGGCGATCCTCAACGCCGCCGGCCTGCCCGTGATGTCGAGCGACACCCACATCGTGCCGCTGTTCGTCGGCGATCCCGAGAAGTGCAAGCAGGCGTCCGATCTCCTGCTCCAGGAGCACGGCATCTACATCCAGCCGATCAACTATCCGACGGTCGCCAAGGGCAGCGAGCGGCTGCGCATCACGCCCTCGCCCTATCACGACGACGGACTGATCGATCAGCTCGCCGAAGCTCTGCTGCAGGTGTGGGACCGCCTCGGCCTGCCGCTGCGCGCCAAGTCGCTGGCGGCGGAATAGGTCTTTCTTACCCTCCCCTGGAGGGTCCGGGACGAGCGTAGCTCGCCCGTGGGTCGCTACGCATGCAGCGAAGCGCAATGCGGAGCGGGGTGGGGTGACGGTGTCTCCACATCCAATACTGCCCGAGTGGATAGATCACCCCACCCCGCTCGCGCTACGCGCGATCGACCCTGCCCCTCCAGGGGAGGGTAAGTCCCAGCATCCGCATTCCCACCTTAACGACAGCCCCGATTCCGGCCGCTGCCCGGCATTTCGCTGTCGCCTCGCCCCATCCAACGCGCTAGATTTGCACGGAAAATGAGCGCGGGCGCCGCCGGTGCCCAGGGAGACACGTGCTCGCCATGCTGCACGATTGGGGCGTGATCGCCGCCGCCTTCGGCTATATCGGCTTTCTGTTCCTGGTGGCGAGCCATGGCGACCGCCGCTCGCCGGCCGGGCGCGGGCGTGCCCCCGGGCTGATCTATCCGCTGTCGCTGGCGATCTATTGCACGTCCTGGACCTTCTTCGGCTCGGTCGGCTTCGCCACCCGCACCTCGACCGACTTCCTCGCCATCTATGTCGGCCCGATCCTGATGATCGGGTTGGGGGCCGGCGTCCTGCGCCGCGTGATCCAGCTGGCGAAGGCCCACAACATCACCTCGATCGCCGACTTCATCGGGGCCCGCTACGGCAAGAGCCAGGCGGTGGCGGCGACCGTCGCCGGAATCGCGATCATCGGCTCGGTGCCCTACATCGCGCTCCAGCTCAAGGCGGTCGCCTCCTCGCTGGAGACGATCCTGACTGAGGACCAGGCCTTCTCCCACATCCCGCTCGTCGGCGACGTCGCGCTGATGGTGACGCTGGCGATGGCGGCGTTCGCCGTGCTGTTCGGCACCCGGCAGACCGACGCCACCGAGCACCAGCACGGCCTGATGCTGGCGGTCGCGACCGAATCCATCATCAAGCTGGTCGCCTTCCTCGCCGCCGGCATCTTCGTCACCTTCTGGATGTTCTCGCCGCAGGAGCTGATCGAGCGCGCCATGAAGACGCCGGAGGCGGTGCGCGCCATCAACTATTCGCCCTCGATCGGCAACTTCCTCACCATGACGCTGCTGTCGCTCTGCGCGATCATGCTGCTGCCGCGCCAGTTCCACGTCAGCGTGGTCGAGAACTCCTCCGACGCCGAGGTCGGCCGCGCGCGCTGGCTGTTCCCGCTCTACCTCGTCGCCATCAATCTGTTCGTGATCCCGATCGCGCTTGCCGGCCTCGTCACCTTCCCGTTCGGCGCGGCCGAACCCGACATGTACGTGCTGGCGTTGCCGATGGAGGCCGGCGCGGATCTCCTCAGCGTCGTCGTGTTCGTCGGCGGCCTGTCCGCGGCCACCGCGATGGTGATCGTGGAATGCGTCGCGCTCTCCATCATGGTCTCGAACGACCTCGTGGTGCCCCTGGTGCTGCAGCGTCGGCCCGAGGGGCGCACCGGCGGCGCCGATTTCAGCAACTTCCTGCTGCGCTCGCGGCGGCTCGCCATCTTCGCCATCATGGTGATGGCCTATTTCTACTATCGCGCGCTCGGCAGCACCCAGCTCGCCGCCATCGGCCTGCTCTCCTTTGCCGCCATCGCACAGCTTGCTCCGAGCTTCTTCGGCGGGTTGCTGTGGCGGCGCGCCACCGCGCGTGGCGCGATCGGCGGCATGCTGGTCGGCTTCGCGGTGTGGCTCTACACGCTGTTCATGCCGAGCTTCATGGATTCCTCGACCACGGGGATCCTGCTGCTCCAGCACGGCCCGTTCGGCATCGAGGCGCTGCGGCCGCAGGCGCTGTTCGGCGCCGACCTGCCACCCCTGATGCACGGCGTCATCTGGTCGCTGTCGCTCAACATTCTGACATATGTGCTGCTGTCGCTGTCGCGAAGGCCCTCGTCCATCGAGCTGTTGCAGGCCGACCTGTTCGTGCCCGATACGCTTGCGCCGATCTCCCCCAGCTTCCGCCGCTGGCGCACCACGGTCACCGTGCAGGACATCCAGACCACGGTAGCGCAATATCTCGGACCCGACCGTGCGCGGCACTCCTTCGAGGCGTTCTCCGCGCGGCGCAATCTGCGGCTCGAGCCGGGAGCTCCCGCCGATTTCGAGCTGTTGCAGCACGCCGAGCACCTGATCGCCTCCTCGATCGGAGCTGCCTCCTCCCGCCTCGTGATGTCGCTGCTGCTGCGCAAGCGCACGGTCTCGGCCAAAGCCGCGCTCAAGCTGCTCGACGATTCGCACGCGGCGCTGCATTTCAACCGCGAGATCCTGCAGACCGCGCTCAACCACGTGCGCCAGGGCATCGCGGTGTTCGATGCCGACCTGCAGCTGATCTGCTCCAACCGGCAGTTCGGCGATCTCCTCAATGTCCCCCCGCACATCGTCCAGTTCGGCACGCCGCTGCGCGAGATCCTGGAATTCATGGACGCGAGCGATCCGGACCGTCAGGCCAACAGCGAGGCGATGATCGAGCAGCGGCTCGCGGCCTACACCACCGACAGCGAGCCGTATCTCGAACGCCTGCCGGAACGCCACATGGTGATCGAGGTGCTCACCAACCGCATGCCGGGCGGCGGCTTCGTCATCACCTTCACCGACGTCACGCCCAGCTTCGAGGCGGCCGAAGCGCTGGAGCGCGCCAACGCCACGCTGGAGAAGCGCGTGCGCGACCGCACCGAGGAACTGACGCGGCTGAATTCCGAGCTCGCCTTGGCCAAGAGCGCGGCGGAGGACGCCAGTATCTCCAAGACCCGCTTCCTCGCCGCCGCCAGCCACGACATTCTCCAGCCGCTGAACGCGGCCCGGCTCTATGTCACCAGCCTGGTCGAGCGCCAGCACAACGGCGAGGAGACGCGGCTGGTCGAAAACATCGACGAATCGCTGCAGGCGATCGAGGAGATCCTCGGCGCGCTGCTGGACATCTCGCGGCTCGACGCCGGCGCGATGACGACTTCGATCTCGAGCTTCAAGATGGCCGATCTGATGCGCTCGCTGGAGATCGAGTTCGCGCCGATCGCGCGGGCCAAGGGCCTCGAGCTCGTCTTTGTGCCCTGCTCGCTGCCGGTCGAATCGGATCGGCTCCTGCTGCGCCGCCTGCTGCAGAACCTGATCTCGAACGCGATCAAGTACACCCCGCGCGGCCGCGTGCTGGTCGGCTGTCGCCGCCAGGGCACTTCGCTCAGGATCTGCGTCTACGACACCGGCGTCGGCATCCCGCCGGTCAAGCGCGGCGAGATCTTCAAGGAATTTCATCGCCTGGAGCAGGGGGCGCGGATCGCGCGCGGCCTCGGCCTCGGGCTCTCGATCGTCGAACGGCTGGCGCGGGTGCTCAAGCACGGCATCGCCATCGACGGGACTGCAAGCGGCGGCTCGGTGTTCTCCGTGACGGTGCCGACGGCGAAGGCGATCACCCACACCGCCGCCGTGACCAGTGCGACGCCGCTGGCGCACACGCCGATCTCGGGCGCGCTGATCGTCTGCATCGAGAACGACGCGGCGATCCTCGACGGCATGCGGACGCTGCTGAAAGCGTGGGACGCCGAGGTGATCGCGGTCGCCGATCCCGAAGGCGCGATCGCCGCGATCGAAACCGCCGGCCGCCGCGTCACCGGCCTCTTGGTCGACTATCATCTCGATCGCGGCAACGGCATCGCCGCGATCCGCGAGATCCGCCGCCGTTTCGGCGACGGCATCCCCGCGATCCTGATCACCGCCGACCGCAGCCCCGCCGTGCAGGTCGCCGCGCGGGACGAGAAGATCGCGGTGCTCAACAAGCCCGTGAAGCCGGCTTCGCTCCGTGCCCTGCTGGGTCAGTGGCGCACACAGCAGATGGTGGCAGCGGAGTGAGACGCGTGGGTCAGTAGTCGGTCGATAGGCTGAGCGCGCGCCACCTCTCCAATTCCTCGAGACGAAGCCTGTCCGCCGCCGCGATGGCGTTGACGGCATCGCTGCCGAGCGCGATGCGCAGAGGCGGGTGATCCATATCGGCGAGCTTCAGCACCACGGCCGCGGCCTCAGCTGGGTCCCCGGGCTGATGGCCATCGTAGTCGCGCTGCATCCTGACGGCGGCACCGACCACCGCGTCGTACTCCGGACGTCCTTCGTCGGTCTCATGCGAGGTCTGGGCAAAGCCGGTCCGGAAGCCGCCGGGCTCGACGATGGTCACATGCACGCCGATCAGCGCCATCTCGCGCGCCAGCGATTCCGAAAAGCCTTCGATACCCCATTTCGCCGCCGAATAGGGCGCGCGGGCCGGCGCGCCGATGCGGCCGCCGACCGACGAGACCTGCATGATGTGCCCGCGGCGCTGCTTGCGCAGCACCGGGATCGCCGCCTTGGTGACGATGATGGTGCCGATCAGATTGGCCTCGATCTGCTGCCGGAACGAGGCGAGGCTGGTGTCCTCGACCGAACCGAGATCGCCATAGCCGGCATTGTTCACGACGACGTCGAGACCGCCGAAGGCTTCCACCGCGAGGTCGATCGCCGCTTGCGCTGCCGCTTCGTCGGTCACGTCAAGCGTTGCCAGCCGCAGTCTTTCCCCGAAACGTTCGCGCAGCGGTTCGAGCGGGTCGAGCTTGCGAGCCGTGGCCACGACCCGGTTGCCCGCAACGAGTGCGGCTTCCGTGATGGCGCGCCCCAACCCGCGCGAACTGCCGCTGATGAACCAGGTCTTCATATCAGTCTCCGAAAGGACTTAAGGCGCGAGCCGCGTGAACACGTAATCGTGGCTCTTGGCACGGGCTTCGTGACAGCCCCAGCAGGTGCGGTGCTGGGCCTCGTCAACCGGCTTGCCGTTGATGAAGCGGCCAAAGCCCCAGCCTCCAGTGGAGGCATATTTCTTGGAATCCTTGACCATCACCTGGACCGTCGTAGCAGCACCGGGGATCGTCGCGGATGCAAATTCAGGTGATTGCTTCCGCTTCCAAGCGCGCTTGACCAACACGGTCCCGTCCGGGAACGGAAGCTTGGCGGCCTGGTAGGCATCGATGGCAGTCTGGTTGCCGACGACAGCGCGCAGTTCGTCGAGCGGCGCAGCCTCCTCGGCCGGCGCGATCAGCTCCCACTGCTTGTAGCCGGCGGGGATTGTGACGCCGAAGATCGGCGAGGCGTTGGCGGCCGTGCTTTCAGCCGGCGTCTGCGCCGAGACGATCGTGGCGAGATACGGCACGCAGGTCAGCAGAATGACGACGAGAACCACGGCAAGAACGATCACCGTGGAGAATGCGAAGGTTTTCTTTTCGAGCTCGGGCGGGGTCATGATCTCTCAACAGGCTCGGAGCGACGGATATCCTCCGGTCCAGCCGGGCTGGACCGGAGGCAGACAACATCCTCAGGCGCCGCCGTCGGCGTCGATGACGGCCTTGGCAAAGGCTTGCGGCGCTTCCTGCGGCAGATTGTGGCCGATGCCGCCGGTGATCAGGCGAAACTCGTATCGGCCTGAAAACTTCTTGGCATAGGCGCTGGGGTCGGGATGCGGCGCGCCATTGGCGTCGCCTTCCATCGTGATCGTCGGCACATCGATGACGGGAGCCGCCGCCAGCTTCTTCTCGAGCTGCTCATATCTCGCTTCGCCCTGGGCGAGCCCGAGCCGCCAGCGGTAATTATGGATCGTGATCGCGACATGATCCTTGTTGTCCAGCGCCGCCGCGCTGCGGGCGAAGGTGGCGTCGTCGAACGTCCATTGCGGCGAGGCGAGCTTCCAGATCAGCTTGGCGAAATCGTGCGTGTACTTCTCGTATCCGGCGCGGCCGCGCTCGGTGGCGAAATAGTACTGATACCACCATTGCAGCTCCGCCTGCGGTGGCAACGGCATGTTGCCGGCGGCCTGGCTGGAGATCAGGTAGCCGCTGACCGACACCAGCGCGCGGCAACGCTCCGGCCACAGCGCGGCGATGATGTCGGCGGTGCGTGCGCCCCAGTCGAAGCCGGCGATAACAGCCTTCTTGATATCGAGCTTGTCCATCAACGCGATGATGTCGGAGGCCATTGCAGCGGGCTCGCCGTTGCGGGGCGTCTCACCGGACAGGAAGTGCGTCGAGCCGTAACCGCGCAGATAAGGGATGATCACGCGATAGCCCGCCTTTGCCAGGATCGGCGCGACGTCGACGAAGGCGTGAATGTCGTAGGGCCAGCCATGCAGCAGGATCGCCACGGGACCTTTCGAAGGACCAGCCTCGGCATACCCGACATTGAGGACGCCGGCGTCGATCTGCTTGATGGCGCCGAAGGACGCCTTCGATCCGGATGATCGCGGCGCTTCCGTCTCCGCGCGCACGAGGTCGATCGCGCCGAGGCCGACGGCGATGGTTCCCGCGGCGATGCCGAAGAAGTTGCGGCGCTGTTGGTCAATCATCTGCTTCATGATGTTGTTACCTTGTGGTGATGGGTGCTGGTGCGTCAGATCAGCGTGACCGTGACGTCGATGTTGCCGCGAACGGCCTTGGAATAGGGACAGATCTGATGCGCATCATCGACGATGCCACGCGCGATCTCAGGGTCGAGACCTGGCAGGCTGACATTGAGCCGTGCCCGGAGCGAATAGGCGCCGTCGTCGAGCAAGAGATCGATCTCCGCATCGACAGCGCATTTCCTGGGAAGCTCGATCTTGCGCTTGCGGGCCGCGATCTCCATCGCGCCTTCGAAGCAGGCCGACCAGCCGGCGGCGAACAATTGCTCGGGATTGGTGCCGATGCCTGCGCCGCCCGGCGGCGACAGCTTGACGTCAAGCCGGCCGTCGGAGCTGCGCGACATGCCGCCGTGCCGCCCGCCGCTGGTGTGGGTCCTGGCCGTGTAGAGTGTCTGCGCCTGCGTCATGAAGCTCTCCTTGCCGTCACGCCACCGACTAGCAGTGGCTGCGACGGCACACCCGTTTGGACTTGTGAGAAGTTGTGAGGTCGCATCTTGCCGGCGTCACAAGGCCTGCATCCGCGGTCTGTTGGCGATGCAGGGACGGCCTTGCCCGATCGCGCTCATCTGGCTATCGGGTCCTGTCGAAAGGACCAGGATTTCGCCATGACCGAGCCGGCCGGAACCGCGACCGGAACATTGTCGTTCGGGCCATTCTGCGTGACGCCGCATGAAAGGCTCGTGATGCGCGACGGCGTCGCGTTGCCGCTCGGCGCGAAGGCCTTCGACACGCTGATGGCGCTGATGTCGCGCCCGAACCAGGTCGTCAGCAAATGGGACCTGATGGCGTTGGTGTGGCCCGGCCTCACGGTCGAGGAGGCCAATCTGCGCTTTCACGTCGCAGCGCTTCGCAAGGCGCTCGGCGACGGCAAGGATGGCGCCCGCTACATCACGACGCTCTCCGGCCGCGGCTATTGCTTCGTGGCGCCGATCTCGCGAACAAATATCGCGCCGGCACGGCGCCCCGCAGCGAGGCTGGAATTGCCGCCCGTGAAGCTGCCGAACCGCTTGCAGCGGATGGTCGGGCGCGAGGATGCGATCGCCGCGGTCTCCGGCAAGCTCGTCGCCTCGCGCTTCGTCACGATTGCCGGCCCCGGCGGCGTCGGCAAGACGGCGGTCGCCGTGGCGATCGCGCACGATCTGCTCGAAACGTTCTCCGATGCCGCGCACTTTGTCGATCTGGGCGCGCTGAGCGATCCCGATCTCGTGATCACCTCGATCCTGCTGATGCTTGGTCTGCCGGCCGAGACCGAGGACCCCCTGCCGACGCTGCTCGCGCATGTCAGGGACAAGCGGATGCTGCTGATCCTCGACAATTGCGAGCACGTCATCGCCACGGCCGCACCGCTGGCTGCGGAGATCTTCCACGCGGCGCCGCAGGTCCATATCCTCGCCACCAGCCGCGAAGCCCTGCGCGTCGAGGGCGAGCAGGTCTATCGGTTGGCCCCACTCGCCGTTCCGCCCGACAATTCCGGACTGACGGCCGCCGCAGCGCAGACCTATCCCGCACTTCAGCTGTTCCTCGAACGTGCCACAGCCGGCGGCGCGCAAATCACGCTCGACGACGCAAATGCCGAGATCATCGCGCGGATCTGCCGCAAGCTCGACGGCATGGCGCTGGCGATCGAGCTCGCCGCCGGCCGGGTCGAAGCCTACGGCCTGGAGCAGACGGCCGCGCTGCTGGACGAGCGCCTCAATCTGCTCTGGCAAGGCCAGCGGACGGCGCCGCCCCGGCAGAAGACATTGCAGGCCACGCTCCACTGGAGCTACGGATTGCTGTCGGATCTCGAACGCCTCGTGCTGCGCAGGCTTGCGGTCTTCGCCGGGCATTTCACCATCGACGCAGCGCTCGAGGTCGTGCCGGACCAGCGCGTCGATCATGCCCGTCTGTTCGACGCCATCGACGGTCTGGTTGCCAAATCGATGGTCGCGCCGCGACCGATCGGCGCCATGATGCGCTACCGTCTGCTCGACACGACGCGCGCTTACCTGCTCGAGATCGAACCTGATGACGCGGCGCTCGCCGCCCGCCACGCGACTTACTACCGGCGATGGCTGGAACAGGCCGGCATGACATGGGCCACGGTGCCGAGCCCGGACGAACGCGCGGCTCACTTCTCGGCACTTCACAATGTGCGCGCCGCGCTCGACTGGTGCTTCGGCGCGAACGGAGATCCCGGCATCGGCATTGCGCTCGCCGCCGCCGCGGCGCCAATCTTCCTGGCGATGTCCTTGCTGATCGAATGCCGGCGCTGGTCGGAACGCGCGCTGCTGGCGTTGGCGCCCTCCGCGCGCGGCAGCAGCGAAGAAATGCACATCCAGGCCGCCCTCGGGCTGACCTTGATGTTCACGCGCGGCGGCAGCGAAGCGGCGCGCGGCGCGTTGAGCCAGAGCCTTGCGATCGCCGAAGCGCATGGCGACGACATCAATCGGCTCCAGCTGCTCGGCCGCATGCATATCTTTCACGAGCGGATGGGCGAGTTCGACGCCGCGCTTGGTTACGCGCGAGAGAGTCTCGCGGTCGCGAGATCGCTGGGCGACCCCGCCTCGGTCGCCCTCGCCCATTCGCTCCTCGGCGTCTCGCTACATCTGGCCGGCGAGCATCGCGGCGCGCTCGAGATGCTGGAGATCGCCTGGGAGGGACCGGGCACGGAACGGATCAGCACCGTCTACGGCTTCGATCATCGCAACCGGGCCGGCATCACGCTGGCCCGCGAGCTCTGGTTGCAGGGCCGGCCCGCAGATGCGCGGCAACTGGCGCAGCAGACGGTCACCGAGGCCGCGCAGATGGATCACCCGATCACGCTCTGTATCGCGCTGATCTGGGCGGTTTCGATCGACCTCTGGAGCGGAGACCTCGACGGCGCGGACGAGAACATCGACCGCTTCATCGCGCATGCCAATTCGCGCTCGATGGGCCCCTATCTCGCAGTCGGCCGGGGCGTCAAGGGCGAGCTGGCGATCCGGCGCGGCGACGCCGCCGGTGGCGTCGAGACCATCAGGACCTGCCTGCGGGAGCTGCACGATGCCGGCTACGAGCTGCTCACCACGACCTTCAATATCGCGCTGGTGCAGGGCTTGCTGGCGCTCGGGCAGATCGAGCAGAGCGCAGAGCTGATCGACGATGCGATCCACCTCGTCGCGCGGAGCGGCGATCACCTCTATATGCCCGAGCTGCTGCGCATGAGGGCCAGGGTCCTGGCGGAGACGCCGGAGCCGCAGATCGAGGACGCAGAGGCCTGCCTCATGCAATCGCTCGAACTCAGCCGCGCCAAAGGCGCGAAAGCCTGGGAGCTGCGAGCGGCAATCGATCTCGCCGGGCTCTTCGACAAGCGCGGCCAGCACGAGCAAGCGAAGCGATTGCTGCGATCATCCCTCGACGGCTTTGCCGAAGGCTCCGAGACGGCGGACATCAGGGCGGCCGATGCGCTCCTGAAGAGGCTGTAGCGGGGATCAGCCCGTCGGCGTGCCCTGCCTCCACTGGCCGCCGGCGATCTTGGCGGCCGCGATCACGGCCTGGGTGCGGCTCTCGACGCCGAGCTTTTGCAGGATGGCCGAGACATGCGCCTTGATGGTGGCCTCGGAGACGCCGAGTTCGTAGGCGATCTGCTTGTTGAGGAGACCTTCCGACAGCATCATGAGGACCCGGACCTGCTGCGGCGTCAGCGTCACCAGGCGGTCGCGCAGGCGCGTCATGTCGGGATCGCCGGCTGCGGACAGGTCGGTATCGGCGGGAACCCAGACGTCGCCTTCCATCACCTTGAGGATGGCGTCACGCAGGGTCTCGACGCCGAAGCGCTTCGGAATGAAGCCGGACGCACCGAAATCGAGCGAGCGGCGGATCGTGGCGCTGTCGTCGGAGGCAGAGACGATCACCACCGGGATCGCCGGATATTGCGCGCGCAGATAGATCAGGCCGGAAAAGCCGGAGATCCCGGGCATCGAGAGGTCGAGCAGGATCAGGTCGACGTCCGAGGACTGTTCCAGGAGCTTGGTCAGATCCTCGAACGATCCGGCCTCGTCGATTCTGGCCGAGGTCAGGACGCCGGCCACCGCCTGTCGCAGCGCATCGCGGAACAGGGGGTGGTCATCGGCGATGACGAGATGGGTCGATGGAGCGTTCATCGTTCTCTTGCTGTCGTTCGCAGGCCGGCGAACCGATCCCGGGTGCGGCAATTCTTCCCCGAGCGGCCGTGGCATGCAAGTGCACATTATCCCTTTGCTGCAAAGGAGTTAATCCCGGAGCCCCCGAACATCGCGCGCCGGCGCCCGATACCGCGCATCAGCTGCGCGTCAGTGCGCAAGGCCGAAAGTCGTATTGGGGCAGGTTTCACGCCGATGTTACCTTATGGGCAAGTCCTGGATCGATCCGGCATGTCCGGACATCCGGGGGCGCGAGGAAACACGTTTCGGGGAGCGACTCAACATGTCGACTATGGCTGTATCTCAAACAAGGGCAGGAGGAATGACGAAGGACGAACGCTTCGTCATTCTCGCTTCCTCGCTCGGTACTGTTTTCGAATGGTACGATTTTTATCTCTACGGCTCGCTGGCCAGCATCATCGGCGCGCAGTTCTTCTCGGCCTATCCGCCGGCAACCCGCGACATCTTCGCGCTGCTTGCGTTCGCCGCCGGCTTCCTGGTCCGTCCGTTCGGCGCGATCGTGTTCGGCCGAATCGGCGACATCGTCGGCCGCAAATACACCTTCCTCGTCACCATCCTGATCATGGGTCTGTCGACCTTCATCGTCGGCCTGCTGCCCAACGCGGCGACCATCGGTATCGCGGCCCCGATCATCCTGATCACGCTGCGTCTCGCCCAGGGCCTCGCCCTCGGCGGTGAATATGGCGGTGCGGCGACCTATGTCGCGGAGCATGCGCCGAACGGCCAACGCGGCTACTACACGTCCTTCATCCAAACCACGGCGACCCTCGGCCTGTTCCTGTCGCTGATCGTGATCCTGTTCACGCGAACGATCACGGGTGAGGCGGACTTCGCGGCCTGGGGCTGGCGCATCCCGTTCCTGGTCTCGGTGCTGCTGCTCGGCATCTCGGTCTGGATCCGGCTTCGCCTCAACGAATCGCCGATCTTCCAGCAGATGAAGGAAGAGGGCAAAGGCTCGAAGGCGCCGCTGACGGAAGCCTTCGGCAACTGGCAGAACGGCAAGCTCGTGCTGCTGGCGCTGCTCGGCGGCGTGATGGGCCAGGGCGTGGTCTGGTACACCGGCCAGTTCTACGCGCTGTTCTTCCTGCAATCGATCCTGAAGGTCGACGGCTACACCGCCAACCTGCTGATCGCCTGGTCGCTGCTGCTGGGCACCGGCTTCTTCATCGTGTTCGGCATGCTGTCCGATCGTATCGGCCGCAAGCCGATCATCCTCGGCGGCTGCCTGATCGCGGCGCTGACCTTCTTCCCGATCTTCAAGATGATCACCACCAACGCCAACCCGGCGCTGGAGAAGGCCATCGAGACGGTCAAGGTCGAGGTGGTGGCCGATCCCAAGGGCTGCGGCGACCTGTTCAACCCGGTCGGCACCCGCGTCTTCACCGCACCTTGCGACACCGCGCGCGCCTACCTGTCGCAGTCGTCGGTCAAGTACTCGACCACGCCGGGCGCAGCCGGCTCCGGCGTGAAGGTGATGGTGAACGGCCAGGAAGTGCCCTACGCCAACGCCAAGGACGGCAACCCGGCGGTGCTCGCCGCGGTGCAGGCGGCCGGCTACCCGAAGGCCGGCGACGCCGGCGTCGTGAAGATGGCGCATCCGTTCGATATCTTCCGTCCGCAGGTGGCGGCGATCATCGGCCTGCTCTTCATCCTGGTGCTGTTCGTCACCATGGTGTACGGCCCGATCGCGGCGATGCTGGTCGAACTGTTCCCGACCCGCATCCGCTACACCTCGATGTCGCTGCCCTACCACATTGGTAACGGCTGGTTCGGCGGCCTGTTGCCGGCGACCGCCTTCGCCATCGTGGCCTCGACCGGCGACATCTATGCCGGCCTCTGGTACCCGATCATCTTCGCCTCGATTACCGTCGTGATCGGCTTCTTGTTCCTGCCCGAGACCAAGGACGTCGACATCAAGGGCACCTGATCGAAAGCACCGATCTCAACCAGCACCAACCGGCCGCGGCTTCCCGCGGCCGGTTTTGTTTTGGTCACCGCGACGCGCCGACGAATTGCAGCACCACCTCGCGGCGATGCGGGCGCTTGCGATGCTCGATCAGATAAATGGCTTGCCAGGTGCCGAGTGCGAGCCTGCCGTCCAGAACCGGGACCTGAAGCGAGGTCCCGGTCAACATCGTCTTGACGTGGGCCGGCATGTCGTCCGGTCCTTCGGTGTCGTGGGTCCAGCCGGCATTCTCCGGCGCGAGCCGGGACAGCGCCGTGGCGAGGTCGACGAGCACGGAAGGATCGGCGTTCTCCTGGATCGTCAGCGAGGCCGAGGTATGGCGGATGAACAGCGTCAGGGCACCGTCGCGAGCACGAACCTCGTCGATGAATCTTGCAGCTTCGCTGGTGAGATCGGTGAAGCCATGGCCCGATGTCTGTACCGTCAGCAGCGACGACGCGACTGTAGTAGCCTGCACCGACGATGGCGCCGAGTGGGTGACGGATTTGGTGGATATCATGAAAGGTCTCTCAACTCGGAAAACTGTCGTAGGGTGGGCAAAGCGAAGCGTGCCCACGTCTTTCTTCTTCGTCGTAGAGATTTCGTGGGCACGGCGCTTTGCGCCTTTGCCCACCCTACGAGAGCTCAACGTGCCGAGGGCTTCAACGGCTCCTCAAATCTTTCCCGACACGTCCCTCTGCACGCGGTTGGCCATGTCGATCAGCCGCCGCCAGGCCTTTTCCAGAAACGACATCACGCGATCGACGTCCTGGTCGCTCGGCAGCGGGATCTCGATCTTGCGCTCGCCCTCCGCGCTGCGAGGCTCGGCTTTCTGCAGCGGGTCGGATTTCGGCAGCGCCTCGTCGACCTTGCCCGACACCGTCGGCCCCGCCGCGAGTTGCGCCTTCAGCTTCTCGACCTCGGCCTGGAGCCTGCCGATCTCGGCGTCGAGCGCGGTCCGTTCGTCGGGCACCGCATAGCAGGCCCAGCCGGCGCCGTTCTTGGTGCAGGTCGAGACCGTGCCGGTGCGGGTGTCGAGCCGCAGCACGCCCTCGGGGATGGGCGTCATGCTGTAGCGACCGTTTTCGCCATCGGGTGCGGATGGCGCAGCCATCAGACCCCCGCCGATCGCGATCGCCGCGGCGAACACCGCCGCCGCAAGCCAGGATCCTGGGAATGATGTTGTGGATGACGTCACTGGTCTCATCGCGCTCTCCGCCACGACGCACGGGTGGCAATCCGATAAATTCTACACCCCGGCACAGCGATCCGCCGCCCAAAATGCACACCGACATCAACGATCCCTGCGGCGTCTTCGATCCCGGCAGCGCGGCGAAAGCGTGGCTGCAGCCGCCGATCCTGCGGCACGCTGCTGCGGTGCGGCGTCACGCTGTGTGCAGCGCTGCCGTTCGCGTCAATATTGTCAAATAAATCAGCTACATAACCGAAAGCGACGCAATCGTGACTTGGCTTGACTTGATTATAGGCCATCAGTATGGTCCGCGCGGCTTTTGAGGGTGGCGGGCGTAATTTCCATTCAGCCGCGGCGTTTCGGGTCTTTGTTGCATGACACAGGGCACGGGACACGGCGGGAATGGAGATCGCGATAGATCGTCCGAGGAAGCTGCGCTTTCCGAACGGCTCGGAAGTCTTGATCACAGGTTGTCCGAATTTCGCGACCGCCGGACCAAGACCGAGCAACCCGCAGGTGACGGTGGAGACGGAGCGGCCAGAGCCTCGGCGATGGCGCTTGGTTTCCGACTATCCTCGGAGTTGATCGCCGGCGTCGCTGTCGGAGGGGGGATTGGCTGGGGCTTCGACCGCTTGCTGTCGACCTCGCCTTTCGGGTTTATCGTGTTCCTGTTGCTGGGCTTCGTCGCCGGCGTGGTGAATGTGGTGAGAACGGCAGGCGCGGGTCAGAACAGGCGCGGTGGATCTTAGCCGATCCGCACCAGCAGAGTGATCGTGCCGGTCTTGCCGGCACGGGCCGGCCCGGCCGGCAGACCGAGACCCGCCGGCATTGCCCGGCAGACCAAGAGATGCCGCGCTGATGAAAATCGATCCGATCCACCAGTTCAACATCGAGCCTCTCTTCACGCTGGGCCATATCGGCAATCACACGATCGCCTTCACCAATTCGTCGCTCTATATGCTGGTGGCGGTGGCCATCATCTCGATCCTGATGCTCGCCAGCGGCACCCAGCTGGTTCCCGGGCGCCTGCAGTCGATCGCCGAGATCTCCTACGAATTCGTCGCCTCGACCATCCGTTCGACGGCCGGCACGGAAGGCATGAAGTTCTTCCCGCTGATCTTCTCGCTGTTCATGTTCATCTGCGTCTCGAACCTGGTGGGCATCATCCCCTACACCTTCACGGTGTCGAGCCACCTGATCGTCACCGCAGCGCTGGCGCTGCTGGTGTTCTTCACGGTCCTGATCTACGGCCTCTACAAGAACGGCCTGAAGTTCTTCAAGATTTTCGTTCCCCACGGCGTCCCCATCTACATCCTGCCGCTGGTCATGTTCATCGAGATCCTGTCGTTCTTCCTGCGGCCGGTCTCCCACAGCGTCCGTCTCTTCGCCAACATGCTGGCCGGCCACATCGCGCTGAAGGTCTTCGCGGGCTTCGTCGCCATGCTCGGCTTCTCGCTCGGGGCGCTGGGCTGGGTCGGCGGCGTGCTGCCGCTCGCGCTCACGGTCGCGCTGACGTCACTGGAGCTGCTGGTCGCGTTCCTGCAGGCCTACGTGTTCGCGATCCTGACCTGCATCTACCTCAACGACGCCATTCATCCGGGACACTGAACGGTCCGGGGAATTTCCACCCACCACCCAATCTTTCTTCCAAGGAGTCTAAAATGGATCCGGCAGCAGCAAAACTTATCGGCGCGGGCATCGCGTGCATCGGCATGGGCGGTGCGGGCGTCGGCGTGGGCGTGATCTTCGGCAACTACCTCGCCGCAGCCGTCCGCAACCCGTCGGCCGCTCAGGGCCAGTTCGGCAACCTGATCTTCGGCTTCGCCGTGACCGAAGCGCTCGGCATCTTCTCGCTGCTGATCGCGCTGTTGCTGCTGTTCGTTCCGCTCTGAGGACGACGTTTTTCGCGCCGTTCCAGTCCCTGGGACGGCGCGTGTGACAGCAACAGGAGAACTCCATGGCTGAGAGTCATGGCGGCGCAAAAGGTCCGGCGGGCGCTCATACCGAGGCTGACGGTGGTCACCACGGTGGCGGCTTTCCGCCGTTCGAGAGCAGCAGCTTCGCTTCACAGCTGGTGTCGCTCGCGATCTTCTTCGTCCTGCTTTACGTGATCGTGTCCAAGCTCGCTCTGCCGCGGATCGGCGGTGCGATCGAGGCGCGTCAGAACAAGATCGAGGGTGACCTCGCCGAGGCGCAGAAGCTGAAGGATCAGTCCGAGGCGGCGCTGAAGGCCTACGAAAGCGAGCTCGCTGCGGCGCGCGCGCGGGCGCAGGCGATCGGCAACGAATCCCGCGACAAGGCCAATGCGCAGGCCGAGGCCGAGCGCAAGGCGCTGGAACAGCAATTGGCGGCCAAGCTCGCCGGGGCGGAGAAGACCATCGCCTCGACCCGCGCCACCGCCATGAGCAATGTCCGCGGCATCGCGGCCGATGCGGCCGGCCAGATCGTGCAGCAGCTGACCGGCGTCGTTCCCGACGCAGCCTCGGTCAATGCCGCGGTCGATGCGTCCCTGAAAGGTTAGTCGAGATGGTCTTCGAACCTGAATTTTGGGTCGCCGTCGCCTTCGTGATCCTGATGGTCGTGTTCGGCTATCTCGGGGTCTTCAAGACGGCGATGACCGCGCTCGATCATCGTGCCGCGCGCATCAAGGCCGAGCTCGACGACGCCCAGCGCCTCAAGCAGGAAGCCGCCAAGGTGCTTGCCGACTACAAGGCGCGCACCGCCTCGGCCGAACGCGAAGCCGCCGAGATCATCGCCAACGCCAGAAGCGAAGCCGAGCGCATCGCGACCGATGCCAAGGCGAAGATGGAAGACTTCGTGGCACGCCGGACCAAGACCGCGGAGAGCAAGATCGCGCTCGCCGAGGCCCAGGCGCTGGCCGATGTCCGCGCCGCAGCCGCCGAAGCCGCCGTCCAGGCCGCCTCGACGATCCTTTCGCAGTCGGTCAAGGGCCAGGTCGCCGACGATCTGCTGGCCAAGGGCATCAGCGAAGTCAGGCAGAAGCTGAACTGAGGGTTTGCCTTCACCAATCAGAAAGCCGGCGCGATGAGCGCCGGCTTTTTTGTTTGTCGACACATCATCCACAAATGGGGTGTCATCACCCGCGAAGGCGGGTGATCCAGTATTCCAGAGGCAGTGGTGATTGAACCGAGAAGCCGCGGCGTACTGGATTGCCCGCCTTCGCGGGCAATGACAACTGAGATTGCCGCAACATCTTGCCCTATTTCTTCTTCCGCCCCTTCGGCTCCGGCGCGAGCGCCTGCGGGTCGAAGCCGACATAGAAAATGTAATTATCGGCGACCGCGGGGGCCGGCATCGGATAGGTCATGTCCTCGATCACGAAGGTAAAGGGCACGCTGCCGCCCGGGGTCATGTCGACCGTGGTCCGGTAGGCCTTCGAGGCGATCACCTTCTCGCCGACGCCGCCCTGCACGACGGCGAAGCGCAGCGGCACCTCGACGGAGGCAGGGGCACCGGCGGGACCGGCGATGACGCGGCCCTGGATGCCGATCCGGGCCGTGATACCGGCGCTGCTGCGGGCACATTCGCGCGCCATCTTGGTAATCGAGGCCTGGAAGCGAATGTCGTTGCCGACGGCCGGCTTGCCCGGGACGCCAACCGCGTAGGTCGAGGCCCCCGCGCGCACCGTCACCTGGGGGCAATCGAGCTCGTCTTCGGCCGGCTGGCCGGGCGCAGGCGCCGGCTTCGGCTCGGCCGGCTCGTCGGACTTGCCGCCGAACAGGCTCTTGAAGCGGTCGGTCAGAGATTGGGCCTTCACCGGCGGGACAGAGGCGAGCACAACCGACAATGCCAGCGCGAGTCCCCCTCCCAGCCGCAACGCATTCCGCGATGACCGAAGCTGCTGCACCATCAACGCCTATACTCCAATGACAATTGTCCGGCCGATCGCGGTCCGGGGCATGCGGTTATATCGCCAAAATCGGCGAACCCAAGGCAGCAAAAAGGGGGACTTGGCCGCATGAACCGGGCCGCTCAGCCGCGGAAATCCTCGTGCAGGAGGCCGAACAGCAAATGATCCTGCCAGACCCCGTTGATGCAGAGATAGCGGCGGGCAAGCCCCTCGCGTGAGAAGCCGCACTTCTCCAGCACCCGGATCGACGGTGCATTGGTGGGGATGCAGGCGGCCTCGACCCGGTGCAGGTTGAGCTCGCCGAACAATGTCGGCAGCAGCACCCGCAGCGCGGCCGTCATGTAGCCGCGATGGGCATGAGGCTGCCCCACCCAATAGCCGATGGTGCCGGCCTGCACGATGCCGCGGCGGACGTTGGCCAGCGTGATGCCGCCGACCATGGCGCCGTCGAGCTCGCGGAAGATCAGAAAAGGATAGGAGCGGTCCGCGGCGATGTCCTCGGAATAGCGGCGCAGACGGCGGCGGAAGCCCGAGCGGGTGAGATCGTCCGAGGGCCAGATCGGCTCCCAAGGCGTCAGGTAGTCGCGGCTGGACTCGCGCAGATGAGCCCATTGCAGGAAGTCCGACATCTGCGGTGCGCGCAACAACAGCCCGTTGCCGCGCGGTGCGAGGGCGGCGGGTCCACTGGACGGCAGGCGAAAGAGGGCCATGGTGATGCTTCCGGGGGTGGTCGCCGTTGGGCGGCTCCTAGTGCAGCCGCGCCTTGGCGCGCGCCCGGGTCAATCCTTCCGCAAAAGCCACCGCCGTGTCCAGACCCCTGCCACTGCCCAATGCGACAACGGCAGGCCGGCTCCGTGACAACAGCGCACGCGCCGCGTCCCGGGTCGATTCGACGCTGACGGCGTCGATCCGCCCGACCAGCTCCTCGACCGTCTGCGGCCGGCCATAGGCGAGGACGTGCCGGGCGAGCTGCTCGGCGCGGGAGGAGCAGCTCTCCAGCGCCATCAGCAGGCCCGCCTTCATCTGCGCCTTGGCCCGCGCGATCTCGGCCTCGGTCAGCGTCTCCACCGAATCATTCATGATGTCGACCACGACCTCCATCATCTCCGGCGCATCGGCCGGATCGGTGCCGGTGTAGAGGCCGAAGAAGCCGGTATCGGTATAGGGCGCGTGGAACGAATAGATGGAGTAGCAGAGGCCGCGCTTCTCGCGCACCTCCTGGAACAGGCGCGAGGACATTCCGCCGCCGAGGACGTTGGTGAAGACCTGGAGCGAGAACAGCGACGGATCGTTCTGCGGCACGCCTTCCAGCGCCAGCGTCAGATGCGCCTGCTCCAGCTCGCGATGCACCACCTTGGCGCCGCCCTTGCCGAACTGGGCGGTTTGCGGCTTCGGCCCCGGCGCCGCCTCGAAACTGGCAAAGCGCTTCTCGGCTTCGGCGACCACCTGAGCGTGATCGACCGCGCCGGCCGCCGCCACCACCATGTCGGGCCCGCGATAATGCGTCGAGAGGTAGCCGCGCAGCATGTCGCGGTTGAAGCTGCGCAGGGTCTTGGCCGTGCCGAGCAGCGAGCGGCCCATCGGCTGGTCGGGATAGCAGAGCTCGTTCAGATGCTCGAACACGACGTCGTCGGGCGTATCCTGCGCGGCACCGATCTCCTGCACGATGACGTTCTTCTCGCGCTCCAGCTCGTCGGGCTCGAAGGCCGGATTGGCGAGGATGTCGGCGAGCACGTCGAGCGCGAGCGGCACGTCGGCCTTCAGCACCCGGGCGTAATAGGACGTGGTCTCGGTCGAGGTGCCGGCATTGAGGTCGCCGCCGACCGCCTCGATCTCCTCGACGATCTCGCGCGAGGAGCGCTTCGTGGTGCCCTTGAACGCCATGTGCTCGAGCAGATGGGAAATGCCGTGCTCGTTCGGCTTCTCGTCACGGCCGCCGACGCCGGCCCAGACGCCGAGCGCCGCGGTCTCGAGCTGAGGCATCTTGTCGGTGACGACGGTCAGGCCGGAGGCAAGCTTGGAAATCTCGACGCTCATCCGGCAACTCCCTGCTTTGCAGCGCGGCTGACCGCCAGCACGAACCGCTCGACCTCGGCCTGATCGTTCTTCATCACCTTCATGTGTTCTGATTTGGTCATCAAACCGTCGAGCCAGGCCGGCAGTTGCGGCCGCTGGCCGCAGGCCGCTTCGACGGCGTCGGGGAATTTGGCCGGATGGGCGGTGGAGAGCACGATGCTCGGCACCCGCGTGTCCGTGGTGTCGCGGTCGGCGACAGCAAGCGCCACCGCCGTGTGGGGATCGACCAGCTCGCCTGCCTCGCGCCAGCCGGCGCGGATCGCAGCCGCGGTCTCGGTCTCGTCGGCGCGCCCGGCGTCGAACTCCTCGCGGATGGCGGCCAGCGTCGCATCGGGCAGCACGAAACGCCCGGACTGCTTCAGCGAGTCCATCAGGCGGCGCACGCCCGCCGCATCGCGCCGGCCGGCCTCGAACAGCAGCCGCTCGAAATTCGACGAGATCTGGATATCCATCGACGGCGACGCCGTCGCGTGCACCTCGCGCACCTCGTAGATCCCCGTCTTCAGCGTGCGCGCCAGGATGTCGTTGACGTTGGCGGCGATGCGCAGGGTCCGCACCGGCAATCCCATGCGCTTGGCGACGTAGCCGGCAAAGATGTCGCCGAAATTGCCCGTCGGCACCACGAAATCCACCGCACGCGCCGGCGCGCCGACGGCAACGGCCGAAGTGAAATAATAGACCACCTGGGCGACGATGCGCGCCCAGTTGATGGAATTGACGCCGGAGAGCGAGGTCGCATCGCGGAAGCGATGATTGTTGAACATTCCCTTCACGAGCGCCTGGCAATCGTCGAAATTGCCCTCGATGGCGAGCGCGTGGACGTTGGCCGCGCCCGTCGTCGTCATCATCCGCCGCTGCACCTCGGAGATGCGGCCGTGCGGAAACAGCACGATCAGGTCCACGTTCTCGAGGCCGGCGAAAGCCTCCACAGCGGCGCCGCCGGTATCGCCTGACGTCGCGACCACGATGGTGGTGCGCTGGCCGCGCTTGGCGAGCACATGGTCCATCAGCCGCGAGATGAGCTGCATCGCCACGTCCTTGAAGGCGAGCGTCGGACCGTGGAACAGCTCCAGCACGAACTGGTGCGGCGACATCTGGCGCAGCGGCACCACCGCCGGGTGGCGGAAGGTCGCATAGGCCTCGTTGGCCATGCGGCCGAGCTCGGCGTCGGTGATCTCACCGCCGGTGAAGGGACTGATCACGTCGACCGCGACCTCCCAATAGGGACGGCCGAAGAAGCCGGCGATGGTCTCGGTGGAGAGCTGCGGCCAGATGGTCGGCACATATAGGCCGCCGTCGCGCGCGAGCCCGGTCAGCATCACGTCGCAGAAGCCGAGTTCGGGGGCTTCGCCCCGGGTCGAGATATAACGAGTCAAACTGCCCTCCAAAGGCCGGGCGGCCTGAGCCGCCCGTTAAGCCTTTGATTTTATGAAATTACTTGTTAGCCGCCAGAGGCTTTGGGCCACCATAAAGTGTTTTGCGGCATCAGGAAACCGCTTCCCGCCTCGACCCGGTCCAACGAAAAAGGGGCTGCGGTCATGCCGCAACCCCTCTCTTGGAAGGTCTGTCGTTGATGTGTGCAGACCGGTTTGCCTATCGGGGTCACCGACCCGTCAAAACTGTTCCCGCAACCTTTTGTCGCCTGTCACGAAACCGTCAAGAGCCAAAACGGCGAGGGGGCGAAAATGTTCCTATTTTTCCCGATAACAATCCGGCCCTTGGCGCGCGCATCCAAGCAAAGCGCGGCGCGTATTGCCGCTATTTCCTGAACTCTTGTATTTCCCGAACTCTTGGAGGTGTCGGGAACGAATGCCGCCTCCCCCCATTGGAATCGGCGGATGGGTGTCGGCGGTGTCCATGCATTGCCCGGCTGCACGCTGACACCGATCCGTCCCGCCGAACCGGCTGCGTCCTGGAGCGGCCGGTTCGGTGCTTCCGGGCCGCCAGTGCCCAGGCCGTCAGTGCCCGGGCCGCCAGCATCCGGACGTCAATTCATGCCGATTTCCACTGCGATCCTGATCAGGTCGGAATGGTTCTTGGCCCCCAGCTTCTGCTTGAGCAGGGACGTGGTGTTGGCGACCGTCTTGTAGGAGATGCCGAGCGCCTCCGCGACTTCCACGATCTTGTCGCCGCGTCCGAGCAGGCGGAGAATCTCGAGCTCTCGCGGCGTCATCTGCGAGGCCGGGTTGGCCTTGATCGCCGCCCCCGAAAACGTCACGGCTTCCGCAAGTTGCGGTGAGATGAAATTGTCGCCCGCGACCACCTTGCGCACCGCTTTGAGCAGGATCCTGGGATCGTCGCCCTTGGAAACATAGCCTTGCGCGCCAAGCTCGACGGCCCGCACCACGAAGGCCGGATCGTCATTCATGCTGAACATGATGATCTTGGCGTCGGGATCGTCCTTGCGGATTCGCCGCATCAGCTCGAAGCCGGAGACATCGGGCAGGCTGATGTCGATCACCGCGACGTCCGGCCGCTTGCTGACATAGGCGCGATGGCCGGATTTGGCGTCCGTCGCCTCCTCGATGCGGATCGAATGGTCGGAAGCGAACAGGGTCCGGCAACCCGACAGCACCACGGGATGGTCGTCGACAATCAGGACCCGGGTCCCCGGCTTGGCAGTCTCTTGCATCGCGCGCTCTCTTGTTTCTCGATTCATAGACCGGCGGGAACAAATGGAAAGAGCAAATTCCGCCGATGCGCGTTAGAATTGACCTAATGTGGCAACGACTCTCGTTCAGAACGCAACTGTTTCTTCCGCTCGGCGCGAGTTTTCTGGCGGCGCTGATCCTGGGCGGCGTCCTGCTCCAGATATTCGCAACCAGCCAGCTCGCCGACGAGCACGAGCCCGCTCGACGTTCCATCCGAACCATCGCGGCCGCCCTCAACGACACTTTGCGGGCCTCGGACAATCCGCAGAAGACGCTTGACGCCTTTGCCCGTTCCTTGGCCGGATCCCCGGACATCCATTTCCGTTCCGTGGAAGGCGGTCTTGCGCCCTCGCCAAAGGACGCCGTGCGAAATTTGCAGGGGGTGCCGCAATGGTTTGTCGAGCTGCTCATGGAGCCGGAGACGGAAGCTGCGGCTCCGGTGCTGATCGACGGCAGACGTATCGGCGATATCGTGTTCCTACCCGACCTGTCAGCCGACCTGTTCGAGAAGTGGATCGGCTTCCTCGCGCTGACCAGCCTCGTCGCCGCGCTGATGCTGCTCACCGGGATCATCGCCTACATCTTCGCGGGATCGGCGCTGCGACCCCTGCAGCATCTCGGCGAAGGCCTGACGCGGATGCGGCGCGGCGATTACACAAAGCCGATCCCGGTCGGGGGGCCGCCGGAGATCCGGCGGAGCTGTACGGAAGCAAATGCGCTGGCTGCAACGCTCGCGCAATTGAGCCAGGACAATCGCGATCTGATGCATCGCCTGGTATCGCTCCAGGACGACGAGCGGCGCGATCTCGCCCGCGAGCTGCACGACGAGCTCGGGCCGCTGCTGTTCAGCATCCGCGCGGGCACGATCGCGCTGGTGGAGGCCGCGCCGTCGGCGGGAAATCTCGGCAACCCGGCCCAGCAAGTGCTGCAATCGGTCGAGGCGCTCCAGCAGACCAACCGCCGCATCCTCGATCGGCTGCGGCCGCTCTACATCGAGGAGCTGGGCCTTGCGACCAGCGTGCAGACGCTGCTCCGGAATTTTCGCAAGCAGGCCCCCCACATCACCCTGACGAACACGATCGATCCGGAGCTCAACGTGATCGACGGAGCGCTCGCCCGGACCATCTATCGGGTGATCCAGGAAGCGCTGACCAACGTTCTGCGCCACGCCAAGGCCGGCGCCGCCCATGTCCAGGCGACCATCGCCGGCGAGAGCCTGGTCATCGAGATCTCGGACGACGGCGGCGGCTTCCCCGCCGACAATGTCTTCGGCCGCGGCCTGACCGGCATGCACGAGCGCGTGCGCGCGCTCAGCGGTTCGCTGTCATTGCTGCGGGTGGACGAGCGAACCTATGTTCGCTGCCGCCTTCCGGCCGAACCGACACGCGAGGCGCCGGTCAGCAGCTAGAGCATGATTCTGAAAGGTGCGCAGCGTCTTCCGAAAAGAGACCATGCTCAAACAATAACCTAGCACGCGCAGCCGTGATGCGCGGCCTGCCGCGCCGGCTCGCACAGCGTGCTGTGGATCTTGCCTTCCGGACTGAAGCGAAACGAGGCGCGAATGCGCAGCGCGCCGGCGACGGAATATTCGAGATCGACGCCATGCGGCATCGGATGGATCTCCTCCAGCCCGAAACCCGCCAGCGAGAACGCGCTGAGCCGCGGCTGCCAATAGGCCTCGAGTTCGCTCCGGCCGCGGTAACACCGCGCGCCGTTGCACGTGCATTCGACCTGGGCGTCGTCGGCATAGAGGTCGAGCAAGGTCGTGAGGTCGCCGCTCCGGCAGGCGTCCACCCAGTCGACGACAATTCCCATCTGATCGAAATCGCTCACACCGCAATCCTGTCTGCCGCGAAAAACACCGGCGGCTTAGGACCACACTCGTGAATGTGCGCTGAATAATAAACCCCGGGCGATACCGGGTTCCCGCGCGGAGACCGTCCGGCTCAGCCCTGTCGCCGGCCCCTGGTCCACACGGCGAAGGCGATCAGCACGGCGCCCGCGAGCAGGAACCAGGTGACGGCGTATTGCAGGTGGTCGTCCTTCAGGTGCACGTCGAGCGGGCCCGGACGCGGAATGCCGTTCTCGGGCGCCGGCTGCTCGAGATCGACGTAGAACGGGGCCACCGTGCCCCAGCCGAGCGCGCTGGCGATGGCCGGATGATCGCGCACGAACCACAGCCGCTTGTCGCGGTTCTCCGCGGGCGTCAGCCAGCCGGATGCCTCGGGAAAGCGCAGATAACCGGTCAGCACGACCGGCTGCCCGGTCACGAGCTTCTTCACCGCGCGATCCTCGACGCCGCGGTCCTGCATCGTGTTCTCGACGAAGCCCGCGTCGATCACGACCGTCTCGCCGCTCGGAAGCCGCGCCGGCAGGAAGGCCCAGGTGCCGGGGCCGGAGGCGTCCTTGCGCACCGCCGAGCCGGACGAATAGACCATCGCGTCCGGCAGAGCCGCGTAGGTCGCGGTGAAGCTGACGCGGCGAAACTCGTCGCGTGCGGGATTCAGCTTGGCCCAAAGCGCGGGCGGCGGCAGCGGGACCGGCGCTGTGGCCAGGCGCTCGGTGAGCGCCGCGATCAGCTCGTGCTTGGCGGTTCGCCGCTGCAATTGCCAGACGCCGAGTGCGACCAAGACGGCCGCCAGGAACAGCGTGAACAGCGCGAAGCCGGCCACGCGAGGCTTGCGCGCAGGCTGGTTCATTTCGCGCGGTCGACCAACCGGCCCGGCGCCGCCTTGTGGTGGAATTGCAGCGCGATCAGCAGCGACTTCATCGCACGCAGCGGCAGCAGCGTGGTGGCGAGGATCAGCGGCAACCACAGCACCGCATGCAGCCAGTACGGCGGCTGGTATTTGACCTCGACGATGAGCGCCGCCGCAACGACGATCCCGCCGGCCAGCATGATGATGAAGATCGCCGGACCGTCGCCGGTGTCGATGAAGGCATAGTCGAGGCCGCAGCGGTCGCAGGCGGGCGCGAGCGTCAGGAAGCCCGCATAGAGCTTGCCCTGGCCGCAGCGTGGACATCGGCAGGCAAGCCCGCGCAGCGCGCTCTGCAGGACGGTGGTTTCGGGCTCGGGTTTGCCGGCGGCGTCATTCATGATGGCGGACCCTATCACAGTTTTCGCCGAAACTTTCCGGCGGTCCAAAAGCGAAAGGGCGGCCCTGCGGCCGCCCTTTCTGGTCGATTCCTCGCGGCTCAGTGCGCGCCGGCCATGGTCGCGGCGCCGCGTCCCCAGACGTAGATGCACAGGAACAGGAACAGCCAGACCACGTCGACGAAGTGCCAGTACCAGGCGGCGAACTCGAAGCCGAGGTGCTGCTTCGGCGTGAAGTGGCCGGCATAGGCGCGGAACAGGCAGACCAGCAGGAAGATGGTGCCGACCAGCACATGGAAGCCGTGGAAGCCGGTCGCCATGAAGAAGGTCGCGCCGTAGACGTTGCCGGCGAAGGAGAACGCCGCGTGGCTGTATTCATAGGCCTGCACGCAGGTGAAGAGCGCGCCGAGCACGACTGTGAGGATCAGGCCATATTTCAGGCCCTGGCGGTCGTTCTCGAGCAGCGCGTGGTGCGCCCAGGTCACCGTGGTGCCCGAGGTCAGCAGGATCAGCGTGTTCAGGAGCGGCAGATGCCAGGGGTCGAAGGTCTCGATGCCCTTCGGCGGCCAAGTGCCGGGGACGGCGCAGGCGCCGGGCTGGGTGCCGAGGCCGCAGCCGAACACCGCATCGCGGGTGGCGTGGACGGCGTCGGCCGGAAACAGCGCCGCGTTGAAATAGGCCCAGAACCAGGCGACGAAGAACATCACCTCCGAGGCGATGAACAGGATCATGCCGTAGCGGTGATGCAGCTGCACGACGCGGGTGTGGTCGCCCTTGTACTGGGCTTCCTTCATCACGTCGGTCCACCAGCTCGCCATGGTGTAGAGCACGCCCACGGTGCCGACCCCGAACACGATCGGCGCGGCAGAGAACATGTGGTGCATCCAGGCGACCGCGCCGACTGCCATGATGAAAGCGGAAAGCGAGCCGACGAACGGCCAGGGAGAGGGATCGACCAGGTGATAGTCGTGATGCTTGGTGTGCGCCGTTGCCATTTGCGGTCTCTCTCCTCAATCCCGTGCCTGCCAGGCACTTGTCCCCTCGTTTTCCAACCCTTCGAGCACGAGCCCGGCGGTCAGAGATTTCCCTTGCGCTTGTCGCCTTCGCCCGATGCCAGCGGCTTCACCACGGGATCCTTCACCGGATAGAAGGTGTAGGACAGCGTGATGGAGTTCAGCCCGTCGTTCTCGTGATCGTCGGCGATCGACGGATCGACGTAGAACACCACCGGCATTTCCCGCTTCTCGCCCGGCGCCATGGTCTGCTCGGTGAAGCAGAAGCAGTTGATCTTCTGGAAATAGGAGCCGACCGTCAGCGGAGCGACGTTGTAGGCGGCCTGCGCGGCCGTGGTGCGCGCGGCCTGGTTGGTCACGGTATAGAAGACGGTCGTGACTTCTCCGATATTGACCTCGATCTCGTTCTGCTCCGGCTCGAATTTCCAGGGCAGGCCGGGCGCGACGTTGGAATCGAAGCGCACCGAGATCCTCCGCGCGATCGGCCCCGTGGCCGGCGCGGAGGTCGCGACCTGGGTCGTGCCATTGAACCCGGTGGCGCGGCAGAACCAATTGTAGAACGGCACCGCCGCGTAGGAAGCGCCGACCATCAGCGCGACCACGCCGCCGCAGATCGAAGCAACCACCGCATCGCGTCCGAGCCCGCGGCGCTTGGTCAGCTTAAGATCGGCCGGCTTGCGATCGCCCGGCTTGGCGCTGTCCTGCGATATGGTCGGCTCCTGATTCATCGTCTACATCGGCCGCACGAGAACTGCCGGTCCCTTGACCATGGTGACGGCGAAGAACAGCACCACGAGCACGCCGAGCGCGAGTGCGATCGCGATCGAGCGCTGACGACGGCTCTTCTTCTGCGCCTCGGTGAGGACGATTCCGTCTGTCTCGGGTTTGTCGGCCATCGCTGTGATCATGCGCCCCCAACCATCGGAGCCAGCGCCCGGACCACGACCTCGACCAGCAGGGTCGCGAACAGTGCGAACAGATAGAGGATCGAGAAGGCAAACAGCTTGCGGGTCGCGCGCAGCGACGCAGCTCGCTCGCGGCGCAGATAGACGTTGATCGCGAGCACCAGCATGCCGGCGCCGAGGATCAGCGAGACGATGCCGTAGACGGCGTCGAAATAGCCGAGCGCCCAGGGTGCGGCGGCGACCGCGATCAGCACGATTGTGTAGAGCAGGATCTGGAGCCGCGTCGCATCGGGACCGGCGACGTTGGGCAGCATCGGAATGCCGGCGCGCGCGTAGTCGTCGGAGCGGAACAGCGCCAGCGCCCAGAAATGCGGCGGGGTCCAGAAGAAGATGATGGCGAACAGCAGCAGCGGCTCGACGTCGACCGTGCCCGTGACGGCGGCCCAGGCCACCACCGGCGGCAGCGCGCCGGCGGCACCGCCGATCACGATGTTCTGCGCGGTCCAGCGTTTCAGGCCCATCGTGTAGATCACGACGTAGAAGAAGATGGTGAAGGCGAGCAGGCTGCCTGCGATCCAGTTGACGAGGATGCCGAGCGTCATCACCGAGAAGAAGGACAGCGTCAGGCCGAATGCCATCGCCTCGGGGCGGGTGATGCGGCCGCGCGGGATCGGCCGGTTCGCCGTGCGCGACATCTTGGAGTCGATATCGCCTTCGAGCGCCATGTTGAGCGCGCCGGAGGCGCCGGCACCGACGGCGATGCAGAGCAGCGAGGTGAACGCGAGCACGGGGTGGAAGTGTCCCGGCGCCATCGCCATCCCGACCAGCGCGGTGAAGATCACCAGCGACATCACCCGCGGCTTCAGCAGCGCGATGTAGTCGCCGACCTCCGCCTCGGAGATGCGCGGATTGATGTCGATGGCGTTCTGGTCGAGGACGGACACGAATTCAACTCGCTTCGTTGGAAGAGCCGCGGCGCCCGTCACGGGCGCCGCGGTGATCGTTTACTGCACGCGGGGCAGCACTTCGAACTGATGGAAGGGCGGCGGCGAGGGCAGCGTCCATTCCAGCGTGGTCGCGCCCGCACCCCACGGATTGTCGCCCGCCGGCACCTTCTTCATGAAGGCGTCGACCACGCAGTACAGGAAGATCAGCACGCCGAAGCCGGAGATGTAGGAGCCGAGCGACGAGACCAGGTTCCAGCCCGCGAACGCATCGGGATAGTCGACGTAGCGGCGCGGCATGCCGGACAGGCCGAGGAAGTGCTGCGGGAAGAACACCAGGTTGACGCCGATGAAGGTGACCCAGAAGTGCGCCTTCGCGAGCCCTTCATTGTACATGTAGCCCGACATCTTCGGGAACCAGTAGTACCAGCCGGCGAAGATCGCGAACACCGCGCCGAGCGAGAGCACGTAGTGGAAGTGCGCGACGACGTAGTAGGTCTCCTGCAGCACGCGGTCGACGCCCGCGTTCGCCAGCACGACGCCGGTGACGCCGCCGATCGTGAACAGGAAGATGAAGCCGATCGCCCAGATCATCGGCGCGCGGAATTCGATCGAGCCGCCCCACATCGTGGCGATCCACGAGAAGATCTTCACGCCGGTCGGAACCGCGATGACCATCGTCGCGGCGACGAAATAGGCCTGCGTCGCCGAGGACATGCCGACCGTGTACATGTGGTGCGCCCACACCACGAAGCCGATGCCGCCGATCGCGACCATGGCGTAGGCCATGCCGAGATAGCCGAACACGGGCTTGCGCGAGAAGGTCGAGACGATCTGGCTGATCATGCCGAAGCCGGGCAGGATCAGGATGTACACCTCGGGGTGGCCGAAGAACCAGAACAGATGCTGGAACAGCACCGGATCGCCGCCGCCGTCGGGCGCGAAGAAGGTCGTGCCGAAATTGCGGTCGGTGAGCAGCATGGTGATCGCGCCGGCGAGCACCGGCAGCGACAGCAGCAGCAGGAACACCGTCACCAGGATCGACCACACGAACAGCGGCATCTTGTGCAGGGTCATGCCCGGGGCGCGCATGTTGAAGATCGTGGTGATGAAGTTGATGGCGCCGAGGATCGACGAGGCACCCGCCAGATGCAGCGACAGGATCGCGAAGTCGACGGCCGGGCCGGGATGGCCGGAGCTCGACAGCGGCACGTACATGGTCCAGCCGGCGCCGACGCCGTTGGCGCCCGGCTCGCCCTCGACGAAGGTCGACATCAGGAGCAGGGCGAAGGAGGCCGGCAGCAGCCAGAACGAGATGTTGTTCATGCGCGGGAACGCCATGTCCGGCGCGCCGATCATCAGCGGAACGAACCAATTGCCGAAGCCGCCGATCATCGCGGGCATGACCATGAAGAAGATCATGATCAGGCCGTGCGAGGTCACGAACACGTTATAGGTGTGCGTCTCGTGGAAGACCTGCACGCCCGGATACATCAGCTCGGCGCGGATCGCGATCGACATCGCCAGGCCAATGATGCCGGCGATGACCGCGAAGATCAGGTACATCGTGCCGATGTCCTTGTGATTGGTCGAATAGACGTAGCGGCGCCATCCGGTCGGATGGGCGTGCTCGTCATGTCCGTGGGCGTGATCGCCGTGTGCCGCTGCGCTCGTTGCCATGTTCAAATCCTGCCTTGCGTCCCATTCGGACCTCCAGGAGGTCCCGCCCTTCTATCGCTTCCAATGCCTCAAGCCGTCATCCGACGCCTACTGCGTCGGACCGGCCGCGGAGGCGTAGGTGCTGGCGCCGCCGCTCGCATATTTCTTCTTCGCCGTCTCGACCCAGGAGGCGAACTCCTGCTCGCTCACCACGCGCACGGCGATCGGCATGAAAGCGTGGTCCTTGCCGCACAATTCCGAGCACTGACCGTAATACATGCCGGTCTTGGGGGCCTTGAACCAGGTCTCGTTCAGGCGGCCCGGAATGGCGTCGATCTTGACGCCGAAAGCCGGCACCGCGAAGGCATGGATGACGTCGGCGCCGGTGGTCTGGACGCGAATCACCTTGTTGACCGGCACCACCATCTCGTTGTCGACGCCGAGCAGACGGGGCTGCTTGTCCTGCGCCATCAGCGAGTCGAACTCGAACTTGCCGTTATCGGGATAGGCATAGGACCAGTACCATTGCTTGCCGGTCGCCTTGATGGTCAGATCCGCTTTCGGAATGTCGAGTTCGAGGAACAGCAGCCGGAACGACGGCACCGAGATGCCGACCAGGATCAGCACCGGAACGAGCGTCCAGGCCACCTCGATCAGCGTGTTGTGGGTGGTCCGCGACGGCACCGGATTGGCCCGCGCGTTGAACTTGACGACCACGACCACGAGCAGCGCCAGAACGAACAGCGTGATCAGCGTGATCAGCACGAACAGGAAGTTGTGGAACCAGACGATGTTGTCCATCACCGGAGAACCGGACTGCTGAAGCGTCCACTCCCACGGAGCCGGCTGCCCGACCTCGGCGAATGCCGCGCCACCCGTCGCCAGCGTGACACCAGCCGCCACCACGGCGATGGTGGCCAATTCCAGCAGATGCTGGCCCACCCGACCCATCGACATCCTCATGCCGTTCGCGCTCCCCTTACGAAATCACCCCAAGTGCGCTCCCCTATGTCCGGGCAACGCTTATTCGATCCGCCCGCCTGACAAACCGCCGCGCAAGAATACCTCTAAGAGGAATTCGGGCCAGATCGCTAGAACGCCGAAATCTAGCCTCTCAAACCATAATTCTTGATCTATCGCAATGCAGTCTTGAGCCTGATCTGCCAGCCATCACCCGCAGGATAATTCCTAGTAACATCGGACAAAAATACCGTTGGCCGGGATGCTGCCGCTTGACAGCGGAATTGCCCGCGTTAGGCACTGGCAGATGGCCGCGCAGGAACCTGATTCGTGCGGGCGGCGGCGGTGCGAGGCGGCGCGGAATTTGCTTGGCAATCGCCTTCAAGACGCCGTCATTCCCGTATCAGTCCGCCAGACAAGTCCGCCAAGCGCGAGCGAGGAAGGCGAGCAGAGGGACCGAGCCGATGGGGCTTTCGAAACCGATGGCAAGGCCGGTGACAAGGCCGCTCAACCGCCTCCCGGCGTTGGCCGCCCTGCTTGCGGCGCTCGTCCTCCTGGCACTTCCCGGCCTTGCCCATGCGCAGGGCGCGGTGCGCTCTGTCCATGGCGACTGGCAGATCCGCTGCGACACGCCGCCCGGCGCCCAGACCGAGCAATGCGCGCTGATCCAGAGCGTGGTGGCGGAAGACCGCTCCAATGCCGGCCTGACCGTGATCGTGCTGAAGACCGCCGACCAGAAGAGCCGCCTGATGCGCGTGGTGGCGCCGCTGGGTGTGCTGCTGCCCTCCGGTCTCGGCCTCAAGCTCGACAACCAGGACGTCGGCCGAGCCGGGTTCGTCCGCTGCCTGCCCAATGGCTGCGTCGCCGAGGTCGTCATGGACGACAAGCTGCTCGGCCAGCTCCGCACCGCCAAGACCGCCACCTTCATCATCTTCGAGACACCGGAAGAAGGCATCGGCTTCCCGCTCAGCCTGAACGGCCTCGGCGAGGGCTATGACAAGCTGCCGTAGCGCCGATCCGCACTGACAATCCTATCGTTTCGGTAATGTGACGCCCGGCCTCTCGCGGACCGGTCGGGAAACCATTATCTTGCCCCACATCTTCCGCTGATGGACGGACGCATGACAAACCCTGCCACGACCTCCCTGCTCGACCGCGCCAATCTCGACCGCGACCGGGTTCGCCACGAGCTCGCGCGCGGGCTTTCCGGCGCCGACGACGGTGAGCTGTTCCTGGAGTACAGCCAGACCGAAGCGCTGATGTTCGACAATGGGCGGCTGAAGCAGGCGACCTACGACACTTCGCAAGGTTTTGGCCTGCGCGCGGTCAAGGATGATGCGGTCGGTTATGCGCATTCCTCCGACGTCTCGCTGCCGGCGCTGATGCGCGCCGCGGACGCGGTTGCGGCCGTGCGCGGCGGCTATTCCGGCAGTTTTGCCGCGCCGCCTCCGCACACCAATGTCCGGCTCTATGGCGACGACAATCCACTCGACGCCCCCGGCTTCGAGACCAAGGTCAAGCTGCTCGCCGAAATCGACGCTTACCTGCGCGACAAGGATCCGCGAGTGCGGCAGGTCAGCGTCAGCCTCGGCGCGACCTGGCAGGTGGTCGAGATCCTGCGGCCGGACGGCGAGAGCTATCGCGACATCCGTCCGCTGGTGCGCGTCAACGTCTCCGTCGTGGCCGGCCAGGGCAACCGCCAGGAGAGCGGCAGCAAGGGTTATGGCGGCCGTGCCGGCTATGCCGAATTCATCGAGACGAGGTCCTGGCGCGACGCCGCCGACGGCGCGCTGCGCGAGGCGCTGGTCAATCTGGAATCGATTCCCGCCCCCGCCGGCGAGATGGACGTCGTGCTGGGGGCCGGCTGGCCCGGCGTGATGCTGCACGAAGCGGTCGGCCATGGCCTGGAAGGCGATTTCAACCGCAAGAAGACCTCTGCATTCGCCGGCCTGATGGGCCAGCAGGTCGCGGCCAAGGGCGTCACCGTGGTCGACGACGGCACCATCGCCTCGCGCCGCGGCTCGCTGTCGATCGACGACGAGGGCACGCCGACCAATCGCACCGTGCTGATCGAGGACGGCATCCTGGTCGGCTACATGCAGGACCGTCAGAACGCACGGTTGATGAACATGAAGCCGACCGGCAACGGCCGCCGCCAGGGCTATGCCCATGTGCCGATGCCGCGCATGACCAATACCTACATGCTCGCGGGCGACCGCGATCCGGCCGAGATCCTCGCCTCGGTGAAGAACGGCGTCTTCGCCGCCAATTTCGGCGGCGGCCAGGTCGACATTACCTCGGGCAAGTACGTGTTCCAGTGCACCGAGGCCTACAAGATCGAGAACGGCAAGATCGGCGCGCCGCTGAAAGGCGCCATGCTGATCGGCAACGGGCCGACCGACCTGCATCGCATCCGCATGATTGGCAACGATCTCGCGCTCGATACCGGCATCGGCACCTGCGGCAAGAACGGCCAGGGCGTCCCCGTCGGCGTCGGCCAGCCATCGCTGCTGATGGAGCGCATTACCGTGGGTGGAACCGGCGCATGAGCGTTGAAGAGAAGGTCACTGTCACTCCCAAGGTCACTCCTAAGCGGAAAAGCAGCGGCTGGGGCGGACAGATCGCGCAGCTCGCCGGCATCGTCGCCGCGGTCTTCATCGCCAAGGGCGCGCTCGCCGAGCCGTTCTACGTGCCGTCGGGCTCGATGGAGCCGACGCTCTTGATCGGCGATGCACTGCTCGCCTCGAAATTCCCCTATGGCTATGGCAGCTCGTCGCTGCCGATCCAGATCAGCCTGCCCGAGACCGGCCGTGTGTTCGCCGAAACGCCGAAGCTCGGCGACGTCGTCGTGTTCCGCTGGCCCGGCGATCGCTCGCAGGCCTGGGTCAAGCGCGTCGTGGGCCTTCCCGGCGATCGCATCCAGATGCGGCAGGGCCAGCTCTTCATCAACGACCGCCCCGCCGAGCTGAAGCCCGACGGTGTCGGCGCTGCCGAGGACGACAATGGCGGCAACGAGCCCGCCTACCGTTATGTCGAGACGCTGCCGAACGGAGTCTCACATCTGATCTTCAAGATGCGCGACAACGGCCCGCTCGACAACACGCCTGAGGTGACGGTGCCGGCCGGTCACCTCTTCGTGCTCGGCGACAACCGCGACAATTCCTCCGACAGCCGCGTGTCGCTGCGCTCCGGCGGCGTCGGCCTGTTGCCGATCGACAATCTGATCGGCCGTGCGGATGCGGTGCTCGGCTCCTGGGATCTCGGCATGCGAAGCCAGCCGGTGTGGACCTGGCTGTCCGGCTTCCGGCTGGCGCGGTTCTTCACCGCCGTGCATTGATCCTCCTCGTCTCACGATGAACCGTGACGAATTCCTCGCACTCGCGCTGAGGAATCCCGTCAACGTCGCGATCATCGATGAGCTCGATCGCCTCGCCCTTCCCGATGCCTGGCTGGTCTCGGGATGCCTGGTGCAGACCGTATGGAACGTGCTCACCGGCCGCGCGGTCAGTCACGGCATCGCCGATTACGACGTGTTCTATTTCGCCCCCGACACCTCGTGGGAAGCGGAGGACGCGGTCATCCGCACGCTGCACGCGCGGCTCATGCATCTCGGCGTCAAGGTCGAGATCCGCAACCAGGCGCGTGTGCATCTATGGTACCCCGACAAGCACGGCCTGCCCTATCCGCCCCTGCGAAGCTCGAGAGAAGGCATCGACCGCTTCCTGACGCAGAACACGCAGATCGGCGTGAGACGCGGACGAGATAGCGACGAGGTCTACGCGCCGCACGGCTTTGACGACGTTGCAGCCCTGATCGCGCGGCCCAATCCAGGACCGAATTTCTCTGCGGCGAATTACGCGATGAAAGCCGCGCGATGGAAGGCGCTGTGGCCGGAGCTCACGGTGATCGCGCCGGAGTGAGATCTCGTAGGGCAAAGCGCAGCGTGCCCACGCGTCTGTGGCCGTATCGCAGAGAACGTGGGCACGGCGCTTCGCGCCTTTGCCCACCCTACGACACCTCGCCTACCGCACCACGCCCGACGTGAAGCCCGCCTTGCGGCGCGGCGGCTTGATTTCCTTTTTCAGGAAGCAGCGCGCCTCGCGTCCGGTGTAGCCGGGCCGGGCATAGGTGAACGCGCGGCATTTGTTGTCGGCGGTGCACGCGGCCTTGCAGACCTCCACGCCCTCGCCGTTCTTCAGGTCGAAATTGCGCAAGTCGCCGCCGGGGCGGTCGATCGACGTCTCCACGCCCTCGATCCTCGGCTCGATCACGCCGGCGCCGCGCACGCCGGAAATACAGCAGCTCTCCGGCACGCGTGCCGGCACGGTGTTCTTCAGCCAGCACACCGCCGAGCCGCCCTCGACGTCGGGGTAGCTGAAGCTCCACGAGCGGCAGCGGCGGTCGCGCTCGCACAGCAGCGCGCAATCCTCCGGATCGCCCGACGCAACCGGTGTGCTGAAATAGTCGCCACCGGGGCGGTCGAACGCGGTCTGGGCGTGCGCCGGCGCGCTCGCGAAAGCGAGCGTCAGCAGCGCGGCGCATGCCACGACCTTTGCCATGACGGCGCCGGACAGGCGGCCCTTCCCCATCGGAACAGCTTTCGAGTTATTGACGACGCTCAGGTTTTTCGGCCGGTCATTTGATCGCCGCAAACCTGTATGGGCGATGAACGGCTGAAAGCGCGGTCGTTGGTCTATTGTCTAGAAAGCGTATTCCGCGTAGGCGGGTTCCACCGAACCCTTCCAGGGACCGTTGAACTTGTCCAACATTTCCTCGGCCGGCGTCCGGCCGGAATCGATGATGCGGTCGAGCGGTTCCAGATGCCGCGTTTCGTCGCGGCCGACCTGGTCGATCCGAGCCCGCCGGCGCAGGCCGGCATGTGCCAGGACGAGGCATTCCTTGGCGATCTCGAACAGGTAGCGATCCCTGATCCGGGCCTTGAAGCCCATCCGCGGCACGTCGTCGCGCAGGGCCTGGCGCTCGGGCGCGGTCCAGTGCTTGACGATCTCCCAGGCCGCATCGAGCGCGACGTCGTCGTAGAGCAGCCCGACCCAGAACGCCGGCAGCGCCGGCAACCGGCCCCACGGACCGCCGTCGGAGCCGCGCATCTCGAGGTAACGCTTGAGCCGCACCTCCGGAAAGATCGTCGAGAGATGATTGGCCCAGTCCGACAGCGTCGGACGCTCGCCGGGAAGGTTGTTGTTGCGGCCGTCGAAGAAGGCGCGGAACGAGGAGCCCGACACGTCGATGTAGTCCTCGCCGCGCTTGACGAAATACATGGGGACGTCGAGCGCGTAATCGACGTAGCGCTCGAAGCCCATGCCGTCCTCGAACGCCCACGGCATCATGCCCGAACGGGCATTGTCGGTGTCGCGCCATATCTCGGAGCGGAAGGAGAGGAATCCGTTCGGCTTGCCCTCGGTGAACGGCGAATTGGCGAACAGGGCGGTTGCGACCGGCTGCAGCGCGAGCGACACGCGCAGCTTCTTGACCATGTCGGCTTCGGAGGAGAAGTCGAGATTGGTCTGCACCGTGCAGGTCCGGTACATCATGTCGAGGCCGTATTGACCGACCTTCGGCATGTAATTGGTCATGATCTTGTAGCGGCCCTTGGGCATCATCGGGATCTCGGCGCGCGACCAGGACGGCGTCATGCCGAGGCCGAGGAAGCCGATGCCGAGCGGCGTTGCGATCTCGCGCACCTGCGCAAGATGCGCCATCAGCTCGCTCTGGGTCTGGTGCACGTTCTCGACCGGGGCGCCGGAGAGCTCGAACTGCCCGCCGGGCTCGAGCGAGATGGCACCGCCGCCGGTGACGTCGTAGAGGCCGATGATGTTGCCCTTCTCCATGATCGGCTCCCAGCCGAGCAGGAGCTTCATGCCCTCGAGCAAGGCGCCGATGCCCCGCGCGCCTTCGTAAGGCACCGGACGGTGGCCTTCGAGCGTGAACGGCGTCTTCTCGTGCTCGGTGCCCATGCGGAATTCGGACGGGTCCTTGCAGCCGGCCTCGAACCACGCGACGAGTTCGTCGCGCGATTGCAGCGGCGTCATATCGATCTGGTCTCGCGCCATATCAAACTCTAATCAAAGGCGCTTCGGTCGAATGCGCGCGGGTGACGGGGATGGTCCGCGAACCCACCGGGCGCACGGACGAGCTGGTGTGCCGCGCGGTCATCGCGACGGCGCGTTTTCGTTGACGTTGGCGACGGGCGGCAGTTTCATCTCGCCGCAGGAGCAGCCCAGGCGGTCGAGCAGATCGCTGAGCTTGACGGCATCGGCATCGGACAGTTTCGAACCGACATATTTCTCGATCGCGGCCGAATAGGCGCCCCACATCCGCTTCTGCAGCTCGCGGCCGGCTTCCGTGATCTCGACGAACTGGCCGCGCTTGTCGATCTTGCATTCGCGCCGCGAGGCGAGGCCCTCGTCGACCAGGCGGTCGATCAGGCGCGAGGTGGAATATTGCGGAATCAGCATCTGCCGTTCGAGCTCCACCGGCCGCAGCTCGCCCGACGGCGCCCGCGACAATTCGAGCAGCGCGTCATACCAGGCCAGCGGCGGGAAACCGGCTCGCTTCAAGTCCTGCTCGACGCAATCGAGCACGCGGCTCTGCACCCGCATCAGGCGGATCCAGGCGGCAGTCGCCTCGGTCGATGGTTTGCGTTTCATGGTCCCGCTCAAGCTCGTCGCCCGTCTCTTACCTCATTTGATGCAGCTGCATCAATCTTGACTATTTCAAGCAGTTGCATGTAATCGCTCTTTCGGCCGAACCAAGCTTCAAGAGGAGGAAATTCCATGAAACTGTACTATTCGCCCGGTGCCTGCTCGCTGTCCCCCCACATCGCGCTTCTGGAAGCCGGCCTCCCCTATGAGCTGGTCAAGGTGGATATTCGCGCCAAGAAGCTCGAAAATGGTGAGGATTATCTGAAGCTGAATCCCAAGGGCCAGGTCCCTGCGCTGGGCCTCGACAGCGGCGAGATCGTGACCGAAGGCCCGGTGATTGTCCAGATGATCGCCGATCAGGCCTCAAGCAAGGTGCTGGCGCCGGCCCGCGACAGTTCCGAGCGCTACAAGCTGCTTGAATGGCTCAACTTCCTCACCTCCGAGGTGCACAAGAGCTTTGGCCCGCTGTTCGCGCCGGCCCTGAACGACGAGGCCAAGGCCTTCTTCAAAGACCGCGTCATGGGCAAGCTGAAATATATCGACAGCCAGCTCGCCGGCCGCGACTATCTCATGGGCAAGCAGTTCACGGTGGCCGACGGCTATCTCTTCACGATGCTGACCTGGGCGGACCGGATGAAGTTCGACTTCTCGGCGATGCCGAACCTTGCCGCCTACAAGACCCGCGTCGCGGCACGGCCGCAGGTGCAGGAAGCACTAAAGAAAGAGGGGCTTGCCCAGGCGAAGTAAGGCGAGACCTGACAGACGGGATGATGAAAGAGCCGGATCGATGATCCGGCTCTTTCTGCTTGAACCGGTTGCGCAAGCCCGGATGTTCGAGAGGCCCGGGACATCAATTTTACGAGCATTGTCGAAGTTAACAATAATTCCGCGTGATGTGCGCGGCGGAGGTCAGCATTGTTGTGACATCGATCCAGGTGGCTCAATTTCAGCCCGTTAGGCGATACGGACCTGCGAACCGGGAAGCTCTCGTGACAACCATATTCCTGCTCTTGCTCGCGAGCATGATCGCTGGCTTGTCGACGGGACTCTTCTTCCGAGTCTGGACTCTCTTGTTGGTTTCGCCGGCGACCGCGCTCCTTGCTGCAACAGTGCTTCAGACCTCGGGCTTCGGATTCTGGACGGGCATTCCAATCGTCGTCGCGTGCCTGATTGTCGGCCAGGTCGCCTATCTGGCGGCCTCGCTCTACGTGCACAGAGGCGAGCTGTCAGTGCAGGACGACATCGACGGCGACCCAGGCAAGCACGGCCAGCGCCACATCGACGACGAGAACGAGTAGAGCCAGGCCGGCCCACGACGGAATTTTTCTGCGCAGCCTGAAGAGCCTGCGGCGGGGCCGCGGCCACCCCATCAGAGACAGCGGGGCGTATCTTGCGGCAACGCCGGCTGCGCCGAGTTGAGACACCGTCGAGGTCATTACGGGACACTTTCAATGCTGATGGTCATCCGTTGGATCCGTCAGCAAAAGCGGTGCCACCGCGAAGCGAGCCGGCCTTCGACGACGCCGGATTAGGCCGCGCGCTCTTCGCCATCGACGATTTGAAAGTAAAAAAGCCGGATCAAGGATCCGGCCTTTTCTTCTTCTGGGTAGCCCGGACGGAGCGAAGCGTAATCCGGGGGGCTCTCGCGACTTGAAAAACTGTTCCCGGATTTCGCTTACGCTCCATCCGAGCTACAAGCGCGCCTCAAGCTGCCGCCTTCTTCGGAGCGAAGCGGCCGTAGAAGGTTTCGCCCTTCGCCGCCATCTCCTCGAGCAGTTTCGGCGGCGTGAAGCGCGAGCCGTACTTCGCCTCGAGCTTGCGGCAGAGCTCGACGAACTTCTTCGTGCCCATGAAGTCGATGTAAGACAGCGTGCCGCCGGTGAACGGCGCGAAGCCGAAGCCGAGGATCGAGCCGACATCCGCCTCGCGCGGATCGGTGATGACGTGATCCTCGACGGTGCGCGCGGCTTCCACCGCCTGCACCACCAGGAAGCGCTGCTTCAGCTCCTCGACGTCGAGCGTGTCGGGGTCGAGTTGCTTCGGCTGCAAGGCCGAGAGGCCCGGCCACAGGCTCTTCTGGCCCTTGCCCTTCTCGGGATAGTCGTAGAAGCCCTTGCTGTTCTTGCGCCCGAGGCGGCCCTGCTTCTCGACCATCTCCACCATCAGCTTCTTCTGATCGGGATTGATGGCGTTGGGACCGAGATCGGCCTCCGTCGCCTTCATGATCTTGAGGCCGAGATCGAGCGCGACTTCATCCGAGAGCGAGAGCGGGCCGACCGGCATGCCGGCCATCTTGGCGCAGTTCTCGATCATCGCCGGCGGCACGCCTTCGAGGAACATCTCGTTGCCCTCGGCGACGTAACGGCCGACGCAGCGATTGGCGAAGAAGCCTCTGGAGTCGTTGACCACGATCGGCGTCTTGCCGATCTGCCGGACATAGTCGAGCGCGGCCGCGATCGCGAGATCGCCGGTGTTCTTGCCCTTGATGATCTCGACCAGCATCATCTTCTCGACCGGCGAGAAGAAGTGGATGCCGACGAACTTGCCCTGGTCCTTGAAGCTCTCGGCCAGCGAGGTGATCGGCAGCGTCGAGGTGTTCGAGGCGAAGATCACGTCCGGCTTCAGATATTGCTGCGCCTTGGCGAAGGTCTCGGCCTTGACCTTGCGGTCCTCGAACACGGCCTCGATGACGAGGTCGACGTCCTTCAGAGCGGCATAGTCGGCGGTCGGCGTGATGCGCGCGAGCAGCGTCTCGGCATCCGCAGGCTTGGCGCGCCCCTTCTTGATCTGCTCCTCGATCACCTTCTGGGCATGCGCCTTGCCCTTGTCGGCGCTCTCCTGGTCGCGGTCGATCAGGACGACGTCGAGGCCGGCACGGGCCGAGACGTAGCCGACGCTGGCGCCCATGAAGCCGGCGCCGATCACGGCGATCTTCTTCACCTTGGTCGGCGGCACATCCTTCGGGCGGCGCGCCCCTTTGTTGAGCTCCTGCATCGACAGGAACAGGCTGCGGATCATCGCGGCCGCTTCCTTCGAGCGCAGCACCGAGGTGAAGTAGCGCGACTCGACGCGCAGCGCGGCGTCGATCGGCAGCTGCAGGCCCTCATAGACGCAGCTCATGATCGCGCGCGCGGCGGGATAATTGTCGTAGGTCTCGCGGCGATAGATCGCGTTGCCGGCCGGGAACATCATCATGCCGGCCTTGGAGAACACCGGACCGCCGGGCAGCTTGAAGCCCTTCTCGTCCCAGGGCGCGACGGCCTTGCCGCCGCCCTTGATCCAGTCCTTGGCGGCCTTGATGAGATCGGCGGACGGAACGATGGCGTGGATCAGGTTCAGCGCCTTGGCCTTGTCGACCGTGACAGGATCGCCCTTGAGCAGGATCGTCATCGCGTCCTGCGGCGGCACCAGGCGCGGCACGCGCTGCGTGCCGCCGGCGCCGGGGAACAGGCCGACCTTGACCTCGGGCAGGCCGAGGCGCGTCTTGGGGTTCTCCGCGGCGACGCGGTAATGGCAGCACAGCGTGATCTCGAAGCCGCCGCCGAGCGCGAGGCCGTTGATCGCGGCGGCCCACGGCTTGCCCGAGGTCTCGATCGAACGCAGCACCAGCGAGAAGCGACGGCTCTGGTCGAACAGCATCTGGTTCGCCGCGGTCTCGCCCTGCTCCTTGAAGACCTTCGCGTAGGTCTGGTTCATGCCTTCGAGCATGGAAAGGTCGGCGCCCGCACAGAACGCCTCTTTCGCTGAGGTGATGACGACGCCCTTCACCGCGGCATCCGCCGTGGTCGCCTTGACGATCGCGTCGAGCTCGTTGGTCGAGGTCTCGTCGAGCACGTTCATGGAACGGCCCGGGATGTCCCAGGTGACGAGCGCGATGCCGTCTGCGTCGGTCTCGACCTTGAAATTCTTGTACGACATGTTGGTTGCTCCTCGGTGCCGCAGCCGATCCCAGGCGCGGCGGTTGACGGTGATCTCGTAGGGTGGGTTAGCGAAGCGTAACCCACCACGGTCTTTCGCTGCGGAGACAGAAGAGGTGGGTTACGCCGAGCAGATGCGCTACGCGCATCTGCGGGGCTAACCCACCCTACGGACCTACACCCGCTCGATGATGGTCGCGGTGCCCATGCCGCCGCCGATGCACAGCGTCACCAGGGCGGTGGACTTGTTGGTGCGCTCGAGCTCGTCGAGCACGGTGCCGAGGATCATCGCGCCGGTCGCCCCTAGCGGATGGCCGAGCGCGATGGCGCCGCCATTGACGTTGATCTTGGCGCTGTCGATGTCGAAGGCCTGGATGTAGCGCAGCACCACGGAGGCAAAGGCCTCGTTCAGCTCGAACAGGTCGATGTCCGACGTCTTCATGCCGGAACGCGCGAACAGCTTCTCGGTGACGTCGACCGGACCGGTCAGCATCATCGCCGGCTCCGAGCCGATATTGGCGAAGGCGCGGATCTTCGCCCGCGGCTTCAGCCCATACTTGCTGCCCGCTTCCTTGCTGCCGAGCAGCACGGCACCGGCACCGTCGACGATGCCGGAGGAATTGCCGGCATGGTGCACGTAATTGACGCGCTCGATCTCGGGATGGGACTGGATTGCAACGCCGTCGAAGCCGCCCATCTGCGCCATCATGGTGAACGAGGGCTGCAGCTGCGCCAGCGACTGCATCGTCGTCGAGGGACGCATGTGCTCGTCCTTGGCGAGGATGGTGAGGCCGTTGATGTCCTTCACCGGCACCACGGACTTGTCGAAGCGGCCCTCGTCCCAGGCCTTGGCCGCGCGCTGCTGGCTCTGCACGGCGTAGGCATCGACGTCGTCGCGCGAGAAGCCGTATTTGGTGGCGATCAGATCGGCCGAGACGCCCTGCGGCATGAAGTAGGCGGGCACCGCCATCGACGGATCCATCGGCCAGGCGCCGCCGGACGCGCCGATGCCGACGCGGCTCATGGATTCGGCGCCGCCGCCGATCACCAGCTCGTGCTGGCCGCTCATCACCTGCGCGGCCGCGAAATTCACCGCATCCAGGCCGGAGGCGCAGAAACGGCTGATCTGCACGCCGGGCACGGCTTCGCCGAGACCGGCCTTCAGCGCGGCGAAGCGCGCGATGTCGCTTCCGGCCTCGCCGACCGGATCGACCACGCCGAGGATGACGTCGTCGACGGAATCCTCCGGAAGATTGTTGCGGTCCTTCAGCGCCTTCAGCGGCACGGTGGCGAGCGCGAGCGCGGTGACTTCGTGCAGCGCGCCGTCCGCCTTGCCGCGGCCGCGCGGGGTGCGAACGTGGTCGTAGATGAATGCCTCAGGCATGACGCCCTCCTGGTATGATGTTCGATGCGATTGGGAGCAGGCCGCGGAAGCAGGCTCAGAACGCTTCCGCCGGCAATTCCATGATGGTGGCGCAGCCGGCCTGGATGCGCGCGAGATTGGCCGCGGTCTCCGGCAGCATCCGCTCCATGAAGAAACGGCCGGTGACCAGCTTGGTGGAGAGATAGGGCGTCGCCCCGCTCTCGGCAATCTTGGCGTTCGTCACCTTGGCCATCTTCGCCCACATGTAGCCGAGCGCGACGAAGCCGAACAGATGCAGGTAATCGGTTGCGGCGGCTCCCGCATTGTCCGGTTTCGCCATCGCGTTCTGCATCAGCCAGGTCGTGGCCTGCTGGAGATGGCCGAGCGAGGTCGAGAGCGGGGTGATGAAGGGCTTCAGCGCTTCGTCGCCGCCGTTCTCCTTGGCGAAGGCCATGACCTCGCCGAAGAACGCCATGATGGCGCGGCCGCCGTCGCGCGGCAGCTTGCGGCCGACGAGGTCGAGCGCCTGGATGCCGTTGGCGCCCTCATAGATCATGGCGATGCGGGCGTCGCGCACGAACTGCTCCATGCCCTGCTCGGCGATGTAGCCGTGGCCGCCATACATCTGCTGCGCCTGCACCGCGTTGGCGAAGCCGTAATCGGTGAGGAAGCCCTTCAGCACCGGCGTCATCAGGCCCATGTGGTCGTCGGCGGCCTGGCGGTCCTTCGGGTCCTCGGAGCGGTGGGCGACGTCGCTCTTCAGCGCGGTCCACATCACGAAGGCGCGCGCGGCCTCGTTGAAGGCGCGGATCGAGAGCAGCGTGCGGCGCACGTCGGGATGCACGATGATCGGGTCGGCCGGCTTGTCCGGCGCCTTGGCGCCGGTGAGCGAACGGCCCTGGATGCGCTCACGGGCATAGGCGACCGCGTTCTGATAGGCGACTTCGGATTGCGCGAGGCCCTGCACGGCGACGCCGAGGCGAGCCTCGTTCATCATCACGAACATGCCCTGCATGCCCTTGTTCTCTTCGCCGATCAGCCAGCCGGTGGCGTTGTCGTAGTTCATCACGCAGGTGGAATTGCCGTGGATGCCCATCTTGTGCTCGAGCGAGCCGCAGACGACGCCGTTGCGCGCGCCCACCGAGCCGTCGGCATTGACCAGGAATTTCGGCACCACGAACAGCGAGACGCCCTTGATGCCGGCGGGTGCGCCCTCGATGCGGGCGAGCACGAGGTGGATGATGTTCTCGGCGAGATCGTGCTCGCCGGCGGAGATGAAGATCTTGGTGCCCGTGATCTTGAAGCTGCCGTCGGCCTGGCGCACCGCCTTGGTGCGGAGCATGCCGAGGTCGGTGCCGCAATGCGGCTCGGTCAGGTTCATGGTGCCGGTCCATTCGCCGGCCACCATCTTCGGAACGTAGGTCTGCTTCTGCTCGGGCGAGCCGTGAACGATCAGCGCCGCGGTCGCGCCCATGGTGAGGCCGCCATACATCGAGAACGCCATGTTGGCGGAGATCTGAAATTCGTTGACGGCCTGCGAGAGCGTCACCGGCAGGCCCTGCCCGCCATATTCGGTCGGCGCCGACAGGCCGAGCCAGCCGCCCTCGGCGACCTGCTTGTAGGCCTCCTTGAAGCCCTTCGGCGTGGTGACGCTGCCGTCATCGGCACGCTTGCAGCCTTCGAGATCGCCGACGCGGTTCAGCGGCTGCAGCACCTCTTCGGCGAGCTTGGCGGCTTCACCGAGGATGGCGTCGCGCACATCGCTCGAGGCGTCGGAGAAGCCGGCGAGATTGTCGTAGCGGTCGATCTGGAAGACGTCGTTGAGCAGGAAGTTCACGTCTTCGACGGGGGCTTTGTAGATCGGCATGGGGTTCTCCCGGCAATGGCCTTAGAAAGCGGTGATGTCAGTGATTCCTGCGAGGCAGCCTGGCCCGCGAGCTTAGCGGGTTCCGCAACCTCAGGGCAGGGTCATGATTGGGCGGCCAGCTGCTCCGCCATCAGGCGGTGCAGCATGTTGATCGCCTTGAGCGGACGCACCATCACCTTGAAATGGGTGATACGTCCGTCGCTGTCGAAGCTGATGATGTCGACGCCGTTGATCTCGATGCCGTCGATGACATTCCTGAATTCGAGCACGGCGCCATTGTCGCTGCGCCATTCACCGACATAGGTGAAGCCGGGCCCGCCGAGCACCTTCTCGGCACTGGAGAGGTATTTGAAGGTGATGTCGCGGCCGCGCTGCGGCGAATGCACGACCGGGCTTTCGAACACGGCGTCGGGATGCAGCAGGTCCCAGAGCGCGGCGCGGTCATGGGACTTCATGTAGGCGTACCAGGAATCGAGGCCGGTCATTTGCAGCTGCCTCCCTAAAGGCCTGGACAAAATGTGCGAAAACAACCCCATGCACAGTAGCGTGGCGTTTGATTTCGCTGGGTTTTTCGGATCGGATCTTGCGCCCGGCCCGATGTGTCCCCTATATGCACATTGACGCATATGCGCCAATGCGCATAAAGTCAAGCATGATGGTCGAGGTTGAAACAAGGAGGCCGGCCATGGCGCTGGGCGACGCGATCCTCGCATGCCTGACGGAACGCCCGATGACGGGCTACGAGCTCGCCAAGACGTTCGATTCCTCGATCGGATTCTTCTGGAAGGCCGACCATCAGCAGATTTACCGCGAGCTCTCCAAGCTGCGCGACCGCGGCCACATCCAGGGCCGCGAGGTCGTGCAATCGGGCAAGCCCAACAAGCTGGTTTATACGCTCACTCCGGAGGGGCGAACAGCGCTGCGGCACTGGGCCGCGCGGCCAAGCACGCCGGCCTCGACCAAGGACGACCTCTTGGTCCGCCTCCACGCCCTCGACAGCATCGACATCGAGCCGCTGCGCACCGACCTGATGGCGCGCCTGGAGCATCACCGCGACCGCCACGCCAATTACGAGCGCATCCTGAAGAAGCGTTTTCCCGACGGCACGGCGGAAGGAAGGCTCGACCTCGGCAATCTGCTGCTGCTCCGCCTCGGCGCCCGTCATGAGCAGATGGTGGCCGACTTCTGCGAAGAGGCGCTCGATGCGCTGTCGGCGATGAGCGGCAAGGCCACGGTGGTGCCGCTGGAGGAGGGCAAGCGCGAGGGGAAGGGCTAGGCGCTGGCGCTAATCGAGACCCTCGCGGTGTCATGCCCCGCGACGGCGGGGCATCCAGTAGCCCGAGGCGGCGCGACTGGAATCGAGCCGCTACGGCGTACTGGATCGCCCGCCTTCGCGGGCGATGACGGCGGAGCGTGAGGCCACGACAGGTCGCAAAGGATACTGCCCCGGTTCCCCCGCCCAACTTTAAGACACCCGTGCCACGTTCCTTAACTCGTTATTTACCGTAACGGACAAAAGTCGGTTTTCGAGGCAGACGACCCGCGCCAAATTCGATTGTGTTTGCAACTGGCACGCGTGGGAAGGCTGGAGGCGTCGGGTGGGGCGCCGGAGTCGGAACCGGACAGAGTCATGAATTCGCGCGTATCGTGGAGTGTGGACGGCATCGATCCATCCGTCAGGGAGCGGGCCGAAGCTGCTGCGCGTCGCGCGGGCATGTCGCTGAACGACTGGCTGAACTCCACGCTCGGCGACACTCCCCCGCCGAACTTTCGCGGCCCTTACGATCAGCGTCCGCAGCAGATGCCCGCTCAAGCACCGAGCCAGGAGAGCCGCGAAGTCGCCGACATCCACCAGCGGCTCGACGCGATCACCCAGCAGATCGAACGGATTTCAAAGCCGGCCCCGCGCCAGGACTCGTCGCGACCGGACGTCACGCGCGAGCAGGGCGTCGCACGCCAGCTCAACGACGCGATCTCGCGGCTCGATGCGCGGCTGTCGCAGATCTCCCGCCCGCAGCAGCCTCAGGCGCCGCGTCCGGCACCTGCGCCCTCGCCCGTCGAGACGCGCCAGCGCCAGGCCGATGCGGTCGAGCGCGCGGCCGCGCAGGTCTATCGCAACGCCCCTCCCCTGAGCCCCGCTTCCTTCGACGTCGCCGTCGCCGAGATCACCGCGCGCCAGAGCGAGCTCGACGGTTTTGCGCCGCGGCAGATGCCGCCGCGCGCCGCGCCGTCGATTGCGCCTTCGGCTGCTCCTTATGCGCCCCCGATGGCGCCGCCCGCGCCTGCCTATGCGCCGCCGCCACCAGCGCCGGGACCGGACTTCTCCTCGCTCGAGCGCCATCTGCTCAAGATTACGAGCCAGATCGAAGCGCTGCAGCGCCCCGACAATACCGAGCAGGCGATCAACGCCTTCCGCAGCGAGCTCGCCGAGATCCGTACCGCCATCACCGAGGCGATGCCGCGGCGCGCGATCGAATCGATCGAGAACGAGATCCGCTCGCTGCATCGGCGCATCGACGAGACCCGGTCCAACGGCACCGACGGCCAGGTGCTGTCCGGCATCGAGCATGCGCTGTCCGACATCAAGCAGGTGCTGCGCACGCTGACGCCGGCCGAGCAGCTCACCGGCTATGACGAGGCGATCCGCAATCTCGGCGCCAAGCTCGATCTGATCCTGCGCGCCAATGACGATCCCTCGACGGTGCACCAGCTCGAGAGCGCGATCGCGGCGCTGCGCGGCATCGTCTCCAACGTCGCCTCCAACGAAGCGCTGGCCCGCCTGTCCGAAGACGTGCAGCTGCTGTCCTCCAAGGTCGACCAGGTCACCCGCGCCTCAGGCCAGGGCGACAGCTTCGCGGTGCTGGAGCAGCGCATCGCCGCGCTCACCGCGGCGCTGGAAACCCGCGAGCGGCCGCAGCCGTCCGAAAGCACCGAGCATCTGGAAGCCGCGATCCGGGCGCTGTCTGACCGTTTCGACCGCATGCAGGTCGGCAACGATTCCGCCTCGACCTTCGCGCATCTGGAGCAGCGCGTCTCCTACCTGCTGGAGCGGATCGAAGCCGCCTCCGACCCGCGCAACGGCAATCTGAGCCGCGTCGAGGACGGGCTGCACGACATCCTCCGGCACTTGGAGCGGCAGCAGGCGACCTATTCCGCGCTGGCCGAGAGCCGCAATTCGGCCCCCGTCGATTCCGGAATGGTCGACCTGGTCAAGCGCGAGCTGTCCGACATCCGCTTCAGCCAGGCCGAGACCAACCGGAGCACCCAGGACTCGCTCGACGCCGTCCATAGCGCGCTCGGCCATGTCGTCGATCGCCTGTCCATGATCGAGGGCGACCTGCGCGCAGTGCGTACGGCGCCGCCGGCCGCCGCGCCGCAGCCGATGGCCATGCCGGTGGCTGCTCCCATGCCTGCTGCCATGGAGCCCCCGCCTGTGGCGCGCGAGCCGCGGCCGCAAGCGCAGCAGCCGAAATACGATCCCAAGCCCGAGCTGCCGAATCCCGCCGCGATGCAGAGCGCGCAGGCCGCCTTCGCCGCTGCGCCGCGTGAATTCCATGCCGCTGCTCCCGCCGCGCCGCCGCCGGTGCCGCCGGTGCCGCCGCGTGCGATCAGCGAGATCCTGGAGCCGCACACGGCGCCCGCCCGCGCCGCGCTCGCACCGGAGTTGCCGCCGGATCATCCGCTCGAGCCGGGGACACGGCCGGGTGGACGCGCCGCCACGCCGTCGGAGCGCATCGCCGCCTCCGAGAGCGCGATCAGCGGTATTCCTGCTGCGGCGAAAGAGCCGGTCTCGTCGTCGAGCTTCATCGCGGCCGCCCGCCGCGCGGCCCAGGCCGCCGCCGCGCAGCCGGAAAAGCCGGCGCGCGGTGCCAAAGCCGGCGCCGATCGCGGCAAGGACAAGGGCAAGGACGGCGGTTCGACCATCAGCTCGAAGATCCGCTCGCTGCTGGTCGGCGCAAGCGTGGTCGTGATCGTGCTCGGCACCTTCAAGATGGCGATGAACCTGCTCGAGGGCAGCCCGACGCCGGCGCCGCAGGCGATGGACAACACCTCCAGCCAGCCCGCGCCGCAGGCCCCGTCGCCCCCTGTCATCGAGAACAAGCCCGCGACGCCCGAGCAGGTCACGCCATCGATGACCTCGCCGACGCCGATCGGCCGGCAATCCCAGAACAATGCCGCGCCGGCGCCCGCTACCAATCCCGGCAACTCGGCCTCGGTCGAAATTCCGGTGGCGCCCGCCGCAGCGGTGCCGCCGCCGACGAGCAGCGACATCACCGGCGCGCTATCGGGCACCAGCCGCGCCAAGCTCGGCGTCATCCAGGTGCCGCCGAGCGAGAAGCTGCCCGACGGCATCGGCGGCCCCGCCTTGCGCAGCGCCGCGATGAAGGGCGATCCGACCGCGGCCTACGAGATCGGCTTGCGCTTTGCCGAGGGCAAGGGCGTTGCGACCAACTACGACGAAGCCGCCAAATGGTACGACCGCGCGGCGCAGGCCGGCGTCGTCCCCGCCACCTTCCGGCTCGGCACGCTCTACGAAAAGGGCCTGGGCGTGAAGAAGGACGCCGACATCGCCCGCCGCTACTACACCCAGGCCGCCGAGCGCGGCAACGCCAAGGCGATGCACAATCTCGCGGTGCTCGATGCCGATGGCGGCGGACGCGGGGCCAACTACAAGAGTGCGGCGCAGTGGTTCCGGAAAGCGGCCGATCGCGGCGTCGCCGACAGCCAGTTCAACCTCGGCATCCTCTATGCCCGCGGCATCGGCGTCGAACAGAACCTCGCCGAGTCCTACAAATGGTTCAGCCTGGCGGCCGCGCAGGGCGATGCCGACGCCGCCGGCAAGCGCGACGACGTCGCCAAGCGGCTCGATCCGCAATCGCTCGCCGCCGCCAAACTCGCGATCCAGACTTTTGCGGCCGAGCCGCAGCCGGATGATGCCGTCAATGTTCCGGCCCCGAACGGCGGCTGGGACAGCGCGCCGCAGGCGAGCGCCAAGCCGGCGCCAAAGCCGGTCGCAGCCAAGCGTTCAGCTTCGGCTGCGCATTAAAGACCAAGAGCTTTAGGCAGACAGAACAAGCTACGTGCTCGGTGCACCTCTCCCACTTGCGGGCGGGGCTATCGCATATGGTGCGCGACGCCGTCGCGGCATCGGCAGTAGGCTCCCTCTCCCGCTTGCGGGGGAGGGCCGGGGTGGCTATTACGGCAAGCCGGGTCCGGTCGTCATGCTTCAGGGTTGGCTCGAGTTCCAAGCCATGAAACGCGGCGCCCACCTCATGCTCCCCCCACGGGATAACCAGAGTGATGTGTGAATCCAGTAGCCCACAAGGGGGAGAGGGTGAAGAAACCTCAATCCAGCTTCGCCTCCATGCCCCGCTTCACCGCCGGGCGGGCCATCAGGGCCTCGTACCAGCGCTTGACGTTGGGGAAGTCGGTCAGATCAACCTTGTGGCGAGGGTGGCGCCAGGCCCAGCCCAGGATGGCAAAATCGGCAATCGAGAGCTCGCCGGCGACGAAGTCGCGCCCGTCCAGGCGGCGGTCGAGCACGCCGTAGAGCCGGCGCGTCTCCGCCATGTAGCGCTTCAGGCCGTAGGCGCGGTCCTGCTCGTTCTCGAGCGCGATGAAATGGTGCACTTGGCCCGGCATCGGGCCGAAGCCGCCCATCTGCCACATCAGCCATTCGTAGACGGGGATCCGCTCGCGAAGCGATTTCGGCAGGAATTTGCCGGTCTTTTCACCGAGATAGAGCAGGATCGCGCCGGATTCGAAGATGCTGACCGGCTTGCCGTCGGGGCCCTCGGGATCGACGATCGCGGGGATCTTGTTGTTCGGGGACAGCTTGAGGAATTCCGGCGCCATCTGCTCGCCCTTGGTGATGTTCACCGGGATCACCTTGTAGGGCAGCCCCATCTCCTCCAGCGCGACCGAGATCTTGCGGCCGTTCGGCGTGTTCCAGGTGTGCAGCTCGATGGTCATTCCCGTTTCCTTACCCAAGAGGCGTCGCGCCCGATCCGGGCTCTCAACTACTCCAGAAGGCCGCAGCCCCACAACCGGCGGCCGGGGATGGCCGATCCCTGTTGACGAGGGACGCCCCCTCTGGAATGTCGCTCCCGTCGCGGATAAATTGCGCCTCCTCCAAAGAGCTGTTCGAGGGACCGCCGTGTCGAAATCTGCCTCCCGCGCCCGCCTGTTCGAAATCATCCGCCGGCGCTCATTCGGCCGCGGCGAGGTGACGCTCGCGTCGGGCCGCAAGAGCGATTTCTACTTCAACCTCAAGCCGACCATGCTCGACCCGGAGGGGGCGACCCTGCTCGCCGAGCTCACTTACGAGGCGCTGAAGGACGACAATCTCGACTTCATCGGCGGCCTCGAGATGGGCGCGGTGCCGCTTGCCGGCGCGCTGGCGCAGATCTCCTGGATCAAGGGCCATCCGATCGCGGCATTCTTCGTGCGCAAGAAGCCGAAGGAGCACGGCGCCAAGCTCGCGATCGAGGGCCTGCCGAAGGGGGAGACGCTTGCCGGCAAGCGCGTCGTGATCGTCGAGGACGTCACCACGACCGGCGGCTCGGCGATGAAGGCGGTGGAATCCGTGCGCGAGACCGGCGCCAATGTGGTGCTGGTGCTGACCATGGTCGACCGCGAGGAAGGCGCCACCGACACTTTCGCCGCGGCCGGCCTGCCGTTCCGCTCGCTTTACAAGGCGTCGGAGTTTTTGAAGGCCTAGAGTTCTCGTGTCCCGGGCGCGGCGCAGCGCGTAGCGGTGCGACGCTGAACCGGGACCCAGCTTGCTCACCATCGGCATGGACCCCGGCTCTGCAGCGCACCGCTGACCGGACGATGCTTCGCATCGCCGGGGGAGCGCTGTGCTGCGTCCGGGGCACGAGGCCAACTCCCCTTCAACCGCTCATTTACCATCCCCCCTTATGGTGAATCATGTGCTGAGACCCCTCGCGGTCCCGGCCGGTTCAGTAGCGTCGGATGGAGTGAGCGTTGCGTACAGTCCCGTCCCATGCGCGCCCGCGGCGTCGCGCGATGCTTGCAGCCGCCATCCTTGCAGTGCCGCTGCTTGCGGCTCCCGCACCAGTTTCGGCCGAAGGCCTGTTCGACTTCCTCTTCGGCGGCATGCAGCAGCAGCGGCCGCAGCGCGAAGTGCCGCAGCAGGCGAACTCCTACGTCGATCCCTTCACCGGGCAACAGAACGGCGGAACGCCGCAATATGTGCCGCCGACCCGCGCGGCGGCCGCCGGCGGCTCCGGCCCGGCCTTCTGCGTGCGCAGTTGCGACGGCAAATATTTCCCGCTGATGCGCGGCCTCGTCTCTCCAGCGCAGATGTGTCAGGCGTTCTGTCCTGCCAGCGCGACCAAGGTCTATTTCGGCTCCTCGATCGACGGAGCCCATTCGCAGGCCGGCGAGCGCTACGCCGACAGCGAGAACGCGTTCGCCTATCGCAAGGCGTTGCGTGCCGACTGCACCTGCAATGGCCGCGAGCCGGTCGGCCTCGCCCCGGTCGATCTGGCGCTGGACTCCTCGCTGAAGGCCGGCGACGTGATCGCCACCACCGACGGCCTCGTCGCCTATACCGGCATCCGCGTCGGCAACGACCAGGCGGCGGACTTCACCCCGGTCGCGTCCTATCCCGGCCTCACCGCCCAGGTCCGCGCCCGCCTCGGCGAGATGAAAGTGGCGCCGGTGCGCGCGGAAACGGTATCGGCGGACGCCCCGGCTGCGGAGATCGTGCGTGAGCCGCTGCCGGATGTGACGGTGCCGAAGACGACGGCGCAAAAGCCGGCGAAGCGGGCGGGGCTGGATTGATCCCGTGTCCCGGACGGCGGCGCAGCGCGAAGCGATGCGACGCTGAGCCGGGACCCAGGATGCCGCAAGCATGGGCCCCGGCTCTGCAGCGCACCGCTGACGCGATGCGCTTTGTCCGGGGCACGAGAGCTCACCTCCCGATGATCACCCCGATCACGTTCGGCGCCGCCAGATATTTCTCCTCGATCGCCGCGCGCGCGGCGGCGCGGTTGTCCGGCGTCAGGAGGCCGCGCTTCTCGGCCAGGATCATCCAGCAGAACCCCCACCAATCCGTCAGCATGCCCTGATCGCCGACGAGGTCGTAGCCCTGCTCGGCCGCGAAGATGCGCCCCTGCGCTTCATCCAGCGTATCCAGAAACAGATGATCCTCGGGTGCGAACAGGTCGTCGCTGATGTCGTCGATGGTGTAGCCCCAGATCGACTGGCACACCGCGTTGAACTCGCGGTCGAACTGGTCGTCGTCGATGCGCTGGCGCCGCGCCGCCTGATGCAGCCGCGACAGCGAGCGCGCGAAATCGGGGATCCGGGTGAGGGCAAATTGATCGAAGGCGATGGTGGACATCTAGTCCTCGCAAAGTCTGACAGACGCTAGATATTGTGCCGGCGATGTGCCGAATCACAATGATATATCAAAGACTTGCTAAAGTGTTCTTAATTTGTTCTGAGGTTCGGCAATGATCCCCTGCCCTGCCTGGGCGCGCCGGAATCGAAAGGGGCCGCCTCGCAGCGGCCCCTTGCCGGTTACAATCTTGTTCGGGATCAGAAATGCCAGCCCCGGCAAGCGTGACGTTAGAGCCGGCAACGGGCTTGGGCGATTCCGGAAAACTACCGAATGTAATGCTGTCCCAATTTCGGCCGGCTCAATAGCAGCGCGAGGCCGCAATGGCATGGACTCGGCGGTCGCCGAGCAGATGGGCGACGAAGCCATTGGCGGGGAAGATCTTCGCGAATGCGGCGTCGCGGATGCTGAGACCGCCGGCATAGGCCCCGAACGCCGGCATCACCGCGCGCATCCCGTCGGAGGCGAAGCAGCGCCGCTCCATGGAGCGGCCGCGCGCGGAGACGCGGGCCTTGGGATGGAGATGGCCGGCGATCTCGCCGTGCGCGCCGGTCGGCTCGTGGCGGAACGTGATCGGGCCGATCGCGACCTCTTCGGCGACGGTGCCGCCGAGATCAGGCGGCAGCATCGGATCGTGGTTGCCGGAGATCCAGATCCAGTCGCGGCCGGTCTGCAGCGCGGCGACGGCGTCGCGATCGTCCGGCGACAAGCGCTCATGCGCCGTGCGGTCGTGAAAGCTGTCGCCGAGTGCGATCACCGTTCGGGGATCGTGGCGGGAGATGACAGCAGCGAGGCGGCTCAGCGTCGCCAGCGTATCATAGGGCGGCAGCAGCACGCCGCGGGTGGCGAAGCTGGAGCCCTTTTCCAGATGCAGGTCGGAGACGACGAGCAGGCGCTGCTCTTCCCAGAACAGCGCGCCGGAGAGATCGGCAGCGAAGGTCACATCGCTGATGCTAACTGTGGACACGCGCATGTCGTCGATATCCCCCGAAACCTGCGCGCCTGCCGTCACGTCTTACCCGCTTCTATCCATCGCCTCTTTGACGAGCTCATCGGCGGCTTCGGCCAGGAGCTCGTCTGCAGCCTCGCCATAAACTGACTCGCGGCCGATTTCCAGCATCACGGGAACGGCGAGCGGCGAGACGTGGTCGAGTTCCCGGAGCGTGATGCGCCCCTGGATGCGCATCAGCATGTCGCTGAGGCGGCGCAGATCGAGCAGGCCGGTGGCCGCATCGGCGCGCGCGGCGCGCAGCAGGACGTGATCGGCCTGGTGCTTGCGCAGCACGTCATAGACGAGATCGGTCGAGAACAGCACCTGGCGGCGGCTCTTCTCCTCGCCGGTGTGGCGGCGCGCGATCAGGCCGGAGATGATCGCGCAATTGCGGAAGGTGCGCTTCATCAAGGCTGATTCGGCGAGCCAGGCTTCGAGATCGTCGCCGAGCATATCGGGGTCGAACAACGCATCGAGGTCGATGCGGCCATCGCGGATCATGAAGGACATGTCGCCGAGCGCCCAGACCGCGATGGCGTATTCATTGGCGACGAAGCCGAGCGGCCGGGCGCGGGCGCGCTCCAGCCGCCGCGTCAGCAGCATGCCGAGGGTCTGGTGCGCGAGCCGGCCTTCGAAGGGATAGCAGACCAGATAATGCTTGTTGGCGCGCGGAAAACTCTCGACCAGCAGCTCGCGCACCCCCGGCACTTTGCTGGCGTCCTTCTGCAGCGACAGCCAGTCGCGCACCTGCTCCGGCAAGCCGCCCCACGCGCGGCTGTCGTCGAGCAGGCGGCGCACGCGTTCGGCGAGATAGGTCGAGAGCGGAAACTTGCCGCCCATATAGGACGGCACCTTCGGATCCTTGTCGTGCGCCCGCGAGACGTAGACCTGGTCCTCGACCAGGGTCTCGTAGCGCACCACCTCGCCCGAGAACACGAAGGTGTCGCCGGGGCTGAGGCCCTCGATGAAGGCCTCCTCGATCTCGCCGAGCAGCCGGCCGCCGCGGGCGATCACGCCGGTCGATCCGCTCCCGCCGCCGCGCGAGCGCACCAGCCGCACCTTCAGCATGTCGTCCTCGACGATGGTGCCGACGTTCATGCGGTAGCTCTGCCGCACCTTGGGATTGGCGACGCGCCAGCGCCCCTCCTTGTCCTGCTTGATGCGGGCGAAGCGCTCGTAGGTCTTCAGGGCGTAGCCGCCGGAGGCGACGAAATCGACGACGTCGTCAAAATCCTGCCGCGACAGCTCGGCGTAGGGCGCGGCCGTGCGGACTTCGGCATAGAGCTCGTCGGAGAGGAACGGCTCGCCGCAGGCGCAGCCGAGCACGTGCTGCGCCAGCACGTCCAGCGCGCCGGTGCGCAAGGGCGGCGTATCCTGCGCGTTCTCGGCAATGGCATCGATCGCGACGCGGCATTCCAGCACTTCGAACCGGTTGGCCGGCACCAGCACCGCGCGCGAGGCCTCGTCGAGGCGATGGTTGGCGCGGCCGATGCGCTGCATCAGGCGCGAGGAGCCTTTGGGCGCGCCGATATTGACGACGAGATCGACGTCGCCCCAGTCGACGCCGAGGTCGAGCGAGGAGGTGCAGACCACGCCGCGCAGCTTTCCTGCCGACATCGCGTCCTCGACCTTGCGGCGCTGGGCGACGTCGAGCGAGCCGTGATGCAGCGCGATCGCGAGGCCGTCGTCGTTCATGCTCCAGAGATTCTGGAACAGCATCTCGGCCTGGCTGCGGGTGTTGACGAAGACCAGCGTGGTCTTGTTCGCCTTGATCAGCTCATAGATTTCAGGAAGCGCATGGCGCGCGCTGTGACCGGCCCAGGGCAGGCGCTCGCGCGTGTCGAGCATCTCCACCTCGGGCGGCGCGGCACCGCCGGCGACGACGATGTCGGCCGCGCGCTCCGTGCCGCCGGGCTGCGGCACCAGGAAGCGCGCGAGCTGCTCCGGCTCGGCCACGGTCGCCGACAGGCCGATCGCGCGCAGCTGCGGCGCCAGCCGCCACAGCCGCGCGAGGCCGAGCGCGAGCAGATCGCCGCGCTTGGACGTCACCAGCGCATGCAACTCGTCGAGCACGATGCGCTTCAGGGACGAGAACAGGAACGGCGCGTCGTCGGAGGACAGTAGCAGCGCAAGCTGCTCCGGCGTCGTCAGCAGCACATCAGGCGGATAGCGCCGCTGCCGCTGCCGCCGCGACACCGGCGTGTCGCCAGTGCGGGTCTCGACCTTGATCGGCAGCGCCATCTCGGCGATCGGCCGCTCCAGATTGCGCGCGATGTCGACGGCGAGTGCTTTCAGAGGCGAGATGTAGAGCGTGTGCAGGCCGCCGGAACGTTGCACGCTGCGGCCGGTGGAGACGAGGCTTTTCTTCGGACCTGCCTCGCGATCGATGGGCTGAATCGACAGTTCCACCAGCGTCGGCAAGAATCCCGCCAGCGTCTTGCCCGCGCCAGTCGGCGCGATCAGCAGGGCCGAGCGGTCCTCGCGCGCCTTCTCCAGCAGCGCCAATTGATGCGCACGCGGCGACCAGCCGCGGCCTGCGAACCATTGCTGGAAGCGGCTTGGCAGCAGCGCGGCGGGCTCGGCCGATGTCTGGAGGGTACGGGGCGGCACAACATGACAGGTAAGCCGTAGGGATGGCTTCGTCGAGGGGTGCCGCCCTCGCCGCCCGCACGAGGACGGCTATCGCTTAGGCATTTTACGCGCTTCGAGCGTGCGCCTCGCCCTTCGAGACGACCGCTTCGCGGTCTCCTCAGGGTGCCGCCAGCAGCAGTGCGCCCGTTGGGGCTGCTGCCACGCATTCCGCCCTCATCCCGAGGGCCCGCCAACGGCGGGCGTCTCGAAGGATGGCAACGGGCAAGGTCACTTCGTGCGAAAGGCTCGCCGCCTCACGCCCCGGCCGGCAGCTGGTCGAGAAACCCGGTCACGCTTTTGATGCGGCCGTCTTGCAGCACGGCGAAATCAGTGCCCTTGATCGGGCTGTCCGCGCCGTCGGGACCGAGGCCCCAGGAAAAACGAATGTGGTCGCCGAAGCCGTTGGGCTCGCCGATCAGCTGGAATCTGAAATCAGGAAAGCGCTGCTGCACGCCGGCGATCAGGGCCTCGATGCCGTCGCGGCCGTCGCCCTTCATCAGGGGATCGACGTAGCTCGCATCATTGGCCCAGTGTTCGCCGAGCAGCTCGCGACGCCGGCCGGCCGTGCGCTCGTTCCAGAGCTCGATGTAGCGGCGGGCGATGGTGGTGGGATCGGTCATGATGCTCTCCTTCGATGAAGCCGTGTTCGGCTGACCGTCATCATCGAAGGTTTACGCGCGTTGATCGATTACCTCGAAGGTCATCAACGCGCGTGACCTTTTCGCGAAAACTACTTCGCGGCCGTCACCATGATCTCGACGGTGTATTGCGGCGCCGCCAGCTTGGCTTCGACCGTGGCGCGGGCGGGGGTGTTGCCGGGCGACACCCAGGCGTCCCACACCGCATTCATCTCGCCGAAGGTCTTCATGTCGGTGATGTAGATCGTGGCCGACAGCAGCTTCGACTTGTCGGTGCCGGCCTTGGCAAGATGACCGTCGATGGTCGCCAGGATGTCCTGGGTCTGCTTCGTCACGCTTTCGCCGGCGGCCTTGTTGGCGACGACGCCGGCGAGATAGACGGTGTTGCCGTGCACGACGACCTGGCTCATGCGTGGGCCGGTTTCGAAACGCTGGATGCTCATTGGGGATCTCCTCACTGGAATGGCGGCCCTGTCTAGCCCAGCACCCCGCGCTCTGCCACCCCCGGCACGCATGCGTGCCCGGCACGCATGCGTGGCGCAACGCAAGGGGCGGTTCAGCCCACCGCCTTTGCTGCCGACCGGCCCGCATTGCGGCCCGAGAACAGGCAGCCGCCGAGGAAGGTGCCTTCGAGCGAGCGATAGCCATGCACGCCGCCGCCGCCGAAGCCGGCGGCTTCGCCGACCGCATAGAGGCCGGGAATGACGCTGCCCTCGCCGCCGAACACGCGGGACTCGAGGTCGGTCTCGAAGCCGCCCAGCGTCTTGCGGGTGAGGATGTTGAGCTTGACCGCGATCAGCGGTCCCTGCGCGGGATCCAGGATCCGGTGTGGGGAGGCGGTGCGGATCAGCCTGTCGCCGATATAGCGGCGCGCATTGTGGATATTCATCACCTGCGCATCCTTGACGTAAGGATTGGCGATCTCGCGGTCGCGCGCCTCGATCTGCGTCCTGATATGGTCGAGCTTGAGAAGGTCGCCGCCGGCGAGCTTGTTCATCTCCGCAACGAGATCCTCGAGCGTGTCGCGCACGATGAAGTCGACACCATGGCGCTTGAACGCCTCCACCGGCGCCGGCGCGCCCTTGTTGGTGGCGCGCCGCAAGGTCATGCGCCAGCTCTTTCCCGTGAGGTCGGGATTCTGCTCCGAGCCCGACAGCGCGAACTCCTTCTTGATGATGCTCTGGGTCAGGATGAACCAGGAATAATCATAGCCGGTCGACATGATATATTTGAGCTGGCCGAGCGTGTCGGAGCCGGGGAAGAGCGGCGACGGCAGCCGCGTGCCGGTTGCGTCAAACCACATCGAGGAGGGGCCGGGCAGGATGCGGATGCCGTGGCGCGGCCAGATCGGCGACCAGTTCTGAATGCCCTCGACATAATGCCACATGCGGTCGCGGTTGATCAGCCGCGCGCCGATCTTTTCTGTGATGCCGATCATGCGGCCGTCGACATGTTCGGGCACGCCGGAGATCATGAATTTCGGGGGATCGCCGAGCCGCTTCGGCCAGTTCTGCCGGACCAGATCGTGATTGCCGCCGATGCCGCCGGAGGCCACGATCACGGCCTGCGCCTTCAGCGCGAACTCGCTGACCACGTTGCGCGATGAGCTCTTGCCGCGATCGACAGCGTCGGGGGCGAGGACGGCGCCGCTGACGCCGTCCACCGTGCCGTTGCTGATCGAGAGCGCGTCGACGCGGTGGCGGAACTTGAAGCTCAGCCGCCCGCTCTTCATCGCCTCGCGCGCGCGGCGCTCGAACGGCTCGACGATGCCGGGCCCGGTGCCCCAGGTGACGTGAAAGCGCGGTACCGAATTGCCGTGACCCATCGCGTCGTAACCGCCGCGCTCGGCCCAGCCGACCACGGGAAAGAAGCGGTGTCCCATCGCCCGCAGCCAGGCGCGCTTCTCGCCGGCCGCGAAGCCGACATAGGCCTCGGCCCATTGCCGCGGCCAGAAATCGTCGTCGCGGTCGAAGCCGGCGGCGCCGATCCAGTCCTGCATGGCGAGGTCGAAGCTATCCTTGATGCCGAGCCGGCGCTGCTCCGGCGAATCGACCAGGAACAGGCCGCCGAACGACCAGAATGCCTGGCCGCCAATCGACTGCTCGCCTTCCTGGTCGACCACGATGACGCGCTTGCCCGCGTCGGCAATCTCGGTGGCGGCCACGAGGCCCGACAGTCCCGCCCCGACGACGATGACGTCCGTTTCCTCAGCCATGCATGTCCCCCTCCATAGTTCCCCCCTGTAATTGCCCGGATTGAAGCCGGCGGTTGTACCTGAGATCAAGGGTGCCGCGCGTAAGACCTCGTTAACTTGTTCCACTTTGGGATTGAGAGCCTCCGAGTGCAGCGCGGACGCAACACTGGATTTGAATTTGTTTTGAGCCAGCCGGCCTGCCTAGACAAAACCTCGGTTACGACGGACGCTAGCGGTGCATCACCACCTGACACGCAGATTCGAATTCGACTGGGGCGGGGGCCAATGAAGTTTCTGACGGGGTTGCTTGCGGCGGTTCTGCTGATCGCTGGCATGGGGGCTTCTCACGCGGTGGTTCGGATCGCGGATGACCGCGGTGGCCGGATTGGAACTTACGTCGACAAGTACCAGGATCTGCGTCAATCGGGCGAGACCGTCATCATCGACGGCCTTTGCGCGTCCGCCTGTACCATCGTCCTCGGCGCCATCCCGCATGACCGCATCTGCGTGACCTCGAGCGCGACGCTCGGCTTCCACGCCGCCTGGGATTTCGGCCGCAATGGGCGCGCCGTCACCAATCCCGAGGCGACCCAGATGCTCTATGCGATGTACCCCTCGCAGGTGAAGCGCTGGATCAGCCAGCGCGGCGGCCTCACCCCGCAGATGCTGTTCCTGAGGGGCAAGCAGCTCCAGGCCATGTACAAGCCCTGCTACATGGACGCGCAGGCCTCGACCATCAAGCCGTCGCGCCGGTCTCTTCCGCAAGCGGACCAGATCGAATCCGCCCGGGGCCAGCTGCGCTGACGTTCTCGACCTGACCGGATCGTTCTGGCCCGCCGGCGGCGCCTTGCCCGCGGGCGGGCCAAAGCCTATCTGAAGGCCTCGAAACCGGGCCTTCGCCCTCGATCATTGTCATGGCTCAACCCCTGCACCCGACGCATCCGTTACAGGACAATTCGTCCACTGCCGGCCGGACGCCGTCCGTGCTGCTGTGGACGGGCGCGGCGAGCTTTGGATTGCTCGTGCTCGGCGCGCTGGCGCTGTGGTTCCACTACGGCACGCAGATGTTCTTCGAAATGATCAGGACCGGCTTCGCCGCCTGCTTCTGATCCGCGACAGGAAGTTTCCCGCTCATGAGCTCCGCCACCCGTCCGCTGGTGATCGCGACCGCCTTCGCCGCAAGCCTCATCGTCGGGCTCCTGATCATGTTCTGGGCCATGGGCGGGATCAGCAAGGTGGCGCAGCCGGCTGCGATCGGTGGCCCGTTCCAGCTCACCGACCAGAACGGCAAGGCCGTCACCGACAAGAGCCTCAAGGGCAAGCCGACCCTGATCTTCTTCGGCTACACCCATTGCCCCGACGTCTGCCCGACCTCGCTGTTCGAGATCTCGGAGGTGCTGCGCGTGATGGGCAAGGATGCCGACAAGCTCAATGCCGTCTTCATCTCGGTCGATCCCGAGCGCGATACGCAGGCAGCGCTGAAGGACTATCTGTCGAGCTTCGATCCGCATCTTCAGGGCCTGTCCGGCGATCCCGCCGAGACTGCCAAGGTCATCACCTCCTACCGGGTCTACGCCAAGAAGATCCCGACCAAGGACGGCGACTACACCATGGACCATACCGCGCTGATTTACCTGATGGACCGCGACGGCCGCTTCGTCTCGCCGTTCAACCTGAAGCGGACGCCGGAAGAGGCGGCGGCGGACTTGAAGAAGTATCTTTGAGCCCGATTCAGGCACGGTACCTCCCCATCAGTCATGGCGGAGGGGCTCTATGAGCCCACATTCCGCGCTCGCGTTCCCGGTGGGATGGTCTATAACGCCCTCCGATCCCAACGAAATTCGTTCATTTCCGGCCGATGGCTCCATCGCAACAGGCGAAATCGACCAAATCTGCCCGTAGCTTGCTGACCGGGCTGGCGGCTGTCGCGTGCCTGCTCGCGAGCCTGCCCGCCGCCGAGGCCCAGGCTCCGGCCAAACAGCCTCCGGCGGCACCCCAGGCCACGCCGCAGGTCGCGCCCCAGGCCGCCCCGCAGGCCGTGCCCGGGTTCTGGGACCCGCGGCGGCGACCGGAACGGCCGGACCTGTCGCGCCTGACCGTGATCCGCTTCCTGACCGAGACCGATTATCCGCCGTTCAACTACACCGGCGCCGATGGCAACCCGGCCGGCTTCAACGTCGATCTCGCCCGCAGCCTGTGCGAGGAGATCAAGGTCACCTGCACGGTGCAGATGCGCCGCTTCGAGACGCTGGTCGACGCGCTTTCCTCCAACCGCGGCGATGCCATCATCGCCTCGATGGCGGTGAGCCCGCAGCTGCGCGCCCGGGTCGACTTCACCGATCCCTATTACCGCGTGCCGGCGCGCTTCGTCTCCCGCAAGGACGCGGTGATGCCGGAAATCCGGCCCGAATATCTCGAGGGCAAGAAGGTCGGCGTCATCGCCGGGTCCGCGCACGAGGCCTATCTCAAGGCCATGTTCACCGACGCGGAGCTGCACGCCTATCCCAGCGACGAGGCGATGCGCGCCGCTTTGCGCAAGGGCGAGGTCGATTTCATCTTCGGCGACGCCATCTCGCTGGCGTTCTGGATCAACGGCACCGATTCCGGCGATTGCTGCGCCTTCTCCGGCGGCCCCTTCGTCGAGAGCCGCTTCTTCGGCGAAGGCATCGGCATTGCCGTGCGCAAGGGCAACGACGTGCTGCGCCAGGCCTTGAACTGGGCGCTGTTCCGCGTCTGGGAAAAGGGCCGCTACACCGATCTGTGGCTGCGCTATTTCTCGGTGAGCCCGTTTTAGCGTCGCAGCTCTTGCGGCGAGCGAGTTGCCGTAGGGTGGGCAAAGGCGCGCAAGCGCCGTGCCCACGTCTTATGAACGGTGGGCACGCTTCGCTTTGCCCGCCCTACGATTCTGGCAATGACGGCGAAGGTGGCTGTTCGCCCCGCAACTTTTGCATTCTGCCGGGAAATCGCTATTTTCCGCGGCCCGGAGGCCCTTCTTGATGTCCGTTATCGATCCCAGCATGAGCCCGAGCGATCTGCGTGCGCTCGCCGAACAATCCAACGCCTGGCCGTTCGAGCAGGCCAAGGCCATCGTCGCGCGGTTGAAGAAGAGCCCGAAGGACGAGGTGCTGTTCGAGACCGGCTACGGGCCGTCCGGCCTGCCGCATATCGGCACGTTCGGCGAGGTCGCGCGCACCTCGATGGTGCGGCACGCCTTCCGCGTGCTGACCGAGGACAAGGTCAAGACGCGCCTGCTCGCCTTTTCCGACGACATGGACGGCTTCCGCAAGGTGCCCGACAACGTCCCCAACAAGGAGATGCTGGCCGCGCATCTCGGCAAGCCGCTGACGCGGGTGCCGGATCCGTTCTCCAACGAGTACCCCTCGTTCGGGCACCACAACAACGCACGGCTGCGCGCCTTCCTCGATCATTTCGGCTTCGACTACGAGTTCGCGAGCTCGACCGATTATTATACGTCGGGCCGCTTCGACGCGACGCTGCTCAAGATGCTCGCCGCCTACGACAAGGTGATGGAGATCATCCTGCCGACGCTGGGCCCCGACCGCCGCGCCACCTATTCGCCGTTCCTCCCGATCAGCAAGACCACCGGCATCGTGCTGCAGGTGCCGATGATACGCCGCGACGTCGCGGCCGGCACCGTGACCTATGTCGACCCTGATACGAACGAGGAGGTCGAGACGCCGGTCATCGGCGGCAACGTCAAGTGCCAGTGGAAGGCCGACTGGGCGATGCGCTGGGTCGCGCTCGGCGTCGACTACGAGATGGCCGGCAAGGACCTGATCGATTCCGTGAAGCTCTCAGGCGCGATCGCCAGGGCGCTCGGCGCCACGCCGCCCGAAGGCTTCAACTACGAGCTCTTCCTCGACGAGAAGGGCCAGAAGATCTCGAAGTCGAAGGGCAATGGCCTGACCATCGACGAGTGGCTGCGCTACGCCTCGCCGGAATCGCTGTCGCTGTTCATGTATCGCGAGCCGAAGGCGGCCAAGCGGCTGTATTTCGACGTCATCCCGCGCAACGTCGACGACTATCAGCAGTTCATCGACGGCTTTGCCAGGCAGGACGGCAAGCAGCAGCTCGGCAACCCGGTCTGGCACATCCACAACGGCAAGCCGCCGAAGGGCGACATGCCCGTGACCTTCCAGCTGCTGCTGACGCTGGTGTCGTCGTCGAACGCGGAGAATGCCGAGACGCTGTGGGGCTTCATCGGTCGCTACCGACCCGGCGTGAGCCCGCAGACGCATCCGAAGCTGGATGCGATGGTCGGCTACGCCATCAACTATTACCGCGACTTCGTCGCACCGACGAAGCAGTTCCGCGTGCCGACCGACACCGAGCGCGCGGCGCTGCAGGACCTGCGCGATGCGCTGTCGCAGCTTCCGGCGGACGCCTCGGCCGAGGACATCCAGAACGTCGTCTACGAGATCGGCCGCCGCGAGCCGTTCCTCGACCAGGTCAAGAAGGGCAAGGACGGCCGTCCCGGCGTCACGCTGGACTGGTTCAACATGCTCTACCAGGTGCTGCTCGGCCAGGAGAAGGGCCCGCGCTTCGGCTCCTTCGTCGCGGTGTATGGCGTGCAGAACGCGGTCAACATGATCGACGGCGCGCTGGCGCGGAGCGCGTGAGAAACGCGTTGCCCTTCGCTCCACACGCGCCTGTCATCCCGGCGAACGCCGGGACCCATACCGCGTGATCTCTCGGAGAGAGGCGGTCCTTGTACCGACGTAAGCGCAACTGCGAACGCGGCGATACGCGGCCCCGCAGTCACTGGCTCGTCCACACGATCCGCGCGATCCACGCCACCTCGCCGGCCGCCATCGTGCGCACGGCTTGCGATGCGTTGAGCAATTGCAGCTCCAGGGCCTTCGCGGTACGGCGCCTCAGCGTTGCGATCGTCACCTCGCCCGTCCTGCTTCGCACCACCACGCGATCGCCCTTGCGGATCGGCGCGCCCGGCGAGACCAGGACGATGTCGCCGTGTCGGTAAACGGGGGCAAGCTCATCGCCGGAGATCTCCAGCGCAAAGCTGTGGCTGTCCTCGGTGGCCGGAAGTGCGGTTTCGGTCCAGCCCTTGCCAGCGGGAAGGCCGGACTCGTCGAAGGCGCCGCTCGCGCCGGCCAGCGCGAAACGAAGCAGCGGTACCGAGCGGCCGTCGCCCGCGTCATCGTCGACCAGCCGCGCAAAGCTTTCGAGCGAGGCATCTGCCGCCGCCAGCGCCTTGGCGATCGATTCGGTCGAGGGCCAGCGCTCGCGGCCGTCCGAAGTGACGCGCTTGGACCTGTTGAAGGTGGTGGGATCGAGCCCGGCGCGCTTGGCGAGGCCGGACGGCGACAGACCGGCGCGCGCCGCCAGCCGATCCAGCGCGATCCAGATCTGGTCGTGAGTGAGTATCCTCTGCGCTTTGGCCTGCCTGACCATGCAAGGTCCAGCCCGTCGCAACTCAGGAAAACTGTCCTCAAATCAACCGGTTTTCCGCTTTTCGCGCAAGTGGCGGCGATTTCACCGGACCGGAAAGGCTTGAGGTCTTGAGTTCGGCAGGGGCGGCCTTTACGGTCGCGCCGGGGTTCTTGCAGACCCGCGCGAGACGAAAAAACCCAAAAGACTCAAAGAGCAAACAGGGCTGCGCAAGCGGTGGTCAAGATCTACAAAATCTGTCCGGCCTCGGCCTGGCGTGAGGCGGAACGGCAGGGTGTCTACCGGGGCAGCGCCGACGATGCGCGCGACGGTTTCATCCATTTCTCGACCGCCGACCAGGTTCCCGAGACCCTGCGCAAGCACTATTTCGGGCAACGCGCGCTGTTCCTGGTCGAGGTCGACGGCGACGCGCTCGGCGGCGAGCTGCGCTGGGAGCGCTCGCGCAACGAGGAGCTGTTTCCGCATCTCTATGGCGAGCTCGATCTCGGCGCCGTGATCACGGTGATGAACCTCAACATCCGCTCCGACGGCGGCCACGACGTTCCGGAGCTTGCCCCGTGATCCGCGCTTTCGACGCCTTTTCCCTGCCGGTGCTGCGCTGGCTCGATCCGGAAGACGCGCATCGCCTGGCGATCCAGGGTCTGCGCTTCCTGCCGCCGGTCAAGCCGCGCGCCGACGATCCCAAGCTCGCGATGCGCGCCTTCGGGCTCAACTTTCCCAACCCGATCGGCATGGCCGCCGGCTTCGACAAGAGCGCGGAAGTGCCGGACGCGCTGCTGCGGCTCGGCTTCGGTTTCGTCGAGATCGGCTCGGTGACGCCGAAGCCGCAAGCCGGCAACCCGCGGCCGCGGCTGTTCCGCCTCGAGCGCGACGAGGCCATCATCAACCGCATGGGCTTCAACAATGACGGCGCGGACGTCGCCTTGCGCCGGCTCGCCGCGCGCGCGCAGCACGGCGGCATCGTCGGCGTCAATGTCGGCGCCAACAAGGATTCAGTCGATCGCGTCGCCGACTACGTCAAGCTGATCGAGACCTTTGCGCCGGTCGCGAGCTACTTCACCGTCAACGTCTCCTCGCCGAACACGCCGGGCCTGCGCAATCTGCAGGAAGGCGCGCTGCTCGACGATCTCCTTGCCCGCGTGATCGACGCGCGCGAGCGTGTCCGGCAGAAGGCCGGCGACACGCCGGTGCTGCTCAAGATCGCGCCGGATCTCAGTCTCGCCCAGCTCGACGACGTCGTGCAGGTCGCGCGCTCGCGCCGGGTCGACGGCATGGTGGTGTCGAACACGACGATCTCCCGGCCGAGCACGCTGCGGGAGGAGACGCGGGCCAAGGAGCAAGGCGGCCTGTCGGGCCGGCCGCTGTTCCGCCTGTCGACGCGGATGGTCGCGGAGACCTATGTGCGCGTCGAGGGCGCGTTCCCCCTGATCGGCGTCGGCGGCGTGGATTCCGGCGGCGCCGCCTTGACCAAGATCCGCGCCGGCGCCAGCCTGATCCAGCTCTATTCGTCGCTGGTCTACAAGGGCCTCGGCCTCGTCGACGAGATCAAGCGCGACCTCACCTCGACGCTGCTCCGCACCGGGCGGGATTCCTTGTCCGAGATCGTCGGAGCGGATGCCGCGACGCTCACGGCGGAAGACTGGCCGGGGATGTAAGGGCGATCTCGTGCCCCGGACGCAGCGCAGCACGCCGTCTTCGGCGTGGTGCACTGCAGAGCCGGGGCCCATGCGGCAGCGAATTCGAGGAGAGATAAGTCCCGGCTCTGCGCAGCAGCGTTTCACGCTGCAACGCGTCCGGGACACGGACGCTATGATTTGGCGAACGTCGCCCTGAACTGCGCCGGATAGCGCGCCGCCTGCAAACCGCCGCGCGAGAGGTAGGAGGCCAGGAGCGCCCACCACAATCCGGCATTGCCGAACGATTGCAGCGCCCACCAGGTGCCGAGGAAGATCGCGAGCGAAGCCAGCATCAGGTTGCGCATCTCGCGCGCCCAGGTGGCGCCGATATAGATGCCGTCGAACCCGAAGGCGAACACGCCGGGAATCGGCGCGAACGCGACGAAGGGCAGGAATTCGCGCGCGGCGCGGCGAACCGCCTCGCTTGCCGTCATGAAATCGATCAAAGCCGGTCCGAACAGCGCGAACAGCGATGCGACGACGATGGCGAAGCCGAGCCCCCAGAGCAGCACCAGCCGGGTCGAGGCGGCAAAGCCTTTTGCGTCGCGTGCGCCGAGGGTGCGGCCGCACAGCTGCTGGGCGGCGTTGGCGAGACCGTCGAGGAAAAAGGCGCTGATGAACAGGAAGTTGTTGAGCACGGAATTGGCCGCCAGCGTGACGTCGCCGGCCTGCGCGCCTTTCGCGGTGAAGAACAGAAACACCGTGATCAGCGCCGCGGTGCGGATCATGATGTCGGAATTCACCGCCAGCATCCGCACCAGCTTGTCGCGGTCGAGCAGCGTCCTGTACGGCACCGCGAAGCCGCCCTCGGCATAATGACGGCAGACGATCACGCCGAGGCCGAACCCGACCGCTTCCGAGACCAGCGCGGCGATCGCAGCACCGGCGATGCCGGCGTCGTAGACCAGCACCAGCAGGATCGTCGCCGCCATGTTGACGAGGTTGATGACGACCTGAAGCAGCAAGGCTGAATTGGCGCGGGCCTGGCCGATCAGCCAGCCGAGGATGACGTAATTGGCGAGCGTGAACGGCGACGACCAGATCCGGATCCCGAAATAGGTCTGCGCGGCCCGCGTCACACCCTCGCTGCCGCCGATGAGGTCGAACAGCCCCGCCGCCAACGGCACTTGCAGCACGATCAGCGCGGCGCCGATTAGGCCGGCGACGATGAAGCCCCGCGACAGGATCGCGGTCGGCTCACGCACCTCCCCCGCGCCCAGCGATTGCGCGGTGAAGGCGAGCGTGCTCATGCGCAGGAAGCCGAACAGCCAGAACAGGCAGTCGAAGACGATCGACGCGATCGCGACGCCGCCGAGCAACGCGGCATCGTCGAGGCGGCCGATCGCCGTGGTCGAGACCACGCCGATCAGCGGCGTGGTCAGGTTGGCAACCATCGCTGGACCTGCGATGGCGAACACGTCTCGTGTGCCGACCCTGGGATGGATGGGCGCGTGCATGGTCAGAATACGACGACCATGCCGTCCTCGGCCGCCATGTAAGGCAACGCGTCGAGGCGCGACAGCATGTCGTCGCTCATATGGGTGAGCACGAGCCGTTTGGCGCCGATCGCGGGCAGATGCTGTTCCAAGGTCTTCAGGCTGAGATGGTTCTTGACCACCTTCTCGTACATGTAGGCCTCGGCAATGAAAAGATCCGCGCCATGCGCCAGCGGAATGAGCGTCTCCGTCCATTCGGTGTCGGCGCTGTAGGCGAGCGTGCGGCCTTCGACCTCGACGCGGTAGGCGAGGAAGGGGCCGCCGGATTCGCCGTGCACGACGGGATAGGGTGTCACCGTCACGCTGCCGAAGGTCCGGCTTTGCCGGGGCGCAAGCTCGACGACGTCGAGCTCGAAGCGCTGCTTCGTCTTGGAGGAGTGCTCGAACAGAACCTCCATCACCTCACGCAGCCGCCGCTCGATGCCTTGCGGGCCGGCAATCGTCAGCGGCTTTGTCCGCCGCGAGAATTGCGCATCGAGCAGAAAGAACGGCAGGCCGGCGAAATGATCGCCGTGGAAATGTGTGATGAGAATGAGATCGATCTCATTACGCTCGATCTCCAGCCGCTTCAGCGCCGGCAAAGCCGACGCGCCGCAATCGATCAGGAAGTTGGCCGCGCGCCCTGCGACATGGAAGCAGGTGTTGAGCCTGCCGCCGGAGCCGAAGGCGTCGCCGCAGCCGACGAAACGCAGTTGCATCGACTGCGGACTCCGAGCCTACCGGCCGCGCGGCGCGCCGAACACGCGCGACAGCAGCCAGATCGGGATCACGATCACCGCGCCGAGCAGGAAATAGCGCCACAGCCAGTTGATGGTATCGAAGCCGAGATCCCACAGACGCTGGAACAGGAGGCGGATGCTGGTGATGATGTTCCAGGGATCGAATCCGATCGCGGCCAGCACGACGCCGACCAGGATCGAGAGCAGGACCAGCCGGAACGCCACCGCCAGCGGCGAGCCGCCGAGAAAGCGGTTCAGCCCATCGCTGCGGCCGGCCGGCAAATCTCTGACGTCTTGGACCATCGCAAACTCCTCGGGAAGGATTCGACCCCATTATAGGGCACGGCGAGGCACATGGGGAACCTGGATCGGTGCGTCAATCAGGTTACCGGAGTTTAATTCGGGCGGCCGGTTCGCCTCTTCCGCGGCCCGATAAGAGTGTCCCGGCCGCCATCCTTCGAGACGCCCGCTTTAGGCGGGCTCCTCAGGATGAGGACGGAGTACGCAGCAGCAGTTTCAACGTGCACCGATGCGGATTAGCCTCATCCTGAGGAGAGCGCGACGCGGTCGTCTCGAAGGACGAGGCGTGCGCTCAGGCGCCGGCAGAGTCCAGCCCATCACGCGCCTCACACCTCGATCTCCGCCGCCTCCGCCTTCAGCATCCGCTCCAACGTCTCCAGCCGGTCGGCCTCGCGCGGCGGCTTGTCCCAGCGCAGGCGGCTGATGCGGGGAAAGCGCATGGCGACGCCGGATTTGTGCCGCGGCGAGCGCTGCAAGCCCTCGAACGCCACCTCCAGCACCAGCCCCTTGTCGCCCTCGTGCACGACATGGCGCACGGGACCGAATTTTTCCGTGGTGTTGCGGCGGACGAAGCGGTCGATCTGCAGCAGCTCCTCGTCGGTGAAGCCGAAATAGGCTTTGCCGACCGGCACCAGCTCGTCGCCGCCCTCGCCCGCGGTCCAGACGCCGAAGGTGTAATCGGAATAATAGGACGAGCGCTTGCCGTGACCGCGCTGCGCATACATCAGCACGGCGTCGATGATGTGCGGATCGCGCTTCCACTTCCACCATTGGCCCTTCGGCCGTCCCGGCAGATAGGGCGCATCGCGCCGCTTCAGCATCACGCCTTCGACGGCATCCGCATCCTCGCCCGCGCCAGCGCTCGCGGGATCGGCGCGCGCGGCGGTCAGCGCCTCCCAGCTTGCGAAGGACACGGTCGGCGACAGGTCGATGCGGGGATCGCCGAGCTTCGTGATGAAGCTCTCCAGCCGCTCGCGCCGCTCCGCGAACGGCAGCTCGCGCAGATCGTTCTCGTCGTCGCCGAGCAGATCGTAGGCGCGCAGGTGGATCGGAAACTCCTTGATCAGCTTGGGCGAGACGACCTTGCGGTTGAGCCGCTGCTGCAGGACGTTGAAGCTCTGCACGCGGCCCTGGCGCAGGATCAGCAGCTCGCCGTCGATCGCACCCGGCAAATGCAGCGACGGCACGAGGTCCGGAAAGCTGCCCGTGATGTCCTCGCCGGTGCGCGAATAGAGCCGCGCGGTGACGTGGCCGCGCTCGTCGCGGCCGGCGACGGCCTGCACGCGGATGCCGTCCCATTTCCATTCGGCGATGTAGTCGGCGGGATCGAGCGCGGCGAAATCGCTGTCCTCGATCGCATGCGCCAGCATCACCGGCCGGAACGGCGCGGGATCACGGTTGACCGGCTTGTCGGCGCGGCCTTCCAGCCAGGCGAACAGGTCGAGATAGGGCGGTGCGAGGCCCGGCCAGATTAGCTCGACCTCGTGCGGATCCTTGTCGCCGAGCGCGGCCGCCGCGGTCTTGGCGAGCCGCGCGGAGATGCCGATCCGCAAGCTCCCGGTGACGAGCTTCAAGAGCGCCCAGCGTCCGGTCTCATCTAACTCGTCGAGCCAGCGCTCGAGCTGCTTCGGCAGCTCGGTCTTGCCGAGCGTGCGCAGCGTGGTGACGACTTCGGTGAGGGTCGGGGGTGGCGGGTTGTTGTGCGCGGCAAGCCCGGCCTTCGGCCACATCAGCGCCACCGTCTCCGAGAGATCGCCGACGTAATCGTAGCTCAAGCCGAACAGCACCTCATCGGTGCGCGATGCGATGAGGTTGCGGATCAGCGCCGGCTTGGCGTGCTTGAAGCTGAGCGCGCCGGTCAGCGCCGCCAGCGCATAGCCACGGTCGGGATCGCCGACCTCGCGGAAATAGCCGGTGAGCAGCCGCAGCTTGTTGTTGCGGCCGGGCTCGTAAGCGAGGCGGTCGAGCAGTTCGGCGAAGCGGTTCATGCTTCGGCCTCGCCCGTGGCAGGCGTCTCGCCCTCCTCCTCGTCGCCGTAACCGACGAGATCCAGCGGCTGCGCTTTCAGACCTTTGCTTCGGCACCAATGCACCAGCGCATCTTCCTGGCCGTGCGTGACCCAGATCTCGCCGGCGCCGGTCGCACCGATCGTCGCGGTGAGGCCGTCCCAATCGGCGTGGTCGGAGATCACCAGCGGCAGCTCGACGCCGCGCTGCCGCGCCCGGGCGCGCACCCGCATCCAGCCCGAGGCGAACGCGGTGACCGGATCGGGAAAGCGTCGTGTCCAGAGATCGGAGGTCGCAGACGGCGGCGCCAGCGTGATGGTGCCGGCGAGCGCGGCCTTCTTGACACCTTTCACCGGCCTGAGCGCGCCGAGCTCGATGCCGCGGCCCTGGTAATAGTGTGTAATCGTCTCCATGGCGCCATGCAGGTAGATCGGGGCATCGTAGCCGGCCTGCCGCAGCAGCTTGATCACGCGCTGCGCCTTGCCGAGCGAATAGGCGCCGACGAGATGCGCGCGCTCGGGAAACAATTCGACCGAGGCAAGCAGCTTCCGGACCTCGTCGGCGGCATCGCCATGCCGGAACACCGGCAGGCCAAACGTTGCTTCCGTGATGAAGACGTCACAGGGCACCAGCTCGAACGGCGTGCAGGTCGGGTCCGGCGCGTCCTTGTAATCGCCGGATGCCACGATGCAGGTGTCCTTGCACGTCACCGCGATCTGCGCGGAGCCCAGCACGTGGCCGGCCGGGTGGAATTTCACGCGGACATCGCCGAGCCGGATCTCCTCGCCATAGCGGATCGCTTGGGTCGATCCGGCGAAGTTCTCGCCATAGCGCAGCCGCATCATGTCGAGCGTTTCCTGCGTCGCCAGCACCGCGCCATGGCCGGCGCGGGCATGATCGGAATGGCCGTGGGTGATCACGGCCCGCTCGACCGGGCGGACGGGGTCGATATGGAAACCGCCGGGCTTGCAGCACAGGCCGGCAACAGCTGGCAACAGGATGTCTTGAGGTCGCATGCCTGATATATAGGCCGCGTTACCGTCGCTTCGAGTCATTCCGCCCTACACTTCCTGGTTCCCATGCCCCTCCGCCTGTTCCTGACCTCCGGCGATCTCATGGCCGACCGCCGCTTCGAGTTCGCGCGCGACCTGCAGCTCAAGGGCGATCTGCCCGCGGCCGCCGACCTGCTGGAGCAGGCGATCGAGCTGGCGCCCGACTTCACCTCGGCCTGGTTCACGCTGGGCGAAATCCGGCAGCAACTCGGCGAGCGCGACAAAGCGATCGCGGCGTTTCGAGAAGCGCGGAGGTGCGACCCCGGCGACCAGCACGGTGCCGGGCTGCACCTGATGCGGCTCGGCGATGCCGAGATGGCTGAGATGCCGAAGGCCTATGTGCAGGCGCTGTTCGACCAGTACGCCCCGCGCTTCGAGCACGCGCTGATCAACGATCTCGGCTACCGCGCGCCCAGCCTGATCTTCAAGGCGGTGCTGGCCGCGCGCGTCGCCGCGAAGAAACCGGCCTACTTCAAGCGCACCATCGATCTCGGCTGCGGCACCGGCCTTGCGGCCGCCGCCTTCGCCAAGCAGGTCGATCATTTCATCGGCATCGATCTGTCGCCCGGCATGATCAAGCAGGCGCGCGCCACCAACCTCTACGCCGAGCTCGAGGTCGCCGACATGATCGAGGGCCTGCGCACGAAGCATGACGCGAGCGCGAACCTCATCGTCGCAGCGGATGCGTTCGTCTATCTCGCCGATCTCGCGCCGGTCCTCGACGAAGCGAGCCGCGTGCTCGCATCGGGCGGCGTGCTCACCTTCACGCTGGAGACGCATGACGGCAGCGGCATCGTTCTCGGCGAGGGTCTGCGTTATGCCCATCCAGCGGAATATGTCCGCGGCGCCATCGCCAAGGCGGGCCTGAAGCTGCTGACGCTGGAGCCGGCCTCGCCGCGCAACGAGAACAACGAGCCGGTGCGCGGTCTCGTCGTCGTCGCCGGGAAGACTTGAGTCTAGGCGCTGGGCGCCGCGCGATTTAAGCGTCATTGCGTCGCAAAGATGCGACTTCCCACTTGCGAGCCGTGCTGCGTTGCCAGCACAATGCGCGCACCAGGGAGAAACAAGCAATGAAGAAGAATCCATCGCGGCGCGAATTCAACGCCGCCGCGCTCGCCACCATCGCCGCATCCACCTTGCCCGCGCCCTACGTCTGGGCCGCGGAGAAGAAATACGATGCGGGCGCCAGCGACACCGAGATCAAGATCGGACAGACCGTGCCGCATTCCGGCCCCGGCTCGCTCTACGGCGTGCTCGGGCGCATCGGCGAAGCCTATTTCCAGATGCTGAACGAGAAGGGCGGCATCAACGGGCGCAAGATCAAGTTTCTCACCATGGACGATGCCTACAGCGCGCCGAAATGCGTCGAGGCGACGCGGCGCCTGGTCGAGCAGGAGGAAGTGCTCGCGCTCTACGGCTCGCTCGGCACCGCGCCGCAGACTGCCGTGCACAAGTACCTGAATTCCAAGGGCGTGCCGCAGCTGCTGCTCAACACCGGCGCGTCGAAGTGGAACAATCCGAAAGAGTTCAAATGGACGATGGCGGGCCTGCCGCTGTATCCGACCGAGGCGCGCATCCTGGCCCGCCACGTCGTCAGCGTGAAGCCGAACGCCAAGATCGGCATCCTCTACCAGAACGACGATTTCGGCCGCGACTTCCTCGGTCCCTTCAAGAAGGTGCTTGCGGATGCCGGCGGCACCGCGCAGGTGATCATGGAGCAGACCTACGATCTGACCGAGCCGACCGTCGATTCCCAGCTCATCAACCTGTCGAAGTCCGGCGCCGACGTCTTCTACAACATCTCCACTGGCAAGGCCTCGTCGCAGTCGATCCGCAAGGTCGCCGAGCTCGGCTGGAAGCCGCTGCAGCTGTTGTCGGCCGGCTCGACCGGCCGCTCGATCCTCAGCGCCGCGGGCCTCGAGAACGCCACCGGCATCGTCGCCATCCGCTACAACAAGGAGGTCGGCCTGCCGAAATGGGAGAAGGATCCCGACGTGATGGCGTTCGAGGAATTGCGCAAGAAATACACGCCGGCCATCGACCCCGACAACACCATCGCCTTTGCCGGCTACGGCCAGGCCGTGACCATGGGCGAGATCCTGCGCCGCTGCGGCGACGAGCTCACCCGCGCCAACGTGCTGAAGCAGGCCTCGAACCTCAAGGGCTTCCACTCGCCCTACTTCCTCGACGGCGTCACCTACAGCTACACGCCGGAGGACTACACGCCGATGAAGACGCTGTTCATCTCCACCTTCACCGGCAAGGACTGGGACATCTCCGACAAGCCGATGTCGGAGTAGGTTTGGCGAATGCGGCCATCCTTCGAGACGCCCGCTTTAGGCGGGCTCCTCAGGATGAGGAGCGGAGTGCGCGGCGGTTACTTTCAAGGAACACGGCTGCCGCTTAGCCTCATCCTGAGGAGGCGCGTCCGCGCCGTCTCGAAGGAGGAGGCGCGCGCTCAGGCCCTGACGCGCGACGCAAGCCGATACGCCCGCGCCGCATTCACGCCAAAAGCCTTGTCCCGCACCTGCGGGCCGAGCTTCGCCAGGCAGGCTTCCAGCGCGCCCTTGATCTCGCCGTAGCTTCCCGCAAGCAGGCACACCGGCCAGTCCGAGCCGAAGATCAGCCTATCCTCGCCGAAACAGTCTGCGGCGTGCGCGACGAACGGAAACAGGCGCTCCGCATCCCAGTCGTTCCAAACTGCCTCGGTCGCAAGGCCCGAGATCTTGCACCAGACATTGCCGCAGGTCCCGAGCGCCTTGATGCGATGAGACCATTCGGCGCTGCCGCCGGCGGCGATCGGCGGCTTGGCCGCGTGGTCGAGCACGAAGCGCGCTTGCGGAAAGGCCTGAGCGGTTGCGATCGCGGCCGGCAGCTCGCGGGTGCGGACGAGAAAATCGTAGGTGAGATCATGCGCGAACACAGCCGTGAGGCCACGCTGGACGTCCTCGCGCAGCAGCCAATCAGGATCGGTCTCGTCATGCACTTGGTGGCGGATGCCGACCAGCTTGTCGCCGCCCGGCAAGCCGCGCAGCCGGGCGAGCGTATCGCTGAGCGCGCCGTCGGTCAGGTCGGCCCAGCCGACGACGCCGATCACCGACGGCGTCGCATGCGCGATCGCTAAGAATTCCTCGGTCTCGTCGAGCGAGGAGCGGCATTGCACCACGATGCTGGCATCGATGCCGTTCGCTTTCAGCAATGGCGCCAGATCAGCCGGGCCGAACGCGCGGCGGATCGGCACGAGCTCGTCCGCCGCCATCCAAGGATAATCGGCGCGCGCCGGATCCCAGAAATGCTGGTGGGCATCGATGATCATACCTTACGCTCCCGTCGGCAGCGGCGCGCGCGCATCGACGAGGTTGCTCGCACGCAGCTCCTGCCAGAACGCGGCGGGCACGGTCTTCTCCGACATCGCGATGTTGTCGGCGACCTCGGCGGCGTTGCGCGCGCCCATCACGGCGACGGTGACCGCCGGATGCGCCATGCAGAACTGGAGCGCGGCGGCTTTCAGCTCGGTGCCGTGCCTGCGGCAGAGCGCCTCGAGCTCCAACGCCCGTACCACCAGTGAGGCATCGGCATCCTGATAATTGAACTTCGCGCTCGTATGCGGATCGGCGAGAATGCCGCTGTTGTAGATGCCGCCGAGCAGGATGCCGATGTTCTTGGCCGTGCAGACCGGAAACAGCGCATCCAGCGCGCCCTGGTCGAGCAGCGTGTAGCGCCCGGCGAGCAGAAAGCAGTCGACCGGCGCGGCTTCAGCGAATCGAACCAACATCTCCGACTGGTTCATGCCGGCGCCGATCGCCTTGACCGTGCCGTCCTCGCGCAGCCGCCGCAGCGCGCGGAAGGCACCTGTGACGGCTTCGTCATAATGATCGTCGGGATCGTGCACCAGCAGGACGTCGACGCGGTCGAGCCCGAGCCGGCCCAGGCTCTCCTCGACCGAGCGCATCACGCCGTCATAGCTGAAATCGAACACCGGCCGCTCGCGCGGCGTTCCCTTGTAGTGCTCGTCCTCGGCGGGCGCGCCTTCGGGCACGCGCAGCAGGCGGCCGACCTTGGTCGAGATGGCGTAGGACTCGCGCGGCTGCTGCCGCAGGAAGGCCCCGAGCCGCCGTTCGGCGAGGCCAAAGCCGTAGAGCGGCGCGGTATCGAAGAATCGCACCCCGAACGACCAGGCGCGCGCGATCGTCGCCTCCGCATCGGCATCGCTCACAGGACTGAACAATCCGCCGAGCGGCGCGGAGCCGAGGCCGATTGAGGTGACGTCGAGCGAGCCGAGCCGCGATCGCTTCATTCCGATGGCCTTGTCTTCATTCCAACAGTCCAAATCATCTCTCCCGCTCGTGGAAACCACAAGCGGGAGAGGCATGCAGGAACGCGGGGCTGGCGGGCGCTCCTACTTCAACATCTGCGCGACGTTGTCCTTGGTGACGAGATCGAGGCCGGTGTAGACGATCTCCGGCACCTTCTCGCCCTTCTTGATGGCGAGCAGCGTATCCATCGCCTTCTCGCCCATCTCGAACGGACGCTGGCCGACCAGAGCATTGGCATAGCCGTCGCGCAGCAGCTCGAGCTGCATCTTCAGCGTATCGGCGACGACCAGGGTGAACTTGCCGGAATCGATGTCCTTCTTGTTCCTGGACGCGAAGGCCTTGAAGCCTTCGGGAGCAAACATCGGCCAGCCGCCGATGGGCACGATCGCGGCGAGATCGGGCGTCGCGGTGCGCATATCAGTCATCTGCTGCACCGCCAGCGCGGGATCGTCGTTGCAGAAGGTCGGGGAGCCCGCGACCTCGGTCCATTTCGAGCCCTTCAGTGCCTCGCGCACGCCGTCGACACGCTCGGCGAGATTCTTGGCGCCGGGTCCGCCCGAGACCATGGCGTACTTGCCGCCGTCGGGCCGCATCTTCAAGAGTTGCTTGCCGAGCGCGACACCGAACTCCTTGTTGTTGGTGCCGATATAGGCGAGGCGCTTGGATCCGGGGGCGTCGGCATCGAAGGTGATGACGGGGATGCCAGCGGCGGTCGCCGCCTCGATCGACTTGGTCATGGCCGCGACGTCGGCGACCGAGATGGCGAGACCGTCGACCTTCTGGGTGACGAAGTCCTGGATGATCTGCGCCTGCGTCGCCGGCTCGTGCTCGACCGGTCCCTTGTAGATGCACTCGATGTTGCCGAGCTCCTTGGCCCGCTTCAGGCAGCCGTCGCGCGCGAAGTCGAAGAACGGATTGTTCATCGCCTTCGGCACGATGACGAAGCGGTAGTTCGCGGCGAATGCCGGCGTCGCCATCATCGCAACCGCGATGCCGGCCAGAAGAAGTTTCCTCATCGTCTCCTCCACTCTTGTTTGGTGCCCGTCCTTTTCAGATCGTCCGGGAAGCGGACGGGCGGCGTTTTCGTTACCTTCCCGAGAACCACGTCAATTCAAGTCATCCGCGAGCGGATGCGGTCGACCAGCACGGCCAGGATGATGATCACGCCGACCAGCGTCTGCTGCCAGTAGGACGAGACCTGCGCCAGCACGAGGCCGTTGCGGATCACCTCCAGCAGCACGCAGCCGACAATGGCGCCGAGCGGACCACCGATGCCGCCGGCAAGATTGGCGCCGCCGATGACGGCAGCCGCGATCACGTTGAGCTCGTAGGAGGTCGCCATGTTGGCCGGCGCCGATCCGAGCCATCCGGAGATGATGATGCCTTGCAGGCCGGCGGCGAGCGCGCAAATCACGTAGACCTCGATCTTCACCCGCACCACCGGAATGCCGGTCAGCTCGGCCGCCTTCTCGTTGCCGCCGAGTGCGAAGACGTGGCGGCCGAACGCGGTGTGGTGCAGCACCACGGCCATCGTCAGCGCGAGGACCACGAGATAGATGAACGGCACGGGCACGCCGAGCACGTCGCCCGAGGTCGCGGCGTAGAAATAATCGGCGTCGGGCCCACCCGGAAAGCTGCCGCGGCCGTTGGAGACGACATAGCCGAGCCCGCGCACGATCGAGAGCATGCCGAGCGTGGTGACGAAGGGCGACAGGCCGAGCACGGCGATGCAGAAGCCATTGACGAACCCGGCGATCAGCGCCACGCCGAGCCCGGCGAGGACAGAGACCAGCAGGATCAGCCCGGGCACGTTGGCCAGCACGGTCTTGCCGTCTGCCGCCATGTGCACGAACAAGGCGCCGGCGGGCGAGCCGGGCGACGACAGCTCGGTCATGACCATCGAGGTGATCATGGCGGAGAAGCACATCATCGAGCCGACCGAGAGGTCGATGCCGCCGGTGATGATCACGAAGGTGACGCCGAGCGTGGCGATGGCGATGAAGGAGAAGTTCTTCGCCACGTTCTGCATGTTGCCTTCGGTGAAGAAATACGGGCTGGCGAAATGCATGATCACCAGCAGCACCGCCAGCGCGAGCAGCACGTAGCCGGTCTGCGAGGCGAAGATGCCGCGCTGCCACCATTTGATCCGGCCCACATTGGTGAAGCTGATCGGAGATTCCATGGGCATGGCCATTATGCCGCCTCCTTCGCGCCGGTGATGAGGGCGGTGACTTCCTCCGGCGAGGTCTGGTGGATCGGCTTGTCGGCGCGTTTCTCACCGCGGCGCATGACGATGACGCGGTCGCATACCGCGAACACGTCGGGCATGCGGTGCGAGATCAGCATCACGGCAACCCCCTGCTCCTTCAGCCGGTGAATCAGGCCGAGCACCTGCTCGACCTGACGCACCGAGATCGCGGCGGTCGGCTCGTCCATCATCACCAGCCGCGCATTGGAGAGCCGCGTGCGCGCGATCGCAACCGCCTGGCGCTGGCCGCCGGACATCTGCTTGACGAGATCGTCGGGGCGCGTCTCCGAGCGCAGCTCGCCGAACAGCTCCAGCGCCCGCGCCGCCATTGCCTTGTGGTCGAGCAGCGCGACGGGCCCGAACCTGCGCTTCAGCTCGCGGCCGAGGAACACGTTGGCCGCCGCCGTCAGATTGTCGGCCAGCGCGAGGTCCTGATACACGACCTCGATGCCGACCGCGCGGGCATCGACGGGCCGGCTGAAATGGACCGCGCTGCCGGCGAAACGGATCTCGCCATGGCTGGGACGAAAATTGCCGGCGATGATCTTGACCAGCGTCGACTTGCCCGCGCCGTTGTCGCCCATCAGGCCGACCACCTCCCCCGGCATGACCTGCAAGTCGACCTCGTGCAGCGCGCGGATGGCGCCGAATTCCTTGCCGATGCCGGTGAGCTCGAGCACCGGTGTCGCGTCAGTCTTCGTCATCAGCGGCGTTTCCTCAGACATAGCGGTTGACCAGGGATTCCAGATATTCCTGACGGCCCGAGCGCGGCTGCGGATCGAAGTCGGGAGACATGGCACGGTCGGCGAGATCGGCGAGCGAACGCTGACCGCCGAGAATGGCGCGGCCCTCTGGGCCCGCCCACGCCTCGTAGCGCTTTGCAAGCGGCGCACTCAGCGTGCCGGCGTCGACCATGTCGGCGGCGGCGAGGAAGGCCCGCGCACAGGCATCCATCGAGCCGACATGAGCATGGATCAGATCGTCGGGGTCGATCGACTGGCGGCGGATCTTGGCATCGAAATTGAGCCCGCCCGTGGTGAAGCCGCCGCGGTTCAGGATCTCGTGGAACACCAGCGCCAGCTCCGGCACGTTCATCGCGAACTGGTCGGTATCCCAGCCGAGCAGATCGTCGCCGCGGTTGATGTCGAGCGAGCCGAACACACCGAGCGCCTCGGCCAGCGCGACCTCGTGGTGGAAGGAATGGCCGGCGAGGATGGCGTGGTTTTGCTCGATGTTGAGCTTGACGTCCTTGAGCAGGTCGTAACGTTCGAGGAAACCGTAGCAGGTGGCGACGTCGAAATCATATTGGTGCTTGGTCGGCTCCTTCGGCTTCGGCTCGATCAGGACCGGGCCCTTGAAGCCGATCTTGTGCTTGTGCTCGACCACGAGCGAGACGAAGCGGCCGAGCTGGTCGAGCTCGCGCTTGAGATCGGTGTTGAGCAGCGTCTCATAGCCCTCGCGCCCGCCCCACAGCACATAGTTCTGGCCGCCGAGCCGGTGCGTCACCTCCAGCGCGGCGCGGACCTGGCCGGCCGCGTAGGTGAAGATCTCGGGGTCGGGATTGGTCGCCGCACCCGCCATGTAGCGGCGATGCGTGAACAGGTTCGCAGTGCCCCAGAGCAGCCGGACCTTGGCTGATGCCATCTTCTGCTCGAACAGATCGGCGATCGCGTTGAGGTTGGCGACGGACTCGGCGAGCGAAGCGCCCTCCGGCGCCGCGTCGACGTCGTGGAAGGTGAAGTAGGGCACGTCGAGCAGGCGGAACAGCTCGAACGCGACATCGGCCTTGGCCCGCGCCTGCGCCATCGCATCGCTGCCGCGATGCCAGGGCCGCAGGAACGTCTCGCCGCCGAAGGGGTCGCCGCCGGGCCAGCACAACGAATGCCAATAGCAGACCGCAAAGCGCAAGTGATCCTCGAGCCTGCGGCCGTGGACCATGCGGTCCTTGTCGTACCAGCGGAACGCGGGCGCTTGCCCTGCGTCCTGGCCGGCAAAGGCGACAGGTGCGCTCGCATCGAAGAATTTGGCTGACGCGTTCACTTCAGGGACTCCTTCAATGCGGGATAAAGCTCGCGCCATCGCCGATAGGCTTCGTCATAGGCGGCAGCGAGGGAAGCGCGGGGCGTGAAGCTCGCGAGCCGCCGCGGCCGGGTGCAGACCGTCTCGGGGCTCTCGCCGGTGGCCGCGAGCCGGCCGAGCCGCGCGGCGCCGAGGGCCGCTCCCACCTCGCCCTCCTCGACGCGGTGAACGGGAATGCCGAGCACGTCGGCACAGATCTGTGCCCATAGCGGCGAGCGCGAGCCGCCGCCGACGAGATCGACCTCGGCAATCGGCCCGCTCGCCGCGCTCAGCGCCGCCAGATTGTCGCGCGCGGCAAAGGCGACGCCTTCGAGCACGGCCTGGACGATCTGGCTGCGACCGGTGGCACCGCGCAGGCCGACAAAGGCGCCGCTCGCGGCGGCATCGTTGTGCGGCGTGCGTTCGCCGTCGAGATAGGGCAGAAATCTGATCGGGCTCGGCGCATCGACGCACTCGCCGAGCGGCGCCAGCAGCGTTGCGGCCGGCACCTCCATCACGCCGGAGAGCCAGGCCAGCGAAGCCGCAGCCGACAGCATCACGCCCATCTGATGCCAGAGGCCCGGCAGCGCGTGGCAGAAGGCGTGCACGGCCGAGGCCGGCGCCGGCGCGAAGCGATCGGTGACGCGGAACAGAACGCCTGATGTTCCCAGCGACAGGAAGGCATCGCCGGGCGCGATCGCGCCGAGCCCGATCGCGCTGGCGGCATTGTCGCCGGCGCCGCCCGCGACCACGACGTCCTTCCTCATGCCCCAGCGCTGCGCAAAATCCGGCGCGAGCAGCGCGCTCGCCGCGCTGCCCTCGACGAGGCGCGGCATGTGGTGGAGGTCGAGCCCGGTGGCGTGCAGCAGCAGGGCCGACCAACGCCGCTCGCCGACATCGAGCCACAGCGTGCCGGCGGCATCGGACATGTCCTCGACCATCTCGCCGGTGAGGCGATAACGCACATAGGCCTTGGGCAGCAGCACCTTTGCGACGCGTTCAAAAACTTTCGGCTCGTGCCGCGCGATCCACAGCAGCTTCGGCGCCGTGAAGCCGGGCATGGCGAGGTTGCCGGCGATCGCGTGCAGCGACGGACAGCGCCGCTCCAGCACCGCGCATTCGGCCTGCGAGCGGCCGTCGTTCCAGAGGATCGCCGGGCGCAGCGGCTTGCCGTCCTCATCGAGCAGCGTCGCGCCATGCATCTGGCCGGACAGGCCGATGCCGCGAACCCTCGCAACCTCGCGCGGATGGCGGCTGGCGAGATCGTCGACCGCGCCAATCGCCGCATCGACCCAGGCATCGGGGTCCTGCTCGGACCACAGCGGCGCCGGATGCGACAGCGCGAGCTCGCGCGCGGCGGCCGCGACGATCGCGCCGGCTTCGCTCACGAGCACCGCTTTCACGCCGGACGTGCCGATGTCCAGTCCGAGATACAAATCGTCCTCCTCTTTCCTCATTGCGCTGCACGATCTTGATGTCGCGCTTTTCGCCACGGCCCATTCGATAGCTAGGGCAGATTGTCCCGCATCACGATGTCGATCCTGATCTTCTCCTGTTCGCGCAAGATCGGCTCGCCGCGGGCGAGCGCGAGCAGCACGCGCACGGCGGCGCGCGCTTCATGCCCGGGGTTCTGAGAGATCGCGGCATCCATCACGCCCTGCAGCAGCAGGCGGCGCGTCAGCACGGTGACGTCGTGACCGACGAATACCACCTTGTCGCGGCCGGCATCGCTCAGCGCCTTATCGTTCAGCGCCTTGGCGACACCTTGCGTGCCGGCGCCGACATTATAGAGGCCGACGATGTCGGCATGCTTGGCGAGCAGGCGCGCCAATACCTGCTCGGAGCGATCGTCCTGGTCGCGGCCTTCCAGCACCGGCAGCACGCTGAGGCCAGGGAATTCCGAGGCCATCACCTGGTTGAAGCCGAAGATGCGTTCGGCATGGTCGCGCAGGCCCTGCGAGCCCGCGACGATCGCGACCTTGCCGGACTTCTGGCCGACCAGTCGTCCGACCAGCGCGCCGGCGGTGCGACCCGCCGCGATGTTGTCGATGCCGACATAATGGTGGCGGCGCGACGACGGCACGTCCGACACCAGCGTCACCACCTGGGTGCCGGCATCGACGAGGTCGTTGATCGCAGCGCGAACGGTGGGGTGATCCAGCGCCACCACGGCGACGCCGTCGCAATCGCCGGAGAGCGCCTCGAGCGAGGCCGAAAGCACGGAGGGATCGAACACGTCGGTTGCGACCATCTCGACGCTGAGGCGGCGGGCCGAGAGCCAGCCCGACATCTCGCCGAGATAGGCCTCGATCTGCTGCATGAACGGGTTCGGCCCCGACGGCATCACGAAGGCAAAGCGGCGGGCGCGGCCACGGGCAAGCTCGGCGGCGGCGACGTGAGGCTGGAACGAATTGCGCTCGATCGCCGCCTTGACGCGCCGCACCGTCTCGGGCCGCACGCCCGGCCGGTTGTGCAGGACGCGGTCCACCGTCGCGAGGCTGACGCCCGCCTCGCGGGCGATGTCCTTCAGCGTCAGCGCGCTCGCGGTCAGGGTCTCGGCCATGGGCTGAAGGCTAGCAGAGGTTTTTTGAGGTACGCAACTCATTTTGTCGGACGGGAATGCAGAGGCCGAGGGCGGACTGGCGGGAGCCCCGACCGGCAGTCAGCCTTGCGTCAGATCGAGCGTCAGGAAAAGGCTATTGGGATCATCGCGATAACCCTCAAACGGGCCGCAGAGGACGAAGCCGTGGGCCTGGTAAAGCGCATGCGCCGGCTTGAAATAATCCCATGAACCGGTCTCGAGGCTGAGTCGCCTCAAGCCGCGCGCGCGGGCCTCCGCGATGATGTGGCGGAGCATCTGGCCGCCGAAGCCGCGCCGCCGCGTGGTCTGAAGCGTGTGCATCGACTTCACCTCGCCATGGACGGCCGACAGCATCTTCAGCGCCCCGGTGGCAACGAGCAGCTCGCCGTCCCAGCCGGTCCAGAACGCGACATCGTCGGCGCGAAGGCCCGCAAGGTCGAGCGCATGCGCGCTGCCCGGCGCGGTCTGCGCCCGCGCCGACGTGACGTGATGATCGAGCAGCGCGACGACGCGCGGATCGAAGGTGTCGCCGGTGCGAATCTGCATCGTCAGGGTCTCCACTCCATGATCTCACATCTTCCCGTAGGAGGAACCGCGCCGCGTGATGATGACGTAGCGCGCGTCCTGCCTGGTTTCATTCTCGAAGGTCACCGCACGCATCACGTCGAAATCCAGGCAGTCGCCCTCGCGCAGGCGCACCGTCTTGGCGTCGATGTACACGGCGATCGCGCCCTCCAGCATCAACAATTGCTGGGTGAAGGCGTTGCGACCCCAAGGGCTGTAAGACACGCGCGCGCCGGCCGGCAGGTCGACGACGATGATCTCGATGCCGCTCGCCGCATCCGGCGGTGAGGCATGCCGCCGTCGATAGCCGCTGTCGGGATCGCGCCAGTGCGGCTGGTCGGCGAGCCGCACCAGCCGCTCCGGCGGCTTCTCGGCGAGCGCGACGACATCGCTGAGCGAGACGTCGAGCGCGGCGCAGAGCCTGCCGAGCAGCGAGGCCGTCGCACTGCTCTGCGCCCGCTCGACCCGCCCGATCATGGCACGGCTGACCCCGGAGCGGCCGGCCAGCTCGTTCAACGTCATGCCCGCCTGCGTCCGCAGCGTCTTCAAGCGGCGACCGATCGCACGTTCGAGTTTCTGCTGGTCCATCGGCTCTCATCCAGACATCACCCGGCGCAGGGACCGCATCCGCCGGGCGAGAGAAGCTTAAGGCGGGCGAGGCGGGCGTGCCGGGAGCGGCAGGCTAACATATTAGAATCTTTGCCGGCGGGCCGGACGCCGAGCTTGGGCGCGACGGGGCAAGCGGCGCGCCTCGGCGGCCGCTTCAGCTTAGTGGTCCCAACGCTGTTCAATGTCGTCGAGCGCTTACGAGCGGAAGGCGTAATCTGCCGTCATCTCATCGATCGGCGGTTATGCGTTCGGTGAAGCGGTCGATGATTCTACAGAAGTTCTGTGAACTCCTCCACGGTCAGGCCGGTCTGTCGAATGATCGAGCGCAGCGTGCCGGGTTTCAAGTCTCGCCCGGCATGAACCGGAACAGTCACCGTTCGTGTCGGGTCTCCAGGAAAAACAAGAACGTGGTGGCTCCCGACAATCCGGTTGACGACGAAACCGGCTTTCATCAGTGCCTGGATGACGCGCTTGCCGTTGACGGCAGGCAGGCGTCCACCGCCCATATCAGGCGGCCACCGTTACGTGGCGAATCTCGGGATGAGCATCGGACGGAGGCGCCATTCCTTGATCCCGTCGATATTCCAGGATCGCACGGATTGCCTCCTCGGCATTGGCGAGCGCTTCCTGTTCCGTTTCGCCCTCGGTCACGACCTCGGGCAAGGCCGGGACAAGCACGGTAAAGCCACCGCCCTCCTGGGGCTCAAGAATGACGGAATAGCTGTAGCTTGCCGCCATGATGTGGCTCCTACTGCCCATGAAAATTGGACGGAAACGACATGATTTATCGTACCAGACCGATGTCGCCGGTCAAATCAACGGATGTCGGTAGCGCGCTTTATTCAGACGTCGCGTTGGAGCGGGCGAAGGGAATCGAACCCTCGTATGCAGCTTGGGAAGCTGCCGTTCTACCATTGAACTACGCCCGCGGATGCGCGAAGCCGCACGCCTCCTGATTAGCCGAGACGGCGCCTGCCGCCAAGCGGTTTGGCGTGCCAGGCAGAACGCTTCTTAACGTTTTGGCAAGATTTTGGGTGCGCCGGATTGTGGCGGTGTTATGATTGGATGTCGGGGAGAAACGTGCACTGAGTGGGGCGTGTGCATGGTGGGGCGCGGCTATTCGATATTCGACACGGCCATAGGCCGCTGCGGAATCATCTGGAGCGGCACCGGCGTCGTCGCCGTGCAATTGCCGGAAGCGCGGGAGATCGACACCCGCCGCAGGATCTTCCAGGTCCATCCCGAGGCGCGCGAGCAGCGGCCGTGCGAAAATGCCGAGCTTGCGATCGAGGGCATCACGGCCCTGCTGCAGGGCCGCGATCCCGATTTTTCCGAGGTCAGCCTGGATGCTGGCGGCGTGCCCGGCTTCAACCGGCGCGTCTATGAGTTCGCCTGCTCGATTCCGCGCGGCGAGACGCGCACTTATCACGAGGTCGCCAAGGCGCTGGGCGCCTCAGGCGCGGCGCATTCGGTGGCGCAGGCGATCGCCAAAAATCCTTACATGCTGATCGTGCCCTGCCACCGGGTGCTGGAGGCCGGCAATTACACCGACCGGCTCTCGCCCTATGGCGGGGTGATCTCCAAGCGCCGATTGCTGGCGCTGGAGGGCGCCCATCCGGTCGCCAGCAAGACGCTGTTCGAGGTGCTGCTGCCCGTTGCTCCGCCGAGGCCGTCCACCTAGATAAGGTGGCATGAACGCAACCACATTGCTGACGTCACAATCGATGACGGTCTGCGAGTTTCGCTGCGATGCGGGACCGAACGATACACCGTTTGCCGAATGCCGCACCGGGCATTCCATCGCCTATGTCCGCTCGGGCAGCTTCGGCTGCAATTGCCGCGCCGGGTTCTTCGAGCTGGTGGCGGGCTCGATGCTGGTCGGCGCGCCCGGCGAGGAATACACCTGCACCCATGAGCATGTCAGCGGCGACGTCTGCCTGTCGTTCTTCCTCAGCGACGACATGGTCGATGGCCTCAATGGGCGGCGCGAGGTCTGGCAGATCGGCGCCACGCCGCCGCTGCCCGAGTTGATGGTGCTGGGCGAGCTTGCCCAGACGGCGGCAGATGGCAACAGCGACATCGGCCTCGACGAGGTCGGCCAGATCCTGGCCGGCCGTTTCGTCGAAATCGTCTCGGGCAGGCCGCGCAAGCCGGCCACGCCCAATGCGCGCGTCCGCCGCCGCGCAGTGGAGGCCGCGCTGTGGATCGACGACAATTCGCATCAAGAGGTCGATCTCGAACAGGCCGCCAGGCAGGCGGGCCTCAGCCCGTTCCACTTCCTGCGGCTGTTCTCCAGCGTGCTCGGCGTCACCCCGCATCAATATCTGGTGCGCTCGCGGCTGCGGCATGCGGCACGGCTGCTCGCCGACGACGACATCGCGGTCACTGACGTCGCCTATGACGTCGGCTTCGGCGATCTCTCCAACTTCGTCCGCACCTTCCACCGCGCGGCCGGCGTATCGCCGACCAGGTTTCGCCAGGCCTCGAAGGGGATGCGCAAGATTCTCCAAGAGCAGCTTGCCCTCCATTGACTAGCTTCGTCTCCGGCGCGCGCCACTTTCGGCGCGCTTTGCACATGGAGACGAACATGTACGACCACATCGGACTTCGCGTCGCCGACCTCGACGCCGCGACGCGCTTCTACACCGCGGTGCTGGCGCCGCTCGGCTACGTGCTGTGCTCCAGCGGCGACGGCTATGCCGGCTTCGGGCCGAAGGACGCGCCGGCGCTGTGGCTGCACCTGAACAAGGGCCGCAAGGCCGACGGCGCGCACATCGCGTTTCGCGCGGGCAGCCATGACGCGGTCAAGTCGTTCCACAGCGAAGGGCTGAAGAGCGGCGGCCGCGACAATGGCGGCGCCGGACCGCGCAAGGATTACAGCCCGACCTATTACGCGGCCTTCCTGATCGATCCTGATGGCAACAATGTCGAGGCGGTTTGTAGCTGAGCTCTAGCCGCCGACGGGATCTCGTAGGGTGGGCAAAGCGAAGCGTGCCCACGAACTCCAAGCCACAATCCGATCGATGGTGGGCACGGCGCGCGAAGAGCGCGCCTTTGCCCACCCTACGAATGCTGCATTCTAGGAACAATCCCATGGCCTCCATCCACAACGATATCCCGCTACCCGCCGCGGCGAACGACGTCTGGGACGCGGTGCGCGATTTCGGCGCGCTGCATGAACGGCTGGTGCCCGGCTTCGTCACCGCCTGCATGCTCGACGGCGATGCGCGCATCGTCACCTTCGCCAATGGTTCGGTGGCGCGCGAGGTGCTGGTCGATTGCGACGACGCGCGCCGGCGTCTCGTCTACGCCATCAGCAACGAACGGCTGAAGCACTACAGCGCCGCGGTGCAGGTGATCGCCGACGGCGAGCGGAGATGTCGCCTGGTGTGGACCATCGACATGCTGCCGAACGAGCTTGCAGCTTACGTTCAGGGGCAGACCAGGGACGCCGTCACTGCCCTGCACAAGGCGTTTCCGGCTGCCGCGGCCTGACTGCCCTCTGTGAGTTTTCGCACAGAGCTCCGCCCTCGCCGGCCGCAATGATGGTCGCGTGCGTCCGGTTGGCCCCGCTGTCCCGGCGGGGCTGCGCACGCGAGGAGCATGCCATGAGAGGTGCGGACAAGGTGATCTGCCAGGCGGCCGCCGTGCTGCTGCTGTTTTCCGCCGCAAGCCGCCGGCGAAGGCGCAGTTCGCCGGCTTCGGCGGCGGCGGTGCCGGCGGCGAGGACATGATGACCCAGATGGCGCCGATGCTGGAGATGATGAAGGCGAAGATGGGCAAGCGCCGCTTCGCCATGATGATGCAGACCATGGGCCCGATGATGAGCCGCATGATGGAGAACGGCGGCGGCGGGTTCGGTGGCATGATGGGCGGCGGCGGCTTCGGCGCGCCGAATTACGGCGGCTACACGCCGATGGGCGGGTCCGGCTACATGCCGACCGGGCTCGGCGGCATGGGCGGCGGCGACATCATGGGCATGCTCGGTGGTGCCGGCGGCGGCGACATGATGGCGATGATCCCGCAATTGATGCGGCTCGCCAATACCGGCGGCGGCAGCAGCCATCGCCGCCACAAGCGTCGTTAATCGGCAGCACCCGACAGCGCTGGCCTGATCGCAGGCGTGCTCGCGCGCGGTCCCCAGCGCGTCAGCACGACGCTGGCGGATGAGAGCAGGCCGAGCACGACCATCGAGCTCGCGGCCAGCCAGAAAAAGCTCTGCGCGTTGGCCTCATGCGTCGACAGCCACCAGCCGACGGCCGAGATGTAGACCAGCCGCGCCGTCTGCGCCAGCACCGGCCCGATCACCTTGGCCGCACCTTGCGAGGAGAAGTACATCACCGTGGCGATGCCGAAAAAGGCGTAGAACGGTCCGACCGTGGAGAGATATTGATGGCTCGCCGCGCGTACTTCCGCGCTGTCGGTGAAGATGTCGATCCAGAGGTCGGGGAACATCGCAACGACGCAGGCCGGTGCGCCGACGGCGACGAAAGCAGCCGCACTGGCGATCCAGGCGATGCGCCGGGCGCGCGCGATGTTACCTGCGCCGATCGCCATACCGACCATCGGCACGCAGGCGATGCCGAACGAGAACGCGATCGAGGTCAGCAGGAATTCGAGCCGCGCACCGATGCCGTAACCGGCGAGGATCGTGGTGCCGAACTGCGCCAGCATGTGGGTGAAGATCGAGATCGTCAGCACCGATTGCAGCGGCGAGAAGCAGGCGATGGCGCCGACCTTGAGGATGTCGAAAAACATCGCCCATTGGATGCGCAGGCCGCGCAGCTTCGGTGTGACGCGCGCGCGCCCGGAGAACAGGTACCAGCCCATGATGCAGATGTTCATGGAATAGGCGATCAGCGCACCGGCCGCGACGCCGTGCATGCCGAACTGCGGCACCGGCCCGAGCCCGAGGCCGAGCGTACCGCCGAGCACGATCTGCCAGGCCGCGGAGTTGATGATCAGGAACGAGGGCAGCTTCATGTTGCCGGTGCCGCGCAGCACGCCGGCCATGGTGTTGAGCAGCCAGGGCAGCACGGCGCCGCCGAAAAACACCTGCGTGTAGGCGACCGCATGGGTCAGCACATCGCCGCGGCCGCCGAGCATCTCCAGCACCTTGGGCCCGAAGATCAGCATGCCCAGCATGAAGACGAGGCCGAAGCAGATGCCGATCAGCATCGCGTGCGCGGCGAGCGTGCCGGCGCGCTCGCGGTTCCCGGCACCGAGCGCGCGTGCGATGGCGGACGCCACCGCGCCGCCCATGGCGCCGCCCGACATCGTCATGGTCAGGATGATGGCCGGGAACACCAGCGCCATCGCCGCCAGCGCCTCGACGCCGAGCCGGCCGATATAGGAGGTTTCCGCGATCACCGTGCAGGTGCCGGCCGACAGCGCGATCGCGTTGGGCCAGGCAAGGCCGAGCAGCGTGCGCAGGATCGGCCCGTCTACAAGCGCGCTTCGCACCGGCGGCGGCAGCGGACGCTCTTGCTCATCGACCGGGATTTCGGCGATGTCGGACATGTCCTCTCCGGGCTCGGGGCGCCCTTTGCGGCGCGGCAATGCTTGGGTATGGCAATCAATTTGTTCGCGCGGGGCGCGCCGGGCGGCTTGTTAGCACGGCCATGGCCGATTCCTCCTGCGCCGGATGCAGGCGTGCCCTGCGGCAGCGCATTTCCATGGCGGGATTACTCGATCGACCAGAGCAATGGCGGGCGGCAACCGGCGGCGAGGCGCAGCTGCACGGCGATATGCCGCCCGCAGCCTGCGGCGAGGCCTTCGAACAGCCCCTCCAGCACCTTGGCGCAAGCCGGCTGATAGTCAGCGACGTCGTCCATCAGCTTCCACGTCTGCTGGCGGACCTCGAAGGCACCTTCGGATCGTGCGGTCTCGACCGCATCATCCTGCGCGGCAAGCAGCGCGTTCAGGAACGCTGCGAATTCACCTGCCCCGCCGCGGCTCATCGCCAGCGCGGCGGCGACGTCATCGAAATATTGCATCCCGATCAGCTTGCCGGTGAGGCGCAGCAGGTGGCCGGCGTCTTCAGGCCCGAACAGCTGCACCATGACGGGCGCCGCGGTGCGCACATACTCCATCGCGTAATTGCGATAGGCTTTTTCCAGGCGCGGTTTCGGCCAGCTCGCCACGGGAAGCGCCGGCGCGGTCTTCGCATCGAACAGCGGCGCGTCGAGGTGGCGCGCGAACACCAGCCGCTGGTCCGGCTCGAGCGGATGATCGTATTGGTGATAGTAGCCTTCCAACCCGTCCTGGCCGTCGACGCTCTGCTTGGTGCAGACGAAGCCGAGCCTGAGATCGCCGAGGGCTGCGCCATTGTTGGCGTGCCAGCCGCGCAGCATCGCGCGCGAGACCTCGCCCGGCACACCGCAGATCGCGGTGCCCTTCCAGATCCAGCGCGGCGGCGGATAGCGGATCCAGGCCTTGGCGTCGCTCTCGTACATGTACTCGACATGCACGCCGCCGATCCAGTTCGAGAGATAGTGATATTGCGCGGCCGCCACCGCCGGCGGCAGATGATCGATCCCGAGCTTCGCAAGCCCCGGCAGGAAGCGCTCCTGCTGCTGGCGGCGAAACACGCGGAAGACGAACTCGGCAGCGTCAGCGGTGCCACGCCGCGTCACGACGGTGAGGATGAGCCCGGTGAAATATGCGTGATAGAGGTCGGCGACCGCGCGCCAGCGCTTCCATTGGGCTTCCTGCGCAGCGTCTACAGCGGCGGCCATGTTCGCTCCCGATCGTTGTTTCGATCGAGTGTGTCACCGCACCCCGCGGCAGGCAACATCACGCCCGTGCAGAGCGCCCTGCGCGATTGCCCGTCAATTCCGCATCACGAAGTTTGCGGCGGCGCCTTGGCCGCGCGCTCACGCTCGACCCGCTCGGTGACATCGCGCGCCATCGCCACGGATCCGAGGACGTTGCCGGCGGAATCCCGCACCAGGGCGAACGTCATCTCGATGTAGAGCTTGCGTCCGCTCTTGTGCAGCGCGCGGGTCAGCGTCGGCTTGCCCGCAAGCTTCATGCTGCCGCTGGCGAGCGCGGCCTCGAAGCCCTTCCAGTGCGCGGCGCGCAAATGCTCGGGAATGATCAGGTCCAGATTCTGGCCGAGCGCTTCCGCAGCGGAGAAGCCGAACAGGGCCGCCGCGGCACCGTTCCAGCGCATGATCGTTCCCGAGCGATCCGAATAGATCAGCGCATCCGCAACGCCTTCGGCGATCCTTGCATCGAGTTCGGATGGATTGGTCATGTGGTCACCTCGTAGCCCGGATGAAGCGCAGCGTAGTCCGGGATCGTGCCACAAGTGCAACCGCCCCGGATTTCGCTTCCGCTCTATCCGGGCTACAGGATCGGGCTACACCCGAAAATGCTTCGATAGTTTGAGACCCTGGGCCTGGTAGTTGGAACCGATGCGCTGGCCGTACATTGCATCAGGGCGGGCCAGCATCTTCTCGTAGACGAGACGGCCGACGATCTGGCCGTGCTCGAGGATGAACGGCACTTCGCGCGAGCGCACCTCCAGCACGGCGCGCGATCCTAGTCCGCCGGCGCCGGCATAGCCGAAGCCGGGATCGAAGAATCCGGCGTAATGCACCCGGAACTCGCCGACCAGGGGATCGAACGGCACCATCTCCGCGGCGTAGTCGGGCGGCACCTGCACGGCTTCCTTCGAGGCGAGGATGTAGAACTCGCCGGGATCGAGGATCAGGCTGCCGTCGGGACGGGCCGACATCGGCTCCCAGAAGTCCTCCACCGCATAGCCGGAGCGGCGATCGACGTCGACGACGCCGGTGTGACGCTTGGCGCGATAACCGACGAAGCCGCCCGCTTTCTCGCCGGACAGGTCGACGGAGACGGCAACGCCACCCGACAGATCGGCGTCGTCGACATCGACCAGACGCTCGGCGGCGTGCAAGCCGTCGAGCTCGTCGGCGTTGAGAATGGCATCACCGGTGCGGAAGCGCACCTGGGACAGGCGCGAGCCCTCGCGCACCAGGACCGGGAACGTCTTCGGGCTGATCTCGGCATAGAGCGGGCCGTGATAGCCGGCGCCGATCATGTCGAAGCGGCGGGTGCCGTCGGCGATCACGCGGGTGAAGACATCGAGTCGGCCGGTGGAGCTCTTGGGGTTCGCGGCGGCGACGATCTCCGGCGGCAGCGCGAGGCTTTCCAGCAGCGGCACGATGTAGACGCAGTTGGTCTCCAGCACCGCGCCGTCGGCGAGGCTGAACTCGTGCAGCTTCAGCTCGTCGATGCGCTCGGCGACGGTGGCGCCGGGACCGGGCAGGAAGCTGGCGCGGACGCGATAGGCGATGTCGCCGAGACGCAGATCGAGGCTCGCCGGCTGGATCTGGCTCTCGACGAAGTCGTAGGCGGGCCGGATGAGCCCCGCCTCCGCCATCGCCGCGATCATGCGGTCGGGCAGGATACCATTGGCGTCGGGCGCGACCGTGAACGTCAACCGGGGGTCCTCATCAGGGGTCAGATGCATCCGGACAGGCCGGAAATACAGGTCTTTTACGGCTATCCGATGGACGCCTTGACGGAAAGGGCATTGCCGAATATGAGCATCACTTATCCCGTGGTGATTTGAGCCGGCCGGCTTGCAGCCACGTTAAATAAGTCGCTAAACAGGCCGGGGACCTCTGTGATCCCGGCCCGTGGAGATATCCAGGCCGGTTTTTTTGTGACCGCTTTCGACGAGGCGGTCATGTCGGAGGTACCCTATGTCGAAGTCGACCGCCAACTACCGCCCCGAAACCCGCCTGGTTCATTCCGGCACCCTGCGCTCGCAATATGGCGAGACCTCGGAGGCGCTGTTCCTGACCCAGGGCTATGTCTACGACACCGCCGAGCAATGCGAGGCGCGGTTCAAGGGCGAGGACCCCGGCTTCATCTATTCGCGCTATTCCAATCCCACCATCGCGATGTTCGAGCGCCGCATGATCGAGCTCGAAGGCGCCGAGGCCGCCCGCTCGGCGGCGACAGGCATGGCCGCGGTGACGACCGCGATCCTGGCACCGCTCAAGGCCGGCGATCACGTCGTGGCCTCCCGCGCGCTGTTCGGCTCGTGCCTCTACGTCGTGCAGGACCTGTTGCCGCGCTACGGCATCGAGACCACGCTGGTCGACGGGCTCGATCTCGACCAATGGCACCGCGCGCTCCGGCCCAACACCAAGACGTTCTTCCTGGAGAGCCCGACCAACCCGACGCTCGACGTGCTCGACATTCCCTCGATCGCCGAGATCGCGCACAAGGGCGGGGCGCGGCTCGTCGTCGACAACGTGTTCGCAACCCCAATCTGGCAAAGCCCGCTCGCGCTCGGGGCCGACGTCGTGGTCTATTCGGCGACCAAGCACATCGACGGCCAGGGCCGCTGCCTCGGCGGCATCATCCTGTCCTCGGAAGCCTTCATCGCCGAGCACATCCACAATTTCATGCGGCAGACCGGGCCGTCGATCTCGCCGTTCAACGCCTGGGTCCTGCTCAAGGGCCTGGAGACGCTGGGCGTGCGGGTGCGCGCGCAGACCGAGACCGCTTCGCGCATCGCCGAGGTGCTGGCGAGCCACCCGAAGATTTCGCGGCTGGTCTATCCCGGCCGCGCCGATCATCCCCAGGCCGCATTGGTGAAAAAGCAGATGCGCGGCGGCTCGACGCTGGTCGGCTTCGAGGTCAAGGGCGGCAAAGCGGCCGCGTTCCGCGTGCTCAACGCGCTGAAGCTTGCGAGGATCTCGAACAATCTCGGCGACGCCAAGAGCCTCGTCACGCATCCGGCGACCACGACGCATCAGCGCCTGAAGCCGGAAGACCGCGCAGCGCTCGGCATCGGCGAAGGCTTCATTCGCTTCTCGGCAGGGCTCGAGCATGCCGACGATCTGATCGAGGATCTCACCACGGCGCTGGAGCAGGCGTGAAGCGAGGCGAGGTCTCGTAGGGTGGATTAGCCGAAGGCGTAATCCACCTCTTCTGCATCCGCGGAGACAGACAGTGGTGGGTTACGGCTTCGCCTAACCCACCCTACGCACCCTCTTACATCGGCCGATACGTTCTCACGTCGGCCGGCACGTTCACGCCCAGCTTGATCTGGCCGACCGAGCGGATGATGTCGTCGCCGAGCAGCTGGGCGAAGCAGGCATAGCCCCAATCGTTCATGTGCAGGCCGTCGGCGATCACGAAGCCCTCGACCGGAATGGCCTGCTTCTCGTGCCAGTCACGCATCACCTCAAAGCGCGGGAAGATTCCGACGTGACGGAGCTCGGCGACCTTGCCGAGCAGCTTCACCATCTTGCCGGCGCTCTCGGCGCGCTGGTTGACGGCCGGCGAATATTGCGGATCGACCAGCACGATGTCGGCGCCGCCCGCGGCCTGGATGCGGCTGATGCCGTCCTCCACCATCTTGGCGGTTTCGCCGGGATCGAGATTGCGCAGCACGGCGTTGGTGCCGACCTGCCAGATCACGAGATCCGGATGCATGTCGATCACCTGCGTCTGAAGGCGCTTCATCATCTCGGGCGCGTCCTCGCCGCCGACACCGGCATTGATGACGCTGATGTCGGCGGTCGGATAGTGCCGGCGCAGCTGCGCGGCGAGACGATTGGGGTAATTGAACTCCGGCGAGCTCGCGCCGAATCCTTGAGTCGAGGACGAGCCGAACGCGACGATGACGACGGGCAGCCCGGCGACGAGCTTGCCCGCGACGTGCGGCAGCGAGCCCATCGCCTTCGAACCGCCCTTCGGCGGCTGGCAGGGCACGCGGTTGAAGATGTCGCTGGCGGACTTGGCGGCCTGCTTCACCTTGTCGATGGCACGCGCCGTGATGCCGCGCTGCTCGGGCGAGGTCGCGGCGACGGCGGTCTGGGAGGGCGTGGCGGGCGCGGGATCAGCCGACTGCGCGGGGGCGGGTGTCGCCTGGACGGCCGGCGTCTGGGCATGCGATGGCGCGGCCGGCAGCAGCGACAGCAGCACTGCGGCTGCAGGCGCGGCCAGCCACGCCGTCAGGCAAAAAGGGCGGAGAGAACTCATTAACGCTAGACCTCAATTTTGCTGCTGGGCCGGCTCCCCACGGGCTGCGTCGATCACGAACTGTGCCAACGCCCGGCCAAGGCAATCATGGACCTGTTTCGCCAGCTCGGGCCCGCGAGACGGGCTGAACAGGTCGAACTGGCCCTGGTCATTCCACTGCCGCATGATCGCGAAGCGATCGAACAGCGGAATGTCGTGCTCCTGTGCCACCACCCGCATGTTGTCGAGGTAAGGCGGCGCCGAGATCATGGTCTCCGTACGCGGGCTGTATTGCAAGTTCATCAAGACGACGTCAGCCCCCGCATTTTGCAGCGCAACAACCCCCTCGGTCACCGCGCTACGAAATTCGTCGGGATCGATGGATCGGATAGCATCCACGGTCCCGGTCTGCCAGATCACCAAAGTAGGCGCTTTTGCTTCCATCAGCTTAACGAAGGTGGACGCGGTCTCCTCTGCGGTCTTCTTGCTCTGTATTTCTACGGAGACGTGCACCACCTCGGACGCCGGCAGCTTCTCCTTGAGGATCGCCTCCATTCGCGCCGGATAGGAGCTGCTCTCCGAGGATGGAATCGTGGTCGAGCGGCTGCCGATGACCAGGATGTCGAGCGGCTTGCCGGCCTTGAGCGCATCGGCGACCTTTGTCAGCCGGCTTTCGCTGGTGAGCAGATAGGACGGCAGCTCACAGGCTGCGGGCGCATTGTTGGTGGCGGCAGGCGCAGCATCGCCCGCGCGCGCCATGGGCGCGGCGAGGCTACCGCATAGCAGGATCAGGCTCAGGAGAACCTTCGCCTTCATCAGCCCCCTCCCGCCAGATCGGCGTTGCCGACGGCGTTCTTGGTCTTCGTACCGCTCTTGTCAGCCACGCGCTTGTACCACGAAATCACCCAGGCTACGCCCCACATGATCAGCACTCCGGAGAGACTAATTAGCGCATGCATGGCCGCGCCGCCGGAGACTTCGGCGAGGATGAAATGGCCGGCAAAGGCCAGGAAGACGCCGAGGCAGAAGATCTCGAGGGAATGCTGCCCGCATAGAATCAATGGTCGCAGCCAGCGCGATTTCAAGCCCGGCCAGTCCCGGGGCAGGAAGCGCACGGTGAGCGCCGCCAGCGCCAGGAAATGCGTGAAGCGCAGCACGTCCAGATCGGTCTTGTTGATCGGATACATCCATTGCTCGACCAGCTTCGGCATGAACTGGGAGAGCTGCGGCACGTACCAGGTCAGCGTCACGTAGAACGACGCGACGAGATAGGCGATCGCCAGCCACATCGTGATCCGTGACGACAGAATGCGCGACATACGGCGCGCACCTCCGAGCGCGCACCATGCACCGAACACGAACAGCAATTGCCAGGCGAAGGGGTTGAAGGCCCAGAAGCCGTTCGGATAGGCCGACAGATACAGATCATACTCCCAGGTCACCGCGTAGAGCACGACCGAGAGGGCGAGCGTGACGTCGGGCCGCCATTTCATCGACCACAGGATCAAGGGCAGCGCCAGCATCAGCACGATATAGAGCGGCAGCACGTCCATGTTGACGGGACGGAAGCGGAGCAGCAGCGCCTGCACGATCGTGACGTCGGGCTGCTTGAGGAAATCCATGATGCCCATCTCTTCGGTGTAGAGCGGGTTCTCGAAGCTGGTCGCGACGTAGGAGATCTCGGCGAGGAAGATCGTGAACAGGAAGACGTGGGCGACGTAGATCTGCCAGACCCGGCGCAGGATGCGCGCGGTGGCGATGACGACGCCGCTCTCCAGCATCGCCCGGCCGTAGACGAAGGCGGCGGTATAGCCGGAGATGAAGATGAAGATCTCGGTGGCGTCGCTGAAGCCGTAATTGCGGATCGTGAACCAGGTCAACACACTGGGCGGCAGATGGTCGATGAAGATCAGCCACAGCGCGAGCCCGCGGAACAGGTCGAGCCGGAGCTCGCGCTCGCCGATGGCGGGCAGCGTGATGGCCGGCGCCCTCGCGCGCGGCTTCGCCCCCTCGGATGCGGCAGTTCCCGTGATCGTCGATCCCGTCACTTGGTCGGCAATGGTCATCGGGGCGCAAAAACCTTCCGCAAATCGCGGCGTGTCAAGGAGTGTACCGGTCCGGTCGTTACCCCGCAAAGCGGCCGGGTGCCATGGGGGTTTGCCGGTGCCTTTCCTGGGGTGTCATTCCCTTCGAATTCTGGCGGGACGATGTCGCCAAAGCCGTCCGCGGCGTTTGGTTCCGGAGCCGGATTTCGCTATGGTAGCAGCCATGTACCGCGCCGTGACCCGCCACATCGAAGTGACCGTCGAGCCGAACTTTGTTCCGGAGCAGTCGTCGGCCGATCGCTCCCGCTACTTCTGGTCCTACACCATCGTCATCACCAATTCGGGTGAGGAGACCGTGCAGCTCAAGACGCGGCACTGGATCATCACCGACGCCTCCGGCCGCCAGCAGGAGGTGAAGGGCGAGGGCGTGGTCGGCGAGCAGCCGATCCTGGCCCCCGGCGAGCGCTTCGAATACACCTCCGGCGTCCCGCTCTCGACCGCCTCCGGCTTCATGACCGGCCGCTACCAGATGGTCAGCGAAAGCGGCGAGCGCTTCGAGATCGACGTGCCGGCGTTCTCGCTGGACAGCCCGGACAGCAAGCGCGTGTTGAACTAGGGGCCGCCGGGTCCCGGCTCTGCAGCGCACCGTGCCGGACGATGCTTCGCATCGCCGGGGACGCTGCGCTCGCAATGACGGAGTATGAGGCGAGAGCTGGTTCTCCAATGACGCTGTCATTCCCCGCGAAGGCGGGGAATCCAGTACGCCGCGGCTTGTCGGATTGATCTCTGGCGGCTCTGGAATACTGGATCGCCCGCTTTCGCGGGCGATGACACCGCGTGTTTGGCGACGGGCATGTCTTTTCGGCCTCGCGGCGCAATTCGCCCGAGCTTTGCTTGCGTCTCCACCCTCTAAATCCAAGAGGGCGCAGGGAAGGCCGGGTGCTGACAACGCACCCGCGGTCTGCTGCGCAAAATGCACACGCAGAAGAACCGCACAGCAGCATACAGGTGGTGCCGATCACTCGGCCTTCCCTGCGCGATGGTCGGACGGCTTATGCCGTGCTCTCCCGGGAGCCGAACTTTCCTTCTGGCCTCCCTCGCCCCGCGAATTGACTCACAGGGACTACCCGCCCTGCCCGTCCCATCTCGTGCCGACGCTGCCGCGTCCACCGCAAGCCCGGCTCGCGATCAAGACGACCTCGAGATCGCCCCTCCTGGTGAGCCGGGATGGGCGACACATACGCTAAAACCGAATTTCGGTAAAGTGGAATATTTTCGCGTGGGTGGATTGACAGCGGGCGACACAGGCACGGTGCCGTAGGGTGGGCAAAGGCGCGCACTTGCGCGACGTGCCCACGAATTCTCACCAGTCACACGCAGATCGTGGGCTCGGCGCAAGGGCGCCTTTGCCCACCCTACGAGAGCAACGAGAGCTCGCTCACGCGGCTTCCACGCCGGCCTCGTGCGGGGTGAATTGATAGACCGACGAGCAGAACTCGCAGGTCACGACCACCTTGTCGTCCTTGACCATCGCGGCGCGGTCGTCGGGCGAGAAGCTCTTGAGCATCGCGGCAACCGCATCGCGCGAGCAGGAGCACTGCGCCTTGAGAACCAGGGGATTGAACACCCGCACGCCGCGCTCGTGGAACAGGCGGAACAGCAGCCGCTCGCCGGAGAGCTCGGGATCGATCAGCTCGACGTCCTCGACGGTCTCGATCAGCGAACGTGCCTCGACCCAGGCATCGTCCTCGGTGACGGCATGCACCTCGACGCCGTCAGGGGCATCGCCAGGATGCAAGTCCGCCTGCCGCGCGCGCTCCGGCGCCTTCGGCAGAAACTGCATCAGCATGCCGCCGGCGCGCCAGCGATGCTTGCCGCCGTCGCTGGAGCGCCATTCCTCGCCGACCGCCAGACGCACCTTGGTCGGGATCTGCTCGGAGCGCAGGAAGTATTCGTGGGCGGCGTCTTCCAGGCTGCCACCATCGAGCGCGACCAGGCCCTGGTAGCGGCTCATGTCGGGGCCCTGGTCGATGGTCATGGCGAGATGACCGCGGCCGAGCAGCGCGCCGGAACGCATGCCGGATCCTTGGGCCTCGCCGAGACGCGCGGCATCGAAGCGGGCATAGGCGCGCAGGCGCTCCGGCGCCTGGTAGTCCACCACCAGGAACGACACCGGACCGTCGGTCTGGGCCTGGAGGATGAAGCGTCCCTCGAATTTCAGCGCAGAGCCGAGCAGCGTCGTCAGCACGATGGCCTCGCCGAGCAGCTTGCCGACGGGCGCGGGATAATCGTGCTTGGTCAGGATGTCGTCGAGCGCCGGGCCAAGCCGCACCAGGCGCCCGCGCACGTCGAGCGCATCGACCTCGTAGGGCAGCACGGCGTCATCGATCGGAACTGCGGATGGCGCGCGAACCGGGCCTTCGGACCCGGTCTTCATGTCAGGAGATTGGGAGATCATGGCGCTGTATCTGGGGTCGGAGGGTGGAAAATGGAAGGGGCGCGTTCCCGATGCGATGAGGGTGCACAACGCTACAGCAAACTCGGTGTCGTCCCGGGGCGCGCAACGCGAGAACCCGGGACCCATAACCACAGGACCACGTCATCCTGCGAGGTGGCAACTCCCAGTCCTCGCCAAACCACGGTCCCGGATCGGCGCGCCGCTGTGCGGCGCTTGTCCGGGACGACAGTGGTGGATGCGGCGGCCAACGCAGCCACTGCTTTTCGCCCGGGCTACTTCACCGCGTCGAAGCACCAGGCCAAGATGCCCTTCTGCGCGTGCAGGCGGTTTTCGGCCTCGTCGAACACGACCGATTGCGGGCCGTCGATCACTTCATCAGTGACCTCCTCGCCGCGATGGGCGGGCAGGCAATGCATGAACAGCGCATCTCGCTTGGCGAGCGACATCAGCTTGCCGTTGACCTGGTAGGGCTTGAGCACGTTGTGGCGATGCTCGCCTTCCTTGTCGCCCATCGACACCCAGGTGTCGGTGACGACGCAATCGGCGCCGCGCACCGCGGCTTCCGGATCGGTGCCGAGCACGATCGGCGCGCCGGTTGCCTTGATCCAGTCGCGCATCGCCTTTTTCGGCGCGAGCTCCGGCGGGGTGGCGACGTTGAGCTGGAATTTGAAGCGCTCAGCGGCGTGGGCCCAGGACGCCAGCACGTTGTTGTCGTCGCCGGTCCAGGCCACCGTCTTGCCCTCGATCGGGCCGCGATGCTCCTCGTAGGTCATGAGGTCGGCCATCACCTGGCAGGGATGCGAGCGCCGCGTCAGGCCGTTGATGACGGGCACGGTGGCGTTGGCCGCAAGCTCGAGCAGCGCATCGTGATTGAGGATGCGGATCATGATGGCGTCGACATAGCGCGACAGCACGCGGGCGGTGTCGGCGATGGTCTCGCCGCGGCCGAGCTGCATCTCGGCGCCGGTGAGCATGATCGCCTCGCCGCCGAGCTGGCGCATGCCGACGTCGAACGACACCCGGGTCCGTGTCGAGGGACGCTCGAAGATCATCGCCAGCGTCTTGCCTTCGAGCGGCCGCACCGGCTGCTGCGCCTTCTGCTTCGCCTTCATCGCGCTCGACGCGGCGAGCATGCGCTTGAGCTCCGACAAGGGCAGCTCGTTGATGTCGAGGAAGTGCTTCGGCGTCTTGGTCGGGGACTTGCTCATCAGCTTGCCGCCCGCTTGCTCTGGCCGGCCGACAAAGCGGTGCAGGCACGCTCCAGCCGCCCGACGCTGTCCTCGATCTCGGCTTCGGTGACGATCAAGGGCGGCAGGAAGCGCACGACATTGTCGCCGGCCCCGACGGTCAGGAGCTTTTCGTCGCGCAAGGCGGCGACCAGGTCGCCCGAGGGCACGACGGCCTTGATGCCGATCAGGAGGCCCTCGCCGCGCACCTCGCTGACGATGTCGGGGTGACGGTCGATCACCGAGGCGAGCTTCTGCTTGAGCAGCAGCGACATCTTCTGCACGTGGTCGAAGAAGCCGGGCTTGAGCATGACGTCGAGCACGGCGTTGGCCGCGGAGATCGCCAGCGGATTGCCGCCGAAGGTCGAGCCGTGCGAGCCGGGGCCCATGCCGGCCGCCGCATCCGCGGTCGCCAGCACGGCGCCGATCGGGAAGCCGCCGCCGAGCGCCTTCGCCAGCGACATCACGTCAGGCGTGACGCCGGTGCGCCGATACGCGAACAGATCGCCGGCACGGCCCATGCCGGTCTGCACCTCGTCGAAGGCGAGCAGCAGGCCCTTCTCGTCGCAAAGCTGGCGCAACGCCTTGAGGAAAGCGGGCGGTGCCGAACGCACGCCGCCCTCGCCCTGGATCGGCTCGATCAGGATACCGGCGGTGTCGGGCCCGATCGCCTTCTTGACGGCTTCGAGGTCGCCATGCGGCACCTGGTCGAAGCCGTCCATCGGCGGGCCGAACCCTTCGAGATATTTTGCCGATCCGGTCGCAGCGAGCGTCGCCAGCGTGCGGCCGTGGAAGGCGCCTTCGAAGGTGATGATGCGGTAACGCTCCGGGTGCCCCTTGGAGAAGTGATGATGGCGCACCAGCTTGATCACGCCCTCCAGCGCCTCGGCGCCGGAATTGCAGAAGAACACCAGGTCGGCAAAACTCTCGTGGCACAGGCGCGCGGCGAGCTTCTCGCCGTCCGGGCTCTGGAACAGGTTCGACATGTGCCACAGCTTCGTGGCCTGCTCCTGCAACGCCTTAATCAGATGCGGGTGGCAATGGCCGAGCGCATTGACGGCGACGCCCGAGGTGAAATCGAGATAGCGATCGCCATTGGTCGCGATCAGCCAGCAGCCTTCGCCGCGTTCGAAACCGAGGTTGGCCCTGGCGAAAACGGGGAGCAAATGCGGGGCTGCGCTGTTAGTCATGACGGCCACTTGATGTTGCGGACGGTGTGGGGCGTGCATTGGGCAACGCACCATGGACCGGCCCGGAAACGAAACGTGCCGCCTTTTAAGGGCGGCACGCGCGACTATCTTAGGCCTGGTGAAACGGGTGTCAATGCCGCCCGGAAGCCCCGGGAAACGGTGATGAAACGCGGATTCCGTAGTCTTGCGGTGGCGATTTTGCGGGTTTTTCACCACGGAACATGTGGAAGCGAGTCGGCGGACTCTTGCGCGTGAGTCACGCCATATTGTAGCGTTTGGCTTGTCAGATACGACATCTCGTGCGGCAGTTCTGATCCCAAGAGTCCTCATGTACCGGCGTAAACGTTCGGGCGTCAGTTGCGCGCCCGGCGAGCCCTAAGGGATTCGAGCGGCACGGGTTTTTCGAGGCTTAGGCATTCGCCGCACGGACCGCCAGGATGGCAGCCGCGCGGCGAGGGAAAGGGTGCAATGACGGTTTTGACCTGGTCCGACGATCGCGTCGAGCAGCTGAAGAAGCTCTGGGAGGCCGGATTGTCGGCCAGCCAGATCGCAGCAGAGCTCGGCAATGTGACCCGCAATGCCGTGATCGGCAAAGTGCACAGGCTCGGTCTGTCCGGCCGCGCCAAGAGCCCTTCGTCGGCCGCGCCCCGGCCGCGCAAGGCGCGTCCCGCCCAGCACATGATGCGGGTGACCCGCCCCATCGCGCGCGGCAACACCGCGCTGGCGCAGGCCTTCGAGGTCGAGGTCGAGGCCGAACCCGTCACCTACGACAACGTGGTGCCGATGAGCCAGCGGCTGTCGCTGCTCGAATTGAACGAGGCGACCTGCCACTGGCCGGTCGGCGATCCCTCCAGCCCGGATTTCTTCTTCTGCGGCGGCAAGGCCCTGTCCGGCCTGCCCTATTGCGCCCAGCACTCGCGCGTGGCGTATCAGCCGGCGGCGGATCGGCGCCGCGCGGCACCGAAGCCCACGCGCTGAGCTGCGCGGAATTAGCTGATCAAGACCGCAGCCGTCACACGACGGCGCCTCAACCAACTCGGTGTCATCCCCGCGAACGCGGGGATCCATAACCACAGGACGCAATCGTTGCGCGAGATGGTCACCCCGAGTCTTCGCGAAATCACGTCCTGTGGTTATGGATCCCGGGCTCGCGCTGCGCGCGCCCCGGGATTACGGCTGAGCTCGCCAAACCAGCTCTCGCTGGAGCCTTACGTCTGCTCCGCCTTCGCGAAGCGATCATCCAGGGCGTAGCCGGCGCCGCGGACGGTGCGGATCGGGTCCTGCTCGCGGCCGAGATTGAGCAGTTTGCGCAGGCGGCCGATATGAACGTCGACGGTGCGCTCGTCGATGTAGATGTCGCGGCCCCAGACGCTGTCGAGCAGCTGCTCGCGCGAGAACACCCGGCCGGGATGCTCCAGGAAGAACTCCAGCAGGCGATATTCGGTCGGGCCGAGATCGATCGGGCGACCGGAGCGCGCGACGCGGCGCTTGTCGCGATCGAGCTCGATGTCGCCATAGGCCAGCACGGTCGCGAGCCGCTCGGGGCTGGCGCGCCTGAGCAGGCCCTTCACGCGCGCCAAGAGCTCCGGCACCGAGAACGGCTTGACGATGTAGTCGTCGGCGCCGGTCGCAAGGCCGCGCACCCTCTCGCTCTCCTCGCCGCGCGCGGTGAGCATGATGATCGGCAGCTGCTTGGTCTCGGGCCGGGTGCGCAGGCGCCGGCACAGCTCGATGCCGGAGAGGCCCGGCAGCATCCAGTCGAGCACGATCAGATCGGGAATGTGTTCCTTGAGGCGGGTGTCGGCGTCGTCGCCGCGCATCACCGTCTCGACGTCATAGCCGTCGCCTTCGAGGTTGTAACGCAGAAGCTCGGTGAGAGCTTCCTCGTCCTCAACCACCATAATGCGTGCGCCCATGGTGTCGTCGCTCCTTGAGGTCTTCAGGTATTCGGGATCGTCGTGGCGAAATTGGTCATGTCGCCCTTCGGCCGCTTGTCGGTGATCGCCTGGCCCTCGATCATGTAGAACACGGTCTCGGCGATGTTGGTGGCGTGGTCGCCGATGCGCTCGATGTTCTTGGCGCAGAACATCAGATGGATGCAGAACGAGATGTTGCGCGGATCCTCCATCATGTAGGTCAGGAGCTCGCGGAACAGCGAGGTGCAGATCGCGTCGACCTCCTCGTCGCCCTTCCACACCGCCATCGCCGCCGGCAGATCGTGCGCGGCATAGGCATCGAGCACGCTCTTGACCTGCTGCTGCACCAGGTCGGTCATGTGCTCCAGGCCGCGGAACAGCTTGAGCGGATGGAAGTCGGTCTCCAGCGCGGCGACGCGCTTGCCCATGTTCTTGGCGAGGTCGCCGATGCGCTCGAGGTCGGTCGCGACGCGCATGGCGCCGACGATCTCGCGCAGGTCCACCGCCATCGGCTGGCGGCGGGCGATGGTGAGCACGGCGCGCTCCTCGATGCGCTTTTGCAGCGCGTCGAGATCGGCGTCGATGGCGACGACGCGCTGGCCGAGCGCGACGTCGCGGCGAATCAGCGCGTCGACGGAATCGACGATCATGCGCTCGGCAATGCCGCCCATCTCTGCGACCAGGCGCGTGAGCTCCTGGAGGTCGGTGTCGAAGGCCTTTGCGGTATGTTCGGTACCCATGTCGCGTCTCCTCAGCCGAACCGGCCGGTGATGTAGTCCTGCGTCCGCCGGTCGGTCGGCGACGTGAAGATCTTGCTGGTGTCGTCGAACTCGATCAGCTCGCCGAGATACATGAAGGCGGTCTTGTCGGAGACGCGCGCCGCCTGCTGCATGTTGTGGGTGACGATCGCGATCGTGTAGTTCTCGGACAATTCCTGGATCAGCTCCTCGACCTTGGCGGTCGAGATCGGGTCGAGCGCCGAGCAGGGCTCGTCGAACAGGATCACCTCGGGCCGCACCGCGACGGTGCGGGCGATGCAGAGGCGCTGCTGCTGGCCGCCGGAGAGCGACAGGCCGGAGGCGTTGAGCTTGTCCTTGACCTCGTTCCACAGCGCGCCGCCGCGCAGCGCCTTCTCGACCCGATCGTCCATCTCGGACTTGGAGATCTTCTCGTAGAGGCGGATGCCGAAGGCGATGTTCTCGTAGATCGTCATCGGGAACGGGGTCGGCTTCTGGAACACCATGCCGACCCGGGCGCGCAGCAGGTTGAGGTCGAGCTTGGGGTCGAGGATGTTGGTGTGGTCGAGCAGCAGCTGGCCGGTGGCGCGCTGGCCCGGATAGAGGTCGTACATCCGGTTGAAGATGCGCAGCAGGGTCGACTTGCCGCAGCCGGACGGGCCGATGAAGGCCGTGACGCGGTTGGTGCCGAGCGCCAGATTGATGTTCTTCAGCGCGTGGTGCTCACCGTAGTAGAAGTTGAGGTTGCGCGCGGTGACCTTGGCAGGCGCCTCGGGCAGCGGCTGCGAGCCGGGGTGAACGGTCGGCGCGCTGACGGAAACAGACATTTCACTCATTTTGCAGTCCTCTCGGCACCAAGGATGCGGGCGCCAATGTTCAGGGCAAGCACGGTCAGGGTGATCAGCAGCGCGCCGCTCCAGGCGAGCTGCTTCCAATAGGCGTAGGGGCTCTGCACGAAGTTGTTGATGGTGACCGGCAGGTTCGCCATCGTCTTGTCGAGGCCGAGGCTGAAGAACTGGTTGGACAGCGCGGTGAACAGCAGCGGCGCGGTCTCGCCGGCGACGCGCGCCGTGGCGAGCAGCACGCCGGTGATGAGGCCCGAGCGCGCGGCGCGATAGGCGATCCGCTTGATCACCAGCGAGCGCGGCAGACCCAGCGCGCTGGCGGCTTCGCGCAGCGGGTTCGGCACCAGCAGCAGCATGTCCTCCGTCGTGCGCACCACGACCGGGATCACGATCACGGCGAGCGCCAGCGCGCCGGCGATCGCCGAGAAGCCCCGCATCGGCACCACCACCGCGCCGTAGATGAACAGGCCGATGATGATCGAGGGCGCCGAGAGCAGGATGTCGTTGATGAAGCGGATCACCGAGGTCAGCCTGTCGTTGCGGCCGTACTCGGCGAGATAGGTGCCGGCGAACAGGCCGAGCGGCGCGCCGATGCCGACGCCGATCACGGTCATGATGACCGAGCCGACGATGGCGTTGCGCAGCCCGCCCTCGGTCGAGCCCGGCGGCGGCGTGTCCGCGGTGAAGATCTGCACGTTGAGGCCGCTGAGGCCGTTGTAGAGCAGCGTGACCAGGATCAGCGCGAGCCAGGTGACGCCGAAGGCGGCGGCGGCGATGCAGAGGCCGCGGATGACGACGTCCCAGCGGCGGCGGCGTGCATAGATCGGGTTCATGGCTTCACTTTCCGGCCTTGGTTTCCAGGCGCATCAACATCAGCCGCGCGGCCGCGAGCACGAAGAACGTCAGCACGAACAGCAGCAGGCCGAGCAGGATCAGGCCGGACTGGTGCAGGCCGTCGCTCTCGGCGAACTCGGATGCGATCGCCGCCGAGATCGTGGTGCCCGGGGCGAAGATCGAGGAGGAGATCCGGAACGAATTGCCGATGATGAAGGTCACCGCCATGGTCTCGCCGAGCGCGCGGCCCAGCGCCAGCATGACGCCGCCGATGATGCCGACGCGGGTGTAGGGGATCACCACGCTGCGGACGACCTCCCAGGTGGTGCAGCCGACGCCGTAGGCGGCTTCCTTCAGCACCGGCGGCACCGTCTTGAACACGTCGACCGAGATCGAGGTGATGAAGGGCAGCACCATGATGGCGAGGATCAGCGCGGCGTTGAACAGGCTGAGATAGGACGGAGGGCCTGCGAAGATCGCGCCCAGCACCGGGACGCCGTCGAACACCCTGATCATGAACGGCTGGAAGGTATTGGCCAGGAACGGGCCCAGCACGAAGAAGCCCCACATGCCGTAGATGATCGACGGGATTCCGGCGAGCAGCTCGACCGCCATGCCGATCGGGCGGCGCAACCATTGCGGACAGAGCTCGGTGAGGAAGATCGCGATGCCGAGACCGACCGGAATGGCGATCAGCATCGCGATGAAGGAGGTGACGAGCGTGCCGTACATCGGCCCGAGCGCGCCGAGCACGGGCGGATCGGCCGACGGCGCCCAGCGCTGCGTCCAGAGGAAGGAGAGGCCGTATTCCTTGATCGCCGGGAAGGCGCCGACGATCAGCGAGATGATAATGCCGCCGAGGATCAGCAGCACGGAGATCGCGGACAACCGCGTGATCCAGTAGAAGGTGACGTCGCCGAGCTTGAACGCGCTCAAGGCCTTGGCGCGGTCATACGGTCCGGCAGCATCAATCACATCGCTCTCGACAGCCATCTCAGCCACGCCGATCCCCTGTACTGACTATACCTGTTCTTGCCTGTTGGGTCCCGTGCCCCGGACGCGGCGCGGCGCGAAGTGCTGCGACGCAGATCCGGGGCCCAGCTCTTGTGGGTCCCGGCTCAGCGCAGCAGCGTTGCACGCTGCAGCGCGTCCGGGACACCAAAGCCACTACTCAGCTCTTGATCTCGGCAGCCCAGGTCTTCTCGATCTGCTGGACGACGCTGTCCGGCATCGGGATGTAGTCGAGCTCCTCGGCCATCTTGCCGCCGCTCTTGAAGGCCCAGCGGAAGAACTTGATGGCTTCCTGCGCGGCCGCCTTGTCGGTGGCGGACTTGTGCATGAGGATGAAGGTCGCCGCCGTGATCGGCCAGGACTTGTCGCCGGGCTGCTCGGTCAGGATGACGTAATAGCCGGGAGCCTTGGACCAGTCGGCGTTGGAGGCGGCCGCCTGGAAGGCCTCGACGGTCGGCTGCACAGTCTTGCCGGCCTTGTTGACGAGACCGGTGTAGGTCAGCTTGTTCTGCTTGGCATAGGCGTACTCGACGTAACCGATCGAGTTCTTGGTCTGGCCGATGTTGCCCGAGACGCCTTCGTTGCCCTTGGCACCGACGCCGACCGGCCACTCGACCGCGGTGCCTTCGCCGACCTTGCTCTTCCAATCCGCGCTGGCCTTGGAGAGATAATTGGTGAAGTTGAAGGTGGTGCCCGAACCGTCCGAGCGGCGGACCACGGTGATCGCCTCGGAGGGCAGCTTCACGCTCGGATTGAGCTTCTTGATCGCGGCATCGTCCCACTTGGTGATCTTGCCGAGATAGATGTTGGCCAGGGTCTCGCCGTCGAACACCAGCTCGCCCGGCTTCACCCCCTCGAGGTTGACGACGGGAACGATGGCGCCCATCACCATCGGCCACTGCACGAGGCCGTCCTTCTCGAGCTGCTCGGCCTTGAGCGGCGCGTCGGTGGCGCCGAAGGTCACGGTCTTGGCCTGGATCTGCTTGATGCCGCCGCCGGAGCCGATCGACTGGTAGTTCAGGCCGTTGCCGGTCTCCTTCTTGTAGGCGTCAGCCCACTTCGAATAGATCGGGAACGGGAACGTCGCGCCGGCGCCGGTGATGTCGGCAGCAAAGGCCGCCGTCGTCGATGCGGCGACCAAGCCGGCAGCGACGATCGTCTTGAGGAAATTCATGCTGGTCTCCATTGGGGGGAGCGAAGCGCCATCCGCGCCCGATCGCGCTCCCCGCGCCGCCCCGTGTAGGAGCGGTCGGCTGTGCTTTTACGAAGGTTTCGTGACAGCTGGATGACACAGGCAAGCAATTGATATTGCTTGGATTTCAAGCTGCCACGGCAGCCTTGATCTGGGGAAAACAGGCGGTGAAAGTGGCGCCCTGCCGGGGCACGCTTTCGATCAGGAGCCGGCCGCGATGGCGGTTAAGAATATGTTTCACCAGCGATAATCCGAGCCCGGTGCCGCCCTGCGAACGGCTGTCGCCGACGTCCACGCGGTAGAACCGCTCGGTCAGCCGCGGCAGATGCTCGGGCGCGATGCCGGGGCCGAAATCGCGGACCATGATCCGGATTTCCTGAGTTCCGTCAGCGGCCGCGCCCGAGGTCAGCGACACGATGACACGTCCGCCCGAGGCGCCGTATTTGAGGGCGTTCTCGATCAGATTCTCGAACAGGCGGAGCAGCTCCTCGCGGTCGCCGGCGATCATCACCGGGCTGTCCGGCAAATGGATCTCGACCGCGACCTGGCGCTCGCGCGCCAGCGGCTCGAGCCCGTCGGCGACCTGGCGGATGATCGGCAGGAGATCGACCAGGGTGTCGGGCCGGACATGGGCCGACAGCTCGACCCGCGACAGCGACAGCAGATCGTCGATCAGGCGCGCCATGCGGGTGGCCTGGTTATGCATGATGCCGAGGAAGCGCTCGCGCGCCTTGGGATCGTCCTTGGCCTGCCCCTGCAGCGTGTCGATGAAGCCCGACAGCGCGGCCAGCGGCGTGCGCAGCTCGTGGCTGGCATTGGCGACGAAATCGGCCCGCATCTCCTCGACCCGGCGCAGCGGCGTCTGGTCGTGAAAGGTCATCAGCATGCATTTGTCGGCGCCGCCGAAGCTGGTCGGCACCGGCACCGGCGTGATCATGAGCTCCATCCAGCGATCGACCGGGACATGATCGAGATAGGTCGCGCGCCGCGGCTCGGTGGTCGCGATCGCCTCGCGCAGCGCCGTGATGATCTCGGGCGAGCGTAGCGCGAACTGGGCGAGCTCGTTCCGGCGCAGCGCCGGCGCGAGCTGGGCGGCGGCCGCATTGAGGTGGATGACGCGGCCGGCGCGGTCGAGCAGCACCGCCGGATCCGGCATGCCGGAGACCACCGCGGCCACCGCCGCGCTCTCGACCGGGTTGATGCGCCCGACGTCGTCGCGCGAAGCGGCGGGATCATGCAGGCGCCACGGGATCAGCGCCGCGGCGGCGATGCAGAGGAACACCGCAATGGCGTGCAGCGCCGACAATTCGCCGAGCGAGACCACGACGGACAGCGCCAGCGCCGCAGCGATCAGGATGATCGTCGAGTGCCGCAGCCGGTCGGACCAGGGCTGGGCGGAGGGAGAAGATGGGGCGTCGATCGCCATCGGGGCGGACTTCTCCTGGGAGCTTGTCTCAAAGCTTGGCGCCGTCAGGCGCCGCTGTCGCTACGCTCTCTCACATAAGCGGCTTCGCGCGCCGGACCGGGATCGAGCTTGAGCGCTGCCTGCTGCAGGCGCTTCGATCGTGCGCCGATGATAACTTCACGAAACGTCAGCAAGATTACAGAGATGACGAACGGGGACAGATAATAGAGCACCCGGAACAGCAGCATGCCGCCGAGCAGCTCCTCGCGGTCCATCTGCCAAAGGCCGACCAGCATGGCGGCGTCGAACACACCGAGCCCGCCGGGCGAATGGCTGGCGAAGCCGAGCAGCGTCGCCGACACGAAGATCACCGCGACCACCACGAAGCCGACATTGGGCTCGTCAGGGACCAGCACGTACATCGCCAGCGCACAGAAGCCGAGATCGATGATGCCGATCGCGATCTGGAGCAGCGTCAGCGGGCCGCCCGGCAGCACCACGGTCCAGGGCCCGCGGCCGACCACGCGCGGCTGGGTCCAGACCCAGACCACGTAACCGACCAGGCCTGCGATGAGCATCAACGCCAGCGTCCGGTTCAGCCACGGCGGCAGCTGGTCGATCGAGGCGGCGGCCTCGGGGTGATAGGCGATGCCCAGGCCAAGCACGGCGGCATTGCCGAGCCAAAAGGTCAGGCCGGCGAGAAAGCAGATCTTGGCGACGTCGATCGCATTCAGCCCATAGGCCGAATAGATGCGATAGCGCACCGCGCCGCCGGTGAAGACGGAGGCGCCGACATTGTGGCCGATCGAATAGGAGGTGAAGGCGGCGAGCGCGTTGATGCGGTAGGGCACATGGTCGCGGCCGATCGCGCGCACGGCGAACAGGTCGTAGAAGGTCAGGGTGAAATAGCCCGCGGCGACGAACAGCGCCGCCATCGCAATCTGGGTCGGCTCGGTGCTCTTGATCGCCTCGAGGACCTCGTTGAAGTCGATGCCGCGCAGCATGTGGTAGAGCACATAGCAGGCGATGCCGATGACCGCGACGCTGATCACAACGCCAAGCTTATGCAGGACTTGCTTCTCGCGCAGAAACGACGTCGCCCTGCGTATGGCTTCCAGCATCTAGACCTCGAACAACGCTTCAGCGGCCAGAACGGCCGGCGGACAGGCGGACGGCATACAGGCACGCGACGACCCCTCGCCGCCGGCTCCGGCATCGCGCATGCCCCCTGCCCCTCCACTAGCGCGTTTTGGGGCGGAGTGGAATTCGCCAATTCGAACAAAAACACGTGCCTTCAATATTTTAGGCAGGGTCCTGGCTCCTGATGCGGGGTTTTGGCGCCTCTAGCGGCAAGGCTTGACGCGAATCTTCCTGGCGATCCTGCGCAGAGGCCATGAAGTTTTGATGATTTCGGCCGCACAATGTTCCGTCACGCCTTAGGCTGACGTCAATCTATGGACGGCGCCGCCTGTTGAAAGGGCGGCTCCGGACCGCCTTCACGGTCTGCCGATGCGCCGGAAGGTCGCGGGGCCGTGCCCCCTCAAGGGGCGGTCAGATAGCCGCGGCGATAGGCGCCGGCCTGATCGTCGAAGATCGCCATGGCGGTCGTCATCCGCCGGAAGCCGAGGCGTTCGTAAAAGCCTTCCTTGCCGGGCACCGCATAGAGGATGATCTTGCGATGGCCGCGGCAACGCACAAGCAGACGTTCGATAATTCCGCGGCCAAGACCCTGCCCCTGGCGGTCCGGGTGGACGGCGATATCGCAGAGATAGGCGCAGTCGCGGCCGTCGGCCAGCACGCGCCCCGCTCCGACGATGCGGCCGTCCTCGATGGCGAAGGCGCGAAACATGCTGTTGCCGAATACCAGCGCAAGATCGGCCGGCGCCTTGTTGCCGAGCGGGGCGATCCGATAGAGCTCGGATAGCTCGCCCCAGTCGATGCCGGCGAGATCGTCGGCCCAGACCATGGACATCGCGAAAACCCTCCTGAGGCTCAGCCCCGCGCGGCGCTGACGGCAGCGACGATGTCGTCGCCGTCAGGAAAATAGCCTTTGCTGCGGCTGGCGACGATGCGGTCGCCGAGCTTGACCTGGAAGACGCCGCCCTTGCCGGGGACGAGGTCGGCGTCCAGCCCCAGCTGCCGGTGCAACGCAGCGGCCGCCTCCTTGGCGCGCTTCTCATAGCCGCACGGGCGGCAATAGATGATGGTCAGGTCCGACATCCCCGTCCTCCGTCAGGCCGCAAGCTGTGGAAGCATTGCCTCGATGCCGGCAATCCAACCGGCCACCGAACGACCGATCGCGTCGGGATGATCCTCCTGCAGGTAGTGCCGGCCGGGCCCGAGGCGGACGAGCGCGCAGTGCTGGAGCGAGGCCGCGAACGCCTCGGCAAAGGCGGGAGCGACCACCGCGCCCGGCTCGCCCGCGAACAGCAACTTCGGATAGGAGGACGCCTTCAGCGAAGCATGAGCTGCTTGCAGCGCCTGATAGACGTCGGCGGGCTCGCCCGCGATCGGCAGCTCCCGCGGGAATTCCAGGACCGGACGGCGGCTCTCCGGCGTCGGAAAGGGCGCGCGGTAAGGCGCCATCTCGTCTTCGCTCAGAGTGCGCATGATGCCGCCAGGCAGCACGCGTTCGACGAAGGCGTTCGCCTCCAGGATCATGGCCTCGCCCTCGCCCGGCGTCCTGAATTTGCGGAAGGTCTCGCGCGCTGCCTCGACCTGGTGGAAATCCTGCCAGGTCGGCATCGGCCGGATGAACTCCATGAAGGCAAGACCGCGCACGAAGTCCGGCCGGCGCGCAGCGAGATGAAATGCGAGCGCGGTCCCCCAATCCTGCGCGACGAGATAGGCGGAGGAGATGCCGAGCTGCTCGATCAGCGCGTCGAGATAACGCACATGGTCGACGAAGCGGTAGGCGATGTCGGGTTTGCCGGACCGGCCGAAGCCGATGAGATCGGGCGCAATGCAATGCGCCACCGGCGCCACCAACGGCAGGATGTTTCGCCAGATGTGCGACGAGGTCGGATTGCCGTGCAGGAAAAGCGCGACCGGCGCGCCCTGCGCACCCGTCTCGCGATAGGCCATCGTGCTTCCCAGCACGGACGCGTTGCGGATCTGAATCTCGGCTTGCTGGCTCATGTCGGCTCCTTGAAGACGGTCTTGAATGCGATGGTCTTGAAGCGCTCGAGCGCCTGGGGCGTGCGGTCGACCTTCATGCGCAGGATCGCGCCCTGCCAGGACGCGAGCAGGAAGTCGGCAAGCTCCTCGGGCGCGAATTCGGAATCGATCTCGCCGCTTGTCTGCGCCTCGTGGATGCAGGCGGCGAAGGGCATGCGCCACTCGGCGAAGATTTCGGCAAGGCGGGCGCGCAGCATCTCGCTGCTCCCAGCGGCTTCCAGACTGAGATCGCCGATCAGGCAGCCGCGCCCGTAGCCGTCGGCTTCGAGCCGTCCGGTAATGATATCGAGATAGCGCTTGAGCCGGGCCCGCGGGGTCAGCGAGCCGTCTTCAAGGGCCTCCGCGACCAATCCTTTCGTGATCTCGAAATAGCGATCGAGCACCTCCGCGGCGAACACTTCCTTGGAGCGGAAATGATTGGTGAAGGACCCCTGTGGCGCGCCCGCGGCGGCGGTGACATCGCGCACGCTGGTGCCGTGATAGCCGCTCCGGAACATGACCTTGAGGCCGGCGTCGAGGATGGCGTCTTTGAGGGAAGGTTTGGGCATGGCGATATAATACGTACGTACGTATTGATATCAAGCACTGACATTTCCGAGCGCTTGGGACCCGTGCCGGGACAAAGGTGGGCTTGGTGGCGGAGCCTCAGCCGGCCCGCATGCTGCGCGCGACCACGCGGTCGCGCAGCCAGGCCCCGATGGTGCAGCCGACCAGGTAACAGGCGAACATGATCAGGCCGAGGTCGAGCCAGTAGCCGAAGCGGCCCGGGACCACATGGGCGAACGAGGCCGCGACCAAGGCGGCGACGAGCGCGGCGAGCCAGCGCGCGGTCACCTTCGAGGTGCCGTTGCCGCGCTGGACCACCGAGATCCAGCCCATGCAGAAGCCCAGCAGCACCGAGCCGATCAGCCAACCCAGATGGAACGAGACGAGATAGGGCATCGTCACCTCACCAGAAATTCGATGCGGCGGTTCTGCGCCTTGCCGTCGTCGGTATCGTTGCCGGCGACCGGCTGCGTGCTGCCATGGCCGACCGCGGTGAAGCGGCTGGCGTTGAGGCCGGCCTTGACCAGATAGTCGATCACCGCCTGGGCGCGCTTCTCCGAGAGCGCCCGGTTGAAGCCGTCCTCGCCGTCGGCGTCGGTGTGCCCGGCCACCTCGATATTGGTATTGGGACAGCGCAGCGCCGTCTCGATCAGATGATCGAGGATGCCAGCGGAATCCGGATCGATGTCGGCGCGCTTGGCTGCGAAGCGGATCTTGCCCTTGGCCAGGATGTCCGTGAACAATTGCTGGCACACGGTGCCGTCGACCGGCCCTGCCGCAGGCTTCACGGTGATCTCCGGCTTGTACTGCCAGTGCTTGGGGAAGTCCTTGCCGAGGCCTGCGCGGATGTCGTTGGCGGCACCCTCGTAGAGCGCATCGCCCGACAGCTTCACCTCGCGATCGGACACGACGAGCGTGCCGGTCGACAGCCGCGACAGGGCGCCGAGCGCGGCGACCACGGCCGTGTTGAAGGAGCCGGGGGCGCCGATGCTGGCCTTGAGATTGTCGACCACCTTCTCGGTGAAGAACTTTCGCGCGGCGCTGGTGGCGATTGCCGCATGCACGTTGTTGTCGGGGACGTAGCCGGTCAGCGTCACGGTCGCCGCGACCGGATCCTTGTAGGCCTGGAAGATGTAGGGCGGCGCCTTGACGTCGTTGGCGGCGACGGAAAAGCCCTCGGGCAGGTTCTTCAGCGCAGCCGCGATCGCCTCGCGGCCGCCGAGCTCGCGCGCCATGCCCGACAGATTGACCTTGGTATCCGTGATCGTGATCTTGCCGTCCTTCAGCTTGCCGATCTGGTCGAGCAGCAGCATCGCGGCGGCTTCGAACCGGGGCGGCGCACCGCGCGCCAGCCCCATCTGGTCGGCAACCTCGGCGCCGCCGACCTCCTTGCGGGCCGCCTCGGTCAGCCGGCCCTTGATCGACGGCAGCGGCGCGGAGCCCGACAGCGTCACCCGCACCACGTCGCGCTCGGCGTTCCAGACGAACGGCTGGGCCTCCGGAACGAGCCGGGTCCGGTCGTCGACCAGGCGCACGCCCGGGACGGTCTCGACCGCCGTCACGGCGTCGCGGCGCCCCTCCTCGGAGAAGGCGTCCGCGACCAGGCTGACGTCGCGGCCATCGACCGCGATCCGGGTCTTGTCCAGAACGGTCCCCTTCAGCGCGGCCGAGCTGCGGGCCGACAGGTCGGCCTCCACCGGTAAGGTGTTATTCCAGGCCGCAAATCCCCACATGACGGCCAGGGGAATCAGCCCCAGCCACCATTTGCTGGCCCACCTGAAAAGCTTCTGCATTCGACGACCCGAACTCTGGAACCGGAGACAAAACAAACCCTTGGCAGGCTGTCAAACCGGAAATGGCGCCCTTCCGGAAGCACGGATCAGACAATCGGAATAACTTTTTCTTCAAGGGTTCTTCCGTAAGTTGAGGACGGAATGCCAGAGTCCGCCGACGGGTCATGAAACAACTACGTAACAACGTCATCCGCGCCGGGCTGGGAGCACTTTATTTCAGCGGGGCGCACCATCTGCTGCGCCCGCTTTTGTCGGGCGTCGGCGCCATTTTCATGCTGCACCACGTGCGGCCGGCCCGCGAGGCCGCGTTCCAGCCGAACCGGCATCTCGAGGTCACCCCCGAATTCCTGCGCGCCACGCTGTGCCATTTGCGCTCGATCGACGTCGACATCGTCACCATGGACGAGCTGTATGAGCGGCTGGTGCAGGGCCGCTTCGACCGCCGCTTCGCCGCCTTCACCTTCGACGACGGCTACCGCGACAATCTGGACCACGCGCTGCCGGTGCTGCGCGAATTTGACGCGCCGATGACGGTCTATGTCGCGAGCGATTTTGCCGAAGGCACCGGACGGCTGTGGTGGACGGCGCTGGAGGCCGTGATCGCCAAGGCCGAGCAGATCGACATCAGGATCGGCCATTCCGCGCTGCGGCTCGATGCGACGACGCCCGCGGCCAAGCAGGCCGCGTTCGACCGCCTGCACGACTGGCTGCGCGCGCTGCCGGGCGAGCATGATCTGGCGCGGGAGATCGAGGCGCTCTGCGCGGCGCATGACGTCGACATGGCCGCGCTGTGCCGCAGCCTCTGCCTGTCCTGGCCCGAGCTGAAGACATTTGCCGCCGATCCGCTGGTCACGATCGGCGCCCATAGCGTCAGCCATTGCAACCTCGCCAAGCTGGCGGAAGACATCGCCGCACAGGAGCTGGCCGTGAGCCGCGCGCGGATCGAGCAGGCGCTGGAACGTCCCGTGCTGCATCTCGCCTATCCCTATGGCGACCGCGAGGCCGCCGGGACGCGCGAATTCGGCATGGCTGCGACGGCCGGCTTCAAGACCGCGGTGACGACGCGGCCCGGCATGCTGTTTGCCGAAAATGCCGGCCAGATGACGGCGCTGCCGCGCGTCTCGCTCAACGGCAATTACCAGGACGCGCGGATCCTGCCGGTGCTGACCTCGGGCGCCGCGACCGCGATGTGGAACGGTTTCCGCCGGATCGCCGCGGCGTAAGCGCCATTCCAATCTCCGCTGTCGTCCCGGACAAGCACGCGCAGATCCGGGACGACACCGAGTAACCGGCACTGGCGTCGCGTCACACTCGCATCCAGCCTTGCTTGACTCCCCTTGCCGCCCCGCCCAAAACAGCGCCAACCAAGGGAGGCCTCATGTTCAACGACCTGTTCTCGCTCAAAGGCCGCGTCGCGCTGGTGACCGGCGGCTCGCGCGGCATCGGCAAGATGATCGCGGCGGGATTTCTCGACGCCGGCGCCGCCAAGGTCTACATCACTGCGCGCAAGGCCGGGCCGTGCGAGGCGACCGCCAAGGAGCTCACCGCGCAATATGACGGCGAGTGCATCGCGCTGCCGATCGACATCTCCACCGTCGAAGGCTGCGACCGGCTGGCTTCCGAGATCATCAAGCTGGAGCCGAAGCTCGACATCCTCGTCAACAATGCCGGCGCGGCCTGGGGCGCGGAGTTCGACGAATTTCCCGAAAGCGGCTGGGACAAGGTGATGGACCTCAACGTCAAGTCGCTGTTCTTCCTGACCAAGGCGCTGGCGAAGCCGCTGCGCGCGGCCGCAAGCGCGGAACGTCCGGCCAAGGTGATCAACATCGCCTCGGTCGACGGCATCTTCGTCAACCCGGGCGAGACCTATTCCTATGCCGCCAGCAAGGCCGCGGTGATCCACCTGACGCGGCGCCTGGCGACCAAGCTGATCAAGGACAACATCAACGTCACCGCGATCGCGCCGGGCGCCTTCAAGTCCGACATGAACCGGGCCGCGCGCGACCACGGCGACGAGGTCGCCCAGCGCATTCCGGCGCGGCGGATCGGAAGCGACGAGGACATGGCGGGGGTGGCGATCTATCTCGCCTCGCGCGCGGGCGATTACGTCGTCGGCAACACCATCGCGGTCGACGGCGGCGTGGTGTACGCGAATGCGGGGCTGGAGATCGCGGGGTAGGCGCAAGCTGCTTACGCTCCGCTGTCGCCACGCACTCGCTGTCATGCCCCGCGAAGGCGGGGCATCCAGTACGCCGCGGCGCGGAGTACTGGATCACCCGCTACCGCGGGTGATGACACCATTTGTGTGGCGCGAGGCATGTCCTTTAACTGGCCGATCTGTCGGTGGAAGGCGACGTGGGGCAGCGTCAGCTTGAAGTCGTAGCCGGCGGTCGAGATCACCTTGTTCCAGCGCAGCATGCCCTTGACGCAGTCCTGGCTTTAATCGTCGCGCAGGCGCATCTATGGCGCGCTTGACAAAAGTCTCCGTCGCCAAAAGCCGAGGACGAAAGAGCCGCCACGACGGAGGGCTGCTCTCATCGGATGCAGCATCCCCTTTTGCACTCGCTGTGTTGTTCCAGTGACAGCAATTCAACCGGGAGCAAGTATTCTGCGAACCAATCTGCACGACTGGGATTGCCAATACGATGAAGGTTATTGCCACGCTCGCCGCTTCGGCGGCACTCACTGGATCGGCTGTTGCGGCGGATCTGGCAGCCCGGCCCTACACCAAGGCGCCAGTCCCGGTCACTGCCGCCTACAACTGGACCGGCTTCTATGTCGGCGCCAATGGCGGCGGCGGCTGGGCTCGCAAGTGCTGGGACATGTTCTCCGTGCTCGGCGCTCCCCGCCCGGTCGCGACCGAAGGATGCCACGATGCGACCGGCGGCACGGTTGGTGGCCAGATCGGCTATCGTTGGCAGGCGACCAACTGGGTTTTCGGTCTTGAGGCGCAAGGCAACTGGGCCGATTTCAAAGGGTCCAATACCAGCTTGGTATTTCCCGCCCCCTCGGGCCAGATCAACCGCAGCAAGGTTGACGCCTTCGGCCTGTTCACCGGTCAGGTCGGCTACGCCTGGAACAATGTACTTTGGTACGTGAAGGGCGGCGCCGCTGTCGCCCACGACAAGTATGAGGGTATCGACATCCCGACCGGCGCCGTGTTCGATCGTGCGAGCGAGACCCGCTGGGGCGCCGCCGTTGGGACCGGCATCGAATATGGCTTCGCCCCGAACTGGTCGCTCGCGGTCGAATACAATCACCTGTTCATGGGCAAGCGCGACATCAGCTTCAACTTTGTGCCGCCGTTTGCAGGGCCTTCGCGTAGCGACACCATCCGTCAAGATGTCGATGTGGTCACCGCCCGCATCAACTATAACTTCGGCGGCCCGGTCGTCGCCCGCTACTGATCTGAAGACGCTCGCGGACAACAAAGCCCGGGCACCGCACGGGGCTTTTCTTTTGACGGTTTGATGATCCGTCGATCGGGGACGGTTGCCGCCGATCGTCTCCAGGCGCGATGCCCCGCGAAGGCGGGGCGTCCACTACGCCGCGGCCTATCGGCTTTAATCGCTGCTGCCGCGGAGTACTGGATCACCCGCTTTCGCGGGTGATGACACCTTTGGTGTGGCGCGAGGACCAACCCCTGACGTCCTACGACTCGATCTTCACGTATTCGAAATCGCCGGGCTTGTTGTCGATGCCGACCTTGGGCGGCGAGATCCAGGAGGCGTACTTGCCGGTCTCGGTGACGGGCTGCATCAAGGAAGTGATGAAGTCGCCGTCGCTGGCCGAGGGCAGCCACTCGTCCTTGCGCCGGGCCCAGGTGGCATCATCGATCAGGATGCCGTCGGGCGTGGCGTGCACGTCCTTGAACTCGCCGATGTGGCGGTGGAAGGCGACGTTGGGCAGCGTCAGCTTGAAGTCGTAGCCGGCGGTCGAGATCACCTTGTTCCAGCGCAGCATGCCCTTGACGCAGTCCTGGCTGTAATCGTCGCGCAGGCGCATGTTGAGCGCGGTCAGCGCCGGCTCGTCGACCAGCTTGATCTCCCCGTTGATGAACTTCAGCACCGGATAGGTGGCGTTCTTGAGCTGGTGGTCGTCCTCGATCTGGGTCTCGTGATAGCGGCCCTTGATGCCGGCGTTGAAGGCGTTGGCCGCGTTGGTCGAGACCTCCGAGCCGAACAGGTCGAGCGACAGCGTGTAGTGCAGGTTCAGCTTCTTCTGGATGGTCGGCAGGTCGATCACCCCGAGCGCACGAACCTTGGCGATGTCGGTGGGATCGGTGATGCCGGCCGCGCGCATCGCATCGCAGGTGCGCTGCACGACGCGGGTGATGCCGGTCTCGCCGACGAACATGTGGTGCGCTTCCTCGGTCAGCATGAAGCGGCAGGTGCGCGACAGCGGATCGAAGCCGGATTGCGCGAGGCTGTGCAGCTGCATCTTGCCGTCGCGATCGGTGAAATAGGTGAACATGAAGAAGGACAGCCAGTCCGGCGTCGCTTCGTTGAAGGCACCCAGCATGCGCGGCGCATCGGCATCGCCGGAGCGGCGGCGCAGCAAATCGTCCGCCTCCTCGCGGCCGTCGCGGCCGAAATATTTCTGCAGCAGATAGACCATCGCCCAGAGATGGCGGCCTTCCTCGACGTTGACCTGGAACAGGTTGCGCATGTCGTAGAGCGAGGGCGCGGTCTTGCCGAGATGGCGCTGCTGCTCGACCGAAGCCGGCTCGGTGTCGCCCTGGATCACGATCAGGCGGCGCAGCATGGCCCGATGCTCGCCGGGGACTTCCTGCCAGGCCGGCTCGCCGTAGTGCTCACCGAACGGCACGACGCGGTTCTCTTCCTGCGGCGCGAGCAGGATGCCCCAGCGATATTCGGGCATGCGGACGTAATCGAACTTGGCCCAGCCGCGCGGATCGACGGAGTACGCGGTGCGCAAGTACACCAGCGATTCCTGGAAGCCTTCCGGCCCCATGTCGCTCCACCAATCCATGTAACCGGGATGCCAGCCTTCCAGCGCCTTGAGCACCTGGCGGTCTTCGGCGAGGTTGACGTTGTTCGGAATCTTGGTCGAGTAGTCGACGTTCATGATGTTCATGTTCATGGCCGTGCTCCTTGCTCCGGTCTCGTGTCCCGGACGCAGTGCGGCGCGAAGTGCTGCACTGCTGAGCCGGGACCTATTGTTCGGTCCGTCTGGGTCCCGGTTCTGCGCAGCGGCATTGCATGCCGCAGCGCGCCCGGGACACGATCGTCGCTAGACTCGCGTCATATCGAATTTCGGCTTCTGGCCGCTGCCGTAGCGGCGCAGCGCGCCTTCCTCGCCGACGGCGTTGGGGCGCTGGAAGATCCAGTTCTGCCATGCGGTGAGGCGCGAGAAGATCTTCGATTCCATGGTCTCGGGGCCGACGAAGCGCAGGCTCGCCTCCATGCCGGTGAGGCTGTCGGGCGAGAAGCTGGCGCGCTCCTCGAGGAACACGCGAACCTCGTCGTCCCAATCGATGTCGTCGAGCGCGAAGGTGACGAGGCCGAGCTCCTCGGCCTGCTGGGCGTCGAGGCTGGTGCCGAGCGTCGCTTCCGCGCGCTCGACATCGGAGGGATCGGCCTGGAAGCGCGATTGCAGCCGCGTCAGGCCGTGGCTCATCGGATAGGGGCCGAAATTCATGGCGGACAGCTCGATCGACGGCGGCGGGCGATTGTCGCCCTGGCGCGTGCCGATCAGCATGTAGGAGCGGTCGGCGGCGAACACGAGCTCGGCCAGTGTGCCGGCAAAGCAGGAGCCGGGCTCGACCAGCGTCACCAGCGTGCGCGAGGTGACGTCGATGCGCTTGAGCACGCGCTTCCAGTAATGCCTGATCTCGTTGACCAGCCAGTGCGCCTTGTTGGCTTCGAGGAAGGCGTCGTGCGCGAGCACATGGGCGCGATCGCCATGGCTCTTGAACACCAGCATGGCGATCTCGAGCTCGTTGATGCGCAGATGCAGGATGGCGTCGTCGAGCTCGCGCGCGACTTGCAACGGCCAGAACGCGGCGCCCTGCGCCATCATGCCGTCGATGTCGGCGGGCGGCGCGGCCTCCGGCGCCCTGATCGAGATGGTGGCGATGCGCGCCGCGCGATCGATGTCGACGGTGACGAAGCCGTAGCGGATGCTGTTTTGGTCGATCACGCGCTGGAGCGGCGTCAGCGCGATGCCCTTGCCGCTGCCCGTGCGCGTCGAAGCGGCCGCGAACTCCTTGGCGCGCTCCGCAATCTTGGCCTCGAGCTTGGAGTTCGGCGCGATCTCGTCGACGAGGCGCCATTGCACGGCGCGCTTGCCCTTGACGCCTTCCTCGATGGTGCAGAAGAAATCGGCGTGGTCGCGGCGCACCTTGCGCTTGTCGACGACGCGGGTGAGGCCGCCAGTGCCCGGCAGCACCGCGAGCAGCGGCACTTCGGGCAGCGCCACGGCGGAGGAGCCGTCGTCGGCCAGGATGATGTGGTCGGTCGCAAGCGCGAGCTCATAGCCGCCGCCGGCGGCCGAGCCGTTCACCACGGTGATGAAGCGCTGGCCGGAATTCTCCGAGGAATCTTCCATGCCGTTGCGGGTCTCGTTGGTGAACTTGCAGAAATTGACTTTGTGAGCGTGGGTCGAGCCCGCCAGCATGCGGATATTGGCGCCGGCGCAGAACACGCGGTTCTTGGCCGAGCGCATCACCACGACTTTCACTTCCGGGTGCTCGAAGCGAAGCCGCTGCAGCGCGTCAGCGAGCTCGATATCGACGCCGAGATCGTAGGAATTGAGCTTGAGCAGGTAGCCCTCGAACAGGCCGCCATTCTCGTCGACGTCCATGGTCAGCGTCGCGATGCCGCCCTCGACCGCGAGCTTCCAGTGCTTGTAGCGGGACGGTTCGGTCTGGAAATCGATGAATGTCGCGCCGCCTGCGAGGCGCCGATCTTCCCCGGCCATGGGTCATCCCTGAGCTTGATTATGCATTTTCGCCGCAGCGTTAGATGCACAATAGTGCATATTTTTGAACGCGTCTAGCCCTTAACGGGGCTTACATGCATTTTGTTTCATGCGCAGCCGTTCTTTGCTGCCGTCACGCGGCGCGCCCTTGCAGGCCCTGGTCATCGCGGAGCGCCGCTTGCGCGAATTGCTCGACCGCTTCGAGCGTCGCCGCCGGGGCCTCGCGATGCGGGGAATGTCCTGCGTTTGGGATGACGTTCAAATCGACCGGGCAGTAGCACTCGTCCTCCGCGATCTCGGCCTGACGCAGGGTGCCGTATTGGTCCTCCGCGCCCTGCACGACCATGATGGGGACGCGGATATAGGCCAGGTAGTCCGAGATGTCCCAGTCGCGGAACTTCGGATCGAGCCAGGCGCCGTTCCAGCCGTAGAAGGCGTTGTCGACGTCCTTGTGCCAGCGCGCCAGCTTCGCCTTCAGGTCCGTGGTCTCAAAAGTCGTCTTGATCGCGGCGATGGATTCGATCGAGATGTCCTCGACGATGAAATGCGGCGCGATCAGCACGAGACCGTTCAGGCGATGATCCTGATGCGCCCCGGCATAGATCGTCGCGATCGAGGCGCCGTCGGAATGGCCGAGCAGGAGACCGCGCTTGAAGCCGATCAAGTCGAGCAGTTTCGGCAGCACGTCCAGCGCCTCGCGCTGCATGTAGTCGAGCGGTCGCGGCAGCGCCACCGGGCTCGACTGGCCATAGCCTGCGCGCGAGTAGAGGAAGACGCCGGCGCCGGTCGCCTGCTGCAGCTTCTCCGGGAAATCGCCCCAGAGCCCAACCGAGCCGAGGCCCTCATGCAGCATGACGATGGTCGGCGCATCGGCAGATTGCGGCGCGAGCCATTTGTATTCGAGGCTGGCGCCATCGATGTCGAGGAAGCCGGTGGGGGTGAGATTGGTCATGATTGAAGTCCCATTTCTGCCAAGACCGAGATGCCCACCCCCTCCAGGGGAGGATCAGCAAGCGAGCCCGCTGCCTGCACCATCAATTCGCGCCTTCCCGCAGCTTGAAGCGCTGGATCTTTCCGGTCGCGGTCTTCGGCAGCGAGTCCACCACGTCGATCCAGCGCGGATATTTCCACGGGCCGATCTTGTGCTTGACGTGCTCCTTGAGCGTCTCCTGCAAATCCGTGGTCTTGGCGCCCGGGCGCAGCACCACGAAGGCCTTCGGTTTCAGGAGGCCTTCCGGATCGGCTTCCGGTATCACGGCGGCTTCCAGCACGGCGGGATGCGTGATCAGCGCGCTCTCGACCTCGAACGGTGAGACCCAGATGCCGGAGACCTTGAACATGTCGTCGGCGCGGCCGCAGAAGGTGTAGCGGCCATCCGAGTCGCGGACATATTTGTCGCCGGTGCGGGTCCAGGGCCCCTCGAAGGTGCGGCGGCTCTTGTGGCGCTGATTCCAGTAGCCCTCGCCGGCCGAGGGCGCGTCGACCAGGAGTTCGCCGACCTCGCCGTCGGCGACGTCCTGCCCGGCTTCGTTGACGAGCCGCACCGCATAGCCCGGCACCGGCTTGCCCGAGGAGCCGTATTTGATGTCGCCGGGCGCGTTCGACAGGAAGATGTGCAACAGCTCGGTCGAGCCGACGCCATCGAGGATGTCGACGCCGAACCGCGCCTTCCAGTTGTTGCCGACCGATTCCGGCAGCGCCTCGCCGGCCGAGGTGCAGATGCGCAGGGCCTTGCCGCCGCGCTCGGCCTTCATGGTCTCGTCGTTGAGCATCGCCGCGAACAAGGTCGGCACGCCGTAGAAGATCGAGGGATTGTAGCGGTTCATCAGGTCGAACATGCGCGCCGGCGTCGGCCGCTCGCTGTTGAGGATCACGCTGGCGCCGACCGACATCGGGAAGGTCAGCGCATTGCCGAGGCCATAGGCGAAGAACAGCTTTGCGGCCGACAAGCACACATCGCTCTCGCGGATGCCGAGCACCTGCCGGGCGTAGGTGTCGGCGGTCGCCTGCAAATTGGAATGAATATGGCGCACGCCCTTGGGCATGCCGGTCGAGCCCGACGAGTAGAGCCAGAACGCCGGCTCGTCCGGATGCGTCGCGGCGGTGGTGAACTGGTCGCTCTCGCCGGCGATTTCTTCCGCGAGTTGCTTGTGGCCGTTCTGCTTGGCGCCGGAGACCACGACATGCTCGAGATCCGGCATGCGGCCGACGACGTCCCTGATGACGGGATAGAGCGCCTCGGACACGAACAGCACGCGCGCCCGGCAGTCGGCGAGGATGTAGGCGTATTGGTCCGCCGTCAGCAGCGTGTTGAGCGGCACCGGCACGATGCCGGCGCGGATCGCGCCCAGGAACACGACCGGAAAATCGACCATATCCAGCATGATCATCGCCACACGCTCCTCGCGGCGGACGCCGAGCCGGCGCAGCATGTTGGCGGCACGCCGGGTCTGTTGCTGGAGCTCGCCGTAGGTGAGCCGCGAGACGGTGTCGTCGAAGGCCAGCTTGTTGCCGCGGCCTTCGGCGACATTACGGTCGAGCAGCCAGGTCACCGCGTTGTAGGATCCCTCGCTCACGGACATCTCCCCCGAATTTAGAATTATAATTCATAGAAAGACACCGCGTCGGCTTGCTGTCAATGCCAGCAGGCACTATGTTTCATTAAAACGCGCCGCAGGACCCCTGTAAAGAAGGCTCATGAGCGACAGTCCCGACGCCGAATCCCGCTTCCTCGAACAGCTCGGCCAGCGCGTGCGCACCATGCGCGCGCTGCGCGGCATGTCGCGCAAGGTGCTCGCCAAGGTCTCGGGGATCTCGGAGCGCTACATCGCGCAGCTCGAAAGCGGCAAGGGCAACGTGTCGATCGTGCTGCTGCGCCGCGTCTCCGACGCGATGGGCGCGCATCTCGAAGATTTGCTCCCCTCGGCCGAGCCGACACCGGACTGGCAGATGTTTCGCGATCTCCTGCGCAAGGCGACGCCGGCGCAGATCGCGCAAGCCAAGGATCTGCTCGCCGGGGGCAGCGCTACCGCGCCGCGGCGCGCGCCGTTCTGCGGCATCGCGCTGATCGGCCTGCGCGGCGCCGGCAAGTCGACGCTCGGACGCATGCTGGCCAAGAAGATCGGCTGGAGCTTCGTCGAGCTCAACAAGGAGGTCGAGCAGCAGAACGGGCTCTCGGTCGCCGAGATCATCGCGCTCTACGGCCAGGAGGGCTTTCGCCGCATGGAGCAGGCGGCGCTGCAGCAGCTCTTGGCGCGCAACGAGCTGATGGTGCTGGCGACCGGCGGCGGCATCGTCTCGGAGCCACTGACCTTCGACCAGATCCTGACCTCGTTCTACACGATCTGGCTCAAGGCCGAGCCCGAGGAGCACATGGCCCGCGTGCGCCGTCAGGGCGATCTGCGCCCGATGGCCGACGACCGCTCCGCCATGGCGGAGCTGCGCAACATCCTGCTCAGCCGCGAGCCGCTGTATTCGCGCGCGACCGCGGTGGTGGATACAGCGGGGCTGTCGGTCGATGCGGCCGCGGCACGGCTGATCGATGCGGTGCGCCCGGTGCTGCAGAACGAGGCCCGCAGCTTCGGGCTGCGCAGCGTGGCGCTGTAGAGATGACCTCCACCGACGTCACCACCTCCATGTTCGAGCGGATCGGCGGCAGCGCTGCGATCGAGGCCCTGGTCGATCGCTTCTACGATCGCATGGAGACGCTGCCGGAGGCGAAGGTGATCCGCGCCATGCATGCCGACGACCTCGGCCTGATCAGGGACGTGTTGAAGCGCTATCTCACCGAATGGACCGGCGGACCGCGCCTCTATACCCCCGAGAAGGGTCATCCGCGGCTGCGCCAGCGCCATTTCGGCTTCGCCGTTGGCGACGCCGAGCGCGATGCCTGGATGCTCTGCATGCGCGGCGCGATGGAGGAGACGATCACCGACGCCGCCGCGCGGCAGGATCTCGACAAGGCGCTGTCCGGTCTCGCCGACTGGATGCGCAACCGGCCGTGAGATGGCGGCAGCGCCTCGGCGCAAGTCGAACGCGCACCATGCACCCGTATCGTGTGAATTGAGTTCCGCGGCGATCGCCTGCTAAGCTCGCAATATGACCGACATCCTCCCTGAAACGATCCGCCGCCTCTACACCGATCCCGGCGAGTACATCGACAGCGATCATCCCAGCGTGCAGCAATTCGCGACCGACGCCGTGCGCGCGGATGCCGATACCCGCGAGAAGGCGAGCGTGCTCTACAAGGCGGTGCGCGACGGCATCCGCTACAATCCCTATGTCAGCATGCGCGTCGCCGAGACCTTTCGCGCCTCGAGCGTGCTCGCCGCGGGGCAAGGCTATTGCGTCGGCAAGGCCGCGCTCTATGCCGCCGCCTGCCGCGTCCACGGCATCCCCGCACGGGTCGGCTTTGCCGACGTGAAGAACCATCTCACCACGGAGAAGCTGCGCGCGAGCATGGGCACCGACATCTTCACCTGGCACGGCTTCACCGAGGTGCATGTCGACGGCGCCTGGCGCAAGGCGACGCCGACCTTCAACGACACGCTGTGCGCCAAGGTCGGGGTGGCGCCGCTCGATTTCGACGGCCACACCGACGCGCTGCTGCATCCCTTCGACGGCGCGGGCCGCGCCTACATGCAATACGTCAACGACCGCGGCAGCTATCACGACGTCCCGGCAAAATTCCTGATGCGCGAGATGGCGCGCGATTACGCCAACATGCAGGGCGAGGATCTGTCGGGCCGCGACATGGAGCGCGAAGCGGAGGGGCGCTAGCGCGATGGATGCAGGTCCCGATGTCATCCGTCGATCTGCCTCGCCACGCCTCGCGCGACTGGTCTCCAGCATCTCGTTCTACCGCGAACACGGCCTCGGTCTGGCCGCCTTCCGGCATGCCGCGCCCCTTGCGCTGCCGCTGCTGGTGAATCTGGGATCGCCGTTTCGCATCGCGCTCGGCCACCAGCCGGAGACTGCCGACGCGCGACCGAGCTTCGCAGCAGGGCTCTTTCCCGGGCCGGTCCTGATCGAATCCGACGGCCATGCCGAATGCGTCCAGGTCGATTTCACGCCGCTCGGGGCGTATCGCTTCTTCGGGGGAGCCGTGCCCGATCTGACCGCGCGCATGGTCGGCCTGGACGACATACTGGGACGGGATGCCGAGAACCTCCGCGAAAGAGTGGCCGAGGCGGTCGGCTGGCAGCGGCGATTCGAGATCGTGGAGCAGTTCGTGCTTCGCCGCGCCGTGCACGAGCCCTCGCCGGCGGTGGCCTTCGCGCTGGAGACGCTCTGGCAACGCGCAGGCGCGGTCAGGATCGCCGACATCGCCTCCGACATCGGCTGGAGCCGCAAGCATCTGACGCGCCGCTTCCACAACGAGATCGGCGTTCCGCCAAAGACACTGGCCCAGATGCTGCGCTTTCATCGGGCCTGCGCGCTGGCCCGGATGGACGGCACAGGCGGCTGGGCCGCAATCGCCGCGGACGCAGGCTATGCGGATCAGGCGCATCTTGCCCGGGATTTCCGGATCTTCAGCGGCGAGACGCCGACCACATGGGCCACGCGGCTCGATGTCGTCGATCCGCGCCTGATGCGGGACGGCGGGGGATAGCACCTCGACAGCGCCGGACACGGGCAGGTCCCATTTGTTCAAGCCGGCCGCTCTGATCCGGACTAGCGTCGGCGTCGCAACACGCTTGCCGGGACCTGCACGAACTTGGAGAATGTCATGAACCAGCCGAACGGCCACGAAGCACCGCGCCTCTACCACACCATGCGCTGCAAGGATGCGGAGGCGATGATCGCCTGGCTGAAGAACGTTCTCGGCTTCACTGAACGCGTGGTGTACCGCAAGGAGGGCACGGTCGTTCACGCCGAGCTGGCGTTCGGATCGTCGATCCTCATGCTGGGCTCGCATCGCGACGACGCCTACGCCAAGCAGGTCGGTGACATCGGCGGCCGGCGGACGGACGCCGTCTACCTGGCCGTTGATGATCCCGACGCGCTCTATGAGAAGGTGAAAGCCGCAGGCGCGCCAATCGAGATGGAGCCCTGCACGACCGATTATGGCAGCCGCGATTTCGCCGCGCGCGATCCGGAGGGCGGGCTCTGGAGCTTTGGCACCTATTGGCCCAAGGTCGGTGAACAGCCGCTACCGGGATAGCCTGACGTTCGACCGCAGCCGCGTTCGCGCCGGGACGCAGCTACAAGAGCTGCGAGCGGACGGAGTCCGCCCCCTCCCGCAACAGCGGCAAGAATCTTTCGATCAATTCCTGCGCCGGCACGCGGTCGACATGGGCGCCCATGTTGATGGCGGCGACGATGACGCCGTCGTAACGGCGGATGGGGACCGAGATCGAGCGGAAATGCGGCTCGGCCTCGCGATCGACGAGTGAGTAGCCTTGGGCGCGGTCGGCGGCGATGCGCGCGAGCAGCGCCTTCGGGTCGGTCTGGGTCTGCGGCGTCAGCGCCTCGCGCGCCATCGCCTTCAGGCGCGCGGCAAGATCGGCATCGTCAAGCTGGCCCAGCATGGCGCGGCCGACCGAGGTGCAAAAGGAAGGCAGACCGTAGCCGATCTCCAATCCGCCCGAGAACACCCGCGCCGGGCTGCCCCTCGCAATGAACACGACGTCGTCGCCGTCGAGCACCGCGAGCGAGGAGATCTCGTTCGCCGCGGCCGCGACACGATCGAGCACGGGCTGCAGCACGGCGACGAGCTGGTTGGAGCGCAGGTAGGACGCGGCCAGCGTCAGCACATGCGGGGTCAGCGAGAACAGCCTGCCATCGCCCGAGACATAGCCGCCGCGCTGGAGCGTGAACAGGATGCGCCGTGCGGTGGCGCGCGGCAGATCGGCGGCGCGGGCAAGATCGCTCAGCGTCATAGGACCTGTGTTCGTGCCGAAACATTGCAGCAGGCGCAGGCCGCGATCGAGCGCCTCGACGAAATCCGTCGCGCGCTCCTCGCTCTCGCTCCGCTTCAGCTTGGGCATAGTGATGGGACAATCCTGCAAAATAGTGCTTGCTGCCTTTGCAAGGCATGTCATAATTCGCCCATTCGTTCAATAGGCGAACAATCGCCACTCCACTGAGGACGCGACTGCCATGATGAGCCAGGAGCAGAACGACCTGATCACCCGCACCGGGCCGAAGGATCCCTGCGGCAGACTGATGCGGAGCTATTGGCAGCCGGCGGCGCTGGTGGACGAGCTCGAGGGACCGCGCCCGATCCGCCCGGTCAAGCTGCTCGGCGAGAACCTGGTGCTGTTCCGTGACGAGACCGGACGCTACGGCCTGATGGATCGGCACTGCGCCCATCGCGGCGCCGATCTCGCCTTCGGTCGGTTAGAGGATGGCGGCCTGCGCTGCGCCTTCCATGGCTGGCTGTTCGACGCCACCGGCCAGTGCATCGAGACCCCGGCAGAGCCGAAGGATTCGAAGCTCTGCCAGAACATCCGGCAGCGCTCCTATCCCGTGGTGGAGAAGAGCGGCATCCTCTGGGCCTATCTCGGCGAAGGTGAGCCGCCCGCTTTCCCGGAGCTCGACTGCTTCGTCGCACCCGGCACGCACACCTTTGCGTTCAAGGGCCACATGGCCTGCAACTGGCTGCAGGCGCTGGAGGTCGGCATCGATCCCGCGCACGCCTCCTATCTGCATCGCTTCTTCGAGGACGAGGACACCTCCACCGCCTACGGCAAGCAATTCCGCGGCGCCTCCGCCGGCTCCGACCTGCCGATGACCAAGATCCTGCGCGAGTACGACCGCCCGATCATCAATGTCGAGCATACCGAATATGGCCTGCGCCTGATCGCGCTGCGCGAGATCGACGCGGAGCGCACCCATGTGCGCGTCACCAACCAGCTGTTCCCGCACGGCTTCGTCATCCCCATGAGCACGGAGATGACGATCACGCAATGGCACGTGCCGGTCGATGACGAGAACTGCTACTGGTACGCGATCTTCACCAGCTATTCGAGCCCGGTCGACAAGCGGAAGATGCGCGACCAGCGGCTCGAGCTCTATGAATTGCCGGATTACAAGTCGCGCAAGAACAGTGCCAACGATTACGGCTTCGATCCGCACGAGCAGCAGACCGCGACCTACACCGGCATGGGCACCGACATCAACGTCCACGACCAATGGGCGGTGGAATCGATGGGCGCGATCCAGGACCGCACCAAGGAGCATCTCGGTTCGAGCGACAAGGCGATCGTGCAGTACCGCCGCCTGCTGCGGCAGGAGATCGAGAAGGTCAGGGGCGGCGAGAAGCCGATGCTGTTTCTGGACGAGAGCAGGGCACGCAGCATCCAGGGGCCGGCGACCATGGACGGCATCGGGCCGACCCAGGGTTGGGAGCTCTACTGGATGGAGGTCGACGTCAAGCGCCGCCGTGGCGCCCCTTGGGCCGCACCGGTGCCGAAAGAGATCGCCGACAACGTGCACCGGCTGACGGCGGCGGAGTGACGATCGTGCGCCGCTGCCGTAGGGTGGGCAAAGGCGCAACGCGCCGTGCCCACGATCCTTCCGTTCAATCGAGAGACTCCGTGGGCACGCTTCGCTTTGCCCACCCTACGCAGTTGAGGGGGTGGTGAAGTGACTTTCGTCGCGCGTCATGCGCTGTGGTCGGATGAGCAGAGGGACGCCGCGACGCGCATGCGCCGCATCGTCGAGGAGAGGAATCTCGAGGTCATTCGCCTCGCCTTCCCCGACCAGCACGGCATCCTGCGCGGCAAGACCATCATTGCCTCGGAGGCGATCGCCTCGCTGGAGAGCGGCTGCTCCATCACCACCACCATGCTCGCCAAGGACACCTCGCACCGCACGGTGTTTCCGGTGTTCACCGCGGGCGGCGGCTTCGGCATGAAGGAGATGGAGGGCGCGGCCGACGTGCTGATGGTCGCCGATCCCACCACGTTCCGCGTCTTGCCGTGGGCGCCGGCCACCGGCTGGGTGCTGTGCGACCTCTATTTTGGCGACGGCCGCCCCGTGCCCTTCGCGACGCGCGGGCTCTACAAGCGCGTGCTCGATGAACTCGGCACGCGCGACCACGATTTCGTCGCCGGCCTCGAGGTCGAATTCCACATCTTCAGGCTCGACGATGCGCATATGCGCGCCGAGGATGCCGGCCAGCCCGGCACGCCGCCATCGGTGAGCCTGCTCAGCCAGGGCTATCAATATCTCACCGAGCAACGCTTCGATCAGATGGAGCCGGTGCTGGAGATCCTGCGCCGCGACATCGTCGCGCTCGGGCTGCCCTTGCGCTCGGTCGAGGTCGAGTTCGGACCGAGCCAGTGCGAATTCACCTTCGCGCCGAAGAAGGGGCTGGAGCCTGCCGACAACATGGTGCTGTTTCGCAGCGCCGTGAAGCAGATCGCGCGCCGCCACGGCTACCACGCCACCTTCATGTGCCGGCCTAAGCTGCCGAACGTGTTCGCCAGCGGCTGGCACCTGCACCAGTCGATCGTCTCGCGCGCGAGCGGCGACAACCTGTTCATGACGAAAGACGGCAGCGAGCCGCTCAGCGCGTTCGGCAAGGCCTACCTCGCCGGCCTGCTCGACCACGCCCGCGCCTCGACATTGTTCACCACGCCGACCATCAACGGCTACAAGCGCTACCGCTCCTATTCGCTGGCACCCGACCGCGCGATCTGGGGCCGCGACAACAGGGGCGTGATGATCCGCGTGCTCGGCGGCCCTGGCGATGCCGCAACGCGCCTGGAAAACCGCATCGGCGAGCCGGCAGCGAACCCCTATCTCTACATGGCCTCGCAGATCCTCTCAGGCCTCGACGGCGTCGACCGCAAGCTCGATCCCGGCCCGTCCGCCGACACGCCCTACGAGACCAAGGCGCCGCTACTGCCGAAGAGCTTGCGCGATGCGGTCTCGGCGCTGAAGGACGATCCGTTCTTCCGCGAGAAGCTCGGGGCGGAGTTCGTCGACTATTACACCCACATCAAGAACGCCGAGATCGACCGCTTCCTGTCCGAGGTGACCGATTGGGAGCACCGCGAATATTTCGAGGTGTTTTGAGGGCGCGACCGAGAACTCCACTATTGCAGGGGAGTGAGAGGCATGAAAATACTAACTCTGTCGACCTGCGCCATTAGTCTACCCGGAGTAGAGACGGCGAGTTTCTTGCGCACGGCAACATCCTTGACAAGCTGATTTGCGCCGCCCTTGCGGTGAGACACGACTTTGCTGGTCTGATCAACCGTACCTATCGCAAAACGGTCTCGCCCCGCGCTTGCGATGATCTCTTCCTCGCTGGGAGCCCGGTATCGGGTCAGGCAGCCCCCGGACGACGGCACTGCGTAGGCAAGCTGCGTATCTCCATTGTAGGATAACCGGACTAGTTGAGTGGCAAGGGCCGGCATTCCATGCAATTGGACCGCGCCGTCCGCCGGAATCGCGTCGATCCGTACCGTGCGGACGAGCGGATTGCAGGAGCCGGAGCGTGGATATTCCTGAACGACCCGGCGCGGCCGTTCAAGCACCTCGCCTTGCTGGTAAATCCGGTCGATCGTGAGCCCTTGTGCATTCGCAATCCTGATCTCGCGAGCAACGAGGTCAGCGCCTGTGACCGGAGACGGATCGAACGCGAACACTTTCGTGATGCGCGGTCCCATAGGCTTGTTTGCGAGTGCGGCAAGCTGGGCCAGACCCGCCCCCAGCGAATGGCCCGTCGACACGATTTGTGGCTTGAAGCGCGCTCGCTTGTAACAGTCGAGTTGCTTGATCGAGCCGATGATGCCGTCGATATTGCGACTAAGCTGGTGATAATAGTCGTCAAAGAGACCTCCACCAAGCGGATGGGCATTTGAGGCCCAATCCGACCAAGCCGTGGTCGAGCCACGGAACGCGATGCTCACTTCAGTGCAAGGACTGCCATCTCCGCGCGGAGACCGGCTACGGGTCCAGACATGAAACGCCGGGCCTCCGCTGACCCGTAACCAGTTCCTCGCCCGGTATGCGGCTTGGCATTCGCCGTCGGATGGATCATGGCAAGTTAGATAAGAGTCGCTTCCAAATTGATACTGCCAGGATCGGAACGCCTGCCGGCCCCGCGCTTTGGACTTGTCGTCCGCAAAGACATTCTGGATGGCGTAGGTTACGTCTGCGCCGTATCCGTCCTGGTCCGGGCTAGCCCGCCTAATATCAAGCTCGGTGACAGGCAAATAGGCCGCCGCGGCCTGAATGGCGTAGGGCGTATAATACTTTGCGTAATTGTAAACCAATGAAGCCTTGACCAGCAGCTCGGGCCCGGAATCCGACTGCGCCACAGCCGACCGAACGGGAGCCGTTAATACCAATGCAGCAATCGCGCAGAGACTCAGGAGACGAGCCCTAAATTTCGGGCGCATTAATACCCCCTCTATCCGCAATCTAAAGCTGTATTAGATCATATCTGCCGGCCGACGGCAATCCGCCCTCCACACCAGCAAATGCGAACGACTGTCTCAGAGCTATTGCAAGGGAACGCTTCGCCGATCACCGTCGCTCTGCGTGAAGCGTTGCAGCATTGCGGCGACGACCACGAAAAAAAACAGTGCGGCGACTGCAAATGGCAAGCCGTCACGCACTGCACTCACCAGCCGGACGGCCTCGTGAGCGGCATCGCCAACCGCCCCACCGTAGATGGGACACCCCGGTGGCACCCCGCCTTCGTTCGGACTGCATTTGAGATTTGCAAGAGGCCCGATCGAGAGCATCGGTGCAATGTAGGGCAAGAACGAAAATATTAAGGTCAAGCTGAGCGCCATCAAGAGGCGGCTTGAGAGCCGCGCCCAACCCAAGAGGATCGCTCCATAGCATGCCACGAGCCAAACCGCGACAACTCCGGCCGCAAACCATTTTCCAATGTAGATCGCGGCAAACAGACCCGCCCGAATAAAATCGCTGACCGGACGCGTCCCAATCAGGCAAACGGCTTCCGACCCGGCGCTACAGCCGGTTGCCTGCGCGTAGGCGCTCACTACGGCGATCATGATTTCGGGGAGAAACGGGACCAGGACAAATAAGAGCAAGGCGCTCCGCCAGATCCGTCGCCTTGGGCCTTCCTTGGATTGCGCGTTCATGCCCATAATGCCGAGTGAAATCACAACAAGTGCCTACGCTCTTTCTCGGTTGTAGAAAACGTATTTCTTGGCTCGATCGACCAAAAGCTGTGGCCTCAGGAACGAAGTCCATCGTTCGGCGAACCGCAGGCCTTCGCTGCCGTGCTTCGCAAGAAGTTTCCTCAACTTCGTGAGGCGATTTTGCTTCGGTGGTTCTGACGAAATTGATGCCTTCCGCCATGAAGCCATTCTCTTCCCGGCGAAAGCACCCCAAAAAACTGGTCTACGGTACCGCTATGTGATCAGCAGTGCAGTTCGGTCATTTGGGGTTATCTGTTCAGAGTGATTTACCGCCTGTCCTGCCGGACCACCCTGGCAGAAATCGGTCCATCGCCTGACGCGCTAGCGATTTAGGTAAGACGGATTGACCAAATGGCGGTTTGCCATGCGCAAGCTGAGGCTGATCGCTACGGTGTCACTGCTGCGATAGCGTGGGCCGAGCCGCCCGAGACTACGGCGACGAGCAAGCCGAAGCATCGCAGTCGTCGATCGAGACCTGCATCATCCGTGAACTTCATCGCCAGCAGAGCTACTGGTGATTGGCCCTTGCTTCCGCTCCATTGCCAGCGAGCTGTCGACTCGGCGCCTCAAATCCCCAAATACTTGTGCTGCAGGTCCGGCGCCGCCAGCAGCTCGTCGGAGGTGCCGCTCCATACCGTCTTGCCGCGCTCGATGATGTAATGGCGGTCGCAGATGCGGGCGAGATGGTCGACGTTCTTGTCGACGACCAGGATCGACTGCCCCCGGCTCTTGAGCAGCGACAGGCAGTGCCAGATCTCTTCGCGGATCAGCGGTGCTAGGCCCTCGGTCGCTTCGTCCAGGATGAGCAGCTTCGGATTGGTCATCAGCGCGCGACCGATCGCGAGCATCTGCTGCTCGCCGCCGGAGAGCTGATTGCCCATGTTGCCCGCACGTTCGGCAAGGCGCGGAAACAGCACGTAGATCGCCGCCAGCGTCCAGGGATTGGGGCTGTTGAAGCGATCGGCCGCAGCCGCGACCAGGTTCTCGCGCACCGTGAGGTTCGGAAAGATCTGGCGGCCCTCGGGCACGAGCCCGACGCCGAGTTTCGCGATCCGGTACGACGGCAGCAGCCTGACCTCGGCGCCCGCAAAACGAATGCTGCCGGCACGCGCCGGCGTCAGGCCCATGATGGAGCGGATGGTCGTGGTCTTGCCCATGCCGTTGCGGCCCATCAGCGAGACCATCTCGCCCGGCCTGATCGACAACGACAGGCCGAACAGCACCTGGGACAGGCCGTAGCAGGTCTCGATGCCGTCGACGTCGAGCAGCGTGTCAGCCATGATGCGTCACCACGTGCTGATCACCGAGATAGGCGCGCTTGACGTCTTCGTTGGCCCGGATCGCGGCCGGATCGCCGGAGGCGATGACGCGGCCATAGACCAGCACCGAGATGCGGTCGGCCAGCGCGAACACCGCCGGCATGTCGTGCTCGACCAGCACGATCGAGACCTCTTTCCGCAGCTCCTGGAGCAGCTTCACCATGTTCTGGGATTCGGTGGCGCCGAGGCCGGCCATCGGCTCGTCGAGCAGCAGCAATTTCGGCTTGCTGGCGAGCGCGACCGCAAGCTCGATCTGGCGTCGCTCGCCATGGCTGAGCTTCGACACCAGAACATCGGCGCGATGGACGAGGCCAACGCGATCGAGCGCGACATGGGCGGCATCGCGCAGGCCTTTCTCCTTGCGCGCATCGGCGAAGAAGCGGAACGAGGTGCCGGCATGCGCCTGCGCCGCCAGCGCGACGTTGTCCGCGGCGGTGAAATCGAGCAGCAGCGAGGTGATCTGGAACGAACGCGCCAGGCCCAGCGCACAGCGCCGATAGGCCGGCAAGTATGTGATGTCGCGCCCCGCCAGCGAGACGCTGCCGGAATGCGGCGCGAGATGTCCGGTGAGCTGGCTGATCAGCGTGGTCTTGCCAGCGCCGTTCGGACCGATGATGGCGTGCAGCTCGCCGCTGGCGACGTCGAGCGAGACGTTGTCCGTCGCGATGATGCCGCCGAAGCGGCGCACGAGCTTTTCGACGCGAAGCAGGGGCTCAGCCACGGCCAGCCCTCCCGAGCGCGCCCATGATGCCGCCGCGGCCGAACAGCACGATCAGCAGCAGCAGCGGGCCCATGATCAGCGCCCAATATTCGGTGATCTGCGACAGCAGCTCCTCGAGCAGCAGAAACACCACCGCACCCATGACCGGGCCGAACAGCGTGCCCATGCCGCCGAGAATCACCATCACCATGAGGTCGCCGGAGCGGGTCCAGTACATCACGGCCGGGCTGACGAAGTCGGTGTTGTTGGCGAGCAGCGCGCCGGCAAGGCCGCACATGGTGCCCGAGATGACGAAGCAGACGAGCTGGTAGCGCTTGGCGGGAAAGCCGATCGCCTGCATGCGCTGCTCGTTGGAGCGCAGGCCCTGCACGACGAGGCCGAAGCGCGAATTGACGATGCGCCAGATCAGGAAGACGACGCCGAGCAGGCAGGCGAGGCAGAGATAATAGAACTGCGTGCGGTTGCTCAGGCTGATCAGCCCGGAGAAGTCGCTGCGGTTGTAGACGGTGAGGCCGTCATCGCCGCCGTAGCGCGCAAGGCCCGAGGCGACGTAATAGGCCATCTGGGCGAAGGCGAGCGTGATCATGATGAAATAGACGCCGCGGGTGCGCAAGCTGAGCGCGCCGATCACCAGCGCATAGATTGCGGAAGCCGCCAGCGCGACCGGGAACTGGATGAAGCCGGACCCGACGCCTTCCTGCGCCAGCATGCCCACCGCATAGCCGCCGATGCCGAGATAGGCGGCATGACCAAAGCTCATCATGCCGCCGAAGCCCATGATGAGGTTGAGGCTCGCAGCCGCCAGCGCCAGGATGATGATGCGGGTGAACAGCGTCAGGATGAAGATGTTGCCGGACAGATGCGAGTAGAGCGGCAGCAGCACGAGGCCCGCCAGCATCAGGGCCGTGACGGCCTTGCTCACAGTCAAACCCTTCATCGACGCAAGCTCTTCATCGGCGATTGGCCGGGAACAGCCCCTCCGGCCGCACCACCAGCACGATCGCCATCAACAGGTAGATCAGCATGGAGGACAATGCGGGCGCGGCGGTGGAGGCGGCGGCGCCGCTCAGCACCTGCCGGAGCAGGTTTGGCAGGAAGGCGCGGCCGAGCGTGTCGATCATGCCGACGAAGATCGCGGCGAGGAACGCGCCGCGGATCGAGCCGATGCCGCCGATCACGATGATGACGAAGGCCAGGATCAGGATGTTCTCGCCCATGCCGATCTGCACGGTGAGGATCGGCGCCTGCATCAGCCCGGCGAGGCCCGCGAGCGCGGCCCCGAGCCCGAACACCAGCGTGTAGAGCAGCTTGATGTTGATGCCGAGCGCGCCGATCATCTCGCGGTTGGAGGCGCCGGCGCGGATCAGCATGCCGATGCGGGTGCGCATCACGCCGAGATAGAGCAGCAGCGCCACCAGCAGCGCCACGATGATGATGGCGAGGCGATAGGCCGGATAGTGAATGCCGGGCAGGATCGGCACCGGCACCGTGAGCCAGGCCGGCAGCGGCAGCGCGAGGCCCGCCGGGCCCCAGATCAGCCGCACCGCCTCGTTGAAGAACAGGATCAGGCCGAAGGTCGCGAGCACGTGGTCGAGATGGTCGCGGCCATAGAGATGCCGCAGCGCGCTCACCTCCAGCACGATGCCGAGCACCAGCGTGGCGCCCAGCGCCATCAGCGCGCCAGCTAAGAAGCTGCCGGTCCAGGCCGCAAAGGTCGCGGCGAAATAGGCGCCCATCATGTAGAGCGAGCCGTGCGCGAGGTTGACGAGATCCATGATCCCGAACACCAGCGTCAGGCCGGCGGCGAGCAGGAACAGCAGCAGGCCGAACTGCAATCCGTTCAAGAACTGTTCGACGACGAGCAGCATCAAGTCTCTTTCAGGCGCACGCAGCTTCGCGCCGATGTTCGAACAATGTCGCCATCAGTGAAAGAGCTCCCCCTGCCTCTTCAAGGCCGAAAAATGGGTAATGGCAGTATCGTTCCGAGGCAAGAGCGATTCGACATCTGACATGCACTTTGTTGCATGCGCCTGCATGCGGGCAAAATGACCTTGCAAGAAGGCTGCCGCGCCAGGCTGGGGCAACCTGCCGCACCCAAGACGATCAACCCCCGCCATAGCGCGTTGTCGCTGGGCAATTGCCTGCGGCAAGGATCTCGCCCTGGCCATCCTTCGAGACGCCCGCCGTTGGCGGGCCCTCAGGATGAGGACCGGATGCGCGGCGCTGATTTCAACGAGCACCGTTGCTGCCTAGCCTCATCCCGAGGAGACCGCGAAGCGGTCGTCTCGAAGGACGAGGCGCGCGCTCAGGTCGCGCAAGAGACCAAATGCGATCACCCTCCCCCGTCGCCGGAGGAAGGTGTTGCAATGTTTCGGATCCCGGGATGCGTCTAGTGCGACGTCATCTGCTGGGGCAGATCGTCCGGTTCGGCGAGCACGCTGTTGGCCGTGGAGGCCTCCAGCGCCGCCATCCGGAACAGATAGGCGAGCGTCGTCAATCCGGTGTCTTCCGCCATTTGCGCCAACTCGAGCGCCATGTCGGACATGTAGCCGAGAGCCTCGTCCCTGCTCTGCGCCATGATCTGGCTGTCCCGCATCATGTTCGACATCTCAGGCGCTCTTTCGTTGCGCGGGGGCGCCGCGGAAGTTGGCTCTGGCGATACAATCGATCCGCGGACCTTCCTGCTGGACCACGCTCGTCATCCCGATGCGGTCACGCACGACGTCGAGCGACTCCTGACGAATCTCGATCGTTGCCGCCATGGTCCAGGAATTCTCCACCAGGGCCGGCAATCCCAGCGGCGTGACCACGAAACCGATGTCGTGAAACCGCGGCAGCCACCAGGTTTCCATGACCAGACAAAGCCGCTCGATGCCCTGCGCCAGGCAAAACTCCTGCGCCGCTGCCATCAATTGCAGATTGAACAGGCCGTCGCGGCGCTCGCGCGAAACGAAGAAGCGCGACCATTCCCAGACCAAGGGGTCCGACGGACAACCGCGGACCGAGGCGAGATGCGGGAACACCTCGCTCATCATCGTCGGCCTGGTGGTCGGATACAGCCGGGAGCCGCCGAGCACCCGGCGATGTTCCAGTGCCAGCAGGTAGATCGCGTCGTCATTGTCGTAGCTGTCGATCTCGCGGCCGTCAGGCTTGCGCAGCGCCTCCCATTTCCGCTCCTCGACGAATATCTCGTGGCGGACCCGGAAATGCTGTTCGAGGACGTCTTCGTAGAGGTGCCGATTGACGGCCGAAATCACATGAATCATGAACTCCCCCATGGCTCGCAATACGGGGAGCCTCAGCGAAAACGGCTGAGCCGACTATTGGGAAATTTCCCAGTAGGCGAACGTTTCAGAGATTGATGATTCTGTGGCGGATCGCGATCGCGACCGCATGCGTCCGGTTGACGGCACCGAGCTTGCGCGCGGCAGTTGCAAGATGCTCTTCCGCGGTGCGCTGCGTGATGTGCAGGATCTCGCCGATCTCCCAGGCGGACTTGCCTTGCGAAGCCCAGGCGAGCACCTCGCGCTCGCGCGGCGTCAGGCGCATCGACGGATGCGGCGTCGGATCGAGCAGACGGCGGATGTGATCGAAGCCGTACATCCCGATCAGGTGCAACGCCGGCTTGCTGCGCGCATTGAGATCGAGGTGGACGCCGGCGAGCGAGACGCCGGCCTCGTAGCCGGTCAAGCCGTGGATCGGCACGACGAAGCCGCGCGACATGCGGAAGTCGGCAGCGCGCCGCATCACCTCCACCGCGCCGGGCTCCAGCTCCGGATCGTACGGCGCTTCGGACCACTCGAACGGGTTCACCGTCTGCCGGCATTTGCGGATCACGGGATCGACGCGGTCGTAGCTCTTTTGGGTATAGAGGCTGAACCACTCGGCCGGCCATTTCTTGGCGAGCACCATCTGGGAAAAGCGCTGCTCGGGATTCGGCAGGCCCGTCACGATGATATGTTCGAAACCGTACCGGCCAAACGCGGCTGCAAGCGCGTCCATGGCGTCCGGAACCCTGGTATAGGCTCCAAGCCCTTCGATGAAGTCGAGCGCCTCGCGGCCATAATCAACGCCATCAACGGCGGACATCGGTGCGTTTCCTGACCTTCGCCCTCGCCTATAGCACGTATTCCGGGGGCGCCTCAAATTCGCTGCGACCGTAGTTTCCCGGTCCTCATCCAACCTGAAGATTTAAACTACTTGTGGCAGAATAGACGGCACCATACACCTCAACGTATCCGAAGCGGGAAAACCACGATGGAAGACGAGGACATCGCCCTCAACAGCGTGCTCGGCCTGGAGTTGAATCGGGTGTTCTTCGCCGTCCGCGAAGCGGCAAACAAGCAGAAGATCATCGAGTTCGCGCGCGCAGTGCTGGAGAGCGAGCGCGCGGAGCTGGCCGACAGCGTCTCGCCCGAGGGCCCGGCGAGCTGAGCTGCGCCGCGCGATGAAGTCAGCGCGAGCCATGTCCGATGCCGCGCCGATCCGCACGCATATAGTTAATCGATTTCAACGAAGACCGTCAGCGTTCGACTCTCTGGCATGCCGCCGCTGGACGAAAGGAAGCGCGGCCTGCCTGCCCTCAACCAGCCGATCTATTTCTGAGGTCGGTGAGCGCGCGACGGGCGACGGACGTCAATTCATCAAGAGCTGTCGTACCGGAGCGGGCCGCCTCAAGCAGCGTTGCGGCAATGAGCTTCCTGCTCTCATGATCGCCGCCATGCCTGACGTGACTGAACGCCGCGTCAAGCGCCGCATCCAGGATGGTTTGCATGCGGCCTTCGAATTCATTCATTCTGTCAACGACCTTGCCGCAGCTCCTGCCCTCGGCCTTATGCGCCGGCGCGGCCAAGCCGTATGTGCACAAGTGAACGCAGGCGCGATTGAGGGCGAGCCCTATGAGGGCGTTCGGACGATGCCGGCGCTGGCCGCATACCGCCAAGCACCGCGCAATCTGACGATGGAAATAGGGCGAGCCAACTTATATCCGCACGGTTTGTTCCTGAGGCGAGCGACAAAAAATTGCGGTTTTTCCCCTCTAGGCGGCCCGCCATTCTTTGCTTAGAAAAATCCCTGGAACCGGGACAGGGGCATGACTGAAGGCATCACGAAATCTGCAACCGGCATCGAAGGCTTCGACGACCTGACGCTTGGAGGCCTTCCGACCGGACGGCCGACGCTGGTCTGCGGCTCGGCCGGATGCGGCAAGACATTGTTCGCGTCGACCTTCCTCTTCAACGGTGCGCGGCTCCATGACGAGCCCGGGGTATTCGTGACCTTCGAGGAGCGCCCCGTCGACATCGTCGCCAACGTGGAATCGCTCGGCTTCAATCTCCAGGGGTTGATCGATCAGTCGAAGATCCACATCGAGCACATCGCCATAGATCCTTCCGAAGTCGCAGAAATCGGCGACTACGACCTGGAGGCGCTGTTCCTGCGGCTCGAATTCGCGGTCGACCAGATCGGCGCCAAGCGCATCGTGCTCGACACGATCGAAAGCCTGTTCTCGGCGTTCTCCAACCCCGCGATCCTGCGCGCCGAGATTCGCCGCCTGTTCGACTGGCTCAAGCAGAAGGGCCTGACGGCCGTCATCACCGGCGAGCGCGGCGATGGCAGTCTCACCCGTCAGGGCCTCGAAGAATACGTCTCCGATTGCGTCATCCTGCTCGATCACCGCGTCGACAACCAGATCTCGACGCGGCGCCTGCGCATCGTCAAGTATCGCGGCACCGCGCACGGCACCAACGAATATCCGTTCCTGATCGACGAGGACGGCTTCTCGGTGCTGCCGGTCTCCTCGCTCGGCCTCGGTCACAAAGTGTTCGACGAGCGCATCTCCACCGGCGTGCCCGATCTCGACGCCATGCTGACCGGCGGCGGCTTCTACCGTGGCAGCAGCATCCTGCTCACCGGCGTCGCCGGCTCCGGGAAGAGCTCCCTCGCCTGCATGATGGCGGACGCCGCCTGCAAGCGCGGCGAGCGCGCCCTCTACCTCTCCTTCGAGGAGTCCGAGGCGCAGACTGTCCGCAACATGAAGTCGATCGGCACGGATCTGGACAAGTGGCTGAAGCGTGGGCAGCTGCGCTACATCGCCGCGCGCCCGACCTTCTATTCGCTCGAGATGCACCTCGCGATCATGTTGCGGGAGATCGGCAGGTTCAAGCCGCAGCTGGTCGTGCTCGATCCGATCTCCGCCTTCACCGGCTCGGCCGACATCGCTGAGGTACAGGCGATGTTGCTGCGCATCGTCGACTATCTCAAATCCAACGGCATTACCGCCGTCTTTACCCATCTGGCGAGTGTCCAACAGGCGGAAACCGACGCTGGCTTGTCATCCTTGATGGATGGCTGGATCCTCCTTCTCAACCGTGAGGCCAACGGCGAATTCAACCGCGAGCTCTATCTCTTGAAGGCGCGCGGCATCTCGCATTCCAACCAGGTGCGCGAATTCGTCATGTCGGACAGCGGCATCCACCTGCTCGAGCCCTATCTCGGCGAGGGTGGCGCACTGACCGGTTCTGCCCGACGCAACGAAGAAGCGCGGGCGCGCCGAGCCGAGACCGAGCGGCAGGCCGAGGTCAGCCGCGTGCAGGATCAGGTTACACAACGGCGGCGCCGCGCGCTTGCCCAGATCGAAGCTCTCAACGCGGACATCGAGGCCGACGAGGCCGAGCTGAAGCGGCTGATCCGCACCGAGGAAATCTATCAACAACAGAGCCGGGAAGACACCGCAGCGCTGGCGCGCGGACGGGGATTGGACCTCTCGACCGGCAAGAAGAAGCAGGACTAAGCCATGGCCGAAGTCAACAAGGAGCCCGTCAAGCTCGTCCTCTACGTCGCCGGCGAGACGCCGAAATCGCTCGCCGCGATCCGCAATCTCGAAAAGATCTGCTCCGAGCACCTGGCCGGCAAGTACAGGGTCGAGGTCGTCGATCTCAAGAAGCAACCGCAACTCGCCCGGGAGCATGGCATCGTCGCCATTCCGACTCTGGTGAAAGAGCTTCCGGTCCCCATTCGCAAGATCATCGGGGACCTTTCCGACACCCAGAAGGTTCTCGTTCATCTGTCGGTTGAGGAATGATGGCGGTGGTGTCGCTCGCATCCGCGTTGACCCGGGAAGAGCTCGAAGCTCGGCTTTATGAGGCCGAGGAGACGCTCCGGGCCATACGTGAGGGCGAGATCGACGCCGTCGTCATCAAGGGCGGCGCCACCGAGCAGGTCTTCACGCTCGAAGGCGACGGCCAATCCTACCGCACCTTCATGGAAGCCATGGATATTGGTGCGGCGGCCTTCGATGCCGAGGGCCAGTTGCTCTACGCCAATCAGGCCTTGCACAAGCTGCTCGATCGGCCGGCGGGCGCTTTGTCGGGCCAGGCCCTGCTCGGCATTCTCGACGCCGTCAATCAAACCACGTTCCGCCGCCTGCTGACCTTGGCGCTGAAGGAGCGCCAATCCTCCGAGATCCACGTTCGCTTGGAGGACAGCGAGCGCAGCTTCCTTCTCACGGGAGCCCCGATCGATTTCGGCTTCGGAAAAGGCGTTGCGATCACCTTCACGGACATCAGCGAGCGCGAGCAGATCGCGGCCGCCAAGGAATCGGAGCGGCTGGCGCGGTCGGTGCTCGCATCCGCCAACGAGGCCGTCATCGTCTGCGACCGCTCCGGGACGGTGACGCACATCAATGCGGCGGCCGAACGGATCTGCGCCCAGGATCCCATTGGAAAGCCGTTCGAGGACGCGATCGAGCTGACGTTCGCCGATGCCTCCGAGTTGATGTCGGGGGCTGACATCGTCGCAATGGCCGCGAGCGGCACGCCCGTGCAGGGGCTCGAAGCCGCGGTGAAGACATCGGCGGCCGACGTCACCGACGTCATGATCAGCGCAGCACCGCTCGTCGTATCAGGCGACCGGACCCAGGGATGCGTGGTGACGCTGATCAACCTGTCGCAACGCAAGGCCGCCGAGCGCCGGCAGGCCCTCCTGATGGGCGAGCTCGACCACCGCGTCAAGAACACGCTGGCGATGGTACTGGCGATCTCCGCGCGCACCGCATCCCACGAACGCACGATCGAGGACTTCCAGAAATCGTTCTCCGGCCGCATCCAGGCGCTGGCGGCCACCCACACGTTGCTGTCGAATGCCTCCTGGGAAAACCTGCAGATCAAGGATGTGCTTCGTGTCGAGCTTGCGCCCTATGCGACGCTCTCCAGCGGACGCATCACGATGGAGGGATTGGACGTCTCCGTCGACTCCAAGACGGCCGTCTCGCTCGGGCTCGTCTTCCACGAACTGACGACCAACGCGGTGAAATACGGCGCGCTGTCGACCAGATCTGGAAAGCTTTCGGTCCGGCGGATCGGGCTGCTCGACGACGGCGCGCTGCAGATCGAGTGGGAGGAGCGCGATGGCCCGCTGGTGACACCACCGACGACGTCAGGCTTCGGGCAGACCTTGATCTCGCGCAGCCTGGGCAGCGGTCCGAACGGCGGCACCAAGCTCGAATACCGTCCGAGCGGCGTGGTTTGCCAGATCCTGATTCCGAAATACGGCCATTTCCATGCTTGAGTAAAGCCGCTGGATGACGGCGCCGGTTCCGTGACATGATCCCGCAGAACGTTTCGGGACAGCCGGAAGATGATGACACTGCGCCAGGTCGAAGTGATCCGCGCCGTGATGGTGACGGGCACCATCGGCGGTGCGGCGAAGCTGCTCAACGTCTCGGCGCCGGGGATCAGCCGCCTCGTCAAATACACCGAGCGCTCGCTCGGCATCCGCTTCTTCCAGCGCCAGAACGGGCGCTACTTCCCGACGCCGGAAGCCGAGAACATCTTCGAGCAGATCAACGGCGTCTACAAGAAGGTCGACGATCTCTCCGAGATCATCTCCAAGATCGGTCGCGGCGGGTTGTCCGAGCTGCGGATCGGCTCGGTGCCCAGCATCTCCCAGGTGATGGTGCCCCGCGCGATCGAGCGTGTCCGGCGCCGCTATCCCGATCTCGGCATCGACATCAACATCCTCAAGCTCGAGGAGGCCATCGACTATCTGATGCTGGGCCGCGGCGAGTGCGTCGCGATGAGCTACCGGCTGGAGCATTCCGCGCTCGACTTCATGCCGCTCGCCTCGGGCGAATTGTATTGCATCGTGCCGCCCGGTCACGAGCTCGCCGGCCGCAGGCAGGTCTCGGCCGCCGAGATCACCCGCTATCCGCTGATCGGCATCGACCCCAACGATCCCTACGGCCGGATCATGGCCGAGATCTTCGCGCGCAACCGGCTCGACTACAACATCACCATCCGCGCGCGCTTCGGCACCACGGTCTGCGCGCTGGTGAAGGCGGGGCTCGGTATCGCCATCATCGACCAATTCACCGTGGCTCATGGCGGCTATCCCGGAATCGAGCTCTTGAAGATCGCCGAGCCGACGCGGTTCGACACCTACATCGCGGTCAAGCGCGGCGCGCCGCTGTCACTCCATGCCGAGGCCTTCATCGCGGCGCTGCGCGCCGAGATGCGGGCGGTCGAGCCGTCCCGCGGCAGCAACAAGGCCGCTTCGGCGCGGGCGCGGAAGAAATAACATGATGTTAGGTTTGCCGGATAAAAGGGTAATTGTGTTAGCCTAAGGACAGGCTATCGTCGGCGACCGGGAAGCCCCTTGGAATTGCGCGGGTTTCCCCGCTAATGACCGGGACCGAACCTTCCTTTGAGACGATAGCGAACACATGTCCACGCGCGGATACGCCAGCAAGAAGCTCCTCACCGGCCTGATCGGCGCGCCGATCGCGCATTCCGCGTCCCCTGCCATGCATGAACGTGCCGCCGAGGCACTCGGCCTGCGCGGTCATTATCAGCTCATCGAGATTGCCGGCGCCGATGCGGCTGGCCTCGTGACCTTGCTGGAAGGCGTGCGGCGGCTCGGCTTTGCCGGCGTCAACGTCACCTATCCCTACAAGGAAGCGGTCGTCCCGCTGCTCGACGCGCTGGCGCCCGGCGCGGCCGCGATGGGCGCGGTCAACACGGTGGTGGTCGGAAACGGCCGCCTGACCGGCCACAACACCGACACCACGGGCTTTGCGCGCGCGGTGGCGCCGCTGCTGGCGCCGGCGGGGAACGCCGTCGCGGTGATCGGCGCCGGCGGCGTCGGCAAGGCGATCGCATTTGCGCTGGCGGGCCTGAACGTTGCCGACATCCGCATCTTCGACAGCGAGCCGGCGCGCGCCGCGACGCTCGTTTCGCTGCTCGCGCAGCGAGGCGGCACAGGGATTTCTGCAAGGATCGCTGCAAGCGTCGAGGACGCGCTTGATGGCGCAACCGGTCTCGTCAACGGCACCCCCGTCGGCATGTTGCCGAACCGGGCCATGCCGGTTCCGGCCGCGCTGCTGCACGAAAGACTGTGGGTGGCGGATGCGGTCTACTCGCCGCTGATCACGCCGCTGCTGGCGGCCGCCGAAGCCAAGGGCGCGAAGATCATGACCGGGCGGGAGCTCGCGATCTATCAGGCGGCCGACGCGTTCGAACTGTTCACGGGACTTGCCCCCTCGACCGAGGTCATGGGAGAGGCATTCGACGAGGTGATGGCGGCACGAAGCGCAGCCTATCACGCAGCGTAACCGAAGCGGCCGGACACAAGGCCACGGACCTATCTGACAAAAACCGGAGGAGACTCATGAAATCGACCCTGCTGGCAGGCGCCCTGCTTGCCTTCGCGACCGCAACCGCTGCCCACGCCCAGGCGATCAAGCTCGCCGACGTCGCCGAGCTTTCCGGCGGCGGTGCCACCGTCGGCACCAACTGGAAAAACGGCATCGACCTCGCGATCGAGGAGATCAACGCCAAGGGCGGCGTGCTCGGCCGCAAGCTGGAGGTGACCCACGCCGACTCGCAATCCAACCCGGGCGTGGCACGCGCCCAGGTCCAGAAGGCGCTCGATGCCGAGCCCTATGTGCTGCTCGGGCCCGGCTATTCCGGCTCGGTGAAGGTCACGGCGCCGCTCGCGGCCGAAGCCGGCATCGCGCAGATCATGGGCGGCGAGGCCGCCGAGCTGACGCAGGGGGGCAACAAATTCCTGTTCCGCACCTCGTTCGGCCAGCAATCCTCGATGCCGAAGGTCGCCAAATACATCCACGACGAGATGAAGGCGAAGACGGTCGCGGTGGTCTGGGTCAACAACGATTTCGGCCGCGGCGGACGCGACGTCGTGATCAAGGAGCTCGACCGGCTCGGCTCCAAGGTCGTCGCCGACCTCTCGACCGAAGCGGGCCAGGCCGATTTCGCCGCCGACGTCGGCAAGATCAAGGCCGCCAATCCCGATGCCGTGTTCGTCTACCTCAACGAGGAAGAGAGCGCGCGCATCCTGAAGGAGCTGAAGCGCCAGGGGGTCACCGCGCCGCTGATGGGCGAGACCACGCTGATCGGCCAGAAGGTGATCGAGCTCGCCGGCGATGCCGCCAACGGCGCCCGCGGCCATGTCGGCCTCACCACGGATGCGCCGGTCGACCTGGTCAAGCAATTCCGCGAGAAGTTCTCCAAGAAGTACAATTATGTCCCCGACCACAACGGCCTGAAGGGCTATCTCGCCGTCTACATGGTGAAAGCCACCACCGAGAAGATGGGCAAGGTCGACCCCAAGAAGTTCGCCGACACGCTGCACGGCCTCACCATCAAGGCCGCGGACGAGCCGGGCATCCTGATGGACGTCACCTTCAGCGACACCGGCGACATCGACCGCCAGAGCTTTCTGGTCGAGGTGGTCGAAGGCAAGCAGGTCGTGAAGCAGGTGCTGCCGAAAGTGAAGTGAGATCTCTCGCCTCTCGTAGAGTGCCGCAGGGCAGTCGCATACCGTAGTGACTTCCCTGCGGCCATCCTTCGAGACGCCCGCCGTTGGCGGGCCCTCAGGATGAGGACCGGATGCTCGGCACGAGCTTCAACGAGCGACGATGGTGCTTAGCCTCATCCTGAGGAGACCGCGAAGCGGTCGTCTCGAAGGACGAGGCGCGCGTCAGGTCGCGCGAAATGTCATATGCGATGGCCCTGCCGCGTGCGAGGCCAGGGAAGATAGAGAGGAAAATGTCCAACCTATTCGATCTTCTGGTCGCGGGGCTCGCCACCGGCGCGATCTACGCGCTGGTCGCGGTCGGCTTCACGCTGCTGTGGCAGACCTCGCAGACCATCAATTTCGCGCAAGGCGAGTTCGTGATGCTGCCGGCGTTCCTGATGCTGGCGGCGATGCATGCCGGCGCGCCATTCTGGCTCGCGATCATGCTCGGCATCCTGCTGTCGATGATCCTGCTCGGGCTCGGTTTCAAGCTGCTGCTGGTCGACCCGATGATGCGCCACGGCGTCTTGCCGCTGGCGATCGCGACCATGGCGCTCGCGATCGGCATCAAGGAAGCCGTGAAGCAATTCTACAGCGCCGAGGCTTCGCCGTTCCCCTCTGTGGTACCGACCGGCGACATCTCCATCCTCGGACACGCGGTCTCGCTGCAAAGCATCGGCGTGCTCGTCGTCGCCATCTTCGCGGTGGTCGGCCTGACCACGCTGCTCAACCGCACCTCGCTCGGCCACCAGATGCAGGCGGCGGCGCAGAATCCGACGGTGGCGCGCATCATCGGCGTGCCCGTCGAGCGGATGATCCTGCTGACCTTCCTGATCAACGCCTTCCTGGTCGCGTTGGCTTCGCTCCTGATCACGCCGATCTACCTCGCAAAATTCTCCTCCGGCGAGGTGCTGGGCCAGGCCGCCTTCATCGCTGCGATCGTCGGCGGCTTCAACCAGGTGCGCGGCGCCATCGCCGGCGGCCTCCTGATCGGCGTGCTCGACAATCTCGCCGCCGCTTATGTCTCGACGCAATATCGCGCCGCCGTGCCGATGCTCTTCCTGATCGCGGTCATCCTGTTCCGGCCGCAAGGATTGCTCGGCCGCGCCGAGGAGCGCACGGTATGAGCAGCTTCGGCAAACCCCTGAAGATCGCGCTCGGCCTCGCTGTCATCGCCGGCCTGATCGTCATCCCCATGAACTTCAACCGCTACGGCCTGTTCATCCTCAGCCAATGGGCGGTGATGAGCATCGCCGCGATGGGCCTCAACCTCACGCTCGGATATGCCGGCCAGGTCTCGCTGGCGCAGGGCGCGTTCGTCGGCATCGGGGCCTATGCGTCGGCGATCATGACGACGCATGGCTGGCCGCTGCCGGCGGCGATCCTGGTCGCGATCGTGCTCAGCTTCGCGGTCGGCTGGGTGCTCGGCTATCCCGCGCTGCGCGTCCAGCACCATTATCTCGCCTTCGTCACCCTGGCCTTCTCCACCCTCGCCTTCCTGGTGTTCCGCAACGAGAGCTGGCTCACCGGCGGCATCTACGGCATCTCCAACATCCCGCGGCCGCATATTTTCGGCATCGCGACCAACAAGCCCCTCCCCTTCTATTACGTCTGCCTCGGCTCGCTCGCGATCGTCTCGCTGGCGGTGTGGTGGCTGATCCGCTCGCCCTGGGGCCGCGCCTTCATGGCGCTGCGCGAAAATCCCATGCGCGCGCAATCGCTCGGCATCGACACGCGGCGCTACACACTGATGGCGTTCGCGATCGGCTCGGCGCTCGGCGGCGTCGCCGGCGCGCTCTATGCGCCGCTGACGCAATATATCGACCCTGTCCCCTTCAACCTGTCGCTCTCGCTCGACCTCCTGATGATGGTGATCGTCGGCGGCGCCGGGTTCTATTTCGGCCCGTTCCTCGGCGCGATGATCGCGGTGCTGCTGCCGGAATGGCTGCGCTTCACCGAGGGCTATTACCTGATGCTGTACGCCGTCGCGGTGATGCTGCTGCTGATCTGGTCGCCGACCGGCATCCTTGGCATCCTCGATCGCTATCTCGCCCAACGCCGCACCAAGGCGGCGTCCGCACTGCGCGCCATCGCAAAGTCGCGCCTGGAAACGGTGCAATGAGCGCGGTATTGGAGGTCTCGGAGATCAAGAAGAACTTCGGCGGCATCAGCGCGGTCGACGGCGTCAGCTTCGACGTGCGCGAGGGCGAGATCCTCGGCCTGATCGGCCCGAACGGCTGCGGCAAGTCGACCCTGTTCAACTGCATTCTCGGCCAGCTCACCCCGAGCGGCGGCGAGGTCAAGCTCGACGGCAAGGTCGTCACCGGTCTGCGCCCCGCCGAGCTCAACAAGTTAGGGGTCAGCCGCACCTTTCAGCTGCTGCAGGTCTTCCCGAAGCTCTCGGTGCGCGAGAACCTGATCCTCGCCGGGCAGGAGCACCAGGGCAGCATGGCCTCGCGCCTGGTCGGCCGCTCCGATGCCGGGCTGACCGAGGCCGCCAACCAGATGATCGGCTTCTTCAAGCTCGATCATCTCGCGGACGAGCCGGCCGGCGGCCTCTCCTACGGCCAGCAGAAGGTGCTCGACGCCGCCATGGCCTTCATGGGTGGCCCGCGCCTCGTGCTGCTCGACGAGCCCGCCGGCGGCGTCAACCCGTCGATGCTGGCGGATCTCAAGGATCGCCTGATCGCGATCAACCGCGAGAAGAACGCCACCTTCGTCGTGATCGAGCACAACATGGAGTTCGTGATGTCGCTGTGCTCGCGCGTGATGGTGATGGCGGAAGGCAAGGTGCTGGCGATGGGTCGCCCCGACGAGGTCCGCAAGAACCCCGCCGTGATCGAAGCCTATCTCGGACATTAGGGAGCGCGAGCCATGAGCGAGCCGATCCTCTCGGTTCACAATCTCGTCGGCGGCTACGGCAAGATGACGATCTTGAACGGCACCACGTTCTCGGTGCCGCCGGCGACCATCACCACCATCATCGGCCCCAACGGCGCCGGCAAATCCACCGTGTTCAAGGCGATCTTCGGCCTGCTCAAGCTGCGCGAGGGCAAGATCAGCTTTGCCGGCCGCGACGTCACCAATTTGAGCCAGCGCGCGCTGCTCAATTCCGGCATCTGCTACGTGCCGCAGGGCCGCAACATCTTCCCCGAGCTGTCGGTGCGCCACAATATCGAGCTCAGCGGCGTCGCGGCCGGGAAGGGTCTCGACCTGCCGAAGCGGATCGAGGCGGCGCTCGACCTGTTTCCGGCGCTGCGGCGGAAGTCGGCGCAGCAGGCCTCGACCCTCTCCGGGGGCGAGCAGAAGCAGCTCGAGATCGCCCGCTCGCTGCTGCTCGAACCCAGGCTGATGCTGATCGACGAGCCCTCGATCGGCCTTTCGCCGCTGATGGTGCAGCAGACCTTCGACATCCTCAAGTCCTTGCGCTCCCGCGGCGTCACCATCCTGATGATCGAGCAGAACGCGCGGTCGGCGCTGGAAATTTCGGACATCGGCATCGTGCTCGAGCTGGGCCAGACCCGCATGGTCGACGACGCCAAGCGCATCCTGAACGATCCGCGCATCGGCCAGCTCTTCCTCGGCGGCGCGATGGAGGAGAGTGCGGCATGAACAAGCGCTCGATCGCTACTGTCTCGCTCTCCGGCACGCTCGACGAGAAGCTCCGCGCCATCGCGGCCGCCGGCTTCGAGGCGGTCGAGATCTTCGAGAACGATCTGTTGTCGTTCGGCGCAAGCCCGCGCGACATCGCAAAGCTCTGCCGCGATCTCAACCTGAACATCTGCGCGTTCCAGCCGTTCCGCGATTTCGAGGGCATGCCCGAGCCGCAGCGCTCGCGCAACTTCGCTCGCGCCGAGCGGAAGTTCGATTTGATGCAGGAGCTCGGCACCGATCTCCTGCTGATCTGCTCCAACGTCTCGCCCGCCTCGGTCGGCGGCATCGACCGTGCCGCCGACGATTTTCGCGAGCTCGGCGAGCGCGCAGCCAGGCGTTCCTTGCGGGTCGGCTACGAGGCGCTGGCCTGGGGCCGCCATGTCGGCGACTATCGCGATGCCTGGGAGATCGTGCGGCGCGCCGACCATGCCGCGATCGGCCTCGTCCTCGACAGTTTTCACGCGCTGGCACCAGGATTTCCCACCCGCGCGATCGCCTCGATCCCCGGCGACAAGATCTTCATGGTGCAGCTCGCGGACGCGCCGAAGCTCGAGCTCGACATCCTGTCCTGGAGCCGGCACTTCCGCTCCTTCCCCGGCCAGGGCGATCTGCCGGTCGTTGAATTCATGACCGCGGTCGCCGCGACCGGCTATGCCGGACCGCTGTCGCTGGAGATCTTCAACGACCAGTTCCGCGCCGGCTCGGCCGCGCAGACCGCGCTCGACGGCCTGCGCTCGCTGATCCTGCTGGAAGACCAGCTGGCGCCGGATTGGCCGAAATTCGCCGCCGAGCCGCTGGCGCCGAAGGCGAAGAGCCGAGGCACCGGGTTCATCGAGTTTGCCGTCAACGAGACCAAGGCCGGCGATCTCGCCCGCCTGCTTTCGCAGCTCGGCTTCCGCAAGACAGGCCAGCATCGCAGCAAGGCGGTGGAGCGCTGGTCGCAGGGCAAGGTCGAGCTCGTCATCAACAGCGAGACCGACGGCTTTGCGCATTCGCACTATGTCACGCACGGCCCCGGCGTCTGCGCCATCGCGCTCGACGTCGACAATGCCGGCCTCGCGATGCAGCGTGCCGAGATGCTGAAGGCGCGCACCTTCTATCAGCCGGTCGGACCGGGCGAGCTGGAGATTCCCGCGATCCACGGCGTCGGCGGCAGCCTGCTCTATTTCCTGGACCAGGCCGGCAAGAACTGGGACACCGATTTCGAGCCTGTTGCGAGCGATGCGAACACGGATGCGCTGCTCGCCGTCGACCACATCGCGCAGTCGATGCCCTATGATGAGATGCTGTCCTGGCTGTTGTTCTACACCGGCATCCTCGACCTCGAGCGGCTGCCGCAGATGGAGATCGCCGATCCCAGGGGCCTCGTGCAAAGCCAGGCCATCGTCAACGCCGACCAGAGCCTGCGCGTCGTGCTCAACGGCTCCTCCGCCAACCGCACACTGCCGGCACGCTTCATCTCGGAATTTTTCGGCTCAGGCGTGCAGCACGTCGCATTCTCGTGCCGGGACATCTTTGCGACGGTCGCGGAGATGCGCAGGCGCGGAGCCGATTTTCTCGACATCCCCGCCAATTACTACGACGACATCGAAGCCAAATACGACCTCGCGCCCGAGCTGATGGCGCAGCTGCGCGCCAACCACATCCTCTACGACCGTGAGGGCGACGGCGAGTTCTTCCAGGTCTACACCCACATCTTCGACGAGCGCTTCTTCTTCGAGATCGTCGAGCGACGGAATTATCAGGGCTTTGGCGCAGCGAACGCCGGCATCAGGCTGGCGGCGCAGGCGCGCGAGGTGCGCCCTGCGAGCATGCCGCGGGCGTGACGGTCTTTCCCCTTGTGATGTCTCTCCGCGAGACCGGAACGTAGAGCCTGTGAGCCATTTGGGCATTTGACATCAAAGTGGGGTGAGCGCCGGTCCCGTTGATGTCAGGACATCGGTATCGGATGTCGGGTATAGCTGTGCTGCCTATGCTTTTGCGAGCCGGTGTCCTTGCAGGATGTTGTTGGTGAGGGCGTACCAGAGCACGACGGCTCGGACCTTCTCGATGCCGCGGACGGTCAATTGCCTGAGGTCCCAGTTCCGCCATCGGGCATGGATGCATTCGCAGATCGTGCGGGCCTGGTACTGGGCCTTGCCGGCTTCGCTGGCCATGCGGGCACGCCAGGCCGCTACTCCGGGGCCATCACTGCTCCGAGGTAGAAAGGGATCTCATTCCTTTGTTCGGCCGCTTGTGACCATTCCTTCGTCCCGACCTGCCGAGCCCAACAGCGCGGCGCGCAGCCGCTGTCCAGGATGCCATCGGCACCGGCGTAGCCGGCGCGAAGCGTCCTGGACTGCGGTGAGCACCGCGCTACCCTGGTCCACCAAGGCACGAAAGCTCTTGACCAAGGCTAGGAGGTCCTACGGCACCGCGCGGGCCTACACCGACACCGCGTAGATCTCGTACTCGCCGCGCACCAGCTCGATATGCGCGCGCATCGCGGCGGCCGCGCCCTGCTTGTCGCCGCGCATGATGGCGACGACGACACGGTCGTGCTCGGCATGCGATTTCGCCAACCGGCCAAGGTTGCGGAACTGGGCGCGGCGGAACGGTTGCACGCGGACGCGGGTGGCGAGCGTAATCTCGGCGATGTAGCCGTTCTGCGAACCGGCATAGATCGCGTTGTGGAAGCGTTCGTTCACCTCGTGAAAGCGATCCGGGTTGCCGGTGTAGCTCAGCACGCGCAGCTCTTCGTGGATGGCCTCCAGGCCATGGCGCTCGGCGGCGGACATGCGCTCGGCCGCAAGGCCGGCGCACAGCGCCTCGAGCTCGGCCATCGCCTCGAACATGCTCGTCAGCCGCTCGATCGAGGGCTGCGCCACCACCGCGCCGCGATGGGCGCGCGCCTCGACGAGGCCGCTTGCCACGAGCTGACGCAGCGCCTCGCGCACCGGCGTCCGCGAGACGTTGAAGCGGCGCGCGACGTCGGTCTCGTCCAGCGGCGCGCCGGGCGCAAGGGCGCCGCGCACGATCTCGTCGGCCAGCTGCAGCCGCAACTCCTCGGCGCGCGTGACCTTGTGCACGCTGGGCCGCGCCCGGTCGACGCGAGGCACCACCGGCTCGGCCGGCGCTGTCCCCTGCGGAAGATCGTCGAGCGTCATGCGGTCTCTTTCGGCTCGTCGATGACGCTGACATGGGCGGCGACCACGCGCCAGCCCTCGGGGAAGCGAATCCAGGTCTGCATCTGCCGGCCGACCTTGCCGGGCGCGGTGTCGCGATAGAACAGGGTGGAGGCGACCGCGGTGTCGCGGCCATAGCTGGTAATGACCGTCCTGGCCGTGCGGCGATTCAAGCCGACGGGCGAGCGTGCGGCACGGAAGCCGCTGATCGCCGCATGGCCATAGAGGTTCTCGCCGATGCCGTAGCGCAAGGTGCGGGGATCGTTGCGGAAGAGCTCGCCGAGCACGGCGACGTCGTTGCTGACGAGGGCCTGCTCATAGCGATCGAACGCGGCTTTGACTTCCGCGATGACCTCGGGGAGATCGATCTCCATCTCAGATTCCTCTCGGCGACGGCGCGGCGACCACGCCCATCTTTTCCAGGGCGTAGGCGACGCGGAGCGCAATGTCCTCACGCCAGGGCGCGGCGATGATCTGCACACCGATCGGCAACGGCTCGAGCGGCACCGGGACCGCCACCACCGGGAGGCCGATGAACGAGATCGGCTGGGTGTGGATGCCGATATTGGCGCGCACCGGCAGCTCGACGCCGTCGAGATTGAAGTTCACCTGGCCGAGCTTCGGGGCCGTACAGGGCGTCGCCGGCGCCAGCAGCACGTCGACCGACTTGAAGATGTCCGCGAGCTGCGCGCGATACCAGCGGCGGAATTTCTGGGCGCGGTCGACCAGCGGCGCCGGCACCATGGCGCCTGCGATCAGCCGGTCGCGCACCGCCGGATCGAAATCGTTCGGGCGCCTGCGCAGGCGATCGAGATGCAGCGATGCACCCTCGGTCGTGGTGATGACATAGGCCGCCGCGCGTGCGCGGGCGGCCTCGGGCACGTCCACGACCTCAGTTGCGCCGAGCGCCTTGGCGACGCGGCTGACCGCTTCGACGGCTTCCGGAAACACGTTCTTCTGGAAGTAGCCGCCGGCAATCGCAATGCGCAGATCCGACACCGGATTGGCGATCAGCGGCAGCGTCGGCTCGAGGCCGCGCGTGGTGCAGGCGCTGTCCGCCGGGTCCGGCCCCTGCATCACGTCATAGGCGAGCGCGAGATCGGTGACGGAGCGTGCGAACGGGCCGAGATGATCGAGGCTCGCGACGAACGGGAACGAGCGCGCCCGCGATAGCCTTCCATAGGTCGGCTTCAGGCCGAAGATGCCGCAGAACGACGACGGCACCCGGATCGAGCCGTTGGTGTCGGAGCCGAGCGCGATCGGCACCAGCGCGCCGCCGACGGCGCTGCCCGAGCCGCCGGAGGAGCCACCGGTCATCCGCGTCGTGTCGTGCGGATTGCGCGAGGGGCCGTCATGGACGTTCTCGCCGGTGAAGTCGTAGGCGTATTCGCCCATGTTGAGCGCGCCGACGAGAACGGCGCCGGCGGCCTCCATACGCTCGATCAGCGTGGCGTCGCGGCTGGCGGGTGCGAGATCGCGGTTGATCTTCGAGCCGGCGCGCGTCGGAAGCCCTGCGACGTCGAACAGGTTCTTCACGGCGAAGGGAACGCCGGCGAGCGGGCCGACCTCCTTGCCCGCGGCGATGTCGGCATCGATCGCGCGTGCCTTGGCTCGGGCGCGATCGGCGGTGACGTCGGTGAAGGAATTGAGGATGCCGTCGTGCTGCCTGATCCGCGCGAGCGCGGCTTCGACGGCATCGAGTGCGGACATTTTGCGGGCCGCAACCGCGCCCGCGATCTCCGCGGCCGTCATCTCTGGCTTGCCGGTCATGACAGCATCACGCAGTGAAGACCGGCGCCGGCTCGGTCTCGTCCGGCAGCGCGAATTCGTCGACCATGCGGCCAAGCCGCAGCGAGACTTCGAGGTTGGCGCGCACAGCGGGCCTCCAGGCTTCCTCGACCGGCAGCGCCAGCGCTTTCGATAATGCGTCGATATAATCGTCCAGCGGCTCGGCCATCACGCTCCCAAACAATCTCTCAATGCAACGGCGGATGCGGGATCGCCGTCAGCAGCTCCTTGGTGTAGTCGTCCTGCGGATCGCTCAAGACCTGCTCGGAAGAGCCCTCTTCGACGATCCGCCCCGTCCGCATCACAATGACACGATCGCACAACAGGCGCACCACATTCAAATCATGCGAGACGAACAGGTAGCTCATACCTAGCCGCTGCTTCAGGTCCTGAAGCAGGTTCAGCACGACCGCCTGAACCGAGACGTCGAGCGCCGCGGTCGGCTCGTCCAGGATGACGAGCTTTGGATGCAGCGCGATGGCGCGGGCGATGCCGACGCGGGCCTTCTGGCCGCCGGACAATTGGTGCGGGAAGCGGTCGAGCAGATTGTGCGGCAGGCCGACCATGGTCGCCAGTTCCTCGCAGCGGGCGCGTAGCGCGTCGCGTCCCCTGACGTCACCGAGCTGCATGATCGGGTCGGCGATGGCGCGGGCGGCGGTGAAGCGCGGGTTGAGGCTGTCGGTGGGGTCCTGGAACACCATCTGGATGCGGCTGCGCTGCGGCAGCCGGGCAAAGGCCGCAGGCGCGATGCCGGAGATGTCCTCGCCGTCGAACTGGATCAGGCCGGAGGTCTGGTCCAGGAGCCGCATCACCATCATCGACGTCGTCGATTTGCCGCAGCCGGATTCGCCGACCAGCCCGACGCTCTCGCCATGGCCGATCGCAAAGCTGATGCCGTCGACGGCACGGAACACGTCGGGCTCGATCGGAGGCTTGCGGCTGAATAGTTTTCCGAGCACGGCGGTGGCGCCCTGGCGGGGATATTCCTTGACGAGCTTGTCGACGAGAAGGAGAGGCGCCTTCTCCCTCTCCCCGCTTGCGGGGTGAGGGTCGGGGTGAGGGGGACTCTCCGCGAGCACGGTGCTGGGAGAATCCCCCTCACCCGCCACGCTCCGGGGCGCAAGTGCGCTCCCGAGCGTGTCGGCCTCTCCCCGCGTGCGGGGAGAGGCGAAGGACGCCGCTGCGCTCGTATCCTCCTCCGGCAACAGATCCCGCAGGCTCACGCCGAGCCGCGGCGTCGCGCGCATCAGCTTCTTGGTGTAGGGGTGCTGCGGGTTGGCGAAGATGTCGGCGGCCTTGGCGGTCTCGACCACGCGGCCCTTCTCCATGACGACGACGCGGTCGCAATAGGCGGCGGCGAGGCCGAGATCGTGCGTGATCAGGATGGTCGACATCGCGCGGCGCCTGGTCAGCTCGACGATCAGATCCATCACCGCCTTCTGGGTGGTGACGTCGAGGCCGGTGGTCGGCTCGTCCGCGATCAGGAGCTGCGGATTGCAGGCGAGCGCGAGCGCGATGACGACGCGCTGGCACATGCCGCCGGACAGCTCGAACGGATAGGCGTGATAGCGCTCGCGCGGGCGGGCGATCTTGACCTGCTCCAGCGCCTCGATCGCCTTCTCGCCGCGATCGCTAACCTGGGCCTGCTGCACATGGGTGCGCAGCACGTCCTCGATCTGGTCGCCCACTTTCCGGATCGGATTGAGCGCGGCGCGCGGGTTCTGGAAGATCATCGAGACTTCGCGGCCGCGCAGATCGCGCATCTGGTCTTCGCTCGCGGCCTTGACGTCGATGCCGGAGAACATCACCGAGCCCTCGGCGATCCGCCCGGCGCGGTCGAGGATGCGCATCACCGCATAGGACGTCACCGACTTGCCGGAGCCGGACTCGCCGACGATGGCGAGCGTCTCGCCCTTGGCGACGGAGATGTTGACGTGCTGCACGGCTTTGACGATGCCGCGGCGGGTGGTGAATTCGACGGTGAGGTCCTTCACGTCGAGCAGCGGCTGGGCGGTCATGCGGGCCTGCCCTGACTCAAAAAGTGCGAAAACAACCCCATGCACAGTAGAACGGCATTGGAATCGTTGGGGAATTCTGGACGAAAATTGGCCATCACGTCCTCCGCTGAGGATCGACGATGTCGCGCAGGCCGTCGCCGAGGAGGTTGAAGCAGAACACGGCGATCATCAGGGCAAGGCCGGGGAAGAGCGCGATCCACCACTCCCCTGACACCATGAAGCCGGCGCCTTCGGCGACCATGATGCCCCATTCGGCCGTCGGCGGGCGCACGCCGAGGCCGATGAAGGACAGGCCGGCGGCGTTGAGAATGGCGTAGCCCATGGTCAGCGACATCTGCACGATCATGATCGGCATGATGTTGGGCAGGATATGCACCAGCAGGATGCGGAATTCGCCGTTGCCGGAGAGGCGCGCGGCCTGCACGAAGCCGGCGTTGCGGCGGACATTTGCCTCGGCGCGGGCGACGCGGGCATAGAGCGGGAAGTTGACGATCGCGGTCGCGAGGATGATGTTCTGCACGGTGTTGCCGAGCGCGGCGACGATGCCCATGGCGAGCACGAACAGCGGAAAGGCCATGATGGTGTCGGCGATGCGCCCGACGATGCGGTCGGTCCAGCCGCCGAAATAACCGGCCGCGATGCCGGCGAGGCCGCCCATCAGGAACACCAGCGCGACCGAGGCGACCGCGATGAAGGTGTCGAGCCGCGTCGCCACGATGACGCGGCTGAAGATGTCGCGCCCGAGCTGGTCGGTGCCGAACCAATGCGCCGCCGACGGCGGCTTCAGCGCCGCGGCGGTGTCCGAGGCGAGCGGATCGTATGGCACCACGTAGGGGCCGAAGATCGCAGCCAGGAGGATCAGGATCAGCAGCGCGAAAGCAAAGCCCGTGACCTTGTTCTCGCCGAGCACGTAGCGGGTCTGGTCGAGGATCGCCGACAGTCCCGACGTGCGGGCGGGGCCGACGGGTTCGACAGCAGGCGCAACGGAGCTCATGGATTCACTCCTGGAGCTTCATGACTTTGGGTGGCGAGCTTGGAGTTGGCTTCACCTCTCCCGCTTGCGGGAGAGGTCGCGCCGAAGGCGCGGGTGAGGGCTCTCTTCTCTTGGGGGTTCTCGCCCGCGGAGACACCCTCTCCCCAGCCCTCCCCCGCAAGCGGGGGAGGGAGCGCACCGCCCACACGACTCGCACCGGGCGCGATGGTCATGGTTCAGCCCTCCAGCCGCACGCGCGGATCGATCACGCCGTACAGGATGTCGATGATCAGATTGAGCAACACGTACATCACCGCCATGGTCAGCACGAAGCCTTGCACCGGCGCGAAGTCCGATGCGATCAGGGCTTCGACGGCGTAAGAGCCGATGCCGGGCCAGGCGAACACTTTTTCCACCAGCACGTTGGCGCCGAGCAGGAACGAGAACACCATGCTGAGCGTGGTGATGACGGGCAGCATCGCGTTGCGGAAGGCGTAGGTGACGATCACGGTCGCGGGCGACAGGCCGCTGGCGCGGGCGGTGCGGACGAATTCGGATGCGAGCACCGCCAGCATCGAGGCACGCGTCATGCGCGCGATCGGCGCCAGCGAGAAGATCGCGAGCGTCGTCGCCGGCAGGATGAGCTGGCTCAGGGCCGAACGGAACGCTTCGAGGTCGCGCGCGATCAGCGTGTCGATCAGGTAGAAGCCGGTCACCGTCGGCGGCGCGCTGTAGAACACGTCGAGCCGCCCGAGCGGCGCGGGCGACCAGCCGAGGCGGAAATAGAACACATAGACCAGCACGAGGCCGGTGAAGAACACCGGCAGCGAGACGCCTGCCGTCGTCGTGACCCGGCAGAGATGGTCGATCCACGACCCCGGCCGCGTTGCTGCCAGCACGCCGAGCGGAATCGCGATCACGACCGAGACGATCAGGCCGAGCAGCGTCAGCTCGGCGGAGGCCGGCAGACGGTTGCGGATCTCGGCCGCGACCGGCTGCCCCGTGGTGAGTGAGCTGCCGAAATCGCCATGGGCGAGATCGTTGGTGTAGCGGAAGAATTGCTCGATCAGCGGCCTGTCGAGGCCGAGTTTTTTCCGGATCTGCTCGACGGCTTCCTTGGTCGCGGCGGGGCCGGCAAAATAGGCGGCGGGATCGCCGGGCAGCGCGCGCGTCAGCAGGAAGGTGACGATGACGACCCCGATCAGCGAGGGAATCGCGAACATCAGGCGCTTGCCGATCATGGTCAGCATGGGGCGCTCCTTGTCGGCGGCGAGAGTGATACTCTTGCCATGCGTACCGCTGCGCCCGCTCTCCCCTTGTGGGAGAGGGCTGGGGTGAGGGGTGGCCGCAAGCGAGGTCGGAGTTTGTGGCTACCCCTCACCCGTCTCGCCGCTACGCGGCGAGCCACCCTCTCCCACAAGGGGAGAGGGTGAGAGAGAGTTGGGCTCACCTCACCCATGACGCCTCACCCCTTTGCCATCGCGCGGTAATCGAGCCTGCGGTGGAACCAGTATTGGTAGCCGCTGATGTTCTTCTGCATCGCGACGTTGACGAAGGGCTGATAGAGCGGGATGCGCGGGATGTCGGTGAAGGCGAGATCGACGAAGCCCTTCACGTCCTTGTCGTAGGCCGCCTTGTCTCCGGCCGCGGCCGCCGTGCGCGCGCCGTCGATCAGCTTGTCCATCTCCGCCGACTTGTAGCTCATGGTGTTGAAGACGGAATTGTTGCCGTGATAGCACCAGTAGAAGAAATATTCGGGGTAATCGAGCCAGCCCGAGAACACGTTGGTGAAGAGCGGCATCTCCTTCTTGTTCAATTCGGTGCGCCAGTTGGCGCCGGGCACCTTGTTGATGGTGGTCTTGATGCCGATCTGCGCCAGAGATTCCTGCACCAGCACGCAGAGCGGCTCGTTGACGCCGGCGAAGTTGAGATCGAACGAGATCGTGGTCTCGAAGCCGTTGGCGTAGCCGGCTTCCGTCAGCAGCGCCTTCGCCCTCTCCATGTCGGTGTTGAACTTGTGCGGCTGCGGCCAGGCCACCTCGGTCGGCTTGTCCTTGGGCGCCCCGAACATCGGGTTGGCGAGGCCGAACATCACCGCGTCCATGATCTTCTGATAGGGCAGCGCGTAGGCCACGGCCTGGCGCACCTTCGGATTGTCGAAGGGCGGCTTGGTGACGTTCATGCCGATATATTGGATGCCGTTGGAGAACGGCAGCGACACCACGTTGAGCTTGCCGTTGGCCTTCATCTCCTGAAAGTCCTTGTTCGGCAGCTCGTAGGAGATGTCGGCATCGCCGCGCTCGAGCAGCGCGCGGCGGTTGCCGGCCTGCGGCACCATACGCCAGATCACGCGCTTGATCTTCGGCAGCGGACCGCAGACCCAATCGTCGTTGCGCTCCATGATGACCTCGGTGCCGGCGGTCCATTTCGTCACCTTGTAGACGCCAGAGCCCGCAGTCTGCTGCTTGGTGAATTCGAGGCCCCACGGGTCCTTCTCGCTGGCATGCTTCTTCACCAGCTCGGAATTGACGATGCAGGGCACGATCACGGCGAGGTCGGGGATCGTCAGCTTGTCCTTCTTCAGGAAGTCGACCCGCACGGTGTGGTCGTCGATGACGACGAACTGCTCCGGCTTGGTCAGCGAGCCCGCGCTCATCTGGAAGGTGGGGAAGCCGCCGACGCTGACGGCGCGGTCGAGCGACCACTTCACGTCCTTGGCGGTGACGGGCGCGCCGTCGTGGAATTTGGCGTTCTTGCGCAGCTTGAAGGTGACCGACATGTCGTCGATCTTGAAGTCCTCGGCGAGCTCGCCCTTGAACTTGTCGCGGTCGTAATAGGGCACCCCGCCGGGGCCGCTCTTCATCTCGTGGCTGATCAGGCGGTCGTAGCAATTCCAGGACACCTCATAGCCGGGCACGTTGGTGCCGACGCCGTGGATGTCGAGATTGTTGGGGCCGCCTTCCGAGACGATCAGCAGCGTCTCCGAGCGGGCATCGGCATAGGCGGTGGAGATCACGGACGGCATGGCCGGAAGCGCCGCCCCGGCGGCCAATCCGGAAACGGACTTGAGGAAATCGCGGCGCTTCATCAAATGCTCCAACACAAAGGTTTTGGTTGGAACCGGATTCGCAAGGTTCGTGCCAAGGCTTAACGAGACGTTACAAACCTATAAGATACTGATATCGCTACATTTATCTGATAATGCCCAAAGCCGCGATGCGCGGCGGCGTGGTGAATTGCATACAAAGAACGTCGCTTGCATATAAATTATGCAATATGACATCGCCGCTCGTTCGCGAGGCGGCAGAGGATGACCCCTTCAGAGAACGTCCCGCTGCAGCGGCACCATCGCCGTCATTCCGGGGCGATGCGCAGCATCGAGCCCGGAATCCATCGGGCGATGGCACGCGCGGCACAATGGATTCTCAGGTGCGCAATTGCGCACCATAGCTCGCCGCTTCACGGCGCCCCGCAAATGACAGAGAGGGCTGAGGCCGACGCTCAGCTCGCCCAGATCAGCTCCTGCAATTCGACCAGATCATCCGCCTGCTCCTGCCAGGCCTCAATGCAGATGTGGCTGTTGAGGTCGCTGGCGCGGTGCAGCAGCATCAAAGCCATCAGGCGACGCTTGAGCGCGAAGTCCGGCTTCGCATAGCCGAAGCCTTCCAGCAGGCTCCTCACCCGCCCCGGCCGGCCCGCCGCCATGAACGCGCTGGGGCCGAGCAGGTCGTAATCGCGCCACCCCGCCAGCACGTCGCCGAAATCGAACAGGCCTTTGAGCGACCATTGATCGTCATGGCAGGCGAGCAGGAAATTTTCCGGGATGTATTCGCCGATCAGGATCACCGGCGGCGCATCCATCGGGATCAGCTCTGCTGCATCGCGCAGGAGATCGTCGAGGCCGGCGAGAAATTTCGGCGCAAGGCCGAGACGGGTGTGCCTGGCACGGCAGCCCTGCATCTGCCTGCGCATGAAGTCGTCCCAGCGCGGCTCGATCTGTGCGAGCGGCCCGAGCGGGACGCGCTGGACGGCCACGATGGTCTCGCCGATCTGGCGCAGCAGGCGCTCCTTCTGGTCTTCCGCCAGCTGCGGCCAGACCTCCGAACCGAGCGTGCCTGACAGCCGCGTGATGATCAGGTAGGGCCAGCCGTCGCGCATCCCCTCCGCGACGATCTCGGGAATCGGCAGCGGGAGGCGGCCGGCGAGCTGCAACAGCGAGCCGCGCTCCGAGACGAACTGGGCACGAAGCAGCGGCGGGAAGATTTTCAGGATCAGCGCCTCGCCGAGACCAACGACGAGGTTGGTGCCGGTCGCGAACACGTGCGGCGCGCTGGTATCGAGGCCGTGGCTGCGGGCGATGTCGAGCGCGATCGGCAGCCATTGCGCGGGAGCGGAGCGGAAGGCGCGGAAGCTTGCGGCGTCGGTGAGGCGAGGAAGTTGTTGCGATGGCGCAAAGCTCATTCGCAATCGCTCGCGCGAGGCGGCTTTGTTTGATGCAGTGCCAGCCCAGGAAATGGTGCACCTCTCCCGCTTGCGGGAGAGGTCGCGCCGAAGGCGCGGGTGAGGGTTTTCTCCTCTGGGGGATTGTCCCGTCGCGGAGACACCCTCTCCCCAGCCCTCCCCCGCAGGCGGGGGAGGGAGCGCACCGTGCTCGCGGCGAGGGTCGGGCACATTCGCAACACCCTACCGGTCCGGGCTGGCGCGCTCGAACTGGCGGAGCAGCTTGTTGCCGCGTTCGACGGCGGAATCCAGCGCCCCTTGCGCGCTCTTGTGGCCGGCAAAGGCCTGCTCCAGCTCGTCCTCGATCGCGCCGCGGATCAGCACGAAGGAGCCGAGCCGGATGCCCTTCGAATTCTCCGTCGGCGGATGCAGCGTGATCTCCTCGAAGGAAATCGCCGAGCCCGGATTGCGCTCGTAGAAGCCTTGCGACCGCGTCAGCTCGAACGCGGCGCGGGTGATCGGCAGGTAGCCGGTGTTCTGGTGCCAGGCGGCCTGCACGCCGGGCTGCGCCAGATAGGCGAAGAAGCGCGCCACGCCCTTGTATTCCTCGCGCGGCCGGTCGCGCAGCACCCACAGCGTGGCACCGCCGATGATCGAGTTCCGCGGCGCGTCCTTCACGTCGGGCCAATACGGCATCATGCCGTAGCCGATCTCGAACTTGGAATTCGCCTTGATGTCGGCGCGCGTCGCCGAAGAGCCGATGAAGATGCCGCATTCGCCGCTCTGGAAGCGCGGCTCGGCCGCTTGTCCGCGGCCGCCATAGTCGAACACCTTGCTCTTCTGCCATTCGGCGAGCTGGGCGATGTGACGCACGAGGGTGGGATTGTTGATGGTCAATTCCGCATCCAGCCCGGCAAAGCCGTTGGCCCGGCTCGCCACCGGCAGATTGTGGAAGGCGGAGAAATTCTCGACATGGATCCAGGACGGCCAGGACGTGGTGAAGCCGCATGCAGCGCCTTTGTCGCGCAGGCGCTTTGCAGCCAGCCCCAATGCCGGCCAGGTCTTCGGCGGCGCCTCGGGATCGAGGCCGGCGTCGCGGAACATTGTCTTGTTGTAGTAGAGGATCGGCGTCGAGGAATTGAACGGGAACGACAACAGATTGCCGGCCGCATCGGTGTAATAGCCGGAGACCGCAGGCAGGTAATCGGCGAGCGAGAACGGCTCGCCCTGGTCCCGCATCAGGCTGAACACTGGGTAGATCGCGCCCTTGGCCGCGGTCATGGTGGCGGTGGCGACCTCGTTGACCTGGACGATCGCGGGCTGGCTGCGCGAGCGGAAGGCGAAGATCGCGGCCGTCACCGTCTCGGTGTAATTGCCCTTGTAGACGGGCACGATGCGGTAATCGGACTGCGAGGCGTTAAAGTCCGTGGCGAGCTTTTCGAGCTGCCGGCCAAGCTCGCCGGACATGGCGTGCCACCAGGCGATGTCGGTGGCGGCGCGCACGGGGGCGGCCAATGAAAGCGCCGCAACGACGGCAGCGAGCTGCAAGAGGCGTAAGGCTGACATCAGGATGGCTCTTCCCGGCCCGCGGTCAAGAAACGCGGCGGTCCTGCTTAAGGCGCGGCATCTCCGGTTTCAACCGGGAATGAACGGCGGCCGCGCCGCACAATCGGTCTGCGGACTACGCGGGATGGCCTTCCCTTGACCATCTGCTAGATTGCATTGAACCTTTTCCATCCGCCATAGACACCACCACTGAGGGGTTGAGTGTGCCAGTGTTGAGCCGTGCCGAACTCTCGCGGACCGGGGTGATCTTCGTCGCGCTGCTGCTTGCCGTCTGGACGACGGGCGCCGTTGCACGCGAATTTCGCGCCGCCGACACCCAGACCGAGGATTACCCGACCGTCCAGGCGCTGCGCTACATGGGCGCCCTGATCGCCGAGCGCACCCAGGGCCGCCACGAGATCAAGGTGTTCCACTCCCGCCAGCTCGGCGAGGAAAAGGAGACCATCGAGCAGACCCGGGTCGGTGCGATCGACCTCAACCGGACCAACGTGGCGCTGATCGGCAACTTCGTTCCGGCGATGAACGTGCTCGCCATGCCGTTCCTGTTCCGGTCCATCGAGCACATGCAGAAGGTGCTGGACGGGCCCGTCGGCAGCGAGATTCTCGACAGTTTCGAGCCCTATGGCTTCGTCGGCCTCGCCTTCTACGATTCCGGCGCGCGGTCGATCTATAACGGCGTCCGCCCGGTTAAGACTCTTGCGGACCTCAGGGGATTGCGGATCCGGGTGCAGCAGTCGGAGTTGATGAGCCAGATGGTCCGCGCGCTCGGCGCCGAGCCGGTCGAGCTGCCCTATGGGCAGGTGCTGACCGGCCTCGCCAACCATCTGATCGACGGTGCGGAAAACAACTGGCCATCCTTCGTGACGACGGACCATTACAAGCATGCCGGCCATTACACCCTTACCGAGCACACGATGAGCCCCGAGGTCCTCGTGATCTCGCTGAAGGCCTGGCAGAGCCTGTCGCCGGACGACCGGAAGATCTTCCGGGAGGCCGCCCAGCGCTCCAGCCGGTTCATGCGCGAAAAGTGGCGCGACCTCGAGGAGCAGTCGCAGCGCAAGGCGCAGCAAGCCGGCGTCACCATCATCAGGGATATCGACCGCAAGCCGTTCGAGGACGCGATGGCGCCAATTTACGCCAAGGCCGGCCGCGATGCCGCCGCGGCCGCGCTGATCGAACGCATTCGCAAGGTGGAGTGAGCCGGGTTGGCTGCGCTTGGACATCACGATCACGCGGAACGGTCGCCCGGCCCGATCGGGCGGATGCGCGCGCGCCTGGTCGGGGTGCTGCGGGCGGTGCCGATCCGCTGGCGCATCCTGTCGATCGCCGCGCTGAACTCCGCCGTGGTGGTGGTGCTGGTGGCGATGATCTGGAACGGCGCGCAGGTGCTCGGCTCGGCCTGGGACGATGTCCGCCAGGTGCGCGAATCCGACCGCATCCTGGCGCTGCTCGAAAGCGAGACCGGACGGCTGCACAATCTGATCCACCGCTACATCAACCAGCCGAGCCCCGACCTGTTCGCCGAGATCCTGTTGCTGCGCGAGGCGGTGCTGGGCACGTTGTCCAACCGCGCCGCCAAGGACCCGATGCTGTCGGGCTCGGTCGAGGAGCTCGAGCGCACCACCGACCGCTTCCTCAACGGCTTCGGCGAGCTGCGCGGCCTGCAGGCCACCATCGCGAAGACCTATGAGGAGCAGGTGCAGGGCCCGGCCCGCGACATGGCCGGCCTCTACTCCATCATCGAAGGCGCCACCGGGCACCGCGACGCGCTGATCTGGCCCTCGCTGGGAAAATCCCGCGAGGCCTTCACCGCGATGCTGGTCGCCGCCAATTCCTATTACCTGTCGCTGTCGACGGGCGCGGCCGACGACGCGCGCCGCAACACCGAAACGATCGAGAAGACCATCCCCGTGATGATCGATCTCGCCGACAACGACCTCCAGCGCATGGCGCTGCAGCGGCTCGGGGCCCGCACCGCCGCGCTGCGCGAGGGCTTTGCCAAACTGTCCGAGCAGCTCGCGAACCGCACCGAGCTGCTGCGCAACAGCATCGACGCCAGCCAGGCCGAGGCGATCGGCGCCATCGACGACCTCTCCACCAAGATGCGCCAGCGCGAGCAGAAGGCGCAGGCGACCTTTGACCGCACGCTGGCTGATATTTCGCGGCGGGTGCTGTCGATCGCGGTGATCTTCCTCGGCATCATCCTCACCGCCGGCGTAATGATCGCGCTGTCGATCCGGCTGCCGCTGCAGCAGATCATGACCGCGATGCGCGCGATCACGCTGGGCGACCTCGACCGCGAGGTGCAGGGCACCAAGGCGCGCGACGAGGTCGGAGCGATGGCCCGCGCGGTGGAGGTGTTCCGCGAGAACGCCATCGCCAAGCGCCGGACCGAGGACGAGCTGCGCGCCTCCAAGGAAAAGGCCGAAAGCGCGCTGCTCGAGCTCAACACCGCGCAGCAGAACCTGATCGACGCCGAACGGCTGGCGGCGCTCGGCGGCCTCGTCGCCGGCGTCGCGCACGAGGTCAACAACCCGATCGGCATCAGCCTCACGGTTGCCTCGAGCTTCGCCCGGCGTACCGAGATCTTCGAGGCCCAGCTCAGGGGCGAGGGCGGCCTGCGCCGTTCGCAGCTGGAAGAGTTCGTGCAGTCCTCGCGCGACGCCTCGCAGCAGCTGGTCGCCAATCTCCAGCGCGCCGGCGAGCTGATCCAGTCGTTCAAGCAGGTCGCGGTCGACCGCTCCCATGCCGAGCGGCGGCAATTCTCGCTCGGCGAGGCCACCGACCAGATCATCGCCAGCCTGCGCCCGGTCCTGAAGCGCTCGCCGATCACGCTGGAGGTCGACGTGCCCGAGGGGTTGCTGCTCGACGGCTACCCGGGCTCCTATGGCCAGATCCTGACCAATTTGTTCCTCAACGCCGCCAACCACGCCTTCGCCGACGGGCGCGCCGGCACCATCACGATCTCGGCGCGGCCGCGCGGCACCGACGATGTCGAGCTCATCTTCACCGATGACGGGGCCGGCATGACCCCGGACGTGCAGCGCCAGGCCTTTGACCCTTTCTTTACCACCCGGCGCAATGAAGGCGGCACGGGTCTCGGCCTGCATATCGTCTATAACCTCGTCACCCAGCAGCTCGGCGGCCGCATGATGCTGGAATCCAAGCTGGGACAAGGCACTACTTTTCGCATTATCATGCCCCGCATCGCCAAGGGCGGCGCGCAAAGCACAGAAATTGACGGGACTTCTCAATGGCCGAACAGGACGATGTCCTCCACCTGATCGACGACACCGGTACCGCATCGGAGGATGCCAATGCCCGGAAATGGAAGATCGCCGTCATCGACGACGATCCGGCGGTGCATGACGGCACCCGTTTCGCGCTGTCGGATTACAGCCTGAACGGCCAGAGCCTGGAGATCCTGTCGGCCTATTCCGCGGCCGAAGGCCGCAAGCTGATGGCCGAGCACAGCGACATCGCCGCCGTGCTGCTCGACGTCATCATGGAGACCGACGTCGCCGGCCTCGAGCTGGTCGAGTTCATCCGCAACGAGATCAGGAACGAGACCGTCCGCATCATCCTGCGCACCGGCCAGCCCGGCCAGGCGCCGGAGCGGCGCGTGATCGTGCAGTACGACATCAACGACTACAAGGCCAAGACCGAGCTCACCGCCGACAAGCTGTTCACCTCGCTGACCGCGGCGCTGCGCTCCTATCAGCAGCTCGAGCGCATGGTGCAGACCCGGCGCGGGCTCGAGATCATCATCGACGCCGCCTCGACGCTGTACGACTTCAAGTCGATGCAGCGGCTCGCCGAGGGCGTGCTGACCCAGCTCGCTTCGCTCCTCAACGTCGACTGCGCCGGCATTTTGGTGCTGCGCGACAATGGCGGCATCGACCCCGAGCTCTCGGTGCTCGCCGGCAGCGGCTGCTACAGCCGCTTCATCGGCACCACGACGTCGAAGGCGCTCGACCCCGAGCTGCGCCAGATGGTCGAGGCCGCGTTCCAGCGCCGCAAGAACGAATTTGCCGACCATCGCAGCGTGATCTATCTGCGCACGGGCTCGGGCCGCGAGGTGGTGGTGCTGCTGCAGGCCGAGCGCGAGCTGTCCGAGACCGACCGCTCGCTGGTCGAGATCTTCTCGAGCCGGCTCTCGATCGCCTTCGACAACGTGATCCTGTATCAGCAGCTGCAGGACGCCAACACGCAGTTGGAGGACCGCGTCGCCCAGCGCACCCGCGCCTTGATGCAGGCCAACCGCCGCCTCTCGGCGCAATGGCTGCGGCTGCAGCGCGCCAACGGCTTCAAGAACGAGATTCTGGGCACCGTCGCCCACGACCTGAAGAACCCGCTCGGCGTCATCCTCGGCCGCACCGAGATGCTGAAGGAGCTGATCTCGACCGGCGCCTCGCAAAGCGGCGTGGTCGCCCAGGTCGACCACATCCGCGACGCCACCAAGCGCCTGACCACGATGGTCGACCACCTCATTTCGGACGCGATGGCCGACGCCTTCGACATCACCATCCGGCGCGAGCCGGTCGACGTCGCCGCCCTGGTCAAGGAGGTCGCCGAAGCCAACCAGCCGCTCGCCGTCAACAAGCAGCAGGCGATCAGCGTCACCGCGCCGGCCAACATCGTCACCATGTGCGACACCGACCGCATCCGCGAGGCGATCGACAATCTCATCAGCAACGCCATCAAATACTCGCCGATCGGCGGCAGGATCGACGTCGCCGTCAGCCATGAGGGCGGCGACACCATCGTGCGCGTCAGCGACGAGGGCGCCGGCCTGTCGCCGGAGGATCTCGGCCGCCTGTTCGGCCGCTTCCAGCGGCTGTCGGCCAAGCCGACCGCCGGCGAGAGCTCGACCGGGCTCGGCCTCTCGATCGTCAAGCGCATCATCGACATGCATGGCGGCGAGGTGACCGCCGACAGCGGCGGGCCCGGCCAGGGCTCGACCTTCACCATCACCCTCCCCGCGACCGAAATGCCGTGATCAAGCCGCCATGACCCAAAGCCAGCACATCATGATCGTCGACGACGAAGCCCCGGCCCGGGAGATGGTCGGCGATTATCTCAAGATGCACGGCTTCACCGTGACGCTGTGCGACGGCGGCAAGTCGCTGCGCACCGCGATCCAGGGCAGCATGCCCGATCTCGTCGTGCTCGACCTCAACATGCCCGAGGAAGACGGCCTCTCGATCATCCGCGACCTCAAGAGCCGCATCAACGTGCCGGTCATCATGCTGACGGCGACGGCGAGCCCGATCGACCGCGTCGTCGGGCTCGAGCTCGGCGCCGACGATTACGTCGCCAAACCCTGCGAGCTGCGCGAGCTGATGGCGCGCATCCGCTCGGTGCTGCGCCGGAGCGTACCGGCCAAGGCCGCAGCACCCGACGCGTCGGCGGCGAAATCGGACAAGGAGCAGCTGGTGCGGTTCGGCACCAAATGGCTCGATCTCGAAGCCCAGGCCTTGCGCGACGACGAGGGCAACGAGCATCCGCTGACGGCGTCCGAGTTCGGCCTCTTGAAGGTGTTCGCGGCCAATCCGAAGCGCGTGCTGTCGCGCGAACGCCTGCTGGAATTGGCCAATGCGCGCGACGCCGAAGCCTTTGACCGCGCCGTCGACCTGCGCATCATGCGCATCCGCCGCAAGATCGAGCCCGATCCGGCCAAGCCGGCCGTGATCCGCACCATCCGCGGTGGCGGCTACCTGTTCTCGCCGCAGGGCGAGAAGGCGTAGGGGCGGGCGGCGGCATACTCCGCTGTCGTCCCGGGGCGCGCGCAGCGCGAGCCCGGGACCCATAATCCCAGGGAGGGGTTATGACGCCGAGCTGGTCACCCCGAATCTTCGCCAAACCACGTCCTGTGGTTATGGGTCCCGGGTTCGCTTCGCGCCCCGGGACGACAGCGATGGATGCGGCGCGGCCGAACGCAAATCGCCGGGATTCGTTCCGTGACGCCGCTGTCCGCCCGCGAATCCCGCCCCCGTATTTTCCGTACATTGAAATTCCACGATTTTTTGCCCTGAATGTTTCGTCGCGCCCCTTCCGACGAAACAATTTGGCGGCGCACGAAACCATTTTCCGCTTTTCGTGCAGACGTCCCGAAACGTTGGCTGATTAACACTTTGGTCCAAGGAAACGCCGCTCGGTCGCGGCGCTACGGGGAGCCAAGTCCATGCCGAACGTCATCGCCATCAACGCCCAAGCCAGCCAGAGCATCATCGCCGCTCAGGCGACCTCGGACGACATGCTCCTGGAGAGCATTGCCGACGGCAACCGGACGGCCATGCACATCCTTTATTGCCGGCACAATGTGCGGGTGTACCGCTTCATCCTGCGCATCGTGCGCGACGCCACCGCGGCGGAAGACCTCGTCAGCCAGGTGTTCCTCGACGTGTGGCGGACCGCCGGCCAGTTCCAGGGCCGCTCGCAGGTCTCGACCTGGCTGCTCTCGATTGCCCGCTTCAAGGCCCTGACCGCGATGCGCCAGCGCCGCTTCGAGGACATCGACCAGGAGGACGTGCGCCAGATTCCCGACGGCAACGATACGCCCGAGACCTCGCTCGATCGCAGCGACACCAGCGCCATCCTGCGCGCCTGCGTGCAGAAGCTGTCGCCCGCCCATCGCGAGATCATCAACCTCATCTACTACCACGAGAAGTCGGTGGAGGAGGTCGGGCAGATCATCGGCATTCCCCAGAGCACGGTGAAGACGCGGATGTTCTACGCCCGCAAGCAATTGGCCGAATTGCTTAAGGGCTGCGGCGTCGAGCGCTTCGCCGCCTGAACCTCAGGTATTTCAATGGGATAGGGCCTTAAATTTGGCCCTGTCGGGACACGGAAGTGTTACCGCCCGCGAAACAATTGAAACAAAGCACAACATCAGGCGGAAAAACTTCCCCCCTATAAAGCTCACATACGGTTTTGCTTAAACCTCCCAAGGACCTCCAACGACCCGGACGGGATGCCCCCCTCCGGGTCGTTTTGTGTTTGGGGAGCGTCGCGGCGCCAAGAACGTGGATGCCGGGACAAGCCCGGGCATGACGACTGAAGGAATCTGCCTCGTCACGAAGCTGTGACGCTCCGTAACGACCGTCTTCTCCATGCCGAACTGCCCTCGTGACCTCCACCGCGAGTGCGCCATGCTCGAGCTAGTCTTTGCCTTCCTTGCCGGCATTCTCACCATCGCCGCGCCGTGCACGCTGCCGATGCTGCCGATCCTGTTCGGCGCCTCGATCGGGCGCGCGGGGCATTGGCGTCCCGCGATGATCGCGCTCGGCTTCGTCGTCGCTTTCTCGGTCGTCGCGCTTCTGCTGGGCGCGCTGACCCGGCTGTTCGATTTCGATCCGAGCGTGCTGCGCGAGGCCGCCTCGATCCTGCTGCTCGGCTTCGGTCTGCTGATGCTGTGGCCGGCGCCGTTCGAATGGCTGTCGAGCCGGCTCAATGGCTGGCTCGATCTCGGCAGCGCAGGCGGCGCGCAGCGCGAGGGCGCGCTTGGCGGGCTGATCCTCGGCACCACGCTCGGTCTGGTCTGGACCCCCTGCGCAGGGCCGGTGCTCGGCTCGATCCTGACATTGGTTGCGACGTCGACGAATCTCGGCTGGGCCGGCACGCTGCTGATCGTCTACGCCATTGGCGCGGCGATCCCGATGCTGGCGATCGCATATGGCGGACAGACTGCGACCACGCGCGTGCGCAGCCTCGCGCGGATCAGCCCGCGCCTTCAGCAGGGCTTTGGCATCGTCGTGATCGGCTTCGCGGTCGCCGCCTATTTCCAGTACGACACGCTGATCGTGGCGTGGCTCACCGGCTTCTACCCGACCGGCCAGTTCGGCCTGTGACCATCCAAGATTTCACCTGGAGGACGCTTCCATGACTTTCAAACTGCTCGCTGTGACCGCCGCCATGATCGGCATGGCCGTAACAGGCGCCGTCATCCCCGGCCTCTGCGGCGAGGCTGCGCGCGCAACGCCGATCACCGTCGCCGCAGCAAGCCAGCAGGCCGCGCCGGACTTCACCGGCATCAACACTTGGTTCAACTCCAAGCCGCTCAGCCTCGCCGAGCTCCGCGGCAAGGTCGTGCTGGTCGACTTCTGGACCTATGGCTGCGTCAACTGCGTCAACACGCTGCCGCACGTCACCGAGCTCTACGCCAAATACCGGGACAAGGGGCTCGTCGTGGTCGGCGTGCACACGCCGGAATTCCCGTTCGAGCGCTCGGCTTCCAACGTACTAGCCGCGCTGAAGCGCCACGGCATCACCTATCCGGTGGCGCAGGACAATGATTCCAGGACCTGGAACGCCTACCGCAACCAATATTGGCCGGCACAGTACATCATCGACCAGAGCGGCAAGATCGTGTTCCAGCACGCCGGCGAAGGGGCTTACGACCAGATCGACCGGACAGTGGCAAAGCTGCTCAACGCCGGCAGCTGACGCCGCACGGGCCTCGCGCGGCGGGTTTCAGTTGCCGGCCTTGTTGCTTGACTCCGCGGACCCGTCCGTGGAGTTTCGCGACGACGGAATCAGCCGCCCGCAATGGACGCGAACACCAGCACAGATATTCGCCTTCGTGAAGGCTCTTCGATCGCGCAGCGGCTGGTGATGTCCGCCTTTGCGGCGGCGGTTGCGCTGTGCTTCACGCCCGGCCTGTTCACGCACGACACGCTGGAGATCATCATCTCCGTGGTTGCGCTGCTCGTCGGCGCGGGATTCGTCGTCGGCATCATGATGGCGCCGGCGGTGGTGTGGATCATCACGGCGAACGAGATCCTGATCGGGCGGCAAAGTCCGTTCGGCAAGCTCCGCACGCGGGTCGTCGAAAAGGACGACATCACGGCGTTGCAGGTTCCCGGCAGCAAGCGGATCAAGGCGCGCTTCCAACTCGTGTTCACGCTGGCTTCGGGCGAGCGCCTGACATCTCCACCGATCTCGGACGTCACCCATGTTCGCGACACCGTGGCGCGGATCGCGGCGCAGTTCGAGGTCCCCAATGTCGAGGAGCCTGTCAATCCGCTCGACGCCAGCAATCCCGAGATGCATCTCGGCGAGCCGCTCGAGGCGTTTTCCGCGCGGGACATCAGGATCGTGTCGCTGATCGCCGTCGCCTTGTTCGCCCTGCCCTACGCCTACAAGCTGTGGCGCGGATGGCCGCCCAGCCATGTCGACATCCTGCTACTGCCGCTCGGCGCGCTCGCCGCGTTCGCGGTCTACAGATATGCCAACCTCCTGACCGGTGCGTTTTGGATCATCCGGCAGGGCGATATACGCGTCGAGCGGCTGTGGGGCGACGGCACCCCGCGCGCCGATCATATCGAGGGACCCGACGTGAAGACGATCACCGTCGAGCGCCGCGGCCGCTCCGAGGACGAACATTGCATCGTCACCATCCGCTTGCGCTCGGGGCGGAGGTTTCGCAGCCCCCGAATCGGCTCGCGGATCGAGGCCCGCGCGGTGGCGACCGAGATCGTGCGGCGGCTGGGAATCGCGCCGGAGAGCAACAAGATCTGACGCTACGGCCTGGGAGCGATCTCGCCTATGGCCATCCTTCGAGACGCCCGCCGTTGGCGGGCCCTCAGGATGAGGACCAGGTGCGCGGCACCAGTTTCAACGAGCACCAATGCTGCTGAGCCTCATCCTGAGAAGACCGCGAAAGCGGTCGTCTCGAAGGACGAGGCGCGCCCAGGTCTCGCAAAGCGCCATATGCGATAGCCCTGACCTTGCCGGGGAGGAGCGCACTACCGCTGCGGCGACGATCTATGCTTTTCGCGCCATCCCCTGATTGTGGCATTGCCGGGCACGGTCGAGAAACCGTAGGTATTCTCGTGACATATCGGGGCGGCACGCCATCAACTTGCCATGAACTTGCCCCTCAGGTTTGATGGCTTTGAATGATTTGCGCTGTGGCAGCGGGGAGAGATTGAAATGGCGGATTTTCGTCGCCTGACCGGGATTTTCGTGGCTGCGATGGGACTGATCCTGTCCGCACCGCAGAGCTACGCCCAGCAGCCGGACCGCGGCGATGAGCCGGGCCTGATCGCCGATGACGGCTACAAGCTCGAGCCGGAATGGCAGAAGCAGGTGGTCTATTTCCGCACCACCGAGCCGCCGGGCACGATCATCGTCTCGACCGCCGAACGGCACCTCTACCTGGTGCAGCCCGGCGGGCGCGCGATCCGCTACGGCATCGGCGTCGGCCGCGACGGCTTTCAGTGGCAGGGGCTGGTGACCATCACCAACAAGAAGGAGTGGCCGGACTGGACGCCGCCCCCGGAGATGATCCAGCGCCAGCCCTATCTGCCGCGCTTCATGGCCGGCGGCCCCGGCAATCCCTTGGGGGCCCGCGCCATGTATCTCGGCACCACCGTCTACCGCATCCACGGCACCAACCGCCCCGACACGATCGGCACCAAGGTGTCCTCGGGCTGCTTCCGCCTCGTCAACAACGACGTCGCCGATCTCTACGACCGCGTCCCTGTCGGCACCAAAGTGGTCATCCGGCAGAAGCCCGAGCTCTGAGAGACACGATTCGAGCATGATCTCTTCGGACGACCGCGTCGCGCCTTGCAGGCGCGGCCTGTCCGGATCAGGATCACGCTCTGCCGCCCTCGCCTGATTCCTTTCCGATTTTTCGAGAGAACAACATGATGCGCACTTTTCGTGGCGGCCTGCTGATCGGGCTCGCGGTCGCCGTGCTGGTCGCCGTCCTGGCCATCATCTATGAATTCTACGACACCCGCACGCTGAAGCGCACCGTGCGCCGCGGCGAGGTGCTGTGCGGCGTCAACAAGGGCCTGCCGGGCTTCTCGATCCCCGACGACAAGGGCAACTGGACCGGCTTCGACGTCGATTTCTGCCGCGCGGTCGCCGCCGCGATCTTCAACGATCCGGGCAAGGCGAAGTTCGTTCCGCTCGACGCCAACGAGCGCTTCAAGGAGCTGCAGAGCCGCAAGGTGGACATCCTCTCGCGCAACACGACCTGGAGCATGGCGCGCGAGCTCGACTACGACCTGTATTTTCCGGCGGTGGCCTATTACGACGGCGTCGGCTTCATGGTGCCGCGCACGCGCAACAAGGAGACTTCGCTGGAGCTGGCCGACAGCAAGATCTGCGTGCAGAAAGGAACCACGACGACGCTCAACGTCGCCGATTACTTCCGCGTCAACAACATGAAGTATGAAGAGGTGAAGTTCGACAAGCTCGACGACGTCGTGAAAGCCTACGACACCGGCAAATGCGACACCTTCTCCGCCGACGTCTCCCAGCTTTATGCGCTGCGGCTGAACCTCTCGAAACCCGGCGACCACATGATCCTGCCGGACATGATCTCCAAGGAGCCGCTCGCCCCCGTCGTGCGCCAGCGCGACGACGATTGGATGATGATCGTGAAGTGGACATTGTATGCCATGATCAACGCCGAGGAACTGGGCGTGACCTCGGAGAACATCGACGAGGCCTTGAAGTCGAAGAAGCCGGAAGTGATGCGCCTCGTCGGGACCGAAGGCCGTTACGGTGAGCAGCTCGGCCTCACCAAGGACTGGGCCGCCCGCATCATCCGCCACGTCGGCAATTACGGCGAGATGTACGACCGCAACATCGGCGAGAAATCGAAGCTGAAGATTCCGCGCGGCATGAACCAGCTGTGGAATGCGGGCGGAGTGCAATACGCGCCGCCGATGAGGTAAGCGGAGATCTATCGACCGTCATTGCGAGCGAAGCGAAGCAATCCAGACTGCCCCCGCAGAAAGATTCCGGATTGCTTCGTCGCAAGAGCTCCTCGCAATGACGAATTTGGGGCAGGCATCATCTCCCCGCTCAACTGTCATCGCCCGGCTTGACCGGGCGATCCAGTATTCCGAGACGTCAATCGTGTGCCGAGGGGCCGCGGCGTACTGGATCGCCCGCCTTCGCGGGCGATGACACCGAGGGTGAGGCACGCGGCTCGCGCCTCACACCCAGCGCCTCAATACCCCCGCGCCAGCGCCAGCTGCTCGGTATGGTAATTGGCGTCGCCGAACAATTCCTCGCACACCCTTGCGCGCTTCATGAAGAAACCGATGTCGAACTGGTCGGTCATGCCCATGCCGCCATGCATCTGCACGCCTTCCTGCACCGCGCGCGTGGCGGTGGTGCCGGCGCGCGCTTTCGCCACGGCGACGCTCGATGCGGCCTTGGCGACGTCGGCGTCCAGCGCCTGCAGCGCCTTCATGGTGGCGGCGCGGGTGATCTCGATGTCGACATAGAGCTCAGCGGCGCGGTGCTGCAGCGCCTGGAATTCGCCGATCAGCTTGCCGAACTGCTTCCTGTTCTTGAGATACTCGACGGTGCGGTTGAACACTTCGTCACTGAGGCCGACCATCTCGGCGGCGACCGCGCCGCGGCCGATGTCGAGCACACCGTCGAGCAGCGCGGCGCCCTGGTCGACCTCGCCGAGCACGCCGTCGGCATTGATTTCGACATTGGCAAGTTCGATCCGCGCAGCATTGTGGGCGTCGACCATGATGGTGCGCTCGATCGCAACGCCCTTGGCCTTGGGGTTGACCAGGAACAGCGTCAGGCCATCACGCTCGCCGGCCGAGCCCGCGGTGCGCGCGGCGACGATGAAGAGGTCGGCGACGTGACCGTCGACCACCAGCGCCTTGGCACCGGAAAGCTTGAAGCCGTTGCCGGCGCGCACGGCCTGCAGGCTGGTCTGCAGCGGACGATGCTTGGCGCCCTCGTCGATCGCCAGCGTCGCAAGCAGCGAGCCGTTCGCGATCTTCGGCAGGTAGTCCGATTTCTGCGCGGCATTGCCGCCGCGGTTCAGGGCCGAGGCCGCGACCACTGAGGTGGCGAGGAAGGGCGACGGCATCAGGGTTCGGCCGATCTCCTCCATCACGATTCCAGCTTCCATGAAGCCAAGCCCGCTGCCGCCGAATTCCTCCGGCACCAGCAGGCCGGCGAAACCCATCTCGGCGAAGGAATGCCAAAGCTCCTTGGAGAAGCCGGTCGGGTCCTTGCTGTCGCGCAGATGCCGCAGGTGCGACACCGGCGCCTTGTCGCTGATCAGCCCGCGCGCGGAGTCGCGGAGCATCGATTGTTCTTCGGTGAGGACGAGGGCCATGGATGTCTTCCGTTCAAGTCAGTTTCTTCTTGTCATTCCGGGGCGCGCCCCTTGGCGCGAGCCCGGAATCCATATTCCCGATCGTGGCTATGGATTCCGGGCTCGCGACTTCGTCGCGCCCCGGAATGACGGGTGGTGAGAGTGCAGCTTAAGCCCCCGGCAAGTCCAGGATGCGCTTGGCGACGATGCCGAGCATGACCTCGGAGGTGCCGCCTTCGATCGAATTCGCCTTGGTGCGCAGCCAGGCGCGCGGACGGGCGCCCTGCCGGGAGCGCTCGCTCTCCCATTCCAGCGCGTCGACGCCGCCCGCCGACATCAGGATCTCGTGGCGGCGCTTGTTGAGCTCGGTGCCGTAATATTTCATCGCCGACGAGAACGCCGGATGCGCCTGCCCCGCCTTGGCGAGATCGACGGCGCGCTCGGCGCAGGCCGCGAGGGCGGCCTCATCGACGTCGAAGCTGGCGATCTTGCCGCGCAGCATGGAATCGTCGAGCCGCCCCAGCGCATCGGTGCCGACGGTATCGGCCGCGATCTGGCCGAGCGGACGGCCGACGCCGCGCTCGCCCATGCCTGAGATCATCGCACGCTCGTGCTGCAGCAGATATTTCGCGACGTCCCAGCCGCGGTTGATCTGCCCCACCACGTGCGATTTCGGCACGCGGACGCCGTCGAAGAAGGTCTCGCAGAACGGGGAATAGCCGGAGATCAGGAGGATCGGCTTGGTCGAGACGCCCTTGGACGTCATGTCGAACAGGATGAAGCTGATGCCGTCGTGCTTCTTGGCCGCGGGATCGGTGCGGACCAGGCAGAAGATCCAGTCGGCGTAATTGGCGTAGGAGGTCCAGATCTTCTGGCCGGTGATGATGAAATCGTCGCCGTCGCTCTCGGCGCGGGTCTGGAGCGAGGCGAGATCGGAGCCGGCGTTCGGCTCGGAATAGCCCTGGCACCAGCGGATCTCGCCGGCCGCGATCTTCGGCAGATGCTCCTTCTTCTGGGCCGCGTTGCCGTATTTCAGCAGTGCCGGCCCGAGCATCCAGATGCCGAAGCTCGACAGCGGCGGCCGCGCGCCGATTCTTGCCATCTCGGCACGCAGCACCTTGTGCTCGGCCGCGCTGAGGCCGCCGCCGCCATATTCCTTCGGCCAGTCCGGCACGGTCCAACCCTTGTCGCGCATGCGCTCGAACCAGATGCGCTGCGGCTCGGAGGAGAACTTCGCGTTGCGGCCGCCCCAGAACACGTCGGCGTCCGAGGTCGCGGGCTTGCGCATCTCCGGCGGACAATTGGCTTCCAGCCAGGCGCGCGTCTCGGCGCGGAATGTTTCGAGCTCGGCGGATTCAGTGTCGCTCATGGTCGTTTCCATCAATCGTAATCGACTTGTTGGCGAGGATTCTGGGCCAAGCTCCCGCGGAATTCAACCACTTCCGCGCGCAGCATTCCGCTATAGTCCGCGGCGAGGACGGTGCTTGAAAACAAAGAGGAAACGAGGATGCGCCTGAAACTTCTTTCGCCTGGCGAAATGAACGAGAGCCAGCGGCAGACCTACGACGAGTCGATTGCCGGCAAGCGCGGCAAGCCGCCGGCGCCGATGATGGCCTGGCTCAACAGCCCGGAGATGGCGCGCCACGCCACGCGGCTCGGCGAGGTCTTGCGCTTCGACACGATCTTCCCGGCAAAACTCTCGGAGATCGCGATCCTGGTGACGGCGCGGCACTGGACCGCGCATTACGAATGGTACGCACATAAGCGGCTCGCGCTCGCCGGCGGCATGGATCCTGGCGTCATCGATGCCATCCGCGACCGCCGCACGCCCGACTTCGACGATCCCAAGGCCAAGATGATCTACGATCTCGCGAAATCGCTGCACGAGGGCCACAGCGTCGAGAAGGGCCTCTACGACGAGGCAATCAAGCTGCTCGGCGAGCGCGGCGTGGTCGAGGTGATCGGCCTGTGCGGCTATTACACGATGGTGTCGATGACGCTGAACACGTTCGAGTTCGAGCTGCCCGAGGGCGAGGTGAAGGAGCTGAGCTAGAGCGAGTGACGTCGCGGCGTTGCTGAAGCCGCGGGACGCGCGGACTTCGATCTCTCCCCGTCATTGCGAGCGTAGCGAAGCAATCCAGAATCTTTCTGCGGAGGCAGTCTGGATTGCTTCGTCGCAAGAGCTCCTCGCAATGACTGAGTTTGTTGAGGCGGCGTCGCGCCTTCGTACAGGTGCCGTAGGACCTCCTACCCGTGGTCAAGGGGAGATCGCCCTTGAGCGATATGGTAGCGCCGTGCTCGATGCAGTCCAGGACGCGTTGCGCCGGCGTTGCCGGTGCCTTCGGCATCCTGGACAGCATCTGGCAATTCGCCAAAACGTCCGTCGTCAGCCATCATTCTCTCCAGCAGATCAGTCTGCCCAGAGAATCACATTCGCCCGACGCGCGGTACAAAAGATTCACAGCCTCGTAGGGTGGGCAAAGGCGCGCTCTTTGCGCGCCGTGCCCACGATCTCTTTGCTATGGGAAAGAAGTGGTGGGCACGCTTGCGCTTTGCCCACCCTACGAGAGCTGCGCCCGCTTACGCGTGCAGCTTCTGCAATTCCTTCAGGATCGCTTCGCCCATCTGCGTGGTGGACGCGGCCGTGGTGCCCTCCGACTTGATGTCGGCGGTGCGCAGGCCGCTGGCCAGCACGGCGGCAATTGCCTGATCGACCTTGTCGGCGAGCGCGCCCATGTCGAAGGAATAGCGCAGCGCCATGCCGAAGGACGAGATCATCGCAATGGGATTGGCGAGGCCTTGGCCTGCGATGTCAGGCGCCGAGCCGTGCACGGGCTCGTACAGCGCCTTGCGCTTCTTGGTCTTCACATCCACCTCGCCGAGCGAAGCCGAGGGCAGCATGCCGAGCGAGCCCGTCAGCATCGCCGCGATGTCGGACAGCATGTCGCCGAACAGATTGTCGGTGACGATGACGTCGAACTGCTTCGGCCATTTCACCAGCATCATGCCGCCGGAATCGGCGAGCTGGTGCTCGAGCGTGACATCAGGGTATTCGCGCTTGTGGACGGCCGTCATGACCTCGTTCCAGAGCACGCCCGACTTCATGACGTTGCGCTTCTCCATCGACGTCACCTTGTTCTTGCGCTTCCTGGCAAGCTCGAAGGCGACGCGGCCGATGCGCTCGATCTCATAGGTGTCGTAGACCTGGGTATCGATGGCGCGCTTCTGGCCGTTGCCGAGATCGGTGATGGTCTTGGGCTCGCCGAAATAGACGCCGCCGGTGAGCTCGCGCACGATCATGATGTCGAGGCCCTCGACCGCCTCGCGCTTCAGGCTGGAGGCATCGGCCAGCGCCGGATAGCACACCGCGGGGCGGAGGTTAGCGAACAGAGCCAGATCCTTGCGCAGGCGAAGCAGGCCGGCTTCGGGGCGCACCTCGTACGGCACGGCATCCCACTTGGGGCCGCCGACCGCGCCGAAGATCACGGCGTCGGCGTGCTTGGCCTTGGCCATGTCGCCCTCGGAGATCGACACCTTGTGCGCGTCATAGGCGGAGCCGCCGACGAGGCCGGTGTCGGTCTCGAAGCTGGCGATCCCGGCCGAATTGAGCCAGTCGATCAGCCGCTTCACCTCGCCCATCACCTCGGGGCCGATACCGTCGCCGGGGAGCAGCAGCAATTTGTGGGTCGCCATGGTCGTGTCCTTTTCGATCCTCTCTCGTCATTCCGGGGCGCGAGCAAAGTGAGCGAGCCCGGAATCCATCAGGCCACAGCGCAGGCGGGGAAATGGATTCCGGGCTCGCGCTGCGCGCGCCCCGGAATGACGGATGGCCGGAGTGCTAGAGCGGCGTTGCGCGCTTGGCAAGACACCATTGCCGGGGTGCGGCTGTGCAAGGCGGGCGGGGCCTGCCACACTGCGATACGCCGGAGTACCCCCCTTGCACGCACCCGACCGCGCCCCGCCCTACGCGCATCCCGCGCGGCTGATCCTGACGCTGTCGCTGGCCGCCACCGTCGGGCTCGGCATCGGCCGCTTCGCCTATGCGCTGGTGCTGCCCGACATGCGGGAGGACCTCGGCTGGTCCTACTCGGCGGCCGGATTCATGAACACCATCAACGCCGTCGGCTATCTCGTGGGCGCGCTTGCAGCGTCCCGCCTGATCCAGCGCGTCGGTTGGGCGGCGGCCATCCGCGGCGGAACCCTCGCCTGCGTCGTCGCGCTCGCGACCTGCGCGCTGACGGAGAATTTCGTCGCGCTGAGCCTGGCGCGGCTCGTGCTGGGGCTCGGCGCCGCGGCCGGCTTCGTCGCCGGCGGCGCGCTCGCCGCCACCATTGCCCAGACGCAGCCCGCGCGGGCCAATTTCCTGCTCAGCCTGTTCTATGCCGGACCCGGCATCGGCATTCTGTCCTCAGGGCTGATCGCCCCGTTCACGCTGCAATATTTCGGGCCGGGCTCGTGGTGGATCGTGTGGTGGGCGCTGACGCTGCTCTCGGTCGCGATGACGATCCCGCTGCTCCTGATCCGGATCGAGAGCGATGTCCGCTTCTCGGACGGCGGTCAGGCCTCGTTCGCGATCATGCCCGTGCTGATCTACCTCGCCAGCTATTTCCTGTTCGGCGCCGGCTACATCGCCTACATGACCTTCATGATCGCCTATGTGCGCGACGGCGGCGGCGGGGCCGCGGCGCAGGCGGGATTCTGGGGCCTCATCGGCCTCAGCGCCTTCGTCACGCCCTGGGCCTGGCGCGGCGTGCTGGCGCTCGATCGCGGCGGGCTTGCCACCGCCATCATCCTCGGCACCAACGCGTTGGGCGCCGCCCTGCCGATGCTCGGGCATTCGCCGGCATGGCTCGCGGTCTCGGCGATCGTGTTCGGCGTCGCCTTCTTCGCCGTGGTCGGCTCGACCACCGCCTTCGTGCGCTTCAACTATCCGCCAGAGGTGTGGCCGACCGCGATCGCGGCAATGACGATCTCATTCGGCGTCGGCCAGACGCTGGGCCCGATCGTTGTCGGCGCGATCACGGATGCGCTGGGGAGCCTGAGCTACGCGCTCAACGTGTCGGCGGCGTTGCTGGCGCTCGGGGCGGTGCTGTCGCTGTGCCAAAGGAAGTTGGCCAAACAGCCGGTGCCGTAGGGTGGGCAAAGCGAAGCGTGCCCACGCATTTTTCGCGATCGGGAAAGATCGTGGGCACGGCGCTCTCGCGCCTTTGCCCACCCTACAGCAGCGAGGTTAGCTCCCGCTGAACGAATTATAGCCCTGGTCTTCCCAATAGCCGCCTTTGTAATCGTTGGTGACTTCCATCGAGACCACGTATTTCGGGTTCTTGAAGCCGAGCTTGGTCGGCACGCGGATCTTCATGGGAAAGCCGTAGGCGCGCGGCAAGATCTCGTTCGCGTATTTGAACGTCATCTGGGTCTGCGGATGCAGGGCGCTGCGCATGTCGAGCGGCGAATTGTAGCCGTCCTTGTCGGCACACTGGAACCAGACGTATTTGGCGCGCGTGTCGGCGCCGATCAATTTCAGGAAGTCGCGCATGGGCGTGCCGGTCCAGCTGCCGATCGCGCTCCAGCCTTCGACGCAGATGTGCCGGGTGATTTGCGTGACTTGCGGCAGCTTGTGGAGCTCGTCCAGCGTCCATGACTTCTTGTTGTCGACGAGGCCGCGCACCTCGAGCTTCCAGTCGGCGGCATCGATATCGGGCGCGTCGTCGAGATCGTAATAGGCGTTGAACGGGAACGGCTTGGTGATCGCGCTCTCGGGGAAGGTCGGCGCCAGCGCGTCGGGATTGAACATCCAGGCCTGCACGGCGTCGTTGAATTTCGAGACCTTCGCCAGCATGGTCTCGGCCGAGGACGAGTCGATCACGTCGCAGCCGGTGAGCAGCGTCAGCGCGCCCAGGCTGGCGCCGCCCGCGATGAAGCGGCGGCGGGTGACGTCAGGCATGGTCTTGAGGGAATCCTTGATGAGGAGCCGCCTGTCGACGCCTGGAATCAGGAACGGGCGCTTCGCCATAGTCTCCTCCTCAGCGGCCGATGATCATCGCGCGCATGCTCTTCGGCACGAGCAGCGCGAGCAAGACGTGAACGACCAGGAACGCGCAGATCGCGGCCATGCAGAAGAAGTGGACATAGCGCGCGGCAGGATAGTCGCCGAACAGCATCACGAGGTAATAGAGCTGCACCGGCTTCCATATCGCAAGGCCCGACAGCACGATCAGCACGCCGACCACGATGATGCCGGCATAGAGCAGCCGCTGCACATAATTGTAGACGGTGAGATCGTCGTGGCCGAGCTTGAAGGTCAGGGCGGCCCTGACGTCGCGGAGCACGCCTGACGCCGTGATCGGGAACAGTTTCTTGCGGAAGCGACCGGTCACGAAGCCGGTGACGAGGTAAGCGAGGCCGTTGATCATCAGCAGCCACATCGCCGCGAAATGCCAGAGCAGGCCGCCGCCGAGCCAGCCGCCGAGCGTGTATTCGCGCGGGAAGCGGAAGTCGAACAGCGGCGAGGCGTTGTAGATCTGCCAGCCCGACAGGATCATCAGGATCATGGCAAGGGCGTTGATCCAATGCATGACCCGGACCCAGGCCGGCTGGATCACTTTGGCCGGGGTGGCTCCGACCTGCTCGTCGGTGACTGTGAGGCTCGCCATGATGGTTCCGTCCTGAACGTCCGTGCGACAGCAATTATACGCCGGTATTTCGCTTTTCGTTACGCCCTGCCGGCCATCGAATCGATGCCGCCGGGCTATTGTGGTCACAAAAAAGCGAGCCGGGTATCCCCGGCTCGCGGTCTGAAACCATCCTGTTCAGGGATGAAACAGGATCGTTTGGTGTTACGTCGCCGGCATCAGCACGGTGTCGACCACATGGATCACGCCGTTCGACTGGTTGACGTTGGAGATCGTCACCATCGAGGTGCCGCCCTTGGCATCGACGATCCAGACCTTGCCGTCCATCTTCTTGACCGTCAGCTCCTCGCCCTCTGCGGTCTTCAGCTTCTTGCCGTCGGAGAGGTCGGCGGCCGCGAGCTTGCCCGGCACGACGTGATAGGTGAGGATCTTGGTCAGCGTCGCCTTGTTCTCGGGCTTGACGAGGTTGTCGACGGTGCCGGCCGGCAGCTTGCTGAAGGCGGCGTTGGTCGGCGCGAACACCGTGAACGGGCCCTTGCCTTCCAGCGTCGGCACCAGGCCCGCGGCCTTCACCGCCGCCACCAGCGTGGTGTGATCCTTCGAGTTGACCGCGTTCTGGACGATGTTCTTCGACGGGAACATCGCGGCGCCGCCGACCATGACGGTCTTCTCCTCGGCGCTCACGGGCGCGACGATTGTCGCGGTGACGGCCAGGGCGCTGAAGGCGGCGGCAGCGAGATAGGCAATGCGCTTCGACATGGAGAGTCTCCCGATTGAATTGGTGCCGGCGATGGCCGGCGTTGAGTTGGAGCAACAACGGCGCCTGCGACAATCGATGGTGATGCAGCAGTGCCGTCGTTGCACCGAACTACGGGAGGCTTTGGGTTGCGGTTTCGGGGAAAAATTCTTTGTGATGCGTGAAACTATCGGCGCGAATGTTCGTGCGGGGCGCGATTCCCCAAGCAGACGATGCCGTAGGACCTCCTACCCGTGGTCAAGGGGAGATCGCCCTTGAGCGATATGGTAGCGCCGTGCTCGATGCAGTCCAGGACGCGTTGCGCCGGCGTTGCCGGTGCCTTCGGCATCCTGGACAGCATCTGGGGGCGCGGTTCCTACGTCGGTGCTCAAGGCACAGGTGGGCAAGGCTGCTCCCGGCGGATCGGCCCGCACGGCCAGTCTACTCCAAAAGGCCGTCTCGAACCTCTCAAGGGTACAGGGTGGGCAAAGGCGCACAGCGCCGTGCCCACCATCTCTCTCCGCAATTACGAGTGGTGGGCACGCTTCGCTTTGCCCATCCTACAGCAGCGTGCCCGTTGAGACAGTACCCGCCTCAATCCCGGTTGTTCGGCGTCTGGATGAAGCCGCGATTGTGCGTCGGGCTGATCAGCACTTCGTTGATGCAAACGCGCGCCGGCATGCTCGCGATGAACGCGATGGTGCGGCCGAGGTCTTCCGGTTGCAGCATCTTCGCCTGCTCCTCCTTGCTCGGCACCACCGGGCGCAGCTCCAGGATCGGCGTCGCGACCTCGCCCGGCATCAGGCAGCAGGCGCGCAGGCCGTTGACGCATTCGTCCATGTTGAAGGAATGGGTCAGCGCCAGCACCGCGTGCTTGGTGGTGGTGTAGGCCGGGCCCGGCATTTTCGAGACGTGACGGCCGGCCCAGGACGAGACGTTGATGATGGCGCCGTCCTGCTGCTTGCGCATCGTCGGCAGCACCGCGCGCATGCAATAGAGCACGCCGTTGAGGTTGACCTGGACCAGCTTGTCCCAGCCCTCCAGCTCCATGTCCTTCCAGCTGCGCTTGGGAACATTGATGCCGGCGTTGTTGACGAGCAGGTCGATGCGGCCGTGCCTGGCGACGATCCGGTCGGCCGCCTTCTGGGCTTCGGCCGCATCGGAGACGTCGAGTGCAATGGCCTCGGCGGCTCCGCCCGCCTCGATGATCTTCGCCACCACGGCATCCAGGGCCGACTGCCGGCGGCCCGAGACCACCACTATCCAGCCGTCGGCAGCCAGCGCCGCCGCGCCGGCCTCTCCGATCCCGCTGCCACCGCCCGTGACCCAGGCCACGCGTTTCCCAACTCTGGTCATGCAAACTGTCTCCGTTGCTTCTGCGGGGCGGTTTTTGCTAATCCAGCCCTCGGTTTTGACCGGCCTTGTCCAACAAGCCTTGTCGTACAGGTCCCTGCGGTCGAGGAAATCTTGCATGAACCCAGCAGCTAACGCCAACCTGTTTTCCCGCCTGTTCGACGGCCTCGACGATCCCAAGCGCCTCGCGATCGAGACGCATGACGGGGGCCACATCAGCTATGGCGAACTGATTGCGCGGGCGGGGCAGATGGCGAACGTGCTGGTCGCGCGCGGGGTGAAGCCGGGGGACCGCGTCGCGGTGCAGGTCGAAAAATCCGTCGCCAACATCGTGCTGTATCTCGGCACGGTGCGGGCCGGCGCGGTCTATCTGCCGCTCAACACCGCCTATACGCTGAACGAGCTCGACTATTTCATCGGCGACGCCGAACCGTCGCTGGTGGTGTGCGATCCCGCCAAGGCCGAAGGCCTCGCCCCGATCGCCGCCAAGGTGAGCGCTGGGGTCGAGACGCTCGGGCCCGACGGCAAGGGCTCGCTGACCGAGGCTGCCGACAAGGCCGGCAGCGACTTCACCACGGTGCCGCGGGCGAACGACGATCTCGCCGCGATCCTCTACACCTCGGGCACGACCGGCCGCTCCAAGGGCGCGATGCTGAGCCACGACAATCTCGCCTCGAACTCACTCTCGCTCGTCGACTACTGGCGCTTCACCGACAAGGACGTCTTGATCCACGCGCTGCCGATCTATCACACCCATGGGCTGTTCGTGGCGACCAACGTGACGCTGTTCGCGCGGGCGTCGATGATCTTCCTGCCGAAGCTCGATCCGGACCTGATCATCAAGCTGATGGCGCGCGCCACGGCGCTGATGGGCGTGCCAACTTTCTATACGCGGCTGCTGCAGAATCCGGCGCTGTCGCACGAGACCACCAAGCACATGCGGCTGTTCATCTCGGGCTCGGCGCCGCTGCTGGCCGAGACCCATCGCGAATGGTCGGCCCGCACCGGGCACGCGGTGCTCGAGCGTTACGGCATGACCGAGACCAACATGAACACGTCGAACCCCTATGACGGCGAGCGGGTGCCCGGCGCGGTCGGCTTTCCGTTGCCGGGCGTCTCGGTGCGCGTCACCGACCCCGAAACGGGGAAGGAATTGCCGCGTGACGAGATCGGCATGATCGAGGTGAAGGGGCCGAACGTCTTTAAGGGTTATTGGCGCATGCCGGAGAAGACCAAGGCCGAATTCCGCCCCGACGGCTTCTTCATCACCGGCGATCTCGGCAAGATCGACGCCAAGGGCTACGTCCACATTCTCGGCCGCGGCAAGGATCTCGTCATCTCCGGCGGCTTCAACGTCTACCCCAAGGAGATCGAGAGCGAGATCGACGCCATGCCCGGCGTGATCGAGTCCGCCGTGATCGGGGTGCCGCATGCCGATTTCGGCGAGGGCGTCACCGCGGTCCTGGTGCGCCAGCCCGGCGCCAGCATCGACGAAGCCGCGGTCCTGAAGGGACTGGACGGGCGCCTCGCCAAGTTCAAGATGCCCAAGCGGGTCTTCGTCGTCGACGAGCTGCCGCGCAACACCATGGGCAAGGTGCAGAAGAACATCTTGCGCGAGACCTACAAGGATATCTACGCGAAGAAGTGAGGCGGCGCGGACGTCAGGCAAAACTGCGCCACACCGTCTCCGTCATGCCCCGCGAAGGCGGGGCATCCAGTACGCCGCGGCTTCTCGTTTCAATCACTGTGATCTCTGGAATACTGGATTCCCCGCCTTCGCGGGGAATGACACTGAGTGCGTAGGGCGTAGCGCCCCGAACTATCACAACCCGCCCAACAGGCTCAGCACGAACCGGCTGCCGACGATGAGCAGATAGCATCCGAACGCCACTTCCAGCCTGCGCTTCGACATCGCATGCGCCGCCCTCACGCCCAGCGGCGCGGTGACAAGGCTCATCGGCATCACCAGGACGGCGCCGATCAGCGAGACGTAACCGAGCGCGAACGGAACTTGCAGGGCTGCGACGGCCGGATAGGTCGCGGCCGCCGGCCAGCCGGCATAGACGTAGCCGATCGCGCCGGGAATCGAGATCAGCACCGCGAGCGCCGATGAGGTCGCAACCGCCTGATGGATCGGGCGGCCGTAGAAGGTCATCAGCAGGTTCGCAAACAGCCCGCCGCCGATCCCCATCAGGGTCGAGAGAATGCCGACGCAGAAGCCGTACACGCGCATCAGGGGGCCATCAGGCAGATCCTCGCCGAACTTCCAACCTTCGCGCGCGAAGACGAGGCGCGCCGCCGCGGACCAGGCGACGGCAACGAAAACGATCTTGAACAAGCGCTCCGGCGCGTAGCGCGCGATCACGGCGCCGGCGACGACGCCGATCACGATCGGCAGCCACCACCTGCGCAGGATCGTCATGTCGACGGCGCCGCGCCTGTAATGCGCCTGGAACGAACGGATCGAGGTCGGGATGATCACCGCGAGCGAGGTGCCGACGCAGAGCGGCATGCGCACCTCGATCGGCACGCCGGCGATGCGGAAGCATTCGTAGAACACCGGCACCAGGATCGCGCCGCCGCCGATGCCGAACACGCCGGCCAGGAATCCCGAAAGCGCGCCGGTTGCGATCAGCAGCACCGCGAGTTCGACAAGCTCCTTGATATCGAGACCCGCAATCACTCCTGACCTGCCCCGGCGACCTGGTCGCAGCGGCTCGGCTCAGAGGCTGCATCCGGGAGCATTAGGCCATCTCGTTCCCGCGGTCGACACGCCGGGCTTGCCGGCTGGGGTGGAATGCAGGGGGCGCATATCCAAGAACCGATCGCGCGGAGGACGCAGAATGGCATGCGCCTGCGGGCAGCGCCCGGGCCGTCCGGGTTTGAACGGGAGGGCCGATTAGATGCGTTCCAACAGCAATTTCAACGAACCTCGCTTCGCTCACAAAAGTGGATTTTCATTCATTATTTCGTTGGCGGACGCATGTGCTGGTATACCAAGGCCCTGATTGGCCTTGCATCATCAAGGCTCTAGAGCTGAACGAAGGTTCGATTTATGGCGATTTGGTGATTGCGCGGGCCAGATCGACTCCGTAAATAGAGCCGACCTTTCCGATCCCCGCGCGCCCCCTGTTGGGCCGCAACACAACATCAAAGCCCATGACCGCACGGATCGAACGACCGCTCTCGCCACACATGCAAGTCTACCGCTGGACGCTGACGATGGCGCTGTCCATCGTCCATCGCGCCACCGGCATCGCCCTTTACGTCGGAACGCTGCTGCTGGTCTGGTGGCTGGTCGCGGCGGCCTCCGGCCCGGCCGCCTATGCCCATGTCCAGGCCTTCGCCGGCAGCATCATCGGCCGGCTGATCGTGTTCGGCTACACTTGGGCGCTGATGCACCACATGCTCAGCGGTATCAGGCATTTCGTCTGGGACCTCGGCTACGGCTTCAAGGCCAATGAGCGGGAGGCGCTGACCTGGGGCGCGCTGATCGGCGGCATCGCGCTGACCGTGCTGGTCTGGATCATCGCCTATGCGATCGGAGGCGGACGATGAGCTTCGACGAATCCCACGGCTCTCCGAAGCGGCCCTCGATGCGGACCCCGCTCGGCCGCGTCCGCAATCTCGGCGCAGCGCATTCCGGCACCTCCGATTTCTGGCGCCAGCGCATCACTGGCGTTGCCATGACGCTGCTGATGATCCCGGTGCTGGTGATCATCATGATGCTGCTCGGCCGCAACCAGGTCGGCGCGGCGCAGATCCTCAGCTCGATTCCCGTCGCGGTGATCCTGCTGCTGTTCATCTTCGCCAGCACCTGGCACATGAAGATCGGCATGCAGGTGGTGATCGAGGACTACGTCCATAACGAGAAGCTGAAGCTCATCTCGATCATGCTCAACAACTTCTTCTCGGTCGCCGTGGCGCTCGCCTCGACCTACGCGATCCTGAAACTTTCCTCCGGAGTGTAAACCCATGGCCAATGCAACGAATGGCTCGGGCAACGGCGCTCCCGCCACCAACGGCAAAGCCTATCCGATCGAAGACCACACCTACGACGTCGTCGTGGTCGGCGCCGGCGGCGCGGGCCTGCGCGCCGTCGTCGGCTGCAGCGAGGCCGGCCTGCGCACGGCCTGCATCACCAAGGTGTTCCCGACCCGCTCGCACACCGTCGCGGCGCAGGGCGGCATTTCCGCCTCGCTCGGCAACATGCACAAGGACGACTGGCGCTGGCACATGTACGACACCGTGAAGGGGTCGGACTGGCTGGGGGACCAGGACGCGATCGAATACATGGTGCGCAACGCCCCCGCGGCGGTCTACGAACTCGAGCATTGGGGCGTGCCGTTCTCGCGCACCGAGGACGGCAAGATCTATCAGCGTCCGTTCGGCGGCATGACCATGGATTTCGGCAAGGGCCAGGCGCAGCGCACCTGCGCCGCCGCCGACCGTACCGGCCACGCCATGCTGCACACGATGTACGGCCAGTCGCTGCGCCACGCGGCCGAGTTCTTCATCGAGTTCTTCGCCATCGACCTGATCATGGACGACCAGGGCGCCTGCCGCGGCGTGATCGCGCTCAAGCTCGACGACGGCACGCTGCATCGCTTCCGCGCCCAGACCACGATCCTGGCCACCGGCGGCTATGGCCGCGTCTACGCCTCCTGCACCTCGGCCCATACCTGCACCGGCGATGGTGGCGGCATGGTGCTGCGTGCCGGCCTGCCGCTGCAGGACATGGAGTTCGTCCAATTCCACCCGACCGGCATCTACGGCGCCGGCTGCCTCGTCACCGAAGGCGCGCGCGGCGAAGGCGGCTACCTCGTCAATTCCGAGGGCGAGCGCTTCATGGAGCGCTACGCGCCGTCGGCTAAGGATCTCGCCTCGCGCGACGTCGTCTCGCGCGCGATGACCATCGAGATCCGCGAGGGACGCGGCGTCGGCAAGAAGAAGGACCACATCTTCCTGCATCTCGACCATCTCGATCCCGCGGTGCTGGCCGAGCGGCTGCCCGGCATCTCCGAGTCCGCAAAGATCTTCGCCAATGTCGACGTGACGCGCGAGCCGATCCCGATCGTGCCGACCACGCACTACAACATGGGCGGCATTCCCACCAACTACCATGGCGAAGTGCTGACCAAGCGGGACGGCGACGACAATGCCGTGGTTCCCGGCCTGATGGCGCTGGGCGAAGCCGCCTGCGTCTCCGTGCACGGCGCCAACCGGCTCGGCTCCAACTCGCTGATCGACCTCGTCGTGTTCGGCCGCGCCGCGGCGCTGCGCTGCGCTGCGAAGCTGACGCCCAATGCCGAGCAGCCGGAACTGCCGGCGAACTCGGCGGAGAAGGCGCTCAGCCGCCTCGATCATTACCGCTACGCCTCCGGCGGCACCCCGACCGCGAAGCTGCGCGAAGGCATGCAGCACGTGATGCAGAACAATTGCGCGGTGTTCCGCACCGGCGAAGTGCTGAGCGAAGGCCAGAACCTGATCGCGAAGGTCCACAGCGGCATCACCGACATCGCGGTGTCCGATCGCTCGCTGGTGTGGAATTCCGACCTCGTCGAGACGCTGGAGTTCGACAACCTGATCGCGCAGGCGGTGGTGACGATGAACTCGGCCGCCAACCGCACCGAGAGCCGCGGCGCCCATGCCCGAGAGGACTTCTCCGAGCGCGACGACAAGAACTGGATGAAGCACACGCTGGCCTGGCTCGACGATGCCGGCAAGGTCCAGATCGACTACCGCCCGGTCCACGACTACACCATGACCAACGACGTGCAGTACATCCCGCCGAAGGCGCGCGTGTACTGAGCGAACAGCGAAGGCCTTATCGAAATGGTTGAATTCGCACTTCCGAAGAACTCCAAGATCACCGGCGGCAAGACCTGGCCGAAGCCCGCGGGCGCGACCGAGCTGCGCGAGTTCAAGGTCTATCGCTGGAATCCGGACGACGGCAAGAATCCGAGCGTCGACACCTATTACGTCGACACCAACGATTGCGGTCCGATGGTGCTGGACGGCCTGATCTGGATCAAGAACCACATCGACCCCTCGCTGACCTTCCGCCGCTCCTGCCGCGAAGGCGTCTGCGGCTCCTGCGCAATGAACATCGACGGCCAGAACACGCTGGCCTGTACCCGCTCGATGCACGACGTCAAGGACGGCGCGGTGAAGGTCAATCCGCTGCCGCACCAGCCGGTGGTGAAGGACCTCGTGCCCGACCTCACCAATTTCTACGCGCAATACGCCTCGGTCGAGCCGTGGCTGAAGACGACCTCGCCGACGCCGCAGAAGGAATGGCGCCAGAGCCACGAGGACCGGGAGAAGCTCGACGGCCTCTACGAATGCATCCTCTGCGCCTGCTGCTCGACCTCATGCCCGAGCTATTGGTGGAACAGCGAACGCTATCTCGGCCCCGCCGCGCTGCTGCAGGCCAACCGCTGGGTGTCCGATTCGCGGGACGAGGCGACCGGCGAGCGGCTCGACAATCTCGAGGATCCGTTCCGGCTCTATCGCTGCCACACCATCATGAACTGCGCCAAGGCCTGTCCGAAGGGCCTCAACCCCGCCGAAGCCATCGCCGAGCTCAAGCTCAAGATGGTCGAGCGCCAGGTCTAAAGACGATATAGGTCTGAAGACGACGTTCATGCTTCGCCTCCCGGCCGGACCGGCCGGGAGGTTCCGGGATCGCGGTCAATTCGAGGAGAATCTTCTCCAATCCGCCGCGCGTGCAACTTTTTCGTATCACAACCACCGGTTCCCGCATTAGCTGCTTCCTTCCTCGCGCGAGATTCAGTTAAGCTGCCGTCAGGGACGGAGCGACTGTGCAGAGGGCGCAACGCAACTCGCTGAGGCTGTTGCAGTGGATGATGGCGGCATCCCTGGCGCTGCCGATTGCGCTGTTCGTGATCGCGGCCAGCATCTCCTACGGCTCGACCAGGGACATCGCCGACCGGGAGATCGAGCGCACGCTCGACGTCGCGCATGAGCACGCGCTCAAGGTGTTCGAGACCGTGGACCGCAGCCTGGCCGAGCTCAACGAGGTGGTTCGCGGCCTGTCCGACGACACCATCCGCGCGCGCGAGCCGGCGCTGCACCGCCGCCTGAAGCGGCTGACCGACGCGCTGCCGCAGCTGAAATCGGCCTGGATCTTCGACGCGGACGGAAAGGCGCTGGTCAACAGCCTCGTCTCGCCGCCGCCGGAGCTGAGCTTCGCCGACCGCGACTATTTCTACGCCCATGTCGACCAGGCCATCGGCACGTTCATCGGCGCGGCGCTGACGCCGCGTCCGCCCTATCAGGGCGCGCGCTTCTTCGGGGTGAGCCGCCGGCGCGATTCAGACGACGGCCGTTTCATCGGGGTGATCCAGGCCTCGGTCCTCCCCGAATATTTCGAGAGCTTCTATGCCCGCATCGGATCGGATCCCGGTAGCTTCTTCGCGATGGGCCGCACCGACGGCGCGATGCTCACGCATGTCCCGCGGCTCGACCGCGACGTCAGGCTCGATCCGAGCGGACCGGTCGGCCGGGAGATCGCGGCGCGCCCCGAGCACGGCCTCATCACCATCGCCTGGCCGTCCGACGGGATCGAGCGTCGGATCGGCTACCGGCGGGTCGCGGAATACCCGATCTATGTCAGCGCCGGGCTCGAGACCTCGGCGATCCGCGCGCGCTGGCTTTCCACGATCGGCCAGCATCTGGTGTTCGGCCTTCCCGCCACCGCGCTGCTGTTTCTGCTGCTGGCGCTGGCGTTGCGGCGCACCCAGCAGATTCAGGCCGAAGCCGCCAAGCGGCGCGAGGCCGAGGAGGCGCTCAAGCATAGCCAGCGCCTGGAGGCGCTCGGACAGCTCACCGGCGGCGTCGCGCACGATTTCAACAATCTGCTGACGGTGATCCGCGCCTCCGTCGACCTGCTCAACCGGCCGCAGCTGACGGAGGAGCGGCGCCAGCGCTACATCACGGCCATTGCGGATGCGGTGGCCCGCGCGGCCAAGCTGACCTCGCAGCTGCTCGCCTTTGCGCGGCGTCAGACCCTGAAGCCGGAGGTGTTCGACGTCGGCGAGCGGATGCAGTCGCTGCGCGACATGCTGGCGCCGCTGCTGGGACCGGCCATCGAGATCGCCATGCGCCTGCCCGCCGAGCCCTGCCTCGTCCGTGCCGATGCCGGCCAGTTCGAGACGGCGCTGATCAACATGGCAACCAACGCGCGCGACGCCATGCAGGGCAAGGGCAGGATCACCTTCAAGGTCGAGCCGACGACCACCATTCCGGACACGCTGACCGGCCAGAACTTGGGCAGCCGGAATTTGGGCAGCCAGAGCTCGGCCAACCACGGCTTCGTCAGCGTCACCGTCAGCGACACCGGCATCGGCATTCCCGCCGCCCGATTGGGACGCATCTTCGAGCCTTTCTTCACCACCAAGCAGGTCGGTCACGGCACCGGCCTTGGCCTGTCCCAGGTGTTCGGCTTCGCCCGGCAGTCCGGCGGCGAGGTGACGGTCACGAGCGAGGTGGGGCACGGCAGCACCTTCTCGCTCTATCTGCCGCGCGTGCCGACCGAGCTGCTGCCGCAGCGGCAGGCGCCCAACACGGCGCCGGCGGTGGCAGGCAGCGGCATGTCGGTGCTGGTGGTCGAGGACAATATCGAGCTTGCCAATTTCGCCGCCGATGGCCTCACCGAACTCGGCTACAGCATCACGCTGGTCGACAATGCAACCGATGCGCTCGCGGAACTCGTCCTGGATGCGGATCGCTTCGACGTCGTGTTCTCGGACGTGGTGATGCCCGGAATGACCGGGCTCGATCTGGCGCAGGCCATCTGCGACCGCGGCATCGACGTGCCGGTCGTGCTGACCACGGGCTACAGCCAGGCTCTGTCGCAAGAGGGCGCCGCCGGCTTCGATCTGGTGCAGAAGCCCTATTCAATCGAGGAATTGTCGCGCGTTCTGCATCGCGCGGCCCGGATCCGGCGCGTCAGGGACGGTGCCGCCGAATAGGGGCCCTGCGGAACCGGAGGGAACCCGCGAGTTCCCTTGGCGTTGTCGGCCTATGCACAAGCCCGCCGCGAAACGCGAACAGGACAAGCCGCCGATCGTTGGCATCAAGGGCGAAAGTGGCGACGAGGTCGAGCCGCCGCCGCCGGAGCTGCTCGAGCCCGATCCCGAGCTCTCGCCTGAGGAGGCCGAGCAGGCTCGCAAGGATTATCTGCTGACGCGGTTCTGGATCAGTGCGCGCGGCTTCTGGGGACGCAGCGGCGATCGCCTCGCCTGGCCGTTCTCGATCGGCCTCGGCCTCCTGATCGTTCTCACCGTCGGCTTCCAGTACGGCATCAATGTCTGGAACCGCGCGATCTTCGATGCGATCGAGAAGCGCGATGCGGGATCGGTCTTCCATCTCACCGCGGTGTTCTTTCCGCTCGCGATCGGCAGCATCGTGCTCGGCGTCGCGCAGGTGTTCGCGCGGATGGGCATCCAGCGGCGCTGGCGGGCCTGGCTGACGGCGAGCGTGCTGACGCGGTGGCTCGCCAACGGACGCTACTACCAGCTCAACCTGGTCAGCGGCGATCACCAAAACCCCGAATACCGGATCGCGGAAGATCTGCGCATCGCGACCGACTCCCCGGTCGATTTCCTCGCCGGTGTCACCTCGGCGCTGCTGTCGGCGGCGACCTTCATCGTCGTGCTCTGGACCATCGGCGGCGCGCTCACCGTCACGCTTGGCGGCACGAGCATCACCATTCCGGGCTTCCTCGTGATCGCCGCGATGCTCTATGCCGCAATCGCCTCGAGCTCGATCCTGGTGATCGGCCGCCGCTTCGTGCAGGTGTCCGAGGACAAGAACCAGGCCGAGGCCGATTTCCGCTACACGCTGACGCGCGTGCGCGAGAACGGCGAGAGCATCGCGCTGCTCGGCGGCGAGGAGGAGGAGCGCGACGGCATCGACCGCAACTTCACCAGCGTGATCCGGCAATGGGCGCGGCTCGCGGGCCAGCATATGCGCACCACGCTGGTGTCGCAGGGCTCGAGCCTCGTTGCGCCCGTGGTCCCTCTCCTGCTCTGCGCGCCGAAATTCCTCGACGGCAGCATGACGCTGGGGCAGGTGATGCAGGCGGCCTCCGCCTTCACCATCGTGCAGAGCGCGTTCGGCTGGCTGGTGGACAATTATCCGCGCCTCGCCGACTGGAACGCCTGCGCGCGCCGCATCGCCTCGCTGATGATGTCGCTCGACGGCCTCGAGCGCGCCGAGCAGGGCGACGGTCTCGGCCGCATCAAGCGCGGCGAGACGCGCAACGAGGCCATGCTGGAGATGAAGGATCTCTCGGTCACGCTCGATGACGGCACCGCGGTGGTCGGCGAGACCGAAGTGGTGATCGAGCCCGGCGAGCGGCTGCTGGTGGCCGGCGAATCCGGCACCGGCAAGAGCACGCTTGTGCGTGCCATCGCCGGCCTCTGGCCCTGGGGCGGCGGCAGCGTGAATTTCCATCCCGACCGGCGGCTGTTCATGCTGCCGCAACGGCCTTACGTGCCCTCGGGATCGCTGCGCCGCGCGGTCGCCTATCCCGGCGCCGCCGACCACTGGACCGTGGACGAGATCGGCGACGCCCTGCACAAGGTCGGGCTCGATCATCTCAAGGAGAAGATCGAGGAGGAAGGTCCCTGGGACCAGACGCTGTCGGGCGGCGAGAAGCAGCGCCTCGCCTTCGCGCGGCTCCTGCTGCACAACCCCGACATCGTCGTGCTCGACGAGGCGACCTCGGCGCTCGACGAAAAGAGCCAGGACAGGATGATGAAGATGGTCACCGACGAACTGCCGAAGGCGACCATCGTCAGCGTCGCGCATCGCGCCGAGCTGGAAGCCTTCCACAGCCGCAAGATCGTGCTGGAGCGGCGTAAGGGCGGCGCCAAGCTCGTCAGCGACATCGCCCTGATCCCGCGCAAGGGCAAGCGCCGGCTGCTCGGCCGATTCCTGCGGCAGCGCAAGGCCCCGAAGAAGGCGGCGTAAGGTTGGCGTAGCGCTCTCGCTCTGGCGTCCCGGACAAGCGCGCCAAAAGCGCGCGCCGATCCGGGACCCATACTCACAGGGAGCAGTTTGGCGACGACTCGGAGTGGGCATCTCGCGCCACAATCACGGCCTGTGATTATGGGTCCCGGATCTGCGCTGACGCTTGTCCGGGACGACACCTGTGGTGCAGCGTTGGAGTCCTCCTCAAAACCGGCTATGCATGCGCCGCCTGCAACGAGGATCTGCTGCTTGACGACCGACAACATTCCTTCGTCCGCGCCGTTCGGCGCGTTTGCGCCGAACGCGGCGCAGACCGCGATCATTCGCCTCGCGACGCAATCGGGGCTGAAGCGCGGCGCATTCCGCCCGTGGATGTCGCGGCTGGTCAATCTGCTGCGCAGCGGCCCTGTCGACGTGCAATATCAGGGCGCCTCGTTCCGGCTCTATCACCAGGGCAGCGCGACCGAGCGCGGCGCCTTGTTCAATCCCGACTACAATCTCGACGAGCTCGATTTCCTGCGCCAGCACACCCCTTCGGGCGGCACCTTCGTCGACGTCGGCGCCAATGTCGGCACGTTTGCATTGGTGATGGCGCGCCAGGTCGGCAGCACGGGCAAGGTGATCGCGATCGAGCCGCATCCGCTGACGTTTGGACGGCTCTCCTTCAACCAAGCCGCGTCGAAGGCTGCGCAGGTGCGGCTGGTGCAGGCCGCGGCCGGCGACAGCGACGGCGAGCTGATGATCGAGAGCGGCGGCGGCAATCTCGGCGCCACCCATGTCGTCACCGGCACCGCCGGCGCCGACGCGATCAAGGTGCCGTCGCTGCGGCTGACGCGCATCCTCGATGAGGCCGGCGTCACCCAGATCGATTCGCTCAAGATCGACGTCGAGGGTTTTGAAGACCGCGTGCTGATCGGCTTCTTCCGCGACGCGCCGTCGCCGCTGTGGCCGCGCGCGGTGGTGATCGAACACCTGTCGCAAGACGAATGGCAGCAGGATTGTATCGCCGACATGGTCGCGCGCGGCTTTGCGATCGTGCGCAAGACGCGAAGCAACACGTTCCTGTCACGCTGACGAGAAACGAACAACGGAGCTAGCGATGATCGATCATTTGGGCTTTTCCGTCTCCGATTACGAGCGCGCGAAGGCGTTCTACACCAAGGCGCTGGCGCCGCTCGGCTACGGCCTGATCATGGAAGTGACGGCCGAGCAGACCGGGCACGCTCCGGCCGCGGGCTTCGGCGCCGACGGCAAGCCCGACTTCTGGTTCGGCGCGGAAGGCGCCATGAACAAGCCCGTGCATATCGCCATTCGTGCTGACGACCGCGCCACGGTCGACGCGTTCTACAAGGCGGCGATCGCCGCCGGCGGACGCGACAATGGCCCGCCCGGCATCCGCCCGCATTACCATCCGAGCTATTATGGCGCCTTCGTGCTCGACCCTGACGGCCACAACATCGAGGCGGTCTGCCACGCGCCGGAATAGCCAGGTTCCTGCCGGAACCTCGTATCTCGCAGGCCGTTATCGTTGCTTGCAACAAGGAGCACGGCATGGCCAACGACAATGACCGCGACGTCGATCGCGCCTGGGATCTGATGAAGAAGATCGGGTTTGCGATGCTGGTGACGCGCGACGGCGACAAGCTGCGCGCGCGACCGATGAGCGCTCATCTCGACCGCGAGGCGAACACGATTTTCTTCCTCACCGACGCACGTCGCCACAAGGACGAGGAGATCGCACGCAATCCCTCGATCAACCTGTCGTTCGCGGATGCCGGCAGTCAGAAATATGTCTCGCTGACCGGTACGGCCGTCGTCTCCAACGATCGTGCGAAGATTAAGGAGCTGTTCTCGACGCCGGCGAAAGCATGGTGGGACAGCGCCGAGGACCCCAACATCCGCGTGCTCAAGGTGACGCCCGACGACGCCGAGTTCTGGGATTCGCCGGGCACTGTGATCTCTTACGTGAAGATGTCTGCGGCGGCGGTGACGAACACGCGGCCCGACATCGGAGAGAACCGCAAGGTCACGATGTGATGCCGATCGAGCCGCCCGAGATTCCACCCTCGACACCGGGCACGCCGACCGAGCCGCCGCCGGGAATTCCGCCCGGCAATCCGGAGCCCGAAATCGCGCCGCCGGTGCGCGAGCCCGGCGAATCCCCGCGGCCCGACGAATTGCCCGGCCGCATGCCTGAAGAGATTCCATCGCGCGGGCCGAACGGCCCGCTCACGCCCAATCCTGCGACGGATGCAAGTTCGCCGCAGGATCGCGCATGAGGCGGCATCGCATGTGTGGCGATTGCAACCTGCGTCTGAATGCGCAATGAACGTCATCATAATGAGTCGATTTCCGTGCAGAAATAAATCGGGCCGCGACCGCTTCGCCCGCCACAATCCGGCCTAACGCGTAGCCGTTCATCAAGCACACTTCGTCAAAGAACCTTCCGGGGAAGTTCGCCACCATGACCAATCTTCGTTTCGTGCTGCTTGCGACGACGGCTCTGACCGCGATGCAATTCGCAAGCTCTGCATCGCAAGCGCAAAGTGCGCCGCCGCTCGTGCTCGCTCAGGCCCAGCCGCAAGACACGGGCCCTGACGGAAAACCGAAGCAGCCGCCGAAGGGACCGCCAGCAGCGGCACCGCCTGCCGCGCCCTCGCGGCCCGCCGCACCGCCGCCCGCGGCTGCACCCCCGCCCTCCGGCACCGTCCGGCGCGCGCCCCGCTCCGACTCCCCCGGCTCCGCCTCCCGCAGCAGCTCCTCAGGGCCGTCCTGCGCCGGCACCGACGGCGACACCTTCCCCCGCGCCGGCCGCACGACCGGGAGCACCAGCGCCGGCTGCCACGCCCGCACCGACTGTGACCCCCGCACCGACGACAAGCCCTGCGCCGACCGCGACGCCGGCTCCGGGCAGCACGCCTGGTGCAGCACCGGCCGGCCGCCCCGGCACGCCGCCGCCCGGTCGTCCCGGCGCGCCTCCTCCGGCAGGATCACCGGCTCCCGGTGCCACGCCCGCGCCGACAGCCACGCCTTCTCCTGGAGCTACGCCGACGCCCCCGCCCGGGCGCCCGGGTGCAGCACCGACACCCGCGCCCGGCGCAACCCCGGCACCGACTGCGACGCCGACCCCCGGCCAACAAGGCGCAACGCCTCCTGCTGGTGCGCCGGCTGCCGGAACTCCGCCCACAGCACCGCAGGCGGGCACCCTGCCGCGGCCGCCGGCACCTCCCGCCGGCGCCGCAGCACCGACGGTCGTCCCCGGCACGCCGGCCGCTGCCCCGCCGCCCGACAGGGCGCAGTACAGACCGCCGACGGTTGCGCCGGCTTTCCGGGCCGCGCCGACGGTCGCCGCGCCCTTGCCGCCGCCGCCGCGTCCGCCGCAGCGTGACCTGACACCGCTCGCGATCGGTGCAGGCGTGGTGGCCGGCGCCGTGATCGGCGCCACCATCGCCGACCTCCACAACCAGCGACGCGAGACCATCGAAGGCGGCCGCACCGTCTACACCGAGCCGGACCGCATCATCATCCGCGATCCGGGCGGCCAGGCCTATGTCCGCGGCAACGATCTCTATCGCTTCCGCTATGGCGCTCGCGACATCCGCACCGACACGGTCGGCGGCGAAACCCGCACGGTCGTGATTCGTCCTGACGGCAGCCAGATCATCACCATTGTCGGCGCCGACGGCCGGCTCATGCGGCGCATCCGCAGGGATCCCCGCGGACACGAGCTCATCATCATCGACAACACCTACCGCGATCCGCGGGCGGTCGGCGGTTTCTATGTCGACGTGCCTCCGCCGGTCGTGAACATTCCCTACGATCGCTACATCGTCGATGCCCAGGAAGCGTCACCCGATGTCATCTACCAGACCATGGTGGCGCCGCCGGTGCAGCGGATCGATCGGCGTTATTCGCTCGACGAGATCCGCTACAGCCCGAATGTTCGCATGCAGATGCCGAGCATCGACGTCAACACGATCATCTTCGAGACGGGATCGTGGACCATCCCGCCGGACCAGGCGGCCCGGCTGCAGGTGATCGCCGACGGCCTCAACCAGGCGATCCAGCGCAATCCGCGCGAGGTATTCCTGATCGAGGGACACACCGACGCGGTCGGCAACGAGGTCGACAATCTGTCGCTGTCGGACCGTCGTGCGCAAGCCGCGGCCGAACTGCTGACGCAGCAGTTCGGTGTGCCCGCCGAGAACCTGACGTCGCAGGGCTACGGCGAGCAGTACCTGAAGGAGCAGACGCAGGGGCCGAGCGCGATCAACCGTCGCGTCACGATCCGCAACATCACGCCGCTGCTCAACGGCGGCCAGGCCTCGCTGCCGCCGCCCCCGCCCGGCACCGCGCCGCCGCGGTAACGGCAGACACAAATGCAAAATGGTCGGGAGCGATCCCGGCCATTCTTGTTTGAGGGCTCTGGTGCCCCGGACGCAGCGCAGCACGCAGTGATGCGCTGCTGAACCGTGGCCCATAAACTGTCGGTGCAATCGATTTCAGAACTGGGTCCCAGCTCTGCGACGCACCGCTTCGCGCTGCATCGGGTCCGGGACACGGAACCTCAGCGACCTCGTAGGGTGGGCAAAGCGGAGCGTGCCCACGATCTTTATCCGTCACGGAGGAATGGTGGGCACGCTTCGCTTTGCCCACCCTACGACAGCGAGAGCATCAACCCTTGCCGCTCTGCAGTCGGAAGACCTACGAGCCTTCGCGCCGCCTCCCTCCGGTCGCGGTTCGCAATCGAACCCTCTGCATCATTGCCCCGCAGCCAATCCCAGCGCGTCGACCATGACACGAAACACCTCGGTGTTGTCCATCGAGCCGTGCACGCGCTCACTGCCTGGACCGGTCGCTGTCAGGATAACGTCCTCGCCCGAGTGCACACTGGCGCCGATCATCGCCGACAGATTGCCGGGCCGGAGCACGGCGCCCGGGACGTCCCTATATTTGTCGTTGGCCTTGAAGGTCCCGTCACCGCCGGCCTTGACGGTCGGCTCATTGGGATTGTCGAGCTTCGGACGGAACGTCTCGTAGTGATCCGGCAGGCTGGCCGAGAAGATGGCGAGCCGCCGGCTCACGTCGACGCGCGCCGGATAACCTTCCGCATCAGGAGCCGGATAATTGGGAAATCCGGCTTGATCGTAGACGCCGACGCGCTCGCGCAGCGCCACGTTGGGCGTCGTGCCCATGTCGTCGTTCACCGTGCCGACGAGACTGTTGGGATGATTGTGGTCAGCGAGCACCAGGATCAGAGTGTCGTCGCCGCGCGCCTGCGCCCATTCGCGCGTCTGGCGTACCGCGTTGTCGAGCATGATCGTGTCGTAGACGGCCCGCTCCATGTCGAGCAGATGCGCGTATTTGTCGATCATGCCGGATTCGACCATCAGGAAGAAACCGGCCTCGTTCCGCGATAATAGCTTGAGCGCGGCCTGCACCTGCTCGGTCAGATCGGGCTGCTCGGGGAATTTCTTGACGCCGCCGCCCTTCAGGAATTTGCGGTCGAGCGCACCGTCCATGTTTCCCGTGGCGAACAGGCCGAGCAGCTTGCCGGTCTCCGGCTTTGCCGAGAGAGCACCGAGCTCGCCCGCGGTGGTCGCCACCTGATATCCTGCATCGCGGAACTTGGCGATGTAATCGGTCTCGTCCTTGCGTTTCGAGCCTGCGGCCGACTTCGGCATGAAGTTCGCGCCACCCCCGCCCATCAGCACATCCGGTTTCGCCGCGAAGAACTGCTCGACGATCTCGTCATAGGCGGCGCGCCGGCGCGTATGCGCGACCATTGCCGCCGGCGTCGCGTCTTCGACCTCGGTGTTGGTGACGACACCGATCGCCATGCCGAGCCGCCGTTTGGCGAGGCTGGTGATGGTCTCGACCCGGGGATCGTCGAACGGGCTTGCGCTGCGATCCGCATAGACGCCTATGGCGTTGACGGCGCTCTTGTGTCCGGTCGCATAGGCGCTGGCCGAGTTCGCGGAATCGGTGATGATCGAATCCGAGCCTGCGGTCGCCACCAGCGCCATATGGGGCATGTCGTCGATGGCGAGCTTGCCGCGGCTCTTGCCCTCCGAAATGCCCTTGGACAGGATTCGCGCGGCAACACGATGCGCCGGCGACATGCCGTCGCCGATGAACAGGATGACGTTCTTCGCCTTGCGCGGACCGGTGTCGTAGACCGTCCATGTGACGCTGCGCTGGCGCGTGCCGTCGCTCACGTCCACGGTCACGCTGCCCGGCTTGGGCAGCGTGACGTCGCGCAGGATCAGGGCCGACTGATCCTTACCGTCCTCGCGGTCGATGAAGGTCCCGGCGCGGCCGAACGCGGTCGCATGATCCGCGCCGTTCACAGTGATCTTCAACTTGGCCGGATCAACCAGTCCGGGGAACTCGACCTTGAAGTCGAATCGCGCTCCGGCCAGAACCTCGGCGCGATCGATCGGATAGATCGTCTGTGCCGACAGTGACGATGTCCAGCAGAGCACAATGAGACAAGCGAGTACCGATGTCCTGACCATGCGCAATGCTCCGCAATCCCGTTTCGATAGGAAGCGTAACGATCGAGAATGACACCCTCATTAAGCTCGTGGCCCCGTTCGGGCTATGAGCAATCGTAGGGTGGGCAAAGCGGAGCGTGCCCACGTATTTTTGCGACCGAGAGAGATGGTGGGCACGGCGCTGGCGCGCCTTTGCCCACCCTGTACCCTTGAGAGGTTCGAGACGGCCTTTTGGAGTAGACTGGCCGTGCGGGCCGATCCGCCGGGAGCAGCCTTGCCCACCTGTGCCTTGAGCACCGACGTAGGAACCGCGCCCCCAGATGCTGTCCAGGATGCCGAAGGCACCGGCAACGCCGGCGCAACGCGTCCTGGACTGCATCGAGCACGGCGCTACCATATCGCTCAAGGGCGATCTCCCCTTGACCACGGGTAGGAGGTCCTACGACTTTGCCTACCCTGCGACTTTGCCCGCCTACGACAGTGAGAGTCTCAACCCTTGTCGCTCTCGAGCCGGAAGATCTGCGAGCCTTCGCTGCCGGAGAGCAGGCCGGTCTTCGAATAGAGGCCGAGCTTGGTGCGGGTGTCGGCGATGTCGAGGTTGCGCATGGTGAGCTGGCCGATGCGGTCGGCGGGCGTGAACGCGGCGTCCTCGACCTTCTCCATGCTGAGCCTTTCAGGCGCATAGGTGAGGTTCGGGCTCTCGGTGTTGAGGATCGAATAGTCGTTGCCGCGGCGCAGTTCGAGCGTGACCTCGCCGGTGACGGCGCGCGCGACCCAGCGCTGCGCGGTCTCGCGCAGCATCAGGGCCTGCGAGTCGAACCAGCGGCCCTGATAGAGCAGGCGGCCCAGGCGCATGCCGCTGATGCGGTACTGCTCGATGGTATCCTCGTTGTGGATGCCGGTGACGAGACGCTCATAGGCGATGTGGAGGAGCGCCATGCCGGGCGCCTCGTAGATGCCGCGGCTCTTGGCCTCGATGATGCGGTTCTCGATCTGGTCGCTCATGCCGAGGCCGTGACGGCCGCCGATGGCGTTGGCTTCGAGGAACAGCGCGACGGGATCGGCGAAGGTCTGGCCGTTCAGCGCCGTGGGCTGGCCTTCCTCGAAACGCACCACGACCATCTCCGCCTTCACGGCGCAGTCGTCGCGCCAGAACGGCACGCCCATGATCGGGTTGACGATCTTGATGCCGCTGTCGAGGCTCTCGAGATCCTTGGCCTCGTGCGTGGCGCCGAGCAGATTGCTGTCGGTCGAATACGCCTTCTCGGCACTCATCTTGTAGGCAAAACCCTGCGCGGTCATGAATGCCGACATCTCGGCGCGGCCGCCGAGCTCGTCGATGAATTGCTGGTCGAGCCAGGGCTTGTAGATCTTCAGGCCGGGATTGGTGAGCAGGCCGTAGCGGTAGAAGCGCTCGATGTCGTTGCCCTTGAAGGTCGAGCCGTCGCCCCAGATGTTGACGCCGTCTTCCTTCATCGCCGCGACCAGCATGGTGCCGGTCACCGCGCGCCCCAGCGGCGTGGTGTTGAAATAGGTGATGCCGCCGGTCGAGATGTGGAAGGCGCCGGACTGGATCGCGGCGATACCCTCGTGGACCAGCTGCGTGCGGCAATCGACCAGGCGCGCCTTCTCGGCGCCGAACTCCATCGCCTTGCGCGGGATCTCGTTGTAATCGGCTTCATCCGGCTGGCCGAGATTGGCGGTGTAGGCGTAGCAGCGCGCGCCCTTCTGCTTCATCCAGAGCAGCGCTGCGGAGGTGTCGAGGCCACCCGAAAAAGCGATGCCGACTTTCTCACCCTTGGGCAGGCTTTTCAGGATCGTGGTCATGGGGCTTCCAATCGGGTCTCAAGGGGCTGATGGAGGGTTCGAACTTGACCGCGCGAATATCAAATTTCGCAGGGATCGGCACGCATTTAATGGCTCAAAGCGACGGCTCGGGGCCGGTCTTGCGGCCGAACAGGCGCTGGCGGAGCCGGTAGGCCGGCATGTTGAGCCGGGTCAGGGCGGCATCGACTGCCTCGTCGGAAAACCGCGTCCGCGGCCAGCGGTAAATCAGCGCGTAGGCGAACCAGATCACGACGAAGGTGACGAGGCCGGCGATGGCCACGTCGGTGAAGAAGTGGCCACCGAAGGCCATGCGCAGCCCGCTCGTCAAGGCGCCGAACGTTACGGCGGCGGCGTAGGCGAGCGGCCGCCACGCCGGCGGCGCCAGCGCGGCCGGCGCCAGCGTCCAGAACGCGGTCGCGCCTTCGCCCGAGAAGAACGAGCAATTGCGGGCGCAGCCGCCGCGCGGATCCCACCACGGCACGAATTGCTGGTCGCCGGCGAACTCCGTCACCACCACCGGGCGCGGCCGGCCCCAATAGGTCTTGAAGGTGAGGTTGGTGAGAATGCCGGCCGACATCGCCATCGTCACCAGCAGGAAGATGATCGTGCGCCCCCGCACCATCAGCGGCCGGTCCGGCCGGATCATCTTGACCACGAGCGCCACGATGGACGGCAGCACGAAGGCCCACGCGACCCACATCGCAGCGTCACGCGCGAAGCTGGCCCAGCCGTTCAGCTTGAGCGGAAACGTCTTGGTCGCGGGATCGAAGAACAGCGACGCGAGCTTGAGATCGAGCTCAGGATAGAGCCCGAAAACGACGCCGATCACGAGCCACAGCGCGAGGCCGATGAAGAGTCCGGTACGGTTCATGGCGCGCGGTTTAGCGGAGTGGGGAGGAGATGAAAACCCCAGGGAGGTGGCCATCCTCCCCCTGGAGGGTCAGGGCTATCGCATCGCATATGAGAGGTTGCTGTGGCACCAGCTGCCGCCGCAACGTCATGGCCAGGCCTGTCCCGGCCATCCACGCCTTTCCACGCAGCAGGGACAAGCCCGGGCATGACGACCCCTGCAATATCCATCTGCGATGGAGAGTCACCGCGCATCCGGCCGTGAATTCGATGGCAGCGGCGGAGGTGGTTTACGCGGGGGCGGCGCGATGCGCCAGGCGCCGGCGTTGCGGCCGGCGATCAGCCAGTAGACCATGCCGGCGACGATGCCTGCGCCGGTCATGATCTCCAGGTGCCGCCGCACGATGCCCTCGAACTGGAACGTGTCGGGGTGGAACGGGACGAGGCCGAGATAGCAGGCGAGCCCGACGAGGCCGCCGCCGACAGCGTAGGCAAGCGCGCTGCGGATGTAGAGCGCCTCGGTGATGGCGACGATCACCGCCGCCGGCACCAGCGCAAAGCCCGAGACGAAGACGAAGCCGAAGCCGAGCAGGATGTCGATCGTGCCCTGGTCGACGGGACCGGCGCCGAGATCGGCGAATTCCGGAAACAGCAGCGCAACGACGACGATCATGCCGCCGACGAAACAGGCGGCGAGAAAGCCGATAAAGATGACGATGAGGCGGCCGATCAGGGACATTGCGCCACCCTCACCGTCATTGCGAGGAGCCCGCGACAAAATTGCGAAGCAATTTTGCGCTGGTGCGACGAAGCAATCCAGACTGCCGCGGCGGAAAGGCTCTGGATTGCTTCGCTTCGCTCGCAATGACGAGGAGGCGAGAGCGCGGGCATGACAACCTAGTCTGTCATCGCCATGGCGCGCAGCGCCTGGCGCTCGCGTGCGCTGAGCTTCTCGGTCTCCGACTTCAGCTGGCCGCAGGCGGCGAGGATGTCGCGGCCGCGCGGGGTGCGTACCGGCGAGGAATAGCCGGCGTTGAAGATGTATTCGGAGAATTTTTCGATCTGGTCCCAGTCCGAGCACTCATAGGCGGTACCGGGCCAGGGATTGAACGGGATCAGGTTGATCTTGGCGGGAATGCCCTTGAGCAGCTTCACCAGCAATTTCGCGTCGTCGAGCGAATCGTTGACACCCTTGAGCATCACATATTCGAAGGTGATGCGCCGCGCGTTCGAGGCGCCGGGATAGTCGCGGCAGGCCTGCAAGAGCTCCTTGATCGGGTATTTGCGGTTGAGCGGCACCAGCTCGTTGCGCAGCTCGTCGCGCACCGCGTGCAGCGAGATCGCGAGCATGACGCCGATCTCCTCGCCGGCGCGCACGATGTTGGGCACCACGCCCGAGGTCGATAGCGTGATGCGGCGGCGCGAGATGCCGATGCCTTCATTGTCGCCGGCGATCAGCAGTGCATCGCGCACCGCGTCGAAATTGTAGAGCGGCTCGCCCATGCCCATCATCACGATGTTGGTGACGCGGCGCGTGCCGTCCTCGCGATCGGCCCAATCGTTGAGGCGGTCGCGCGCGACCATCACCTGTCCGACGATCTCGCCGGCGGTGAGATTGCGCACCAGGCGCTGCGTGCCGGTGTGGCAGAACGAGCAATTCAAGGTGCAGCCGACCTGCGAGGAGACGCAAAGCGTGCCGCGATCGGTTTCGGGAATGTAGACGCACTCGACTTCATGCGCCTTCTGAAGGTTATCGCCGCTCGGCAGCCGCAGCAGCCATTTGCGGGTGCCGTCGTTGGAGATCTGCTCGGCCACGACGTCGGGACGATCGACCGTGAAATGCTGCGCGAGCTCGGCGCGGATGCCCTTCGAGATCGAGGTCATGTCGTCGAAGCTCTGGGCGCCGCGGAAATAGAGCCAGTGCCACAGCTGCTGCACCCGCATCTTGCGCTGCGCAGGCGCGACCCCGATCTCGCCGAGCCGATCGGCAAGCTCGGTGCGCGACAGGCCGATCAGCGACGGCTTTGCCGGCGGCACATAGGTTTCGAGTGGCGTCTTCTCCACTGGGATTGCGTTGTGCGGCTCGGTCGTCGGGTGCATCGGTTGCCCAAAGTAGTTGCTGTCTCGTCATGCCCGGGCTTGTCCCGGGCATCCACGTTCTTGTCGCCTGAGTTAGCACGTGGCTAGCCGAGACGGCCCGGCCATGACGACTGAAATTGTGGAACCGGCTCTATATAGCAACCGGACCGACCGATTGCGACCTTCTCGCCCGCAGCCTTAACGCCTGCGCTCTTACCGCTTGCAATCCTGCGCGATCTTGTCGAGTGCCTGGGCGAGGCCCTTCAGCGAAAACGTGTCGGTCGTCTCGGTGCCCTTGGCCGAGACACCCTTGACCACGAGCTCGGCGGATTTGCGCATGGCCTCGACCATCCGCTCCTCCTCGGCCGCATTCTTGATCCAGAGGCCGTCGCCCTGCGTGTACATCGCGAAAGCGGCACCGCCGACCTCGACGGTCGATTCCGAGCCCGGCTTCAGCGCGTAGCCGATCATCACCGAGACTTCGTTGTTCACCTTCTCGGCCGGCCGGGTCGAGACGAAGGCATAGGCGGGATCGCGCGGCCGATTCGGCGGATTGGTCTTCGACGAGGACGGCTTGGCCAGCGCGAAGCACACCTTCTTGCCGTTGGGCGTCGCCGAATAGGCCCCCCAGGTGCCGAACTGACCGATCAGGGTCGGCTCCGCGCCACCTGCAACCGAAGCGGGCGGGGCCGCCGCTTTGCTCTCCGGCTTTGCGGCCGACTTCCCATTCGTCGGGGCCGCCGGCGCCACCGGTTTCGGTGCCTCTTTTGGATGTGGCGCGGATTTCGGCGTCGGTTGCGCCGTCTGCGCCTGCGCGGAGACAGCGATTCCCCCGGCCGCCACGCCAGTCATCAAAGCTAAAATCAGCACCCGCCACATGCTGGAGTGGTTCCCTCAATATTGTGACTGGAAGATGGCCCGGCCGCGCTTTGTCCCCGTGGCAGGGATAGCGGGGAAAGCCCAATTTGGGAAGGCAGTTAGCAATATCAGCCTTTGGATCGCGCGGCGCGCTGGGCGGCCCATTGCGCCTCGGTCCAAAGAAGCAAATCCTCGGCGCCGGAACTGCGCAGATGCGCGCCACCGTCGATGACGACCATCTCGCCGTTGATGTAGGCGGCACGATCCGAGACCAGGAAGCTGGCGAGATCGGCCAATTCGCCATGCTCTCCGGTGCGGCCCAGCGGATTGCGCGCGGTCCAGCCCTCGTCTCGGCCTTCGGGACGGAGCTGCCCCGAGGCACCCGCGGTCGGGAATGGACCCGGCGCAATGGCGACGGTGCGGATGCCTTTCGGCCCCCATTCCACCGCAAGGCTCCTGGTCATCGCCAGCAGCGCCGACTTCGCCATCGCCGACGGCACCGTGAAGGCGCGGCCGGTGACGGTCGAGGTCGAGAGAATCGAGAGCACGACGCCGCGATGCTTGTCCTCGATCCAGCGCCTGCCGGCCGCGAGCGTGCAGTACATCGCGCCATGCAGCGTCGGCGCCAGGATCGCATCGGCCGCCCGGAACGACAGATGCTCGCTCTGTGCGATGAACGTGGCGGCGGCGTTGTTGACGAGGATATCGAGCGGCGCATCGCGCCAGATCCGGTCCATCATGGCGTCGACCGCGACCCCGTCGCGGATATCGCAGGCGATCGTCGTGACCTTGCCGCCGCTCTGCGCGCGCATCTCCGCGGCCGTCCCTTCCAGCCGGTCGAGCTTGCGGCCGCAAATGACGAGTTCGGCGCCGAGCGTGAGGAAGCGGTGTCCCATCGCGGCGCCAAGACCCGAGCCGCCGCCGGTGACGAGGATGCGCTTGTCCCTGAGCAGGCCTGTTTCAAACATCGTTTGAATCCTCTCTGTGTCCACATACGCCGTCATTGCGAACGCAGCGAGCAATCCAGAGTCCGCGCCGCGGAAATTGCCTGGATTGCTTCGCTTTGCTCGCAATCACGAGGATAGGCCGAGGCGTGGCCTCAGACAAAGAATCCGGATTGTCGCCCGTGTCTAAATCCGGCAGAAACGGCCCAACTATAATTCCACTCGAAACGCCCCCAGGTGCCGCCATGAAAGCCATCCTCTGCTCGCAATATTGCCAGCCCGACGACCTCGTGCTCGCCGAGGTGCCGGATCCGGTGGCGGGCCCCGGCGAAGCGGTGATCGCGATCAAGGCCGCGGCGCTGAACTTCTTCGACATCCTGATGATTCAGGGCAAGTACCAGATCAAGCCGCCGTTCCCGTTCTCGCCGGCCGCGGAGGTCGCGGGCGTGATCGAGAGCATCGGTCCTGGCGTCACCGATCTGAAAGTCGGCGATCGCGTCGTCGCCTCCTGCGGCCACAACGGCGCGCGCGAGAAGATCGCGCTGCCGGCGGCATCCATCGTGAAGATCCCTGATAATCTCGACTACGACCGCGCGGCCGGCATCATCATCATCTACGGCACCGCGCTGCATGCGCTGGAGGATCGCGCCAGCCCGAAGCCGGGCGAGACGCTCGCGGTGCTGGGTGCGGCCGGCGGCACCGGCCTTGCCGCCTGCGAGCTCGGCGAGCTGATGGGATTGAAGGTGATCGCCTGCGCCTCGTCGGACGAGAAGCTCGAATTCGCCAAGGCGCATGGCGCCGAGCTGACGCTGAACTACGCCAAGGAGGATCTGAAGGAAGGCCTGCGCAAGCTCACCGGCGGCAAGGGCGTCGACATCATCTTCGATCCGGTCGGCGGTGCCTATGCCGAGCAGGCGCTGCGCTCGATCGCTTGGGAGGGCCGCTTCCTCGTCATCGGCTTTGCCGCCGGCGACATCCCGAAGATGCCGCTGAACCTCGCGCTCTTGAAGGGCTGCGACATCCGCGGCGTGTTCTGGGGCGCCTGGACCCGGCAGAATCCGGAAAAGAACCGCGCCAATCTGGAGAAGCTCGTGAAGTGGACCGCGGAAGGAAAGATCTCATCGCATGTCGATCGCACCTTCCCGCTGGCCCAGACCGCGGACGCGCTGAAGGTACTGGCGGGACGCCAGGCGATGGGCAAAGTCATCCTGCATCCGTGAGCTGATGCAGGTGGTTGAAGTCGCGTAGGCTACGCGACTTCTGCTTTGCCGTCCGCCTCATCCACCCCACGCCGCAGCACGGCGCGGGCGGCCTCGCGATGCTCGTTCGTGATGTGGCCGGCGACCATGCGGATGGCGGTGGCGAGCACGGCGGCGTCATCGGCGAAGCCGAGGATCGGCATCACGTCGGCGACGAAGTCGAACGGCAGGACGAAATAGGCGATCGCACCCAGCAGCGAGGCCTGGACGTGGCGCGGGGTCTGCCGGTCGAACGCGCAGTAATATGCCGCAAGCAGGTCCTCTGCGAAGGGCAGATGCGCGGCGACACGCTTCAGCTTGCGCCAGAAGCGGCGGCGCACGCCTTCGCGATCTTCCGCGAGCCGATCGGCCGGCTCGAAACCGACGCTGTGTTCGGCAGCCATGTTCGACAAACTCCCCGTTCAGCCCAGGCGATTTAGTCCAAGGCGGCGAACCGCCGCATCCTGGCTGATCACAAGATGGGGATGTCGGCTGTCCCTGCAAGACGTCGGCAAGGTCTCAGCCCGCGATCGCGTTCATCGCCTTGGCCAACGCGACGTCGAGCGCCGTGAGGCCGCCGGCGTCGTGGGTCGACAGCACCACCTCCACCGTCTTGTAGACGTTGCGCCATTCGGGGTGGTGATCCATCTTCTCGGCGACCAGCGCGGCGCGGGTCATGAAACCGAACGCCTCGTTGAAATCCTTGAAGATAAAGGTCTTCCCGATGGCATCCCGGCCCTGAACGTCGGTCCAGCCCGGAAGTCCGCCGAGCGCCTGCTTGCGCGCCTCCGCCGAGAGCCGTTCTGCCATGATCATCTCCGTCCTTCAGGGGAACTTTACCCTAACACCTTGCGTACGGCCCGGGTTCATACGGGGATTTCGGCCATCCGCTAACCATGACGGAGATGTAACCCCGCCGGACAAGAAATTTGCTACAATTACCGGCGTAAATCGCCGGCCAAGATGAAACTGAGCCTCAAGCGCCTGTTTGGGAGATCGATGACCGGGGGATTGGACCTGGCCGAAGCGCCCCCTCCGCCTTCGCCGCGATCTGCGGCGCGGAAGACGGCCCTGGTGTCTCTCGCATTCGTGCTTGCGATCGTCGGCACGCTCGCCGGCGGCTATTACTTCGCGATGCGGCCGGTGACGCTGAAGATCGCGGTCGGCCCCGCCAACAGCGACGACGTCAAGGTCGTGCAGGCGCTGACGCAGGCGTTCAGTCAGAGCAAGGGCCAGGTGCGACTGCGGCCGATCCAGACCGACGGCGCCACGGCCAGCGCCCATGCGCTCGCGGAAGGCAAGGTCGATCTCGCCATCGTGCGCGGCGACGTCGATGTGCCCAAGAACGCGCAAGCGGTCGCGACCCTGCGCAAGAACGTCGTGGTGCTGTGGTCCGTCCCCGGCAAAGGCAAGAAGCGGGGCGCGAAGATCACCAGGATCTCGCAGCTCGCCGGCCATCGTGTCGGCGTGGTCGGCCGCACCCAGGCCAACGTCAATCTGCTCAAGGTGATCCTGCAGCAATACGGCGTCGATCCCGCCAGGGTCGAGATCGTGCAATTCCCCGCCAACGAGGTGGCCGAGGCGATCAAGGGCCAGAAGGCCGACGTCTATCTCGCGGCGGGCCCCGTCAACAGCAAGATCACGGCGGATGCGATCGCCGCCTCCAGCAAGGATTTCGGCGCGCCCAGCTTCATCGCGATCGATTCGGCGGATGCCATCGCGCAGAACCACCCGATCTACGAGGCGTCCGAGATTCCCGCCGGCACCTATGGCGGCTCGCCCGCCCGCCCGGAGGACGAGATCAAGACCATCGGCTTCTCGCACCACGTCGTGGCGCGCAAAGGCGTGTCCGAAACCACCATTGCGGCGTTCACGCGCCAGCTGTTCGCCGTGCGTCAGCAATTGGTGACCGAATTCCCGCTCGCGGCGAAGATCGAAACGCCCGATACCGACAAGGATGCCGTGATCCCGGTGCATCCGGGTGCGGCCGCCTTCGTCGACGGCGAGGAAAAGACGTTCCTCGACAAATACAGCGACTACATCTGGTGGAGCCTGATGGCGCTGTCGGCCATGGGCTCGGTCGGCGCCTGGTTCGCGGGCTACCTGAAAAAGGATGAGCGCGACAGCAACAATCATCAGCGCGAGCGCCTGCTCGACATGATCGCGGCCGCGCGCAAGTGCGAGACGACCGAAGAGCTCGACCAAATGCAGGCCGAAGCCGACGACATCCTGCGCGACACGCTGCGCTGCTACGATCACGGCGCGATCGAGGAAGGCGCGCTCACCGCCTTCAACATCGCGCTGGATCAGTTCCACTCCGCCGTTGCCGACCGCAAGGCGGTGCTGTTCAGCCTGCCGCCGAACCTGCAGCGTGCGGGCACGCAGTTCCGGGCCGCCGGCAACGCCTGAGCTCCGGCGCGCGTAGTCGCTGCGTCACATTGCCTCGATATTGGTTTGCCGTCATTCCGGGCTGGTCCGAAGGACCAGACCCGGAATCTCGAGATCCGGATTCGCGCTTCGCGCGCTCCGGAATAACAGCGAGAGATCCGCGAGCCAGCCATGAACATCAAATTCTCCCGTCGCCGCTTCCTCGCCACCGGCGCGGGTGCGCTCGGCACCATCGCGATGCCTTACCTGTCTCGCGCGGCCGATCGGCCAAGGGTCACTCACGGCGTACAGTCAGGCGACGTCACGGCCGATGGCGGCGTGGTGTGGGCGCGCACCGACCGGCCGGCGCAGATGCTGGTCGAGGTGGCGACGACCGACACGTTCAGGGATGCCCGCGCGCTGCCGCCGATCGCGGCGCTCCCCGAAAGCGACTTCACCGCAAAGATGCTGATCGAGAACCTGCCGGGCGGCCAGGACATCTTTTACCGTGCCCGCTTCCGCGATCTCGCGCACAGCGCGGTCGAGGGCGAGGCGGTCGTCGGCCGTCTCCGCACCGCGCCGGCCGACCGCCGCGACGTTAGCTTCGTCTGGGGCGGAGACGTCGCCGGCCAGGGCTGGGGCATCAACCCCGACGACGGTGGCATGGTTACCTTCGCGACGATGCGCAAGCACCGGCCGGACTTCTTCCTGCATTCCGGCGACACCATCTACGCCGACGGCCCGATTGCATCCGAGGTGAAGCTCGCCGACGGCAAGATCTGGAAGAACGTCACCATCCCCGAGAAGGCCAAGGTCGCCGAGACGCTCGACGAGTACCGCGCCGCGCACAAATACAATCTCACCGACGACAATCTGCGCGCCTTCAATGCCGAGGTGCCGATCTTCGTGCAGTGGGACGATCACGAAGTGACCAACAATTGGTCGCCCTCGAAAGAGCTGCCGGCGGCCTACAAGGAGCGCGACATCGCGCTGCTCGCCGCGCGCGGGGCGCGCGCCTTCCACGAGATGTATCCGCTGCGCGAAAGCATCCATGAGCCCGGCCGGGTCTATCGCCAGATCTCCTACGGCCCGCATCTCGACGTGTTCATGCTCGACGAGCGCAGCTATCGCGGCGCGAACGGCCCCAATCTCGAAACCGCTTACGGCCCCGCCAGCCATTTCCTTGGCCCGGACCAGATTGCCTGGCTCAAGCGCGGCCTGCTCAATTCGCGCGCGACCTGGAAGGTGATCGCCTCCGACATGCCGCTGAGCCTGATCGTATCGGACACGGCGAAGGGCGGCTCGGAAGCGATCGCGCAAGGCGACGGTCCGGTGCGCGGGCGCGAGCTCGAGATCGCCGACATCCTGCGCTTCATCAAGATGGCGCCGATCAGCAACATTGTGTGGCTGACCGCCGACGTGCACTACGCCGCCGCGCATTATTACGATCCGAACAAGGCGCAGTTCCAGGATTTCGAGCCGTTCTGGGAATTCGTGTCGGGGCCGCTGCATGCCGGCACGTTCGGTCCGAACGCGCTCGACAACACCTTTGGACCCGAGGTGCGCTTCGTCAAGGCGCCGGGCAAGAACAGCCAGAACCTGCCGCCCTCAGCGGGCATGCAGTTCTTCGGTCACGTCAAGATCGACGGCGCCTCCGGCCAGATGATTGTGACGTTGCGCGACCGCGCCGATGTCGCGCTGTGGTCGACGACGCTCGATCCGAAGCAGAGCTGACGGCCAGAGCCCTCAAAACGGGTCTAATCGGCGTCGCGCGAGCGCAACGCCGCCTCCAACGCATCGCTCGAACACGGTTTCTGCAACCGTGGCTGACCGGAGAATTGCGGCGGAATGCGCGCCTCGGCGCCATAGCCGGTGACGAACACGAACGGGATATTCAGGGCAAGAAGCCGTTCGGCGACCGCAAAGCTGGTCTCGCGGATCAGCTCGACATCGAGCAGCGCGAAGTCGGGCGCACGCTCGACAATAGCGCCCAGCGCCTGAGCCACCGACCCGACGGTCCGCACAACGGCGACGCCAAATCCAAGCAGGCGATCCTCGAAATCGATCGCGATGATGGGGTCGTCTTCGACAATCAGGACGTCGGCCGGCCGGCCTGTGCCATCGGGAACTAGGAGTGCCATGATCAGATCTTGGAGGTGGTGGGGGTTTTGGATCAGGACTGCCGCGACACGATGCCTGCCTGCAGCGCATCGGGGGGTTCCCGGAACGAAACCCACCATATCGCCGTTCTCCAGTCTGTTCACTTGTGCACGCAGGAACGCGACGGAACTCGCTAAGATCGGGAGGAGAAGGGGGTCCACGATGGACGCGCGCATCAACAAGACGATCGAGGTCGAAAGCCGGCCGGCCAACAATCTGCTGCGGCGTTTGAGCCAAGCCGACTACGCTCTGCTCGCACCTCACGTCTCCGTCGAGGACTGCGCGGCAAGCGAGCTGCTCTACAATCCCGGCGATGACGTCCAGGTCGTCCACTTCCCCTGCGGACCGTCGCTCGCGACCTTTCTCGTTCCGAACGAGGACGGCCGCGACGTCGAAACCATCCTGGTCGGCCGCGAAGGCGCGGTGGGCGGTATCGTCAGCGAGGGCTACCTGCCGGCCTATACCCGAATCTGCGTGAAATTCGGCGGGCCGTTCGCGCGCGTTCATGTCGCCAAGCTGGAAGCGGCCAAGCTGCGCTCGGCATCGCTGCGCAACATCTTTGCCCGCTATGCCGATTGCATGCTGGCTCAGATATTCCAGTCGACCGCCTGCAACGCGATCCATTCGATCGAGCAGCGGACCGCCAAATGGATCCTGGCGGCGATGGAGCGGACCGGCGACGAGAGCAGCGTGCCGCTGACCCACGAGCAGCTCGCGACGCTGCTCGGCGTGGGCCGCTCCTATGCCAGCCGCGTGCTTCAATCGTTCAAGGCAGAACGGATTCTCGACACGCGGCGCGGATCGATCCTGGTTCGCAGCCGTGACGGCCTGAAGCTTCGCGCCTGCCTCTGCAACGACGCGGTGAAGATGCACTTCGAAGAGGTGCTGCGCGGCGTCTACCCGACCGAAGAGCGGGAGGCGGGGTAGCGAGTTCTTCCCCGGCACAAGACGCGCGGGCGCACTATCCCGCGCGGCCGGAACCTGGCTAGTATCCCCGGCATGAGCGGGGCTTTGCTTCACACCATCTTCGACGTCTTGGCGTGGCTGGGGGCGGCCGCGGCCGCCTACGGGCTGGCGCGACGGGGTTTGCGGTTTCCGGCGCAATCCTCGGCGCTGCCCTACATCGCCGCCTTGGTGTTCGGTGCCGGCCTCGGCGCCTATCTGTTCGGCTCCGCCAATCTGTGGCTGTCGGGTCAGAGCGGCATTGCGCGCTCGGTCGAGGGCGCGCTGGCCGGCGGCATCGTGGCGATCGAGCTCTACAAATGGACCGCCGGCATCACCTTGCGCACCGGCGCGCGGTTCGCGCTGCCGCTGGCCGTCGGTATCGCGATCGGCCGGCTCGGCTGCTATTTCGCAGGTCTCGACGACTTCACCTATGGCACGCCGACCACGCTGCCTTTTGGCCATGATTTCGGCGACGGCGTTCTGCGCCATCCCGTCCAGCTCTACGAGAGCGCGGCCATGGCCGTGTTCGCGCTCGTCTATGTGCTGGCGGTCTTGAACCGGAACGCGTTCACGATCACCAATGGTTTCTACCTGGCGCTCGCCTATTATGGAGGGCAGCGCTTCCTGTGGGAATTCCTCAAGCCCTACGGCACGCTGATCGGCCCCTTCACCCTGTTTCACCTGCTGTCGCTGTCCATCCTGCTCTACGCCGGCGTCATGCTGGCGACGGCACCCAGAGCGAGACGCCTGCAAAATGAGTTACTTGCATGAACGCGCCGTTGCGTAAGTCGCGTCCCTATATTTTCTGGGGCCAGACCCAATCTCTCTGCGAAACCTGCCTGAAGCTGGTGCCGGCCAAGATCCAGATCCTGGACAACGAGGTCTGGTACGAAAAGCGTTGCAGGGAGCACGGCGTCCAGTCCACGCTGGTGTCGACCGATGCCGCCTATTGGCGCTTGTGCAAGGATTTCATCAAGCCCGGCGACCGGCCGCTGCAATTCCAGCAGCGCACCGAATTCGGTTGCCCCTATGATTGCGGTCTCTGTGCCGACCACGAGCAGCACTCCTGCCTGGCGCTGATCGAGATCACCGAGCATTGCAATCTGACCTGCCCGGTCTGCTTCGCGGAATCCTCGCCGGCACGAACCAAATTCACCCCGCTCGCAACCGTGGAGAAGATGCTGGACGCGCTGGTCGCAAGCGAGGGCGAGCCCGATCTCGTGCAGATCTCCGGCGGCGAGCCGACGCTGCATCCGGATTTCTTCGAGATCCTGGACGCGGTACGCGCCCGTCCGATCCGCCACGTCATGATCAACACCAACGGCCTGCGCATCGCGCGCGACAAGGATTTCGTGGCGAGGCTGGCCGAGAACAAGCGCGGGCTGGAGGTCTATCTCCAGTTCGATTCGCTGCAGCGCGACGCGCTGGTCGATCTGCGCGGCGCGGATTTGCGCAGGATCCGGCAGCAGGCGCTGGAAAATCTCGAGCATTACGGCGTGTCGACCACGCTGGTCGCGACCATCAAGCGCGGCGTCAACGATGCCGAGATCGGCGACATCGTCCGCCACGCCCTCACCTGGAAATGCGTGCGCGGCGTCACGCTGCAGCCGGTGCAGGACGCCGGCCGCAACGACAATTTCGATGGCAAGACCGACCGCATCATGCTGTCGGAGATCCGCAAGCGCGTGATCCAGACCGGCGTGTTCGGCGACAAGGACATGATCCCGCTGCCCTGCAATCCCGAAAGCATCTCGATCGGCTATGGCCTGCGCAACGGCGAGAAGGTGCTGCCGCTGACCTCGTTGATCCCGCAGGAACAGCTGGTCGCCGTGATGCCCAACACCATCAGCCCGGAGAAATATCCGATGCTGCGGGAAAAATTCGTCGATCTGTTCTCGCTGTCGTCGGGGCCGCTCAACACGTCCGAACGGGTCTGCGAATTGCTGTGCTGCCTGCCGAGCTTTCAGGTGCCGGACGGGCTCTCCTACGAGAACGTCTTCCGCGTCACCATCGTGCAGTTTCTCGACCGCTTCAATTTCTGCGTCGGCAACGTCAAGCGCAGCTGCATCCATTTCGTGACGGAGCAGGGCGCGATCATTCCGTTCGACACCTACAATTTGTTCTACCGCAACGGCAAGATCGACGGCATCCGCGCCGAACTGGCCGACGAGACTTATCGAGAAACCAAGGCGCGCGAGGAGGTGCCGCGTTGAGCGAGACGCCCTCACCTCCATCGCCGCGAAGCGGGTGCGTCACCGCGATCATGGTGATGTTCGGGGTGATCCTGCTGCTGCCCGGCATCTGCGCTCTGATCTTTGCCTTCGACCAGACCCAGTCGTCCCACTTCGACACCCGCTTTATCCCCATCCTTGCCCTCGCACTGCTGGTGGCGTTTGCCGGCGTGATGCTGATCAGGGCCGCGAGAAAGAGACCATGAGCGAGTCCAACCAAACCCCACCGGCCCTGCCTCCGCAGATCCAGCAACCGCGCAGCGGTTGCCTGACCGCGTTGATGGCGATCGCCGGGATCTTCATGCTGTTGCCGGGGCTGTGCGCGCTCCTGTTCGGCGGAATGGCGGTGGTCGACGGTGGCCGGATCCCTTCCGACATGGCGTCGCTGGTGTTCTTGGGGCTGGTCATCGGCATCGGGGGCGTCGTCCTGATCTGGGCGGCCATCGTGGGCCGCAAGGCCCCGCCGGCCCGCAACGATCGCTAAGCCCCGGAGATTCCCGGGCAAAATTCAGTCAACCAAGGCCCAAAGAACACATTGTTTTTTGGCGGTTTTTGCATATATTGCGCCGCAACGCGCAGGGCGCCCGGTCAAGATGGCCGGGCTTCCTTTTTGGGCGGAAAGCGCCCCGTTTCCAGTCTTCCAGCGTTGTTTCGAGAAGAGGTCCCGGTCTGACCGGCGAGATCGCGCTTAACCCATTGTTCGACCGCAAAGAAGCTCACTCATGAATCTTCGTAACGTTGCCATCATCGCCCACGTCGACCACGGCAAGACGACCCTGGTCGACAAGCTCCTCCAGCAGTCCGGCACGTTCCGCGAGAACCAGAAGGTGACGGATCGCGCCATGGATTCCAACGATCTGGAGCGCGAGCGCGGCATCACCATCCTGGCCAAGGCGGCCTCGGTGCAGTGGAAGGACACCCGCATCAACATCGTCGACACCCCCGGCCACGCCGATTTCGGCGGCGAGGTCGAGCGCATCCTCAACATGGTGGACGGCGCCCTGGTGCTGGTCGACGCCGCCGAAGGCCCGCTGCCGCAAACCAAGTTCGTGGTCTCCAAGGCGCTCAAGGTCGGCCTGAAGCCGATCGTCGTCATCAACAAGGTCGACCGCCCCGACGCGCGCCCGACCGAAGTCATCAACGAGGTGTTCGATCTGTTCGCGGCGCTCGACGCCAGCGAGGAGCAGCTCGACTTCCCGATCCTCTACGGGTCGGCCAAGCAGGGCTGGATGGCCGACAGCCCGGAGGGTCCGAAGGACAAGGGCATGGAGCCGCTGTTCGACCTGATCCTGCGCCACGTCGCGCCGCCGAAGGTCGAGGAAGGTCCGTTCAGGATGATCGGCACCATCCTGGAAGCCAATCCCTATCTCGGCCGCATCATCACCGGCCGCATCTCCTCCGGCGTGCTCAAGCCGAACCAGCAGGTCAAGGTGCTGAACGCCGACGGCAAGCTGGTCGAGTCCGGACGCATCACCAAGATCCTGGCCTTCCGCGGCCTCGAGCGCACCCCGCTCGATGAAGCCGAAGCCGGCGACATCGTCGCCATTGCCGGCCTGACCAAGGGCACCGTCGCCGACACCTTCTGCGATCCGACCGTCGAGGTGCCGCTGCCGGCGCAGCCGATCGATCCGCCGACCGTGTCGATGTCCTTCATCGTCAACAACTCCCCGCTCGCCGGCACCGAAGGCGACAAGGTCACGAGCCGCATGATCCGCGACCGCCTGCTGCGCGAGGCCGAAGGCAATGTCGCGTTGCGCGTGGTCGAAGCCGCGGACAAGGATGCGATGGAAGTCTCGGGCCGCGGCGAATTGCAGCTCGCGATCCTGATCGAGACCATGCGCCGCGAGGGCTTCGAGCTCTCGGTGTCGCGGCCGCGCGTCGTGTTCCAGAAGGACGAGGCCACCGGCGCCACCCTGGAGCCGATCGAGGAGGTCGTGATCGACGTCGACGAGGAGCATTCCGGCGTCGTCGTGCAGAAGATGAGCGAGCGCAAGTCCGAGCTGATCGAGATGAAGCCGTCGGGCGGCAACCGTCAGCGCCTGGTGTTCTACGCGCCGACGCGCGGCCTGATCGGCTACCAGGGCGAATTGCTCACCGATACCCGCGGCACCGCGATCATGAACCGCCTGTTCCACGGCTACGCGCCGTACAAGGGCGAGATCCAGGGCCGCCGCAACGGCGTGCTGATCTCCAACGATCAGGGCGAAGCGGTGGCTTACGCCATGTTCAAGCTGGAAGATCGCGGCCCGATGATGATCGAGCCGGGCTGGAAGGTCTACAAGGGCATGATCGTCGGCGAGCACACCCGCGACAACGATCTCGAGATCAACGTGCTCAAGGGCAAGCAGCTCACCAACATCCGCACGACCTCGAAGGACGAAGCCGTGCGCCTGACCCCGCCGATCCGCATGACGCTGGAGAAGGCGCTCGCCTATATCGAGGACGACGAGCTGGTGGAGGTCACCCCGAAGTCGATCCGCCTGCGCAAGAAGCACCTCGACCCGAACGAGCGCAAGCGCGCCGAAAAGGCCAAGGAAGCGGTGGCTTAAGGCTGCCGCTTTCATTCACTGTCATGCCCCGGCTTGACCGGGGCATCCAGTACGCCGCGCTCTCTCGGCCCTATAACGACTGCCTCTGGAATACTGGATCACCCGCTTTCGCGGGTGATGACACCTGGTGTGTGATGCCTTTAGCGCGTATCCCGAACGTGCTAGAGCCCGCCCATGAGCTCCCTCCCCTCCTCCGTCGACGTCGCGATCATCGGCGCCGGTGCCGCCGGCCTCGGCGCGGCGCATGCGCTGGCGGGCTCCGGCCTCTCGGCGATCGTGCTGGAGGCGCGTGACAGGCTCGGCGGCCGGGCCTGGACGGTGCAGGCCTCGCCCGAGGTCACCTTCGACGTCGGCTGCGGCTGGCTGCACTCGGCCGACAAGAACTCCTTCGTCGCGATCGCAAGGCAGCTTGGCTTCGAGCTCAACAAGGACCTGCCGCCCTGGCGCGAGCGCGCCTATGGCAACGCGTTTCCGCCAAGCGAGCGCGACGATTTCATGCGCGCGATGGACGCGTTCTACGAGCGCCTCTGGCAGGCCGCGCAAAAGCGCCAGGACGAGCCCGCGAGCCTGAGCCTCGAAGTGGGCAATCGCTGGAATCCCATGATCGACGCGATCTCGACCTACATCAACGGCTGCGAGCTGAAGGACATGTCCACGCTCGACTGGGACGCCTATGAGGACACCGAGCTGAACTGGCGCGTCCGCCGCGGCTATGGCGCGCTTGTTTCGGCCTATGGCGCACCCTGCCCGGTGGTCCTGAATTGCAACGTCGCCCTGATCGATCATTCCGGCAAGCGCATCCGCATCGAGACATCGCAGGGCACGCTGACCGCGGACAAAGCGATCGTCACCGTGCCGACCAACCTGATCGCCGATGCGACGTTGCGCTTTTCACCGCCGCTGCCGTCCAAAGTCGATGCCGCCGCCGGCCTGCCGCTCGGCGTCGACGACAAGGTGACGCTGGCGCTCGAGGGCGCCGAAGCCTTCCCGAAGGAAGCCAATCTGCGCGGCGCCACCATGCGCACCGAGATGGGCACCTACCACATCCGTCCGTTCGGCCAGCCCTGCATCGAAGGCTTTTTCGGCGGCAGCTTTGCCCGCGCGCTGGAGGATTCCGGCGAGGGTGCCATCGCCGCGCAAGCCATCAGCGAGATCGCGGGCTTCCTCGGCAACGATATCCGGCGCAAGCTGAAGCCGCTCTACGCGTCACGCTGGGCGCGCGATCCGTTCGCGCAGGGTTCGTATTCGCACGCCCTGCCCGGCCACGCCGGGGATCGTGCCGTGCTGGCCGCGCCGGTGGACGGGCGGCTGTTCTTTGCCGGCGAGGCGACGTCGCCGACCTTCTTCACGACGGCGCACGGCGCACGGGACAGCGGGGAGCGGGCGGCTGGGGAAGTGCTGGCAGCGATTGGGACGCTTTAGCCGCAGACTCCGTCATTGCGAGCGCAGCGAAGCAATCCAGAAACTTTCCGCGGGGGCAATCTGCATTGCTTCGTCGCAAGAGCTCCTCGCAATGACGTGGCTACTCGATCACCCGCGCGCGCAAATCAGCGTCAGGGATGAAGCATGCCTCATACTTGCCGAAGATGCGGTAGCGGTTGCGCGCGACGAGGCTGTAGACGACGTCGCGCAGCGGCTTCGGCACCGCGAAAAGCGCCCGCACCCAGCGCCAACCGGGAAGCTGCGACAGCACCGTCAGTGCGGCGTCGGACTTCATGAAGACCTCGCCGCCATGAACAACGGCGTTGGTGTCGGGATCAGCGGGGTCGATGCCGAATGTGCGCGCCAGACGTGCGCCATAATCCGACTGGATCGGCGTGAAGCGAAACCGCTTGCCGGTGTCGCGCTTGGCCACGAAGCGGACCCAGCGCGAGCAGAAGATGCAGACGCCGTCGAACAGGATGACGTCGTCGTCGGGCCATTGGGGCATCAGCGATTATCCAACATCAGGAGGCCGACCAGCATCAGCACGATCGCTGGACCGGTCTTGACCAGCGCGCCGAGCGGCTCGATCCAGAGGTCCGGCGTCAGGATCGCGGCGCCGGCCATATAACCGAGCGAAGCGACGATGCCCGCAACGAGACCGATCGCCGCGGTGCGGCGGAAGGCGATCAGCACGCCGATGCTCATGTCCATCAGGCTGGTTCCGACAGTGATGGGATCAACCAGCGCCGGCGGAAAATCGTGCGCGGTCAGGATGCCGGCGGCGGCCCGATAGGACACGAACAGCGCGATGAAGCCGGAGACGAGCCAGAACGCGACCAGGCTCGCGAAGATCAGCGCCTTGATCAGGAACAGGCGCGCGAACCATTTGTCCTGGATGGTGGCGGGATGACGGCCGATCGTCTCAGCAAGCGTCTTCGGCGTGATACCGGTGGCCGTGATCCAGGCCGAGGGATCACCGCGCACGCCGCGGCGCAATTCGGCGATGGCGGTGGAGCGCATCGGCGGCGTCCAGCCGAGATAGCTGGCGAGATCGCCGATCCTGGCGCCGAGATCGAGCAGGATCGTCGGCATCGCGATGCGCGGCCAGCCGGACGTGCCGAACGCGCGACTAAATTGCTCGATGACGCCGGCCATCGTGACCGGCTCTGCCTGCATCAGATCCCAGCTCACCGCGTGCACGGACGCGTCGTCGATGTCCCGCGCGGCGAGCCACGCGATGGTGGCCGAGATGTCCTCCACCGCAACAGGCTGGAACGGTGTTGCCATCTCCTTACCCGGAAGATCCAACGGAAAGGCCGCGAGCGCGCGGAGCAAGGCGTTGCCGCCGTAGGCTGACGGTGCAACGACGAAGCCCGGCCGCAGGACGGCATGGGGAATGCCGGACGCCGCGATCAGGCGCTCCGCCTCGCGTTTGGTCGTCGCAAACGCGGTGCGGTCGGCCTCCGCCGCTCCCGGAATTGAGATGTGCACCAGGCGGATCGCGCGACCGCTGTCACCGATCGCGGCAAGGAGCCGCGCGACGAAATCGCGATGCACGGCGCCCGTATCGCTGCCTGGCCCGTCCTGAAGCACGCCGAGGCAATTTACGACGACGTCGACGGCGTGCTCGCGCAGGAGCCGCGCCAGCGCAGCTGCATCCAGCGAGAGGATCGGCAGCTCGACGTCCAACGCGCTCATTCTTTGCGACGGCGACAGGCTGCGCGCCACGCCGACGACGCGGAATCCCCGCGCGCGGAGATCGTCGGTGACGAAGCGGCCGATCAGGCCGGAGGCGCCGAGCACCAAAATGGTTCGCTCACACATCACGTCCCTCAAAACGGTTTTGCGATCATCAGCCAGAGGATCAGCATGGTCGCGCCGAAACCGGGAAAGCCGAATGCGAACCAGCGGCGGAACAGCATGAAGTAGCGCTGCGGCAGCGCGCTGCGCTGATCGGTCGCTTTGCGCGCAAGATCCCGCATCTCGATCTGCATGAAGACGACGGGAATCCAGAACAGGCCGGCGACGGCGTAAAGTGCCAGCGAGGCGAGCAGCCAGTGCTCCGTGATCGGTATCGCCGAGAGCATCATCAATAGGCCGCCCGTGACCGGCTGGAGCAGCACGGCGGAGAACGTGAAGATCGTATCCGCGATCACCACCACCGAGGCCGTGCGCGCGATGAACGCCACATCGTTGGTACGATGCGCCATCAGCATGAAGAAGGCGATGCCGGTGCCTGTGCCGAGGATGACGATGGCGCCGAGCACATGCAGGAACTTGACCAGAACATACGGCGTCATGGCTTCTTGGTCGCCTTTGGCCGGTCAGGGTTCAGCGCACGCGCGAGATCGCCGCTTGCGGCTTTGACCCCGGCTTCGCTCTCGATCATCCAATGCCCCTCGCTGCCGACGGCCGGCAGGATGCGGAAGTCCACCTTGCCGCCACCGCCGCGAAACGCGTCGGCCAGGCTGTTCGAAAATGCCGGCGCGAAGTAGCTGTCATTGCCCGCAACGAGCCATGTGACGGGGATACGCGCGCCTCTGCCGAACTCCGCGGCAGCGGCAAGCAGCTTGGCTGGTGCGCAGATCCGGTTCGGCTCGTCATCGGCATGGCCGCCGCGCCCCGGCGCGAACACCGCGATGGCGGAGATCGTCTGCGGGTCGGCATCTGCGAGCGCGAGCGCGCCCCAGCCGCCGGCGGAATGGCCGATCACGATCGCGGCCTCCTTGCGAATGAAATCCTGCTTTCGCAAATGCTCCAGCGCGAGCCGTATCTGCTCGGCCGTTGCGCGGCCAGAACGCGCATAGTCGGCCTCGTCACATCCGCCCTGATCCTCGACATAGCGGCCGCCGGTCGCGCCATGGCCGAGCCGCTCCGGCACCAGCACGGCATAGCCGCGCGCGACGAGATAGGCGGCAAGCGGACGGTATTCCGGCTGCGGCATTTGCGCTCGACGCAAGCCGTTCTGCGTCGAGGCGTGCGCGATGACCGCAAGCCGGAACGGACCTGCGCCGGCGGGACGAAACAGCACGGCATGGGTGGCGATGCCGGTATCCAGCGACGGCACAAGCCATTTCTGTCGGCGAAGCGGCTCGCCCTCTTCGCCGGACGGGCCAGACCTGACCTGGGCGCACAGAGGCGACGCAGCCAGCAAGGCCAGCAGAGGCAGGAGCGCGATGGTCTTGAGGAGCCGCATGAATGGCCGAGGGCGACACGAGAAGCGACCGCCACACTAGTTGGAACGAATCACTCTGGGCGGACTTTTTGCCCTGCCATTGTCGTTCATTCATTGCCGCAGAACGAGTTTTGCACCGACGCATGGCGTGCCGAGACGATTTGAGTCGGCATCCTGTCTTTTTTCGGCACAACATGGTTAAGACACTGATGCACAAAGTCCACACGTTAACCGATAATTAACGATAGGACTTGCCGCCGAGGCGGCGACTTGGTTTGATTGTCTCCATGAGCACAACCCTGATCGAGGTCCGGCCGGCCAAAGCTGCAGATGCAACTGCGGTGGCGTCCACGCATGACGAAGCCTGGCGCTCCGCCTATCAGGGCATCATTCCCGGCGCCGAGCTGGAAAAGCTGATCAACCGCCGCGGCCCGCAATGGTGGGACAGTGCGATCCGCAAGGGCAGCCGCGTCAGCGTGCTGGTGTTCGGCGACAAGATCGCCGGTTACGCCAATTACGGTCGCAACCGCGCCCGCAGCCTGCATTTCGACGGCGAGATCTACGAGCTTTATCTGCGCCCGGAATTCCAGGGCCTCGGCTTCGGCCGTCGCCTGTTCGCCGCCGCCCGCCGCGACCTGATGCAGAGCGGGCTGAAGAGCATGGTGGTGTGGGCGCTCTCGGATAACGACCCCGCGACCGAGTTCTACCGGGCGCTCGGGGGCCGTATGGTGGCGCGCTCGTCGGAGCGTTTCGGGCCGAAGGCGCTCGACAAGGTTGCCTTCGCCTGGACTAACTAGACTTGGACCAACTAGATTTGGACCAATTGAGCTGCTGAAGGCCGAAGCGGCAGCGTTTCCCGTCCGTCGATACCGCTGCCGTTGAGCCGGTGATTTCGGGATTCATTATTTCATAAAAACGCGATGGATCAGCGGGCCAAGCCCGCGTATGACAGCGCCAAAATCGGCTGCCGGGCGCGATTTTACCTCGGCAACAACGGAGCCTTGAATGCGTATCGATGCGATCTCGATCGGGAAAAACGTACCGCACGAAGTCAACGTCCTCATCGAAGTCCCCGTGGGCGGCGAACCGATCAAATACGAGATGGACAAGGAGGCCGGCACGCTGGTGGTCGACCGCTTCCTTTACACGCCGATGCGTTACCCCGGTAATTATGGTTTCATCCCGCACACCCTGTCGGATGACGGCGACCCCTGCGACGTCCTGATCGTCAACACCCGCGCCATCATTCCCGGTGCCGTCATGAGCGTGCGCCCGGTCGGCGTGCTGTTCATGGAGGATGAAGCCGGCGGCGATGAGAAGATTCTGGCGGTGCCGTCGTCGAAGCTCACGCAGCGCTACGACAAGGTGAAGTCGTACTCCGACCTGCCCGACATCACGCTGCAGCAGATCCAGCACTTCTTCGAGCACTACAAGGATCTCGAGAAGGGCAAATGGGTGAAGATCCTGCGCTGGGGCGGCCCTGAGGAGGCGCACAAGCTGATCCTCGAAGGCATGGACCGCGAGAAGAAGAAGAAGGGCTGAGTTTCTGTGCCCCGGACGCAGCGCAGCGTAAAGCGATGCGCTGCCGAGCCGGGGCCCAGTACTGTGGCGCCATGGGTCCCGGCTCAGCGTCGCGGCATTTCATGCCGCGCCGCGTCCGGGACACGCGAGTTCCGCTACACCGCAGGCTTCGGCAGCCCCGCGATTGCGCAGGCCGCGCGCAGCGTATTCACCAGCAGGCAGGCTACCGTCATCTGACCGACGCCGCCCGGCACCGGCGTGATGGCGCCGGCCACCCCAAGCGCTTCCTGATAGGCGACGTCGCCGACGAGGCGCGTCTTGCCGTCCTCCTTCGGGATGCGATTGATGCCGACATCGATCACGGTCGCGCCCGGCTTCAGCCAGTCGCCGCGCACCATCTCGGGCCTGCCGACCGCGGCATAGACGAGATCGGCCTGCTTCACGAGCCCAGGCAGGTCGCGCGAGCGCGAATGCGCGATCGTCACCGTGGCGTTCTCGTTCAGCAGCAATTGCACCAGCGGACGGCCGACCAGATTGGAGCGGCCGATGACGATGGCGTTCATGCCCTCCAGTGACGGATGCACGCTCTTGGTCAGGATGATGCAGCCGAGCGGCGTGCATGGCGACAGCGCCTCGAAGCCGCCGGCGAGCCGGCCGGCATTGTTCGGATGCAGGCCGTCGACGTCCTTGGCGGGATCGATGGCGTTGATGACGGCTTCCGTGTTCAGGCCCTTCGGCAGCGGCAGCTGCACCAGGATGCCGTGCACGGCGGGATCGCGGTTGAGCTTTTCGACCAGCGCCAGGAGGTCTGCTTGCGAAACGTCGGCCGGCAGCTTGTGCTCGAAGGAGGCCATGCCGGCGGCTTGGGTCTGGGTGTGCTTGGAGCGGACATAGACCTCGCTGGCGGGATCGTTGCCGACCAGAACCACCGCAAGACCCGGCACCAGATTGTGCTCGCGCCTGACCCGGGCGACCTCGTCGGCGACGCGGGCGCGCAGCTCGGCGGCGATGATTTTTCCATCGATAATCTTGGCGGTCATGTCAGTTCCCTCAGTCCTTCGATTTGGCCGCGACGAGCTGGCGTAGGGCTTCGCCGAGCCGTGCCGGATCGCCGTCGACCGCGATCTGCTTCAGCCGCGAGGTGGCACCGGACAGCAGTCTCACGCTGGCCTTGGGAACGCCGAGCGATTTCGCCAGCAGGACCAGCACGGCCTTGTTGGCCTCGCCGCCATCGGCGATGGCGCGCACCCGCACCTTGAGCACGCTGCGGCCATCGGCCAGCTGCTCGATCCCGTCGATGTCGTCGCGGCCGCCGCGCGGCGTCACCCGCAATGCGATGCTGATTCCTGCGGCCGCGTAGCGCCAAGGCTCCTTGCCGGCTTCTCGGGCAACCAAGGCGCTCCAGCCCGCTCAGACCACGTTGGGGTAGATGTAGTACAGGATCACCCGCTCGATGAACATGATGATCAGGATCAGGATGATCGGCGAGATGTCGAGGCCGCCGAGGCTGGGCAGGAAATTGCGAATCGGTGCCAGCACCGGCTCGGTGATCCGGTACAGGAACTCCGCCACCGCCGACACGAACTGGTTGCGCGTGTTCACGACGTTGAAGGCGATCAGCCAGGACAGGATCGCGGAGGCGATCAGCAGCCAGACGTAGAGGTCGAGCACGATGATGACGATGTCGAGAACGGCACGCATGGCGTTTGAAGACTCTGGCTTTTGATAATTCGGGCGGCGGTCGGATTGACGCCTTTGCTAGATATCGGTTCCCCCCCGCCCAAACAAGGGAGTCACGCCCCGAATGGCTAAAACCGGGTGACACCCGTCCTTGACTTGACCTTGGCGGGGACTTAAATGGCGCCCGGTTGTCGGCCGCGTTGACCAGAGCGGCCAGCAAAGGGGCCATAGCTCAGCTGGGAGAGCGCGTCGTTCGCAATGACGAGGTCGGCGGTTCGATCCCGCCTGGCTCCACCACGCTTCGCCCTTCGGGCTACGCGTGGCGCAGCCACGTCGGAGCCCGCAGGGCGAAGCGTGGTGTCCGGCGAAGCCCGCAGGGCGAAGACGGACCGGCTCAGCAAATCCAACATGTCCAGCCAAATCTTTCCGGGCTACGCGCGGCGCAGCCACGACGGAGCCCGCAGGGCGAAGCGTGGTGTCCGGCGAAGCCCGCAGGGCGAAGACGGACGGCTCACAAATACTCTCCTCACCTCCCCGTAAACCTCGGCGGCCGCTTTTCCATGAAGCTCGCCACCCCCTCCCGGAAATCGCTGCCGGCCAGCGCCACCATCATCTCCCGGTTGGCTTCGATCGTCGCCTCGGCCAAGGTCTGGAACGGCACCTCGTAGAGCTGGCGCTTGATCACGGCCATCGCACTCGGCGAGACGAAATCGGCGAGATCGCGGGCATAAGCATAGGTCTCCTCGCGCAACTTCTCAGGCGGGCAGAGCCGGTTGACCAGCCCGATCCGAAGGGCTTCCTCGCTCGACACGCGCCGCGCCGAAAGCAAGAGGTCCATCGCATTGGCGTGACCGACGATGCGCGGCAGCATCCAGCTGATGCCGTGCTCGGCGATCAGTCCGCGCCGCGCGAAGGCTGTGGTGAACACCGTATTGTCGGCGGCAAAGCGCAGGTCGCAGTAGAGCGCGTGGACGAGGCCGATGCCCGCGGTGGCGCCGTTGAGCATGGCGATGACCGGCTTCCTGATCGAGGGATAATAGCCGTAGCGCGTCTGCCAGTCCGGACGGCGGTTCATGTCGAAGGGCGGCAGGTTCGAGGCGCGCCTGACGTCGTCAGGGTCGAGTCCCTTCAACGCATCCATGTCGGCGCCGGCGCAGAACGCGCGGCCCGCGCCGGTGAGCACGATGACGCGGACATTGTCGTCGGCGCTTGACGCTTCCATCGCATGACGCACGTCGCGCTCCATGGTCGGCGTCCACGCATTCATGCGATCAGGGCGATTGAGCGTGATGGTCGCGATCTTGTCGCTCACCTCATAGAGAATGTGATCGTAGGCCATGACGCTCTCCCTCGTTTGCCGGCACGCATTGGTGCGCGCTCGTTGGCGGAGAGCCTAGCATATCAGGGGGCGGCGCGAGGACTTGCGCCAAGAGCCTGCGCGAAGGGCGCCGGTTACTCGGCGGCTTGGGCCAGCACCGGCCGCCGCGCCAGCCAGCCGTCGATGAAATGATCGAGCCAGGCGCGCTCGGCGGCATCGTAGACCGCACGATCCGCGAAATGATGGTGGCGCTGCCGCGCACCGGGCGCGCTGAAGCCGTCGTAGCCACGCGTGGTCCAGCGATGCATCATCGCGTAGGTCACGTCAGGATGAAACTGCACGCCGAAGGCATTGCCGGCACGGAACGCCTGCACCGGAAAATCGTCGCCCTCCGCGAGCAGCTCGGCACCGGCAGGCAGCTCGAATCCCTCGCGGTGCCAGTGATAGACCTGAGCCGGCCAGGCCGGGCAGAGCGCGCGGCCCGCGGCGGTCGGGCGGATCGGATAGTAACCGATCTGGGTCAGCGCATCGGCATGCGGCGCGACGCGGGCCCCGAGCTGCATCGCGAGCATCTGGGCGCCAAGGCAGATGCCGAGGAACGGCCGCTGCTCGCGCAGCGGAATCTCGAGCCAGTCGATCTCGCGCCGGATGTAATCGTCGGAATCGTTGGCGCTCATCGGGCCGCCGAAGAAGACGGCGCCGGCATGCTCGTCGAGCGTCTCCGGCAGCGGATCGCCGAAGCGGGGACGGCGAATGTCCAGGGCGTGGCCAAGCGCGCGGAGCGCATTGCCGACCCGGCCGGGAGTCGAGCATTCCTGATGCAGGACGATCAAGACCGGCAACCGGCTTTCGGAGGCGGCAGCGCTCGGCGCCTTCTTTCGGAAGGGCACCAGTTCTGCGCCACAAAACCTGTCCGTCCGTAACGACATGGCCTCTGCGAGTGCTATCGGTTCAGACCGCCAGCATAGCTAAGCGACGGTTAACATCGTGTGAGTTCGCGCACACATCGAAGGTGAAGCAAGCTCCGGGCCATTACGGGAGCTCCAAGATTCTCTAATGCCTGCGCCTCTGGAACCTGCTGGTCGCGGCCAGGATGAAGCCGCGCGGGAAGAAACGCAGCGCCAACGGCACAATCTTGATGCCGAGACCGGGCAGCACTGCCCGTTTGTTGGCCATCAGACCACGGTACGCCTCCTGCGCGACATCGGCGGCTGAAACATTGAGAAGGGCGGTATCGTGTTGGGATCCGACGCCGGCGCGCGCCTGGAATTCGGTGGGCACGGGGCCCGGGCAAAGCACGGTGACGCGAACGCCGCGCGGCGCGAGCTCGGCCCGGAGCGCCTCGGTGAACGAAATCACGTAGGCCTTGGAGGCATAATAGACCGCCATGCCGGGACCGGGCAGGAAGCCCGCGACCGAGCCCACGTTGAGAAGACCGCCCTTGTTCCTGATCAGCTGATCGGCAAAGCGCAGCGACAGATCCGTCAGGGCCCGCACGTTGACATCGACGATCCCGATCTGCTCGTCGCGGTCGCGCTCGATGGCATCGCCGAACACGCCGAAGCCGGCATTGTTGACGAGGTGGTCGAGCTCGACGCCCTCGGCGGCGAGCGCCGCCGCGATCGTCTCGCCGGCGGCGGGGTCCTCGAGATCGCAGGCGATCACGATCGGCTTCTTGCCGCCCTTGGCCGCGAGCTCGCGCGCGAGCGTCTCCAATCGATCCGCGCGCCGCGCCGTCAATGCCAGGCGATGTCCGTTGGCAGCGAATACGCGCGCCAGCTCCGTCCCTATGCCCGCCGAGGCCCCGGTGATCAACGTTACCCGCTCAGTCACGATCGAAGTCTCTTGAATGGAAGTCTTTGGCCCCGCAATGACCGAACGAGAGCATAAGCCGAGCGCGACAGGCAAGCGGCACCGGCGGAATGGCGGCTTGAGCGGGCGACAGGGGGAGCAGGAAGGACAGGTATTCGCGGGCGAATCAGCCAAGCAGGGCTGCCCGGCCCACATTAAAGTTTCGTCATGTGGCTCGCGTGGGAAGCAATCCACCAGGCGGAATGGGATCAGCCGCCGACGGCGCGTCCTTCCCCTGGCCCCCGACGCGCTCGGCCACGATATGCTTCAGCTCGATCCGGTCTCGCTGGGAAATCCCGAGCAGATCGGAGGCGCGCCAGACGACATTGTCCTCGAACTCGCTGACCTGGCCGTCGGCAAAGACCAGCTCCCACATCATTCGAACGATGCGCTTGCGACCCTCCTCGTCGAGCGAGCGCATGATGATGCTGGTGAAGTGATAGAGGTCCACCGCTTCGCCCTCGACCTCGGTGGCGTCGGCGATCAGGCGATCCGCAGCGCCGTGATCGAGCCCGAAATGGCTTTCGATCAGGCTGTGCAGCTTGCGCCGCTCGGCGGCCGTCGGCTGGCCGTCCAGCGAGACCACGTGGACCAGCAGCGCGGTCGCCGCCAACCGATAGTCGCTGTCAGCGAAGGTGCGGCTCTGGTCATGGGGGGCGACAATGTCGGCGATGAATTGGCGCAGGCCGTCGAGCATAATGGTCCTTACCGAAATCGATCCAGCCGCGAGGAGCGCGGGCCGTTACAGCATTATATGAGCAGGAAACTCAACCGGCGCAACGTGCGTCAGTTCCCCGCACTGCATTACGTTTCGGCAATATGACCGCTACGCATCGGGCGCGAGTAGTGCGCCAGGCCTTCAGGTATCGTCCCTGCGTTCGCAAGGGACGACCGCGACTCACGGAATCTCGTACACCACTATCTTGTCGGCGATGCCGCGCAGCGCCGCCTGTTTCTGGATCGGCTTGATCGCGCGCTGCTCCAGCACTTCCGCGACCGCGGGCGCGTCGAGCACCGGGCCGGTGATGTGGATTTCCTGCGCTGTCGACAGGCTCTGCACGCGGGCGGCGATGTTGACGGTCTGGCCGAAATAATCCTGCCGCTCATTGAGCATCACCGCGAGGCAAGGACCCTCATGGATGCCGATCTTGACGATGAGATCGTCGGTGCCGCGCTGCTTGTTGAGCTCGTCCATGGCCGCGCGCATCCGCAAGCCCGCGACGATGGCGTGCTCGGGACGGACGAAGGTCGCCATCACGGCATCGCCGATGGTCTTCACCACCGCGCCCTTCTCGGAGGAGATGATCCCGAGCAGCGCATGGAAATGCGCGCGCACGAGGTCGAAGGCGGCGAGATCGCCGACCCGTTCATAAAGCGCGGTCGAGCCCTTCAGGTCGGTGAACAGGAAGGTGAGCGAGGTGATCTGGAGTCGCTGATCGAGACTGAGATTGTCCGCCTTGAACACGTCGCGGAAGGTCTGGTTCGACAGCATCCGCTTGGCGGTCAGGAACGGCTTGCGCTTGCCGATGAGATGGTGGAGCGCTTCGGCAGCGATGAACACCGACGGCAGCACGCGCACGCCGGCCTGGTTCTCCAGCGACAGCCGCAGCGGGCCGGGCCGCATGGTCGTGGTCCCGGTCGGGGCCTGCACCTTGTTGTACATGATGGCAAGTTGCTGCCGGTCCTTGGTCGGCTCGCCCTGAACGTCGATGAAATGGGCGGCGTGTGTCACCGGCTCGAAGATGATGACGAAGTCGCTCGGCAGCTGCAGCGACATGGTCGCCTTCTCGCCTGCCGGCAGCTCCATCGTGTCGAGCGTCACCTCGTTGGCAAGCGTTGCGAACGATTCCTTGTTGAAGTCGACGCCGGAGCTCCAGAACACCTGCTTGAAATAGTCCCACACCGGAAGCGTATCGGGGGCGTGCGCCGCGATGCGCCGGACGCGCGGGTTGACGGTGAAGGAGACCTCGACCTGATCGTCGACGGAGGCCTTGTAGCCGCAGGCGCAGAGTGCGCAATGATAGTCGTCGGGCTTGAGCGCCTTCAGTGTCGAATGCGCGCCGAGCACGCCGCCGCATCCCGGGCACAGCACGTTCCAGCCGAGATCGAACAGCCCGAGCCGCGCCGAATGCAGGAAGGCGGAGATCGCGCGCTCCTCATCGAGGCCGTGCTGCGTGGAGAAATCGAGGACGTTGACGCGGTTGAGCTCGTGATCCTCGCCATTCTCGATGAGGCGCACGATCGCGTCGACCACCTTCGGATCGGCGGTCTGCTTCAGAACGGAAAAGTGGGCCTGGATGTCGCTCATGGCGGGACTCTATCTCGGATCGATCACGCCGCCGGCCAGGCAAAGAGCCTGTCACCGGCGCGTGATGCGGAACATGGGGGAATGGTCCGGCTGGGTCGTGACGACGCCGAGCGGGACCACCGGATTTGCGGTATCGGCGAGCTCGACCCGGAAGGCGCCGATCAGCCGGGCCAGCGCCAGCACGGATTCGGCTTGCGCGAACGGCGCGCCGACGCAGACGCGCGGTCCCGCGCCGAACGGCAGGTAGGCGAAGCGGTCGGGTGCCTCGTTCGACAGGAAGCGTTTTGGAATGAACGCGTTCGGCTGATCCCACAGCTTCTCGTGCCGGTGCAGCAGCCAGGGTGCGATCATGATGATGTCGCCCTTGCCGATCTCGATTCCGGCCGCATTGTCCTTGTCGCGCGCGGCGCGCGCGACAAGGAACGCCGGCGGATAGAGCCGCATGGTCTCGTCGATCACCGCCCGGGTGAGCTTTTGCCGGTCGATGTCGGCCATGCTGTCGAGATGCTCGCCTCGCGTCTCGGAGGCGACCTCCTCCTGCGTGTCGGGATCGAGCGCGAGCAGATACAGCGCCCAGAACAGCGCCGTCGCCGTGGTCTCGTGACCGGCGAGGATCATGGTCGCGACCTCGTCGACGAGCTGCTCGTCGGAAAAACCCCTGCCGGTCTCAGGATCGCGCGCCGCGTCCATGAGATCGAACAGGTCCCGCGGTGGCGCGCCGTCCTTCTTGCCGGCCGCACGCCGCTCGGCAATCAGCATGGCGACGAACTCGGTCCAGCGCTTGCGGAAGCGGGCGCGGGCGAAATCCATCGGGCTCGGCCAGGACACCGGCAGCACCATGTCGAGGAGATACGGCCGCCCCAGCCGGGCGGCATATTCCATGATGAAGTTGCGCAGGGTCGCGCCATGCCGGTCCATGCCGAACGAGAACATCGTGCGCCCGGCGATCTCCAGCGTCATGCGCTGCATGATCTCGCGCAGGTCGATGTCTTCCCCCACGCGCGCATCCAGCTTGGCGATGGTCTCGTCGAGCACCGCCGTCATGTGCGGAACGAGGTTCGCGGTGGCGCGCGGCGTGAAGGCCGGCGCGAGGGTGCGGCGCTGGAACGTCCAGGAATGCCCCTCCGCGATCAGGAGCCCGTCCCCCAGCACCGGACGCAGCATGCGGATGCCCGCCGGCGTGCGCGTGTAATTCTCGTAATTGGTCAGCAGGACGTGCCGGATCGCCTCCGGCTGGTTCAGGATGAAACTGTTGCGGAAGAAGAAGCGGCCCTTGATGACGTCTTCCTCATAGGCGGGCTGGCCCCAGGTCGCGATCATGTTGCGCCGGATCACGGCGAGACGGCCGAAGAACGACATGTCGTCGGGCGCACGCGGAGGAGCCGGAGGGATGATGGGCCGACGCACGCTGGCGATATTCATGGCTCTCTCCCGCAGGGGGTACGCAGGCAAACAGCTAGTAAGTCAGCTCGACAATCGCAATCCTGTTCTCCTGGGCGGCCCAGGCCCGCGCCACAATCCGTTCTTCGCCGAATTGAGCCACGATGTTACGTCCAACCTCGCCGGCTGCAAGCCGCAATGTTGCCGCCGAATCGGTCGGCACGCCCGGCTTGACGTCGGCGGGCTCCTTGCCGTCCAGCAGCACCACGTCCCGTGGCCGGCCGAAATAGCCGCGCGGCCGCGACATGATGACGACCGCGCCGGCGTCCTTGTCGGCCGGCCCGAGCGGCCGTGCGGCGCGCAAATGGACGACGTCCGACGAGCGCGGGAAGGGCGAGCGATAGATGTGCGTGATCGGTGCGCCCGGCGACGTCAGAACGAATTCGAGCGGCCAGGACGGCTCGACCTGCGCCGGCCCCCAGCGGCCGTCGGCGCCCGTGGTCGCGCTGTGCACGGCGCCGCTCTTGCGCTCACCGGTATCAGGATCGACGCGGAAGATATCGACGGTTGCGCCCGCCACCGGCCGATTGGTCGGCACGCCGCCGGGCGTGCCGGTGACGAGGCCGCTCAGCCTGACGACCGGCTCTGGCACGATTGCGATGCGCGCGGGTTCCCGGCCGGCGATGAACTTGTAGATCTCGCGGAATGCCCTGGGGTGAAAGGCCACTTCGCGATGGTCGAGCGCACCGAGCACGAGGTTGGTGGCGCCCTTCAGCTCCGGCCCTTCGTTGGTGACGCCGGTCGGCGTGCCGGGCTTGCCGATGAAACGGCCGTCGGCCTGGGCGTATTTGTCCATGCCGTCGCTGCGCAGCGTCAGGAAGGCGACGCCCGGCGTCACCTCGCTCTCGCCCTCGTTGAGCGCACGCAGGAACGCACCGCGGCCGTTGAACTCGCTGTTGGGCTGGTCGTCGGTTGCAAACACGCCGTGGTTGGGCGTGCCGCACAAAACGGCGTGGCTGACGTCGCCGGCACCGCCATTCTTGATCACGTTGCGAATGGCATAGCCGCCGCGCGAGCTGCCGACCAGCGCGACCCGCGCCGCGCCGGTCCGGCGCTTGAGCTCGGCGATGGCAGCCGTGAGCTCGCGGCGCTGGTCCTCGGTCGAGGAGCGGTTCGCCTGCTCGACCTTGTCGTCGGTGCGCGCATTGGGATCGGTGAAATTGATCGCCGCCATGCGCTCGCGCGCGACGCCGTTGGATTCCATCCGCCACAAGGTCGTCATCCAGAGCGCGTCATAGTCGCCATTGCCGTGCACGAACAGGATCGGCGGCACCTCATTGCCCGGCGCGGCAGAAATGGTCTGGGCGATTGCGCCCGTCCCCAAGCTCGCACTTGCGAAGGGCAAGCTGCCGGCCCCCAGCAAGATCATCCGTCGCGACAGCTTCATCTGTTCCTCCCCGGCAAACCGTCTCTTTGCACCGCTTATAGCGGCCTAACCACTGGACAGCGAAGGACTTTCGCAGGCATCAAAGAATTTGCCGGAATTGCCTAAGATCGCCCAGGACCGCTTCTGCCAGCCCATATGGAAGGGGATATGACCGAGCAGCCAAACCGTCAGAAGATGGCCGCCGACGGCATCACCGCGCCGCTGCGCTACACCGTGTTCCGGCGCATCTGGCTCGCCAGCCTGCTCTCCAATCTCGGCCTGCTGATTCAGGGCGTCGGCGCAGCCTGGGCGATGACACAGATGTCGGCATCGGCCGACCAGGTGGCGCTGGTGCAGACCGCCCTGATGCTGCCGATCATGCTGATCTCGATGCCGGCCGGCGCCATCGCCGACATGTATGACCGCCGCATCGTTGCGCTGATCTCATTGTCGATCGCGTTGGTCGGCGCCAGCGCGCTCACCGTGCTGGCCGGATTCAATCTCATCACCCCCGAAACATTGCTGGCCTTCTGCTTCGTGGTCGGCAGCGGCAACGCGTTGTTCGGCCCGGCGTGGCAATCTTCGGTCAACGAACAGGTGCCACCCGACGCGCTGCCTTCGGCCGTCGCGTTGAACGGCATCAGCTACAATATCGCGCGAAGTTTCGGTCCCGCGGTCGGCGGCGTCATCGTCGCCGCGCTTGGCGCGGTTGCGGCGTTCGCCTGCAACGCGATCCTCTATCTTCCGCTGCTGGTGGTGCTGCTGCTCTGGCGCCGCTCGGTCGAACCTTCAAGGCTGCCGCGGGAAAAGCTCAATCGCGCCATGGTCTCGGGCTTCCGCTACATCACCAATTCGCCGCCGATCAAGATCGTGCTGTTGCGCACGCTGGTGATGGGCCTGATTGGCGGCGCCATCATGGCGTTGATGCCGCTGGTCGCGCGCGACCTGCTGCACGGCGGTGCGCAGACCTACGGCATCATGCTCGGTGCCTTCGGCATGGGCGCCGTGATCGGCGCGCTCAACATCCACGAACTGCGCAAGCGCATGAGCGGCGAGGCTGCGATCCGTGCCTGCACCATCTCGATGGCGTTCGCGATGGCCGCGCTGGCCCTGAGCACGGAGCCGGTGCTGACGGCAGCGGCGCTGGTGCTGGCCGGCGCGGTCTGGATGGCCGCGATTGCGCTGTTCAACATCGGCGTGCAGCTCTCGGCGCCGCGCTGGGTCGCCGGCCGCTCGCTCGCTGCGTTCCAGGCCGCGATCGCCGGCGGCATCGCGATCGGCGCCTGGGGCTGGGGTCATCTCACCGACTACGCCGGTGTCGAGGTCGCGCTGCTGACCGCAGCCGGCCTGATGCTGATCTCGCCGCTGCTCGGCATCTGGCTCACGATGCCGCGCGTCGGCGCCCGCAACGAGGATGCGGACATGCTGGCCGATCCCGAGGTGAAGCTGTCGCTGACAGGCCGCAGCGGGCCGCTCGTGGTCGAGATCGAATATCGCGTCGCGCAGGAGAACGCGCGCGCGTTCCACAACGTGATGCAGGACGTGCAGCTCTCACGCCAGCGCAACGGCGCCTATGGCTGGTCGATCGCCCGCGACATCGCCGACCCTGAATTGTGGACGGAGCGCTACCACTGCCCGACCTGGTTCGACTACCTGCGCCAGCGCAACCGCTCGACCCAGTCGGAACGCGCGCTGCATCAGCAAGCGATCGGTTTCCACGTCGGCCCCGAGCCGGTGCGGATCCGCCGCATGCTGGAGCGGCCGTTCGGCTCGGTGCGCTGGCAGGAAGAGACGCCGGATCGCGCCAGCGGCGAGGTGCTGCCGGTGGTGGCGACGGCGGCGGGGAGCAGCACGTAGGTTTTGTCGGTCGGTAGCCCGGATGGAGCGAAGCGCGCTCCGGGGCAGTCTGTCCGTCGCCCCACTTTCCCGGATTCGCTGCGCTTCATCCGGGCTACAAGTGCTGCTACTGCCCGTGGTCGGTCAGCACCTTGTCGCAGCCTTTGCTCAGCCGCGTTCGATTCTGCTTCAGGCAAGCGAGCACGGCGCCGTCGCCGTTGTTCATCACGGCGCGGCAGAAGCGGGTGACGTCGCGCGCGCAGGCATCGTGGCCGGGCTGCTGCTGCGCGGATGCGACCGAGGCGCACAGGAGCAAAGGAATGATGAAAAGAAATCTGGTCATCGCGTGATGCCTCTTACCCGGAAAGATGTGCGGGGGAAGCTAGTGCGACGATCCCGCACCTGCAACGGCTTTATTGCCGGGCGGAAGAGTGCCGCCGCGGAGCCCCGGCATGACGCCGGGGTCCATTGCGGGCGGGGAGCTGACGGGCGCGACGAGCGTTGTCGTCGCGCGTTGTTACTGGCTGTCGTTGTTACTGGCTGTCCTGGGCGTCAGCGACCTTGCGCGAGGCGCCCTTGGCGAGGTTCTTGTCCATCACCGCGCGGCAGCCGGCGCTCAGGTCCGAACGATGCTTGATCATGCAGGCCGTGATCTTCGGGATGTTGGGGATTTCCGACGAGCACAGGCGGAAGGCATCGCCAGTGCACATCTGCTGCGCCTCGGCCGAGAAGGCGAAGCTCGAGCTCGTCGAAGCGATCGAGACGATGGCGGCAATGCCCAGCGCCAGGCTGGCGTCGCGGAGACTGGCAGAGAAGGACTTGGTGCTCGAAGACTTGGTCATTTGAAGCTCCCATTGGCACCGCGCAGAGCGGGCCCGTTGTTGATGGGAACGACGATGCTCCGGCAAAACAGTTTCCACCGTGATGACCGTCACGCGACCCACCTCGACTGTGACGTCGGTCACGTTGGCGCACCGCCCTGAAATTCCTGCACAACCGCCGTCGCGTTGGTGTCACGTTAACTGTTACTTCGCATTAATGGCGTGTCGCGCGGGAAATTCCGCAGGTTTGGTTGCGTAATTGGAAAGAGTAGCGATGCGTAATGCGTTGGGCCTGATGCTGGCCAGTGTAGTTGCGGCGGTCGTGATCGCCGCCGGCGGTTGGTTTTATTATTCCGCGCGCGCCGATCAGGGCGCTCCCAAGACAATTGCTGCCCGTGCCGCCGATCCATTGCCGGCACCGGCAAAGCTCGTCGCCAAAGATGACGTCGAGACCACCGCGACCGTCGCGGCCAAGCCGGCGGCAGCCGCCCCGGCGCCCGCTCCCATGCCGGCGCAGCCGAAGCAGGCCTGCGCCAATCCGAACGCGCTCGGCGTCTCCCGCGTGGTCGAGATCGACACGACCGGCGGCCCAGGCTTCGGCTTCGATCATTTCAAGCAGTTCGACTTCCTCACCGAGAGGGAGGTCGTGCTGACCTTCGACGACGGTCCCTGGCCGGTGAACACGCCCGCGGTGCTGAAGGCGCTGGCGGACGAATGCACCAAGGGCCTGTTCTTCTCGGTCGGCAAGCACGCGACTTACCATCCGGAGATCCTGAAGCAGGTGCTGGCCCAGGGTCACACCGTCGGCACGCACACCTGGTCGCACGTCAATCTCAACGGCAAGAAGATGACAGAGCAGATGGCCAAGGACGAGGTCGAGAAGGGCGTCAGCGCGGTGAAGTTCGCGCTCGGTGCCAACCCGGCTCCGTTCTTCCGCTTCCCGCAGCTTCAGCACAATCCGGCGATCGTGAGCTATTTCGGCACCCGCAACGTCGCGATGTTCTCGACCGACGTCGATTCCTTCGATTTCCGCAAGGGCGCCACGCCGGAGAAGATCATCGAGACGGTGATGACGCGGCTCGACAAGCTCGGCAAGGGCATCATCCTGATGCACGATTTCCAGAAGAACACCGGCATAGCCCTGCCGGCGCTGCTCGCGCGCCTCAAGGCCGGCGGTTACAAGGTCGTGCAGATGAAGGCCAAGACCACGATGCAGACGCTGCCGGAATATGACGAGGCGCTGATGAAGGACATGAAGGTGCCGACGGCAGGCACGAATGCGCGTCCGATCGCGAGTGTCGTGCAGACGATTTCGCAGTAAAGCGCGACCATCACGTCGACAACGCTACGGCCGGGCTTTCGCCCGGCCGTTTTGCGTTGGACGAGAGGCTCACCAATAAATGCCGTGCCGATGCAGCTCGCTGATGATGCGGCGCTCGGTCCAGCTGCGCTTGGGCTTCGGCTTGTCCGCCTTTGCCGTGGTCTTGGTGGCAGGCTTGGCCGTCGTGACCGGCGCGGAGGCCGTCGTGGGTGCGGTCGCGGTCGGAGCGGCCGGCGCAGGGAGCGACACCGCCGGCGGACGATCGGAGTATTTCGGAGCCTCGGTGGCTGGCGCGGCTTCGCTGAGCTGCGTCATCCCCGTGCTCGCCGATGTCGTGGTTTGCGGAGCGGAGGCCTGCTCGCCCGCCGCGGCCAAGGACAGACCGCGGGATCCGCCTGCCTGGGCGGAGGCAGAAGCCAGCAGCATGGCGGCAACCAGAACGATCTTGCGCATGTGAAGTCTCCCCGTGTTTGGTGACGGGGACGATAGGGGAGCCATGTCCGAGATTATGTGATCGCGATCACTCAGCCGAATGAGCCCTGAGGCAGGCTGATGCCCTGCTCAATCGGAGGGGGATCGAGGAAATCTGAGAGCTGGTGCCGCAAGAGGGATTCGAACCCCCGACCCCGTCATTACGAATGACGTGCTCTACCGACTGAGCTATTGCGGCGAACCCTGTCGGGACCCTGGCGATGCCGGCCCCGATACGCGCGCTCCTGATATCGGGCATGGCCCGAATTGGCAAGGACAAGCCGGCTCCGAAACGCGCCTCACGCGCCCCAGCGGGACCAGAATCCGCGCCAGCCCCCGGCCTGGGCCTTCGGTGTGCCGATTTGTTCCGTGAATTCATCGCTTGGACCCTCATCGTCGATCCCGGGATCGTCGGGGGCCCGGACGAGGGGGATCACCGCGGGAATCGGCGCTGGAGCGGGCTTGCCGAGGTCGGCACGTGTCCGGAACACCGGAGTGGCCGCCGGCGGCGATGATTCGGCGGGCTCGGGGGCCGCCTGGACCGGTTCGGCGGGCGTGACCGCCGGCTCGGCCTTCATCGTTTCCTCGATGGTTTCTTTGGCTTCCTTGGTCTCAGGCGGCGTATTGTCCTGGGCGGCGGGCGCCGGAGCCTCCGGCGCGGGCGGTTCCGTCGGGGCTTCACTGACCGGCGCCGTCACGCGCTTCGGTGGCGGCGCCGCCAGCATGGCTTCCTCGAAGGCCGAAGATTCGATCGTTGAGCTCCTGTCCGAGGGCAGGCTGGCGACCGGTGTCTGCCACTGGAACGCATCGAGGCGGCCGGTGACCGGAGAGACCGGGCGCCAAGTGTCGCTGACGTAACCGTCCGCGGTCCAGGCCGGATCAAGGCGGGCGCGCACCGCGCGCAGGGTCCAGGCCCGGGCGCGGCCACTATCGCCATGCTCGGCGCGCTCGATCTCGGCCATCAGCAGCGCGACGCGCTGGGTCGGATCGTTGAGATAGGGCGCGAGCACCTCGCGTGCACGGGCGAATTCGGAGGCGTCGATCGCGGCACGTGCGATCGCGAGCTGACCCTCGACATGGCCGGGCTTGTCGGCCGGCGTCTTCGCGGCGAGGGTCTCGATCCGCTGCAAGCGGTGCCAGGCGGTATCGCCGAGCTTCACATGCGCATAGGCATCGGCAAGATCGGGATGCGGATTGGCGAGCCAGGCGGCTTCCACCAGCTTCATGGCGCGGCGCACCTGATGCGCCTCGCTCTCGAATTTCGCCGCGAGCACCGCGGCTGGCACCAGGGTCGGCGCGAGCTTGACCGCTTCCATCGCGCTCTCGCGCGCGACGTCGCGGTCCATCGTCTCCAGCTCCAGCGCGCGCGCCGTCAGCAGCACGCCGCGCTGCCGGCGATAGGTCTGCTTGTCGATCTGCCCTGCGCGCAGATTCGAGTCGAGGATCGCGAGCGCACCGCTCCAGTCGCCGCGCGCGCAGCGGAAGCCGAGCACCGCGTGCGAGGCCCAGGTCGAGGACGGCGACAGCTTGATCGCTTCCTCCGCGATCATCACCGCGCCGACCGCATCGTCGGCGCGCTGCGCCTCGATGAACAGGCCGCGCAGGCCGAGCAGGCGCGTGTCCTCGCGTTCGGCCATGACGCGGAAAACGCGCTGCGCCTCCTCGCGATTGCCTTCGAGCTGCGCCGACTGCGCGTGCAGCAGCAGCGCGAGCGGATCGTTCGGTGCATGCCGCCGCGCCGCTTCGGCGTGACGTCGGGCGAGCGCGGTATCGCCATGGCCGATCGCGAGCAGGCCGTGAGTGATGGCGTGGCGGCCCTTGGCGTGGCGCTTGTCGAGGCGGCGGCGGCGCAGGCGCTTCGGCGTGCGCCAGACCATCGTCAGGATGCTCCAGACCAGCACGACAGCCGCGGCAAATAGGCCGAGCAGGAACACGAATCTGGGAAGCGTCGTCGAGATCCGGAAACTACCTGCGGTCAGGACGAGATCGCCGGGCTGGTCGGCAACCCAGGCCGCGCCGGCCGCCGCCAGCGCGATCAGGACGAGAAAGAGGACGATGCGAAGCATGACGATCCCTATTACGCGCCGATTGTTGCGCGAATCTTATTGAGCAGGCTTGGCCGGATCAGATTTGGCGAGATCCGCCATCGCATCGTCGGCGAACTTGCGGGACGCGGCGAGCGCAGCGTCGCGGGCATCGGCCTTGTCGAGCCAGGCCTGCGCCGCAGCGCGATCGGCCTCCGGCAGCGACTTCAGCTCGCGCCGTGCCTCCCCGAAGTCGTTGCGCAGCGCCGCTGCCGTCACCCGCGCGACGATCGCGCCGCGGTCGTTGCCCACGCCGTCGGTGCGCTCGATGCGGACGAGTTTTGAGGCTCCGGCCTGAAGACGCTCGACGATGCCGGCACTCGCGGCCGGGGCTTCCGCCGGCGGCGACAGCTTCGGCACGATGGTGAGCAGCTCGCGGCTCAGCGCGACCGGCGTTGGGATGCCCGACGACGCGAACGTGTCGAGCGGCTTCAGCGTGTCGGGCTTGGCTGCCAGCGACCGCGCCGCGGCCAGTTGCTGCTGATAGGGATCGCCATGGCGAACAGCGACGTCGAGCAAAGCCGCCGCCACCACGCTACGCAGCGGCTTGTCGTCCTTCGTGGCATCGGCGATCTTCTCGCCCTGTTGCGCGAGCTCCGCCCGTTCGGCCCTGCTGGCGCGCTCGAGCTGCGCGATGCGTTCGTTGAGCGCGGAAAGATCGGGCGCGGCAGCACCTGGCGCCGACTTCACGTCGTTCAATGCGCTCGCCGTCTTGTCGGCCTGCGTACGCAGATTGGCGACGTCGCTCCGCAAACTCCCGATCGATTTGTCGATCGCGTCGATCCGCGCCGCCATGGCCGGATCGGTCGCGGGCCTGCCGGCCTTGGCCTCGACCGCGCTGACGCGACCGCTCAGCGCATCGACCGTCGCGCTCGTGACTTGCGGCGCGGCGGGCGGGGCCTGCACCGCCGGCCAGCCCAGCATCCAGCCGACCGCGATCACGATTGCCGCCGCGGCAGCCCCGGAGAACGGCGCAATGACCCAGGGCGAAATCGACGGCGCCGGAGCCTGGGCTTCGATGCGCTCCGGCTCTGCGTCAACCTGGTCGGATTCTGCCTGTTCAGGCGCGGCGTGCTCCGGCGCCGGTGGGGCCTCGGGCTCGGCCGCCGTCTCCTGCGGCTGGGTCGCGACTTCGGTGGCTTCGAGATCAATGGTGGGCGGAGTGCGCTTGGCACGACCGCTGTCGGGCGCCAATCCTGCGTCTTCAGGCTTGTCGTCGGCCATCGTGACGGTTCCTCACACTTCCATATCAAGGTGAACTAGATTGCGTCGGATTCGGCCCGACCTCTTACGCCAAACGGGTCTGCAAAGCACGCTCCAAGGTGGCAAATAAGGCATTTTCGTCCGGTGTCGCGGCAACCAGAACCTGCGACGCGCCGGCCTCGCGCAGCGCGCCCGCGACCGCCTCGGACAGACAGCATTGCGGTATCGCCAGCGCCGAGATTTCGACGCCCTCGTCCCGCGCCGCATCCAGGAACGCCCGGGCGCTGCGCCGGGAGTAGTGCAGCACCGCCTCGACCCCGTGCGCGGCAAAGCCCTCGCAGACCTCGCGCGGCAGATGCTTGACCGGCGTCATCCGATAGGTGGTCTGCGTGACCACGGAGAAACCCTCCGCATCGAGCTCACCGCCGAGGTCGCGCGACAGATCCGCGCCCGCGAGATACAGCAGCGTGCTCTTTTTCTTCAGCACCTTGTCGCGCGCGCTCTGCATCACCTTGTCGCGCAAGGACGCGGCATCGCCGCCGGCGACGATCACCCGGGCAAAGCCGGCATCGCGCGCAGCAGTGGCCGTATGCTCGCCGACCGCAAACAACGGCAGCTCCAGCAGGCCATGGTCGCGCAATTGCGGCGCGATGGCACGGATCGCGTTGGCCGACGTGACGAGGACGGCGCCGTAGGGAGCTTCACCTTTGTCATGGAAGGCGACCGGCTCGAACTTGAGCGCCGGCGCAAGCAGCACCGCATGCCCCCGCGCGCGCAGACTTGCCGCGGTCGCTTCATTGTCGGGATGCGGCCGTGTAACAAGAATGGACATCGCTGCTGTTCCCGAACCAATTGGCGGTGACGCACGACCCGGACGGCTTGCTTCGTGACGATTGCGCAATCTGGTCCCGGAATGCTACCGGACGTACCAGAACTCTGCTTTATGGATGAGCGCAAGGGCGCAAATTGGATAACAATTCGCCAATGCTGGTGCTGGGCATCGAAACCACCTGCGACGAGACCGCCGCGGCGGTGATCGAACGCGCCTCTGACGGCAGCGGCAGGATCCTGTCCAACATCGTCCGGTCGCAGATCGAGGAGCACGCCCGCTTCGGCGGCGTGGTGCCGGAGATCGCCGCCCGCGCCCATGTCGACCTGCTCGACGGCATCGTCGATCGCGCCATGCGCGAGGCCGGCATCGGCTTCGGCGAGCTCGGCGGCGTCGCGGCCGCCGCGGGGCCGGGCCTGATCGGCGGCGTCATCGTCGGCCTCACCACCGCGAAGGCGATCGCGATGGTGCACGACACGCCGCTGGTCGCAGTGAACCATCTGGAGGCGCATGCGCTGACGCCGCGCCTCACCGATGGCATCGCGTTTCCCTATTGCCTGTTTCTCGCCTCCGGCGGCCACACCCAGATCGTCGCCGTCACCGGCGTCGGCCAATATGTGCGGCTCGGCACCACCGTCGACGACGCGATCGGCGAGGCCTTCGACAAGGTCGCGAAGATGCTGGGCTTGCCCTATCCCGGCGGCCCGCAGGTCGAGCGCGCGGCGGCGAGCGGCGATGCCACGCGCTTTGCGTTCCCGCGGCCGATGCAAGGCAGACCCGATGCGAACTTCTCGCTGTCGGGCTTGAAAACGGCGGTGCGCACCGAAGCGAGCCGGTTGCCCGAGATCACGCCGCAGGACATCGGCGATCTCTGCGCGAGCTTTCAGGCTGCGGTGCTCGAATCGACGGCCGACCGGTTGAACGTTGGCTTGAGACTGTTCCGCGAGAAATTCGGCGCGCCCTGCGCGCTCGTGGCCGCCGGCGGCGTCGCCGCCAATCAGGCGATCCGCGGCGCCCTCGACGAGGTCGCACGGCAAGCCGGGACGCAATTGATCATGCCGCCCCCCGCGCTCTGTACCGACAACGGCGCGATGATCGCCTGGGCCGGCGCCGAGCGCCTCGCGCTCGGCATGACCGACACGATGGACGCGCAGCCGCGGGCGCGCTGGCTGCTCGACGCCAACGCGACGGCGCCGGCAGGCTACGGCAAGACGCGGGCGGGATACTAGAATGACCGCGCTCCAATCCGTCGCGGTGATCGGCGCGGGCGCCTGGGGCACGGCGCTGGCGACCGTGGCCGCACGGGCCGGGCGCGCCGTGACGCTGTGGGCGCGCAATGCCGAACATGCCGCGCGGATCGCATCGACCCGCGACAATCCGCGGCTGCCCGGCGTGCGCATCGCTCCTGAGATCTTGGTCACGAGCGACCTGACGCTCGCTGCGCGCGCCGACATGCTGCTGATCGCGACGCCGGCGCAGCATCTGCGCGGCGCGGTCAACATGCTGGCCTCGCATCTGACAAGGCCCGCGCCGATCGTGGCGTGCGCCAAGGGCATCGAGCACGGCACCCATAAATTCATGACCGACGTGATTGCGGAAGCCGCCCCCAGCGCGCAGCCGGCGATCCTGTCGGGACCGAGCTTCGCCGACGACGTCGCGCGGGGCCTGCCGACCGCGGTGACGCTGGCGGCCGGCGATGAGCGGCTGGCGAGCGCGCTGGTGCAGGCACTGGGCTCGCCGACATTCCGCCCCTATCACTCCACCGACATCCGCGGCGTCGAGATCGGCGGCGCCGCCAAGAACGTGCTGGCGATCGCAGTCGGCATCGCGGTCGGGCGCAAGCTCGGCGCCTCCGCCCAGGCCGCGCTGACGACGCGCGGCTTTGCCGAGCTGACCCGCCTCGGCCGCGCGCTCGGGGCACGCAGCGAGACGCTCGCGGGACTCTCCGGTCTCGGCGACCTCATCCTGACCTGCGCGAGCCCGCAATCGCGCAACTTCGCGCTGGGGCTCGCGCTCGGACGCGGCGAGCCGTCGCCCGCCGGCAAGCTCGCCGAGGGCGAGTTCACCGCGCCGGTCTTGATCGAGCTCGCAGCTTCGCGAAACATCGAAATGCCGGTCTCGGAAGCGGTCGCGTCGATCCTGAGCGGCCGGAGCACGATCGACGCGGCGATTTCGGGGCTGCTGACGCGCCCCTTCAAGTCTGAGGAATGAACATGGCGTACTGGCTGGTGAAATCCGAACCGTCGGTGTGGTCCTGGGACCAGCAGGTGGCGAAGGGCGCCAAGGGCGAGGCTTGGACCGGCGTACGCAATTACACCGCGCGCCAGAACCTCGTCGCCATGAAGAAGGGCGACAAGGCGTTCTATTATCATTCGAACGAGGGCAAGGAGATCGTCGGCATCGCGGAGGTCATCAAGGAGGCCTATCCCGATCCGACCGACAAGACCGGCAAATTCGTCTGCGTCGACATCAAGGCCGACAAGCCCTTGAAGAATCCGGTGACGATGGCCGCGATCAAGGCCGAGAAGAAGCTTGCGGACATGGCACTGGTGAAATATTCGCGCCTCTCGGTGCAGCCGGTGACGGCGGAGGAGTGGAAGCTCGTCTGCAAGATGGGCGGGGTTTAGTCGCCGCACGTATAGCTCTCGTAGGGTGTGCAAAGGCGCACTCCGCGCCGTGCCCACGAATTCTCTCGATATTGGTTAGAAATGGTGGGCACGCTTCGCTTTGCCCATTCTACGGCACCGGCGTTACACCGCCGCGGTCGCCACCACTTGCGCCAGCAGCTGCTCGCGCCGCGCCTGGGAGCGCTGGCCCTTCATGGTCGCGGCAAAGCGTTCGAGGATGCCCTCCTCGAAGGCGGTGACGATAGTGTCGTGGACGTAGCTCTTGCGGCAGATCGCCGGCGTGTTGGAGAGCTTGTCGGCGGCGGCGCGGATCGCGTCCAGCACCTGCTTGTTGCGGCCGCGCTGGCTGGTCGCCGGCGTGATGCGTGACAAGGATTCGACGACCACGGCAGAGGCCATCAGCGTGCGAAAATCCTTGAGCGAGATCTTGATGCCGGCGATCTCGCGCAGGAACGCATTCACCTGCGTGGTGCTGACCGCGCGCACGATGCCGTTGGCGTCGCGATACTGGAACATGCGTTTGCCGGGGACGCCCTGCAAGATGCCGATGGCGCGCACCAGCTTGGCCGCGTCGCATTCCTTGCGCACCGCCTTGCCGCCCTTCGCTTTGAAGGTCAGCACGAAGCAATCGTCTTCCAGCGTGACGTTGGACTTCAGCAGCGTGGTGGCGCCGCGGGTGCCGTTGAGGCGGGCGTAGGATTCGTTGCCGGGGCGGATCGCGGTGCGCGCGATCAGCTCGATCACGGCCGAGAGCGCGAACTCGCGCGTCGGCGCGTCGCCCGACAGGAACGCCGAGACCTTGCGCCGGATCTTGGGCAGCGCGCCGACGAGCTTTTCCAGGCGATGCGCCTTGCGATGCTCGCGGACCTTCTCCCAATCGGCGTGATAGCGATATTGCAGCCGGCCCGCGGCATCACGGCCCACGGCCTGAAGATGCGAACTCGGATCGGCCGAGTAGCGCACCTCGCGATAGGCCGGCGGCACCGCCATGGCGTGCAGCCGACGGATGGTGCGGGCGTCGCGGATGTGGGCGCCGTTGGGACGGACGAAGGAATAGCCCTTGCCGCGCCTGATGCGGCGAATGGTCAGCTCGTTCTGGTCGCCGAGCCGAAGGCCGAGCTCCTTGGCAAGCGCTTCGACCGTCGCTGGCGCCGCGTCAAAGGTCTTTTTGGGGCTGGGACGCCTGAAAGGGGCCGATTTGGGCCATTGTCCGAGGGCCTTGGCCAGCGCAATGGCCGCAGGATCGGCTGAAGCGGGCCGTATCGTCCCGAGATTCTGCTGATCCATCATAGTCTTATGCCTTAGCCCTGTCTGTTATCGGTCAATGCCGCAATTCTGATTTTTGTTCCGAAGGGTCTCTTCGAACCCGGGTTGGCCATTTAGGGTGTTCCGAACCGCATTGCGAGTCCCGAATCGGTGACAGGAGGTTGCCAAATACCGGCTGCGTCGCATGGGCGCTCTGCACCGGCCCATTCCTTAGGGTCGGGTCAAAGCCTGAACGCCGCCCGTGGGGCCTGTTTCAGATCTGCGACAGCTACCGCAGGTGGGCTTGATCCTCCGCATGGCGGGCAGCCCGCCGAAGGTACAGCTTGTGCTCCTTGTCGGGTCCGGTTAGCCCGACGCATAATCAGTCAATGATCAAGTCGGCTCGCCGGTCGCTAGCGTTCGGCCTGCCGTATGTGGAGGGAAAGCATGTCCGAGAAGATCTACGACGTCCCTGCGGAGTGGGCAAAGCGCGCCTGGGTCGATCAGGCCAAGTACAAGGAGATGTACGCTCGCTCGATCTCGGACCCGAACGGTTTCTGGGCGGAGCAGGCCAAGCGCATCGACTGGATGCACGCACCGACGAAGATCGAGAACGTCTCGTTCGCACCCGGTAACATCTCGATCAAGTGGTTCGAGGACGGCATCCTCAACGTCGCCCACAATTGCATCGACCGGCATCTCGCCAAGCGCGGCAACCAGACCGCGATCATCTGGGAAGGCGACGATCCCTCGCAGTCCAAGCACATCACCTACCAGGAGCTGCATGACGAGGTCTGCCGGATGGCCAACATCCTGCGCACCCGCAATGTCGGGAAAGGCGACCGCGTCACCATCTACCTGCCGATGATTCCGGAAGCGGCCTATGCGATGCTCGCCTGCGCGCGCATCGGTGCGATCCACTCCGTGGTGTTCGCGGGCTTCTCGCCGGACAGCCTCGCCCAGCGCATCAACGACTGCAAATCCAAGGTCATCATCACCGCGGACGAAGGCCTGCGCGGCGGCAAGAAGGTGCCGCTGAAGGCCAATGTCGACGCAGCGCTCGCCAAGGCCGACGGCGTCGACTGGGTCGTCGTGGTCAAGCGCACCGGCGGCAAGATCGACATGAATCCGACGCGCGACCTCTGGTATCACGAGGCGGCGGCCATGGTGACGACGGAATGCCCGGTCGAGCACATGCACGCCGAGGACCCGCTGTTCATCCTCTACACGTCGGGCTCTACCGGCCAGCCCAAGGGTGTGCTGCACACCTCCGCCGGCTATCTCGTGTTCGCCTCGATGACGCATCAATACGTCTTCGACTATCACGAGGGCGACATCTACTGGTGCACCGCGGATGTCGGCTGGGTCACCGGCCACAGCTACATCCTCTACGGGCCGCTCGCGAACGGCGCGACCACGCTGATGTTCGAAGGCGTGCCGAATTACCCGGACAATTCGAGATTCTGGAACGTCATCGACAAGCACAAGGTCAACATCTTCTACACCGCGCCGACCGCGATCCGCGCGCTGATGCAGTCGGGCGACGAGCCGGTGAAGAAGACCTCGCGCGCGAGCCTGCGCCTGCTCGGCTCGGTCGGCGAGCCCATCAATCCGGAAGCATGGGAATGGTATCACCGCGTCGTCGGCGACGACCGCTGCCCGATCGTCGACACCTGGTGGCAGACCGAGACGGGCGGCATCCTGATCACGCCGCTGCCGGGCGCGACCAAGCTCAAGCCCGGCTCGGCGACCCAGCCGTTCTTTGGCGTGGTGCCGGAGATCGTCGATGCCGACGGCAAGGTGCTGGAGGGCGAAACCTCGGGCAATCTCTGCCTCACCCGCTCGTGGCCGGGCCAGATGCGCACCGTCTACGGCGACCATGCCCGCTTCGAGCAGACCTATTTCTCGACCTACAAGGGCAAGTACTTCACCGGCGACGGCTGCCGCCGCGACGCCGACGGCTATTACTGGATCACCGGTCGCGTCGACGACGTCATCAACGTCTCCGGACATCGCATGGGCACCGCGGAAGTCGAGAGCGCGCTGGTGGCGCATGAGAAGGTCTCGGAGGCCGCGGTGGTCGGCTTCCCGCACGACATCAAGGGCCAGGGCATCTACGCCTATGTCACCCTGATGGCCGGCATCGAGCCGACCGAGGATCTGCGCAAGGAGCTCGTCACTTGGGTGCGCAAGGAGATCGGCCCGATCGCCTCGCCCGACCAGATCCAGTTCGCGCCGGGCCTGCCCAAGACCCGCTCCGGCAAGATCATGCGCCGCATCCTGCGCAAGATCGCCGAGGACGAGCCGGGCAGCCTGGGCGACACCTCGACCCTGGCCGATCCCGCCGTGGTCGACGACCTCGTCAAGAACCGGCAGAACCGGAAGCCGGCGTAAGGCAGGCCCGTGCCTCGGACGCAGCGCAGCGCCTCTTTGGCGGTGCGCTGCAGAGCGGGGGTCCATCTATCCATCCAAACGTGAAGAACTGGGTCCCGGCTCTGCGCTCCGCTTCGCTGCGCTTGTCCGGGACACGAGAGCGGGTGTTGAGCTCGCCTCCAACCAACAGCCGTTCACAGCCCTCACGCGCTTGTCAGCGCGCAGCGCATATTTCCCGCCGAGTGTTGTTTTCAGGTCATTTACTTTATTTCGAACATTTCCTTTGTTTCCCCTGCTGACGACCCTTGGCGGCCGCGCGTGGAAACCATCCGGTTAACGGGCGCGATCAAGAATGTCCGGGTCCGCAGCTATTTCCGGGTTCTGCGTCATTTTGGACGATTCGTTTGGGGCAAGGGGAAGCATCGATGTCGATGAGGATTGCGGCGGCGCTGGCTGCCACCATCGGGGCTGGGGTTTTGATGTCGACGGCGGCGCAGGCGCGGCCGGAGCTGGTTGGGACGCACCTGGCCGATTATTCGCCGGGCACCATCGTGGTCAAAACCAGCGAGCGGCGGCTCTATCTCATTCTCGATAACGGCCACGCCGTGCGCTATCCGGTCGGCGTCGGCAAGTCCGGCAAGCAATGGGCCGGCACCACTCGCATCGACGGCAAGTATCGCAACCCGGCCTGGGCGCCGCCGGCCGAGGTCAAGCGCGACAAGCCCAACATTCCCGACATGATTCCCGGTGGCTCGCCGCGTAACCCGATGGGCGTCGCGGCGATGACGCTGGCCGGCGGCGAATACGCCATCCACGGCACCAACGTGCCGGGCTCGATCGGCGGCTTCGTCTCCTATGGCTGCATCCGCATGCTCAACGACGACATCTCCGATCTCTATGGACGCGTCTCCGTCGGCACGACGGTGGTCGTGACACGCTGATCCCGCAATCGGCCGCGACAACAACGAGCCGCGTCTTCGGACGCGGCTTTTTTGTTACCAGAATCGCCAGCCGCGTGCGCACCAGCCGTCGCGATGGCCGCCGTTGTAGCTGCGCACGAAGCCGCCGGCGAGCAACGCCGCGGAAACGTTCGCAGTCCGCCGCGTCGCGACGTCGGCGAGCACGCGGCCATATTTGTCCTGGCCGAGATTGAAGATCGTAACGCCGCCCTGGCCGAGCAGATTGCGCAACGCATCGCTCGCGGCCTCGGCCTTGTCGAGTTCGGCCTGGCAGGATGCCTTGATCTCGGGTGCATCGATGCCGCGCAGGCGAACGCGCGCTACGAGATCGCGGCCGTTGGGCTGGTGCACACGCGCAAGGAAAGTATCGCCGTCCACGGTCCTGACAACATCGACCGGCTGACGCAGATCGGAATTGCTGGAGTGCTGCAGGATGATCTCAGCATCGCGCGTCTGCCCATCATCCGCATGTGGAATCGGCCACGTCGTTCCATGACGGTAGCCCAGCACGATCGCCGTCACGATGCCGACGACGAACATCCACGGCAGCAAACCGGAGAAGCGGCGGCCCAACGGCGAGCCGCTGTAAGAGGGTCGGTAGGAATGGTTGGGATCGAAGCGCGACATCCCGCGCACGCTAGGACTGAGTCGGCTGAACCGGCAAGAGCGAGAGACGTCGCCTCAGAAGTCCGAAGCGATACCCTTGCGCTCCCAATCGCCATAACGTGTGGGTTCGGGTCCTTTCGGCCCCTGCAATTCCTTCGCCTTGGCCTCGCTGCCGGCTTCCGCGGCAGCAGCCTGCCGGCGTGCCTCGGCTTCGGCCAGCGCGCGCTGGGCTGCCGGCGTGAGCGGCTTGCGATCGGGAACAGGAGGCTGGTCACTCATCGTCCGGTCTTCTAGCGCAGGACGGGCCGCAATGCGACGTGCAATAACGCATTCCTGAAATCAGGCCCGAAAGGGCTGAAAAAGCCGGAAGCGATTCTTACATTTGGCATATTCGCGTGCCAGAGATCGCCTTCTCAAGGCATGCGCCCATCGCGGCGGAACTGCCGCTCGCTCAGAACCTTGCTTCCGCATGCCCTCTCAACGTTTTGCTCCTCCGCCCGAAGTGCCAGGCCTTGCGGCACGTCGGATTGCCGCCGACATCGTCGACGGCGTGCTGCACAAGCGCCGCACGCTCGACGACCAGCTCGACGGCAGCGGTGCCCATCCCGGACTGAAGTCGCTGGCCGACCGCGACCGGGCGTTGATGCGGCGGCTGGTTGCCACCGTGCTGCGCCGGCTCGGCACGCTCGGCCATGTGCTGTCGCGCCTGCTCGACAAGGGCATTCCTTCCGACGCGCCGCGCGCGCAGAGCGCGCTGCTGATCGGCGCGGCGCAGATCCTCTGGATGGACGTGCCGGATCACGCCGCCGTCGATCTCTCCGTTCGCCTGGTGCAATCCGACCGCCGTGCCGCGCGCTATGCCGGCCTCGTCAATGCCGTGCTGCGCCGCTGCGCGCGCGAGGGCAAGGCGCTGGTCGAGGAGGTCGCCACGCAATCGCTCGACCTTCCGCCATGGCTGCTCGCGCGCTGGAGCGCGCATTATGACGACGCGACCGCACGCGAGATGGCGCTGGCGCTCGGCCACGAGCCCTCGCTCGATCTCACCGTGAAGTCGGATCCCGCGCAATGGGCGAGCCGCCTGCACGGCGAGATGCTGCCGACCGGGACGGTACGGATGCTGCTGCACGGCTCGGTGACGATGCTGCCCGGCTTCACCGAGGGACAATGGTGGGTGCAGGACGCCGCCGCCGCACTGCCGGCCCGGCTGTTCGGCGACGTCAATGGCAAGTCCATTGCAGATCTCTGCGCCGCCCCTGGCGGCAAGACCGCACAACTGGCGCTGGCGGGCGCGCAGGTCACGGCGATCGACCGCTCGCCGGCCCGGGTGGCACGACTGCGCGAAAACCTGGCGCGGCTGTCGCTCCAGGCCGAGACCGTCGTCGCCGACGCCCTGGAATGGGCCGGCCCGGCCGAGGGCTTCGACGGTGTCCTGATCGATGCGCCCTGCACCTCGACCGGCACGATCCGCCGCCATCCCGACGTGGCCTGGCTGCGGCAGGAATCCGACATCGCGCCCCTGACCGCGCTCCAGCAACGACTGCTACGAAAATCGGTGTCGCTGCTCAAGCCGGGCGGCACGCTGATCTACTGCACCTGTTCGCTGGAACCCGAAGAAGGCGAGCAGGCCGTGGCAACGCTGCTGGCGGCCGAGCCGGCGCTTCGCCGCGTCCCGATCGCGGCGGCGGAGGTCGCGGGCCTCGACGAAATCCTCAACCCGGAGGGCGATCTGCGCACCCTGCCCTGCCACCTGCCGCATGCCGATCCCAAGCTCGGCGGACTCGACGGATTTTTCGCGGCCCGGCTGGTTAAATCCTGATTTTGCACTGGATTTTGCGACCGGCGCTGATTCGCGCCGTTCAAGGTGGTGTCAGACGGCCGATTTTGGGATTAATAGGGATTCGTCGCTAATTCTCTCCCCCTTCAAGGCACGGCGTGTCGGTCGCTCAACGCAGACATATCTCGACGCTGGTCATGAACCGCTTCGCGCGGAACATGCTTGCGCGCGCGAGCGGCGGCTCGGTTGCGCTGTCGCGGGTCTGGCCCAGCCGCACCGACCGGCTGATCATCGCGCCGCACGATCTGCGCACCGCGGATGCGACCCGCGCCGCCGAGATCTATGCCGGCCGCTTCGTCTTCGCCGGCAAGATCGTCAATTGCCACGGCCGCTCGATCTTCGATCTCGAGCCGCCGTCGGAGGACTGGGAGGTTGCGCTGCTCGGCTTCGGCTGGCTGCGCCATCTGCGCGCCGCCGACACCGCGCTGACACGGGCGAATGCGCGCGCTCTGATCGAGGACTGGATCGCCAACCCCGCCAACAAGCGACGCCCGGTCGCGCGGCGCGCCGACGTGCTGGCGAGGCGCGTGATCTCGCTGCTGTCGCAGGCACCGCTGGTGCTGAGCGAGACCGACAACAAATTCTACCGCCGTTACTTGCGCGCACTCGCCCGCGAGATCCGCTTCCTGCGCTACACCATGGTCGACATTCCGGACGGAGTGCCGAAGCTCCAGGTGCTGATCGCGCTGTGTTATGCGGCGCTGTGCCTTGCCAACCAGACGCGGCACATCCGCAGCGCATCGAAGAAGCTGTCGGACGAGTTGCAGCGGCAGATCCTGCCCGATGGCGGCCACATCTCCCGCAATCCGGGCGCGCTGATCGAGCTTCTGATCGACCTCTTGCCGCTGCGGCAGACCTTCGCCGCGCGCAACATCGCGCCGCCGCCGGCGCTGCTGAATGCGATCGACCGCATGATGCCGATGCTGCGCTTCTTCCGGCACGGCGACGGCAATTTCGCGCTGTTCAACGGCATGAGCGCGACATCTTCGGACCTGCTCGCCACGCTGCTCGCCTATGACGACACTCACGGCGCGCCGATGGCCAACATGCCGCATACCGGCTTTCAGCGCCTCGATGCCGGCCAGACCACTGTGATCATCGACACCGGCCCGCCGCCGCCGGCCAGCGTCAGTCACGACGCCCATGCCGGCTGCCTGTCGTTCGAGCTGTCCTCCGGCATCAGCCGCATCGTCACCAATTGCGGCATGCCGACCACGGGACGCGACAATTGGCGACCGTTCGCACGCGGCACCGCAGCCCATTCCACCCTGACCTACCACGACACCTCGTCCTGTCAGTTCGTCGAGATGTCGGCGATGAAGCGGCTGCTGCACGGCTCACCCGTCACCAGCGGACCCGTCGAGGTCGAGAGCTATCGCGAGATCGTGCAGAACGGCACGCTGCTGACGACGTCGCATGACGGTTACCTCGCCAAGTTCGGCGCGATCCACCGCCGCGTGCTGATGATCGCCAATGACGGCGCGCGCATCGACGGCGAGGACACGCTGTCGCCGCCGCAAGGCGGACGCTTCAAGGGCGCGGATGCCGATTTCGCGCTGCGCTTCCATCTGCATCCGGCCGTGAAGGCCAGTCGGCTGTCGGACGCCCGCGGCGTCATGCTGGTGCTGCCGAACCGCGACGTCTGGACCTTTGAAGCGTTGGACGACAAGGTCGATCTCGAGGACAGCGTGTTCCTGGCCGGCAATGACGGCCCCCGCCGCACCGCGCAGATCGTGATCCGGCAGGATGCGCGGCAGGCGCCCTCGATCCGCTGGAGCTTTGTGCGGTCCACCGCCTCACCGGCGGTCACCAACGCCCGGAGAAATGCGCGGCGCGAGCCGGAACTACCGCTGTAAACGTGCGATTCAGCCCGATCCGGTCGTTGTGAAAACAGCCGAAAACTGCTATCGAGCCCTCGCTCGCGCGACTGGCGACCTGGGATGGAGCACCATCGGGAAGCGCGGGCCGTAGCCGCCGCGCGCCTGGGCATAGACACTCCTTAAGACAGAGGATCTTGCTCATGACTGACCGTCCCCGCCGCGTCACCCGCGCCCTTCTCTCCGTCTCCGACAAGTCCGGCCTGATCGAGTTCGCCAAGGCGCTGGCCGCGCATGACGTCGAGCTGGTCTCGACCGGCGGCACCGCGAAGGCGATCGCCGCGGCCGGTCTCAAGGTGAAGGACGTCTCCGACCTGACCGGCTTCCCCGAGATGATGGACGGCCGCGTCAAGACGCTGCATCCGAAGGTGCATGGCGGCCTGCTCGCGATCCGCGACAACAAGGAGCATGCGGAGGCGATGAAGGCCCACGGCATCGCGCCGATCGACCTGCTCGTCGTCAACCTCTATCCGTTCGAAGCGACTGTCGACAAAGGTGCGGGCTTCGAGGATTGCATCGAGAACATCGACATCGGCGGCCCCGCCATGATCCGCGCCGCCGCCAAGAACCACGACGACGTCGCCGTCGTGGTCGAGGCCGAAGACTACAAGGCCGTGCTCGACGAGCTCGCCGCCAACAACGGCGCGACCACGCTGAAGCTGCGCCGGCGGCTTGCGGCAAAGGCCTATGCGCGCACCGCGGCCTATGACGCCGCGATCTCGAACTGGTTCAACCGGCAGCTCGAGATCGACGCACCCGACTTCCGCGCCTTCGGCGGCAGGTTGATCCAGTCGTTGCGCTATGGCGAGAACCCGCACCAGACCGCGGCGTTCTATGCGACGCCGGACAAGCGCCCGGGCGTCTCGACCGCGCGGCAGCTCCAGGGCAAGGAGCTCTCCTACAACAACATCAACGACACCGATGCGGCCTATGAATGCATCGGCGAGTTCGACGCCAAGCGCACCGCGGCCTGCGTCATCGTCAAGCACGCCAACCCCTGCGGCGTCGCCGAGGGATCGAACCTCGTCGAGGCTTATCGCAGGGCGCTGGCCTGCGATTCCACGTCCGCGTTCGGCGGCATCATCGCGATGAACCGTCCGCTCGACGCCGACACCGCGCGCGAGATCACCAAGATCTTCACCGAGGTCATCATAGCGCCGGATGCGACCGAGGAAGCGATCGCCATCATCGGCGGCAAGAAGAACCTGCGCCTGCTGCTCGCCGGCAGCCTGCCCGACCCCCGTGCGCCGGGCCTCACCGCCAAGACGGTGGCAGGCGGCCTTCTTGTGCAGAGCCGCGACAATGCCGTGGTCGACGACATGACGTTCAAGGTCGTGACCAAGCGGGCGCCGACCGAGGCCGAGATGCGCGACCTCAAATTCGCGTTCCGCGTCGCCAAGCACGTCAAGTCCAACACCATCATCTACGCGAGGGATCTCGCCACCGTCGGCATCGGCGCGGGGCAGATGAGCCGGGTGGATTCAGCCCGTATCGCCGCGCGCAAGGCGCAGGACGCGGCAGCTGAGCTGAAGCTCGCCGAGCCGCTCACCAAGGGTTCGGTTGTGGCGTCGGATGCCTTCTTCCCCTTCGCCGACGGCATGCTCGCCTGCATCGAGGCCGGCGCCACCGCCGTGGTGCAGCCCGGCGGCTCGATGCGCGACGACGAGGTGATCAAGGCCGCGGACGAGCACGGCATTGCCATGGTGTTCACGGGCACGCGGCACTTCAGGCATTGAGCCGCTAGCAAGAACGTCGACGATCCCATCAGGGCCGTCATTGCGAGCGTAGCGAAGCAATCCAGGATCTTTCCGCAGAGGCAGTCTGGATTGCTTCGTCGCTTCGCTCCTCGCAATGACGAAAGTAGAGCGCGTCGTGCGACTAATCCCGCACCCGCATCAACAATCCCAGACCTGCGACGAAGAACACCACCAGCACGGCCATGCCGGCCTTCTGGCTCGCGGTCACCGCCGTGATCATTCCGATCAGGAGCGGTCCGATGAAGGACGTCACCTTTCCGGTCAGCGCGAACAGTCCAAAATACTGCGCGATGCGGTCTTTCGGTGCGAGGTGGATCAGCAGCGTGCGGGAGGCGGCCTGGAGCGGACCGCCGGCCGCGCCGATAAAGCAGCCCAGCACGAGATAGGCGCGCTCGGCCGCGCTCGAGAACAAGCCCGCGCCCGCTTGCGGCGGCGCGACCTTGACGAACAACACGCTGTCCTTGTCGACCAGCAGGATCGCCGCCACGGACAGCAAGAGAAGCAGCAGGCTGCCGGCAATGACGCGCTTCGGCCCCAGACGATCATCCAGCTTACCGCCGAACCATGCGCCGAATGCGCCGGCGATCGCGAGCATGATGCCGAAGGTGCCGATCTGGATCGTGTGCCAGCCGAAAGTGCCGGCGGCATAGATGCCGCCGAAGGCGAACAGCGACACCAGACCGTCGGTGTAGATCATGTTGGCGAGCAGGAATGCCGCGAGCGATTTCTGCCTCGGCAGATGCTTGATCGATTGCCTGAGCTCCGACAGGCCCTGGCGCAGCGCCTCGCGCAGCGGGCGCTTGGCCGGATAGTCCGGCGTGAACAGGAACATCGGCGTCACGAAGATGATGAACCACAGCCCGGTCAGCGGCCCGGCGGCGCGATCGCCCTGATGCGTCACGGGATCGAGCCCGAACAATGGCGTGAGGCCGAGCAGCGTGCGGCCGGTCTCGGGATTGGCGGCGAGCAGGCCGAGCACGATGATCAGGCTGACGATGCCGCCGACATAGCCGGTCGCCCAGCCGGTGCCGGAGAGCCGGCCGATCCGCTCCGGCGGCACCAGGGTCGGCATCATCGCATTGTTGAAGACGGTGGCGAACTCGGCACCGACGCTGGCGAGCGCAACCGCGGTGAGCAGCAACGGAATGACGGCGACATCGCCGGGCCTGCCGATCCAAAGCGTGCACGATGCCAGCACCAGCACGGTGCCGAATCCCGCTATCCATGGTTTCCTGCGGCCCGCGGCGTCGGCGATGGCTCCCAACACCGGCGACAGCAGCGCGATTGCAAGGCCCGCCGATGCCATCGCAAACGCCCATAGCGACTGGCCGGTGGCGGGATTCGGCGCAACGCTGGTGGCGAAATAGGGTGCGAACACGAAGGTCGTGATCAACGTGAAATAGGGCTGCGCGGCCCAATCGAAGAAGATCCAGCTGACGACGGCGGCGCGTGGCGGATAAGTCCGCGGCGCATCGGCCATGCGCGCATCCGGGGCGATCGTCGTCATCACGCAGGCCTCATCACGAACAGTTTTGCCTCTCTTGGGCCAAACCGTATAGCATTGCGGCGAGGCGTGTGAACCGGTCCGAAGCCCCGGCGGAAGTTTGATAATGTCGTCATATTCGACACGGCGGACATTTTTCGCCGTCATAGCCGCTCTGGCGTTCGGTCTCGCAGCCGCGACTGCCCAGGATGCGCGACAGGCCTATGTTCCAGCCGCGCCCGGCACGGTGCGCGCCATTGCCGCCGAACACGGCATGGTGGTCGCGCAGGAGAAGATATCCGCGCAGGTCGGCGCCGAGATCCTGCGGCGCGGCGGCAATGCGGTCGATGCGGCCGTCGCGACCGGCTTTGCGATGGCCGTGACCTATCCGCGTGCCGGCAATATCGGCGGCGGCGGCTTCATGGTGATCCATTCCGCCGACCGCAACGAAGACATCACGATCGACTACCGCGAGACGGCGCCGGCGGCGACCACGCCGCAGATCTTTCTCGGCGCCGACGGCAAGCCCGATCCGGCGAAGTCACGGGATTCCGCCCTTGGCATCGGCGTGCCCGGCACGGTCGCGGGACTCAATCTGGCACTGGAGAAGTACGGCTCGGGCCGGTTCACGCTGGCGCAATTGCTCGAGCCTGCGATTGCGCTCGCTCGCGACGGTTTCGTCGTTAGCGACGACATCGCCGATACGCTGCCGGGTTGGCACCGGCGGCTGGCACGCTGGCCGTCGACCGCCAAGATCTTCTCGCGGGCCGACGGCACGCCGCTTCGCGAGGGCGACAGGTTGATGCAGGGCGACCTTGCCGAAACGCTGTCGGCCGTCGCGGCACAGGGACCGCGCGGCTTCTATGAGGGACCGGTCGCGGAAAAGCTCGCCAAAGCCGTGACTGATGCCGGCGGCATCATGACGCCGGCCGATTTGAAGGCCTATCAGGCCGTGATCCGCGCGCCGGTGCGCGGCACCTATCGCGGCTACGACATCGTGTCGATGCCGCTGCCCTCGTCCGGTGGCACCGTCTTGGTGGAAACGCTCAACATCCTCGAGGGCTTTCAGCTTGGCGATTTGAAGCAGGGATCGCCGGCATCCCTGCATCTCTTGATTGAGGCCATGAAGCGTGCCTATGCGGACCGCGCGCGCTATCTCGGCGATCCCGCCTTCGTCAACGCACCGATCGAGACGCTCACCGCGAAGGACTACGCCGCCAAACTGCGCTCCGGCATCGCGGTCGATCGCGCCACGCCGTCGAAAGAGCTCGCAGCCGCGGCTCCTTCGCCGCGCGAGGGCAGCAACACCACGCATTTCTCCGTGGTGGATTCCCGCGGCAACGCGGTCAGTAACACCTACACGCTGAACTTCAGCTACGGCGTCGGCCTCGTTGCCGACGGCACCGGCGTGCTGCTCAACAACGAGCTCGACGATTTCACCGCCGCGGTCGGCGCCTCCAATGCCTACGGCCTCGTCGGCTTCGAGGCCAATCTGCCAGGACCCGGCAAACGTCCGCTCTCGTCGATGTCGCCGACCATCGTGCTCAAGGACGGCAAGCCGGTGCTGGTGACGGGCTCGCCCGGCGGCAGCCGCATCATTTCCAGCGTGCTGCAGGTGATCGTGAACGTCCTGGACTACAAGATGGATGTCGCGGCCGCCGTCGCGGCGCCACGGCTGCATCACCAATGGTTGCCCGACGAAGTGCGGATCGAGCGCGGCTTTGCCGAGGATGTGCTGCTCGAACTGAAGGCGAGAGGCCATGCGATCGTCGAGCCGATGGGGCAGACATCGGCCAATTCGATTCTCGTGTCGCCGAACGGGCCGCTTGGCGCGCCCGATCCCCGCACGCGGGGCGCAGAAGCGGCCGGCCAGTAACCGCTTCGCTTACCGCCCCACCTCGTACGGCCCACCCTTTTCCAGCGCACGCGCATAGGCCGGCCGTGCGTGGATGCGTTCGAGGAATGCCATTGCCTTGGGATGGCCCTGTTCGAGCCCGCCGCGCGCTTGCGCAGCTTCGAGCGGAAAGCTCATCTGGATGTCGGCCGCGGTGAATTCGTTGCCGGCGAACCATTCGCTCTTGGCAAGCTCGCCTTCCCAATAGTCCATGTGCTGCTTGAGCTGCGGATTGACCACCGTGGTCAGCGCCTGGTTCGAGACCTTGCGCACCAGCGGACGAAGCAGCGCGGGCGCGCGCTTCGGCATCAGCGTGAACAGCAGCTTCAGCAGCAGCGGCTGCATCGCCGACCCCTCGGCATAATGCAGCCAATAGGTGAAGCGCAGCCGCTCCGGTGTATCAGGCGGCGGAATCAGTCGGCCATTGCCGTAGGTCGCGAGGATATATTCGATGATCGCACCCGACTCGGCGATGGTGTTGCCGTTCTCGGTGACGACGGGCGATTTGCCGAGCGGGTGGATGGCGCGCAGCTCCTTCGGCGCACGCATGTCGGGCTGGCGTTGGTAGCGCACGATCTCGTAGGGGACGCCCAGCTCCTCGAGCAGCCACAGCACGCGCTGCGAGCGGGAATTATTGAGGTGATGAACGGTCAGCATCGGTGAGGTCCCCAGGGCTAGGCATGGTGGCGAGGCGCGGTCGTGCGGCGGCGCTTTTGGTGCCAGCCCGGGGGCGCAATGTCGAGCCGGGGTGCGGATATTTTCACCCGGGTATATTGACCTTTATAATTTACCCGGGTATTAAATGGTCCTGGCCTCATCAATATGGCAATGATTTCAATGCATAGGACTTTCACCGCCTTCCAGGGACCACGTCGCCTGGTGTCCGGACCCGCCGGCGAAGTCGCGCTTGTCGTCAAGCGGGTGGCGCCTCGGCCGGATGAAGCCATCATCATCTTCGAGGATGCCACGGGCCGATCGATCGATTTCGATCTGCGTGGCGGCGATCGCGAGGTGCTGGCGCGGCTGGCCAAGCTCGTCCCGCCGCCGGTCGAGGAGAGCACGCCGCCGAGCGAGCCCCGCGGGCGCGGCCGGCCCAAGCTCGGCGTCGTCGCGCGCGAGGTGACGCTGTTGCCGCGGCACTGGGAGTGGCTCGGCGCGCAGCCGGGCGGCGCCTCGGTCGCGCTGCGCAAGCTCGTCGACGAGGCGAGGCGCGCCAGCGGCGACAAGGACCGCGAGCGGCAGGCGCGCGATGCGGCCTATCACTTCATGTCGACCATGGCCGGCAATCTGCCGCGGTTCGAGGAAGCGTCGCGGGCGCTGTTCGCAGACGACCGGCGGCGCTTCACCGCACTGATCGCCGACTGGCCGGCCGACATCCGCGACCACATCGTCAAGCTCGCCTACAGCGACCGCGCGTAAACCGCGCGGCGCTCTTCACAACCTCCATCGACGGCCGAGCCGCACACCTTGCGCGGCAACGGCTTCGTACGCCCTGATGAAAGGCCGATCCATGTCCGCCCCAAAACCGCTCTGGACGACATTCCTCCGCTTCCTCGCGCCGTTGATGCTGAGCAACGCGCTGCAATCGCTGTTCGGCACCGTCAGCAACGTCTATCTCGGCCAGATGATCGGCATCGACGCGCTGGCGGCGGTCTCGGGTTTCTTTCCCGTGATGTTCTTCCTGTTCGCCTTCGTCATGGGCCTCAGCACCGGGGCGACCGTCCTGATCGGCCAGGCCTTCGGCGCGGGCGAGCCCGACAAGATCAGAAGCATCGCAGGCGCGACGCTCGCGATCGGCCTTCTGCTCTCCACTTCGGTTGCGCTGATCGGCGGCCTCTTCAGCCGTCAATTGATGATGGCGCTCGCCACGCCCGCGGACATCCTCGATTCTGCCAGCACCTATGCGCGGATCATGCTGCTCACCATGCCGCTCGGGTTCGTCTTCCTGCTGATGACGGCGATGATCCGCGGCGTCGGCGACGCACTGACCCCGCTGCTGGCGCTGGCGCTGTCGACTGCGATCGGCCTGATCCTGACCCCGATGCTGATCCGCGGGTCGTTCGGATTGCCGCCGGCCGGCGTCGCCAGCCCGGCATGGGCGGCCGCGATCGCGAACGCGCTCACCTTGATTGCACTCGCGGTCTATCTGCTGCGGAAGAAGCACGCGCTCGCGCCGGACGCGGCCCTGCTGCGTCAGCTGCGGCTCAACCGCGCCATGCTCGGCAAGATTCTCGGCATCGGATTGCCGAGCGCCATCGGCATGGTGGTGATGGCGATCGCGGAGCTGGTCCTGCTCGGCCTGGTCAACGGCTTCGGGTCGGACGCCACGGCGGCCTATGGCGCCGTCAACCAGGTGATGGGCTACACGCAGTTCACGGCGATGTCGATTTCGATCGCCGTCTCGATCCTCGGCGCGCAGGCTGTCGGCGGCGGCGACAGAACCCGGCTCGACAGCATCGTGCGCACCGGGCTCGCTTTCAACCTCGTCCTGACCGGCGGGCTGGTGGCGCTGATCTATCTGGCGCCGCGTGCCATCCTCGGCATCTTCATCACCGACGCCGCCGTGCTCGATCTGGCGAAAGACCTGCTCGACATCGCCCTGTGGAGTTCGGTGCCGTTCGGCCTGGCCATTGTGTATTCCGGGGCCATGCGTGCAGCGGGCGTCGCGCTGACGCCGATGCTGCTCTCGATCTTCGCCATCGTCGCGATTGAGCTGCCCGCCGCGGTGATCCTGAGCCGCACGATCGGCCTTGAGGGCGTATGGGCCGCCTATCCCATCGTGTTCTGCGCCATGTTCGTCTTGCAGATGGGCTATTACCTCACGGTCTGGCGCAAGCGCGCGATCCGGCGTCTGATCTGACGCTCAAAGTATTATGATCATCATTAAACGGTAGACCTGTGGCGCGCCCTGCGCCACAATAGAAAAAAGCCAGATCAAGAAGTTAGATCAGGGAGAGTGAGTTTGACCCGCATTGCCCCGCAGTTCCTGTTCGATTTCGGCAGCCCGAACGCCTATCTCAGCCATCTCGCGATTCCCGCGATCGAGCAGCGCATCGGCGTCAGGTTCGAATACGTCCCGATCCTGCTCGGCGGCATCTTCAAGTCGACTAACAACAGGTCGCCGGCCGAGACCCTCGCCGGCATCAAGAACAAGCGTGAATTCCAGCAGGTCGAGACCGAGCGCTTCATCAGGCGCTTCAAGGTCCAGCCTTATGTCTGGAATCCGCACTTTCCCGTCAACACGCTGAATCTGATGCGCATGGCGATCGCGGCGCAAGCGGAAGGCGTGTTTGAGGCCTATGTCGAGGCCGCCTTCCACCACATGTGGCGCGAGCCGAAGAAGATGGACGATCCTGAAGTCGCGGCGAAGGCGCTGGCGTCCTCCGGCCTCGATGTCCAGAAGCTGTTGACCCGCGCGCAGGAACCCGAGGTGAAGGCCAAGCTGATCAAGAACACCGAGGAGGCGGTCGTGCGCGGCGCGTTCGGCTCGCCGACCTTCTTTGTCGGCAACGAGATGTTCTTTGGCAAGGAACAGCTCCGCGAGGTCGAGGAGATGGTGCTGGAACGGGGCAAATAGGGAATGGCGAATAGCGAGTCGTGAAACTGTGACTCGTGATTTGCGGCCTCTCACCCTATTCGCTATTCCGTACCCGCCATTCGCCTCGTTCAACGGAGCTCTCGCATGCGTATCCTCGTGGTCGGCGCCGGCGCCATCGGCGGCTATTTTGGTGGCAGGCTGTTGCAGGCCGGCCGCGACGTCACCTTCCTGGTCCGGCCGCGCCGGGCCGGCGAGCTCGCCAGCGCCGGGCTCGTCATCAAGAGCCCGAATGGCGACGTGACCCTGAAGAATCCGCCGACCGTGCAGGCCGACGCGCTCAAGGACAAGTTCGACGTCGTGCTGCTCAGCTGCAAGGCGTTCGATCTCGACGATGCCATCAAGTCGTTCGCGGCCGCCGTCGGGCCGAACACCGCGATCATCCCGATGCTGAACGGCATGAAGCATCTCGACATCCTCGACGCCAAGTTCGGCAAGGAGCGCGTGCTCGGCGGCCTCTGCGCGATCGCCGCGACCTTGAACGAGCAGCGTGAGGTGGTGCAGCTCCAGCCGATGCAGGCGATCAGCTACGGCGAGCGCGACGGAAAGCTGTCCGATCGCGTCAAGGCGATCGACGAGGCCTTCAAGAGCGGCATTACCGGCGCCGCCGCCAGCCAGAACATCATGCAGGACATGTGGGAGAAGTGGGTGTTCCTCGCCTCGCTGGCGGCATCCACCAGCCTGATGCGGACCTCCGTCGGCAACATCCTCGCAGCGCCCGGCGGCCGAGATTTCCTGCTCGGCATGCTGGATGAGACCAGCGCGATCGCGGCGGCCTCGGGCTATCCGCCGGGCGGCCCGTTCTTCGAGCGTGTGAAGGGCAACCTCACCACCGAGGGCTCGCCCATGACGGCCTCGATGTTCCGCGACATCAAGGCCGGCCTGCCGGTCGAGGCCGATCACGTCATCGGCGACCTCATCGCGCGCGCCGACGCCGCCAAGGTGCCGGTGCCCAAGTTGCGCATCGCCTACACGCATTTGAAGGCGTATGAGAAGCAGCGGGCGGGGTAGCTGCAGCTACACACTCGGTATCCCGGGCTCGCGCTTTGCGCGCCCCGGGGATGACGAGCTGCGTTTGCCGCAACCAGCCCCGCGCTACTTCAAATGCGCGAGATAGTGCGAGACCGCGGTGATCTCCTCGTCGCTCATGCGATAGGCAACATCGACCATCGCAGCGACGCCGTTGCCGATGCGCTGGCCGGCCTTGTAGTCGTGCAGCGCCTTGACCAGATATTCCTCGCGCTGGCCCGCGAGCCGCGCCACGGCCTTGGTGCCGGCATAGCTGTCCGTGTGGCACGAGGCACAGCGGCGGCCGGCGGCAACCTGCGCGCCCTTCTCCGACAGATCCGGATCCTTGTCCTCCGGACCCTTCGGCGGCGCCATTTGCGAGAAATAGGCACCGAAACTGCGGATGTCCTCGTTGGTGATCTCCTCCGCGATCGGCTTCATCTGCTCGTTCTTGCGCGCGCCGGCGCGGAAGAACACGAGCTGCCACTGGATGAACTGATCGGGCTGCCCGGCGAGCGAGGGGACGTTCTCGGTCTGCGAAATGCCGTTCTCGCCGTGACAGCCGGCGCAGGCGGAGGCCTTCGCCTTGATCGCGGAATTATCGGCAGCACCTGCCGGCACGGCACCGAGCGTCAGGAGTGCAAGCGCGCTGATTGCGTGCGAGATGAACGGCCGGCGCATGAGGGAATTCCGATCTGATCAAGTGCGTCGCTTCCGGCGCGTGCGGAGCACGCGCCCTGGATCCATAACCACGGCTCGGGGTCATGGGTTCCGGACTTGCGCTGGCGCGCAATCCGGAACGATGGGATGGGCTTGAAGCAAACGAGGCTGCGGCCCTTCCGGCACCGCAGCCTCGTGTCGTATGCGCGCTACTTCTTGCTGTAGCTGATGCGATAGATCGCGCCGGCCCAATCGTCGGCGACGAGGATCGATCCGTCCTTGGCGAGGATGATGTCGTTGGGTCGCCCGAGATAGCCCTGGTCGCCCTCGAGCCAACCGGAGGCGAAGATCTCCCGCTTCGGGTTCTTGCCATCGGGCCCGACGATCACGCGCACGATGCGCGCGCCCTGGTACTTGTGCCGATTCCAGGAGCCGTGCTCGGCGATCAGGATGTTGTTCTTGTACTCGGCGGGGAATTGATCGCCGGTATAGAACTTCATGCCGAGCGGGGCGACATGGGCGCCGAGATTCAGCACGGGCGGCGTGAACTCGGAGCACTTGTGGCCCATCGCGAACTTGTCGTCGGGCAGATTGCCCTGGTGGCAATAGGGATAGCCGAAATGCTCGCCGATCCGGTTGATCATGTTCAGCTTGTCCGAGGGCAGGTCATCGCTGATCCAGTCGCGGGCATTCTCGGTGAACCAGAGCTTGCCGGTGCGCGGATCGACGTCGCCGCCGACCGAGTTGCGCACGCCGAGCGCCCAGATTTCGGCGTTGCCGGTCTTGGGATCGACGCGCCGGATCTGCGAGACGCTGGTCGGCGGGATGCCGATGTTGAAGGGCGGCCCGAACGGCAGGAAGAACCAGCCTTCCTTGTCGACCGCGATGTACTTCCAGCCATGCGCGGCATAGGACGGCATGTCGTCATAGACGACCTTGCCGTCGCCGGGATTGTCGAGCTTGTTCTCGATGTCGTCGTAGCGGATCAGCTTGTCGACCGCGATGACGTAGAGCGCGCCGTCCCTGACGGCGAGCCCGGTGGGCATGTTCAGCCCCTTGAGGATGGTCTTGACCTCCTTCTTCCCGCCATTGTCCTTGATGGCATAGACGTTGCCGAGGCCGAACGAGCCGACGAACAGGGTGCCCTTGTTACCCCAGGCCATCTGCCGCGCCGCGAGCACGCCCGAGGCGTAGACCTCGATCTTGAAGCCCTGAGGCAGCTTGATCTTCTTGACGATGTTGGCGAGCTCGGCATCGGAGGCGCCGGTCGGCGGACCCGAGGGCGGCGCAAGGCCCTTCTGCGCCTCGGTCTCATCGCCCAGGAACCAGTCATCCGGCGGATGGGTCCAAAACTCCTTGGTGCCGGATTCGTATTTCTTCAGTGCCCGGTTCTTGTCCTGCTGCTGCGCGTTGCCGGCGCTGGTCCCCGCGAGGAGAGCAGCCGCTGCAAGCGCCAGAACGGATTGAAAGACGGATCGGTGGAATCTCATCGCGTCACTCCCCTAAGGCAGCCCCTAGGAGCTGCGCATTATTTTCTTTTGCTAGTCGAGAGGCGAAGTTTTGGGTCGGTCGGAACGACAGACGCAAAAAGGTTAGCACATCTGCGGGCGCTGAGAAGCGCGGCGCGTTCACCGCGGTTGCGCCGCGCAAAAATTGAGACGGAATGTCAACGAGGCCAAGCGCGAGGCGGGGGCGCTGTCGCTGCGATGCGGAATCAAGGCGGCGCGCGCCTCGTTCGCGGCCCAGGCGAGCGGCGCTACAAAAAATGCGAAAACAACCCCATGCACAGTAGAACGGCGCAAGTCGCTCCGCTCAGGGGAGACCCGGCAGGCGCTTGACTCGTCGAGCAAAATATCGATCGCGGCGCTCAACCGGCGACGGGGTAGGGTCCATCGTCGAACGCCGTGTCGTGATAGCCCTTGGCCCCGATCTCGCGCGCCAGCGCACTGCGAAAATCGCGCCCCGCGCGCAGGCTGTGCAGCACATGCGCGAAATCGAATTCGGGCCGCCAGCCCAGCTCGCGCCGCGCGCGTTCGTTGACATAGACGCGGTCGATCTCGGGGAAGAGCCTCCAGCCGCGCGCCGCATAGAGCTGGGCGCAATCCGGATAGAGTTCGCGCACGACCACGGCAGCATCGCGCGCCAGCGCCGCGAGATGACGCTGCTCGAACGGGCTGGTCGCCGAAATGATGTAGCGGGCGAAACCGACGTTGGGCGCGCGCTCGACGGCGAGCAGATGGGCGCTCACCGCGTCCGCGATATCCAGCCGGCGATAGAGCAGCTCGTTGGCCTGCGCGTTGTCCAGCGCATAGGCTGACCGCATCGCGGGATCGTCGTCGTCCTCCGGAAAGAAGCGCGAGGTCCGCAACACCACGACCGGAAGTCCACGCTCACGGAAGAACAGCTCGCACAGCGTCTCCGCCATCAGCTTGGTCGTGCCATAGATATTTTTCGGAACGGACGGCAGGTCCTCGGTGACCCACACCGCCGCCTGTCCCGCCGCCGGCCGAAGCTGCGAGCCGAACGCGCTGGTCGTGCTGGTGAAGACGAAACTCTTCACCCCGGCCGCGGCGGCCGCCTCAAGCAGATTGAGCGTGCCTGATACGTTGGTGTCGACAAAGTCCTGCTTGCTGTGGGTCGCCACATGCGGCTTGTGCAGGGTCGCGGTGTGGATCACCGCCGTGACGCCGTCCATCTGGCGCCGCACGAAGCCGGCATCGACGATCGAGCCCACCGCATCGGTGAAGGGCGAAGGCTTCAAATCGATCCCGCGCACGGGCGACCCGCGCCCACGCAGGGTGCGGATGACGGCTTCACCGAGATGGCCGGCACTGCCGGTGACCAGAGTTGCCATTTGAGACCAATTTGAACCCACCCGCCCACCGGCGGCAAACGCCCATTCGATTGAGGCGTTACCGCAAATCTATCCGTGCAGATCGAATGGAAAAAGAACAAATTGACTGCGAAGGCCATCGGGGGGAATGTGATGCACCCAAGTCGCTCCTATATTGACAGGGTACCGAGATAGTGACGCAGATGAAGAGCCCTGTTCTAGTTCTGTCGACTGTGAATGCGCCCTATAGCAAGAAGCTAGACGCGCAGGAGCTTGTCCATTGTCTGCTGGACCCTGCTTCGGCGAAGGCGGCCTGCGGTCCCATGTCGTCGTTTTTCGGGGACGTTGAACCCGAACTGCAAATCGCATTCGCGGAGACATATGGCATCAGCCACGACCAACTGGTTGCCGCAGCGAAGGCCTTTGCCGAATTTTCGGGACAATCCTACCCACTCGCGGCGTGACGGATGAGCGCTCAATCCGATTGGGCGCAACTTTTCCGTATTGCCTATGCGATGATCCGGCAAGTCAACGCCGAACAGAACATCATTGATCGTTGGATGTTCGGCGGCGGCACAGCAGATGATGCTGCATCCCTCGCATCTTCTGCATTTGTCGACGTAGCGAAGGCGAGCCAACCAAAGTAGGCTTCGTCTACAAGACGTCCGCTAGAATTTCCAACCTTCAGAGAGGATCATTCCCTTGAAGGTGATGCACTCGACACTTTCCGCATTGCAGACATAGGGAATCTTCCGGTTCTCTGCGCTACCGGGGTGCTCGTCCGCGACGACCTTCCAATGCTGACCGCCGTCCTTAGCCATTGCGATGACGAACGGGTCCGCTCCGCTTATTCCCTTATGTGGTTTTTTAGTGTTATGGTGCGTCTTCATCAGCTCCCGAACAATCGTCTGTACGGACGTGGATTCCTCGACAAAAAGATCTGTTTGATTCTTACACCAATCGTGGCAATCGTCACCAGGACGGGCCTCGTCGAAAACCGCCCGCGGCGACTTCAGACGTCCTTGGACGATTAGCTCTTCAATACGATAGACAAGCTTCTCGAAGATCGACGGCGGATACTCCTCCACATGCCATTTGATTATTGAGCTCGTATCGATGACATAGATCGTTTTCGGACCGGCCAATGCTTAGCTCCGAAAAACAAGCTCTCGAACCCTCGCTACTTGTCCTGCCCGTAAGCCCAAATACCGGGAGGCATCGCTCAGAGAAAGGTTCGCGTTCAAATAGCTCTCAACAATCATTTTGACGAGCGGTCGCCCCAGATCGCTGACGACCTCCTGCGGCATGTTTCGCTTAAAGTCTGCATCTTCCTTAACCGAGGTAGGCTCGTACACTCGCCAAGACACGGCGCGCGATGCATAGAACGTCCGAGTGGTTCGGCCAAAAGTCAGCAGCCGGCGCAATACCACGTGTTTGCTGACGCCGAAGTTCCGCGCGATGGAGTCCAGCTCTTCGTCATCCCATTCGCGGGGCTGCGTGTGCGTCTTCACTAGTGCATCAGCCAAGAGCGCGTCTCGCGGCACAAGGGTCGCCGCCGCTACGGCATTGCAGAAAACTTCCATGGCCTGCTCTTGAGGAGGCCGCGCAAAATTCTCCTCAATGTCGCACAGACTGCTCTCCCCGAGCAGAACGTGAACAAATTCGTGCAAAAGAGTGAAGGTGCGCCCGTTCGGGGCGAGCTTGCGATTGATGCCTATGATCGGAAGTGGGCGCTCTGTTAACGAGAACCCAAGCATTTCCGACGGCAACACACCCGTCACCTGAAACACGAGAACGCCGGCATCCTCAACGCGCGAACGCCAAGCGTTGTAGCTCTTGCGCGGGTCTCGCCATGAGCGCTGCTCCGCCTCAGAAACCTTTAGCAACTTACGTATTTCGCTGCCCAAGCCTTCGGCGTCAACAGTCTTGGCCACCTTGGGCAGCTCCGCGACCGGTATGTCCTGCTCTTCCGCAAAATCAAGAGCCAGTTCTCGGCGAATGCGCGCCTGCCTAAGCTGAAAGCGGATCGCGCGGCCGTAGTGGAAGACCCCGTCACCGGGCAGCCGCCTGAAGTCGTGGGGTAGCGCACCTTCTTCAGGCGGCGTAGGCAAATAGAAATCGCTGAGTTGCCGCTTGTACACAGCGGCCATCTTGCGGAGCTGCGGCATGCTGGGACGCTCGTCGCCGCCTTCCCAGGCCAAGACCTTTTTGTCGGTCGTTTGCAGCGACCGCGCCGCCTCCTCCCTGGTTAGGCCGGCGGTTTCCCTCGCCCATCTCAGAAGGGGAGCTTCTACTAATGCTTCAGCGCTTCTGGCCATTATGGGGCGTCCGGATGCTCACTTCGCTTCAGCAGTCCACAGCACCATCGATATAGGCAAATCGTCAACAGTCTGAACCCACTTTTGCAAATTTGAGAAACTTAGCGGGGTCGATTCCGCAACCCGCGGCGCCGGAGAAGGCCCCTCCGAGGGGACCCGCGCTGCCGTAACCAGGATCGTCATTGCAAACCCAAGTCAGCCCCCGGCGGCGTGGCGAACCACGTTTCTGTCCGGATCAGCTGGATGCTCTGGGAAAAATTGGAGCGGGCGAAGGGGCTCGAACCCTCGACCCCGACCTTGGCAAGGTCGTGCTCTACCACTGAGCTACACCCGCATCCTGTGTCGGTCGCGTGACGCGCCGGCAACGGCTGTCGTATGCCAAAAGCGGGAGGGGAATGCAACAGCTACCGGCGGCCTAGATGCGCAATCCGGGGGCCCAATATCGACCCCTGATGCGGCCAAACAGCCCGAAAACGCTCCGGAACCGCCGAATCAGCCGCGATGGATTGAAATTCGGCCCATTCGGCCCAATCTAGGAGCCGACAGCGCAGCAGAGGAAGCGGCGGCGTGCTAAAGAACCGCCATTCCGGACATCAGACAAGGGGATCCCGTGACGATCATCGACCAGGGTAACGGAGCCGCAAACCCGGCCGCCGCCGATCTGATCAAGGACACCACCACCCAGACCTTCGTGAAGGACGTCATCGAGGAATCGAAGCGCCAGCCGGTGCTGATCGATTTCTGGGCGGAATGGTGCGGCCCCTGCAAGCAGCTCACCCCCGTGCTGGAAAAGGCCGTCAGGGCGGCCAAGGGCAAGGTCAAGCTGGTCAAGATGAACATCGACCAGCACCCGGCGATCCCCGGCCAGATGGGCATCCAGTCGATCCCGGCCGTGATCGCCTTCGTCAACGGCCAGCCGGCCGACGGCTTCATGGGTGCGGTGCCCGAGAGCCAGCTCAATGCCTTCATCGAAAAGCTCACGAAGGGCGTCGTCGCGCCGGGCGAGGTCAACGTCGCCGAGATCGTGCAGGAGGCCGAGGCGGTGCTCGCCGAGGGCGACGTCGCTGCGGCAGCGCAGATCTATGCCGAAGCGCTCCAGCACGATTCGACCAATATCGCAGCGCTGGCCGGCCTTGCGAAGTGCTACGCCGTCTCCGGCGCGATGGAGCAGGCCAAGCAGACGCTGGCCATGGTGCCGGAATCCAAGCGCAACGACCCGGCGGTGAAGGCCGTGCAGACCACGATTGATCTCGCCGAGCAGGCGCAGTCGCTCGGACCGGTCGCCGAGCTGGAACAGAAAGTCGCCGCAAACCCGCTCGATCATCAGGCCCGATTCGACCTGGCGACCGCGCTCAACGCGAAAGGCGACCGCACTGCTGCCACCGCGCAGCTGCTCGAGATCGTCAAGCGTGACCGCAAATGGAACGATGACGGTGCCCGCAAGCAGCTGGTGCAGTTCTTCGAGGCGTGGGGCGGCACGGATGATGCAACCGTCGAGGGGCGCAAGCGCTTGTCGACGATCCTGTTTTCGTAAGGCCCTGTTTTGAGCATGATCTGTTCGGAAAACCGCTGCACACTTCGCGCCGACGGGGTCCTCCGGATCCGGATCATGCACTAGCAAGGGCAGGGGGACCGGGCAGATGCCGATCAATATCGAATATCGCGGCCCCGCCGACCTCCCGGAGATCATTCCGGTGTTTCCGCTGCCGGGTGCGCTGCTGCTGCCGCGCGGCCAGATGCCGCTCAACATCTTCGAGCCGCGCTACCTCGCGATGGTCGATGATTCCTTCCGCGACGGCCATCGCCTGATCGGCATGATCCAGCCCGACGTCGCGCACTCGCCGAAGGATTCCGACAAGCCGACGCTGTTCCGGGTCGGCTGCGTCGGCCGCATCACCCAGCTCGCCGAATCCGGCGACGGCCGCTACATCCTCGAGCTCACCGGCGTCTCGCGCTTCAAGGTGATCGAGGAGCTCGACGTGCTCACCGCCTACCGGCAGTGCAAGGTGGACTTCTTCGCCTTCGCCAACGACTTCACAGCGCGCATGGGCGAGGAGGAGGTCGACCGCGAGGCACTGCTGGCCGTGCTGGCGGATTTCCTGAAAGCCAACAATCTCAAGGTCGACTGGGAGGGCGTGGAAAGCGCGCCCAACGAGGCGCTCGTCAACGCGCTGGCGATGATGTCGCCCTATGGCCCCGCCGAGAAGCAGGCCATGCTGGAAGCGCCCGACCTGAAGACCCGCGCCGAGATCCTGATCGCCGTCACCGAGATGGATCTCGCCAAGAAGCGCACCAGCGGCGATCCGCCGCTGCAGTGAGGGGACGGCGTTCAGCCTGACCGCAGTGCGCTTCAGGCTGCGTGGATGGCCGCTTCCGCCTTGCGCTGCGCCGGTGGCGCGATCCTGGAGGCCTGCAGCGGCCGGCTGAAATAATAGCCCTGCGCCTCGGCGCAGCCCTCCTCGCGCAGGATGGCCAGCTGCTCGGCGGTTTCGACGCCCTCGGCCGTGGATGTCTTGCCGAGGCTGGTGGCGAATCTGACCACTGCGCGCGCGATCCGATGGGATTCTTCCGTCGTGCTGGCGAGCTCGCTGACGAAGCTGCGATCAATCTTGACCTTGTCGAACGGGAACTTCTGCAGGAAGCTCAGCGACGAATAGCCGGTGCCGAAATCGTCGAGGGCGATCCGCACGCCGAGCTTGCGCAATTGGCCGAGCGCGGCGAATACAGCCCCGCTGTCGTGCATGATGACGGTCTCGGTGACCTCGAGCTCAAGCCTGTTCGAGGCAATTCCCGAATTTGCCAATGCGCCGACAATCGAGGCGACGAGCTCCCTGCCTCTGAATTGCGCGGGAGACAGGTTTATCGCGATCTTCAGATCGGAGGGCCACTTGGCTGCTTCGGCGCAGGCGGTCCTCAGGACCCATTCGCCGATGGGCAGGATCAGGCCGGTTTCCTCCGCGAGCGGAATGAACTCGCCCGGCAACACCGGACCGCGCTCGGGGTGATGCCACCGCAACAACGCCTCATAGCCGCAGATTCGTCCGCTCTCCACAGCCACGAACGGCTGGTAATGGAGCTCGAATTCGCCCCGCGCCAGCGCCTTGCGCAGATCCTTTTCCAGGTTGCGGCGGACGTGCATGCGCTGATCGAGCTCCGGCTCGAAGAAACGGAATGCGCCGCGTCCGCCGCCCTTCGCCGCGTAGAGGGCGAGATCGGCGCTCTTGAGGATCGTGTCTGAATCGGTCCCGTCGCGGGGCGCAATGGCGATTCCGATGCTGGTGCCCACGATGACCTGGTGATCGCCGAGATCAAACGGTTCGCAGAGCGCGCCTTTGATCGCCTCGGCCAAGGCCGCCGCGTCCATGGCCGGGCTTGTCACGTAGTCGACGACGGCGAATTCGTCGCCGCCCAGTCGAGCGATGAACGTGGTCTCCCTGCCGCAATCCTGCAAACGGGCCGCGACTGAACGCAGCAGCGAGTCGCCTGCCGGATGTCCGAGCGTGTCATTGATCTCCTTGAATCGATCGAGGTCGAGCATCAGGACCGCCAAATGGAGATTTCCGTCACGCGTGTCGGCCAGAGCATGCTCCAAGCGCGCTCTGAGCAGGACGCGGTTCGGCAGCTCCGTCAGGGCGTCGTGTTGCGCCATATAGGTGATCTTGGCTTCGGACCGGCGCTGCTCCGTGACGTCGAGATGCGTGGCCACCCAGCCGCCGCCGGCCATCGGCTGCCGCGTCACGCAGATCAGCCGGCCGTCGGCGAACGCGTCGATCCGGCTCGAAACCGCATGGACCGGCAATGCATCGAGCTTGGCGATCTGCCGTTCGGCGGCCAAATCGCTGGCATCGCCGTCGAGTATGCCGTTCATGATGCGATGCCGGATGATGTCGCGGTGCGCGGTTCCCGCGCGCAACAGCTCCGGCGGCAGCCGGTACAGTCGGGCGTAGCGCTCGTTGCATATGACGAGCCGCTTCTCGGCATCGAACATGCAAAGGCCCTCGACCATGTGGTTGATGGCCGTGTCGAGCCTCAGCGTCTGCTCCTGCAATTCCCGCTGGGAATCTTCGAGCTGCTGACGGGCGACCGAAAGCTGGCTGATGATCTCTTCGAACTTGGCGGTTCTGCTTGCCAGGCGGCGATCGGCCAGCACGCCGATCAGGCTCATCCCCAGCACGGACAGCGCGACACCGGCGATCGCAAGCGCGAGAACGGCCGGAGACAGCGACAGGGCGCTGGTCGCGCGCGTGGGATCCGGCGTGATATGCACCGCACCCATCGCCGTGAAGTGATGCGACATGATGGCAAGCGTCAGCAGGACGGCCGCCGCGAGCGTGCCCTGGTAGTTCCGATACTTGATCGCGACAGCCAGGGCGGCATGGCCGAAGCACATGCCGAGAACGATCGAGACGAGCACGAGATCCAGCGACCACGCGACGCGGCCGGGCACTTCGAGCGCCCACATTCCGAGATAGTGCATGCTGGCAATGCCGCCGCCGACGATGATGCCGCCTGTCCCCGGGCGCCACCGGCCGGAATCGCCGGCCGCGACGCCGAAGCCGACCGACGTCAGAAACATTGCGGTGGCCAGCGAAAGTGACGTCAGCACGATGCCGTAGCCGGTCGCAACGCCCGGCTCGTAGGCGAGCATGGCGACGAAATGCGTTGCCCAGATGCCGTAGCCGATGGCGGCCCCGGCGATCGCGATCCAGATCAGGCGCGTTCTTGCGCGCGCCGCGATCGCACGATGGAAGATACTGACCGCGACGATGCTGGCGACGAAGCAGACCAGACCAGCGAGCACGACGAGCCGAAGATCATGCTCGACCGTAAGACAAGACAAGACGCGAAACATCCAAGCCGCTCCCTCGGCAACATCGCCGATTTAGAAACGGGCCAATCGCGTTGATTTTGTGCCGTGACTGATTGGATGCTTATCGACGCATTAAGCTCATCGGCGCAATTTGAACTTTGCCGACCACCGGCGCGCGACGGCGCCGCGCCGGAAAGCGCCACGGAATGAGTGGAGGGGAATCTCTAGGGACGATTGCGAATGTGCTTGCGGCCGGTGAGCATCGCGCGGGTCAGATTCTCGCGCTGGAGAATCCCCATCAGCAGCACGCCCACCACATGCAGCACGACCAGGACGATGACCGCGTCCGACGAATAATGGTGGGTGTCCTCGACCCACCAGACGCCGAAGAACGTGACGGTGACCGACATCGCGCCGGTGATCGCCGAAACGGCCAGCGAGACCAGCAGCGCCACCAGCATCACCGTGCCGGCCGGATTGAGCCCGATATAGCGGCCGGTGATGCCGCGGCGCAAATTCCAGAGATAGCTTGGCGCGGCCCGCAGCCTGGCCCTCATCATGCGGAAACGCGAATAGCGGCTTCCCCAGAAGCCCCAGACGAGCCGGAAGGCGAGGAGCCCAAGCACCGCATAGCCGACGAAGCGGTGAAGCCGATCATGGACGGTCGGCGTGAACCACGCGGTCAGAACGCAGGCCGCGAGGCTCCAGTGCCAAAGGCGCAGCGGCAGGTCCCAGACCAAAACCGTCCGCGAAGCGGTTCGATCCGCAGGGGCCCTGTCGGACGCCCCGCGCGCTTGCGGGATCGCTTCCTCAATCAAGCGAAGACCATCCTCGAGCCCTGCCTTGGGCAGATCAATCCGCGCAGCCTCTTTCACGGCCTGCTTGACAATTTGCTTGCCTGTTTACTTGGCGATCGTGTGCTTCAGGCTGAGGTCTTCGGGGCTGTAGAACAGCTCGTAGAGCTTGCCTTCCTTGACGCCGTAGACCTCGTAACATGAGCCTTCGATCTTGGAGCGCCGCACCTCGTAGCCCAGGGCCTTGGCCTTGGCTTCGGCTTCGCTGGCCGGCTTCCACGACGCCTTGTCGAGCTTTGTGCAGTTCTTGAATCCGTCGGCCATGGCCGCCGACCCCATGCCCATCCCGATCGTCAGTGCGATGGCAACAACACGAATGACCTTCACGAACATCTTCTCCTCTGCCGTGCGCGCTACGCGAGCCGCGTCGAAGGAAGCAAAGGGGGAGATGAAGTCAATCCGGTATGCGCGTCGATGATCTTAGATAAGTTCTAATCGGTCGCCTTAGATCGGTTCTAATGTGAGCGAACGCTGTCCGGGCGCAACGCGGCCTAGACCGCCGCTGCAGCCTCGCGGTCCAGGTACGGCCGCTAGTAGCCGGCCACGGCGAGCGCCACGACGAAGCTCATGCCAACCCAGCCGAAATGCCGACCGCGCGTCGCAAGGGCGTTGGCCAAGGCCGCAAAGCCGAACACGACCGCGAAGGTGGCGACGATCCAGTGCCGGGCAGGGTTCGACTCCATCCCGGGCGCGGCGAGCAGCAGCACGCCGCCGCCGATCCACGCCACCGTGCCGGCCTGCCACACCAGGCGGATCAACACGCGCAGGCGCGGCGGCTCGATGCGGGCATGCGTGAACACCTTGGTCTCGCCGAGCATGCCGTGGATCAGCGCGATCGCGATCGCCGCGAGGCCGGAACATTGCAGGAGCAGGTCGCGCATGGGCATATCTCCATACAGTGATGTACGGTCATGCACCCGCTTGCGTCGGGCTGTCAATACATTAGTGTATGGTCAAATCCCGGGACCCCGACATGACCGACCAGCTCTCCGCCGACGACTGGATCAAGGAAGGCCTCAAGGCGCTCGCCAAGAGCGGCTTCACCGCGCTCAAGGCCGACCCGCTGGCAAGGGCCATGGGAGTGTCGCGCGGCAGCTTCTATTGGCATTTCGCCGACCTCGGTGCGTTCCACGCCGCCGTGCTGAAGCGCTGGCGCGAGATCGCGGCGGAGCAGATCATCGCCGACGTCGAGGCCGCCGGCGACGAGCCGCTGCAGGCGCTGCTGCGGCGCTCGTTCGGCGCGCGGCTCGATCTCGAACGCGCGGTGCGCAACTGGGCGGCCTTCGACGCGGCGGCGCAAGCAGCCGTGCGCGCAATCGACCGCCGCAGGCTCGACTATATCGAACAGCTGCTGGCGAAGCGTGGGCTCGGGGCGGCGACGGCGCAGGCCCGCGCACAGATTCTCTACTGGACGTTTCTCGGCTTTGCCCTGTCGGGCGCGCCAATCCCGGCAGCCCGGCTCCAGGCCCTGCTCGACGAGGTCTTCACGATGGTCACGGCTTGAGCCCCGCGATGGGCGGGCGGGAAATTCTGTGCTAGAGGCAGCCGATCGCCGGAGACCCCAATGAACGCGCCCACCGAACGTCCCGAAGCCAGCGTCGATCCCAAATTGCTGGAGATTCTCGTCTGCCCGCTGACCAAGGGCCCGCTGGAGTTCGATGCTGCAAGGCAAGAGCTGATCTCGCGCAGCGCCAAGCTCGCCTATCCGATTCGCGACGGCATCCCGATCATGCTGCCGGAAGAGGCGCGCAAGATCGATTGAATGTGAGCGAATAGGGGGTAGCGAATAGCGAATGGACCTACTCGCCAATCGCTACTCGCGATTCGCCGCTACAACGCCTCGCCCTTCAACAATCTTGGCACCTCGCCGGTGAGTCCGGCGGCCTGGCGGATGAACAGGTTCTTCAGCGGCGGGGCGCGGTCGACGAGGCCGAGGCCGATGTCGCGGACCGTGCGCAGCAGCGTCGATTGGTTCGAGAACAGCAAGTTCAGCGAGTTGGTGGCAACGCCCATTGCCATGGTGTCGAAGCGGCGCCAGCGCTGGTAGCGCTCGAGCACGTCGGCTGCGCCGATATCCATGCCGAGCCGCGCGGCATCGACGACGACCTCGGCCAGCGCCGCGACATCCTTCAGCCCCATGTTGAGGCCCTGGCCCGCAATGGGGTGGATGACGTGGGCGGCATCGCCGACCAGCGCGAGGCGGGTGGCGATGAAGGAGCGCGCGACGAAATAGGACAGCGGGAACGCGCGCGGCTTGTCGAGCGCCTTCACCTCGCCGAGATGCAGCCCGAAGCGCTGCTCGAGCTCGGCGTGAAACTCCTCCTCGCCGAGCTCCACGATGCGCGCGGCCTCGGCCCGGCGCTCGGTCCACACCAGCGAGGAGCGCTTGCCCGAGAGCGGCAGGATCGCGAACGGGCCTGCCGGCAGGAAGTGCTCCTCGGCGCGGCCCTCGTGGTCGCGCTCGTGGCCGACGGTGACGACGATGCCGGCCTGGTCGTACTCCCAGCCATGGGTTGGAATGCCGGCGCGCTCGCGCAACCTCGACCGCGCGCCGTCGGCGGCGACTAGCAGGCTGGCCGCAATCACGCTGCCATCGCCGAGCGTCACATCGATGCCTTCGGGACGCGCGTCGTAGGAGGCGACGGTGGTGGCCCGAAGATCGATGCCCTCGGCTTCCGCACGCGCCGTCAGCGCGTCGATCAGGCGGCGGTTCTCGACCATATGCGCAAAGGGCTCGCCCGGCGCGACGTCGCCGGCGAAGTTGAGGAACACCGGACGGGTGGCGTCCTCCAGCTTGGAATCGGTGACGACCATGTCGAGGATCGGCTGCGCCTCGCTCTTGACCTCGTCCCAGGCGCCGAGCGCCTCGAACAGGCGGCGGCAGGCGGCCACGATCGCGGTGGCGCGGGGATCGCGGCTCGGCCGGGTGCCAAGCGCGGGATCGGCCACGATGACGGGAATCTCGGGCCCGAGCCCCTGGCGCAGGGCCAGGGCCAGCGCGAGGCCAGCAAACGCGCCGCCACCAATGACAATGCTACCCTGTACCGACATACCCAAATTCCCGGTCAATTCTCGGTCTTGCTAGCAGACTTGAGCTGGGCGAAACAGTGCGGTGAAACGAGGGCGGAACGGCCCCCATCGTGTCATTCCGGGCCTGCGCCGTTCCGGCGCATCCCGGAATGACGACTCAGAGAGCTGTGTCCATGTCCAAAAGCCTGATCGACCTGATTTCGATCCTCGACCTCGAGCAGCTCGAGGTGAACCTGTTCCGCGGCAACAGTCCGAAGACCAGCTGGCAGCGCGTGTTCGGCGGTCAGGTGATCGGGCAGGCGATGGTCGCGGCCTGCCGCACCGTCGAGGGGCGCCTGCCGCATTCGCTGCATTGCTATTTCATCCTGCCGGGCGATCCGCAGATTCCGATCATCTACCAGGTCGAACGCCTGCGCGACGGCAAGAGCTATTCGACCCGCCGCGTCACCGCGATCCAGCACGGCAACGCGATCTTCTCGATCATGGTCTCGTTCCATGCCGAGGAGGAGAGCGCGTTCGACCATCAGGACAAGATGCCCGACGTGCCACCGCCGGAGAAGCTCACGGCGGAGGAGGTGGCGAAGCAGCCGATGTTCAAGGAGATGCCGGAGTTCATCCGCCGCTATTATGAATCCGATCGTCCGATCGAGCTGCGCCCGGTCGAGCTCGGCCGCTATTTCGGCCAGAAGATCGACGACGGCCGCATCCATGTCTGGATCAAGACCGCGGCGACGCTGCCTGACGATCCGGCGCTGCACATGTGTGCGCTCGCCTACGCCTCGGATTTCTCGCTGCTGGACGCGATCATGGCGCGCTATGGCCGCACTCTGTTCGACAAGCGCATGATGCCGGCGAGCCTCGACCACGCGATGTGGTTTCACCGCCCGTTCCGCGCCGACGAATGGCTGCTCTACGCGCAGGATTCGCCGAGCGCGCGCGGCGGCCGCGGCCTGACGCGGGGCTCGATCTTCAAGCCCGACGGCACGCTGGTCGCCTCCGTCGCGCAGGAAGGCTCGGTGCGCGAGCGCAAGGGGTGATCACCTCGAACGCGAGGTCTCGCGTTCGAGGCTTTCCGGATCAGGCTGCTTGAGCGCCGCGCGGCGCGAGCACGGTCTGCGAGGCAAACCAGTTCATGATCCAGCGATAGACCCACGGGATCGGGATGATCAGGCTGCACAGGATCGCAGCGACGATGCCGCGCCAGAGGATGTCGAGACCAGAGCCAGTGAACACGATCTCGCGCCGCGTACCTTCGATGTTGCGGCAGAACCAGCGCATCTGCGCTGCGGCGACCCAGGCCCAGCCGATGATGGTGATGATCGAAATCGCGAACAGCAGATTCCAGCCGATATAGGCCCAGACCGAGCCGGTGAAGCTGAGGCCCAGCGGCTGCCCGTTGGAGGCGAGGTTCGCGATCATCCATTTGATCAGCAGCCAGTAGAGCACGATCTGCACGACGAACAGCAGGTTGCTCAGGATCTCGCTGCCGACGAAGCCGAGGGCGATCGCCAGACCGATGAAGCCGAAGAACCAGGGCACCAGCGTCATCGCGCTGCCGGTGAAGCTGAGATTGGGTCGTCCCGGGACTTTGAAGCAGGGCACGATCCAGTTCGTGTACCAGACGAACAGCCACGGCACCGGGATGATGAAGCACGAGCCGATCACCAGCACGAGCGTGCGCCAGGTGAATTCGAGGATGCTGAAATCGACGGCCAGCGATCCACCGCTTCCGCCGCCGGCATAGCCACCGGCACCCATCATCGGCGGGCCGCCCGCCGGCATCATCGGCGGCGCGCCGCCGCCCCCGACCAGGCCGGGAATTTCGGCGGCCTTCTGCCAGCCGGCCATGCCCTCGGTCCACACCAGCGTGTCCGGACGCACCACCCCCTGGGCGACGAGATCGCGGAATTGCCCTTCCGGGAAGGGCCCCTGCTGCTTGCCCTCGGATGCGTAGAACCAACTCGCCATGAAGCGTCCCCCTCAAAATACTTATGTCCCGCCTGGCAGGCCCGGGTTCACCGCATCCATGCCAAAAATGCATTGTGAAGGATGAACACTTGCCCTGTACAGGGGCGGCCATTCACATGACCGCCCTTGGCCAAACGTTTTTCCGCTTCAATCTGCAAGTTTTTTGTGCCATTTGCCCGGAAAGATGCCAGATTGACGCAGCGCCGGGGACATACGGCGCGCCGCACCCCGGGGAATAGGCCTGACCATGAAACTCGTCGTCGCGATCATCAAACCCTTCAAGCTCGACGAGGTCCGCCAGGCCCTGACGGCGATCGGCGTCCACGGCATGACCGTGACCGAGGTGAAGGGCTATGGCCGCCAGAAGGGCCACACCGAGATTTATCGCGGCGCCGAATATGTCGTGAACTTCCTGCCCAAGCTGCGCATCGAGATCGCGGTCGCCTCCGACATCGCCGACAAGGCCGTGGGTGTGATCACCGCCTCCGCGCGCACCGGGCAGATCGGCGACGGCAAGATCTTCGTCACGCCGATTGATCACGCGCTGCGTATCCGCACCGGAGAAACCGACAGCGACGCGCTCTAGGATTTTGTCTTGACGCGTCTTCTTCGCGCGAGCCGGGATCCACTTCGCGCGAGAACGCTCTGATATTGCTTCTTCGATCGCACCGGGCAAAGACGCCAGAGGTGCGACGCCAATTGATGCCGGGGGGAACGATATGGCGGGATTGTTGCGCCGCGCAGCCGCAATGGCTGCGCCGATCGGAATTGCGCTGCTCATGGCTGCGCCCGCGCAAGCCGCGGCAAGCGAGATCAACGCCGCCGACACCGCCTGGATGACCGTCGCCACCGCGCTGGTGCTGATGATGACGATCCCGGGCCTCGCGCTGTTCTATGCCGGCATGGTGCGCAAGAAGAACGTGCTCGCCACCATGGCGCAGAGCCTCGCCTCCGTCGCGCTGATCTCCATTCTCTGGGTCGCGTTCGGCTATTCGCTGTGCTTCGTCGGCGATGGCCCGTGGATCGGCACGCTCGACCGCTGGTTTCTCGCCGGCATGACCATGGACAGCGTCAATCCGGCGGCGAAGACCATCCCGGAAGCGCTGTTCATGCTGTACCAGATGACCTTTGCCATCATCACGGTGGCGCTGGTCGCGGGTTCGGTCGCCGACCGGATGCGGTTCTCCGCCTATCTCCTGTTCTCCGTCGCCTGGTTCATCTTCGTCTACATTCCGCTGGCGCATTGGGTGTGGGGCGGCGGCTTCCTCAGCAGCATGGGCGTGCTCGATTTCGCCGGCGGCCTCGTGGTGCACCTGTCGGCAGGCACCGGCGGCCTCGTTGCGGCGAGGGTGATGGGGCGGCGCCACGGCTACGGCAGCGAAAATCTCTCGCCGTTCGATCTTTCGCTTGCGGTGATGGGCACCGGCCTGTTGTGGGTCGGCTGGTTCGGCTTCAACGGCGGCTCGGCGGGCGCGGCCAATTCACGCGCGGTGATGGCGATCATCGCGACGCACCTCGCCGCCTGCGCCGGCGCGCTGACCTGGGGCGCGATCGAATGGTCGACGCGGCGCAAGCCCTCCGTGCTCGGCATGATCTCCGGCGCGGTGGCCGGGCTCGGCACCATCACGCCGGCCTCCGGATTCGTGGCGCCCTGGCACGGCATCGTCATCGGCATCATTGCCGGCGCGGTCTGCTATTGGGCCTGCACCTGGCTGAAGCACCGCTTCAACTATGACGATTCCCTGGACGTGTTCGGCGTCCACGGCATCGGCGGCCTGACCGGGACCCTGCTCGCCGGCGTGTTCGCAACCAGCGCCATCGGCGGCACCGCCGGCCTTTTCGAGGGCCATCCGCAGCAATTGCTGATCCAACTCTATGGGATCGCCATTACCTTCGTCTGGTCGGCAGGCGTGAGCTTCATCCTGCTCAAGCTGGTCGGCCTGTTCGTGCCCTTGCGCGTATCCCGTGAGCAGGAACTCGAGGGGCTGGATATTTCGCAGCACGGCGAAGCCCTGCAATAAGCGCCGACGCTACAAAATTACCTTTTCGCTGCCCGACACATGAGCAACATTGTGTCGGCAGCCTGTCGTGCTCGCGTTTTGAGCAGGCATGACCACGTTTTGGGCGCGACGGAATAGCGCACCGCACTGCAATACCCGTCAGACGCGAAAACCCCCGTTTTCATAGTCCATTAGGCAACACGCCCGATCTGGCACGGCATTTGATTCTAGGGGTCCTGGCTGTGCCCGCGTAGTGAACTTCTCCCTCGTGGCGAACCAGTCGAGAACGCCCGGCCATGTCCGGACCGGGCCCAAGCGGGGATAGGACCCATGAAAATTGTTATGGCGATCATTAAGCCATTCAAGCTGGAAGAAGTCCGTGACGCCCTGACCGCCATCGGCGTTCATGGTCTCACGGTGACGGAAGTCAAGGGATATGGCCGCCAGAAGGGCCATACGGAAATCTATCGCGGCGCCGAATATGCCGTGAGCTTCCTGCCCAAGATCAAGATCGAGGTCGCTGTCGCCTCCGACCAGGTCGACAAGACCATCGACGCCATCACGTCCGCCGCGAAAACCGGACAGATCGGCGACGGCAAGATCTTCGTCATCAACCTCGACCACGCGGTGCGCATCCGCACCGGCGAGGCCGATGCCGCGGCCCTCTGATTTCGCGCTCAACCTTATCCAAGCAGGAGTGAATATTATGACGTTCAAGCGTCCCTATGGCGCGGGATTGGCGGCTCTCGCAGTCGGCCTGTTCGCTGCGACCGCAGCCTACGCCGAGCCAACAATCAACAAGGGAGACAACGCCTGGATGATGACATCGACAGTGCTTGTGCTGTTGATGACGATCCCCGGCCTCGCCCTGTTCTACGGCGGTCTCGTCCGCTCCAAGAACATGCTCTCCGTCCTGATGCAGGTGTTCTACACCGTCTGCGTCGTCACCGTGATCTGGGCCGTGTACGGCTACAGCCTCACCTTCACCGGCGGCTCGGACTTCATCGGCGGCTTCTCCAAGGCCTTCATGATGGGCGTCACCACCGACACCAAGGCCGCGACCTTCTCGGTCGACGCCAACATCTCGGAGCTCATCTATGTGTGCTTCCAGATGACCTTCGCGGCGATCACGCCCGCCCTCATCGTCGGCGCCTTCGCCGAGCGCATGAAGTTCGCGGCGATCGCGCTGTTCGTCCCGCTCTGGGTCACGCTGGTGTATTTCCCGATCGCGCACATGGTCTGGTACTGGCAGGGTCCGGATCTGATCCAGGACGCGGCCAAGGCGCTCGCGGCGGCCACTGACGCGGCGGCCAAGACCGCGGCGCAGGCCAAGCTCGACGAGCTCAATGCCGACGCCGGCTGGATCTTCAAGATGGGCGCGATCGACTTCGCCGGCGGCACCGTGGTGCACATCAACGCCGGCATCGCGGGCCTCGTCGGCGCTCTGCTGATCGGCAAGCGCGTCGGTTACGGCAAGGAGCTGATGGCTCCGCACTCGCTGACCATGTCGATGATCGGCGCCTCGCTGCTCTGGGTCGGCTGGTTCGGCTTCAACGCCGGCTCCAACCTCGAAGCCAGCGGCGGCGCTGCGCTCGCCATGACCAACTCCTTCGTCGCCACCGCGGCCGCCGCGCTGTCGTGGATGTTCGCGGAGTGGATCATCAAGGGTCACCCCTCGGTGCTCGGCGTCATCTCCGGCGCTGTCGCGGGCCTCGTGGCCGTCACCCCTGCCGCCGGCTTCTCCGGTGTCATGGGCGCAATCGTCCTCGGTCTCGTGGTCGGCGTGGTCTGCCTGTTCTTCTGCACCGTCGTGAAGAACGCGCTCGGCTATGACGACAGCCTCGACGTGTTCGGCGTGCACTGCGTCGGCGGCATCGTCGGCGCCATCGGCACCGGCATTCTCGTCAACCCCGCCCTCGGCGGCGCCGGCATCGTCGACTACACCGCGATCCCGCCCAAGGTTGCCGATTACGACTTCGCCGTGCAGATGCTGGCCCAGATCAAGGCCGTCGTGACCACGCTGGTGTGGTCGGGCGTCGGCTCGGCGATCCTCTACAAGGTCGTCGACGTGATCGTCGGTCTGCGCACCAATGTCGAAAGCGAGCGTGAAGGTCTCGACATCACCGAGCACACCGAGCGCGCCTACAACATGTAACTCCTCCCGGGCGCGGCTCCTTCGGGGATCGCGCCCCGACCTACGGTTCGGGCACATACCCGGCAATGCCCTGACCGTCGAGGGGCTCCAGCGCAAGCTGGAGCCCCTTTCTTTTGGTCAGGGTTGTTTTTGTTTCGCAGCGAAGAAAGGGATTGCCATGCCGCACCGGCGGGAGCGGTGAGCAACCAGCCCCAACGGCAGCCGCATCCCGTTGTTATCCGGCCTCAATATTCCTGCTCTGGACGGAGGCGGCGGCCGATGGTTAATCGCGTCTTAACCTCGCCCTATCTATGGTGAACTGAACCGCTTCCCGCCGGCGCCGTGGTGCGCGACCGGCCGTTCCAAGAGTACTGGCGCCCAGAATGGTCATGACCGCTTCATCCCGCGCGCCGCAGGCCGGTGGAAGCCCCAACGAACGCTCGCCCTTCGTCCGGCTGAACGAGCTGCTGGCGCCGCATCAGCCCGGCAAGCCCTTGATTTCGCTCGCGGTCGGCGAACCGCAGCACCCCGTGCCTGATTTCGTCGGCCCCGTCCTGGCCAAGCATATCGCCGATTTCGGCCGCTACCCGATGAACCAGGGCACCGACCCGTTCCGCCAGGCCGCAAGCGCCTGGCTGTCGTCGCGCTTCAAGCTGCCGCGGCCGCTCGACCCCAAAGCCGAGATTCTCGTCCTCAATGGCAGCCGCGAGGGGCTGTTCCTCGCCGCGATCGCGGCGGCGCGCTATGTCGGCCCGCGCCCCGGCAAGCCCGCGATCCTGATGCCGAACCCGTTCTATCCGGTCTATGGCGCCGGCGCCCTGGCTGCAGCCTGCGAGCCGGTCTATCTGCCGACCACGATCGACAACGGCTTCCTGCCCGATCTCGAAGCCATCGACGAAGCGACGCTGGCGCGCACCGTGGCGTTCTACCTGGCCTCGCCGGCCAACCCGCAGGGCTCGGTCGCCTCGCGCGAGTACTTCACGCGGCTGAAGCGCCTCGCCGACCGCTACGGCTTCATGATCCTCAGCGACGAGTGCTATTCGGAGATCTATACCCGCGAAGCACCGGGCAGCGCGCTCGAATGTGCCGGCCCCGATTTCACCCGCGTGGCCGCGTTCCAATCGTTGTCGAAGCGCTCGAACCTGCCGGGCCTGCGGGTCGGCTTCGCCGCCGGCGACAAGACGTTCATCGGCATGTTCCTGGAGCTGCGCAACATCGCAGCGCCCCAGGTGCCGGTGCCGCTGCAGCATGTCGCGACCTTTGCCTACGGCGACGAAGCGCATGTCGAGGAGAACCGCAGGCTCTACCGGATCAAGTTCGATCTCGCCGACCAGATCATCGGCAATCGTTACGGCTATCGCCGCCCCGATGCCGGCTTCTGCGTCTGGCTCAATACGTCAGGGATCGGCGACGACGTCGCCGTGACGCTCAAGCTTTTCCGGGAAGCCGGCGTGCGCGTGGTGCCCGGCAGCTTCCTGGCGCGGCAGCAGCCTGACGGATTCAATCCCGGCGCAGGCTACATTCGTCTCGCACTGGTGCAGGACAGCGAGACCACGGCGCAGGCGCTGCATCGCCTGGTCGAGACTCTGGGTTAGGCGGGCCCATGAGCATGTCGGCAATCGAACGCGTCATTCCACTGGTCGGCCATCTGCCGCCATCGATCCGCGAGGGTTTGGCGCGGCGCATGCGTGAGCTGACCGGCCTCGGCCTGATTGGGCTGGCGGGCGTTGCCTCGGCCGCGCTGATGACCTGGTCGGTGCAGGATCCCAGCCTCAGCCACGCCACCTCGCGGCCGATCCGCAACATCCTCGGCTATGCCGGCGCGATCGGCGCCGATCTTGCGATGCAGATCCTCGGGCTCGGCGCCATCATGCTGGTGCTGACCGTCGCGGTCTGGGGCTGGCGCATGATGACGCATCGCCCGTTCGACCGCGAAGCGCTGCGGCTCGGCTCCTGGGTTCTCTGCGCGGTGCTCGCGGCCGGCTTCGTCAGCTGCTGGCCGCATGGCGGCGCGTGGCCGCTGCCAACCGGCCTCGGCGGGGTGGTCGGCGACGCTCTGGTGCGCGCGCCCGCGGTGATTTTCGGGCCCGCCGGCACGATCTACCGCATCGTGCTCGGCACGATCCTGTTCGCCGCAATGGCCACGACCTTCCTGATCGCCTGCGGTCTTGGCGCCCGTGAGCACGACGAGGAGCACAGCGAGATCGAGGACGACGACAAGCCGCTCGACGAAGACGAGGAGGGCGATCGCGGTTCGGTGTCGCTGGGCTGGCTGTTCCATGCGCTGATGAGCACCAAGGCGCGGCTGATCTGGCTGTGTGGTGCCGCCTACCGCTCGCTGGTCTCGAGCGCACCGAAGACCAAGGCCGTGGCGTTCAGCCGCCAGGAGCCGAATCTCGGCGGCGGCCGTGCGGCGCCCCCGATCTCGCCGCAATCCGAGGACGAGGACGACGAGGATCAACACGAGGACGAGGAAGAAGAAGAGGAGGAGGAGCCGGTCGCGCGTGCCCCGCGCAAGAAGGCTGCGCCGAAGGCTCCTGCCAAGAAATCCTCCGACAAGTTCGACCTTCCCTCCGTCTCCATGCTGGCCGCGCCGAAGGCCGGCGATCGCCAGCCGCTCAGCAAGGCCGAGCTGGAGACCAATTCGCGCTCGCTCGAAGGCGTGCTGCAGGATTTCGGCGTGCGCGGCGAGATCGTCAAAGCCAATCCGGGCCCCGTCGTCACGCTGTACGAGCTGGAGCCCGCGCCCGGCATCAAATCGTCGCGCGTGATCGGGCTTGCCGACGACATCGCGCGTTCGATGAGCGCGCTGTCGGCGCGCGTCGCCGTCGTGCCGGGCCGCAACGCCATCGGCATCGAGTTGCCGAACGCGCATCGCGAGAAGGTCTATTTGCGCGAACTGCTGGTCGCGAAGGAGGCCGCCGATACGGTTGCCAAGCTGCCGCTCTGCCTCGGCAAGACCATCGGCGGCGATCCCGTCATCATCGACCTCGCGCGCACGCCGCACATGTTGATCGCCGGCACCACCGGCTCGGGCAAGTCGGTTGCCATCAACACCATGATCCTCAGCCTGGTCTACCGGCTGCGCCCGGACCAGTGCCGGCTGATCATGGTCGATCCGAAGATGCTCGAGCTCTCCGTCTATGACGGCATTCCGCATCTGCTCACGCCCGTCGTGACCGACCCGAAGAAGGCGGTGGTCGCGCTGAAATGGGCCGTGCGCGAGATGGAAGAGCGCTACAAGAACATGGCCAAGCTCGGTGTGCGCAACATCGACGGCTACAACACGCGCCTGCTCGAACTGAAGGCCAAGGGCGAGGAGCCGACGCGCACGGTGCACACCGGCTTCGACAAGGAGACCGGCAAGGCGATCTACGAGGAAGAGAAGCTCTCGCTCGACCCGCTGCCTTACATCGTGATCATCGTCGACGAAATGGCGGACCTTATGATGGTTGCCGGCAAGGACATCGAAGGCGCGGTGCAGCGCCTGGCGCAGATGGCGCGCGCCGCCGGCCTGCACGTGATCCTGGCGACGCAGCGTCCGTCGGTCGACGTCATCACCGGCACCATCAAGGCGAACTTCCCGACCCGCATCGCCTTCCAGGTGACGTCCAAGATCGACAGCCGCACGATCCTGGGCGAGATGGGCGCCGAGCAGCTGCTCGGCCAAGGCGACATGCTCTACATGGCCGGCGGCGGCCGCATCAGCCGCGTGCACGGCCCCTTTGCCTCCGACGAGGAAGTCGAGAAGGTGGTGCGTCACCTCAAGACGCAGGGGCAGCCGGAATATCTCGAGGCCGTCACCGCCGAAGAGCCTGCAGAGGACGAGGACGGCGGTGCCGTGTTCGACGCCAGCGGCATGGGCGCGGACGGCGGCGGCGATCTGTTCCAGCAGGCCGTTGCGATCGTCAAACGCGACCGCAAGGCCTCGACCAGCTATATCCAGCGCCGCCTGCAAATCGGCTACAACCGCGCCGCATCGCTGATGGAGCGCATGGAACTGGAAGGCATCGTCGGACCCGCCAACCACGCCGGCAAGCGCGAGATTCTGGTCGAGGAAGAAGACAGCCATATGTGAGGCGGTCGCCTCGAAACATCATTTCACGCAAAATCGATATCTGCTTTTGCCCGAAATCACGCTAAAAGGCGCCTAGCCATACAGGACGACGCGTTGATCAGACATCCGGACATTCGATTCGCTGCCGATATCGCCGCGCGAAGCGCGCGCGTGGCCGGCGTGCTGCTCGTCGCTGCCGCGATGATGACCGCGACGTCGCTCGCGCAGTCCGTGCCGGTGCCGAAACCCGCGCCGAAGGGCCGTGACGGTGCGGGGTCCGGAGGCGGTGGCCCCGCTGTCACCGGCGCGACGCAGACGCCACCCGTTCCGGTGATCCCGGATCCGCGCCGCAACGTGCCGAGCAGCATCTTCCAGACCTTCGATGCCAACCAGAAGGCGCAGGCGGCCAAGGTCAGCGCCTATCTGTCGTCGCTGCAGACGCTGGTCGGAAATTTCGTCCAGGTCGGCCCCGACGGCAGCAAGACGCAGGGCGATTTCTACATTCAGAAGCCGGGCAAGGTGCGCTTCGAATACGACGCGCCGAGCCCGATCGACATCGTCGCCGACGGATCGTCCCTGGTGGTGCGCGATCGCAAGCTCGCGACGCAGGACGTCTATCCGCTGTCGCAGACGCCGCTGCGCTTCCTGTTGTCCGACCGCATCGACCTGATGAAGGACACCAACGTCGTCAACGTCTCCGCCGACGACGTCTTCGTCAGCGTCACCATCGAGGAGAAGCAGGCGCTGGTCGGCACCAGTCGCTTGCTGCTGATGTTCGGCGCCAAGGACGGCCAGCTCAAGCAGTGGACCGTCACCGACCCGCAGGGCTACGACACCACGATCGCGGTCTACAATCTGGATTCGAGCAAGAAGCTCGATCCCAGCATGTTCAAGATCGATTTCACCAATTACAGCACGCCGTCGCCGGGCTGACCGCTCCGTTGCCGTAGGGTGGGCAAAGGCGCGCTTGCGCCGTGCCCACCATCTCTCGTCTCATGGCAGGCACGTGGGCACGCTTCCGCCTTCGCTTTTCAAGCTACGGCGGACAAGTCGCTTTGCCCACCCTACGAGAGCTCGTTGTGGACAAGCATTTTCTCCGCGCCGATCCATGCTAAGACGCATCCCTCATGCGTCTTTCCCTGACAACCTGGAACATCAATTCGGTGCGGCTGCGCATCGATCTGGTCGCGAAATTCCTCAAGAACGCGCGGCCGGACGTGCTGTGCCTGCAGGAGACCAAGTGCATCGACGATGCCTTTCCGCTGAAGCGCTTCAAGCGGCTCGGCTACGAGCACGTCGCGCTGAACGGGCAGAAGGGCTATCACGGCGTCGCCATCGTCTCGAAGATCCCGTTCGACTCGAAGGACATCCGCACCTTCTGCGACAAGGTGGATTCGCGCCATATCTCGGTGTCGTTCGGCGAGAAGGCCAATATCGCAAAGCCGCTGGTGCTGCATAACTTCTACGTGCCCGCCGGCGGCGACATCCCCGATCCCGCGCTGAACGAGAAGTTCGACCACAAGCTCCGCTTCCTCGACGAGATGAAGGCGTGCGAGCCGCTGCATCCGCGCGGGGAGGATCGCCACATCCTGGTCGGCGATCTCAACGTCGCCCCGCACGAGAACGACGTGTGGTCGCACAAGCAACTGCTGAAGGTGGTCTCGCATACGCCGGTGGAAACCGAGAAGCTCAAGGCCGCGCTCGAAGCCGGCGAATGGGTCGACGTCGCGCGCGACCGCATTCCGATGTCGGAGAAAGTCTATACCTGGTGGAGCTACCGCTCGCCCGACTGGACCGTCGGCGACCGCGGCCGCAGGCTCGACCACATCTGGGTCTCGCGCGCGTTGAAGGACGCGGTCAGCGATTTCAAGATCCTGCGCGATGCGCGGAGCTGGGAGCGGCCGTCGGACCACGTGCCCGTGACGGTGACGCTGGAGGTGTGATCCACCCTTGTCATTCCGGGGCGCGCGGAGCGCGAACCCGGAATCCATTCCTCCACCGTCGCTGACGCACGATGGATTCCGGGCTCGCGACTTCGTCGCGCCCCGGAATGACGGAGAGAGCTCAGCTCGTCAGCTTCGCGCCCGCCATCAATATGTCGCTGGCGATCTGGCTGGAGCGCACCGCGAATTCGTCGCGCAGGCGCACGGCGGCGGCGGGGTCGCTTTCCAGCACGCGCTGGAACAGGCTGCGGGCGACGCGGATGACGGAGGAATGCTCCAGCGCGATCGCGCTCGACGGCCGCTTCATCGGCACCACCAGCGCGAGCTCGCCGATCAGCGCGCCGGGACCGGCGATCATTTCGGCGCCGGCGCCGTCCTCGACCCGGAAGGCGCCGCGCTGGACCACGAAGCCGGCATCGGCGTCATCGCCGAGATTGAACAGGGTGTCGCCGCGGACGAAGTCGCGCTGCTCGGAGCCGATCGCCAGCATGCGCAACGAGGCGTCGCCCAACAGGCGCAGTGTCGGGACCCGCTCGAGAAGCGCTACGTCGTCGTCGATCGACATTCAGATCCGAGGCTCAAGGGCATGCGATCTCAAACGATTCGCACGCCCTTCGAGCGTATCACGGCACCAGCTTGTAGCCACCGGCTTCCGTCACCAGGATTTCCGGGTTGGCGGCATCCTTCTCGATCTTCTGGCGCAGGCGGTAGATGTGGGTCTCCAGCGTGTGGGTGGTGACGCCGGAATTATAGCCCCAGACCTCCTGGAGCAGGGTCTCGCGCGAGACCGGCATCTGGCCGGCCCGGTAGAGGAAGCGGAGGATGGCGGTTTCCTTCTCCGTCAGCCGCACCTTGCGCGCATTGGCCGCGGTGAGCATTTTCGAGCCGGGACGGAAGGAATAGGGGCCGACCGAGAACACCGCGTCCTCGCTGGCCTCGTGCTGGCGGAGCTGGGCGCGGATGCGGGCCAGCAGGACGGCGAAGCGGAAGGGCTTGGCCACATAATCGTTGGCGCCGGATTCCAGCCCCAAAATCGTATCGGAATCGGTGTCGTGCCCGGTCAGCATGATGATCGGGGCCTTGAAGCCGCCCTTACGCAAGGAGCGGACCACCTCACGGCCGTCGGTGTCGGGCAGGCCGACATCCATCAGAACGAGATCGGGGGCATTGGCCTTGGCGGCGCTCGCGCCCTTGGCGCCGGTATCGACGGCGGAGGCTTCGAATTCTTCGTGTAGCGATAATTGCTCCACCAACGTATCGCGCAGATCGGTATCGTCATCCACGATGAGGATCTTGCGGGCATTGGCCATAGGGGGTCATCCTTTTGGGGTCCGGCTCGGCGCGCATCCATGCCGCACCCAGCCGTGAGGGGAAGTTTAGGGGTCGCTGTTGTTATTGTTGTTCGTGTTGAAGTAGTGGGCTGTCACCGATTCACAAGCCAGAACCACTCTAACCCAGAATAGCAGGGCGATTTGATGAATGTCCTGTAATGAATTCGACATTGCACGTTCACATGAAAAACAAAGCTGCTTCAGTCGGTTACACCATGAATCGAAGGGCCGGACCGCTTCGAACGATCCGCGTTAAGCCTGCCGCCGGGAATCCCAGGCGAGGCTGGCTGACGGCGGGATCGCTGACCATCCCGGTTGCGCTGGGGCGGGGCGGCATCCTCGCCAACAAGCGCGAGGGCGACGGCGGCACCCCCAGAGGCAGCTTCCGCCCCCGGCGATTGTGGTGGCGGGGCGACCGCCACAGCCGCCCGCAGAGCTTCCTGCCGGCTCGGATCATCACCGGCGAAGACGCCTGGTGCGAGGATCCCCGCGACCGCCATTACAACCAGGGGATCCGGCTCGGCGAGGGGCAGGGCGGCGACCGGCTCAAGCGCGCCGACCATCTCTATGACTTCATCGTCGAAATCGACCACAACACGCGGCCACGGATCGCCGGCCGTGGCAGCGCGGTATTCCTGCACTTGGCCCGCGACAATTTCGGTCCGACCGCGGGCTGCGTCTCGATGACGAAATCGGCGATGCTGCAATTGCTGCGGCGCCTGGGCCCGCGAACGAGAATCATCATCGGGTGAGACAGATGCTCGACAAGGATCAGATCGCGGCGGCTTCGCGCATGCTCGTTCAGCATTGGCACGACGGCACCAAGCTTGACGCGCTGGAAGCGGATTTGCGGCCGCAAAGCCGCACTGAGGGCTACGCCATCCAGGCTGCGCTCGAAACCCAGCCGCTTGGACAGCTGTTCGGCTGGAAGATCGCCGCCACCAGCATATCAGGACAGAAGCACATCAATGTCACGGGACCGCTGGCCGGCCGCATCATGAGCGACACGGTCATTGCCGACGGCGGGACCGCGTCGATGAAAGGCAACGAGATGCGCGTCGGCGAGCCTGAATTCGCCTTCCGGATGGGACGCGATCTGCCCCCGCGCGCATCGTCGTATACGATCGACGAGGTGCTGGCGGCCGTCGACAGCTTCCATCCCGCGATCGAGATTCCGGACTCGCGCTTTGCCGATTTCGTCCGAGCCGGCGAGGCGCAGCTGATCGCCGACAATGCCTGCGCGCATTTATTCGTGCTCGGCGCGGCGACGCCTGCAGATTGGCGTGCGATGGATCTCGTCGAGGAGCGGCCGACGATCACGTTGCGCGGCGAGCGCTATGTCGGCCACGGCAGGAACGTGCTCGGCGATCCCCGCGCCGCACTGGCCTGGCTTGCCAATGAGCTCTCCGGACTCGGCATCACCTTGCGGGCAGGGCAGGTGGTGACCACAGGCACCTGCCATCCGCCGCTGCCGATCGCGGCCGGCGATCATCTTGCCGTGGACTTCGGGGTGCTGGGCAAGGTGTCGGTGGGGTTCGTGTAGTCAGCTCGGCCGTCATCGCGCGCCCATCCCTCTCCACGTCATTGCGAGGAGCTCTTGCGACGAAGCAATCCAGAGTCTCTCTGCGGTGGGATTCTGGATTGCTTCGCTACGCTCGCAATGACGAACTCAAGGACTCGGTTGGGGCACGGCCCTCGCCAACGACTCTCACCGATGCCCGAAGATCGCGCTCCCGACCCGCACATGAGTGGCACCCAGCATGATCGCGGTCGCAAAATCCGCGCTCATGCCCATCGAGAGATTCGTCAATCCGTTGCGCGCGGCGATCTTGGCGGTCAGTGCGAAATGCGCCGCCGGTGGTTCGTCGACCGGCGGGATGCACATCAACCCGGAGATCGTCAGCCCATAGGTGTCGCGGCAGCTGGCGAGGAAGGCGTCGGCCTCGCCCGGCGCGACGCCGGCCTTCTGCGGCTCTTCGCCGGTGTTGATCTGGACGAAGAGCTGCGGGTGCTTGTTCTGGGATTCGATTTCCTTGGCTAACGCTTGGCAAATGCTCGGACGGTCCACCGAGTGGATGGCATCGAACAACGCGACCGCCTCTTTCGCCTTGTTGGATTGCAGCGGTCCGATCAGATGCAGCGCGATGCCGGGGTAAACAGACGTTAATGCGGGCCACTTGCCTTTGGCCTCCTGCACCCGATTCTCGCCGAATACACGCTGTCCGGCCTCGATGACCGGGACAATGGCATCCGCGGCGAAAGTCTTCGACACGGCAATCAGCGTCACGGAGGCGCGATCGCGCCGCGCATCCTTGCAGGCGCGGGCGATTTCGGCTTCGACCGCGGCGAGCGCGTTTGGTGAATGGCCGGTTACCGGCGCGGCGTTGGCTTCTGTCATGACGTCGATTGGCTATGGTTCTAACCGAGGTAAGTCCAATTTTACCGAGTTCAAGAAAGAGTTTTTGAACCCTTCGCTTTACCTTGCCCGGCGGGGTGGGTAACGAAGATGACAAGCATTAGTCTCAACCGCAAGCGAGCGAAACTCAAGCGGGTTCTCGGAATCCGGGCGCGGCTCGCGCTGCTCGCGGTGATCCTGGTGGCACCCTTGATGTTCGAGCGGATCCGCTCGCTCGAAGACACCCGCGTGCGGCAGATCGCGCAGGCCACGGTTGAATTCACCACCATCGCAAGACATAGCGCCGACGCGCAACGCGAGGTGATCTCCTCGGTCGAGACCATCCTGAAAGCGGAAGCTTTCATTCGCGCCTCCGCCGGCGGCATCAGCAAGAGCTGCGACGTGCTGCGCGCAAGCCTGCCGTCGAATCTGCCGTGGATCCGCACGCTCATGATCGCGGGCCAGGACGGACGCATCCAATGCGCCACCAACAACACCTATGTCGGCCTCGACCTCAGCGACCGGCCTTACTTTCAGCAGGCCCAGGAGAGCGGCCGCTTCGTCTTGAGCGATTTCATCCTGTCGCGGCCGGTCCAGACGCCGACCGTCATGGCGGTCTACCCGGTGTCCGTGTTCAGCGGTGTCGCCGACGCCGTCGTGCTCGCCACGGTCAACCTCGACTGGATGTCGAAGGTGATGAACAACCTCGGCAGCCGCGCCGGCATCACCGCCGTGCTGGTCGACAGCGCAGGCACCGTGCTGGCCGCTCCGGCCGATCAGCACGGCGTGATCGGCCGTCCCCTCGACAGCATGCCGCTGATGGCGGCCATCGCCGACCGGGCGCTGCGGTCGAACCAGGACGAGGGCTCACTGTCCTTCCTCGCCGCCGACGGCTCACGCCGCGCGGTCAGCTACATCCGCATCGCCGGCACCAACGCCCGTCTGATCGCCAGCATCGACGAAGACAAGGTCTCCGCGGCGGTCAGCCGCGACATCCGCACCGCCTATCTCCAGCTCGCTTTCGTCGTCGTGTTCGTCCTGCTCGGCGCGCTGATCGCTGCCGAAAAGCTCGTCATCAAGCCGATCGAGATGCTGGTCGACATGGCCAAGCGCCTCGGCGAGGGCGATCTGTCGGCCCGCGCGGCGCGCAATCACCTGCCGGCCGAGTTCGTGCCGCTGGCCCGCGCCTTCAACGCGATGGCCGCGCAACTGAGCCAGCGCGAACGCGAGCTGATCGCGAGCAACGACCGGCTGACCGTGATGGCTTCGATCGACATGCTATCCGGCCTCGCCAACCGCCGCGGCTTCCAGAGCCGGCTCGACTTCGAATGGATGCGCGCGCAGCAATATGGCAGCGACCTTGCGCTGCTGATGATCGACGTCGATCATTTCAAGCTGTTCAACGACACCTATGGTCATCTCGAAGGCGATTCCTGCCTGACCAGGCTCGGCGAATCGCTGTCCGGCATCGCCGCCGACACGATGGGGTTCGCAGCGCGCTATGGCGGCGAGGAATTCTGCCTGTTGCTGCCGAACACCGATGTGGCTCGCGCCGTGGCGATCGGCGAGCAGGTGCGCGCGACGGTGCTGAAGCTGTGTCTGCCGCACATCACCTCGGCCCATATGATCGTCACCGTCTCTATCGGCGTTGCCGCGACAAAGCCGAACGAAAGCCTGCGTCCCGGCGACCTGATCGAAGCCGCCGACGCCGCGCTCTATGCCGCCAAGCACCGCGGCCGCAACAATGTCGTCGAGCACGGCATCCAGGCCATCGAGAGCGGCACGCCTGACATGATGATGGCGGCCAGCGCCTAGCGGGCCGTTGCTTCACCTCGCCCCGCTTGCGGGGAGAGGGAGCGACCGTCATCGTCTCGCCCGCACCTAGCCTGCAGCGCCCCTGCGATCGAGCTCGGCTTCCGTCACCACGCGGTTGCGGCCGCTGCCCTTGGCGAGATAGAGCGCGCGGTCGCAGCGCTCGATGAGATCGGTGATCGCTTCGCCGGGCCGGTATTGCGCCACGCCGATCGACACGCTGATATTGGGCAGGGTCTCGCCGGTCGAGCGGCGCGTGATCGTGCATTCGGCGAGCGCGCGCCTGATGCGCTCGGCGATCTCGGCGCAATCGGCGAGATCGGCGGCCGGCAGTACCGCGATCAGCTCCTCGCCGCCGTAGCGGGCCGGCAGATCCTGCGGGCGAACCTTCTCGCGCAACACCTTCGCCATCAGGCGCAGCACCTGGTCGCCGACGCCGTGGCCGAAATTGTCGTTGAAAGACTTGAAGTGGTCGATGTCGAGCATCAGCACGCTGAGCGGCTCGCCCCAATCCGCAGTCGCCTGCGCCTTGCGCAGGAATTCGTCGAGCGCCCGCCGATTGGCGAGGCCCGTCAGCGTGTCGGTCCGCGCGCGCTGCTCGGACCTCGTGAGCGAATCCCTGATTTGGTCGAGCTCGCGGGTCTTCTCGGCAAAGCCGGCCTCGAGCTGGGTCGCCTTCGTGGCGGCCCGGGCCAGCTCGTTCATGAGCTGGGCGACCAGCGCCTTCGGATCGACGCCGGCCTTGCCCTGGTCTGCCACCTCGCTGATGACCCGCATCTGCGAATGGTTGTCAGCAATTGCGGTCGACAGGAATTCCCTCGCCGTACCCATCAGCCCATGCAGCCGCTCGGAGGTGTCGACGGCGATGGCGCTCACCTGGGGTGCGACATAGGTCTCGAACAGGTCCTGATTGGTTCGGGCGTCGAACGGACGATTGTGGTCGATCAAAAGATCGATCGCGTTGCGCAGATCTTCGTGGCTACCCGCGAAATATTGGTACCAGACCGCAAAATTAGCCGGCGTCGGCGCGATCCGCTGTTCGGCCATGCTGCGCATCGCCCGTCCGGCGATGGAGGCGGCATAGTCGTAATCGGGATCGTCGAAGCTTGAATCCATCGCTGTCATGCGGTCCTGTCAGGCCGCAAATTGGCATCGAGCCCTTAATCGCGTCCCAACATCGGCCCTCGTAGTTATGCGGAGGAGCGGACAAAGTTCCAGATCGCGGCAACCCATTGACCCCCCGAGGTCTTCTATGGCCTAGTCCGCCGTCTTGAGACGGCCGGACCCACAAAAACCCCAACGATTCCATGACCTCCGAACGCTACAACGCCCGCGACGCCGAACCGCGCTGGCAACGCCTCTGGGACGAGCAGGCGATCTTCGTCTCCAAGAACGATGATTCGCGGCCGAAATATTATGTGCTCGAGATGTTCCCCTACCCGTCCGGGCGCATCCATATCGGGCATGTCCGGAATTACACGCTCGGTGACGTGCTGGCCCGCTTCATGCGCGCCAAGGGGTTCAACGTGCTGCACCCGATGGGTTGGGACGCGTTCGGGCTGCCGGCCGAGAATGCCGCGATCGAACGCAAGGTCGCGCCCAAGGCCTGGACCTACGACAACATCGCCGCGATGAAGAAGCAGCTCCGCTCGATCGGGCTGTCGCTGGACTGGAGCCGCGAATTCGCGACCTGTGACCCCAGCTATTACAAGCATCAGCAGAAGATGTTTCTGGACATGCTCGCCGCCGGCCTCGCCGAGCGCGAGAAGCGCAAGCTGAACTGGGATCCGGTCGACATGACCGTGCTTGCCAACGAGCAGGTCATCGATGGCCGCGGCTGGCGCTCAGGTGCGATCGTCGAGCAGCGCGAGATGAGCCAGTGGGTCTTCAAGATCACGAAGTACTCGCAGGAACTGCTGTCGGCACTGGATGGGCTGGACCGCTGGCCCGACAAGGTGCGTCTGATGCAGCGCAACTGGATCGGCCGTTCCGAGGGCCTCTTGATCCGTTTCGCGCTGGACGCGGCGACGACGCCCGCCGGCGAGACCGAGCTGAAGATCTTCACCACGCGCCCCGACACGCTGTTCGGCGCAAAATTCATGGCGATCTCGGCGGATCATCCGCTGGCGCAGGCGGCGGCTGCGAAAAACCCTGAACTCGCGGAGTTCATCTCCGACATCAAGAAAATCGGCACGGCACAGTCGATCATCGACACCGCGGAGAAGCAGGGATACGACACCGGTATCCGCGCGGTGCATCCGTTCGATCCCTCCTGGAAGCTGCCGGTCTATGTCGCCAATTTCGTGCTGATGGAATACGGCACCGGCGCCATCTTCGGCTGCCCGGCGCACGACCAGCGCGACCTCGATTTCGTCAACAAGTACAGTCTCGGCAACACGCCCGTAGTGTGTCCGGAGGGCCAGGACCCGAAATCGTTCGTCATCACCGACACCGCCTATGACGGCGACGGCCGCATGATCAATTCGCGCTTCCTCGACGGCATGACGATCGATGCAGCGAAGGAGGAGGTCGCAAAGCGGTTGGAGGGCGAGCTGCGCGGCAACGCGCCGGTCGGCGAGCGCCAGGTCAATTTCCGCCTGCGCGACTGGGGCATCTCGCGCCAGCGTTATTGGGGCTGCCCGATCCCCGTCATCCACTGTCCCAAGTGCGACGTGGTGCCTGTGCCGGATGCCGATCTGCCGGTGGTGCTGCCGGAGGATGTGAGCTTCGACAAGCCGGGCAACGCGCTCGATCACCACCCGACCTGGAAGCACGTCACCTGCCCCAAATGCGGCGGCAAAGCCCAGCGCGAAACCGACACCATGGACACCTTCGTGGATTCGTCCTGGTATTTTGCGCGCTTCACCGATCCCTGGAACGAGAACGCGCCGACCACGCCTGCGGTCGCCAACCGGATGCTGCCGGTCGACCAGTATATCGGCGGCGTCGAGCACGCCATCCTGCATCTGCTCTACAGCCGCTTCTTCACCCGTGCCATGAAGGCGACCGGGCACATCGCGCTGGACGAGCCGTTCGCCGGCATGTTCACGCAAGGCATGGTGGTGCACGAGACCTACCAGAAGGCCGACGGTACCTATGTGCAGCCGGCCGACGTGAGGGTCGAGGTTGGCGGCAATGGGCGCCGCGCGACCCTGCTCAGCACGGGCGAGGACATCACGATCGGCCCGATCGAGAAGATGTCGAAGTCGAAGAAGAACACGGTCGACCCCGACGACATCATCGAGACCTACGGCGCCGACGTGGCTCGCTGGTTCATGCTGTCGGACTCCCCGCCCGACCGCGATGTGATCTGGAGCGACGAGCGCGTCCAGGGCGCCTCGCGCTTCGTGCAGCGGCTGTGGCGGCTGGTGAACGATTCCGTCGAACTCGGCAAGGGTGCGCCGACGGCCCGGCCGGCCAGCTTCGGCCCGGACGCCACCCTCTTGCGCAAGGCCGCCCATGGTGCGCTGGACAAGGTCACGTCAGGCGTCGAGCGGCTGCACTTCAACGTCTGCCTCGCCCATATCCGCGAATTCGCCAATACCTTCTCGGAGATCCTGCAGCGCCCCGGGCAACCGTCCGCTGACCTCGCTCCTGACCTGGCTTGGGCGATCCGGGAAGCCGGCCAGATCCTGGTCCAGCTGTTCTCCCCGATGATGCCGCACCTCGCCGAGGAGTGCTGGCAGGTTCTGGGCCAGAGCGGGCTGGTTTCGGAGGCCAATTGGCCCCAAATCGAACGCGATTTGCTGGTTGAGGACAGCGTGACCCTGGTGGTCCAGGTCAATGGCAAGAAGCGGGGTGAGGTCACAGTTGCAACAGCGGCCCAGAATCCGGAAATCGAGGCTGCCGTTTTGGCCCTCGATGCGGTAAAGCTGGCCCTGGACGGCAAGCCCGTCCGCAAGGTGATCATCGTCCCCAAGAGGATCGTAAATGTTGTCGGCTAGGATCCGCATCGCAGCCCGCTTGCTGGCGGTCGCCGCCCTGGCCGCGTTGACGGCCGGCTGCTTCCAGCCGATGTATGCCGAACGAAATGACGGCACCCCCGGCCTGCGCGAGAAGCTGATGGGCATCGAGCTGCCGCCGATCATCAAGCCCAATGCCTCTCGCGAGGCCCGCGTCGGCGTCGAGATCCGCAACGCGCTCGCCTTCAAGCTCTACGGCTCGGCGACGGGCATGCCGCCGACCCACCGGCTGGACATCCGCTTCACCACCAGCCGCTCCTCGCTGATTGTCAGCACCATGACGGGATTGCCGACCAGCGAAAATCTCGGCATCGACGCCCAGTACAATCTGGTCGACGTCGTAACCGGCAAGTCCGTCGTATCAGGCTCGACCTTCTCGCGCGTGTCCTATGATATGCCGGGGTCCTATCAGCGCTTCTCCCGCACCCGCGCCGTGCGCGATGCGGAGGACCGTGCCGCCAACGAGATTGCCGAGAACATCACGACCCGGCTCGCCTCGTTCTTTACCGCGGGCACGTAATACCCTTGCGTCATTCGGGGCACGCGAAGCGTGAACTTTGGTGCGCAATTGCGCACCCGAGAATCTCGATCCCAAACCTCTGGATTCCGGGTTCGCGCTGTGCGCGCCCGGAATGACGATCTGGACCATGGTCGCGCTGCGCGGAAAAGAGATCGACAGTTTCCTGGCCCGCCCCGATGCGGGCCGTCCGATCATCCTGCTCTACGGTCCCGACGCCGGCCTCGTGCGCGAGCGCGCCGATGCGTTGATCGCATCGGCGGTCGATGATCCCAACGATCCGTTCTCGCTGGTCAGGCTCGATGGCGACGAGCTTTCCGCCGAACCCTCCCGCCTTGTCGACGAGGCGATGACGGTGCCGCTGTTCGGCGGCCGCCGCGCCATTCGCGTTCGCGCCGGCTCGCGCAGCTTTGCCGGCGGCATCGACACCCTGGCCGAGATGAACGTGAAGGATTGCCGCATCGTGATCGAGGCCGGCGAGCTCCGGCCGGAATCGCCGCTGCGCAAGGCCTGCGAGCGCGCCAAGACCGCTGTGGCGATCGGCTGCTATCCCGACACCGAGCGCGACCTCGCCAAGCTGATGGACGACGAGCTGCGCATCGCGAATCTGCGTATCGCGCAGGACGCCCGCGCGGCGCTGATGTCGTTCCTCGGCGGCGACCGCCAGGCCTCGCGCAACGAGCTGCGCAAGCTCACCCTCTATGCCCACGGCAAGGGCGAGGTCACGCTGGACGACGTGATGGCCGTGGTCGCCGACGCCTCCGAGCTGAAGCTCGACCCGATCGTCGACGGCGCCTTTGCCGGGCGGCCCGACATCGTCGAGACCGAGTTCGCAAAAGCCATGATCGCGGGCACCTATCCCGGCGTGATCATCTCCGCCGCGCAGCGCCAGGCGGCATGGCTGCACAAATCCGCGCTCGCCATCGCCGACGGCCAGCCCACCTCCGCCGTGCTCGATGGCGGCTTTCCGCGCCTGCATTTCTCACGAAAGCCCGCGGTCGAAACGGCGCTGCGCAATTTCAGCGTGACGAAGCTCGCCGCCGTGATCGAGCAGCTCGCGACCGCGGCGCTCGACACCCGCAAGCAATCGACGCTCGCCGCCGCCATCGCCCAGCGCACGCTGATGGCGATCGCCGCGAACGCGAAGCGGCGGGGTTAGGCCTCCGCTCTTGTGCCCCGGACGCAGCGCAGCGCTTCTTAGCGGTGCGCTGCAGAGCCGGGGCCCATGCCTCTACGATCTGATTCTCGGCCTTTGGGTCCCGGCTCTGCGCAGCAAGGCGACGCGTTGCAGCGCGTCCGGGACACGCGACTGGCCTACAGCGCGCCCTTGGCCAGCCGCTTCATCACCTCGTCGAGCTGATCGAGGTTGCGATAGTTGATCTGGACCGAGCCGCCGGGGTCGCGGTGGTTGACAGTGACCTTGAGGCCGAGCGCATCGCTGACGCGCTTCTCCAGGTCGATCGTATCGGGGTCCTTCTCCTTCCCCCCGGTCGCGCGCGCCTTTTGCGGCTTGCGCTCCGGCACGCCCTCTTCATGCGCCAGCGCTTCGGCCTGGCGGACGTTGAGGCCCTCCTCGACGATGCGCTTGGCGGCGGCGAGCGGATCGGGCACGCCGATCAACGCACGGGCATGACCGGCGGTCAGCTCACCGGTCGCGATGAAAGCCTGCACCTCGGCCGGCAGCCTGGTCAGCCGCATCATGTTGGCGACGTGGCTGCGGCTCTTGCCGACGACCTTCGCGATCTCCTCCTGGCTGCGTTTGAACTCGTTGGCAAGCGCGTGATAGCCCTGCGCTTCCTCCATCGGGTTGAGGTCCTCGCGCTGCACGTTCTCGACGATTGCGAACTCCAGCGCATCGCTGTCGCTGATGTCGACCGGGACGATCGGCACCTCGTGCAGGCCGGCCATCTGCGAAGCGCGCCAGCGCCGCTCGCCGGCGATGATCTCGTAGCGGTCCTGCGCGCCCTTCACCGGGCGCACCACGATCGGCTGGATCACGCCATGCTGCTTGATGGATTCGCTGAGCTCCTTCAGCTCGGCGTCCGCAAAGGTGCGGCGCGGATTGCGCGGATTGGCCTTGATGAATTCGATCGGCACCTTGCGCTGCGCGCGCGGACGGTCGACATGCTGAGCCTCGCCGCCGACGTCACCGATCAGACTTGCAAGTCCCCGGCCCAGTCGCGAACGCGCTTCATCGGCCATCGCCAGCTCCCTTGGATTCACGGTGCAGCACTCCAGAACTGAATTTCGAACGTAGGGTGGGTTAGCGAAGCGTAACCCACCTCCTCTGTTTCCACGGAGATAGACCGTGGTGGGTTACGCCTTCGGCTAACCCACCCTACGGCATCTTCAATGCGTCGTGCGCAGCTCGCGCTCGCGCTGGATCACTTCGGTGGCGAGCCGCAAATAGGCTTCGCTGCCGACGCATTTGAGATCGTAGACCAGCACCGGCTTGCCGTAGGACGGCGCCTCCGAGATGCGCACGTTGCGCGGGATCATGGTCTTGTAGACCTTCTCGCCCATGAACTGGCGGACGTCGGCGACGACCTGGTTGGACAGGTTGTTGCGCGAGTCGAACATGGTCAGCACGATGCCGTGGATCGACAGGTTCGGATTCAGCGTCGAGCGCACCTGCTCGACGGTCTGCAGCAATTGCGACAGGCCTTCGAGCGCGAAGAACTCGCATTGCAGCGGCACCAGGATCGCGTCGGACGCCGCCATCGCGTTCACCGTGAGCAGGTTCAGCGAGGGCGGGCAGTCGATCAGCACATAGGTGTAGTCGGCGTCCGGCGAGACGTTGTTGTTGAGCGCGCCTATGGCGTCGCGCAGCTTGAAGGCGCGGCCGGGCGTGGTCCCAAGCTCGAGCTCGAGGCCGGAGAGATCCATGGTCGAGGGCGCGATGTGCAGCCGCGGCACCGCGGTCGAGACAACCGCCTCGCGCAAGGCGGCTTCGCCGACCAGCACGTCGTAGGTCGAGCAGGAGCGGTTGCGGCGATCGATGCCGAGGCCGGTCGAGGCGTTGCCCTGGGGATCCAGATCGACGATCAGGACGCGCTCGCCGATCGCCGCGAGCGCCGTGCCCAGGTTAATCGCTGTGGTTGTTTTTCCCACGCCACCCTTCTGATTCGCCAGCGCCAGGATGCGCGGATGGCCATGCGGCACCTCCGCGGTGGGCTCTTGCGTCTTGTCCTGTTGCGGCTCGTCAATCACGGTCATCGAAATTTCCCCACTCAACCCCTGAGCGCCTCAGCTACGCGGTTCGGCGGCATTGAGCTCCACGATCCAGCCGTCACCCGTGCGGCTCTGGTGCAGCTGAGGCTCAATATTCCAATATTTAGCGGCTTCGGTCAATTCAGCCTCTACATCTTGGCCCTTGAGAAACAGCGCCTTCGCGCCCTGGCGCATCAGCGGCTCCGCAAAGCCGATGAGTTGGTGTAGCGGAGCCAGCGCACGCGCGGTCACGCAATCGACCGGGCCGGTGATTCTATCCACATTATCCCCGATCTCAGCGAGATGTACGACTCCCGGCGATGTGGTGATGCGAACGGCTTCGCGCAGGAATGCCGCCTTCTTGGCGATCCGCTCGACGAGATGGACGCGGGCACCCGGGATCCCCGCCATGGCGCAGGCCAGCACGACGCCGGGAAAGCCGCCGCCACTGCCGAGGTCGGCCCAGCGTTTTGCCGTGGGCGCGAGGTCGATGAGCTGGAGCGAGTCCGCGATGTGCCGGGTCCAAAGGTGCGGCAAGGTCGAGGGCGCGACCAGATTGGTCTTGGCCTGCCACTCCCGCAGCAGCGCGATGTAGCGATCAAGCCGCGCCTCCGTTTCATGTGAAACCGGCGCGAGCTTCAGGGCTACGCGCTTGTCCGCGGCGATGATGGAATCCAGCGTCGCATCGTTGGCGCCGGCCTTGTCGATCTTCGGTTTAGCCGGCGCGGGGTCCGATCGGCGGCCCGCGCCCTCACCCGTAGCGGGTCGTCGTGATAGCGGTCTGTCGCCGCCCGGTCCGCGTTGTTTCACGTGAAACGCCTATGCGATTGGCTTATGCAATGGCTCTGGAGCTCTTCCGTGCCTCACGGCGGAGATAGGCCGCAAGGATGCCGAGCGCTGCCGGTGTCATGCCGTCGATCCGGCCCGCCTGGCCGACGGTGAACGGCCGCGCCTTCTCCAGCTTGGCCCGCACCTCGTTGGAAAGACCCGGGACGAGGCTGTAATCGACTTCTGACAGCACCATCCCCTCGTCGCGCCGGAAGGCCTCGACGTCGGCGCCCTGGCGCTCGAGATAGACATCGTACTTGGCGTCGATCTCGAGGTGGGTCGCGATCACTGGATCGATCCCCGCCAGCTCCGGCCAGATCGCCCGAACTTGGCTCCAGCCGATCTCCGGATAGGCCATCAGCTCGAAGGCCGACCGGCGCTGGCCGTCCCGGTTCAGGGACAATCCGTGCTTGATCGCCTCGTTTGGGGTGATCGTCAGCGACTTCGACAGCGTCCGGGCCGCATTCAGGGCGTCCATCTTGGCGCGGTGGTGCAGGGTCCGGGCGTTTCCGACACACCCGAGCGCAATGCCCTTCTCGGTCAGACGCTGATCCGCATTGTCAGCCCGCAGCGTGAGCCGGTACTCGGCCCGCGAGGTGAACATCCGATACGGCTCGCTGATCCCGCGGGTGACGAGATCATCGATCATGACACCGAGGTAGCCGTCGGCCCGGTCGAATACCGTCAGGGCCGCCCCGCTCGCGGCAAGCGCCGCATTCAGGCCGGCAACGATGCCCTGCCCGGCGGCCTCTTCATATCCGGTGGTGCCGTTGATCTGCCCGGCCAGGAACAGACCGCGCAGGCGCTTGGTCTGCAGGGTCGGATCGAGCTCGCGGGGGTCGATGTGGTCGTATTCGATGGCATAGCCCGGACGCACCATCTTGACCCGCTCCAAGCCAGGGATGCTGGCGAGGATGGCGAGCTGGACCTCCTCGGGAAGCGAGGTCGAGATGCCGTTGGGATAGACCGTGCTGTCGTCGAGCCCTTCCGGCTCCAGGAAAATCTGGTGGCCGTCGCGGTCGCCGAAGCGGACGATCTTGTCCTCGATCGACGGGCAATAGCGCGGTCCGGAGCTCTTGATCTGGCCGGAGTACATCGGCGAGCGATGGACATTGGCTCGGATCACCTCATGGGTCGCAGCCGTGGTCCGGGTGATCCCGCACTGGATCTGCGGGGTCGTGATACGCTCGGTCATGACCGAGAATGGCTCCGGCGGCTCGTCTCCGGGCTGCATCTCGACCGCGGCCCAGTCGATCGTGGTGCCGTCCAGACGCGGCGGCGTGCCGGTCTTGAGCCGTCCCAGGGTGAAGCCGGCACGCTCAAACGAGGCGGAAAGACCCATGGCGGGGGCCTCGCCAACGCGGCCAGCGGGCCAATTCCGCTCGCCGAGGTGAATGAGACCACGTAGGAACGTGCCGGTGGTGACCACCACCGCCCCTGCCCGAAGCTCGCTGCCATCGGCCAAACGCAGACCGGTGACCCGCCCCTCGGCCACGATCAGCTCATCCGCCTCGCCTTCGATGACGGACAGTCCCTCTGTCTCACGGATCGCGGCCTGCATCGCCGCTGCATAGAGCTTCCGGTCGGCCTGGGCCCGAGGACCACGAACAGCCGGACCTTTGCGGCGATTGAGCACGCGAAACTGGATGCCGCCGGCGTCGCCGACGCGGCCCATCAGGCCATCGAGCGCATCGATCTCGCGCACCAGATGGCCCTTGCCGAGACCGCCGATAGCGGGATTGCAGGACATGGCGCCGACGGTCGAGAAACGGTGCGTGACCAGCGCGGTTGTTGCGCCCATCCGGGCGGCCGCAGCCGCGGCTTCACAGCCGGCATGGCCGCCGCCAATCACGATGACGTCGAAGCTCTCTCGCTCTGTTCGCATGGGAGGACTTCTAGCTCAGAGGCGGAAAAGCCGGAAGCGGAAACTGAGGCGTGTTTCACGTGAAACAGGCGGGAAAGACAAAACTGATTTGCGAAAAACAACCCCATGCACTGTAGAATGGCATTGTTCTGACTGCTATTTTTAACTGCAACAACGGCAGTTCGACCACGTTTCACGTGAAACAGGCTGAGGCTCGGAGGGCCGCCGGTATTAGAGAAGCCGATGGTGAGATCAGCCAGCGGCGACCATACTGCGGAGGACCGGTGCATCCACCGTGTCCCGGACAAGCAGCAACGCGCGCGTTGCTGCGCAGTGGCACCGCATCTCACATGAAATAGCGGTTCCCATGTTTCACGTGAAACACCAAGAAATGGAACAAGTGCTAATTCTACAATGAAGAACTAGACTTACTTTCCGATGCAAAACTTCTGGAAGATCGCTCCGAGGACATCCTCGACGTCCACCCGGCCCAGCAGCCGGCCGAGAGCAAAAGCGGCGGCGCGCAATTCCTCGGCGGCCAGCTCCTCGCCTTCTTTGACAAGCTCGAGGCTCCGGCGCAAGCTGTCCGAGGCTTGGCTCAACAGCTCGCGCTGGCGCGCCCGGGTCACAATGGCGCCCTCGCCGGCCCCGAAGAACTCGGCGGCGAATTCGACGAGGGCCTGAATTAGTTCCGGGATGCCGACGCCATCACGTGCCGATATCGCAAACTCGCCGCGCACCGCGGCGCTCCCGGCCCCACCCAGATCGATCTTGTTGCGGACAACCCAGACCGGGCCCCCGGACCGATCAGCATCCTTGCCGGAATCCCGAAGCGATCGCATCGTCTCGGGATCGGCGGCTTGGCCGGACTCGACCAGCCACAACACCAGGTCGGCATCCCCGGCCCGCGCCCGCGCCCGGCGCACGCCCTCCTGCTCGACCGGATCGTCGGTGTCGCGGATACCGGCGGTGTCGATGATCGTGACGGGATAGCCGTCGAGGTCGAGCTGGACCTCGATCACGTCGCGCGTGGTGCCGGCATGTGGCGAGACGATCGCGACCTCGCGCCGCGCCAGCTGATTCATCAGCGTCGACTTGCCGACATTCGGCTCGCCCGCGATCGCCACCACCAGCCCGTCACGCAGACGCTCAGAATGTCCCTGTGCCGCAAGGACTTCTGCAATTTCACCATGCAGCGCCTTGATCGCCGTGACGGCCGGCGCCGTCAATTCGGCGGGAACATCGCCTTCGTCGGAGAAATCGATGCCGGCTTCGATCAGCGCCGACGCCTCGATGATCCGCTCGCGCCAGTCGCGCGCACGATCGCCGAGCAGACCCTGCAACTGCCGCAGCGCCTGGCGCCGCTGTCGGTCGGTGTCGGCGTGAATGAGATCGTCGAGACCCTCGGCTTCCGTGAGGTCGAGCTTGCCGTTCTCGAAGGCCCGCCGCGTGAACTCACCCGGCTCGGCTGCGCGTGTATTCTGAACTTCAGAAATAGAGGCAAGGAGCGCCGCCAGCACCGCGCGTCCGCCATGGACGTGGAACTCGGCGACGTCCTCGCCGGTCGCGCTGGCCGGCCCTGGAAACCAGAGCACGACCGCATCGTCGATCGGCTGGCCCGCCCCGTCACGGAGCAGCCGACGGCTGGCCACGCGCGGAGCCGGTAATTGGCCGGCAAGCGTGTTCAGAACCTGGCCAGCCTGAGATCCCGACACGCGCACGACAGCGATCGCGCTCGGTGCCCGTCCGGACGACAATGCAAAGATGGTCTGGTCCCGTGGATGCATGGCCTATTTGTCCGGCTGCCGATCAAAAGGCAAATGTCTGTTCCGGTGACGAGGCAACATGTTTTGCTGCGTTGTTTGCCGCAGCAAAATCGATATTGCGATGCAACATAGTAGGATAATTTTGCTGCAATTATCCGCCGCGGCGGGTCCTAAGGACGGCGGGATTCAAAATACTCAGCAGGTAAATCAATGTATTACGTGCATCTACGCTCCTGGATTGCGTCGCCATCCATGCTGCGATTCTGCTGCAACAAGTCTGCACAATAAAAAGGGCGCCCGGAGGCGCCCTTTGAACTCAAGCAACTTATGTTGCACTGCACTCAGGTGTTCATGGAGTCGAAGAACTCCGAATTGCTCTTGGTCGAGCGCAGCTTGTCGAGCAGGAAGTCGATCGCGTCCATCGTGCCCATCGGGTTGAGGATGCGGCGGAGCACGTACATCTTCTTGAGCACCTGCGGATCGGTGATGAGCTCCTCCTTGCGGGTGCCGGAACGCGAGATGTCGATGGCCGGAAAGGTGCGCTTGTCCGAGACCTTGCGGTCCAGGATCAGTTCCGAGTTACCGGTGCCCTTGAACTCTTCGAAGATGACCTCGTCCATGCGGCTGCCGGTATCGACCAGGGCGGTCGCGATGATGGTCAGCGAGCCGCCCTCCTCGATGTTGCGAGCGGCACCGAAGAACCGCTTCGGGCGCTGCAGCGCGTTGGCGTCGACACCGCCGGTCAGCACCTTGCCGGAAGACGGCACCACGGTGTTGTAGGCGCGGCCGAGGCGCGTGATCGAATCGAGCAGGATCACGACGTCGCGGCCATGCTCGACCAGGCGCTTTGCCTTCTCGATCACCATCTCGGCGACCTGGACGTGGCGCACCGCCGGTTCGTCAAAGGTCGAGGACACCACTTCGCCCTTCACCGAGCGCTGCATGTCCGTGACTTCTTCCGGACGTTCGTCGATCAACAAAACGATCAGGTAGCACTCGGGATGATTGTGCGTGATCGAGTGCGCGATGTTCTGCATCAGCACGGTCTTGCCGGTGCGCGGCGGCGCCACGATCAGGGCGCGCTGGCCCTTTCCGATGGGCGCGACGATGTCGATCACCCGTGCAGACAAGTCTTTCCGCGTGGGATCGTCGATCTCCATGCGGAAGCGCTGATTCGGAAACAGCGGCGTGAGGTTGTCGAAATTGACCTTGTGCTTGGCCTTTTCCGGATCCTCGAAATTAAGCGTGTTGACCTTCAGCAGCGCGAAATAGCGCTCGCCCTCTTTCGGGCTGCGGATGTGGCCTTCGATGGTGTCGCCGGTGCGCAGGCCGAAACGGCGGATCTGCGACGGCGAAACGTAGATGTCGTCCGGGCCCGGCAGATAATTCGCATCGGGCGAACGGAGGAAGCCGAAGCCGTCGGAGAGAACCTCAACGACGCCCTCGCCGACGATGTCGGTTTCGGCGAGCGCAAGCTGCTTGAGAATGGCGAACAGCAGCTCCTGCTTGCGCATCGTGCTGGCGTTCTCGACCCCATGCTCTTCCGCGAACGAGACGAGCTCGGCCGGCGTCTTCGACTTGAGGTCCTGAAGTTTAATTTCCCGCATTGGGGTGGTCCTGTGGGGTAACCTTGGAAGGGGGGTGCGAGGAGGCTCTGAAATGCGGACGTGACAAGGTAAGGTCCGCAGGTCTGGCAAGGTTAAGTGCCGGTGAGGCTTCAAACCTGATGCGGTGTCCGGCCTCTGGAAAGCTCAGACACAACCACATCCGCCTGCGTTGGGTGGGATGTCGCCAATATAGAAAATCGCTTCCTGCTCCGCAAGCCGAAGCGCTGGGCTTATCGTCACGGCCCTTGCCTAGAACGGCTTCACGATCACCATGATGACGATGAAAATCATCAGCACGGTCGGCACCTCATTGATAATGCGATAGAATTTCTGGGTGCGCGGGCGTCGGTCGGCGGCGAAATCCTTCAGCCAGCGGGAAAAATAGCCGTGGACCGCAGACATCGCCAGGACGAGTGCAAGTTTTACGTGCAGCCAGCCGAACGAGAACCAATGGCCGGACCAGGCGAGATAGAGCCCGGCGAGCCAGGTGACCATCATGGCAGGATTGATGATGGCCTTCAGGAGCCGGCGTTCCATGACCTTGAACGTTTCCGACTGCTTCGAGCCGATCTCGGCCTCGGAATGATAGACGAACAGCCGCGGCAGATAGAGCATGCCGGCCATCCAGGCGATGACGGCGATGACGTGCAGCGCCTTGATCCAGAGATAGACGTCTTCGAACATTTTCGCGGGTCCGGCTTTCTGCCCAGTGCGGGGAACTGGGGATAGTAAGAACTCGTTAAGGTCTCACCGTGCACACATATCCGTCCGATGTGCCTTCCTCAAATCTAGAATCTTAGATTCTTAAGGTTTGAGTCTATGTGACCGTGGATTGGACTCATGCAATTCCATCCGCGAGTTCGCGCGCGCTTGTTCACATCCATCCACATATCCCGGCGAGGCCTGCCGACTTCCGATAAGTCAGCCGGCTGCAAAGACTTGCGCGATTCTGTCGGCAGCTTATCAAGGCATTTGTCCGCGCAATCCCATTTCCGGCCCGATGGGGCGGCAGACTTGTTCTGAGGGGCAGCGGTGTGAACAAAATTGGCACTTGTCCCGCCCCCGGTGTCGCGCAACCCTTTCCGAGGGGTTAAGCTCCACAGAAATCCACAATCCGCCCCGTCCTCATCCAAAGAGTTTTTGTGCCGACCTCGAACAATTATTTCCATCTGCACCTCGTGTCCGACTCCACCGGCGAGACGCTGATCACCGTGGCGCGCGCGGTCGCGGCCCAATACGCCAACGTCACGCCGGTCGAGCATGTCTATCCGCTGGTGCGCAGCCAGAAGCAGCTCGATCGTGTGCTCGACGAGATCGAGGAAGCCCCGGGAATCGTGCTGTTCACGCTGCTGGAGAAGGATCTGGTCTCCAGGCTCGAGGACAAGTGCAAGGAGATCAATGTTCCGAGCCTGTCGATCATCGGCCCGGTGATGCAGCTGTTCGAAGCCTATCTCGGGGCTGCGACCACGGGCCGCGTCGGCGCCCAGCACGTCCTCAACGCGGAATATTTCAAGCGCATCGATGCGCTGAACTACACCATGATCCACGACGACGGCCAGCATGTCGACGGTCTCAACGATGCCGACGTCGTCCTGGTCGGCGTCTCCCGCACCTCGAAGACGCCGACATCGATCTATCTCGCCAATCGCGGCATCCGCACCGCCAACGTGCCGCTGGTTCCGGGCATTCCGGTGCCCTCGCAATTGGAAACGCTGACGCGGCCGCTGGTCGTCAGCCTGCACGCGACGCCTGAACGCCTGATCCAGATCCGTCAGAATCGCCTGCTCTCGATGGGCGCGGAGTCCGGCAGCGACACCTACACCGACAAGCAATCGGTCACCGAGGAGGTCGCGTTTGCGCGCAAGCTGAGCGCCAAGCACGATTGGCCGCTGCTCGACGTCACCCGCCGCTCGATCGAGGAAACCGCGGCCGCGATCATGAAGCTCTACAGCGATCGCCAACGCAACCGGCCATCCGAATAGTTGTCGCGATGGGTCTGTGGCTCGGCACATCTCCGTTGATCCTGGCCTCGCAGAGCAGCGCGCGAAAAATGCTGCTGGCCAATGCCGGGCTGGAATTCATGGCAATTACCGCCGATATCGACGAACGCGATATTCAGGCCGCCTCGGCGCTGTCAAATCCGCGCGAGATCGCTCTGCTGCTGGCGCGAGAAAAGGCCAAGGCGGTCTCTGCCCGTCATCCCGGAAGCTACGTGATCGGCGCCGATCAGACCCTGGCGCTTGGTAACCGCCTCTTCAACAAGCCGGCCGGCCGTGACCAGGCCTTGGCGCAATTGCGCGATCTCACCGGCAACAGCCATGAGCTGAATTCAGCGGTGGCCGTGGCGCATGACGGCAAGATTGTCTTCGAAGATGTCTCGACCGCCCGCATGACCATGCGCGGAATGACCGATGCGGAGCTGTCGGCCTATCTGGATGCGGCCGGCGACGTCGTCACGACCAGCGTCGGGGCCTATCAGCTCGAGGGGCTGGGCGTGCATCTGTTCGAGCGCATCGAGGGCGACCATTTCACCATTCTCGGCCTGCCGCTGCTGCCGCTGCTTGCGTTCCTGCGGCGTGAGCGGCTAGTTGCGGTGTGACTGACGGAGATGGCTGCGGGCCGATGCGGATCCTGGGACTGACCGGCTCGATCGGGATGGGTAAATCCACCACCGCGAAACTGTTCGCGGAGGCCGGTGTGCCCGTCTACGACGCTGATGCCGCCGTGCATCAGCTGTATGAGGGCGAAGCAGCCCCGGCGATCGAGGCTGCCTTTCCCGGCACCACTGTGAACGGCAAGGTGGACCGTCCCAAGCTGTCGGCGCGCGTCGTGCATGATCCCGCCGCGATCAAGCAGCTCGAGCAGATCGTGCATCCGATGCTCGGCGCCTCCCGGCAAAAATTCTTCGCCGAGGCCGAGGCGGTCAAGGCACCGGTCGTGGTGCTCGACATCCCGCTGCTGTTCGAGACCGGCGGCGAGAAGCGGGTGGATGCCGTGGTCGTGGTGTCGACGTCGCCGGAACTCCAGCGCGAGCGGGTGCTGGCGCGGGGCACGATGGACGAAGCCAAGCTCGATGCCATCATCGCCAAGCAGACGCCCGATGCCGAGAAGCGCAAGCGGGCGGATTTCGTGGTGGATACCTCGCACGGACTGGAGCCGGTGCGGGCGCAAATCGCGCACATCCTGGCCGAGGTCGTTAAGATGCCGCAGCGGCGAACCTGATTCGCCGCCTGATACGGCTCTCACGACCCTGATCTCAAGACGCTGATCTCAAGCCATGCGCGAAATCGTCCTCGACACCGAAACCACCGGCCTCGATCCGCTTCGCGGCGATCGTCTGGTCGAAATCGGCTGCGTCGAGATCCTGAACCGCATGCCGACGGGCCAGACCTATCACGTCTATATCAATCCCGAGCGGGACATGCCGGCGGAAGCCTTCGCGGTGCACGGGCTGTCGGCCGAATTCCTGTCAACCAAGCCGCTGTTCCACGAGGTCGTCGATGCGTTCCTGGAGTTCATCGGCGACGACCCGCTGGTGATCCACAACGCCTCGTTCGATATCAGCTTCATCAATGCCGAGCTCGATCGGATCAAGCGCGCGGCGATCCCGCGGGAGCGTCTGGTCGATACGCTGCTGCTTGCGCGGCGCAAGCATCCGGGCGTGTCGAACCGGCTCGATGATCTCTGCTCGCGCTATGCGATCGACAATTCACACCGCACCAAGCACGGCGCGCTGCTGGACGCCGAGCTGCTGGCCGAGGTCTATGTCGACCTGGTCGGAGCCCGGCAGTCGCAGCTGCTTCTGGCGTCGGAGAGGGAAGAGATTCGCGTCAACGCGGCGGGCGATACGCCGCGGCGGCAGCGCCTGGTGCCGCTCGCGCCGCGGGTTTCGGATGCCGAAAGAGAGGCCCATCGGGCCTTCATCGCAACGATGGGCGAAAAGGCGATCTGGAACGAGTATCTCGCCGCTCCAGTCGCCGCGGCCGGTTAGGACTGCCAGTTAGGCCTGGCCGGTCTGGCCACCGCCCTGGGTGGCCATTTGCCGCTCCATGTTCTGGCGGTAGAGACCGACGAAGTCGACCGGATCCAGCATCAGGGGCGGGAACCCGCCGTCGCGCACCGCGGTCGCGATGATCTCGCGCGCGAACGGGAACAGCAGGCGCGGGCACTCGATCATGACCAGCGGATGCAGATTCTCCTTCGGCACGTTGGCGATGCGGAACACGCCGGCATAGGCGAGCTCGAATGAGAACATGATCTTGCCCGCGGTGTCGGCCTTGCCCTCGACCGACAGCGTCACCTCGAACTCCTGTTCGCTGAGATTGTTGGCGCTGACATTGATCTGGATGTTGATCTGGGGCGGCTGGCTCTGCTGCTGGAGCGAGCCCGGCGCGTTCGGATTTTCGAACGACAGGTCCTTGGTATATTGCGCCAGCACGTTGAGCTGGGGAGCCTGGGCCGCCTCGGGAGGGGTGCCGTTACCGTTGGTCATGAGAGTCTCTCCTTACCCGATTTGGGCTGAATTTCGCGGCGGTTGGCTAACATAGGGCCGCCTCGTTCCACAAGGACGAACGGTCCCGGGGGCGGGGATTAGGTCCGCGCCGCCAAGTGCGACGGTCGCCCTGCCTTTTCGCTAAAATTGCGCCTTAAACGATTGAAGATACGCGATTTCCGGGCAGGATCGGGTTTCCCCTTAAGCATAAAACGCGCTACACTCCGTGCTGTGCCAAAAGGCGCCATTGGCCGGGCAAGATTTCGTGCCTACATCCCACTGACCTGATGTGGACCCAAATTGGCGACGTAGACTTGCCGTTTCCGTAGGGAACGGTTGACTGGCCGGATTGATTTTCCCGGCGACGACGCCAAAAGCGAAGACCCAGAGCAAAGACCAGAAAGCGAATCCGACGTGGACATCTACACCATCATCTTCCTGGCGCTGGCGGTCTTCATCTTTCTGCGGCTGCGCAGCGTGCTCGGACAGCGTACCGGCAACGAACGGCCGCCGTTCGACCGGACCGCCGCCCGCAATGCGCTGGGAGGCGCCCAGGACAACAACGTCGTGACCATGCCGGGCAAGGTGATCGACCAGGCCCCGTTGGCGCCGTCGGCCGACCCGACCCCGCCCGCCGACCGCTGGAAGGGCCTGGCCGAACCCGGCACCGCGCTGGCGCAGGGCCTGGACGCCATCGTCGAGAAGGATTCCACGTTCGACCCGCGTCATTTCATCTCGGGCGCCCGCGGCGCCTATGAGATGATCGTGCTGGCCTTTGCCAATGGCGACCGCCGCGCGCTGCGCGACCTGCTGTCGTCGGAGGTCTACGAAAGCTTCGACGCCGCGATCAAGGAGCGCGAGAAGAACGAGCAGAAGACCGAGACCCGCTTCGTCTCGATCGACAAGGCCGAGCTCGTCGGCGCCGAGCAGCGCGACCGGACCGCCCAGCTCACGATCCGTTTCGTCTCGCAGATGATCTCGGCCACCCGCGACAAGGCCGGCAACATCGTCGACGGCAGCGCCGACACGGTCGCCGACATCACCGACATCTGGACTTTCGCCCGCGACGTCACCTCTCGCGATCCGAACTGGAAGCTGGTTGGCACCGGAAGCGCGAATTAAGACCTTCCTGAAGACCAGCGCGACCGCGCTTTGCGCAGGCGCCGTCGCGCTGTCATCGTTTTCGCTCGGCGCCGAGGCGGCGCGACGCCATTATCGCAACCATCACCATCATCATCGTCACCATCCGCCGCAATTGCCTGCTGCGCCATTGCGGGCCTTGCCCTACCCGCAGCTCCCCCTGCCGTTCGAAATTTCCGGCGCGCAATATCTGCCGCTCGCCTGGGCGGACGTGAAGGGCTGGGACGACGACAATCACCTCGCCGCGTACAAGACATTCCGCGCCAGCTGCCGCTCGATCAACGCGCAGAACGGCGCAGCCGAGGTCAAGAACGGCGAGGCCAAGAACGGCGAGACCAAGGCCTTGGCCGGGTCTCTGAGCGAGCCGTGCCGGGCGGCCAAAACGCTCGACCTCACTGACGAGGCCAAAGCGAAGTCCTTCTTCGAGGAGAATTTCACTCCGCTGCGCATCTCGCGCCTCGGAGAGCCCGCCGGGTTCGTCACCGGCTATTACGAGCCCGTGCTGGAGGGGTCGCGCACCCAGACCGAAATCTACAACGTTCCGGTCTACCGTCGCCCGTCGAATCTGTTCGTGCGCGGCTACAAGCAGGATTCGCTCAGCCTGCCCAACAAGGGCCCGGTCTATCGCAAGATCGGCCGCCGCAAGCTGGTGCCCTATTATGACCGCGGCGAGATCGAGGACGGCAAGATCGCCGGCCGCGGGCTGGAGATTGCCTGGCTCAAGGATCCGACCGATCTGTTGTTCGCCCAGATCCAGGGCTCGGCACGGATCAAGTTCGACGACGGCAGCTCGGTCCGGCTCAATTACGACGCCTATAACGGCTATCCCTACACCGCCGTCGGCCGCATCCTGATCGAGCGCGGCATCATTCCGAAGGAAGAGATGTCGATGCAGAAGATCAGGGAATGGATGGCGCAGAATCCTGACGGCGCCAAGGAGCTGCGTCGCGCCAACCGCGCCTACATCTTCTTCCGCGAGGTCAACCTGTCCGACAAGGACGAGGCGGTGGGCGCGCAGGGCATTCCGTTGACGGCCGGCCGCTCGATCGCGGTCGACAAGTCGCTCCACGTCTACGGCACCCCGTTCTTCATCGAGGGCGAGCTGCCGATCGACTCCGAACGGGCCAAGACGCCGTTCCGGCGGCTGATGATCGCGCAGGATACCGGCTCGGCCATCATCGGCCCCGCGCGCGCCGATCTGTTCTTCGGCGCGGGCCAGGAGGCCGGCCGGGTCTCCGGGCGGCTGCGCCATCCCATGCAATTCGTGATGCTGGTACCCAAGAGCCTCGATCCCGCCCCGCGCGCCGCGAAGCTGCCGGTGCCGGATCCGCGGCCCTCGGAGAAGATCGCAAAGCTGTTTCCGCAAACCGATCCGGGAAAGGCGGCAGCCAAGCCGGCCGCTGTCGCCGGCGCAATGGACAACAAGAACGAAGCCGTTGCCTTCGCAGGTCCGGTTCCGCTGCCGGTGCCGCGCCCCGCGATCGAGCCTGCCCCGGAGCCGCAGCGGCCGGTGAAGAAACGTCCCCCTCGGCAGCAATGAAGCGATCGTCCCGTCCGCCCGTGCTTGAGCCTCGGCCCTCGCCGCGCCGCCGCGCGCTGAGCGAGGAGGAGCGCGAGCTGTGGGATATTGTTGCCAAACAGGTCAAGCCGCTGCGAAAGCAGCGCGCGGCAAAAACGCATGCTGCGCCGCGCACCGAGCCGTTGCCCGCAGCATCCGTCTCGCGGACTGCTTCATCGCCACGGCCGGTGGCCGCTGCACCGGCGCCGCGAGCCGCAAAACCGGCCGTCCCGCCCCTGGCGCCGCTCGGCAAGCGTGAGCGGACAAAACTGTCGCGCGGCCGCAGCGAGATCGAGGCGCGGCTCGATCTGCACGGCATGACGCAGACGCGCGCCCATCGCGCGCTGACCGGCTTTCTGCATCGCGCTCACCACGACGGCCTGACCTTCGTGCTCGTCATCACCGGCAAGGGCCGCAGCGGCGGCGAAAGCGGCGTGCTGCGCCGCCAGGTGCCGGAATGGCTGAGCCTGCCGGAATTCCGCTCCTTCGTCGTCGGCTTCGAGACGGCGCATATCGGCCACGGCGGCGAGGGCGCGCTGTATGTGCGGATCAGGCGGGCGAGGGGTTAGCCGGAAGCCACGGTGCGGCGGGTGAGGGTTCTCTCCTCCTGGGGAGTCCCTATGCGGAGACAGCCCTCTCCCCAACCCTCTCCCGCAAGCGGGCGAGGGGGCGCACCGCCGCTGCAGCTGCAAGCGAAGCTTCAAAACGGCCGGATGATGCCGACGCGCGGGATCAGTGTGATGATCAGGCCGAAGATGTTGGTGTTGCGATTCTCCGCCGGGATCAGCGGCGTATCACGCGCTGCCGGCAGCGTCTTCACGGCATGCAGGATCAGGAACATGCAGACCGCCCAGTTCGAGATCCAGCGCGAATAGTCGAACACCATCGCGAACATCACGACATAGGCGAGGCTGATTCCGATCAGCGCCGCGATGATGAGGCGGCGGTGCATCTCGCTATCGAGTGCGCCGATCAGGTTCGCGAAGAAACGCCACAGCGGCGTGTGCAGCCAGATCAGCAGTGCGAACACCGGTATGCCGAGGATGTTGTGCGGCAGGCGGCCCCAGGTGTCCAAAACCTCCTTCGCCAGCGGCTGGTACCAGATATAGGCGAATTGCAGCAGGTCGGTGCGCGACGGATCGGCCATGCGCGTCTTCAAATAGGCGACGAAATCCGCTTCCGGGATCGGCATCGTTCCCCAGAATTGCGCGGCGAAGAACAGCGTGGAGACGATGAGCAAGGCGACGATGCCGAAGGCGACGTTGCCGCGATTGAGTCCGTAAGCGAGATAGTGCCTGACCAAGACGATGGTGACGATCGTCGGCACGTACATCAGCAGGTGAATGTGGTGGATCAGCACGAGCACGATCGCGAACAGCGCGGCCGTGGCGACGAACAGCAGCGAGCGCGCCGGCATCAGCAGCAGCACGAGCGCGAGCGCACAGCCGTAGATGTCGAAATGGCCAAGCGTGTGCATGAAGTTCTTCAGGAAGAACGGCGAGCCCGCCATGAAGACGAACAGCGGCAACGTCTTCGCGGAAAAGCCGAACGTTGTCTGAAAGAGCCTCGAGAACAACCCGAGCGTCACCAGCCAGGTCACGCCGCCGAGCGCGAACACCAGCCAGACCGGCACCTTGGCCGTCACCATCGCGACGATTGCCCCGATCAGTGCGCGCTTGATGAAGCCGAAATGATAGTCGACCAGGAGGTGGATGTAGGGGACGTAAGGCGGCAGCTGGATCTTGTGGATGAAGACGCCGACGATGACCGCCGCGTTGATCGCGAGCAGAAGACGCCAGGGGTTTCTTTGGATGTCAGCGAGCACGTGGCACCGAAGGTGCGTCAAGCTTCGCTGTCGTCCCGGGCAAGCGAAGCGCGACCCGGGACCCATAACCACAGGACGTTGTTTGAGCCAAAGCTGCAGCCGCTATCTTTTGCAACAAGAACCGCCGGTGGTTATGGGTCCCTGCTTTCGCAGGGACGACAACCGATTGATAACGCGGTAGCCCCAAATTACAAAATGAACCGGCTCAGATCCGCGTTCTTGGCGAGGTCGCCGACGTGCTTCTGCACGAAATCGGCGTCGACTTTGACGGTCTCGCCGCTGCGGTCGGGGGCGGTGAAGGAGATCTCGTCCAGCACCCGCTCCATCACGGTCTGCAGCCGCCGCGCGCCGATGTTCTCGACGGTGGAATTGACGGCGACCGCGACATCGGCGAGCGCGTCGATCGCGTCGTCGGTGATGTCGAGCGTCACGCCCTCGGTCTGCATCAAGGCGACATATTGCTTGATCAGCGAGGCCTCGGGCTCGGTCAGGATGCGGCGCATGTCGTCGCGGGTCAGCGCCTGCAGCTCGACGCGAATCGGAAGGCGGCCCTGCAATTCCGGCAGCAGGTCCGACGGCTTGGCGACGTGGAACGCGCCGGAGGCGATGAACAGGATGTGGTCGGTCTTCACCGCGCCGTGCTTGGTCGAGACCGTGGTGCCCTCGATCAGCGGCAGCAGATCGCGCTGCACGCCCTCGCGGGAGACGTCGCCGCCGACGCGGCCGTCGCGCGCGCAGATCTTGTCGATCTCGTCGAGGAACACGATGCCGTTGTTCTCGACCGCGCTGATCGCCTCCAGCGTCAGCTGATCGGTGTCCAGCAGCTTGTCGGATTCCTCGTTGACCAGGATCTCGTGCGAGCCCTCGACCGTGAGCCGCCGCGTCTTGCTGCGACCGCCGAGCTTGCCGAAGATGTCGCCGATCGAGATCGCGCCCATCTGCGCGCCGGGCATGCCCGGGATCTCGAACATCGGCATGCCGCCGCCCGAGGACTGCGTCTCGATCTCGATCTCCTTGTCGTTGAGCTCGCCGGCGCGCAGCTTCTTGCGAAAGGATTCGCGGGTCGTGGACGAGGCATTGGCGCCGACCAGCGCGTCGAGCACGCGCTCCTCGGCGGCGAGCTGCGCCCGGGCATGCACGTCCTTGCGCTTCTTCTCGCGGACCTGGGCGATCGCGACCTCGACGAGGTCGCGCACGATCTGCTCGACGTCGCGGCCGACATAGCCGACCTCGGTGAACTTGGTCGCTTCCACCTTCAGGAACGGTGCATTCGCGAGCCTGGCGAGCCGCCGCGCGATCTCGGTCTTTCCGACGCCGGTCGGGCCGATCATCAGGATGTTCTTCGGCAGCACCTCTTCGCGCAACGAGCCGGACAGCTGTTGCCGCCGCCAGCGGTTGCGCAGCGCGATCGAGACGGCGCGCTTGGCGTCGGCCTGGCCGACGATGAAACGGTCGAGTTCGGAAACGATTTCACGCGGAGAGAAGTCTGTCATGGGACCTTAGCTAGGGTCGTTTGCGAGGTTGGACAAGCCGCTTTTTCGGTCGTCAGATGATCGGCGGGCCGGATTGCCAATGCTTCACGGCCTCGATCGGATGGATCAGCATCAGGATGTTGAGCGTCAGATTGTCGCGAATGTGAAGCGCCAGCATGATCTCGAAGGCGAGCCCGAGCAGGACGGTCGCAGTCACGGGCAGCGCACGCGCGGCCAGGAACCCGAGCACCATGGCCAGATTGTCGGAGACCGAGTTGACGATGCTGTCGCCGAAATAATCCAGCGAGATCGTGCCGGCGCGGTAACGCTCGATGATGAAGGGCGAGTTCTCGACGATCTCCCAGGCGCCTTCGATCAGCATGGCGACGATCAGGCGGGCCGGCCAAGATAAACTTGGAAGAGGGAGGGGCAGCAACGGCAGGCGCACGAACAGCAGCCAGGTCAGGCCGTAGAACAGGAAGCCGTGCAGGACGTGCGAGAAGCTGTACCAGTCGGCGATCTGCTGGGAATTCTCCGAGCTGTTGACCACGCCGTGCCACAGCTTGACGGTGCCGCAACTGCAGATCGGCACCCGGCCCATCGCGAGCAGGATCGCGGCCTGCAGCGCCAACAGCAATAACGCGATGCCGACCCAGCCGAGCGGCGGAAATGCGGGCTTGGCAGTCTTTGCGGCGGGGGTCGCGGTGAGCGTCATGAGTCTCGGATCATCAGGAGTGCGGGACCGTCGGGCGTGACGATAACATGCTGCGGCACAAATCCGGCTTTCTCATAGGCCCGAATGGCGCGGCCATTGGCCGGAGCAGGATCGATCACGATGCGCGGCACGCCGCGCGCGAAGAGCTGGTCGATGAAGGCGCGGATGAAAGCGGAGCCGTGGCCGCATCCGAGCATGTCTGGCTCGCCGATGAACTGATCGAGGCCGCGTGTGCCCACCGGCTGCGGACCGAAGCTGACGTGCCAATCGCCGATCTGGTAGCACTGCAGATAGGCGAAGGGCATCTCGTCATGGCTGACGATGAACTGCGCCAGATCCGGATGATCGAGATCGCCGCCGACCAATTCGAGCGTCTCCGGATCGTGCCACCATTCGGCGACATGGGGCGCATCGAGCCAGCGCCGGATCAGCGGCATGTCGCCCGATGTCATCGGGCGGAAGGTGTAGCGTTGAGCCATTCTATCGGCCACGGCGGCACTGTGCTCCCTCCCCCGCTTGCGGGGGAGGGCTGGGGAGAGGGTTTCTCCACAATGGGACAGCCCCCAAGATGAGAGAGCCCCCACCCGGCGCGCTGCGCCGACCTCCCCCGCAAGCGGGAGAGGTTGCACCGAGTTCGGAACGCCACCGTCCAAACACAGCCACAGCCCTACCCGGTCGCCAGGCTCTCGATGGTCAGACTGCGGTTGGTGTAGACGCAGATGTCGGCGGCGATGTCCATGGCGCGGCGGACGATGGTCTCGGCGTCCTTGTCGGTGTCGAGCAGGGCCCGTGCCGCCGCCAGCGCGTAATTGCCGCCGGAGCCGATCGCCATCACGCCGGCCTCGGGCTCCAGCACGTCGCCGGTGCCCGTCAGGACCAGGGAGACGTCCTTGTCGGCCACGATCATCATGGCCTCCAGCCGCCGCAAATAGCGGTCGGTGCGCCAGTCCTTGGCGAGCTCCACCGCGGCCCGGGTCAGCTGCCCCGGATATTGCTCGAGCTTGGCTTCCAGCCGCTCGAACAGGGTGAAGGCGTCGGCGGTTGCGCCGGCAAAGCCGCCGATCACGTCGCCCTTGCCGAGCTTTCGGACCTTCTTGGCGTTGGACTTGATCACGGTCTGGCCGATCGAAACCTGGCCGTCGCCGCCAACCACCACCCTGCCGCCCTTGCGAACCGTCAAGATCGTAGTGCCGTGCCAGCCCGGCGAGCTGTTCTGGGAGTCCTGCATGAATGATCCTCGTTGTCCGGCCTGATTTAGGCGGTCAGGGACAACGGGACAACCTGGGCACAACGGGCCGTTCCGGGCCGAATTTCGCTCACCATAGGCAGAAGTAGAGGCCCGACCGGCCGCTCCCGCAGTAGCGAAGGCGTCATTTGGCTGTTAAGAGACTGGCGTTTTCGGCCCCGAGCATGATCCCGGAAAAGTGGGTACCGGTTTTCCGGGAAGGATCAGGCTCAAAGAGAAGCGAAAGCCTTCAATGCGCACCGCGACGATCAAGCGCAAGACCAAGGAAACCGAGATCGAGGTCTCCGTGAACCTCGATGGATCAGGCGTGGCCAATATCGCGACCGGCATCGGCTTTTTCGACCATATGCTCGATCTCCTCGCTCGCCATTCCCGCATCGACCTCACGGTCAAGGCGGTGGGCGATCTGCACATTGATTATCACCATACCACCGAGGACACCGGCATCGCGCTCGGCCAGGCGGTCAAGCAGGCGCTCGGCAACATGGCGGGCATCACCCGCTATGCCGGCGTGCACATGCCCATGGACGAGACGCTGACGCGCGTGGTGATCGACATCTCGGGCCGACCGTTCCTGGTGTTCAAGGCCGACTTCCCCCGCGACAAGATCGGCGAGTTCGACACCGAACTGGTGCGGGAATGGTTCCAGGCCTTTGCCATCAACGCCGGCGTGACTCTGCACGTCGAGACCCTATATGGCGATAACAGCCACCATATCGCCGAATCCTGCTTCAAGGGTCTGGCGCGGGCGCTGCGCACGGCGGTCGCGATCGATCCGAAGGCTGTGGGCGAAATCCCGTCCACCAAGGGCTCGCTCGGCGGCTGACGTCTCTCCCGGCGGCATGCGCCGCTTGCGGTATCTCTGACTTCCGAGGAACGAGGCATCACCATGCCTGTCTACACAGTTCATGCACCCTCTCCCGCCGGAGCCGATTTGCGCGCGACCGACAAGTTCGTGTTCGTGCGCGACGGTTTCCATTTCTGGGCGATGATCTTCGGCCCGTTCTGGCTGCTGTGGAATCGGCTGTGGCTGGCGCTGATCGGCTATCTGATCTTCATCGCCGCGTTCAATGCGGGGCTGTCGAGCCTCGGGATCGGACGCTCGTCGATCTTCTTCGCCGATCTCGTCGTCGCGCTGCTGATGGGCCTGGAGGCCTCGAGCCTGCGGCGCTGGACTTTGTCGCGCGGCAAATGGCGCCAGCTCGACGTGGTGGTGGCCGACGACGGAGACACCGCCGAGCGCCGCTTCTTCGAGCGCTGGAGCCAGAAGCAGCACGGCATCGTCAATGATCAATGGGCCGTCGACCGCGGCGGCCCGCCGCCGACCCGCAGCGTGCCGGGCCAGCAATTCTCGAACCCGCCGCCGCTTCCGGCCGGCGGCATCATCGGGTTGTTTCCAGAACCGGGAGGGTCAAGATGAGCGTCGCCATCATCGATTACGGTTCCGGCAATCTGCATTCCGCCGCAAAGGCGTTCGAGCGCGCCGCGCGCAGCCTGGACAACCCGCAAAAGGTCTTTGTCACCAGCGATCCGGACCAGGCTTACGAGGCCGACCGCCTGGTGCTGCCCGGCGTCGGCGCGTTCGCCGATTGCCGGCGCGGGCTCGATGCCGTTAACGGCATGGTCGAGGCGATCACCGAAGCGGTGCGCGTCAAGGCGCGGCCGTTCTTCGGCATCTGCGTCGGCATGCAGCTGATGGCGAGCCGCGGCAAGGAGCATGTCATCACCGAGGGCCTGAACTGGATCGGCGGCGACGTCGAGAAGATCACGCCGCGCGACGAGAGCTTGAAGATCCCGCACATGGGCTGGAACACGCTCGACCTGCTGCAGGAGCATCCGGTGCTGAACAAGCTGCCGCTCGGCCCCAAGGGCCAGCACGCTTATTTCGTGCACTCCTATCACCTCAACGCGGCCAGCGAGGCGGACGTGCTCGCGCGCGCCGATTACGGCGGGCCCGTCACCGCGATCGTGGGCAGGGACACCGCCATCGGCACGCAATTTCACCCCGAGAAGAGCCAGCGCTTCGGCCTCGCCCTGATCTCGAACTTCTTGCGATGGAAACCGTGATTCTCTTCCCCGCGATCGACCTCAAGAACGGCCAGTGCGTGCGCCTCGAGCAAGGCGACATGGCGCGCGCAACCGTGTTCAACCTCAATCCGGCGGCGCAGGCGCAGAGCTTCGTCGAGCAGGGCTTTGAATACCTCCACGTCGTCGACCTCGACGGCGCCTTTGCCGGCAAGCCGGTGAATGCAGAGGCCGTCGAGGCGATGCTGAAGACGATCAAGATCCCGGTGCAGCTCGGCGGCGGCATTCGCGATCTCAAGACCGTCGAAGCCTGGCTCGACAAGGGCATCACCCGCGTCATCATCGGCACGGCGGCGGTGCGTGATCCCGAACTGGTGAAATCCGCCGCGAAGACATTTCCCGGCCGCGTCGCGGTCGGGCTCGATGCCCGCGACGGCAAGGTCGCGGTCGAAGGCTGGGCCGAGACCTCCCAGGTCACGGTGCTGGAGATCGCACAGCGGTTCGAGGACGCCGGCGTCGCCGCCATCATCTTCACCGACATCGCGCGCGACGGCCTGCTCAAGGGTCTGAACCTGGATGCGACCATTGCGCTCGCGGACGCCATCTCAATCCCAGTGATCGCCTCGGGCGGCCTCGCCTCGATCGAGGACGTCAAGGCGATGCTGGCGCCGCGCGCGAAAAAGCTCGCCGGCGCGATCGCCGGCCGCGCGCTCTATGACGGCCGGTTCGATCCCTCCGCCGCCCTCACTTTGATCCGCGACGCGCGCAGGAGCTGACACATGTTCAAGGTGCGTGTGATCCCCTGCCTCGACGTCAAGGACGGTCGTGTCGTCAAGGGCGTCAACTTCGTCGATCTCAGGGATGCCGGCGACCCCGTCGAGGCCGCGATTGCCTATGACGCCGCCGGGGCCGACGAGCTCACCTTCCTCGACATCACGGCGACCCACGAGAACCGCGGCATCATGCTGGACGTGGTCCGGCGCACCGCGGAAGCCTGCTTCATGCCCGTCACCGTCGGCGGCGGGGTGCGCGAGGTCACCGACATCAAGACGCTGCTGCGCGCCGGTGCCGACAAGGTCTCGATCAACAGCGCCGCGGTCTCCCGGCGCGAGTTCGTCAAGGAAGCGGCCGAGAAATTCGGCGAACAATGCGTCGTGGTTGCGATCGACGCCAAGCGGGTGAAGCGTCCGGGCGGCGAGCGCTGGGAGATCTTCACCCATGGCGGCCGCAACTCGACCGGCATCGACGCGATCGAATATGCCCAGGAAGTCGTCGCGCTCGGCGCTGGTGAAATCCTGCTCACCTCGATGGACCGCGACGGCACCAGGCAGGGATTCGACATCCCCCTGACCCGGGCGATCGCCGACAGCGTGCCCGTTCCGGTGATCGCTTCGGGCGGCGTCGGCAATCTCGATCATCTCGTCGATGGTATCCGCGACGGACACGCCACGGCCGTGCTGGCGGCCTCGATCTTCCATTTCGGGGAATTCACCATCCGCGAAGCCAAGGAGCACATGGCCCGCCGCGGGCTGCCGATGCGCCTCGATGCCTGACGACTCCCGCCTGCAAAAATGCTACACATCCAGGTGGGCGCCGGTCTCCTTGGCCCCATGTGTCTTTGAGTAATCCGATGCCGCGTTTCACGATCCACGATCTGGCCGAGACCATCGACGTCCGCGCGGCGGCCGGCGGCGAGGCGTCCTATACCCGCAAGCTGCTGGACAAGGGCGCCGAGCATTGCGCCAAGAAGTTCGGCGAAGAGGCAGTCGAAACCGTAATCGCAGCAGTCGAAAACGACCGCGCGCATCTGGTCGCTGAAAGTGCCGACCTGCTCTATCATTTCCTTGTGCTGCTGAAGGCACGCGGCATAAAGCTGGAAGAGGTCGAGGCGGTGCTGGCTAAGCGCACTTCGATGTCAGGGTTGGAAGAAAAGGCTTCGCGCAAGAGCGATTGAGATTATTGTTTGAGCATGATCGTTTCGGAAAACTGCTTCACACTTTTCCGGATCATGCTCTAGCGCAACGGAAAGGCGGCGTCATGGATATCCGCGCACCCGAGCAGCAGTATAATCCCTACCGGGTCTATACGCGCGAGGAATGGGCACGTCTGCGCGACGACACGCCGATGACGCTGGAGCCGGGCGAGTTCGACCGGCTGCGCTCACTGCACGATCGCCTCGACTTTCAGGAGGTCGAGGACATTTACCTGCCGCTGTCGCGCCTGCTCTCGATCTATGTCGATGCGATGCAGCGCCTGTATTACGCCGAGCGCCAGTTCCTCAACATCCGCGACCGCAAGGTGCCCTACATCATCGGCGTCGCCGGATCGGTCGCCGTCGGGAAGTCCACCACGGCCCGCGTGCTCCAGGCCCTGCTGGCGCGCTGGTCGCCGCGCCCGAAGGTCGAGCTGATCACCACCGACGGGTTTCTCTATCCCAACGCCGTGCTCGATCGGCAGGGCATCATGCAGAAGAAGGGTTTTCCCGAGAGCTACGACCTGCCGCTGCTGCTCAGCTTCCTCTCCGATATCAAGTCCGGCCGCGGCCATGTGCGCGCGCCGGTCTATTCGCATCTGACCTACGACATCGTGCCGAACCAGTGGGCAGAGGTCGATCAGCCCGACATCCTGATCGTCGAGGGCGTCAACGTGCTGCAGACCGGCAAGCTGCCGCGCGACGGCAAGGCGGTGCCTGTGGTCTCCGACTTTTTCGACTTCTCGGTCTATATCGACGCCGACGAGGCGGCGCTACGGCAATGGTACATCAAGCGCTTCCTGGCGCTGCGCGACACCGCGTTCACCAACCCGAAATCCTACTTCAACCGCTACGCCCTGCTGTCGGACGACGAGGCCACCGCCACCGCGATCGCGATCTGGGAACGTACCAACCTCGCCAATCTCGAGGACAACATCCTGCCGACCCGCCCTCGCGCGACGCTGATCCTGAAGAAGGGCGCCGACCACACCGTGGAGAGCGTGGCGTTGCGGCGGCTGTAAGCGCGCCGGTTGGCGAGATCCAGGGTCGTCCGGCAGAGTGTCTTTTGTTGCAGACCGGCAAAAGGTATTCGACTATGAGCGTACGAAACGCGAGGGCGCCATGGTTGATCGTCTCAGAAGTGCTGCCGAGCTGCTCGAAGCGCCGAGCTGCCCGGACTGCCATATCGAGATGAAATGGTTCCGCTCGGAACTGCTCGCGGACGAGCCTGTTCCGATCATCGCGCATCTCTTCGTGTGCCCGCATTGCAAGCGCGCCGCCAAGACCGATACGGTCTTCAAGGCAAGCCAGGTGAAGCCGGACAAGCTCTCCGCGCCGCGGTTCCTTGTTTACGCCGCGTGACAGTTCATTCCCGGACCTTCAATCGTTCTTTCGAGCCGCCGTAGATACTCCACGCCGTCAGGAACATGGCGGCAACGAGCGGGCCGATGACGAAACCGTTGGCGCCGAAGGTCGCAAGACCGCCCAGCGTCGCCAGCAGGACGACATAGCTCGGCATCCGGATCGACTGGCCGACCAGGACCGGGCGCAGAAAATTATCGGCGAGGCCGATGACGAAGGTTCCGAAAGCGAGCAGGATGATTCCCTTGGTCACGGCGCCTGACACCAGCAAATAGAGGCCGGCCGGAACCCAGACCAGCGCGGAGCCGAGCACGGGCAGAAGCGACAGCAGCGCCATGATGGCGCCGGCCAGCAGCGGTGCAGTCAGGCCGAGCAGCCAGAAGATCAGTCCGCCAAGCGCGCCTTGGATTAGCGCAACCAATATAATCCCCTTGATGGTCCCGCGAACTGCCAGGATGAACGCGTCCAGAATCTCGGCGGTTTGGCCCGCGCGCAGCGGCAGTGCGCCGCGGATGCGCAAGTTTAGCTCCTCGCCGTCGCGCAGGAAGAAGAACAGCAGATACAGCATCACCAGCAGGCTCGCGACGAACTCCAGCGTCAACTGGCCGATGTTGATCGCATGCCCGGCCAATTGCTGGCCGGCCGGGACCACCAGGCCGGACAGGCGTTCTTTCAGCGCCGAGAGATCAATGCCAGCCAGGCGATCCGAGATGGACGTGGCCCAGCCCGGCAGCGCGGCTTTCAGTTGCTGCAGGGGATGAGTCAGATCGATCTCGCCGGCCTGAATGCGCTGATACAGCTCGCCGCCCTGGTCGATGAGCGAAGCGATCACGATCCCGACCGGGATCAGGACCAGGACGACCACCACGATGACGGTGGAAAGCGCGGCAAGATTGCGCCATTCCGGAAGCCCTTCCAGAAAGCGGCGATAGACCGGCGCGAAGATGATCGCCAGCAGCGTAGCCCACAGCAAGGCGCCGGAGAACGGCCAAAGCAGCCATCCGAACGCGAGGGTGATGATTCCGAGCCAGACGAGGAATGAGCGGTCTTCCGATGTTCTCACGTGTCGCCGGTCTCCAGTCGCACCTTACGGCACGTTGGTAGCACAGGATCGTAACGGAGCGGCAAGTCCCGTCCCGCCGCCGTCGCGCCGGCGGCGGATTGGGTGTCAGTCCGTCACTTGCCGCTCTTCGCAGTCCAATCCGCGATCTTGATGCGCCCCGCGAACGTGGCGGGCCCGGAGCCGTTGGTCTTGTAGACGAAGGCCTCGCCTTCCTCGACGTTGCCGGCCTCCTTGCCAAAGGCATCGGCGATGTTGGTCTTGTGAGTGACCAGTAACGTGTTGGTGCCCGCCTTCGGCGGCGCGTCGACCAGCTGACGCACGGCCTGGCCGGCCTTCGCATTGGCGCCGGTCGGGTTTGCCATTCCCGACGCGCTGGCATTGCTGCTGTCCGTCAACGCATCGACCGGCTTGACCTCGCGGCCGGAGATCAGCTTGCCGGCCTCGATCGCGCGGTTCAGCCGGCTGGTGTAGACATCGCCGACGGGGATCGCGAGTTCCTTGACCGCCGCCCCGATCTGGCGCGCCATGTCCCTGCCCTTGTCGCTGAGCTGACGCTGGGCGCTCATATCGTCGAACTTGAATGGGTAGATATCCTTTTGGCTGTCGTCGGTGGCGGTGTGCCGAAAGATCAGCACGAAGCCGCCTTGCTTGAGCGAGGCGACGAGCTCCGGCGTATCGGCCGCGGCGTGTCGGGAGAAACCGGCGAGAACAACAATCAATGCGAGGCGGCAAAGCACGTTCATGCGCAAAATCCTCTATTGCAAAAATAGCCCCCGAGGATGGTGACGCGCAACGCGGTGGATTTCAATTGTCCATTGCCCGGCCCGACCCGGGTTCCCGTGAGTTCCCGACTAGACGGGCAGCCGTTGTGACGCCGCGAGCCCGGCCAGCGCTTCGTCGAGCTTGTCGCGATCGAGCGGCTTGATCAGAAATCCGGTCATGCCCGCCTCGAAGCAGGCATAGCGGTCCTCCACCAGCGTATTGGCGGTGAGCGCGAGGATCGGGGTGCGATGGCTGCCCGCGGCGGCCTCATGCGCGCGAATTCGCTTCGTCGCCTCGATGCCGTCGAGCTGCGGCATCTGGATATCCATCAGCACGAGATCATAGGGCGTGCCGGCCGATGCAGCGGCGAGCCACGATTCCAGCGCGGCCTCGCCGTCGACGGCGATGACGACGCGATGGCCGAGTTTCGTCAGCAGCGAGCGCATCAGCAGCGCGTTGATCTCGTTGTCCTCGGCGACGAGAATCGAGAGGCCCTTCGCTTGCGTGGCGCCGGCAGCTTCAGCCGCCGGTTCCGGCGCGAGCTCGGGCGATGCGATCTCCGGCGTCAGCGTAAGACGCGCGGCGAGCGAGGCCGCCCGCAGCGGCTTCACCAGGAACCCGGTGAAATCAGGCGACAGCTCTTCGTGGCGCGAGCTCGACGTCAGCAGCACGAGGCGCTGCGGTGCATGTGCGCGGGCCATTTCACCCAAATGGTCGGCCATGGCAGGACCGATCGCGCGATCGATCAGCACCGCGTGCCAAGAGCGTTCCGGCAGCAGCGCCTCGGCAACCGCCGCGTCCGCAACCAGGCAGGTCTGGCCGCCCCAGCGCTCCAGCCGCCGCGCGATCAGCGCGGCTTCGATGCCGTCGGCGACGAGGAGGATCGATTTGCCGGCAAGGTCGGGGCTCGGAAAGACCGTCTGTCCCGCGCTGGCTTGTGGGGCCGGAAGCGGCACTGCGATCTCGAAGGTCGAGCCTTTGCCCGGCGCGCTTTCGAGCGTGATGCGGCCGCCCATGCGCTTGACGATGCGCTCGCTGATGGCAAGGCCGAGCCCGGTGCCGCCATAGGTGCGGGCGACGCGCTCGTCGGCCTGCTCGAATTCGCGGAAGATCCGCTGCCGCGCCTCCGGCGCGATGCCGATGCCGGTGTCGCGGACCAGGAAGCTGATCTCGTTCGGCCAGATGCCGGGCTCGACGATCAGCGCGACGCCGCCCTGAGCGGTGAACTTGATGGCGTTGCCGGCGAGGTTGAGCAGCACCTGGCGCAGCCGTGCGGAATCGCCGACCACCTCCAGCGGCAGGCGCTCGTCGACATAGGCGGCGATCTCGAGCGACTTCGCCTGCGCGCGCGGAGCCAGCAGCTCGGTGATCTCCTCGATCAGGACGGAGAGCGCGAAGGGACGCTGCTCGAGATCGAGCTTGCCGGCCTCGATCTTGGAATAGTCGAGCAATTCCTCGATCAGCGCCATCAAGGCTTCGCCCGAGGTCTTGACTGCCTTGGCATAGGTCGCCTGCTCCGGCGTCAGATGGGTGTCGAGCAGGAGGCCGCCCATGCCGATGATGCCGTTGAGCGGCGTGCGGATCTCGTGCGAGGCCATCGCCAGGAAGCGCGATTTGGCGCGGTTGGCGGCGTCGGCCTGGTCGCGCGCCTCGGACAAGGCGCGTTCGGTTTCGGTGCGATCGGTGACGTCGCGCCCCACGCTCTGCAATTCGGCGGGCTGGCCGGCATCGAGGCGGACATAGCCCTCGCGCCAGGCGATCCAGCGCGGGCCGAGCGGGGTTACGATCTTCTGGTCGTGGATCCGCGTGCCGTTGCTCTCGCGCGCGCTGTCGCCCTGCTCCAGCACGTCGAAATCGAAACGCGTGCCGACCAGCGCGGCGCGCGTCTGTCCCGCGAGCGCGCAATAGGCCTCGTTGGCGAAGGTGATGCGGCCATCGGTGTCGCGCAGCACGATGAGGTCGCCCTGCTGCTCGAACAGGCTGCGGGCGCGTTCTTCCGCTTCCTTCAGCTCCCAATTGCGGTCGATCAGGGCTTCGTTGTGGGCGGCAAGCGTACGCAGCCGCTTGCCGACGAAGCGCAGGCGCATGCTCAGAGTCGCAAGCCCGAGGCAGGCGAGCGCGAACAGGAAGCTCGCGCCGATCGCAAAGATGTGGGGATCGTAGCCGGAGGTGTCGGACCGGCTGCCTGACACGAAGCCATAGGCGCCGCCGAAGGTCGCCGAGAAGATCATGAAGGAGCGGATCGCGAAGGCGATGCGGGGGTGCTGCCGCCTGAAACGGCGCATGCGCACCTTGATCCGGAACGTCCGACCCATCGCCACCGACCCTTGTCTGAAACCCGCCGCCGTGTGCGACGATGTCGCGTCCACCTTGCGAACAGTTTGAGGCTTCGGCTCCGCCTCCGAACAGGGTTGCCGAAATGTTAACGCTTCAGAGCGAGGCCGCCTGGAGCTGGCGATGGCTGCCGCGGGCGCCGACGATCAGCGCCGCCGCCTCGCGCAGCGAGACCGACTTCGAGCGCACATAGATGCGGTAATCCGCCGGCCCTTCGCTGGAGAGATAGATCACCTCGCCGCCATCGACAGGCTGAGCGGCGATCGAGACGAGGCGCGTCGAAGGATTGGCCTGACAGGTCTCCGGCTCGGACCCGAGGCCGTCGTCGACCAGGGCGAAGTCCGCGGCGTCTGACTCCTCGGTGACCTGAACCCGGACCGTGGCGCGCGTGGGATCTTCGGTGAAGGCGACATGAACGCCGGCGGTCCAGAACAGCGAGGTGAGCTCGACCGAGGTCTCGCCCACCGCGATGCAGGGATGCGAGACCGATCCGATCTCGGCCCGAGCAAACACCGCAGCCGCCAGCAAGGGAATAACGGAGGCCAGGATCTTGAAACGCAACATGACACTCTACTCGCCGGGCCCTCGGGGAACTCGCAGCCGAAATCAGCGGGCCCTATGGTTTGCAGAGCGTAAAGGAAACTCGTTACCGCCGGGTTGACGCGCGGTATCATCACGCCATCTGCCGCACATCCTCCGCGAGTGCGCGATAGGACAGCGCTTCGGCGAGGTGCAGCCGGCCGATCTTGTCGGCATGGTCGAGGTCGGCCAGCGTGCGCGCCACCCGCAGCACGCGATGATAGCCGCGCGCCGACAGCCGCATGGTCTCGGCGGCGTCGCGCAACAGCTTGGCGCCCTGCGCATCCGGCTTGGCGATCTCCTCCAGCACCGAGGCGGGCGCCTCGGCATTGGTTCGAACATGCGGCAGGCCGGCATCGGCATAGCGCGCCAGCTGGATGTCGCGCGCTGCCGCCACGCGCGCGGCGACCTCGGCCGATCCTTCCGCCGGCGGCGGCAGGATCAGATCCGCCGCGGTCACCGCCGGCACCTCGATGCGCAGATCGATGCGGTCCATCAACGGGCCGGAGATGCGCGCCTGGTAATCGCCGGTGCAGCGGTCGATGCGGCCGCGCTTGCAGGCATAGCCGGGCTCGAACGCATTGCCGCAGCGACACGGATTCATCGCCGCGACCAGCATGAAGCGGGCAGGGTAGGTGACGCGATGATTGGCGCGCGACACCGCGACCTCGCCGTTCTCCAGCGGCTGCCGCAGCGAATCCAGCACGCGCGGATCGAATTCGGGCAGCTCGTCGAGGAACAGCACGCCCTGATGCGCCAGCGAGATCTCGCCGGGCTTGGCGCGCATGCCGCCGCCGGTGAGCGCGGCCATGCTGGCGGAATGATGCGGTGAGCGGAACGGCCGCCGCGCCGTCAGCGCGCCCCCTTCGATCTCGCCGGCCACGGAGGCGATCATCGAGACCTCGAGCAGCTCGCCCGGCGACAGCGGCGGCAGGATCGAGGGCAGCCGCGCGGCCAGCATCGACTTGCCGGCGCCGGGCGCGCCGATCATGAGGAGGTGATATGCTCAATGACAACAGCTCCCGCGCGTTTGCATAGGCGATATGCAATAATCCTGTGGAAGGGTCACGGGGCCGTTAAGGGATAGCACAGCAGTATCAAGGCCTTGCGGTGCATAATGAGACGATTTTGCTCCAACCGCAAATCAGCGTACGGTAACTTTACCTTGCGGGGGTGCCGCGAAAGCGGAAGGGGGCCACCCAGCAGCAACCGGATGGCCCCAAACGGCCCCGTTAGGGAGCCTTCTCACAGAAGCTTGCTGGAGCTTTCCCCTGCCTCATCGGCGCGGGAGGCTCCGGCAATGTGCACGCACGTACTCCAGCCTTCCGAAGCGGACGCGGACATAGTCTCGCACCGAAACGGGCTGCTGGATCGGACACATGAGTCGGGTCATGCTGGCGATCCCGTGGGGATTGGGCCCCAGGTCCCCGGCCGCACCATTGCGCCCCCGCTTGTGCGCCTAGTGCCCGAAACTGATCGCCGACTCGCCGACTCAGGTCTTTCCGACCCGCCCTTGTACCATCGCGGGACCAAATGGCCGTTCAGCCCCGCGAGTTATCCCCACAAGTAGCACGCGCGCGGGGTTTGTTCCCAATTTGTTCACAAGGCCGTGTCCGGCTGTGTTGCGCGCCCCGCGACTCGGATAGGTTGGCCTGCATCGGTCAACTCAACTGAATGGATACCCAATGTTGCGCGATGGTTTCTATGGCGTGAAGTTTAAGACCCCGAAAGGGGAGGGCGCGGGAGTTGTCGTTCTGGCGAACGGCCAACTGCGCGGCGGAGACTCTGCCCTCGCCTATTCCGGCACCTTCAAACAGGATGGGGACGCCTTTACCGCTTCCGTGACCACAAGCCGTCACGCTCAGGGCCTGCCGTCCGTGTTCGGCGTCGATACCGTCACCATCAGCCTGTCCGGCAAGACGGTGGGGGACAGCGCCAACTGCACGGGCACCGCTGCGCAGGCGCCGGGCCTAACCTTCCAGGCCGTGCTCACGCGCATCAGCGACTAGCAGCCTCAACGGGTCCCATATTCTTCGGGTCCCATTTGGGCGAAATCTCCGCGCGCTGGATTTCGACACACCGAGTAAAGCCCCGCGCTGCTGCTCAGCTCACGGCGCGGTGTGCTCGCCCTGGATTATCCCAGTTTATTTCGGCCCAGCGCTGCGGGTGCTATGTCCGCGGTCATGATGAAGGACGAAGTGCAGGACCGCGCCTGCTCCCGATGTGGGAAGAAACCCAGGCTGTTGGTCAAGATGTTTGACCCTAGGCAAGGCCGAGAAGTCCGGGTCTATAAGTGCGCGTGCGGCGAACTCGTTTGGGACGACTAGAGCCTCAGCTTTGCTGTCCCGCGACGCGCTCTTGCAAGATTGCGGGCTTCCTTGTGCCTGCGCTGCGCGCGCGCCTCCAGCTCCGTTACCGCCGCCAGAGCCACCGGCGCGCCCAGGAAGAGGCCCAGCACGATCAGCCCCACGTGGTCCCACACGTATCCCCAAAGCCCCGCGTGCGTGACGTACACCAGCGGCCCCACCAGACCCACTAGGAGCCACAGGGGCCACCGGTGGTCCCTCAAGTATTCCAGGGTGGCGGAAAGAGCGCCCAGGACGACGGCCCCGAGCGCGAGCGCCGTAAACGCCTCCAGGATACCGCCTGCAATCACGTGTTCCATGTGTGCTTCCCATGTGTTCCCGAGCTGGAACGGCCCTCCCCGCTCCCCTCACGCGCTTAGTCACAGTAAATCGGGCTAAAGCCCTTCAAAACGCGGCCGTCCTGAGTAGGCTGACAGCCCTGCAATTTGCAGGTCCCTGTGTTTGCAGGGGAGGCTCAGAATGCAGGGGGGTTGGCGTGCCGCTCCGCAAGCTCCGAGATGGCCTCAGCTTCCTCCACGCTCCACTCCTCGATCAGCGCTCTCGGCAAACCAGAACTGATCAAGCGAAGTGCCCGCGCGGTGATTTCAACGTCCTTGGTCAAGTTGACCCCTAGGTTAGCTTTGCGCAGCAGTTCCACCAGCTTCTGTGCTTCCGTCTCAATCCATTCATCTCGGTCAAAGCCGGGCTCTTCCCCCTTGCGCAGTGCTCTTGCTGCACGCCACGAGAGGTCGTCCGGCAGGGGCTTGGCCTCACGTCGGGCCAATTCTTGAACCTCTCTCCAGACCGTCCGCATTGTGTGCACGGTGCGCGGCCCGACCGTGGAAGCGCTCGCGATTTCGGAGACGGTGAGGGAATATCCCATCTCGCGAACCAGCCGCCACGCAGCCTCTGACTTCTCTTCTGCCGAAAGCCGCAGTTTGTTTTTGCTATTGGCCGTCAGGGCGAGCACGCGCGCAGCAGTGAAGGTGCCGTCAAACACCTTCGCCGGAATAGTGCTGCTCCACTTTGCCGTATCGTAAGCCGCCAAGCGGTGGTGGCCGTCTATGACGTAGAACGCGTCCCCACAGGGATACACGAGGATTTCCACAAGAGGATCACCAGTGTTCCTGATACTCTTCGCCATGTCGAGGATGTGGTCGGTGCGCTCGAATGCGTCCCGGCCGGGTAGTCGCCATTGAAACACGCGCTCCGCAACTCGGATGTTCTCGCGCGCCAGCTTCAGTTTCCCCTTGGACACCCGTGGGGCCTTCATGTTCGTAAGCTTCCTCTCCAGGTCCGCAACGTTCTCCCCGGTGTCGGCAGGCATCACAATGTCCCGTCGCGTTAGTCGTCTCAGTTGTTTAGCCATTCGTCGTCTCTTCCGCCGCTTCCCACGGCTGTTCTCGGTCCCACTTGAAGCGCCGTGTATGGAACGGGATTTCCTGCGGCGCCTCCGCATGGTGCCAGTAGATCAGCAGCGCGCCGCTCGCGGGTTTCATCACCATCGTCTTAATCGCCTGCCGCAGGGTGCGGTTCACGCTCACAACGTCCAGGCTCTCGGCACAAAGCGCCTGCTCCACTGCGCGGAGCCGATTTGCAACGTTTGCACTTGTCATCCGGTCCAGCCGCTCCCGTAGCTCCATTAGGGCGCGCTCCGCCGCCTCGTGTTCGCGCTCCGCCGTTTGCAATTGACGCTTCGCGGCCGTGCTCTTGTCCGCAATTGTGAGGCTCAACAGCGCACGGACTTGCGCCTCCGCCGCGTCCACCGCCGCAACCTGCCGGTCAATCTCTTGCTGCATTCCGCTCGTGTCGGCCCCGCGTGGCGCGTCTTCAATGATCTGCCTGATATTCAGCCGGAGCGCGTCTTCCGCCTCCTGGTACGGCACCGACTCATACTTGCAAGTCCCCGCCCGCGCGTTCGCGGCGGAGCACACGAGATACACATGTTGCCCCTTGGCGACGCGCGTCACGGTGCCTCCGCAGTGCTGGCAGCTCAGCACCCCCGCGAATATCGAGCGTGCCGCCCGGCCCGCGTTGCGTCCCCTTGTGCCCCTCGTGGAGAGGATGTCCGCGACACGCGTGAAGGTCTCCCGGTCAATTGCGGCCGGGAGGCGGTGGTGGATCGGTTCAAGGGGCGTTCGCACCTTCTTTCGGCCAGCAGCCGCGCGCGTGATCCGGTGGGGCGTGAAGGTCCCGACCGTGGCAGGGTTGCTCAAAATCTTGCGGACGTAGCTGCGGTGCCAATACTTTCCCTTCCACCCGCCGCCGCCCCAGGTGTCAGCCCCCGTGTCATTCAGCCACTTGGCTACGCGGTGCTGCCCCCAGCCCTGTTCGGTGAGTTCAAATATTTGACGGACAATGTCCGCGCGCTCCGGGATCAGCTCATAGCCCTTCGTGGTGGTGTTCCACCTGATCCAGGCAGGCAGGCGCCGCGTATACGGCTTGTCCAGCGCGTCCCCACTGGCAAACTTCTTTCTCTTGCTCTCGAAGTTGCTCGCGCTCCGAATAGCCTTCTGCACGCTCTCGTTATTGGCCCGCGAGAACACCATCACCATGACCATGAGGGCCATCGGCTCAGAGCGCAGTGTCTCCAGATTGTACTCCCTGCCGCCGTCCGACAAATCGACTACGGTGACGCCCTCTCTCACGATGCTCTGCATAGTGTAGGACGCATCGAACGCGTTTTCTCGGCTGATCCGGTCCAGGCTCTCCACCAGCAGATAAGAGCCTTTGGGCACGTCGCCCTCGCGCACGGCCTGTAGGAAGGCCCCCAGCGCGCCCACGGCGAAGTTGTCCCCGCTGTAGGCGGAAATGCCCTGGTCGCTAAACTTCAACTTTTCATCAAGCTCAATGGCATGCTTGGCCGCCCACGCCTGCGCCATCGCGGTTTGCCTGCGCAGGCTGTCGCCTTTGGCCTGTTCGGGGGTGCTAAACCGCGTGTAGCTGTACGCCTTGGCTGCGTCGTGTGGGCGGCCGGTCGTCATGGTTACGCGCGCCCCCGCGCCGTCCCAAGAGGTGCCAGGACGGCCTCCGGAGTCACGCCGCAGCGCTCTGCAATCTGGTCGGTCTCCGCCAGCCAGCGCTCCCCTATGCGCTCCACGGCCCTCCCGAGGTCCGCCAGTGCCCACGCCAACCACGCGCGCCCGGTGAGCGCCAAGGTGATGCCGGTGTGCTTGAATGTCGTCATACTCTTCCCTTCCTGCCCCAGCGCCAAGCCTGAGATAGGCTAGGTCGTGGTCATTGGGAAGATGACATGAGCAGATGATGCCCGCCCGCGGCCGCGATCTCCAGCGCCCGCTTGGCGCTTTCCTGGCCCTTGATGTCGCGCAGGTCGAGCGTGGAGGCCGCGGCTTCGTGCACCTTCGGCGAGGGCCGCGACAGCACCTGTGTGCCCTTGAAGTGGTTGGCGATCTGGATCAGCGAGCTTGCTGCGATGATCTGGATGTCCGGGCTCGCCCAGGCCGCTTCGGAGCCGCAGGCCGCCGGGCAGATCAGCCCCTCCTCGCGTGCATTGGCGCCGATCGCGGCGGGAAGGACGCCGGCCACCGGCGCGATCGAGCCGTCAAGGCCGAGCTCGCCGAGCACGGTGAAGCCGGTCAGCGCATCCGGCGGTATCGCCCCGATCGCCGCCATCAGCCCGAGCGCGATCGGCAGGTCGTAATGGCTGCCCTCTTTGGGCAGGTCAGCCGGCGCCAGATTGACGATGATCCGGCGCGCCGGCAGCGCCAGCCCCGAGGCGATCAGCGCCGAGCGCACCCGCTCGCGCGCCTCCGACACCGCCTTGTCTGGCAGGCCGACGATGGCGAAGGCCGGCAGTCCCGGCGCGACCTGCACCTGCACGTCGACCGCGCGGGCCTCGATCCCCTCAAAAGCGACGGTGGAAACCCGCTGAACCATGCTCAAACCAGCCTGCCCCTCTCGCGCAATTAGGGGTAGCAGAGCGCGGCTCCTTCCGCAAGAACAATACGGGAACATCCCTCAGGGGCGGACAAGCCCTAACCGATCGTAAACACCGAGCCGACACTACGCCTCGAATGCGAGCTTCTGCCCTCAGCACATTCCAACGAATGTCCGCTACTCCTGGGGCTGCGGGATGGGCCGTGGTCTAACGGGTGAACAATTCAAATGCTTGCAAATCGCCGCAGAAGCGAACGTCGGGTGTGCAGCCGCCTCGCCAAGATCCATTTTGGTGCGGGCTCGCTGCCGCGGGACTGCACGATCACCGACATTTCGGATGGTGGCGTGAAAGTGGTGGCGGAATTTCTGGAAGTGCCGCCGCAATTCACCATCATCTTCGCGCCGGATTATTCCCGGCAATGCCGCCTGCGCTGGCGCATCGGCTGCGAGTTCGGCGCTGAATTCGTCGACTGAGAGGCGAGGACCCGCGTCCTTAACGGGACTTTAGCGTTAATCGGTAAGCATCTCTGATCAGTTGCCGAGTGATCAGAGTATGTCCAAGCGTTCGTCCCTCGCCTTTCCGCCGGCGAGATTGCTGTCTCCCGCACTGCTGGTGCTGGCCCTCGGCGGCTGTCAGACTGCCGGCATCGAGGATGTCACCGGCGCGCTCGGCACCAGGTCGGAAACGGCCGTCAAGGCGGATTCCAAGCCGGACATGGACGCCTTGCGCGCGCGTTACCGCGCCAAGCCCGGCGATCCCGCAATGGCGATCGAATACGGCAAGGCGCTGCGCGAGACCGGCCAGCGCGCCCAGGCGGTCGCGGTGCTCGAGCAGGCCGTGCTCGCCCATCCCAGCAACAAGGCTCTGCTCGCCGGCTATGGCCGCGCGCTCGCCGACAGCGGCAATTTCCAGCAGGCCTTCGACGTTCTCAGCCGCGCGCATTCGCCGGAGGATCCCGACTGGCGCATCCTGTCGGCGCAAGGCGCGGCGCTCGATCAGCTCGGCCGCCACGAGGAGGCGCAGCAATATTACGCGAGCGCCCTGAAGATCGTGCCCGACGAGCCGCAGGTCCTGTCCAATCTCGGCCTCTCCTACATGCTCCAGAATAATTTGCCGCGCGCCGAGCAGATCCTCGGCCGCGCCCATCAGCGCAATCAGAACAATCCGCGGATTCGTGCCAACCTCGCGCTCGTGCTGGGCTTGCAGGGCCGCCAGGCCGAGGCTGAAATCCTGGTCAAGGCGGATCTGCCGCCGGACCAGGCGGCGGCCAAAGTCACGGCGCTGCGGCAAATGCTGGCGAAGAAGCAGCAGCAGGCCGAGAAGTAACCCGGCGTCCGATTGCATTCCTGCTCGTCGCGTCCTCGCGAGGCGAAAACGTTGTCGCGGCTACGACGCCTTGCGGTGCGGAGCCGATGGGCGACCCGACCGGCCCTTCAGCTTCTTCAGCAGCGGCTCCAGCAGCGAGCGCTTCGGCTTCTTCACCTCGCCGCGACCGGCGAGGCGGTTCGCCATGGTCTGAAACAGCGCGGTGGTGCGGTGATTCTTGGCGACTTCCGCGATCATCTGGCCGTTATTGGCCGCGGTCGAGAACAGCTTCGAATCGAACGGGATCACCGCGATCGGCTGGCTCTCCATGGTCTTGGCGAAAGCCTTGACGTCGATCTCCGCGCGCTTGTGCATGCCGACCTGGTTGATGCAGTACAGCGGCGGCCGGTCGTTCGGTCGTGCCGCCTTCAACACGGTCAGCATGTTCTTGGTGTTGCGCAAGTTGGCGAGATCGGGCTCGGCGACGATCACGATGTCGTCGGCGTTTACCAGCGCGCGCCGCGTCCAGCCGGACCATTGGTGGGGAACGTCGAGCACGATGCAGGGCGTGGTCATGCGCAGCGTGTCGAATACGGCGTCGAACGCTTCGGCGCCGAAATCGTAGACGCGGTCGAGAGAGGCCGGCGCAGCGAGGAGGCTGAGGCGCTCGGTGCATTTGGCGAGGAGGCGCTCCATCAGCGCCGTGTCCGGGCGGTCCTGCGACAGCACCGCGTTGGCGATGCCCTGGACCGGATCCTGGTTGTAGTCGAGGCTCGCGGTGCCGAAGGCGAGGTCGAGGTCGATCACGACCGAATCGAGCGAAAGGTCGCGGGCGATCGTCCAGGCCACATTGTGCGCGACGGTGGAGGCGCCGACGCCGCCCTTGGCGCCGACCACTGCGATGACGCGGCCGGTGATGATGGCCTCGGAGGCCGAGAACAGGCTGCAGATCGAGCGGACGACGTCGAGGGTCTCGACCGGTCCGATCACATAATCGTTGACGCCGCGGCGCACCAGCTCGCGATAGGGCGCCGTGTCGTTGGGATTGCCGATCACGACCACGCGGGTGCCGGGGTCGCAGACGCCGGCAAGGTCGTCCAATCCCTCGAGGATGTCGCGCGTGCCGTCGGATTCGATCACGATCACGTTCGGCGTCGGCATCGATTCATAGACTTCGATCGCCGCGGCGAGGCCGCCGTCCTTGGCGGTGAGGTGCGCCTTGGCGAGCCGGCGGTCCTGCCCCGCCGCGGTCACCGCTTGCAGCGTCTGCTCGGTCTCGCAAAAGGCCTGCACGGAGATGCGAGGAACCGGCGCAATGTGTTCCTCGGGATGCCCTAGGTCGTCCAAATCTTCGTCGTGGAGCCGTGTCATTTGCCGGTATCGCTGAGCTTGGCCTTGTCGGCGTCGGGATTGGGTGTCGAAACCGCGGTGCCCTTGCGATAGCGCTCGAAGGCGATGTCGCGCCGCGCGGTGTAGGCCGGCGTCTCGGATCGCGGCTGCTCGAGGTCGGCGGGGTTGTCGATCATCGCCGCGAGGTTGCGCTGGCTGGCGCAGCCCAGATTGAAATAGGGCCGGTTCTCGTTGTAGCCGGGATCGAGGATGGAGGGGCCGATGTCTTCCGGCCACAGACCGCAGGGACCCGCGACCGCAGTGATCTTCGAATAGCTGAGGCGGATGGTGGGCAGCAGGCCGGGGTCTTCAGGACGATAGGGATGCTGCACGATGGCGCGCGCCGGCACACCGCCGGATGTGAGCACCGAGCGGATCTCACGATAGGTCGCGGCCGCCGCGCGTGAATTTGCGCTGTCGACGGGGACGTCGACGACGACGGAGCCGGTGCCTTCGCGCATCCAGTCCCGCGCAACGCCGGCGACATCCGAATGCTGCGCGGCCGACAGGCCGCCGCGCGCCGTGCCGACGAAGATCACGATCGACTTCCTGCCCTCCTGCACCGCGATCGGATGACGCTGGCGGTAGTCGGTTGGTACCGTCTGAGTGATGTCGCCGCTGGTGTTGCAGGCGCCGAGCATGACGGACAGCCCGGTCAATGCCAGCGCGATCCCAAAGCTGCGACGTCGATCGGCAGATGTTGTCGTCATCGCCCGGTCCCCTCTTGCACCGTTCCTTGCCCCATTCCTTGCCGCGGTCCCCAAACCGTTCGCCTCAGTCGATGATGAAGCCGAAATCGCCTGGCGCGCCGTTGATCGGATCGACGCGCCGCGTGGTGCCATAGAGCCGGTTCATGCGGCCGAGCAGCGCCGTCTGCGCATCGGAGGCCGGCGCGAAGCCGTCGTCGGGCCGCGACAATTCCTTCTGGGCGACCGCGCGCACCACATAGGGTGTCACGATCACCATCAGCTCGGTCTCGTTGTTGACGAAGTCCTGGCTGCGGAACAGCGCGCCGATGATCGGCACCTGGTCAACGCCGGGCAGGCCGTTGATCGCCTGCTTGGTCTGCTGCTGGATCAGGCCGGCCATCGCCATCGAGCCGCCCGAGGGAATCTCGAGCGTGGTCTCGGCGCGGCGGGTCTGGATCGAGGGAATGGTGATCGAGTTGCTCGAGGTCGAGGACACCGCCTGCGTCAACGTGATCGAGTTGGTGTTCGACAGCTCCGACACCTCGGTCATCACGCGCAGGCTGATGCGGCCTTCGCTGAGCACGACCGGGGTGAAGTTCAGGGAAATGCCGAACTTCTTATAGGTGACCTGGGTGGTACAGACGTGGGTGACCGGGTCGCAGGAATAGCCTGCGGGGATCGGGAATTCGCCGCCGGCGATGAAGGTGGCGGATTCGCCCGAGATCGCGGTCAGGCTCGGTTCGGCGAGCGTCCGCATCACGCCGGCGCTTTCCATCGCGCGCATGGTGGCGCTGACGGTGGCGACGCCCTTGGCGAGGCCGGCGACGCCGAGCCCGTTGCTGCCGACGATCGGTCCGCCCGAGACCGAGAACGGGTTGGAATTGTTGAAATTCACCACGGCCGTGCCGGCATTCAGGCTGGCGCTGAGATCGACGCCGAGCTGCTTGACGATGTCGCGGCGCACTTCGCCGACGACGACCTTGAGCATCACCTGGTCGCGGCCGCGCACGACGATGTTGTTGACGACCTTGTCCGATCCGCCGACCAGCTTTGCGGCGACGTCGCCGGCCTGCTGCGCCTCGACCGGGCTCGACACCGATCCGGTCAGCATCACGCTGTCGCCGACGCCTTCGATCTGCACGCCCGGCAGCGACTGGCGCAGGGCCGTGCGCATGCCGTTGAGATCGCGCTTGACCGCGATGTCATAGGAGGCGACCTGCTGGCCGTCGGCGGCGAAGAAGACGACGTTGGTCTGACCGACCTGACCACCGATGATATAGGCACGCTGGGCCGAGCGAATCACCGCATTGGCGATCTTGGGATCGGCCACCAGCACGTCCTTGACCTCGCGGGGCAGGTCGATGACGACGGATTTGCCGATGCCGAGCGAGAGAAAGCGCGTCCGCGCCGGCGCGATCGTCGCGACCGGCGACACACCGAGATCCGGCGCCTGGATCGGCGCCTGATCGCCGACCGGCGCGTCGGCGGCGTCGACGCAGCCGGGCGCTGCGAGCAGCCCCAGCATCAGCATCGTCCCCGCAAAGAACGAGCGCGCGCGCTTCCCCCGAATGCGCAGGCCCGTCCGATCATCCCCGTAATTCATCATGTCCCCATCACTTCTGTGACGTCAGTTGCCGCGTCTGCACGCCGTAGCGGATGACGTCGATGCCTGCGGAGCGCTTTGCCCCCTGGTCCTCGACGGTGACTTCCGTCGCGTTGGCATCGACGATGCTTCGCAGCGCAAGCTGGAGCGTGCCGCCCTGGCGCGCGGCCGAAAGCGTGGCGACCTGGTCGGGCTTGAGCTCGAGCGTGACGGTCTTGCCGACCACGGCGTTCTGACCGTCCTTTTCCTTCGGCGCCTGATCGATCGCGAGCACGCGGATGTTGGTCAGGATGACTTCGGACACGATGAGGTCGTTGCCGGCGGTCGGGCCGTTGGTATCGGGATTCTTCAGGCGACGCGTCAGCACGATGTCGACGCGGTCGTTCGGCAGGATGAAGCCGCCGGCGCCGGTCTCGGCGGAGATCTCGGTCGAGACGGCACGCATGCCGGAAGGCAGGATCGCGGCCATGAAGCCGGAGCCTTCGGCCCTGACCAGCTTCTGCTCGCGGATCGGCTCGCCCTGCATCAGGGGGACGCGCGCGATCGAGCCGGCGATCTGGCTCGGCGCCTCGGGCCTGTTGTCACGCCGGATGAAGGCGCTGCTCGCGGTCGCCGCCGGCCAGGTCTGCCATTGCAGATCCTCGGGCTTGAGCGCCTGGCCGAGCTGGATGTCGTTCTTGGCGATGAGGACCTCGACCGTCGGCAGCTTCTCGACGACGGCCTCAACGGGCGCGGGGGCATTCTGATAGCCGCTCGCCAGATACGCAGCGACGCCGCCGGCGGCCAGCGCGATGACGAGAACGACAATGCGTGCGGTGTTCATACGCTTTACTCATACGCGGGGCACTCGAACCGCACCTGGCGGGTTCCCCCGTGTCGATGAGTAGGGAGTAAAAGTATAAGGGGTGTTGCGAGGCCGAATGCGATGAGCGGCCGCGATGCTGGTTCTCGGCAGATGGTGAACGCGGCGTTATTAGGTCGGCCAGCGGCCCCGTAGATTCACGTAATTCCGCTCGTGCGTTCGCACGAGGCGCGCGGCGTCATGGTGAATGGGTGGTTAGTGATGAATGAATCGCGCGGTTGTAGTCGCAACGAGCTGGTGTGCGCATCTAAGCGAGCAGCGACTTCGTGGCCTTCGCATGCCAATAGAACGATAATCGTATGGCTGCAAAACGGTCGCAACCCACAAACATAGGTCCCGTGTCTGTGCACTCACCTCGAAGATGCGGCCCGCTGAATATTGATTGAATTGGGTGAAGTGTACTTAGACCAACGGACGTTGACGATTCCGCCTATCTTCTTCGATAGCACGTCGGATCGCGCTTGCGCTGATTCCGGACGCCTCCTCGCAAGCCTCGTTACCTTGCCTATTCTCTTCAATAATGCGCTCCGACGAAAGGGCTTCTGCGGCCATCACATACGATAGCTCCGCAACGTCCAAGTTATCGCGCAAGTTCACTTTTGGAGCCAATCCTCGCCGATTCCTAAGCTCAAAGGATTTTCCGCCGAGTAGGTTGACATACACTGCCTCCGTACAGCGCATATACCCCTTGCCTTCCACTCCATGCTTCTTCAGGACGCCCGTGTACGAGATACGTTCGCCGCGCGCGAGGGCCCGAGCGCCGGCCCACTTGTTCTCTTCCGCTGTCGCGCGCTGAAGGATCTCGTCCGCAAGAGTAGCGTCGCCCTTCCGGTAGCGGAGCCAAACTTCTCTGACCTCAATTTCCAGCTTGGCGCTTAAGTAGCCTGCATACGCAGCAGCAAGAACCGGATGAGCGAAAGTGCCATCATTGCCCCTCCCCACCTTAGAGTAAATAACTGGAACCATTGGCGCATTTTGCTTAATGTCGTTAGTGGTTACCTTTTTTTGCAGCTCCCCGATTAGCGCCTTGGCGAGAACGGTCGTCCGCCAATGTTTCGGGAGCTTGGATGGTTTAGATTTCGCAAGACGCCAAATGTCATCAAGGCGGAGATGCCCGAACTGATCTTCGGCAATTCTTGCTCCACGTAAAATGAGTGACCGACTATCGTTCATGCACGAATCTCCGGTTGATGTCGGAGAATACCACAGCTCTAACGATTCCCTCCTTGCGCCCTGCGTATCCCCAGCTGCCGGCGTAAACTCGGTTGACTGGCCTGCATTCGCTTGAGAACATTTAGGGAACAAATTTGAGCGTTCAGAACGGCGATTTATCCGATTCGAAACAACAACTTAACAGGAATATGATCTAACCGCATGATTCATATTGACTTTTCTTATGGGAATGGCTATCTTGAATTAAGGCAGCCATGCGCCGGACTAACCCAGAGCAGTCGCAAGATTGCAGGCTGAAAAGCAATTATGGGCCGGGGGGCTGCCGCTTTATTTCCAGATTTCGACCATCTTAAGTTGCTGAGGGTCCAAGTTGCAGGATTCGTAGCTCGGCACAATCTTGACCCCGTAACTCAGGTAGTTTTTGTGCCGGTTGTATGTGACTGGCTTGAGTGTCTCTGCATAACGCGGTTCACAATTTCCGTATCGGTCAGGCTCAAAACCCGCTGCAAAGGCTGACGCAACTGCGTCAGCGAGTTGCAAGCTCGCATTGCGGCTGTGATCGGCCGCAGTCACTGCATCGATATCAATTACTGGCCAGTGAATTCGAACTTCGCCACTTTTATCTGTCTTCAGCTTTTCAAGATACTCTCGAAACGAATCATACTGCATGCCACCGCGACGGGAGAACGTTATTGCAACTCTGCCATCACCCTCCGGCGCGTTTGGTCTGTGATCTCGACATAACCAAGACAGGCGCTCGATTAAGTACCGGGTCATATAGAAATAAAGCTGATTCTTTTCTGTGTAGATGTTTTCTGGAATCGGCTCCTTCGCGGCGAGAACGCTGATCGCACGCAGTGGCTTACTCGCAATCGTTTGGACCGCTGCTAGTTTCTGCCCATGATTTAATTTGGCAAAATGCAGAAGACGCGAATTGCGCTCCGGCATCTTCGATGAGATCTCGTCGCGCCACCTCACGGCGTCTAACGAGTGAGTCTTACGGAAAAGACATGCAGAGATAACTAGCCACTTCGATGAGCCGCCCGAGTTTCCAAGCTCACGAAATGGTCGGTTTAGACCATCGTCACCAGACTCATCAATGTAGGCGACGTATGTATGAGACATCGTTATCTAAAAAGGTTTGCCGAGAAGAAATCCCAATCGCAAGCTAGCAGTTAAACTCCACCAGAGGTGATAGAACGTCAAGTCCTCGCTCGCTTCTCTTCGATCACGTCCCAGATCTTCGCTGCGACGTCAGGACCGCCGAGCCGCGCGATGGCGCGGATGCCGGTGGGGGAGGTCACGTTGATCTCGGTGAGGTTGCCGTTGATGACGTCGATGCCGACGAACAACAGGCCGCGTTCGCGCAAGGCCGGGCCGAGGGTGGCGCAGATCTCGCGCTCGCGCGGGGTGAGCTCGGTCTCCTGCGCCGCGCCGCCGCGCACCATGTTGGAGCGGAGGTCGTCGGCGGCCGGCACGCGGTTCACCGCGCCGGCGAACTCGCCGTTGACCAGGATGATGCGCTTGTCGCCGTGCTTCACCTCCGGGATGAATTGCTGGATCACCCACGGCTCCCTGAACGTCACGGAGAACATGTCGAACAGCGAGCCGAAATTCATGTCCTGCGGCATCACGCGGAACACCGCCGCGCCGCCATGGCCGTGCAGCGGCTTCATCACGACGGCACCATGCTTGTCGCGAAACGCGTTGATCTCATCGACGTCGCGGGAGATCAGCGTCGGCGGCATCAGCTGCGGAAAGTTCATCACGAACAGCTTTTCCGGCGCGTTGCGGACCGAGGCGGGATCGTTGACCACCAGGGTCTTCGGATGGATGCGCTCCAGAAGATGCGTCGAGGTGATGTAGGCGAGGTCGAACGGCGGATCCTGGCGCAGCAGCACCACGTCGAAGCCGTTCAGCGCCTCGCGCCTCGGCTCCCCGAGCGTAAAATGGTTGCCGGGCTCGTCGCGCACGGTCAGGAGGTGAACGGGGGCCACGATCTCCTCGCCGACCATCGAGAGCTTGTCGGGCGTGTAATAGGACAGGCCATGGCCGCGCTTCTGCGCCTCCAGCAGCAGCGCAAAAGTGGAATCGCCCTTGATGTTGATGCGGGCGATGGGATCCATCTGGACGGCGACGTTCAGTTTCATGGTCTGCCTTTCAGGTCGAGGCGTCGAATGCCGCCAACACATGGCGCGGAAGTGAGCGCGGCGCAATCAGCATGGCGTCGAATCGCAATTCGAATTCGGCATGCTCGGGATGCGCTGCGAGCCAGCCTTGCGCGGCATCGATGATGCGCTGCTGCTGGCGCGGCGTCACGGCAAAGGCGGCATCGTCCAGCGTCGCGCGCGCCTTGACCTCGACGAACGCGATCAGGTTGCGGCGGCGCGCCACGATGTCGATCTCGCCATGCGCCGTGCGGTAGCGCTTGGCGAGAATGCGATAGCCCTTGGCCATGAGATAGGCGGCGGCGCGGCTTTCCGCGGAGATGCCGGTGTGGAATGCGGCGACGCGCTCGGGCGAGGCGGCCTTTGGTGCCCTTGGAATCTCAGTCTTCGGGATCTCAGTCTTCGCCATCGCCGCCTCGCGAATGCTTGTGCGGAGTCCTGGCGAGCTCGAGCGCGCGGGCATAGACCTCGCGGCGCGGCCGGCCCGAGAGCGCGACGGCATGCGCCACGGCATCCTTGACGCTGTGCGCGGCCAGCTGCTCGCGCAGGAGACCATCGAGCGCATCCATCGTCAGCACCTCGGCATCCGCGGGCGGCGGGCCGATCACCAGGACGAACTCGCCGCGCGTCTCCGGCGCGTCCGCCTGCCGCGCCAGCTCGGCGAGGGGGGCGCGTCTGACCTCCTCGTGCAGCTTGGTCAGCTCGCGGCAGATTGCGGCGTCCCGCTCACCCATGATCTCGGCGAGATCGGTCAAGGTGGCCTGCATCCGGTTTCCGGACTCGAACATCACCAGCGTCGCGTCGATGCGCGCGAGCTCGGCCAGGCGGGCGCGGCGCGCGGCGGACTTCGCCGGCAGGAAACCCTCGAAGAAGAAGCGGTCGGTCGGCAGCGCCGCCACCGACAGCGCGGCGAGGACGGAGGACGGGCCCGGCAGCGCGTGCACGGAGTGGCCGGCGGCGCAGACCTCGCGCACCAGCTTGAAGCCGGGATCGGAGATCAGCGGCGTGCCGGCATCCGAGACCAGCGCGACCGAGCCGCCGGCCGCGAGCGCCTCCAGGATTTTTGGACGGGCGGCTTCCGCATTGTGCTCGTGATACTGCTTGAGCTGCGCCGCGATGGCGTAGCGCTCGGTCAGGCGCCGGGTGATTCTTGTGTCCTCGCAGGCGATGACATCGACGCCGGCGAGGGTCTGCAGCGCTCGCAGCGTGATGTCGCCGAGATTGCCGATCGGGGTTGCGACCAGATGCAGGCCCGGTGCCGCCTTCGGCGCCGTGAGCCGATGTGCATCGATGGAGAAACCGCGCGAGGCGGCCTCTTGAGCTTCAGACGTATTTATCGGGGCCGGCTTTGCGCGCATAATGAGGTCAACTTAGGCACGATCGCTGAGGCTGGGAACCGGCTCGCCGAAAAAGATCGTGCCCAAAGATCATGCCGAGGTGAGGGGCTGGGAACGGACGGGAATGTGATCGGTCAGGATCACGTCGGGAGGGGGTGAGGGGCCGCGCGCCATATTCGCGACGGAAACTCCGCCTTGATGCTGGGTGAGCGACGGCGAACAGCTGCCGGGACAGGAAGGCGGCCGCGTTAAGCGGCTATTATCCTTTTGTTTTGGTTAACTATTTGCCGACAATATGCCTGAATCCGCGGTCTGCGCCGTGGAAGGAAGATCATGACCGGCCGGCGACGGCGGGTCAGAAGAGAAGCTGCCATGGTGGGCCCGCGTTTTCCTAAGTCTCCCATTCCGGGGTCCCTGATGTCGGGGGCGACCCGCCGGAGCGCGCTCGGCCTGTTGCTCGGCGCGCCCCTGCTGTCGGCCTGTGCCGGCGTGCAGCAGAGCCTCAGCCAGTTCTCCAACCCGTTCTCGAGCTCGGCACCGCCGGCCCAGCCGGCGGGTCCGCAGCAACAGGCGACGACCGCCGGCACCGGCGGCGTGAAGGTCGGGCTGATCCTGCCGCTCTCCGCGGCCGGCAATGCCGGCCTTGCCGCGCAATCCATGCGCAACGCCGCCGAGATGGCGCTGGCCGAGTTCCAGAACCCGAACATCCAGCTCCTGATCAAGGACGACAACGGCAGCCCGCAGGGCGCCCAGGCCGGTGCGCAGCAGGCGGTCGACGAAGGCGCCGAGATCATCCTCGGGCCGCTGTTCGCGCAATCGGTTCCGGCGGTGGCGCAGGTCGCGCGCACGCGCGGCATTTCCGTGATCGCATTCTCGACCGATTCCAGCATCGCCGGCCGCGGCGTCTATCTGCTCTCCTTCCTGCCGGAATCCGACGTCAATCGCATCGTCGAATATTCCGCCAGCATCGGAAAGCGCTCCTTCGCGGTGATGGTGCCCGACAACGCCTATGGCAATGTCGTCGAGGCCGCGGTGAAGGCGGCGGCGCCGCGCCGTGGCGGACGCATCGTCGCGTTCGAGCGATACGGCGCCGACCGCGCCACGCCGGCGCGCACCGTGGCACAGCAGCTCGGCAGCGCGGACGCGCTGTTCATTGCCGATGACGGCGATGCCGTCGTGTCAGTCGCGGATGCCATGACGGCCGCGGGCGCGAACCTGCGCAACATCCAGCTGCTCGGCACCGGCCTGTGGGACAATCCGCGCGTCTATGCCAGCGCCGCGCTTCAGGGGGGCCTTTACGCTGCGCCCGACCCGGCCGGCTTCCGCGCTTTCTCCGGCCGCTACCGCACCAAATACGGCGCCGAGCCGATCCGCACCGCGACGCTCGCCTACGACGCCGTCGCTCTCGTCGCCGCACTCGCGCGCACGCAAGGCACGACACGGTTCTCGACCGACGTGCTCACCAACCCTTCCGGCTTTGCCGGCATCGACGGCCTGTTCCGCTTCCGCGCCGACGGCACCAACGAACGCGGTCTTGCGGTGATGAAAGTGACGCAAGGCGGCGGCGTTGCGGTCGCAGGCTCGCCGAAGAGCTTTGGAGCGTAGCTCCGGACGACGGTGCGGTAGGGTGGGCAAAGGCGCTCTTGCGCCGTGCCCACGATCTCTCTCGATCGCGAAACATGCGTGGGCACGCTTCGCTTTGCCCACCCTACGAGATCTCGCTATGCCGCGAGATCCGCAACCACCGCATCCAGCACTGGAAAGCCGCTGCTGGTCACGCGCAGGCGGCCGGTCGCATCAACAATGATCGCACCTTCTTCGCGCAGCAGCGCGATGCGCTTGGGATCGAGCGGACGACCGGAGAGTGCTTTGTAGCGCTCGGGATCGATACCCTCCGCCAAACGCAGTCCCATCAGCAAAAATTCGTCCGCGCGTTCCTCGCTGTTGAGCGGCTCGTCGGTGACGATGCCATGGCCATTGGTCTCGACCCGCATCAGCCAGGCCTCGGGACGTTTCTCGGTGGCAGTCGCGTGCCTGACACCGTCGATGTCGAGGCGGCCGTGCGCGCCGGGGCCGATGCCGGCATATTCCTCGCCGCGCCAATACACCAGATTGTGCCGGCACTCGGCGCCGCGCCGCGCGTGGTTGGAGATCTCGTAGGCGGGCAGCCCGAGCCTGTCGCAGGTCTCCTGCGTGACGTCGTAAAGCGCGCGCGCGACCGCCTCATCCGGCGTCTTCAACTTGCCGGCCTGGTGCAGGCCGAAGAACGGCGTGCCTTCCTCGATCGTCAGTTGATAAAGCGACAGATGCTCGGCCGCTTCATCGATGGCGAGGCGCAGCTCATCGGCCCACATCACCGGCGTCTGGTCGGGGCGGGCATAGATCAGGTCGAACGAATAACGGTCGAACGAACGGCGTGCGATGGCGACGGCATCGAGCGCCTCGCGCGCGCTGTGCAGACGTCCCAGCGCCTTCAGCGAGGCGTCATCGAGCGCCTGCACGCCGAGCGAGACGCGGTTGACGCCGGCTGAGCGATAGCCGGCAAAGCGCGTGGCCTCGACGCTGGTCGGGTTGGCTTCGAGCGTGACTTCGACGTCGTGTGCGACGGTCCAGTGCTTGCCGATCGCATCGAGCACCGCGCCGACCGTTGCGGGCTGCATCAGGGACGGCGTGCCGCCGCCGAGGAAGATCGAGGTGACCTCGCGCCCGGGCGCACGCGCCGCAGTCGTTGCGATCTCGCGCGCGAACGCGGAGGCAAAGCGCGCTTCGTCGATTGCGGCGTGGCGGACATGGCTGTTGAAGTCGCAATAAGGACACTTCGACAGGCAGAACGGCCAGTGCACGTAGACGCCGAAGGCTTCAGATTCTTGTTTTGACGCGTTTTCCTGGCGCGAACCGGTATCCACTTCGCTCGAAAACGCTCTAGCGCGGCTCAAGGCAGATCTCCGCCAGTTTCACGAAGGCGCGGGCGCGGTGCGACAGGCCGAGACCGAGTGGCGGCAGGCCGTGCTTCTCGATGCTCTCCATCTCGCCGAAGGTGCGGTCGTGGCCATCGGGCAGGAACATCGGATCGTAGCCGAAGCCGGCATTGCCGCGCGGAGGCCAGACCAGGGTGCCGTCAACGCGCGCCTCGACCTGTTCGAGGTGATGGTCGGGCCAGGCCACGCAGAGCGCGGAGACGAAATGCGCTCTGCGGCGGTCCGCCGTGGTGGCGCCGCGCTCTTGCAACAGGCGCTCGATCTGCGCCATCGCCGCGTTGAAGTCCTTGGCCGGGCCGGCCCAGCGCGCGCTGTAGATGCCGGGCGCGCCGTCGAGCGCGTCGACCACGATGCCGGAATCGTCGGCGAAGGCGGGAAGTTTGGTCGCCTGTGCCGCCGCGATCGCCTTGATCGCGGCGTTGCTGCGGAAATCGTTGCCGGTCTCCTCCGGCTCGGCGAGGCCGAGCTCACCGGCCGACACCGCCTCGACGCCGTGGGGCGCGAGCAGCTCCCGCATCTCGGCCAGCTTGCCGGGATTGTGGGTGGCGATGACGAGCTTTCCGGTGATTCGGCGGTGCATGGGCCTATTGACTACGCCACGGCCAGTTTCTGCAAGTCCACGAGGCGCGCGACGCCCTTGCGCGCCAATGCCATCAGCGCCAGGAACTCGGCTTCCGTGAACGGTTCGCGTTCCGCCGTGCCCTGCACCTCGATGATGCGGCCGTCGCCGGTCATGACGAAATTGGCGTCGGTCTGGGCTTCCGAATCCTCGGCGTAGTCGAGATCGAGCACCGGCGTGCCGTTGTAGATGCCGCAGGAGATCGCGGCGACGTTGTCGCGCATGACGTTGGCCTTGATCATGTTGCGCGCCTTCATCCAATTGATGCAGTCGGCCAGTGCGACCCAGGCGCCGGTAATCGAGGCCGTGCGCGTGCCGCCGTCGGCCTGCAGCACGTCGCAATCGACCGTGATCTGGCGCTCGCCGAGGGCCTCGAGGTCGACGATGGTGCGCAGCGAGCGGCCGATCAGGCGCTGGATCTCGACGGTGCGGCCGCTCTGCTTGCCGGCGGCGGCCTCGCGGCGGGTGCGTTCGGAGGTGGCGCGCGGCAGCATGCCGTATTCGGCGGTGACCCAGCCGCGGCCCTGGCCCTTCAGCCACGGCGGCAGGCGGTCCTCCAGCGTGGCGGTGACCAGCACATGGGTGTCGCCGAATTTCACCAGGCAGGAGCCTTCCGCATATTTGACCACGCCGCGCTCCAGCGTCACGGGGCGCAATTCGTCGGGCGCACGGCGGCTTGGCCGCATGGGAAATCCTCCAAAACTCGCGGGGTATGGCTGTTGGCGGTGCTTGTAGGTGGGGCGAAGGTGGGCGGCAAGGGCTTATTCGGCCCCTGATTCCGGGCCGGCAAACGCCACGCTTGTCAGAAGCGCCCGGGATGGACAAATTATGAGGATCTGAGAGGAGTTACCGCTGTGGCCCATCACGATCCGATTCATCTGATCGCGCCGCGCGCAGGCCTCGCCCAGCTCAACGAGCGTTCCCGCGATATCTTTCGTCAAATTGTCGAAAGTTACCTCGCGACCGGTGAGCCCGTGGGCTCGCGCAATATCTCGCGCCTGATCGCGATGCCGCTGTCGCCGGCCTCGGTCCGCAACGTCATGGCCGATCTGGAACAGCTCGGCCTGATCTATGCGCCGCACACCTCCGCCGGCCGGCTGCCGACGGAACTCGGTCTGCGCTTCTTCGTCGATGCCTTGATGCAGGTCGGCGACCTCAACGAGGCCGAACGGCAGTCGATCCAGAGCCAGCTCACGTCCGTAGGCCAGGCCCACTCGGTCGAGGCGGCGCTGGACCAGGCGCTGACGCGGCTGTCCGGACTGACGCGGGCCGCGGCGGTGGTGCTGACGCCAAAGTCCAATGCGCGGCTCAAGCACATCGAATTCGTCCGCCTGGAACCGGAGAAAGCCCTGGTCATCCTCGTCGGCGAGGACGGTCAGGTCGAGAACCGTGTGCTGACGCTGCCCCCTGGAGTTCCCTCCTCGGCGATCACCGAAGCCGGCAATTTCCTCAATGCGCGAATCCGCGGCCGCACCCTGGCCGAGGCGCGGCTCGAGCTCGAGACGGCGCTGGGCGAGGCCCGCGCCGAGCTCGACCAGCTCGCACAGAAGGTGATTTCCGCCGGAATCGCCAGCTGGTCCGGCGGCGAGAACGAGGACCGCCAGCTCATCGTGCGCGGCCATGCCAATCTGCTCGAAGATCTCCACGCGCTGGAGGATCTGGAGCGGGTGCGCCTGTTGTTCGACGATCTCGAGACCAAGCGCGGCGTGATCGATCTGCTCGGCCGGGCCGAGACGGCCGAGGGCGTGCGCATCTTCATCGGCAGCGAGAACAAGCTGTTCTCGCTGTCGGGGTCCTCCACCATCATTGCGCCCTATCGGGATGCCGCCGGTCACATCGTCGGCGTCCTCGGGGTGATCGGCCCGACGCGGCTGAATTATGCCCGTGTAATCCCGACGGTGGACTATGCCGCCCGCATCGTCAGCCGCCTTTTGGGGGGCTGACCGGCCTTTCCGCCGATCACGGGCGCTTGATTTTCGCGGCTCAAAGCACGATATGCGGGCCAACAATCCCAGACCACCTTGAGTCCAGACGAGTTCGAGAAGAGAGCCGATGACCGATCGAGACCGGCAACCCGAAGACGCGGCCGCGCCGACTGGCGAGCCCGTGGCGTCAAAGCCCTACATCATGCCCGACGATCCCGAGCCCGGCTCGGTCGAGACCCTGCAGAAGGAAGTCGCCGAGGCGCGCGATCGCATGCTGCGGACGCTGGCCGAGATGGAGAATCTGCGCAAGCGCACCACCAAGGAAGTCGCCGACGCCCGCCTCTACGGCATCACCGGCTTTGCCCGCGACGTGCTCGACATCGCCGACAATCTTCAACGCGCGCTCGACGCCGTCCCGGCCGAGGCGCGTGCCACCGCCGATCCCGGCCTGACCTCGCTGATCGAGGGCGTCGAGCTCACCGAGCGCGCGCTGCATAGCGCGCTGGAAAAGCACGGCGTGAAGAAGCTCGATCCGCAGGGCCAGAAGTTCGACCCGAACTTCCACCAGGCGATGTACGAAGTGCCCGATCCGTCGGTGCCGTCGGGCACCGTGGTGCAGATCATGCAGGCCGGCTACACGATCGGCGAGCGCGTGCTGCGCCCGGCGCTGGTCGGCGTCGCCAAGGGCGGCGCAAAGCCAGCGGCCGCGGCGAACAACAACGAATCGAGCGGGGCGCCGAACTGATTGTTGCTGTCATTCCGGGGCGCGACGAAGTCGCGAGCCCGGAATCCATCAAGCAGCAGAGACAACCGCGCAATGGATTCCGGGCTCGCGCTGACGCGCGCCCCGGAATGACGGAAGGATAGCGCGCTGCTTTACGCGCTCACCGCAATATCGCTCGACTGAATCCGCTTCACGCGGGCCTTGGCCATATCGGCCCAGGCCTTGGCGAGCGAGCCCTGGGTGTCGATGCCGCGGCAGGCGTCTTCCACCACATAGACCTCGAAGCCCGCCTTGCGCGCATCGAGCGCGGTCCAGGCGACGCAGAAATCCGTCGCGAGCCCTGCGACGAAGACGCGCTTGATCTTGCGTCCCTTCAGATATCCGGCAAGGCCCGTCGAGGTCTTGCCGTCGGCCTCGAGGAAGGCCGAATAGCTGTCGACGTTCTTGTGAAAACCCTTGCGGATGATGAGCTCGGCGTGCGGGATCGCAAGGTCCTTGGACAGCGCCGCGCCGTCGGTGCCCTGCACGCAATGGTCGGGCCACAGCACCTGCTTGCCGTAGGGAAGGTCGACGGTCTCGAACGGCTTCTTGCCGGAGTGGACCGAGGCAAACGAGACGTGGCCCGGCGTGTGCCAGTCCTGCGTCATCACCACGTTCGCGAACGCCTTCGAGATCTTGTTGATGACGGGCACCACCTGCTCGCCGTCCTTCACGGCGAGGCTGCCGCCCGGCAGGAAGCAGTTCTGCACGTCGATCACGAGCAGCGCGGAGCTGTCGTCAGGTTTGATCGGTGCCGTTGCAAAGAGTGCACTCGGCGCCAGCGTCGCCAGCGCCGTCGTCCCAAGCATTGCCAAGATTTGTCGCCGATCCAGCATCGTTCGCCTCCCCTAAAGGTGATCCAACGGGAGCGAAGCCTAGTTCCGTTCGTATACGAACAGAAGCCCGAAAATGCGGCCGGGACTGGTGAGGGGTTGGGCTGGCGAACCTAAACTCACTGTCGTCCCTTGCGTTCGCAGGGACGACAGCGAATCTGTGGGACCGCCTCAACCCTTCGGCTGAATCCCGTCGCGCACGGCGCGGAAGCGGGTGAAGGCGGCCTGCCACTGGTCGCGCGGGGCGCTGGCGATGATGCGCAGCGAAGCGCCGCCGCTCGAGAAACGGATCCACTGCACCACGGTCACCGGCGTCTTGTCCTTGCCGATGACGCCGTCGATCCGGGTCTCGAAACCTTGCTGGCCGTTGATGCGGATCGGCTCCGACATGGTGACGCGGGATTCGCGCACGCCGGGAATCTGCAGCGCGGCCTCCTGGGCGAAGCGGGCGCGGTCCTCGGCGGCTTGCGGAGTGGCGCCGATCAGGCCGAGGATCATGAACGGCTTCGACTCATAGCCTGCGCTCTCATTGCCGTCGGCGAGGATAATGCTGGCGCCCGGCGCCAGCGTGCGGATGTCCTTGAAGTCGGCGAGATCGGTGATCTTGAACGGCATCAGCGCGATCTGCTCTTCGGCCGAGACCTGCCTGCGGGTGGTGGCGGTCGCAAACATCTGCCGCACCGCCTCGTCGGTGTAGATCTTGGTCGCATTCTCCGGGACCTGGACCGCGACATAGCCCGAGAAGCCGGCGCCCGGCACGATCATCGAATAGCGCTTCACCGGGGTGTCGCCGGCCTTGCCGGTCTCGGTGGTGAAATAGGCAAGGCCGGCGGGGGTCTCGACCTTGTCCTGCTTGACGCCGTTCGCTCCGGCCGGATTGGAATTGAAGGCGCTCACGACCTCGCCATAGGCGGCCGGCGGCAGCTCGGTGACCAGCACCTTGACGCTGCCGTCCTCGCTTTCGAAGCCCGGAAAGGTCTTGGCCGTGTTGAGGCCGACCAGCGGCACCATGCCAAGACGCAAGCCGGGCGGAAACACGGCGTCGGCGGCGAGGACCGGAAGCGCGGAAGCGGCGAGAAGGGCGAGCGCGGCGAGGGGGCGGATCAGCTTCATGGGCACTCTGATTGGTTCACATTGAGGCCGTTCGATGGTCGGCCGCCGGGCCGCTTTGTCGCGCGGGGCGGCATTGGCGGCTGCCGGGCCGGTCGCCTTTTAGCGGGTTTGGGCTTGCGGCGACAGGGCGGACGGGCCCGCGGTAGCGGGGGCTTGCCGAAGCCCGAACCTGTTAATAATTCCTCACCCGCAAGTGCGGTGAAGACCGGATATGATCTTCCAGAACCGGATGTTTTAGCCGCAGAAACGTAGCTTCGGTCCTTGCGGGCCCCTCCCCCCCTCCTATATGAGCCTCAATCATCGCAATATCGCGGATGTTTGATCTTAGGGGGTTTCGGTTTGGGTGCCTTCTGGGCCCAGCCAACCTGCCGCAAAAAGAAGGATATCAGGACCATGGGAAAGGTCATTGGGATCGACCTCGGCACCACGAATTCGTGCGTCGCCGTGATGGACGGCAAGAACGCCAAAGTCATCGAGAATTCCGAAGGCATGCGCACGACGCCCTCGATCGTCGCCGTCACGGACGACGGTGAGCGTCTCGTCGGCCAGCCGGCCAAGCGCCAGGCCGTCACCAATCCCGAGCGCACCTTCTTCGCAGTGAAGCGCCTCATCGGCCGCCGCTACGACGACCCGATGGTCGAGAAGGACAAGAAGCTCGTTCCCTACAAGATCGTGAAGGCTTCCAACGGCGACGCCTGGGTCGAGGCCGACGGCCAGACCTACTCGCCCTCGCAGGTCTCGGCGTTCATCTTGCAGAAGATGAAGGAGACCGCGGAAGCCCATCTCGGCCAGAAGGTCGACCAGGCCGTCATCACCGTTCCCGCCTACTTCAACGACGCCCAGCGCCAGGCGACCAAGGACGCCGGCAAGATCGCGGGCCTCGAAGTGCTGCGCATCATCAACGAGCCGACCGCGGCCGCGCTCGCCTACGGCCTCGACAAGACCAAGGCCGGCACGATCGCCGTCTACGACCTCGGCGGCGGCACGTTCGATATCTCCATTCTCGAAATCGGCGACGGCGTGTTCGAGGTGAAGTCCACCAACGGCGACACCTTCCTCGGCGGCGAAGACTTCGACATGCGCCTCGTGGGTTATCTCGCCGACGAATTCCAGAAGGAGCAGGGCATCAACCTGCGCAACGACAAGCTCGCGTTGCAGCGCCTGAAGGAAGCCGCCGAGAAGGCCAAGATCGAGCTGTCCTCGACGACGCAGACCGAGATCAACCTGCCGTTCATCACCGCGGACCAGACCGGTCCGAAGCATCTGACGATGAAGCTCACGCGCGCCAAGTTCGAGGCGCTGGTCGACGACCTCGTGCAGAAGACCGTCGAGCCCTGCCGCAAGGCGCTGAAGGATGCCGGCGTGACCGCCGGTGAGATCGGCGAAGTCGTGCTGGTCGGCGGCATGTCGCGCATGCCGAAGGTCCAGGAAGTCGTCAAGCAGCTGTTCGGCAAGGAGCCGCACAAGGGCGTCAACCCGGACGAAGTCGTGGCGATCGGCGCTGCGATCCAGGCCGGCGTGCTCCAGGGCGACGTCAAGGACGTGCTGCTGCTCGACGTGACCCCGCTGTCGCTGGGCATCGAGACGCTGGGCGGCGTGTTCACCCGCATCATCGACCGCAACACCACGATCCCGACCAAGAAGAGCCAGGTGTTCTCGACCGCCGAGGACAACCAGAACGCGGTCACCATCCGCGTCTTCCAGGGCGAGCGTGAAATGGCGGCCGACAACAAGATGCTCGGTCAGTTCGACCTGATGGGCATTCCGCCGGCTCCGCGCGGCATGCCGCAGATCGAGGTGACCTTCGACATCGACGCCAACGGCATCGTCAACGTCTCGGCCAAGGACAAGGCCACGGGCAAGGAGCAGCAGATCCGCATCCAGGCCTCCGGCGGCCTGTCGGAAGCCGACATCGAGAAGATGGTCAAGGACGCTGAGGCCAATGCCGAGGCGGACAAGAAGCGCCGCGAGGCCGTCACTGCCAAGAACGAGGCGGATGGCCTGGTGCATTCGACCGAGAAGGCCCTGGCCGAGCACGGCTCGAAGGTGGCCGAGAGCGAGCGCCGCGCCATCGAGGACGCAGTCAGCGACCTCAAGGAAGCGCTGAAGGGCGACGACGCCGAGGCGATCAAGGCCAAGACCAACACGCTGGCCCAGGCTTCGATGAAGCTCGGTGAGGCCATGTACAAGCAGCAGGCCGAGGCCGACGCCAAGAAGGACGCGGCCAAGGACGACGTCGTCGACGCGGAATTCACCGAGGTCGACGACGACAAGAACAGCAAGAAGTCCGCTTAAGCCCCGAGAGGGTGATGATGCGGGCGACTTGGACCCCACGCGCACCAACGGCCTCCTCCCTCGTGGGGGAGGCCACGGTGTCGGGCTCTGCGGGACCGAGACCCGCAACGATCGATCAATTCCCAGCCGTTATGCTGAACGCCGCCGTGCCGGCTTCCGCCGCGAGGCGGAAGGGCGCTTATGTCGTCGCGCAGCGGCATCGTTTCGCTCCGACTTGATTCGCGATTGGATAGACCGAGCTCATCATGTCCACGTCCACGAAGCGCTGCTATTACGAGACTCTCGAAGTCGAGCGTGACGCCGACGAATCCAAGCTGAAATCGTCGTTTCGCAAGCTGGCGATGAAGTTTCACCCCGATCGCAATCCCGGGGACGACACCAGCGAGATCAAGTTCAAGGAAATCAACGAGGCCTACGAGGTCCTGAAGGACAAGGACAAGCGCGCCGCCTATGACCGCTACGGTCATGCCGCGTTCGAGCAGGGCGGCGGCGGCGCCGGGTTCGGCGCGGGCTTCGCTTCCTCTTTCTCCGATATTTTCGAAGACCTGTTCGGCATGGCCGGGCAGCGCGGCCGCGGCGGCCGCGAGCGCGGCGCCGACCTGCGCTACAACATGGAAATCACGCTCGAGGAAGCCTTTGGCGGCAAGACCGCGCAGATCGAGATTCCGGTCTCGGTCACCTGCGAGGCCTGCTCCGGCATCGGCGCCAAGGCCGGCACCAAGCCGAAGACCTGCTCGACCTGTGGCGGCGCCGGCCGCGTGCGGCAGTCGCAGGGCTTCTTCACGCTGGAGCGGACCTGTCCGGGTTGCCAGGGCCGCGGCCAGATGATCGAGGATGCCTGTCCGTCCTGCTCGGGCCAAGGTCGCGTCACCCGCGAACGCACCTTGTCGGTCAACATCCCCCAGGGCGTCGAGGATGGCACCAGGATCAGGCTTGCCGGCGAAGGCGAGGCTGGGGTCCGCGGCGGCCCGCCCGGCGACCTCTACATCTTCCTGTCGCTGGCCCAGCACCAGTTCTTCCAGCGCGACGGCGCCGATCTGCATTGCCGTGTGCCGATCTCGATGGTGACGGCCGCCCTCGGCGGCGAGTTCGAGGTGCCGACCATCGACAAGGCCAAGGCCAAGGTGAAGGTGCCGGCGGGGACCCAGTCCAACCGCCGATTCCGCATTGCATCAAAAGGCATGCCGGTGCTGCGCTCGCGCCAGATGGGCGACATGTATGTTCAGGTCGTGGTCGAGACGCCGCAGAACCTCACCAAGAAGCAGCAGGAATTGCTGGCCGAGTTCGAGAAGCTGTCGTCCGGCAACACCCAGCCGGAATCCGAGGGCTTCTTCGCCAAGGTCAAGGATTTCTTCGGCAGTCGGGCAGGTTGACTTGGCTTGACCGTATCGCCTTCGGCCTATACGTCTTTATGACCATTTTCTGACACGCCGCGCCCCGCGGTCCCGTCCGGTCCAGACATGCCATTGCCATCGTCCGCGCGTGCGTTGAAGAAGCCTCGTCTCGACGACGAGGTGCGCTTTCTCAGATCATGGATCGAAAAGCCGCTGCACATGGGCGCGGTGATGCCGTCGGGCAAGCTGCTGGCCCGGACCATGGCTCACTATGTCGATCCCGATTCCGACGCGCCCGTGGTCGAGCTCGGGCCCGGCACCGGTGCCATCACCTCCGCCCTGATCGAGCGCGGTATCGACCAGAAGCGGCTCGTTCTCGTCGAATACAATCCCGGCTTCTGCGCGCTGCTACGCGACCGCTATCCGCAGGCCAAGGTGGTGCAGGGCGATGCCTATCGCCTGCGTGACACGCTCTGGAACGTGCTGAGCGCGCCGGCCTCCGCGGTCGTCTCCGGCCTGCCGCTCGTGACAAAGCCGATGCTGACGCGGCTGCGGCTGATCCGCGATGCCTTCACGGCGCTGGCGCCCGGCGCGCCGTTCATCCAGTTCACCTATGCGGTGGTGCCGCCGATCCCGAAATCGCTGCCCGGCGTGTCCACAGAGGCTTCGGAACGGATCTGGATGAACCTTCCGCCGGCCCGCGTCTGGGTGTATCGCAAGGACTAATTCCGCCGGCTTCCTTCTCTGCGCGGCGGGCTGGTTTCGCCGAACGTATGGAAGCGGATGTCCGCACCCAGGATCCTGATCATTCCCGGTTCGCTGCGCACCGGATCGCACAATGCGAAGCTGGCGGCGGTCATCGCCCATGAAGTCGCCAGGGCCGGCGTCGACGTCACCCGCATCTCGCTCGCCGATTTTCCGCTGCCGATCTACGATGGCGATCTCCAGGCCAGATCGGGCGTGCCCAAGCACGCGATCAATCTCAAGCGCATGATCGGCGCGCATCACGGCGTGCTGTTCGTCACGCCCGAGTACAACGCCTCGGTGCCGCCGTTGCTCAAGAACGCGATCGACTGGGTCAGCCGCGTGCACGAGCTGCACGAGGCGCGCGGCGAGGTGTTCCGCAACCGCGCCTTCGCGCTCGCCGGCGCCTCGCAGAGCCGGCTCGGTGCGGCGCGCGCATTGCAGGCGCTCAGGCTGATCCTGACCTCCTGCCATGCCAATGTGATCGCCAGCCAGCTCACGCTCGCCTTTGCCGATCAGGCCTATGACGATATGGACAGGCTCAAGAACGAGGGCGATATCGCCGCGTTGAAGGAGCTGGTCGCGCAATTGATCGACATTTCCCAACGCATGATGTGAGGTGACATGACGCCAGCCGAGATCGCCCCGAAGGACCGCCTGATCGTCGCGCTCGATCTGCCCAGCGTCGATGCCGCGCAGGCCATCGTCGACCGTCTCGGCGACAGCGTCACCTTCTACAAGATCGGCTATCGGCTCGCTTATGCCGGCGGATTGCCGCTCGTCGGCAAGCTTGCCGACAAAGGCAAGAAGGTCTTTCTCGATCTCAAGCTGCACGACATCGGCAACACCGTGATGCAGGGAGTCGAGAGCATCAGCAGGCTTGGCGCCACCTTCCTGACCGTGCACGCCTATCCGCAGACCATGAAGGGCGCGGTCGAAGGCCGCGGCAATTCGAGCCTGAAGATTCTCGCGGTCACGGTGCTGACCTCCTACAACGAGGACGACCTGCATGCAGCCGGCTATCGGCTCGGCGTCTCCGAGCTGGTCGAGGCCCGCGCGCAGCAGGCGCAGGTGCTCGGCATCGACGGCCTGGTGTCCTCGCCGGAGGAGGCCGGTGCGTTGCGCAAGATCGTCGGCCACCAGATGCACCTCGTCACGCCGGGCATCCGGCCGGCAGGTTCGGCGAGCGGCGACCAGAAGCGCATCATGACGCCGGGCCGCGCGATCGCCGCCGGCGCCGATTACCTCGTCGTCGGACGGCCGATCGTGGAAGCCGCCGATCCCAGGGCCGTCGCGGACGCCATCCAGGCCGAGATTGCACAGGCGCTCGGAGCATGATCCGGCCCCGAAGGGCCGCGTTAGCGCAACGTGTGAAGCGGTTTTCCGATCAGACCATGCTGAGATAGAAATGACCCCAACAACACAGGGAGAAGAACCAATGGCAAAGGGCTACTGGATCGGGCGCGTCGATGTGAGCAGCGACGAGGGCTACAAGCCCTACGCCGTCGCCAACGGTCCGATCTTCAAGAAATGGGGCGGCCGCTTCGTCGTCCGCGCCGGCAAGTTCACCACCGTCGAAGGCGCCAGCCGCACCCGCAACGTCGTGATCGAATTCCCGGACTACGAGACCGCGCTCGCCTGCTACAACTCGCCGGAATACCAGGCCAACATCAAGGTACGCCAGCCGCACTCGGTCGCCGATCTCATCATCATCGAAGGCTACGACGGCCCGCAGCCGCAGGACGGCTGAGGCGCCCTCGGGGCCTGCATGGTTCGAGACGCCCGCTCACGCGGGCTCCTCACCATGAGGGTCTGATATCTCGCCGCGAAACGAGACCTCATCGTGAGGGCCCGCCGGAGGCGGGCGTCTCGAAGGATGGCCGCAGGCGACCTGCCTGACCCTCTCGGTTGCCGGAACTGCCTCCCCCCGCTACAAGTGCGGCGAAGAGGATCACACCATGTCGGACATGCGCTTGATTGTTGCTGGGGCCGGCGGCCGGATGGGCCGTGCGCTGGTGCGGGCCATTTCCGAGAGCAAAGGCGCGGTGCTGGCCGGCGCGCTGGAGGCCCCGGGCTCGGAGCTGCTCGGCAAGGATTCCGGCGTGCTCGCCGGCCTGCCGGCCAACGACATCAAGCTCTCGGCCGATCTCTGGGCGATGTCGAAGGAGGCCGACGGAATCCTCGATTTTACCGTGCCGGCCGCGACCATCGCCAATGTCGCGATCGCCGCCGAGCGGGGAATCGTCCATGTCGTCGGCACCACCGGGCTGTCGATGTCCGACAACGCCGTGATCAAGAGCGTCACCAACCGCGCCGTGGTGGTGCAGTCGGGCAATATGAGCCTCGGCGTCAACCTGCTGGCCGCCGTGGTCAAGCGCGTCGCCAAGGCGCTCGACCAGAGTTTTGACATCGAGATCGTCGAGACCCATCACCGCATGAAGGTCGATGCCCCCTCCGGCACCGCGCTGATGCTGGGCCAGGCCGCAGCCAGCGGCCGCGGCGTCAGCCTCGACGAGCATTCCGAGCGTGGCCGCGACGGCATCACCGGCGCGCGCAGGCCGGGCAATATCGGTTTCGCCTCCTTGCGCGGCGGCACCGTCGCCGGCGATCACAGCGTCACCTTCCTTGGATCCTTCGAGCGCCTGACGCTGTCGCATCAGGCCGAGGACCGCATGCTGTTCGCCCACGGCGCGCTGAAGGCAGCGCTGTGGGCGCATGGCAAGGCGCCGGGGCATTACTCCATGGCCGACGTGCTCGGCCTGTCCGACATCTGAACAACACGGAAAAGCAGTCAATGAGCGAACGTCTTCTCGTGCTCGTGCGCCACGGCCAGAGCGAATGGAATCTGAAGAACCTGTTCACGGGCTGGAAGGATCCCGATCTCACCGAGCTCGGCGTGAAGGAAGCCACGGAAGCCGGCCGCAAGCTGAAGGCACAAGGCCTCGTGTTCGATGTGGCCTTCACCTCGGTGCTCACGCGCGCGCAACACACGCTCGACATCATCCTCGGTGAGCTCGGCCAGACCGGTTTGCCGACCTCGAAGAACCTCGCGCTGAACGAGCGCGATTACGGCGATCTCTCCGGCCTCAACAAGGACGACGCCCGCAAGAAATGGGGGGAGGAGCAGGTGCTGATCTGGCGCCGCTCCTACGACGTGCCGCCGCCCGGCGGCGAAAGCCTGAAGGACACGCTGGCGCGCGCGCTGCCGTACTACGTGCAGGAAATCCTGCCCGGCGTCCTCAACGGCAAGCGCACGCTGGTCGCCGCCCATGGCAATTCGCTGCGCGCGCTGATCATGGTGCTGGAGAAGCTCTCGCCCGAAGGCATCCTGAAGCGCGAGCTCGCCACCGGCGTGCCGATCATCTACCGCCTCAATGCGGATTCGACCGTGGCCTCGAAGCTGGATCTGGCGGGTTAGCCTTCGTCGCGAGCACGCTGCCGTAGCGTGGGCAAAGCGCAGCGTGCCCACGCACTCTTTCAACCAAGAGAGATGGTGGGCACGGCGCAAGAGCGCCTTTGCCCACCCTACGGCATCTCGTCTACTGCATTCCCAATTGCCCGGCTTCCCAGCCCAGCATCGCCTGCTTGCGGGTGATGCCCCAGTGATAGCCGGTGAGGGTGCCGCTCTTGCCGAGCGCGCGGTGGCAGGGCACGACGAACGAGACCGGGTTCTTGCCGACCGCCGCACCGACGGCGCGCGAGGCCTTTGGGCTGTTGATGTTGCAGGCGATGTCGGAATAGGACACCGCGCGGCCCATTGGGATTTTCAGCAGCGTCTCCCACACCCGCACCTCGAAGTCGGTGCCGATCATCACCACGCGCAGCGGCTGGTCCGGCCGCCACAGCCTGGTGTCGAAGATGCGGGCGGCGAGCGGCGCCGTGCCCTCGTGGTCTTCGACATAGGTGGCGTTCGGCCAGCGCCGCGTCATGTCGGCGAGCGCGATCTTCTCCTCACCGTGGTCGGCAAAGGCAAGCCCCGACAAGCCGCGATCGGTCGCAATCACGATCGCGGTGCCGAACGGGGAGGGATGAAAGCCGTAGCGCAAGGTGAGGCCGGCGCCGCCGTTCTTCCATTCGCCCGGCGACATCGCTTCGTGCGTGACGAAGAGATCGTGCAGCCGGCCCGGTCCCGACAGGCCGGAATCGAGCGCGGCGTCGAGAATGCTGGCGGAGTCGCGCAGCAGGCCCTTGGCGTGGTCGAGCGTCAGCGCCTGCATGAAGGCCTTTGGCGTGATCGAGGCCCAGCGGCGGAACAGATGGTGCAACTCATCCGGCGTGACGCCGGCCGCATCGGCCATCGCCTCGATGGTCGGCTGGGCGCGCCAGTTTTCCGAGATGAAGGCGATCGCCCGGCGCACCGAATCGTAGTCGCGCAACGCGGCGTGCTGGGGCCCCGGCTTGGTCAAGCGCTGGTCATGTATGGCGAGTGTCATCATGGCCGGAAATGTAGGAGAGGGACGCGTGGGAAACCACCCGATTTCCGATGCGGCATCAGGTGATCGGATTGTAGGTCGGCCCGCGCTTGGCGGCGTTGAGCGCTTCAATCAAGCCTTTGTAAAAACTTGCCTTTTCCTTCGGCCCCAGAAATTTCGCGATCTGGATCTGACGGCCGCGCGAGATCAGATAGAGATGCTCGATGCCGAAGTCCTCGTCGACCTCCAGATCGATCCGGACCCAGAGCGGATTGAACGTCCATTCGGCGACCTGGCCGCGGTGGCTGATGCGCTTCACGCGCAGTTCGGAGCTGGTGACCGTAATCTCCTCGCGGGCGCGGGCGGTGCGGAAATTGGCCTTGAAGGCCCACCATACCACGAGCACGTCGAGGCCGAAGAAGCCGAGCACCGGCCAGGCCCCCTTCATCAGGAAGGCGAGGCCGGTGGCAAAGCTGACCACGCTCAGGAACAGCATCACGGCGAGGAAGCCGGTGCGGTTCAGCGAGCGGTGCGGCGTCAGCAGCGCAGAGAAGATCTGCACCTCGCGCGGATCGGGATCGCTGTGCTCAATTTCGTTGCCTGCGCTCATGGTCCGTCAGTATATCCCGATCATGGCGAAAATCACCCGCAAGCCGGCGCTGCGCAGAGCGCCTGTGCCGAACAAGAAGGCAAGGGCCGTCGTAGCGAAGCCCAAGCCCGTCAAGACCAAGCCCGTCAAGACCAAGTCCGACAAGACATCGGCTCCGGCGAAAAAACCGCTCAAGGCCGCCAAGCCCAATTCCTCAAGACCCTGGACGCCGGCCGAGGTCTACGACGCCTTCAGCCGCTTCCGCAAAGCCAACCCGGAGCCAAAAGGGGAGCTCGAGCACGTCAATCCGTTCACGCTGCTGGTCGCCGTGGTGCTGTCGGCACAGGCCACCGATGCCGGCGTCAACAAGGCGACGCGCGCCTTGTTCGAGGTTGCTGATACGCCGCAGAAGATGCTCGACCTCGGCGAGGAGCGCTTGCGCGACTACATCAAGACCATCGGTCTCTACCGCACCAAGGCGAGAAATGTGATCGCGTTGTCGGCAAAGCTGCTCAGCGAGTTCGGCGGCGAGGTGCCGCGCACGCGCGCCGGGATCGAGTCGCTGCCCGGCGCCGGCCGCAAGACCGCCAACGTCGTGCTCAACATGGCCTTCGGCGAGCACACCATGGCGGTCGACACGCATGTCTTCCGCGTCGGCAACCGCACGGGGCTGGCGCCCGGCAAGACGCCGCTGGAGGTCGAGCTTGGTCTGGAAAAGGTGATCCCGGCCGCGTTCATGCTCCATGCCCATCATTGGCTGATCCTGCACGGCCGTTATACCTGCCTCGCGCGCACGCCGCGCTGCGAGGTCTGCCTGATCAACGATCTCTGCCGCTGGCCGGAGAAGACGGTCTGAGCGGCGGCGCCGTCACCGCATCTGCCGCGCCGGCGCGATCAGCTCCGGCCGCGGGCCCGACAGCCGCTTGTGCATGTGGACCATGAACGCCATGGCGAAGATCGGCGTCGCCAGATTGACGATCGGGATCGAGACGAAGGCGGCGATGAACAGGCCGGCGGTGAAGATGGTCGCGGCATTGTCGCGCCGCATCGCCTTGGCTTCCTCCGGCGGGCGGAAGCGCATTGCCGCGAGCTCGAAATATTCGCGGCCCAGGAGCCAGGCCGTGGCGAGGAAGAAGATCAGGAAGCCGGCACCGGCGAACAGCACCAGCGGCAGCGCGGCGAGATAGATCAAAATCGTCAGCAGCGCGGTCTTGATGCCCTCGAGCATGGCCTGGCTGATGGGCAGCGCGACGCCCGGTTGTTCGGCGGGGTAATGCTCGCGCTCGACGATGTCGGCGACGTCGTCGACGAACAGGCTCGCCACCAGCGAGGTGATCGCGGGCATCAGGAAGATGCCACCGAACACGACGCCGAGGCCCGCTGCGATCGAAACGATCCAGGAGAGGATTTCGATGGACGAATGCCAGCCGGGTCCGAGCAATTCCTCCAGCCAGACCGCCCCGGAGGTTGCGAACCAGCTGAGCAGCCGCTGCAGGCCAATCGCCAGCACGATGATCAGCACCAGCGCCAGCCCGATCGATCGCCACAGGATCGAGCGCATCGGCGGCGAGATCATTTGCGACAACGCCTTGATGGCGGCATCCAGCATGGGGGACCCTTTCACGAAACGACCTGCGAGAGGTAGACACCCGACGCGGTTTCGGCAAGGGAGGGGTGGTCGTCGTCCCTTCTCCCCTTGTGGGAGAAGGTGGCGCGAAGCGCCGGATGAGGGGTCTCTTTCCGCGCATCCAACTTCGATCGAGCGCGTGGGGAAGTACCCCTCACCCGTCTCGCCGCTACGCGGCGAGCCACCCTCCCACAAGGGGAGAGGGGAAAGTGCAGCGCGGCTAGTCTAACCTAACCATGCCGATGACCGTGCGCGTGCTTCCGTCCCTTCGCCGGCTTCCCATCCCCGGTCGGGATCATCACCACGCGACCGTAGCGGACGCCGCGTTCGGCGATGATGTGGTCGGCGAAATGCTTGACCTCATCCGCCGAGCCCTTCAGCGCCGTCATCTCCATGCAATTGTTGTCGTCGAGATGGACGTGCAGGGTCGCCAGCGCGAGGTCGTGATGGCCGTGGAATTCTTGCACCAGCCGTTTCGACAGATCGCGGGCGGCGTGGTCGTAGACATAGACGAGACCGGCGACGCATTGACCGGTCTGCGCGGTGTCCTCGGTGCTCTGCTGCAGCCCGGCGCGCGCGAGGTCGCGGATGATCTCGGAGCGATTCTGATAGCCGCGCGCTGCCGCCGCCGCGTCGATCTCCGCCAACAGATCGTCCTCGATCGTGATCGTTATCCGCTGCATCGGGCCCTCTCGCGCGTCTAGCTCAAACCGCTCCTGCATAGCCCGGATGGAGCGTAGCGCCATCCGGGACGATCTGGCGAGCTTGCGTCACAGCTGCGTTGCGCGCAAGCGCAGCGCATTGCCGACCACACTCACCGAGGACAGCGCCATCGCCGCCGCGGCGATGATCGGCGAGAGCAGCAGGCCGAAGGCCGGGTAAAGGATACCGGCCGCGATCGGAATGCCGGCGGCATTGTAGATGAAGGCGAAGAACAGGTTCTGGCGGATGTTGCTCATGGTCGCCTGCGACAGCTTTCGGGCGCGGACGATGCCGACGAGATCGCCCTTGAGCAGAGTCACGCCGGCGCTTTCCATCGCGACATCCGTGCCGGTGCCCATGGCGATGCCGACTTCGGCGGCGGCCAGCGCCGGCGCGTCGTTGACACCATCGCCGGCCATCGCGACGATGCGGCCTGCCTTTTGCAGCTTGCTCACCACCGCGCTCTTCTGATCCGGCAGCACCTCGGCCTCGACCTCGGCGATGCCGAGCCGGCGCGCCACCGCCACGGCCGTGGTGCGGTTGTCGCCGGTCAGCATGATCACCTTGATGCCTTCGGCGGCCAGCGCTTTCAATGCCTCCGGGGTCGAAGCCTTGACCGGATCGGCGATCGCGAACAGGCCGGCAAGCCGGCCGTCGACGGCCATGTTGATCACGGTGGCTCCGTCCTGGCGCAGCCGCTCGGCCTCGGCGTCGAGCGCATTGGTGTCGATTCCGATCGAGACGAGATATCTGGCGTTGCCGAGCACGATGGTCTTGTCCTCGACCTTGCCGGTGGCGCCCTTGCCGGTCGGCGAGTCGAAGTGCTCGACCTGGCCGAGCGCAAGCTGCTTCTCCTTGGCGGCACGCATGATCGCGTCAGCCAAGGGATGCTCGCTGGCGCGCTCGACGCTGGCCGCAAGCCGCAGGATGTCGTTTTCCGCAAAGCCGGCTGCCGGCACGATCGCGACTACCTTGGGCTTGCCCTCGGTCAGCGTGCCTGTTTTGTCGACCACCAGCGTGTCGATCTTCTCCATCCGCTCCAGCGCCTCGGCGTTCTTGATCAGCACGCCGCCCTGCGCACCGCGGCCGACGCCGACCATGATCGACATCGGCGTCGCCAGGCCGAGCGCACAGGGGCAGGCGATGATCAGCACGCTGACGGCGGCGACGAGACCGAAAGCGAGCCGCGGCTCCGGCCCGAACCAGGCCCAGGCGGCGAAGGCCGCGAGCGCGACGACGATCACGGCGGGCACGAACCAGCCGGCGACCTGATCGGCCAAGCGCTGGATCGGCGCGCGCGAGCGCTGCGCGTCCGCGACCATCTGCACGATCTGCGACAGCAGCGTCTCGCGGCCGACCTTGTCGGCGCGCATCACGAAGCTGCCCGACTGATTCAGTGTGCCGGCAATGACCTTTGCACCGGTTTCCTTGGTGACGGGCATGGATTCCCCTGTCACCAGGGATTCGTCGAGCGAGGAGCGTCCCTCGAGGATGATGCCGTCGACCGGCACCTTCTCGCCGGGCCGAACGCGCAGGCGGTCGCCGGCATGAAGCGTGTCGATCTCGACCTCGTGCTCGCTGCCATCGGCGTCGATGCGGCGTGCGGTCTTCGGCGCCAGCTGCAGCAGCGCCTTGATCGCGCCCGAGGTGGCGTCACGTGCACGCAGCTCCAGCACCTGGCCGAGCAGCACCAGCACGGTGATGACGGCGGCGGCTTCGAAATAGACTGCGACCGCACCTCCATGGGCGCGGAACGTGGCGGGGAAGATCTGCGGCGTGACGGTGCCGAGGACGCTGTAGACATAGGCAACGCCCGTGCCCATCGCGATCAGCGTGAACATGTTGAGGTTGCGCGTCAGCAGCGATTGCCAGCCGCGGACGAAGAACGGCCAGCCGGCCCACAGCACCACCGGCGTGGCGAAGGCGAGCTGGATCCAGTTCGACAGCGTCGGGTCGATCCAATTGTGCGGACCGGCGAGATGGCCGCCCATCTCCAGCACCACAGCCGGCAGCGACAGCACGCCGCCGATCCAGAACCGCCGGGTCATGTCGGCGAGCTCGGGATTGGGGCCGGTCTCCAGGCTCGCAAGCTCCGGTTCCAGCGCCATGCCGCAGATCGGGCAGCTGCCGGGGCCGACCTGGCGGATCTCCGGGTGCATCGGGCAGGTGTAGATCGTGCCCGCGGGCATCTCGGGTTCGGGTGCCTTTTCCTTGGCGAGATATTTGGCGGGATCGGCCGCGAACTTGGTGCGGCAGCCGGCCGAGCAGAAATGGAAGGTCTCGCCGTGATGGGTGAGCTGGTGCTTCGAGGTCGCGGGGTCGACGCTCATGCCGCAGACGGGATCTTTGACCTTCGTCGCGCCCTCGCCAGCGTCATGCGCGTGATGATGAGCGTGGCCGCCGTGCCCGCCGCAGCAGGAGGACGCCGCCGGCTTGGCCGCTTCCGTCTTGGCCGCTTCCGTCTTGGCTGAGCACCCGCATCCGGAATGTCCGCCCGCGTCGTGATGATGCCCGTGTTCGTTCATAGCCCTGCTCCGGCGCCTGTATCCGGGTCTTGCAACCCATACCCGGTAGGGGTATATAGACCCCATGCGCAAGGACATCAAGGCATCTGTCGAAAAACGCCTCGGCCGGATCGAGGGCCAGGTTCGCGGCCTCTCGAAAATGGTAGAGGAAGACCGCTACTGCATCGACATCGTGACGCAGATTTCGGCCGTGCGGGCCGCGCTGCGCCGGGTCGAGGAGGAGATCCTGAAGGATCACGTCGCCCATTGCGTCGAGCACGCCATCGCGAGCGGCGACAAGGCCGATCAACGCGCGAAGATCGCGGAGCTGATGGCGGTGATCGGACGGGCGGAGCGGTAGATCGCGCTCTCTCCATCGTCATTGCGAGCGCAGCGAAGCAATCCAGACTTCTACCGCGGAGGCAGTCTGGAATGCTTCGTCGCAAGAGCTCCTCGCAATGACGGTGGAGAGAGCGAAATTTCTTCGCAAGTTGTCCCAGCCTCGCCGGGATGCCGGTGGACCTAAGCCGCCATCGCCCGCACCCGCGCACGGTAGGTCGCGAGTTCGCTGAGCTGCACGAAATGTTCCGAGAAGGTCACACTGGCTTGCGCAGGCTGCGCGCTCACTTCTTCAACGGGAATTTCAGCCGACGCCTCTTCGTCAATCGCTTCAGGAACGAGCGGCGGCGCCAAGAGCGTTTCTGGAAACACACCGAATGAGCCCGCTACCTCCTCGAGCGGCTTCTGCTTGTCGGCCCAGTGCAGCGCGGTGTAGTCGAACCCGTGCACGATGGTGGGTTTGACGACCTCGAAATAGGGCGAGATGTCGAAGTCGCGGGGCATGTAGAGCGATGAATCGCGGATGTGCAGGATCTCGCGGCGCGCGGCGCGGCTGCCGGCCTTGGTGATCTTCGGCAGGATCGGGTAGCGCACGGCATCGAACGCCTGCGCGATCAGCGCCGAGCAGATGATCTTGGTCGGATCGCCCGAGCCGATCGCGATCATGCGTCGCCGCCAGCGCTGCGGTATCGGCATCGGGAACAGATAACGCATCAAGTCGACGATGTTCTTGGTGTCGTAGCCGAAGCCGATTCGGTTGATCGCATAGCGGCACACCGTGGTGCGATCCTCATAGGACAGCCCGACCGGTCGGCAGAGGCGGGTGTGATACGGGAAATACTTCGACAGTGGCGCAGAGGTGACGCCTTCGCCGATATTGGCCTCGATCAGCACATGCGGCTCGCCGTCGGGCTCCGCGGCGCCTTCGACCGGGCCGACATAGAGCGCGGCATGCGACCAGGTCGACTGGGTCAGATACTTGATGATGCCGGAGATGCGGTTGTTGCCCTCGACCAGCAGCACGTCACCGGCCTCGATGACGCCGCGCAGGTGCTCCGGGTCGCTCGGCGTGAACGGCTCGTAGCCCGGCACCTCCTTGGAGAGGTACGCGGCAATCAACTTGCCGACTGAATCCAGGACCGTCCCCATGTCGAACTCCCCCCACGGCCTTTCCCGGCCGTCTTTTTCCCTTCTCTATCATGGTCGAAACGTCTTGCAATTCGGTTCATCACTCCGTGAGGTCAAGCACGATTGATTCACCATGATGGTTGCCGTGCAACATCAGATGCGGCAAGGTTCGCTGACTGTTCCCGTCCGCCGCAAGTCCTCGGAAACCATGACATGACAATCACGCGCCGCGGTTTCCTTGTCGCGTCGGCGGCTCTTGCCACGGTGCCGGCCCTGCGCGCCAACGCGGCCAGCCTGCCGCGCGAGGCCGACATCGTCGTGGTCGGGGCCGGGGCTGCGGGAATCGCTGCGGCGCGGCGCATCATGGCGACGGGCCGCAAGGTGGTCGTGCTCGAAGCGGCGTCCCGGATCGGCGGCCGCTGTCTCACCGATACCACCACTTTCGACACGCCGTTCGACCGCGGTGCACGCTGGATGTACAATCCAGATACCAATCCGATGATCCGGCTGGCGCGCAATGCCGGGCTCGATGTGCTGCCGGCGCCGTCCGGCCAGAAGATGCGCATCGGCCGCCGCAACGCGCGTGCGGGCGAAACCGAGCAATTCCTGGCGGCGCTGGTGCGTGCCAACCGCGCCATCGACGAGGCGGCGCGCGGCAAGCTGGATACGTCCTGCGCGTCGGTGTTGCCGAAGGATCTCGGCGACTGGGCGGGCGCGGCCGAGTTCTTGCTGGGCGCAGGCTTCGCCGGCAAAGACCTGAAGGAGCTGTCGGCGATCGACAAGGGGCGCGCGCAGGACCGCAACGCGGCGATCGCCTGCCGTCAGGGCCTCGGCACGCTGATCGCCAAGCTCGGCGAGCAGGCGCCGGTGGCGCTGTCGACGCCGGCGAGCCGAATCGCCTGGAGCAACCGTGACGTCAGCGTGGAGACGCAAGCCGGCAAGATCGCCGCGCGCGCCGTCGTCGTCACGGTCTCGACCAACGTGCTGACATCGGGCGCGATCAAGTTCACCCCCGACATTCCCAAGCGCACGCTGGACGCGGCGGCAAAGCTCGGCCTTGGCAGCTACGATCGCATCATGCTGCAGTTGCCGGGCAACCCGCTCGGCCTGTCGCGCGACGATATCCTGATCGAGCAAAGCAGCTCGACGCGCACGGGGCTAATGTTCGCCAATATCGGCGGTTCCTCGCTCTGCTCCATCGATGTCGGTGGCGCGTTCGGCCGCGAGCTTTCCGAGCAGGGCGAGAAGGCGATGGAGGCCTTTGCCAGGGAATGGATCACAAAACTGTTCGGCAGCGAAGCTGCTTCTGCGGTGCAAAAGACCAGCGCCACGCGCTGGAACGCATCGCCTTACGTGATGGGCGCGATGTCGGCGGCCTCCCCCGGCGGTCAGCTCTCGCGAAAGGTTTTGGCGGAGCCGATCGGCAACGTATTCCTTGCCGGCGAAGCCACCCATGAGACGCTGTGGGGCACTGTCGACGGCGCCTGGGACAGCGGCGAGCGCGCCGCGGACGCGGCCTTGCGCAAGATCGGCGCGCTCAAGGACGACCCCGCCGACGTGCCGACGCAGTCGACGAAGAAGCGCAGAGCGCCGCGGCAGCAGGGCAATTAAGCCCGCTACGGCGGAGCTTATCGGCGCAACACCCCATCCAATGCGGGCAATCCAAAAATCACCGCCATCGCGATCAGCGCGTAGCAGATGCCGCGAAACACTTTTTCGCTGGCGCGTCCGAACAGCGAGGCGCCGAATGCGACGCCGACCGCATAGACCGGGCCGACGATCAGCGCCAGCGCGAGCGATTCGCGGCTGATCAGTCCGGTGGCCGCGTAACTGGTCATCGAGAACAAATCGGAGGCGCCGAAGAACAGCACGATGTTGGCGCGTGCGACCATCGGCGCGATCGGACGACCGAGCCAGTAGCCGACGATCGGCGGGCCGCCGGTCTGGGCGAGGCCGCTGCAGAAGCCGGAGAGCCCGCCGATGCCGACCGAGAGCCAGGCGTGGTCCTTGCCGCGATAGCGCCAGCCCGACAGCAGCAGAAGCAGCAGCGCAGCGACGAAGCAGGAGATGATCCAGCGCGTGGTGACGGGCTCGAGCACGCTGAGGAAATAGGTGCCGGCGGGTACGCCGACCAGCGCGCCCAGCACGATCACCGCGGTGGCCTTGCGGTCGGCCTTGCGCCACGCGTCGGGCAGGAGCGGCGCGGCCGAGACGAAATCGATGACGAGCAGGAGTGCCGCGACCAGCCGCGGCGCGGCAATGCTGCTCGCCAGCGGCATGAAGATCAGCGCCGCGCCGAAGCCGGAGAAGCCGCGCGCGGTGCCCGAAACGAAAGCGACGGTGCAAAGCGCCATCGCGATGCCGAGGCTGACGTCCTTCGGGAGAAAGTCAGCAAGGGTCATGTTTTCCATTCTGGAGCATGATGTCGTCCGAGAACCGCTTCACGCCTTTCGGCATCATGCTCGCAGAGTGCCGCCCGTCTTCTTCGTCACCTCGGCCACGATCTTGGCGGCGACGGCGTCGATCTCCTGATCGGTCAGCGTCTTCTCGCGCGGCTGGAGCGTGACCGCGATCGCGATCGACTTCTTGCCGTCATCGATGCCCTTGCCCTCATAGACGTCGAAGACGTTGACGCCGGTGATCAGCTTCTTGTCGACGCCTTGCGCGGCGCGCACGATGTCGCCCGTCTTCACGGTGCGATCGACGATGAAGGCGAAATCGCGCGACACCGGCTGGAACGCCGAGAGCTCGATCACGGGCTTGGCGCGGGTCGGCTTCTTCTTTGCCTCGGGGATGCGGTCGAGGATCACCTCGAACACGACAAGCGGGCCGTCGGCGCCGAGGGCCTCCAGCGCGCGGGGATGCACTTCGCCGAAATATCCCAGCACGTTCTGCGGCCCGATCTGGATCGTGCCGGAGCGGCCCGGATGCAACCACGACGGTCCACCCGCGACGATCTGCAGCGCCTGCATCGGCGCACCGGCCGCGGCCAGAACGGCCAGCGCGTCGGCCTTCGCGTCAAACACGTCGGCCTGCGCCGAGCCCGACCAGTGCCGGCCCAGACCTTCGGACGAGGCAAAGCCGCGGCGAACGCCGCTTGCGGCCATGAACTGGTCCTGCGGGCGATCGCCCCTGAAGATCTGGCCGACCTCGAACAGCGCGACATCGCTCATGCCGCGATTGGCGTTCGCCTGTGCCGCCGCGATCAGGCCCGCGAGCAGCGTCGGACGCATGTCGGAGAGATCCGACGCGATCGGGTTGGCGACTTCGAGCTCGCGCTGGCCGCCACCGAACAATTCTGCGGCGGCCTTCGTGATGAACGACCAGGTCACCGCTTCGATGATGCCGCGGCTTGCCAGCGCCCGCCTGGCGCGGCGGGTGCGCAGCTGAAGCGGCGTCAGCACCGGTTTGCGGGCGTCCTCGCCGCGCTCGAACGGCGTCATCGGCACCTTGTCGACGCCGAAGATGCGGACGATCTCCTCGACGATGTCGGCCTTGCCGTGGACATCTGAGCGCCACGAGGGCACCGCGACCTTCACCACCGGGCCCGGGCCCGCCATCATGAAGCCGAGATGGGTCAGGATGCGCTTCATCTCGGCTTGGGGCACCTCGATGCCCGACAGGCGCTTGACCTCGGTGATCGGGAACTCGATCAGGCGATCGTCGCCGAAGGCCTTGCCGACCACGACATTCTCGGACGGCGTGCCGCCGCACATTTCCATCACCAGCTTGGTCGCGAGCTCCAGCCCGGGCACCATGAAGGCCGGATCGACGCCGCGCTCGAAGCGGTAGCGCGCGTCGGAATTGATGCCGAGCTTGCGGCCGGTCTGGGCGATGTTGATCTCGTTCCACAACGCCGATTCGATCAGCACGTCGGTGGTGGTCTCGTCGCAGCCCGAGGCTTCGCCGCCCATGATGCCGGCCAGCGATTCGACGCCGTGCTCGTCCGCGATCACGCAGATCGCAGGATCGAGATTGTAGGTGCGGCCGTCGAGCGCGAGCAAGCTTTCGCCGTCGCGGGCGCGGCGCACGACGAGATTGCCCTTCACCTTCTTGGCGTCGAACACGTGCAGCGGCCGCGCGCGGTCGTAGGTCATGAAGTTGGTGATGTCGACCAGCGCGTTGATCGGACGCAGGCCGATCGCGGTCAGCCGCTTCTGCAGCCATTCCGGCGACGGCCCGTTCTTGACGCCGCGCACGAGACGAAGCGCGAAGCCCGGGCAGAGCGCGGCGTCCTCCACCGTGACCTTTACCGGGCACGGGAATTCGCCCTTGATCGGCTTGATGGTGTGATCGACGAACTTGCCCATGTCGGCGGCGGCGAGGTCGCGCGCGATGCCGTGCACGCCGGTGCAGTCCTGCCGGTTCGGGGTCAGATTGATCTCGATCACGGGATCGCCGAGCGCGGCCCATTCGGCGTATCCGGCGCCGATCGGTGCATCCGCCGGCAATTCCATGATGCCGTCATGGTCGTTGGAGATCTGCAGCTCGGCCGCCGAGCACAACATGCCGCGACTCTCGACGCCGCGGATGGTGCCGACACCGAGCGTGATGTCCTTGCCGGGAATGTAGGTGCCGGGCGGCGAGAACACGCTGACGAGGCCCGCACGCGCATTCGGCGCGCCGCACACCACCTGCACCGGCGCGCCACCGTCACCGGTGTCGACCATGCAGACGCGCAGGCGGTCGGCATTCGGATGCTGTTCGGCCGAGATCACCTTCGCGATGGTGAAAGGCTTGAGCGCCTTCGCCTTGTCCTCGATGTTCTCGACCTCGAGCCCGATCATGGTGAGCTTGTCGGCAAGCCTTTCGAGCGGCTCGTCGGTGTCGAGATGATCCTTCAGCCAGGAGAGGGTGAATTTCATGGCTGCTCTTTCTCCACGGAGACGGTCTGCTCCCTCCCCCGCTCGCGGGGGAGGGCTGGGGAGAGGGTTCTCTCCGCGACGGTGGTCGCGATTGTTTCGAGAACGCCGCTGCGATTGGTCATGACATCGAGATTGCTGAAGCGGAGCACCTTGAAGCCCTTCGCCTCAATCACGGCAGAGCGACGCGCATCGGCGCGTTCGCCTGCATCCGAGAAATGTTGGCCGCCATCGAGTTCGATGACGAGCTTGGCGGCATAGCAGATGAAATCGGCGATGTAATTCTCGATCGGCACTTGGCGGCGAAAGACCACGCAGTTCAATCGGCCGGCGCGCAGCTCTGACCAGAGGATCCGTTCCGCGTCAGTCGAATTGCGCCTGAGCGCGCGCGCATTGGCGCGCAGCTTGGGCGATACTTTCCAATCCGGATGCTCGGGATCGACCATTGGCAGCCCCATCGCGGAGAAACCCTCTCCCCAACCCTCCCCCGCAAGCGGGGGAGGGAGTCCGACCTGTCGGGTGGGCGGAGAATACATGCCGTTGAAATGAAGGGTCCACCCTCGAACCATCGACTCCCTCCCCCGCTTGCGGGGGAGGGGCGGGGAGAGGGTTGTCTCAACAGCGGGAACGGAGAGAGTTTTCGTATGGCCGAAAGCAAGCATCACGAACTCAATCCCCCCGCTAGCGTCGGCACTTCCAGCGGCTTGAAGCCGTAATGGCTCAGCCAGCGCACGTCGCTGTCGAACAGCTGGCGCAGGTCGGCGATGCCGTATTTCAGCATGGCGATGCGGTCGATGCCCATGCCCCAGGCGAAGCCCTGGTACTCGTCGGGATCGATGCCGCAGGCGCGCAGCACGTTCGGATGCACCATGCCGCAGCCGAGAATCTCGAGCCAGTCCTCGCCTTCGCCGAAGCGGATCTCGCCCTTGTCGCGGCGGCACTGGATGTCGACTTCCAGCGACGGCTCGGTGAACGGGAAGAACGAGGGACGGAAGCGCATGTTGATGTGGTCGACCTCGAAGAACGCCTTGCAGAACTCGTGCAGGATCCATTTGAGGTGGCCGAGATGCGAGGTCTTGTCGATGACGAGGCCTTCGACCTGGTGGAATTGCGGCGTGTGGGTCGCGTCCGAATCGATGCGGTAGGTACGGCCCGGGCAGATCACGCGGATCGGCGGCTTCTGGCTCAGCATGGTGCGCACCTGCACCGGCGAGGTGTGGGTTCGCAGCAGCACGCGCGAGCCGTCCTCCTTCGGGTTGAAGAAGAACGTGTCGTGCATCTCGCGCGCGGGATGGCCTTCCGGGAAGTTCAGCTTGGTGAAATTGTAATCGTCGGTCTCGATGTCGGGACCTTCGGCCACCGAGAAACCCATGTCGGCGAAGATCGTGGTCAGCTCGTCCCAGACCTGGCTCAGCGGATGGATGCGGCCGGCCTCGGCCTGAGCCTCGCGCAGCGGCAGCGTGACGTCGACGGTCTCGGACGCCAGTCGCGCATCGAGTGCCGCGGACTTCAGGACATCGCGTCGTGCGGCGAGCGCCTCGCCGACCTTGTCCTTGGCCTGGTTGATCGCCGCGCCTTGCGTCTTGCGCTCGTCGGGCGACATCTTGCCGAGCGTGGCGAGCAGCGCCGAGATCGAGCCCTTCTTGCCGAGGGCTGCGACGCGCACCGCTTCGAGCGCGGCTTCATCGCCGGCGGCGGCGATCTGGTCGAGGATGGATGTTTCGAGCGTTGCGAGGTCGGACACAGTCAAATCCTTGGCTCCAAATTCGGCTGGGTTGTCGCCGCCGGGAGGGCGTAACGTCAAGCGAAAAGCCGGCGTTTTCGGGCTCCCGCCCGGCTGGGTTGAACCTCGTGCGGGGGCGGGCCACCAAGGGAGGATACGAGGAGACCTTCGCGATGCCGTCGAAATGCTGTTGGGCCGCTCTGGCCGCTGTTCTCTCCATCGCCGGTACCCCGGCGCGCGCCATGGTCTGCATGGACCAATCCATGACGCTGGACGAGGTCGCGGCCGCCATCAGCAGCCAGAAGAGCTGCGCAAGCGCGATGAAGGTCTTCAGGGATTGCCAGCTGACCGCGAGCGGCGATGTCGAGCTCGGCGCGGCCGTCGAGCAAAAGTGCGAGGCGGACTTCAAGCCCGGTCTCAGTGCCGCGCAGGCGCAGGCCTACAAGCGCGAGATGCACGCATGCGACGTCAAGTACCGGAACAAGTCCGGCACCATGTATCAGTCGTTTACGGCATTCTGCCGGGCGGAGGTCGCCCAGCGTTACTCGCAACGCGCGCTGCAGGCTGCGGGCCGGAAGGCCCGCTAGCGCAAGCCTTACGCTGCCAGCGCAGCCTTGGCCTTCTCGGCGATGGCCTGGAACGCGGCGGGCTCGTTGATCGCGAGATCCGACAGCACCTTGCGGTCCACGGTGATCCCGGACTTGGCCATGCCGTCGATAAATCGGCTGTAGGTCAGGCCGAACGGACGGACGGCAGCGTTGATGCGCTGGATCCAGAGCGCGCGGAACGTCCGCTTCTTACGCTTACGGTCGCGGAAGGCGTATTGCATCGCCTTCTCGACCGCCGGCTTGGCGGCGCGGATGGTGTTCTTGCGGCGGCCGTAGAAGCCCTTGGCGGCCTTGTAGACTTTCTTGTGCTTGGCGTGGGCGGTCACACCGCGTTTGACGCGAGACATGACGAAATCCTTCAGAGATGACTTTGGTTATCGGATTGCCGCGCAAAGGCGCGGCACGTTCGGCAGTGATCGTGGACGCGATCAGGCGTTCGGCAAGAAGTACTTCTTGACGTTGTCGCCGTCGGTCTTGAACAGCACGCGGGTGCCGCGGAGCTGACGGATCTGCTTCTTCGTCCGCTTGATCATGCCGTGACGCTTGCCGCGCTGGGCGTGCATCACTTTGCCGGTGGCAGTCACCTTGAAGCGCTTTTTAGCGCCCGATTTGGTCTTCAGCTTGGGCATTTGGCTCTCCTAATGGCCACAGAGATCCGCCCGCGAAGGCGGCTGGCCGTCAAAAATGCTCGTTAGAGCGTTGATTGTGCTCAGGTTTTACGAACTAGCGCGAAACCCGCACGAACACCGCCACGGCAGCCCTTAATCAGCCGGGCGATGAAGGCTGGGCTTATGGCAGAGGACAAGCCAATTGGCAACGATGAACCGACGGAACCTGGCCGGCGACTATCCGATGTTGCCACCCCCATGTCCCAGCCGTGTCGCCCGGAGCAGGACCAAAATGGCTCGTTTTTCCCGATCGCCTTCGTTTTTGACCGGTTTCGCCCGCCCGCGCCATCTGGCGCTGTTCGCCGTGCTCGCCACGGCCGTCCTGCCCTCGACTGCCGACGCCCGCGTCGGCAGCTATGACGGCATCTGGAATGTCACCTTCGCCACCACCCGGGGCAATTGCAGCTCCGGCTACAGCGTGCCCTTCACCGTCACCGGCCGCCGGGTCTCGTCCGCCGGCGGGGGCCGGGTCTCCGGCACGGTCAACCGCGGCGGCGCCGTCGCGGTCCATGTCTCGGTCGGCGCGTCCCATGCCAGCGGCGGCGGCCGGCTCGCCGGCGTGAACGGCGCCGGCTCGTGGAAAGGCATCATCTCCGGCGATCCCTGCAGCGGCACCTGGCAGGCGACGCGGACCTGAAGGTTCGATTGATCGCCACAGCCCCGGTGCGCTCCCACTCCCGCAAGCGGGCGAGGGTGTAGCAGCGCTCGTGGCCTGCACCTCGACCAAAACAAAACGGCCCGCCGGAGATCCGGACGGGCCGTCAAACTTGCTATGGTCCCAACCAGTCGCGATCAGCGCGGCGCCAGCACCATGACGACCTGGCGGCCTTCGAAGCGCGCGTCCTGCTCGACCTTGGCGAGCTCGGCCACGTCGGTCTTGATCTTGTCCAGAAGCTTGGTGCCGATCTCCTGGTGCGCCATTTCGCGGCCGCGATAGCGCAGCGTAATCTTGACCTTGTCGCCCTCTTCGAAGAACCGCTGCATCGCGCGCATCTTCACGTCGTAATCGTGATCGTCGATCATCGGACGGAGCTTGATCTCCTTGATCTCGACGGTCTTCTGCCGCTTGCGGGCTTCGGCGGCCTTCTTCTGTGCCGAATACTTGTACTTCCCGTAGTCCATAATTTTGCAGACGGGAGGGCTGACATTCGGCGAGATCTCGACCAGATCCATGCCGGCTTCCTGAGCCATGCGGATTGCCATAACTGTCTCGACGGTGCCTTTGTTGTCACCGGCCGCGTCGATCAGCTGGATCTGCGCATTGCGGATATCATCATTGATGCGCGGCCCGTCTTTGCTGGCAGCGGGCGGAGCTTTATTAGGACGGCGAATGGGTGGTTCTCCAAAGTTGTGAAAGAAGCGGCTATCTTGAAGGAAGATGCGGTTGCCGGCAAGCAAGTCGCTCGTGCGGGAAGCGAAAAACCCTCAAATGCGAGGCATTTTGGTCACGCCCGGGCACGCTGATCGACATAGACACCTTGCCTCTGTTCCGCAAGCGTCCCAAAGGGCCAATGCCGCACCCGATGGCGCCGCAGAAGGCGCCCCCGACAGCTCAAACCGCACAGTCAGAGTAAACGTTCCATGACCGATCCAATTCCCGATGCCGTGCTCGACTTCATCGATGTGGGCGAGGGGCCGTCCGCACGCAGGATCGCGGTCCGCCATCGTGCAGGCAGCGGCCCTGGCCTGGTCTGGCTGGGCGGATTCAAGTCGGACATGCAGGGCGGCAAGGCCGTCGCGCTGGACGGCTGGGCCCGGGATCATGGCCGCGCCATGGTCCGGTTCGACTATTCCGGTCACGGCGAATCCGGCAGCGATTTCGCCGATGGAACCATCGGCCGCTGGCTGGAGGACAGCGTTGCGGTATTCGAACGCTTCTGCGACGGCCCGCAGGTTCTGATCGGCTCGTCCATGGGCGGCTGGATGGCGCTGCTGCTGGCGCGCGAGATCAAGAAGCGGCAACAGCAACAGGAGGAGAAGCAACAAGCCAAGGCCTCGCTTGCCGGGCTCGTCCTGATCGCGCCGGCACCCGATTTCACCGAAGAGCTGATGTGGAAGAATTTTTCGCCGGCGGTGAAGCAGGAGATCGAGACCAAGGGCGTCTGGATGAGGCCGTCGGACTATGGCGACGGCTCGCCCTATCCGATCACGCGGAACCTGATCGTGGAGGGCCGCAACCATCTCGTGCTCGGCAGCGCCATCGATCTCGGCTGCCCGGTCCGCATCCTGCAAGGTGCGAAAGATCCCGACGTGCCCTGGCAGCACGCCTTCGCGCTGACGCACCGTCTGCCGGCCGACGACGTCGTGCTGACCATGATCCAGGACGGCGACCACCGCCTCTCCCGCCCGCAGGACATCGCCCGCATTCTTGCAGCGGTCGCCGAGATCGGGTGAGAGTGTAACTCGCTGTCATTGCCCGCGAAGGCGGGCAATCCAGTATTCCAGAGACGGCAGCGATAGAACCGAAAGGCCGTGGCGTACTGGATGCCCCGCCTGCGCGGGGCATGACGGAGAACGAGGGAGGGAGAAGCGCCAATGACAGACACCACCGCCATGCTGCGCGCGTTCTGCGCTGCCGTCGAGCAGCGCAACGGCCGCGCCTTCGCCGAGTTGTTCACCGAGGACGGCGTCTATCACGACGTCTTCTACGGCGCCTTCGCAGGCCGCGAGAAAATCGCCGCGATGATCGACGACTGGTTCTACCGCACCGCGACCGATTTCCGCTGGGACATGCATGATCCCGTCTCGGACGGCACCACGCTCTATGCGCGCTACACCTTCAGCTATCGCTCGACGCTGCCGGAAGCGAACGGCGCGCGGGCGATGTTCGAGGGCGTCGCGATCATGACGCTGAAGGCCGGAAAGATCGCGAGCTATCACGAGGTCGCCAACACCGCGCCGGCGTTCGTCGATCTGAACTTCGCGCCGGAACGCATCGCCAAGATCGTCGCCAAGCAGGGCGCCGAGCTCAAGGGGCGGCCGGAGATGCAGCGGCATTTGGGATAGAGCGCGCAGCTCTCTCCTCTCGTCATTCCGGGGCGCGCCACTTGGCGCGAGCCCGGAATGACGGAGAGAGGCGCGCTCCTACCGTTTCGACGGATTTGCCATCGGCTTGCGCTGCGCCAGCGCGGCGACCGTCGCGGTGCCGATCGGGCCCTGCTCGTCATAGAGCCAGCATTCGCCGATCGCGACGCCATCGGTGGCGTGGTGGTTCACCACCTCGAAGCCGATCCACTTCGTCACCGGCAGTCGGTGCAGATAGATCGTGACGTCGCTGTTGATGTAGCCGAGGCCCTTGTCGCCGGCATTGGCAAACGGGCTGGCGAAATCGGCGCCGGTTGCGACATGCACGAACGGCGTCATCGGCACGCCGGCAACGAGCTCGCGCACCTCGCTCATCCAGAGCCGGCGCGGCCCGAGCGAGCCCATGTGTCCGACGATCGGACGCGTCGTCCATTTGCCGTTCATGCCGAGCCTCGGATCGGTCGGCTTCGGAATGTCGTCCGGCCTCGGCACCTCCCAGTTCGGCGGCGACCAGACGTTGCCTTCGGGATTTTGCGTCTTGCGCAGCAGCTGGCAGGAGGCGCGCGCCATGCTGACGCCGCCGGAGACGAATTCCGCTTCCACAACGCGGATGCGCAGACCGTCGCGCACGAGGCGCGTTGTCACGTCGATCGGCTTGTCGATGGTCGGCAGCCGAAACATGTCGACGGTGAGCCGCGCCGGCACGAAGTCGGGACCGGAATGGCGCTCCTCGATGGCAAAGCCGAGCAGGCCGACGATGACGCGACCGTGCAGCGATTTCGGATCCCAGGGACCATTGGCCACTTCCGTCGGATGGAATGTATCGCCGTCGCGGGTAAAGAAAGGCATGTTTGTCATGCGCGCGAGATTGCGGGATTGGGGAGGGAAATCAAGTGTGGTGAGGCCGAACGTCGTCGCCATAACAACCGCTGTCATCGCCCGACTTGATCGGGCGATCCAGTATTCCAGAGACTGCAGTGATGGAATCGAGAAGCCGCGACGTACTGGATGCCCCGGTCAAGCCGGGGCATGACAGCGGAGGGTTAGGAAGCGCCTTGCCACTCCTCGCGCACGGCCTCGTCCGACTCGTGCTTGAGCCTATCTAGCTTCATCGCCTCAAACTCCTCCCGCTCCAGCAACTGCCCCAGCGCCCACACCGCCGCCCCACGCACCAGCGGACTCTCATCGTCCAGCAATCGCCGCGCCTCGCTCGCCAGCGCGGCTTCGCCGGAGTTGCCGATCGCGATCAGCACGTTGCGCAAGAAGCGGTCGCGGCCGATGCGCTTCACCGGTGACTTCGTGAACAGCGCACGAAAGGTGGCATCGTCGAGCCGTGCCAGTTCGGCAAGCGACGGCGCGCGCAATTCGTCACGCGCGGCGAGCTTGGCTTCGCGTCCCTCCTGCGCGAACTTGTTCCAGGGGCAGGCGGCGAGACAATCGTCGCAGCCGTAGATGCGATTGCCGATGGCTTTGCGGAATTCGCGCGGGATCGGTCCCTTGTTCTCGATCGTGAGATACGAGATGCAGCGCCGCGCATCGAGCTTGTACGGCGCTGGGAAGGCCGCGGTCGGGCAGATGTCGAGGCAGGCCCGGCACGAGCCGCAATGATCGATCTCGGCGGCGTCGCGCGGCAGCTCCAGCGTGGTGTAGATCGCGCCGAGGAACAGCCAGGAGCCGAATTCGCGCGAGACGAGATTGGTGTGCTTGCCTTGCCAGCCGAGACCCGCAGTCTGCGCCAACGGCTTCTCCATCACCGCCGCGGTGTCGACGAACACCTTCACGTCCGACGGCGCGGTCGCGACCAGCCAGCGCGCCAGCGCCTTCAGCCTCTTCTTGATGAGGTCGTGATAATCGTCGCCCTGCGCATAGACCGAGATCGCCGCGCGCGTGCGCTGCTTCAGGATTGCGAGCGGATCGGAGTCGGGACCGTAATTGACGCCGAGCATGATCACGCTGCGCACGTCGCGCCACAGTCCGCGCGGATCGACGCGGCGCTCCGGCTGCGCGGCCAGCCAGTCCATGTCGCCATGGCCGCCGGATGCGATGAATTCGAGGAAGTGTTTGCCGGCGCTCTCGATCGTGCCCGGTGCGGTGATGCCGATGCAGTCGAAGCCGAGCGCGAGGGCTTCGCGCTTGAGCGCCGTCTTCAGTTCAGTCGGATCGGAGTTCAGAAATCCAGGTCCACGTAAGTCCGCGATGCCGGCACGCCGGCCAGCCATTCGCTGAGCAGCGGACGGAACGAGGGGCGGGATTTCACCCGCGCGTACCACGCCTTTGCTGCGTCGTCCTCGCTCCATGGCACGTCGCCCAGATAGTCGATCGCCGAGAGATGCGCCGCGGCGGCGAGATCCGCGTAAGTGAGCCGGTCGCCGGCGAGGAAATTGCGGGTCTGCGCCAGCCAGCCGATATAGGCCAGATGATAGCGCACATTGGCCTTGGCGGCGCGCATCACGTCGGCCGACGGCGGCCCGCCGCCGTTCTCCTCGCTCATGAAGCGCTTGTAGATGCGCTCGGTGACGAGGGGATGCGAGACCTCCTCGAAGAATTTCTCGTTGAACCAGGCCATCAACCGGCGCACCTCGACGCGCTCGGCAAGCGTCTCCGGCATCAGGCGCTTCACGCCCATCTCGGCGCCATAGGCCTCGTCGACATATTCGGCGATGATCGCCGCGCCCGGCACGGGCGGCTGCTCGTCGTCCACCAGGACGGGCGTCGTGCCGGCGGCGTTGAGCAGCAGAAATGCCTCGCGCCGTTCCCAGCTGCGTTCTTCGACCAGCTTGAGGTCGAGCCCATATTCGCCCGCGATCAGGCGGATGAAGCGCGAATGCGGACAGAACGGATGATGAAACAACGTAAACATGAAGCCTTTGACTATTTGATGGTGCTTAAGAATCCATCAATGTTTGTGCGGCGCCACACTAGTCCTTCATAACCGCGAGGCAAGGGCGTGATTTCGCATTTTGCGATTGCGGCATGGGGGCGAATAGGCGAGAAGAGCCCCGCTTTTCAAGCCGAAATGGACCGTAAATATGTCAGACGCGCTACGGGCAGTGATCCTCGGCATCATCGAGGGTGTGACCGAGTTCCTTCCCGTATCCTCGACCGGCCATTTGCTGCTCGCTGAGCGCTTCTTCCATCTCGGCGAAGGCGCGTTCTGGGATTCGTTCACGGTTCTGATTCAGCTCGGCGCGATCCTCGCCATCGTCGGGCTCTACTTCAGGAAGCTCTGGGACGTCGTGATCGGCATGTTCACGGGCGATGCCGATGCGCGCCGCTTCGTGATCGGCGTGCTGGTGGCGTTCCTGCCGGCCGTGATCGTCGGCCTTGTCGCCGGCAAGTACATCAAGGCCTTGCTGTTCAATCCTTGGGTCATCTGCTTCACGCTGATCGTCGGCGGCGCCATCCTGCTCTGGATCGACAAGCTCGAGCTGAAGCCGCGGGAGCACGACGCCACCAGGTTTCCGCTTCTGATGTATCTCTATATCGGCATCGCGCAGTGCGTGGCGATGATCCCGGGCGTATCGCGCTCCGGCGCCAGCATCGTCGCTGCGATGCTGCTCGGGGCCGACAAGCGTGCGGCGGCGGAGTTCTCGTTCTTCCTCGCCATCCCCACCATGATCGGCGCCTTCGCCTACGACTTCTACAAGAGCCGCGCCGAGATGACGATGGACCATATGGGCATCGTCGCGATCGGCTTCGTGGTGTCGTTCATCACCGCCATCATCGTGGTGAAGACGTTCCTGACCTACGTCACCCGCCACGGCTTCGTGGTGTTCGCTTGGTGGCGTGTCATCGTCGGCACGCTCGGCCTGATCGCGCTGGCGCTCGGGCAATAGAAGCCGCTGAAGTTTTGAAGCCAACTCCGGCGAGGCTGCGCTCCCTCTCCCGCTTGCGGGGGAGGGTTGTGGGGTGGGGGTGTCGCCGCCGAGGGACTCCCCAAGAGGAGAAAGCCCTCACCCGCCGCTACGCGGCGACCTCTCCCGCAAGCGGGAGAGGTGAAAGAGAGAGCTTACGCGCTCTTGCGCTGGAATTGCCCGGCTGCGCGGAACCGCCAGAGGTATTGCGGGGCGATCGCTTCCAGCGAATCGGCGGCGATGCCGAGCCCTTCCAGCGTCAGGCCGGCGGCCTTTGCCGCCTCCGACACGACGTTGTCGCGCTCGAGCAGCGTGACCTGGTCCGGCGTCAACTTGAACGCGCCCGGCGCGAATTGCAGGAAGGCGGCCTTGAAGCGGGCGAGGCCGAACGGCAGCGGCACCAGCATCCGCTCGCGGTCGGTGATCTCGAGGATGGTCTCGATGATCTCGCGCATGGTCAGCACCTCGGGCCCGCCGAGCTCGTACGTCGCGCCCGCCTTGGCCTTGCCGTCGACGGCGTCCGCGATCGCGGTGGCGACGTCGCCGACATAGACCGGCTGCATCCTGGTCTCGCCGCCGATCAGCGGCAGCACCGGCGACATCCGGGCCAGCGCGGCGAAGCGGTTGGTGAACTGGTCCTCGGGGCCGAACATCACGGAGGGGCGGAAGATCGTCGCCGAGGGCACCGCGGCCAAGACCGCCGCCTCGCCGGCCGCCTTGGCCCTGGCATAGTGCGAGGGCGATTCGGCATCGGCTCCGATGGCGGAGACATGCACCAGGCCGGCGCCGGCCGCGGCCGCCGCCTTGGCGACCGTTTCGGCGCCCCTGGCCTGGACCGCCTCGAAGGTCTGCTCGCCGCCCTCGGCGAGGATGCCGACCAGATTGATCACGACGTGCGAATCGCGCAGCGCCGCCTCGACCGAGGCCGGATAGCGCAGATTCGCCTGCACGGTGTGGACCTGCCCGACCCGGCCGGAGGGCTGGAGGTATCCGGCCAGTTCCGGCCGCCGCACCGCGACCCGGACCCGGTAATCGCGCTTGCACAAGGCACGGACGACATTCCGGCCCAAAAATCCCGAACCGCCGAAAACCGTGACCAGCGTGTCCAGATTCGATGCCATGGGAGCCATTCCTGCGGAAAAGAGTGCGTCTTGTCAGGCTTGTATCGGGCCGGTTTGCGATGCGCAATCGGCATCCCGAACCGCCCTTCAAGCATGAATTGACAACGGCGTCACCGAACCGTAGTAACCGCCTCCGTGCCCCAACGGCATGCCCAGGTGGTGGAATTGGTAGACGCGCTGGCTTCAGGTGCCAGTGGCTTAACGGCCGTGAAGGTTCGAGTCCTTTCCTGGGCACCACATCCTGTTCAAGCGCTTGAAATCGCTCATTTGCATGGGATTTGAGCCGCTGACCGGTGCCAAAACCGGGACACAGCGCTGATGTGTACCGAATCGCCTCCGCCGCTCGGTCGGTCCGACTCAGATCGCAGGCGAACTGGGGGGCGGCTGGCTTGGTCGATCGCTCGGCAAGCGCTACGCGCCCACAGCCGTTGCCCGGATGCCCGGTCATCCCTGAACGACGTCCACCGCGCTCGCGGCCGAAGCCCTCGTTGCGATGGGGCAAAAGGCCGGCAAAGCTGATGACGACCAGCGGCTCTCAGTGCTCGTTCACCGCAGCGCCGAGCTTGATCAGGCTCAGCGCGTGGTTCGCGGTCTCGCGCAGGCGGCAGTAGCTCGCGCCGCCCTTGTACATGCCGGGATCGACTTTATCGAAGGCCGCGCAGAAGCGATCACGCGAGGCGGCGAAAGTTTTCTGAGATTCCTCGGCGGCCTTGATCACATCGGTGAACCCGCCGGCCTTGACCTTCTTCAGCGCCTCGCTGGTTTTCTGCGTCCAAACCGCGAGTTCGCGCGCCGCACAGGCTTTCCATTTGGCGACGTCGTCATTCGCGCCGTCTGCCGCCTTGATGCAGGGGTCGGCGACGAGCCCGACGCACGCGCCGCCAAAACCGCCGGTTTTCTCCGCGGTCTTCAGGCAGGCATCGATCACTGCAAGGTCGGCCGGCGCGGTGCCTTGGGCGGTGCCTTGGGCGAAAGCCATCGATGCGAGCGGGAGGCTTGCGGCGAGCATCGCGGCGGCAAGTTTGAGCTTCATTGGAGATCTCCGTTCGGCGCATCGAAGCTTTGGTCATCGAAGGCCGAGCATTGGTTCACCTGGGTATGGCATAGGATTCGATCTGCCTTGGATCGAGAGAGGTGGCGCTCGGGCCTGCGCTCGGGGCAGGTATCAGTGGACCGTCCCCTCACACCACCGTCTTCCCCACCCTTTCCGCCACCGCCTTCTGCACGAAGTACATCGCCACCAGCGCGATGAGCGTCGTGGCGACGACGACGTAGCCGATCCGGTCGAAATGCAGCAGCGCGCCGTCGGGCGCCTGCGCGATGATCGCGCCGGCGAGCACCGAGCCGAGACCGCCGGAGAGCTGCTGCAGCGAGGCGCTGATGGCGCTGAACGAGCCGCGTTGGTCGGGATCGGGGATCGCCGACATCAGCGCCTGCGACGGGATCATGCGCGAGAAGATGCCGACGAACATCAGCACGTTGACGAGGATCGCGGTCGCGAGCGTGACGTGGCCGAGATGGGTGTAGATCAGCACCATGATCACCGACACCGCGCTGCCGAACACGAAGGTCGGATACTTGCCGAACGCGTCGCTGGCGCGGCCGACCAGCGGCCCGGTGACGATGCTGAACAGGCCGGAGACGAGATAGATCGTGGGCAGATGCGTGATGTCGATGCCGAGATTGTTCACGGTGAAGGCGCTGGAGAACGGCATCAGCATGTATCCGCCGGTCGCCAGCAGCGTCGTGACCGCGAACGCCAGCGTATAGCGCGGCTGCGCGAGCGTCGCGATCAGATGGTGGAACGGGCTTCTGTCCTGCTTCAGCTTCAGATGCGCATCGACCGGCCTCATGGCGAAGGCGATGACGGCGATGGCCGCAATCGACACCACGACGATCGCGATGAAGCAGACATGCCAGCTCCAGCGATTGGCGAGAAACAGCCCGGCGGGAATGCCGAGCACCTGGCTCGCCGCAAACGCGGTCTGGATGATTCCCATCGCGCGGCCGCGGATATGAAGAGGGAACAGATCGGTGATGATGGCGAGCACGACCGCGCCGATCACGCCGCCGAACAATCCGGTCACGATCCGGCCGAGCAGCAGCACATGGAAGTTCGGCGCAGCCGCGCAGAGCGCGGTGCCGAGCGTGAAGCCGACATAGAAGAACAACAGCAGGCGCTTGCGATCGAAGCGATCGGCAAAGCCGGCGGCCAGCACGCCGGAGATGCCGGCACTGAACGCGTAGGCCGACACCGCGACGCCGAACTGGGCGGCCGTGATGTCGAGCGCGGGCATCAGGATGGCGCCGAGCGGCGACATGATGATGAAGTCGAGGATGATGGTGAACTGCGTGAACGCGAGCAGCGCGATGAGAAGCGCCTGATAGCGCGAGAAGCCGCGCGGGCGTTCCGATGGGGTGTCGATAGGCGCAGCGAGCCTCTGTTCGGTCATGGATCTCGATTTCGTCGGGGGCGGGGAGAGAAAGCGGAAGATGGGGTGGGCCTATGTGATTTTCACGGGGCGCACGGCCCTCATTCCTGCTGGAATCTGAAGCTCGCGCCGGGTTGTGGGATCCGTGCAACAGCCCGCGATCCGACCAGCCGTCCGGCTTCTTCGCCAAAGGCGTGCGCGGGACGAAAAGCCGGGGCGCTGGCCCGCACCCCATGAATATGGGGGGACGGAATGTCGCGCGGTCCCCCGCGCCTCCGGCGTCTTCCAAAGCCATGACCTGCGTGCTTTGAGTGGCGTGCCAACGTCAATCGCGTTGACGTGGTGGCGACCTAGGGTTGGACGTACCGGCGGTCTTCGTTCGTCGTGCGCCACTTGCCGGTCGCAAAGTTGGAGGACGGGGTGGGGACCGACATGATGATTTCATCGCGCGCGCGAATCACTGCTTGTCTCGCGACGGCGCTGCTTGCCGTGATCGCGGCCTGCGCCGGAGCGCCGCAAGCCCGGGCCCAGTTCATCTGCGTGGATGGTGCCTTATCCGATCAAGGCGCCAGTGCGGCCGGCTCTGGAGGCAATTTTGCCTGCGGGCCCTCCGCCTCCGCTCCGGGTGCGGGCAGCAACAACTCCGCGATCGGGAGCGGCGCTTACGCTGACGGAAATGCCAGCAGCAATGTTGCCGTCGGTTCCGCCAACGCCAGCGGCCACAGCAGCTCCAATCTTGCGACGGGAAACAATGCCAACGCCAGCGGCAACAACAGCTTCAACAACGCGATGGGAGCGGGAGCCATCGCCAGCGGTGAAGGCAGCAAAAACATGGCGTCCGGAAACAACGCGCAAGCCAGCGGTGACAACAGCAACAATATCGCGACCGGCGCCGGAGCCAATGCCAGCGGCAACAACAGCGGCAATCTCGCGTCCGGGCTCACCGCCCTGGCCAACGGCGACAACAGCAGGAACGTTGCGACCGGGCGCAGTTCCAATGCCTCCGGCAACAACAGCAGAAATGTTGCGACCGGGTTTGTCGCCAGGGCTTACGGCGACTCCAGCTTCAACACCGCGACCGGGACCAACGCCAACGCCTACGGCAACGGCAGCGGCAACATCGCGACAGGCCCAACTCCAACGCGACCGGCGACAACAGCTTCAATATCGCGACCGGCGTGAATGCCAACGCGAGCGGGTCCGGAAGCAATAATGTCGCCACCGGCAACGCCGCCAACGCATCTGGCGCCAACAGCTCCAACGCGGCGGCCGGCTATCTGGCGAATGCCAACGGCGCCAATTCGGCGAATATCGCGAACGGCACGCAATCCAATGCCAGCGGGACCGGCAGCTTCAACATCGCCGTCGGAAACGGCGCCAATGCGAGCGGAAACGGTGTGGCAAACACGGCCGTGGGCAACGGCGCCAACGCCACCGGCGCGAATTCGTCGGCCTTCGGCAATGGTGCATCGGCAACTTTCGGGAATTCCACCGCGATCGGCAACGGCGCAACCGCGACGCGCGCGAACCAGCAAGTTTACGGGACGGCGAGCAATACCTACACGATGTCAGGCGTCACCTCGGCCGCGAGCACGGCCGCGCAGTCCGGGCCTGTGCAGCTCGTCACCACCGATGCGGCCGGCAATCTCGCATCCACCTCGCTCAGCGCGCTCGGGTTTGCGAGCCCCGCGGATATCGCTGGCATCAACAGCCAGCTCGCAGGCATCAATGCTCGCCTCAACGACCTCGACGGCAGGACCGGCAAGGCGGTCAACGGTGTCGCGATGGCCTTTGCGATGTCCGGCTCGCCCTGGCTGATGCCGTCCGAGAAGATCGCGATGAGCATGAACTGGGGGACGCTTCAGAATACCAATGCGCTCTCCATGAGTGCGGCGCTGCGCGTCAGCGAGCACGTGCAGGCCAGCGGCGGTCTGACCTACGGCACGAATGGCGGCGGCTTGGGCGGCCGCGTCGGCATGCGCGTCGGCTGGTAAATGCAGCAGAGCCGTTGCATGCACAGGGCCGTTCCATGCGATTGATTGCGCGCGCCGCGATTGCCCTGGCGTTGCTGCTGTGCTGCGGCAGCGACTGGGCCATGGCCCAGCAGAAGACGCCTGAGCCGGCCCCGGCGCAGTCCTCGCTGCCTGTTACGCTGGAGAAGGCACTCTATCTGATCCGCTCGACGCTGCTCACGCTCAATGATGCTAACCGCACGGGCAATTACACGGTGCTGCGCGACCTCGCGGCGCCCGACTTCCAGGCGCGCAACACCGCCGCAGATCTCGCGCTGAATTTTCTCGACCTGCGGCGCCGCAATTTCGATCTCTATGCGGCGGCATTGCTGGCGCCTCAGTTCAGCGATGCGCCCGCGCTCGATCAGCGCGGAATGCTGCGCCTTGCAGGTTACATTCCGACCCGCCCGCAGCAGATCCAGTTCGATCTGACGTTTCAGGTCGTGGCCGGGCAGTGGCGCCTGTTCGCGATCGCGATCGCGACGCCGGAAGCTGCATCGGCACAGCCGCAAGCCCGGGCGACGCCCGACAGGCCGGCCGTGCCTGCGCAGAAGAAGACGCCCTGAAGGGTTGCGCGGGCGTCGATCTGCATCATGCCGGCAACGACCTGACCGAACCGCGTGCTTGCGCGGCCCGCCGGCAATGGCTACACCGCCGGCAATCCGAATTCGCTATTGTGCCGACGCAACCGATTCGACCCGAGGTTTTGAAACGCCATGACCGTACGCCTGCACCGCGGCGACCTGCCCGACCTCACGCGCTACACCAATGCGGTGGCGATCGACACCGAGACCATGGGGCTGAACCCGCACCGTGACCGGCTCTGCGTGGTGCAGCTCTCGCCCGGCGACGGCAGCGCCGACGTGGTGCAGATCCCCAAGGGCCACACCGACGCGCCGAACCTGAAGGCGCTGCTGGCCAATCCCGCCATCACCAAAATCTTCCACTTCGCGCGGTTCGACGTCGCGGTGCTGTACCAGACCTTCGGCGTCATGACCGGGCCGATTTATTGCACCAAGATTGCCTCGCGCCTGACCCGGACCTACACCGACCGCCACGGCCTGAAAGACCTCGTCCGCGAGGTGCTCAATGTCGACCTCTCCAAGCAGCAGCAATCCAGCGACTGGGGTTCCGACAGCCTGACCGAGCCGCAGCTCGCCTACGCCGCCTCCGACGTGCTGCACCTGCACGCTTTACGCGAGCGGCTGGATGCCATGCTGGTCCGGGAAGGCCGCGCGCAGCTCGCAAGGTCCTGTTTCGACTTCCTGCCGACCCGGGCCCTGCTCGACCTCCAGGGCTGGGCGGAAGAGGACATTTTCGCGCATTCCTGAGCCCTCGAACGCCGGGTAGACTCCGGTCTGCGCCCCGTTTCGGACACTTTCCTGCGGCCTGTCCAAGCCTGATACGTCAAGGCTTATGTGCCAAGGCTTAGTCCAAGGTTTACGTCCGCGGCTGCATCTTGCGGCGGTGACGGGTACAATGGGGGCGCGCTCGACCCGGCTTGGCGTGCGACACCTCAGGAGCTCAGGTGAATTCGGCCCACAATCCCACCTACGACGCCGCGCTCGCGGCAAAGTTTGCCAGCGCGGCGCGCCACAGCCGTCTGGTGCGGATTCTGCGGGTTGGGGTCCCCGCGACGGTGGTCGTGGCCATGGCCGTGATCATCTACATCGCGTTCTTCAACAAGTTCAGGATTCCGGAGCTGCCGCTCACGGTCGAGAACATGGTGGTGTCGGGCACCAAGATCACGATGGAATCGCCGCATCTGTCCGGCTTCACGCCGGATCGGCGGCCCTACGAGCTCTGGGCCAAGACCGCGACGCAGGACATCACCGACCCTGACCATGTCGATCTCAACGACCTGCGCGCGAAAGTGCTGATGGAGGATCAATCCACCCTGTTGCTCGATGCCCGCACCGGCCGCTTCGACAACAAGCAGCAGCAGCTCGACCTGCACAAGGATATCTTCCTGCGCACCTCCACCGGCTATGAGGCGCGGCTGAACTCGGCCTTCGTCGACATGAACAAGGGCACGGTCTCATCGGACGAGCGTGTCGACGTCAAGCTGACCAACGGCACGCTGAGCGCCGATCGCTTGCGAATTACGGAAGGCGGCGACGTCATCCGTTTCGAAGGCAACGTGGTGATGCATCTGGACAAGCTGGACGAGCCTGCCGCCGCACAGACTGCGCCGGTCGAGCCTGCGTCGTCGGCAAAGACACGTACGCCTCAGAACAAGTCTGCCAACTCAAGATGATTTTCATGACCAGGATCTTCTCGCGTAGCGGCCACAAGCGGTGCGCCATCATCGGCGCGGCTGCACTTGCAGCCGGCATCGCGCTGGTCGCGGGCAGCGCCGCCATCGCGCAGAGCACGATGCAGGGCGTGCCCAACGCGATGCAGGGCTTTTCGCAGAACCGCGACCAGCCGATCCAGATCGAGGCCGCCTCGCTGGAGATGCGCGACAAGAAGAAGGAGGCGACCTTCGCCGGCAACGTCAAGGTGGTCCAGGGCGACACCACCATGACCTCGAAGACGCTGGTGGTGTTCTACGAATCCGGCGGCGACAAGCCCGCCACGCCGCAGCCCGCACCTGCGAAAGGCGCGAAGTCCGCGCCGATGCAGTCGGCGCAGCCGGGTCCGGGCGGCAGTTCCTCGATCAAGCGGCTGGAGGCGCGCGGCAATGTCGTGGTCACCCAGAAGGACCAGGTGGTGACCGGCGATACTGCCGTGTTCGACACCAGGACCAATCTCATCACCATGCTCGGCGGCTCCGGTCAGGTGGTCCTGACGCAGTGCAAGAACGTGCTGCGCGGCGACCGCTTGATGGTCGACATGACGACAGGCGTGTCGCGGGTGGAATCCGACAATGGCCGGGTTCAGGCCCTGCTGCCGCAGGGCGGCGGCAGCGATTGCGGCCAGGGGAGCAAGCCCGGCGGGGCGCCACCTCTGCAATTGCCCGGTGCAAGTAAACCGAAATAATTCAACGGCTTGGTTCGGGGACGGCCGAACCGAGGTTGAAGCTTGGCCGGCGAGACTGTATCTAGCGCACAAGGTTTCGAGGCGGGGTCCACCGCTTTTCGGGCGTGTTTCACTGGGCATGAGACATCCCTTCACTCATGCTGCATCGGCGAATCGAAGGCCGTTGCGGCAGATCGCGCGAGTTCCGCGCAGGATCGTCGCGAAAGGCTGGAAGGCGGGGATGGTCGATCTCTTCAGCATGTTCCGTCGGCGCCCCGCCAAGCGCGGCCGGCCAGGATTTGCGCGGCAGGACATCACGGCACTCGGTGACAGCGTCGGCGGGCTCGTGGCCAGCCCGATCCGCGACGCGCCGCCGCTCGCCCGCGACCCGGCGCGAGCGCCCGATCAGTTCCAGGCTGACTATCAGGGCGGCTACGAAGCCGACTATCAACCCGAGCCGCGTCCGCAGCCGGTTCACCCCGTCAGGGCTGCCGGCAGGTCCAATGGCGCCGGCGCGCCGCAGCTGCTGAAGCGGCCGGGTTTCCTGGCGGTGCATAGCGTGGAAAAGGCCTTCGGCAGCCGCCAGGTGGTGCGCGGCGTCAGCATCTATGTGCGCCGCGGCGAAGCGGTCGGCCTGCTCGGCCCGAACGGCGCCGGCAAGACCACCGTGTTCTACATGATCACCGGCCTGATCAAGGCCGATCGCGGCGCGATCGAGCTCGACGGTCACGACGTCACCAAACTGCCGATGTATCAGCGCGCGCGGCTCGGCATCGGCTATCTGCCGCAGGAAGCCTCGATCTTTCGCGGCCTCACCGTCGAGCAGAACATTCGCGCCGTGCTCGAAGTGGTCGAGCCCTCGCGCAAGAAGCGCGAGCAGCAGCTGGATTCCCTGCTCGACGAATTCAACATTACGCGGCTGCGCAAATCGCCGTCGATCGCGCTGTCGGGCGGCGAGCGCCGCCGCGTCGAGATCGCGCGGGCGCTGGCGACGCGTCCGAATTACATGCTGCTCGACGAGCCCTTCGCCGGCATCGACCCGATCGCCGTCGGCGACATCCAGGACCTCGTCCGCCATCTCACCAATCGCGGCATCGGCGTGCTCATCACCGACCACAATGTGCGCGAGACGCTCGGCCTCACCGATCGCGCCTATATCGTCTATGCCGGGGAAATCTTGACCGAGGGAACTCCGGATGAGATCGTCGCCGATCCGGACGTGCGCCGCCTTTACCTTGGCGAGGAATTCCGCCTCTAGCCCGTTTTTGCGTTTCGTCAAGACATGTACATCGGGCCCGGACTAAGATAAGCAAAAATCGGACCAACTTTTGGGAACGGTTCTTGCTTCATGGCCCTCACGCAGAGATTAGAGTTTCGGCAATCGCAGTCGCTGGTGATGACGCCGCAGCTGATGCAGGCGATCAAGCTGCTGCAATTGTCCAATCTCGATCTCACCACCTTCGTGGAAGAGGAGCTGGAGCGGAACCCGCTGCTGGAACGGGCCAATGACGAGGCCCCCGCGGGCGAGACCCCCGGCGAGGCCAGCCAGTACGGCGCGGGCGAGGAGGCCGGCGGCCAGGGAGAAGGCCACGGCGACGGTCTTGCTGACGACGGCTTTGGCGGCAGCGCGGACGGCTTCGAGCCGGGCCAGGACGAATGGATGAGCAAGGATCTCGGCACCCGCGCCGAGATCGAGCAGACCCTGGATACGGGGCTGGACAACGTTTTCTCCGAGGAGCCCGCCGAGGCTGCGGCGCGCAACGCCCAGGACGCCGCGCCGACCACCTACACCGAATGGGGCGGCGGCGCCTCCGGCGACGAGGATTACAATCTCGAAGCCTTCGTGGCCGCGGAGATGACGCTCTCGGACCATCTCGCCGAGCAGCTCTCGGTGGCCTTCACCGCGCCGGCGCAGCGCATGATCGGCCAGTACCTGATCGACCTCGTCGACGAGGCCGGCTATCTGCCGCCCGATCTCGGCCAGGCCGCCGAGCGCCTTGGCGCATCGCAAGCCGACGTCGAGGGCGTCCTCGCCGTGCTGCAGAAGTTCGATCCGCCCGGCATCTGCGCGCGGAGCTTAAGCGAATGCCTCGCGATCCAGCTCCGCGAGCTCGACCGCTACGACCCCGCGATGCAGGCTCTCGTCGAGCATCTCGATCTGCTCGCCAAGCGCGACATCGTGGCCTTGCGCAAGATCTGCGGCGTCGACGACGAGGACATCGCCGACATGATCGGCGAGATCCGCCGCCTCAATCCCAAGCCCGGCATGAAGTTCGGCTCGGCGCGCATGCAGACCATGGTGCCCGACGTCTATGTCCGTCCGGGTCCCGACGGCGGCTGGCATGTCGAGCTCAACAGCGACACCTTGCCGCGCGTGCTGGTCAACCAGACCTATTATTCCGAGCTGTCGAAGAAGATCGGCAAGGACGGCGACAAGTCCTATTTCACCGACGCGCTGCAGAACGCGACCTGGCTGGTGCGCGCGCTCGACCAGCGCGCCCGCACCATCCTGAAAGTTGCAACCGAGATCGTGCGCCAGCAGGACGGCTTCTTCACCCACGGCGTGGCGCATCTGCGGCCGCTCAATCTGAAGGCCGTCGCCGACGCCATCCAGATGCATGAATCCACAGTGTCGCGCGTCACCGCCAACAAGTACATGGCGACCAATCGCGGCACCTTCGAGCTGAAATATTTCTTCACGGCCTCGATCGCCTCGGCCGACGGCGGCGAGGCGCATTCCGCCGAAGCCGTGCGCCATCACATCAAGCAGCTGATCGATGCGGAGGAGCCCAGCGCGATCCTGTCCGACGACACCATCGTGGAACGCTTGCGCGCCTCGGGCATTGATATTGCCCGCCGCACGGTCGCGAAGTACCGCGAAGCCATGCGCATCCCTTCCTCGGTGCAACGCCGCCGCGACAAGCAGAGCGCCCTTGGTAACGTTCTCTCCACCGCCTTGTCCGATCGCTCGCGCAACCCCGAACCGGCCTGATTGCGCTGGCGCGAAATCGCGCTACTCTCGGCTCCCCTTTGCAACCGATCCAGGCACGCGCATGATCCGGGAAAGTGCACGGCGGTCTCCTCTCCCGACCAACGCGGAAAGTGTTCGTGGGGAGATCATGCGCAGGGAACGACTTCGGCTGCGGTGACGTCGTCGCAGCCGAGGAGCAAACCAAGCGAGGCATCCATGACCCTTCGGATTTCGGGCAAGAGCATCAGCGTCGGGGAGGCCCTGCGCGGCCGCGTTGCCGATCGTACCGACGAGGTGCTGCGCAAATATTTCGACGGCAATTATTCCGGCCACATCACGCTCAGCAAGGACGGCTTCGGCTTCCGCACCGATTGCGCCCTGCACCTCGATTCGGGCATCACGCTGGAAGCCGATTCGAACGCGCCGGATGCCTATGCCAGCGCCGACCAGGCGCTGCTGATGATCGAGAAGCGGCTGCGGCGCTACAAGAACCGGCTCAAGGACCGCTCCGCCCGCAAGGCCCATGTCGCCTCCGAGGCCATGGCTGCGCTCGACGCGACGGCTTACGTGCTCGAGGCGCCCGGCGAGGACGAAGAGGAAGTCACCGGCTACAGCCCCGTGATCATTGCGGAGCAAACCACGTCGTTGAAGCAGCTCTCGGTCAGCGAGGCCGTCATGGAACTCGACCTCAGCGGCGCACCTTGCCTGGTATTCCAGCATGGCTCCTCGGGCCGGGTGAACATCATTTACCGCCGGGCGGACGGCAATGTCGGCTGGATTGATCCACCGGGGGCCAAGGTGGACGGCAAGGTCGACGGCAAGCCGGGCGGTTAGGCCAGGGCGGACGTCCGTACGATTCCGGACCTTAACAATGACCGCGGCAAAGCCGCACGCGGGAGTTGGCACCGGGATTGCGTTGGAGTAGAAGCCCCCCACATCTGGATCGGGCTAAGTCCGCCTCCTGCTTCATGTTATTGACGCCGGCCCGGCTTGGTCTATCAAGCGGGGCCAAATCGGAACCTGACGGTTTAATTCACCTCGGAAAGCCTCCATGCCGATTACCGATCTGGTCGCACCCGAGGCGATTCTCCCGGCATTGAAGGTCAACAGCAAGAAGCAGGCCTTGCAGGAGCTCGCGGCCAAGGCCGCCGAGCTGACCGGGCAGAACGAGCGCTCGGTGTTCGAGGTGCTGCTGCAGCGTGAGAAGCTCGGCACCACCGCGGTCGGTTATGGCGTCGCCATCCCCCACGGCAAGCTGCCCAAGCTCGAAAAGATCTTTGGCCTGTTCGCGCGGCTCGACCGCCCGATCGATTTCGAGGCCATGGACGGCCAGCCGGTCGATCTGGTCTTCCTGCTGCTCGCCCCCGAAGGCGCCGGCGCCGATCACCTCAAGGCGCTCGCGCGCATCGCCCGCCTGCTCCGCGACCAGGACATCGCCAAGAAGCTCCGCGCCTCGCGCGATGCCCAGGCGATCTATTCGGTGCTGGCCCTGCCGCCGGCGACCGCGGCGTAATCGTCATTTGCTGATTGCGAGGGAGCGGGTAGCATAGCTCGACGTCCGCGGATCACGGGCGCGGCCCGTGCGCCTCAGCAGACCGTCGGCAGCAGGTGCCTGACTTCGTCGAGCAGTTCGGGAATTGCCGTCTCGTCACCGGCAAGGTGCCTGAGCAGCGCACTCTGGAATAGTCCGTCGAACAGCGCATAGAGCGCGGCCGGCGACGACGCCGGCCGCTTGCCCCCCAACTCGGCATAGCGGGAGGCAATGCGCCAGATCATCGCCTTCAGGCTCTTGTCGATCTCGATGACATCCTTGCGAAACGCCGCCTCGAACATCGCCTGCGAGCGCAGGTCGTACCAAAGGCGGTGCATGCCGGCTTCGTTCTGCAGCGTCGCTGCGAGCTTGGCGAGGAAACCTTCCATCAATTCGTCGCGGCTCGTTGCCGTCGCGACGACCTCGTCATATCGCGTCACGCACTTCGCCTTGTAGTGGCGCACGCAGCAGCAGATCAGGTCGAGCTTGTCGCTGAAATAATAGTGGAACACGCCGTGCGTGAACGCCGAGTTCTGCGCGATCTCCCGCAGGCTGGTCCGCGCGAAGCCCAGCTCTCCAAGCGTTTCGAGCGCGGCCTCGGCCAGCTCGATGCGCCGCGCGTTGAACTTGTCGTCCCGCACGATCTCCGCCACGGCCCCTCGCTTGGCCGCTCCTGTCGCTTGCCGCGCCATTGTCGCGCTGTCTCCCGCCGCTTGGCCGCCACGATCGTCCCATCGTTCGTCATCCTCTACAGACCATCCTCTTTGACAACTGTCAAATTTTCTTCTTGACAACTGTCAAGTTCCGGGCGGAGTGTGCGCGCCAGGAATTTGGACAGTCGTCAAGACGCCAGCAAATGGAGGAAATGCACCCGCCGGCGCAGCGCCGCCGGCCGGACTCGCATGCCGTTGCGCAACTGCGCCGGCACCGTGCTGCTAATCGCAGCTCGCACCGATCATCAGCGAACAGATCAGTCCAACAGATCAGTCCAGGCAAAGGGAGGACGTGCGATGAGTGAGAAAAGTCTTGATGGCCGCAAAGCCTTGGTCACCGGCGGAGCCCGCGGGATAGGAGCCGCCATTGCAGAAGCACTGGCGCGCTCCGGTGCGGCGGTCATGATCGGCGACATTCTCGATGACGTCGGCAAGGACACTGCCGGCAAGATCGCCAGGCTCGGTGTGAAGACCGGCTTCGTGCATCTCGATGTCGCCGACGATGCGCAGTGGGAGAAAGCGGCAGCTGCGACGATCGCCACCCTCGGCGGCTACGATATCCTCATCAACAATGCCGGCATCGAGATCACGTCCCTCGTCAGCGAGATCAGCGCCGAGGACGCGCGGCGGATGTGCGACGTCAACATCGTCGGCACCGTGCTCGGCATGAAGCACGCGTTCCGCGCAATGCGGCCGGGCGGAGCGGCAGGCAAAGGTGGCGCGATCGTCAACATCGCTTCCGTCGCGGCGACGATCGCCTTCCCGAGCATCGCGGTCTATTCCGGCACGAAATCCGCGGTCGACCGCATGACCCGGGTTGCGGCGATGGAGGCCGGCAAGCTCGGCTATGGCGTCCGCGTCAACTGCATCTATCCCGGCTTGATCCCGACCGACATGGGCCTGCAGCTGGCCAACGACATCGTGAAGATCGGTCTCGCGCCCGACGTCAATGCCGCGGTTGGCTCGGTGGTGGAGCAGACGCCTCTCGGCAAGCTCGCGGAGGTCGGCGACATCGCCGACGCCGCGGTGTTCCTGTGCTCGAACGAGGCGCGCTTCATCACCGGCATCGGATTGCCGGTCGATGGCGGCATGGGAATGTGAGCTGCAACCCGACAACAAGCATTTCGGAGGAACGAGAATGAGCGCGAAGAAACCCGTCATCGTCTATGGCGCGTCCGGCTACACCGGCCGGCTGGTCTGCGAATACTTGCGCGAGTACAACATCCCCTTCATCGCCGCCGGCCGCAGCGCGGAGAAGCTCGACGCTGCGATGAAGTCGAATGTCGCCGGCATCGAGACCGCGGACTACGAGGTGGTTGCGGTGCCTCACACCGTGGCCGCGCTGACCGAATTGTTCAAGGGCGCCTCGGTGGTGCTCAACACCGTGGGCCCGTTCTCCAGGTTCGGCGCCGAGGTGGTGCAGGCCTGTTGGGCTTCCCGATGCCACTACACCGACACCACCGGCGAGCAGGACTGGCTGATCACGCTCGAGCAGGAATGGGGCACGAAGTTCGCCAATGCCGGCCTGCTGCTCGCGCCGGGCATTGCGCAGATGTACACCACCGGCGAGATCGCCGCGCAGCTGTGCCTGGAGACGCCCGGCCTCGACACGCTTGATATCGCCGTGTTCTGGGGTGGCAGCCCGACCATCGCATCGACGCAGACCATCCTGGTCAACGCCGCGATGGCCAAGGCCTACTACCTGGAGCAAAACAAATACGTCGAGCATCAGCCCGACGCGGGCCTCTACAACCTCGCCATCCCCGGCCAGCACGAGCTGGCGCTGGCGTTGCCGTGGGGTGGCACCTCGCACCCGGTGTGGTTCAAGCGCGATCCGCGCGTGGCCAACGTGAAGGTGCTGGGGGGCGTGTTCAATCGCGCGCTGATGCTGGGCGTGCCGCAGATCGTCGCCGGCGCACTGGAAGCGACCAAGGACATGAACCCCGACGATCGTTACGCCGCGTTGGCGCAGACCGCCGCCGGCGTGATGAACACCATGCCGCCGCGCGAGAACCCGCGCATCAACAAGTCGCTGGATTCGGTGCATGCCACCGGCCCGCTCGGGCGCGCGCACTGCGTCATCTACGGCAACAGCAACTACAAGCAGACCGGCTTGCTGCAGGCCTATGCCGCGGCGCACCTGTTGCAGCAGCCGCCCAAGCGCGTGGGGTTTGCCTCCGGCTGCCAGGCGTTCGGCCACCACGAGTTGCTCGGCCAATTGCGCAGCTTCGGGCTGGTCAGCAAGCCGGTTCTGACGGTGCACGACTAAAACGATCGCGGGTGGTGCACCCATGCGCCACCCGTCTCATCGCGAGATCGAACATGCGCTTCATCGATTATCTCGACAAGGGTGCCTCGCTCGGCGTCGATGCGCCGTGCCTGACCATGGATGGACGCGATCTCAGCTATGGCGAGGTGCAGCGGCTCAGCTATCGCATCGCGCGGGGGCTCGACCGATCGGGGATCGCGCCCGGCGCCAAGGTCGCGATTCTGTCCGGCAATGATCCGGTCGCCTTCGCCTGCGTGTTCGGCATCTCCCGTGCAGGGGCGGTCTGGTGCCCGGTCAACCCTCGCAACGAAGCCGCCGAAAATCGGCTCATCCTCGACCAGTTCGATTGCAGCATGCTGCTGTTTCACTCGAGCTTCGCACCGATGGTCGAGGCGGTCCGTGCAGAGCTGACAAAGCTGCGCGCCCTCGTCTGCCTCGACGCCGAACTGCCTTTTGCGCCATCATTCGACGACTGGCTCGCCGGCCTCGCAGACGAGCCTTATCACCGCGAGACGATCGACGATCTCGCGATGATCCCGGGTACCGGCGGCACCACCGGCAAACCGAAGGGTGTGATGCTGTCGGGCCGCAACATCGAGACCATGACGGCGCTGACCTTGATGGGCTATCCCTTCAAAGGCCGTCCAGTCTATCTCGCGCTGGCGCCGCTGACGCATGCCGCCGGCGTGCTGTGCTTCCCGATCATGACGCTGGGCGGCCGCGTCGTGATCATGCATCACCCCGACATCGCCGAGTTCCTCGATCTGATCGAGCGCTATCGCGTCACGCACACCTTCCTGCCGCCGACCGTGATATACATGCTGCTCGATCATCCGAAGCTCGACTCGGCGAAATGCGAGTCGCTGCAATGCTTCTGGTACGGCGCGGCGCCGATCTCGGCCGCACGGCTTGCGGAGGCGCTCCGGCGGATCGGGCCGATGGCGCAGTTGTTCGGTCAAACCGAGGCGCCCATGATGATCGCGATGATGGCGCCGGAGGAACATTACAATGCCGACGGCACGATCGCGATGGAGCGTCTCGCCTCGGCCGGGCGAATAAGCCCGCTGGTGCAGGCCGGTATCATGGATGGCGACGGCAATTTGCTGCCGACCGGCGCACGCGGCGAGATCGTGGTCCGCGGCTCGCTGGTGATGGAGGGCTACTACAAGGATGCCGAGGCTACGGCGGAGGCCTCCGCGCATGGCTGGCACCACACCGGCGACGTCGGTTACCTCGACGACGAGGGTTACCTGTACATCGTCGATCGCGCCAAGGACATGATCATCACCGGCGGATTCAACGTGTACTCGATCGAGGTCGAGAACGCACTGCGGGCTCATGAGACGGTACAGGATTGCGCCGTGATCGGGCTGGCGGACGAGAAATGGGGCGAGCGGATCGTCGCCGTGGTGCAGCCCCGCGCCGGCCAAAGCGTCGATCCGACGGCGCTGGCGAGCTTCGTCAAGCAGCGAATCGGCAGCGTCAAGGCACCGAAGCAGATCGAAGTCTGGAACGATCTGCCGCGCTCCAAGGTCGGCAAGGTGCTGAAGCCGGAGATCCGTGCCCGGCTGTCGAATCGCTCAGGCGGTTAGTTGGTCCGAAAGCCGCTCCAGCACGTCGCGCACCAGCCCTTGCAGAAGGTCGAGCTTGTAGGTCGTCATCGGCAATGGCTTGGCACCCGCGCTCGCCGCTTTCGCCGCTTCTTCAATCGATGCCGGATCGACAATCTTGCCGCTGAGCTGGGCTTCGACCGCGGTGAGGCGAAGCGGCACGGGCGCGACGCCGCCGGCAGCGAGACGCACGAGCTGGAATTTGCCATCGGCGATAACGACGCGGGCGCAGAGCTCCACCAGCGGCCATTCCGCATGGGTCCGGCTGATCGCGCGCTTGTAGGCAGCGCGCTCGTCCTCGAGCGGGGCAGGAAGCGCAATGCTCTCGATCATCTCGCCGGCCGCGAGTGTATGATCGGCGTGCGAGACCGAGCCGTCGCCGAGCAGGCTGGCAATCGTCAATCCGCTGCGCCGGTCCGTGGTGATGGTCGCATCATAGGCGAGCAAAGCCGCCGCCATGGTCGAGGGATGCGGCGCGACGCAGTCGCCGAGATCGAAGGCAACGCCATAGAGATGATTGCCTGACCGGGCAGGGCAGGTGCTGCCGCCTTTCTTCAGGCAATCGATGTCGGCCCGGCGGAAATACCAGCAGCGTGATCGCTGCGCGAGATTGCCGCCGAGCGTTGCAACCTGGCGCACCTGTGGCGTGGCGAGGCCTTGCGCGCTCGCCGCAAGTCCGGGATAGGCAGCGGCGATGCGCGCGTCGGTCGCGATCGTGGCGATGGTGGTCAGCGCGCCGATCCGGGCGGCTCCGTCGGCGTCCCAGGTGATCGTCTTGTCGCCGGTGGCCGTGATATCGATCGGCATTCCCTGCGACACCCCGCTGCGGCGGCGTTCGCTGAAGTCGGTGCCTCCGGCGCGGAATTCAGGCGCGGGATTGGCAGTCGTGACGGCGACACTCATGCTGCATCCCTCCCTTTCAGCGCGGCCAGCAGACGATCGGGCCGGAACGGAATTTCGGTCAATCTGACGCCGATCGCATCGCGGATGGCGTTGGCGATCGCGGGCGAGGTCGGCACGGTGGCGACTTCGCCGATGCCGACGCTGCCGCCGGGCACATGCTCGAAACCGGCCTCGTCGAAATGCACCTCCAGTTTTGGCATGTCGGCAATCCCCGGAATGCGGTAATCCTCCATGCTGCCGCTCAGGATGTGGCCGCTCGAAGGATCGGTCTCCCGCGCCTCATAGAGCGCGTAGCCGATGCCCTGGATCACCGCGCCCGCGGCCTGGCTTCGCGCCAGCGTCGGCGCGGCGAGCTTGCCGATCGCGAGGCCCGTATAGGCGTTGAGCACGCGCACATGGCCGAGCCAGGTATCGACCTCGACCTCCATAATCTGCACCGAGCTCGGCACGCCGGCGCCGACCACCATGTGGTTCATCAGACGCAGCACCCAACCGAACACCCGGCCCATGATGCCCGCCTCGTGCAGCGCGGGCCTGACGCCGGTCGGCGGTTTGCCGTCCTCCTGGCGTTTCGCCGACACGGCGATATCGGGGGAAGCCGCGATCATCTCGCGCCACGGCGCGTTCGAGCCGGGAGCAGGTGTGCGAGACGCGGAGCGCTTGATTTCCGCTTTCAGCTTGTCGATGGCGAGCAAGGTCGGCGGCACCACCGAGGCGGTGACGCGGCTGCCGCCGGAGCCCGGCCCGGGGGGCAGGTTGGAGCGGCCGATGCGAACGTCCACATCCTGCGGCTCCAGATCGAACGCCTTCGCGACGGTGTTGGCGATCACGCTGCGGGTGCCCGTGCCGATATCCTGCACCGCGCAGCTTGCGACGATGCGGCCGCCCTTGATTGCGAGTTCGACCGAGGAGCCGGTCTGCCAGAGATAGAGCCAGTAGCCGGTGGCGACGCCGACGCCGCGCCGGTAGCGGCCGGTTTGCGATGCCGCCGACTTGCGGTTCTTCCAGACCTCGAGGCCGGCAGCCCAGTCGTACAATCGCTGACGGTTGGGATCGGGATCCCAGAGCTTGCGCAGGGCAATCGGATCGACCTTCATGCGCAGCGCCGCTTCGTCGACCGCCTGCTCCAGCGCAAACGACATCGGCGGACCGCCGGGGCCGCGGAACGGCGCGCCGGGCGGCAGATTGCTGAGCACGTCGAAATCGACGAGCTCCTTGGCTTCGGCCGGATAGATCAGCCGCGCGAGGCCCGCGATCAGCGAGTTCACGGCGGCGCCGGTATCGGCATGGGCGGTGAGCGACAGCGCCTTGAGGCGGCCTTCCGCCGAAGGCAGCAAGGACAGCTTCAGCTCGGCGGCCGGACGATAGCCTGTGACGGAAAGCTCCTCTTCGCGGTCGAAGGCGACACGCACCGGCGCTTTCGCGGCGCGCGCGAGCTCGATCGCGGCGATGGTCTCCAGCCCAACGCTGCCCTTGGAGCCGAACCCGCCGCCGACATGATCGGCGATCACACGTACCTTGTCGTGCGAAAGGCCGTAACGCTTGGCGATCTTCTCCATGCTCTCGTGAATGGCCTGGGTCGAGATGTGCACAATGAGCTGATCGCCATCGAACCTGGCCACGGCGGCATGTGGTTCGAGGCTGGCGTGCTGTTGCGTCGAGACGCGGAAGGTCTCCTCGACCAGCAGCGGATTGCGTTGCGCCCGCGCCTCGTCGAGCCAGCTCTTGGCCTGCTTGGCCTTTTGCGAGAACGGCGCCGAAGGCCCGCGCACATTGCCCTTCCACGACACCGGAGCGCCGCCGGCGCCCTCGGACACGTTGCCGGCGCGTTTGCGGTCCTTCTTTTCGAACACGACGGGCGCATCGTCGCGTCGCGCTGCATCGAGCCCGATCACCGCGGGCAAGGGCTCGGCCTTGAAGCTGATCGCGGCGATGGCCTTCAGTGCGGTGCGGCGATCCCTGGCCGCGACGGCTGCGATCGGCGCGCCGACGAAGCGGACCATGTTGTCGTCGTCGAGCAGCGGAACGACCGCGGCGACACCGGCAATGGCGCGCGCCGGCGCCAGATCGAGCCCGGTGATCCTCGCATGCGCGACGTGCGCGCGCAGGATGACGCCTTCGAGCTGGCCGTCATGGTGGATGTCGACTGTATAGCGGGCCATTCCCGTCACCTTGTCGCGGGCTTCCAGCCGCGGCGCGATGGGTTCGCTGCCGTCGAAGCGACCCGAACAAGCCTCCGCCACCGCGCGAAAAATGCCTTCATAGGCGCCGCAGCGGCAGAGATGTCCCGAGAGCGCGGCGGCGATCTCCTCGCGCGAAGGTGTCGCCGCGCCCTTGGTCGCGCGCCAGCTGTCATGGAAGGCGGTGGCTTCGACCACGAAGCCGGGCGTGCAGAAGCCGCATTGCAGGGCATCGTGCGCCATGAACGCCTTCTGCACCGGATGCAATCCGGCTGCTCCGACGCCCTCGATGGTCGTCAGCGATTTGTCGGCGGCCGCCTGCGCCGGCAACAGGCAGCTCACGACCGGCGTGCCGTCGAGCAGCACGGTGCAGGCGCCGCAGACGCCGGAGCCGCAGACGAGTTTGGTGCCGGTGAGGCCGCCGTCGCGGATCACGTCGATCAGGAGCGCATCGGGATCGTCGGGCAGCACCAGAGGCCGTCCATTGATCGTCGTGCTGGTCATGTTCGAACTCCCGTTTTGCGGTGGGACCTCTTTGCGGACGGCGCCATCGCGCCGGCGATCAGCATGCGCAGCATGGTCTCGAGCTGCTTCAGGAACGCGTCGACCGGCTGCATGGAAGGGAAAGCGGATTTGGTGCCGTGGATCGCCATCTCGACGCAGCGCGCGAGCTCGCGCGCACTGACGCCGCTTTCGAGCTTGAGCTTTCGCTTGCGGCACACCCGCGCGATCGTGGTTGCGATCTCCTCGGCGAAACGGTTGGAATAGCTCTGGTAGAGGTCGCGCGCCTGCGCGAGGTGCTCGGAAAACAGCTCCTCGGTATGGGGCGAGTCCTTGAGCGAAGCGAGCAGCGACTGCATTCGCGCGCCGATCTCGGCGACCAGGATGTCGGCAAGATCGAGGCCCGCTTCTTCCGCCGCCTTCGCCGCCGCGATTTCGGCGGCGAGCCCCTGCGCGTAGATCCGCTCGAGCACGGCGCGAAACAGCGCCTCCTTGGAGGCGAAGTGATGATAGAGCGCCTGCCGCGTCAGTCCGGCCTCCTCCGCCGCCTGCTCGATCGAGGAGCGACGGAAGCCGTGGCGCCGGAACACGCGCAAGGCGGCGTCGAGGATCCGGTCCTGGGGAGGGGCCTTGGCCTGCATTTTGTCAGATTTGACAAGTTCGAATGAACTGTCAAATCACGGATTGATGAGGGTCTTCTGCGCGCATGAGCCAAGAGCCGCCCGACGCGCAGAGGAATCGCATTTGAGAGTTCTTTCCCGCGGCCATCCTTCGAGACGCCCGCTTGAGGCGGGCTCCTCAGGATGAGGTCGGACGTGGGGCAGCAGTCTCGACGGGCGCTGATGCTGATTAGCCTCATCCTGAGGAGGCGCGTCAGCGCCGTCTCGAAGGACGAGGCGTGCGCGCAACCCGCCGCCACAAGTCATATGCGATAGCTCCGCACGCGGGCGGGACATCGCCGAATTCCCGTTGGCTGGCGGGCGGCGCGAGAACGTCACCTCTCAAACGAAAACGGGCACGCCCTCTTGCGAAGGCATGCCCGCCAAAACCCTATTCGTGCAACGCGCGCTTTAGTGCACGCTCACCGCTTGCAGCTCGTTGCTCCAGGCGTTGGCGACCGCGGCTTCGCGGCTGTCGGTCAGCATGATCGGCGTGCCGTCGGCGGCGTGGAGCGCGAAGAGCTTGAGGCCCGGCGCGATTTTCGGCGCTTCGGGAAACAGGCCCGGCACGTCTTCCGAGCGGATCTGCTTCACATAGGCGATGTGGCCTTCGCCGAGGGTTGCCAGCGTCTCCGGCGAGACGTTCTTGGCTTCGTATTCGAACGCAACGTGACCTTCACTCATGGTCTCGACTCCTCTGGAACACTAAGCGGTCGAGTCCGCTACTCGTTCCATTATTCGTGCTCATTGATAGCGATTGTCTTAACGATCCTCTCCGGTTCAGGCCGGGCCAGATCGATCGACAACAGCCCGTTCTTCAGATCCGCACCCAGCACCAGCATCCCCTCCGCCAGCACGAAGGTGCGCTGGAAGTGGCGCGCGGCGATGCCGCGATGGATGTATTGCCGGGACTTGTCGTCCTGCTGACGCCCGCGGATCACGAGCTGGTTTTCCTCAATGGTTACATCGAGTTGGTCGCGCGTAAATCCGGCGACCGCCAGCGTGATGCGCAAACGCTCGGGCTGGCCATCCGCGCCGCCGCACCTCTCGATATTGTAGGGAGGGTAGCCGTCGGCGCCTTTGACGACGCGGTCGAGCACGCGCTCGATCTCGTCGAAGCCCAGAAGGAACGGACTGGATAACGTGGGAACACGAGACATAGTTTACAAAGTCCTCGCAGAAGCGACTTTGGTGTGTCGGGGCCCGTACTGGCACCCCTTGATCAGCAATATGGGCATGTTCCCGTGTGGGTTCAAGCAGGTAGCCGGAACGCTGTGGATGAGCGATTCAGCCCGTGGCTCCGGCCGATATCGAACGAGATGCTTCCGGATCATCATGGCCGGGCTTGTCCCGGCCATCCACGACCTTGCTCGTTGCGCCAATAACCTGGACGCCCGGGCCTTCGTCGCGCCGAAGCGGCTTCGGCCGTGCATGCGGACAAGCCCGGGCATGACGAATTTGCGAATGAATTTCTCGAACGAAAACAAAACCCCTTCTACTGTGCATGGGGTTGTTTTCGCACTTTTTGGTACCGGCCCTTCGGAACCGGTTCAGGCTTCGAACCGCTTGCGCCCGTCGCCGCTGAACAAATGCAGCTTGTTGCGCACCGCCGCGACCCGGATTTTCGCGCCGATGGCGGGAGCCTCGGTTCCGGGGATGCGGACGATGATCTCGCCGGGCGGCAGCTCGCCGGGGGTGGCGGCGACGTGCTGCTCTTCCTGCTCGCGGCGGCCATAGACGAAGGTTTCGGCGCCGACATGCTCGATCGCTTCCACGGTCAGCGGCAAGGCGACGCCGCCGGCCGGGGTCTGGTCGGTGATGACGAAATCTTCCGGGCGGATGCCGAGAATGCCGGCGTCGGCCGCCGCGCTGCCGGCGAGCTGCGAGCGGATCTCCTCGGGCCGCGTCGACATCAAGTTCATCGGCGGTGCGCCGATGAAGGAGGCGACGAAGGTGGTCGCCGGCTTCTCGTAGATCGCAAGGGGATTACCGACCTGCTCGACCTGGCCGCCGTTCATCACGACGAGGATGTCGGCGAGCGTCATCGCCTCGAGCTGGTCGTGGGTGACGTAGATCGACGTCGTGTTGAGCCGGCGCTGCAATTTGCGGATCTCGACCCGCATGGCGATGCGCAGCTTGGCGTCGAGATTCGACAGTGGCTCGTCGAACAAAAACACCTTCGGCTGGCGCACGATGGCGCGGCCCATGGCGACGCGCTGGCGCTGGCCGCCGGAGAGCTGCCGCGGCTTGCGCTCCAGCATCGATGTGAGCTCGAGCACGCGCGCGGCTTGCTCGACGCGGGTCCTGATCTCGGCCTCCGCCATGCCGCGGTTGCGCAGGCCGTAGGCCATGTTGTTGTACACGCTCATATGCGGATAGAGCGCGTAGTTCTGGAACACCATCGCGATGTCGCGATCGGCGGGCTCGATCCCGTTGACGATGCGGCCGCCGATGTCGATCTCGCCGCCGGTGACGGTCTCCAGCCCCGCGACCATGCGCAGCAGCGTGGACTTGCCGCAGCCGCTCGGCCCGACCAGCACGCAGAACTGTCCGTCGCCGACATCGACGTCGACGCCCTTGATGGCCTCGAAGCCGCCGGGATAGGTCTTGCGGACGTTGCGGAGGGTGACGTTAGCCATCAAAAACTCGCTTGTTACTTTTCCGTCTCGACCAGTCCGCGCACGAACAGCTTCTGCATGACGACGACGACGAGCACCGGCGGCAGCATGGCCAGCACGGCGGTTGCCATCACGATCGGCCATTCGGTCAGTGCGTCGGTGGTGGTGATCATCTTGCGGATGCCGATCTGGATGGTCTGCATGTCGTCGCGCGTGGTGATCAAGAGCGGCCAGAGATATTGATTCCAGCCGAGGATGAACAGGATCACGAACAGCGCTGCCATGTTGGTGCGCGACAGCGGCAGCAGCGTATCCCAGAAGAAACGGAAGGGGCCGGCGCCGTCGATACGGGAGGCTTCCAGCAGTTCGTCCGGCACGGTCATGAAGAACTGGCGGAACAGCAGCGTCGCGGTGGCCGAGGCGATCAACGGCAGCGACAAGCCCGCATAGCTGTCGAGCATGTGCAGGTCGGCGACGATCTTGTAGGTCGGATAGATGCGCACCTCGACCGGCAGCATCAGCGTGATGAAGATCAGCCAGAACAGCGCCATCCGGAACGGAAAGCGGAAATACACGATCGCATAGGCCGAGATGATCGAGATCGCGATCTTGCCGACCGCGATCAGCAGCGCCATCACCAGCGAGTTCAGCATCATGTTGCCGACCGGCTCGCGGGTCGAGCCGCTCGTGCCGACGAAGATGGTCTGGTAATAAGTCTGGAGGAAATGGCCGCCGGGCAGCAGCGACATCTGGCCGTTCGCGATCACCGCGTTATCCTGCGTCGACGCGACGAAGGCGAGGTAGACCGGGAAGGCGACGATCGCGATCCCGATCCAGAGGATGATGTGGGCGATGTAGCGCCGAAAGCCTTCTTCCTCGACCATATCAGTAGGTCACCTTGCGTTCGACGAAGCGGAACTGGATGCCCGTCAGCACGATCACCATGATCATCAGGATCACCGACTGCGCCGCGGAGCTGCCGAGGTTCCCCCCGAGCAGGCCGTCGGTATAGACCTTGTAGACCAGCGTCTCGGTCGACTTGCCCGGACCGCCCCGGGTCATGGTGTCGATGATGCCGAACGTGTCGAAGAAGGCGTAGACGATGTTGACGACCAGAAGGAAGAAGATGGTCGGCGACAACAGCGGGAAAATCACGGTCCAGAACCGCCGCATCGGGCGGGCGCCGTCGATCGCGGCGGCCTCGATCACACTCTTGGGGATGCTCTGCAGGCCGGCGAGGAAGAACAGGAAATTGTAGGAGATCTGCTTCCAGGCGGCGGCGAGGATGATCAGGGTTGCGGCCTGGTTGCCGTCGAGCAGCGGATTCCAGTCGACGCCGAGGGCGCGCAGGTAGCGCGAGAGCACGCCGAGCGAGGGATGCAGCATGAAGATCCAGAGCACGCCGACGACCGGCGGCGCCACCGCATAGGGCCAGATCAGCAGGGTGCGGTAGAGCATCGAGCCGCGCAGCGGCTTGTCCGCCATCACGGCGAGCAGCAGCGCGAACGACAGCGACGACACCGCGATCGCGAACGAAAAGAAGAAGGTGCGCAGGATCGCCTCGAAATAGGCGGGGTCCTTGAACAGGTCGATATAGTTCTCGAACCAGACGAACGTGGTCGACAGGCCGAAGGCGTCCTGGAGCAGGAACGACTGGATCATCGCCTGCAAGGCGGGCCAATAGAAGAATATCAGGACGATCGCGAGCTGCGGCGCAACCAGCGCATAGGGCAACAGCTTCGACTGGAAAATGGCTTGCTTCTGCATGATGCCCCAGCGCGGCAGGCCGGGCGACCGGCCTGCCGCTTGTCGCCTTACTTCACGGCGGTCTTTTCGAACTGCCGCAGCATGGTGTTGCCGCGTTCGACGGCCGCGTCCAGCGCCTGCTTGGCAGTCTTCTTGCCGGCCAGCGCCTGCTCGATCTCTTCCGCCCAGACGTCGCGGAGCTGCACCATGTTGCCGAGACGCAGACCGCGCGAATTCTCGGTCGGCTCCTTGTTGGTCAGCTCGAGCAGCGGGGTCTCGAGATAGGGCTGGTCCTTGTAGAAGCCCTCTGCCTTGGCCTTGTCATAGGCCGCCTTGGTGATCGGCAGATAGCCCGACGATTTGTGAATGTAGACCTGCCGATCGGTATCGGAGAGGAACGTCAGGAACTTCGCCACGCCCTTGTACTCGTCGGCCGACTTGCCGCCCATGATCCAGAGCGATGCGCCGCCGATGATCGAGTTCTGCGGCGCGCCCTTGGCGTCCGGATAATAAGGCATCGGCACCGCGGTGAAGGCGAACTTGGCCTGCGCCTTGACGTTGCCGAAGAATGCCGACGAGGTCAGGTAGAGCGGACATTCGCCCGACGTGAAGCGGCCTTCGCCGGTGTTGGTGCGGCCGGCGTAATCGTAGGTCTTGTCCTTCTGGAGCTCGACCAGGTTCTCGAGATGCTTGACCTGGAGCGGGCCGTTGAAGGACAGCACGGTGTCGAAGCCGTCGAGGCCGTTGGCCTTGCTGGCGAGCGGCACGTTGTGCCAGGCGGAGAGCTGCTCGAGATTGACCCAGGTGACCCAGGAGTTGGAGAAGCCGCAGGTGGCGTGCCCGGCCGCCTTCAGCTTCTTGGCGGCGTCGAACACCTCGGGCCAGGTCTTCGGGATCTCGACATTCGCCTTCTTCAGCGCGTCGAGATTGACCCACATGACGGTCGACGACGAGTTGAAGGGGAAGGACAGCATCTCGCCCTTCGAGGTCGAGTAGTAGCCGGTGATCGCGGGCAGATAGGCCTTCGGATCGAACTTCTCGCCGGTCTCGGCCATCAGCTTGTAGACCGGTTTCACGGCGCCGGTCGCCGCCATCATGGTGGCGGTGCCGACCTCGAACACCTGCATGATGTGCGGGGCGTTGCCGGCGCGGAACGCGGCGATGCCGGCGTTCATCGTGTCGGCGTAGTTGCCCTTGTAGGTCGGAATCACCTTGTAGTCGCTCTGGGCACCGTTGAAGTCGCTTGCGAGCTTGACGATGACGTCGTTGTTGGCGCCCGTCATCGCGTGCCACCACTGGATTTCGGTCACGGCCAGCGCCGGTGAGGCGCCGAGACCAACCGTGAGTGCAACAGCCGCCGCCGCACCAAAATGTCGAAGAGCCATCAAGAAAACCTCCCTTGCCCGTCACTAAAGAAGCGCTTGCGCTAGCAGCGCCGTATGACGTTCACATGACTGTGTAAGCGGCCGAAACGAAAGCGGCAAGCGCTGGAAAAGGGAAGCCGGAAAATAGGCGAAGAAGTACGCGGACAGCCGCAGCCGTTCGCGCTGCACTATCGTGCCCGCGCCGCACTGCGGCATCGTTCGTCGGATGGAGGTGGAGGCCTCTAGCGCTTGCGCTCAGGGCCGCAGACCGTGCCGTTTTCGACCATCGCGTCGATCTCGGCCTTGGAGTAGCCGAACTCGCCCAGCACCTCGGCTGCGTGCTGGCTGAATTTCGGCGGCAGAAGGCGCAGGCTCGGCTTGCTGCGGTCGAGCCGGATCGGCGAGGCCACGCCCTTGTACCAGTCCTTCTCGATGATATCGCCGCGCGCGATCGTGTGCGGGTTGGTCAGCGCCTGGTCGATCTTCTGCACCGGCCCTGCCGGCAGGCCCGCGGCGAGCAGGCGGTTGCAGAGCGGCTCGGCCTCGTGCTGGCTGAACACCGCGGCGAGCTCGGCGCGCAGCGCTTCGCGGTTGGCGATGCGGTCCTTGTTGCGGGCAAAACGCGGGTCAGTGCCGAGCTCGGGCTTGCCGATCTCCTTGGCGAGCTTGCGGAAGGTGCCGTCATTGCCGACGCCGATGAAGATGTTGTCGGTTTTTGTCGGGAAGATCGCGTAAGGCACGAGGTTCGGATGCTCGTTGCCGGTGAGACCAGGCGGCTTGCCATGCATGAAGTAATTCGCGGTGTGCGGATGCATGATGGCAAGGCCGGTCTCGTACAGAGTCGTCTCCAGGAACTGGCCCTTGCCGGAGCGCTGCCGCTCCGACAGCGCCATCAGGATTCCGATCGCGGCATAGAGGCCGGTGCCGATGTCGACCAAGGGCACGCCGATCCGCATCGGCCCGCTCTCGGGCGAGCCGGTCGCGGCGATCATGCCGGTCATGGCCTGGATGATGGCGTCGTAGCCGGGATTGCCGCCGCGCGGACCGTCGGCGCCGAAGCCGCAGATCCGGCAATGCACGAGGCGCGGGAATTTCCCGCTGAGGACGTCGTTGCCGATGCCCCATTTCTCCAGCGTGCCAGGCTTGAAATTCTCGATCAGGACGTCGGCGGTCTCCAGCATCTTCAGCAGCACGATGCGGCCGCCCTCCGAGGCGAGGTCGAGGCCGATCGAGCGCTTGTTGCGGTTGATGCCGACGAAATAGGCCGCGTCCTCCTCATGGAAGGGGGGACCCCACTCACGAACCTCGTCGCCGGCGGGCGGCTCGACCTTGATCACGTCGGCGCCATGGTCGGCGAGGATCTGGGTGCAATAGGGGCCGCCGAGCACGCGCGTGAGATCGATGACGCGCAGTCCGCTCATGGCACCTGTGGCGGCTTCAGAACTCATGCCTTCGCTTCCCCTGTGTCGACGTTTGGTCACAGGCCTAGCGAGGTTTGCAGCGAGCAGCAATGGCTCCCGGCGTAGGGCCGCATGCGCCCGCCATTGCGGCAATCCCGCGGCGTGGCAAATGCGGATTCTGGGGGAAGCGGCCGGCCCGAGGGGGATCCCGGGCCAGCCAATCCGCCGTTCGATCAGACGACCGTCAGGCGAACGTCGACATTGCCGCGGGTAGCGTTGGAATAGGGGCAGACCTGGTGAGCCTTTGCGACCAGCGCCTCGGCCTCGGCGCGGGCAAGGCCCGGCAGCGAGACCGCGAGGTCGATATCGAGGCCGAAGCCGCCTGCGGAGCGCGGGCCGATGCCGACGGTCGAGGTGACGGAGGCGTCATTCGGAACCTTCGGGCCGCCCTGCGAGGCCACGAACTTCATCGCGCCGATGAAGCAGGCGGCATAGCCGGCCGCGAACAGCTGCTCGGGATTGTTGCCGGCGCCGCCGCCGCCGCCGAGCTCCTTGGGCGTGGCCAGCTTGACGTCGAGCGCGCCGTCGAGGGTTGCAGCATGGCCGTCGCGGCCGCCGGTGGCCTTGGCGCTGGTCTTGTAGAGCACGTTCACGGACATTGTCGTCTCCATGGTTTCGATGGGTGCGGTGTTTATTGCAAGCAATTTGATTGTGTGCAATTGAAATTGCGGTGCCTCACATTTAATTGTTCGCAATTGAATATGCCGCCGCCGGGCGGCACAATGAGGCCAAACCCCGGGAGATTCGCCATGCCCCGAAAATCATCGGCAGCGGACGCGCCACTGCGGCTCGATAACCAGATCTGCTTCGCGATCTATTCGGCCGCGCATGCCTTCAACCGCATCTACAAGCCGCTGCTGGACCGGCTCGGCCTGACCTATCCGCAATATCTGGTGATGCTGGTGTTGTGGGAGCGCGACGACGTGCCGGTCAAGGACATCGGCGAGCGCCTGTTCCTGGATTCGGGCACGCTGACGCCGCTGCTGAAGCGTCTCGAAGCGGCGCATCTCGTCAAGCGCACCCGCTCCAGCGAGGACGAGCGCCAAGTCTTGATCGCACTGACGCCGCAGGGCCATGGCTTGAAGGACAAAGCCCGCAGCGTGCCACAGTCGGTCCTGGCGGCCTCGCACTGCTCGGTGCCGGAACTGGTCGCGATGAAGGACGAGATCGTGGCGTTGCGGGATCGGCTGAATGCGGCGATCGGGGAGTAGGGGGTTCTAGGAAGCCGCTTCTTGGCAAAGGCGCGACCGGACGCCGATTTCAAGTATTTCTCGAATGCGGCGGCCTGCTTCTCGTTGCTGAATGCAACGTAAGTTTTGAGCCGCCAGGGCCCATATTTCGAGGTGTGTGGCACCTCGCCAGCATTGTGCTTTGTCAGTCGAGCGCGGAGGTCGTCGGTGATACCGACGTAGAAGTGGAGAGAATCGAGGCTCTCAAGGATATAGACGTACTTCACGGCACGCTCCCCGGTTGTCGGGGGAGGAGCTTACATCCGGTTTTGATCCAATGAAGCCCGGCTTCGCCCTTCGGGCTACGCCGCGGCAGCCTTCGCTCACTTCGCTACGATGGAGCGAGGATGGCTTGCCGAGCCGTAGCTCGCGAAGCGAGCGAAGGCTGGTGGAGCCAGGCGGGATCGAACCGCCGACCTCTTGCATGCCATGCAAGCGCTCTCCCAGCTGAGCTATGGCCCCTTAGTCCTCGACTGGGTGAATCTGGTGGATCACCCCAACCGGCGAGTCCTGGCGACTCGCGCGGTGCACCCTTTTTCACAGATCAGGACTGATCTCAAGTCTCTTCATCACCTCCGACATCACCAATGATGTCGGTCACGTCCTCATCGCCCTCTTCCTCGTCGGCAATGAAGGTCGAATCATCGTCATCGTCGTCATCGAGGGTCTCGTCGACCTCGATATCGTCCTCCGACTCGGGCACCACGGCCTTGACCTTGCCGGTGTTCTCCTCGGCATCGGCTTCCTCGAGCGAAACCTCTTCGACCTCTGCCGGCTCGGGCGCAGCATCCGCTGTCGCCGCGTGCCGGGCCTCGGCGCCGCGGGACATGCGCGCCGGCGCCACCGGGGCGATCGGCACAACTTCGCCGGTATAGGGCGAGATCACCGGATTCTTGTTGAGGTCATAGAACTTTTTGCCCGTGGTCGGGCAAATACGTTTGGTTCCGAGTTCGGACTTGGCCACGGCAGGAATCCTGGGAATGTCTGAAAAGCGGTGTTTCACTTGGCTAGTTGGCGGCCCGCTGTCAATAGCGCATTACGGGAGAACGACATGCCCGTGACGGCGCGCGGACCATGTGGTACCTGCGCCGCAGTCCCCTCAGGGCTCATCCAAGGACACAATCTTGACTCATTCCGACCATCCGAGGCCGCTGCAGTCTCGCGCCAGCGGACCCCTGACCGGGAAAGTACGGGTGCCCGGCGATAAGTCGATCTCTCACCGTGCGCTGATCCTGGGCGCGCTGGCGGTCGGCGAGACCAGGATTTCGGGCCTGCTGGAGGGCGAGGACGTCCTCAACACCGCCAAGTCCATGCAGGCGCTGGGCGCCAGGGTCGAGCGCACCGGCGATTTCGCCTGGAAGGTGAACGGGGTGGGCGTCGCGGGCTTCGCCGCGCCCAAGGCGGCTCTGGATTTCGGCAATTCCGGCACCGGTTGCCGGCTGGTGATGGGCGCCGTCGCCGGCTGCCCGATCTCGGCGATCTTCGACGGAGACGCCTCGCTGCGCAGCCGCCCGATGCGCCGGATCCTCGATCCCCTGGAAAAGATGGGCGCGAAGGTGATCTCCGGGGGTGAGGGCGGTCGTCTGCCCCTGACCCTGCAGGGCGCGCGCGATCCGCTGCCGATCACCTACACGACCCCGGTCGCCTCGGCCCAGATCAAGTCGGCGGTGCTGCTGGCGGGCCTTGCCGCCCCCGGCACCACCACTGTCATCGAGACCGAAGCCAGCCGCGACCACACCGAGCTGATGCTGAAGCATTTCGGCGCCGACATCGCCTCGGCGCCGGAGGGCGTGCATGGCCGCCGCATCACGCTCAAGGGCCAGCCCGAGCTGCACGGCGCCACCGTGGTGGTGCCTGCCGATCCCTCCTCGGCGGCTTTCCCGATGGTCGCGGCGCTGATCGTCGAGGGCTCCGATGTCGTCCTGTCCGACGTCATGACCAATCCGCTGCGCACCGGCCTGTTCACCACGCTGCGCGAAATGGGTGCCTCCATCGAGGAAAGCGAGGCGCGCGGCGATGCCGGCGAGCCGATGGCGAAACTGCGGGTGCGGGCCTCGAAGCTGCGCGGGGTCGAGGTGCCGCCGGAGCGCGCGCCCTCGATGATCGACGAATATCTGGTGCTGGCGGTGGCGGCCGCCTTCGCCGAAGGCACCACCATCATGCGCGGCCTGCACGAGCTGCGCGTCAAGGAATCCGATCGGCTGGAGGCCACCGCCGCCATGCTGCGCGTCAACGGCGTGAAGGTCGAGATCTCCGGCGACGATCTGACCGTCGAAGGCCGCGGTCATGTTCCCGGCGGCGGCACCGTCGCCACCCACATGGACCATCGCATCGCGATGTCCGCGCTGGTGATGGGCTGCGCCGCCGACCAGCCCGTGACCGTCGACGACACCGCCTTCATCGCCACCAGCTTTCCGGATTTCATTCCGATGATGCGTTCGCTAGGGGCCGAGTTTTCATGAGGCCGCGGCCATGAGCGCAGCCCTCGACCGCGAAGCTCTGCTGGATGCTTTCGATTCGATCGGCCGTGCTGCGGCCAACGCCGGAACCAAGCTTCAGATCGCAGTCTACGGCGGCTCAGCCCTCATGCTAGCCAGCAATTTCCGCTTTGCGACGGAAGATGTCGACGTCTCCAAGCTCGAGCATCCGCTGCCGGATTGGCTAAAGAGAATAACGGCCGAAATTGCCGCGCGGAATGGATGGGATGCCGATTGGTTCAACGATCACGTCGTGTTTCATCTCAGCCCGCTGGCTGATCGCGCCGCGGATCACCTCGAATTCGGCACCTTCCCACGCGATGGCACATCACCGGGGCTTGAGGTTTCGGTGCCAACCGCCGCATATCTTTTGGCCTTGAAATTGAAGGCGTTCCGCATCACGGATCCCATTCGCGGGGAGATGGAGCGGCTGGACATGAACTTGATGAAAGTCGTCGGGATCTCGACCGTCGACGAAGCCATCGCTTTGCTCGGCCGATATTTTCCGGTGAGCGCAGCTTCCTCGGAGAAGCAGCGCTTCTTGCTGAAAAACATGGATCTTGAGGGAGGAGCGGATGCGCCCAAATACCCTCGCTGAAGCCGTCGATCGTATTCGCGCCGGCGCGCCGCAGGATGCGACGTTGGCCGAATTCGTAGACACGTTCGATCTGGCCGGGACCAGCCTCGCTCAGTACCAGACCATCGAGGACGAGCCGGCGTTGACGCAGAACGAGCGGCTCGACGCCTTGGTCGGTGCCATCGCCGAATATCTGGCCAAACAACGTCGTCTTGGCCGGGTGCCGGCCTGGGTCTGCGATCCGGCCCGACGCCTTGCCGAGCCATGGTTCACTGCGTCGTCGCCCTCCGACGCCATGCGCGAATATCTCACCTTTGCGAGTCCCGCGGAGTTCGCGTCTCGCAATATCTTTACCGAAGAGCGGCCATTGCGACGCGCACGCGGGCCCCAGACAGCCAAGGTTTGAGTGACATGATCATCGCCATCGACGGGCCCGCCGCCTCGGGCAAGGGGACGCTCGGCAAGCGCCTCGCCCACCATTACGGCTATCGTCATCTCGATACCGGCGTGATCTACCGCGCGGTGGCCTACGCCCTGATGCAATCCGGTCATGATCTCCGTGACGAGGCGGCCGCGGTGCAGGCCGCGCTGGAGCTCGATCCCGAAAAGTTCGGCAATCCCGCGCTGAAGACCCAGAAGGCCGGCGAGGGGGCCTCCATCGTCTCGGCGATCCCCAGGGTTCGCGAGGTCCTGGTCAATTTCCAGCGGCAATTCGCCGCCGATCCGCCCGGCGCGGTGCTGGACGGCCGCGACATTGGAACCGTGATCTGCCCGGACGCCGACGTGAAGATCTTCGTCGTCGCCGACCCCAAGGTCCGCGCCCGCCGCCGCACCATGGAGGCCAGGGCGAGGGGCGAGGAGGCCGACGAGGCCGCCGTTCTCGCCGACATTATCCAGCGCGACGAACGCGACCAGAACCGGCCGATCGCGCCCTTGAAACCGGCCCCGGATGCTTACTTGCTAGATAACTCCCAACTGGATATAGAAGGCGGCGTCCGGGCCGCCATCGACATTATCGAGGCCGTCCGAGCGGGCCGGTCGCGGGGTTAAGCCGCAGCCGTCATTGGAGGAAGCGCCCGCTCCCGCTCTTTGAGGTCGATACGTCAGGCCCCTCGTTTCGGGACCGGCACGATCCAGGCTCCGGACACAAGATTTCCACGTATCGAACGCGCGGGCCTCAGCCGGCCCGCTTCCGCTGTTTCGGCGTCGAGCCGGGGCAGCGAGCGGTCGCTCGAAGGTTCTGCGGACCTTCCGACACTGCGCGTGCGATACGCCCATGAACCCAACGGCCGGCATGCTTCCGCAACTGGAGAACAAATGGCTTCGACTTCTGCTGATACCTATAGCCCGTCGCGCGACGATTTCGCTGCGATGCTCGACGAGTCCTTCGCAGGCGGCAACCTGCAGGAAAGCTCCGTCATCAAGGGCAAGGTGGTTGCAATTGAAAAGGACATGGCCGTCATCGACGTCGGCCTGAAGACCGAGGGCCGCGTCGCCCTGCGCGAATTTTCCGGCCCCGGCCGTGACAGTGAACTGAAGGTCGGCGACGAGGTCGAAGTGTTCCTCGATCGCATCGAGAACGCCCTCGGCGAAGCCGTGCTGTCGCGCGACAAGGCGCGCCGCGAAGAGAGCTGGGGCAAGCTCGAGAAGGCGTTCCAGAACAACGAGAAGGTCAACGGCGTCATCTTCAACCAGGTCAAGGGCGGCTTCACCGTCGACCTCGACGGTGCCGTGGCCTTCCTGCCGCGCTCGCAGGTCGACATCCGTCCGATCCGCGACGTCGCGCCGCTGATGAACAACTCGCAGCCGTTCCAGATCCTCAAGATGGATCGCCGCCGCGGCAACATCGTGGTTTCGCGCCGCACGGTTCTCGAAGAGACCCGCGCCGAGCAGCGCCAGGAGCTGGTGCAGAACCTCGAAGAGGGTCAGGTCATCGACGGCGTGGTCAAGAACATCACCGATTACGGTGCGTTCGTCGATCTCGGCGGCATCGATGGCCTGCTGCACGTCACCGACATCGCGTGGCGCCGCGTCAACCATCCGACCGAGGTGCTCTCGATCGGCCAGACCGTGAAGGTCAAGATCATCAAGATCAACCACGAGACGCACCGCATCTCGCTGGGCATGAAGCAGCTGCTGGACGATCCGTGGCAGGGCATCGAAGCCAAGTACCCGCTGGGTGCCCGCTTCACCGGCCGCGTCACCAACATCACCGACTACGGTGCGTTCGTCGAGCTCGAGCCGGGCATCGAAGGCCTGATCCACGTCTCCGAGATGTCGTGGACCAAGAAGAACATGCACCCCGGCAAGATCGTTTCGACCTCGCAGGAAGTCGAAGTGCAGGTGCTGGAAGTCGATTCCGTCAAGCGCCGCATCTCGCTCGGCCTCAAGCAGACCATGCGCAACCCCTGGGAGGTCTTCGTCGAAGGTCACCCGACCGGTTCGGTGGTTGAGGGCGAAGTCAAGAACAAGACCGAGTTCGGTCTGTTCCTGGGCCTCGAGGGCGACGTCGACGGCATGGTCCATCTCTCCGATCTCGACTGGAAGCTTCCGGGCGAGCAGGTGATCGACAACTACAAGAAGGGCGACATGGTGAAGGCCGTGGTGCTCGATGTGGACGTCGAGAAGGAGCGCATCTCGCTCGGCATCAAGCAGCTCGAAGGCGACCCCTTCGCCGAGCCGGGCGATGTCAAGAAGGGCGCGGTCGTGACCTGCGAAGTGCTCGAAGTGAAGGAAAGCGGTATCGAGGTGAAGATCGCCGGTACCGACTTCTCGACCTTCATCAAGCGCTCCGAGCTTGCCCGTGACCGCAACGACCAGCGCGCCGAACGCTTCGCCGTCGGCGAGAAGGTCGACGCCCGCGTGATCCAGTTCGACAAGAAGGCCCGCAAGGTCCAGGTGTCGATCAAGGCGCTCGAAGTCGCCGAAGAGAAGGAAGCCATCGCGCAATACGGCTCCTCCGATTCGGGTGCGACGCTCGGCGACATCCTGGGCACCGCGCTCAAGAACCGCGACAGCAAGTAAGCGGAACGTTCTTTCGCTGACATCGAAGCCCCGGCGCGAGCCGGGGCTTTTTTGTTGGGCTCGTCGTTCTTGTAGCCCGGATGGAGAGCAGCGAAACCCGGGGCGCTTCAAACGTGGCACGAATCCCGGATTACGCTGCGCTTCATCCGGGCTACGCAGTCGCAGGCCTTGTTTTCTTCAAATTGCGCCGCAATTGATGTATCCAGATAAGCCGTTGGTCACGCCGTGACGGCACAACGCGTCCCGTCTTTCATTTGGAGATATTCCGATGTCGCTCGATTCGGACATCATCGTCGATCGCCGCCGGATCCGTCGCAAGCTGACGTTCTGGCGCGTCGTGGCCGCGCTGATCGCGATCGCGGCGATCGCAAGCGCCGCGCTGATTGCGACACCCGGTGCGCGGGGTAGCTTCGCATCCGCCGGCTCGATCGCGCGGGTTCACATCGAGGGCCTGATCCGCAGCGATTCCGATCGCACGCAGGCGCTGGAGCGGCTGGAGAATTCGCAGGCCGCCGCCGTCATCGTTCACATCAACTCGCCGGGCGGCACCACCGCCGGCTCCGAGCAGCTCTACGACTCGCTGGTCCGGCTGAAGGCGAAGAAGCCGCTCGTCGTGGTGGTCGAAGGCCTGGCTGCCTCCGGCGGCTACATCACGGCGATCGCGAGCGATCACATCATCGCCCAGCAGAGCTCGCTGGTCGGATCGATCGGCGTGCTGTTCCAGTACCCCAACGTCAGCGAGCTGCTGAAGACGATCGGCGTCAAGGTCGAGGAGGTGAAGTCGTCGCCGCTGAAGGCCGCGCCCAACGGTTTCGAGCCGACCAGCCCCGAAGCGCGGGCCGCCCTCGATGCGCTGGTGAAGGATTCCTACGCCTGGTTCAGGGGATTGGTGAAGGATCGGCGTGGCATGGATGACACGCAGCTCGAGAAAGTGGCCGACGGCCGCGTCTTCACCGGACGCCAGGCGATCGCCCTCAAGCTGATCGACCAGATCGGCGACGAGAAAACGGCGGTGTCCTGGCTTGTCGAGCACAAGAGCGTCAAGAAGGGTCTGCCGGTGCGCGACTACAAGCTCCAGCCGCGTTTTGGCGACCTGACGTTCCTCAAGACGGCGGCCGCCGTCACGCTGGAAGCGCTTGGTTTGAGCTCGATTGCGCATCAAATCGGGCAAACCGGCGTCGCGCAGGCGGTCGATCGGTTCGGAATGGACGGAATGCTGGCCCTGTGGCAACCGGCCACCTCGAACTGAGGTGGTCTAGGCGAGCTTCCCAAGGTTTTCCCGTCTGACGGGCATAGGGACAGCTCGCTTTTTCGGCATTTGTCACGCATTTTCACGACGCTCAACCTTGATTTAGCGTCTTGACAGATCAAGGTATTTTCACGGAAATGGTCATCCGCACGCTCCCGGGTCCTATCTCTCGATGATCAAATCCGAACTTGTTCAGCGTATCGCCGAGCACAACCCGCATCTGTACCAGCGGGATGTCGAGAACATTGTGAATGCGATTCTCGAAGAGATCGTAGCGGCCCTCGCGCGCGGCGATCGCGTCGAGCTGCGCGGCTTCGGTGCCTTCTCGGTCAAGCATCGCCCCGCACGCGCGGGGCGTAATCCGCGCACCGGCGCTCATGTGCCCGTCGATCAGAAGAGCGTTCCGTTCTTCAAGACCGGCAAGGAAATGCGCGAGCGGCTGAACCGCGACCATCCGGATCCCGGCGCGGCGGACTGAGCAGGCCGGGGTTTGTCTGCGGTCGCGCATGACGCGGCCGCGAGCTTGATTCAAGGCGAGCGAAGCGAGATGCGAAAGTTCCTGACCGCGCTGATCGTCATTCCGCTGGGCCTGATCCTTGTGGCGTTTGCCGTCGCCAACCGGCATTTCGTCACGGTCTCGTTCGATCCCTTCATTGCGGACGATCCGTCATTGTCGATCACCTTGCCGCTGTTCCTGCTGCTGATCCTGGTGGCGGCCATCGGGGTCTTCGCGGGCGGCTGTGCCGTTTGGTTCGGCCAACGGCACTGGCGGCGCTCCGCGCGCCGGCATGAGGCGGACGCCAGGGCCGCCAGGGGCGAACTGGCCGATCTGCGGGCCCAGGCGGCCGCGGCGAGGCCCGAATCCCAGCGCCTTCCGGCCCCGATCGGGGTGGGGCTCTACGGGCCCATCGGGCGAGACAAGCAGCGCGCGACGTTGTAGAAGCGGCCGCAACGCAAAACCCTTTTTCCGGCCGCCAGCCCGCGGTCTCCATTTGCCTTGAGATCATGTCCCTGCTCGTCAAGATCTGCGGCCTGTCCACGCGCGAGACGCTTCAAACGGCGCTCGCGGCGGGTGCGGACATGGTGGGCTTCGTGTTCTTCCCGCCGTCGCCGCGGCACCTGTCCATCGAGCTCGGCCGCGAGCTTGGTCGCCAGGTCGAGGGGCGCGCGCTCAAGGTGGCGCTCACCGTCGATGCCGATGATGCCACGCTCGACAACATCATGGACGCGCTGTCGCCGGACATTTTCCAGCTCCACGGCAAGGAGAGCGTCGCGCGGCTGCGCGACATCAAGCAGCGGTTCGGCCGCCCGGTGATGAAGGCGTTGCCGGTCGAGACGGCGGCCGATCTCGCCGTGTTGCCGGGCTATGCCGCGGTCGCCGACCGCATCCTGTTCGATGCGAGGCCTCCGAAAGACGCGACGCGGCCGGGCGGGCTCGGCGCGCCGTTCGATTGGCACCTGCTGCAAAACCTCGAGCTCGCGCTGCCGTATATGGTTTCGGGCGGCCTGCATGCCGGGAACATCGCCGAAGCCGTTCGCCTGACCGGCGCCGGCGGCGTCGACGTGTCCTCCGGGGTGGAGAGCGCTCCCGGCGTGAAGGATCCGGAGATGATCAAAGCTTTCATTCGCGCCGCGCGCGCTACTCAAGAGTTGAGCGTCCGATGAACATCGCCAAGCCAAATTCCTACCGCAGCGGCCCCGACGATCGCGGCCATTTCGGCATTTTCGGCGGACGCTTCGTCGCTGAAACGCTGATGCCGCTGATCCTTGACCTGGAGAAGGCCTATACCGAGGCCAAGGCCGATCCGGCGTTCCAGGCCGAGATGAACGGCTATCTCAAGAACTATGTCGGCCGGCCCTCGCCGCTCTATTTCGCCGAACGCCTGACGGAGCATCTCGGCGGCGCCAAGATCTACCTCAAGCGCGAAGAGCTCAACCACACCGGCTCGCACAAGGTGAACAACGTGCTCGGCCAGATCATGCTGGCGCGGCGCATGGGCAAGAAGCGCATCATCGCCGAGACCGGCGCGGGCCAGCACGGCGTCGCCACCGCGACGCTGTGCGCGCGCTTCGGGCTGGAATGCGTGGTCTATATGGGCGCCGTCGACGTCGAGCGGCAGCAGCCCAACGTCATCCGCATGGAGATGCTGGGCGCCACGGTGATGCCGGTGCAGTCGGGCACGCGCACGCTGAAGGACGCCATGAACGAGGCGCTGCGCGACTGGGTCACCAACGTGCACAACACGTTCTACTGCATCGGCACGGTGGCGGGCCCGCATCCCTATCCGACCCTGGTGCGCGATTTCCAGTCGATCATCGGCAACGAGACCAAGGCGCAGATGCAGGAGGTCGAGGGCCGCCTGCCGGACTCGCTGGTCGCCTGCATCGGCGGCGGCTCCAACGCGATGGGCCTGTTCCATCCGTTCCTCGACGATCCCTCTGTCGAAATCTTCGGCGTCGAGGCCGCCGGCCATGGGCTGACGCAATTGCACGCGGCCTCGATCGCGGGCGGCCGACCCGGCGTGCTGCACGGCAACCGCACTTATCTCCTGATGGATGCCGACGGCCAGATCCAGGACGCGCATTCGATCTCGGCCGGTCTCGACTATCCCGGCATCGGACCCGAGCATTCCTGGCTGCACGAGGTCGGCCGCGTGAATTATCTGTCCGCGACCGACGATGAGGCGCTCGCCGCGTTCCAGCTGCTCTCGAAGCTCGAAGGCATCATCCCCGCGCTCGAACCCGCGCACGCCATCGCCAAGGTGATGGAGCTCGCGCCGAAGCGGCCGCAGGACCACCTGATGGTCGTCAACCTCTCCGGCCGCGGCGACAAGGACGTCCCGCAAGTCGGCGACATCCTGAGGGGCAAGAGCAAGTGACGGACGTGTCGCACTCTCTTCACCTCTCCCCGTCGGGGAGAGGTCGGCTGCGAAGCAGCCGGGTGAGGGGCCTTTCCACTCATTCGAACCTCAGCGAGGTCCGGATGAGCTCAAGGACGCCATCAAGATTTTCGTATACATCCGTGTTCGAAACGCGAAGGACGAGAAAGCCACAGGTTTCCAGCACTTTGGTCCTGGCTTCATCGCGCTCGACTTCCGTTGGACGGGAATGCGTGACGCCATCGACTTCAACGATGAGCTTCCCGTCCAAGGTAACGAAGTCGACCACATATCTATCAACCGGATGTTGGCGGCGAAACTTCCATCGCGCGAGCTGCCGGTTGCGCAGCGCTTGCCAAAGCTTCGCTTCGGCGCTCGTCTGTGACTCGCGGAGTCTTCGCGCTCTGGACTTGAACCTCTCCATCCCCCTCACCCGGCTGCTTCGCAGCCGACCTCTCCCCGACGGGGAGAGGTATAGCACAGCGGCCGCGGAAACATGACCACGCGTATCGACACTCGCTTTGCCGAGCTGAAAAAGCAGGGCCGCGCGGCCTTCGTGACCTTCCTGATGGCCGGCGATCCCGATCCCGCGACCTCGCTCGAGATCATCAAGGCGTTGCCGAAATCAGGCGCCGACGTGATCGAGATCGGCATGCCCTTCACCGATCCGATGGCCGACGGCCCGTCGATCCAGGCCGCAGGCCTGCGTGCGCTGAAGGCCGGCATGACGCTGAAGAAGACGCTGGAGCTGGTGCGCGGCTTCCGCAAGGACGACAATGCCACGCCGATCGTGCTGATGGGCTATTACAACCCGATCTACATTTACGGCGTCGACAAATTCCTCGTCGATGCCAAGGCCGCCGGTGTCGACGGCCTCATCATCGTCGATCTGCCGCCGGAGGAAGACGAGGAGCTCTGCCTGCCCGCGATGAAGGCGGGTCTCAACTTCATCCGCCTGGCGACGCCGACCACCGACGACAAGCGCCTGCCGGCGGTGCTCGCCAACACGTCCGGCTTCGTCTACTACGTCTCCATCACCGGCATCACCGGTGCTGCGGCCGCGGACTCTACGGCAGTCAGCGAGGCTGTGGCTCGCATCAAGCGGCACACCAAGCTGCCGGTCTGCGTCGGCTTCGGCATCCGCACGCCGGAGACCGCGCGTGCCATTGCTTCCCATGCCAACGGCGCCGTGGTCGGCACCGCGCTGGTCGATGCGCTCAAGAACAGCCTCGATGCCGAGGGACGGGCGACCGCCAAAACCGTTAACGCCGTCGCCGAGTTGACGGCGGCCCTGGCCCAGGGCGTCAGGGGCGCGCAACAGGCGGCGGAATAGGCCATAATTCCGCTTCAGCCCTTTAGTTTGAGCATGATCTTGTCGGAAAACCGCTTCACACGTTGCGCTAACGCGGCCCTTCGGGTCCGGATCATGCTCTAACGCGGACGACACGGCGGCTTGCCGGGCGCAGGTCCGGCCGCCATATATCCTTTCAGGCGGCCCTCCACGGGGTCGCACATCGGAGCAAACCATGAACTGGCTTACCAATGTGGTCCGGCCGAAGATCCGCAACATGCTGCGGCGGGAGACGCCGGAGAATCTGTGGATCAAGTGCCCGGATTCCGGACAGCTCGTGTTCTACAAGGACGTCGAGGCCAACCAGTTCGTCATCCCCGGCTCGAACTACCACATGCGCATGGGCGCCGTGGCGCGCTTGAAGTCGATCTTCGACAACGAGACCTGGTTCGACGTCGCGTTGCCCGAGGTGACACCCGACCCGCTCAAGTTCCGCGACGAGAAGAAATACGTCGACCGCATCAAGGATGCGCGGGCGCGGACCAATCTCAACGACGCGATCAAGGTCGGCTACGGCAAGCTCGAAGGCTCGGCCGTCGTCGTCGCCGTGCAGGATTTCGACTTCATGGGCGGCTCGCTCGGCATGGCCGCGGGCGAGGCCATCGTGCGCGGGATGGAGCTTGCGGTCGAGAAGAGCTCGCCGTTCATCGTGTTCGCCGCATCCGGCGGTGCGCGCATGCAGGAGGGCATCCTGTCGCTGATGCAGATGCCGCGCACGACCGTCGCGGTGCAGATGCTGCGCGAGGCCAAGCTGCCCTATATCGTCGTGCTGACCAATCCGACCACCGGCGGCGTCACCGCGTCCTACGCGATGCTGGGCGACGTGCAGATCGCCGAGCCCGGCGCGCTGATCGGCTTTGCCGGCGCGCGCGTGATCGAGCAGACCATTCGTGAAAAGCTTCCCGAGGGTTTCCAGCGCGCCGAGTACCTCAAGGAGCACGGCATGGTCGACATGGTCGTGCATCGCCACGAGCTGCGCCCGACCCTGGCGCGGCTCTGCCGCCTGCTGACCAAGGCGCCGGCGCAGGATGGCGCATCGAAGCCAGCGCAGGCCGCTACCGGCCCGGCACAGATCGTATCGGCCGCTGAGACGGCGCCGGCTGCGCCCCACGCGTGAACGCGTCTCCGGACAGCACGAAGACGCCGCTCGGCGCGTTGATCGGGCGGCTGTCGGTCCTGCATCAGAAACGCATCGATCTGGGCCTCGAGCGGATGCACCGGCTGCTCGAAGGGCTCGGGCATCCCGAACGCAAGCTTGCGCCGGTGATCCATATCGCCGGCACCAATGGCAAGGGCTCGACGCTGGCTTATCTGCGCGCAACGCTGGAGGCAGCTAGCCTGCGCGTCCACGCCTATACCTCGCCCTATCTTGTCCGCATCAACGAGTGTTTTCGGCTCGGCCGCCTCGGTGGCGGCGTTCTGGTCGGCGACGACGAGTTGCGCGCGGCGCTGGAAGAGGTCGAGCGCGTCAATGCCGGCGAAGCCGCGACCTTGTTCGAGCTGAAGACGGCAGCCGCCTTTCATTTGTTCGCGCAGAACGCGGCCGACGTGGTGCTGCTCGAAGTCGGCCTTGGCGGCCGGCTCGACTCGACCAACGTCATCGACGCTCCGGCGGCCTGCGTGATCACGCCCGTCAGCATGGATCACATGGATTTTCTCGGCGATACGTTGACCTCGATCGCCGGCGAGAAGGCCGCGATCATCAAGCGCGGCGTGCCGGTGATCTCTGCGGAGCAGGCGCCGGACGCGATGGCCGTGATCGAGGCGCAAGCCAAACGCATGCGTGCGCCGCTGTTTGCCGCGAACGAGAGCTGGCACGTCAATGTCGAGCGCGGCCGTCTGGTCTATTCCGACGACCGCGGCCTGATGGATCTCCCGGCGCCGCGTCTGTTCGGCCGCCACCAATTCGCCAATGCCGGGCTCGCCATCGCGACGCTGCGCGCGATCCCGGATCTCAAGGTGAGCCACGCCGCGTTCGAGGCCGGCATTGTCGGCGCCGAATGGCCGGCGCGGATGCAGCGCATCACCTCGGGCGAGCTGCTGTCCTGGGGTCCGCAGGGCTCGGAAATCTGGCTCGACGGCGGCCACAATGCCGAGGGCGGCCGCGTCGCGGCTGCCGCGCTCGGCGATCTCGAAGAGCGGGTGTCGCGGCCCCTGGTCGTCATCGCCGGCATGATGGCCAACAAGGATGCGCACGGATTTTTGGCCAATTTCGCCGGCCTGACCCGTCACATCATCGCGGTGCCGATCCCCGACACCGAGAACGCGATGCCGGTGGACCGCCTCGCGGATGCCGCGCGCAGCCTCGGCATGCGCGTCGAGATCGCGCCCGGAATCGAAGCCGCGCTGCGGGCCCTGTCGAAACTGGCCTACGAGGTGCCGCCGCGTATCCTGATCACCGGCTCGCTATATCTGGCCGGCCATGTGCTCGCCATCAACGGCACGCCGCCTGCGTGAGTTTTTCTGTCCCGGACGCGCGAAGCGCGAGCCGGGACCCAGAATGCCGCAAACATGGGCCCCGGCTCTGCAGCGCACCGCGGAAGACGCGCTGCGCTGCGTCCGGGGCACGAGAGCAGGGATAACAAAAATGCGTTTCGCCGCCATCGCCGACGTTCACGGAAACTACCTCGCGCTCGAGGCGGTGCTCGCCGACATCCGCGCGCTTGACATCACCGCCATCGTCAATCTCGGCGACATGCTGAGCGGCCCGCTCGATGCGCGCCGCACCATCGAGATCCTGATGAATCTCGACGCCGTACATGTGCTCGGCAACCACGACCGCTATCTGCTCGACCGTCCGCCGGAGAAGATGGGCTCGTGGGATCGTCCCGCCTTTGAAGCGCTCGATGCCGCGCAGCTCGACTGGCTGCGCGCGCAGCCCATGACGCGGGTATTCCGCGACCAGGTGTTCCTCTGTCACGCGACCCCCGGCAATGACGAGGTGTACTGGCTCGACATTGTGCATCCCGATGGCGCAGTGGCGCTGTCGCCGCTGGATCGGATCGAGCCATTCGCGTCGGGACTCACGCAATCGCTGATCCTCTGCGCCCACACCCATCTCGCTCGTGCCGTGCGCCTGCGCGACGGCCGGCTGATCGTCAATCCCGGCAGCGTCGGCTGTCCCGGCTTTCGCGACAAGCATCCGTATCCACATGTCGTCGAAGCCGGCACGCCGCACGCGCGTTATGCGATCCTCGAGCTGGTGGACGGTGCCTGGCAGGTCATGTTCCGGCACGTCGCGTATGATCACGAGACGATGGCGGCGTTGGCGCGCCGCAATGGGCAGCCTGAGCTGGCGAACGCGCTGGCAACGGGATGGATCGGGTAGCTCCTCTCGTGTCCCGGACGCGGCGCGGCATGCAATGACGCGACGCAGAGCCGGGACCCAGCACGTGATGGGCCCCGGCTCTGCAGCGCATCGCTGAAGAGGCGCTGCGCTGCGTCCGGGGCACGAGACCAATTCACTTCAGCAGCTTCATCGGATCCGCCGCTTTCTGCTTCAGCTGCTCGAATGTGCATTGTCGCGGGGCCTTGTCGGGACGCCAGCGCAGGATCGAGGTGCCGTGGCGGAAGCGCTCGCCGCTGAAATGGTCGTAGCAGATTTCGATCACCAGCTTCGGCTTCAGCGGGCACCATTTCGCCGAGCGCTCGGTGGACCAGCGGCTCGGCCCGCCTGGCGCATTGCCGGTGAAGCCAGGCTCGCCGATCAGCGCCTCCAGCCGGTCGGTCAGATCAGGCTTCGCCTCCGCCTTGATCGCCGAGGTGAAGCCGACATGGTGCAGCAGGCCCTTGGCGTCGTAGAGCCCGAGCAGCAGCGATCCGACCACCTTGCGGCCCGCGATCTTGTTGGTGGCATAGCGGAAGCCGCCGACCACGCAATCGGCGCTGCGGAATTTCTTGATCTTCTGCATGCCGTCGCGATTACCGGCCTGGTAGGGCAGGTCGATGCGCTTGGCGATGACGCCGTCCGAGCCGCCGCCGGATTGCGCCAGCCATTTTTGGGCGGTTGCGTAGCTCGTCGTCGCCGGCGAAAGACGGAAGGGGCTGCCCTTGAGATTGGCTTTCGCAAAGGCATCCAGCGCCGGCCGGCGTTCGCTGAGCGGCTTTTCGGCGAGCTGCTTCTCCCGAGCGCTAGCGAGCAGATCGAAGACCAGATAGAGCGCCGGGGTCTCCTGCGCGAGCTTCTTCACGCGGCTTGCCGCAGGATGAATCCGCTGCAGCAGCGCGTCGAAGGAAAAGCCCTTGCCGTGCGGCACGACGAGCTCACCGTCGAGCGTGAAACGATCCGCTTTCAGCTGCAGCGCAGCGGAAACGACTTCCGGAAAATAGCGCGCGAGGTCCTCGCCAGATTTCGAGCGCAGGTCGACATCGCGGCCATTGCGCGAGAGCAGGCAGCGAAAGCCATCCCATTTCGGCTCGTACTGCCACTCCTTGCCGCGCGGGATTTCGTCGACCGACCGCGCCTCCATCGCGACAAGAGAGGTCGATCGTCGGGCGCGCTTTGCGGAAGGAGCAGGCAAGGGCGGGACTCGTCATACGCTGAACACGTCCCATCAACGCAGAACGGCCGGCATTTCGCCGGCCGTTGTCGAAAAAATTCTTAATCGCAGGTGGGTCAGACCGCCGAGGTGATCCACTGCTGCAGCTTCGCCTTCGGCGCCGCGCCGACCTGGCGGGAGGCCATCTCGCCGCCCTTGAAGATCATCAGGGTGGGAATCGACATCACGCCGTACTTCGAGGCGGTCTTCGGGCTCTCGTCGACGTTGAGCTTGACGATCTTGACCTTGTCGCCCATCGCGCCGGCGATCTCGTCGAGGGCGGGCGCGATCATGCGGCACGGGCCGCACCACTCGGCCCAGAAATCGACGACGACAGGGCCGTTCGCCTTGAGCACTTCGGCTTCGAAATCAGTGTCGGAAACCTTGCCAACGGCCATGGGACTACCTCGTTCGGTTGAAAGAGAATCGGCGCGACCTGGAATCGCGCCGGGGATCATGGCGTCAACCTATGAACGGCCCCTTGCCGGGTCAAGGACGCTCACGCCGAGATGAAGGGATGCCAGCGCCGCGTCCAGCGCGGGGGCAGAAATCTCCATATATTCAAGGGCCTCGGTCCAAAGCAGGACGGCCCGGATCGGAGTCTGGGGATAAAGCCGCGAGAGCACCGCCCGGTACAGCGCCAACTGCCGGACATAGGCCGCGGGCGCCTCGCTGGCGCTCCCAGGCGCGGCCTGGTTGGTCTTGAAATCGACGATCAAGACCTCATCCGGGCGGACGACCAGCCGGTCGATCTGCCCGGACACCAAGGCCGGCGGGCGGCCCGGCCGCTCCAGCCTGCCGGCGATGGCGACCTCCGCCCGGCTGCCAGGGGCAAAGACCGGCGCAAAGCGCGGCTCGGTGATCAAAGCGAGCACCTTGTCGGCCAGCGCGGCGCGGTCGGCCTCGGTCCAGTCCGAGGCATTGCGCGCCATGAAGCCGAGTGCCGCCTCGCGCCGGCGCTCGGTGGCGATATCGGGCAGGGATTGCAGGAGACGGTGCACCAGCGTGCCGCGTTGCAGCGCCAGTGCGCGGGACTGCACCGATTCGCCAGAGCGTACGCTGCGGCCGTCCTCGGCCGGCTGACCGGACGGGCGGACCAGGTCATCGTCGACGGTCTCGCGCGGGGCCGGCGTCCGCAGCCAGTCGGGCAGCGCGATCGTCTGCTGCACGGACGCCGCCGGCATGCCCAAGGCCGCGACATCTTCCGGGCGGGCGAAGCGGGTGACCTTGCCGAGCGGCGTCTCGACCACCTGCTTGTCCAGGCCCGATCCGGCGAGCCCGGTGTGGACCAGGTCGTACCAGCTGAGCTTGCGGACCGTCTTCATGTTGCCCGGCATGCAGCCGCCGACGACCAGGCGGTCGGCCGCGCGCGTCATCGCGACATAGAGCAGGCGGCGATATTCGTCCTCGGTCTCCTCGACCATCGCCTTGCGCGCCTCGGCGACTGGCTTGGGATCATCAGCCTTGCGTCCGGCCCAGACCACCACCTCGCCGCCATTGCCGCGCGGCACCTGAATCAGGCGCAGACGCTGGGAGTCCGCGGGCGACGACGTGGTGTCGACCATGAACACGACCGAGGCCTCCAGACCCTTGGCGCCGTGCACCGTCATCACCCGCACCTCGTCGCGCGAGATCTCCATGTCGCGCTTCACCTCGGTGTCAGCCGAGCGCAGCCAAGCCATGAAGCCTTGCAGCGAGGCCGGCGCCTTGCGCTCGTAGTTCAGCGCCAGCTCCAGGAATTCGTCGAGCGCGTCGTTGGCCTCGTGACCGAGCCGGCGCAGGATGCGGGCGCGGCCGCCGTCACCCCCGAGCAGCCAGGCGTAGAACGCGAACGGCGTCTCATCGCGCGCACGCATCTCGCAGGCTTCGAGGCGGCGCAACACGGTCGCGAACTTCTCATTTTCGGCCGCGTGATCGCCGAGCGCGCGGCGCAGCGATCCCTTGCGGCCATGGGCCAGCTGGAACAGGTCGTCGTCGTCGAGCCCGAACAGCGGGCTCTTCAGGGCCACCGCCAGTGCAAGATCGTCCTGCGGCAGCAGCAGCGCATCGGCCAAGTTCATCAGGTCGATGATGCCAATATGTTCGGTGAGCTTGAGCCGGTCGGCGCCGGCGACCGGGACGCCTGCGTGCTTCAGCGCCTGGATCACGGCGTCGAAGGCATTGCCGCGCCGGCGCACCAGGATCAACATGTCGCCGTACCGCAGCGGCCGGCGCTCGCCTTCGTGTCCCGTCAGCGTGCCGCTTTCGACCAGCCGCTTGATCTCGGCCTGGATGCGGCGCGCGAGCTTGACCTCGGGGCTGGTGACGGCGACGCCGTCGAACGGCGCGCGCCAGCCCTCGATGTCCTGCCGGTCGTCGGCCTCGGCAAGATCCCACAGCTCGATCACGCTGGGACCGGCGTCGGCGAGCGCGTGATGCAGGGGATGGCCGATCTCGACCGAATGAATGCTCTTGTAGATCGTGGGATCGCGGAAGACGTGGTCGACCGAGTGCAGGATCGTGGCGCCCGAGCGGAACGAATAGGTGAAGGCGACGGGATCGAATTTAAGACCGGCGGCGGTGAACCTGCGATGCAGTTCGCGCCTGCGCGCGTCGAATTCGTGCGGCGCCGCGCCCTGGAACGAGAAGATCGACTGCTTCTCGTCGCCGACCGCGAAGATGGTGCGGTTCAGCCCCTCGCGCGCGCCTTCGCCGGCGGTGAACTCCGAGATGATGTGCGCGACGATGTCCCATTGCCGCGGGCTGGTGTCCTGGGCTTCGTCGATCAGAACGTGGTCGACGCCGCGATCGAGCTTGTAGTGCACCCAGCCCGACGCGACGCGGTCGAGCATCGCGAGCGTCTTGTCGATCAGATCGTCGTAGTCGAGCAGCCCACGTTCCTGCTTCTCGCGGCGGTAGTTCGCGGCAGCGGCGGTTGCGATATGCAGCAGAGCCGCGGTGCGGTCGCGCATGGTCACCGCGCGGCGCTTCTCGACCAATCCGCCGACGCGCTGCGCCTCGTTCTCGAAGAGGCGGGCGACGGACGGATTGTGATCGCAGAATTTCTTGGTCAGCACCGCCTTGCGCGGCAGCTTCTCGTCCGTGAGGAAGACGCACAGATAAGCATCGACCTGCGCGCTGCCGGAAAACACCTTGGCCTCGCGCAGCCGGCCGGCCTGATCGTTGTCGGACTTGCTGCCGTCCTCCAGCGCAAGCGCGATGTCGTCCCAGCGCGAGCGCGGGAGGTAAGGCCCATCGAGAATCCCGGTCTCGACATCCTCGATGCGGTCGCTTGCATCGACGCCCAGAACCGCAGCCATCTGCGCGGCGGCGGCTTCCGCGTTGCCGGCCTCGTCGGTCCAGGCCATGAAATGATCGCGGCTGAGACAGGCCTCGCGCACGACTTCCTTGAAGGTGACGTCCGCGGCGCTCGCCATCGCGGTCAACAAGGCGCGGCCGGTGACGCTGTCCGGATCGCGCGCGGCCTCCAGCAAGACCTTCAGATTGGCGCGTTCCATCATGTCGTTCTGGTCGCGCTCGTCGATCACGGCGAAGCGCGCCGGCACGTTGGCCTCGAACGGAAATTGCTGCAGCAGGCGCGTGCACAGCGCGTGGATGGTCTGCACCTTCAAGCCGCCCGGCGTCTCCAGCGCGCAGGCGAACAGTTTTCGTGCGTCGCGGCGCAGCTTTGCATTGGGATGCGGGATGCCGACGGCGCGGATCGCCGCGTCGAGCGCGATGTCATCCAGGGTCACCCAATGCCCGAGCGTAGTGAACACGCGCTCGGCCATGTTGGCAGCGGCGGCCTTGGTGAAGGTGATGCAGAGGATCTTTTCCGGCGGCACGCCTGAGAGCAGCAGGCGGATCACGCGCTGCACCAGCACGTGCGTCTTGCCCGAGCCGGCATTGGCCGACACGAACGCCGAGGCGGTCGGGTCCGAGGCGCGCGCCTGCCGCGCGCGCACTTCATCCGGGATGGGGCGGGGCGCCTTCACCATTCCTCGATCCCCAATCCGCCGGCCGCGGACCATTCCTTGATCCGGGCGAGGTCGTCATAGGTGCCGTAGCGGTTCGCCCACATCGGCAGGTTCAGCGAGGTGTAGGGCTGGTTCTCATCCTCGAAAGCACGGACCAGCGCCTCCAGCTTGGCTCGCGCTTCCGCGGCGGCCGTATCCGGCGGCTGCGGCTCGTCGCCCTGCTTGTACTTGAGCTCGAGGATGCGCTCCTCGCCCGGCGGGTTGTTGCCGCTGAGGCGGACATAGACGAGCTGGCTCACCGACGAGCCCGCGTCGATCTCGGGAAAACCGCCTTCGCGCAGGATCGCCGCCTCCAGCGTCAGCTGCGGCGACAGGCCCATGCGCACCTGCTTGCCGGTCGGCGGCTGTCCGGTCTTGTAGTCGAGGATGGCATAGCCGCCGCCCTGGCGCCGCTCGATGCGATCGGCGCGCGCGGACAGATGGAAGGTGCGCGCATTGTCGAGCCGGATCGAGATCTCGCCGCGGGTCTCGGCCATGATCGCCTCGATCACATCCCGTCGCGCCGTCTCCCATTCGCCGAACCAGCGTGCGATGCGCTGGAAGCGCGGCCACCACAACGCCCGCGCCTCGGGGCGCTCCATCAACGGTGCGAAATGCTTCTCGCCGATCGCCCGCAGCACCCGGGCGGGATCATCGGGCAGGCGCGTGACGTAGTGTTCCGTGAACTCGCCGATCGCCTCGTGGATCGCCGAACCGCGGTCGGCTGCCGACAGTGGCATGTCGACCGGATCGAGTGCATCCAGCCGCAGAATGTGCTTTGCGTAGATCGTGTAGGGATCGCGCAGCCAGTCCTCGATCGCGGTCACCGACATCTTGAGCGGCCGCGTCGCGCGCGGCGGCCGGGGCTCGGGCTGCTTGATCGGCTTGACCTCGGCAGGCTGGTCCAGCGCGCCCGCAAACTGCACGTATTTTTCACCGGCCTGGATCGCCGTGGTCCAGAGATCGTCTCCCGCGACCGCCTCCAGCCGGTGCAGGAAACGCGAAGCCACCGCCGGCGCGCCGCCGGCCTTGGCGGAATGGGTGAGGATCACCTCGTCGCCGCCGAGCAGTTGCGCGAAGTCGTGCGCGGAGAGGCCGATGCGGCGCTCCGGCAGGTCGAGCCCAAGCTCATGTCGCATCGGCCGGCTCAGCCAGGGATCGATGCGCGGCGCCGGCGGCCAGACGCCTTCGATCAGGCCGCCGATGATGATGCGGTCGGCCTGCATCAGGCGCGATTCCAGCGGACCGTAGATCTGCAGCCGTGCGCCCGGTCTGTCCGGCCGTCGCACCGCGCGGTCGCTGAACGCGGTCTGGAAGACGTCCGGATAGTCCGCTAGCTGCACCATCAATCCGCTGGTCGTGCCGCCGCGCAGGAGATCGTCGAAGGCGCTGGCGAGCGCGAGGCCCTCGCGGTCCTCGAAGGCGAGCGGGATGGTCTGCTCGTCGCGCGCCAGCTCGATCATGATCTCGCGATGCCGGTGCGCGAGCTCGGCGAAATCGTGTGGCTTCGATGACGCCATGCTCTCGATCGGCGCCAGCGCTTTTTGCAGGGCATCGATCAGGCCTTGGATGCGATCGAGATCCTCGGCCTTGAGACGTGCGCGCGGCTCGGCGCGGTGCAGCGCGGAGGGCTCGCTACGCCACAATTTTGCGAGCTCCTCGCGGAAGCGGTTGAATTCGCGCAGGAGGCCGGCGGTGCCCGCAGGCGGCCGCGTGCCGCGCAAGACCGCCAGCTCGAGGCCTTCGATCGCCGCCTTCCACGCGCCGGGCGCGCGGCCGAGCCGGCAGAGCGGATGCTTCAGCAGCGCCAGCAGCGTCGGCGGCTCCAATCCTTTCGTCGCCGCTTCTGCCGCAAGGCGCGCGAAGATGCCGGCGGAGGTTTCCATCAGGACGTCGCCGCCGGAATCGTCGAAACTGAGGCCCCATCGGCTGAGCGCGGCCATCACCCGTCGCGCCAGCGCGCGGTCGGGCGTCACCAGTGCCGCCGTCTTGTCGAGATGCCGCGCTTCGCGCATGGCAATTGCGATGGCGAGGGCTTCCATTTCGGGATTGGGGGCTTCGACGACCGCGAGCCTCGTCATGCCGCCGGCGATCTTCGCGGCGACATCCGGCTGTTTCAGCCGGTCGTGCCAGACTTCCGTTTTGGCGGAGGGGCGCATCGATTCGGAGGCGAGCAGGTCGCGGCCGCCTTCGACCGGCGGCTGAAGGATCTCGACGTCGCTGCGCTTGATGCCGAAGCGCTGCAGCAGCGCATTCATGGCATATTGCGGATGGTTCGAGGCCGGAGGCTCCGCGAACTTGCCGAGCGCATCGCGCACGCCGCCGATGGTCCGCCAGGAATCCTCGTCGAGATCGGTGTCGAGGCCGGGCAGCACCACGGCGCCATGCGGCAGCGAGGCAACGGCGTGCAGGAACTTCGCAGTGGCCGGCATCGAGCCGGTCGAGCCGGCCGCGATGACAGGCCCGTTCGGATGTGCGGTCAGCCGTTTCGCTTCCGCCGCGATCAGGAGATCGCGCCGTGCCGCCGGCTCGATCCGGTTGATTTCGGCGAGATGACCGGGCCAGGCGATCCGTGCGATGCGCAGGAACTCGAGCGAGTGCTGCCAGTAGCGATCGAGGTTATCAGGCACGAGGCCGTCGAGCGCGTTCCAGTCGACGCCGCGCGTGACCATGTCGTCGATCAGGCGGGCGAGGTCGCCGGCGAGCGCAAGCGTCGAGGCGGGGCCGCCGACCACCAGCGGCGCCAGCACCGGGCCCTTGGCCCAGGCGGCGACCAGTTGCGCCAATGTCAGTCGCCGTTCGAGCTCGCCGAGCCGCGGCGGAATGTCGAGCGGCATCGTGCCGGAGAACTGCTCGCCTTCACCGGCAAACGCGAGCTCGTCCTCGTCGATGTCGCCGAGCGCGACGATGCGCGGCAGCACCACCGCGTCGGCCTTCATCTCGTCGAGGAAGATCTCGCGGACCACGCGCATGGCGCGCCGGGTCGGCAGGTACAGCGTGGCATCGGCCAGCCGCGCCGGTTCCTTGCGCGCCTCGAACCCCTCGACCAGGCGACCCTCGAGCAGGGCCGTGACGACCGTGCGCAGGAACGGAACTGAGATGGGAACGCTGAAGACGCGCATGAGCTGCCTGATTCGGAAGATCAGGCAATATAAGGAGGCGGGATCAAATGGTCATGGGCTCGCGCGAGTAGTCCCCGCTGTTCGCGAGGCTGGCCAGGTGTCATCATCCGCGAAGGCGGATGATCCAGTACTCCAAGCGATGGAATTTGACCCGAGAGGCCGCGGCGTACTGGATGCCCCGCCTTCGCGGGGCATGACAGTCTCGTAGGTTGAGCAAAGCGACTTGTCCGCCGTAGCTCAAAGAGCGAAGGCGGAAGCGTGCCCACGTTTTTTGACGATCGAGAGAGATGGTGGGCACGGCGCAAGGGCGCCTTTGCCCGCCCTACGGCACCATTTGTGTGGCTCTAGGCCACGCTCTCCAGAAACGCCTCTTCCGCGGCATGCACGGCATCGGGGGTGCCGACATGCATCCAGACGCCGTCGAGGCGGAGGCCGAACAACCGCTCCTGCTCGTTGGCGCGGTCGAACATCCTGGTCAGTGAGAACTCGCCCTTCGGCGCGCCTTCGAAGATCGATGGCGACAGGATCGCCGCGCCGGCATAGACGAACGGAACGACCTCTTTTTCCTTGCGCTTGCGCAAGGCGCCATCGGCCAGCATGCCGTAATCGCCGCGGCCGCTATAGCCGATGCTGGTCGCGGTCGGCGCCATCAGCAGCAGGATGTCCATGCGCGCGGGGTCGAAATTTTCAGCGAGCCGCGTCAGGTTCGAGCGCACGCCATCGATCCAGAGCGTGTCGGAATTGACGTGGAAGAAAGGGGCGTCGCCCAGCAGCGGCAGCGCCTTGACCACGCCGCCGCCGGTGCCGAGCACCTGGTCGCGCTCGTCCGAGATGGTCACGCGCGGATGCTGGCGCGATGCGACGTGATCGATGATCTGGTCCGGCAGATAATGCACGTTGACCACGGCCTCGGTCACGCCGGCCTGGCCGAGCTTGTCGAGCACGTGGTCGAGCAGCGGCTGGCCGGCCACCGGCACCATCGGCTTCGGCATCTTGTCCGTCAACGGACGCATGCGCAGGCCGAATCCCGCGGCGAGCACCATGGCTTTGGTCGGTTTGACGGACATCCTTCGCTTTCTCAGAGCTTTCGCGTTCGCAGCAATCCTAACACGAGGTTCGATCGGCCGCACCGCATCTCGACCGCCTTAGCCACCGGCCGTGACGGTTGTACGACGGGTGTTGCCGTCATGCCCCGACGGCTGTGGAACGGACCTTTTTCTTCTTCTCACCCACCTTGAGGAAATTGACGCCGATCTGGTCGCCATTGAGCCAGGCAAGCTCGCAGCGCCGGTAGGCCAGGCCGGTCGACGACAGCAGCAGAAAGAACTCTTTCAGATGCAGGCCCTCGACCGAGCCGTCGATGGTCAGCTTGGCGCCGCTGTCGGAGACGTCCTCCATGGTGCATTCGCGCCGCCAGGTCCCGTCGATCCCCATCATCTGGGCTGGAATCCCGCGCTCGAAAATCACCCGGCTATTTCCGCGCTGATCCGCTTTCGCCGCCATCTGCCTTGCTCCAGCCCGTAGTTTCCCGGCTCCCTCGGCGCCAGAATAGCGACATCTTGGCTAACGGCCGGTAAATCGGGCCACGAATTAGACCTGTGGCGGACTTTGGGGCGGCGGGACGTTGGCGAGATACCAGTCGCGCAAGGCGCCCAGCGCGGGATGGGCCAGCGAGCGCTGGAGATAGGTCCAGATCCGCGGCTGGTGGCGCAAATAATGCGGCTTGCCGTCGCGGCGGTTGAGGCGGGCGAAGGTGCCGAGCAGGCGCGTGTTGCGCTGCGCCGACATGATCGCGTAGAGCTCGGCGAAGCCGGCCGCATCAAAACCGGCATCGGCTGCGCGGCGCGCCTTGATGTAACGCGACAGCAGCGTCAGCTCGATGTTTTCGGGGACGTCGATGCGGGCGTCCTGGAGCAGCGACACCACGTCGTAGGATTGCGGCCCGAGCACGGCGTCCTGGAAATCGATCACGCCGACGCGCGCGATGCCGGTGCGATTGCCGAGCCAGATCAGATTGGGCGAATGATAATCGCGGATGATCCAGGTCCGCGGTGCCGCCAGCGGCTTCTTCAAGAGCTCGCGCCACATCGCGAAGAACTCCGCGCGCGCCGCCTCGCTCAGCGCTGCGTTGCGGTCGGGCAGATACCATTCCGGCATCAACCCGATCTCGATCAGCATCGCCTCGATGTCGAACACGGGAATGGCATAGGTCTGCCCGTCGAGCGGCAGCGTCTCCGGCAGCGTCTTGCCGTGCAGCGCCGCCAGCACGTCGGCCGCGGCCTCGTAGCGCTCGACGATCGGGCGCGGCGGATCGCCTTCGATCACGCCTTCGCTGCCGAAATCCTCCGAGATCAGGAAGCCATGGTCGAGGTCGAAATGGTGGATCGCGGGCGCCGAGAGTCCCTGCGCACGCAGGCCTTCGTCGACGGCGACGAAGGGCGTGACGTTCTCGGCGAGATGCACGGCGGCGCTGTAGGATTTTCCGTTGTAGAGCGCAGCGCCATCGGGGCGCTGCGGGGAGTTCATGAGGATGACGCTCTCGTCGTCGCGTAGCAGCCGCGCGTAGGAGCGGGTCGAGGCATCGCCGGCCATGCGCCTGCGCGTCGCATCCATGTAGCCGGACGTGTCGAGGAATTCGCGCAACGCCTTCAGCCGCGCGACGACGGCCGCACCCTTGCCGGAGCCGGTGATGTCGGCGGCGCGTGCGTTCGATCCCAGCGCAGGCCGGTGCGTCAGCGCGATGTCGATGCGGTCCTGCGGCATCGCCGATGGCGCGCGCTCCGGCCATTCGATCAGGACCAGCGTGGCATCGGGCAGCGGCGACAGCCCGATCTCCTCCAGCTCGCTCTCGTCCTCGACCCGGTAGAGATCGGCATGCAGCACCGGGAAGGGCGGCAGCTCGTAGCCTTGCACCAGCGTGAAGGTCGGGCTCGGCACCTCCAGCTCTTCGTCGCCGGCGAGGTAGCGGATCAGGCTGCGCGCCGCCGCAGTCTTGCCGGCGCCGAGATCGCCGGTGAGCGTGATGACGTCGCCGGGGCCGACCAGCAGCGCGAGGTCGGCCATCAACTGCGCGGTGGCCGTCTCGTTGTGGAGCGCGACGGAGAGCTTGGTGGGTTCTGTCATTCGGCGGCGTCGCGATGCGCCGCCTGGTCGGTCGGGAAATCGCAGATCACGACCGTGCCGCGGCCGACGATCGAATCCACCCGCACCTTGCCGCCATGCAGCTCGACGAAGGAGCGCACCAGCGACAGGCCGAGCCCGGCACCGCGATGACGCGAGCCCTGCGAGCGGCTTTCGAACCAGTTGAACACCTTGTCCTTCATGTCGGCAGGTATTCCAGGGCCGGAATCTGTCACGGTGAAGACCACGCTGCGCTCGGTGCGCCGCGCGCTGATGCCGACGGTGGAATCCTGTGGAGAAAACCCGACCGCGTTGGCGAGGAGGTTATAGAGCACCTGCACCACGCGCTTCTCGTCGCCGACGAAGCTGCCGACATCGGGCGCGATCTCGACCTTGAGGCGGATGCGGTCGGTGGCGAGCCGGTCCTGGATGCCCTCGGCAGCGAGCTCGATGGCCTTGCTGACGTCGACTTGCCCGAGTTCCAGCTTCATCGCGCCGGCGTCGATGGTGGCGAGATCGAGGATGTTGTTGGTGAGCGCGAGCAGCGCATTGGTCGATTTGGTGACGTAGTCGAGATATTCGGCCTGCTTCGGCGTCAGCGGCCCGGTCGAGGGATCGCTGAGGAAATGCGCGAAGCCGATGATGGTGGTGAGCGGCGCGCGCAGCTCGTAGGAGACGTGGTGGACGAAATCCACCTTCATCTGGTCGGCGGCCTCCAGCGCCTCGTTGCGCTCGCGTAGCGCGCGCTCGACGTTCTCGGTGTCGGTGATGTCCTGGAACGTCAGCATGGTGGCGCCGTCGGGCAGCGGCCGGATCATGCCATCGAGCACGCTGCCGTCCTTGCGCTCCAGCTTGAGCGGGACGTCGGCGCGGTTTTCGATCGAGGTGATGGCCTCGCGAATCTGGCGCCAGACCGCGGGGTCGTCGAACAGCTGATGGCACCAGGCTTCCACGGTCTGGACATGCGGCTCGTCGCGCATGGCATCGCTCGACAGCTTCCACATCCGGACGAAAGCCGGGTTGAACAGCTGCGCCTTGCCGTTGCTGCCGAACACCGCGACGCCCTCGGCGAGGCTGTCCAGCGTTTCGCGCTGGACGCGGATCAGGCCGTCGAAGCGGCGGGCGAGGTCGAGGCTCTCTGTGACGTCGTCGAACAGATAGGTGACGCCGCCTTCCGGGTTCGGCGTGGTGACGACCGAGAGCGCGCGGCCGTCGGGGAGATACCAGGTCTCCTTCGCGGTCTCGACCGCGCGATAGGCTTCGTGCAGCTTGGCCTTCCAGGCCCGGAAGTCCGGCTGCTCCGGCAGCTTGCGCGCGGCACGAAGCTGGTCGAGCACGCTGGAATCGTCAGGGTTGGCGTCGAGGAAGCTGCGGTCGAGGTCCCACAGCCGGCGATAGGAATCGTTGTAGAAGGCAAGGCGGCGCTGGCCGTCGAACACGGCAACGCCGGAGGAGAGCTGGTCGAGCGTGCGCCGATGCGCCTCCGCCATCCGCACCAGCGCCGCGCTGAGCCCATCCGCCTCGCTGGCATCGATGGCGACGCCGACGCTGCCGCTGCCGACGTTGACGGCGCGCACGTCGTAAATGCGGCGCTCGCCGCCGATCACGATCGGCAGCCGCGCGTTGAAATTGGTCGCCTCCTTCAGGCCCCGCTCCATCGCGCTGCGGTCGGCACTGTCGAGCAGCTCGAGCTTGCGCTCCTGTGCATCAGTGACGCTGTTCGCCTCGGTCGCACGGACATAGGCCGGATTGGCGTAGGTCAGCGCGCCGTTCTCGCCCTTGGCCCAGATCGGCCAGGGTGCGGCGGCGGCAAAGCCGCGCAGCATCTCGGTCTCGTCGGAAAGCGCGTTGTAGCGCAGATTGGTCTCGGCGAGCTCACGCCGCAGCCCCGAGAGCTCGCGGATCCGGACGATGGCCTGGCCGCCGATGGCGCGGCCGATCGCTTCCAGCGTATGGCCGTGCGCGGTGCTCAGCGTCAGCTGGAACCCGTCGCCGCGGTCACGCAGGGCCTCGACGGCGTGGTCCATCTGCAGCGCGGGTTCCGGCGGCAGCCAGGTTCCGAATGCAAGCACGCGTTGCGGCGAGGAATCGCGCGGCAGCACCATGGAGATGTCGCCGGAGATCTGGGCACGATGGTCGCCGGCCGGCCAGGAGATCAGAATCTGCGGCTCGGCGAACAGCAGCGCGCCGAAGCGGTCGGCCTGGAGCTGAAGTTCCCCGATCCGGGCGCGCAGCCGCGCCTCATTCTTCGCCGTGCGCACCCGCGTACGCATCAGCAGGATCGCGGCCATCACCGAGAAGCCGAGCAGCGCCAGCGCGGTGGCGAGCACCGCGAGTTCCTGCCGGTTGAAATCCAGCATGATGGAGAGGGTCTCGATGAGGTCGGCGGCCTCAGCCGGCGCAGCCGGCAGCAGCGCTGCGAGAGCGCCTCCCAACAGGCCGTTGCGCGCAAGCGATGTGCACGACAGCAGCGTCCGACGCATCGACCCGATCACGCCTGACATAGTTGCCCCAAGACCGCGGAGTTCAAGACCGCACGAATTTGCGCGCGGCGACCCCCGTCGCGCGCGAATCAAAAGACAATACCCCCACCGTGACTCCGCCGGTAAGAGTCCAGATCGTGAACGTAAAAGCGGTCCCGAAAAAATGCCGGCTGTGCTGTTCCAGCGCACGTCAGTCTTCGGGATGATTCGGCTGAGATCGCCGCGCCTTAGCGAGTGATGCGAATAGCCCCCACGATGGCGGTGCGCTCCCTCCCCCGCTTGCGGGGGAGGGCTGGGGAGAGGGTATCTCCGCAATGGGATTGTCCCCCAGAGGAGAAAACCCTCACCCGCCGCGCTCTACGAGCGCGACGGCCTCTCCCGCAAGCGGGAGAGGCAAGAAAGCTAGCGGCCGGTCGAGCCGAAGCCGCCGGCGCCGCGATCGGTGGCCGACAAGGTGGCGACCGGAACCAGCGCGGCCTGCACCACGGGCGCGATCACCAGCTGGGCGATGCGCTCGCCGCGCTTGATCACGAACGGTGCCGCGCCGTGATTGATCAGGATCACCTTGATCTCGCCGCGATAATCCGCGTCGATCGTGCCCGGCGAGTTCAGCACGGTGACGCCGTGCTTGGCGGCCAGTCCCGAGCGCGGCCGCACCTGCGCCTCGTGCCCGGGCGGCAAGGCGATCGCAAGCCCGGTCGGCACCAGCGCGTATTGGCCCGGTGCGAGCGTCAGCGGCGCGCCGTCCGCCACCGCCGCCATCAAATCGAGCCCGGCGGCTTCCGCGGTCTGATAGGCCGGCAGCGGCAGGCCTTCGGCATGGGCCAGCTGCTGCAGTTCGACGGTGACCTCAGTGCTCAAGATGCCGGCTCCCGGGATTTGTCGGTCACGCTTTTCGCGATATGCGCGACCAGCTCGATGGCGACCTGTTCCTTGGTCATCACCGGCCAGGAATCAACCGCAATCTCGCCGTCCTTCGCACCGTTCTTGCGGCTGAGCAGGTGGACCGTGTTGCGATCGCCGCCCATGACGCCGGTCGTGGGGGAGACGTCGTTAGCGACGATCCAGTCGCAGCCCTTGCGCGCGAATTTGGCTTTGGCGTTGTCGATGAGGTGCTCGGTCTCGGCGGCAAAGCCGATCACCAGTGGCGGGCGCTTGTCGGTCAGCTTGGAGATCGTGGCGAGGATGTCGGGGTTCTCGACCAGTTGCAGCGGCGGCATGCCGGCGGAAGTCTTCTTCAGCTTCTGCTCGCCCTCGTTGGCGACACGCCAATCGGCGACAGCGGCGGCGAAGATCGCGATGTCGGCGGGCAACGCGGCCTGCACCTGCTCCAGCATCTGCCGCGCCGATTCGACATGCTTCACCGTGACGCCTGCGGGATCGTCGAGATCGACCGGGCCGCTCACCAGGATCACCTCGGCGCCGGCCGCCTGCGCGGCCGCGGCAATGGCAAAGCCCTGTTTTCCCGAGGAGCGGTTGGCGATGTAGCGCACCGGATCGATCGGCTCGTGCGTGGGGCCTGCGGTGATCAGTACGCGCTTGCCGGCGAGCGGCTTTGGCACCGGCGGACGCAGCAGCCGTTCGGCGGCATTGGCGATCTCGATCGCCTCGGACATCCGGCCGATGCCGGCCTCGCCCGCCTCCGCCATCTCGCCGGAATTGGGCCCACACAGCACCACGCCGTCGCGCTGAAGCTGCGTGACATTGCGGCGCGTGGCCGCATTGCTCCACATCAGCGGATTCATCGCCGGTGCCAGCAGCACCTTGCGGCTGGTCGCGAGCAGGATGGCGCTGGCGAGATCGTCGGCATGGCCATTGGCCATCTTCGCCATCAGGTCGGCGGTGGCCGGTGCCACCACGATCAGGTCGCAGTCGCGCGCGAGGCGAATGTGCCCGGCGTCGAACTCGCTCTGCGGGTCGAACAGATCGGTATAGACGCGCTCATGCGACAGCGCGCTCACCGCCAGCGGCGTGACGAACTGGTGCGCCGCCTTGGTCAGCACGCAGCGCACCTCGATGCGGCGCTCCTTCAGCCGGCGGATCAGGTCCAGTGATTTATAGGCGGCGATGCCGCCGCCGATGATCAGGGTGACGCTGGCTTCGGGAACGGCGCCGGTGCGCTGCGGCGTCGGGGCGGCGGATGCGGCCGGCGGCGCCGAAAACGGCGTCAGCGGCTCCTCGCGGCCCTCGATCAGCTCCCGCAGGATGACCCGGACCTCCTCCTCGACCGATCTGCGGTTCTTGGCCGAGCGCAGCCGCAAATAGGTTTTGACGGTGTCGTCGAGCTTGCGGATGGTCAGGCTTGCCACGGCGCCCTCCAGCACGAAATGATAGCGATGCTATCATTCAAGTGATTGCAATGCAATCACAGATTCCGGACGGCGATCAGGATTCCAATGAAGGTCGCGGCGATGATCCAGAGCGCCACGGTGCGCCAACGGTTCTTGCGGCCCTCGCTACGGCCCATCGCGGCGATGCTCTCCGGCGACAGCCTGATGCCGTCCCGCGTCATGGCTTCGAGCTGCTCGAGCACCTTCACCGACCGCTCGGCGATCTCAGGCAGGCGCATCAGCACGCGCGCCAGGTCTCCGGTCCCGGCAAGCGCACCCTGCACCCGACCGACGGGTCCGAGATTGCGCTCGATCCATTCGCGCACGACGGGATCGGCGACCTTCCAGATGTCGAGCTTGGGATCGAAGCCGCGCGCCACGCCTTCAACCACGACCATGGTCTTCTGGAGCAGGATCAGCTCGGGCCGCGTTCTCATGTCGAACAGGCCGGTGACCTCGAGCAGCAGCGCCAGCAGCCGCGCCATCGAGATCTCTTCCGCCGTGCGGTTGTGGATCGGCTCGCCGATGGCACGGATGGCCTGCGCGAAATTCTCGACCGAGTGATGCGCGGGCACGTAGCCCGCCTCGAAGTGCACCTCGGCGACGCGGCGATAATCGCGGGTGATGAAGCCGAGCAGGATTTCGGCGAGGAAGCGCCGCTCCTTCATGCCGAGCCGGCCCATGATGCCGAAATCGACCGCGACCAGACGGCCGGCGTCATCGAGGAACAGATTGCCCGGATGCATGTCGGCGTGGAAGAAGCCGTCGCGCAGCGCATGGCGCAGGAAGCTCTGGATCACCTTGCGGCCGAGATCGGGCAGGTCGACGCGCGCCTCTTCCAGCCGCTTGTGATCGTTCAGCGCGATGCCGTCGATCCACTCCATCGTCAACACGTTGTGCGTGGTGCGGTCCCAGTCGACGGTCGGCACGCGGAAGTCGGGATCGTCGCGCGTGTTCTCCGCCATCTCCGACAGCGCGGCCGCCTCCAGCCGCAGGTCCATCTCCATGGCGACCGAGCGCGACATGGTGTTGATGACCTCGATGAGGCGCAGCCGCCGCGCTTCCGCCGAGTAGGTCTCGGCCTTGTGTGCGACGAAGAAGAAGTCGGAGAGATCGCGGCGGAAGCGCGCGGCGACGTTCGGCCGAAGCACCTTGACGGCGACCGACTTGCGGATCCCGTCTTGCAGGACTTCGCCGCGATGCACCTGCGCGATCGAGGCCGCCGCAACCGGCGGGCCGAATGTCACGAAGATGTCCTTCAGCGGCCGCTCCAGCGACGTCGCGATGGCGGCCTCGGCTTCGTCCTGCGGAAACGGCGGCAGGCGATCCTGCAGGCTTTCGAGGTCGCGGGCCATCATGACGCCGACGACGTCGGGGCGCGTGGCCAGGAATTGCCCGAGCTTGAGATAGGCCGGGCCCATCCGCGTCAGCGCACGCGAGATTCGCGGGCCGTGCTTGGCGCCGCGGCGCTCGACGAGGCGGGCCAGCTTCAGCGCGAGCTGTCCCGGCGGCGGCACCAGGCTCGGATCGACCGAACCGAACACGCCCTCGCGCGCGAACACGAACGCGGCGCGGATCAGGCGCGAAATGTGGGTGAAGGCAGAGATCACAAACGCCAGCCCGAATGCAGTGCGACGATGCCGCCGGAGAGTGTCTGCCAGCCGACGCGGGCAAAGCCGGCGTCGCGGATCATGTCGGCGAAGGCGGCAGGCTTGGGAAACTTGCGGATCGATTCGACGAGATATTGGTAGGATTCGGCATCGCCCGTGACCATGCGGCCGAGCGGCGGGATGACCTTGAACGAGAACAGGTCATAAAGACGATCGAGACCGGGCATCTCGACGGTGGAGAATTCCAGGCAGAGGAAGCGGCTGCCGGGCTTGAGCACGCGATAGGCCTCACGCAGCGCCAGGTCGATCCGCGGCACGTTGCGAATGCCGAAAGCGATCGTATAGGCGTCGAAGCTGCGATCGGCGAAGCCAAGCGCCTCGGCATTGCCCTCGACGAAATCCACCCGGGTGTCGAGATTCCGCTTGACGGCGCGCTCGCGGCCGACGGCGAGCATGTCCGCGTTGATGTCGCAGACGGTGGCATGGAAGCCGGGGCCGGCCGCCTTGGCGGCGCGGAACGCGATGTCTCCGGTGCCGCCGGCGACGTCGAGCAGCGCGAACGGCCGGTCGCTTCTCGGCGGGTCGAGCGCGGTGATCATGATGTCCTTCCAGACCCGGTGCAGGCCGCCGGACATCAGGTCGTTCATCAGATCATAGCGCGACGCCACGCTGTGAAACACGTCGTTCACCAGCGTCTGCTTGTCCCCGAGCGGGACATCCTTGAAGCCAAAATGCGTGGTTTCGCCCGGCCGATCCATTACTCTACTCCACTGGGCGGACCATAGCGCGCCCGCCGCAATGGCGCTATCACACCGCCCTCATAAGGTGAATGCCTGACCATGCCTGAATTGCCCGAAGTCGAGACCGTCCGCCGCGGCCTTCAGCCCGTCATGGAGGGCGCGAAGATCCTCAAGGCGGAGGCTCGCCGGCCGGACCTGCGCTTTCCGTTCCAGCCGGATTTCGTGGCCCGGCTGCAGGGGCAGGTCGTCACGGGGCTCGGCCGCCGGGCAAAATATCTCATGGCGGACCTTGCCTCGGGCGATGTGCTCCTGATGCATCTGGGCATGTCGGGCTCGTTCCGTGTCATCAAGCCGGACAACGACGCCGTGCCTGGCGAATTTCACTATCCGCGGGGCAAGGACTCCGCGCACGACCATGTGCTGTTTCGGATGTCCTCCGGCGCCGACATCGTGTTCAACGATCCGCGCCGCTTCGGCTACATGAAAGTGATCGCGCGCAATGCACTCGAAGACGAGCCGTTGCTGCGTGGGCTCGGTCCCGAGCCGCTCGGCAACGAATTCGACGCCGCGATTCTGGCGCGCGCCTGCGCCGGCAAGACCACCAGCCTGAAGGCGGCATTGCTCGACCAGCGCGTGGTGGCCGGGCTCGGCAACATCTATGTTTGCGAGGCACTGCATCGTTCGCATCTGTCGCCGCGCCGGATCGCCGCGACGCTCGCGACCAAGGGCCGCAAGGGCGTCGGCGGAGGCGAGCCGACCGATCATGCGAAGCGACTGGTCGGCGCGATCCACACCGTGCTGAACGACGCCATCAAGGCCGGCGGCTCGTCACTGCGCGATCATCGCCAGACCTCCGGCGAGCTCGGCTATTTCCAGCATTCGTTCAGGGTTTACGACCGCGAGGGCGAGACATGCACGACGCCGGGCTGCGGCGGCACCATCAAGCGCTTCACCCAGAACGGCCGGTCGACCTTCTGGTGTCCGAAATGTCAGAAGTGATGATCGGGCACGAAGACGTCTTCCCAAAAACGCGAAGCGAAGCAATCCGGCCGGGCTGGTGACCGGATTGCTTCGTCGCTGGGGCCCTTCCGGATGGTGAAGGGCCGCCTGTCATCCGAGCGATGCCCCGCTCAGGACGCCAGTGTCGTGGTCTCGTCCGCCGCAAGATCGACGGCGACATGCAGCATGTCGTCCGCGGCCGACATCACCTGGTCGATCAAAACATTGGTCGTGGCTTCGAGCTCGAGCCGGGCCGCGATCCAGCGCCACAGGCCGCGGATCTCGTCCGCCGACTTGCCGCTCGGCGCGAACTCGCTCACGGAAAGGCCGCTGGCGAGCGCGTCCTGGTGATCATTGCGCATCGCGATCAGCGGGCGCGCGAGCACCTCAGCCAGATCGAGCGAAGCTTCCTCGGCGAGCGCGCCCGCGGCGTTGTCGATGCGCTGGCCGCGGATCGGCGTCTGGTTGAGCACGAAGCCAAAGGGCCGCTTCCAGGCACGCGCGACGCTGAGCGTCGAGGCCGTCGCCTCGATGTCGGCGACGCTCGGGCGGGCCGGGATCAGGCAGAGATTGGAATGGCGGATCGCAGCGGTGGTGGCGGCGCTAAGGCCGGCGGCGGTGTCGACGATCGCGAGCTGCAGGCCGCTGTCAGCCAGCATCTTCAGGCGCGGCGCGATGTCGGCGGCATGGTAGATCGGCTCGACGACGAGATCATCGGCGCTGCGGCGGCGTTGCCAGTTGGACAGGGTGCCCTGCGGGTCGGTCTCGATCAGGCGGACGGTGAAGCCGGCCTGCTTGGCTGCGAGCGCGAGGCCGATGGCAAGCGTGCTCTTGCCGCTGCCACCCTTTTGGGTGGCCAGTACGATCGTGTGCATGTGAGATCAATCCTTTGGAGTGCTTGGGTCAGGAATACGCCACGCGAACGTGCATCGATCTCGATGCTGAGCTCTTCTCGCTCAGGACGTGCCGGCCCGATCCAAAGGGGGATCGCGGAGGTCCGAATCAGCAGTAACGATGATGGCGAAATAGGGAATGCCAGCGAATCCGTACCATTACTGGACCAGTAATCGTACGTAAGCTGGTCCTCGCTACCGTGCCCCGGACAAGGCGCAGCGCGACAGCGTTGCGCCGCGTCCGGGACACGGGACTTACTTCCGCACGCAGATCACGCGCACGACCGCGGCTTTGGCGTCCGTCGACGTGCCATTCGTGGCGACGCCGTGCGCCTTGAGGAATCCGCGCACCGTCTCCGCGGAGACCATCATCGCCTGTGATGCCGGCACCGACGTCGCCGGCCCCGCAACCGTCGCGGGCTTCAGCAACGCGATCCCTGCGAACTTGCCGTCGGCATCGATCGCCGCAGCACCGGAGAACCCGACCGCCGGCGGTGGCGACAGCGCGGAATTGCTGCTCGACACCGGTGCCAGCGCAGTCTTGAGGCTCGACACGCCGCCCGCGCCGCCCTGACTCTGCGGATCGGCGATGCCGACGACATCGACATTCGTCTTCGCTGCCGCGCCGGCGAGGCTCAGCGGTTTCAGGCCGCGTGCGCCGTAGAGGCGCAGCAGCGCGAGATCGTGCTCCTTGTCCTCGGCGAGCCGGTCGGCATTGCCGTGGCCAGCGATGGTGATTGCAAGGCAGCCATCGGTGACGAGGCGATCGGTGACGATCGCACCGTCGTCGCTGATGACGATGCCGGTGCCGTATTCGACGGTCTTGCGGGGTGGCGGCCTGGCCTGCGGCCCTGATGGGAATGCATTGAACGCACTCGACATCGCGATCACAACCGGCTCTACCGTGTTCTCCGTGGCCTGGTCGTAGAGGATCGTCATGGTGCGGACCTCGTCACCCTTGAAGGTGCCGCGGACGTAAAACTTCTTCAGGCCCTGCAAGCCCGACAGCACGAAGAAGTCGGGCTTCACCACGGTGTAATCGACCTTGCGCCCGGACGGCTCCTTCTCGAGATCGGCGAGCTTTGCCGCGGTCGGGTTCGCCTCCTTGCGGCGGCTGAGAACCACCTGCACGGTGCCGGTCGGCGAGGTCCATTTCGAGCCGTTGGCGTCGCTCGCCTGCTGCGGCACCAGCTTGGAGGGGATGCCGAGCCGGGCGCCGCTGGTCGGCTCCGTCACGATCTTCCAGCCGACGCTGTCCTGCTTCTTTCGTGCCGTCTCGGCGAGCGCCGCGCGCTCCTGCGGATTGAGCACGCCGGTCGGCTTGCCGCCCTTGGCCTTCTGGTATTCCTTGATGGCGTTGACCATGCGCTCACTGACGTCGCCGGTGATGGCGCCGTTGTACTGGCCGACCCAGGCGAGGTCAGATTGCAGCGCCAGCCGCTCGGCTTTCGCCATGGCATCCGCCGTCGCCGACGGCGTCTGCATCGCCGGAGGCTGGATCGGCACGGTCTGGACCGTCTTCGGCTTGGTGCCGGGGATCTGCGGCGCCGTCATCTGGGCGTTCGCAGCCGTGGCCGCAAACATCAAGGTTGCCGCAAGCATCGATCTCATGACAAATCCAGCCAGCCCATTGAACGCCAATACATTGAAAAGCATGCCATTGAAGCACATCTCGTTGGTCGCGAACACTATTGGGCTGGTTCAGGTGCCGTAGAGGCAGCGAACTCAGACCTTCATCCTGAGGAGCGGCCGAAGGCCGCGTCTCGAAGGATGGCCGCGGGCGAGATCCCGGCCTGCATGGTTCGAGACGCGCGTTCCGCGCTCCTCACCATGAGGGGAGAGAGCGATGGCTCGGGAGGAGAGACGAAAGACGATGCTGGGCCCGGACGAACTCGAACGCTACGCCCGCCATATCGTGCTGCGCGATGTCGGCGGACCGGGCCAGGCCGCGCTGAAGCGGTCCTCCGTGCTGGTGATCGGCGCCGGCGGCCTCGGCGCGCCGGCCCTGATGTATCTGGCCGCTGCCGGCGTGGGCACGCTCGGCGTGGTCGACGACGACGTGGTGTCGCTGTCGAACCTGCAGCGCCAGGTGATCCACACCACGCCCGATATCGGCCGGCACAAGGTCGAGAGCGCCGCCGAGCGGATCGCAGCGCTCAATCCCCATGTCCGCTTCGTCGGCCACGCCACCTGGCTCAATGCCGACAATGCGCTCGGTCTGATCGGCGCCTACGATCTCGTGCTCGACGGCTCCGACAATTTCGCCACGCGCTATCTGGTCTCGGACGCCTGCTTCTTTGCCAAGCGGCCGCTGATCACGGCGGCGCTCGGCACCTTCGACGGCTCGCTCACCACCATCCGCGCGCATGAGCGGAACGGGCAGGGCGAATTCAACCCGACCTATCGCTGCCTGTTTCCGGAGGCGCCGCCGCCCGGCACCGTTCCGGCCTGCGCCGAAGCCGGCGTCATGGGCGCGCTGGCGGGTGTGCTCGGCTCGATGATGGCGCTGGAGGCGATCCGCGAGATCGTCGGCTTCGGCGAGGGCCTGGTCGGCCGCCTCCTGATGATCGATGCGCGCGCGATGCGCTTCGAGACGCTGCGCTACGGCCGCGATCCCGCCAATCCGCTCAACGGCGACGGGCCTGTCGTCGCCGACCTCAGCGCCCACCGCAGCTGATCGATCTCACAGCATGCTCGGCAGCACGCGGTCCGGCGGCTTGTGGGCGTCGAGGAAGGTGCGGATGTTGATGATCACCTTCTCGCCCATCTCGACGCGGCCTTCGATCGTGGCCGAGCCCATATGCGGCAGCAGCGTCACCTTGCCGGCCCTGGCGAGCCGCACCAGCTTGGGGTTGACCGCGGGCTCGTGCTCGTAGACGTCGAGGCCGGCGCCGGCGATCTCGCCGCCTTCGATCAACTTGATCAGCGTGTCCTCGTCGGTGACCTCGCCGCGCGCGGTGTTGACGATATAGGCGTCTTTGCGGATCAGCTTCAGCCGCCGTGCCGAGAGCAGATGATAGGTCGCCGGCGTATGCGGGCAGTTCACCGAGATGATGTCCATCCGCGCCAGCATCTGGTCGAGGCTTTCCCAATAGGTCGCGCCAAGCTCCTCGGCGATGACGGGCGCGACGGGACGGCGGTTGTGATAGTGGATCTGCAGGCCGAAGGCGCGGGCGCGGCGCGCCACCGCCTGGCCGATGCGGCCCATGCCGATGATGCCGAGGCGTTTTCCCCCGATGCGGTGGCCGAGCATCCAGGTCGGCGACCAGCCCGCCCAGGGCTTGCCTTCGGTCAGGATCGAGGCGCCCTCGATCATCCGCCGGGGCACGGCGAGGATCAGCGCCATGGTCATGTCGGCGGTGTCCTCGGTCAGGACCTTCGGCGTGTTGGTGACAGTGATGCCGCGGGCGTGCGCGGCCGCGACGTCGATATTGTCGACGCCGTTGCCGAAATTGGCGATCAGCCGCAGCTTGCAGTCGGGCTGGTTGACGATGTCGGCGCTGACATGATCGGTGACCGTGGGAACCAGGACGTCGGCGGTGCGCGCGGCTTCGGCAAGCTGCTCGGTGGACATCGGTGTGTCCTCGAGATTGATCCGCGCGTCGAACAATTCGCGCATCCGCGTCTCGATCGAATCCGGCAGCTTGCGCGTCACCACGACGAGGGGCTTCTTCTTCACCGACATGTCCTGCTCTCATGAGACGTCGCCGGCCGCCTCTGTCGCCAAAGGCAGGCCGTTGAGGTCTCATTAACCCGGTTGTTCGACACTGCCCTTGCCGTGTCCGTCCCCGGCGTTTCCTTCAAGCTCTCCCGAGATTTCCGGCCGGAAAATCGGGGCAAACTGGTTGTTCAAGTGCCCGTCCTCTCTAGCAGAAGGCCGGGCCAAGACAAGAACCACGGGCCAGGCCTGGGGAACACCCGCGTGGGGTGGGTCGGGATCGACGCGGCAGGATTTGGAATTTCGGGGTGAGGGTCCGACAAGGCCGGGTCCTCGACAGGAGACGGGTTGATGGCGTTGGGGCGTTTTTGTTCGGTGATGGCGCTTGTCTGCACCTGGTGGAGCGCCTCGGTCGGTCCCTCGCATTCGGCCAAGGATACCCCGCAGACCTCCAGCGGCCTGCCGGTGCCGCGTTACGTCAGCCTCAAGTCGGATCACGTCAATGTTCGCGCCGGCCCGACCAAGGACAATGACGTGGCCTGGGTCTATACCCGCGCCGGCCTGCCGGTCGAAATTACCGCCGAGTTCGAGAATTGGCGCCGGGTGCGCGATTCCGAGGGCGCCGAAGGCTGGGTCTACCACTCGCTGCTCTCGGGCCGCCGCACCGCGGTGGTCACCATGAAGCACAAGGACGAACTCGCCCCGATCTACGATCGGGCCGATCCCGACAGTGCGGTTGCAGCAAGGCTCCAGGCGGGCGTCGTCACGCAGGTGAAGAAGTGCGCTGCAAACTGGTGCCGCGTCACCGGCAACGGCTTCGACGGCTGGATCCAGCAAGAGCGCCTCTGGGGCGTCTATTCGGACGAGCAGTTGAACTGACGCCACAGAGCGAAGTGTTGCTCCAACGTCATGCCCGGGCTTGTCCCGGGCATCCACGCCCTTTCACGCCTGGTCCAAAAACGTGGATGGCCGGGACGAGCCCGGCCATGACGATCTCGGTTCGGTGTTAGGACGAGTTCAGCGCTTCTTGCGCAGGCGCACGACCATGTCGATGCGGGCGATTTCGTAACCCTCCGGCACCTCCGGCATCTTGGACAGCGCCAGATGCGGATCCTCGATGTCGACCAGCTCATGGCTGTTCTCGAGGTAATAATGGTGGTGGGTGGTGACGTTGGTGTCGAAATAGGTCTTGGTGCCGTCGACACTAACCTGGCGGAGCAGGCCGGCATCGGTGAGCTGGTTCAGCGTGTTGTAGACGGTCGCCAACGACACCGGAACCTTGGCCAGCGTCGCTTCCTCGTAAAGCATTTCGGCCGTCAGATGGCGTGCACCCTTGCCGAACAGCAGCCAGCCCAGCGCCATGCGCTGGCGTGTCGGACGGAGCCCGGCGGACTGGAGCATTTCATTGACGTCGTGCCAGGGGCAGCCGGTCAAGGCCGGCTGGCGGCCGGACAAGAGGGCCGCGGCGTGGACGTCGTCGTCGTGATGGGACGAGGTGTTCTCGGTCATTTCCAGATTTCAGGCACGCGTGAACAATATCTCTCTGCAATATAAGAAGAGAAAGATGCAGATGCAAGTTTCTCGCAACTAGAGAGGTTCTAATCAGGCTTGAAGGTCCGGTCAGTCTTGGAACCGGGGCCGGTATCGCGTCATTTTACCTTCATGGATGCACTTTGCCACCCGATGGGCCTGTGTTAGAGAGCGCGCGGTTCCGCTTAGCCGATTTTGGCGCAGCCGGGCATGGGGGCTCGGCCGGCAATCCATCCGGGGCATGCGGGAGCCGCGCCTGACGGTGGCAATTGGCGTTGCTCTCCGACCGACGGGGCCCATTTCGCCAAAACGCCGCTATCGGAATTCAAACAGAGGCTCGTGCATGCTGAACAGGCGCAACGGTTACGAATACGAAGATCTGCTGGCCTGTGCCCGCGGCGAGATGTTCGGCCCGGGCAATGCCCAGCTGCCGTTGCCGCCGATGCTGATGTTCGACCGCATCACCGAGATCAACGACAACGGCGGCGAGTTCGGCAAGGGTCTGGTGCGCGCCGAATTGGACGTGAAGCCCGATCTCTGGTTCTTCGGCTGCCATTTCAAGAACGATCCGGTGATGCCCGGCTGCCTCGGCCTCGACGCGCTCTGGCAAATGGTCGGCTTCTATCTGGGCTGGATCGGGGGCGAAGGCCGCGGTCGCGCGCTCGGCCTGAACGAACTCAAGTTCAGCGGCCAGGTGCTGCCGGAGGCGCGCAAGGTCGTGTACCAGGTCGACATCAAGCGCGTGATGCGCGCAAAGCTGGTGCTCGGTATCGCCGACGGGTGGCTTTCGGTCGATGATCAGATTATTTATCGCGCCAAGGACCTGAAGGTCGGCCTGTTCAAGCAGGGCACGAGCCTGGGCTAACGCGCATCACCACGAAGAGAACGAGAAGACAACGAGCAGGGCGAGGCTGTCATGAGGCGGGTTGTGGTCACCGGGATGGGCATCGTCTCGTCGATCGGAAACAACACCCAGGAAGTGCTTGCGAGCCTTCACGAGGCGAAGTCGGGCATTTCTCGGGCTGAGAAATATGCCGAGCTCGGCTTCCGTTCGCAGGTGCAGGGCGCACCGACGCTCGATCCTGCGACGGTGGTCGACCGCCGCGCCATGCGTTTCCTCGGTCAGGGCGCGGCGTGGAATCACATCGCGATGGAGCAGGCGATCCAGGATTCCGGACTGTCGCCGGACGAGGTCTCCAACATCCGCACGGGCATCATCATGGGCTCCGGCGGCCCGTCCGCCCGTACCATCGTCGAGGCCGCCGACATCACCCGCACCAAGGGACCGAAGCGCGTCGGACCGTTTGCAGTGCCGAAGGCGATGTCGTCCACGGCGTCCGCGACGCTTGCGACCTGGTTCAAGATCAAGGGCGTGAACTACTCGATCTCCTCCGCCTGCGCGACCTCGAATCATTGCGTCGGCAATGCCTATGAGACGATCCAGATCGGCAAGCAGGACGTCATCTTCGCAGGCGGCTGCGAGGAGCTGGATTGGTCGCTGTCGGTGCTGTTCGACGCCATGGGCGCGATGTCCTCGAAGTATAACGACACGCCCGCCACGGCCTCGCGCCCTTACGACGTCAACCGCGACGGCTTCGTCATCGCCGGCGGTGCCGGCGTGCTGGTGCTGGAAGAGCTCGAGCATGCCAAGGCGCGCGGCGCCCGCATCTACGGCGAGATCGTCGGCTACGGTGCGACCTCGGACGGTTACGACATGGTCGCGCCGTCGGGCGAAGGCGCCGAGCGCTGCATGCGCATGGCGATGTCGACGGTGAAGACCAAGGTCGACTACATCAATCCGCATGCGACCTCGACACCGGCCGGCGATCCTCCGGAGATCGACGCGCTTCGCCGGGTGTTCGGCAGCGGCGAGAAGTGCCCGCCGATCTCGGCGACCAAGGCGCTGACCGGCCACTCGCTGGGCGCCACCGGCGTGCAGGAGGCGATCTACTCGCTGCTGATGATGAACAACGGCTTCATCTGCGAGAGCGCCCACATCCAGGAGCTCGATCCCGTGTTTGCCGACATGCCGATCGTGCGCAAGCGCATCGACAACGTCAAGATCGGCACCGTGCTGTCGAACTCCTTCGGCTTCGGCGGCACTAACGCCACGCTGGTGTTCAGCCGGATGGATGTGTGACGCCAGCACGTTGTCATGCCCCGCGAAGGCGGGGCATCCAGTACGCCGCGCCTTCGCGGTTAAAAACAGCTATCTCGGAATACTGGATCGCCCGCCTTCGCGGGCGATGACGTCGGAATGATAGGAGCCGCCGGGCAATGGAAGGTCTGATGAAAGGCAAGCGCGGTCTGATCATGGGCATCGCCAATGATCATTCGATCGCCTGGGGCATGGCGAAGACGCTGCATGCCCACGGCGCCGAGCTCGCCTTCACCTTCCAGGGCGACGCCCTGGGCAAGCGCGTCAAGCCGCTGGCGGAGCAGCTCGGTGTCGATCTGGTGCTGCCTTGCGACGTCGAGGACATCGCCAGCGTCGACGCCACCTTCGCCGCGCTGCGCGAAAAGTGGGGCAAGCTCGATTTCGTCATTCACGCGATCGGCTTCGCCGACAAGAACGAGTTGAAGGGCCGCTATGCCGACACCAGCCGCGAGAACTTTTCGCGCACGATGGTGATCTCCTGCTTCTCGTTCACGGAGGTCGCAAAGCGCGCCGCCGAGCTGATGACCGACGGCGGCAGCATGATCACGCTGACCTTCGGCGCCTCGGAGCGCGCGATGCCGAACTACAACGTGATGGGCGTCGCCAAGGCGGCGCTGGAAGCCTCCGTGCGCTATCTCGCCTCGGATTTCGGACCGCGCGGTATCCGCGTCAACGCGATCTCCGCAGGTCCGATCCGCACGCTCGCGGGCTCCGGCATCGGCGAGGCGCGCGCGATGTTCGCCTTCATGCAGAAGCATTCGCCGCTCCGCCGCGGCGTCACGCTCGACGAGCTCGGCGGCTCGGCGCTCTACCTGCTGTCGGATCTGTCCGGCGGCGTCACCGGCGAGATCCACTATGTCGATTCCGGCTACAACATCGTGCTGATGCCGCGGCCCGACGATCTGAAGGCTCCGGAGTAGGATGCTTTCGTAGGGTGGGCAAAGCGAAGCGTGCCCACCATTTGAAAGACGTGGGCACGGCGCTAACGCTCCTTTGCCCACCCTACCGAATCCTACTCCTCCCGCCCCACGATCATGGGGCTGACTCGATCACCAAATTATGCATGCTGCCGTGGTGGCGCCGTAGGGTCGTATCTCCTGCGGTCCGGGAGGAGTGATCGTGCCAAGGCTGCATGCGACAAGGCTGCATGCGATAGGTCGCGCGAGCGCGCTGGCGTCCGTAGCGGGCGTGATGCTGCTCTGCGGCGGTTCGCGAGCCCTGGCACAATCGGCGATCTGGGACACGACCCTCTCCAACACCAACTGGTACGTGCCGACGGCGCAGCTGCTGGCCTATGCCGCGCCGAGGACCGGCTTCTCCAATCCGATCCCGATCGGCGACCAGACGCTGTGGTCGCTGGCGACCGCGACCAACGGCTCGTTCACGGGAACAAGCGTGGCGCAGCTCAAGATAGGTCCCGCGCTTCTCACCGATAACTCGACCATCCAGGGGTTTGTCACGACGGGGGGCCAGATCACGATGCAGTTTACGCCGACGTCCGGCGGCGCGGTGACCGTTGGTCTCGGCCACATGAGAACCATTGGCGGCGTGACCTCGATGGAGATGCAGATGATCACGGGCGACAGCGTGCTCGTGACTCATTGGGCCTACATGTTGCCCTACGATCCCGCGACCTTCACGCCGCCGGCCTCGCAGCCCGTTCCCGCCAACTCCGTCCCGCAATGGGCGTGGATGCCAGGCACGCCGTGGCGGATCACCAGCAATTCGTTGTTCGGCACCTCCGCGCCCGGCCGCTTCGTCATCACGAATTACCAGAACGGATATTTCTGGGGCGCGGGCGTCGCGCCCGCAGGCAGCTCTGCCGCCAACTTCACGCTGCTGGGATCCGTGACTCCGGAGGGCAATGTCCTGTTCAACACGCTCTCGCGCGGCACGCTCGCCAGTCTCTATGGCACCGCCAGCGGCGACGGCTCGGGCGCGCAGATGCTCGTCAGCACCTACGATCTCTCGGGCAACCCGACCGGCGGCGTCGCCTATATCTCCCTGGTGCGCCCCTATGCCGAGACGCTTCAGGCGCAGAACAGCCGCGCGGGCCTAGGCGCGGCCGACATGCTCTATCGCCTGTCGGCGACATCGCTCGGCTGGAGCGGGAGCATGGCGACCGGCTTCGCCGCGCTCGACAATCTCAGCGGCTCCGGTCTCGTCGACGCGGTCAACCAGACCTTGCCCGTCCTCACCGGCGCCGCATCGCAGGCGACCTATGCCACGCAGCGAATGTTTCAGCAGGCGATGACGGGGCGACTGGACCATGTGCTCGGGCTGAACACAGGCGTCACGCCTGAGCGGAATGTCTGGATGAAGCCGCTCGGCGGCAGCATCCGGCAGGGCGGCGTCGACGGCATCCCCGGCTATAGCGCGTCGGGCGGCGGCATTGCCGTCGGCGCGGACGGGGCGATCTCGCCGCGCGCGATGCTCGGCGGCGTGTTCGCCTACTCGCATCAAGCCGTCACCGGCAGCGAGGCTGCCGTCCCGCACCGGCTCGCCATCGATTCCTATCAGGGGGGTCTCTACGGGGCCTATGCGCTCGGCCACGGCCTTCAGGTCGATGGCCAGATCGACGGCGCGCTGAATGACAATGGCGAGAGCCGCTCGCTCACCTTTATCAACGGCACGGCCGGCGCCGGCTATCGCTCCTACAGCGGTCACGCGGGCGCCGGCCTCCGCAAGCTGATCCCGGTCGAGCCGGGGCTTACCATCGCGCCGTCGCTGCGGCTGGACTATGGCCATGTCGGCTCATCCGCCTATCAGGAGGGCGGCGCGGGCGGCTTCAGCCTCAACGTGGAGGCGCAAACCTATCGCGAGCTGACGCTGACGGCGGGGCTGAAGAGCGCGTACCAGGTCACGAAGCAGGTCTATCTCACTGGCGATGTCGGGGTCGGCTACAACACGTTGAACCAGGGACTGCAGATCAAATCGGCGTTCGCCGGCGGCGGCGATAGTTTCGTCACCAATGGCCTTGCGTTGTCACCCTGGATCTACTCGACCGCGCTGGGTCTCGTCGCGGCCGACGGCAAGGGTTTCGACCTCGGCATCCGCTACGGCTTTGCGGCGACATCCTCCGGACTGCTTCAGCAGTCCGGGCTCGCCGTCCTCAAGATCAAATTGTAAGCGCGCCGTCTCACCCTGCCGCGATCTTCTCCGCGCGCTGGAACGCCGGCCGCGCGGTGCAGCGCGCCAGATAGGCATCGAAGGCGGGGCGCGTCGGCACCATCTTGAACAGGCGCACCGCGAAGTTCAGACCCGAGCCGACCACGATGTCGGCCGCGGAAAAGTCCTCGCCGAGAATCCACGGTCCCTGGGCGAGCGCGGCTTCCAGCACGTCGAACACCTGCGTGGCGCTGCCCCAGGCCGCGGTCGAGGTCGGAATCTCGATCTTGGTGAAGATCTGGATGATGGCGGGCTCGATGCAGCCCGGCGAGAAGAACAGCCATTGCAGATAGCGCGCGCGGCGTGGATCGGTCACCCCCGGCGCGAGCTTCGTCTCCGGATAGCGGTCGGCAATGTAGGCACAGATCGCCGCGGCCTCGCCGAGCGCGGCATCGCCGTCGGTCAGCGCCGGCACCTTGCCCATCGGATTGATCTTCAAATAATCCGGCGCCTTCTGTGCGCCGGTCGAGATGTCCGTCAGCACCCGCTCATAGGGCAGGCCGCTCTCCTCCATCAGCCAGAGCGTCGTGAATGAGCGCGAGCGGGGCGACCAATAGAGCTTGATCATGGCGCGGACCTTCCAATGTGCGAGAGACCAGCCTAATTCATCGCGTGTCTGCCTGGAATCCGCAACTCGCTACGCATGGGAGGAGGCCGCGTTCGGCGCGCAATATCTTGGTCAACCCGAATGAATTAGTATGTGATCGCAACACCGGAATCGCAACCCGGGATGCGACTTGCTAACCAGTGTGTGGAGCCACCTTCGCAAGCACGACCTATGTCATCCGCTTCCATCGATAATACTTCATCGTGAATCCGTTCGACGGCTCGATCTCCTCCTTCTCGAACACGAAGCCTTCGCGTTCGTACCAGCGCCAGGCTTTTTCGTTCTCGCGGACGCAACGCAGATACATCTCATCCGGCATTTGCGTGCGGGTGAAGGCGAGCAATTGCCGGCCGAGCGATTGGCCCTGATAGGCGGGCGCGACGAAGAGCATGTCGAGATAGCGCCTCGGCACATGCAGCGCCAGCATGGCGGCGATGGCGCCCCGATCGTCGGCGACGAACAGGCTCCAGCCGTCCGCGATCTCGCGCCGGATGCGCGCGCGCAGGTTTGCCAGCAGGAAGTCGCTGGCCTCGCCGAGCCCGGTCGAGACCCAGCTTTCCATCCAGACGCGGCCGACCTCATCATATTCGCCTGCATCGGCGGGACGGATGACCGGAGGCGGCATCGGGACGTCAGGCTCTTAGGCTGCGCACGGATTGCCGCGCGCGCACCTTGCCGGCCGACAGGCACACCACTTCGGAGATCTGCAGCAGCTGCCGGGCCAACGGGCTGGTCTTGCGCCAGACCATGCCGATGGTGCGGGATGGCTGCGGATCGCGGAAGCGCGCGAGCGAGACCGAGGCCGATCGCGTCTCCACCGGCACTGCCATCTCCGGGATCAGCGTCACGCCGATGCCGGCGCTGACCATCTGCACCAGCGTCGACAGCGAATTGGCATCGAGCATCTCGCGCGGCGGCGCCGACTGCATGTTGCAGAACGACAGCGCCTGATCGCGGAAGCAGTGACCCTCTTCGAGCAGCAATAGCCGCATCTCGCGCATCATCTCGCGCGAAGGGGCCGGCGTCCCCTCATCGGAGCCCGGCCGGACTAGCAGGAATTTTTCCTCGAACAGGGCGACCTCGGTGAGCGAGGGCTCCGACACCGGCAACGCGACGATGGCGGTGTCGAGCCGCCCCTCCACCAGCTCCTGGATCAGCCGCGGCGTCATGGTCTCGCGCACGCGGATATCGAGCTCTGGATGCAGGCGCGTGAGATTCTTGGTGATCGTGGGCAGCAGGTAAGGCGCGATGGTCGGGATCATGCCGATGCGCAAGCGGCCGGCAAACCGGTCCTGCGAGGCGCGGGCGAAGTCGCCGAGCTCATCGACCGAGCGCAGGATTTCGCGGACGCGCTGGGAGAGCTCCTCGCCGAACCGGGTCAGCGCCACCTGGCGCGCGCTGCGCTCCAGCAGCAGCCCGCCCAGCGCCTCCTCCAACTCCTTGATCTGCATCGACAAGGCCGGCTGCGAGATGGAGCAGGCCTCGGCCGCGCGGCCAAAATGGCCATGACGCGCCAGCGCATCGAAATACCGGAGCTGGCGGAGCGTCACGTTCAGCATCAGCAAATCTTATTGCAGCGATCATTAAAGTCAACTTCCCCTGATCGAACGCGACGCTTAGAGTGATTCTACCTGGACAACGGCGCGAGTTCGACGCCACCAGAGGAGGTATTCATGGACGACACTTCGAAGTGCCCGTTTTCGGGCGGAAAACCCACGCGCGTGAACCGCGACTGGTGGCCGACGCAGCTCAATATCGAGGTGCTGCACAAGAATTCCGACAAGTCCGATCCGATGGGGAAGGACTTCGATTACGCCAAGGAGTTCAAGTCGCTCGATCTCAACGCAGTGATCAAGGATCTCACTGCGCTGATGACGGATTCGCAGGAATGGTGGCCGGCCGATTTCGGTCATTACGGCGGCCTCATGATCCGCATGGCCTGGCACAGCGCGGGCACCTATCGCATCACCGACGGCCGCGGTGGCGCCGGCGCCGGTCAGCAGCGTTTTGCACCGCTCAACAGCTGGCCCGATAATGCCAATCTCGACAAGGCGCGCCGTCTGCTGTGGCCGATCAAGCAGAAATACGGCCGCAAGCTGTCCTGGGCCGATCTGATGGTGCTCGCCGGCAACGTCGCGCTGGAATCGATGGGCTTCAAGACCTTCGGTTTCGCCGGCGGCCGCGTCGACGTCTGGGAGCCGGAAGAGCTGTATTGGGGTCCCGAGGGCACCTGGCTCGGCGATGAGCGCTACAGCGGCGAACGCCAGCTCGCCGAGCCGCTCGGCGCGGTGCAGATGGGCTTGATCTACGTCAATCCGGAAGGCCCCAACGGCAAGCCGGATCCGGTCGCCGCGGCCAAGGACATCCGCGAGACCTTCGCTCGCATGGCGATGAACGACGAGGAGACCGTCGCGCTGATCGCCGGCGGCCACAGCTTCGGCAAGACCCACGGCGCGGGCGATCCCTCACTGGTCGGACCGGAGCCGGAAGCGGGCGCGCTAGAAGATCAAGGTCTCGGCTGGAAGAGCAAGCACGCGTCGGGCCACTCCGGCGATGCCATCACCAGCGGCCTCGAAGTGACTTGGACGACGACGCCGACGAAGTGGAGCAACAATTTCTTCGAGAACCTGTTCAACTTCGAATGGGAGCTGACGAAGAGCCCCGCCGGTGCGCAGCAATGGACCGCCAAGAACGCCGAGGCGATCATCCCGGACGCGTTCGATCCGTCGAAGAAGCATCGGCCGACGATGCTGACCACCGACCTCTCGCTGCGCTTCGACCCGGTGTACGAGAAGATCTCGCGTCGCTTCCTCGAGCACCCGGATCAGTTCGCGGACGCCTTTGCCCGCGCCTGGTTCAAGCTTACCCATCGCGACATGGGTCCGATCCAGCGCTATCTCGGCCCGCTGGTGCCGAAGGAGACGCTGATCTGGCAGGATCCGATTCCGGCCGTGAACCACGAGCTCGTCAGTGAGCAGGATATCGCTGCGTTGAAGAGCAAGATCCTGGCGTCGGGCCTGTCGGTGTCCGAGCTGGTCTCGACCGCCTGGTCGTCGGCCTCGACGTTCCGCGGCTCGGACAAGCGCGGCGGCGCCAATGGCGCGCGCATTCGCCTGTCTCCGCAGAAGGACTGGGAGGTGAACGAGCCGGCGCAGCTCTCGAAGGTGCTCGGCAAGCTCGAGGCGATCCAGAAGGACTTCAACGCCTCCTCGGGCGCGAAGAAGGTTTCGCTGGCGGACCTCATCGTCCTCGGCGGCACCGCTGCGGTCGAGAAGGCGGCGAAGGATGCCGGCGTCGACGTCAAGGTCGGCTTCACGCCGGGCCGCATGGATGCGTCGCAGGAGCAGACCGATGCGGAATCTTTCGCACCGCTCGAGCCGCGAGCCGATGGCTTCCGCAATTACATCGGCAAGCGGCATCAGTTCATGCAGCAGGAAGAGGCGCTGGTCGATCGTGCACAGCTCCTGAGGCTGACCGGTCCGGAGATGACCGTGCTGCTCGGCGGCCTGCGCGTGCTCGGCGCCAATGCGAACGGTTCGAAGCATGGCGTCTTCACCTCGAAGGTGGGCACGCTCAGCAACGACTTCTTCGTCAACCTGCTCGACATGAGCGCGCAGTGGACGCCGGTCGCCGACGGCAGCTACGAGGCCCGCGACCGCAAGACCAACGCGGTGAAGTGGACGGGAACTCGCGTCGATCTGATCTTCGGCGCGCACTCGCAGCTCCGCGCCTATGCCGAGGTCTATGCCACCTCGGACTCCAAGGAGCAGTTCGTCAGGGACTTCGCCAAGGCGTGGACGAAAGTGATGAACCTCGACCGCTACGACATCGTGGCGTGAGGGTGGTTCACCTCTCCCGCTTGCGGGAGAGGTCGGATCGCGCAGCGATCCGGGTGAGGGCTCTCACCTCATTGGGAATCTCCCTGAGGAAGCAGCCCTCTCCCCGACCCACTCCCGCAAGCGCAGGGGAATCGCATATGGGAGCTATTTCGCCTGTGGCCATCCTTCGAGACGCTCGCCGTTGGCGGGCCCTCAGGATGAGGATGCGGGTGCGCGGCACCAGTTTCAAGGAGCACCAATGCTGCTTAGCCTCATCCTGAGGAGACCGCGAAGCGGTCGTCTCGAAGGACGAGGCGCGTGCTCAGGTCTCGCAAAGTGCCATATGCGATAGCCCTGCCCGCAAGCAGGAGAGGGAGCGCAGATCGCCCGGAGCGAACACGAACAAAAAGGGCGGCCTCTCGGCCGCCCTTCGTGCTTCTGATTGATAAGTAGCGAGGCTTACTCGCCGGCGGCTTCGCGCGGGGCCTTCTCGCCCTCGCCGCCCTTGCCCTCGAGGTCTTCGCCGGTGGTCTGATCGACCACCTTCATCGACAGGCGGGTCTTGCCGCGATCGTCGAAGCCGAGCAGCTTGACCTTGACCTTATCGCCTTCCTTGACGACGTCGGAGGTCTTCTGCACGCGGTTGGAAGCGAGCTGGCTGATGTGAACGAGGCCGTCCTTGGAGCCGAAGAAGTTCACGAAGGCGCCGAACTCCATCACCTTGACCACGGTGCCGTCGTAGATCTGGCCGACTTCCGGATCGGACGCGATCGACTTGATCCACTTGATCGCGGCCTTCATCGCCTCTCCGTCGCTGGAGGCGACCTTCACGGTGCCGTCGTCCTCGATGTTGACCTTGGCGCCGGTCTTCTCGACGATCTCGCGGATCACCTTGCCGCCGGTGCCGATCACTTCACGGATCTTGTCGGTGGCGATCTTGAAGGTCTCGATGCGCGGCGCGTATTCGCCGAGCTCGGCGCGCGCGTTGGTGAGCGCCTTCGCCATCTCGCCGAGGATGTGGATACGACCTTCCTTGGCCTGTCCGAGCGCCACCTTCATGATCTCTTCGGTGATGCCCTCGATCTTGATGTCCATCTGCAGCGAGGTGATGCCCGCTTCGGTGCCGGCCACCTTGAAGTCCATGTCGCCGAGATGGTCTTCGTCACCGAGGATGTCGGAGAGAACCGCAAAGCGCTTGTCTTCGAGGATCAGGCCCATCGCGATGCCCGCGGTCGGCCGCTTCAACGGCACGCCGGCGTCCATCAGCGCGAGCGAGGCGCCGCAGACCGAAGCCATCGACGAGGAGCCGTTGGATTCGGTGATCTCCGAGACCACGCGGATCGTGTAGGGGAACTCGTGATGCGGCGGCAGCACCGGGTGGATCGCGCGCCACGCCAGCTTGCCGTGGCCGATCTCGCGGCGCTTGGTGCCGCCGAGGCGGCCGGTCTCACCGACCGAATAGGGAGGGAAGTTGTAGTGCAGCAGGAACGTCTCCTTGTACGTTCCCGACAGCGCGTCGATGTACTGCTCGTCCTCGCCGGTGCCGAGCGTGGTGACGACCAGGCCCTGGGTCTCGCCGCGGGTGAACAGCGCCGAGCCGTGGGCACGGGGCAGCACGCCGACTTCGGCGACGATGTTGCGAACGGTTTTGCTGTCGCGGCCGTCGATGCGCTTGCCGGTGTCGAGGATGTTCCAGCGAACGATCTTGGCCTCGAGCTCCTTGAACACGGCGCCGATGCGCAGCTTGTCGTATTTCGGCTCCTGCCCTTCGGGGAAGTAGTGGGCGATCACCTTTTCCTTGACCTTGCCGACCGCGGCGTAGCGATCCTGCTTGATCGGAATGGCGTAGGCGGCGCGCAGCTCCTGCTCGACCAGGCCGAGCATTTCCTTCTCGAGCGCGGCATTGTCGATGACCGTGACTTCGCGCGGCTCCTTGGCGGCCTTCTCGGCCAGCTCGATGATGGCGTTGATCACCGGCTGGAAGTGACGGTGACCGAACATCACCGCGCCGAGCATGATGTCTTCGTTCAGCTCCTTGGCCTCCGATTCCACCATCAGGACGGCGTCGGCGGTGCCGGCGACGACGAGGTCGAGCTGGGTGTCGACCATCTCGTCGAGCGTCGGGTTGAGCACATATTCGTCATTGACGAAGCCGACGCGGGCTGCGCCGATCGGGCCCTTGAACGGCGCGCCGGACAGGGTCAGCGCGGCGGACGAGGCCACCAGCGCGACGATATCGGGATCGTTCTCCATGTCGTGCGACAGCACGGTGGCGATCACCTGGGTCTCGTTGCGCCAGCCGTCGACGAACAGCGGGCGGATCGGGCGGTCGATGAGGCGGGAGACCAGCGTCTCCTTCTCGGTCGGACGGCCCTCGCGCTTGAAATAGCCGCCGGGAATGCGGCCCGCGGCGTAGGTCTTCTCCTGGTAGTCGACGGTCAGGGGCAGGAAGTCGACGCCTTCGCGCGGCGCCTTCGCCGCGACGACGGTGGCAAGCACCACGGTCTCGCCATAGGTGGCGACGACGGCGCCGTCGGCCTGGCGGGCGATCTTGCCGGTTTCCAGCTTGAGAGGGCGTCCGCCCCAGTCGATCTCGACTGAATGCTTATTGAACATAGAGGTCTTCTTTCATGGGTTCTCGAAAGAGGGGACGGCTCTCGAAAAACAAAAACCATGCGCAAGATTGCGGGACGCTGATCTGAGCGGATGATCAGCGTCCTGCGATCCTGCCATGGTTTTTGGATGTCGGATGGCGTCCATCCTTTCGGGTCATACGGGCGCCTTGCCCGTTGTGCCCAGCCGCCGGATTGCTGCTGGACTGTCAGTCGGCACGAACGCGAACACCGAACCTTCGGTCTTCGCCCTTCATGCCCCGGATGCCGGCCGTCACTCGAGCATGATCCGGAAAAGTGTGAAGCGGTTTTCCGTAAAGATCATGCTCAAACAACCAACCAAAGTGCGATTCTTATCGCGCTTTGGGCCCGCATTCGACGCGCGCGCAGCCTCGATCAAAAAAAGCTCAAAATAAGCGCCTTCGTTCGAAACCGCGTGCGAAAACGCGCGCCAAGGGCGCGCGCAGGAACTCTTAACGACGAATATTGTGCTTCTCGAGCAGCGCCTTGTACCGCGCCTCGTCCTTCTTCTTGAGATAGTCGAGGAGCGAGCGGCGGGTCGAGACCAGCTTCAAGAGGCCGCGACGCGAATGGTTGTCCTTCACGTGGGTCTTGAAATGGCTGGTGAGGTTGTTGATGCGTTCCGACAGGATCGCGACCTGAACCTCGGGCGAGCCGGTGTCGCCGGCCTTGGTGGCATTCGTCTTGATGACTTCCGCTTTGCGTTCTGCGGCAATCGACATCGTCAATTTCTCTCGTTGCGACCGGGGCTGGCAGTCAGGCCGGTCAGGTTGAACACACGCTTGGGGATGATTTCGCCATTGCCGACTTCAGCAAGCGCGAGAAGCCGGCCTGCCACCGTGACATAGACTGTGCCGCTACAAGTGGGCGCATCCCGTCCGCGCAACAAAACGGCCTGGCCCCGATGGAGCCTTGCCGCATCAGCCCGAGTGACGGCCAGTGCCGGGATGTCGTCCAGCGCGGTCTCAACGGGCAAAAGCGCGTCGGCGAGGCTGCCCTCGCCGGACGCGGCTCTATCGCACAAAGCCTCCAGCTGATCCAGCGGAATCATGTCGTTTTCGCCAAATGGGCCGACCAGGGTCCGCCTGAGCGCGCAGATATGGCCAAAAGTGCCGAGAATCCGGCCCATATCGCGGGCCAGCGCGCGGACATAGGTGCCCTTGCCGCATTCGGCCTCGAACACGGCATGGTCGCTATCCGGTTGATCTACAAGGGTTAAATGGTGAATCTCGACCGGACGGGGGGGCAGTTCCACGACCTCGCCGTCGCGGGCGAGGTCGTAGGCGCGCTCGCCCTGGACCTTGATTGCGGAATAGCGCGGCGGGATCTGCTCGATCACCCCGGTGAAGCGGGGCAGCAGGGCCAGGATGGCCTCCCGGGTCGGGCGCTGCTCGGAGGTCGCGGTCACCCGGCCCTCGATGTCGTCGGTGTCGCGCTCCTCGCCCCAGCACACCGTGAACTGATAGCGCTTGCGCCCGTCCATGACGAAGGGAACGGTCTTGGTGGCCTCCCCGAGCGCGATCGGCAAGCCCCCCGAGGCGAGCGGATCGAGCGTGCCGGCGTGGCCGGCACGCTTGGCGTTGAACAGGCGCTTGAGCACCGCAACCGCCTGCGTCGAGGTCATGCCGATCGGCTTGTCGAGCACGACCCAGCCGTGGACGTCGCGCCGGTCGCGGCGGACCTGGTTGCCCTTCTGCTGCTTGGCGCGCGGATCGTTGTTGACACGGCGCGGCTCGTGATGCGGCTCCGAATTGCCGCCCAAGCCTGCGAAATTGTCGTCCGCAAGATTATTTTTCTGCACGTCGCGCTGATCGGCCTGTTCGCCGCTGATCGTGTCGTGAGCCGGGTCCATCGTCATCGTTCTTCTTCCCGATCCGTCTCCGGATCCTGTTCCAGATCCTTCTGCACCGCAGGTGTTCGCAAAAGCTTCTCGATCCGTTCCGCTTCGTCGAATCGTTCGTCGACGCGGAAGCGAATGTCGGGTGCAAATTTGAGGTTAACGCGCCGCGCGACTTCGCCGCGCAGGAACTTCTTGTTGCGTGCGAGCGCAGCGAGGACGACCTCGGTGTCGCGGCCACCGAGCGGCATCACGTAGACCGTCGCGAGCTTCAGGTCGGGCGACATCCGCACCTCCGGCACGGTGATGATGTGACCTTCGAGATCCGCATCATGCACGTTGCCTTGCGCCAGAATATCGGCCATCGCGTGGCGAACCTGCTCGCCGACGCGCAACTGGCGCTGCGAGCCGCCGCCGGGTGCGGAACTCTTTTTCTGATGATGGCGTGGCATTCTCGAAATCACCTCGTCATGCCCGTGCTCGGGACACGGGCATCGTCATCTGTCCTGTTGAAACGAAGAGGGGTGGATGGCCGGAAAAAATCCGGCCATCGCACTCCCGCAATTTCAGTTCAAAAAGATCCGGGCGCTTCGGTAAGATTTGGACTTACAGGGAGCGCTGGATCGTCTCCACGCGGTAACACTCGATCACGTCACCGGCACGCATGTCGTGGTAGTTCTCGAAGGCCATGCCGCATTCCTGACCGGACTGGACTTCCTTCACCTCGTCCTTGAAGCGCTTCAGCGTCGACAGCTTGCCCTCGTGCACGACGACGTTGTCGCGGATCAGGCGCACATTGGCGCCGCGTTCCACGGTACCGTCGGTGACGCGGCAGCCGGCGACCTTGCCGACCTTGGAGATGTTGAAGATCTCCAGGATGGCGGCATTGCCGAGCATGGTTTCGCGCAAGGTCGGCGCGAGCAGGCCGCTCATCGCCTTCTTCACGTCGTCCACGAGATCGTAGATGATGTTGTAGTAGCGGATCTCGATGCCGTTGCGCTTGGCGGCCGCAGCGGCTTCCTTGTTGGCGCGAACCGAGAAGCCGATGATCGCGGCGTTGAAGCCTTCGGCCAGCGTCACGTCGGATTCCGAGATGCCGCCGACGCCGGCATGCAGGATGCGGGCTGCGACTTCGTCGGTGCCGAGCTTCTCCAGCGAGCCGAGGATCGCTTCCAGCGAGCCCTGCACGTCGGCCTTGATGATCAGCGGGAATTCCTTGCGGCCCGCGGTCTTCAATTGCGACATCATCTGCTCGAGCGAGCCGCGCATGCCGGAGATCGAGGCCGCCGCGTTCTCGCGCTTCTGGTGCGCGCGGTAGCTGGTGACCTGGCGGGCGCGGGCTTCGTTCTCGACCACGGCGAGACGATCGCCGGCTTCCGGCGGACCGTTGAAGCCGAGCACTTCGACCGGCACCGACGGACCTGCCTCCTGCACGGTCTCGCCCTGATCGGAGATCAGCGCGCGGACGCGGCCCATCTCGGCGCCTGCGACGATGATGTCGCCGACGCGAAGCGTGCCGCGCTGGACCAGCACGGTCGCGACCGGGCCGCGGCCGCGGTCGAGCTTGGCCTCGATCACGGTGCCCTCGGCCGGGCGCTCCGAATTGGTCTTGAGGTCGAGGATGTCGGCCTGGAGCGCGATCATCTCGAGCAGCTTGTCGAGATTGGTCTTGTTCTTGGCGGACACTTCGACGTCGACGACGTCGCCGCCGAAGGATTCGACCTGCACCTCGTGCTGGAGCAGCTCGGTGCGCACGCGCTCGGGCTTGGCGTCGGGCTTGTCGATCTTGTTGATGGCAACGATGATCGGCACACGCGCGGCCTTGGCGTGATTGATGGCTTCGACCGTCTGCGGCATCACGCCGTCATCGGCCGCGACCACCAGCACGACGATGTCGGTGACCTTGGCGCCGCGGGCGCGCATCGCGGTGAACGCGGCGTGGCCGGGCGTGTCGATGAAGGTGATCTTCTTGCCGCTCTCGGGCGATACCACCTGATAGGCGCCGATATGCTGGGTGATGCCGCCGGCTTCGCCGGAGACCACGTTGGCGTGACGGAGCGCATCGAGCAGCGAGGTCTTGCCGTGGTCGACGTGACCCATCACGGTCACCACCGGCGAGCGCGTCTCGGTGTCGGTGGAATCGTCGACGGTGTCGAACAGGCCTTCCTCGACGTCCGATGCGGCAACGCGCTTGACGGTGTGGCCGAGCTCTTCGGCGATCAGCTGTGCGGTGTCGGCGTCGATCACGTCGGTGATCTTGTGCATCGCGCCCTGCTTCATCAGCATGCGGATGACGTCGACCGCGCGTTCGGCCATGCGGTTGGCGAGTTCCTGGATGGTGATCGCTTCCGGGATGACCACCTCGCGGATCAGCTTCTCCTTGGGCTCGTTCGAGGCGTGGCCCTTCAGGCGCTGGGTGCGGCGGCGGAACGAGGCGATCGAACGCTCGCGGACTTCGTCGGCATTGAGCGCGGTGACGACCGTCAGGCGGCCGCGCTCTTTCTGCGGGCCGGGCTTGTGGGTGGTCTTGGGAGCCGCCGCAGGACGCGCGGCGCCGCCGGGACCACGACGGATCTGGCGCGGACCGTCGTCCTCGTCGGGTCCGGCCGCGACCGCGGGTGCGCGACCGAGCGGTCCGCCGGCCGGCCGCTGCGTGCTGGTTCCGGGACGCGTTGTCGTCGCTCCCGGGCGTGCTGGCGCGGTTCCGGTTCGCGCTGCGGGCGCTCCGGGCCGCGATGTTGCCGCGGCCGGGGCCGCCGCGGCGGCGCGCGGGGCGGATTGCGGCTGCTCGCCTTCGCCGAAACGCTTCTTGGCCTCGGTCTCGGCCTTGCGCTTGGCCTCGTCCTCGTGGCGGTGGCGCTCTTCCTCGGCCTTGCGGCGGGATTCGGCGGCCTCGCGCTCGGCGCGTTCGGCGGCTTCGCGAACCGCGCGGCGCTGGGCCTCTTCCTCGGCCTGGCGGCGCTCCTCGACTTCGCGCACCTTGGCATCGGCCAGCGCGCTGGCGCGGGCGGAGCGTTCGTCCTCGGTCAGCGTGCGCAGCACCACGCCGGAGCCGGCGTTGCGCGGCGGCGCGGGACGCGACGGGGCGGGCGTGGGCGCGGCCGGCGCGGGCTTTGCCACCTCGGCAGCCTGCGGCTCGGGGGTGCCGTCGATGCGGCGCTTGCCGCGCTTCTCGACCACGACCTGCTTGCTGCGGCCATGGCTGAAGCTCTGGCGCACAGTGCCCGTTTCGACGCGCGGCTTGAGCGATAGCGTCTTGCTCGGAACGCTCAGCTTCTTGTCGCCAGGGGTCTTGGTATCAACCATTCAGCAGTCCTAATCCTGATTTATCAGTGTTGTGCGTTGCCGCACCGTCCAATCGGGTCGTCGTTGTCGCTCAGAAATCCTGGCCGTGCTCTTCGGCAGTCTTGTCATCGTCCGCCATCCGGTATCGGACCAGCATCTGGCTACGTGACAGGAATGACTTGCTCGCCGGGCCCGCGAGCACGGCAGCATGTATCACATTTGACCGGGTCAGTGCCAAATCCAATTCTACCGATTTCAGCGCGGTGACGACGGGAATCTGCGGCTTGGCGCCGCGATTCCCGGCATTTTGACGTGCCAGCATGTCCAATTTGCGGATTCCGTCCGCGGCCCCGTCGCTGGCGTGGATCAGGACCTCGACCGTGCCTTCCCTCAGGGCGCTCTCGACTTTGCCGAAGCCGGTCACGATCTGGCCGGCCTTGGCGGCGATCCCAAGGGCTTCCGTCACGCTCCGAACCAGAAGCGTCTCGATGTCGGCAGGAAGCGTCTGAGGGGGCCGCAGCTCGCGCTTGAAGGCCTTGCTAAATTGGTGACGCCGTACCGCTTCCGCAACCACCCCGCGGGAGGCGGTGAGCCACATGCCGCGTCCGGGCAGCTTGCGCTTGAGATCCGGAACTACCTCACCCTGCGGCGAAACGACGAAACGGATCAGCTCGTCGATCGGCCGGACTTGCCGACTGACAGCGCACATCCGCATGGTCGCGGACCTTTCGGTCCGCGGGCCATGGTCAAGTTCGAGGTCAGTGTCTGCAAGCATCCGGGCGACATTCTCCTTGCCCTTAAGCCGGCTGATCTTCGGTCGCCTCAGCCTCCTCGGTGGGCTTGGCGAGATCGGCCTCGGTGATCCAGCCGGCCTTGACGCGGGCCTGCATGATCATGGCTTCGGCATCGTCGCGGGAGATATCGATGCCGTCGAGCGCGCCCGGATGTTTGGTGGGCTCGCCGCCTTCCTTGCGCTCGGTCCAGCCGACCAGATCGTCGGTGGCGCAGCCGGCGAGGTCCTCGACCGTCTTGATGTCGTTCTCGCCGAACTTCACCAGCATCTTGGAGGTGACGCCGGGCACGTCCTTGACGGCGTCCTCGACACCGAGCTCCTTGCGCCTCGCCTCGATCTCGGCTTCCTGCTGCTCGAGATATTCGCGGGCACGGCTCTGGAGCTCCTGCGCGGTCTCCTCGTCGAAGCCCTCGATGCTGGCGAGCTCCTTGAGGTCCACCATGGCGAGTTCCTCGACCGAGGTGAAGCCCTCGGACGCCAGCAGCTGGCCGACCACTTCGTCGACGTTGAGCGATTCCATGAAGACGCGGGTGGAGTTCTCGAAGTCGGCCTGGCGGCGCTCCGATTCCTCCTGCTCGGTCAGGATGTCGATGTCCCAGCCGGTGAGCTGCGAGGCCAGACGCACGTTTTGGCCGCGGCGGCCGATCGCCAGCGAAAGCTGGTTGTTGGTGTCGGGCACGACGACCTCGATGCGCTCGCGGTCCTCGTCGATGACGACCTTGGACACTTCGGCCGGCGCCAGCGCGTTGACCACGAAGGTCGCGATGTCAGGCGACCAGGGGATGATGTCGATCTTCTCGCCCTGCAATTCGTTCACCACGGCCTGCACGCGCGAGCCGCGCATGCCGACGCAGGCGCCGACCGGATCGACCGAGGAATCGCGGGAAATCACGCCGATTTTCGCGCGCGAGCCCGGATCGCGGGCGACCGCCTTGATCTCGACGATGCCGTCGTAGATCTCCGGCACTTCCTGCGCGAACAGCTTCGCCATGAACTGCGGATGGGTGCGGGAGAGGAAGATCTGCGGACCGCGGGTTTCGCGGCGGACGTCGAAGATGTAGGCGCGGACGCGGTCGCCGTTGCGGAACACTTCGCGCGGCAGCATCTCGTCGCGGCGGATGATGGCTTCGCCGCGGCCGAGATCGACGATCACGCTGCCATATTCGACGCGCTTGACGACGCCGTTGACGATGTCGCCGATGCGGTCCTTGAATTCCTGGTATTGCCGGTCGCGCTCGGCCTCGCGCACCTTCTGCACGATCACCTGCTTGGCCGATTGCGCGGCAATGCGGCCATATTCCAGCGGCGGCAGGGTGTCGGCGATGGTGTCGCCGACCTGGGCGCCGGGATTGGCGCGCTGCGCGTCGACCAGCGAGATCTGGTTGGAATGATTTTCGACCTTGTCGACCACCAGCATGTGGCGCGACAGCCGCAGCTCGCCCTTCTTCGGGTCGATCTCGGCGTGAACGTCGGTCTCGCTGCCGTAGCGGGCGCGCGCGGCCTTGGCGATGGCGTCCTCCATCGCCGCGATGACGATACCGCGGTCGATCGATTTCTCGCGCGCAACGGCGTCGGCGATCTGGAGCAATTCAAGTCGATTGGCGCTGACTGCCATGGCTAGTCTCCTTGGTCAGGATCGGTCTCGCCGCGCCGCGCGCGTTCGGCGGCAAGGCGATGTTTCTTCGTGTTGGTCGGAGCCGGTTTCTTTTTCGGCTTGGTGTTCTTGGTGATCTTCGCGCTGATCTCGGCATGCGGAGGAGCCGGCGGCTCCAGGCCGAGATCCCTGCGCATCTTGCGCTCCTCGGCCTTGCCGCGGCGCATGGATTCGGCGATCAGCTCGTCGGTCAGCACCAGCCGGGCCTCGCCGATATCCTCCATGGTCAGGAGCACGTCGGGATTGTCGCCCGGCTTGACGTCGTCGCGACGCAGATGCACGCGGTCGCCCTCGACGGCGCCGAGCGTGCCGCGGAACCGCTTGCGTCCCTCATGGGCAACCGCCATCTCGATCTTCACCAGATGGCCGCCATAGCGTTCGAAATCGGAGCGGCGGACCAGCGGACGGTCGATCCCCGGCGATGAAATTTCCAGCCGGTAGGCGCGATCGATGGGGTCGGCGACATCGAGCACGGGGGAGAGCGCCCGCGAGATCGCCTCGCAATCTTCGAGCTGCATCGAGCCGTCCGGCCGCTCGGCCATGATCTGCACGGTGCAGCCGGCCTCGCCGGAAATGCGGATCCGCACCAGGCGATATCCCATGCCTTCCAGCACGGGCGCTGCGACCGCGGACACCCGTGCCGCCACGCCCGGCTCGACCACGAGTCTCGGCTCGGCCAGCAATTCGGCGTCCGTGGAACCAGGGTTCGGTTCGGTCATGTCCAGGATCAGGCGCTCGATGGTTAAGGCTTGGTTAAGATTTCAAAGCCCGCTTCGGAATGTCCCCGACACGGGTCGGGCCGCATCTTCCGCCACGCCGCGTTCCGGTAATAAAAAAGAGCGGGTCCTTTCGGGCCCACTCTCACTACGCGGATCGTATGAGAAGATGAATTGGCGCTGATATAGCGCTTTCCCCCCGCCCGGACAAGGCCCATTGCGGGGGAACGGGGCCTTTTTGCGCCGTTCCGCGACCGTCCTGCGGCAACGCTTCCTTCACCCGGGGCGGCTAAATTCCCCGATTGTGGGGCGGCTTGGACCAAGGGCGCACCCGCGGCGTGCCCTGATCGAGTTGCGTTTTCATGACCGTTGCCACGTCGCTCATTCCCGGACTGGACGATATCGTCAAACGCGGCGATCCGCGGCGGCGCGGCGAGATTGCGCGCGCCATCTCCGAATTGTTCTTCCAGGATTCCGCCAATCTTCGTCCCGAGCTCATCGATCTCTTCGACAACCTCCTGATCGATCTCGTCCCGCATGCGGAGCTTGCCTCGCGCGCCGACCTCGCCGAGCGCTTCTCGCATTTGAACAACGCGCCGCCGCATCTGATCAACCAGCTCGCGCGCGAAAACGAAATCATGGTGGCGGGTCCCGTGCTGCGCCGCTCGCCCGTGCTCGATGACACCGCCCTGGTCGAGATCGCGCGCCTGAAGGGCCAGAGCCATCTGCTGGCGATGACGGAACGCCCGACATTGTCGCCTGCAATCACCGATGTGCTGGTCGAGCGCGGCGATCGCGATGTGGTGCGCCGCGCCGCCGGCAATGCCGGCGCGGCATTCTCGCCCGGCAGCTATTCCGAGATGATCAAGCGCGCGGCGCGGGACGGCGTGCTGACGCTCAAGATCGGCCAGCGCACCGACCTTTCGGGCGAGAACCTGAAGGAGCTTCTCGGCGGGACGCTCGACGTCATCCGCCGGCGCCTTTCCACCGTGGTCGATCTCGCACGCCAGGCCGAGATCAAGCGCGCAATGGCGGCGATCGAGGAAGCCGCGCTGCCGCCCGGACCCCGGCGCGATTTCTCGGCGGCCCAGCGCACGGTGCTCTCCCTGCATCGCGAGGGCCATCTCGGCGAAAGCGCGCTGCTCGGCTTCGCCAAGGCGAACAAATACGAGGAATCGATCGCAACGCTCTCGGCGATGTCCGGCGTCCGCCTCGCGATTCTCGACCGCCTGATCTCGGGCGACCGCTACGATCCGATTCTCATCGTTGGACGCGTGCTGAATCTGGGCTGGCCCACGGTGCGCGCGCTCATCCTGCTCTGGTACGGTCCGCATCGTATTCCGGCGGATGCCGACATCGAGGCCGCGCGCGCGAACTTCACGCGCCTGATGCCGACGACCGCCGAGCGCGTCGTGAATTTCTGGCGCAACCGGCAGACGATCTAAACTCGCTTGAACCGCAGGTAGGCCGCCTTGCGTCCCTCGCGCGCGGCCTTGCGGCCGTAGCGCGTCATGGTGTAGCCGGCCCATGGCTGCCTGAAGTCGTCGGCGCGTTCGGCAAGCCAGACGAAGTCCTGCGAGCGCGCAAGATGCGACAGCGTCCAGGCGCAGTAATCGTCGATATCGCAGACGAAGCGGAATTCGCCGCCTCGCTTCAGCACGCGCGCCATCGCCGCGATGGTGCGGTCCTGGACGAAGCGCCGCTTCCAGTGCCGCCGCTTCGGCCAGGGATCGGGGTGGATCAGGTCGATCCGCGACAGCGATGCCTCGGGCAACCAGGCCAGCAGCTCGGCGGCATCGCCCGCGAACAGGCGGATATTGCCGATATTGGCGGCCTCGATCTGCGCGAGGATCTTCGCCATGCCGTTGACATAGGGCTCGCAGCCGACGAAGCCGGTCGTGGCGAATTTCTGCGCCTCGGCCGCAAGATGCTCGCCGCCGCCGAAGCCGATCTCGAGCCGCGCATCTTCGGTCCCGGCGCCAAAGATCGCGCGGACGTCCGCCGGCGTCTCAGTGTGGATGTCGAGCGCGAGATGCGGCAGCAGATGATCGACCAGCTCGGCCTGGTGCTGCCTGAGCTTGTGGCCCTTGCGGCGCCCGAAGAAGGCGCGCTCGCTGTCGTCGCGACCGGGATCTGATTTGCGTTCGCTCATCGCAGCGTCTGATACAGGCGATGGAGCAGCCGCGCGCGCGGCGCAAGCGAGGAGACGTAGAGCTGCTCATAATGGGTATGGGCGCCCTTGCCGTCGACGCCGAGCCCGTCCAGCGTTGCGGTATGCGGGGCGGTGAAATTGCCGTCCGAGCCGCCGCCGGTGTGCGTATCGATCAGCTCGAAGCCGATCTCGCCGGCGAGCGTCTTCGCGTGCTCGAACAGCGCGGCGCCCGCATTGCTCTTTTCGTAGGGCGGACGGTTGAGCTCGCCTGTGACGGTGACGGTGACGCCGTCGGTTTTCGAGGTCAGCGCGAGGATCCTGCCGACGAACTCGTCAGCGTCCGCGAGGCTCAGCACGCGCAGGTCGACTTCGGCATAGGCCTCTTCCGGCGTGACGTTGGGGCGCGTGCCGCCGCGCACCACGCCGACATTGACGGAGACGCCACGGGCGAGGTCGTTCATCCCTTCCAGCGCCAGGATGACGTTGGCGAGCTCGCGGACGGCGCTGCGGCCGTCTTCGGGCCGCGAGCCGGCATGCGCCGGCACGCCCTTGACGAACACGCGGAAGCGGCCGACGCCCTTCCGTCCGGTGACGATCTTGCCGCCGTCGCGCGCCGGCTCCGTCACCAGCACGTATCTGGCCTTGCGTCCTTCCTGCTCGATCAGCGCACGCGAGGTCGGGCTGCCGATCTCCTCGTCGGAGGTGAACAGGTGCGTGATGCCGAGCGGCGAGCGATCGGCCGTCGCACACAGCGCGCCGAACGCGTGATGGGCGATGTAGGCGCCACCCTTCATGTCGTAGATGCCGGGGCCGAAGGCGACGTCGCCTTCGACCTTGAACGGCAGGCGTTCGATGAATCCCATGGGATGGACCGTATCGAGGTGGCTCAGCACCAGAATGCCCGGCTGGTCCTGGCCCCAGGTCGAACGCGCCAGGAGATGGTCTCCGCAGCCGCCGACACCGGCGACGCGCTCGAGCCTGACGGGCAAGTCGCGATATTGCTCCGCGACGACGGAGACCAGCTTGTTGACCTGCTCAGGCGCTTCCGTCGGTGTCTCGATCTCGACCCAGCGGCGGATGCCGTCGAGGATAGTTTGGGAATCGAACCAATTGGTGCTGGCCATGACTGCATCTGTGCCCTTGAATCGCATCATCGAAGCGGACGCACGACAAAGCGCGGCCACAAATGACGACATAGGCCAGATTTCACGCGGTCTCAAATCGCCATCGCGACGGCGCGTCAGCGCTTGTCGGGACCTTCCCGGGCCGCGATCTGCTCGACGAGATCGACGATCGAGCGGCGCATCTTCGAATCGGTGATTCGCGTGAACGCCTTGGTCAAGGCGAGGCCCTCGGAGGTCGCGAGAAAATCCGAGACGTAAGAGGGCGAGGCGCCTTCGCTGAAGCCATCCGGCCCCGGCACGCCGCTCGGACCGCCCTCGAACAGAAACGACACCGGCACCTGCAGAATTTCGGCGATCTGCTGGATGCGGCTCGCGCCGACCCGGTTGGTGCCCTTCTCGTATTTCTGGATCTGCTGGAAAGTCAGGCCCAAAGCGTCACCGAGCTTTTCCTGGCTCATGCCCAACATGATGCGGCGCATACGCACGCGACTGCCGACATATTTGTCAACAGGGTTGGGCGCTTTCGACATTTCCTCAGCCCTCCAAACACCACCTTCAGCGCAATCAATCGCAGTGCCTCAGGTGCAAGCAACGTCAAATCAAACCCTGTTATTGGGAAACATTGCGGAGAAATTTAGCAACGCACCGCTGTCTTTTTGCAGCCGGGGCAGAATGGGGAGCCCGCATGCAGTCTGTCAACCGTGGGACTACGGTTGTCAAAAGTTTCCGGCTACCTCCGCAGCGACGGCGCGATCAGCTCTGCCGCTTGCTGACGCGTCGGCGGAGGGCCAGAAACACGGCCAGCGCGACGAGCATGGCTGCGGGCGCATCGCCCACCCGCGCGTAGACGGTCGGCGGGATCGCGGCGGGCAGATTTGCATCCAAAATGCCCTCGATTCCAAGTCCGAGGCTGGAAACGATGCGGCCCACAGGATCGACCACCGCGGAGATGCCGGTATTGGCGGAGCGGACCAGCGGCAATCCGAGTTCGATCGCGCGCATGCGCGACTGCTCCAGATGCTGATAGGGGCCGGTCGAGATGCCGAACCAGCCGTCATTGGTGAGGTTCACGATCCAGCCGGGACGTTCGCTGCGACCGGCCACTTCGCCGGGAAAGATCGCTTCGTAGCAGATCAGCGGCAGAGCGGGCGGTGCGCCGGGGACCTGCAGCGCATGCCGTACCGTGCCGGGAATGAAGCCGCCGCGCACACGCGTCAGTTGCTCGAATCCGAGCTTCTCCATCAACGACTGGTAGGGAAGAAATTCGCCGAAAGGCACCAGATGCAACTTGTCGTACACGGCCAGCACGCTGCCGTCGTGGTCGATGACATAGATCGAATTGTAGGCACGCGTGATCGGCTTGCCGGGCGGCAGGTCGGGCGCGCGGACCGAGCCCGTGATCAGCACGGTGCCTTTCGGAAGAAGATCGGCGATCTGCGCCATCGCGTCGGCTTCGCGGGTCAGGAAGAACGGAAAGGCGGATTCCGGCCAGATCAGGATGGTGGCGTCGCGCACCCCGGTCGATTGCGGGCCCGAGGCGCGGTCCGACAGCGCCAGATATTTCTTCATCACCTCCGTCTTGGCGGCGTAGTTGAACTTCGCGTCCTGCTGCAGGTTCGGCTGCATCAGGCGCAGCTTGGCGCCCGCGACCATCGTGGTCGGATGCAGCGACAGGCGGATCGCGCCGAAAACGCTCATCACAAGCAGGAGCCCAATGGCCGCCGCCGGCACGCGCCATGGCAGGCGGCGATCGGGCGTGCGGTCGATCAGCGTCGCCGGGCTCGCGAAGATCGCAACCGCCAGGAACGTCATGCCCCACAGGCCGATCAGCGACGCCGTCTGCGCCAGCGGCGCCGGCTCGGACAATGCATAGCCGAACGCGTTCCAGGGGAAGCCGGTCAGCGCGTGGCCGCGCAGCCACTCGCTGACGGTGAGGCTTGCTGCGAGCGCAAGCACGCGCGTGGCGTTCTTGGTCCAGAGCAGGCGCGCCAGCGCAAAGCCGATCGCCGTGAAGATGGACAGATAGGCCGGCAGGCCGAGCACGGCGAACGGCGTCAGCCAGGCGAATATATCGGCGTCGACGAAGAAGGCGTAGCCGATCCAGTAGAGCCCGGGCACGAAATAGCCGAGCCCGAACCAATAGCCGGTCAACGCGGCGGCGGGGACGCCGCCATATCGGCCGGCGCCGGCGCCGTCGATCAGCCAGACCAGCACCGGGAAGGTGATGAACAGCACGGGGAAGAGGTTGAACGGCGCCAGTGCCAGCACCGACAGCGCTCCGCATCCCATGGCGATGACCGCGCGCTTCCAGCCCCAGGCGAGGATGATGGCAAGCGCGATCTGCCGAAGTCGTTGGAACGGACTCACTGCTGGCTGGTCCCGTCGCTCGGCGGCGGGCTGGGCGTGTCGCCGGCCGGCGGCTGGCTGCTGTCCGGCGCGGCCTCGCGGCGGCTTCTCTCGCGCTGGGTCCGCGGCGTGGGACGCTCCTTCCGCGTCGAGATGCGCAGCCGCTTGACGCGACGCGGATCGGCATCGAGCACCTCGACCTCGTAGGTGCCGGGGCCCGAGATCACCTCGCCGCGCACCGGCAGGCGCCCGACGAAGCTGACGAGATAGCCGCCCAGCGTCTCCACCTCCTCGCCGGCTTCTCCGGTGACGAAATCCTCGCCGATCACCGAGCGGACGTCGTCGAGGCTGGCGCGGGCATCGGCGATGAAGGCGTTGTCGGGCAGGCGCACGATCGAAGGCGGCTCGTCGCTATCGTGCTCGTCGTCGATCTCGCCGACGATCTGCTCGACGATGTCCTCGAGCGACACCAGCCCGTCGCTGCCGCCATATTCGTCGACCACCAGCGCGAGGTGAATGCGCGTGGCCTGCATCTGCGCGAGCAGGTCGATCGCCCGCATCGACGGCGGCACGTAGAGCAGCTTGCGGATGATGTGGGCTTCCTCGAGCGGCATCGCGAGATCGACGGCGCGCAGGTCGAGCCCGGCCGGCAGCGGCTTCTTGCGCTTGGTCTTGGTGGCTTCCGAGACCCGGGCGCGCGCAGTCATGAAGGCGAGCAGGTCGCGGATGTGGACGATGCCGACGGGATCGTCGAGCGTCTCGTTGTAGACCACGAGGCGCGAATGGCCGGCGCTCTCGAAGCGGTCCATCAACTCGCCGAGCGGGATGTCCCGCTTCACCGCGACGACGTCGGCGCGGTGCACCATGACATCGGCGATGCGGCGCTCGTGCAGGCCGAGGATGTTGCGCAGCATGGTGCGCTCGACCGCGGAGAAACCGGAATCGCCGGGCGTCGTCGCATCGAGCACGACCTGGAGGTCGTCGCGCACCGATCCCGCCTTCCAGCCGAACAGCGTGCGGATGGCGCGCAGCAGCCAGCCATCGGCGGCCGGGCGCATCACCTCGCCCGGCGTCACCACGGCCGGCAAATTGGCCGTGTTGCGCGGGTTGTCCTGGACCGGGTCGGAATCGGGCATCTCAGTGCGTCCCCGCGCGATCTGCATAGGGATCGGGAATTCCAAGCTGCGCCAGGATCTGGGTCTCCAGCGCTTCCATCTCCTCGGCGTCGCCGTCGTTCTCGTGATCGTAGCCGATCAGGTGCAGGAAACCATGCACGGCGAGATGGCTCAAATGGTGGTCGAACGGCTTTTGTTCCTCGTCCGCCTCGCGCCGCATGGTCTCGTAGGCGATCGCGATGTCGCCGAGCATGCGCGGCGCATCGCCCGGCTTCCATTCGCCCTCCGGCTGAAGTGCGGGAAACGACAGCACGTTGGTGGGTTTGTCGATGCCCCGCCAGTTGCTGTTGAGGGTGCGGATGCCGGCGTCATCGGTCAGCATCACCGCCACTTCGGCGGCGGCAACGTCTTCGTCGACGCTCTCGGCGGCGGCCGCGACCGCGCGCTGGATCACGGCTTCGGAATCGGGCTCGTGTTGCCAGCAATCGGCGACGACGAGGACTTCGGTCATGGGAAGGTTGGGATGGGACATCATGTTGTCTGGGACGAAAAGGCGCAATGTCCGCGCCCTCCGGGGTCCAGCTGTTGCCTCGTCAGGATTGGCCGGTGGCCGGCCGCTGCGGCGAACCTTCGTAGGCGGCAACGATCCGCGCCACGAGTTCGTGGCGGATCACGTCCTCGGCCTTGAAATGAACTTGGGCAATGCCCTCGACGCCGTTCAACAGCCGGGTCGCTTCGGCGAGGCCCGAGGTCTGGCCGTTCGGCAGATCGATCTGCGACGGATCGCCGGTGACGATCATGCGGCTGTTCTCGCCGAGACGGGTCAGGAACATCTTCATCTGCATCGACGTGGTGTTCTGCGCCTCGTCCAGGATGATGGCGGCGTTGGTGAGGGTGCGTCCGCGCATGAAGGCGAGCGGCGCGATCTCGATCTCGCCGGTCTGCAGCGCGCGCTCGACGATGCGTGCATCCATGAGGTCGTAGAGCGCATCGTAGATCGGGCGAAGATAAGGATCGACCTTCTCGCGGAGATCGCCCGGCAGGAAGCCGAGCCGCTCGCCGGCTTCCACCGCCGGACGCGACAGGATGATCTTGTCGACCTCCTTGCGCTCGAACAGCTGCGCGGCATGCGCCACTGCGAGCCAGGTCTTGCCGGTGCCGGCCGGGCCAATGCCGAACACCAGTTCGTGGCGCTTCAGCGCGCGGATGTAGGAGTCCTGCGCGGCGGTGCGCGCGCGCACCGGGCGCTTGCGCAAGTTGATGCTGTCGAAGGCCGATTTGGCCGATTTGGCGTCGAACTCGAACAGCGAGCCTTGGGCGATCACGGCGCGGATCGCGCCTTCGACCTCGCCCTGGTCGAGATCCTGTCCCTTCACGGCTTGCGCGTAGAGCATCTCCAGCACGCGGCGCGCGGCGTCGCAGCCGTCGCGGCTGCCGCCGATCGTGATGTGGTTGCCCTTGGAATCGACGACGACGCCGAGCCGCCGCTCGAGCTGCGCCAGATGCTGGCCGTAAGGGCCGACCAGCGCGGAAGCGGCGCGATTGTCGTCGAAGTCGATGACGACCTGGGTCTCGGGCGGAACTTGCATGTCGCGGTCAAATTTGCGGCTGGGAGCGAACGAAGACGAATCCGATGCGCTTTTTGGCAAGGGTTCAGGCTCCACTGGCTTGCGATAAAGCGGGCTCGCCCGCGCTGGGCGGAATGGCGAGCTCGCCGAGAAAGCTGTAGCGCTCGAGGCTCTCGATCCGCACCGGCAGGATCTGTCCGATGATGTCGGTCGAGGCCATCACGTGAGCGGGCTGGAGGAAGGCGGTGCGGCCGACGATCTGGCCGTCCTTGCGCGCCGGACGTTCGAACAGCACGTCGACCGTTGAGCCAATCGCGGCCTTGTTGAAGGCCGATTGCTGGCTGTCGATCAGTTCCTGGAGCCGCTCCAATCGCTGGTCCATCTCGGCGGGGGACACCGTCTCCTGCATGTCCGCGGCCGGCGTTCCCGGCCGGGCGGAATATTTGAACGAATAAGCCGCAGCGTAGCCGATTTGCGTGACAAGCGCGAGGGTGGCGAGAAAATCTTGCTCGGTCTCGCCGGGGAAGCCGACGATAAAATCTGATGAAAAAGCAATGTCTTGGCGCGCGGTGCGGAAACGGTCGATGACCCTGAGGTAATCAGCGGCGGTATGCTTGCGGTTCATGGCCGCCAGAATCCGGTCCGAGCCCGACTGCACCGGCAGGTGCACGAACGGCATCAGGGCACCGAGATCGCGATGGGCCGCAATCAGGCTGTCATCGACGTCGCGGGGATGGCTGGTGGAGTAGCGCAGCCGCGCGATGCCGGCAATCTTGGCCAGATGCTCGAGCAATCGGCCGAGCGGCCAGGTTTTTCCGTCGGGCCCCTCGCCGTGATAGGCGTTGACGTTCTGCCCGATCAGCGTGAGCTCGCGTACGCCGTTGTCGGCGAGCCGCTTCACGTCGTCGACGATCTTGGCGACGGGGCGCGAGACTTCCGAGCCCCGCGTATAAGGCACGACGCAGAAGGTGCAGAATTTGTCGCAACCTTCCTGCACGGTGACGAACGCGGAAATGCCGCGCGCCCGGATCGCGTCGGGCTTCGGCTGGGCCAGGAAGCCGAATTTGTCGGCGGCCGGAAATTCGGTCTCGATCGCGCGGCCTTCGTTGCCGGCGCGCTTCAAGAGCTCCGGCAGATGATGATAGCTCTGCGGCCCCACCACGACGTCCACGACCGGCGCGCGGCGCACGATCTCCTCGCCCTCCGCCTGCGCGACGCAGCCGGCGACCGCGATCTGCATCGCGCGGCCGCCGCGCGCGGCCTCCTGCTTGGCGACGCGCAGGCGCCCGAGCTCGGAATAGACCTTTTCCGAGGCCTTCTCGCGGATATGGCAGGTGTTGAGGATGACGAGATCGGCCTCCTCGGCGCTCGCGGTCTCCACGAATCCCTCCGGCGCCAGCGTGTCCACCATGCGCTGGGCATCGTAGACGTTCATCTGGCAGCCATATGATTTGATGTGCAGCTTGCGCGGCGGCGTCATGGAACCCGAAAATGGCGGTGGAGACGGCCTTCACATAGAGGCTGGAGCGCCGAAAATCCAGCGAATGGGTCATCCAAACCGTCATTCCGGGGCGCGACGCCGTCGCGAACCCGGAATCCCGAGGGATTTCGCGCGAGAGTCCGGGTTCGATGCTGTGCATCGCCCCGGAACGACTGCAAGAATCAGCCTGCCAAAGCGTCGGCCTCGACCCGCCGGACCAGCTCCGGCAACTGATGCATGTCGGCGAAGAGCAGGTCGGCGCCGGCCTCGCGCAGCGTTTCGGCATAGCCGTCGCGGCAATGGCTGCCTCCGTAAAAGCCGAACACCGTCATGCCGGCCGCCCGGGCGCCGGCTATCCCGGCCAGGCTGTCCTCGATCACGACGCAGCGCTGGGGCGGCACGCCCATTTCCCTGGCCGCGAACAGGAACAGGTCCGGCGCAGGCTTGCCGTTCTTCACCTGCGAGGCGGAGAAAATGTTCGGCGTGAGGCGCTCATACAGTCCGGTGCTGCCGAGGCTCACACGCATGCGTTGGTGCGAGCCGCTCGATGCGACGCAGACGCGTTGCGTGACGACATCGAGCACGGCATGGATGCCTCGGACCGCCTCGAGGTCGGCCTCGAACGCGCGGAACAGCTCGTCCTGGAGATCGCCGTGATAGGCCTCGGGTAGCTTGCGGCCGAGCTCGGTCTCGATCTCAAGATTGGCCTGCTTGGTCGAGCGGCCGAGGAAGCGGTCGAACACTTGCTCCGAGGTGATCGGATAGCCGTGCCGCGTCAGCACGTCGGCATGGGCGCGGCAGGAGATCACCTCGCTGTCCACCAGCACGCCGTCGCAATCGAAGATGATGAGATCGATGGGCATTCAGTTCATCGCACGGGCGGTGCAACCTCTCCCATCGGGAGAGGCGTAGGCCGCCTTTGGCGGCCGTACTGAAATACGCTGAAGCAAAGCTTCGGCCATGGCGAAGCGCCGGGTGAGGGGTTTCGCTCTCTCGTGGGACCTGTGCCCCCTCACCCGATTTGCTGCGCAAATCGACCTCTCCCCGTTGGGGAGAGGTGAAGAAAGATTGCAGAAAGAACTGTGCATCAATTCGTCGGCTTGTCGTCGTCGAGCGGGACGCAATAGAGCTCGAGCCGGTGGTCGACCAGCTTGTAGCCGAGCTTGCGGGCGATCTCGGCCTGCAGCTTCTCGATCTCCTCGGAGGTGAACTCGATCACCTTGCCGTCGCGCAGATTGATGAGGTGGTCGTGATGGCTGTCGCGCATGGTCTCGTAGCGCGCGCGGCCCTCGCGGAAGTCATGGCGCTCGATGATGCCGGCATCCTCGAACAGCTTGACGGTGCGATACACGGTCGAGATCGAGATCTTGTCGTCGACGGCGACGCAACGCCGGTACAATTCCTCGACGTCGGGGTGGTCGATCGCTTCCGCGAGCACGCGGGCAATGACACGGCGCTGCTCGGTCATGCGCATGCCGGTGGCGGCGCAGCGCGCCTCGATGCCGGACGCCTTGGATGCGGAAGAAGGTTTCAGTGCGGTCATTGTTTGTCTGCCTGGCAGGGGGCGCTTTCTGCCACCGATGTTACGACAAGTCACGCCGCATCAGAAGGGCGTTCAATTGTTCCCCGTTCGGCTGCTTATAGTAGCGTTCGCGGCGTCCGACCACCACGAATCCGCACCCGGCGTAGAGCCGCCGCGCCGGCTGGTTGTTTTCCTCGACCTCGAGAAATATTGTGCGGACGCCGCGCCCGGCGAGGTGGCCGAGATGGGTCATCAGCAGCGTGCGGGAGAGGCCGCGGCCGCGATAGGCCTCGTCCACCGCGATCGAGAGGATTTCAGCTTCATCCGCCCCGATCCGGGATATTGCGAAGCCGATGGTCCGGCGTCCCAGGCGCAAGCGGTGCACCAGCGTGTTGCGCTCGCTGAGCATGCTCTCGAATTCGCCTTCGCCCCAGCCGCGCGCGAAGGAAGCGCCGTGCAGCTGCGCCAGCCGCGCGGCGTCGCGCATGGATGCGGGCTCGACGGCGGCGGTGCCGCCGCGCCACCATTGCGACAGCCATCCCATCATGGGGTTGCAGCGTGTGCGGCGAACGGCGGAGCTGCGGCGGGCTTTGCGTCGGGGGCCTTCAGGTAGAATGGCCGCGCCGGATTTGTCGCGGGATCGGCCGCGGCGCCGAGCCAGGCAACCCAGCCGATATCGGGCGCTGCCTGCGTGTCGACCGCGACCGGTTGCTCGCCATCTTTCGGCCAGCGCTCGGCGAGGATGTTCGCGGCATTGCCGACCAGATGCGGCGCGCCGAACTGCGAGGCCGCGATCGCCTCGTCGATGGCAGCAACGCGCGGCCGCACCAGCTGGCTGCCGTCGCCGGCGACGATCTGGAAATAGACATGGTCGTGCCGCGCATCGATTGCGGAGATCACCGGCGCGGATTTGCTCTGGCCGACGACGGCGGCAGCGTACGCCGACAAGGTGGTGAGGCCGATCGCCGGCCGCGCGGCCGCGAGCGCAAGGCCGCGCGCCGCCGAAATGCCGACGCGCAGGCCGGTGAAGCTTCCGGGGCCGACGGTGACCGCGATGCGGTCGAGGGTGGTGAAGGTGACATTGGCCGATTGCATGACGCGCGCGATCATCGGCATCAAGGCCTCGGCGTGGCCGCGCTTCATCAGCAGCTGCTCCTGCGCAAGGAGCTCGGTGGCTTCGGTGTCGAGCACCGCGACGGAGCAGGCGTCGAGCGCAGTATCGATGGCGAGGATCAGCATGGAAAAGCGAATGGCGAGTGGCGAGTGGCGGACAGTTTAGCGAACCACGCGCCGATCCGCCATTCGTCATTCACGATTCGTAGCCTCTGATAGCGCCGATTTCGTAGGGTGGGCAAAGGCGCTCTTGCGCCGTGCCCACCACTTTCTCGCCGAGAGAGTAGGTGGGCACGCTTCGCTTTGCCCACCCTACAGCAGCTCGCTTACATCGGCCGGACTTCGACCACGTCGGGCACGAAGTGCTTGAGCAGGTTCTGGATGCCGTGCTGCAGCGTCGCGGTCGATGACGGGCAGCCGGAGCAGGCGCCCTTCATGTTGAGATAGACGATGCCGTCCTTGAAGCCGCGGAAGGTGATGTCGCCGCCGTCATTGGCGACCGCCGGCCGCACGCGGGTCTCGATCAGGTCCTTGATCATGTCGACCGTTTCGGCATCGGCCTCGTCGAAGAACTCGTCCTCGTCGTCGAGATCGGCATCGCCTTGCGCCGAGCCGTCGGCGAGCAGCGGCGCGCCGGACATGTAGTGCTCCATGATGGCACCGAGGATCGCGGGCTTGAGCTGCTGCCATTCACCGTTCGCCTTGGTCACGGTGATGAAATCCGATCCATAGAACACGCCGGTGACGCCGGGCACCTCGAACAGCTTTTCGGCTAGCGGCGAGCGCGTCGCGGCCTCGCGGCTCGAAAATTCCATCGGGCTGCCGTCGACCACGACGCGGCCGGGAATGAATTTCAGCGTGGCGGGATTGGGGGTGGCTTCGGTTTGAATGAACATGGTTTTCTCCAGACGTCGCCGGTTCAAGGCCGGCGCGTTGCCTCTTCCCTAGCAGATGGCGACGGGGAACGCACGATCAAGGGGAAGTGAGGTATTAGTTCTTAAGAATCAGTGGGTTGATCTTAACCCTCCAGGGGAGGGTAAGAAACGAGCTACGACAGCGAATCCACGCTTTCGTCGCTCAGTGCGCCGGAAATGATGGTCACGGGGATTGGGAACGTCCCCACGGCATGCGCGAGCAGCGCGACCAGCGGCCCCGGCCCCTCCGCGCCGGGATTGGCGGCGAGCACCAGCATGGCGATGTCGGGGTCCTCGTCGATCACGGCGAGCAATTGTTCCATCGGCACGCCCTCGCGGATCACCCGCTCCGGGGTGATCGCGGCGATGCCGTTGGCGCGGCCCGCGGCGCGGTCGAGCGCGGCTTCGGCGGCTTCCTGGGCCTCGGCGCGCATGATGTCGGCGACCCCCAGCCATTCCTGGCTCTGCTGCTCCGGCTCGACGATGCGCAGCATCACCACGCCGCCGCCGGCGCGAATCGCCCAGCGGCTGGCATAGTAGACCGCGCGATCCCATTCGGCGGTGTCGTCGACGACGACGAGGCATTTGGGCTTGTGACCCGGCTCGAAGCAAAGTCGCTTGCTGGTCATGCATGTCCCGACGAGTGCATGGCGCGCATGCTGCCACACTCCCGCAAGCTTGGGGAGGGGAGATGCGGGTCGGCGCTCAAGCGCCGACCGTCTTCAGCGCCGGCGGATGAAGCCGACGATGTCCTTGGACAGCTTCATCGTCTCGTCGGCGATGGCGCGGGCGCGGTCGGAGCCGTCGATCAGGATCGCGTCGATATGGCCGGGGTCGGCGACGAGGCGCTTCATCTCGCCGGCGATCGGCGCTAGCTTGGTCACGCACAGCTCCGCCAGCGCGTTCTTGAAGCTGGAGAACTGGCCAGCGCCGAATTCGCGCAGCACGTCGGCCTTGGAGCGTCCGGACAGCGCGGCGAAGATGCCGACGAGGTTGTCGGCTTCGGGTCGGGCTTCCAGGCCCTTTTCTTCGGTCGGCAGCGGCTCCGGATCGGTCTTCGCCTTGCGGATCTTCTGCGCGATAGTGTCGGCATCGTCTGTCAGATTGATGCGCGAATTGTCCGACGCATCGGACTTCGACATCTTCTTGGTGCCGTCACGCAAGCTCATCACGCGCGTTGCCGGGCCCGTGATCAGAGGTTCCGGCAGCGGGAAGAAAAGGCCGTCGTTGGTGCCCTGGGCGCGGATGGAATCGCCGAAGTCGTTGTTGAACTTCTGCGCGATGTCGCGCGAGAGCTCGAGATGCTGCTTCTGGTCCTCGCCGACCGGCACGTGTGTGGCCCGGTACAAAAGGATGTCGGCGGCCATCAGCACGGGATAGTCGAACAGCCCGACCGAGGCGTTCTCGCGGTCCTTGCCGGCCTTCTCCTTGAACTGGGTCATGCGGCCGAGCCAGCCCATGCGCGCGACGCAATTGAAGATCCAGGCAAGCTCGGCATGGCCCGAGACCTGGCTCTGGTTGAACACGATGTGCTTCTTGGGATCGATGCCGGCGGCGATGAACGCCGCGGTGACCTCGCGGGTGTTGCGCGTGAGCTCGGCCGGTCCGCCCCAGACGTCGACGCCCTGCGTGATCGCGTGCATGTCGACGACGCAATAGATGCAGTTGTGGGTTTCCTGCATCTTCACGAAGTTGACGATCGCGCCGAGATAGTTGCCGAGGTGCAGATTGCCCGTCGGCTGGACGCCCGAAAAGACCCGTTCAACGAATGGCATGGTCAGCCTTCCCATAGGTATTCGGCCGTCGTTTCCAACAGCGGCGCTGCCCCGTCAAGGGCAATTCCACCTCTTCCATCGGGAGAGGTCGCGCCGAAGGCGCGGGTAAGGGGGTGGGCTCCATCGAGGGACCTACTCCCCTCACCCGATTTGCTGCGCAAATCGACCTCTCCCGATGGGAGAGGTGAAGAGCCGTCAGCGCGCATTCAATGAGCGGGTTGCTTCAACGCGTTGACGGCCTCGCGCCACGAGGCCGCCCCCAGGATCTGCAGCATCAGGCCGTAGACGGCGATGCCGGCCCCGATCTGCAGGCCCAGCACGACGAAGCGGACGAGGCCGTGCGCCTCCGAAGGCACGAGACCCGTGGTCAGCCAGAGCAGGGCGCCCATCGCAGCCGCCGCCAGCACGATCCGCGGCAGCCGGTTGCGGGCGGCCGCATCCACCGAGAAGCCGAACTCGGCCGCACCTTTCCGCAGCAGCGAGAGCGCGCTGCTCCAGGCGCCGGCCGCGATGCTCGCCGCGATCCCGCTCGCGCCGAAGAAATGGCCGAGCAGCACGGCCAGCACGACGGCGACCGCAAAACCCTTGGCGGTGGCGAGAAGCGGCGTCATCGTGTCGCTGCGGGCATAGAAGGCCGGCGACAGGGCCTTGATCAGCACGTGCGCCGGCAGGCCCAGCGCCAGCCACATCAGCGCATGCGCGGTCGCCATGCTGTCTTCAGTGCTGAAAGCGCCGTGCTCGAACAGCAGCCGCACGATCGGCTCGGCCAGCACCATCAGGCCGAGCGTCGCAGGCAGCGCCAGCCCGGCCGCCAGCTCGAGCGCGCGCGATTCGGCATGCACCACCGCCTCCCTGTCGGAGCTGGCGACGGCGCGCGTCAGCTCCGGCACCAGCACGGTGCCCATGGCGACGCCGACGATGCCGAGCGGCAGCTCGATCAGCCGGTTGGCGAAATAGAGCCAGGATACCGCGGACGGCGTCGCGGATGCGATGATGGCGCCGGCCACCATCAGCCATTGCGGACCCGAGCTTGCGATCATGCCGGGGATGGCCTTGGCGAAGAAGCCGCGCATCTCCTCGTCGAAGCTGACGCGCAGCGGCGTTGCGAGGCGCGCGCTTCGCTGCGAGAGCAGCATCGCGAGTTGCAGCAGTCCGGCGACGCCGACGCTGGCCGCCAGCAGCCAGGCGGCGACACCCGCGTCGGCATGCCAGACGAGCAGCATCGCGATCGCCGCGATCAGCGCGATGTTGAACAGCAGCGGCGAGAACGCCGTGAGGGCAAATCGCCCTTGCGCGTTCAGCAGGCCCATCAGCACCGTGACGGGTCCGGCGAAGGCGAGATAGGGCAGCATCAGCCGCGCGTTGGCGACGGCCAGATCGAGCGTTGCGCTGCCGAGAAAGCCGGGCGCGATCACCGTGATGATCAGCGGCATCACCAGCGCGATCACGATCGAGATCGCGACCAGGGCTGCGCTGACCGTGCCAAGCATGCGTCCGGCGAATGCGGCGGCGGCCGTCTCGCCATCGCGCTCGCGCACCCGCAGCCAGGCCGGGATCAGCGCCGCGTTCAGGGCTCCCTCGCTGAGCAGCCGGCGCACCACGTTGACGAGCTGGAAGGCCGCCAGGAACGCGTCCGCCACGGCGCCGGTGCCCAACAGGGCGGCAATCATGGAGTCGCGCGCAAAACCCAGCAGCCGCGAGGCCAGTGTTCCCGTCGAGACGGTCAGGAAGGAGCGGATCATTGCTCTTTAGTTCATCCCGTTGCTTGCTCGCGCACGGCCCGGCGTGATAGGCCGCAAGCCGGATTTCAGGCTGACAGGAAGCGGATTTCCGCAGGGTTCGCAATCCGCCAAACAGGATCAAGGTGAATGGCTGACGTGAAATATGACGTTCTCGGCATCGGCAACGCGCTGTTCGACGTGCTGGTCAGGACCGACGAGGCTTTTCTGGTCAAGCACGGCATGGCCAAAGGCAGCATGTCCCTGATCGATGAGGCGCGGGCGGCGGCCATCTACAAGGACATGGGGCCGGCCACGGAAGTCTCGGGCGGCTCGGCGGCCAACACCATCGTCGGCATCGGCAGCCTGGGGGCGCGCGCCGCCTATGTCGGCAAGGTCAAGGACGACCAGATCGGCAAGCTCTATGTCCACGACATCCGCGCCGCCGGCGTCGCCTTCAACACGCCCGCCGCCAAGGACGGTCCCGCTACCGGCTGCTCCTACATCCTCGTCACGGATGACGGCGAGCGCACCATGAACACCTATCTCGGCGCGGCGCAGGACCTGTCGCCTGCCGACATCGACCCGGCCGAGATCGCCGGCGCCGGGATCGTCTATCTCGAGGGCTATCTCTGGGACCCCAAGAACGCCAAGGACGCCTTCGTCAAGGCGGCCCAGATCGCCCATGATGCCAAGCGCAAGGTGGCGTTGACGCTGTCGGATTCGTTCTGCGTCGACCGCTATCGCGACGAGTTTCTCTCGTTGATGCGGGGCGGCACCGTCGACATCGTCTTTGCCAACGAGTCCGAGCTGCATTCGCTCTACATGACCTCGGACTTCGACACCGCGCTGAAGCAGCTGCGCAACGACGTCAATCTCGGCGTGGTCACCCGCAGCGAGAAGGGCTGCATGGTGGTCTCGTCTGAAGATGCCGTCGCCGCGCCGGCCTTCCCGGTCGACAAGGTGGTCGATACCACCGGCGCCGGCGATCTGTTCGCCGCGGGCTTCCTGTATGGCCTGGCGCGCAATCTGGCCTACAAGCAGTGCGGCGAGCTCGGTGCGCTCGCCGCTGCAGAAGTGATCCAGCACATCGGCGCCCGTCCGCTGGTGTCGCTGAAGGAGCTGGCGCAGCAGCGCGGGCTGACGGCATAGACGAAGTCGCCATCCTCAGCTGTCATCGCCCGGCGAAGACCGGGCGATCCAGTACTCCGAGCAGGCTGTGATCGATCGAGAAGCCGCGGCGTACTGGATTCCCCGCCTGCGCGGGGAATGACAGCCATCGTGTAGGGAGAGCACTCAACCCCTCACGCCGTCTTCGCCGCCTTTAGCCCCAGCCGCTGCTCCACCGCATCGCGCATCACGAATTTCTGGATCTTGCCCGTCACGGTCATCGGAAACTCGTCGACGAACTCGACGTAGCGCGGGATCTTGTTGTGGGCGATCTGGCCGTCGCAGAAGGCGCGCACCTCTTCGGCGGTCAGCGTCTCGCCCGGCCTGACGCGGATCCAGGCGCAGAGCTCCTCGCCGTAACGGGTGTCCGCGACGCCAAAGATCTGCACGTCCTGGATCTTGGGGTGGCGGTACAGAAACTCCTCGATCTCGCGCGGATAAAGGTTCTCGCCGCCGCGGATCACCAGATCCTTGATGCGGCCCACGATGTTGCAATAGCCGGCGGAGTCGATGGTGGCGAGATCGCCGGTGTGCATCCAGCCATTGGCGTCGAGCACGTCGGCGGTCTTTTCCTTCTCCTCCCAATAACCGAGCATGACGCTGTAGCCGCGGGTGCAGAGCTCGCCGCGTTCGCCCCGCTTGACGATCCGGCCTTCGAGGTCGACGACCTTGACCTCGACATGCGGGTGAATGCGGCCGACGGTGGAGACGCGCCGCTCGAGCGGATCGTCGGTTGCGCTCTGGAAGCTGACCGGGCTGGTCTCGGTCATGCCATAGGCGATGGTGACCTCACGCATGTTCATCTCGGTGTTGACGCGCTTCATCACCTCGATCGGGCAGGGCGCGCCGGCCATGATGCCGGTGCGCAGCGACTTCAAATCGAATGTCTTGAACTCGGGGTGGTCGAGCTCGGCGATGAACATGGTCGGCACGCCGTACAGCGCGGTGCATTTCTCCTGTTCGACCGCGCGCAGCGTCGCGAGCGGATCGAAGCCCTCGCCCGGGTAGACCATGGTTGCGCCGAGCGTGACCGAGGCGAGGTTGCCCATCACCATGCCGAAGCAATGATAGAGCGGCACCGGAATGCAGATGCGGTCCTGTTCGGTCAGGCGCATGGCGCGTCCGGTGAAATAGCCGTTGTTGAGGATGTTGTGGTGGGTCAGCGTGACGCCCTTCGGCGATCCCGTGGTACCGCTGGTGAACTGGATGTTGACGGGGTCGTCGAATTGCAGGACAGCGCCGAGCTGGGCAAGCCGTTTGCGATGCGCGGCCCGGCCCATCCCCGCGATCTCGTCGAACGGGATCGTGCCTGACGCCGCCGGGCCGCCGATCTGGATCACCATCCGCAGCGCCGGCAATCGCGCCGCCCGCAAGTGTCCGGGCGTGGCACCCGCCAGCTCCGGCAGCAGCGTGTTGAGCATCTCCATGTAATTGCTGGTCTTGAACGCGGTGGCGGTGACGATCGCCGCGCAGCCGACCTTCTTCAGCGCGAATTCCAGCTCGCTGAGGCGGTAGGCCGGATTGATCGTCACCAGGATCAGGCCGGCCTTGGCTGCGGCGAACTGGGTCAGCGTCCATTCCGGCCGGTTCAGCGACCAGATGCCGATCCGCATCCCGCGTTCGAGCCCCAGCGCGAGAAAGCCCGCGGCGAGCGCGTCGACCCGCTCGGCGAATTCTCTCCAGGTCCATCTAACGCCGTGGCTGGGCGAGACCAGCGCCTCGCGATTGCCCCAGCGCCGGACCGCACGGTCGAGGCTGCGACCGATGGTGTCGCCGAGCAGCGGCGTGTCCGAGATGCCGCAAACGTAACTGTCCGCTTGGTCAGTCAAGTCGTCCATCAAATCTAAACCCCCTCGTCAAAAATAGTCGGCGCGGCACCCTCGGTCGTCATACCCGGGCTTGTCCCGCCTGCGCGGCCGAAGCCGCTTCGGCGCGGCGAAGGCCCGGGCATCCACGTTCTACGTGTCGTGGGGCGAGGCGTGGATGGCCGGGACAAGCCCGGCCATGACGGGTGGTGAGAGCCCTCACTCACGCCGCCTTCTGCCCGCTTCCGGCAGCATCGAGCCCGGCATAGACGCCGCGCTCGAATCCCGCGAACGCCTCCAGGCATTTCGCATCGGCGAACGGGAGCAACTGCATCAGGATCACGCCGGTGACGTCGCGGGCAGGATCGATCCAGTAATAGGTGTTGGCAAGGCCCGCCCAGGCGAGGCTGCCGGCGCTGCGGCCTTCGGCGGTCTTGGCGGTGTTGATCATGAAGCTGAGGCCCCACTTCTTCACCTGCTCCGGGTAGAGATCGACGTCGTTGGTGTACATCGGCGCCGCCGTGGTCATCTTGCCCATGGCGAGATCGCCGATGTGGTTCTGCCCCATCGTCGCGACGGTTTCGGCCTTCAGCACCTGGTTCCCGTTGCCGCGTCCCTTGTTGAGGATCATCTGGGTGAACTTGATGTAGTCCGCCGCGGTCGAGTACAGGCCGCCGCCACCCATGTGGAATTCCGGCTCCTGCTCGAGCTCGAACGGAATCGATGCCAGCTGGCCGTCCTCGCCGCGCGCATGCATGCCGACGAGGCGCTTGCGCATGCTCTCGGTGATCTTGAACGCCGTGTCGCTCATGCCGAGCGGGTTGAACAGATTGTCGCGCAAATAGGCGTCCAGCCGCTTGCCGCTGACGGCTTCCACCGCCTTGCCGACGAAATCGATGTTGGTGCCGTACTCCCAGCGCGTGCCGGGGTCGGTCATGACAGGGGTCTTCAGCGCCGCGTTCTGGCAGGTGGTGATGGCGGGAATGCCGTGCTTGTCCAGATAGACCGCGAGATCGCCGTTCCACATATTGTAGCAGAAGCCGGCGGTGTGGGTCATGAGCTGGCGCAGCGTGATCGGCCCCTTGGCCGCCCGCAGCTTCGCCTCGCCCTTGGCATCGAAGCCTTCAAGCACTTGCGGATTGGCAAGATCGGGCAATACCTCACCGATTGGCGCATCCAGGGACAGCTTGCCCTGCTCGACCAGCTGCATCGCGCCCGCTGTCGTCACCGCCTTCGTCATCGAGGCGATCCAGAACACGCTGTCGGCGGTCATCGGATCGGGCTTGGACAGATCGCGCTTTCCGAACGCGCCCTGATACAGCACGTCGTTACCGCTGGCGGCGATGGCGACGACGCCAGGGATCTCCTTGGCCTCGCTTTTCTGACGCAGGATCTCATCGATCTCAGCTTTGCTTTGCATGGCGTTTCCTCGGGTTTGATTATTGTTGGAAGCGATCAATTGTCCTCCCGGATGTCCGGCGCGGCAAGCGCATCTGTGGACCGGCACCGGTCGCGATGTCGTGACTTGACGATCTTGATCTAGCGCAGGACGACAACGCGGCTGAGCGCCTACGCTCTTTTGCAATCTGCGGTGGATCGACGTGCCTCGCTTCACCTTGGATGGGTTTCACGCGATGGCTTCGCGGTTCTCGAGCCCTTGAAACATTTCGTGAGCTGCCGCGTTCAGCACTCGGCCCGATCGACGAGCCGATAAGACTTGATGCAAATGTTGCCGGCCGTGGATGGGCGGCGAGGGGGACCTTAGATGATTTCGACCTGGAGCGAATGGAAGCGCTATCCCCGTCCCGGACGGGGCGAGAACCTGGAGGCGCCGATTTCGCCTGGGATCTACGAGGTCCGCGTAGCCGGCACCGGCGCACTCTACTCCTTCGGGGCGGTGGACAATCTGGCGCAGGCGCTGGCGCTGCTGCCGGTTGGCTCGAAGTCATGGTTCGGCCGCCGCGACACGTCTCATGTCCCGGATCTCGAATACCGGACCTGCGCGACGTCCACGAAGGCCGACGCCAAGGCGGCCGCGGAGCGCATGATCGGCCGCCGTGAGACTTATATGAGCGGCGCGGCGTAACCGCTGACAGTATCTGCTTCCGCGTTCGCGGTGGCCACCTCTCCCATCGGGAGAGGTCGCGCCGCAGGCGCGGGTGAGGGGTTACGCTCTCTCGTGGGACCACACCCCCTCACCCGATTTGCTGCGCAAATCGAACTCTCCCCTCGGGAGAGGTGAAGAACCAGCCGCTCCCGACTTGGCTATCAGCAGATGTGCGTTACGGGGCGGTGCATTCGGTACCGCTTGCCCCTATATTCCGGGCCGATCCGATCGCCCCAAGTCCGATTGCCTAAGGGAGTACGCCATGACACCGACCGCCGCCGCACGCGCCCCGCAAGCCACCGCCACCCTGCGCGACCGGCTGAAGGACCCCTCGCTCCTGAAGGAGGCCTGCTACATCGACGGGGCCTGGGTCGGCACGCCGGTGTTCGCCGTCAACAATCCCGCGACCGGTGTCGAGCTGGCAAAGGTCCCGCAGCTCGGTGCGGACGAGACCACCAGGGCGGTCGAAGCCGCTCAGCGCGCGTTTCCGGCCTGGGCCAAGCACACCGCCAAACAGCGCTCCAACATCCTGCGCAAATGGTTCGAGCTGATCATCGCCAACCGCGAGGACCTCGCGCTGATCCTCACCTCGGAGCAGGGCAAGCCGCTCTCGGAGGCGCTTGGTGAGGTCGATATCGGCGCTGCCTATATTGAATTCTTCGCCGAGGAAGCGAGGCGCGTCTATGGCGAGACCATTCCGAGCCAGCGGCCCGATGCGCGGCTGCTCGCGATCAAGCAGCCGATCGGCGTCTGCGGCGCCATCACCCCGTGGAATTTCCCGAACTCGATGATCACGCGCAAGGTGTCCCCGGCGCTCGCGGCCGGTTGCACCGTGGTGCTCAAGCCCGCCAACGAGACGCCGCTGTCGGCGCTGGCGCTCGCGGTGCTGGCCGAGAAGGCCGGCATCCCCAAGGGCGTGCTCAACATCGTCACCGGTGACGCGCCGCCGATCGGCAAGGTGCTGTGCGAGCATCCGGCGGTGCGCTTCGTCGGCTTCACCGGCTCGACCGCGGTCGGCAAGATCCTCTACCAGCAGGCCTCAGTCGGCGTGAAGCGGCTTGGCCTCGAGCTCGGCGGCAACGCGCCCTTCGTGGTGTTCGACGACGCCGACATCGACGCCGCGGTCGAGGGCGCCATCGTCTCGAAATATCGCAACATGGGCCAGACCTGCGTCTGCGCCAACCGCATCTACGCCCAGGACAAGATCTACGACGAGTTCGTGAAGAAGCTGTCGGCAAAGGTCGCGGCGATGAAAGTCGGCGACGGCACCGAGAGCGGCGTCACGCAAGGCCCGCTGATCAACATGAAGGCGATCGACAAGGTTGAGCGCCACATCGCCGACGCCGTCAAGCGCGGTGCCAAGGTCGTGACCGGCGGCAAGCGCAGCGAGCTCGGCCGCTCGTTCTTCGAGCCGACCGTGCTGGCCGACGTCAAGCCGGATTCGCTGGTGTCGCAGGAGGAGACCTTCGGTCCGCTCGCGCCGGTGATCCGCTTCAAGGACGAGGCCGACGTCATCGCGATGTGCAACGCCTCGCCGTTCGGCCTGGCCTCGTATTTCTACTCCCGCGATATCGGCCGCGTCTGGCGCGTCGCCGAAGCGCTGGAATCGGGCATGGTCGGCGTCAACACCGGCCTGATCACCACCGAGGTCGCGCCGTTCGGCGGCGTCAAGGAAAGCGGCCTCGGCCGTGAGGGCTCGCGTCACGGCATGGAAGAATATGTCGAGATCAAATACGTGATGATGGCGGGGGTGTAGCCGCCAGCATCGCTTGACGCAGGTCAAACGGCTTCGGGCAAGACCGCCTAATTTGGCGCGTGCGGCACCATAGGGGTGGCGCGCGCGCAGGATTTGCGGCTCAGCTCATGCTGATGAGTACCTCTTTAGCCCGGGGTGAAAAGCAACTTCTCGGCCGCTTCTGGCAGAGCGCCTCGGGATACTGGCGCGGACCAACCGCCTGGACAGCGTGGCTCTTGGTGGTCGCGTTGATCGTCAACGTCGTCCTGCAACTCCTGACGCAGTACGGGTTGAACTTCTGGAACCGGGATTTCTTCAACGCCATCGGCCGGAAGGATCAGGCTGAGCTGCTGTACCAGGCAGTTCGGTTTGTGCCGCTGGCCGCGGCGAGCATCGCTTTGACCGTGTTCTCGGTGTGGGCGCGGATGACCCTGCAGCGTTCGTGGCGCGAGTGGCTGAGCAATTGCCTCTATAGCGACTGGCTGACGGACGATCGTGGTCCGGGGCGCAGCGCCATCGAGGGACATCACGAGGCGCCGGAATATCGCATTGCCGAAGACGCCAGGGTTGCGACCGACCTCCCGATCGATCTGGTCACCGGCCTGCTTCAATCGGTGCTTACGATCGCAACCTTCGTCGGGTTGCTATGGTCGGTCGGTGGCAGCCTCGAGATTGCGTTCGACGGCATCGCCTTTGCGATTCCCGGTTACCTCGTCCTCGCGGTGATCGCGTATTCCGCGCTGCTGGCGATCGGCATCTGGCTGACAGCCGGGCGGCTGACCCGGGTCATCGAGGAGAACAAGCGCATGGAAGCCGAGTTGCGGGCGATCGGAACCCATGTGCGCGAGACCCGCGAAGGCAAGGTGGTGCCGGAGGCCGGCATAAATAGCCGCCACGCCGTCGGCGCCGCCTTGAAAGCCGTGATTGCGATCTGGCGGATCTACTGCTGGCAATTGATGCGGATGACGTTGGTCACTTATTCGGGTCTGCTGGTGACGCCGGTGGTCGGCCTGCTGCTTTGCCTGCCCAAGTACCTCGACGACACCATGACGCTCGGCGAAGTGGTTCAGGCGTCGGCAGCATTCGTCGTTGTCCAGACCGCCTTCAACTGGTTCACGGACAATTATGCCAAGCTCGCGGAATGGACGGCGTCCGCCAACCGGGTTGCCGAGTTGCTACTGGCTCTGGATGCCGATCGCACGCCCCGGCGCTGAGGCCGGTCATCGATCGATCCTTGCCCAACACACCGTGTCGTCGGACGCTTGAGACCACGCGCGTTGCGCCGCGACGGCTGCGTGAAAGCTAAATCTTCAGCTCCGTTCCGGTCACGCGCCGATACGCTTCCAGATATCGCTTGCTGGTCGCTTCCACCACGCTTGCCGGCAGCGGCGGCGGCGGAGCGTCGCCGTTCCAGCGGCCGGCGCGGCGCTCGACGTCGAGATAGTCGCGCAAGGGCTGCTTGTCGAAGCTCGCCTGCGGCTGGCCGGGCTTGTAGGAATCGACCGCCCAGAAGCGCGACGAATCCGGCGTCATGACTTCGTCGATCAGGATGATGCGGCCGTCCTTGTCGCGGCCGAACTCGAACTTGGTGTCGGCGATGATGATGCCCTGCTCGCGCGCCAGCTCCTCGCCGAGCGTGTAGATCGCGCGCGTCATGCTCTCCAGCGTGTAGGCGTCCTCGTCACCGACGACCGCGCGCATCTTTGCGATGGTGATGTTCTCGTCATGGCCGGTCTCGGCCTTGGTCGCCGGGCTGAAGATCGCCGGCTCCAGCTTTTCGCTCTCGACCAGGCCGGCCTTGAGCTTCTCGCCGGCGAGCGTGCCTGAGGCCGCGTACTCCTTCCAGGCCGAGCCCGAGAGATAACCGCGGATCACGCATTCGATCGGGAATACGGTGGTGCGCTTGCACAGCATGGCGCGGCCGAGGATCTCGGCGCGGTGCGATTTCAACGCCGGCACGGCCGCGATGATCTCGTCGGTGTCCGCGCTGATCATGTGATGCGGCACCACGCCTTCGAGCTCGTTGAACCAGAACGCGCTGATCTGCGTCAGCACTGCGCCCTTCATCGGGATGGTCTCGCCCATCACCACGTCGAAGGCGCTGATGCGGTCGGTGGTGACGAGCAGCAGTCGGTCGTCGTCGACGGCGTAGATATCGCGCACCTTGCCGCGTCCGATCTTGGTCAGGGGCAGGTCGCTGGAGAGCATGGTGGTCATCGGTAAAGCTTTCGCGGACAAGGCCTTCAGGCAGAGCATCCGGCCGCACCTGATGGCGCGGCCGGAAACCGGATTAGCCTATTCCGGCAGCGGAATGAACTCATGTTCCTGCGGAACTGCGGCGAAACGGCCGGTTTTCCAGTCCTGCTTGGCCTGCTCGATCCGCTCCTTGCTGGAGGAGACGAAATTCCACCAGATATGGCGCGGCCCCTCCAGCGCATCGCCGCCGAGAAACATCATCCGCGTCGCCTTCAGCGCCTTCACGGTGATGCGGTCGCCGGGCCGGAAGATCAGGAGCCGCGGCCCCTCATAGCGCTCGTTCGCGATCTCGACCTCGCCCTCCACCACGTAAATCGCGCGCTCCTCATGATCAGGATCGAGCGGCACGGTGGCGCCCGCGACTGCCGTGACCTCGGTGTAGAACCACGGGGAGACCATCGATACCGGCGAGGCAATGCCGAAGGCGGAGCCCGCGATCACGCGTGCGGTGAAATCGCGCTCGGAGATCATCGGCAGATCGCCCGCGCCGTAATGCTGGAACGAGGGCGCGATCTCCTCCGACCCGGTCGGCAGCGCGATCCAGCTCTGCAGGCCCAGCATCTGCTGGCCCGAGGCGCGCTGCGCATCCGGCGTGCGCTCGGAATGCGCGATGCCGCGTCCGGCCGTCATCAGGTTCATCGCCCCCGGCGCGATCTCCTGGACATTGCCCTCACTGTCGCGATGCATGATCGCGCCGTCGAACAGGTAAGTGACGGTGGCAAGCCCGATATGCGGATGCGGTCGCACGTCCATGCCCTTGCCGGAGACGAACTGCACCGGCCCGAAATGGTCGAAGAAGATGAACGGGCCGACCATCTGCCGCTTGCCGTGCGGCAGCGCGCGCCGGACCGCGAAGCCGTCGCCGAGATCGCGCGTGCGCGGCACGATGACGAGATCGAGCGCGTCGCAGGACATGGGATCGCCGAGCACGGGATCGTTCGAGGGCTGCCAGCTCATGAGGGACTCCTTTTGGTCTTGTTGTGCCGATCGTAGCAGGATTCTGTGGTGCCGTCGCGGCGAACGCCGCTAACCCAGATGGACGGTTGGTCCTTGAAAAAGCCGGCGCAACAAAGGATGTTCGGATGCTTCCAACCGCGACTGATCGCAGCAGCCGATGACCCTTGCCGCAACAGAGCTCGCCTTTCGCGCCGCCAGCGTCGCGCTGCTGCTGGTTCTGGTGGCGTCGTTGCTCTCCGGCTTCCGCCACGTGCTGGCGGCTCGCCTTGGCGCGGCCTTCGCGCTCGGCTCGGCCGCGCATGCGGCGAGCTATTCGGTCGGCGTCACGTCGCTGATTCCCGCCTGGCACGCGCCGCTGATCGCGCTGTCGACCGGCAACATCGTGGTGTTCTGGTTGTTCACGCGCGCGCTGTTCGACGATGAATTTCGCCTGCGCAGGTGGCACGGATCGGTGTGGGCGCTGGTGACGGCCTTCAGCTTCGCGGGCTGCGTCTGGATCGCGCCGGGCGGCCACGCGCGGTTTTCCGTGACGATCGTCAATCTGATCGTGCTCGGCTTCATCGCGCTTGCGATCGGGCAGACGATTGCCTCGTGGCCGGCTGATTTGGTCGAGCGCCGCCGGCGCGTTCGCATCTTCATCGTCTGCGCAGCCGCGCTCTATGGCGGGTTGAATGCGGTTCTCCAGATCGCCGTCGCCGGCAGCGACGTCGGCGCTGTCGCCGATGCGATCAATACGGGCGTGCTTGCCGGCGTCATCGCGGCCATTGCCGCTACGATGTTGCGCGTCGATGGCGCCGATCTGTTTCAGGCGTCGGTGGCCGCGCCGGCGGTTCTGGCCCAGCCCGCACCGGTCGACGAATCCGCCGACCAGAGGCTGATCGATGCCCTGATGCGGCTGATGGCGGACGAGCGGATCTATCGCCAGGAGAACATCACGATCGGCGTGCTGGCAGGCCGGCTGAAGATTCCGGAATACCGGTTGCGCCGGCTGATCAATCAGCGCCTCGGCTATCGCAACTTCAATGTGTTCCTGAACAATCACCGCATCGAGGAGGCCAAGGCGGCGCTCGCCGATCCCGCCCAGGCCGAGGTCCCCGTCATCACCATCGCCATGGACGCCGGCTTCCAGTCGCTCGGCCCGTTCAACCGCGCCTTCAAGGCGGTCACGGGCGTGACGCCGACCGAGTATCGGCGGCTGAAGGCCGGCGTTGCGCCGGGCATTGCCGTAGCACCTTGAAATAACAGCGCTATTCCGGAATCGGCCAGCTCTTGTCCAATTCCGAGCAGGCCGCTTTCCAAATCCGGCGAGCCCTTCGCCGCCTGCTCCTGCTTCCTCCCGGCACGCATCCTAAGCCAGAGAGAGCCAGTGACCCGCCGCCGCAACATCGTCCTCCTCGCCGCCACCATCGCCTGCGCCGGCCTCGCGCTCGGAGTCGCGCGGGCCCGTGACGTCCCGAAGATCGCCACCGGCTTCGTCGCCGACGTCCTGTGCGCGGAGACGTTCGTCTCCGGCCTCGATCCGCGGCGCAACTTTGCCGAGACCAATGACGCGATGCCCGGGACCGGGCTGATCACATGGGCGATGGACACCCGGGTCGACCGCGTTCGCAAGGATGTCACGGTGACGTTGTTCGGCATCGGCCGCAGCCGTGCCGTCTATCGCGAAGGGCTGGGCTGCACGCTCGACCATGGCGCGGGAATCGTCCCCGTCGACCCGCCCGCGACCGACAGGCAGCCCGCACTGCTGCCCGAGATCGCCGGCCCCGCGATCGTGCCGCCGCAAAGCCCCGCGCTTGCCGCTGCGCTCGACCGCGCTTTCGCCGAGCCGGCGCAGCCGCCCTATCGGCGCACCCGTGCGGTGGTCGTGATGAGGTCGGGCCGCATCGTCGCGGAGCGTTATGCCGACGGCATTGGACCGGAGACGCCGCTGCTCGGCTTCTCCATGACGAAATCGGTGGTCTCGGCCCTGATCGGCGTGCTGGTGCGCCAGGGCAAGCTGAAGCTCGACGGACCCGCGCCGGTCGCGGCCTGGAAGGATCCTGATGATCCGCGTCATGCCATCACCGTCGATCAGCTGCTGCGTCACACCGCCGGCCTTGCACTTGGCAGCTCGCTGCAGGCCTCGCTCGGCTCGGCCTTCGAGCCGGTCAACCGGATGAAGTTCATGGAATCGGACATGGCGGCCTATGCCGAGAGCATCCCGCTTGCTACCGCGCCCGGTGCGGCGTGGAACTATCACGACGGCAACATGCTGGTCCTCTCGCATCTGATCCGCGATGCGGCCGGCGGCACGGCGGAAGGCGCGCTCCGCTTTGCGCGCCGCGAGTTGTTCGCCCCGCTCGGCATGGGCCATGTCACGCTGCAGCTCGATGGCTCGGGCACGATCGAAGGGTCGAGCGAGATGCTCGCATCCGCGCGCGACTGGGCGCGCTTCGGCCAGCTTTATCTCAATGACGGCCTCGCCGGCGGCAAACGCATCCTGCCGGAGGGTTGGGTGAAATATTCGGCGACGGCGACGCCAAATGCCTGGGTCGGCATCGGCGCCGGCTTCTGGACCAACCAGGGCGACAGCTTTGGCGCGAACTTCCGCGTCGCCCATGGCTGGCCGCGCGATGCCTTCTTTGCCAAGGGCACGATCGGGCAATACACCATCGTGATCCCGTCAGAGCAGCTGGTGATCGTGCGGCTCGGCCGCTCGCCGAATGGGCCGCCGGAAGCGGACGGCGTGTTCGATCTCGTGCGCGATGTGGTGGCGGCGATGCGCGAGAAAGGGAAGCTGGCGGGCGTGGATTGAGCCGCGAGCTCCTCTTCCTTCTCCCCTTGTGGGAGAAGGTGGCGCGAAGCGCCGGATGAGGGGTTCTCTTCGCGCATTCAAACGAGAGTGGGACTCGCGGAGAGAACCCCTCACCCGGCTGCGCTTCGCGCATCCACCCTCTCCCACAAGGGGCGAGGGTGCACCGCCATCGCGGCGATAGTTTACTACCTTCCCAATTCCGTCGCCTGCGCGACGCGGTCGAACCGCTCCAGCGTCATGATCGCGTCCGCAAACTTCTCCGCGCGCGCGTTCAGCACCGGGCGCGCCAGCGTCAGGAACTTCTGCTGCATCGCCGCCGCATCCGGGAACGAGGTTGGCTCGCCCGAGGGATCGGCATAGAGCCGCTCGTGCACGCCGTCATCGGTGGTGATGCTGACGCGGGCGCCGAACGGATGGGTGCGGCCGATCTCGAGCCGGTCGTCCTGCACCACGTCGAACTTGTCGGCGAGGGCGTCGATCGCGGCATCGCCCAGGCGATTGTAGTCGTCCCAGCCGAACGAGCCCTGGTCGAGCGCGAGCGCGCCGGTGAAGAACATCGAGAACTGGCCGCCGACGATCGAGCGCGGATGCCGCTTGGTGGCGGCATCGCCGGTCAGCGTGATGCCGTTGCGATGCAGGCCGATCTCGACGCGCTTGACCTGGTCCGGCGTCAGATTGTGCTCGCGGCGCATCGCGATCAGCGCGTCGATCGCCGCATGGGTGTAGCGGCAGCTCGGATAAGGTTTGACACCGATCTTCATGGTTTCGTAGCTCTTGCCGAGCTCGGCGACCGCCTTGTCGGGATGCGCGTCGTCGGTGTAGCCGGCGAGCAGGCCGTGCTTGCCTTCGACCGATTCCGTCGCGCCGACGAAATCGTTGCGCGCCAGCGTCGCGGCGATCACGCCGTTCATCGCGGCGGCGCCGACCTGGTAGCGCTTGTTCCAGGCGCCGTTGACCAGGAATTGCAGCGAGCCCGCCGCCTGGCTGCCGGAGACGCCGAAGGCTGAAATGAGCTGCTGCTCGGACAGGCCGAACAGCTTGCCGGCCGCCGCGGCCGCGCCGTAGGTGCCGGCGGTCGCCGTCGGGTGGAAGCCGCGCGCGTAATGCGAGGTCGGGTCGAGCGCGTTGCCGAGCCGGCAGCAGACCTCATAGCCCGCCACGATCGCGGTCAGCACGTCGCGGCCCGAGGCGCCGACCATCTCGCCGACGGCGAAGGCGGCCGGGATCACCGGCGCGCTCGGATGCAGCGAGGAATCGGCGTGGGTGTCGTCGAAATCGAGGGAATGGCCGAGCGCGCCGTTGAGCAGCGCCGCGACCGCCGGCGTCCAGGTCTTGGCATCGCCGAACACGGTGGATTCGCCCTTGGTGTCGAGCGCCAGCGCTTCCAGCATCTTCAGCATCGACGGGGTCGATTCGGCCTCGCGCCGTGCCCGGATCGCGCTGCCGAGGAAGTCCAGCGTCAGCACTTTGGCGCGCTCCAGCACCTCCGCCGGAATATCCTGGTATTTCAGATTGAAGACATAGGCGGCGAGCGTTGCGGTTTCGTGAGCCATCGTGTTTCCTCGTTTTGGCGCGCAAGTTAGGCGGGCTGATTTGGCCTTTCAAGCGGCCTTGCGGCCGCGGGCATCAGCCATGCTTTTGCCCGGCCTCGAGCGGATCGGGACTTCAGACGATGACATTCGCAAAGGAGCTGCTTGACCGGATCAGGTCGCGGCGAACGCAACTGGGGCTCGCGATCCGGGTCACGGTCGCGGCGACCGCGGCCTATGCGCTCGCCACCGCGCTGCATCTGATGCTGCCGCTTTGGGCGGTCCTGACCGCGCTGATCGTGACCCAGATGAGCGTCGGCCGCTCGCTGAAGGCGACGCGCGATTACATGCTCGGCACCATCGGCGGCGCGATCTATGGCGGCGCCATCGCGATCCTGATCCCCTATTCCGGCGAAGCGGGGCTGTTGGGCCTCCTGGTGCTGTCGGTCGCCCCGCTCGCCTTCATCGCCGCGATCAATCCGAGCCTCAGCGCGGCCACGGTGACGGCCGTGATCGTGCTGCTGGTCCCGACCATGCATCATTCCGATCCGATGGCGTCGGCGATCGACCGCGTCAGCGAGGTCGGTGTCGGCGCGGTCACGGGATTGCTGGTGTCGTTCCTGGTGCTGCCCTCGCGTGCGGTGCGCCAGATTCGCGCCGCGGCGGCACAATTGCTCGAGCTGATTGCGGACGCCTTCACCGAGCTGCTCGCGGGTCTCACCCGCGGCCGCGACAATGACGCGCTGCACCGGATCCAGGACGGCATCGGCACCGCGATGGTCGGCATGAATGCGATCGGCGCTGAGGCCGAACGCGAGCGCGCCGCGCTTCTGTCGAGCGGGCCCGACACCGGCCCGCTGTTGCGCACCGTCCTGCGCCTGCGCCATGACGTCGTGATGATCGGCCGCGCCACCGTGGTGCCGCTGCCGGTCGAGGTGCAGATGCGCCTTGCTGCTCCGCTGACGGAGGTGTCGACCGCGATCGCCCGCTTCTTGCGTTCGGCAGCCAGCGCCTTGCGGGAAGGCGCCGGCGCGCCGCCGATCCATCCCGTCCACGTCGCGCTCCAGCATTATTCCGACGCGGTTGCCGCCGTGCGCCAGGACGGGCTGATTCGCGGCCATGCGAGCGACACCGCCGAGCGCTTCTTCGCGCTCGGCTTCTCGCTGGAGCAGATGCACCAGAATCTCTGCGACCTCGACCGCGTCGTCGGCGAATGGTCGGAGGCGGCGAGCAACAAGTCGGTGCGTGTGGCGGAATAGAGTCTTCAGAGATCGAAGAACGCGAGCTGGGCCGCATCGCGCTGCTCGATTCCATCCGTCAGCCTCCTGAGCGCGACGTCGAAGCTGGGCTGCTTCTGATCCAGCTCCCACGCGCCGTCATGGTCCCACTGAAAACACTGACCATAGCCCGCGCCGGGCTCGACATGGAGCAGCAGGCAGCGGCTGAGCTGTGACGGTTCGGCAACCGGCACCAGATGCTTCAGCGAGACGCCAAACTCCTTTCGGAAATAGGCGCAGGCCTCTTCCAGCTCGTCGTCGGAATGCGCGATGAAGTCGAGGACATTGCGAAGCTGCGTTGCCAGCTCGCCCGGTGCGTAGAAGCGGAGCTCGGAGGACGCTTCGGGCAGTCGCACCAAGAGCTCGGTCTCGCCGCGCGTCAGCAGGAAATTGCGATAGTCGTCGGGCAGGCGGGCACCAAGCGCCTGCTCCGCCGCGCTCACATCGGCTTCGCTCGCCCGCGTGCCCGGCTTCCAGCGCCAGCCCTTTTCGGACGTTCCCGCCTTGCGCCGGGCCGCGTATTCCTCATAGCCCGGAAACGCCATGATGTCCTCATAGCCGCCGAAGCGCGACCATTGATAGGCGTCATCGAACGCTTCCTCCCGCCGCTCGGGGAAATAGCCGCAGAGCAGCTCGGCGCGCTTGAGGAAGCGGTCGTGGTTCGGGGCGTTCTTGCAGAGATGCTCGATCGTCTTCAACGAGGCCTCGGGATCGTCGGCGGCGAGATAGGCGTCGCTCAACAATTCCAGGATACGCCCTTCGAGATCGTTCTCGTAGAGCGACCACGCATAGTGGGGCTGTCCCGCAGCCCGACGAGCGCGTATCGTGTCGCGCGCCTGTTCGGCAAAACGCACCGCCAGGGCCGGGTGGTCTTCGGCGTAATCGCGGCGAGCAGCGTGCCAGAGATAGAGCGGCTCTCGCTCGGCCGGCGAGCCCTTGAGCGCCTCGATCTGCTTTGCCTGCTCGGTCATCGGCGCGCTGAGCGCCAGGATCATCAGCTCGTCCAGCCCTTTCTGCCAGTCCGGCTTGGCCTTCGGATCGGGGCCGAGGTCGCGCAGCGAATGCTTGGTATGATCCGTCTCGACATAGCCGCCCGCGACGAGCTCGGCGACATGCCGGCGGAATGCCGCGGCGGCGTCGGAGATCTCGCCAAATTCCTCGCGCAAATATTGATCCTCGCCGGGCTCGCCCTCCCAGTTCATGCGGACGCCCATCACCATGGGCTCGCTGCCCGGGATCAGCATCAACTCGCGGTCGTCGTCGCCGGGCGCGCGATGGAAGAACTTTGCCAGATACATGCGACCTCCGAACGCGCCGCCGGTATCGGGGCGCCATGTCTCAGTCGCCGGATCGGAGAAACCGGTTCAGGCCTGACGCTTCGTCAGGCCTCTCGCCGCCATGCGCCAGACCAGCAGATCGATGCGGTCCTGGCCGAAGAACGGCTCGTTCTCGAACACGAAGGTCGGCACGCCCCAATGGCCGGAGGCGGCATGGTCCCTCTCGTTCGCCGCGATCACCTGCTCGTAGCGATCCGGATCCGCGGTGATCGCGGCATCCATCGCGGCGAGATCGAAGCCGGCCTTCCCGGCCGCGCGTGCGAGATGGTCGCCCTCGTTCCATCCGGCGACCGAACCGTCCCACAGCACGCGCGCGATCGCATCGGTGAATGCGAGCCCGCGTCCCTCGAGCTGCGCCATGGCGCCGAGCCGGGTCAGGCGGTGGATGTAGGGCTGCTCGGCCGCGACATCGAACGTCGTCTTGTCCTGCACGATCGGATCGGGCCGGGGAAAGCGGAACGGAATGCCCTCGTGCTGCGCCACGCGTGTGCTGTCGAGCACGACATAGCGAATGAAATTCGGGCTGGCCTTCTTGAAGAAGCCGGGCACGCGCACCGCGAGCGGGTAGACCGGCCGCAGGTTCACCGCGAGATCGTAGTCCTCCACGAGCTTGAGCGTCTTCGGCAGCGCCAGGTAGCTGAACGGACTGCGGAAGGAGAAGAAAAGATCAACTGACAGGGTCATCGGCCCGCTCCACGATCCGTCCCATCATGCCGCGGACGACCAGCTTGTGGAAGGGCGTGATGAGCCTGAGGTAGGTCCGTCCGAGGAGGTTGTTGGTCCGCACCAGCGTGGTCGAGGTTACCTCGCGGTCCGCGGCATCGCCTGAAACGTCGACCACGATGCGGAAGTCGAGATGATAGTCGTCGAAGCCCGCGACCAGGCGCTCGGGCGTCTCGTCGATCACCGGAAACAGCCCGATCAGGCCGTGCGGCGCCGGGGCGCCTTCGCCCGATGTCTTCAGCCCGAACGGCGTCACCAGGATGTTGCGCAGGCGCAGCAGCGTGTCGATCCAGCTCGGACCGTGCAGCACCATCCGAGTGCAGGCCTCGCGGGCATCGATCGCGGTCGCCCCGATCTGCACGCGGAACGCGTCGATGAACTGTGCGCCGGCCAGCAGCGCATTGGCATCGACTTCGGGAGGCACTTCGCGGACTGTTGCCATCATCCCGCCAATCTGCGCGTCAGCATCCGGAAGCGCAAGATCAGCAGCCCGGCATAGACGAAGGTCCCCACCGAGAACCCGACCCAGACGCCAACGGCGCCCAGGCCGGTGTGGAAGGCAAGAATCCAGCCGACGGGAAAGGCGACGCACCAATAGCCGATCACCGCGAACACCAGCGTCATCCTGGTGTCGTTGATGCCGCGCAGCGCGCCGCCCACGATGGTCTGGAGGCCGTCGGCGATGAAGAAGGTCGCGCCGACCACCAGCAGCGTCGCTGTCAGCTCGACGGTCGCTGCGCTCGCCCCGCTGCTGCCGAAAAACAGTCGGCCCAGTTCGTAGCGACCGAGGATGATCGCGACGGTCAGGGCCGAGACGAGAGCTGCTCCAAGCACGCCCGCGGCGAGCCCTGCGCGCCTCACCGCGGCCGGATCATTGCGGCCGAAGGCATGGCCGACCCGCACCGTCGCCGCCATGCCGATGCCGAGCGGCACCATGAACAGCACGGCCGTGACCTGGAGCGCGATCTGGTGCGCGGCAATCGCGGTGGTCGAGATCAGTCCCATCAGCAGCGCCGCCGAGGAAAACAGGCCGTACTCCATCAGCAGTGAGAACGAGATCGGCGCGCCGATCGCAATCAGCTGGCGCATCAACGGCCAGTCGATCCGCCACAGATGGGCGAGCGGATGATAGTCCGCAAATGGCTTCCGCCACGCGGCAATCGCGAGCACGGCGGCGAAAGTGCCGAGGTTGACGATCGTGGTCGCAAGTCCCGCCCCGAACAGGCCGAGCTCGGGCAGGCCGAACAGGCCGTGGATCAGGGCGTAGACCAGCAGGGCATTGACCGGGATCGCCGCGACCGTGATCCACAGCGGCGGCTGCGGCCGGTTCACCGCGCTCATCATGCTGCGCAGCGCGATGAATCCGAGCGCCGGTGCGATGCCCCAGGCGAGGCCGTTGAGATAGCGCTGCGCCAGCGCGGCCGATTGCGGCACTTGACCGAGCGCGAGCAGGATCTGCTCGCCGTAGAGCGGCGAAGCCATCATCGGCAGCGAGATCAGGAATGCGACCCACAATCCGACGCGCAAGGAGCGCCGGATCAGCCTGACGTCACCGGCGCCGAAGGCCTGCGCCGCCAGCGGCGACACCGCCGACATCAGGCCGAGCCCGAAGGTGAAGCTGACGAAATAGACCGTGTGCGCCAGCGCCGCCGCCGCCACCGCATCCTCGCCGAGCCGCCCGATCAGCGCGAGATCGGTCGTGATCATCGCGATCTGCCCGAGCTGCGTCAGCATCAGCGGCACGGCCAGGCGCAGCGTCTCGACGAATTCCTGAGCGAGATGGTTCGGCGGCACGCCGGCTTGCGGCTGCGCTTGATGTTGCACGGTGTCGAGCATGACCGCTCATAGCACGGCCGCGCGACGAAAACATGGCCTCAGCCAACAGCTCGGTGCCGTAGGGTGGGCAAAGGCGCATTTGCGCCGTGCCCACCACCTCTCCAATATTGCAGCAGACGCGTGGGCACGCTTCCGCCTTCGCTCTGCGAGCTACGGCGGACAAGTCGCTTTGCCCACCTGACGATACTGTGCGCTTCGCGCCACCTTCTCCCGCACGGGGAGAAGAAAGGGCCTCAGCCCTTCCTGTCCGGCACGCGCTTGATCTTGGCGCCGAGCGCGTTCAGCCGTTCCTCGATGCGCTCGTAGCCGCGCTCGATCTGGTCGGCGTTGTTGATGGTGGAGGTGCCCTGGGCGCACACGGCCGCCAGCAGCATCGCCATGCCGGCGCGGATGTCGGGCGAGGTCATGGTCGCGCCGTGCAGGCGGCTGGGGCCGGCGATGATCGCGCGGTGCGGGTCGCACAGCACGATGCGCGCGCCCATCGCGATCAGCTTGTCGACGAAGAACATCCTGGATTCGAACATCTTCTCGAACATCAGGATGACGCCCTCGCATTGCGTGGCGGTGACGATCGCGATCGACATCAGGTCGGCCGGGAAGGCCGGCCAGGGCTGGTCCTCCAGCTTCGGCACGTGCCCGCCGAAATCGTCCTGGATCTTCAATGTCTGATTGGACGGCACGATGAGATCGTCGCCCTCGACGCGGCAGACGATGCCGAGCCGCTCGAAGCCCATGCGGATCGAGCGCAGATGCTCGACGCCGGCGCGTGTGATGCGCAACGGAGAGCGCGTCACCGCGGCAAGCCCGATCAGCGAGCCGACCTCGATATGGTCGGGCTGGATCCGGTAGGTCGCTTCGCCCAGCGTCGCCGGCCCGTGCACGATCATGGTATTGGTACCGATGCCCTCGATCCTGGCGCCGAGTGCGACCAGGAAGTTGGCGAGATCCTGCACGTGCGGCTCCGAGGCCGCATTGCGCAAGTACGTGACGCCGTCTGCGGCGACCGCGGCCACCAGCGCGTTCTCGGTCGCGGTGACGCTCGGCTCGTCCAGGAACACGTCGGCACCGGCAAGCTTGGGCGCGCGGAACTCGAGCCGGTCGGTCGCCGTGACCCTTGCTCCCAGTTGCTCCAGCGCCAGCACGTGGGTGTCGAGCCGGCGGCGGCCGATCACATCGCCTCCCGGCGGCGGCAGCATCACTTCGCCGCAGCGGGCGAGCAGGGGGCCGGCGAGCAGGATCGAGGCGCGGATCCGCACGCACAGTTCGGGGTCGAGATCGGCGGCGCGGATGCTCTTGGCGTGGATATTGAGCGTATTGCGGGCGGTCCATTCCGCCGTGGCACCGACCGAGCGGATCAGTTCGACCAGCGTCTCCGTGTCGCGGATGCGCGGCACGTTCTCCAGCGTCACCGGGTGCTCGGTGAGCAGCGCCGCGGCGATGATCGGCAGCGCCGAATTCTTGTTGCCGGACGGCTCGATCGACCCCGAGAGCCGGTGACCGCCCTCGACGATGTATTGGATGGGCGCCACGTGGTTCTCGCTGTCCTGTTGGTGGGCGGGCTGTTTCGGCGGAAACTACAGAGAATTGAGCGCGGGAGCAATTGTGCCGGGGCGCGGTTCGGGGTCGTTCGGATGCAACTGCAAGACCTCATGGTGAGGAGCGCGGAACGCGCGTCTCGAACCGTGAAGGCCCGTATGTCGCCGCGGCCATCCCCACGAGACGCCCGTGGCGCGGGCTCCTCGGGATGAGGTCGGAGCTTGTGACGAACGGCCGCTAGAACAGCCCGATGATATTCCCGATCACATACAGGATTGCGATCAGGATCAGCACACCCATCATGAAGAACGAGATCTCGATCGCGATGGCGCCGGTGCCGAGTGTGGCGGCGACGGCGGCAAGCAGCCGCTCCTCCCGGAAGATCAGCGAGAGAACCGAGAACAGGATAGCGATCAGGCCGAGCGAGATTGCGGCGACCGAGGCGGTTTCACTCCAGCTTCGTCCAGCCGACTTTTCGACCTTCGGAGCCTGATATTCCACTCCTTTCACCTTCGCGACGATGCGGTCCTTGATGCGATGGCCGGTGTCGACGATCACCTTGTCTGCCGGCGGCGGCGGAAACACGATCGGCACCACCCAATGCGGCAACACGGCGGCAATCAGCGCCAGCACGCCGACAATGCTGCCGATGATACCGAGGCGGCGTGAGGGTGCAGTGGAACTGGGCGTTGCAGAGGCGATCATGACGTGAGGCGTCCCGGCCGGAATTGGCCAACGGGTTCATGCCACTTCGTCGCGATGGCGCGTGGTGAGGTTCAGGGCAGTGCCGCCATGCTGGTGGTGCGCTCCCTCCCCCGCTTGCGGGGGAGGGCGGGGGAGAGGGTGTCTCCACAACGGGACAGTCCCCTCGAGGATAAAGCCCTCACCCGCCACGCTCTGCGAGCGCGTCGACCTCTCCCGCAAGCGGGAGAGGTGCAGCGAGTGCTTGGCTGACAGATCGGGCTAAGCCCAACCGGCCTCAAATATCGATCGTCGCGCTGAGCGAGTGTTCCTGGATGAAGTCGCGGCGCGGCTCGACCACGTCGCCCATCAGCTTGGTGAAGATGTCGTCGGCCTCGTCGACCTCCTTGACCTTCACCTGCAGCAGCGAGCGCACGTCGGTGTTGAGCGTCGTCTCCCAGAGCTGCTCCGGGTTCATCTCGCCGAGGCCTTTGTAGCGCTGCAGCGTGATGCCCTTGCGGCCGGCGTCGGTGACCGCCTCGAACAGGTCGGCCGGGCCGTAGACCATGTGCTCGACATCCCTGCGCCGCAGCTTGCCGGGGCGGGCGTAAACATCCTGAAGCTTCACCGTGTACTCGTCGAGCTTGCGGGCCTCGGCGGACCCCAGGAAAGCGTCGTCGATGACAGCGGCTTCCTTGACGCCGCGCACGGTGCGCTCGAACTGGAAGCCCTGGCCTTCCACATATTGCCCGATCCAGCCGCGCTCGACCTCCTCGGCCTGGTTGTCCAGCCGGCCTGCGATGTATTGTGCCGCGGCCGCGGCTTTCTCGGGGTCGCCGTAGATCGCCTTGTTCAGCACGCCGGTGATGGCGGCCTGCTCGATCACCTTGCGGTTATAGCGGCTGTGCAGATTGCGCAGGATGCTGCGGACCACGCGGGCGTCGTCGACCAGCGAGCGCAGGTCGCGGCCGGTGCGGTCGCCGCCGCTGCCGGGAATGAAGACGCAATCGTCGAGCCCGGCGTCGATCAGATAGTCTTCCAGCGCCCGCTCGTCCTTCAGGTACTGCTCGGACTTGCCGCGTGAGACCTTATAGAGCGGCGGCTGGGCGATATAGAGATAGCCGCCGTCGATGATGTCCCGCATCTGCCGGTAGAAGAAGGTCAGCAGCAGCGTGCGGATGTGGGCGCCGTCGACGTCGGCGTCCGTCATCACGATGATCTTGTGATAGCGCAGCTTCTCGATCGAGAACTCGTCGCTGATGCCGGTGCCGAGCGCGGTGATCAGCGTGCCGATCTGCTCGCTCGACAGCATCTTGTCGGGACGAACGCGTTCGACGTTCAAGATCTTGCCGCGGAGCGGCAAGACGGCCTGGAACTCGCGGTTGCGGCCCTGCTTGGCGCTGCCGCCTGCCGAATCGCCCTCGACGATGAAGAGCTCCGACTTGGCCGGATCCTTCTCCTGGCAGTCGGCGAGCTTGCCGGGGAGCGAGGAGACCGAGAGCGGACCCTTGCGGGTCAGCTCGCGCGCCTTTCGCGCGGCTTCGCGCGCGGCGGCGGCCTGGATCACCTTGCCGACGATCATCTTGGCCTCGGAGGGGTGCTCCTCGAACCAGGCCTGGAGCGCCTCGTTGAGCACGTTCTCGACCACGGGACGCACCTCCGAGGACACCAGCTTGTCCTTGGTCTGCGACGAGAACTTCGGATCGGGCACCTTCACCGACAAGACGGCGGTGAGGCCCTCGCGGCAATCGTCGCCGGTCAGCGCGATCTTCTCTTTCTTGGCGTTGGCCTCGGCATAGCCGTTGACCTGGCGCGTCAGCGCGCCGCGGAAACCGGCGAGATGGGTACCGCCGTCGCGCTGCGGGATGTTGTTGGTGAAGCACAGCACGTTCTCGTGGTAGCTGTCGTTCCACCACAGCGCCGCCTCGACACCGATGCCGTTGGCTTCCGCGCGCACCATGATCGGCGCCGGCACGATCGGGCTCTTGTTGCGGTCGAGATATTTGACGAATTCCTCGACGCCGCCGGAATAGTGCATCTCCTCGCGCTTCTCGACCGCATGGCGCATGTCGGAGAGGGCGATGTTGACGCCCGAATTGAGGAAGGCGAGCTCGCGCAGGCGATGCTCCAGCGTCGCGAAATCATATTCGACGTTCTTGAACGTGTCGGTCGAGGCGTGGAACGTCACCTCGGTGCCGCGCTTGCCCGGCGCGTCGCCGACGACCTTGAGCGGCGCCACGGCGTCGCCATGGGCGAACTCGATGTAGTGCTCCTTGTCGTCGCGCCAGATGCGAAGCTCCAGCTTGCTCGACAGCGCGTTGACGACGGAGACGCCGACGCCGTGCAGGCCGCCGGAAACCTTGTAGGAGTTCTGGTCGAACTTACCGCCGGCATGGAGCTGGGTCATGATGACCTCGGCCGCCGAGATGCCTTCGCCCTTGTGGATGTCGACCGGAATGCCGCGGCCGTCGTCGCGCACGGTGACGGAATTGTCGGCATTGAGGATCACGTCAACGCGCGTGGCGTGGCCCGCCAGCGCTTCGTCGATCGCGTTGTCGACGACCTCGTAGACCATGTGGTGCAGACCCGAGCCGTCGTCGGTGTCGCCGATATACATGCCCGGGCGCTTGCGGACGGCATCGAGACCCTTGAGCACGCGGATCGATTCCGCACCGTATTCGCTCGGATTGGAGGGCTCGTTTTCGGCAGCGGGCTGCCGAGCTGGTTCTGTCATGAGAGGCCTTCGAATGTCGCCCGAATCAGCGGCGCAGAAGGCGCTGATTTGCGAGGCTATTTGTGCCATGAAAGCGGGCTAGCGCCTAGCGCAAAGTATGCTGCCGCAACCCTTTGACTAGATAGGGTTTTTCGGTCGGTTTTCAAGCCTTCAGAAGGCCGATTTGGGGCCCTGCAAAAAAGCGATTCGAGGGGTCGTTTTGGGGCCCTGAAAGGCGTGGATTTTGCGGGGGCGTGACGTCGTCCCAGGTGCCGGTCGGAGCATCTCTCTTGGCGAAGTTCTTGGCACGACCCGCGCCCACTCCCGCTCGCAAGCGGGACAGGGACGCGGCGCCTTTGTGGCGCTCAATACATCTGCAGCGGCAGCACGTCGCCGCTCGGGCCCACCATGAGGCCCCAGATGTCGCCGGCGGCCACGGTGAGCGTGTCGGTGCGGGTGGGCTGCCCCTGCGTGCGCACCGCGTATTGGTACTTGCCTGGTGGCAGATCGAGCATCGGGCCTTTCGGCGCTTGCGGGCCGCCGGCACCGGCCGCGATCTTCACCGCCTGCTTGTTGATCGTCAGCGAGGCTTCCTTCGGGCCCATGTTGCCGAGCATCACCCGGGCCTGCCCTGCCTTCGGCATGATGTCGGCCTTCACGGCGACATCCGCGTTCTTCTGCTCCAGACTGACCGTGGTCTCGCCCTTGGTCCGGCCGAGCTTGAGCACGGCCGGGCCTTGCGGCCAGGTGAAATCGATCTGCGCGCGGTCTGCGGACACCGCCGCGCCGTCGGTCTTTTCCTGCCAGCCGAGCTTGGACAGCTCCGCGCGGTAGAAGGCGAGGACGTCCTGGAGCGGAGCGGGGATGCTGGCCGTCAGCTCGCGGCGGAGCGGGGCCTCGCCGCCGGGGATCTTGGTGGTGGCAAGCGATTTCGACGAACGCTGCGTCGGCACGGGCAGCTGGGATTCGGTGTCGAGCTTGAGCGGCTCGGAGGATGGGGCCTGCACCTCCGGGATGGCCGCCGGCTTCGCCGTGGCGATCACCAGGCCCGATCCGCTGGCGCTCACGTTCACCTTCGGGCCCATCTGCATCACGGTCATCGAGATCGACTTGCCACCCCTGGCGAATTCCATCACCGCCATGTTGGGCTGGTTGATCACGGAGGGCTGCTCCTTCCAGCCGACGGGCTTGAGCGATGCGCGATAGAACGCGGTGAGCGCCTTCACGCTCGACGCCGAGGAGAATTCCAGCCGGCCGTCGCCGCCTTCGAATTTCACGCCTTCGGCGTTTTCGGGCAGCGGCACCGGCGTCGTGCCGTCGGCAAGCGCTCTGAGCGGTGTGTCCGGGAGGGAGGCGGCCTGGGCTTTTCGCCGGGCTTCATCGGCAGCAATGAGCTGCTGGGCCGCCCCCAAGGCATCGCCGAGGAACCTTGCGTCTGCCTCCTTCTTCGCCTTGGCGCGGGCGGCAAGCGCGGATTCCTTCACCTGCGCGGTCAGGCTGACCATGGTGAAATCATACTTGCGGCCAAGCCGCAGCACGCCGCTTTCCTCGGCGTTGGAGATCCTGATCGCGACGTCGTCGCCGGCGGCGAGCGGCGCGTTGCCATCCTCTCGCCAGCCGCGCGCGGCGAGCTCGCGCTGATAGAAGGCGAGCACGGCGGGCAGCTCGGCTATCGCGGCGGCCGACATCTCGCGCGTGTTGGAGCTGGCGCTGCCGAGGCTCCTTGCCGATCTGGTCGGCTTGGGCCGCGGCAACCCGGCCATGTCATCGTCGGCCTTGAGCTCTTGAGGCAGCGCGAACGGCGCCACCCTGATCTCGACGTTGGTGCGGCCGTCGTCGCGGCGCGTCAAGGTCAGCATGACCGGCTTCTGCTTGTAGAACTGCGTCGTGTCGCCGCCGGGATGATCGAAGAAGACACGCAGGCCGTTCGGCACCGTCTCGCCGAGATCGGCATTCGGCCAGCGCGCCGCCGTGTCGGGCGTGAGCTTGCGCCAGCCGATCGCCGCCATCTCCTTGGCGAACAATTCCGACGTCGCATCGAGCGCGCCGGGCGCGATGCAGCCGAGATAGGGCCGGGTCTCGTCGAACACGAGGTTCGTCGCGCCGTCCGGAAAGGGGACGTTCGCATAGATCCGGTTCGGCGTGTAGGACACCGCGGATTGATCGGGGCGCCCGCGCGCCTGGGTGAAGGAGACGCGCAGCCCCTGCCGTCCCTTCTTGAAGGTCAGCGCGGCGCTCCTCTCATCCAGCGGATAGACATAGGGCACCCAGCCGTCGGCGCTGAGCAGCTTCCTGGCGGCGTCCGACGCTGCGCTAACGGCGCTCGGCACCGTATAGACCACGCGATGGGTGTCGGGGCGCGAGGTGTCCTCCATCGCGCCATCGAGCCGCGGTAGCGTATGGACGTCGACGATGCCCTCGTCGGCCGCGCCCGCAGGACGCGCAATGCCCGCCATTGCGAGAATGCCGCAGGTCAGCAGCAGCCATCTGGCCGGGACTTGCGCCCCAAGCGGGATCATCGGCATGGTCAAAACTCCTGGATATCGCGCGGGCCGCCATGCCCTGCGCAGCAGGCTGCGGCGCCGTCGGCGCGCGGCTTCAGACCAGAAGTCGCGGCGGGAACCCGAGAGGTTCAACAGGCGCCGATGCCGGAATGTGAAGCGGCGCTCAGTACAGCTGAAGCGGTGGCCACGCCTCTCCGTCGGGCCCGACCGTGAGCTCCCAGGTATCGCCGGCTGCGACGGTGAGCATGTTCGTGGTGGCTCGACGGCCGGGCATGCTCAATCCGTAGGAATATTTGCCGGGCATCAGATCCAGCGCGATGGCGCCGGCACCGGCGGGGCGCGCAATGCTTCGCTCGTTGATGGTGAGGACGGCCTCGCTCGCGCTGATATTGCTGAAGACCAGCTTCGACTGACCAGGCTCGGGCAGGACGTTCGCGCGTGTCGCGACATCCAGATTCTTCTGCACGAGCTGGACCGAGGTGCTGTCGCGGTTGCGGGCGAGCGCCAGCGCCGCAGGTCCGACCGGCGAGACGTAGGCGAGGCGCGCGTGATCGGCCTCGATCGCAGAATCATGCTGTTGTTCCTGCCAGCCGAGCTTTTGAAGCTCGGTACGATAGAAGGCGAGAACATCGCCGAGCGCTGCGGGCACGCGCGCTTCGAGCTTGATCCGGAGCGGAGCCTCGAGGCCCGGCATCATGGTGGTGTGGATGCCGCGATAGAGGTAGCGGGTCGGCGCGGGCAGCCTAGCATCGGGATCCGGCGTGAGCGCGGCCGAGAACAGCGGCGGCAGATTCGACACGAAGGCGCCGGCGCTTGCCGCGAGCAAGCAGCTTGCGATGAGCGCAAGACCGCACGCGAACAGCTGCCATCGTGCCGGAGCTTGCGCCCCATGCCTCACCGTCGTCATGCCCATGCTCCAAGGATATCGCGCCTGTCCGAGATATTCGCGCGATGGCCGCGTGTTGCGGCCTCAAGCAGCTAGTCGCTGACGGAAACGGGCGGGTTCAACGCGGCGGCCTAGCCTCTGGCCGAGACTCGTCCGCTCTCGACGTCAAACACTTCGCCTCCGGCGCCGATCTCGGCGAAGGCCGCAGGGTCCGCGCCGGTCAGCCACACCTGCGCGCCAAGCTTCTTCAGCTCGCCGAACAGCGCGGCACGCCTGCTGGGGTCGAGATGCGCCACGACCTCGTCGAGCAGCAGCAGCGGCACGATGCCGGTCATCTCGGCGACCAGGCTCGCATGCGCCAGCACGAGGCCGATCAGCAGCGCCTTCTGCTCGCCGGTCGAGGCGTCGCGCGCCGGCATGCTCTTCGGCGCGTAGATCACCTGCAGGTCGGTGAGATGCGGGCCGTCGGTGGTGCGGCCGGCGATGGCATCGCGCGGGCGGTTGTCGCGCAGGATCTGGCGATAGCGGTCCTCGACCGAGGTCGCGGTCTCGTGAAGCAGCGCATTCTCCATCCAGCCGTCGAGCGCGATCTGCGCCGAGGGGAAGGCGGAGGCCTGCGCGCGCGCGTTGAGCATGCCGGTGAGACGCGCAGCAGTCTGGCCGCGCGTGGCCGCGACCGCGACCGCAAGCTCCGCGGTCTCGCGCTCGATCGCGTCACACCAATGGTCGTCGTAATTGCGGGTCTCCAGCAGGCGGTTGCGCGATCGCAGGGAGCGCTCCAGCGCGTTGATACGGCTGGAATGCTCGCTGTCGATGGCGAGCACCAGGCGGTCGAAGAAGCGCCGCCGCTCGGACGCCGCGCCCATGAACAGCCCGTCCATCGCCGGCGTCAGCCACACCATGCGGATGTGGTCGCCGAAGGCTGCCGCCGAACCCACCGGCTCGCGGTCGATGCGGCAGCGCCGGCTCACCGCGCTGTCGGGCCGCGGTGCATCGATGCCGGTGCCGAGCGTGGCCAGCCCCAGCGCGCCCTCGACCTGCGCCGACACCGCCCAGGAGCCGTCGCCCTGGTTGTCGGCGACGTCTTCCAGCGGGGCACGCCGCAGGCCGCGTCCCGGCGACAGGAACGAGATCGCCTCGATGCAATTGGTCTTGCCCGCCCCGTTCGGCCCGACCAGCGCCACCAGGTCAGCCGCCGTCTCGAGCCCCGCCGCCCGATAATTGCGAAAATGCGTCAGCGTCAGGCGATGAATGCGGGAGGGGGTCATGTGGCTTCTGTCATTGCCGGGCTTTACTTCCCTCCCCCCTTGTGGGGGAGGGTGGCGCCTCACGCAGTGAGGCGACGGGTGAGGGGTATCTTACCGCCCGGCAAGCTTTGCAAGGATATCCTCCAACACGGAAGTGGACCGCTGAAGCACGTCATTGTTCCAGTAGCGCGCGATGGCAAAGTCTTCAGTAGACAGAGCTACGTCACGATCCGCATCGCTTCGTGATTCTGCGTGCTGGCTTCCGTCGACTTCGATCACGAGCCGCTTGTCGAAGCAGACGAAGTCGAGAATGTAGTTTCCGAACGGGACTTGCCGGCGAAACTTGTATGCCGACATGCGGCGGTCTCTGAGCAGACGCCACATCGCCGCTTCGGCATCCGTCGGCGCGTGCCGCATGTTCTTCGCGAACTGGCGGAGATTTTTGGGGACCGGCCGATGGGATGGATCTTGCGGCACTAACCCCTCACCCGACCGAGTCTATGTCCTCCAGCGGAACTGCCCTCTCCCACAAGGGGAGAGGGCACAGCAATGCGGATCGCGCTCTTGTTGAGAGGAAAAGCCGCTGCTTCATCCTCACACCCGCATCGGCATCAGCACGTACAGCGCGCTCTTGTCGTCGCGGTCCTGCACCAGGGTCGGCGAGCCGGGGTCGGCGAGGCGGAGCGTTGCGACGTCGCCTTCGATCTGGGCGGCGATGTCGAGCAGGTAGCGGGAGTTGAAGCCGATATCGAGGGCGTCGGAGGCGTATTCGACCTCGAGCTCTTCGGTCGCGCTGCCGGAATCCGGATTGGTCACCGACAGCACCAGCTTGCCCGGCGACAGCGACAGCTTGACGGCGCGCCCGCGTTCGCTGGAGATGGTGGAGACGCGGTCGACCGCGTTCTCGAAATCCTTCTTGTCGACGACGAGCTCCTTGTCGTTGCCTTGCGGGATGACGCGGCCGTAATCGGGGAAGGTGCCGTCGATCAGTTTCGAGGTCAGCACGACGTTGCCGATCGTGAAGCGGATTTTTGCCTGCGACAGTTCGATCGTCATCTCTGCGTCGGTGTCCTCGATCAGGCGCTGCACCTCGCCGACGGTCTTGCGCGGCACGATCACGCCGGGCATGCCCTCGGCGCCCTTGGGCTGCACCAGGTCGAGCTGGGCGAGGCGGTGGCCGTCGGTGGCGACGCCGCGCAGGGTGGCGGCCTTCGCCGTGCCGGCGGCGTGCAGATAGATGCCGTTGAGGTAATAGCGCGTCTCCTCGGTGGAGATCGCGAACTGGGTGCGGTCGATCAGCCGCTTGATGTCCTTGGCGGCGAGCGAGAAGGAATGCGACATCTCGCCGGCGGCCAGATCCGGGAAGTCGTTCTCCGGCAGCGTCTGCAGCGTGAAGCGCGAGCGGCCGGCGCGGATCGCCAGCACGGCGCGGTCGCCGTCGGCCTCCAGCACGATCTGCGAACCATCCGGCAGCTTGCGCACGATGTCGTAGAACATGTGGGCCGGCACGGTGGTGGAGCCGGCCGTTGCGGTTTCCGCAGGCAGCGTCTCCGTCACCTCGAGGTCGAGGTCGGTCGCCTTCAGCGACAGCTTGGCGTTCTCGGCCCGGACCAGCACGTTGCCGAGGATCGGAATCGTGTTGCGGCGCTCGACGACGCGGTGGACATGGCCCAGCGACTTCAGCAGTTGCGCGCGTTCGACCGTAACCTTCATTGCACTACTCGCCCGATCCCCAAGGAAACAACGTTGGAAAACGCCGGGCGGCGGGACGCGCGCCACGGCACCGAAGACCCCGAAAAGCCGGATCATCCAGCCGATATGACCAAAGCTGTCAGGGTCGCGCAAGGTGGCGCGGAAAGCCATCCGATTCAAGGGATTGGGGGCCAGTTCCGCACGATTCCCACGATTTACCGCCCAGACGAAAACCGCCGCACGGGCGAGGCCGGGGCGGCGGCAGGGTGGCAGGATCGCCTTAGGCGTTTATTCCTGGAGCTGGCGCTTCAGCGACTCCACTTCCTCCGACAGCGCGGTGTCCTTGGAGACCAGCGCCTCGATCTTGCGCACGGCGTGCAGCACGGTGGTGTGGTCGCGCCCGCCGAAGCGGCGGCCGATTTCCGGGAGCGAGCGCAGGGTCAGCGTCTTGGCGAGATACATCGCCACCTGCCGTGGCCGGACCACGTTGGCGGTGCGGCGCGAGGACAAGAGGTCGGAGCGGCTGACATTGTATTGCCGCGCCACCACGCGCTGGATGTCCTCGATCTTGATCCGCTTCGGCTCCTGCGGCCGCACCAGGTCACGCACCTCGTGCTCCGCCATCTCCAGCGTCACCGGCCGGTTGTTGAGCTTGGAGTGCGCGAGCAGACGGTTGATCGCGCCTTCGAGGTCGCGGCCGTTATGGGTGATGGTGCGCGCCAGATAATGCAGCACCTCCTCGGGCACCTCGAACGTCGCATGATGGGTGCGGGCGGCCGCGACGCGCGACTTGAGGATGCCGTGGCGGAGCTCCTCGCCGAGCGAGCCCATCTCGACCACGAGGCCGCCGGCGAGCCGCGAGCGCACGCGATCGTCGAGGCTTTCGAGGTCGGACGGCGGACGGTCGGCCGCGATCACGACCTGGCGGCCGGCGTCGATCAGCGCGTTCAGCGTGTGACAGAACTCGGCCTGGGTCGACTTGCCCTGCAGGAACTGGAGATCGTCGATCACGAGCACGTCGATGCCGCGCAGCGCCTCCTTGAAGGCCAGCGCCGTCTGCGTCTTCAGCGCGGCGACGAAGCCGTACATGAATTTTTCCGCAGTCAGGTACAGCACCTTGCGCTCGTTACCGGAATTGCCGGCCCAGGTCACGGCCTGCAGCAGATGCGTCTTGCCGAGGCCGACGCCGGCATGGATGTAGAGCGGGTTGAACATGACGGGATCGCCGCGGCGGCCTTCCGCGACCTGACGCGCAGCCGCATGCGCCAGCGTGTTGGAGCGGCCGACCACGAAGCTCGCGAAGGTCAGGCGCGGATCGAGCGGCGAGCCGCCGAGCGCGTCGTGATTGGCCGAGACCGGCGCGGTTGCGGTCGAGCGCAGCTCCGGCGCGGGCACGCGCCGCGTCTCGACCGGCGCCGGCGCGTCCTTCGGCTGCGTCACCGGGCGCACGGCCGAACGCACCGTGAGGTCGATGCGATGAACTTCCGGCATCTCGGCCTGCCAGCACGACAGCACGCGCTCGGCGTAATGGGCCTGGATCCAGCTCTTCAGGAAGCGCGTCGGCACCGAGAGCCGCACGCTCTCCTCCTGCACGCCTTCCAGATCCATGCGTGCAAACCAGCTCGTGTAGACGTCTTCGCCAACGCTCGAGCGCAGCCGACCCTTCACGCGTGACCAGCGATCCTGTTCCATTGTCATCGTCAGAAAACTTCTCTTGAGAGATTTAGTTGCGTGGTGAGCGCCATGCAGAGTTCCTGCCGTCAGGGGTTCTGTCATGGGGCGACCTCAGAGCGAGTCCATCGTCAGACATGGCTCCGCCGTTCGGCGCGAACGCCGCGTCCGGTCAGCGATGTCAGAGATGGAGGGTTCGCGAGGTCAGCGCGTACTCGGCGCTCCGTCACACGCGGGAGGCTGGAGGTCGGACTGATCTAAACCGGCATCGTTCGAAGAGAAGACGTGTTTCAATACCGCGTTGAGTCCGTAAGACATGATACCTCCCCGTCCTGCCGTGATTGCTCACGACAAGGTCCTGCGTGTCCAAAAGACAGCCGCGGCGTACGATGTCGCGGATGCCTGCCCGTTCGAATGTCCGCTCGACTTCGCCACCTTGCGTGCCGGGATAGCTTTGCGATGTCCCTCATATGCGCCTGGCACAAGGCGGGAAGATCCCGCTTGGAGACATTCAGACAAACAGCTACCATTCCCATATTGCTATGGGTTGTGAACCGACATCGCTTTTTGAAGCGTCGCCTACGTGCACACCGCCGCCGATTTGCACGCTCGCCCCGTTTCCTAAACCGCGCTGGTCTGAAGATCGTGGGCGCCGCTGACGACCTAAGGAATACACTAAGCGGAAAGACTCGCAACGAATTGATTCACACTTGAGCCACCAAAAAAACTTGACGTCGGTTAACGTCGCGCGCGACTTGTGCACAGGCTTCGGAGCAAGTTTTTGGATTCGTGCGCAGAATCGAGAACGCCGCACCTCATGTGACAATTCTCCGCCACCGCCAAAATTTTTTAACAAAATCTTCATGCGCCCGACGCGCGGACGAATTTTCCAAATGCTTGCGGTCGCTATGTCGATAAGTGATTAGCGAGACATCGTTTTTTGAGTCTCGTTTCGCAGGGTAACTCCCACGCTGTGTGTGTTCCGGTGAATCTACGGTGTGTAGAACTTTCGTTGCTTGCGGATTCAATTCGAGCCCGCGGCACAGTGGTTTTCGCAACGCGGTGAAGGTCTGCGCGGTTGCAAGACTGCTGTTGCAGAACATCGGCAGGTAGAACTACGGAACGAAGAATGGTGCAGGCGCTGCGAGCCCGCCGGTCGAGCGTCGATCGTGCGTGTCCGCTTTCCGTGTATCATGACAGGCAACAAAAAAGCCCGGCGCGGTGCCGGGCTGTTTGACGCGTGCGATGTGCGATCGATCCGTCGACCGGTCGGCCAGCCGTGACTTGCAGGCTGACCTGACGAGCTTGCTTGCCGAGCTTACTTGACGAATTTACTTGGCGAGCTTGGCGATCTGCGCGGTGAGGCGCGAGACTTTGCGGCTGGCGTTGTTCTTGTGAATGATGTTGCGCTGCGCGGCACGCATCAAGGCCGGCTCGGCATTCGCCAGTGCCTTCACGGCCGCGGCGCGGTCGCCGGTCGCGATGGCTTCCTCGACGGTCCGCACGGCACCGCGCATCTGGGTACGGCGCGACTTGTTGACGGCGGTGCGGCGGGCGATCTTGCGCGTCGCTTTCTTGGCGGAAGTGGTATTGGCCATGGTCTCAATATCCTTTGCGGGTACCGGTCGCGTCTTGGTCGGGTAGCGCCGGCTTGCTTGACCGCGGAATCGACGCTCGGATTTAGGGTGTTCGGTTGCTGGGCTGTCCCGGGAACATGAGGCCTCAAGGAGCCCTAAGCTCAAGTGGCCTGCAACTGCTCAAAGAACAGCGGCGGCAGGATTGCGCCCACCGCCAGTTGGCGCCCTTATAGAGAGGCTCTTCGGCACCGTCAACGCTTTCCGGGCTGGAAAAGCGGCCCCATGGCGCCCCAGGAGGCACTGTAACGCCCTGAAGAGGTTGAATTTCTGCCGTCGCCCGGTTATTGGCTGGCGGCGTCTTGTCCAGGTCCTCCGATCGGACGACCAAATAAGGTGAGGCATGATCCGCGGCTTTTTCCGACTGATTGGGCTGTTGCTGCTCGCCGGCGGGTTCATCTTCATGGTCTATGACGGCGCCCGCTGGGTGGCCGATCAGACCCTCAGGTTCACCCGGTTCGGCCAGTTCTGGAACGACATCAACCAGGCCAGCCAGTCGGCCTTCCGCACCTGGGTCGAGGCCAAGGCGCCCTGGCTCTGGACTTCGGTGATCCGCCTGCTGCTGGATCAGCCGGTCTTCGCCGTCCTCGGCATTCTCGGCATCCTGCTGATGATCCTGTTCCGGCCGCGGAAGCCGCTGATCGGCTATTCCCGGGATTGATCTTTGGCGGCACCGGCGTGTCCCGCCCGATCGGTGTCGGCGTAGGCGCTTAAGGCAAGCGCAAGCTCGGTGCACTTCTTCCGTTTGCAAGCGGGAGAGAGGGCGTATCGTGTCTGCATCGAGCCGCGTCGCGTCACAGCGCTCCCCGCAAACGCTTTATTAACCATAACCGGTGCATCACTGGAGCTGTCTCGTTTCGAGGGATAGGTCCGGTGCCAGTTGCACGCGCGTTTCGATCGTCGATCTCGGCAGTGGTCCTGACAGCGTCCGCCGCGCTGACCCTTGGCGGCTGCATGCAGACCGGGGGCCCCGTCGCGGTCATGCCACCGCGCGCCGACCTCGATTCCATGGCCTATGGCCAGCCCTACAATGCGCCGCAGCCGGTTGTTGTCGCCGACGGCGGCGGCGCCATCGGCGCGCTGCGCAACTCCTTCGCTTCGTCGCCCGCCCCCATGCCGGTCGGCTATGCTGTGCCGATGGCGGCGCCGGTGCGCTATGATGCCTCCTACCATCTCGACGCCGGCGACAAGCTCCGCGTCGTGGTCTACGGCCAGGAAGGTCTCACCAACAGCTACGCCATCGATGCCGGCGGCTCCATCACCATGCCGCTGATCGGCGCGGTGCCGGCCCGCGGCCGCACCACCGCCGGACTTGCCGGCGAGATCGCCGCGCGCCTGCGCAACGGCTACATCCGCGAGCCTTCGGTCGCGGTGGAGATCGAGTCCTATCGTCCCTTCTTCATCCTCGGCGAAGTCACCGCGCCCGGCCAATATCCTTACGTGCCGAACATGACGGTCGAGAGCGCGGTCGCGATCGCCGGCGGCTTCTCGCCCCGCGCCAAGCGCGACGTGGTCACCGTCACCCACACCGAGCGCGGCGGATCCATGCGCGCCGTGGTGCCGCTCGGCACGCCCTTGAACCCCGGCGACACCGTGTTCGTCGGCGAGCGCTGGTTCTAGGTTTCAGCCGAACTCTCTCTTCTCGTCATTCCGGGGCGCGCAAAAGCGCGAACCCGGAATCCATTTCTCCACCGACGCTGCCTCACGATGGTTTCCGGGCCTGCGCCTGTCGGCGCATCCCGGAATGACGGCGGGGGACGTCACCAGATTCCTACCTTCGAAAATCCAGCCGGCCGTTCGGAAAACATCCGTCGATCCGGCTAGCGTCGATCACCAGGCCGACCCATGGCCGCGTGATCGCCGGCGTGGTCATGTTGATGTATTTTCCGACCAGGCGAGCTGCGCCTTCGCGCGCGGCGTCGATCAGCCCGTGCCGGCGGCCATTGTCCCAGTCGAAGCGCAGATAGACCCGGCCGGCCGCGATGCGAATGTCCGCACGCCCCTGTTTCCACTTGTCCGGCGTATCGCCGGCAATGGTCGGATCGGCCCCGCCGTTCCAGCGGCTCGCCCATATGCCTTCGAGCGGATCGGATCGCGCTGCGATCGCTGCCCACGACGCCGCATTGTCGTCCGCGGCATCGCCGGGCAGCGAGGCCGTCGCGGCATAATCCATCACCTCGGAATCGTCGGGAGAAGGGACATCCATGGTTCCGAACGGATTGCGAATGACGAGATGCGTGATGGCTTGCTGCATGGCGATCTCCCGGCGTGAGTTGGCTTTGATCCGCCAGCTCTATCGCCGCGCGCCGCGCTGCAGCCACCCGATTCCCGCTCTCCTCACGTCATTCCGGGGTGCGCGCAGCGCGAGCCCGGACTCCATAACCACGATCGGGAGCATGGATTGCGGGCCTTCACCGCTTCGCGGCGCATCCCGGATGACAGAAGAGAAACGCAAGTCCTATCTCAAATGCTTCGCAAAGAACTCCATGCTGCGCGGCCAGGCGATGTCGGCGCTGGCCTTGTCGTAGCTGGCGCGCTCGTCGCAATGGAAGCCGTGCTGCGCGCCCGGATAGACGAAGACCTCGACCTCCGGCCGTTTCGACTTGATGGTCTCGACGTCGGTCAGGGGGATGCCCGCATCCTTCTCGCCGAAATGCAATTGGGTCGGCACCTTCGGCGTCTCCTCGGCAAAGCGAACGACGGCGCCGCCGTAATAGCCGATCGCGGCCTTCAGGCCGGTCAATCGCGTCGCCGCGACGAAGGCGATGCTGCCGCCCAGGCAAAAGCCGATGATGCCGACCGGGCCGATGCTCTTCACCGCGTCGATCGCCGCCTGCGTGTCGCGCAGCATCGCGGCCCAGTCCGGATTGGCAACGAACTTGCGCGCTTCGGCGACCTCATCGGGCGAATAGCCCGACTGGAAGTTCGGTGTCGTGCGGTCGAAGATCGACGGCGCGATCGCGACATAGCCTTCCCCGGCGAGGCGGTCGCAGACCGCGCGGATGTGGTGATTGACGCCAAAGATCTCCTGGATCACCACCACCGCGCCCTTTGGCGTGCCTGAGGGATCAGCGCGATAGGCGCCGATCTGGAAATTGTCGGAGGCCGTCAGCTTGATGTCCTGTCCCACGCGGGTTGTCCTTTTGGGTTGTTACGAACTCAGTCTCTCCCCTCATCCTGAGGAGCGCGCCCTTCGCGCGCGTCTCGAAGGATGGAAGGCCGAGATGCCGCAGCGGGCAACACCTACTCCCACATCCAGTTCTCGCCGTAATCCTCCTTCCATCCCGCCAGACGCCCCTGGCGGAATTGCAGGAATAGGCGGTGACGGTAGGGAATCAGGCCGCTGCCGCCGATGTTGCGCAGCGCGAGATAGATCTCGTTGCCGGGACGCCCGCGCACATATTGCAGCTTCTGTCCGAGGGCGCGCGCGGTCTCTTCGGTATCCATGCCGAAGGCGAGCGGAACGTTGTTGGACAAGGTCGCGACGAAGGGCCGGCGCGGCGGCGCCGCGCCGAACGGCTCGGCCTGCGCCGACGACGACAGCATCGCAGTCGTTGCGACGGCCGCGAAGATCGCTCGCATCATGTCTTGCGTCCCGGATTGCCTAGCCTATGCCGCAGGTTCTTCAGGCAAGTTCTTCAGGAAAGCCGAGACGGCGTCAAGAAAAGCCTTGGGCTGATCGATGTTGACGGCGTGACCGGCCGCGGGGATCACGACCTTTTGTGCCCCGGGGATTTTTGCGGCCATGTAGTCGGACGCGGCCAGGAACGGCGTGTCGTCGGCGCCGACCACGATCAGCGAGGGCACCTTGATGTCGGGCAGCAGCTCGATCACGCGGGCATCGCGCTGGGTCAGCATGCCGCGTGCGGCGAGCGAGTGTCCCTTGGCGTTGCGATGACTGGCGGCCGCGCGCTCGGGCGTTGCCGATTTCAGGACCTCGAGGCCCTCGCGATCGAGCCGGTCGGCGGTGGCGAGCGCCCGCGCATTCCAGGCCTCGCGCGCCTCGTCCTTCTTGAAACCGGGCCCGGTGTCGATGATCAGCAGCGCGCGGGTCCGCTCCGGATGGGCGCGATAGAACGCGAGCGACATGTAGCCGCCGAGCGACAATCCGCCGATGATCGCGCGCTCCGCACCGACCGCATCGAGGATCGCCGCCATGTCACCGACCGTGAGGGCCTCGCTGTACGCGCGGGGATCGTCGGGATAGTCGGACCGGCCGTGGCCGCGCATGTCCCACAGGATCAGCTTGTGCTCCCTGGCGAGCGCATCGACCTGGCCATGCCACATCGCCGACGTCGAGGAATAACCATGGGTGAGCAGCAGCGGCGGTCCCTCGCCGTGAACCTCGTAATAGATATTGACGCCGTCCCGATTGATCCCCGGCATGGTTTCCGTCCCTCTTGTCTCTTGCTCACTCTAGCGGCGAATGGCAGCGTAGGGGGCGCGAAAGCGCGAGAAATTGCCCTTTGTTTTCAATGCCATTCTACTGTGCATGGGGTTGTTTTTGCGGATTTCAGGCCCCGTATCGGAACCAAAACCCGTAAAATTGCACCGAATTCCCCAAGGTTCCATTGAGCACGCCTCTTAAGGGCCGGAGAACCTGATCCGGCTTAGGCTGATGCCAAATCCCGATCCCATGCTTTGGGGAAGCCATGAACGCGCCAGCCAAATCCGCCGCCAAACGCCGGCTTCTGCTCGCCTCCGACCGGAGCGACGAGAGTTCCGAGCTCGCCAGCATCCTGAAGGCGGTCGGCGACGTCTCGACGGTGACGACGCAGGACATCCCCGAAAAGCCCTCGCGCGATCTCTCCGGCCTCGTGGTCGACATCAACCTGCGCTCGCCCGAAAGCGTGCAGCGGGTGCGCAACAAGCTGCGCGGCGATGCCTATCGCTCGATGCCGCGGCTGTTCGTACTCGCGGACGCCCTCCATCACGGCACCATGCAGGCCTGGGCGCTGGGCGCCACCGACACCATCTCGCGGCCGCTGCAGGCCGAGGCCATCCTGCAGCGCATTCGCGCCGCCTTCCCGGACACCGCGGCCTATGACGCGACCGATCGCGGCAAGACGCTCAACCGCGGCGTCGAGGCGGCGCATGCGGTGCTGGCGAAGATGTTCGAGAAGCTGCCGCTCGGCGTGCCCCTGACCTTCGACGACGTCATCGCGGCGGAAAGCAAGATCCTGAAGGCGATCAAGCATTCCTCGCTGCGCGAATGGCTCACCACGGTCGGCTGCCATCATGTCGGCAGCTATCGCCACTGCCTGTTCGTCACCGGTTTCGCGGTCGCCTTCGCACAGCATCTCGGCATGCGCGAGGACGATCAGCGCCGCCTCGTCCGCGCCGCGCTGCTTCACGACGTCGGCAAGGCCTTCGTTCCCTCCGCGCTGCTCGACAAGCCGGGCAAGCTCACCGACGAGGAGATGGCCGAGGTGCGCCAGCATCCGCGCCGCGGCTATGACGCGCTTGCCGCCCAGGGCGGCTTCCCGCCGGAGATGCTCGACGTGATCCTGCATCACCACGAATTTCTCGACGGCAGCGGCTATCCGAACGGGCTGTCGTCGAACCAGATCAGCGACATCGTGCGCCTGACGACGATCGTCGACATCTACGCCGCGCTGGTCGAGAAACGCGCCTATCGCATGCCATTCACGCATTCGCGTGCGTTCGCCATGATGGAAGGCATGAGCGGCAAGCTCGACCAGCAGCTGCTGCAGGCGTTCCGCCCGGTGGCGCTGGGGTCGTTCTAGTTCGGCATTCTCGGCTGCCGTAGGGTGGGCAAAGGCGCGTAGCGCCGTGCCCACCATCTCTCTCGATCGCGAAAAATGCGTGGGCACGCTTCGCTTTGCCCACCCTACGCAGTGTGCCGTTCGGCGACGTCGCTACCCCACCATCTTCCTTAGCTCCGCCTTCGCGACCTTCTCCAGCGTCGAGCGCGGCATGTCGTCGACCAGCCTGATCTCGCGCGGCACCTTGAAGTCGGCAAGGCCTTTGCGGCAGGCTTCCATCACCCGGTCATGCAGGTCGGGCGCGGCGCCGGCGACACCGCCCAAGGGGATGATGAAGACCACCGGCACCTCGTCCAGCATCGGGTGCGGCTTCGCCACCACGGCGGCCTCGCGCACGCCCGCTACCAGCGCGATCACCTGCTCGATCTCGGAGGCCGCGACGTTCTCGCCGCCGACCTTCAGCATGTCCTTGGCGCGGTCGCCGAACTTGATGGAGCCGTTCGGGAGCCGCTCGACGCGGTCGCCGGTGAGGAAGAAGCCGTGCTCGTCGAAGCTCTCGCGCGTGGCTTTCTCATTGTGGAGATATTCGGCGAACAGCGACAGGCCGGGAATGCCCTTGATCGACAGATTGCCGGTGCCGCCGACCTCGGTCGGCCGCCCGTCGTCGCCGGTGATGCGGATCTGGTATTCGGGCGCGGCCCGGCCGATCGACATCGGGACGTTGGGTTGGTCGACCTCGCCGACGATGCCGTGGGTGATGGTCTCGGTCATGCCCCACCAGCCGATCATCTTGATGCCGAAGGCGGCGAAGGCCGGCGGCTCGTTGATCGCGGTGCCCCACAGGCGGAATTTGTGGTCTTTCGGGATCTCCTGCTCGAGCAGCGCCTTCATGCAGAACGGAATGGTCGAGGTCCAGGTCGCGCCGTGCTCGCGCGCGACGCCCCAGAACCGGCTCGCGGAGAAGCGCGGCTGGATCACGCAAGTGGCGCCGACCCACAGCGTGGCCAGCATGGAATAGGCCAGCGCATTGGTGTGGAACAGCGGCAGGTAGGTCTGGTGCACGTCGCTCGCATGCAGGTCCTCGTGCGCGGCGTTGATCTTGGCGCCCCACAGCGCGTTGGCGTGGGTCCACAGCACCGCTTTGGGTCGCGATGTCGTGCCCGACGTGTATTGCACGCTGCATGGCGCCAGCGGATCGGTCGGGCGCCTGGGGCGATCGGCGCTGTCGGCGAACAGCGACTCAAACCTGTCGCCGCGGGAGACCGCCTGCGCAGGCGCCGCTCCGGCATCATGTGAGGTCACCGCCATCCAGCGAATGTTGCGGCAGTTCTGCGCGACGAGTTCCGCATAGGCGGGCTGGGTGATCGCGGCAACCGCGCCGCAATGATCTGCGAAATACGCGATCTCGGCCGGTGCCGAGCGCGTGTTGGTGGTGACCGCGATGGCCCCGAGCTCGACACAGGCAAACCAGGCCAGCATCGCCTCGATGCAATTGTCGAGATGAATGAGGACATATTCGCCCGGCCTCACGCCGCGCCGTGCCAGCCCCGCCGCCAGCGCGCCGACCCGCTCGTGAAACTCGCCATAGCTCCAGCGCCGCGCCGGCGCATCGAACGGCGCCCAGATCAGGAACGGATGATCGCGCCGGACCTCGGCGCGCATCTTGAGCAACCAGGGCACGTCGAGCCCGTCGAACGGGCCTACGATTCCGGCAGTGGTTTGTTGAAGCGGCATGGCTCCTCCCCGTGCAGCCTGCATCTTGATGGCGGCTGTCATGCGATTATTGCGTCTTCCTGCCATCGGATGAGGCGGGGTGCAAATCGGGAGGCGTATGTCGTCCGCGTTCCCTCGGCCGTCATTGCGAGCGAAGCGATCCAGACTGTCTCCACCGAGTCGGTCTGGATTGCTTCGTCGCTTCGCTCCTCGCAACGACGGTGTTTGGGGCGGGTGCGGTCCTGTCGGCCTCAATCCTCGTACGACGAAATCTCGATCAGGCTGCCGTCGGGATCCCGGCAATAGACCGAGCGCAGCGTGCCGCGGGCGCCTTGCCGCGGGCCTGGACCGGCCTCGATCGCGACGCCGTGTGCATCCAGATGCGCCACCACCTCGTCCGGTGTGGCCGAGGTAAGGAAACACAGATCCTCGCTGCCGGCGGTCGGTTGGTCGGCGGTGAACCACTCCACCCTGTCGGCATCGCGCTGGCGCACGTTGATCCTCTGGTTACCGAATTGAAGGAAAGTCCGCGGCGCTTTGCCGCCGCCGGGATCGAATACCTTGACTTCCATGCCGAGAATCTTGCGGTACCACTCCGCTGTCGCCGCAACATCGCTGACATTGATCACGAGATGATCCAGGGCATGAACCTTGACCGTCATCTCTCATCCTTTCGTCATGATGCGTCCCGCGCACTTTCCGCCCGCGACGACCTTTGTTACAACCCGATCGGCTCGACCTACAAGCTATTCGACCTTCAAGAACAACACTGGGAGAACCCTTGAGATGATCACTCGCCGTACCGCGCTGGGCCTGCTCGCCGCCAGTCCGCTTGCAGCCACCCCGCTGTCGAAGGCCCTTGCCGCCGATTATCCGGCCCGGCCCGTGAAATGGGTGGTCGGCTATCCGCCGGGCGGCGCCACCGACATCCTGGCGCGGCTGATCGGCCAGCGGCTTTCGGAGAAGCTCGGCCAGCAATTCGTGGTCGAGAACAAGCCGGGCGCCGGCAACAACATCGCCACCGAATCGGTCATCAATGCCGAGCCCGACGGCTACACGCTGCAGCTGGTCAACCCGGCCAATTACATCAACGCCTCGCTCTACAAGAATCTCAAGTTCAATTTCGTCAACGACATGGCGCCGGTCGCCTCGTTCCAGCGTGTGCCGAACGTGATGACCGTTGGCAAGGACGTGCCGGCCAAGAACGTCGCCGAGTTCATCGAATATGTGAAGGCCAATCCCGGCAAGGTGAACATGGCCTCGTCCGGCAACGGCACCTCGGTGCACCTCTCCGGCGAGATGTTCATGGCCATGACCGGCTGCAAGATGCAGCACGTGCCCTATCGCGGTGCGGCGCCGGCGATCACCGACATGCTCGCCGGTCAGGTGCAGGTGATCTTCGACAACATGCCCTCGATCATCCAGCACATCCGCTCCGGCTCGCTTCGTGCGATCGGCGTCACCACGGCGGAGCGCTCGCCGCAATTGCCCGACGTGCAGACGGTCGCCGAGACCGTGAAGGGCTACGAGGCCAGCGCGCTGTTCGGCATGGGTGCACCGAAGAACACGCCGAAGGACATCATCGCCAAGCTGAACGCCGAGGTCAACGCGGTGCTGAGGGAGCCCGACATGGCCAAGCGTCTGGTCGAGCTCGGCGGCGAGCCGCGGCCGCAGACTCCGGAAGCGTTCGGCGAGGAGATCAAGGCCGAGACCGAGAAGTGGCGGAAGGTGGTCGAGTTCGCCGGCCTCAAGGTCGAGTAGCGATCCCGTGACGACCGGGAATGAAGCCCTGCCGTTCGGCAGGGCTTTTTTCTTGCGCGCTTCGTTTCCTCGATCCGGGATGGGCACCCGCGGCCGCCCCGTCGCGCGATACCGGGCGTGGACCGTCTACCGCTTCGCGTCCGCCTGTTCCGTGCCGATACACGAGATCAGCATCGTATAGGCGCGGGCGTTGGCGGCGATGTCCGTCGTCTTCAGCTCGCCCTTGGGTTCACCGGTCTGGTAAGGCACCACGGAATTGTCGAGGAAGTCCCGCAGCGCGCCGGTCTTGATGGCGAAGTTGATGTTTTCGGGGATATTGCCGGTTGCGACCGCGATGCGCAGATTGTCGAGCTTTCCGGTCACTACGCCGACGACCTGGCCGCCGGTGTCGAACAACGGTCCTCCGCTGTTCCCCGGCTGCACCGGCGCGCTGATCTGCAGGAAGCGCGAATCGTTGCGCATGCCGCTGAGCGAGCTCACGATACCGGTTGTCACCGTGAAATCCGAGCTCAGCAGCCCGCGATAGGGAAAGCCGATCGCGACGACGGAATCGCCGGAGCGGATCGAACGGTCACGGATGCGGGCAAACTCCTTGAACGTCGCTGTCGATGGCGCCTGCAGGAGGGCGAGATCGTTGTTCGCATCGCTGGATACGACGCGCAGCGCCGTCGCGGCCTCGCCGGTGAGATTGCCTTTGATGTCGCCGCAGCCCTCGATCACATGGTGGTTCGTGACGATGTGCCCGTTGGCGCTGACCACGAAGCCGGTGCCGCTCCTGGACTTGGCGGACTTGACCGGCGGGGTGCCCTGCTTCTCCGCCGTGGCTGCGGGCTTCGCGGCACCCTTGGTGAAGTCGCCGGCCTTGTCGAGCCCGTCGGCTTTCACCCTGGTCACGCAATTGGCCAATGCCGCGATCACCGGGCCGGTCGAGGTCAGATCGAAGTTCAGAACGGTGCGGCCGGCGGTCGCCACCATCAGGCTCGCCTTCTGGAACGTCCGCACGACGTTGAGCGGCATGACGGCCGTGAGCATGTTGGGCTGATACGCCGTCGCGTACAGCCTGGCTTGCTCCTGGCCATCGAAGGTCACGTCGATGGCAGCGTTCTCGCCCTTGTTGAAGTTGTAGCCGGGGCTTGCAAAGGCCAGCAACCAGGTGCCGGCGGAATTCTGGCTCACGACCAGGATGACGCCGTTCGCATAGGGCGACGTGGCGGCGCAATGCGAGAAGGCGCCGGTCTCATCGTTGCTGAAGGCGCCCCCGATCCAGTTGCCGATCTTGAGGCTGCCAAAGGGGCCTTTCGCATCGGCGGTGCCGGCGAGAGCCAATTGTGACAACAACGCAACGACAAGCGACCTCAACCACATACCAGCCCCCGGGAACGTCCTTGCACCCATCTTATCCGTGAGCGCAGGTGAGGCGCAACCGTCAGTTGTTCGCTCCGACTTTCATCATTCTACCCGCAACTTTCGGACTTGCATTTACTTTGCGATGCCGTAAGCTTTGCAATACAAAGTGACGGGGCTGCAGTCCCGTGAGGCGTGAGCGGAACGAGGCTTCGGCGTTGCCAATGCGCGATCTCGACAAGGCCCTGGCTGACATCGTGGCGATCCGCAGCCAGATCGCGGCCGGCACGGCGTTCCGCGGCTACGGCCCGGCGACGATGGCCGCGACCGGTGCCGTCGCGCTCATCACGGCGGTGCTGCAATTCTGGCTGCTCGGCGATCCCACGGGTGAGCCGCTCGGCTTCTTCGCCGGCTGGTTCGTCGCCGCCGCGCTGTCCGTCCTGATGATCGGGATCGAGATGCGGGCACGTTCGCGCCGCCATCATTCCGGCCTCGCCGACGCCATGATCCACCAGGCGGTAGAGCAGTTCCTGCCCGCGGGCGTTGCCGGCGTGCTGCTCGCGGTGGTGATGTGGAAGTTCGCGGCCGAGACGTTGTGGCTGCTGCCGGGCCTGTGGCAGATCCTGGTGTCGATCGGCATTTTCGCCTCCGTCCGCTCGCTGCCGCGCCCCGTGGCGCTCGCCGGCGCCTGGTATTTCGTGTCCGGCTTTTCGGTGGTGGTGATCGCGAGCCAGACCCACACGCTGTCGCCATGGACCATGGGCCTGCCCTTCCTGATCGGGCAGTCGCTGATGGCGGCCATTCTGCATGTCGCATCCGGAGACCATGATGTCGAAGACTGACAGCGCACCCTTCTCCTACGAAGGGCTCGACCGCGTGATCCACGAGAAGGCGAGGCTCGGGCTTCTGACCTCGCTGATGGCGCATCCCAAGGGGCTGGCCTTTGCCGACCTCAAGCAGCTGTGCGGCCTCACCGACGGCAATCTCAGCCGGCACCTTGCCGTGCTCCAGGAGGCCGGCCTCGTCGACGTGACCAAGGGCTACGAGGGCAACCGTCCGCACACCACCTGCCGCCTCACCAAGTCCGGGCGCCGCCGTTTCCTCGATTATCTCGCCGTGCTGGAACGCCTGGTGCGCGACGCCGCCAGGGCCGCCGGCCGCGAGGCGCCGCCGCTCGGCCGCCTCGGCATCGTCTCGACCTGATCCTTCCCCTTTTTTGACCGGAGACTTTGCAATGCAAAGTGATGCGTCCCATAGCGAGAAGCTTCATGTCGGTATCATCATGGACGGCAACGGGAGATGGGCGACACGGCGCGGCCTGTCGCGCGTGCGCGGCCACGAGGCCGGCGTCGAAACCATCCGCCGCATCGTCGAGGCCGCGCCCAAGCAGGGCATCGGCACGCTGACGCTCTACGCCTTCTCCACCGACAATTGGCGGAGGCCGAAGGCCGAGGTGGCCGCATTGATGACCTTGCTGCGGTTCTATCTCGCCAACGAGGTGCAGAGCCTGGTCAAGAACGGCGTGCGGCTCACCGTGATCGGCCGCCGCGATCGCCTGCCTGAAGGCATCGCCAGCGCGATCGCGCAGGCCGAACAGGCCACCGCCGGCGGCGCCACGCTGCATTTGCGCATCGCGGTCGATTATTCCGCGCGTGATGCCATCCTCAATGCCGCGGCGGCGACGGCGGCGCTGACCAGCCTCACCCGCGAAGCCTTCTCGCAGCTCGTCACCGGCGAAGCGGGCCTGCGCGACGTCGATCTCATCATCCGCACCTCGGGCGAGAAGCGGCTCTCGGACTTCCTGCTCTGGGAAGGGGCCTATGCCGAGCTGCACTTCACCGAGCGGATGTGGCCCGAGTTCGACGCCGGCGATCTCGCCGCGGCACTGGCCTCCTTCCACGGCCGCGAGCGCCGCTTTGGCGGCCTCCAGGCGATCCTGCCGGAGGAGGTGCCGTCACTCTCCCGTGTGTGACGCGCTTTCAGCGGCGCAGACGGTCAGTTGCCGGCGGATTCCAGGATTCCCCGATCGGCCAGTGTCCTGGCAAGCTGCTCGGTGTAGATGATCCGTCCCCACCGGTGAAAATGCGACGGATAATGCGCAAAGAGGATATCCAGCATGACGGCCGGGGTATCCAGGAACTGCGATGGATCAAGGCCAAGCCGATGCGCAATTCTCCTTCCGGCGTCGGTGTGGAAGCTCTGCGGGCCGCCCTGGGCATTGACCGAATTGACCGGCGCGATCACGAGATAGACCTTTGAGCGATCGAGCTTCGAAAGCGTTGCGGACAGAGAGTCGAGTGCCTTTTCGAATTCCGCGTTCATCACGAACGGTTTTGAGTCGGGTAGCGGCCTGAGAAGAGTGTGACCGGCCAGCGTGGCCCTGAAAGCTTTCAGCGAAGGTTCATTGAGCATCCGGTTGGGCTCAATGGCGCTGCCGTGCTCGCGCCAAATGGTCGAAATGAACTGGTCCTTGCCGCCGTAGTAGACCGCATAAGCGCCCGGGAGCGGGTTGTACACCGCTCGCTCCATCAGCAGCCGGATATATTCGAGCCCGCCGGCCGGAAAGGTCAGGACGGAAGGAGCTTCGAAATGGTCCGTCCTGATGAACGCCGGCCACTCGTTCCATCTTGGATCGCGCTCGAACTGGACCGGACTGAAAACCAGAACGAGCTTCCTCGGTTGGCGTCCTCGGGCGATCATCTTGTCGAGCATGGCAGCGTAGCCATCCGGGCCGACGAACCCGATGGTGCAGAACGATTCGACGTTCGATCCCGGAAACGCCTGCAAGAGGGTCGGGACGTGAACTCCGAAAAGGCACGAGCTGTCGCCGAGAAAAGCGAGGTCGGAGGTCGGCAGCCGCTCCGAACGCCTGATCTGTTCGAGGACGATATAGGTCTCGATCCCGCGCGACCATTGATGCCTGCTCTGCTGATAGATGTAGTGCGCGCTACCGAGGATGAGTGCAGTCAACACAGCGACCGGAACAAATTCGCGTGCCACGGTCTGCACCGCGCTGCTCAGCGGCCATTTTTCGATCGCCTGGATCGTGCGCTTCAGCATGGCTAGAACTGAAAGTAGATGAAGGTCGCGTTGACGTGCCCGGACGCCGCGATCGTCAGGGCCGCCAGAGCCGCAAACAGCGGATATCTCATCCACGCAGGTCGGTGAAGCAGGAAATAGTCACCGCGCAACTGCAGCTGCCACTCCAGGAGCATCAGCGGGCCGGCCAACGACAGAATTGCCAGCACGATGGCGCTGTGCACCGGCGCCCATTCCCAGTTCGCGAGAGCGCTCAGCATGCCGACCAGCAAAGTCCAATTGGCGGCTCGAAAGAGAAACCAGCCGACAAACACGACCAGCATCGTCACGGCCCAGCCAGCGGCGCGAGCCACCTTAGACGACGGCGCGTCTCCGCCCGGTACCCTGCGCCATAGCGCGAGAGCGGCGCCATGAAGCAGGCCCCAAAGAACGAAAGTCCAGGATGCGCCGTGCCAGAGGCCTCCCAATGCCATGGTCAGCATCAGATTCCGGTTCGTGATCGCCGCGCCGTGGCGGTTGCCCCCGAGCGGGATATACAGATAGTCCCGCAGCCATGTGCTGAGGCTGATGTGCCAGCGTCGCCAGAACTCACTGATCGAAACCGACCAATAAGGGTAGCGGAAATTCCAAATCAGCTCGAAGCCGAACAGCAGTGCAACGCCTTTTGCGATCAGGCTGTATCCGTTGAAATCGGCATAGATCTGGATGCCGAATGCGATCGTGGCGAGCACGACCGACCAGCCAAAGGGCTGATCCGGAATGAAGAGCGTGTCGACGATCACCGCCAGGCTGTCCGCCACCACGATCTTCATGGCATAGCCGTAAATCAGGAGCCAGAGCGCGCGCTCGGCGTGGTCGGCCGTGAATTGGCGCGGCTTGGAAAATTGATCGAGGAGATTGCTGGCTCTTTCGATCGGTCCCGCCACGAGCTGCGGGAAGAACGCCTTGAAGGCGAGAAACTTGACGAGGCTTCTCTCCGCGACGTGTCTGCCGCGATAGACGTCCACCACATAGGCGATGCCTTGGAAGGTGATGAAGGAGATGCCGAGCGGCAAGACGATGTGCAATGTCGGCAGGTTCGCACGGAGCCCCGCGCGCTGCGCAAGCGTCGCGAACGAATCGACGAAGAAATTGAAATATTTGAATATCGCGAGAACGAGCATCGCCGCCGCGACCGCGGCAAAAACCAGAAGCTTTCGGGTGTGTTCGTGAGGGGTCGCGGCGATCAGGATCGCCGCAGCGTAATTGACGATGGAAATTCCGATCAGCAAGGGCAGAAAGCGCCAGTCCCACCAGCCGTAAAATACGTAGCTTGCCGCCAATATGATGAGATTCTGGACCGGGAGCCTGGAAGTCGCGTGGTATAGCAGGAAGGTCGCGGGGACGAGACAGAGGAACGCGACGGAGACAAAGGACATTGCAGGAATAAGTCACATTATTGGGCTGCGACACCGCTCGTCGTTCCGCTCCGTCGGAAAACGATACGGGCGGAGGTGCAACCGGATCGCGCAATCGATCACAGTCCAGGGAAAGCGGCGACTAATGCCAGTTTACTACTGCAACATCCAATAGCAACTTTGAGGCGAAATCAACCGTTTCGGCCGTGCGCGGGCTCTCGGAGGGTGCGCCCCTGGGACGCACACCCGACAATCTGCGCCCTGGGCGCATCATCATCACGCACTTCACCTCCGCGGTGCTGGACCTGTGACGCGAATTCTGATGTCGTGACGGGCCCTCAACCGCTCGTGTCCGCATGCCCTCATTCAAGACCATTCGCGCCCGTGCCGAGAAACGCAAGGGCGGGCCCAAGGCCCTGGAAAAGCTGATGCCGGAAAGGCCCGACCTGAAGCGTCTGGCCAAGCTCGGCGACGATCGCATCCTGGCCGAGATGACCAAGCGCGTGTTCTGCGCCGGCTTCGCCTGGAGCGTGATCGATTCGAAATGGGATGGCTTTGAAGAGGCCTTCCTGCACTTCCAGCCGGCCAAGCTCAGCTTCCAGCCGGAAGATTATTGGGAAGGCCTGTTGCGCGATGCGCGCATCGTGCGCAACGGCGCCAAGATCATGTCGGTGCGCGACAACGCCGCGTTCGTCCAGGAGATCGCGAAGGAGCATGGCAGCTTCGGCAAGTTTCTGGCGAAATGGCCGCCGTCCAACCAGATCGGCCTGCTCGATCTCCTGACCAGGCGCGGCAGCCGTCTCGGCGGCAACACCGGCCAGATGTTGCTGCGCTTCGTCGGCTGGGACGGCTTTGTGACGTCCAAGGACGTCGTCGTCTGCCTGCGCGATGCCGGTCTCGACATTGCAGAAGAGGTCAAGTCGAAGGGCGATCTCGCCAAGGTGCAGGCGCAATTCAACGCCTGGGCCGAGGAAACCGGCCTGCCCTACACTTATCTATCGCGCATCTGCGCGCTGTCGGTGGGCGAGAACCGCAGCGAATAGTCTGTGAGCATAGCTCACCGACAGATCGTGTGCATCCTGTGGCGATCTCGTGCCGTGAGCGCGGCAGATGCGAATGCGGGATCACAAAATGCATTTCGCCGGAACATTTGTCCCGAGCACCTGTTCGGGCTTGAGCCAGGCGGACAAAGGCGCAGGGAACGTGCGCTCCCGCCGAGGCCAATGAAACCGGAGACAGAACGGAGCAGCTCATGAAGCTCACATCCGAACAGGTGAAGCAGACCGTCAACCAGCTCGGCGCCCAGGTGCTGCCTGACGAACATCCCGCCATGCCGCAGCTCAACAGCATGTTCGGCGAGCACACCTTCTTCGTCGACGAGATGGGCCTCAAGGTGCTCGAGCCCACTGCGTCGCCCAGCGCCGATCGCCAGAGCGGCGAGGTCGTCAGCCTCGCCGATTGGGGCGATTCCGACCTGACCCGCCTGATGGCGCACGAGCCCGAGCCGACCGGCGTGATCGTGGTGTTCGAGCACATGCGGCATTGAGTGTGACACGGGTGCTGCCCAGGCTTGCTCGGCCTCTCCCGCTTGCGGGAGAGGCCGACGCGCTCGCAGAGCGCGGCGGGTGAGGGCTCTCGCCACGCAGGGACGTCCTCAGTTGTTCTCGATCACCTTGCGTTTCCGGTGAGCGGCCTCGCTCAAATGCCGAGCGTCAGCTGCGGCTCCGCGTCGTCACCGGCCTGGAGGGCGGACAGCGAGACACCCAGCAGCCTGACGCGCTTTCCCAGCGGCATCTCGGCCTCGAGCAGGCCGCAGGCCAGCCGCTCCAGATCGTCCCGGCCCCTGACCGCGGCCGGGACGGACCTGCTGCGCGTGATGATCTCGAAGTCGGCGAACTTGATCTTCAGCGTGACGGTGCGGCCGCGATTGCCGGTCGCCTCGCAATGGCGCCAGACCTTGTCGACGAGAGGTCTGAGCTCGGCGGCCAGCGCGTCATATTCGGCCAGATCGGTCGAGAACGTGTTCTCCGCGCCGATGGACTTGCGAATCCGGTTGGCCCGAACCGGCCGTTCGTCGACGCCGCGCGAGATCCAGTAATAATAGGCGCCCGACTTGCCGAAATTCGCATTCATGAATTCCAGCGTCTGGTTGCGGATGTCGAGGCCGGTGAACAGGCCGAGTGAATTCATCTTCGCGGCAGTCGCCGGCCCGATGCCGTGAAACTTGCCGACCGGCAGCGTTTCGACGAAAGCCGGTCCCATCTCCGGCGCGATCACGAACTGTCCGTTGGGCTTGCGATGATCGGAAGCGAGCTTGGCCAGAAACTTGTTGTAGGAGATGCCGGCCGACGCGTTGAGGCCAGTTTCGGCCTTGATCTTCTCGCGGATCCGCAGCGCGATGTCCCGCGCCAGCGGGATGCCTTGCAGATTTTCCGTCACGTCGAGATAGGCCTCGTCGAGCGACAACGGTTCGATGGTCGGCGTGTGCTCGGCGAAGATGTCGCGGATCTGCTTGGAGATCGCCTTGTAGACCTCGAAGCGCGGCCTGACGAAGATCAAATCGGGACATAGCCGCTTCGCCGTCACCGACGGCATGGCGGAGCGAACGCCGAACTTGCGCGCCTCGTAGCTGGCGGCCGCGACCACGCCGCGCTCCGCCGAGCCTCCGACCGCAACCGGCTTTCCGCGCAGCTCCGGATTGTCGCGTTGTTCCACCGACGCGTAGAAGGCATCCATGTCGATGTGGATGATCTTGCGCACCGGCGAGGCCTCGCCGGCTACCGTGTCGGATTCGCTCATGGAAACATGATACAATTGCACCATGAGAAGCGCGAGGCGAGGGATGCTGCAGCTGTTGGTCTTCGTGGTGGGCGTGGTCGGCATGGGCTGGCTGATCGGCGCGACCAATCCGCCGGGCGACTGGTATGCCGGCCTCGCCAAGCCGGGCTTCGTGCCGCCGAACTGGGCGTTTCCGGTGGCCTGGACCATTTTCTACGTCATGATCGCCATCGCGGGCTGGCGGACCTTTCGGCGTGACCCCTCCGGCAAAGCGATGCTGGCCTGGGCGATGCAACTGGCGCTCAATTTCGCCTGGTCTCCTGTCATGTTCACGATGCACCAGATCGGCGCCGCGCTCGCCATCCTGATCTGCCTGTTCGTCGCGATCGTCACCTATATCGGCCTCGAGCTGTCACGTGACAGACTGGCGGCGGCGTTGTTCGTGCCTTATGCGGCCTGGGTCGGTTTTGCCGGCGTGCTCAACGCGGCGATCTGGCGGTTGAACTGAGAACTGCACCGGCCGCTATATTGGTGAGTCGCGTTGACCCGTGGCAGACCTCCGATTTGGCTGCGGCGCTCGCGCTCACGCCGACCTTGGCGAAAGTGCTTTCCGCAACAAGTATACACCTAACAAGATCATCATGATTGGCATAAGCGGCCATTGCAGCGAAAGAAGCTCCCATACGCCCGCTGCGAAAAGGATCAGCCCAACTGAGATGCCAAACGCCTCTATCTCTAGGCCGGACATCCGCCGCATCACCTGTGCGCCAAGCACCACAAAGCTGCTGACAATGAGAAACCAAGCCCAAGGAACACCGGCGAGCATGACAACGCCCACCCAGATGAAGAACACTGCCCACGCGGCGGAATCGATTTGACGGGCGCTGTTGGGGCTGGGAAATTGGGTCATATCCGGCTGGGTGATGGACATAATGCACCTCCGTGACGCTCATGAAGATTGCCGCACTCAGGCTGGCACCCTGTTGATTTGGGTCAAAGACGGAAGGCGCGCTCGCGCAGGAAGGGGAGGGCAACAGACCCGGCATTCGATGACGAGCAGCTGCCCAATGCGCGAACGTTCGAACACCGCGCCCCCGCATTCTTGGTGTGATGTCCTGCTCGCAGCGTCTCAGCAGGTCGGCAATCGTTAGACGCTTCAGGCTCGTTGATGTCGGTGCGCAGCGCGGTCTGTCGATCGTTCCTTCTTGGACAGCGCGGGATAAACCACTCGGCCCACCTCAGCTTGCCGAGTCTCGCTTCTCTTTCGGATGGTTGGCATGACTTTCGCCAGCCGTGACAGGGCTGTGACGAATTGATTTTCGCGCGAGATGAGGCGAAGAGCGTCGAGCGAAACACCAGTTTCTACAACCGGTTATCTGGCGCACCCGACACGATTCGAACGTGTGACCTTTGCCTTCGGAGGGCAACGCTCTATCCAGCTGAGCTACGGGTGCTAGTCGAGGTTCATTTAGCCGATTGCCGAAGGGGGAGCAACCGCTTCTCGCCGCAATGGGCCTTGAGCCGTCTTGCGCCGGAAAGCGCCCGGAACCGCTGTAGCTTGGCGGCCGAGGCTGGCGAGCTCTGGCCAGCACCCGTTCGGGTCGAGGACTTGGCCGACGTCTCGCCCGAAGTTCGTTCAGATGTCCTGCTCGGCGGCCTCGATCGCTTCGCGATCAGGCCACCGCCGCCACCGGCACGGCTCCAGGCAAGCCATCGCCGGGACCGAACAGCTTGCGCACCTCGGCGGCCGGCTTCGGCGCGCTGAACAGATAGCCCTGCATCTGCGTGCAGCCGAGTGTGCGCAGCATCTCACGCTGAGCCTCGGTCTCGACGCCCTCGGCAACCGTGGTCATGCTGCTCGCGGCGGCGATGTTCACCACCGCCTGCACGATCACGGGCGAACCGCTCGCCTCCGCGATGTCGGCGACGAAGCAGCGGTCGATCTTGATCTTGTCGAACGGGAAGCGCTTGAGATAGCTGAGCGAGGAATAGCCGGTGCCGAAATCGTCGAGCGCGATGCGCACGCCGATCGAGCGGAGTTGGTGCAGGATCGAGAGCGCAGCCTCGTCGTCGCGGATCAGCACGGCCTCGGTGATCTCGAGCTCGAGCCGGCGCGGGTCGAGGCCGGAGGCGGCGAGTGCGCCTGCGATCCGGAGCGCCAGCGTGTCGCATTTGAGCTGCACCGGCGACACGTTGACCGCGACGCGGATATGCGTCGGCCAGGTCGCGGCCTCGTTGCAGGCCATGCGCAGCACCCAGTCGCCGAGCTCGGTGATCAGGCCGGTGTCCTCGGCGACCGGAATGAACTCCGCCGGCGACACCATGCCGCGCTCGGGATGGCGCCAGCGCAGCAGCGCCTCGCAGCCCGTGACCTCGCCTGAGCGCAGATCGACCAGCGGCTGATAGTGAATCTCGAAGCCGCCGTCCACCAGCGCCTGGCGCAAATCCTGCTCCATGCTCAGGCGCGCCCTGGCGCAGGCATCCATTGCCGGCTCGAAGAAGCGATGGGTGCGGCGCCCTTCGGCCTTGGCACCGTACATCGCGAGGTCGGCGTTCTTGACGAGCTGGTCGAGATCGGTGCCGTCCTGCGGCGCCAGCGCGATGCCGATGCTCGCGTCGGTGGAGAGCTGATGGCCGAGACAATGATAGGGCTGCCGGATCGCCTGGTAGATATGGGTCACGAAGGCCAGCACCTCGGCGGAGGATTGGATCCCGGTCTGGATCACCGCAAACTCGTCGCCGCCCAGCCGTGCGATCAGATCGCCCTCCTTGAGACAGCCGCGCAGACGGCTTGCGATCGCCTTCAAGAGCTCGTCGCCGACGTGATGACCGAGCGAATCGTTGATGCCCTTGAACTCGTCGACGTCGATGTAGAGCAGTGCGAACTGATCCCCGCCCGCGACCTTCGCCAGCTCACGCTCGATCTGCTCGCGGAACAACGTGCGGTTCGGCAGGTCGGTCAGCGCATCGTAATGCGCCATATGCGCGATCTTCTCGTCGGCCCGGCGCCGCTCGGTGACGTCGTCGACGACATTGATGATGTAGCGCGGCTCGCCGGACTTGTCGCGGATGCCGATCCGGGTCGAGGTGATATAGCGCGGTCCGACAGCCGGCGTGTGCCAGACGTGCTCGTCCAGAAACAGCCCGTTCGGCGACTGCAGCACCTTGTCGTCGTCCCGGGTGATGATTTCGGCGGCTTCCGTCGGGTAAAGGTCGAATGCGCTCTTGCCGACGATCGTCTCCGCAGTTTCGTCGAGCTGTTCCTCGGCCACCTGGTTCGCCAGGAGATAGCGTCGCGTCCGGGCGTCCTTCACGGTGATCCGGGACGGGATATGGTCGATGATCTCCCGCAGGAAGGTGTGGTTGCGATCGCGTTCCTGTTCCAGGTGGCGACGCTCGGTGATGTCTTCGATCGTGGCGACCCATCCGCCCTGCGCCAGCGGGGTGTTGATGACCTGGAAGGCGCGGCCGTTGGCCAGCTGATGCGTTCTCGTGGATACCGTGCCTTCGGCGACCACCCGCATCACGTCGGCGCAAAACGCCTCGACGTCGCCGTCGAAGGCGCCGCACTCCTTGCGATGATACATCGCCTCGCGGATGTGGCAGCCGGGCTTGATGACGTCGTGAGAGAGACCGAACATGTCGGCATAGCGGCGGTTGCAGGTGACGATGGTGCCGCCCGCGTCATACAGGATCAGCCCCTGCGTCATGTTGTTCAGGGCGGTGTCGAGCCGCAGCCGCTCCGCTTCCAGCCGTTCCTGCGCTTCGCGGTTCTGCCGATTGATCTGGCGAATGATCAGGTAGAGGATCAGCGCGATGATGGTGGCCGAAATTGCGGCGGTGGCCACCATGAAACTGGTCTGCTGCCGCCAATCTGTCAGGGCCGCCGCCGTGGTGTTGGTGGCGAGGATAACGAGTGGGAAATGCGTCAGCGACGCGGCCGAGCCGAGTCGCGCCTCGCCGTCGATCGGGCTGTTGCCCCGCAGCGTCTGCAGACCGCCCTCGGCCAGCACCTTCTGCATCAGCGGCGCGTCCTTGAAGTTCCGCCCGATCAGCTCCTCGCGATGCGGATAGCGCGCCAGCATCTTGCCCTCGCGATCGAACAGCGAGATGGCCGTGCCCTCGGCAAGCGCGACGGATGCGAAATAGTTCTGGTAGCTGTCCGGGTCGATCCGGCGGACCATCGCGCCGAGGAAAGTGCCGTCCGCGCCGTTCAAGCGGCGTGCGACGATCGTGGTCCATTTGTTGATGATGAAGCTGCGGACGGATTTTAGCAGCACCGGTTCGGACCGCGGGTTCGTCTTGAATGTCTGAAAGTAGGCCCGGGATGAAACGTTGACCTTGGGCAGCGGCTGGGCCCGCGACCAGTTGATCAGCTCGCCGTCGGCATCGTAGATCGCGATATCGCCGAGATAGGACACCGGGCTGATCTTGCCGCGCAGCATCTGGTGCGCCGCAGGCCCGGACATGCGCTCGCGGAACGTCTCCGGGGAGTTGATCTCCGCCAGGTTCATCTGCGCGATCAGATCGGCGGCGACGACGTCGGAATCCTCGAATTGCTGGTCGAAGTGCCGCGCGATCAGCTGCACCGTGTTTTCGAGCTCGCGCTCGCGATTGGACAGCGTGCGCTCGCGAAACTCGCCGACGGCCATGGCCGTCACGCCGAAGATGCCCGCGACCAGCAACACGCCGCACAGGGTCAACCACAGGACGGGACCACGGCGCATCAAGGCCTCCCAGCCGTTCCTTGCGGCTAGAGACGTTCCGGCGGCCACCGTGGAAAAGACCTGGCGCATTCCCCCTCCCTGGAGGAACACGAATACACCGCACAAATGGCCTAAACCTTAGGAAAGCCAGTTACCTAAGCATTAATCGAGTTGCGCGACCGCAGTCATGCCTAGCCGGGCGGGAATCGCCTCGCGGTTGTGCTGCGCGCACGGCAATCGCCGCGCTGCATCATGAATCGTGCGTTAATGCGAACTGCCGGCGCTCTTGCCGCCCGCGGGATTGCGCAGCCGTCCGACCACGCCGGTCGGGAAGAAGTAGACGCTGGCGATGAACAATAGTCCGAGCCACAGCAGCCAGCGGTCGGGATGCAGCAGCCCGGGCAGCAGCGGCAGGCCGGCCTCCGAGGCCGCGTTGGAGGCGACGCCCATCAGCGACTGCAAATAGTTCTGGGCGAGGATGAAGATGCTGGCGCCGATGATCGCGCCGTAGATCGTGCCCATGCCGCCGATCACGACCATCAGCAGGATGTCCAGCATGATCGAGAAGCTGAGCGAGGTATCGGGGCCGGCATAGCGCAGCCACAGCGCGTTCAGGATGCCGGCGCCGGCGGCGACGAGGGCGGCGAGGCAATTGGCGTATGTCAGGTGAAACACCGTGCGGAAGCCGAGTGCCTCGGCGCGAAAGCGGTTCTCGCGGATCGCCTGCAGCACACGCCCGAACGGCGAGTTCACGACACGGAGCAAAGCGAGGATCATCAACGCGGAGCCGGCGAACACGAGGTAATAGGTCAGGATGCGGCCGTTGATTTCGAGGCCGAACATGTCCTTGGGGATCAGCACCGTGCCCGGCCGAAGCAATTCCGGCAGTCGGAAGCTGCGCCCGTCCTCGCCGCCGGTAAGCCAGGACAGCTGCGAGGCCAGCACCTGGAACGCGGAGGCGACCGCGAGCGTGATCATGGCAAAGAAGATCGCCGCAACCCGCAGCGAGAACAGCCCGATGGCGAGCGCGAGCAGGGCTGCGAGTGGCAGGCCGGTGACGATGCCGGTTGCGACCGCGGCCCAATTCGGGCCCATCCCGTAGAGCGCGATGGCGATGGCGTAGCTGCCGATGCCGTAAAACATGGTGTGGGCGAACGACACTGAGCCGGTATAGCCGAGCAGGAGGTCATAGGAGGCGACCAGCGCGGCGAAGACGCAGATCTTGGCCGCGACGTTCAGCGCCTTGGCGCCCGGAAACAGGAACGGCGTCGCCGCCAGCGCCAGGATGATGACGACGAGGACGAGCGTGAGGACACGGCTGCGCGGCGGATCGCCGGAGAGGATCATCATCGGCTGGTCACCGCATAGAGGCCGCGCGGCCGCCACATCAGAATGGCGACCATCAGCAGGATGTTGGAGACGAGGGCGAGTTTCGGCACCAGGAAGCCGCCGTAATTGGCGACCATGGCCACCAGGATCGCACCGATGAAGCAGCCGCCGATCGATCCCAGGCCGCCGATGATGACGACGATGAAGATCAGCACGGTGAGGTCGTCGCTCATCGAGGCGTGGACCTGCTCGCGGTAGAGCGCCCACATCACGCCGCCGAGGCCGGCGAGCGCCGATCCGGTCATGAACACGCCGAGGAAGAGGCGGCGGATGCGATAGCCGAGCGCCTCCACCATCTCGCGGTTCTCGACGCCGGCCCGGATCAGAAGGCCGAGCTTGCTGCGATTGAGCACGAGCTGGATCGCGATGAAGATGCCGAGGCCGATCAGCATCGCCAGCACGCGGTACTTGGCAATCGCGACATCGCCGATGATGAAGGAGCCGCGCAGCGAGGCCGGCAGCGGCATCGGAATGATCTGCGGTCCCCACAGCGCATAGAGCGTCTGCTCGGCGACGATGAGGCCGCCCGTCGTCATCAGGATCTGCTTCAGGTGCTGGCCGTAGACGGGGAGGATCAGCACGCGCTCGACGACGAGGCCGAGGGCGCCCGACACCGCCATCGACAGCAGCGCGGCCGGTGCCAGCACCGCGAGGTTCATCCACAGCGAATCGGCCTGAATCGAAGCCGCGAACGGGGCCAGCACCAGGGTCGCGACATAGGCGCCGACGGCGATGAAGGCGCCGTGGCCGAAATTGAGCACGTCCATCAGGCCGAACACCAGCGTCAGCCCGGAGGCCATGATGAAGATCATCATGCCCATCGCAAGGCTCGCCGCGGTCAGCGTCAGCCAGGTCGAGGTCGAGCCTACAAACGGGATCATGAGCAGCGCGAGCGCGACCGGCAGCAGGATCGGCGCGAGATCGCGCTTCGGTTTCGGCAGGGGATCGTTTGCGGCAAGTTCGGTCACTGATGTGTCTCCAGGCTCAGGCCGAGCAGCCGCTCCTGCAGCGGCACGTCGGCGGCGAGCGCCGCCATCTCGCCACGATGGACGATGGTGCCGTTGTCCATCACCAGCACGTTGTCGCCGAGCTCGCGGGCGGCGAAGAAGTTCTGTTCGACCAGCAGGATGGTCGCGCCCTTGCGCTTGATTTCCTTCAGGCACTCGATCAGCGCCATCACGATCGCGGGCGCCAGGCCCTTGGTCGGCTCGTCGATCAGGAGCAGCCGGCGCGGCTCGATGATGGCGCGCGCGATCGACAACATCTGCTTCTGACCGCCCGAGAGACTTCCCGCGCGCGACAGCCAGAACCGGCGCAGCGCCGGAAAGAAGCCGAAGATCCAGTCGAGCCGGCTGTCGTCGAGCGGGCCGTCGCGCGCCGCCAGCACGAGGTTCTCCTTCACCGTGAGATCGGAGAACACCGCCATGCTCTCCGGCACGTAGCCGACGCCGAGCCGCGCGATGTCGGGCGTGGCGCGGCCCTCGATGCGCTCGCCGCCGAGGCTGATCTCGCCGCTCGAGGCCTGCCACAGCCCCATGATGGTGCGCAGCGTCGTGGTCTTGCCGGCACCGTTGCGGCCGAGCAGCATCGTGACCTGTCCTTGCGGGACGGTGAGATCGATGCCCTGGAGGATGTGGTAGCGGCCGATATGGGTGTGGACGCCGGAGAGTTTGAGCAAATCGGTCATGCGACACTCTCTGCAGCGCTCTTGGGCGCAACGCCGAGATAGGCCTCCTGCACGATCGGCGAGGCGATCACCTCGGCCGGCGGGCCGTCGGCGACCAGCTGGCCGTTATGCAGCACGATGATGCGGTCGGCGAGCGAGCGCACCACGTCCATCTTGTGCTCGACCAGGAGGATGATCTTGCTCTTGTCCTGCTTGAGCTGCGCGATCAGGTTGAGGACGACAGGCACTTCGTCGATGCTCATGCCGGCGGTCGGCTCGTCGAACATGAAAACCTTGGGCTCGAGCGCGATCATCAGCGCGACCTCGAGCTTGCGCTGGTCGCCATGTGACAGCGCAGTCGCGGCGACGCCGCGGCGGCTGCCGAGCGCGACCTGGTCGAGGATGGCATCGGCGCGCGCGATCAGGTCGCGGCGCACCATCCATGGCCGCAGCATGTCGTAATGGGTGCCGTTGGCCGCCTGCACCGCCAGGCGGACGTTCTCTTCCACGGTGAGGTTCGGAAACAGATTGGTGAGCTGGAAAGCCCGTCCGAGTCCGGCGCGGGTGCGCAGCGGCGCGGAAAGCTGAGTGATGTCGGCACCGTCGAACAGGATGCTGCCGTGCGAAGCGCGCAGCTGGCCCGAGATCAGGTTGAAATAAGTGGTCTTGCCGGCGCCGTTCGGCCCGACGATCGCGGTGAGCTCGCCCGGACGAAACGTGCAGGAGACGTTGTTGACCGCGACATGACCGCCGAAACGGATGGTGAGGTCGCGGGTTTCGAGGGTGAGCGGCATTCAGAATCTACAAATGAGGAAACGGCGATATATCCGCGGGCGCGGTGCGCTCCGTCCCCCGCTTGCGGGGGAGGGCTGGGGAGAGGGCTATCTCCGCAGGCGAGAACCCCCAAGAGGTGAGAGCCCTCTCCCGGCCTCTCCCGCAAGCGGGAGAGGTGAAGCAAGAAAAATCAGCGCTTGTTCTTGACCGGAACTTGCATGTCCTCGATCTTCAGCTCGCGCACCGGTTCGAGCACGGCCCAGGCGACGTTCGGATCGACTTTGACCTTGAAGTGATACATGCTCTGCAGCGCCTGATGGTCCTCCTTCCGGAACACCATCTTGCCCTTCGGCGTGTCGAACTCCAGGCCCTCCATCGCCGTGATCAGCTTCTCGGTATCGGTCGACTTCGCCTTGGTGACGGCGGCGACGACGGACATCGCGGCGGCGAATCCGCCGGCGGTGAAGAAGTCCGGCGGCGCGTTGAAGCGCTTCTGGTGCTCGGCGACCAGCCAGTCGTTCACCGGATTCTTCGGGATGTCGTAGAAATAATAGGTCGCGCCTTCCATGCCGGGCAGGCCCTTATAGGCCGCGAGCGCCGGCAGGATGTTGCCGCCGGTGGAGAGCTCGATGCCGTAGCGCTTCGGGTCCATGTCCTGCAGCTTGGCCAGCGGATTGCCGGCGCCGGCCCAGATCACCCAGATCACCTTGCGGCCCGGCTTGTCCTTCAGCGCGTCGAACAGGCGCTGGCCGACCGCGGTGAAGTCGGTGGTCGAGGTCGGGGCATATTCCTCGGCGGCAAGCGTCGCGCCGGTCTTGGCGAGCGCGTCCTTGAAGGCGGCGACGCCGTCACGGCCGAACGCGTAGTCCTGCGCCAGCGTTGCGACGGTGACGCCCTGCTTGCCGATCGCGACCGCGTTGGAGATCGCGTCCTGCGAGGAGTTGCGCCCGGTGCGGAAGATGTAGCGATTCCACTTCTCCCCGGTAATCTGGTCCGCGACCGCGGGCTCGACGATCAGGATCTTCTTGTTCTCTTCGGCGACGGGCAGAATCGCCAGCGCGGCGGCCGACGAGGTCGTGCCGATAGCGATATCGACCTTGTCGTCCTGATAGGCTTCGGCGAGCGCGGCCTTGGCAAGGTCCGGCTTGCCCTGGTCGTCCTTGGTGATGATGACGATCTTGCGGCCGTCGAGCGTCATGCTGCCCTTGGTGGCGTATTCGAAACCCATCTTCAGGCCGGTCTCGGTCTGCTTGGCATAGGCCTCGAGCGGGCCGGTCTTGCCGTAGATCAGTCCGATCTTGAGATCGTCGGCCCGTGCGGCGGTGCCCGCGGCGAGCGCGAGAATGGTTGTTGTTAGGATGAGTGATCGACGCACGATGGTTCCTCCTGATGGTAAGCTTCTGGCAACAGCGATTTGCACAACGCTACGAACATTGCAATCGAACCTTCCGGCGACGCGGAACAGCCGCGCGAGCATGCATCATGTCTGGGCCTGCTGCATGCCGCGCGCGGTGCCGGCGCCTTCGACGTGGCGCCAGTCGGACTGCGCTTCTTCCGCGCTTTCGAAAATATGCGGCGCGACGCCGCGCTTCTCCAGGGCTTCGCCGAGCTTGATGCGCAGGAAGCCGGACGTGGTGTAGCGCGACACGCCTGAATAGAAGCGGTCGACGAGGCGGCGCACCATGGCCGAATAATCGTCCATCAGCTCCGGCAGGATGGAAAAATTGTCATAATTGACGATGGCGTAGACCCGGCGGCCGAGCGGCGCGAGCCTCGCCTCGACGATCGCAGCGATGGTGTCGATCTCGGCTCTGCTGCGCAGCGGATGGCGCTCCAGATTGACGAAGAACAGGTTTTGCTGCTCGTCCAGCGTGAAGCGCTGGTCGAGCGGAATGGTGAGCAGGCGCTCGCGCAGGTCCATCATGCCCTCGCGGAAGATGCGCTCGTCCATCAACGCGGGGTCGCGCGGGATCAGCGGCTTGAAATCCATCAGGCGCAGGATGTCGCGCTCGACGTCGATGCCGGGCGCGACCTCGGTGAGTGCGAGGCCGTCGGGCCTGAGCTCGAACACGCAGCGCTCGGTGACATACAGCGTGCGCTGCTTGCGGGCTGCGGCGAACGGGCCGCTGAAGGTGACATGCTCGACATTGCCTACGAATTTGCGCGACTTGGCCTCGTCGACGATGACGAGCTTCCCGTTCTCCACTGCAATACGTTGCTTGCCTGCGCCGAAGGTGCCGACGAAGATGACCTCCTTGGCGTTCTGGCTGATGTTGATGAAGCCGCCGGCGCCCGCGAGCTTCGGCCCGAACTTGCTGACATTGAGGTTGCCGGCGCGATCGACCTGGGCGAGCCCGAGGAAGGCGGCATCGAGCCCGCCGCCATCGTAGAAGTCGAACTGATAGGGCTGGTCGATCACGGCCTGCGTGTTGATCGCCGCGCCGAAATCGATGCCGCTCGCCGGGATGCCGCCGATCACGCCGGGCTCCGCCGTCAGCGTGATGAGGTCGATGATCCGCTCCTCGTTGGCGACCGAGGCGATGCCCTCGGGCATGCCGATGCCGAGATTGACGACGCTGTTGGCCTTGAGCTCGAGCGCCGCGCGCCGCGCGATGATCTTGCGCTCGCTGACCGGCATTACCGGCAGCGAGGCGGCACGGACGCGGATCTCGCTCGAGAACGCCGGGTTGTACTGGGTGCCGAAGGTCTGCCAGTGATTCTCCGGCCTCGCCACCACGACGCAGTCGACCAGGATCCCGGGGATCTTGACCTGGCGCGGATTGAGGCTGCCGGCCTCCGCCACCCGTTCGACCTGGGCAATGACGATGCCGCCGGAATTATGCGCGGCCATGGCAATGGCCAGCGCCTCCAGCGTCAGCGCCTCCTTCTCCATCGTGAGGTTGCCGTCGGGATCGCCGGTGGTGGCGCGGATGATGCCGACGTTGATCGGAAAGGTCTTGTAGAGCAGGCACTCCTCGCCGCGCAGCGTGATCAGCTCCACCAGATCCTCGGTGGTGCGCGCGTTCAGCTTGCCGCCGCCCTGCCGGGGGTCGACGAACGTGCCCATGCCGACGCGGGTGATGTGGCCGGGCCGGTGCGCGGCGATGTCGCGGAACAGATGCGTGATGACGCCCTGCGGCAGGTTGTAGGCCTCGATCTGGCCGGTGACCGCGAGCTGCTGCAATTTCGGCGCCAGCCCCCAATGCCCCCCGATCACGCGCCGGACCAGGCCGTCATGCGCGAAATGGTTGAGACCCCGCAGCTTTCCGTCGCCCTGGCCCGCTGCATAGACCAGCGTCAGATTGCGCGGCTTGCCCTGCGTATAGGGCGGATCGCCCTCATTGGAGAGATAGAGCTCCTCCAGCGCGATCGCGATCTCCTCGGCAAAGCCGATGCCGACGAAGCCGCCGGTCGCCACCGTGTCGCCGTCGCGGATCAGCATGACCGCCTCAGTCGCCGTGACGACCTTGCCTTTCTCGGAATTGCGCAAATAGGGCAGAGCTGGATGATGGCTCACGGTGGTCCTCCCGATCCTTCGACCGTATGCCGATATTGTTTTGCGTTGATTCTATCGCAGGGACCGGCCCTGGAACAGCGTGCTCCCGCGAGAGCGGGCAGCAACGAGCAAGGTTTGCGCCAGATACCTTTGGCCCGCGAAAGGCTGTCGAATCCAGGCAATTGCGGCATGGTTGGAGCCGAAAGAGTAGCCGGGCACCGTGTCAGGAATCCGAGACTCCGGACGGGTCCGTGTCTCGAAACTCAGACGGAGGCCTGCCCTGAGGCGAGGCCGAACTTGGCGAGCTTCTTGTAGAAGGTCGCGCGCGAGATCCGCAGCATCCTGGCGGCCTCGGAGATATGGCCGTTGCTGGCGGCGAGCGCCTGTTCGAGCGTGTGCTTCTCGAACTCCGCCTCGGCTTCGGCATAGGGCACGACGAGGCCGGCCGGTCGCTCGGATGGCGCGGGCCTGACCTCGGTGCCGACCGGAAGTATGCGCGCGACGTCCTCGCCGGTCAGCCGGCCGGAATCGCTGAGGATCAACGCGCGCTCCAGGATGTTGCGGAGTTCGCGGACGTTGCCGGGCCAATCGTAGCGTGCGAGCGCGGCGAGCGCGCTCGGCGTGATCTTCGCCTTGACGTAGTCGCCGGAGGCGCTGATGTCCTCGAGCAGCCGGGCGCAGATGTCAGGGAGATCGTCGAGGCATTGGCGCAGCGGCGGCAGGTCGATCGAGAGCACGTTCAGCCGATAATAAAGGTCTGGCCGGAACGCGCCGTCGCTGACGCGCTTGCGCAGGTCCACATTGGTCGCCGCGACCACGCGCACGTCGACCCTGGAGATCTTGTCCGAGCCGAGCGGCTCGATCTCGCGCTCCTGCAGCACGCGCAGCAGCTTGGCCTGCAATTGTAGCGGCATCTCGCCGATCTCGTCGAGGAACAGCGTGCCGCCGTCGGCGATGCGGAACTTGCCTTCGCGTCCTCTGCGATCGGCGCCGGTGTAGGCGCCCGGTGCGGTGCCGAAGAATTCCGATTCGATCAGCGTCTCCGGAATCGCGGCGACATTGACGCTGACGAACGGCTTGTCTGCGCGCGAGGAGGCATTGTGGATCGCCTGGGCCAGCATCTCCTTGCCGGTCCCGGTCTCGCCGGTGAGGAGCACGGTGACGCTCTGCCGCGCGGCGCGGCCTGCCAGCGCCTTGGCCTGTGCGATGCCAGCCGTGGTGCCGACGAAGTCGGCGAAGGTGAAGCGCGCCGCGCGCGCGTTCGACAATTGCCGGCGCGCCAGGCGCAGATCGCTCTCGAGCTGGGCGACGCGGGCGAGCAGCGGCTTCAGGCTTTCGAGGTGGTCATAGAGCACGAAGCCGATCGCGCCGATCACCGTCCCGCTCTCGTCCTCGATCGGCATCCGCGTGACGACCAACTGCTCGCCGCCGAGTTCCATGATGTCGAGCAGGATCGGCTCCCCGGTCTCGGCCACCTTCCGCATCAGGCTGTTGGGGATGACCTCCTCGATCGGCCGGCCGATGGCCTCGCTGGTGCGATCGAGGCCGAGCGCTGCGAGATATTTTTCGTTGACGTAGACGACCCGCCCGCCGCGGTCGATCGCGATGGCGCCCTCGCAAAGCTTTTCCAGCCGTTCGAACAGCGTCTCCATCGCGCGCGCACGGAGATAGGCAGGATTGCTGATCGAGGACGAAGCGGACATGACAAATCCCACGGGAAGTCCGCCTGTGTATTAGCAAAAGGCCAGCAATTTCAAAGGAGGAAATGGTGGGGTTGAGGTGCGGGCCACACCCGCCACTGTCATGCCCCGGCTTGACCGGGGCATCCAGTACGCCGCGGCCTATCGATTCAACAACGACTGTCTCTGGAATACTGGGTCGCCCGGTCAAGCCGGGCGACGACACCGAGATGGAGCGGCGCTTGCGCCCCTACCGCCGATACCCGCTCGCCCGCGAATAGCCCTGGCGGTTCTGCTGGGTCGGGCGGCTCGCGACGTTGGCCCGCGCCTCGCTGGAGAGCGGAGTTGCGAGCTTCAGCTCCTCCAGGAAGATCGGCCGCGAGAAGTAATAGCCCTGCGCGTAGCGGATCTTGGTCGCGGCCTGGAGATAGGCGAGCTCCTCGTAGGATTCGAGGCCTTCGGCGATCACGGTCATACCGAGCGCTTCGCTCAAGGATTCGATCGCGCGCAGGATGCCCTGGCTGCGCGGACGCTTGTGAATGTCGGTGATGAAGGAGCGGTCGATCTTGATCTCGTCCGCGGTGATGTCGGCCAGCGCCGAGAGCGAGGAATAGCCGGTGCCGAAATCGTCGATCGAGATGCCGACGCCGAGCTTGCGGAACATCGGCAGGATCTCGGCCTGGAAATGATTCTTGGCGACGAAGGCGTCTTCCGTCACCTCGATCATGAAGCGCTGTGGAAAGCCGGTCTCTTCCAGCGCCCGCGCAAAGCTGCGCATGAATTCGGGGTTGCCGGCCTGCTTGGCGGCGACGTTGATGCTGATGGTCGCGTCGGCGCCGAACGTCGCGTTGATCGCGTCGATCGACTTGACGATCTCGGCGAGCACGAGATGGGTCAGCTCGTCGATCAGGCCGAGCTCGCCGGCGAGATTGATGAACGAGCCGGGCGCCTGGATCACGCCCTCGTCGTCGCGCAGGCGGACCAGGGCCTCGATGCCCTTCACGGCCTCGGTGCGGATGTCGACCTTGGACTGGAAAGCGCAGCAGAAGCGCTTCTCGAGGATGGCCAGTCGCAGCGATTGCTCGATCTTCATCCGTGCCAATGCCTCGCGCTCCATGCTGGAGTCGAAGAAGGCCGCCGATCCCTTGCCGTCGTTCTTGACGCGGTACATCGCGATGTCGGCGTTCTGGCGCAGCGCCTCGAAGCTGCTTCCGTGATCGGGATAGAGGCTGATGCCGACGGAGGTGGAGGCGAACACCTCCGAATTGTCGATGAAGAACGGCGCCGTCAGCCGCTCCAGCGTCGATTGCATGAATTCGGCCACCTCCTCCACGCTCTGGATCGGCGACAGCAGCAGCAGGAATTCGTCGCCCGAGATGCGCGAGAGCATGTCGGAATCGCGCAGGTCCCGTCCGAGCCGCTTCGACAATTCGACCAGCAGCGCGTCGCCGACGGCGTGGCCGTAATAGTCGTTGATATGCTTGAAATTGTCGACGTCGAGGAAGGCCAGCGCGAAACGCCCGCCGCCGCCATTCTCCGCAAGCAGGCTGTTGGCGCGATGCTCGATCACGCGCCGCGAGGGCAGCCCCGTCAGCTCGTCGAAATAGGCCGAGCGGAACAGCTGGTCCTCGAAATTCTTCTGCTCGGTGATGTCGGAGGACGCCGAGATCAGGAGCTCGCGTCCGGCGAGGCGAACGGGGCGATGGGTCGTGAGCAGTACCTGGCGTGCGGCGCCGCCGTGCAGCGCTTCCTCCATGACGACGGCCTGACCGGCGCCTAGGGCGCGGCGACAGGCCTCGCGGCGCGGTGCCAGATCAGGTGAAGGACGGCTGCCGTCGATGCCGAGCTGCGCGGCCGCGGCGTCGTTGACCAGCAGCAGCTCGCCATCCGCATCCTGCACGGTCAGGCCGGCCGGCAGCATTCTAACGATTTCCTTGAGAAAACCGAGCTCGGCTTCAGTCGCGCCGGAATATTCGTTGTCGTTCATAGATGTCATGAATCTTGTTGTTTCAGCGCGCTTTGCAATGGCCGCGATCTTGCGCGGTTCCCTCTTAAGTTTGGTTAAGGGGTCCGGAGAAATACGGGTCTGTTTTGGCGGAAACTTGCGGCGTTGCGGGGTGCGCTGACGATCGTCATTAACAGAGCGTCAATGGCGCCTGCGAAAAGCCGGCGAAGGGCGCGGATGCAGTTTCGCTTGGCGCGCGCTGCTATTCGCTTCGCGGAATTCGGCACTGCATGATGCAATGCAGCCCGGTCTTCAGGTAGGAGATCTCGGTCCTGCCGTCGAACGCCGACAGGGCCGATTTCAGCAGCTTGGTGCCGAAACCGGGCTCCGAGACCTTGTCCACGCTCGGCCCCTCGGTCTCGTCCCAGGTGATGGTCAGGCGGTCGTCGCTGACGGTCCACGACACCTGCAACAGGCCGCGCGGTGCGGAGAACGCACCATACTTGCCGGCATTGGTGGCGAGCTCGTGAAACATCAAGGACAGCGTGACCGCGAGCCTCGGCGGCAGGAACAGTCGCTCGCCATTGAGGGTGAAGCGGACATGGCCGTAAGGCCCGAGCTCCGAGATCAGGAGATCGCGGATGTCGCAGCCGGACTTGTCGACCCGCGAGATCAGATCGTCGGTCGCAGCCAGCGAGCGCAGCCGCGGATCGACCCGGGCCCAGACCTGCGGCTGGTCATGCAGCACCTGGTGCAGCACCGCGTGAACCGTCGACAGCTTGTTCTTCAACCGGTGCTGGAGCTCGTCGACCAGCAGCTTGCGATACTCTTCTTCCTCGATCAGGCGCTTGGAGATCCGGCGCTGCTCCGCCAGCATGGTGCGATAATGCTCGACGCCCCAGATGGTGAGCGCGCAGACTGCCCAATAGAGCGCGAGCAGGGCAAACCGTGCACGATCGGCAAAGGCATCGCCGAAATTCACGACCACGCCCAGTACGCCGCCGACCAGCGCGGTCACGATCCCGATCCGGAAACCTCCGAGTGCGGCGGCAAAGAATACGGCCGGGAAGTACGGCGTGAAGTAGATGTCGGGGCGCACATGGGCGAGTCCCCAGCGCACCAGGGTCGCGGCCAACAGGCAGAGGACGGCAAAGGAGATGCTGAGACCGAGCGAGGGCGGCGCCGTCCCCTGCCAGCCTTTGCGGAACTCGTCGATCAGCTTCCCCATGCGCGGCCCAGTTGCGATAGGCATTCGAAAGGCGCGCGGCCCACCAGGATGTTACGCATGCCGCGCGCGCAAGCATAGCTTGCCTCGGCGGAAGCGGGCAGGAATAGTGGCGGCTCCGGCCATGGCAGCGGCCGGGCTTCGCCATTTGGCGTCAAATCGTTTGAAAACAGGAACATTCCATGGGCAGGCTGGACGGCAAGGTTGCGGTGATCACGGGAGCGACGAGCGGGATCGGATTGCGCACTGCGGAAGTCTTCGTTGCCGAAGGTGCCAAAATTGTGATCGCGGGCCGGCGTGTACTGGAAGGCGAGGCGCTGGCAAAGCAGCTTGGGGCCAACTGCATCTTCCGCCAGACCGACGTCACGGTCGAAGCGCAGATGCAGGCGTTGCTCGCGCTCGCGGTGGACAAATTCGGTCGGATCGACTGCCTGTTCAACAATGCCGGCGGGCCGGCGCAGACCGGCGGAATCGAGGGCCTCGAGGCCGAGCGGTTCGACGCGGCCATGGCGACGCTGGTGCGCAGCGTCATGCTCGGCATGAAGCACGCCGCGCCCTACATGAAGAAGCAGGGGGCAGGCAGCATCATCAACAACGGCAGCATCGCCGGCCGCCTCGCCGGCTTCTCGTCCTCGATGGTCTATAGCGCGGCCAAGGCGGCGGTGATCCATCTCACCAAATGCGTGGCGATGGAGCTCGGCGAGTCCAATGTGCGCGTCAACTCGATCTCGCCCGGCGCGATCGCGACCGGCATCTTCGGCAAGGCGCTGGGGCTCTCGACCGATGCCGCAGAGAAGACCCCGGCGGTGATGCGCGAGGTCTACAAGACCGCGCAGCCGATCCCGCGCGCCGGCCTCCCTGACGACATCGCCCATGCGGCGGTGTTCCTGGCCAGCGACGAATCCAGCTTCATCAACGGCCACGATCTCGTCGTCGACGGCGCCATGACCGGCGGCCGCAACTGGAGCCAGCAGCAGCAGGGCTATGTGGCCTTGCGCAAGGCGTTCGATCAGGGGGCGTAGGAGCGGCAGATGACGGTGCCGTAGGGTGGGCAAAGGCGCGCGCCGTGCCCACCTATCCCTTCCAACGCGACGAGACGTGGGCACGGCGCTTCGCGCCTTTGCCCACCCTACGAGACCTCGTGCCCCGGACGCAGCGCAGCGCTTCTTCAGCGATGCGCTGCAGAGCCGGGGCCCATTTTTCCATTCTGGAATGTGCCGTTCGATCCTGGGTCCCGGCTCGCGCTTCGCGCGTCCGGGACACGAAAAAGCTAGATCGCCTTCACCCGCACCCGCAAGCCGTCGCGCGGCTTGGGGATCGGCCACATCTGCCAGTCCGGCTTGTAGCCCTCTTCCAGCGACACCTCGATGTTCTGCAAAAAGTGCCGCGCGAAGCATTTCGCCTGCATGTAGGCGAAGTGCAGGCCGAGGCACATATGCGCGCCACCGCCGAACGGGACCCATGCGAAGCGATGGCGGCCGCGCTGGGCCTGCTCGGTGAAGCGCATGGGATCGAAGCGGTCCGGCTCCGGCCATATCTCCTTCATGTGGTGGGTATAGAGCGGGTTGACGCCGACCGCAGTGCCGGCGGGGATCGTAAAACCCTTGAAGGTGAAATCGCGCATCGCGCGGCGCGGCATCGAGGGCACCGGCGGCTTGATCCGCAATGCTTCCTTGAACGCCATCTCTGACAGCGGCATCTTCTCGAGGTCGTCGAAACTGCTGGGCGCGCCCGGCGCCAGCCCGAGCGCGAGAACTTCCGCGCGCAGCCTGTCCTGCCAGTCCGGGTTGGCGGCGAGCTCGCCGACGAAGGAGGTCAGCGACGAGGTCAGCGTGTCGTGCGCCGCCATCATCAGGAAGCTCATATGGTCGATGATGTCCTGCTCCGTCAGCAGCGCGCCGTCCTCGTGGGTGGCGCGGCAGAGCTGCGAGAACAGATCGTCGCCGCCGTGATTGCCGCGTCGCAGCGGAATCTGCTCGCGGAAATAGGCGACGATGCGCTTGCGCCCTCTGACGCCGGCCGCCATCTGCGTGCCGGGCAGGGGGCGGCGGATCGGGGCGACGGCAGCGGCGACCATGTCGACGAAGGCGCGGTTGATCTCGTCGACCTCAGGCCCAATGTCGGCGCCGAGGAACGAGGCTGCGGCGAGATCGAGCGTGAGCTGCTTCATCGCCGGGTAGAGCTGCATCTCGCCGGGCTTGGCCTTCCACTGCGCGACCCGCGCGGCGATGCCGCGGTCGAGATCGGCGAGGTAGGATTTCATCGGGCCGGACTTGAAGGCGACCGACAGCGTCTTGCGGTGCAGCCGATGCTCGTCGAAATCGAGCAGCATCAATCCGCGCGGAAACAGCAGGCCGAGCACCTTGTTCCAGCCGTGGGTCGAGGAGAACAGCTTCTGCTGGTCGAACATCACGAGCTCGTTGGCCTCAGGCCCGAGCAGCACGACATTGGTCTCGCCGAAAACATGGGTGCGGTAGACCGGACCGTATTTGACGCCATTCGCCTCGACATGGCCTTTTGGATCGGCCAGCACCTGGAGGGTCTTGCCGATGATCGGCCAGCCTTCATCGCCGGGAATGTGCGTCAAGGCGTTGCGCTTGGGCGCGGTGTAGTCGGGCGCTGCTGCGGCCACATTCTGCATCGACATGACGATTGCTCCGGTTAAGCCAAGCTCCGCGAACATAGCACGATCCGGCCGCGATGGGCTGCGGTCGTCTAGCGCACGAGATCGTCACACTACCGCTTCGCCGCCTCCTTCTGCAGGTCCGGGGCGTTGACGGCGGGGATGGCGACACGGCCCGGGCCGGTCACCTTGAGCGCCTCGGCGGCCTTCTCGTTCTCCATGATCTTGGCCATCACCGCCTGGCCCGCGCGCTCGAAGATGGCGCGGTTCTCGATCACGAATTTCTGCGACCTGCGCAGGCCGTCGATATAGCCGTTGATCTCCGGCACGACGTAGCGCGCCACCATGTCCCAGCTCCGGCGCGTCGCTTCCGGATTGGCCCAGTCATGCACGAAACCGATGATGGCACCGACGCCGCCGGACACCTGCATCACGTTCTTGATGGTCTTGACGAGATCGTCGGGCGTGCCGATGGTGGAGGCCGCGCCCTCGACGAAGGCGGTCTTGTCTACGGCCTCGTCGGGCGAGGAGAACGCAGTGAGGCCCGGCCGCTGCAGCGTGCCGACATTATATTCGTTGTGCCAGCGCATCAGGCCGGCGCCGGCCTCCTTGCGCGCCTGCTCGCGGGTCTCGGCGATGTGGAAGGTCAGCAGCACGCGCCAGTCGGCACGGTTCACCTCGGTGCCGTGCTTCTTGGCGGCATCCTCGGCGAACTGCCATTGCTGCTGCAGCGACATCAGCCCCTGCGTCGTCATCGAGCCCAGCGAGATGATGCCGATGCCGTACTTGCCGGCCAGCGTCATGCCCGACGGCGAGATCTGCGAAGCCACGACGAACGGCATCTCCTCCTGCAAAGGAAGGATCTGCAGCGCGGCGTCGTTCATGGTGAACCAGTCGCTCTTGGCGGTGACGCGCTCGCCGTTGAAGAGCCGGCGGATGATGCCGATGGCCTCGTCCTGGCGGTCGCGCTGCGTCATCGGGTCGATGCCGAGCGTGTGGGCGTCGGAGGCGAGCGCGCCGGGGCCGGAGCCGAAGATGGCGCGGCCGCCGGTCATGTGGTCGAGCTGCACCATGCGCTGGGCGACGTTGTAGGGATGATGATAGGGCAGCGACACCACGCCGGTGCCGAGCTTGATCCGCTTGGTGCGCTCGCCGGCCGCGGCCAGGAACATCTCGGGCGAGGCGATCATCTCCCAGCCGGATGAATGGTGCTCGCCGCACCAGAACTCGTCATAGCCGAGCGCATCGAGCTGCTCGACGAGGTCGAGGTCGCGCCGGAACTGGAGCATCGGATGCTCCCCGATCGGGTGATGCGGGGCAAGAAAGGCTCCGAACTTGAGGCGCGCCATGGCGTTTCTCCGGCTTTGATTTTCTGTTTGTTGAGCCGGCAAGGCTACGTGCCGGAGGGAGCAAACGCAATCGCGCCATGTCCCGTGCTGCGGAATGCAGGCATGCGGTTGAGCGAAGCGAGATGCTTCGTCTTCCTCTCATCGCGTGCGGAGAGAGATGACGAGCGCACGAACCGTACCTGGATTGGCGAATCGTCGCGGCCGCCCGGTTCATGTTCGGCGTCGCTGCCTTGATCGTGAACGGCGCCATTCCCACCATCGCGGTCGACGCGGCGCTGCTGCTTCGCTCGGACTGTTTGTGACATTAATCATGATTTGCGCCGCATTTCTGGCGTGGCTGCGCCGCGCATCGGCATGAAGTTGCGCCAATGCGGTTAATGCGTGCCGATTTCCGCAGCATTTCCCGTGATTCCCGGTGAATTGACAGCGCACGGTCTTTTTATTTTGCAATGCAGCAACTATCTGGTTTGGCTGGACGTTAAACGTCGCCCACCAGGAAGTTGCCGTGTCGCTCGCCAAGAATATCGATCTATTGAGACGTCTGCCGAGGCTGGACGGTCTGCGCTTTGCCGAGTTCGGTCGCGGCGCGGATACATCAAGTCCGTTGCAGGAGGTCACCGGCTTCGGCGACAATCCCGGCGCCTTGCGCATGTTCGCCTTCGTGCCGGCGCGATTGCAGAAGCCGCGCGCGCTGGTCGTCGTGCTGCATGGCTGCGGGCAGACCGCGGCGGCTTACGATCTTGGCGCCGGCTGGTCGACGCTGGCCCAGCATTATGGCTTCGCGCTTCTGATGCCCGAGCAGCAGCGCATCAACAACGGCAATACCTGCTTCAACTGGTTCAACCCGGAAGACACGGCGCGAGGCAGCGGCGAGGCGCATTCGATCCGCGAGATGATCGCGCACATGGTCGGGGCACATCGCATCGATCCCGCGCGCGTCTTCATCACCGGCCTGTCCGCCGGCGGCGGCATGACGTCGGTGATGCTCGCGACCTATCCGGAGGTCTTCGCGGCCGGCGCGGTCATCGCGGGACTGCCCTATGGCATCGCCTCGAACCTGCGCGAGGCGCTCGAGGGCATGTTTCATTCCCCGGTGCGTCCGGCGCGCGAGCTCGGCGATCTCGTGCGCAACGCTTCCGATCATCGCGGTCCCTGGCCGAAAATCTCGGTGTGGCACGGCAGTGCCGACCGCACCGTCAATCCCGGCAATGCCAACGAGATCGTCAAGCAATGGCTCGATCTGCACGATCTGCCGGACGCGCCGATGGCGGAGACCATCGTCGACGGTCATCCGCGGCAGGCCTGGTGGGGCAAGGACGGCGAGACGCTGGTCGAGTGTTACGCCATCACCGACATGGCGCACGGCACGCCGCTGGGGCTCGCCGACAATGACCAGCGCTATGGCGCCGAAGGCGCGTTCCTGATCGAGGCCGGCATTTCCTCGTCCTACCACATCGCCAAGTTCTTCGGCCTCACCGCCTGGATCGCGGACGCCGCCAAGGCGGACGCCAAGCCTGCGGACACCAAGCCCGCGCTCTCGCCCGCGCCGCATCTCGCCCGCACGATCCGCGCCGCGATCGCCGAGCAGCCGGCCGAACCGAAGCGCGAGCGCGCCCGCGGCTTCGATCTCAGCCAGATCATCACGCGCGCACTGACCGCCGCGGGGTTGATGAAGTAGCCCCGCGGGTCGTCCCGGGGCGCGACGTAGTCGCGAGCCCGGGACCCATAGCCACAGGACGAAATGAGACGCGCAAGCGTCGCTCCGAGTCCCCGCAACCACGTTGTCCTGTGGTTATGGATTCCGGGCTCGCGCTGTCGCGCGCCCCGGAATGACGGGGAGTTTGCCGCGACGTTCACATCTCCCTGGTGATGAACGGATTGGTCATCCGCTCCTGGCCGATGCTGGAGCCGGCGCCGTGGCCGCAGATGAAGCCGACGTCGTCGCCGAGCGGCAGCAGCTTTGTCATGATCGAATTGATCAGGGTCGCGTGACTGCCGCCGGGCAAATCGGTGCGCCCGACCGAGCCCGCGAACAGCACGTCGCCGACATGGGCGAACCGTAATTCCTTGTTGAAGAACACCACGCTGCCCGGCGAGTGGCCGGGGCAGTGGAAGATGTCGAAGTTGAGATCGCCGATCGACACGGTGTCGCCCTCGTCGAGCCAGCGGTCCGGCGCGAAGTTGCGCACGCCGGTCATGCCGAAGCGCGCGCCGCTTTCGACCACGTTGTCGAGCAGGAATTTGTCCGCCTCATGCGGACCCTCGATCGGCACCTTCAGCGCGTCGCGCAAATCGGCTGCGCCGCCGACATGATCGATATGGCCGTGGGTCAGCCAGATCTTCTCCACGGTGACGCCGGTCTGCTTGATCGCGTCCAGGATCTTCGGCACGTCCCCGCCGGGATCGATCACCACGGCCTTCTTGGACGGCTCACTCCAGATGATGGTGCAGTTCTGCTCGAACAGCGTCACGGGGACGATGATCGCGCCGGCCTTGGCTGTCGTGTCATTTTGCTCGGTCATGGCGCCACAATGCCGATTTTTGCCAGGCCGCCAAGCAAAAGATTCGTGCCGGACCGCGGAACAATAGTCACATCGCCGTCCCAATTGGCCTGCCAATTTGAACCGGGGCGGCGTTGTCGCGTTCTCCCGCGCGAGAGGCAGATTTTGGGTGGTCTTCCGGCATGGCTCACGACAACGAGAATTGGTGGCGCGACGGCATCTTCTATCAGATCTACCCGCGCTCGTTCCAAGATTCGAACGGTGACGGGGTCGGCGATCTCGCCGGCATCTTGCGGCGGCTGCCTTATGTCAAATCGCTCGGTGTCGACGCGATCTGGCTGTCGCCGATCTTTCCGTCGCCGATGGCCGATTTCGGCTACGACATCTCGGACTATACCGGCATCGAGCCGCTGTTCGGCACGATGGCCGATTTCGATGCGCTGATCGCGGCGGTTCACGACAACGGCCTGAAGCTGATCCTCGATCTCGTGCCGAACCATACCTCGGACCAGCATCCCTGGTTCGCCCTGAGCCGCGCCTCGCGCGACAATCCCAAGCGCGATTGGTACATCTGGCGCGATCCCGCGCATGACGGCGGCGTGCCGAACAATTGGCTGTCCGAGTTCGGCGGCAGCGCGTGGCAATTCGACGAGGCCACGGGCCAATATTACTACCACGCCTTCCTCGCCCAGCAGCCGGACCTGAACTGGCGCAATCCGGACGTCCGCAACGCGATCTACGACGTGATGCGGTTCTGGCTGGAGAAGGGCGTCGACGGCTTCCGCGTCGACGTGATCTGGCATCTCGTCAAGGACGCCGAGTTTCGCGACAATCCTCCGAACCCGCATTACGTCGAGGGCCGGCCGCCCAACGAGAAGATCCTGACGCAATATTCGACCGACCAGCCGGAGGTGCACGATGTCATCGCCGAAATGCGCCGCGTCACGGATGCCTACGGCGCGCGCGTCTTGATCGGCGAAATCTATCTGCCGCTCCACCGCCTGATGGCCTATTACGGCAACGACCTCACCGGCGCGCAGATGCCGTTCAACTTCGCGCTGCTCTCGACCTTCTGGAGCGCGCGATCGATCGAGAAGATCATCGAGGACTATGAGAAGGCGCTGCCGCGCGGCGCCTGGCCGAACTGGGTGCTGGGCAATCACGATCGACCTCGCGTTGCAAGCCGCGTCGGCACGGAGCAGGCGCGTGTCGCCGCAATGTTGCTGCTGACGCTGCGCGGCACGCCGACGCTCTATTACGGCGACGAGATCGGCATGCACCAGGTGGCCATCGCGCCGGAGGATGTCCGCGATCCCTTCGAGAAGAACGTGCCCGGCATCGGCGTCGGCCGCGACGGCTGCCGTACGCCGATGCAATGGGACGCCTCCGAATTCGCCGGCTTCTCCGCCGTGCGGCCGTGGCTGCCGCTGCCCGAGCACCATGTGCGTGACAATGTCGCCAATCTCGAAGCCGATGCGCATTCGATCCTCAACCTCTACAAGCGCCTGATCGGCCTGCGGCAGAGTTGCCCGCCGCTGGTCGCGGGCGATTATGAGCCGATCGCCGCGCAAGGCGATCTGCTGATCTACCGCCGGCAGACCGAGGGCAAGGCGGTGATCGTGGCGCTCAATCTCGGTGCGGAACCGGTCACCGTGACGACCAGCGCAGTCCGCTTCGGCAGCAGGATCCTGCTGTCGACCTTCCTGGATCGCGAGGGCGAGCAGATCGAAGGCGTGCTGGATTTGCGCGGCAATGAGGGCGTGATCGTCGCTCCACCCTAGCTGTCGTCCCGGGTCTCCGCATTCGCGGGGATGACACCGAATGTGCGGCAACAGCGCGCCCCCAATCGAACAGTGTCCGCCCCAAGCGGAATCGGCTATCCTCCGGCCTATGGACAGCACCGCCCGCAACCTCTCCCTCGTTCCACCGCCCGATCGCCGCCAATCCGAGACGGCGCTCGCGATCGCGCGCGGCACGTCGCGGCTCTTACGGTCGCTCGGCTTCTCCTGCATCAGCGAATTGCCGCTGCCCTCGGGCCGGCGCGCTGATCTCGTGGCGCTCAACGAGCGCGGCGAGATCTGGATCGTCGAGATCAAATCGTCGGTGGAGGATCTGCGTGCCGACCAGAAGTGGCACGAATACCGCGCCCATTGCGACCGGCTGTTCTTTGCCTTCACGCAGGACCTGCCGTGCGAGATCTTTCCGCAGGACACCGGCCTGATCGTCGCCGACGCCTATGGCGCGCACCTGCATTGCGAGGCGCCCGAGCACAAGCTCGCCGCCGCCACGCGCAAGCAGATGACGGTGCGGTTCGCAATGGCGGCAGGCTTGCGGCTCAACCGGCTGGTCGATCCGCAAGGCCATGCGGAGTTTTGGGAGTAGCGGCACCGCAAACGCGGCTGCCGTAGGGTGGGCAAAGCGACTTGTCCGCCGTAGCTCGAAGAGCGAAGGCGGAAGCGTGCCCACGTCTTTCCTGAATGCGGAGAAGAATGGTGGGCACGGCGCAAGAGCGCCTTTGCCCACCCTACGACACCGTTACCTGCGGCACCGTTACCTCGGCGCGCGCTTGGCCAGGATGCGCTGCAGGGTGCGGCGGTGCATGTTGAGCCGGCGCGCCGTTTCCGAGACGTTGCGGTTGCACATCTCGTAGATGCGCTGGATGTGCTCCCAGCGCACGCGGTCCGCCGACATCGGGTTGGCCGGCAGCTCGGATTTCTCCGCATTGGTCGACAGCAGCGCCGCGACCACGTCATCGGCATCGGCGGGCTTGGAGAGATAATCGACCGCGCCCATCTTCACCGCGGTGACGGCGGTGGCGATGTTGCCGTAGCCGGTCAGCACGATCGCGCGCGCATCCGGACGCTTCTTCTTCAGCGCCGAGACCACGTCGAGGCCGTTGCCGTCGCCCAGCCGCAGATCCACCACGGCGAATGCGGGCGCAGCCCTGCCGATCTGCGCAAGACCGTCCGAGACGGTATCGCAGGAGGTCACCGTGAAGCCGCGCGTTTCCATGGCGCGCGACAGGCGCTCCAGGAATGGCTTGTCGTCCTCCACGATGAGCAGCGAGCGGTCGGCCTGTTCGTTCAGTTCGGCGATGGCGTTCAAGGTTTCGTCCTCTCTCCAACGCGTTGACATATGGCCTTGCTATCGGGCGGTGCCAAGGCCGCCGATAGTCGATCGGCCCCGTTGTGCGACGCAAGGTCGCGGACACAAGCGCGGTTGATGCTCATCGCGCCAGCGATTCCCGGTTTCAGCGTGATCATGTCGGAAACGTGCTGAAGGCGCTTCCGGATCATACCCTACCCTATTGTTTCTTCGAGGGTCTCGATAGCCTCAATCGCCTCAAATCGTTCTCGCGGCCAACTGATCTGGACCACGGCACCGTGTTCTGGAAAGGTCCGGTTGGTAAACGAGACCTTGGCGCCGGTGCGTTCGAGCAATGTGCGCGCGATGAACACGCCCAATCCGAGGCCGCGTCGTTCACCGCCGCCCTCGTCCACGGTTCGCCGCCGCGACAGATAGGGCTCGCCGATGCGGTTCAGGATGTCAGGGGGGATGCCGGGACCGTCGTCCGAAATTACGAGGTCGATGATGTCCTTGTTCCACCACGCGTTGACCTCGACGGTGGTGCGAGCGAAATCGACCGCGTTCTCGACGATGTTGCCGACGCCGTAGAGGATCGCCGGATTGCGGGAGCCGACCGGCTCGGCCACGACGGCGACCGCGATCCGCACCTTGATCTCGACGCCGAAATCGCGGTGCGGGGCCACCACCTCCTCGATCAACTCCGACAGCTTCATGCGGTCGAACGGCGCGCCGATGGAGGAGAGCTGGGTGATCTTGCTCAGGATGTCGCGACAGCGCTGGGTTTGCTCGCGCAGCGTCTTCAGGTCGGCGGCGATGCTGGCGTCCTTCACCGTCTTTTCCAGCTCGCGCGAGATCAGGAAGATCGTGGCGAGCGGCGTGCCGAGCTCGTGTGCGGCGGCAGCGGCAAGGCCGTCGAGCTGGGTCAGATGCTGCTCGCGCGACAGCACCAGCTCGGTCGCGGCCAGCGCGTCCGCGAGCTTGCGCGCCTCCTCGGTCACCTGGAAGGAGTAGAGGCTGGTGACGCCGATCGCGAGCGCGATGGAGAGCCAGACGCCGACCAGATAGATCGGCGGCAGCACCAGCGGATCGTCTGAATCCCATGGCAGCGGCAGGTGGAAGAAGAACAGCACTGAGGCGCAGGCGACCGCGAGCAGGCCGAGGCCGAAGGTGAAGCGCGCCGGCAGCGCCGTGGCCGAGATCAGCACCGGCGCGAGGAACAGGAACGAGAACGGGTTCTGCAAGCCGCCCGTGAAGTACAACAAACCGGCAAGTTCCACGATGTTCAGCGCGAGCAGGCCGGCCGCCTGCACCGGCTCCAGCCGCCGCATCGGGTTGACCGCGGTCTGGAGCCCCAGGTTCACCGCCGCCGACAAGGCGATGATGCTGACGCAGGGGAAGATCTCGACGTCGAACTCCAGCCCCTGCGCCACGATGAAGATCGCAGCGAGCTGGCCCAGCACCGCGAGCCAGCGCAGCCGCAGGATCGTGTCCAGGCGGATATGCCGCTGCGGGTGGCGGAAGTTCGAAGCGGCAATTTCGGTCATGTCGGCCAATGTGGCGGCGCCTTCCAAAGTCACAAACGCGGGGCTCGCGGAACCACCGGATTACAAGCCTTGCGCTCCCTGCCGCAATAGCAGAAGAACGGTCAGCATGACCGAGAATGACGAGGCTTCAAGCCGGCCGACTGTCGCGGATCGCAGCCCGTCCGCGGCGATCGCGGTCGATCATCTCGTCAAGGTCTACAAGCAGACCCGTGCCGTCGACGACATCTCCTTTTCGCTGCCGCGCGGCAGCATCACCGGGCTTCTGGGCGGCAACGGCGCCGGCAAGACCACGACCATCGCGATGATCATGGGCCTGGTGCTGCCGACCTCCGGCCGCGTCCAGGTGCTGGGCCATCGGATGCCCGAGGAGAGCGCCGCGGTGCTGGGCCGGATGAACTTCGAAAGCCCCTATGTCGACATGCCGATGCGGCTCACGGTGCGGCAGAACCTCACCGTGTTCGGCAAGCTTTATGCGGTGAAGAACCTCGCCGGCCGCATCAGGGAGCTCGCCGACGATCTCGATCTCACCGACTTCATCGATCGCGCCAACGGCAAGCTGTCCGCCGGGCAGAAGACCCGCGTCGCGCTTGCCAAGGCGTTGATCAACCAGCCCGAGCTCCTGCTGCTGGACGAGCCGACCGCCTCGCTCGATCCTGACACCGCCGACTGGGTGCGGGCGCACCTGGAGCGCTATCGCAAGGACAACAACGCCACCATCCTCTTGGCGTCGCACAACATGTTCGAGGTCGAGCGGCTCTGCGACCGCGTCATCATCATGAAGCGCGGCCGTATCGAGGACGACGACACGCCCGCGGCGATCATGGCCCGCTACAACCGCACCACGCTGGAGGAGGTGTTTCTCGACGTCGCGCGCGGCCGGGTGAACGGGGTGAAGGAGGCGGTGAGGTGAGGAAACTCTCGCGTCTCGACCAATGCTGTCATCCCGGGGCGCGACGCAGTCGCGAGCCCGGGATCCATAACCACAGGATTGAATTCGGCGAAGACTCGGAGTTGCCTGTCCCGCTCCATAACTGCCGCTCGGGGTTATGGACTCCGGGCTCGCGCTCCGCGCGCCCCGGAATGACGAGATTTCTTGCGAGCTACGGCAGCCCGCCATGACCGACGCCTCCCTCCACCACGGCATCTCCGCGCACCGCATCGGTGCGATGATCCTGCGCTACTGGTACCTGCTGCTGTCGTCCTGGCCGCGGCTGCTCGAGCTGTTGTACTGGCCGGCGCTCCAGGTCATCACCTGGGGTTTCCTCCAGCTCTACATCGCCGAGAACGCCAATTTCTTCGCGCGCGCCGGCGGCACGCTGATCGGCGCCGTCATCCTCTGGGACATCCTGTTCCGCGGCCAGCTCGGCTTCTCGATCTCGTTTCTGGAAGAGATGTGGGCGCGCAATCTCGGCAACCTCATGATGAGCCCGCTCAAGCCGATCGAATTTCTGCTCTCGCTGATGGTCATGAGCCTGATCCGGCTCGCGATCGGGGTGATCCCGATGACGCTGCTGGCGCTGTTCCTGTTTCACTTCAACGTCTATGCGCTCGGCCTGCCGCTGATCGCGTTCTTCTGCAACCTGATCTTCACGAGCTGGTCGGTCGGCATCTTCGTCTCGGGCCTGGTGCTGCGAAACGGCCTTGGCGCCGAGAGCATCGTTTGGACCCTCATGTTCGCGATCTTGCCGCTCACCTGCGTCTATTATCCGGTCAGCGTGCTGCCGACCTGGCTGCAATACGTCGCCTGGACGCTGCCGCCGACTTACGTGTTCGAGGGAATGCGCGCGCTGCTGATCGAGAACACCTTGCGCGCCGACCTGATGCTGGACGCACTGGCCATCAATGCCGTGCTTCTGGTTGCATCTTTTGGGGCATTCCTTGCTCTTCTGCGCAGCGCCAAAAAACACGGCTCGCTGCTGTCGGGCGGCGAATAGCGTCACTTTCTCGTGGATTTAGGCTGGTTTGCCCGCTTCGGCTACGTAGATGTACGGAACCATGCATTGACGCAATATTACGCATTCGGCAGTATGCTGCGATGCGAAGAGGAATATAGCGATGCCCATTGGTGAGTTTGGCGGCGCGCCGCCCCTGGCGGCTGAAGGCAGTCCGGTCCTGACGACGCCGATGTACTGGATGTACGAGATGGCGCACGCCTCTCTCAATCCGGCGCGCGCCGTCACTGACGCGACCAAACTGCTGTTTCAGAATCCGCTCAATCCCTGGGCGCGCACCGAGGTCGGCAAGTCGGTCGCCGCGGCCTGCGAATTGTTCGAGCGCACCACGCGCCGCTACGGCAAGCCGGAATGGGGCCTCAACGACACCGAGGTCAACGGCATCCGCGTTCCGGTCGAGATCCGCTCGGTCTGGGAAAAACCTTTCTGCCGGCTGCTGTACTTCGATCGCAAGTTCGCACGGCCCTTGCGCAGCCCGCAGCCGCGCGTGCTGATCGTGGCGCCGATGTCCGGTCACTACGCGACGCTGCTGCGCGGAACGGTCGAGGCCTTCCTACCGGCGCATGAAGTCTACATCACCGACTGGGCCGATGCCCGCATGGTTCCGCTCAGCGACGGCCGCTTCGATCTCGATGATTACATCGATTACGTCATCGAGATGCTGCACGTGCTCGGCGGCAACACCCACGTCATGGCGGTGTGCCAGCCCTCGGTGCCCGTGGTCGCCGCGGTTTCGATCATGGAAGCGCGGCGCGATCCGTTCGTGCCGACCTCGATGACGTTGATGGGCGGGCCGATCGATACCCGTCGCAATCCGACCGCGGTGAACAACCTTGCCCAGGAGCGCGGCATCGACTGGTTCCGAAACCACGTCATCACCAAGGTGCCGTTTCCGCATCCGGGCATGATGCGCGACGTCTATCCGGGATTCTTGCAGCTCAACGGCTTCATCAGCATGAATCTCGACCGGCACATGGACGCCCACAAGCAGCTCTTCGCCAATCTGGTGAAGGGTGACGGCGACCTCGTCGACAAGCACCGTGAGTTCTACGACGAATACCTCGCGGTGATGGATCTCTCGGCCGAATATTACCTGCAGACGGTCGACACCGTGTTCGTGAAGCACTCGCTGCCGAAGGGTGAGATGAGCCATCGCGGAACACGCGTCGATCCCTCCAAGGTCACGCGCGTTGCGTTGATGACGGTGGAAGGTGAGAACGACGACATCTCCGGCCTCGGTCAGACCGAAGCGACGCACAATTTGTGCAGCTCGATCCCCGATCATCGCCGCGTTCATTACGTCCAGAAGGGCGTCGGACATTACGGCGTGTTCAACGGCTCACGCTTCAAGTCGGAAATCGTGCCGCGGATTCATGATTTCATGGTCTCGGCGGCAAATCCGTCCTCATTGCAGGCGCGCGCCGCCGAATAAGTCGCGTTTTCGGCTTTCCCGTCGCGAATCCAGGCCTGGCTGATGGCTCCGGCGAGCCTGAGTTTCCGCCAGATTCGCGGTATTTAGGTAGCTTTATAGGAGTGAGTCAGCGCTCACCTCTTGGGGGTGTCGCATGCATCCAGCGCGGGCGAAAAAAGCCGGTTCCAACCCCAGTCTGTAGGGTCTCCCGGACGCCTGACCGCTGTATATTGGGCAAATGATTTGTTTTTGCGCCGAGCGCTTCCCATGGCGGCGGTTATGGCAGAATCCGGGCGCCCTCCTGCCCCCCGGACTGACAGACATGGCCACTCGCGCACTCCTTTATCGGCGGCCCCACGAACCGAAGACCCTCGTCATCACCCACGGATCGCAATTTTTTGCCATCCGATTGCGCCGGCACAGGCGCGCGCGCCGCTACACGCTCAGAATTCATCCGAGCGATCGCGAAGCCATCCTCACCATCCCGCCGCGCGGCACGCTCGCCGAAGCGAAGGACTTCGCGCAGCGCCACGGTGCGTGGATTGCCGCGCGCCTCGGTCGCTTGCCGAAGGCCGCACCGTTCCAGCCGGGCACGGTGATACCGCTCCGCGGCACGCCGCATCGCATCGTTCATCGCGCCGGCACGCGCGGCACGGTGTGGACCGAGCTGCGCGATAGCGGTGAACGCATCCTCTGCGTCGCCGGTGGGCTCGAGCATGTCGATCGCCGCGTCAGCGACTTCCTCAAGCGCGAAGCGCGCAAGGATCTGCAACGCTCGTCGGAAGCCTATGCCGCCGAGCTCGGTGTCAGGGTCAAGCGCCTCTCGATCCGCGATCAGTCCAGCCGCTGGGGCTCCTGCACCTCGGCCGGCTCGCTGTCGTTCTCCTGGCGCCTGATCCTCGCGCCGCCCTTCGTGCTGGACTATCTCGCCGCCCACGAGGTCGCCCATCTCGTCGAGATGAACCATTCGGCGCGATTCTGGCGCGTCTGCGGCAAGGTCTGCCCGTCGATGGAGCGCGCCAAGAAGTGGCTCGACACCTACGGCAACGATCTGCATCGCTACGGCGTCGAGGATTAGGGCGCGGCTGCTAGCGTCTTGAAAGGTGTCATCGCCCGACTTGACCGGGCGATCCAGTAATCCGAGGCGGTTGTTATTGAACCGAAAAGCCGCAGCGTACTGGATTCCCCGCCTTCGCGGGGAATGACAGCGGGCTCGCAGCGCGAGGTTCGTTCCTCGCAGCGCCGCCCACGCAAGCCGTTGATTTTGCTATCACCGGCTACTGTGCATGGGGTTGTTTTCGCAGTTTTTAGTTCTGAGGCCCGAACGCCCTCGGCCTGCGACTATCGATTTCCGCCAAACAACCGGTCCATCAGCCAGCCATCGAGCCCGGCCGCAGCCTCCGGCCGCGCATTGGCGCGCGTCGGCGGCGGGCGATAGCCGCCATTGTTGGCCGCTGCCGGTGCGGGGGCTGTCGGCGGCGACACCTGCGATGCCGCCTGCGCCAGGTTCGACAGGCCCCAGCCGCCCGGTGCGCTCGGCAAGTTGGCCACCGGCACGCCTTCGTGCGCGGTCTTCATGAAGCGCGACCAGACTTCCACCGGCAGGCCGCCGCCGGTGGCCTTCTTGGTCGGCGAGTTGTCGTCGTTGCCGAGCCAGACGCCGGTGACGAGATTGGCGGTGTAGCCGATGAACCAGGCGTCGCGATAATCCTGGCTGGTGCCGGTCTTGCCAGCCGCCGGCCAGCCCGGGATCTCCGCCTTCTTGGCGGTGCCCGAAACAAGCGTCTCCCGCATCATCGCGTTCATCATGCCGACATAGCGGGGATCGATCACCGGATTGCGCTCTTCCGGCTGGCGCATGTAGAGCAGCTTGCCGCTCTGCGTCCTGATCCGCGTCACGACATGCGGCGCCACCGCGAAGCCGCCATTGGCAAACGGCGCGTAGGCGCCGACCAGCTCGACCATCGAGACTTCGGACGTGCCGAGCGCGATCGAGGCGTTGGGCTCGAGCTTGGACGAGATGCCGAGCCGGTGCGCGGTGCGCACCACGTTCTTCGGCCCGACCTCGAGGCCGAGACGGATCGCGACGGTGTTGAGCGACATCGCCAGCGCCTGCGTCAGCGTCACTGCGCCGAAATATTCATGGGTGTAGTTCTCAGGCTTCCAGCCCTTGACCTCGATCGGCGCGTCCTGTCGCATCGTGTCGGGCGTCAGGCCCTGTTCCAGCGCGGTGAGATACACGAACGGCTTGAACGCGGATCCCGGCTGGCGTTTTGCCGTGACCGCGCGATTGTATTGGCTGTCGGAATAGTTCCGCCCGCCGACCATGGCGCGGACGGCGCCATCGGGCGTCATCGCCACCAGCGCGCCCTGGCTGACGTTGAACTTCAGGCTCTTGGCCGCGAGTTCGTCGATGATGGCGGCTTCCGCCACGCTCTGGAGCTTGGGATCGATCGTGGTCTCGACCTTGATGCTCTCGTCGATCTGGCCGACCAGGTCGTCCAGCACTTCGCCGATCCAGTCGGCGACGTAGTTGACGGTGCCGGCGCCGGCCGGTTTCACGTTGTAGGAGGGATGGCCGATCGAGGCCTTGGCCTGCGCGTCGGTGATGAACTTTGCATCGGCCATCGCCGCTAGCACGATCTGCGCGCGCGCCTCTGCGCCTTCGGGATTACGGTTCGGTGCGAGGCGCGAGGGCGATTTGACGAGGCCGGCGAGCATTGCCGCTTCGGCGATTGTGACGTTCTTGGCCGACTTGCCGAAATATTTCTGCGCCGCGGCTTCGACGCCGTAGGCGCCCGAGCCGAAATAGACGCGGTTGAGGTACAGCTCCAGAATCTCGTCCTTGGAATGCTTGCGCTCCAGCCAGATCGCGAGCTCCGCCTCCTGCAGCTTGCGCTGGATGGTGCGCTCCTGGGTCAGGAACAGGTTTTTCGCGAGCTGCTGGGTCAGCGTCGAGCCGCCCTGCGAGACGCCGCGATGGAGCAAATTGGTGACGAGGGCGCGCGCGATGCCGACGGGATCGATGCCGAAATGCGCATAGAAGCGGCGGTCCTCGATGGCGATGAACGCCTTCGGCAGATAAGGCGGCAGGTCCTTCAGCGCGACATTGGCGCCGGCCATCTCGCCGCGCTGCGCCAGCATGCTGCCGTCGATGCCAACGATCTGGATCGTCGGCGGGCGCTTTGGAATCTCCAGCGATTGGATCGGCGGCAGATGGGCGCCGACATAGATCACGACGCCGACCACCGCGATTGCGCCCCACAGGCTCAGCACCGCGCCCCAATAGACGAGGCGGCCGAGGCCGAACCTGCCGCGTGACTTCGCGCGGCGCTTGGCACCGCTGCGGCTGCCGGCTGCCTTGCGCTCGCGCGGCGGCTCGTCGCCGGAATCCTCGCTCTTGCGCTTGGGTGATAATTTCGCTGATTTCTTCGGCTTATCGTCGCCGCCGGGGACGCGGTCCGCCGGGGTCAGGCGCAGATCGGCGAGCGCCGCGGGCAAGCCGAACAGCGGCTCCTTCCGCCCACCCTTTTTCTTTCCCCACGCCATACGCAAAACGCCCGGTCAGCCTGCCCCGCCGAGACGCTAGCGGTCGCTGTTTAAGGCCCGGTTACCCCGGCGTTAACGCGCGATTAGGAGGTGGGGCATTCGCACCCCGCAGTTCCGCTCACTTGGCGCCGGAGCTAGGATCGTTGCCACAAAAAAGAGGGAGCACGCATGGGCCATATCGATCCGACCAAGGAGATCTTCGCGCAGTTCCGGGACAACGACCGTCCCGGCCCGATCCACATGCTCAACCTGGTGCGGTTGCGCAAGGAGGCGGCCTATCCGGACGGCCGCAAGGCGAGCGGCGCGGAAGCCTACGCGGCCTATGGCCGCGAGAGCGGCCCGGTGTTCGAGCGCCTCGGCGGCCGCATCGTCTGGCAGGGCAAGTTCGAGCTGATGCTGATCGGCCCAGCGGAGGAACGCTGGGACCATTGCTTCATCGCCGAATATCCAAGCGTCGCCGCCTTCGTCGAGATGATCCGCGACCCCGTCTATCGCGAGGCGGTGAAGCATCGGCAGGCAGCGGTGGAGGATTCGCGATTGATCCGGCACGCCGTGCTGCCGGTCGGAAAGAATTTCGGGGAGATACCTTCCTAGCTCGTAGCGTGGGCAAAGCCCCGGAATGCGCGAATGCGCATCCCGGGGCGTGCCCACCGATTCTCTCTTGGAGAGACGGTGGGCCTACGAAACCGCTGCTAGCCCGACGGCCCCGTGTCCTCGATGATCGGTCCGAACAGCTCCCAGCGTTCGCCGTTGAACTTCATCATCTGCATCTGCTTGTTGACGCGGAAGTCGTTCGGCCCGGTGTTGATCTTGATTCCGGGCAGCGCCAGGCTCGGCGTGTAGCCCTTGATGTTGGCGACCTGCTTCATGACGTTCTCGCGCGAGAGGTCGTCGCCGCATTGCTTCAGCACCTGCACCAGCAACTCGGCCACCGAATAGGCGTAGGTGTTGATAGTGTTGAGCTTGTCGCCTTCCGGGAAATACTTCTCCATGAAGGCGAAGAAGGCCTTCACGCCCGGATCGTCCTTCCACTGGGGATCGCCGGGATCCTTGCCGTAATTGGTCGAAATGATGCCCTTGGAGATGTCGAGCCCGGCGGGCTTGAGTGTCGCCGACACCGGGCTCGCATTGATGTCGAGGATGTGCACGGGGGTCCAGCCGAGATCGGCAAGCTTCTTGATCGCCTGCGCCGCGAATTTCGGCGTCGAGGCGTCGAACAACAGATCAATCCCCATCGACTTCAGCTTGACCACCTGGGAGTCGACGGTCGGGTCGGTGACCTCGTAGGAGACCTCGCCGACGACCATGCTGGCGGCCTTGTCGCCGAGGCCGCTCTTGAGCCCCGCGAGATAGTCGCGGCCCATGTCGTCGTTCTGGTAGAGCACGCCGATCTTGGCGTTCGGATGCTCCTTGAGAATGTACTTGGCGTAGATCCGTCCCTCGGACACGTAGTTAGGATTGTAGGCGATGGTCCAGGGATAGTTCTTGGGATCGTTGAAGCGCGCGGCGCCGGTCGAGGCCAGCAGCTGCGGCACCTTCTTGCCGTTGAGGTATTTTTGCACGGCGGCATTGGCGGCGGTGCCGATCAGCTGGAAGGTGAACAACACCTCGTCGCCCTCGACGAGCTTGCGCACCTGCTCCACCGTCTTCGGCGGCGAGTAGGCGTCGTCATACTGGATCAGGTTGATCTTGCGGCCGTTGATGCCGCCCTGATCGTTGATCATCTTGAAATAGGCGGCCTGGGTCTTGCCGATATTGGCATAGACGGAGTAGGGGCCGGAGAACGGCACGGTCTGGCCGATCTTGATCTCGGTGTCAGTTGCGCCGGTGTCGTATTTCTTCTGGGCGAGGGCCTGGCTGGTCGAGACTGCGAGGGCGAATGCCGCCGTGGCAGCCATGAAGGCTCTGCGATTATTCATATCGGAACGTTCCTCCTGACGGAATTTTCGGCCGATGGTCTTTGTCCGTTGATTGCAACGGTCGCCATCGCTGCCGAAGATTGTGGAGGAAGGCGCAGCGCCGCGCAAGGATCGCGACGCCGCGCCGCAGCGTCTCAGGCGACAGACTAAGCCAGGAACAACGCAGCCAGCGCGATCACCGCCGGCAGCGCCTGCACCATCAGGATGCGTGAACTGACGGTCGCAGCGCCATAGGCGCCGGCCACGATCACGCAAAGCAGGAAGAACGTCTTGATCTGGAATGCGAAGGTCGGATTGCCGTGGACGAGGCCCCAGATCAGGCCGGCGGCGAGGAAGCCGTTATAGAGGCCCTGATTGGCGGCCAGCACCTTCGTGATCTCGGCCTTCTCCGGCGTGTTGCGAAATACCTTCAAGCCCTGCGGCTTGTCCCAGAGAAACATCTCCAGGATCAGGAAGAAGACGTGCAGCGCGGCGACCAGCGCCACCAGGACATTGGCGATCAGGATCAAGATAAGCTCCCCCAAAAGCGTCAGCTTTCGGGTGGACGTTAGCACGGCCGGCATGGCAAGTGCGATGGGCGGGCGCGTTTCGATGCAATGGTGACGCAATGGCCAGTCGATCAACCAAACCTTCCGTGAGCTTCGGCCTCGATCGCCTGACGACGCCGATCGGGATCGCCCTGCTCGTCACCGATGCCGAAGGCGCCCTGCGCGCCCTCGACTGGGAGGACTACGAGCACCGCATGCGCGAGCTTCTGCGCCTGCATTACGGTGTGGTGGATCTGAGCGACCAGCCCGCGCCCGCGGCCATGCGGATCGCGCTGTCGGGCTATTTTGACGGCGATCTCGGCCAGCTCTCGGGCATCGCATGGCGCATCGCCGGCACCGAGTTCCAGCAGAAGGTCTGGACCGCGCTCGCGCAAATCCCTGCCGGCACCACGATGAGCTACGGCGCGCTCGCCGCAAGGATCGAGACGCCAAAAGCCATTCGCGCCGTCGGCCATGCCAACGGCTCCAATCCCATCAGTGTGGTGCTGCCATGCCACCGGCTGATCGGTGCGGATGGCTCGCTGGTGAAGTATGGCGGCGGGCTGCAGCGGAAGAGGTGGCTGCTAAGGCACGAGGGGGTGGAGCTTTAGGTCTTCTCTCCGCGTCATTCCGGGCTCGCCGCTGCGCGGCGCCCGGAATGACAAAAGTCTACGCCGCCGGTTGAACCGCCTTGTCGCCGGCCATCACGTGGGTCAGCGCGCTCTTGATCGCGGCCTGGCGGGTCGGCGCGTTGATCTGGGCGCCCAGGAGGTCGGTGACATAGAACACGTCACGCGCGCGCTCGCCGAAGGTCGCGACGTGGGCTGAGGCGATGTTGAGGTTCAGTTTCGAGATCGCGGTGGTCAGCTCGTAGAGCAGGCCGGGGCGATCGAGGCCGGAGACCTCGATCACCGTGTAGCGGTCGGACCATTGGTTGTTGATGGTCACTTCCGGCTCGATCACGAAGGGCCGCGCCTTGCTGCGCACGGTGCGCCGCGCCACCACCTCCGGCAGCCGCAGCTTGCCTTCCAGCACGTCCTCGATCATCTCGCCGATGCGGGTGGCGCGCCGTCCCTCGTCCTCGTCGCGGTCGTATTCCCGGGAGATCGAGATGGTGTCGAGCGCGCGGCCGTCGGTCGTGGTATAGATCTGGGCGTCGACGATGTTGGCGCCGGCCGAGGCGCAGGCGCCGGCGATGATCGAGAGCAGCCAGGGATGGTCGGCCGCGAAGATCGTCAGCTCGGTGACGCCGCGCACCTCGTCGAAGCCGACATTGATCGCGAGCTTGTGGCCGGCCTGCTCGCTCGAGCGGACGAAGCGGGCGTGGCGGATCTTGCGCGGCAACTCGACCTTGAGCCAATAGGCCGGATAGTGCCGGCCGATATAGGCATCGAGCTCGTCCGCCGGCCATTCGGCAAAGGCCATGCGGAATTCGGCATAGGCGGCCGCGAGGCGCTTGCCGCGATCGACCTCCGAGAAGCCGCCGGTGAGCACCGGCTCGGTCTCGTAGTACAGCGAGCGCAAGAGCTGCGCCTTCCAGCCGTTCCAGACCCCGGGACCGACGCCGCGGATGTCGGCCGTGGTCAGGATGGTCAGGAGCTTCATCTGCTCGACCGACTGCACCACGGCGGCGAAATTCTCGATGGTCTTGCGATCCGACAGGTCGCGCGACTGCGCGACCGTGGACATGGTCAGATGTTCCTCGATCAGCCAGGCGATCAGCTCGGTGTCGGCCGGACTGAAGCCGAGCCGCGGACAGAGCCGGCGCGCCACCTTGGCGCCGGCGATCGAGTGATCCTCGGGCCGGCCCTTGGCGACGTCGTGCAGCAACGTGGCGATATAGATCACCGCGCGGTGCTCGGGCCTCGTCTTGCGCATGAGATCGCTGGCGAGCGCGAACTCCTCGACGCCGCCGCGCTCGATGTCCTGGAGGAAGCCGATGCAGCGGATCAGGTGTTCGTCGACGGTGTAGTGATGATACATGTTGAACTGCATCATCGACACGATCTTGCCGAAGGCGCGGATGAAATGGCCGAGCACGCCGGTCTCGTTCATCCGCCGCAGCACGATCTCGGCGTTGTCGGAGGTCAGGATCTCCATGAACAGCCGGTTGGCCTCGGGATTTTCGCGCAAGCCTGCGTTGATCAGGCCCAGCGAACGCGTCACGCCGCGCATCGCATCCGGATGGAAGGCGAGATTGTTCTTCTGCGCGAGACGGAAGATGCGGATCAGATTGACCGGATCGTGCTTGAAGACGTCGGGCGCGGCGACGTTGATGCGGTTGTTGTCGACGATGAAATCGTCGCTGTCGGGGACGCGCCGCTTCACCGTGCTCGGCCGCAGCCGCGCCATCATCCGGCTCAGCACCGGCGCAGGCTTGGCCTGCTGATCCTCGAGCTTGGCGCAGAGGATGGCGGTGAGGTTGCCGACTTCCTTGGCGACCAGGAAGTAGTGCTTCATGAAGCGCTCGACGTCCTGCATGCCGGGATGCGAGGTGTAGCCGAGCCGCACCGCGATCTCGCGCTGGAGGTCGAAGGAGAGGCGCTCTTCGGCGCGGTTGCAGTAGAAATGCAGATTGCAGCGCACCGACCAGAGGAAATCGGCGCAGCGGCGGAAGCTGCGATATTCCTGCGCGTCGAACACGCCGCGCTCGACCAGCTCGCTGGTGTCGCGCACGCGGTAGACGTATTTGGCGATCCAGAACAGCGTGTGCAGGTCGCGCAGGGCGCCCTTGCCGTCCTTGACGTTGGGCTCGACCAGATAGCGCGACTGGCCGCCGCGGCGATGCCGCTCCTCGCGTTCGGCGAGCTTTGCGGTGACGAATTCCGAGGCGGTGCCCTGCACCACCTCCTTGTCGAAGCGCGCGACCAGCTCGTCATAAAGCGGCCTGTCGCCGGTGAGGAAGCGCGTCTCCAGGATCGCGGTGCGGATGGTCATGTCGCCGCGCGCCTGCCGGATCGATTCGTCGACCGAGCGCGTGGCGTGGCCGACCTTCAGCCCCATGTCCCAGAGACAATAGAGGATGGCCTCCGCCACCTGCTCGCCCCAGGCGGTCTGCTTGTAGGGCAGGATGAACAGCAGATCGATGTCGGATTCGGGTGCCATCAGGCCGCGGCCGTAGCCGCCGGTCGCAACCACCGCCATGCGCTCGGCGCCGCTCGGGATCGGCGAGCGGTAGAGATGACGGGTCGCCGCCGAATACAGGATGCGGATGATCTCGTCCTGGACGTGACACAGCCGCTCGGCACAGCGGCGGCCGTGGCGGTCCTTCAAAAGGATTTCCTGTGCCGCGGCGCGCGCCGCGATCAGCTCGGCCTTGAGCAATTGCGCCATGGCGGTGCGGAACGCGTCTTCGCGCCCCTGATGCTTTTCGGCAAGCGCATCGACCGCGGCGGTGATCCGCGCGGTGTCGAATCGATCGTCCACCCCGGTCTTCTGCTCAGTCGCGATGCTGTCCATGTCTCACCGGATATAAGAGGTGACGGGCGCTGTCACCCGCCATTCTCTGGCAATAGTCGTTCCATGCTGGAAAGCCGCGGCTTCGGGCAAGACTGTTCTCGGCCGGCGGGCCTTCGGAGGACGTATTTTCTCGTTGATTTTCAGATATAACTCCTTGAAAAACAATCAAGTTTTGGAGGAGGCTGGGCATGATCTGGATGACACGACGCATTCTGCTGGCGGGAGCGTTTGCGCTCGCCGTGACACCTGCGGCCAAGGCGGCGGATCCGCTCAAGGAAATCCGCATCGACTGGGCGACCTACAATCCGGTGTCGATGGTCTTGAAGCAGAAGGGACTGCTCGAGAAGGAGTTCGCCAAGGACGGGATCACGGTCACCTGGGTGCAGTCGGCCGGCTCCAACAAAGCGCTCGAATTCCTCAATGCCGGCTCGATCGATTTCGGCTCGACCGCGGGCTCGGCGGCGCTGGTAGCCAAGATCAACGGCAACCCGATCAAGTCGATCTATGTCTATTCGCGCCCTGAATGGACTGCGCTGGTGACGTCGAAGGATTCCAAGATCGCCGGCGTCGCCGACCTCAAGGGCAAGCGCGTCGCCGTGACGCGCGGCACCGATCCGCACATCTTCCTGGTGCGTGCGCTGCTTGGTGCCGGTCTCACCGAGAAGGACATCACGCCGGTGTTGCTGCAGCACGCCGATGGCAAGACGGCGCTGATCCGCGGTGACGTCGACGCCTGGGCCGGCCTCGATCCGATGATGGCGCAGGCCGAGGTCGGGGAAGGCGCAAAGCTGTTCTACCGCAAGGCCGACGCCAACACCTGGGGCATCCTCAATGTGCGCGAGCAATTCTTGAAGGACCATCCCGATGCCGTCCGCCGGGTGCTCGCCGTGTACGAGGAAGCGCGAAAGTATTCGCTGGCGAACTACGACGAGCTGAAGAAGACCTTCATCGCCGTGACCAGGCTTCCCGAGGCCGTCGTCGACAAGCAGCTGAAGGAACGCACCGAGCTCACCCACAGCCGCATCGGCGCGCCGCAGCGCGAGTCGATCCTTGCCGCCGGCCTCGCGCTGCAGCAGGCCGGCGTCGTCGACGCCAAGGTCGACGTGAAGGCGACGCTGGATGCCCTGATCGACGACCAGGTCCCGCTGCCGACGAATTAGTTCGCAGGGAAAGGGCAAGCCGCGCGCAACAAACTCCGCTGTCGTCCCGGGGGGCGAAGCGAACCCGGGACCCAAAACCACAGGGCGTGGTTGTTGCGCGAAGATGGTCACTCCGAGTCCCCGTAACCACATCTCCCTGCGGTTATGGGCCCCGGATCGGCGCTTCGCTTGTCCGGGGCGACAGCGGAGATGGCCGCACGCCCTTGCATTCCCCGACCAGACGCGCTTGCTAATGACCATGATCTCCGACGCGCCAGCTTTGCAACAAACCTCGGAACCGGCCGAGAGCGATGCGCCCTCACGGCTGTCGCGCTATGCGCGGCCGCTGCTTGGGATATTGCTGCCGCTGACGCTCGCGCTCGGCTGGGAGCTCGTGGTCTGGCTCGGCTGGTCCAACGGGCGGCTGGTGCCGCCGCCCTCGCGCGTCTTTGCCACCATCGCTGAGCTTGCCCGCTCCGGCGAGCTGGTCCGCCACATCGCAGCGACGCTGTGGCGGGTCTCGCTCGGCTTCGCGTTAGGCGTGGTCGCAGGCACGCTGCTCGGCGCCATCTCCGGCTATTGGTCGCTGGCGCGGCGGCTGCTCGATCCGACCGTGCAGGCGCTGCGCGCCATCCCGTCGCTGGCCTGGGTGCCGCTGTTCATCCTCTGGCTCGGCATCTTCGAGACCTCGAAGGTCGCGCTGATTGCGGTCGGCGTGTTCTTCCCGGTCTATCTCGGCGTGATGGGAGCGATCCTCTCGGTCGATCGCAAGATCGTCGAGGTCGGACGCACCTTCCGCCTTTCCGGCTTCGCGATGATCCGCCGCATCCTGTTGCCCGCCGTGCTGCCGGCCTATGTCGTATCCTTGCGCGTCGGGCTTGGTCTCGGCTGGATGTTCGTGGTTGCGGCCGAACTGATCGGCGCCTCCGAGGGCCTCGGCTATCTCCTGCTCGACGGCCAGCAGCTCGGCAAGCCCGCGCAGATCCTCGCCGCCATCGTGATCTTCGCCATCCTCGGCAAGCTCACCGACTGGCTGATCGAGGTCGCGGCCGCGCCCTTCCTGCGCTGGCAGGACGCGTTCGGCCGCACCAAGGGAGCGTGACGCGATGCTGGCGCTCGATCGGGTCAGCAAGACCTATCCCAACGGCGTCGAGGCGCTGGCGCGCTTCTCCGCCGAGATCAGGCAAGGCGAGATCATCGCCATCATCGGCGGCTCCGGCTGCGGCAAGTCGACATTGCTGCGCGCCATCGCCGGCCTTGATCGCGCCAGCTCGGGCACGGTGGCGCTCGACAATGAGGCGATCAATTCGCCGCATGCCAAGATCGGCATCATCTTCCAGGAGCCGCGGCTTTTGCCCTGGCTCAGCGTCGCCGACAATATCGCTTTTGGACTTGCCGATCTGCCGGCGGCGAAGCGGCGCGAGAAGGTGACGCGCGCGCTCGAACGCGTGGGACTCGCCGACAAGGCGCAGGCCTGGCCGCGCGAGCTCTCGGGCGGGCAGGCGCAACGCGTCGCGATCGCACGCGCGCTGGTTCCGCAGCCCGAGGTGCTCTTGCTCGACGAGCCGTTCTCCGCGCTCGATGCCTTTACCCGCAGGGATCTCCAGGATCATCTGCTCGATCTCTGGGCCGACACGCGGCCGACGCTCGTTCTCGTCACACACGACGTCGACGAAGCCGTGGTGCTGGCCGACCGCGTCCTGGTGATGCGGCCACGTCCCGGGCGGCTGTTCGACCGGATCGAGGTCAATCTGGGCCGGCCGCGCGACCGCAATTCGCCGCTGTTCGAGAATTTCAAGCGGAGTGTGCTGACGTCACTCGATCGCTCGCTCGACCGCAGCGTGCCCGACCGTGACGCAACCCAGGGTCCCGGTCAGGCCATGTGGTGGTGACAATTTCGCTTCGAGCCGGTACATCGAAGGGTAATTTTTCCGGGAGAGAATAAGATGGACGCCGTCCAACTGCGCCAGATGCAGGCTCCGATCAAGGAGCGCTACAAGACCGATCCCAAGACCGCGCTGATCACACTGAAAGCCAAGGGCTCCACCGACAGCGAAGGCATCGCGTGCAAGGTTGAGACCGGCCGCACCATCGCGATGGCAGGCCTGCATCCGGCCACCGGCGGCTCCGGTCTCGAACTCTGCTCCGGCGACATGCTGCTCGAAGCCCTGGTCGCCTGTGCCGGCGTCACGCTTAAATCGGTTGCGACCGCGATCGAGGTGCCCATGAAGACCGGCAACGTCTATGCCGAGGGCGATCTCGATTTTCGCGGCACGCTCGGCATCGACAAGGAGACCCCGGTCGGCTTCGCCGAGATCCGTCTGCGCTTCGAGGTCGACACCGACGCGCCGCAGGACAAGCTCGATCTCCTGCTCAAGCTGACCGAGCGCTATTGCGTGGTCTACCAGACCATCAAGAACGGCCCGAAGGTCTCGGTGTCGATGCAGCGGATGTGAGGCGCGAGACGCAGCACAACATCGGTGTCGTCCCGGGGCGCGCCGCCTGGCGCGAGCCCGGGAACCATAACCCCAGGCCGTCGTGATTTCAGACGGCCGTAGCTTCAGCTCATAAACCACTCCGGCTGTGGTTATGGATTCTCAGGTGCGCAATTTCGCACCAGAGCTCGCGCTTTGCGCGCCCCGGAATGACAGACAGAATGTCCCCCGACCTCCATTTCATCCTCCTCCTGCTCCTGCGCATGGCGATCGCGGCGACGTTCGTCGTGACGGCGTCGATCATCACCGAACGCGCGGGGCCGGTGATCGGCGCGCTGGTCGCGACTCTGCCGATCTCAGCCGGTCCGTCCTACGTCTTCCTCGCGCTCGATCACGACGCCGCCTTCGTCGCGCAGGGCGCGCTGGCGAGTCTTCCGATCAATGCGGCGACCATCTTCATGTGCCTCACCTATGTCGTGCTGGCCCAGCGGTACGATCTCGTGGTGAGTTGTGGCAGCGCGGTCGCGGTCTGGATCGTGCTTGCGTCGATCGTCCGTCAGTTCGAATGGTCGCTCACCGCCGGGCTGGCCGCGAACCTGATCGCCTTCGGCATCTGCATTCCGCTGCTGGCCGGCTACCGCCACGTGAAGATGCCGCTGGTGACGCGCCGCTGGTATGACGTTCCGATGCGGGCTGCGCTGGTGGCGACGCTCGTCGCCATCGTGGTCTCGACCTCGGGCTGGGTCGGACCTCGCATCAGCGGTATCATCGCGCTGTATCCCGTCGTGTTCTCCAGCATCATGGTGATCCTGCATCCGCGCATTGGCGGCCCGCCGACAGCCGCCGTGCTCGCCAACTCCGCGTGGGGCCTGCTCGGATTCGGTACGGCAATCGCCGTCCTGCACGTGGCGGTGGTGTCGTTCGGATCAGCCGTCGGCCTGTGCCTCGCGCTCGGCACCTGCGTTGCTTGGAATCTGACGCTGTGGGGCATCAATCGGCGAGCGAAGCACAAGACGTCGCAGCCGTAAGACTACGGATCGGCGCGCCGCCGGTTGCGAAAAGTCCGTGTCCGGCATGCAGCGCGGCAACTTCGTAAGCCGTTGAATGAGATGCGTCATTTCAAACTGCGCCGTCCGTCGCGGTGATCGCGACGTAGGCAGAGTCGTTACGGCACCGCCGATTTCCGATACGTCTATTAGAACTTTGTTCGAGCTTTTGCCTTACGAATGATCGCGTATCCGCTTCCGCCGTCATCGGCGTGAACTCGTCCGAGCTGCATCCGAGTGCAGGGGACTCGCGGGAATTGTAGATTTGAGTACGGCTGTTTCGCCGCCGCGGTCACTTCCCTTACGAGCTGTACACGTAATTTCGAGATGGAGATTCCCTGATGTTCGGTCGCAAGTCCCAGGTTGATGCCCAAGCACGGCTCGATGCGATCGGCCGCTCGCAGGCCATGATCGAGTTCAACCTTGATGGCACGATCGTCACGGCCAACAAGAACTTCCTCGACGCCCTCGGCTATCGTCTCGACGAGATCCAGGGCAAGCATCATTCCATGTTTGTGCCGGCCGACCAGCGCGACAGCGCCGAGTACAAGGCGTTCTGGGCGGCATTGAACCGTGGCGAGTATCAGGCGCGGGAGTTCAAGCGGATCGCGAAGGATGGCCACGAGGTCTGGATCGAGGCATCCTACAATCCGGTGCTCGACGGCAACGGCAAGACGGTGATGGTCGCCAAGATTGCGACCGACATCACCGCGAAGAAGATCCGCAGCATGACGGATGCTTCGAAGATCGCCGCCATCGGCCGCGCCCAGGCCGTGATCGAGTTCAGGCTCGACGGCACCATCGTCACGGCCAACGAGAATTTCTGCAAGGCGCTCGGCTATTCGTTGTCCGAGATCGAGGGCAGGCACCACAGCCTGTTCGTCGCCGAGGCCGAGCGCAACGGCGCCGCCTATCGCGAGTTCTGGGCCAAGCTCAACCGCGGCGACTACCAGGCCGGCGAGTTCAAGCGCATCGGCAAGGGCGGCCGCGAGGTCTGGATCCTCGCCTCCTACAACCCGCTGCTCGACGAGAACGGCAAGCCCTACGGCGTCGTCAAGTTCGCGACCGACGTGACCGCGGAGAAGCTGAAGAACGCCGATCTCGCCGGCCAGATCGCGGCGATCGACAAGGCCCAGGCCGTGATCGAGTTCAACATGGACGGCACGATCATCACCGCGAACGCCAACTTCCTCGGCGCGCTCGGCTATTCACTGGCCGAGATCAAGGGCCATCATCACAGCATGTTCGTCGAGCCCGGCGAGCGCGACAGCAGCGCCTATCGCGAGTTCTGGGCGGCGCTCAACCGCGGCGAATACCAGGCGGCGGAATACAAGCGCATCGGCAAGGGCGGCAAGGAAGTCTACATCCAGGCCTCCTACAATCCGATCATGGATCTCAACGGCAAGCCGTTCAAGGTCGTCAAATACGCCACCGACGTCACCAGGCAGGTGCTGGTCCGCATGGGCAACGAGCGGGTGCGGGGCATGATGGAATCGGTCGCCGCGGGTTCGGAGGAGCTCAACGCCTCGGTGCGGGAGATCTCCGAGGCGATGACCAAATCGCGCGAGACCGCGATGAGCGCGGTGGATCAGGTCGCCACCGCCGACGCGCAGGCGCAGCGCCTCACGGAAGCGGCGCAGGCAATGAGCGGCATCGTCGAGCTGATCAACAACATCACCGGACAGATCAACCTGCTCGCGCTCAACGCCACGATCGAATCGGCGCGCGCGGGCGAAGCCGGCCGCGGCTTCGCGGTGGTCGCCTCGGAGGTCAAGAGCCTCGCCAACCAGGCCAAGCAGGCCACCGACAAGATCGGCGCGGAGATCGGCAGCCTCAACGGCATTTCCGGCGACGTCGTCAGCGCGCTCGGCTCGATCAAGCAGGCCATCAACAACGTCAGCGAATACGTGACGTCGACGGCCGCGGCGATCGAGGAGCAGAGCACCGTGACGAACGAGATGTCGACCAGCATGCAGCGCGCTGCGGCGGAAGCCGCCGCGATGGCCAATCGGGCATAGGATAGACAATAGGATGGGCAAAGGCGCGCGCTCGCGCGCCGTGCCCACCATCTCTTCGCGATCCAGCAGATGCGCGTGGGCACGCTTCGCTTTGCCCACCCTGCGGCACCGTCACTGCTTCGGCAGCTTGGCCTTCAATGCATAGAGCGCTTCGAGCGCCTCGCGTGGCGACATCTCATCGGGATGTAGCGCCTTCACCGCGTCCATCAACAGCTCGGCTTCGCTCGGCGGGGCGGCTTCCGCGGCGGCGCGCGAGGGCACGGCGAACAGCGGGAGGTCGTCCACCAGCGCGCGCGCGGTCTGGCCGCGGTCCTGTGCCTCCAGCTTGGAGAGAACCGACTTCGCGCGCGTGATCACCGCCGGCGGCAGCCCGGCGAGTTTGGCCACCTGGATGCCGTAGGAGCGGTCGGCCGAGCCCGGCAGCACCTCGTGCAGGAACACGACATTGCCCTGCCATTCCTTCACCCGCACGGTGGCATTGAACATCCGCGGCAGCTTGGCCGAGAGCGCGGTCAGCTCGTGATAATGCGTAGCGAACAGGGTGCGGCAACGGTTGCTCTCGTGCAGATGCTCGATCGCGGCCCAGGCGATCGAGAGGCCGTCGAACGTCGCGGTGCCGCGGCCGATCTCGTCGAGGATGACCAGCGAGCGCTCGCCGGCTTGATTGAGGATCGCCGCTGTCTCGACCATCTCCACCATGAAGGTGGAACGGCCGCGGGCGAGATCGTCGGCGGCGCCAACGCGCGAGAACAGGCGGTCGACGATGCCGATCCGCGCGCGCGTGGCCGGCACGAAGCTGCCGATCTGGGCGAGCAGCGCGATCAGCGCGTTCTGGCGCAGGAAAGTCGACTTGCCGGCCATGTTGGGACCGGTCAGCAGCCAGAGCTGGCCGGATTTCTGGCCGGGCGCGGGCGAAAGATCGCAGGCATTGGCGATGAACGGCTCGCCATTGCGCTTCAGGGCCTGCTCGACCACGGGATGGCGGCCGGCCTCGATCGCAAAGCCGAGGGAATCGTCCACGTCCGGCCGCACGTAATGATCGTCGACCGCGAGCTTTGCGAGCGATGTCGCAACGTCGAGCAGGGCGAAGGCGTGCGCCGCGGCGCGCAGATCGTCGCTGATCGCCATCGCCTTCGCCGACAGCCGCTCGAAGATCTCGAGCTCCAGTCCGAGCGCACGGTCGCCGGCATTGGCGATCTTGGCCTCGATCTCGCCGAGCTCGGAGGTCGTGAAGCGCACCTGGCCCGCCAGCGTCTGGCGATGGATGAAGGTCGCGTTCAGCGGCGCCGACATCAGCTTGTCGCCGTGCTGCGCCGTGACCTCGACGAAATAGCCGAGCACGTTGTTGTGGCGAATCTTGAGGCCTTTGACGGCGGTCGCGTCGGCGTAGCGGGCCTGCATCGAGGCGACCACCAGGCGCGAGGCGTCGCGCAGGTTTCGCGCTTCGTCGAGGGCGGGCTCATAGCCCTGTCGGACGAAGCCGCCGTCGCGTTTGATCAGCGGCAGCTGCTCGTCGAGCGCGCCGGCGAATTCCGCCGCGAGCTCGCGCGACGGCCTCTGCAGCGCTGCCATGACCGCCGCGATCTCGTGCGGCGGCTCATCCAGTTCGGAGAGCCGCGTCAGCACCTGGTCCGCGGCGATGATGCCGTCGCGGATGCCGGCGAGATCGCGCGGCCCGCCGCGACCGACCGAGAGACGGGCCAGCGCCCGCGACATGTCCGGCGCGCCGCGCAGGATGCTGCGGATGTCCTCGCGCGCGGCCGAATCGGTGACGAAGGTGCTGACCGCATCGAGCCGGCGCGCAATGGCGGGCGCATCCGTCAGCGGCGCCGCCAGCCGCTGCGCCAGCAGGCGCGAGCCTGCCGAGGTCACGGTGCAGTCGATCGCATCGAGCAGCGATCCCCGCCGCTCGCCGGCGAGCGTCCGCGTCAGCTCGAGATTGGCACGGGTGGCCGGATCGATCGCCATGGTCGCGCCGGAGGCCTCGCGCGCGGGCGGCGACAGCGGCGGATGCTTGCCGACCTGGGTGCGGTCGACATAGGTGATTGCGGCGGCCGCGGCGGTTGCCTCGAGCCGCGTGAGCTGCGCCAGCCCGTCCATGGTCGCGACGGCAAAGTAGTCGCACAGCCGCTTCTCGGCGGTGGCGCCGTCGAAGACGTCGCGGGTCAGCGGCGTCACCGCCGGCAGCTCGCGCAGGGTCTGTCCGAGCTCGCTGTCGTTATAGAGCGCGTCGGTGACGATCGCCTCGTTCGGGTTGATGCGCGCCAGCGTCGCGGCGAGCTCGCCGATCGCGCATTCGGTGACCATGAACTCGGCGGTCGAGATGTCGATCCAGGCAAGGCCGAAGCGATCGCCACCGCCGGAGGCGCGGGCGCGCGCGATCGCCAGCAGGTAATTGTTGGCGCGGGCGTCGAGCAGCGTGTCCTCGGTCAGCGTGCCCGGCGTCACCAGCCGCACCACGCCGCGGCGCACCACGCTCTTGTTGCCGCGCGCCTTCGCGGCGGCAGGATCTTCGGTCTGCTCGCAGACCGCGACGCGGTGACCGGCCGAGATCAGGCGGTGCAGATAATCCTCGGAGCGCTCGACCGGCACGCCGCACATCGGGATGTCGGCGCCCTGATGCTTGCCGCGCTTGGTCAAGACGATGCCGAGCGTCTTGGAGGCGATCTCGGCGTCCTCGAAGAACAATTCGTAGAAATCACCCATCCGGTAGAACAGCAGCAGGCCCTGATGCGCCGCCTTGATCTCCAGATACTGTTCCATCATCGGCGTGACGCGCGCGGCGGCTTCCGCCGGCGGTGCGGGCGCTTCGTCGGGGGGCGGAACTTGTATCGGCTGCTGCATCGTCATGGGCGGCGCAACCTACAAAATTTCGGCACCTGCTCCTATCGCTTTGGCCGGAGAGAGCAGGTTTTCCACGTTGTCCGTGTATTGCACGCGGTTGCCACATTCTCGGTCGTCATTCCGGGATGCGCCGCCAGGCGCAGGCCCGGAATCCATCGGGCCGCAGGTCGCGCGGACAAATGGATTCCGGGTTCGCGCCAAATGGCGCGCCCCGGAATGACAGGGAGTTCCGAATACGCCACCTGCGAATCCGTCAATTGACCTGCCGCGGGCGCCCTCCTAAAACTCCGCCGTCATTGAAGAATTTGGGCCGAACCGCGGCATTCAGGGAGAACAACGATGCGTGACGTCTTTATCTGCGATGCCGTGCGGACTCCGATCGGCCGCTTCGGCGGCTCGCTCGCCAAGGTGCGCGCCGACGATCTCGCCGCCGCCCCGATCAAGGCGCTGATGGCCAAGCACCCCAATCTCGACTGGGCGCAGGTGGACGAGGTCTTCTTCGGCTGCGCCAATCAGGCGGGCGAGGACAACCGCAACGTCGCGCGCATGGCGCTCCTGCTCGCAGGTCTGCCGGATTCGGTTCCCGGCCAGACCCTGAACCGGCTCTGCGCCTCCGGCCTCGATGCGGTCGGCGCCGCGGGCCGCGGCATCCGCTCCGGCGAGATCGAGCTCGCCATTGCCGGCGGCGTCGAGTCGATGACCCGCGCGCCGTTCGTGATGGGCAAGGCGCAGGAGGCCTTCTCGCGTTCGGCCGAGATCTTCGACACCACGATCGGCTGGCGCTTCATCAATCCGCTGCTCAAGGCGCAGTACGGCGTCGACGCCATGCCCGAGACCGGCGAGAACGTCGCCGAGGAATTCCAGGTCTCGCGCGCCGACCAGGACGCCTTCGCGATCCGCTCGCAGCAGCGCGCCGGCAAGGCGATCGCCTCCGGCTATTTTGCGGAAGAGATCACGCCGATCACCATTCCCGGCGGCAAGGCCGGCCCCATCACCGTCGACAAGGACGAGCATCCGCGTCCCGAGACCACGCTGGAGGGCCTCGCCAAGCTGAAGCCGATCGTGCGCAATCCGGGCACCGTCACCGCCGGCAACGCCTCCGGCGTCAATGACGGCGCTGCCGCGATGATCCTGGCCTCGGAGGCCGCTGTGAAGAAGCATGGCCTGACGCCCCGCGCCCGCATCCTGGGCCTGGCCTCGGCCGGCGTGCCGCCGCGCATCATGGGCATTGGCCCGGTGCCCGCGACCCGCAAGCTGATGGAACGCCTCGGCAAGAAGATCAGCGATTTCGACCTGATCGAGCTCAACGAGGCCTTCGCCTCCCAGGGCATCGCCTGCATGCGCCAGCTCGGCGTCGCCGATGATGCCGATTTCGTCAATCCGCATGGCGGGGCCATCGCGCTCGGTCATCCGCTCGGCATGAGCGGCGCGCGCCTCGCGCTCACCGCCGTCCACGGCATGGAAAAGCGTGGCGGCAAGCTCGCACTCGCCACCATGTGCGTCGGCGTCGGCCAGGGCGTCGCGGTCGCGATCGAGAAGCTGAACTGACCGGGCGCGCAGCGTTCCGTCATCCCGGGGCAGCCCGTCAGGGCTGAACCCGGGATCTCGAGATTCCGGGTTCAGCCCTGCGGGCTGGCCCGCAATGACAGCTTCGGAAAGCCCGCGAAACCGGCTTCCCCAAATTAGTTATATCCTATAATGATCGGCGGTATTCATTGACCGACCGGCCGGAGCAACATGGCCGGGGAGGAGTTCGCCGATGACGTTCATCTATCCCACCGACAGCAACAAGGCGCATCCGTTGCCGCTGTCGCCCGACTACAAGAGCTCGATCAAGCGTGCGCCGAACAAGCCCTTGATCCCGATGCGTCATACCTTGTCGGAGCTCACCGGTCCGGTCTACGGCCATGAGACCGTGCGCGAGGGCGACAACGATCTCACCCGCCAGCACAGCGGCGAGCCGCTCGGTGAGCGCATCATCGTCCACGGCCACGTGCGCGACGAGGACGGCCGCGGCGTGCCGAACTCGCTGGTCGAGATCTGGCAGGCCAATTCCTGCGGCCGCTACGTTCACGTCCGCGACCAGCATCCGGCGCCGCTCGATCCGAACTTCACCGGCGCAGGCCGCACCGTGAGCGATGCCGGCGGCTACTACCGCTTCGTCAGCATCAAGCCCGGCGCCTATCCCTGGGGCAATCACCACAACGCCTGGCGGCCGGCCCACATTCATCTCTCGGTGTTCGGCCATTCCTTCGTCACGCGCCTCGTGACGCAGATGTACTTTCCGAACGATCCGCTGTTTCCGTTCGACCCGATCTTCAACTCGGTGCCGGACGAGAAGGCGCGGGCGCGCATGGTCTCCTCGTTCGATCTCGAGAACACCCAGCCCGAATGGGCGCTGTGCTACCGCTTCGACATCGTGCTGCGCGGCAAGAACGCCACCCCCATGGAGAACCACTAAGTGCAAGACTCTGTGAAGCCCGACGGGATCACGCCCTCGCAAACGGTCGGTCCGTTCTTCAAATACGGCCTGACACCGGCCGGCGAATACGCCTGGAACGACGCATTCACCAACTCGACGCTGACCCCCGACGTCACGGGCGATCGCGTCCGGATCGAAGGCCGCGTGTTCGACGGCGACGGCGTCGCCGTGCCGGATTGCATGCTGGAGATCTGGCAGGCGGACGCGCAAGGCCGCTTCGCCGACCCGCAGGACAAGCGCGCGCTGCCGAATGCGAGCTTCCGCGGCTTCGCCCGCTGTGGCACCGACAAGGACGGCAATTACGCTTTCGAGACCATCAAGCCGGGCGCGGTGCCGGATCCCGACGGCAAGCCGCAGGCGCCGCACATCCTGCTCGCGGTGTTCGGCCGCGGCATGCTGCGGCATCTCTACACCCGCATCTATTTCAGCGACGAGTCCGGCAACGCCGCCGATCCCGTGCTGGCGCTGGTGCCCGCCGATCGCCGCGCCACGCTGATTGCCGTGCGGGAGGTTGGCAAGCCGGTCTACCGGCTCGACCTCCGGCTTCAGGGCGACAACGAGACGGTGTTCTTCGACGTGTGAGGCCAACGGTGCCGCTGACGCCAGATCGCCGGCACCGCAGTTCTCATCCAGCGCAAGCGGCCTTGGTCTCCGGCCGCAGGCGTCTCGCTGGTTACCGGTGCGTCAGTCCCGTTGACCTAAAACCGACTGACCGGCGACCAATTGCCGTAGTCTTGCGGAGCCTTTCTTTCAGCACCGCCCCGGGGTGCAAGTCCGTATTTACCACATTGATCTAGGCTGCACGTGGTTTCGGCGCGCGCCCTGGATTATTTCATGAAAATTCGTTTGTCGCTGTCTTCCGCGATCATCGCATTCGGAATCGTTCTCGCGATCGGCTTTGCGGCGGTGGTCTCCACCAGCCTCTATACGCTCCGTGAGCTCAAGGTCGGGGGGCCGCTCTATTCCGACATCAAGCTGGGCAACGACCTCATCGCGGACATCCTGCCGCCGCCGGAATATATCATCGAGGCCTATCTCGAGGCGACCCTGGCCATGCGCGAGCCGGATCAGCTGGCGGCCCACGGCGAGCGCCTGGTTCAGCTCCGCAAGGACTACGACGAGCGCAAGGCCTTCTGGGTCTCCTCCAGCCTCGCGGCCGACCTGAAGACGGCGCTGGTGTCGAAATCCGACGCCGAAGTGCAGAAGTTCTGGAAGGCGTCCGACCAGCTCCTGCCGGCCCTCAAGGCCAAGGACACGGCCGCCTCCGAGCGCGCCTATGCCCAGGTCAAGGAGGCCTATACCGCGCATCGCGCCGTGATCGACAGCATCGTCGAGAGCGCCAACAAGCAGAATGCCGCCATGGAGAAGCTGGCCGCGGACCGCGACAGCTCGATGCTTTGGATCCTCCTCGGCGTCGCCGCCGCCGTCCTGGCCTTTGTTGCCGCCGGCCTGCTCGGTGTTGCCGTCGGCGTGGTGCGCCCGATCGTGCGCATGACGGCCACGATGCAGAAGCTTTCGACCGGAGATCTCGCCGCCGACATTCCGTTTGCCCACCGCCAGGACGAGGTCGGCTCGATGGCGGGTGCGCTCGTGGTGTTCAAGCAGGCCGCGGTCGAGAACTCCCGCCTGCGCGAGGAACAGTTGCGGCAGGAGCAGGAGGCGGCGCTGGCCAAGCGTGGTGCGCTGCAACAGATGGCGGAGACCGTCGAGCGTGAGACCGGCCGCTCGGTCGACACCGCCAGCGCGGCGAGCCAAGGCGTGGAGCGGGCTGCCACCAGCCTGTCCGAGATTGCAAGTTCGCTCTCGGCGCAGTCGCAGGCCGTCGCCGCAGCCTCCACCCAGGCCCTCGGAAGTTCGCAGACCGTCTCGGCCGCGGCCGAGGAACTGAGCGCCTCGATCCGCGAAATCGCAAGCCAGGTCGCACGGACCAGCACGGTCACGAAATCGGCGGTCGCCGGCCGCGAGCAGGCGCGTTCGACCATCCAGGCGCTGGCCGGATCGGTGAAGAAGATCGCCGAGGTCTCCGACCTCATCGGCGGCATTGCCGGCCAGACCAACCTGCTGGCGCTCAACGCCACGATCGAGGCGGCGCGCGCCGGCGAGGCCGGCCGCGGCTTCGCCGTGGTCGCCGCCGAGGTGAAATCCCTGTCGGACCAGACCGCCAAATCCACCGAGGAGATCGCGCGGCTGATTGCCGAGATCCAGGCTTCGACGCAGGCCGCGGTCGATGCCGTCGAGACGATGGGAGGCCACATCGTCGAGATCGACGGCGTGGCGACCTCTGTTGCCGCTGCGATGGAAGAGCAGGACGCCGCGACGCGGGAGATCACGCGGTCGATTTCCGAATCGGCGTCTGCGGCGAAGGAGGTCTCGGCCAAGATCGGCGATGTCAGCCGCGACGCCGCCTCCGTGAACGAGCGCGCAGCGGAGGTCAGGCAGGCTATCGCCGGCATGGCGGCCAATCTCGAACAGCTGCGCTCGGTCGTGGTACGGACCGTGCGCGACTCGACCGCGGCAGCCTGAGCCCGGCGGCATTTCGGCTGCTGGTGCCCGGGAGTGCGAATCGTGCAGGATGGCGCGGGACAGGGGCATCGTGGTTCATGACATCTCCACAATTGCCGGCGGTCGTTGAGCCCGCCCGACTGACAGCCGCCCTGCGCCGCGGCGGCGTGCTGGACGCCGGCGCGGTGCGCGAGGTCAAGGTGCTGCACCAGCGCGACACCCTGGTGTCGCACATCATCCGGCTTGGCCTGCGCTATGTCGGCGAATCCGCCGGCGCCCCGCAATCGCTGATCCTGAAGACCGCGAATTCCGCCTTCGCCGAGAAACTTGCCAATGGCGGCCGGCGCGAGGTGGAATACTACACGCAGCTGACGCCGAGCATGCCGCCAGGCCTCGTGCCCCGCTGCTTCGACGGACATTTCGACGAGGACAGCCTCGCCTGGCATCTTCTGCTCGAGGACCTCACCGACAGCCACGCCATCGCGGCGGCCTGGCCGCTGCCGCCATCGCGCGATCAGGCGATCGCGATCGTGACGACGCTCGCGCGCTGGCACGCGGCGTGGTGGGACCATCCGGGCCTCGGCGATGCCGTCGGCACCTTCGCCAGCCCCGAGGACAGCGCGGAGCGCATGGAGACGTTCGCCGGACATTACGACCGCTTTGCCGATTATCTCGGTGATCGCCTCAGCGAGGAGCGGCGCACGCTCTATCGGCGCCTGATCGATCAATCGGATCGGCTGTCCCAGCGCTACCATTCACGCCGCCACCTCAGCATCACCCATGGCGATGCCCATGTCTGGAATTTCCTGCTGCCGCGCGCGGGCGTCGCCGACACCGTGCGGATCTTCGATTTCGATCTGTGGAACATCAACGTTCCAACCCACGACCTCGCCTACATGATGGCGATGCATTGGTATCCGGAGCGCCGGCAGGCGCTCGAACGCCCGCTGCTCAATCTCTACCACGGCGCGCTGATCGAGGGTGGCATCACCGGCTACACGCGCGGCGCGCTCGATCGCGACTATCGCTGGGCGGTGCTCTGGCAGATCACGCGGCCGGTCTGGCAATGGAGCATCGATATCCCGCCGGTGATCTGGTGGAATAACCTGGAGCGGGTGATGGCGGCGGTGGACGATTTGGGCTGCGAGGAATTGTTGTAAGGCTCTCGTGTCCCGGGCGCCGTGCAGCGCGTAGCGGTGCGCCGCAGAACCGGGACCCAGCGTGCCGCGTGGCATGGACCCCGGCTCAGCAGCGCATCACTTGTGTGCTGCCATAGCGCGGCGAAGACGCGCGTAAACGCGCTGATGGCGTCCGGGGCAGGAGATCTGCCAATTACTCCATCACCGCATGTTCCGGCCCGGCCGCCTGCTTGCGCAGCGTGGCCTTGGTCGAGCCGATCAGGAGCGCGAGCGGGATGGTGCAGAGCACGAAGATCATCACCAGCTGGTAATCGTGGGAGAAGGCGATGATCTGCGCCTGCACGTTGACCATCCTGTCCGCCATGGCGCGGCCGGCGTCGGTCGACAGATTGATCAGGCCGCTGACGCCGGGCATCTGCAGCGCGTGATTGAAGGGATTGATGTGCTCGGAGAGGATCGCGTAGGTCCATCGCGTGCCCTGCGTCAATTGCGCGATCACGACGGAAATGCCGACCGAACTGGCGACGTTTCGCATCAGGGTCAGCATCGCAGTGCCGTCGGTGCGCAGCTCGTTCGACAATGTCAGGAACGCCACGGTCGAGAGCGGAACGAAGACGAGGCCGAAGCCAAATCCCTGGACGACGCTGACGATCACGATTTCCGGCACCTGGGTCAGTTCCGTCCAGCCGGTCATCTGGAGTAGCGAGGCGGCCGTCAGTGCCAGCCCGGCGATGATCAGCGTGCGCGCCTCGAAATAGCGCATCATGCGACCGACCAGCATCATGGCGAAGAAGGTGCCGATACCGCGGGTCGCCAACAGCAGGCCGGCGGTGATGATGGGATAACCGATCACGTTCTGCATGTAGGGCGAGGCCAGCGCCATGGTCGAGAACAGCACGAGCCCCATCACGATCATGAACATGCAGCCGGTGACGAAGTTGCGGTCCCGGAACAGCGCGAAGCGGATGAACGGGGTCGAAGTCGTGAAGGAATGCGCAAGGAAGAAGTAGAACGCGACGGCCGACACGATGAACTCGGCGAGGATCTCGTTCGATTCCAGCCAGCCCAATTGCTCGCCGCGGTCGAGGGCGAGCTGCAGCGCGCCGATCGCGACCGCCAAGGCGGCGAAACCGAACCAGTCGAATTTGAGGCTGATGTTCGTCTCGGTCTCGTCCATGAAGACGATCAGCCCGAGCACCGTGATGGCACCGAACGGAAGGTTGACGAAGAACACCCAGTGCCAAGAATAGGTCTCGGTCAGCCATGCGCCGAGCGAGGGTCCCATGATCGGGCCCATCATCACGCCCATGCCCCAGATCGACATCGCCTTGGCGCGTTCCTGCAGCGTGTAATAGTCGAGCATCACCGATTGCGACAGCGGCACCAGCGCGGCGCCGAACACACCCTGCAGTAGCCGGAATAGCACCATCTGGTTGATGTCTTGCGCGAGGCCGCACAGCACCGACGCCATGGTGAAGCCGGCCGAGCAGATGATGAAGATGCGCTTGCGGCCGAACCGGTTGGCGATCCATCCCACCGGCGCCGTCATGATTGCGGCGGCGACGATGTAGGAGGTCAGCACCCAGTTGATCTGGTCCTGCGAGGCCGACAGCGTGCCCTGCATGTAGGGCAGGGCGACGTTGGCGATGGTGGTGTCCAGCGCCTGCATGATGGTCGCGGTCATGGCGCAGATCGTCACCATGTTCCGGCGCAGGCCGGGGACCATCAGATTGGCGTTGGGACCGGACATCGGATCAGTCTTTGTCTTGTTGGTTTAGTCTTTGTCCTGGCTCGCGGTCGCAGACAGGCCGAAGAGGCCGGCGAGCGAGCGCCGATGGCCGGTGTCGATGGTGGCATAGACGCTCATCCCGGCCTTCAGCTTCCGCACGTATTTGTCGGTCTCGTCGAAATAGATGCGGATCGGCACGCGCTGCACCACCTTGACGAAATTGCCGGTGGCGTTCTGCGGCGGCAGGATCGCGAATTGCGCGCCGGTGCCGGGCGAGAGCGAGCCGATCTTGCCCTTGAAGACATGGTTCGGGAACGCGTCGACCTCGAGCGTGACGGGTTGCCCCTCGGTGACATGGGTGAGGTCGCTCTCCTTCGGATTGGCGTCGACCCAGGGATGGGCGACGTCGATGATGGAGAACACCGGTGTGCCCGCCGCGACGTAGCGTCCGAGCTGGATCTGCTCGACCTGCGTCGCCACGCCTTCCATCGGAGCGCGAAGCACGGTGTGGTCGAGGTTGCGCTGGGCGTCGTCCAGCTTGGCCTTCGCCTGCGCGTAGGGCGGAAATCGCTCCAGCGGCAATTCGGGGTCGCCGAGCAGCTGCGTCTTGGCGTTGGAGAGTTGCTGCTTGATGTATTGGGCCTGCCCGCCGGCGGTGACCAGCGCAGTCGAGGCGTTGTCGAGGTCGAGCTGCGAGCCAAAATTGTTCTTTACCAGCGCCTGCTTGCGCTCGACATCGCGTTTCTTCAGATCGATGCCCTGCTGGGCCAGATCGAGCATATCGCCATAGATCTTGATGTTGGCGACCAGGTTGTCATACGTCGTGCGGGCCTGCGCGAGCTGCGCCTTGGCCTCGTCCACCGCGAGGCGGAACGGGACGGGGTCGATCTCGAACAGCTCGTCGCCGCGCTTGACCGACTGGCCTTCCTTCACGATCACCTTCAAAATCTTGCCGGAGATGTCGGGCGTCACCAGCACCTTCTGGGCGCCGACATAGGCGTCGTCGGTCCCGACATAGCGGCCGCCATGCAGGTAGAAGGTGAGGCCGCCGATCGCGGCGGCAACAGGCAACACGACCAGGAGCAGGAAGCGGCGATAGCGGCGCAGGCCTGCGACCAGGCGGCGGCGCGGGTCGGTGCCGGCTTTCTTGGTAGGCTTGCCGCCGTCAGTCTTCTGCTCGGGCTGGAACTTGAGGACTTGGTCAGCCATAACGCTGCTCCTTGCGTGCCTGCTCAGCGCCGGATGCCTGGATCGCGGTGCGCACGTTTTCCTTGATGGTCTCGAGTTGGATCACGAGGCGGTGGGCGTCCGCCGGTGTGATGCCATCGAGCGCGTTGGCGGTCAGCTCCGACTTCAACCCGCTCATCCGCCCCAGCAATTGCCGGCCGGCCTTCCTGAGATAGAGGCGCTTGACGCGGCGGTCCGAAGCGTCGCTGCGGCGCTCGATCCAGTCATTGTCGCAGAGCTTGTCGATCATGCGGGTCAGCGTGATCGGCTGCATCTCAAGCAGCTCGGCGAGTTCCGATTGCTTCATGCCCTCGCTGCGCTCGACCTTGGCCAGCACTGCCCATTGCGCGCGGGTGATGCCGAACCGCCTTGCCTCCTTGTCGGCATAGACCCGCAACAGGCGGTAAAGCTCGCCCAGCGTGAACAGGAAGTTCTGGTCGACGGACCCGCGGCTCATGAGCTTGGTCTCCAATAAGCTCGGAATATAATAAGCAAGCTTATGATTATTCCCATGGCGGGTTCGGAGGGGCTGCCCCGCAGCATCAGCATGGCTGGCAGCCGTTTGCATGGTCGCGCTTTGGGTTCCCCCGCCCGGATGCTAAGATTATCGCTGCATGACCCTCGCCAAGCCGGCATTTCCCGCGCCCGATCACGATCATGGCCGCTGCACCGCGGATGCGCTGGCGCATGCCGAGGAAGTTTGCGAGCAGCGCGCGCAGAAATTCACGCCGATCCGCCGCCAGGTGCTGGGAGCGCTGCTCTCCAGCCACCGCCCCCTCGGCGCCTATGAGGTGATTGACGAACTCGCCAAGTCGATGTCGCGGCCGGCGCCGATCACGGTCTATCGCGCGCTCGATTTCCTGATGGCCAACGGTCTCGTCCACCGCATCGAAAGCCGCAACGCCTACCTCGCCTGTGCCGCCCACGACCACGACGCGACCTCGGCGGTCGCGTTCCTGATTTGCGAGCGCTGCGGCCTGGTCGGCGAGATCCCGTCGGCCTCATTCGCCGGGGATCTCAATGCCGCGGCACGCAGCTCGGGCTTTGCTCCGAAGCTGTCCGTGGTGGAGATCACGGGCGTCTGCACCCATTGCCAGAAAGCTGCATAGAGCAACAACGGCGCAAAGCCGGTTTTTCGGGAAGACATGTCCTCACCACAAGCCAATCACTCCGCCGCACGTCCCCTCAGTGCCGGCGCCATCGCCCTGATGCTCATGCTGTGCCTGACCTGGGGGTTCAACCAGATCGCGGTGAAGCTGGTGCTGCCGGACATCCCGCCGATGCTCCAGGCCACGATCCGCTCGGCGGGCGCGCTGCCGGTGCTTTTCATCATCGGCACGTTTCGCGGCGTCAAATTCTTCGAGAACGATCACACCTGGAAGCCGGGCCTGATCGCCGGCCTGATGTTCGGCATCGAATTCGTGCTGATCTTCCAGGGGCTGCGCCTCACCTCGGCCTCGCGCGCGGTGGTGTTCCTCTACACCGCGCCGTTCTTCGTTGCGCTCGGCTCCTATCAGGTGCTCGGCGAGCGGCTCGGTGCCTCGCAATGGCTGGGCCTCGCCATCAGCTTTGCCGGCGTCGCGCTTGCGATCGGCGTGCCGCAGGCCAATGTCGATTCGCATGTCCTGCTCGGCGACCTCATGATCGTCGGCGGCGCGGCGCTGTGGGCGGCAACCACGCTGGTGGCCAAGGGCACGCGGCTGCGGTTTGCCGCGCCCGAGAAGGCGCTGGGCTATCAGGTCGCCATCTCGATCCCGATCCTGGGGCTCGCGGCCTGGCTGTTCGATGAGAGCATCACGCACACGCCGTCGCCGCTGTCGCTCGGCCTGATGGCGTTCCAGGCGATCTGGGTCGTTGGAACCACGTTCACGCTTTGGTTCGCGCTGGTGAAGACCTATTCGGCCAGCAAATTGTCGGCTTTTACCTTCATCACCCCTTTGTTTGGCGTGGTGGGTAGCTATTTCATCATGCACGACACCCTAAGCCTGGCATTCGGGGCGGCCGCCCTCCTTGTAATTGCTGGGCTTTTTCTGGTTAACCGTCCGAGCTCAACGGCTGCGGCGCCAGCTGATGCATTGCTGAACGTCACCAAAACCTGATATTTGGACCCCATGAACACGCCCGAAACCAGCATCGATTCCGACATCGCGGGGCCTGCGCCGCGCCATCGTACCACCCAGGTCAAGGTCGGCGACGTCGCCGTCGGCGGCGGTGCGCCGATCGTCGTGCAGTCGATGACCAACACCGATACCGCCGACATCGACGGTACCATCGCCCAGGTCGCAGCGCTCGCGCGCGCCGGCTCCGAGATGGTCCGCATCACGGTGGACCGCGAGGAAGCCGCGGCCGCCGTTCCGCATATTCGCGACGGCCTCGCCAAGCGCGGTATCAATACGCCGCTGATCGGCGACTTCCACTATATCGGCCACAAGCTGCTCGCGGCCTACCCGGCCTGCGCCGAGGCGCTAGCCAAGTATCGCATCAATCCCGGCAATGTCGGCTTCAAGGACAAGCGCGACACCCAGTTCGCCGACATCATCGAGATCGCCAACAAGAACAACAAGCCGGTGCGCATCGGCGCCAATTGGGGCTCGCTCGACCAGGAGCTCCTGACCAGGCTGATGGACGAGAACGCAGCCTCCGCCAATCCGCGCGACGTGCGCGCCGTGACGCGCGAGGCCATGGTGCAGTCGGCGCTGCTCTCGGCCGCGCGCGCCGAAGAGCTCGGCATGCCGAAGAACCGCATCATCCTGTCCGCAAAAGTCTCGGCGGTGCAGGATCTGATCGCGGTCTATCAGGACCTCGCCAGCCGTTCCGATTACGCCATCCATCTCGGCCTGACCGAGGCCGGCATGGGCTCGAAGGGCATCGTGGCGTCCTCGGCCGCGCTCGGCATCCTGTTGCAGCAGGGCATCGGCGACACCATCCGCATCTCGCTGACGCCTGAGCCCGGCGGCGACCGCACCCGTGAAGTGCAGGTCGGCCAGGAACTGCTGCAGACCATGGGCTTCCGCACCTTCGTGCCACTGGTCGCGGCGTGCCCCGGCTGCGGCCGCACCACCTCGACCACGTTCCAGGAGCTGGCGCGCTCGATCCAGGATTTCATCCGCGACGAGATGCCGAACTGGAAGACGAAATATCCGGGCGTCGAGGAGCTCAACGTCGCGGTGATGGGCTGCATCGTCAACGGCCCCGGCGAATCCAAGCACGCCAATATCGGCATCTCGCTGCCCGGCACCGGCGAAGCGCCGGCCGCGCCCGTCTTCGTCGACGGCAAGAAGTTCCGCACGCTGCGCGGCCCCACCATCTCCGCCGACTTCAAGGCGCTGGTGATCGACTATATCGAGCAGCGTTACGGCCAGGGCGCCAAGCTGCCGGTGACCGCGGCGGAGTAGGCGTTCAGGTCAGCATGTAATCGTGCTGACCTGTCCTGTTTCGCCATATCTCAGCAGCAATCCGTCCCGCGTAATCACGCTCGCGCCAAGGTCGCGAGCGGTCGCAATGATAATGCGATCCGCAGGGTCGCGTGGCGGCTCGCCCGGCAAGAATGATGACGCGATCAGGATATCGGGCGTGAGTTCGGCGAGCTGGACTCCTTCGACGGCAAGCAGCCGCTGAAACCAGAGTTCTGGTCTCGTGGAGAGGCCCAGCCTGTTGCGTGCAACGAGCAAGCCGATTTCCCATGCGGTAATTGCGGACACGAAGATTGCAGTTCCCGCGCGATAGGCGGCTTCGATCGCCTCGCTCGCCTCCGAGGCGATGGGCTTGTCTTCTGCAATCCAAACCGCGGCATGCGTATCGAGCAGCAGAGGCGCAGGTTCACTCATAGACCTTGCCCCAATCTGGATCGGCCGGCTGGGTCAAATCCACGCCCGATGGGATGTGTGCCAATCCTTTGAGGGCGCCGAACAGCGGATGGCGGCCGGGCTTCTTGGCACGCGAAGGCGGCGGTTCTGCAGAACTCAATTCAACCCGCCGAAACACGACCTTGCGAGCCTTCGTGTCAACCTGCTCGGTACGAAAGCCCGCGGCCAGCCACACCTTCGTCATCACGTTGTTGGTGGGGTTATTGCTCCACCAGGCCGGATATTGAGGAGAGCTGGGGGGCAGCTTGCTACCGATGATCCGTTCGATTTCGGCAAAGGTCAAAGGTACCTCCTTGGTCCTTTGCGACTTCAGGAATTCACCCAGACGCTCATATTTACCCATCGGACGACCTCCATCGGTCAGAACACTATTAAAGCTTTAGAAGTGTGTCAAGGCGCGTTTCGCCTTTGCTCATTCAGAGCCTAGGATCAACACCAACGAAGAACAGATCGGGAGACACGCCATGAGCTCACTCGCCGGCAAGCAGGGCCCGCGCTATCGCCACACCGCTGAAGACGGCGCGCCGTATGAGACCATCGCGGTCGAAAAGCTTACGCCGATCATCGGCGCGGAAATCTTCGGCATCGACATCGGTGCGCTCGTCGAGGGCGACGCACGCTCCAACCGGCAGATGGACGAGATCCACCGCGCGCTGGCCGAAAATCTCGTCATCTTCTTCCGCGACCAACACATTACCCCGCAGCAGCATCTCGCCTTCGGCCGCAAGTTCGGAGAGCTGCACTTTCATCCCGCCGCGCCGCATGAGGACGAAGACCCGGCCCTGATGAAGATCTACGCCGACAGGAACTCGCCGCGGGCCAACGGCGAGGGTTGGCACTCCGACGTGTCCTGCGATCTCGAGCCGCCGATGGGCTCGATCCTCTACATCAAGCAATGTCCGCCGCGCGGCGGCGACACGCTGTTCGCCAATATGTACGCGGCCTACGACGCCTTGTCGGACCGCATGAAGGCCTATCTCGACGGCCTCACCGCCCTGCATGACGGCGAGCCGATCTATCGCGGGCTCTACGCCAATTACGGCGTTGCCGACAGACCGAGCTATCCGCACGCCGAGCATCCCGTGGTGCGCACGCATCCGGTCACCGGCAAGAAGGCGCTTTACGTCAACCGCGGCTTCACCCGCCACATCAACGGCATTCCCCGCGACGAGAGCGACGCGATGCTTGCCTATCTGTACCAGCATGCCGAAAACCCGCTGTTCCAGTGCCGCTTCCGCTGGACCGAGAACGCGATCGCGTTCTGGGACAACCGCTGCACCCAGCACCGCGCGATGTGGGACTACTGGCCGCACACCCGCTCCGGCACGCGCGTGACAGTGAAGGGCGAGCGGCCGGTTTGATCGCTCTTCGTGACACGCGCGCTATCTTGCGTTGACCCGCCCCGATTCCCGCGCCAAACTTCCCGAAGCCAAATCGCGGGCTTCGTCGGTCGCCCGCGGATCGCAGGGGCGGAGCAGGGCTTGGGGCAATCGCGCAGCATCATCGCCGGGCTGGTCGCGTCGATCCTGCTGTCGCCGCTCGTCCTTGTCGACGCCAGCGAGGCGGCTGCCGCGCGAAAGATAGCCAGACCCAAGCCGAGACCGTCGCAACCGGCCAGATGCGAGATGCCGAGATTCAGGATCGTCGTGGATGTCGGGCACACGCCGGACTCTTACGGCGCGCTCAGCGCGCGCAATGATCCGGAGTTCGGCTTCAACTTCCGCCTCGCCAGTTTGATAACAGCGAAGCTCCAGTCTGAAGGTTTTGCCGAGACGCGCCTGCTCGTCACGGACGGCAAGGCGCGGCCGAGCCTGTTCAAGCGGGTCAGTGCCGCGAATGACGGCCGGGCCGATCTGTTCCTCTCGGTTCACCACGATTCGGTGCCGGACAAGCTGCTCGAGACCTGGGAATTCGACGGCGCAAAGAGCTATTTCAGCGACCGCTTTTCGGGCCACTCGCTGTTCGTGTCGCGGCAGAATCCGCACTTTGCGACCAGCCTGATGCTGGCCCGGATGATCGGCGGGCAGCTGAAGGAGCAGGGCCTGCACTATGCCAGCCAGTACACATTGCCGGTGATGGGCCGCTATCGCCGCCAGTTGCTCGACAAGGATGTCGGTGTCTACCGCTATGACGGGCTCGTCGTGCTGTCGCGGACGCGAAGCGCCGCGGTGCTGCTGGAGGCGGGCTCGATCATCAACCGCGACGAGGAAATGGAGATGAACTCGCCGGAACGGCACGAGGCCGTCGCGGGAGCCGTCGCGGCCGCGATGAGGCAGTTCTGCGAGAGGCGGCAGATTGCTTCGCCGCGCTCGCAATGACGAAAAGCTACAGTGGCCCGCCCCGATATTCCCGGTTCGCCAAACTTGCCTCCTCCAGATCCAGGTCGCGCTCGATCCGCCGCCGCGTTTCGTCGGTGATCTGGCCGTCGCGCAGCAGGTTGTGAATGAACTTGCGTTCGGCGGCGATCAAGTCGCGAGTCAACGCGGTGCCGGCGGTGGACACGTCGTGGTGGCCGGGGTCGAGTGAATCCGGCAGCTGGTTGACGCGGATCTCGTGACGTGCACGCAGCAGCCGCATCACCTCGTCGGAGACTTCCTGTCCCGCTGCCATGGCCTCGAGCGACTTCAGTGCGGCGTCGAGGGCCTGGCGGCGCGCGGCGATCTCGGCCTCGTGCTCGGCGGCGTGCTCGTTGCGGCCGGCCTGCGCGACACCGAGCCAGCGCACCACCGGCGGCAGCGTGAGGCCGATGCCGATCAGCGTGACGAAGATGACGCCGAAGGCGACGAACAGGATCAGGTCGCGATAGGGAAAGGCCTCGCCGTTGGGCAACGTGAACGGCAGCGCCAGCGCGGCCGCGAGCGAGACCGCGCCGCGCACGCCGGTGAAGGCGAGCACGAACGGCCATTGCCATGGTGGCGCCGGATCGCGCTGGCGCAGCGGCTTGCTGAGCATCCGCGGCAGATAGGTAGCCGGATAGAGCCAGGCGAAGCGCGCGATCACGACGATCATCAGGACCAAGGCGGTTGCGATCAGGATGTCGTCGAGCGGAAATGACTTCGATTTCTCGTAGAGCGCGCGTAGCTGGAAGCCGGTGAGCAGGAACAGCACGCCTTCGATCAGGTAGATCACAAGGTCCCAGAAGAAGATGCCTTGCAGCCGCGTCGCGGACGAGATCAGCAGCGGGCCGTTCCAGCTCACATAGAGCCCGCAGGCGACGGTTGCGATCACGCCGGAGCCGCCGATATGCTCGGGCAGCCAGTAGGAGACGTAGGGCGTGATCAAGGACAGCGTCAGCTCGACCTGCGGATCGCTCGACCATTTGCGGAAGCGAAGGGAGAGCCAGCCGACGCCGATCCCGAAGGCGATCTCGCTGGCGACGATGAGGAGGAATTCGCCGGCCGCAAGCGGCAGCGAGAAGTGCCCGACCATGATTGCTGCTAGCGCAAAGCGGTAGAGGATCAGCGCGGTGGCGTCGTTGGCAAGCCCTTCACCCTCGAGGATGACCAGGAGCCGCCGCGGCATGTTGAGCCGGCGCGCGATCGCGAGCGGCGCCACCACGTCGGGCGGCGCGACGATGGCGCCGAGCAGGAAGCCGATGGTCCAGGGCAGGCCGATGATGTAATGCGTCGCGGCGGCCACCATCGCCGCGGTGAAGACCACGGCGCCGACCGCAAGCAGTACGATGGGGCGCAGATTCTTCCTGAACTCGCGCCAGCTCATGGCGACGCTCGCCGAGTAGATCAGCGGCGGCAGCACCATCAGCAGCACCAGTTCCGGCGGCAATTCCACCTGGGGCATGCCAGGCACGAAGGCGAGGCCGACGCCTGCCAGCATCAGCAGGATCGCGGGCGCGATGTTGAAGCGGCGTGCGGCCAACGCCACGCCTGCCAATACGGCAAGCAGGATGAGGAAAATCTGAAACTTCGCTTCCATGACAATCTGTCTTGACCCGGAAGCGATCGCTGCGTCAATGCGCGGCTTACGCCAGCCGCTCAGCCACCGTCCGGCCGATCCGCGCGAACACGGCCTCGATCTGCGCCGCATTCGGCGCGCCGCCCTGGACGTAGGCCGTGATCAGGATCGGCGTGTCGGGTTTGGGCCAGACGACCGCGATGTCGCCCGCAGCATCCTTGCCGTTGTTGCCGGTCTTGTCGCCGATGGTCCAGCTTGCGGGCAGGCCGCCGCGCAGCCGGTTCGCGCCGGTCTTGCAGTTCACCATCCACTCCATGAGCAGGGCACGCGAGGCCGGCGACAGCGCTTCGCCGACCACCAGGCGGCGCAAATTGCCCGCCATCGCCGCCGGCGTCGTGGTATCCTGGGGATTGCCGGGAAGCGAGCGGTTGAGTTCCGGCTCGTCATGATCGAGCCGCGAGGTGGTATCGCCAATCGACCGCCAGAATGCGGTGAGGGCAGCCGGCCCGCCGATCCGTGCCAGCAGCAGATTGGCGCAGGTATTGTCGCTGAGCTCGACGATCGCCTTGCACATGTCGGCGACCGACATCGTGCCGGCCGCGAGATTCTGCTTGGCGACCGGCGCATAGTCCAGCAGGTCTGCCTTGCCGTAGCGGATCATGGCCGCGAGTTGCTCCTCGCCGCGATCGACCCGCGCCATCACGCAGGCGGCGAGCGAGGCCTTGAAGGTCGAGCACATGACGAAGCGCTCATCGGCGCGCCAGCTGAGCTTTGCGCCGGTCGCAAGGTTCTCCGCATGGAGCCCGACCCGCCCGCCGCTCTCGCGCTCGTAGGCTCCGAACTCGGGCGGCGCCTCCGCGGCAAGCGCGGGAGACGCAGCCATCCAGCAGAGCGAGGCGAGCAGAGAACGGCGATCGAGCGGCATGGGAGACTTTCGGGTCAGCGGGGAGGGAAGAGATGACGCACGCATCATCCGCGTCGTCATTGCGAGCGCAGCGAAGCAATCCAGAATAGATCCGCGGAGGGATTCTGGACTGCTTCGTCGCATCTGCGCAAAATTGCCACGCAATTTTGTCGCAAGAGCTCCTCGCAATGACGTGTGGCGAGAGTTGGGCTCGTACTGATGAACGTGGAGGCGAGTGCCTCGCGAGTTAGACGGGGGAAGACTCCCTCACTCCCTCAGGTCGTACCGATATGATTTCGACACGATCTGCCAGCCGTCGGCGAGCTTCATCGCCACCAAATAATCGGTGAAGTAGCGCGGCGGCAATTGGCACCGGACCTTGATGAAGGCAGTCTTCTCGTCCGAACGGTCGATGGTGACGATGAAATCCTCGCGCGGCTTGCCCTCGGCCTTGGCGGAGGGGCGCTTGCGCACGCGATCGAGCCAGTCGGGCACAGTCAGCACCTGCAACTCGCCCTTCTCGACCCAGCGCAAGTCAGCCGAGGGATGGAAGATGGCGCCGAGCTTTTCGGCGTCGCCCTCGTAAAGGCCGTCAAAATAGGATTGCACGACGGCTTCGACGCTCGAACGGTTCTGGCTCATGGATCACCCTTTTGCATGATGGCTTGCGGCGAACTTAGTCGTAGACATCAAAATGCGCTATGGGTGTGTCAGCCATTTGCGCCAAGGCTTGCCATGACCGGATCAGAAAATTCGAACGCGCGTATCTTGATCGGCGAATGCTACTGCCGCACCGTCCGCTTCGAGGTGGCCGACGCGTTCTCCTATGCGATGAACTGTCACTGTTCCAATTGCCGCCGCACCACCGGCTCGGCCTTCAAGCCGTTCGCCGGCATCCCGCAGGACGAGCTCCGCATCGTCAGGGGTGACGACCAGCGCCTCATTTTCGGCGACGCCACCGCCCATGACGCCCATTGTCGGCGATGCGGCTCGCTGCTTTACTCCCGGGTGCGCGACGGACAATGGGTTCACGTCGCCATGGGAGCCCTGGTCGATGCCCCTTCGATCCAGCCGAGCGCCCATATTTTCGTAGGCTCGAAGGCGCCCTGGCACGAAATTACGGACAATCTGCCGCAATATCGGGGGCATATCGGTGACGGCTGAGGGAACTCGGCCGGAACGCCGGCCTGGCAGCGAACCCCGGCCGGTCTGGCGCGACAAACATAGGGGGCGTCGGGCAGCTGGTCGGTGCGGTCTTCGTGACCTCCATCACAAGCATCGCCACCAGATCCTGCTAAAGCGGTCCCAAAGAGGGCTCGAGACGCCCCGAACTTCGGAAGTCGTGTCATGCGCAATCTGCTCAGACTCTACCCGCTTCTCCTCGCCGCCGCGCTGCTGTTCGGCGCGGATCCCGCGTTCGCCGGAAAGCGCGTCGCGCTGGTGCTCGCCAACTCGGCGTATCAGCACGCGCCGTCGCTCACCAACCCCGTCAATGACGGTGCGGTGATAGCCAAGACGCTGAAGGAGGCCGGTTTCGATATCGTCGATTCCCGGCACGATTTGTCCGCGCAGGACACCCGGCGCGTGCTGCGCGATTTTGCCGACGCGACCCGCACGGCCGACATCGCCGTGGTTTACTATGCCGGCCACGGCATCGAGGTCGAGGGCTCGAACTATCTGATCCCGGTCGACGCCAAGCTCGAGCGCGACACCGACGTCTATGACGAGGCGCTCTCGCTCGACCGCGTTCTCGTCGCCGTCGAGCCCGCCAAGCAGCTCCGCCTGGTGATCCTGGACGCCTGCCGCGACAATCCGTTCGCCAAGAGGATGAAGCGCACGATTGCCTCGCGCGCCATGGGTCGCGGCCTCGCACAAGTCGAGCCGACCAGCCCCAACACGCTGATCGCCTATTCGGCGAAGGCCGGCTTCACCGCCCAGGACGGCGACGGCGCCAATAGCCCCTTTACGGTGGCACTGTCGAAATATCTGACGACGCCGGGCCTCGATGTCCGCCGCGCCTTCGGTTTCGTGCGCGACGAGGTGCTCAAGTCGACCGCCAACAAGCAGGAGCCGTTCGTCTACGGCTCGCTCGGCGGCGAGGACGTGCCGCTGGTTCCGGTCAAGGTGGTGGCCGCTGCGCCCGTCGCGCCGGTGGCGAACCCGCAGGCCGATATCCGCCGCGACTATGAGCTCGCGCTGCAGGTTGGCAACAAGGCGGCATGGGACGCCTTCCTCGCCCAGCACCCCGATGGCTTCTATGCGAATCTCGCCAAGCTCCAGGTCGAAAAGCTCGGTGCCGAGCAGGCCCACGCAGCGGCCATCGCGAAGGCGAAGCAGGCCGAGGCCGAGCGCGATCGCCTCGCGGCCCTCGGCGCCCAGAAGGACGCGCAGGCCAAGGCTACGGCCGACGCCAAAGCCGCCGAGCAGGCCCAGCTTGCCGCGCAGAAGGCGAAGGAGCAGGCGCAGCAGCAGGCGGCCGCCGCCGAGCAGCAACGCGTCAACCTTGCCGCCGCGGCCCCGAGCGCCGCGCCGGCCAGCACGGCGAGCCCGGCCGGCACCAATGTCGCCTCGCTGACGCCGCCGACCGCGCCGGCCGATCTCAACCGGTCGGTACAGACCGAGCTCGGCCGCGTCGGCTGCTTCTCGGGCTCGGCCGACGGCAACTGGAATACGTCCTCGCAGCGCTCGCTGTCGCAGTTCAATCGCTATGCCGGCACCAAGCTCGACGTGAAGGTCGCGAGCACCGACGCGCTCGATGCCGTCAAGGCCAAGCCGGCGCGGGTCTGTCCGCTGGTTTGCGAGCACGGCTTTAAGGCCGACGGCGACAAATGCACGAAGATCGTCTGCCGCGAGGGCTATGCGGTCAACGACGACAATGAGTGCGAGAAGCAGCGCGCGGCAAAGCCGGCCAAGCCGGCGACGGCGAAGCGCGACGTCGGTGACGAGCGCCCCGCCCGGCAGCGTCGTCAGGCCGGCGGTGCGGCCGCTGGCACGGCGGGCGGCTATGGTGCCGCGGCCGGCATGACTGCGGCGGCTGGTGCAAGCCGTCCGTCCGGCGGCGGGCAGATATTCTGCAACAGCCTCGGTTGCCGTCCCGTCAACCGCGGCTGCCATCTCGAATATCGCGGCGGCGGTGGCCCCCACGTCGACGCCAATGTCGAGGTGTGTCGCTGAGGGGCATGGGCATGCGTGGTCGAGAGCGTCGTCCGGCAAAGCTCGGACGACGTCAGGCCGAGATAGCGCTCGCTGCGATGTTCACCGTCAGGGCCAGCAAGGCTGTGTTATAGATGAACGAAACGATCCCGTGCGCGGTGGCCGTGCGGCGGATCGTCTTGTCGGTGATGCCGACGTCGGAGACCTGCGCGGTCATGCCGATCACGAACGAGAAATAGACGAAGTCCCAATAATCGGCGTGGTCTTCCTTGTCGCCGCTTGGGAATTGCAGGCCGCCCGGCGTGGTGCTGCGGTAATAGTCATGCGCGTAATGCAGCGCGAAGGTCGTGTGCACGGCGGCCCACGACAAAGCGATGGTGGTGATGGCGATACTCAACTCCAGCACGCCGCGGTGGGGCGTGCCGAGTTCGGAGACGATTGCCGCGATGCTGGCGAAGGCGCCGATCGCCGTCACCAGCAGGATCACGAAGCGGCCGTCGTCCTGCATCGCGGCGGCGCGGCGGATGTGGTGGTGGTCGTTGCACAGCATCATCGCATAGACCAGCACGAGATAGACCGCGATCAGCGCGTCCCAGCCGAACAGGAGCCGCGTCACCAGCCGGTACGAGCCCGGCAGCAGCAGGCCGACCAGGATCCCGGCCCCGACCGCGATGAAGGTCCGCGGCCGCGCATAGATCAGCCGCACCGGCCGCGACATCTTGCGGAAGCGGGCGAGGACAGGGTCTTCCTTGCCGTTGGCCATGATGGCTTCTGCCCTCTCGCTCAACTCTCGTTGTCGCCACAGTGGCGGTGCGCTCCCTCCCTCGCTTGCGGGGGAGGGCGGGGGAGAGGGTGTCTCCACAACCGAGAACCCCCAAGAAGAGGGAGCCCTCACCCGGCGCTTCGCGCCGACCTCTCCCACAAGCGGGAGAGGTGAAGGAGCCCGGAATTGCTAGTTCTTCCGCTCGGCGACGAAGCGCGCGGCGGCCTGCAGCACGGCGGCACGGTCGCCGAAGATCGAGACGGCGCTGTCGGCGCGGGCGAGCAGGTCGCGCACGCGCTGCTTGGCGCCTTCGATGCCGAGCTGGGTGACGAACGTGGTCTTGCCGAGCGCGGCATCGGCGCCGGCCGGCTTGCCGAGCGCTGCCGCATCGCCCTCGACGTCGAGCAGATCGTCCGCGATCTGGAAGGCTTCGCCGAGCGCGCGGCCGTAATCGTCGAGCGCCTGATATTCCTTCTGCGAGGCCTGGCCGAGGATCGCGCCCGCGATGCAGCCGTAGCGCAGCAGGGCGCCGGTCTTCATCTGCTGGATACGGGCGACATCGATCGGCTCGTTGCCGCCGAAGCGGCCCTCGCCGGCGAGATCGAGGATCTGGCCGCCGACCATGCCGCCGATGCCGGCGCAGCGCGCCAGCGCGCGCGTCAGCAGCAGGCGCACGTTGGCGTCGCGATGGATCTCGTCGCGGGTGACGATGTCGAAGGCGAGCGTCAGGAGACCGTCGCCGGCGAGGATCGCGGTGGCGTCATCGGTCTTCTTGTGCAGCGTGGGGCGGCCGCGGCGCAGGTCCGAATTGTCCATGGCCGGCAGGTCGTCATGGATCAGCGAATAGCAGTGGATGCATTCGAGCGCCGCGCCCACGAGCAGCGCCGCTTCGCGCGGAACGCCGAATATTGCCGCGCTCTCGACCACCAGGAACGGCCGCAAACGCTTGCCGCCGTTCAGGCTCGAATAGCGCATTGCGTCCATCAGTCGCTTGGGCCGGGCGATCTCATCGTGCAGGATATCGTCCGACAGCAGGCGCCCGAGCAGGGCCTCGGTATCATCAGCGGTCTTGTCCAGACGTTTGGCGAAATCGGACGGGGACGTGCCGGTCATCAAGGAGGGCTCCAGAACTAAAATTCGGCGGGACAATCCTTTATGCGCCCGCCTCAGTCAATCGTTTGGAAGGCCTAAAAAGTGCTGGAAAAGGCCCGAATTATCACAGACTTAATGCTCCAGCCCGTGGCCGTGGTTCAGCTTGCGCCGGAAAGGTCGATTTGCGCGTCGTCAAAATCCTTCTTCTGGTGCTCGCGGTTGCGCTGCTCGCGCCCTATGTGATCGCGCCATTCTACCGCGCTGGCCATCCCGTCTCGACGCTGATGGCCTGGCGCTCGCTTCGCGGCGCGCCGATGCAGCGGGAATGGATCGATCTGGCCGCGATGTCGCCCTATCTGCCGCGGGCAGTGGTAGCAGCCGAGGACGCGCATTTCTGCAAGCATCACGGCATCGATTGGGGCGCGTTGCGCGAGGCGATCGATGATGCGCAGGAGGACGGTACGCCGTTCCGGGGCGCCTCCACCATCACCCAGCAGGTCGCAAAAAACCTGTTCCTCTGGCAGGGGCGGGATTTCGTCCGCAAGGCACTGGAATTCCCGCTGGCCCTTTGGATCGACCTCGTCCTGCCCAAGCCGCGGATCCTGGAAATTTACCTCAACATCGCCGAGCTCGGTCCGCAGGGCCAGTTTGGCGTCGAGGCTGGCAGCGCCCATGCCTTTGGCAAGTCGGCGGAGGACCTTTCACCCCGGGAGGCGGCGCTCCTGGCCTCGATCCTGCCGAATCCCGTCAAACGCAGCGCTAAAACTCCGGGCCCTGGCGTCCGGCGGCTAGCGGCCACCTACATGGCGCGGGGCCAGGCGAGTTCGCTCGCGACCTGCTGGCGCGAAAATCGCTGATTTTGAGCCCGTTCCGGGCTTATTTTCCGGCCCAAGAGCCTAGCTTTACGGCCAGCCTTCCTCTATAAGCCCGGCCTTGATCGGCATTCAGCTCGCCTCGTATTGCGGGTGCTGAGCCGTCCCCTCCGGACGATGCCCTGATGACACCAATCCCTAGAGGATATTGAAATGGCCGTTCCGAGAAGAAAAACCTCGCCGTCGCGCCGTGGCATGCGCCGCTCGGCAGACGCCATCAAGAAGCCGACCTATGTGGAAGACAAGGACTCCGGCGAGCTCCGTCGTCCGCACCATCTCGACCTCAAGACCGGTATGTACAAGGGCCGGCAGGTCCTGAAGAAGAAAGAGTCCTGAGGTCAGGATCCTTCTTCGGGCAGGATGATCTGGCTTGCCTGGTTTCGGCCCATCCACGAGATAGACGGTGACGGCGGCGGAGCGAATGCTTCGCCGCTGCATTGTTCTGTCCGGATATCATGATCGAGAGGCGTTTTGCCGATGGTCGGTTTCCCGCTGCTTCTGATTCCGCTCGCGGTCTACAACATCATCGCCTTCCTGATGCCGACCGTGTCCTTCACGGACGTGTTGTTCAGGGTACCGATGATCACGGGCGAGACCTGGCCGGTCACGCTTGCCGATCTCCTGCTCGCGCTCGGCGTGGTTCTGCTGCTGCTGGAAGTGGTCAAGGGTGCGCGGCCCGGATCGAAATTCCTGATGGACCATCTGCTGTCGCTGATCGTCTTCGGCGCGGCGGCAGCCGAATTCGTGATGTGGCCCAAATTCGGCAACTCCACCTTTTTCCTGCTGGTGCTGCTGGCGATGGCGGACTTCTTCGCTGGCATTGCCCAGCGCACGCGCCGCCGCGTCACCTATGTCGCCGAGACCGCGGTACCGGCGCCGCGCAAGGCCAAGCGGCAGGCCGACGCGCCGGCGGAGGATGTGGCGTCCGAACGCAAGTTCGAGCCGGTGATTGCACCGCAGCCGGCACCGGTCGAGCCTCCCGCAGCCTCGGCGCAATCCGTCGCCGAATCCGTGCTGATGGATCATCCTGCGCCCAAGCCCGTGCAGGGCGCGTCTTCGCCGGAAATTGCCTCGCCGCAGCTTCAGCCGGGTAACGGCACGCCGCCGTCCTCCGACACGCCGCCGCGCTGACCAGCCTTTAAGCCACCTGACGTGTCCGTGCGCTGACGCTTTGCAGCGGGCGTTTGCTGCCATAGGCCATCTGCGCGTCTTCAGAAGAGGCGCGGCGGAACCGGCTCGTCTGGGGCAGCTGCTCGGCATTGGCGATGAGCTGGGCGACGAAGCTCGGATCGGGACGTGGCAGCGGCGCCTTGCGGACCCAGCGCAAGGTCGGCATCAGCGGCACGAGGGCCGTGCCGGCTTGCCGCTCCGTCTCTTCCAATCCGTCCGCGTTCACCATCGCAACACCGTTCATCTGCTCGAACTGGCGCGTTCTGGGACATTGGCGCCGGGGCATGTGATGGTCTCGCAAGGCCTATGCCGGTCGAGCTTAATTGGTTCCTGGGTGCTTTGGGAACGTGGTTTCCAAATTGTTTATGAACTTTGCCTAGGGTCGGCAGCGAATCTGGCTCTATCCTGTGCCGACTCAGGACTTCCCGCTGTCCCGAAACGAGGCGATTTTGACCCCTGCATTGCCGCAAGCCTCCGACATTCTGGCCGCGCTCGGTCAGGCCGTGTTCGCCTGGGACATCGCCAGCGATGCCATGGTCTGGGGTGACCAGGTCGCCAGCGTTTTTCCCGGCATTCCTGCCGAGCGGCTGGCGACCGGCGCCGAATTCGCCAAGCTGATCGAGCCCGGGCCGGCGCTGCGGACCGCCGCGCTGGCGCAGACGTCCGCCGTGCATGGCGCGGACGGCACGCCCTACCGCATCGAGTACGGCGTCCGCATGAGCGCCGCCGATCCCGTGATCTGGATCGAGGAAACCGGCCGCTGGTTCGCCGGTCCCGACGGCCGCCCCACGCGCGCGATCGGCTCGGTCCGCATCAACAACGAGCGTCATGCCCGTGACGAGGAGCTGACGAAGCTGGCCCGGCTCGATCCGCTGACCGGCGAGCTCAACCGCGCGCATCTGATCGCGGCGCTAGCCGAGGCGATCGAGGAGACGACCCGCTTCCGCTCCACCGCCGCCTTCATGCTGGTCGGCATCGATCACCTCGCCCGCGTCAACGACGCTTTCGGTTTCGACGTTGCCGACGCGGTGATCCTCGACGTCGCCAGGCGCATCCGCGCGCGGCTGCGTGGCGGCGACGTGCTCGGCCGTTTTTCCGGCAACAAGTTCGGCCTGATCCTGAAGAACTGCACCGTCGACGACATGAACGTCGCCGCCGAGCGATTCCTCGCCGGCATCCGCGACGAGGTGGTGCCGACTAAATCCGGCCCGGTCTCGGTCACCGCCTCGATCGGCGCGGTCAGCCTGCCGCGCTATGCCCGCAACACCGACGAGGCCGTCAACCGCGCCCACGAGACGCTGGACGCCGCCAAGCGCCGCCGCGCCGGCTCGTTCGCTGCGTGGCGTCCGGACGCCGCGCGCGACGCGCAGCGCCGCGTCAATATCCGCGTGACCGACGAGATCGTCACCGCGCTGAACGAGCGCCGCATCAGGCTCGCCTATGAGCCGGTGGTGTCCGCCGCTTCGCGCGAGCGCGCGTTCCACGAATGCCTGGTGCGGATGGACCAGGGTGACGGCCATGTGCTGCTCGCGCCCGACATCGTGCCGGTCGCCGAACGGCTCGGCCTGATCCGCCTGGTCGATCATCGCGTGCTCGAGCTCGTGGTCGCTGAGCTCGCCGCCGCGCCCGATGTCAGCCTCAGCCTCAACATCTCGCCGGATACGACGATGGACCCGGACTGGTGGGCGGGGATCGAGTCGCTGATGCTGTCCCATCCCGGCGTCGCCGAGCGGCTGATCGTCGAGATCACTGAGACGGTCGCGATCCAGGACATCGACGACGTCCGCGGCTTCGTCACGCGGCTGAAGAATTTCGGCAGCCGCATCGCCATCGACGATTTCGGCGCCGGCTACACCTCGTTTCGAAACCTGCGCAAGCTCGGCGTCGATATCGTCAAGATCGACGGCGCCTTCGTGCAGAACATCACCCATTCCGCCGACGACCGCGCCTTCGTGCAGACCCTGATCGACCTCGCCCGCCGCCTCGACATCAAGACCGTCGCCGAATGGGTGCAGGACGAGGAAGCCGCAAGCATGCTGCGCGACTGGGGCTGCGATTACATCCAGGGCCGCCTGATCGGGCTTGCCTCGGCCGAGCGGCCGTGGGGCGTTTCAACGGAGAGCGCGCTGCCTGCGGCGAGCTGAGATGTCGTAGGGTGGGCAAAGGCGCACTTGCGCCGTGCCCACGCTCTTTTCGATACGGCAACAGACGCGTGGGCTTTGCCCACCCTACGAAATCACGCCCCCTCGTCCAGCGCCACCAGCTCGCGCTTCTTGCGCAGCGACGGCAGGAGCGGCGCGATCAGCAGCACCATTGCGAACGCAAGGCAGACGCCCGAGATCGGCCGCTGCACGAAGGTCCACAGGTCGCCCTGCGACAGGATCAGCGACTTGCGCAGGTTGTTCTCCATCATCGGTCCGAGCACGAAGGCCAGCACCAGCGGTGCCGGCTCGTAGCCGAGCTTGCGCATGAAATAGCCGATGATCCCGAACGCGATCATCACATAGACGTCGAACACGTTGTTGCTGGAGCAGTAGACGCCGAGGATCGTGAACAGGATGATCAGCGGAAACAGGATGTTGTAGGGCAGCTTGAGCAGCTGCACCCACATGCCGATCATCGGCAGGTTCAGGATCAGCAGCATGACGTTGCCGATATACATGCTGGCAACGATGCCCCAGAACAGGCCGGGGTTTTGCGTGATCAGCAGCGGTCCCGGCTGCAGGCCGTGAATGACGAAGGCGCCCAACAGCAGCGCCATCACCACGTTCGGGGGGATGCCGAGCGTCATCAGCGGAATGAAGGCCCCGCCCGCCGCGGCGTTGTTCGCCGCTTCCGGCCCCGCGACGCCTTCGATCGCGCCATGCCCGAACCGCTCGGGCGTCTTCGACAGCCGCTTCTCCAGCGCGTAGGAGGCGAATGACGACACCACCGCGCCGCCGCCCGGCAGGATGCCGAGGAAAAAGCCGAGGATCGTGCCGCGGCCGATCGGACCCGCGCTCGCTTTCCAGTCCTCTTTGTTGGGCAGGAGATGAGTGATCCTGGTGCTGATGATGTCACGCTTGATGGCCTGCTCGGTGTTGAGCAGAACCTCGGCAACGCCGAACAGGCCCATCACGACGGGGACGAGGCCGATGCCGTCGATCAGCTCCATGCGGCCGAAGGTCAGGCGCGGCTGCGCGGTGATGCTGTCGAGCCCGACCAGCCCGAGTACGACGCCGATGCACGCCATCAGCAGCGCCTTCGGCATCGATCCCTGCGTGAGGAAGGTGAGCACGACGAGGCCGAGCACCATCAGGCTGAAATACTCGGCCGGGCCGAAGGCGATGGCAATGCTGGCAAGCTTCGGTGCCACCAGCATCAAGGCGACCAGCGCAAACGTGCCGGCGGCGAAGGAGCCGAAAGCGGCGATGCCGAGCGCCGGGCCCGCGCGGCCCTGTTTCGCCATCTGGTGACCGTCGATACAGGTGACGACGGAAGCGGCTTCGCCGGGGATGTTGACCAGGATCGAGGTGGTCGAGCCGCCATACATCGAGCCGTAATAGATGCCGGCCATCATGATGATGCCGGATTCCGGCGTGCCCGACAGCGTCACGGGCAGCAGCAGCGACATCGCCGAGATCGGTCCGATGCCCGGCAGCACGCCGACCAGCGTGCCGATGAAGACGCCGATGAAACAATAGAGCAAATTGATCGGCAGCACCGCGACGCCGAATCCGTGGGCGACGTTGAGAAGCGTATCCATGAGGTCAGCCGATTCCGAACATGCCAGAGGGCAGCTGGATCAGCAGCAGCCGCTTGAGCACCCACCACATGCCCATGGGCGTCAGCATGGCGACCGGAATCGCCAGTATCCAGCGCACGGGATCGATCAGCCGCAACAACAGTAGCATCAAGGGGATCGACGACAGCAGGAAGCCGAGCGGCTCCAGCGCAACGGAGAATGCCACCAGGCAGCCGATCAGCAGGAGCGGCTTGCTCCAGCGCACGTTCTCCCAGCGCGAGGCCAGCGTCGGGCCGCCGTCGGTGACCGCGGAGACGATGATGGCGCCTGCGAACACGCACATCAGGATGCCGGTGTAGAACAGCACGTAGCCGGAGCCGGGATCGTTGATGGTGCCGAGCTTGAGCTTCATGCCCGACCAGATCACGAAGCCGCCGAGCGCGAGCCCGATCAGCCCGCCCCAGAGCTCGGAATTGTTGAGGCGGAGCTTGACGTTGGTTTGATTGTTCATCGATTCTCTCACGTGCCCCGGACGCAGCGCAGCGCGAAGCGGTGCGCTGCAGAGCCGGGGCCCATCGGTGCCGCCGAAGAAGATGGGTCCCGGCTCTGCGCAGCAGCGTTGCACGCTGCAGCGCGTCCGGGACACAAGCAGCTCGGCCCTACTTCTTCGCAAGCCCGAGCTTGTCGATCACCTTGCGCTCGGACTCGGTGACCTCGACAACGAACTTCTTGTAATCCTCGGTGTTCTTGTAGTTCGGCACCATGTCGTACTTGGCGAGCGTCGCGATCACCGCGGGGTCCTCGAGCGCCTTCTTGAAGGCATCGTGCAACTTGGCGACGATCTTGGGATCCATCCCCTTCGGCCCGGCGATGCCGAACGGGGAATCATAGACCATGGGGTAGCCGAGTTCCTTCAGTGTCGGCACATCAGGATAATTCGGCGAGCGGGCGCCGGTCCACACCATCAGGAGTCGGAGCTTGCCGGCATCGACCAGCGGTCGCCATCCCGTGGAATCAGCCTGAAGCATGGTGTGCTGACCGAGCACGGCGGCATTGGTCTCTGCACCTCCCTTGAACGGCACCTGCGTCAGCTTGATGCCGGCCATTCCCGCGATCTGCTCCATCCCGATATGCAGCGAAGTGCCGGCGCCCGGCGTGGCGTAGGTCACCTTGCCCGGATTCGCCTTCGCGAACTCCACCACGTCCTTCCAGCTCTTGAACTGCGACTCTGCGCTGGTGGTCACACCGAAGGTGTAGCCGGTGAGATGGACGATGTAGCTGAAGTCCTTGGCCGGATCCCACGACACCTCCTGCATCAAGGGCAGGCGGAAGACCGTGATCGGGATCTGCGAGATGGTGTAGCCGTCCGGCTTCGCCGCCGCTGCCATGGTCGCGGGACCGACCGTGCCGCCGCCGCCGGCCTTGTTGTCGATCACGATCGGCTGCCCCAGCACCTTCGAGGCGCTGTCGGCGATTGCGCGCATCGAGATATCGGTCGATCCGCCGGCCGGCCACGGCACGATCAGCGTGATCGGCTTGGTCGGATAGTCTTGCGCCCCAGCGCTGGTTGCGGCCAACGCACCCATGACGACATGCATAGCGGCAAATGCAGCCGCCCTCAGCCCATACCCCGACATCGGAACACCTCCCTCGCAGCGGCCCGTTCGGGCCGCAGTTTCTCATTGTTGCGACGGGATTGTCCTCGAATTCACGGGAGAAGAAAAGCGCATTGCGCGGTCGCGGTGCACAGTCGGGGAGCCAATCATGCCGGAAACGGGGCGTGCGACAATCCGTCGTTCCGGCGCTTGCCGAGACACGGAATTTGCGCCGTCGGCGGACGGCGCGCGGCTCAGGCGACCTTTCGGACCGTGTTCAGCGTCTCGATCGTGCGGCCGACCTCCGATGCGAGGCACGGCTTGCCGAAATAATAGCCCTGCACCGCGGTGCAGCCGCATTCGCGGACGAAATCGAGCTGCTCCTCGGTCTCCACACCCTCGGCCGTCGTCTCGACGCCGAGCACGGAGCCGAGGCTTGCGATGGTGCGGACGATGGCAACACTCTCCGGGCTCTCGCCGAGCGTGCCGACGAAGGAGCGGTCGATCTTGATGCGGTCGAACGGAAACTTGCGTAAGTAGCTCAGCGAGGAATAGCCGACGCCGAAATCGTCGAGGCTGACGCGCACTCCCAGCGCCCGAAGCTGGTGCAGGATCTCGATCGTCGCTTCGCTATCGTCGAGCAGGGCCGTTTCGGTGACTTCGAGCTCGAGCCGCTGCGGCGGCAGGCCGGCTTCAGCGAGCGCGCTCGTGACCATTGCCACCAATCCGCGCGAGCGAAACTGCACCGGCGACAGGTTCACCGCGACGCTGACGTCGGGCCAGGACGCCGCAGTCGCACAGGCGCTGCGCAGCACCCATTCGCCGATCGGAACGATCAGCCCGTTCTCTTCCGCGATCGGAATGAATTCGGCCGGCGAGACCAGACCGCGCGAGGGATGTTTCCAGCGCAGCAGTGCCTCGAAGCCGGTGAGCTCCGACGAATCGAGCCGCATCTGCGGCTGGAACACCAGGTGGAATTCGCGCGCCTCCAGCGCACCGCGCAGATCCTGCTCCAGCGCGTGACGGCTGCGTGCCTCCTCTTCCATCTCGGGCTCGAACAGCTGATAGGCGCCGCGCCCCTTGGCCTTGGCCTGGTAGAGCGCGAGGTCGGCGCACTTCATCAGCTCGTCCGCATCGAGCCCGTGGTCGGGCGCGATCGCGATGCCGACGGAGGCGCCGACATGGATCGACTGGTTCTCCAGCGGCGGCGGGCGGCCGATGACCTCGACCAGGCGTCTGGCGAGCTTCTCCGCCGATTGCGGCTGCGGTCCGCGCTGCAGGACGGCGAATTCGTCGCCGCCGAGACGTGCGACGGTGTCGTGCTCGCCGACATTCTCCGTGAGGCGCGCCGCGACCCAGCGCAGCAGGCGGTCGCCCGCGGCGTGGCCGAGGCGGTCGTTGACGGTCTTGAAATTGTCGAGGTCGAAGCACAGCACCGCCATCGCGCCGCCGGCGATCGCGACCTGGTTCAGCCCCTCGCTCATCTTCTCGCGGAATAGCAGGCGATTGGGCAGGTCGGTGAGCGAATCGTGCCGTGCCATGTGCGCCACGCGGGCCTGGGCCTTGTGACGCTCGGTGACGTCCTCATAGGTGACGACCCAGCCGCCTTGCTCCATGCGCTTGTGGTTGAGCTTGATGATGCGGCCGTCGTTCAAATGCCGGTGCAGCGTGTGCTCGCCTTCGCGCAGCCGTTCGACGTAATCGGCATAAAGCCTGGCTCCCGTCATGTCAGGATGGAGGCCCAGCTCGCAGCTGTGCTCCATGATCTCGCGCATCGAGACGCCCGGCTTCACGACGTCAGGCGACAGGCCGAACATCTCGATATAGCGGCGATTGCAGACGATCACGCGCAGGTTCGCATCGAGCATGCACAGGCCCTGGCTCATGTTGTTGAGCGCCGCGTCGAAGCGGCGGTACTGCTCGCTCAGCTCCCCGATCGCATGTTCCCGCTCGGTGATATCCTCATAGGTGGCGACGAACCCGCCCTCGGTCAGGGCGCAATAGCGTACCGAGACCACGGTGTCGTTCGACATGCGCCGACGCATCGGCGAGGAATCGTGACTCGCGATCCGCGTGCGGGCGTCTTCCAGGATCTGCTGGGGGCTGTACTCGGACGAGAACGCGCCGTTCGCCATCGAACGCTCGATCAGCTCGGCCAGATGCGTGCCGGGCCTGGTTTCCTCCGGCGATAATCGGTAGAGCTTGCGGTAGGTGGTGTTGCAGATCCGAAGCCGCATGTCGCTGTCGTAGAAAGCAAGCCCGTGCGCCATGTTCTCCAGCGCCGCATCGAGCATGACGTTCTGTTGCCGCAGCGTTTCCTCGTATTGCAGCCGCTCCGTGACGTCCTCGTGCACGGTCACCCAGCCGCCGTCGGGCAGGAAGCGGGAGATCGTCTGCACCATGCGGCCGTCGTAACGCATCACGAGCAGCGATTTCGTCCGTCTGAGACGCACGTCCGCCAATCTGGAATCGTGGAATTCGTCGGCCGGCATGCCTGACAAATTGCCGCGCGACACCCAATGGTCGAGCACCGTACGATGGGGGACCCCCGGCTTCACGACCCCGGGATCGAGGTTGTAGAGGTTCAGGAAACGCTCGTTGCAGACGACGACGCGGCTGTCGGCGTCGTACATGATGAGGCCGTGCGACATGTTGGCGAGCGCGTGCTGGCTGCGCTCGGTCTGCACGCGCAATTCCGCTTCGAGCCGGGCGAGGCGGGTGACATCGTCGCAGATCGTCATCCAGCCGCCGCCGGGAAGCGGCTTCAACTCGAGCGACATGACGAAGCCGGTCGCGAGCCGCTGCTCGGTCCGGAACGGCTTTCCCGCTGCGATCCGTGCGATCCGCGCCGAGTAGAGCGCGTCGAGCTCGCTTGGCGGGAAGTTGCCGCGCCCGGCGCTGTGCGCGAGCACCTCGCGGTAGCTCGTGCCCACCCGCACGACGTCGGCCGACATATCGAACAGGGAGAGGTAACGCTGGTTGACCAGCACGACCCGGTTGTCCGCGTCGTAAACGCAGACGCCCTGCTCCATGTGGTCGAGCGCAAGCTGGCTCAGCGCGACCAGGGCCTCCGGGACCAGCTCGCGGCGTGCACCAAGCTCGTTGTCGCAGGTCGACGTCATGGGATTGGCGGGATCTCGGCGAGCAATTAACGCAACCTAATTCAACCACTGAGCGTAGCGAAGAGGCCGGAAAATTCCCTTAAGCACGGTAGTTTACGGAGGGTGACCGGCGATGGAGAGAGTGTCGGAAATGAACAGGCGCAGGCGAGACTTGGCCGCCGAGATTTGGCCGCCATCGCGTCGCAAATTCCGCTGTCGTCGCTGCGCAGAGACGACAGCGGTGGCTTGGTCCGAAGCGCCTTCCCTAGGGCCCGTACAACACGAGTTCCGTGTCCGTGAGATCGCCGAGCTGCGGCCGGTGCGGGCCCTTGAAGTACTTGCGACCGCGCCGTTCGGTATAAATACCGACAAGACCGGGAATCGGCCCGTTGGCATCGACCGCGACCGCGATCTTGCCGAGCCGAAGCAGCAGCCGGCCGATCCGGCCGGCGCAGGCGGCGTATTCCGCGGCGTTACGGCAATAGATCAGCTTCATCGCGGGCGGCGCGATGAAGCCGCGGCGGATGCGCACGGGTTGCAGAATGAAGGGAAACGTTCCCTGTGGCGTGCGGCAGACCAGGCTGAGGCAATTGTACCGGGCATGCTGGATCAGCAGCTCGGTTTCAGCTTCGGAAAGCCCCTCGATCGCCTTGGCGTGAGGCGAGATGACCTCGATCTCGGTCCAGCGCGGGACACGCGCCAGAGCCGGCACCGAGAAGAATATGCCGCGGCAATAGGCACGAAAGCCCTGGGTTTCGATGATCGGCCAGGTCCACGGCGCCGGGCTGATGTTGAAGTAAGTCACGTCCTTGTGCCGCTGGGCGATCTTGGTCAGCAGCGGAGCATAGTTGCGATAGGCCGGATCGACATACCAGCTGGACAGGTTGCACTGAATGGCGGTCTCTTCGCCATTCCTGCGTGCCGTATAGATCAGCAGCAGCACGCCGACCGGCGTGCCGTCATTGTCGAGCATGTAGCCGAAGCGCGGATAGCCCTCCGGCACGGGCCGGAAGGCCTGTCGGCGCAGGCCCTGGATCCAGTAGTTGCGCGAGCGGCCCACGAAGCCGCGCGTCAGCAAGTCCGCGATCGCGTCTGCGTCGGACTCGGTGATCTCGCGGCATCGGACCTTGGTGTGGATCACGCTCGTCTTACCCGTGGAAATGACAGGCCTCGTTCGGTTAGCGCCAGCCTTCGACATGGGCAGCGACATGGGCATCGGCCGGTGCCAGCGGCTGCAGGCCCAGCACGCCCCGAACCTTGGCGGGCCAGGCCGCAAGGTCGGTGCCGTGAGTGTGGAACATGGCGACCGCGAGTCGGTCCATGCCGAAGGCAACGCAGCCGGTGTGGGCTGGCTCGCCGGTGGCATCCTGGATTCCCCAGGTCGTGCCGAAATGCTCGCGGTGATAGTTGAAGCTCATGCAGGCTGTCGGCTGCTCTTCCGAGCGCAGCGGAATGAGAAGCTCGAACTTGAGCTGCTGCTGCTTCTGGCTCACCGCCTTCATCTGGCCGACGCGGCCGAAGAAGGGGTCGCTGGCATAGTCGACGCGGAAGGTGAGGCCGAGGTCGCGGGCGATCGCCTGCGCGCGCACCATCCAGCGCTCGCGGAAATCGGCGACGTCGTCGGGGCTGCCGATGCAGACATATTCGCGCATCCGGAACGATTGCAGCCGGTCGAGATGCTTCGACGGCTCGCGGCGGAAGCAATCCGCGGCGACGTCGAAGCGCAGGCCGCCCTTCGGCAGGGGCCCGCGGCTCGCCGCGATCGGATAGACCGGATAGCAGGCTGCTGGCGACAGCACGAGGTCGGCGGGCGACAGCGAGGTGGTCCAGTCGCCGCCGGCATCGAAGCGGCTCACCGCGGCGTTGATCTCGCGCTCGGTCCCGTGCAGGCCGCAGACGCAGCCGAGCAGGTTCGGAAAGCTCTTGAGGTAGCCGGATTTCTCCAGCTGAGCCCGGCTCATCACTGGCGGGAAGCGCATCACTTCGGTGCCGGATTCGCGATGGCCCGTGATCAGCGCGGCCAGCTTCTCGACGACGCCTTCATAGAGCGCGGTGCGGGCGTAGACTCCGTCGGCGCCCATGCGATGGAACAGCTTGTCGGCGAGATGATCGAGCGGATCGATCGCCTGCGGCGCGGTCGTCGGCGAATCGGGGAGGATGGCAATGTTCATGGTCCGGTATCCTGCTATCTCAAAATTGTTCTTGTTGGTTCGGTCGCCGAGGACTTAGTCACGAAGGCTTGTTGGCACGCCGCTCATCAGCGTCGATGTCGCGGCATTGGCGAGAATGCGGTCGTTGTTGATCATGATCGGAGCCGACAGCACGTCGCGCAGGTGCCGGCCCATGGTGAATTCGCCGTCGTTGCGGTAGCCGGAGAGGCCCGCCGTGCGCATCGCATGCATCACGGTCTCGACCGCCAGCTCGGAGGCCTGCACCTTCAGAAGCGTGATCGAGGACTGGAAGTCGAGCGAGCCGAGGGCGCGCTCGTCGTGCTCGGCGCGGGCAAAGGCGTCGATATTGGCCGACAGCAGCGCGCGCAGTCTTGCCAGCGACATCTTGGCGGCGGTGAAATGTGCCGCGGCGGGCGGCATCTGGCCGCCGGAGCTGCGGGCTGCCTTGCGGATGAAGGCCTGTGCGCGGGTCACGGCTGCTGCGGCGATCCCGGCCCAGGCCGACGACCAGCACAGATGTGCGAAGGGCGTCATGGTCTGGGCGTGGATCTTGTCATAGGATTCCGGGAAGACGCGATCGGCGGGGCAGTCGACCTTCAGCTCGAAACCGGTCGAGCAGGTGCCGCGCATGCCCAGCGTCTCCCAGCCAAGCGTCCGCTTCAGCGAATAATCGTCCTTGGCGAGTGCCAGCAGCACCTGGTCGGAGGCTGCCGCATCGGTGGCGCGACGGGCGATGGTGACGAGGCCGTCGGCCTCGGCGCCGTAGGAAATCACGGTGGCGTCGCGCACCAGCGAGATGGTGTCGCCGGCGTGGTCGACGGCGGCGGCGCTGGCGCGGATGTTGCCGCCGTTCTGGCCCTCGGTGGTCGAGGAGGCGAGCAGCCACTGGTCGCGGGCGACCCGGCGCATCATGGTCTCCATCCAGGGAATGCCGTGGCCGTGCCTGATCACGCAGGCGACCTTGGTCTGGTGCATCGCGTAGATCATCGCGGTCGAGGCGCAGGCGCGGCCGAGCGTGTAGCAGATATCGGTGACGTCGTAGATGGAAGCGCCGAAGCCGCCGAACTCGACCGGGATCATGACGCCGAGCAGCTTCTGCTCGCGGGCGGCCTCGAAAGCCTTGTGCGGGAAACGGGCGTCGCGATCGACCTCGTCGGCGTCGGCCGCCGCAGCAGCGGCGGTTCGGGCGGCGCGCTCGATCAGGGAGGGACCCTGCTCGAGGAAGCTCGTCTGTGCTTCGTCGACAGTGAGGATTGCTTCACGCACGTTCATACTCGTCCGCCTCCGGTTGCCGTTCGAGATCGCCGGCGTCATTGCGACGCCGCTGAAAGCGATCCTCCGGTCATCTTTGCTTGTGAGACGAGGCTACGGATTTAATTCAAATTCGTCGATCAAATAGAGGGTAAACAAAGCCAAATTCCGAACGAACAGTTAAGGTCGGGTTGTTTGCACCTCCCGCTTTTCGAGCATTGCGTTAGGATTCTGGAAGAAGCTCGAATTCCAGACAATCTGAGTCATCGTTTACTAACAAACGCGAAGTATTGGTGCCTCCCATTGCAGGACCGGCGGGCCGCGCCCATCGTAGCCGGAGCTGGTCCACCTCCGACGACAGACGGGAATTTGCCGATGCAGGCCTTTGATACCGAATTGCGCAACCGCATCATCAAGCTGGTGAAGGGCATCCTCGAGCAGAATTCGCTCAGCGCCGACCTCACGCCATCGGCCAAGCTGGTCGACGCCGGCCTGACCTCGATGGACATGGTCAATCTGATGCTCGGGGTCGAAGCCGAGTTCGACTTCACGATCCCGCAGTCGGAGATCACGCCGGAGAATTTCCAGTCCGTCGAGACCCTGGAGCGGATGGTGGCGGCGCAGCTGCAGCTGGCGAACGCGGCTTAGGCCGGGCGCACTGCGTGGGAAGCGGCACCCGCGCTCCTCACGACGCCGGGATCACTGCACCAGCCCGTTCCAAAGCCGCCGCAAAACTGGCATAGCTTAACCATGTCGCACGTGGCGAACAGTGTGGAGCAGGCATGGCGCAGGCGGTATTGGGCATCATCGGCGGTTCAGGCATCTATGACCTGCCGGGCCTCGAGGATGCGCGCGAAGAGGTGATCGGAAGTCCCTGGGGCGAGCCCTCGGCTCCCTTGCGGCGCGGCGCTATCGCCGGCCTGCCGATCGTGTTCCTGCCGCGGCACGACAAGGGCCATCGGCTGTCGCCCTCCGATATCAACTATCGCGCCAATATCGACGTGCTCAAGCGCGCCGGGGTCACCGACCTGATCTCGCTGTCGGCCTGCGGTTCGTTCAAGGAGGAACTTCCACCCGGCACCTTCGTCCTCGTCGACCAGTTCGTGGATCGTACCCACAAGCGCGAGAGCTCATTCTTCGGCAAGGGCTGCGTCGCGCATGTGTCGATGGCCCATCCGGTCTCGCCGCGGTTGCGCATCCACCTTGCGGCGGCGGCCGAAGCCGAGAATATCGCGATTGCGCGCGGCGGAACCTATGTCTGCATGGAGGGGCCGCAATTCTCCACCTATGCCGAGAGCATGACCTACAAGACGCTGGGCTATTCCGTGATCGGCATGACCAACATGCCCGAGGTGAAGCTCGCGCGAGAGGCGGAGATCTGCTACGCCACGGTCGCGATGGTGACGGATTTCGATTGCTGGCATCCCGACCACGATGCCGTCACGGTGCAGGACATCATTCGCGTGCTGAGCTCCAACGCCGACAAGGCGAAGGCGCTGGTGGCGCGGCTGGCAAGGGATTTCCCGCGCGAGCACGAGCCGTGCCCGATCGGCTCGGACCGCGCGCTCGACACCGCACTGATCACCGCGCCCGAGGCGCGCGATCCGGAGCTGCTCAAGAAGCTCGACGCGGTGGCGGGACGCGTGCTGCGGGCGTGATACGAAAGGCAGAATGCCATGAAGGTCGACGGCAAGCACTTCCGCAGCATCTGGCGTGAGCGTGACGGCTGGTCGGTCGGCGCGATCGATCAGCGCCGGCTGCCGCATGAGTTCGTCGTCGCGAAGCTGACCTCGTGCGAAGACGCGGCCGTCGCGATCCGCGACATGCTGGTGCGCGGCGCGCCGTTGATCGGCGCCACCGCGGCTTATGGCATGGCGCTCGCGATGCGCGAGGATGCCTCCGACGCAGGGCTGAAACGGGCCTATGACACGCTCGTCGTGGCGCGGCCGACGGCGATCAATCTGAAATGGGCGCTGGACGAGATGCGTGCGACGCTGACGCCGATCGATCCCGATGAACGGGCAGAGGCCGCCTATGCGCGCGCCGACGAGATCGTCGAGCAGGATGTCGAGATCAATCGCGGCATCGCCGGCAACGGTCTGAAGCTGATCGAGGCGATTGCGGCAAAGAAGCCGGGCGAGGCGGTCAACGTGCTGACCCATTGCAACGCCGGCTGGCTTGCCACCGTCGACTGGGGCACCGCGACGGCGCCGATCTATCTTGCGCATGAGCGCGGCATCAAGATCCATGTCTGGGTCGACGAGACGCGTCCGCGCAACCAGGGCGCCTCGCTCACCGCATGGGAACTCGGCCATCACGGCGTGCCGCACACCGTGATCCCCGACAATACCGGCGGCCACCTGATGCAGCACGGCATGGTCGATCTCGCCATCGTCGGCACCGACCGCGTCGCCGCAAATGGCGACGTCTGCAACAAGATCGGCACCTATCTGAAGGCGCTCGCCGCCCACGACAACAACGTGCCGTTCTACGTCGCGCTGCCATCGCCCACGATCGATTTCGCCGTCCATGACGGCATCCGCGACATCCCGATCGAGCAGCGCAGCGGCGTCGAGGTCACCGACATGACCGGCCGCACCGCCGACGGCCGGCTGGAGACGGTGCGGATCGTGCCGGAGGGTTCGCCGGTCGCGAACTACGCCTTCGACGTGACGCCGGCGCGCCTTGTGACAGGTCTCATCACCGAGCGCGGCGTGCTGAAGCCGGATCGAGCCTCGCTCGCGGCAGCATTCCCGGAGCGGATCGCCGCCGCGGCGGAATAGCTCTCGTAGGATGGGCAAAGGCGCTCTTGCGCCGTGCCCACGATTTGCCAGTGGTGGGCACGCTGCGCTTTGCCCACCCTACAGTATTTGTGGCCTACCCCAGCGTCAGCCCCGTCGCCTTCTCCAGCTCCGCAATCGCCTGTGCGCCGCTCGTCACCTTGATCGTGGTCATGCCCATCTCGCGCGCGGGCTTGAGGTTGACGCCGAGATCGTCGAGATAGACGCAGTTCTTTGGATCGACCTTCAATGTGTCTACCATCTGCGCGTAGATGCGCGGGTCGGGCTTGCGCAGGCCGATCTTGGCGGATTCGATCACATGGTCGAACAGCACCATCACCTCGGCAATGTAGAGCGAGCGCCCGGTCAGGCTGCCGATCGCATTGGCCGGAAGGTTGTTGGTGATGCAACCGGTCTTGAACTGCGCCTTGATGCGCTTCAGGGCCTCGACCATCTCCGGGCGCAGCTCGCCCTGCAGCAGCGGCAGCACCTCGCGGCCGCGCACCTCGGCGCCAAGCGCGCGAGATTCCTCGGCGAACAATCGATCGAACGTCTCGATGTCGACCTCGGCCCGCTCGAACTTGGCCCAGGCGTTTTCCAGGTGGTTGGCGGCGTTGGTGCGCCGGATGATGTCGACGGGCAGGCCGCGCGCCGTCTCGAACCGCGCGAACGCCTCGAAGGGCGAGCTCGTCAGCACGCCGCCAAAATCAAAGATCACAGCCTCGATCGCCAATGTCCTGCCCTCGTCAATTCCTTTCCAAGACGGCTAGCATGCGCTATCGGCAAGGGCCAGTCCGAAGCCATCTCCCGCCGTCAACGACGCCGAAGCGTGTTCCCATGAAGAAGCTTGCAACTCTCGTCATCGCTGCGCTGCTGACCGTCGGCTCAGCTCATGCCATCGTCGGCGGCGGCACGCCGCAGGCCGATGGTGTCGCGCGCGCGATCGTCACCATCGTCGGCTCGCGCGGCAATTTCTGCACCGGCAGCCTGATTGCACCGCGCGTGGTCTTGACGGTCGCGCATTGCGTGCAGCCTGGCGCGGACTACAAGGTGGTCGATCGCGGCGCCGACGGTACGCCGCAATTGCTGAACGTGCGCACGGTCGCGATCCATCCGAACTTCAACATGCAGGCGATGCAGTCGCACCGCGCCACCGCCGACGTGGCGTTGCTGCAATTGGAAATTCCACTCAAGGGAAAATCCACAGTGACGGTCGGCACGCCGACGATCCCAATCCGGGTCGGCAGCCGATTCGTCATCGCCGGCATTGGCGTCACGGTCCACGGTGACGGCAAGAGTGGCGGCATCACGCGTGTGGCCGGGCTCGTTGCCACGGGCCAGCCCGGCACGCTCCAGATTAGGCTGGTCGATCCCGTAACCAACGGTGTTCGCGGGGGAATCGGCGCTTGCACCGGCGATTCCGGCGGTCCTGTGTTCGAGGACAAGCCGAATGGCGCCTTCCTCGTCGGGCTCGTCAGCTGGTCCACGGGGCCGAACGGTGCGGCCGGTTGCGGCGGAATGACCGGCGTCACGCCGCTCACGCTGTACCGCGACTGGATCTTGCAGACCGCGCGGGGCTGGGGCGCGGCGCTGTGATTTGACCGCGACTTGATCTATGTCATTTTGAAGCGGAAGAGCGCCGGGTGATCATGCCGGTCGCGGAGGAAACGCGTCGCCCGTCAAGGGCGGCCACAAAAACAAGCAAGGCATAGAAGCAACAATGAATGTCGCTGTTCGCAGTCACGCCACAAACAAGCAAGCCTCGGAACATTTCGACGTGCTGATCGTCGGTGCCGGCATCTCCGGCATCGGCAGCGCCTATCACATCCAGAAGCAGCTTCCGGGCACGAGCTACGTCATCCTGGAGACGCAGGAGACATTCGGCGGCACATGGAGCACACATCGCTATCCCGGCATTCGCTCCGACAGCGATCTCCATACCTTCGGTTACAGCTTCAAGCCGTGGGTCGGCCCGCCGATTGCGACCGCCGATGAGATACTTTCCTATATGAAGGAGGTGATCGACGAGAACGATATCGCCAAGCACATCCGCTACAAGCACAAGATCAATTCCGCGAGCTGGTCGAGCGAGCAGAATCTCTGGACCATCGAGGCGGTGACGACCGACACCGGCGAAGCAAGGACGTTCACCGCGAACTTTCTCTGGATGTGCCAGGGCTATTACCGCCATTCGGAAGGCTATACCCCGGAATGGAAGGGCATGGACCGCTTCAAGGGTCGCATCGTCCATCCCCAGACCTGGCCTGACGACATCGACCTCACGAACAAGAAAGTGGTCGTGATCGGCTCGGGCGCCACTGCGGCGACGCTGGTGCCGAACATCGCGGACAAATGCGCGCATGTCACCATGCTGCAGCGCTCGCCGACCTATTTCCGGCTCGGCCGCAACGCCATCGAGATCGCCGAGGAGTTGCGCCGGCTTCAGGTCGACGAAGCCTGGATCCACGAGATCGTGCGGCGCAAGATCCTGTTCGAGCAGGACGCCTTCACCAAGCTCTGCGTATCCAAGCCCGAGCAGGTGAAGAAGGAGCTGATCGGCCAGATCAGCGCCGTTCTCGGTCCCGATTACGATGTCGAGACGCATTTCACGCCGACCTACCGACCGTGGCGCCAGCGCATCGCCTTCGTGCCGGATGCCGACCTGTTCAAGGGCATCGCCAGCGGCAAGGCCTCTGTCGTCACCGACGAGATCGAGTGCTTCGTCGAGAACGGCATCCAGCTGAAATCGGGCAAGCTGCTCGAAGCCGACGTCATCGTCACCGCGACGGGCTTCAATCTCGCGGCGCTCGGCGATATTGCGTTCGAGATCGACGGCAAGCCGCTCGCCTTCGGCGACACCGTTACCTATCGCGGCATGATGTTCACGGGCGTTCCCAACATGGTCTGGGTGTTCGGCTATTTCCGCGCCAGCTGGACGCTGCGCGTCGACCTCGTCGCGGATTTCGTCTGCCGGCTGCTGGGGCACATGAAGGCCAAGGGCGCCAGGAAGGTCGAGGTCAAGCTGCGTCCCGAAGACCACAACATGCCGATCCTGCCCTGGATCGATCCGGAAAACTTCAATCCCGGCTACATGATGCGCAACATGGACCTGTTGCCCAAGCGCGGCGACAAGCCGGAATGGCAGCACAGCCAGGATTACTGGACCGAGAAGGACGAGATTCCGAAGACCGATCTTGACGACAAGGCGTTCGTGTACGGGTGAGGGGTTGTCTCTGTAGGAGCCGGCGACGCTCGCCACACACTCCGCTGTCGTCCCGGATCGGCGCGCGCTTGAGGCGCGCTTGTCCGGGACGACACCGGTCATTGGGTGAAGGGGCGCACCAACTCACCTGCAGAGCCTCTCACGAATTCCGCCTCGTCGCATTCGACGCGATCGCCGCCGCCGCCGTCCGGTTCTCCACGCCGAGCTTGGCGTAGATCTGCTCCAGATGCTTGTCGACGGTGCGCGGGCTCAGGCCCAGGATCTGCGCGATGTCGCGGTTGGTCTTGCCCTTGCTGAGCCAGGCGAGCACCTCGCCTTCGCGGGTGGTGAGGCCGAGCTCGCTGGTGAACTCGGGAGGCAGCGCGGTGCCGGACTCCCGGGAGAGCCGCAGCAGAAACTCGTTCGGCGCCGTTTCGCCCATGTAATAGAGCCGGAGCTGCGGATTGTCGGGTAACGAGGTCGCCTGCGACTTCGAGCTGCCCTTGGCCTTGGCTTGATCGAGCCATTGCAGCAGTGATGGCGGCAGCACGAAGTCGTCGGCCTGTGTGCCCTGGTGGTCGGACATCAGCTTCTGCGCCTGCGGCGTCGCCCACAGCACCTTGCCCTGGCGGTCGACCGCGAACAGGAAACGGCCGGAGACGTCGAGCGCGGCGCGCGCGCTCTGCGTCAGCCGGGCATTGCCGAGATGGACGCGGATCCGCGCCAGCATCTCCTCGATCACGATCGGCTTGGTCACGTAGTCGACGCCGCCGGCCTCGAGCCCGCGCACGATGTGCTCGGTTTCCGCGAGGCCCGTCATGAAGATGACAGGGACATTGGCAAGGTCCGCATCGCGCTTGAGCCGGCGGCAGGTCTCGAAGCCGTCGATCCCGGGCATCACGGCATCGAGCAGCACGATGTCGGGCGTGATCTGGTCGACGATGCGCATCGCGGCTGCGCCGTCGAGCGCCACCATCACCGTCATGCCGGCGCCGTCGAGCGCGTCCGTCAGCAGCCGCAGCGTCTCCGGAGAGTCATCGACAACGAGCGCGACGTCGCGCTTCTTCGGTTCAATGCTCATGCGCATGCAATGTCTTCAATGTGTCCATGTACTGATCGAGATCGAAGCGGTCGACCAAAGACCGCATCTGCGCGACGAAGTCGGCATGCTCCGGATGTTCGCTGCCGATCTCGTCCAGCTTCAACTGGATGCCCTTGACGTAGCCGATCTGGCCGAGTCCGATCAGCGCCTCGATGTGCCGCGCCGGCGGTCTTGAACCGGTCTCGGGACGCCAGAACGGCACCGCGATCTCGTTCGAACCGTACTGCCACTCGATCTTGAGCAGCTGGCGGATCGTCTCCAATAGCCGAGGGATGTCGATCGGCTTCATCAGGTAGCCGTCGTGGAAGGGCAGCGCCAGCGGCGCGCCGTGGGCCTCGAGTGCGCTTGCCGACACCATCAGGATCCGCGCCTGGTGATGGCCGCTCGCGCGCAAGGCCTCCGCCACGGCCCAGCCGTCCATGGCCGGCATCGAGATGTCGAGCAGGAACAGATCGGGCCGGCAATGTTGCGCCAGTGCGAGGCAGCCAGGCCCATCGGGTGCGCTGAGCAGGATGAAGCCGAGCGGCGTCAGCACCTCGCGCAACAAGTCGCGATGCACGGGATCATCGTCGGTGACGAGGATGGTCTTGCGCGCACCGTGATAGCCGGAGACCGGCGCTTCCACCGGCGCGATGCGCTGCGGATTGGTGACCTCCGAGAGCAGAAGCTTGACCTTGAAGGTCGAGCCGGTGCCGACCGTGCTCGTCACCTTGATGTCGCCGCCCATCACCCCGGCCAGCAGGCGGCTGATGGTCAGGCCGAGCCCGGTGCCGGTCTGCGGCTGCGAGACGCCGAGCGCTCCGCGTTCGAAGGGCGCAAAGATGCGTTCGAGGTCGTCGGCCCGGATGCCCGGGCCGGTGTCGATCACTTCGAACTCGGCCACGGGGCTGCGATAGTGCACGACGAACTGCACACTGCCGCTCTGGGTGAACTTGATGGCGTTGGAGAGCAAATTGATCAACACCTGGCGCAGCCGTTTCTCGTCGGCATAGACCACCAGAGGCAGGTGCGGAGGCCGCCGGAACACGAAGTCGATGCCCTTGGCCGCGGCCTGCAAACGGAACATGCCGACGAGCTGGTCGAGGAATTCGCCGAGGCGCACCTCGTCGCGCGACAGATACAGCCGCCCTGCCTCGATCTTGGAGATGTCCAGAATGCCGTCGATCAGGCCGGAGAGGTGGTCGGCGCTGCGGCGGACGACGCGGACCTGGTCGCGCGGCTTGGCGCTCAGCGTCGCATCCTGCTCCAGCAGCTGGGCATAGCCGCTGATCGCGTTCAGCGGCGAGCGCAGCTCATGGCTCAGGCCCACCACGTAGCGGCTCTTGGCGAGGTTGGCGGATTCGGCGACTTCCTTGGCGCGCTGGAGCTCGGCGTCGGTGCGCTTGTGGGCGTCGATCTCCTGGATCAGCAGCGTGGTCTGCCGCCGCGTCTCGGCTTCGGCCGCGCGGCGGCTCTGCTGCGCCAGCACGAACAGCCAGGCGACCACGCCGATGATGATGCTGAGCGAGAAGAACACCTTCCACAGCACGTCGGAGACGAGTGCATCTTCGCCATGCACACTCGCCGATGTCTGCAGATAGATCAGCCCGAGCACCAGCGCGACGAGACCCGCCGAGACCACGAACACGCCGATATAGTGGCCGAGCTGCGAGTTGATCCGGGCGTAGATCGGCTGCGGCATCAGCTTGCCCAGCGTCTCCGACACCTGCGCCTGGATCCGCGCGTGCGGCTTGCAGAGATCGTGGCAACGGGCGTCCAGCGAACAGCACAGCGAGCAGATCGGCCCGGCGTAGGCGGGGCAGGAGGCCATGTCCTCCGGCTCGAACGCGTGCTCGCAGATACAGCACTGGATCGATTCGATGTTCTGCCAGCTCCGCTTCGGCTTGCGTGCGATGTAGTACTTGCCGTCCGTGGCCCATGCGATCAATGGTGCGGCGATGAAGGCGACGGCGAGCGCGATGAAGGCCGACAACGCCTTCGCGGTGGGGCCGAACAGTCCGTAAAAGGCGCTGATGGAGACGATGGTCGCGATCGTCATCGCGCCGACGCCGACCGGATTGACGTCGTAGAGATGCGCACGCTTGAACTCGATCTGCTGCGGCCGCAAGCCCAGCGGCTTGTTGACGACGAGGTCGGCGACCAGCGCACCGACCCAGGCGATCGCGACATTGGAATAAAGCGCCAGCGTCTGCTCCAGCGCCTTGTAGACGCCGATCTCCATCAGCAGCAGCGCCACGATGACGTTGAAGACCAGCCAGACGACGCGGCCGGGATGGCTGTGGGTCAGACGCGAGAAGAAGTTCGACCAGGCGATCGAGCCGGCATAGGCGTTGGTGACGTTGATCTTCACCTGCGACAGGATCACGAACGTTCCGGTCAAGGCCAGCGCAAGATCGGGCTGCGACAGCACGTAGCGGAACGCTTCGAGATACATGTGCGCGGGCTCGGCGGCCCCCTCGGGCGGCACTCCGTGGCTCAGCGCGAAGAAGGCGAGGAACGAGCCCGCCAGCAGCTTCAGCGCGCCCAGCACGATCCAGCCGGGGCCTGCGCTCATCAGCGCCATCCACCAGGAGGCCCTGGACGCGCGGCGGTCGCGCGGCAGGAAGCGCAGGAAATCGACCTGCTCGCCGATCTGCGCCACCAGCGAGAACACCACCGAGGCCGCGACACCGAACAGCAGCAGATCGAAATGCCCGTTGAGATCGCCGTGCTCGCCCGAAAACTTGCGCCATTCCGTAAAGGAATGCGGGTTGTGCCAGGCAATCGCCGCGAACGGGATGATGTGCAGCACGATCCACAGCGGCTGCGTCCACAATTGGAAGCGGCTGATCAGCGTGATGCCGTAAGCCACCAGCGGGATGATGACGACGGCGCTGATGAGATAACCGATCGGCCGCGGAATCCCGAAGCACATCTCCAGCGCGGACGCGAGGATCACCGCTTCAATTGCGAAGAAGATGAAGGTGAAGGACGCGTAGATCAGCGAGGTGACGGTCGAGCCGATGTAGCCGAACCCGGCACCGCGCGTCAGCAGGTCGATGTCGATGCCGCATTTGGCGGCATAATAGGCGATCGGAACGCCGCAGCAGAAGATGATGAGGGAAACGACGAGAATGGCGGCAGTGGCGTTGGTAACGCCGTAGTTCAGCGTGATGGTGCCGCCGATCGCCTCCATCGCCAGAAACGAGATCGCGCCCAGCGCGGTGTTGGCGACCCGGGCGGCGGACCAGCGGCGCGCGCTCTTCGCGGTGAAGCGCAGCGCGTAGTCTTCCAGCGTCTGGTTGGCGACCCATTGGTTGTACTGGCGCCTGACGCGGTCTATTCGCTGCCGCCCTGCCACGCTCTACCCCACTGCCGATACGGACCCGGAACCCCTCGCAAATTCCGTACCAAGAGCCTACGTCGGCATTTTGCGGTGCAGTATACGCGATCTTGCGTATGCGCCCGCTGCCCCAATCCGCGCCATCCTCACCGCACCAATCGCGTGGTCTCGAACAAAAAGTGGGGTGCTCATGTCGGACGAAGGAAACAAGGGCCTGTTATCGCCGTTTCGGCGCAAATTATTGATGGGAATGGCCGCCGTGCCGGCCATGACGATGCTGCCGCGGGGATCATTCGCCCAGGCGCCGGCGACCTCGGCGGTCAACACCACGGGTCTTGCCGTCACCGACACCGAGGTGACGGTCGGCATCCTGCACTCGGCGACCGGCACCATGGCCATCTCCGAGACCGGCTCGATCCAGGCCGAAAAGCTCGCCATCGAGCAGATCAACGCGGCGGGCGGCGTGCTCGGCCGCAAGATCAAGTTCATCCAGGAGGACGGTGCGTCGGACTGGCCGACCTTCGCCGAGAAGGCGAAGAAGCTCCTGGTCAACGACAAGGTTGCGGCGATCATGGGTTGCTGGACCTCGGCCTCCCGCAAGGCCGTGCTGCCGGTCGTCGAACAATATAACGGCATGCTCTACTACCCGACGTTCTACGAAGGCCTCGAGCAGTCCAAGAACGTGATCTACACCGGCCAGGAAGCGACGCAGCAGATTCTGGCGGGCCTCAACTGGATCGCCAAGGAGAAGGGCGCCAAGTCCTTCTTCTTCATCGGCTCGGACTACATCTGGCCGCGCACCTCGAACAAGATCGCGCGCAAGCACGTCGAGAACGTGCTGAAGGGCAAGGTCGTCGGCGAGGAATATTACGCGCTGGGCTCGACCCAGTTCAACTCGGTCATCAACAAGATCAAGCTGACCAAGCCGGACGTGATCTTCACCGACGTCGTCGGCGGCTCCAACGTCGCGTTCTACAAGCAGCTCAAGGCGGCCGGCATCGATCTCTCCAAGCAGGCGCTGCTGACGATCTCGGTGACCGAAGACGAGATCGACGGCATCGGCGGCGAGAACATCGCGGGCGCCTATGCCTGCATGAAGTACTTCCAGTCGCTCGACAATGCGAACAACAAGGCTTTCGTCTCGGCGTTCAAGAAGATGTGGGGCGAGAAGACCGTGATCGGGGACGTCACCCAGGCTGCCTATCTCGGCCCGTGGCTGTGGAAGTTGACGGTCGAGAAGGCCGGCTCCTTCGACGTCGACAAGATCGCGGCGGCCTCCCCGGGCGTCGAGTTCAAGGGCGCGCCGGAAGGCTATGTGCGCATCCACGAGAACCATCATTTGTGGTCGAAGACCCGGGTGGGGCGCGCCAAGCTCGATGGCCAGTTCGAGCTGATCTACGAGACCGCCGATCTCGTCGAGCCGGATCCGTTCCCGAAGGGCTATCAATAAGCGACGACATCCGTCGCGCTTCTCCCACAGGCCAAGCCGCTCCCTGGCGTGGATCGCAAGTCCATGCCGCAAGACCCCGCGTCGCGACTCTGCATCGCGACGCGGGACCCTTATCCCCGACGGAGGACATCGATGTTCGGCGACTATTCGCTTGGTGATCTCGGCTCCATCTTCGTCATGCAGGGCTTTGCCGGGCTGATCCTGTTCTCGGTCTACGTCCTGATGGCGCTCGGGCTTGCCATCATCTTCGGCCAGATGGGCGTCATCAACATGGCCCATGGCGAGTTCATGATCCTCGGGGCCTACGTCACCTGGATGACCTCGAATTTCTTTCAGGCCTATTTGCCGGGCCTGTTCAGCGGCTACTTCTTCCTCGCCATGATCCTCGCCTTCTTCGCCTCCGGCGCGCTGGGGATGGTGGTGGAGTGGGTGCTGATACGGCACCTCTACAAGCGTCCGCTGGATACGCTGCTCGCCACCTGGGGCCTCAGCTTGATGCTGCAGCAGGCCTATCGCTCCGTGTTCGGCGCCCGCGAGGTCGGCGTCGAGCTGCCGCAATGGATGCTCGGTTCGCTCCAGGTCACCGACAGCATCGAGGTGCCGATCAACGGCATCTTCGTGATGTGCCTCACCGTGCTGATCACTGTCTCGGTCGCCTACGTGCTCTACATGTCGCGCTGGGGCCGCCAGGTCCGTGCCGTGGTGCAGAACCGCATCATGGCCGGCGCCGTCGGCATCAACACCGAGAAGGTCGACCGCTACACCTTCGGCCTCGGCTGCGGCATCGCCGGAATCGCCGGCAGTGCCTTCACCATGATCGGCTCGACCGGGCCGACGTCGGGGCAGCTCTACATCGTCGATACGTTCCTGGTCGTCGTGTTCGGCGGCGCCGCCAGCCTGCTCGGCACCATCGCCTCCGCCTTCTCGATCTCGCAGACGCAATCGACGCTCGAATTCTTCATGTCGGGCTCGATGGCCAAGGTGCTCACGCTGCTCGCGGTCGTCGGCATCCTGATGCTGCGGCCCCAGGGCCTCTTCGCCCTCAAAGTCCGCAAATAACAAGAAGCAGGCAAGTCATGATCATCAACTCACGCTTCTTCAACCGATCCGAACTGATGGGCTTCATCGCGCTGGCCGCCGTGCTGTTCGTGATCCTGCCGCTGACGCTGGATGTATTCCGCCTCAATCTGGTCGCGAAATACCTCACCTACGCCTTTGTCGCGCTCGGCCTCGTGCTGTGCTGGGGCTATGGCGGCATCCTGAGCCTGGGGCAGGGCGTGTTCTTCGGCCTCGGCGGCTATTGCATGGCGATGTTCCTCAAGCTCGAGGCCTCGAGCGTCGAGAACACCAAGATCCAGTCGACGCCCGGCATCCCCGATTTCATGGACTGGAATCAGATCACGTCACTGCCGCTGTTCTGGCAGCCGTTCCACAGCCTCACCTTCACCATCCTCGCCATCATCCTGGTGCCCGGCCTGTTCGCCCTGATCATCGGCACTGCGATGTTCAAGCGTCGTGTCGGCGGCACCTATTTCGCCATCATCACCCAGGCCGTCGCCGCCATCCTCACCATCCTGATCGTCGGGCAACAGGGCTATACCGGCGGCATCAACGGCATGACCGACCTGCGCACGCTCAAGGGCTGGGACATCCGGCCCGACCACGCCAAGGTCATCCTGTACTTCGTCGAAGTGGTGCTGCTGTTCGCCTGCATCGGCATCGCGCAGTTCATCCGCCTGACCAAGCTCGGCCGCATCCTGGTCGCCATGCGCGAGCAGGAGGACCGCGTCCGCTTCTCCGGCTACAGCGTCGCCAACTTCAAGATCTTCGCCTTCTGCATGGCGGCGGTCTTCGCCGCGATCGGCGGCGCCATGTTCGCGCTCAATGTCGGTTTCATGTCGCCGTCCTTCGTCGGCATCGTGCCGTCGATCGAGATGGTGATCTACACCGCGGTCGGCGGGCGGATGTCGATTTTCGGCGCGATCTGGGGCGCCATCCTGGTGAATTTTGCCAAGACCAGCCTGTCGGAATCCTTTCCGCAACTCTGGCTGTTCGGTCTCGGCGCGCTGTTCATCGCGGTCGTGCTCGCCTTCCCGAACGGCCTGTCCGGACTCTGGGCCGACTACGTGCAGCCGCGCATCGATCGGCTGTTCGGTTCGCGCAAGGCAAAGCCGGGCTGGAGCGACAATTCGGTCGCCGACGGCGCGCCGGCAGAGTGAGGGGATCAATCATGCTCGTTGGACACCAGCCCAAGGACTTCCTGCTCGCCGTCTCCGGACTGACCGTCTCGTTCGACGGGTTCAAGGCGGTCAACGATCTCTCCTTCTATGTCGAGGAGAACGAGATCCGGGTCATCATCGGTCCCAACGGCGCCGGCAAGACCACGGTGCTCGACCTGATCTGCGGCAAGACCAAGGCGACCTCGGGCTCGATCCAGTTTCGTGGCAAGGAGCTCACGAAAATGAAGGAGAACGAGATCGTGCAGACCGGCGTCGGGCGCAAATTCCAGACGCCGTCGGTGTTCGAGGACCTCACCGTGTTCGAGAACCTCGAGATCTCGTTCCCGCGCGGCCGCACCGTGTTCGGCTCGCTGACCTTCCAGCGCGATCAGCTGGTGAAGGACCGGGTCGAGGAGGTCGCGGAGATGATTTTCCTCAAGGACAAGCTCAACACCTACGCCGACGAGCTCAGCCACGGCCAGAAGCAGTGGCTCGAGATCGGCATGCTGCTGATCCAGGACCCTGACCTCCTGATGCTCGATGAGCCCGTCGCCGGCATGAGCGTGTCCGAGCGCGCCAAGACCGCCGAATTGCTCAACCGCATCATCAAGAACCGCTCGGTGCTGGTGATCGAGCACGACATGAAGTTCGTCGAAGACATCGCGCACAAGGTCACCGTGCTGCACCAGGGCCAGATCCTCTCGGAAGGGACGATGGAGAAGGTGAAGAACGACCCCAAGGTCGTCGAAGTGTACCTGGGGCATTGAGATGACGATGTCGATCGATCCGAGCGCGGCGACGGCGGTCCACCTCTCCCATAGGGAGAGGTCGAATTGCGCAGCAATTCGGGTGAGGGGTTTCGCTTTCTCATCAGGCCTGCGCCCCCTCACCCGGCGCTACGCGCCGACCTCTCCCCGGTGGGGAGAGGTGAAGCAACAGCGAGCCTAGGAGCAATCGATGCTGGCAATTTCCGATCTCCACGTCGCCTATGGCCAGAGCGAGGTGCTGCACGGGCTCAACGTCAAGGTCGCGCCCAACGAGATCGTGGCGATCATGGGCCGCAACGGCATGGGCAAGACCACGCTGATGAAGTCGCTGATGGGCATTTTGCCCGCCAAAAGCGGCTCGGTGACCATGGACGGCGCCGAGCTCGGCAACCTCAAGAGCTTTGAGCGCGTTGCCAAGGGCCTCGCCTATGTGCCGCAGGGCCGCATGATCTTCTCGACCATGACGGTGAAGGAGAACATCGAGACCGGGCTCGTCGTCTCCGGCGGCTCCGAGGTGCCCGGCGACATCTATGAATTGTTCCCGGTGCTGCTGGAGATGAAGGGCCGCCGCGGCGGCAATCTCTCCGGCGGGCAACAACAACAATTGGCGATCGCGCGTGCGCTCGCGACCAAGCCGAAGGTTCTGCTGCTGGACGAGCCGACCGAAGGCATCCAGCCCTCGATCATCAAGGAGATGGCGCGCACCCTGAAGCGCATCCGCGACGAGAAGGGACTCTCGATCGTCGTGTCCGAGCAGGTCCTGAGCTTCGCACTCGACATCGCCGACCGCGTGCTGGTGATCGAGAACGGCGAGATCGTGCGCGACGATCCGCGCGATGCCGTCGATGCCGCACAGGTCTCGAAATATCTGTCCGTCTAACCAACCGTGCAAAAGGGGAGCCTCTCGATGCCAGAGACACTGATCAAGGTCGATCTCACCAAGTCGGCCTATGACAACGACATGGTGCACAACCGCTGGCACCCCGACATCCCGATCGTGGCCTGGGTCAATCCAGGCGACGATTTCATCATCGAGACCTATGACTGGACCGGCGGTTTCATCAAGAACAACGATTCCGCCGACGACGTGCGCGACATCGACCTGTCGATCGTGCACTTCCTGTCCGGACCGATCGGCGTCAAGGGCGCCGAGCCCGGCGACCTCCTCGTCGTCGATCTGCTCGACGTCGGTCCGCTTAAGGAAAGCCTGTGGGGCTTCAACGGCTTTTTCTCCAAGCAGAACGGCGGCGGCTTCCTCACCGACCATTTCCCGCTGGCGCAGAAGTCGATCTGGGACATCAAGGGCCTCTACACCTCGTCGCGCCACGTGCCCGGCGTGAACTTCGCAGGCCTCATCCATCCCGGCCTGATCGGCTGCCTGCCCGATCCAAAGATGCTGGAGACCTGGAACAAGCGCGAGGCCGAGCTGATCTCGACCAACCCGACCCGTGTTCCCGGCCTTGCCAATCCGCCGTTCGCGCCGACCGCCCATGGCGGCCGCGCCAAGGGTGACGTCAAGGCCAAGATCGGTGCGGAGGGCGCGCGCACGGTGCCGCCGCGCGAGCATGGCGGCAATTGCGACATCAAGGATCTCTCGCGCGGCTCGAAGATCTACTTCCCGGTCTATGTGCCGGGCGCAGGTCTCTCCATGGGCGATCTGCACTTCAGCCAGGGCGACGGCGAGATCACCTTCTGCGGCGCCATCGAGATGGCCGGCTGGCTGCACCTGAAGGTGGAAGTGATCAAGGACGGCATGTCGAAGTACGGCATCAAGAACCCGATCTTCAAGCCGTCGCCGATCACGCCGAACTACAAGGACTATCTGATCTTCGAAGGCATCTCGGTCGACGAAGCCGGCAAGCAGCATTATCTCGACGTCCACATCGCTTATCGCCAGGCCTGCCTCAACGCCATCGAATACCTCAAGAAGTTCGGCTATTCCGGCGCCCAGGCCTATTCGATCCTCGGCACCGCGCCGTGCCAGGGCCATATCTCCGGCGTGGTCGACGTGCCCAACGCCTGCGCCACGCTGTGGCTGCCGACGGAGATCTTCGACTTCGACGTGATGCCGTCGGCGGCAGGGCCCATCAAGCACATCACCGGCGACATCCAGATGCCGATCTCGCCGGACAAGTGACGCTTGCGCTCCCTCTCCCCGCTCTTACGGGGAGAGGGTTGGGGTGAGGGGCTGTCTCCACACGCGCGGCGGCAGCGAGTTGTGTGAACAGGCAACAGCGTAGGTGATGCGATGCCGGTCTACGAATATCTCTGTGACGATTGCGGTCCCTTCAAGGACCTGCGCCCGATGGCCGAATGCGACGATCCGCAGAGCTGCCCGCACTGCGAGACCATGGCGCCCCGCGTCATCCTGACCGCCCCGAATTTCTTCTGCATGCCGGCCGACAAGCGCAAGGCGCATGCCGTCAACGAGCGCAGTTCGCACGCGCCGCAGACGCTGGCGCAATACAAGGCCTCGCACGGGCCCGGCTGCGGTTGCTGCTCGTCGGGCAAGACGGTGAAGGACAAGGGCTCGTCGGACAAGAAGAAACCGGCGCGGCTGATGACCAAGTCCAGAAGCGGCGCCAAGGGCTTTCCGACGGCGCGCCCCTGGATGATCAGCCACTAACGCGACACGCCAGCATCAAGCAGACAAGGTACAGGAGCGCTCAACATGCTTCACGGTGACATCTCCAGCAGCAACGACACGGTCGGCGTCACGGTCGTCAATTACAAGATGCCCCGCCTGCACACCAAGGCCGAGGTGCTCGAGAACGCCCGCAAGATCGCCGATATGATCGTCGGCATGAAGCTCGGCCTGCCCGGCATGGACCTCGTGATCTTCCCGGAATATTCCACGCAAGGCATCATGTACGATTCCAAGGAGATGTACGAGACGGCATCCATGGTACCCGGCGAGGAGACCGCGATCTTCGCCGAGGCCTGTCGTAAGGCCAAGGTCTGGGGCGTGTTCTCGCTGACCGGCGAGCGCCACGAGGAGCATCCGCACAAGGCGCCCTACAACACTTTGATCCTGATGAACGACAAGGGCGAGATCGTGCAGAAGTACCGCAAGATCATGCCCTGGGTGCCGATCGAGGGCTGGTATCCCGGCAATTGCACCTATGTGTCCGAGGGGCCGAAAGGGCTCAAGGTCAGCCTGATCATCTGCGACGACGGCAATTATCCGGAGATCTGGCGCGACTGCGCCATGAAGGGTGCCGAACTGATCGTGCGCTGCCAGGGCTACATGTATCCGGCCAAGGAGCAGCAGGTCATGATCTCCAAGGCGATGGCCTGGGCCAACAACGTCTATGTCGCCGTCGCCAATGCCGCCGGCTTCGACGGCGTCTATTCCTATTTCGGCCACTCCGCCATCATCGGCTTCGACGGTCGCACCCTCGGCGAATGCGGCGAGGAGGATTACGGCATCCAATATGCCCAGCTGTCGAAACACCTGATCCGCGATGCGCGCCGCAACGGCCAGTCGCAGAACCATCTCTACAAGCTGGTCCACCGCGGCTACACCGGCATGATCAATTCCGGCGACAGCCCGCGCGGCGTCGCGGCGTGCCCCTATGATTTCTACAAGAACTGGATCAGGGATCCCGAAGGCACGCGGGACATGGTCGAGGCGATGACCCGCGCGACGCCGGGCACTGACGAATGTCCGATCGACGGCATTCCGAACGGCGCGGCGGCCAGCAACTACTGAGCTGTTGACGGATTCCGCGTCGGTGATCTTGGAGTGTGAGTCCCTCGAACGTCGCTAAGCGGGGACTGCCACCCTCCCCCTCCAGGGCAGCGCAATCGCGTATAAGGAAACGCGGCGGGAAACTCGTCTGCAGCCATCCTTCGAGACGCCCGCCTTCGGCGGGCCCTCAGGATGAGGACCATTTGCGCGGCAACAGCTTCGGCGAGCGCGGTGCCACTTAGCCTCATCCTGAGGAGACCGCGAAGCGGTCGTCTCGAAGGACGAGGCGCTTGCTCAGGCACTTCCGAAAACTCATATGCGATAGCCCTGCCCTCCAGGGCAGGGTAAGAAAGAGGAATTACCGCTTCTGCTCCGTGGGCCTGCGCGGGGGCCGCGGCGGCGCCGGCGTCCCGCTCATCTTGTTGGCGGCTTCGCTGACATCGAGCAGCGAGCGACGGATGTCCTCGAGATAACCCGCCGACTTCTTCTTCATGGTGTCGGCAAGCTCGTGCAGTCCCTTGATTTTCTCGAACAGCTCGTCGGCCTTGCCGTCGACGAAGCCGGGCACCACGCCCTCGATCTTCGTGACCGCCTTGTCGAAGCCCGCGAAGGCGCTGTCGACCTTGGCCATGACGGAATCGATCTCGGTGCCCTTGCTCCTGAGATCGGCGGTATAATTTTCGAACGTGCTCAGGCCCTCCTTGATTGCGGGGGCATTGCTGACGATCGCGCGGTCGACGCTGTGCAGGGTTTCGACGATGGTTTCGGCGTCGCTGAGATCGGCGGTCAGGACGGGGACGCCGTCCGAGTCCAGCGGCACCGGTGGCGCGGAGGGCGCGCCACCGATCAGTGAGATCGCAGCGACGCCGGTCAGGCCCTGGAACTCGATGCCCGCCACAGTGTCCTTGCGGATCGGTGCGGTGTTGTCGAGCATCACCAGCGCCACGATCCGGCGCGGACTCTCCAGCTTGATCGAGCGGATCTGGCCGGCTGGCACGCCGTCGAAATTGACCGGCCCGCCGCGGCGCAGGCCGCTGGCGGAGCCGCCTTCGAACACCACACGCAGCTGGCTGCGGCTCTGGATGGTGCGCCATTTCTGCACGCCGAGCACGCCGCCGAGCGCTACGGCGATCACCGCCAGCGTCGCCGTTCCGATCACCAGATTGCTCGCACGTGCCATACGGGGAGGTTTTACGGCCAAAGCAGGGAAGTTGGAAGGAGGCTATGATGGTACGTAGGGCGGGTTAGCGAAGCGTAACCCGCCATGTTCGCCTCATTAGCCCTGCCATTTGGCGGATTGCGCTGGCGCTAATCCGCCCTACAGCCTCAATGCCCGGCCGCGCGCCTTGCCGCGGCATTGTTCAGCACGATCAAGGCATCGACGGCTACGCCCGTCCTGGTGTTGATCAGGAACGGGTTGACGTCGATCGAGGCGATCCGGTCGCCGGCATCCGCAATCAAATTGGACAGGCCGACCAGCGCCTTCACCACCGAGGCTTCGTGCAGGGCCGGTTTGCCGCGATAGCCCCGCATCTTGATGCCGGCCTTGGTACGGCCGATCAGGAGCCGCGCCTCGGCCTCGTCCAAAGGCGCGCCGGCGAGCGCAACGTCCTTCATCAGTTCGATGTCGATGCCACCGGTGCCGAACAGCACCACAGGCCCCATCTCGGCATCGAGGGAGGCGCCGACCACGAGCTCGAGCTCGGCCTTGACCTGCTGCGCGATCAGGACACCATCGAGCCTCGGCTTGCCTTTCAACTTGCTCACCCGGGCCGTGATATCGGCGAACGCCTTCTTCACCTCGGCCGCGCTGTTCAGGTTCAACACCACGCCGCCGATGTCGGACTTGTGCAGGATCTCAGCGCTGACGACCTTGGCCACGACCGGAAAGCCGATCTGCTTGGCGATCTCTGCGGCTTCCGTCGCCGTCTGTGCGATCGCCTCCTTCGAGACCGGTATGCCATACGCCTTCAGGAGCTTCTTCGAGGCGATCTCGTCGAGCGCCGCACCGCTTGCCGATTTCAGCGCCTTCTCCAGCACGGCGCGGGCGGCGGGCTTCGAGCTCGAGACGATGTCGGGCACCTCCTTGCGCAGCTTGGCGTAGGCGAGCAGCGACTTGATCGCGGTCACCGCCCGGTCCATGCCCTGCATCACCGCGAGATGCGGCAGCGACTTGCGCAGGGATTTGGTGAATTCGGTGAAGCCGATCGACATCGCGCTGATATAGATCACGGGCTTGCCGCCCTTGCTCGCCATCTCGTTGACGATGCGCAAATTGCGCTCGCGCAGCTCGTGCGGCGCCTTCGGCAGCTCGGCATCGATGATGACGATGTCGATATCGGGATCGTCGATCATCAGCTTGATCGACTTCATATAGACGGAGGGATCGACGACCGCGGCAAAGCCGGCATCGAGCGGATTGCCGACGATCGAGCCCGGCCCGAGCATCTTCGCCAGCTCCGAGCTGACATGCGGGCTCAGCGGCGCGAACTTCAGGCCTTCTGCGTCGAAGGCGTCGATCAGCATGCCGCGCTTGCCGCCCGAGAGCGTGACGGCGGCGAGCCGGTCGCCTTTGGGCACGGCCGCGTGGACGAAGCATTCGGTGGTCTCGATCAGCTCGTCGAGCCCGCCGACCCGGATCACGCCTTCGCGCGTTGCAACGGCGTCGAACGTCTCGATCGAGCCCGCGAGTGCGCCGGTGTGCGCCATTGCGGCGGCGCGGCCGCCTTCGGAGGCGCCGAGCTTGAGCGCGATGACGGGCTTGCTCGCGGCGCGCGCCGCCTTGCAAGCATCGCGGAACGCCCTGGTGTTGCGCACGCCTTCGAGGTAGACGACGATCACCTTGACGCTCGGATCCTCTGCGAAATAGCGCATCAGGTCGGGCGTCTCGAGCCCGGCCTCGTTGCCTGTCGTCACCATGTAGCCGACCCCGACGCCGCGATCCTCCAGCGCCTGGCGGATCGCCATGACGATCGCGCCCGATTGGCCGGCGATCGCCACCGTGCCCTGTTCCATGGTCACGACACGGTCGTCGATGTTGGTGAAGAGCTTTTCGCCGGCACTCAGATTGCCGAGGCAGTTCGGGCCCGTGACCGCAAGCCCCGTCTCGCGCACGGCCGCCTGCAATTCGGCGGCGAGCTTCTGGCTTTCCTCATCCTGCAGCTCGCTGAAGCCGGAGGTGACGATCGTGGCCGAGCGCGCGCCGGCCGCCGCGGCGTCGCGGATCACCTGGACCGCAAAACGCGCCGGCACCAGCACCAGAACGTGATCGGGCTTCTCCGGGAGGCTCGCAAAGTCCTTGTAGCAGGGAACGCCCCAGATGGTGTCGCGCTTGGCGTTGACAGGATAGAGACCGCCCTCGTAGCCGTACTTGACCAGATTGTTCCAGATGCGCTCGGCATAATTGCCAGGCTTGTCGGTCGCGCCCACCAGCACGATGTTGCGCGGGTGCAGCATCGCGTGGATGCCCTTGACGATGTCGCTGGCATCGGACGGCGGAGACCATGGATGGAACGCGGACGCAGCGGACACCTGGGCTTCCATGCCGTGACCTCACCTGTTGTTCTTCTTGGTCGAGTGCCACTCCGTTCTATGGCGAGTCCGTTGGACTGGCAACCACGGGGGTATGCCGCGTGGTGGAATGAGCGATGCTGCCGCGTGTCGTCGGCGCGGCAGGCGAAGTGTCGGCCCCGATCAATGTTGCATGGAGGACGTAGCGCTCGGGACCGGGGGTGACCGCGTCGAATGGCCAGCAGGTCGCGAGAACAAGCTCGAAATCCTGTGTGGTGGCCTCGATGCCCGATGCATCGAAACGGACCACATCCGCAGAATCCGCGCGATAGCGGAAATGTCGACCGTCGCGACGCGTGACATCGATGACGTCGCCAAGGACGACATTGCGCAGGAAGCGGAAATGAGTGTCGCGATGGGCGGCGTAGACGGCGGTCCCGCGCTCACCCGCATCGGCCGTGTGCTGAACATGACCGGGGCCAAAAGCCAGCGCCTGTCCGCTCGCGCCTTCCAGCACGATGGCGCTGGCGCCGATTCGCCTGACCTCGATCCGCGCCACCGGCCAGGTGTCGGCCCAGGACCATGGCTTCACTGCCTGTCCCGTCGCAACGCTTCGGTCGAACGCCCGCGCCAGCAGCACCTGTGCGAGCCACGCCTTGGCGTGGATGTAGGCGCCATCACCGAACAGGAAGAGGCCGATCAGGGCCAGAACCAGAGGAGATATGAGTCGGGGCATTGTTTCTACACTCGTCATTGCGAGCGAAGCGAACCAATCCAGAGACTTTCCGCGGAGGCAGCCTGGATTGCTTCGCTGCGCTCGCAATGACCTTGAGAAAAAGGCGCGCGCGGCCGTTGGTGACGGGACAGGCAGCCGCGCGCGCTAACAGAGGAGTCGGGGAGCTCCTCTCTCAAGCGGTGTTGGTGAGCAAGAGCCGACGCCGGTTGAACACGAACAGGACAAGGGCGAGCACGATCAGGATCAGGCCCGCGATCATTTTCAGCTCGGCCGAGGTCGCGGTCTTGGGCAGGCGGATCGCATCGGGCGCTGCGGGCGTCGGGCGCCGCGCGGCCGGTGAGGCGGCTGCATCGGCATGGCGCTCGCGCAACTGCGCCGGGATCTGCGGCCGTTCGCCAAACACCTTCTCGAAATCCCAGCCGGCCGGCAGGTTGATCGGCAATTCGCTGAGCTTGAGCGGCGCGCCTTCGGGGCGGCTCGGCGTCTTGTCGACGGCGACCAGGCTGGTCAGGCGCGTGACGATCTGATGGTCGAGCGCCAGCGCCAGGATCGCCTTGTCCGCCTCCTCGGGGGCGAGCTCCCGCATGGCGCGCGCCACTTCGGCGTCGCCGATCTTGCGCTTGGCCCAGAGTTTCGACAGGCCCTTGCCTTCGGCGGCTTGTTGCAGCGGCAGCGTCACCGACCATGGACGGTCGCCGACCCGTCCCCTGATCTCGAGCGCGCCTGCGAGCTTGTCGAGCTTTGCCGCCAGCACCAGCGGCTCGTCGCGATAGACGTCCGGGATGATCGCCGGGGTGACGTCGGCGTTGGCCTCGGAGAATTTCGCGGCGAGGCCGGTCACGGCCGGGTTTTCGAGCTTGGCGAACAGGCCGCGCATGCGCTCCTCCACCTGCTCGACCGAGCCGATATGGGTGAAAGCGCCACGACCGAGCTCGGCGGCGCGCGTCATCAGATAGGTGTTGGGCGCCGACCCGATGCCGACCATGAAGACACGCGAGCGGCCGCGCATCGCGGTGATCGCTTCGAACAATTGCTGCTCGTTGCCGATTGCGCCGTCGGTCAGGAAAACCACCTGGCGAACCATGCCGGTGTCGCCGAGCTTGTCGGCCAGCGCTGCGCGCATCGCTGGCACCATCTCGGTGCCGCCCCGCGCCTGCAAAGCGCTCACGAACGAGGTGGCCTCGCTGACATGCGCGGCATCTGCCGGCACGGAAGTGGGAAACAGCACGTCCATGGTGTCGTCGAAGCGAATGACGTTGAAGCGGTCGGTTGGCTGGAGCCGGGAGAGCGCGTAAGTGAGGCTCGCCTTGGCCTGGACGATCGACGTGCCGCCCATCGACCCCGAATTGTCGATCACGAACACGACCTCGCGTGGCAGCGGCTTTTTTGTCGCCTGCTCGGCGCCGGGCGGGGTGACGAAGGCGAGCAGATAATCGGCGTTGCCGACGCGTTCGCGGAACAGGCCGACCGATGGCGCTTTCTCGGCGGCGGGCTTCCAGGTCAGCTCGAAGTCGCGGTCTGCGGGGACGACGCCGTCGGCGAGCGTGACGGTCCGTGTCGCGCTGTCCGGGCTGTCGATCTTGACGTTATGGTGGTGACTCTTGACCTCGCCAAGCGCGAAGCCGGCGTTCAGGCGCACCGTGATGCTGGTCGGATTGACCGGCGCAGCCTTGGCGGGATCCAGCACGGGCGGCGAGATGCGGTCACGATCCGCTACCGGATCCGACGTCGTCGCGCCCCAGCCCGATCCGTCCTTGCGGAAGTCGACGCTCTGGACGATCGGCGCCGGATTGTAGCGCGGTCCGACCACCAGCGGCAGCCGGAGCGAATATTCGTTGCCGGATTGATGCACAGGCTCCTGATATTCGACCTGCACCAGCACGGTTTCGCCGGGGCCGATATTGGCAACCGAATTGGTGAAGATGTTCGGCCGTTCCTGCTCGGTGAGCGCGGCCCTCTGACCGGCGCGGCGCGCCTCTTCGTAGATCACGCGCGCCTGCTGCCGCTCCTTGATGTCTCCCACGATGATGCGGTCGCCGACCACCATCTTCAGCGTATCGACGGCACCGCCGGTCGCGAGCGGATAGACATAGGTCGCCTCGACCCAATCCTGGGTCGGGTTGCGGAACACCTGAGTGATCCGGGCACGCAAGGTCGGGCCGGAAACCGTGATGTCGACGTCGATGCCGAGGCGGATCGCTTCCGTGATGGCGTCGCCGTCCTTCAGAAGCAGGCTTCCGGACCTGGCATCGCCGGGTTGGAGCAGGCTGGCCTGCTCGGTCGTTGCCGACCAACTCGTCCCGAAGCTGACGAGCAGGGCCACGAAGGCCATCAGCATCACCGCGATGCCCTGCGCGAGGAGCAACAATCCGAACTTGATCAGCCCTTTCAACAGGGGGTGCTCGTCGTTGTCGGCAGTGTCGTAGGTGTCCATTGGTCTGCTCCCGAAAGGGCTTTTGCTGGCTCCGAGCATTCGCCGGGAGCGGCCGCTTTCGCGAGCAGAATGATCGGCAATGTTCCGCCACGGCCGGCCGGGTGCGCCGTGGCCGGGGCGGCCATGTGCGGTTTTGTGCTGGTTTGTCCGGCCTGCTAGAGTGGCCGTGCTGGAGCAGGGCTAACGATGCAGATGCAGGACAAGGTTTCCGACAAGCAGCTTTCGGATGAACAGAGCCGCGAGATCGCCGAGACCATCCGCGAGGAGCTCGCGCGGCGCCGGATGTCCCGGCAGGCGCTGGCCGAGCAGGCCAAGCTCAGCCTCTCCACGCTGGAGAAGGTGCTCGGCGGACGACGCCCATTCACGCTGGCGACGACGGTACGGCTGGAGCAGGCACTGGGCGTTTCCTTACGCAAAGGTCCCGTCGTGCCGGCGCCTCAGGCTGCCAACGATGTCGCTCCCGACAGCCTCGGCTCCTATGCGCATCGCGCCGTGACCTGGCTCGAAGACGTCTACATCACGTTGCGACCGTCCTTCGGCGACAAGGACGCGATTTTCGCCTACCACACCGAGATCGTGTGGGAGCCGAAAGTCTCTTCGCTGGTCTTTCGCGAGGGCGATCGAACCGATGCTGCCTACGAGCATACCGGCGAGGTCGCCGTCCCCCATCAGTCCGGCTTCATCTACCTCGTCATCATCAAGCACGGCCAGCACCGCGTGATCACGGTGTCGCGGCCGACGGTATCCGGTGAGATGTACGGCATCATCTCGACCCTTCGTGCAGGCCCTGGTTCGCAGCTCACGCCGATCGCGGCACCGATCGCCTACGTGCCGCTCAGGAACGTCCCGCAGCCATCCCTGGGACGGGTTGCACCTGGCGATGCCAACCACGCCCTGTATCGAAAACATCTGCGCCGCACGGTGGAAGAGCCTTTTGCGCTGTTCTTGACGCAATGATCCGCGATCGACGGGCCGGCGCCGCTGGAAAATAAAGCGCCCGCTATGGACGCTGTGGTCAGCCGTTGGCCACCTTCTTGTCGACCTCGGAGGCCACCGAGAATTCCTTGCGCAAGGTCGGCTTGTGGATCTTGCCGGTGGCGTTGCGCGGCAACGCGTCGACGAAGCGGATCCGGCGCGGGCACTTGAAGCGCGCGAGATTGGCCGCGCAATGTGCCAAGACGTCGGCCTCGGTGAGCTTCTGGCCGGGCTTGACCGCGACGATGGCGAGGCCGACCTCGCCCCATTGCGGATCGGGAATGCCGATCACGGCGGCTTCGGCGATGGCACTGAGCTGATGCAGGACGTTCTCGACCTCGGCCGGATAGACGTTCTCGCCGCCGGAGATGTACATGTCCTTCCAGCGGTCGACGATGTAGTAGAAGCCTTCCTCGTCGATGCGCGTTGCATCGCCCGTATGCAGCCAGCCGTCGGTGAAGGAGGTCTTGTTCGCCTCCGGCCTGTTCCAATAGCCCGGCGTGATGTTGGGACCCCTAACCCAGAGCTCGCCAAGCTCGCCGACGTCGGCATCGCTGCCGTCGGGGCGCACGATGCGCACCTCGGTATGCAGCACCGGCTTGCCGGCGGAGCCGGCCTTGCGCGCGGCATCCTCGCGGTCGAGCACCAGCACGGCCGGCGAGGTCTCCGTCATGCCGTAACCCTGCTGCAGGGCGACGCCGCGCGCCTCCCACACTTTCAGCAGCGGTACCGGCATCGGCGCGCCGCCGACACCGCCGACGATGAGCCGGCTGAGGTCGGCCGTCGCGAACGCGGGATGCTGCGCCATGAACTGGTAGATCGCCGGTACACCGAAGAACACGTTGATACCCTGCGCGGGGTCGTTGATCAGGCCGAGCGCCGTGCCGGGATCGAAAGCGCGCATGATCATCACGGTGCCGCCGGCATGCAGAACCGGATTGGTGTAGCAGTTGAGACCGCCGGTGTGGAATAGCGGCAGCACGGTGAGCAACACCGAGGATGGCCCGATGCAGGCGGGGCCGCCGAGATTGACGCAATTCCAGAAGGTCATGCCGTGGGTGATGGTCGCGCCCTTCGGATGGCCCGTCGTGCCCGATGTGTACATGATGGTCGAGACGTCATCGAGCGTGACTTCCTCGGCGCGGTCGAGCGGCTTTGCGGCGGCGATGCCGGCCTCGTAGGACCCGCCCGGGCCGAGCAGCAGGCTGGTCGCGACGCCGCAGAGCTTGGCAACGGCAAGCGCCGTCTCGGCGAGATCGACGTCGTGGATCATCACCTTCGGCGCGCAATCGCCGGTGATGAATTGAAGCTCGGGAACGGTGAGGCGGGTGTTTAGCGGCACGAAGATGGCGCCGAGCCGGCCGCAGGCGAACTGCACCTCCAGCGTATCGGTCGTGTTCAGCGCCAGTACCGCGACACGGTCGCCGCGCGAGACGTTCAGCGTATGACGCAGCAACGAAGCGAGGCGCGAGACACGGGCGTCCAACTGCGAATAGGTGAAGCGGCGCTCGCTCGCGAGGTCGATCACCGCGACCTTGTTCGGAGTGCGGCGGCCATGATGAACGATCCAGTCGTAGTAACGAACGGCCAAAAATACCTCCCCTGCGCACTATGCCGGCGTGGCCCTGGGGCCAGCCGGAGTCTGTGCAGCAACGTTTTTTTGCGCCAGAGTTGGCCTGTGCGCGACGAAAATCGTCTTGCGTTGAGTTGCTAGGCCGTAGGCCGCGGTGGAGCGGCTCCTTGCGGTCAGCCACTCTGCGCAAGTGAATGGCAAATGTTCCAGCCATGGTGGACCAGCGAATCCGCCAACAGGGCGAGACCTATGAAGAGCCCGTTCTATACCGCCGAGCACGACGCCTTCCGCGACGTGATGCGCCGCTTCGTCGACAGGGAGATCACCCCGTTCGCTCATGAATGGGACGAGGCCGGCGAATTTCCCCGTGAGCTCTATCGCAAGGCGGCGGAGATCGGCCTGTTGGGACTCGGATTTCCCGAGGAATATGGCGGGATCGCCGCCGATCAGTTCATGAAGATCGTGGCCAGCCAGGAGCTGGCGCGCGCCGGTGCGGGCGGCGTCAGTGCCAGCCTGATGAGCCACACCATCGGCTCGCCGCCGATCGCTCGCGCGGCTCGGCCCGAGGTGAAGGCGCGCGTGCTGCCGCGGGTGCTGTCGGGCGAGAAGATCTCCGCGCTCGCGATCACCGAGCCGGGCGGTGGCTCCGATGTCGCGGGCCTCCGCACCAGGGCACGGCGCGACGGCGATCACTATGTGGTGAGCGGAGAAAAGACCTTCATCACCTCGGGGATGCGGGCCGATTATCTGACCGTAGCAGTGCGCAGCGGCGGCGAGGGTGCCGGCGGCGTCAGCCTGCTCCTGATCGAAGGCGAAACGCCCGGCCTGTCCCGGACCAAGCTGAAGAAGATGGGCTGGTGGGCCTCCGACACTGCGACGCTGCATTTCGACGAATGCCGCGTGCCGGCCGGGAACCTGATCGGCGAGGAGGGCCAGGGCTTCAAGATCATCATGCAGAACTTCAACAGCGAGCGCATGGGCATGGCGGCAGGCTGCACCGCCTTCGCCCGCGTCTGCCTCGACGAGGCGATTGCCTACGCCAAGGAGCGCAAGACCTTCGGCAAGCCGCTCGCCCAGCACCAAGTCATCAGGCACAAGATCGTCGACATGGCGCAGAAGGTGGCGGCCTCCCAAGCGATGCTGGAGATGCTGGCCTGGCGGCTCGAGCAGGGCGAGAGCCCGGTCGCGGAAATCTGCATGATGAAGAACCAGGCGACGCAGACCATGGCGTTCTGCGCCTCGGAAGCCGTACAGATTTTTGGCGGCGCCGGATTCATGCGCGGCATCAAGGCCGAGCGGATCTACCGCGAGGTCAAGGTCAACGCCATCGGCGGCGGCACCGAGGAGATCATGAAGGATCTGGCGTCGCGGCAGATGGGGCTATGAGTGCTCTCTCCTCGCGTCATTCCGGGGCGCGAGCGAAGCGGAGCGAGCCCGGAATCCATACTCACGACCGTGGCTATGGATTCCGGGCCCGCGCCAAGTGGCGCGTCCCGGAATGACGAGGCTGAGAGACCATGCTATTCACCGCCGACCACGACGACATCCGTCGTTCGTTACAAAAATTCATCGCGAACGAGATCAATCCCCATGTCGATGAATGGGAGAAGGCCGACATCTTCCCGGCCCACGAGCTGTTCAAGAAGATGGGCAGCCTCGGCTTCCTCGGCCTGAACAAGCCGGTCGAGTTCGGCGGGTCCGGTCTCGATTATTCCTATGCGCTGATGATGGCGGAGGAGCTGGGGGCCATCACCTGCGGCGGCGTGCCGATGGCGATTGGGGTGCAGACCGACATGGCGACGCCCGCGCTGGCGCGCTTCGGCTCGGATGAGGTGCGGCGCGAGTTTCTGGCGCCTTCGATTGCGGGAGATTATGTCGCCTGCATCGGCGTGTCCGAGCCCGGCGCGGGCTCCGATGTCGCCTCGATCAAGACCCAGGCGCGCTCCGACGGCGACGATTACGTCATCAATGGCGGCAAGATGTGGATCACCAACGGCACGCAGGCCGACTGGATCTGCCTGCTTGCCAATACCGGCGACGGGCCCGTTCACCGCAACAAGTCCCTGATCTGCGTGCCCATGAAGAGCAAGGGCGTCACCGTTGCGCGCAAGCTCGACAAGATGGGAATGCGCTCCTCCGACACCGCGCAGATATTCTTCGACAATGTCCGCGTGCCCAAGCGCAACCGGATCGGCGAGGAGGGCAAGGGTTTTACCTACCAGATGATCCAGTTCCAGGAGGAGCGGCTGTGGGGCGCGGCCGCCTGCCTCAAGTCGCACGAATACATCATCAACGAAACCATCGCGTACACCCGCAACCGCAGGGCCTTTGGCCAGAGCATCCTCGACAACCAGGTCGTGCACTTCAAGCTCGCGGAGATGCAGACCGAGGTCGAGCTGCTGCGCGCGCTGATCTATCGCGCCGGGGAGCAGCTGGTCGCCGGCGAGGATGTCACCAGGCTTGCGACCATGGCCAAGCTGAAGGCCGGTCGGCTCGGCCGCGAGCTCACCGACGCCTGCTTGCAATATTGGGGCGGAATGGGCTTTACGAACGAGACGCCGGTCAGCCGCGCCTATCGCGACAGCCGCCTGACCTCGATCGGCGGCGGTGCCGACGAGGTCATGCTGATGGTCCTGTGCAAGATGATGGGCACGTTGCCTGGGAGCAAGGGAAACGCCTGATGATCACGCTCTATCACTGCGACGCCGCGCGCTCGTTTCGCCCGCTCTGGATGCTGGAGGAGATGGGGCTGGCCTATGAGCTGAAGATGTTGCCGTTCCCGCCGCGCGTCTTCGCCAAGGACTATCTTGCGCTCAATCCGCTCGGCACGATTCCCTTCATGGTCGACGGCGAGACCAAGATGACCGAGTCCTCCGGCATCTGCCATTATCTCGGCATCAAACACGGTCCGACGCCGCTGATGGTCGGACCGGAGGATCCCGCCTATGGCGCCTTCCTGAACTGGATGTATTTCAGCGATGCCACGTTAACCTTTCCGCAGACGCTGGTGCTCCGATACACCCAGCTCGAGCCGGAGGAGCGCCGCAACCCGCAAGTCGCCGGCGACTACGCCAAATGGTTCTTGGGGAGACTGCGCGCCGTCGAGGCAGCCACGGCCAATGCCGAAACATTGTGCGCCGGCCGCTTCACCGCCGCTGACATTGTCATCGGCTACGCGCTTCGGCTCGCCGACAATATCGGGCTCGCCAAGGATTTTGGGCCAAATGTCGCAGCCTATTGGGCCCGCCTGCAGCAGCGCGACGGCTTCAAGCGTGCCGTAGCCGCGGAACAGAAGGCTGGCGTCGAGCAGAATGTTGCGCCGAGGGCGAGGCCGTAGAGCAGACGGTCATTCCGGGACGATACGCAGCATCGAACCCGGAATCTCGCGCAGCAATCTCCAGGTTCCCCGGTGCGCAATTGCGCACCTGAGGTTCGCGCTGCGCGCGCCCCGGAACGACGATGCCTGTTTTCATGACAGCGCTATCCTATCGTGACAGCGGCCAAATTTCCGCTAAGGTGACCTCCGTCCGCAGCGGCCAGAGAGCCGCGCGAGGAGGAACCCAATGGAAGATAAAGGTCGCGAATCCGACCATCTGATGCTGATCACGCCGGAGCGGGTCTTCTATGCGGGCCTGCTCGGGCGCCCTCGCAAGCGGACCCCCGGCTGCTGCCACGTCTATGTCGCGGTGAAGGGCAGTCTGCATCTGACGATCGACGACGTCCACACCTCGGACGAATTGATCGTGACCCTGCCGAACCAGCGCCACACCATCGCCAGCGACTATCGCACCGTCATCAGCGTGACGCTGGAGCCGGAGAGCATGCCGGATGGCGTGATCGAGGCCCTGGCCATGCGGCTGCGCGGGCCGGACAAGGCCGCCTATGCCCGCAAGATCCTCGCCGCTTACGCGTTGCTGCGCCAGCGCCGCTACGGCGACATCACCACCGCCGAGTTCGACGAGATGTGCTTTGGCGAGGCGCTGCCGCGCCGCGTGCTCGATCCGCGCATCACTCGGGCCGTCGCCCGCATCGAGCGCTTCTCCGGCGAGCCGGTGACGGCCGATACTTGCGCCGCCGAAGCCGGACTGTCCGCCTCGCGCTTCCTGCACCTGTTCAAGGAAGAGACCGGCATCTCGTTCCGCTCCTTCCGCGCCTGGAAGCGCGCGCGGCATCTGCTGCACTTCGCCAACCAGGATCTCAACCTCGCCCATCTCGCGCAGGACATCGGCTATCCCGACTCGACCCATTTCAGCCACTCGATCCGCCGCTTCTATGGCTTGAAGCCGCGCGCGATCTTCGTCGGCTCGCGCGACCTTGCGATCTACCGCAGCACCGAGACGGTGCGGCTGGCGGAGGCTTCGTAGATTCGTAGGGTGGGCAAAGGCGCACTTGCGCCGTGCCCACCACCTCTCGCAACTGGCAAAGATGGTGGGCACGCTTCGCTTTGCCCACCCTACGAAAGCCTGCCCTTTTCCAGCTTCTCCGCGCAAGAAGCCGCATGCCGCCCATCACATGATCGCAAACGTTGAATTCTCAACGTGCGAGATATTGTTGGCATGAGCGACAAGGCCGTCATCACCTGCGCGCTGAACGGCGTGCTCACCGACCCCAAGCAGCACAACGTACCCGTGACGCCCGAGCAGATGGCGCGCGAAGCCAAGGCCGCGTTCGAGGCCGGCGCGTCGGTCATGCACATCCATCTGCGCCAGCAAGCGCCGGGCAAGGGACACCTGCCGTCCTGGGAGGTGAGCGTCAGCAGGGAGATCCAGCAGGCCATCCGTGAAGCCTGCCCCGGCGTCATCATCAACCACACCTCGGGCGTGTCTGGGCCGAACTACTCGGGCGCGCTCGACTGCATCCGCGAGACCAAGCCCGAGATCGCGGCCTGCAACGCCGGCTCGCTCAATTACTTGAAGGTGAAGGCCGACAACACCTGGGCCTGGCCGCCGATGATGTTCGACAACGCGGTCGAGAAGGTGAAGGACTATCTCGACGTCATGAACGCGGTCGGCACCATCCCCGAATTCGAATGCTTCGACGTCGGCATCGTCCGCTGCGTCGGCATGTACCACCAGGTCGGCATGTACAGGGGACCGCTCGAATATAACTTCGTGATGGGCGTTGCCTCCGGCATGCCCGCCGATCTCGAGCTGCTGCCGATCCTGATCAAGCTGAAGCGTCCCGAGGCGCATTTCCAGGTCACCGCCATCGGCCGCGAGGAGATCTGGCCGCTGCACCAGCGCTGCGCCGAGCTCGGGGGACACTTGCGCACGGGGCTCGAGGACACCTTCTATCTCGCCGACGGCAAGAAAGTGACGTCGAACGGCCAGTTGATCGAGGCGATCGCCGCCTGCGCAAGGCGTGCGGGGCGCGAGATCGCGAGCCCGGCCGAAGCGCGGAAGATCTTCGGGACGAACAGGTAAGGTATCGCCTCACCCGTCATTGCGAGCGAAGCGAAGCAATCCAGAATCTCTCCTCAGCTGCGGTCTGGATTGCGTCGTCGCTTCGCTCCTCGCAATGACGAGCAGGATCAAGTCATGTCCATCCTCGAAAACACCATCTCCCCCAGCGGGGCAGCCTACCAGGCCAACCGCGACGGCATGCTCGGCCTGATCGACCGCATGCGCACGCTGGAGGAGCGCACGCGTGCGGCCTCGGCGGCGGCGAAGGACCGTTTCCACAAGCGCGGCCAGCTGCTGCCGCGCGAGCGTGTCGCGCTGGTGCTCGATCCCGGCGCGCCCTTCATCGAGCTGTCCACGCTGGCCGGCTACATGTTCGACGTGCCGGACGCGAGCAAGAGCGTGCCCGGCGGCGGCGTCATCGCCGGCATCGGCTTCGTTTCGGGCGTCCGCTGCATGGTCAGCGCCAGCGATTCCGGCATCGATGCCGGCGCGCTGCAGCCTTTCGGCCTCGACAAGACGCTGCGGGTGCAGGAGCTCGCGCTGGAGAACAAGCTGCCTTTTGTCCAGCTCGTCGAAAGCGCCGGCGCCAATCTGTTGCGCTACCGCGTCGAGGATTTTGTCCGCGGCGGCAACATCTTTCGCAATCTGGCGCGGCTGTCGGCGGCAGGCTTGCCTGTCGTCACCGTCACGCACGGCTCCTCGACCGCCGGCGGCGCCTACCAGACCGGCCTGTCCGATTACATCGTGATGGTCCGCGGCCGCACCCGCGCCTTTCTCGCAGGTCCGCCGCTGCTGAAGGCCGCGACCGGCGAGATCGCGACCGAGGAAGAGCTTGGCGGCGCCGAGATGCACACGCAGGTCTCTGGTCTCGGTGACTATCTCGCCGAGGACGACCGCGACGCGCTGCGTATCGCGCGCGAAATCATGGCGGCGCTGCAATGGGAGCGGCCGGGCCGGCCGGCTCCGGAGCTCAAGCCGCCGCGCTACGATCAGGACGAGCTGCTCGGCATCATGCCGATGGACCACAAGCGTCCCGTCGACATGCGCCAAGTGATCGCGCGCATCGTCGATGATTCCGATTTCACCGAGATGGCGCCGAATTACGGTCCGGCCACCGTCTGCGGTCATGCCCGGATCGAGGGACAGGCCATCGGCATCATCACCAACAACGGCCCGCTCGATCCCGCCGGCGCCAACAAGGCGACGCATTTCATCCAGGCCTGCTGCCAGACGCGTACGCCGCTGCTCTATCTCAACAACACCACCGGCTACATGGTCGGCAAGGCCTATGAGGAAGCCGGCATGATCAAGCACGGCTCGAAGATGATCCAGGCGGTCACGTCGGCGACGGTGCCGCAAATCACCATCTATTGCGGCGCTTCCTTCGGCGCCGGCAATTACGGCATGTGTGGCCGCGGCTTCCATCCGCGTTTCTGCTTCTCCTGGCCCAACGCCAAGACCGCCGTGATGGGCGGCGAGCAGGCCGCCGAGACCATGGCCATCGTCACCGAGGCCGCTGCTGCCCGACGCGGCAAGCCGATCGAGAAGGACAAGCTGGACGCGATGAAGGCGCAGATCATCGGCGTGTTCGACGGCCAGATGGACGTGTTCTCGACCAGCGCCCGCGTGCTCGACGACGGCGTGATCGACCCGCGCGACACCCGTGCGGTGCTGTCGGAAGTGCTCGCGATCTGCCGCGAGGGCGATGCGCGCGCGCCCCAGCGCATGCAATTCTCGGTGGCCCGCCCATGAGGAACGGATCAGTGCAGCACCGGCCGTTCTTCAAGGTCCTTGTGGCCAATCGCGGCGAGATCGCACTGCGCGTGATGCGCAGCGCGCGGCGGCTCGGCCTCGGCGTCGTCGCGGTCTATTCGGACGCGGATCGCGATGCGCTCCATGTGCGGCAAGCCGACCAGGCCGTGCGCATCGGCGAAGCCTTGCCGGCGCAGTCCTATCTCAACATCCCCGCGATCATCTCCGCGGCCAAGGCGAGCGGCGCCGATGCCGTCCATCCCGGCTACGGCTTCCTCGCCGAGAACGAGGAGTTTGCGCTCGCCTGCAAGAATGCGGGCTTGGTCTTCATCGGCCCGTCGCCGCAGGCGATCGAGGCGATGGGCAACAAGGCCGGTGCCAAGGATATCATGAAGCAGGCCGGCGTTCCCGTCGTGCCCGGCTATCAGGGCGCGGAGCAGGGCGACGAAATCATGCTCGCGGAGGCCAGGAGGATCGGCTTCCCCGTCATGATCAAGGCCGTCGCCGGCGGCGGCGGCCGCGGCATGCGGCTCGTCACCGAAGCGGCCTCGTTCCCGGATGCGCTGCGCAGTGCGCGGTCGGAAGCCAAGGCCGCGTTCGGCGATCCCACGATCATCCTCGAGCGCGCGATCCAGAATCCACGGCACATCGAGATCCAGGTGTTCGGCGACAGCCACGGCAACGCCATTCATCTCGGCGAGCGCGACTGCTCAGTGCAGCGGCGGCACCAGAAGCTGATCGAGGAGGCGCCATCGCCCGCGGTCACGCCGGAGCTGCGCGCCAGGATGGGTGAGGTCGCGGTCGCTGCGGTGAAGGCGCTGCGCTATGAGGGCGCGGGCACGCTTGAATTCCTGCTCGATGCCAGCGGCGAGTTCTATTTCATGGAGATGAATACGCGTCTTCAGGTCGAGCATCCCGTCACTGAGGCGATCACCGGGCTCGATCTGGTCGAGCTGCAGCTGCGCGTCGCGCGCGGCGAGCAATTGCCGGTGAAGCAGCAGGACATCAAGTTCTCCGGCCATGCCATCGAGGTGCGGCTGTGCTCGGAAGATGCCGCGCACGACTTCATGCCGCAGTCGGGCCGCATGGCGCGCTGGCAGGTGCCTGACAGCATCCGTGTCGAGCACGCGCTGCAATCGGGCTCGGAGATTCCCCCGTTCTACGATTCCATGATCGCCAAGGTGATCAGCCATGGCACCACGCGCGAGGAGGCGAGGGGGCGGCTGATCGTCGGCCTGGAGCAGCTCACCGCGTTCGGCTTGACGACCAACCAGGCGTTCCTGATGTCGTGCCTGCGCCATCCCGGCTTTGCCAGGGGCGAGGCGACCACGGCTTTCATCGGAGCGCATCGCGACGAATTGCTGGCGCCGCGGCGAGAGGCGGCATTCGATACGGCGCTCGCAGGCCTGCTGCTCTACGTCACCAATCCGCGCGCGCCGTCCTGGCAAAGTGGCCGGAGCCTGTCGGCCACCTTCCCGCTTCCTGCGAAGATCGAGATCGCAGGCCACGCGCACGAGCTCGACATCACGCGCGAGCGCGACGGCAGCTACACAGTGGCGACCGATGGCCGGCAGGACCGGTTCGAGATCGAGCAGCTCGATTCCGACGTGATCCGCTTCCGCCATGACGGCGTGATGGACAGCGCCAAATTCCTGCGCGACGGCGACCGGCTCCACCTCCAGCATCGCGGTATCCCGCTGACCGTGAGTGACCTGACCCTCGCTGCGCCGAAGGCGGCCGCAAGCAATGGCGGCGACGGCAAGGTCCGCGCGGCCCTGAATGGCCGCGTCGTCGCCGTCCTGGTCAAACCGGGCGACCGCGTCGCAGCCGGCCAGCCGGTGATGACGTTGGAGGCGATGAAGATGGAGCACGTCCACAAGGCCGGCATCGACGGCGTCGTTGCCGCGATCGACGTCGCCGAGGGCGATCAGGTGACCACGGGCAGGATCGTGGCGGAGATCGGCGCCTAAACCTCGTGTCCCGGACGCGCGAGGCGCGAGCCGGGACCCATGTCGCCCAAGGCGCGAGCTTGGCTGAGGTGGTCCGCACGTGACAGTGGCCTCATCTATCTTAAAAATATCATGATCTCAATGAGATAGATGATATTTCGCGACCATGAATGATCTTCATTGAACATTGTTCATTCCAATGCTACTAATATTGAACAAGGTTCAATTCAGGAGACCCGCATGTCGCGCGCAAACGATCCCCTCCAGGCGGCTGCCATCCTCCCCTCAGTGTCCCGCCGCCTCGCGTTCGGCGCTCCGCAAGCCCGCGAAAAATATCTGGCCGCGGCGTTGCTCGTGCTGGCGCTGGCGGCGCTCTTCGCACCCGCGCTGCCTGCCGCCGCCTGGCACATCCCGCATTTCGTCGACGGCCGCCCCTGGCTCGGCGTGCCCAACGCCGCCGACGTGCTGAGCAATCTCGCCTTTCTCGCCATGGGTGTCTGGGGCACGGAGCGGCTGCGCGGCCGTCTCGATGTGCCGGTCGGTGCAAGCTGGTTTTTCGTCGGACTGATCCTCACCTGCCTGGGCTCAGGCTTCTATCATCTGGACCCCGACGTGCCGCAACGGCTGGTCGCCGATCGTCTCGGCATGGCCGTGGCGTTTGCGGGATTTCTGGGCATCGCAGCCTGCGAGCGCATCAGCGTGCGCGCGGGCGAGGCGGTGCTGGTGCTGATGATGATCGCGGGCTTGCTGGCCGCCTGGGTCGCGCGCGAGAATCTCATGCCATGGGTCGTCGTGCAGTACGGCGGCATCGCGCTCGCCGTGGCACTGGCGTTGACGCGGCCCCGGCCCGGTGCGCTTGGCGTGCCGCTCGGCGGCGTGATCTTCTTCTACGCATTGGCCAAGCTGTTCGAGCTTGGCGATGCAATGGTGTTCGACGCGACTGGCCACATCGTCTCCGGCCACACGCTCAAGCATCTGGCCGCCGCGCTTGCGGCCTGGCCGGTGATCCGGGCGCTGGGTCACCGCGGAGACCAAGGAGGTGGGTTACGCCAATCGGCCTGCGCTTCGCACAGTCCGCTTGGCTAACCCACCCTACGCGATGGTGTTGCTGCGCCCAGTCCCCTCATTGAGCAGACACGCCACCTGGTGGCCGTCGCCCGCATCCAGCAGCGCCGGCCGCTCGATCTTGCACCGCTCCATCGCAAACCGGCAGCGGGTGTGAAACGCGCAGCCCGGCGGCGGATTGACCGGGCTCGGCACGTCGCCGTCGACCAGCGGCGCGAGCTTCTTCGCCAGCGGGTTGGCGATCGGCACCGAGGCGAGCAGCGCCTGCGTGTAGGGATGCCTGGGATTGCGGAACAGCTCGTCCTTGCCTGCGATCTCGACGATGCGGCCGAGATACATCACGGCGACACGGTGGCTGATATGGGCGACCACGGCGAGGTCGTGGGCGATGAAGAGGTAGGAGAAGCCGTGCTGTCGCTGCAGGTCGATCAGAAGGTTGATCACTTGCGCCTGGATCGAGACGTCGAGCGCGGAGACCGGCTCGTCGCAGACGATCAGGCGCGGCCCCAGCGCCAGCGCGCGCGCGATGCAGATGCGCTGGCGCTGGCCGCCGGAGAATTGATGCGGAAAGTTGCGCATCTGGTCGGGGCGCAAGCCCACCTGCTCGAACAACTCTGCAACCCGCGCCTCCAGCGCCTTGCCGGTCGCGAGACCATGCACGATCAGCGGCTCGCCGACGATGTCGCCGGCGGTCATGCGCGGATTGAGCGAGGCGAACGGATCCTGGAATACGATCTGCATCGAGCGTCGGTGCGGGCGCAGCGCAGACTTGGAGAGGTAGGTGATGTCCTCCCCGTCGAGGCGAATCTGGCCGGAGGTCGGCTCGACCAGCCGCAGCACGCTGCGCGCCACCGTCGACTTGCCGCAGCCGGACTCGCCGACGAGCCCGAGCGTCTCGCCGGCCTGAAGGGAAAACGAGACGCCGTCGACCGAATGCACCGTGCCGACCTGCCGCCGCAGCACGCCGGCCCGCACCGGATAATATTTCTTGAGGTCGGTGACCTCGAGCAGCGCTTCGGTCATGCCACCTCCGCGACTTCTTCCGCGCGCCAGCAGGCGGCGAGATGGCCGCCGCCCCAATCCGCCAGCGGCGGATATTCGGCCTCGCAACGTTTGATGGCGAGCTTGCAGCGCGGCGCGAAGGCGCACCCCTTCGGCAGGCGCACCAGCGACGGCACCGTGCCGGGGATCTCGTTCAGCCGCGCCGGCGCGACGATGCCGGGGGCGGGGACGGCCGGGATCGAGGCCATCAGCCCGCGCGTGTAAGGATGCTTTGGCGAGGCGAACAGCGCCTCGACGCTGGCTTCCTCGACCTTCCGCCCCGCATACATCACGATCACGCGCTGCGCGGTCTGGGCGACGACGCCGAGATCATGGGTGATCAGCACGAGCCCGGTGCCGAGCTCCTTCTGGAGGTCGAGGATCAGCGCCAGGATCTGCGCCTGGATGGTGACGTCGAGCGCCGTGGTCGGCTCGTCCGCGATCAGCAGCGCCGGCCGGCAGGCCAGTGCCATCGCGATCATCGCGCGCTGGCGCATGCCGCCGGACAGCTGATGCGGATATTCCCGCGCGCGTCGCGCCGGTTCGGGAATGCGCACCAGGCGGAGCATCTCGACGGCGATGTCCTGGGCCTCCCTGGCCGGGATGTTCCGGTGCAGCCGCACCGCTTCGACGATCTGGTCGCCGATCCGCATCACCGGATTGAGCGACGTCATCGGCTCCTGGAAGATCATGGAGACGCGATTGCCTCTGACGGCGCGCATCTCGGCTTCGTCCAGCGCCAGCAGATCGGTGCCTTCGAGCGAGACGGAGCCGCCGACGATGCGGCCGGGCGGGTCGGGCACGAGCCGCATCAGCGACAGCGCGGTGACGCTCTTGCCGCAGCCGGATTCGCCGACGATCGCCAGGGTTTCGCCGCGCCTCACGCTGAAGGAGAGGTCGTCAACGGCCTTGAACAGGCCGGAATTGGTGAAGAACACCGTCTTCAGGTTCTTCACCTCGAGCACGAGATCGGATTGATTCGTCATCAGCCGCGCTGCCGGGGATCGAGAATGTCGCGCAGGGCGTCGCCGAACAGGTTGGCGCCGAACACGGCGAGGCTGATGGCGATGCCCGGAAAGATCACGAGCCAGGGCGCCGTGCGGACATATTCGGCGGCGGATTCCGACAGCATGCGGCCCCAGGACGGATAGGGCTCGGGAATGCCGAGCCCGAGGAAGGAGAGGGAAGCCTCGGTCAGGATGGTCGAGCCGAGCTGGGCGGTCGCGAGCACGATCAGCGGCGCCAGCGTGTTCGGCAGCACGTGGCGCAGCGCGATGCGCACCTCGCTCATGCCGATCGACTTGGCGGCCTCGACGAAGGGCTGCTCGCGCAGCGCCAGCGTGTTGGCGCGGGTGACGCGCGACACGGTCGGGATCAGCGGGATCGCGATGGCGATGATGACGTTCGGCAGGGACGGGCCGAGCGCCGCCGTCATGATCAGGGCGAGGACCAGTAGCGGCAGCGCCTGAAGAACGTCGGAAACGCGCTGGAACACGAGATCGACCCAGCCGGACAGATAGCCGGACGTGAGCCCGACGATGACGCCGATCGTGCCGCCGAGCGCGGTCGAGCCGATGCCGACGGCGAGCGAGATGCGCGCGCCGTGGATGATGCGGCTGAACACGTCGCGGCCGAAGGAATCGGTCCCCATCCAGTGCGCCCAGCTCGGGCGCGCCAGCGCGCGCGCGGAATCGACCGTCAGCGGGTCATAGCGCGCGATGAAATCGGCAAAGACCGCGGTGAGCACGAACACCGTCATGATGACGAGCCCGGCCGCGCCGAGCACGTGCCGCTGCGCCAGGAACAGCACGCGCCGCCAGCCGCCGGTGGCATGCGCGCCGGCGCGCCTCAGTTCAACGTCGAAGTCGATCGCGGCCATGTGGGCCTCCGCAGGGAGATGCACCTCTCGCCGTCGGGGAGAGGTCGGCGCGTAGCGCCGGGTGAGGGGGCTCAGGCCTAACGAGACGCAACCCCTCACCCGGATCGCATCTTCCGATGCGATCCGACCTCTCCCTACGGGAGAGGTGGAGCACCGCCGTCGCGTCTGGCTGTTTCCACATCACGGCGCCTAATCCGTGTACCTGATCCGCGGGTCGAACACCGCGTAGAGCATGTCGACGGTGAAATTCGCGACCACGACGACCACGGCGATGAACATCACGAGGTTCTGCACGATCGGATAGTCGCGCCAGCGGATCGCCTCGACCAGGAAGCGGGCGACACCGGGGATGTTGAACACGGTCTCGGTGACGATCAGGCCGCCGATCAGGAAGGCCGCTTCGATGCCGATCACGGTGATCACGGGCAGAATCGCGTTCTTCAGCGCGTGACGGTAGTTCACGGCGGCATCGGAGGCGCCCTTGGCGCGCGCGGTGCGGATGTAGTCCTGCCGCAGCACTTCCAGCATCGAGGACCGGGTGATGCGCATCGTCAGCGCCGCGCTGCGGAAGCCGACGGCGGCGGCCGGCACGGCGTAGGTCGCGAACGCCTCGAGCCAGGTCTGCGGGTTCGGGTTGAAGATCGGCATCTGGCCGAACATCGCCACCGACGCGGTGAGGATCAGAAGGCCGAGCCAGAACGAGGGCAGCGACAGGCCGCTGAGGCTGACCACGCGCAAGGCGTAATCAAGCCGCGCGCCTTGCCTCACGGCGCTGATGACGCCCAAGGGAATCCCGATCGAGGCCGAGAATAGCAGCGCGAGGCCGGCCAGCTTTGCCGTGATCGGAATTCGCGGCAATATCTCCTGCAGCGCCGGCTTCTCGGAAACGTAGGAAAAACCAAAGTCGCCGCGCACAAAGCCGCTGATCCAATGCCAATATTGCACGATCAGCGGTTGGTCGATGCCGAGCTCCTTCTCCAGATTGGCCTTGTCGGCGGGGTCGACATAGCCGGCGGCGGCGAACAGGATGTCGACGATATTGCCGGGCACGACGCGCAGCAGGACGAAGATGACGACCGAGATCCCGAGCAGGGTCACGAGCATCAGGAACAGGCGTCGCACCAGATAGGCAAACATCCTTCGCCCTCCGCGAGCCGCTAGCCTTCAGCCTGCCGTGCTACTTGTCGAGCCACACATCCTCGTAGCGAAAGCCGTTATAGGAGCTGTTCGACATGATCGTAACGCCCTTGACGTAAGGCTGCCAGCAGGTGCCGGCGCGTGCATGGAAGATGATCGGGCGGGCGACGTCCTCCTGCAGCTTCCTGTCGATGTCCCACACCAGCGGCTTGCGCTTGTTGACGTCGGTCTCCTGCGATTGCACGTCGAACAGCTTCTCGATCTCCTTGTTGCAGTAATTGGTGTAGTTGCGCTCCGAGCCGCAGGAATAGTTCTCGTAGAAGGACTGGTCGGGGTCGTCGACCGCGCTGCCGGTCAGGTTGAGGCCGAGCATGTAGTCCTTGCGCGCGACCTTCGGAAACCAGTTGGCGGTTTCCACCACGTCGAGCTCGCCGTCGATATAGATGCTCTTGAGCTGGTCGATCAGGATCACCGCGGGGTCGCGATATTCCGCGATGTTGCGTGTCGAGACCTTCACCGCAAGATGCTTGTCGGGACCGTAGCCCGCCTTCTGCATCAGCTTTTTCGCCTCCTCGCGGTTCGCGTTGACGTTCGGGCCGTAGCCCGGAATGGTCTCGAGCTTGTCCTTGGGCATGCCCCAGATGCCCTGGGGCGGCGGCAACATGGTGCCGCCGATATCGGCCTGGCCCTCGAACAGGATGTCGACGAAGGCCTTGCGGTCGAGCGCGAGCGACATGGCTCTGCGAACATCGATGTTGTCGAACGGCGCCGAGGTCGAATTGACGATGATGTTGGTCGAGACGTTGGTCGGCTCGACGACGCAGGTCGCGTTCGGCGCCTGCGACTTGATGTCCTTCAGCAGCGGGATCGTGATGTGCGTCGGGAAGGTCATGTCGAACTTGCCGGCGACGAAAGCGAGGATCGCGGTCGAGCGGTTCGTGATGATCGTGTACTCGATGCCGTCGAGATAGGGCAGGCCCTTCTTCCAATAGTCCGGATTTCGCGTCAGCTTGATCGATTCATTGGCCTTGAACTCGACGAACTTGAACGGTCCGGTCCCGATCGGATGGGTGCGCATGTCCGCCGGAGAGACGTGGCAGGGATAAACCGGCGTATAGCCGGATGCCAGCATCGCCAGCAGCGAGGGTTGCGGCCGCTTCAGGGCGAATGAGACCTCGAAATCTCCGCTCGTCGTGATCTCGTTGACTTCGTTGTACCAGGCCTTGCGTGGATTTTGCCGCAGCTTCTGCTGCGATTTGCCCATCAGGAGATCGAAGCTGCATTTGACGTCGGCCGACGTGAACGGCTTGCCGTCGTGCCATTTGACGCCCCGACGCAGCTTGAACGTCAGCTTCTTGTTGTCGCTGCTCCAGGACCAGCTTTCGGCGAGCTCGGGCCTGAGCGTATCGGGAGTGTTCTGCGCGATGTGCTGATCGTAGATGACGAGATTGTTGAAGACCCCCATGAACGGCACGTTGACCGAATAGGTCGCGCCTTCGAGGATCGAGGCGTTGGCCGGACTGTCGCGGTGATACATCCGCAGGACGCCGCCCTGCTTGGGCTCGCCGGCAAGCGTGGCAGTTGAGGCCGTCAGCACAGATAGCACCGCCGTCACGGCGAGCGCCCACACGCTCCGCATGCTCATCCTCCCTGGACATCGGCCTTTTTGCGGCCTGTTTGTCGCGACGATAGCACGCAAGCCGCGCGTGGCAACCCCGATCGCGCCGTCTCGACATTTCGGATGACGGACAGGCCGGATGGTCTCACATCGGACAGTGTGAGAGTGCAGGTGCGAAGAGATGGTTCCCGGCGCAGACGTTGTGCGCGATTGCACCAACACATTCCGCTGTCGTCTCGGATCTGCGCTCCGCCTGTGCCTGACGACCGCGGCGCTTGGAGCTCACACGATCCTTGACGCCTTGTTTCCCCAATAGCGGTCCCGCAGCAGGCGCTTGTACAGCTTCCCGGTCGGCAGCCGCGGCAATTCCTTCTCGAAATCGACCGAGCGCGGTACCTTCTGCCGCGACAGCGATTTCGCGCAGAACGCGATCAGCTCCTCGGCCAGCTCCGCGTCCGGCACCACGCCCGGCATCGGCTGCACCACCGCCTTCACCTCCTCGCCGAGATCGGCATTGGGCACACCGAACACCGCGGCATCGGCGACCTTCGGATGGGTGATCAGGAGGTTTTCGCATTCCTGCGGATAGATGTTCACTCCCCCGGAAATGATCATGAAGGTCGCACGGTCGGTCAGGTACAGGAAGCGGTCCTGGTCGACGTAGCCGACATCGCCGACCGTGCTCATGCTGCCGTCGGCCGAGCGCGCCTCCTTGGTCTTCTCCGGGTCGTTGAAATATTCGAACGCCGTCGCCGTCTTGAACCAGACTTGGCCGGGCGTCCCGGCCGGACATTCCCGCATGTTCTCGTCGAGGATGTGGAGGTCGCCGAGCAGCACCTTGCCGACGGTGCCGCGATGGCTAAGCCATTCTTCGCTGTTGCAGGCGGTGAAGCCGAGGCCCTCGGTCGCGCCGTAATATTCGTGGATGATGGGTCCCCACCATCTCATCATGTCGTCCTTGACCAGAGCCGGGCAGGGCGCGGCGGCATGGATCGCGATCTCGAGCGACGACAGGTCGTAGCGTTTGCGGACCTCCTCCGGCAGCTTCAGCATGCGCGAGAACATCGTCGGCACCAGTTGGGTGTGCGTGATGCCCCAGCGCTGGACCAGCTCGAGGTACCTTTCGGGATCGAAGCTCTCCATGATGATCACGGTGCCGCCCATGCGGATCGTGAGGTTCACGGCGGCTTGCGGTGCGGAATGATAGAGCGGGGCCGGCGAGAGATAGACCATGCCCTCACGGTAGTGCCAGAGCTTGGTCAGGAAATCGAACAGCGGCAGATTGTGCTTCGGCGGCTCCTCCGGCAGCGGCCGCAGGATGCCTTTCGGTCGTCCCGTCGTGCCGGACGAGTACAGCATGGCCGTGCCCAGCCATTCGTCCGCGATCGGTGTCGCCGGCAGACCTGCGGTCACGTCCGCAAGCCCGACGATGCGCTCGCTTTCGCCCGGGCCATCGGCGACGATGCAGAGCTTGATATCGGGGCAGGACTTGATCGCCTCGCGCGCAATGTCGAGCTTCGCCACCGACGTGATCAGGATTTTCGACTGGCTGTTGACGAGCAGATAAGCGAGCTCGCCCGGTGTCAGGAAGGAATTGATGCAGGTGTAGTACAGCCCGGAGCGTTCGCCCGCGCCGCAGGCTTCCAGGTAGCGCGAATTGTTCTCCATGAAGATCGAGTAATGGTCGAGCCGCCTCAAGCCGTGCTTGCGGAACAGATGCGCCAGCCGGTTGCTGCGCGCCTCGAGCTCGCGATAGGTGACGGCCTCGCCGGTCGACGCCATGATGAAGGCGGGCTGCAGCGGGCGCAGGCGGGCGTGGTGACCTGTATACATCTATCCTCCGGCTTGAATCATGCGGCGAGAAGCAGGATTTCGCGCACCTCTGCCGGGCCTTCGATCTTGCGCGGGTTGCGCGGCACCCAGGGCGTGCGCATCGCCTGTTCGGCGATCGACTCGAAATGCTCGGGCGACACATGCACCTCAGCGAGGCTGCGCGGCATGCCGAGCGAGCGGATGAAGGCATCGAGCACGTCGGCGGCGTTGTGGCCGGGATAGCCCATGGCGGCGGCGACGATCATCTGCCGCTCGGCATTGTCGCGCCCGTTCCAGCGCATCACCGCCGGCAGCATGACGCAGGAGGTGTAGCCGTGCGGCACGTCGAAGGCCGCCCCCAGCACGTAGCCGATGCCGTGGCTCGCGCCCATTGGCACGCCGGCAGCGAGCGCGCCCATCGATAGCCAAGTGCCGATCTGCGCGTCCATTCGTGCGTCGAGATCTGCGGGATTGGCCTTCACCCGCGGCAGCGCGTCGGCGAGCATGGCGAGGCCCTTCACCGCCTGCGCGTCGGCATAGGGATGCGTCTCGCGCGAGCAGATCGCCTCGACGCAATGGTCGATGGCACGGATGCCGGTCGACAGGAACAGCCATTCCGGCGTGTGCACGGTGATGGCCGGATCGAGGATGGTCGCGCGCGGCACCGTCAGCGGATGCCGCAGCATCTGCTTCACGTTCGTGCTGCGGTCGGTGACGCCGGCGATCGCGCTGAACTCGCCCCCGGCGATCGTGGTCGGCACGCTGACCTGCCGCACCGTCGGCGCATTCATCTCGGGCGCGATGCCCTTGCGGACGCGGATGCGCTCGATGCCCTCGACATCGGTGATGCCATTGGCGAGGCAAAGCTGCACCGCCTTGGCACCGTCGGTGATCGAGCCGCCGCCCACGGTGACGATCAGATCAGCCTCCGCCGCGCGGGCCGCATGTGTGGCCGCGATCACCGCCTCGCGCGGCGTATGCGCCGGCATGGCGTCGAACAGGCCGGCGCAGCGCGGGCCCAGCGCCTGCTTGATCGTCTCGATTTCGTCGGTTTGCCGGTTGAGCGTGCCGGAGACCATCAGGAAGGCGCGGCGCGTTCCCAGCCGGTCCATCTGCGCGACGATGGCGTCGGCCGCGGGATGGCCGAATACGACCTCCTCGATCGCGCCGAAAACGACACGTCCCTGGTGCACGCCTGTCCTCCCGGACAATTCGCCTTGTTTTTGTGCAGGTTAATCTAGCCGAGCTGCCGGGTCTCGTCATGTGTGAAGGCGCTGAGGGCGCCGAAGCCGGCTCTCGAACTGTCAACCCGTCTTCCGGCCAGGGCGCTGGCCCGAGCATTGCGCGCACCGCGGTCTTGAAGAGTTCATCTTGGCCACTCATCTTGTGGCGCCCGCAGGTAGAAGCGTACCATGTGGCTTTCTGCGGCTTTTGCGCGAGGACCTGGGATGAGCGGACCGGATGGAAGCGGGCGGTTTGTCAAAAAGCACGATTTCGTTCTGACCCGACCGATTGCAATCGCCGCGCTGCTCGTCGCGGCTGTCGCGCTCACTGGTTGTGACAAGCCGGCTTCGCAGGCCGCCGCGCCGCCGCCGGCGGCGGTGACGGTGGCCCAGCCGGTCAAGCGCACCGTCACCGATTGGGACGAGTTCACCGGACGCTTCGAGGCGGTCGAGGAGGTGCAGGTGCGCCCGCGCGTCGGCGGCTTCGTCAATTCGGTGGACTTCCAGGACGGCGCGATCGTGCGACAGGGCGATCTGCTCTACGTGATCGACCCGCGCCCGTTCGAGGCGGTGGCGATACAGGCGGAAGGGCAGCTGTCCGATGCACGGGCCAAGGTGGAGCTTGCCAAGCGCGAGCTCGACCGCGGCCTCAGTCTGGTGCAGACCAGCGCGGTCTCCGAGCAAGTCGTCGATCAGCGCCGCCAAGCCCTGCAGGCCGCGCATGCCGCCGAGATGCAGGCCGAAGGCGCCCTGAAGGCCGCCAAGCTCAACATCGAGTTCACCCATGTGACGGCGCCGCTGACGGGACGCGTCAGCCGCCATCTCGTCAGTCCCGGCAATCTCGTGCAGGGCAGCGACAGCGGCACGTCGACATTGCTGACGTCCATCGTCACGCTTGATCCGATCTACATCTATTTCGACATGGACGAGGCGACCTTCATCAAATACAGCAAGCTGTGGTTCGAAGGCCGGCGCCCAAGCTCGCGCGATACGGCGAACCCGGTGCAGGTCACGCTCGCCGGCGAGACCAAGCCGTCGCACGAAGGCACCATCAACTTTCTCGACAACCGCCTCGACGTCTCGACCGGCACGCTGAGGAGCCGCGCGGTCGTCAAGAACACCGACCTTTCGATCCTGCCCGGCCAGTTCGGCCGTGTCAGGCTGATCGGCAGCGCGCCCTACGAGGCTCTGCTGATTCCCGATGCCGCCGTCGCGACCGACCAGTCCCGCAAGATCGTTTTCGTGGTGAAGCCCGATGACACCGTCGAGGCCCGTCCCGTGGTGCTCGGCCCGCTGGACGACGGCCTGCGCGTGATCCGCGAGGGGTTGAAGGCGGAGGACCGCGTCATCGTCAACGGCATCCAGCGCGCCCGGGTCGGCGCCAAGGTCGCTCCGCAGACCGCGCCAGCCCCAGCCGGTAACAAGTCATGAATCTCGGCCGTCTCTCCATCAACCAGCCCATCTTGGCGATGGTGCTGTCGATCGTGCTCCTGATCGTCGGCGCGCTCGCCTACACCACGCTGCCGGTCTCCGAATATCCGCAAGTGGTGCCGCCGACCGTGGTGGTCACGACGCAATATCCCGGCGCCTCCGCGCAGACGGTGTCCGACACGGTGGCCGCGCCGATCGAGCAGGAGATCAACGGCGTCGAGGACATGCTGTACCTCTACAGCCAGGCCACCTCGAACGGCCAGCTCACCATCACCGTCACCTTCAAGCTCGGCACCGACCTCGACAAGGCCCAGGTGCTGGTGCAGAACCGCGTCGCCATCGCGCAGCCGCGGCTGCCCGAGGAAGTCCAGCGCAACGGCGTCACCACGCGCAAGAACTCGCCCGACATCCTGATGGTCGTGTTCATGCTGTCGCCTGACGACACCTTCGACCAGCTCTACATCTCCAACTACGCGCTGCTCCAGGTCCGCGACCAGCTGCTGCGTCTCGACGGCGTCGGCGACATCCAGATCTTCGGCGCGCGTGACTATTCGATGCGGCTGTGGCTCGACCCTGACCGGATCGCCAATCTCGGCCTGACCTCGGCCGAGGTGCTGGCTGCGATCCGGGCCCAGAACGTGCAGATCGCCGGCGGCCAGATCGCCGAGCCGCCGATCGCCGACCGCGCCTTCCAGCCGAATCTCACCTTCACCGGGCGCCTGAAGGACCAGAAACAGTTCGAGGACATCCTGATCAAGGCCGGGTCCGACGGCCGCGTCGTGCGGTTGCGCGACGTCGCCCGCGTCGAGCTCGGTGCGCTGGCGTACTCCACCAACAGCTTCCTGCTGCGCAAATCCGCGGTCGCCATGCTGGTGACGCAGCGGCCGGGGTCGAACGCTCTCGCCACGGCAAAGAACATCAACGACACCATGACGAGGCTGAAGGAGAGCTTCCCGAAGGGCCTCGATTACAATATCGGCTACAACCCGACCGAGTTCATCGCCCAGTCGGTCCACGAACTGATCAAGACCATCTACGAGGCCATGCTGCTCGTGGTGATCGTGGTGCTGGTGTTCCTGCAGGGATGGCGTCCCGCGATCATTCCGATCATCGCGATCCCGGTGTCGCTGGTCGGCACCTTCGCGGTGATGGCGGCGCTGGGCTTTTCCATCAACAATCTAACGCTGTTCGGCCTCGTCCTGGCCGTCGGCATCGTGGTCGACGACGCGATCGTGGTGGTCGAGAATGTCGAGCGGCATCTCGAGCACGGCATGAGCCGGCGCGACGCCGCGCTGAAGACGATGGAGGAAGTCGGCAGCGCGCTGGTCTCGATCGCCTTGGTGCTGTGCGCGGTGTTCGTGCCGACGGCATTCTTGGGCGGCATCTCCGGGCAGTTCTTCCAGCAATTCGCCGTCACCATCGCGGTTGCGACCGCGATCTCGTGCTTCTGCTCGCTGACGCTGTCGCCGGCATTGGCATCGCTGATCCTCACCCCGCACGAGGAGAAGCGACCGCCGGCGAGCTGGAATGTCGTCGCACGGGCGTGGGGTGCCTTCACCGGCGTGTTCAACCGCGTGTTCGACCGCCTGGCGCACGGTTATGCCGGCCTCGCCAATTTCGTGATCCGGCATTCGGTGCTGATGCTCCTGATCTACGTCGTGCTGATCGGCAGCGCCGGCTGGCTGATCGTGACCACGCCGCAGGGCTTCATTCCGGCGCAGGATCGCGGCTACGTCATCGTCTCCGTGCAATTGCCGGGCGCGGCCTCGCTGGCGCGCACCACCGAGGTCGTGCGCGAGATCGAGCGGATCGCGCTCGATACGCCGGGCATCGTCCGCGTCGCCGCCTTTGCCGGCTTCTCCGGCGCCACCCGCACGCAGGCCGGCAATGCGGCGGCGCTGTTCCCGGTGTTCGACGAGCCCGAGGCGCGGATCAAGAAGGGGCTGTCCGCAACCGCCATTACAGTCGAACTGCGCAAGCGCCTGTCCGCGATCCAGGGCGCATTCATCATCGTGATTCCACCGCCGGCCGTGCCCGGCATCGGCACCGGCGGCGGCTTCACCATCCGCATCCAGGACCGCCAGGGCCGCGGGCCCGAAATGCTCGCCGCGGCCACCGACGAACTCGTCGCCGCAGCGCGCAAATCGCCGCTCCTGCTCGGCCCCTCGGTGTTCTCGCCGTTCACGGCCAACACGCCGCAGCTCTTCGTCGATATCGACCGCACCAAGGCGCAGAAGCTCGGCGTCCCCATCTCGAACATCAACGACACGATCCAGAGCTATTTCGGATCGACCTATGTCAACGACTTCAACCTGTTCGGGCGCACCTATCACGTCACCGCGCAGGCCGACTTCCCGTTCCGCAAGGAGCCCAGCGATCTTGCACGCCTGCGCACGCGCAATGCCTCCGGCGACATGGTGATGCTCGGCAGCGTGGTTGAGTTCAAGGACGTCTCGGGTCCCGACCGCGTCGCGCGCTACAATCTCTATGCCGCCTCCGAGCTCCAGGGCGAGCCCGCGCCAGGCACCAGCTCGACCACCGCGCTCAACGCCATCAAGCAGCTGGCGAACGACACCTTGCCGAGCGGCTTTACCTTTGAATGGACGGATCTATCCTATCAGCAGGTCACCGGCGGCAATGCCGGCCTCTACGTGTTCCCGATCTGCGTGCTGTTCGTCTATCTCGTGCTGGCCGCGCAATATGGCAGCTGGACCCTGCCGTTCGCGGTGATCCTGATCGTGCCGATGTGCCTGCTGGCTGCCACCATCGGCGTGCGGCTCATGGGCCAGGACGTCAACATCCTCACCCAGATCGGCTTCGTCGTGCTGGTGGGGCTGGCGGCGAAGAACGCGATTCTGATCGTCGAGTTCGCGCGCGACATCGAGAACGAAGGCAGGCCACGGCTGGAGGCCGTGATCGAGGCCTGCCGTCTGCGCCTGCGGCCGATCCTGATGACCTCCTTCGCCTTCATCCTCGGCGTGCTGCCTTTGGTGATCTCGACCGGCTCCGGTTCCGAGATGCGGCAGGCGGTTGGCGTCGCCGTGTTCTTCGGCATGATCGGCGTCACCCTGTTCGGCCTGCTGTTCACGCCGATCTTTTATGTGGTGGTGCGGAACCTGGCGGAGGGGCGGAACGAGGGGAAGAAGCCGGAGCTGGCGGCCTCTTAGAGGCAAGTGATGGCCACCGGCGCCTCCACACCCTCGGCCGTCATCCCCGCGTAGGCGGGGATCCATAACCACAGGGAGAGGTTTGGCGAAGACAGGCAACCACGAGTCTTCGTCAAACTACTCCCTGTGGCTATGGATCCCGGATCTTCGCTTCGCTCGTCCGGGACGACACCAGTTGTTGTGCGGCGAGCCCTTCATACTAACGACCAACTTGAAACGGATGGGCAGGCGCGGGGTTCTTCCCTAATATCCGCGCGATTTCAAAACAGAAACTGCTGGGAGATAATAGATGAAATCAGCACTTTTGGCCGCCGTCGTAACCTCCGCTCTGGTGCTTGCCGCGCCGGCCTCCGCCCAAGGCGTCAAGATCGGCATCCTCAACGACCAGTCCGGCGTCTATGCCGATTACGGCGGCAAATGGTCGGTCGAGGCGGCCAGGATGGCGATCGAGGATTTTGGCGGCGAGGTGCTCGGCCAGAAGATCGAGCTCGTCACCGCGGACCACCAGAACAAGCCGGACCTTGCCGCCTCGATCGCGCGGCGCTGGTACGACGTCGAGAACGTCGACATGATCACGGAGCTGACGACCTCCTCTGTCGCGCTCGCGATCCACGAGCTGTCCAAGGAAAAGAAGAAGATCGACATCGTCGTCGGCGCCGCGACCTCGCGGCTGACGGGCGATGCCTGCCAGCCCTATGGCTTCCACTGGGCCTACGACACCCGTGCGCTCGGCGTCGGCACCGGCGGCGCGTTGACCAAGGCCGGTGGCGACACCTGGTTCTTCCTCACCGCGGATTACGCCTTCGGCTATGCGCTGGAGAAGGACACCAGCGAGATCGTCGCCGCCAACGGCGGCAAGGTGGTCGGCTCGGTACGCGTGCCGCTCAACTCCTCGGACTTCTCCTCCTTCCTGCTGCAGGCGCAGAGCTCCAAGGCCAAGATCGTCGGCCTCGCCAATGCCGGCCTCGATACCACCAACTCGATCAAGCAGGCGTCCGAGTTCGGCATCGTCGCCAGTGGTCAGAAGCTCGCCGGCCTGTTGATGACGCTTGCCGAAGTGCACGGTCTCGGCCTGCAGGCCGCGCAGGGCCTGGTGCTGACTGAAGGCTTTTACTGGGACGTCAACGACAAGAGCCGCAATCTCGGCGAGCGCTTCCTCAAGCGCACCGGGCGGATGCCGAACATGATCCAGGCCGGCACCTATTCGGCGACGCTGAGCTATCTGAAGGCGGTCAAGGCCGCGGGCACCAAGGATCCGGATGCCGTCGCCAAGAAGCTGAAGGAGCTTCCGGTCGACGACGACTTCGCGCAAGGCGGCAAGGTGCTCGAGAACGGCCGCATGGTCCACGACATGTATCTGTTCGAGGTCAAGAAGCCCGCGGACTCGAAGAAGCCCTGGGACTATTACAAGCTGCTCGCCACCGTCCCCGGCGACAAGGCCTTCTTCACCGCCAAGGAAAGCGGCTGCCCGCTGACGAAGTGAGGGTATCGTGTCCCGGACGCGCTGCAGCGTGAAACGCTACTGCGCAGAGCCGGGACCCAGGCCGCTCCGGGCGTCGAGGCCTGACTGGGTCCCGGTTCAGCGGCGCAGCGCTACACGCTGCACCGCGCCCGGGACACGAGCCGTGTGATCCCGCGGTTTACTTCACCAGCCGCAACACCACCGCCCCCAGCGCTCCCACCCACAGCGCAAACGCCGCGAGTATCTGGATCGCAAACCCTGGGCCGCGCTTGGCCGCGGCCTTCGAATAGCCGATGAAATAGACGACGCGGCCGATGATCCAGACCGCGCCGAGCCCCGCGGCGATGGCGTCGCTGATGTAGACTGCGAACAGCCACAGCGCCGGCAGGACGATCGGCATCCATTCCAGCGTGTTCATCTGGATGCGGAAGGCACGGTCGAAATCCGGATGGCCTGACGTCGCGGGCACCTTGACGCCGGTCTTGGTGCGCGCGCGCGAGACGTTGATGATGGTGAAGAAGTAAAATGCGATCGCCAGCAGGGTGACGAGGGCGGTGAGGTGATACATCGCGAGGTCCCTTTAGAGGTCGCGGCTTCAATAGCCGGTCATCTCGAGATAACCAACACCGTCATGGCTTCCGGCAAAGCCGATCGGCCCTTCCCAATAGGGAAAGCCGGTCCCCATCCAGGCTTTCGGATTGAGCGGCTTGCACAGGATCGAGAACGATCGCGACGGGATCGCGATGTGCCATTCCACCGGCACCTTGCGTCCTGCGACCTCCACCGTCGCTTTCGGAATCATCTGGATGTCGTCCCCCGCGATCATCTGCGTGTTGCCGGAGGCGTCGATCCAATTGCCGAACGGATGATTCTTGCCGTCCCTCTGCCGCAGCCGGTACAGCATCAGCTTGTCGCCCGACGACAGATGCAGCGACAGCCAGTCCCAGCCGGTCTGATCCGTGTCGAGCGGCTGGCTGCTCCATTCCCTGTCCATCCAGGCCTGGCCCGAGACACTGGCCGCCTTGTCGTCGATGGTGAGCGTGCCGCGGGCGCGGTAGAACGGCTGGCTGTAATAATAGGACGCCTGGCCGCGTTCGGACTTGCGGCTGTAGCCGCCGTCGCCCTGCAACACCACGGGACGGTCGGCCTCGAGCGTCAGCGCGTAGCTGAAATCGGTGCCGGACGCCTTCAGCGTCAGCGGCGCCAGATTGCGATCGTCGGTGGGCTCGAGGCCCTTCATTTGCCAATCGTCGATCCAGGCATCGAACGGCTTTTCCGTGACTCCGGCCTGCCCGACGCCGCCGCGCGAAAATGTTTCGTTGAAGCGATGAGTGTCGGCGCGCGTCACCGCGGCATGGGCCATCCAGACCTGCTGATTGGCCCAGCCTTCGCCTTGCGGGCCCGGCTGCGCCGCCTGGCGGAACAGCGTCCATTGCAGGCCGCAAGCCGCACCGCTGGCATCGACGAGGTTGGCCGTGAGATACCACCATTCGATGCGAAACTCCGGATGCGGCCCGTGATCGGCCGGAAAGGCAAATGGTCGTCCCGGCGTCACCTTCGCAAAGCCGTCCGCGGTCTCGCCGAGCCCGGCATAGCCTTGCGCAGCGGCGCGGCGCGCGAGCGCCAGCGCGGCAATGCCGCCGCCGAAGGCGCGGCGCGAGATACGATCAGCGCTCATTGGCGAACACCTTGACGAGGCTCGCCGGCTGCATCCGCGCCAGCCGCACCACCGGCGGGAGGGCCGCCAGCAGCGAGGCCAGCAGCGCCACCGCGACCAGCCCGATCAATTGCTCCGGAAACACATGGAACGGCAGCCGCCAGCCGAACGCCTTCACGTTCACGATCGCGATCAGGCACCATGCCACCAGAAGGCCGAGCGGCACCGCCAGCAGCGCCGTGAACAGCGCCACCGACAGCGTCTTGGTCAGCTCGATTGCGGCAAGGCGCGGCCGCGTGATGCCGATCGCCCACAACGGCGCGAGCTGCGGCAGGCGGGAATTCGCCAGCGTGAGCAGGCTCGTGAACAGCGCGATCCCGGCGACACCGAGCGTGAAGGCGTTCAGCGCCGAGGTCACCGCAAAGGTACGGTTGAAGATTCGGATCGATTCCGCCTTCACCGTCGCCTGGTCGGCGACGCTGCGGTCGTCGAGCGCGAACTGCTTCTGCAACGCCGCGATCAAGCCCGATATGTTCTCCTTCGCGACGATCAGGCCGATCCGCGTCTGCGGCGTCTGCGGAAATTGCCGGATCAGCGCCGCGACGTTCACGGTCAGCTGTCCCCTGGGATTTCCGTAATCGGCATAGATGCCGACGATGTCGAGCTCCCAAGTCCCGCCAGGCGCCGGCACCGCGACGACGTCGCCGATGCGGACATTCAGGCGGCGGCTGAGCTGCTCGCTGATGAAGGCGGCGTTGCCGGGCACCAGCCGGGTCCAGGCGCGCGGCGCGGTTTCCAGCAGCGGCCAGCGCTCGCGATAGAGCGCGTGATCGGGCAGGCCGAGCAGCTCAACCGGCTGGCCCTGAAGCTGCGCTTCGGCGCGCCCGCCCGACAGGATCGCCTGCACGTCGCTGCGCTCTTTCAGCCAGTTGCGGATCGCGACACCTTGTGCGTTGTCGGAGGCGCTGATGTAGACGTCGGCGGCGAGCCGCCCGTTCAGCCAGCCGAGGAAGGTGCGGCTGAACGTCTCCACCATGGTGGACACCCCGACATTGACGGCGAGCGCCAGCAGCAGCGCCATCAGCGCCAGCGACAGGCCGGAGAGCTGCTGCCGGCTGTCCGCCCAGAACCACAGCGCCAGCGGTCTTCGCGCGGCACGTTGGCCTGCAAGCAGGAGGAGCTCGAGCAACGCCGGCAGGATCAGGGCCGCGCCGAGCATCAGGGCCGCCAGCAAGCCAAAGCCCGCGATCAGCGTTTCGCCGTAGCGAAGCAGCAGCAGCGCGACCGCGAACACGGCGCCGGCCGCGCAGCTTTGCAGAACCAGCCAGCGGCGCTGCCGCTGCTGCCACGCGCGCGGCTGCGCCGTCGCCAGCACCGGCATCGTGATCGCCTTGATCAGGCTGGTGGCCGCCGCGACCAGCGCGCCCGCAATGCTGATGCCGATGCCGGCGAGCCACCATTCGGGGCGCAAGCTGAGCTGCCCCGGGATCTGCGCGCCATAGAGCCCGCGCAGCGACGCCGCGACGTCGGGCAGAAGCACGGCGGCAATGAAATAGCCGCACACGAGCCCGCTCAATCCTGCGACCAGCGCCAACGCGACGAGCTCGACCACCAGCACGGAATTGACGAGCCGCGCCGAGGCGCCGCAGGCGCGCAGCGTCCGCAGCATCGGCAGCCGCTGCTCGAAGGCGAGGCCGACGGCTGAATTGACAATGAAGAGCCCGACGAAGAACGACAGCAGGCCGAACGCCGTGAGGTTGAGATGAAAGCTGTCGGTGAGGCGCTCCAACTCGGTCTCCGCATTCGGCTCGACCAGCTGCAATTGGTCGCCGACGACGCTGACCAGCGGCGCGGGCTTGCTCTTCGGCTTGCCGATCAGCAGCCGCGACAGCTGATCCGGCTTGTTCAACAGGCGCTGCGCCACGCCGATATCGACCACCAGCACGCCGGGCGCGAGCTGCGGCAGCACGCGCAGCGGCGGCAATGTTGCGCCGTTGCTGATCGCAGGTGCCGCGCCTTCCGCTGCCTGTAAGTCGCTCAGCGTCTCGCGGGCCGCCAAGGTCTGACCCGGCGGCGCCACGAAGCTGCTCAAATCGGCGGCACCGAGGCGGGACGCATTGCCGATTTCGGCCGGCAGCGTCACCGGCTCGATTCCGAGCAGCCGCACCGAGCGGCCGTTGATCTGGACCCGGCCTTCCAGTGCCGGCGACACCGCCCAGCCGGCGCGGCGGAGCTTTACGAAAAGATCCTGCGAGAACGTTGCCGCATGCGGTGCCACCAGCATCGGCGTGCGGGTGCCGCCGAATGTCGCTGCGGCACGGTCATAGGCGGTGCGGGCCTGCTGGTTGATGGCCTGCACGCCGCTCCACAGCGCGGTCGCCGCGATCAGCCCGACCAGAAGCGTCGCGAACTGCATCTTGTGGCGACGCCAATGGCTGAGCAGCACCGCGAGGATCCAGAGCGCGCGTCTCATGCGATCCGCCCCGCATGCAGGGTGAGGTGGCGGTCGAGTGTTGCGGCCAGATGCAGGCTGTGCGTCACCATCAGGAAGCCGCAGCCGGTGCGCGCGACGAGGTCGCGCGCCAACGCCAGCACGTCCTCGGCGGTGTCTTCGTCGAGATTGCCGGTCGGCTCGTCCGCCAGCAGCAGCGAGGGCTTTGTCGCCAGGGCCCGGCCGATCGCGACCCGTTGCTGCTGACCTCCGGACAATTGCTCGGGATAGCGCTTCAGAAGTGATCCAAGCCCGAGCCGTTCGGTCAGCTCCTTGGTCCAGGCTGCATCGTGACGGCCGGCGATCCGCGCCTGAAACACCAGATTGTCCGCAACCGACAGGCTCGGGATCAGGTTGAACTGCTGAAAAACCAGGCCGACCCGGTCGCGGCGCAAGCTGGCGCGACCCGCATCGGAGAGCTGGGTCACCTCAACGTCCTCCAGCCGGATCGTGCCGCCGTCGGCGGCATCCAACCCCGCGATCAGGTGCAGCAGCGTGCTCTTGCCGCTGCCGGACTCGCCGGTCAGCGCGACGCGTTCGCCCTTGCCGAGGTCGAGATCGACGCCGCGCAGCACATGGACCGGTTCACCGGCCGAGGAGAAGGTCTTGGAAAGATTTCGGATGCTCAGCACGATGAATGGCGCCGGACGGAATGAGGACTTGTTGCGTAGCACACTTGCTGTGGAAATGCCGGGTTGCGTTGGTCTCGAAGCCGTTGTTAGCTTCCAAGACGGCCAAATCAAAAATGTGCCAAAAACACATGCGGGGAGAACGATGAGCGCTCAGGGAACGCCCGACGCGGCGGGCAGGACGGCAGGGCAATCCAGGGATTCGGCGAAGCCAACGCCGAAGGGCGCCTGGACCATCACCTTTCTCCTCTTTCTCTTCATGGTCGTGAATTTTGCGGACAAGATCGTCGTCGGCCTCGCCGGCGTGCCGATCATGACCGATCTGAAGCTCTCGCCGGAGCAGTTCGGCCTGCTCGGCTCCTCGTTCTTCTTCCTGTTCTCGATCGCCGCCATCGTGGTCGGCTTCATCGTCAACAAGGTGCCGACGCGCTGGGTGCTGCTGACACTCGCGGTGATCTGGGCGCTGGCGCAGTTTCCGATGGTCGGCACCGTTTCCTTCACCACGCTCCTGATCTGCCGCATCGTGCTGGGCGCCGGCGAAGGCCCGGCCTTCTCGGTCGCCGCGCACGCCATCTACAAATGGTTCCCCGACGAGAAGCGCACGCTGCCGACCGCGATCCTGTCGCAGGGCTCGGCCTTCGGCGTCATCCTGGCGGTGCCGGCGCTGAACTGGGTCATCGTCAATCATTCCTGGCACTATGCCTTCGGCGCGCTCGGAATCGTCGGCCTGATCTGGGTTGCGGCCTGGCTCGTGCTCGGCAAGGAAGGGCCGCTGGAGGACACGCAGGTCCTTGCCGAGACCGAGCAGAAAATTCCCTACTTGCAGCTTCTCACCTCGCGCACCTTCATCGGCTGCGTCGCCGCGACCTTCGGTGCCTATTGGGCGCTGTCGCTCGGCTTGACCTGGTTCACGCCGTTCATCGTCAAGGGCCTCGGCTTCTCGCAGAGTCAGGCCGGCTTCGTCTCGATCCTGCCCTGGGTGTTCGGCGCCACCATCGTCATCCTCACCGGCTGGATTTCGCAGGTGATGATGGCGCGCGGCTACAACACCCGCGTCGCACGCGGCGTGCTCGGCTCGGTGCCGCTGGTGATGGGTGGGCTGATCCTGGCGATGATGCCGCATGTTCAGGGTGCGGGCCTGCAGATCGCGCTGCTGGTGGTCGGCTCGGGCCTGTGCGGCGCGATCTATGTCGTCTGCCCGCCGATGCTCGGCGAGTTCACGCCGACCTCGCAGCGCGGCGCCATCCTCGCGATCTACGGTGCGCTGTACACGCTGGCCGGCATCATCGCCCCGGCCGTGATGGGCGCGACGATCCAGCGTGCCGGCAGCACGCTCGACGGCTACATGACCGGCTTCACCATCAACGCCGTGATCATGGTCGGCTCCGGTCTGCTCGGCCTGCTGCTGCTCTGGCCGAACACGGAGAGGGCGAGGTTGACCCGTGGTGCCGCGGCACAGGCGGCCGCGCTAAAGGGCGCGGTGTCGCCGACGTAAGGCTGCGAACCGCCCGCTCCAATCGCAACTGTCGTCCCCGCCTTCGCGGGGACGACAGTTGAATTCGCAGCGCTACCGACCGCTCAATTGGCAGGAGCCTGCCGCTTCCGCTCCGTGAACGGCGACAGCACCACCGTCGCCACCATGAAGATCACGGACGCTCCGAACACCCAGTGCGGCGCGCCTTGGTCCATGATCCAGCCGAACAGCAGCGGCGAGACGATGCCGCCGAGATTGAAGCCGGTGGAGACGATGCCGAAGGCGCGCCCCGCGGCGCCAGCGGGCGCGGCGTTACGCACCAGCATGTCGCGCGACGGGGCGATCACGCCGGAGAGGAAGCCCGCGACCGTCATCGCCGCGGTCAAGGCCCAGCCGGGCAGCGTCACAAGCGCGATCAGCAGCACGATCGCCGCGTTCACGGCAAAGCAGGCCGCCGCGACATAGCCGTGGCGTTCGGTGTGGTCGGCGAGGAAGCCGCCGGCGAGCACGCCGACGGCGCTGGCGCCGAGGAACGCCGTCAGCATGACATTGGCTGCCGAATAGGACGTGCCGTAGCCGCTCATCAGCGCGACGACGCCGAAATTGTTGATGCCGGCGACCGACAGGCTGAGCAGCATGAACAGCGCCGTCAGCGTGATCAGCGCCGGGGTGATGACCGCCTGCTTCGGCGTGTTCTCCGCGCCCGGCTTTGCCTTGCCGGCGCCGGCGTCGGGAATGTTCATGACGAGCAGCAGCAGCGCCACCAGAATGCCGATCGCGCCCGATGCGATCAGCGCGCCGACGCCGCCGGACAGGGCGACGAGCGCCGCCACGATCGCCGGCGCCACCGCGCCGCCGAGAAAGCCGGCAAAGGTGTGGATCGAGAAGGCGCGGCCCATTCGCGCCTCGTCCATGTGCGCGGCCAGGATCGCGTAGTCCGCGGGATGATAGACGCTGTTGGCGAGGCCCAGCAGCACGGCGCAGGCAATCAGCGAGACATAGCTGAGATGCAGGCCGAGCAGGATCAGCGCAAAGCCGCCCAGCGTGAGGCCGATCAGCAGGATCCTGCGGGCGCCAAAATGATCGACGAGATAGCCGGTCGGCGCCTGCGTCAGTCCGGACACCACCGCGAACACGGTGAGCGCGAAGCCGAGCTCGATATAGCCGACGCCGAGCTGCGCTTTGAGAAACGGGAACAGCATCGGCAGGACCAGCAGATGAAAATGGCTGACCCAATGCGCGATCGAGATTCCCGTCAGCGTGCGCAGCGCGCTGTCCGCCTTGCCTTGCTGCGGTGCGGCGAGGATGTCGACCATTGCAGTTCCGATTTGCTCCTTCAGAATGCGGAAACTATCGAAGGGCGGTTATTTGTCCATGAACGCAAGCGCATGGCAGGTAGGGCGGGCGCAGCTGCTGCAATCTTGATGATGCTGTTGGACACACTGCGCTCCCTCCCCCCGCTTGCGGGGGAGGGCTGGGGAGAGGGTGTCTCCGTGCGGGGACTATTGAGACTAACCAAGGGCGTCTCAGCGCGGCGAGAACGCTCACCCGACGCGCGCGGGACGATGCTTTGCATCGCCCGGGGCGCGTCGGCCTCTCCCGCAAGCAAAGCGGGAGAGGCGGAGCAAGCCCAGACAGCCCCCGTGTCATTCATATGCGATAGCCATACCCGCAAGGGGAGGGAACGCACTGTTCGTGGGGAAGCTTCACACCCTCACAACGGCTCGTCATCGAGACCATAACGGTCGCGCTTCGGTGTTGCGATGTCGCCGTCTTCGTAATCGTCGTCGTCGATGTCGCGTGGCAGCGGCTTCTTCGCCTTGCTGTCCGCCGGTTTCTCGTCGGCAGGCTTGGGTGGCGCGCTCGGCTTGGCGGTCTTGCTCATGGCTGGTCCCGGATGGTGATGCTGCATCCGATCCTAGTCCGAATATGTGGGCGGTTGCTGACTTATCTCAAGAAGCCCCGTGGGGCCGTCAGTGCACGAGCGGCCCGCCGGCCTTCTTCCAGGCATCCAGGCCGCCGGCGATGTGCGCCGTATTGGCAAGGCCGGCCTCCTTCGCCGCCGCCACCGCCATCGCCGAGCGTTCGCCGAAGGCGCAGAAGAACACGATGCGGCGGCCGGTGGCGGCTGCGACCTCGCGCAGCATGCCGCCGGGCTTGAGGCTTTCCTCCACCGACTGATACGGCGCGTGCAGTGCGCCTTCGAGCATGCCGTGCTTGGCGCGCTCGTTGCCCTCGCGCAGATCGACCAGCAGGATATCCGGCCGGCCGAGACTGCGGATCGCTTCAGTCGCGCTGAGCGCGCGGCCCTCCTTCTCGAGCGCCTCCTGATGCAGGCCGACATGCATGTTGGCCGGCACCGCCACGTCCATCATCTTCGGATTGGGCAGCTTCAGATTGGCCATCAGCTCGATATATTCGTCGACCGAGCGCACCTGGAGCCTGGGATTGTAGCGCTTCTCCTCGCCGATGGTGGAGACGGTGTCGCCCTTGTAGTCGTGCGCCGGGAACACCATCGTCTCGTCCGGCAGCTTCAGCAGCCGGTTGAAGATCGAATCGTACTGCGCGCGCGAGGAGCCGTTCTGGAAGTCGGTGCGGCCGGTGCCGCGGATCAGGAGCGTGTCGCCGGTGAAGACGCGATCGCCCATCAGGTAGGAATAGGAATCGTCGGTGTGGCCGGGCGTGTACATCACGTCGAGCGACAGACCCTCGATCGTCACCTTGTCGCCGTCGGCGACCCGCATCGCCACCACGTCGGCCTTGGTCTGGTCGCCCATCACGGTCATGCAATGGGTGCGGTCGCGCAGCTCGCCGAGGCCGGTGACGTGGTCGGCATGCAGATGGGTATCGACCGCCTTGACCAGCTTGAGGTCGAGCTCGCGTAGCAATTGGCAGTAGCGGTCGACCTTCTCCAGCACCGGATCCAGGATCAGTGCCTCGCCGCCGGAGCGGCTGGCAAGGAGATAGCTGTAGGTGCCCGAAACGCTGTCGAAGAGCTGGCGGAAGATCATGGCAGGAAGTCCGGCAGTGGAACTAATTTTGGAGATTCTACTACATTACGGGCCGGAAAGAGAAGCAATTCACTGTGTAGGCAGGAGAATTTAGAAGATTCTTATTGTTGAGCGAAGGGGCAGCGCTGTTTCCCATCCACAGCTGTCATCGCCCGCGCAGGCGGGCGATCAAGTATTCCAGAGACAGCGAGGGGGACGGAGAAGCCGCGGCGTACTGGATTCCCCGCTTTCGCGGGGAATGACACCGAGAGTGGGCAACAGAGTGCCACAACTCGGGACGGCCCCCCTTACGGCCGCACCAGCGTGTACCCGTTCTCCGCCAGAAACAGGATCTGCCCGACGCCGACCTGCACCGGCGTTGCCGCGGGGATGAATTCCGGCCGCTTGCCGGTCTCGCGTTCGATCGTGTCCACCGTGTTGAGGCAGATGTCGAAGCGCACGCCCTGAGCGATCAGGCTCTCGACCTGCTTGCGGCGCTCGCTGCCTGACAGCAGGAGGTCGATGCCGGGGCCGAACGCCACCACTTCGAGCGCGATCTTGTCGGGGGCGTAGGCCTTCAGCAGATTGTTGGCGACGCTGAGCACCAGTGCTTGCTTCTTGGCATCGCCATCGGAGAGCTGCAGCACGATTCTGTGCTCGGCGAATGGCTTGTCCTGGAGCGGCACCTGTTGCGCCGACGTCGGCGGGACGGCGAAGGCGAGCAGCGCCAGCATCAGCGCGGATAGGATCTGTGCACGCCTCATCCCTGCCCCGCGATGCCTGGATTGTCGTCGACGCCCTTGAGCGTGACCCCGGAGCCGAGCCGCTCCTGAAACATCCGGCCCGAGCGCAGATATTTGCCGACGACCTCCCACACCGGCGCGCCTTGCTGTTCGTTGACCGAAGCCCAGCCTGCAACCTTGTAGCGATGGCCGGCGCTGACCGCCTTGCCATTATGGATCCTCAAATCCGAGATGCGGCTGCCGATCGCGGCAGTCGGTGTGCAGGTGTAGCTGAGCCCGCCAGCGCGCACCATGTCGCCGCCCTGCTGGTAGTACGGATCGGCGTTGAAGAGGTTGTCGCAGATGTCCTCCAGCACGTCCTTGATCTGGGCGCCCGTCATCTCCTGCACATAGGTCTCGGGATAGGTGATCGCGGTCTCCGCGAGCAGATCCTCCATGGTCAACGCCTGGCCGGAGAGCGCGGTGACGCCCCAGCGGAAGCCCGGCGACAGCGCGATCTCGGTGTCGAGCTCGGTGCGGAGCGCGGTGCAGATCAGCTCGTCGACCGGTCCGGAGAAATTGCCGCGGCGATAGAGCAGGCGGTCGGGTGTCGCGATCTTCTCCGACCAATCGGTCACATGCGGCGCGCGCAGCCGGCCGATCAGCTCGGCCATGGCCGGATCGGGCTTCAGCAGCTCGGAATAGACCGGCAGCAGATGATAATGAACGTCGCTGACCTTGCCCTTGTCGATCGCGAGATCGAGCACGCCGAGGAATTTTCCGTTGGAGCCGGCATTGGTGACGAGCGTGATGCCGCCGGCGTTCTTCACCGCAATCGGCTGCGGCACGGCATCATGGGTGTGGCCGCCGAGGATGACGTCGATGCCGGTGACGCGGATTGCCAGCTTGAGGTCGACATCCATGCCGTTGTGCGACAGCAGGATCACGGCATCGACCTTGTCGGTGCCGCGCAAGGCATCGACATGCTTCTGCAATTCCTCCTCGCGGATGCCGAAGCTCCAGTCCGGCGTGAACCGCTTCGGATGCGCGATCGGCACGTAAGGGAAGGCCTGGCCGACGATCGCGACCCGATGGCCGCCGATCTCCTTGATCATCGACGGCCTGAACACGCGTCCCGTGGCCTTGTCGAAGGCGAGGGCGTCGTTGAATGCGGCTTCCTCGGTCAGGAAGACGTTCTGCGCCAGGAACTCGCCCTTGAAGCGCTCGAGATTGTCGCGCAGCGCCTGCTCGCCATAGGTGAATTCCCAATGTCCGGTCATCGCTTCGATGCCGAGCAGGTTGGCGACCTCGACCATGTCGCGGCCCTGCGTGACATTGGCGAGCCCGGTACCTTGCCAGAGATCGCCGCCGTCGACGAGCAGCGAGCGTTGCTCGCCGACCTCGCCGCGCAAGCGATCGACCAGCGTCTTCAGATGGGCAAAGCCGCCGAGCTTGCCGAAGCGGCCTGCCGACTTCTCGAATTCGACGCAGGTGAAGGCATAGGCATCGGCGCTGCCGGAGCGGATGCCGAACCGCTCCAGGAAGGCGCGGCCGACCAGATGCGGCGGCCGTCCGGCCATCTCGCCGATGCCGATATTGACGCTGGGCTCGCGGAAATAAACCGGGTTCAGCTGTGCATGCGTGTCGGTGATGTGCAGGATGCGCGCATTGCCGAACCGCTCGAGATCGTAGATGCTCCCGGTCTCGGCGCCTCGTGCGAGCCGCGGCAGACCGAGCGATGCGGCGGCAAGGCCTGCAGACTTCAGGAAATCGCGGCGGCGGATCGCCATCCAAAAATTCTCCGCGCCCTCAATGGTCGCAAGACTGGTCCAGTTGAGGCCAGTCTAGCGGATTTCCATCGCCTTCCAGGCTTCTTTTTCGGACGTCGCCTGGAAGATCGACGCCTTTGCCAGCGCCTCGGCCTCCCTGGCTGCGGCGATGGCGCGGTCGAAGTCGCCGCCATCGGCCGCTTTCCTGGCCGCGGCCAGCATCGAGACGGTCACGGTCCACTGGTTGCGCAAGCCGGCGGCCTCCTTCGATGCGGCTTCGGCGGCGCTGTACGCCGCCTTGTAGTCCGCTTCGCTCGCCGCGCGCGCCGTGGCGGCGAGGCCGAGCGCGAGCAGCATGGCGAGAGCAAGTGTCCGCTTCATGGCCGCGCTCCCGGGCCCGATATCGGCAGGCCGTTGGCGACGTAGGACAGGAAATATTCGACGTCGCGGTATTCGTCCGCCTGCGGCTCCAGCGGAACCGCGCGGGTCTGGCTGTTGCAGGTGACGAAGCGGCGGCTGGTCGTGCCCATGCCGCTCCATTCGGAGCGGTAGATCGGCATCGCGTTCACGATGCCGAGCGCCGGCGCCAGGATCTCGGCGCGGATGCGCTCGCCCGGGCTCTGCACATGACAGCTTGCGCAGGAAAAGTTCATCTGGCCGCGGCGGGTGTAGAAATAGCGCTTGCCGTTCTCGAAGGCTGCGAGCGCGCGCGGATCGTCGGGGATCTTGATGTCCATCGGCTTACCGCGCGAGGTGTAGGCCATGTAGGCGGTCAGCGAGGCCATCTCGTCCTTGACGTAGGAATAGGGCGCCTCCCCATTGGCCTCGCGGCAGCGGTTGAGCGCGAGCTCCAGCGTGATGACCTTGCCTTCCTTCGTGTCGAAATAAGGATAGTTCTGGCGGACGCCGATACCGCCGTTCGGGAAGCAGTCGGCATAGGTCTTGCCGTTCTTGAACGGCGTCGCAAACATCTCCTTGCCGGCCTCGAGCGCGAACTCGTAGGGCGGGAATTCCTCCTTCTCCTGCCACTGCCGCTTCAAATCGGCGTTCATGGAGTACGGGCCGTTGACGAAGTCCTCGTGCTTCACGTCGGGAAACTTCTGGAAGAAGAAGTTCCGGAACGCCTTGGCGTCGGCCACGGGATCGACCTTGTCGGCTGCGACGACGCGCGGAGCGGCGAGGGCGAACGCAACGAGCGCGGCGCTGAGCGAGCCAAGCAACAGGGCAGACCGGGTCTTCATCACGCGATCTTCGCGGTGGTCGTATCCGAGCCACCCTTGTTGTCGGTCCAGGAGATCTTGAGCTCGTCGCCCTTCTTGGCGCCCTTGAAGCTGAACTTCACATAGGGATCCTTGGAGACCGCGGTGCCCCAATCGGCGACGAAGACGTCCTTGCCGTTCCATTCGAATTTCAGCTGCTGGATGTAGTGCGCGGGGATCAGCTCGCCCTTGGGATCCTTCACCAGGCCGGTATCCATGGGATGCTGGATCAGCGCCTGCACCTCGGTGATGTCGCCGTTGGATGTTGCGCGCACGCGAATGCTTGATGCCATCGGACCGATCCTCCTAGCCGCCGCAGCCGCCGACGGTGACCTTCACTTCCTTGGTCGCGCTGTAGAGCTTGCCGTCGGCCTCGACGATGGCGACCAGTTTGGTGGTCTTGGCCATCTTCAGCCGGTTGGCGACGGCCGGAAGCGTGCCCTCGGCGATCTTGTAGGACGCCGCGAGCGCGTAGGGGTTCTCGGCCACCAGGAACGAGATCGAGCTCACCTTGTCGAGCGTCGTCGTCACCGACACCGGCACGACGCCGCCGTTCTCGGCGATCTCGGGCGCATCCAGCTTGACCTTGTCGGAGGGCTCGGCGGTCTTGCCGTAAAGCGCCTTGATCGCGTCGGCCTCGTGCTTCTGCTTGAAGGCCTCTTCCGGATATTTGTCGTTGGCCGCGGCGCGCGCGGGGGCAAACGGTAGATTGCCAAGGCCGAGCAGTGCGACGGAGGCCGCGCCCTGAAGGATCAGGCGTCGTGTCGCAAGGGGGCCGGTAGTCATGGTCATCTCTGGTCTCCTGGCAGCCGGCCGTTACAGGGTCTGCAGGAAATCAACGATCGCGCTGATCTCCTGCTCGGTCAAAATCCGGTTGCGGCCGAACGGCGGCATCATGGTCTGCGGATTGCGCTTGGTCTCGTCGAAGATGATCGCGGTCAGCTCGTTGCGGTCGGGATACTTGGCCCTGAGGTCCTTCAGCTCCGGACCGATCGTTCCCGGCAGGTCGCCGCCTTTGATGACGTGGCAGGTCAGGCAATTGCCCTTGCCGCGGTCGAACGCGAGCTTTTGGCCGTCGGCCACACTGGATTGCGCCCGTGCCGCAGCCGTGCCGGCGCAGAGGACCAGCGCCACCAGGATGGCAGGCTTGCAAGGAAAAGCGGTCAAGGCATCGTCCCGAGCGTTATGTCGATGATCTCATTTGCGGAAATATATAGCGCGTTCCAAAGCACAAAGGGCATCGCCTGACAATCAAGACTATGCACGCGGCAAAATGGAGTTAATATCCTCCGCATTGCAACTCATGAGATAGTTCGTTCATCCAATAGGGCGGCACTAGCAAATTATTCTAGGGCGTTTGGCCCTCGGGCCTTTCCTTTTCTGTTCGCATATTTTGGGGATCTCGCTTGGCTGAATATGTCGTCGAGTTTGGCAGGGATGGTGGACGGGTCGAGCCGGATGGGCGGCTCGACGCGCCGGCGTTCCATCGCAATCACGTGCCGATCTGGGCCGCGCTGGAACAGCAACTCGCTGGCCTGACCGGCAACGTGGTCGAGCTCGGCAGCGGAACAGGGCAGCACGTGGTCCATTTCGCCCGCCACACGCCCGGCCTGGTCTGGTGGCCGAGCGACCTCAATCAGCGCCATCTCAGGAGCATCGAGGCTTGGCGCGTCTATGCCGGCCTGCCAAACGTCCGCTCACCGCTGCGGATCGATCTCACCGATCCCGACTGGTGTCCCGAGATGAAGAGCGGGCAGGCGCCGACGAGCCTTGCCGCCGTGTTCTGCGCCAATGTCATCCACATCGCGCCCTGGGCCGTGGCCGAGGGCCTGTTCGCCGGCGCCGGCCGCTATCTGCGCGCCGACGGCAAGCTGTTCCTCTACGGCCCCTTCAAGCGCGACGGCAAGCACACCGCGCTCAGCAATGCGGTGTTCGACACCTCCTTGCGCGAAGGCAATCCCGAATGGGGCGTGCGCGACATCGGCGATGTCGAGACGCTCGCGATGGCCGTGGGCCTTCGTCTCGTCGATTCCATCGACATGCCCGCGAACAATCTCACGCTGGTGTTTGCGCGGTAGCTACGCAGCCAGTGCGCTCCCTCCCCGGTTTGCGGGCCGCGACGAGCTTCGCTCGCGCTGAGAGGGTTGGGGAGAGGGTGTCTCCGCAATGGGACATTCCCCAAGAGGATAAAGCCCTCACCCGCCGCGCTCTGCGAGCGCGTCGGCCTCTCCCGCACGCACGCGGGAGAGGCAAGGGCCGCCCGTGAGCTATCACCTTTCACAGGACATCTCACGCCTCCCCATCCCCCCACCCGATCTTCTCCTTCAGGAACCGGAAGCCGAGCACCTCGAATCCCGCGCGCTCCTTGTTGTCCTTACCGTAGCCGTGGCCGCCGGCGGCCGGCTCGTAGAACCAGGCTTCATAGCCCATCGCCTGCAGCTTCGCCGCCATCTTGCGGGCATGGCCGGGATGGACGCGGTCGTCGCGTCGCGTGGTGGCGATCAGGATCGGCGGATAGGGCTGGCCGGCCCTCACATTATGGTAGGCCGAATAGGTCTTCAGCCAGTCCCATTCCTCGGGCTTGTCGGGATCGCCATATTCCGCCATCCAGCTCGCGCCCGCGAGCAGCTTGGTGTAGCGGCGCATGTCGACCAGCGGGATGGTGCAGAACAGCGCACCGAAGCGCTCGGGATAGCGCACCAGCATGTTGGTGATGAGGATGCCGCCGTTCGAGCCGCCCTGCGCGGCGATGCGCTTCGGCTGCGTCACGCCGCGGCGCACGAGATCGGCCGCGACCGCCGCGAAATCGTCGTGCGACAGCTTCTTGCCCGCGAGCCGCCCGGCATCGTGCCAGCGCGTGCCGAACTCGCCGCCGCCGCGCAAGTTTGCCTGCACCGTCGTGCCGCCGCGCTCCAGCCACAGCTTGCCGAGCGAGGAATTGTAGTACGGCTTCACGGCCAGCCCGAAGCCGCCATAGGCGCTCATATAGACCGGTGCATCGCCGGTCTCCTTGGCGGGGCCGGTCTGCACATAGGGAATGCGCTCGCCGTCGATCGAGACCGCCTCGTGCTGCGTCACCACGAGCCCGTCGGCGGTGAAGGTCTTCGGCGCCTGCTTGAGCACGATCGGGCTGGCGACGCCGCGTTCGAGCAACAGCAGCGACGGCGGCGTGAGCGGATCCTGCACGTTGGCGAGCAGATCGCCGTTGCTCTCGGAGGGGTGACGATCGAGCGGCCAGACGTCGACGACGCCGATCTCAGGCAGGCCGGCAAGCGTTTCGCGGCTCCAGCCGGTCGCGGACGGCGTGTGGATCTCGAAGCGCGGACGCAACTCGTCGAGGATCGACAGCACGAGCCTGCCCGCCGCCCAGAACAGGCCCTGCAGCGCGCGCCGCGGCGCCGGCTCGAACAGCACCGCAAAATCGCGGCTGCCGGCGAGGAACGCCGAGAGCGAGATGCCGAGCACGGTGTCGGTGGCGTAGGTCCGGCCCCCGGCCGTCCAGTCCTTGCGCAGCTTCATCGCGAACCAGTCGCCATGGGCCTGCAGCCAGATGCCGGTCGGCAGATCGAGCTTCGTCATGCTGCCGGCTGCGTCGCGCAGCCAGATCGCGTGATTGAAGAAATCGATCTGGTCGACGATCCAGGCCCGCGGCTCAGGGCCGGTGTCGTCGACCATGCCATGAATCGTCATGTGATCGGCAACGGTCTCGATGATCACCTCAGCTTGATCGACGGGCTGGCCGCGCCGCCACAACCGGACCGTTCGAGCATAGCCCGAGCTCGTCGCCATGCCCTCGCCATGCGCGCTCGACAGCAGCAGCGTATCGGCATCGAGCCAGTCGAGACCGCCCTTCGCCTCCGGCAGCGTGAAGCCGTCCGCCACGAAGCTCTTCGTCGCCATGTCGAATTCCCGCAGCGTCACGGCGTCGCTGCCGCCGCGCGACAGGCTCAGCACCGCGCGCGAGCTTCCCGGCATGGTGGCGATCCCGCTCAGCAGCCAGTCCTCGCCTTCGCTCGCGGCGAGCTTGTCGATATCCAGCATGGTCTCCCACGCAGGGGTGGTTTTGCGAAACTCCGCAAGCGTGGTCCGCCGCCACAGGCCGCGCGGATTGGCGGCATCCTTCCAGAGATTGTGCAGATCGGAGCCGCGCCGGGTGACATAGGGAATGTTGTCGGGCCGGTCGTAGATCGCAGCCAGGACGTCGCGGTCGTGCTCGTAGGCCTTGCCGCCGAACGCCTGCAGCGTGAGCTGGTTCTGCCGCTCAACGAAATCGAGCGCCTGCTTGCCTTCGATCTCCTCCAGCCACAGGAAGGGATCGTCGTCGGGAGCTTGAAGCGTGGGCCTGTCGTCGACGGACATGAAGGAAACTCCCGGGAAAATCGCGGCGGATCAGATTTGATCGAGCGCAAGCCGTCAAGGGCGCGAGCCGCTATCATTGCGCCGATTGCGTCAGAGGCATGGCCTGCGCCCGTTTGCGCCGGTTGCCCGCCCTCCTGCGTCCCTCCATAGTGCCGGGAATCAACAGAGCCCTGAGAGCCCCTTGAAAGCCCGTTGGGGGCGGAAAAGCCGATGCTTGACGTGACTGCAGCCCACGAGATCGCCGACGACGCCCGCGCGCGCGCCAATGTGGTGCGCCTCGCCGCAGCCCAGGCGCTGACCGGTGCCAACTCGGCCGTGATCTTCGCCACCGGCTCGATCGTCGGCGCCACCCTCGCACCCGACATGTCGCTCGCGACCGTGCCGCTGTCGATGTACGTGCTCGGGCTCGCCGCCGGCACGCTGCCGACCGGCGCGATCTCGCGCCGTTTCGGCCGCCGCGTCGCCTTCGTCATCGGCACAGGCCTCGGCGCGCTGACCGGCCTGCTCGGCTCGTTCGCGATTCTGCACGGCTCGTTCGCGCTGTTCTGCGTCGCGACCTTCCTCGGCGGCCTCTACGGCTCCGTCGCACAATCCTATCGCTTCGCCGCGGCCGACGGCGCCAGCGCGGCCTACCGGCCCAAGGCGCTGTCCTGGGTGATGGCGGGCGGCGTGTTCGCCGGCGTGCTCGGTCCACAGCTCGTGCAATGGACCATGGACGTCTGGCAGCCCTATCTGTTCGCCTTCAGCTTCCTGGTGCAGGCGGCCGTGGCGCTGATCGCGATGGGCATCGTCGCCGGCGTCGACATTCCGAAGCCCGGGCCGGCCGACCTGCACGGCGGCCGGCCCCTTCTCACGATCGTGACGCAGCCGCGCTTCATCGCGGCGGCGCTGTGCGGCGTGATCTCCTATCCCATGATGAACCTGGTGATGACCTCGGCGCCGCTCGCCATGCAGATGTGCGGCCTGTCCGTGTCCGATTCCAATTTCGGCATTCAATGGCACATCGTCGCCATGTACGGGCCGAGCTTCTTCACGGGCGCGCTGATCGCCCGCTTCGGCGCCCCGAAGATCGTGGCCGTCGGCCTGCTGCTGGAAGCGGGCGCTGCCGGTATCGGCCTTTCGGGCCTCACGGCCATGCATTTCTGGGCCACGCTCGTCGTGCTCGGCGTGGGCTGGAACTTCTCCTTCATCGGCGCCTCGGCACTGGTGCTGGAGACGCACCGCCCGCAGGAGCGCAACAAGGTGCAGGCCTTCAACGACTTCCTGGTGTTCGGCATGATGGCGCTCGGCTCGTTCGCCTCGGGGCAACTGCTCGCCAATTACGGCTGGTCTGCGGTGAACCTCGTGGTGTTTCCGCCGGTCGTGCTCGGCCTCATCGTGCTCTCGCTGGTCTCCTGGGCCCGTCGTCGCAAGGCGCGGCTGGACGCGGCGATGGGCGAGTTTCCGGACGCGGTCTAGGTTGGCAGGAGGCTGTCAGCAGCGTTGATGCTTCGATCGCGGTCGAAGTGATTTTCTGAAGAAGGCAATTTAGATGTCGTCATGGCCGGGCTTGTCCCGGCCATCCACGTCTAGCCACGTCGGAAGAAGAACGTGGATGCCCGGAACAAGTCCGGGCATGACGGAGCGAAACGAACGGCAGATGAAATGCTCGACAATTCTCGACATCCCACGCTTGACGAATCCTCGCTCCGTTACGAAGGCTGGCGCATCGTCGCGGTTTGCTTCCTGCTCGCGACCTTCGGCTGGGGCCTCGGCTTCTACGGCCAGAGCGTCTATGTCGCTGAGCTGCAGCGCGCGCGGGGCTGGCCGACCACGCTGATCTCCTCCGGCACGACGTTCTTCTATCTGTTCGGCGCGCTGCTCGTCGTGTTCGTCGGCGAAGCCGTGCGGACATACGGTCCGCGCCTCAGCCTGGTCGCCGGCACGCTGGCGATGGCGGCAGCCAGCGTCGCGATCGGCGCGGTGCGCGAGCCCTGGCAGCTCTATCTCGCCAATGCCGTGCTCGCCTTCGGCTGGGCCGGCACCAGCCTCGCCATGATCACCAACACGATCAGCCTGTGGTTCGACCACAAGCGCGGCATGGCGATCAGCCTCGCGCTCAACGGCGCCAGCTTCGGCGGCATTGCCGGGGTGCCGCTGCTGGTCATGTTGATCGGCCATGTCGGTTTCGCCAGCGCGATGTACATCGCCGCCGGGGCCATGCTGGTGCTGCTGCTGCCGGTGATCCTGGTTCTCGTCGGCCGGCCGCCCGATCACCACCGCCGGCACGCGGCGGCGAATTCCAGGCCGCAATCATCGACGCAGATCCGCGCCTGGGCGCTGCGTGACGTCGGCTTCCTGACGGTGACCGTCGCCTTCGCCCTGGTGCTGTTCGCGCAGGTCGGCTTCATCGTGCACCTGATCTCGTTCCTCGATCCCGTGATCGGCCGCGAGCGCGCCGCCGTCGCGGTCGCGGTATTGACCGCGATGGCGGTGGTCGGCCGCGTGCTTTTCTCGCTGGTGATCGACCGCCTCAACCAGCGCCTGGCGTCCGCGCTGTCGTTCCTCAGCCAGGCCGCGGCGCTCCTCGTCGTCATCAACCTGCACGACGACTATGTGCTGATCGCGGCCTGCGCCTTGTTCGGCTTCTCCGTCGGCAACCTCATCACGCTGCCGTCGCTGATCGTGCAGCGGGAGTTCGACAGTGCCGCGTTCGGCGTGCTGATCAGCCTCAACACCGCGATCAACCAGGTCACCTACGCGTTCGGCCCGGGCGTCGTCGGGGCCCTGCGCGACTGGTCCGGCGGTTATTCGCTGCCGTTCTATCTCTGCGTCGCGCTGGAGGTTGTTGCCGCGGCGCTGATCATGGTGCGGGGCAAGCCAAAAGCGAAGATTGCGTAGAGCCTGTGAGCCATTTGGGCATTTGACATCAAAGTGGGGTGAGCGCCGGTCCCGTTGATGTCAGGACATCGGTATCGGATGTCGGGTATGGCTGTGCTGCCTATGCTTTTGCGAGCCGGTGTCCTTGCAGGATGTTGTTGGTGAGGGCGTACCAGAGCACGACGGCTCGGACCTTCTCGATGCCGCGGACGGTCAATTGCCTGAGGTCCCAGTTTCGCCATCGGGCATGGATGCATTCGCAGATCGTGCGGGCCTGGTACTGGGCCTTGCCGGCTTCGCTGGCCATGCGGGCACGCCAGGCCGCTACTCCGGGGCCATCACTGCTCCGAGGTAGAAAGGGATGTCAAGGTTTTGGGCGGGGGTTCCTGCCCTGCGCTTTGCCCCACGCGAGGTGTCATCGCCCGCGCAGGCGGGCGATCCAGTACTCCGAGGCGGCGCGGCCGGAGTCGAGGGGCCGCGGCGTACTGGATGCCCCGCTTTCGCGGGGCATGACAGTGGAATACGGGGAGAGAGGGTTACCGTCCCATCACCAAAACGGCAATGTTTGTCGCGCGTTACCATCATATAAAGGGCGTATTCGCGATCGAAGAGTCCGGTGGAGTTCCCGGTTCGATAGGCCCGGACACATTGCTTGCAGCGGTTTCTGGCTTAAGTAACAGCATATCGCGGCCCGATTGGATTGTTTCGTGCTGATATCGCCCTTTTCTGCGCTCCCATCGCGCTCCCTGCGGCCGCGCCTGGCCGGCTGGCTGGCGGCGTTTTGCGGCCTGGGGATGGTATGGGGCGCGGTGCCGGCGGCGGCGCAGGGCAAGCTCGAGGCGCAATATGAGGCCTCGCTGGCAGGCATTCCGGTCGGCAAGGGCGGCTGGAACATCGATATCCAGGACGACGTGTATTCGGCCGCCGCGGCCGGCGGCACCACGGGCCTGCTGAAGTCGTTCACCGGCGGCTCCGGCACCGGCGCAGCGCAGGGCCGCATCGTCAATGGCGCCTTGGTTGCGACCGGCTACCAGGCCTCCACCACCACGCAAAAGAAGACCGAAGAGATCCGCATCACGCTCGACAAGGGCAACGTGAAGGATTTTTCCATCCTCCCCGAGCCGCCGGTCGATCCTGACCGCATCGTCGTCACCGACGCCCATCGCCGCGGCGTCTGGGACCCGATGACGGCCTCGCTGCTGCGCGTGCCCGGCAATGGCGACCCCGTCTCGCCCGAGGCCTGCCACAGCTCAGCCCCGGTGTTCGACGGCCGCATGCGCTACGACCTCAAGCTCGATTTCAAGCGCATGGAGACCGTGAAGGCGGAAAAGGGCTATCGCGGCCCGGTCGTGGTCTGCTCGCTCTATTTCGTGCCGGTCGCCGGCTACATCCCCGACCGCCCCGTGATCAAGTACCTCGCCACCCAGCGCAACATCGAGATCGCCTTCGCGCCGGTCGCGGGCACCCGCATCCTGGTCCCGTTCTGGCTGAAAGTGCCGACGCCGCTCGGCCCGGCCATGCTGGAAGCCACCAGCTTCGTCACCACCGCCCAACCGCCGCGCGTGGCGAAGACGCAGTAGGGCCTAACCACCGCCGTCATTCCGGGCCGCGCCGCAGGCGCGGGCCCGGAATCCATCGGGCGACCGTCTCTGCGGCCCGATGGATTCCGGGCTCGTCGCTGCGCGCCGGCCCGGAATGACAGGGACGGAGCAGGTCTAAAAAGCAAGCAAATTCAATGGCCGTTCTACTGTGCATGGGGTTGTTTTCGCAAAAAATGGGTTGGGCCGGTCTCCGCCGGGAATCCATTTGACTCCTCCCCGATTCTGATTCGACTCCGCGCCGTCCCCAACTTAAGGCGTTCCGCCCTCGAAACGTCACTTGTCCGAGGAGCGAAAACTCCATCTAGTCGTCACCGACAGGACTGGCGCGACATCTTGCGTGAACGGAACGGGACTCAATCTGGAGTCAGCGATTCGGCCGCGATTCGTTCTCAAGTCGTTCCGAAGCTTAAGGCGGACAGGAAAAGCGTCGCAAAGTGAGACAGTTGCGCGGGATTTTCGGCGATGCTTCCCCACCCTCCGCTGTCATGCCCCGGCTTGACCGGGGCATCCAGTACGCCGAGGCCCTTCGGCTTTGTCACGACCGCCGCGGCGTACTGGATCGCCCGGTCGAGCCGGGCGATGACAGCGGTACCCGCATTTGGGGCCATGCACCTCCCCGCCCCAATCCAGCACTGACATTCGCCCAAATCGCCACTACCTAATCCCTCAGACATGGCTTTTTCCTCCTCCCCCTTCGCTTCCGAGCGCACAGCGTCCGATCGCGTGCCCGGCGCTGGCGTCACCGCGGTGCTCGGTCCCACCAACACCGGCAAGACCCATCTCGCCATCGAGCGGATGCTCGCGCATCCCTCGGGCATGATCGGCCTGCCGCTGCGCCTGCTCGCGCGCGAGGTCTACAACAAGATCGCCGCAAGGGTCGGCAGCGAGGCGGTCGCGCTCGTCACCGGCGAGGAGAAGATCAAGCCCAGGAATCCGCGCTATTGGGTCTCGACCGTCGAGGCGATGCCGCGCGACCTCGACCTCTCCTTCCTCGCCGTCGACGAGGTGCAGATCGCATCCGATCTCGAGCGCGGCCACGTCTTCACCGACCGCATCCTCAACCGCCGCGGCCGCGACGAGACGCTGCTCTTGGGCGCTGCCACCATGCGCCCGATCATCGAGCGCCTGCTGCCCGGCGTGTCCATGATCACCCGGCCCCGCCTGTCGCAGCTGGAATTTGCCGGCGACCGCAAGATCACGCGGCAGCCGCGCCGCACCGCCATCGTCGCGTTCTCGGCCGATGAAGTCTACGCCATCGCCGAGCTGATCCGCCGCCAGCACGGCGGCGCTGCTGTTGTTCTGGGCTCGCTGTCGCCGCGCACGCGCAACGCGCAGGTCGAGATGTTTCAGAACGGCGACGTCGATTATCTCGTCGCCACCGACGCCGTCGGCATGGGCCTCAATCTCGACGTCGACCACGTCGCCTTCGCCTCCGACCGCAAGTTCGACGGCTATCAGTTCCGCCGGCTGACGCCGTCCGAATTCGCGCAGATCGCCGGCCGCGCCGGCCGCGCCACCCGCAACGGCACCTTCGGCACCACCGGCCGCTGCGCGCCGTTCGAGCCCGAGCTCGTCAATGCGCTGCAGAACCACACCTTCGATGCCGTGAAGATGCTGCAATGGCGCAATTCGAGGCTGGATTTCTCCTCGCTCGGCGCGCTGCAGGTGTCGCTCAACCTCGCGCCCGGCCACGAGGCGCTGACGCGCGCGCCCATCGCCGAGGACATGCGCGTGCTCGACCATGCCGCCCGCGACGTCGAGGTGCGCGATATCGCGCATGGCAAGGTCGCGGTGGAACGGCTGTGGGAGGCCTGCCAGGTCCCCGACTACCGAAAACTGTCGCCGGCCGCCCATGCCGAGCTGGTGACCACGCTGTACGGCTTCCTGATGCGGAAGGGCTGCATCCCCGATGCCTGGTATGAAGCCCAGGTCACCCAGGCCGACCGCATCGACGGCGATATCGACACGCTGTCGGCCCGGATCGCGCAGATCCGCACCTGGACCTTCGTCGCCAACCGCCCGGACTGGCTGAAAGACCCCGAGCGCTGGCAGGGAATCACGCGGGAAGTCGAAAATAAATTATCGGATGCGCTCCATGAACGCTTGACTGAGCGTTTCGTTGATCGCCGGACCAGTGTATTGATGCGCCGCCTGCGGGAGAACACGAGCTTGAATACTGAAATCGGCAAGACCGGCGAAGTCATCGTCGAAGGCCATGTCATCGGCCGCCTCGACGGCTTCACCTTTGCACCGGACGCGGCGGAAGCCGGCTCCGATGCGAAGGCCTTGCAGGCTGCAGCGCAAGCGGTGCTCGCCGGCGAGATCAACATGCGCGCCGAACGGCTCGGCAACGCGCCGGACGACCAGTTCGTGCTGACCTCGGAAGGCATCATCCGCTGGACCGGCGATGCCGTGGCGCGGCTGTCTGCCGCAGAGGACGCGCTGCATCCGCGCATCCGCATCATCTCCGACGAGCGCCTGACCGGCGCCCCCCGCGACAAGGTGCAGGCGCGGCTCGAGCTCTGGCTCAAGACCCATATCGAGAAGCTGCTCGGGCCGATGTTCGAGCTCTCCAAGGCCGAGGACGTCACCGGCATCGCCCGCGGCATCGCCTTTCAGCTCGTCGAGGCCCTCGGCGTGCTCGAGCGTCCCAAGATCGCGAGCGAGCTGAAGGATCTCGACCAGTCCTCGCGCGCGGTGCTGCGCAAATACGGCGTCCGCTTCGGCGCCTATCACATCTATTTCCCCGGCCTGCTCAAGCCCGCCGCGCGCGCGCTCGCCGCGCTGCTGTGGGCGCTGAAGCAGGACAATGTCGATTTGTCCTCGCTGTCGGGCGCGCAGCATCTGGCCTCCTCTGGGCGCACCTCGTTCCCGGTCGACAAGGCGCTGCCGCGCGATGCCTATCGCGTGCTCGGCTACAAGCAGGCCGGCGAACGCGCCGTGCGCGTCGACATTCTGGAGCGTCTGGCCGATCTGATCCGCCCGGCGCTGGCCTGGCGCGAGAACGCATCCGGCGAGAAGCCCGCCGGCGCCTTCGATGGCCGCAGCTTCGTCGTGACGCAGGCGATGACCTCGCTCACCGGCTCCGCCGGCGAGGATTTTGCGTCGGTGCTGCGCGCGCTCGGCTATCGCATGGAGAAGCGTCCGCCGCTGCCGCCGAAGCCTGTCGTCGCTGAGCAGGTCGCGGCCGAGCAGGTCGTGACTGAAACGGTCGCGGCAGAGACGCCGCCGGTTGAAGGCAGCGCCGAGACCGCGGCTGAGGCCGTTGCCGGCCTGCCCGAGGCGCCGGCCGCATCCACCGAAGCTGCCGCTGAAGCCGTCACCGTCGAAGATGCTCCCGGCCTCGGGCCGCAGGACGAGCAGGCTCACGACGCCGCGCCCGCGCCGGAAGCCTCCGCCGAAGCGCCCGTGACGCCGGAAGACGCCCCCGGCATCGCGCCGCCGGCGGAAGAGCCTGCCGCGTCCCCGGAGGCCGCCGGCCTCGAGGCGGCTGCCGCCGAAGCCGCCGCAACGGAGGTCGCCGCAACGGAAGCCGCTGCGTCGCCCGACGCTGCCGCACCTGAGGCCGCGGCCACGCCCGCCGAGCCCGAGCTGGTCGAGGTCTGGCGTCCCGGCGGCCGTCACGAGGACCGCAAGCCGCGCCACGAGCGCCACCGCCACCAGCGTCATCAGCATCAGCCGCGACCGCAGGCGGGCAGCGAGGCCGGCGCTGCGAGCGCCGCGCCCGGCGAAGCCGCCGAAGGCGCGAAGCCGGGCCATCGTCACGGCGGCCATCGCAAGGACGGCGGCAGAGACTTCCGCAAGCCGCGCGAAGGTGGCGGCGAAGGCGCGCCGCGTCCCGAGGGGCGCGACGACAAGCAGCGCCGCTTCGAGGGCAAGGATCGTGACAACAGGGATCGCGACAACAAGGGGCGTGATCGCGACAAGGGCAAGTTCGGCGGCGATCGCGACAAGGGCCGCGACAATCGTGGCCGCGACCGCGACAAGGGCCGCGACCGCCGGGATCGCGAGTCCGGTCCGTCGCTGCGGCCCTACGCCTCGAGCGCAAATCCGCGCGAGCGCGACCGGCCCGCCGATCCGAATTCGCCGTTCGCCAAGCTCGCCGCGCTGAAAGAGCAGCTGTCCGGCCGCAAGGAGTGACATCGCGTTTTCAAGCGAAGTGCGGAGCGGTTCGCGTGAAGAAAACGCGTTCAAGGGAGTAAAGCCACGACCGAGCGGCAGCGCCTCGACAAATGGCTGTGGCACGCGCGGGTGGTGAAGGCGCGCACCTCCGCGGCCGAGCTCGTGGCCAGCGGCCATGTCCGCATCAACGGCACCCGCGAGACCTCGCCGGGGCACGCGGTCAAGGTCGGCGACGTGCTCACCATCGCGCTCGACCGCACGGTGCGCGTGTTGAGAGTGACAAGCTTTAGCGAGCGCCGCGGCGATGCTGCCGCGGCCCGCGTGCTCTACGAGGAGCTCGGGATGCGCAATTAATTGCGCATCGCATTCATTTCTTGGTCGATCAAACACGCAAAGCCGTCATGATCGGGCTTTGTCGACCTTGCGGCGCCCGGCCATCCGCGCTAGGCAAGCCGCGACTTCTAAAAGAGCTTTTCGGAGCGTTGGATGACTTACGTCGTCACTGAAAACTGCATCAAGTGCAAGTACACCGACTGCGTCGAGGTCTGCCCGGTCGACTGCTTCTACGAGGGTGACAACATGCTCGTCATCCATCCCGACGAGTGCATCGATTGCGGCGTGTGCGAGCCGGAATGCCCCGCCGACGCCATCAAGCCGGATACGGAACCGGGCCTGGAAAAGTGGCTCCAGGTCAACGCCGACTACGCCAAGAGCTGGCCGAACATCACCCAGAAGAAAGAATCACCTGCCGACGCCAAGGAATTCGACGGCATGGAAGGCAAGTTCGAGAAATATTTTTCTCCGAACCCCGGCTCCGGCGATTAAATCGGGCCCAAACTTAACCCTAATAGCGGCACCGCTGCCGAAAACCAGCCCTGAAGACCCCTAAATCATTGATTTTTGCGGGAAATGTGCTATATTGGGCACATTAAGCCGAACCCCGTCAGCCCCCTTGGCCCCTCTGGGTTCCCGTGAAACCAATGTCGAACAGGGGCGTGGCAGTTTCCGCGCGCAGGCTGTGTCACAGAAAACGCGTAAAAAGAGTACTTCAGCGAGGGCTTCCCATAAGGAGGCCAAAAAAGTCGCCGCGGCCAGCCGTAGCGCATCCAAGGGTCGGACCGCGACGAAGGCGCCGGCTGCAAAGTCCTCGAAGAACAAAAGAAGCGCAATGCCTAACAAGACTGCCAAACCGGCCGCGAAAGCGACCGCTGCCAAGCCTGCTGCCAAGTCTGTGACTGCAAAGCCTGCTGCTGCCAAGCCCGTTGCCGCCAAGGCTCCCGCTGCCAAGCCCGCCGCGCCGAAGGCTCCCGTTGCTGCTGCTCCTGCCAAGGCTCCCGTCGCTGCCAAGGCTCCCGTCGCTGCCAAGCCGGCCGCGAAGCCCGCTGCTGCGCCGAAGGTCGAGGAAAAGAAGGTCGTGACCCAGCGCCAGGGCTTCAAGGCCAACGAATTCGTCGTCTATCCCGCTCACGGCGTCGGCCAGATCCTGGCCATCGAGGAGCAGGAGATCGCCGGCGCGAAGCTCGAGCTGTTCGTCATCAACTTCATCAAGGACAAGATGACGCTGCGCGTGCCGACCGCCAAGGTCGCCAATGTCGGCATGCGCAAGCTGTCCGAGCCGACGCTGGTGAAGAAGGCGCTCGAGACGCTCAAGGGCCGCGCCCGGGTCAAGCGCACCATGTGGTCGCGCCGCGCCCAGGAATACGAAGCGAAGATCAATTCGGGCGACATCGTCGCGATCGCGGAGGTCGTGCGCGACCTCTATCGCTCGGAATCGCAGCCGGAGCAGTCCTACAGCGAACGCCAGCTCTATGAAGCGGCGCTCGATCGCCTGTCCCGCGAGATCGCGGTGGTGCAGCACTCGACCGAGACCGAAGCGGTCAAGGAGATCGAGGCCCAGCTCGCCAAGAGCCCGCGCCGCAACGCCAAGGCGGAAGCCGCCGAGGGTGAGGCGGATGCCGAGGGTGAGGCCGACGATAGCGATGGCGACGACACCACCGTAGCCGACGAGGCCGCGTAAGCGCCTCGCGTCGATCGCAAGCAATCAAAAGCCCGGCCGTTCGGCCGAGCTTTTTGTTTGGAATGCAGTTTGTAGGGTGGGTTAGCCGCGTAATTGCGCAAAGCGCAATCGCGCGGCGTAACCCACCAGCTTTTGCATCCGCATCGAGAGAAGTGGTGGGTTACGCCCAGCAGATGCGCTTTGCGCCTCCGCTGAGCTAACCCACCCTGCGCCTTCACTATTTGACCGGCCGCTTCTCGAGCTTCCTTGCCAGCGTGCGCCGGTGCATGCCAAGCCGCCGGGCCGCTTCCGAGATGTTGAAATCGGTCTCGATCAGGGTCTGGTGGATACGCTCCCATTCCAGCGTCTTGATCGAGGTCGGCCGTGCGTCGAGGGCGACCTCGGCGTTTCCCGCGGCCTTGGTGAAGGCGGCTTCGATGTCGTCCGTGTTCGAGGGTTTTGCCAGATAATGGCAGGCGCCCAGCTTGATCGCCTCCACGGCAGTCGAGATGCTGGCAAAGCCGGTGAGCACCACGATCAGCGTGTCGGGGTCGTGTGCGTGCAGCAGCTCGACGCAGGCAAGGCCCGAGGCGCCGCCAAGCTTGAGGTCGACCACGGCATGGCCGAAGGAGCGCTGCTCCAGCACCTGGCGCACCTCCTCGATCGAGGCGGCCAGCACGACGTCGTAGCCGCGGCGCTCGAACGAGCGCTTCAGCGTGCGCGCGAAGCCGGCATCGTCCTCGACGACGATGAGTGAACGGTCAGGCGTCAAAATTCCCTCCGATCGCCAGCGTTGCCAGCGGCAGCGTCAGGCGTACCGTGGCGCCACGCTTCCTGTGATTCTCCGCGATGACGGTGCCGCCCAGCTTGCGCACCACGTTCACCACCAGGAACAGGCCGAGCCCGCCGCCGGCGCGGCCCTTGCTGGAGTGGTAGGGCTTGCCGAGCTGAGCCAGCATCTCCGGCGCAAAGCCGGGGCCGCGGTCGGAGATCGACAGCACGAGGTTGTCGCCCTCGCGCTCGGCCACGAGCTCGACCCAGTCGCGCGAGACCTCATAGGCGTTGTCGAGCACGTTGAAGATCACCTGCTTCAAGGCGATGTCGGAGACGATGGCAACGTCCGCGCCGAACGTATTGACGAAGTAGAGCGTCCGGGCCGAGCGCGCGTCGCGCCATTCGTCGACCAAGGCGGTCACGAACGCCGTTACCGTGGTCGGCGACGAGCCTTCGCCGCGCGCTTCGCCGGCCGAGACCAGAATGCCTGTCACGATCGACTTGCAGCGCTGCAGCGATGTCTCCATCTCCGCGAGGTCTTCGGCGAGCTCCTGGTCGGCGGCAAGATCCGGCATGCGGCGCCAATCGCTGAGGATGACCGAGAGCGAGGCGAGCGGCGTGCCGAGCTCATGGGCCGCGCCGGAGGCGAGCAGGCCCATGCGCACGATGTGGTCCTGCTCGGCGGCATGCTGGCGCAGCGCCGCCAGATGCGCGTCGCGCTCGCGCAGGTTTCGATTGATGCGGGTGACGAACACGACCAGCAGCACGGCGTTGAGCACGAAGCCGACCAGCATGCCGAGGACCGTGAGCGTGTAGGTCTCGCTCAGTGGATTGGGCGGCAGATCCAGCGGCCGGTACGCCAGGGTCAGCCAGACAAAGCTCGCGCAGGTCAGCGCGACCAGCGACCAGGTCGAGCGGGCATCGAGCAGCACCGCGCCGAGCGTCACCTGGAGCAGGAACAGCGAGGTGAAGGGGTTGGTGGCGCCCCCACTGAGATAGAGCTGCGCGGTCAGCGCGGCCACGTCCAGCATCAGGGCGACCAGCAGCTCGTTGTTGGTGATCGCGGCGCGATGGCGCACCCAGATCAGGCTGGAGACGTTGAGCAGCACCAGCGCGCCGATCACCGCGCCCATCCGCTCCAATGGCAGGGGGATGCCGAGGCCGTAATGCACGGCGCCGATGGTCACGATCTGGCCGACCACTGCGGTCCAGCGCAGCTGGATCAGCAGCGCCATGTTCTTGCGGTTGGTCTCGTCGCTGGCCGGAGTGGGGCCGATCAGCTCGCTGCGCGCGTCCGCCTGCGACTGCAGCGTGACGGCCAGGCCGTCATGAGCAAGCGTGTGGGGAAGCGTCTTCCCGTCGTCAGGCCTGTTCGACGATCGTTCCAGCATCTGATCCCGTCCTGCGCGCAGCGGCATTCGGGCCGCCGGCGGGTTGGTGGACGAAGCCATTCAGGGCTCTGTTGCGGCGGAACAGCCCGCCGCCGAATGTGACGACAAGCCTGCCGGCCAACATGAAGGCCAGGGCAAACCACGTCAGCGCGTAGATCAGGTGGTTATTGGGAAAGCGCACCACGGTCAATCCGCCGACGGGACCGCCAGCGGATTGTGATCGGGCGTCGGCGTCGACGAAGAAGGGGGCGACGTCGTGCAGGCCGCGGGCCGCCGCGATCGCGGCGACATCCCGCGAATACCAGCGGTTGTGCTGGGGCACGTTGTCTCGGAGGAACCCGCCTTTGGGCTCGGTGATGCGGAGCAGGCCGGTGATCTCGACCTGGCCGTCCGGATTGCCGTCCCGGCGGGTCGATGCCTCACGCCGCTGCGACGGCACGAAGCCGCGATTGATCAGGACCTGCGTGCCGTCGTCGCGCAGAAGCGGCGTCAGCACCCAATAGCCCGGGCCCTCCTCCGTGACCGCCTGGACCAGCGTCTCGCGGTCATGCAGGAAGCGGCCGGCGAGGCGGACGTGCCTGTATTCGTCGGTGGCGGCGGAAACCGCAGGCCATGACGCGGGCGCGGGGAGCGGCTGGGCCGGGGCATGGACGCGCTGCTCGACGCGGTCGATCAGCGCCAACTTCCAGGCGCGGCGCTCGATCTGCCAGAGTCCGAGCGCGATCAGAACGACGAAGGCAACAAGCGAGAGGAGCGTGAGCCACAGGGAAGGAGCACGCGCAGCCTTGCCGCGCGGCGCACCTTCCCTGTCCGTCACGATCCCGTCCTCGCTCATTTCATTCCGTTCATCTGGTGCATCGGCATCATGTTGCTGTTGAGGTGGCTCATCACCCACAGTGAACCCGACAGCGCGATCACCACCATGACGACGGTGAAGATCAGCGCCATCATGGTCCAGCCGTTCTCGGACGCCGTGCTCATGTGCAGGAAGTAGATCATATGCACGACGATCTGCACGACCGCGAAGGCCATGATGACCAGCGCCGTGACCTGCTTGCTCGGCAGCGCGCCGCTCATCACCAGCCAGAACGGGATCGCGGTCAGCACGACCGAAAGCACGAAGCCGAGCATGTAGCCCGAGAACGTGCTGTGGGCGTGGCCGCCTTCGTGGTGATGATCGTCGGCGTGCGCGGCATGATTGTTGGTGCTCATCGCAGAACTCCCAGGAGATAGACGAAGGTGAAGACGCCGATCCAGACCACGTCGAGGAAGTGCCAGAACATCGACAGGCACATCAGGCGGCGGCGGTTGGCCTCGATCAGCCCGAACTTGCCGACCTGCACCATCAAGGTCACCAGCCAGATCAGGCCGCAGGAGACGTGCAGGCCGTGGGTGCCGACCAGGGTGAAGAAGGCGGACAGGAAGGCGCTGCGCTGCGGCGTTGCACCCTCGTGGATCATGTGGGCGAACTCGAAGAGCTCGATGCCGATGAAGGCGGCCCCGAACAGGCCGGTGATCGCCAGCCAGACTTGCGTCTGCGCGACCTTGTTCTGCTGCATCGTCAGCATCGCAAAGCCGTAGGTGATCGACGACAGCAGCAGCATCGAGGTGTTCACCGCGACCAGGTTCAGGTCGAACAGGTCCTTCGGCGCGGGTCCGGCGGCGTAATTGCCGCCGAGCACGCCGAAGGTGGCGAACAGGATCGCGAAGATGAGACAATCGCTCATCAGGTAGATCCAGAAGCCGAGCGAAGTGCTCCAGCCCTCCGGATGCGGATGCTCGTCGGCGAGGTAGAAGACCGGCTCTCCGGTCTGCGAGGGATGAACGGCGACAGTCATTTACTTGGCTCCGGCGAGCAGTTTGGTGCGCGCGTCCTCGGTCCGGATGACGTCTTCAGCCGGGATGTCGAAGTCGCGGTGATAGTTGAAGGTGTGGCCGATCCCGACGGCGAGCATCGCGATGAAGCTCAACGCTGCGAGCCACCACATGTACCAGACCAGAGCAAAGCCCATCGCGGTGGCGAGGCCGGCGAGGATGATGCCGGTGCCGGTGCTGCTGGGCATATGGATCGGCCTGAAGCCGGTGAGGGGGCGCTGGTAGCCGCGGCGCTTCATGTCCCACCAGGCGTCGTTGTCGTGCACGACGGGGGTGAAAGCGAAGTTGTAGTCCGGCGGCGGCGAGGAGGTCGCCCATTCCAGCGTGCGGGCGTCCCAGGGGTCGCCCGTGACGTCCTTGAGCTGCTCGCGCCTGAGGAAGCTGACCGCGAACTGCATCAGCATGCACATGATGCCGAGCAGGACGAGGCCGGCGCCGATCGCGGCGATGACGAACCAGATCTGCAAGCTGGGATCGTCGAACACGCGCAGGCGGCGGGTCACGCCCATCAGGCCGAGCACGTAGAGCGGCATGAAGGCGAGGTAAAAGCCGGTGACCCAGAACCAGAACGACAGCTTGCCCCAGAACGGATCGAGCCTGAAGCCGAACGCCTTCGGGAACCAGTAGGAGATGCCGGCGAACGCGCCGAACACCACGCCACCGATGATCACGTTGTGGAAGTGCGCGATCAGGAACAGGCTGTTGTGCAGCACGAAGTCGGCCGGCGGCACCGCCAGCAGCACGCCGGTCATGCCGCCGATCACGAAGGTCAGCATGAAGGCGATGGTCCACATCATCGGCAGCTCGTAGCGGATGCGGCCGCGATACATCGTGAACAGCCAGTTGAACATCTTCGCGCCCGTCGGGATCGAGATGATCATCGTGGTGATGCCGAAGAACGAGTTGACGCTGGCGCCCGAACCCATCGTGAAGAAGTGGTGCAGCCACACCAGGTACGACAGGATGGTGATGACGACCGTGGCGTAGACCATCGAGGTGTAGCCGAACAGCCGCTTGCCGGAGAAGGTCGAGGTCACCTCGGAGAAGATGCCGAAGGCGGGGAGAACCAGGATGTAGACCTCGGGGTGGCCCCAGATCCAGATCAGGTTCACGTACATCATCGGGCTGCCGCCGAAATCGTTGGTGAAGAAGTTGGTGCCGACGTAGCGGTCGAGCGACAGCAGCGCGAGCACGACGGTCAGGACCGGGAAGGAGGCGACGATCAGGACGTTGGTGCAGAGCGAGGTCCAGGTGAACACCGGCATCTTCATCATGGTCATGCCGGGGCAGCGCAGCTTGACGATGGTGCAGATCAGGTTGATGCCGGACAAGGTCGTTCCGACGCCGGCGACCTGCAGCGCCCATATGTAATAATCGACGCCGACATCGGGACTGTATCCGATGTTCGACAGCGGCGGATAAGCCAGCCAGCCGGTGCGGGCGAACTCGCCGATGAACAGCGAGGCCATCACCAGCACCGCGCCGCCGACCGTCATCCAGAAGCTGAAATTGTTCAGGAACGGAAACGACACGTCGCGCGCGCCGATCTGCAGCGGCACGACATAGTTCATCAGGCCCGTGACCAGCGGCATCGCCACGAAGAAGATCATGATGACGCCGTGAGCGGTGAAGACCTGGTCGTAGTGATGAGCGTTGAGATAGCCCTCGGAGCCGCCGAAGGCGAGCATCTGCTGGCCGCGCATCATCAGCGCGTCGGCAAAGCCGCGCAGCAGCATCACGATGCCGAGGATCATGTACATGATGCCGATGCGCTTGTGGTCCACCGTGGTGAACCATTCGCGCCAGAGATAGCCCCAGAGACGGAAATAGGTGAGGGCGCCGAGCAATGCGGCGCCGCCGAGCGCGACCACCACGAAGGTGCCGACGACGATCGGCTCGTGCAGCGGCAGCGATTCGAAGCCGAGCCGGCCGAAGATGAGCTTGGGAAGATCAGGAGACATGCGAATTCTCTTTAGGAATCTGACTTCAGGAGTCGGACTTCGGACGCTGTCCGAGGAAGAAGGACGAGGACTTCAGCGGCGTGAACGAGGGCCGCTTCAGGCCGGCGCCGAGCAGCGGCGCGGTGTCGACGGGAGCCGTGATGGACGCGGTGGTCCTGCCCTGCGGCGCATCCGGCGTGCAGGTGCCGGCGACGAAGCTCGGCTCGGGCCCAAGTGCGGTGCCGCGGCGGGCATACTTGTCGTAGGCCAGCGGCAGGGTGTTGTTCAGGCCCTGATGACCGGCGCCGCCCTTGGCGTCGATCGCCATCATCTCGCTCTGGCACATCTTGCCGGTCTCGACGCACATGTTGAGGATCAGGCGGTAGAGATCGGCATCGACGGCGCCCCAGCGCCGCACCGGTTCGTTCTGGCTGGGCTTCTCGAGCTGGAGATATTCGGCGCGGCCGAGCGAGCCGCCGGCGGATTTGGCCTGCGCGATCCAGGCGTCAAAGCCCTTGTCGTTGAGGCCCCGGAAGTTGAAGTGCATGCCGGAGAAACCGGCGCCGCTGTAGTTCGCCGAGAAGCCCTTATACGTGCCGGCATGGTTCACCACGGCGTGGAGCTTGGTCTCCATGCCCGGCATCGCGTAGATCTGGCCGGCGAGCGCGGGGATGTAGAACGAGTTCATCACCGAGGACGCCGTGATGCGGAAGGTGATCGGGCGATCGACGGGAGCTGCGAGCTCGTTGACGGTGGCGATGCCGTAGTCCGGGTAAATGAACAGCCATTTCCAGTCGAGCGCGACGACGTCGACCTCGAGCGGAGCCTTGGACTGGTCCACGGCGCGGTCGGCATGGATGCGGCCGAGCGTGCGATAGGGGTCGAGCAGATGCGTGCCCATCCAGGTCAGCGCCCCCAGGCAAACGATGATCAAGAGCGGCGCCGACCAGATCACGAGCTCGAGGGCGGTCGAGTGATCCCACTCCGGCTCGTAGCGGGCCGCGGTGTTGGACTGGCGATAGCGCCAAGCGAACAACACGGTCAGCGCCATCACCGGAAGGACGATCAGGAGCATCAGGACGGTGGAGATGACGACGAGGTCGCGCTGTTGGGCTGCGATATCGCCGGCCGGCGCCAACACGACGTAGTCGCAGCCGCTGAGTGCAGCAGCCAGAGGTAGTAGCGCCAGGATCTTGAGACGAGACACGGGCCGAGCCTTTGAGAATGAGTTTCTTTTGCGGGACCAACGGGTAGCTGCGGCGCAACAATCCGGACATTGGACAATTTGTCCAATGTTGCAGTGCGGGATGTTGGGTCAGACAGGGCCAGATTGCCCGGCGCCCGCCGGGCGGTCGGCTTTGGTTTTCAGGACGTTAAGGGCGCACGCATGGCGACGGCACAGACCCCCGCAATGGCAGACCTCCACACGGGCGAGCATGGCCATGACCAGGCCAGCCCCGGCGAGATCGCCATCGGCGTCATCATCGGCCGCACCTCGGAATTCTTCGACTTCTTCGTTTTCGCGATCGCCTCGGTGATCGTATTCCCGCGCCTGGTATTCCCGTTCGCGAGCGAGCTGACCGGCACCCTCTATTCCTTCATGATCTTCGCGCTGGCCTTCATGGCGCGTCCGATCGGCACCGTCATTTTCATGACGGTCGACCGTGCCTACGGCAAGACCGCCAAGCTGATCTCGGCGCTGTTCCTGCTCGGCACCGCGACCGTCGCGCTGGCATTCCTGCCCGGCTATCACGAGATCGGTGGTGCCGCGATCTGGCTGCTGGCACTGGCGCGCATCGCGCAGGGCCTCGCCTGGGGCGGCGCCTGGGACGGCATGGCCTCGCTGCTGGCGCTGAACGCACCGCCCTCCAAGCGCGGCTGGTACGCGATGGTGCCGCAGCTCGGCGCTCCGCTCGGACTGATCGTGGCGAGCGCGCTGTTCGCCTATTTCGCCGGCAATCTGTCGGCCGACGATTTCTTCGACTGGGGCTGGCGCTATCCGTTCTTCGTTGCCTTTGCCATCAACGTGGTGGCGCTGTTCGCGCGCCTGCGCATGGTGACGACGGAGGAATATGCCACGCTGTTCGAAACGCGGGAATTGCAGCCGGCGCGCATCTCCGAGACGGTCGCGCGCGAAGGCCAGACCATCATGCTCGGCGCGTTCGCGCCGCTCGCGAGTTTCGCGCTGTTTCACATGGTCACGGTGTTTCCACTGTCCTGGGTGTTCCTGTTCACCCACGAGAGCCCGGTGCGCTTCCTGATCATCGAGATCGTCGCCGCCGTGTTCGGCGTCGGCGCGATCGTGGCCTCGGGCATCATCGCCGACCGCGTCGGGCGCAAGTCGCTCTTGATGGGATCGGCGATCGCGATCGCGATCTATAGCGGCTTTGCCCCGCAGCTGCTCGACGCCGGCGCGTTCGGCGAGACGATCTACATGGTGATAGGCTTCATCCTGCTCGGCCTGTCCTTCGGCCAGTCCTCCGGTGCGATCGCCTCGAACTTCAAGCAGGCCTATCGCTACACCGCCTCGGCGTTGACCTCGGACATGGCCTGGCTGTTCGGCGCCGGCTTCGCGCCGCTGGTCGCGTTGCTGCTCGCCACCAATCTCGGCGTCATCGCATCGGGTGCGTATCTGCTCTCCGGCGCGTTCTGGACCCTGCTGGCACTCTGGCTCAGCGGCCAGCGCGAGAAGGGCGACATGGACACGGGGCGTTGAGGCTTACGCAGTAGCCGCATCGCAAGGTCTCGTAGGGTGGGCAAAGGCGCCTAAGCGCCGTGCCCACGATTTCTCGATGATTGATAAAAAGGTGGGCACGCTTCGCTTTGCCCACCCTGTACCCTTGAGAGGTTCGAGACGGCCTTTTGGAGTAGACTGGCCGTGCGGGCCGATCCGCCGGGAGCAGCCTTGCCCACCTGTGCCTTGAGCACCGACGTAGGAACCGCGCCCCACACCGGCTCGCAAAAGCATAGGCAGCACAGCTATACCCGACATCCGATACCGATGTCCTGACATCAACGGGACCGGCGCTCACCCCACTTTGATGTCAAATGCCCAAATGGCTCACAGGCTCTACGCGCCTTCCCAAACAAAAATGGCCGGGCTCTCGCCCGGCCATTTTGATTCGAGAAGAATCCGTCGCTCAGTACAGCGGGAAATTCTGCGGATAGCCGCCGACATCCTGCGGCGGCGAGAGCGGCTGGCGGTCGATCGGGCGGTTGAGATTCTCGCGGGCGAAGGACGGGTAGCCGACGGCCGGCGGGAAGGCGTAGTCACTGTACTTGCGGTCGCCCGGATTGACCTCGGTGCCGCCGTCGAGCCAGGAGCGCTTGCTGACATAGATGCGGGTGCGGCCCTGCTGGTAGACGGCGTTGGGACCGCTCGGGCCGTAATAGTGGCGGCCGCGCTCGTCATAGCGCTTGGTCTTATTGTCGGCCGAGGCCGGCGTCGCCAGGAACACGGCAGAGGACATCGCAATCACGGCGCCCGCAGCAAACAAGGTCGCCAATTTGGCAGAGAATTTCGAGCTCATCACGTCCCCTTCAAGCGGCGCACCGCCAGTCGATTTCACCCCATACTAGCCCGGCCGGGGTCAGCGCAACTAGGTCTATTGGGTCACACCGGCGCGGAATAATCGTGGGCGCCGGCAAAAGTTTCATCAATACCAGCTACTTGGGATTGATGCTGCTCAAAGCGCCCCGCGCAATTGCGCATTCGCGGCGCCCAGCAGCCAGTCCGGCGAGCCCTGGAGGTCGCAAGCCCGGCGCTTCAGCTCGGCCCGGGCGAACAGGCCCGCCAGCTTCGGCTCGTTGCTGGAGGTCAACAGCGTCAGCCGGTTCAGCGTGCAGGCGATGGCGGCGCGCCGGGCGGGCAGGGTGTCGCCCTGGCAGGAGAAGCCGGAGATCTGCAAGGCGGGCTCCTCGCTGCGCTTGAGGTAGCCGAGGCATGATGGCGTCGTGCCGGTCGGCCGGAACAGCGCTACGGGGCCGAATTTCGTCTCGATCAGGCCGGCCTGCTCAAGCGAGGTTGCCGCGTCCAACCCCATTTGGACGGCAAGGTCCATTGCTGCAGGACGGGTCACGTCGAATTCGCCGCCCTCCCGGTAAATCTCGAGCTCGGCCAACACCTTGTCTGCCGCGCCGGTCCAGCGCATGACGTCGCGGCGGCCCCCTTCGGGATGTCGAAGGATGGTGTAAGAGGCTGTTTTCTCTGACGAATCAAGCCGGCTGAGGGCGAAGGCCGGCTGCGAGCGGTCGGCCACGCTCCAGCTGGGTTTCGGCGCCAGCTCGTCGTCGCGCAGATCCGGCAGCTGGCCGAGCGCCGCAAGGCCAAGGATGGCAAAGAGCGCGAGCGCCCCCACATAGGCGATCAGCCGCGCCAGCGTGCCGACGACCTCGTCGGCGAACGCCGCCAGCGCCAGATGGAGGCTGGTCCGGGTCGAGATTGCGGCCGTGCTGGCCTCGGGCGACTGCATCCACGTCCCTAAGGCATGGTCTTAACGTTGTCTTGAGGCCGGTTCTCGCATAGAAGCGCTGCTCTTCCTGTTTAAGCGTCAGCTTCGGGAACGGGCTTTTTCACCGGAGAGTGAACGATGGGTTACAAAGTCGCTATCGTCGGCGCGACCGGCAATGTCGGACGGGAAATGCTCAACATCCTGGATGAGCGCAAATTCCCCGCGGACGAGGTCGTGGCCCTGGCCTCACGGCGCAGCATGGGCGTCGAGGTCTCCTATGGCGACCGCACCCTGAAGGTCAAAGCGCTCGAGCATTACGACTTCTCCGACGTCGACATCTGCCTGATGTCGGCGGGCGGCGCGGTGTCGAAGGAATGGTCGCCGAAGATCGGCGCCGCCGGCGCTGTGGTGATCGACAATTCCTCGGCCTGGCGCATGGATCCGGACGTGCCGCTGATCGTGCCCGAGGTCAACGCGGCCGCGACCGAAGGCTTCAAGAAGAAGAACATCATCGCCAACCCGAACTGCTCGACCGCCCAGCTCGTTGTGGCGCTGAAGCCGCTGCACGACAAGGCGACCATCAAGCGCGTCGTGGTCTCGACCTATCAATCGGTCTCGGGCGCCGGCAAGGACGCGATGGACGAATTGTTCTCGCAGACCAAGGCCGTCTACACCAACGACGAACTGGTCGCGAAGAAATTCCCCAAGCGCATCGCCTTCAACGTCATCCCCCACATCGACGTCTTCATGGAGGACGGCTACACCAAGGAAGAGTGGAAGATGATGGCGGAGACAAAGAAGATTCTTGATCCCAAGATCAAGCTCACCGCCACCTGCGTGCGCGTGCCGGTCTTCGTCGGCCATTCCGAGGCCGTCAACATCGAGTTCGAGAATCCGATCAGCGCCGACGAGGCCCGCGAGATCCTGCGCAAGGCGCCCGGCTGCCTCGTCATCGACAAGCAGGAGCCCGGCGGCTACGCCACGCCGTATGAGGCCGCCGGCGAGGACGCCACCTACATCAGCCGCATCCGCGAGGACGCCACCGTGGAGAACGGCCTCGTGCTGTGGTGCGTGTCCGACAACTTGCGCAAGGGCGCGGCGCTCAACGCGATCCAGATCGCGGAAGTGCTGATCAACCGCAAGCTGATCAGCGCGAAGAAGCAGGCGGCCTGACGCTGCCGGTAGGGTGGGCAAAGGCGCGCTCTTCGCGCGCCGTGCCCAACATCTCTTTGCTATAGGAAAGAATTGGTGGGCACGCTGCCGCTTTGCCTACCCTACGACGGCGTCACTCACCATTCGCGTTCTTGAATTCCTTCGCGACCTTGTCGAGCACGAACAGCGATCCCTCCGCGACGCCGAAATAGGCGCCGTGGGTCTGCATCTGGCCTGATTCCACGGCCTTGCGCACGAACGGGAAGGTCATCAGGTTTTCCAGGCTGCGGAACACCGCGGCCTTCTCGATCCGCTCGACGAACTGCGCCATGGTTTCGTGGTCGCGCTGCTCCACCACCTCGCCGGGCTTGATGAACATCTGCATCCATTTGCCGATGAAGTCGCCCGGCGTCAGCGGCTCGATCTTGTCGACGAAGGCGCGGATGCCGCCGCATTGCGCGTGGCCGAGGATGACGATGTGCTTCACCTTCAGCACCGTCACGGCATATTCCAGCGCCGCCGAGACGCCGTGGGCGGCGCCGTCGGGCTGATACACCGGCACCAAATTGGCGATGTTGCGGACGACGAACAATTCGCCCGGCCCGACGTCGAAGATCACCTCGGGCGAGACGCGGCTGTCGCAGCAGCCGATCACCATCACTTCCGGGAACTGCCCCTTTACCGACAGCTCGCGATAGCGGCTCTGCTCGGTCGGCAGCCGCTGGGTGGCGAAGGCCTTGTAGCCTTCCAGCAAATGCTTCGGGAATGTCATCATGGCCTATGCCTAATCATATACCGCTGGAGCGAACAAGCCTTTCGAATGAGCAGGCCAGATGCTATCGGCTCCGGCCACAATAGGTTCGAGGAAACCGGAAGGAACGCACGCATGACCCGCCCGCGCCGCAGCCATCTGTTCATGCCCGGCTCCAATCCTCGTGCGCTGGAAAAGGCGCGTCACCTCGCCGCCGACGGCCTGATCCTGGACCTGGAAGATTCCGTTGCCCCCGACGCCAAGGCCATGGCGCGCGACGGCATCGCCGCCGCGATCGCAGCCAAGGGTTTTGGCAAGCGCGAGATCCTGATCCGGACCAACGGCCTCGATACGCCCTGGTGGGCCGACGACGTCGCCATGGCCGCCAAGGCCTCGCCTGACGGCATTCTGGTTCCAAAAGTTTCAAGCATCGAGGATCTCGACACCATCGGCCTCCGCCTCACCGAGCTTGGCGCCGCGCCGACGGTGAAGGTCTGGGCCATGATCGAGACCGCGCGCGCCGTGCTGCATGCGGAGGAGCTGGCCGAGGCCGGGCGCGATCCGTCGCGGCGTCTCTCCGGCTTCGTGTTCGGCCCCAACGACATCTCGCGCGAGACGCGGATCAGGATGCTGCCCGGCCGCGCCGCGATGCTTCCGATGATCACGCATTGCATCCTGGCGACGCGCGCTCACGGCCTCGAGATCCTCGACGGCCCCTACAGCGACATCGCCAACCCCGACGGCTTCGCCACCGAATGCGCGCAAGCCCGCGATCTCGGCTTCGACGGCAAGACCCTGATCCATCCTTCGCAGATCGACGCCTGCAACGCGATCTTCACCCCGCCCGAGGAGGAGGTTGCGCGCGCGCGAAAAATCATCGCGGCGTTCGAGCTGCCGGAGAACGCCTCGCGCGGCGCGATCCGCCTCGATGGTGCGATGGTGGAGCGCCTGCACGCCGACATGGCCAGGCGCACGATCGCCATCGCGGACGCGATCGCTGCGATGGGGAAGGGTTGAGGCGGCTTCGCTGCGAATTCAGCGGCAGCGTCGCCGCGTCACTGCCGTCTTCTCGCATTCCTCAGCGTTTCGGACGGCAGCTCGCCGACGGCTTGCCGATATTCCGAGGCGAAGCGGCCGAGATTCTGGAAGCCGCATCTGAACGCCACGGCAACGACGCTGGTCTGCTCGTCGGGCCGCCGCAACAGCTCCGCGGCCCGCTGGATCCTGAAACGCCTCGCGCACTGGCCGGGTGATCCCCGTCCGGCATCGGAGAACTCGCGGAAAATCGTCCGCACGCTCACATTGGCAATCCTCGCGAGCTTCTCCAGGTCGAGAGGCTCGTCCCAATGCGCCTCGATATAGGATTCCACGATGTCGACGACGGACCGGTTGGCGCCTGGTACGGGGCGCAGCAGCCGGTCGGTAAAATTGTGCTGGTGCGCCAGAAGGACTCGGACCATCAGCGCCCGCTCGAGCTCGGCGATGGCGATGGGCGAGTAATCCCGTCCGAACTTCTCAAGCTCATCGGCAAACCTGAAGACGTCCTGACGCACCTGCGTCATTGCCGCCGGATCCGCTTCGTCTTCCGTGAAACGCAGTGTCGCGTCGCTGCTGTCGCCGAGCATTCCCTTCAGCAAACGCTCGAGTGCGTCGGCCTCCATTCTCAGCACCAGCTGGCGGTAGCCCGGCGCAAAGTCGAGATCCAGCCTGGCTTCGCCGGAGACGATCGGACTCCAAGCCGAGATCGGCCGGCCCTGTCCTTTGGTCCTGAAAGTCGCGGCACCCTGAATGGAGAAGAACTGGCGGAGGATCGAGGATTCGGGAAAGGACAGCGACGCTGCACCTTCATACGCGCAGAAGGCGATACCGATCGATTGCAAGCGGGCAAAGTTGGCCTGGATGCCGAACTCACCGCCATGCTTTTCGAAGCGGTCGGCGCCATACGTGGCGAACAGCCGGTCGCGTGCGAACTCGCTGTCGCGGGACTGAAGCAATGGATACCGGTCGAGAAAAGAAACGGAGCCCAAATCAGAAACCTCTGACGAGAGAAGTTAGTGCATCGCCATTCGGGCGCTACCAATTGGAAATTGCATCGATGTCGCCAGGCGCAGCTTGAGTCTTCCTGGAGCGCGCACTTGCATCGGATGCGACAAATTGTCTGGACCTGTGCACATGCCCGGTCGCGCAGGGAAGGATGATTGATCGATGCACATCGTTGCCGAATACCGATAGCGATCTTAGGCCGGCGTTCGCAATTCAAGGCCTCGGCGTGTCAGCAAGGCTCCGGATGTCTCCGGCCGGTTAATCGCACTGGCAGAATCCGGCCATTGTGTCTTCGATCGGACAAATACTCTGATAATTCGATTCGTATACCTCCTGCATGGTGCGGGGTCGCGGAGCGGACGAACGATTGTCCGCACGGGATTCCGAGTCAGATCATGAATATTGCAACGGTCTGCACGCGCACGCGCTGCAGACGAGCATCAATTTCGGAGCTATCAAAATGTTCGGCCGTAAAACCCGCCCCGATGCCCAAGCCCGGATTGATGCGATCGGCCGCTCGCAGGCCATGATCGAGTTCAACCTTGATGGCACGATCGTCACGGCCAACAAGAACTTCCTCGACGCCCTCGGCTATCGGCTCGACGAGATCCAGGGCAAGCATCATTCCATGTTCGTGCCGGCCGACCAGCGCGACAGCGCCGAGTACAAGGCGTTCTGGGCCGGATTGAACCGTGGCGAGTATCAGGCGCGGGAATTCAAGCGGATCGCGAAGGATGGCCGCGAGGTCTGGATCGAGGCATCCTACAATCCGGTGCTCGACGGCAACGGCAAGACGGTGATGGTCGCCAAGATCGCGACCGACATCACCGCGAAGAAGATCCGCAGCATGACGGATGCTTCGAAGATCGCCGCCATCGGCCGCGCCCAGGCCGTGATCGAGTTCAGGCTCGACGGTACCATCGTCAGTGCCAACGAGAATTTCTGCAAGGCGCTCGGCTATTCGTTGTCCGAGATCGAGGGCAAGCACCACAGCCTGTTCGTCGCCGAGGCCGAGCGCAACGGCGCCGCCTATCGCGAGTTCTGGGCCAAGCTCAACCGCGGCGGATACCAGTCCGGCGAGTTCAAGCGCATCGGCAAGGGCGGCCGCGAGATCTGGATCCTCGCCTCCTACAACCCGCTGCTCGACGAGACCGGCAAGCCCTTCGGCGTCGTCAAGTTCGCGACCGACGTGACCGCGGAGAAGCTGAAGAACGCCGATCTCGCCGGCCAGATCGCGGCGATCGACAAGGCCCAGGCCGTGATCGAGTTCAACATGGACGGCACGATCATCACCGCGAACGCCAACTTCCTCGGCGCGCTGGGCTATTCGCTGGCCGAGATCAAGGGCCATCATCACAGCATGTTCGTCGAGCCCAGCGAGCGCGACGGCAGCGCCTATCGCGAGTTCTGGGCGGCGCTCAACCGCGGCGAATACCAGGCGGCCGAATACAAGCGCATCGGCAAGGGCGGCAAGGAGGTCTACATCCAGGCCTCCTACAATCCGATCATGGATCTCAACGGCAAGCCGTTCAAGGTCGTCAAATACGCCACCGACGTCACCAGGCAGGTGTTGGTCCGCATGGGCAACGAGCGCGTGCGCGGCATGATGGAATCGGTCGCCGCGGGGTCGGAGGAGCTCAACGCCTCGGTGCGGGAGATCTCCGAGGCGATGACCAAATCGCGCGAGACCGCGATGAGCGCGGTGGATCAGGTCGCCACCGCGGACGCGCAGGCGCAGCGCCTCACGGAAGCCGCGCAGGCGATGAGCGGCATCGTCGAGCTGATCAACAACATCACCGGACAGATCAACCTGCTCGCGCTCAACGCCACGATCGAATCGGCGCGCGCGGGCGAAGCCGGCCGCGGCTTCGCGGTGGTCGCCTCGGAGGTCAAGAGCCTCGCCAACCAGGCCAAGCAGGCCACCGACAAGATCGGCGCGGAGATCGGCAGCCTCAACGGCATCTCCGGCGACGTCGTCAGCGCGCTCGGCGCGATCAAGCAGGCCATCAACAACGTCAGCGAATACGTGACGTCGACGGCCGCGGCGATCGAGGAGCAGAGCACCGTGACGAACGAGATGTCGACCAGCATGCAGCGCGCGGCGGCGGAAGCCGCCGCGATGGCGGCGCGGGCTTGATCAAGCCGCCACGGATATCCAGGATGCAGTTGCGGCCGCCGATGCCTGGTGCGGCCGCATTCCTGTGATTTAGATCACACAATCCGGGAGGTTGCTTCGGTAAATCTGCGTCGCTTAATTAACGCTCCCAGTCCTCGATATCGCGCGTGGGCTTTCATATGCTTCGCAAATTACTTTATTGCCTTGCACTTCTTGTTCTCGCCGGGCCTGCAGCCGCCAACGACCGCGTCAAAGCCGAGTCGAACGCTGCGATTGCCACAGCTTCCGAGGCGATCCGGCGAGATTCCCGGGACGCGAACGCGTATTACAACCGCGGAAACGCTTATGCCGCCTACGGCGATGCCGACCGCGCCATAGCCGACTACACCGCGACGATCCGGCTCGATCCGGCGCACGCGAATGCCTATTACAATCGCGGCAATTCCTACAGCAGCAAGGGCGATACGGAGCGTGCGATCGCGGACTATTCGGCGACGATCCGGCTCGATCCCACCTACGCGAACGCCTATTACAACCGGGGCAATGCCTACAGCAACAAGGGCAACACCGATCGCGCCATCGCTGACTATACCGAAGCTGTGCGCCTGCAGCCGACCAATGCGAACGCGTATTTCAACCGCGGCAACGCCTATGGCCGCAAGGGGGAGACCGATCGTGCCATCGCCGACTACACCGAAGCGATCCGCGCGGATTCCACCTATGCGAACGCCTATCTCAACCGCGGACTGGTCTACGAGAAGCGCGGCGATTTCGCCAATGCGAGGGCCGACTTCAACGCCACGCTTGGCCTCAGAAATACCGCCACGAGATGGGCCCTGGACAAGGCACGGGAGCGGCTTGCCGTCCTGCCTTCGCCGCGACCGGCAACGATCCTGGTGGAGAAGAGCGGCGTCGCTCCGCTTGTCGCGGTGCCCGGGGCTGCGAACACGGATCGCCGCATCGCTCTCGTCATCGGCAACGCGGCCTATGAAAACGTCGCCGTCCTGCCAAACCCCGTGCGCGATGCAAGCCTCGTCGCCGACGTGCTGAGGCTCACCGGATTCGAAGCCGTCACGCTGCTGACCGATCTGCGCAAGGATGCCCTGGTGAATGCCTTGCGCGAGTTCGCGGCACGTGCGGAGACGGCGGACTGGGCCGTCGTGTATTATGCCGGACACGGCATGGAGGTCGGCGGAATCAATTATCTCATCCCGACGGATGCGAAGATCGCGGCGGATCGCGAAATCGCGTTTGAAGCCGTGCCGGTCGATCAGGTTCTCAATGCTGCGGAGCGCGCCAGGAAGCTGCGCCTCGTCATCCTCGATGCCTGCCGGGATAATCCGTTCGCAGCCCAGATGAAGCGCACGATGACCGTCGCGTCGCGTTCGGTGTCGCGAGGTCTCGCCCCCGTCGAGCCGGAGGCGGGCACGCTGGTGGTCTATGCCGCCAAGGATGGCGAGACCGCGCTCGACGGCGACGGGAGCAACAGTCCGTTCGCAGCCGCCTTCGTCAAGAACGTTCCGACGCCGGGCCTCGAAGTCCGCAGGCTGTTCGACTTCGTTCGCGACGACGTCATGGAAGCAACCGGCCGCAGGCAAAAGCCGTTCAGCTACGGCTCGATCTCTGGCCGGCAGGACTTCTATTTCGTCGCCGGCAAATAAGTTCCTACGCGACGCGCCTCAGCGCGGCGCGACGTCGGTGCGCTCGAGCGACTCCAGGGTCGAGGCATTGGCGCAATAGTCGTGGTAATGCTCCGCGGCGGTGCCGTCGGCGAGATCGCGGTCGCACTGTCCCTTGTGGTTGCACAGCGAGCACACCCGCTCCAGGTCGCGGAGCAGCAGCGGCTGCGCGCGGCCGAGGCCATCGGCGCTGATGCCGAGCTGTTCCAGCATCTTGGGCAGCTCGTCGGCAGAATGCTTGCCGTGGCGGACCAGCTCCTCGAGATCGTCGGGCGCGATCCGCAAGTCGTTCGCGATCCGGTCGAAATCGGCGCGATCGAGCTGACGCATCTCGCTGATCTCGCGGCGGTGTTTCAACCAGTCGGCAAAGGACTCGATGAGATCCTGGACGATGGGATAAGGCCTGCTTGCGGTGCTCATGGAAAGCTCCTTCGGACGGCGGAATTGGAGCGAATTAAGCACAATGTTGCAGGGGCGCGTTGCGCTGGATCAAATTGGGGGTGGTGAAAAGCGGTCTCGTGTCCGGGACGCGCTGCAGCGTGCAACGCTGCTGCGCAGAGCCGGGACCCATCTCACCGCTGTGCTGGGCCCCGGCTCTGCAGCGCACCGCTGAAGAAGCGCTGCGCTGCGTCCGGGCCACGAGAGCTACGCAAACCGCTCCGTCGCCCAGGCATACAGGCTGCCCGGAATCGGCTTTTCGCCGCCACGGCCCTTGGGCGAGATGTGCAGGCCGATGATCTCGGGGTTGGTGACGAGGCCGAGATAGCTGGAGGGATCGAAGAACAGTTTCGGCTCGGCATGCACGGCGTAGAACGATTGCTTCGGCAGCGCGCATGCCAGCTCGCCGGTGCGGCGCGCCAGCGCGGTCAGTGCCGCGGGCCCGTAGATCGCGACGCGAATGTCCGCGAGGCGATTGGAGCCGCCGCGCAGGCGGCGCATCATGAAGGTGACGCGGTGGCGCACGGAGAGCCAGTCCGGCGTCAGCTCCTCCTGCTCCATCAGCTCCTCGAAGGCGGCGACGATGCCGTGCCCGGGCGGCAGATAGATCACGGAATTGCCGAGCTGGCGCGGCCGCTCCCAGGCGAAGTAGGGCTTTGCCGGATCGATCTCCACCGGCTTGAGCAGCAGCACGTCGGCATCGAGCCAGAGGCCGAGGCCCTTCGCCATCAGCTTCATGCGGAAGAAGTCGCTGAACTGCAGAATGGTCCAGTCGCGCCAGCTGCCGTCCGGCTGCGGCGGCCGCAGCCGTTCGGAGAACGCGTGCGGCAGGATCGCCTCGGCTTCCGCATTGGCGACGCCCGCCGGCAGGCCGGGAATGGGATCAAAGCTGTAGACCGTGACCTTGTGGCCGGCAGCGAGCTGCGAGCGCAGACAGGTCTGGCGCAGTGCGTCCATCGGGCCATGCCAGAAGGTGACGATCTCGGGCAGCATGCGGCGAAGCTATAGGGATAACGAAGGCAAAGAAAAAGAAAAAGCCCCGGCGCTGACCGCACCGGGGCTCGAAGCAGAGAGCGATCTCAGGCCCAGGCGCGTTCGCGCTTGAGCTTGTCCTCGTAAGAGTCGATCGAGGCCTTCTTCTCCATGGTGAGGCCGATGTCGTCGAGGCCGTTGATCAGGCAGTGCTTGCGGAACGGATCGATCTCGAACTTGACCTTGCCGCCGTCGGGGCCGCGGATCTCCTGGTTCGGCAGGTCGATCGTCAGCGTCGCGTTGGCGCCGCGCTCGGCGTCGTCGAACAGCTTGTCGAGGTCTTCCTGGGAGACGCGGATCGGCAGGATGCCGTTCTTGAAGCAGTTGTTGTAGAAGATGTCGCCGAACGAGGTCGAGATCACGCAGCGGATGCCGAAGTCGAGCAGCGCCCAGGGCGCGTGCTCGCGGCTCGAGCCGCAGCCGAAATTGTCGCCGGCCACCAGCACCTTCGCGTTGCGATAGGCGGGCTGGTTGAGCACGAAGTCCGGGTTCTCGCTGCCGTCGTCCTTGTAGCGCTGCTCGGAGAAGAGCCCCTTGCCAAGGCCGGTCCGCTTGATGGTCTTGAGGTACTGCTTCGGAATGATCATGTCGGTGTCGACATTGATGATCTTCAGCGGCGCCGCGACGCCTTCCAGCGTGGTGAACTTGTCCATGGTTGCGCTTTCCCGGGTGGGTCTGGAGGAACGGGTATTTATCGCGATCGGGGCGGGAATCCTAGGGCCGAAATCGGCAGGGCTAGTTTGCTTGACGGGGTCAAGCCACGGAGGAGGTGCGCTCCCTCTCCCGCTTGCGGGAGAGGGCTGGGGTGAGGGTTCTCTCCTCTGGGGGATTGTCCCGTTGCAGCGACACCCTCTCCCCAACCCTCCCCCGCAAGCGGGGGAGGGAGCGCACCTTCAGTGCGGCTACCACCCGTCACTCCGCCCGCGCCTCGATCGCTTCCATATCGCCGTCCGACAGACCAAAATGGTGGCCGATCTCGTGGATCAGGACGTGGCGGACGATGTGACCGAGGCTTTCGTCGTGCTCGGCCCAATAATCCAGGATCGGCCGGCGGTAGAGCCAGACCATGTTGGGCAGCCGCGCCACGTCGCCGAGGCTCTGCTGCGGCAGGCCGACGCCCTGGAACAGGCCGAGCAGGTCGAACTCGCTCTCGCAGTCCATCTCGTCCAGGACCTCCTCGGTCGGGAAGTCGTCGACGCGGATGATCACGCCTTTGCAGAGGGCGCGAAACTCCGCCGGCAGGCCCTCGAAAATCTCGTGCGCGGTCGCTTCCATCTCGGCCAGCGAGGGCGCTTTCAATTCCGTCCACATGGGCTTGTCTTAGCGCGGGTTTCTTGGCGATGCATCCCGCTTTATAAGCGCGGCGAGGTTGACGGGCGCCGCCAAAACGGGGAGCGTGGGGCTCGAACAGAGGGTTCAGGTGGACGAAAAAATGCGAGCAAAAACAGCGCTGACGCTACTGTGCATGGGGTTGTTTTCGCAATTTTGCGTCGGCGCGGAGGCGCAGACGGCGGCCCCCGGTGTCAGGCTGGCGCAGGCGGCCTCACCGGACGACATCCCGCCGCCGCGCAAGCGGCCGCCCGCGCGCCTGCGCGTCACACCCTATTACGCGCCTGACGGCGTCTATCCGCGCTACAATCCCGGTCCCGACGCGGTCCGCGTCTGCAACGCGACCTATGTGCAGGAATTTCGGCCGAGCGGCACGGTGATCGTGCCGCGTGTGAGCTGCTACTGGCGCCGCGGCTGAGCCGGCGCGCAGCGCGGGAGCCCGGTGGGGTGATCATGGCAAGATGGACTGCATGGGCCGTTGCTGTCGTGCTTGCAGCCGGCCTGCCGCGTGCTTTCGCGGCTAACAGAGTGGCGATCCCGGAGGCCTCGGCGGGGATCGCGGTTTTAGATGCGCGGCGGCCTGCCCGAACCTACGTCGTGCCGCCCCTCGTGCGCCGCGATCCGCACTATTACGCGCGGCCTGTCCGCTATCGGCCCTATCCCTACGGCGTGCCCGCACCCTTCGTGTTCGGCTACGGCCCGTTCTGGTGAGTTGCTAGCCGGCGAATCCCTGCACCAGCAGCACGGTCGCCTGCGCGCCGGCCTTGCGGTCGCGCGAAATCTCCTCGTAGTCGGGTGAGTTCGAGAAGGCGAGGAAGGCGGCCTCGTCCGGAAACGACATCATGACGAGCTTGTCGTGCGGCCACGCCCCTTCGAGCACGCGCGGATGCTCATCGGCCGCGAGCAGCCGTCCATTGAACTTCCTGAACACATCGAAGAAACGCGCCTGGTAGCGGTCATAGGCCGCGCGGTCGGTCATCTTCAATTGTGCAATCGCGTAGACGGTCATTTCCAAAACTCCTCTCGCCGCCGCACCCTGTTCTTGGAGCGCGCGCATGAAGATCGTGGATGACCGGAATACGCTCGGAACGCGGCTACAGCCAGTCCTTCAGCTTCCACGACGAAGCCTTCCACCGCGCCAGGTTCTCGAACTTCCATTGCTTGAACATCGCCGGCGGCCAGCGGCTGAGCTTCGAGGTCTCCTCGACCTCAGGCTCGGCGACGATGCGCAGCGGCGCGGCGCGCCGGCGATGCTGGCGCGTGGCCTCGCTGATCAGGTCGACATATTCAGGCTTGTTGGCCATCGCTGCGCGTCCTCGCGAAATCATCGCGAGGACGAGAGTGTCAGGCGATCGATTAACGGCGGTTTGCCGCGATCGCTACAATTTGCAGAACTGGCTTAGCGCCAGTCCCTGATATCGACGAAGTGGCCGGCGATTGCCGCCGCCGCCGCCATCGCCGGCGAGACGAGGTGCGTGCGGCCCTTGAAGCCCTGGCGGCCCTCGAAGTTGCGGTTCGAGGTCGAGGCGCAGCGCTCTTCCGGGGCCAGCTTGTCCGGGTTCATGGCGAGGCACATCGAGCATCCCGGCTCGCGCCATTCGAAACCGGCCTTGATGAAGATCTTGTCGAGACCCTCGGCTTCGGCCTGCTCCTTCACGATGCCGGAGCCCGGCACGACCATGGCGTTGACGTGCCCGGAGACGTGCTTGCCTTCCGCGATCTTCGCGGCCGCGCGCAGGTCCTCGATGCGGCCATTGGTGCAGGAGCCGATGAAGATGCGGTCGACCTTGATGTCGGTGATCTTCGTTCCCGCGGTGAGGCCCATGTATTTCAGCGCGCGATGCTTGGAGAGACGCTTGGCTTCGTCCGCGATCTTGTCGGGGTCCGGCACGATGCCGGTCACGGAGACGACGTCCTCAGGCGAAGTGCCCCAGGTCACGATCGGGGGCAGCTTGGCAGCGTCGAGACGCAGCTCGTTGTCGAAATGCGCGCCGTCGTCGGAGCGCAGCTTCTCCCAATAGCGCATGGCCGCATCCCAGTCCGCGCCCTTCGGAGCCTTCGGGCGGCCGCGCAGGAAGTCGAACGCCTTCTGGTCGGGCGCGACGAGACCGGCGCGGGCGCCGCCTTCGATCGACATGTTGCAGACCGTCATGCGGCCTTCCATGCTGAGCGCACTGATCGCATCGCCGGCATATTCCAGCACGTAGCCGGTGCCGCCCGCGGTGCCGATCTCGCCGATGATGGCTAGGATGATGTCCTTGCCCGTGACACCGTCCGGCAATTTGCCGTCGACGGTGACGCGCATGTTCTTCGCCTTCTTCTGGATCAGCGTCTGCGTCGCCAGCACGTGCTCGACCTCGCTCGTGCCGATGCCGTGCGCGAGCGCCCCGAACGCGCCATGCGTCGAGGTGTGGCTGTCACCGCAGACGATGGTGGTGCCGGGCAGGGTGAAGCCCTGCTCGGGGCCGATGACGTGGACGACGCCCTGGCGCTTGTCGAACTCGTTGTAATATTCGATGCCGAATTCCTTGGCGTTCTCGGCCAGCGCCTTGATCTGCTCGATGCTCTCCGGATCGGGATTCGGCTTGGTGCGATCGGTGGTCGGCACGTTGTGGTCGACGACGGCGAGCGTCTTCTCCGGCGCGTGAACCTTGCGCCCTGTGGCGCGCAGGCCTTCGAACGCCTGCGGCGAGGTCACCTCGTGCACCAGATGGCGGTCGATATAGAGCAGGCAGGTGCCGTCCTCGGCTTCGTGCACCAGATGGTCGTTCCAGATCTTGTCGTACAATGTGGTCGGCTTGGACATGAGCGTCAGCTCCGAAGAATGTTGGTAGCGGATGTGCGCGAGTGCGCGCGGGCAACAAAATCGTCAGCGCAGCCTTTCAGGCTGCGCGAATAAGCTCTGACGTTGCCGAGGTCGCGAAGCGGCCGAAGAACCGCCCAGGCAGCCGCGAGCGATCGTCGATGACGATGCGCTTGGCAGGGGCGAAGCTGGTCGGATCTGGAAACATTCTAGAGGCTATATAGCACGCGGAAGTCAAAGCGCGAGAGCCTAGCGGCACCGTCATTGCGAGGAGCCCTTGCGACGAAGCAATCCAGAATCCCGCCGTGGAAAGACTCTGGATTGCTTCGCTGCGCTCGCAATGACGAGGGCGGGAAAGGGGTATCCGCCCAACAAAAAAGCGCGGAGCCGAGCCCCGCGCTTTCGAAACTCGCATGGAGCAGCGAGGCTTACTCGTTGACGGCAGCCTTGGCGTGCTCGGTCTTCTCGACGATGCGGGCCGACTTGCCGCGCAGGTTGCGGAGGTAATAGAGCTTGGCGCGACGCACCTTGCCGCGGCGCACCACCTTGATCGAGTCGATCATCGGCGACATCACCGGGAACACGCGCTCCACGCCCTCGCCGTAGGAGATCTTGCGCACGGTGAAGCTCTCGTTGAGGCCACCGCCGGAACGGCCGATGCAGACGCCTTCATAGGCCTGCACGCGGGTGCGGTCGCCTTCGACGACCTTCACGTTGACGATCACGGTGTCGCCGGGACCGAATTCCGGAATGTCCTTGCCGGCGGACAGCTTGTCGAATTGCTCTTGCTCGAGCTGCTTGATCAGGTTCATGGGTAAATCTCCATCGGCGCGCCCAGCCCTGGAAACGGGGGGCTGCGCAAAATTCGTCTATCCAGCCATTGCGGATTTGGCCGCTCCTATAAGGCAAGCCGGAGCGTTTGTCACCCGTCTGTCTTGTTTTTTGGCGTTTTTTGGCGCCCGGCCCGATTCGCCGGCTTCGGCGGGATCCGGGCCCATAAATCAGGCCGCCGGGCCTCGGTAAGCGCCTCCGATTGCGCCCGCCGCCAGGCCGCGACCTTGGCGTGGTCGCCGGAGGTCAGCACCTCCGGGATCGGAGCCCCCTCGAACAGCTGCGGGCGGGTGTATTGCGGGTATTCCAGCAGGCCCTCGGAGAAGCTTTCCTCGGTTCCCGAGGCCTCCTTGCCCATCACCCCCGGCAACAGCCGGACGCAGGCGTCGATCAGGGCTAACGCAGCGATTTCGCCCCCGGACAGCACGTAATCGCCGATCGAGATCTCCTCCAGCCCCCGCTTGTCGATGACCCGCTGGTCCACCCCCTCGAAGCGCCCGCAGACGATCAGCGGGCCGGGCCCGCAGGCGAGCTCCTGGACACGGGCCTGGGTCAATGGCCGACCGCGCGGGCTCATCAGCAGGCGTGGCCGTTCGGGTCCTGCCTCCGCCGCATCGATGGCCGCCGCCAGGACATCGGCCCGCAGCACCATGCCGGGGCCGCCGCCGGCCGGGGTGTCGTCGACGCTGCGGTGGCGGTCGGTGGCGGAGGCCCTGATGTCCCGCGCCTCGAGCTGCCAGAGCCCGGACGCCAGCGCCCGGCCGGCAAGGCTTACGCCCAGCGGCCCCGGAAACATCTCCGGAAACAGCGTCAGCACGGTTGCGCGCCAGGGGGAGGGATTGGTCATCGGATCTCAGTTCTCGTCATCCCGGGGCGCGCGAAGCGCGAGCCCGGGATCCATAACCACCGCACGTCATTTTGCGATGGCTGGAGCAAACAGCTTAGCGAAAAATGTTGGCCTGTGGTTATGGGTCCCCGCGTTCGCGGGGACGACCCGTGGAGAGAGCTTCGCCCCGCTCCTCCTCGGCCTCGATCTCCTGCGGCAGCGCGATCACCACACGGCCGCCGGCAAGATCGACCTCCGGCACCACCGCGTTCGAGAACGGCAGCAGCATCGTCGCACCCTTGGGCGGGGCGATCTCGATGATGTCGCCGGCGCCGAAATTGTGGATCGCGAGCACGCGGCCGAGCGCATCGCCGTCCGTGGTGACGGCGGCGAGCCCGATCAGATCGGTGTGGTAATATTCGTCCTCGTCCGTCGCGGGCAGCTTGTCGCGCGCGACGTAGAGCTCGATGCCGTTGAGGCGCTCGGCCTCATCGCGGGTCGTGACGCCCTTGAACGTCGCGACCAGATGATCCTTCGCCTCGCGCGCTTGTGCGACTTCGAACTGGCGCTTGCCGTCCTTGGACAGCAGCGGGCCATAGCGCTTCACGGCAAAGGGATCTTCCGTGAAGGTCCACAGCTTGACCGCACCGCGCACCCCATGCGCGGCGCCGATCCGCGCGACGCAGACCAGCGCCGACATGATCCGGCCTTAGCCCTTCGCGGCGGCTTCGGCCTGCGCCTTGCGCTCCTTGCGCGGCACGGCCTTTTCGGGATTGTTGCGCGCTTCGCGCTTCTTGACGCCGGCGGCGTCGAGGAAACGTGCCACGCGGTCCGACGGCTGCGCGCCCTTGGCGAGCCAGGCCTTCACCTTGTCCATGTCGAGCTTGAGGCGGGTCTCGTTGTCCTTCGGCAGCAGCGGGTTGAAATAGCCAAGACGCTCGATGAAGCGGCCGTCGCGCGGGAAGCGCGAATCGGCGACGACGACGTGATAGACGGGACGCTTCTTGGTGCCTGCGCGGGCGAGGCGGATAACGACGGACATTCAGTTCTCCTTCAAAGTACGTTTTGTTCGGTTGATTGATATTTCCGCGTCGCGCGAGACCGGTGCGATCCCGTGCGACGAATTCCTCATTTCTTCTTGCCGGGAAAGCCGCCGAGCCCCGGAAGGGTCGGCTTGCCGCTGAGGCCCGTGAGCCCCGGCACATTCGGCAGGCCCGAGCGAAGACCGGGCGGCAGATCCTTCGGCAGGCTGGGCAGGCCCTGGCCGCCGCCGCTCTGCATCTTCTCCTGCATGGCCTTCATCTCTTCCGGAGACGGCATCTTCATGCCGCCGCCGAAGCCCATCGCCTGCGCGATGCCGGCGAGCGGGCCGCGCTTGCCCGAGCCCATGGCCTTCATCACGTCGGCCATGTTCCGGTGCATCTTCAGCAGCTTGTTGACCTGCTCGACGCTCTGGCCGCTGCCGGCGGCGATGCGCTTCTTGCGGCTGGCCTTGAGCAGGTCGGGATGACGGCGCTCGTCGCGGGTCATGGAATCGATGATTGCGACCTGGCGCTTCAAAATCTTGTCGTCGATGCCGGCGGCCGCGATCTGGTTCTTCATCTTGGAGATGCCGGGCATCATGCCCATCAGGCCGCTGATGCCGCCCATGCTCGACATCTGCGACAGCTGCTCGCGCATGTCGTTGAGGTCGAACTGACCCTTGCGCATGCGCTCGGCGGTGCGCGCGGCCTTCTCGGCGTCGATGTTGGCGGCGGCGCGCTCGACCAGCGAGACCACGTCGCCCATGCCGAGGATGCGGCCGGCGATACGATCGGGGTGGAAATCCTCCAGCGCGTCGGTCTTTTCGCCGGTGCCGAGCAGCTTGATCGGCTTGCCGGTGACGGCGCGCATCGACAGCGCGGCGCCGCCGCGGCCGTCGCCATCGACGCGCGTCAGCACGATGCCGGTGAGGCCGACGCGCTGGTCGAACGAGCGCGCGAGATTCACGGCGTCCTGGCCGGTGAGGCTGTCCGCGACCAGCAGCACTTCGTGCGGATTGGCCGCGGCTTTGATCGCGGCCGCTTCCGCCATCATGTCTTCGTCGAGCGTGGTGCGGCCGGCGGTGTCGAGCAGCACGACGTCGTAGCCGCCGAGCTTGCCGGCTTCCAGCGCGCGCTTGGCGATCTGCGGCGGCTGCTGTCCGGCGACGATGGGCAGCGTCGGAATGTCGAGGTCGCGGCCGAGCACGGCGAGCTGCTCCATCGCCGCCGGACGATAGACGTCGAGCGAGGCCATCAGCACCTTGCGCTTGTCGCGCTGGACCAGGCGGCGGGCGAGCTTTGCGGTGGTGGTCGTCTTGCCGGAGCCTTGCAGGCCGACCATCATGATCGGCACCGGCGGCACGGAATTGACGTCGATGGTCTGGCCTTCGCTGCCCAGCGTATTGACCAGCTCGTCATGGACGATCTTGACCACCATCTGGCCGGGGGTGACCGACTTGACGACGGTGGCGCCGATCGCCTGCTCGCGGACGCGCTCGGTGAAGCTGCGGACCACTTCGAGCGCGACGTCAGCCTCCAGCAGCGCGCGGCGCACCTCGCGCATCGCGGCATCGACGTCCTTTTCGGTCAGCGCACCGCGCCCCGTCAGACGATCGAGAATTCCGCCAAGCCGTTCCGACAGATTGTCGAACAATGAAGTTGTCCTGTTGCTGGCCCCCGGTAAGAGGCGCCGTTATTCTCCGCTGTCATGCCCCGCGCAGGCGGGGCATCCAGTACGCCGCAGCACCTCGGTTCGAGCCGAGCCACTTCGGAGTACTGGATCCCCCGCCTTCGCGGGGGATGACCGCTTCCTCGGGCCAAACGATCTTCCAAACACCTTTGCGCCCGAGGGCGCACAGCGCTGTCGGGCGTTGACCTCCGGCCTCCAGGGCCGGTCGGCGGGTCGAAAAGAAAGCCTTTCCGAGAAAGTGGCGGGGTTAAACGCCGCTCCTGCCCAAAAGTCAAGGAAAGTTAGGGTGCCGGGGCGACGTTGCCAGGGCAAGAGCCTGAAAAGAGGCCCTTTTCGGCTGCCGGTTCCTTTTCGCCGGGAGCCGCCCATATACACTTGATGACCCGCCTCCGTTACCACCGCTGAAACCCCCGTGCCGATCACCCGCCGCCGCCTGTTCGGACTGTTTGCCGGGGCCGGCGCCCTGGTCGGTGCTCCCTCGCTCTGGATGTCCCGCATGAAGACCTATGACGGCCCGGTCTCCGATCATTTCGACGGCCTCACCTTTTTCGATCCGGACGGAGCCCCGCCGAAATCGCTGCGTGAGGTGCTGCGTTGGCAATTGGGCGGCAAGCGCCAGCGTGCGGCATGGCCGGATTGGGCCCCCAGCCCCCACGCCGACACCCCGCCGGAGCGGGTCGACGGCGACAAGGTGCGACTCTCCTTCGTTGGCCACGCCAGCTGGCTGATCCAGGCCGGCGGCCTCAACATCCTGGTCGATCCGGTCTGGTCGATGCGGGTGTCGCCGGTCGCCTTCGCCGGGCCGAAGCGGCACAACGATCCCGGCATCGCCTTCGAGAAGCTGCCGAAGATCGACGTCGTGCTGGTCTCGCACGGGCACTACGATCATCTCGACATCGCGACGCTGTCGCGGCTCACCAAGAATTTTGCCCCGCGCGTGGTCACCCCGCTCGGCAACGACGTCACGATGCGCAGCTGGGATCCCAGCATCAAGGTCGAGGCGTTCGACTGGCATGACCGCGTCGAGCTCGGCAGCGGCATTGCCGCGCATCTGGTGCCGACCCGGCACTGGACGGCGCGCGGCATGTTCGATCGCAACAAGGCGCTATGGGCGAGTTTCGTCCTGGAGACGCCGGCCGGGAAAATCTACGTCGTCTGCGATTCCGGCTATGGCGATGGCCGGCATTTTCGCCGCGTCGCCGAGAAGCACGGCAAGCTGCGCCTCGCCATCCTTCCCATCGGCGCCTACGAGCCGCGCTGGTTCATGCGCGACCAGCACATGAACCCAGAGGACGCGGTGAAGGCGCTGGCCGATTGCGGCGCCGAGGCCGCGCTCGGGCATCACCATGGCACGTTCCAGTTGACGGATGAGGCGATCGATGCGCCGGCGAAGGCGCTGGTCGAGGCTCTCGATGCGGCGAAGATTCCGCAGGAGCGGTTCGTGGCGATGCAGCCGGGACAGGTGGTGGAGATTTAGCTCTCTCCGCATGTGCCCCGGACGCAGCGCAGCACGTCAGTGATGCGCTACTGAGCCGGGGCCCATTTCACCGTAGCATACCGTGCAATTTTCTGGGTCCCGGCCCTGCGCAGCAGCGTTTCACGCTGCAGCGCGTCCGGGACACGCGACTTATTGTTCCTTCGCCTTGATCGCCCAGCTCACGTTCACCGTCACCGACAGCGTCTCCTCGCCCGGTGCGACCGCAGCAGGCGCAGCCATCGGTGCTGTCGCCATCCGCGCCTTGAACAGCGGCACCGGAGCGCCGCCCTCGGATACGCTGAGCGGCGCGCCCAAGGTGACGCCGGTGGCCCTGGCATAGATCTCCGCCTTGCGCCGCGCATCGGCCACGGCCTGCTCGCGCGCATCATCCAGCAGCTTCGAGGCCTGCGTCACCTCGAATGAGATGTTGCCGATGTCGTTGGCGCCGGCGCCGACCAGCGTGTCGATGATGGCCGCGACCTTGGTGACGTCGCGAATCTTGACGGTGACGCGGTTAGAGGCGCGGAAGCCGACCACCGGGGATGCGCCGGTGGATCTGTTCTGGCCGTATTGCGGCTGCAGCGACAGGCGCGAGGTCTGGTAATCCTTCTCGGCGATGCCGGCGCCCTTCAGCGCCAGCAGCACCTTGCCCATCGCGGCGTTGTTGGCGTCGGAGGCTTCCTTCGCAGTCTTGGCGTCGTTGGCGACGCCGGCGTCGATCTGCGCGAGATCCGGCGCCACGGAGACATTGGCTTCGCCGCTCACCGAAATGGCGGACGGAAAATCATCGGCGAGCGCAGGCATTGCCGGCAGCGCGGCGGCAACAACGGCGGCAAGTGATGCGGCAAGGACAGCAGGGTTCTTCATGATTCTCATTTCAGCGGCACGAAAACGTTGATGACCAGCTTGTCTTCAACGGTCTTCAGGGGGTCGGTGAGGTATTCCTCGATGAAGGTGTCCTTGGCTTCCAGCCTCTTGTCGTCGAGGTGATTGGTGATCGCCTCGTAGGTGTTGTCCATGTTGTCGTAGGAGCCGCGATGGACGAACTTCAGCACCTTGCCCTCCGGCGATTTGCCGATGCTCATGTCCTTGGGCAAGTTCTTAGGGTCCTGCTCGACCGGGATCTCGGCCAGGAAGGTGAAGCCGGTGTCGTCGGTCGAGGTGTAGACCACCATCGCATTGCCGGCCGCCTTGATACCCTGCTTGTCCAGGAGCGTGTTCAGCGCTTTGAAGGCGTCGATCAGCGTGTCGAAGGCCGAGTCCCAGTTCGCGGTGCCCTTGACCATCACGACCTTCCTGGCCTCGAGCGTGGCCTCCAGGCCGAACGGATCGGCGGTCTGCACCGGGGGGCCGAGGGTGAGGCGCTGGCGGCGGGCGAGGGCGTTGCGGCAGGTGCCGGCGAAGCGCTGGCTGCTGGCGACGGCGCTGCCGCAGGTGCGGGCGATGCGCTCGCGGCCGGGGAGGGGGTCGCCGACGGAGCCGGCGAGGGACTTGCGGAGGCGGCCGGTGCCGGGCTTGACGTTGCCGGGCTTGGCGTTGCGGGGCTTGGGGTTTGCGCCAGAGCCTCAGGCAGGCCAAGCGACAAGGCCGCTGCCGGGATCAGCGCGGCTAGAGCAAGACGACGAAACCTGAACATTTTATTCTCCCCAAGGCCTTAACCACCAAGGCCTAAATCCGTCCTTGCGCCCGACCGCGCCGTTCTAACACGCGAGTGCGGAATTCGTCCCATGACAGATGCGTCATGGCAGACCTCTTGCCGCCGACCGCAAATCACTGGCCAAGCCGCCAAGGATCGCCATATAAGACGGGCGAAATTCGGGAATTTTCATGAGCGCGCTGGCCAACCACGCATTTGCCAAGATGAACGGCATCGGCAACGAGATCGTCGTTGTCGACATGCGCGATTCTGCTGGCCGGGTGACGCCGGACGACGCCCGCGCGGTGGCGTCCGCGAATGGCGGCGTGGCTTACGACCAGCTCATGGTACTCTCGAGGCCGCGGCTGGGCGGCACCGAGGCCTTCATCAGCATCTACAACAATGACGGCTCGGAGGCCGGCGCCTGCGGCAACGGCATGCGTTGCGTGGTCCGCCGCATCTTCGAGAAGACCGGGCAGACCAGTGCGACGTTCGAGACCGCTGCGGGCCTGCTCAACGCCTGGCAGGGTCCGTCGCCCGATCTCTACACCGTGGACATGGGTGTGCCGAAGTTCGGCTGGCAGGACATTCCGCTGGCGGAAGAGTTCCGCGACACCCGCTACATCGAATTGCAGATCGGGCCGATCGACAATCCGATCCTGCATTCGCCCTCCGTGGTCAGCATGGGCAATCCGCACGCGATCTTCTGGGTCGATGACGTCGACGCTTACGATCTCGCGCGTTTTGGCCCGCTGCTGGAAAACCATCCGATCTTTCCGGAGCGCGCCAACATCACGCTCGCCCATATCGTCGATGACAAGCACATCACGATCCGCACCTGGGAGCGCGGTGCCGGCCTGACCAGGGCCTGCGGCTCGGCGGCCTGCGCCACCGCCGTGGCCGCGGCGCGGCTGAAGCGCGCCGAGCGCAATGTCGAGATCACGCTGCCCGGCGGCAAGCTCGGCATCGAATGGCGCGAGCGCGACGACCACGTGCTGATGACGGGCACCGCGACCTTCGAATATGAGGGCAGGTTCGATCCGGCGCTGTTCGCGCCGGTCGCCTGATGGCCGTCGACATCGTCACCTTCGGCTGCCGCCTCAACGCCTTCGAGGCCGAGGTGATGCGCCGCGAAGCCGAAGCTGCCGGGCTCGAGGACACCATCGTCATCAACAGTTGCGCGGTCACCAACGAGGCGGTGGCGCAGGCGCGGCAATCGATCCGCAAATTGAAGCGCGAACGGCCCGGCGCGCGCATCGTCGTGACCGGCTGCGCGGCACAGACGCAAGCGGCGATGTTCGCCGACATGGCCGAGGTCGATCGCGTCCTCGGCAATGACGACAAGATGCGCGCGTCTGCGTGGCAGGAGACGCGCAGCGCGTTGGACCTCGGCGCCTGCGAGAAGATTGCCGTCAGCGACATCATGGCTGTCAGGGAGATGGCGCCGCATCTCGTCGACGGCTATGCGGGCGGCCTGCCGCGCGTGTTCGTCCAGGTGCAGAACGGCTGCGACCATCGCTGCACTTTCTGCATCATCCCCTATGGCCGCGGCAATTCGCGCTCGGTGCCGATGGGCGCCGTGGTCGAGCAGGTGCGCACCCTGGCGATGCGCGGCCATGCCGAGATCGTGCTGACCGGCGTCGACCTCACCAGCTACGGCGCCGACCTGCCGGGCGCGCCCAAGCTCGGCCTGTTGACGAAGCAAATTTTGCGGCACGTGCCAGAGCTGAAGCGCCTGCGCATCTCCTCGATCGATTCGATCGAGGCGGATTCCGATCTGCTCGATGTCATTGCCGATGACGTGCGCCTGATGCCGCATCTGCACCTGTCGCTGCAATCAGGCGACGACATGATCCTGAAGCGCATGAAGCGGCGGCATTCGCGGCAGGACGCGATCGCGTTCTGCGACCAGGTCCGCCGCCTGCGCCCCGACGTCGTGTTCGGCGCCGACATCATCGCGGGCTTCCCGACCGAGACGGAAGAGATGTTCTCGCGTTCACTCGACCTCGTCGAGGCATGCGGGCTGACATTCCTGCACGTCTTCCCCTATTCGCCCCGCCCGGGCACGCCGGCCGCAAGGATGCCGCAGGTGGCGGGGCTGGCGATCAAGGAGCGTGCGAAGCGGCTGCGCGCGGCAGGCGAAGCGGCGCTGCGCAAGCGGCTGCAAGCGGAGGTGGGAAAGACGCGGCAGGTGCTGATCGAGAGCGAGGCGCAGGGCCGCACCGAGCATTATCTGCCGGTGGCGATTGCGGGCGAGCGTGTTGGAAGCTTGGTGTCGCGCAAGATTACCGGCAGCGATGGCGAGCGGCTGACTGCGTAGCTCGCTGCTTTTTCCTTCTCCCCTTGTTTGGAGAAGGTGGCGCGAAGCGCCGGATGAGGGGTTGTTGCAGCATACGCGATTACGAGCGGCTCGCTCGCTGAGAGAGACCCCTCACCCGTCTCGCCGCTACGCGGCGAGCCACCCTCTCCCACAAGGGGAGGGAAGAAACGTGCAACGCCGCATCCACCAAACAGGATTTACGACGCCCTGACCTGCCAGAATCGCAGCGTCCGCTTGGCATCCTCCGGCGTCATCCGCGCATAATGCACCTGCGCTCGCGCGAGGTCCGCGGGCTTCATCGCGCCGGTGGCGAAGCGACTTTCGAGCACGGCGATGGCGGTTTCCCAGCTGAGCTGAGCGGCCTTGCACGGCACCAGGAGCCCGTCGTCGCGCAGGCTCTGCATCAGCGGACGAATCACCTCGACGGTCGATCCGGACAAGGCGGCCAGGGCGGCGGCGGTCTCCTCGTAACGCCGCTGCCTGGCGAAGCCGAGCAGCGTTGCCTCGTTGAGCTGGCCGGTGGCTTTGAGCATCGCAATCGCGCGTTTGGCGCCCTCGAAATCGCGAACACCCGACATCTCGCGCTCGACGCCGACGGCGATGGCCGCGATCGCGCTCTGGATCTCCTCGAACAGATGCGGCGGCGCGCGCGACAACAGGCGGGCGCGCACGGCATCGGCGGCCGAGCGCAGCAATCGGCGGCGCAGCTCCGAGGGCAGGTCGACGCGGACGCCGACGCTGACGGCAAGCTCGGGATCCGCCTCGGCTTGGGAGACCATGAGCGCGAATCCGCTCCCGGAGACGCGCGCGCCGGGATTGGCGGCGAGCTTGCGGCTGACGCTGGGATAGCGGCGCGCCAGCAGCGCGTCGGTGACGATTTCCTTCAGCCACCAGCGGCCGGCGATCGCGAGCAGATGCGGCTCGCCCTTGGCTGATGCGATCTTCACCAGCTCGCCGTCGTCGAGGCGGGCGGATTCCTGCAGCACGGGACCGGCGATGCGGATCTCGTCGTTGCTGGCGAGGCGGCGGATCACGGAGGGCGGCGCCTGCGCGACCGGCGCCAGCTGCGCGCTGATCTCGGCGAGCGCGATGCGTGCGCCCATGTCGGCGAGCGCGCGCAGCTCGATGGTGCCGATCAGGCGATCGAGTACGTCGTCGAACAGCGCAATCTGCTCGTCGTCGAAACTGCCGGCGGAGGTGAGGAACAGGTCGGTGACCCGGCGGGCCGTTGCCAGGCCCTTCTCCGGCGAGCCGGCGCGAATCGCGGATTCGACCTCGTCGATGATCGATAGCCCGGCCGTGGACATGACGCGTTGCTCGTCCTGAGCGAATTGACGGAAGCTTGTTCTAAGCAATCGCGATCATGAGGGACGAGAACTGAAGGTTTCGTAAACCATGGGACGGAGAGCTTGGCGAGCTTCCGCCGCGAATGCGGTGGCCTCCCTCCCCCGCTTGCGGGGGAGGGTCGGGGAGAGGGTGTTTCCGGAACGGGACAGTCCCCAAGAGGACAAAGCCCTCACCCGGATCGCTTCGCGATCCGACCTCTCCCGCAAGCGGGAGAGGTGCACCGAACTTGCGGCACCTACTCGCCGTTCCAGCCGCAAGCCCTCAGCTTCTCGTGGATATGCGGCGGGGCCGGCGCCACAACGCGGACCGGCTCCTTGTTCCGGGAGATCGGCACCACGATCTCGCGGGAATGCAGGTGCAGCTTCGGCTCGCCGAAGCGCGGGCCGTTGCCGTAAATGTTGTCGCCGAAGATCGGCCAGCCGGTGGCCGACGAATGCACCCGCAATTGATGCGTCCGTCCCGTCACCGGTTCCATGGCGAGCCAGGTGAAGCCGTCGCCGCGGCCCATCACCTTCCAGTTGGTGACGGCCTTCTGGCCTTCCGGATCGGGCTTCTGCCACCAGCCGCGCTCGGCATTGAGCCGTCCCAGCGGCATGTCGATGGTGCCTTCGTCTTCGGCGGGGCCGCCCTCGACCACGGTCCAGTAGGTCTTGCCGATCTTGCCGTGCTTGAACAACAGGCCGAGCGAGGCGGTCGCCTTGCGATGGCGGCCGAGCACGAGGCAGCCGGAGGTGTCCTTGTCCAGCCGGTGGGCCAGCACCGGCGGGCGCGGCAGGCCGAAGCGCAGCGCGTCGAAGGAATCCTCCAGATTGGGACCGCCCTTGGGGCCGCGATGCACCGGCAGGCCGGCCGGCTTGTCGATGATGAGCATCAGGCCGTCGCGATGGAGCACGCGCGACAAAATCTCCTCGGCGGTCAATTGGGGAACATCGAGCAATTGCAAGACTTTCGTTTGGAAGCGGGAACGGCTAACACGCCTCCATGAACGATACCACCTCCGAGACCCCCAAGCTGAGCTGGTGGCGCCGCCTGTCCAACGGGCTGAAGCGCACCTCGTCCTCGCTCGGGACCGCGGTCGCCGACCTCGTCACCAAGCGCAAACTCGACCGCGCCATGCTCGACGACATCGAGGACGTGCTGCTGCGCGCCGATCTCGGCACCTCCGTCGCAGTGCGCATTGCGGATGCGGTCGGCACCGGCCGCTACGACAAGGCGATCTCGGCGGACGAGGTCAAGGACGTCGTCGCCACCGAGGTCGAGAAGGTGCTGGCGCCGGTGGCAAAGCCGCTCGAGATCGATGCGGCCAGGAAGCCGTTCGTCATCCTCGTGGTCGGCGTCAATGGCTCCGGCAAGACCACCACGATCGGCAAGCTCTCGCAGAAATTCGCCTCCGAAGGCCGCAAGGTGATGCTCGCCGCCGGCGACACGTTTCGCGCAGCGGCGATCGAGCAGCTCAAGGTCTGGGGCGAGCGCACGAAGACGCCCGTCATCGCGGGCGCGCAGGGCTCGGATTCCGCAAGCCTTGCCTTCAACGCGCTCACCGCCGCCAGGGAGCAGAACATCGACGTGCTGCTGATCGACACCGCCGGGCGTCTGCAGAACAAGGCCGAGCTGATGAACGAGCTCGAAAAGGTCGTGCGCGTCATCCGCAAGGTGGATGACACTGCGCCGCATGCGGTGCTGCTGGTGCTGGACGCCACCGTCGGCCAGAATGCGCTGTCGCAGGTCGAGGCGTTCCATCGCACCGCCGGGGTCACCGGCCTCGTCATGACCAAGCTCGACGGCACCGCGCGCGGCGGCATCCTGGTGGCGCTCGCCGAGAAGTTCAAGCTGCCGGTGCATTTCATCGGCGTCGGCGAAGGTGTCGACGATCTCGCGCCCTTCACCGCGCGCGATTTCGCCCGCGCCATCGCCGGAATCGAGTCATAGGTTTCTTTCGTCATCCCCCGCGAAGGCGGGGGATCCAGTATTCCAAGCCGCCTGTGGTCTACAATCGGCGGCACGGCGTACTGGATGCCCCGCCTGCGCGGGGCATGACAGCAACAAAGGTCAGGTAATGGACAAGACCCAGCCGCATCCGCTGTTCAAGCTCGCGACCGAGCTCGGTCCGCTGCTCGTGTTCTTCTTCGTCAACGCGAAGTTCAACCTGTTCGCCGCGACAGGGGCCTTCATGGTGGCGATCGCAATCGCGATGGTCGCGTCCTACGTGGTGACGCGCCACATCCCGATCATGGCGATCGTGACGGGCGTGATCGTGCTGGTGTTCGGCACGCTGACCCTGGTGCTGCACGACGAGACCTTCATCAAGCTCAAGCCGACCATCATCTACGGCCTGTTCGCGGCGATCCTCGGCGGCGGCCTGTTGTTCGGCCGTTCCTTCATCGCCGTGATGTTCGACCAGGTGTTCAACCTGACGCCGCAGGGCTGGCGCATCCTCACGCTGCGCTGGGCGCTGTTCTTCGCCGGCATGGCGGTGCTGAACGAGCTCATCTGGCGCACGCAGAGCACGGACTTCTGGGTGAACTTCAAGGTGTTCGGCGTCACCCCCCTGACCATGATCTTCGCCATCGCCCAGATGCCGCTGACCAAGCGCTACCACCTCGAGCCGGTGTCGCTGGAGAGGAGCGAGGCCGAGGCGGGGGACATCAGCAAGGGCTGACGGTCCCGTGTCCCGGACGCGCGAAGCGCGAGCCGGGACCCAGTCTCTTTCCAAACGTGACGTCGTGGTGACATGGGCCCCGGCTCTGCAGCGCATAAGGATCGCGGCGCTGCGTCCGGGGCACGAGATGGCTTACGAGCCGGCCTTCAACGCCTTCTCCATCTGCGGCATCAGCACCGTCCGCAGATTGTCCGGCGTGATAGGGCCGACCAGCTTGTAGACGATGGTGCCCTCGCGGCCGACGACGAATGTCTCCGGCACGCCGTAGACGCCCCATTCGATCGAGGCGCGGCCGTTGGCGTCGACGCCGACGCGGCTGAACGGGTTGCCGTAGCGGCCGAGGAAGCGGCGCGCGTTGTCGGCGGCGTCCTTGTAATTGATGCCGACCAGCTGGAAGCGCTTGTCCTTGGCCAGCTCGGTCAGCAGCGGCGCCTCGTCGTGGCACGGCACGCACCAGGACGCCCAGACATTGACGAGGCTGACCTTGCCCTTGAACGCGGCGGGATCGAGGCCCGGCACCTGCGCGCCGTTGTCCTGCAACCCCGCGAGCTCAGGCAAGATGGTCTGCGGCGCCGGACGGCCGATCAGCGCCGAAGGAATCCGCGAGATATCGCCGCTGCCGAGCCGGAACCAGAACAGCAGCGCAAGCCCGATGAAGGCGATCAGCGGCAGCACCATCAGGAAAGTGCGGCGCTGCGGCGCCGCGGAAGCGGGTTGATCGCTCATCGCAGGTCCGTCGCGCTGCGGCCGGACCGGCGCGTGATGCCGCGCTCCTCGAGCTCGCGCAGGCGCTGGGTCTGATTGCGATAGTCGAGCGCGATCCAGCCGATCAGGATCGCGACCACGAGCGCCGCCGCCGCATAGGACGTCACGATGAAGGATGCATAGGGACCGAGCGACATCATCATGCGGCCCCGACTTCGTTCGCATTTTGCCCGTGCGAGCCGGCGCCCATCTCGCTCGAGAACGCGACGCGGCTCGCCTGCATCATCTGCAGCGAGCGGACCCGGCGGCGCAGGATCTCGTTGCGCATCGCCGCCAGATGCAGCGTCACGAACAGCAGCGTGAAGGCGACCGCCATCACCAGCAGCGGAATCAGGAACGATTTGTCGAGGGCCGATCCGCCCATGCGCATCACCGAGGCCGGCTGGTGCAGCGTGTTCCACCAGTCGACCGAGAATTTGATGATCGGCAGATTGAGTGCGCCGACCAGGGTCAGCACCGCGGCGGCGCGTGCCGCGCGCGAGGGATCGTCGACCGCGCGCCACAGCGCCATCAGGCCGAGATACATCAGGAACAGAATCAGCACCGAGGTCAGCCGCGCATCCCATTCCCAATAGGTGCCCCACATCGGCCGGCCCCACAGCGATCCCGTGAGCAGCGCCAGGAAGGTGAAGGCGGCGCCGATCGGCGCGGCCGCCTTGGCGGCGACGTCGGCGAGCGGATGCCGCCACACCAGCGTGCCCAGCGAGGCGATGCTCATGACGCCCCAGACGAACATCGACAGCCAGGCGTTGGGCACGTGGATGAACATGATCTTCACCGTCGCGCCCTGCTGGTAGTCGTCGGGCGCGAGCGCGGCTTGATAGAGACCGATCGCGAGCAGGACGACGGTCGCGGCCGCGAGCCACGGCAGGACCCGCGCTGTCAGCGCGAGGAACCGCGTGGGGTTGGCGAGGTCGATCAGTGACATGGTACCCTGATAATCATCGATGGCCGCTCAGGCAATCAGCACGAAAGTGCGGGGCGAAAGTTGATCGGGGTCAAGGCCGGTCGCGTGCATCTCAATCGAGCCCGTGGCGCAGGCTCGCTGCAGCTGCGAAGGGGCCGATCACGAGGCTGACCAGCGACAGCGCGCACAGGATCGAGAACGGCGCGCCGAACGTCATTGGGCCGACGATCACGGCCTGCGAGGCCGCAACCCCGAAAATCAGCACCGGAATCGACAGCGGCAGCACCAGCACTGCCATCAGCAGGCCGCCGCGGTGCAGCGTGACCGCCAGCGCCGCGCCGATCATGCCGGTGAAGGTCAGCGCCGGGGTGCCCGCCAGCAGCGTCAGCGCCACCGCCCCGGTCGCGACCATGTCGAGGTTGAGCAGCAGGCCGAGCACGGGGGTTGCGACAATCAGCGGCAGGCCCGCCGCCAGCCAATGCGCCAGCGCCTTGGCGGCGCAAGCGAGTTCCAGCGGTGTCCGGCTCATCGTGATCAGGTCGAGCGAACCGTCCTCGTGGTCGGCCATGAACAACCGGTCCAGGGTCAGCAGGCTCGCCAGCAGCGCGCCGAGCCAGAGGATGGCCGGCCCCAGCCGCGACAGCAGCGCCAGATCCGGCCCGACCGCGAACGGCATCAGCACCACCACGGTCAGGAAGAACAGCACCCCGATCAGCGCCCCGCCGCCGACGCGGAGCGCGATCCGGATGTCCCGGCGAATGAGGGCGGACAGGGCAGTCATGGCGGGCTCCCCTCGTGCCGCAAGGGCGGTGCGCTCCCTCCCCAGCTTGCGGCGGAGGGCTGGCGAGAGGGGGTCTCGACGACGAAGGCTCCCCCAGAGGAGAGAGGAGAGGGAACGGAGAGGCCGGTGCCTAGCCGCTCGGAAAGCTGAGGGTGCATGGGGATCACGCCGCACCCCCGATCCGCAGCTCCCGGGATTCGATCCCGAGCGGAGCATGGGTCGCCGCGACGATGAGGCCGCCGCGCGCGAGGTGCTCGCGCATCAGGCCGCCAAACATGTCCTGGCCGGCAACGTCCAGCGCATTGGTGGGCTCGTCCAGCAGCCAGACCGGGCGGCGGACGGTCAGCAGGCGCGCCAGCGACAGCCGGCGGCGCTGGCCCGCCGAGAGGAAGCCCGCAGGCAGATGGGTGGCATGGTCGAGCCCGACGGTGGCGAGGGTCGCGGCCGCGTCGCCGCGCTCGCCGCCCAGGAAATCAGCCCAAAAGGTCAGGTTCTCCGCCACGCTGAGGGCCGGCTTCAGGGCATCGCGATGGCCGAGGTAATGGCACTGCTCCGGCAGCGTCAGCTCGGCATCGCCGCCTGCGAGCGCGATCTGGCCGCCCGCCGGCACCAGCAGGCCCGCGATCAGCCGCAGCAGCGAGGTCTTGCCCGAGCCGTTGCGGCCGACCACCGCCACGGCCTCACCGGAGACCGCGGCGAAATCGAGCCCGGCAAACACCTGGCGGCCGCCGCGCACGCAGGCAACTCCCTGTCCGGAGAGCCGCATCTCGCCTCGTTTCAATTCACTCAAAGCCGGGCCTCAGGAAAACTTGGGGTAGCGCATGGGAATTTTTGGCTCGCGATTGCTGCGGCACGATTGTGGCTGTGGCGGTGCGGTTAGAAAGCTTCTATAAGCCCGGAACTACTTGATGCAGCAACTCAACCTGCCCCTGCAAGCGGCCCAGCCTGATACGCTGACGGTGTTAAGATACCCTGCCGGGTATAGCTAACAATTGGGATTCCTACATGACCTCGCTCGACAGCTTCAAATGCAAAAAGACCCTCAAGGTCGGCGCCAAGACCTACGTCTATTACAGCCTGCCCACGGCCGAGAAGAATGGTCTGAAGGGAATTTCCAAACTTCCCTATTCGATGAAGGTGCTGCTCGAGAACCTGCTGCGCAACGAGGACGGCCGTTCGGTCAAGAAAGAGGACATCGTCGCCGTCTCCAAATGGCTGCGCAAGAAGTCGCTGGAGCATGAGATCGCGTTCCGTCCGGCGCGCGTGCTGATGCAGGACTTCACCGGCGTGCCGGCGGTGGTCGACCTCGCCGCGATGCGCAACGCGATGCAGAAGCTCGGCGGTGACGCCGAGAAGATCAATCCCCTGGTGCCGGTCGACCTCGTCATCGACCATTCGGTGATCGTGAACTTCTTCGGCGACAACAAGGCCTTCGGCAAGAACGTCACCGAGGAATACAAGCAGAACCAGGAGCGCTACGAGTTCCTGAAATGGGGCCAGAAGGCGTTCTCGAACTTCTCCGTGGTGCCGCCCGGCACCGGCATCTGCCACCAGGTCAACCTGGAATATCTGGCCCAGACGGTCTGGACCAAGAAGGAGAAGATGACGGTCGGCAAGAAGACCGGCACCTTCGAGGTCGCCTATCCCGACTCACTGGTCGGCACCGATTCCCACACCACCATGGTCAACGGTCTGGCCGTGCTCGGCTGGGGCGTCGGCGGCATCGAGGCGGAAGCCTGCATGCTCGGCCAGCCGCTGTCGATGCTGCTGCCCAACGTCGTCGGCTTCAAGCTGAAGGGCGCACTGAAGGAAGGCGTCACCGCCACCGACCTCGTGCTGACCGTGACGCAGATGCTGCGCAAGCTCGGCGTGGTCGGCAAGTTCGTCGAGTTCTTCGGCCCCGGTCTCGACCACCTCTCCGTTGCCGACAAGGCCACCATCGCCAACATGGCCCCCGAATACGGCGCGACCTGCGGCTTCTTCCCTGTGGACGCCGCCGCGCTCGACTATCTCAAGACCTCCGGCCGTGCCTCGGCGCGCGTTGCGCTGGTGCAGGCCTATGCCAAGGCGCAGGGCCTGTTCCGCACCGCCAAGTCGCCCGATCCGGTGTTCACGGAAACGCTGACCCTCGACCTCGGCGACGTCGTGCCGTCGATGGCCGGCCCGAAGCGCCCGGAAGGCCGCATTGCGCTGCCGACGGTCGCGGATGGCTTCTCGCTTGCGCTCGGCAGCGAGTACAAGAAGGCCGAGGAGCCCACCAAGCGCTTCCCGGTCGAAGGCAAGAACTTCGATATCGGCCATGGCGACGTCGTGATCGCCGCGATCACCTCCTGCACCAACACCTCGAATCCGAGTGTCCTGATCGGCGCCGGCCTGCTGGCGCGCAACGCCGCGGCGAAGGGCCTCAAGGCCAAGCCGTGGGTGAAGACCTCGCTCGCCCCGGGCAGCCAGGTGGTCGCCGAATATCTCGCCAATTCCGGCCTGCAGCCCTATCTCGACAAGGTCGGCTTCAACCTGGTCGGCTTCGGCTGCACCACCTGCATCGGCAATTCCGGTCCGCTGCCTGAAGAGATCTCGAAATCGATCAACGACAACGGTGTGGTCGCGGCCGCCGTGCTCTCCGGCAACCGCAACTTCGAAGGCCGCGTCTCGCCGGACGTGCAGGCGAACTACCTGGCCTCGCCGCCGCTGGTCGTTGCCTACGCGCTCGCCGGCAGCGTCACCAAGAACCTCGCCACCGAGCCGCTCGGCGAGGGCAAGGACGGCAAGCCGGTCTACCTGAAGGACATCTGGCCGACGACCAAGGAGATCAACGCCTTCATGAAGAAGTTCGTGACCGCGTCGATCTTCAAGAAGAAGTACGCCGACGTGTTCAAGGGCGACACCAACTGGCGCAAGATCAAGACGGTCGAGAGCGAGACCTATCGCTGGAACATGTCTTCGACCTACGTGCAGAACCCGCCCTATTTCGACGGCATGAAGAAGGAGCCGGAGCCGGTCACCGATATCGTCGAGGCGCGCATCCTCGCCATGTTCGGCGACAAGATCACCACCGACCACATCTCGCCGGCCGGTTCGATCAAGCTCACCTCGCCCGCGGGCAAGTATCTCAGCGAGCACCAGGTGCGTCCCGCCGACTTCAACCAGTACGGCACGCGCCGCGGCAACCACGAAGTGATGATGCGTGGCACCTTCGCCAACATCCGCATCAAGAACTTCATGCTGAAGGGCGCCGACGGCAACATTCCGGAAGGCGGCCTCACCAAGCACTGGCCCGACGGCGAGCAGATGTCGATCTATGACGCCGCGATGAAGTACCAGGAAGAGAAGGTGCCGCTGGTGGTGTTCGCCGGTGCCGAATACGGCAACGGCTCCTCGCGCGACTGGGCGGCCAAGGGCACGCGTCTGCTCGGCGTGCGCGCCGTGATCTGCCAGAGCTTCGAGCGCATCCATCGCTCCAACCTCGTCGGTATGGGCGTGCTGCCGCTGACCTTCGAGGAAGGCACCTCCTGGTCCTCGCTCGGCCTGAAGGGCGACGAGAAGGTCACGCTGCGCGGCCTCGTCGGCGACCTCAAGCCGCGCCAGAAGCTGACCGCGGAGATCGTCTCCGGCGACGGCTCGTTGCAGCGCGTTTCGCTGCTCTGCCGCATCGATACGCTGGACGAGCTCGACTACTACCGCAACGGCGGTATCCTGCACTACGTGCTGCGCAAGCTCGCGGCGTAAGCGCGGATTTGTGAACAATGGCTCACTGCGAAGTGAGTAGAAGCCCAAACGAAGGCGGCCTATCACAAGGCCGCCTTCGCGCGTTTGCGGCACGCTTCGGATCGGCCCGCCCGGCGAAAAGCTTCGCATCGGACGGACAGGCGTGCCGTGCCCGTAAGACTACGGTGACCATCAGGCGATAGAATCCTTCCCTATGAGTGACGGTGTGTGACGTTCGACATGACAGCAATGACGGCTTCTCATCTTTCGCGTTGGTCTGGTGCGCTCTGGTCGGGAGCTCTCGGCATCTGTGCCATCGTCGCCGTCATCCGGCCCGCCGAGGCTGAACCCCGTGCCGTCGTCGAACTGTTCACCTCGCAGGGCTGCTCGTCCTGCCCGCCCGCCGACCAGATCATCGGCGATCTTTCGAAAGACCCGTCGATCATCGCGCTGAGCATGCCGATCGATTACTGGGACTATCTGGGCTGGAAGGACACGTTGGCGGATTCGCGTTTCTCGGCGCGGCAGCGCGCCTATTCGCGCATGCGTGGCGACCGCGAGGTCTACACCCCGCAGGTCGTGGTCAACGGCTCCACCCATGTCGTCGGTAACGATCGTGCCGGCATCGAGAATGCGATCGGCAAGGCCACCAAGGGTACGGGCGTGATGAGCGTGCCGGTGACCATGTCGCTCGCGGGCAAGCAGATCAACGTCTCGGTCGCCGCGAGCAACGAGCCGGCCGTCTCGCGCGGCGAGGTCTGGATCTGCTCGATCGCCAAGTCGGTGCCGATCGCGATCACCCGCGGCGAGAATCGCGGGCAGCAGGTCACCTATCACAACGTGGTGCGCAACCTGCTCAAGGTCGGCGACTGGACCGGACGTCCGGAAAGCTGGACGGTGCCGATCGAGAACCTCACGCGCGACGGCGTCGATGGTGCTGTGGTCTACGTCCAGGACGGCAGCCGCGAACGACCGGGCCCGATGCTGGGCGCGGCGTACACGTCGCTGCATTGAAGAGCGCAGCGCGTTCTCAAGAATCAGCCTCTCGTCATTCCGGGGCGCGCCAATTGGCGCGAGCCCGGAATCCATCAATCCACTTGCTGAGACGAGAAATGGATTCCGGGCTCGCACTCCGTGCGCCCCGCAATGACTGAGGCAACGGAAACGTCCCGGCACAAACAAAAAAGGACCAACTTGCGTTGGCCCTCCTTGTGGTGCGTACAGACCCGATCCTGTTCGACCCCGGGGGGCTGGGGGCTGAGGAATCCGGAACCGAAAGGACCGGGTCAACGCACACCAATCTTTTCGCAATGCAGGGCGGCAGTCGCTAGGCGGAAAAGCGGCGATACTATGATTCCTGCTAACGATCCCGTGACGGTTTGCCGCGACAGAGTTCCACCTTTGCGTGTGGGAGGAGTCGCGGTGGATTCGACCGGTTGAAAGCAGGCACCGGGTTCCATCGAGGGCCCTTGCGGCGAAGAACGGTTGGCGCAATCATGCCCTTGTCATGATCCGGTTCCGGGGACGGTTCGCGGACCGGGTTAAGTGGTGCGATGAGGAGGCTCTCCATGAGTCTGATGTCGGAGGATGCCGATCCGAGCGAGCAGCGCGCGGCGGCGCGCCCCGCCGCCGTGAATGTGCAACAGATCAGGGTGACGTTCAACCGGCTCGAGCTGAACCGTATCCTCAATCTCTACGGCCGCATGGTCGCCGACGGCGAGTGGCGCGACTATGCCATCGACTTCCTGAAGGACCGCGCCGTTTTCTCGGTCTATCGCCGCGCCTCGGAAGTGCCGATCTATCGTATCGAGAAGGATCCGCGCCTGGCGCGCAAGCAGGGCATGTACAGCGTGATTTCGGCGACCGGCCTGATCCTGCGCCGCGGCCACGAGCTGGAGCGCGTGCTGCTGGTGATCGATCGGAAGCTGGCGGTGGTGTAGACGGCAGTCCCGTAGCCCGGATGGAGCGCAGCGCAATCCGGGGCCGCTGTGTCGGCGGATGGACTTGTCCCGGATTGCGCTCCATCCGGGCTACAAGCTGAGCCTACTTCGTTGGTACCGTTCTCGCGCCCTCGCCGAGGTCGCGCTGCATCATCACCGTATCCAGCCAGCGGCCGAATTTCAGCCCGACATTGGGATGCGTGCCGATCATCCTGAAGCCGCCCCTGGTGTGCAGGCCGATCGAGCCGGCATTGGCGGAATCGCCGATCACCGCGATCATCTGGCGAAAGCCGCGCGCCTCGCATTCGCCGACCAGGCGCTCCAGCAGCAACGAGCCGATACCGCGGCGGTGGAAAGAAGGATCGAGATAGATCGAGTTCTCGACCGTGAAGCGATAGGCCGGCCGCGGCCGGTAGGCGCCGGCATAGGCGTAGCCGGCCACGCGTCCCTCGAGGATGGCGACGAAATAGGGATAGCCGCCGTCGATCAGCGTGCGGTAGCGGCGCGTCATCTCCCCGAGGTCGGGCGGCTCCAGCTCGAATGTCGCGGTGCCCTCGCGGACGGCCTGCTGGTAGATGGCGGTGATGGCGGGAAGGTCGGCCTCTAGCGTGGGCCTGATTTCGGGTGCGGACATGGGAGGAAGATTAAAGTCTTCCCGCGGCCGCTGGAAGGGGCTCCGCCGCCTCCGCCCCCATCATTGCGAGCATAACCTCCTCCGCCGTCATTCCCCGCGAAGGCGGGGAATCTAGTACGCCGCGGCCTCTCGGTCACTCGCGACTGCCTCTGGAATACTGGATCGCCCGCCTTCGCGGGCGATGACACTGTGCATGTGGCTCTACCGCGCCCTCCAAACAAAAACCCCGGCCGCGAGGCCGGGGTTCGTGTCGTTCGCTCTGGTCCGTCGCTTACTCGCGCTGGCCGAGCAGCTGCAGCAGCAGCGTGAACAGGTTGATGAAGTTCAGGTACAGCGACAGTGCGCCGGTGATGGCCGCGCGCTCTGCGATGTCACCGCCGGCCGAGGCATAGCCGTAGATGTAGTCGTTCTTCAGCCGCTGGGTATCCCAGGCGGTGAGGCCCGAGAACACCAGCACGCCGACCACCGACACGATGAACTGCAGCATCGAGCTGGCCAGGAACAGGTTCACCAGGCTGGCGAGAACGATACCGATCAGGCCCATGAACAGGAACGAGCCCATGCCGGTAAGGTCACGTTTGGTGGTGTAGCCATAGAGGCTCAGGGCACCGAAGGTGGCCGCGGTGATGAAGAACACCCGCACGATCGAGGTGTGCGTGAACACCAGGAAGATCGACGACAGCGAGATGCCCATCAGCGCCGAGAACACCCAGAACAGGATCTGGGCGGTCGAGGGAGCCAGACGGTTGATGCCCGCCGAGATCACGAACACCATCGCCAGCGGCGCGAGCATGAACAGCCACTTCAGGGGGCTGACGAACATCGCGTAGCCGAACGGCGTCAGGAACAGCTTGCCGACGCGCACCGCGTCCGGCGTCGCGACGTCGGTCACGGCAGCCATGTAGACGCCGAGCGCGGCGAGGCCGGTGATGGCCAGGCCGATGGTCATGTAGTTGTAGATGCGCAGCATGTAGGCGCGCAGGCCGGCATCGACCGTCGCGGCGTCAACACGCCCGGCGGCCCTGCCGAAAGGAGAAGCGTAGTTACGGTCTAGGTCCGACATGGTCGAATTCCCGTTGGTTGGTCCGGTCCGGCACGAGGGTCGCCATGCCGCCGGTTCGTCAAATTCCATCTCGGATACCGACGCCAGCCGGCTAAATTTTGGCTAACGATCCGGACTCCGAACCCATTCGATATGTGGGAAACTAACACATCCGCTGCAACCTTCCACGCGCGGCTGAATGTCGCCCTTGGCGGCAATCCTGACGCGAACCTGACGGGCAGTCGTGGTTAATCGCGGGAATCGTGCGATTCCGCATCGGTGCGAGCATCCGCTACCATTTGTCACAAATTCCGCAACACCGTGGCGGGCTTTTTGTTCAACGCCAGCAGCGTGCCCGCGAGCCCGAGCCCGACGGTGACGACGAGCGCGGCCGCCACAACCCCGGCCGCGCTGCCGGCCTGCCAGACGAAGCTGAGCGTCATCAGCCGCGTCACGATCATCCAGGCCGCGACGCTGCCGGCGATCACCCCGAACAAGGCGGTGGCGAGCCCGATCAGGAGGTATTCGAGCGCATAGGCGCCCAGCAGCCGCAGCCGCGTCGCGCCCAGCGTCTTCAGGATCACGGCATCGTAGACCCGGTGGCGATGACCGGCGGCAAGCGCCCCGCCCAGCACCAGGATCGCCGAGATCAGGGTCACCGCGCTGGCGCCGCGAATCGCCAGCGCCAGATTGGTCACCACCGAGCCGACGGTCTCCATCACCTCGCGCACCCGCACGCTCGTCACCATCGGATAGGCGTCGGCCACCTGCCTGATGATCTTGCCGTCGGCTGCGGCATTTCCGCCCGGTTCCGTCAGCGTCGCGATATGGGTGTGCGGCGCGCCCTTGAAGGCGTTCGGCGAGAACACCAGGACGAAGTTGATGCCGAGCCCCTGCCAGTCGATGGTGCGCAGATTGCCGATCCTGGCCGGGATGTCGCGGCCGAGCACGTTGACCACGATCTCGTCGCCGAGCTTTAGGCCCAGTCCGTCGGCGATCTTCTTCTCCATCGAGACCAGGGTCGGGCCGGAATAATCGGCGCTCCACCATTCGCCCTCGACCACCTTGGAGCCTTTCGGCAGCTCGCCGGTATAGGTCAGGCCGCGGTCGCTCTGCAGCACCCATTCGGAATCGGCGGACGGCTTGAGCTCTTCGGCACGCAGTCCGCGCGCGGCGACGATGCGCCCGCGCAGCATCGGGACGTCCTCGACCTTCGCGCCGGGCGCGATCTTGCGGAGATAATCGTCGAACGGTGCGGCCTGCCCGCTCGGAATGTCGATGAAGAAGAACGACGGTGCCTGATCGGGGAGGGCCGCGAGGAACTGCCGCCGCAGATTGCCGTCGATCTGGGTGATGGTGACGAGCACGGCGAGCCCGAGCCCCAGCGACAGCACGACCGAGGGCGTCAGTGCGCCCGGCCGGTGGATGTTGGCGATCGCGAGCCGCAGCATCGGCAGCCGCGTCCGCGGCAGCCGCCGCGCGATCGCCATCAGCAGGGCGGCGATGCCGCGCAGCAGTGCGAACACGACGACCGAGGAGGCCACGAACACCGCGGCGATGCGCTTGTCGAAGGAGAGCCCGATCACCACGGTGATGAGCAGGGCGATCACCACGCCCATGAACACGAGATAGCCCGCGCGCGGCCGGTGCCATTCCGAGCTGACGGTGTCGCGGAACAAGGCGGCCACCGGTACGTCGTGGACGCGTCCGAGCGGCCACAGGCCGAAGGCCAGCGCGGTCAGGAGGCCGTAGAGGAACGACAGCGCGAGCTCGTCGGCATGCAGGGCCGGCACCACCGGCAGCGGCAGCAGCTTGCCGAACAGGCCGACGATGGCGAACGGCATGGCGGCGCCGAGCGCAAGGCCGATCACCGAGCCGATGCCCGCGAGCACGAGAACCTGCGCCAGATAGATGCCGAACACGTCGCGGCCGGTGGCGCCGACGGCCTTGAGGGCCGCGATCACCTCGATCCGGCGGTCGATATGGCTCTTCACCGCATTGGCGACGCCGACCCCGCCGACCAGCAGCGCGGCGAGCCCGACCAGCGTCAGGAACTGGGTGAAGCGGTTGATGTTGCGTTCGAGCTGCGGCGAGGCGTTGGAGCGGCTGCGGATCTCCCAGCCGGCCTGCGGCGCGGCGCTCCGCGCATCCGCGATGAAGGCTTCGGTGGCGCGCTCGTTGTTGGCGGCCTCAGGCAGCTTCACCCGGTAGACCCAGCGCACCAGGCTGCCGGGCTGGATCAGGTCGGTGGCGCGCAGGCCGGCCTGGCTGATCAGGAAGCGCGGGCCGAAGCCGATGCCGCCGGCGAGCTTGTCGGGCTCGGCTTCGACCGTCGAGCGGATCTGGAAGGTCGCCGAGCCGATCGTGACACGGTCGCCGGTCTTCAGCGACAGCCGCGCCAGCAGGGTCGGATCGGCGGCCGCGCCGAACGCGCCGTCGCGCTCCGCGAGCAGGTCGGACATCGCCAGCTGTGGCGCCAGCGTGAGCTGGCCCAGCATCGGATAGGTGTCGTCGACCGCCTTCATCTCGACCAGTGCGAGCTGGCCGTCGGCCGCGCGCGCCATGCCGCGCAAGGTGGCGGCGGTCGACACCGTGCCGCGCGAGCGCAGGAAGGCAACTTCCTCGGGCTTGGCTTCGCGCTGGAACAGCACGAAGGAGACGTCGCCGCCGAGCAGTGTGCGGCCCTCGCGGGCAAGGCCGTCGGAGAGGCTCGCCGACACCGAGCCGACGCCGGCGATCGCCATCACGCCGAGCGCGATACAGGCGATGAAGACGTAGAAGCCGCGCAGGCCGCCGCGCAATTCGCGCAGCGCATAACGCAGCGACAGCGCGACGCCGTTCGGCTTCGCAAAGGGCTCGGCCGCCGTGCTCATGCCGGCGCAGTCTGCGTGTCGATGCGGCCCGAACGCAGGCGGATGACGCGATCGCAGCGATGCGCCAGCGAGGAATCGTGCGTCACCAGCACCAGGGTCATGCCGCGCTCGGCGTGCTTGCTGAACAGGAGATCGACGATCTGTTGTCCGGTGGCCTCGTCGAGATTGCCGGTCGGCTCGTCGGCGACGAGGATGGCGGGATCGGGCGCCAGCGCGCGGGCCAGCGCGACGCGCTGCTGCTCGCCGCCGGAGAGCTGCGTCGGATAATGATGAAGGCGGTCGCCGAGCCCGACCGATTGCAGCTCCTCCGCCGCGCGCCTCGCGGCATCGGGATTGCCGGCAAGCTCGAGCGGCACCGCGACGTTCTCCAGCGCCGTCATGGTCGGGATCAGATGAAAGGACTGGAAGACGATGCCGACCTGCCGGCCGCGAAAGCGGGCCAGCGCGTCCTCGTCGAGGGCATTGAAAGGCGTGCCTGAGACCACCACCTCTCCGCTGTCAGGACGCTCCAGCCCCGCCATCACCATCAGCAGCGTGGATTTGCCCGAGCCTGACGGGCCGATCAGGCCGACCGTCTCGCTACGGCCGACCCGCAAGCTGATATTCTTGAGGATATGAACGCGTGCCGCGCCCGTGCCCAATGAGAGATTGACGTTGGAGATGGCGATGGTGTCCGCCGACGTGACGGCGAGCGAAGAGGGATCGATGCGAGTGTCCATGGTCCGGTCATATGGCAACTCCGATAGCGCGGTCGAGAGGCGTTACGGATTGTTCATGCACATAGCCGTGTTGATGCTCGCCTTCATGACAATGGCGAACCCGGCCTGGGCGGACGCGACAAAGCCGATCAAGCTCGTCGTGCTCGGCGATTCCCTGAGCGCCGGCCTCGGCCTGCCGGCTCAGGACGCATTCCCCCAGAAGCTCAAAAAAGCTTTGCATGCCAAGGGTATAGCGGTCGACATGACCAATGCCGGGGTGTCCGGCGACACCACCTCGGGCGGCCGCGACCGGCTCGACTGGTCGGTCCCCGAGGGAACCGACGGCGTCATCGTCGAGCTCGGCGCCAACGACGCCCTGCGCGGCATCGCCCCCGATCTGGCGCGCGCCGCGCTCGCCGACATCGTCCAGCGGCTCAAGGCGCGCAAGATCGCAGTGATGCTGTGCGGCATGCTGGCGCCGCCGAATTACGGCGCCGATTATGCCGCGCGGTTCAATTCGATTTATCCGGATCTGGCGAAACAATTCGACGTGCCGCTCTACCCCTTCTTTCTGGAGGGCGTTGCGGCCGACGCCAAGCTCAACCAGCCCGACGGCATTCACCCGACCGCTGAAGGCGTCGACATCATCGTCGGCAACATCATGCCCGCCGTGCAGGCATTCGTTGGCACGATCGCTAAGCAACGGCGTTGAAAGCAGGCAGCGCTATCAGTAATTCCCAGGGTTTTTCCGGGATGAGGCGCGGCGTGCTTCGCAGAGTCACACAACTGCGATAGGAATCAGGGTACCGGTGATTCGTCGCCGGCTCTAATTTGGATATGATCCTGCTCGGGGATCGTACCCAAGCATCGGGAGTGCGAAACGATGCCGCGTTTGTTCACGGGTCTGGAAATTCCGGCCGAGATCGGCCAGGCGCTTTCCAACTTGAGAGGAGGCCTTCCCGGCGCCCGCTGGATCGATCCCGAAAATTATCACGTCACCCTGCGCTTCATCGGCGACATCGACGGCGCCTCCGCCAACGAGATCGCCTCGATGCTGTTTCGCGTCGACCGCAAGCCGTTCGAGGTCAAGGTGCAGGGCCTGACCAGCTTCGGCGGCCGCAAGCCGCGCGCCGTCGTCGCGACCATCGCGCCGAACAAGCCGCTGATGGAATTGCAGGCCGAGCTCGAACGCATGATGCAGCGGATCGGTCTCAACCCGGAAGGCCGCAAGTACATCCCGCATGTGACGCTGGCCCGGCTGCACGATGCCACCGACCGCGACGTCGCCGACTATCTCTCGCTGCGCGGCTATTTCCCGAGCAAGGCGTTCATGGCCGAGCGCTTCGTGCTGTTCTCATCGCGCGCCTCGACCGGCGGCGGGCCGTACGTGGTCGAAGACGCCTACGAGCTGTGCGAGTAGCAACCGCTCTCGTGTCCCGGACGCAGCGCGCCACGCAGTGGTGCACTGCTGAGCCGGGGCCCATCGCTCCAAGTTCGGTGTACGAAACAGTGGGTCCCGGCTCTGCGCAGCGTCACGCCGGACGATGCTTCGCATTGCAAGGAGTGCCGCAGCGCGTCCGGGACGCGGAACGCATAGCGCCCCGCACCAATTGACGGCTTGCAATTTCCGCCGGTCTCTGGCGGTAAAGGGTCATGCTCTCGACCCCGAGTTCCCCCTTCAGCGAAGCCTATCAGGCCCAGATCGCCGCCGGCGCGATCGAGCCCGATGCCGCGCAGGCCGAGGTCGCCGAGGCCTATGCGGCGCTCGACCTGCGGCTTGCGACCTACAGCCCCAAGCGCAAGCAGGGCCTGCTCAGCCGCCTGTTCGGCGGCGGCGACAAGGACGATGTGCCGCGCGGGCTCTACATTCATGGCGAGGTCGGCCGCGGCAAGACCATGCTGATGGATCTGTTCTTCCAGCACTCCGATGTCGAGCACAAGCGCCGCGCGCATTTCCACGAATTCATGGCCGATGTGCATGAGCGCATCTACGACTATCGCCAGGGCATCGCGCGCGGCGAGATCGCCGACGGCGACGTCATCGCACTGACCGCGAATGCGATCTTCGAGGAGAGCTGGCTGCTCTGCTTCGACGAATTCCACGTCACCGACATCGCGGATGCGATGATCCTGGGACGGCTGTTCGCCAAATTGTTCGAGCTCGGCACCGTCGTGGTCGCGACCTCGAACGTGGCGCCTGACGATCTCTACAAGGGCGGCCTGAACCGGTCGCTGTTCCTGCCCTTCATCAAGCAGATCACCGACCACATGGACGTCGCGCGGCTCGATGCGCGCACCGACTTCCGGCTGGAGAAGCTGCAGGGCGTGCCGATGTGGCTGACGCCGGCCGATCGCGATGCGGACGCTGCACTCGATCGCGCCTGGTCGCGGATGTCGGGCGGCGCCAAATGCCGTTCGCGCGACATTTCGATCAAGGGCCGCATCCTGCACGTGCCGTGCTCCGCTCACGGCGTGGCGCGGTTTTCGTTCGCCGACCTCTGCGAGAAGCCGCTCGGCGCATCGGATTACCTCAGGCTGGCGCACGATTATCACACCATCCTGGTCGACCATATTCCAGTGATGGATTTCTCCCAGCGCAACGCCGCCAAGCGCTTCATCACGCTGATCGACACGCTCTATGACAATGCGGTGAAGCTGATGGCCTCGGCCGACGCCAACCCGATTTCGCTGTACCTCGCCCATGAGGGCACTGAGGCCATGGAGTTCAAGCGGACCGCCTCGCGCCTGATCGAGATGAGCTCGGAGTCCTACCTGGCGCTGGCTCACGGCCGCAAGGATTCCACCGCCAGCGGCTCCACCAAGGGCCTGGTCGAGACTTAAGTCCTATTTGCCACTGCCGTCATTCCGGGGCGCGCGTCAGCGCGAACCCGGAATCCCGAGATTGTCGCGCGAGATTCCGGGGTCGTGCTCCGCACGCCCCGGAATGACAGGGCTGCGTGCCCGCGGCCGCGCCAAGCCCGACAATTGGGCATTGGGCGACTTGAACGGGGGAGGCGAAAGGGATAACCACCCGTCTCAGTTTTCCCCTCCTTACGTGTCTAAAGGACAGGCTCACATGGCGCGCGACAAGATTGCTTTGATTGGCTCCGGTCAGATCGGCGGAACGCTGGCTCACCTCATCGGCCTGAAGGAACTGGGCGACGTCGTGATGTTCGACATCGCCGAGGGCGTGCCGCAGGGCAAGGCGCTCGACATCGCGCAGTCCTCGCCGGTCGATGGCTTCGACGCGCACTACACCGGCGCCAATTCCTACGAGGCGCTCGACAATGCCAAGGTCTGCATCGTCACCGCCGGCGTGCCGCGCAAGCCCGGCATGAGCCGCGACGACCTGCTCTCCATCAACCTCAAGGTCATGGAGCAGGTCGGTGCCGGTATCAAGAAGTACGCGCCCGACGCCTTCGTCATCTGCATCACCAATCCGCTCGACGCGATGGTCTGGGCGCTGCAGAAGGCTTCCGGCCTGCCGCACAAGAAGGTCGTCGGCATGGCCGGCGTGCTGGACTCGGCCCGCTTCCGCTACTTCCTGGCCGACGAATTCAACGTCTCCGTTGAAGACGTCACCGCCTTCGTGCTCGGCGGCCATGGCGACACCATGGTGCCGCTGGTGAAGTATTCCACCGTCGCCGGCATTCCGCTGCCCGACCTCGTCAAGATGGGCTGGACCTCGCAGGCGCGCCTCGACGAGATCGTCGACCGCACCCGCAACGGCGGCGCCGAGATCGTCAACCTGCTCAAGACCGGCTCGGCCTTCTACGCGCCGGCCGCCTCGGCAATCGCGATGGCCGAGAGCTATCTGCGTGACAAGAAGCGCGTGCTGCCCTGCGCCGCCTATCTCAACGGCGAGTACAGCGTGAAGGACATGTATGTCGGCGTGCCCGTCGTGATCGGCGCCAAGGGCGTCGAGCGCGTCGTCGAGATCGAGCTTGCCGGCAAGGATCGCGAGGCCTTCGACAAGTCGGTCGGTGCCGTGCAGGGTCTGGTCGATGCCTGCAAGAAGATCGCACCTGATCTTCTCGGCCGCTGAGGCGCAAACAATCCCGCCGAAGATCGAAACCCGGTCTTCGGCGGTTTCACTTCCGCACCCCGCTGACCGGGGTGGGGTTCCGGTTCCGGCAGAGATCTCGATGTCAAAGAATCCGGGTTGCAGTTCCTGTGGTATATGGTATGCCAGCCACAAGACTGAGGTGGGCCCTATAGGTCACCGCCCGCGGGTTCAGGGAGCGACCATATGAATATCCATGAATATCAGGCCAAAGCGCTGCTGCATGAATTCGGCGTTCCGATTTCGCGCGGCGTAGCGGTTCTCAAGGCCTCGGACTCCGACGCCGCCGCAAGGAAGCTTCCCGGCCCGGTCTGGGTGGTGAAGAGCCAGATCCATGCCGGCGGGCGCGGCAAGGGCAAGTTCAAGGAGGCGTCCGCCGGGGACAAGGGCGGAGTCCGCATCGCCAAGTCGGTGGAAGAGGTCAACGAATTCGCCAAGCAGATGCTGGGCGCCACGCTGGTGACCGTGCAGACCGGCCCGGCCGGCAAGCAGGTCAACCGCCTCTACATCGAGGACGGCTCCGACATCGACAAGGAATTCTACCTCTCGATCCTGGTCGACCGCGAGACCTCGCGCGTCTCCTTCGTGGTGTCGACCGAAGGCGGCGTCAACATCGAGGACGTCGCCCACAACACGCCCGAGAAGATCGTCACTTTCTCGGTCGATCCCGCCACCGGCATCATGGGCCATCACGGCCGCACCGTGGCGAAGGCGCTGAATCTATCCGGCGACCTCGCCAAGCAGGCCGAGAAGCTCACCGCGCAGCTCTACGCCGCCTTCGTCGCCAGGGACATGTCGATGCTGGAGATCAATCCGCTCGTCGTCACCAAGCAGGGCGAGCTCCGCGTGCTCGACGCCAAGGTGTCGTTCGATGACAACGCCATGTTCCGCCATCCCGAGATCGCGGTGTCGTTGCGCGATCTGACCGAGGAAGACGCCAAGGAAATCGAGGCGTCGAAATACGATCTCAACTATGTCACGCTCGACGGCGACATCGGCTGCATGGTCAACGGCGCTGGTCTCGCCATGGCGACGATGGACATCATCAAGCTCTACTGCATGGCGCCGGCGAACTTCCTCGACGTCGGCGGCAGCGCCAGCAAGGAGAAGGTCGCCGCCGCGTTCAAGATCATCACCGCCGATCCCAACGTGAAGGGCATCCTGGTCAACATCTTCGGCGGCATCATGAAGTGCGACGTGATCGCCGAGGGCGTCACGGCGGCGGTTCGCGAAGTCGGCCTCAGCGTGCCGCTGGTGGTCCGCCTCGAGGGCACCAACGTCGAGCTCGGCAAGAAGATCATCCGTGAATCCGGCCTCAACGTGGTGCCGGCCGACAATCTCGACGACGCCGCGCAGAAGATCGTGAAGGCCGTCAAGGGAGGCTAACGCCATGGCCCAGGACCATCTCGCCGCATCATCCCCGCTTCCCGAGCATGCGCGCCTCGCCGCGTTCGCCGGCGAATGGGATGGTGAGGAGATGGTCTTCCCGTCGCGCTGGACGGCGGGCGGGCCGGCGACCTCGCGCACCGTCGCGCGCATGGATCTCAACGGGTTCTATCTGATCCAGGACTCGGTCCAGATGCGCGACGGCAAGCAGGTCTTCGCCACCCACGGCATCTTCAGCTACGACCGCGACGACCGGACCTACAAATTGTTCTGGTACGACTCGCTCGGCTACACGCCGCCCTCGCCCGCCTCCGGCGGCTGGGTCGGCAAGACCCTGACGCTGGTGCGCGGCTCGCTCCGCGGCAATGCGCGCCACGTCTACGAGATCATCAATGAGGATTCCTACTCGTTGAAGATTCAGTTCTCGCCGGACGCGGAGGGCTGGGCTGACGTGCTCACCGGCGTCTACCGCCGCATCCACTGACCTCTCACTCGTTAGTTCGCGAAAGCAGACCTCATGTCCATCCTGATCGACAAGAACACCAAGGTCATCTGCCAGGGCTTCACCGGCAAGAACGGCACCTTCCATTCCGAGGCCGCGATCGCCTATGGCACCAAGATGGTCGGCGGCACCTCGCCGGGCAAAGGCGGCTCGACGCATCTGGGCCTGCCGGTGTTCGACACCGTTCGCGAGGCGCGCGAGAAGACCGGCGCGGATGCGTCGGTGATCTACGTGCCGCCCCCGGGCGCGGCGGATGCGATCTGCGAGGCCATCGATGCCGAGATCCCGCTGATCGTCTGCATCACCGAGGGCATTCCCGTCCTCGACATGGTGCGGGTGAAGCGCTCGCTGCTCGGCTCCAAGTCCCGCCTGATCGGGCCGAACTGCCCGGGCGTCATGACTGCCGGCGAATGCAAGATCGGCATCATGCCCGCCAACATCTTCAAGACCGGCTCGGTCGGCATCGTCTCCCGTTCGGGCACGCTGACTTACGAAGCCGTGTTCCAGACCTCTCAGGAGGGCCTCGGCCAGACCACCGCGGTCGGCATCGGCGGCGACCCGGTCAAGGGCACCGAATTCATCGACGTGCTGGAAATGCTGCTGGCCGATCCCAAGACCGAATCGATCATCATGATCGGCGAGATCGGCGGCTCGGCCGAGGAGGATGCCGCCCAGTTCCTCAAGGACGAGGCCAAGCGCGGCCGCAAGAAGCCGATGGTGGGCTTCATCGCCGGTGTCACCGCCCCTCCGGGCCGCCGCATGGGCCATGCCGGCGCGATCATTTCGGGCGGCAAGGGCGACGCCGGTTCCAAGACCGAGGCGATGAAATCGGCAGGGATTACAGTGTCTCCGTCGCCCGCCCGGCTCGGCCATACGCTTGCCGAAAAGTTGAAAGGCTAATTCACTTCTTCGTGCTTTTCCGGGCGAAGTTTCGCAGCAAATAGGGTAAAGGGTGCCTGTCGCGCCGAGCCTCTGCCGGGGAGCTCGGTGCCAGCGCCGTTTGTTATGCGCGAACCGAAATCGCCAGGAACTCCAGTATGTCTCGCCAGGACGCGAACGCAGCCTTTGCCTTGTCATCATTTTTGCAGGGCACCAACGCCACCTACATCGACGAAATCTACGCCCGCTACGAGAAGGACCCGTCCTCGGTCGACGCCGAGTGGCAGGAGTTCTTCAAGAGCCTGAACGACGCGCCTGCCGACATCAGTAAGAACGCGGAAGGACCGTCCTGGGAGCGGGACAACTGGCCACTCACCCCCAAGGATGATCTCACCTCCGCCCTCGACGGCAATTGGGCCGAGGTCGAGAAGACGGTCGGCGGCAAGATCGCCGCCAAGGCGCAGGCTAAGGGCGCCGACATTTCCTCCGCCGACCTGCTCCAGGCGACGCGCGATTCCGTCCGCGCCCTGATGCTGATCCGCTCCTACCGCATGCGCGGTCATTTCCATGCCAAGCTCGATCCGCTCGGCATCGAGGCCCAGCGCAACCGTGAAGAGCTCGACCCGCGCACCTACGGGTTCAGCGAAGCCGATTTCGACCGCAAGATCTTCCTCGATCACGTGCTCGGTCTCGAATACGGCACGATCCGCGAGATCACCGCGATCTGCGAACGCACCTACTGCCAGACGCTCGGCGTCGAGTTCATGCATATCAGCAACGCGGCGCAGAAGGCCTGGATCCAGGAGCGCATCGAGGGACCCGACAAGGAGATCTCGTTCACCCGCGAGGGCCGCAGGGCCATTTTGCAGAAGCTGGTCGAGGCCGAAGGCTTCGAGAAGTTCTGCGACACCAAGTTCACCGGCACCAAGCGCTTCGGCCTCGACGGCGGCGAGGCGCTGATCCCGGCGCTCGAGCAGATCATCAAGCGCGGCGGCAATCTCGGCGTGAAGGAGATCGTGCTGGGCATGCCGCATCGCGGCCGCCTCAACGTGCTGACCCAGGTGATGGGCAAGGCGCACCGCGCCCTGTTCCACGAATTCAAGGGCGGCTCGGCCAATCCCGACGCGGTCGAAGGCTCCGGCGACGTCAAGTATCACCTCGGCGCCTCCTCGGACCGCGAGTTCGACGGCAACCGCATCCATCTGTCGCTGACCGCCAACCCCTCGCATCTCGAGATCGTCGATCCCGTCGTGCTCGGCAAGGTGCGCGCCAAGCAGGACCAGCACGGCGATCCGCCCGATATGCGCATCTCCGTGATGCCGCTGCTGATGCACGGCGACGCCGCGTTCGCAGGTCAAGGCGTGGTCGCCGAGTGCTTCGGCCTGTCCGATCTGAAGGGCTACCGCACCGGCGGCTCCGTGCACTTCATCGTCAACAACCAGATCGGCTTCACCACCTATCCGCGTTATTCGCGTTCTTCGCCTTACCCGTCTGATGTGGCGAAGATGATCGACGCGCCGATCTTCCACGTCAACGGCGACGATCCGGAAGCCGTGGTGTTCGCGGCCAAGGTCGCGACCGAATTCCGGCAGAAATTCCACAAGCCCGTCGTCATCGACATGTGGTGCTACCGCCGCTACGGCCACAATGAGGGCGACGAGCCGGCGTTCACCCAGCCGGTGATGTACAAGCGCATCGCGGCCCATCCCTCGACGCTCACGCTTTACTCCAAGCGCCTGATCGCCGAAGGCGTGGTCACCGAGGGCGAGGTCGACAAGCTGAAGGCCGACTGGCGCGCCCGGCTCGATGCCGAGTTCGAGGCCGGCACCTCCTACAAGCCGAACAAGGCCGACTGGCTCGACGGCAAATGGGCGGGCTTCAAGATCGCCGACCAGGAAGAGGACGCCCGCCGCGGCGTCACCGGCGTCGATCTGCCGATCCTGAAGGACATCGGCCGCAAGATCACCAAGGTGCCGGATGGCTTCCGCGTCCACCGCACCATCCAGCGCTTCCTGGAGAACCGCTCCAAGGCGATCGAGAGCGGCAACGGCATCGACTGGGCGACCGGCGAGGCGCTGGCGTTCTGCACGCTGCTGAACGAGAACCACCATGTCCGCCTGTCCGGCCAGGACTGCGAGCGCGGCACCTTCTCGCAGCGCCACTCGGTCCTGATCGACCAGGAGGACGAGAGCCGCTACACCCCGTTCAACCATCTCGGCGGCGAGCAGGGCCATTACGAGGTCATCAACTCGCTGCTGTCGGAAGAGGCCGTGCTCGGCTTCGAATACGGCTATTCGCTCGCCGAGCCGAACACGCTGACGCTGTGGGAAGCCCAGTTCGGCGACTTCGCCAACGGCGCGCAGGTCGTGTTCGACCAGTTCATCTCCTCGGGCGAGCGCAAATGGCTGCGCATGTCCGGCCTCGTCTGCCTGCTGCCGCACGGCTATGAGGGCCAGGGACCGGAGCATTCCTCGGCGCGCCTCGAGCGTTTCCTGCAGATGTGCGCGGAAGACAACATGCAGGTGGTCTACCCGACCACGCCGGCAAATTACTTCCACGCGCTGCGCCGCCAGCTGCATCGCGAGATCCGCAAGCCGCTGATCATGATGACGCCGAAGTCGCTGCTGCGTCACAAGCGGGCGGTGTCGCGTCTGGAGGAGCTGGCCAAGGATACGACCTTCCACCGCATCCTCTATGATGACGCCCAGATGCTGCCGAACGAGGCGATCAAGCTCGTCCCCGACGAGAAGGTCCGCCGCATCGTGTTGTGCTCCGGCAAGGTCTATTACGACCTCTACGAGGAGCGCGAGAAGCGCGGCATCGACGACATCTATCTGATGCGCGTCGAGCAGCTCTATCCGGTGCCGCTGAAGGCGCTGGTGGCCGAGCTGTCGCGCTTCAAGAAGGCCGAAGTGGTGTGGTGCCAGGAAGAGCCCCGCAACATGGGTGCCTGGCACTTCATCGAGCCCTATCTGGAATGGGTGCTGAACCAGGTGAACGGCGCGAGCCGGCGTCCGCGTTATGTCGGCCGCGCCGCTTCCGCCGCGACCGCCACGGGTCTGATGTCCAAGCATCAGGCGCAGCTGAAGGCGTTCCTGGACGAAGCACTGAGCTGAACTGAATTCCAATGTCATGCCCCGGCTTGACCGGGGCATCCAGTACGCCGTGCCATCCGTTTTGAACGCGGTCGTCACGGAGTACTGGATCGTCCGCCTTCGCGGACGATGACGGTATTAGCGATCGAGGAAAAAAGACCATGACTGAAATTCGTGTGCCGACGCTCGGCGAATCCGTCACCGAGGCCACCATCGGCCGCTGGTTCAAGAAGGCCGGCGACCCGGTCGCCGTCGACGAGCCCCTGGTGGAGCTCGAGACCGACAAGGTCACCATCGAAGTGCCCGCGCCCTCCGCCGGCACGCTGAGCGAGATCATCGCCGCCGATGGCGCGACCGTTGCGGTCGGCGCGCTGCTCGGCCAGATCACGGAAGGTGCCGGTGCAGCCAAGCCCGCCCCGGCGCCAGCGAAGGCTGCCCCTGCTCCGGCTGCCGCGGCTCCGGCTCCGGCTGCTGCCGCTGCGCCGAAGGCGCCGCCGGCCGATGCGCCGCTCGCGCCCTCGGTGCGAAAACTCTCCGCCGAGACCGGCGTCGACGCCTCGACCGTTCCGGGCTCCGGCAAGGACGGCCGCGTCACCAAGGGCGACATGCTGGCTGCGATCGAGCGCGCGGCCTCGGCGCCGACCCCGGTCAACCAGCCCGCCGCCGCCGTGCAGGTGCGCGCGCCGTCGCCGGCCGATGACGCTGCCCGCGAAGAGCGCGTCAAGATGACCCGGCTGCGCCAGACCATCGCGCGCCGCCTCAAGGACGTGCAGAACACCGCGGCCATGCTGACGACCTTCAACGAGGTCGACATGACCAACGTCATGGCGCTGCGCGCGCACTACAAGGACGCGTTCGAGAAGAAGCACGGCGCCAAGCTCGGCTTCATGGGCTTCTTCACCAAGGCCGTCGTGCAGGCGCTGAAGGACATCCCGGCGGTCAACGCCGAGATCGACGGCACCGACCTGATCTACAAGAACTACTACCACGTCGGCGTCGCCGTCGGCACCGACAAGGGTCTCGTCGTGCCCGTGGTGCGCGACTGCGACCACAAATCGATCTCCGACATCGAGAAGAGCATCGCCGATTTCGGCCGCCGCGCCCGCGACGGCCAGCTCAAGATCGACGAGATGCAGGGCGGCACCTTCACCATCACCAATGGCGGCATCTACGGCTCGCTGATGTCGACCCCGATCCTGAACGCGCCGCAGTCCGGCATCCTCGGCATGCACAAGATCCAGGAGCGGCCGATGGTCGTCGGCGGCAAGATCGAGGTCCGCCCGATGATGTACCTGGCGCTGTCCTACGATCACCGCGTCATCGACGGCAAGGAAGCCGTCACCTTCCTGGTTCGCGTCAAGGAGAGCCTGGAAGATCCGGCGCGCCTGGTGCTCGATCTCTGATCCCTGATGCTCTGCGAGCGCCGTCGCCATGCGCGACGGCGCGTGTCGAACCATGGAGGCTGATGTGACGGATAAGGTCGTTGTCATCACCGGCGGCAGCCGCGGCATCGGGCGGGCAACCGCGATCGCGGCGGCCGCGCGCGGCTACCGGGTCGTGGTCGGCTATGCCAGCAACAAGAAGGCTGCCGACGAGGTGGTGGCGCAGATCGAGGCCAGCAACGGCAAGGCCGTTGCGGTGAAGTGCGATGTCGCCGAGGAGCGCGACATCATCGACCTGTTCAAGGAGGCCGACAAGTTCGGTAAGTTAGGGGCGCTCGTCAACAATGGCGGCATCGTCGGCACCAGCGGCGTGCGCGTCGACGAGATGTCGGCCGAGCGCATCCAGCGCGTGCTGGCGGTCAACGTCACCGGCTCCATTCTCTGCGCACGCGAAGCCGTCAAGCGGATGTCGACCCGGCATGGCGGCGAGGGCGGCGTGATCGTCAATCTGTCGTCGGTCGCCGCCAGGCTCGGCGCGCCCAACACCTATGTCGACTATGCCGCCTCCAAGGGCGCGATCGATTCCTTCACCACCGGCCTCGGCTATGAGGTCGCCGGCGAAGGCATTCGCGTCGCGGGCATTCGCCCCGGCCTGATCGATACGGAAATCCACGCCTCGGGCGGCGAGCCCGACCGGCACCATCGCCTGGCCCATATGGTGCCGATGAAGCGCGTCGGCACCGCCGACGAGATCGCGAGCGCCATCCTCTGGCTGATGTCGGACGAGGCCTCCTACATCACCGCAGCCACTCTCGATGTGTCCGGCGGACGCTGACGCGCCGCGCGGACGCTGACACAATCTCATCACGCTAAACTTACGGGGCTTCTCTCATGGCTACCTACGATCTCGTCGTCATCGGCACTGGACCTGGCGGTTACGTCTGCGCGGTGCGCGCCAGCCAGCTCGGCATGAAGGTCGCCGTGGTCGAAAAGAACGCTACCCTCGGCGGCACCTGCCTCAATGTCGGCTGCATGCCGTCGAAGGCGCTGCTGCACGCCTCCGAGATGTTCGAGGAAGCCGGCCATTCCTTCGCCAAGATGGGCGTGTCGGTGTCGGCGCCGAAGCTCGATCTTCCGGCGATGATGAACTTCAAGCAGCAGGGCATCGACGGCAACGTCAAGGGCGTCGAATTCCTGATGAAGAAGAACAAGATCGACGTGCTCAAGGGCACCGGCAAGATCCTCGGCGCCGGCAAGGTCGAGGTTTCCGCCGACGGCAAATCGCAAGTGGTCGAGACCAAGAACATCGTGATCGCCACCGGCTCGGACATCGCGCGCCTCAAGGGCATCGAGATCGACGAGAAGCGCATCGTGTCGTCCACCGGCGCGCTGTCGCTGGACAAGGTCCCCGGCAAGCTCCTGATCGTCGGCGCCGGCGTGATCGGCCTCGAGCTCGGCTCGGTCTGGCATCGCCTGGGTGCCGAAGTCGTCGTCGTCGAATTCCTCGACCGCATCCTGCCCGGCATGGACGGCGAGATCGCCAAGCAATTCCAGCGCATCCTTGAAAAGCAGGGCTTTGCATTCAAGCTCGGGGCCAAGGTCACCGGCGTCGATACCTCCGGCAAGACGCTGAAGGCGACGGTCGAGCCCGCCTCCGGCGGCGCCGCCGAGACGCTGGAGGCCGACGTCGTGCTCGTTTGCATCGGCCGCGTGCCCTACACCGACGCGCTCGGGCTCAAGGAAGCCGGCGTCGCGCTCGACAATCGCGGCCGCGTGCAGATCGATCCGCACTTCGCCACCAGCGTGAAGGGCGTCTATGCCATCGGCGACGTCGTCGCCGGCCCGATGCTGGCGCACAAGGCCGAGGACGAAGGCGTTGCTGTCGCCGAGATCATCGCCGGCCAGGCCGGCCATGTGAATTACGATGTGATCCCGGGCGTCGTGTATACCTCGCCGGAAGTGTCCTCCGTCGGCAAGACCGAGGAGGAGCTCAAGCAGGCGGGCGTGGCCTATACCGTCGGAAAGTTTCCGTTCACCGCCAACGGCCGCTCCAAGGTCAACCAGACCACTGACGGCTTTGTGAAGATTCTCGCAGATGCGAAGACCGATCGCGTGCTCGGCGTGCACATCATCGGCCGCGAAGCCGGCGAAATGATCCACGAGGCCTGTGTTCTCATGGAGTTCGGCGGCAGTGCGGAAGATCTCGCGCGCACCTGCCACGCGCATCCGACCCGCTCGGAGGCGGTCAAGGAAGCCGCGCTTGCAGTCGGCAAGCGGGCCATCCATATGTAGCCACGCCCGGCGCCGAATCGGGCGGGAAACACATGCTGCGCCGCCTTCTTCAACCGCTCTGGGTCCTTCTTGCGATCATCTTCCTGATCGAGGCCTGGCTGTGGGACCATCTCGAGCCGATCGTTGCCAGGATCGTCGCGGCCATTCCGCTGGCGCGCTTCAAGCATTGGCTGACGGAGCGCGTCGATGCGCTGTCGCCGGCCATGACGCTGATCGTGTTCGCCGTCCCGGTCGTGCCGCTGTTTCCGCTCAAGCTGGTCGGCCTCTGGCTGCTCGCGCACGAATACTGGACCAGCGCGGTCTTCATGATCGTGTTCGCAAAGCTGGTCGGCGTCGGCGTCACCGCCTTCGTGTTCGACGTGACGCGCCACAAGCTGCTGGAGATGCGCTGGTTCGAGCGGATCTACGACCTGGTGCTGAGGATCCGCGCCAAGGCCGCCGAGCTGGTCAACCCGATCAAGCAGCGCATCCGCGAGCTGATCGCCGGCAACGGCGAGGGATGGTCGTCACGGACGCTGCGTATGATTCAGCGCTTCAGGAAGAGCGTGCATCAGGCGCGGTAGTTGCCGGCCACACACTCAGCTGTCATCGCCCGGCGTGACCGGGCGATCCAGTATTCCAAAGACGTGAGTGATTGAATCGAGAGGCCGCGGCGTACTGGATGCCCCGGTCAAGCCGGGGCATGACACCGTCTGCGAGGCTTCAAGCCTGCGCGACACCCGCGCCCTCAGTGCAAATGTAAGAGATGCGGCCACCACAGGCCGAGCGCGGTCATGAACAGGCCGGCAACGGTCAGCACGCCGCTGACGTAAGCCAGCGCGAGCATGCCGGTGATGATGGTGGCCGAGGCCAGCACGATGCCGATCTGGAACGCGGCCGAGGCCAGCTCGAAGTGATGGTATTTCGCGGTTGCCTCGTCGCGCGCGTGCTCGGCATGCTTGGCCTTCTCGGCGAGCTGCTCGGTGCCTTCGCCGGTCTCGGGCTCGGAGCGGTAGCGCGCCGCCGTCTTGGTCCAGTCGTCGACCTGCTTCTGCACCGCGGGCTTCTGCGCCTCGTCCGCGCCGGCGAGCGTGAGCTTGCCCTGCTCGGCCGCGGTCACTACCACGGTGCGGCGGATGCTCTTGGCCTGGAAGAACGCCCAGAGATTGGCGGCTTCGACGTTCTTGCTGATCGATTCGGTCTGGGCACCCTTGCCGAGCGTCTCCGAGATCGCCAGGAACAGCGCCAGCACGGCGATCAGAAGCGCGATCTTCTTGTTCGAGCCGGACGCGTGTTCGGCGTGCTCGGCATGCTCCATGCTTTCATGTGCGCCCATGATGTTTCTCCTGCCTCGGTTCCGCAACGATTGAACCAACCGCGCGGCCGGCGCAAGAGGCACGCGAGCTATGACAGCTTCATGTCAGTATCAGCGCCGTGGATGCGCGCTCGCATAGACTTCGAGCAGCCGCTCGGAATCGATGCCGGTATAGACCTGCGTCGTCGACAGCGAGGAATGGCCGAGCAATTCCTGGATCGCGCGCAAGTCGCCGCCGCGCGAGAGCAGATGCGTGGCGAAGGAATGGCGCAGCGCGTGCGGCGTCGCGCTGTCGGGAAGTCCCAGCGCCCCGCGCAGCCGCTCCATCGCCAGCTGGATGATGCGCGGGCTCAAGGGCCCGCCGCGCGCGCCGACGAAGATCGGCCCCTCCGCCGGCAGCGGATAGGGGCACATCGAAACGTATTCCTGCACCAGCGCGAGCACGTTCTGCAGCACCGGCACCATGCGGGTCTTGTTGCCTTTGCCTGTTACGACCAGCACGTCGCCTTCGCCGGGACGCGGCACCTCGCGGCGCTTCAGGCCGAGCGCCTCGGAGATGCGCAGGCCCGAGCCGTACAGCAGCGCCATCACCGCGGCATCGCGTGCCAGGATCCAGGTCTCGCGGTCCTCGCCGGCGCGCTCGTCGGCATCGGCAAGACGCTTGGCGGAAGCCATCGGCAGCGGCTTCGGCAGGCTCTTCGCCACCTTCGGCGCGCGGATGGCGGAGAGGGCGCCGACTTTGCCCTTGCCCTCGCGTTCGAGAAAGCGGCCGAACGAGCGCAGCCCCGCGAGCGCGCGCATCAGGCTGCGGCCGGCGATGTCGTCGGCCCGGCGCATCGCCATGAAGGCGCGCACGTCGGTGGCTTCCAGCGCGGCGAAACGCTCGAGCGTGACGCGCTCGCCCCAATGGGCACAGAGGAAATCCAGGCATTGCCGCAAGTCGCGGCCATAGGCTTCCAGCGTCTTCGGCGACAGCCGCCGCTCGGCACCGAGATGCGACAGCCAGCGCGTCATCTCCTGCGCGATCGAGGGATCGGCGCTGGCGAGCTCGATCTGTGGGGCGGCCGGTTTGCTCATGCGCTCTGGACGGAATGATTCCGTACAGTATATCGCATCACACTCGTTTATCGTTCGCTAAGGTCGCCCCCGGACGCTAGCCTTCGCACCCCCGGGTTCCGATTCTCCCTGCAAAGACCGTTGATGGACCATTCGTCGCGCAGCAACGCCGCCCCCACCAACGCGACCGGCATGGTCGACGTGCTGGTGCCGGTCGCGCTCGACCAGACCTATTCCTACAAGGTGCCGCGCGGCATGGAGCTGAAGGCGGGCGATCTCCTCAGTGTGCCGCTCGGGCCGCGCGAGGTGCTGGCGGTGGTCTGGGGCGAGAACGCCAATCCGGATCCGCGCCTGCACAACCGCCTCAAGGAGGTCAGCGAGAAGCTCGACATCCCGCCACTCAAGCCGGAGCTGCGCCAGGTCGTCGACTGGGTCGCCAATTACACGCTGAGCCCGCGCGGCATGGTGCTGCGCATGTGCCTGCGGATGGGCGACAATCTCGGTCCGGAGCGGGTGCGTCCCGGCGTGCGCCTGACCGGCGATCCGCCGAAGCGGCTGACGCCGGCGCGCCAGCGCGTGATCGAGCTGCTGTCGGACCGGCTGCTGCACGGCAAGTCGGAAGCCGCCAGGGAGGCCGGCGTCTCCTCAGGCGTGATCGACGGTCTCGTCGATGAAGGCACGCTCACGGTCGAGCCGATGCCGCCGCCGGCGCCGCCCCCGGCGCCCGATCCGGATTTCGGCCGGCCGGATTTTTCGCCGCTGCAGCGGGCCGGCGTGGATGCGATGCGCGCGCTCGCCGCCAACGGCACCTTCCACGTCGCATTGCTCGACGGCGTCACCGGCTCGGGCAAGACCGAGGTCTATTTCGAGGCCGTCGCGGAAACCATCCGCCGCGGCAGGCAATCGCTGATCCTGATGCCGGAGATCGCGCTCACCGGCCAGTTCCTCGATCGCTTCGCGCAGCGCTTCGGCGCGCGTCCGATCGAGTGGCACTCCGAGCTCACCCCGCGCACGCGCGCACGCAATTGGGCGGCGATCTCCTCGGGCACCGCGCCGGTCGTGGTCGGCGCGCGCTCGGCGCTGTTCCTGCCCTACGCCGATCTCGGCCTGATCGTGGTCGATGAAGAGCACGACCAGGCCTACAAGCAGGACGAGGGCGTGCATTATCATGCCCGCGACATGGCGGTGGTGCGCGGGCACATCGCCAGGATCCCGGTGGTGCTGGCGTCGGCGACGCCGTCGGTGGAGTCCGAGGTCAACGCGCGCAAGAACCGCTATCAGCGCATCGCGCTGCCCTCGCGCTTCGGCGGCCAGCACATGCCGCATATCGAGGCCATCGACATGCGCCGCGAGCCGCCCGCGCGCGGCCGCTTCATCTCGCCGCGGCTGGCCGGCGAGATCAGGACCGCGATCGAGCGGCGCGAGCAGGCGCTGCTGTTCCTCAATCGCCGCGGCTATGCGCCGCTGACGCTGTGCCGCGCCTGCGGCCATCGCTTCGCCTGCGCCATCTGCGATGCCTGGCTGGTCGATCACCGCTTCCGCCAGCGCCTGGTCTGTCACCATTGCGGCTTCTCGATGCCGCGCCCGCATCTCTGCCCGCACTGCTCGGCCGAGGAATCGCTGGTCGCGGTCGGGCCCGGCGTCGAGCGCCTGCAGGAGGAGGCGGCCGCGCTGTTTCCGCAGGCGCGCACCATGGTGCTGTCGAGCGATCTCGTCACCTCGATCGAGACGATGCGAAGCGAGCTCGCCGAGATCGCGGAGGGCCGCGTCGACATCATCATCGGCACGCAGCTCGTGGCCAAGGGCCACAATTTTCCGCGGCTCAACCTCGTCGGCGTGGTCGATGCCGATCTCGGCCTGTCCAACGGCGATCCGCGCGCGGCGGAGCGCACCTGGCAATTGCTCAACCAGGTGATCGGCCGCGCCGGCCGCGAGCAGGGCCGTGGCATCGGGTACTTGCAGACCCACCAGCCCGATCATCCCGTGATGCGGGCGCTGATCGCCTGCGACCGCGAGGCCTTCTACGACAGCGAGATCGAGCTGCGCGAGAAGACGCTGTATCCGCCGTTCGGCCGGCTCGCCAGCCTGATCATCTCCGCCGGCGACCGCCCCAGCGCCGAAGGTCTCGGCCGCCGTCTGGTCGCGCTGGCGCCGCGCGACGAGCGCGTCGTCGTGCTCGGCCCCGCCGAAGCGCCGCTCGCCGTCATCAAGGGCCGCTACCGCTTCCGCGTCCTGGTGAAATCGGCGCGCAATTTCGACCTGTCGGATTACTTGCGCAACTGGCTCGCGGTCTGCCCGAAGCCATCAGGCAATCAGAAGCTCGAAGTCGACGTCGACCCGCAGAGTTTCTTGTAGAGCCGGCCCACACTCTCTCCACGTCATTGCGAGCGTAGCGAAGCAATCCAGGATCCCTCCATGGAGGCAGTCTGGATTGCTTCGTCGCAAGGGCTCCTCGCAATGACGTGGTGAGAGCGGGCGCAAATCTCGCCTTCGCGTGCGCAGCGCTTCTTTAGCGGTGCGCTGCTGCTTGTCCGGGACACGCGCCGTGCGCCGAACAAAAAGCCCGCGGTCCCCCAAGACCGCGGGCTTGTTTCAGGCGCGCATCAAATTGATGGAAACTGCGCGCGTTGATGTGAGGCGCGGCTGGCGCCTTAGGAGACGACTTCCGCGGTGACGCGGCCGACGCCGCGACTGGTGAGGCCGATGGCGCGGGCGGCACCCGTGGAGAGGTCGAGAACCCGGCCGCGGATGAACGGGCCGCGATCATTGATGGTGACGACGACGCTCTGGCTGCCATGGGTGACGCGCAGCTTGGTGCCGAACGGCAGCGAACGGTGCGCCGCGGTCATGGCGTTCTGGTTGAAGCGCTGGCCCGAGGCAGTCTTGCTGCCGGACTCGTTGCCGTAAAAGGAGGCCATGCCGGAGAAGCTGCGGCCGGTGCCCGAGGTCGGATTCATCGACGCATTGGCGTTGCGCCAATCGGAGCCCGCATTGGTGTCGGCCTGGGCGTGGTGGCGGTGATGATGCTTATGGTGGCGGGATTTGGCGGAAGCTTCGGTGGCAGTTCCACCGATCAGGAGAGTTGCGGCAACGAAAGCGATCGCCGTACGCGGCCGGGTCACGAAGCCCAGCGTCTTCAAAGACAGCATTTATTGGTCCCTAAGCTAGTATTGCCACATATGTGGCAAGTGGAGCCCCCATCAATTTGTGAGCGGTCTGGCGTTTCGATTCCCAATGCGGCGTGAATTGGGCAGTAAATCCGTTCTGTGTCGTCATGAAACATCTTGTTACTCGAACAAGATATTCATCTCATGTTCGCTAACCTTCGCCTTTAACGATTTATTAACCTACAGATTACTCACGAATACTGTAAAACGAAGTCATCCCTTCCGGCGTTTAGAATTGGGTAAGTATTCGGCGAGTGATGCTGTCGGCGCCGGATTCACGGCTCAGCGATCCGTGTTCATGGCCGCTATGCACTGAGGGCAGGAACCAATCCGGGCAGAGCGGCGAACGCGCCAATTCCGCGACCGGGAAGATCGCCATCCAAGTCCTTGATCGAGTCCTGCTCCGATCGCCGAACCGGACAAGCGACGTCGCAGCGTGCGACGAACTGGCGACAGAACCTCGTGCCTTTAATTTGGCGTCATGTTGCACCTGCGCGCCTGCTATGTTAGCAAAGCCGCGATTTTAACGAGCCCGGCACGTCCCGTGCTGGTCGAAAATCGAAGTCCCGCTTGAATTCCAAGGGCTTGGATCGCTAGGCGCCGCTTCGTGGCGACGGTTTTTCCCTTGCGAGTTTGACAGCAAAAAGAGCGCGTCTGTGGCTGCAGAAGATACCTCCGTTTCCGGTGTGTCCGGCCGTTATGCAACGGCCTTGTTCGACCTGGCCCGCGATCAGAAAGTGGTCGACGAGGTCAAAGCCGATCTCGAGAAATTCGAGGCCCTGCTGAACGAGAGCGCCGATCTGAAGCGCCTCGTCCGCAGCCCGGTGTTCGCCGCCGACGCCCAGTCCAAGGCCCTGTCGGCCGTGCTGGCCAAGGCCGGCATCGCCGGCATCTCCGCCAATTTCCTCAAAGTGCTGACCGCCAACCGCCGCCTGTTCGTGGTGGCGGACGTCATCCGCGCCTACCGCTCCCTCGTCGCCAAGTTCAAGGGCGAGACGACGGCCGACGTCACGGTGGCGGAAGCGCTGTCGGACAAGAATCTCGACGCCCTCAAGGTTGCCCTGAAGTCGGTGACCGGCAAGGACGTCGCGCTGAACGTGAAAGTCGATCCCGCGATCATCGGTGGCCTCGTCGTCAAGCTGGGCAGCCGCATGGTCGATGGTTCGCTTCGCACCAAACTCAATTCGATCAAGCACGCGATGAAAGAGGCAGGCTGATGGACATCCGCGCCGCGGAAATTTCCGCGATCCTCAAGGACCAGATCAAGAATTTCGGCCAGGAAGCTGAAGTCTCCGAAGTCGGACAGGTGCTGTCCGTCGGCGACGGTATCGCCCGCGTCTACGGTCTGGACAACGTCCAGGCCGGTGAAATGGTCGAGTTCGAGAACGGCACCCGCGGCATGGCGCTGAACCTCGAAACCGACAACGTCGGCGTCGTCATTTTCGGTGCCGACCGCGAGATCAAGGAAGGCCAGACCGTCAAGCGCACCCGCGCCATCGTGGACGCGCCGGTCGGCAAGGGCCTGCTCGGCCGCGTCGTCGACGCGCTCGGCAACCCGATCGACGGCAAGGGCCCGATCCAGGCCGACAAGCGCATGCGCGTCGACGTCAAGGCGCCCGGCATCATTCCGCGCAAGTCGGTGAGCGAGCCGATGGCGACCGGCCTCAAGGCGATCGACGCCCTGATCCCGATCGGCCGCGGCCAGCGCGAGCTGATCATCGGCGACCGTCAGACCGGCAAGACCGCGATCGCGCTCGACACCATCCTGAACCAGAAGCCGCTCAACGCGCAGCCCGACGAGAACATCAAGCTGTACTGCGTCTACGTCGCGGTCGGCCAGAAGCGCTCCACGGTTGCCCAGTTCGTCAAGGTGCTGGAAGAGCAGGGCGCGCTCGAATACTCGATCGTCGTCGCCGCCACCGCCTCGGATCCGGCGCCGATGCAGTACATCGCGCCGTTCACCGGCTGCACCATGGGCGAGTACTTCCGCGACAACGGCATGCACGCCGTCATCATCTATGACGACCTTTCGAAGCAGGCCGTCGCCTATCGCCAGATGTCGCTGCTGCTGCGTCGCCCGCCGGGCCGCGAAGCTTATCCCGGTGACGTGTTCTATCTGCACTCCCGCCTGCTCGAGCGCGCGGCGAAGCTGAACAAGGACCAGGGCTCGGGCTCGCTGACGGCGCTGCCGGTCATCGAAACCCAGGCCAACGACGTGTCGGCCTACATCCCGACCAACGTCATCTCGATCACCGACGGCCAGATCTTCCTGGAAACCGACCTGTTCTTCCAGGGCATCCGTCCCGCGGTGAACGTCGGTCTGTCGGTGTCGCGCGTGGGTTCGTCGGCGCAGACCAAGGCCACCAAGAAGGTCGCCGGCAAGATCAAGGGCGAACTCGCGCAGTACCGCGAAATGGCGGCCTTCGCGCAGTTCGGCTCCGACTTGGACGCCTCGACCCAGCGCCTGCTCAACCGCGGCTCGCGGCTCACCGAGCTGTTGAAGCAGCCGCAATTCTCGCCGCTGAAGATGGAAGAGCAGGTCTGCGTGATCTGGGCCGGCACCAACGGCTATCTCGATCCGCTCCCGCTCAACAAGGTGCGCGCCTTCGAGGACGGCCTGCTCTCGCTGCTGCGCGGCAAGCACGTCGACATCCTCAACGCGATCCGCGACAGCCGGGACCTCTCCGACGAGGTTGCTGCGAAGCTGAAGTCGGTGGTCGAAGGCTTTGCGAAGAGCTTCGCTTAATTGAAGCGCCGTCATGGCCGGGCTTGTCCCGGCCATCCACGCACCGCGTGGCGACGAAGACGTGGATGCCCGGGACGAGCCCGGGCATGACGACAGAGATAGGCTAGCGGCTTGATCCGAGCGATCGAACCGTCGGGGACGAAGAATGGCGTCACTTAAAGACATGCGCGTCCGCATCGCCTCCACCAAGGCGACGCAGAAGATCACCAAGGCCATGCAGATGGTCGCAGCCTCCAAGCTGCGCCGCGCACAGACCGCCGCGGAAGCGGCGCGTCCCTATGCCGACAAGATGAGCGCGGTGATCTCCAACATCGCCGGCGCCGCGGCGGGCTCGCCCGGCGCACCGGTGCTGCTGGCCGGCACCGGCAAGGACCAGGTCCACCTGCTGCTGGTCTGCACCGGCGAGCGCGGCCTGTCCGGTGCCTTCAACTCCTCGATCGTGCGTCTCGCCCGCGAGCGCGCCTTGGCGCTGATGGCGCAGGGCAAGGACGTGAAGTTCTTCTGCGTGGGACGCAAGGGCTACGAGCAGCTGCGCCGCCAGTTCGACAAGCAGATTGTCGAGCACATGGACCTGCGCAGCGTCCGCCAGCTCGGCTTCGTCAATGCCGAGGAGATCGCCAGGAAGGTGCTGGCGCGATTCGACAACGGCGAGTTCGACGTCTGCACGCTGTTCTATTCGCGCTTCCGCTCGGTGATCGCGCAGATCCCGACCGCCCAGCAGATCATTCCGCTGGTGGTCGAGGAGGGCGCTGCCGCCAACACGACGTCCTACGAATACGAGCCGGAAGAGGACGAGATCCTCACCCGCCTGCTGCCGCGCAACCTCGCGGTCCAGATCTTCCGCGCGCTGCTCGAGAACAACGCCTCGTTCTACGGCGCGCAGATGAGCGCGATGGACAACGCGACGCGCAACGCCGGTGAGATGATCCGCAAGCAGACGCTGGTCTACAACCGCACGCGTCAGGCGCAGATCACCAAGGAACTGATCGAAATCATCTCGGGCGCCGAGGCCGTCTGACCAGGACGCTTCAGCACCCATTACACGCAACATCCCGGTCACGCTGACCGCGGTTTAGAAGTTCGGATCGAAGGAGACATTCAATGGCAGCCCAGGTCGGTCGCGTCACCCAGGTCATCGGCGCCGTCGTCGACGTGCAGTTCGAAGGCCACCTCCCGGCCATTCTCAATTCGCTCGAGACCAAGAACGGCGGCAACCGCCTGGTGCTCGAAGTCGCCCAGCATCTCGGCGAGTCGACCGTCCGCACCATCGCGATGGACACCACCGAAGGTCTGGTCCGCGGCCAGGAAGTGACCGACACCGGCGCTCCGATCCGCGTTCCCGTCGGCGAAGGCACACTCGGCCGCATCATCAACGTCATCGGCGAGCCGATCGACGAAGCCGGTCCGGTCAAGACCGAAGGCCTGCGCGCCATCCACCAGGAAGCGCCGACCTACACCGACCAGTCCACCGAAGCCGAAATTCTCGTCACCGGCATCAAGGTCGTCGACCTGCTCGCGCCTTACGCCAAGGGCGGCAAGATCGGCCTGTTCGGCGGCGCCGGCGTCGGCAAGACCGTGCTGATTCAGGAGCTGATCAACAACGTCGCCAAGGCGCACGGCGGCTACTCCGTGTTCGCCGGCGTCGGCGAGCGCACCCGCGAAGGCAACGACCTCTATCACGAGTTCATCGAATCCAAGGTCAACGCCGATCCGAAGAATCCCGATCCGAGCGTGAAGTCGAAGTGCGCGCTGGTGTTCGGCCAGATGAACGAGCCGCCCGGCGCCCGCGCCCGCGTCGCGCTCACGGGGCTGACCATCGCGGAAGACTTCCGCGACAAGGGCCAGGACGTGCTGTTCTTCGTCGACAACATCTTCCGCTTCACCCAGGCCGGCTCGGAAGTGTCGGCGCTGCTCGGCCGTATTCCTTCGGCGGTGGGTTATCAGCCAACGCTCGCCACCGACATGGGCGCGCTGCAGGAGCGCATCACCACCACGCAGAAGGGCTCGATCACCTCGGTGCAGGCCATCTACGTTCCGGCCGACGACTTGACCGACCCGGCGCCGGCGACTTCGTTCGCGCATCTTGACGCGACCACGACGCTGTCGCGCTCGATCGCCGAAAAGGGCATCTATCCGGCGGTGGACCCGCTCGACTCGACCTCGCGCATGCTCTCCCCGCTGGTCGTCGGCGAGGAGCATTACGCGGTCGCCCGTCAGGTCCAGCAGGTGCTGCAGCGCTACAAGGCGCTCCAGGACATCATCGCCATTCTCGGCATGGACGAGCTTTCGGAAGAGGACAAGCTGACCGTGGCCCGCGCCCGCAAGGTCGAGCGCTTCATGTCGCAGCCGTTCCACGTCGCCGAAATCTTCACGGGCTCGCCCGGCAAGTTCGTCGACCTCGCCGACACCATCAAGGGCTTCAAGGGCCTCGTGGAAGGCAAGTACGACCACCTGCCGGAAGCCGCCTTCTACATGGTCGGCACCATCGAAGAAGCCGTCGAGAAGGGCAAGAAGCTGGCGGCGGAAGCCGCCTAAGCTGGCGAATAGCGAATAGGGAGTGGCGAATAGCTGCTCCCTGCTTCAACCACTCGCCACTCACCATTCGCAGGTTTCTTATGGCCACCTTCCACTTCGATCTCGTTTCTCCGGAAAAGCTCGCCTTCTCGGGCGAGGTCGACCAGGTCGACATTCCCGGCGTCGAGGGTGACTTCGGCGTGCTGGCAGGGCATGCGCCGGTCGTGGCGGCGATCCGCCCCGGCATTCTCACCATCACCGCCGGCGGCAAGCACGAGAAGATCATCGTGCTCGGCGGCATCGCCGAGGTCTCCGAAAAGGGCCTGACCGTGCTCGCCGACGTCGCGACGTCGCTGGCCGAGCTCGATCGTGCCCAGTTCGCCGAGACGATCGCGGAGATGGAAGAGAGCCTGAAGGAGCACGAAGGCGGCGAGCTCGATCACGCCATCGAGCGGCTCGACCACTTCAAGAGCATCCAGCATCAGCTCAACGCGACGGCCATGCACTAAGCCCCGGAGCACCGCTCCGGGGCTCAAGACTGAAATTCCTGAACCGGTTCAGCGCTCGTCACCGACCGTGGCGGGCGCTGAAACTTTGTTGACCGAGAGATGAGGGTCTCTCACACGCGCAGCCGCAAATGGCGGCCGAAATCCTCCAACGATTTCAATCCCATTCTACTGTGCATGGGGTTGTTTTCGCGGTTTTCAGTTTGCGAAGGGCGCGAACTGGCCGGCCACCGCCAGGTAGACCTCGCGTCGGAACGGCACGACGATGTCGGCGACGCGGTCGAGGCGCTCCCAGCGCCAGGCGTCGAACTCGGCGGGCTGGCCGTTGCGCGGCGTCAGCGGGTCGATCTCGTCATCCATGCCGGTGAAGCGCAGCGCGAACCACTTTTGGCGCTGGCCGCGGAATTTCGCCAGGCGATGCGTCTGCGGGCCGTCGTAGGGCGGGAATTCGTAGGTCAACCAATCGGTCTCGCCGAGATAGTCGGCGCTGACGACGCTGGTCTCCTCCCAGAGCTCGCGCATCGCCGCGTCGCGCAAGTTCTCGCCCTCGTCGACGCCGCCTTGCGGCATCTGCCAATCGAGCCCCGGCAAAATGATCTCGGGTCCGTCGCCCTTGAAACGGTGGCCGACCAGCACGCGGCCATCGGCATTGAACAGCGCGATCCCCACATTGGGGCGGTAGGGCTTTTCAGTCGTCACGCGCAATCTCTCATCGTCGTCCCGGCGATGCATTAGCACCGAAGGCGGGGCGAATCCGATTTATTGGTCCGCCAGCGCGGAAAATTCCTGCACCACGCGTTCATAGACCGGGCGCTTGAACGGAATGATCAGTCCGGTCAAATTCTTCATCGGCTCCCAGCGCCAGCTGATGAACTCGGCCTTGTGGCCGCCGCCGCCGGGCTTTTCGACGTTGATCTCGCTGTCCTTGCCGGTGAAGCGCACCGCGTACCATTTCTGGCGCTGGCCGCGGTAGCGGCCTTTCCAGGCGCGCCCGGCGACCGTGCGCGGAATGTCGTAAGTGAGCCAGTCCGGGACCTCGCCGAGCCGCTCCACCGAGCGCACGCTGGTCTCCTCGTACAGCTCGCGCTTGGCGGCCTCCCAGGTGTCCTCGCCGGGATCGACGCCGCCTTGCGGCATCTGCCAGACATGGGTGTCGTCGACATGCTCGATCCCGCCGGCGCGGCGGCCGATGAACACGCGTCCTTCCTTGTTGAGCAGCATCACACCGACACAGGTCCGGTAGGGCAGATCCTCGTAACGCGCCATTCCGCCAGACCTCTCACATGCTGCCGGTACGGCTGAACCGGTCCCCCGTCAGGACAAGCGCCGTACCAATCCGTTGATTCAGCTGGATTTTGATTTCAGCATCGCGGTTGTCAATGGCACCAGGAGAATGCCCCGGTCGGCCAATGTCTTGGTCCACGCGGCGATGCGGTCGATCGAGACGGGCAAAGCGGAGGCCGTGCCGACGGCGATGCCGCGCTCGCGCGCCGTCGATTCCAGCTTGTTCAGGGCGCGGTCGATCTCGGTCGCCGTCGGCACCACGTCGATCGCGATGTCGCCCCTGCCGAACGGCATGGCCTGGCTCGCTGCCGTCTGGCCTGCGATGCTGCGGGGCGAGGAGCCGTCGTCGAAGAAGCCGAGGCCGCGCTTGGCCGCCTCGCGGACGATCGGCTGCATCGCCGGCTCGGTCGCGATGAAGCGTGCGCCCATGAAATTGGCGATGCCGGCATAGCCCTGCATCCGGCTCAAATGCCAGTACAGGCGGTCCATGTTCTGGTCGGCGCTGAGCGAGGTCAGCAGCGTCTGCGGTCCCGGATCGTTGTCGGGAAAATCGTAGGGCTCCATCGGGATCTGCAGGAAGATCTCGTGGCGCTGCGCGCGGGCCCGCTCGGCGAGCTTGCCGGGATCGGCGCCATAGGGCGTGAAGGCCAGCGTCACCGCCCCAGGCAGCTTCATGATGGCGTCGGTGGTCTTGGCGGCGCCGACGCCGAGGCCGCCGATCACGATGGCGACGACAGGCATCTTGGCGGCCTTGGCGCGGTCGGCATCCGCGGCATAGACGTTGAACGGCTTCAGCCCGTCGGCCGCCACCGGGATCATGCCGTAGCGCGATTTCTCCAGCAGCTTCGGATTGATCCCGGCCATCACGGGCGGCGGGGCTGACGCTGCGGTGTCGCCCTTGTCGGCGCCATCGCCGCCGCCGATGACCACGTCGTGGCGGGCGCCGGTGGAGCCGTCGATCATGGTGACGGTCTTCTGCTCGCCGGGGGAGGCCTGCTTCGGCGCCTCCTTGGTCTCGTGCTTGCTGTCCTGAGCGGCGGCCGGCTTCTCGTCCGCTGCCTTGTCCGCCGGCTTGATCGCGATCCGCGTCATCGGCTCGCCGCCGAGCGGATCCTTGTTGAAGAGGGCGAAGCCGGCAAAGGTGACAAGGAACAGGCCGAGCAGCACGGCAAGCAGCTGCGTGGCCGTGAACGGCAGCCGCAGCCGGCGTTTCCGGCGCGGCTTGTCCTGTCCGAGCGGAGCGCTCAGATCATCGGCCGTTTCAGTCATGCGCGATCCCGAATCACTGCGAATGACGATACCACGCCGAGGTCAAGCGGTGGCAGGCCGGGAGAGGCCGGGGATGCCAGGAGTTCCCAAGCAAAAAGGGCGGCTCTTGGAGCCGCCCTTGAGGGATCGCGTTATACGCGAGCTGGTTCGTCGACCTGGTTCGCCGACCTAGTTCGCCGCCTTGGGCTTGTCGGTCGTGGCCTTGGTGTCGCCGCCGGGCGCGGGCGCGGCCGAGGCGCTGTTCTTGATGCCGTGGAGCAGGTCGCCGGCGAGCTTGAGCGCCTTGTCGTCCTTGGCGTCCGGCGGGACGTAGGATTGCGAGCCGGTCTTCTCGTCGCCGTCGTTCTTGAGATGGCCGCGCAGGGAAGCCTCGCCCTTGGTGTCGGTGCGCGCCTTGAGCTCGTCCGGCACGTCCTGCAGCACCTCGATGTCGGGCACGATGCCCTTGGCCTGGATCGACTTGCCCGACGGCGTGTAATAGCGCGCCGTGGTCAGGCGCAGCGCGCCGTTGCCGCTTCCGAGCGGGATGATGGTCTGCACCGAGCCCTTGCCGAACGAGCGCGTGCCGACGATGGTCGCGCGCTTGTGGTCCTGCAGCGCGCCGGCGACGATCTCCGACGCCGAGGCCGAGCCGCCATTGACCAGCACGATGACCGGCTTGCCCTTGGTGAGGTCGCCCGAATGCGCGGTGCGGCGCTGAGTCTCCTCGGCGTTGCGGCCGCGGGTCGAGACGATCTCGCCCTTCTCCAGGAAGGAGTCGGAGACGGTGACCGCTTCCTCGAGCAGGCCGCCCGGATTGTTGCGCAGGTCGATGATGAAGCCCTTGAGCTTGTCGCCGCCGATCTGATTCGAAAGGTTGCCGATCTCGCGCTTCAGCCCTTCGGTGGTCTGCTCGTTGAAGGTGGTGATGCGGATATAGCCGATGTCGTCCTGCTCCACGCGCGCACGCACCGAGCGGACGCGGATGTTGTCGCGCACCAGGGTGACGTCGATCGGATTGTCCTGGCCCTTGCGGATGATCTTGAGCTTGATCTTGGTGTTGACCGGGCCGCGCATCTTCTCGACCGCCTGGTTCAGGGTCAGGCCCTGCACCGCCTCGTCGTCGAGATTGGTGATGATGTCGTTGGCCATGACGCCGGCGCGCGAGGCCGGCGTGTCGTCGATCGGCGAGACCACCTTGATGAGGCCGTCTTCCATCGTGACCTCGATGCCGAGGCCGCCGAACTCACCGCGCGTCTGCACCTGCATGTCGCGGAAGCTCTTGGCGTCCATGTAGCTGGAATGCGGATCGAGGCCGGTGAGCATGCCGCTGATGGCCGACTCGATCAGCTTGGTGTCGTCGGGCTTCTCGACATAGTCGGAGCGCACGCGCTCGAACACGTCGCCGAACAGGTTGAGCTGGCGATAGGTGTCCGCGGTGGCGGCTCGCGCGCTGGAGCCCATGAAGACCGCGCGCGGCTGGGTCACGAACAGCGTCAGCGCTGCACCGGTGGCGGCGCTGAGGAGGATTACTGAAGTCTTGCGCATCATCCGCGAACCTTCTCGCCTTCATTTGCGGCCCACCATGGGCCTGGATCGATTGGAGTGCCGTCCTTACGGAACTCGACATACAGCACAGGTTGACTCGCATTCGTCGCGAGAATGGAGGCGACTTGAGATGTCGACCCCATGGTCGCGACCGGCTCTCCCGTGAGCACGAACTGTCCGATGTTGACCGAAATACGCTCCATCCCGGCGATCAGGACATGATACCCGCCCCCGGCATTGAGGATCAAGAGTTGTCCATAGCTGCGGAACGGGCCGGAATAGACCACCCAGCCGTCACACGGCGTTGTGACCTGGGAGCCGGGCTTGGTTGCCAGCGAAATGCCCTTCTGAACCCCGCCGACCCCGTCGGAACCGCCGAAATCCCTGATCTTGTTACCGTTAACCGGAAGCGGCAGCAGACCCTTGGCCGAGGCGAACGCGATCGCGGGGGTGGTCCGGGACCGGTCCTTGAATGCGCCAGGGCCCGACTTGGCGCTGGCGGCCGCCAACTTGGCTTCCTTGGCCTCGGCCTGCCTTGCGGCCTCGGCTGCTTTCTCGGCGGCCTTGGCGGCGCTTTGCAGGTCCTGCTCCATCTTGGTGATCAGGCCCTGGAGATCGCCGACCTGCTTCGACAGCATGATCGCGCGCGCGTTCTCGGCGTCGAGATCCTTTTCGCGCGCGGACTGCTGGCGCTGCCGCTCCTCGACCAGGGCGGTGAGCCGGGTCTGGTCGCTGCGGACCCGGTCGCGGTCGGCGGCGAGCTGGTCGCGCTCGGAAGCGATGGTCTTGCGCAAGGCCACGAGCTCGCCGAGCTCGCTTGCGATCTTTTCGGCGCGGCCGCGCAATTCCGGCACCACAGCGCCGAGCAGCATCGCCGTGCGCAAGGATTGCAGCGCGTCTTCGGGCCGCACCAGCAGCGCCGGCGGCGTCCGCCGCCCGGCCCGCTGCAACGCCGCCAGCACCTCGACGATGTCGCCGCGGCGCGAATCCAGCGACGCGCGCATCTCCTGCTCGCGGCCGTTCAGGCTTCGCAGCCGCGCTTCGGTGTCGTCGATCTTGGTCTCGACCGTGCGCACGTTGGCGGCGGTATCGATCAGCTGCTGATTGAGCTGGGTGCGGTCCTTCCCCAGCGAGGTGATCTCGGCCTTGAGCTTGGCCTGTGCCTCTTCCGCGCTCTTCTGCCTGGCGCGGGCGGCTTCCAGCTCCTGCTCGCGCTGCTTGATGGCTTCGGGCGAGATGGCTGCGGTCTGCGGCGGCGCCGTCTGAGCCCGCGCGAGGCTTGCGCCCAGAACGCCTATTTGCAGGACGCTCGCGATCAGCAGCAGGTTGAGGACAGGCGCTCGCATCGCTGAGGCAAAGATGCTCGTTGTAGCGCGCATCACGCGCGGTGATAGGGATGGCCGGCCAGAATGGTGGCGGCCCGGTAAAGCTGTTCCAGAAGCATGACGCGGACCATTTGGTGCGGCCAGGTCGCAGAGCCGAACGCGATCGCGAGCTTGGCCTTACGGCGCAATTCGGGCGAAAGTCCGTCCGCCCCTCCGATCATGAAGATAGTATGTCCGACGCCTTCGTCCCGCCAGCGCGCCAGATGCCGTGCGAATACGGTGGAATCGAGATTCTGCCCGCGCTCGTCCAGCGCCACCAGGATGGGTTTTTCCGGGACATGCGCCGAGATCGCCGCGGCCTCCTCGGCCATCCGCGTCGCCGTGTCCCGCGCGCGGCTTTCGGCGACTTCGTGGACGCTGAGCCCGCGGAATCCGAGCTTGCCGCCGGCTTCGCTGAACCGCTCGAAATAGCGGTCGGCAAGCTCACGTTCGGGCCCCTGCTTCAGCCGGCCCACCGCAATGACGGCAACACGCATGATCTCTTCAGGGTCGCGTTCTCAATACCGCGCGCATGATGCGCGCGCACGACGCTAGCATGCGCGTCAGCCGATTCGAAATCGGCCAGCGAGCCTATGTCGCCTTGGAGCCTAGATCGCCTTCGCCGCCCCTGGGCCCTGCGTGTACAATCGCTCGAGATTGTAGAACTCGCGGACCTCGGGTCTGAACACGTGCACGATCACGTCGCCGGAATCGATCAGCACCCAGTCGCAATTGGGCAAGCCCTCGACATGGATGTTCTTGATGCCGTTTTCCTTCAGGCTCTTGGTGACGTTTTCCGCGATCGCGCCGACGTGCCGGTTGGCCCGGCCGGTGGTGACGATCATGTAGTCAGAGTACGCCGATTTGCCGCGAAGGTCGATGGTGACCGTCTCTTCCGCCTTCATGTCCTCAAGGCGGGAGAGGATCAGGCTCAGCGTCTTGTCGGCGTCGGGTTGCGCCTCCAAGGCCGCAGCTTTGGTCGATGTTTTACGCGCCGGCTTGGCAACCTTGGGTAAAACAGGCTTCGTCGAAGCTGACTTCGTGGAAGTAGACTTGGACAATACAGATGCGGTCAGGGACCATTCCTTTCACTGTATCGCGAACGCCGAATCCGGCGTCCACCGGTTACACTACATCATGTGGGGTTAAGGGTTTCAATATGCCAGAGAGGCCCGACGCCCACCCGGCCCCCACGGTCTGACTCACTTCGTACCTTTCCAGCTCCCATCCGGGTTCCGCAGGCCCGTCGAGGACAGGTTCAGCTTCATTCCGGTCAGGAAGACCCAGGCCGGCGCCGGCTGATCAGCAAGCAGCGGGGCCTTCTTCTCGGGCAGGCGGTAGCGCGCCAACGCCCTGGCAGCAGGCGAGGCGAGGGCGCGAAAACTCTGCGGCGGGCGATCGACCACCGCGATCGGCACCTGGTCGGCGATGCGCCGCCAGTGCTGCCAACGATGGAATTGAGCGAGGTTGTCGGCGCCCATGATCCAGACAAAGCGCAGGCCCGAGAGGCGGCGGCGCAAGGTGTTGATCGTGTCAATAGTATAGCGGGTGCGAATGACGGATTCGAGACAGCTGACCTCGATCCTGGGATCGTCGGCGACGTCGCGCGCGGCCTGCATGCGCGCGCCGAGCTCATGCAGCGTGCCGTTCTCCTTCAGCGGATTGCCGGGGGTCACCAGCCACCAGACGCGATCGAGTTGCAATCGCTTCAGCGCGAACTGGCTGATGGCCCGATGCGCCTGATGCGGCGGATTGAACGAGCCGCCGAGCAGGCCGATGCGCATGCCCTCCGTATAGGGCGGGACCGCTTGCGCCAGGAAGCGCGGCAGGACGAAATTGCTGTTCAATGCCCGCGCCTCGCGACGTTTACGGCCGCGTCTGCCCGGTGCCGTGGACGCGATATTTGAAGCTCGTCAATTGCTCGGCGCCGACAGGGCCGCGGGCGTGGAAGCGCCCGGTGGCGATGCCGATCTCGGCACCGAAGCCGAACTCTCCGCCATCGGCGAACTGCGTCGAGGCGTTGTGCAGCACGATTGCGGAATCGACTTCGCTGAGGAATTTGTTCGCCGCAGCCTCGTCGGCACTCACGATCGCATCGGTGTGGTGCGAGCCGTGATTCTGGATGTGCGCGATCGCGCCGTCGACGCCGTCCACCACCTTCGCCGCGATGATCGCATCGAGATATTCGGTGTCCCAATCGTCATCGCTGGCGGGTTTGACGCGCGCGTCCGTTTTCTGCACCGCGTCGTCGCCCCGCACTTCGCAGCCCGCATCGAGCAGCATCTCGACCAGCGGCTTCAGATTTTTGCCGGCGGCCGCGCGGTCGACCAGCAGCGTCTCGGCCGCGCCGCAGACGCCGGTGCGGCGCATCTTGGCGTTGAGCACGATCGACTTCGCCATGGCGAGATCGGCGCTGGCATCGACATAGACGTGGTTGACGCCTTCGAGATGCGCGAAGACAGGCACGCGCGCTTCCTGCTCGACGCGGGCGACGAGGCTCTTGCCCCCGCGCGGCACGATCACGTCGATGGCGCCGTTCAATCCTGACAGCATCATGCCGACCGCGGCGCGGTCGCGCGTCGGCACCAGCGTGATCGCGGCTTCAGGCAGGCCGGCTTCGCGCAGGCCCTGCACCAGGCACTCGTGGATGGCGCGGCATGAGCGGAAACTGTCGGAGCCGCCGCGCAGGATCACGGCATTGCCGGATTTCAGGCACAGCACGCCGGCGTCCGCGGCGACGTTTGGCCGGCTCTCGAAGATCACGCCGACGACGCCGAGCGGCACGCGCACGCGCTCGATGGTCATGCCGTTCGGCCGCTGCCAGCTTTCGGTGACGGTGCCGATGGGATCGGCGATGCCGCGGACGATGGCGATGCCCTCGGCCATGCCCTCGATCCGCGCCTCGGTCAGCGTCAGGCGGTCGATGAAGGCGGAGGTGGCGCTGCCGGAGGCGCGGGCCTCGGCGACGTCCTCGGCATTGGCGGCGAGAATGGCGGCCGCATGGCTGCGGATCGCCCGCTCCATGGCCTCCAGCGCCCGGTTCTTCTGCTCCGGCGGCGCCAGCGCCAGCACCCGCGCGGCCGCGCGGGCACGGGTCCCGAGATCGGACATCAGCGTCTGGAGATCGGCATTGCCGTCGACGGCTTTGAGGGGGGCGGCCATTGGAGTTTCAACCTTCTGCTAAGGCGGTGTCCTAGCACGGAAATCCCGCTTCTGCGAAGGGCGGGCAGCGTATGGCTGGTCTCCCGACGTCATTCCGGGGCGGTGCGTGAGCACTGAGCCCGGAATCTTGAGATTCCCCGGTGCGCAATTGCGCACCTGAGGTCTGGTCCGTCGGACCCTACCGGAATGACGGCGCAAAGGGCGCTACCCGCCGACCACCAGATCGTCGCGGTGGATCATCTCGGCGCGGCCGCTGATGCCGAGGATGGCCATCACGTCCGGGGAGGAGCGGCCCCTGATCCGCTCGGCCTCGTCGGCGTCGTAGGCGATCAGGCCGCGGCCGATCTCGCTGCTGTCGGGGCCGCGCACGATCACGGCATCGCCGCGGGCGAACTGGCCCTCGACCTTGATCACGCCAGCCGGCAGCAGGCTGGCGCCGGCGCGCAGCGCCGTCACCGCGCCGGCATCGATCGTCAGCGTGCCCTTCGGCTCCAGCGTGCCCGCGATCCAGCGCTTGCGCGAGGTGATGGGGTTGGCGGGCGTCAGGAACCAGGTGCAGCGGCCGCCATCGGCGATCGCCCGCAGCGGATGCTCGATCTTGCCGGAGGCGATCAGCATATGCGTGCCGCCTGTCGTGGCGATCTTGGCCGCCTCGACCTTGGTGCGCATGCCGCCGCGCGACAGCTCGGATTCGGCGTCGCCGGCCACCGCCTCGATCTCCGAGGAGATGCTCTCGACCACCGGAATCAGTTTGGCGTTCGGGTTGTTCTTCGGCGGAGCGTCGTAGAGCCCGTCGATGTCGGACAGCAGCACGAGCAGGTCGGCGCTCGCCATGGTGGCGACGCGCGCGGCGAGGCGGTCGTTGTCGCCGTAGCGGATCTCGTTGGTCGCCACCGTGTCGTTCTCGTTGATCACGGGGATGGCGCGCCATTCCAGCAGCTTGCCGATGGTGGAGCGCGCGTTGAGATAGCGGCGGCGCTCCTCGGTGTCCTGCGGCGTCACCAGGATCTGGCCGGTGCCGATGCCGTGGGTCCCGAGCACCTCGGACCAGATCCGCGCCAGCGCGATCTGGCCGACTGCGGCCGCGGCCTGGCTCTCTTCCAGCTTCAGCGGGCCGCGCGGCAGCTTGAGGCGGCTACGGCCAAGCGCGATCGAGCCGGAGGAGACCACGAGGACGTCGCGCCCTTCCTCGTGCAGCTTGGCCATGTCGTCGGCAAGCGCGGCCAGCCAGGACGCCCGCACCTCGCCCTTGTCGGAATCGACCAGCAGCGCGGAGCCGACCTTGACGACGATACGGCGGAATTGACTGAGTTCGGGGCTGGCCATGTCTCTGCGTGCTGGCGCTGGATGGAATGACGGCGAAGCGGCAGGCGGCGCCGATGAGCCCTGCTTTTGCAGCAGGACGGTGACCGGCGCAAGGCAATCGGGATGGTAAACGGCGCATGTCGGCCCTGTGTCGCCGGTCCCGGCATGTGGCTCCCGCCGGCAGCCCGCCCGACTTCGCCGGCAAGCCTCAGTGCGGCCCCGAGCGCGAAGAGGTCTACATCTTCCCGCGCTGGGCGATGCCGTCCTTGATCGCGGCGAGCTCCGTCTCGTCCCAGATGCCGATCAAGACGCCGTTCTTCACCTGGAGCTGGTTGTCGGCATAGGCCGCGATCTTCTCGCGCGGGGTGGTGATGTGGCCGTTCGGATGCAGCGCCCAGTCGAACAGCTCGGCCTGGAGACGCGCGATGATGCCGGCGCAATCGGGGTCATCGCCGCGATCCAGATATTCTTCCGGATCGGTTTCGAGGTCGTACAGCATCGGGCGGAAGCCCGAGGCGTGGATGTATTTCCAGCGGCCGTCGTACACCATGAACAGTCGGCAGCGCTCGATCGGCTGGTTCAGCTTCAGCCGCACGTCCTGCATGGCATAGTCGTATTCGGAGAACGCCACCTTGCGCCAGTCCGGCGGGCTCTCGCCGCGCAACAGCGGCAGCAGCGAACGTCCTTCGAGGATATGGCCCGGCACCTTGCCGCCGAAATAATCGACGAAGGTGGGAGCGAGGTCGATGGCCTCGACCAGCGCGTCGCTGCGCGTGCCGCGCGTGGCGTCGGCCGCCTTCGAGGGATCGATGACGATGAGCGGGATCTTCGCCGACTGTTCGTGGAATAGATCCTTCTCGCCCATCCAGTGATCGCCGAGATAGTCGCCATGATCTGACGTGAACACGATCATGGTGGTGTCCAGCAGATCGCGCTCTTCCAGAAATTTCATCAGCACGCCCATCTGGTCGTCGATCTGCGTGATCAGGCCCATATAGGTCGGGATCACCTTCTCGCGGGCATCGTCGCGCGCCATGTTGCGGGAGTAGCGCATGTCCATATAGGCGCCGAACACCGGATGCGGATTTTGTCGCTCGCGCATCGAGCGGATCACCGGAATCATGTCGTCGGTGGAATACATGCTCGCATAGGGCTCTGGCGCGATATAGGGCCAGTGCGGCTTGATGTAGGACAGGTGCAGGCACCACGGCCGGCCGTCGGTCTCGGCCTCGCTGATGAAGTCCATCGCGCGGCGCGTCATGTAAGGCGTCTCGGAATGCTCCTCCGGCACGCGCGCGGCCTTGTCCGCATGCACCAGCAGCCAGCCGTTCTGCAAGCTGCCGTCGTCCGCCGCGCCGGAATTGGCCCAGTGCTCCCAGGGATTGGTCGCTTCGAAACCCTGCTGGCGCAGATAGTCATCGTACTTCGGCCGCGGACGTCCGGTCGGATGCAGGCCGTCGTCACGTTCATACGGCTCGAACCCGCATTCGGCGACATGCACGCCGATGATCGATTCCGGCGGGATGCCGAGCGCCTTCATGCCTTCGATATCAGGGGCCATGTGGGTCTTGCCGACCAGCACGTTGCGCACGCCGATCTTCCTGAGGTGATCGCCGAGCGTGGGCTCACCGACGCGCAGCGGCCAGCCGTTCCAGTGCGAGCCGTGCGAGCGCATGTAGCGGCCGGTGTAGAACGACATCCGCGACGGCCCGCAGATCGGCGATTGCACATAGGCCTTGCTGAACAGCACGCCGCGCCTGGCCATGGCGTCGATATTGGGCGTCTTCAGCGTGGGATGGCCGGTGCAGCCGAGATAATCATAGCGAAGCTGGTCGCACATGATCCAGAGAACGTTCTTCGCGCGCGCCATGCGTCATCCCTGCATTTTCTTGATTGTGTGATGCTGCGATATCGGAAGCGCGAAGACAAGCTAGTGCCCAGTTGATTGAGTCACAACCACCGACCCTCATCCTGAGGAGCCCGCCTAAAGCGGGCGTCTCGAAGGATGGCCGCGCGCGAGAACCGGGCCTTCATGGTTCGAGACGCGCGTTCCGCGCTCCTCACCATGAGGTTCTCCAAGCGTGAACAATCACGCCGACCACGGCTCCGCCTCGGCCGCGCTCTTCGCCTTGGCCGACACCGGGGCTTCGCCGATCACCTCGGCCAGCGCACGCAAGGCTTCCTTCACGCCCTGGCCGGTTACGCCGGACAGCAACAGCGGGGTCTTCTTGGCGGCGCGCTTCAGCCGCTCCTTCTGCTTCTTCAATTCGTCCGGCTCGACCGCGTCGATCTTGTTCAGCGCGACGATCTCGATCTTGTCGGTGAGCTGGCCGCCATAGGCGTCGAGCTCCTTGCGCACCGTCTTGTAGGCCTTGCCGGCATGCTCGCAGGTGGCGTCGACCAGGTGCAGCAGCACGCGGCAGCGCTCCACATGGCCGAGGAAGCGGTCGCCGAGACCCGCGCCCTCATGCGCGCCCTCGATCAGGCCGGGAATGTCGGCCAGCACGAACTCGCGGCCGTCGGCGTTCACGACGCCGAGCTGCGGATGCAGCGTGGTGAAGGGATAATCGGCGATCTTCGGCTTTGCCGCGCTGACCTTGGACAGGAAGGTCGACTTGCCGGCATTGGGCAGGCCGACGAGGCCGGCGTCCGCAATCAGCTTCAGACGCAGCCAGATCCAGCGCTCTTCCCCGGGCTGGCCGGGATTGGCGTTGCGCGGCGCGCGGTTGGTCGACGACTTGAAATGCGCGTTGCCGAAGCCGCCATTGCCGCCCTCGGCCAGCACGAACTTCTCGCCGACCTCAGTGAAGTCGTGGATCAGCGTCTCGCGGTCCTCGTCGAAGATCTGGGTGCCGACAGGCACCTTCAGCACGATGTTCTTGCCGTTGGCGCCGTGGCGGTCCGAGCCCGAGCCGTTCTCGCCCTTCTGGGCCTTGAAGTGCTGCTGGTAGCGGTAGTCGATCAGCGTGTTGAGGCCGTCGGCGACCTCGATGATGACGTTGCCGCCGCGGCCGCCATTGCCGCCGGAGGGGCCGCCGAACTCGATGAACTTCTCGCGGCGGAACGCCACGCAGCCGTTCCCGCCGTCGCCGGAGCGGATATAGACCTTTGCTTCGTCAAGGAATTTCATCGGCCATAGGTAGGCCAGCAGGTCTCCCGCGGCAACCCGGATAGACCCGCAAATCGCCCGAATTTCCGCGAACTTGGGGCGTGCTTAACCAGCCGGCCGCTTCCGGATCAGGAATTTCTGCATCCCCTCCAGCACCAGCTCCTTGCGCTGGTTGAACACGGTGCTGCGCAGCGTCACCGCGCCGGTCGTGCGGCCCGGCGAGAGCTCGGTGACCTCGAGCGCCGGATAGATCGTGTCGTCCGCGAACACCGGCTTGAGAAACCGGCTCGACTGCTCGAGGAAGCCGACCAGGGAGTCCTCGACCATGAACGGAAACAGGCCGGCGCCGGGGGCGGTGTGGATCAGGGTCTGGAAGCCGTGGGCGAGCAGATGCGGCATGCCGCGGCTGCGGCAATATTCCACGTCGTAATGCACGGGATGGGTGTCGCCGCTCGCGGTCTGGAATGCCGCGAAGATCGCCGGCGTCTGGGTGCGGCCCGGCAGCACGAAGCGCTCGCCGACGACGAAATCCTCAAACCAGCGTTGCGTGGGGATCATGCGATGCTGGGTGGGATCGAAATCGGTCATGGCTTAGCTCTCTTCTTGGCTCTCTCGGTCGCTGGGGCGTTTATCGCTACCGCGATGCGATGAGTGCGACAATCCGTTCAATTCGGCGGATGCGGGCTTGTCCGGCGCGGCCACGTCATTAAAACGACCGCAGGCGACTCTAATCGTCGGATTTCCGCGCTCTCTCCGCTCGTCATTGCGAGCGAAGCGAAGCAATCCAGTCTGTCTCTGCGGAAGCAGACTGGATTGCTTCGTCGCAAGAGCTCCTCGCAATGACGGCTCCTACCCACGACAGCAATGCCCCTCTTCAAGAACCTCTCCGCCTATGATGACCGCTCCGCGCGGCTGGCCGGCATCGGGCTCATGCTGCTGTCGATCTTCATGTTCTCGTTCGGCGATGCCATGGGCAAGTTCCTGGTCGGGACCTATTCGGTGGGGCAGCTGCTGTTCCTGCGCGCCTGCGCGGCACTGCTGTTGCTGTCGCCGCTGATCTGGACCCAGCGTCACCAGTTTCTGCATCTGGAACGGCCGGGCTTGCAGTTCATTCGCGTCGTGCTCTCGACGCTGGAGGTCGCCGCCTTTTTTCTTGCGACCGTCTACCTGCCGCTTGCCGACGTCATCACCTATTATCTCGCCGGCCCGATCTTCGTCACCGCGATGTCGGCGATCTTCCTGGGGGAGAAGGTCGGCTGGCGGCGCTGGACCGCGATCCTGATCGGCTTCTGCGGTGTGCTGATCGCGCTGCGGCCCTCGGCCCAGACCGTCAGCCTGCCGGCGCTGATCGCGCTCGGCGGCAGCCTGTCCTTCGCAACCCTGATGCTGATCACGCGCAGCCTGCGCAAGACGCCCGACATCGTGATGGCGTCCACGCAATTCGTCGGCACGTTCTCGCTGGGCGCGGTGCTGTCGGCCTTCAACTGGGTGCCGCCGACCCCTGGTAGCCTCGTCATCTTCGCGGCCGCCGGGCTGGTTTCGGTCACCGCGCTGTTCTGCGTCAACCGCTCGCTCAAGCTGGCGCCGGCCAGCGTCGTGGTGCCGTACCAATATTCGATGATCGTCTGGGCCGTGATCTTCGGCTTCGTCGTGTTCGGCGACGTGCCGTCGGTCGCAACCCTCGTCGGCGCCGCGATCATCATCGGCGCCGGGTTCTATATTTACTTGCGCGAGCGGGATCTGGGGCGTCCGAGTGAGGAAGTGAATCCGCCAGCGTAGCCACACTCACAACGTCATCCCGGGGCGCGCAAAGCGCGAGCCCGGGATCCATACCCACAGGACGTCGTGTTGCGAAAACTCGGAGTGGGCGCTTTGCCTCACACTCCGCTCCGGGATTATGGATCCCGGGCTCGCGGCTTTGCCGCGCCCCGGGATGACAGTCGTGAATGACGCTGCAGCGCGCCTACCTCATCCGCCGCGCGCTGCTCCAGCTCTTCAGCGAGGCCCACACGCCGCGCGACAGGCGGAAGCAATCGACCGGCGTCGAGGAGCCCAGCGCCAGGAATCGATGCAGCTGGACGCCGCTCCATTGGAAGCCGCACTTCTCCAGCACCTTGCGCGAGGCCGGGTTGGTGACGCGCGCACCCGCATAGAGATGCTCGTCCTCGAACTCCTCGAAGAAGAAATCGATCGCGCCGCGCGCCGCCTCGGTGGCAAAGCCGCGGCCCCAATGCTCGACGCCGAGCCAATAGCCGAGCTCGGCATTCCCAGGCGTGGAGCAGTCGATGCCGACCATGCCGACCGGGCCGTTATCGTGCTCGATCAGGAACACGGTTTCGCTGCCGAGCGCGGCGGTGGCGCGGATGAACTCGACGGCGTCGTCCTGCGAATAGGGGTGCGGCAGGCGGCGGGTGTTTTCCGCGACGCGGCGGTCGTTGGCGAGCCGGGCGATGGTCCTGACGTCGGCCAGCGTCGGCCGCCGCAAAGTCAGCCGTTCGGTGGCGACGACGCTGGGTCTCGCCTCGGCCAAGGTCACGCTCGAGAAATCCTGCAACATGTCCGGCTCCGCTAGAAGTCACTAAGTCAAAGTGAGCAAGTCAAAAGAAAAGGGGAGGCCGGTTTCCCGCCTCCCCTGGAGCCTTCGATCGCTATGATCTGGACTCCGCCGGTTCAGTCGGGACCGGCGGACTCCATTTGATCCACCGTCTATTCAGCAGCCTCTGCGATCGGGAGTACCGATACGAAGGTGCGGCCGTTGGCTTTGGCCTGGAACGCAACACGACCCTCGATCTTGGCGAACAGCGTATGGTCCGTGCCCATGCCGACATTAAGGCCGGGGTGCCAGGTGGTGCCGCGCTGACGCGCAATGATGTTGCCGGGAGTGACGAGCTCCCCGCCGAACGCCTTGATACCGAGGCGCTTGCCCTTGGAATCGCGTCCGTTACGCGATGAACCGCCTGCTTTTTTGTGAGCCATGGCTCGTCTCCGAAATCCTGCGTATTTCTAGGTCAATTCCTTGACGGAATCATTTCAAAATTTCTCACGCCTCAATTCGTGAATGGGCGTGATCGATCTCGCGTTACTCGGCGGCTTCCGCTGCCGGCTCCTTCGCCACCCTCTCCCGCTTCGGACGCGGGCCCTTGGTGGGCTTGGCGCCGTCGGTCAGGATTTCGCTGACGCGCAGAACCGTGATCTCGTCGCGATAGCCGCGCTTGCGGCGCGAATTCTTGCGGCGGCGCTTCTTGAACGCGATGACCTTGGGGCCGCGCTTGTGGTCGAGCACCTCGACCGCAACGGACGCGCCTGCGACCGTGGGAATGCCCAGCACCGGCGTGTCGCCGCCGACCACCAGAACTTCATTCAACTGCACGATCGAGCCGACTTCGCCTTCGATCTTGCCTACTTCGAGAACATCATCCGGCACGACGCGGTATTGCTTGCCGCCGGTTTTGATGACTGCGAACATCGTTCTTTCTCCGTGTTCAATCCCGGCCTCGTGACGGATTGTCCGGGCCGGCTTTTTGTCAGTCGCTACGGGTTTATCTGCGTTTTGTGCGGGTGGGGCTTATCCCCTTGAAAACCCACGCAAAAACAAGCGGCGCGAGAAACGCCCCGCGCCGGCTGTGGGACTTATAGCCGCCATCGGCCGCAAGTCAAGGAAAACCGCGGAAAAAGGCCCGGATTTGAAGGATTTGGCCGTGCTGCCGGCTTTCATGCGAAATTCGGCGAGCGTTGCAACAAACCGGTTCCCGCGCCGTTGTCCCGGCCGGAACAGGTAAGCGGGCAAGGGCTCTTCAATGGCAACGGACGAACTGGTCAAGACGACGACGGGCATCGCCCATCACGGCGCCGAGCGGCTGCCGTCGGTGGACATCGACAGCTTCAACATCGAGATCAAGGACGAGGACGGCTTCCTCGGCGACCGCGCCAGCAAAGGCGCGTTCCGCGACATCCTCGAGGGCTGGCGCAAGCCGCTGCGCAAGACCGGCGAGGACCCGTTCGGCAAGGTGCCGACGGAGGAGATCAACAAGAAGACGCTGGATGCCATCATGATCGGCGACGACGCCGAGGCCGCGGCCGTGGTGCACAGCGCGATCGAGGATTTCGCCCAGGAGCTCGCTTATGTCACGCGCCGCTTCCTCAAGACCAAGGCCTGGGCCAAGACCGAGCGCATCATCGTCGGCGGCGGTTTCCGCGATTCCCGGCTCGGCGAGCTCGCGATCGCGCGCGCCGAAATCATCCTCAAATCCGAGGACTTCAAGATCGACATGATGCCGATCCGCCATCACCCCGATGAAGCCGGCCTGATCGGCGCGCTGCATCTGGCGCCGTCCTGGATCTTCGAGGCCCATGACAGCATCATTGCCGTCGATATCGGCGGCACCAACATCCGCTGCGGCCTGGTGGAAACCGGCTGGAAAAAAGCCAAGGACCTGTCGAAAGCCAAGGTGGTGCATTCCGAGCTGTGGCGCCACGCCGACGACGAACCGACGCGCGAAGGCGCGGTGAAGCGGCTCACCAAGATGCTGAAAGGGCTGATCACGGAGGCCGATAAGGAAGGCTACAAGCTCGCCCCCTTCATCGGCATCGCCTGCCCCGGCGTGATCAACGCCGACGGCTCGATCGAGAAGGGCGCGCAGAATCTTCCCGGCAATTGGGAGAGCAGCAAGTTCAACCTGCCGGCGAGCCTGCTGGAGGGCATTCCGCAGATCGGCGAGCACGACACGGCGATCCTGATGCACAATGACGGCGTGGTGCAGGGCCTCTCCGAGGTGCCGTTCATGCAGGACGTCGAGCGCTGGGGCGTGCTCACCATCGGCACCGGCCTCGGCAATGCCCGCTTCACCAACCGCCGCAAGGACAATGGCAAGGACCGGGATTCCACGGACAACGGCAAGAAGAAGGGTAAAGACAGCAAGAAGAACGACGACGAGTAACCTTGAGCGGTTAGGTTAAGGACCGGATTGCGTTGCGCACCTGCCGCCGCACGCTAGGGTCGAATCGTCGCCTCGCCTGGCCGGCGAAGCCGCCCTTCACGGCCAGAGTTTCAATGAGCGGCACCGGGACCGCCAGTGTTTACCGCGTCTGGCGGTCCCACCCCGTTTTTCCGACCAGATCCATGATTCGGCACCATTGCGCGGCCCGGCCGGCGCGCCGGCTGAGAAGCGGCCCATTTTCCTCAAAGTGCCGCCCAAATCCGCAATTGGCCTCGACGCCACCGCAACATCCCAGGACGGAGCTGGAAAACCGGTCTGATTTTCGTCTCCCGCGCCTTGTCTGGCCGGCCATCCTCGCCTATTAACGCCCCCAACCACAGGGGCCCAGCCTCTATATGGCGCCTTCAGGAGAGGTGGCAGAGTGGTTGAATGCACCGCACTCGAAATGCGGCATAGGTGCAAGCCTATCGGGGGTTCGAATCCCTCCCTCTCCGCCAGCTCTGAAATCCCATCCGGCACCTTCTACTCGTAGCCCGCGATGCTCGACGGAAGACGGGCTCACCCCGATCGTTCCGCCAGCACCGCTCGCGCCGTCGCCACGAACGCCTGCGCCGCCGGTGACAGCGTTCGGCCCTGCCGCTGCAGCACGGACACCGGTCGCGTGATGGCCGGGCGCACCAGCGGCTTGGCGATCAGGTTCGGAAACTGGTCGGCCGGCAGCATCGTCGCGGGCAGGATGGCGAAGCCCAGGCCCTGGGCCGTCATGGCGAGCGCGGTGTTGATCAGCGTCACCTCATAGGTCGGTGACAGACGCTTGCCCTGCGCGCCCAGCGCCTGATCGATCTGCATCCGGATCCGTGTCTCGCGCCGCATCGCGATCGTGGGCAGCTGCGCCAGCTCGTCCCATGTGAGGGAACGCCGCGCGGCGAACTCGGGGGTGCGGCGGCCGATCGCGCTCAAGCGTCCGCGCGCCAGCGTCTCGATCGTCATCTCCGCGAACTCGCCTTCCACGCTGCCGATCGCGAATTCCGCGTCGGTTGCGATCAGGCGCGGCACGAGATCGTCGGCTGCGACATCGCGCATGTCGATCTCGATGTCGGGATGGCTCGCGCGGAATCTCGCGAGAACCAAGGGCAGCAGCGCCGATGCGGCGCCGGCTGATGCGACGAACGCGACGCGGCCGGCGCGCGCTTGCGCGAGGTCGTGCATGCGCCGCGACAGGCCCAGCGCATCGCTCAGCATCCGTTCGGCGGCGTGAAACGCCTCATGGGCGGCCAGCGTCGGTTGCACCGACCGCGTGGAGCGGTCGAACAGCCTGACGCCGAGCTGGCCCTCGAGCTGCTGGATCAACAGGCTCGCCGCCGATTGCGTGATCCCGAGCTCGCGCGCCGCCCGCGTGATGCTGCGGGTGCGGTACACGCCGGCGAAGGTCCGCAGCTGCCGCAAGGTGACATTCATAGGCAAAACTCATGAGTTGATGAGTTCTTTCTGTCTTATCTCATAAACGACCCTGCAATAAAGTGCATGTTGCGCGGACGAGGAATCCGCAGCTGCCCAGGGGGATGAAACGAGCATGAGGACACAGGTGCTGGTCGTGGGCGCCGGGCCCGTGGGTTTGACCGCGGCCATGGACCTGGCTTCGCGCGGGATCGACGTCGTGATCGCCGAGATCCGCCATGCCGGCGATCCGCCCAGCGTCAAATGCAACCACGTCTCGGCGCGCTCGATGGAGATCTTCCGAAGGCTGGGCGTCGCCGCCAAGCTGCGCGAGGCGGGACTTCCGGCGGACTTTCCCAACGATTGCTCCTATCGGACCACGGCGACCGGCATCGAGCTCTGCCGCATCGATATTCCCTCGCGCGCGCGTCGCTACAGCGCAACCGGCGGTCCCGATACCTGGTGGCCGACGCCCGAGCCGCCGCACCGGATCAACCAGGTCTATCTCGAGCCGATCCTGTTCGATCATGCCGCCGCGCAGCCGCGCATCACCATGCTCGCGCGCACGGAAGTCGTGTCGATCGAGCAGCATGACGATCATGTGGTCGTGCTGGCACGCGACCTCGACAGCGGAAGCCTGCTGCGCATCGACGCCGGCTTCGTGATCGGGTGCGATGGCAGCCGCTCGCTGGTTCGCAAATCGATTGGCGCCAGCCTGTCCGGCACGCCCGTGATCCAGCGCGTGCAATCGACCTTCATCGAGGCGCCGCAGCTCAAGGAGCTGATGGGCGCGCACAAGCCGGCCTGGATGGTGCTGTCGCTCAACCCGCGGCGCTCCGGCACCACCGTTGCCATCGACGGTCGCGACCGCTGGCTGATCCACAATCACCTCAAGCCCGATGAGCCCGAATTCGACTCGGTCGATCGCGACTGGTCGATCCGCGCCATCCTCGGCGTCGACGAGCGCTTTGAATATCGTGTGCTCAGCAAGGAGGATTGGGTCGGGCGGCGCCTCGTGGCCGATCGCTTCCGCGATCGCAGGGTCTTCATCTGCGGCGACGCCGCGCATCTGTGGATGCCCTATGCGGGCTACGGCATGAATGCGGGCATCGCCGACGCCGTCGATCTCTGCTGGCAATTGGCGGCGCATCTCAACGGCTGGGCGCCGGCGTCGATCCTCGACGCCTATGAAGCGGAGCGCCAGCCCATCACCGAGCAGGTCTCGCGCTTTGCGATGGACCACGCCATGAAGATGATGGCGCAGCGCGGCGGAGTCTCGGCGGAGATCGAGGACGACACGCCGCGCGGCCAGGCGGCGCGCGCCGCGCTGGCGAAGGCGGCCTACGATCTCAACGTGCAGCAATATTGCTGCGCAGGATTGAATTTCGGCTACTATTACGATGCCTCGCCGATCATCGCCTATGACGGCGAGACGCCTCCGGCCTACACGATGGGCAGCTTCACGCCCTCCACCGTGCCGGGCGCCCGCGCGCCGCATCTGTTCCTGCGCGACGGACGTTCGCTCTACGACGCCTTCGGGGTCGGCTACACCTTGCTGCGGCTCGATCCAGCGATCGACGTGGCGGCGCTGAGATCCGCGGCGGAGACGCGTGGCATGCCGCTGGCCTTGGTCGACATCGCGCCGGATGAGGCAGACGGGGTCTATGCCGAAAAGCTGGTGCTGGTGCGTCCCGACCAGCACATCGCCTGGCGTGGGCAGGCTGCGCCCGAAGATGCGCCGGGCTTGCTGGCGCGGCTCACCGGCGCGGCGGCGTAAAGACGATCAAGCTGCCGGCCTGACGACGACGCCAGGCGGCCCACACAAAACGCATCGAGGAGGAGAACGTGTTTCGCATCGCAAGGCGCCGCATTCTGGCCGTGCTGACGGCCGCGACTTTCGTCGGGCTGCCGCTGGAGGCCGTGAAGGCAGCCTATCCGGAGCAATTGATCAAGATCATCGTGACCTTTCCGCCCGGCGGCAGCGCCGACACCGTCATCCGCGCGCTCGAGCCCTTGGTCATTGCCGAGCTGAAACAGGGCCTGGTGATCGAGAACCGCGCCGGAGCAGGGGGCAACATCGGCATGGCCGCGGTCGCGCAGGCGAAGCCGGACGGCTACACGCTCGGCGTGGCGCCGGCGGGTGCGCTGACGGTCAACCCGTATCTCAACGCGTCGATGCCGTTCGCGCTGAAAGATCTCGCGCCCATCACCCTGCTCGCGGAAATCCCCTTCGTGCTCGTCTCCGCCGCCGACATTCCCGCGCACAACATGGCCGAAACGGTCGCGCTGGCCAAGGCGAGGCCAGGCGCGCTGTCGATTGGACATGGCGGCAACTCGACCGCGATGCATTTGACAGCCGCGCTGTTCACGCACAAGACCGGGATCGCGATGGAGCTGGTCCCTTATCGCGGCACCGCACCGGCGACGGTCGACGTGCTCGCGGGCCATATTCCGTTCGCGGTGCTCGATATCCCGGCATCGCGGCAATTGATCCTGGAGCGCAAGCTCAACGCGATCGGCGTTTCCTCGGCGCGCCGCCTGGCGTCCTTGCCCGATGTGCCGACCCTCGCGGAGAGCGGCATTGCAGGCTTCGAATCCGTTGGTTGGTTCGGGCTCGTTGCTCCCGCAGGCACGCCCGCCGATATCATCAGCAGGCTGAACGAGGCCTTCACGAAAGCGCTGAAGGACCCGTCGGTGGTCGAGAAAATCAGGACGCTCGGCGCAGAGCCTGCGCCGATGTCGCCCGAACAGTTCGCCCGCTTCATTCAGGACGAAAGCGCGAAATGGGGCAAGCTGATCCGCGAGGCCGGCATCAAGGCGAACTAAAGCATGATCCGGAAAAGTGCGCAGCGGTTTTCCGACAAGATCATGCTCGAACAACAAGCTAAAGCGCGATGGCGATCTATCCTCATCGCATCGCGCTTTGGTTGGCATGCGACCGCAGCCTCGTGAGGTGGCGCTGCCCGGCAACCCGGAACGCGTGCCCCCCGGCCGCTGTTGGCCTGGTGGAGCCAATGTCCGGTCGCTGTCGCGGGACCGCTGAGTCTCGCGGAGAGCGGCGTTGCGGGTCTTGAATCCATCGCATGGCTCAAGCCCGTGGCTCCTGTGTAACCCATTGATCCAACGCACCTCGTCTACTGTGCATGGGGTTGTTTTCGCGTTTATTGTTGGCCGGGGCATAAGACCTCTGGCACGGCGGCACCCGCTTGAACCCAATCCCGGCCCGCTCCGACCCAGCAATGCCCCGCCCTCCGGCGGGACCGAGGTAACCACACCCGATGTTCGACAAGACTTACCGCGACCGCCTCGAAGCCGATCTGGCGCGATGGGAGGCCGAGGGCGTGATTGCGCCGGCGGCGGCCGCGTCCATCCGCAATGCGCTGCCCCCGTTGCCCGCGGGCATCAACATCGCCGTGGTCGTCGGCATCGTCGGCGGGCTGCTGATCTCGGCCGCGTTCCTCGCCTTCGTCGCCGCGCACTGGACCGAGATCGCGCGGCTGGCGCGGTTCGCGATCCTGCTCGCCGGCATGGCCGTAACCGGTGCCCTCGGCGCCTGGTTCGCTGGGCGGGGCCGCGACGTTCTTGCCGATCTCTGCGCCAGCATGGGCGCGATCATCTTCGGCGCGGGCATCGCGCTGGTCGGCCAGATGTATCATCTCGGCGAGGATTTTGCCGGCGGCATGCTGCTGTGGTCGATCGGCGCGTTCGCCGCCGCGCTGTTGACCGGCTCGCGCGGAGCGCTCGCGGTCGGCCTCGTCGCCGCCAGCATCTGGACCTGCATGCGGATCCACGATTCGCCGGACGCCCTGCATCTTCCCTTCGTGGCGGTCTGGCTGATCGCAGCAGGCCTTGCCTTGGCGTGGAATTCCCGCGTCGCGGCCCATCTCGTCGCGCTCGCGGTGCTGCCGTGGTGGATCGCGACCTCGCTGCGCTTCGAGCTCGACGGCGCCCAGCCGGCCTTCGTGCTCGCCAACGGCGCGGCCCTGATGTTCGGCGCCGGGCTTGCGATCGCCGCGATGCCATCGCCGCAGGCGGCGCGGCTCGGGCGCGTGCTGTCGATCCACGGTGCGTTCGCGCTGGCCGCTGCGGCCTTCCTGGAGGTGACGACGGTCGACGACATCATTCACTTGCGGACGGCGCGCGCAGCCTCGGCCCAGCCGCTGTGGGCGATCCTGTGCGGCGCGGCGGGGGTGATCCTCGCCCTCGTCTCCGCCACGCTCACCAGGCGCAGAGGTGAGATCCTTGCCGCCGGCGCCATCGGGCTCGTGCTGCTGGCCGCGCCGTTCTGGCCGGTGGCCCCGGCCGGCGAGCCCTGGCTGGCTTATGCCGCGCTGCTTTGCGCCATGCTGTGCCTCGTCGTCTCCGGCATGCTCGATGAGGTCCGTCCCCGCTTCGTCGCCGGCTGGCTCGGCATCGCCGGCGTGATCGCCGGCATCACCTGGGCGGTGAAGGGCTCGCTGCTCGCCCGCTCGGCGTTCCTTGCGGCGGCCGGTGTCGTCGCCGTTGCCTTTGCCACGGCGCTCAACCGCGCGCTGCCGAGGAGTGCACGATGAGCCGGCTGGTCACGTCCTTGTCTACGCTCTGGCAGCGTATCCCGAAAGCCGTGCTGTTCGGCGTCGCCGTCCTGGTGCAATGCCTGCTGCTGATGCTGATGGTCGTCGACCGCGTGCAGATCCTGCGCGAAGGGGTCGAGGTGACCTTGCAGACGCAGCCGGTCGATCCGCGCGATCTCCTGCGCGGCGACTATGTCGTGCTCCGCTACGAGATCTCGCAGGTGCCGGCGGGCGCGCTCGCCGGTAAGGTCGCGGATGCGCGCCACCCCGACGTCTTCGTCAAGCTCGCGCCCAACGCCAGCGGCGTCTATCAAGCCGTCTCGGTGCATGCCGAGCCCGTCCCGGTCACCGCGCCCGAAGTGCTGATCCGCGGCCGCGTCGGAAATTATGGCGGCTCCTGCGGCGACGACCGGCGAAGATTCTGCGACAAGCTGCCGATCAAATACGGCCTCGAAAGCTATTTCGTGCCGCAAGGCGAGGGCGGCAAGCTCGAGCAGGCCCGCAACCAGCAGAAGCTGCGGATCGTCGCCGCCGTGCTGCCCTCGGGCCGCGCCGCGATCAAGCGGCTGCTGCTGGATGGTGAGCCGGTGTATGAGGAGCCGCTGTATTAGGGGGGAATGGCGCCAGGATAATCGAATGCCGAGGCGCTCGCTTGACTCTTCTTGCGTAACACATTGATCTTACAGCGCTACTTTAAGATCGTTAGGGTTGTTTTCGCACCCTTGTTGTTTCATGGCAGGACGCGAGGCGTTCAACCGCCATGCGGGCATTCGGCAACTAATCCTTTAGCCGCATCAATGCTCGGGCCGCGGCGTTGCACTGGATGCGAGCCGCAGTCCCGGTTACAATCGACAATATGTAAAACAGGTTCGTGCACGCATTGCTTGGAATGCCGGACGTGGGGGATCTGCCAGGGGGATGGATAAACGGGGGCTAAGCGAGCGCGACATTTGCACCAAGTTCATCACCCCGGCCCTGCGCGAGGCCGGCTGGGATGAGATGCTGCAAATCCGCGAGGAGGTCAGCTTCACTAAGGGCCGGATTATCGTGCGCGGCAAACTAGTCACGCGCGGCCGAGCCAAGCGTGCAGACTATATCCTCTATTTCAAACCTAATATCCCGATCGCCCTTATCGAGGCCAAAGACAACAATCACAGCGTCGGCCACGGTATCCAGCAAGGTCTCGATTACGCGGCGACTCTGGATATCCCGTTCGTGTTTTCCTCGAACGGCGATGGCTTCGTCTTCCACGATCGGACCGGCCAGAGCACCCCGGTCGAGGTTGATCTTGGCCTCGATGCTTTCCCATCGCCGGCCGATTTGTGGGCGCGTTACCGCGCCTGGAAGGGCCTTGATGCAGAAGCCGAACAAATCGTGCTTCAGGACTATTTCGACGACGGCAGCGGCAAGTCGCCACGCTATTATCAGGTGAACGCAGTCAACGCTGCGATCGAGGCAATCGCCAAGGGCCGCGACCGTGTGCTGCTGGTCATGGCAACCGGCACCGGGAAGACGTACACCGCGTTTCAGATTATCTGGCGGCTGTGGAAGGCCGGGCGCAAGAAGCGCATTCTGTTCCTTGCGGATCGCAATGTGCTGATCGACCAGACGATGGTGAATGACTTTCGGCCATTTGGCCCTGCAATGGCGAAGCTTTCGACCAACGCCAAGACGATCGAGAGGCAGGACGGCACGAAAGAAGACCTGCCGCTTGCACTCGACAAGAAGCGGCGCATTGACACTGCCTTCGAGATTTATCTCGGGCTCTATCAGGCAATCACCGGCCCGGAAGAGCGTCAGAAACTCTATCGCGAATTCTCGCCCGGCTTCTTCGACCTGATCGTGATTGACGAGTGTCACCGCGGCAGCGCGGCCGAAGATTCGGCCTGGCGCGAAATTCTCGACCATTTCACGGGTGCAACGCAGATCGGTCTTACCGCAACGCCCAAGGAAACGGCCTACGTTTCGAATACAAATTACTTTGGCCCGCCGGTCTTCACTTACTCGCTGAAGCAAGGGATCAGCGATGGCTTTCTTGCCCCCTACAAGGTCGTCAAGGTCCACATCGATCGCGATGTGGAGGGCTACCGCCCCGAGTTGGGACAGCTCGACCGCGAGGGCAACGAAGTCGAGGACCGCATCTACAATGCCAAGGATTTCGACCGAAATATCGTGCTCGATGATCGCACTCTGCTGACGGCACGAAAGGTAACAGAATTTCTAAAGGAAAGCGGCGACCGCTTTCAGAAAACGATCGTCTTCTGCGTCGATGAGGAGCATGCGGCCCGGATGCGTCAGGCGCTCGTCAACGAGAACGCTGATCTCGTTGCCGAAAATCAGCGGTACGTCATGCGGATCACCGGAAGCGACAAGGAAGGTCAGGATCAGCTCGGCAATTTCATCGATCCGGAATCGAAATATCCCGTCTTGGTCACAACCTCGCGCCTTCTCTCGACCGGCGTCGATGCGCAGACTTGCCGGTTGATCGTGCTCGACCGTGCGGTTGGCTCAATGACTGAGTTTAAGCAGATTGTCGGTCGCGGCACCCGCGTCCACGAAGATACCAAGAAGTTCTATTTCACACTGATCGATTTTCGCGGCGCGACCGATCACTTTGCCGATCCGGACTTCGATGGCGAGCCGGTGCAGATCTATGAGCCTGGCGAGGGTGACCCAATCGCGCCGCCTGACGACGGCCCCGCCGACCTCGGCGAGAATGATCAATCGCCCTACGGCATGGATGGCGACGAAGAGACCATCATCGACCAGCCAGTGTTACCAACCCCGCCCGGCGATCGTGCGCGGAAGATCTTTGTTGATGGCGTGGGCGCTCGCATCATAGCTGAGCGCGTCGAATATCTCGACGAGAGCGGTAAGCTTGTCACCGAATCCTTGCGTGATTTCACCAAGGCGGCTCTGAAGAAACGCTATGCAAGCCTCGATGATTTCCTCAAGCGCTGGAAAACGGCCGAACGCAAGCAAGCGATCGTCGAAGAACTCGAAGCTGAAGGTTTGGTGCTCGACATCGTTGCCGAGGAACTCGGCAAGAATCTTGATCCCTTCGATCTGATCTGCCACATCGCGTTCGACAGGAAGCCGCTGACGCGCCGAGAACGAGCCGACAACGTGAAGAAGCGCGACGTCTTCAGCAAATACGGCGCGCAGGCTCGGGCGGTTCTCGATGCACTTTTGACGAAATACGCCGATGAGGGCGTTCTCAACCTTGACGACGCCAATATCCTGCGTATTCCACCGCTCAGCACGCTCGGCACCCCGTTCGAGCTGATCAAGGCATTCGGCGATCGTCGCGGGTTCGAGCGCGCCGTGCACGAGCTGCAATCCTCTCTCTATCTGGAAGTCGTCTGATCATGTCCGTCCGCAACACCGTAAAATCCATCCAGGACATCATGCGCCAAGATGCTGGCGTTGACGGCGATGCCCAACGCATCAGCCAATTGTGCTGGATGTTTTTCCTCAAGATCATCGACGATCAGGACCAGGAACTCGAAGTCACTCAGGACAACTACCGCTCGCCGATCCCGAGAAAATACCAGTGGCGGTCCTGGGCAGCGAATCCGGAAGGCATTACCGGTGAAGAGCTGCTCGCGTTTGTAAATGGAGACATGTTCCCGGCCCTGAAGGGCCTCGCAGTCTCCAGCAAGTCTGGTGACCGCCGTCGCGTGGTCAAGGACGTTTTCGAAGACGCTTACAACTACATGAAATCCGGCCAGCTCATGCGGCAGGTCGTTAACAAGATCAACGATGTCGATTTCAACAACCTAACTGAAAGGCAGCATTTCGGCGACATCTACGAGCAGATCCTGAACGACCTGCAGTCGGCAGGCAACGCCGGCGAATATTACACGCCCCGTGCCGTCACCGCCTTCATGGCCGATCGCATCGACCCGCATCCCGGCGAAATCCTGTTCGATCCCGCGTGCGGCACCGGCGGCTTTCTGACCTGCGCCATCCGCCACATGGAAAAGAACTACGTCAAAACGCCCAAGCAGCGCGAAAAGATGCAGGGGGCCTTGCGGGCAGTCGAGAAGAAGCAGCTTCCGCACATGCTCTGCGTCACCAACATGCTGTTGCACGGCATCGAGGATCCGAGCTTCGTGCGTCACGACAACACTTTGGCCCGGCCACTGATTTCGTGGAGCAAGGATGATCGCGTCGATATCGTGCTGACTAATCCGCCATTCGGCGGTCGCGAGGAAGACGGCATTGAAAACAATTTTCCGACCTTCCGCACTAAGGAGACGGCCGACCTCTTCCTCGCCCTGATCGTGCGCTTGCTCAAGGCAGATGGTCGCGCCGCTGTGGTGTTGCCCGACGGCACGCTATTCGGCGAGGGGGTCAAGACACGGCTCAAAGAACACCTGATGGAGGAGTGCAATCTCCACACTATCGTCCGTTTGCCGAATTCCGTGTTTAAACCCTACGCGTCGATCGGCACCAACCTTCTGTTCTTTGAGAAGGGAACTCCGACCAAGGAAATCTGGTTCTATGAACACCGGGTGCCCGAAGGTCAGAAAGCCTATTCGATGACTAAACCGATCCGGACGGAGCATTTTCTGGGGTGCATCGAATGGTGGGGCGGTAAGGAGCGCAAGGGGCGCAAGGAGTCCCCGCAGGCTTGGCGCGTCACCGCCGAGGAGATCAAGGCGCGCGGCTATAATCTGGACATCAAGAACCCTCACGCCGTGGCCGACGAACACGGCGATCCGAAGACGCTCCTCGCGGATTTGGTCACTGCCGAGGCAGAGACGGCGGACCTGCGCGATCAGTTACGGGCGATTCTCGCCGAGGCGCTTGCCCGATGAATGCAGAACGTCTCCTGGCGCAATACGAACAAGTCGCCGATGCGCCCGACGCGGTCGCTCGCCTACGTCGTTTCATTCTCGATCTGGCCGTGCGCGGCAAACTGGTCACCCAAGATGTGCGCGACGAACCGGCGTCGGAATTGTTGAAGCGGATTGCGGCGGAGAAGCAGCGTTTGGTCAAGGTTGGCGAGATGGACAAGCAGAAGCCGCTTCTGCCCATCGGCGAGGACGCCGATTTCGCCATCCCGTCCTCTTGGTGTTGGACGAGGCTAGGGGCAATAGCCTCGTATATTCAGCGCGGAAAATCTCCCAAGTACGCAACCTCCGATGGCGCTCTTGTCGTGTCTCAAAGGTGTGTCCAATGGCGCGGGCTCGATCTGGCAGTCGCGAAGCAAGTGACATTGGATTCCCTGGCTGATTACGAGCAAGTGCGCTTTCTTCGCAGCGGCGATCTGCTTTGGAACTCGACCGGGACGGGAACGATAGGTCGCGTCGTTCGGCTCGTGGATCCTCCCGATAAGCTTGTTTGTGATAGCCACGTGACCGTAGTTCGGTGCTTGGAATGTGACCCTGAGTACATCCGCACCTGGCTTCGATCAGATCACGTTTACGCATTAATTGAAGACCGTGCCGCCGGTTCAACCAATCAGGTCGAACTCACGGCGCAAATGGCGATCAATCAAGTGGTTCCCCTCCCGCCCCTCGCTGAGCAACACCGCATCGTCGCTAAGGTCGACGAGTTGATGGCGTTGTGCGATCGCCTTGAGGCTGCGCGGCAAGCACGCGAGGCGGCGCGCGACCGATTGGCGTTGGCGAGCCTCAACCGTCTCAATGCGCCCGATTCTGAAACTTTCCAGGCCGCCGCCCGCTTCGCGCTCGACGCGCTGCCCGCGCTCACTACTCGCCCCGACCAGATCAAGCAGCTTCGCCAAGCCATCCTCAACCTCGCTGTGCGGGGCAGACTCGTGCGGCAAGACCCGAATGACGAACCGGCGGCGCAACTGTTAAAGCGAGTTGCGGGCGAGATTACTGCCTACGGCAAAGCCAATAGAATTGGGCAAACACAAGTCGAGCCAATCTCAGATGCTGATCTGCCATTCTCAGTCCCAAACGGCTGGCAGTGGACCCGCCTGTGCGCCTTATTCAAGGTCATCACTGATGGCGATCATCAACCGCCGCCTAAAGCTGATAAAGGTGTAGCTTTCCTAACAATCGGTAATGTCACAACCGGGCAACTGGATTTTACCGACTGTCGATTGGTACCGGAAACCTACTTCAAATCGCTCGCACCCTATCGAACGCCAGCCAAAGGTGACATCCTTTATACAGTTGTGGGCGCGACCTACGGTCGGCCGGCTCTCGTTGATACGGAACGCGACTTCTGTGTTCAACGACACATAGCGATCTTAAAGCCTGCCGCCGCGATGAGCTTACGCTTCCTTATGGCCTTGCTTGCGTCTCCGTTCATCTACGATCAGGCTAAGCGCAGCACAACGGGCACCGCGCAACCGACCATCGCGCTTCGGCCACTCCGAAACTTCATAGCACCCCTTCCGCCTCTTGCCGAACAACACCGCATCGTTGCCAAGGTTGATGCGCTGATGGCGCTGTGTGACCGGCTGGAAGCGAATCTCATCTCAGCTGCCGCCACTCGCCGCCGCCTTCTCGATGCGCTGTTCGCCGAAGCGTTGGCCCCGACTGAGGATCGCGAGTTGCAAGCGGCGGAATGATGGCAATATGCCACTGTTTTGCCCGACGACGCAAATGGCGCGCCGCCACGCGCGGCTGGCATCGCCCGCAGTCGACAACGGGAATAGTGACTGAAAGCCGATCGGCGGTGCCAACAACCCGGACTTCGTCATTGAAACCGTCGCTCCACGCGGGAATCTCGCGTAGCACCCCACCCAATTCCGGGCGCCACCTAACCCATTGATCTTGCAACCCCCGTCTACTGTGCATGGGGTTGTTTTCGCACTTTTGTTGTTCCATGCCATCACGCGACGCGTTCAACCGCCGCTGCACCCGATCCGCGGCCCCCACCAAGCGAGACCAACATGCACTCTTCCGCCAGCGGCTGGGGCAACGGACTTCTCGGCGTCATCATCTTCAGCGGCTCCTTGCCGGCGACGCGTGTCGCGGTCGGCGGCTTCTCCGCGCTGTTCCTGACGTCGATGCGCGCCGTGATCGCCGCGCTGATCGCTGTCGCCGTGCTCGGCCTGCTCCGTCAGGCCCGGCCGCAGCGGGGCGATCTCGCGTCCCTCGCCATCGTCGCCGTCGGCGTCGTGGTCGGCTTTCCCCTGCTGACCGCGCTCGCGCTCCAGCACATCACGTCCGCGCATTCGATCGTCTTCATCGGCCTGCTGCCGTTGTCGACGGCGATCTTCGCCGTGCTGCGCGGCGGCGAGCGGCCGCAGCCGCCGTTCTGGCTGTTCGCTGGCCTCGGCAGCGCGACAGTGGTGGGCTTCGCCCTGTCCGGCGACGGATCGGCCTCGCTGATCGGCGATCTCCTGATGGTCGCCGCAATCGTGCTGTGCGGCCTCGGCTATGCCGAAGGCGCGGCATTGTCGCGCCGGCTCGGCGGCTGGCAGGTGATCTCCTGGGCGCTGCTGCTGGCGCTGCCGCTGATGGTGCCGGTCGCGATCCTGACCTGGCCTCCATCCTGGAGCGGCGTCGGCGTGCCGGCCTGGATCGGGCTCGCTTACGTCTCGATCTTCAGCATGTTCGTCGGCTTCATCTTCTGGTATCGCGGCCTCGCGCTCGGCGGCATCGCACGCGTCGGCCAGCTGCAGCAGCTCCAGCCGTTCTTCGGCCTCGCGCTCGCAGGACTGCTGCTGCACGAGCCCGTCGCCTGGAGCATGATCGCCGCGACCATGCTCGTGGTCGCCTGCGTCTTCTTCGCGCGGCGGTTTGCGTGAGGGTTGGGCCTCACGGCTACTCTATCACCGTTTTCGTCAGCGCCGAGCGTGCGAACTTCTTCAGCGGCATCGGCTTGCCGAACAGGAAGCCCTGCACGAGGTCGAAGCCGAGCTCGTTGGCGACGACGAGGTCGGCGCGGCTCTCGACACCTTGCGCCACCGCGCGCGCGCCATAACCCTTCGCGAGCTCGACGATGTGACGGCACACCGTGCGCTTGAGCCGGTCGTTGCCGCTGCCGGTGACGAACTGGCGGTCGGCCTTCAGCTTGACGAAGGGAATCCGCTCCAGCTCCATCAGCGCCGGCCAGTTGGCGCCGAGATTGTCGATCGACAGGCCGATATTGTGCAGGCCGACCTCGCGCGCGACCTCGGTGAGAAGATCGAGGTCGCGGATCGCCTCCTCGCTGTCGATCTCGACGGTCAGGCCGCCGAAAGCCGGATGCGTCGGCACGCGGCGGCAGAGATCGCGCACCGCCTGCGGCTCCCTGAGATAGGAGGCGGGAAGGTTGATCGACAGATCGACCGGGCTCTGTTGCTCCAGCAGATAGTGCCAGTCCTGCATGGCGCGGTCGATCACGAACTCCGACAGGTCGCGCAGATGCGGATCGTGCGGCTCCGGAATGAAATAGGCCGGCGGCACGACGCCCCAGGTCGGATGCCGCATCCGCACCAGCGCCTCGGCGCCGCTGCGGACCAGCGTGCGCGCGTCGATCTTGGACTGGTACCACAGCTCCAGCCAGCCGGCATGCAGCGCTTCGCCGACATGGACCGCCGGGCTTGGCGCCGGCTCCTCCGGCAGCAGCATCGCCACGCGCTCGCGCAGCGTCTCGGCGGCAAAGGGCGTGGTCAGCGGCGGCAGCATGGCAAGGCCATATTCCTCGCCGACCTGCCGCACGGCCCTGACGATGATCGATTCGCGCGCGCCGACCGCCAGAACTTTTCCGGCGAAGGCCTCACGCACCAATATCTCCAGAAACCGTCCCGGCTCGATGCCGTCGGTGGCGACGCCGAGCAGGATCAGATCCGGCAATTCGCTGGCGAGCACGGTCTGCAATTCGTCCGCACTGGCGCATTCGCTGGTGACGAAGCCGAGATCCTCGAGCACTTCGCTGAGGAAGGCGCGCAAGTGACGCTTGCTGTCGGCCACGCAGGCCCGCGGCGTCACCTTTCGTCGCCCGAAGGTCACAGGCCTTCGGCCGACGAGTTCAACCATCCCATCGTTCATCTACACCACTCCCGTTCCGTGACGGTTTCTTAAACGGCGAGCGTGGGTTCAAATAAGGAGAGCTTCACATCGTTGTTGAATTATCTGAGTAACGTTAAACCCTGCAATTCGAGCTAATCTCTCGACAATCTGTTCGAAAAGCGTTCGCATACCTCAGCACCGCACGCGCAACGACTGTCAGCGCTCGCAGAATCGCCCGCACGCGATACCGGGAACGTCTGTTCGTCGACGGACGCAGGCGGCGGCGAGGCGGTGTGCCCTTTCGAGGCACCATCGACACATCCGAGGATGAATCGCAGCCGCTCGTTCGGACTGCGCCCGATGCAGCCGCGTGCATTGGGGCGAGCGACAGGCAAGCCGAACGACCCGCATGCGCGCGGGGCGGGCATGTTTTTGCTGACGCTCGCGATGGTTCTGCGACATCGCGGCTGCGCCTGCGGCCACGAATGTGAAGCGCATTACACGTGGATTGCCGCACTTGCGCTATTGCTCCGCGCAGCCGGTGGTGGACTGTCGAGGATTACGACCATGACGACACGGCGAATGATGTACTGGTGGTTCAGAATCGTGATGTCAGGGCGATTCCTCGACCGCTTCCTGTGCCTGCCGCGCGCGCATTAGGCGCCAGGTCAGCTCTGCCCGATCAATTTGCGAAACGCCGCGGCGCCGTCGTGCACCACGTCGCGCCCCTTCCAGGCGAGGTAAGTCAGCTTGCCCGAGAGCGTGTCGTGGCTCCGCAATCGACGCGATCCGAGGATGTGGCCGACATTGGACGGGAAGCGGCTCACCTCGGCCGACACCAGGGTCGCAATCGCGTCCATCAATTGCTGAAGGCGGACGCCCCATTCGCAGTTCTCGATGCCGTCGATGCGCACCTTGAGCGCATATTCGGTGTCGTAGATATCGGCGAGCAGATCGCGGGCGATCAGCACCCGATTGTGCCGGAGCGCGACACGAAGCGCGAGGCGCTTGTCGTCGAGCCGGTCGAGCACCATGTGGACGACGCAGGCATAGGGCGTGGCGGCGACATCACTGGCGCTCTTGCTTGCGGCAGCCTTGGTGGCGAGCCGCACCAATTGCCAGGACGTCGTCAGGCGCCTCGCCACCAGCGCCAGCGCGAAGGGCAGGGCTTCGGGGTGGGCCTTCTTGAAGGCGTCGAGCTGTGCGGTGATCTGAACCACCTGGCCGTCGTCGAACTTCGTGATTTTTTCGGGCAGCTTCTCGTTGAACTTCGGCAGCGCATCGCCGGCGCGCAGCACATGCAGCATCTTCCTGACGTCGTCGAAGGCGCTGCGCGAGGCGGTGTATTGCGCGAGCTTGCCGCGCGCGAACTCGGTGCTGTCCACTGATGCGAAGGTGCTCTCGAGAACCTTGACGACCTTGGTCTGGAAGGTCGAGGCGACCTTCAGGACCTCCTTCTGGTTGTTCACGGCGATCTGGTCGTTGATCGCCTTGATGTAGTCGCGCGCCATGGTCGGCAGCAGGTCGCGGCAGATCCACTCCCAGATCGGAGTGAGGGTGTTGCGCGAGATCCGTCCCATGTTGGCGTGCTCGGGCGCGCCGTCGATCAGCAGCAGCTCGAGCGGCGCGAAGAAATAGCGCGAAGGGCTGGTGGCGCGCGCCTGGGTCGATCCGTCCTTGCGAAATTCGGCGCGCAAGCGGGACTGGATCTCGCTCGAACCCGGCATGTCGATGCCGCACAGCTCGAGCCGCTCGAGCTCGCTGAGCAGACAGCTGCGAGACAGCGGCGTCAGCCGCTGCAAGAATTCCGACAGCCGATCGATCTCGTTCATGGCACGCAATCTTTCGCAGCGTTTCCCGCAGGCGTGCAGGTCAATGCGTGGGAGGCATTTGCGCGCTCTCAATCTCGCCAAGAGAAGCAAGTCGCCGTTAATTATTCCGTAAAATCCGGGGGGAGCGCGGCCGGACGGGGCGATCAGGGCCCGCCTGCTGTCCGATTCCGGCTGAATTCAACCTTCGCGGGGGCGGCCGCGGCCTCGCGCAAGCACAAATTGTGCCGATGCCGCCATTTTAGCGCAAAGCCGCCGAAATCACCGTAGTCTTACGGAGCAAAAAGTTAACCACAGGCCGCCCCCGGTTCCGGTAAACGAGTGACATGGGGTCACAGAATGATACGGCCACCGATTCGCGGCCGTCGGAATGGTACGACAACAGCGCCGCTCCAACCGAAGAGCTCGATTTGGTCCGCCTCGGCGCCGCCCGGGCCAAGGCAGCCGACGAAATGGCTGCGGCCATCGCCCGCGAGCTCAACGGCCCCCTGACTGCGCTGCTGCTCTATATGGGCGAGATCAAGCATCACAGCGATCAACTCGCGCCGGCGACCGGCGACCGAGCCTATTTGCAGCGGGTGGTCGAGAATGCGCTGGCACAGACCGAGCGCGTCTGCGCCCTGGTCAAGCAGCTTGCCGGCCCCGACAAGGGCGGCCTGCCGGTCCCGTCCAGCGCCGCGGACACGGACACGAAGGCCCTGCGCACACAGCAGAACCCGCGCGTGCCGAGCGCCGAGTTCCTCGGCCTGTCGGGCCAGAAGCGCCTCACCAAGCGCGAGCGCGAGGTGCTGAGGCTGATCAGCGAAGGATACTCGAACAAGCAGGGTGCGCTTCGGATGCAGATCAGTCCGCGCACCTTCGAGAGCCATCGTGCCGAGGCGATGCGCAAGCTCGGTGCGCGCAACACCGCGGACCTGGTCCGCGCGGCACTGCTGCATTCGATCGACTGAGGGGCCGCCGGTGGCGGCCCGGGCTCGGCGAAATCCGGTCGCGCTCAGAAATAGTCTTCTGCGAAGGGGCGTGCGCGCGAGGCGGGACGCAGCGGCTTGATCTCTTCCTTCGGCCCGTTCGGAATGATCGTGATGGTCCAGCGGGGCGGCATGCTCGATTCCTGCTCCAGCACCGAACGCACGAAGCCCGTCACCGTCGAGTCGCCAGCCTTCACCGTGGCCATCCGGCCGTTGAACTGTGCGATGCGGAAGCGGCGAACCTCTTTCTGGTCCGCAGTCTCAAAGGTGAACATGGACAACCCTCCTGGTTTGCCGCGACTATCGCCACCTATGATTAGCCATCTCTAAATATCCCAAGCCGTAGAAGTACGGCGGGAATGCACGCGCGGGTGGTCAGCGCGGCTCCTGCGCGCGCGCGGCGGCGTAAGCCGCATCCATCAGGTCCAGGAGATCGCCGAATTCGACATCGCCGAGTCTCTCCGCGGTCTTCTCCAGCGTCAGCGCCAGCGCCGCCAGCCTGACATAGCCGAACGTTCCGGCCGCGCTCTTGAGCGAATGCGCTTCGCGCGCGATCCTGCCATGGTGCTGGGCGAGCGCAAGCGTCCGGAATTGCTGCAGGCGCGCGGAGGTCTCGCTCCAGAATACCTCGCGCACCTCGCGGGCGCCGTCCTCGCCGATCTCGCGCACCAGCGCTTCGTATGCGCGCCCCTCGCGCGCAGGCTCGGCATCAAGCGCCTTCTGCGCGGGCGCGACGGTGACGTCTAACATCGTCTTGCAGCTTTGATCACGGGTCGTTTGCCGCGCGGCACGTGCCGGCGCGAGCGGCCCCCCGTGTCTACCGCACGCCGATTTCAGTTCCGGTAGCAGGACCTGAGGTGTTTGCAGGCCGGCATTAGCCGACGGTTCACCATGCGGCCGCGGTCAGCGCGCGCCGAGCAGCCGGTCGTACTGCGCCTTCACGGTGGCGTAGCATTCGCAGGCCGTCTGGCGCAGGCCGTCGAGGTTGAGGATCTGGATGTGGCCGCGGCTGTAATGGATGAAATTGGCCTGCTGCAACGTGTTGGCCACCAGCGACACGCTGTTGCGACGCGCCCCGATCATCTGCGCCATGGCCTCCTGGGTCAGCAGCAGCCGGTGATCGGCGGACAGATCATGCGTGTGCAGCAGGCAGCGCGCCAGCCGCGCTTCCACCGGATGGGCGGCATTGCAGCCCGCGGTCTGCTGCACCTGGGCATAAACCGCCAGCCCGTGGCGCGTCAGCAGGGTGCGCAGGGTGCTGCTCTGGTCGGCGGCGATCCGCAGCCGGTCGAGATCCATCACCGACGCAAGGCCCGGCATCAGCACGATGGCGGTGTTCAACGCGCTCGCATCGCCCATGGTCGAGAGCGTCCCGAGCAAGCTGTCGCGGCCGATCATGGCGACCTGAACATGTTCGCCCCTGGCGAGCTTCACCACCAGCGAGATGACGCCGCGGTGGGGAAAATAGGCGCGCTTCAGCGTCTCGCCGCTCTCGACCAGCACTGCGTCATGGGGCAGGTCGACTGTCCGCAGGTGCGGGCGGATCAATTCATAATCGTCTGGCGGAAGTGCGGAGAGGAAACCGTTGGACGAGCGCACCATCGTTTCCAAAGCTGCCTCCCGTGTCCTGCCGATTGCACCGCGCGATGCCCAAAGCCACCTGCGGCGCCGCAGCTTCGATCATGTTCCCCTCGGGATATGTTGGCAATTGGGACAAGATGTCCGCCCCGGCGATCGTTCCTGGATGCGAAGTTCATGCCGGTACACAATTATGGACTCAGCCGTCGTCACGGCACGGCTCCCACGAGGCGGAGATGGGAGACCTTCGCCATCGCATAGCACTCGCAAGACGTCGCCTGCAGCGCCCGCAGGTCGCGGATCTCGATGTGGCCTCGGCTGTAGTGGATGATGCCGGCGCGCTGGAGGTCATGCGCGACCAATGAGATGGCATTGCGCCGGACGCCGATCATCTGCGCCAGCGCCTCCTGGGTCAGCGGCAGGATTTCACCGGGGGAGAGGTCGCGGGCGCGCAAGAGCCAGCGCGCGAGCCGCGCCTCGACCGGGTGCAGCGTATTGCAGAGCAGCGACTGCTGCGCATGCGCGAGCAAGAATTGCTCGTGGCGCATGATCAGCTCGCGAAACGACGCGCTTGCTGCCGCGACGGCCCGGAAAGCTGCAATTTCCAGCACAGAAGCGGTCCCGGGAAACAGCACGGCCGCGTCCGACAGCGCGATGCCGTCGGCCAGCGCGGCGCCGCCGCCAACGACGCTGTCACGGCCGAGCATCGCAATCTCGATGGTCTGACCGTCGGACAGACCCACCGTGATCGAGACCGAGCCGGCATGCGGGAAGTGGACATATCTCAGCGCGGCACCCGCTTCACCCAAGACAGACTTCCTGACCATTTCGACCGTCGCCAGATGCGGACGCAGCAGCTCGAAAGCCGGCGGGTCGAGCAATTGCAGCAGCTGATTGGGCGGAGTTCCGCTTGCGGTCATGCAGTCAATCCGGCGGGGTTCGATGGAACAATTCTGCGGGCGTTCGTGGTTCAGTTGCGCGGCGAACACAAACTATTGTAAAGGTTGCATCGGGGTCCATATACCCGTTACAGGGCAGACAGGCCGTCCGATTTGCGGCCGAAATGAGAAGGGCGTCGATTCGCTCGTGAGCGGTCGCGTCTCCTGCAAGGGCATGCAGGAAAAAGCGGTAAGGGGGCCTCATGAGCCGGAAGCATTGCATCCGTGCCGCCATCGGGCGACTGATGACCTGCGCCCTCCCGTCCGTCGAACGCGTGACGATCGTCCAACATTGCCCTGAGCCCTGGCGCGCGATGGCCGCGCAGCTCGATTCCGTCGTCTCCGTCCTCCTCGGTCCGCCAACGACGTTTGCGGCCATTCCCTCTCTTGATCGAAAGCAAAGGAGAAAGGCGTGTCCTACGGTCCAATGATTGAAACGCCGAAGCCGGACGCTCACGAGAGGACCGAGGGTCGATACCATGTTCTCGTCGTCGACGACGACCCGATGGTGTGCATGGCCATCGAGATCTATCTTCAGCGCAACAATTTTCGAGTGACGATTGCCGATGGAGGTGAAGCCGGACTGCGCGCTCTCGAACATGCACAGGTCGACCTGATGATCGTCGATATCTTCATGCCGCACATGCGCGGGTTCGAATCGATCCGGCTCTTCCACGAGCGCGCGCCGGTCGTTCCGCTGATCGCGATGTCCGGCTACGCCTTCGCCGATCTGATTTCGCCTGCACCCGACTTCCTCCGGATGGCGCTGGAGCTCGGTGCCGCACGCTGTCTGCGCAAGCCATTCACGCCGCACGCGCTGCTCGCCGCCATCAACGATTGCCTGGCGGAGCATCGTGCCAACGGCGGCATGGCCGCGCGATTGGGTTAGCGCGGCGCCGGCCGCCATGACAACGAGGTAATCGTTCGTTTACCTCAAACGCCGGATCTGCAGCGCGGGGCGACAACGCGAAACCGAGCCTGCGAGCGCGTTGCCGCTCGCGCGCGGTCCGGTCCAACGTTCCGCACGCTGGCCCTATGGTCCTTCACGAGCAGGACTTTCCCGCGCGCTTCGCCCCGTCGTTGTCGTCGGTGCGTCACCGCATGCCTCCCGGCGCTGCGGCGCGCAGCCGGATTTGCCGAAAAGCGCTGCTGCCTTCCGCCGAACCCCAAACTTCTCTTCAATATCCGTATTAGCACGGAGGATGAAATTAACGGGACTGTGAAAGGGGTTGTCTAACGATCCAAGAGGAGGGCTTCCGTCCGTGCCAAGGATGGCTCAGGCGTCGAAGTCCGGATTCAAGTCGGTGTTCAGGTCAGTAAGGCGTAGCTCATGGATGATCTGTTGCGGGAGTTTTTGACGGAGACCAGCGAGAGCCTGGACACCGTGGACAATCAATTGGTGAAGTTCGAGCAGGAGCCGAACAACGCCAAGATCCTGGATAACATCTTCCGCCTGGTCCACACCATCAAGGGCACCTGCGGCTTCCTCGGCCTGCCACGGCTGGAAGCGCTGGCCCATGCCGGCGAGACCCTGATGGGCAAATTCCGTGACGGCATGCCGGTGACGGCCGAAGCCGTGACGGTGATCCTGTCCTCGATCGACCGCATCAAGGAGATCCTCGCAGGGCTCGAAGCCACCGAGGCCGAGCCCGAGGGTAACGACCGCGACCTCATCGACAAGCTGGAAGCGATGGTCGAGCAGGGCATGGCGGCCATGTCAGGCTCGGCGCAGCCGATGCCGTCAGCGTCGGCTTCGCCGATCGCGGCTGCTGGTAGTGCTGCTGCTCCCGTCGCGGACGCCCCGCCGCTGGCGCCGGAAGCCCCGGCTGCCGCACCCGCCAAGGAGATGGCCACGGGCACGCTGATCGATCAGACCCTGGAGCGTCCGCTGCGTCCGGGCGAGGTCTCGCTCGACGAGCTGGAGCGCGCCTTCCGCGAGACCGCGATCGAAGCGCCGGTGCCCGCGCCGGTTGCCAAGGCCGAAGTGAAGCCCGAAGTGAAGGCCGAGCCCGCTCCCGAAGCGCCGGCCGCCAAGGACGCAAAACCCGCCAGGGAGAAGGCCGCGCCGAAGAAGTCGATGGCCGACGAGGGCGCCGGCGAGGGCGCGTCCATCGCCAACCAGTCCGGCAACACCATCCTGGGCGATGGCGCCGTCATCATGATCATCGACCCCAACGGCATTGCCAAGGCGCTCGGCGCCGCCGGCTCCTCGGCCCATGACATGGGCGACGAGAACGGCGCTCATCACATTGGCTCGGGCGAGCAGACCACTTCGCTGCTCGTGTTCCGCGCCGGCTCCTCGCAGCCCAAGGCGGTCCCGCTCGGCCTCGTCACCCGGCTGGAAGAGCTGCCCGCCGACAAGATCGAGTTCTCCAACGGCCGCTACATGGTGCAGTACCGCGAGCAGCTGATGCCGCTCGTGGCCATGGAAGGCGTCACCATCGCCAGCCAGGGCGCCCAGCCGATCCTGGTGTTCGCCGACGACGGCCGCTCCATGGGCCTCGTCGTCGACGAGATCATCGACATCGTCGAGGAACGGCTCAACATCGAGGTCGGCGGCTCCTCCTCCGGCATTCTCGGCTCGGCCGTGATCAAGGGCCAGGCCACCGAGGTGATCGACGTCGGCCACTTCCTCCCCATGGCGTTCTCCGACTGGTTCACCCGCAAGGAGATGAAGCCGTCGCTGCACTCGCAGTCGGTGCTGCTGGTCGACGACTCAGCGTTCTTCCGCAACATGCTGGCCCCGGTGCTGAAGGCGGCCGGCTACCGCGTCCGCACCGCGCCGACCGCGCAGGAGGGTCTCGCCGCGCTGCGGGCCCAGAGCTTCGACGTGGTCCTGACCGACATCGAGATGCCCGACATGAACGGGTTCGAGTTCGCCGAGACCATCCGCGCCGACAACAATCTCGGTTCGATGCCGATCATCGGCCTCTCCGCGCTGGTGTCGCCGGCGGCGATCGAGCGCGGCCGCCAGGCCGGCTTCCACGATTATGTCGCCAAGTTCGACCGTCCCGGCCTGATCGCGGCGCTGAAGGAGCAGACCGCGGGCGCTGCCGGCGCCTCCGAGCTGAGCCGGGCGGCGGCGTAACCCAGGGGATCAGGAGACAGGCATGACCAGCAAGAAGACCCAGTCCGCCGAAGGCGCCATGGTCGAATACGTCACCGCGATGATCGGCGGCCAGCTGTTCGGGCTGCCGATCTCCCGCGTCCAGGACGTGTTCATGCCCGAGCGCGTCACCCGCGTGCCGCTGTCCTCGCGCGAGATCGCTGGCGTGCTCAATCTGCGCGGCCGCATCGTCACCGTGGTCGACATGCGCGCCCGTCTCGGCCTGCCGCAGCCCGAGGACGGCAAGGTGCCGATGGCGGTCGGCGTCGACCTGCGCGGCGAATCCTACGGCCTTCTGATCGACCAGATCGGCGAGGTGCTGCGCCTGCCCGAAGCCGGCATGGAAGAGAACCCCGTCAACCTCGATCCCCGCATGGCCAAGCTCGCCGGCGGTGTCCACCGCCTCGACGGACAGCTCATGGTCGTCCTCGACGTCGATCGCGTCCTCGAGCTCGAAACCAAAGTGCAGATGGCCGCGTGAGCCAACGAAACATCGGAGCCGGAGAACCGAAATGAAAACCTGCTTGGTGGTCGATGATTCCAGCGTGGTGCGGAAGATCGCGCGCCGGATCCTGGAGGGCCTGGAATTCGAGGTGACCGAGGCCGAGGACGGCTCGAAGGCGCTCGAGATCTGCCAGCGGCAGCTGCCCGACGCGGTGCTGCTCGACTGGAACATGCCCGTGATGGACGGTTTCGAATTCATGGGCCACATGCGCCGCCTGCCCGGCGGCGACCAGCCCAAGGTGGTGTTCTGCACCACCGAGAACAATGTGGCTCATATCGCCCAGGCGCTCAGCGGCGGCGCCAACGAGTACATCATGAAGCCCTTCGACAAGGACATCATCGCCGACAAGTTTGCTGAAGTCGGCTTGCTCCCGGTCGGACAAGCCATGGCCTGAGCGAATCTGGCCCGCGCATCTGGTCAGAATGTTCCAGTACAGCTTCGAAGAGGCTACCAGTGACCCCGACCGAGTATGAGTACCTGCGTAAGTTCCTGAAGGACAATTCCGGTCTCGACCTGTCCGCAGACAAGCAATATCTGATCGAAAGCCGCCTGCTGCCGCTGGCCCGCAAGGCCGGGCTCTCCGGCATCGCCGAGCTCGTGCAGAAGCTGCAAAGCGGCTCGCGTCAGCTGATCACCGACGTGGTCGAAGCCATGACCACCAACGAGACCTTCTTCTTCCGCGACAAGGTCCCGTTCGATCATTTTCGCGACACCATCATGCCCGAGATCATCAAGGCGCGTGCCGGCAAGCGCAGCGTGCGGATCTGGTGCGCCGCCGGCTCGACCGGGCAGGAGCCCTATTCGCTGGCGATGTGCCTGAAGGAGATGGGCGCGGCCCTCACCGGCTGGCGCATCGAGATCATCGCGACCGATCTGTCGCAGGAGGTGCTGGAGAAGGCCAAGGCCGGAATCTACAGCCAGTTCGAGGTGCAGCGCGGCCTGCCGATCCAGATGCTGGTCAAATATTTCAAGCAGACCGGCGAGACCTGGCAGGTCAATCCCGAATTGCGGGCGATGATCCAGCATCGCCAGCTCAACCTGCTGCACGACTTCTCCCAGCTCGGCACGTTCGACGTCATCTTCTGTCGCAACGTGCTGATCTATTTCGACCAGGACACCAAGATCAACATCTTCAACCGGCTGGCGCGCCAGATCGAGCCCGATGGCTTCCTGGTGCTGGGCGCGGCCGAAACCGTGGTCGGTCTGACCGATACGTTCCGCCCGATTACGGACCGGCGCGGCCTCTACAAGCCGAACGATCCGCGTGCCGCAGCCGCCAAGCCGGTCCTCGCCGGCGCGGCGCCGCGCCTCGCGGTGATGGCAGGACGATAGACATGGCCGAGGATGGCAAGGGTACCGAACGCGTGACTTTCAGTCGCGGCTATGATGTCTGCATCATGGCCATCGACGGCACTTGGCGCCGCGACTGCAAGCTCAACGCGATCTCCGACACCGACGCCATTCTCACGGTGGAAGGCTCGATTCAGGGATTGAACCTGAAGGAGTTCTTCCTGCTGCTGTCGTCCACCGGCCTTGCCTATCGCCGCTGCGAGCTGGTCCGCGTCAACGGCGCCGAAATGGACATCCAGTTCCTGCGCGGCAAGAACAGGAAGAAGCGCGGCGCGGCCGGCGGCCACGACGCCGCGGCGTGATCCGCCCGCGTCCGTCGCCGTCCTTTCCGATCTCTTGCTTCACACTTTCTGAAGATTTCGAAGCGAATTCGCGCCGGCAGCTTTACGTGGCCTCAGCGCGAACATTGTATCCGTTGACCGTCTCAATCTCAGGATACGGAAATGCCCAGAAGTCCTCTTTCGCCCATGACGTCCAACCTGCCCGACGGCGCTGAGCGGCGTGCGCTTCAGCTTCTGGTGGTCGATGACGACGCCACGCAGCGCAGCCTGATCACCGTCGCCGCCAAGCAGGCCGGGCACGAAGTCACCGTGGCGCCGTCCGTGGCGAATGCGATCGAGAAGCTGCGCACCGCCCGCTTCGATTGCGTGACGCTGGATCTCGTGCTGGAGGATGGCGACGGCATCGACGTGCTGCGCGAGATGGCGGCGGCGAAGTTCGGCGGCGCCGTGATCGTCATCAGCGGCATGGACGGCAAGCGCCGCAGCGCCGCTCGCAGCTTCGCCCGGTCCGTCGGGATCGAGCTCCAGAGCCTGCCGAAGCCGCTCGACCTTGCGGCCCTGCGCATCAGCCTCGCCAATCTTGGCAAGATCGCCATGGGCCTTCCCGCGATCCACACCTGGGGCGGTGTCGCCACCGACGCGATCGTGGAACGGCACCGCGCTTAGGGCTCGCGGATTTGCCATGCGGTCGGCGTTCAGCGCCGATCGCGCTCTATGTCGGGTTGCTGAATTCCGACAGCTGTCGCAGGGCTTGGCCGAGTTCAGCCCGGCAGGCGTTGAGGGCGGCGCTGGCCGTGGCATAACGGGGCGTCACGTCGTCGAGCACCACAATCTCGCTGGAACCCGAAACACCGCCGGCGTCTTCTTCTTCCATGGCCGCGTCGATCAGACGCATACTGAGGTCGATGCGCGCGATCAGGGAGCGAAGTTCGGCTGCAATCAACTGACGGCTGTCGGTGTCGGCCATCGCGGCGAGCGGGGGTGTGCCAGCGTAATTTAGCATGGATATTCTCCGTCCCCCGCAATAAGGCACCTTGCCGCTACTTGTGCGTTAAGACCATGTCCCGTACAAATACGGGTGGGCCGAATCCGCGCCGATTGCCATAACGGTTGGCGCGGACGCGAGTCCTTCATGCCAACCGGATGTGGCACATGGCCGAACAAAGCTCTCGCGGTGAAATCTTCGTGGTCGACGACGACCCTGCCGTTCGCGACACTCTGTCGATGGTGTTGAAGGCGGCGGGTTATGAGGTGATCTGTTTCGCGGACGGCGCAGCGCTGCTCTCCGTCGCGCGCAACCGCACGCCGGCGGCAATCCTGCTCGACGTGCACATTCCCGGAAAGTCGGGGCTCGACATTCTGAAGGAGCTGCAGGGCGAGGATTATCCGGCGCCGATCTTCATGATCTCCGGACAGGGCGACATCACGATGGCGGTGGGCGCGATCAAGAGCGGCGCGCTCGACTTCATCGAGAAGCCGTTCCGCGGCAGCGAGATCGTCGGCCGGCTCGACGAGGCGATCGGCGCCTATGCACGCAGGCAGGCGGAGAATGCCTCGCCGAAATTCGGCTCGCTGCATTTCCCCGGACGCGAGCCGCTGACGCGCAGGGAGCGCGAGGTGCTCGAGCAGTTTGCTTCCGGCGCGTCCAACAAGGAAGCCGGCCGCACGCTCGGCATCAGCCCGCGCACGATCGAGGATCACCGCGCCAACATCATGAAGAAGCTCGGCGCGCGCAACGCCGCCGATCTAATCCGCATCGTGATGACCGCGGCCCAGCGCGCGTCGTAGGCGACGGGCGCTCTCTCCGTGCCCCGGACGCGGTGCATCATGAAATGATGCGCCGCTGAGCCGGGGCCCATCTCTCAATTTCACTGCTGACAGTTCTAGGTCCCGGCTCTGCGCCGCAGCGTTCCACGCTGCGCCTTGTCCGGGACACGAAATCGCGCCTTACGCCTGCAACGCCTTGCGGATGATCCGCGCCAGATCCGATTTGCGATAGGGCTTGGCCAGCAGCATCACGCCGGAATCGAGCCGGCCGTGATGGATGATCGCGTTCTCGGTATAGCCCGACGTGTAGACCACCTTGAGATCGGGCCGCGTCTTCATCAGCTCGTCGGCAAGCTGCCGTCCGTTCATCTTGCCGGGCATGATGACGTCGGTGAACAGAAGGTCGAACGGCTTTCCGGCGGCGACGATCGCGAGCGCCTCCGCGGCATTCGCGGCCTGTAAGGGGACGTAGCCCAGCGAATGCAGCTGCGCCAGCACGTAGTCGCGCACCAGCCTGTCGTCCTCGACCACCAGGATCGTCTCGTGCCCGCCCTCGATGGCCGCCGGCGTCACGCCCTCGCCGGCCGCCGTCGGCGTCTTGCCGGGCGGCAGGTACATCTTGATCGTGGTGCCGTGGCTTTCCTCGCTGTAGATCTTGATGTGGCCCGCGGACTGCTTGATGAAGCCGTAGACCATCGACAGGCCGAGCCCGGTGCCCTTGCCCGGCCCCTTCGAGGTGAAGAATGGATCGAACACCCTGGTCAGCAGGTTCGCGGGAATTCCGGTGCCGGTGTCGCTCACGGCGATCAACACATAGTGCCCCGGCGACACGTCGTTCGCGTTGGCGTAGGCCTCGTCGAGATAGGCGGCGCCGGTCTCCAGGATCAGCTTGCCGCCGCCGGGCATGGCGTCGCGGGCATTGAGCGCGAGGTTGAGGATCGCGGTGGTGAGCTGGTTGGGATCGACGATCGCGACGCAGTTCTCATCCTCGAACACGGATTCGATCTGGATCTGCTCGCCCAGCGTCGGCCGCAACAGCTTCGCGGTGTCGACCACCAGCGAATTGATGTCGATCTCGCGCGGCTGGAGCGGCTGCTTGCGCGCGAAGGCGAGCAGGTGCTGGGTCAGGTCGGCGCCGCGCGCGGCCGCCTCGTCGATCATCTTCGTGATGGCCGCAAGCTGCGGCTCCTTCTCGACGGCTTCCGCGAGGATCTCGATCGTCCCGGTGATGACGGTGAGGATGTTGTTGAAATCGTGCGCGACGCCGCCGGTGAGCTGGCCGATCGCCTCCATCTTCTCGGCGTGACGGATGCGTTCCTCGGCGGCGATCTTGTCGGTGAGGTCGCGGTAGAAGATGTTGAACAGCAGGCCCTCGCGGCGCTTCAGCGCGGTGACGCTCAGCTCGGCCTTGAATTCCTTGCCGTCGCGGCGGCAGCACATCAGCTCGCGGCGCCGGTTCAGCGTCCTGCCGCTCTCGCTCGCCAGGAACTGCGTCAGACCCGCCCTAACCCGCTCGCGCTGGCTCTCCGCGACGATGAGGTCGATCGTGCTCTTGCCGAGCACTTCCTCGCGGCGCCAGCCGAACAGCTGCTCGGCCTGCGAGTTCCAGTTCAGGATGCTGCCGGTCTCGTCGGTCTGGACGAAGGCGTCGAGCGAGGTCTCGATGATGTTGCGGGCGAGCCGCTCGCTCTCGCGCAGCGATTCCTGCGCGAGCCGCGCTTCCGTCATGTCGCGTCCCACGAAGAAGAAGCGATGCGCCTGCTCGGACCAGCTGCCGAGCCAGGACAGCCAGACCTCGTGTCCGCCCTTGTGGAAGCAGCGCGTGTCGTCGATCTTGGGACGCTCGCCGCGCCGCATCGCGCGCATCTCGGCGCGGGATCGCTCCAGAAAATCCGGATGAATGAAGTCGGCGCCGCTGCGGCCGATCATCTCCTCGGGCCGATAGCCGAGGATGGTCGCGCTGCTCGGACTGATCTGTGCGATATGGCCCCGCGCATCCATGATCATGATCAGGTCCTGCGAGGTGTCGAAGATCTGCCGGCGCTCCTCGAGCTGCTGCTGCAGCTGCCGCTCGGCCCGCCGCGCCTCGGTGAGGCTGTGCGCGGTCCCGGAGACGCCGATGATCTCGCCGGACGGACCTTTGATCGGCGACAGGCTGAGCGAGATTTCGACCGGCGTGCCGTCCTTGCGCAGGCGCACCGTCTCGAAGCGTTCGATCGGCTCGCCGCGCGCGATCCGCGCCAGGTAGTCCTTGCCCTGCTCGCGGCGGTCCGCCGGCACGATGATCGACGTCGGCTTGCCGATCGCCTCGTCCGCCGAATAGCCGTACAGACGCTCGGCGGCCGGATTCCAACCCGTGATGACGGCATCGAGCGTCTGCATCACGATCGCATCGTCGGAGGATTCGATCGCGGCGCTGAACAGGCGCTCGCGCGCCGCGTGATGGCTGCGCGCGGCCTCGGTGCGGCGATGCTCCTCGATCTCGCGTTCGAGCGCAGCGGTCTTCACCCGGGTTTCCTCGACCATCTGCGCGAAGGCCCGCGCCAACACGCCGGTCTCGCCGCCGGCATCGACGGGGATGTCCGCCGGGCGCCCACTGCCGATGGCCTGGACTGCTGCGGTCAAGCGGCCGATCGGACGCGTGAGCGAGCGCGCCAGCAGCACCGCCAGCACGGCTGCAGCGACAACGGCCAATATGCCGACCAGCAGGGACGTCTTCTGGATCGCTGCCGGTACGAGGCCGAACACGGGCGCGGGAATTGTCTCGATGACGGCGACCCATTCCTTGCCGGCAAGCAGCGCAGGGGCAATGGCCGCGCCGCTCGGCCGGCCCGACCCATCGGTCATGAGGCGCGTGGATATGTCCTGCGTGCCGGTCAGAGCCGCGAAGTAAGGGAAGTCCTTGCGCCAGTCGCCGGGACGGTCGCGCAATGTGCCCAATTCGCGCGCGCGATCGGGATGAACGAGATAGTCGCCGTGCGAATTCACGACGTAGATCTCTCCTCCCGAGGCCGCCGTCGCGCGGACCTGGTCGAGCGCCGGCCGCATGTCGATATTGGCGACGATGATGCCGAACGGCTTGCCGTCCGGTGCGAATAGCGGCGTCCCCACCCGGAGAGTCGGGATGTGAGGAGTCGTGGTGCCCCCTTGGCGGGTGGCGAGATCGACGGGTGACACATAGATCTCGCCAGACGGCAGCCGGATCGTTTGCTGAAAGTACGGTCGGTCGCTCTTGCTCTCCAGCTCGTTGTCCGGGGCGATCCGGGCGGTTCCGTTCGGTCCGGAGCGATCGACACGAACGAGCTCGCGCTGGTCGTTATCGATGCCGATGATCCGAAACTGCCCATAGATGGGTTTGGCCTCGATCTCGGCCGCGAGCCGCGTGGCGATACGCTCGCGCCAGGTTTGCTCCGAGACGCCGTCGGCCGGATCGGTGCCGCCGCCGGTGTGGGCGCGGATGAGGCCCTGGATGGCCGCCGCGGCGCGATAGCCGATCAGGTCGCCGCGCGCTCCGGAAACGTAGGATTCCAAATTGGCTGCCAGCAGGCGCGACTGGGCCTCGACCCGTTCCAGGACCCGCGGAATGACCGCTTGCGTGGTGTTGCGGTAGCCCAGCCAGCCGACCGCGGCCACGGTGACCGCCACCAGCAGGATCATGGCGACGGCGAGCCGCGTGGCGAGTGTCATGGGAATGCGCGCAGGACTTCCCGGATGATCGCGGCCGATCCGGCCTGAAGCAGAGGAGGCCTCGTTATCGGCGGCCGGAGCTGACATCGGACCCCTCCGGCTCGCCCGCCTTCAGGCAGCCATCGACTGCGGCGAGCAGTGCGCCGGGCCGGAATGGCTTCTGCAGGCTTGCCACCGCGCCGAGCTTGGTCGCCATATTCAGGAAATCGGGTTCCGCATAGGCATCCGGCGCGGCCGAGCGGCCGGAAATGACGATGATGGGAATGGCCGGGGCCAACGCCCGGATGTGACGCATCGTCTCCAGCCCATCCATGCCAGGCATGAAAATGTCGAGGAACAGCAGATCGAACCGGCCGGCCTCGAACAGCGCCAGCGCCTTGCGGCCATCGCCGGCGAGGCTGACCTGATGACCGGCCCTCTCCAGGAGCAGCCGGATCGTGATCTGAACGGCCGGGTCGTCATCCACGATCAGGATGTTGGCCACGTCTAAATTCCTCCGCGCCGGCCGGGACATTCCCATCGGCGCAAATCAAACCATTAAAGATGAAATTGTTGCGCGGATTCCGCCCGGCCTGCAAGCACTTCGCGCGATGACGCTCCCGGTCGGCGGCTGTTGCTTCGTATCGCAATATATGCACGTTTTCGTGCATAGCGGAAGGCTGGGCCTGGCGCATCCGACCACTTGCGAGGAGTGAGCGGCATGTGGGAAGAGCGGGCGAATTCGCAGAGGAAAAAATGACCAAGAAGAAAACACCCGATCAGCTCCGCAGCGCGCGCTGGTTCGCGCCCGACGATCTGCGCTCGTTCGGTCACCGCTCCCGCGCCATGCAGATGGGCTACGCCCCGGAGGAGTGGAAGGACCGCCCTGTTATCGCGATCCTCAACACCTGGTCGGACGCGCAGCCCTGTCACATGCACTTCAAGTCGCGGGTCGACGACGTCAAGCGCGGTATCCTGATGGCCGGCGGGCTGCCGCTGGAGCTGCCAGCGCTGTCGCTGTCGGAATCGCTGCTCAAGCCGACCACCATGCTCTACCGCAACCTGCTGGCGATGGACGCCGAGGAATTGCTGCGCAGCCATCCCGTCGACGGCGTGGTGCTGATGGGCGGCTGCGACAAGACCACGCCGGCGCTGCTGCTGGGGGCCACCTCGATGAACATCCCGGCGATCTATCTGCCGGCGGGCCCGATGCTGCGCGGCAATTGGAAGGGCAAGACGCTCGGCTCCGGCTCGGACGGCTGGAAATATTGGGACGAGCGCCGCGCCGGAAAGATCTCCGACAAGGACTGGCTCGACATCGAGGCCGGCATCGCCCGCAGCTACGGCACCTGCATGACCATGGGCACCGCCTCGACTATGACCGCGATCGCGGAAGCGATCGGCATGACGCTGCCCGGCGCCTCCTCGATTCCGGCCGCCGACGCCAACCACATCCGCATGGCCTCCGAATGCGGGCGCCGCATCGTCGAGATGGTGTGGGAAGACCTGACGCCGAAGACGATCCAGACCCGCAAGGCGTTCGAGAACGCGATCGCGGTGGCGATGGCAATGGGCTGCTCGACCAACGCGATCATCCACCTGATCGCGCAGGCCCGCCGCGCCGGCCAGGATATCGGCCTCGACGATTTCGAGATCGCGAGCCGCAAGGTGCCCGTCATCGCCAACGTCCGGCCGAGCGGCGACACCTACCTGATGGAGGACTTCTTCTATGCCGGCGGCCTGCCGGCGCTGATGGGCCAGATCAAGCCGCATCTGCATCTCGACTGCATCACCGTCACAGGCAAGACGCTGGGTGAGAACATCGAGGGCGCAGAGGTGCACAATGCCGACGTGATCCGCTCCGTCGACGACCCCATCTACAAGGAAGGCGCGCTCGCGGTGCTCAAGGGCAATCTGGCGCCCGACGGCTGTGTGATCAAGCCTTCCGCCTGCGCGCCGCGTTTCCTCAAGCACACCGGGCCGGCGCTGGTGTTCGACGATTATCCCGCGATGAAGCAGGCGGTCGACGATCCCAATCTGGACGTCACCGAGGACCACATTCTCATCCTGCGCAATGCCGGCCCGCAGGGCGGGCCGGGCATGCCGGAATGGGGCATGCTGCCGATCCCGACCAAGCTGGTGAAGCAGGGCGTGCGCGACATGGTGCGCATCTCGGATGCGCGCATGAGCGGCACCAGCTACGGCGCCTGCATCCTGCACGTTTCGCCGGAATCCTACATCGGCGGCCCGCTCGCTTTGGTGCAGAACGGCGACCGCATCACGCTCGACGTCGCCGCCCGCACCATCAATCTCGACGTGAGCGAAGCCGAGCTGGACAAGCGCCGCGCCGCCTGGAAGCAGCCCGAGCGCCGCTTCGAGCGCGGCTATGGCTGGATGTTCACAAAACACATCAAGCAGGCCAATGACGGCTGCGACTTCGACTTCCTCGAGACCGATTTCGGCGCGCCGATCGGCGAGCCGTCGATTTATTAGCCGCTGTCATTCCGGGGCATCGCGAAGCGATGAGCCCGGAATCCATACTCCCGATCGTGGTTATGGATTCCGGGCCTGCACCGCTATGCGGCGCATCCCGGAATGACGATCGGAGAGAGCGTACCAAATGACAAAACTCAGCGAAGCCACCCGCACAAAACTCAAATCCGTCTCCACCGCGACCGTCGCCACCGCCTTGTTCAAGCGCGGCCTGCGCATCCAGATGATCCAGGACGTCCATCCCGTCGGCCCCAACCAGCCGACCATGGTCGGCGAGGCCTTCACGCTGCGCTACATGCCGGCGCGCGAGGACCTCAACACCATCGACGTCTTCAGGGACCGCTCCCATCCGCAGCGCAAGGCGGTTGAGGATTGCCCGCCGGGTGCGGTGCTGGTGATGGACAGCCGCAAGGACGCGCGCGCGGCGTCGGCCGGTGCGATCCTGGTGACGCGATTAATGAAGCGCGGCGTCGCCGGCGTCGTCACCGACGGCGGGTTTCGCGATTCCGCCGAGATCGCCAGGCTCGGCATCCCCGCCTATCACCATCGCCCGAGTGCGCCGACGAACTTGACGCTGCACCAGGCGATCGAGATCAACGTCCCCATCGGCTGCGGCGACGCGCCGGTGTTTCCCGGCGACGTCATCCTCGGCGATGCCGACGGCGTCATCGTCATCCCCGCGCATCTTGCCGACGAGATCGCGAACGAGACCTTCGAGATGACCGCGTTCGAGGATTTCGTCACGGAGGAAGTCGGCAAGGGCCGCGGCATCTTCGGCCTCTATCCCGCGACAGACCCGCAGACGCTCACCGACTTCGCGGAGTGGCGGAAGAAGAACGGGCGGTAGTCCCTTCGCTTATCAGGACAATCGCATATGGACCGATCTCGCCTGTGGCCATCCTTCGAGACGCCCGCCGTTGGCGGGCCCTCAGGATGAGGACCGGAGTCATGGCGACTGCTTCAACGAGCACGGACATTGTTTAGCCTCATCCTGAGGAGACCGCGCAGCGGTCGTCTCGAAGGACGAGGCGTGCGCACCGGCCGCGCACAATTCTATGCGCTCGCCCTGCCGCTTGCGGGAGAGGCAGAAGTGTCACGCCTCCGCCATCCCCGCCGCCCACAGCGCGAAGGCATAGACGATCGCGACCTCGTCGAGCCGGTCGAATCGCCCGGAGGCGCCGCCGTGGCCGGCGCCCATGTTGGTGCGGAGCAGGACCGGGCCGCCGCCGGTCATGGTGGCGCGCAGGCGCGCGATCCATTTGGCGGGCTCCCAATAGGTGACGCGCGGATCGGTCAGGCCGCCCATCGCCAGGATCGCCGGATAGTCCTTTGCCGCGACATTGTCATAGGGCGAGTAGGACAGGATCGTGCGGAAATCCTTCTCGCTCTCGATCGGGTTGCCCCATTCCGGCCATTCCGGCGGCGTCAGCGGCAGCGTGTCGTCGAGCATGGTGTTGAGCACGTCGACGAACGGCACCTCCGCGACGATGCCGGCGAACAATTCGCCGGCACGGTTGGCGACCGCGCCCATCAGCATGCCGCCGGCCGAGCCACCATGGCCGATGATGCGCCTGGCGCTGGTGTATTTGGCATCGATCAGCGCACGGGCGCTGGCCGCGAAATCGTCAAAGCTGTTGGTCTTCTTCTCGCGCTTGCCGTCGAGATACCAGCCCCAGCCCTTGTCGGCGCCGCCGCGGATATGGGCAATGGCGTAGACGAAGCCGCGGTCGACCAGCGACAGGCGGTTGGCATTGAACGAAGCCGGCATCGCCATGCCGTAGGAGCCGTAGCCGTAGAGCAAAAGCGGCGCCGAGCCGTCGAGCTTCAGCCCGCGGCGATAAAGGATCGACACCGGCACCTCGGCGCCGTCATGTGCCTTCGCCATGATGCGCGTCGTGACGTAATCGGCCACGTCGTGGCCGGACGGGATCTCCTGGCGCTTGCGCAAGACGCGCGTGCGCTTGACCATGTCGTAGTCGTAGACCTCAGACGGCGTCGTCATCGACGAATAGGCAAAGCGCAGATTGGTCGTCTCGAACTCGTAGGAGCCCATCGTATCCAGCGAATAGGCGGCCTCGTCGAAGGCGATGGCGTGCTCCTCGCTCAAAGCGAGATCGCGGATCACGATCGACGGCAGCGCATTGGCGCGCTCCAGCCGCACCAGATGGCCGGCATAAAGGTCGAGGTCGATGATGTAGATCCCAGGCCGATACGGGATCAGGTCGCGCCAGTTCTTGCGCTCGGGCGCGTGAAGCGGCGCCGTAACGATCTTGAAGTCGATGGCGTTGTCGGCGTTGGTGAGGATGAACAGCTCGTCGCCGCGGTCGGCCAGCGAATATTGCACGCCCTGCTCGCGCGCGGCGACCAGGCGCGGCGGCGCCTCGGGGTTGGCGAGATCGATCAGCCGCTGCTCGCTGGTCTCGTGGTCGCCGCCCGCGATCACGCAGAAGCGGCCGCTGGTGCTCTCGTGCAGATGGGTGAACCAGCCGGCATCCTGCTCCTCATACACCAGAATGTCGTCGGCCTGCTTGCTGCCGAGCCTGTGGCGCCAGACCTGCATCGGCCGGTGATTGTCGTCGAGTCTGACGTAGAAGAAGCTTTTGCAGTCAGCGGTCCAGACCACGCCGCCGTCGGTCTCTTCCACAAGATCATCCAGATCGCTTCCGGTCGCCCAGTCACGCACGCGGATGGAGAAATATTCCGAGCCCTTGGTGTCCGCGCTCCAGGCCTGCATCTTGTGATCGTTCGAATGGCGGCTGCCGCCGAACTTGAAATAGGTGTGATCCTTGGCGAGCGCATCGCCGTCGAGCACGATCTCGCCGTCGCCGCCCTCGCGCGGCATGCGGCCGAACAGCTCGTGCTGCCCGCCCTCGCGAAACCGGCGGAAATAGGCGAACGGACCATCCGGCGACGGCACGCTGGAATCGTCCTCCTTGATCCGTCCGCGCATCTCGCGCACCAGCGTCTTCTGCAGCGGCGCGGTATGACCGAGCAGGCTCTCGGTGTAGCCGTTCTCTTCAACCAGATAGTTGCGGATATCGGGGTCGAGCACCGCGGGATCGCGCAGCACCTCCTGCCATTTCGCGTCTTTCAACCAGGCATAGTCGTCGCTCACGGTGATCCCGTGCCGCGTGAAGGAATGCGGCCGGCGCGGCGCGACAGGGGGCTTCGAAGCTGTTTTGGCCTGGGTCACTCGATCCTCGTTCAGATGCTATCCGCGGCGCGCCGCGTTCCCTTATATCGCCCCGATTCCACGAATTGCCAGCGCGTCCGCTAGAGCCGAATGGCTTTAGGGTCGAGTGAATCGCCGCGGCCAGTTCACCTCTCCCGCTTGCGGGAGAGGTCGGCGCGCCCGGGCGATGCGAAGCATCGTCCCGCGCGCCGGGTGAGGGTTCTCTCCTCTTGGGGAGTGTCCCGTTGCGGAGACACCCTCTCCCCGGTCTGAACACCGCAAGCGGGAGAGGGAGCGCACTTCCGTCCCGGGAGCCATCAAACCATATCCCACGACGCTATAGAGATCGCCGGGTTGTTGATCGGCCCCGTGTATGCTTTACGGACCGTATCCCCGCCGCCGGTCCAGCCTGATGCTGTTCAATTCCTACCCGTTCATCCTGCTGTTCCTGCCCCTCGTGCTCGCCGGCTATTTCTGGCTCGGGCGGCGCAGCAATCTCATGCCGGTGATCTGGCTGGCACTGGCCTCGCTCGCCTTCTACGCCATCGGCAGCTGGCAGTTCGTGGCGCTGCTGCTGCTGTCGATCGGCTTCAACTACGGCGTCGGCCATCTGCTGATCGTGTCGGAGCTCGACCCGTCGCGACGAAAGGCGGTGCTCGCGCTTGGCGTCGCCGGCGATCTCATCGTGCTCGGCATCTTCAAATATGCCGGTTTCGTCACCGAGAACGTCAACGCGCTGTTCGGCACGCATGTCGCGGTCCACATCCTGCTGCCGGTCGGCATCTCCTTCTACACGTTCACGCAGATCGCGTTCCTGGTCGATGCCTATCGCGGCCAGGTCGCGGCCTACGCGCTGCCGCATTACACGCTGTTCGTGACCTATTTCCCGCATCTGATCGCCGGGCCCATCCTCCACCACAAGGATATGATCCCGCAGTTCGAACGGGAGGAGACCAAGCGCCCGGACGGGCACCTCATGTTATGCGGAATCATCATCTTCGCCATCGGCCTGTTCAAGAAGACCTGTCTCGCAGACGGCATCCAGCCGCTGGTCGCGCTCGCCTTCGAGGCGCGCTCGCCGAGCTTCGACCAGGCCTGGCTGGGTGCGCTCGCCTACACGTTCCAGCTCTATTTCGACTTCTCCGGCTATTCCGACATGGCGATCGGGATCTCGCTGATGTTCGGCATCTTCCTGCCCGTGAACTTCAACTCGCCTTACAAGGCGACCAGCATCGTCGAGTTCTGGCGCCGCTGGCACATGACGCTGTCGCAATTTTTGCGCGACTATCTCTACATCCCGCTCGGCGGCAATCGCAGGGGACGCGTGCTGCGCTACGTCAACCTGATGATCACGATGCTGCTCGGCGGGCTCTGGCACGGCGCGGCCTGGACTTTCGTCATTTGGGGCGCGCTGCATGGGGCCTATCTCTGCATCAATCACGCCTTCAATGCGTTGGTGCCGAACGTTCCGCCGCTGCTTGCACGCCCAGCTCGCATCGCAGGCGCTGCGCTGACGTTCCTCGCTGTCGTGGTCGCCTGGGTGTTCTTCCGTGCCGCGGGTGTGGAATGGGCGCTACGCGTGCTCCAGGCCATGGCCGATCCCTCGAATATCGCTTTCGGCCGCGAGGAGATCGCGGCGCTGGTGATGGTCGTCATCTACGCCGCGCTGGTGTGGCTGGCACCGAACACGCAAACGCTGATGGGATATGATCACGCGGGCCGCAGGGTCGGCGAAGGCTTGCGGGCAGGGCGGATGCGGCCGCTGGTCCTCTATGCGGCGTCGCTGGTGCTGGCGTTTGGGATCCTGGGCATCCAGAGCCACAGCGAATTCATCTATTTCCGGTTCTGATGCGCGGGGCGTTCACACATCTGGTGCGTCTGATGCTCGCGAGCCTCGTGTGCGTGCTGGGCGCCGCGCTGCTCACCTATGCCGTCGATCCCCTGCAGCTGTTCCGGCCTTCGCGCCTCGCCTTCTATTCCGACGACACCCGCGTGCAGAATGCCGGGCTGATCCGCAGCCAGTCGTTCGACACGGCCTTCATGGGCACCTCGCTCGCGATCCATTTCCGCCAGAGCGACATCGACCGCGCGCTCGGCGTGCATTCGCTCAAGCTGGCGATGACCGGCTCCAACTCGCGCCAGCAGGGTTTCGTGCTGGAGCAGGCGATCGGGCGCGGCGCCAGGCGCGTGATCTGGGCGATGGACGATTTCATCTTCATCGATGCCGCCGACATCGAATCCGATCCGTATCTCTCCGTCGATCTCTATCGCGGGACGGCGAAGGGGATTGCGTCCTATCTGTTCAGTGCCGCGATGGCGAAGGAATCTCTGTTCGCGCTGCTGCGCTCGGTTCCGCCATTGCGGCCGCCGCTGACCCGGGCGGCGCCGTTCCTGCCCGTGAAATTCGCGCTGCCTGACGTTGACGACATCTACGCGCTGCCGCGGGATTTCGACGTCGCGCGCGAGTACAATGCGAAGAAGACGCTCGCGGCCTTCACCTACATCACCAATCCCACGCGCAGCCGTTTCCTCGGCGAAGGCTACGATTACGAGGCCATGGTCCGGCATTTCGAACAGGATGCCGTCGGACTGATCGCGCGTCACCCCGACGTCACCTTCGACGTCTACTTCCCGCCCTATTCGATCCTGCAATTCGTCGCGATGCGCGAGGCTTCGCCTGAGACGCTGAAGACCGTCACCGATCTCACCGCCGCCATCGCGCGGCGCCTGACGCAGCTCCCCAATGTGCGCCTGCACGATTTCCGCGCGATCAAGGAAGTAACCCACGACCACGACAATTACGGCGACGTCATCCACCATTCGCCGGTGGTGGACGCCATGGTGCTGAGATGGCTGGCGAGCGGGGCCTATCGCGTCGATCCGAAGGCACCCACCGCGTCACTGGACGAGTTGAAGGCGCAGGTCGAAGATTATCGCGTTGGGCGCTGATCTTCCCCTCTCCCCTTGTGGGCCCCCTTGTGGGAGAGGGTGGCTCGCCACGAAGCGGCGAGACGGGTGAGGGGTTCTATCCGCGCGTAAAACTCTCGCGATGAGATTCGCCGATAGAACCCCTCATCCGGCGCTTCGCGCCACCTTCTCCCACAAGGGGAGAAGGAAGAAAGCGGCCTTCCTACGCCGCCACCTCGTCGCCGAGATACGACACCGCCGCTTCCATCCCGCCCTTGCCGTGCGGGATCTTCAGCGCGTTGAGGCCGACCTCGATCACCCCGAGCGTGCCGAGCAGCATCGGCGCGTTGACGTGGCCCATATGGGCGATGCGGAAGGCCTGGCCGGAGAGGTCGCCGATGCCGGTGCCCAGCACCACGCCGCACTTGTCCTTGCAATAGCGTTGCAGCACCGCGGGGTCGTGGCCGTTGCTCATGGTCACCGTGGTCACGGTGTTGGAGCGCTCGCTGGCTTCGGCGACGTTGAAGCCGAGCACCTGGCCTTCCGCCCAGACGGCAACGGCGCGGCGCGCGGCTTCGCCGAGCAGGCTGTGGCGGCGGAAGGCGTTCTCGAGGCCCTCCTCGTGCAGCAAGTCGATCGCCCGGCGCAACGCGAACAACAGATGCACCGGCGCGGTGCCGGCATATTTGCGATAGTTCTCGGTGCCCTCGCGCTCGCTCCAGCTCCAATAGGGCGTCGACATGTTGGCCTTCTTGTGCACCTCGAGTGCACGCGCATTGGCGGCGACGAAGCCGAGGCCGGGCGGCGTCATCAGGCCCTTCTGCGAGCCGGACATCGCGACGTCGATGCCCCATTTGTCCATCTCGAACGGCATGCAGCCGAGCGAGGCCACGGTGTCGACCATGTACAGCGCGGGATGACCGCTCGCCTTGATCGCCTTGCCGATCGCCTCGATGTCGTTCTGCACGCCCGAGGCGGTGTCGACCTGGACCACGACGACGGCCTTGATGCTGTGCTCCTTGTCGCGGCGCAGGCGCTCCTCGACCTCGTGCGGCCGCACCGCGCGGCGCCAGTCGCCCTTGAGCACCTCGACCTCGGCGCCCATCAGCGCCGCTGCATTACCCCAGCCGATCGCGAAACGGCCGCTCTCCAGCACCAGCACCTTGTCGCCGCGCGACAGCACGTTGCTGAGCGCCGCTTCCCAGGCGCCGTGACCGTTGGCGATGTAGATGTAGGACTTGCCCTTGGTCGCAAACAGCTTGGAGATGTCGCCGAGCAGGCTCTCGGTCAGGTCGAGCATCTCCTTGGAGTAGATGTCGATCGCCGGACGGTGCATCGCCCGCAGCACCTCGTCGGGCATCGTGGTGGGCCCGGGGATGGCCAGAAACTCCCGGCCCGCGCGAACGGTCATTGCTGTCGGTCCTTGTTGCCAGAGAACAGATTGGTGGGTTGCTGAATCACGTTTTACGCGCGGCCTGGGTTCGAGAAAAGCACGTTAAACGCAGGTCTGGTTATCGCTTGGTCTCGCGGCAGCCGGCGGCTTCGGCCTCCTCGACCGAGCAGAACCAGCGGGTGCCCTTGCTGATCTTCATCTTGATCTGGGTGTACCAGCGGCTGGTCGGCCGGTGGAAGATGCACTCGCCGGCGCTGTTGACGTTGCCTTTGATGGTGCAATCCGGCGAAGGCGCGACCGGGCCCGAGGCCGAGGCGAGCAGCACCGCATGCGCCCCGTCGGGCGGCTTGGTGGCACCCAGGATGACGGTCTTCTTGTTGCGGACGCGCCAGTCCCAGGGCGCGATGAAGGCGCCTTGCCACATCCCGGCCTTGGCCTCACGCGCGGCCTTTTCGTCCGCTTCGTAATCATGGGACATGCGGGTGTAGGCCAGCGCCCAGCCGCTGCGCACCAGCCATTTCTGGATGTCCTCGCCGCCAACCTCGCAACGCGCCACGGTGCGGCCGCGCCGGTCGATCGACCTCGTGTGGCAGGTCCAGGTCTTGCCGTCGGCATGCTTGGCGAGCTCATCGCGCGCCGCGATCCCGCAGGTCCAGCGCTCGGTCTTGGTGTTGAGGCAGAGCTGGTCGATCGCAGGCGCGTCGATGCCGCCGAGCCGGATCCGCGTGTTGCCGATCACCACGGCGTCGCCGGCGCGAACCTTCGCCGTGCCGGTGATGTCGGCGGCGTGCGCGAGTGAGGGGGCGAGGAAAGCCAGCGCAATCAGTAATTTTCGCAACGTGCCGGTCCGCGTGTGATGAAAATCTCGATAGAACGCGCAATTGTGGTCGGCTTTTGTCCGCTCGGCCAGCTTATGCTTCACGGATAGGCTTTCAACTTCCCGTCATTGCGGGAGGTCTCGTAGAGTGGGCAAAGCGAAGCGTGCCCACGATGTCTTACGTGGGCACGGCGCTCCGCGCCTTTGCCCACCTACGAGACCCGTGCTCGGCGCACGACTCACCCCCGCGCCATCGCCCGCTTCGCCAGCGCCAGCCCCATCAGCACGAAGGCCGACGTCACCTCCGGGCCGCCCACCAGGATCCGCGTCGGCGTCTTCATCTTGTTCCACTCATAGGCGCGGAACGGGCCGCGGCGGCCGCCTTCGCCGACGGCACCGACGATGACGTTCAGCGCCGGCGCGAAGTCGCGCGGGGCGGCGCCGAGATGGCCGAGCGCGATCAGCGCCAGCGCGGCGTCGAACGCGTTCATCTCCGCGGCCATCAGCTCGCTCTTGACGTAGGACAGCACGCGGTGGCGGATGAAGTCGAAATCGCGGGCGGGATCGATCGCGGCCTGCGCCGCCGGCGGCAGCGCCAGGAAGGCCGCATAGCAGCGGCCGAAATAGGCGCTGTAGAGTTCCGGCAGGTAATAGATGTGGGAACGCGGATTGGCGAAGGCGCCGCTCGCCGCCAGCCGCTTCTGGAAGCCGATGATGCGATGCACCGTGGCGAGCCGCGACGGCGTCTCCAGGACTTTCCAGCGCGTCAGGTTGCGAAAGCTCACCTCGAGAATGTCGAGATTGAGCGTCGGATCGAGATCATTGCCGTAGGGCCGCTCGCCCGCGAGGTTGTCGATCCAGGTCGCGACCCCGCCCTCGTAATCGATGTTGTCGTTGAGCGGCACGGTCACGCGCGGTGCGTTGATTCCGGCACGCACCTGGTAGCCGGAATAGAAGTCGAGCAGCGGCTGGTCGATGATCGGATCAAGGCAGCCGGCCTGGGTCGCTGCCGAGATCGAGCACGCCGTGGTGTCGCAATCCGGCACGTAGACGCCGAAACCGAGATCCTGCTTGATCTGCGCGAAGTAGCGCGAGAAGCGCGGATGCGGCGCCGGCGCCAGCGCGGTGACGACGTTGAAGCGCTCCCCGTCGATGCCCTCGACCTCCTCGCGGCTGATGTTGATGCAGAAATTCACCATGTCGGCGATGGCGCGCTGTGCTGCGACCTTGTCGGCCGGTGAGGCGAGGCCGCTCTCGCCGTAGCTCAGCAGCGCCTCGATGAAGAACGCATCGTAATAGGCCGAGCGGTGCCGGATCTGCACCGGCTCCCACATCGGCTCGGCGATTCCCCGCCAGGGCGGATTGACGACGGCCGCGGCCTTCGAGCGCGCGATGAAGACGCGGGCGAGGTTGAACAGCAGCGAGGAATTCTTGTAGCCGCGGGCATTGAGGCCCGTGAGCGCCATGATCAGCTCGCGGCCGCGGAAATCGGGATCGCCGATCAGGTTGAAGGCGGCATAGGTCGGCAGGAAGCCGTTCTTGCGGTAGGAGCCGAGCAGATGCTGCGCGCAGTCGCGGATCACGGCGTCGATCTGCGCTTGCGGCGGCGCGGCGCCGGTGAGCATTGCCGGCCGCGGCTTGGGATGGTCGAGCGCGATGCTGTCGACGAGATCGGCGACCGGCTGGCCGACCGCCGCCCAGTCGGGTTCGGCCTCGTCGCGGGCGCGCGCCAGCGCCGCGCGCAGCGCCGTCAGCCTGGCCTCGTCGCGCAGCTCGGGCAGCCCGGCCCGCCGCAGCAGCACCCGCAGCGCGGGATTGCCGAGCGCGGTCTTGTAGAACTTGGCGAGATGCGGATCGCCGCCGGCCGGGCCCGAGAGGACGGGATCGCAGACGTCGTAAAGCGAGGGGCCGTCCTTCGGCGCCAGCAGCGCCCGGCAGGCGGCGCCGGCAAAATAATGAAAGCTCATGAAGTACTCGGTCGCGGGGACTTTGGCGGGGTCGGCCAGGGGTCGGCCAGCGCGCTCCCAGCCGCGCGCCACCCCCTGCAAGTCGTTGAAAAGGCTACCCGGATTCGCAGGAAAAACAAATGTGATGAGAGTCACGGAAGAAGCCGGCACGAAGGCTGCATGATCGGACCCGGAAGGCTACGGGGAGAGCAGAAAATGCAGACATTGAGGCAGCGGAATTATCAAGTATCTTCAGTGCCTTAGCTGAAATATTGAGCAATCTGTTGCCGGGCCCCCTATATCCGGTTAAAGGTTTGTTTGGTGCGGCGCCGCAAATTGCGCGCAATTCGGGGGCACATCCCCGGCCAATCCCTCAAACCTAAAGACGCTATCGCGCTACTCAAACAGTGTGCGCGCGCTTGGCTGGTCTTTGGCACAGGAAACGAACCGAGATGAATGTAAAGCAGCTCGACCTTTCCCGACGCACCATCGCGGTGGCCGCGGCCCTGATCGGCACGGTCTCGCTGGTGATCGGCGCCCATGCTGCTCTCAACATGCGTGCGATCGATGCCGCCAAGGCCGTCTCGACCGACCAGATCACCGGCTCGACCGGCCAGTCCTCGCGCCTCGCGCTGGTCATCGGCAATGGACATTATCCCGACGCCAGCGCGCCGCTGACGCAGTCGATCAACGACGCCCGCGCGCTGTCCTCGTCCCTGCGCAAGGACGGCTTCGACGTCGACATGGTGGAAGACGCGACCCGGGACGACATGGTCCGCGCCGTGAACCGCCTCAAGTCCCGGATCAAGCGCGACAGCGTCGTCATGCTGTTCTTCGGCGGCTACGGCGTGCAGGCCGGCCGCGAGAGCTACATGCTGCCGGTCGACGCCGCGATATGGAAGGAAAGCGACGTCCGCCGCCAGGGCGTCTCGATCGACGGCGTGATCGAGATGATGAAGGAGCAGGGCGCCAAGGCCAAGCTCGTCGTCGTCGACGCCTCCCGCCGTAACCCCTACGAGCGCCGCTTCCGCTCCTACAGCCACGGTCTCGCGCCGATCAGCGCGTCCGACAATGCGCTGATCCTCTCCTCGGCCTCGCCCGGCAAGGTCGTCGACGACGGCAAGGGCGAGCACAGCGTGCTGGTCAGCGAGTTCCTGAGCAACCTCAATGCCAAGGGCAGCGCCGAAAGCGTCTTCAACAAGACCCGCCTCGCCATCTCCCGCGCCAGCGAAGGCGACCAGGTCCCGACCGTCTCCTCCTCGCTGCTCGAAGACGTCCGTTTCGGCGAAGCCGGCGGCTAGTTTTTTTAAGGGCTCGCGAGCTCTCGTAGGGTGGGCAGAGACGCGTAAGCGTCGTGCCCACCATTTCTCCATCATCGCGATAGAAGACGTGGGCACGCTACGCTTTGCCCACCCTACGAGAGCGCATGTGACGCGCATCTACCTCCACACCGTCATTGCGAGCGCAGCGAAGCAATCCAGAATCTTTCTGCGGAAAGACTCTGGATTGCTTCGTCGCAAGGGCTCCTCGCAATGACGGCGTTGAGAGAGCTTCGCTCGCAATGACGCCTGTAGCTGCTACTTCGCCGCTTCCGCGGCCATCACCGGGCGGACCGGATCGCCTTCACGCAGCAGCGCGCCGGCGCGGGCGACGACGACATCGCCTTCGTTGAGGCCGTCGCGGATCTCGATATTGCCGCCCGACATCAAGCCGACCTCGACACGCTTGGTCTCGACGCGGTTGCGGCGGATCACCTGCACCACGGTGCCGGCGGAGGAATATTGCACTGCTGTCAGCGGCACCGCGACGTTGCAGCTCTGCCCGGTCTTGATCAGCGCGCGCCCGCTCGCCTTCAGCAGCAGCCGCTTCTGCGATGAGATGCCGATATAGACCATGCCCTGCTGGATGTTGGGTTCGATGGTCGGGCCGATGCGGCGCACCTTGCCGTCGATGTCGCCGCTGCCTGCGATCCGCACCGTCGCCGGCTGATTGACGGCGAGCTTGCGCACGTCGGAGGTCGCCACGAGGCCGACGAGATCGTATTCGCTGCGCGCCACGATCGTGAACAGCGCCTCGCCCTTGGCCGAGGCGAAATTGCCGATCTGGGCGGTCGATGTCGCGATTACGCCCGCCACGGGAGCGGTGACCTGCAGCGTGCCGCCCTCGGGCAGCGCCAGCCGCGCCAGCACCTGGCCGGCGGTGGTGGTGTCGCCGGCTTCCGCCAGCACGTCCGTGACCTTCAGGCCCGGACGCTCGGGCCGCACCGAGGTCTCCTCCCGCGCGATGATCGTGCCGGTGGCCTCGACGATGTCGGAGAAGCAGGATTTTGCGACTTTCAGCACCGTGACCGCCGGTCCCTTGGGCGCCTCGTCATCGGCGGCTTTGGCCGGACATGAACCGAGGGCAAGCACGCCGGCGACGGCTGCGGGACACAGGCTTCGAACAACGGCACGGGACAAATGACGCATCGGAAATTCCACGGGTTCTATGGCTCCAATCGATAGCAGATGGCAGGGTCGCGGACTACGGCAGCGTTGTCTCCAAAAAGCAGGCCGTGCCGCCGGGGCCGGCGCAGCAAGTCCTTGATTAGTCGCAGGATTGGAGAACAGGTTCGCCTTTTTGCCGGGCGCGCGCGCGCTCGGCCCTACTTCCAAAGTGCGGCTATCACGGTCTTCTCACATGCGAGAGCCGCCTGTATGGGATTAGGATCAGAATGACGCGGCATCGTCGCCGCACAGCTCATGGTTGAAGTGGGATGCAACGGTTCGTCTGCGAGCAGAATATCGCTCATTTCGAGCGGCTGCTCCATGAAGCGACCGATCCGACGGTCCAGAACACGGTGCGGGGGTTGCTGGCATCGGCCAAGCGCCAATTGGCGTTGCTGAGTTCGGCGGCATCAGGCGCCGATGCGACGCCGCTTGAACAGCGGCGTCGGCAGCACGGCGACGCCGATACGATGCGGCGGCAATTCCTGCCCGAATTCGATGCCTCGCCGCATCCCTACATGCTGCTGGACCCGGGGCCGGGCCTGCTGATCGTCGACATCAACGATGCCTATGCCGCGGCGACATTGACCGACCGGGCCGAAATCGTCGGCCGGTCGCTGTTCGAGATATTCCCTGACAATCCCGACGACCCGCTCGCCGATGGCGTCAGCAATCTCTACGGCAGCTTGAGGATCGTGGCCGAGACGGGGCAGGCGCACGCCATGGCGATCCAGCGCTACGACATCCGCGATCCCGGCGGGATTTTTATCGAGCGTCACTGGCAGCCGATCAACTCGCCGATCCACGACCCGGCGGGTTGTCTGCTCTACCTGCTGCACCACGTCGAGGACGTCACGGCGCAAGTCATGGGAGGGCGGTAACCGCCTTCAGCCGCGGCGCTCGCCGAGCGGCTTGCCGCTGGCCCGGTCGATCAGATGCAGCCGCGTGCAGGCCGGACAGGACACCGACTCATGCGTGCGGTCGGTCGGCTCGTTGCTGAGCCGATGCTGCACGTTCATGCCCGTCTGCGGGCATTTGAAGACAATGTGACGGTCCATGCCCGATGATATGACGGCAAGGCGCGCTCTCCGAAATTGCGGATGTTTACGTTACGGATGTTTACGTAGGCCGTGGGACGCCCTCTCACGGCAGGGTCACGAACTCCACCCAGTTCGGCTTCTTGCCGGTGGAATAGGATTTCAGCCTGGCCAGCGCGCCGCTGCTCCGGTCGATCGCATAGACCGTCATGCTGTCGGAGATCTCGCCGACCGCGGCGAGATAACGGCCGGAGGGATCGATCTGGAAGCCGCGCGGCTGCTTCTCGGTCGGCACGCTGCCGATCGTCGTCAGCCTGCCGCTGCTCGCGTCGATCTTGTAGGCGGTGAGCGTGCTGGTGGTGCGCTCGGAAGCGTAGAGGAAGCGGCCGTCCGGCGTGATGTGGATGTCGGCGGCCCAGGGCTTTCCGCCAAATCCTTCGGGCAGCGCGGTGGTGCGCTGGATCTCTTTCCAGGCGCCGCTCCCCGCCTCATAGGCGAACGCGGCGACGTCGCCGTTGAGCTCGTGGACGAGATAGACGAACTTGCCGTTGGGGTGGAATACGAAGTGACGCGGCCCCGATTTGTCCGGCATCTTGTAGGCCGGCGGGTTGCTCGGGGTCAGCGTGCCGGTCGCGGCGTCGAACGCGAAGGCCAGCACCTGGTCGGAGCCGAGATTGGTCGCGAACGCGAAGCGGTTGTCGGGCGAGGGCAGGAAGGCGTGCGCGTTCAGCCCGGTCGGGATCACCTGTTTCGGCTCGCCGGCGACGCCGTCTGCGTGCAATGGATTCAGCGCGACCTTGTTGCCGCCATAGGAGGCGCTGAACAGGAACTTGCCGCTGCGGTCGACGGCGATATTGGCCATGCTGTCGGCGAGCGGCCCGCTGCCGACAGGGTTGAGCTGGCCCGTTCCGGGATCGATCGCGAAGCTCACGGCGACGTATGGCTGCGAGCGGACACCTGCCAGCAGCACGCGGCGATCGGGCGTGATCGCAAGCGGTGTCGAGGAGCCGGGCCTGTCGACGCCCTTGAAGGCGGCCGTCTGCACGGCCATCAGCTCGCCGCTCTCCGCCAGCTTGAACACGCTGATGTCGTTGCTGTCGGCGTTGCCGACATAAAGGAAGGTTTCGGCCATGCCGGCGCGGGCTCCAGAAAACAGAGTGAGGGACGCGAACAGGGCGGCGGCCATCGCGGCGCGGAACGCCGTGGCTGCGCTGCCTCGGGGCGGTCTCGACATGGGCTCCTCCTGTGGATGCGTCGCGGCCTCGGCTTTTGCCCATGAGGATAGCGAGCGGCGTGCTGTCGCACCAAATTCGAATGGGAATTGATCGATGCCGAAATCGCATCGGTGGCCGCATCGACGTCCCCGGCATTCCGTCGTGCGCCGCAAGGTGCGGCCATCCCATGCGATCGCGCGCAGCCAAATTGGCGGGCACCATGCGAACCAAAGCCGCGCCAGCGAATTGAACCCGCATGCCCCGTGAAAACGATCTTGAAGGTAAGCCCGACATGGGCGGCAAGCATGGCGGCCAGGCCGGCCTCCCCAAGTCGCCGCCGCGCCCGAACCTGGGCGAGCGCGATGAGGACGTCGTGGCAAAGCGCCACAGCGGCCAAACCGATCGTGCCCCGCCGCCGACCAAGTCAAAATAGTGCCCAACATAGCGCCGACGGAGGCTGGCCCGTGTTTTGGATCTATTGGAACACTGCCTGGTCGCTGATCATCAGCGGCATCTGGGTCGCAACCATCGTCAGCCATCCCGACGCCGAGTTCGTCGAAATCACCGCGGCCAAACAGAAGCTCTGAGCTCGCGAGCTATCATCAAGCAAGATCCCGCATCTCCAGCGGTTTGACCCCCGTTTTGCGGACGGCGGCTCCGGTCGCGCTCGGCCGGCTGATGGCAATTGAAGGGTCCGGAGAACGACTCTCTTAATCTTCGTCCGATAAAGCTGGCCCATCTGGCGGGGGCATTGTCATACCTCATCCCGCCGGTCGTTCCCGTCGCCGCCCCGGACGATCGCCGCCCATGAGCCACCCCATCGCCCCTGATCAGTCGAAGCACGCCGATCGCATCGCCTGGCTCGCGATCGGGGCTACGGCCACTGTCGTGCTGATCGCGGCGATGCTGGGGCCGTTCCGGATCGAATGGATCTCGTTCTGGAAACCTGCCCTCGTCGGCGGCCTGCTCCTATCGTTGAGCTGGTTTTACACGACCGTCCGCAAGGACGCCGCTCTCGCCAGCGCGTTGATCGCGGCGGCCCAGCTCATTGCGTTCGCAGCCGTCGCCGCGCCGCTGTCCTATGTCGCGGCGAGCGCGGCATTGCCGCTGTGGGACAGCGAGTTCGCCGCGCTGGACCGGCACCTCGGCTTCGACTGGATGTCGTGGCTCGATGCCATGAACGCCGCGCCGCTTCTGCATCGGACGCTGGCGCTCGCCTATGCGAGCTTTGCCGTGCAAGCGACCGCGATCGTCCTCGTCCTGGCCGCCGCGGGGCATGCCCTGCGGTTGCGCGTCTTCATGCTGAGCTTCGTGCTGACGACGCTTCTGACCATCGGCCTGTCGACCTTGATGCCGGCGCAGGGCGTCTGGGGCTATCTGGATCTGTCGTCGGCCAACTCTCCGGCAATCATGCCGGTCACGCGGGATCTGCCGCTTCCCGTGTTCTTTGGTTTGCGCGATGGAACCCTCCGTCAGCTGGTCGCGGAGGGCGCCGACGGCATCATCAGCTTCCCGAGCCTGCATGCCGCCCTCGGATTGCTGTTCCTATTGGCGTTGTGGCCGGTGAGATATATCGGCGGCATCGCCGCCCTGCTCAACGTTGCGATGATCGCGGCGACGCCGGTGGATGGAAGCCATTATTTCTGCGACGTCATCGCCGGCCTGGCGATCGCGCTGTTGAGCTGGCTCGCCGTGCAACGCGCGCTCGCCCGCCTGGCGGATGAACGAATGCAGCCTGCCGGGCTTGTCGCAGCCGACGCCGTCTTCGCCCGCGTTCCGGAATGATCGCGTCCGCCAAAGCCTGATCCGGAAAAGGGGGAGGCCGGGCGATCATCCCTTCGACCGGCTTGCTGCCGCGGCCAAATCGGCGCACCTTGCCGGCCTCGGTTGATTTGCCATCCAAGGTTTTTCCGATGATCACCGCATCCAAGGCCTTCATTGCTTTCTGCCTGCTCGCACTGGTCGGCACGGTGCTGGTGATCGGCCCGACCGAGCTGCGCCGCATGCTGCCGGACGGGGCCAAGACCGCAATCGCCGCCAAGCCGGAAGCCAAGCCGGAGACCAAGGTCGAACCCAAAGTCGAGGCCAAGGCAGAGCTCAAGACCGAGCTCAAGGCCGACCTCAAGCCCGAGCCGAAACCGGAACAGCCGAAACTGGATCAGGCCAAGCCGGATCAGCCAAAGCCGGATCAGCCCAAGCTGGCTGCCGTCGCGCCGCCCGCACCCGAACCTGCGCCGGCGGCGGCGCCGGCGCCCGAGCCGAAGCCGGCCCCGCTGGCCGAGATCCAGAAGCAGGTCGCGGCGCTGCCCGATCTCGCGCCGGTCAAGCCGCCGGCGGCGGCCGCCGATACCGGGCCCCGTTTCGACGTCGCCCGCGTCGACGATCACGGCGAGGCGGCGGTGATCGCGGGCCGGGCCGCGCCGGGAGCCAAGGTCGAGCTGCTGCGCGACGGCAAGCCGCTCGATACGGTGACCGCCGACGCCTCGGGCCAGTTCGTGATGATGCCGCCGCAGCTTCCCGCCGGCTCCTATGAATTGATGCTGCGGGCCAGGGCGCCGGATGGCACGGTGACGCAGTCCGGCCGCACCATGCCGGTGACCATCGCCGAGGCGTCGCCGCCGCCCGCGCGCCCGGCACAGGTCGCGCGGCAAGAGACGAAGCCGGAGATCAAGCAGGAGCCGAAGCAGGCCGAGAAGGCCGATGACAAGTCGGACGTCGTAGCCGCGCTGCCGTCGGCCTCGCCGCGTCTGGCCTCAGCGCCCGACCGGCCAGCGCCCCGGCCGAAACCCCGGGCGATGGCGCGGGTGCCCGCCGCCACCACGACGGTGGCATCGGCCTCGCCGGCCGAGGTGCTTCACACGGTTCCGGCGGAGGCCGGCGGCAGCCGCGTGATCTCCCGCGGCGACAGCCTGTGGGCGCTCAGCCGGCTCGCCTACGGCGACGGCGCCCGCTACGCCGTCATCTTCAACGCCAACCGCGACAAGATCAGCAACCCCAATCTGATCTATCCCGGCCAGACTTTTGTGGTGCCGCAAAAGCCGGAGTGAGCGGGAGCTTCCCTGCGGCCATCCTTCGAGACGCCCGCCTTTGGCGGGCCCCCAGGATGAGGACTGAGTGTGTGGCGGCAAATTCGACGGTGCTTAGCTTCATTCTGAGGAGCTTGCGCAGCAAGCGTCTCGAAGGACGAGGCGCGCGCAGGCCGCTGCCAAAGCGGGCCGGCTATAGGTCGCCCGCGACGCTTTGCCCTGTCTCGCCTGGGAACAATTGGTTCCTTGGCGCGTCATGTCCCGTGCGACGCAGTGCGCGCTGGGGCAGCTGGGAGGGAGGCCCAATTGGTCAGGTCCGCGGTCATGTCGGGACGCATCGGGCTGGCGCTGACCGGCGCGACCCTCCTGATTGCGGCTGTGCTGCTGCCTGAGAGAGCCGAGGCGCAATTCGGAATCCGCGGCGGTCCGCTCGGCGTGGCACGTTTCGCCGTCGGCCACATGCTCGGCATGTCGCGCCTGCGCCATTCCCGCATGGCGGTGCGGGGCAGCCGCTACCGCTCCGCGGCCTTGCGCTCGCAAGATCCGCGCGGCGCCGAGCGCGGCCGGCTCGCCAATCCTTTCGTGCTGCGCGCGGCGCTCACCGCGCAGGCCGCGCTTGCGGGCTGGCAGGGCGGCCGCCGCATGCAAGGCTGGTGGCGCCATCCCGACGGCAGCTATGGCTGGACCGGCCCGGTGTTCTGGCCGTTCGCGCACGACGACCTCACCAACGCCATCATCCTCGGCGATGCCACCAGCCTCTCGCTCTACGGCTATGGCGACATCTATGCCGCGATCTTCGCGCCCTATGCGGCGACCGAGCTCGCGGCCTACACCGCCCCGCAAGGCCGGCGCGGCCGACGCGTGCCGACCGCGGAGGCCCTGTGCGAGGCCAGCGATAGCGGCGGCCTGCCGGTCGAGCGCATCGCCGCGGCCGTGGCACCCAACGAATTGCAGCGCACCGCGCTCGACGAGCTCGCCTCCGCCTGGACCAATGCGCGCGACATCATTCGCGCCGCCTGCCCGGCGCAGGCGCCGGCCGCGGCCGCCGAGCGCCTTGGCCTGATGCGCGAGCGCCTCGAGGCCATGATCAAGGCCATCGACGCGGTCGCGCCGCCGCTTGCGAAGTTCACGGATCTGCTCGACGACGACCAGAAGGCCCGGCTCAACGCGCTCGGGGGCGAGCGCCGCGCCGCGCTGGCCGCGATGCAGCGCAAGGATTCGAACAAGGATTCGAGCAAGGATCCGAGCAAGGACGCGCAGGCGGCCGCCGCCTGCGGTGCCGACAGCGATCCCCGCTATGACGAGAAGCTGCAGCGTCAATACGAGCAGCTGGTGCAGCAGCAATGGCCCGCGAACGACATCGCCGCCACGCTCCGCCTCGACGAGACCGCCCGCGCCCGCTTCGACGTGCTCCAGGACACCGCTCTGCGCACCATGCAGACGCTGAGCGCCTGCCCGGCGGAGGCGGCCGCAACCCCGCAGGCCCGCCTCGCCGCCGCCAAGGCGCGGCTGCAGACGATGCTGCAAGCGGTGAACGGCGTCACCGACGCGCTCGACGATTTCGAGGCGGATCTGAGCGACGAGCAGAAAGCGGGCTTCGAGGCGATCGGGCCGAAGCGGGGGGCGTGATCAGCCGCACGCCCAGTCGAACTTCATGTCCCTGAAGTCGAGCTGCGCGTTGCCGCCGCCGAAATTGTATTCCTCGAACTCGATGTAGAACGGGCTCATCTCCGGCACCGCCTGGCACGGCCGCATGGTGCCGCCGAGATGATTGTGGGCGTGATCCTTGCTCCATTCGTGCAGGCGAAAATTGTCGCGGCTAGGGACGCCGCCCACATAGTAATAATACGGCTGATAGCCGGTCGGCGGATTGCTGCGGGTGTGCTCGTCCTGCGGGCCCTTGCCGGCGTTGGGGTCGTTTGCGCGCGGCGTCATACCGATCGCGCGGGTCTCGCTGAGATCGGCGCGCGGCGGCGCCGCAAATAGCTTCCTGGTGTAGGGCGCTGCGGCCTCGAAGAAGGCGCTGGCACCGCCGACATCGAGCCAGCGCGGCCGGTCGGCGGTTGCGAGCGCCAGCGGCGCCGGCGGTGTCGCGAACGGGCCCTCGTATTCGGCCCGCGTCAGCAGCAGCGCCGCATATTCGTAGTCGAGAATGTCGGTCATGCGCGACAGCCGCGGATGCAAGGGGCGCGCCTTCACGGCCTCGCGGACTTCAGGATCATCGGGCGCGCCGCCGTCATTGTGGTCGGGCGCGGTGGCAAAGAACGACAGCGCGACGATGTCCTCGCCATGCACGCGGTAATCCTCCGGCAGCTTCAGCGTGAAGCCGTGCATCAGCGGATATCCGGTGACGGGATCGAGCGGCCATTGCTCGGACGTGATTCCCGGCGGCAGCCCAAACACCCAGCCCTGGTCGCGCGCGCGGTCGACGGGACGGTCCAGCATCTGCAGATCATACGCACGCGAAGGCAAGGCAAACGCCACAGGCCGTCTCCCATCGAAATAGCCTCGCCGTTGAGGCGAGGGTTAGTCGCGGGGAGCGGGGATGTGGTTCGCGGGGAGGCGGCAAAGTTGGACGGACCCATGATTCGTGACGTCCGCGCCTCAATCTCCGCTGTCGTCCCGGCGTTCGCCGGGGACGACTCCGGGGAGGGGACAATCTCCCCATACGCGCATCGTCGAGCAGATCGACGCCACCAAGTCACCAGCTTGCTGTAAGCGCTTTGTGTGCGTCGTCACGCCGCCGAGGTCAGCGGTCGCGCCCGTTCGATCCGCTTGCGGTCGCGGGCCGAATGCATCGCCTCCCACAAATCGGTTCGCCGCTGCACGTTCAGCCAGAAGTCCGGGCTGTTGCCGAACACGCGGGCGAGAATCAGCGCTGTTGCGGCCGTGACGTTGCGGCGGTCGTTGCAGAGTTCGTTGACGTGTTTGCGCTGCACGCCCATGGCCTCGGCCAGTGCGCCCTGGGTCAGGCCCATCGGCTTCATGAATTCCTCGGTGAGGATTTCGCCGACCGTGGCCGGCTTGCGCTTCGTCATCAACATGAGTCACCTGTAGCTGTGGTCGTCGAGATAGAGGTCGGTCGCCTCGCCGCGGGCGCCATTCCAGCGGAATACCAGGCGCCACTGGTCATTGACGCGGATCGAATGAAAACCGTCGCGATGGCCCCGCAGCTTCTCGAAATGATTGCTCGGCGGCGATCTCAGGTCGCGGTCGCTCGTCGCATCGTCGATCAACTGGATCTTCCGAAACAGCCGCGCCTCCAGATCCGCGGGAATCTTCCGCGACCTCGCATCCTCGACGAAGAAATCGCGCAGCCAGCCGTCCCGGAAGCCTAAGATCATGCTCCCTCTCCCGCGTGAGTTGATGTACCACCCCACAACTCATTCTACAAGTGATTGCGGGGGCTATGAGGTCGGCTGCGGCTGCGTGCGTCGGCCACCGAGGATCTTGACCTGTTTGTAGGGCTTCCGGCCGGGCTCAGGTTCGCCTAAAAGTTGCTGATGAACGAATTCGCCTTCCACCCCGAGGACAAGGCGCGGTCGCTGATTGATCGGCAGCTGGCCGCTTCGGGTTGGATCATCCAGTCCAGGGAGGACATCAACCTCGGCGCCGGGGCCGGCGTCGCCGTTCGCGAATTTCAGACCGATTCAGGCCCGGTCGACTACGCCCTCTTCGTCGGCCGCAAGCTTTGCGGGGTGATCGAAGCCAAGCCCGAAGGGGTGACCCTGTCGGGCTTCTCGGAGCAGGCCTCCCGCTACATCGCCGGTGCTCCCAAACACCTCGTGAGGGAGGAAGGACAGGTCCGCTTCGAATATGTGGCGACCGGCACGGAGACGATCTTTCGCGACCATGCCGATCCGGAGCCGGCCTCGCGCCGGCTGTTCTCCTTCCACCGTCCGGAAACCCTCGAACTCTGGCTCAAGCAGCCGCTCACGCTTCGCGGCCGGCTCCAAGCCATGCCTGCGGTAATTTCAGACGGCCTGCGCACCTGTCAGGTCGACGCCGTCTCCGCGCTCGAAAGCTCGTTAAAGCAGAACAAGTCCCGGGCGCTGGTGCAGATGGCGACAGGGGCCGGCAAGACGTTCACGGCCTGCACGCTGAGTTATCGCCTTCTGGCGCATGCCGGCTTCAAGCGCATCCTGTTTTTGGCCGATCGCGCCAATCTGGTGCGCCAGACCCGCGATGAATATCTGGCCTACCGGCCGCCGGGCACCGGCCGGTCGTTCTCCGAAATCTACAACGTGCAGAAGCTCGGCGCGGCGGGTCTCGACAAGGATGCCGCGGTGGTCATCGCCACCATCCAGCGCGTTTATTCGGTTCTGACCGGACGGGAATTGTCGGAAGACGAGGAGGAAGCCTCCTCCTTCGAAGCTTCGCGCAGCGAGGTCGAGCGGCTCGTCGTCTACAATCCGTCGATCCCAATCGAAAGTTTCGACCTCATCATCACCGACGAATGCCACCGCTCGATCTACGGCACGTGGCGCCAGGTGCTCGACTATTTCGACGCCTTCATCGTCGGCCTCACCGCAACGCCGTCGTTGCACACGCTGGGCTTCTTCGGCAAGAACCTCGTCGCGCAATACCCCTACGAGCGCTCCGTCGTCGATGGCGTCAACGTCGGCTTCGAGATCTTCCGCATCCGCACCGAGATCGGCGAGCGCGGCAGCACCGTGAAGGCCGGCTATGACCTGCCAGTCCGCGACAAGCGCACCCGCGCCGAGCGCTACGAAAAGCTGGATGCGGATTTCACCTACACGCCGGATCAGATCGACCGCTCGGTGCTGGTGCCGAACCAGATCAGGACCGTTCTTGAATCGTATCGGGATTCGCTGTTCACCGAATTGTTCCCTGGTCGCACCGAGGTGCCGAAGACTCTGATCTTCGCCAAGGATGATCACCATGCCGAAGAAATCACCAACCTCGTCCGCGAGGTCTTCGGCAAGGGCAACGATTTCGCCAAGAAGATCACCTACAAGACCGATGGCGGAGACCCGGAAGGCCTGATCCGCGCGTTCCGCAATGACTACAATCCGCGCATCGCCGTCACGGTGGATATGATCGCGACCGGCACCGACGTGAAGCCGCTGGAGGTCGTGATCTTCCTGCGCGACGTCAAGTCCGAGCTTTATTTCGAACAGATGAAGGGCCGTGGTGCCCGCACGATCTCGGTCGAGAAGTTACGCGAGGTCACGCCGGACGCCGAGGCCAAGACGCGCTTCGTGCTGATCGATGCCGTCGGCGTCACCGAAAGCCTCAAGACGGTCTCCCAGCCGCTGGAGCGCCAGCGTGCCGTTTCGTTCGACCGGCTGATTGACGACATTGCCGCCGGGCGGCGCGACGACGATGCCTTTGCAACGTTGGCCGGACGCCTGGTCGCGCTGGATCGGCGCATCAGTGACAAGGATCGCGCGTCCATCACCAAGGCCTCATGCGGAATCGATCTCGGCGGCCTCGCCGCGCGTCTTCTCAACGCCATCGACCCGGACGCGCTGGCGGCGCGCATCCCGAAGGACGCGCCCGAACCGGAACAGAAGAAGGCGCGCGAAGCCGCCAAGGACGAGGCGGCGACCGTGTTCGACGATCCCGCGCTGCGGCGGCTGCTCAAGGAGGTCAAGGCCGCCGCCGACATTCGCATCGATACGGTCTCGACCGATGCGGTGGTGTCCTCCGGCTGGGACGAGAGGAAGGCGACCGATACCGTCGCCCGATTCAAACGCTTCCTGGAGGAGCGCCGCGACGAACTCACCGCGCTCCAGATTCTCTATCGGCTACCTTATGCACAGCGGCGATTGACCTACGAGGCCGTGGATGATTTGAGGGAGGCGTTGAGACGTCCGCCCTGGCTTCTGGAACCTCCCGACATCTGGCGCGCCTACAAGCGGCTGGCCTCCGACAAGGTGCGCGGCAATCCCGCCGGCACGCTGGCGGATATCGTCATGCTGGTGCGCTATGCGATCGGAGACAGCGAGCAGTTGGAGCCGCTATCCTCGCTGGTCGCGGGACGTTTCAATCTCTGGCTCGGCCGCGAGGAGAAGGCCGGGCGCAGCTACAGCGAGGAGCAGAGGAACTGGTTGATGGCCATTCGCGACCATCTTGCGGTCAATATCGAAATCCGCGCTGAGGACATGATGGACGCGCCGGAGTTTTCGGCGCGTGGGGGGATCGTACGGGCGAGGGCGTTGTTCGGGGCGAAGCTGCCGGCGTTGCTGGATGAGCTGACGGATGTGCTGGTGGCTTGATGGAGTTGGTGGGGATCGATCAAAGCCGTCCAGCTAAGGATGGACCGTGGGAGTTGCCCGACGGTTGGGCGTGGATGCCTCTTGGTAGACTCGGTGCTTGGACCGGCGGTGGTACGCCGTCGAAGGCCAATGCCTCATTCTGGGAGAACGGCACCGTTCCGTGGGTCTCACCCAAGGATATGAAGGTCGAAATCATCGGTGAGACTGAGGACAAGATAACGACGGAAGCTGTCGCATCCTCCTCCGCTAAGTATGTCCCCGAAGGATCGGTCTTGATGGTGATGCGGTCAGGGATTCTCCGCCACTCGTTTCCGGTCGCTGTCACAGACCGAGTCGTGACGCTCAATCAGGACTTGCGTGCTCTAGCGCCGAGTCATGGAATTAGTCCGCACTACGTCGCTCGCTACCTCGCGCTCGCTTCGCAACGGGTGCTTCACGAATGCTCCAAGGACGGTACGACCGTCAACAGCATCGAGGTATCGGCGTTGGAACGACTTCGGGTTCCAGTTGCTCCATTGCCCGAGCAACGTCGCATCGTCGCCCGGATAGATGCGCTGTTCGCCGAGATCGCTGAGGGCGAAGCGGCGCTGGCGGAAGCGCGCAAAAGCCTCGAGACTTTCCGCCGGGCCTTACTAAAAGCGGCGGTCACGGGCGAATTGACCAAGGACTGGCGCGCGGCAAACGCAGTCTCCGAAACAGGCCAAGATGTGCTTGCTCGGCTTTCCAAAGAGACTCCGAAGAAGCTCTCAGCAGCGAGTCGCAAGGCTCGCAGGAGCGATTTTCCACTTTTCGATGTAACGGCCTTACCGGGACTTCCCGAAAGTTGGGCCTGGTCAAATTTGGGCCAGATCGGAGAGATCGTTGGCGGCGCAACGGTCGACAGGAAGCGAAAGCCAGCGACTCCTGTGATAGTTCCGTATTTGCGAGTCGCAAACGTACAACGCGGATATGTAGATCTCTCGGAGGTCAAGTCGATTACGGTTGAGCAAGCGACATTAGAAAAATTGCGGCTCGTTCGGGGTGACATTCTGCTTAATGAGGGTGGTGATCGAGACAAAATTGGAAGAGGCTGGGTCTGGGACGGCGCGGTCCCAGATATGATTCATCAGAATCATATCTTTCGCGTTCGGCTACGAACGAGCTCCCTCAATCCGTTCTTTGTATCGTACTACGCAAATGAAATGGGCCGGCGGTTCTTCGTCTCAGAAGGCAAGCAGACCACCAATCTTGCTTCGATCAGCCTTTCCAAGATTAGTTTGTTGCCAATTCCAATTCCTCCCCCAGCAGAGGCTGCGGAAATCCTTCGACGCGTTTCGGAGGCTCTGGCGGCTTCTGCTGATGCTCTCGGATTGCTTGACGCTGAAGCCGCCGATGCGGCGCGCTTGAGGCTATCCATTCTAAAGGCTGCGTTCGAGGGGCGCCTCGTCCCGCAAGATCCTGCGGACGAGCCCGCAAGTGTCCTCTTGGCGCGGCTCGCGGATGCTCCAATCAGCTCACGAAAGGTTCGAGGCGGTGCCAAAGCGCGTGCGCCTGCCACCCCTTGAAGAAAATGATATCATGTATATGATATACATGGTATCGCAGCAGATCCGGGGTTCGACGATGCAGGTTTCAAAATGGGGCAACAGCCTTGCGGTGCGGCTGCCCAAGAAGCTGGTTGAGAAGCTTGGTCTCGCCGAGGGTGACCATGTTCATGTCACGGCGCCGGATGAAGAAACCATCGTAGTCTCAAAGGACAAAACCGACGAGAGCGATTTCCTGCGCCGGCTTCGTGCTTTGCAAAAGCCCCGGCCCAAGGACTTCGTCTGGAATCGCGACGACGCCAACGCGCGGTGACGGTCTTTCTCGATACCAACGTTCTCGTCTATGCCGCGTTGTCGGATGATCCGCGCTGCGCAATTGCGGAACGGCTGCTCGCGGCCGGAGGCGCGATCAGCGTTCAGGTGCTCAACGAGTTCGCCAACGTGGCGCGGGCCAAGCTCAAATGGTCCTGGCCCGATATCGAGGCGATGCTCGCGCTGGTGCGAAACCGGTCAGGCCGCGTGCAGCCGATCGCCATGTCGACGCATGAAGCCGCTCTCGCCTTCGCCCGGGATCACAATGTGAGCTTCTATGACGCGTTGATCGTCGCCGCCGCCGTTGAGGCCGGCTGCGACACCGTCCTGACTGAAGATATGCAGCACGGCCGCAAGTTCGGCGGCCTCACCATCGTCAATCCCTTCATCGAAAGCGCGCCGTGAACGCCCAATCCCTTGTTGCCAAAGTCTGGAATTTCGCTCACGTCCTGCGCGACCAGGGTGTCTCCTATCAGGCCTATATCAGCCAGATCTCTTATCTCCTGTTCCTCAAAATGGACGAGGAGCGCGTGACCCAGATCGGCGAGGCCTCGATGCTGCCAAAGGGGGCGCGCTGGGAGGACATCAAGGATATCTCGGGCGAAGCGCTCAGCGCAGCTTACGCGAAGCTGCTGGAGAAGTTGTCAAGGCAAAGCGGCATTATCGGCGCAATCTTTTTGAAGGCGCAGAGTGAGATTCAAGACCCTGCCAAGCTCAAGCGGCTCGTCGGCCTGATCGACAGCGAGACGTGGCTAGGCCTCCCGGTCGATGTGAAGGGCAACATTTACGAGGGCCTGCTCGCCCGCAACGCGGAGGACGTCAAGTCGGGCGCCGGCCAATACTTCACGCCGCGACCTGTCATCGAAGCGATGGTTGAAGTGGTCGATCCGCAGCCAAATCAGACGGTCCACGACCCCGCTTGCGGAACGGCCGGCTTCTTGCTCGCTGCTTGGGAGCATATGAAGCGTCACCCGAAGGCGCGAGACCGCGCTGTCTATTCGGCACTGAAGAACAAATTCTCTGGGATCGACATCGTCCCCGAAGTGGTGCGCCTGGCTGCGATGAACCTGTATCTGCACGGCATTACGGGTGTCGAATCGATCGTCGAGGCCAAAGACGCCTTGCTGACGGTCAGTGGCAAGACCTATGACGTCGTGCTCACCAATCCTCCCTTCGGCAAGAAGCAGAGCTATCGCATCGTTCGCGACGACGGCGAGATCGACAGCGAGCGGGAGGACTACGACCGTCAGGACTTTTTCGTCACCACCTCCAACAAGCAGCTGAACTTCCTCCAGCACATCATGACGGTGCTGGCGCCGAACGGCGAGGCGGCGGTGGTGCTTCCGGACAATGTGCTGTTCGAGGGCGGCGCAGGCGAAACCATCCGTCGTCGGCTGCTGCAAAACTTCGACTTCCACACGCTCCTGCGGTTGCCGACCGGCATCTTCTACAAGCAGGGCGTCAAGGCGAACGTGTTGTTCTTCGACAAGAAGCCGCCTTCGGAAAAGGCCGCGACGAGAGATTTGTGGATTTACGATCTCCGGACCAACCAGCGCTTCACTCTGAAAGAGCGTCCGATGGTTCGGGCCGACCTCGACGATTTCGTTGCCTGCTATCGAGCGGGCAATCGCTCAAGACGTGAGGAGTCCGAAAAGTTCAAGCGCTTCCCGTTGGAAACCCTGCTTGCGCGCGACAAGGTCAATCTTGATATCTTCTGGCTGAAGGATCACGCGCTCGATGATCCCGACCTGCTGCCGTCGCCGGACGAAGCTGCTGCCGAGATCGTCGAGAGTTTGGAAGCGGCTCTTGAGAGATTTCGCAACGTCGCAAAGACGCTTGGCGAAAAGCTGGCCTAAGCTCGCGATGATGCTATCATGCTGGCGGTTTGCTCGGCCTGTCAAACTGCCGGGTCTGGGCTTTCTCTCGGAAATCAAGCTGCGCGCTCGCCGCGGCTGAAATTGACATCGATGCCGATTTCAACAAAGCGCTTGGCGGAGCTGGCCGACTTGCCAGAGAGCCTGATTGACACGTCCGATATTGGCGAAGCGGACGAAGCATTTTTTCACTTGGCCAAACTGCGGCAGCCCGACGGGGCGCCGCGAGCGCCAAAGAAGCTAGCAGGACAAGACAAGTCTCATCCCAAAGGTTGATTGTGCCAATCCGGCCGATGTTCTGCCCGACGTGTCAAAGAAGCTTGCCCCACTCCATTTTAGCCACCTTCTAACCCCTTGATCCCGCTAGCCCCGTCTACTGTGCATGGGTTGTTTTCGATGTTTTTGAAATGCGTCGACCTCCTAATTTTCGAATAATCAAAATTTCGCTTTACAAGAAAAACGACACACCCTATGATCCGCTCCAACTCATCCCATGGTAAGGGACGGATCGCGATCGTCAGGGTTCGTGGGGTGAGGGGCGGTGGACGCGGGCAGCGTCGGCGCCAGGTGCGGTCGCAGGGCGGGGTAGTCCCCCGTGAGCGATCAGCGGGCGCGTGTACGACGGCGCTGCCTACGTACGGCAAAATCGTGTGGTCGTGACGCCCGGTATTCCGGCGTCAAGTCTTGCAGTGGTGCGATCGTCCGACCGGACGGTGCATCCGATGAAAGCTGCAAGGCGACGGTGGCAACGGGAAATCGTCTCACCGGCGAGAGCGCGACATAAGCCGTTTCAACCATCGCGCAGGGAAGGCCGGGCATTCGGCCACACCTGTTTCTCCCCTGTGAGCGACTATCACGCACTCAAGCACAGGGGTCTTGCGGGTGCCAGCCGGTGCCCGGCCTTCCCTGCGCCCTTCCATTTCGAAGGGTAGCGAGACCAAAGCAAAACCCGGGCGCCAAGCGCCGCGGGATCGCGATTGGCTGTTTGTCAAAGATACAAGGGCCGGTAGCCCGGATGGAGCGGAGCGCAATCCGGGACTGCTGTCGCTTGTGGCACGAACCCGGATTTCGCTCCGCTCCATCCGGGCTACGGCACCGTTGCGGACGCTACCCGCGTCGTCGCACCGCCGTCGCATCCACCACGGTCTCCGCCTCATCGTTCCAGCTCAGGATCTCCATCGCCAGCACGGGATGGTTGAAGCCCTTGAGCTGGAGATCGTCGAGGGCGCGGGCTTCGACGAAAGGCTCGACCATGCCGTAGACGCGGCGGCTGACCACGATCTGGTTGGGCTTGGCTTCGCCGCACAGGCGCGAGGCGAGGTTGGTGACGCTGCCGATCGCGGCATATTCCAGCCGCTGCTCGAAGCCGACCTGGCCGAGCGTGGCATAGCCGAGCGCGATGCCGATGCCGAAGCCGAGGCTGTGCCCGCGGTTGCGCCAGCGCTCGGTGAGGGGGCCGATCGTGTCGCGCATTTCCACCGCCATCTTCACGGCGCGCCTGGTGTGGTCCTCGAACTGGATCGGCGCGTTGAACAGGATCATCACGCCGTCGCCGGCATATTTGTCGAGCGTGCCCTCGTATTTGAAGATCAGCCCGCCGAGCGCGGCGTGGTATTCGCGCAGCACGTTCATCGCCTCTTCGGGCTCGGTCGCTTCGGTGAACGCGGTGAAGCCGCGCAGGTCGCAGAACACCACTGTCACCTCGCGGCGCTGGCTGGTGAGCAGCCCTTCCGGGCTGTCGGAGGAGGCGATCAGCTGCGCCACCTGCGGCGCCAGGAAGCGCTCGAGCTTGCGGATGCGCTCGATCTCGCCGAGCTGGGTCTTGACGCGCTCCTCCAGCGACTTGTTCCAGTCCTTGAGCTGCTCGGTCTGTATCCGCAGCTTGTCGGCCTGGGCACGCACGGTCGCGTTGGCGGCCTCGAGCTCGCGGCCCTTGTGGTCGACCTCGGTGAACAGGCGCGCATTGCGCATCGCCAGCACCGCCTGGTTGGCGAAGGTGCGCATCAGGCCGATCAGGCTGGGCGCGAACTCGCCGCCGCGACGGCGCAGCACCACCAGCGAGCCGAGCGTGCCCTGCTGGTCGACCAGCGGCACCACCAGCACCGAATGGAAGCCGGCCGCGAGCGCGGCCTCGCGCAGCGGCTGTTCAGTGGCCTGGTCGAGGTCGGCGAGCGCGATCGGCTCGCCGCTTCTGGCGGCATCGCTCAGGATGTTGTCGCCCTCGTCGATGGTGACATGCGCGCCGTCGGCCGATCTGTCGATGCCGCCGGCCTCGACCAGGGTGAAGCGACGCCGCTCGGCGTCGAAGCCGTAGATCAGCACGGCATCGGCATGGGTGATCTCGATCGCGCGCGCGGCGATGGTCGGCAGCACCGCGTCGAGATCGAGCGAGGCGGCGAGCGCGCGGCCGACCTCCTCCAGCACCTTCAGCTCGTTGATCGATTGCGCGAGATCGCGCGTGCGCTCCTCGACCTTGGTCTCCAGGTTCGAATAGGTCTCCTGGATCTGGTCGGCCATGCGGTTGAACTGGCTGGCGAGGTCCTCCAGCTCGTCCGAGGTGTGCACGTCGATGCGGTGGCTGAAATCGCCTTCGCCGAGCTTGTGCGCGCCGTCGCGCAGCGCCGTGATCGGGATGATCATGCGGCGGGCGAGCAGCGTGCCGGCGAGGATCGCGACCATCAGGCCCATCCCGATCAAAAGCGCGATGCGCACCAGCTGGTCGCGGATCGGCATCAGGGCCTGCGTGGTCGGCTGCTCGAACAGCACGCTCCAGCCGAGCTTCGGCACGATGCTCGCGGCGCTCATCACCGCATGGCCGTTGACGTCGGTGCCGGACGTCTCGGCGGCGTGGCCGGGCGCGATCGCCGCCGCGACCTGCGGCAGCTTCGACAGGTCCTTGCCGACCTCGGGCCCCTTCGACGACGTCGCCAGCACGCGGCCGCGCGGATCGACCACATAGGCAAAGGCGGCCTTGCCGACCTGCGCATCGGAGAGGAAATCGGAGAGGAAGCCGAGGTCGATCTCGGCCACCGTGACGCCGGCATTGAAGCCGGAATGCGCCACCGAGATCGACATCATGGGCGTGCCGTCGGCGAACCAGGCCGGCGCGTAGCTGACGCCGCGGGCGACCGTCTCGGTGAAACGGATGTCGCGGGAGAGGTCGGCGTTGCTGCCGGTCGTGGTCGACTGGCGCGAGACCCGCAGCACCTCGCGGCCCTCGCCGTTGAGCTGGAACAGCTGGTTGACGACCGAAACCTGGTGCAGCAGCGAGGCGTAGTCGGCGCGGCGCTTCTCCAGCGTGTCCTGGCTCGCCCGCGTCACCCAGCTGATCTGGCGGTCGAGCTCCGAGATCGATTGCTCGATGCGCCGGGCGGCGCTTTGCGCCTTGTCCTCCAGGCCGTCGGTGAGCTGGGTCCTGGTGGCGCGGTAGGAGATCCAGGTCTCCATCGCGCCGTTGACCGCGAGAACGAACACGACGAGGCCGACGAGGGAGACGACGTATTTGGCGAACAGGCCCTCGCGCAGAAACCGTGTCTTGTCGTTCGCTCCTGCCATCCCGATCCTCTCGCGCCGCCATCGACGCCGGCGCTACGGGCCGCAAGGCCCTTGCGGGGTCGTTCTATCACAATTTGGGCCAAAGGACCGCCGCGTGGCCCGGGGACGAGCCGGCGTGGTTACCCGCTGCGGACGCCGGGGCGGGTGGAAGGAGGGATGGTCGCAGTCCCATCAGCGGTTGAAGAGCTGCCGCAGCACGTCGTTCATTGGCTGACTGTCCTGCTGCGCGACCGGCGGGTCGTCCAGAGCAGGGGCCGCGGGCGAAGCCTGCGGCGCCGGCGTGGAGGGCGTGCCCGGCAAGCTACGGCTGCGGCTACTGCCTGGCGCGGCGCCAGTGCTGCTTCCCGCGCCGCCGGACAACCCCTGCTGGATCAAATTGCCCAGCGCCTCTCCCAGCGGGCCGCCGAGCAGATTGTTCTGCCCGGGTTGCTGCGCCTGCGGATTGGCGTTGCCGGCCGCATTGCCGCTGGGCGCAGTGGTGCCGCCAAGACCGAGATTGCCGCCGAGACCGCCCAGAATGTTGCCGAGCCCGGCGCCGTCAGGGCCGAACAGGCCCTTGCCCATCTCGCGCAGCTTGGCATAGGCGGCGTCCGGATTGTCCAGCATGCCGGCCATGTCAGGGTAGATCCGCGGCTGCGACCAGGAGCCCTGGATCATCACGGGAATGCCGAAGCCGACCGGCTCATTGCTGCGGCCCTGGCCTTCGGTGGTCATCACCAGCTTCGGCTCGACCCGAAAGCCCATCATCTTGGTGTCGAGCGCGATGGTCCCGGCGCCGGTGACGCGCACCAGCGGCCCAATCAGATTGAGATCGGTCGTTACCGCCTGCCCCTTGTCGATGCGGAACGAGGCCGAGAGCTGCGACAGGTCGGTGCTCTGCTCCTGGCTGGCGCTCTGGCTGTCCTGCCAGCCCGACAGCGTGCCCGACGTCAGCGAGCGGATCATCTGCGCGACGTTGATGCCGCGGATGGCGCCGTCCTGGAAATTGACGAAGGCGGTGCCCTGCATGTTCGCCATCAGGGCGCGCTGGCTGGTGCCGGCGCTGCGCAGCGCGAGCTTGGCCTGCAGCTTGCCGTCGATGCGGTCGAATTCGGCAAGGCCCTGAAGCAGCGGCAGCGCGCGCACGCCGACGAGATCGGAATGCATGGCAAAGCTGGGCGCGCCCGTGGTCGCATCGAGAATCACCTCGCCCGAGACCTGGCCGCCATAGGCGCCGAGATTGGCGGTGCCGGCCTTCAACACGCCGCCGGCGAGCTTGCCATCGAGCGCCAGCGGCGCAATGCGGGCATCGCCGATCACGGCCTCGTTCGCGGAAATCCTCACCTGCGCATCGACATAATTGAGCCCGGAGACGTCGATCGGCGCATTGCTCCAGGGCTGCCCGGACGTACCCTGCGGCGATTTGGCCAGCGGAATCGCCAGCCGCTGGAAGTCGAGATCGACCTTCACCAGCGGCTTGCTCGCGATGTCGACCGACGCCCAGCCGTTGAACGCGCCGTCGCCGAGCCGGCCATTGACGCCGTTGATCATCACGACGTCGCCGTTCATCCGCAGCTCGGCGTGACCGGTGAGTTGCGACTTCAGCACGTCGGGCATGTCGATGGCGAAATCCACCGGGATGGTCGGGCGGTCGGTGGACGATGCCGGCGCAGTCGCCTTGATGTCGAACTTGGTCGGGTGGTCGCCGACGCGCGCGGTGCCGGTGACGTCGATCTTGCGGTCGCGGCCGACGATCGCCTCGGCGTTGATGGCGCTGATGCGGCCCTCGACGCGATCGCGCAGGCGGGAGAAGGCGACTTCGCCGTCGGTGACCTTGACGCGGTCGATCGACGCGCCGTCGAGCTTGGGCGCGGGCGCCTTCGAGGAAGATCCGGCATTCGGCAGGCGCTCCCGCAGCAGCGGCTGGTAGAGCACGGGACGAGTGACGATGAGCTCGCTGATCTCGGGACGGCCGGACCACAGGCTGGAGAGCGACATCTCGGCCTGCACGCTGTCGACCGTCAGGCGCGTGATGCCGCTGCGATCCCTGGGGTCGGCAAGCGTGAGGTCGTTCAGGGTGACGTTCAGCGCCGGCCACAGGCTGATCCTCGTGGTGCCCTCGATCGACAGCCGGTAGCCGGTCGCACTCTCGACCCGCGAGGCGATCGTCGAGGTCAGGAAGCCCGATGGGATCCCGATCACCAGCAGGATTGCGGTCACGATGATGATTGCGGCCAAAGCCGCGCCGGCGAATTTCACTGCTCTCATGTCGACTTTCCAACGACGGACAGTCGGCGTCGAATCCCGCCGGCCACCCATCCTTCGCGCCTTGAGTTTATCCCCGGACGGGAAGCGGCTCCAAGCGCGTAAAAATAGTCAGGGGGTGCTGCAAAGTTATGTGACTTATGACACACTTCTCCGGCGCGGTTTTACGCGATCCTGATGGTGATGGTTTCAAGCACTTTGCCGAGACAACGCACCGGAACGTTCACAAGGACATTGAAATGAGCAAGCAGGCCGAATTTGCGGTCATTCTGAAGATGAACGCAATGTTCGCGGATCTCGGTGCAGACGAGCTCCAGCGGCTGTCCAACCTCTGCCACACCCAGCATCTGGGCAATGGCGAGGTGCTGTTCCAGAAGGGGGACCCTGGGGACGCGCTGTTCGGCGTGCGCCGCGGCCAGGTCCGGATCGAGACCGGCGCCGCCGACGGCAGCCGGCTGACGCTGAACTTCATGGGACCGGGCGACCTGTTCGGCGAGGTCGCGGTGCTGGACGGCCAGAATCGCACTGCGGATGCGACCGCGGGCGAGGCCAGCGAATTGTTCGTGTTGCGGCGCGAAGATTTTCTCAGCTTCCTCGAACGCGAGCCGAAGGTCGCGATCAAGATCATCGCGCTGCTCTGCCAGCGCATCCGCTGGCAGAGCGAGCGCATGGAGGAATCCATGCTGCAGCCGCTGCCGGTGCGGCTGGCGCGACGGCTCTGCGCGCTCGCCGCCGATTTCGGCTCCGAGGTGCACATCTCGCAGGAGCAACTCGGCGTCTTCGTAGGCGCCGCCCGCGAAAGCGTCAACCGTCAGTTGCAGGCCTGGCGCAAGGAGGCGATCCTCGATCTGCAGCGCGGCCGGATATTGCTGCGGAACATGACCAAGCTGACGGCGATCGCGCGCAACGAGTGAAGTCAGGCGATCGGAAGCCTGCGCCTGAGGGCACGAACTTCGGCGAGGATGGCCGCGTAGCGCGAAGCTTCGTCGATGTCTCGACTTGCGGCGCCCTTCGTTAGTGCGCTCCCGCGGGTGCTTGCCTTAAATCTTCACTCCGCAGCACGGTGGGCCACGTCTTTCGGCGGCGACGCCGCCCCGTGATGGCCGTCCGTCTCGGCGTCGTCGCTATGCACGATCAGGCGCTTGGCGAAGCGCCAGATCAGCGCGCCGAAATCGTCCATCACCATGAACATCGCGGGCACGAACACCAGCGACAGGATGGTCGAGAAGATCAGGCCGCCGATCACCGCGAGCGCCATCGGCGAGCGGAACTCGCCGCCGGCACCGACCGCGAGCGCGCTCGGCATCATGCCCGCGGCCATCGCGATCGTGGTCATCACGATCGGCCTGGCGCGCTTCATGCCGGCGTCGATCATGGCCTCCTCGCGCGGCTTGCCGGCGTGAATGGCTTCGATCGCGAACTCCACCAGCATGATCGCGTTCTTGGTGACGATGCCCATCAGCATCAGGATGCCGATCCACACCGGCGTGGTGAGCTGCTTGCCGGTGAGGAGCAGGGCCGCGATGGCGCCGCCGATCGAGAGCGGCAGCGAGAACAGGATGGTGATCGGCTGCAGGAAGGTGCCGAACAGCAGCACCAGCACGGCATAGACCATCATCAGGCCGGCCGTGATCGCGGTGGCGAAGCCCTCGGACAATTCGTTCAAGCTCTCGGCGTCGCCGGAGGGCGAGACCTTCACACCCTTCGGCAGGGTCTTCATGACCGGCAGGTCGTAGATCTTCTTGGTGGCATCGCCGAGCGCGGCGGAGCCGACGAGGTCGGCGGCGACGGTGGCTTGGCGCTCGCGGTCGTAGCGGTTGATGCTGGTCGGACCCTGGTCGAGCTTGACGTCGGCGATGACCGAGAGCGGCACGCCGCCCTTCTCGCCGCGCTCGCCGAGCGGCACGCGCAACTGTTCGAGCGTCTTCAGATTACCGCGCGCGGTGTCCTCGAGCTGCACCCGGATCGGTACCAGGCGATCGCCGACGTCGAATTTGGCGAGTGCAGGGCCGACGTCGCCGATGGTGGCCACACGGATGGTCTGCGACAGGCTTTCGGTGGACACGCCAAGCCGTGCGGCGAGATCGGCGCGCGGCTCGATGCGCAACTCGGGACGCTCCAGCGAAGTCTCCGAGATCACATTGGCGATGGTGGGAATGCGCTTCATCTGCGTCGCGAGCTCGCTCGCGACGTTGTTGACGATGTTGGGATCGACGCCGGTCACCACCAGCGAGATCGCGCGCAGGCCGTTCTCGTCCAGGAACCAGAAGCGGATGTCGGGAACGTTCTCCAGTTCCTGGCTGATCGAGAACTCGAGCTCGCGCTGGGTGATGTCGCGGCTGCCCTTGGGCGTGTAGTTGATGATCAGGGCGGCGCGCCGCACTTCCTGCGTCCCCGGCGGAACACGCCCGCCGTCGACGAAGATGCTCTTGACCTCGGGCCGCTTGCGCAGGCGCGCGACGATGTCCTCGGTGACCTTCTCGGTGTAGGCGAGTTGGGTGCCCGGCGGCAGCTCGAGGGCCAGCAGCGAGCGGGCGCTGTCCTGCGCCGGCAGGAAGCCCTGCGGCAGCAGCGTGATGCTCCAGATCGAGGCGGCGAAGACGCCGAAGCCGATCAGCACCGTGATGAAATAGTGCTTCACCGACCACGCCACGATCCGGTGATAGGAGCGCAGAATGCGCCCCGGCGGCGGCTCCTCGTGCTTGCCATGCTTGAGGAAGTAGGCGGCCAGCACCGGCGTGACGAAGCGCGCGGCGAGCAGCGAGAAGAACACCTGCACCGAGACGGTGATGCCGAACTGCTTGAAGAACTGTCCGGCGATGCCCGACATGAAGCTTGCGGGTGCGAAGATTGCGATGATGGTCAGCGAGATCGCGATCACCGCGAGGCCGATCTCGTCGGCAGCCTCGAGCGCAGCGCGATAGGGCGATTTGCCCATGTTCATGTGCCGAACGATGTTCTCGATCTCGACGATGGCGTCGTCGACCAGGATACCCGTCGACAGCGTGATGGCGAGGAAGCTGACGAGGTTGAGCGAGAAGCCGAGCAGGTCCATCGCCCAGAACGCCGGGAAGATCGACAGCGGCAACGAGATCGCGGCAATGATGGTGGCGCGCAGGTCGCGCAGGAACAACAGCACGATGATGACGGCGAGGATGGCGCCCTCGAACAGGGTCGAAATCGCCGCGTGGTAATTGCCGTTGGTGTATTCGACCGAGGTGTCGATCACCTTGAGGTCGACGTCGGGATAGGCGGCCTTGAGCGCGTCGATGCGCTTCTGAACGGCCTCGGCCACCTTCACGTCGCTGGCGCCCTTGGAACGCTTGATGCCGAGCGCGACGATCGGCTCGCCGTTGAAGCGGGCGAAGGTGCGGCGATCGGCGATGGTGTCGGTGACGGTGCCGAGATCGTCGAGCCGGACCTCGCCGCCGCCGAACAGCGGAATCATGGTGCCGGCAAGGTCACCCAGCGTCTTGGCGCCGGCGAGCGTGCGGATCGCCTGGTCGTTCTTGCCGATCTCGGCGCGGCCGCCGGCGACGTCGACATTGGTGCCGCGCAGGCTCTGGCTGACATTGACGGCGGTCAGGCCCATGGCCTGCAGGCGGTCCGGGTCGAGCGAGACCAGGATCTCGCGCTCGACGCCGCCGATGCGTTCGACCTGGGCGACGCCGCGGACGCCCTGCAGCGCGCGCTTGACCACGTCGTCGACGAAATAGGAGAGCTGCTCGGGCGTCTTGCCGGGCGAGATCGCGGCATAGGTCACGATCGGCAGGCCGATGACGTCGACGCGCTGGATCAGCGGCTCGGTGACGTTCTGCGGCAAGTTGGAGCGCACGCGCGTCACCGCGTCCTTGACGTCGTTGAGGGCGCGGTCGGTGTTGGTCTCCAGCGCGAACTGGATCGTGGTGACCGACACGCCGTCGGTGATCGAGGAGGTGATGTGCCGCACGCCCTCGACACCGGAGACGGCGTCTTCGACCGTCTTGGTGACCTGGGATTCGAGCTCGGCGGGTGCCGCGCCGAATTGCGAAACCACGACCGAGATCACGGGAATGTCGGCCGACGGCAGCCGCGTCACTGCGAGCTTGGTGAAGGAGACCCAGCCGAGGATCAGCAGGATGATCGAGAAGACGACCGACGGCAGCGGATTGCGGATCGACCATGCCGAGATATTGAGAGCCATCAGCGTACCCGCGTGCGATCGAGTTCATCGGCGAACATGGTCTTGATCTGGTCGCCGTCATGGAGCGAAGAGCCGGCATCGGCGACGACGATCTCGCCGACCTGGAGCCCTTCCAGGATTTCCGTGGCACTGTCGGACGACAGCCCGACCCGTACCTTGCGCGTCTCGATGGTGTTGCCGCCCTTGACGACCTGAATGGTGAGATGGTCGATCGCGGTCTTGGGAATCGAGACGCCGCAGCTTCGCTTGGCGTCGATCGAGGCGCGCGCGAACACGCCGACCTTCAGGGAGGGATTGTTGGTGACGCTGATGCGGACGCGGCCGAGCTGCGTGGCGCGGTCGATCTCGGGCGCGACCAGCCGGACCCGGCCGATCAGATCGGGCGCGTCGTCGCGGCTGATGCGCACGGTGGCACCGGAATTGAGCTTGGGCATGTGCACCGCCGGGACCTGAGCATCGAGCTCGATCTCGTTGTTGACGGCGATGCGGAACATCGGACCGGCCTGCGGCGAGGCCGGCGCGCCGACGATGGTGCGGACCTCGGTGACGAGGCCCGGCGCCGGCGCCTTCAGCGAGATCGGGCCTTGCTGGCCCGGCCGCTGCGGCTGGCCCGGGATCTGCGGCGGCGCAGTCAGGCGCGCCAGCTCCTGATTGTCGGCGACGATTGCGCCCTCCGTGACCAGGAGGTCGGTGACCCTGGAGCCTTCCTGGTCGGCGATCACCACGGCCTCGCGGCGCGGCACGAAGAAGCCCGTGACACGCACCAGGTCGGAGAAGCAGGCATTGGTCGACTTCGTCACGATGACGAGCGCGTCGCTCTGCGTCTCCTTCGGCTCGGGGCGCTTGCGATGCTCGAACAGATAATAGCCGATGCCGAGTGCCGCGACGAACACCACGGTTCCGGCAGGCTTGAGGTATTCGGAGAGCTTCATCGCCGGATCATCCTGGCCTGGCACACGGCCGTCCGCGCGAGGCCCATCGAGAACGTTTCCCTGAAACGAAGCGGCGTCCCGCAAGGCTGCGGGACGCGCTCTGGAAGCGAGACTTTACACCACATCACGACCGGTCACTTCAAAGGATTGCGTCGTGCTTACTTCGATGCGGTGGTCTTGTTTTCCATATTGACGACCTGCACGCGGCGGTTGACCTCCGCCATCGGCTGGCTTGCATCCTTCAGCTTGCTCTTGCCGTAGCCGACGGTGACGAGATCGGTCGCGGAGATGCTGTACTTGTCGACGAGGTAGCGCTTGATCGCGTCCGCGCGACGCTCCGACAGGTCCTGATTATAGGCTTCGCCGCCGGCAGCGTCGGTATGACCGGCAACCACGAAGGTGGAGCCTTTCAGATCGGGACTGGTCAGCGCGCGACCGAGCGCCTGCACGGAAGGCATCGACTTCGCGCTGATGTTGGCGGAGTTGTAGTCGAACGTGATTTCGAGATCGATGTTCGGCTTGTCCTTGGCGACCGATGCGATCTCCTCGCGCTCGGTCGACGACAGCGATCGCGTCGAGCGGCCGCGCACCGACTGGATCAGCTTGGTCTCCGCCGCGTTCGGCGCGGGATTGGCCGGCGGGGCGATCGAGAGGCCGCGGGTCAGAGGCTTCTTCGGCGCCGGTGCCAGTGCGCGGACGATGTCGTCCTCGGTGACGTTCTTGCTGTTGCCGTCATCGCCCGCATAGGCGGCAGAGGTCGGCAATGACAGCATGGCGCCGACGGTGATGATGGACAGAATCGCGGTAAGCCCTTTTGCAGCCGATCTCATAGCCAGTCCCTCCTGCGCAGCCAGCTCGCGTACTTCGAAAATTCCGGCAACAAGCGCCCGAAAAGGCGTGTTGCGGCATCCGCCAGATTGGTCGTTCCAGGGCTGTCCAAGGTTCGAGCCTTGGACGGCCTCAATTCAAAAAAATATCAACGCACTCCGTAACTTGCGAATTCTTGAACGATGTTCGGATCCATCGCTTTGGCATTGGCGATATCGAGCGCCCCTTCCTGGGCGGAGCCGTTGCGCTGCTTGGCGAGGCCGCGTCCGTAGAGCGAGGAGGTCAGGCGCGGGTTGATCTTCAGGGCCGCATCGAAGTCGGCGATGGCGTTCTTGACCGCGCCCGACTTGAGATTGACGAGCCCCCGGCTGTCCAGCGCATCGACGAAATTCGGCCGCAGCCGCAGCGCCTCGTTGCAATCCTTCAAGGCGCCCTGGAGGTCGCCGACCACGGTGCGGGTCCAGCAACGATTGTTCAGCGCCTCGACGTCCTTCGAGTTGATCCGAAGCGTATCGTCAAAATCCTTGATGGCGAGGTTGTAGGCGCCCTTGCTGGCGTAAACCTGGCCGCGCCGGTACAGCGCGTTCACGTCATCAGGATTGGCGGCAATCTTGGAGGTCAGGCTCTTGATCGTGGGATCGTCGGCCAGGACCGCGGCACTCGGCCCGCTGCCCGCGCTCGGCGCCGGCGCGGGATCGATCGGCGTCACCGGCGGTGGCGGTGGCGGCGGGGGAAGGGCCGCCTCGACCTGCGGCCTCGGCGTGGGGGCCGGCGCGGGTGCGGGCGCAGGCGGAGAAGCAGGCGCGGGCGCTGCGGTAACGTCGGCCGGCTTCGGCGGCGGAGGCGGTGCCGGCGGCGTCGGCGGCGGGTTGTTGACGGCGACCGGCGGCGGCGCGGGCGGCGCAGGCGACGCGCCAGCTGTCGGACGCGGTCCGCCGGCCCCCGGGCTGAACGAGAAATCTTCGGCCAATGAAGACGATATCCACGGCACCTGCTCGCCGCGCGAAGCCCTTGTGACGCCCATCTTGGTGCGGTTCAGCGTCTCTTCGGCCATCAGGTCGGGGACGCGGATTTCCTTCAGGAGCTCCTGGACAAACAGGCTGTGATCGCCGCCGGCGTCGGAGACCACCGAGGCCAGCGCCGCCGAATACATCACCAGCGTGCCGTTCGGCGCGATGACCGGGGTCAGGCCGGCCGAGAAGCTGCGGAACCGGCGTTCGAACGGATTGCGCCTGCTAGCATCGATCAGTGCGATCTTGACGCCGGCGCCGCGCGTGTTGAGCTCGCCGAGGACGGTCTCGAGGCTGAAACCGTCGCGGCGCACGTCGGATTCCGTCCAGATCTGCGCATCGACCGGCAGCATGTAGCTCTGGCGCGCCGACTGGATGCCGAAGCCGCTGAAGAACACCAGCGCCACCGATCCGGGCTTGATCTTGCTGTAGAGCTTGTCGAAGGCGCGACGCATGCCGTCGCCGGTCAGATTCTCGCCGATATCGACCGCAAAGCCGTCGCGCTTGAGCTCGTCGGCGACGTTGCGCGCGTCATTGATCGGTTCCCTCAGCGGAGCATCCGCGTCCGGATATTTGGCATTGCCGATGACCAGCGCAAAACGCTCACCGGCCGCAAGCGAGGGCGCAGTCGGGACGAGCGAGATGAGCAAGGACAGAAGAAAAAAGAAGCGAATTTTCATAATCAGCGCGGTCCAGCCAAAAAGGCGCCGTTCCCAGCTTGCGCCGCGGCGACCTTAACTTACGCTTCATTCATTATCAAACCGGGGGCGGGGGGCGTCAACCGCTTGGAGATTCGGCTTTATCGCGACGATTGACCGCAACGCCGGGGTGCGCCGCAAGGGGAATAAACAGGGTGTCATGGCTGTCCTCGTCGGGATCGGGGTCGATCCTATCGGCAGCATGGTAGGGCAAGCCCGCCGCCGAAAACGTGATGGGTCTCACATTGAAGGCCCGCCTCGGTCGCGCCGCGCGCGGTTTGACCTTTGCTGCGGACAATGGCTTGTTGCGCAGGATCGTCCTGTAAAGACCCACTCAGAAAAGCAAGAACCATGGGAAACGCCTACGAGATCTACGCCCTGCGCTATGCGACGATGTCGCCGCGCACCCCCAGCATGAACTTCCTGGCGCCCGATCCGCATGACAGCGCGGCGCAGGATCTCGACTATTTCGTCTGGTTGATCCGCGGCGGCGGCCGCGACATCCTGGTCGACACCGGCTTCAATGCCGAGGAGGCGAGCGCGCGCGCGCGCAAGCTGACGCTCAATCCGGTCGATGCGCTGGAGCGCTTCGGCGTCGCGGCATCAAGCATCCGCGACGTCATCGTGACGCATCTGCACTACGACCATGCCGGCAATCTCGACCGTTTCCCGAAGGCGCGCTTCCATTTGCAGGAGCGCGAGATGGCCTACGCGACCGGCCGCTGCATGTGCAACGGCCTGTTGCGCCACCCGTTCTCGGTCGAGCATGTCACGCAGATGGTGCGCCATGTCTATGGCGAGCGCGTCACGTTTCATTCGGGTGACGGCGAGGTCGCGCCTGGAATCACCGTGCATCGTGTCGGCGGCCATTCCGACGGCTTGCAGGTGGTCAAGGTCGAAACCGCGCGCGGGCCGGTAGTGCTGGCATCCGATGCCGCGCATTACTACGCCAATCTGCAGCGCAGGAGCCCGTTTCCGATCGTCTACAATGTCGGCGACATGGCGGTGGGCTGGGAGACGATCGAGCGTCTCGCCGGCCATCCTGATCGGTTCATTCCAGGCCACGATCCGATCGTGACGGAGATCTATCCGCGTGCCAGCGACAAGGTCGACGCCTTCGCGCTGCACCTGCCGCCGACAAGATCGTTTGCGAAGTGACGATGTAGCCGTCATTCCGGGATGCGCCGACAGGCGCAGGCCCGGAATCCATCGTGCCACTGGTGACGTCGATAGATGGATTCTCAGGTGCGCAATTGCGCACCATAGCTCGCGCTTCGCGCGCCCCGGAATGACAGCGGTGCTCAATACGCCTGCTTCGCGTCGGCCTCTTCGCTGGTCTGGATCAGATCGAGGCTCTGCTCGATCTTGCCGAGCAGCATGGACAGCTGCTTACGCTCCTGCGTCGAGAGACATGCGAGGATCTCATCTTCACGCCGCAGCAATTGCGGGAACAGCTGCTCGTAGAGGGAGCGGCCCTTCGCCGTCAGTCGCAGACGGAATTCGCGGCGGTCGGCTTGGTTCTCGACCCGCTCGATCAGCCCCTGGTGGAGCAGCGTGGTCACCGCGCGGCTGATGGTGGATTTGTGCGTGCGGGTGCATTGCGCGATGAACTGCGCGCTGCAGGCATCAACGCGGAACCCGAGCGTGGCGATCACGCGCCAGGCCGGAATGTCGAGACCGTGGCGTTCCTGATATTCGACCGAGAGCGCGGCACTGACTTCGGCCGCGAGCCGGTTGAGACGGAACGGCACGAACTTGAACAGATCGAGCCGCGGCTCTCGCTGCACTGCGGCCTGATCGGCCTCGCGCGCCTTCAGTGCGGTGTCGATGGATGTCCTCGCCAAGGAAGTGCTCCGAATTCCAGTTGACGGCCGGCCGCCTCCGGTCCAAAATAGTTGCACGTGAGACTATCTAGCAGATCAGGGCTCTCCTGACCAGAGCCGAGGTTCGTGTATGGCGCAACCCACGACGCATCGGGCCAAAGCCCAGTTCGGCTATCGCCGTCATCCCGATCAGGACCGCGCCAGCCAAAGCCCGGCCGAGCATCCGGTCGTGGTTGTCGGCGCCGGCCCGGTCGGGCTGTCGCTTGCGATCGATCTGGCCCAGCGCGGCCAGCGCGTCGTCCTGCTGGATGACGCCGACCGCATTGGCGAGGGCTCGCGCGCGATCTGTTTCTCGAAGCGGTCGCTGGAATATTGGGACCGGCTCGGCGTCGGCGACCGCATGGTTGCCAAGGGTGTGGTCTGGAGCGTCGGCCGCATCTTTCACGGGGAGTCCCAGCTCTACCAGTTCAATCTGCTGCCCGAAGACGGCCACAAGCGGCCGGCCTTCATCAATCTTCAGCAATATTACGCCGAGGCCTATCTGGTCGATCGCGTCAGCGAGCTTTCCGAGATCGACCTGCGTTGGCGCAACAAGGTGACGGCGCTGGAGCAGCGCAACGACGGCGTGGCGCTGACGATCGAGACGCCGGAGGGCGCCTATCGCCTGCATGCGCAATATGTCATTGCCTGCGACGGCGCGCGGTCCTCGCTGCGGCAGATGGTCGGCGCCGAGTTCGCGGGACAGGTGTTCGAGGACCAATTCCTGATCGCCGACGTCAAGATGACCGCGGAATTCCCGACCGAGCGCTGGTTCTGGTTCGATCCGCCGTTCCATGCCGGCCGCTCCGCGCTGCTGCACCGGCAGCCCGACGACGTCTGGCGCATCGATCTTCAGCTCAATCGCTATGCCGATCCCGTGGTCGAAAAGAAGCCCGAGAACGTGCGGCCGCGGATCGCGCGCATGCTGGGCCACGACAAGTTCGAGTTCGAATGGATCTCGCTCTACAAATTCCAGTGCCGGCGGATGGACCGCTTCATCCACGGCCGGGTGATTTTCGCCGGCGATTCCGCGCATCAGGTCTCGCCGTTCGGCGCGCGTGGCGCCAATTCCGGGCTCGAGGACGCGGAAAATCTCTCGTGGAAGCTCGACCGGGTGCTGCGCGGCACGTCGCCTGCGAGCCTGCTCGAAAGCTATCATGCCGAGCGCAGCATGGCGGCCGACGAGAACATCCGCCAATCCACCCGCTCCACCGATTTCATGGCGCCGAACTCGCATCAGGAAGCGCGGCTGCGCAAGGCGGTGCTGTCGCTCGCCAAGGAGACCGAGTTCGGCAAGCGCATGGTCAATGGCGGCCGGCTGTCGGTGCCGTGCAGCTACGACTCTCCGTTGTTGTCGCCGGATGCCGATGCCTGGCACGGCGGGCCGTCTCCCGGCTGCTCCATGCTCGATGCGCCGATTGCCGAGCAGGCCTACCTGACGGATGCATTCCGCAAGGGCGGAACGGACTTCACCCTGCTGTCGTTCAGCAATGGCGCCGCGATCGATCCGCCCGCCGGCGTCAAGGCGATCCGGATCGGCGGCGAGGGCGGGCTTGCCGATCCCTCCGGCCTCGTCGCCAAGCGCTATGATGCCGGACCCGGCACGGCCTATCTGCTCAGGCCCGACGGCTACGTCACGGCGCGCTTCCGCCATCCCACGCGCGAAGCCGTCGCTGCGGCGCTGTCGCGCGCCCAAGGTTTGAATTGACGGCTTGAATCGAGGTTTTACATGCCGCTCTCCACCGATTCCAATTTTGCGCGGCCTGACGATGCCTTTCGCTCCGTCGTCGAAGCGCATCGCGGCCTCACCGAGGAGCAGAGCGCCGATCTCGACGCGGCGCTGGTGCTGATCCTCGCCAATCATATCGGCGACATCGACGTGCTGCGCGAGGCGATCGGGCTCGCCAAGCGCCGCATGATCGACGGCCAGCAGCAGCAACAACAGCAGCAATAACCTCAGGACTCAAAGGACGAATTGATGGCGAAGAACTTCGCATCCACCGGCGACCTCGCCGAGAAGAAGATCACCTTCTCCGAGATCGGCACCGATCTCTATGCCTTCACCGCCGAGGGCGACCCGAACACCGCCGTCATCGTCGGCGACGACGGCTGCCTGGTGTTCGACGCGCAGGCGACGCCGGCGATGGCCAACAAGGTGATCGAGCGCGTCCGCGCGGTCACCGACAAGCCGATCCAATATGTCGTGCTGTCGCATTATCACGCCGTGCGTGTGCTCGGCGCCTCCGCCTACAAGGCGCAGGGCATCGTCGCCTCGCAGGAGACCTATCGGCTGATCGCCGAGCGCGGCAAGCAGGATTGGGATTCCGAATACGGCCGCTTCCCGCGCCTGTTCCAGGATGCGCAAAGCATCCCCGGCCTGACCTGGCCGACGCTGACCTTCGAAGGCGAGATGTCGATCTTTCTCGGCAAGCGCGAGGTGCGGCTGATGCAGCTCGGCGCCGGCCACACCTCCGGCGACATCGTCGCCTGGGTGCCCGATGCCGAGGTCATGTTCTCCGGCGATCTGATCGAATATCACTCGGCCTGCTATTGCGGCGATGCGCATTTGCGCGAATGGCCGATGACGCTGAACGAGATACGCAACTTCAATCCCAAGGCGATCGCGCCGGGCCGCGGCGATGCGCTGAAGGGCACCGCCACGGTGCGCGAGGCCATCGCGATGACCCGCGATTTCGTCACCTCGCTCTACGGCGCCGCCGAGATCTCCGTCGCCAGGGGCCGCAGCTTGAAGGAATCGATGGCGGCGACGCGCGAGGTGATGGATCCGAAGTTCTCCAGCTTCGCCATCTACGAGCACTGCCTGCCGTTCAACGTGTCGCGCGCCTATGACGAGGCGTCGGGGATCGACGATCCCGTGATCTGGACCGACAAGCGCGACCAGGAGATGTGGGCCGCCCTGCAAGGAGGAGGATAGTCATGAACATCAACACCTCGCCCGATCAGATCATCCGCAGCTCGGCGCAGGTGACGCCGGGCTACATGTCCGGCTTCGGCAACAGCTTTGAGACCGAGGCGCTGCCCGGCGCGCTGCCGATCGGGCGCAACTCGCCGCAGCGGTGCGCCTACGGGCTCTATGCCGAGCAATTGTCCGGCTCGCCCTTCACTGCGCCGCGCGGCAGCAACGAACGCTCCTGGCTCTACCGCATCCGCCCCTCGGTGAAGCATTCGGGCCGGTTCGAGAAGGTTGATGCCGGCCTGTGGCGCTCGGCGCCGTGCCACGAATACGATCTGCCGATCGCGCAGCTGCGCTGGGATCCGACACCGCTGCCGAAGGAGGACGTCACCTTCGTCCAGGGCGTGCAGACCATGACGACCGCCGGCGATGTCAACACGCAGGCCGGCATGGCCGCGCATGTCTACCTCATCACCAAGTCGATGGTGGACCAGCATTTCTACAATGCCGACGGCGAGCTGATGTTCGTGCTGCAGCAGGGCAATCTTCGGCTCGTCACCGAGTTCGGCCGCATCGATGCCGAGCCCGGCGAGATCGTGGTGATCCCGCGCGGCGTCAAGTTCCGCGTCGAGATTCCGAACGGGCCGGCGCGCGGCTACCTCTGCGAAAATTACGGCGGCGCGTTCACGCTGCCGGAGCGCGGGCCGATCGGCGCCAACTGCCTCGCCAATGCCCGCGATTTCCTCACGCCGGTGGCGCATTACGAGGATAAGGACACGCCGACCGAGCTCTACGTGAAATGGGGCGGCGCGCTGTTCAGGACGCAGCTCGGCCATTCGCCGATCGACGTCGTCGCCTGGCACGGCAATTACGCGCCCTACAAATATGATCTGCGCACCTTCTCGCCGGTCGGCGCGATCGGATTCGATCATCCCGATCCCTCGATCTTCACGGTGCTGACCTCGCCGTCGGAGACCGCCGGCACCGCGAATATCGATTTCGTGATCTTCCCGGAGCGCTGGATGGTGGCCGACAACACCTTCCGCCCGCCCTGGTACCACATGAACATCATGAGCGAGTTCATGGGCCTGATCTACGGCGTCTACGACGCCAAGCCGCAAGGCTTCGTCCCCGGCGGCATGAGCCTGCACAATTGCATGCTGCCGCACGGCCCCGACCGCGACGCCTTCGAGCACGCCAGCAATGGCGAATTGAAGCCGGTGAAGCTGACCGGCACCATGGCCTTCATGTTCGAGACCCGCTATCCGCAGCGCGTCACCGCGCACGCCGCCAACGCCTCCACGCTGCAGGATGATTATGCGGATTGCTGGAAGGGCCTGGAGAAGAAGTTCGATCCGAGCAAGCCGTAGCTTTTTTCCCCCTCTCCCCCTGTGGGAGAGGGTGGCTCGTCGCGCAGCGACGAGACGGGTGAGGGGTCTCTCTCCGCGAGTGAGCCTCTCACATTCGGATCTGCGGATAGAACCCCTCATCCGGCGCTTCGCGCCACCTTCTCCCACAGGGGGAGAAGGAAGAAAGAATCGGGACAAACGTGACAACGCACCCCAACGACCCCAGCCTGCGCTCCTTCATCGAGGTCGATCCTTCGTCCGACTTCCCGATCCAGAACCTGCCCTACGGCGTGTTCTCGACCGTGGCCAATCCGACCGCGCGCGTCGGCGTCGCGATCGGCGATTACGTGCTCGATCTCTGGGTGCTCGAGCAGGATTCCCGGCTCGATGTCGGTCCGCTCGGCGTGTTCTCCGGAGCGTCGCTCAACCCCTTCATGGCGCTGGGGCCGAAGGTCTGGTCAAGGACACGGGCACGGATCAGCGAGCTGTTGCGCGCGGATCATCCGGAACTGCGCGACAACGAGGAGCTGCGCAGCCGCGCGCTGGTGCCGATGCGCGATGCCAGGCTGCATCTGCCGTTCACCGTCTCCGGCTACACCGATTTCTATTCCTCTAGGGAGCACGCCACCAATGTCGGCGTGATGTTCCGCGGCAAGGACAATGCGCTGCAGCCGAACTGGCTGCATATGCCGATCGCCTATAACGGCCGCGCATCGACGGTCGTGGTCTCCGGCACCAAGGTGAAGCGCCCGCGCGGACAGTTGAAGCCGCCGAATGTCGATGTGCCGAGCTTTGCGCCGTGCAAGCGGCTCGATTTCGAGCTGGAGATGGGGGTCGTGATCGGCCAGCCCTCGCCGATGGGCGGCAGGCTTGGCGAGCAACAGGCGGAGGAGATGATCTTCGGCTTCGTGCTGCTCAACGACTGGAGCGCGCGCGACATCCAGCAATGGGAATATGTGCCGCTCGGCCCGTTTCTCGCCAAGGCGTTCGCGACCTCGATCAGCCCCTGGGTGGTGACGCGCGAGGCGCTGGAGCCGTTCCGGCTGAAGGGACCGGAGCAGGAACCGGTGCCGCTCGATTATCTCAAGCAGAGCAAGCCGCAGAACTACGATGTCGAGCTCGACGTTTGCTTGCGCGCCGCCGGCGCCAACGCGCCCGCCAGCATCAGCCGCACCAATTTCAAGTACATGTACTGGTCCTCGGTGCAGCAGCTGATGCACCACGCCTCCTCAGGCTGCGCCATGAATGTCGGCGACCTCTTAGGCAGCGGCACCATCTCCGGCCCGGAGAAGAACCAGCGCGGCAGCCTGCTCGAGATCAGCTGGAATGGCACCGAGCCGGTCGAGCTTCCCGGCGGCACCAGGCGCTCTTTCCTGGAAGACGGCGACAGCCTCATCATGCGCGGCTGGTGCCAGGGCAACGGCTACCGCATCGGCTTCGGCGAGGTCGAGGGGACGATTCTGCCGGCGGAGTAGAGTCACATACTCGGTCTCGTAGGGTGGGCAAAGGCGCGATAGCGCCGTGCCCACGCGATGGACATGGTGGGCACGCTTCGCTTTGCCCACCCTACGAGACTACGAGACCTATCGTTTCTCTGGCGGCACGTCCTTGATGCGCGCGCAATGCGCGGCGACGTCCTCGACGCTGTATTTCAGATGCACCCGCTTGTCGGACGGCGCCTGCTTTGCGGTGCAGACGCCCGGCCGCCATTCCTGCGCCGGCCTGATCGGGCGCGGCGCAAAGCCGCCGCCGCAGTTCGGGCAGACGTTGAAGAGTTTCGTCTCGACGCAGTCCGCGCAGAACGTGCATTCATAGGAGCAGATCCGCGCGTCCGTCGCGTTTGGCGGCAGGTCGCGGTCGCAATATTCGCAGTTCGGCCGAAGCTGGAGGGCCATGGCAAATCTCCCGGATCGACCGGGATCATCGCAGATCGCGCGCGCGGTGCGAATGCCGTAGTTCCCTCGATTTCCGCCGGGCCCTCAGGAGCGTGCCGTCTTCCACGCCGTCGTCACCGTGGCGATCTCCGCCGGCTCCGGCTCGCGCACCGCCGAGGGCGTGCGCGAGAAGCGCGGCGCGGGACCGGGCTGCTTCACGCCGTGGCGCTCGATGAACACGTTGCGGGCGACCATGTGCGGATGCCTTGTCGCTTCCGACATGGTCAGCACCGGCGCGAAGCAGATGTCGGTGCCTTCCATGATCTTGCACCAATCCTCGCGCGTCTTGCTCTTGAACACCGTCTTGAGCTTCTCCTTCAGCGCCGGCCAGGCCTTGGGATTCATCTGCGCGTCGAAATCGGCATCGGTCAGGCCGGCGTGCTGGCGTAGCAGCGCGTAGAATTGCGGCTCGATCGAGCCGATCGAGATGAAATGACCGCAGGCGCATTCATAGACGCCGTAGAAATGCGCGCCGCCGTCGAGGAAGTTTTGGTCGCGCCCTTCGGTCCAGCGTCCCATATTGGTCATGTCGAAGAAGAACGACATCAGCGATGCCGCGCCGTCGCACATCGCGGCGTCGACGACCTGGCCCTTGCCGGATCTCTGCGCTTCCAGCAGTGCTGCGAGCACGCCGACGACGAGATAGAGCGCGCCGCCGCCGAAATCGCCGACCAGGTTGAGCGGCGGCACCGGCGCTTCCTTCGTGCCGATGGCGGCGAGTGCGCCGGTGATCGAGATGTAATTGATGTCGTGGCCGGCAGCGTTGGCGAGCGGGCCTTCCTGGCCCCAGCCGGTCATGCGGCCATAAACCAGCTTGGGGTTGCGCGCGAGCACGATGTCGGGCCCAAGGCCGAGCCGCTCCATCACGCCGGGCCGAAAACCCTCGACCAGCGCATCGGCGCTTGCGAGCAGATCCAGCACCTGCGCGATCGCCGCCTTGTCCTTGAGGTCGAGCTCGATCACCTTGCGGCCGCGACCCGCCACCGACTTCATGTTCTTCTTGGCGCCGACGCGGTCGAGCGTGACGACGTCGGCGCCCATGTCCGCCAGCATCATGCAGGCGAACGGGCCGGGCCCGATGCCGGCGAATTCGACGATGCGGAAGCCGGAGAGCGGGCCGGAGCTGCGGACGGACGAGGTGGGGGCTGGTTTGTCGAGCACGTTGTTGTTTCCTCGGGTCGCGGGCGCATGCGCCTGATGCGGCAATCGCCCCTGACGTTTCTTCTGTTGAGCGAGTTAATCGGCCGATTAACTTTTCTCGCCTTCGCGCCAGCGAGGCAAGCGGTTTTCATGCCGCATGGCCAAAATAAAACGGCGCGCACCGAAGTGCGCGCCGCGGAAAATTTGTGTCGAGGCGCTATCAGCGCGCAGCGGTCACCGCGCGTTGCGCCATCACCTTGATCAGATTGGCGCGATACTCCGCCGTGCCGTGGATGTCAGCCAGCAATCCGTTGGCCGAAATGCTGACGCCATCGATCGCCGCCGGCGACCAGTTCGCCTTCAGCGCGGCTTCGATGGCGGGGACCCGCATCACGCCGCTCTGCGAGGCGCCGGTCGCGGCGACGCGAACCTCGCCCGCCTTGGTCTGGGCCACGAACACCCCGGTCAGCGCGAAGCGCGAGGCTGGATGGCGCATCTTCTCGTAGCCTGCCTTCGCCGGCACCGGGAACGACACGGCGGTGATGATCTCGCCGTCCTCGAGAGCCGTGGTGAACAGGCCCTTGAAGAAGTCGTCCGCCGCAATCGACCGCTTGTTGGTCTTGACGGTGGCACCGAGCGCGAGCAGCGCGGCCGGGAAGTCCGCGGCGGGATCGTTGTTGGCAATCGAGCCGCCGATCGTGCCGCGATAGCGCACGGCAGGGTCGCCCAGCACCGAGGTGAGATGGGCGATCGCAGGGATAGCCTTCTTCACGTCGGCATTCGTCATGATGTCGTAATAGGTCGTGGCGGCCTTGATGGTCAGCGTGTCGCCCGACAATTCGACGCCCTGCAGCTCCTTGATCTTGCCGAGGTCGATGACGTCGGAGGGGCTTGCGAGGCGCTGCTTCATCACGGGCAGCAGCGTTTGGCCGCCGGCCAGGAACTTCGCTTCGCTGCTCTTGCCGAACAGGCTGACGGCCTCGTCGACCGAGGAAGCGCGATGATAGGTGGTCTGGTACATCTTCGTTCCTCTCTCTTAAGCCGCGTGGATGGTGCGCCAGACCCGGTCGGGGGTCGCGGGCATTTCCAGGTTGTTCTTGCCGATCGCATCCGTGATCGCGTTGATCACGGCCGCTGACGCCCCGATTGCGCCGGCCTCGCCGCAACCCTTGATGCCCAAGGGATTGCCGGGGCACAGCGTCGTGGTGTGGGAGAGGTTGAACGACGGTACGTCGTCGGCGCGCGGCATGGCGTAGTCCATGAACGAGGCCGTGACCGGCTGGCCGTTGGAATCGTAGACCGCATGCTCGAGCAGGGCTTGCCCGATGCCTTGAACAAGGCCGCCATGGACCTGGCCCTCCACGATCATCGGGTTGATTAGCCGGCCGAAATCGTCGGCCGCGACGAAGTTGACGAAGGAGGTCTTGCCGGTGCCGGGGTCGACCTCGAGCTCGCAGATATAGCTGCCGGCCGGGAAGGTGAAGTTGGTCGGGTCGTAGAAGGCGCTCTCCTTCAGGCCCGGCTCCATCCCGTCAGGCAGATTGTGCGCGGTGTAGGCCGCGAGCGCGACCATCGGCAGCGCGATCGCCTTGTCGGTGCCTGTTACCTTGAACTCGCCGTTCTCGATGACGATGTCGGCCTCGGAAGCTTCCAGCGCATGGGCTGCAATCTTCTTGGCCTTCGATTCCATCTTCTCCATCGCCTTCAGGATCGCGGTGAGGCCGACGGCCGCCGAGCGCGAGCCGTAGGTGCCCATGCCGAACTGCACCTTGTCGGTGTCGCCGTGGACGATCGAGACCTGGCTGATGGGAACGCCGAGCCGCTCCGCCACGAGCTGGCAGAACGTGGTCTCGTGACCCTGGCCGTGACTGTGCGATCCCGTCAGGATCTCGATGGTGCCGACCGGATTGACGCGCACCTCGGCCGATTCCCACAGGCCGACGCCGGCGCCCAGGCTGCCGACCGCCTTCGACGGCGCGATGCCGCAGGCCTCGATGTAGCAGGACACGCCGATGCCGCGCAGCTTGCCGTCGGCTTTCGCCTTGGCCTTGCGGGCGGGGAAGCCGGCATAATCGATCGCCTTCATCGCGGCATCGAGCGAGGCGTTGAAGTTGCCGGTGTCGTACGCCATGATCACGGGCGTCTGGTGCGGGAATTGGGTGATGAAGTTGGTCCGCCGCAGCTCGGCCGGATCGACCTTGAGCTGCCGCGCCGCCGTCTCCATCAACCGTTCGATCAGATAGCTCGCCTCGGGACGGCCTGCGCCACGATAGGCGTCGACCGGCGTGGTATTGGTGTAGACCCCGATCACCTCGGCGTGGATCGCCGGGATGTTGTACTGGCCCGACAGCAGCGTCGCGTAGAGATAGGTCGGCACCGAGGACGAGAACAGCGACATGTAGGCGCCGAAATTGGCGTAGGTCTTCACCTTGAAGCCCAGAATCTTATTCTGGGCGTCGAACGCCATCTCGGCATGGGTGACATGGTCGCGGCCATGCGCGTCGGTGAGGAAGGCTTCGGTGCGGTCACCGGTCCATTTCACGGGACGGCCGACCTTCTTCGAGGCCCACAGCGCCACCATCTCCTCGGGATAGATGAAGATCTTGGAGCCGAAGCCGCCGCCGACATCGGGGGCGATCACGCGCAGCTTGTGCTCGGGCGCGATATTGTAGAACGCCGACAGCACGAGGCGGGCGACGTGCGGGTTCTGCGAGGTCGTGTAGAGCGTGAAATGCTCTTCCGCCGCGTCGTAATCGGCGATCGCCGCCCGCGGCTCCATGGCATTGGGGGCGAGGCGGTTGTTGGTGACGTCGAGCTTGACCACATTGGCGGCCTTGGCGAAGGCCGCGTCGGTGGCGCCCTCGTCGCCGATCACCCAGTCATAGACCTGGTTGCCGGGCGCTTCGGGATGAAGCTGCGGCGCGCCCGATTTGATCGCGGCCTGGACGTCGGCGACCGCGGGAAGCTCTTCATAATCGACGACGACCGCTTCCGCGGCATCGCGCGCCAGATTCTTGCTTTCGGCGATCACGACCGCGACGGCCTGTCCGACGAAGCGCACCGTCTCCGGCGCCATTGCGGGCCAGGCACCCATCTTCATCGGGCTGCCGTCCTTGGAGGTGATGGCCCAGCCGCAGATCAAATTGCCGACCTTGTCGTCGACGATCTCTCGGCCCGTGAGCACCGCGACCACGCCCGGCATCTTCAGCGCGGCGGACGAGTCGATCTTCTTCACCTTGGCGTGGGCGTGCGGGCTGCGGATGAAATGGGCATGGGTCATGCCCGTCAGCTTGATGTCGTCGACGTAGCGGCCTTTGCCGGTGATGAAACGCTTGTCTTCCTTGCGCACGACGCGCGCGCCGATACCTTCAACACCCATGTCTGGTCCTCCCGACCGGAATTTTTATGGCTGCGCTTTGCTTCGAAAGCCGCAGGCAGTGATTCTTCTTTCGAGGCGCGCCGCTTTACTCGGCCGCCTGCGAGACCTTCATGCGCCCGGCTGCATCCAGCACGGCCTTGACGATGTTGTGGTAGCCGGTACAGCGGCAGATGTTGCCTTCCAGCTCGCTGCGGACGGTGGCTTCGTCGAGCTGACCACCATGGCGATGCACGATGTCGATCGCGGACATGATCATGCCCGGCGTGCAATAGCCGCATTGCAGACCATGATTGTCGCGGAAGGCGGCCTGCATCGGGTGCAGCTCGTCGCCCTTGGCGATGCCCTCGATGGTGGTGATGGTGGCGCCGTCGGCCTGGCCCGCCAGCATGGTGCAGGATTTCACCGCCTTGCCATCCATATGGACCACGCAGGCTCCGCACTGGCTGGTGTCGCAGCCGACATGGGTCCCGGTGAGGTTGAGGTGATCGCGCAGAAGCTGGACCAGCAGCGTGCGGTCCTCGACATCGATGGCAACGGCCTTGCCGTTCACCGTCAGTTTGACTGTAGACACTTGAAGTCCTCCCAAAGTGATTTTGATTGGTTCTAATTAGAAACAGCGCAACGGAACTTTGCAACTGGCATTTTGATCATCTGGCGTCACGGAGAGGTCATCGTCGCGGCGCGCGATTCGGTCATGACGCTTCAAGCCGTCGCCAACACGTGGCGCAGCCGCGAGGCAGGTCTGAAAAGTTTGGCATCGCCTCCTCAGGGCAATATCGCAGCGTCGATGCCGCGTATCGCCGCCGCTTGCGCGCGGGTTCAGCCCTGTCGCACGTCGTTCTCCCCTCGCTGTCTTGTTCCTTGGCGTGAATAGGAGCACGTGCCCGCGGCTTTGTAATCGCGATCTTGGTAGTATGCGGCTGAAATCTAAGTAATTGATTTTGCTGTTGATATTTTCAGGTGACGGACATTGCGGCCCCGCCGCTCGCACAGCGTCCGCTCGCCTCCTCCTTCCTGGCGATTGTTCGGCGGCTTGTGCCGCCCTATCCGCGCTGGCCAAGCACAACGGAGGGTGGAACGATGCAGATGAACGACAGCCAGCGCATCCCGGCGTCGAAAGCGAAGGTCTGGGCCGCGCTCAACGATCCCGAGATTCTGAGACGCTGCATTCCCGGCTGCCAATCGCTCGAGATGGCATCGCCCACGGAGATGACGGCCATTGTGGTGCTGAAGGTCGGCCCGGTGAAGGCGACGTTCAGCGGCAAGGTCACGCTGACCGACATCGATGCGCCCCACGGCTACCGCATCGTCGGCGAGGGCGCCGGCGGCGTCGCCGGCTTTGCCAAGGGCGGCGCGAAGGTCAGGCTCGCCGAAGAGACGCCGGACGTCACGATCCTGCATTACGAAGCCGACGCGCAGATCGGCGGCAAGCTCGCGCAGCTCGGCGCGCGGTTGATCGAGTCGACGTCGCGAAAACTTGCCGCGAGCTTCTTCGACAACTTCGCCGCATTGGTAGCGCCGTCATCGTGACCGATGCGCGGGCGGAGACAGTGAGCGCTATGGCTCGCGGCGCAATGCCGCCTCGATCCGATGATGCGTTTCGAGCTGTAAAACAAGGGCAAGACGCGAGGCGCGACAACGAGATGAGCGGCGAAAGCCGCCACTGATTTGCACTACTACCTTCCGCCTATACTAAGCGCGAGAAGCCGATGCTGTAATTTTCAACGATGGTTCGCAGACTAACTGCGCATCGCGAGCGCAATGCGCTCCGGCGTCCAACGTGGCGTGCACAACAACATCGTGGAGGGAATACATGACCTTTGGAACGAAGGGATTCTTGGCTGGCATCTCGATGATTGCGGTGCTGGCCGCCGTGAACTCAGGCGTTCGCGCCAACGACTCGGTGATCAAGGCGCAATCCGAGTCAAACCAGTGGGCCGTTGCCGGCCACGACTACGGCAATACGCGCTACAGCCCGCTCAAGCAGATCAACACCGAGAACGCCGGCAAGCTGACGCTCGCTTATTCGTTCTCGCTGGCGTCGCTGCGCTCGAACGAATCCTCGCCGATCGTCATCGGCAACACGCTGTACGTGTCGAGCTCCTGGGGCCCGAAATACGTCTATGCGCTCGATGCCGCGACCGGGCAGCGCAAATGGACCTGGGAGCCCGAGATTCCCGAGGACGTGCTGCAATATGCCTGCTGCGACGTGAACAATCGCGGCGTCTCCTATGCGGACGGCAAGATCTTCGTCGGCCGTCTCGACGGCAAGCTGACGGCGCTCGATGCCGCCACCGGCAAGTCGCTGTGGACCACCAAGGTCGTCGATTACAAGCAGGGCTCGGTCATCACCTCGCCTCCGCTGGTCGTGCGCGACAAGGTCATCACCGGGTTCGGCGGCGGCGAATACGGCGTGCGCGGCTCGCTGCAGGCCTTCGACATCAACACCGGCAAGCAATTGTGGCAGACCTTCACGGTCCCGAGTCCGGACGAGCCGGGCGGCGACACCTGGAAGGGCGATTCCGCCCAGCATGGCGGCGGCGCGGCCTGGCTGGTCGGCTCCTACGATCCCAAGACCGACACCGTCTATTGGGGCACCAGCAATCCCGGTCCGTGGAACACCGGCGTCCGTTCGACCGGCGACGGCAATTTCGGCAAGCTGACCAACCTCTACACCGCCTCGACGCTCGCGCTCGATCCCAACACCGGCAAGATCAAGTGGCACATCCAGACCACGCCGGCCGACGCCTGGGACTATGACGGCGTCAACGAGGCCGTGCTCGCGGACCTGAAGATCGGCGGCAACACCGTTCCGGCGCTGATGAAGGCCGATCGCAACGGCTACTTCTTCGTCGCCAACCGCGAGACCGGCAAGGTGCTCTCGGCGGAGAAATACGTCTTCTCCAACTGGGCGACGAAGTGGGACGTCAACACCATGCGCGCGGTGGAAGACCCGGACAAGCGTCCGGGACCGGGCCATCCCGCCAAGGACATCTGCCCGAACCTGATCGGCGGCAAGAACTGGCAGCCGATGTCCTTCAATCCGCAGACTGGGCTCGTCTACATTCCCTCGAACAACGTTTGCATGGACTGGTCGGTCTCCGACGTCTCCTACAAGCGCGGCGTGTTCTATCTCGGCGCCGAATTCCCCACCAAAGAGGGCCCCGGCGGCTTCCTCGGCGAGCTCGTGGCCTGGGACCCGGTGGCGCAGAAGAAGGTCTGGTCGATCAAGGAAGACCTGCCGTTCAACGGCGGCACGCTGACCACCGGCGGCGGCCTGGTGTTCGCCGGCAACCTTCACGGCGACTTCCGCGCCATCGATGCGAAGAGCGGCAAGGTGCTCTGGAGCAGAAATCTCGGCTCCGGCATCGGCGCCGGGCCGGTAACCTATGAGGTCGGCGGCAAGCAATACGTCGCCATCGTCGTCGGTCGCACGGCCTCGATACCTGCGTTCCTGGGCGATATTGGAAAGAAGATGACGGCCGCAGCCCCCGAGGGTGGTTCGCTCTTCGTGTTCTCCGTCCAGTGACGACTCGCGCGCGTATCCCGAAGGAGACGGGATACGCGCGCGCTTTCTCGACATCGCGCGGCGACGGCATCGGCCTGACCTTGGCTCAGACCCCGTGCCGCGACGCCTGATCCACCCATTCCCAACTGCCGGAGACGAGGATGCGTCCGATCAATCCAGGGAACGGCCAGCGCCGACATCACAGCATCGCGGGATGGCTCACATGGGCCGCAATCTCCGCGACGATCGTACCGGCCCCGGCCGTTCATGCCGACGAGACGAAGCCGTTTCGCCTGTGCGCCGATCCGACCAATCTGCCGTTCTCGAGCGATAATCCGTCGCAGCCGGGCTTCTATGTCGAAATCGGCCAGGCGCTGGCGCAGGCGCTCGGCCAACCGATCACGTACGATTGGTACAAATCCTATTTCGGCAAGCGGACCGTGCGGGTCACGCTGCTGGGCAAGCAATGCGACGCCATGATCGGCTTGCCGCGCTCCGAGGATTTCATGGGGCCGGCCGTCATCTTCTCCGACACCATCGCGAAGGAAGGCTATGCGCTGGTCGCCGCGAAAGGCCAGGCGATCGGCGGCGTGGACGACCTCAGAGGCAAACGCGTCGCCGTCCAATACGCCAGCACGCCGCAAAACCTGCTCGCGACGCGTGACGACATCCGGAAGGTGACCGTGCTGTCACCCGAGGAAGCCATGCAGGCGCTCGACCAGGGCCGGGCGGACGTCGCCTTCATCTGGGGGCCCGTCGCCGGCTGGCTGAACATGACCGCCTACAACGATCGCTATCAGATCCGGCTCACCGAAGGCGAAGGCCTGTCGTGGGATGCCGCCATCGGCTTCGCGAAGGGATCGACCGAGCTCCGCGATCGCGTCGATGCGATCCTGCCGACACTTCGGACGACGATCGCCGGTCTTGCGGTGAAATATGGTTTGCCGGCCGGACAGTCCATCCGCTTCGGCTCGGCCAAGGCCGTGGCGGCGGGAACCACGACCGGAGCGGGGCCCGGCGCGGCCGTAGGACAGGTCGCAAATGTGGTGGCGACCGAGACCAAGGGTGATGCAGCGGCGCCGAGTGCGGAGACTGCGCGTGCAGGCAAGGAGATCTTCAACGGAACCTGCGCGCATTGCCACGGCCCCGACGCCATCCAGAGCGAGCGGAAGATCGACCTGCGGCTGTTGCGTCACCGCTACGGCGACGACATGCGCGACACCTTCCTGAAGACCGTGCATGACGGGCGACCGGCCAAGGGCATGCCGGCGTGGAAGGAGGTCTTCACCGACAACCAGTTCGACAGCATCTATTCCTTCCTGCTGACAGTGCAGGTCGAATCGAACGACTGAACGGACGGGACGGGCAAGATGTGGTAGCATCCATGCTGCATCATTTCGGCGCCGGACCGGCACGGGTGGGTGCGCTGCCGCCGCCGGGTGCGGCGGATCCTTTGGAAGGCGCCATGGCCAGCTTCCTGATCATCGACGATCATCCGCTGTTTCGCGAAGCGCTGGGCAACGCCGTGCGGCTGGCCTTGCCGGAGGCCCGCATCCTGGAGGCGATGTCGATCGAGGACGCGCTGGACATCCTGTCGGCCGAGCAGGGGATCGACCTTGCGCTGCTCGATCTGTCGCTGCCGGATGCGACCGGCTTCTCCGGTTTCCTCCGCTTGCGCGAGACCTATCCGCGCCTGCCGGTCGCCATCGTATCGAGCGAGGAGGACCAGCACGTGGTCCGTGAAGCGCTGGCGCTCGGCGCGGCCGGCTACCTGCCGAAGTCGACGTCGAAGCGGGAGCTGGCCGCCTCGATCGAGGGCGTGCTCTCAGGATCGGTGTCGGTGCCGCGGGATTTCGTGGCGACGCCGCAGCGGCGCAAGGCCGAGACCAGCAAGGCCCTCGAGGTCAAGCTCCGCGAGCTCACGCCGCAGCAGATTCGGGTTCTGGACCTGCTGCGCCGCGGCTACCCGAACCGGCAGATTGCGCAGGAGCTGCAGCTCGCCGAATCCACAGTCAAGGCGCACATCACCGAGATCCTGCGCAAGCTCGGCCTGTTCAGCCGCAACAAGGCGATCATCGAGATCGGCAAGATGGACCTGCCCGACCCCAGGAACCGGCCCTATGCGCGGGCCGACCGCGGCAGGCCGCAATGATCGATCTTGGATCGGTCTTGCCGTTGTTGACCTCGATCAAGCCGGCGCGCGCCGGCCGGTACAGTCTCGGGCCAAGCCCGACACCTGGCAACGTTTTGGGGATGGCCGACGCGTGACGCGATTTCTGATTGTCGAAGACCATCCGTTGTTCCGCGAGGCGCTCGAAGGCGCGCTGCAAATGGTGGCGCCCGGAGCCGAGATCCTGCAGGCGACTTCGGTCGACGGCGCGCTGGAGCAGCTGTCCGCGGGCGCCGAGCTCGATCTCCTGCTGCTCGATCTCTCGATGCCGGGCACGACCGGCCTCTCGGGCATCGTTCGCATCCGCAAGGCCTTCCCGAAGGTCCCCGTCGTCATCGTGTCGGGACATCAGGATCCCAGAATCATCTCCGGCGCGCTGTCGCTGGGCGTCGCCGGTTACATCTTCAAATCCTGCTCCAAGCAGGAACTGGCCCAGTCGATCGGCGAGGCGCTGCAGGGTCTCGTCTGTCTTCCGGATGCCTATCGTGCAAGGCGACCGCAGCGGGCGCCAAGTCCCGCCCATGATCTGCTGAAGCGGCTGCATGATCTGACGCCGCAGCAATTGCGGGTCCTGGAAATGCTCAAGCGCGGTCTTCAGAACAAGCAGATCGCCTATGAGCTGAAGATTTCCGAGACCACCGTGAAGGTCCATGTCTCGGACATCCTGCGCAAGCTGAACGTCGTCAGCCGCACCAAGGCGATCGTCGAGATGTCCCGAATCGATTTCGCGACGCTGGCGAGCGACGGCAGCCGGGCCAAGCACGATCGCGCACAGTCGGATCAGCAGTGAGGCGGACTTCACCGGTCCCGTGTCGCAGATCGGTGCCGCTGCCTCGGTGAATCGACAAACAAGTCATGCCATTGGCGGCATGTAATCCATTACCGCTACTGTGCATGGGGTTGTTTTGCGATATTTGGGTGAGCGCGTCGGTGCGGCGCTAGCTCAGCAGGAACGACAACAGCGCGCGCATCTCGGCGGGCTTGACGGGCTTCTTCAAGACTTCGAGGCCGGAGAGGCTCGCTTGCTTGGCGGCCTTCTCGGAATAGTCGGCGGTGATGATCATCGCGGGCACGTCGAGCTTCAGCTGCGCCCGGATGTCGGCGATCGCCGACAATCCGCTCTCGCCGTGATCGAGATGAAGATCGGCGATGACCGCGTCGGGCGCTCCGCCCAGCTCGCTGAGGCGCAGCAGCGCGTCCGCAGCCGACGGCGTGGTCGCGACGTCGCAGCCCCACCCTTCCAGCAGGGCGGCCATGGCCTCGGAGCCGGATGGATCGTTCTCGACCAGCAAAATCTTGGCGCCTTCGAGCCCGCCATATTGACGTTCGCTGAGCTTGGGCTCGTGCACCTCGTCGCTGACCTCGGCGAGATCGGCCGGCTCGAGCTCGAGGACGAACGTCGATCCCTTGCCGACTTGCGACGACAGCCGCACCTCGTGTCCGAGCACGGTTGCGAAGCGGCGAACGATGGAGAGGCCGAGCCCGAACCCGGCCTGGTCGGTCGCGCTGGCTTCGCCGCGCTGGAATTCGCGAAAGATGGCCTCCTGTTGCGTCTGCGCGATTCCCGGCCCGGTGTCGGAGACCTGGACGCAGATGCGGTCGCCCCGGCGCCTGCACCCCATTACGACGCCGCCGCTGCGGGTGTAGCGGATGGCATTGGCGAGCAGATTTTGCAGCACGCGCCGGAGCATCATCGCGTCCGACGACACCGCGACCGGCGCGCTGCGGATGCGCAAGGACAGGCCTTGCCGCGCAGCGAGCGGCGCGAATTCGTTGCGAAGCTGCTCGAACAGCGGCGCCAGCGCCAGCGGACGCACGTCGGGTCTGAGCGCGCCGGCGTCGAGCTTGGCGATCTCCAGCAACGAGCGGAGCAGATCCTCCAGCGTGACCAGCGAGCGGTCGACCTGGTCGATCAGCAGGCCCGCCTCCTGCGCCTCCATCATCTCGGCCAGCGCCGACAGCGTCAGGCGCGCCGCGTTCAGCGGCTGCAGCAGATCGTGGGTGACCGAGATCAGGACGGACGATTTGAGCGAGCTGGCGGCCTCGGCCTGCTGCTTGGCGCGATACAGGCCCTCATTGGCGCGCTCGATCGAATGCAGCGCCTCGCGCAATTGGTAGGTCCGGTCCCGGACCTGGCGGTCGAGCGCGATGGCGGTCTCGAACAGCGAGAAGGCGTTGAGCTGCTGGTCCATCGAGCGCTCGACGCGGGACATCAGCGCGGCATTGATCTTCTTCAGCTTCGCGGCTTCCCGCTGCAGCTGCTCGACCGCATCGGGGTCCTGCCACGGCCCGGTCACGCGGGACGCCTGCCGATGGCGACGCCGGTGAAGGTCTGGTTCACGTGCATCGAGCCGAACTGCTCGCCGTAGGTATGAAAGCCGACGACGCGATTCTGGCGGTAGAGTTCGGACATGTCGCGGGCGAGCTGGTGCTGCTCGGCGTCGAGCCGGCGCAGCAGGCATTCGAAACCGATATAGAGCGAGACCTCGCCGATCTGGTCGCGCGTCTCCGCGAAGGCCTCGCGCGTCGTGCCGACCAGGCTGCGCGACGTCGCCGCCGTCAACACCATGCCTTCGTCGATGGCGCAGAAGAAGTGCAGCGATCCGTCCGGTTCGACGCGCTGGATCGACCGGGCGTAGTAGGAGCCGCCGACCCGGACCAGAACGGGATGCGAGGCGAACGAGAACGGGTCGAGCTTTTCGTCCATGATCCCGACGACGCGGGAATATTCCTCGGCCGCGGGCTCGGCGTTCAGCTCCCTGACGGTTCGATTCTCGGTGTCGGCCTCGGTGACCACCATCTTCTGGGGCCGCGGTTCGAAATTGTCACACTTGAAGACCCGGAACGGCAGCGACGTGCTCAACAGGATGAGCAGGGCGGCATTGGTGTAGGCCTTGCCGTCGAAAAACACCCAGGTGCGTTCGAACCGCATGCCGTCGCCCGCAGATCCCCCGACGATGGGAATGTCGTCGAGCGAGGCATAGATCGCGGACATCACGGCTTCTTCCCGGCGACACAGGCCGTCGATCAGAACCAGGCCGAACGGATTTCCGCGTTCGCCCTGGGACGACTCCCGCAGCAATTCCTGCCGCAGCTCGGTGCCGATCCTGCGGCCGTCCTCGACGCGAAAACCGTCGAGATTGAGAATCGGCCGCACCACGGCCGAGAAGTCGGCGCGGCTGAAGGCGAGGGCAACGACGCTGTTCTCGTCCCAGCCGTCAGGCGCGAGCTCGCCGGCCGTGGTACAACCGCAGACCTGGGTCCCGTCGAATTGCCGGCTGATCTCCGCGATGAATTGGTGCGGATCGTAGCATGGGGAGACGAAGAGCAGGATGAGCGCCAGCTCCTCGGATGGGAGCTGAGCGGCGAGGTCGGCAACGGCTTGCGCGACGCCCGCGGCCTTCGACTTCGCGACGGCAACGCCGGACGCACCGCCAAACCGAAAGTCGGTTTGCCCCACTCCGTTTCTCCCTCAAGGACCTGCCCGGACTGATGCCGAGTGCCTGACAAGTGCCCAAAGAGTATGGCCTTTTTCGTCTGGTCGCAACATTGCGACCGAATCCGCGGAACGTGTGTTTCGCGACCTGTGGCGTTCAGGCAGGAATTTACCGCCCCTTGACGAATCTGCCCTAATTTTCATCCCGGGTCGGGCGGGGCTGCTCCCGGCCGTGCTGCACTTTGCAAGAACCGATCTGGGGGTGGGAATGTCCGGGCGTATCAATTCGCCGTCAAAGCGCACGCTATTTCCCACGCTCAGGTTCCGCGCCAAGATCATCCTGGGCTTTGCGGTCGTGCTCGCCATCTCCGCGGTCAGCCTCGGCTTCGCCTATTTCGGCTTCGAGCGCGTTTCCGAAGGCGTAGGATCCTACCGCAGCAGCGTCTCGGAGGCCGATCTCGCCCGCAATATCGATCGCGAGCTGCTCGGCTATCGTTCGGCCGCGCGTTATTTCGTGGTGACCGGCAAGGAGGACGACGCCAAGGCGGCGCTGGAGGCCGAGGCCAGCCTGAAGAATGCGATCGATCAGGCCATCAAGAATGCCAAGAACCCGGCGCGGCTGGAGAGCCTCAACAAGCTCGCGAAGGAATTCTCCAACTTCTCGGCGACCTTCGCCAAGATCCTGCAGGCCAAGCGCGACAGCGCGCTCCTGGTCCAGAATCAGCTTCAGCGCAACGCCAACCTGCTGAAATACAAGCTCGACGACATCGGCAACAACGCCTCCGACTCCGAGGCGCAGGCGATCGAGTTCGGCACCAAGCAGGTCAACGCCCAATTCCAGACCGCCAGTGCAGCCGCGAGCAACTTCATCCTCAATTCGGACCAGGCCGTCGGCGCAAGCGCGATGGCGCGGCTGAAGTTCGTCGAGAACTCGCTCGGCGCGGTCTATTCCATGGACGAAAAGGTCGTCGCCGGCCTGAAGGAGGCCAAGGCGCTTCTCGCCGCCTATCGCGACGCGCTGGAAAAGCTGATCGCGAAAACCAAGCTGGTCGACGACCTCGTCACCGAGATGAGCGGCTCGGCCGGTGCGATCCTGCAAGGCGCCACCGCCATGAAGGCGGACCTCGTCGCCGAACAGCAACGGCTCGACACGGAGTCGGAAGCGACCATCGGGCGGACCGAGCGGCTGGTTCTGATCCTCGCCGTCGGCGGCACGCTGCTCGGCGCGTTTCTCGCCTTCGTGCTCGGTACCGGCATCTCGCGTCCGATGATCGCGATGTGCAAGGCGATGCGGGAGCTCGCCTCGGGCAATTTCGACGTCGTGCTGCCGGGCCTCGGTCGCAAGGACGAGATCGGCGAGATGGCCGGGGCGGTCGAGGAGTTCAAGGTTCAGGCTGTCGCAAAAGCCGAGCGCGATGCCGCCGCCAGCGAGGTCCAGAACCGGGAGCAGGCCGCAAGCCGCCGCGCCGAGCTGATCCGCTTCGCCGACGATTTCGAGAGCGCGGTCGGCGCCATCGTCTCCAACGTCTCGGCCTCGGCCGTGCAGCTGGAATCGGCGGCCTCCACCCTGACCCGCACCGCCGAGACCACCCAGAGCCTGTCGAGCCAGGTCGCCGGCGTCTCCGAGCAGGCCTCCTCCAACATGCAGTCGGTCGCCACCGCGACCGAGGAGCTGTCCGCCTCGGTCGAGGAGATCGGCCGCCAGGTCCGCGATTCCAGCCGCATTGCCGAGGCCGCCGTGGTTCAGGCCAAGGAAACCGACGGGCGCATCGGAAAGCTTTCGCACGCGGCCCAGCAGATCGGCGAAGTGGTCAAGCTGATCACGGCGATCGCCGAGCAGACCAATCTTCTGGCGCTCAACGCCACCATCGAGGCGGCGCGCGCCGGCGATGCCGGCCGCGGCTTTGCCGTGGTCGCCAGCGAGGTGAAGTCGCTGGCCAGCCAGACCGCGAAGGCAACGGACGAGATCTCCTCGCACATCGCGGGCATGCAGGGCGCCACCGCCGAATCGGTTGCCGCGATCAAGGAGATCGGAGCAACCATCGGCCAGATCTCGTCGATCTCGACGTCGATCGCCAGCGCGGTCGAGCAGCAGGGCGCGGCGACGCAGGAGATCGCGCGCAGCGTCCAGACCGTGGCGCAGGGCACCCAAACCGCGGCCACCGATATCGGCCAGGTCAACCGCGGCGCCGCCGAGACCGGCTCGGCCTCGGAGGAGGTGCTGCACTCGGCCAAGACGCTGTCGTCCGAAAGCACCCGCCTGCGCGCCGAGCTCGATCGCTTCATGGGGAATATCAGGGCGGCGTAAGACGCGCTGGTGCGTCACGCGCCGCCGTCGTCCCGGACAAGCGCGCCCTTAAGGCGCGCGTAGATCCGGGACCCGTACTCCAAGAACGTGCTTGTGGAGCGAGCAGATAATTCCGAGTCTTCGCCAAACCACTCCCTGTGGTTATGGATCCTGGATCTTCGCTTCGCTCGTCCGGGACGACGGCGGAGGGTTTGCACGCCGGCCTTCAATTGTAGCGGCGCGAGAAAGCCCGCCTTAACAAATTCCCTGCCTCACCTAACTGCCAGTTGCGGCGCCATAAATTTACCACAGCTTATCCTTTGCCGATTACCGTGCGTGCGAGTCAGGGAGCGGGCTGCTCTCGGGCTGCGCCTGGTTTTCCGCGAATGGAATGGGGTGGGGGAATGTCGGTCAAGTCGAAGTCGAACCAATCGAAGCTGCCAACTCTGCGGTTTCGCGCAAAAATCATCCTCGGCTTCGTGGCGGTGCTGGCCATCCTCGCCGTCAGCATGGCCTTCGCTTATTTCGGCTTCGAGCGTATTGCCGGTGCCGTGGCCTCCTATCGCACCAGCGTCTCGGAAGCCGACCTCGCGCGGACGGTTGATCGCGAACTGGTCGCCTATCAAGGATTGGCCCGGGCCTACACCCTGACCGGGGCGGCGGACGACGAGACCGCAGCCAAGGCCGCCGAAGGAAATCTGAAGGGCGCCATCGCCAAGTCGGTCGCCGCTACGACCGGCGCCGCGCGCCGCGAGCAGGTCGGCAAGCTCGAGGCCGAATTCCAGCGCTTCACCAAGGTGTTCGGAGAGATCATCACGTTGACGCGTGACAACAACAAGATCGCGGCCGACGAGCTCAACAGCGTCGGCAACAAGATCCGGTTCAAGTTCGACGATCTCGCCGATACGGCCGCGCTGGCGGGGCTGGCCTCGGTCCAGACCACGGCCAAGGACATCACCTCGCAATATCTGGCGGTCTCCACCTCGGTCAGCGCCTTCGTCGCCAAGCCGGAGCCCAAGACCGCCGATGGCGTGATCGCCCGCGTCAAATTCCTGGAGACGCTGCTGGTCTCGATCTATGCCAACGACCAGAAGATCACCGACCGCGTGACCGAGATCGGCAATCTGCTGAAGCAGTACCGCAGCTCCTTCACCAAGCTGTCGGAGAACGTGAAGGTCATCGTCAAGCTGAATGGCGAGATGACCAAGACCGCGGCGACCATCCTCAAGCTCTCGGACGAGCTGCGGTCGGAGCTGACCGCGGATCAGCAGCGCATCGAAGCGAGCGCCAATGCGACGATCGTGGATACCGAGCGGCTGATGATGATGTTGGCGCTCGGCGGCCTCGCCATCGGAGCCGTGCTCGCCCTGATGCTCGGCAACGGCATCTCGCGTCCGATGATCGCGATGTGCAAGGCGATGCGGGAGCTCGCCTCGGGCAATTTCGACGTCGTGCTGCCGGGCTTGGGGCGCAAGGACGAGATCGGCGAGATGGCCGGGGCGGTCGAGGAGTTCAAGGTTCAGGCTGTCGCAAAAGCCGAGCGCGATGCCGCCGCCAGCGAGGTCCAGAACCGGGAGCAGGCCGCAAGCCGCCGCGCCGAGCTGATCCGCTTCGCCGACGATTTCGAGAGCGCGGTCGGCGCCATCGTCTCCAACGTCTCGGCCTCGGCCGTGCAGCTGGAATCGGCGGCCTCCACCCTGACCCGCACCGCCGAGACCACCCAGAGCCTGTCGAGCCAGGTCGCCGGCGTCTCCGAGCAGGCCTCCTCCAACATGCAGTCGGTCGCCACCGCGACCGAGGAGCTGTCCGCCTCGGTCGAGGAGATCGGCCGCCAGGTCCGCGATTCCAGCCGCATCGCCGAGGCCGCCGTGGTCCAGGCCAAGGAAACCGACGGGCGCATCGGAAAGCTTTCGCACGCGGCCCAGCAGATCGGCGAAGTGGTCAAGCTGATCACGGCGATCGCCGAGCAGACCAATCTTCTGGCGCTCAACGCCACCATCGAGGCGGCGCGCGCCGGCGATGCCGGCCGCGGCTTTGCCGTGGTCGCCAGCGAGGTGAAGTCGCTGGCCAGCCAGACCGCGAAGGCAACGGACGAGATTTCCTCGCACATCGCGGGCATGCAGGGCGCCACCGCCGAATCGGTTGCCGCGATCAAGGAGATCGGAGCAACCATCGGCCAGATCTCGTCGATCTCGACGTCGATCGCCAGCGCAGTCGAGCAGCAGGGCGCGGCGACGCAGGAGATCGCGCGCAGCGTCCAGACCGTGGCGCAGGGCACCCAAACCGCGGCCACCGATATCGGCCAGGTCAACCGCGGCGCCGCCGAGACCGGCTCGGCCTCGGAGGAGGTGCTGCACTCGGCCAAGACGCTGTCGTCCGAAAGCACCCGCCTGCGCGCCGAGCTCGATCGCTTCATGGGGAATATCAGGGCGGCGTAAGGCCACCGCTGCCTCTGAAGTTCGCGCAGCCGCCTCACACTCCACTGTCGTCCCGGACAAGCGCGCCCTTAAGGCGCGCCGATCCGGGACCCATACTCCCAGGGAGAGGTTGGGTCGGACGGTGGTCACTCCGAGTCTTCGTCCAACCCTATCCTGTGGCTATCGCGACCAGCGCAAAGCGCTCGCGCGGAGTTCCCGGATCGGCGCTCCGCTTCGCTGCGCTTGTCCGGGACGACAGCGTAGCAAGGATCGCCATTTGCGCCCTTCCTGCCTCACTCCCGCCCGAACGCTCGCTTCAGCTCGACCTTCGCCTTCTCCAGACGCGCGCGCTGTGTCTTCGGCAAGGTCTTGCCGGCGCGGTTGATGTAGAAGGTCAGCATCGACAGCGCCGAACGATAGGCGCCGGTCTTGCGTCGTGAGCTGTGCTCGGCCGATTGCTTCAACGAGGTCGCGATCTTCCTCGGGCTGGTCAGCTTGAACACGCCCTGCTTGAGATCGAGCGCGTCGCTCTCTTTCGTCACCCGTTGCGACCAGCGCTTCGGCGCTGCGCGTTTGGTGCTCTTGCGCGCAATCGTGCCGCGCCGCGCGCTCGTCTTCCGGCGGACGGACTTGCGTGGACCGCTGTTTCGAGAATGTGTTCTCTTTCTGACCTGAGCCATGCGTCAACTCCCTGCGGCTGCTTCGGAAACGAGCCGGCCCGGGAGCCGTTCCTGCAGGAACCCGACCTCGCCGCAGGCGTTGTCGCAGGGGCAGGCGGAATGCCGCACCCCGACGATCGGACCAACCCCGTTCACATCCTGACCGGGGCCGCAGCCATTGATCGAGCGCAACAGCCTGATGGAATTGCAGCAAAGCCCAGCGCTGAACTACGCACCGACGGTGTCGGCGGCCGTCACTGACCGCATCGTCGAGACCAGTGTTCCGGCACGGCTCGACGCGCTGCCGTGGAGCGGCTTTCACACCCGCGTCGTGCTCGCGCTCGGCATCACCTGGATCCTTGACGGGCTCGAGGTGACATTGGCCGGCGCGCTCTCCGGCGCACTGAAACAGAGTCCGTCGCTGCAATTCTCCAACCTCGACCTCGGCATCGCCAATTCCGCCTATCTCGCCGGCGCCGTGCTCGGCGCGCTCGGCTTCGGCTGGCTCACCGACCGCATCGGCCGCAAGAAGCTGTTCTTCATCACGCTGGCGCTCTACCTTTCGGCCACGGCCGCGACCGCTCTGTCATGGGATGTCGCGAGCTACGCATTGTTCCGGTTCCTCACCGGTGCCGGCATCGGCGGCGAATATACCGCGATCAACTCGACCATCCAGGAGCTGGTGCCGGCGCGCTATCGCGGCTGGACCGATCTCGTCATCAACGGCAGTTTCTGGATCGGCGCCGCGATGGGCGCGGTCGCGGCCATCGTGCTGCTCGACCCCGCCGTGATCGCGCCCGATCTCGGCTGGCGGTTCGCTTATCTGATCGGCGCCGGCCTCGGTCTCGTCGTGCTGCTGATGCGCATGTGGATTCCGGAAAGTCCGCGCTGGCTGATGATCCATGGCCGTCCCGACCAGGCTCATGCGATCGTCGACGAGATCGAACGCTCGGTGATCGGGCATGATCAGGATATCAGCGAGGCGCGCTTCCCCAAGATCCGGCTGAAGATGCGCGATCACACGCCGATCCGCGAGGTCGTGCACACGCTGTTCTCGGCGTATCGCCAGCGCGCGGTGGTGGGCCTCGTGCTGATGAGCGCGCAGGCGTTCTTCTACAATGCCATCTTCTTCACCTTCGCGCTGGTGCTGACCGATTTCTACGGCATCAGGGCCGATCACGTCGGCTGGTACCTGCTGCCCTTTGCCGCCGGCAATTTCCTCGGGCCCCTGCTGCTCGGCCGGCTGTTCGATACGCTGGGACGACGCACCATGATCATGTTCACCTATGGCATGTCGGGCCTGCTGCTGGCGCTGTCGGGCTATCTGTTCTCCATCGGCGTGCTCAGTGCGCAGGGACAGACCGTCGCCTGGATGGTGATCTTCTTCTTTGCCTCACCGGCCGCCAGCGCCGCCTATCTCACCGTCAGCGAGACCTTTCCGCTCGAGGTGCGCGCGCTGGCGATCGCGGTGTTCTACGCCGTCGGCACCGGCATCGGCGGCGTGATCGGGCCGGCGCTGTTCGGCGCGCTGATCGACACGGGATCACGCACCAGCGTGTTCGCCGGCTATTTGCTGGGGGCAGTCCTGATGCTCGCGGCCGCGATCGTGGCGTGGCGCTATGCCGTCTCGGCGGAGCGCAAATCGCTCGAACAAATCGCGCGGCCGCTCGCCTTTATGGAGTAGACTGATGAAATCGGAACTTGCAGAAATGGCGATGGACCAGCAGCCCACTGTATTCGACGACGAGGCGCCCGAAACGGTGCCGGTGCCGCATGCGCTGGTGCCGCATCTCGACGAGACCGCAATTCTGCTCGACATCGACGGGACCCTGCTCGATCTGATGCCGACGCCGCGCGAGGTATGGGTACCGCCGGGCCTGTCGGAGACGCTGAACCGGTTGACCGAGCGCACGTCCGGCGCGCTGGCGCTGGTCAGCGGCCGCTCGCTCAACGACATCGACCTGATCTTCGCGCCCGAGGTGTTTCGCGCCGTCGCCGGCCACGGCGCCGAGATGCGGCTGTCGGTGGACAATGAGGTCGATGCCGTGCATGCGCCGCCGCTGGACAAGGAGCTGAAGCGGCGGCTCGCGGCCGTTGCCAAGCTCAGCCCGGGCATTCTGCTCGAGGACAAGGGCTATTCGCTCGCTCTGCATTACCGCCTCGCGCCGCATGCGGAGAAGGCGATCTACGAAGCCGTCTCGGTGATCCGCGCCGATCTGCCTAACGCGCCGATCGAGGTGCTGCCCGGCAAGTTCGTCTGCGAGATCAAGCATGCCGGATTCACCAAGGCGACCGGCGTGCGTGAACTGATGCAGCGGGAGCCGTTCAAAGGACGGCGTCCGATCTTCATCGGCGACGACGTCACCGATGAAACCGTATTTGCGATCATGCCCGACATGAACGGGCTCGCCTTCTCGGTCGGGCGCCGCGCCATGGGCGTGAACGGCCATTTCGACGCGCCGGCGGATGTGCGTGCGTTTCTGGCACGCCTGCTCGATCCAAAATAACCAAGGCAGCGCCCTTTCGCAGACATATTGTCGATCGGAACGGCGCCGTTGCGCGCCGCAATACCTTGTTGCGCGACATTGGCACCAACTGATTTTGCAGCGAAAATTTCCGGGTTCCGTAAGCGAAACCAGTTCCAACGCGCGCGCCCGATTTTGGTTTCAATTGGTTGAAACGATGATCAGGAACCATATTGATGAACGGCAGTTAAACGGGGTGGAATGAAACAGGAGGGGACGACCTGTGAACTTAGTCGTCGTTTCAAATCGCGTCGCCCGCGGCAAGCCTAATGAGCCCATGACGGGCGGCCTCGCGGCGGCGCTGCTGCCGGTTGTGGAACATTCGGGTGCGATCTGGGTGGGGTCGTCGGGCCGGGTACGGGACGGCCATCAGAAGGAACCGTTCGCTGAGATCGAGGCGCTCGGCGCAGGGGCCATCGCGACACTGGATCTGCCGGCAGCGCATTACGGCGGCTATTACGAGGGATTTGCCAATTCGGCGCTGTGGCCGGCGCTGCATTCGCGCAGCGACCTCATTCGCGTCTCGCGCGAAGATTATGTCAGCTATCGCGAGGTCAACGCCTTCATGGCGCGCGCGCTGATGCGCTTCCGAAAGACTAGAACCGCGTTCTGGGTGCAGGACTATCATTTCCTCGCGCTCGGCGCCGAGCTGCGCGACCTCGGCATCGACGATCCGATCGGCTTCTTCCTGCATACGCCCTGGCCTGTCGCCGCGGTGATGCAAGGCGTGCCCAACCATCGCGAACTGATCACGGCGATGCTGGCCTACGATCTGCTCGGCTTCCAGACCGAGGAGGATCGCCAGAATTTCCTTGGCTATGTCGGCGGCGAGCTCGGCCTTGCCATCGAGGACGGCGTTGCGATCTCGCAGCATGGCCGCACGCGCTGTGAGGTGTTTCCGATCGGCATCGACGCGGAGAAGTTCGCGGCCTATGCCGCCAAGTCGGCCTCGCATCCGGACGTGTCGCGGCTGCGGCGCAGCCTCAACGGCGAGCGGCTCGCGATCGGCGTCGACCGCCTCGACTATTCGAAGGGCCTCGTCAACCGCATCAGCGCGTTCGACCGGCTCTGGACCGAGCAGCCGCAATTCGCGCGCAGCATCTCGCTGCTGCAGATCGCCAATCCCTCGCGCGGTGCGATCGAGGCCTATGGCAATCTCCAGAACGAGGTCGCGCGCCTCGTCACCGACGTCAACGGCCGCCACGGCGAGGTCGACTGGACGCCGATCCGCTATCTGAACAAGGGCTTCAGCCAGGCCGTGCTCGCGGGTCTCTACCGGACAGCGCAGGTCGGCGTGGTGACGCCGCTGCATGACGGCATGAACCTCGTCGCCAAGGAATATGTCGCGGCGCAGAACCCGGCCGATCCCGGCGTGCTGGTGCTGTCGAAGTTCGCCGGCGCCGCCAACGAGCTCGAGACCGCCTTGCTGGTCAATCCGCACGACATCGACGGCATGGCACGCGCGATCGCGGTTGCGGCCGCAATGCCGCTGACCGAGCGCAAGATGCGCTGGGACGCCATGATGAAGAAGCTGCGCGGCCACACCATCCAGCAATGGTCGGCGGACTTCGTCGCCGAGCTCGAGAAGTGCCGGACCGAAAAGGCCGCCGTCGCCCCGCTCGCCACGCAACCGCCGCAAGCGCTGCGCTGGCTGAAATCGGCGATCTCAGGCGTAAGGCTGATTTAGGGATCCGGCGTCGTGCCCGGAGACGCGCCCGGGCAGGATTGTAGGATGCCTCAATGGCAATACGAGACCCCCTCCAGGATCGCGCACTGGCGCTTGTTCGGCGCGTTGGGATCGTCCATCGGCACCATGCCCTTGCCCTGGCCGACGAACACGCCGGTGCCGACATGCACCGAGCTCTTGTTGCCGATGATCACCGTCGGGTGCGGCGCCGAGCTCGAGCGCGTCCCGTCCGGCCAGAGGATGGCATTGCCCGACAGCATCCCGCGCCGGCCGTCGTCGCAGCTGACGTCGACGCCCTGACGTGTGCAGACCTGGGCCGCGGCGGACGCCGCGAGGGCGGAGCCGAGGGCCGAAATCAGGCCAAGAGCGACAATGGTCTTGCGGATGGTCATGGCTCCCCCAGTCGTGCTCGGCATCCTCACCTGAATCGTCGCGGCAAACCCGTCACGGGTTCAGCCTGCAGGCCGATCAGAGCATCCGCGGCGCCGAATTTTACCATGTGAATACAACGGTTTGCGGAAAATTCGTCGGTTTTCCTCGCGATCCCTTGCAAAATCGTCGGCGCCCCTTCAAGAGAGGGCGCTCCGGAGAGATGGCCGAGTGGCTTAAGGCGCACGCTTGGAAAGCGTGTGTGCGGGAAACCGTACCGTGGGTTCGAATCCCACTCTCTCCGCCATTGGCTATACGCCACCGCGTCCCCTTGCCAGTCCCGTCCGGCTTGCAGCACGAGCGCGAGCCCGCCGTATCCCATGTCGATGTTGATCCCGAGGTGAGCGATGCAGAATCGCACCTGTACAGGGATCGAAGCCGTCCCTAACCTCCGCCGCGCAATTTTTGGGAGATGCGGCGTGGCGAAGAAGACGGCGAGCAAGAGCAAGACTGCGGGGAAGAAGGCGCGAACCGCGACGAAGACCGGGGCCCGCAAGGGAGCTGCCGCGAAGCCGGCCGGAAAGGCCGCCGCCGGCAAATCGGCCAGGCCGCGGCGCCCGTCGGGGCCGATCTGGCAATGGTCGGCGGTGGCGACTGCCGCCGCGATCCGCTCCGGCGCGATCTCGGCGGTCGAGACCGTCGAGGCGCATCTCGAACGGATGCGCGCGGTCAATCCGAAGCTGAATGCCGTCGTCGTCGATCTCTCCGAGGAGGCGCTGAAGGCTGCGCATGCTGCCGACAAGCAGCGCGCCAAGGGTGCTGCGCTCGGCCTGCTGCACGGGGTGCCCATCACGATCAAGGAAAACGTCGATTACGAGGGACGACCGAACTTCAACGGCGTGCCCGCCAACAAGGGCCTGATCGCGCCGTCGGATGCGCCCGTGGTGCGCAACTTGAAGAAGGCGGGCGCGATCGTCATCGGGCTCACCAACACGCCGGAATTCTCCTTTCGCGGCTTCACCGACAATCCCCTGCACGGGCTGACGCTCAATCCCTGGGATCCTGATATCACCTGCGGAGGCTCCTCGGGCGGCGCGGGTTCGGCGGTCGCCGCCGGCATCGGCACCATCGCCCATGGCAACGACATCGGCGGCTCGCTGCGCTGGCCTGCCCATTGCAACGGCGTTGCCACCATCAAGCCGACGCAAGGGCGCATCCCCGCGTTCAATGCGAGCGCCACGGCCGAGCGGCCGATGCTGGCGCATCTGATGTCGGCGCAGGGGCCGCTCGCCCGCCACGTCGCCGACGTCCGTCTCGCGCTGGAGGCGATGAGCCAGCGCGATCCGCGCGATCCCTGGTGGGTGCCGGCGCCGCTGGTCGGCGAGACGCCGAAGCGGCCGATCAAGGTCGCGCTGGCCAAGATACCTGACGACATGGATGTCGATCCGTCCGTCGCCGCGGCGCTGCGCCAGGCCGCGGACCATCTCGAACGGTCCGGCTACCGCGTCAGCGAGGTCGAGGTGCCCGACATCGACGGCGTCTGGCAGACCTGGTGCGACATCATCACCAACGAGACCGTGGTGATGCAGGAAGCCGGCATGCTGAAGGTGACCTCGGAGGACTTTCACAAGGCCTGGGGCGGCATGAAGGCCAAGGCCAATGTGCTCGATCTCAAGGGCTGGATGCAGGCGACCGCCGCGCGCAACGGCCACATCCGCGCCTGGCAATTGTTCTTCGAGGACTATCCGGTCGTGCTGGCGCCGACCACGGTGAAGCCGACACCGGGCCCGCGCGAGGACGCGGTCAGTGCCGAGCGCGTGCGCGAGATCTTCTGGGGCGAGATCCGCTTCATCTCCGCGATCAACGTGCTGGGCCTGCCCGGCGCCGTGGTGCCGGTGGCCCTCCACGACGGCAAGCCGATCGGCGTGCAGCTCATTGCCGGTCGCTATCGCGAGGATCTTGCGCTCGATGCCGCGGCCGCGATCGAGAAGCGCGCCGGCGTGCTCGCTCATCGGTTGTGGGAGCGGATGGGGTAGGGGCCCGCGAGTGATCGCAGCGGTCGCGGTGCACCTTTGCCCCTTGTGGGAAAGGCAATCGCGAATGGAAGCGATTTCGCCTGTGGCCATCCTTCGAGACGCCCGCCGACGGCGGGCCCTCAGGATGAGGGTTGAGTGCGTGGCTGCAGGTTCAACGAGGACGGACGTTGCTTCGCCTCATCCTGAGCCGCCAGCGCCAAAACCGGCACTGCACACGGACCATGAACACGGTATCGTTGGCTGCGGAGCGCCGCCGGGAGACAGTGTGGCTGCTTGATCCTCTGGTGCGCCTGGTTGCCCGGCGTGGCTCAATACGAGGAGAAAGTATTGGAAACCAAACACCGCATTCTGCGCCGGCTGGCTCGTCAGCTCGGTCAGCAAATCATTCCCTATCCAGCCACCGGCGCCTAATCGGTGTTCATGGAGAGGAGACCGCGAAGCGGTCGTCTCGAAGGACGAGGCGCGCGCTCCGGTCGCGCAAATGTCGTATGCGATTTCCTTACCCTTTTGAGCGAGGGGCGCGCATTCGTTAATCCGCTTTAACCCGAATTCCAGCCAATTCGCCGACAAGCATTAGGGTTACTTCCTCGATCTCTATGCGAATTATTGTCCGCTTTACCACCCGCCTCTAACAGAGGAACGGCGGACAACGCACATGCCTCATTCTAGGCCAATAAGTGCGGACCGCTCCACGCGGAGGTGGCACGATGCGCAACGAGACGATCGCTATTCACGCCGGTTACGAGCCCGAAGCGACCACGCATGCGGTCGCCGTGCCGATCTACCAGACCGCGGCCTATGCTTTCGACAGCGCCGACCACGGCGCGGCGCTCTTCAACCTCGAGACCGAGGGCTTTCGCTACAGCCGCATCGCCAATCCGACCAGCGCGGTGCTGGAGAAGCGCATCGCTCAGCTCGAAGGTGGCGTCGGCGCGCTCGCGGTCGCCACCGGCCAGGCGGCGCTGCATTTCGCCTTCGTCAACGTCGCCGACCACGGCGGCAACATCGTTTCCGTGCCGCAGCTTTACGGCACGACGCATACTTTGCTCTCGCACATTCTGCCAAGGCAGGGCATCACCGGCCGCTTCGCCGAGAGCGACAGGCCGGAGGCGATCGAGAAGCTGATCGACGAGAACACCCGTGCCGTGTTCGCCGAGACCATCGGCAATCCCGCCGGCAATGTCTGCGATATCGAGGCGCTGGCCAAGGTCGCGCACGCGCATGGCGTGCCGCTGATCGTCGACAACACCGTGGCCACGCCGATCCTGCTCAAGCCGTTCGACTACGGCGCCGACATCGCCGTGCACTCGCTGACCAAGTTCCTGGGCGGTCACGGCACCACGCTCGGCGGCGCCATCGTCGATTCCGGCAACTTCCCGTGGGCGAAGCATGCCGAACGTTTCCCGGCCTACAACAAGCCCGATGCCTCCTATCACGGCCTGGTCTATGCCGAGCGTTTCGGACGCACCGCCTACATCGAGCGGGCGCGCAGCGTCTATCAGCGCACCATGGGCTCGGTGCTGTCGCCGTTCAACGCCTTCCTGCTGCTCCAGGGCATCGAGACCGTGGCGCTGCGCATGGAGCGTCATGTCGAGAACGCCCGCAAGGTCGCCGAATTCCTCCGCAAGGATTCGCGCGTCGCCTGGGTCAACTACAGCGGCTTTCCCGACAGCCCCTATTATCCGCTGGTGCAGAAATATCTCGACGGCAACGCCTCCTCGCTGTTCACCTTCGGCATCAAGGGCGGCATGGAGGCCGGCAAGACCTTCTATGATGCGCTGAAGCTGATCACGCGGCTCGTCAATATCGGCGATGCCAAGTCGCTGGCCTGCCATCCGGCCTCGACCACCCACCGCCAGATGTCGGCGGAGCAGCAGCGCCTTGCCGGCGTGCTGCCGGAGACCATCCGGCTCTCGATCGGCATCGAGCACGTCTCTGATATCATCGAGGACATCGACCAGGCGCTGGACAAGGCCTGCCGGTCGGCGCGCCTCGAGGCCGCGGAGTAGGCGGACGCGCCCATGACGATCCTGATCGACAGGGATCAAGTCATCTTGGGGCCGGCATTGGTGCCGACCGAGTCCGATCTCGCGCACGATCGCGGCGCCGAGCTCACGATCGGGCTCGTCAACAACATGCCGGATCCGGCGCTGAAGGCGACCGAGCGGCAGTTCATGAAGCTGCTCCAGGCCGCCGCCGGCCCGCACCGCATCCGCTTCCACTGCTTCTCGCTTCCGAGCGTGAAGCGGTCGCCGGAAGCGAGGTGGCACGTCGAGAGCGAGTATTCCGACCTTTCGGACCTCAAGCGCCAGAAATTCGACGGCTTGATCGTGACCGGCGCGGAGCCCGTCGCGCCCGAGCTCGACCAGGAGCCGTACTGGCGCGACCTCACCGAGCTGATCGACTGGGCCAAGGCCAACACGCGCTCGACGATATGGTCGTGCCTCGCCGCGCACGCGGCGGTGCTGCACCTCGACGGCATCGCGCGGCGGCGGCTGCCGGCGAAATGCCACGGCATCTTCGATTGCGAATTGGTGAGGCGCGATCCGTTGACGCGCACCGCGCCGGCGCCGCTGAAGGTCTCGCATTCGCGGCTGAACGAGATCGTGGAAAGCGACCTGGTGCAGGCCGGTTATCAGGTGCTGACACGTTCGGCCCAGGCCGGCGTCGACGTCTTCACGCGCCAATATGCCAGCCGCTTCGTGTTCTTCCAGGGACATCCGGAATACGACGCGCTATCGCTCCAGCGCGAATATCTGCGCGACATCGGCCGCTACCTGGCGCGGGAGCGCGAGACCTATCCGCGCCTGCCCGTGAGCTATTTTGACGCAGCGACGGAGGAGAAGCTGGCCCGCTTCCAGAAGAAGGCGGCGCACCAGCGCCATCCGGCGCTCACCAACGAGCTGCCGGGACTGCATTTGCGCGCCGATATCGGGGCCGGCAGCGCGGCGGCAGTGCTTTTCCGCAATTGGTTGCGGTATCTCAGCGTGGAAGCCGGCGGGCCGGTCGCCGCGCGCTAGCCAATGGATATTGGTCCTGCGTTAGGATTACCCGAGCGTTAGGCTTGCCTCAGCCGGCGCGCGAATGTTTCAGTGCGGAAATAAACACATCACGGGAAACGCAGTCGTGTGGTCGGCACTCCAGGGACGCGTGAGCAATCGGCTGGCCCGGCATTTCCGTGCCGCGCCGCACCGGCTGCCTGCGTCCCATACGCCGATCGTGAGCTTCACCTTCGACGATGCTCCCGACAGCGCCGCTGGCGAGGGCGCCGCGCTTCTCGAGAAGCACGGCGGCCGGGGCACGTTTTATCTTGCCGGCAGCCTGATCGGTCAGCCGTCGGACCACTGGCACGGCATGTCGAACGACGCGATCGTCCGGCTTCATCGCGCCGGTCACGAGATTGCCTGCCATACCTTCTCGCACAAGAGCTCGGCCGATCTCGACGAGGCCGCCATGGCGCGCGAGATCGAGCGGAACCGGGCGTATTTTCGCGCGATCGATTCCTCGATCACGCTGGAGAATTTCGCCTATCCCTACGGACTTGCCTCGGTCTGGCGCAAGCCGCAGCTCGCCAGGACCTTCCGCTCGGCCCGTGGCATCCTTCCCGGCGTCAACAGCGGCGTCATCGACCTGCAGTTCCTGCGCGCCTCGCCCCTGGTCGATTGCGAGACCGATCGAGCGGGCATCGATCGCTATTTCGACGAAGCGGTCGCGCGCGGCGGATGGCTGATCTTCTATGGTCACGACGTTGCGAGCGCGCCGAGCCCCTATGGCTGCACGCCGGACCTGCTGCGTCACGCGCTTGAGGCCGCCGGAAGGCGCAACATGCCGATCGTGACGGTCGCAGAGGCGCTGCGGCGAATCGGGGCGTAGCTCTTCATCTCTCCTCGCTTGCGTCAGGGTGATCGCATATGGCGCTTTGCGAGACCTGAGCGCGCGCCTCGTCCTTCGAGACGACCGCTTTCGCGGTCTCCTCTCCATGAACACCGATTAGGCGCCGGTGGCTGGATAGGGAATGATTTGCTGACCGAGCTGACGAGCCAGCCGGCGCAGAATGCGGTGTTTGGTTTCCAATACTTTCTCCTCGTATTGAGCCACGCCGGGCAACCAGGCGCACCAGAGGATCAAGCAGCCACACTGTCTCCCGGCGGCGCTCCGCAGCCAACGATACCGTGTTCATGGTCCGTGTGCAGTGCCGGTTTTGGCGCTGGCGGCTCAGGATGAGGCTAAGCAGCATTGGTGCACGTTGAAACTGGTGCCGCGCACCTGGTCCTCATCCTGAGGGCCCGCCAACGGCGGGCGTCTCGAAGGATGGCCACAGGCGAGATCGCTCCCATATGCGACTGCCCTGCCGCTTGCGGGGAGAGGTCGGATCGCATCGTTAGATGCGATCCGGGTGAGGGGGTACAGGATCATCGGCGATCTCATGCGCGGATAGATGCCCCTCACCCCAACCCTCTCCCCGTAAGAACGGGGAGAGGCAGAGGACGCAGCGGTGCAAGTTCCGCAAACGCTCTTGCCACGTCCGCGCCAGCATGCGACTGGCGTTGTGACGAATCTCACGGCCTGATCTGTTCCGCATGTCCGCTCCCTCCACCGCTCCGCTCCCTGCGCCGGCCAACGGCCGCGACGCGCTGTCGGTGCTGCATTCGGTGTTCGGTCTGCCGGGGTTTCGCGGCGCCCAGGGCGAGATCATCCGGCATGTCACTGAAGGCGGCAATTGCCTTGTGCTGATGCCGACCGGCGGCGGCAAGTCGCTGTGCTATCAGCTTCCCTCGCTGCTGCGCGAAGGCTGCGGCATCGTGGTGTCGCCGTTGATCGCGTTGATGCGCGATCAGGTCGCCGGGCTGATCGAGGCCGGCGTCAACGCTGCCGCGCTGAACTCGTCGCTGACGCCGCAGGAAGCCTCCGATATCGAGCGCCGCCTGCTCGCGGGCGATCTCGATCTGCTCTATGTCGCCCCGGAACGCCTGGTCACGCCGCGCTGCCTGTCGCTGCTGGCGCAAGCGAAGGTGGCGCTGTTTGCGATCGACGAGGCGCATTGCGTCTCGCAATGGGGCCATGACTTCCGCCCCGAATATGTCGGCCTCTCGATCATCGCCGAGCGCTTTCCGGACGTGCCGCGCATCGCGCTGACGGCGACCGCCGACGAGCTGACGCGCAAGGAGATCGTCGCGCGGCTTCAGCTCGCGGATGCGCCGCAATTCGTCTCGAGCTTCGACCGGCCGAACATCCGCTACGAGATCGTCGACAAGCGCAACGCGGTGTCGCAGCTGAAGGAGTTCATCCGGGAGCGGCATGCGGGCGACGCCGGCGTGGTCTATTGCCTGTCGCGCAACCGCGTCGAGGAGGTCGCCGCCGCGCTTCAGGACGCCGGCATCGCGGCGCTGCCCTATCATGCCGGGCTCGACGGGGCGTTGCGCTCGCGCAACCAGGACCGCTTTCTCAATGAGGACGGCATCGTCATCGTTGCGACCGTCGCCTTCGGCATGGGCATCGACAAGCCGGACGTCCGCTTCGTCGCCCATCTCGACCTGCCCAAGAGCATCGAGGCCTATTATCAGGAGACGGGCCGCGCCGGCCGCGACGGCAAGCCGTCGGCGGCCTGGATGGCCTATGGGCTGTCGGACATCGTGCAGCAGCGCCGCATGATCGACGAGTCCAGCGCCTCCGACGAATTCAAGCGTGTCTCGATCGGCAAGCTCGATGCGCTGGTCGGCCTGGCCGAAACGCCGCACTGCCGGCGCCGGCGGCTGCTCGCCTATTTCGGCGAGATCGTGATGAGCGAGCATTGCGGCAATTGCGACAATTGCCTGACGCCGCCGAAGATGCGCGACGGCAAGGTGCTGGCGCAGAAGCTGCTGTCCTGCGTCTATCGCACCGGCCAGCGTTTTGGCGCGATGCACCTGATCGACGTGCTGGTCGGGCGCCTGACCGAGAAGGTGACGCAGTTCGGCCACGACAAATTGTCGGTGTTCGGCATCGGGCGCGAGCTCAACGAGAAGCAGTGGCGCACCGTGCTGCGGCAGCTGGTGGCGATGGGCCATTTGCGCAGTGACAGCGAGGCGTTCGGTGCGCTGAAGCTGACCGAGACCGCGCGCGGCGTGCTGCGCGGCGAGACCGAAGTGTGGCTGCGCGAGGAGGCGCCCGGCACGCGCATTCGCGCGAGCCGCGGCAAGTCACGCCGCGGCGACCTCGCGCCCGCCGCCGACGCCGCGCCAGGCGATGTCGATCCCGAGCTGCGCGCGCGGCTGCGCTCGTGGCGTTCGGAGGTCGCGCGCGAGCGCGGCGTGCCGGCCTATGTGGTGCTGCACGATGCCACCATCGACGGCATCGTCCGGGCCTGGCCGACAACTCTCGACGAGCTCCGCAATATCCCCGGCATCGGCGACAAGAAGCTCGAGCATTACGGCGACGAGCTGCTGCAGATCGTCAGGACGCGGTAGGTGTTGGTGCGCTCAACTCCCTCAACACGTCATCCCGGACAAGCGCGCTTGTCCGGGACGACAGCGATGTGTGAGGAGAAAGCTGCGCCCTCACTCACCCGTTCCTGAACGCATACGCGTAGCCGTTCAGCGCGGGGGCGCCGCCGAGATGGGCGTAGAGGATCTTCGCGCCCTTCTCGAAATAGCCCTTCTTCGCCAGATCGATCAGGCCCTGCATCGACTTGCCCTCGTAGACAGGGTCGGTGATCATGCCTTCGAGACGCGCGGTCAGGCGGATGGCCTCCTTGGTCTCTTCCGAGGGCACGCCATAGGCGGGATAGGCGTAGTCTTCGATCAGCACGACGTCCTCAGCGACGAGCTCCTGGCCGAGCTCGACGAGCCCAGCGGTGTTCTGCGCGATCTCGAGCACCTGCGCCTTGGTCTGATCAGGCGTGAACGAGGCGTCGATACCGATCACCTTGCGAGCGCGGCCATCGGCGGCGAAGCCGACCAGCATGCCGGCATGGGTGGAGCCGGTCACCGTGCAGACGATGATGTAATCGAACTTGAAGCCGAGCTCGGCTTCCTGCTTGCGCACTTCCTCGGCGAAGCCGACATAGCCGAGCCCGCCGAATTTGTGCACGGAGGCGCCGGCGGGAATGGCGTAAGGCTTGCCGCCCGCGGCCTTCACCTCCTCGATCGCCTGCTCCCAGCTCTTGCGGATGCCGATGTCGAAGCCGTCGTCGACCAGGCGCACGTCGGCGCCCATGATGCGCGACAGCATGATGTTGCCGACGCGGTCATAGACGGCGTCCTCGTGCGGCACCCAGGCTTCCTGCACCAGGCGGCACTTCATGCCGATCTTGGCCGCGACCGCCGCGATCATGCGGGTGTGGTTCGATTGCACGCCGCCGATCGAGACCAGGGTGTCGGCGTTGGAGGCGATCGCATCGGGGATGATGTATTCGAGCTTGCGCAGCTTGTTGCCGCCATAGGCGAGCCCGGAATTGCAGTCCTCGCGCTTGGCATAGATCTCGACATTGCCGCCGAGATGTTTGGACAGCCGCTCCAGCTTCTCGATGGGGGTCGGGCCGAAGGTCAGGGGATAGCGCGGAAATTTGTCGAGCTTCATGGATCATCCCGAATGGCGTTGATGGCGGCAGCTGCCTAGCATCGCACGAGCGAAATGTGCTCCCGAATGTTGCGCTGATGTTGCGGTATGTCTTACGCTAATGGCGCTACTGGCTAATAGTTCTTCCGATATACCGCCAAGTAATGGAAGCTTCTTTCATGTCGGCTCGTCTGGATCGTATCGACCTCAAGATCCTGAGATTATTGCAAAATAATGGGCGGCTCAGTAACGCCGAGCTGGCCGAGACGGTCGCGATCAGCCCCGCCACATGCCATCGCCGGACCCAGCGCCTGTTCGAGGACGGGTTCATCGCGGCCGTCCGCGCCATGGTTGCCCCCAAGAAGGTGGCCAAGGGCACGCTGGTGATGGTCGGGGTCGTACTCGACCGCTCCACGCCGGAAAGCTTTGCCAGCTTCGAGCAGGCGATCGCCAGGCTGAAATTCGTGCTCGACTGCCACCTCGTCGCCGGCGACTTCGACTATTTCCTGAAGATCCGCGTCGGCGACATGGAGGATTTCAACCGCATCCACGGCGAGCAGTTGATCGCGCTGCCCGGCGTGCGCCAGACCCGCACCTTCTTCGTGATGAAGGAAGTCGTCGACAACGCGCCGCTGGAATTTTGAGCGCGGTACGCAAGCCGCCCGCGTGCTAGATGGACATCAGTTTTTCGAGGAATCGCCTGGTCATGCCGATGGAGCCGCCTCCCTTCCGCCACCCGGCCGGGCCTGCCTATCGGCGCGGCTGGGTCGATGAGGCCGTGGCCGCGATCGAGGCCGACCAGTGCCGCACCGCCGATACGCACCTGATCCGGCTGATCGTGCCGGCGCTGTCAGGCATCGACATCTATCTGAAGGACGAGTCCACCCATCCGACCGGCAGCCTGAAGCATCGCCTGGCGCGCTCGCTGTTCCTCTACGCGCTCTGCAACGGCCACATCCGCGAAGGCACGCCCGTGGTCGAGGCCTCGTCGGGATCGACTGCGGTGTCGGAGGCCTATTTCGCAGAGATGATCGGCGTGCCCTTCTACGCCGTGATGCCGCGCACGACCTCGGCGGAGAAGATCGCCGCCATCGAGCATTATGGCGGCAATTGCCATCTAATCGACGACGGCCGGGCGCTGTATGCGGAAGCCGCCGCGCTCGCCTCGCGTCTGAGCGGTCACTACATGGACCAGTTCACCTTCGCCGAGCGTGCCACCGATTGGCGCGGCAACAACAACATCGCCGAATCGATCTTCACGCAATTGCAGGGCGAGCCGCGCCCGCTGCCCGACTGGATCGTGATGGGCGCGGGCACCGGTGGCACCTCGGCCACGATCGGACGCTATTTGCGCTATCGGCAATATCCGACACGTCTGTGCGTCGCCGACGTCGAGCATTCCGCTTTCTTCGACTGCTTCCGCTCGCAGGACCGCTCTCACGTCTGCGATCGTCCGTCGCTGATCGAGGGCGTCGGCCGTCCCCGTTGCGAGCCCTCCTTCGTGCCCGAAGTGGTCGACCGCATGATGAAGATTCCGGACGCGGCAACGATCGCGGCGATGAACGTGTTGTCGCGCCGGCTGCGCCGTCCGGTGGGCGGCTCCACCGGCACCAATTTCCTGGCGCTGTGCCGGCTGGCCTCGGAGATGCGCCAGGCGAACATCGTGGGGTCGCTGGTGACGTTGATCTGCGATTCCGGCGAGCGCTACCGGCAAACCTATTACGAGCCCGAATGGCTGAAGGCGCGCGGGCTCGATCCGGCTCCGTTCGAGGCGGCGCTGTCGTCGTTTCTCGCGACGGGCGAGCCGTTGACGCTTGTCGTCGACGACGTTGCAAATCCCCAAAGCGTGTTCGACGTTCCGCCGCCACGATAGCGGCGTCGTTCGATCACTCCGCCGCCTTGCTTGCCGGCGCCGGGGCCACGAAGGCAACGCAGCGATTGCGGCCCTCCGCCTTGGCCTGATAGAGCGCATGATCGGCCGCGCCCATCAGCGCGTCGATGCCGGACATGCTGACGGTGGCCTCTGCGATGCCGATGCTCACGGTGACGCCGAACCGGATCTCGCCGGCGACGATCTGCGCGCCCATCACGCGCTTGCGGATGCGATCGGCGACAGTCCTCGCACGTGACAGGCTGGTCTCAGGCAGCAGCACGGCGAACTCCTCGCCGCCGAGGCGGCCGACGATGTCCGATTTGCGCTTGCCGTCGAGGCACGCGGCCCCAACCGCCCTGATCGCGGCGTCGCCCACCGCATGGCCGTAGCGGTCGTTGACTGATTTGAAGTGGTCGATGTCCAGCATCAGCACCGAGACGGAGCGATAATAGCGCTGGAACCGGCTCCATTCGGCCTCGAGGCTGTCGAGAAAGTGGCGGCGGTTGTAGAGGCCGGTGAGCGGATCGGTGGTGGCGAGCGTCTCCAGCATCGCGGCCTTTTGCATCAGGTCGGTGATGTCGACATAGGTCAGCATGCGGCCGCCGTTCCACATCGTGGTGCAATGAGCCCTGATGCGCCTTCCGTCCGGCGTCTGCAGGTCGCGCACATGGTCGCCGGCCTTGACCTCTGCGACCCGCCTGGCTGGAAATTTCGTCAGCTCATTTGCCGGAAGATCCGGTGCGCTGGCGCGATGGACCCGGCTCACCAGTGATGCATAGGTCGGTCGGCGCTCCGCCTCCTGTTCGCTCACGTCCCAGAACCGTCGCATCCGTCGGTTCATGAAGCTGGCGTTGAGATCGCGATCGAGCAGCAGCACGCCGTCCTCGACATTTTCCAGCGCGTCGCGCAGCAACTTCAGCTCGTCGGAATAGCGCACGATGTCGGTGACGGGCGTATAGGTCAGCATTCGCCCGCCGTCGGGCAGCGGCGTGCATTGCATCCGAACGACGTCTCCACTGGAGCGGCGCAGATCAAGCGGCGAGGCGTCGCCCGCCTGAACGTGACGGACCCGCTCGGCGACGTAGGCATCGAGTTCGGTCTGTGGAACCTCGTAAGCGAGAGTATCGCGGCCGTGATGCATCAGCGTCACGAACGACGGACAGCTCTCGGCGACTTCATCCGGCAACCGCCACATCTGGCGGAACGCGCGATTGATCAGCTTTGCGCGGAGCTTTGCATCCAGCAGCACGATGCCGAGCGGGACGAAATCAAGCGCTGCGCGAAGCGCGAGCATCTGGCCGCGCATCAGCGCGTCGGACGAGCGCTCCCGCTCCTCGCCAGCCAGGCGCTCAACGCTGTCCGGCCGTTCGAAGGCGACGCCGACCTGGCGGTCCGATCGCCAGACCACCCGGCAGGTCAGGACCTCGCGCCCTGCCAGCCTGAGCTGGAAGCGCTCGGGCACGCCGAGGCCGCTCTCCATCTCGAGCGTCGCCGCCTCTTCGGTCAGCCGGCGCACGACGCAATCGATCGACGACTGGCCGAAATTGAAGAAGATCTTCCCAGCAAGTAGCGTCCGTTCCGGAACCAGATGGGACATTCGCAGCCTCCCGTGTGCTTCGGCACAGTCTGTCGCAAGCATATTGCCGAGAGGTAACTGGATGGGGCTCTAGGCGAGGGAACTAGCCGACACGCCAACGCTCAGAAGGAGCCGCTGGGGGCCCGCAGCGGATGCGAAAGTCCTTCATCTTCAATGCCCAGCTGTTGCGACCGCCTTGCGATGTCCGGAAAGCGGGAGATCCGCTTTACCAGCTGTCCACCATGCTCCAAGTCAGTTGCGGATCGCGTAGAGCGGCGTTCGCAGGGTCAGCTGGTAAGACGGCTTCGGCGTCCAGGCGAACTGTGCGGTGATGCCGAACAGGCGGTTGTCGTTGTCGTCCATGCGATCGAGGTCGAGCCGCAGGATCGGCTGCGTGAAGGATTCCGCAAGCGTCCGGCCCGCCAGCTGCGCGCCGCCGAACGATTGCATGCCGAGGCGGCCGGTGAATTTCCAGTTGCTCGGCCATTGGTAATAGCCGCCGGCATAGAGGATCGTGTTCGGCCGGATGCTGGCGAACGGGCTGGCGATGGTGGTGTAGGTATGCTGCACGCCGGTCAGCCAGCCCCGCGTCTCGTCCTCGTCGAGCGCGTAGTCGAATTCCAGGATGTTGTTGAGCGAATTCGTCATGCCGTGATCGTTCGGCACCGATTGCGTCAAGGTCGATTGCAACGTGATGGTCGGGATCGCGCCGCCATCCTGCCGGTAGAGGTCGGCCTGCACGCCGATGTTCCAGCTCGTGATGTCGAACCTCGACCAGCCGTCGCCAATGTCGGTCGTCGAGCCCGACACGCCGCCATACAGCGAGACGCGGTCGTTGACGTCGACGGTGAGCGGCAGGTCGAGGGCAATCGATTTCGCGGCCGGCAGGCCGTTTGGCAACGTTGCGCCTCTACGCACCGCCAGGGCTTGCAGCGCGGCCGATAGCGACGTTGTGCCGAAACCGAGCCCGAACGTCCCCGCGGGAACCGACGCATAGCTCGTGCGCAGATCGAGATAGAGGTTCGGGACCGCGGGTTGCGCTGCTGCATCCTCCTCATCGTCCGCCGAGAAGGCGGCGCCTGCCGAAATCGTCAGGCCGGCCAGTCCCATCGCGACAGCGCGCAAGCTCGGACGATGCGATGGGCGGTGAGGAGACACGAGACAATCCGACGCGCGGGCGAAATCGCGTGCTAGATGGAACGTGATCGCTGCCGTGGTCAAGCGCCATCCGCAAGCCATGGACTGCATCGATGGGCGCGGCTACCTTGTCGTGACTGCACCGGCCCGCTCGCCCGCCGGAGCAGGCCGGAACAATGGAGGACGCCAGCCATGACCACGACACGCCGCATCTTGCTCGCCGGAATGGCAGGACTCGCCGTCGCTCCGGCCGCCGTGGCCGCGGTACCCGCGCCGGCGCGCGATGACACGACGGTTGCCGAAGAACGCTTTGCGCGCATGATTGCCGCAGCGCATGCGCCCGACGTCAATTGCGCCCGCCAGGCGGAGCGCTATGCGGACGCGCATTGGCCTGACTATGTCATGGCGGCGAGGGCCGTGCTCGGCGCGCGGGTGTGATCTACCTCTCCACCGCTCGCCGCACCTGCTCGCCGATCTGTGACAGCACGAGCTGCGCCTGCGGCAGGATCGCGCCCATGGCGTGGAAATTGTGAACCATGCCGTCGTGGCAGACATGCTCGACGGCGACGCCCGCGGCGAGCAGCTTGCGGGCATAGGCATTGCCCTCATCGCGCATCGGGTCGTACTCGGCGGTGTGGATGATCGCGGTCGGCAGGCCTGTGAGCCGCGTGGCGCGCAGCGGAGACACGCGGGGATCGGCCGGGTCGATGCCCTCAGGCAGATAGTCGGAAAGATCGGCCTCGATCGTGACGCGGTCGATCAGATGGCCCTCGGCAAAGGCCTCGCGCGACGGCGAGGTTTCCTCGAAATCCAGCACCGGGCAGATCAGGCATTGCGCGGCGATGGCAAGGCCCGCGGTCTGCGCCGCCTCCTGGCACACGATCGCGGCAAGCGTTGCACCGGCGGAATCGCCGCCGACCACCAGGCGGTCCGCATCGATGCCGAGCGATGCGGCCTCGCGCGCGACCCATTCGGTGGCGGCGATGGCATCGTCGATGGCGGCAGGAAACCTGTGCTCCGGCGCGAGCCGGTAATCGACGGAAATGAGGCGGCAGCCGGTGGCATGCGCCAGCGCCGCCGCGATGCGGTCATGCGTGGCGATACCGCCGGCGACGAGGCCACCGCCGTGAAAGAACACGAAGCCCGGTGCAACCTCGTCGGCATTTGCGGGCGTGTAGAGGCGATAGAGCAGGTCGCCGTCACGGCCGGGCAGCACGCCGTCGCGCGTCGTCACATCGGGCGCATCCGCACGCGCGAACTGCATCAGCTTGGCCAGCGATTGCCGCCGCGCCTCCACGCTCGGCCGGCTCTTTGCCTGCGGTGCGGCCGCGGTCATCATGGTCAACAAGCGCTTTGCGAGCGGATCGAGCGGCATGGCAATCTCCGTATCATTGCCCGCATTATAGCCTGTTTGGCGCGTTTTATCCGCCGGGAGAGGGTGCTGGTCCGAAAGCAAATCATTTAGGAATTGGGACAATAGTGCTCTTATATTTCCAAGGGGAGGCCGTCATGGCCGAGATCAAGAAGCCGATCGAATATTCGCCGAGCTGGACCTTCTTCGAGGGCAAATGGCACGACGGCAACGTGCCGATCATGGGCCCGCGCACGCACGCGGCCTGGCTCGGCTCTGTGGTATTCGACGGTGCGCGCGCGTTCGAGGGCGTCGCGCCCGATCTCGACCGTCACCTCGCGCGCGCCAATCAATCCGCGATCAATTTCGGCCTGAAGCCGGTGGTCGATACCGCCACCTGGCTCGGGCTCGCGCGCGAGGGCATTGCGCGCTTTGCGGCCAATGCCGAGCTCTACGTCCGTCCGATGTATTGGGCGCAGAACGGCTCGGGCGGCGGCGTGCTGTTCGACCCCGAGACCACCAATTGGTGCCTGTGCATCTACGAGGCGCCGATGCCAAAGCCGGTCGGCAACGCCATCACCCTGTCGCCGTTCCGCCGCCCGACCGCTGAATGCGCGCCGGTCGAGGCGAAGGCGGCCTGCCTCTATCCGAACAATTCGCGGGCGCTGGCGGAGGCCGCCTCGCGCGGCTTTCAGAACGCGCTGATGCTGGACATGCTCGGCAACGTCGCCGAGTTCGGCAATTCCAACGTGTTCATGGCCAAGGACGGCGTGGTCTATACGCCGGCTCCCAACGGCACGTTCCTCAACGGCATCACGCGCCAGCGCGTCATCGCCCTGCTTCGCGGCGACGGCGTCAATGTGGTCGAGAAGACGTTGCGCTATGCCGATTTCCTTGCTGCCGACGAAATCTTCTCCACCGGCAATTTCGCCAAGGTCGCCCCGGTGATCCGCATCGACGAGCGCGAGCTGAAGCCGGGCCCGCTCTACACCAGGGCGCGAAAGCTCTATTGGGACTTTGCGCATGCGATGAAGCTGGCGGCTTGAACCCGCAATTTCCCCTCGTCATGCCCGGGGCTTGTCCCGGGCATCCACGTTCTTCTGAGGACGTCGTGGTGCGTGGATGGCCGGGACAAGCCCGGCCATGACGGGAGCTATCTGCGCTTCCGAAACCGGCTGAACTGAAACGCCTGCGTCGAATCCCACGGCGTCTGGTGCATCTCGCTGCGGGTCTCGATCAGCTCGAACCCCGGCCCGAGCTCGGCTGCGAGGCTGGCGCTGTCATGGCGCTGCACCGGCAGGCCGCTGCATTTCTCCGGACCATCGTGCGCAAAGGTCGCGATGATGACGTGGCCGCCCGGCGCAACCGCAGCCCGCAGGCGCTGGACATACGCCGCCCTGTCGCCGGGGTCGGTCAGGAAGTGGAACGCGGCGCGGTCGTGCCAGACGTCGTAGGTCTTCGCCGGCTGCCAGTTGGTGGCATCGGCAACGATCCAGTCGACCATCGAAGCGGCAGCGCCGATGCGCTTCTTCGCCGCGTCAAGCGCATGGGCGGACAGATCCAGCACAGCAACGTCGCGATATCCGTCAGCCAACAGCGCATCGACCAGACGCGAAGCGCCGCCGCCGATATCGATGATGGCTGATCCGCGATCGGGATTGCTCGCCCGGATCATCGCGAGCGAGGTCGACGGGCTATCCTGAAACCAGCTGACCTCGTCCTCGCCCTTGGTGGCGTAGACGCTGTCCCAATGGGAGCTTCGGTCGGACATCCTGTATTCTCCGGCTCAAGCGGGTGCCGGGACGAAGGAAGGGCTACTCCTCCTTCTTCGACATCCGCTCCAGGCGCTCCTGCATTTCCTTCATCTGCTGGCGCAAATCGTCGATGTTGCTGTCCTTCGGCGCTTCGGCATTCGCTTCGGACTCCGCCTCGGCGGCGGTCGCCGGGCGCGGCGGGACGAAGGGCTTGAACATCGAGAAGGTCTGCTGGAACAGCTCCATGTTGCGACGGACTTGTTCTTCCAAGGGAGCAAAAGGAGTGCCGGACAGCGTGTTGGCGATCTGCTTGCGGAACTTCTCTTGCTCCTGGGTCAGGGTCGCGATCGACTGCTCCAGATATTTCGGCACCACCATCTGCATGCTGTCGCCGTAGAAGCGGATGAGCTGGCGCAGGAAGGTGGTCGGGAGCAGGTTCTGGCCGGCCTTGTTCTCCTGCTCGAAGATGATCTGGGCGAGCACCGAGCGGGTGATGTCGTCGCCGGTCTTGGCGTCATAGACCAGGAAATCCTCGCCTTCCTTGACCATCGCGGCGAGATCTTCCAGCGTCACATAGGTGCTCGTTCCGGTGTTGTAGAGCCGGCGGTTCGCGTATTTCTTGATGGTGGTGGGTTGGTCTGATTTCGCCATGGGCTCTCACTTGCAAGCGCGGAGAACGGGAACCCGGCGGGCGATGCCGCAGGGCGGGAAGAGTACGCAACGCAACAAAATAAGCATTTTCAAAGGGGTCACGCTACCGTTTTGTGCGGCACGGTTAATCGCAGAGCAAAATCTTGCTTGCGAAAGCGCCAAGAACGCTATTTTGAATGCGCTGCGGCATGAATTCGGTCGCCGGCCGATTGACATGCCTCAACGACGTTAACAGGATGGCTCACGACACTGGCGAGCGGTTTCGTAGAGCCCCGCCTGCCCCCATTCAAAGAACCACAAGCCTCAGGAGATGCCCATGTCAGACGATGTCGTCATCGTCAGCGCCGCCCGCACCCCGGTCGGTAGCTTCAACGGAGCGTTCGCGACCCTCCCCGCCCACGATCTCGGCGCCATCGCCATCAAGGCGGCATTGGAGCGCGGTGGCATCGAGCCTGGCCGGGTCTCGGAGGTCATCATGGGGCAGATCCTGACCGCAGCCCAGGGCCAGAACCCGGCCCGTCAGGCCTCGATCGGCGCTGGCATCCCGGTGGAGAGCCCGGCCTGGGGCGTCAACCAGCTTTGCGGCTCGGGCCTGCGCACGGTTGCGCTCGGCTACCAGGCGCTGCTCAACGGCGATTCAGAGATCGTGGTTGCCGGCGGCCAGGAATCCATGAGCATGGCCCCGCACGCCCAGTATCTGCGCGGCGGCGTCAAGATGGGCCCTGTCGAGTTCGTCGACACCATGATCAAGGACGGTCTGTGGGATGCCTTCAATGGCTACCACATGGGCAACACCGCCGAGAACGTCGCGCGGCAATGGCAGATCACCCGCGCCCAGCAGGACGAGTTCGCGGTGGCCTCGCAACAGAAGGCCGAGGCGGCGCAGAAGGCCGGCAAGTTCAACGACGAGATCGTCCCCGTCACCATCAAGACCCGCAAGGGCGACGTCGTCGTCAGCGCCGACGAATATCCGCGTCATGGCGCAACGCTCGACGCCATGGCCAAGCTCCGTCCCGCCTTCGAGAAGGACGGCACGGTCACCGCGGGCTCTGCATCCGGCATCAATGACGGCGCGGCCGCCGTGGTGCTGATGACCGCCAAGCAGGCGGCCAAGGAAGGCAAGAAGCCGCTGGCGCGAATCGTCTCCTGGGCGCAGGCCGGCGTCGATCCCAAGATCATGGGCTCGGGCCCGATCCCGGCTTCGCGCGCCGCGCTGAAGAAGGCGGGCTGGAATGTCGGCGATCTCGATCTGATCGAGGCCAACGAGGCCTTCGCGGCTCAGGCCTGTGCCGTCAACAAGGACCTCGGCTGGGACACCTCCAAGGTCAACGTCAATGGCGGCGCGATCGCGATCGGCCATCCGGTCGGCGCGTCCGGTGCGCGCGTGCTGGTGACGCTGCTGCATGAAATGCAGAAGCGCGATTCGAAGAAGGGTCTCGCCACGCTGTGCATCGGCGGCGGCATGGGTATCGCGATGTGCATCGCGCGCGACTGACGCTGGCTGACGTGCAGCTTGCGCGCAGTTTGCGGGTGCGCTGCACACCTCAGTGAGTGCGTTGCACGCGACTAAAAAGGCAGCGGCTGCAAATCAAATATTCTTCGCAATCGCGCAGGCCTCGACTAAATACAAACGCCCGGCTCGACGCCGGGCGTTTTGTTCTTGATGTCCGTCAAACCAACCGCATAATCCAACGTTAAAAAACGATCACGTCAGAAACGTCCGAGAGTCCAAGGAAGAGTCCAAGGGAAGGAATACGACATGGCACGTGTTGCATTGGTCACGGGGGGTACGCGGGGCATCGGTGCTGCGATCAGCAAGGCGCTGAAGGCGGCCGGCTACAAGGTCGCGGCGAGCTATGCCGGCAACGACGCGGCGGCGGAGAAGTTCAAGGCCGAGACCGGCATTGCCGTCTACAAATGGGACGTCAGCAGCTTCGAGGCCTGCGCCGAAGGCGTGAAGAAAGTCGAGGCCGATCTCGGCCCGGTCGAGGTGCTCGTCAACAATGCCGGCATCACCCGCGACACCGCCTTCCACAAGATGACGCTCGAGCAGTGGAACGCCGTCATCAACACCAATCTCGGCTCGCTGTTCAACATGACGCGCCAGGTCATCGAGGGCATGCGCGCGCGCAAGTTCGGCCGCATCATCTCGATCTCGTCGATCAACGGCCAGAAGGGGCAGTTCGGCCAGGTCAACTATTCCGCGGCCAAGGCCGGCGACATCGGCTTCACCAAGGCCTTGGCGCTGGAGAACGCCAAGGGCGGCATCACCGTGAATGCGATCTGCCCCGGCTACATCAACACCGAAATGGTGCAGGCGGTGCCGAAGGACGTTCTGGAGAAGAACGTGATCCCGCAGATCCCGACCAACAGGCTCGGCGAGCCCGAGGAGATCGCGCGCGCGGTCGTGTTCCTCGCCGCCGACGAGTCCGGTTTCATCACGGGATCGACGCTGACGGTCAACGGCGGCCAGTACATGGTGTGATGCGTCGGCATCACATGCGATCATATCGGTAACTCCGTCATGCCCGGGCTTGTCCCGGGCATCCACGGCCTTACAACAGCCGTCGAAGAACGTGGATGGCCGGGACAAGCCCGGCCATGACGGAAACATTGGGCCGATGACTCCCCGCACCGCCACGCTGATTGGATTGACCGCGATCCTGATGTGGTCGCTGCTCTCGGTGATGACCGTGGCGACCGGAAAGATCCCAGCGTTCCAGCTCGCCGCGATGACCTTCGCGATCGGCGGCCTGGTCGGTCTGCTCACCTGGATCGGGCGCGGCGATGCGGCGAAGAGCCTGCGTCAGCCGCTGGTGGTCTGGGTCGTCGGCGTCGGCGGCCTGTTCGGCTATCACGCGCTGTATTTCCTCGCGCTGCGCTTCGCGCCGCCGGCCGAGGCCGGCCTCCTGAACTACATGTGGCCGCTTCTGATCGTGCTGTTCTCGTCGCTTCTGCCGGGTGAGCGGCTCGCTTTGCATCACATCGTCGGCGCCGTGCTCGGCCTCGTCGGCACTGTGCTGCTGTTCGCCGGCAACACGAGCGGGCTTGCGCCGGGAGCGGTGCCGGGATTGATCGCGGCCTTCATTGCTGCGTTCGTCTGGGCAGCCTATTCGGTGCTGTCGCGCCGATTGAAAGCCGTGCCGACCGATGCGGTCGCGGGCTTCTGCCTGGCCACAGCCTTGCTGGCCGCGCTGATGCACGGCCTGCTTGAGACCACGGTGTGGCCGGAGACGGGCTTGCAATGGCTCTCGGTGATCGCGCTCGGCATCGGCCCCGTCGGCGCGGCGTTCTATGCCTGGGACATCGGCATGAAACGCGGCGACATCCGCGTGCTCGGCGCCGCCTCCTATGCCACGCCGCTGCTCTCGACCGGCTTCCTCATCGCCGCCGGCTTCGCCAAGGCCAGCGCCAACATCGCCATTGCCGCGATCCTGATTGCCGGCGGCGGCCTGATCGCGGCCAAGGACATGGTGCTGCGAAAACGTTGACTGTCATTCCGGACTCGCCGCATGCGCGGCGCCCCGGGATGACGGGATGCAGCTACGGCTCCCAGCCCCTTGGTGCGAGCTCGAAGCCTGCGAACTCGAACGCGGGCGCGACGGTGCAGCCGACCAGGGTCCATTCGCCCGATGTTTCCGCCATCTGCCAGGCGTGCGCCGGCGCGATCGCCTGCGGCCGCTCGCCGCCGGCGAGGTCGGTGCCGAGCCGCACCTCGTGCTGCGAGCAGCCGTCATGGGCGATGCGCAGCATCAAGGGGCTGCCGGCGTAATAATGCCAGGTCTCGACCGCATCGACGCGGTGCCAGTGCGAGCGCTCGCCGCGGGCGAGCAGGAAATAGATCAGGGTCGAGCGCGAACGGCCGTTGGCGTCGGTGGCCTTGTCGCGAAACGTCTCGCGATAATGGCCGCCCTCGGGATGCGGCCGCAGTTCAAGGCGCGCGATGATCTCGGCTGCGGTCGGCATCGAATCCCGTCAGGCTTTGTTGGTCAGGACTTGTGCGTCAGGATTTATTCTTGCGCTCGCGCAGCTCGCCGAACACCGCGGCGGCATCCGCGCCCTTCATGTGCAGCTTGGCGGCGACCTGTGGCTCGTCGGCACGCAGGAAGACGTTGGCGCGTTTCTCCTCGCCCAGCAGCGTCGGAATGGTCGGCTTGTTCTCGGCCCGCAGCTTCGCCACCTCCGCCGCGCGAGCCTGCAGCGCCGCATTGTCGGGCTCGACGGTCAGCGCGAACCTGACGTTGGAAGCCGTATATTCGTGGCCGCAATAGAGCTTGAAGTCGTCGGGCAGGGCGCGCAGCTTCAGAAGCGAATCCCACATCATCGGATAGGTGCCCTCGAACACGCGGCCGCAACCGATCGAGAACAGCGTGTCGGCGGCGAACACCGTCTTCTCGGTGTCGAACACGTAGGAGACGTGGTCGAGCGTGTGGCCGGGCGTCTCCAGGACGCGTGCCAGCAGATTGCCGATCTTGATCACGTCGGCGTTGGCGACACGCAGGTCGACGTTCGCGATCTCAGTCCCCTTGTCGTGCGGCGCGACGACGCGGCAATTGTATTTGGCCTTGAGCTCGGCGACGCCGCCGACATGATCGCCGTGATGATGGGTGATCAGGATGTCGGTGAGCTGCCAACCCTCGCGGTCCAGTGCCTTCAGGATGGGGCCGGCCTCGGGCGCGTCGATCGACGCCGTCGCCTTGGTCTCCACATCGTGGATCAGATAACCGAAATTGTCGTTTAAGCAGGTGAAAATACGAATTTCGGCAGCCATGTCATCTCCATCGGGCTCAGCCCCGCCAGACAAATATGGCGTTAACGTTGCGCAGGCAATGCAATATTCCGCGCGCAGGCGCAGCCCTGCGCATGTTACATTGCGGTCATGACCATCGACGTCGTCGACCTCCGCGAGTTCTATTCGCGCCGCCTCGGGATCGTGGCGCGACAAATGATCAATCGCGGCATCAGGGAGCGCTGGCCGGGCGCCGAGGGCCAGCGCGTGCTCGGCCTCGGCTATCCCACGCCCTACCTGGGGCTGTTCCGTGAGGACGCCGAGCGCTGCATCGCCTTCATGCCGGCGGCCCAGGGCGTCCTGAAATGGCCGACGGGACGGCCGGCGCTGGCCTCGCTGGTCGACGAATTCTCGCTGCCGCTTGCCGACGCCGCGGTCGACCGCATCCTGCTGGTTCACGCGCTGGAGATGTCGGACGATCCGGCCGCGCTGCTGCGCGAGGTGTGGCGCGTGCTGTCGCCCTCGGGCCGCGTGATCGCGGTGATCCCGAACCGGCGCGGGGTGTGGACCCGCACCGACAGCACGCCGTTCGGTCACGGCCGGCCCTATTCGCGCTCGCAGATCACCGATCTGTTGCGCCAGACCTGGTTCACGCCGACCGCGTGGGGCGAGGCGCTGTTCATGCCGCCCTATGCCGGCGGCTGGGTGCTGAGATCGGCACAGATGTGGGAGCGCGCCGGTGCGGCGCTGTCGCTGCCTTTTGCCGGCGTGCACATCGTCGAGGCCACCAAGCAGGTCTACCGTGCGATCCCCGCCAAGCGCGAGCGGGCGCGGCTGATTCCCTCGCTCGCCAAGCCGGTGCTGGTGCCGTCCTCGACCGTGACGCGCAGCTGAAAAAAATCGTCCCGGCAAGGCCGGGACGAGTTCGGATCAGAACAGCAGAAGAGCTTACTCGCCGGGCGCGAGATCATCGCTCGAGGCGGCTGGCGCTGCCTCGCGCTCGGGGCGCGGGCCATGGGGCCGGCGCCGTCGGCGTGGAAACCGTTCGCCACCGCCGCCACCCTCGAAGCCGGGCTGGCCACCGTTTGCGCCGACATTCACCTGCGGCTGGGGGCCAGTGATGAAGGACGGCAGGCGATCGACACCGCCGGCATCGGCGATGACGGGCTGCGGCTGGTTCGCCGGCAGCGGCTGCGGCTGATATTGCGGCTGCGGGCGATGATCGCGCTCGCGGTGCTCGCGCGGCTGGTGGTCGCGCTGATAGGGCTGCTGCTGGTTGTCGCGTGGCTGATGATCACGCTGGTGATGTTCGCGCTGACCGTCGCGGTCGCGTGCGAAAGGCTGCTGCGGCGGCTGCGGAACGAAGCCCGGCTCCTGGCCGAAATTCGAGAAATTCTCGCCGTCGTCTTCGTCGTCGCCGCTGGGGCTGCTGATGGGCTCGTCACCGCGCGGCTGCTGGTTCTGGCGGAATTGCTCCTGCGCCGCCGCGATCAGGCGAAAATAATGCTCGGCATGCTGGTAGTAGTTCTCCGCCGCAACGGGGTCGCCAGAGGAGCGGGCGTCGCGCGCAAGCTGGAGATACTTTTCGGCGATGTGCGAGGCCGTGCCGCGGATCTTGATGTCGGGTCCGTTGGACTCGTAGACCCGGGTCATCGGGTTCTGGCTGCGCCGATTGTTGTTGTTATTGTTGTTGCGGTTGCGCATCCGCTGCTTGTTCTGACCGTTTCTCATGTCCTGCCTTTAATTCCAGCCCTAAAGGTTGCACGCATTACTGATTGCTAGGAGTGACCTGATGACAGCGGTTTCACGTCGCACGCGCGCACCGCGCGCAAGAGCGGATCCAACCCTGCCGATGTTCGTCGACCGTCGCGTTCAACAAGGACGCGTTCCCCACCCGCCAGCATTGATCGCCAGCGAATCCATTCATTTTGCCTGCCGAAACAAGCCCAGCGGTGTTGCGTAAGTCTTCAAGCGCAATATCAGGCTTTCGTTCACGTTGCGGTCGGAGAGCAGCGCAGCTCCACTGGCTATCGCGCTTCACAGGACCTGCGGCTTGGAACCTATAATCAGTAAAGCTCTCGCCCGAGAGCCCGGCTTTCACCCGCAAGTCTACGGGGCCGGCACCGATGTGTTGATCGGAACGTAGTCGTTCCCAAGGGATATTCCAAGAGCTTTTTGCAAGCCAATCCGGCTTTTATGGGGGCATTTTTCGGGCCGAAACGGCCCGCGGAATGCCCGCCAGGTCGGCCTTGGGTGACCTGTCCATTGTTAACCCCGCTGCCGCCATCAGGGTTTCAATATTTCCCGCTTGGCCCCGGCCGGCCTCGACGATCAGCACCCCGCCGGGGGCGAGGCGCTCGCTCGCCTGCGGGATCAGGGCGCGGTAGGCGTCGTATCCGTCGTTGCCGCCGTCGAGCGCCAGATGCGGATCGTGCTCGCGCACCTCGACGCTCAAGGTCGGAATTTCGGCCGAGGGGATATAGGGCGGGTTCGACACGATGAGGTCGAACGGGCCGCGGAGCGCTGCCGCATAGGAGCAGGCGACGAAAGCGGCGCGGCCGCCGAGGCCGAGAGCGACGGCATTGTCGCGCGCCGTGCTGAGCGCGGTCAGGCTGATATCGGTGCCGATGCCCAACGCATCGGGAATTTCGTGCAACAGCGCGAGCAGGATCGCGCCCGATCCGGTGCCGATGTCGGCGATGCGCGGCGGTCGTCCCGATACTGTAAGCTCCCGAAAAATCTCGAGCGCCAGCTCGACCACAGTCTCGGTGTCCGGCCGGGGCACCAGCGTTGCCTCGGACAGCCGGAACGGCATACCCCAGAACTCCCGCGTGCCGACAATGCGGGCAACCGGCTCATGCGCCAGCCGGCGCAACGCATATTGCTCCAGTCGCAGGGTCTCCTCGGACGTCAGCCTTCGCGCTGCCTGCGTCACCAGGCCGGTCAGATCAAGCTGCAGAGCCGCCCCGACCAGCAGGCGCGCATCGAGGGCAGGCTCCTCGATGCCGGCCGATCGCAGCCGCGCGGTGAGGGCGCGACGCGCACTCTCTATGCTGTGTACGGGATCGAAGCCTGTCGCCAATGGAACCATCCTGCCCGGCATCGTGGATAGATCGGCGGGCTTGCTTGCGTCAATTGAAAGGAGCGCGTTTGATCGCGCCTCGCAAGCGTGGAGGAGACCCATGACGGCCTATGACGATCAGAATGTCTTCGCGAAAATCCTGCGCGGCGAGATTCCCTGCTTCGAGGTTTTCAGGGACGATCGCAGCTTCGCGTTCCTCGACATTATGCCGCGCTCGCCGGGGCATACGCTGGTCATTCCCCGCGCGCCGGCGCGCGGCATCCTCGACATCGCCGATGACGACCTCGCCGCGGTCGCGAGAACTGCCAAGCGGATCTCGATTGCGGCGATGAAGGCCTTCGACGCTGAGGGCATCATCCTGCAGCAGTTCAGCGAACCCGCCAGCGGGCAGGTGGTCCTTCACCTGCACATCCACGTCATGCCGGTCCGGTCCGGTGTCGAGCTGTTGCCGGCGCAGACGCGGAAAGAGGACATGGCCGTGCTCGCCGATCATGCCAGACGGATGATTGCGGCGCTTGCCGGCTAGGGCGTGATCCGGCAAAGCGCGCGGCAGTCCTAAACGCCGAGATAGCGCTGCAGCAGTTCCGGCTGGGCCTTCAGCTCCAGCGCCGGCCCCTCGTGCACGATGTGGCCGTTGTTGATGATGTAGATCCGGTTCGCCAGCGCCAGCGTCGCCGCCAGGTTCTGCTCCACCAGCACTATGGTCTGGCCGGCGGCCGCCAGCTCGCGGCAGGCCTTGACGAGATCGTGGACGATGACGGGCGCGAGGCCCTCGAACGGCTCGTCCAGCAATACGATCTTGGGATCGCGCACCAGCGCCCGCGCGATCGCCAGCATCTGCTGCTCACCGCCGGACAGCTCGGTGCCGCGGTTGTTGCGACGCTCCTTCAGCCGGGGAAACATCTCGTAAATGCGCCCGAGCGGCCATCGCTTCGGCGCCGTGATCCCCGCAAGGGCGATGTTCTCCTCCACCGACAGGCTGCCAAAGATGCGGCGCTCTTCGTGCACGAGCTGCATGCCCGCCCGCGCGATTTTGTGGCTCCTGCGTCCGGCGATGTCGATGCCGTCGAACTTGACGCTGCCGCGGCGCGGCGTCACGACGCCCATCAGGCTTTTCAGCGTGGTGCTCTTGCCGGCGCCGTTGCGGCCGAGCAGCGCCACCACCTCGTGACGCTCGACCCGCATGGCGACGTCGAACAGGATATGGGAATCCCCGTAATAGCTGTTCAGGCCGTTGACCTCGATCAGGCTCATGCGGCGATCTCTCCGTGAACGCCGCCGAGATAGGCTTCCTGCACCGCGGCGTTGGTCTTGATTTCCTCAGGGCTCCCGGAGACCAGCACGCGGCCTTCCTGGAGCACGGTGACGCGCTCCACCAGCTCGAACAGGGAATCCATGTCGTGGTCGATGATGATCATGGTGCGGCCGCGAGCGATCGACTTGAGCAGCTTGACGGTTTCGACCCGCTCGCGCGGGCTCATGCCGGCGAGCGGTTCGTCGAGCAGCAGCAGGCGCGGCGAGGTCGCGAGCGCAAGCCCGATCTCCAGCCTGCGCTTCTCGCCATAGGCGAGCTCGGACACGGGCGTGTCGGCGCGGCGGGTCAGATTGACCAGCGCCAGCGTGTGCTCCACCTGCTCGTCCAGGCCTTTGACGCTCGAGAGCTTGCGGAACAGATCGAGGCGGAATTTTCCGCGCAGATCGGCGAGCGCGGCGATCGTCAGGTTCTGGCGGACGGTGAGCCCGGTGAAGAGCTGGTTGACCTGATAGCTCTTGGTGAGCCCGAGTTGGCATACCTCGGTGACCTTCAGCCCGGTGATGTCGCGGCCTTCGAACACGATCTGGCCCGACGTCGGCGCGATCTCGCAGGTCAGCATCTTGAAGAAGGTCGACTTGCCGGCGCCGTTGGGGCCGATGATGCCGCGCAGCTCGCCCTGATTGACGCTGAAATCGATGTCGCTGTTGGCGACGAGGCCGCCATAGCGCTTGGTGAGGCCGGTAGCTTTTAGTATCGGTCCGGAATAGGCGGGGTGCTCGACCTCCTTGGCCAGCATCGGCGATGGCGGAGGTTGCTGTCTCGCCTCGGCCTCTGCCGCGACTGCTTCACCCTCAGCTTCCGCTCGCTTGCGCCTGCCGGATGCGAGGCGGTAGAGATCGGCAATCCCACCGATGATGCCGCCGCGCAGGAAGCAGACTAGCAGCACGAACACGACACCGAGCACCAGCTTCCAGGCGGCGCCTAAGCCGAGCGCGGATTGAAGGAAGTCCTGAAGGAACAGCCAGACTGTTGCGCCGACCAGCGGCCCGAACAGCGTGCCTCTGCCGCCAATGGCAGTCTGCATCACCAGCTGGCCGGAGGTCTCGAAGGTGAAGGCGTCGGGCGGCATGAAGGCCTGGAGCACGCCGAGCAGGCCGCCGGCGAACCCCGCATAGGCGGCAGCGATCACGAAGGCGGTCAGCTTGTAGCCGTGGATGTTGTGGCCGACTGCCGTGGCGCGCAGCGGATTGTCCCGGATCGCGCTGAAAATGGCGCCGACCGGCGAGCGGACGATCCTGAGCGCGACGATGACGCCGACGAGGTAGCACAGCGCGATGAATTGATAGAGCGACCAGCCATTGGTGAAGTGAATGGTGGTGAAGCCGAGATTGAAGCTCGGCGTCGGCACGCCGGGCAGGCCGTTTTCGCCGCCGGTGAAATCCGAGAGCGGATTGAACTCGACGAAGAAGAAGACCTGCGCGATCGCCACCGTGATCATGGCGAAATAGATGCCGGTGCGGCGCAGCGCGATCAGGCCGACCAGGTAGCCGGTCGCGGCGGCCGCGACCATGCCGATGATCAGTGCACCCAGCACGTTGCCGAAACCCGCGCGGGTCAGGAGATAGGCCGCGACGAAGCCGCCGGTGCCATAGAACGCGGACTGGCCGAACGATAACAGGCCGGTGAAGCCGAACAGGATGTCGAAGCCGAGGCCGAACAGGCCCCAGACCAGGATCCGATTCACGGTGTTGGGCGCGAAGCCGAGATGAGGCAGCACGAAGGGCGCTGCGATCAATCCGATCGCGGTCAGGGTCTCGATCAGAAAAGGGCGTTGCTTGAGCATTTCTGGAATCGCTTATTCGCGGCCCTGGACGCCGAGCAGGCCATGCGGTCGCACCACGAGCACGAGCGTCATGACCGCAAACAGCATCACATAGGCATAGCCGGGGTTGAACATGGAGGTGACGCTGATGATCTCGCCGGCGATCAGGCCGCCGAGGATCGCGCCGGGGAAGGAGCCGACGCCGCCGATCACCACCACCACGAAGGTCTGCACCAGGATGTCGTCGCCGATGCCGGGTGTCAGCGACACCACCGGAGCGTTGACGATGCCGGCAAAGCCGGCGGCCATCGCACCGATGCCGAACACCACCATGAAGACGCGGTAGACGTTGATGCCGAGCGAATCGACCATCACGGAATCTTCGATGCCGGCGCGCACGATCATGCCCAGCCGGGTCCGGTAGAGCACCAGGAACAGGGCTCCGAGCGCGACCGCGACGATGCCGACCACGGCGAGGCGGTAGGTGGGATAGAACATGAAGCCGAGATTGGTGATGCCCTGGAACAGCGCCGGCGGCGGCACGATCTGCGATTGGCTCGAGAACATCAGGCGCACCAGCTCGACGAAGCAGATGCCGAGCCCGAAGGTCACGAGCAGCTGATCCTCGTGTGGCCGGTGATAGAAATGGCGGATGATGAGGCGCTCCATTGCGACGCCGAGCAGCATCACGAACAGCGAGCCGGCGATCACGGCGATAATGAACGATTCCGTGTACTGGTAGGCGACCAAGCCGGCATAGCCGCCGATCATGAACATCGCGCCATGCGCGAGGTTGAGCACGCCGAGGGTGCCGTAGATGATGGTCAGGCCGGAGCTGATCAGCGCGAGCAGCGCTCCGAGCGCGAGCCCGTTGAAGAGCTGCGAAACGAGGTTGGGCCAACTAATCATGCAATGATCACGGTTGCGGCACGCTTGCGCGGCGTACCAGAAACAAGGCGACGCCGTAGGAGCCGGAAGCGGCCTACGGCGTCAGGGGCACCGGCGGGGCTCAGCTATAGTCGCCGAGATGGCAGCCGAACGCGTCCGGCTTCTGCATCAAGCCTTCACCCGGCACGATCTCGACGACGTCGTACCAGTCTTCCTTGCCCTTCATGTCCTTTTGCTGCTTGCCCTTGACGATGATCACGGGGCGGACGCACTGGTGGTCTTCGGGGCGGTAGTGCACGTCGCCGACGAGCGAGGGGATCGTCTCGCCCTTCTCATAGGCCTTGATCACGTCGGGCGGGTTGAAGCTGCCGGCCTGCTCGCACATGCGAGCCCAGTGCGCGAAGCTGACATAGGCGTTCTCCGCGCCCCATTCCGGCTTGTAGCCGTACTTCTTCTCGAACGCCTCGTTGAACATCTTGGCCAGCGGGAACTTGTTCTCGAGCGTCCACCAATAGTCCGTGGCGGCATAGACGCCCTGCATCAGGCCGCCGGTCTCGCGCGCGATGAACGGCACCTGATACGGGACCACCAGCTTCATCTTATCGAGCACGCCGAACTGCTTCGCCTGCTTGGTCGACAGCACCGCGTCGTGGCCCCAGTTGACGTTTATCAGCACGTCGGCGCCGGAATTCGCGACGTTCAGAAGATAAGAGGAATAGTCGGGCGCGCCGAGGGGCGCGACCTGGTTGGTCACGGTGCTCCAGCCGGCGGTCGCGAGGAAGTCCTGCATCGACTTGGTGACGGTGTGGCCGTAGGTGTAGTCAGGCGTGAGATACGCAGCTTTCTTGCCCTTGCCGAATTCCTTAACCATGACAGGGCCGATCGCGGCCGCGGCGGTTTGGCCGAAGAAGTTCTGGCGGAAGCCGTAGCGGACGCAGTCCTTGCCGGTGGTGTCGTTCGAGCCGGAGATGCCGCACACGAAAATCACCTTCTCGCGCTGAGCCAGCTTGTTGAGCGCGACCGCGACCGCGCTCGAGGTGCCGCCGGTGATCATGATTGCCTTGTTCTCGCTGATGAAGCGCTGCTGAGCCTGCACCGCCTCGTTCGGTTTGGCTGCGGAATCCGCAACGCCGAACTTAAGCTCCTTGCCGAGCACGCCCTTCGTCGTCTTCGGCGAGATCTTCTTGATCAGCTCGTGGCCTTCGTTGATGTGCTCGATCGCGAGTTGATAGCCCTTGAGCTCGTCTTCCCCCTGCACGGCATAGGTGCCGGTGCGCGGCACCGAGATGCCGATGAAAGCGGTGGAACCCGAGACGCCCACGGGATAGGAGCCGATCGCCGGCTTGTCCTCGGCAAAGGCCGGCAACGCCGGCAGCACGGAGCCGCCGATGAGGCCTGCCGTGGTCTGGAGCAGGCCGCGGCGCGAGAGGCCGCGGCGGATGAGATCGTCAGTCATGATGGTTTCCTCCGATATCGTTCTTGTTGGCAGGCTAAGCACGACGCAACCGACGGCAGCTGGCCGCGAAGGCCCGCCCGCGCCGGGTACGTCACGTCCGCGTGTAAGCTCTTATGCGTAAACAGGGCTCGTAGAGACATTCTGTCAATTTCGCCTTTGGTCGAACGATCGAAATTATCGCGTGAAAACATATCGGAGAACGATATATATTAGTCTTTGTGAGTACGAGGCTGACGGTTTCGGCGGAGGAAAATGGCGCGGCAAACACCATTGGCGGGTTCCCGGAAGCAACGAGCATGGCCGCTAGCGGCGAAGCGACAGGCAACCGAGGAAAGCAATCATCACGTGGGACCGCAACTTGGCGATGCCTCCCACAGTGCGGAGCCTCGGAATCGTCCCGTCGGCCGGCACGGGCTCGTCGCTGGCGTCGTGCATTCGAAGCGCGAGCCGGGCCCGATGCAGAAGCTCAGCGTGCGTGCCCAGAACGTGCTGAAGGAGCTCGCGGTCGAACTCACCGGCGAGCAGCCGCCGAAGGGGGCTTGGTCCCCCTCTCGCAAATTGCTGCGCGCTCTGACGGCCGAGCGGCTCGCGACCGCTCGCAATTGCGGTCCTCACACCATGCGGGAGATCGTCGACTGGGCGCAGGGGTGTGGCGTGACCATCAGCCCGGTCATCCCGGCTGGCGGCTCGCTGGCGCAGATGTGGGGCGAGCTGATCGCCAATGCGTCGGCCCGCAGCCTGACCAGCGCCGAGATCGTCGGCGCGCTGCAGCGCTCGATCCGGCGGAAGAGCGTGCGCATCCCGCTCGCATTTCAGGACATCCTGGTGAAGAGCCTGTTGTCCGACCTCGAATAGGAGGCCGCAACAGCCCCGGATATTTGTGCATCCGCGGCGCCGGTCGGTTGGTTCCGCCCATCCTTCCTTGCTAATCTCGGCAGCGTGCTTCGCCGGCGTGCTGAGGTCGAAGGCAGGATGGCTGAATCGAAACGAAAGACTGGACAGACGGCGCGGGCCACACTCGCAAAGAGCGGCGCGATGCGCGAGGCCGACTACACCGCGCTTGCGCAATTCCGCTACCAGTTGCGAACCTTCCTCGCGTTCAGCGAAGCCGCGGCCCAGAACGCCGGGTTGACGCCGCAGCAGCACCAGGCGCTGCTGGCGATCAAGGGGCTGGCCGGCCCCGACGGAGCCAGCGTCGGCGACCTCGCCGGCTTCCTCCTGATCCGGCACCATACGGCAGTGGAGCTGGTGGATCGCATGGCGAAGCTCAAGCTGATTAGCCGGGAAGCCGATCCCGAGGACGCGAGGCGCGTTCTCGTCAAACTGACGGCGAAAGGCGAGCAGAAGCTGCGATCGCTTTCGCGCATTCACCTGGACGAGCTGAGCGCTGCCGCGCCCGCCTTGGCCAAGATCCTGCGATCGTTCCGGGCCAAATCGCGCTGAAAGAGGCGCGCCAGACGAAGGCGCGTGGACTAAGGACGCTGACGTGCGGCGTCACGCCGCCGCGCCTTGTGCAGCGAGCTGCGCGGCCTGGTGCTCGGTGGTCAGCGCGTCGATCAATTCGCCGAGCGCTTCGCCCGCGATCACCTGCGGCAGCTTGTAGAGCGTCAGATTGATGCGGTGATCGGTGACGCGTCCTTGCGGAAAATTGTAGGTGCGGATGCGCTCGGAGCGGTCGCCGGAGCCGACCTTCTCCTTGCGTTCGGCCGAGCGCGCGGCGTCGACGCGCTGCCGCTCGGCGTCGTAGATGCGCGAGCGCAGGATGTTCATGGCGGAGGCGCGGTTCTTGTGCTGCGAGCGGCTGTCTTGCATCATCACCACGATGCCGGTCGGGATGTGGGTGATGCGGATCGCCGATTCGGTCTTGTTGACGTGCTGGCCGCCGGCGCCCTGCGCGCGCATGGTCTCGATGCGCAGATCGTCGTTCTTGATGTCGACGTCGACGTCCTCGACCTCCGGCAGCACGGCGACCGTCGCCGCGGAGGTATGGATGCGACCCTGCGTCTCGGTGTCGGGCACGCGCTGGACGCGATGCACGCCGGATTCGAACTTCAGCTTGGAGAACGCGCCGCGGCCCTGCACCTCCGCGATGATTTCCTTGTAGCCTCCGACGGTGCCTTCGCTGGCCGAGATCACCTCGACCTTCCAGCCCTGCAAGGCTGCGAAGCGCTCGTACATGCGGAACAGGTCGCCGGCGAACAGCGAGGCCTCGTCGCCGCCGGTGCCGGCGCGGATTTCCAGCACCACGTTGCGGTCGTCCATGGCGTCCTTGGGCAGCAGCGCCACGCGGATCTTCTGGACCAGCTCCTCGATCTTCGGCGCCAGCTCGTCGCGTTCGGCTTCCGCCATGGCCCGCATCTCGGCATCGGTCGCGGGATCGGCGATCAGCGCCTCGGTGTCGGCGAGCTCCCTGACAGCGGAACGGTAGGCCTTCACGGCTTCGATCAGCGGCGTGATCTCGGCGAGCTCGCGCGTGATCTGCACGTAGCGTTCGGAGGCGAGCTGCCCCAGCGATTCGGCCTCGAGCGAGGCGTGGTGCGCAAGCAGCAGATCCAGTTTGGCTTCGGGGAGTGACGACATCGGTTAAGTCTCAAATGGCGGAAAGAGGCAAGGCGGCAGGAAGCGGCGACAGGCCCGCTACAAGGCCAGGCCTTCGGCCTCGGCAAATTCCGTCAGCTTTTGCCGGATCGAGACGCTGCCGGCCGGCGCGTCAAGCAGCGGGCCGAGCATGGCTTCGGCCTTCTTCGCATCGACATCGAGCACCATGGCCTTGACCGGGCCGAGTGCGGTCGCCGACAGCGACAGCGAACGGTAGCCGAGCGCAATCAGCGCCAGCGCGCCGATCGGCTTCGACGCCATTTCGCCGCAGAGCGAGAGCGACTTCTTCGCCGCATGGCATTTGTGCGCGATCTGGCGCAGCGCGCGCAGAATCGGCGCCGACATGGTGTCGAAGCGTTCAGAGACCTTGGCATTGCCGCGATCGACCGCGAACAGGAACTGGAACAGGTCGTTGGAGCCGACCGAGATGAAGTCGACCTTCCGCAAGAGCTCGTCGAGCTGATAGAGCAGGGCCGGCACCTCGACCATGGTGCCGATGTCGATTCGTTCAGGCAGCGTGTGGCCGTGCTGGCGCAAGTACGTGAGCTCACGCTCGACCAGTGCTTTGGCCGCATCGAATTCGGCGACCTCCGAGATCATCGGAAACATGATGCGCAGCGCGCGGCCGCCGCCGGCGCGCAGCAGCGCCCGGATCTGGCCGCGCAACAGGCCGGGGCGGTCGAGCCCGAGCCTTATCGCGCGCCAGCCGAGCGCGGGATTCTCCTCGATCACCGCTTCCATATAGGGCAGCGCCTTGTCGCCGCCGATGTCGAGCGTGCGGAAGGTGACGGGCTTACTGCCGGCGGCATCCAGCACGGTGCGATAGAGCGCCAGCTGGTCGCTGGTGCGCGGCAGGCTCTGGCCCACCATGAATTGCAGCTCGGTGCGGAACAGGCCGATGCCGGCGCTGCCGGTGTCCTCGATATGCGGCAGGTCGATGGCGAGCCCCGCGTTGATCATCAGCTCGACCTTCTGGCCGTCCTTGGTGACGCAGGGGCGGTCGCGCAGCGCCAGGTATTGCGCCTGGCGGCGCGCGCGGAAGCGCACGCGCTCGGCGAAGGCAGCTTCGACCTCCTGCGAGGGACGCACATAGATCGAGCCGGAGGTGCCGTCGACGATGATGGCGTCGCCGGGATCGGCGATGCCGGGCGCGTTCGGGACTTCGCCGACCGCAGGGATGCCGAGCGCGCGCGCCACGATCGAGACGTGGGAATTGGCGGTGCCTTCCTCCAGCACGATGCCGCGCAGGCGCTTGCGGTCGTAGTCGAGCAGCGCCGCCGGGCCCATCGCGCGCGCGATGACGATGGCGTTGTCGGGCAGCTGCTCGCGTGAGGGCGCGTGGTCCTGGCCGACCAGCTGCCGCATCAGGCGGTAGCCGAGATCCTCAAGATCGTGCAGGCGGTCGCGCAAATAGGGATCGGTCGAGCGCAGCATGCGCGCGCGGGTGTCGGATTGCACGCGCTCGACCGCGGCTTCCGCGGTGAGGCCGGTGGCGACCGCCTCGTGCAGCTTGTGCGACCAGCCCTGGTCGTTGGCGAACATGCGGTAGGCTTCCAGCACCTCGCGATGCTCGCCGCCCTCGGCGACGTCGCCGCGCTCCAGCATGCGGTCGAGATCGGCGCGCAGCTTGGCGAGCGCGGTGTCGAGCCGCTTGATTTCCTTCGGCAGGTCCTCGGCGATGTAGTCCTTGATGACGACGCGCGGCTCGTGCAGCACGACGTGGCCGAGCGCGATGCCCTCCGACAGGATCGCGCCGACCTTCTGCGCGGAATGGCGCGCGGCCGGCTCCTGGCCCGGCTGCGCCAGCGCGGAGAGCTCGCCGGAGGCGATCAGCTCCGCCAGCACCATCGCGGTGGTCTGCAGCGCCTCGAGCTCTTCCTCGACATAATTGCGCTTGGCGCGGTTCTGCACCACCAGCACGCCGAGCGTGTTGCCGGCCCGCAGGATCGGCACGCCGAGGAAGGAATGATAGATCTCTTCGCCGGTCTCGGGGCGGAACGAGAAGGCCGGGTGGCTCTGCGCGTCGCTCAAATTGAGCGGCGTCGCCTCGCTGGCGACGAGGCCGACCAGGCCCTCATGGGCGCTGAGCACGGTGTGGTGGACCGCCTCGCGGTTGAGGCCTTCGGTGGCGTAGAGCTCGAGCGTGTTGTCGATGCGCAGCACATAGACCGAGCACACCTCGGCCACCATGTTGGCGGCGATCAGCACCACGATCTTGTCCAGCCGCTCCTGGGCCGAGACCTGCTCCGCCATGGTTTCGCGGAGCCGTCTCAACAAGACGCGGGGACCTCCCGACGCGCTCCGCATGAACCGTCACTCTCCTCCGTCTGCCGGGGCCGAAAGGGGCCGCGGCTGCTCGCCCAGTATCCAGAAAAACAACAAGTTTGCTCGTCCGGCGCCGGCTCAGGCGGTTGCCTCAGCCGAATCAGCACCGCCTGAACTGGGGCACAGTTTCCGGCAGCCCACCCTGTTCGCCGTATAGCGAATTGGGGCTTGTTTTGCCAAGCAAAACGCCTGCCAAACGCGAAAGTGTGGACACCTACGCGTTTGCTGCGACCGCTAAGAGAAAATTCGTCTAGGCTTGGTCGAGACCGTAGAGCGTGTGCAGCGTGCGCACCGCCAGCTCGGTATAGGCGGCGTCGATCAACACCGAGAACTTGATCTCGGAGGTTGTAATGGCCCGGATGTTGATATTCCGCCCCGCGAGGGCCGAGAACGCCTGGGCGGCGACGCCGGCGTGGCTGCGCATGCCGCTACCGATCACCGAAATCTTGGCGACGTCGGTGGCGGTATCGAGCCGCGCGTAACCGATCTTGCCCTTGGCGGCGGTAATCGTGTCCTTGGCGCGGGTATAATCTGCCGCCGGCACCGTGAAGGTGAGGTCGGTGGTCTTGCCGTCCTCGGAGACGTTCTGCACGATCATGTCGACGTTGATGTTGGCATCCGCCAGCGGGCCGAAGATCGAGGCCGCAACGCCCGGCTTGTCCTCGATCTGGCGCACCGAGATCTGGGCCTCATCCTTGGAGAAGGCGATACCGGTGACGACGTGGCTTTCCATGATCTCCTCCTCGCTGCAGATCAGCGTGCCGGGCGGCTGGTTGGCATGCGGGTCGATATCCTCGGGCTTGTCGAAGCTCGAGCGGACGAAGATCGGCATGTTGTGGACCATGCCGAGTTCCACCGAGCGGACCTGGAGCACCTTGGCGCCCTGCGAGGCCAGTTCCAGCATGTCTTCGAACGCGATCTTGTCGAGCCTCTTGGCCTTCGGCACGATTCGCGGATCGGTGGTGTAGACGCCGTCGACGTCGGTGTAGATATCGCAGCGGTCGGCCTTGACGGCGGCGGCGACCGCCACGGCCGAGGTGTCCGAGCCGCCGCGGCCGAGCGTGGTGATGCGACCCGTCTTGGGCTCGATGCCCTGGAAGCCGGCGATGACCGCGACCTCCTTGCGCTCCCTGAAGCGCTTGATGATCTCGCTGCCGTCGATGTCCTCGATCCGCGCCGAGGCATGGGCGTCGCTGGTCTTGATCGGAATCTGCCAGCCCTGCCAGGAACGGGCCTGGATGCCCATGCCCTGAAGCACGATGGCAAGGAGGCCCGAAGTGACCTGCTCGCCCGAGGCGACGACGGCGTCGTATTCGCGCGCATCGTGCATCGGCGAGGCCTCGGTGCACCAGGCCACCAGCTCGTTGGTCTTGCCGGACATCGCCGAGACGACCACGGCCACCTCGTGGCCGGCGTCGACCTCACGCTTCACATGGCGTGCGACGTTGCGGATACGTTCGATGTTGGCGACGGATGTGCCGCCGAATTTCATCACGAGGCGGCTCATGACGACGCGTGCATTCCTTCATAAGGATCAGTATGGTGGCCCGCACTGGACGGGCCTGGCGGACACCGACCGCGCGTATACAGAGGGGCGGGGCCGGGGGCAAGCGGGTTCCTGCTCCGGCCAATCCGGGCAATGGGTTAATCGAGGTCATGGCGCGCTATATCGACGAGATCCTGCAGCCGGGCGAGCGGGTGCTGTATTCGACCAATGCGCACTGGATCTTCTATCTTCCGGCCATCCTGGCCTGGGTCGTGGCTCTGGCGCTGTTCGTGTTGTCCCGGCAAACCATTGTCGAGGGGCTCATCCTGCTCTGTCTCGTCGCGTCCGGCCTGGTGGCGCTGGCCGCGCTGTACTGGACGGTGAAGGGCTGGTTCCACCGCTTCACCACCGAGACCGACGTCACCAATCTCCGGGTCGTGCACAAGACCGGCTTCATCAAGCGCCGCACCTTCGAGATGGCGCTGGACAAGGTCGAGAGTGTCGACGTCGACCAGACCATCCTTGGACGTATTCTCAACTACGGCGACGTGACGATTCGCGGCGTCGGCGAGGGCATCGAGACGATCAGGACCATCGCCTCGCCGCTCGCCTTCCGTAGTTCGATCACCACGCGGTAGGACCGCGCGCAACCATGAGCATGCAGCAAAATATTTCCCTCTCCGCCCAGCCGGGCTCGACCGTCGACGCCGCCGAGATCGCCAAATTCTCGAAACTCTCGTCGGAGTGGTGGGACCCCAATGGCAAGATGGCGCCGCTGCATCGGATCAACCCGCTGCGGCTCGGCTATATCCGCGATGCCGCCTGCCGCAAGTTCGAACGCAATGTGCGCAGCCTCAATTGCCTCGCCGGCCTGCGCGTGCTCGACATCGGCTGCGGCGCCGGCCTGTTGTGCGAGCCGCTGTCCCGCCTCGGTGCGCAGGTCATCGGCGTCGATCCCTCCCAGAGCAACATCGCCGCGGCGAAGCTGCATGCCGACAAGAGCCATCTCGCCATCGACTACCGCTGCACCACGGTCGAGGAGATCGACCCGCGCGAGCGCTTCGACATCGTGCTGGCGATGGAAGTGGTCGAGCACGTCGTCGATGTCGGCGTCTTCCTGAAGCGCTGCGCGGCAATGCTGAAGCCGAACGGCCTCATGGTGGTCTCGACGCTGAACCGCAACTGGAAGAGCTTCGCACTCGCCATCGTCGGCGCCGAATACGTCTTGCGCTGGCTGCCGCGCGGCACCCACGAATGGAACAAGTTCGTCACCCCCGACGAGCTGACGAAGTATCTGCTCGACAACCGTCTCGTCATCACCGAGCAGACCGGCGTCGTCTACTCACCCTTCGCCGACAAATGGTCGCTCTCGTCGGACATGGACGTGAATTACATGGTGGTGGCCGAAGCGATGGTGTGAGGGCGCGCTTGTGGCACGAGCCGTTCCTCCACAGACGGTGTCGTCCCTGCGAAAGCAGGGACCCATAACCACAGGCCATTGTAAATAACCGAGACGGGCGCCCCGAGCATGTACTACGTCTACATCCTCGCCAGCCGCCATCACGGAACGCTCTACATCGGCGTCACCAACTCGCTCCAGACGCGCCTGGAGCAGCATCGCGCCGGCAAGGGCTCGGAATTCGTTAAGCGCTACGGCGTGTATCGGCTCGTCTACACCGAGGCGTACGAGCGGGCAGAAGAAGCGATTGCCCGCGAAAAGCAGCTGAAACGCTGGAAACGCGACTGGAAGATCGAACTGATCGAGCGCGACAATCCGGAGTGGCGGGATCTGAGCGATTTGCTGGTTTGACGCTGCCCAGCAAACCCTGTCGTCCCTGCGCACGCAGGGACCCATACCGCGTGATCTCTCCGTGGGGCTCGGTGTGAGATGCGCGGGTTGGCAATCTTCGCAAAACTGCTCCCTGGGGTTATGGGTCCCTGCGTGCGCAGGGACGACAGCGGAGTTTGTGGCGCGAGCATCGCTCCCATGACGTCCCTGCTGGTTGACCGCGCCGGTCTCAGCTTGCAGGTTGGCTGAATTCTTTCCCAATCTCGCCCCCACCCCCCATGCTCACCGTCGCCAGCCTCTGGATTCCCTTCACCATCGTCGCGGCGCTGGGCCAAGTCGCGCGCAATGCGATGCAGCGATCGCTCACGAAGCCGCTGGGGACCTGGGGCGCGACCAATATCCGCTTCCTGTTCGGCTTTCCGTTCTCGGTGCTGTTTCTGGGCGTGGTGCTGGTTGCGACCGGCGACCATCTCGGCATGCCGCCGACTGTATTCTGGCCGTGGCTGCTGCTGGGGGCGCTGAGCCAGATCGTCGCCACCGGCCTGATGCTGCTCGCGATGAACGACCGCTCCTTCGTGGTGACGACGGCCTACCTCAAGACCGAGGCGATCCAGACCGCGATCTTCGGCTTCGTCTTCCTCGGCGATCACCTGACCTGGCTGAAGGTCCTGGCGATCGTGATCGCGACCATCGGTGTCGTCATCACGGCGCTGCGGCCAGGCGGCGAGAAGGGCTTTGCGGAATTGAAGCCGACCATCACCGGCCTGGTGGCGGCGGCGGCCTTCGCGCTCTCCGCGGTCGGCTTTCGCGGCGCCATCATCAATGTGCCCGGCGTCTCCTTCGTGACGGCGGCGTCGGTCACGCTGGTGCTCGGCCTGTTCGTGCAGACGCTGATCCTGACGATCTACCTGCTCTGGCGCGCGCCGAACGTGCTGCGGGGAATCCTCAATCTATGGCGGCCATCGATGCTCGCGGGCTTCACGGGCGCCTTCGCCTCGCAATTCTGGTTCCTGGCGTTCGCGCTGACGGCCGCCGCCAATGTCCGCACGCTCGCGCTGATCGAGGTGCTGTTCGCGCAAGCCGTGGCGTATTATTCGTTCAAGCAGCCGATCGCGCCGCGCGAGCTTGCTGGCATCGCGCTGATCGTGATCGGCGTGGCGGTGCTGGTGGGAGCTTAGTTCCTGTCTTCCGGCAGCGCCGGCAGCGGCGAGACCTCGATGCCCTCGTCGATCAGCGATTTCGCCTCTTCCGGCGAGGCCTCGCCGTAGATCGGGCGGTGCTCCTTGTCGCCGTAATGCATCGCGCGGGCTTCGTTGGCGAAGCGCTCGCCGACATTGTCGGCGTTCTTGACGATGTGATCGCGCAGCTCCTTCAGCTTGGCGCGCAGCTCCTTTTCCTGCGCCATCAGCAGCGAGGTCGGCCCTGACGGCGCGGCTTCGGGCGCGGCAGCAGCAATTGCTTCCGGCGGCGGCGTCGCCCGCCCGCGGCCCTTCTTGCCGACGATGCGCGGCGCCATGATCGCCTTCTCGACCTTGGCCGAGCCGCAGATCGGGCAGGTCACGAGCTTGCGCTTGACCTGGGAATCGTAAGCCGACGAGCTCTGGAACCAGCTCTCGAAGTCATGGTCCCGGTCGCAGCGGAGCGCGTAGCGGATCATGCCGATCCCCGCACGAGGTGCAGATGGTCCGGCCCCGCCTTGGGATCGGACACGCCGAAGCGGCGGCCATGCTGGAGCGAGGGAATCGCGCGGCGCGCGGTCTCGACCTTGGCCGGATCGATCTCGGCCATGATGATGCCGGGCTCGACGTCGCCCTCTGCGAGGATCTCGCCCCAGGGATCGATGATCAGCGAATGGCCGTAGGTCTCGCGCTTGTTCTCGTGCAGCCCGGCCTGGGCCGCCGCGAAGATGAAGCAACCGGTCTCGATCGCGCGCGCACGCAGCAGCACGTGCCAATGCGCTTCGCCAGTCTTGCGGGTGAAGGCCGAGGGCACGGTGATGAAATAGGCGCCGCTCTCGGCAAGAGCACGGTACAGCGCGGGGAAGCGCACGTCGTAGCAGATCGTGAGGCCCACCCGGCCCCAGGGCAGGTCGGAGATCACCGCGGTCTCGCCCGGCTGGTAATTGGCGGATTCGCGGTAGCTCTCGCCGTCCGGCAGCTCGATGTCGAACATGTGGATCTTGTCGTAGCTCGCGAGCACATTGCCCTCGGGCCCGATCAGGGAGGAGCGGTTGACCGCCTTCTCCGGCGAAAAGCGCAGCGCCAGCGAGCCGACATGGAGATGGATCTTCAGCTCCTTGGCGAGCGCCCGGTAGGCCTTCAGCGAGGTGTCGTCTTCCTCGCTCTGCAAATGTTCGAACAGCGCCTTGCGGTTCAGCTGCATCATGTTGCTGACCTCGGGCGTCTGCACGTAATCGGCGCCGTCGGCTGCCGCCTGCCGGATCAGCCTGGTGGCCTGTTCGAGGCTCGGCCCCGGCATCAGGCCGGTGCGCATCTGCACCATCGCGGCGGTGAACGTGCGGTTCTCGCTCATGAGCTGGCCTTCACGCCTTCGAGCATGCCGTCGAGCTTGCCTTCGCGGTCGAGCGCATAGAGGTCGTCGCAGCCCCCGACATGAGTGCCGCCGATCCAGATCTGCGGGAAGGTCGAGCCCTGGCCGGCGCGGTCGTACATCTCGGCCCGCCAGGAGGGGTTCTTGGCGACGTCGAATTCGGTGAAGGCCGCCTTCTTGCGGGTCAGCAGCGACTTGGCGGCGGAACAATAGCCGCAGCCCGGCCTGGTGTAGATCTCGACAGCAGCGTTCATCTCGTCTGGCGCTCTCATGTCATGAATTCATTGAATTATATGGGACTTTACCTGGCCTCCACAACCCGGGCGAAGACCAGCACGTCGACCTGGGCGGCCTTGGCACGCAGCAGGGCCCGCGCGCAGGCATCCAACGTCGCGCCCGAGGTCAGGACATCGTCGATCAGGACAATGCGGCGGTCCTGGACTTCAGCCTGACGGTCGGAAGATACCTGGAATGCGCCCTGCACATTGGTGGCGCGCTGGGCCCGCGACAGGCCGATCTGCTGCTCGGTCGCGCGCACCCGGCGCAGCACCTCGCCCTGCACTTTCACCCCGCTCTGCCGCGCGATAATGCGCGCCAGCGCCCCGGACTGGTTGTAGCGGCGGCGCCAGGCCCGCCGCCAGTGCAGGGGCACCGGCACCAGCATGTCGGCGCCGGCCAGCAGCTCGCCACCCGCCCGCGCCATCCACCGCCCCATCGCGGGCGCCAGATCGGTGCGGTCCTGGTATTTCAGCGCATGCACCAGCGTGCGCGCGACGTCGTCATAGCGCACCGCCGCGCGGGCGCGCATATAGGCCGGCGGGCTCGCGATCGCCTCCATCGACAGCATGTCGGGGCCGGGATCATAGACGAAGGGAATGCCGAGCCGCGGGCAATAGGGCCGCTCGATGAACGACAGCCGGGCCCAGCACGAGGCGCAGACGCCCTCGCCGTCGACCGGCTCGCGGCAGGACACGCACAGCGTCGGCAGCGCGATGTCGAGCGCGAGCCGAGCTGCCCGCGACAGCACGTGACGACCGGCCGCCCACGCGGCACGAACGGGCGCGGCGATGGAGCGGGTCGGGGCGGCGTCGGCTTCCATGCGGGGAGGCTAGCGTTCCGCTCGGTGGCGCTCAAGCCGCCGTGGCCCGAAAGGGCCCATCAGGAAAGCAATTCGTGGTGCTCTCTCAGGATGGCGCGGGCGCTCCGCCGGTCCGCGGCTGGTGCAAAGATCGAATCATAGGCCAGCCGCATCTGACGGGCAGCCCGTGCGGGAGGCATCGAGCCCACGCCTGTTCCCAACCCGGGGACGAGGAGGGACCCGATGGCCTCGCCGGCGCCGGCATTGTGTGTGAGGACAGCGATCAGAGCTGCCCGGAACGCGAGGTACACATTGACGGTCTGATCGATGCGCGCCGGCACTCGCATCGTGGGCGCACTCACGAGGAATGGGAAGCGCGCGTGGCCTGTGGCGAGCACGATCGCTTGGCCGACCGGAAGCTCGCCATAGTGTTGCTCCGCCAATGCCGCTTGCAGATTGGTCTGTAGGTCCCACCCGAAGTATCGCGAATAGAGCAGGTCGATGCCGCCATCCATGTGCCCAAAGCTGTTCGCGGGGCTCAGGATCGCGTCGGCCTCGTGCGCAAAGATGTCGCCAAGCGAAACCTCGACGTTTGCCACGCTTCGACAACGTCGGCGCTGATGTCTCGAAGATGAATGTTGAGCACTGTTGGAGCCTCGGTGATGCCTGACTATACGGCGGCGCGCCTGCCTGTTCCACTAGCCTCTCTGTTGCGTGGGTTGCCAGAGTGGCTGTGATGAGCGTAACCAGCGGCATGGCTCAGCCTTCCCAAATCCCGCCCGCTCTTTTCGATCGTGCGCTGCTGCACGTCCGGCAGCAACGTGCGCAGGCGCAAGGTCCTGTGCACTTCCTGCTCGATCGCGTGGCCGAGGATATGGCCGACCGGCTGAATGCGGTGACGCGCGAGTTTCACGCACCGGCCGATCTCTGGACGCCTGGCGACGGGCTCACGGCGCTGCGCACCCGGCTTCCGACCATGACACGGGTCGCACCCGACGCGGCCGGCGGGGAGAAACTTCCCTTCGCTCCGGAAAGCCTCGACCTCGTCGTCTCGGCACTGGCGCTGCAATTCGTCAACGACCTGCCGGGCGTGCTCGCGCAGGTCCGCCGCGCGCTGAAGCCGGACGGGCTGCTGCTCGCCGCCATGATCGGCGGCGACAGCCTGACCGAGTTGCGGCAGGCGTTTGCCGCCGCCGAGGCCGAATGCGAGGGCGGCGTGTCGCCGCGCGTGGCGCCGTTCGCCGATTTGCGCGATATCGGCGCGCTGTTGCAGCGGGCGGGCTTTGCGCTGCCGGTCACCGACGTCGATCGCGTCGTGGTGCGTTACGCCAATGCGTTCGCCTTGATGCAGGATCTCCGCCGCATGGGCGCGGCCAACGTGCTCATCGAGCGGCGGCGCTCGCCGTCGCGGCGCGCGACGTTGCTGCGGATGGCCGAAATCTATGCCGAGCGCTTTGCCGATGCCGATGGCCGCATCCGGGCGACGTTCGACATCATCTGGCTCTCCGGCTGGGCCCCGCATGCAAGCCAGCAGCAGCCGCTGAAGCCGGGATCGGCGAAGGCAAGCCTGGCGGAGGCGGTGAAGAAGGCGGGGAAAGAGTGACGTGTCCCGGACGCGCTGCAGCGTTCTTACGCTGCTGCGCAGGGCCGTGACCCAGTCTGCGGCTTCTTGGCCCCTGCTCTGCAGCGCTTCGCGCTGCGTCCGGGGCAAGCCGTCACATCAACAAATCGATCAAATGCGGGATCAGCGGAATGTCCGCGGGCGGCATCGGGTAATCGCGCAGCTTGTTGGCGCGGACCCAGGCCAGGGCCTGGCCTTCGCGCGCCGTCACGATCCCTTCCCAGCGCCGGCAGATGTAGAGCGGCATCAGCAGGTGGAAGCTCTCATAGGCGTAGCTCGCGAAGGTCAGCGGCGCGAGGCACGGCTCGGCGACGATGATGCCGAGCTCCTCGGAGAGCTCCCGGATCAGGCTCTGCTCCGGCCGCTCGCCCGGCTCACACTTGCCGCCGGGGAATTCCCAGAGGCCGGCCAGCGCCTTGCCCGCGGGGCGCTGCGCGATCAGGACGCGCTTGTCGGCATCCACGAGGGCGCAGGCCACCACTAAGGTCAGTTTGAGATCGGCCATGCCTGGACTGTCGCTCGCTGAGGTCGTTCGCAAGGATTCGTTAATCCCTTTGAGGGGACTGGCTCCCATAAGTCATATTTAATCAACGGTTCCTAGAGTGGGAACATATTTAAACCATTCCGGGCCCGATTCATGCGCGCTGTGTTTCGCACCACCCTCCGCCGATTCCTACGCGACCGGCGCGGCAACATCGCGGTGATCTTCGCACTCGCCTGCGTCCCCCTGATCACTGCGGTTGGCTGTGCGGTCGATTATTCCCGCGCCACGCAGATGCAGGCCAAGCTTCAGGCCGCTGCCGACGCCGCCAGCGTCGGCGCGGTCGCCAAGGCATCGCCGGCCTTCAAGGCGGCGGGCACGATGAACTCGGACGGTGCGATCCCGGCGGGCGTCACCGACGCGAGGAACATCTTCAATGCCAACGTCGCCAATCTGACCGGCTATACGCTCGACAGCGTCACGCCGAAAGTGGTCAAAAACGGCTCGACGGTCACCTCGTCCGTCACGTTCAAAGGCACCATCAACACCATGTTCCTCGGCGTGATCGGCAAGTCCGCGTTGAGCGTCACCGGTTCGTCGACCGCGACGGCGAGCATGCCGCTCTATGTCGATTTCTATCTCTTGCTGGACAATTCGCCGTCGATGGGCGTGGCGGCGACGCCGGCCGACGTGACCAAGTTGGTCAACGCGACCACCGGCAGCAGCTTCAAGCCCGACGACCAGTGTGCCTTCGCCTGCCACGACTACAATGATTCCAACAATTACTACAATCTGGCCAAGAGCATTGGCGTCACCACCCGAATCGATGTGCTGCGCAGCGCGACGCAATCGCTGATGGACACGGCTGCCGCGAGCCAGACCTATCCGAACCAGTTTCGCATGGCGATCTACGATTTCGGCGCGGACTCAAAGACGATCGGCTTGCGAGCGCTGTTCCCGTTGTCCTCGAATCTGTCGAGCGCGAAGACGGCGGCCGGCAACATCGACCTGATGGGCGTCTACGGCAACAATGACAAATATACGAAGGATCAGGACACACCGTTCAGCACCACCCTGCCGGCGATCGACAAGGAGATTCCCAATCCCGGAAGCGGCAAATCCAACGCGCCCCTGAAGTATCTTTTTTTCGTCTCCGACGGTGTCGCCGACGAAAGCAATACGGGCTGCCTGAAGCCGCTTTCGGGCTCGTCGCGGTGCCAATCGCCGATCAACGCCTCGCTCTGCAAGACGATGAAGGACCGGGGCGTCAAGGTGGCCGTGCTCTACACGACCTATCTCGCGCTGCCCACCAACAGCTGGTACATGAAATGGATCGACCCGTTCAATGCCGGCCCCTATGGCCCGTCGCCGAACAGCGAGATCGCGCAGAACATGCAGAGCTGCGCTTCGCCAGGGCTGTTTTTCGAGGTGAGCCCGACCCAGGGCATCTCGGACGCGATGAACGCGCTGTTCAAGAAAGCGGTCGCGGACGCCCGGATCTCCGGCTGATTTGTTCACCTCTCCCCCGCTTGCGGTAGGCTATCGCAGATGGAGAGATCTCGCCTGTGGCCATCCTTCGAGACGCCCGCCGTCGGCGGGCCCTCGGGATGAGGACCGAGTGCGTTGCGCTAGTTTCAACAGGTCGTCTCGAAGGACGAGGCGCGCGCTCAGAGCCAAATGCGATAACCCTCCCGCTTGCGAGGAGTGGGCGGGGGCCTACGACCTGTAGTCCCCGTTGATCGCCACATATTCCTTGGTGAGGTCGCAAGTCAGCACGCGGTCGCGGCCCTTGCCGAGGCCGAGGGAGACCAGAATTGCGATCTCCGGCGCCTTCATCGCCTCCGACACTTGCGCTTCGTCATAAGACGGATCGCGCGCGCCGCTCTTGGCGACGCGGATGCCGTTGAACGAAATCGAGAGTTTGTCGCGATCGGCCGGCTCGCCGGCCTTGCCGACTGCCATCACCACGCGGCCCCAATTGGCGTCCTCGCCCGCGATCGCGGTCTTCACCAGCGGCGAGTTGGCGATCGACATCGCGATTCGGCGCGCCGAGGCCTTGGTCTTGGCGCCCTCGACAATGATCTCGACCAGCTTGCGCGCGCCTTCGCCGTCGCGGGCGACCTGCTCGGCGAGGTTGGCGAGCACCTGGTTGAAGGCCTTGACGAAGGCTTTCAGGCGCGGATCGCTGGCGCGGCTGATCTTTGGTGCGCCGTGCGCGGCGGCAGCGCCGGTGGCGAAGGCCAGCAGCGTGTCCGAGGTCGAGGTGTCGCCGTCGATCGTCACCGCGTTGAAGGTGTCCTCGACGCCGGCCTTGAGCAGCGCCTGCAACGCCGCAGGCGCGATCGGCGCGTCGGTGAAGATGAAGGACAGCATCGTCGCCATGTCGGGGGCGATCATGCCGGCGCCCTTGGCCATGCCGTTGATGGTGACCTTGGCCTTGCCGAGCTTGACGGTCGCGGTCGCGACTTTCGGGAAGGTGTCGGTGGTCATGATCGCCTTGGCCGCGGCGAGATAGTCGCCGGGCTCCGCGGTCTCGGCGAGGCGGCCGAGCACGCCGTCGAACTTGGTCGCATCCAGCGGCTCGCCGATCACGCCGGTCGAGGCCAGGAAGATCTCGCTTTCGCTGCACCCGACCGCCTTGGCGGCGATCTTCGCGGTCAGCGCGGTGGAGGCGCGGCCGGTCTTGCCGGTGAAGGCGTTGGCATTGCCGGAATTGACCACGAGGGCGCGCGCCAATCCCTTTTTAGAAGATCCGCCGCCCTTCAGCTTGGCGCGGCACCATTCCACCGGCGCGGAGGGGCATTTCGATTTGGTGAAGACGCCTGCGACCGTGGTGCCCTTGTCCATCACCGCCAGCAGCACATCGGTGCGGTTCTTGTAGCGGATGCCGGCCTCGGCGGTCGCCAGGCGGACGCCAGCGATCATGGGCATATCGGGGACGGTCTTCGGGGCGAGCGGGGAAACGGAGGAGGACATCGCGGAGCGCCTTGCTGGGGTCTGGACATGCAGATGGCCGGGGAATCCCCGGCCATTGCGACGTTAGATACTCTCGGCGTACGCGAAGTGACAGCGAATTCTTACTTCTTCGCTGGCGGCGCCATCTTGCTGTCGGACGGCTTGGCCGGGTCGGCCGGTTTGGCTTCGGACTTGGCGCCCGCCGCCGGCTGGTCCAGCCGCTCGACCTTGGCTTCGGTACGCAGCTTGGCGACATACTCGGCCTGGGCCTTGCGGGTCACATATTGCTCGATCTGCGCCTTGACCTGCTCGAAGTCCGGCGCCTTGCGGTTGCGCTTTTCCTCGACCTTGATGATGTGCCAGCCGAACTGCGACTTCACGGGGTCGGAGACCTTGCCCGGCTCCAGCGCGAAGGCGACGGTGGAGAATTCCGGCACCATCTGCTCCTTGGTGAAGAAGCCGAGGTCGCCGCCATCGGCCGAGCCCGGATCCTTGGACTTTTTCTTGGCCAGCTCGGCGAAATCGGCGCCCTTGTCGAGCTCGGCCTTGACCGCCTTGGCCTCGTCCTCGGTCTCGACCAGGATGTGGCGGGCGCGCACCTCCTGCTCGCCGGTGATCTGCTTGGAGGCCTCCTCGTAGACCTTCTTCATGGCGTCCGGGGTGGTGGCGGCCTTGCCCTCGCTCGCGAGCAGACTGTCCATCAGAAGCCGGTTGCGGGCGAATGCCAGGCGCTTCTTGAACTCCTCGCTGTCGGCGACCTTCTTGTCCTCGGCAGCCTTGCTGACGATCTTCATGTCGATCAGGAACGACAGGACGTTCTCGTCCTTGGTCGCGGGGTCCATCTGGGCGAGGCTCGGCCCTAGCTCCTCCTCGGCCATGGCGACGTCGCTCTTCCTGATTTCCGCGCCATTGACCTTTGCCAGCACCGGATCGTCGGCGGCCCGGAGCGGGCCCACGAACGCCAGCGACAGCGCCAGGGCAAGGCTGCCAGCCAGGGCGGTCGCAAGGCGGAAACGCTGGCCGGTGGTTACCGGGAACGAGCTGGTCATGGAAAATCCTTATGTTGAAGCAGGGGGCTGCTCGAAGCGGGGCGGACACTCGCCCAATTCAGGGGGGCTTGGCAACGCGAAAAGTCTGTCAAAATGATGAATTAGCCGCAATGCGCCCGCCGTTGACAAGGCCCCGACCGGGCCATATCTCTGCCCGGTCGCGACCATGGCGATGGCGTTTATTTTGCTGCGTTTTTGGCCGTTGAACCCAGGCTTGCCCAATTCCCACCCATATGGCGGACGACCCCGCAGTCCGGGCCGACGGTGCCATCAGGCGTCACGGTGAGTTGATAGGCAGGCGGGTGACAACTTTCTCGGGCCCAACGCGGTTAAATCGCGAACACAGGAATTAGGCATGATCGGCGCGCTCGCCCGCAAGTTTTTCGGCTCCGCCAACGACCGGCGGGTGAAGGGATATCAGTCCCGCGTCAACGCGATCAACGCGCTGGAACCCGAGGTTTCCAAACTTTCCGACGAGGCGCTCAAGGCCCGCACCGCCGAGTTCAAGAAGCAGCTTGCCGAGGGCAAGACGCTGGACGATCTCCTGGTGCCCGCCTTCGCCACCGTGCGCGAGGCCGCCAAGCGCACTCTCGGCCAGCGCCATTTCGACGTCCAGTTGATCGGCGGCATGGTGCTGCACGAGGGCGACATCGCCGAGATGAAGACCGGCGAAGGCAAGACGCTGGTGGCCACCCTTGCGGTCTACCTCAACGCGCTCGCCGGCAAGGGCGTCCACGTCGTCACCGTCAACGACTATCTCGCCCGCCGCGACTCCGGCTGGATGGGCCAGATCTACGGCTTCCTCGGCATGACCACCGGCGTGATCGTGCACGGCCTCGACGATGCCGAGCGCAAGGCAGCCTATGCCTGCGACATCACCTACGGCACCAACAACGAATACGGCTTCGACTATCTCCGCGACAACATGAAGTACCGGCTCGAGGACATGGTCCAGCGCCCGCACTTCTTCGCCATCGTCGACGAGGTCGATTCCATCCTGATCGACGAGGCGCGCACGCCGCTGATCATTTCCGGCCCGCTCGACGACCGCTCCGACTTCTACAACACCATCGACAGCTTCCTGCCCAAGCTCGACAAGTCCGACTACGACGTCGACGAGAAGCAGCGCACGGTGACGCTGACCGAAGGCGGCATGGAGAAGATCGAGACGCTGCTGCGCGATGCCGGCCAGCTCAAGGGCGAGTCGCTCTACGACGTCGAGAACGTCTCCGTCGTGCACCACATCAACCAGGCGCTGCGCGCCCACACGCTGTTCACCCGCGACAAGGACTACATCGTCCGCGACGACGAGGTCGTCATCATCGACGAGTTCACCGGACGCATGATGCCGGGCCGCCGCTATTCGGAAGGCCTGCACCAGGCGCTGGAGGCCAAGGAGCACGTCCAGGTCCAGCCCGAGAACCAGACGCTGGCCTCGATCACCTTCCAGAACTATTTCCGCATGTACGAGAAGCTCGCCGGCATGACCGGCACGGCCGCAACCGAAGCGGACGAGCTGTTCGACATCTACAAGCTCGAGGTCGTGGAGATCCCGACCAATCTGTCGGTTGCCCGTCTCGACGAGGACGACGAGGTCTACCGCACCCAGCAGGAAAAATACCAGGCGATCCTCGCCGAGATCGAGCGCGCCAATTCGCGGCTGCAGCCGGTGCTGGTCGGCACGGCCTCGATCGAGAAGTCGGAAGTGCTCGCCGAATTCCTCAGGAAGAACGGCTACAAGCAGATCGACTTCGGCAAGGAGCACGCCCTCGACAAGCTCTATGCGGCGGCCCGCGCCGGCAAGCCGGCGAAGCTGTTCGCGGTGCTGAACGCGCGCTTCCACGAGCAGGAGGCCTATATCGTCGCCGAAGCCGGCGTGCCCGGCGCGATCACGATCGCCACCAACATGGCCGGCCGCGGTACCGACATCAAGCTCGGCGGCTCGCTGGAAATGCGCATCCAGCAGGAGACCGCCGGGATTACCGACGAAGCGGAGAAGGCCAGGAAGATCGAGCAGATCAAGGCCGACATCGAGACCTTCCGCAATATCGTGCTGAAGGCCGAGGAGACGGTCGAGATCGAGCCGGCGAAGGGATCCAAGCCGGCCAAGACCGTGAAGAAGCCGGGCGGCCTCTACATCATCGGCTCCGAGCGTCACGAATCCCGCCGCATCGACAACCAGCTGCGCGGCCGCTCCGGGCGTCAGGGCGACCCCGGCCGCTCGAAATTCTTCCTGTCGCTCGAAGACGACCTGATGCGCATCTTCGGCTCGGACCGTCTCGACAGCATGCTGCAGCGTCTCGGCCTGCAAGAGGGCGAGGCCATCATCCATCCCTGGATCAACAAGGCCCTGGAGAAGGCGCAGCAGAAGGTCGAGGCGCGCAACTTCGACATCCGTAAGAACCTGCTCAAGTTCGACAACGTCCAGAACGACCAGCGCAAAGTGATCTTCGACCAGCGCGTCGAACTGATGAAGGACGAGAGCGTCGCCGAAACCGTCGCCGACATGCGCCACGCCTTCATCGACGACCTCGTCGCCAAGCACGTGCCCGAGCATGCCTATGCCGAGCAGTGGGACGTCGCAGGCCTGAAGGACGAGTTGAAGCGCGTGCTCGATCTCGACCTGCCGGTCGACGAATGGGCCAAGGAAGAGGGCATCGCCGACGAGGAGCTGCTCTCCCGCATCGAGACCAGGGCCGACGAGCACATGGCGGCCAAGGTCGCGCAATGGGGCCCCGACGTGATGCGTTACGTCGAGAAGACCATTTTGCTCCAGACCCTCGACCATCTCTGGCGCGAGCATCTGATCATGCTCGACCATCTGCGCCAGGTCATCGGCCTGCGCGGTTACGGCCAGCGCGATCCCTTGCAGGAGTACAAGACCGAGGCCTTCAATCTCTTCCAGGAGATGAGCGCTCATCTGCGCGAGGCGGTCACCGCGCAGCTGATGCGGGTCGAGATCGTCCCGCCGGAGCAGGAAGCCCCCGTCCTGCCGCCGATGGAGGCGCACAAGTTCGATCCCAACACCGGCGAGGACGAGATGGCGCTCGCGAGCGTCACGCTCGGAGCGCAGGCCTCCGACGCCGCGCTGCGCGATCCCAAGAACCCCGCCAGCTGGGGCAAGGTCGGCCGCAACGAGGATTGCCCGTGCGGCTCGGGGAAGAAGTACAAGCACTGCCACGGGCGGTATGCGTAGCCGGGGACAGTCGGCCGGCTCGCCCTTGGCGTTTCAATCGTGGCCCGGTCGGCGTTGTGGGCACGGCCGGAACCCGGATTAACATTTGCTGTTATGATGTCATCACCTTGTGGGTGTGCGCTCGCCCTCAAGGCGGGACAATGATGTCCGCCGGTGCCTGACCGTGTGACGATCGGAATGCAAGTCGGGACGGCTTAACGTGGGGAGGCGGCCACATGACGAGCTGTATTGCTCGACGATGGCTGCGCTGGAGCCGGGGTTAAGGCCGTTCATGAGTTCCTTAGACGATTTTCCGCCATCCAGAAACGAGATGATCGAGGCGCTCGACCTCGAAGGTCTTGCCGATGAAGCGAGCTTCGGTGAGTTGACCCGCTTCACTGCGGCGCTGTGCGAGGCGCCGATCTGCCTGATCAGTGTGGTCGGGGACACGATGCAGCGCTTCGTGGCCAAGCACGGCCTTCACGTATCCGAGACGTCGCGGGAATCTTCTTTCTGCGCGCACGCCATGCTGGGATCGGATCTGATGGTCGTGCCCGATGCTGCCGTGGACCCGAGGTTCGCGGACAATCCCTTGGTCAGGGGCGATCCTTTCATCCGCTTTTACGCCGGTGCGCCGCTGCTGACGGATGACGGCTTTCCGCTCGGCTCACTCTGCGTCATCGATCGCGCGCCAAGGCTTGGTCTGACCCCGTTGCAGGAGCAGGGCCTGCGTGTCATGGCCGGCCAGGTTGTGGGTGCGATGGGTCATCGCAAGACCACGAAGAGGCAGCAGGCCAGCGAGGCGGTTGCGAAGCAGGCGCTTTCTGAAACTGAGCGGAAGTTTCGTGTACTGGCCGACACCATGCCCCAGATGGTGTGGTCGACGCTGCCGAACGGGGATCACGATTACTACAATGCTCGATGGTATGAATTTACGGGCGTCCCGGAGGGCTCGACCGACGGTGAGGGCTGGAACGGCATGTTTCATCCCGAGGACCAAGACAGAGCCTGGGAGCGGTGGCGGCATGCGTTGCGGACCGGCGAGCCCTACGAAATCGAATACCGTTTGAGGGATGCCGAGGGCAATTATCGCTGGACCCTCGGACGCGCCTTGCCGATGCGGGATGCCGACGGCAACATCACCCGTTGGTTCGGAACCTGTACCGACATCCACGAGCAGAAACTCCTGATGGATCAACGCGAGATGATCAGCCAGGAGCTGAGCCATCGCATCAAGAACATCTTCTCGGTGATCAATGGGTTGATCGGCCTGTCGACCCGTACGCATCCGGAGCTCAAGGGACTTGCGGACGAATTGCGGTCGCGCATCATGTCGCTTGCGAAGGCGCACGATTTCGTGCGTCCGCACAGCGCCCGCTCGCGGCCGACTTCGACCCAGGCAACGCTCAAGGGTCTTCTGGAGCAACTCTTGTCGGCCTATCAGTCGGAGACCAAGCGGGTGCTCATCACGGGCGATGATGTCACTATCGACGATCGCTCCGCCACTCCGCTCGCTCTGTCCTTCCACGAACTTGCAACCAACGCCGCCAAGTACGGCGCATTCTCGACGCTAGCCGGGCGCGTCTCCGTCGACGTCAGCGAGACCGATGATGATGTCGTCGTTGCGTGGACGGAAATTGGCGGTCCGCAAATCAGGTCGGCGCCGGCGGCCGAAGGCTTTGGCTCCAGGCTGATCGCCTTGAGTATGTCCAGTCAGCTCGGTGGGAAAATCGCCTACGATTGGAGACCGGAAGGGCTCCGGGCCGTGGCTATGATTCCAAAGACGTCGATGAGCCGCCCGCAGCCGCAAAGAACGTGACGTCCGGAGAGTGCAGCGCTTCCGGCACGCCCGCTGCGTGCTGGACCGCCGTCAGGATCGCCTCATCACTAAAGGGCTTGCGGATGAAGCCGATTGCAGTGCCCGCCCTCGGCATGATCTGCGCAGGATTTGCCGTGACGTACACGATCTTGGTGCCGTAGTTCCGCGCAAGGTCCAGCGCGATCTGCGGTCCGGTCGAGCCGTCCCTCAGGTTGACGTCTACCAGCGCAATTTGCGCCTTCGGACCCGCCTCCAAGGCCTCCTTGCGATCCGTCGCTATCCCGGCGACGCGATAGCCTGCGTCTTCCAGAATGCGAGCGATGTCGCTGGCGACGAAAATCTCGTCTTCGACAATCAACACGGAAGGGGGCATCTGCTACGTCGTGCTGGGTTGAACAATCAGGAGCGCTCGGCGGACGCGCTCTCCACGGCCGTATGAGCCGAGAACAACGTCAAGTTCCGCCTTTTGTTCCCGAGTCTCGGCGCTGTCAAGTTCCGCAACACACGCGCTGCTCTCACCAAAGATTCAATTCGAGCTGTCGATCAAACTCTCCCGCAGCCGCTTGAGCCCGCTGGTCGACTTGTCGCCGTAGCTCTCCAGGATGTGCCCCTCTTGGTCTACCGCGAGCGAGGTGAGCTTCTTGCACAGCGCCTCGCTGACAAGCTGCCGAGGAATGCCGAAGCGACATTCGAACGACAAGGCACTTCGGTGTGACGTGAACGCTCGGCACGGCCATCGTCAAATGCGCAGCTGAGCAAGGCGTGAAGCCCAGCATCGCGCGCAGCTGACGGGCGTTCGGGCAAAGCGCGGGATCGTGTCTCGGAGAACCTGCCGGGCAAACCACCCAATTTTTTGCCGTTGCTCTTTGTGAACTGGATCACCGCAGCAAAGCTCGATCCGTGTTCTGATTGAGACGCATCACGCGGCCCGACAAAATGGAGCCCGGACAATGTCTAAACGTGCGCTGCCAACTGCCTTTTGTTTTCTTGCATTCAGCTTTACGCCTGCGGTTCGGCCCCTGCGAGCCAGGTCGCCGGATGGTGGGGCGGAACATGGTCTTGCAACATCGATGGCCGGCCGGCCCGGATGAGGTGGGCCGCCGTGGACGACACTCAGACAAGCTGTGACGGCGACACTTGCACCAGCAGTTCGGGAGCACGCTGGGCAGGTAGCTTCTCAGACAATGGCTCGCGATGGGTGAAGTTGACAAATCCACGCAGCGGAACGAAGGGCGGCCTGTATTTCAACCATGCCGATGGCAATAAATGGTATCTAGCCAAACCGGTCAGCAACAGGGCCGCTGGCTGGACGACATGGAACGGCCAGCGCTATCGCCTCTCGTGCTGGCGATGATGCAAATGCGGCGCCTGCTCATCTCAGCCTGGCCTCGAGGGCGAGCCTAATTGGAGCTGTCGATCAGGCTCTCGAGCAGCCGCTTGAGCTCGCTGGTCGACTTGTCGCCGTAGCTCTCCAGGATGTGCTCCTCCTGGTCCACCGCGAGCGAGTTGAGCTTCTTGCACAGCACCTTGCCGCGGTCGGAGATGAACATCAGCACTTTGCGGCGGTCGTTCGGATCCTGGACGCGATAGACCAGCGTGTCCGAGACCATGCGGTCGATCATCTTGGTCAGCGTCGGATGGTTGAGCAGCACGGCCTCTGCGAGCTCGCCCATCGAATGGCCGTTGCCGTCCGACAGCACCTTCAAGATGCGCCATTGCTCGACGGGAACCCCCTCCTTGCTCAACCGCAGTTCGAGTTGCCGGTTGATTTCCCGGTTGGCTTGCGCGAGCAAATAAGCGAGGTGTTCGGTGATCGGGGAATTCTGTTTCGGCGGTTTTGCCACGGCTGAGACTTCGCCTTGACCCAAATGAGTGAATGTCTTGCAATCGATGCTGCATCTATATGCACTTCAATTCTTGAATATTCAATATTTTCAAAATAGGATCATTGCCCAACAAAGGGGCGGATGCCGCGACCGCTCGAAGAATGTGCTTTCAGGTCTGGTCTCAGACAGGAGTTGGCGTGCGCGCGACGGTGAACTTCCCGGCTCACGGCGGCTCGGCGTTGCCGCCGTTCTTGCTGTTCAGGAATTTGTCGTCCTCGGCGGCGGATTTCGACCTGTCGCCATATGACGCCCACGTCATGAGGCGCCGCGGCGCGCGCAACAAGCTGCGCATTGGCAATTTCCTCACCTTCACCGGCTCGCCCGGGATCTGGGGTCCGACCTCCACCAACAGCGCGATGCTGGCGGTCGCCGAGATCAACAAGCGCGGCGGCATTCTGGGCCGCGAGCTCGAGCTGTCGATCTACGATTCCGGCGGTCCGATCGAGGAGGTGGTGCGCCGCGCCGAGCAGGCGATCGCCTTCGACGAGGTCGACCTGATCATGGGCTCGCACATCAGTGCCGTTCGCGTCGCGCTGCGCCAGGTCACCGGCAACCGCATCCCATACATCTACACCCCGGTCTACGAAGGCGGCGAGCGCACGCCGGGGGTGATGGCGATCGGGGAGACGCCGCGCTGGCAGAGCCGGCCCTCCATCCACTGGCTCGCCGACGTCAAGAAGGCGGCACGCTGGTACCTGATCGGCAGCGACTACGTCTGGCCCTGGCAGTCGCATCGCGCGGTGAAGCGCTACATCAAGGAGGCGGGCGGCCAGATGGTCGGCGAGGAGTTCGTGCCGGTCGGCGAGGACAATCACGAGCCGCATCTGGCGCGCATCCGTGCGGCAAGGCCCGACGTGGTGCTGATCTCGCTGATCGGCACCGACAGCATCACCTTCAATCGCGCCTTCGCGGAGGCGGGCCTCGCGACGTCGACGCTGCGGCTCGCGGGCGCGATGGACGAGACCGTGCTGCTCGGCATCGGCGCCGACAACACCGAGAATCTGTTCTGTGCGTCCGGCTATTTCAACTGCATGGCCTCGCACGCCAACGACGAGTTCCTCAGCGGTTACCAGGCCATGTTCGGGGCCAACGCGCCGCCGGTCGGCTCCGTCGGCCAGTCGAACTATGAGGGGTTGCGCTTCCTGGAATCGGTGGCCCATCGCGCAGGCTCGCTGGCCTTTCGTCCGCTGCTCAAGGCCGCGCGCAACACCGTCTATACGGCCGGCCGCGGTCCGGTGACACTGCGCGACGGCCGCGCCGAGATGCCGATGTATCTCGCCGAGGCCGACGGCCTCGACTTCAGGATCCTCAAGACGCTCTGAGCGGCCCCTGCCGACGCGCCGCAGCGATGTCGCGAAATAATACTTGAAAAGGAAAATATTTCCGTCTCTAGTAACGGAGTGAAGCCGGTTGGCCCGCGACCTGCAAGGCGCGAGCGAGCGGCTTCCGTCCAGTGCCAGGGATCAAGAAGCCTCAAGGAGAGCGCCGTGACAGTTGCCCTTCCCACGCCAGCCCAGCTCCGCAGTGTCGCCGAGCAGTGCGGCCTTTCGCTCACCGATGACGACGTCGCCTCGTTTCGCGGCCTGATGCAGGGGTCGATCGAAGCCTACAATCTCGTTGCCACGATGCCGGACGAGTTGCCGGAGGTGAAATATCCGCGCACGCCGGGCTATCGCCCCTCGGCCGAAGAGAATCCGCGCAATGCCTGGTACCGCAAGTCGACCGTGAAAGGCGCCGCCAGCGGCAAGCTCAAGGGCAAGACCGTCGCGCTGAAGGACAACATCATGCTGGCCGGCGTGCCCATGACCAACGGCTCCTCGACGCTGGAAGGCTTCGTGCCCGATTTCGACGCCACCATCGTCACGCGCATGCTCGATGCCGGCGCGGAAATCAAGGGCAAGGTGCATTGCGAGCACTTCTGCCTGTCCGGCGGCAGCCACACCAACTCCTACGGAGCGGTGCACAATCCGCACAAGATGGGCTACTCCGCCGGCGGCTCGTCGTCGGGCTCGGGCGTCGTGGTCGCGCTCGGCGAGGTCGACATGGCGATCGGCGGCGATCAGGGCGGCTCGATCCGCATGCCGTCCTCGTTCTGCGGCACCTACGGCATGAAGCCGACCTGGGGCCTCGTCCCTTACACCGGCATCATGCCGATCGAGATCTATGTCGACCATACCGGCCCGATGACGGCGACCGTAGCCGACAATGCGCTGCTGCTCGAAGTGCTCGCCGGCGACGACGGATACGATCCGCGCATCAAGGCGCCCAAGGTCGAGGAATACACCAAGGCGCTCGGCCAGGGCGTCAAGGGCATGAAGATCGGCATCGTCAAGGAAGGCTTTGAGCAGCCGGTCGCAGAAGCCGCCGTCAATGAAAGCGTGCGCGAGGCCGCCAAGCGCTTCAAGGACCTCGGCGCCACCGTCGAGACGGTCTCGATCCCGATGCATCTGTTGGGCGGCGCGATCTGGACCCCGATCGGGACCGAAGGCCTGACCCAGACCATGATGTTCGGCGACGGCTACGGCCTGTCCCGCGGCGATCTCTATTCGACCTCGTTGATGGATTTCCATCGCGGCTGGCGCCGGCAGGCGGATTCGCTGTCGGAGACCACGAAGCTGTTCATGATGCTCGGCACCTACATCAACAACAATTTCGGTCCGCGCTTCTACGGCAAGGCGCTCAACATCTCGCGCCGGCTGACCGCCGCCTACGACAAGGCCTTCAAGGACTACGATCTGCTCTTGATGCCCACGACGCCGATGAAGGCGACCAAGCTGCCGGAGCCCAACGCCAGCCGCGAGGAATACGTCGCCCGCGCGCTGGAGATGATCTCCAACACCGCGCCGTTCGACATCACCCATCATCCCGCGATGTCGCTGCCCTGCGGCATGGTCGACGGCCTGCCGATCGGCCTGATGCTGGTCGGCCGCATGTTCGAGGAATCCACCATCTATCGCGCCGCCCACGCCTTCGAGCAGATCGGCGACTGGAAGAAGATGTGAGCGGAGCATCGATGCAGACCGCTGGAAACGCCACGCATGGCTAACGCGTTCGTCGCAGCGTTCGAGATCCTGAGCTTCGGCGCGATCATCGTCCTGATCGTGCTGGGGCTCGGGATCATCGCCAGCATGATGGGCATCTTCAATTTCGCGCAGGGCGAGTTCGTCCTGCTCGGCGCCTACATCACTTATCTCGCCTACGCCAAGGGCATGCCGATCTGGGCCGGCATGGTCGCGGCGCCCTTCGTGGTCGGCGCGCTCGGCTTCGCGCTGGAGGCGCTGATCATCCGCCGCTTCTATGCCGCGCCGATCGTCGCCATGCTCGGCACCTATGCGCTCGGCCTGATCATCCGCGAATCCGTGCGCGGGCTGATCGGCGGCTTCTACCTCACCGTGCCCGAGCCGATCGGCGGTTCGATCGACATCGGCGCCATGCACATCTCGGCCTGGCGCTTCACCATCATCGTCATCACGCTGCTGGTGATGGCGGGCTGCTACCTGCTGCTGTCGCGCACCAGCTTCGGCCTGCGCATGCGCGCGACGCTGGAAAATCCCTCGCTGGCGCGGGCCTCGGGCATCTCCACGCCGCTGATGTACGGCGCCACCTTCGCATTCGGCTCCGCACTTGCGGGGCTCGCCGGTGCGCTGATCGTCCCGGTGTTCAGCCTCTATGCCGATCTCGGCCTGCGCTTCCTGATCCAGGGTTTTGTCGCGGTCATGGTCGGCGGCGTCGGCTCCTTCATCGGGCCGGTCGCGGGTGCCGGCGTCATCGGCACGCTCAGCGCCGCGCTGCCGTGGATCATGGCGCCCGTCGTCGCCGACGTGCTCGTCTTCGTGCTCGCCATTGTCTTCATCAAATTCCGCCCGCAGGGCCTCATCGCTGGAAAAGGGGTTTAATCGCATGTTCGATCGCACTCAGCTCTCACGCCGCCGCTTCCTCTCCAATTTCGCCTTTGCGTCCGGTGCGGTCGCGACCGGGGTCGGAAGCTGGGTGATCCCGGCGCCCTGGGCCAACGCGGCCGAGGCCCCGATCAAGGTCGGCATCGCCACCGACCTCACCGGTCCGATCGCCTATGCCGGCAATGCCGACGCCAACGTCGCCAAGATGGTGATCAAGGAGATCAACACCGCCGGCGGCCTGCTCGGCCGTCCGCTCGAGCTCTATATCGAGGACACCGCCTCCAACGAGTCCGTCGCCGTCGGCAATGTGCGCAAGCTGATCCAGCGCGACAAGGTCGACATGGTGCTGGGCGGCATCACCTCCTCGATGCGCAACGCGATCAAGGATCCGATCGTGGCGCGCGGCAAGACGCTCTACATCTATCCGCAGCTCTACGAGGGCAAGGAGTGCACGCCCTACCTGTTCTGCACTGGGCCGACGCCGGCGCAGCAATGCGACGAGTTCATCCCCTGGCTGATCAAGAACGGCGGCAAGAAGTTCGCGCTGCCGAGCGCCAATTACGTCTGGCCGCACACGCTCAACGTCTACGCCCGCAAGGTGATCGAGGCGAACGGCGGCGAGGTCGTGTTCGAGGAATATTACCCGCTCGACCAGGTCGATTTCTCCGCGACGGTCAATCGCATCATTTCCAACAAGGTCGACGTCGTCTTCAATACCGTCATCCCGCCCGGCGTCGGCCCGTTCTTCAAGCAGCTTTATGAAGCCGGCTTCCTCAAGAACGGTGGGCGCCTCGCCTGCGTCTACTATGACGAGAACACGCTCAACATCAATCAGGCGGCCGAGATCGAAGGCCTTGCCAGCTGTCTCGACTATTTCAAGGTGCTGACCAAGGAGAACCCGTTCGACGCAAAAATCCAGGCGGCGTACGAGAAGGATTTCCCCGGCAACTTCCTGTTCGCGGCCGGCAGTGCCGCGACCGGCACCTATCGCGGCCTCAAGCTGTGGGAAGCCGCGGTGAAGGAAGCCGGCAAGATCGACCGCGAGTCGGTCGCCGCCGCGCTCGACCATGCCAAGATTGCCGAAGGTCCGGGCGGGCCTGCCGAGATGGTCCCCGGCAAACGGCACTGCAAGATGAAGATGTACACCGCGGTCGCCAAGGGCGGGAATTACGAGATCGTCGCCCGCAGCGCCGGCCTCGTCGATCCCAAGGAGTGCTGATCTTCACCTCTCCCGGAGGGAGAGGTCGGATCGCATCGCAAGATGCGATCCGGGTGAGGGGATCAGGTCTCGCTCGATGCCGCGGTCCCTCACCCGGATTGCTCCGGACGATGCTTCGCATCGCCAGGCACAATCTGACCTCTCCCCGCTGGGGAGAGGTGAACCAACGCGGACTGACCTCTCAATGCTTAACGTGGAATGCTGAAGCCGATGAGTGTGGTAAGAGAAGCCATCGCCACCGACATGGGTGACGAAGCGGACGGTGCGATGGCTGAGGGCGCAGCGGCGGGGCAGGCCAGGGATCGCGTCAGGGCGGGACGGAAGATCCTGCCGATCGTCGAGGCCGTCGTGCTGGTCGCGGCGCTGCTCGCGCCGCTGGTGCTGCAGGACTATCTCACCGTGTTCGCGACGCGCGTGATCATCCTGGCGCTGTTCGCGCTGTCGTTCGACCTGGTCTGGGGCTATGCCGGCATCATGAGCTTCGGCCAGGCGCTGTTCTTCGGCTCGGCCGGGTATGGCGTCGCACTGCTCGCGCGCGACCTCAACGTCACCAACATCTTCCTGGTGCTGCCGGCGGGCACGCTGATCGGACTTGCCTTCGCGCTGCTGCTCGGCGGCTTCCTGCTGCTGGGTCGGCATCCCTCCAGCGTGATCTTCGTCTCGCTCGGCACGCTGACCGGCTCCTACGCCGCAGATCGCCTCGCGCGCGGCTGGTATTATCTCGGCGGCCAGAACGGCATCCCCTCGATCGCGCCGATGTCGCTGGGTGCTTACGATTTCACCGAAGGGCCGGCGTTCTATTATCTGGTGCTCGGCATTCTCGTCGCCGTCTACCTGCTCTGCCGCTTCCTGGTGCGTTCGCAATTCGGCCTCGCGCTCGCGGGCCTGCGCGAGAACGAGCAGCGCATCGCCTTCTTCGGCTACAAGGTGCAGCACCTGAAGGCGATCATCTTCACCATCGGCGGCGCCGTGGCGGGCCTCGCCGGCAGCCTCTATGCCTTCCACGAAGGTTTCGTCTGGCCCAACATGGTCGGCGTCGTGGTCTCGACGCAAGTGGTGCTCTACGTGCTGTTCGGCGGCTCCGGCACGCTGATCGGCGCCGTGATCGGTGCCGTGATCGTCGAGGGCGTCAGCTTCTGGCTCTCGGACAATTACCGCGACATCTGGCCGATCATTCTGGGACTGCTGCTGCTGCTCGTGATCCTGTTCCGCCCGCTCGGCCTGATCAGCTTCCTCCTTGGCGAGCGCGAACGGGTCGGCAGCTTCGGCGCGAGACCCAAGGAAAACGTCAAGGAGACGCGCGATGCTCCTTGAAGCCGCCGGCATCAAGAAGGTTTTCGGCAAGCTCACCGCGCTCGACGACGCGGCGCTGACCGTCGGCGAGAACGAGTTCCACGGCCTGATCGGACCCAACGGCTCCGGCAAGAGCACGCTGATGAAGTGCATCGCCGGCGCCGAGGTGCCGACGCAAGGCAAGGTCTCCTTCGTCAACACCGACATCACCGCGTTCACGCCGACCGAGCGCGCACGCGCCGGCATGAGCCTGAAATTCCAGATCACATCCGTGCTGCCGTCGCTGACGCTGTACGACAACATCCTGCTCGCGTTGCAGGCGCAGTCCTCGCTGTTCGACCTGGTGTTCTCGCGCACCAGGGGCGCGCTGCACGACCAGGTCATGACCATGCTGACGCAGTTTCGCCTCGCCGACCGCGCCTTCGAGGCCGCGGCCGCGCTGTCGCACGGCCAGCAGCAATGGCTGGAGATCGCGATGGCGCTCGCCGGCAAGCCTAAACTTCTTTTGCTCGACGAGCCCACCGGCGGCATGAGCCTGGAGGAGCGTCGCGTCACCGGCGAGCTGCTGCAGCCGATCAAGCAGCATTGCTCCCTCGTCATCGTCGAGCACGACCTCGATTTCATCCGCGACATCTGCGATCGTCTCACCGTGCTCGACCAGGGCAGGGTGCTGGCCTCGGGCACCGTGTCCGAGATCCAGGCCAACAAAGCCGTCCAGGAGATCTATCTGCGCCGTGCCTGAATTTTTGGACATCAAGCATCTCGACGCCGGCTATGGCCGCAGCCAGGTCCTGTTCGACGTCACGCTCGGCATTCCCTGGCGCGGCGGCGTCGCCGTGCTCGGGCGCAACGGCGCCGGCAAGACCACGCTGATGAAGACCATCGTCGGCGAGCTGCCGGCCTGGAAGGGCGAGGTCGCCTTCGACGGCCGCGACATCAGCCGCCGCGCAACCCAGGAACGGGTGCGCGCCGGCATCGGCTACGTGCCGCAGGAGCATTCGGTGTTCGCCCGCCTGTCGGTGCGCGACAATCTCGCGGTCGGCTCGCTGGCGAAGAAGGATGCTTCGGCAGTCGATCGCGTGCTGACGATCTTCCCGAAGCTCGGCCAGCGCCTCGACCAGCCCGCCGGCACGCTCTCCGGCGGCGAGCGCAAGATGCTCGCGATCGGCCGCGCCATGCTCGGTGATCCCAAGCTGCTGCTGCTGGACGAGCCGACCGAAGGCGTCTGGATCGGCGTGATCGAGGAGATCACCGAGCGCCTGATCGAGCTCGCGAAGGAGATCGCCGTCATCATCGTCGAGCAGCATCTCGATTTGGCGCTCCGCGTCGCCGACTACGCCTACGTGCTCGACCGCGGCCGCGTCGCGCTGCAAGGCGAGGCGGGGCAGGTGCGGGGCAATCCGGAGCTGATGCGGTATCTGGCGCCGTAGGACGTCGCGCGGGGTAAAGTGCGGGTACTCACACTCCGACCTCAATTGTCATGCCCCGCGCAGGCGGGGCATCCAGTACGCCGCGGCCTCACGGTTTAATCACTGCTGTCTCTGGAATACTGGATTCCCCGCCTGCGCGGGGAATGACAGCGGAGGCTGCGGCGGCATCACGTCCTTGCTTTAACTGTCAAACAGCCGACGCGACATCGCGATCCCGCGGCGCATTCGCCCGGGTCTTGCTTCAGTCTCGCGCCCAGAAAATCGGAAGGGCGCAGGGAAGGCCGGGTACCGGCTGGCACCCGAGAGCCCCTGTGCAATGATGCGTGGATAGACGCTCACAGGGGGAGACACAGGTGCAGCCCGATAACCGGCCTTCCCTGCGCAGTGGGTTTACGGCTTATGTCGCGCTCTCCCCGGGGAGCGATGCACTTTTGCCCCCGTCGCCCTGCAGATCGCTGATGCGCGCGTCCGGTTGGACCGCCACGTCACTGCAGGACTTGACGCCAGCCAGCGGGCGTCAGGACCACACGATTTTGCCGTACGCGACCGGCCTGTCGTACACGCGCCCGCTGATCGCTCACGGGGGAAACCCGCCCTGCGACCGCACTTGGCGCCAGACCGCCCGCGTCCACCGCAACTCACCCCACGAACCGTGACGATCGCGACCCGCCCCTTCCGGCAGGATGAGATGGCAAGGGAGTATAGGGTGTGTCGGGCTTCGGGTAAAGCGAATTATGTTGGCGACGTCGAACTGCGGAGCCTAGATCGGCAGTCATTGTTCTCAATTGCCCGCCGAATCCGTCGAAAATGAACCCCGATAGGATTGGATGACCAGCGGGCTCTTACCGCTACAGCTTCGAAATACCTTCCATTAGCCATTATTCAGCTTATGCTTGAACAACCGGATACCAGTTCCGTGGGGTTGAAATGGCTTCGCCAACTCGAATTGGTGCAATTCTGAGCGCTGCTGCTCTTCTCGCATCGGCACATGCGATGGCACAAGCGCTCCCTCCTGAGCTTCCGACGAAAGAGCAACTGGCCAACAACAACAACCTCTTCATCACGCTGGCGAAGAAGGCGCTGAAATGGGAGGAGCCGGCCGAACCCGTCAGGATCGTTGGACCGATCTACTTCGTCGGCACCAAGGGACTGGGGGTTTTCCTCTTTACTACGTCCCAGGGCAGCATCCTGATGAACACCGGCATGCCGTCGTCGGGGCCGATGATCGTAGAGTCGATCCGCAAGCTCGGCTTCAAGCCGGAAGACGTCAAGATCATGATCAACGGCCATGCCCACATCGATCATGCCGGGGCCTTCGCCTTCATGAAGAAGCTGACGGGAGCGCAATTGGCCGTCATGAAGGACGATGTCGCCGCGATGGAGAGCGACGACCGCGACGACTTCAAGTACGGCAACGATCTGACCTATGAAGGCGTGAAGGTCGACCGCGTTCTGCGCGACGGCGACACCGTCAAGCTGGGCGACGTGCTGCTGACGGCCTACCACACCCCTGGCCACACCCGCGGCGCCACCACCTGGATCGCGAACCTGGTCGTCGACGGCAAGGCCTACGTGGTGGCGTTTCCGGACGGCGCAGGCTTCAACCCCGGCTACCGCGTGGCGAAGAACCCTTCGTACCCCGGCATCACCGAGGACTACCGCAACACGCACCACGCGCTGGAGATGATCAAGCCCGACATCTGGCTGGCGCAGCACAACGAGTATTACGACCTGGAAGGCAAGCAGAAGCGGGCGGAGACCGAGGGCATCAACGCCTGGATCGATCCGGAGGGCTACAGACGCTTCATCGCCGGCAAGAAGCGTGCGTTCGAGGACGAGGTCGACGAGGAGCTCGGCGTCCCCAAGGCGCCGTCAAAGTAAGGAGTCGTTGGCGATGAAATCTCCGCTCGGTCCGATATTGGCCCTGGCGCTGCTGGCCTCGGCAAATGCGGCAATCGCTCAAGGTGCCAAACCCAACGCGGTCAACGTCCACAACTTCGTCCGGGCGGAGACAGACCTCTATTTCCGGAAGGCCGCAATGGACGACGGCGCCTTCGGCAAGCTCAGGCACCGGCGCGAAATGGCTTCGATCGACAAGCAGGATGTGGTGCGCATGAACCGCGACACGCTGTACTCCTCCGGCGTGTTCGACCTGGACGCCGGACCGCTCACCATCAAGTTGCCGGACGCCGGCAAGCGCTTCATGTCGATGCAGGTGATCTCGCAGGATCACTACACGACCGAGGTGGCCTACGGGCCCGGCACTTTCAACTACGACAAGACCAAGGTCGGCACCCGCTACGTCTACGTCATCATCCGCACGCTGGCCAACTCGGATGACCCTCAGGACGTGAAGGCCGCCAATGGAGTGCAGGACGCGATCGAGGTGCGGCAGGCAGGCATGGGCAAGTTCGAGGTGCCGAATTGGGACCAGGCTTCGCTGGCCAAGGTTAGGTCCGCGCTCGAAACCCTGGGCTCGTTGGGCAGCGTCGTCGATCGCTTCGGCAGGAAGGACGAAGTCGACCCGATCGACCATCTCATCGGCACGGCGATCGGCTGGGGCGGCAACCCGCGCTATGCGGCCGATTACCAGAGCCTCTATCCGCCGAAGAACGACGGCAAGACGGTCTATCGCCTCACGCTCAAGGACGTACCGGTCGACGGCTTCTGGTCGATCAGCGTCTACAACGGGAAGGGATTCTTCCAGAAGAACGAACGCGGCGCCTACTCATTCAACAACCTGACGGCCAAGCCGGATGCGAGCGGCGCCTACGTGATCCAGTTCGGCGGCTGCGGAAAGGCGACACCGAACTGTCTGCCGATCGTGGCCGGCTGGAACTTCACGATGCGCCTGTACAGGCCCCGCAAGGAGATCCTGGACGGAAGCTGGAAGCTGCCGGAAGCGCAACCGGCATCCTAGGAATGCGGCCTGCTGGCCCAATACGACATTTGATGCGGTTGCCCGAACAAGCTTTACAATTTCCTCAGCGTCCGGCTCGCCGCCTCTGGCGTTCTGGATGAAGATCAAGCCATGTGAAACCGGACGCGGCCTCGGGTTGCCGACACAGCGGGAGTAAGCCTCCCGCCCGCCTATTTCACCGCCGAGAACCGGCTGTCGAACGAGTTCGATGACACTATCGGCGCGGCGCCCATGATCTGCGTGGCTTCACCGGCGCCGTCGCTCACCGACGGCTTCAGCGCCGGCCGGGTCTGGGCGAGGCGGGTGTCTGGCTTGGCGGGCTCGGCCGGTTTGGCAGCCGCAACGGCCGGCTTCGGCGCATCCTTCACGGCATCCTTCGACTTGTCATGCCCGGGCACGAACCGGCTCACGGCGGCCTTGAGCCGCGACGCCGCGGTCGGGGGTGTCGTGGTCGTGGCGGCCGGGGCGACGGATGCGGTGGCTTGCGGCGGCGGCGTGGTCGCCGTGGTGTCGGAAGAGCCGATGCCCATCTTGCGGCCGAGGTTCGAGAAGAAGCCGGATTTCTCTTGCGACTTGTCCTGGGACTTTTCCACGGGCTGGACCGACGCGACGCGGGTGCTCGCGGGCACGGCCACCACCGGCTCGTCCTGCGGCGCGGGCGCTGACGCGACCGCGTCGAGATTCGGCTTCGGCGGATTGACGTGGCTGGGGATCGTGCCGGGCGCCTTGGCCATCGCCAGCATCTGCAGCGTGGTGCCTTCGGCGCCCTCGGACAGGCCGGTCGAGCCTTCCGGAATCTTGGCGGCGAACACCTTGTTCATGCCGCCATCGATGCCGGTGTTCATGCGCGCCACCGGCGTGCCCTTGGCGACGAGCCTGGCGTATTCGGCCTCGTCCTTGGCCTGCTTGCCTCGCACCGCGGCGACGATGTCCTCGGGGATGACATAGGCCGGGCACTTGGCCGAGGCGTCGAACACCGGGTCGCGCCTGGCGTCCGCCGGCTTCGCCGCGTCGAAGACGTACTTCTTCTCGCAGAAATCGACCTTCGGCTCCTGCCGCGTCACCTCGAAATGATCATAGCCTTCCTTGATCATCTTCCAGAACGGCATGTTCGGATTGTTGCGGTGCCGGGCCATGTTCACCGGCGTCATCTTGAACGGATAGGCCTGCAGCTGGAACGCCTTCTGGCCGCCGAAGAAGGATTCGCGGCCGAGCGAATAGATCTCCGCGATCTGCTCGTCGGTCATCGCGTAGCAGCCGCGCGAGGAGCAGTCGCCGTGCACCATCAGCTGCGAGCCGGTGCGGCCCAGCGCCTTGTCGAACGCGTTCGGATAGCCGGTGTTGAAGGAGAGGTAATAGGCCGATTGCGGATTCATCTGGCTCGGATTGATCGAGTAGAATCCTTCCGGCGCCTGGCGGTCGCCTTCGCGCACCTTGGGGCCGAGATCGCCCGACCAGCGGCAGATCGGATAGGTCTTGAGCAGTGCGAACTGGCCGGAGCGGGTCTGCTTCCAGATCTCGAGCTCGGCCTCCTGCTTGAACAGCCGCACCAGGATCGGCGATTGCAGATCCATGTCCTTCTCGGCCATCGCGGCGAGCAGCTTCGGCGGCACCGGCTGATTGGCCTTGGCATTGGTCGCGAGCGAGACTTGGTCGGTGTTGCAGCCGGCCAGCAGACCGCCGGCCGTCATCAGCGCAACCGAAGCCAAGAGCGCGCGAGCAAGCGAACGAGAAATCAAGATGGACCCCACACCGTGCCGGGCATTGATGCGCGAACCCCAATTCGTTTGGCGCATGATCCGACCGGCGAACCGGACCCGTCGGTGACGGGCTTTTTCAGCTCACGCCCCAGCGCTTGTGCCCTGAAGCCATTGATTAAAATTCTAACCTCTGGGTCATGTGGTCGCAACCCGAGCGGGGATCACGAGGGCGTTGGCCCAAAGGTGTGGTCAACAGAGACTTAAACTGGGCCGGAACTTGGACCATGTGGCCAGACCACCACAGAGATCGCCGATTTGGGCAAAAAAAGGGTTAATGCGGGGTTACCGGCTCGCTCTTCACCTCCCCCGCTTGCGGGGGAGGCCGGGAGGGGGCTCGCGCCGCAATGGGAGTGTCGCGAGAGGAGACAACCCTCTCCCCAACCCTCCCCCGGGAGCGCACCGCCATTGCGGCACCAAACCAGCCCGAATCAGCCCAGTTTGCGGCCGATATCGAGGAATTTTTGCCGCCGCTGCTTGCGGATGGCGTCGCCGTCGAGGCCGCGCAGCTCGTCAAAGGCTTTGGCGATGGCCTCGCCCGTGGTGGCGATCATGGCGGCGGGGTCGCGGTGGGCGCCGCCGACCGGCTCCTTCAGGATCTGGTCGATCACCCCGAAACGGAGCATGTCCTGGGCGGTGATCTTCATGTTGTTGGCGGCTTCCTGCGCCTTGGTGCCGTCGCGCCAGAGGATCGAGGACGCCGCTTCCGGCGAGATCACGCTGTAGATCGCGTGCTCCAGCATCAGGACCCTGTTGGCGGTGGTGATGGCGATGGCGCCGCCGGACATGCCCTCGCCGGTGATGATCGCGACGTTCGGCACGCTCAGCGCCAGGCAGGCGTCGGTCGAGCGGGCGATCGCCTCGGCCTGGCCGCGCTCCTCGGCGCCGATGCCGGGATAGGCGCCGGCGGAATCGGCCAGCGACAGCACCGGCAGGCCGAACCGCTCGGCCATCTCCATCAGCCGCACGCATTTGCGATAGCCCTCGGGCCGCGCCATGCCGAAATTGTGCCGGATGCGGCTCTCGGTGGAATCGCCCTTTTCCTGGCCCATCACGCAGATCGGCTCGCCGCGGAAGCGGCCGAAGCCGGCGACCAGCGCCTCGTCCTCGCCGAACTTGCGGTCGCCGGCGAGTGGGGTGAATTCGGTGATCAGGCCCTTGATGAAGTCGTTGAAATGCGGCCGCTGCGGATGCCGCGCCACCAGCGTCTTCTGCCACGGCGTCAGGTTCTCATAGAGGTCGGCCAGCGCCTGCGCCGCCTTGTCCTCGATCCGTCCGATCTCGTCAGCGATATCCGTGCCGGAGGCCGCCAGCGTCCTGAGCTCGTCGAGCTTGGAATCGAGCTCGGCGACCGGCTTTTCGAAGTCGAGATAGCTGCGCATCTGGTCTTGCATCAACTCAATATAGGGGGACGGGGCTAAGAGGCGAAGCGAGGTCGGGGCCGTGGGAAGAAGTGCAGCGTTGTCAATGGTTTGGCTTGTGCGCTGCTGGCGCGGAGCCAAATCATGCGAGAGGCCACGGCTCTTTCTGCGGAGATGTGGCCGAAGTCAAGGCGGTTTCATGGGTCGTCCCGGCCCGGCTCTCGTGTCCCGGACGCGCTGCAGCGCTTCTACAGCGCTGCTGCGCAGAGCCGGGACCCAGCGCGGCATGGGCCCCGGCTCTGCGTCGCACCGTACTGGACGATGCTTCGCATCGCCGGAACGCTGCGCCGCGTCCGGGGCACGAGAGCTGTTTACTTCTCCGCCAGCGGGTGCAGGTCGCGCACCAGGCTCTTCAGCCGCTCCTCGACCACATGGGTGTAGATCTGGGTGGTGGAAATATCGGTGTGGCCGAGCAGGGTCTGCACGATGCGCAAGTCCGCACCATTGTGCAGGAGGTGGCTGGCGAAGGCGTGGCGCAGCACGTGCGGGGACACCAGCCGGGCCTGCAGGCCCGAGGCGATTGCGAGCTCCTTGAGGTCGCGGGCGAAATGCTGCCGCGTCAGGTGTCCGCTCTCGCCGAAGGAGGGAAACAGCCATTTCGAGGCGGCCACGCTGTTTTTCTTGTCCGCCTTTGCAGCTTCCGTCGCCGCAAGGTAATCCGCCATCGCCTGCCGCGAGGCCTCGTTGAGCGGCACCAGGCGCTCCTTGTTGCCCTTGCCGCGCACCACGATCATGCGCGCATCGCGCTTGGCCGCCGAGCGCGGCAGCGCCACCAGCTCGGAGACGCGCAGGCCGGTGGCGTAGAGCACTTCGAGCAGGCAATAGAGCCGCAAGCTCCGCAGCCGCTTCGCCGGCGAGGCATCCTCCGCCTCGCTCAATTCCCTGGCGCGGCGAAGCATGCGGTCGACATCGGAGATCGACAGCACTTTCGGCAGGCCGCGGCCGCGCTTGGGACCTGACAGGATCGCGGCGGGATCCTCAGCCCGGATGCGCTCGTTGAGCAGGAAGCGATAGAGATGCCGCAGCGCCGACAGCCGCCGCGCCACGCTGGTGGACTTGAAGCCGCGGCTGTCGAGATCGGCGAGATAATCGCGCAGCGTCTGCGTCTCGGCATCGGTAAAGCTGCGGCCGACACGGCCCAGAAACTCCGAGAAGTCGGTGAGGTCGCGGCGATAGGCGTCGAGCGTGTTGGGCCCGGCGCCCTGTTCCGCCGCGAGCATGTCGAGGAACAGGCCGGTGAGCCTGGCGTCTGAGGGCGAGTTGCGCATGCCCGTCAGGCTAGCTCCTATTTCTTGAGAAATTTATCCGGCGGGATCGTCACCGTCATTTCCCGCGACTTGGGCGTGACGAAGTTGGCCAGCGCGAACACCACGCCATAGACGATGCCGGCGAGCACGGCGACGACCGTCAGGAAGCGGAACAGGCTGGGCATCGGGCAAGGTCTCGGGAGAAGGTCTCGGGCGGCCAAATTAACCAATGAAATCATCCAACATGTTCGCCGTTTCGTGGCAAGAGTCCTCTGGCGAGGCCCCTTCCGGGGTCGTATAGGTGGCCGAACCGGTGCCGCCCCTTGCGGCAGATCGAGCGGGATCCAATCGAGCGAGACATGTCCGACGCCGCGTTGCCGATACCAGCTTCGCCCGAAGCCGACATCCTGTCGGCGCTGGGATCGCGCTCGATCGTGCTCGTCGGTATGATGGGAGTGGGCAAATCCACCATCGGCCGCCGCATGGCGCTCAGGCTCAAGCTGCCCTTCGTCGATGCCGACACCGAGATCGAGACGTCGGCGCAAATGACCATCCCGGAGATCTTCGAGCGCCATGGCGAGGCCTATTTCCGCGACGGCGAGGCGCGGGTGATCGCGCGGCTGCTCGACGGCGGGCCGGTGGTGCTGGCGACCGGCGGCGGCGCCTTCATGCGCGAGGAGACGCGCAAGCGCATCGCGGCAAAGGCGGTGTCGATCTGGCTCAAGGCGGACCACGACGTCATCATGCGCCGCGTGCGCCGACGCGCCGATCGCCCGCTGCTGCAGACCGCCGATCCCGAAGGAACCGTGACGCGCCTGCTCACCGAGCGCGAGCCGGTCTATGGCCATGCCGACCTCACCATCGCCTCGCGCGACGTGCCGCACGACAAAATCGTCGAGGAATGCATCGAGGCGCTGCGCGGCCATCTTTGCGGCGAACAGGCCGCTCCCCCAGCTGCCGACGTAGCGAGTGCGTTGAGATGACTGCGCCGTTGAAACATTCAGATCCCGTCAAGGTCGAGGTCGCGCTGGAGAACCGCGCCTACGACATCGTCATCGGCCGCGGCGTGCTGGCCTCGCTCGGCGAACGCGTGGCGCGTTTGCGGCCGGGCGTGCGCACTGCTGTTGTGACCGATCGCAACGTCGCCAAGCACTGGCTCGAGCCAACCGAGGCCTCGCTCGCGGCGAGCGGCATCCCGACCTCGCGCATCGTGGTCGAGGAAGGCGAAATCTCCAAGACCTATGCCGGCCTGGAGAAGGTCAGCGAAGCCCTGATCGCCGCCAGGATCGAGCGCAACGATCTCGTCATCGCGCTCGGCGGCGGCGTGGTCGGCGATCTCGCCGGCTTTGCCGCGGCGATCCTGCGCCGCGGCGTCGATTTCGTGCAGGTGCCGACCTCGCTTCTCGCCCAGGTCGATTCCTCCGTCGGCGGCAAGACCGGCATCAACTCGCCGCAAGGCAAGAACCTGTTAGGGGCGTTCCACCAGCCGGTGCTGGTGATCGCCGACACCGCCGTGCTCGACACACTGTCGCCGCGCCAGTTCCGCGCCGGCTATGCCGAGGTCGCCAAATACGGCGTGCTCGGCGACGAGGCCTTCTTCAGATGGCTGGAGAAGAACCATGCCGACATCGTCAAGGGCGGCTCCGCGCGCGAGCACGCGATCGCGACCTCCTGCCGCGCCAAGGCCGGCGTGGTCGCGCGCGACGAGCGCGAGACCGGCGAGCGCGCGCTACTCAATCTCGGCCACACCTTCGGTCACGCGCTGGAAGCGGCGACCGGCTTCTCCGACCGCCTGTTCCACGGCGAGGGCGTCGCGATCGGCATGACGCTGGCGGCGCAGTTCTCGGCGAAGCTCGGCATGATCGGCGAGCAGGACGCCGCGCGCGTCGAGCGGCATCTGATCGAGGCCGGCCTGCCGACCCGCCTGCAGGACATCGCGGGCTTTGCGCAGGAAGGGCTTGCCGATGCCGACGCGCTGATGGCGCTGATGGCGCAGGACAAGAAGGTCAAGCGCGGCAAGCTCACCTTCATCCTGTTGGAGGCGGTGGGACGCGCGGTGATCGCGAAGGATGTCGAGCCGGCCCCGGTGCGCGACTTCCTGCAGTCGAAACTATCGCAGTGATGGCGGGACCGTTCAGGCCGGCCGCCCGCGCAACGGCGGGGAATGCCGAGGCGGTCGCGAGGCAAACATGAATTCGATCTCGATCAATCTGCTGCTGGCGGTGCTCCTGCTCGCGGCCAATGCGTTCTACGTGGCGGCGGAATTTGCGCTGGTGAAGAGCCGCGGCTTCCGCGTCAAGGCCATGGTCGAGCAGAATCGCTTCGGCGCCCGCCTGCTGCAGACGATGATGGGAAACATCGAATCCTATCTCGCCTGCTGCCAGCTCGGCATCACCATGGCGTCGCTCGGGCTTGGCTGGATCGGCGAGCCGACCGTCTCTGCGCTGCTGAGCCCGATCCTCGAGCCGCTCGGTCTGGCAGAGGCCACGCTGCACTTCGTCTCGTTCGTGGCGGGCTTCCTGGTTTTCTCGTCGCTGCATATCATCATCGGCGAGCAGGTGCCGAAGACGCTCGCGATCAGGGAGCCGATGCCGGTGTCGCAGTGGATCGCCTATCCGCTGCATGTCTCCTACCTGGTGTTCTATCCGCTGAGCTGGTGTCTCAACGCGGCGTCGAGCGCGATCCTGCGCCTGATCGGGGTCCAGGAGTTTTCGCAGCACGAGATCCTGACGGATTCCGAGATCGAGGGCCTGGTCGAGGAATCGGCCGTGCACGGCAAGATCGAGAGCGGCGAGGCCGAATACATTCACAACGTCTTCCGCCTCGGGGAGCTGGCGGTGTCCGACGTGATGGTTCACCGCACCGCCATGGTGATGATCAACGCCGACCTGCCGCCGGAGGAGCTGGTGCGTGAGGTGCTGGCCACCGAATACACCCGCATTCCGCTCTGGCGCGACAAGTCGGAGAACATCATCGGTATCCTGCACGCCAAGGATCTGTTGCGGGCCATCCGCGCCTCGGAGGGCGATACCTCGCGCATCGACGTCACCACGATCATGCTGCCGCCCTGGTTCGTGCCGGAAATGCGGCCGATCTCCCAGCAGCTCAAGGCGTTCCGCCGCCGCAAGACCCATTTCGCGCTCGTCGTCGACGAGTACGGCGAGGTCGAAGGCCTCGTGACGCTGGAAGACATTCTGGAGGAGATCGTCGGCGACATCTCCGACGAGCACGACGTGGTGGTCGCCGGCGTGCGCCGTCAACCCGACGGCTCGGTCGTGGTCGACGGCTCGGTGCCGATCCGCGATCTCAACCGCGCGCTGGACTGGCACCTGCCCGATGAAGAGGCAACGACGGTCGCCGGCCTCGTCATTCACGAAGCGCGCTCGATCCCCGACCGCGGCCAGAGCTTCACCTTCCACGGCTTCCGTTTCCGCGTGCTCCGCCGCGAGCGCAACCGCATCACCGCGCTACGTATTTCGCCGGTCGCACGCGAGGCGGAGCTGGAAGAGGCGAAGCCGAGACGGGCGGGGACGTCGTTCTGACGTAGTGGTTTTGCGCCCGGGCATGACGACCATTCGTGATCATGTTCAAGCCCGCCAGAAGGAAGAGCTAGCCTTCTCCCGGCGCCTTGGCCTGGATCGCCAGCGCGTGCACGCGGCCGGCGAGTTCCGCGGCGAGCGCCGAATTTATCATGCGATGGCGCTCGACCCGGCTCTTCCCTTTGAAGGCGGCAGACACGATATAGACGCGGAAGTGTGTCTCACCGCCCGGCCGATGGCCGGAATGGCCTTCATGCAAATGTGACTCGTCGACGACTTGCAGGCTTTCCGGCGTGAAAGCTTCCTGCAACTTGTTGCTGATAGTGTCGCGCATAGCCATGTTGTGCCATTCGGGTGCGGAGATCTCGCCCCGTTAATTGCCGGGTTTGCGGCGAATTGCAATGTCAAGACTTGAACGTTTTTGCATTGCGTAGTCAAAGTCAGCCATGCCGATCGATTCATCAAAATTCTTCGACTCCATCCGCGTCAAGCCGCGGGGCAAGCAGCCGGACGTGAAGCCGCGCGACACCGCCGTCGGCTGCGAGTGGGCGGGGTGCCAGAACAAGGGCGCGCATCGTGCGCCCAAGGGCCGCGAGAACCAGCGCGAGTACTGGCACTTCTGCCTGGATCACGTGCGCGAGTACAACCAGAACTACAATTTCTTCTCCGGCATGAACGCCGACGCCGTCGCGCGCTACCAGAAGGATGCGCTGACCGGTCACCGCCCGACCTGGAAGATGGGCGCCAATGGCGGCAAGAAGGGCGCGGAAGCCGAGATCGACATGGCGTCCGATCCGTTCAGCATGTTCAGCGAGATCAACGGCCGCGCCAGCTGGCGCAAGGGCCCCGAAGCCGCGCCCAAGGCCGAGACGCGCAAGGTGATGAACGCCGAGCGCAAGGCGCTGCTGGTCATGGGCCTCGGCCCCAGCGCCACGCTCGCCGACGTCAAGACCAAGTACAAGGCGCTGGTGAAGCAGCACCACCCCGACGCCAATGGCGGCGACCGCTCCACCGAGGATCGCCTGATCGAGATCATCAAGGCGTATAATTATCTGAAGACGGTGGTGCGCGAGGCTTGAGGCCTGATCGCGCCGTGATGGGATGCCGTCCGCCCGAAAGCGGACGGCACCTGAGTCTTTACCTGCTCCGGCAAACACGAACGCGCTTGACGATGCGATGTCCATGATGTCCGCGCGTCACGACCGTGCGCACGGTGCACACGCGCCGGTGAGCGTGGTGATAGCGGGCGTTCACGATGTCACCGGACGCCGCTGCGCCGGGGATCGGCTGAGCCGGCAGGGCATTGGCAGGCGCGGCGAGTGATGACAGAGCCAGCAGCGTTCCGGCAGCGACGGCGCAAGTAAGCTTCTTCATTTTCGTTCCTTTTCTTATCGCCCCTGACGTCGGACTTTTGGGGCGAGCGTGAATGCCCCGCGCGCCGCATCGTTCCAGCTTGCCGCTGATTCCTTCTGTCGCATGCTTGCACACCGCCGGCTCCAGTCGCGTAGGGTGGGCAAAGCGGAGCGTGCCCACGTGTCTGTTGCGATCGAGAGAGATGGTGGGCACGGCGCAAGCGCGCCTTTGCCCACCCTACAATTGCGGGCTTTGCGGAGATATCCGCTCGTCCTCACCCCTCCGGCATCGCCCCGACATATGACGAACTGGGCCGGATCAAGCGCCCGGTGCGCTGCTGCTCGCGCGCATGTGCGGTCCAGCCGGCGCTCCGCGCCACCGCGAAGATCGGTGTGAAGGCCTGGCGCGGAATCGCCAGCGCATCGAGCAGGATCGCGGTGAAGAACTCCACGTTCGTCTCCAGCGGCCGCTCCGGATTCTTCTTGCGCAAGGAGCTGCGAATATATGCCTCGACCTCGCCGGCGAACGGCAGGTCGGTGCCATCAGAGGCCAGCGCCTCGACCGCGGTCTTGAGCACGTCCGCGCGCGGATCGCGTACGCGATAAACGCGGTGGCCGAAGCCCATCATGCGTTCGCCGCGCGCGAGCGCCGCATCCACCCAGGGCTGGATGCGCTCGCGCGTGCCGATCGCGTCGAGCATTTCCAGCACCGGCTCCGGCGCGCCGCCATGCAACGGGCCCGTGAGTGCGCAATAGCCAGCGGTGACAGCGGCGAACAGATCGGCCTGGGTCGAGGCCACCACGCGCGCGGTGAAGGTCGAGGCATTCATGCCGTGGTCGCTGGCGGTGACGAGATAGGCGTCGAGTGCTGTGACTTCGCGCGTTTCAGGCGCGCGTCCGTGCAGCATGCGCAGCGTGTCGGCAGCATGGCTCAAAGTTGGATCGGGTGCGACCGGCTCGAGCCCCTTGGCGCGCCGGACCAGCGCGCCCGCGATCACCGGAAACGCGCCGACGATGGTCGCCTCGTGCTCCAGCCCGGGCTCGGCGCGAAGTCCGGCGACGGCTGCACGAAATCCGTCCACCACGCCCATGCCGCGCGTCGCCGGCAGCAGGTCCGGCAGGCGTGCGAAGGCGCGCTCGCGCGCCGCGCCCAGGCTTGCCCGCACGTTGGCTTCGCTCAGGCTGGTCTTGCTGGCGCCGTTCCAGAGCCGGGCGGTGACGCCCTCGAAGCTCGACTGGCTCGCCAGCCGGCCGACATGCTCCCCGGCAATGATCAGCTCGCCGCGCTCGCCATCGACATGGCTCAGCACGGTCTCGGCCGCGGGAACGCCGTCCAACCCGATCTGGCTCTTGGTGAGGTGGATATTCATGGCCCAAATCTCCTGTTCACGGAGCAGACAAGGTCGGGCCTCTCGACACATTGATCAATCTTGATTACATGAATCAATATGAAAAATCGGGAAGGACTCTATCTCTCGGCCCGGGAGGCCGCGGCCGAACTCGCGATCTCGCCGGCCACGCTCTACGCCTACGTCAGCCGCGGCCTGATCCGCTCCGAGCCGACGCCGGATTCGCGGAAGAACCGCTACCGCGCCGAGGACGTCCGGGCGCTGAAGGAGCGCCGGGTGCCGTCGCCGGAGCCGCGTGGCCTGCGCAGCTTCGATGCCGACCTGCCGGTGATGGACACCGAGATCTCGACCATCACGGAGGAGGGCGCGATCTATCGCGGCGTCAACTGCGTCGATCTTTCCGAGAACGGCACGCTGGAGCACGCCGCGACGCTGCTCTGGGATGTCTCCGACGTCGATCCTTTCGCCGCCGACAACCAACCTGAGCTCTCCGAGGAGATGCGCGCGATCGCCGCGGCCGCACGCCGCGCGGCGCCGATCGACCGCGCCATCGCCGTGTTCGCGCTGGCCGCCAGCACCGATCCCCGCGCCTTCACCCGCGCGCCCGACGGCCGCGCCATGGTGGGCGGGCGCATCGTCCGGCTGCTGGTGGCGACCATGCTCAATGCCGAGCCCTCGGCCGAGCCGTTGCATCAGCAGGTCGCAACCGCCTGGGCGCCAGACCACAAGCATGCGCCCGACCTGATCCGCCGCGCCCTCGTCCTGCTCGCCGATCACGAGCTGAACGCCTCGACCTTCACCGCGCGTTGCGCGGCCTCGACCGGCCTCAACCTGTACGATGCCGTCATCGCCGGCCTTGCCGCGTTGAAAGGGCCGCAGCATGGCGGCGCCGGCGTGCTGGCCTCGCAGCTCGTCAAGACGCTGATCGACCGCGACGTCGAGCCCATGGTGCGCGAGCGCGTCGCGCTCGGTGAGCGTTTTGCCGGCTTCGGCCACGGCGTCTACAAGCGCGGCGATCCCCGCGCGCAGTCGCTGCTCAACGCGCTGTCCCGCGCCGGCGCGCCGCGCAAATTCACCCGCGAGGTGCCGGAGCGCATCGCGGAAGCCACCGGTGAATTCGTCAACATCGATTATGCGCTCGCCGTGCTCGTGCACGCGCTGCGCCTGCCCGGAGGCAGCGAGCTCGCGCTGTTCGCGATGGCCCGCAGCGTCGGCTGGATCGCCCATGCCAGCGAGCAGTTGCAGCACGGGAAGCTGATCAGGCCGAGGGCAAGGTATGTCGGGCCTGCGCCGGGGAAGAGGGTGGGGACCGCTGGTTAGAACCTCTGCGAGTGCCTCGCTCTCCGCTGTCGTCCCTGCGAACGCAGGGATCCATAACCCCAGGGAGCAGTTTGGCGACGATGAGTCGTTCGGTACTCCTGTCTGTTGCAATCCATAGATCACGCGGTATGGGTCCTTGCGTTCGCAGGGACGACACCTTTGGTGTGGCGCTGCTTTGCTATGGCGTCTTCCTACGTCCGCGGCTTCGCCGCCGCGGCACCACCGCCGTTCCGCCGGCGATAGATCCCCACCGCAACGCCCGCCACGATCGCAACCCCAACCACGGTCAGCATCCAGATATGCTTGCCGACATGCCCATGAAGATGCAGCCCGGCATATTCGTGCAGGGCCAAGACCGCCAGCACGCCCGGCAGCACATGGGCGGGCGCCCAGGCCAGGATCGCCGGGATGTTCACCGCGTAGAATTTTGCGGGCGCCATGCCGAGCGCGCCGGCGGTCACGGGGACGAAGGCCCGGATCGGCGGCACGAAGCGGGCGAAGAACACGGCCCAGGTGCCGAAGCGGTTGAAGAAGCTCTCGCTCTCGGCGACCACGCGCGGGTAGTTGGTCAGCGGCCAGGTGTTGAGGATCTCGCGCTGGCGCCGGTGACCGATCCAGTAGGCTGAGCCGTCGCCGAGCACGGCGCCGAGCGCGGCCGCCAGCAACACCCATTGCAGCTTGAGTTCGCCGCCCGGCACCAGGGCGCTCAGCGCCAGGATGATGGTCGAGCCGGGGATCACCGAGCCCACCACCGGGACGGCTTCGAGCAGCGCCGCCAGGAACAGGGTCAGATAGGCCAGCCACGGATGGGCGGAGACGAAGGAGATGAGGGGATCGAGAAAGGACGTCACGTCGTCTCTGGCGGGCTGGAGCACGGGGCTTTCCGACCCTACATAAGTAAGGGCACGCGGCCAAAGCGCCATTCGCGTGGGCGGGTCCCCCGCGAACCCGCCTGAATTTGGGCATGATTCGCAAGGCAGCCCTCCAAAAACTGCGATCCTTGCCTATCTAAATGAAAAGACAACGGAACTTTGATTGGCGGGCGGGCTTCTGCCGGCCACCCGTCTCTGATAGGTTGATTTTCAGCACCCAGCCGCAGCCAACGTGCGAATAACCGGTTTCGGGACCGCCCGGGACCTCGGAGGATTGATGACGACCGCCGCCATGTCCAAAGTTGAGGAAGTTTCCGGTCTGCCCGACATGAAGGTGTCGGTGCGCCAGGTGTTCGGGATCGACAGCGATCTCGAAGTCCCCGCCTATTCCGAAGTCGATCCTCATGTGCCCGAAGTCGATTCCGACTACCGCTTCGACCGCGCCACCACGCTCGCCATTCTCGCGGGCTTTGCCCGCAACCGCCGCGTCATGGTGACCGGCTATCACGGCACCGGCAAATCCACCCATATCGAGCAGGTCGCAGCCCGCCTGAACTGGCCCTGCGTGCGCGTCAACCTCGACAGCCACATCAGCCGCATCGACCTCGTCGGCAAGGACTCCATCGTGGTCCGCGACGGCAAGCAGGTCACCGAATTCCGCGACGGCATCCTGCCCTGGGCGCTGCAGCACAACGTCGCGCTGGTGTTCGACGAATACGACGCCGGCCGCCCCGACGTGATGTTCGTGATCCAGCGCGTGCTCGAAGTCTCCGGACGCCTGACGCTGCTGGACCAGAACAAGGTGATCAAGCCGCATCCGGCGTTCCGCCTGTTCGCCACGGCCAACACGGTCGGTCTCGGCGACACGTCGGGCCTCTATCACGGCACCCAGCAGATCAACCAGGGCCAGATGGACCGCTGGTCGATCGTCACCACGCTGAACTATCTCAGCCATGACGAGGAGGTGGAGATCGTGCTGGCCAAGGCCAAGCACTATCGCACCAGCGAAGGCCGCGACATCGTCAACAAGATGGTGCGCCTCGCCGATCTCACCCGCAACGCCTTCGCCAACGGCGACCTGTCGACGGTGATGAGCCCGCGCACGGTGATCACCTGGGCGGAGAATGCCGACATCTTCGGCGATATCGGCTTCGCGTTCCGCGTCACCTTCCTCAACAAGTGCGACGAGCTCGAGCGTCCCCTGGTCGCCGAGTTCTACCAGCGCTGCTTCAACGCCGAGCTGCCGGAATCGGCGGTCAACGTGGCGCTGAGCTAATCTCTCACGGTGTGTCGTCCCGGCGAAGGCCGGGACCGATGCCGCGTGATGTCTCGATTGAAACGACGCTGATAGTTTCCTGACACAAGAGCGGCCGGTGGTTATGAGTCCCGGCGTTCGCCGGGACGACAGATAGGGTCAGATGACCACCTCCAACTCCAAATTCCGCAGCAGCAAGGAAGCGCCGACCGAGCCGTTCAAGCGCTCGGTTGCCTCCTGCCTGAAGGCGATCGCCAAGGCGCCGGAGCTCGACGTCTCCTTCGCCGCCGAGCGGCCGGGCCTCGCGCCTGGCAAGGCGCGGCTGCCCGAGCCGGCGCGCAAGATGACCAAGCGGGATGCCGCGATCGTGCGCGGCCATGCCGATTCCATCGCGCTCAAGCTCGCCTGTCACGACGCCAAGCTGCATCGCAAGCTGATGCCGGGCAATCCGCAGGCGCGCGGCGTGTTCGAGGCGGTGGAGCAGGCGCGGGTCGAGGCGATCGGCGCGCGCCGCATGGCGGGCGTGGCCAAGAACCTCACCGCGATGCTCGACGATCATTTCCATCGCGGCAAGTTCGACGAGATCACCGACCGCGCCGACGCGCCCTTGGCGGACGCGCTGGCGATGCTGGTGCGCGAGCGCCTCACCGGCATGGCGCCGCCGACCGCCGCGAAGAAGATGGTCGACCTCTGGCGTCCGATCCTCGAAGACAAGATCGGCAAGCGGCTCGACCGGCTCGATACGCTGGTCGAGGACCAGACCAGGTTCGGCGATGCCGTGCATGACCTCTTGACCGCGCTCGAGCTCGGCGACGAGCGCAACGCCGACAGCGAGGACGACGAAAACGACGACGAGAACCAGGACGGCGACAACGACCAGTCGGGCGCGGAAGGCTCGCCCGATTCCGATGCCGCGCAGGAGATGAGCGCCGACCAGGCCCAGGCGAGCTCGGAGGAGATGAGCGAGAGCGCGATGGAAAGCGCGCAGGCCTCGACCTCCGACAGCTTCGACGACGGCGAGCTCGGCGACGACGAGACGCCGGGCGAGGCGACGCGTCCGAACCAGCACGGCAAGAACGAGCCGCGCGGGCCGGAATATCACGCCTTCGCGCCCAAGTTCGACGAGGTGATCGCCGCCGAGGACCTCTGCGACCACGACGAGCTGGAGCGGCTGCGCGCCTATCTCGACAAGCAGCTCGCGCATCTGCAGGGCATCGTCGCCCGCCTCGCCAACCGCCTGCAGCGCCGGCTGATGGCGCAGCAGAACCGCGCCTGGGAGTTCGACCTCGAGGAGGGCATCCTGGACCCCGCACGGCTGTCGCGCGTCGTCACCGATCCCTATCACCCGCTATCCTTCATGCACGAGAAGGAGGCGACGTTCCGCGACACCGTGGTGACGCTGCTGCTCGACAATTCCGGCTCGATGCGCGGGCGCCCGATCACGGTCGCCGCCACCTGCGCCGACATCCTGGCGCGCACGCTGGAGCGTTGCGGGGTCAAGGTCGAGATCCTCGGCTTCACCACGCGCGCCTGGAAGGGCGGGCAATCGCGCGAGGCGTGGCTGGCCGCCGGCAAGCCGGCCAATCCCGGCCGCCTCAACGATCTCCGCCACATCATCTACAAGTCCGCCGACGCTCCCTGGCGCCGTGCGCGAAAGAATCTCGGCCTGATGATGCGCGAGGGGCTGCTCAAGGAGAACATCGACGGCGAGGCGCTGGACTGGGCGCACAAGCGCCTGCTCGGCCGGCCCGAGCAGCGCAAGATCCTGATGATGATCTCGGACGGTGCGCCGGTCGACGATTCCACGCTGTCGGTCAATCCCGGCAATTACCTCGAGCGGCACCTGCGCCACATCATCGAGGAGATCGAGACCCGCTCGCCGGTCGAGCTGATCGCGATCGGCATCGGCCATGACGTGACGCGCTATTATCGCCGCGCGGTGACGATCGTGGATGCCGAGGAGCTCGGCGGCGCCATCACCGAGAAGCTCGCCGAGCTGTTCAGCGAGACCGCGACGGCGCCCACGCAAGCACCCGCTCGCCCGCGACGCAAACTGCATTCGTGAGCACGCATTCATCCCGCCGCAGCTTTCTTCGGTACGCTGCGGCGGGATTCTCCACCCTCGCAGTCTCCCGCATCGCGCTGGCGCAAGCCGCGGCCGAGCCGCCGCCGCGCCCGCTCCAGATCGAGAACGCCGTCACCGATCCGGTCAGCGTCGAGGTCAATGCGCGCGCCATTCCCAATTTCGAGCCGCGCGATCGCACGCGGACGCGCTTCGGCTCGCTGGAGTACCGCAGCGGCCTGGTGCTGACCTCGCCCTATCGCGGCTTCGGCGGCCTGTCAGGCATCCGGCTCGATGCCAGGGGCGAGCGCTTCCTCGCGGTCTCCGACCAGGGCGGCTGGTTCACCGGCCGCATCCGCTATGCCGACGGCAAGATGACCGGGCTGGACGAGGTCGAGGCCGCGCCGCTGTTAGGAGCCGAGGGCCGGCCGATCACCGAGAAGCGGCTGTGGTGGGATTCGGAAGCGATCGCGCGCGACGGCAGCCTCGTCTATGTCGGGCTGGAGCGCGTCAACCAGATCCTGCGCTATGATTTTGCCAAGGGCGGCACGCGCGCCCGCGGCGAGGTGATGCCGGTGCCGGCGGGCGTGCGCAAGCTTCCCTCCAACAAGGGGCTGGAGGCGCTGGTCGTCGTGCCCAAAGGCAAAGACCAGCCGCTCGCGGGCACCCTGATCGCCTTCTCCGAGCGCGGCCTCGACGCCGACGGCAATCTGACGGCATTCCTGATCGGCGGCCCCACGCCCGGGCAGTTCAGCGTGCGCCGCATCGACAAATACGACATCAGCGACGCCGTTTTACTGCCTTCCGGCGAGCTGCTGATCCTCGAGCGCAAGTTCTCCTGGTTCACCGGCGTCAACATCCGCATCCGCTCGATCCCCCTGAAGGCGATCGCGCCGGGCGCGCTGGTCGACGGCCCCGCGCTGTTCGTCGCCGATCTCGGCCACGAGATCGACAACATGGAAGGCATCGACGCCCACGTCACGCCCGAGGGCGAGACCGTGCTGACGCTGATCTCCGACGACAATTTCTCGATGTTGCAACGGACCCTGCTGCTGCAATTCACGCTGGCGGAGTAGGGCGGGCACCGTCTCTCCTCCGTCATTGCGAGGAGCTCTTGCGACGAAGCAATCCAGGATCCCTCCGCGGCGGCAGACTGGATTGCTTCGCTTCGCTCGCAATGACGCGTGGAGGCGGTCTGGACCAAGCCAACAGCGCAATGCGTGGCGCCACTACCCGCCATTCCCCCGCGCGCCTAGCAATCCGCGCGTCCCCCACTACACTCTCTTCGACTGCCCCCCATTCCGGAACTCCCCCGCATGTCCGTCCTGTTCTCCCCGATCAAGCTGCGCGGCCTGACCTTGAAGAACCGCCTCGTGGTGTCGCCGATGTGCCAATATTCGGCCCATGACGGCGTCGCCAACGACTGGCACTTCACCCACATCAACAATCTCAGCCTGTCGGGCGCGGCGATGTTCTGCATCGAGGCGACCCATGTCGAGGCGATCGGTCGCATCACGCCGGGCTGCCTCGGGCTCTACAGCGATGCCTGCGAGGCCGCGCTCGCGCCGATCCTCGCCTCGGTGCGCAAGCATAGCTCCACCGCGATCGCGATGCAGCTTGCCCATGCCGGCCGCAAGGCGAGCAGCGCGCGGCCCTGGGACGGCGGCCAGCTGATTCCGCAAAGCCAGGGCGGCTGGCAGACGGTGGGCCCATCGGCGGTGCCGCACAAGGAAGGCGAGGCTTCTCCGCTGGCGCTCGATGCCGCGGGCCTGAAGCGCATCCGTGAGGCTTTCGTCGACAGCACGAAGCGCGCCGCGCGCCTCGGCATCGACGCCATCGAGGTCCATGGCGCGCACGGCTATCTCCTGCATCAATTCCTGTCGCCGATCTCCAACAAGCGCACCGACGAATATGGCGGCAGCCTGGAGAACCGCATGCGCTTTCCGCTCGAGGTGTTCGACGCGGTGCGCGCCGCCTTTCCCGCGGACAAGCCGGTCGGCATGCGGGTGTCCTCGACCGACTGGGTCGAGGGCGGCTGGGACCTTGAGCAAACCATCGCCTTCGCCAACGCCTTGAAGGCGCGCGGCGTCGACTGGATCGATGCCTCCTCCGGTGGCGTCTCGCCGCTGCAGAAGATCCCGCTCGGCCCCGGCTACCAGGTGCAGTTCGCAGAAGCGATCAAGCGCGAGACGGGCCTGCCCACCATCGCCGTCGGCCTGATCACGGAAGCCGGGCAGGCCGAGGAGATCGTCGCGTCGGGCAAGGCCGACATGGTCGCGCTCGCCCGCGGCATGCTCTACGACCCGCGCTGGGCCTGGCACGCCGCCGCCGAGCTCGGCGGCGAGGTCGAAGCCCCGCCGCAATATTGGCGCTCGCAGCCCTCCACGCAAAAGGCGCTGTTCGGCAAGACTACGTTCGGGGCGCGGTAGCTTCTTCACCTCTCCCCGCTTGCGGCAGGGCAGTCGCAAATGGTGTGCACGATGCGGCGGCATCGGCAGTCGGCTCCCTCCCCCGCTTGCGGGGGAGGGTTGGGGAGAGGGTGTCTCCGCGCTGGGACTATTGAGATTAACTGAGGATGTCCCCGAGTGGCGAGAGCCCTCACCCGCCGCGCGCGGGACGATGCTTTGCATCGCCCGGGGCGCGTCGGCCTCTCCCGCAAGCGGGAGAGGCGGAGCAAGCCAGCGGTCCTCGTGAAATCCATACGCGATTGCCCTGCCGCTTGCGGAGAGAGGGAGTTCACACCGCCATATCCGGAACTCCCCTGAGCTTCCACGTCCTCCAAAACTGGCCTAACCTCCGTCTCACGATGCATCACGGAGGCCCGCCCATGCGCTATCCCGTCCGCAAAACGGCTCATATCTTCGAGCGTGTCGGCCTCGCGATGGCGGGCGCCGCGTGCGGGCTGTTCATCGGGGCCCATGTGGGATCGGAGATCCCGCAGCTCACCACGCAGGGCTTCCTGCTGCTGATGATGCTGCTCGGCGCCGTCGGCTTCTATCTCGGCATCGACACGCCGCAAATGCCGTTCGACGACGCGCACAGCCAGATCGACGCCGCCGAATTCATGAGCTCCGCCGGCACGTTGTTCGCCACGCTCACCGCCTTCGTCTCCGTCGTCGTCATCGTGCTCCGGCTCGATCCGCACATGGGCTGGACCTGGCTCGTCTTCGCCGGCTGGATCGCCGGCGTCGCCATGCAGATCGTCGCCGGCGCCAAGGCCAGGATGCGGAAGTAGCGTCTCTTCACCCTCCAGGGCAGGGCAATCGCATATGGGAGCGATCTCGCCTGTGGCCATCCTTCGAGACGCCCGCCGTTGGCGGGCCCTCAGGATGAGGACCAGGCGCGCGGCACCAGTTTCAAAGAGCACCAATGCTGCTTAGCCTCATCCTGAGGAGACCGCGACAGCGGTCGTCTCGAAGGACGAGGCGCGCGCTCTGGTCTCGCAAAGCGCCCTCCAGGGGAGGGTAAGAAAGACGCTAAAACACCACGCCCACCCTTGTGCCGCGCTTCCAGGCGATGCGGCAGCGTTTCCTGGTGTTGACGTGCAGCAGCTCGAAGCGGTCGGGGATGTTGACCTGGCCGCCGAGATCGACGCAGGCCCCGCCCGGCGAATAATCGATCAGCGTGCAGGGGATCACCGGCGCGCGCGCATCGGTGATGATCTTGGCCTGGCGCGACACCAGCCCGGCCGGCTTCACGCGGGCATATTTGCGTGGGAATTGCGGCAAGTCTCCTCCAGCTCCGCTCGCGGCATGATCCGGAAAAGTGTGAAGCGGTTTTCCGGAAGGATCATGCCGAACCACAAGTTTCGTGGCGTGTTCGAGAGACCATGATGGAAGGCAGATGATGCGATCCGGCTAAGGCGCGCGGGAGAATTTTAATGAAAAGTATCGGCGACGGGAGAATGTAGCGGTAGCGGGCCACCCTCCGAGGCCATCGCACATGGAGGCGATTTCGCTTGCGGCCATCCTTCGAGACGCCCGCCGTTGGCGGGCCCTCAGGATGAGGACCGGGTGCGCGGCATCTGTTTCGACGAGCACCCATGCTGCTGAGCCTCATCCTGAGGAGACCGCTGAAAGCGGTCGTCTCGAAGGACGAGGCGCGCGCTCAGATCCTGCACAGCGGGAAATGCGATAGCACTGCCTCCACCCCGTCATTGCGAGCGCAGCGAAGCAATCCAGAAATGTATCCGCGGCGGTCGTCTGGATTGCTTCGTCGCAAGGGCTCCTCGCAATGACGCGGTGAGAGCGGCGCGCCCCCATCACCCCCTCACGCTTTCCCCCGCCGGCTCCACCCGCGGCGCCACCGGCATCGGCACCGTCACATAATCCTTCGGCAAATTCACCGGCCGATACTCCGGCTCCACCGCCATCCGCTTCAGCACGCTCTCATGCACATGCGCGCCGTCGGGAATCAGGCGCGGCTCGCAATCGGGGATGTAGAAGCCGAACACCACCTTCCGCTCCGGCCACTCCCGGTACTTCGCGCGCTTCGGAATGTACTCCAGCAGCCGCCAGGCGGCCGTCATCGAATTGTGCAGCTCGCCGGTCTTGCCGGCATAGGCCGGCGCGACATAGTGAAACGGCGAGTTCTTGCGCGGGATGCCCCAGGCGAGCTGCTTGATGGTCGCCGGGTTGAAGTTCAGCCCCGCCTTCTCCGCCTCGTCCAGCATCCACAGCAGCGGATATTTCGATTCGCCGCTCTCGGCCTCCGGATAGCCGCCGCCGACGTCGCTGTGCACGCCGGCGAACCACACCTGCAGGATGTCCTGCGGTACCTTCTTTTCATCAGGCACGTAGCGGTTGCTCCAGAACTCCTGCGGCTCCCAGTACTTCTTGAGGCGGAACATGCAGCGGCGCTCGTCGATCGCGATCGCCTGCCGGAAAATCCTGACGCTCGGGTTGCGCAGCGTGAAGGCGAGCTCCTCCAGGCTCGGCCAGAACAGCCGGTCGGCGCGCGGCACGATCACGCTCGCCACCGTGTCCCACACGCCGATGAAGTGGATGGTCGGCCAGCGCGTCGAGGTGATGCGCGCGAACTGCGCGGCGAGATCGAATTCGTCCTTCGGCAGCGCCCCCTGGTCGTCGAACGCGACGTTCTCGACGTCCTCGATGGCGTTGCCGCGCCCGGTGCCGGAATATTGCTTGTAGGCGACGAGGCCGCTGCCTGCGAGGTTCGCCTGCTCCGGCCGGATCAGGCCGATCTTGTGGATCAGCCCCGCCAGCACGCGCACCGTGTAGGCCCCGCGCGAAAAGCCGAACAGATAGATGCGGTCGCCCGGCGCGTAATGCTCGACCAGGAAGCAATAGGCCGAGAGCACGTTGTCATCGAGCCCGTAGCCGGTGGCGAGCCCCAGCACCAGGTTGACGTTGGCCTTGAGGCGATGCCACGTCGTCGGCTCCGTCACCGTGCCGACCCCGGGATCGTAAAACACCATCTGCCGCGGCTGCGTCCTGTCCGTCTTGCGCAGGCAGCGATACAGCTTCAGGACGTTGGAGATGTTCTCCGAGATCTCGTTGCCGGTGCCGTCACAGCAGATGACGAGGTTTTTCGGGGCGGGGTGGGGGGCGGCTTCGCGCGCGGTGTCCATCGGATGCGCCTCGGGGGGATGCTACCGGGGCGAGTATAGCGGAAAAGGAGTGTGGCCATAGATCATGGCTTCCAGATTCTTTCATAGGCGATCTTTGCCATAAGTGCGGCTCGTTCTGTGATCTCCTTGGTGGTCCACTGAGTGGCGCCTTTCAAGACGTGATCGAGCGGAATGCCCGCTTCCAAAAGAAGCTTCTTCTTCGCCGTGAATTCCTTGTTCCTAAGTTTTTCATTTAGATCTTTTGAAACGAAGATAAGATTTCCGATGTTCCCGGGATCAAGCTTTGACGATTTTTGGCCTGAAGGATTCTCCGGGGCAATATGTTCGATAGTCATCTTTTCGTAGTCGGCACTCTTATCAATCCTGAAGTGATGGTCCATCTTCTCAAGGATATATCTAACAATTGGACGCTGCTTGCTATCGCTTGACAAAAAGCGAACCTCAACAAATTGCGCAACGAACGTGGTTTCCTCTGGGATACGCTCGCAAAGCTTTTTTCGAAACATTTGGAGATGTGATGCGCGCTTTTGCGCCGAGGTCTCTGTGTACAAATCGCGAGCTGCTGCCGCATACATGAATGATATCCCCCCAGAAGATGAGAGGGAGGCGATAGCGGTATGTTGGAAGTGGAACGATTCAATCGCATGAAGCGTCGCTCTAAGTTGCTTAAGCGAGATAAAGTCCATGGAGTGGGCTCGCAGCAGAGCAATGACGAGGGGAGTTGGCTGCCGGACACGAAAGGTCTGTAATGCTGCCAGCGACCTCGCAATAGGACGTTCCTCGGTTGACCACTCGAAGGCGCTTGGATCAAAAATGCGGCGATATGTTTCAACGCCCTCCTCTAGATCTCTCAGAAACTGCTTGGCATTCTGCTTTCCAATCTTAGATCGAATTCTTTTGAAGAGAGTCTTCAGGGATGTGTAATCTTCGCGCGAAAGCCAAAAGTGGTGCACGTAGTTCGACATGTCTAATTCGGATTGAGATATCTCTTCTGCAATATGATTCCAGCGTTTGCGTGTCGCATCGACGTCTGCCGAGCTTGCAGGAAGGAGGCGAGCAAGATGGTTCTTCAGTAAGTCTTGTACAGCGAGGTCTTTGCCCCGAGTGTTGAGAGTTTCGAAGATGATGTAAGCTTCGTCTTCATTGTCGAGCTGAATAATGATCACTTGCAGATCAAGCAATCGATCACGAAGGCTCTGTAGGGCGTTCCGAATTGCTACTTTTCTTTGAATGGATTTTTTCTCGGAATGACTTTCGACGATCTCTCGAAATTTTTGTCGTGCATACTCGTAAGCGCCGGCCATTCCCTCTTCCTCCGAACTCGCGGCATCATCGAGTTCAGGCGAATTGAAGCTTTGGATGCGATCCTGGAAATAGGGGTACGAAGTTTCTGTAAGCAAGACATATCGGAATTCATCGTTGATATCTTTGCGCTGAATTACATTTTGGATTCCCTTTGCAAGACTTGCCTCACCTGTGTCTCGAAGCGAGTCGCGAAGAGCAGCGAGGAATATTGTCAAGGTAGTCAAGCGCTGTTGGCCATCTACTACAAATGTCTCGTTTGCCTTCTTGTAGAAGACCATGGAGCCAATGAAGTAGCTCGAAGCAGTGCCTTCGAGCACATCCGTCCAGAACTCCTCGATGTTGCCGCGATCCCAGGAGTACGGTCGTTGAAATCGAGGTATCTTGTAAAAGGCGGATTGGAACATCACTCGGATAGTTGACTCTGACGGTTTGATATTCATCCTCTCCCTCACTTCGAACTGAAAAAGTATGTGCGTGCTTGGCAGCCCAAGATTCGAGACAAAAGCAAATTGGCACAACTTTTGCGGCAGTAAAAGCTAATGGCGCTCGCTTTGGGTGATACTAATGGCTGAGGGAAAAGCGAAATCTATTCGAGTTCGCAAGACCCCAATTTCGTCGGCCACACGTTCGCAGATGATGCGGAGCATAAGAAAGACCGACACTACGCCGGAGCTGGTGGTCCGAAAATTGCTGCGTGGGCTAGGTGCGCGCTACCGCCTTCACGCGCGAGATTTGCCGGGCAGCCCCGACATAGTCATGCGCAAGAAAAAGAAAGCTATCTTGGTGCATGGCTGCTTCTGGCACCAGCACAGTGGTTGCAAGCTCGCAAAACGTCCTTCAGCCCGCCCCGAGTACTGGCTCCCAAAGCTTGCACGCAATCAAGAACGCGATCGCTTAGCGCTCGCTGCTCTCTCCGAATTGGGCTGGAGCACCCTTGTTGTTTGGGAATGCGAGCTTGCAGAGCTGGAAGTGCTAAGGGGTAAGCTCAAAGAATTCCTCGGCGCCTAGTCCTTCCCGCGAAACAGCGCGATAGCCTCTGCCGGTTCCGGGGTGGGCTTCGTGCTCGCCTCGGAGTGGAAGGTACTCCGCCGGAACAGGTGCGACTTCCACAGCGGCGGGGATTGGTGCCTTTGATGGCTTGATCGCAAGCCCGAGTGGTCCCTTGACCGCACGGCTTAGCAATTGAGAGCTGATTTCACGCGCGAGGACTTCGGCGAGCAACGAGGGGACTGCATTCCCGAGCTGACGTTGAGCATCTGCATAAGTACCAGAGATCCGAACGTCATCCGGGAATGTCTGCAGGCGCGCCATCTCACGGACGCTCAGTAGCCTGTTGTCCCAGTGAAACGGACCTGTTGCTGGGCCAGGCTGCGCTTGAATCGTCCAGGAGGGAGAGTTCTTTGCAAGCTTCAAGAGAAACGACCAGTAGCGGCGTCTCCAGCCGAATAACGGCTCTCCGCCCCCTCGTTCCGTGTGCCAAAGATAGTTCTGGCCTTCCGGAATGCTGGGCAGGAGGTTCGCCCACTTACCCTTCATGCGCAGTGAGACGGTCTCAGATTTCGAAAGTCGAACGGATCGCAATGCATCCCAAGCGGTGAGATGCCGCTGCTGGCTTTTTAGAAGCTCGACAGAGGAAGCGTGAGTTGGCGCTGGGAAGCGGAACGGGGAACCGTCGCGGCTTCCGACAATAAATAATCTGCGGCGCAACTGCGGAACACCAAAGTCGGCAGCATTGAGCACAGCGGTGGATATGGCGTAGCTTGTACCGCGTTTGGCATTGATTTCCTCAAGCCGACGGCGAATGTGCTGAAGTCCCTCGTCCTTACCTTTGAACCCAAGGCCTTCGACGTTCTCCATGAGGAACGCCCTAGGCTGTGTCTCCTCCAAGACTCGTAAGTAATTTTCCAGCGTGGATGCTCTGGGGTCTGCGAGTCTCTTCGTCGAGCCGGTAGCCCAAAAGCCGGACTTTGAGAACGGTTGACATGGGGGCCCGCCAATCAACATGTCGGGCTGGCCACAGCGTAGCCTGGCTTTACCCAGAATCTCGTCCGTCCTGATGGAGTTGATATCCCCTTGGATGGTCGGCCATTTACGATTCGCCCGAAGCGTCTCGATGCAACGCTCGTCCATCTCGACTGCCACTGCCGTTCGAAATCCGGCAGCCTCGAAGCCGTAATCCAGCCCGCCGGCTCCGGTGTACAAGCTGATCGCGGTGAGCTTCTTCATGGCGCTATGATGTTCGCTGCGGCTTGAAAGATCGGTATTGGATCAGATTGCCAATTGTTGTCGATTCGCAGATTGCTTGAAAGCTTTCCATCACACTTTCGATGGGGCGGCAGACTTTGTGGAAGTATGTATCGAAATTCCCAACTCTCGGTCACAGCATGCAAGCAAGCTGCCACCACATGAAAGTCTGTCGGTGCGTAATAGCGTGAGCAAGGATCTTTCTTCGACGCACGCGTCCTTTGGAAATCCAGCCTTGGTAAGTTGTTGCTGTCAGTCTGTCGCAGCACGTTCTTGCATTCAATAGTGAGTAAGGGTCCCTCATCCAACCGTACATGAAGATCGGCGGCACCTTCCTTGTTGATGGGCTCACAATACGTAATTCCAGGTGTGCCGGAGAGAACATCCCTGAGATGTCGCTCGGCTACCCAGCCGCGAACAGCCATCTTGAGGCGTTGAGCATTGGCGATGACGTCTAGGACCTCGCCTGGTCCCAAACCCAGCTCTTGGGCGAGCGGATGCTGGGGGACATCAGTCAAGGTGAGGCTGGCGCCTGACAACAAAGGAACCTGAGCAAACAATTCTCGCTTTTGGGCAAGCAGCTGGCGGTTCCCTGGATCAAGCCTTAGGGCGGCTCGCTCAAATCTGATCAGATCGAGGAAGTGCTCCTTTGTGCCTCCGATCATCACTTCGACCGGTTCATCCTCCCGATTGATTCGGCTTCTCTCCCATGTAGCCCAGCCGTCGCGCTTGATGTCGTCGGCATTCTGGTCCTTGAATTCAATCCGGATAAAGAACTTCGTTGGATTGTGTAGCTCGGGATCAACTGCGACGAAGAAGTCTTCATCTGGTGAGATTCCCAAGAATATCGTTGTGAGCAGACCAAGTGGATCTTGGTAAATCTCGTGAAGATTGTTCTCGAGCTTGCTCCCATACTTGACTTGGAAGCTTCGTTCATCGTCCGGCCGATTTTTTGTAGGTGTTCTTGTGGCGAGAAAGGCGTACGCGACGACGCCCATTCGTTCGCCGGCCAGTGTTTCGAACGCGATCACAAAGGGCGCGCGGTCCGGCTCCGAGGCATAGATGATCCGGCAGCCGCGCGCTTCAAGCGCTTCGCGCATGAATCGAACGAGCGGTTCGCGATCCGATCTCTGAACGCGATACGTCCTCGGCCCTTCAAACATCATGGAAGCTTCCGCATTGGCTTCGGTCCAAGTCGTCTCGCCAATTATCGAGGAGACCTTCGCCTGCGGCTAGAGGAAATGCCATCTTGCAATCGAGCGGCGGCGTCTTCTTCACAAACAAAAACGGCCGGATCTCCCGATCCGGCCGCTACTCAAACTCTTACTCGGCTAAGCCTACGCCACGCGACGCAACCTAGCCCCCGCCCAATTCCGTAAAACTCAGCTCGCCTTCTTCGCCGGCGCGGTCGATGGGCCGACCTTCTTCTGGATGGCGCGCTTCAGCTCGAGGGCGCGCGGGGAGAGCGCGTCGGCGTTGGCCTTGAGCAGGAAGGCATCGAGGCCGCCATTGTGGTCGACGCTCTTCACCGCGTTGGTGGAGACGCGCAGGCGCACGTTGCGCTCCAGGGCTTCCGAGATGAACGTCACGTTGACGAGGTTCGGCAGGAAGCGGCGCTTGGTCTTGATGTTGGAATGGCTGACCTTGTGGCCGACGAGGGGGCCCTTGGCCGTCAGTTCGCAGCGGCGAGACATGGCAGAAATCCTTATGCTTCGAACCCCCAACGGGTGCGGCCGCCATTTTGGGCGCCACGGGGGCAAATTCTTTTGTCCTTGCAGGGAGCGGGCGGACGTATAGCAGATGCTGTCCAGGATGCCGAAGGCACCGGCAACGCCGGCGCAACGCGTCCTGGACTGCATCGAGCACGGCGCTACCATATCGCTCAAGGGCGATCTCCCCTTGACCACGGGTAGGAGGTCCTACGGCACCGGCCGTTGACTCAATCCGCCACGATCTTCACACGGTCGCGCACTTTCACCTGCGCGGTGCGATCGAGGCCGTTGAGCACGCGGAAGCGCTCGGCGGGATGATCGACGCCGGACATGCGGTGGGACAGCGATTCCACGGTATCGCCGGGCTGCACGGTGATGACCTTGATGCGCAGCGGGCGGGCGGCCTGGATCTCGTCGAGCGTCAGGCGGCGGAACGACTGGACGGTCTCGCGCGCGTTGCGCTCGCTCTCGGTCGATTTCTGCCTTGCCGCGAAGATGAAGCGATAGACGTCGCTGCCGAAGCGCAGCGCGTAGACCTTGAACTGCCACTGGTCGCCCTTGGCGGTGGCGGACGCGGCCGGGAAGCCGTTGATGGTGATGTCCTCGGTGGAGGACTTCTCGACGCCCTCCATCCAGCCGGAGTTCAGATAGTCGCCGAGCGACTGTTCGGCCGGCACGCGCACCACGTCGAAACGCATCGCCTGGGCGCCGCCCTCGCGCACGCCGATCACGGCCTGCGCGGTGTTGTCGAGCGTGAAATTCTCCGGCGCCTGGAAGGTGAAGCCAAGCTTCGGATGCAGGAAGCGGCGGCCGCGGACGAAACCTTCGCTGGGGTCTTCGCCGTAGACGAGGTTGTCGATCGCGGCGAGATAGCTCTCGCGGTCGCGCTCGGCGCCTTCCGGCGCAGTGTATTGCCGCGCGATGTTCTGCGCGTTCTGCACGCGCTCCGGGGTTGCCGGGTGCGACGAGGTGAAATCCTGCGCGCGCGGATCGAGCGAGGACTTGCCGGCCTTCAGCTCGGCATTGCGCTCCATCGCCGAGAGGAAGCGCGCCGCACCGTAGGGATCGAAATGCGCCTTGGCGGAGATACCGACGCCGATTCCGTCGGCCTCGAGCTCCTGCTTGCGCGAGAAGCTCGCCATGGTGAGCTTGGTCTTGGCCAGCGCCAGCGCGGTGAGATCGGGATCGTTGCTCATGTCGGTGACGACGCGGGTGACGATCGCGGCCTGGCGCGCCTGGTCCTCGCGCATCGCCGCGTGCTTGGACAGCACATGCGCCATCTCGTGGCTGAGCACGGAGGACAGTTCCGAGGTGTCGCTCGCCAGCGCCAGCAGCCCGCGCGTGACGTAGAGCTGGCCGTTCGGCAGCGCGAAGGCGTTTACCGCGCCGGAATTGAGGATGGTGACCTTGTAGCCCTGGTCGGGACGGTCGGACGCCGCTACCAGCCGGTCGACGGTCTTGCTGACGAGCGCTTCGAGCCTGGGATCGTCATAGGTCCCGCCATAGCTCGCCAGGATGCGCTCGTGCTCCTTCTCGGTGGCGGGGGTCTGCGCGACGGCCGGCTTGGGCTTGGGCATCGCGACGGCCGGAGGGGTCGCGGCAGCCTGGAACCGGCCCATATCGCCGCAACCCGCCAGCGCTGTGCTCAGGACGAGGCCAAGCGCAGCCGACGCAGCCCGCAGGCGGCGGCCATCACCTCGTCCGTGCCGTTCTAGCACCCCATTCACGTCGCTTAATCCGTGTCCGGCCTACCTTAAGGCCTTACCCCTGTCGGCTCGTTTGCGCCCAGCAACTCGACCTGCCCTACGAGGCGTATGTCGATGCGCGGCCCCGTATTCCCCTCGACCCAGCCCCGAACTCGAATACGCTTGTTCTCCAAGGACTTAAGGGAAATTCCAGCGCTTTCAAACGCCGGCAGCGTGCGCTTGGAGATAGTCGCCGCAAAGCCTCGTGTCCAGCTTCGTCCGAAGTTGAGGTAGGTCGTTGCCCCAGCTTGCCGGACAGACAGGACTTTGCCCTCGACCACCACAAAGCGCCCGATCCCTGCCAAAATATCGTCCGGACTTTCCGCGTTTTTTATGGCCGACGGGTCAGTCCAACTGCCCATTTTTTGGCGCCGCGCCGCTGCTTCCGACGCCTTCAGGGCGGCCGCGCAGTCGTTGTCCGTGATCTCGGCGGAGACCATGGCCTCGCCCTGGGCCAGCAGCATGGCCTGCACCGGATTGTCGCTTTCGCCGATGAAGACCAGCGCACCCTGGCGGCCATAGCGGTCCGGCGTGTCGTCGCTGCCGCGGAGCCTGACGTCGCGGCCGGCGAGCAGCGACACCAGCGCCTGCTTCGTCGTCGCCATGGGCTCGATCCCCATGAGACGGATTTCGCGGCCGTCGTCGAGACGGAAGCTGCGCGCATCGACGATGGCGGCGACGCGGCCTTCGCCCTGGGACTCGAACTGGCACGGCGCAGCAAACGCGGTGTGACCCACGATGAGAAGAAAGACGACGCTGAGATGAAGCAGTTGCGTCACGTGACCCGGAGAGGTTGCGTTGCGCGCCGACCATAACTCAAGCGAGGTGGGTCGCGAAGGGGCTTCTACGCCCTCCGTCATTGCGAGCGCAGCGAAGCAATCCAGAGTCTTTCCGCGGAGAGATTCTGGATTGCTTCGTCGCAAGAGCTCCTCGCAATGACGGCGGAGGCGCTCTTCCGCATCTCACCATTCCGCTTTGCGGAAAACATGCGCGGCAATTCGTGCGCATCGCCGCTCGCGCTTGCTGCGCTGTTGCGCATGCGGCATGATTGCGGCAATAGCGATAGTCAGAACCAGCCAAGAGCAATAACCAAGCCGCCATCAGAGCACGGCGCGATAAGGGAGATCGTTTTCCATGAAGACTGTTTTGTCGGGCATTTTTGCCGCTGCATTTGCCCTCAATGCGAGCGCCGCGCAGGCCCAGGACAAGCCGCCTCTCAAGATCGGCGGCATCCTGGACATGTCGAGCCTCTATGCCGACATCACCGGCGCCGGCAGCGAGACCGCGGCCAAGATGGCGGTGGAGGACTTCGGCGGCGAAGTGCTGGGGCGCAAGATCCAGGTGCTCGCGGCCGACCATCAGAACAAGGCCGATCTCTCCGGCAACATCGCCCGCGACATGCTCGACAATCAGGGCGTCGAGATGATCTACGACGTCGCGGCCTCCGCGACCGCGCTTGCGGCCGGCGAGATCGCAAAAGCGCGCAACAAGATCATCATGTTCAACGGTCCGGGCTCGATCCGCCTCACCAACGAGGCCTGCGGTCCCTACACCATCCACTACGTGTTCGACACCTACGGCCAGGCCAATGTGACCGGTCTTGCGGCGGTGAAGACGGGCCTCGACAGCTGGTACTTCCTCACGGCCGACTACGCCTTCGGCCAGGACCTGGAGAAGGACACCAGTGCCGTCGTGACCAAGACCGGCGGCAAGGTGCTGGGCAGCGTGCGCCATCCGCTCAACACCTCGGATTTCTCGTCCTTCCTGCTGCAGGCGCAGGCCTCCAAGGCCAAAGTGATCGGGCTCGCCAATGCCGGCGGCGACACCGTCAACGCCATCAAGCAGGCGGCCGAGTTCGGGATCATGAAGGGCGGCCAGAAGGTCTCGCCGCTGCTCGTCTTCGTCACCGACATCGACTCGATCGGCCTCGAGACCGCGCAGGGGCTGCTGCTGGCGGAAGCGTTCTACTGGGACATGAACGACGAGACCCGCGCCTTCTCCAAGCGCTTCCAGGAGCGCGTGAAGCGGCCGCCGACCTCGGCGCAGGCCGGAGTCTACTCCTCCGTCACGCATTACCTGAAGGCGGTGAAGGCGGCCGGCACGACCGACGCGGCGACCGTGATGAAGCTGATGAAGGAGACGCCGATCAACGACTTCTTCGCCAAGAACGGCAAGATCCGCGAGGACGGCCGCATGATCCACGACATGTACCTGTTCGAGGTGAAGAAGCCGTCGGAGTCGAAGGGCCGCTGGGACGATTACAAGCTGCTCGCCACCGTGCCCGGCAACGAGGCGTTCCAGCCGCTGGAGCAGTCGCGCTGTCCGCTGGTGAAGAAGTGACGGCGTGAGCCGACGTGGCAAAAAGCGCGCCCAACAACAGTTCGTCATCCCGGGGCGCGACGAAGTCGCGAGCCTGGGATCCATCGGGCCGCAGTGACTGTTGAGAGATGGATTCCGGGCTCGCGCCAAGGGGCGCGCCCCGGAATGACGGAGCAAAACAACAAGGGAGACGCCCCATGAACGACATGGTCCTGCAGAAGCTCGAAAGCGGGCTGCTCACCATCACCATGAATCGCCCGGAGCGGAAGAACGCGCTCAATCCGGAGATGGTGGTCGGGCTGGTCGAGGCGGCGCGCCGCGCGGCCGACGATCCTGAGGTGCGCGCCGTGCTGTTCAAGGGCGCCGGCGGCTCGTTCTGCGTCGGCGGCGACGTCAAGTCGATGGCGGCGGGTCGCGCGCCGCTGCCGTTCGAGCAGAAGCTTGCGAACCTGCGTCGCGGCATGGAGGTCTCGCGCATCCTGCACCAGATGCCCAAGCCCGTGGTGGCGCAGCTCGACGGCGCCGCGGCCGGCGCCGGCCTGTCGATGGCGTTGTCCTGCGACCTGCGCATCGCAGCGGAATCCTGCAAGATCACCACGGCCTTCGCCAAGGTCGGCTTCTCCGGCGATTACGGCGGCACCTATTTCCTCACCCAGCTGCTCGGCAGCGCGCGGGCGCGCGAGCTCTATCTGATGTCGCCGGTGCTCACGGCGAGGGAAGCCCACGCCATCGGCATGGTGACCAAGGTGGTGCCGGATGCCGAGATCGACGCCGCCGCGCACGAGCTCGCGCTGTCGCTGGCGCAAGGGCCGTCGATCGCGCTCGGCTTCATCAAGCGCAACATCAACAATGCCGAGCATCTGGCGCTGGAGGATTGCTTCGACGGCGAGGCCATCCACCACACCCGCTGCGGCGACACCGAGGACCACAAGGAGGCCGCCAAGGCCTTCGTCGAGAAGCGCAAGCCGACCTTCAAGGGCGCGTGACCATGGCGCCCTATATGCGGCTACGGCAGATCTGCCTCGTCGCGCCGCAGCTCGCGCCCGTCGTCTCCGACATCGCGGAGATCATGGGCCTTGCCGTCTGCTACCGCGACGGCAATGTAGCGAAATACGGCCTGGAGAATGCACTGCTCCCGGTCGACACGATCCTGCTGGAGGTGGTCGCGCCCTTCAAGGACGGCACCACGGCCGGCCGCTTCATCGAGAAGACCGGCGGTCGCGGCGGCTATATGGCGATCTTCTGCTGCAACGATCCCGACGAGCGCGGACGCCATGCGAACGCGATGGGCGTGCGCACCGCCAACGTCATCGACCACGCGCCCTATCACGGCGTGCAGCTCCATCCCCGCGATTGCCGCGCCGCCTTCATCGAGTTCAATCACACCGAAGGCAGCGACGATATTCTGGGCGCGTATCCGCCGGCGGGACCGGACTGGCAGAACTTCATCCGCAAGGACGTGACGCAGGCGCTGACGGCCGTGGAGATGCAGAGTCCGGACCCGCAAGGGCTGGCGGAGCATTGGGGCAAGATCATCGGAATTGCGGCTGATGGCGCCGCGCTGAAGCTACCCAACGCCACCTTCCGCTTCGTGAAGGGCGCCAGCGAGATCATGAGCGCGCTGGAGTTTCGGGTAACTGACGCGTCGCGCGTGCTGCATGCCGCGCGAGCGAAGGGGCATGCGGTGGCGGGGAATGAGTTCTTGCTCGGCGGCGTGACGTTTCGGCTAACGGCTTGAGCTCTTGCCGCAAGTACCGCTGTCGTCCCGGACAAGCGCGCCCCGAGGCGCGCGCCGATCCGGGACCCATAACCACAGGGCGAGGTTATGACGCGGGATGATAACTTCGAGACTTCGTCAAACTTCTCCCTGTGGTTATGGATCCCCGCCTTCGCGGGGATGACAGGGGAGGTTGCGGCGATGTCAAGGTGATACGGCGAGATCGCGCCGCAATCACCTTCCCCTAAAATTCGCCGCGCGCCGCTCTTCCGTCGCCTTCACGCCTTCCCTAAAATCCTCCGTCGCGCGCAGGCGGGTCTGCTCGGCGAGCTCGTGGTTGGTCGCCGCCATGGCGCGGTCGGCGAGCCCGTTGCGCATCGTGGCCCGGGTGGAGAGGAGGCCGAGCGGGGAGCATTCTGCGATCTCGCCGGCGAGCTTCATGGCGGCCGCCTTGACCTGGTCCTGCGGCACCAGCTCGTTGGCGAGGCCCCATTTGTAGGCCTCCTCGCCGGTGACGCGGCGGCTGGTGTAGAACATCAGCTCGGCGTTGTTCTTGCCGATCAGCTCGGGCAGCGTCACGGTCAGGCCGAAGCCGGGATGAAAGCCGAGCTTGGTGAAATTCGCGGAGAAGCGCGCCTCGGGGCAGGTGACGCGGAAATCGGCGGAGACCGCGAGGCCGAGGCCGCCGCCGATGGCGGCGCCCTGCACGGCGGCGACGATCGGCTTCTTGGCGCGGAAGATGCGCACGGCCTGGATGTAGAGATGGTTGATCGCGCCGAGGCTGTCGGCGGGGTCGCCCTTCTTGTCGGCTTCGCGCGCTTCCTGCGCCTGCCGCGCCGGATCCTGGAAATTGGCGCCGGCGCAGAAGGCCTTGCCCTGTGCCGACAGCACCGAGGCGCGGATCTCGATGTCGCGGTCGAACTCGTCGAGCGCGTCCGCGATCTGGTTGATCAGCGAAATGTCGAAGAAGTTCAGCGGCGGGCGGCGGATCTCGATGGTGCCGACATGTCCGATTTTCTCGACGCCGATGTCTGTGTAGGTGCTCATTATTTGCCTCCCGTAACTCGATATATCCGTAGCGAAGAACCACCTCTCCCAGGGGGAGAGGTCGGCGCGTAGCGCCGGGTGAGGGGTTGCAATCCCTCGGTGAAGCCCAGCCCCTCCCCAGATTTGCTGGCGCAAATCGACCTCTCCCTATGGGAGAGGTGATCGGAGCGAGCCGCGATAGCGTCGTCCATGCGTGTTAGCGCAAGCCAAGGCCGCGGGCGATGATGCCGCGCAGCACCTCCGTGGTGCCGCCCTGGATGGTGAGTTTCGGTGCGGTCTTGATCGCGAAGTCGAGTTGCCGCTCCAGCGTCTCGCGGTTGGTCGCGGTCTCCTCGACGAAGGCGGCGAGATCGCGGACGCGGTGCGGGAGCTGCTGCTCCCAGACCGTGCCGATGTCCTTGACGATGGACGCCTCGACCACCGGCTCCTTGCCGGCCTCGAGCATGCCGGCCACCGAGACCGACATCCGCCGCATGGTGTGGAGTTGCGCCACCAGCCGCCCGATGCCCTCGGCGCTGCGCGTGTCCGGATTGGGGCCGACCGCGCGCACCAGCTCGGTCAGCACATAATAGGTTTCGAGGAAACGCTCGGGGCCCGAACGCTCATAGGCGAGCTCGCTGGTCGCCTGCTTCCAGGCGCCGTCGACCTCGCCGAGCACGTGGTCGTCGGGCACGAAGAAGTCGGTGAAGACGACCTCGTTGAACTCGTGCTGCCCGGTGATCTGGCCAATCGGGTTCACCTTGATGCCCGGCTGCTTCATCTTGACCAGGAACTGGGTCAGGCCGTGACGGCGGTTTTCCTTGGTCGGCGGCGAGGTCCGGAAGATCGCGATCATGTAATCGGCGATATGCGCCGAGGAGGTCCAGATCTTGGTGCCGTTGATGAGATAGCCGCCGTCGGTCTTGGTCGCGCGCGTCTTCGCCGCGAACAGGTCGGAGCCGGAGTTCGGCTCGCTCATGCCGATGGCAAAGCAGATCTCGCCGCGGCAGATCCGCGGCAGGATCTCCATCTTGATATGCTCGGGCGCATATTTCAGCAGCACCGGACCGCTCTGGCGGTCGGCGACGAAGAAGCGCCGCGTCGGCGCGTTGGCAACGCGCATCTCCTCGGTCACGACGTAACGCTCGAGGAAGGAGCGCTCCTGGCCGCCATATTTCTTCGGCCATGTCATCCCGAGCCAACCCTTGGCGCCGACCCGGCGGGAAAATTCCGGCGCGTCGGTATCCTCACGGTTGGGCTTGTGCGGGTCGAAGGTACCGGCGGCGATCTCCTCGGCGAGGAAGGCGCGCACTTCCTTGCGCAATTGCTCGCACTTTTCGGGCAGTCGGATCGGATCGAAACGAAGCGCAGCGGTCATGTGTTTCTCTCCCTGATCAGCGCGACGCCACCAGCGGCCACAATTCGTCGGCGCCGCGGCTCGCCACCAACTTGCCGAGCTCGACGGCCCAATGGCTCTCCGAGCCGAAATCGTCGCGCCAGGCCAGCGCCCGCAGCGAATAGCGGTGCAGGATGTGCTCGATGGTGAAGCCGATCGCGCCGTGCACCTGATGCGCGATGGCGCCGCCCTTCTCCGCGGCTTCCGCGCAGCGGATCTTGGCGGAGGCCGCTTCGAGATAGACCTCGTCGTTGAACGTCCTGGCATTCGCGATGGCGTCGGCCGCGGACGTTGCCGCCGCAAGCGCCGCTGCGGATTCGCCGGCGAGGCGGGCAAGATTGTGCTGCACGGCCTGGAATTTCGAGATCTTCTTTTCGAAGGCGACACGCTCGTTGGAATAGCGCACGGAGATGTCCAGCATCGATTCCAGTGCGCCCGCGATCTGCAGGCTGCGCGCGACGCCGCCCATCAGCATCAGATGGGTCTGGTCAACGCCATCAGGCGCGGGCTTGAGCGTGACGGGCTGGACCTTGTCGAGCGTCACGGTATCGCTGTGGTCGTAGCCGACATTGAGGCCCGGCTCGATGCGCGCCTTGCCGGCGTCGACCAGCGCGATCGCGACACCATCCTTGCCATGATCCTTGCCGTGCGCCAGCACCGCGAAATGCTTCGCCGCCTTCGCAAAAGGCACGCCGCGGGCGCGGCCGGAGAGCGAACCGTCGGCATCGAGGCTGATGCGGTCCTTCGGCGAGGCCGGCAGCACCGTCATCTCGCCCTCGGGGGAAGCAATCTTCGCCTGCGCCAACAGCCAGCCCGCCAGCATGGTCTCGGCCAGGGGAACCGCGACGGCGAAACGGCCGGCGGCGTTCAACAGCGCAAAACCGTCGGCGAGGCTCGCGCCGGAGCCGCCGAGCTCATCGGGCACCCAGGACAATGGCAGGCCGGCCTCGCTCAGCGCATGCCATAGCGGCGCCTGCCACGCACCCTTCTTGTCGTTGTTGATGGTTTGCGGATCGGCAAGATCGGCGAAGATCTTCTCCGCGGTCTCGACGACGATGTTGTCACTCTCCGCCACAGCGTTCCCCGTGTTTTGCCGTTGGCGCCTCCCGGGGCGCGCAGGTCTTCTTGCGCCCGATGATCCGAAAAAGCCATGGCCCTGACAAGCGTTGATCGCAGGCCAACCTGCGGCGCGGGCATGGGCGCAAGGATCGAGGGGAAGCTAATTCCGCTTAGCGGAGTTTGCTCGATTTGCAGGGCGCCGCAAACTCGCTAAACAGGGCGCGAACGATCAGAGCCACGGGGAAGGAAATCAGGATGGCCAAGGACAATCTGTGCGCAATCGTGACGGGGTCTGCTTCCGGGCTCGGCGCGGCGACGGCCGAGATTCTCGCGCGCAGCGGGGCGCGGCTCGTCATCAACTATTCGTCGAGCCAGAAGGAGGCCGAGGTCACCGCGGACGTCTGCCGCAAGGCCGGCGCGGCGGAGGTGCTGGTTGCGCAGGGCGACGTTTCGAAGGACGAGGATTGCCGCAAGATCGTCGCGGCCGCCAGCGGCTGGGGCCGGCTCGACATCCTCGTCAACAATGCCGGCACCACCAAGCATGTCGCTCACGCCGATCTCGACGGATTGTCGGCTGAAGATTTCCAGCGGGTCTATGGCGTCAACACCATCGGCCCGTTCCAGATGGTACGCGCCGCGCGCAGCCTGCTCGAGGCCGGCGCGAAAGCCTCGGGGCGGCCCTCCGCCGTGGTCAACGTGTCCTCGGTGGCCGGCATCAGCGGCGTCGGCTCGTCGATCGCCTATGCCGCGAGCAAGGGCGCGCTCAACACCATGACGCTGTCGCTGTCGCGCGCGCTGGCGCCGCTGATCCGCGTCAACACGGTGTGCCCCGGCTATATCGATACGCCCTGGTTCACCAAGGGCCGCGGCGAGGCCGGCGCCAAGCAGGTGCGCGACAGCGTGGTGGCGAAGGTGCCGCTGAAGGTCGCTTCAAGCGCCGAGGACATCGCGCAACTGGTCTGCTTCCTGGCGATGCCGGCGTCCAGCAACATGACCGGCGAGGTCGTGCGCATGGATGCGGGGATGCATTTGGTGACGTGATTGGGTGTCTTGTCGCAGTGACGTTCCACTGCTGCGGCAAATACAGGTGTCGTCCCCGCCTAGTGCGCAATTGCGCACGGGGGGCGGGGACCCATAACCACAGGGGTGGTTGTTGCGTGAAGCTGGTCACTCCGAGCCTTCGCCAAATTCCGGCCTGTGGTTATGGATCCCGGATCTGCGCGCGCTTAGGGCGCGCTTGTCCGGGACGACGGCGGAATTTGAGGCGCGAGACTCACGCTACACGACCAAGCGTCACCCCTTGATCACGCCGCTCGCCACCAGCCGATTCCAGATGAACAGCACCACCACCGCGCCGATGGTTGCGGTGATGAAGCCGGCACCCTGGTCGGGGCTGTAATGGCCGATCGCCTGGCCGATCCAGGTGGCCAGAAACGCGCCGGCGATGCCGAGGATGGTGGTGAGGATGAAGCCGCTCGGATTGTTCGGCCCCGGCGCCAGCCAGCGCGCGATGAGGCCGGCAATGAAGCCGACGACGATGATCCACAACAGGCCGCCCATGCTCATGAAGTGCTCCCCTTCCCGAAAGCGCGTCGATCGAGGTCTGATTAGATCCTGCCCGAGAGCTCGTCCTCGGTCGGCAGCCGTCCGTCCGGCGTCAGATGGTCGACCACCTGCGGCAGATATTGGCTGAGGCCGTTGAGCAGATCCTCGCGCGGCAGGCCGCTTTGGGCGGACAGGCTGTCGATCTGGTCGGCGCCGAGCGCGCTGGCGAGATCGCCTGGCGCGATCGGCTTGTTCTCGCCCTTGCCGACCCAGGACTTCGCGGCGTCGCCATGGCCGCCCTGCTGCAACTGGTTGAGAAGGTCGCCGAGGCCGCCGCTGAGCACGGTGCCGGCGGCGCCGCCTGCGAGCAGGCCGCCGAGACCGCCTTTGAGCAGGCCTCCGAGACCGCCAAGACCGCCGTTATCAAGACCGCCGCTGTCGGCGGTGTTCGTGTTGACCGGCGGGGGCGCCGGCGTCGGCGACGGCTGCGGTGCCGTACCGGACTGGTTCGCGGTCATGTGCTTGAACGCCTTCCAGGCCAGCAGGCCGAGCAGCGCCATGGTCATCGGCGACATGCCGCCGGAGGATTTCTCGGTGCTCGTCGTAGAGGGGCCGCGCGGGCCGTTCTGCATGCCGTTGAGGACGTCGAGTAGACCCATGGTGCTCTCCTTTGGCGTCTCGTTCGGCGAGCGCTCGCCGCTGACTGCCCCGGGGCGAAAACATATGGGGCCGTCATGACCGTTACAAGTCGGCGGCGACGCGATTGGTTGTCGGCCCCGCCTCTGCTATCGAGAGCAGGACGTTCAGGGAGCAGGCTCAGTGGTTGCGGATCGACCGATCGTGGTGGCCGGCGCCGGCGCCATCGGCTGTTTCGTCGGCGGCATGCTGGCGGTCGGCGGCCGCCGTGTCGCGCTCTTGGTGCGGCCGCGGGTGAAGACCGAGATCGAGCGGTTCGGCCTGCATCTGACCGATTTCGACGGCTCCAAGAAAAAGCTCAGCGCAGGCCAGCTCGCGCTGTCGGAGAATCTTGCGATCTTCCACAATGCCGGCATCGTGCTGGTCACCGTGAAGAGCGCCGACACCGCCGCAATCGCGGATCAGATCGCGCAGCATGCGCCCGAGGATGCCGTCATCGTCTCGCTCCAGAACGGTATCGGCAATGTCGCGGTGCTGCGCGAACGTCTCGGCGGCCGCCGCGTGCTCGCCGGGATGGTGCCCTTCAACGTGATCGCGATGGGCGAGGGCCGTTTCCACCGCTCGACCTCAGGCGACATCCATATCGGAGAGGACGCCGCGAACACGGCCGCTGCGCTCTCGGTGCCTGGCCTCGCCGTGCGCGCAAGCGCTGACATCACCGGCGTGCAATGGGGCAAGCTGATCATCAATCTGAACAACGCGCTCAGCGCGCTCTCCGACATGCCGCTCGCCGCGCAATTGGCCAATCGCGACTGGCGCAGGCTGTTCGCCGACCAGATGGCGGAGGGACTTGCCGCGCTGAAGGCCGCCGGCATCGCGCCGGTGTCCTCGACGCCGATCCCGATGAGTTGGTCTCCGACCTTGCTGCGGCTGCCGGATGCGATCTTCAGCGCGATCCTGGGGCGGACCATGAAGATCGATCCCGAGGCGCGCTCCTCGATGTGGCAGGACCTGAAACAGGGCCGCAAGACCGAGATCGACTATCTCCAGGGCGCCGTGATCGCGCTCGCCGAGCAAAACCATGTCGAGGTGCCGCTGATGCGCCGTATTGTTGCGCTGATCAGGGAGGCCGAGGCGGCCGGCAACGGACCGCCGCGCCTGACGCCGCAGCAGATCCGCGGCGGGACTTGAGCACGAGGAGAAGTGTGATGAAGCGTTGCTCGATGATGGGACTGGCGCTGTTGATGCTCTGCGGCTCCTCGACGCTCGTCCATGCAAGGCCACCGACAGTCCAGAACTCTCCCGGCTATGACAGGCGGTTGCAGGAAAGCAGATCGCAGTTGGGCAGTTCGCCGACGACGGTAGCGCCAGTGGATGCGCCGGTGGTCAAACCAAAGCAGCGCAAGAAGAAGCGCACGAACTAAGCGCGCCCCTCTCGTAGGGTGGGCAAAGCGAAGCGTGCCCACGTATTCTTGCGACCGAGAGAGATGGTGGGCACGGCGCTGCGCGCCTTTGCCGACCCTACAAGTCTGCGGCTTCAGCTCTTCTTCGCAGGCTTGCTCGGGGTCGGGCTGAACAGCTTCTTCAGGTCGTTCAAGCTTTCCGACAGCCGCGGCCACTCGCAAGAGAATGAGCCCTTGGCGCAGGGCGCGCCCTTGCGCTGGCCGACGGTCTGCTGCACCTTCGGCCGCTCCACCGGCACCGGCACGCGCGCGACCTCGGTTCTCAATGCGACCTGCTGGATCTGCCGCGCCTGTTGCTCCTGCTGCTCGCGTTGCTGACGCGCGGTCGCTTGCGCCGCCTCGTTGTTGCGGCGCTCCCTGGCGAGATAGGCGGTGTAGGCTTCGTCGATCTTCTTCTGCTCCTCCGGCGTCGGATTGGGGCCGGCGATGTCGAAGGTGCGATCCTGCAGGAAGTCGTAATAGGAATAGCCGCCGCCCGGCTTGCGGCGGCCGGCGAATTTGGCGTTGCAATCGGCGAGCGCGGATGTCTTCTCGGCCTTGGTCGCAGCCTTCTCGGCGGCGTCGGCGCATTCCTCGAAATCGACTGGCGCGCGCTTCCACCATTGGGCCTGGGCATGCGGCAGCGTCAGCAGAAAAAATCCTGCCATGGCTACGGGAAACAGCGCCGCACGACGCAATGCGATCACGGACGACATTCTACGAGAGCATTCCCTGCAAAACTCAACCCAAACTGAGTCGAGTCGGATTTTTGCCTCTTTATCGCCGGCTTGTCACCCGTGGAACCCAGGAATTTCATGGCTGCGATGCTGACATTTTGTGCTTGACGTGGCGCAGGAGTCACAGCGTCGCGCCGGCCGGCTGCTACACTTCGCTTTGCGGGCGTCTCGCCTGAGGCGACGCCAAATAACACGAACCAAGAACGCGAAATGGAAACGCCCGATGCTGCTACCCCTGTCCGACGTGCCGCGCTGGCACGCTGAACGCAAGCCACATGGCACGATCGCCGTCCGTCACGGGCAGGACACGCTGACATGGGACGCGCTCGAGCGCGGCGCCAACCGGCGCGCGCGGGCGTTTGCGGCCAAGGGCGTCAAGCCCGGCGATTTCGTCGCGATCGGCTTGCCCAACGGCAATGCGTTCTTCGAGACCTCGTTCGCGGTGTGGAAGTGCGGGGCAACGCCGACCTCGCTGTCGTGGCGGCTGCCGCGCGGCGAAGCGGCCGCGGTGCTCGACATCCTCAAGCCCGCGCTGGTGGTCGGCGGCGAAGCCGACTGGAACGCGCCGAACCGTTTGCCGGGGGATTTCGTGCCGGAGGGATTTTCGGACGAGCCGCTCAATCCCCCGGTGGCACGCTACTGGAAGGCGATGACCTCGGGCGGCTCGACCGGGCGGCCAAAAGTGATCCTCGATCATCATCCGGCGGTGACCGACACCGTCGCGCCGCCGCCGCTCAACATCCCCTTCGGAGTCTCGCTGCTCAATCCCGGTCCGCTCTATCACAATGCGCCGTTCATCGTGTCGCATTACGCGCTGTTCGTCGGCGGCCAACTCACGGGACTGACCAAGTTCGACGCCGAGGAGACGCTGCGGCAGATCGAGTGCGAGCGCGTGCAATGGGTCAATTTCGTGCCGACCATGATGCATCGGATCTGGGCGCTGCCGGAGCACGTGCGCAACTCTTACGACCTGTCGAGCCTGCAGACCGTCTTCCACATGGCCGCGCCAATGCCGCCGTGGCTGAAGGAGAACTGGATCGCCTGGCTCGGACCCGAGCGGATCTGGGAGCTCTATGGCGGCACCGAGCGGCAGGGCGCCTGCATCATCTCCGGCACCGAATGGCTGACGCACAAGGGCTCGGTCGGCAAGATCGGCGACATGGCGAAGCTGCGCATCATCGGCGAAAACGGCAACGACGTCGCGCCAGGCGAGACCGGGGAGATCTATTTCCTCAACAATGACGGCAAGGACGCCACCTATCATTATCTCGGCGCCGAGCCGAAGCGTCGTGCCGACGGCTGGGAATCGCTCGGCGACATCGGCAGGCTGGATGCAGACGGCTATCTCTATCTCGGCGATCGCCTCGCCGACATGGTGCTGCGCGGCGGTGCCAACATCTATCCGGCCGAGGTCGAGGCCGCGGTCTCCGAAGCTCCCGGCGTGCGCTCCTGCGTCGTGGTCGGACTGCCCGATCCGGAATTGGGCCAGCGCGTGCATGCCATCATCGAGCCGGAGGGCGATGCGGACGGGCAGGTCATTGCGGACGGGATGGCGGATTTCCTCAAGGACCGGCTCAGCCGCTACAAGCATCCCGAGAGCTTCGAGTTCGTCAGCGTCCCGCCGCGCGACGATTCCGGAAAAGTTCGCCGCACCCTGTTGCGCGACGAGCGCGCGGCGTGGATGAAGGAAGGGCGTGCTTTCCGGATTTGGCCGATGAAGACGCGGGCGCCCGCCGAGTAAGAAGGAAGGATCAAGGGATATGACGATCACCATCGCCGCCAACAGCGTGCCGAAGCCGCCGGCCGAGATCATCGAGGGTTTTCGGGATGCGCCGACCTCGGTCATTTCAGACAATCTGGCCCGGCTGCCGGGCGCGGTCGGGCTGAAACCCTATCATCGCGGGGCTAAGCTGGTGGGCACGGCCTTCACCGTGCGCACCCGTCCGGGCGACAATCTCGCCATCCATCGTGCGCTCGAGCTGGTCGGTCCCGGCGACGTCATCGTGGTCGATGGCGGCGGCGACGAGACGCGGGCGCTGGTCGGCGAGATCATGAAGAACATCGCGCAATGGCGAAAGGCCGAAGGCTATGTGATCGACGGCGCCATCCGTGACGTCGCCGCGTTCGCGGCCGACGATTTTCCTTGCTACGCCCGTGCCGTGATCCATCGCGGTCCCTACAAGAGCGGGCCGGGCGAGATCAACGTGCCTGTGTCGATCGGCGGCAGCGTGATTGCGCCCGGCGACATCGTGGTCGGCGACGAGGACGGCGTGGTGTCGTTTCCCGCCGCGGGGGCCGCGGCGCTGCTGCAAGCCGTGCGGACCCAGGTCGCGCGCGAGGAGGAGACCCTGAAGGCGATCCGCGAGGGCCGCTACAAGGGCTCTTACGGCAAGTCCTGATCGAACGAGAATGAAGGAGAGGATGGCGTGAGCCAGAAGGACGAATTCCACAACATCGACGATCCCAGCGACGGCCTCTTCCGCGAGCTCGCTGCCGGCGTGACCACGCGCATCTTCTCCGGCGAGCAGGCGATGCTGTCGGTGGTGACGCTGGCGCCGCATGCGCAGGGCACGCTGCACCATCATCCCGAGGAGCAATGGGGCGTGCTGCTGGACGGCTCCGCCATCCGCGTCCAGGGCGATGAGGAAATTCCGGTGAAGAAGGGCGATTTCTGGCGCACGCCTGGCAACGTGCCGCACACCATGCGTGCCGGCCCCGATGGGGCCCGGGTGCTGGACATCTTCAGTCCGCCTCGGCCAGAATACAAGAAAGCGGGGTCGGGCTTCGGCACGAGCTGAAGCGCTTCCCGCTTTAAGCTATTTTTTTGAGCATGATCTTGTCGGAAAACCGCTGCACGCTTTTCCGGATCACGCTCCAGCGCCAAGAGCAAAAAAGCCGGGCGCTGAAATCAAAGGGAGGGGACCATGACGATCACACGACGCACGCTCCTGGCCGCGCCGGCCATTCTCGCAATGACGCCGGCGATGGCGCAAGGGAGCAAGATCACGCTGGTCGTGCCGTTCCCGCCGGGCGGCTCGACCGACGCGATGGCGCGGCTGCTGCAGAGCAGCCTGCAAACCAAGCTCAATCGCATCGTCGTGGTGGAGAACAAGTCAGGCGCGGCCGGGGCGCTGGGCGCGGCGCAAGTCGCCAAGAGCCCGGCGGACGGCTCGACCTTCCTGGTCACGTTCGATTCCCATGCGGTGATCCCGTCGATCCTCGACAAGCCGCCGCTGGATGTCGAGCGCGAGCTGATGCCGGTGCTGCTGATCGGCACCGCGCCCTACGTGATCGCGGCCGGCGCCGACCGCCCCTACAAGAGCTTTGCCGACGTCGTGGCCGCCTGCAAGGCAACGCCGGGTGCGGTGAAATACGCCTCGGTCGGCATCGGCACGCTCGGCCATCTCGCCATGACGGTGCTCGGCAGCAAGGCCGGCGTCGAGATCACGCACGTGCCCTATCGCGGCGGCGGGCCGGCGATGAACGACGTGCTCGGCGGCCATGTCGATCTCATCGCGGGATCGGCGGCGCTGGTCGCCGCCCAGCTCGGCACCAACATGCTGCGTCCGATCCTGCAGCTCGGCCGCGAGCGGCTGGCGGCCCTGCCTGACACTCAGACCGCGATCGAGGCGGGCTTTCCCGATTTCGAGACGCTGGCCTGGTGGGGCATCTTCGCGCCCACAGGCACGCCGCCCGACGTCGTCGCAGCCTTCGCGGCCGCGTCCAAGGAGATCCTGAGCCAGCCCGCGACCGCCACCCAGCTGAAGGAGACGCAGCACATGACGCTGCTGCTCCAGGACGGCGCCGCCTTCAAGACCTTCTTCGACAAGCAGGTCGCCACTTGGGGCAAGGTGGTGAAGGACAACAATATCAGGGCGTAACTGGCCGGGCCGCGGTCCTTGCGCATTGGCCGGGGCAGAGGGCTTCCGATCCCGCCGCCGCTTTGATATGTACACCAAGGCAACCCGACCGTGCGGCGGGTTCCGCGGTCCCGTAGCTCAGCCGGATAGAGCGACGGTTTCCTAAACCGTAGGTCGGAAGTTCGAGTCTTCCCGGGATCGCCATTATCTCAGATGCGTGACGTGATTGCCGGCCGATCCTGGGGCGCGGCTTGCGTCCATCTTCCCCATCCTCTGGAGTCACCGGCCTGCTCGCCCGTCGTCCCGTGCCGACGGTGGCGAGGTCAGATCATTCCGGCTGGCGGACGCGTAACGGCGGGGCTATCCTGCTCGCTCTCTGGTTGAATGGTCGAGTGTCTCGTTCCTTGTAGCAGCGTGCAGCAAGTCCTGTCCGCGGGCTGCTCGCCATCTTCGCTTCGGGAAGCTCTCGCCGTGATCAAGCAAACGTCTAACCGAACCGGCGCGATCGCGCCGCGTTCATTTCTCGACGACAACAAAGAGTTCGAGCGCTGGCTGCGCTCCGAATGCAAAGTCGTCGCGCGCGACCTCGAAGAAAAGCACAAGAGGATGAAGGACGACCCGTTCGTCTTCCTTCGTGCAACCTTCTTCCGCTGGGCCAGACGTATCGAAGCGATCTGCCCGGAGTTGAAGGACGCGCCGCGCGTGCCGTCGATCGGCGACACCCATATCGAAAATTTCGGGACCTGGCGCGACGTGGAGGGGCGTCTCGTCTGGGGCGTCAACGATTTCGACGAGGCCGCGATTATGGCCTATCCCTTCGATCTGGTGCGCCTTGCGACGAGCGCGCGGCTCGCCCCGAAGGCCAAGAAGAGGAAGGCGAGGGCCATGACCCACGTCGGCAATGGCGGCGCCGCCAAGGCGATCCTCGATGGTTACAAGAAGGGTCTGACGCGGCCGCGACCCTCGCTCCTGGATGAGCAGGCGAGCTGGATGCGCGCTTACGTGGCATGTACCGACGACGAACGCCAGGAGTTCTGGGACGAGGTGGGGAAATATCCGCGGGCGAAGCCGCGCCCCCCTGTGGCTGCCGCGCTCCGCAGCAAATTGCCGCCCGATGCCTCGTTTGGCCGCTTCGCGAGGCGCGTGGCAGGTGCCGGTAGCCTGGGCCGGCCGCGTTTCGTCGCCATCGCCGAATGGCGCGGCGGCCAAGTCGTCAGGGAGGCCAAGGCGCTGGTGCCGTCAGCCTGGGATTGGGCGCATGACAAGCACGGCAAGCTGCGCTTTCTCGACCTCGCAACGGGTCCATATCGCGCGCCCGATCCGCACCTCACGCTCGAGCGCCAGAGCGGCTTCGTGATCCGGCGCCTTGCGCCCGATTCCCGCAAGATCAATCTCGGGGATCACGCGAACATGGAGGTGGAGCTCGATCTGCTCAACGTCATGGGCTTCGACATCGGCGCCATTCACGCCGCCGGAGGCGCACCGGAGAGGATCGCCGCAGACCTGAGAAAGCGCGACGATAATTGGCTCCATGCTGCCGCAAAGGCTGCTGCCGCATTCGTCGAAGGTGATTTCAGGGAGTGGCGCAGGCACGGTTGACCGGTGAATGCCGGGCTCGCTCTCGGTGATTCCCGCGCTTTGCCTGGTTGGTGCAAGATTTGCTATAGGCGATCCGATCGAGGCAGGGAGCGGCGCGCCCGCACCAGCCTTGCCACGCCCTGCCAATCCCGGAGACCCTGATGCCTTTCGACCTGATCCTGCGTGGGGGCCGCGTGATCGACCCGTCGCAGAAGCTCGACGCTGTGACCGATGTCGGCTTTGCCGGCGGCAAGGTCGCCGCCATCGGCACCGGACTCAAGGCTGATCCCGGCACGGATGTGCGCGACGTTTCGAAATACATCGTCACGCCGGGGCTGATCGATCTGCATACCCATGTCTATTGGGGCGGCACCTCGCTCGGCATCGACGCCGAGGAGTTCTGTCGCCTCTCCGGGGTCACCACCGCGGTCGACACCGGCAGCGCCGGGCCCGGCAATTTCGCCGGCTTCCGCAAGCATGTGATCGAGCCGAGCCAGGTCCGCATCCTCGCCTACCTGCACGTCTCGCATGCCGGCATCTTCGGCTTCTCGCACCGCATCATGGTCGGCGAGAGCGAGGAGCTCAGGCTGATGAACCCGATCGAGGCCGCGCAGGTGGCCGATGCCAATCGCGATCTCATCGTCGGCATCAAGGTGCGCGTCGGGCTGCATTCTTCGGGCACGTCGGGGGCAGTGCCGCTCGACATCGCGCTCGAGGTGGCGAACGAGGTCGGTATGCCCTTGATGGCGCATATCGACCATCCGCCGCCGAGCTATGAGGAGGTGCTGGCCCGCCTGCGCCCCGGCGACGTGCTGACCCACGCGTTCCGCCCGTTCCCGAACACACCGGCGACCGCGCAAGGCACGGTGAAGAAGGCGGTGCTGGAGGCGCGCGAGCGCGGCGTGCTGTTCGACATCGGCCACGGCAAGGGCTCGTTCGCGTTCAAGACCGCGCGCGCGATGCTCGCCAACGGCTTCTATCCCGACACCATCTCGTCCGACATCCATCAGCTCTGCATCGACGGCCCGGCCTTCGACCAGGTCACGACCCTGTCGAAGTTCCTGTGCATGGGCATGGCGCTGTCCGACGTGATCGCGGCCTCGACGGTGAACGCGGCGATGGCGCTGCGCCGCCCCGAGCTCGGCAGCCTCAAGCCCGGCAGCGTCGGCGATGCCACGCTTATCACAGTGAAGCAAGGCCAGTTCGACTATGAGGACGTGGTCGGCGAGCATCTGATTGGCGACCGCAAGATCGTCTCCGAGGGCGTCGTCATCGGCGGCCGCTGGTGGCATCCGAATTGAAGCATGTGAGGCGGCAGTGAGAGATATCGTTCGGGCCCCTTTCGCTCCTTCCGCCATGAGATTCATGCGAAGGCCTGCGGTATTCACCCTGCTCGTCACCATCGCCTCGTTGCTGCTCGTGCCGGATTGTTTGGCTGCATCGCAATCGCGCGATAACTGCAAAAACAGGGGCTACGACGCTGATGGAATAATCCGGGCTTGCACAGACCTTCTGCAAAAGCGGAGTTGGGACAGCTTTGTCCATCTTCACGTCCGTGCAAAAGCCTGGCTTGCAAAACAAGATTGCGAGCGGGCCTTGGCCGACGAGAATGAGTCCATGCGATTACTTCTCAATGATCCGCTCGTCGCACGCAAGAAGATGAGCGCGGAGGATCGGCAGTTCTTTCGAATGCACGGGTTCCTGGGAAAGATCGAGATCTATCTCTTTTGCTTTCTGGACTACGACAAGGCGCTCTCGGTCGTCGAAGAAGCCATGGCGGTCTATCCAAATCAGACCGACCTGTATAACCGTCGCGGCCTCATCTCAATCCAGACCAAGAATTTCGATCAGGCGTTCAGGGATCTGCAGCGAGCGATCGATCTGGCGGACAAGAAGGACGTTGCTTTCAACAACCGCGCAAGCGTCTTTAACGGTCTCGGAGATTTCGACAGCGCCATTCGCGATGCAAACAGCGCTATCTCCTTCAATCCGAAGAGCGGAGAGGCTTATGGCAACCGGGCTGTAGCCTTCAGTGGCAAGGGAGAATACGGCCGCGCCATCGAAGACATCAATACGAGACTCAAACTTGATCCGGAAGGCCAGGCGGGGCCGTTAGCTCATCGCGGCAAGTATCACTTGAAAGGCGGGGATCTGGAGTCCGCGCTCACGGATCTCACTCGGTCGATTGCATTGTTCGAGAAAAACAAGGTGGAGCCGATTATCGCACTTTGCGCGCGCGGAGACCTTTTCCGATTTCGGGGGGAGTTTTCTCGCTCACTCGAGGATTTTGATAGAGCGATCGGTTCGCGGGCCGATTTTGCTACCGCGTATACTGGTCGCGGGCTAACCTATGAGCGGATGGGCGATCTGAAGAGAGCCCGGAGTGATTTCGAAAAAGCCCTTGGATTTCCCGCGCAGCAATATGACACCAATCTCGAAGCGCAAATAACCGCGAGAGCGAGGCTTGCGGCGTTGGATTCGGGTGAAGCCCAGCCCGTCATACCCGTCACGACGGGCAAGCCTGTGGCCCCATTTGCGGTCACCACGTCGCCCCTGATTGCGCCAGTATTGACCGCTCCCCGTTTGCCGCCCGGTTCCGAGCGTCAAGGCCGCCGGGTCGCACTCGTCTTCGGTAACGCCGCCTATCAAAAAGCCGGAGTTCTTAAGAACCCCCTGAACGATTCTGAAGCCGTTGCAGCCGCTCTTCGAAACATTGGTTTCGACGAAGTGATGGTGGCGACAGATACGACGAAGGAGCGACTTACGGCGGCCCTCCAGGGGTTCGCGCGCGCTTCTGACGCTGCCGATTGGGCCGTCGTCTACTATTCGGGCCACGGCATCGAGATGGCGGGAAGAAACTATTTGCTTCCGATCGACGTTGTGCTGAGGACTGACCGAGACGTGCAGTTCGAAGCGGTGCCCGTTGATCAAGTGATGGCATCGATAGATGGCGCGCGTAAGCTGAAGCTGATCGTGCTGGACGCCTGTCGCAACAACCCATTCGCGGATACGATCAAGCGAACGGGACCGCGCGAAGCCGTGACGCTCGATGCGAGCAACGTCGGCGAGATCGGGACTCGCGCGGTTGGGCGGGGACTTGGCGAAATCAAGGTAAAGGGCGCTTCGCTCGTCGTTTTCGCGGCAAAGCATGGCCAGACTGCCCTTGACGGGGAAGGACGGAATTCGCCCTTTGCAATAGCGCTGGTTCAGCGCATTGCAACGCCTGGCGTGGAAATGAACAAGGTCTTTCGGCTCGTCCGCGACGATGTGTTGGAAGCGACCGCGGGACGGCAAGAGCCCTACACTTATGGATCACTGCCGGGCAGAGAGGACTTCTTCTTTGTCAGCAAATGATGTCGAGCACCTGATCGGGAATCGCGAGATTCGTCTCCGAAGACGTCGTTCGGGCGCTGACGGCATCGCGGCCATGGAGGTCCTGCGCGCCGATCAGTCGCGTCCCGCCTCCATGATCGCCTTGGCGAGGCGCGCCGGATCGGAGAAGCACAGTTCGTGGCTTCCCGGCACTTGCACCAGGCGGAATAGGCCGAGCTTCTCCGACAGCCGCGGATGCCAGCCATGGCTGTGCGGCAGCGCGGTATCTTCCGTGCAGTTGATGTAGGACTTGGCCAGCGGCATCTCGGCCGGATTGCTCTTGAGCGTGATCTTGTCGGTGAAGGTCGCCAGCGGATGCGGGTTGAGGACGTCGTAGGCGCGCTGCGCCGTCTCCAGATCGGCGTCGTTGATGAAGGCCTCGCGCCAGACCGGGAATGGCAACACGACCGAGCCGTCGCCGCGTTCGGCGGCGATCGCGTCAAACAGCCCGACATAATGCGGCGGCACCATGTCGTTGAGGCATTCGCCGTCGTTAGGCACGAAGGCATTCCAGTAGACCAGACGACGGATTCGATCGGGAGCAAGGTCGGCCACGCCGGTGATGATCATGCCGCCATAGGAATGGCCGAGCAGGATCACGTCCTTCAGATCGTTCTCGGCAAGGTAGTCGGCGATCGACTGGATCGCTTCCTTCAACCCTATCGTCTTAGCATCGCCCGGACGGTTGCCCTTGATGGTGGGGGTATGGACCTGATGGCCGGCCGCCCGGATCGGTGCGGCGACAGGCTCGAACTCGGCACCGGTGTGCCAGGCGCCATGGACGAGGACGTAGGTCGACATGTTGTGGCTCCTCCCGAGACTGTGATTAGATTGACGCCGCGCCGCTTGGGCCGGCAGCGGTGCCGCCGCGCGTCAATTATGGACTGGCGGCTGATAAGGCGCTTGGCTGGAAGCGAACAGGATTGGTCTCGGAGTGAACCGATGCAGCAGGTCGAGCACGCCATGCCGTCACGCCAATCGGCCTGGGATACTGCTGGCGTCCGGCCGGCCGAGCAATTTGCCTATTATCGTGAGGCGATCTGCCAGGCCTTCATGGATTTGACGCCGGAGCCGGCGGCCGCACCCGGCTTTCCCGCCAGCGTCGAGCACGTCCGCCTCGGCGAGGCCGCGATCAACCGCGTCAGCTTTCCCGAGCATGTAGTGCGGCGCTCTGCGGCCGACATCGCGGCATCCGACCGCAGCTGCTTCTACCTCAACCTGAAGCTGGCCGGCCGCTGCCGCATCCAGCAGGGCAATCGCGAGATCAGCCTGGCACCCGGACAGGTCGGCATCTTCGACAGCGATCGGCAGTTTGCGCTTCTGCACGACCGCGGTCCGCAGTTGCGCGTCGCCTCGTTCTGGGTGCCGTCCGAGGCCTTGCGCGAACGGCTGCCGGCTTCGTTCGACGTCCCTGCGGCACGTCTCTCCGACGATGCCGTCGTCGGCCACCTCATCGTCGAGACCGCGCGCACGCTCGCCGACGGCGCGCTGCGGATGACCGAAGACGAGGGGACGCGGCTGTTCCGGGCGCTGATCGAGCTGGTCGCCGTCAGCCTGTCGCGGCGTGGCCGGGCAGGTGCTGCGGAGACGGAGGGTCTCGCCGATGCAACCACGCTGGCATTGAAGCGCGCCATTCACCGGCGGCTCCGCGAGCCTGGCCTTGCGGTCGCCGATGTCGCCGGCGCCGTGGGCATCAGCGAGCGCTACGTGCACAAGCTGCTGGCTCGATCGGGCTGCAGCTTCACCGACTACGTCATCGACAACAGGCTCGACGGCGCGGCCAGGGATCTCAGCGATCCCGCGATGGCGGATCGTGCGATCGGCGCCATCGCGTTCGATTGGGGCTTCTCGGATCTCTCCCACTTCACGCGGCGCTTCAAGCAGCGCTTCGGCTGCCGGCCGCGCGACTGGCGCGCGCGATGATTGACAGCGACCTGATCTACAAGGATCTGGCGATCAACAGCTTCATGATCTCGTTGGTGCCGCCGTAGATCTTCTGGATGCGGGAATCGATGAAGATGCGCGAGATCGGGTATTCCTGCATGTAGCCGTAGCCGCCGAACAGCTGCAGGCATTCGTCGGCGGTCTCGACTTGCTTCTCCGAGCACCAATATTTGGCCATCGACGCCGTGACCGTGTCGAGATCGCCGGCGACGAGGCGCTCGATGCACCAGTCCACGAAGACGCGCGCGATCATCGCCTCGGTCTTGCGTTCGGCCAGCGTGAAGGCGGTGTTCTGGAAATCCATCAGCGGCTTGCCGAACGCCTTGCGCTCCTTAGTGTAGTCGGTGGTGAGCTTGACCGCGCGCTCCATCGAGGCGACGGCGCCGACCGCGAGCGCAAGCCGCTCCTGCGGCAGCTGCTGCATCAGCTGGACGAAGCCCTGGCCTTCCTCCTTGCCGAGCAAATTCTCCGGCGGCACGGTGACGTTGTCGAAGAACAGTTCCGAGGTGTCGGAGGCATGCAGGCCGATCTTGTCGAGGTTGCGCCCGCGCTTGTAGCCGTCGGCGCCCGCGGTCTCCACCACGATCAGCGAGATGCCTTTTGCGCCGGCTTCGCCGGTGCGCGCGACCACGATGACGAGATCGGCGGCCTGGCCGTTGGTGATGAACGTCTTCTGGCCGTTGATGACGTAGGAATTGCCCTGCTTCTTCGCCGTGGTCTTCACCGCTTGCAGGTCCGAGCCGGTGCCGGGCTCGGTCATGGCGATGGCACCGACCATCTCGCCGGAGGCCATCTTCGGCAGCCAGCGCTTCTTCTGCTCCTCCGAGCCGTAATTGAGGATGTAATGCGCGACGATGGCGCTGTGCACGGAGACGCCGGTGGTCAGCTCCGGCACGGTGCTTTCGAGGTCGTCGAGTACCGCGGCGTCGTAGGCGAAGGTGGCACCGAGGCCGCCATATTCCTCCGGCACGCTCGCCAGCAGCGCGCCCATCTCGCCGAGCCCGCGCCAGGCGAAGCGGTCGACCATCTTCTGCTCGCGCCATTTTTCGGCATGCGGCGCCAGATCCTTGGCAAGATACTTCCGGAACTGGTCGCGGAACGTGTCCAGCTCTTCGGTCATCCACGACGATCGGTATTGCATCAGCGCCTCGCTCTCAGACAATCAGGCCGCCGCCGGCGACCACCACCTGACCGCTGATATAATTGGATTCCGGGCTGCAGAACAGATAGACGGCGTCGGCCGCCTCTTCCGGCGTGCCGCCGCGTCCGAGCGGGATCATGCGCGACATGGCCTCCAGCATCTGCGGCTGCACCCCGACCTTGATGTCGCGGCCGGCGACGTCGATGGTCTTCTGCTGCGCCTCGATCGGCTGGGTCAGACGGGTGTTGATGAGGCCGAAAGCAACGCAATTGACGTTGACCTTGTAGCGGCCCCACTCCTTGCACATAGTCCGGGTCAGCCCGATCAGCGAGGCCTTGGCCGAGGAGTAGCTCGCCTGACCGGCATTGCCGTAGAGGCCTGCGATCGAGGAGATGTTCACGACCTTGCGGAATACCTCGCGTCCCTCCTCGGCCTCCTTCCTGGCGAAGACGCGGATCGGCTCGGCGGCTGCGCGCAGGAGTCGGAACGGGGCGACCAGATGGACGTCGAGCATGGCCTGGAATTGCTCGTCCGTCATCTTCTGGATGGTGGAGTCCCAGGTGTAGCCGGCATTGTTGACGATGATGTCGAGCCCGCCGAACCTGTCCAGCGCGGCACCGACGAAGCGGTCGGCGAAACCGGCCTCCGAGACGCTGCCGTTCACGGCAGCGGCATCGCCGCCGAGCGCCTTGATCTCCGCGACCACGGCGCTCCCCGGCTCGGCATCGAGATCGTTGACGACCACCCTGGCGCCTTCGCGCGCGAGCTTGAGTGCGATCGCGCGCCCGATGCCGCGGCCGGAGCCGGTGACGAGCGCGACCTTTCCTTGCAGTTTTGCCATTCCAATGAGTCCTCTTGCTGTCACAGCGCGATAATGGCGCTGCCTTCGAGCTTGACCTCGCCGCGATCATCCTTGGTGGTGAGCGCAAGCCGCGCGCGATTCTCGCCGTTCTCGGCGAACAGCTCGGTCACGGTGCCTTCGCAAGTGAGCGTGGCGCCGAGCTGGGTGATCGCGACGAACCGGGTCGCGAAGCTGCGGAGCTTCGACGGCGGTACCGTGTCCGTGAGCGCCTGCCCGAGATAGGCCATCACCAGCATGCCGTGGGCGAACACGTCAGGAAATCCGGCCGCCTTGGCGAAGTCGCTATCGACATGGATCGGATTGTGATCGCCCGATGCGCCGCAATAGAGTGCGAGGGTGTGGCGGGCGATCGGCGGAAAGACCTTGTGGACGATACGGTCGCCGGGCTTGATGACTGAGGATACCATCACGACGCCACCTCGTTGCGGACGACGATGGTGCGCGCGGTATCGGCGACATGCACGCCGTCCTGGTTGGTCACCTCGCACCGGATGCCGATCAGCGTCATCGCACCGCCCTTCTTGTCCGTCACGCTGGCCACGCGCGGCCGGAACGTCAGGGTATCGCCGACCAGGACCGGCGCGTGATAGACGAAGCTCTGCTCGCCATGCAGCACGCGGGCGAGATCGATGCCGAGCGCGGTGAACATCTCGAAGGGGTCGTCGACGTCCATCATCTCCAGGCAGAACAAATAGGTCGGCGGCACCGGCATGCCGGTGAAGCCAGCCGCCCGCGCCGCATCCGAGTTGCGGTAGACCGGGTTCTGCTCACCCAGCGTGTTGAGGAAGTAGCGGAGACGGCCCGGTTCCACGCGCGCGGTGACGGGCGTGAAGCTGCGCCCTACGGCGGACTGATCGACCATGTATGTCAGTGCCGCTTGTAGAGCGTGACGACGCAGGCGCCGCCGAGGCCGAGATTATGCTGGAGCGCGACCTTGGCACCCTCGACCTGCGTGGCGCCGGCCGTGCCGCGCAGCTGCCGCGTCAGCTCGTAACACTGCGCAAGCCCGGTGGCGCCGAGCGGATGTCCCTTCGACAGCAATCCGCCGGACGGATTGGTCACGATCCGCCCGCCATAGGTGTTGTCGCCGTCATTGATGAACTTGCCGGCTTCACCCTCGCCGCAGAGACCCAGCGCCTCGTAGGTGATGAGCTCGTTGTGGGCGAAGCAGTCGTGCAGCTCGACGACGTCGAGATCATCAGGTCCGATGCCGGCGCTCTCGTAAACCCGGCCTGCCGCCTGTTTGGCCATGTCGTAGCCGACCAGTTGCATCATGTCGCCAGCCTTGAAGGTCGAGGGCGTGTCGGTGATCATGGCCTGCGCCGCGATGCGCACCTCCTTGCCGATGCCGTGCTTGTCCGCAAACCGCTCGGACACTAGCACTGCGGCAGCGCCGCCGCAGGTCGGCGGACACGCCATCAGGCGCGTCATCACGCCCGGCCAGATCACCTGGTCGTTCATGACGTCCTCCGCACTGACTTCCTTGCGGAACAGCGCGAGCGGATTGTTCCTGGCATGACGGCTCGCCTTGGCGCGCACCTTGGCGAAGGCATCGAGCGGTGTGCCGTATTTCTTCATGTGGCTGAGGCCTGCGCCGCCGAAATAACGCAGTGCCAGCGGAATGCCGGGCGCGTCGATCAGCTGGTCGGCAGCCGCGTCGAATTCCTCGAACGCGCTGGGGCGGTCGGTGTAGACGCTTCCGAGCGCGCCCGGCTTCATCTGCTCGAAGCCGACCGCCAGCACGCAGTCCAGCGCGCCGCTTGCGATCATCTGCCGCGCCATGAACAGCGCGGTGGAGCCGGTCGAGCAGTTGTTGTTGACGTTGACGATGGGAATGCCGGTCATCCCGACGTGGTACAGCGCGCGCTGCCCGCAGGTGGAATCGCCGTAGACGTAGCCGGCATAGGCCTGCTGCACTTTGTCATAGCCGAGGCCGGCATCGGCGAGCGCCAGCTTGACCGCCTCCGTCCCCATCTCGTGATACGGCGCGCTGGCGCCCGGCTTGGCAAAGGGGATCATGCCGACCCCTGCGACGATGACGTCAGACATCGCTTCCTCCCAAACAAATTACCCGTTGGACTTTTTCTTACCCGCGGGTAACATATCGGTCGATGCCCACGAGAGTCAACGACCCAGCATGGATTCCGCGCCGCCCGTTCCGTCCTCGTCGCCGCAGGCTTCGCCGTGGCTGCCGTTCGAGAGCCGCCGCCGCGCCCGCGACGAAAAGCGCGAGGCGGTGCTGCGCGCCGCCGTGCAGCTGTTCCTGGAGCAGGGCTATCACCGCGTGACGCTGAACGAGGTCGCCGAACGGCTGAACATCACCAAGCCCGCGCTGTACAATTATTTCCGCGGCAAGGACGAGATCCTGTTCGAATGCTGGTCGATGGGCGCCGAGCTCGTCGACAGCGTCATCACGGAGATCAACGCCGGCGGCGGTTCGGGCCTCTCCAAGCTGCGCAAGCTGGTGCATGCCTATGCCGCGCTGATGGCGACCGATTTCGGCGCGAGCCTGGTGCGTTTCGATCTGCGCGACCTGACCGAGCGGAACGCCGCCGTCGCACGTGCCGCCAAGAAGCGGATCGACGCCACGTTCCGGAAGTACATCGCCGGCGGCATCGACGACGGTTCGATCAAGCCTTGCGATCCCAAGCTTGCCGCGTTCGCGATTGCGGGCGCGCTCAACTGGATCGGCCATTGGTATCGCCGCGACGGCGAGCTCTCGCCGACCGAGATCGCCGACGAGTTCACGGTTCGGCTGACGGAAGGCCTGGCGACCGCGGGCCGGCAGCAGATGACAAAGAAGACGCCGAGGGCGCCGCAACGGCGCAACTCAGGGCGCGGGACGATAGGGAAGAAGCGTACAGGAGGAGGAACACGATGAACATCACACATGGGCTGCGGCGCGCGCTGCAGATCAACCCGAAGGGGCTGGCCACCGTCTATGACCAGCGGCGGCGCAATTGGGGCGAGCTCGGCGAACGCGTCGCCAGGCTGGCCGGCGGCCTGCGCACGCGCGGGATCAACGACGGTGATCGGGTCGCCGTGCTGTCCTTCAACTCGGACCGCTATCTCGAGCTTTATCTGGCGACCGGCTGGGCGGGCGGCGTGATCGTGCCGCTCAACATCCGCTGGAGTGCCCTCGAAAACGAAGATGCGCTGCGCGACTGCCGCGCCTCCGTGCTGCTGGTCGACAAGGCCTTCGCACAGGTCGGCGCGCAACTCGCCGGTGCCATTCCGGGGCTGAAGCTGGTCTATGCCGACGACGGCGAGGTGCCGGCGGGGATGGAGAGCTATGAGGATCTGGTTGCGGGCAGCGCTCCGGTCGCCGATGCCATGCGCAAGGGCGAGGATCTCGCCGGCATCTTCTATACCGGCGGCACCACCGGGCGGTCCAAGGGCGTGATGCTCAGCCACCAGAACCTGATGGCCAATGCGCTCAACGCCCTCGGCGAAGGGCTGTTTCCCGCGAGCACGACCTATCTGCATGCGGCGCCGATGTTCCATCTCGCCAACGGCGCGGCGATGTATTCGCTGCTGCTCTCCGGCGGCTCCAACGTGATCGTTCAGGGTTTTACGCCCGAAGGCGTGATGGCTGCGATGCAGAACGAGCGCGTCACCGACGTGCTGCTGGTGCCCACCATGATCCAGATGCTGGTCGACCATCCCGCGATCGGAAAGTACGACCTGTCGTCGCTCCAGCACATCATCTACGGAGCCTCGCCGATCAGCGAGGCGGTGCTCGACCGTGCCGCGCGCGCATTGCCGCATGTGCGCTTCACCCAGGCCTATGGCATGACCGAATTGTCGCCGATCGCGACGCTGCTGCATGCGAACGAGCATGTCGGGGAGGGGCGCAAGAAGGGACGTCATCGCGGTGCGGGCCGCGCCACGCTCGGCTGCGAGGTGCGCATCGTCGACGAGAACGACCGGTCGGTGCCGGCGGGCGCCGTCGGCGAGATCGTGGTGCGCGGCGACACCGTGATGATGGGCTATTGGGAGCGGCCGGAGGAGACCGCGCGCGCCGTCATCGACGGCTGGATGCACACGGGCGACGGCGGCTACATGGACGAGGACGGCTTCATCTATGTCGTCGACCGCGTCAAGGACATGATCATCTCGGGCGGCGAGAACGTGTACTCGGTCGAGGTCGAGAACGCGCTGGCGCAGCATCCGTCGGTGCTGCAATGCGCCGTCATCGGAATTCCCAACGAGCAATGGGGAGAGCAGGTCCACGCCGTCGTGGTCAGACGCAGCGGCGTGGAGGTCTCGCCCGGCGAGCTGATCGAGTTCACGAAGACGTTGATTGCCGGCTACAAATGTCCCCGCAGCATCGAGATCACCGAGGCACCGCTGCCGCTGTCCGGCGCCGGCAAGGTGCTGAAGCGCGAGCTGCGCAGGCCGTTCTGGGATGGCCGGGAACGGCGGGTCAGCTGAGGGCTCCCACGCGTTAAGGCGTGCCGCCGTGGATGCGGGCGAAGTTTCATGTTTCCACATCGCGGACGCGCGGGTATCTCTTGCGGGACTCATCGGGAACATCCAATCTTGGTCGAGACGCGCGAGCTCAAGCTTGACATCGAACGCATCGGCACGGTCTCTGCGATCCTGAGGCAGCCGGGCCGTGCGCGTGCCTGCTACGTGCTGGCGCATGGCGCCGGGGCCGACATGCGCCATTCCTTCATGGAGAGGGTCGAGGAGGAGCTTGCGAACCGCGGCATCGCGACCTTCCGCTTCAATTTCCCCTACATGGAGAAGAAGCTGGGGCGTCCCGACCAGCCCGCAGTGGCGCACGCTGCGATCCGCGCGGCCGTCGCGGAGGCGGCGCGGCTCTGTCCCGGGTTAAAGCTATTCGCCGGCGGCAAGTCATTCGGTGGCCGCATGACCTCGCAAGCGCAGTCGAAGTCTCCGCTGCCAGGCGTGAGCGGGCTCGCCTTCCTCGGCTTCCCCTTGCATGCCGCGAAGAAGCCGTCCTCTGAGCGCGCCGAGCATCTCGCCGGCATCATCGTCCCGATGCTATTCCTGCAAGGCACGCGCGATGAGCTTGCCGATCTCGGCCATCTAAGGCCCGTCGTTGCGGCGTTGGGGGCGAAGGCGACGCTGCACGAGATCGCGGGCGGCGACCATTCGTTCGCGGTGCTGAAAAAATCCGGCCGTACCAACGACGAGGCGCTCACCGAGGTGCTGGACACGCTCGCGGCCTGGATCGATCGAATCGCCTGAAGTCTCACGCCGCATAGAGCCCCTTGTCGCGCGCTTTTTGGATCGCCAGCGCGGCGATCAGGTCGAGCGTCGGCGTCGACAAGCCGGCGGTGCGGGCGAAGGCGGCGGGCGCCCGGACCAGCACGTCGATCTCCATGGCGCGGCCGAGCTCGTAATCCTGCAATAACGAGGGCTTGTGATTGGGGGCGGGGCCGCTGCGGGTCACCCGCTTGACCTCGGGGATGAAGTGCTGGGCGATGTCGTTGGCCTCGTTCAGCATGCGCGGGATGACCTCGGCGAAAGCGGGGTCGTCGCGCACGCCACGCGCGGTCTGGCCGGTGAGCAGGCACAGCACCGACAGCGACATGTTGGTCAGCAGCTTTGACCAGATCGCCTCGCGGATATCGGCCACCGGCGGCGATTCCAGCCGCGCGTCGTTGAAGACATTGCGCAGCCTGGTGATGCGTTCGCTATGGCGGTCGTCGCATTCGCCGATCAGGAGGCGGTTGCGGTCCGGGGTGAGGTTTTGCACCACGCCCGGCGCGGTGACCTCGTTGGAGGAGAAGACGACGCCGCCGATGATGCGCTCCTTCGGAATGCAGGCGCGCAGGCGTCCGCCGGGGTCGAGGAAGGAGATGTCCGGCGGCGTCGGATGCCGCGGCGGCAGGCCGATGCCGTACCACCAGGGAATGCCGTTCTGCGCGAACACGATGGCGGTATCGTCCTGCAGCAGCGGCTTGATGCTGGACACCAGTCCGGTCAAGGCAGTGGCCTTCAGCGTCGAGATCACGACGTCCTGTGGGCCGAGCTGGGCCGGATCGCCTGATGCGTTCACCTTGGCGCCGACCTCGGAATCGCCGACGCGCAGCTTGAGGCCGCCTGCGCGCGCCGCCTCCAGATGCGCACCCCGCATCACGCAGGAAACGTCATGGCCGGCGCGGGCGAGCCGGACCGCGATGTGGCTGCCGACGGCGCCCGCGCCGAAAATGCAGATGCGCATGATGATTCCGTCCTGTCCCTTGTCTGTCCCTTGCCCGTCCCTTGGCGCCACCCGGGTAGAGCATGGCACAAGCCGCCATGCGATGGGCGCGACCGCCCCACGCTGGAAAGATATGGATCGGGACGCATCGCCTCGGCCATAGTGCACGCCAATCAAACGACCGGAGGATCGCCGATGACTGCCAGCCCCGTCCTGTGGACCCTCGATGAGCGTGGGGTTGCGACCGTCACGTTGAACCGCCCCGAGGTCAACAACGCCTATGACGGCGCGTTGATATCAGGCGTGCTCGCGGCCATGGACGATCTCGGGACGAAGCCTCACCTGCGCGTCGTCGTGCTCAAGGGCAACGGCAGACACTTCCAGGCCGGCGCCGACCTCAAATGGATCAACGGCGTGCGGCCACAATCCGCGGAGGCCAACGAGGCGGCCTCGCGCGCGACCTTCGAAGCGGTGCAGCGGCTCAACACGCTGCCGATACCGACCGTTGCGCTGGTGCAGGGTGGCTGCTTCGGCGGCGGCACCGGGGTGATCGCGGCCTGCGACGTCGTGATCGCCGCGGACAATGCGCTGTTCTCGATCACCGAGGTGCGCTGGGGCCTGACCGCGGCGATCATCATCCCGCAGCTCTGCGATGCCATCGGCGTCCGCCAGGTCCGCCGCTACGCGCTCACCGGCGAGCGTTTTGGCGCCGAGGACGCTCGCCGCATCGGCCTCGTCCACGAGGTGGTGCCGCTCACCGAGCTCGAAGCTGCCGGCAGCAAGGTGGTCGAGCAATTGCTCGCCAACGGCCCGGAAGCGATGGCCGAGACCAAGAAGCTCGCACTGGAAAGCTCGTTCGGCGGCATGGCGGTGGACGATGCCGCCTACACCCGGCTCGTGCAGCTGCATTCGCTTAAGCGGCAGAGCGCGGAGGCCGCGGAAGGACTGGCCTCGTTCGCGGAGAAGCGGGCGGGGAGGTGGGGCGGTGGGAAGAGCTGAACGTCAGCAGCCGCGGCAGATGTTGTTGATGCTGCGATAGACGGCGTCGTCGTCCTGCCGCATCTGCCGCAGCGTTTCGAGCGTGTTGCTCGCGTCGGTCGCGGGCGCAGGCTTGCGCCTTGCCGCGAGCTCGTCCTCCTGCCGCTTGTAGCAGGTTTCACGCTCGGGCTTGGCCTGGATGAAGCGGCAGTTCTGCTCCACGGCAGCGGCGGGAGCGGCGCAGGCCGCGAAGACGAGCAGGGCGGCGAAACAGCATCTGACGATGATCGAATCCATGGCCGCACTTGTCTCAGGTTCACCGACGGCGGGCAACCGCGATCTTGCGACGATGCCGTCTGCCGGCTAATCCGTGATCCCATTCAAAGGTTCGGGAAGGAACGCGCCATGCCGGCCATGACGATCGAGGAACCGGCACGGCAGGTGCCGCTCTACGGCGAATACGAAGTCGTGGTGCTCGGCGGCGGTCCGGCCGGCATCGTGGCGGCGGCCTCCGCGGCGCGCGCCGGGCGGAAGACGCTTCTGATCGAGCGCTACGGCTTCCTCGGCGGCATGGGCACAGCGGCCGGCGTCACCAATTTCTGCGGCCTGCATGGCAATGTCCATGGCGAGCACCGGCGGCTGGTGCAGGGCATGGCCTCCGAGCTGCTGGCGCGGATCGACCGGTTGGGCGGCCTGAACACGCCGCACCTGATCCTCGGCAAGGTGTTTGCGCAGGCCTATGACACCGCCGCCTACAAGATCGCGGCCGATGAGCTGCTCGCCAGCCACAAGGTGCACATCCTGTTCCACGCGCTCGGCGCCGGCGTCGTGATGGGCGACAGCAGCCGCATCGACGCGCTGCTGGTCGAGACCAAGGCCGGCCGGCAGGCGGTGCGCGCGGAGATCTTCATCGACTGCTCCGGCGACGGTGACCTCGCGGTCTGGGCCGGCGCGCCGTTCGAGATCGGCGACGCGCACGGTCATCCGATGTACCCCTCGATGATGCTCCGTCTCAACGGCATCGATCCTGCGCGGGCGGGCGACGCCTGGCGGACCATTCCGCAATTGATGGAGAAGGCCCTCGCCGCCGGCACGCATCAATTTCCGCGGAGAAGCGCGATCGTGCGGCCGCAGAAATCCGGCATCGAATGGCGGGTGAACTTCACGCAAGTGGCGCGCGAGGACGGCCACGCCATCAATGGCGTCGAGCCCGACGATCTCACCCGCGGTGAGATCGAGGGCCGCAAGCAGGCGCTCGCCGCGTTCGAGTTCCTGCGCACCGTGCCGGGCTTCGAAAAGTCCTACATCGTGGACCTGCCGCCGCAGCTCGGGATCCGCGAGACCCGCCGCATCATGGGTGGCTACCAGCTCAGCGGCGAGGATGTGCTCGGCTGCGCCTCGTTCGACGATTCCATCGGCGTCAATGGCTGGCCGATCGAGGCCCATGTGCCCGGCGACGTCGTCTTCACCTTCCCGCCGATCCCCGAATCCCGCGGCTATAACGAGCTGCCCTATCGGATGCTGGTGCCCGCAGGCGTCGACAACCTGCTGGTCGCCGGCCGCTGCGCCTCCATGACCCATGAGGGCCAGTCCGCGGCGCGGGTGTCCGGGGCCTGCTTCGCGATGGGGGAGGCCGCCGGCTCCGCCGCCGCGCTGGCGCTCTCAGGAAACCGGATTCCACGCGAAATCCCCATTGAAAAATTGCAGGAAACGTTGAAACAACAGGGTGCCTTCATCGGCCGGGACCAAAGGGTGCCGGAAGGATTGTGACGGGCGGCAAGAGAACAAAGCGGAGGAAACGGATGATCGGAATGGTGCGGCTCGCACTCGCGGGCCTTCTGGCGATCACGGCGATGGGCGGTGCAAGGGCCGAGGACGCGCTGAAGGCCAGGATCGGCGTGCTCCGCCTGTCCTCCTCCGCGCCCGTCTTCATCGCGCAGGACAAGGGCTATTTCCGCGAGGCCGGCCTCGAGGTCGAGCTGAAATTCTTCGACGCGGCCCAGCCGATCGCGGTCGCGACCACGTCGGGCGACGTCGATTTCGGCATCACCGCCTTCACCGCGGGTCTCTACAATCTCGCGGGCAAGGGCACGCTGAAGGTGATCGGCGGCATGAGCCGCGAGAAGGCGGGCTATCCCCTGATCGGTTATTTCGCCAGCAACAACGCCTATGCGGCCGGCCTCAAGACGCCAAAGGATCTCGCCGGAAAGCGCGTGGCGATGACGCAGGTCGGATCGAGCTTTCACTATTCGCTCGGCCTGCTCGCCGACAAATACGGCTTCAAGCTCGCGGACGTGAAGATCGTGCCGCTGCAATCGCTGTCGAATGCGGCGGCGGCGCTGAAGGGCGAGACCGTCGATGCGGCGCTGCTGCCGATCTCGACCGCGCGCAAGCTCATGGACGAAGGCGGCGCGAAATTCTTAGGCTGGGTCGGCGACGAGACGCCGTGGCAGCTGGGGGCGGTGTTCGCATCGCCGAAGACGCTGACCAACAAGGCGCTGGTGACAAAGCTGCTCGGCGCCCTGGCCAAGGCCGACCGCGAATATTACGACGTCATCCTCGCGTCGATGAAGGACGGCGTCGCGCCGATCAACGACAAGACCAAGCCGCTGCTCGAGATCATCGCCAAGTACACCAATCTGCCGGTGGAGCAGGTGGTCGGCAATTGCGCCTATATCGATCCCGACGGCAAGCTCGACGTGAAGAACGTCGACAACCAGATCAAATGGCTGCAGGAGCAGGGCTTCGCCGACAAGGGTTTTGACGCGGATGCGATCATCGCCAAGGAATTTGTGAAGGCGGATTGATGCTGACGATGCGGACACTCGCGACGGGCAACCTGCCACCCTCCCCTGGAGGGGGAGGGTCGATCGCACCGACGATGCGCAGCATCGTCCGGTGCGAGCGGGGTGGGGTGAGCCAGGGCGGCGGTCCGTCCGTCATTCGCCCCGAGCACCCGCGGAAAGTTCGAGGGCGGGCATTGTCAGCGCAATCGTGGATAGACCGTCACCCCACCCCGGCTCGCATTTCGCTTCGCGACATGCGAGCCGACCCTCCCCCTCCAGGGGAGGGTGAAGAGCGCACGCGCGGCACATGGACCTGATCGCCAGCCACATCTCCCATCGTTTCGGCGATCTCGCCGTGCTCGATGACGTCTCCTTCACCGTCGGCGCCGGCGAGGTGGTCGCGGTCGTCGGGCCCTCGGGTTGCGGCAAGAGCACGCTGCTGTCGATCCTCGGCGGGCTGCTGCAGCCCTCGTCCGGCGCGCCCGAATTGCGCGGCTCGCCGCCGGCGGACAGCCTCAATCCGCTGACCTTCGTGTTCCAGGATTTCGCGCTGCTGCCCTGGGCCACGGTCGAGCAGAACGTCGAATTCCCGCTGCTGCATGCCCAGCTTTCGGCGACGCAGCGCCGCGCGCTGGTCGACGATGCCTTGCACCGCACCGGCCTGACCGATTTCCGCAAGACCTATCCGAAGCAGCTCTCTGGCGGCATGCGCCAGCGCGTCGGCATTTCGCGCGCGCTGGCGGTGCGACCGGCCATCCTGCTGATGGACGAGCCGCTGTCGGCGCTGGATTCGCAGACCCGCGAGCTGCTGATGGAGGATTTCGTCCGCCTGCTGGCCGATGGCGGCATGGGCGCTGTCTATGTCACGCATAATCTCGAAGAGGCGGCGCGGCTCGCCGATCGCATCGTGGTGCTGTCGCGCAGGCCCGGCCGCATCCGTGAGGTCGTGACCGTGCCGATGACGCGCATCGAGCGCGGCGAAGCCGCGGCGCGCGAGAAGCTGCTGGCGGTGCAGACCCAGATATGGTCGCTGATCCGCAACGAGGCGATCGATGCCGAGCGCGAGGTCCAGCATGCTTGATCGGGCGGGCCTCCCTGCAAAGGACGAGGCGACGCGGCGCGTCGGTTTCCGCGGCGCCGGCTTCGTGCCCGCGAGCAGCCGCTACGGCGGATGGATCGCGCTCGCCCTCGTCATCGCGATCTGGCAGGCCGCCGGCAGCGCCGGGCTCGTCAATGCGCTGTTTCTGCCGACGCCTGCTGCAATCGTCCGGGCGATCTATCAGCTCGCAATCTCCGGCGCGCTCTGGCAGCATGTGTCCGCCTCGCTGCTGCGCATCGGCGTCGGCTGGCTGCTCGGCACGGCCGCCGGCGTTGCCGTCGGCTTCGCCATCGGCCTGTCGCGGCTGGCGCGCAGCGTCGGCATCACCTTCATCTCGGCATTGTTCCCGATTCCGAAGATCGCGCTCTTGCCGCTGCTGATCCTCTGGCTCGGCATCGGCGAGGAGCCGAAGATCGCGACCATTGCGCTCGGGGTGTTCTTCTCGACCGCGATCTCGGTCTATAGCGGCGTCGACGCCGTGCCGCGCAACCTGATCCGCATGGCGCAGAGCTTCAACGTTCCCTTCGCCACCATCGTGCGCAAGGTGATCTGGCCCGGCGCGCTGCCCGCGATCCTCGCCGGCTTCCGCATCACCGCCTCCGTCGCGCTGCTGCTCGTCGTCAGCGCCGAGATGATCGGCGCCCAATACGGCATCGGCGCCTTCGTGCTCCAGGCCGGCAATCTCATGCAGACCGATCAGCTGCTCGCCGGCGTCGTCATCCTGTCGGTGTTCGGGCTCGCGATCGGTAAGGTGATCGGCTGGCTGGAGATGCGGTTGTTGCACTGGCGGTAGCCGCGATCACCGCCGGCGTAGGGTGGGCAAAGCGAAGCGTGCCCACCACCTCTCACGATCACGAGAAGACGTGGGCACGGCGCGTTGCGCCTTTGCCCACCCTACGAGACCGTCACGCGTTGCCGCGGTCCTCGCGAAACAGATCCAGCTTCTGCTGCACCGGGCGGTCCGAGAAGCTGAACAGCACCGCGTCATCGTCCGCCTCGTGCGTCACCCATTGCCAGCTCGGCACCACGAACAGATCACGCGGGCCCCATTCGAACACGGCATCGCCGATGCGGCTGCGGCCCTTGCCTTCGATCGGGCAGAACACGGTCGCGTCGGTCGAGCGATAGCGCGCGGTCTTGAAGCCCCTGGGCAGCAGCTGGATGAAGGTGCCGATGGTCGGCATCGCGAAATCGCCGGTCTCGGGGTTGCTGAACTTCAGCTTCAGGCCGTGGCAGGCGTCCCATTCCTGGCTGGTCCTGGCCTTCTCCAGTGCCTCGCGCGTATAGGCATAGGGATAGCTGAAGATCGGCGAGGTCTTCGATGAGCGCTTCACGTCGACCGGCAGCAGATTGTGGCCGTAGCGCGCAAAGCTGTCGCCGGCGGGCCTGGTGATCTTCTGCTGGTCCTCTTTCGATCCTTCCGCGAACGAGCAGTCGAAGAACTGCACCATGGGAATGTCGAGGCCGTCGAGCCAGAACATCGGCTGGTCGGTCTCGTTGGAATGATCGTGCCAGGTCATCGACGGCGTGATGATGAAATCGCCCGGCTCCATCGCGGTGCGCTCGCCGTCGACCGTGGTGTGCGCGCCCTTGCCTTCGAGCACGAAGCGCAGCGCGGACTGGCTGTGACGATGAGCAGGCGCGACGTCGCCGGGGACCACCATCTGCACGCCGGCATAGAGCGAGGTCGTGATCTTGGACTGGCCGCGCAGGCCGGGATTCTCCAGTACCAGCACGCGCCGCTCGGCTTCCCGGGCGGTGATCAGCTTGCCGGCTTCGATCATATAGTCGCGGATGACGTCGAATTTCCACAGATGCGGCCGGCAGGCGCTCTTCGGCTCCGGCGTGATCAGATCGCTCATCACCGTCCACAGCGCGGTGAGGTTTTCGCCGTCGATCTTGTTGTAGAACGCTTCCCGTTCCGGCGTCTTGGTCACGGCTTCCATGGCGGCGCTCCCGATCGTTTGTTGATTGACAGTATACTGACGATCTAGGTACCGTCAATGCTGGCAGATGTTGTTGCTGTCATTCCGGAGCGATGCGATAGCATCGAATCCGGAATCTCGAGGTTCCGGGTTCTCGCTTCGCGAGCCCCGGAATGACGGAAAGAGGGAGGTCTTGATGAAGCTGCACGGCTATTTCCGCTCCAGCGCCGCCTATCGGGTGCGGATCGCGCTGAACCTGAAGGGCCTCAAGGCCGCGCATCTGCCGCATCATCTGCGCAAGGGCGAGCAATGCGCGCCCGCCTATCTCGCCATCAACCCGCAAGGTCTGGTGCCGGCATTGGAGAACGATGCCGGTACGGTGCTGACGCAATCGGTCGCCATCATCGAATGGCTCGACGAGACGCATCCCCGTCCGCCGCTGCTGCCGACGGATGCGCTGCAGCGCGCCAAGGTGAGGGCGTTTGCGCTGGCGATCGCCTGCGACACCCATCCGCTGCAGAATCTGAAAGTGCTGGCGCGGCTGCGCGAGCTCGGCCTGGCCGAGGACAAGGTCCAGGACTGGGCCGCCTGGGCCAACCGCGAAGGCCTGGCGGCCTGCGAGATCCTGATCAAGGACGAGCCGGGCCCGTTCTGTTTCGGCGATGCGCCGACGCTGGCCGATCTCTGTCTCGTGCCGCAGCTCGCCAATGCGCGCCGCTTCGGCGTCGACGTCTCGGCCTATCCGCGCCTGCTCGAGGCCGAAGCCGCCGCCAAGGCGCTGCCGGCGTTCGCCGAAGCTGCGCCGGAGAAGCAGCCCGATGCCGAGTAAGCCTGCCGCTCCGATCACGATCGACGCTGTCTATGCCGCGCCGGGCTATCTGTTCCGGCGCATGCAGCAGATCGCGGTCTCGATCTTCATGGAGGAGTGCAAGGCGTTCGACCTGACCCCGGTGCAATATGCGGCGCTGATCGCGATCCACACCCATCCCGGCATCGACGCCACGCGGCTGTCGGCGGTGATCGCCTTCGACCGCTCCACGCTCGGCAGCGTGATCGAGCGGCTGCAGGCCAAGGACTATGTCGAGCGCAAGCCGGCGCCCGAGGACAAGCGCATCAAGCTGCTCTATCTGACCAAGTCAGGCGCGGCGATCCTGCGCGAGATCATCCCCGCCGTCGAGCGCGCCCAGGCGCGCATGCTGGAGCCGCTGAAGCCGGCCGACCGCAAGACGCTGATGGGGCTCCTGTCGCAGCTCGTCGACCTCAACAACGAGGCCTCACGCGTGCCGCTGCGGGCCGAGGATGCGCTGGAGCATCTGGGCAAGACGGGATGAGGGGGAAGTGAGTGGGGCGACGCGCGCGCCCATGCTCAGATCTCGTAGGGTGGGCAAAGGCGCCCCTTGCGCCGTGCCCACGATCTCTCTCAAACGGATCCGAAGTCGTGGGTACGCTTCGCTTTGCCTACCCTACGATTGCGGTGCGTGGATCAGCCGTCCTCGCCTCACATTCTCAGCAGCGCCTGCCGGTCGATCTTCCCCGTGCCGGTCTTCGGCAGCTCGTCGATGAAGATGACCTCGCGCGGATATTTGTAGGGCAGCAGCCTGCCCTTCACGTAATCCTGCAGCCGCCGCGTCGTGTCACCCTGGTTGGCAGCGCGGTTGTTCATCACCACCACCGCCTTCAGCGTCATGCGGCGATCCGGCAGCTCGGCGGCAAACACCGCGCATTCGCGGATCTCGGGGTGGTCGGCAAGGCACAGCTCGACCTCGAGCGGATAGACCCATTGGCCGGAGATCTTGATCAGATCATCGGCGCGGCCGCGGAAGAAGTGGAAGCCGTCGGAATCCCTGACGAAGCGGTCGCCGGTGTAGATCCAGCCCTCCTCGCGGATGGTCTCGGCGGATTTGTCCGGCCGGTTCCAGTACAGCGGCGTGTTGGAATCGCCGCGGACCCACAGGATGCCTTCCTCGTTGTCGCCGACCTCGCGACCGTCCTTGTCGCGCAGCGCGACCTCGTAGCCGGGGACGCGCAGGCCCGCGGCGCCGAGCTTCTTCTGCCCGGGCCGGTTGGAGAGATAGATGTGCAGCACCTCGGTGGAGCCGAGGCCTTCCACGATCTCAAGGCCGGTGAGCGCCTTCCAGCCGTTGAAGACCTCGGCCGACAGCACTTCGGCGGCGGAGAGAGCCATGCGGAGCGACGAGAAGTCGGTCTTGTCCGCGCCCTCGGCCTTGGTCAGCGCCGTATACAGCGTCGGCAGGCCGAAGAAGACCGTCGGCCTGTGCTGCGCGATCGCGGCGAAGATCGCGGCGGGTTTCGGCTGGCCCGGGAGCAGCAGCGTCGCAGCTCCCGCCGAGAACGGGAAGGTGATGGAATTGCCGAAGCCGTAGGCGAAGAAGATCTTCGGCACGGAGAAGCAGATGTCGTCCGGCGTCAGCTTCAGGATGTTCTGCGCGAATGCGAGATCGCTGTAGGCCATGTCGTGCTGGAGATGCACGATGCCCTTGGGCCGGCCGGTCGAGCCGGAGGAATACATCCAGAACGCCATCTCGTTGCGATGCGTGGAGGCTTCGGCCAGTTGGGTCGGGAATTGCGCCAGCCAGTCGGCCGCCGCAACCGCTCTCGGCGCCGCGTGATCGCCCACCGCGCCGTTGGCGACGATCAGCGTATGCAGCCTGGTGTCCTTGCAGGCCTCCGCATTGAAGCGCGCGCAGAATTCGGCGTCCGCCACCGCAACTTCCGCCCCGGAATCGGCGAGATAGAATTGCAGCAGGTCGGGCGGCGTCAGCGTGTTGATCAGCAGCGGCACGAAGCCGGCCCGCACCGCGCCGAAGAACGCGGCCGGATAGGCTGGCGTGTCGTCGAGGAACAGCAGCACGCGGTCGCCGCGCTTCAGGCCGAGCGAAGCAAAGCCGTTGCCCCAGCGGCAGGCTTCCGCGCACAGCTCGGCATAGGTCCGCGTGCCCGCGGGGCCCAACAGCGCCAGCTTGTCGCCGCGGCCCTTGGCGAGGTTGTCGAACAGCACCCGGCTGGCGTTGTAGACCTCGGGAACGGCAAAGCCGATCTCGCGTGCCCCCGCGCTGTCGGCGGGCACCCGGTCGCGAATCTCGTCGCTCATGCCTCGTCTCCGCCGTTGTTTCCACCCTTGGCCGCTTCGTAACGGGCCATGAAGGCCGGCGACATCGCACGCAGCCGGGAATCGTCGATACGGCCGGAGCGGGTGATGTAGCTGTAGGCGAAATCCATCAGCGAAAGCTTCATGTGTTGGGCGAAGTGCTCGTACCAGAACGCCGAGGTGCGCGCGGCGTTGACGAGCTTCTGCACCACCGGCTTGCGCGCGGCCTGGTAGCGATGCAGGGCGGTCGCAAGATGCGCATCCGATTCCAGCGCCTTGACCAGCGCGATGGCGTCCTCGATGGCAAGCCGCGTGCCCGAGCCGATCGAGAAATGCGCCGAGTGCAGGGCGTCGCCGAGCAGCACCATGTTCTTGAACGACCAATGCTCGTTCCAGACCCAGGGGAAGTTGCGCCAGACCGATTTGTTGGAGACGAGGCAATGGCCGCCAAGCGTGTCCGCGAACACTTCCTCACAGACGCCCTTGGACTGCTCGACGTCCTTGTAGGCGAAGCCATAGGCCTGCCAGGTCGCGTGGTCGCATTCGACCAGGAAGGTGCTCATGGCCGGCGAGTAGCGGTAATGATGGGCGTTGAAGGCGCCGCGGTCGGTCTTCACGAAGGTCTGCGACAGCGTGTCGAAGCGCTTCGAGGTGCCGTACCAGACGAACTTGTTGGAGGAGTAGGACAGCGAGGTGCCGAAATCGCCCTCATAGGCGCGGCGCACAAGCGAGTTCAGGCCGTCGGCGGCGACGATCAAATCGTGGCCATGGAGCTGGTCGATGGCGTGAATCTGCGTGTCGAAGCGGGGCGTGACGCCGACGTCGAGCGCGCGCTGCTGCAGGAATCGCAGCAGCTCCAGCCGCCCGATCGAGGAGAAGCCGACCCCGTCGATGGCGACGCTGTCGCCGCCGAGGTTCAGCGTGATGTTCTCCCAGCTCTCCATGTGCGGCGCGATCGCGTCGACCGTCTCGGGGTCGTCGGCGCGCAGGAATTCCAGCGCCTGGTCGGAGAACACCACGCCAAAGCCCCAGGTCGCGTCGGCCGGGTTCTGCTCGAACAGGTCGACTTGGTCCTCGGGATGACGCTTCTTCCAGAGATAGGCGAAGTAGAGCCCACCGGGCCCCCCGCCAATCACGGCGATCCGCAACGTCTGCCTCCCTAATTGACAGTATGCTTACTATCTAGAGGTAGACTAATGTGCTCCGGCGTCCGGCGCCAGCGGAATTATCCGCCGAGCGGGCGCCGAAACTCATCGTCGGACACACGTTTTGCGAGCATCCGAACCGTTAGATCCGAATCATAGCCAAACCGCGCCGGCTTGGCTATTCGCGGGTCAGGCGGGCTATCGCGCCGCGAATCGCGCCAGCACGTCCCTGCACGCCGGTGACAGCGACGCGGCATTGCTGGCCAGACACTGAACGATGCGGCCGCCGCCGGCCTCGACGCCGGCGCAGATGGTGCGGATGTCGGCGCCGCAGGCCGATTGGGCGACGAACAGCTGTTCGCGCGGCCGCAAGGGACGCAGCACGAGCACGGTCGGCGCCGCGGCAGGCGCGGCTGCCGCGCCCCCCGGCGGCGCAGCGGTGGCGGCCGCGCCAGCACCGGTCGCAGCGCTCACGGCCTTCTCGCAGGCTGGCGAGACCTTGGCCTTATTCTTCTCCAGACATTCGAGCGCGGCCGTTCCGCCGGGCGGCACGCTGGCGCAGACCTTGGGATAATCGCCGCGGCAGGAGCTCTTGATCGCAGCAAGCTGCGCGCTGCTGGGCTGCTTGGGCGCGGCGGCCTTCGGCGCCGGTGGCGCTGCGGCCGGCTTCGCAGCGGGAGCGGATTCAGCCTTCGGTGCGGCAGGTGCCGTCGCCGGCTCGGCTTTGGGGGCCGCTTCCTTGACCGTTTCCTTGGGTGCAGCTTCGGTCTTCGGCGGAGTGGGCGCCGCTTCGGTCTTCGGCGCCGCCGGCGGAGCGATCGCGCGAACCGCGGTTTGGCATCCCGACGAGAGGCTCGACAGGTTCTTCTGCAGACATTGAACCGCTTCGGCGCCACCAGGCGTCACGCTCGAGCAATGCGCCATGAAGTCCGAGCGGCACGCGGACCGGATGGCGCTCTTCTGGGCGTCGGTCGGCGCTTGCGCGAACGCTCCTGTTGCAGTTGCGAACAGTGCCGCCGCCAGCAACGCCTTGCGCGTTGCGACTTGTTTCAACGTGTTGACCATCCGGATGAATTCCTGCCCCTGTCGATATTGTTCGACGCTTTATCAAGGTCGCGCGCAATCGTCGCGAGTGATGCTTCGCGAGCGATATCATTGGCCGCTTCGGCTGCTACCGCAAGCAGATTGTGACGCCGCGATGACGATGTGCCGGCGTGGTCAGAGCCTGACCATGCGCTTGCCGCGGTTCTCGCCGGCGAGCAATCCGATCAGCGCCTTCGGCGTATTCTCGAGGCCGGCGATGATGTCTTCCTGCACCTTCAGCTTGCCGGACTTGACCCAGGCCTGGAGATCGGCGAGCGCGCGCTGGCTCTCCTTCATGTAGTCCATCACGATGAAGCCCTGCATGACGAGCCGCTTCACCACGATCAGTCCCGGCACGCCGCGCGGGCCGTGCGCTGCGGGCACGCCGTCATATTGCGAGATCGCGCCGCAGCAGGCGATGCGGCCGTAATTGTTCATCTGCGGCAGGCAGGCTTCGAGAATGTCGCCGCCGACATTGTCGAAATAGACGTCGATGCCATCAGGAGCAGCCGCACGCAGCGCCTTGAACAATGAACCGTCTTTGTAATCGACGGCGGCATCGAAGCCGAGCTCGGAGGTGAGCCAGTTGCACTTGTCGGCGCCGCCTGCGATGCCGATGACGCGGCATCCCCTGATCTTGGCGATCTGCCCGACGATGGAGCCGACCGAGCCCGCCGCCGCCGAGACCACCACGGTCTCCCCCTCCTTGGGCTTGCCAATATCGAGCAGGCCGAAATAGGCGGTGAGGCCGGCGATGCCGAACACGCTGAGCAGATGCGTCATCGGCTCGAGCTTCGGCATCTTGGTGAGATGCTTCGCCGGCACCGCGGCGTATTCCTGCCAGCCGGCGTCGCCGAACACGATGTCGCCGGCAGCCAGGTCCGGCGCCTTCGAGCTGACGACCTCGGCGATGGCGCCGCCGGCCATCACGCTGTTGGCCTCGACCGCGGAGCGATAGGTCGCCCCGTGCATCCAGGCGCGGTTGGCGGCGTCGAGTGAAATGTATCGCACGCGCAGCAGGGCTTCGCCGTCTTTCGGTTCCGGCATTGCGCCGTCGATCATCCTGAAATGCTCGAGGCCGAGCTTGCCGCCGGGTTTTTCGACCAGCAGGATCTGGCGATTGGCGTTGCCGCTCATGGCGTTTCCCTCATTGATGTCTTGACGATGATTGTGCAGCCGCCGCAAACGAGACGTGCGAGCCGCATGTGTTGCGCGCCGCACGAAGGCTAGAGCGCCGCGTTCGCTTTCACAACGGGAACATCCTGCCAACGGCTGGACACCAGGGCCGCCTCGTCCCGACGAAATCTGGTCTTGCATCACCGCGCATCGCCGCAGCCGGCCAAACTCCCAGCGATCGCGCCGGCTCGTGTCTGCCGGTGAAAGTCCGCAAATCCATGCGCTGCTGCATGTAAAGCTGCCCCGCCACCAGTGTCACGGCCGTACAGGCGAGAGCGAACATCGCCAAAGCCAATTGGTGCGCTTCGTTCCTGTCCGCAGTCCGAAAGATGGGAGTCGCGGATTTCTTGTTGCGAAGCGGACGGTGCGACGTTGACGTTGCAACTTCGGAGGTTGAATTCTCTCCGGCAGACTACTTAGGGGACTCGCCCTAAGATAAGCCGCTCAATCGCGCGGCCCGGCGGTTCCGTTTAACAATGCCTTGCGGAACAGAGTTCGGAGAGCCCAATGAATCATTCGATTTATAGCGCCGACCGCGCCACTCACGCGCGGATCGTCATCGTCGCGCTGCTGGTTGGTACGGCCGTCGCCGGTCTTGCCGTTTCCCTCCACGCCGGCGCGAGAACCGTATCGATCGAGAGAACCGCCGTATTCAAGCCTGGCAAGCCGGTGGTTCTGAGCGCTTTGTCCATCGTCGCCGCTCCCTGACCCGGAGATCCGCGATGCGAGTGAGCAGAATCGAGAGCGGCGTTGCCACCGAGCCGTTTGACCCGGCATTTTGGTCCGTCGCAGTCGTCCTCAGCGGGGCGGTCGTCTTTCTCGCCTGCCTGATCTAGCGGACCGGGAGCCTGTCGGCGGCCGATGCGGTCTTGCGAGAATCGCAGCGTGCGCGTCGCCGTATCTCTTTGTTGTTTGCGCTGGCGCAACCGATACGAGCAGGACGTGCGATAACGTCTTGGAGCCTGACGGCTCTCTCTGAAACTCGATGCAGTTGCCGGGGTAACGAGGCTCGGTATTCCGGGCCTCGTTCCATTTTGCCGATTGGCTATCGCAGGATATCGGCGGCCGGCGCTGGCGGCTCAGTGCTCTGGCTCGAACACCCGGTCCAGCGCCGCGTCGTACGTCGCTTGCACCAGCTCCGGATGCAGCTTCGCCAGGGCCTCCATCATCACGCCGGAATTGATCTCGAGCACGCGCCATGCACCGTCGACGCGAACCACGTCGATCGACGCAAAGACAATGCCGATGGCGCGCGCGGCGTCGACCGCGAGCTTGACGCAGGCCGTGCGGACATCGCCATCCTCGAGCAGCATCGGCCTTGCGCCGGCATCGAGATTGTGTCGCCAATCCGTGCCGCGCCGCTTGCTGTAGACGACGCGCGGCACGTCATCCAGCAGCACCACACGCACCTCGTCCTCGATCGCGACATAGGGCGTGATCACGAGTCCGGTGCTCATCGAGAAGACCTCATTGGCCGCGCGGTCGAGTTCTGCCTCGGTCGCCACCTTGAACACCGAGCGGCCCGATGTTCCCTCGTTCGGCTTCACCACCACCCCTTGCGGATTGTCGCCAAGCAGCTCGAGCATGGCCTCCCGCCAGCCGGCGCCGACCACGTTGCTGCCCAGCTTCGGATTGAGGAAGAGCTGGTGCGGAATGCAGGGCACGAGCTCCAGCCTCAGCACCTCGGCAGTGGCCGATTTGTCGTTGGCGAGACGGTGCGCGATCGCGCTGTTGAGGCCGATGTCGTAACCGAAGGCGAAGCGGCGCTTTTGGCCCCGGCGCATCGCGATCAGCCAGCCGCCGGCACGGACATCGACGGCGATGCCGTGGTCCGTGCAATAGCGCCGGATCGCCTGCACGAAGATGCGCTCGCCGCCTGCCAAATCGCCTGTCATGTCTTGTCGTTCCCCGTCGCCGAAAGCCGCAAAAATGCGGGCAACGGCGTCAATCGCGCGGAAAATCAGAGCTATTCTTAATGAAATTCTTGCGAGCGCGACGGAAATTAAGTGCTGCAATCGAGCCCCGGAGGGAAAAGAAATTGCCTGTCCTGCAGGCGAGGCAGCAGATTCATTAATGATGCGTCCAATTCCGCCGCAAATGCCGGTTTGATCGGCATCAATTGCCGCCGAAACGAGGTTGATTATTGGTCTCAATGGCGTAGATCACACACGCGAAATCCTCCGCCATGGCAATGGTGTCCGCCCTGTGTTCGGGGCTGGGCAACGCTGTTGCCCGAAAACCGCAATAATTCGGAATATCGAAAATCATGAGCGCGTTTTACCGAGAGAAGGTTCTTTCCGTTCAGCACTGGACCGACACGCTGTTCAGCTTCCGCGCCACGCGCGACACCGGCTTCCGCTTCCAGAACGGCCAGTTCGCCATGATCGGCCTCGAAGTCGACGGCCGTCCGCTGCTGCGCGCCTACAGCATGGCGAGCGCCAATCACGAGGAAGAGCTCGAGTTCTTCTCGATCAAGGTGCAGGACGGCCCGCTGACCTCGCGCCTGCAGAAGATCAAGGAAGGCGACACCATCCTGGTCGGCCGCAAGGCGACCGGCACGCTGATCACCGACAACCTGCTTCCCGGCAAGCGGCTGATGCTGCTCTCGACCGGCACCGGCCTTGCCCCGTTCGCGAGCCTGATCAAGGATCCCGAGGTCTACGAGCAGTTCGAGTCCATCGTGCTGGTGCATGGCTGCCGCCAGGTCTCCGAACTCGCCTATGGTGAGAAGCTCGTCGCCACCTTGCGCGAGGACGAGCTGTTCGGCGAGCTGCTCGCGGACAAGCTCGTCTACTATCCGACCGTGACCCGCGAGCCGTTCAAGAACCGCGGCCGCATCACCGACCTCATCAGCTCCGAGCAGATCTTCAACGACATCGGGCAATCGCCGCTCGACATCGCGACCGACCGCATCATGATGTGCGGCAGCCCGGCGATGCTGGAGGAGCTGAAGGTGATGTTCGAGAGCCGCGACTTCATCGAGGGCAGCGGCAACAAGCCCGGCCATTTCGTGATCGAGAAGGCGTTCGTCGAGCGGTAACCGCCGCACGCCATCGTGCCGAACGCCTAATTATCCACTCAGCTGTCGTCCCGGGTCGGCGCTTACGCTTGCCCGGGACGACAACTGAATATGTGGAAGTGCGTGCGTCCCACTGGCGACCCATCGCGGCGTCTGCTCAGGATCGACTGCCGCCTCCATCCCGCCCCTCTGCTGCACCGCAAAACCGCCATCAGGCTGATTGATTTGTCTCGGCCGAATTCGCTAGCCTGAAACAAGGGCCGCGTCATATCCGTATGACCGGTGGAGGCGTATTGTAGCGCCTTCTGGCGAGAGGATCGGATCGTGGCCGAGGACAACAAGACGCAGCAAGCCCCCAAACGCCTGCCGCTGGCGGAAGAGGGGATCATGGAGACCCTGCTGCTGCCTTTCTCGCCGCGCTTCATCGTGCTGACGATCTGCGCGGTCGTCACCGCGCTCCTGATCGGTATCGGCCTCGCCGACCGCAAGATCTTCGACATCATGCTGGTGCCGATCCTGATCTTCGGCGCGCTGACGCTGCTCGGCGTGCGCGATCTCCTGCAGAAGAGCCACGCGGTGCTGCGCAATTATCCGATCTCCGCGCATATCCGCTTCCTGCTCGAAGAAATCCGGCCCGAGATGCGGCAATATTTCTTCGAGAGCGAGAAGGACGGCATGCCGTTCTCGCGCGACACCCGCGCGGTGGTCTATCAGCGCGCCAAGATGGAGCTCGACAAGCGCCCGTTCGGCACCCAGGAGGACGTCTACCGCGAGGGCTATGAGTGGATGCACCATTCGGTCTCGCCGAAGACGCATGCCCAGGAGAAATTCCGCATCACCATCGGCGGTCCCGATTGCAAGAAGCCCTATTCGGCCTCGGTTTTCAACATCTCCGCGATGAGCTTCGGCGCGCTCAGCCCCAACGCGGTGCGGGCGCTCAATGCCGGCGCCAAGAAGGGCGGCTTCGCGCACGACACCGGGGAGGGTGGCGTCAGCCCCTATCACCGCGAGATGGGCGGCGACATCATCTGGGAGATCGGCTCCGGCTATTTCGGCTGCCGTCATCTCGACGGCACCTTCGATCCCGAGGCGTTCGCGCGCGTCGCGAGCGACGACCAGATCAAGATGGTCGAGCTCAAGGTCAGTCAGGGCGCCAAGCCCGGCCACGGCGGCGTGCTGCCGGCGGCAAAGGTCTCGGAGGAGATCTCCAAGATCCGCGGCGTCGCGATGGGCGAGGACTGCATCTCGCCGGCCTCGCACCGCGCGTTCTCCACCCCGTCAGGGATGATGCAGTTCATCGCCGAGATGCGCCGTCTCTCGGGCGGCAAGCCGGCCGGCTTCAAGCTCTGCATCGGCCATCCCTGGGAATTCCTGGCGATCTGCAAGGCGATGCTCGAGACCGGCATCTATCCGGACTTCATCGTCGTCGACGGCAATGAAGGCGGCACCGGTGCGGCGCCGCTGGAATTCATGGATCATCTGGGCATGCCGATGCGCGAGGGCGTCAGTTTCGTCCACAACGCGCTGATCGGCATCAATGCGCGCGACCGCATCAAGATCGGGGCATCCGGCAAGATCGCGACCGCCTTCGACATGGCGCGCGCTATGGCGATCGGCGCAGACTATTGCAACTCGGCGCGAGGCTTCATGTTCTCGCTCGGCTGCATCCAGTCGCTGAGCTGTCACACCGACCGCTGTCCGACCGGGGTGGCGACGCAGGATCCGACACGCGCGCGTGCGCTCTACGTGCCGCTGAAGATCGACCGTGTGCACAATTATCACCACGCGACGTTGCATTCGCTGACCGAGCTGATCGCCGCGGCCGGCCTCGAGCATCCGCAGCAGCTGCGACCGATCCATTTCAGCCAGCGGACCTCGACGACCCAGGTGCGATCCTTTGCCCAGCTCTATCCGGAGCTGCGCCCGGGCGAGCTGCTCGAAGGCACCGCGGACCCGCGCTTCAGCGACGCCTGGCGCCTGGCACGGGCGGACACGTTCCAGCCGGCGCTGTAGCAGTTGCCCCACCGCGATACCGGCGTGCGCAAGGTGCGGCGGGAGCGCGGCGGGCTTTTAACGGTTGGTTCAACTTTGGGTGTAAGTTGGACCCATGGACGAACGGCGCGACAAGGCAAGGCATCGCGTGCTGAAGGCCGGAACGATCGAGTTCGGCGGCGGCGCGATCGACTGCACCGTGCGCAACCTGTCCGACACCGGCGCCGCGCTCGACGTCACCAGCCCGCTCGGCATTCCCGAGCGTTTCATCCTGTTCGTTCCGGCGGATGCAACGCATCTGTCATGCACCGTGGTCTGGCGCAAGGAGAAGCGGATTGGCGTGAGGTTCGGGTGAGGTGAGTTGGGCGCGAGTGCGTGCTGCAAGCTCAACTGTCATCCCGGACAAGCGCAGCGGAGCGGAGCGCAGATCCGGGATCCATACCGCGTGATCTATCGGTCGCAGTTGGTAGCAATACCGAACGGCTAGCTTTCGCCCAATCACGTCCCGGGAGTATGGGTCCCGGATCTGCGCGCGCTCAGGGTGCGCTTGTCCGGGACGACGAGCGGAGATGGATGCGGCAGCATGCGCCGCACCTGCGTACGCATTCGCGCTCTCGCTCAATTCACCCAGTCTCGACCTCGCTCAACCGGCTCGCCAGGATCTTGTCGATCCTCCGCCCGTCGAGATCGACCACCTCGATATGCCAATCGCCGAAGTCGAAGGCGTCGCCGGCCTCGGGCAGCGCGCTGAATTGTTGTAGCACGAGGCCCGCCACCGTGTTGTAGCGGTGCGGCGGCAATTCGATGCCGAGCAGATCGCCGAATTCGTCGACCGGCATCCAGCCGGAGATCAGGAACGAATCATCTGCGCGCCTGATATAGGCCGGCTCCGGCGGTCCCGCTTCGGAATGGAAGGCGCCGACGATCGACTCGAGGATGTCGGTGGCCGTCACCATGCCCTCGAAGCCACCGTATTCGTCGTAGACGAAACCGACATGAACCGGAGCGGTCCTCAGAATCGTCAGCACGTCGCGCGCGTCCGCCGACGCCGGGATGCCGGGCGCTTCGCGCACCAGCGCGCGCAGGTCGGGACTGCGTTCGTTCATATAGGCGACCAGCAGGTCCTTGGCCTGCAGCACGCCGATCGGCTTGTCGCGGTCGCCGTCGGAGACGGGAAAGCGCGAGTGCGGGCTGTTGGCGATGATCTCGCGAATCTCCTCAGGCGGGGCGCTCAGGTCGATCTCGTCGACCTCCGTGCGCGGCGTCATGACCGCGCCGGCCGGCCGGTCGCCGAGCCGCATCACGCCGGCGATCATCTCCTTCTCGCCGGGCTCGAGCACGCCTGCATTCTCGGCCTCGCTGACAAGATGATGGATCTCGTCCTCCGAGACCTTCTCCTCGGCCTTGCCGCCGCGGCCGAGCAAGGTGAGGATCAGCTTGCCGGAGACGTCGAGCAGAAACACCAGCGGCAGCGAGACCTTCGCGAGCACGTGCATCGCGGGGGCGACCCTCACCGCGATGCTTTCGGGGTCGCGCAGCGCCACCTGTTTCGGCACCAGCTCGCCGACGATCAGGGTGGCGTAGGTGATGAGGGTGACGACGAGGCCGACGCCGACGATGTCGGCAATGCCCTTGGAGAAGCCGAGCTCGAGCAGCCATTGCGTCAAGCGCTGTCCGAGCGTCGCGCCCGAGAACGCGCCGGAGAGCACCCCGACCAGCGTGATGCCGATCTGCACCGTCGAGAGGAATTTGCCGGGATCGGCCGCCAGCGCCAGTGCCCGCTCGGCGCCGCGCACGCCCTTGGCCGCCAGCAGCGACAGCCGCGCCGGACGTGACGAGACCACGGCCAGCTCGGACATGGACAGCAGGCCATTGATCACGATCAGGACGACGACGATGACGAGTTCGAGCGAGAGCATTGCGATTCCAAGGTAAGGGGGTGTGGCCGCATGATCGGCACTGCCTCGATATAGGTATTCAGAGCGGAAATGCCGTCAATTTTACCGCCTCCGCTGCCGGGCGGAACCCAAAGCGACGCAGTCCTCCCCGGGATCCGCGACGGCCTGACACTCCGCGGAACTACGGAGCGATGCTTAACGCCCCCTTCATGGCCGGCAGCTAGGTTTTCGACATAGCAGAAATGTAGTCGGGAGACCCAAGATGCGAATCGGGAAGCTTTTTGCACTGTCGATGCTGACGGTGACGGTCTTTGCGGTCGTCCTCGGCGCCGAGGTGCTGATACCCCAGACGCGCATCTTCACGAACCGCTCCGACGCGATCAAGACGGTCGACGCCTTCGGTGCGATGTTGACCGTCAGCCAGCACGTCGCCGGACTTCGTGCGCCCTACATCTCCCCGATCTTCCAGGAAGGCGCTGCGACACCGGCCCAGATCGAAGTTACCGGGAAGGCCGCCAAAGCGGCCGATGCCGGATTCGAGGCGGCAAGGCGCGCCATCATGGTGCTCGATGACAGCGCAGGGATGATCGACGCCCTGGATCGCGCCGCCCGACGGCTCAAGGACGTCTACACGGCGGCAGATCGCGCGATGAGTGTCCCCCTGGCGGCGCGCGACAGCGCTGTGGTCAAGGGCTTCCTTCCCGCCGTTGCCGAGGTCATCAGCAACATCGAGCCGATCATGAACCAGCTCGAAGGCCAGGTCGTCAACGCCGATTCCTCGCTGGCAGCGCTCCTCAGCCTGGCGCGAACCGCGCAGGATCTGCGTGTCTCGGCCGGCAGCCGCGCCGCCACCTTGTCGCCGGCGTTGTCGGCACGCCGACCGCTGCAGGCGGCCGAAATCTCGTTGATGGACCGCATGCAGGGACGCGTCGAAGCCGACCGCGAGCGCATCGAGGCCGGCATGCAGCAGCTCGGCAATCCGCCCCGGATCGCCGCCGCGCTGAAGGCGGCGACGGAGTCCTATTTCGGAAAAGCAGGCCCGGTCGTGGATCAGGAGATGTCCGCGGCCCGCGGCGACGGCAAGTATGGCGTCAACGCCGAGGAGCTGGCGAAGGTCATCGTTCCTGCCATCCAAATGTTCTACGGCGTGCGCGACGCCGCGCTGGCCGAAGCGGCCGAGCGCGCCACGGCGGCGCGGAACGGCGCCCTCGCGATGCTCGCGCTGGCCGGCGTCGCCGTGCTGGCCCTGCTCGGAACGCTCGGTGGCGTCACCATGATGCTGCGCAAGCGCGTGGTGACCCCGCTCGGCCGGATCGCGGACGTGATCGGAACGCTCGCCGCCGGACGGCACGATGTCGAGATCCCCACGACCGGTCGCGACGACGAGATCGGCCAGGTGGCGGGCTCGCTGCAGCACTTCAAGGATTCGCTGCTCGCCAAGAAGGCCGCCGACGAGGCCGCTGCGGCCGAGGCCGAGGCCAAGCTCCGGCGCAGCCAGCGCATGGATCAGATCGCGCGCGAGTTCGAAGCCATGATCGGCGATGTGATCAACACGGTGTCGTCGGCCTCGTCCGAGCTGGAAGCATCCGCGGGCACGCTGACGAGCACGGCCGATCAATCGGAGAAGGTCACCGCAACCGTCGCGGCCGCTTCCGAGCAGGCCTCCACCAACGTGCAGACCGTTGCCGCGGCGGCCGAGGAGATGGCCTCGTCGGTCGACGAGATCAGCCGCCAGGTGCAGGATTCCGCGCGCATCGCCGGCGAGGCGGTGCAGCAGGCGGGGCGGACCAACGACCATGTCGGCGAGCTCGCCAAGGCCGCAGGGCGGATCGGAGATGTCGTCGAGCTGATCAGCCAGATCGCGGGCCAGACCAATCTTCTCGCCCTCAACGCCACCATCGAGGCGGCGCGCGCCGGCGAGGCTGGGCGCGGCTTTGCCGTCGTCGCCTCCGAGGTCAAGGCGCTCGCCGAGCAGACCGCCAAGGCGACCGGCGAGATCAGCCAGCAGATCTCGGGAATCCAGACCGCGACGGAGGAGTCCGTCGGCGCCATCAAGGCGATCGGCGACACCATCACCCGCATGTCGGAGATCGCTTCCGCGATCGCCTCGGCGGTCGAGGAGCAGGGCGCGGCGACGCGGGAGATTTCCCGCAACGTGCAGCAGGCCGCACGCGGCACCCAGCAGGTCTCCGCCAGCATCGTCGACGTGCAGCGCGGCGCCAGCCAGACCGGCTCGGCCTCGGCCAACGTGCTCACGTCCGCGAGATCGCTGTCCGGCGAGAGCAGCCGTCTCAAGGTCGAGGTCGGCAAGTTCCTGGACGCGATCCGCGCGGCGTAGGTTCACCTCTCCCGCTTGCGGGCAGGGCAATCGCATATGGGAGCGATCTCGCCCGTGGCCATCCTTCGAGACGCCCGCCGTTGGCGGACCCTCAGGATGAGGGCGGAACGTGCGGCTGCAGTTTCAACGAATACTGATGTTGCTTAGCCTCATCCTGAGGAGCCCGCGCAAGCGGGCGTCTCGAAGGACGAGGCGCGCGCTCAAATGGCACCCCAGTCGCTGCTCAGAACTCGCCGTGTAGCCGTCCTGAGAATACCGACACTGGGCCGCGGTCGGCGTTGTAGGCGGGGTTGACGATCAGCTGGTAGTCGGCGGTGAAGGTCAGCGCCTTGTTCAGCGCATAGGCGTAGTAGGTCTCAAGCACGCGTTCCCTGCGGTAGTTGAGCCGGCCGTCGCCGATCAGCGGGCCGAGGCCGCCGGCGGCGATGAAGTCGCGATGGTCCTGCGACAGCGCGTTGACTGCGCCGGCGATGGCGACGACATCGTCGGGCCGGCCCCACCTCGTGCCTTTCACCGAGACGCCGCCGGACAGGCTGCGGTCGATGTCGGTGAAGGCCATGATCTCGTTGCGGCCGTCGTTCCAGCTCCAGCGGCCGAACACGCCGATGTCGTCGATGACGGCCTGTTCGAGGTTGAGCGCGTAACCGTATTTGATGCGACCGCGGCGAGTCTGGCTGATGTCGACGCCGAACGCGGGATTGTCCAGCGTCTCGCGGTAGCTGCCGGAGAACGCGCTGTTGACGAAACCGAGCACGCGCAGCTTGCCGGGCTGGCCGAGCAGCGAATAGCGGGTCTCGAGCTCCGCGACATACTCGCCGCGGCGACCGACATTCATGTCGAAATTGCTGGAGTTCGATTCCGCGCCAATCAGGAAATAGCCGGCGCGCAGGGCCCATTGCTTCTGGTTCAATTCGGCCGTGGCGCCGTAGCCGAGGCCGAGCTTGTCGGCGGCGTAGTCGAAGGCGCCGGAGGCCCAGATCGACCAGTTCATGAAGTCTTTGCGCGGATCGTGCGCGTAGGAATTGCCGTCGAACACGTCGACCACGGAGAACTTGCCGACCTGCAGGGTCAGGCGCGAGACGTCGACCTTGCTCGCGAGCTGGAGCTGCCCGGAGGCAAGCTCCTCCTGCTCGCCGCCGAAGCCGAAGGTGTGTCGCACGAACAGCCGCGAGGCGTTGAAGTGCGGATAGGGGAAGCCGGACTTCTGCGCTTCGCCGTTGGGGAAGCCGGCGGCGCCCGTCGTGTTGTTGAAACCGAATCCCTGCAGCAGCTCGGGGTTGAAGTAGACCTCGCCGCCGTCCCATAGCCGCGCATTGAGATAGAGCGAATTGCTCCAGGTCTGCTGAAAATCCGGTGACGGCAGCAGGCTGTTCGGTCCGGTATAGGGCGCGCGGAACGCGGGGTAGCCCTGGCCCAGCGCGGTCGACTGGCCGTGAATCTCCCAGCGGCTGGACTCGGTGTCGGTCACATCCGACTTCGGGTTGTAGGTCGGCACGCCCGGCCAGTCGATCTTGCGATTGAGGCCGAGCCGCAGGCTGTGAAGATCCATCGACGAGGAATATTGCCCGCCCGAGGGGAAGGTGACGCTGGCGTTGTCGTATTTGCTGTAGAGATATTCGAGCCGCGTGGTCCAATGCGGCGCGAAGGCGTATTCGACGCCGCCGCCCGCGGTCCAGCCGAACCGCGTGTGCAGCACCTTCTCTTCAGTGCCGCCGTTCGGCGTCGAGAGGAAACGCTCGCCGGTGAAGGCCGCGCCGCCGGTGGCGTAGACCAGCCAATTGCCGCTGGCATAGCCGAGCCGCGCGCGCAGGCTCGCGACATAGTCCCAGCGTTCCTCCGCGAAGGACAGCGCGGTCCCCGTCGACGACACGACGTGGTTGGAGGGCAGATAATTCGGAAAGGAGATGTCGCCTTCGACGCCGAGCAGCAGGCCCGAAGCGAGGCGCCAATTGTAGCCGGCCTGGACGCCGCCGGTCGCGCCGGTGAAGACGTTGTTGTCGGTTGCGAATGTGGGATCGGTCAGCGTCGCCGTGGACGTGCCGCGGGTGACGCCGGCATGCGCGCCGATATAGAGGCCGGTCCAGTCGTAGACCGCCTTCAGCGCCGGCGCCTTGAGCGGCAGATCGGCCGCGCGGCCGGTTGCGGGAAAAGCCAGCACGCCCGAGGCAATCGCCGCGGCCGTCCGCAAGGTCCTGTAGCGGTGATCTCTCAACGTCAAAACGCACGCCCCCAAACGCGAATGTCATCCATCCGCCGCGACATCCCTGCCGATTTGCGGCGGCCTTGTCATCAATCTTGGGCGCCTGCGCGCCGCCGAGATGACCTCGGCCGAGCCGACTTCGTCCCAAGCTGCTGACCCTGCGATAAGTCTTATTGCGACTAATTCGCAATAGCAACTAAATCTGGATCGCCCCTGAGGATGGATCGCACCGCTGTATGACGAGACTGCAACAATCCAGCGGGCTCCAACATGAATGACCCCGCCCGGGGGGACAGCCGGGCGGGGTCATTCATGCCGCTTGCGGGGGAGGGCCGGGGTGGGGGCTCTCTCCTCTTGGGGAGTCCCACTGCGGAGATACCCTCTCCCCAACCCTCCCCCGCACGCGGGGGAGGGAGCGCAGATTTCGTTGTGGTGACGATCGCGATATCACCACTCGCGCCCCCATTCACCACGCCCGAATTCTAGGGTCCCTCCCCGCACCGAATTCCGCTATTGAGGGACGCGGCAATCGTTCCGACCGTCCGGCGGGCATTTGCGCAATCGTCCGTCTCGCCGGAGCGTGGTCCTTCGATGCAGCTTTATCTTCCGATCGCCGATCTTCCCGTCAACGTCTTGCTGGTGCTGGCGATGGGGGCCGCGGTCGGCTTCGTCTCGGGCATGTTCGGGATCGGCGGCGGCTTCCTGATGACGCCGCTGCTGATCTTCATCGGCATCACGCCCGCGGTCGCGGTCGCCTCGGTCACCAGCCACATCGCGGCCTCCTCGTTTTCCGGCGCGCTGTCCTATTGGCGGCGGCGCGCGATCGATCCGGCGCTGGCGAGCGTCCTGCTCTGCGGCGGCGTGACCGGCACGGCGCTCGGCGTGTGGACCTTCACGCAGCTGCGTGCGCTCGGCCAGCTCGATCTGATGATCGCGCTCTCTTACGTGGTGCTGCTCACCACCGTCGGCAGCCTGATGTTCTCGGAAGGCCTGCGCGCTCTGATGCGGACCCGTCGCGGTGCGCTGCCGCCGCGCCGCACGCACAATTGGATCCACGGCCTGCCGCTGAAGATGCGGTTCAAGCGCTCGAAGATCTATCTCTCGGTCATCCCGGTGGTGGTGGTCGGCATCGTGATCGGCTTCATCGGCGCCATCATGGGCATCGGCGGCGGCTTCATCCTGGTGCCGATCATGATCTATCTCTTGCGGGTGCCGACCTCGACGGTGATCGGGACCTCGATGGTGCTGACGCTGGTCACCATGCTGTTCGCGACCATGCTGCATGCGGCGACCAATCACCTGGTCGACGCCGTGCTGGCGCTCATCCTCATGATCGGGGGCGTCACCGGTGCGCAGTTCGGGGCCCGCGCCGGGCAGAAGATCCGCGGCGAGCAGCTGCGCCTGCTGCTCGGCCTGCTGATCCTCTCGGTCGGAATCCGCTTCGCAATCGAGCTGGTGATCCAGCCCTCGGACCTCTTCACCATCCGCGAGCTGGGAGTGAGCGGATGATGCGCACGCTTCTCGCCATCCTTCTCGTCCTGCTGCTCGGCGGCGCCGCACGCGCCGAGCGGCTGATCGTGTCGGTCTCCAACCACCGGGTCACGGTGACACCGAACTATTCCGGCGAGGAGCTGGTGCTGTTCGGCTCGGTGGAGAAGGATGCGACGACGCCGGCGGACCGCACCGCCTACGATCTCGTCGTCACCGTGATGGGCCCGCGCGCCGACATGGTGACGCGACGGAAGGAACGTACCTTCGGAATCTGGATCAACACCGACTACCGTCAGTTCCTGCAGGTGCCGAGCTATCTGGCGCTGTTCGCCAACCGTCCCTTCGAAACGATCACCTCGCCCGAGATCGCACGGCGGCAGCAAATCGGGCTGAACAACGTGCTGCTGACGCAACGGGTCAGCGGCGACTTCGCCGACGTGGTGCCGAACGACGCGTTCCGCTCGGCCTTCATCCGCCTGCGTACCCAGCGCGGGCTCTATCGCGAAGACGGCAGCGCGGTGACGTTCCTGACGCCGACGCTGTTCCGGACCGGCATTCCGCTGCCGGCGGAGGTGCCGATCGGGACCTACGAGGTCGAGATCAAGCTGTTCGCGAACGGCGCGTTCATCGGCAAGACCGAGACCGCGTTCGAGATCGTCAAGGTCGGCTTCGAGCAGTTCGTCGCCACGACCGCGCGGCACAACGGGTTCCTGTACGGCCTCGCCACGGTGGCGATGGCACTGATGACGGGCTGGATGGCGTCGATCGTGTTCAGGAAGGATTGAGGGCGCGTCACTCCGTGCGCATCCCTCTTCGCTCGTCATCGCCCGGCTTGACCGGGCGATCCAGTATTCCAGAGGCCTTCGTCGGAGAGCTCGCTCACAACAACCGCCGCGGCGTACTGGATGCCCCGGTCGAGCCGGGGGATGACAGTTGAGGTTGTGGCGCCCTGCTCACGCCGACACCCTCGCCGGCCGCGTCACCAGATAGATGCCGAGCGCGACAGGAATGATGCCGAGCAGATCGCGCGCCTCGACGTGCTCGCCGAGAACGAGATACGCGAACAGCATGCCGAGCGGCGGCATCAGGAAGTGATAGGCGCTGGCGGCGGTGGCGCCGCACACTTTCAGCAGATGAAACCAGAGCCAGTAGGCGAGGATCGAGCCGCCGAGCACGAGGAAGGCAAAGGCGCCGATCAGGCTCGGTGTGACATCGATCGCGTGAATGTCGGCGAAAGTGAGCGCGACCGGCGTCAGCACGATGCCGGCGACCAGGTTCTGCACGCCGTTGCCGATCCACAACGACCCCTTCGGCGCGAGCAGCTTGAACAGGATGGTGCCGGCGACGAGCGAGGCGAGCGAGGCCAGCGTGAACAGGATGCCGTGCAGCGAGTCGGTGCCGACCGAGAGACGATGCCAGACGATCGCCGTCACGCCGACGACGCCGAGCACGAGGCCGCTTGCCTTGCGCCAGGTCATGCCTTCACCGAGCAGCAGCGCTGCCAACGCGGCTGTGAATACCGGATTGGCCGAGACGATCAGGCCGCCGAGGCCGGCGGAGACCGATTGCAGGCCGGTGTAGCCGAGACCGAGATAAAGCGCGTTGTTGGCGATGCCGAGCACGGCGAAGATCGCGGCATCGCGCCAGGAGAGTGACCAGGCATCGCCGCGGATCAGCGTTGCGCCCAGGATCAAGATGCCGGCGAGCGAGAAGCGCGCGGCGAGCAGGATCAGCGGCGGGCAATGGGTGACGCCGATCTTGCCCGCGACGAAGGCGTAGCTCCAGAGCAGGCAGAACAGGCCGATGGCGAGCGGCAGCGTGTTGAAGCGGGTGCCTGGGACCGAAATCGAGGGGGCGAGCGACATGAGGGGCATTCTCGGGATGTTCTTGTTCCGGCCCTCGATCTAGGGACGCCGCTTGTCATTTGGAAATTAAATGATTAACTTCCGATCAGTTGATTTTCGAATGAAAGCGGCAATGCTGGATCTTGAGCTGCTGCGCAGCTTCGTCTCGGTGGTGGAGGCCGGCGGCTTCACCCGCGCCGGCGAGCGCGTCCACCGCACACAGTCGACCGTCAGCCAGCAGATCAAGCGGCTGGAGGACGATATCGGCCAGGTACTGCTGCATCGCGACGGCAAGAGCGTGCGGCCGACCGAGGCCGGCGAGCGGCTGCTCTCCTATGCGCGCCGTCTGCTCTCGCTGGCGGAGGAGGCGCGCGACGTGCTGCGCCGGCCGGATGGCGAAGGCACGGTCCGGCTCGGCATCCCCGAGGATTTCGCGGCGTACCGGCTGACCAAGTTGTTGGGCGCGTTCGCGCGCTCGCATCCCGGCCTGCGGCTCGACGTGCGGGCGGACCAGAGCAAGCACTTGGCGCGCGACCTCGAGCGCGGCGAGCTCGACCTTGCGCTCTACAAGCGCGAGGCCGGCGCGAACGGCGCGATCGCGGTGTGGCCGGAGCGGGTGCACTGGGTCACCAGCAAGAGCCATCCCGTCGATGTCGACGTTCCCTCGGTGCCGTTGATCGGCTTTCCGCTCGGCTGCATCTACCGCGCCGGCGCGATCCATGCGCTGGAAAGCGCGGGCCGGGCCTGGCACACCGCCTATACCTCCTCGAGCCTCGCCGGCATCCAGGCCGCGGTCGCCGCCGGCATGGGGCTGAGCATCCTGTCGGAGATGTCGATCCAGTCCGATCACCGCGTGCTGACGGCGAAGGAAGGTTTTGCACCGATCAACAAGACCGAGGTCGCATTGATGGCTGCGCCGGATGCGAGCCCGGCCACGCTGCGGCTTGCGGATCGTCTCGCCGAATTTTGCGATGCGGTGCAGGCGAAGGCGGCTTGAGCCCGCTCGAGGTCAGGCGCTCAATTCGCCGCCGACAGCAGTTTATCCCCGCACGCATTCGCATAGAACTTGCCGCCGCATTGGCGCTTGATCGCAGCGCAGCGAGCCGCGGGCGAGGCCTTCTGCGGGGCCGTGAAGCCGCAGCTGAGACCATCGGCGCTGCGGCCGGATTTGCCGGCGGCAAACGCCGCGCCGGAGGCGCTGATGCAGAGGACGAGCAGGGCCGCAGCGGCGATGTCAATCATCAGTCTCATGATCGTCTCCTCTCCACACTGATGGCTGAATTGTTTCGTAATCTAGCACCGAATCGTAGGTTTCTCCGTGCTCACCCGGGTTCCCAATTCGGCCCGTTCCTTGCATAAATTAGCGCCAGCGCAATGCACTGCCACCGTTCCGGTGCAAGGGCACGACGCGTAGATTGGTAAGAGTTCGACCTAGGAAATGACGGCTTTGCAGGATTCATCGTTCCAACCCAGTTTTCCGGCCCCGGGGCAGCCCATCGACGAACTCGCGCTGGCCGAGATCAAGGGCGCAATCCTGGCGAAGCTGCGGCTTGCCATCGGCAAGGATGCCGGCATGGCCACCAGGCACGACTGGTATCAGGCCGCAGCGCTCGCGCTGCGCGACCGCATCGTGCATCGCTGGCTCACCGCGGAGAAGCACAGCTACGACGCCGGCCGCAAGCGCGTCTATTATCTCTCGCTCGAATTTTTGATCGGCCGCCTGTTCAGCGACGCGCTCAACAACATGGGCCTTTTGAAGATCTTCGAGGTCGCGCTCGGCGATCTCGGCGTCTCGCTGCCGGAGCTGCGCAAATGCGAGCCGGACGCCGCGCTCGGCAATGGCGGCCTGGGCCGCCTCGCCGCCTGCTTCATGGAGAGCATGGCGACACTGTCGATCCCCGCGATCGGCTACGGCATCCGCTACGATTACGGCCTGTTCCGCCAGATCATCAATCAGGGCTGGCAGCAGGAATATCCGGACGAATGGCTGAGCTTCGGCAATCCCTGGGAATTGCAGCGGCCCGAGGTGATCTACGACATCAATTTCGGCGGCGGCGTCGAGCATGTCGACGACAAGGGCCGCGACCGCGCGATCTGGCATCCCGCCGAGACGGTGCAGGCGATCGCCTATGACACGCCGATCGTCGGCTGGCGCGGCCAGCACGTCAACGCGCTGCGGCTGTGGTCGGCGCGCTCGCCCGATCCGCTCAAGCTGGATGCCTTCAACAAGGGCGATTATGTCAGCGCCAGCGCCGAGCAGTCGCGCGCCGAGGCGATCTGCAAATTCCTCTATCCGAACGACGAGAGCCCGGCGGGCCGCGAGCTGCGGCTGCGCCAGGAATATTTCTTCGTCTCGGCCTCGCTCCAGGATCTGGTGAAGCGGCATCTCGCCTCCGACGGCCAGCTGCGCAGCCTGTCGTCCAAGGTCGCGGTGCAGCTCAACGACACCCATCCGAGCCTTGCCGTCACCGAGCTGATGCGCATCCTGGTCGACCTGCACAATTTCCGCTGGGACGAGGCCTGGAAGATCACCGTCGCCACCCTCTCCTACACCAACCACACGCTGCTGCCGGAGGCGCTGGAGACCTGGCCGGTCGAGCTGTTCGAGCGGCTGCTGCCGCGACACCTCGAGATCATCTACCGCATCAACGTGCAGCACCTGGCGCTCGCCGAGGCGCGCTGCCCGGGCGACATCGACTTCCGCGCCTCGGTCTCGCTGATCGACGAGAAGAGCGGCCGCCGCGTGCGCATGGGTCAGCTCGCCTTCGTCGGCTCACACCGCATCAACGGCGTCTCGGCGATGCATTCCGACCTGATGCGCGAGACCGTGTTCCACGACCTCAACCATCTCTATCCCGGCCGCATCACCAACAAGACCAACGGCATCACCTTCCGCCGCTGGCTGATGCTGGCCAACCCGAAGCTGACCGACCTGTTGCGCGAAGCCTGCGGCGAGGCCGTGCTCGACGATCCCACCCAGCTCTCGCTGATCGAGGCCCGCGCCAGCGACGTCGAATTCCAGAAGAGGTTCCGCAGCGTCAAGCTTCACAACAAGACCGCCCTCGCCCGCCTGATCGGCGAGCGGCTCGGCATCAAGGTCGATCCGACCGCTTTGTTCGACGTGCAGATCAAGCGCATCCACGAGTACAAGCGCCAGCTCCTGAACGTCATCGAGACGGTCGCGCTGTACCAGGCGATCAAGGACGATCCCAACGGCAATTGGGTGCCGCGGGTGAAGATCTTCGCCGGCAAGGCGGCGGCGAGCTACCGCTACGCCAAGCTGATCATCAAGCTGATCAACGACGTCGCCGAAATCGTCAACAACGACCCCGCGATCGCCGGCAAGCTCAAGGTCGTGTTCCTGCCCGACTACAATGTCAGCCTGGCCGAAGTGATCATTCCCGCGGCCGACCTCTCCGAGCAGATCTCGACCGCCGGCATGGAAGCGTCCGGCACCGGCAACATGAAGCTGGCGCTGAACGGCGCCATCACCATCGGCACGCTCGACGGCGCCAATATCGAGATTCGCGACCATGTCGGGCCTGAGAACATCGCGATCTTCGGCATGGAGGCCGGCGACGTGATGATCCGCCGCAAGCAGGGGCTCGACGCCTCCGACGTGATCCGCAATTCGCCGAAGCTGCAGCGCGCCATCAACGCGATCGGCGGCGGCGAGTTCTCGCCCGGCGATCCCGGCCGTTTCGAATCCATCGCGCACGCGCTGCGCTATCTCGACCATTACATGGTCAGCGCCGATTTCGATTCCTATTACGAGGCGCAGCGCGCGGTCGATGCGCGCTGGCAGGTCTCGCCGGCCTGGACGCGCGCCTCGATCCTCAACGTCGCGCGCATGGCGTGGTTCTCGTCGGACCGCACCATCCGCGAATACGCCGAGGAGATCTGGAACGTGCCGGTCAACCCGACCACGCCGCTGCTGCCGGATCTGAGGAACGTCGCAGGCTGATTTTCCGCGAGATGGAAGCGGGATTACCTGCGAGGTTATTTGCATCTCGCAAGGCGGATGATGATATGACTGCCATCATCCCCAAGGCGGAGTCGGTGAACCGACGCCGCCACCTCAAACGCCGTCATTGCGAGCGCAGCGAAGCCATCCAGAATCTTTCCGCGGAGACAGTCTGGATTGCTTCGCTGCGCTCGCAATGACGGATGGGCGACACCGAGGACTCCCATGCACGCCAAGCTCGCGCACCCCTTCGACGAAGCCACTCGCATCACCGCCGGTGACTCCAGCTGGCAGGGGCACACCAGCGACGATTACTGGGCCTTCGTCGGCCCGTTCGGCGGCGCCACGGCCGCGACGATCCTCCGCGCGCTGATCGAGCATCCGCAGGCCGCCGGCGATCCGCTGGCGCTCACCGTCAATTATTGCGCGCCGATCGCCAAGGGCGCGTTCGATCTCGACGTGCGGCTGGTCAAGGCCAACCGCTCCAGCCAGCACTGGTGCGTCGAGCTCAGCCAGGGCGGCGGCGAGGTCGCAACGCTCGCCACGGCCGTGTTCGCCGAGCGGCGGCCGTCCTGGGAGCACCGGGTGGCGCAATATCCGGAGGCCAAGCCGTTCGAGGAGACGATGCCGTTTCCGAAGATCCAGGCGTCCTGGGCCAACCAGTACGAATTCCGCTTCGTCGAGGGCGAGATGCGGATCGGCCCGCAGCAGGCCGAGCCCGCCAGCACCTATTCGAAGATCTGGATCAGCGACCGCACGCCGCGCAAGCTCGACATGCTGTCGCTGACGTCGATGTCGGACGCCTTCTTCGGCCGCATCTTCCATGCGCGGCGCGAGCTGGTGCCGTTCGGCACGGTGTCGCTGACGACGTATTTCCACACCGACAGCGCGGAGCTCGCGAGCGAGGACATCACCCGCGTGCTGGCGACGGCCGATTCAAAGATCATGCACAAGAGCTACGCCGACCAGAACGCCGAGCTGTGGTCGCCGAACGGCCGGCTGCTCGCGACCACGACGCAGATCGCGTACTTCAAGGCGTGAGCTTTCTTACCCTCTCCCCTTGTGGGAAAGGGGCTCGTCGCGCAGCGACGAGACGGGTGAGGGGTTCTCTCCGCGATCAAGCTCTATTGAGTTCGCGGAGAGAACCCCTCATCCGGCGCTTCGCGCCACCTTCTCCCACAAGGGGAGAAGGAAAGAAAAAAGGGCGGCCTTGGGGCCGCCCTTTTGCAACTCGAACCGAGCGAAATCACTCCGCCGCGAGCTTCACGTCCGGGGCGGCCGCACGCACGTCGGCATCGACCTGGGCTTCGAACTTGGCGAAGTTCTTCTGGAACATGCCGACCAGCGCGCGGGCGGTCTTGTCGAACTCGTCCTTGTCCTTCCAGGTGTTGACCGGGTTGAGGATCTCGCTGGGCACGCCGGGCAGCGCGGTCGGGACAGCGAAGCCGAAATATTTGTCGGTGCGGAATTCGACGTTGCGCAAGCTTCCGTCGAGCGCGGCGGTGAGCAGCGCGCGCGTCACCTTGATCGGCATGCGCGAGCCGACGCCATACTTGCCGCCGGTCCAGCCGGTGTTGACCAGCCAGCAATCGACATTGTGCTGGGCGATGAGGTCGCGCAGCATGTTGCCGTAGACGGATGGATCGAGCGGCAGGAAGGGCGAGCCGAAGCAGGTCGAGAATTCCGGCTGCGGCTCGTTGCCGAGACCGCGCTCGGTGCCGGCGACCTTGGCGGTGTAGCCGGACAGGAAGTGATACATCGCCTGCGCCGGCGAGAGCTTGGCGATCGGCGGCAGCACGCCGAAGGCGTCGGCGGCGAGCATCACCACGTTCTTCGGCTGCGGCGCGCGGCCGGTGCGCGAGGCGTTCGGGATGAAGTCGAGCGGATAGGCCGAGCGCGTGTTCTCGGTCTTGGAGCCGTCGTCGAAATCCACCACGCGGGTGTCCTCGTCGAGCACGCAATTCTCCAGCACCGCGCCGAAGCGGGTCGAAGCCGCGAAGATCTCGGGCTCGGCTTCCTTCGACAGCTTGATGCACTTGGCATAGCAGCCGCCCTCGAAATTGAAGACGCCGTTCGGGCCCCAGCCGTGCTCGTCGTCGCCGATCAGGGTGCGGTTGGGATCGGCCGACAGCGTGGTCTTGCCGGTGCCGGACAGGCCGAAGAAGATCGCGGTGTCGCCCTTGGCGCCGACATTGGCCGAGCAGTGCATCGGCATCACGCCGCGCTCGGGCAGGTAATAGTTCAGCGTCGTGAAGACCGACTTCTTCATCTCGCCGGCATAATAAGACCCGCCGATCAGGACGATCTTGCGGGCGAAATCGATCGCGACGACGTTCTCCGAGCGGCAGCCGTGACGTTTGGGATCGGCGCGGAAGCTCGGCATGTCGATGATGGTGAGCTCCGGCACGAAGGTCGACAGCTCGATCGCCTCGGGGCGGATCAGCAGCGTGCGGATGAACAGCGAGTGCCAGGCGAGCTCGGTGAAGACGCGCGTCTTGATCCGGTAGGCCGGGTCGGCGCCGCCGTAGAGGTCCTGCGCGAACAGCTTCTTGCCTTCGGCGTGCTTGAGGAAATCCTGGTAGAGCGTCTCGAACTGCTCCGCGGTGATTGACTGATTGCCGGCCCACCACATCTTCTTGTCGGTGGTGGCGTCACGCACCGTGAACTTGTCCTTCGGGCTGCGCCCGGTGAACTCGCCGGTGTCGGCGCAGAGTGCGCCGTCAGCGGACAGCACCGCTTCGCCGGCCGCGAGCGAGTATTGATAGAGCTGCGGCGCACCAAGATTCCAGTGAACCTGCTTGAGATTCTTTAAGCCGAATTTGTCGGCGCCGAATGCACCGTTGCGCACGCCCGTCTCTTGCACGAAAAAATCCTCCTAGAACCCGCGACACCCTGCGCGACCAAGTTTGGACGCCATCGCAGTCACCGTGATGAATGGGCCATTCGGCCTCGGCTGAACGACCTAATAATCATGAACGCTGGCGTTGCCAAGCTGATCCCGCAGGATTTGGTTTATTCAAGGACCGCGCCAAACGTCGCGCATGTCAGCTCTGAGCGGGGGCAACCAGAAAACACAAATGATCGCGCAACCAAATGCGTGTTTGCGCGTTACGTCAGGTTATTGCGACGCACAATCTCTCAGGAATCATTTCATTTTACCTCGCCTTCGCCGATCAGCGCGAACGGTCCCCACATGGCTGGGTAGGCGTTGCGCGGCGAAGTGGCGTCGTCGACAAACGTTAACATCGCGCGGCGCAAGGCCTCGGCACGACCGATCTTTGGCTCGTTCTTGAGCAGCTCGAATGTCGAAATGGTCAGGCGGGTGGCGGCCTCCGAATCCACGGCCCAATGCGAGACCAGAAGCGCGCGGGCACCAGCGTAGAAGAACGAGCGCGCCAATCCCGACAGCGCCTCCGCGCCGGGCTTGTCGCCGGCGATGGTGTTGCAGGCGGACAGCACCACCCAATCGGCTTTGAGCTTGAGCTGCGCCACCTCGCTCGCGGTCAGAAGACCGTCGTCGAACTCCGACGGCTGATCGGGAATGGACAACGCGAGCGAGGGCTCGGCCAGCCCCTTGACGTCGCCGGCGACGAGACCGTGGGTGGCAAAATAGATGATGCCGTATTGAGCAAGCGCTGCACGCTTCAGCGTCGTCTCGCTGGCATCGCGGCCGAGATGAATGTCGGCTTTGGCCGCGCCGACGTCCCTCGCCACCGCGTTCAGCTCGTCGGCGGTATCGGGCAGTTGCGGCAGCGCCTGCGCCAGCCGCGCGCGATCGACGCCGGCGCCGCGCCAGAAATCGGTATAGGCGATCGTCGCGATGCTGCGCACGGCGACCTTGCCGCCGGCTGCGCGACGGTCGGACGGATCTTCGGCCGCGGGGTTGAAGACGGGATCGCCGAAGCCGGTCATCGGCTTCACGCTCTGATCCTTGCGGGCAAAGGCACGCAGCGATTTCAGGGAGATCACCGACGGCAGCACCGAGACGGCCTGACGCCGCAGCAGCCAGGCGGCATCGCGATAGCCTTCGAGCCGGTCCGGAATCGCAGCCTGCGGCTTCTCCGTGACCAGCAGATGAAACGGCAACGCCGTCAGCGCCGCCGAGGGCACCACCAGCAAATTGCGCTTGTCCTTCGTCAACGCCTCGACCGGGCCGAGCAGCGCTCCATGGAGCTCATGGGCCAGCGCAAGGTCGAACAGGCCCGACTTGCCGGAGGCATCGCGCGCCTTGCCGACATCCAGCCCCTTGCGGAAGGCGGCGACCTGCTGCGTCACCGTGTCCGCGCCGAGCGGGATCTCCTTCCAGTCGGCGCCCTCGCGCGTGATCGCGATGACATGGCTCTGCCTGTCGACGACGGCATAGATCACCATCGCCTCGTCGGCCGACAGCAGCGGCTGAATGTCCTTCACCGCCAGCGGCAGCGGGTTGGAGAGCGAGGCGTAGTCGGGAAACTCGAGCGTGAGGGTCTTCTGCAAGCCCGCACGCTCGTTCGCAATCGTGGCAATCCGCGTGCGGCTGCGCTGCTCGACCGCGCGGTCGCGCTGCGCAGATGGCTTCGACACCGCCGCGACGATCGCCTTGTCGAGCGCCTCGGACTCGGCGGCGAGATCCTGATCCTGGCGCACGAGCTCGGCGAGGCGGTCGCTGCCGGCGGCCATCCGCACCGCGAGCTTGTTCACGGCAGCGGCGGCGGAGGATTGCGTGCCGCGCTGGACCGCCGCCAGCGCCTTGTCGCACGCCTTGTCGTCGGGCAGCAGATGCTGCTGCCGCGCGGATAGCAGGATCGGCAGCACGATGCGCAGCTGCGCGCGACCGCTGGCAAGCGTCTTGTCCGCGAGCGGCAAAGCATCGGCGGTGCGCCCGGAGACGTAGAGGAAATAAGCAAGATTGCCGGTCGAGATCACGGTGTCCGGATGATCCGCCCCAAGCGCGCGTTCGCGGATCGACAGGGCACGGCGATAGAGCGGCTCGGCATCGGCATAGCGCTGCTGATGCTCGTAGAGGCCGGCGAGATTGTTCAGCGAGCGCGCGACGTCGGGATGATCGGACCCCAGCACCTTCTCGCGGATCGCCAGCGAGCGCTTGATCGGCGCCTCGGCGTCGGCATTGCGATTGAGGTCGCGATAGACCTGGCCGATGTTGTTCAGGACGGTCGCGACCGCGGGATGCTCGGGCCCGGCAGCCTTCTGGTAAATCCCGAGCGCCCGCTGGAACAGTGGCTCGGCGTCGGCCGGGCGCTGCTGCTTGGCGTAGAGCGTGGCGATATTGTTGAGGGACTGACCGACGTCGGGATGTTCGCGCGGCAGCGCCTTCTCGCGCACGGCCAGTGCACGCTTGAACAGCGGCTCGGCCTCTGCGAAGCGACTTTGCCGCTGATAGAGCGCGGCGAGATTGGTCAGCTCGGCTGCAACCAATGCGTTGTCGAGGCCGAGCGATTTTTCCATGAGCGCGATCGCGCGCTTGTAGAGCGGCTCAGCCAGATCGTCTCGCCCCTGAGCGGCATGGACCTGGCCGAGATTGTTCAACGCGCCGGAGAGATCGCGGCCGTTGTCATTCTCGAGGCCAGCGACCATCGCCTGCGCGAGCGGCAGCGCCTCCGAATATTTTCCGGCGCGGATGAGCGCGTTGAGCCGCGCGCTCTCGGCGGCAAGACCCTTCTCGGCAAGAAGACCCTTCTGCCCGAGGCAGGGGGTCACCAGCGATGCGGTGATCGCGAGCGCCAGACCTGCGACCAGCGTCAAACGACGACGTGTCATGAACCCCTCTCGCGGCCGACCTCGAACCATACCGGTGTTGGGTCGCCGCGGCGGAGGAGAGCGTTCAAAGCGCTGCGCTTCAGTCCATCTTGCTGCGCGCTTCGCCAGCAAGGCGGACCAGCATCTTGCGCAGCGACGTGCCGTCGGTCACCCGCTCCGGGAAATCCAGCCGCAGCGCGATCTGGCCGTCCTGCATGTCGAGGCCTTCCGGATCGCAGCCGGTGCAGCGCCAATCACCCGGGTCGGCCCCCAGCAGCTTGGTCGCATAGAGGCCCATGGTCTCCCGATGGTCGGCATTCATATGCACGACGGCGCCCTCCTCGGCCGCCAGCAGATCCTCGGCCCCGGTGAGATCCGTGAGGAACTGCTCGGGCTGGAGATCGACGATCCGGCCAAAACCGGCGACCAGATGGGTTCCCGTGGGGCGGATCCGGAAGAACGAGAAATCCTTAAAGGAAACAAAGCCTTCCGCCGATGGATGGGCATTGAGATACCGCCGCTGGAGCAGGTCCTTTTCGGCCTCGGCCGGCTCCGCCCGGCCGGACAGCATGATCCGGGCGCCTTCGAGCGGATCGCCTTCCGCCCGCTCGTCCAGCATCAGCGAAACCCGGCTGTCGGCCAGGATGTTCTTGGTATGCACGGCAAGGCCCGAGATCAGCAGAATGGGCGAGCCATCGGGATGGCTGGCCAGATTGACCAGGGAACAATAGGGGTCGCCGCTGCCGGCCATGAGGGTTGCCAGCGCCCCCTGGCGCGATCGTCGCAGCAGGGATTTGGCGAGCTTTGCGGGGTCGAAATCAGGGGTCGGTTGCATCGGCTTTCTCAGCTCAGGTGGTTGCAAGGGAGGCCTTTTTTCGGGTAAACGGGGGCCCGGTTATGGGTCGACATGCGGCGAATCTGCCGTGTTTCGTGGAACTTGGTCACACTTCAGCCCAGCTTGCATTGCTCGGTGACAAGGTTCGAACGCCGACTTCGGCACCCATGTATGCGGCGCATCAGTGGATTGCTCGCCGTTTCAAGCCACGACCCAAACGGAAAGCAGAAAGCAGAGGCTCATGCCCACAATCGCTTTGGTCGACGACGACCGCAACATTCTCACATCCGTCTCGATCGCGCTGGAAGCCGAAGGCTACCGCATCATGACCTACACCGACGGCGCCTCCGCGCTGGACGGTTTCCGCACCACCCAGCCCGACCTCGCCATCCTCGACATCAAGATGCCGCGCATGGACGGCATGGAGACGCTGCGCCGCCTCAGGCAGAAATCCGACCTGCCCGTGATCTTCCTGACCTCCAAGGACGAGGAGATCGACGAGCTGTTCGGCCTCAAGATGGGCGCCGACGATTTCATCCGCAAACCGTTCTCGCAGCGCCTTCTGGTCGAGCGCGTCAAGGCGGTGCTGCGCCGCTCGGCGCCGAAGGACCCGACCGTCGCGCCGAAGGAGAACGACGCCAAGGCGCTCGATCGCGGCCTTTTGCGCATGGACCCCGAACGGCATACCTGCACCTGGAAGAACGAGCCGGTGACGCTGACCGTCACCGAATTCCTGATCCTGCAGGCGCTGGCGACCCGGCCCGGCGTGGTCAAGAGCCGCAACGCGCTGATGGACGCCGCCTATGACGACCAGGTCTATGTCGACGACCGCACCATCGACAGCCACATCAAGCGGCTGCGCAAGAAGTTCAAGGTGGTCGACAACGAGTTCGAGATGATCGAGACGTTGTACGGCGTCGGCTATCGTTTCAAGGAAGCCTGAAGCGGCAGGCGCCTTCGCGAAAGACTCAAGAGCATCTCCGGTTCTCGTTCCATCGGGACCGGGATCGCTCTAGGATGCAGGGACCCTCAACGAGCTGTCCTAACGCAGGCGTAAGCATTGCTGGATCGAACGCAGCCTGATCCCAACCAGAGCGCCGGCGACGTCGCATCCGACGGCGTTCAGGAGCCATTTGCCGAAGCCAAGCCGCAGGGCTTCCGACCGCTGAACTGGCTGAAGCGGGCCGGGCAGTTCTTCTTCGCGCTGTCCTTTTCGAGCCTCACCCGCCGCATCGTCTCGCTCAACCTCGCCGGCCTCGTCGCGCTGGTCGCCAGCATCCTCTACCTGTCGCAATTCCGCGCCGGCCTGATCGACGCGCGCGCGCAGAGCCTGCTGGTGCAGGCCGAGATCATCGCCGGCGCGATCGCGGCCTCGGCCACGGTGCAGACCAACGCCATCACCATCGATCCCGACCGGCTGCTCGACCTCAAGCCGGGCGAGACCTATGGCGGCTCGGACGAATATTCGCCGCTGGATTTCCCGATCAATCCGGAGCGGGTCGCGCCGGTGCTCCGCACGCTGATCTCGCCGACCAAGACGCGCGCCCGCATCTACGATCCGAACGGCAGCCTGCTGGTGGACAGCCGCAACCTCGAAAACGTGCTGCGCTACAATCTGCCGCCGCCGGCCGAGAAGCCCGGCATCGTCGAGCGCGGCATGGTCGCGGTCCGCACCTGGCTGAACCGCGGCGACCTGCCGCTCTATCGCGAGCTCGGTCCCGAGAACGGCAACGGCTATGCGGAGGTGGGCGATGCGCTCCAGGGCCAGAAGCGCTCGATGGTGCGGGTCAATGCCCGCGGCGAGGTGATCGTCTCGGTCGCGGTCCCCGTGCTGCGCTCGCGCGCGATTCACGGCGCCCTGATGCTGTCGACGCAAGGCGACGACATCGACCAGATGGTCACCGCCGAGCGCCTCGCCATCCTCAAGGTCGGCGGCGTCGCGGCCGCCGTCATGATCATGCTGTCGCTGCTGCTCGCGAGCACGATCGCAGGTCCGGTGCGCCGGCTCGCCGACAGCGCCGAGCGCGTCCGCCGCCGCATCAAGGCCCGCATCGAGATTCCGGATTTCACCCGCCGCCGCGACGAGATCGGCCATCTCTCAGGCGCATTGCGCGACATGACGAGCGCGCTCTACAGCCGCATCGAGGCGATCGAGATGTTCGCCGCCGACGTCGCCCACGAATTGAAGAACCCGCTGACCTCGCTGCGCTCGGCGGTCGAGACGCTGCCGCTGGCGCGCAACGAGACCAGCCGCGCGCGCCTGCTCGAGGTGATCGAGCACGACGTCAAGCGGCTCGACCGCCTCATCTCGGACATCTCCGACGCCAGCCGCCTCGATGCCGAATTGCAGCGCCAGGATGCGATCCCGGTCGATTTGCGCCGCCTGCTGACCACGCTGGTGTCCGTCGCCAATGAAACCAAGCTCGGCCATGACGTCGCGGTCGAGACGCGCTTCGAGGGCCGCAGCCCGAGCGACACCTTCGCCGTCAGCGGCCATGATTCGCGGCTCGGACAGGTGGTCTCCAACCTGCTCTCCAACGCCCAATCGTTCTCGGAAGCCGGCAACAAGGTGCGCCTCACCTGCCGCCGCGTGCGCTCCGAGATCGAAATCGTGGTCGACGACGACGGCCCCGGCATTCGCGACGACGCGCTGGAGCGCATCTTCGAGCGCTTCTACACCGACCGTCCGCATCAGGGTTTTGGCCAGAACTCCGGCCTCGGCCTGTCGATCTCCAAGCAGATCGTCGACGCCCATGGCGGACGCATCTGGGCCGAGAACCGTGCCGGCCCGCCGGATGACGAGGGCGTCCCGACGGTCGCAGGTGCGCGCTTCGTGGTCAGGCTGCCGGCGCTATGAGCCAGGGCAGATTGAACGACGGCAGCTTGATCGAGGCCGAGCCCAGCGTTCACGCCTCCGCAGTCAAGGTCGGGCCCGTGGCGGTGCTGATCCGCGGGCCCTCCGGCTCGGGCAAGTCGCGCCTTGCCTTCGATTTGATCATGGCGGGACGCGCGGGCGTGGTCGATAGGGCCGTTCTGGTCGGGGATGACCGTGTCCATCTGGCGACACTCGGCGATGAAATCGAGGTCCGCCCGGCGCCGCGCCTCAAGGGCCTGATCGAGATCCGGGGCCTCGGGATCCGCTGCTGCGACTTCGTGGAGCATGCGACCGTCGGTCTCGTGGTCGACCTGGACGCCGCCGACGCTGAGCGCCTGCCGCCGCCCGAAGCCCTGAAAACCAGCATTTCTGGTGTCGAAATACCGCGAATCCCGGTGGGCCGCGACCAATCACCCCTCCCCTTGGTTGTTGCCGCCTTGACCACTACCAAGAGTTCATCTTCCGTTAACTCTTCAGGCGATTGTTTGAAGGGAAATGGTAACCATATGAACCCCACTATCGCGACCGAATAGACCGGCGCAGCTCCCCTCATCCATCCGTCTAGATTCAGGGAGATACGCAACATCCCCTCTTGCGCGGGGGCTCTGGATGGTCAAAGTGGCGCGTTCGTGCGGTGCACCAAAAGCGCCCGCGAGGAGTTTTCCGATGATTGGTCTAGTACTTGTGACCCACGGGCGCCTTGCCGACGAATTCAAGGCAGCGCTTGAGCATGTCATGGGCCCACAAAAACAAATCGAAGCGATCACGATCGGCGCCGAAGACGATTCCGATCTCTGCCGAAGCGACATCATCGAAGCGGTTAACCGCGTCGATTCCGGCGACGGCGTTGCGATCCTCACCGACATGTTCGGCGGCACGCCGTCGAACCTTGCAATATCCTGCATGAGCCGGCCCAAGGTCGAAGTGCTCGCAGGCATCAACCTGCCCATGCTGGTGAAGCTCGCCAAGGTGCGCGAGGAGCGCACGCTGCCCGACGCGATCGCGATGGCCCAGGAAGCCGGCCGCAAATACGTCACCATCGCCAGCCGCGTGCTCGCCGGCAAATGACCGGCGATGCGTCACAAGCGGGGACAGGCGTGCCCGCGGGCGCGATCTCCAAGGATCTCCTGATCATCAACAAGCGCGGCCTGCACGCCCGCGCCTCGGCCAAATTCGTCCAGGCGGTCGAGCGCTTCGACGCGCAAGTGTGGGTGACGCGCGGCGGCGAGACCGTCGGCGGCACGTCGATCATGGGTCTGATGATGCTCGCCGCAGGACCCGGCACCACCATCACGGTCGCCGCCGCCGGCGCGGACGCCGAAGCTGCGCTCGCGGCGATCACCGAGCTCGTTGAAAGCAAGTTCAACGAGGAAGGGATTTAGCCCTCTCTAACGCACGCAGTGCCGCAGGGTGGCAAAGCGAAGCGTGCCCACGCATCTTTTCGCGACCGAGAGAGATCGTGGGCATGGCGCAAGTGCGCCTTTGCCCACACTACGACAGCTCGACTATTTCCCCGGCGGTACGATGTAGACATTCCAGCTCATCGACGGGCCGGGCTTGCCGTGGGTGAAGCGGCGCGTGGTCATCACGATGCGCTCGGCGTTCGGCGCGGTCTCGGAGATCCATTTCTCGAACTTGGGCAGGCGTTCGTCGCTGGCATCGACCACGCCGATGAAGCCGTAGCGCTTGACGTCGTCGAGCGAGGTCAGCCCGGAGGCCCAGGCTTCGTTCGGCGTGAACGGGCTGGGGTGATCGGCACTGTAGAACACCATCGGCTGGATCGTCTCCATCGTGCCGGCAACGACGGCCCAGCGCGAGGCGAAGCGCGCGTGCCAGGCCTGGGTCAGCTCGCGCGCGAGCTCCGAGCGCGCGCCATAGGTCGCGGTGTTGCCGGCATTGGCCGTCATCTCGCGCGCGGCAATCCAGGGCGAGGCGATCAGCGTCGCGACGCTGAGCACGAGCCAGATCGCGGCGATGTTGAACAGGCTCGCGCTCTGCACGCGCAAGGTGGGGATCGCGACCAGCGCCAGCGGCACCAGGAAGAACAGCGAGATGCCCCAATCTGTCTTCATGTAGATGCTGAAGACCAGCGCGCCGAGCGGCGGGCCGAACGCGACGACGATCTGGATGATCCAGACGTTCAGCGCCTGCGAGACATTGACGCCCGAATTGGCGCCGTGCCGCCACGCCCGCGTGACGATGCGCGCGGGCGCGCGCACCAGCAGCGCCGGCCACGGCGGCACCAGCGCCATCGCCAGCCCGGCGAGCGCCAAAGGCAAGGCCAGCAAGCCGAAATTATGCAGGAAGTAGCCGGCGACGAGCTGATGCACCTGGCTCTTGTCCTGGAGGCTGTAGGTGTCGCCGGCATAGGTCAGCGGCACGAAATGCGCCTCGGCCAGCCAGACGATGTGCGGGATCATCGCCAGCGCCATCGTCGCGATCGCCACCCATGGCGCCGGTGAGAGCAGGAATCTCACCCGCTCCGGATGGATCAGCGCGGCAAGCCCGATGGCGCCGATCATGGTCAGCACCCAATATTTGGTCATCAGCGCCAGCGCGCCGGCGAGCCCGAGCAAGACGCCGGACTGCCAGCTCCGCTTCTCGAACGCGTTGAGATAAGCGAGCACCAGCAGCGGTAGCGTAACGAGCTGCAGCAGATCCGGGTTGTACTTGAAACCCTTGAAATTGAAGATCGGGTAGAGCGCCACCATCACCACGACCAGGAAGGCGCGGCGCGCGTCCACCACGCGCAAGGCCACCAGCCAGCAGATCACCATGCCGACGCCGACGGTCGCCATCGCCAGCGCATAAGTTGCCCAGTCCGCTGCCGGGAACACCGTGAACCAGGCGCCTGCGACCCAGCCCGACAGCGGCGGGTGCTTGCCGTAGCCCCAGAGGAATTTCTGGCCCCAGCCATAGGCTTCAGCGACGTCCATGTGAACGTCCTGCGCCGCCTTGAGATTGATCAGGATGAAGGTCCAGAGCACCGCATGCAGGATCGCGAGCTGGATCACCAGCCACAATCTCGCCTCGGGGCGGACCGCGCAGGCCACCAGCCAGGCCCGGACGCGGGTCAAGCTCAGGCGGGTCTTTGCGCGTGCCCTTGTGGTGGGAAGAGACGTGATCGACATGGGCCGTTGCTAGCGCGTTTTGGGCGATCGTGGAATCAGCTTGGCGTGAACAAAGGCCCTGAAATTACAGCAATAAGGTTGCCGCAGGGGGATGTGAGTGGTATCCCGCGCCCATGACGACCGTCCCCATTTCCAACATCCGCAACTTCTCCATCGTCGCCCATATCGACCATGGCAAATCGACGCTGGCCGACCGCCTGATCCAGATGACCGGCGGCCTCTCCGACCGCGAAATGGCGGGCAAGGAGCAGGTGCTCGATTCCATGGACATCGAGCGCGAGCGCGGCATCACCATCAAGGCGCAGACGGTGCGTCTGCAATACCGCGCCAAGGACGGCAAGGACTACATCTTCAACCTGATGGACACGCCCGGCCATGTCGACTTCGCCTACGAGGTGTCGCGGTCGCTGGCGGCGTGCGAAGGTTCCCTGCTCGTGGTCGACGCCAGCCAGGGCGTCGAGGCGCAGACGCTTGCCAATGTCTACCAAGCGCTCGACAACAATCACGAGATCGTCCCGGTCCTGAACAAGGTCGACCTTCCTGCCGCCGAGCCCGAGAAGGTCAAGCAGCAGATCGAGGACGTCATCGGCATCGACGCCTCCGACGCGGTGATGATCTCGGCCAAGACCGGCCTCGGCGTCCCCGACGTGCTGGAGGCGATCGTCACCCGCCTGCCGCCGCCGAAGGGCGACCGCGACGCGACGCTGAAGGCGCTGCTGGTCGACAGCTGGTACGACGTCTATCTCGGCGTCGTCGTTCTGATCCGCGTCGTCGACGGCACGATGAAGAAGGGCCAGCGCGTGCGCATGATGGGCACGGGCGCCGCCTACGACGTCGAGCGCGTCGGCTTCTTCACGCCGAAGATGCAGCAGGTCGACGAGCTCGGCCCCGGCGAGATCGGCTTCATCACCGCCGCGATCAAGGAAGTCGCCGACACCCGCGTCGGCGACACCATCACCGACGACAGGAAGCCTGTCACGGAAATGCTGCCGGGCTTCAAGCCGGCGATCCCCGTGGTGTTCTGCGGCCTGTTCCCGGTCGATGCCGACGACTTCGAGACGCTGCGCGCCGCCATGGGCAAGCTGCGGCTCAACGACGCCAGCTTCTCCTTCGAGATGGAGACCTCGGCCGCCCTCGGCTTCGGCTTCCGCTGCGGCTTCCTCGGGCTGCTTCACCTCGAGATCATCCAGGAGCGGCTGTCGCGCGAGTTCGACCTCAACCTGATCGCGACCGCGCCGAGCGTCATCTACAAGATGAAGCTCACCGACGGCAGCGAGCTCGAGATCCACAATCCCGTCGACATGCCCGACGTGGTCAAGATCGCGGAGATCCAGGAGCCCTGGATCGAGGCGACGATCATGACGCCCGACGAATATCTCGGCAGCGTGCTGAAGCTGTGCCAGGACCGCCGCGGTTCGCAGAAGGAGCTGACTTACGTCGGCTCCCGCGCCATGGTGAAATACGATCTGCCGCTGAACGAAGTGGTGTTCGACTTCTACGACCGCCTGAAGTCGGTGTCCAAGGGCTACGCCTCGTTCGACTATCACCTCACCGACTACAAGCCGGCCGACCTCGTCAAGATGCAGATACTGGTCAACGCCGAGCCGGTCGACGCGCTCTCGATGCTGGTCCACCGCACCCGCGCCGAAGGCCGCGGCCGCGCCATGGTCGAGAAGATGAAGGAGCTGATCCCGCCGCACATGTTCCAGATCCCGATCCAGGCGGCGATCGGCGGCAAGGTGATCGCCCGCGAAACGGTGCGAGCGCTGCGCAAGGACGTCACCGCGAAATGCTACGGCGGCGACATCACGCGTAAGCGCAAACTTCTGGAGAAGCAGAAGGAAGGCAAGAAGAAGATGCGGCAGTTCGGCAAGGTCGACATCCCGCAGGAAGCCTTCATTGCGGCGCTGAAGGTCGACAGCTGAGGCTAGTTCCAGATTTTTATGTTGTTGTGCGCCAGCCAATGAACGAAGGTTTCGCGCTGTTGAGGATACAACATATCCTCGAACTTCTTTTTATCGTAGGCATATAGAACGTGGCGTATCTCAGTGAACGGATTGATATTTATGTCCTTCTTTCGCTGGTCCTGCTTAAAGTCCCAAACATGATTGCGGTATTTTGAAATTGCTTCCTTAAGACTCCCGAGCGAGAAGCTCTTATCCATGCTCTTAATTTCGTCCACGAAGCCGTCTATTGCTTCGTCGTCAAAGCGATATTTTGGATGGAATTTTTTCATCATGGCAAGGAAAGAGAAGGCATCCAGCGCTGCGTCCTGTAAGACCGGAACACCGGCATCCTCTCGAGCGGTTGCCTCGATTAACGCCACTTCCGTTTCGGCGTTGAGCGCGGAGAATTCTTGATCAGCCAGTTCAAACAGAGCGGCAAGACGAATAATCCTTCTCTGCAATGACGGAGGAGACTGCTTTTTGTATCGGAGCTTGTGCTCAACTTCACTCCAAGCATCTTGTACGATGGACCTGAGCTGAAGCTCGACACATACCCCATCGAACCGTGAATACTCAGGAAGAGCCAGGCGATCACGCTTCAATTTGATGTCGAAGTGAAGTCCCTTGTATCCAAAGGACCGGACATCACTCAGAAGCACCTGGGTTTTGTCAGTCACCGAAACAATATCAAAGTTATTCCGAACTATGTGTTCGATCTTCGGTATGTCTGTCTCATAAAGACAGATCACACGGACACCAATTTGGTCCGTTATGTAGTCTTTGATGTGATAGTCATCTTTCTTCTCAGCCTCATTCCTGTACTTGAGACTGAATTTTTTTATGCACTCATCGCGATCCTTGATCCGCGAAGTTACTTTCGGCTGCTCAAAATCTTCCGTATCGGTCAACTGCGCGATCAAATTGCGGAAGGCCTTTTCCGCGGCAACGAAAAGTTGCGAGTTGCCCGCAAAATACTCTTTGAATTCATTTTTCTTCGTCTCAAATAACTGGGATTGTCCCTCGGACGAAAGGCCGATCTCAGGAGGCAAGAGTAGAGTCTCGCTGTCCATGCATCCTCCCAATAGCGCCAAGCAATTTTGCAATGAAACAATGCTTCGACGTTACATTCAACTATTGGTAGTTTCAATACCTTATAGGCGCTTGCAAAGATGATCTCCCGCGAGACGGTGCGCGCGCTACGCAAGGACGTCACCGCGAAGTGCTACGGCGGCGACATCACGCGTAAGCGCAAACTTCTGGAGAAGCAGAAGGAAGGCAAGAAGAAGATGCGGCAGTTCGGCAAGGTCGACATCCCGCAGGAAGCCTTCATTGCGGCGCTGAAGGTGGACAGCTGAGGCGAGGCTCTCGGCACGGTCGCCCCCTGTTCGGGGTCAGCCAACAAAAATTGCGAAAACAACCTCATGCACAGTAGCCGCCCCCTTGGCGGCATTGCGCCTTTTCGATTTTACGAATCCGGTTTGCTCCGTCGGGCAAAACAGAGGAATGGCGGCAGCATCGCAGGGTGTGTGATGCGGGCGTTCCCGTCCGCAGCCTGATCGATCACGCCTTCTTCGCCTCGACGTACCGTGCGAAATTGTCGAGGATCGCCTGCCAACCGCTCCGCTGCTGCTCCTCCGAGTGCGTCGTCTCGCCATCGAAGACGATGCGGACGACGACGCCCTTCGCGCCCGGCACGAACTCGACCTCGGCCTTGCGATCGCCGAACGCATATTCGATCCGCTTGTGCTCGACGATCCCAGTGTAGGTGCCGGCGAAGTCGAAGCCCATGCTGCCGTCCTTGGCCTCCATCCGGGACGAGAAGGCGCCGCCTTCCCGCAGGTCAACCGTCGCCCTGGTCGTGTGCCAGTCGTCGGACGCCGTATTCCACTTCACGATGTCGGCTGGCGTCGTATAGGCCTGCCAGACCTGATCGATCGGGGCAGCTACGCTGGTTTCGACGGTGATCCTCATGGGCATTGCTCCAATGCGACTTTGACGGCTCGAGTTGACGGAATCTCGTCACATGTGCCGGGTCCATTCCAGCACGTCCGCGACGTGTCGACCCAAGGACGATCGAGACCGGCCCATGCCGACATGGTTCGGCGTCAATGTGCCAAAAAAGTTGGAGAACGTGATGTGGGCAAACGCCCTACCATCCTGGTTCAGATCGGCCTTGTCTTCGCTCGGATGGCTATCGACCGTTTCAGGACCTGCTGGGCATCGGCATAGCGGCCTTGATACTTGTAGAGACTGGCGAGGTTTTCCAGAACGCCGGCGAGATCCGGATGGTTGGGGCCGAGGGTTTTCTCGAAAGTGGCCACCGACCGCTTGTACAGGCGCTCGGCCTCCGCGTTACGGCCCTGACGCCCATAGAGTGCAGCCAGATTGTTCTGTGCCTGCGCGATGTCGGGATGATCCGGGCCGAACGCCTTCTCGGTCACCGCCATCGACCGCTTCAGCAGGCGCTCGGCATCGGCATAGCGATGGCGATTGATATAGGCGTCGGCCAGATTGTTCATCAGCACCGTGGCTTCGGGATCGTCGGGGCCGAGCGCCTTCTGCAGCACGGCGAGGCCTCGCTTGAACAGCGGTATAGCCTGATCGTACCGGCCCTGATTGCTGTAGACCGCGCCGAGGTTGCTCAACGCCAGCACGATCGACGCATCATTGGGGCCGACCGTCTTCTCGCTGATGGCGATCGAGCGCTTGAGCAGCGGCTCCGCTTCCGCGTAACGCTCTTCCGCGCGATAGAGATCGCCGAGATTGTTCAGCACCATTGCGACTTCGGCATGGTTCGGACCGAGCGTCTTCTCCCGGATCACCAGCGCGCGCTTGTACAGCGGTTCGGCAACGGCGTATTGGCCGAGATTGTAGTGGATCGTGCCGAGGTCGTTCAGCGGCATCGCGACATGCGCATCATCAGGGCCGAACTCCTTCTCGCGCAGAGCCAGCGACTTCTGGGCCAGAGGCAGCGCTTCCATGTACTTCCCGGCCCGATAAAGCTGCTTCATCTGCCGGGTCAGCGTGCCCGCCTCGTCCTCCTCGGCATGGGATGGCGCGCCGAAGGACAGGCTCAAGGCGAGCGCCGTGACTGCAACACAGATGGATGCTTTCAGAGCCTTCATCGCGCCTTCCCTCGTCGCTGACATCAGGGACCTACGCGCCGTTGGTGCTCCCGGAAGCCGGACAGGTTCAATGCAGCCGCGGCTTTCCGACGCGACGGACCGCGCCGGGCGCGGCTGTATGCCATTGGCAGGCATCGGCAATTCATCAGTGCCCGAGCTGCTGAAGCACGGCAGACCACAGCGCCAGCGGCTCCCTGAGGCCACCGGGCTCGGTCGGCTTCTTGCGAACGGCGGTGTGCACCATGACGAGCTTGGAGGCGGGATCGACCAGGATGATTTGGCCGCGGATGCCGAGCAGGGCGAATCTGCGCGGCTCGCCGGGGAGGAGCCACACCTGATAGCCGTAACCGAGAAAGGGCGTGGCAACGCGCGGCGCGAGATGACCATCCTCTGGCCTGACCGTCGTGGCATCGAGCAGCCATTGCCGGGGGATCAATTGACGACCTTCCCAGGCGCCGTCATGCGCGAGCAGGCGGGCGAGGCGCGCATAGTCGCGCAAGGTTGCGTTGAAGCAGCAGAACGCAATCTCCTGCCCGCTGCCGTCGATCGCCCACGAGGCATCCGCTTCGGTGCCGATGGGATCCCAGATCCGGTCGTGGAGATAGTCGGCAACCGGCGTGCCCGTCGCGGCGCGCAGGACCAGGCCGAGGATTTCCGTTTCAACGCTGGCATAGTGCCAACTGGTCCCCGGCGGTGCGGTTCGGGTATTGAATTGCGCGACGATTGCGGCGGGGTCCTTCGGTTCGTCGACGAACAGGGCCCGCCCGAGCCGGGCGATGTCGTCCTTGCCGTCATAGACTTCCGAGAACGCGACGCCTGAAGACATGTTCAGCAGGGCACGGATGGATGTGTTTCCATATTCCGTTCCCGCAAGGCCGGGAACGTAGGTCGAGGCGAGGTCGTCGATGGACTTGATCCGCCCCTCCGAGACCGCGATCCCGACCAGCATGGCCACCAGCGTCTTCGCCATGGACTGCGAGACAAAGCGGTGGCGGTCGGTCCGTGCATATTGATAGTGCTCGAACAGGATGGTGTCGTCCCGGGCGATCAGAAGTCCCGTCACCGGGTTGCGCTTGAGGTAATCCGCGATGCTCAGCCGCTGGTTATCGAAGCTATAGGCAATCGGCGGCTCCGGCGCGCGCTTGAATGACCAGGTCGCCGTTGCGCTGCGAACAGGGCGCGAGCGATAGAGCTCGTCGAAATGACTGTAGGCCCCGACCAGCCTGTCAAGCTGGGGGGCGCCCCCGCGTGTGCCGATCGGATAGCCCTCAGCCGCGCCGTAGAGCTCGGCATCCGGGCCGCTATCCGAAAACACCGGCCCCGGCTCGCGGGCGGAGCTGCGGCCGTCGTCTGCGCAGGCTGGAGATGCCGCAACCGCGGCCGCGAGCATCGCAGACAAGACAAGCCCGCGGCAATTGCGCGGCCTGCAGAGCGCTTCCCATGTCATTGGACTTGCCTCCTCACGCGTTCTTGCGGGTGCGTTAGTGAGAACAACAAAGCAGGCCGGTGGCGAGCGGCACGCTATCATGACGGGCAGGCGGTGTCAGCCGTGCGCCCAGCGCGCCTTGCTCTCCGGAAGCGGATGGGCCACCATCCCTCCACGCGCAGCATCAACAAGAGCAACAGCGCCGAGGAAACGCATGAGCAAGCCGTCACGCTTCGACTATGGCTGGGTCGTTGTCGCCGCAGGCGCGCTGATGACGTGTGTCGGGTTCGGCACGATGCTGTCGCTGGCGGTGTTCCTGCAGCCGATCTCGGACGCCATGGGCTGGTCGCGCGCCGGGGTATCGGCGGCGGCGACGCTGGATTTCCTCTTCATGGGATTTGCCGCGTTCCTGTGGGGCGCGCTGTCGGACCGGTTCGGCACCCGCATCGTGGTGCTCGCGGGAAGCCTGTTGCTGGGGCTCGGCCTCGTCACCGCGAGTCAGGCGACCAGCCTATGGCAGTTCCAGCTCTGCTTCGGCGTGTTGATCGGCATTGCCGCGGGCAGCTTCTATGCGCCGATGATGGCGCTGGCGAGCGCCTGGATCGAGAAGAACCGCAGCCTTGCTGTAGCGCTCGTCTCCGCCGGCATGGGCGTGTCGCCGGTGACGATCGCGCCGGCCGCGAGCTGGCTCATCACGACCTATGACTGGCGCACCGCCATGCTGGTGATCGGCTGTGCAGCCTGGGCGCTGCTGATCCCCGCCTGCTTCCTGGTGCGTCCGGCGCCGGCGGCGGGGGTCGACGCGAGCGCAGACGCGGCGCCGGAGGTCGAGCTGACCGCGGCGCAGGCGTTGCGCACGCCGCAATTCATCGCGCTCGCGGCGGCGCACTTCGCCTGCTGCGCGGCGCATTCCGGCCCGATCTTCCACATGGTTTCGTACGCGATGGTCTGCGGCATCGCTCCGCTCACGGCGGTGACGGTCTACAGCGTCGCCGGCGTCTCGGGCCTCGGCGGCCGCCTGCTGCTGGGCGCGCTGGCCGATCGCATCGGTGCCAAGCCGGTGCTGGTCGGCGGGCTCCTGGTGCAGGCGATCTGCATCGCGACCTATCTTGCTGTGGCGCAGCTCGGCGAATTCTACGCGCTGTCGGTCGTGTTCGGCCTCGCCTATGGCGGGGTGATGCCGCTCTATGCCGTGCTGGTCCGCGAGTTCTTCGGCGCCCGCATCATGGGCACGGTGTTCGGCGCGGTGTCGGCCTTCGCCAGCCTCGGCATGGCGCTCGGACCCTGGGCCGGCGGGCTCGTGTTCGACAGCTTCCAGCAATACACCTGGCTGCACGCCGGCTCGTTCGCGATCGGGCTGGCCGCCGTCGCGGTGGCGCTGAGCTTCCCGACCAGGCGCGGGCCTTCGCTCGCCCTCGGCCGCGCCGCGGCCTGATTTCGACGAGCGAGGACATCGCCAATTTGCCCTGGCTAGCGGACGTCAACTCGCTTTCGCTCGTGCTCCTCATTCAAGATCATGAAGCTCCTTGCCAAGCGGCGGCACCAGCCGAAAATCGGAAAAGGCGACCGCTAATCCCGACCGCTCCGGCGTGCAGGCCATAGGGCCAACGAGATAGGAGGAACTCTCCGCGAATGGCGCGAGCCGCATGAGAGGCCACACCTTTCCATCGGTCGAGGCCTGCAAACGAAGAACACCATGCGCAACCGTGACACGCAATCGGAAGTCACTGGCGTCGTGCTCATAGTGGGCTGTTGCCCAGTCCGATTGCCCCGCAGTCAGCACGCTCGACAGCATGGCGCGTCCGTCCGAAAACTCGATCCCCGCCTTGAGCCAGCGACGTTCGTCTATACGCACCATCAGGCCCGCTTGATCGTAGAGCGCCTTGAAATCAGCTCGGATGCGAAGTTCGGCCGTGAACGCATCTCCCGTCTCAAAACCGAGGAAATGTCCGCTATCGCGGACAAAGCCGTAATGTGTCTCGCGCCAGAAGTCAGTGGCCTGGTCCGTTACCAGTTCAAGGAGGTTTTCCTTTTCGGACCATGCTTTCGGCTCGTTCAACCAAGTGCCGTCAGACTTACCAAACATTCGTCGTGCTCCCTCTGAACCGGACGCCCCCTGTCCAACAACCAAGCGCGCAGAAAAAGAATTTTGTACTCGGCACATGGGTGGGACACCTTCTCCTGGAGCCCAACGCGGCTGGCCGACCTCAGGTCCGCCATTGTCGAAGGCTTTGCGTCAGCAAGCCGGCGTCATGAGTCCGCCCCTTGGTCGGACTTCGAGTTTCGGCCTCGTGTCGAGACGATGGAGAGAGCGGCGCGTCCGGTTACATCGGCATCGCCAGACGGCGACCGCCGCTCACGCCACCAGCGCGGCGTCATCGCCGCCGATGCCGCGTTGCGCCGCCAGCAGGCTGACGATCTCGATATTGGGCCGGGCCTTGCTGAACAGAAAGCCCTGGCCTTCGTGGCAGCCTTCCGCGCGCGGGCAGCTCAGCTCGGCTTCGGTCTCGACACCTTGGCAGCGAGGCTCCATCAGGACCTTCATGTAGCTGCCGGAGGGAATTGCCGAGGCGGATGCCTCGGCCGCCTGGTGCCGCGGCCCGTGCAGCGTCTGCGCAATGATCACGGCCTGTCTCGACCACGCCACGTTGCTTCGCATCTCCCGGGACGCGCCGAAACCTCCAAGCGGGGACAGGTTGACGGAGTGAGCAGCGTGTTCCCTACATTCCGACACGCAGACAACGACACGCCTTCGCAGCGTCAGGCTGCCTTGCGAGCACCGAGCAGCCGGCCCCGCCAGCCCATGACGATGACCAGGGCAATCATCAGGAGCAGGACCACGGCCGCGGCGGTATCGGCGATGCGGTCGCTTCCGTTGCAAATGTCCTGGTAGAGGCACGCGCGCGACAGCACGCCGGACCGGACCAGGGCCGCGAGCACGCCGATATAGAGGAAGAGGCTGAGCGCAACATAGACCACCGTCACGAGCGTGCGCCGTAACCGCGAGGGCATAGTTGGATCATCCTGACGCCGCTCGGTGATGAACTGGCCGGGCTTCGCCTTGGCGGGATCGCGGATCTGGACGGTCGAATGCGTGACCAGATCGTGAACCGTCTGGTTGCGGCGCGTGGCAGCGATGACCACGAACGAATACCAGCCCAAGATGCTCTTGATGGCAAAGCGCGCAAGAGCCTTGGCGAAGCTCGGATTGCCGCCGCGATCGTCGACGACGCGCAAATTGGTCCAGATATGTCCGAGCGTGCCGCCGATGCGCCAGACCAACACCGGCTCATAGAGCAGGAGAATGACGACCACCGCGATACCGAGACCGCGGCCGAGCGCATCGCTCGCGACATGGCTGGCGATCGTCAAGGCTCCGAACAACAGTGCCGTCGCCAGCATCCAGTCGACCAGAACGGCCCTGAACCGCCGCGAGAAGCGGGCATAGGCCGGTCCGGCCGGCGGAGGTGCATCGGAGGTCATGGGAAAAAGCCGTTACGTTCGTTGGAACTCGTCGTGAAAGGCGGAGCGCGTGGCAGACTTGATTGCACACCAAGGCTCGTCACGCCACCAGCGCATCCTCGTCGCCGTCGATGCCGCGCTGTGCGGCGAGCAGGCTGACGATCTCGATATTGGGCCTGGCCTTGCTGAACAGAAAGCCCTGGCCTTCGTGGCAGCCTTCCGCGCGCAGGCAGCTCAGCTCGGCTTCGGTCTCGACGCCTTCGGCGGTGATGGTGACGCCCAGGCCTTTGCCGAGACTGACGATGGAGCGGATGATGGCCTGCGCCTCGCGGTTGGCGCCGAGATCGCGAACGAAGGACTGATCGATCTTGATCTTGTCGAACGGAAAGCTGCGCAAGTAACTGAGGCTGGAATAGCCGGTGCCGAAATCGTCCATCGAGATCCGCACCCCCAGCGCGCGCAAGGCATGCAGCGTCGCCAGCACCTGCGCGCTCTTCTCCAGGAGCAGCGTCTCGGTGATCTCGAGCTCGAGCCGCCGCGGCGGCAGGCCTGACCCCTTGAGCGCCTCCGTGACCATCGAGAGCAGATTGCCGCTGCGGAACTGGAGCGGCGACAGATTGACGGCGACGCGGACGTCGTCCGGCCAAGCCGCGGCATCGAGGCAGGCCCGGCGCAGCATCAGCCCGCCGAGCGGATTGATCAGGCCGGTGTCCTCGGCGACCGGAATGAACTCGGCGGGCGAGACCATGCCGCGCTCGGCATGCGGCCAGCGCACCAGCGCTTCGAAGCCGGTGATGCGGCCGCTCTGGAGGTCGATCAGCGGCTGATAATACGGACGCAGCACGTCGTTCTGGATCGCGTCGCGCAGCTCGACCTCGATCTTGCGGCGGCTCTGCGCTTTCGCATCCAAAGCGGCCTCGAAGAAGGCGAAGCTGCCGCGCGCGTCCTGCTTGGCGCGCGACAGCGCCATGTCGGCGCTCTTGAGCAGCTTCTCGGAATCGTCGCCATCGCCCGGCGCCATCGCGATGCCGATCGAGGCGCCGATCACCACGGAATGACCGTCGAGCAGATAGGGATCGGCGATGGCCTCGAGCAGGCGCTTTGCCAGCCCGACCGCGTCCTCGGGCCGCATCAGGCCGCTCTGCACGATCGCGAACTCGTCCGAGTTGAGCCGCGCCAGCGCGTCTTCCTCGCGCAAGGTCGAGCGCAGCCGCTTGGCGACGCCGCGCAGCAGCTTGTCGCCGACCGCGTGTCCGAGCGTGTCGTTGACCGCCTTGAAATTGTCGAGCCCCAGCATCAGCAGCGCGACCTTCTCGGGGCTGCGCCGCGTGTGCAGCAGCATCTCGTCGGTCTGCTGGCGCAGCAGGGTTCGGTTGGGCAGGCCGGTCAGGGAGTCATGCTGGGCCATGAAGGCGAGCCGCGCCTCGGCGCGCTTGCGTTCGGTGATGTCCATCAGCGCCAGCAGCACCGCGGGCCGATCGGCATAGGTCAATTCGCGGAAATAGATCGCAAGGTCGATCAGCGCGCCGTCGGCCTTGACGTGCTTCCAGGTGCGGCCGGCCTGCTCCTCGCTGGAACGGTCGGCGGTCCAGGGCGGCTCGCTGTCGAAGGCCTGCAAGGAGCGGATCTTCAGCCGCTCGAACTCGGCGCGGCTGTAACCGTAATGCGCGACCGCGGCATCGTTGACGCCGAGGATGCGCTCGTCGTCCAGCGCGCAGACGATCATCGGGACGGGATTGCCGTCGAACAGCAGGCGGAACGAGGCTTCGCGCTGCTTCAGCTCGGTGATGTCGACGCGCAGGCCGACCACGCCGCCGTCATCGGTCAAGCGCTCGTCGATCAGGATGACGCGGCCGTCCGACAGCATCTGCTCGTGGCGCGCGCCGGGCTGATAGAGTTTTTGCAGCCGCTCGGCGATCCACTCGTCCTCCTGGCCCACGGCCTCCGGGTAATCGCCGCGGGCAACGCCGATGCGCAGCGTGTCTTCGAGGCGTGCGCCTTCCTCGAACAGATCGGCGGTCTTGCTGTAGATCTCGGCGTATTTCTTGTTCCAGAGGACGTAGCGGCCTTCGGCATCGAGGAACACGATGCCCTGCGGCAGGATGTCGATGGCCTGGCGCAGCCGCTCATGCGATTTGCGCGCGTCCGCGATCGCGGCTTCCGCCTCGGCGCGGCTGCGCAGGACTTCGTCGCGTTCGGACAGGGGTCGCGCTGCGCATGCGAAGCGCGGCTTGCGCGGCGAGCGGCCGGCCCGGGCAGGCAAGCCTTGCCTTCGCTTTTTTGCTTTTCGAGACTTCAAACCCAACTTCACTCGTTCCCGTTGCGCCCGCCCGCGCAAGTCCTGAATGAAAAAGTCTTGGGGCAAGTGTCTGAAAAAAAAGTAATCTTGCCCGGCCGCGGTCCGCGCGAGGCGGACCTTGCTGCCTGTTTGCGCGGCGTGGCCATGGCGGCATGGCGCCGTCACATTGTGTCTGGAGCCGCAATCGTTGGTCGGCCTGATGCAAAATTGCGCGCGCGCTTGTATCAGTTCCGAAATCAGGCGCGATTGCATGCGAGCCGCGGATTTTCCTCGCGCCGCGCACGTATTTTGGTCAATGCAGGATACGGTTATTGCCGCCTTAAGAAACGCGGCCTGGCACGCGATTTAACGGGCAGCGCCGAGCCGGCGGCCGGCTCCAGCCTCATTCTTACCCCTGATGCAGCATTGGGCTATAAGGACATCTGCATGAGTCGCCGCGGCATCATCCTCCTCCTGCTCTGGTTCGTCCCCCTGGCCGCCGGCGGCGCGCTGGCCCAGGACAAGGGCAGCGTGAATCCGAAGCCGCTGCCGCCGCTCGCCAATCCGAATGACCCGGATCTGGCCGCCAAGGAGCTGTTCGCGCGCAAGCTGCTGCCGTCGAAGGGGCCCGCCCATGTCATCGGCTCCTACACCAAGGGCTGCATCGGCGGCGCGGAGCAGATGCCGGTCAACGGCGATCACTGGCAGGTGATGCGGCTGTCGCGCAACCGCAGCTATGGCCATCCCGAGATGATCGCGCTGATCAAGCGGCTCGCGGCCAAGGCGCACAAGGACGCGCGATGGCCGGGCATCCTGGTCGGCGATATCGCGCAGCCGCGCGGCGGCCCGGCGCTGTCGGGCCATGCCAGCCACCAGATCGGTCTCGACGCCGACATCTGGCTGACGCCGATGCCGGACCGCCGGCTCTCGCGCGAGGAGCGCGAAGACATGTCGGCGGTGATGATGGTGCGCCAGGACCGGCTCGACATCGATCCGAAAGTGTTCACGCCGGGCCATGTGCTGGTGCTGCGCGATGCGGCGCGGGAGCCGGCGGTGCAGCGCATCTTCGTCAACGCCGCGATCAAGAAGGCGCTGTGCCGCGAGGCCAAGGGCGACCGCGCCTGGCTGTCGAAGATCCGGCCCTGGTGGGGCCACGACTACCATTTCCACATCCGCATGCGCTGCCCGGCCGGCGCCGGCGAGTGCGAGGGCCAGCCGTCGCAGGCCGAGGACGAAGGCTGCAAGCCCGCCGATCTCGCCTATTGGTTCTCCGACGCCGTGCTGCACCCCAAGCCGCCGCCGGAGCCGCCAAAGCCGAAGCCGCCGATGACGCTGGCGCAGATGCCCGCGGCCTGCAAGGCGGTGCTGAACGCAGGCGATGCGAAGCCGTAGGATACGCTGTCCCCTCGCCCACCGCGCCCGGTTTGACCTTCCGACCTGGCCTGCTATCTTCGCTGCTGCGATATCCCACGCTGGCCGTAAGCCAAAGTGGAGCCGTGGAACGGCGCGTCCGCCCGTCGCATCTGACCCAATCAACGCCAGATTTGCGTGCGCCGCCTGCGCGCGCGAGCTCGCACGGAGCGCATCCATGTTTCGTCTGTCCGGACTACTCACTGCCTTCGTGATCCTTGCCTTCGTGATCCTTGCCTTCGTGATCCTTGCCGCCGCCCCCCTCTCGCCGGCCGCAGCCGAGGACAAGACCATCACCGTGTTCGCCGCCGCGTCGATGAAGAACGCGCTCGACGAGGTCGATGCCGCCTACACCGCCAGGACCGGCGTCAAGTTCTCGGTCAGCTATGCCGCGAGCTCGGTGCTCGCCCGCCAAATCGAGCAGGGCGCGCCGGCGGACGTGTTCGTCTCGGCCGACACCGACTGGATGGATTACGCGATCGCCAGGAAGACCATCAATGAGCCATCCAGGGTCAATCTGCTCGGCAACAGCCTCGTGCTGATCGCGCCGAAGGATTCCAGGATCGACAACGTCGCGATTGCCAGGGGCTTCGACCTCGCCAAGCTCGCCGGCGACGGCCGGGTCGCGACCGGCGACGTCAAGTCGGTGCCCGCAGGCAAATATGCCAAGGCGGCGCTCGAGAAGCTCGGCACCTGGCAGGCAGCCGAAGCGAAATTCGCGATGGCCGAGAGCGTGCGCGCCGCGCTGACGCTGGTGGCGCGCGGCGAGGCCAATCTCGGCATCGTCTATGCCACCGACGCCAAGGTCGAGCCCGGCGTCAAGATCGTCGGCACCTTCCCGGCGGACTCGCATCCCGCGATCATCTATCCGGTCGCCGCGACCACGATCGCGAAGGCCGGCACCGGCGACTATCTCGCCTTCCTGCGCTCCTCGGTGGCCAAGTCCATCCTGGAAAAATACGGCTTCAAGTTCCTGGTCAGCCCGACAATCTGATATTCAGCACTCGATGTTCGAGATCTCTCCCGCCGAATGGACCGCGATCCTGCTCTCGCTCAGGGTCGCGATCATCGCCACGCTGGTCGCGACGCCGTTCGGCATCGCGCTGGCATGGCTGCTCGCGCGCAGGGATTTCTGGGGCAAGTCGGTGCTGGATGCCGTGGTGCATCTGCCGCTGGTGCTGCCGCCTGTCGTCACCGGCTATCTGCTGCTCCTCAGCTTCGGCCGGCGCGGCCTCGTCGGCGGCTTCCTCGCCGACCATCTCGGGATCGTGTTCTCGTTCCGCTGGACCGGCGCGGCGCTCGCCTGCGGCGTGATGGCGTTTCCGCTGCTGGTGCGCCCGATGCGGCTGTCGATCGAGGCGATCGACCGCCGGCTGGAGCAGGCCGCCGAGACGCTCGGCGCCGCGCCCTGGAAAGTGTTCTTCACCGTGACGCTGCCGCTGGCGCTGCCCGGCGTGCTCGCCGGCATGGTGCTCGGCTTCGCCAAGGCGATCGGCGAGTTCGGCGCCACCATCACCTTCGTCTCCAACATTCCCGGCGAGACCCAGACGATTTCCTCGGCGATCTACTCGCTGATCCAGACGCCGGACGGCGACGCCGCGGCGGGACGGCTGGTGATCGTCTCGATCGCACTGGCGCTGGGCGCGCTGATATCGGCCGAATGGTTCGCCCGCCGCGCCACCGCGCGACTGCACGGGAATTGACCATGCTGCGGGTCGATGTCGAGAAGAAGCTCGGCGAGTTCTCGCTTCAGGCGTCCTTCACCAGCGAAGGCCGCGTCATCGGCCTGTTCGGCGCGTCGGGCGCCGGCAAGACCTCGCTGGTCAACATGATCGCAGGATTGTTGCGGCCCGACCGCGGCACCATCGTGATCGACGGCGAAACCGTCGACGACATCGCGGCCGGAATCCACGTGCCGACGTATCGCCGCCGCATCGGCTACGTGTTTCAGGACGCGCGGCTGTTCCCGCATCTCGACGTCGCGCAGAATCTCGACTACGGCCGCCGCATGAACGGCCTTGCGCCCGATCCCGCCCAACACAGGCGCATCATCGACCTGCTCGACATCGGCGCCCTGCTCGATCGTCGTCCCGGAAAACTCTCCGGCGGCGAGCGCCAGCGCGTCGCGCTCGGACGCGCGCTGCTGTCACGGCCACGCCTCTTGCTGCTCGACGAGCCGCTCGGCGCGCTCGACGAGGGCCGCAAGCTCGAGATCCTGCCCTACCTGGTGCGGCTGCGCGACGAGGCCAACGTGCCGATGGTCTATGTCAGCCACGACGCCGCCGAGCTGCGCCAGCTCGCGACGCAGATCGTGATGCTGAAACAGGGCCGGGTGACGAGTGTCGGCGGGGTGAAGGTGCTGGCGTGAGGCGTTTCGTGCCCCGGACGCGACGCAGCACGCAGTGATGCGTCGCAGAGCCGGGGCCCACGCCGCGCCATGGGTCCCGGCTCTGCGCAGCAACGCTTGCGCGTTGCGGCGCGTCCGGGACACGAATCATTGCGAGCGTAGCCATCGCAGGGTGGGCAAAGGCGCCCTTGCGCCGTGCCCACCAACTCTCTCGATCGCAAAAATGCGTGGGCACGCTTCGCTTTGCCCACGCTACGGCAGCTCAAACCCCGGCCACCGAGGCCCACATATCCGAGAGCTTCTTCCGCAGCGCCTGCGCGCGGGTCAGCGGCGGGGGCGTCTCGTCTTCTTCCGGCAGGCGCAGGCCGACGACGCTGACGCGGCCGCCGGAGATGCTGCGCGCGACCAGCACGATCTCGTCCAGCGGCAGCTCGGCGCCCTCTTTCGGCGCGTGGTCGAGATGGATGTCGAAAAAATCCGCGAGCGTGAGCTTGCGCGCTTCCTCGCTCACCGTCACGCCGTAGATCTCGGCGAGCTCGGCGAGCGTATGCTCACCGGAGACCATGAAGTCGCCGAGCAGATGCGGATCCGGCGCCGAGCTCGGCTGCATGTCGACGAAGAAGCGGTCGAGCGATTCGGCCTTTTCCGGCGGCGCCAGCAGATAGATGTAGTCGCCGGGCGCGATCGGGTCGGCCTCCAGCGGCGTCAGGATGTTCTCGTTGCGGATCACCAGCGTCGGCTTGGACCAGGACGGGATCAGGCCGCGGCGGAAATACAGGCTCTTGGGGCGCACCGGATAGCCGACCAGCTGCTGCTCGAGCTGGCCGGGCAGATCCAATTCGACACGGCGCGGGCCGCGCTCGGCGCGCGGCAGCGCCACGTGCAGTTTTCGCGCGGCCGGTGCAAGGGTCCAGCCCTGCAGCAAGAGCGAGATGATGACGACGACGAAGGCGACGTCGAAATAGAGATAGGCCTTGGACAGGCCGACCAGCATCGGGATCGAGGCCAGGAAGATCGCGACCGCACCGCGCAGGCCGGTCCAGGCGATGAAGATCTTTTCGCGCCAGTTGAAGCGGAATGGCGCCAGGCAGGCGAACACCGCGATCGGCCGCGCCACCAGCATCAGCACGAACGCGACGGCGACCGCCGGCACGATGCTGTCACCCAGCCTGCTCGGCGAGACCAGCAGGCCGAGCAGCACGAACATCACGATCTGCGCCAGCCAGGTCGCGGCATCGAGGAAGGCCACGACGTGGTTATGCGCGCGCGTCGGCCGGTTGCCGATGATGATGCCGGCGAGATAGACGGCGAGGAAGCCGGAGGCGTGCATGATCTGGGAGGCGCCGAAGATCACCAGCGCGGCCGTGGTCACGAAGGGCGCGTGCAGGCCCTGCGGCAGTGCCACCTGGTTGAGCGCGATGACGACGAGGCGTCCGCCGATGAAGCCGACGATGGCGCCCAGCACGGCCTCCTGAACGAACTCCGTCAGCACGTGGCCGGGCGAGCTCGAGCCGACCGAGATGTACTCGACCAGCATGAGCGTGAGGAAGATCGCGAAGGGGTCGTTGGTGCCGGATTCCGCCTCCAGCGTCGCGCCGACGCGCGGGCGCAGCCGCAGGCCCTGGGTGTGCACCAGCAGGAACACGGCCGCGGCATCGGTCGAGGCCACCACGGCGCCGACCAGCAGCGATTCCGTCCAGTTGAGATCGAGCGCGAATTTGGCGAAAGGCGCCGTGATCAACGCGGTCAGCAGCACGCCGGCGGTCGCGAGCACCACGGACGGCGCAAGCACGGTGCGGATGCTGGCAAAGCGCGTCCTGAGGCCACCATCGAACAGGATCAGGGCCAGCGCCACCGAGCCGACCAGATAGGTGGTGCGGACGTCGTCGAACTGGAGCTGGCCGGGACCGGAATCGCCGGCGAGCATGCCGACCGCAAGGAAGACCAGCAGCAAGGGCGCACCGAAGCGGAGCGCAAGCAGGCTCGACAGGATACCGGCCATGACGAGGACGGCGCCGAGCAATATGGCGAGGCTGACGGAGTCGAGGGAGGCCATCCACCTTCCGGGTTAAAACAGCTGGAATGGCATCCTTATCGTCGGCAGACTCACGCGCCAACCCATTTTCGCATCTCGCGGCAATCTGCCCGTCTTTTACGGCCTTAACGTCCATCACATGCCGGTGTATCGGTGGCCCGGCCGCGCCCTTTGTGGGATTCTGCGGCTCCCTCGAATCAATATCCTCCCCGCTTGCCGACGAGACCGATGGACATGGACCTCAAGGACTTCATGGAGTTCGTGCAGACCACCGCGCGCAGCGTCGGGGCGGAGATCTCCTCGCCCTGGTTCTACCTGCAATTCGGCCTCATTCTGGCCGCCGCCGGCATCGCCTATGCGGCGGAGGCCGCCATTCGCAGCCGGGTCGACCTGACCTCGCTGGCGCTGCGCTGGCCGCTGCCGCTCAGGCATTTCGTGCGGGTCATGGTCGCCAGCGCCTCGACGGCGGTATTCACGCTGCTCGTGATCGTCTCGCGCGTGGTGATGTATCACGCGACCTGGCCAAGCCGCTCCTATCTCCTGATGGTCGCGGCCAAGCTTGGTTTCGCCTGGCTCGCGATCCGGCTCCTGACCTCGGTGCTGCGCAATGCCTTCATCGTCAAGCTGGTGTCGATCACGGCGTGGTTCGTCGCCGCACTGTCCATCCTCGGGCAGTTCGATGCGACCGTCGAGCTGCTCGATGCCTACGCGATCGTGCTCGGCGGCCTCCGGCTGACCCCGTTGCTGGCGATCAAGGCCGGCGCGCTCCTCCTCATCGCGCTCTGGGCCACCAACATCGCCAGCAATTTCGCCGAGAGCCGGATCAACGCCACCACCGACCTGACGCCGTCGGTGCAGGTGCTGCTGGTCAAGATCATCCGCATCGGGCTCCTGGCCGTCGCCATCGTCATCGCGCTCGGCGCGGTCGGCATCGACCTGTCCGCGCTCGCGGTGTTCTCCGGCGCGGTCGGCGTCGGCATCGGTATCGGCCTGCAGAAGATCGTCGCCAATTTCATCTCCGGCATCATCCTGCTCGCCGACAAGTCGGTGAAGCCCGGCGATCTCGTCACCATCGGCGACAATACCGGCCGCATCAGCGCGATGAAGACGCGCTATATTTCCGTCGCCGCCGGCGACGGCCGCGAGTTCCTGGTGCCGAACGAGGATCTGGTGACGCAGAAGGTCGTCAACTGGACCTATACCGACAAGAACACGCTGGTGAAGATCGCCTTCGGCACCAATTACGACGCCGACCCGCGGCTCGTCTGCAAGCTCGCCGCCGAGACCGCCGCCGCTCATCCCCGGGCGCAGAAGGGCAAGCCGCCGAACTGCATTCTGACCGAGTTCGCGGAGGCCGGCATGAAGTTCTCGCTCACCCTTTGGCTCGCGGACCCCGACGGCATGGACACCGTCAAGAGCGACGTGATGCTGGCGCTGTGGGACGCCTTCAAGCAGGAGGGCATCCGAGTTCCCTATCCGGTCCGCGAAATCCGCATCCGCGGCGGCGCCCTCCCCGTGGAAACCACCGTAGAAGTCCCGAATTAGGTCGCTTTCGCCGCCCGGTCGGCACCCTCCAGCTTGCATGAAGGCCCGCAATCATTAAATTGGGGCCTGAAATCAAGCCTTTCCGCCGATAATCGCGATCAGCCGGACCGCCCAAGGAAGACTGCACAAGCATGAGCTACGTCGAAGCCACCGATACCTCGCTGCGCAAGACCGGACAGATCAAGCTGCACGGGCCGGCCGCCTTTGCCGGCATGCGCAAGGCGGGCGCGCTGGTGGCCAAGTGCCTGGACGAGCTCACCGACATCGTCGGGCCCGGCGTGCCGACCGAGCGCATCGACCAGTTCGTCCGCGAGTTCGCCTTCAGCCACGGCGCCTATCCGGCGACGCTGATGTATCGCGGCTATCGCTATTCGACCTGCACCTCGCTCAACCACGTGGTCTGCCACGGCATGCCCGGCGACCGTCCGCTGAAGGAAGGCGACATCGTCAACATCGACGTCACGTTCATCGTCGACGGCTGGTACGGCGATTCCAGCCGGATGTACGCGGTCGGCCCGATCGCCCGCAAGGCGGAGCGGCTGATCGAGGTGACGTATGAGGCGATGATGCGCGGCATTGCCGCGGTGAAGCCCGGCGCCACCACCGGCGACATCGGTCACGCCATCCAGAGCTTCGTCGAGCCACAGGGCATGAGCGTGGTGCGCGACTTCTGCGGCCATGGCCTCGGCCGCATGTTCCACGACGAGCCGAACATCATCCATATCGGCCGTCCGGGCGAAGGCGTGCAGCTCAAGCCCGGCATGTTCTTCACCATCGAGCCGATGATCAATCTCGGCAAGCCGCACGTGAAGATCCTCTCCGACGGCTGGACCGCCGTCACCCGCGACCGCTCGCTGTCGGCGCAGTTCGAGCACTCCGTCGGCGTCACCGCCACCGGCGTCGAGATCTTCACGCTGTCGGAGCGGCACGGCGAGAAGCAGATCGCGGCAGCGTAAGCTGCAACCCTTGTTGCAAATCGCTCTCAATACAGCAACAGCCTGCGTCATCTTGCCGTTCCCCGCGTGACCATCGCCAGGGAATAGGCAACGCATCCCGGTGTCGAACCATCGCGGGCGCTTTCAACCGGTGTAAAGCGCCTTCCGAGGATTCACTCAAAGGGAGCACCATAATGTTCGAGGTTTCACGTCGCGATCTGGTCCTCGGTAGCACGGGGGCAGCGCTGGTCTTCGGTCTCCAGGGGCCCGTGTCCTTCATCGGTGCCGCCTCGGCCCAGCGCGCCGCCGAGAGCCTTACCTACAAGGTCGGTGACATCGACATGTTCAGCCTGCATGAGGGTTCGATCGAACGGCCGGTGACCGACGGCATTGTCAAGAATGCCGGGCTCGACGACGTCAAGAAGGCGCTGACCGCAGCCGGCATCGGACCCGACAAGATCGACAATCCCTTCACGGTCACCGCGATCCGGACCGGCGGCAAGGTCATCCTGTTCGACACCGGTTTCGGCGGCAACGGTCCCGCCAGCGTCGGCAAGCTCGCCGGCAACATGAAGGCGGCCGGCCTCGATCCGGCGACGGTGTCGACGGTGGTGATCTCGCATTTCCATCCCGATCACATTTCGGGCTTGTGGGTGAAGGAAACCAACGCGCAGGTGTTTCCGAACGCGGAAATCATGATGCCCGAAGTCGAGTACAAGTTCTGGACCGATGCGGCCCTGGTGGAGAAGGTGCCCGAAGCCAACCGCGCCCATGTCAAGCGGATTCAGGCCACCTTCCCGACCTGGAAGAACATCAAGCAGTATGGCGACGGCGCCGACCTGGCGCCCGGCGTCAAGGCCATCGCCACGCCGGGTCACACGATCGGCCACATGTCCTTCCTGGTGGCCTCCGGCGGGCAGCAGCTCTTCATCCAGAGCGACGTCACCGGCATCCACCAGCTGTTCGTCAGGAATCCCGGCTGGTTCTCCGGCTTCGACAGCGACGGACCGAAGGCGGAAGCCACGCGGCGCGCCTTCTTCGATCGCGTGATCGCGGAAAAGGGCATGATCGCCGGCTATCATTTCGGCTTTCCGAACGTCGGCACGCTGACCAAGGACGGCAACGGCTACGCCTTCGCCGCCGTCAAGGCCTGATCGCGCCGCACGCCCTGAATGAGGCGCCGTGTTCGCGCGGCGCCTTTTTTCTTTGCCATTGCCGGGTCATCCCCCAACACTTCAGAGTTGCAAAAACCGCCCGGCGCGGCATGCTTGCGCCGATGCCACGCAAGAATGACCAACCAGACGCTCCATCCGCCGATGCGCCGCACTATCACGGCCATCGCGAGCGGCTGCGCGAACGCTTCTACAATGCGGGCGCGGATGCGCTCAGCGACTACGAACTGCTGGAGATGGCGCTGTTTCCCGCGCTGCCGCGGCGCGACACCAAGCCGCTGGCGAAGGCGCTGATCAAGACGTTCGGCTCGTTCGCCGAGGTCGTGCATGCGCCGGTGGCGCGGCTGCGCGAGGTCGACGGCATCGGCGAATCCGCGATCAACCAGCTCAAGTTGATTGCCGCCGCGGCGCATCGCGTCGCCAAGGGCGAGGTCAACAGCCGCAACGCGCTGTCGTCCTGGAACGCGGTGATCGACTATTGTCGCTCCAGCATGGCGTTCGCCGACAAGGAGCAGTTTCGCCTGCTCTTCCTCGACAAGCGCAATCAGCTGATCGCCGACGAGGTGCAGCAGACCGGCACCGTCGACCACACCCCGGTCTATCCCCGCGAGGTGATCAAGCGCGCGCTGGAATTATCGGCGACCGCGCTGATCCTGGTGCACAATCATCCTAGCGGCGATCCCTCGCCCTCGCAGGCCGACATCCAGATGACGAAGGCGATCATCGACATCGCAAAGCCGCTGGGGATTGCGGTGCACGACCACATCATCGTCGGCAAGAGCGGACATGCGAGCTTGCGCGGGATGCGGTTGATCTGACCAGGTCAGAACACCGGGTTCTTGGCGACCTTCAAATGCTCTTCAGCGGCCCTGAACCCGCTGAGTGCCTTGAGCGTCAAGGCGGTCGGTTGCGGCTTCCATTCGGCAACGAGCTTCTCGGCCTTCTCCAGCTCGGGCTTGGACAACATCGACGCCATCTCTTTCACATTCCTGGCCGGCGCCACCTTCGACAGCTTGAAATACGCATATGATAGGGACAAATCTCTCGGCGTCCCCTTGCCGGCCGAATAGGCGCGAGACAGGCTGAAGAGGGCCTCGGGAAGCCCCTGATCGGCAGCCATCTTCCACCATTTCAGCGCTTCGTCCGAATTGCCTTGTCGGTCATACATCAGGCCAACGTCGTGCTGAGCGCGCGCATAGCCGGCCCTGGCGGACACGAGCTTGTATTTCAGTGCTTGATCGGCATCGGTTGCAACAATGCCGGCACCTTGCCCGTCATAATAGCAGCCGAGCTTGTAGGCCCCCAAGGGGTCGTTGCCGGCGGCCGATTTCTGAAACCACTCGAATGCCTGGCTGCGGTCCTGCTGCGTGCCGATGCCATTGTTGTGCATCATGCCGACATGATATTGCGCCTCGGCATCTCCGCGATTGGCCAACACGACCATCGCATCAAAGGTGCGCGTGTCATTCGCGCTGGCGGGCATCGCGAGCAGCAGAAGGCACGAAAAAGCCAGGGCAACGAATTTCATGTCAAAGCCCGATCGTGTTTGAGCCATTCCGCCTTGGTCGCCCGAGACGCAGGAAAAGTTCGAAATTCGGCAAGAACTCCCAAACCAGCGGATTTTGGTCCGTCCGGGCTCGTCCGGTCACGGCTCGATCCAGCGCTGCACGGCTTCGGCGACGGCGAATGCCGGGCCGGTTACTGACGCAGCATGATCAGGGGATCGGCGGTATCGGGGACGCGCCGCCATTGCGCGTTGTCGTCGGCCTCGAACTGCCAGGCATCGCCCGATTTCGACATCAGGATGATCTGGCCGCGCTCGAGCCGCCATTGCGCCGGATTGAACTGGGCGATGGCGGCGTCGCATCTCGGCTTGAGGAAGACCTGGAAATTGTCGGGGCTCGCCTCGGTGTTGGTCAGCGTCAGCCCGCACACCGGCTGGCCGTTGCCGCGCACCATCGCCCAATCGCCGATCATCTGGTCCATCGACTTGGCCATCGAGCGGGCCGCGGCGAGATCCTGCAGGATGTAGACGCCCTCGCCCTGGCGCAGGCCCTCGAAGATGCCGGCCTCGACCTCGGTGAAGTCGATTACGGCTTCACCGGCCGCATCCTGCAGGCGCACGATGTCGAGGCCCCTGACGCTCCAGGCGACGATGTCCTTGGTGAAAGGCAGCGCGGTCTTGCAGGCCGGCTCCAGCTCCAGCTTGTAGCCCTGGCCTGCGGCATCGCCCTTCATCGTGACAACGCAGGTCTTGCTGCGCTCGGTGGTCGAGAGCTCCCACTGCCCGGGCATCGATTTCTTCAGGCTCGCCGCATCCTGCGCATGCGCAGCGCCGATCGCGGCCAGGCAGGCCGCGACGGCGCCGATCGCGGCCAAAGAGGCCGCGACGGCGAATGCAACGGCCCGAAGACTTCGCATCAGCGTCCCTTGAACGGCGTTTCCGCAACCGGCGTCAACGGCGCCTTGCCTGAGAACCATGACTTGAGGTTGTCGACCACGAGCTGGTCCATCGCGTTGCGCGTCACCACCGAAGCCGAGCCGATATGCGGCAGCAGCACGACGTTCTGCATGGCCTTGAGCTCGTCCGGCACGTTCGGCTCGGCCGCGAACACGTCGAGACCTGCGGCGAGGATGGTGCCCGATTTCAGCGCCTGAACCAGCGCCGGCTCGTCGACCACGGAGCCGCGCGCCACGTTGATCAGAACGCCACGCGGGCCGAGCGCCTTGAGCACGTCGGCATTGATCATCTTGTTGGTGGAGGCGCCGCCGGGCACGATCACCATCAGCGTGTCCACCGCCTTCGCCATCTCGATCAGATCAGGGTAGTGCTTGTAGGAAACGTCCTTGGACGGGTTGCGCGAATGATAGACCACCGGCACCAGCGAGGCATCGAGCCGTCGCGCGATGGCCTGACCGATCCGGCCCATGCCGACGATGCCGACCTTGCGGTCGCGCAGCGAACCGACGCTGAGCGGATAGTTCTGCGTCTGCCACAGCCCGGAGCGGACGTAGCGGTCGGCCTTGATGAACTCGCGCAAGGTGGCGATCAGAAGGCCCATCGCGACGTCGGCGACCTCCTCGGTCAGCACGTCGGGCGTGTTGGTGACGATGATGTTGTGCTCGGCGGCGTATTTGGCATCGACGTGGTCGTAGCCGACGCCGAAGCTCGCCACCATCTCGATCTTGGGCAGTTGCGACAGTGCCCCCCTGTCGGCCCGCACGGTGTGATAGGTCACGGCGACGCCGCGGATCTTCTCGCGGATCGCCGGCGTCAGCCGTTCGAGGTCGCCGTGCGTCTCCGCCTTGTGCACGACGAAATGATCGGAAAACCCATTCTCGAGGATCGGCCGCACCGGCCCATAGATCAGAAGGTCGATCTTTTCGGACGAAATCGAACCGGCAGCCATCAGTTTTCCTCTCCAAGCGCGCTCTCGTGCCAGCGCCGTAAAACGAGGTGCGAAACTAGCGCCAGCACCCCATAGATGACAATCCCGGCCAGCGACAACAGCAGCAGCGCTGCGAACATGCGGGGTATGTTCAATCGATAGCCCGATTCCGCGATCCTGTAGGCGAGCCCGGAGCCGGCGCCCGCGGTTCCCGCCGCGATCTCGGCCACGACCGCGCCGATCAGCGACAGGCCGCCTGCGATGCGCAGGCCGCCGAGAACGTAAGGCAGCGCCGCCGGCAGCTTGAGGAAGCGCAGCGTCTGCGGCTTCGATGCGCCATAGAGCTGGAACAGGCCGGCGAGGTTGCGGTCGACCGAATTGAGCCCGAGCGTGGTGTTGGACAGCACGGGAAAAAAGGCGACGATGAAGGCACAGACCACAACCGCGGTCTGCTGTTCCAGATAGATCAGCAAGAGTGGCGCGATCGCAATGACGGGGGTGACCTGGAGCACGATCGCATAGGGGAACAGCGAGTATTCCACCCATTTCGACTGGTTGAACAGCAGCGCCAGCGCGATGCCGCCGATGCTGGCCGCGACAAACCCTTCGAGCGTGGTCAGCAGCGTGGTCCCGAGCGATTGCGACAGCACCTGCCAATCCTTGATCAGCGTCAGAATGATGATCGAGGGCGCCGGCAGCACGTAAGGCGGGATCTCCTTGAGGCGGACCACCAGCTCCCAGGCGATAAGGCCGGCCGCGAACACGATGACGGGAAGCACCAGGCGCAGCGCACGCTGCGCGCCTTGCGGCCTGGAAATGCTCTCGGGCGGGGCGCTCATAGCAGCGGGCGCCCCGAATAAGACGGCGCCAGCGCGCCGGAGACCCTGCGGCAATAGTCGCCGTAAGCGGTCGACGTGCGGAATTCCTCGCCGCGCGGCTCGACCGTCTCGATGCGGATATCGGCCTGGATGCGGCCCGGCCGTGCCGTCATCACCACCACACGCTGCGACAAATAGACGGATTCGAACACCGAATGGGTGACGAAGATGACGGTCTTGCCGAGAGCCCGCCACAGCGCGAGCAGATCGTTGTTGAGGCGGAAGCGCGTGATCTCGTCGAGCGCGGCGAACGGCTCGTCCATCAGCAGGATGTCGGGATCGGTGACCAGCGCGCGCGCCAGCGACACCCGCATCTTCATGCCGCCGGAGAGCTCACGCGGAAAGGCATCGGCGAAATCGGCAAGGCCGACGCTGGCCAAGACGGCGTCGGCCCGCGCGCGCCCCTCGGCCTTCGCGACGCCGCCGAGCTTCAGCGGCAGCCGCACGTTCTCGCGCACGCTGGCCCAGGGCATCAGGGTCGGCTCCTGGAACACGAAGCCGATGCCGTGACCCGGCTGCAGCTCGCCCTCGCGGCGCGCCACCCGCACGATCCCGGAGGACGGCGCGCTGAGCTCCGCGATCAACCGCAGCACCGTCGACTTGCCGCAGCCGGACGGGCCCAGCAGCGAGATGAACTCGCCCTTGCGCACCGCGAGGTCGAACGGGCCGAGCGCCATGACGCCGTTGTCATAGGTCTTGGTCACGCCGCGCAGGCTGACGGCGAGATGCGTCAGGCCAGTCCCGACCGCGGATGACGTTGAGTGCTCGATCATCGATCGCCGGCTGTTGGGAGGCACAGTCGCGCGGCGTCTTCCACCTCTCCCCGACGGGGAGAGGTCGCGCCGCAGGCGCGGGTGAGGGAGAGCGGCACAACGGATGGAGCGTAACCCCTCACCCGCATCGCATCTGGCGATGCGATGCGACCTCTCCCTTCGGGAGAGGTGCAGGACGCCGAGCCACCTCCGCAAGAGCTCAGCATGCGTTACGGCTTGTTCGGACGCAGCTCGAGGCCGACGCCCTTGTTGACGAAGCGGAGCGTGTAGGATTTGCGGAAGTCGAGATCCGCCTTCACGACGCCGGCCTTGACCATCTTGTTGAAGAACGAGCTGTAGCGCTCGTCGCTCATCGCGCCGATGCCGTTCTTCAGGGAATCGCCGGAATCGACGATGCCGTGCTCCTTCATCTTGGCGACGGAATAGGCGAGCAGATCGTCGGTCATTTCTGGATTGAGCTGCTTGATCATGGCGTTGCCGGCGGAATTGTCGCGATAGAGGTAATTGTACCAGCCGACCATGGAGGCATCGACGAAGCGCTGGACCAGATCGGGCTTCTTCTCGACGATGTCGCGGCGGGTCTCGATCAGGGTCGAATAGGTGTTGAAGCCGTAGTCGGCCAGCAGCAGCACGTTGGGCTTGAAGCCCGCCGCCTTCTCGACCGCGAAGGGCTCGGAGGTGACGTAGCCCTGCATCGCGCTCTTGGGGTTGGCGATGAAGGGCTGCGGATTGAAATTATAGGGGCGGACGTTCTTCTCGCTGAAGCCGTATTCGGACTTCAGCCACTGGAAATAGCTGCCCATGCCCTCCTTGGAGACGAACAACGTCAGCGGCTTGAGGTCCTCGAGCTTGCCGACCTTGGCATCCGGCTGCGTCAGCATCACCTGCGGATCCTTCTGGAAGATCGCGGCGATGGTCACGACGGGGACGTTGTTGGCGACCGCGTCGAACGACATCAGGGTGTTTGCGGCCATGAAGAAATCGATCTTGCCGGCGATCAGCAACATCCGGTTGTTCTCGTTGGGACCGCCGGGGACGATGGTGACGTCGAGGCCGTATTTCTTGTAAGTGCCGTCGGCGACCGCCTGGAAGAAGCCGCCATGCTCGGCCTCGGCGACCCAATTGGTGCCGAAAGTGACCTTGTCGAGCGTCTCGGCCCGCGCCGGTGCGAGAGCGACGAGAGCGGCGAAGAGGCCCGCCGTGAGCGTCCGCCGCAGATGAAAATGGGTCATAATGGCACTCCGTCGTTCGCTTGAAGCCCAATCGCGTCTGGCTCATATGAGCGCAACGCGATAGAACCGCATGACATCAGGGGACGCGAGCCGGCCGGGTCCGCATCCCCTGATACCCAAATTACGTGACAAATTCGGGCAAAGAAACCTTGATGACGCCGTCCCGCGACTGGACCGAGATCCGCTGGGCCGGTGTGCCCCCGGCGGAGACGGCGCGCTGGATCGCGGTGCTGCCGCTGGCAGCGACCGAGCAGCACGGCCCGCATCTGCCGCTGACGACAGACGTGCTGATCGCGAACGCCTATCTGGCGCGCACGCGGGAGCTGTTGCCCGCAAGCGTCCCGGTGACGTTCCTGCCCGTCGAGCCGGTCGGGATCTCCATCGAGCATATCGACTATCCGGGCACGCAGACGCTGCCGACCGAGGTCGCGCTGAAGCGATGGACCGGAATCGGCGAGGACATCGCGCGGCGCGGCGTGAAGAAGCTCGTCATCATCACCAGCCATGGCGGCAACAGCGCGGCGATGATGCTGGTCGCACAGGATCTTCGCGCGCACCAGAAATTGTTCGTGGTGACGACGTCGTGGTCGCGGCTGTCGGGCGCCGACAGACTGTTTCCGGCGGAGGAAGTGCGCCACGGCATTCATGGCGGCGCGATCGAGACCTCGATCATGCTGGCGCGCTATCCCGATCAGGTGCGTCGAGCCGCGATCGCCGATTTTGCCGCGAGCAGCATCGCACTGGAAAAGCAATATCGCTGGCTGTCGACGCAGCGGCCCGCGCCGTTCGCCTGGCAGGCGCAGGATCTCAACGCCAGCGGCGCCATCGGCAACGCGACATTGGCCGAGCCGGCAAAGGGCGAGCAGCTGCTCGACCAGGGCGCGCGCGCCTTTTGCGAGCTGCTGGGCGAGGTCGATAACTTCGACGTGAACAGGCTCGCCAAGGGGCCCCTCGGTTAGCCCTTATATTCCTGGAATCATTCGGGAAAGGTCTCGGCTCCGGCAGCGGATTTGCCGCTTTCGAACCGGATGCGAGGAGCCTCCGTCCAACTGAGCACGCGGGCCACAACGGACCGCCTCACCTGGATGGAGCTTCTCATGTCGATCAAGACCAAGCTTGCCGCCGCCGCTCTCGCCACGCTCGCCCTCACCGGCAGCATCGTGTCCACCACCTCGCAGGCCGAAGCCAAGCAGCCCGGCTGGGTCTGGGGTGTGGGCGCCGGCATCGCCACCGCCGCCGTCGTCGGCTCTGCGATCGCCGCCACCAACGACCCCTATTATCACGGCTATCACCGCTGCGGCTGGGTGGCCCAGTACAACGCCTTCGGCCAGTACGTCGGCCGCGTTCGTACCTGCTACTGATTTGAGTACCTGAGGCCGATCTCACGTGGATCCTGCGTCCGACACGGGCGCCTCGCTTCGGGCCTGCTGCTCGGCGTCGAAGGCGACATCTCCTTTCCGAATTATCTGCCCTCCAACCACGTCGTGTCGTCGACGGGGACCGCGCTGTCCTTCGCGGAGGAACGCTGGGACTACCCCTTTTTCCAGGCGACGGTCGCCAAACCGTCCCAGTCCGAGCTCCATGCCATCCTCCTGTCCAGGATGGACACGGAATCAGACATCCTTTCGGTCTTCAACAACGATGTGTGAATGCCGTAGCCCTTGTGGGAGAGGGTGGCTCGCCGCGAAGCGGCGAGACGGGTGAGGGGTTCTCTCCGCGAGTCCAACTCTCATTCGAATGCGTGGAGAGACACCCCTCATCCGGCGCTTCGCGCCACCTTCTCCCACAAGGGGAGAAGGAAGAAAGCCCTCACACCTTCTTCGCTTCCACGGCCATCCGCACCGCGAGCCCGGCCAGCACGGTGCCCATCAGCCAACGCTGCACCAGCATCCAGCTCGGCCGGTTCGCCAGGAACAGCGCGATCGAGCCGGCGGCCAGCGCGATCATCGCATTGACGCTGACGCTGATCGCGATCTGGATCGTGCCCAGCATCATCGACTGCGTCAGCACGCTGCCGGCGGCGAGATCGATGAATTGCGGCAGCAGCGCCAGATACAGCATCGCGATCTTCGGATTGAGCAGGTTGGTGACGAAGCCCATCGCGAACAATCTGCGCGGGCTGTCGATCGCGAGCTTTCTGACCTGGAACGGCGATCGCCCGCCCGGTCTCACCGCCTGCCAGGCGAGCCAGAGCAGATAACCCGCACCGGCAAAGCGCAGCGCGTCATAGGCAAAGGGAATGGCGAGCAAGAGCGCGGTGATGCCGAACGCGGCGCACAGCATGTAGAACACGAAGCCGAGCGCGACGCCGCCGAGCGAGACGATGCCCGCGGCGGGGCCTTGCGTAATCGAGCGCGAGATCAGGTAAATCATGTTCGGTCCCGGCGTCAGCACGAGACCGAGGCTGACGAGGGCGAAGCCGAGCAGGGCGGAGGTGTGGGGCATGGCGGGACCGGTGCGGAGATGCACCGGTTCTAATATGCCAGGGCGTGCCCGGCCATCGCGCAATTGCACGGAGGACAATTGAGTATCTCGTGTCCCGGACGCGGCGCAGCGTTCCCGGCGATGCGAAGCATCGTCCGGTACGGTGCGCCGCAGAGCCGGGACCCAGTGGTACGACATGGACCCCGGATCAGCAGCGCATCACGCCGCGAAGGGCGGTGCGCTGCGCAGCATCCGGGGAAAGCAGCCCTAATGCGCCTCGTCCCAATTGCTTGCCGCGCGCGCATCGACGTGCAGCGGCACCGAGAGCAGCACCGCCGGGAACGGCGCGTCCTGCATCACGTGCTGCACGACCGGCAGCGTCGCCTCGACCTCGGCGTCGGGCACCTCGAAGATCAACTCGTCATGCACCTGCAAGAGCATCTGCGCCGACAGCTTCTTCGCGGCAAGCGCGTCCTCGACCCGCGTCATGGCGCGGCGGATGATGTCGGCGGCGGTGCCCTGGAGCCGCGCGTTGATCGCGGCGCGCTCGTTGAAGGCGCGCACCGAGGCGTTGGAGGCCTTGATGTCGGGGTAATGGCATTTGCGGCCGAACAGCGTGGTGACGTAGCCGTGGCTGCGGCAGAAGTCCCGCGTCTCGTCCATGTAGGCGCGGATGCCGGGGAAGCGCTCGAAATATTTCTTGATGTAGGCCGAGGCTTCCTCGCGCGCGATGCCGAGCTGGTTGGCGAGGCCGAACGCCGAGATGCCGTAGATGATGCCGAAATTGATCGCCTTGGCGCGGCGGCGGATCTCGCTCGGCATGCCCTTGATCGGCACGCCGAACATTTCCGACGCCGTCATGGCGTGAATGTCGAGGCCGTCGCGGAACGCCTGCTTCAGCACGGGAATGTCGGCGATCTCGGCGAGCAGCCGCAGCTCGATTTGCGAATAGTCGGCCGACACCAGCTTGTGTCCGGGCGTTGCGATGAAGGCGCGGCGGATCTTGCGGCCGTCCTCGGTGCGCACAGGGATATTCTGCAGGTTCGGCTCATTCGAGGACAGCCGGCCCGTGGTGGTGGCCGCTAGCGCATAGGTCGTGTGCACGCGATGGGTCTGCGGATTGACATAGGTCGGCAGTGCGTCGGTGTAGGTCGATTTCAGTTTCGAGACCTGGCGCCATTCCAGAATCTTCTTCGGGAAGTCGTGGCCCTGCTCGGCGAGCTCGTCCAGCACCTGCGCGGTGGTCGACCACGCGCCGGTCTTGGTCTTGGTACCGCCGGATAGTCCCATCTTGCCGAACAGGATGTCGCCGATCTGCTTGGGGCTGCCGACATTGACCGGCTCGCCCGCGATCTCCTGGATCTCGGCCTCGACGCGCGCGGCGGTCTGGGCAAAGTCGCCGGACAGCCGCGACAGTACCTGGCGATCGATCGAGATGCCGCGCCGCTCCATGCGCGCGAGCACCGACACCAGCGGCCGCTCCAGCGTCTCGTAGACGGTGGTCATGTGCTCGGCGACGAGGCGCGGCTTCAGCACGCGCCAGAGCCGCAAGGCGACGTCGGCGCCTTCGGCCGACAGCGCGGCGGCCTTGTCGATCGGCACCTGGTCGAAGGTGATCTTGCCCTTGCCGCTGCCGAGCAGCTCGTTCTCCTTCATCATGGCATGACCGAACCAGCGCTCGGACAGCGATTCCAGCGCTTGCGAGCCGCGGCCGGCATCGAGCACGTAGGAGATCAGGAGCGCATCGTCGATGTTGCGCAGGGTGATGCCGTGCTGCGCCAGCATCACGGCGGTGAATTTGACGTCGAAGCCGATCTTGAGGATGCCTGCCGATTCCAGCACCGGCCGCAGCGCCTCGATCGCATCCGCATGCTTGACCTGGTCGGGCGCGAGGCCCGCGTCGAACAGGCCGGCGCCGCCGCCGGACTGCTTGTGCGCCAGCGGCACGTAGCAGGCATCGTTCGGCGCCAGCGCCAGCGCGATGCCGCAGAGATCGGCTTGCATCGGATCGATGGAATTGGCCTTGATCTCGATTGCGACATGGCCGGCATCGTGGACGCGGGCGATGAAGGCGTTCAGCTCTTTGAGCGTCTTGATCGCCTGGTATTTGCTGCGATCGACGGGAAGCTTGCGCAGCGCCTCCTCGCGCGCCGCGGCGAGCGAGATCGGCGCACCCTTCGGGCTCGCAGCCTTGTCCTCCTTGCTTGCCGACTTGTTGGGACGGCTCGGTGCGGCTTGCGCCGGTGTGCCGGTGCCCGGTGCGGGCACGACGTCCGAGGACGGCAGCGGCGTGAACACGCTGGCGCCGCTCGAATAGCCGGGGTCAGCATCGACATTGGCGGGATCAATCTGCGCATATTCGGCGACGCGCCGCGTCAGCGTGGTGAACTCCATCGCCTTGAGGAAGGCGATCAGCTTGCGCGCGTCCGGCTCGTGGACGGCGAGATCGTCGAGCGGCACCTCGAGCTCGACCTTGTCGTCGAGCAGCACGAGCTGCCGCGAGATGCGGGCCTTCTCCGCATTCTCGAGCAGCGCCTCGCGGCGCTTGGGCTGCTTGATCTCGCCGGCACGGAACAGCAATTGGTCGAGGTCGCCATATTCGGTGATCAGCTGCGCCGCGGTCTTGACGCCGATGCCGGGCACGCCGGGCACGTTGTCGGTGGAATCGCCGGCCAGCGCCTGCACCTCCACCACCTTGTTCGGGGGCACGCCGAATTTCTCGATCACCTCTGATATGCCGATGCGGCGGTCCTTCATGGTGTCGTACATCGTGACGCAATCGGTCACGAGCTGCATCAGGTCCTTGTCGGAGGACACGATGGTCGCGCTGGCGCCGCGCTCGCAGGCCTGCCGCACATAGGTCGCGATGAGATCGTCGGCCTCGAAGCCGGTCTGTTCCAGGCAGGGCAGGTCGAAGGCGCGCACCGCCTCGCGGATCAGCGCGAATTGCGGGATCAGGTCGTCAGGCGCCGGCGGCCGGTGCGCCTTGTATTCGGGATAGATCTTGTTGCGGAACGTGATCTCCGACTTGTCGAAGATGATCGCCAGATGCGTCGGCCGGTTGTCCTCGGGCATCTCGCGAAGCAGCTTCCACAGCATGTTGCAGAAGCCGAGTACGGCGTTGACCTGCAGCCCGTCGGACTTGCGGTTCAGCGGCGGCAGCGCGTGGTAGGCGCGGAAGATGTAGGAGGAACCGTCAACCAGGAACACGTGGTCGCCCTTGCCGGCGGCCTTGGCCGCGATCGGCTTGGCAGCAGGCTTGGCAGCAGCTGTCGCGGAGGCCTTGGCGGCGGCCTTGGGCGCGGCTTTGGTATCGGCTTTGGCGGTGGTCTTCGGCGATGTCTTGGGCATGGCCGCAATGTATGAATTTTTGCGGGCTTTGACAGCCTCAGACCCCGAGTTTTTGAGGCGTCGGCGCAGCTATCCCCACTGTCATTCCCCGCCAAAGCGGGGAATCCAGTACGCCGCGGCGCATCGGTCAATAATTGCTGTCTCTGGAATACTGGGGCGCCCGGTCGAGCCGGGCGACGACGGCGGGATCGCAGCTACTCCGCCGCCTGCAACACCGGCGCCGCCTTCTTCGGCGCGATCCAGAACGCGTCCGGCCGCTCGAACAGGAAGCGCGCATTGAAGCGCAGCGCGACCTGCCAGATCGCGAGCGCACCGAGCACGCCGGCGACGGTGACGACCAGCGACACCGTGCCGATGTCGGGGATGATGCCGGTGCGCAGCAGCAGCGTCCGGGTCGCCGCCATCGGCAAGAAGAAGGCGAGATAGATCACGATCGAATGCTCGCCGCAGAAGCGGAGGAAATTCATCCATTGGGCGCGTGCGAGCAGCGTGCCCGTCGTGATGATGGCGCAGGCGCCGGCAAAGCCAAGCACCAGCGAGACCAGCTTCCATTCGCTGGCCCCCGACACGACGAGGCCGGCATTGGCAAGCGCCCAGGTCGCGAGCGCCAGGAGCGCGAGCGCCGGATGCTTTCGCGCGCGATCCGAGAGCGCGAACACATAAGGCGCGAACAGATAACCCGAATAGAAATAGACGAAGCGGGCGCAGAACTCGTCGATGACGGTCCAGCCTGTCGTGATGCGGGCCGTCTCGAGCGCGGCGGCGACGAGCCAGATCGCGAGCGGCGGAAGCTTGCGTGTCAGTTTTGTGACGACGAAGAAGATCGGCAGCAGATAGATGAACCACAGCGTGCCGAACGGCTCGACGAAGGATTCGAGATACAAGAGGCCAACGTGGTGCCAGCCCGTCTCCGCCGCGAAACCGGGTGCCTTGAAGCCGAACTGGATCGTCACCCAGACGACATAGAAATAGGCGAAATGCACCACCTTGCGGTCGAGATAGGTCCGCCAGTCCCGGTCGATCACGAGCGCCAGGAACAGGCCCGAGATCAGGAAGAAATCCGGCATCCGGAACGGCTTTGCGAAGGCTACGAGCACATGCATGAAGCCGGTCTCGCCGGCGGCGAGCTCGACCCCCAGCACCGAATGCATCATCACGACCATGATGATGCAGATGCCCTTGGCGTAGTCGACCCAGTCGACACGTGCGGCAGCCGTGGCCGCAACGCCTCCGCTGCCTGCGATTGTGCCTGATGGTGCCATGGTGTCTCTTTTCGAGGCGTGTTCCGCCCCGTCCTGTTCGGGGCTGGGTCAGTGTGGGGCCGCTACGGTTTCCCACTTCTTTACCGATTCACTTCCCGTGCCGCTTTTTTCGCTGCGGACTGTTCCTTCCCTGCGAGAAAATGCTAAACCGCCCCGCGCCGGGGTTTCATTTTCGTTAACCAATCTAAAAACAGGGATTTTCATGCGTATCGCGATGATCGGCACGGGCTATGTGGGACTGGTGTCCGGCGCCTGCTTTGCCGATTTCGGTCACGACGTCACCTGCGTCGACAAGGACGAGAAGAAGATCGCGGCGCTCCACCGCGGCGAGATCCCGATCTACGAGCCCGGCCTCGACGAGCTGGTGGCGACCAACGTCAAAGCCAAGCGGCTCGACTTCACCACCGATCTGAAGCAGCCGGTCGCAGACGCCGATGCGGTGTTCATCGCAGTCGGCACGCCCTCGCGCCGTGGCGACGGCCACGCCGATCTGTCCTACGTCTACGCCGCTGCGAAAGAGATCGCGCAATCGCTGTCGGGCTTCACCGTGGTGGTGACGAAGTCGACCGTGCCTGTCGGCACCGGCGACGAGGTCGAGCGCATCATCCGCGAGACCAATCCCAGCGCCGACGTCGTGGTCGCCTCCAACCCCGAGTTCCTGCGCGAGGGCGCCGCGATCCGCGACTTCAAATTCCCTGACCGTATCGTGGTCGGCACCTCCGACGAGCGCGGCCGCAAGGTGATGGGCGATATCTATCGCCCGCTGTCGCTGAACCAGGCACCGCTGATGTTCACCGCGCGGCGCACCGCCGAGATGATCAAATACGCCGCCAACGCGTTCCTTGCGACCAAGATCACCTTCATCAACGAGATCGCCGATCTCTCCGAGAAAGCCGGCGCCAACGTGCAGGAGGTCGCGCGCGGCATCGGCCTCGACAACCGCATCGGCACCAAGTTCCTGCATGCCGGTCCCGGCTTCGGCGGCTCCTGCTTCCCGAAGGACACCAAGGCGCTGATCAAGATCGCGCAGGACTACGACGTCTCCCTGCGCATCGTCGAATCCGTGCTGGCCGTGAACGAGAACCGCAAGCGCGCGATGGCACGCAAGGTGAGCCAGGCGCTCGGCGGCAATCTGCGCGGCAAGACCGTCGCCGTGCTCGGCCTCACCTTCAAGCCCGACACCGACGACATGCGCGATGCGCCGTCGATCCCGCTGGTCACCGGCCTGATCGACATGGGCGCGAAGGTCAAGGCGTTCGATCCCGTCGGCATGGAGCAGGCCAAGGGCGAACTGCCCGACATCACCTATTGCGAGGACGCCTATGCCTGCGCGCAAGGCGCCGATGCGCTCGTCATCGTCACCGAATGGGTCCAGTTCCGCGCGCTCGATCTCGACCGGCTGAAGAGCGTCATGGCGCAGCCCGTCGTCGTCGACCTGCGCAACATCTACCGCCCCGAAGACATGGAAGCCGCCGGCTTCGTCTATGAGAGCGTCGGCCGCCCGCCGGTGCAGGGCTGATGAGCCGCCTCGCGCATAATTCCGTCATGGCCGGGCTTGTCCCGGCCATCCACGTCTGTTTCTAGTCCAAGACGTGGATGCCCAGCATTAGGCCGGGCATGACGAGTGGACGGACACTTGCCCCGCAGTTTCGACACGCCCCTCCCGATCGATGCCGTGCTCGACGAGCTCTCGCGCACGCTGGAGGCTAGCAATGCCGCCGTGCTGGTGGCGCCGCCCGGGGCCGGCAAGACCACGCGCGTGCCGCTGGCCTTGCTCGATGCGCCCTGGGCCAGGGGCAAGAAGATCATCGTGCTGGAGCCGCGCCGTATCGCGGCGCGCGCCAGCGCCGACCGCATGGCCAAGTCGCTCGGCGAACGCACCGGGGAGACCGTCGGCTACCGCGTCCGCTTCGGCTCGAAGATTTCGCGCGCCACGCGCATCGAGGTGGTGACCGAAGGCATCTTCACCCGCCAGATCCTCGACGACCCTGAATTGTCCGGCGTCGCCGCCATCCTGTTCGACGAATTCCACGAGCGCTCGCTCGATGCCGACATGGGCCTCGCGCTGGCCCGCGATGCGCAAACCGGCCTGCGCGAGGATCTGCGCATCCTCGTGATGTCGGCAACGCTCGACGGTGCGCGCGTGGCCAAGCTGCTCGGCGATGCGCCCGTCGTCGAAAGCGAGGGCCGCGCCTTCCCCGTCGAGACGCGCTATCTCGGCCGCAAGGCGGATGCGCCGATCGAGCGGCAGATGGCGGACGCGATCGCATCCGCGCTGCGCGCTGACAGCGGCTCGGTGCTCGCTTTCCTGCCGGGCGCCGCCGAAATCCGCCGCACCCAGAATTTCCTCGGCGAGCGCGTGCAGGACGCCTCGATCGAGATCGTGCCGCTGTTCGGCGCGCTCGACGCCGCCGTGCAGGACCGCGCCATCGCGCCGGCGCCCAAGGGCACGCGCAAGGTGGTGCTGGCGACATCGATCGCGGAGACCTCGCTCACCATTGAGGGCGTGCGCATCGTGGTCGATTCCGGACTCGCCCGCGTGCCGCGCTACGAGCCGGATATCGGCCTGGCGCGGCTCAAGACCGTGCGCGCCTCGCGCGCGGCGGTGGACCAGCGCCGCGGTCGCGCCGGCCGTACCGAGCCCGGTGTCTGCTACCGGCTCTGGGACGAGCCGCAGACGGCTTCGCTTGCGCCCTACACCCAGCCGGAAATCCTCAGCGCGGATCTATCCTCGTTGGTGCTCGATCTCGCGCAATGGGGCGTCAGCGACCCTGCCGCGCTGTCGTTCCTCGATCCGCCGCCGGGGCCGGCGTGGAAAGAAGCGAAGAGCCTGCTAACGGAGCTCAATGCGCTCGATGCCGACGGCCGCATCACTGCGGAGGGAAAAAGCCTGCGCGCGCTGGCGCTGCCGCCGCGGCTGGCGCGGATGATCGTGGATTCGCACCGTGCGGGCGAAGGCGAGGCCGCCGCCGAGATCGCGGCCATCATCACCGAGCGCGGCCTTGGCGGCGACAGCGTCGATCTCGAACATCGCCGCGACCAGTTCCGACGTGACCGCTCGCCGCGTGCCGCCAGCGCGCGCGACCTCGCGCGGCGCTGGGCCTCGCAGGTGGCGGCTTCCGAGAAGGCCGGGCCGCCGGAGGAGCTCTCGACCGGTTTGATGCTCGCCTATGCCTTTCCGGACCGCGTCGCGCGCAACCGCGGCAATGCCAGCTTCGTGCTCGCGAATGGCCGCGGCGCGTCCGTCGAGCAGACCTCCTCGCTCGCCCGCGCGCCCTATATCGCGATCGGAGAGATGACGGGCACGGCGGCGAGCGGGCGGATCCTGCTAGCCGCGCAAATCACCGAGGGCGAGATCGAACGGCATTTCGCCGAGCACATCGAGACCGCCGACGAGATCTCGTTCGATCGCGGCGCGATGGCGCTGCGGGCGCGGCGCAAGCGCGTGCTGCATGCGATCACGCTGTCCGAAGCGACCCTTGCCGTGTCGCCATCCGAGGACACCGCGCGCATTCTTGCAGATGGGTTGATCGCCGCGGGGCTCGACCGGCTGCCCTGGTCGAAGGCCGCCAAGCAGTGGCGCGACCGTGTCATGTTCCTGCGCAAGGCCGAGGGCGACAGTTGGCCGGATCTGTCCGACGCCGGGCTGATCGCCCGGCGCGACGACTGGCTGGTGCCGGCGCTCTACGACAAGATCGCGCTCAAGGACATTTCGCCGGGCGACCTCTCGGACGCGCTGATGGCGCTGCTGCCCTGGGAGATGCGCGCGCGGCTCGACCGCGAGGCGCCGACGCATTTCGAGGCGCCTACGGGGAGCGTGCTCGCGATCGACTACGAGGCCGAGCAGGGGCCGACCATCGCGGTGCGGCTGCAGGAATTGTTCGGCCTCAACACCCATCCCTCGATCGCGGCCGGCAAGGTGCCGCTGGTGCTGGAATTGCTGTCGCCGGCACAGCGCCCGGTGCAGGTGACGCGTGATCTCCCAGGCTTCTGGCGCGGCAGCTACAGCGCGGTGCGCTCCGACCTGCGCGGTCGCTATCCGCGCCACCCCTGGCCCGACGATCCGGCCAATGCATTGCCGACCCGGCGGGCGAAGCCGCGCGGGACGTGACAGAATTTGACCCTCATGGTGAGGAGCGCGGAACGCGCGTCTCGAGCCATGCAGGTCCGGATCTCGCGTGCGGCCATCCTTCGAGACGCCGCTTCGCGGCTCCTCAGGATGAGGACCTGGGTCGCCGTGACACCACCGCATTAACCCTCCGCTCATCCTTTTCGTCAAAATAGCGGCGCTCCAACGGCGGCTTTGCTCGCGGTCGGGCGTGCCGCGTGGTGAAATCGGGCTTTAGGCTCGGAAGTGGTGTGATGCGTAACATTATGATCATGGCGGCCGTCATGATCGGCCTCGGCACCTTCATGGCGCAGATGGCGGACAAGATGAGCTCGGCTTCCGCCACCTCAGCGCCGCGCACGACGGTCGCGGTTGCGTCGACCGCGCCGACCGGCGGCCGCAGCCTCGCCATTTCCCGCGACGGCCGCGGTCATTTCCAGACCGAGGGCCGGATCGACGGCCAGCGCATCGGCTTCATGATCGACACTGGCGCCTCCGTGGTCGCGCTCAATGAGACCTCGGCGGCTCGCTTTGGCCTGCGTCCCTCGCGCAGCGAGTACAACGCCACAGTCTCCACCGCCAACGGCACCATCAAGGCCGCCCGCGCCCGCATCGCCATGCTCGACGTCGGCGGTCTCATCGTGCGCGACGTCGACGCCATGGTGCTGCCCGACGCGGCGCTGTCGGAGAACCTGCTCGGCCTCTCCTTCCTGTCCCGCCTGAAGCGGTTCGAATATGCCAACGGCCAGATGGTGCTGGAGCAATAGGCAGAGCCTGCCGCGATCGGGCGCCGCTCTTTCAAAAAAGTCCTTGCTTCGGATGCCCCGGCGGTAACGTTTCTTCGTTACCAAACTGCCGCAATTATCGGCCATAAGCCTGCATTCCCGCCTTCCGCTGTGGCCTGGCATTCGCTAAGGCTGCCTCATTCCTGCCCATTCACGAGACCGTCTCAATGTTCCCGAAGCCGAAATCCGTCCTGCTGCCCAACACCTACGCCTTCGAATCCGAGCCGATGGTGAAGCCGACGGGGTTTCGCGAATACGATGCGCGCTGGTTGTTTCAGAAGGAAATCAACCTGATGGGTGTGCTGGCGCTCGGCATGGGGCTGGGCGCGTTGATCGCCGAGCTCGGCGTCAAGCAGGAGATCGTCACTGGTCATGATTTCCGCGGCTATTCGGCCTCGATCAAATATGCGCTGATCTCCGGCCTGATGGCGGCGGGCTGCAAGGTGCACGACATCGGCCTGGCGGTGACGCCGATGGCCTATTTCGCGCAGTTCGATCTCGACGTGCCCGCTGTCGCCATGGTCACGGCCTCGCACAACGACAACGGCTGGACCGGCGTGAAGATGGGCGCCAACCGCCCGCTCACCTTCGGCCCCGACGAGATGACGCGGCTGAAGGAGATCGTGCTCAATGCCGAATTCAAGAACAAGGCGGGCGGCTCCTACCAATTCCACGAGAATTACCCGGCGCGCTACATCGCCGATCTCACCTCTCGTCCGAAGCTGACGCGCAAGCTCAAGGTGGTCGCGGCCTGCGGCAACGGCACCGCCGGCGCCTTCGCGCCGCAGGTGCTGGAGGCAATCGGCTGCGAGGTGATCCCGCTCGACACCGAGCTCGATCACACCTTCCCGAAATACAATCCGAATCCGGAAGACATGGAGATGCTGCACGCGATCCGCGATGCGGTGCTGCACCACAAGGCCGACGTCGGTCTCGGCTTCGACGGCGACGGCGACCGCTGCGGCGTCGTCGACAATACCGGCGAGGAGATCTTCGCCGACAAGGTCGGCGTGATGCTGGCGCGCGACATGTCCGCGATCCACAAGGACGCGCATTTCATAGTCGACGTGAAGTCGACCGGCCTGTTCGTCACCGATCCCGTGCTGCAGAAGCAGGGCGCCAGGACCGACTATTGGAAGACCGGTCATTCCTACATGAAGCGGCGCACCAACGAGACGGGCGCGCTCGCGGGCTTCGAGAAGTCGGGCCATTTCTTCTTCAACAAGCCCTATGGCCGCGGCTATGACGACGGCCTGGTCTCGGCGATCGCGATCTGCGACATGCTCGACCGCGCGCCGGGCAAGTCGATGGCGGATCTGAAGGACGCGCTGCCGAAGACCTGGTCGTCGCCGACCATGTCGCCGCACTGCGCCGACGAGACCAAATACGGCGTGATCGATAAGGTGGTGAAACACTTCGAGGGCCTGCAGGCCAAGGGCGCGAAGATCGGGGGACAGTCGATCCGCGATCTCGTCACCGTCAACGGCGTGCGCGTCACGGTCGAGGACGGCAGCTGGGGCCTGGTGCGCGCCTCCTCCAACAAGCCCGAGCTCGTCGTGGTGGTGGAGAGCCCGGTCTCCGAGCAGCGCATGCACGACATGTTCGAGATGGTGAACAGCGTGCTGCGCACGCATCCCGAAGTCGGCGAGTACAATCAGACGATCTGAGTGGAGGCTGGCGCTGCGGTGTTTGCCGCAGCCCGCCTCACGCCGTCCGCAGTGAGCCGAGGAAGCCGTCGACCTCGGCCTTGAGGCGCTCGGATTGTGATGACAGTCCGGCGGCAGCCTGGTGCATCTTCGAGGCGGCCTGGCCTGCCTGCTCGGACGCCTTGCTGACTCCGACGATATTGTTGTTCACCTCGCGCGTGCCGGTGGCAGCTTGCTGCAGGCTCCCCGCGATCTCGCGCGTCGCCAGGCCCTGCTGGTCGACCGCGGAGGAGATCTGGCCGGAGATCTGATCGATCTCCGCGATGGTTGCGCCGATCGCCTGGATCGCGTTGACCGCGTCGCTGGTTGCGCTCTGGATGCTCTGGACTTGCGCCGAGATCTCCTCGGTCGCCTTCGCGGTCTGGTTCGCCAGCGCCTTTACTTCACTCGCGACGACAGCAAAACCCTTGCCGTGTTCGCCGGCACGGGCCGCTTCGATGGTGGCATTCAGCGCCAGCAGATTGGTCTGGCTGGCGATGGTCTGGATCAGCGTGACGACTTCGCCGATCTTCTGGGTGCCGCTGGCGAGGCCCTCGACCACCTCGTTGGTCCGGCGCGCTTCGCTCGCGGCCTTGGCCGCGATCTCTGCGGAGCGGGAAACTTGCTGCGTTATGCTGCTCACCGACGCAGTGAGCTCTTCGGTGGCAGCCGCCACAGTCTCGACATTTCGAGAGGCCTGGTTCGATGCCGAGGCCGCGGCGGCGGTCTGGCGCGCGGTATCCGCGCTGTTGCTGCTCATCGCCGATGACAATTGCTGCACTTCGCCGGCGGCGATCGCCACCGCCTGTACGATGCCGCCGATGCTGCGCTCGAAATTGCTGGCGAGCCGCTGCTTGGCTGCCTCACGTTCCTCCTTGGCGCGCTGCTCGATCTCGTGGCGCTCGCTGTTGGCCCGCGCTTCCGCAGCCATCGCGGTCCGAGCCTCGGCCGTCTTCACGGCCGTGGTCTCGAACAGCTCCTGGAGTTTGAGCGCGAGCGCGATCAACACGCCGGCTTCGATCAGCAGGATCACGGCATGCAGCACGACGCGCCCGAAGTCCGAGCCGCCGGGATAGATCGCCGCGGGCAGCAGAAAGTTCAGCGCGATGTGATGCAGAGCGACCGCAATTGTCGCGGCGACAATCGGCCGGTAGTCGCAATAGGCCACGATGCAGGCCAGAGCCGCGAAGAAGTACATGTGCATGTCGATCTGCCAGGGATGCCCCTCGAGCTGCCAGGTGAACGTCGACACGTCACTCATCAGCGCGACGGCGAACACGAGCCGCGTGGAGAGGCCGTTGCCCGACATGCGCCAGGACAGCGTCGCCGCGAGTGCGAAGATCGTCATGAAGATTGCGGGGAGGAGCCAGGCCTTGCCGAGCACGAGGCCGATGATCACGCTGATCGGCAGGTGCAGCCAGAGCACTGCGGCAAGGACCTTGCTGGTGGTCTGGCGCAGTGATTCCAATCCATCGTTCTCGACAATCATTTCGTCTTCCCCGGGGCTATCTGCCAAAGCATGCTGAAACCGCTTGCGCGTCCATCACGAACCAGGCGCCGGCCTCGTGCAGGCGGCTCAGTCCGTCATGGTCATCCGGGCGGACGACGAGAAGAGTGGGGAGGGCAGTTGCCCTGACGATCCCTGCTTGCGCCGATCCCGCGGCCTGAAACACCTGTTGCGTGCTCCACCAAGGCGGAAACGCAACTGCGACGATTGTCGCGCCCGGACGAACCTGTAAGGTGAGGATTGCAAGCGCAGTCCACCCTGCGACCAGCAACGCTGCCGAATTCGCCCAGGCAGGCCACCGCCGCGACGGAATCGCTGCTCTCCCCTCCATGCCGCAAGGCTAGGTGTGTGCCACTAATTCCCGGTTAATGCTTGCTTACCGAGATACCGAGAAGCGTACTGAGGGGCGAGAAAGACGCGTCGCCAAATTGCCCTTGACGTTGGATGGCAACCTAAGCCGCCACCACCGCGGGAATCGGCAATGCGGTGACGGACTTGATCTTTTCCATCGCGAAGCGCGAGGTGACGTTCTTCAGCGGCACGGCGCTGATCAGCTTCTTGTAGAACACGTCGTAGGCCTGCATGTCCGCGACCACGACGCGCAGCATGTAATCGACGTCGCCGGCCATGCGATAGAACTCCATCACCTCGGGCATGGCGCTGACGGCTTCGGCGAATTTTTTCAGCCAGGCGTCGGAATGGTCGGAGCTTTCGACCGACACGAACACGGAGATGCCGAGGCCGATCTTGTTCTGGTCGACGAGGGCGACGCGCTTGATGATCACGCCGTCGGCCTCCAGCCGCTGAATGCGCTTCCAGCAGGGGGTCGAGGACAGGCCGACGCGATCGCCGATCTCGGCGACGGACAGCGAGGCATCTTCCTGAAGGACCATCAGGATCTTGCGGTCGATGGCATCGAGTCGGCGGCTGGTCTCGGGGATCTGGACGGCAACATCGGTCATTTGAAGAACTTTGTTCCATTTCTGGGGTATATTTCTCTGATATAGAGAAAATATTTCTAGAGCAAGCCCCTTATCGCGGCGCCCCTCCGGGCCCCAGCATTGGGGCGCGGCACAAAAGTTCTTCAACTTCAATACGTTGCGGGGCCGCTAGGCCGCCGCCGTGGCGGGTGCATTTCAGCGCTGCGGCGGCCGCGGCGAATCGCAGCGCCTCCCGCACGTGCTCGCCCTCGGCCAAGCGGAGCGTGAAGGCGCCATGGAAGACGTCGCCGGCGCCAAGCGTATCGACCGCCTGGACCGCGAAAGCCGGCGTCTCCTCGATCGCGGCTGTCTCGTTCAGCCAGATCGTGCCATCCGGACCTCGGGTGGCCGCGAGGAAGGCAGGCGTCAGCCCGGCCAGGCGCCTCAGGGCCTCGCCGTCGTCGGCGATGCCGGCGGTCTCCTGCACCTGCTCGCTGGCGAACAGCAGATGCGATGCCGCCGTGAGCAGGCCGTCCTGCAACGACATCGCGCGGTCGACGCCGACGATGACGGGAATGCCGCGCCGGCGTGCCTCGGTGCAGAGGGCGATCGCGAACGCGGCGCAGCGGCTTTCGACCAGCAGGGCCCGGCAATCGGCGAGCAAATTGTCGGCGTCGGGCAGTTTCACGGTCCATAGACGGGGATCGCGATAGATCGTGAGCGTCCGCTCGCCCGAAGGCTCGATCATGATCGCGGAGACCGGCGTAGTCACATCGGGCATGCGCACGATGTGCGTGGTGTCGATGCCCTCCTGCGCCATCTGCGCGAGGATGAAGCCGCTCGATGTCTCGCGAACGTCACCCATCGGCCCTGCGAAGGCGACGCGGCCACCAAGTCGCGTGATCGCGATGGCGGCGTTGAGCGCATTGCCGCCGCAGATCTCGGCGAGATGCGTGGCGTTGGCCTTGCTGCCGCGCGCGGGCACGGCCGCGACCCGAAAGGTGAGGTCGCGCACGGGAATGCCGATGCAGAGGATGCGCGGCGCGGCCTTAAGTTGCGCCATCGGCGGTCAGCTCTTGTCGTGGACCCAGCGGCCAAGCAGGTGGTGGGCGATGGCGAAAGGATGCGGGCCGGCGAGCCCGTCCGGATGCGTCCGCGTCAGCATCAGGGCGGCCTCCTCGCGCGTGAACCAGCGCGCGTCCTCCAGCTCCATGCGATCGACCACGATGTCCTCGCTCACGGCCCGCGCGCTGCAACCGATCATCAGCGACGACGGATAGGGCCAGGGCTGGGTCATGTAATATTGCACGTCGGTGCAGCGAATGCCGGATTCTTCCAGGATCTCGCGGCGCACTGCGTCTTCGATGGTCTCGGCGGCCTCGACGAAGCCGGCGAGGCAGGAATACATGCCGGGCGGAAACTGCTTCTGGCGGCCGAGCAGGCACTTGTCGCCGGACGCCACCAGCATGATCACGACCGGGTCGGTGCGCGGAAAATGCTCGGCCTTGCAAGCCGGACAGTCGCGCTTCCAGCCGCCTTCCTTCATCGCGCTGCGCGCGCCGCAATTGGCGCAATAGCCGTGGCGCTGATGCCAGCTCACCATCGACTTCGCCATCGCGATCGCCGAGAGCTCGCCGGGCGGGATCGCGCCCTGCATCGCCATGCCGCGCAGCTCGGTCAGCGTGTAGTCCTCGCGTCCCACCAGCTTCTCGGCCGCGGCCTGCGACAGGCCCATGCCGAACATCGCGGCGCCGTCGCGAAGCCCAAGGAAGATCGTGCCGGGATTGGCGCCGCACTTCAGCGCCTCGTCGATCGTAAGCAGCGCGCGGACCTTGTCGCCCTCGCGCCTCACCAGCAGCGAGTCGCGGTAGACGACATAGGCGCGCGAGCTCGGCTTCTGCTCCATCGCGAACAGCTTCTCCTCGTCGCGGCGCAGATGCGCGGCGCGGTCGAGGATGTTGGTGATGAAGGCCGGTTGCCCCAGCGGAAATGCGTCGAATGCTGACATTATCGATCAACCCAACCAGATCTTGCGGCGAAGCACACTGATGAAATTCTGAACCTCTGCGGCGTCGTGCGCCAATGGCGGCATCACACCCCAGACCGGGCGCGGCCAGGCCGCGTCACTGGTGCGGCGCGCGATGATGTGGACGTGCAGCTGCGGCACGAGGTTGCCGAGGGCTGCGATATTGAGCTTGTCGCATTTGGTGACCTCCTTCAGCGCGCGCGAGACGCGGGAGATCTCCGTCATCAGTTGCGCCTGCTGTACCTCGTCGAGATCGATGATCTCGACCGCATCTAGCCGCCGCGGCACCAGCAGCAGCCAGGGATAATGCGCGTCCTTGATGACCAGCACCTTGGACAGCGGCAAATCGCCGATGTCGATGGTGTCTTCTTTCAGGCGCGAGTGCAGCGACCAGGCGGGTTCGGACATGAAGGCTTCTCTGGATTGATTCTTACCGTCGCAGAGACCAGGTCCCCAGACAACATGCGTATGCGCCGTGGTCCTTATGCGCCGGACCGGGTAGGGCGCGCCGTTCGAGGGCGGAACGGCGCGGTTCGGGCCTGAAAGTCCCCGAACGGCCGCCGGAACAGCCGTAGACCCCGCTTGCTTTCCGCTCCCTTTGGCCCCAAATAGGGACCGGGAGATTGGCGGTGGACGAGCCACTCGCCAACCGGGTCAGGTCCGGAAGGAAGCAGCCCTAACGAGGTCCGGATCGGGTCGCTCGTCAGTCTCCTACCTGTTTTTCGAGCGAACCAGCGCCGGCGGCAGCAGCCGCCAGCGCGCTCCTTTCCGCAAAAGCCGGCCAAGAGACATTTCATTGCGGATCGACCGATGACCGACGCTGGCGCCCCTTCCAATCCCGATAGCGCCGGTCCGGCCGGCGACGCGCCTTACCGAGTGCTGGCGCGCAAATACCGTCCGTCCTCATTCGACGATCTGATCGGCCAGGAGGCGGTGGTCCGCACCGTCTCCAATGCGTTCGAGACCGGACGGATTCCGCAGGCCTGGATCCTCACCGGCGTCCGCGGTGTCGGCAAGACCACCACCGCGCGCATCCTGGCCCGCGCGCTCAACTACGAGATGCTGGATGGCTCGGTGAAGGGCCCGACCATCCACATGCCGACCCTGGGCGTGCATTGCCAGGCGATCATGGAAAGCCGGCACATGGACGTGCTGGAGATGGACGCGGCTTCGCACACCGGCGTCGACGACGTCCGCCAGATCAACGACAGCGTGCGCTATGCCCCCGCCAGCGCCCGCTACAAGGTCTATATCATCGACGAAGTCCACATGCTGTCGACGGCGGCGTTCAACGCCTTCCTGAAGACGCTGGAGGAGCCGCCGGAGCACGCCAAATTCGTGTTTGCGACCACGGAGATCCGCAAGGTTCCGGTCACCGTGCTGTCGCGCTGCCAGCGCTTCGACCTGCGCCGCGTCGACGCCGACGTGCTGATGAAGCACCTCGCCACCATCGCCGCGAAGGAAAACGTCGAGATCGAGCCGGAGGCGCTCGGCATCATCGCGCGCGCCGCCGAAGGCTCGGTGCGCGATTCGCTGTCGCTGCTGGACCAGGCGATCGCGCATGCGGCAGGCACCGTGAAGGCCGATGCGGTCAGGCAGATGCTGGGGCTCGCCGACCGCACCCGCGTGATCGACCTGTTCGATTCGCTGGCGCGGGGCGACATCGCGGCCGCCTTCAAGGAGTTCCGCGACCAGTACGACGTCGGCGCCGATCCCATCGTCGTGCTGTCGGATCTCGCCGAATTCGTCAATTTCGTCACCCGCGTGAAGATCGTGCCGGCGACCGCCGACAACGTCGCTTACGGCGAGACCGAGCGCGTGCGCGCCAAGGATTTCGCCTCCAAGATCTCGATGCGCGTGCTGTCGCGGATGTGGCAGATGCTGCTCAAGGGCATCACCGAGGTGCAGGCCGCGACGCGGCCGGCGGCGGCCGCGGAGATGGTGCTGGTGCGTATCGCTTATGTCGCCGACCTGCCGACGCCCGATGAAGCCATCAAGATGCTGGAGCAGAACGGCGGCGGCTCGCCGGTCGTGAGCGGCGGCAGTGCGGCGCGCAGCAGCGCGCCGGCCGCGCCGGTGGCGTCCGCGGCGCCGGTTCGCATGCCGACCTCGTCGCCGCCTTCGTTCGGGGGCGGTGGAGCGCGGCCGCAGATGGCGGCGCCGGCGCCGGATCCGCAAGGAGCGGCGCCGCAACTGCGCATCACGAGCTTCACCCAGCTCGTTGCGCTGGCCGGGCAGAAGCGCGATCTCATCACCAAGGGCGCGCTCGAAGGCGATATGCGCCTCGTCCGTTTCGAGGAGGGCCGGCTGGAAGTCGCGCTCGAGCCGAACGCCTCCAAGACCATGATCTCGGAGCTTGCGAAGAAATTCGAGCTGTGGACCGGCCGGCGCTGGACTATCATCGTCTCCAACGAGCCGGGCCAGCCGACGCTGCGCTCGGTGAACCAGGCCGCCAAGCAGCAGCATGCGCGGACCGCCGAGGCCGATCCGCGCGTACAGGAGGTGCTGTCGCGTTTCCCCGGCGCCAAGGTCGTCGAGGTCCGCAGGCTTGCCCCCGAGACACCGGAATCCGATATAAACACCGACTATGGCAGTGACGATCCGCCCGACGGTTCCGACGGCGACGATCTCTGAGCCGAGCTTTTCAAGGACAGACACCGATGGCTGATTTTCTCGGCATGATGAAGCAGGCGGCGCAACTGCAATCCAAGATGCAGGAGATGCAGGAGCAACTGGCCAACGTGGAAGTCGAGGGCATCTCCGGCGGCGGCCTCGTCGCCGTGCGCATGACCGCGAAGATGGACGTCAAGGCCGTCAAGATCGATCCCTCGCTGATGAAGTCGGAAGAGCGCGAGGTGCTGGAAGACTTGCTCGTCACCGCCATGGGCGATGCGCGCCGCAAGGCGGAGGCCGCGATGCAGGAGAAGATGCAGGCTCTCACCGGGGGGCTCGGCCTGCCGCCGGGGTTGTTCGGCCAGTAATATGGGCGCTGTTGCAGGTCCCGAGATCGAGCGGCTGGTCCAGCTGCTTGCACGGCTGCCAGGCCTTGGTCCGCGCTCGGCGCGGCGCGCCGCGCTGCATCTAATCAAGAAGCGCGAAGCGTTGATGATGCCGCTGGCCTCCGCCATGCAGGTGGCGCTGGACAAGGTTCAGGTCTGCAAGACCTGCGGCAACATCGACACGCAAAATCCCTGCACCGTCTGCACCGATCCGAAGCGCGATCCCGCCATCATCGTCGTCGTCGCAGACGTCGCCGATCTCTGGGCGCTGGAGCGGGCCAATGCGACTCAAGGGCGCTATCATGTGCTGGGCGCGACATTGTCGCCGCTCGACGGCGTCGGCCCGCAGGATCTGACCATCGACGCACTGGTCGCGCGCGCCCATGCTGCCGAGGTGCACGAGATCATCCTGGCGCTGAATGCGACGGTCGACGGTCAGACCACGGCGCACTACATCACCGACCTGCTTCAGGACGCCAATGTGAAGGTGACGCGGCTCGCTCATGGAGTTCCCGTCGGCGGCGAGCTTGATTATCTCGACGAAGGTACGCTATCGGCAGCGATGCGGCAGCGCACCCTGTTCTAGCCATTCACAGATCACGGAACGGACGACATGACGAAACTTTTCGCCACACGATTGGCTTTGGTTGCGACGATGGCGATGCTGGTGACCCCGGCCATCTCCGCGCAGCCGGGCGACGAGGCCCCGCCGCCGTCGAAGCCCGGCAAGCCGATCAACAATGGCGACGTGCTGTCGGGCGAGCTGAACGCCATGAAGGTGCGCGACGTCAAGAACGGCAAGCGGGTTCCGATGTATCAGATCACCTCCGAGCCGCGTCGCCTGCCGGCGCCGAACGGGCTATGCAATCTCGAGACCGGCCCCGAGACCTTCCAGCTCGTCACCTCCACCGACGCGCAGGCCACGCAGCTGAAATCGTTCGTCGGCAAGGAAATCTCGGTCAAGGTCGACGAGATCGCCTGCGCCAGCGATGCCGGCCAGATGAGCGAAGCCGTGATCACGAAGTGGAGCATCATCAAGAAGTAGTAGGGCGGCATCGCCGGGCCGGTGACGGGGACCATGCCTTGATCTCCGGTTGTGCGTCGCGCATAGTGCAAGCGATCGAGCCTTGGGGAGATCGCTCAGCCGTGCGTGGAATGACCCTTGCCGCCCTGCTTGGTTTCGTCGTCGCGTTTCCTTCGTCGGTCGCGGCTGCACCGGACACCGCCTCCTATCCGACTGCCGCAGCCGCGCTCGAATCGCTGCGCGCCAAGCCGGGGGTGAAGACGTCCGTTCAATCCGGCTGGACCGTGATCGAGGATGGCGCCACGCTGAGCCTGTGGTCGTTTCCGCCCAAGGGACATCCGGCCTATCCGGCAGCCATTCAGCGCCGCGTCGTGCAGGAAGGAAGCGAAGTCGTCATCCGAATGAACGTCCTGTGCGAAGCCTCCAAGGCCGCTTGCGATGCGCTGGTCGTCGATTTCGAGGGGCTCAACGGACGCGTTCGGAAAGAGATGCAGCGCTGAAGCATGATCCGGGAAAGTGCGCCGCGGTTTTCCGAAAAGATCATGCTTAAACAACAAGCTAAAGCGCGATGACGCTTCATCCTGATCGCATCGCGCTTTAGGCTTACACCCGCACCTGCTCCAGCGATTCGAAATGCCCGCGCTTCTGCAGCCACGCCAGCAGCATCAGGCTCGGAATGGCGACGAGGACGGAGATCGCGAAGAACATCGGCCAGCCCGTCGCCTTCGCCAGATAGCCCGCACCCGATGACAAATAGGTGCGTCCCACGGCGGCGAGCGCCGTCAGCAGCGCATACTGGGTCGCGGTGTGCAGCGGGTTCTGGCACAGCGCCGACAGATAGGCGACGAAGATCACGGTGCCGATGGCGTTGCAGAAATTGTCCGAGGTGATGGCGAGGGTCAGCGCCCATTCATTGACGCCGACCAGCGCCAGCCATGAGAACGACAGGTTGGACATCGCCTGGACGATGCCGCCGATCCACAGGCTCGTGGCCAGCGAATAGCGCCGGGCCACGAAGCCGCCGGCAAAGCCGCCGGCCAGGGTCGCCACGATGCCGACGCCCTTGACGATCACGGCATAGTCGTTCCGCGTGAAGCCGATGTCGATCACGAACGGCACGGTCATGTTGCCGGAAAACGCGTCGGTGAACTTGAACAGCACGACGAAGGCGAGCACGACCCATGCTTCCTTGCGTCGCAGGAATTCCGAGAACGCGCCCAGCGCCGCGTGGAACACCCGCGTGAGCGCGTCCTCGTCCTGCGTGGCGGCTTCGGCGCGCCCGGATTGTGCGGGCTCGGTAGCGGCCAGGGCCGTCGCCGTGCCGATCAGCACCAGCGCCGCCATCACCACATAGCCCCACATCCAGGCGGCGCCACGAGGGACGATCGCTTCGAAGCCGGTGACGATGAACAGGGCGCCCGCGGTCGATATCAGCATGCCGATGCGATAGGCGGCGACATAGGCCGCCATGCCGGCGGCCTGCTCGCTTTCGGGCAGGCTCTCGACGCGGAAAGCATCGACCACGATGTCCTGCGTCGCGGACATCGTCGCGACCAGGAGCGCACCAAGCGCGACGAACAGCGGCGAGCGCGCCGGATCAGTCAGCGCCAGCAGCAGGATCGCGCCGATCAGCAGCAATTGCGAGAACACCAGCCATCCACGCCGGCGGCCAAAGCTGCGCGTGAAGAACGGGACATGCAGGGCATCGACCAGAGGCGCCCATAGGAATTTGAGCGTGTACGGCGTTCCAACCAGTGCAAACAGCCCGATCGTTCCGAGATCGACCCCCGCCTCGGCCATCCACACCAGCAGCGTCGAGCCCGACAGCGCCAGCGGCAGCCCCGAGGAGAAGCCGAGAAACAGCACGATCAGCACCCGCGGCTGCAGGTAAACGGCAAGGCTGTCGCGCCAGGAGGTTGCAGGAGCGGCAGCGGGCGAAGTCGCGTCGGGTGCGGTCATGGGGTGGTGTTAGCAGATTCTGGGGGAAAAGACTCGCGGCGAGGCGAGAGAAGCCTCAACACCCTCGGTGTCATCGTCCGCGAAGGCGGACGATCCAGTAATCACCAGCACCTCGGTTCAACAATGACTGTCACGGCGTACTGGATGCCCCGCCTTCGCGGGGCATGACAGCATCATGGTGGCCCGGCTATCCCGGGATAGAGATCATCCCAGTTCGGGTTATGCTGCTCGATCAGTCGAACCTTCCATGCCCTGTTCCACTTCTTCAACCGCTTTTCGCGCTTGATCGCGTTTTCAGGATCGTCGAATTGTTCGAAGTAGACCAGTCGTGAGACATCGTACTTTTCCGTGAAACTCTCGATCAGCTTTGACTTGTGCTCCGCCACTCGGCGAACGAGGTCGTTTGTCACGCCGATGTAAAGCGTGCCGCCGATCTTGCTGGCCAGGATGTAGACGTAGTAATGGCGTCCGCCCATGCGACTCACCCTCTCGGTGTCATCGTCCGCGAAGGCGGACGATCCAGTAACCACCAGCGTCTCGGTTCGATCACAACCGCCGCGGCGTACTGGATGCCCCGCCTTCGCGGGGCACGACAGCGTGCCCTAATCTCACTCTCCCGCCTGAAGCTTCCTTGGAAACAGCTCGCTTGCGCCGGTCGCCACCAGCCGCGGTCCCTCCGGGGCGTCGCTCTTGCTGAAATCGAGCTCCTCGATGCGTCCCGCGCGCTTCTCGATCTTGTCGGCGGAGATCAGCACCTGGCGGACGTCCTCGTTCACGTCGGCGAAATGCTTCTGCAGCTTCAGCACGCGGTCGCGCAGCCGGCCGAGATCGTCGCCGAGCTTGATCACCTCGGTGCGGATCTGGTCGGCGGCATCGCGCATGCGCGCGTCCTTCATGATCTGCTGCATCACCTGGATCGCGAGCATCAGAAGCGAGGGCGAGACCAGCACGACGCGGGCACGATAGGCCTTCTGGATCACGTCGTCGAAACCGTCGTGGATTTCGGCGTAGACCGATTCCGACGGCACGAACATCAGCGCCATCTCCTGGGTCTCGCCGGCGACGAGATATTTTTCGGCGATGTCGCTGACATGCTTCATCACGTCGCCGCGCAGCCGCTGCGTGGCGAGGCGCTTCTCCTCGTCGGTGCGGGCATCGTGCAGCGCCGTCATCGCCTCCAGCGGAAATTTGGCGTCGATGCAGAGCGGGCGCTGGTCGGGCAGGAACACGACGCAGTCCGGCCGTTTGCCGGTCGAGAGCGTGAACTGGAACTCGTAGGAGCCTTTGGGAAGCCCGTCCTGGACGATCGCCTCCATCCGCGCCTGACCGAAGGCGCCGCGCGACTGCTTGTTGGCGAGCACGTCGCGCAAGGTGGTCACCTGGGTGGTGAGGTCGGTGAGATTCTTGTGCGCGCTGTCGATGATGCCGAGCCGCTCGTGCAGCGCGCGCAGGCTCTCCATGGTGTTGCGGGTCGAATGTTCCATGGACTGGCCGACGCGGTGGGTGACCGAATCCAGCCGTTCGTTGACCGCCCGCGCCATCTCGGCCTGGCGGCCGGCCAGCGCCTGGGTCATGGCGTCGACCCGGCCGGAGGATTCGCTCTGGGCCCGCAGCACCTCGCTCAGGCGCTCCTCGAGCTCGTCGGCCCGGATCGCGTGCGCCATGGCGAGTTCCGCGCCGCGCCGCCCGGACCGCGCGATCACGACCGCGATCACCACCAGCAGGATGAGAACCAGGGCGCCGAAGCCGATCAGCGCGTCCACGACGCGCACCGGCCAGTCGCCGAGCATGAAAATGATGTCGTTCATGCCGACCCTTCTAGCCGATTCGCCTGGGCGTACGAACGAATAGCGAACATTTATGGTGAATGCTCCGTTAATTTTTATGGTTAACGAAACCTGAAGTTTTATGGTTAGCGAGGGGTTAACAGGGTTCCTGGCCGCATTGACCGCATCGGGCATGGGGCTTAAATCGCGGCCATGGCCCTCAGAGAAATCATCATCCTGCCCGACAAGCAGCTGCGCCTGGTCTCCAAGCCGATCGAGAAGGTCACCTCGGAGATCCGCAAGCTTGCCGACGACATGTTCGAGACCATGTACGACGCGCCCGGCATCGGCCTCGCCGCGATTCAGGTCGCGCAGCCGCTGCGGCTGATCACCATGGATCTCGCCAAGCGCGACGAAAACGGCGAGACCAAGCCGCTGCCGCGCGTCTTCATCAATCCGGAGATCATCGCGGCCTCGGAGGAACTCTCTGTTTACGAAGAAGGCTGCCTCTCGATCCCCGAATATTACGAGGAGGTCGAGCGCCCGGCGAAGGTGCGCGTGCGCTTCACCGATCTCGACGGCAAGGTGCACGAGGAGGACGCCGAAGGCCTCTATGCCACCTGCATCCAGCACGAGATCGACCATCTCAACGGCGTGCTGTTCGTCGATTATCTCTCCAAGCTCAAGCGCGACCGCGTCATGAAGAAGTTCGAGAAGGCCGCCAAGCGCGCCGGCGAGTAGGCCACGTCCTCCGCCGTCATGCCCGGCCTTGTGCCGGGCATCCACGTTCTTTGCGGCTCCGAGCAGGAAGAACGTGGATGGCCGGGACAAGCCCGGCCATGACGAGTACCTTGCTTGTTGTTCGAGGATTGTCTCGTCACATGCCCCTCCGCCTCATCTTCATGGGCACGCCCGATTTCTCCGTGCCGACGCTGCTCGAGCTGGTCGCGCATGGCCATGAAATCGTGGCCGTCTACACCCGTGCGCCGAAGCCGGGCGGACGGCGCGGGCTGCAATTGCAGCCGACCCCGGTCGAGGAAGCCGCGCGAAAGCTCGGCGTGCCCGTGCTGACGCCGAAGACGTTGAAAACCCAGGAGGCGCTCGACGAGTTCAGTGCGTTCGAGGCGGATGCCGCCGTCGTGGTCGCCTACGGCATGATCCTGCCGCAGGCGATCCTCGATGCGCCGAAACTCGGCTGCTACAATCTGCATGCCTCGCTGCTGCCGCGCTGGCGCGGCGCGGCGCCGATCAACCGCGCGATCATGGCCGGCGATGCCGAGAGCGGCGTGATGGTGATGAAGATGGATGTCGGTCTCGATACCGGCGACGTCGCCATGGCCGAGCGGCTCGCGATCACCGACAACATGACGGCGGCGGAGCTGCACGATCGGCTCTCGCGTCTCGGTGCCGATCTGATGGTGCGGGCGATGGCCGCGCTCGATCGCGGCGGGCTCCAGCTCAGGAAGCAGAGCGAGGACGGGGTCACCTATGCCGCCAAGATCGACAAGGCCGAGGCGCGGATCGACTGGCGCAAGCCGGCGCACGAGGTGCTGCGCCACATCCACGGCCTGTCGCCGTTTCCCGGCGCCTGGGCCGAGCTGGAGAACGCGCGCGTCAAGATCTTGCGCTGTCAGCTGGCGCAAGGCGCGGGCGAGCCGGGCGCGGTGCTCGGCGATCATCTCACCGTCGCCTGCGGCGAGGGCGCGATCCGCATCGTCGAGCTCCAGCGCGAGGGCAAGGGCCGGATGCAGGCCGCCGACTTCCTGCGCGGCGTGCCGTTGAAGGCGGGAGCCAAATTCACCTGACACTGTCATACCCCGCGCAGGCGGGGTATCCAGTACGCCGAGCTTCTCGGCTGAACGGATAGGCTGCGGAGTACTGGATTGCCCGCCTTCGCGGGCAATGACAGTGAAACTGGATAAAATGCCCCGCTACAAGCTCACCATCGAATATGACGGCGCGCCGTTCTTCGGCTGGCAGGTGCAGAACACGCTGCCCTCGGTGCAGGGCGCGCTGGAAGCGGCCGTGAAGGCGATGACGGGGGCGGATCTGCGGGTGCATGGCGCCGGCCGCACCGATGCCGGCGTGCATGCGCGCGGCCAGGTCGCGCATGTCGACGTCGACAAGCAGTTTCCGCCGGGCCGTCTTCGCGACGGGCTCAACGCGCATCTGCGCCCGCATCCGATCGCGGTGCTCGAGGCCGAGATCGTGCCCGACAGCTTCGAGGCGCGCTTCTCGGCGGTGAAGCGGCACTACCGCTATCGCGTCATCAACACGCGCGCCAATCTCGCGCTCGACGCCGGCCACGCCTGGCGCGTGCCGCGCAAGCTCGATGCCGAGGCGATGCATGCGGCAGCCCAGCGCCTGCTCGGCAAGCATGATTTCACCACCTTCCGCGATACCGAGTGTCAGGCCAAATCGCCGGAGAAGACGCTCGACCAGCTCGACGTCACGCGTGACGGTCGCGAGATCACGATCGTCACCTCGGCGCGCTCGTTCCTGCACAGCCAGGTCCGCTCGATGGTGGGATCGCTGGTGTGGGTGGGCGAGGGCCGCTGGACTGCCGACGATCTCTCCGCGGCCCTCGCCGCCCGCAACCGCGCCGCCTGCGGCATCGTCGCGCCGCCGGAGGGGCTGTATTTGATGAAGGTGGATTATTAGACTAGCGCCCGCTCCGCAACGGCGGTGGGTTGGGCGGCGAGTAGTGCCTTAAGCAAAATACCTTGCCAAGATCCCGCGATAGACCCGCGTCAGCTTCTCCAGATCGGCAACCGGCACGCGCTCGTCGACCTGGTGCATGGTCTGTCCGACCAGCCCGAACTCAATCACCGGGCAATAGCTGGAGATGAAGCGCGCATCCGACGTGCCGCCCGACGTCGACAGCTCCGGCTTGCGCCCCGTCACCTCCTCGATCGCGGACACAGCAAGATCGGTGAACGCACCCGGCTTGGTCACGAACACGTTGGAGTTCGAGGGCTCCCAGACGATGCGGGCCTTGATGCGGTTGCCGCAGGCCTTGGCGAGGCGCGTCTCGACCAGCTCGCGCAAGCTCGCCTGGGTGTGATTGTCGTTATAGCGGATGTTGAATCTGGCGCGCGCCTCGCCGGGGATGACGTTGAAGGCCTTGTTGCCGACGTCGACCGAGACGAACTCGAGATTGGAGGCCTGGAATTGCGCGCTGCCATGGTCGAGCGGCTCGTCGGAGATCGCTACGATCAGCCGCGAAATGTCCGGCACCGGATTGGAAGCGCGATGCGGGTAGGCGACGTGACCCTGCACGCCGTCGACGACGAGCGTGCCGGATTGCGAGCCGCGGCGGCCGACCTTGATGGTGTCGCCGAGCGTCTCGACATTGGAGGGCTCGCCGAGCACGCAATGGTCGAACGTCTCGCCGCGCGCGGCGGCCCATTTGAGCAGCTTGATGGTGCCGTTGATGGAGACGTCTTCCTCGTCGCCGGTGATCAGGAACGAGATCGAGCCCTTGCCGTCGGCACGCGGCTGGCCGCCGTTGGCGGCGAGATGCTCCAGCACCGCCGCGACCGAGCAGGCGATGCCGCCCTTCATGTCGACCGCGCCGCGGCCGTGCAGGACGCCGTCCTTCACCTCGCCGGAGAAGGCACCGACGCTCCAGGCGCTCTCGTCGCCAGGCGGCACCACGTCGGTGTGGCCGGCAAAGGTGATGTGCGGCCCTTCGGTGCCGATCCGCGCATAGAGATTGTCGACGTCGGCCGTGCCCGGCTCGCTGAACGTCACGCGGTGACAGGTGAAGTCGGCAGCGCCGAGGACTTTTTCGAGCACCCCGAGCGCACCGGCATCTTCAGGGGTCACCGAGGGGCAGCGGATGAGGTCGCGGGCAATGGACAGAGCATCGGTCATGCGCCCCGCTTAACATGCATGCCGCCGGGTGGGCTAGCATGGCGCGGGACAATTTCGATCTCGCGGCTCTGGTCCCAGCCTCTTGCGGAGATCGCCGCGGGTGCGGAATCGTCCTCGGCTTTCGGATCGGGACCGTACCGGTTGGGCCCCTTGGTGCCGCGCAGGAATCCGGTCTCGACAAAAGCGGCGACGGAGAGGACCACGCTGCCCAGCCCGAGCGGCAGCATCCAGTAGGTGTCCGGAAGGCGATCCTCGAACTGCGCGTAGAGGCCTGGAAGCACGAAATAGGCGAGCAGCCACCATGCGCTCTTGTCGCGGTCATGCAGGCGCTTCACGACGATCGCGAGATAGATCCAGAGCATCAGCCCGGTTGCGGCCAGCTTGAGCAGCAGCACCGGCAGATTGTCCAGCAGCGACCATCGATAGGCCGCGGGATCGACGATATTGAAGACGTCGTCAGCATTCAGATTGAAGGATTTGACCTCGCTGCCGAGCGCGGCCATGACGCCCAGGCAGAGGAAGAACAGCAGGATCGTGCCGCACAGGACAGAGATCAGGCAGCACCAGAACCCGGCGCGCCCCATGCGGCCGTCGAAGCGGAAGAGATACCAGGTCCAGTCCATGCGAGCGGCTCCGGGCGGAACGGGGCCGCCCGAAGATTGGTCGCGATGAAGGGGAGGTCGGTTCGACGGGGCAGGCTGGTGCCGCTTGTCAGGGGGTACAGGTCTCTCGACGATCCAGCGTGTGGGGCCCCTCACCCCAACCCTCTCCCCGTAAGAATGTTCAGAACGGGGAGAGGGGGAGGAGGAGAAATTCCCGTCAATCCCGCAGCAGCTCGTTGATGCTGGTCTTCGAGCGCGTGCGCTCGTCGACGCGCTTGACGATGACGGCGCAGGCGGTGCTGGGTCCGATCTGGCCGTTCTTCATCGGCTTGCCGGGCAAGGCGCCGGGCACCACCACCGCATATTCGGGGACTTCGCCCATGAAGATCTCGCCGGTCTCGCGGTCGACGATCTTGGTCGAGGCGCCCAGGAACACGCCCATCGACAGCACCGCGCCCTTGCGCACGATCACGCCCTCGGCGACCTCGCTGCGCGCGCCGATGAAGCAATCGTCCTCGATGATCACGGGCTCGGCCTGCAGCGGCTCGAGCACGCCGCCGATGCCGGCGCCGCCGGAGATGTGCACGCGCTTGCCGATCTGCGCGCAGGAGCCGACGGTGGCCCAGGTGTCGACCATGGTGCTCTCATCGACATAGGCGCCGAGGTTGACGAAGGACGGCATCAACACGACGTTCTTGGCGATGAAGGCCGAGCGGCGGACAACGGCGCCCGGCACCGCGCGAAAACCGGCATCGCGAAAACGGTTCTCGCCCCAGCCCTCGAACTTCGAGGGCACCTTGTCCCACCAGGTCGCCTTGCCCGGGCCGCCATTGATGACGCCCATGTCGTTGAGGCGGAACGAGAGCAGCACCGCCTTCTTCAGCCATTGATTGACCTTCCACTTGCCATCGGTGCCGCGCTCGGCAACGCGCGCCTCACCCTTGTCCAAGGTCTCCAGCGCCTGGTCCACGGCCTCGCGCACCTCGCCCTTGGTCGAGGTCGAAATGCCGTCACGCGCGTCGAAGGCGCTGTTGATGGTGGATTCGAGGGCGGACAGGGACATCGGGATTTCCTCTGGGAAACGGGAATTTTGGTGGATTGAGGCGCTTTTTCGGGATTTGGCGGGGCGGAGTCAAGCTTGGTTCGGTGTCATCACCCGCGAAAGCGGGTGATCCAGCACGCCGCGGCGGTCGTGATGAATCGAGATGGCGGTGACCACTGGATACCCCGCCTTCGCGGGGTATGACGGCTACTTGGGGTGGGACAGTCCGCCCAAAAACCCCGCCAGGTCATCCGTGACGTAGTCGACATGGACGGCGTCCCGGCCCTCCAGTTCCCAGTCCTCGCGCACCACCTCTTTCGTGCCGTCCGGCACCACCAGCACCGTGGTCATGCCGAGCGCGTGCGGGACGGTGAGGTTGCGGGCGAGGTCCTCGAACATGGCGGCGCGGGTCGGATCGACCGAATGGTCGGAGAGGAATTTCCGATACGTCTGCGCCGCCGGCTTCGGCTCGAACTCGGCGGCAATGATGTCGAACACGCCGTCGAAATGGCCGGCGAAGCCGAGTCGCGCCAGCACCGCATCGACGTGGTCGACCGAGCCGTTGGTCAGGATCAGCTTGCGCCCGGACAATCTTGCGATGGCTTCGCCGAGCGCGGGGTTCGGCTCCAGCGGCGAGTGGTCGATCTTGTGGACGTAGGCGAGATAGTCGTCGGCGGAAACGCCATGCAGGGTCATCATGCCGCGCATGGTGGTGCCGAAGCGCCGGTAATAATCCTTCTGGATGTTGCGTGCTTCTTCCGGGCCGACATTCAGCCAGTTGCACACGAACTCCCCGATCCGCGCATCGACCTGCTGCCACAGGTTGACGTGATGCGGATAGAGCGTGTTGTCGAGGTCGAACACCCAGGTGTCGACGTGGTCGAAGGTGCGGGGGGAATTCATATCAACATTCTCGACTCGTCATCCCGGGGCGCGCGAAGCGCGAGCCCGGGACCCATAACCACAGGGAGGCGTTGGGCGAAGACTCGGGGTTGCCAGCTTCGCGCCACAACCACTCCCTTGGGGTTATGGGTCCCCGCCTTCGCGGGGACGACAGCGGAGCTTGTTGAAGCTTGCGGGCTTGTCATGACACCCATCACGGCACCGCAAAGCGCAGCGTCTTGCCGCCGCTGGACATGTCGACCGTACCAAAGCCCGTTGCCGCAAATCCGCGCGCGCCGCAATCGGTCTGCTCATTGGTCTCGAACTTGGTCTCGCGCGTGCACAGCTGCCGGTCGCCGCCCCAATTCAGCGGCCTGTCCTTCAGCTTAACGGTGCGGTTGTCGGCGTCGACGGCCTCCGCGAAGCTGAAGATCTGTTTCGGTTGGCCAGTCACGTCGGGGTGCAAGCAGGTCTTGGGATCGATGCGATACCAGCCGCGGCTGGTGACGGACTTGCCGTCGTCGGTCGCGATCGCCGCCATCACCTTGTGCGGCGTGTCGTTGCACCAGGTGAGGCCGGCCGCAGACGGCGTCTGCACCGCATCGACCATGGTCTTGAAGAAGCTCGGCGAGCCCACGATGTCCGACGACAGGCCGCGGCTCTTCAGGAACGCGGACAGCGCGGCTTGGGTCTTCGGCCCGTCGACGCCGTCGATCGGCGCGGCGTCATAGCCTGCGATCACCAGCAGGCGCTGGATGCCGGCAAGCCGCGCCTGCTCGTCGTCATATTCGGAATCCTCGGCAAGGTAGGCGACGAGGTGGCCGTCCGCGGCTTGCGTCGGCGTCACTTGCGTGAAGGCGGCTTGGGCCTGGCCGGTGCGGCATTGCCGGGCGGCCGCGATGACGAAATTGTCCTGGGCGACGCAGAGCATGTCGCGGCCGCTCTGCGGGATCGGGGAGGCACCATAGACGCCGAGCGCGCGGGCGTTGAGCAGGATGCGGTCGGCGGTCAGCGTGCCCTGCACAACCACGCGGCAGGTGGCGGGATCGATCCTGAACCAGCCGCGCGTCGCGGTCGCCGCCTTGTCGTCGATGCCGATCGCGGCCTCGACCACATAGGACATGCGGTTGCAGATCTTGAGGTCGGCGAAGGCCGGGGCGGAGGAGAAGAAAAACGAGACGGCCGCGGCCGGCAGCGTCATCAGGAATCGGGTGAGGCGGGAGCGATGTGGATGACGCTCTCTCGCGTCGTCACGGCCGGGCTTGACCCGGCCATCCACGTCTTTGCCACGAGAAGAAAGGTCGTGGATGCCCGGGCCTTCGCCGCGCCGAACCGGCTTCGGCCGCGCAGGCGGGACAAGCCCGGGCATGACGGCTCTCGTGCGTGGCGTCTCCCGCATCACTTGTGGATCAGCGTTCCCGTGCCCTGGTTGGTGAACAGCTCGAGCAGCACCGCATGCTGCATCTTGCCGTCGATGATGACGACGCCTTCGACGCCCTGCTCCAGCGCGTAGATGCAGGTCTCGACCTTCGGGATCATGCCGCCGGAAATGGTGCCGTCGGCGATCAGCTTGCGCGCATCCTTGACGGACAATTGCGGGATCAGCTTCTTCGACTTGTCGAGCACGCCCGGCACGTCGGTGAGCAGCAACAGGCGTTTGGCCTTCAGTGCGCCGGCGACCGCACCGGCAAAGGTGTCGGCGTTGACGTTCAGCGTCTGGCCGTCCTTGGAGGTCGCGAGTGGCGCCAGCACCGGGATCAGCTCGTAGCCGATCAGCTGGTTGAGCAGCGTGAGATCGACCTTCTCGGGGTCGCCGACGAAGCCGAGATCGATCGCCTTCTCGATGTTGGAGCCCGGGTCGACGATGGTGCGCGTCGTCTTCGACGCCTTCACCATGTTGCCGTCCTTGCCCGACAGCCCGACGGCCTTGCCGCCGGCCTCGTTGATGTAGCCGACGATCTGCTTGTTGACGGAGCCGGCGAGCACCATCTCGACGATCTCGATGGTCGCGGCATCGGTGATGCGCAGGCCGGCCGCGAATTCCGACTGAATGCCGAGGCGCTTCAGCATGGTCGCGATCTGCGGTCCGCCGCCATGCACCACGACGGGATTGATCGCGGTCTGCTCCAGCAGCACGATGTCACGGGCGAAGTTCTTCGCGGTCTCCTCGTCGCCCATGGCATGGCCGCCATATTTGATAACGATGGTTTCCTCGTCATATTGCTGCATATGCGGCAGCGCTTCGGACAGGATGCGGGCCTGGTCGAGCGGGGAGATGTCGGTCATGTCGCGGTCTCGCTGGCGGGACGGTCGGTGCGCGTTCTATCCGATTGGCGGGCGCGGCGCAAAGTGTGGCTGGCATGCGATCGCGTGTCCCGGACGCGGTGCGGCACGCAGTGACGCGCCGCAGAGCCGGGACCCAAAAAGCCACATGAGCCCCGGCTCAGCAGCGCACCGCTCACGCGCTGCGCTGCGTCCGGGGCACGAGCGCTACTTCCTCGTCGCCACCGCCGCCAGCGTCAGCGCCAGCCAGCCCGCGATCATCACCGTTCCGCCGGTCGGCGCCGCCATCGGAAACAGTGAATGCCCGGCATATTGCCGCAAGGTGAGGTCGCCCGCGAACAACGCGGCGCCGCTCGCGAGGCCGAATGCGGCGACGAGGCCAATTCCGCCATGCAGAAGGCCGCGCGCGAGCAGCGCTGTGGTCGCAAGGATGGCCGTTGCATGAAACAGCAGCATGGCGCTCGCCGTGGCAAGCCGGCTCGCATCCGCGCCGTGGGCGGAGGCCGCGGCCAGCGCGACGCCGGCGGCGCCCATCAATCCGGCAAGCCCGATCAGGAGGCGATGGGCCGGCATTACTTGCTTCGCTCTTCCAAGAGCTTCGCCATCGCGGCGCGCAGGCTCTCCATGCCGGTCGCACTGCGCGACGATGTCGCGAGCACGTTCGGGAACGCGGCCGGATGTTTGGCCAGCGCGGCCTCGGTCTCGGCGATGCGCGCCTGCAGCTCGGACGCCTTCACCTGATCGGCCTTGGTCAGAACGATCTGGTAGCTGACGGCGGAGCGATCGAGCGTGTCCAGCACTTCGAGATCGACGTCCTTCAGTCCATGGCGCGCGTCGATCAGTACGTAGACGCGGGCGAGGCTGGCGCGTCCGAGCAGGAATTTGTGGATCAGCTCGGTCCAGGACGCGACCTGGCTCTTCGGCGCCTTGGCATAGCCGTAGCCGGGCATGTCGACGAGACGCAGGTCGGTCTTCCCGGGGACCTCGAAGAAGATCAGCTCCTGGGTGCGGCCCGGCGTGTGCGAGGTGCGCGCCAGCGCGTTGCGCCCCGTGAGCGCGTTGATCAGGCTCGACTTGCCGACATTGGAGCGGCCGGCAAAGGCGACCTCCAGCCCCGCCATCGGCGGCAGCGTCTGGATCGAGGGCGAGGCCCAGATGAACTGCCAGTCGCGGGCGAACAGCTTGCGCCCGGCCTCGATCAGCTTCGCATCTTTGTCGTCGGTCATGCGAAGACTCTATCCTTTCGTCATGGCCGGGCTGGTCCCGGCCATCCACGTCTTGTGACTGGGCGCGCTTCCAAAACGTGGATGCCCGGGACGAGCCCGGGCATGACGATGTGGAGGCATGGTGCCCGCATGACGTGAGCGGACACCTGCTGACGGAGACCTACGTCGCCTTCCGCGCGAAGGTCGCCTTGAGATTGTCGAACAGCTCAACCTTCACGCCGTTGCGGCGCATGATGTAGCTCTGCTGGACCACCGAGAGCAGATTGTTCCAGGCCCAGTAGATCACGAGGCCCGCGGGGAAGCCCGCCAGCATGAAGGTGAAGATCAGCGGCATCCAGTTGAAGATGATCTGCTGCGTCGGATCCGGCGGCGTCGGGTTCAGCTTCATCTGGAACCACATCGTGATGCCCATGATGATCGGCCAGATGCCGAGCGCGAGGTAATGGCCGAACACCGGAATCGTGGTCGGATCGAACGGGATCAGTCCGAACAGGTTGAACAGGTTGGTCGGATCCGGCGCCGAGAGGTCCTTGATCCAGCCGTAGAACGGCGCGTGCCGCATCTCGATGGTGACGAACAGCACCTTGTAGAGCGCGAAGAACACCGGGATCTGGATCAGCACGGGCAGACAGCCGGCGACCGGATTGATCTTCTCCTTGCGGTAGATCTCCATCATCTCCTGCTGCTGCTTCACCTTGTCGTCGGGGTAGCGCTCCTTCAGCGCCAGCAGCTGGGGCTGGACCGACTTCATCTTCGCCATCGAGGCGTAGGACTTGTTCGCCAGCGGGAAGAACAACAGCTTCACGATCACGGTGACGAGCAGGATCGAGATGCCGAAATTGCCGAAGAAGCGGAAGAAGAAGTCGAGGCCGAGGAACATCGGCTTGGTGAGGAAGTGAAACCAGCCCCAGTCGATCAGCAGATCGAAATGGTTGAGGCCGAGCTCCTTGTTGTAGCCGCCATGGCCGGCGAGCGGGAAGTTGATGCCGACCACGCCGGCTTCCTTGGCGCCGGCGAACAGCCGCGCGTTCGCCGTCGCGGTGCCGCCGATCGCGACCGTGACGGGGTCGAGCAGATAGTCGGTCTGATAGGTGTGAACCTTGCCGACGGGGTTCGACGAGAACCGCGCCTGCAGCCGCGCATTGGTGTCGGGCAGCAGCGCCGAGGCCCAGTACTTGTCGGTGATGCCGAGCCAGCCATTGGTGACGTTGTTGAAATTCACCTGCTTGGCTTCGTCGACCTGCTTGTAGGCATATTCCTTCAGCTTCTCGTCGCCGAGATAGCCGATCAGGCCTTCATGCAGGATGTAATAGCCGGAAACTTGCGGCGCGCCGTGGCGCGAGATCAGCGCGAACGGATAGAGCGTGACAGGCGCATTGCCGACGTTGTTCACCTCGTCCTTGACCGTGAAAAGATAATGGTCGTCGACGGCGATGGTGCGGCGGAAGGTCAGGCCGTCGCCATTGTCCCATTTCAGCACCACGGGCGTCGACGGCGTCAGGCTGCCGCCGCCCTCCTGCTGCCAGACGGTCTGCGCATCCGGCATCTTTGCCGTCACGCCTGTCGCCGCAACCCAGCCGAATTCGGCGTAATAGGGCTCCGCCGTGCCCGAGGGCGAATAGAGGACGATCGGCGGCGATTTCGGATCGACCGTCTCGCGATATTGCACCAGCGCGATGTCGTCGATGCGGCCGCCCTTCAGCGAGATGCTGCCGACGATCCGCGGCGTCTCGATCTTCACGCGCGGGCTGGCTGCAATGGCGGTCTCGCGGGCGACGACCGGCTGGACCTGGTTCACCGCCGGCGTCGACGGCTGGGCCGCGCCGGGCTGCGGCGCGCCGCCTGGCGTCGCCGGCGCGCCGCCTGGCGTCGCGGACGCGCTCGGCTGGGGCGTGCTGCCCTTCTGCAGCTCGGCCTGCGTCTGCTGCTGGGCGCGCTGCTTCTCCATCTGCGGCACGTTGTAGAAATATTGCCACGCGATCAGCACCAGGCCGGACAGAATGACGGCGAGGATGGTGTTACGATTGTCGGTCATCTCGATTGTCTCGTCATCAATCTGGTTTGCGGCTGGTCGCTGCGGCGGGACCCGGCCTGTGGCCGCGCGCTTTGGCCGTATGCCGCGCGGGCTTCGTGAACGCTATGCGCAGATCGTCGAGCATGGTGGCGAAGGGGCGCGAGAGCGCGTCCCTTCGGCCGACCAGCACATAATCATGATGGGGTTGCATCGACACCGGATCGAGCCGCTTCACCAATTCGCGAAGCCGGCGCCGGATGCGATTGCGCTCGGGGGCGTTGCCGTTCTTTTTGGTGACCGTGAAGCCGATCCGGACCGGGCCGTCGTCATCGCGGGCAAGACTTCGACGGTCAAGGCTTTGCAGGACGAACGCAGGATTGTTCACCCGCGCGCCATTGGCAACGGCGAGGAAATCCGCCCGCTGCCTCAGCCGATCCATGATGAAATCCCAAAAGGGGGTCTGGCTCAGGCGCTCAGACGCTTGCGACCGCGCGCGCGGCGGGCGGCGAGAACCTTGCGGCCGCCGGCAGTGGCGAGACGGGCACGGAAACCGTGACGGCGCTTGCGCACCAGTTTGCTGGGTTGATAAGTCCGCTTCACGGGTTTTTCTCCGCTGACCGGGCAATTTGCCTGTAGAATTGATGGTAAAGTCCGGAAGATGCGGCCCAAAACGGGCCCTTTTCCGGCCCCAAGAGAGCCGCTCCCGGTGTCGCACCGGGTCATCGCGGACAATTTGCGCGGCTTATAAGCGAGCGCCTTGTTTTCGTCAACGCCGCACAAGCGCGCGATTTTCGTGAATATCGCTGTTTGTGCGGGGTTTTTAACCCTTGAGGTGGCGAGTAGCCATATCAGCGCTTACATCCCACCTCGGCAGATTAGCGATCTGTAATTTGACCGGGCCGGGGCTGGGTCGCATCCTTCTACAGCCAATCCTTCACCCGCCAGGCAGCGAGGGCGAATTTCGTGGCAGCGACAGACCGCCAGCCGATCCAGGATCAGGATCAGCCGGAGCAGCCGGTGATGCGCTCCCGCGGCGGCCTCGGGCTGTCGGGCAAGCTGCTGCTGCTGACCGTTCCCCTGGTGATGATCGCGGCGGTCCTGCTCTATGTGCCCGCCATTGCCAATTTCTGGGTCAACCGGCTGAACGACCGCGTCGCGGCGGCGAACACAGCGGCGCTGGTGCTGGATGCCGCGCCGCTCGGCATGGTTCCCGATTCGCTGTCGCGCCAGATCCTCAAGAGCATCAATGCCCGCGCGGTTGCCATCAAGATGGGCCAGCAGCGCCGGCTGCTCGCCAGCGACAACCTTCCCGCCACCATCGAGCATGATATCGACCTGCGCGACATGACGGCATGGGAGGCGATCACCGGCTCGTTCCGGATGATGCTGGAGACCGGCAACCAGGCCATCCGGATCGTCGGGCCCGGCGTCGGCACGGCCCAGTTCATGGAGGTCGTCACCGACGAGCTGCCGCTGCGGCAGCAGATGTACCGCTTCTCCCGCAACCTCGTGGTGGTCGCGCTGGTCATCGCGGCGCTGACCGCCGGCCTCGTCTATCTCGCGCTTCATTATCTCTTCGTGCGCCCGATGCGGCGGCTGACCGCGAGCCTGGTCGGTTTCCACGAGAATCCCGAAAGCTCGGCGGGAATCATCGTGCCGAGCCAACGCAGCGACGAGATCGGGGTCGCCGAGCGGGAATTGTCGGACATGCAGCGCGATCTGATGTCGATGCTGCATCAGAAGAGCCGGCTCGCCGCCCTCGGTCTTGCCGTGTCCAAGATCAACCACGATCTGCGCAATCTGTTGGCCTCGGCTCAGCTGCTGTCGGACCAGCTCGCCAGCGTGCCGGATCCGCGGGTGCAGCGCTTTGCACCCAAGCTGGTGCGCTCGCTCGAGCGCGCCATCGCCTTCTGCCAGTCCACGCTGTCCTACGGCCGTGCCCAGGAGGCCGCGCCCGACCGCCGCATGATCCTGATCGAGCCGGTCGTGCTGGAGGTGCGCGAGACCGCAGGCCTCGCCTCCGACGCCTCGATCGCCTGGGTTGCCGCAATCGAGCGCGGGCTGGCGGTCGATGCCGATCCCGACCAACTGTTCCGGGTGCTGCTCAACCTCGTCCGCAACGCCGCCCAGGCGCTGGAGAGTCATTCCTCCGGCGACGGCGGTCCGCAGCAGATCCGGATCACCGGAAAGCGCGAAGGCGCGGTGGCGATCCTCGAGGTCTCCGACACCGGTCCCGGCGTGCCCCCGAAGACGCGGGAGCGCCTGTTCGAGGCCTTCCAGACTTCGGGCCGTCCCGGCGGCAGCGGCCTTGGCCTTGCCATCGCCGCCGAGCTGGTTCGCGCCCATGGCGGCGAGATCCACCTGGTCGAAGGCACCATCGGCGCCACCTTCCGTATCGTCATCCCGGACCGCCCCGTGGAGCTGCTCTCCATCCGCAACGAGCGGCAGCGGGCCTAGTCGGCCAGCGGCCGAGTGGGCGGCAATTTCTTTGCTTCCGTCATTCCGGGATGGCCCGAAGGGCCAGGCCCGGAATCCATAACCCCGGCTGGTGGTTATGGATTCCGGGCTCGCCGCTTCGCGTCGCCCCGGAATGACGTAGAGATCTGCAAAAATCTCCCCATCCCGGACCTTGCCAATCGGGACAAGAGCGGTTAGTCAGAGCGCTCTTTCGCACCCCCTCCGGCTCCGCCGGGGGCTGCGTCGCGGGCTATGCCCGCGCTGTTTGCGAAACACGCGCCCGTAGCTCAGCTGGATAGAGCATCAGACTACGAATCTGAGGGTCGGACGTTCGAATCGTTCCGGGCGCGCCATTCTTCGACGAAGGTCAGGACAAAGCAGCATCTGGTCGCCAGACGGGCCGAGACCGGATGGCTTCGCCGTGTGAGGAGCGGAATGAAGATATCGCAGGCGTTCAAGTTCGAGGCGGCGCATCGGCTGCCGAACGTGCCCGAGACCCATCGATGCCACCGGCTGCATGGACATTCCTACCGGGTCGAGGTCCAGCTGGACGGGCCGGTCGACCCGCACACCGGCTTCGTCGCCGATTTCTTCGATATCGAAAAATGCTTCGCCGGCATCCTGGAGGCGCTGGACCATCACTGCCTGAACGAGGTCAAAGGGCTGGAGAACCCGACCGCCGAGAATATCGCGATCTGGATCTGGGACCGGTTGCAGCCGAGCCTCTCGCAGCTCTCGGCGGTCCGCGTCTATGAAACGGCGGATTGCTGGGCCGAATATCAGGGGCGATGACGTCGGCCCGGCGCTGACCCGGCGCCGGCCTCACTACCATGAGCTGTAGCCGCTCATGGTGTGGATGGAGCATCAGCCTGCGAATCGGCCGGGGACGTTCGAAGCGTTCCCTGCGCGCCGCGTCGGTATGGAACGGCGAACGCCAGCAGCCGCCGTTTCTAACCCTGGGAACCCGCAGGGAAACTCAGGATCAGCCGTCTGCGCGGAGCGCCGCTGCCTGCACGCCGCCGGGGAGGGGGCTCATCACTCACGCACATATGAGCTGTGTTGATACCCGTATGCGGGTCGGACGGTTTAGTTTCAAGCTGGCGTCGAATGTCCGCAACGCCAGTTTGTGCCTGGCCCTGTACAGGGAAACCGTTGATGGAACGCAAGCTCGCCGCGATCATGGCCGCCGACATCGTCAGCTACAGCCTGATGATGGCCGAAAACGAGGCCTCCACCTATAAAGAGCTGCGCACGGTCTTCGACAATCTGATCGAGCCCACGGTCGCGCAGCATGGCGGACGCATCTTCAAGATGACCGGGGACGGCTTTCTGGCGATGTTTCCCAGCGTCAACGAAGCCGTTGATGCGGGCACTGCCATCCAGCAAGGGTTCGACAACGCCCCGTTTGAGCTGCGCATAGGCATCAACCTCGGTGATGTCATCGAGGATAATGGCGATATGTACGGCGACGGCGTCAATGTCGCCACACGGCTTGAGGCGATGGCCGATCCCGGTAGCATCTTTGTCAGCGGCGCTGTCGTCATGGCCGCAGACCGCAATCGCGGCGAGGTGTTCGCGCGTGTGGGCCGCAGGCGCGCCAAAAACATTCCCGAGCGTCTTAATGTCTACCGGGTACGGCGCGCGCAATCTTCGTGGTCTCGCTGGCGAAAAATTCCGCGCGTTCTACACGGTACCGCTGCGCGCTGGTCGTATGGCGTCGCCGCAATAGCCCTTGTCCTCATCGGCACCCAAATCCAGCCGCTTTCCCTGGCGGCGATGGTCAGCCGGCTCCCGGCCGCCCTGTTGTTCGACCAGACCCGCGCCGACCCGCGGCCGTCAGTTGCGGTCATGCCCTTTGCGGCCATGGGCGGCGACCAGTCGTACTTTGCAGACGGGCTGACCGAGGATGTGACCACGGCGCTTGCAAGGAATTCCGAGCTTCAGATCATCGCGCGCGACTCCACATATGCCGTGCGCGGGCAAGAAAGCGATATGCGCAAGCTCGGAGCAAAGCTGGGCGTTTCCTACGTGGTAGAAGGCAGCGCGCGCCGCGAGGGGGACCGGCTTCGCGTCTCGGCGCAGCTGATCGACGTGAAATCGGGCGCGCACCTTTGGTCGCGCAGCTTCGACAGGCAGGTTGCCGACGTCTTCACGGTACAAAGCGAGCTGACCACGGAAATCGTCGCCCAGCTCGCGCCGTATATCGGCCGAAGTGAAGCCATTGCTGCCGCGCAACGTCCGACCGACAATCTTCAGGCTTACGATCTTCTCCTGCGGGCGCGTCATCGATACCGGCATGGCGTCCAGGATGCGGAAGCACTTATGGAGGCACGCGGCATGTATCAGCGTGCGCTGGAAATGGACCCGGCCTATGCCACCGCCCGTGCGGGCTTGGCTCTCACTTACATCGCGGATGTGGCCAGGAGGTCGAACGGCCGGGCGACAGCGCATGAGCTGGAACTAGGTCTCAGCGAAGCGCGCCAGGCTGTGCGCCTCGATCCCAACCTCTCGCTCGGCTATCAGGTGATCAGCTTCGGGCTGGCGGTGCAGGGCGATTATGCGGGCGGCTTGCAGGCCGCCAAGCGCGCCGTCGAACTGAATCCCAATGACCCGGATAGCATGATGGCATTGGCAAAAGCGCAAGTCCGTTTCGGGGACTACGCGGACGCCGTTGCCAATGCCGAGCGGGCACGTCGCCTTCATCCCATGGCGCCGGAATATTACGCCTATGTGCATGGCCAGGCCCTTTACGCCGCTGATCGTCGCGACGAGTCGGCTGCCGTGATCTCCGAATGCCTTGTAAGGGCGCCGCGCGATGCCAACTGCCTGCTAATCCAGGCTGCGCTACTAGGGCGGCGCGGCGACATCGAAGCGGCGCAGCTGACGATGGCAAACCTGGTAGCGGCCCAACCGACATTCTCGTTGGAGGCAGAGCGTTCTTATCGCCGTTTTGGCAATAAGCCGCTCATGGAGCAGTTCCTAATGGACCTGACGGTGGCGAAGGCACCGGGGGCTGCGTAATAGGATTTTGTGTAGCATCTCAGTTTCATCTCGTCGGGCGCGCCGTTTCGATAGTAAGTTCGTCCGATGCGCACTATCCATCATCTATTCTCCCGCCTCGTCTTGTTCCTTGGAGTCGCAGCCGCCTCGCTGCTCCCCGCGCGCGCGGCAGAGACCTGCCCGTTCATCAGCGCCCAGGAGCTGGCGCGCGCGATGCCGGCGCTCAAATGGTCGCTGATCTCCAATCAGGACGGCCGCGGCTGCATCTACCAGGCCGGGCGCGGCGACACGATGATGCTCTCCGTGTTCCGCAATCCCGACAAGGACCGCGCCAGGGAATTGTACGCCACCTTCGTCAAGACGCTGGCCGAGCGCATGAAGCTGAGCGCAGTGACGGGGATCGGCGATGAAGGCCAGCGCGGAACGAGCGCCGCCGGCGCGGAGCGCCAGGAGGCCTCGGTGGTCGCCTTGTCCGGCGACTATATTCTCCAGCTCACCGTCTATCCGATCGGCCGGCGTGCCGACGATGCGCTGCTCGGACCGCTCACCGAAGCCGCGCGCATTGCCGTCGGCAGCGTGAGCAAGAGCAGCGAGCGCTTCGGCAATTGCGAGTGGCTCACGGCCGCCGATGCCGACGGCTTTCTCGACGCGAGCACGCTGACGGTGCAGCGGACCGGCGCGGGCAGCTGCATGATGTTCGATCGCGAGGCCAACACCATGACCGTCGCGGTGATCGCGACCTCGCGCGACACCGCCATCGGCATGATGAAGCGCGCGGGTCCCTGCAAGCACGTGGCGATCCCCGAGTTCGGCAGCGAAGCGTTCGGCGAGCATTCCTGCACCAAGGGCAACGGCAACGCCGTCAACATCTATGTCTGGAAGAACGGCAGGCAGGCTTCAATCCTGTTCGCGCCGGTGAAGCCGCATCCGGAGTCCGGCTCGGTCGAGCGCCTCAAGGCGGTCGCGGCGCGAGTTTATGGAAAGCTGTAAGGGGGCGTCGTTTCAGCCCGCCAGCACCTCCTTGCACTTCGCTGCAAAGGCGTTGAGGTACGCGCCGAGTTCGCTCGCCAGCGCATCGGACCGGTCGACATTTTGCAGACTCATGTTGAGGGCGTAGACCGGAAGCCCGGGCAGCACGATGGGCGTTGCGACGGCGAGCACAGCGGGCTGCCAGGACACGGCGCAATAGCCGTCGCGTTCGACGGAGCTGATCGATCTCCTGACGTCCGCGAGCAGCGCCCTGGTGGCGGCCGTGCTGCGCCGCTTGAACTGCTTCAGCAAATGCTCGCGATCGGCCTCTGCAATGCCGGCGAGGTAAGCGCGGCCCAGCGACGTCAGATCCATCGGGACCTGCTGGCCGGCGACCACGTTGCGCAGCGCCGCGCGCGGGCTGTAGCGGATCGATTCCAGATAGACCATCATGGTGCGATCCGCGGTCGCTAGCCCGACGTTCAGCCGGCGCCTCGCCGATTCGGCCCGCATCATCGGCCCGATCGCGTTGAGCACCGGTGACCCCGTCCGCATCGCGTGGCCGATGCTGACGACCGACGCGGCCAGGCGGTAGGCCCGCTCGCTACGGACCTCGTCGAGCATGCCGGAATTGACCAGCGTTCGTGTCAGCCGGCTGACCGTCGATCGCGGCAAGCCGCATCGCTCCGCAATCTCGCCGTTGCCCAGCGTGTCGACGCCGGGACGGAACGCCCGGAGGATCTCGATCCCTCGTTCGAGCGACCGGTTGCCGTCAACCCCGCCCGCATATCTGCGCGCCTGCATCATGCCCAGCTCCGCCAACATTTCCACTCAGTGGAATTAGGCGGATGCTCCGGCGGGAGCAAGCCGCTATCAGCAGGGGGAAGAAGAATGCCCGGCCGCGCGGGCTTGACGAGGAAACGCCATGTCCTATCAGCTCATCGAATTTTCCGTCGAAGCCGCCGTCGCGACCATCGCCTTCAATCGCCCGGAACGCCGCAACGCCATGAGCGACGAGATGCGCGCCGAGTTTCTCAGCGCGCTCGACACCGTGGCGCGCGACAGGTCCATCAGAGCTCTGGTGCTGACCGGACGCGGCAACGCATTCTGTGCCGGCGGCGACATCAGCGGCATGAAACGCCGGCTCGAGGCGCCGCAGGGTGAGGTCGCCTTCAACGGATGGAGCCGTCAGCAGGGCGTGCACCACGTGCAGTCGTTGCTGCTCGGCCTGCCGAAGCCGACCATTGCCGCCGTCAACGGCGCCGCTGCGGGCTTAGGTGCGGACACCGCGCTGGCCTGCGACTTCGTCATGGCCACGGAACGCTCGAAATTCACCTGGTCCTACATCAAGCGCGGTTTGATCCCCGACGGCGGCGGGCTGTATGTCCTGCCGCGCCGGGTCGGGCTCGCGAAGGCCAAGGAGTTGATCTTCACCGGCCGAATCGTCGAGGCCGACGAGGCGCTCGCGCTCGGCATCGTCGATCGCAAAGTGGCCTCGCCCGAGCTGCTGCCGGCCGCGCAGGCCTGGGCGGCCGAGCTGGCTCAGGGGTCTCCCACCGCGCTGGCGCTGAGCAAGAAGATCTTGAACGAGACCTTCGAGCATTCCGCGCACGATATCTTCAATCTCGGCAGCCAGGCGCAGGCCATCTGCTACACCAGCGCGGAACACCGCGACGCCGTGGCGGCGTTCCTCGCGCAATCCTCGTCGAAGGAGTGAGCGATGAGCGCGATCGAACGCCTGATCCGGCCGCGCAGCATCGCAATCATCGGTGCATCCGCGGATCCGACGAAGACGTCGGGCCGACCGGTGTCCTATCTCCAGAAGCACGGCTTTGCGGGTGAGATCTATCCCGTCAATCCGAAGGTTGGAGAGATCGGCGGCCTCAAATGCTATGCGGACGTCGCCTCGCTGCCTGATGTGCCTGACGTTGGCCTTGTCCTCGTCGGCGCCGAGCGCGCGCATATCGCGGTGCGCGAATTGTCCGAGCGGGGGGCTGCCGCGGCAATCGTTCTAGCCAGCGGCTTCACCGAGACCGGAGCGGAGGGTGCCGCGCGCCAGCATCAGCTCATGCAGGCCGCGGGGTCCATGCGGATCCTCGGGCCGAATACGATCGGCCTCGTCAATCTCACCGACAATATCGTGCTGTCGGCGTCGGGCGCGCTGGCGATGGATCACTTCCCGGCGGGGGCCATCGGGCTGATCTCGCAGAGCGGAGGGATTCTCGGTGCCGTGTTGTCGCGCGCCGCCGCACGCGGAATTGGGTTGTCCAAGCTGGTGTCGACCAGCAACGAGGCCGATCTCGAGCTCGCCGATTTCATCGACGTCCTCGCTGAAGACGATGCGACCAGAGTCATTGCACTCTACATCGAGGCGATCCGCAATCCGCTTCGCTTTCGGGAGGCGGTCCTGAGGGCGCGCCGCGCCCGCAAGCCCATCGTCGCCTTCAAGATCGGGCGATCGGAGGCGGGCGCGCAGGCGGCCGTCTCGCACACCGGCGCGCTGGCCGGCTCCGACCGCATGTACGACGCCTTGTTCCGGCAGCTCGGCGTGATCCGCGCCAGGACGTTCGAAGACCTGCTCGACATTCCTGCCGTCCTTGCCGCGGGACGGAAACTCTCCGGCCGGCGCGTTGCGATCCTCACCTCGACCGGCGGTGCCGGCACGATCGTATCCGACAGTCTCGGCGTCGCCGGTTTTACGACACCCGCACCCGATGCGGAAACGGCCGCGCAATTGCGGGCCTTGCAGTCGGGCTCGCACGCCAATCTCGATCGCAATCCGATCGACGTGACCCTGGCCGGCCTGCAGCCGGAGCTGCTGCGCGGCGCCATCCGCATCCTGCTCGCAAGTCCGTCCTATGACGCGCTGGTGGTCATTGCCGGCTCGTCGGCCGTGGGATCGCCAGCCCTGATGGCCGACGCCATCCACGACTGCTTGCCGCTCAGCGACAAGCCGGTCATTGCCTATGTCAGTCCCTATGCGCCCGAGGTCGTCTCCGTCCTCACGCGGCGCGGTGTCCCAGCCTATACCTCCGCGGAGAGTTGCACCGCCGCGCTCGATGGGCTGTTGCGGGCCGCAAGGCCGGAGCAGGTCCAGACACCCGCCTCGTCCCTGACGATCGTTGATGCCGGCGATTTCCCGGCTGGACCACTGGATGAAGCGCAGGCCAAGGCGCTGTTCGCACGCTTTGGGATTCCTGTCGTAGCGGAGAAGGTGGTCGCAACCGCGCGCGAAGCGGAACAGGCGGCGCGCTGTCTCGGCGACCGAGTCGTGCTCAAGATCCTCTCGCGCGAGATCGCGCACAAGAGCGACGTCGGCGGCGTCGCGGTCAATCTGACCACTGACGCGATCGGCGGCCGCCTGGCGGCGATGGCCGATGAGGTCGAGGCCAGGACCGGGAAGCGGGCCGATCAATTCCTGGTTCAGGAGATGATTTCAGGTGGCGTCGAAATCATTCTCGGAATGCATCGCGATTCCCTGGGAACCGCGATCCTGCTCGGCATGGGCGGCGTCGCGGCCGAATTGTTCAAGGACACCACGATGCGTCTGCTTCCGCCGAACGGCGGCCTCGATCTGTCCGAGGCGCGGGCGATGGCGCGCGATCTCGTCACCTGGCCGTTGCTGGACGGCTTTCGCGGCTGGCCGGCATGCGATGTCGAAGCGCTCGCAGCCGCGGTCGTCGCGTTCTCGCGCATGGTTGCGCAGCTCGGTGACCGGCTTTCCGAAGCGGAGATCAATCCGGTGTTCGTGCTGCCGGCGGGCCAGGGCGTGAAGGCCGCGGACGGATTGGTTGTTCTCAATGTCTGAGCAAAACCGGAGGGATCTCCAGATGGCCATTGGCGATATCATCAAGCACGACGAAGCTGGTGGGAAAGCTCCCGCCGTGCGGCACTGGCGAGGTCTCGTCATTCTCTCCTGTGCGATCTTCGCAGGGCTCGGACTGACGCCGGCGCGCGCGGAATATCCCGACAAGATCGTCAAGATCGTGGTGCCCTTTGCAGCCGGCGGCGGCACCGACATCATGGCGCGAACCACAGCGCAGGAGATCCAGGGGGATCTCGGCAAGTCTGTCATCATCGAGAACAAGCCGGGCGCCGGGACCATTATCGGAACCCAGACGGTGGCGAGCAGCGAGCCTGACGGCTATTCGCTGCTGATGGCGACTTTCGCCCACGCGGTCAATCCGAGCCTCTACAACAAGCTGCCGTTCGATCCACACAAGGATTTCGCGGCGATCTCGCTGATCGCGCGCTCGTTCAACATCGTCGTGGTCAACCCGGCATCCAAGATCAACTCGATCTCGGATTTGATCGCGGAGGCCAAGGCCAATCCCGGCAAGCTCAATTTCGGAACCTTCGGCACCGGCACCTCGGCGCATCTCGCCGGCGAGCTGTTCAATGCGATGGCGAAGGTCAAGATGACGGCGGTGCCCTACAAGGGCGCGGCGCCGGCGATCAGCGATCTCCTGGGCGGGCAGATCGACGTGATGTTCACCACGGTGGCAAGTGCGGCCTCGCTGGTGGCTGCAGGTCAGCTCCGGGCGCTCGCCGTCACATCCGCCGAGCGTTCAGCGGCGTTTCCGCAATTGCCCACCGTCGCCGAGGCAGGGGTGCCCGGCTACGCCGCCGAATCCTGGTACGGATTGTATGCTCCGGCCAGGACGCCCGCTCCGGTGATCGCGCGTCTCAATCAAGCCATCGCAAAGGCGGTTCAGTCCGGTGCCTTCAAGAAGCTGGAGGCGAACGAAGGCCTCATCATGGTCGGCAGCGCTCCGGAACAGCTCGATCGCTATGTCGCCCAAGAGGAGGAACGCTGGCGCAAGCTGATCAAGGACGCGAATATCGAGGTGCAATAGACGCGCGGGATGCGCTTGTTTCGCCTTTGAATGAATCGCAAGCCCTTGCCGAAAGTCGGCAGCCTCTCTCAGAGCGAGGAGGCTGCCGAAGGCTCATGCGCGCGTCACGGGCAGGGGTGACGCAGGCCGTCGTGACCCAGATAAGTTCCTGAGCCGGGATCGTAGGAGCGATAGCGCTGCGCACAGTAGGACGTGGCGTTGGCTTGAGCCTGGCTGCTGGCGATTGCGCCGCCGATGATTGCACCGGCCGCAAGGCCGCCAAGCACGGCCGCGCCGTTCCCACGGTGATGATGCCCGTAATGGCCATGCCGATGCCCGTGTCCATGCCGGTACTGCACCTGCTGCACGCCGGAGTCAGCACCCGGATTCGCGATCGGCAGGGGCGCCGCGAGCACCGGCGAAGCTGCAGTCGAGAGCATCGCTCCAGCGGCCGCGAGGGCGACGAAAGTTCTGCGCATTGTCATGTCGGGCTCCATGTTGTTGAGGATATCGGAGCAACGGCCGCTTGCCCGCTCCGTTCCTTCAGCGCGGGATCAGCGACAGACGGTCGCGGAAAATGAATAATGGGTAAGGATGCTGGCCGACGTGCCGCTACTTGTCCTCGCCGTCCCGGCGGCGGAAGGGATCGGCGACCTCATCGTGACCGCTGCGGCTGCTGAAGAACATCAGGGCCATCAGCCCGCAGCCGATCAGCAGGGAGAAGAAAGCTCCGAGACCAAGCGCGATCCAGCCGTGCTTGCCCATCTCGACGCCGCTGCTGGATTCCCAGACCGAAAATCCCCAGACGCCCGTGAGGATCAACATGGCTCCGAGCGCAACCAACAGGGCAATCTGACCGGCACCGATATTCTTCATGGCTGTTTCCGTTCCCGTGCCTGACGAGGGGCAATTGCGGAGGGCGACGAGGTGTTCCCTGACGGCCGACCTCCTCGCCCTCGCCGCTCCCGTGAGTTCGCCTGCCGGAACATGGTAGCGAGGCTCGGAAGCGAATTCGTTGTGCTGCAGCAACTCCAGGAGCGACTTCCAGGAGCAACTTCCAGGAGCAACTTCCAGGTCGTCGTCCGTCAAATCCGTGCGGCAGGTCACCGCTCGCAAAGGGGCGCATCCGGAGCGGCGCGCCCGCCATTGCGAGAGAGTCATGCTCGGTCGGGTCTGTCGATCATTTCTGATTCGGAGACAGCCAGGACGGTCAGTCCTCTGATACGCTTGTCCGGCGTCTCGAACGCGATGCGCTGTCCCACCGAGAGTCCGATCAGGGCCGCCCCGACGGGGGTCAGGATCGAGATCCGGCTGAGCGCGATGTTGGCCTCGTGCGGATAGACCAGCACGATCTCGCGGCTCGCACCCTTGTCATCGCGATAGGTCACTTTGGAGCCCATCCTGACCACGCCGCGCAAGTCGTTCTCTCCCGCGACCGTCGCGCGGTCCAGCTCGCGAGCCAGAAACTGGGCGACATTGGGAAACAGATCCATGGTCGAATTCGCCAGCGAGCTGAGACGCCGCGAATCGTCCTCCGCGATCCTGATCGGCGGCAACGCGGGCTGGTCTCGTCGAATCTCGGCTTCGAAATTGTGCATTTGATGTCTCCTAGGCTGCAGTGGGTCCGGGATCGTCGTCGAGCGGCGTGCTGCGCCGACCCGCCGGAAACAGATTGACCACGTTCGGGTTTGATCGCGTGACGCTCTGAACCCTGACGACGTTCAGGCACCCCGCGACGAGGTACGGCATGTGATCGCCGACCTGCAGGCCGATCAAAGCCGCTCCCAGAGATGACAGGATCGAGATGCGGGCGGGATCCGACCAGCACTCCTCGGGCCAGACCAGTTGCACGGTGCGGCGCGGAACGCCCCAATTGGTGCAAAAAGTGACCCATGATCCAACAGTCACGCGGGAATCGAGATCGTTCATTTCGTCCGGCACGATGTCGGCGCGGTTGATCTCGCCCAGGAGGAAGATCCCGTCCAGATCACCTCGTTGGGCGGCGTGGCGGGCGAGCTGTTCGAGACGGGGATAGTCCGATGCGGCGAGCGCGATCTTTGGAAAAGGCAGCACGGCACACTCCTTCTGCTTCAATACGACCTCGCAGGGAGAGGTCACGAAAGCTGGAAAAGAGCCCGGACGGCGCAAGCACCGTCCGGCTAACCGCCTGCTTGGAGGCGGCCGGCGTGAAGACCGAAGCGCGCGGTGCGCGCGTCTATGTCGACGACATATGCCATGACGTGCCAGATATAATCACTTATTCCGCCGGAGACATTGCGGCGAAACGGCACAGCCGCGAGCTGGTTGGATATTGCCACCAAGCGGCAATCTGGCGGCGATGTGAGCTTCAGATGCCGCAGCGCAGTTTTACCGTAGCCCTTGTTCGTCGATCAGAATGCGGTGGATCTCGATGCGCTGCGGCAGCTCGATCAGGAACTCCGCGTCGCGCGCGAGATGATGGACCTTGGTGGGCTCGCCCTTGGTGAAAGCCGTCATGGCTGCGATGTCCGCCCAATAGGAAATGGTCGTGAACCACGTCTCCTCGTCGCGGTCCTCGCGCAATTGCTGCACGCCAAGCGCGGTCTTGCGCAGCGGCGGAATGCCCTCGGCCTGCAGATAAGCCTGGTAGGCGTCGGCGAGCTCGCGGCGGGTACGGCCGCGCCAGATGCGGGCGATGGTCGGCTTGGTCGGCATGACGGGCTCCCTTGCAGCGAACGCCGCGCCTCGCATTCTGTTCCATGCGTCTTGGTGTCGCCGTCGGCGCCAGAAACCGATGCCGGACGCCGGCGGCGCGGGCGCCGGAGTCCACGTCATTGATCTGAAGCAATGATGGTGACGTCGCCAGATGCTAAAGCGATTCGCAAGTTGCGATCCGAGCCTTTCCGGCCTGTCGCGACAATCGCAACGCGCCTGGAATCCGAGGACTCAATGGGACGACTCCTGAATATCGTGACGCCACTGCATACGGCGACCAAGCGCGACTACATGGCCCGCATGAACGACGACAAGATCGGCTGCTCGCTGAAGGCGCGGGAATACGAGGCCGATTATTGGGACGGCGACCGCCGCTTCGGCTACGGCGGATACCGCTTCATCGAGGGACGCTGGGCGCCGGTCGCCAAGGCGCTGATCGAAACCTATGGTCTGAAGGACGGATCCAGCGTTCTCGACGTCGGCTGCGGCAAGGGCTTCCTGCTCTACGAGATGCAGAAGATTCTGCCGGGCTTGAAGGTCGTCGGCTTCGACATCTCCAAGCACGGTCTTGCCAATGCGCATGAGCAGGTGAAGCCCTACCTCTTCAACTATCGCGCCCAGGACATCTATCCCTACGGTGACGACAGTTTCGACCTCGTCATCTCGCTCGGCACCCTGCACAATCTGCGGCTCTATGAGCTCGAGGCGGCGCTCAAGGAGATCGAGCGGGTCGGCAAGAACAAATACGTCATGGTCGAGGGCTACCGGACCGTCGCCGAACTGCACAACCTCGAATGCTGGGCGCTGACGGCGGAGTCCATCCTGCACACCTCCGAATGGATCTGGCTGTACGGCAAGCTCGGTTACACCGGCGACTACGAATTCATCTATTTCGAGTGATCGGGCGCTCCTCATGGACATCAAGACCGCCAAGGCGGCCATCCTCGTCGAATCGGGCAAGCCGCTGATCGTCGACGAGTTCAGCTTGCCGGACAGGCTCGAACACGGCCAGGTGCTCGCGCACGTGCATACGTCGAGCATCTGCGGCGCGCAGATCAACGAGATCGACGCGGTCAAGGGCGTCGACAAGTTCCTGCCGCACCTGTTGGGGCACGAGGCGCTGGCGACGATCGTCGAGACCGGACCGGGCGTGGTCTCCTGCAAGCGGGGCGACACCGTCGTCATGCATTGGCGGCCGGGCAAGGGCGTCCAGTCCAACACGCCGGTCTATTCCTGGCGCGGCAAGCGCCTCAATGCCGGCTGGGTCACCACCTTCAACGAATATGCCGTGGTGTCGGAGAATCGCGTCACGCCGGTTCCTGATACGATCGACCGCACCAGCGCGCCGCTGCTCGGCTGCGCCGTGACGACCGCGCTCGGCGTCGTCAACAACGACGCCCAGATCGCCATCGGCGAAGCCGTGGTGGTGTTCGGCGTCGGCGGGGTCGGATTGAACATCGTGCAATTTGCCGCGATGGTCGGCGCCTATCCCGTCATCGCGATCGACCGCCTCGACAACAAGCTCGAAATGGCGAAGCAGTTCGGCGCCACCCACACCATCAACTCCGAGGCGGTCAAGGATGTCGCCGCCGAAATCCGGTCGATCACCGGCACTGAGGGACCCGACAAAGTGGTCGAGACCACCGGCGTCAAGAATCTGATCGAGCTCGCCTACGAGATCACCGCGAAGAAGGGCCGCTGCATCCTGGTCGGCGTGCCGCGCGAGAAGGCCGAGATCTACACGCTGCCGCTCCACTTCGAGAAGGTGCTGAAGGGCTCGGAAGGCGGGCAATGCCAGCCGGCGCGCGATATCCCGCGCCTCGTTCGCCTCAGCGACGCCGGCAAGGTGAACTACCGCGGCATCGTGACCCACCAATTCGCGCTCGACGACGTCAACGACGCGCTGGACTTGATGCGCAGCGGCACGTCGGGACGAATCCTGCTGAACATCAGCTGAGCGCGGCGGCGGGGACGCACGGCTTCCACGCAGGCATCCGAATTGCTGCGCCGCCACCTCTCGCTTGTCGAGAGGCCGCATCATGTGCGACCGCGTTGGACCTATACGCAGGTTTGCGCGCCGCCCTTCAGCTTCACGGGGATCGTGAGATAGCGCACCCCATTGGCTTCGGCAGGCGGGAATTTGCCGGCGCGGATGTTGACCTGAATGGAAGGCAGCAGCAGCTTCGGTGCCGACAGTTTGGTGTCGCGCGCCTGCCGCATCGCTACGAATTCGTCTTCGGATACACCGTCCTTGACGTGGACGTTGTTCTCGCGTTGCTCGCGTACCGTGGTCTCCCACGCGAACGCATCACGGCCGGGCGCCTTGTAGTCGTGACACATGAACAGCCGTGTTTCCGGCGACAGCGCCAGCAGCCGCTTGATCGAACGGTAAAGCTTGTGAGCGTCGCCGCCGGGGAAGTCGGCGCGCGCGGTGCCGTAGTCCGGCATGAACAGAGTGTCGCCGACGAAAACGGCGTCCTCGATCTTGTAGGAGATGTCCGCCGGGGTGTGCCCCGGCGTATAGAGCACCTCGACCTCGAGTTCGCCGATCCTGAAGCGCTCGCCGTCGCGGAACAGATGATCGAAATCGCTGCCGTCGGTCTTTAGGTCGGTGGCGTTGAAGATCGGCCGGAAGATGCGTTGGACGTCCTTGATGTGCTCCCCGATGCCGATCTTCGCGCCGGTCTTCGCCTTGATGAACGGCGCGCCTGAGAGATGGTCGGCGTGCGCGTGCGTCTCCAGCACCCATTCGATGGTGTTGCCGGCATTTTCGGCGGCCTTCAGCATCGCCTCGACGGATCGCGTATCCGCCTCGCCCGAACTGTGGTCATAGTCGAGCACCGGGTCGATGATGGCGGCCTTTTTGGTCGCGGGATCGGCGACCACGTAGCTCACCGTGTTAGTCGGCTCGTCGAAGAACGATTGGATGATGGGTCGTGACATGTCTGGAACCTCCTGATGTCAGCGTCCGATTGGGTCTTGACGGATATATTAGCAGATTCTAAATAAGCAACATCTAAAGTAAAAGAGGTGGACCGATGGCGTCCCCGACGTTTGATCCGGAAACTTTCGAGAAACAGGCCGTCGAGGTTGCCGGCATCTTGCGGGCGCTCGCCAATGAGCGCCGGTTGATGATCCTGTGCAGACTGGTTGAATTCGGCGAGGACAACGTCAGTTCCCTCGCCGAAGCCGTCGGCCTGTCGCAATCGGCCCTGTCCCAGCACCTCGCGAAAATGCGCGAGGAGGGGCTCGTCGCGTTCCGAAGGGAGAGCCAAACGCTCTGGTATCGCATTGCCGATCCGCGCATCGAGCAGCTCTTCGCCACGCTTTACAGGCTGTTTTGCGCACCCGTCAGAGCGAAACGCCGATGAATCAACAAAAGGAGCCAGGAATGTCGCTACCCTCGATCAATCCCGCACAAGCGCGCAATCTCGTCGAGAAAGGCGCGATCCTCATTGACATCCGTGAAGCCGATGAACATGCCCGCGAACGGATCGTGGGCGCTCGAAACCTGCCTCTGTCGAAGCTCGATCAGGCCGACCTTGCGGCGCATCAGGGCAAGCAGGTCATTTTCCACTGCAAGAGCGGCGCCCGTACCCAGATCAATGCGTCCCGCCTCGCGTCGAAACTGGACCGAAGCTGCGAGGCCTTCATCGTGGCAGGCGGGCTCGACGCATGGCGCAAGGCGGGGCTCCCGGTTGAAGGCGGGCGCCGTTGAGCCGCGGGCTCAACGCCACATGCAGGCTGGTGCCGGACCGATCGTCGCGGCGGCCGCCTCCCGTTGCATGGCCGTCTTGATGTGAGCACCCCGGCATTACCGGACGACCACGTGCCGTCGCGGCATGATCGCAATTGAGGAGCTCACGATGCTAACCCTGACCCAAGGCGCGCTTGGAGTCGCCTCCGGCTCGCTGGTCGGCTTCTCGCTCGGGCTGGTCGGAGGCGGCGGCTCGGTTTTGGCCGTCCCGCTCCTGATCTATCTGGTCGGGGTGGCGGATCCTCATGTCGCGATCCGCGGTGGCGGCGAACGCCGCCGCCAGTCTGGCGAACCACGTCCGCGCCGGCAACGTGAAGTGGCGCTGCGCCTCGGTGTTCGCGCTCGCCGGCATAGCCGGTGCCTTTCTTGGCTCCACTCTCGGCAAGATCATCGATGGTCAGAATTTTCTCGCCTTGTTCGCCATCGTCATGATGGTCGTCGGCGCGCTGATGCTGAGGGGCCGTTCCGGCGAGGGGGAGCCGTCGGTGAGACTCAATCGGGAAAATCTTCCGAAGCTCGTGGGCTTGGGCCTCGCCACAGGCGCCTTGTCCGGCTTCTTCGGGATCGGCGGTGGCTTCCTGATCGTGCCCGCGCTGATCGCCGCCACCGGCATGCCGATCTTGTACGCGGTTGGCTCCTCGCTCCTGGCGGTGACCGCGTTCGGGCTGACAACTGCGGCCAACTACGCCGTGTCCGGCCTTGTGGATTGGTCTCTCGCAGGGCTGTTCATCGTCGGCGGCGTTGTTGGAGGGCTTCTCGGCGCGCGGTCCGCAACCTCCCTTGCTGGCCGCAAGGGTGCGTTGAACGCCGTATTTGCGGTGCTCATATTCGCAGTCGCGGCCTACATGCTGCTCCGTAGCCTGGGCTGGATTTGATCCGTCGTTGGTGATTCTTCAGGGTCGCCTCGGCGCGGTGTGCGCCAAGATCGGCCTGCACCGCCGGCGGTTCCGGGCGCCGTCGCCGCCGGCATGGCCGAGCCGCGCCTCCTGACGGCTTCGCGTCGCCGGCCGTAACCGGCGGTTAACCATGGATATTTACGGTGTCGCAAGCCTCTGAGCTATGACAGTCAGTTGATTTCGAGTCCAACCCCATGGCGTTCGGTAGCCGCGCATCTCCGCGAAGCATCGCCCCGACGGAGCCAGCGGCTTCGTGGGAAGCGCCGCAGGCTGCGCGGACGAGGACTGACGGCGCCGCGCCGGCGCTGATCAAGGGATCGCTGACCGTCTCCGGCGCGCTCGCGTTCCTGCGCGAGAACGGCCGGCGCATCCTGACGCTGGCGCTGGCACTGTTCGCCCTCGGCGTCATCGTTCTCATGATCCTGCCGGTCCGCTATGCCGCGACGGCCCTGGTCGTGCTCGATCCCCGGGAGCTGCGCATCACCACGGAGCAGGACGTCCTGCCGGGCATCGGCCAGGACGCCGCGGCGCTTCAGAGCCAGATCGAGATCGCCAAATCGGACGGCTTTCTCCGCCCGCTGATCGAGCAGCTCAAGATCGCCGCCGACGACGACATCGCGGGCGGCCATACCGATATGACACGCCTGCTCGAGAAATTTCGCAACCGTCTGGAGATCACGCGCCGCGGGCTCACCTACGTCATTGCGATTTCGTTCACCTCGAACCGCCCGGAACGCGCCGCCGCCTACGCTAACGCCATCGCCGAGGCGTTCGTCGCCAGCCAGGGCCGCGTCCGCACCGCCGCCACGGACGAGGCCGCCGATTGGCTCAAGGACCGGCTGAAGACGCTGAACGAGCGCCTGCGCGCATCGGAAGACGCCGTCGCCGCCTTCCGGCTCGAGCACAAGATCCTCAATGCCGGCAAGGATTCCACCACGCAGCAATTGCGGGTGACCGATCTCAATCAGCAGGTCTCCGCCGCGCGGCTGCGCACCGAGGAAGCCAAGGCGCGCTACGATCAGGTGCAACGCGATCTCAAGGCCAATGTCGAAGGGCCGGTCAAGCAGGACCTGCTGAGCATGCTGCGGGCGCAGCGCTCGGCCTTGAATGACCAGATCGCGCAGAAGAAGGCGGTGTTTGGCGACCGCCATCCCGATCTCGCGATCTCCTACAGCCAGCTCGCCGATATCAACCGGCAGATCGAGGTCGAGCGGAAGAAGAACATCGAGACGGCGAAGTCCGAATATGAAGCCCAGCTGGAGCAGCAGAAGGCGCTGGAAAAGCAGCTGAAAGAGGTCGAGACCAAGATGCTGGTCGACGGCCAGGCGCTGGTGAAGCTGCAGGAGCTGCAGCGCGACGCCGATGCCAACCGGAACATCTACGAGCAGTTCCTGTCGCGGTTCAAGACCACCGACGAGCAGCGTCAGCTGCAGGCCTCGCAGACCAAGATCGCCTCGGCGGCCATTCCGCCGCTGCGCCCGACGCGCCCGCCGCTCGCGCTGCTGCTGGCGGCGCTGGCGATCGGCTCGCTGCTGACGTCGACCGCTGTCGTTGCGGTGACGACCAGCATGTCCGATCAGTCCGCGCCGACCGAGGCTCCCATGCAGGCAGCCGCGACGGAGACGCAGGCGCGGCAGATCCAATCCCAGCTCCAGCCGCAAGCCCAGCCTTCGGCTGCGGCCCGGCCGGACGCGATGCCGCGGCTTCCCGTCTGGGCCCGCATCCCCGATCTGTCGTCCACGACCGCGACCAGCACCGTCTGGCAGAAGCCGATTGCTTCCCCCGGCGAGCTCGATCTCGGTCCCCATCTGCGACCGCTGCTCGAGCGGATCGATCGCGTGCCGGTGCGCGGCTGCAAGGTCGCCCTGGTGTTGTCGGTCGGCAAGAGCGCCGGCGGCAACACCGTTGCGCGCTCGCTGAATCGCGCCGCCGTGACGCGCGGCATGATGAGCGTCCTGATCCGGTTGCAGGGGGAATTCGCCGGCCACCAGCCTCCGGTGACGGAATGGAATGATGGGTCGACCACGGCGGGACTGCAGTCGATCGACGAGCTCCTCAGCGCCGGCCGCAAGGCCGATGCGCGGCCTGAGGACGATATCCGTTCGGAGTTCGACCTAATCATCGTCCATGCCGGCAATCTCGCCTTGCAGCCCGATGCCATCGCGCTGGCGGCGCATGCGGACCTGATCGTCCTGGTGGCGCGCGCCGGCGAGCTCGGTTCGGCGGCAATGCGCCGCGTCACCGCGGCGCTGTTGCGGTACGAGGCCGTGCCGACCGGACTCGTCGTCAATCATGCGCCTGCCGGCTCGCAGGCGCCGCACCCCGAGGGCGGCGCCTTAGGACTTGCGGTGTGACGATCGCAGGCTGGCGTGGTCGCCTGCTGGCCGGCGCGATGCTGCTGCTGTCGACCTCGTCGGGCCCGCCGGTCCTCGCCGGCGATTGCGTACCCGTGCCGCAGACGGTCGCACCTGGCAGGCTCTCCGCATTGTCTCGCGGCTTCAATGCCGACGGCTGGATCAACGGTGCAACCCCGAGCGCCGAATTGTTGCAGCAGCTGCGCAGGGCGGGAATGAGCCATGTCCGGCTGCCGGTGCCGGCAGAGCGCGTGATGCCTGGTTTCGCCGCGAAGGACGAGCGCGAGGCGACGCTGCGCGTGCTCGACAAGGCGCTGAAGCAGCTCACCGCGCTCGGCTACGCCATCTCCGTCGATCTTCATCCCGGTGAGCGCTTCAACCACCTGCACAAGGAAGATCCGGACGCGGCGTTGCAGCAAATGCAGGAAGCCTGGAGCGGTCTTGCCGGGGTCATTCGATCCTATCCGGCCGATCGCGTCTTCGCCGAGCTGCTCAACGAGCCCGACATCGACGCCGACAGATGGCAGACCGAGGTCGAGGCGCTCGCCGCCTTCGTGCGCAAATTGCTTCCCGCCAATACCCTCGTCGTCGGTCCGGTCAACTGGCAGCGGGCGGACTCGCTGCCGCGATTCCGTCCGCTTCCCGACCCTGACGTCGTCTATGCCATCCACTTCTATGATCCGATGGTGTTCACCCATCAGGCCCATTGGGACGCACAGGATCCGCTGCACGACATCATCGATCTGCCTTATCCGATCAATTCCGGCGATCCCAAGGTTCAGGTCCTGCGCAAGGATCTTGAGCTGAGGGGCGCGACCAAGGCGCTGGGCATGCTCGACGTCGCGGTCGCCGCCGCCAGGGACAAGCCGACGGCCGATCGCTGGCTTGCGCCCGCGCTGCAATGGCAGCGGCAATTCGCACGGCCGATCATCGTCAACGAATTCGGCGTGCTGAAGGCCGGTGCGCCCAGAGAGAGCCGGTTGCGCTGGCTGGCGGAGGTCACAGCCTACGCCCGCGATCATTGCTGGGGCTGGGCGCATTGGGAGCTGGCGCAGGGCTTCGGCCTCGTCGATCGCAACACCGGCAGGCCCGATCCCGACGTGATGCGGGCCTTGCTCGGCGCGCCCCGGGCCGGCCGCCGCTGACGGCGCGGATCCGCTATCGTTAACGCATCCTTACACATCGCCCCGCTATCGTGCCAGCCGCGCGATGCCAAGGGACGATCGATGAGCGCCGGGAATTCACCGCAGGTCGAGACGGCGCAGGCCGGCTCATCGCCGCCGGCCTGGCGCGAGCTGGTCCTGATCTTCGGCCTGGCCACGGCAACGATCGGCTCCGCTCCGATCCTGCACCTCGCCAATCCGATCCTCGCCATTGCCGTCGAGGTGCTCGTCGGCATCGCCATCGTCGTGGCGGTCCCGAGCTATGCGCCGGCCATCGCGATCTTCGTCCTGTTCTTCCAGAACCTGTTCGTCTCGATCCTGTCGCCGCTGGTGCCGCTGCCGTCGGATCTCGACTTCATCAAGGGCTACAATTTCCTCGTCTGCTCCGTGATGTGGCTGGCGACGTTCGGCCTCTACGTGCTGGGCCAGAGGAATCAATCGGAGGAAGTGAACCGGATCATGCGCTGGGGTGTCGTCACCCTCGCCGTGGTGTCGCTGTATTTCGCGATCGGCTTCAGCCAGGACGGGCAGCCGGCGGCGGTCTATCTGCGCAACATCGTGTTGCCGCTGTTCCTGTTCCAGCTGTCGCTGCTGACGGCGGCGACCTATGAGGTGCGGATCACGCCGTTCCTGGTGACGCTCGCGGTCATCCTCATGTTGTGCGGCTATGTCGAACTCGTCTTCCGCGATGTTTGGCTGGCCATCACCAACGGTTACACGTTCTGGGGTTTCGACGAGCTCAAGGCGACCCATTCGGGCGTCTGGGAAACCCAGATGCGCCAGACCGGAAACGTGCCGGTCACCCTCCAGGATCGCTTCAGTTTCGACTTCCTGAACACGCCCCTGCTCGAAGGGTTCGGCCTGTCGAAGATGCTGCGCATCAACGGTCCGAACATGCACCCGATCAGCTTCGCCTACGGAGTCGGTTTTTGCGCCCTGTTCCTGTTCTCGGTAGGACGGCCGCTGCTGGCGCTCGCGGCGTTGCCACTGCTGGTCTTTTGCAGCGTGAAGGGTGCGCTCATCGTGGCGATCTTCGTGGCCGCGGCGTGGATCGCGACCCGGCTGCTCGGCGCCGTGGTGACGTTGCTGCTCGGCTTCCTCGGCCTGATCGCCTTTGCGGTTCTGGCGATCCGCGTCGGCCTGCAGATCGGCGATTATCACGTCATCGGGCTGATGGGCGGACTGGATGGCTTCGTGCAGAGACCCTTCGGTCGCGGTCTCGGCATCGGCGGCAATTTGTCGGACAGCTATTTCTCCATCGACTGGAGTGCCGCGCAGGCGGCCGGAACGATCGACGGCGCGGTCGAAAGCGCGATCGGCGTGCTGCTGTACCAGATGGGTATCGCCGCCTTCGTGCCGCTGGGCTTCTATGTCGCGGTGGCGCTCAAGGCCTGGCGTCTCTACGCCTCGTCGGGTTATCTGACGCAGGGTCTCGCCGGCTTCGGCGTCATGGTCGTGCTGGTCAACGGATTGTTCCAGGAAGAAGCCTTGTTCGCGCCGCTCGCGCTCGGCCTCATGCTCTCGCTCGCCGGGCTCGTCATCGGCAGCCATGTGAGAATGCAGGCGGTCGCCAGCCAGGATACGGAAATCGAGCCTCTCACGCACTACCAGCCCGCAACGTAGCTCGGCCTCGGGCTCGGGGTCCTGCTCGCCGGCCTGACGCTGTGGCGGGAACTTCCATTTTTTCCCGGCGTTGAGCCGTGGTCCGCATCAGCGGTCGGCGCGCACGATGAAGAACTTTTCCAACGCTGCATTTTCCCCCGAGGTGATCGAGATCATGACGCGCGCCCTGGAGGCTGCGGTCGCGAGCCTGCCGGAGCCGGTCCACGCCTCGCACGTCAATGCGCTCGCCGAATCCATCCTGCGCACCGCGGGCGCGGGCGAGCGTGATCTCGCCGACCTGCAACGGATTGCCTTGATGGAGCTGCAACTGATGCCCCGCAACTGATGAGGCGGATATGAAAACGACGCTCGCTGCCACCCTGACGCTGCTTGCCACGCTGTCGGCCGCCCGCGCGGAGAGCTGGACGACCTACCGGATCGCCGAGTCCAGGACATCGGTCGACGTTCCTGTCTCGGTCTTCACCGAATTGGCCGGCAAGCCCGATGGTCACGGCCAGCAATTTCGCACCGCCGACGGCAGGGCCGATCTCACCGTCCAGGCCGTTTCCAACCGGCAGGGTCTTTCGCCGGCTGAGTTCCTGGCCAGGAAGAATCCGCCGTCCGGCATCATCTATCAACGGATCACGCCGAGATTCTTCGTGGTCTCCAGCATCAAGCGCGACATGATCTGGTACAACCGCTGCAATTTTTCGCGCGGCTACGTGCACTGCGTGCTGATCAATTATCCCGCGGCCGAGAAGCGGCGTTGGGATCGAGTCGTCACGCGGATCAGCCACAGCCTGAGCGCCGACTGAACCGGAAAACAGCCGCCCGAGCCAGTTCGGGCGGCTGGTGGTGAGGTTTAGCGCGAGGTCGTCGACGTCGTCGACATGGTCGGCTTCGAGCCGGGCACGTGCGACATGGTCTTGGTGGTCGAGCCCACCTCCTGTCCGGCCTTGACTTTGGTCCGCGTATGCGAGCGGCTGAACGTGCCGCCCTCATGGGCTTGCGCGCGGGCGTTGGAATTCATCACCGGCCCGTTGCCCTTGTTCATGCTGACGCCGGTTTGCGTCTTGCCGTTCACCGCCGCAGCGCTGCCGCCGGCCGCGATCGACGAGCCGGTGCTGCCCGTCGCCGAGGTGGACGTACCGCCGGTGCCAACCGTGGAGGCCGAGGTGCCGCCCGCCGCGGCCGAGCCCGCGCTGCCGCCGGTGATGCTTTTCTGGGCGAGCGCCGGTGAAGCTGCGGCGAGCAGCAGTGCGACCGCCGAGGTCGTAAGCAAAGTCTTCATGTTTCGATCCTTTCGATGAATCTCAAGGTGACGAGGTCGAGATCGTGCAGCCGTTGACGGTGATGGTGCTGGCGCTGGTGCTGCCAGGACCGCCCGACGTCGACGAGGAGCTCGAGACATGGCCACCGCCCGCCTGCACATTCACGGACGATCCGCCGGCCGAGCTCGAGCTCGACAGCGAGCCGCTCGACGCCGATGATCCGGTGGTGCCCGAACCCGACGAGCCGGCCGCGCTGATGCTGCCGTCCGCGTGCTTCACCACCGTGACCTTGCAGGTCTCGCCCGATGCCGTCTTGCCGGTCTTTTCCATAGTTTCCGCCGATGCAGCGCCACCCATCAAGGCCAGCGCCATGATCGCAACGATTGACTTGTTCATTGCGGCTCCTCCTCAACATGGAGAAAGGGAGCGGCACGCGGCCGCTCCCGGGATCGGACTAGTTCTTGTCCTTCTTCCACTCGTCCTTGTTGTGACCCTTGCCCTTTTCCATGCCCATGTCGCTGGCATGGCTGCCGGACTTGCCGTCGCCCATGCCGGGCGACTTCGACGCGCCCGACTGACCAACGGTCGAGCCACTGCCTGCGGCCGAGCCGCCGGTGCCGACGCTGGACGAGCTCTTGCCGCTGCCGGCCGATGAGCCACCGGTGCCGAGCGTCGAGGCCGAGCCGCTGCCCGTGCCGCTACCCGCCGCCGAGCCGCCGGTGCCGACGCTCGACGAGCTCTTCCCGCCGCCGGCCGATGAGCCACCGGTGCCGAGCGTCGATGCCGAGCCGCTGCCCGTGCCGCTTCCGGCTGCGGAGCCGCCGGTGCCCACGGTCGAGCTGCTGGTGCCGCCGCCGGCCGACGAGCCGCCGGTGCCGAGCGTCGAGGCGGAGCCCGACCCGCTGCCGCCGGCGGAAGAGCCGCCGGTACCGACCGTCGAGCTGCTGGTGCCGCCGCCGGCCGACGAACCGCCGGTGCCGATCGTCGAGCTCGATTGTGCCACGGCGAGCGCCGTGCCGGCGAGCAGCGCGGCCGCAGCCGCGGAAAGCTTCAGGATCCTCATGTCAGTCTCCTCCAGGGTTTGCTAAAAAGTGCCAAATCAGGCTCGGGATAAACTGGCAATCGCGCAAACGTTCCTCATGTCGGACATGCTGACGCAATGAATCAGCAACAATGCGAAGTTCCTCGGCGCGAGGCGGCGAGGCACGCTTTCATTCATTGATTGTTCATGTGACCGATGCGCGAAGCTGTGCGTTGCGTGCCTCTGCCGAGGCCTGCTTCTGTCAGAACGCTCCGGCCATCACCTGACGATCGAAGATGCGGAAGACGCCGTACGCGCTGTCCGCTTCGAACGGAGGCTGGTTGCGCGAACAGCGTCGGGCGGTGCGACCATGATTTTCGTGTCCGACTGCCCCGGCGTCGCTGTCGCAAACGCTTGGCCGGCATGATCGTCCTGCCGCTCGGTTGACAGCAAGGGCGAGGAGACGGTGGTCGCGATCTGGGTGGAGGTGTCGAGGACGATCTTTTCGGGCCAGGCGCGTGCCGAGCGGATGCGAATGACGCTGCGATCGACATCGGTCCCTGGAGACAGCTCGGCGAGCGGTGGCAGGGAGCGATCGAGTGCGAACAGCGCAGCCAGAATGAAACAGCTGGCAAACATGATATATCGAACGATCGGCATCAGGCGCCACCGGGCAATCAAACAATTGGACATGCGCGGCGGGCCGCTCCTCCACGGCCCGCCACAGCGGCGTTAGTCGACCTCTTGGACGACCATGCGGGTCTCGGGGTCGACCAGCATCACGTGGCTGCCCGAATAGACGTAACGATATTTGGTGAGCGACGGGCCCCAGTCGCTCGGAACGGTCGCGAGCTCGACGTCGCGCGGCACGGGCGAGCCAACCACGATCTTCTCGCGCGTTTCGACCGGGCGGATCTTGCGTTCGGTGACGTAGGACCGGATCTTGGTGCGGTATTCCGGCTCGATCTGCACGGTTGCGCCGTGCCCGGCGCCGGTCGTCGTCGTCGTCACAGTGGTTTGCGCCATCGCGCTGGTCGACACCACCAGGGCGGCGGCCGATATCAGCATGAATCTCTTCATCGCATTCTCCCTCGCCGCTGCATGCGGCGCTGCGATGAACTCGCCATCCACCTGCCTGTTCCCTTCGCGGCGGAACGTTTGCCGCTTTTTCCCGTTGCATTTTCGGGAGCAGCTGATTGGAGGAGAGGAAAATGCCCGTCTTGATTCTCTGGGCCGTGCCCGCCATCCTGGTCGTCGGCGGCGGCATCTATCTCATCGGCACCATGCAGTGAACGCGAAGGCGCCGAGGTGAGTGGCCGGGTGGCAGATCAGGCTGCCGATAGACGTACCCGGAACTTGCTGCCGGTAGCCTCGGCATAGCGCAAGAGTGTCTTCGTGCTCGGCAGCGTTTGCCCGCTCTCAAGTCGGGCAATCGTCGACTGGCTGGTGCCCATGCGGGTGGCTAATTCGGCCTGTGAGAAGCCAGCCCGCAGGCGAGCCCGGAGCAGTTCAGCGGCAATCTCGAATTCCGGAGCGAGCGCGTCATACTCGGCCTTGACCTTTGGGTTGGCCAGAAGGCGAGCCTTGAGCTTGTCGAACGGGATCGTCATGTGACCTTCTTTCCATTTGGCGCGATCGCCTATGACAAAAACTAACCTTCTATTCGAGCGAGATTTTCATGTGATCTCATTGGCTCTCCGTAACGCCAGTTCAATCTCGGTACGTGGGGTCTTTTGCGTCTTCTTCATGAACGCGCGCAAGACGACGACTCGTCGACCGATCGCGGTGACGTAGAGGGCGCGGGCAATTCCGTCACGTCCCGTCAACCGCAACTCCCAAAGCTTCCCTTCGAAGGTGCTTGACGTGAGGCTCGCCGAGGCTTTCCAGGCCAGCCGAGGCAATGCGCTCGGCAAGCCGCAGAAAGCGTGCCTGCATGTCGGCCGGAAGCGCGGCGATCTCCGCGACAACGGTTTCGTTGAGGATCGTGACTTGCCAGGGGCGGTCTGACGTTATCTCATTTTTGAGATCGAAGCAAGAGGCGCCAAGCGTGAGTTGGGTTGCGGCTCGCGCGAACGGGTTGGACGCGTACAGCAGTGCCGCGACGCCACCCCAGCGCAGCTGCGATCGAGCTCCTTCCATACGGCCCAGAGCCCCGGGGCGGTCTCCTCGTCGGCCTCGAAGCTGCGATGCTTGCGCGAAGGCAGGAACAGGAGCCCGATGGCGAGAGCCATCGCCGCCATGAAGATTGTGAACACGATCGGTGCCGTGGCCAGCGCCGCAATCGTGTGCCGGTCCATGATCATCAGCCAACCGGCGAGGATCGTGCAGGCCAGCGCGACGGCGGGAAGGACCGCATAGCGCCCAAGGCGCAGGATGATTTGCAGGACGAGGCGTTTCATCCGCGTGTCGGCAGCGGAGCGCCTCAGATCATGCCTTGCCACATGAGCTGTTGCTCTGATGCAAGCTGGCGACGTCTGCGCGGCCCTGGCTTTCCGTGACCTGAATCAACGTGATTGCACCGGGCGTGATGATTCCCATCTGCGGCTGGGCGGAGAGATAGGTGGTGCTGCCGGCGCGCAAATCGACGCTCACCTTCTCGCTTCCCTGCCCGAACAGATTGCTGCTCAGCGGAAGATTATTGACGGCAACCTCGTGACGGCCAGGAGGCAGGTCGCAGGCCAGGAAACCCGCAGCCTGACTGCCTCCAACGGAGCGTCCGTCGACCGAATAGCTTGGCTGGATCGCGAAACCCAGCGCGGATGAACGATAGACCACCAGCCTTGCAGTATTTGCCTTCACATTATCCGTCAGAGCCGTGCTGCCCATCGGCCCTGACGCGCACCCCGCAAGCAAGAAAGCCGCAACGAAGATCCCCGGACGCAAGCCCATCCCAACCCCCTGATTCAGTCCAACAGTCCCCGGGGGGATCATTGGCGGGGGTGGTGCGCGAAGGCAATCGCGACTTCTGGTCGTGCCGCGCCAGCTCATGTCAGCGCCACCCCAACGCCGGCGCGACGTGCTTCAGGATCGCTTCGATCGCATGCGCGCAGTAATCGACGCCGAGCTGGTTCGGAATGGTCAGCAGCAGGGTATCCGCCTCCGCGATCGCCTCGTCCTGCTTGAGCTGCTCGACCAGCGCGTCCGGCTCCGCCGCATAGCTCCGGCCGAAGATCGCGCGGGTCTGCGGATCGATGAAGCCGATCTGGTCCTCGCCGCCGCGCTCCCCGCCGAAATAGGCGCGGTCGCGATCGTTCGTCAGCGCGAAGATGCTGCGGCTGACGGACACGCGCGGCTCGCGCGCATGGCCTGCTTCCTTCCACGCCGCACGAAAGCTGCGGATCTGCGCCGCCTGCTGCACGTGAAAAGCTTCGCCGGTCTCGTCGTTCTTCAGCGTCGAGCTCTGCAGGTTCATGCCGAGCTTGGCCGCCCACACCGCGGTGGCGTTCGAGCCGGCGCCCCACCAGATCCGCTCGCGCAAGCCCTGCGCATGCGGCTCCAGGCGCAACAGGCCCGGCGGGTTCGGAAACATCGGGTGCGGATTGGGCTCGGCAAAGCCTTCGCCGCGCAAGAGGTCGAGGAAGACCTCGGCATGACGGCGTCCCATGTCGGCATCGCTCTGGCCCTCGGCCGGGCGATAGCCGAAGTAGCGCCAGCCGTCGATCACCTGCTCGGGCGAGCCGCGGCTGATGCCGAGTTGCAGCCGGCCGCCGGCGATGAGGTCGGCGCTTCCGGCGTCCTCCACCATGTAGAGCGGGTTCTCGTAGCGCATGTCGATGACAGCCGTGCCGATCTCGATGCGGCTCGTCTTGGCGCCGACGGCGGCGAGCAGCGGGAAGGGCGAGGCCAGCTGCCGCGCGAAGTGGTGCACGCGGAAATAGGCGCCGTCGGCCCCTAGCTGCTCGGCCGCGACCGCCAGCTCGATGGATTGCAGCAGCGTGTCGCCGGCGGAACGGGTCTGCGATTGCGGCGAGGGCGTCCAGTGCCCGAAGGAGAGGAATCCGATCTTTTTCATGGGGGCAATTTAGGGATGCTCGGCGGAATTTGCGAGACGGCGGCCGAGGGAAAGATCGGCGACACGGGCGTGAACCTGCAAAACGCCGGAGGTGCACTCCCTCTGCCGCAACTGGAGAGGTGAACCTCCGCCGCAATCGATGAACCCAAAGCCATTCCGCTGTGGAAGCGGGCTCAGATTTCGCAGCCGGTGAAATTCAATGCCTTGAGCAAGCCGCCGAATGCCTTGAGCCGACACTGTTCGGTCTCGCTGGCGGCCTTTGCGCGCTGAACATTGTCGCTTCGTTTGACGACGGTTGCCTTTGGCTTCGGCTTGGGACGTTCGGCGGTCGCGATCGGCTTCGGTTCGCTTCGCTGACGGACGATCGGTGTCGGCGCTGACGGACCGTCATGGATGTCTTGCGGAGCAGCTGCGTTATCGACCGAAGCTGGCTCTGCCAGCGTCGCGCTGCTCGCAGCGGCAATTTCGAGACGATCGGCCTTCGCCAGCGCATCATGCGATGCAGAGATGTCCGCGCTCTGCTCGGCTGGCGGCGCGATGATGGCGGCGGCGCGTCGCGGTGGAGTGCTGAGCTCCATGGCTGACAGCATTCCCACGCTCAGCAGGATGAGGAGGCCCAACAACGCCATTCTCAGCATAACGCGCCTCTAACCTCGGTTAGTGCCGCCGAAAATTCTCCGCGCCAATAAGGCAACTTTGCCGACGGCCGCCGAGCTGAGGCGAATCATTTGCCGATAGGGTTAACGCTGGCGATCCGATGTCAGCTGACGTGCTTCGTTCGCGTCATCGAATGGCGGCTACGATTTGTCGCTGGCGTCGGCGCGTGACGGCATGAAACCGTCCTGACCGCAGGAACTAGATCCTGTTCGATGCATGATCGCTTCCGCGAGCTGCGGAAGCCTGCGACAAATCTCATAGGAACGTTTGCATGCGGCCTCGATTGGCATGTCATCGTCAACCGGAGTCTGAACAATGCGAAAGACAATCTTCTCAGTGGCCATGTGTGCGTTGCTTGCCGGCGCGTCGATCGGTTTTGCCCATGCGCAGGCAGGCGGTGCAGGGGGCGCAGGCGGAGGCGCAGGTGGAGCGGGCGGCGCGGGTGCCAGCGCGGGAGCCGGAGGAACCGGCACAGGTGGAGCGGGCAGCGCGAGTGCGGGAGCCGGAGCAGCCGGCACCGGCTCGGCGAGCGGAACGACCGGCGCAGCCGGACCGGGGCCGGGCGGTATTGGTGCCGGGGGCGGCGGATCCAGCGCTGCGAGCGGCGGGAATGGCGCGGGTAACGCCGGCCAGGGCGGTCCCCAGACGATCCGTCCTGGCGGGTCCAACGATCCGACCCGACGGTAACAAGATCGTCGCCTTGTGATTGAAGAAGGGGACGCTGCGGGGTTCATCCCAGCAGCTTCCCAAGACGTCTCGCCAGATGTCCTGCCGCCTCACGCGTAGGCCACCCAGCCGCGGAAGGCGAAGCCGGTGTAGAACAAGGCCGGGTCGAAGAAGCCGGCCTCGCGCAGGACCGCCTCGTCCTGGGCCGGCGTGAGGATCTCCAGATGGTTGGTGACGGCGTCTCGCGCGGCGGCCGCCTTGTCGGGCTCGACGCCGGAAAAGGCCAGGAACGCGGAGTATCGCGACAGCCATCGCGGGCGTTCCTCGGAGCCGTCGGGCGCGCTCAGATGCGCGACCACGAAGGGCGCGCGTGGTTTGAGCCTGCGGCGGACCTCCGAAGCAATGCGGCGCCGCTCCGCGATATCGACGAAGTGCAGAGTGAGCAGGCAGGTGGCGCCGTCGAACGGTCCCTCCGGGGCATCATCGATATAGCCCTGATGAAAGCGCGCCCGTGATGCGAGCTCTCCCAGGGTCTGCCCGGCCAGCGCCAGCATCGGCCCGGACGGGTCGACGCCGTCGAAACGCCAACCGGGATGCGCCTGCGCAAAGGCCTTGAGCTCCAGGCCGCCGCCGGCGCCGAGGACCAGCACCTGCCCATCGCTGGGGACGCTCTCGGCCAGCAGAATGGATGCCATGGATTGCATGGCGTCATAGCCCGGCACGAACCGCCGCGGCCCTTCGGTGTATCGGGCCACGAATTGCGGATCGGAGAATGCGGCTTGAATGTCGGTCATGATGTTGTCCCGTGATTGGAGCCGTTCACGCGCGATGCGCGCCGATGTCGTGATTCTTTCGAGAGCCGAGCCGCGTGCGGAGGTCCTCGCTCAGCATCGCCAGCGTCACCTCGCCGAGGCGCGCCAGCAGCAGCGCCTCCGCATCGCCAAAGGCCTGATCGAGCGCGGCATTGACGGCCTGCTCGACCAGGCAGCCGGGTGCTTCGGTGCGATTGCCCATCCCCAGCAGCGAGGGACTGCCGAGCGCGGCATAGATATCGCGCAGCGTGACCTTCGACAGATCGCAGGCGAGGGTCCAGCCGCCGCCGTGCCCCTTCTCCGAGCGCACGTAACCGATCTCCCGCAGGCCCGCCATGATGCGTCGGATCACCACGGGATTGGTGTCCATGGCTTTCGCCAGCGTCTCGGACGTGAACGGCCCCGGCTGCTGGGCCATGTGCAAGAGGACGTGCAGCACGCCGGATAATCGGCTGTCTCGTTTCATGTAACTTTATATGTTACATGACCGACCTGAGTCAAGTGGGCAGGCAGGTCGCGGGGTGCCGTTCGACAGATCGCGCTGCCGGTGCCATGTGCAGGTTGTTGCCAGTTTTTCCCGCATCCACAAATTGCCGAAATACCGAAAAATTGTGCCGGAACGCCCGGCTGAGAAAGCTTAGCTTAACGTTTTGCCCGCAATTTGGGCATGTTGCTTAAACGTTTAGCACGCCGAAGCTTTTCGATGTCGAATGACATCCTCCGGGGATAATGCATGTCGAAGTCCGGCCTCTCCCATGCGGCGCTTCTCGCGGCGGCGATCGCCTCCACAGCTTCAAGTCTCGTCGGTTTCAGCAACGTCGGTTTCGGCGCCGCAGTTGTCGGCGAGAGCCGCAAGGTCGAGATCACCCAGAACGCTCAGAGCGGCCTGGACGCGCTGAAAGCTCAATACCGCCGGCCGTCGACGATTCCGTTCCCCAAGGAAAATCCCTACACGCCTGAGAAGGCGGCGCTGGGCAAGAAGCTCTATTTCGACACGCGCCTGTCGGTGACGTCGGCGCAATCATGTGCGAGCTGCCATAGCCCGGGCTTCGGCTGGGGGGATGGACTTGCAGTCGGCGTCGGTCACGGCATGGTCAATCTGGGCCGTCATTCGCCGACCATCATCAATGCCGCCTGGAGCGCGATCTTCATGTGGGATGGGCGACTGCCGACCCTGGAAGAGCAGGCCCTTGGTCCGATTCAGGCAGCGGGAGAGATGAACATGAAGCTCGACCAGCTCATGGAACGGCTTGCCGCGATTCCCGAATACAAGCCGATGTTCGAGGCGGCGTTCCCCCGCGAGGGTATGAAGCCGAGCACGCTTGCCCAAGCGATTGCCACCTATGAGCGCACGGTGGTCTCCGAGCGCGCGCCGTTCGACGCCTGGATCGAGGGCGACGAGAAGGCGATCTCCGCGGACGCCAAGCGCGGCTTCGAGCTGTTCAACGGCAAGGCGCAATGCGCCGCCTGTCACGAAGGCTGGAACTTCACCAACGAAGGCTTCCAGGACATCGGCCTGCCGAGCAAGGACGTCGGTCGCGGCGAATTTCTGCCTGCCGTGATCAAGATGCAGCACGCCTTCAAGACACCTGGCTTGCGTGAGATCGATCGCCGCAGCCCGTTCATGCATGACGGCTCGCTGGCGACGCTCGAGCAGGTGATCGATCATTACGACCATGCCGGAGTGGACCGGCCGAGCCGGTCGGATCTGATGCGGCCCCTCGGATTGACGGCGCAGGAGAAGGCCGACCTCGTCGCATTCCTCAAGACCCTGACCAGCGAACTCGGCCCCACTGCCGTGCCGGTCCTGCCTCGTTAGCATTTCACTCAAAGGATAGCCCATGCGCACCCTCGTCCTGTTCACTGGAGTCATCATCTGCGGCTTGTCGGCGGGCGCTTTCGCCGCAACCGAGGTGATCCATCAGCGAGGCCGACTGTTTTCGACCGAAACGATCTCGGTCAAGAAGGGCGGAGCGGTCACGTTTCTCAACGACGACACCGTGCCGCACAACATCATGTCGGCCAGTAAGGGCAACGAATTCAACCTCGGGTCTCAGACGCCGGGGACCTCGACGGACGTCACCTTCAAGGAAGCCGGCGACGTGCAGGTGATCTGCGCGATCCATCCGCGCATGAAGATGACGGTCAAGGTGACCGACTAGCACCGCCTGGGCACCGGAGATTGATGATGTCGATACGTTACAAGATTTTCGGTGCCTTCAGCGTCGTGGTTCTGCTCGCCTGCGCCATCGCATTCTACGGCATCCGGGCCATCGGCAATGCCGGCGACACCGTGGTCCGGCTCTATGACGGCCCGCTCATGGGCATCAACCATGCACGTTCTGCACATGCCGCGCTGCACGAGGCGCGCCTGGTGCTCCAGCGTAGCCTCGTCGCAGGCGCCTCGAGCGGCATGGTCGAAAAGTTTGAGAAACTGGTGCGCAGCAGCTTTGACGATCTCGGCGTGGTGCGCGATCGAGCGCCATCACCGCCCGTCGCGGCCGCGCGCGAAAAGGTCGAGAGCGAGCTAAAGGATTGGTCGGTCGCTGCCCTGAAGATCCTCAAGCCGTCTCCCGGAGGCGTGAACGAAATCCCGACCAGCTTTTTGCTCGCTCAACAGGGCGACAAGCTGATGACTTCGATCGACGATCTGGTCGAGCTCGTCGCCGCCTATGGTTATGAATTCCGCACGGCCGCAGAGGCCGCGGTGCAGCAGGCCCGCACGACGATGCTTTCGGTCGCCGTGGGGACGGTAGCGATCGGATTGATCATCGCATTGGCGTTCTCCTACTCCATGAGCCGGCCGATTTCGGCGGCGGTGCGCATCGCGGAGCGCGTTGCGGCCGGCAATCTCACGGACGACATCTCGGTGCGTCGTCGCGACGAGCTCGGCCGTCTCTTGACGTCTCTCGCCGTCATGCAGACCAGCCTCAAGGCTCGCGCCGACGAGGATCTCGCTCTGATTGCGGCCAAGGACCAAAGCAGCGCCGAGCAGACCGGTCGCCGTCAGCGCCTCGAATCCGAGATCGATGCCTTCCGCTCCGCCTTCGGGGCGGTGCTGAGCAATACCGATCGCATGACCGGCGAGCTCACGGATACGGCGCAGAACCTCGCCTCCACCGCGCGCACCGCCGGACTGCAGTCGAGCCAGGCCGCCTCGACGGCTCAGGAGACCTCCGCCAGCGTGCAGACCGTCGCGAGCGCCGCCAGCCAGCTCGGCGCCTCCGTTCAGGCGATTACGTCGCAACTGGCCGACGCCGCGGCCATCGTGCAGCGTGCCTCTTCGATGGCCGAAGCCGCCAATGAGACCATCGGCAGGCTGGCCACCGCGGCACAGCAGATCGACGAGGTCGTCGGGTTCATTCGGACCATCGCGGGGCAGACCAACCTCCTGGCGCTCAACGCCACGATCGAGGCGGCACGCGCCGGCGAGGCGGGCCGCGGCTTTGCCGTGGTGGCCTCGGAGGTGAAAGCTCTCGCCACCCAGACGGCGAAGGCGACCGAGGAGATCTCGTCGCAGATCACCGACGTGCAGTCCGCCACACGCCAGGCCGTCGAGAATGTCGGCGCCATTGCGCTCATTATTGGGGACATCGACCGCTTCACCGGGCGCATCGCTGCCGCCGTCGAACAGCAGAACGCCGCGGCCGGCGAGATCTCGCGAAATATCGGCCAGGCGGCGAACGGCACGGCCGTGGTCGCGCGCAGCATTGCCGGCACGGCTGAGGCGACGGACAACGCCAATCGCTCCGCGGACCTCGTCCTCGCCACCGCGCATGACTTCTCCAATCAGGCGGTCCAGCTCAGGGCTTCGGTCGATCGCTTCCTCGCCAACGTGGCGGCCTGAGCGAGGCGGCCGCGAGCGGCGAATGGAGAGGGCGCCTCTCCATCCGGGAGTGTGCATGATGTCACCCTGCGCCTGCTTTGCCCGACGCAGCAACGTGCTCATCGCCGGGAATCAATCGCTTTGCGCACGCCCTAAGTCATTGATCCTGCTCACCCCGTCTACTGTGCATGGGGTTGTTTTCGAAATTTTTGTCCTGGCTGGCCTGAACCATTGCAAGCGGCCCGGCATGCCGATTTGTCACGGTGACGGCCCGACGCGCGAGGCGCAACATTCGATCGGGGCGACGTCATGGACTTTTCGTCCTGTCCCTCACACGGCGCCCGTTTTCATCCATCCATTTTTCGGAGGCGCGTCATGCAGGTTTACAACGTGGTGAAGTTCAAGGTGAAGCAGGGCGAGGCGGCCGCCTTTCTCGACGCGCATCGCAACGGCAAGGCCAAATGGCCCGGCCTCGAGCATGGCGTCATCATCAAGACCGGAGACCAGACCTTTTGCCTCATCGGCACGTGGTCCAGCCAGGATGCGCTGGTCGCCGCGCGATCGGCGATGATCAAGACCCTCGACAGCTTCAGGTCCGTGCTCGAGGACCAGGGTAATGGACGCGGCGTGACCGATGCCGTGTCGGGCGAGGTCGTGCTGGCTCTCTAAGAGCCAGCCGCTACTTCATCACCCGCAGGCCCTTGGTCGTGAACTTCTGCGTCCTGCCGCTGGGGCGCACCGGTCGCCGCGTGCCCGCGGCCTTGCCGGTGCCGGGCGGCTGGTGCGCAGGCACGAGCTGGTGCGGCTGCGAGCCGATCAGGTCGCGGCGGCCCATCTCGATCAGGGCCTCGCGCAGCACCGGCCAATTGTCGGGATCGTGGTAGCGCAGGAAGGCCTTGTGCAGGCGGCGCTGGCGCAGGCCCTTGATGGCCTCGACCTTGTCGCTGCCGCCGTGGCGCACGCCGCGCAGGGGATTGACGCCGGTGTGGTACATCGCCGTCGCCGTCGCCATCGGCGAGGGCAGGAAGGTCTGCACCTGGTCGGCGCGATAGCGGTTCTTCTTCAGCCAGAGCGCGAGGTTCATCATGTCCTCGTCGGTCGTGCCCGGATGCGCCGCGATGAAATAGGGGATCAGGTAATATTTCTTGCCGGCGCGCTCGGCCGCCTCGTCGAACATCCGCTTGAACTTGTCGTAGGCACCGATGCCCGGCTTCATCATCTTGTCGAGCGGGCCGCGCTCGGTGTGCTCAGGCGCGATCTTGAGATAGCCGCCGACGTGATGGGTGACGAGCTCCTTGATGTATTCGGGGCTCTCCACCGCGAGGTCGTAGCGCACGCCGGAGGCGACCATCACCTTCTTGATGCCGCGGGTCTCGCGCACCTTGCGATAGAGGCGGATGAGGTCGTCATGCGAGGTGTTGAGGTTCGGGCAGATCTCGGGGAAGACGCAGGACGGCCGCCGGCACGCCGCCTCGACCTTGGGGTCCTTGCACGCCATCCGGTACATGTTGGCGGTGGGGCCGCCGATGTCGGAGATCACGCCGGTGAAGCCCGGCGTCTTGTCGCGGATCTTCTCGATCTCGCGCAGAATAGAACCTTCGGAGCGGTTCTGGATGATCCGGCCCTCGTGCTCGGTGATCGAGCAGAAGGTGCAGCCGCCGAAGCAGCCGCGCATGATCGTGACCGAGAACTTGATCATGTCCCAGGCCGGGATCTTCGCCTCGCCATAGGACGGATGCGGCGCGCGCGCGTAAGGAAGGTCGTAGACCGCGTCCATCTCCTCGCTGGTCAGCGGAATCGGCGGCGGGTTGAGCCAGAGGTCGCGGTCGCCATGACGCTGCACCAGCGGCCGCGCATTGCCGGGGTTGCTCTCCCGGTGCAGCACGCGCGAGGCGCGGGCATAGGCTTCCTTGTCCTGCTCGACCTGCTCCAGCGCCGGCAGCCGGATCACCGTCGCGCCGGTCTTTCGTGTTGCGCCCTCGTCGGCGGAATCGAGATCGTCGGCGTGCAGCTCGGTGTAATCCTCCGGCACCTTGCGGAACAGCGCGACGCCTCTAACGTCGTCGAGCGAACGCGGCGCTTCGCCGGCGGCGAGCCGATGCGCCACCTCGACGACGGCGCGCTCGGCATTGCCGTAGAGCAGCAGGTCGGCCTTGGCGTCGGCCAGCACCGAACGGCGCACCTTGTCGGACCAATAATCGTAATGCGCGATCCGGCGCAGCGAGGCCTCGATGCCGCCGAGCACGATCGGGACGTCCTTGAACGCCTCGCGGCAGCGCTGGGCGTAGACGACGGTGCAGCGGTCCGGCCGCTTGCCGCCTTCGCCGCCGGCCGTATAGGCGTCGTCGCTGCGGATGCGGCGGTCCGCGGTGTAGCGGTTGACCATGGAATCCATGTTGCCGCCGGTCACGCCGAAGAACACTTTCGGCTTGCCCAGCGCCTTGAACGGCTCGGCCGAGTGCCAGTCGGGCTGCGAGATGATGCCGACGCGAAAGCCTTGCGCCTCCAGCAGGCGGCCGATGATCGCCATGCCGAAGCTCGGATGGTCGACATAGGCGTCCCCCGTCACCAGCACGATGTCGCAGGCGTCCCAGCCGAGCGCATCCATCTCGGCGCGGCTCATGGGGAGGAACGGCGCCGGCTTGCGCGGCTGGGCCTGGGCCATCAGCGGCTTTGCGGCGGTGGCGATCTGGGTGTCCATGGCGGATACGCATAGGACCCCGGGCTCCCGAATACAACCGACGGAGGCGCGAAAGATCGCGGGTTCCCGGGTCGCCAGGAACCATCCGTCTCCGCGGACATTTGGATGGAGGGTTGCGGCGAGCCCGGCTCGCGCGCGCCCGCGACATCCGCCGGTGGCGATGGGGGAGCTGTGAGCACGGTCATAGAGAACTTGCTGTTGCGGAAGCAGAAGCTCGTGGAACAGCTCGAAAAGGCGCCGTCGGTCGAAGATCGCGACAAAATCGAGCACCAGCTCGAGCAGATCAACACCGCGCTGGATTTCCTCGACAGGCCGGGCTCGAAGGACGCGAAATGATCGCGTTCAATCCGCTTTCGGCGTCTCCACCTTTAGGGCTCTGGCATAGACCACGCCCGAATTGGTGATGTGCGTGGTCATCAATTCCGCGAAGGCAGCGAGCTCGCCGCGCGCGAACAGATCGAGCAGCTTGCGATGCTCGTCGAACGAGGTGCGGGTCCGCACGTCGATCGGCGAGGTCAGGTTGGTGCGGAGCGCGGCGACGCGGCCGGAGACCAGCTGATAGGATTCGGCGAGATAGCGGTTGCCGCAATGGGCGAACAGCGCCTCGTGAAAGGCGGCATCCGCGCGGCCATAGGCGATGTTGTCCTTCGCCGCGACCGCCGGCTCCATCGCCGCGATCGCCTCGGTCATCGCCGCGATTGCACCGTCGCGATCGTGACCATAGGCGAGCTCGGCGGCCTTGGGCTCGAGCGCGATGCGGAAGGTGCAGAGCGCGTTGATGTCGTCCGCGCTCGGGGTGAACACGAAACTGCCGACCTGCGGCCGGATCATGACGAGGCCTTGCGCCTGCAGCTGGCCCATCGCCTCGCGCACCGGCGTGCGGCTGACGCCGAAGGAATTGGCCACCATCTCCTCGGAGATGGCGGCGCCCAACGCGAACTCGCCGTCGATGATCGCCTGGCGCAGCCGCTGCATCACCCGCTGCGACAGCGATTTCGGCGCATCGAGCTTGAGCGAGCGCATCTGCATGCCTCAGATCACCTTGCCGGGATTGAGCAGATGGTCGGGATCGAGCGCCGCCTTCAGCGTCCGCATCAGCGTGATCTCGGCCTCGCTGCGGGCATGGCCCAGCCATTGCTTCTTCAGCGTGCCGATGCCGTGCTCGGCTGAGACGCTGCCGCCCATCTCGCGGACGAGGCCATAGATGATCGCGTCCATCTCGTCCTTCGGCTGCTGCGCGACCGACAGGCCGGTAACCCACGAGACCAGATGCAGATTGCCGTCGCCGATATGGCCGTAATAGACGCTCTCGCAGCCCGTGATGCCATCAGCGAGCGCCGCCTTGCAGCGCGTGACGAACTCGTCCATCCGTGCCACCGCAAGGCCGATATCGTAGGAGATGTGCGGCCCCAGCACCTGGCCGAACTCGGCGCAGATGTCGCGCACGCGCCAGAACGCCTGCGTCTGCGCCAGCGATTGCGCCACGGCGGCATCGGCCAACAGCCCGCGCTCCATCAGCTCCTCGAGCCAGGCCTGGAAGCGCGGCGCGTCGACACTCTCGTCGGTGCCCTGCGCCTCGACCAGCACGTAGAGGCCGTGGCCTGCGGCGACCGGCGGCTTCACGCCGGCGCGATTCGTGATCACGTCCCAATAGTCCGGCCACATCACCTCGAAGGCCGACAGCAGCGGGCCGAGCCCGCTGCGCGCCGCGCCGAGCAGCGCGACCACCGCGGCATAGTCCTTCAGCGCGCAGAGCGCCGCCATGGTCGAGCGCGGCTTCGGGAACAGTCTTAGCACCACGCGGGTGATGATGCCGAGCGTGCCTTCGGAGCCGATGAAGAGGTGCTTGAGGTCGTAGCCGGCGTTGTTCTTCATCAGCTTGTTGAGACCGGTGATGATGGTGCCGTCGGGCAGCACGACCTCGAGCCCGAGCACCAGCTCGCGCGTCATGCCGTAGCGGATCACGCGGTTGCCGCCGGCGTTGGTGGAGAGATTGCCGCCGATCGCGCAGGAGCCGCGCGAGCCGAGATCGAGCGGAAAGAAGAAGCCGGCTTCATCCGCGGCCTTCTGGATCGTCTCCAGCGGCGTGCCCGCTTTCACCGTCATCGTCGCGGAGGCCGCATCGATCTCCTCGATGCCGGTCATGCGCTCCAGCGAAATCGCGACCCAGCCGGTTTCGGGCGAAGCGCCCCGGCACAGTCCGGTCAGTCCGCCCTGCGGCACGAATGGCAGATGGGCCTGACGGCAGGTGGCAATCGCGTCGGCCACGCCTTGCGCGTCGACGGGACGGATCACCGCGAGCGGCGTCTGCGGCAGGCTCGCGCTCCAGTCGTTGCAATTGCGCGCCGGCACGTTGGTGCCGGTCAACACCGCAGCCGCGCCGAGCTTGTCGCGCAGGGCGCCGAGCAATTGCTCGGGTCGCCCGATGGAGCTCACCATGTTCATGCGAGACCTCCTCGGAAGCCGGCCGCGCCACAGGCGCGCCTTCGCGGTGGAAAGGGTTTGCGTATGCCTTGTATGTAAGGTACAAGACGAAAAGTAAAGTAAAAACAACGCCCGATTAGGCCTCGGAAGATCGTTGAAGATCAGCGGCTTAGTTCGGGCTCGAAGCAAAGGGCAGTGTGATGACCGAGGCAATTCGCGGGTTCTGGGTGGCATCGGCGACGCCGCTGGCGGCCGACGGCAGCGTGGATTCGGCAAAGCTCGCAGCTCACGCCAAACAGCTCTTCGGCAAAGGCGTCGATGGCGTCGTGTTGTTCGGCACCACCGGAGAGGGCACCACCTTCAGCGTCGCCGAGCGCATCGCGACCGTGGAGGCGATGCTCAAGGCCGGCGTTGCCGCCGACCGTATCGGGATCGGCGGCGGCTTTCCCGCCTTCTCGGACAGCATCGCTCTCGCACGCGCGGCGCTCGAGCTTGGCCTGCGTCATGTGCTGGTGCTGCCGCCTTACTTCGATCGCAACGTCACGCCTGACGGCATCGAGGATGCCTTCGCCGCGATCATCGACGGCGTCGCCGACGAAAGGCTGCGCACCTATCTCTACCACATTCCGCAGGTGTCGGGCGTCGCGATTCCGACCGGCGTCGCTGCCAGCTTGCGCAAGCGCTACGGCAAGGTGATCGCCGGCCTGAAAGATTCCAGCGGCGACTTCAAGCAATTCCAGGCCTTCCGTGCCGCAGCCCCGGAGCTCGCCATCACCGTCGGCAACGAGGCCGATATCGCCCGCGCGATGGCCGTCGGCGGGGCCGGCACCATCTGCGGCATGGCCAATGTCGTGCCCGAGCTGGTCAAGGCCATGGTCGACGGCAAGGACGTCGAAGCGCGCATGCAGGCCGCGATCGATGTCGTGCTGAAGACGCCGTCGTCCACCGCCGCGCTGAAAGCAATCCTTGCGGCACAGACCGGCGATGCAGCCTGGCTGCGGGTGCGTCCGCCGCTGCGCGCATCATCCGACGGCGCTGCGTTGAAGCGCAAGCTCGACGAGCTGACGGCGCCTGCCATCGCGTGAGACCGCACGAAATCCTGATACGTCGCCGCGAGTTCGCGTGCGACGTGTCGCGGGCCGCCCGACGCCAATTGGAGATTGCCGTTCACTGGCGCCCGTTTCTTAGAACGATTCAATACTAGAGCGATTCAACTCCGCCTGCGGTTCTCTTCGCGCACGGTGGCTGTTAGACGCGCGAGCTTCAATGCCGTGTCTGACCTGGAAGTGAATCGAACGTGCGTGCTCATCCGGATGGCCAACGCGTCAGCAGCCATCGTTACCGTGCCGGCAAGCGCCGGGCAGGTCTTCTCATTGGAGCAGCCGTGCTGCTCGCCGAATGCCACTCCAGCACGACGACCGCGCAGGCGCAATCGGCCCTGCCGCCCGTGACGGTGGAGGCTCCGACACCGCGGTCGAAACCGGCGCGCGCCGCAGATCAATCCTCTCGCCGCACCCAGAGCGCCGCCCGCCGGCGCGATCGCAGCCTGGCACCCGCCGCGCCGACGCTGTCCGAGCGCGCCGCAGCGGACGCCGCGGCGCAGCAGGCCGCCAAGCTCGGTTACCGCGCAATGCCGAGCGCGACGACACTGCGCAGCGGCGCCTCGCCGCTCGATACCTCGCAGACCGTCAACGTCGTGCCAGCGCAGGTGCTGAAAGACCAGTTGCCGCGCAACATCGACGATGCGCTGGTCAACATCAGCGGGATCACCCAGGCCAACACGCTTGCGGGCACGCAGGACGCGGTGATCCGCCGCGGCTTCGGCGACAATCGCGACGGCTCGATCATGCGCAACGGCATGCCGCTGGTGCAGGGCCGCAGTCTCAATCCTGCCGTCGAAAGCGTCGAGGTGCTGAAGGGGCCGGCCTCGCTGCTCTACGGCATCATGGACCCCGGCGGCATCGTCAACACCATCAGCAAGCGGCCGGAGCTCTACCAGCACGGCTCGGTCGCGCTGCTCGGCTCGACCTATGCGAACAACCGCAGCGGCGCCGACGGCACGATCGACGTCACCGGCCCGATCGGTGATCAGGGCCTCGCCTATCGCTTCATCGGCTATGGCGTCAGCGAGGACTATTGGCGCAACTTCGGCCGCCATCGCGAGATGCTGGTGAACCCGTCGCTGGCCTGGTACGGCGATACAACGACGGTGCAGCTCACCTATGAGCACCGCGAGTTCATCACTCCGTTCGACCGCGGCACGGCCTTCGTCAAGGGCGCTCCACTGGCGATCCCGAAGACGCGCCGGCTCGACGAGCCCTTCAACAACATGTGGGGCACGTCCGACCTGGTGCAGGCTTCCGTCGAGCAGAAGCTCGACGACAATTGGAAGGTCACGGCGGCCTACAGCTACAACACCGAGACCTTCAGCGCGAACCAGCTTCGCATCACCGGCGTCAACGCAACGACCGGTGTTGAAACCCGCAGCAACGACGGGACGCGCAACTCGCTGAGCAACGCCAGCTACGGCACCTCCTATCTGCAGGGCGACGTCTGGCTGGGCGGTTTCCGCCACGAGATCCTGTTCGGCGGCGAGGCGCTGTACCGTACGATCGATCGCCACGATTTGATTCGCCAGGCGACACCGAGCTTCAATTTCTACAACCCGGTCTATGGACTGGTCGCGCCGGGCACGACGGTCTCGGCGACCGACAGCGAGCAGACCGACAAGCTCGGCACCCGCAGCTTCTTTGCCCAGGACACGTTTCACCTGACGAATTGGCTGTCCGTGATCGGCGGTGTGCGCTGGATGGAATATGAGCAACTCGCGGGAAAAGGGCGACCCCGTTTCGTCACCGCGACCGATCTTTCGGGCGACAAGGTTCTGCCGCTCGGCGGCGTCATCTTCAAGCTGAACGATCAGCTCTCCTATTACGTGAGCTACACGCAGTCGCTGAAGCCGACGTCGGTCATTCCGCCGTTCACGGCCGGCTTCGTTGTCGATTCCACCATCGCGCCTGAAGCAGGAACGCAGTGGGAGACCGGCCTGAAATTCGACGTCAACAAGCGGCTGTCGGGCACTCTGGCGGTCTACGACATCCAGAAGAAGAACGTGCTGGTGCTGGACGATATCGGCGGCGGCAAGTCTGCGGCGCGCACGACCGGTGCGGCCAGGTCGCGCGGCGTGGAGCTGGACGTGACGGGCAGACTGACCGACGAATGGAGCATGATCGGAAGTTACGGCTATACCGACGCACGGCTGATCGATGATCCCGTCGTCGGCAATGCCAGGCTGTTCAATGTTCCGATGAACACGGCCTCGCTCTATCTCGTCTACGATTTCGGCGACAGGCTCCCCGGACGCCTGCGGCTGGGCGGCGGTGCGCATTATGTCGGCGATCGGGCGGGCGATTCGGCCAACACCTTCTTCATGCCGGCCTATACCGTGGCGGACATTTTTGCGACGTACGACACGAAGATCGATAATCTGCCCGTGACCTATCAGTTCAACGTCAAGAACCTGTTCGACAAGCTCTACTATACGTCCAGCACCGGAAATGCCTTGAACGTCGCCCTCGGCGACGCGCGGCGGGTGTCGCTGTCGGCGACGGTGAAGTTCTAGCCATGGCGGCACGGACTGGACGCACCATCAAGGCGGTCCTGTTCCAGGTCCATTCCATCGCGGGCCTGATCCTCGCGCTGCTGCTGTCCGTGATCGCGCTGACCGGCGCGATCATGAGCTTCGAGGACGAGATCGTCGATCATCTCAATTCCGGCATCATGCAGGTCGCGCCGCGTCAGGCGCCGGCGCTGATGCCTGACGAGCTGGTGACGCGGCTGACGGCAGGACAGGATCTCGGCAAGGTCTCGGCGGTCACGCTGTCGAGCGATCCGTCGGCGGCGGTCCATGTCCGCTTTGCGCGTGACGAACGGGGCGACCGGCCGACCTCGCTCTATGTCGATCCCTACGACGCGCGCGTGCTGGGCTCGCCCCGCGGCGAGGCGTTCTTCGCGACGGTGCGCCGGCTGCATCGCTGGCTCCTCATCCCCGGCGACGGCAAGGGCTGGGGACGACGGATTACCGGCACTATCGCGCTTGGCCTGATCGTCATGCTGGTGTCGGGCCTGGTGCTGCGCTGGCCGCGCCGGGCAGGCAGCGTGAAGATGTGGTTGAAGCCGAACTTTGGACTCAGCGGCCGCGGATTGCATCGCTCGCTGCACACCGTGATCGGGACATGGCTCCTGCCGGTCTATCTGACGATGACGCTCACCGGGCTCTACTTCTCCTTCGAATGGTACAAGGACGGCGTGACCTGGCTGTTGGCGCGTCCGCACGCCGCCGCAGCGAAGATGGCGGCAAAGCCGCCGCGCCTGGCCAACTCCGGGCCGGTGCCGTCAATCGGCTTCGATCCGGCATGGACCACGTTCCAGCGCGAGGAGGGCGATCGGTTCTCCAGGGCCTTGCTGACGCTGCCGGGCGGACCGGGTAAGACGATCCGCATCCGCTCTTGGGGGAAGGCCTCGTTGCTCGAAACCGCGCGCGACGAATTTCGCATCGACGCCGTCACGGGGCAGTTGGTCTCCGCGGAGCGCTATGCCGACAAGACGTTCGGCGAGACGATCATCGCGGCCATCTACGACACCCATCGCGGCGAAATCCTGGGCTGGCCGGGCAAGCTCGCGTTCATGATCGCCGCGATCCTGATGCCGTTGTTCTCGGTCACCGGAATCCTGCTCTATCTGTCGCGCCGCAGGCTGCGCCGTTCGACGCCGCCACCGCTCGGGCGGCTCGTTCCCGGCGAGTGAGCCGACAAGGCTAGCCAACGCGCTTGCAATCGGTCAAAAGCCCATGGCCTGTCTTCGCTAGGGTCCGTGCCATGAAGCTCCCGACCGTCACTCCCGCCGACATCCGCCGCGCACTGTTGCTGCGCGAGGAGATCGCGCTGCTCGATCTCAGATACGAGGCAGGCTTTGCGACCGGGCATCCGCTATTCGCGGCCAACATGGCCGTCGACCGGATCGCGATCGAGGCCGAGACCAGGCTACCTCGCAAGGAAGTGCCGATCGTGCTCTATGATGATGGAGAGGAGCTGGTCGCGAGCGGCGCCGAGCGTCTTGCCGCGCTCGGCTATACCCATATCAGCGCGCTCGACGGCGGGCTGAAGGCGTGGCGCGCGGCGGGCTACGAGGTCTTCGCAGACGTCAATTCCTATTCGAAAGCGTTCGGCGAGCTGGTCGAATCGCGCAGGCACACGCCCTCGCTCAGCGCCGACGAGGTCGCCAAGCTGATCGCCGACGAGGCCAATATCGCCATCCTCGACGTTCGCCGTTTCGACGAATATGCGACCATGAACATTCCGGGCTCGGTCAGCGTGCCCGGCGCCGAGCTGGTGCTGCGGGCAGGGCAGGCCGCGCCGGATCCTGACACCACCATCATCGTCAATTGTGCCGGGCGCACCCGCTCCATCATCGGCACCCAGTCGCTGATCAATGCCGGCGTGCCCAACAAGGTGCGCGCGCTGCGCAACGGCACCATCGGCTGGACGCTGGCGCGGCACAGGCTCGACCACGGGGCCGACAGGCGTGGCGAGATCGGGCCGTTCGCCGGTGGCCCTGCCAATGCACGCGATGTCGCCTATCGTGCCGGCGTTCGCCACATCGGGGCGCGCGAGATGGCGGCGCTGGTCGCGCAGACGGATCGCACGCTCTACCGTTTCGACGTACGCGAGGCCGAGGAATACACGGCCGGTCACCTCCCGGGCTTCCGGCATTATCCGGGCGGCCAGCTCGTGCAGGAAACCGACATGGCGGCTCCAGTGCGCGGGGCGCGCATTCTGCTCACCGACGACAGGGGCGTCCGCGCCGACATGACGGCGTCGTGGCTGGCGCAGATGGGGTGGGAGGTCTATGTGCTGGAAGCCGGCTATGACGCCACGCTCGAGATCGGCCCGCCGCGCGTGCTGCCCAGACCCGATCCGGCCCACCGCTACCGCCGGCCCTATGAAGGTACCGACGTCGCGCAAGCCGCGATGCAGGCCTATCTCGATTGGGAATATGGCCTCGTCGAGCAGCTCCGCCGCGACGGCACGCACGGGTTCTACGTGATTTGATTCTGCCGGCCGTCGCGTGCAGATGACGGAGTTGGTGGGATGCCAAGCTCAGCTACATCCCGCCATCTTCTCCCGTATCTGCCCCTATTGTGCTGCGCATCCTCCGCGGTCTATGTGCTCAGGCAAAGCTCATCATCTACGGAGACACCATGTCAGCCCCAGGCCAAGGCCCTGAGCGGAACGCCAAGGCGCTGCTGCTCGAAGGCGTCAATGATAGCGCTGTCGACCTTTTCAGGAGCGCGGGCTTCACCAATGTGGAACGGCTGACCAAGGCGCTCGACGGCGCGGATCTGCGCCGGGCCCTCGACGGCGTGTCGTTGCTCGGCATCCGCTCGCGCACGCAGATCACCGATGAGGTGCTCGCCGCCGCCGACCAGCTGCTCGCGGTCGGCTGCTTCAGCGTCGGCACCAACCAGGTCGATCTCTCGGCGGCGCGCAAGCGCGGCATTCCCGTGTTCAACGCGCCGTTCTCCAACACGCGCAGCGTCGCCGAGCTCGTGATCGGCGAGATCGTGATGCTGCTGCGGCGGATCTTCCCGCGCTCGGTGTCGGCCCATGCCGGCGGCTGGGACAAGTCGGCGACCGGCAGCCGCGAGGTGCGCGGCCGCACGCTCGGCATCGTCGGCTACGGCAATATCGGCTCGCAGCTCTCGACGCTGGCCGAAGCCATGGGCATGCGCGTGATCTATTTCGATCGCACCGACAAGCTCCGCCACGGCAACACCGAGCCGGTCGAACGACTGGACGAGCTGCTGGCGCAGAGCGACGTCGTCAGCCTGCACGTGCCGGAGACGCCGGAGACTGCGGGCATGATCGGCGAGAAAGAGCTGCGGGCGATGAAGCCGGGCTCGTTCCTGATCAACAACAGCCGCGGCACCGTGGTCGATCTCGATGCGCTGGCGCGCTCTTTGCGCGACGGCCACCTCGCCGGCGCCGCCATCGACGTGTTTCCGGTCGAGCCGTCGTCGAACGCGGATCGCTTCGAGAGCCCGGTGCAGGGCCTCGAGAACGTCATCCTCACCCCGCATATCGGTGGCTCCACCGAGGAAGCGCAGGAGCGCATCGGTGGGGAAGTCGCGCGAAAACTGGTCGACTATTTCATCACCGGTTCGACCATGGGCGCGGTGAATTTTCCGGAAGTGCAGCTGCATTTGCGTCCCTCCGGGGCGCGCTTCAGCCATGTCCATCGCAACGTGCCCGGCATGCTGCGGCGGCTCAACGAGGTCTTCCTGCAGCGCGACATCAACATCGCCGCGCAATATCTGGAGACATCGGGCGATCTCGGCTACGTCGTGCTCGATGCCGATCTCGCGGGGCAGGATTCGGCCGCGCTGCTGCAGCAGATCCGCAGCCTCGACGGCACGATCGGCGCGCGGCTGGTGTTCGAGCACTAAAGCGTCATTGACGGTGAGCCGGCGGTCGCATTGAATGCGGCCTCTGGTGGATTGAATAACAACTACAAACCGGGTGGAAACGATGACGCTGACAAGAGCGAAGCTGTGCGCATGGCTGGTGGGTACGGCGGCGGCGCTGAGCGCGAACGTCGCGGGGGCCGCGACGCTGACAGCGGATGCAGAGACGGTCTGCAAGGGCCTCGTTGGCGGCGCCGATGCCGTGAAGATCGATTCCGCAACGCTTCAGGCGCCCTCACAGCTCATTGTCGCCGAACGCGGACCGACGCCGTCGGCGCGTATCACGCCGGCCAACCCGGCCTTCTGCAAGGTGCTCGGCCATATCGACCCCATCGATCCCAAGGCGCCGCCGATCAGATTCCAGGTCAACCTTCCCGTCGAATGGAACGGACGCTCGCTGCAATATGGCGGCGGCGGCTTCAACGGCGTGCTGATCACCGGCCTTGCGCTGCCGCCGGCCCATCCCTTCGACAAGCCGTCGCCGCTGGCACGCGGCTTCGTCACCTATGGCACCGACTCGGGCCACGAGACCAAGCCGGGCGAGCCGCCGCAGGTCTTCGCGCTGAACGACGAGGCGTTCGAGAACTTCGCCCACCGCGCCTACAAGAGAGTGCGCGACGTTGCGGTTGCGCTGATGGAGCGCGCCTACGGCAGGAAGCCCGACAAGATGTACTTCATGGGCTCGTCCGAGGGCGGCCGCGAAGGCCTCACCATGGCGCAGCGCTATCCCGATGACTTCGATGGCATCTTCGCCCGCGTGCCCGTCATCAACTGGGTCGGCCTGCAGCACGCCGGCACGCGGTCGGGTCTCGTCACCATGGGGGCGGGCTGGATCAATCCGGCGCAGGTGAAGCTCGTCGGCGAGGCGGTGCGGGCGGCCTGCGACAAGGCCGACGGCTCCGACGATGCGCTGGTGCAGAACCCCGTCGCCTGCAAGGCCGCCTTCAAGGTCGAGACGCTGCGTTGCGCGACCGGGCAAAGCGGCGATCGGTGTCTCACCGATGCGCAGATCAAGGCGATCGAGACGCTGCACGCGACCTACAAATTCCCGTTCCCGCTCGAAAACGGCCTCGACGATTATCCGGGCTGGGGCGTCTCGGGCGAGGATATTCCGGCGATCGGCCCGACCGGCGGCTGGACCGCGTGGTGGCTCGGCACCGCGCCGCCGGCACAACCGCCCGCGCCCAACAACGGCATCGCCTGGATCTACGGCGCCGGCGGCATCCAATATGTGTTCGCGCGCGATCCCAAGCTCGACGTCACCACCTACAAGGTGGAGGAGCACAAGGCGCGGCTGCTCGAAGTGTCGAAGCTGATGGATTCGACCAATCCCGATCTCAGCCGCTTCCGCGCGCGCGGCGGCCGTCTGATCATGCTCGAGCACATGGCCGACTACGCCCAGAGCCCCTATGCCGGCATTCGCTATTTCGAGAGCGTCGAGCGCAAGCTCGGCAAGGCCGAAACGGCCGAGTTCGCGCGGCTCTACACCGCACCCGGTGTCGACCATGTCGGCTCCGGCGCACCGGCCAATGTCGACATGCTCAGCGTGCTGGTCGACTGGGTCGAGAAGGGCAAGGCGCCGGGCGATCTCGAAGTGGCCGAGCAGAAGGTCGAGGCGCCCTCGTTCACGACGCTGCGCGCGCTGCCGCTGTGCCGCTGGCCGGCCTGGCCGCACTACAAATCGGGACCGGTGACGGAAGCGGCGAGCTTCACCTGCGCGCCGTAGCCAAACGGCTCGTTTGACAATGACCTCGCGCTCAGCTAGATATTTCGCATGCGAAATAATGGCGCCGACGCGCGGCATCATCGGCTGATCTACCTGCTCAGTGTCGCGCAGCGCCGCTTGCAGCGTTGGATGGCGGCGCGGCCCGAGAGCGAGGTGACGCCGGCGCAGGCGGGGTTGTTGTTCATCCTCGGCAAGCAGGACGGTGTCCTGATGGGCGAGGCGGGCGCGGCGCTCGACATGGGGCCGGCCGGCATTTCCGGCCTCGTCGACCGCACCGAGGCTGCGAGGTTGATCGAGCGGCGGGCCGACCGCGAGGACGGCCGCGCCTGGCGCATCTTCCTGACGCCGAAGGGACGCAGCGTGCTGGCGCAGGCGAAAGCTGGCGCGGCCGAGATCAACGCGGCCCTGACGGAGGGGTTCACGGCCGCCGAGATCGACATCGTCGCGCGCTGGCTGACCAGCATTCAGGACAAGTTTCCGAGGCCTTCGGACGACAAGGCCTTCAGACGAATCGAAGGAGCAAACCCATGACCGAGCACGTCCGCATCGAGACCAACGGCGGAATTCTCACTCTCACGCTGGCGCGTCCCGACAAGAAGAACGCGCTGACCGATGCGATGTACGGCAAGCTCGCCGACGCCATCGAAGCCGCCGAGGGCGACACCTTCACCCGCGTGATCCTGATCCGCGGCGAGGGCGACATGTTCACCGCCGGCAACGACGTCGGCGAATTCGCCGCGGTCGCAACCGGCAGGTCCGAAGGCAGCCGCAACGTCATCCGCTTCATCCAGTCGCTGGCGCGCTGCACCCGGCCGCTGGTCGCGGCGGTGCAGGGCCGTGCCGTCGGCGTCGGCACCACGATGCTGCTGCATTGCGACCTCGTGGTGCTCGCCGACAACGCGCAATTGTCGACGCCTTTCGTCAGCCTCGCGCTGGTGCCGGAGGCGGCCTCCAGCCTCTTGATGCCGGCGCGCATCGGCCATGCCCGTGCCTACGAGATGTTCGCGCTGGGTGAGGCGGTGCCGGCGCAGACGGCACTGCAATGGGGCATCGCCAACCGCGTGGTGCCGCTCGACAAGCTCGATGCCGAGGCGCTCGCACTCGCGCAGCGCCTTGCCCGGCAACCGGCCGGCGCCCTCACCGCCACCAAGCGCCTGATGCGCAACGGCGAGGTGCTGGTGGCGCAGATGCAGGCCGAAGGCGAGCAGTTCGCCCAGCGCCTGCGCACCGCCGAGGCGCGCGAAGCGTTTACCGCCTTCGCCGAGCGTCGGTCGCCTGATTTCACCAAGGTCGCGTGAATCAGTGGCTCGAAAGGCCGGCGTTTAACATTTGATATAAGCTTAACGGACTTTTGGCATGTCACGATGCAAGGTGACCGCTCGTGGAGAGCAGGTCCCCTTAGCCATGTCAATTTTTAAGAAATCGGTAAGCAAGCTACTTCTTGTTCTGATGGCGCTTTTGGCCGCCGGCGCGCTGGCCAGCACCGCGTTCCAGATGGTCGGGGCGTTCGGCCGCTACAGCGACAGCCTGGAGACCGAGCGGCTCGCGGCTGCCGACAAGGCGATCTTCCACGGCGTGCTCGCATTGCGCAACAATCGCGGCGATGCGCAGAGCGCGCTGCTCGGCGAGGACGATCCGCGTGCCAAGCTCGGCGCCGCCGAGAAGGCCGAGCAGGCCGGCTACGATGCCATCGTCGCGGCGCTCTCTACCGTCGAGTTCGCCCGCCGCGACGAGCTCGCCAGCACGCTGAAGCAGCGCTGGAGCGAGGCCGCGCCGAAGTTCCAGCTGTTCTACGACGAGGCCAAGCTGCCGCGTGCCGAGCGCAAGGTCGAGCGCACCGCGCCGTGGTATGATGGCATCACCAAGGTGATCGAGACCGCGAATCTGGCATCCACTGCGGTGTCGAACCGCGCCTGGACCAACGATCCCTTCATCGCCCGCATGATCCAGGCCCGCCGCCTGGCTTGGCAGGTGCGCGACCGTTACGGCATCCAGTGCTCGACCCTCCGTCCCAACGTCAACACGTCGAAGCCGCTCGACGAGACCCAGAAGCAGACCGTGGCCGGCTGGAACGGCATCGTCACCGCCGGCTGGACCGGCCTGGAGGAACTGCTGGCCGCGCCCGACGTGACGTCAGACCTCGTCAATACCGCGAAGCAGGCCAGGGCCAAGACCGACGGCGTGCTCAAGCAGATCGGCGATCTCACCAAAAATCTCGACGGCAGCGGCAAGCCGGCAATGCCGGCCTCGGAATGGAACGCGCTGTGCCAGTCGCCGTTCGCGCCGATCGTCGCGGTCGCCAATACGGCGCTCGACCAGTCGATCGCGCGTGCGGAAGCCGTCCAGGCCAAAGCCCTCACCAATCTCATCGTGCAGTCGTTCGCGTTCCTGCTCGCGCTGGCCGTGACGCTGGCCGGCGTGTTCGTGGTGCGCAATCGCCTGATGCGGCCGGTACGCGCCATCCTCGATGCCATCGCCCGCATCAGCGCGCGCGACTATGCGACGCCGGTGCCGCAATCCCGGCATCCCGACGAGTTCGGCACCATGGCCGCCGCGCTCGAAAGCCTGCGCGAGAGCGCGGCCACCGCGGAACGGCTGGGCCGGGAGCGTGAATCGCAGCAGGCGCTGCAGCTCGCGCGCTCCGGCACCGTCGATTCCGCCTGCCGCAGCTTCGACGACACGGTGCAGGCGGTCATCCAGAGCGTTGCGGCCTCGACGCGCGAGCTCGATGCCACCGCCACCGGCGTCCGCTCGCTGGTGTCGCAGTCGAGCAGCCAGACCGCGGCGGTCTCCTCCGCCGCCGAACAGGCCACCAACAATCTCGAGACCATCGCCGCAGCGACCGAGGAGCTCTCCGCATCCGTCGGCGAGATCTCGGCGCAGGTGCAGTCCAGCGCCCGCGAGGCCCGCGAGGCCGTCGCGCAGGCCGAGCAGACCAACGCGACGGTCGAGATCCTCGACCAGACGGCGAGCCGCATCGGCGAAGTCGTCAAGATGATCAACGCCATCGCCGGCCAGACCAACCTTCTGGCCTTGAACGCCACCATCGAAGCCGCACGCGCGGGCGAGGCCGGCCGCGGTTTCGCCGTGGTCGCCGGCGAGGTCAAGAGCCTGGCGTCCCAGACCGCGACCGCGACCGAAGAGATCTCGCGCCAGGTCGAGGAGATCCAGGCCGCGACCGGCCAGGCGGTTGCCGCCATCCGTTCGATCGGCGGCGCCATCAGCGGCATCAACGAGAAGATGACGGCGATTGCCGCCGCCGTCGAGCAGCAGCGCGCCGCCACCACCGAGATCTCGCGCAACTTCCAGCAGGCCGCGCAAGGCACTCGCGAGGTCACCGACACCATCGGCAGCGTCGCCAGGCTCAACCAGGAGACCGGCAATGCCGGCACGGTTCTGTCGGAATCCGTCAAGAAGATGTCGGCCGACGCCGATCGTCTCCGCGTCGCGGTCGAGGGCTTCCTGGGCGCGGTGAAGACCGCCTAGTTTCGCCTCATTCTTCCATTCTGAGATCGTGCGTTCGGCATTGCCGCCGGTCCGCGCGGCGGCTACATCTGTGCCGCCTCGCGCCGTGAGCGCAGCGCCGGACGCAAGACACATCAGGGATGGAGAGTTCGATGCCGGTCACCCCCCACCAGGCCCAGCGCCCCTATCGCGGCGTATTCCCGGTCGCGCCAACCATCTTCGACGAGCGCGGTGAGCTCGACCTCGAGGGGCAGCGCCGCTGCATCGATTTCATGATCGATGCCGGCTCGCACGGCCTCTGCATCCTCGCCAATTTCTCCGAGCAGTTCGTGCTGACCGATGTCGAGCGCGAGAGCGTGATGCATGCGGTGCTGGAGCATGTCGCGGGACGGGTTCCCGTGATCGTCACAACCACCCATTTCAGCTCGGCCGTGTGCGCGGCGCGCAGCAAGCAGGCGGAGGCGGCGGGCGCCGCCATGGTGATGGTGATGCCGCCCTATCACGGCGCGACCTTCCGGGTCCCTGAGAAGGGCATCGTCGAGTTCTTCAGGGTGCTCTCGGACGCGATCGACATTCCGATCATGATCCAGGATGCACCGGTGGCCGGCACGCCGCTGTCGGTCGAGCTGCTCGCTCGGCTGGCGCGCGACTTTTCCAACATCCGCTATTTCAAGATCGAAGTAGCGGGCGCGGCCTCAAAGCTGCGCGGCCTGATCGAGGCGGGCGGCAAGGACATCGAAGGCCCGTGGGACGGTGAGGAGGCGATCACGCTGCTCGCCGATCTCGACGCCGGTGCCACCGGCGCGATGACCGGCGGCGGCTATCCCGACGGCATCCGCCAGATCATCGATCCCTATTTCGCCGGCGACCGCGACAAGGCAAAGGCCGCTTACGAACGCTGGCTGCCGTTGATCAATTACGAGAACCGCCAATGCGGCCTGATCGCCTGCAAGGTCATGATGCAGGCCGGCAGCGTCATCAAGTCGGACGCGGTGCGCCATCCGCTCCAGCCGCTGCATCCGGCGACCCGGGCGGGGTTGCTGGAGCTCGCCAAGGAGCGCGATGCGTTGGCGCTGCGGTGGGGGAAGTAGCGCCCAAGGCTCCACTGCCGTAGGGTGGGCAAAGCGGAAGCGTGCCCGCCACCTGTTGCTATTGAGAGAAAGATCGTGGGCACGGCGCGCTGCGCCTTTGCCCACCCTACGAACGCTGAATGCGACGCGCCACCTCAGCTAACGCGTCAGCATCCACTCACCGATGATGCGAAACCGCGCCCTTGCATCACCCTGCTTGAACAGCGCGATGCGGTCGATCTCGAGCGTCTCAATTCCAAGCGCCGCAAACCGCGCCCGCAGCATCTCCAGGATCGGTCCGCGCCGCTCCGCATCGAGCCGTCCGGTCAGCGTCATGTGAAAGCGGAATTCCTCCATCACGTAGGGGTAGCCCCAGCGGTCGAGATAGTCGCGCTGCCGTTCGCTCAGCTTCTCCGGCTTGCGCCGCGCGCGATCCTCCGCGGTCAGCGCCGCACGGAAAGCGTCGAATTCGCGGACGCAATCGGCGGCGAGCTGCTGCAGGGCCGCGACCGGCTCGGCTGGAATGACGGCGATGAAGCCGCTGATGGCATCGACGACTGGCCGGATCACGGGACGCGGCCGCGACTTGCCGGCGAAGGCCGCGCAGGCGGTCATCAGCTCGGCTTCGGTCCTGCCAAATGCCAGCGCCATCGGTGCCTTCAGCGTGGCATGAAAGCCGTATTTGCGCGGATCGGCGCTGATGTCGCGCCAGTCAGGCGCGACCTCCAGCGCCTCGCGCGGAAACGGCAGTTCGCTGCCGGCATAGGCATCGTAGCCGAGCAGCTCGGCGCCGAAGCGGGAGAGGGGGCTGTTGTTGCCTGCGGCAAAATAGATCGCGTAGCGGGGAAAGCCTGTCATCGCGCGAGCATAGCCGGTTTAGGCCGCGGCGACAGCTTCGCGCGGCATCGCCGCCGCACTCAGGAGCCGCGTCGCATCGGTGAGATGGACCAGCTTGCCGCCCGATATCACCGCGATCAGCCGCGGCCGCAGCGGCACGTCGTCGTCGACCAGCAGAATGTCGGCGCGGCGGCCTTCCGCGAGCACGCCGCGATCGGTCAGGCCGGTCGCGCGCGCAGGGCCGGCAGAGACCAGATTCCAGGCCTCCGTCAGCGGCAGCACGCCGTCGGCGGCGAGCCGGAACGCGGCGAGCAGCTGGGCGGGATAGTAGTAATCCGATGCCAGCACCGAGCAGAGCCCTTTGGCGATCATGTCCGAGGCCTTGGTCCAGCCGGTGTGGCTGCCGCCGCGCACGACGTTCGGCGCGCCGTAGACGATGGCATCGCCGTGGCTTGCCGCCGCCTGCGCGGTCTCCTCGTTGATCGGAAACTCGGCGATCAAAGCGCCGAGCTCGCGAAACTGCCGGCGCATCGCCGGCGTCGCGTCATCGTGCGAGAGCATTCGCACCCCGGCCGCGCGGGCCGCGGCGGCCAGACGCGCAACGGAAGCCGGCACCTCGTCGGCGCGCGAGACCACACGCTCGACCAGCCGGTCGAATTCCTCGCCCGACAACCCGGTGCGCTCCACCATGCGGTTGCGCTTGCGCGGCTTGGCCATGTCGGCGACCGTGCCGTCCATGTGGTCGTTGAAAGCGAACAGGTCGACGCGGCCTTCCATGAGCCACTGCGCGATCTCGGCCTCGGCGTCGAGATTGTAGGTTTCATGCCGCAGATGGAAGCGGGTGTCGGCGGCGAATTGCGGGCGCTGCCGCTCGATCGCCTCCATCAGTCCGCGCGCATTGTCCGCGCTGCGCAGACCCGGCTCCCAGGAGCAGGTGGTGGCGTGGAACACCGTGGTGATGCCGTTGCTGATGGCCTGGCGGTCGCTGTCGGCGAGCGCGACGTCGATCGGGAAGTCGACACCGGCACGCGGCATCATCTGCCGCTCGAAGGCATCGCCGTGAAGATCGACGATGCCGGGCAGCACCAACAGGTTGCGTGCATCGATCGCCAGCCGCGCCCGGCCGCGAGAGGCGTCCATCGCAGTGATGTCCTGCCCGGACACCGCCAATGACGTTTCGACGAATTCGGTGCCGATCAGGGTCCGGCCGCCTTCAAGCAAGATGTCTGTCACGCGACCGCGCTTCGTTTGCTGGCAGGGAGAGTTGCCCGTGCTTCGTATGCCGCCAGAAAATCTTCAATCCCGAGCTTGCGGAAATCGGGCAGGGCCTCGCGCAATTTGTCGTGATCCCAGTCCCACCAGGCAAGCCGCGCGAGACGCCCGGCGATCTCCTCGGAGAACCGTCGCCGCACGATTCGGGCCGGATTGCCGGCGACGATGGTGTAGGCCGGCACGTCCTTGGTGACGATGGCGCCGGCCGCGATCACCGCGCCGGTGCCGATGTTGCGGCCCGGCAGCACGATCGCGCCGTGGCCGATCCAGACGTCGTGGCCGATCTGGACGTGATGCTGGCGCCGCCAGTCGAAGAAATCGGCATCGTCGCTTTCGCCGTCGAAATAGGCGCTGGAGCGGTAGGTGAAGTGCGCCTGCGTCGCGCGATGCATCGGATGGTTGCCGGGGTTGATGCGCGTCATCGCCGCGATCGAGCAGAACTTTCCGATCGTCGTGTAGGTGATCTGCGAATCGTTCACGACATAGGAGTAATCGCCCATCGCCACTTCGTGCAGGATGGTGCGCGCACCGACCTCGGTATAGGCGCCGAGCCGGGCCTCGTGCAGCCTGGCCGAGGGATCGATGGTCGGCTGAACTGAAAGAGCTTTGGCGGCCATGTCGAATCCGGAATGCGAGGGCGGGCGTACCTCTTCATGCGGCTCGATGACGATGTCATGACACGACGATGACAGGGAATGAGCTGTGCAGGATCGCCGCACCGCAACGTGCCTGTCACACAAGTGTCAAGCGCCGGCGTTAGCGATTGGCCCCAGTTAATCTGGAGCCCTGCATGCTGGTGGTGGATGGTCTGACGTGTCGCTTCGGCGCGAAAGCCGCGGTGGACGATGCCTCGTTTCAAATTTCTCCCGGCGGCTTCGTCGGTGTGATCGGACGGTCCGGCGCCGGCAAATCGACCCTGCTGCGGAGCATCAACCGCCTGGTGACCCCGACCGAGGGACGCATCCTGTTCGACGGGATCGACGTCACCGCGCTGCGCGGCAAGGAGCTGCGGCAATGGCGGGCGCGCTCGGCCATGATCTTCCAGCAGTTCAACCTGGTCGGCCGGCTCGATGTCCTCACCAACGTGCTGATGGGGCGGCTTGCGACGATGCCGGCCTGGCGCTCGCTGTCGCAAATGTGGCCGGAGCAGGACAAGGCGCTGGCGATGTCCGCGCTCGAGCAGTTCGATATCGCCTCGCTCGCCGCCCAGCGCGCCGACCAGCTCTCCGGCGGTCAGCAGCAGCGCGTCGCGATCGCGCGCGCCCTGGTGCAGCAGCCCGACATCATCCTCGCCGACGAGCCGATCGCTTCGCTCGACCCGCGCAACACCAAGATCGTGATGGATGCGCTTCTGCGCATCAACAAGCATTTCGGCATCACTGTGCTCTGCAACCTGCATTCGCTCGATCTCGCCCGCAGCTATTGCGATCGCTTGATCGGCATGGCGCAGGGCCGCGTGGTGTTCGACGGCGCGCCGGCCGCGCTGACCGATCACGTCGCACGCGAGCTCTACGATCTCGAAGCTGCCGACGTCATGGGCGCCGTGCCTGCGCCGGCGCCCGCGGGCGTTCCCGCGCTCGGGACGGCGGCCGCCGCCTGAGCAGATCTGTTTCGTTGCAAGTCTTCCTTGCAAGTTTTTGCGTCAACCGACCCCAACCGATGAAGAGGGTATCATGATCACTCGCAGACTGGTCCTTGCCGGCGCCGTCGCGCTCGCATTCACGACTTCGGCCCTCGCCGCCGACTGGAAGGCCAAATATCCCGAGCTGACCTTCGCGGTCGTCCCGGCCGAGAATGCCTCCGGCGTCACCGAGCGTTGGGCGCCGTTCGTGAGCTATCTCTCCAAGGAGCTGGGCGTGAAGGTCACGCTGCGCATCGCCAACGACTACGCCGCCGTGATCGAAGGCCAGCGCGCCGGCAACATCCATATCGCGAGCTACGGCTCGGCTTCGTTCGCCCGCGCCCGCCTGACCGGCGTCAAGACCGACGCCTTCGCCAACGACATCAACGCCGATGGCTCGACCGGCTATTATTCGGTGTTCTTCGTCAAGGCGAACAGCGCCTACAAGACCCTCGATCAGCTCAAGGGCAAGAATCTCGGCCTGGTTGACCCGAACTCGACCTCCGGCAACAACGTGCCTCGCTTCGAGCTCGACAAGTTGGGTATCCATGACGCCGACAGCTATTTCGGCAAGGTCGTCTTCACCGGCAGCCACGAGAACGCGATGCTGGCGCTGGCGCAAGGCACGGTCGAGGTTGCCGCCAACCAGTGGACCAGCGACGACGATTCGACGCTGGCGCAGATGCTGACCAAGGGCATGCTGAAGAACGCCGACGGCTCGGCCATGAAGAAGGGCGACTTCCGCATCGTCCATAAGTCGGCGCCGATCATCAACGGCCCCTATGCCTACAATTCCGACCTGCCGGAAGACGCCAGGGCCGCCATTGCGAAGGCGTTCTTCGACGCGCCGACCAAGGACAAGGCCGCTTTCGATCGCCTCTCCGACGGCCAGAAGAAAGGCTTCCATCCCGCCACCACCAAGGATTGGGATGGCACGATCGAGTTGATCAAGTTCGTCGACGCCCTGCGTAAGAAGAAGGCGTCCTGAGTATCGGGGCGATGCCACTGGAGCCGGGTCCTTCGACCCGGCTCTTTCTTTGACGGGACTTCATCTCGAGCCCATGACAACAGCGGTTTCGATCCTTCCCGAGCAGCAGCTCGCCGTGCTCAACGCCGCCTATCGCCAGGCGGTGGCACGCCGGCGGCTCCGCCTCCTGTTCGGCGCCGCGATCTTCGCCGCGGCGCTGGTTCTCGCCGCGATCGGCGCGGAAGTGAATCTGCGCACGCTGTTCAGCTATTTCGGCAACTTCGTCAGCTATTTCGACCGCATTTTCACGCTCGATAGCGGCCAGCGCGTCTGGACCGATGTCGGCGAATGGCTGTGGGGCTGGCGCAAATGGCTGAAGATGCTGGGCGAGACCCTGCTGATCTCCTACGTCGGCACGCTGATCGGCGCGACCCTCGCATTCGGCCTGAACTTCCTCGCCGCCGATAACACCTCGCCCGCACCCTGGCTGCGCTTCATCGTCCGGCGCCTGCTGGAATTCGCGCGCACCGTTCCGGGCATCGTGTTCGCGCTGGTGTTCGTGATCGCCTTCGGGCTCGGGCCGATGGCCGGCGTGCTCGCGATCGCGATCCACTCCACCGGTGCGCTCGGCAAGCTGTTCTCGGAGATCGTCGAGAACGCCGACATGAAGCCGGTCGAGGGCATCCGCTCGACCGGCGCGAGCTGGCTGTCCTGCATGCGCTTCGCGGTGGTGCCACAGGTGACGGCGGGCTATGCCAGCTACGCGCTGCTGCGTTTCGAGATCAACGTCCGCGAAGCCTCCGTCATGGGATTCGTCGGCGCCGGCGGCATCGGCCAGGAGCTCGTCGTCGCCATTCGCAAGTTCTATTACTCCGACGTCAGCGCCATCCTGCTCACCATCATCGTCACCGTCTTCATCATCGACATCGGCACCTGCTGGCTGCGCGGCCGCCTGTTCGGCAAGGAGGCGCGGACGTGACGCCGCACGAGGTCGATCCGCGAGAGCTTCGCGCCCGCTATCCCGACGTGTTCGACCGTCCCGCTTCGGCGCGGCTCGCGATGCCGGCGATGATCGTCGCGGCGTTCGCGATCCTGATCTACGGCCTGGTCGATCTCGACTTCTCGCCCTCGCGGTTCTTCGCCGGCCTCAGCCAGCTCGGCTGGATCACTTTGATGATGATCCCGCCAGATCCCGGCTCCTCGCTGCCGGTCTATCTCAAGGCGCTCGGCGAGACGCTGTCGATCGCGCTGCTTGGCACCACGCTGGCCGCAATGTTCGCGCTCCCCGTCAGCCTGCTCGCGGCGCGCAACGTGGTGCCGTCGAAGCTCCTGCGCTTTCCGGTGCGCCGCGTGCTGGATTCGATCCGCGGCGTCGACACCCTGATCTGGGCGCTGGTCTGGATCAATGTCGTGGGCCTCGGGCCGTTTGCCGGGGTGCTGGCGATCGCCGTGTCGGATTTCGGTGCGTTCGGCAAGCTGTTCTCGGAGGCGATCGAGGGTGCCGACCAGAAGCAGGTCGAGGGCATCCGCGCCTCCGGCGGCAGTGCCCTGCACGAGATCCGCTTCGGCCTGATGCCGCAGGTGCTGCCCGTCATCGCCGGCCAGGTGCTCTACTACATCGAATCCAACACCCGCTCGGCGACCATCATCGGCATCGTCGGCGCCGGCGGCATCGGCCTGCAACTCGCCGAGCAGATCCGCGTGCTGGAATGGCAGAAGGTGTCGTTCCTGATCCTGATGATCCTGGTCGCGGTCGCCGCGATCGATTTCGTCTCGGGCAAGCTGCGCTTTGCGATCATCGGCAAGCGCGCTGTCGCCTGACCACAGGTGCCGTAGGGTGGGCAAAGCGAAGCGTGCCCACCACCTTTAGCGATGGAGAATGATCGTGGGCACGGCGCAAGTGCGCCTTTGCCCACCCTACGAGACCGGTGTCGCGGAGAGCGCTCCCCCTACGACTCCACCAAAAACTCCACCCGCTCCGCGGCAAATCGCGAATGCTTGGTCATCAGCGGCCTGCCGTCGAGGGCGTGGTCGGTGGCGTCGACCACCAGGATCGGGCGTCCCAGCGCGAGATCCAGCCGGGCCGCGTCGGTGGCGTCCACGATGCCGGCGGTGATCCGGGTCGCGCCGCGGCGATAGTCGCGTACGCCGTAATGCGCGAGCAGCTTGGTCATCGAGCGCGTGGCCGCGAACACGGCGCCCGCATTCGGGAACAGCTCGGCCGACAGCCAGGTGGTGGAGACGCAGATCGGGGTGCGGTCGGCGAGGCGGATCGCCTCGATCCGCACCAGGGGCGCGCCGGCCTTCAAGCCCAGCTCGCGCGCCAGCTCGCGGGTGGCGACGTCGTCGGAGGCCTCGATCAACTGGCCGCGCGGCTCGCGGCCGCCGGCACCGACGATCTCGGAGAACCGCGTGCGCGAGCGCAGGGGATAGGCGAGCTTCTGCGCCTCGACATAGGTGCCACTGCCGCGCTCGGCGCGCACCAGGCCGCGCTCGGCGAGGGCGGCCAGCGCGCGCCGCACGGTGTGGCGGTTGACGCGGTAGGTTTCGGCGATCTCCATCTCGCCCGGCAATTTGTCGCCGGCCGCGAAACGGCCGTCGGCGATGCCGCGCTCGATGCCGTCGGCAACGAGGCGCCACAGCGCGACGCCGGACGATGCAGTGTCTTGCATGCTCATATCGCCGGTCAGCCTAGCCCAGAAATCACGCACTTGTCACGAAACAGTCATGGCGCGTCCGTATGAAGTTGTCTAGTATCATAGACAACTTCGATGCGGCAAGTTCTGTCAAAGGTTCGGTGGACCAGGTGACCCAGCACAATACCAAGCAAGCCCAGCGCAAGGCCGCGATGGCCGTGCTGGCGCACGCGGAGGCGGGCGAGATCGCCGCCCGCCTCCGCGACTTAAGCATCCCTGACCATCAGGATTTGCGCGCGCCGGAAAACGGCCTCGTCATGCTGCGCGGCCGGGCCGGCGGCGACGGCGCGCCGTTCAATCTCGGCGAAGCCACGGTGTCGCGCGCAGCGGTGAAGCTCGCGAGTGGCGAGGTCGGTTTCGGCTACACGCTCGGGCGGAATAGTGAGAAGGCGCGGCTGATCGCGCTGTGCGATGCGCTGGTGCAGTCCCGCGACTTCGGCGGCGCGGTGGAGCGGGATGTAATCGCGCCGTTGCGCGAGCAGCTTATGATTCGCCGCAAGCAGGCGGCGGCCGAGACCGCCGCGACGAAGGTTGATTTCTACACCATGGTGCGCGGTGAGGGCTGAGATCATGACCACGATTGCCGAATTGCCGCCGGGATTCGCCGACAAGGTGCTGTCGGCACAATCGACCTTTCGCTCGGTGATGGACGCGATGGCGCGGCCTGGCTCGGTCCAGCGCATCGTGCCGATGGCGGGGGCGCCTGATACGATGATGCGCGGCGCCGCCGCGATCGCGCTGACGCTGTTCGACCACGACACGCCGCTCTGGCTCGACGCGCGGATGGCGGCGAACCCGGACGCGGCGAAATGGTTGAAGTTCCACACCGGCGCGCCCTTGGTGCAGGATAGCTCGGTGGCGAGCTTCGCGCTGATCGGCGACGGCGCCGCGCTTCCGCCGCTCGAACGCTTCGCGCTCGGCACCAGCGAATATCCGGATCGCTCCACCACGATCATCCTCCAGGTGGAGAGCCTCGACGCGGGCCGCAGCTTCGAGCTGCGCGGTCCCGGCATCGACGGCGCCGCGAGGCTCGATGCGTCGATCAAGCCGTTCGATCTGTTCGAGCGCCTGCAGGTCAACGAGGCGCTGTTCCCGCGCGGCATCGATGTCGTGCTGGTCGCCGATGACGCATTGGTCGCGATCCCCCGCACCACGCGCGTCGTGAGCAAGGGAAGCTGAAGCATGTATGTCGCAGTCAAAGGCGGCGAACGCGCCATCGACAACGCCCATCGCCTGCTCGCCCACAAGCGGCGCGGCGACCAAAGCGTTCCGGAGGTCACCCTCGACCAGATCTCGCAGCAGCTCGGCCTCGCCGTCGACCGCGTCATGAGCGAAGGCTCGCTCTACGATCGCGAGCTCGCGGCGCTGGCGATCAAGCAGGCCCGCGGCGACCTGATCGAGGCGATCTTCCTGGTCCGCGCCTTCCGCGCCACGTTGCCGCGTTTCGGCGCCAGCGAGCCGGTCGACACCGGCGCGATGCGGGTGCAGCGGCGGGTGTCCTCGACCTTCAAGGATATTCCCGGCGGCCAGATCCTCGGCCCCACCTTCGACTACACGCACCGCCTGCTCGATCCCTCGCTCGCGCAAGGCTTTGCGCCGGAGGCGCCGGCCACGGCCGACGCATCCACGGCGCCGACGCCGCGCGTGACGGATATTCTCGGCCGCGACGGCTTGATCGAATCCTCGCCGCAGGCGGATGAGGGCGCCGGCGTCGGCGATCTCACCCGCGAGCCGCTGAACTTTCCGGCCGATCGCGACCTGCGCCTGCAGAATCTGGCGCGCGGCGACGAAGGCTTTTTGCTGGCGATGGGCTATTCCACCCAGCGCGGCTATGGCCGCAACCATCCCTTTGCCGGCGAGATCCGATTCGGCGAGGTCGAGGTCGAATTCTTTGCGGAGGACGCCGGCTTCGCCGTGCCGCTCGGTGCGATCGAGCTGACCGAATGCCAGATGGTCAACCAGTTCAAGGGCTCCGCAACCGAGGCGCCGTGCTTCACCCGCGGCTATGGCCTCGCCTTCGGCCAGAGCGAGCGCAAGACCATGTCAATGGCGCTGGTCGACCGCGCGCTGCGCGCCCGTGAACTCGGCGAGGAGGTGCGTGCCCCCGCGCAGGACGAGGAATTCGTGATGTCGCATTCGGACAACGTCCAGGCGACCGGCTTCGTCGAGCACCTCAAGCTGCCGCATTATGTCGACTTCCAGTCCGAACTCGGCCTGCTGCGCAAGCTGCGGAAGGAGTTCGCGGATGCCCAAACGCCCGATGCCATGAAGGAGGCCGCGGAATGAACGCGCCGGCCTATAATTTCGCCTATCTCGACGAGCAGACCAAGCGGATGATCCGCCGCGCCATCCTCAAGGCGATCGCGATCCCCGGCTATCAGGTGCCGTTCGCCAGCCGCGAGATGCCGATGCCCTATGGCTGGGGCACCGGCGGCGTGCAGGTCACCGCCGCGATCCTGGGGCCTTCCGACGTCCTCAAGGTGATCGACCAGGGTTCCGACGACACCACCAACGCGATCTCGATCCGGAAATTCTTCGCCAAGACCGCGGGCGTCGCCACCACGACGGCGACGGAGGAGGCGACCGTGATCCAGACCCGTCACCGCATTCCCGAGGCGGCGCTGAGCGAGAACCAGGTCCTGGTCTATCAGGTACCGATCCCGGAGCCGCTGCGCTTCCTCGAACCGCGCGAGACCGAGACGCGGCGCATGCACGCGCTCGCCGAATACGGCCTGATGCACGTGAAGCTCTACGAGGACATCGCCCGCTTCGGCCACATCGCCACCGCCTATGCCTATCCGGTGAAGGTGAACGCGCGCTACGTGATGGATCCGTCGCCGACGCCGAAATTCGACAATCCCAAGATGGACAATTGCCCGGCGCTGCAACTGTTCGGCGCCGGCCGCGAGAAGCGCATCTACGCGATCCCGCCCTACACGCAGGTGGTGTCGCTCGATTTCGAGGATCACCCGTTCGAGCCCTACCGCTTCAACGCGCCCTGCGCGCTGTGCGGCGCGGAGAATTCCTATCTCGACGAGATCGTCACCGACGACAAGGGCAGCCGCATGTTCGTCTGCTCCGACACCGATTATTGCGAGGGCCGGCAGGCCGCCGGCCATCACGGCAGCCTCAGCGCCGCGCCGTACAAGGACAAGGCGCAAGGAGGCGCGAATGGCTGATCCAGAGATGCGCGAGAACGACGAGCCGCTGCTGGTCGCGACATCCCTCAGCAAGTCGTTCGGCCGCATCGCCGCGTGCCGCGACGTCTCGTTCGCGCTCTATCCCGGCGAGGTGCTGGCGATCGTCGGCGAATCCGGCTCCGGCAAGTCGACGTTGCTCCAGCTGCTGTCGGGCCAGCTTGCGGCCAGCGGCGGCCACGTCTCCTACCGCATGCGCGACGGCGTCACCCGCGATCTCGCCACGCTCGGCGAGGCCGAGCGGCGCTTCCTGTTCCGCACCGACTGGGGCTTCGTGCACCAGGATCCCGCGCAGGGCCTGCGCATGGCGGTGTCGGCCGGCGCCAATGTCGGCGAGCGACTGATGGCGGTGGGCTGGAACCATTACGGCCGCATCCGCGACACCGCGTCGGACTGGCTGACCCGGGTCGAGATCGATGTCGCGCGCATCGACGATGCGCCGCGCACCTATTCCGGCGGCATGCGCCAGCGGCTCCAGATCGCGCGCAACCTCGTCACCGAGCCGCGGCTGGTGTTCATGGACGAGCCGACCGGCGGCCTCGACGTCTCCGTGCAGGCCCGCCTGCTCGATCTCCTGCGCAGCCTCGTCGCCGAGCTGCATCTTGCCGTCACCATCGTCACCCACGATCTCGCGGTCGCGCGCCTGTTGTCGCATCGCGTGATGGTGATGAAGGGCGGCCGCGTCATCGAGACCGGTCTCACCGACCAGGTTCTCGACGATCCGCGCGAGCCCTATACGCAACTCCTCGTCTCCTCGATTCTGCCGCCATGAGTCTCTCGATATGGGTTCTGCAATGACCGCCATGATCGACGTCGTCGATGCCAACAAGACCTTCACGATGCACCTGCAGGGCGGCATCGAGCTGCCGGTCGTGCGCGGCGTGACCTTCCAGGTCAATCCGGGCGAGTGCGTGGTGCTGTCGGGTCCGTCGGGCGCCGGCAAGTCGTCGATCCTGAAGATGATCTTCGGCAATTACCGCTGCGACTCCGGCCGGATCGGCATCCGCCATCGCGGCGCGCTGATCGATCTCGCCAGCGCCGAGCCGCGGCAGGTGCTCAACGTCCGCCGCGCCACCATCGGCTATGTCAGCCAGTTCCTGCGGGCGGTGCCGCGCGTTGCCACCATCGACGTCGTCGCCGAGCCGCTGATCGTGAACGGCATGGTCCGCGCCGACGCACAGGCCCGTGCCGGCGAGCTGCTGCATCGTCTCAACATCCCCGAGCGGCTGTGGCGGCTGCCGCCCGCGACCTTCTCCGGCGGCGAGCAGCAGCGCGTCAACATCGCGCGCGGCTTCATCTCGGACCTGCCGATCCTGCTGCTCGACGAGCCGACCGCCTCGCTCGACGCCGCCAACCGCGCCGTCGTAGTCGAGCTGATTGCCGAGAAGAAGTGCCGGGGCGTCGCCATGGTCGCCATTGTCCATGACGACGAAATCCGGCATCTGATTGCCGACCGCATCGTCGACGTCACCAGCTTTGCCGCCGCGGCCTGAGGGACGTGGAATTGAAGGATCTGGAAATGAACGCCAAGCCGAAGGACATTGTGATCGCCAACGCCAGGATCGTGCTGGCCGACCGGGTGATCGAGCAGGGCTGGCTCGCTCTCGCCGATGGCCGCATTGCCGAGATCGGCGAGGGCCGGGCGCCCGCAGGCGCCGAGGATGCCGGCGGCGACCTCATCATGCCGGGCCTGATCGAGCTCCACACCGACCATCTCGAAGCCCATTACGTGCCGCGGCCGAAGGTGTTCTGGAATCCGGTCGCGGCGGTGGTCTCCTATGACGGCCAGCTCGCCACGTCCGGCATCACCACCGTGTTCGATTCGCTCCGGGTCTGGCGCGAGGATGGCGCCGAGGAGGTCGACGGCCGCGCCGGCGTGCTTGCCGCCGCCATCACCACCGCGCGCGAGGCCAGCCTGCTGCGCGCCGATCACTTCCTGCATCTGCGCTGCGAGATCCCGATGCCGAGCGTGGTCGAGGAGGCCAGGGAGCTGATCGACCGTCCCGACGTCAAGCTGATGTCGCTGATGGATCACACCCCCGGCCAGCGCCAGTTCCGCGATGAGGTCAAGCTGCGCGATTATTATCGCGGCAAGGGCGGCGGCAAGACCGATGCCGAGCTCGACGAGCTGTTCGCCAAGCGGTTCGAGTACCAGAAACTATATGCCGCAACCAATATGCGCGAGATCGTGGCGCTGGCGCATCAGTACGACATCCCGCTCGCCAGCCACGACGACACCACCGAGGAGAACGTCGCGGATGCCGTGCGCGACCGCGTCTCGGTTGCGGAATTCCCGACCACGCTGGAAGCCGCGCGCGCCTTGCACCAGGCCGGCATCGACATCCTGATGGGCGCGCCGAACGTCGTGCGCGGCGGCTCGCATTCCGGCAACATCGCTGCGGTCGATCTCGCCCGCGAAGGCCTGCTCGATATCCTGTCGTCGGACTACATCCCCTCGAGCCTCCTGATGGGCGCGCTGCAACTGCCCAACCATGTCCCGGCCATCAGCCTTCCCGATGCGATCCGCACCGTGACGAAGGCGCCGGCCGAGGCGGTCGGCCTCACCGATCGCGGCGAGGTCGCGACCGGCAAGCGCGCCGATCTGATCCGCGTGCATGTTGCAGGAGACGTTCCCGTGGTCCGCAGCGTCTGGCGCGAGGGACACCGGGTCGCATGAGCGAGACCGCGACCACGGCCGAGGAGAAAGCAGGGGCGATCGGCCCCGGCCGGCTCGTGCTCGTGGTCGGCCCCAGCGGCGCCGGCAAGGACACGCTGCTGCGGCTGGCGCAGGCGGCCTGCGCCAGTGATCCCGGCGTCGTGTTTCCGCGCCGGGCCGTGACGCGCGAATCCTCCGCCGACGAGGACAACGTCGCGCTGACGTCGGATGAATTCCGCCGGGCCCGCGAGCACGGCGATTTCGCCGTGCACTGGGACGCACACGGTCATTCCTACGCGCTGCCGCGCGACATCGACGACCATATCAGCGCCGGACGCACGGTCGTCGCCAACGTCTCGCGCACGGTGATCGGCAGGTTGCGCCAGACCTATGTCAATGTCGTGGTGGTCGCGATCACGGCACCGCCCGAGGTGCTGGCGCAACGGCTCGCCGCACGGGCGCGGCAGAGCGATGGCGATCTTGCCGAACGTCTCACCCGCAGTATCGACGACACGACGGCGCAGGCCGATATCACCATCCTCAACGCCGGCCGCGCAGAGGATCACAGCCGCGAGCTCGTGCGCGTCATCAGGAGCGAAGGCCGGCAGGAATAGCCGGTCCACCACGGAGAGAACGGAATGTCGGTGATCGAAACGGTCGAGCAGCTAGAGGCCATCTACGGCGCCACCAATGACGCCTCGACCGTGAAAGTCGCTGACCACGTCACGCCGCTCTATCGTGTCTTCGTCGAGAAGGCGCCGTTCGCCGCGCTCGCCACCATTGGGCCGGAAGGTATCGACTGCTCGCCGCGCGGCGACCTGCCCGGCTTCGTCCGTGTCCACGATCCCAAGACGCTGATGCTGCCGGACCGCCGCGGCAACAACCGGGTCGATTCGCTGCGCAACATCGTGCGCGATCCCAGGGTGTCGCTGATGTTTCTGATCCCCGGCTCAGGCAATGCGGTCCGCGCCAATGGCCGCGCGCATCTCTCGATCGATCCCGAGCTCCTGGCCTCGTTCAAGGTCGAAGGCAAGGCGCCGCGCAGCGTCATGGTCATGCATGTCGACGAGATCTACTTCCAGTGCGCCCGCGCCATCGTGCGCTCCGACCTCTGGAATCCCGACAAGCGCATCGACCCCAAGACGCTGCCGACGCCGGGCCAGATCCTCGCCGAGATGAGCGATAACAAGGTCGGCGGCGCGGAGTATGACCGCGCCTGGCCCGAGCGGGCGGCTGCGACGATGTGGTGAGGGCCAATCGACGAGTCCGGAATTGTAGGGTAGGCAAAGGCGCACTTGCGCCGTTCCCACGAGTTCTCTCTAGTTACACGCAAATCGTGGGCACGCTGCGCTTTGCCCACCCTACGGCACCTCCCGAGCCTGGCGGCGGCGTACGCGTCGCCGCTTCCCCTCAATTAAACGCCATCCCGCCGCTGAGCGCCACGGTCTGCCCGGTCATGTAGGCATTGTCGACCAACAGCATCACCGCTTTCGCCACCTCCTCCGCCGTGCCGAAGCGGCCGAGCGGGATGCGGCTGACGAGTTGGGGCTGGCTGCTCATCATGTCGGTCTCGATCAGCGACGGCGCCACTGCGTTGACGGTAACGCCCTCCTTCACCAGCCGCGCGGCATAGCCTCGTGTGAGGCCTTCCATGCCGGCCTTGGACGCATTGTAGTGCGGGCCGATCGAGCCGGCACCGCGCGCCGCGCCCGAGGAGATGTTGACGATGCGGCCCCATTTCCTCGATCGCATCGACGGCAGCACGGCCTGCGTGCACAGGAAGGCGGATTTCAGGTTGACCAGGATGGTGCGGTCGAAATCGTCTTCGGTGAGATCGTCGATGCCGCGCGTGATGGCGATGCCGGCATTGTTGACCAGGATGTCGACCGGCCCGAGCCCGGCCGTCACCCGCTCGACCATTCCGGCCACGGCCTCGCGCTGCGAGACGTCAGCAGCGACGACGATGGCGCGGCCGCTCTGCTTGACGATCTCGCCAGCCAGCTGCTCGGCCTGCCCGATCTGCTCGCGGCAATTGATCGCCACGGCAGCGCCTGCTTCCGCCAGCGCGCGACAGACCGCGGCGCCGATCCCGCGCGAGCCGCCGGTCACGAGCGCGGTGCGCCCCTTCAGAGTCTCTGACATGCAAGCTCCGATTCATGCGATGGACGGCCGGATCGTCAGGCGGCAGCCGCTGGCGTTCAACTCACAAGGTCGCTAGAGGGCATCAACTCCGGCGGCGCGCCCTGGTGCGCGCTGCCTTCTTTGCTGCGGCGGAGCGGACCTTGGCGCCCTTGGTGTGGCTCGCCTTGCGCGCAGCCGCTGAGCGCGAGGCAGCGCTTCGCCCGCTCGCGGCACGCTTGCCCTGCTTGGACAGTGCACTCCGCGACGCCGTCGAGCGCGGTTCCTTCTTCAGCACGCCTTCGACGGCGCGCGACACCTTCGGCCGGCGCTTCGGTGTGCGTTTGCCCTGGCCGACCTCATAGGCGTATTTGGCGCTGCGGCGCGTCGATTTCTTGGTGCGTCCCTTGCGTGGTGGCGGCAGGTCGACGCCGGCGCGGCGTGCTTCGGACAGGCCGATCGCGATGGCCTGCTTGGTCGAGCGTGCGCCGTGCTTGCCCTTCCTGATCCTGTCGATCTCGTCCTTGACGAATTCGCCGGCCTGCGTGCTCGCCGACTTGCCGGCGCGCTTGTCCTGCCTGGCTTTGCGAATGACTTCCTGTCTTGGCATGGTCGAGTTCCCTTCTTGATTGAGAAGGATGTCTCACCGCAACGCGCAAGGCAGAAGATCGATCCAGTCAGTACCTCAGCGCCGCCAGCAGCTCGTCCGGACGTTCGGCCATGATCATGTGACCGGCGCCGCGCACCACGACGGTCTTCGCATGCGGGATCGCGGCCGCAAGCGCCTTGCCCGCCTTCGCCGGCGTCATCATGTCCCGCTCGCCGAGGATTAGCGTTGTCGGCACCTTGACGCTCGCCGCGGCGGCAAGCGCATTCGTGTAGGAATTGCACGCGGACAGATCCTTGAACAGCACGCCCGGCTCGCACGCCTTCAGCACCGCCTGCGCGCCGCCATGCATCCACAGGCCCGGCGCGAGGCTGCCGCCGAGCTCGGCGTTGAAGCCGAGGCCCCAGATCGAGACCATGTCGTTGGCATCCTGCGAGTTGGCCTCGGCGGCCTTCAGCAGATCCGCACCCACCGTCATGGTCGCGGCGGTGCCGATCAGGCTCAGCGCGGAGACCTTGTCGGGATGCCGGGCGGCGGTCTCCAGCGAGATCAGCGAGCCCATGGAATGGCCGATCAGATGCGCCTTCGAGCTGCCTGCCGCATCGAGCAGCGTCGCGGTCCAGTCCGCCATCTCGGCGATGCTGCCGAGCGAAGGTCCGGCCGAGCGGCCGTGACCGGGCAGATCTGGCGCCAGCACGCCGAAGCCGTGATGGGCGAACCAGCGCGTATGCAGCGCCCAGGTCGAATGGTCGAAGCCGGCGCCGTGGATGAACACGACCGCAGGCAGGGACTTGTCGAAGTCGCGGCCGCCGGTTGCGACGAACACATCAGCGCCGTTGACGGAGAGCTTCATGGTGTCAGACCTTCTGCGAGATGCGCAGCGCCTGCGCCAGATCGTCGATGATGTCGCTTGCGGTCTCGATGCCGACCGAGAGCCGCACCAGCTCCTCGCCGATGCCGGCCGCCTTGAGCTGTTCGGCGTCCATCTGCTGATGCGTGGTCGAAGCGGGATGGATCACCAGCGTCTTGGCATCGCCGACATTGGCGAGATGGCTGATCATGCGCAGGCTCTCGATGAATTTGCGCCCGGCGGGCCGTCCGCCCTTGATGCCGAAGGAGATGATCGAGCCGGCGCCGCGCGGCAGCAGCTGCTTGGCGAGCTGATAATCCGCATGCGTCTCCAGCGAGGGATGCAGCACCCAGTCGACCGCCTTGTTGGACTTCAGGGCTTCCAGCACGAGGTGGGTGTTCTGCATGTGGCGGTCCATGCGCACGCCCAGCGTCTCGACGCCCTGCAGCAGCTGGAATGCGTTGGTCGGCGACAGGCAGGCGCCGAAATCGCGCAGGCCTTCGGTCCGGGCGCGCATGATGAAGGCCGCCGTGCCGAACTGCTCGTCGAAGACGATGCCATGATAGCCGCCATAGGGCTCGGTCAGCACGCCGAACTTGCCGGAAGAGCGCCAGTCGAAGCGGCCGCCGTCGATGATCGCACCGCCGATCGCGATACCGTGGCCGCCGATCCATTTGGTCGCCGAATGCATGACGATGTCGGCGCCGAGCTCGATCGGCCGGCTGAGATAGGGCGTGGCAAAGGTGTTGTCGATCAGCAGCGGAATCTTCGCGTCATGCGCGATCTGCGCGACCTTGGGGATGTCGAGCACTTCCAGCCCGGGATTGCCGATGGTCTCGCCGATGACGAGCTTCGTGTTCGGCTTGATGGCGCTGCGGAACGCCTCGAGATCGCGCGGCTTGACGAACGTGGTGGTGATGCCGAAGCGCGGCAGCGTGTGCGCCAAGAGGTTGATGGTGCCGCCATAGAGCGAGCTCGACGCCACGATGTGATCGCCGGCATTGAGCAGCGTCGCGATCGCCAGGTGCAGCGCGGCCATGCCGCTCGCGGTGCAGATCGCGCCGACGCCGCCTTCGAGCGCGGCGAGCCGCTCCTCCAGCACGCCGGTGGTCGGATTGGAGATGCGCGTATAGATGTGGCCGGCGCGCTCCAGGTTGAACAGCGCCGCGGCGTGATCGGAATCCTGGAACACGTAGGACGTGGTCTGGTAGATCGGCACCGCCCGGGCGCCGGTCACGGGATCCGGATGCTGGCCCGCATGCAGGCTCAGGGTCTCGAAGGCAGGCGGTTTTGGCGCGGGCATGCATGGCCTCGTTGGTCGGTCGGCGGTGGGGGCGTTGTGCCACAGAATGGCGTGCGAAGTCAGCCATTGACAGTGCCGCCAAGACGGTGCGCTCCCTCCCCCGCTTGCGGGGGAGGGTTGGGGAGAGGGTGTCTCCGCGTTGGGATTGTCGAGGATCGCAGCGCATGTCCCTGCGTGGTGAGAGCCCTCACCCGCCGCGCTCTGCGAGCGCGTCGGCCTCTCCCGCAAGCGGGAGAGGCGAAGAAGCGCCGCCGTCCATGCCTATCCCCCGATCGCCTGCTCGATGATCTTCGCCTCCCGCAACAAGATCTCCGCGACCTCCTGCTCGCGCCTTGGGCCGAGCCGCGTTCGCACTGCGGAGACGGTCATGGCCGCGGCGGGGCGGCCGTCCGGGGTCTTGATCCAGGTCGAGATCGATTTCGTGCCCTGCACGAGGCCGATCTCTCTCATGCCGTATCCCAGCCGCCGCGCGGCGGTGATCTCGCCGAGCACCGTCGCCGTATCGGTCCGGTAAGCCTCGAACCGCTTCTCGTTGGCCGCGACGATCTTTCGCGCCTCCTGCGCCGGCATCGCGGCCAGGATGGCGACGCCCGCGCTGGAGACGCCGAGCGGTCGCCGCGCGCCGACCTCGATCGACAGCACCTGGATCGGGTAGACGCCGATCCTGCGGTCGACGCACAGCGTGTCGTTGCCGGTGCGCACGGTCAGGAACAGCGTGTCGCCGATCTCGGCGGAGGCGCGCCGCAGCGACGGACTGGCGGCAATCAGCAGCCGCGAGGGGCGCGGCCGCGCCAGCGCCAGCTCCGGCACCTGGTTGCCGATCGCGTAGCGGCCGCTGCGCGCGTTGCGCTCGACGATGCCTTCCTCGATCAGCACGTGGACGATGCGATGCACGGTCGGGCGGGTGAGGCCGGTCGCCTGCACGACCTCGGCCAATGGCACACCGTCTTCGCGGCCTGCGGCAAGGATGCGCAGCACCGCGAGCGCGCGCCGGATCGCCTGTGCGCCCTGCCGCGGTGGTGTCGTATCGTGAGCGATCTTGGTTCTGTCCATAATATGGACAACAACGCCACAATTCACTCGACAGGTAAAGCGCGCGTCTGGAGATTGCCGCGGAATCGAGTTGCCCTGCGGAACGGCAGGGCACTCGGCAAGAAATTGAAGCGCTGCCCGGGAGGTTAACATGAGATTAATCTGGATTGCCATAGCTGCCGCTGCCGCGATGCTGACGGCCCCCGCGTCGGGCCAGCAATGGCCGGCGCGCAACGTCAAGCTGATCGTGCCTTATCCCGCCGGCGGCAACGTCGACAGCGCCGCGCGCATCGTCGCCGACAAGCTGCAGGAAAAGCTCGGCCAGCCCTTCGTCATCGAGAACAAGGCCGGCGCCGGCGGCATGATCGCGGGCGAAGCCTTCGCCAAGTCCGCGCCTGACGGCTACACGCTGTTCGTCGGCGCCAACGGTCCGGTGCTGTTCGCGACCGAGATCAACAAGCGCGACGCCTATAATTGGAAGAAGGACTTCCTACCGATCTCGACCATCTCGATGACGCCGCTGGTGCTCGAGGTGCATCCGTCGGTGCCGGCGACGACGCTCAAGGAATTCCTCGATCTCGCCAAGCGCGAGCCCGGCAAGCTGACCATGGCCTCGCCCGGCCCCGGCACCACCAACCACCTGCTCAGCGAACTGATGCAGTCGAACCTCGGCGTGCAATGGGTCACCGCGCATTATCGCGGCAATGCGCCGGCGATCAACGATCTCCTGGGCGGCCAGGTGCAGTTCGCCTTCGACCAGCTCACGGTCAGCCTGCAGCACATCAAGGCCGGCCTGTTCCGCGCCCTCGCCGTCACCAGCCCGCACCGGCTGAAGTCGCTGCCTGACGTGCCGACCTTCGCCGAGCTCGGCTACAAGGATTTCGACGGCCAGACCTTCACCGGCCTGTTCGCGCCCGCGGGCACACCGGCGCCCGTCATCGACAAGCTGCACGAGACGCTGCTCGCGATCCTGAAGGACCCCGCCGTGGTCGACAAGTTCGAGAAGCTCGGCGGCGAGGCCACGCCGATGACGCCGGCCGAATTCAAGGCTTATCTCGAGCGCGAGGACGCCAAGTGGATTCCGGTCGTGCGCAAGGCCAACATCAGGGCGGACTGATCGATGCGGATCGATCCCACCGAGCTCGGCGCGGAGCGCATCTACCGGCTGATGACCGGCATCGTGGTGCCGCGCCCAATCGCGTGGGTCACGAGCCTGTCAGCTAAGGGCGTGCTCAACCTCGCCCCGTTCAGCGCCTTCACCTTCGTCTCGCAGAAGCCGCCGATGCTCGCCATCAGCGTCGGCCGCAAGGGCGCCGACTACAAGGACACCGCGCACAACATCCTCGACACCGAGGAATACGTCATCCACATCGCCGATACCCCGCTGATGAATGCGGTGCACGACAGCTCGGTCGAGCATCCGCCTGAAATTAGCGAGGTCGAGCATCTCGGCCTGGAGACGCTGCCCTGCGATCGCATCAAGGTGCGCCGGCTCGCCGCCGCGCCCGTGGCGATGGAGTGCCGTTTCCGGCAATGCCTCGAATTCGGTGATGCCAAGAGCCGGCTCATCGTCGGCGAGGTCGTGATGTTCCATTTGCGCGACGGCCTCGTGAACGACGGCAAGGTCGAAACCAGGGCGCTCGATCCGATCGCGCGCATCGGCGGTCCCCGCTACGCCCGCCTCGGCGAGATCGTGACGCTGAACACGGTGTTCCAGACGCCCAAATCGAAAGACTGAGCGCGCGGGCCGGTCGCCGGCCCGGCCGCCTCGACATTCATCGGAGAAATGACCATGCGACTCCTGAGCTATCTCCTGGACGGAGAGCCGCGTTATGGCGCAGCCGTCGAAGGCGGCGTCGTCGATCTCACCAGGCGGATCGGCCGTGACTATTCCGACGTCAAGGCGCTGATCGCGGCCAACGCGCTAGCCGACGCGCAGGAAGTCGTTGCCGGACAGAAGCCTGATTACGCGCTGGACGAGCTCGTCCTGCTGCCGCCGGTGCTGGCGCCGGAGAAGCTCTGGTGCATCGGCGTCAACTACGCCGAGCGCAACGCCGAATACAAGGACAGTTCGGACCTGCCCAAATATCCCAGCCTGTTCGTGCGCAGCATGTCGTCGATGACCGGCTCCGACCAGCCGCTGGAGAAGCCTGAGGTCTCCGACCAGCTCGACTACGAAGGCGAGCTCGTCATCGTGATCGGGCAGGGTGGTCGTCACATTCCGCGCGACCAGGCGTGGTCGCACATCTTCGGCATGACGCTGTGCAACGAGGGTACGATCCGCGACTGGTTGCGCCACGGCAAGTTCAACGTCACGCAGGGCAAGAATTTCGATCGCTCCGGCAGCATCGGCCCGTGGATCGTCACGTCGGACGAGCTCGACCCCCGCGGTCCGCACGACATCGTCACACGCGTCAACGGGGAAGTACGGCAGCAGGACACGACTGAGCGGCTGATGTTCCCGTTCGACTTCCTGATCTCCTATCTCTCCACCTTTGCGACGCTCAAGCCCGGCGACATGATCGTGACGGGCACACCGACCGGGGCGGGCGCGCGCTTCGATCCGCCGCGCTGGCTGAAGGTCGGCGACGTCGTCGAGGTCGAGTCGCGCCGCATCGGCGTGCTGCGCAACAAGGTCGTCGCGGAGAGCTAGATCATGCTGGACACTGCGACGATCGAACGCCTTGCCGCGCGCCTCGACGAGGCCGAGCGCACGAAATCGCTGATCCCGATGTTCTCGAAGGAGTATCCGGATTTCAGCATCGAGGATGCCTACGCGGTCCAGCGCGCCTGGACCAAGCTCCAGCTCGGCCGCGGCCGCATCATCAAGGGTCACAAGATCGGCCTGACCTCGAAGGCGATGCAGAACGCGGTCGGCATCTCCGAGCCTGACTACGGCGTGCTGTTCGCCGACATGTTCTACGCCGATGCGACCCCGATCCCGTTCGATCGCTTTCACGCGCCGCGGATCGAGGTCGAGCTCGCCTTCGTGCTGAAGGCGCCGCTGCGCGGGCCCGACTGCACCATCTTCGACGTGCTCAACGCCACCGACTACGTCACGCCCGCGCTGGAGATCCTGGAGACGCGCATGCATCGCGTCGATCCCGAGACCGGCAAGACCCGCAAGGTCATGGACACCATCTCGGACAATGCGGCCAATGCCGCGCTGGTGCTCGGCGGCCGGCCGATCCGCTCGATGGATGCCGATCTGCGCTGGATCGGCGCGCTCTTGTTCCGCAACGGCGAGGTCGAGGAGACCGGCCTTGCCGCCGGCGTCCTCAATCATCCTGCCAACGGCATCGCCTGGCTCGCCAACCGCCTCGCGCCGCATGACGAGCATCTCGAGGCCGGCGAAGTGGTGCTGGCGGGATCGTTCACGCGGCCGGTCGATATCCGCCGCGGCGACACCTTTCATGCCGACTACGGTCCGTTCGGCTCGGTGTCGTGCCAGTTCGTCTGAACCAACAATAAAAGGGAGCGCACCATGACAAGTCAGAAGCGGCGCCAGAGCATCCACATCGGCGGCTTCAAGCACGTCAACCCGATTCCGAACGCCTGCCGCATCGGCAATCTCGTGATGTCGGGCGTCATCCTCGGCCGCGACCCCGCGACCAATGCGATGCCCGAAAGCCTCGAGGCGCAATGCGCCAACATGTTCGCGCACATGAAGGCGACGGTGGAGGCCGCGGGCGGCAGCACGGACGACATCATCAAGATGACGGTGTGGCTGAAGGACCGCGGCAACCGCGGGCCCATCAACGTCGAATGGCTCAAGATGTTTCCGGACGAGCATTCGCGCCCGGCGCGCCACGCGCTGCCGATGGACAACATGGATGGCGGCGCGCTGGTGCAGTGCGACTTCACCGCCGTGATCGACTGAAGGAGCGCTTGCATGCCGACCTATCTGCCGTTCGATCCCAATCCCCGCCGCCCCCTGAAGGCGCCGCCGCCGAAGACCGTCGACAGCCAGTTCCACGTGCTGGGTCCGATCGACAAATATCCGGAGCGCCCCGGCGCGGCCTATCGGATGCCGAGTGCGACCTGGGAAGCGGCGCTGCGCATGCACAAGACGCTCGGCATCGAGCGCGGCATCATCGTGCAGACCACGACCTATGGCGCCGATCACGCCGTCGTGCTCGACGGGCTCGAAGCGATGGGGCCGAACTATCGCGGCTGCGCCAACGCGCTGGTGTTCGCCGAGGCGAACGATGCCTATCTCGCCAAGCTGCATGCTTCAGGCGTGCGCGGCGCGCGCTTCAGCTTCCGCCAGGAGCTCGGCGCCGTGCTGTCGGACGCCGATTTCGCCCGTGCCATCGCGCGCATCCGCGAACTCGGCTGGTACGCCAAGATCCAGCCCGAGAAGGACGGCATCATGTCGAGCGTCGCCAAGTACGAGAACCTCGACGTTCCCGTGCTGATCGACCACATGGCGCGGCCTGACCCCGAGGCCGGCAGCAACGATCCCAACCTGCGCAAGATGCTCGAGTTGCTCAAGAAGGGCAATTTCTGGGTCATGCTGTCGCTCGGCGAGAAGACTTCGAAGACCGGCGCGCCTTACGACGACGTGATCCCGATCGCGCGCGCCTATATCGAAGCCGCAATCGACCGCTGCGTCTGGGCCAGCGACTGGCCGCATCCGGTCTCGGTCAAGCAGCCGCCGAACGATGCCGACCTGCTTGAGCTGATGTACCGCTACGCGCCTGATCAGGCCGAGCTGGAGAAGATTCTCGTGCACAATCCGGCAAAGCTTTTCGGGTTTGCGGATTAGCCGGAGCGTCTGCGATCGGAGGTTGTCGGATGATCGTCTCGGTACGGAAAAGGCTGCATCGTCAGGTCTGGCAGGCCGCGCTTGGCTGCATCGCGGGCGTCGTCGCCATCGCGTCTCCGGCGGCCGGCGGCGACACGATCTCGCCCGTGACGGCATGCGACCGGCTCAAGGCGGAAGCCGGCGCGGCGATGCGTGTCAGCGAGGCGCAACAGCGGCCGGCGGCGAGCGGCTTGCCCGCGCATTGCGAGGTGATCGCTCATCTGGACGAGCGAACCGTCGCCGACGGCCAGAAGTTTGCGATCGGCCTGCATCTCAGATTGCCGGAGGCATGGAACGGCCGCTTCGTGTTTCAAGGGCAGGGCGGCACTGACGGCGTCCTCGGCAACGGAGACGCACAGCCCGGCGGCGGACAGCCGAGCGCGCTCAACCAGGGCTACGCGACGGTTACGACGGATGCCGGCCACAGCAATGCGCCCGGCCCGCTCGGAGGCGCCAGCTTCGGCCTCGATCCGCAGGCGCGCATCGATTTCGGCTATCGCGCCGACGACGTCGTGACCCGGCGCGCGAAGCAATTTATCCAGACTTATTACGGTCGCTTGCCGCGCTATTCCTACTTCCTCGGCTGTTCCAATGGCGGGCGGCACGGCATGGTGGTGACGCAACGCTTTCCGGATCATTTCGACGGGGTCGCGGCGGGCGCGCCCGCTTTTCGAATGCCCGAGAAGGGCCTTGCAGGCGCTGCAGCGACGCAAGCCTTCGCGGCGATCTCGCCCAAGGCATCGGACGGCCGTCCGATCCTGGCGCAGGCCTTGTCGCAGGCCGACATGGATCTGCTCTCCAGGGCGATCGTTCAATCCTGCGATGCAACCGACGGACTTGCCGACGGCATCATCGACAACGTGGCCGCGTGCCGTTTCTCCCCGCGCACGCTGCAATGTCCCGTCGAAAAGACCGCGAGCTGTCTGTCCTCGACGCAGGTCGCAGCGCTCGAAACCTATTTCGACGGACCGACCACGGCACAAGGTCGCCGGATCTATGCGTCCTATCCCTATGATGCCGGCATTGCCACGGAGGGATGGCGGCGCTGGATTCTCGGCACAGCGCCCGACAGCCGCGTCAACGCCTTCAACGTGTCCTTTGGCGCAACCTTGGCCTACCTCTATATGACGCCGCCGCAAGCGCCCCTGGCCAGCGAAGCGGAGGCCGTTTACGACTTCTATCGCTCCGTCGACGTCACGGAGGCCCATGCAAGAATCTTCGGCACCAGCGCGGCGATGCCCGAGAGCTCGGTGCAGACGATCTCGGCCAATTCGGTCGATCTTTCCGGCTTCCGTGCGCGGCGTGGCAAGCTGTTGCTCTATCACGGCGTCAGCGATCCCACTTTCTCCGCGCTTGATACCGTGGATTGGTACAAGCGCCTCACGAACGCGGTGGGCGGAGAGAGGGAGACGGCCGACTTTGCCCGGCTCTTCCTCGTGCCGGGCATGAACCATTGCTCGGGAGGTCCCGCCACCGACAGTTTCGACGTGCTGACACCGCTGGTCGCGTGGGTCGAGCAGGGACGCGCGCCCGAGCGCATCGAGGCCCGCGCGGGTGCGAAAACGCCTTGGCCGGACCGTAGCCGGCCGCTGTGTCCCTATCCGCGCCAGGCGCGCTATCTCGGCCACGGCAGCATCGAGCAGTCCGAGAACTTCACCTGCGCCGCGCCTTAGGCGGCCGCGAGGCGAGGCGGACCGGGCTCACGCGACCGGTTGTTTCGCGATCCGGTCCCGCACCGCGGCCGCAATCTCGAACGAGCGCAGCCGTGCGGCATGATCGTAGATCTGCCCGGTGGTGATCAATTCGTCCGCGCCGGTCTCGGCGATCAGTGCCTTCAGCTTGGCTTCGACCACATCGGGCGAGCCGACCGCGGTGCAGGACAGCGACTGGCCGACCATGGCCTTCTCCGCCGGCGACCACAGCGCGTCCATGTCGCCAGTCGGCGGCGGCAGCGGGCCCGGCGTGCCACGGCGCAGGTTGATGAACGCCTGCTGCAGCGAGGAGAACATGCGCTGCGCCGCTTCGTCCGTGTCTGCTGCGAATACGTTGACGCCGATCATCGCATAGGGTTTTTCGAGCTGTGCCGACGGCTCGAACCGCGCGCGATATTCGCGCAGCGCCGGCATCATCATCTGCGGCGCGAAATGCGAGGCGAAGGCAAACGGCAGGCCCAGCATCGCCGCCAGCTGCGCGCCGAAGGTGCTCGATCCCAAAATCCACAGCGGCACCTTGGTGCCCATGCCGGGCACCGCGCGGATCGCCTGGTTCGGCTGCACGTCGCCGAGCAGCGCCTGCAGCTCCAAGACGTCCTGCGGAAAATTCTCGGACGTGGTCGCGAGGTCCCGTCGCAGCGCCCGCGCGGTGAACTGGTCGGTGCCGGGCGCCCGCCCGAGCCCGAGATCGATCCGGCCGGGATAGAGCGATTCCAGCGTGCCGAACTGCTCGGCGATCACCAGCGGCGAATGGTTCGGCAGCATGATGCCGCCGGAGCCGACGCGGATCGTCCTGGTGCCGCCGGCGATGTGAGCGATCACCACGGATGTCGCCGCGCTCGCGATCCCCGTCATGTTGTGATGCTCGGCCAGCCAGAACCGCTTGTAGCCCCAGCCTTCCGCATGTCGGGCGAGGTCGAGCGAATTGCGGAAGGCCTGCGCGGCATCGCCGCCCTGGCAAATCGGCGCGAGGTCGAGCACGGAGAAAGGGATCATGTGGGGGGTACCGGGTGGAGGGCTGCGCCATCACATGTAGTGTCGGTGCGCCGGATCGGTAGGGTACTTGCGAAACCGATCATGCTCCGCCGCTGATCGCGGCCTCGACGCGATTCGCTGCGCTTGCTCTATCCGACGCATCCGTCGCCCTTCCGTTCACAACACTGTTATTGCGACCTATGGCGCCGTCCGTTCCAACTGGGCGTTTCCCGCCTGTTGCTGTAGCCTTCGTGGAGCACCTCGCGCTCGCCAAGAGGAACCGACATGACCACCGTCGCATTCAACCGCCGCAATCTCCTCGTCGCCGGCGGCTCCGTCCTGGCGAGCGGGGTTTTCGCGACCGGCGTTTCCGGATTGCTGGTGCCCGCCCATGCGAACGGCCTCGCGCCCACTGAATCGATGTCGGGCGGGGCGAACAATTACCGCAAGGGCGCGGCGATCGTCGATCGCATCGGCAAGGGCGGCTTCTGGATGAGCGGCACCGTGCGCCGCGCCGGCGACGGCGCGCCGCTGGCCGGCCAGCGCATCCAGATCTGGGCGCACACGGTCGAAGGCCGGGAGCACGAGCCGCACAGCCACGGTGCCACGCTCACCGACAAGGACGGCAAGTTCCGGCTGGAAATGCCGCAGATCATTCCGATCTTCGGCCAGCCGCACGGCCACCTCGCCTATGACAGCGGCGAATTCAAAACCGTGTTCCTGCGGCCGGTGATGCGGAGCGCCAAGGACAGCAGCCTCGAGGCGCATTTCGTGCTGCAGCCGGCCTGATCGGGCGCGCGGATGGCGGGATGGAGATCGGCGCGGGCGATCCTGATCTGGGTCGCCCTGGCTTTGGCCATCGGCGTGCCGACTGCGCTGGCTGCGACCAGCGAGCAGCTCGCCTGGCGCGATCCGGTCTACATCCTCGCCGGCTTCGCCGGGATCATCGCGCTCGGCCTCGTGCTGGTTCAGCCGCTGCTGATCGGCGGATATCTGGCGCCGCTGTCGGCCTATCGCGGACGGCGGGCCCATCATTGGATCGGCGGCACGCTGGTGCTGGCCGTCATGATCCACGTCGCCGGCCTCTGGATCACCAGCCCGCCTGACATGATCGACGCGCTGACCTATTCGTCGCCGACGCCGTTCTCGCCGTTCGGCGTGACCGCGATGTGGGCGATCTTCATTGTCGCGCTCCTCGCCCTGCTGCGCCGGCGGCTCGAGCTGCGGCCGCGCACCTGGCGCTTCATTCACATGCCGCTGGCGATCGTCATCGTCGTGGGCAGCGTGGTCCATTGCCTCCTGATCGAGGGAACGATGGAGACGTTTTCGAAGGCCGTGCTGTGCGTGGTGGTCGTTGCGGCGACCGTGAAGGTCATGATGGACCTGAAGGTTTGGCGAAAGCGACGGTCGCTGCACGGGGAGAGCCGTAGCCCGGATGGAGCGCAAGCGTAATCCGGGACCGCTGTACGCGCGGCCTACGGCCCCGGACTACGCTTGCGCTCCATCCGGCTACGTCGCTCAGCTTGTCCCGAATGACGACGGGGCGTAACCTCGCGCCATGAACGCCACGGCCCCAGATCTGAAAGCGTTCCTGCTCGCGACGCCGTTCTTCGGCGGCCTGTCGGACCCAGGTCTCGACCTCCTGGTGTCGATGCTGACCGAGCGCCGCTTCGAGCTCGGCGCGACAATCGTCGCGGAAGGCGAGCCCGGACGCTCGATGTTCATCGTCAAATCCGGCCGGCTCGCGGTGAGCAAGCGGGCGAGTTCGGGCCGCGTCATCCCGATCTCCGTTCTCGAGCGCGGCGACTTCTTCGGCGAGATGACGCTGATCGAAATGCAGAACCGCTCGGCAACGGTGGTCGCGGAGGCGCCGACGGTGCTGTACGAGCTGACCGCCCAGGATCTCTACGCCTGCTACAAGGCCGACATCCACGCCTACGTGATCGTCCTGCAGAACATCAACCGCGAGCTGTGCCGGCGCCTGCGCCGGTCGGACGAGCGATTCGCCGCGCGGCTGGTGAGCGACGGTTGACGGAGGGTCGGGTGTAGGGCAGGGCAATCGCATATGGCAGCGATCTCGCCTGTGGCCATCCTTCGAGACGCTCGCCGTTGGCGGGCCCTCAGGATGAGGACCAGGTGCGCGGCACCAGTTTCAACGAGCACCAATGCTGCTTAGCCTCATCCTGAGGAGACCGCGAAAGCGGTCGTCTCGAAGGACGAGGCGCGCGCTCTGGTCTCGCAAAGCGCCATATGCGATAGCCCTGCGCTTGCGGGGGAGGGTTGGGGAGAGGGTATCTCTGCGCAGGGATTGTTGAGAATGACGGAGGCCGTCCCTGCGCGGCGAGAGCCCTCACCCGCCGCGCTCTGCGAGCGCGTCGGCCTCTCCCGCAAGCGGGAGAGGCGGAGCAAGCTCGCAAACAGTCCCCGTTTCATTCATGCGCGATCGTCCTGCACCGTAGCGGCAGCGACCCGTCGGGCAAAACGCCCAATACTCCGTCAAGCCCCTTCCGCGAAAATATTCCACTTTACCGAAATTCGGTTTTGTCGTATGTGTCGCTCATCCCGGCTCACCAGGAGGGGCGATCTCGAGGTCGTCTTGATCGCGAGCCGGGCTTGCGATGGACGCGGCAGCGTCGGCACGAGAGGTGCGGGCAGGGCGGGTAGTCCCTGTGAGCCCGTGGCCGCGTGCGGACGAACGGCGCTGCTAGGCTCTGTCTCGTCTGTAAGTTTCCGGCTCCGTCGACGGGGCCCGGGAATACTGCGGCGACATGGCGGGCCGTGCGTACGGCAAAACCGTGTGGTCCTGGCCGTCGTTGCTACGGTCAAGCTTCCGCGAAGGTGCGAGCGAGCCCAACCGGTCAGACTGCATCATCCAATTCGCGGGGCGAGGGAGGCCAGAAGGAAAGTTCGGCTCCCGGGAGAGCACGGCATAAGCCGTCCGACCATCGCGCAGGGAAGGCCGAGTGATCGGCACCACCTGTATGCTGCTGTGCGGTTCTTCCTGCGTGTGCATCTTCGCGCAGCGGACCGCGGGTGCCTGTCGGCACCCGGCCTTCCCTGCGCCCTCTTCACTGAAAGGGCGAAAGCGAAGAGCAAAACTCGGGCGTTTCAGGCCGCGAGAATGCCGATCCGTGCGCGGTCGGCGCGAGGCGAATGATGCTGCCGGACAGATGCACGCATTCATTCCAATTTGCATCAATTTGATCGCATTTTATTGGGCCGGCGATGTGATCTTGTGTGGCACTCCTGCGTGGCGCCGTTGACGTCGAAGAGCAGGCGATGCCTCGGTCGATGCCACCCGGCACTTCGAAGCTAAACACCTGGATGCGTAACACTTGGGTACACAACACTTGGGCACGTTTCGAGCCGGTACATGAACAGGATACTTATCGGCTTGGCCGTCGTGCTGATCGGTGCTGTTGCGGCGGGAACCTCCGTCGCCAAGAAGCAGGCGTTCTTCGAATCGCATCGACGCAACCGCCAGATCATCGTTCATTATACGCTGGCCCGGGTCGACGATCCCATCATCGTTCTCGGTGACAGCCTGGTCGAAGCCGCAACGCTGCCGCGCGAGCACTGCGGTCATGCCATCGTCAATGCCGGCCTGGGCGGCGCCTCCACCACCAGCGACCTCGGCAATTGGTTGATGGATGTGCTCGACGGCAGGCCTGCCGCTGCGATCGTGGTGGCCCTGGGTATCAACGACGGGCTCGGAGCTGCGCGCGATCTGGCGGAGTTCAAGGCGAACTACAGCGCACTCCTGGCGAAGCTTTCGGAGACGAAAGCCCGCATTGTCGTGCTGGCGGTCCCGCCACTCGAGGTTTCACCGAGTCTGGCCGCCGAGGCGCAGGCGAAAGCGATGCGCCTGATCGAAAGCTACAATTCCGCTTTGCCCGAGCTCGCCAGCCGTGGCGGCGCGACCTTTGCCGCGCTGTCCCCCATGCCGGTGCCGCACACGATCGACGGGGTGCATCTGAACGCTGCCGGCTATCAGCTGTGGAATCAAGCCGTCCTGCAGGGAGCATCCGTCGCATGCAAGGCGAGCTGACGCCGCTGATTGCTCCTGCGCGAGCGAACAAGCTGCTCGGATTGGAGCTGTTGCGGTTCCTGACGGCGTTCGCGATCCTGGTGTTTCACTATCGCCAATTCGCCTTCGTTGGCGACAGGGAAGTGGGGCTTCTCCAGGATCAACTGCCGCTCCATTGGCTGCTCGCCCCGCTCTATGGGAGCGGGCCCTATGCGGTCCGCGTCTTCTGGTGCATCAGCGGCTTCATCTTTTTCTGGAAGTATCGCGACGTGATCGCCGACCGGGTGCTCGACGGCTGGAAGTTCTTCGTCCTGCGTTTCTCGCGGCTCTACCCGTTGCACCTCGCCACGCTCCTGCTCGTGGCCCTGCTGCAGCCCCTCTACGCCGGGCTTCACGGATCGTCGTTCGTGTACCAGAACAACGATCTCACGCATTTCGTGCTGCAGCTCCTGATGGCCGGCACCGCGACGTCGCAGGATGCGCTGAGCTTCAACGGCCCGATCTGGTCGGTGTCGGTCGAGGTGCTGGTCTATTTCGTCTTCTTCATGCTGTTGCTGGGGACCCGCTCCTGGTGGCTCAATGTGGCGCTGATCGCCGTCTGCCTGACGATTCCCGGAGAGGTCGCGGACTGCTTTACCTACTTCTACGTCGGCGGGCTCGCGGCGATGGCGCGCCAATCCCTGCAGTCCTCGCCCGCTCGTGCGCGGGCGGCCGAAGGCGCCATCTGGCTCGCTGTCGTGGCCGTGGTCTGCGGATATTGGCTGATGGGCGGCCAGCTGCGATCGATCGGCTTGCTGTTGCTTCTGATCTGCACACCGCTGCTGCTCTATAGTCTCTCGCGCGACATCGTCCTGCCGGCCCGGCTTCAACGCATCGTCGAGGCGGCCGGCAACGTGACCTATTCAAGTTATCTGCTGCATTTCCCGATCCAGCTGGCGATGGTGCTCGGCTTTTCCCTGATGCAGGTCCCGATCCCGCTCTACGACGAGGTGTTCTTTGCAACCTTCATCGGCATCACGCTGCTGGCGTCGCATGTCACCTATCGCTATTTCGAGGAACCGGCGCAGCGGCTGATCCGTGCCTCGTTGCTGCCGCTGCACGGTGAGGCTGTCCGCCGCCCCGCCATGGCCTGAGCACGCCGCGGTGCTCCGCAGGCCTACCCTCCCTCCGGCGCGAATGCGCGATAAATCAACGGTCACAGCAGGATGGATGGTGCTGCCAGGCGGGATTGAACTATGAAAGTCAATGCTGTCTCGTCTTGATTTTATTGATGTTTTGAGTCCAGCGATCTGTCTCTGCGTGGCACCCTTGAGAGTCGCCGCGCGGCAACCCGATATCCGTCAATCTCGGTTGATTTCGAGGCGGATCAACAGGGCGAGTTGCTTTGCCTTTGCCCTGAGCTGTTTGCGAGCGCGCGGTGGAACTCACGGGCGCGGTGGTCGTTGCTTGGCCGCGGCAGCAGTAGCGAGGAGTGCACGTGAACCGACGCCAGCTAGTCCAAGGGTCGGCGTTGCTGCCGGCTTTGCTGCTTGCTTCCCGACGCAGTTTGGCTGCCCCGCCGGACAATGCGTTCGGGCCGTCCACCGTGAGGGACCTGGCGCGGATGCTGGCGAGCAAGCCGTACGAGGGGCCGGACGAGAAGCTGCCGGGCGGCTTGAAGGACCTCGACTATGATCAGTACCGCTCGATCCGCTTCCTACCCGAGCGCGCGCTCTGGCGCGGCAAGAATCTTCCGTTCGAAGCGCAGTTCTTCCATCGCGGCTTCTTCTACAAGAACCGGGTGAACATCTTCGAGGTTGCGGACGGAAAGGCCAGCGAGATCAAATACCGCAAGGAAGACTTTTCCTTCGGCGAGAAGGTGGCGGCGTTCGAGGAGACCGATCTCGGCTTCGCCGGCTTCCGCATCCATGCGCCGATCAATCGCCCTGACTACTACGACGAGGTCTGCGTGTTCCTGGGCGCGAGCTACTTCCGCGCCGTCGCCAAGGGGCAGACTTACGGGCTTTCCGCCCGGGGGCTCTCAATCGATACCGGCGAAGCCAAGGGCGAGGAATTTCCGCTGTTCAAGGCGTTCTGGCTCGAGCGGCCGGCGCCGGGTGCGACCTCGCTGGTGATCCATGCTCTGCTCGACAGCAAGAGCTGCGCGGCCAGCTATCGGTTCACTGTTCGGCCCGGGGACACGACGGTCTTCGACGTCGAGATGTCGGTCTACCCGCGTGTCGAGATGCAGCGGGCCGGCCTTGCGCCGATGACCAGCATGTTCTTCTACGGCCCGAACGACCGCAACGATATCGACGATTTCCGTCCCTCCGTTCACGATTCCGACGGGCTCGCGATCTTCAACGGCAAGGGCGAAAGCCTGTGGCGGCCGCTCAGCAATCCCCGTGACCTCCAGATCAGCACCTTCCAGGATCTCAATCCCCGCGGCTTCGGCCTGATGCAGCGGGAGAGGAACTTCGCTGCCTATCAGGACATCGAATCCAGCTTCGAAAGGCGCCCAAGTCTCTGGATGGAGCCGATCGGGGACTGGGGCGAGGGCGGGGTCATGCTGTTCGAGATCCCGACCAAGGAGGAGGTCCACGACAACATCGCCGCGTTCTGGCGACCGAAGAACCCGCTGCAGGCCAAGGGTGAACACAACTACACCTACCGGCTGCATTGGGGACCGGACAGCCCAAAGCCGCATTCACTCGCCCGCTTCACGCGCACAGGTATCGGCGCGAGGGGCGAAGACGCCCGCCTGTTCGTCCTCGATCTGGTCGGGGACAACCTGAAAGGCATCGATCCTGCGAGGGTCAAGGGCGTGGTCACGTCGGAGAAGTCTGACGTGAAGAACATCGTCACGCAGCCCAACCCCTACACCGGTGGCTGGCGGTTGAGCTTCCAGTGCCAGGTCAAGGGCGAGCCGATCGAGTTGCGGGCGTTTCTGACCGAAGGCGACAAGCAATTGTCGGAAGTCTGGGTCTATCGATGGGCACCTTGAACCCGGCACCGCGATCAATCGCGGGCGATATCGCGAGCCAACGCCTGCTGCCGCGCGAGTCCCCGCTTGCCATGGCTCCGGGCGATCTCAGGAAGAATCGGGTACCGGACCGTGTTCCTGCACCGGCTGCGACCACCATCGCTTGGCGGCGCGGCTTGATCCTGCTCTCGACGGCCGCGCTGACCGGGGCGGGCGGGTACGAGATGTATCGCGTGCTGCAGGTCGGCGGCGTCACCGTCCTCGAAGCCATGGTGCTGGCGCTGTTCCTCGTCCTGCTCGCCTGGGTCGCCTTTTCCTTCGCCTCCGCGGTGGCGGGCTTCTTCGTGCTGCTGACCCATCGTCCTGACGGGGATGCCTTCGCGCCTGGTGTGGAGCTGCCCGCGATCGCAAGCCGCACGGCCATGCTGCTTCCCACCTACAACGAGGATCCGCACCGATTGACGGCCCGGCTTCGCGCCATCATCGAATCCGTGGACGCGACCTCGCACGGAGAGCTGTTCGACTGGTTCGTTCTGAGCGACAGCACCGATCCCGACATCTGGGTCGCCGAGGAAAAGGCGCTGCTGGCATTGCGACAGGCGGTCGGAACGCCGCGGCTGTACTATCGTCACCGGGCCGACAACACGGCGCGCAAGGCCGGCAACATTTCCGAGTGGATCACCCGGTTCGGCGCCGTCTACGACTTCATGATCGTGCTCGACGCCGACAGTCTCATGAGCGGGCAGACCATTGTGCGGTTGGTCCATGCCATGGAGACCAATCCGACCGCGGGGCTGGTCCAGACGCTGCCCATGATCGTCAATGCGCGAAGCCTGTTCAGCCGCGTCCAGCAATTCGCCGGCCGCCTGTACGGTCCGCTGATCGCCGCCGGCGTCGCTTGGTGGCACGGCTCCGAAGGCAATTACTGGGGTCACAACGCCATCATCCGCGTGAAGGCGTTCGCCGAAGCGGCTGCGTTGCCGCAGCTGCGGGGCCGGAAGCCGTTCGGCGGGCACATCCTCAGCCACGATTTCGTCGAGGCTGCGTTGATGCGGCGGGCCGGGTGGGGCATCTACATGCTGCCAACGCTCGGCGGTAGCTACGAAGAGGTGCCCCCTTCGCTGCTCGATTTTGCGGCGCGCGATCGACGCTGGTGTCAGGGCAATCTTCAGCATCTGGCTGTCGTGCCAGCGCGAGGTCTCCACTGGGTCTCGCGCCTGCATTTCATGGTGGGCATAGGAGCATATCTGACAGCGCCCCTTTGGCTGCTGTTCCTGTTGCTGGGAATGCTGATCTCCCTCCAGGCCCGCTTCGTGCGTCCGGAGTATTTCCCAAAAGGCTTCTCGTTGTTTCCCACCTGGCCGGCCCAGGATCCCGTGCTCGCCATCTGGGTGTTCGTCGCCACCATGGGCCTGTTGCTGTTGCCGAAGCTGCTCAGCCTGATCCTCGTCTGGACGCGGCGATCAGCGCGCAGGCAGTTCGGCGGCGCATTGCGTACCTCGGCCGGAGTCTTGGCCGAGATTGTCGTGTCGGCGCTGATAGCGCCCGTGATGATGATCTTCCAGTCGATCGGGGTGGTCGAGATTCTGGCCGGCCGCGATGCGGGCTGGCAGACGCAAAGGCGCGACGACGGCACGGTGGAGCGCCGCGAACTCTATCGGAAATACGGCGTTCCAACGCTGTGCGGCGTTGCGATGGCCGCAAGTGCCTACGCCGTTTCGCTTCCCCTTCTGCTTTGGATGTCGCCGGTCATCGTCGGGCTGCTGTTCGCCGTTCCCATTGGCGCGCTGACCGCCATGCCCGCCTCGGAAAGATTGTTTGTCACTCCTGAAGACCGAGAGCCGCCACCGGTGCTGCGCCGGGCGAACGAATTGAGCGTCTCCGCGGAGGCAGGGCTCAAATCCGCGTTGGAAGAGCTGCGGGGAGATCCCGCGCTCCTGGCCTTCCATCTGGCGCAACTACCGCCTCCTCGCGCCGCCGGGCCTGACACGGTCGACGCCAACCTGGCGGTCGGCCGTGCCAAGATCGATGCGAGCGAGACTTTCGAGGAGGCCGCAGAGCATCTGTCCTCGCGGGAGATATTCTCGATCTTGAACGACGGGCCGGCGCTCTCGACCGTGTTGCAGAAGTGGTGAACGCGCAATGGCGCTTGGCGGACTCGGCTTGGGCTCGAGCCAAAGCGCCAATGGTGATGATCTTGATGCAGGCCGGCTCAGTCTGACGCGCGACAAGTGAAACGGGATCCACTTACTGCGCCGCTGCGCAAGTACGCTCTTTGGAGTCCAAGCGACTTCTTAGGGAGGCATTTCGATTCTGTTGGCACTCAGAACCGAATGTCCAATAAATCAACGTTCACAGCAGGATGGATGGTGCTGCCAGACAGGATTGAACTGTCGACCTCTCCATTACCAATGGAGTGCTCTACCACTGAGCTACGGCAGCATGTGCTGGTGAAGAATCGGGCGCCCGAAGGGCCCTGCCAAGCGGGCCGATATCTGCCACAAGCCCCCCTCCCGCGCAAGCTTGCTAGGCCGGTCAAATCGAGAAAATCGGGTCGATATCGGGGCCAAAATGCTCGTTTTGGCTCGAAACCATCGGCTTTCCGCCGATTCGAGGTCCGCTGATCCCACCAACTGGCCAGGTGGCCAAGCGATCGGATTCGGTCCATTTCGAGTTTCGCACGGTCGGATCGCAAGCAGCCTCTTGAGCTGCCGCAATCTCCGGGCATGCTATCGCCGATGGCCGGTATCGGATCCCCAATGATTGACGAGAACGAGAAGAGCGCGCGCCAAGCGAAGACGGCTCGGGATGACCGGCTGAAATCGGCGCTGCGCGAAAACCTGAAGCGGCGAAAGCTGCAGGCGCGCGAACGCGCCGCTGGCGCTGAGCTCGCTCCAGACGACGATGGTTGCCTCGATAAGGGCACCGCCGGGAAAGCCGGCACGTGAGACATTGGAATGGTGAGAATGACGATGGGGCAAGACGGACGGCAACGAACCAACGGTGACGCGCTGATGTCGCGGTTCACCCGGCCCGAACAGACCTTTCCCACGCTGACGCCGGCCGAGATCGAGCGGATCAGGCATTTCGGCGAGGTCCACAGCTACGAGGATGGCGAGTTCCTGTTCGAGACCGGCAAGCCCGGGCCCGGCATGTTCGTGGTGCTGAAAGGCCATGTCGCCATCACCCAGCGCGACGGGCTTGGTCACGTCACGCCGGTCATCGACCAGGGGCCGGGGCAATTTTTGGCCGAGCTCAGCCAGCTCTCGGGCCAGCCGGCGCTGGTCGACGGCCGCGCCGAGGGCGATGTCGAGACCTTGCTGCTGCCGCCGGACCGGCTGCGCGCGCTGCTGGTCGTCGAAGCCGAGCTCGGCGAGCGCATCATGCGCGCGCTGATCCTGCGCCGGGTCAATCTGATCCAGGGCGGCATCGGCGGCCCGGTGCTGATCGGGCCGCCGCATTCGGCCGGCGTGGTGCGATTGCAGGGCTTCCTCACCCGCAACGGCCAGCCGCATCATCTGCTCGATCCCGAGCGCGATCGCGACGCCGCCGAGGTGATCGCGCGTTATTCGCCCAGGCCCGAGGACTGGCCGCTGGTCGTCGCGGCCGATGGCGCGGTGCTGCGCAATCCCAGCGAGACCGAGCTTGCGCGCGCCATCGGCATGATCGGCGGCGCCAAGGACGACCGCATCTACGACGTCGCCGTCGTCGGCTGCGGGCCGGCCGGGCTCGCCACTGCCGTGTATGCTGCGTCCGAAGGGCTGTCGGTCGCCGTGCTCGACATCCGCGCCTTCGGCGGCCAGGCCGGCGCCAGCGCGCGCATCGAGAATTACCTGGGCTTTCCCACCGGCATTTCCGGACAGGCCCTGACTGCGCGCGCCTTCACGCAGGCGCAGAAATTCGGCGCCGACATCATGATTCCCGTGACAGTGAAGTCGCTCGATTGCACGCGCAAGGACGGCGCGTTCGCGGTGGCGCTCGACGGCTGCGATCCCTTGCGCTCGCGTTCGGTCGTGGTGGCGAGCGGCGCGCGCTATCGCCGGCCAGAGATCGCAAACCTCGACAAGTTCGAGGGACGCGGCGTCTGGTATTGGGCCTCGCCGATCGAGGCGCGGCTGTGCGCCGGCGAGGAGGTGGCGCTGGTCGGTGCCGGCAATTCGGCGGGCCAGGCCGCCGTGTTCCTGTCGGGTCACGCCAGGCGCGTCCTGATGATCATCCGCGGCGGCGGTCTCGGCGCCAGCATGTCGCGCTATCTCATCGAGCGCATCGAAGCGACGCCGAACATCGAATTGATGTTCAACACCGAGATCACGGCGCTCGAGGGCGACGAGGCCTCGCTGCTGCGGCGCATCCACTGGAAGAGCCGGCTGTCCGACGACGTGGATTCCGCCGACATCCGCAATCTGTTTCTGTTCGTCGGCGCCGATCCCGCCACCGCCTGGCTCGACGGCTGTGGCGTGACGCTCGATCGCGGCGGCTTCGTCGTGACCGGCGCGCAGTCCGAGCAGAACCAGGGCCGCCTCGTGGCGCCGCTGGAGACCTCGGTGCCCGGCGTCTATGCCGTCGGCGACGTCCGCTCCGGCTCGGTCAAGCGCGTCGGCGGCGCCATCGGCGAGGGCGCCCAGGTCGTGGCCTCTCTGCACGGCTATCTCGGCGATGCCGCAAAACCGGCGCTTTAATAGCGTTTTCGAGCGAAGTGGATTCCGGTTCGCGTTAAGAAAACGCGTCAAAACAAGAATCTAGAGGTTCGTTCCGATTCCATCGGAAGCGGAACGAGGCTCTAGTCAAGGACAAGACAAGCAGATGGCAAGTCGAATGAGGCTTGCCATATTGCCGGCAACTACAGACTATCCCCTCATCCTGAGGAGCCGCGCCAGCGGCGTCTCGAAGGATGAAGGCCCGGATGCATCTGGGCCTGCATGGTTCGAGACGCGTGCTTCGCACGCTCCTCACCATGAGGATCCAACAGAACAAGTTTCATAGGGAGGACTAAATGGCTGAAGTTGTCGTGCTCTATAAGACGCCCAAGGATGCTGCCGCCTTCGACAAATACTATGCCGAGACGCACATTCCGCTCGCCAAGAAACTTCCCGGCCTGAAGAAGTACGCCGTCAGCAAGGGGCCGGTCGCATCCCCGACCGGGCCGTCCGGAATCCATCTCGTCGCCATCCTCACTTTCGACAGCGTGGCCGATATCCAGGCCGCATTCGGCAGCCCGGAAGGCAAGGCGACCGGCGCGGACGTGCCGAAATTCGCCAGCGGCGGCGCCGACCTCCTGATCTTCGACACCAAGGACGTGTGAGAATACGACTCGACTTTCGTTGAGGGCTGCTCACGTTTGTGACAGCGGTGCAAAAAATTCAGCCATGCGTTTGTCGATTCGCACGATGACGCATGGCTTCGCATATCCGTGCGACGACAACGCAGGTGGTAATCCGATGAGGACCGTAATATTATTCTCCTGAACCTCAATGGAGCGTAGGAGGAGATGTCATGGTCCTTGGCTTGAGCCTGCCCGCCTTCACGATGGTCCATGTCGTCATCAGCCTGATCGCCATCGCCGCCGGCCTTGTCGTGATGTTCGGCCTGCTCGGCTCGAAATCGATGCCGGGCCTCACCGCGATCTTCCTGGCTTTCACCATCCTCACCAGCGCCACCGGCTTCCTGTTTCCGTTCGAGAAGCTGCTGCCCTCGCACGTCATCGGCATCATCTCGCTGGCGTTGCTCGCGATCGCCTGCGTCGCGCTCTACGGCATGAAGCTCGCCGGGGCCTGGCGTCCGGTCTACATCGTGACCGCGATGATCTCGCTCTATTTCAACGTGTTCGTGCTGGTGATCCAGTCGTTCCTGAAGGTGCCGGCGCTTGCCGCGCTCGCGCCCGCCGTGCCGCCGGCGCCGCCGTCGGGTCCGGTGTTCGCGGTGGTGCAGGGCATCGTGCTGGTGTTCTTCGTGGTGCTCACCATCGGCGCCTGGCGCCGCTTCAAGCCGATGGCGTTTGCCTGATCGCTGACATCTCGTCATTCCGGGACATCGCGCAGCGATGAACCCGGAATCCCGCACAATAATCTCCAGATTCCGGGTCCGCGCTAGCGCGCGTCCCGGAATGACTCGAGCTCAAAAGGAGTTCCACAATGCTCACCATCACCACCAAGGACGGCGTCGAGATCTTCTACAAGGATTGGGGCTCTGGCCAGCCGATCGTGTTCAGCCATGGCTGGCCGCTGTCGTCGGACGATTGGGATGCGCAGATGCTATACTTCGTCACGCGCGGCTACCGCGTCGTCGCCCATGACCGCCGCGGCCACGGCCGTTCGGCGCAGGTCGCCGACGGCCACGACATGGATCATTATGCCGACGACCTTGCGGCCGTCACCGCGCATCTCGACCTCAAGAACGCCATCCATGTCGGCCATTCCACCGGCGGCGGCGAGGTCGTGCACTACATCGCGCGCCACGGCGAGAGCCGGGTGGCGAAAGCCGCGATCCTGTCGGCGGTGCCGCCGCTGATGGTGCAGACCCCCGCCAATCCCGGCGGCCTGCCGAAGAGCGTGTTCGACGATCTCCAGAAGCAGCTCGCCGCCAGCCGTACGCAATTCTATCGCGACCTCCCCGCCGGCCCGTTCTACGGCTACAACCGCCCCGGCGCACAGCCGTCGGAAGCGGTGATCCAGAACTGGTGGCGCCAGGGCATGATGGGCGGGGCGAAAGCGCATTACGACGGCATCGTCGCGTTCTCGCAGACCGACTTCACCGAGGACCTCAAGAAGATCAACGTGCCCGTGCTGGTGATGCACGGCGACGACGACCAGATCGTGCCTTACGCCGATTCCGCCCCGCTCTCGGCCAAGCTGCTGAAGAACGGCATCCTGAAGACCTACAAGGGTTTTCCGCACGGCATGCCGACCACCCACGCCGACACCATCAACGCCGATCTGCTGGCGTTCTTCAAGGAGTGAGGGGAGCGCGCGCGCCTCTTGCCTTCTGCCCTCGTGGGAGAGGGGGGCTCGCCGCGTAGCGGACGGGTGAGGGGCTCTCTCCGCTAGAGCCTCTGGCATTGAGCATGCGGACAGAGACCCCTCATCCGGCGCTTCGCGCCGCGCCATGATCCGCCTCGCCCGCAGGGCTATCGCATATGGCGCATTGCGGGACCTGAGCGCGCGCCTCGTCCTTCGAGACGCTTGCTACGCAAGCTCCTCAGGATGAGGTTAAGCAGCATGGTGCCAGTTGAAACTCCTGCCACGCACCCGGTCCTCATCCTGAGGGCCCGCCAACGGCGGGCGTCTCGAAGGATGGCCACAGGTGAGATCAGCCCCATATGCGATTGCCCTGGCCTCGCCCGGGAGGGGTATCCGCGGAAGGTGCTGGAGATGGCGGATATCAATAGCCTCTAGCCGGCCGGTCCGTTAGTTTGTGCGGAAATTTTGCGGCCCGTGCGCGTTGAGGCCGGTCCGTTCCGAAGGAGAAGCGCCGGCGATGTCGCCCCAGCTCAAACTGATCGCACTCGACGCCGACGATCTCGCCGTGATCTCGACCCATGTCCAGGACGCCCATGTCCAGGCCTCCGACATCATCTGGCGACAAAGCGAGAAGCGGCTTGTGGTCGGAATGAGCCGGCTGGATTGGGAGCAGACGCTGGAGGGCGAGGCCGAGCCGCGCCGGCTGGTCGCCGCGCTGCGCTTCGACCGCGTGCTGGCCTGCAAGTCGCGCAACATCGACCTGGCTGCTCCGGACAAGGTGCTGGACCTCGTCGGCATCGAGTTTCACCCGAGGGGCGGGCGCGAGGAGGAGCCTGCCGGCAGTGCGCTGCTTTTGTTCGCCCAAGGCGGCGCCATCCGGCTCGATGTCGAATGCCTGGAATGCGAGCTGACCGATCTCGGGGCGGACGCACTGGGAACGGGGATGGAGATCGAGGGTGAGACGTGAGGCGGCCCGTAAACCAGCCCCACCACCCCCCGGCCCTGAGGGGAGATCGGCACCCTACGAGGGTTGACGCCGCTTCCCCGCCGCGCCATTGAGCATGGGACCTGGTGCGCCAATCCGCCCCAGGACCAGCCAGAAGCCAAGCCAGACATCAAGCCAGACATGCCCGTTCGCCTCGACCGCAGCAGCGCCGATTTTGACCAGCGATTCGCGGCCTTCCTCGCTGCCAAGCGCGAGGCCTCGGCCGACGTCGAGGCTGCCGCGCGCGCCATCGTCGACGACGTTGCCAAGCGCGGCGACGCCGCCTTGCTCGAGGCCACCGCAAAGTTCGACCGCCTCGAGCTGGATGCCTCCGGCCTGCGCGTCACCGCCGCCGAGATCGAGGCGGCCACGAAGGCCTGCGATGCCGCGACGCTGGATGCGCTCGAGCTCGCGCGCGACCGCATCGAGACCTACCACCGGCGGCAATTGCCGCAGGACGAGCGCTTCACCGACGCGCTCGGCGTCGAGCTCGGCTGGCGCTACACCGCGATCGAATCGGCCGGCCTCTACGTGCCCGGCGGCACCGCGGCCTATCCGTCCTCGGTGCTGATGAACGCGGTGCCTGCCAAGGTCGCGGGTGTCTCGCGCCTCGTGATGGTGGTGCCCTCGCCCGACGGCAAGCTCAATCCGCTGGTGCTGGCGGCCGCGCATCTCGGCGGCGTCACGGAGATCTACCGCGTCGGCGGGGCGCAGGCCGTGGCCGCGCTGGCGCACGGCACCGCGACCATCGCGCCGGTCGCGAAGATCGTCGGCCCCGGCAATGCCTACGTCGCCGCCGCCAAGCGGCTGGTGTTCGGCAAGGTCGGCATCGACATGATCGCCGGCCCGTCCGAAGTGCTGGTGATCGCCGACGACACCGGCAATGCCGACTGGATCGCCGCCGACCTGCTGGCGCAGGCCGAGCACGATGCCAGCGCGCAATCGATCCTGATCACCGACTCGGCGCGCCTTGCCGCCGACGTCGAGAAGGCGGTCGAGGCGCAATTGAAGACGCTGCCGCGCGCCGCGATCGCCAGCGCGTCCTGGGCTGATTTCGGCGCCGTCATCATGGTGAAGAATCTGGCCGACAGCATTCCGCTCGCCAATGCGATCGCCGCCGAGCATCTCGAGATCATGACCGCCGATCCCGATGCGCTTGCCGCGGAGATCCGCAACGCCGGTGCCGTGTTCCTCGGGCCGCACACGCCCGAGGCGATCGGCGATTACGTCGGCGGCTCCAACCACGTGCTGCCGACCGCGCGCTCGGCGCGATTCTCCTCAGGCCTGTCGGTGCACGACTTCATGAAGCGTACCTCGATCCTGAAATGCGGCCCGGACCAGCTCCGCGCGCTGGGACCGGCCGCGATGACGCTCGGCAAGGCGGAGGGGCTGGACGCTCATTCGCGCTCGATTGGATTGCGCCTCAATCTGTCATGACAAAGCCGCCCGATCAGGACGACTCCAACAATCGCATCGTCGGCGTCACGCTCGACGAGGAATCGATCGGCCGTTCCGGGCCTGACATCGAGCACGAGCGTGCGATCGCGATCTACGACCTGATCGAGCAGAACCTGTTTGCGCCCGAGGGCGCGGAGGGCAAGGGTCCGTTCACGCTGCATATCGGCATCACCGGCAACCGCCTCATGTTCGACATCCGCCGCGAGGACGGCACGCCCGTGGTCGCGCATCTGCTGTCGCTGACGCCGTTCCGGCGGATCGTGAAGGACTATTTCATGATCTGCGACAGCTACTACCAGGCGATCCGCACCGCGACGCCGGACAAGATCGAGGCCATCGACATGGGTCGTCGCGGCATCCATGACGAGGGATCGCGCACGCTGCAGGAGCGGCTGAAGGGCAAGGTGCGGGTCGATTTCGAGACCTCGCGCCGGCTGTTCACGCTCATTACCGTCCTGCACTGGAAAGGTTAAACACGGATGGCTGCGCCCCCACGCGCAAGCAATCCGCAGTCCGTGCTGTTCGCCTGCGCGATGAACAGCGTGCGCTCGCCGATGGCCGAAAGCCTGCTGCAGCACATGTTTCCGCAGGGGCTCTATGTGAAGTCGGCGGGCACCAGAAAGGGCGAGCTCGATCCGTTCGCCGTGGCCGTGATGGCCGAGCTCGGCCAGGACATCTCCGCCCACAAGCCGCAGACCTTCGAGGACCTGGAGGACTGGGAGGGGCTGAATTTCGACCTCATCATCACGCTCTCGCCGGAAGCGCATCACAAGGCGCTGGAGCTGACGCGGACGCTCGCGGCCGAGGTCGAGTACTGGCCGACGCAGGATCCCACCACCATCGAAGGCAGCCGCGACCAGAAGTTGGCGGCCTATCGCGACGTCTGCGACCAGCTGTTGATGCGCATCCGCCGGCGCTTCGCCAAGGTGGGGGCGGCGTCAGGCTGATCGTGCCCCGGACGAGGCGCAGCGCCCCTTCGCGGTGCGCTGCAGAGCCAGGGCCCATCTCACCTCCAGGCGCAAGCTCATGGGTCCCGGCTCAGCGTCGCAGCATTTCATGCCGCGCCGCGTCCGGGACACGAGGCCTTCCGTAACACCCGCGTCACAGACCGCGGGCACAGCCATCTCGGCAATCTCGAATCACCAAAGCCTGGGTTCCCGGGTTGTGAAATCAGCCCCCTTCCGATAGGTTCCGCGCGCAATTCACCCCCGCTTCATCCCCCAAATCACCTGATGCTTGGCCGCCCCAAATTCGTACTTGCCTCCGGTTCGCCGCGGCGCCTGTCGCTGCTCAACCAGGCCGGCATCGAGCCGGATGCGCTCCGGCCGGCCGATGTCGACGAGACGCCGCGGCGGGGCGAGCTGCCGCGTGCCTGCGCCAACCGGCTGGCGCGGGCCAAGGCCGATGCGGCGCTGAAATCGGTGCAGCTCGACGACGAGCTGCGCGGCGCCTTCATCCTCGCCGCCGACACGGTGGTCGCGGTCGGCCGCCGCATCCTGCCCAAGGCGAATCTGGTCGACGAAGCGGCGCAGTGCCTGCGCCTGCTGTCGGGCCGCAACCACCGCGTCTATACCGCGATCTGCCTGGTCACGCCGCGCGAAGCCTTCCGCCAGCGCCTGGTCGAGACCCGCGTCCGCTTCAAGCGCCTCTCGGAGGACGACATCCAGGCCTATATCGGTTCCGGCGAATGGCGCGGCAAAGCCGGCGGCTACGCCGTGCAGGGCATCGCCGGTTCCTTCGTGGTGAAGATGGTCGGGTCCTACACCAACGTCGTCGGCCTGCCGCTCTACGAGACCACCACGCTGCTCGGCGGCGAGGGTTTTCCGATCCGCTTCGGCTGGCTCAATTCCACCGCCGTGTGAGCCGGCCAGCCGCGGCCTGACAGAATCGCGAAAACAACCCCATGCACAGTAGAATGTCCGATGGGGCGCATATGCCGTCGCCGGGAACCCGTTCGCCGACAGGCTCTTGAACCCTTAATCCGCGCAAGCTGTCGAGATCATGGACGACCAGGTCAAAAAGCCCGCCAGCCCACTCAAGACCTGCCCGATTTGCGGCAAGCCGCAATCGGAAGCCACCCGCCCGTTCTGCTCCTCGCGCTGCCGCGACGTCGACCTGAACCGCTGGCTGAAAGGCAGCTACGTCATCCCCGGCCGCGACGACGACGTCGATGACGTGGAATAAGAATGATATCAATCAGTTAGTTGACCGCCCGCCCCGCCGCGCGCCAGCCGCAGCAGCTTGTGCACAGCCGGGCCGCGCCCGGCGAAGCCTGTTGGCGAAGCCGGGTGGACAGGCCGCTTCCGGCCCACTATAACCCGCCCGCTCGATGGGCTTTGGCCCCTCTCTTGGAGCACGCCCAGGTAGCTCAGTTGGTAGAGCATGCGACTGAAAATCGCAGTGTCGGTGGTTCGATTCCGCCCCTGGGCACCATTCGCCTGAGCCCAAACACACGATAGCCATCGTCGCGACCAGCGGAGCCACCCGCTCCCTCACCCCCGCCGCGCAAACACCAGCTGCCCGACGTCGATCTTCCCGGCCCGAAAGCCCGCCTCGCAATAGCACAGATAATATTCCCACAGCCGGCGGAAGGGCTCGTCGAATCCGAGCGTGGTCAGGTCGGTCCAGGCTTGGCTGAAATTGTCACGCCAGAGTGAGAGCGTCCTTGCGTAGTCCTGTCCGAACAGGCGCTCGCGAATGACGGGCAGCTCGAAGCGTTCGCCGAGCGCGCGCAGGATGTTGGCCGACGGCAGCATGCCGCCCGGAAAAATGTATCTCTGGATGAAGTCCACACGCTGCCGATAGCTTCCAAAGAGCTCGTCGCGAACCGTGATGGCCTGGATGCCGGCGAGACCGCCGGGCTTGAGCCGCTGCTTCAGCTGGTTGAAATAGGCAGGCCAGAACTGCTCGCCAACGGCCTCGATCATCTCGATGGAAGCAATGCGGTCGAAGCGACCGTCCTGATCGCGATAATCCTGCAATCGAATCTCGACCTTTTCGGCGAGCCCGGCCTCGTAGATCCGGCGACGGGCGAATTCATGCTGCTCCTTGCTGATGGTGAGGGCCAATACGCTGGCGCCGTAGGTCTTGGCGGCGAATTCGGCGAAGCCGCCCCAACCGCATCCGATCTCGAGCACGCTCTGGCCGGGCTGCAATTCGATGGCCTGCGCCAGCTGTTCGTATTTGTGCTGTTGGGCGGCGGGAAGGTCGGCGGTGTCGGCCGGGAACAGCGCCGATGAGTAGGTCATGCTGGAATCGAGCCACGCGGCGAAGAACTCGTTTCCGAGATCGTAATGCTTGTGGATGTTGTGCCTCGATCCCTCCTTGGTATTCCGGCGCAGGCGATGAAGCGCCCGCCGGCACAGGCGAACCAGCATGTTTCCGTCAAAGGCGCTGTCGACCAGGTCTTCGTTGAGACAGAACACGTAGAGAAGCTGGGCAAGATCGGGCGTGGACCAGTCGCCTCGAACATAGGCCTCGGCCATGCCGATATCGCCGCCGATGACGAGGCTGCGGGCGAACCTGTAATTGTTGAGCTCGATCGTGGCCGACGGGCCCGGAAGCTGGCCACGCAACGTGACCATTCTCTGGTCGGGAAGGCGCACGTGAATGGTGCCGCACCGAAGTTGCGATGCAAGGCGCAGAGCCAGGCGGGCAAAGAACGGGACGCCATCAAAGTGAAGGTCTTGATGGGTGGCTGCCAGGTCCATGGTTCAGATCTCGCGTTGTTTCAAACGAGGCACGTAAGGAACACCCTTCAACCAGAGCCGCATCGCTTCCCAGTGGATGGCTGCGATGACCTTGATGGTCAGGAAGGGCAAGGCGAACAACGCCGCCAGCAGGGAGTGGCCGGTCAGAGCACGACGTCGCCCGCAGAATGCCGCCGCAAACATCGCGCCCTGTTCGCTGCTCTGCACGATTCTGACCTTCACATCCTGTTGCGGGGGAGAAACGCTGAAGCGGTAATGTGTTTCCATCTCCATGAAAGGCGAAACGTAGAACTCCTTCGTCTGGCTTTGGCGGATGGCGCAGCCCGGCTCCGCCCCCTGCACCGGAAGGACGTAGGAATGCATCTCTCCGAACGTGTTGCGGACTTCGTAGATCAACAGCGCGAGATTGCCGGATGCGCTATAGCAAAAATAGATCGAAAGCGGGTTGAACACGTAGCCCAGGACCCTGGGATAACAGAGCAGCAGAATGCGGCCGCCGGTGAGGTCGATGTCGCGTTCTGCTGCGATGCGGCGGACGTATTGGCTGAGGCCCGCGTTGTTGCCGTCACCGTGATCCTGCTCGTGAAAGCTGAAGGGTGCCGCGCGATTGATGCCGAACAGCCAGGACTGGCGCTCCGCTTCCTTCAGCCGGTCGAGATCGATCAGCAGGTTCATCACGCGGTAGGTGAACCTGTGCTGCACGGGGCGCCACCGCGCGTGCATCACCTTTCCCCAATAGAGTGCGGCGGGCGCCCTCGTATCCTCCGCTCTGGTCGGTGTCGTTCGGGCCATCGTGCTACTCGGCAGCCTCGGCCAGCAGCGGGGCCGGTTGACGCCATGGAGCCTCGCTGCCGAGTGCCTCGGCAACCGAGATGCCGGCATGCAAGCCATCCTCGTGAAAGCCGTAGCCGGTCCAGGCGCCGCAGAACCAGGTTCGCCGACGCCCTTGAATCGTGGGGAGTCGCCGCTGCGCCGCGAATGCGGCCAGGTCATATTGCGGATGGGCGAAGCTGAATTTTCCAAACGTCAAATGGGCCGCCGGCTCGAAGGGAGGGTTGAGGCTGACGAACAACGGCTTGCGCTCGTCGATGCCCTGCAGCCGGTTCATCCAATAGGTCACCGCGACATCGTTGTGGGCGGGTGTTTGCCGCGGCCACCGCAGGAAGTTCCAGGATGCCCATGCCTGACGCCGGCGGGGCATGAGACGGGGATCACGGTGCAGATAGACGGTGTTGGGGGCATATCTGATCGCCCCGAGAATAGAATGCTCCTGCGGGTCGGCATCCGACAGGGCCGCCAGGGCCTGATCGCTGTGACAGGCCATCACAACGGCATCGTAACTTTCCACACCGCCATGACTGTCGCGGACGGTCACGCCAGGCCCAGCTCGGTTGATCGATGTCACTGCACAGCCTAGCCGAATGTTGTGCTTGAACAAAGCGGTCAGCTTGTCGACATAGCGCCGGCTGCCACCCTCCACGGTCCGCCAGCGCGGTCGATCGAGGTGCAAGAGCCGGTGATTGTTGAAGAAGGCGACGAAGTTCTCCGCCGGAAAAGACTGAATGTCATCCGATGAGGATGACCAGATGGCGGCCCCCATCGGGCCGAGATAGTCGGAGAACAGGCGCGAACCGAATGATTCCTTGCGCAAATACTCGCCGAGCGTCAGGTTGTGCAGCCGGCCCGCGTGCAGATCGGCGACGCTCTGCCGGTTGAACCGCATGACCTCGGCCAGCATGCGAAAGTAGGACGGCGATGCGAGGTTGCGCGGTTGCGCAAACAGGCCGCAGGCCGTCTGCAACGCGGTCTCGCCGCCGCCACGCCATTCGAATCGGCCATGATCGACGGACATGGCGAAGCTCATGCAGGTCTCGATGGTCTTCACGCCCAGATGCGCGAACAGCGCGGTCAATTGCGGGTAGTTCGCCTCGTTGAACACGATGAAGCCGACGTCCACGTCGATCGGCTCACCGTCATAGTCGATACGAACGGTATGGCTATGTCCCCCCGGCTGTAGCTCACGCTCGTAAACAGTGACGGCGTAACGTTTCGACAGGAGCCACGCGGCGGCATTGCCGGCAATTCCCGTCCCGATCACGGCCAAACGCATTCTCTGTCGCCCCCACTGCGGTACCGTCAGCGACGGTCCTCGAAACAACCGTCAGGGAACGCTTGGCGAGATGGCGCAGATCACTTTGCTGGCCGTCCGGCGCCCCTCCGCACATCGAAACCGGCGCCCCCAGCGGCCGTATCCAGAGATATCGATTGCGGTGAGGGTATGATTCTTCTGCACATTCAGGCGATCGGCGGCATTGCCTTGGCCCTCTGCCTTTTGATGGCGCTGGCCTGGGTCGTTCAGCAGCGCACCGGCAATTCCGGCTGGGTCGACGCGATCTGGTCCTACGCGACCGGTCTCGTCGGCGCGGGTGCAGCTTTATGGCCGCTCGACGGAGGTTCCCCGGCTCGCCGGCTGCTGGTCGGAGCGCTGGTGCTGCTCTGGTCGGTGAGGCTTGGGACGCACATTGCACGCCGCTCCGCAGCGGGGATCGACGACCCACGCTATGCGAACTACGCGCGGCAATGGGGAGCTGCGGCGCCTCGCCGGATGTTCCTGTTCCTACAGTCGCAGGCGCTGGTCTCGGTGCCGCTGCCGTTCGCCGTTTTCCTCGCGGCGCACGCGCCGGCGCCTGAACTGCGCCTGCAGGACTATGCCGGCATCGTCATCATCCTGATCGCCGTCGCCGGGGAGGCATTGGCGGACCAGCAGCTGCGGCGCTTCAAGCTCAGCCCATCCAATGCCGGGCTTGTCTGCGATGTCGGTCTATGGCGCTGGTCGCGCCATCCGAATTATTTCTTCGAATGGTTAGGGTGGCTGGCATACCCGGTCATCGCGCTGTCGCCCGGATATGCATGGGGTTGGGCCAGCCTGGCGGCGCCAGTGATCATGTACTGGATCCTGGTCCATGTGACGGGAATACCGCCGCTCGAGGAGCAGATGCTGAAATCGCGCGGCGAGCGATATCGTCAGTATCAGGCGCGCACCAGCGCATTCTTCCCATGGCCGGTGCGACAGGTTGTGTGATCATGTTCTGGCGATTGCGGACTGCTGACTGGGCGCAAAGGCAAGCGACTTGCCGATGTGATCCGTCACGGCTTGCGCGTCGTTAACCTGACGACCGGCGCGATGAGTCGGTCAGATGCAGCCGGACTGGGAACACGGGCATGAACCTTTTCTTGACCTATCTTGCGGTGGCCGTGACCTTCGTTGCGATCGACATGGTCTGGCTCACGCTCATGGTCGAGAGGCTGTATCGGCCGGTGCTGGGCGATATGTTGCGGGCTCAGCCCAACCTGGCGGCCGCGGCCGCGTTTTACTTGTTGTATCCCGTCGGCCTAATCTGGTTTGCCGTGCTGCCCGCACAGCAGGATGGCGGCGCGCTGCGCGCGTTCACCTCCGGCCTGCTGCTCGGCTGCTTCACCTACGCGACCTACGATCTGACCAACCAGGCGACGCTGCGCAACTGGTCGACCGGGCTGACCCTTGCGGACGTTTGCTGGGGAACTCTTCTCGCCGGCATCAGTGCCTGGATCGGATTCGTTGTCGCGCAGAAGCTGGCGCACTGATCCCGCGCAACCAAGGCCTAGCGCGAGAGCTGGAAGGCTTGGCGCGAGAGCTGGGTTGATCTCGCGTCAGGTCTGCTTGTGGTCTCCGAGCTGCCCGAACGCTTCCCGGGTTTCCGCGATCTTGTCGGACAGGGATTTGAACGCCCTCTGAGCTTGCAGCTTCGACTCCTGGTCGAGCAAAAGGCACGCGAGATCGATCAGTCGATCGCCCATGCGCTCCATCATTGCGAGCAGCCGATCGGCGTCGGCTGCAGGCTCGTCGGATGCGATACTTTCGACTTCTCGCACAATCGCTTCGAGCCTTGCCGTCGCGGCGACAAGTCGGTTCTCGCGTCCACGCTCGGGAAATTCAATGATCTCGGCGTCCATGCACGGGCTCTTGCCGGCTTCAGGCCGCGGCCGATGCGGCAAGGCAATCCTTGCGCACCAACAACATGGTCCGATGCAGCCAGGTCTTGATGGTGCCGACCGGCACGCCGAAGCGCTGAGACAGGCTCGCGCGGCTCTCACCTTCGAGATAAGCCAGAGCGACCAGCCTGCGGCGATCTGCCGGCAGGCGAGCCAATGCTCCCAAGGCAATGGGTTCGGCGCCGGCGTAATCGAAATCCTCGGTCGGCGATGGCCCGGCCGCCGTCGGGACCATGAGCGCCTTGTCCAGTTCGAGACTTGGCTGTCTCCTGATCCGCAGATGATCGATCGCGGTGTTTCGGACGATTGCGGACATCCAGGTCATGGCCGATGCCCGACCAGAATCGAACCGAGCGGCGTTGCGCCAGATCTTCAGGAAGCTTTCCTGGAGGATGTCATCGACATCGTGCGGCGAGGCTCCAACGGCCAGCGCGATCCTTCGCAGTCTGCCGCGCGTCAGCGTATGGAGCTCTGCGAAGGCGCGTGGCTCGCCTGCGGAGACGCGGGCCAGCACGTCCTGCAACCTCTCGCTCGGCACCTGACTTGCCGGACTTGAACTGGCCATGTCCTGTCTCCCTTGCGTTTCCTACGAAACGCTCGGGGCGCAGGGCCGGATCACCCGGCGGGAGAAGGACGAAGCAGGTTACAGCCGCACGAAGGGCCCGATCAGTCGGCCGAGCAAGCCGTTCATGCGCAGGTCGCCGGTCATCGCGACCAGGCAAAGGCAGGGGCCTTCGGTGCCGACGATGGGGCGATGATCGATCTCATCGTCGCCGTAGTCGAAATCCCCAGGGCCAAACCGTCCGCCCTCATGGCTGAAGCTGCCCTCGAGCACGAGCGTCAACTCGGTGCCGGTGTGGGTGTGTTCGAGCATCCGCGAGCCTGGCGCCGACCGAAGCAGGAAGGCACGGGCCGTGCCCGAGCCGGACAGCTCGATCGGTCGCAGGCTGAGGCCCGGCGCGACACGCCGGCGTTTGCCGATGCGATATCTTCGCAGTGCCGGCGGAATATCATCATCCATGTCCGACGTGAGGGGGGCCGCGGCTGTGTGTGCCGGAGCGTCGTGAATTCGCGACATCACGCGATCGAACGCATCCGGTGCGGTGGGCACCGGCTCGACATCCTCCAGCGCGGCGCCCGCGAGCTGCTCGATGGCCTGCACGAAGCGGGCGCAGCGCGCGCAGCCTGCCACGTGGACCCCGACGACCAGATGATGGGCCTCTTCCAGCCTGCCGGCCGCGAAATCGGCCAGAAGATCTTCCGGCGGATGATGGCTGATCGTCATGCTTCTTCGTCCAAAATGTCGCGTAACCGGTTCATCGCAAGCCTGATCCGTGACTTGACCGTCCCGAGCGGAATCCCGAGCGCGCTCGCGATTTCCGGATGCGGTCTTTCCTCGATGAACGATAGCTTCACCACCGTGGATTGCTCCGCCGAGAGTTGCTTTATGGCTGATGCGATCCGTGCGGCTTCCTGCCCGCGCGAAATCAGGATATCGGCCGGTTCGGCTTGATCCGCTGCATCAGGCAGCTCGGATCCGGCTTCCAGGCGGTCGACCCGGGCCCGGCGGCGGAACAGATCGATCCGGAGATTGCGCGCGATCGTGAAAATCCAGGCCGGCGCGCCGGCGGTCGCAGGATCGAACTGGTGCGCCTTCCGCCATACGGCGATCATGCTGTTCTGGGCGATCTCTTCCGCCTCGTCGGGGCTGCAGCCGGCTTTGAGCATCAGCCCCTTGATGCGGGGCGCGAAATGCTCGAACAGCCGCTTGAAAGCCTCCCGGTCGCCGTCAGAGGCGACGCGTCCGATCAAATCAGCCCAATCCACCTTTGTCTTCGGCCCTTTGCTCGCACCAATCGACAGCCGCCCCGCAACCCTCCGGGGAAAACCAGCCTCAGCCCGGATTGGCACATTCAAAGCCCGGATAGCAGCGATCATAGCGCCTCGACAAGCGACCTCTTTGGCTGAGAACGACCGGGGCCGGCCGCCGGATCACTGCGGAACGCGGGTTTTTGCGAGTTCCGGATGGTCTGCCGGCGGCCTCCGGCTTTGGCACTCCGCTTGCTCAGTCCTGACCAAAGCCGGGCCTCGGCGGAGAGGCCCGTTTCAGGTTGAGGCAAGCGATGCAAGAAGTGTCCCGTACTGGTACTGCCGGCGAGCTCCGGCTCGATGCGTTGATCGCCGATCTGTGGTGGCGCGTTCGACTCTTGAATACGGATATTCTCGAAGTGGAGGCCAAAGCCGGGGTGTTCGACGCGCAGCAGCCGAACTATCCGCTGCTCGCGCTTAACCTTCGCGCGCGGCGGGACAATCTGGTCGCCACGATCGCCATGCTCGAGCAGCGCGCGAAATCGCTGTCGGAAGCGGCTTGAGAGCGGCCGTCGCCGACATCGGAAAGCGGCAGCGATGTCGCGCGCCTGGCGAGATCGACGCATCGACCGTCAGCGCGTGACCAGTTGAACGAACAGGCTCGGCACCCTTCCGCCTGATGCAGGCCATCCGGCGTATTGTCCGAGAACGCTACCGCGACAGGCAATGCACGGTCTTCCTCAAAAGCCCGACGATCGCCCCGCGCGCAACGCCGACGTCCATTCGCGATTGTGAGGCGTGAGCACACGCCAGCTTCGCGCCGCCATGCTATGGCTGTGCCCGCAGCTTCTCGCGAGGACTCCCATGCTTCCCATTCCCGCCGACATCTTCACCGAGCCCGAGGACGTCTCGCCGGACGGCCTTGCCAATCTCGGTCCGCTGCGCCGCCTCGCCGGCCGTTGGCAGGCGGACAAGGGCATCGACATCAATCCGAAGGCGGACGGGCCGGAACGGCGGACCTTCATCGAGCGCATTCGGATGGACCCGATCGATCCGCAGGCCAACGGCCCGCAGCTGCTCTACGGGCTGCGCTATCACATCCACATCAACACGCCCGAGGAAGACATCACCTTTCACGACCAGGTCGGCTATTGGCTGTGGGAGCCCGCGACCGGGCTGATCATGCAGACGCTGGCGATTCCGCGCGGGCAGGTGCTGCTGGCCTCGGGCAAGGCCGCAGCCGGCGACAGGACCATCTCGGTCACCGCCAGGCGCGGCGACACCGCCTACGGGATCTGCTCGACCGATTTCCTGGAACAGGCGTTCCGCACCGATTCCTATCGCTGCGACATCACCTTCAACGACGACGGCAGCTGGACCTATCTGATCCAGACCGAGTTGTTCGTGCGCGGTGCACCGTTCAATCATCGCGACACCAACACGCTGCAGCTGGTCGCGCCGCCAGAGCCCAATCCGCTCGCAACGATCGTCAGCGATCGCGCCAAAGGAAGACAAGGGCGATGACAAGAGCGATCGGCCGACGCTGTAAAGCGCATTTCCGGAGAGTTGCATGAAGCCCTACGTGATCTGTCTGATGCACTCCAGCCTGGACGGCCGCACCCATCCCAGCCGCTGGCGCCCGAAGGGCGCGGGCACCGACTGGTTCGAGAAGATCCATGAGGAGCTCGGCGGCGATGCCTGGGTCATCGGCCGCGTCACCGGGTCGGAGTTCGCCAAGGGCAAGCCGTACTCGACGGAGACGCATGAGACATTTCCGCGCCAAAACTGGTTCGCGCGGCGCGACGCGAAAACCTATGGCGTCGTGCTCGATGCGCAGGGCAAGATCGGCTGGGGCCGCTCGGACATCGGCGGCGACCCGATCGTCGTCGTGCTGACCGAGAGCGTGCCGGATTCGCATCTCGCAGGGCTGCGCGGCGAGGGCGTGTCCTATATCTTCGCCGGCAAGTCGGAGATCGACCTGGCGCTGGTGCTGGACATCCTCCACCGCGAGCTTGGCGTGAAGCGCCTTCTGGTCGAGGGCGGCGGCGTCGCCAATGGGGCATTCCTGCGTGCCGGCCTGATCGACGAATTCAACCTGATCCTCAGTCCCGCGATCGACGGCGCCACCGGCGCGCCCTTCGTATTCTCCTCGACGGAAGCTGACAGCGACAAGCGCGCGCCGATCGCGGCGATGACGCTGGAGAGCATGCGCGAACTCGGCGGCGGGGTCCTGCTGCTGCGCTACCTGATCAGGAACGATCCGCCGGCCGCAGGCCGGTGATGCCCGCCATGTCCGATACGTCCAAGCACATCGTCATCGTCGGCGCCGGTGCTGCGGGCCTGATGGCGGCGCGCGAGCTGGCGCGTGCCGGCCGCAAGGTAACGGTGCTGGAGGCGCGCCCGCGCTGCGGCGGCCGCATCCATCCGCTGCCGGCCTCGGAGTTCGGCTATGTCGCCGAGGGCGGCGCCGAATTCGTCCACGGCGAAGCACCGCTCACGCGGAGATTGCTGCGCGAGGCCGGGCTCTCGCTTCAGGAGATCGAAGGCAAGCAGTGGAGCTTCGACGGGATGACGCTCTCGCGCGAACCGCAGGACGATCCCCACGAGGCCGAGCTGCAAGCCGTGCTGAGGGATTTGCAGGACGATCTCCCCGTTGCCGAATTCCTGCGCCGGCATTTTGCCGGCGACCACTATGCGCCGATGCGCCATTCGATCGAGCGGATGGTCGAGGGCTACGACGCGGCCGACCCCGAGCGCGCCTCGACGCTGGCGCTGCGCGAGGAATGGATGGATGGCGGGCATGCTCCGCAGGCGCGCATCGACGGCGGCTATGGCGGGCTGGTCGACTTCCTGGCGGCGGACTGCCGCAGGCATGGCGTCGCCATCGATCTCGGCTGCGTGGTGACGGCGATCGAGGAGGACGGACGCGACGTTGTCGTTCGCTGCGCCGGCGGCGAGGTGCACGGCTCCGACCGGGTGATCCTCACGGTGCCACTGCCCTTGCTGCGCGAGATCGCCCTGCCGGCGAGCTCGCGTGCGAAGCTTGCCGCCACTGACGATATCGGCTTCGGCAATGTCATCAAGATCCTGCTGCGCTTCGCGCGGCCATGGTGGCGCGAGCGGCAACGGGATCTCGCAGCCATGACCTTTCTGCTGTCGGACGAGAGGATCCCGGTGTGGTGGACGCAATATCCGAGCCGGCATGCGATGCTCACCGGCTGGTTCGGCGGCCCGCGCACCGCGGAACTGGACAGCCTCGATTCGCAAGGACTGATCGAGGCCGGACTCGATTCGCTCGCGGCCATCTTCAGGCTGCCGCGCGAGGACGTCGCGGGCGAGCTCGTGGCGGCGGAGGCCACTAACTGGGCGCACGATCCCTTTGCCCGCGGCGCCTATTCCTGGGCGACACCGCGGACTCGGGCGGCGCAGGCGATTCTGTCGCGAGCCGATGGGACGGTGCTGTTCTCCGGTGAAGCGCTCTATCGCGGGCCCGACATGGGCACGGTGGAAGCGGCGCTGGCGAGCGGCCTGGAGACGGCCGGTATAATTCTGCGAGAATAAAGCCGGGATCATCCGGGCATAAAAAGAGGGAGGCCCGCATTGCTGCGGGCCTCCTGTCTCACCAGCGTCCGCCGCCGAAGCTGAACGTCACGCCGGGGCCGCCACGATAATATCCGTAAGGTCCGCCGCCGTAATAGCCGTGATGGCGCGGGTAATAGCCGTAGCTTCGGTAGTACGGCCGGTAGTGGCTGTGCCGCCAATGATGATGGTGGCCATGCCAGCGATGGTGCCTGCGGTGCGCGCTGATGTCGGTGGTCTGACTTTCCTGAACGCCCTGCTTGGCGCTCGAACTGCCGGCCGCGTTCGCCGCCGATCCGCCGGCAAGCGCCGCAGCTCCGACCGCCATCGCGACAATGAGATACTTCATGTCATCACTCCAGTTGGATGTCGTGACACAACGGGCGTGCGCACGCCGCGTTCCGGCGTCGAAACGACGCAGATAATGGTTCCGATGAACGTACGTTAACGTTCGTGAACGAGACAACGTTGCGCGATCGATTGTCGCGCCCGCTCTGCCTTAGTATTGCCCCAGATCTCACGAAGCGACGAATCGATGCGATCATCTCAGTTCTCGAAATCCGAGGGCTGCAGAAGCAGTCGGTCGCGCGTCATGACCGCTCCAACGCATGGCCGCCTTGCTGAGGATCAAAGCAGCAAGGATTGGCCGGGCTAGTGTCGAGGCACCACATGTCGGGAATCGATGCGATGCAAGAGAGCGCCATGCCGGTGCCGGCGGGTCAACCGGACGGCCTTGCCGGGATCAGGACGTTGCCGCAGCTGCTGCGCTGGCGCGTCAAGGCGACGCCGGCGGCGGAGGCCTATCGTCATTTCGACGCGGCCGCCCAGCGCTGGGTCAGCCAGTCCTGGCGCGAGATCGATGCGGAATTCGAGCTGTGGCGGCGGGCGCTCGCCGCGGAGGCGCTCGCGCCGGGCGAGCGTATCGCCATCCTGATGCCGAACGGTGTCGCGCATATCGCCATGGACCAGGCGGCGCTGTCGCGTGGCCTGGTGCCGGTGCCGATGCACGCCGTCGACAATCCCGACAGCATCGCCTACGTCCTCGCCGATTCCGGCGCGCTGGTCCTGTTCATCGATACGCTGGAGCGCTGGCAGGCGATCGTGGCGACCGGCCAGCCGCTCGACCATCTCAAGCGCGTCGTCTGCGCGGATGCAGGCGGGCTCATCACGCCGGATGCGCGCATTGTCGGGCTCGACCACTGGCTGGCGCAAGCACCTGGCGCGACCGCGCCGCTGCCCGATGTCGCGATCGAGCCGGACGATCTCGCGGCGATCGTCTACACTTCGGGGACCACGGGGCGGCCGAAGGGCGTGATGCTGTCGCATGGCAACGTGGTCGCCAACGTGAAGGCGATCGCGCGCCGCGTCAAAGCCGAGCCGCACGACGTCTTCCTGTCCTTCCTGCCGCTCTCGCACACGTTCGAGCGCACCGGCGGCTATTACTACCCGATCTCGATCGGCGCCTGTGTCGCCTATGCGCGCTCGGTGCCGCAGCTCTCGGAGGATCTGCAGCATGTACGGCCGACGGTGCTGGTCTCGGTGCCGCGGATCTACGAACGGATCTACGCGCTGATCCTGCAGCATCGCGCATCGGCGGGCTGGATCGAACGCACGCTGCTCGACCTCACCATCGCCGTCGGCGGGCGGCGCTTCGACGCGCGGCAGCGCCATGGCGTGCCGTCACTGCTGGACCGGCTGGCCTGGCCGCTGCTCAAGCGCCTGGTCGCCGACAAGGTGCTGGCGCAGCTCGGCGGCCGCCTGCGCGTCGCGGTCTCCGGTGGCGCACCGATCGCGGAGCCCGTCATCGGTCTGTTTCTCGCGCTCGGGCTCGACGTGCTCCAGGGCTACGGCATGACCGAGACCTCGCCGGTGGTCTCCGTCAATACCCCCGACGACAACGATCCGCATTCGGTCGGCCACGTGCTCGACGGCGTCGAAGTCAAGTTGGGTGAGAACGACGAATTGCTGGTGCGCGGCCCCAGCGTGATGCTGGGCTACTGGCACAAGCCGGAGGAAACGCGCCGCGCCAAGGACGCCGATGGCTGGCTGCACACCGGCGACCAGGCCCGCATCGAGCATGGGCGCATCACCATCACCGGCCGCATCAAGGACATCCTGGTCACTTCCACCGGTGAGAAGATCGCGCCGGTGGATCTGGAGACCGCGATCCTTGCCGATCCCTTGTTCGAGCAGGCGCTGGTGGTCGGCGAGCAGCGGCCGTTCCTCGCCGCTCTGGTCGTGCTGAATGCCAAAGCCTGGGTCGAGGAGAAGGAACGGCTTGCGGCGCGCGGCCAGCAAGGCGGCGCGGCGGAACGGGCGGCGCTGCTGGCCAGGATCGCCGCGGCCGTGAAGGCCCATCCGTCCTACGCGACGCCGCGGGCGGTGTGGTGGACGCTGGATCCGTGGACCATTGCGGCGGGCCTGCTCACGCCGACGCTAAAGAACAAGCGGCCCGCGCTCGAGCGCCGCTTCGCGGACGAGATCGAGCACATCTACGCGAAGAAGCCGAGCCCGATAACGTCGACGTGATTGCGCTTCGTCTCCCCCTTGATCCAGCGCAACTTTGGCGACCGCCACACCATGCAATCTTGCCGCGACATTCGAACTGCAGTCGAGGCAAGTCATGAAGGCGTATTTCATCGGCGGTGGCATTGGATCGCTCGCAGGCGCGGCGTTCCTCGTTCGCGATGCGCAGCTGCCGGGGCGCGACATCGTGATCTACGAGGCGCAGCCGCTGATCGGCGGCAGCCTCGACGGCGCGCAGCTTGCGAACGGCGCCTATTCGCTGCGCGGCGGCCGCATGCTCACCACCGACCATTACGAATGCACTTGGGACCTGCTCTCGAGCATTCCCTCGCTGGAGCATCCCGGCCTCAGCGTGCGCGACGAGACGGTCGCCTTCAACGTGGAGAATCCGGCGCACTCCAGGGCACGTCTGGTCGACCGCAACCGCTTCAAGATCGACGTCTCGAATATGGGCTTTTCCGCGCGCGACCGGATGGAGCTGCTGCGGTTCACCGAGGCCTCGGAAGAGGCGCTCGGCAACAGCCGCATCACCGACTGGCTGTCGCCTGGATTCTTCGAGTCCAATTTCTGGTACATGTGGCAGACCACCTTCGCCTTCCAGCCCTGGCACAGTGCGGTCGAGCTGAAGCGTTATCTGCATCGCTTCATGAACGAATTTCCGCGCATCGAGACGCTCGCCGGTGTCAAGCGCACGGTCTACAATCAATACGACGCGATCGTGCGGCCGCTCGCCGACTGGCTCAAGCGCCAGGGCGTGCAGTTGGTGCGCGACACGCGCGTCACCGACATGGCGTTCGAGGCCGACGGCGCACGCCTGCGCGTGCGCCAGCTCACGCTCGACCGTGACAGCCGCACGGCCAATGTCCGGCTCGAGGACAACGACGTCGTGTTCTTCCAGAACGGCTCGATGACGGACGCCTCGAGCCTCGGCACGATGACCGAGCCGCCGCCGCGCCTGACCAAGAAGGACAGCCAGGGCTGGGCGTTGTGGGAGACGATCGCGCAAGGACGTCCCGAATTCGGCAATCCGTCCGCGTTCAACAGTTCGATCCCCGAATCCTATTGGCTGTCGTTCACCGTCACCTGCCGCGATCCACGGTTCTTCGACCGGATGGAAGCGTTCTCGGGCAACCGGGCCGGCACCGGCGGTCTCGTCACGTTCAAGGACTCGAACTGGCTGATGTCGGTCGTGCTCTATCACCAGCCGCACTTCACGGGGCAGCCGAGCAACGTGCAGGTGTTCTGGGGCTATGCGCTGCATCCCGACCGCGTCGGCAATTTCGTCGCCAAGCCGATGTCCGAGTGCGGCGGCGCCGAGATCCTGAAGGAGCTCAGCGGCCACCTGAACTTCGATCCCGTCGTGCTGGAGGATGCAATCTGCATCCCCTGCCGCATGCCCTACATCACTAGCATGTTCATGCCGCGCAACCTGGCCGACCGGCCGCTGCCGGTGCCGAAGAATTCCGTCAATCTCGCCTTTGTCAGCCAGTTCGTCGAGATCCCCGACGACGTCGTGTTCACCGTCGAATATTCGGTGCGTGCGGCGCAGATGGCGGTCTACCAGCTCATGAAGGTCGATCGCCCGGTGCCTCCGGTGACGCGGCACGACAAGTCGCTGTCGGTGATCTTCGCGACGCTGGAGAAAGCGTTCGCGTGAAGCTGTTTCTCCCTCGCCCCGTTCATACGGAAAGAGGGGTGAGACGAGCTACTTGAACGGGTCCTGGATCGACGGTGCCGATTGGCGGATACGGCGCACGCTGACCGGCGTGCCGTCCGAGACGAACAGCAATTCGTAGCGCCGGCCCTCGCTGTCGGTGGCGGAGCAGGTGACGTCGTTCACCTTCCTGGCGGCGAAATTGCCTGTCTGGCGACAGAGGCCGGTGGAGGTCTGCTCGGCCGGCACCGGCAGGCCGTCGACCTTGGGGCGGTGCTTGGAGTTGAGCAGCATGCGGTCGATCCGCAGCTCGTAGGAATTGTCGTCGGCACGCTGGCCGTTCTCGCCGGAGAACGACACGACGTGGCTGTCGTCGGCGGGATCGTCGACCGCGACCGCGAAATTGACCCGGCCTTTGTCGCCATGGGCATAGGCCACCGTCTTGCAGGCAAAGGTGCGGCCGGCGACCTTGAACGTCTTGCAATGGCCGGACATCAGCGCCAGCAGGTCGATGAAGGAATTCTGCTGCGCCGGCGGATTGTTGACCGGGATCGGGTTGGAAGTCTCGGCAAAACAAGGACTTGCCAAGCCCACGACCCAGCCCATGGTCAAGGCGGCGGCGAGAACCGGTCGGCGAGGGCGCATCGTCGGGCTCGTGTGCCGGAGGGCCGTGGCGGCGGAAAAGTTCCGCAGCATAACCATCGGACCGCAAATTGGTTGCGATCCCGTTTGTTCTGCAAGACCCGCCTGGAATACCACCGCGCCACCCCGACGGCGATTCGCTTGACATCGCCAACCCGTCCGCCCGGCACTTGCCGTCAGGCCGGTGTTTTTTTCGTGGCAGAACTAGCCATCGCCATCTGCCAGCGCCGATCCCGAAGGGATGGCCGGCGGTGCAGGCGGGCGTCCAGCAGGGCGCGGGCGCGGGGCAATTCGCCGCTGCGCATCAGCGCGACGATGTAGGTGTCCTCGATCAGCTCGCGCTGGGCGTGGCTGCCGCCGATCCGCACGACCTCGGTGAGCACAGGCGCGAGCGTCTGCACACAAGAGGTGTAATTCTCGTCGGCAAAGGCCGCCAGCGCGCGGATGATCGCCGGCACGACGGGGCCGCCCGGCAGCTTGCCCTCGGCGAGCCGCTGCTCGATCGTCGCAAGGCGCGCGGCCAGCGCCGCGTGGTTCTGCGTCGCGGCCGCGAACAGCGCCATGTGGACGTCGGCGAAGGACAGGCTCGACTTCGGAAACATCTTCTGCGCGGCGGCGTCGGCGTCCTGCCACAGCGTGTTCGGCACGGTATGACCGTACGCCGACAGGCGCCAGAGCAGCGAAGCGGCGTCGGTGATGACGTTGAGCGGCGGCGCCTGCGTGACCGCCGGCTGAAGCACGTCGGCATAGATCGCGAGCGCGCGTGCCGAATCGTCCTGCTCGAGCGCGCCGAGCGCCTGGTGCCAGCGGATATGGCCATGCAGAAGGCCGGCGCGGTCGTAGGTTGGAATCCAGTCGTCGACGAGGCGATCGGCCGCCTCGATCGAGCCGTCCTCGAACATCGCGTGCAGCACCGCATGCGCGGCATGGGCGTTCGCCCGGCGCAAATTGAAGCCGCGCTCGGTGACGGCGCGGCCGCGGGCGACGTCGCCATTCTCGGTCATTGCCCAGCCGGCCATGGTCAGGAACCACCAGTCCTCGCTATAATGCTGCGCGACGCGCTCGCACAACTCATGCCGCGCGCGGTCGTGATCGGCCATGCCCGAGAAGGCGAACAGGCCGAACGCCCCGAGCGGCAGCGACAGCACCAAGGCATCGCGCGGCCAGCTTTCGATGTGCCTCAGCGTCGATGCGATCGCCTCGGGCAGCCGGCCCTCGATCGACAGCGCCAGCGTCTCGACATGCGAGCGCTCGCGCTCGGTGCCGCGCCTGGCCACCAGCTCGCGTGCGAGCGCCGCCTTGCTCCGCGCTTGATCGCCCTGCTGGTAGAAGGCGTGCACGCGGGCACGGGCGACCAGAGGCAGCGCGAAGTCGGGATCGGCCGCGATCGCGCGCTCCAGCGTCTCCGCCATGCCGGTCCACCCCGACAGCATGAGGTCGACGCCGTCGCGGTAGGCACCGGCAGCCGCATCGGATGCGGTGGAGAGCGGTAGGCCGTAGCGGTCTTGATGCGCCATCGTCGTCTCCGATAGGTCATGCCGTCCGGGCGCGGCGGCCTTCGATCGGGTAGGCGGGATCGTTGTAGCCCGGCGTCGAGGGATGGCCCGGGGTGACCAGCCGGTCGATCAGCGCCTCGTCCTCCGCGGTGAAGCGATAGTCGAGCGCGCTGATGTAGCCGTCCCACTGCTCCTCGGTGCGGGGACCCGCGACGATCGAGGAGACGAAGGCGGAGTTGAGCACCCAGGCAACCGCGAACTGGCCGGCGGTGATGCCCTTGCTCTCGGCATGCGCCTTGATCTCCTGCGCGAGCTGAAGCGATTCCGGCCGCCATTCGGTCTGCATCATGCGGGTGTCGTTGCGCCCCGCGCGGGTCTCCCTGTCGGGGGTGGCGTCCGGCTTGTACTTGCCGGTGAGCACGCCGCGCGCCATGGGACTATAGGGGACGATGCCGAGGCCGTAATAAGAGCAGGCAGGGAAGTGCTCGACCTCGGGCATGCGGTTCATGGCGTTGTAATAGGGCTGGCTCACCGCGGGACGGTCGATGCCGAGCCGGTCGCAGATGTTGCAGATCTCGGCGACGCGCCAGGCGCGGTAGTTGGAGACGCCGAAATAGCGAACCTTGCCTGACCGGATCAGATCGCCCATCGCGCGCACCGTCTCCTCCAGCGGCGTCGAATGGTCTTCCTTGTGCAGATAGTAGATGTCGATGTGGTCGGTGCCGAGCCGCTTCAGGCTCTCGTCCGCGGCCTGCAGCACCCAGCGCCGTGACAGGCCGACACGATTGGGATCATCGCCCATCGGGTTGGCGAGCTTCGTCGCGAGCACCCAGGCATGCCGGTCGCCGGCAATGGCGCGGCCGACGACCTGTTCGGATGCGCCTTTCGAATAGGCGTCGGCCGTATCGATGAAGTTGATGCCGGCCCCACGTGCCTTGTCGATGATGCGCTTCGAGGCGGCTTCATCGGTCGGCCCGCCGAACATCATGGTGCCCAGGCAGATCGGCGACACTTTCAGGCCGGAGCGGCCGAGCTGGCGGTAGTGCATGGACTATCCTTGCTGCTTCCTCTGTATGAGCATAGCCGCCCAGTTCCGTCATTGCGAGCGCAGCGAAGCAATCCAGAAATGTGTCCGTGGAGGGATTCTGGATTGCTTCGCTGCGCTCGCAATGACGGCGGGCACGCTCATGCCGCATATTCGGTGTCATCGCCCGACTTGATCGGGCGATCCAGTATTCCAGAGACGGTTGTGATGGAGCCGAGAAGCCGCAGCGTACTGGGTCGCCCGGTCAAGCCGGGCGACGACAGCGGTGGGTGTGGTTAGCACAGCCTAACGCGAGCCTACCCCGGTCCTTTCAGAATCTTGAACACGCCGTTCGCCATCACGATGCAGCGGTCGTCGACCGTCACCTCGGTGCTCATGAAGATCAGGCTGCGGGTCGAGCGCACCACGCGCGGGCGCGAGATCAGGATGTCGCCGATCTGGCCGGCCTCGACGAAATGGGTGTCGAGCTGCACCGTGGCCATGAACTCCTTGCCGGAGACGTAGCGGGCGGTCATGCCGCAGGTGCGGTCGGCGAAAGTCATCATCACGCCGCCCTGGACCATGCCGCGGCGGTTGTGGTGCTTGTCCTCGGTCGCGAGCGCGAACTCGTAATGGCCGTCAACCTTGCGCTCCCACAACGGGCCGACCAGATGCATGAAGCCGGTGGTCTCGAGGATGCTCCAGCCCTCTGATTTCAGCCTTGCCGCGGCCTTGTTGGTCATCTCGTCCATTCCTGTGCTTGCATCCTCGTTTCATCGAGGCGGGACGTGGTGTAGTCAAGCACCATGAGACCTTTCGGCGATGCCACCCGGCGGAATATCGCAGAGGCCTGCGCATCCTTCGCGCGGCTGCCCGACGAGGCCGTGCCGTCGGCGCTGAAGCGCGCCGCGGTGGTGCTGGCGCTGACCGAATCCAGCGACGGTGGCGACACCGCCTTCCTGCTCACCAAGCGTGCCTCACACCTGCGCGCGCATCGCGGCCAATGGGCGTTGCCCGGCGGACGCTGCGATGCCGGCGAGACGCCGGTCGAGGCAGCGCTGCGCGAGCTCGACGAGGAGCTCGCGCTCAAGCTTCCGGCCGAGGCGGTGCTCGGCCTGCTCGACGATTATCCGACCCGCTCCGGCTATCTGATCACGCCGGTCGTGGTTTGGGCGGTCGACAGTGCCGCGATCATTCCGAATCCGGACGAGGTCGCCTCCGTCCATCGCATCGCACTCGACACGATCGAACGCGACGAGGCCTTCGATTTCACGGCGATTCCCGAAAGCACGCGCCGCGTGATCCGGTTCCATCACCAGATGAGCCTGATCCACGCGCCGACGGCGGCGCTGATCTATCAGTTCCGCGAGGTGCTGGCGGGACGGCACACCCGCGTTACCGATCTGGAACAGCCGGTGTTCGCCTGGAAGTGACATGGTAAACGGCGCGTTAACGTGACGGTTACCGGACGCCTGCTAAGAGGGCGGCATGCATCGATCGATTCGAAACACATTGGCGCTGGTTCCACTTGCGCTTGTCCTGATCGCACCGTCCGTCCGCGGCGCCAACGCCCAGCTGCTGTCGCAATTCTTTGCGCAAGGCGCCGGGGCCTCGCCGGCCGTGCTCGAATATCGCCGCAAGCTCGCCGAATATCAGGCCGCGCGCGCGGCCTTCGACGCCGAGGCAAGCGCCTATTGGAGCCAGATCTCGGAGAAGCGAAAAGGGCGCAACGCCAAGCGGCGCAGCGGGCAGCAGGTGACGCTCGACGATTACGTGCTGCAACATCCGCCGCTCTATAATGGTCCGAAGAAGCCGGTGAATCCGGAGCCGGAGGAAACGCCGGAGCGGCCGCCCCGCAAGCCCATTCCCGTCGTCGCCGATTTCCTGCGCGCGGCGCAGGAGCTCTACCAGTTCACGCCGCAGCGCCCGTCCAGCGAGGTCGAGTTCAAGCGCGCCTATGCGCGCTACGCGCTCGCCTCCGGGCTGACGCGCGAGCAGGCCGTGCGGGTCTACGCCTTCGAGACCGGCGGCACCGGCAGCCACGACGTGCAGGCGGGAATCGAGCATGGCGGCAAGCGCGCGATCTCGACCGCGATGGGTTACAACCAGCTCCTGACCACCAACAGCGTCGAGCTGCTGGCGGAGCAGGGGCACGAAATCATTCGCGCGCTCTCCGAGAAGGTGGCGCGGACGTCGGGGCCGGCGCGGCATGCGCTCGAGCACAAGCTCGCTGTCCTGAAGAAAATGGTGACGCACGCCAAATCGGTGCCCGACACCTGGTCGGAGCACGAGAAGATGGGCAGCACTCCCCAAGGCTGGGCCATGCATGCGATGGTGCTCGACATCGATATCGGGCCGATGCTGCAGACCCACAAGCTGCTGACGTCGGTGCATTTCGCCCGGGCCAAGGGACATTCGCGCCCGCTCTCCGCGGCCGAGCTCGAGATGATGAACCTCACCGGCGACGGCACCGGGCTCGACATGGTGACGATGCCGCAGGCCATGCGCGAGCAGGTGCCGACCTCGAACTTTTTCCAGCGCGGCGGCTATGAGCGCAATCCGGTCGCGATCCGCCACAACACGGTGGCCAAGCTGCTGGCGGTGACGGACGATCGGATGGACGTGAACAGCGGCAAGCCCGGCGCCAGGGAATTGGCGGCGGCGTTTTAGCCGCTGGCAAGCTGCCGTAGGACCTCCTACCCGTGGTCAAGGGGAGATCGCCCTTGAGCGATATGGTAGCGCCGTGCTCGATGCAGTCCAGGACGCGTTGCGCCGGCGTTGCCGGTGCCTTCGGCATCCTGGACAGCATCTGGAAAATTGTGCCATTATGGTCGGTGGTGAGCGTGGCTGTCGATGCTTGCATCTGACTCTCCGTGGGTTCGAGTGTGGAAACCCAAACCTACCGGAAAGGCCACGCTCACCGCCCATGGAATCTACGAAACTGGCGCCTGCGTCCCCCCTACTGATCCGGCCCGAACTTGAACTTGCCGTCGCCTTCGAGGTAGGGGCCGCTGCGCATGTAGAGCTGGCCGTTCTGGCCGATGAAGAACAGCGTGCCCTTCGGCACCTTCTTGGCGCCCTTCAGCAGGTCGCCGGCATTGCTGGTGCCCATCTTGTAGGAATAGGTCTTGCCGTCCCTGTCATACGCATAGCCCATGTCGGGCTTGAGCTCCCAGGGCGTTGCCGTCGATTGCGCGCATGCGGGCGCGGCGAGCAGCGTCGCCGATGCGACCGAAACTAGTGCAAGTGCCTTCGTTGAAAACGCCATGATCCCATCCTCCCCGTCGTGGGCATCGGCCGAACAAATCACGAACGATGTATCCGGGTCAATTTGCAATAGCGCCGCAGCGCATCACGTTTTGTCCCGCAGTTTGTGATTTTCCCTCCGTCCCCTCGCGACTATGTTCCGCTTTCCGTCTAGAACGCAACTCGACAAGATTATCGATAGGGATGATTCGGATGCGCCATGTGATCAAACTTTGCTGGGCTGCTGCATTGTCGTTGACGGCGCTGGCGCCGGTCGCCCGGGCCGATGATTACCAGCTCAGCCACAACCAGCGCATTTCGTGCAGCCGCGGCCTTGCCCCGGGCAAGCTGAACACGGCGACATGCAAATCCTACACCTATCTCTTCAACACCAAGACCTCGGAATATTTCCGCTGCCAGGTCTCGCTGGCGCTGACCCGCGACAACAAGGAGGTCATCAACGTCCAGACCGACGGCGGCTGCATCAAGAAGCCGCGCATCTTCGAGACCGACGGGAAGTATGATTTCGATGCGACCGAGACCGAGCCGCCGAACACCAACTCGTTCTTCGGACCCGGCGGTTATTCGGTCTGGGCCGCCGACGTCGGCGCGCAGAAGGTGCGCGGCTGCATCACCATCTCCTCCGGCCTCGGCTCCGACATCTCGAAGTGCCTGGACATGACGTTCCAGTAGAGTGCCGGCGACGGTGTGCTCCCTCCTCGCTTGCGGGGGAGGGCTGGGAAAAGGGTGTCTCCGCATTGGGACAATCCCTGGAGGAAAGATCCCCGCAACCGCCGGGTTCCCGAAAAATCAAGCCGGATCGTTACCGCACGCCTGTTTTGTCTTTTGGATGGGTTGACCCGCATGCCTCATCCAGCCAATTTCGCGACTGGTTTGGGGAGAACAACAACCATGAAACGGACCATTTTCGGCGTTGCCGCGGCTCTTGCTCTGGCGGCGTCGGCACCTTGCGCGCAGGCGCAATCCTTCATCAACGTGCTGACCGGGGGCACCTCCGGCGTGTATTATCCGCTCGGGGTCGCGATCGGAAAAATCTACGGCGACAAGATCCCGAACGTGAAGACGCAGGTACAGGCCACCAAGGCGTCGGTCGAGAACCTGATCCTGCTGCAGCAGGGTCGCGGCGAACTGGCTTTCACGCTGGGCGATTCGCTGAAAGCCGCCTGGAACGGCGAGGAGGAAGCCGGCTTCAAGACCAAGCTCGACAAGCTCCGCACCATCGGCGCGATCTATCCGAACTACATCCAGATCGTCGCGACCGCCGACAGCGGCATCAAGACGCTGGCCGACCTCAAGGGCAAGAGCCTCTCTGTCGGTGCGCCGAAGTCGGGCACCGAGCTGAATTCGCGTGCGATCCTGGCGGCGGCCGGCATGAGCTACAAGGATCTCGGCAAGGTCGAGTATCTGCCCTTCGCCGAATCCGTCGATCTGATGAAGAACCGGCAGCTCAACGCGACGCTGCAATCGGCCGGGCTTGGCGTCGCCTCGCTGAAGGACCTGTCGACCTCGAGCCCGATCACGGTGGTGTCGGTGCCGAAGGAGACGGTCGACAAGATCGGCCCGCCCTTCGTCTCCGCGATCATTCCGGCCAACACCTATACCGGCCAGGACAAGGACGTGCCGACGGCGGCGGTGATCAACTATCTCGTCACCAGCTCCGCCGTGTCGGACGATCTCGCCTATCAGATGACCAAGCTGGTCTACGAATCGCTGCCGGAGCTCGTGAACGCGCACGCCGCCGGCAAGGAGATCAAGCTCGAGACCGCGGCCAGCGGCAGCCCGGTTCCGCTGCACCCCGGCGCGATCCGCTATTTCAAGGAAAAAGGGCTGATCAAGTAAGGTCGGCTCCCTTTCGTCGGACGTCATGGCCGGGCTTGTCCCGGCCATCCACGTTCTAGGGGCAAGTGAGAGAGATCGTGGATGCCCGGGACGAGCCCCGGGCATGACGGCGCGGGCGGACCGTGCCAAGCTTAAGAGCGCTGGACGGCAAAGGACGAGCGACATGCTGGAAAAGGCAGAGGGCACGGCTAGGGCGCCCGAGAAGGTCAAGGTCGAGTTCGACAATTTCGAGCACGGCTTTCCAGAAGGTTTCGGCCCGCGTGGCTGGGGCGCGCTCGCCTATTGGATCGGCATCGCCTTCGCCACCTTCCAGCTCTATGTCGCCGCCTTCAACTATCTGCCGAGCCAGGTGGTGCGCGGCGTCCATGTCGGCTTCCTCGTTCTGCTCACGTTCGGCCTGATCGCCAACTTCACGGCGAGGAGCAATGCCGGCCGCGCGCTCGGCTGGGCGATCGGCGGCGCCGGCTTCCTCTGCGGGCTCTACCAATGGATATTCTACGCCGACCTGATCGCGCGCGACGGCGACCCGACGCGGCTCGATCTCGTGGTCGGCACGCTGCTGGCGGTGCTGATCTTCGAGGGCACGCGGCGCCTGATGGGTGCGGCGCTGCCGCTGATGTGCGGCGCGTGCCTCGTCTACTGGTTCTTCGGTCAATATCTGCCCTCGCCGCTCAACCATCGCGGCTACGGCTTCGACCAGATCGTCACGCACCTGTCGTTCGGCACCGAAGGCTTCTACGGCGTGCCGATCTACGTCTCGGCCACCTATATCTTCCTGTTCATCCTGTTCGGCTCGTTCCTGGAGCGCGCCGGCATGATCCAGCTGTTCACCGACGTCTCGCTCGGCCTGTTCGGCCGCACCCGCGGCGGCCCGGCCAAGGTCGCGGTGTTCGCCTCCGGCATGATGGGCACGATCTCCGGCTCGGGCGTCGCCAACGTCGTCACCGTCGGCCAATTCACCATTCCGCTGATGATCAGGTTCGGATACCGCCGTGCCTTCGCCGCCGGCGTCGAGGCCACAGCCTCGATGGGCGGGCAGATCATGCCGCCGGTGATGGGCGCGGTCGCCTTCATCATGGCCGAGACGCTCGGCGTGCAATATTCGGAGATCGTCAAGGCGGCCGCGATTCCGGCGATGCTCTATTTCGCCTCCGCGTTTTGGATGGTGCATCTGGAGGCCGGCAAGCACGGCCTCGTCGGCATGAAGCGCTCGGAAATCCCGAGCGCGTGGAAGGCGCTGGTGACGCGCTGGTATCTCGTGCTGCCGCTCGCAGCCCTGATCTACATGCTGTTCGAGGGCTTCACGCCGCTCTATGCCGGCAGCATGGGCCTCGCGCTGACCGTGGCGCTGATCCTGGGCACCAGCATCACGGCCGGCGTCTCGGCAACCATCATCCGCTACATCTTCTGGATCGGACTCGCGCTCGTGGTCGCCGCGCTGTCGCGTGACGGCCTCCAGATCGCGCCGGTCGCCAGCGTCGTCGTTGGATTGATCGTGATCACCGCCTTCGTCCGCGGCGGCTTTGCCGCGCTGCGTTCCTGCCGCGACGCACTGGCCGAGAGCGCCAAATCCGCCATCACCGTCGGCATGGCCTGCGCCATCGTCGGCGTCATCATCGGCATGATGTCGCAGACGGGCGTCGGCACCATCTTCGGCGGCTGGGTGATCGGGCTCGGCGAGAAGAGCCTGTTCCTGGCGCTGGTCATGACCATGCTGCTATCGATCCTGCTCGGCACCGGCATCCCGACCATCCCGACCTACATCATCACCGCCGCGCTCGCCGCGCCGGCCCTTGCAAAGCTGGGGGTGCCGCTGATCGCCAGCCACATGTTCGCGTTCTATTACGGCATCATGGCCGACCTCTCGCCGCCGGTGGCGCTGGCTGCGCTCGCGGCAGCGCCGATCGCGAAGGAGAACCCGGACAAGATCGGCTGGGAGGCGATGCGCATCGCGCTCGCCGGCTACGTCATCCCCTTCATCTTCGTCTATTCTCCCGCGTTGATGCTGCAAGGCGGCGATCCCATGGCGGCCCAGCTCGGCTTCTACGGGGCGGTGGCGCTGGCGGCCTTGAAGGCACTGGTGGCGATCGGCCTGTTCGGCATGGCCGCAATCGGCTTCCTGTTCACGCGGTTGACGCTCATCGAGCGCCTGGTCGCGCTCGGTGCGGCGTTCTGCCTGCTCGGCGAATTCCCGTTCAGCGACACCGCGGGCTTCGTGCTCGCCGCGGCGCTCGCACTGTGGCAATGGCGGCAGCGCCCGCCGGCGCCGGTCGAGGCGGTGTGAGCCTCTGCTTCGCCACGGCATTGGGCGTGAAGGCGCTGGCGCTGGCCGCCTTTACGCTGGTCTGGACGCATTCGGTCGCCAAGGTCGACTGGCAGGAGGATTGGCGCGTCACCGCCGCCGGTCTCGAACTGGTGCAGGCCCGCGTCAAGGGCACCGGCCCCGGCATGGAGCCGCCGCCGGAGGCACGGCTGGTCGACGGCTGGTTTCAGTGGCAGCCGAAGCGCCCCGCCATGCAGCAGGTCGTGCTCGGCAATTCCGGCGCGGCCGGGGAATGGCGGCTGTGCCATGACGGACAATGCCGGACGCTGTCGGAGATTATCGGGCATCCCATTGGTGCTAATGTCACCACGATGAAGGTCTGCGACAACCCGTAGCCCGCATGAGCGGAGCGACATCCGGGGACAATTGTCCCCGGATGTCGCTCCGTTCATCCGGGCTACAAGAACAACAAGCGGGAGACATGCGATGGATCGGCTCAAGGGCAAGGTTGCGATGGTGGTGGGGGCCGGCTCGATCGGGCCCGGCTGGGGTAACGGCAAGGCCACCGCGGTGACCTTCGCGCGCGAGGGCGCCCAGGTGTTCTGCATCGACCGCAACGGCGCTGCGGCCGAGGAGACCGCGAAGATCATCACCAGCGAGGGCGGCAAGGCGACGGCGTTCACGGCCGATGTGTCCCGCGCGAGCGAGATCGAGGCCATGGTGGCGGCGTGCCTGAAGGCCTATGGCCGCATCGACGTGCTCGACAACAATGTCGGCATCGCCGAGATGGGCAGCGTGGTCGAGGTCACCGAGGAAAGCTGGGACCGCGTCTTCAGCGTCAATCTCAAGAGCGCCTATTTCGCCATGAAGCATGTCATCCCCGTGATGGTGAAGCAGGGCGGCGGCTCGATCATCAACATCTCCTCGATTGCCTCGATCCGCCACATGGGCATCTCCTACGTCACCTACGGCACCTCGAAGGCGGCGATGAACCAGATGACGCGCACCACCGCGATCGAGTTCGCGCGCCACCATGTGCGCGTCAATGCGATCCTGCCCGGCTTGATGAAGACGCCGATGGTCGAGCATTCCGCAGGCCTCGCCGCCAGCTACGCCAAGGGCGACGTCGAGGCGATGTGGCGCGCCCGCGATGCGCAGGTGCCGATGGGGCACATGGGCGATGCCTTCGACGTCGCCAACGCCGCGCTGTTCCTGGCCTCGGACGAGTCGAAATATGTGACGGGGATCGAGCTCGTGGTCGACGGCGGCATCACCTGCAAGGCGGGGGCTTAGCGTCAATCTCCGCTGTCGTCCCGGATCTACGCTACGCCTGTCCGGGACGACAGCGAGAGCTATCGCGCCAGCGCCAGGATGCCACCGGCGAACGAATGCCACGCCGCGCTCTCGCTGACCGGCCAGTTCAGCACCTTCACCGCCAGCAACGCCAGCGTGCCGTAGATATAGACCGGATGCACGCGGCCTTCGGCGCGCCAGTCGCGCACCATGGCGACGACGAGCAGCAGCGATGCGACGACGGCCGGCGGGATCGTGACCGGCACCGGCGGCGGGCCGGGAGGTCCGGGAGGCGCCAGGAAGGTCAGGAACCAGCGCGCGATGGCGGCGTCGAGGATCGAGACCGCAGCAAGCAGCATCAGCCGCTTGTGAACCTCGGGCCTGCGCGTGTTCACGATCGCGAGCACGAACACGATGGCGAAGAACGCGATCCCGCTCATCGGCACGATCGAGAAGCCAATGCCGGCCTCGCGCTGCCCGAGCGCGGCAGAATGCTGCATCACGTGCACGGAGGCGAGGAAGCCGAAGATCGTCATCGCGGTGGCGAGCGACACGCCGGCGATGCCGAGCGAGCGGTGATTGACCACACGACCCGAGGCCGCGAGCCAACTCTGCAGCACGAAATAGAGCGACCAGGTGAAGAACAAGAATCCGTGAAAATGAATCACGGGGCTTGCGGACAACGTCCGGTGCGCGAGCGGGACCCAATAGGTCGGCGCGAAACCGAGAAACGCGGTGGCCGCGCAGGCCAGGGACATATGCAGATAAAAATATCGTGCAGGCGACGCATCACGCGCGCGCACACGACGGTCGTCGGTCAGGGTCGTCATCACGAGTGAGTCTGGGATGGTGGGGTTTGGTTCAACGTGGCCGTTCATCCTCCGCGCTCGTCCCGCACAAGCGTGAGCGCTCAATTCTGCGCGATCGCAGCGAGGTGTCGAATCCGGCGTCGAGCAGGACCGGTGCGACAAAAAGGCCAGCGCGAGGTTGCGCTCCAGCGTCCAGGCGGACTGGACGGCACGAAGGCGATCAGCGCGCCGCCGACGGCGAGAAACGCCGGATAGGGGACTTGATCCGCCGCGTCAGCGCCGATAAGGCCAATGGCGCCGAGCAGAACGCGATGATCCGTTCGAATGTCGACACGATGATCCCCGAAACCGATGTGCGCGGTGCCACAAGCTAGCACCAATCCGGCCGTCATGGATTGTGCGGTCCCGAGGCAAGGCGTAAGGCAAGACCGAACCAAGACCGAAAGCAAAATTTCCGACTGCGACGAGCATGCGCGTTCAGAAACTGATCCAATCGTCAGGTGCCGTGGTGCTCTGCGCGCTCTCGCTCGGCGCCGCCCAGGCTGCGACCGGCGGCGAGCCGGCAGCGGTGATCAAGATCGATGTCGAATCATGCCTCGCGGCGGCCGCGGCCGACGAGATGGACAGGGCCGCCACGGCCTGCGCCGCCGTGATCGACAATGAGAAGACCGCCAAGGAGGACCTGATCAAGGTGCTGGTCGCGCGCGCGGCTCTCTACGCGCGGCACGATCAGGTCGACCGCGCCATCGCCGACGACAGCCGCGTTCTCCTGCTCGATCCCACGCTTGCCGACATCTTCAATGCGCGTGGCGAGCTCTGGCTCAGGAAGGGCGACAGGCCCAAGGCGGTGCAGGATTTCGCTGCGGCCCTGAAGATCGATCCAAACCACGAGAAGGCCAAGGCCAATCACAAGGCGATGGCGCGCGAGCTCGAGCGCATCGGCGCGCAGATGGCCGTCGCCGGCAAGCCCAGCTTCAACTGCCGGAATGCGGTCCGGGCCGTGGAGAAGGCGATCTGTCGAAATCGCGAGCTGGCCGATCTCGACCGCGAGATTTTCGGGTCCAACGCGCGCGCGATCCGGGAGGCGCGCAACCCGGCGGATGCCAGGAAGCTCCAGCGCGAGCAGGATGAGTTCATCGCCCGCCGCAACGCGGCGTACGGCCGGCCGGGCTACGATCTGAAGAAGGCGATGCAGGAGCGGCTGCAACAGATCAACGGGGTGGACGGGTATTGAGGTCATGCCCGCCTTGTCCCGCCGGCGCGGCCGAAGCCGCTTCGGCGCGGCGAAGGCCTGGGCATCCACGGTCTTAGTGCTGAGGGTAAGGCGTGGATGGCCGGGTCGAGCCCGGCCACGCCGGCGTGGACAGGCCCGAATTGAACCCATCCCTTGCCCGCCGCGACAATGGTGAAAACCTGACGTCACGGAGCAAACTGCCATGTGCGGCACGCATCATTCCGCGCAAGCGCTTTGGCTTGCCAAGAGTTCGTTTCGCGCCTTTTTTCTCGGCGCTGCCATGAGTTTCGTCCTCGTTGCGCCGGCCTCGGCCGGGACCGACTGCGTGACGGGCAGCAAGGCTGCTCCAGCGGAGCTGCTGCCCGCCTGCACGACCATCATCGACCAGGCCGCCAATCCCGCCTCCGATCGCGCCGCGGCCCTGCTGGTTCGCGCCGATGCCCATGCCCGGACTTCGGGCGGCCTCACCCAGGCCCTGCGGGACCTCGACCGCGCCATTGCGCTCGACGGCAGGAATGCAAAGGCCTGGCGCCTGCGCGGCGACCTCCTGCGCGAGGCCGGCGGCGATCTCAACCGCGCCGCGGCCGACCTCAGCAAGGCGATCGAGCTCGACCCCGCAGACGCAGAGGCCTACGAGCTGCGCGGCGTCGTCTACACCAATCAGCGCCGGCTCGACCGCGCGCTCGCCGACTACGACCAGGCGATCAAGCTGAAGCCGGACTATGCGCAGGCCTGGTCCGACCGCGGCGTGGCCCACTATCTCGGCGGCGACAACGAGAAGGCGATCAAGAACTTCGACGAGGCCTTGCGGCTCGACCCCGACCGGCCCCGCACCTATACCAATCGTGGGGCGGCCTATAAGAAGCTCGGCCAGCTCGACAAGGCGGTCGCCGATGACGGCGAAGCGATCAGGCGCGATCCCAAGGTGCCGGAGTATTACGACAACCGTGGCCTGACCTATGCTGCGATGGGCGAGTACGACAAGGCCATTGCCGACTACGACCTCGCGATCCGGCGGGAGCCGCGCGCCAATTTCCTGACCAACCGCGGCGATTCCTATCAATTCAAGGGCGAGCTCGGGGCCGCGCTGAGCGACTACGAGGCCGCACTGAAGCTCGATCCGAATTTCGCAAAGACCTACAACAACCGTGCCGTGCTCTACAAGAAGATGGGCGAGCGTAAGAAGGCGCTGGCGGATTACGAGATGGCGCTGAAGCTAGACCCCGGCAACGAGAACGCAGCGAATGGCCGCCGGGCCATGATTGCCGAGATCGCGAAGTTCGGCGCGGCGTCCCCGGGGCCCATGCACGCGCGCTCGCCCGACGACCGCGGTCCGTCATTCGATTGCGCCACCGCAAAGCGCGAGGTCGAGCAAGTGATCTGCGCCGATCCGCAGCTTGGCGTGCTCGACCGTCAGATCGCCGAGGCCTATGCGCGTGTGCTGAAATCCGCAGGCAAACGCGCGGCGGATGGCCTGCGCAAGTCCCAGCGCGATTTCCTCGTCACGCGCGATGCGAGCTTCCGTCGCCCCGGCTATGACCTGAAGAAGGTCATGCAGGATCGCTTGCTGCGGCTGAACGCGATGGAGAGCTGAGGCGCCCCTTCGCATCTCCCCGCGTGCGGCAGGGCCATGGCCTTGGTGTCGCTCCGCTGCGGCGCATCCTTCGAGACGCCCGCCTCCGGCGGGCCCTCAGGATGAGGGCGGAGTGTGTGGCAGCTGCTTTAGCGGGCGCCGAGGCCCGTTAAGCCTCATCCTGAGGGACCGCGGAAGCGGTCGTCTCGAAGGACGAGGCGCGCGCTCAGGTCTTTCAAAGAAGCCACATGCGACGACCCTGTCGCAAGCGGGGAGAACCTGTCTCTTTTCAGCTTGAACCGCGGCCCGTTCCCGGGAAAATAGCCCTCAAACAAGGCCGGCATTGATCCTGGTCATGGCGGGGCGTCTGTCCTGCCACGAGGTTCGGGGCCGGGCGAATAAAGGGAACGGGAGCGCGCAATGAACGGTAAAAGTCGTTATCACGAGGTCCATGCGCGCTCGCTCGCCGACCCCGAGGGCTTCTGGGCCGAGGCCGCCAAAGACATCGACTGGATCGAGCCGCCCAGGAAGATCTTCGACCCTGGCCAGGGAACCTACGGCCGCTGGTTCACCGGCGGTGTCGTCAATACCTGCTACAACGCGCTCGACCGCCATGTCGCGGGCGGCCGCGCCGACCAAGTCGCGCTGATCCACGATTCGCCGCTGACCGGCAGCGTCACCAGATTGACCTATGCCGAGCTGCTGAACGAGGTGCAGGCGCTCGCCGCCATCATGCATGATTTCGGCGTCGCCAAGGGCGATCGTGTCATCCTCTACATGCCGATGGTGCCGGAGGCCGTGGTCGCGATGCTCGCCTGCGCGCGGATCGGGGCGGTGCATTCCGTGGTGTTTGGCGGCTTCGCCGCGAAGGAGCTTGCCACCCGCATCGACGACGCGCAGCCGAAACTCATTCTCTCCGCAAGCTGCGGCATCGAGCCCGGCCGCATCGTGCAGTACAAGCCGCTGCTCGACGAGGCGATCAAGCTTGCCGGCAGCAAGCCGAAAGCCTGCATCGTGCTGCAACGTCCGCAGCTCACCTGCGATCTGACGCCGGGCCGGGACTACGATTGGGCGAGCCTGCGCCGCAAGGCGCTGAACGAGGGCAAGAAGGCAGCTTGCGTGCCCGTTGCGGCGACCGATCCGCTCTACATCCTCTACACCTCGGGCACCACGGGCATCCCGAAGGGCGTCGTGCGCGACAATGGCGGCCATCTCGTCGCGGTGAAATGGTCGATGTTCAACCTCTATGGCGTCAAGCCGGGCGAGGTGTGGTGGTGCGGCTCCGACATCGGCTGGGTGGTCGGCCACAGCTACATCGTCTATGGCCCGCTGTTGCACGGCGCGACCACGATCATGTACGAGGGCAAGCCGGTCGGCACGCCCGACGCCGGCGCGTTCTGGCGCGTGATCTCGGAGCACAAGGCGGTTGCGTTCTTCACCGCGCCGACTGCGTTCCGCGCGATCCGGAAGGAGGATCCGGAAGGACAATTCATCCGGCAATACGACCTTTCGAAATTCCGCACCCTGTTTCTCGCCGGCGAGCGCGCCGATCCGCCGACGGTCGAATGGGCGGAAGCGCAGCTGAAGGTGCCGGTGATCGACCATTGGTGGCAGACCGAGACCGGCTGGTGCATCGCCGGCAATCCGGTCGGACTCGGCATGCTGCCGGTGAAGCACGGCTCGCCGACGGTACCGATGCCGGGCTATCAGGTCGACGTGGTCGATGAGGCGGCCAAGCCCGTGGGGCCCAACACGATGGGCTCGATCGTCATCAAGCTGCCGATGCCGCCGGGCTGTTTGCCGACGCTGTGGAATCAGGATGCGCGCTTCAAGGAAGCATATTTGAGCGAATTCCCCGGCTACTACAAAACCTCGGATGCCGGCTACAAGGACGAGGACGGCTACGTCTTCGTCATGGGCCGCACCGACGACATCATCAACGTCGCCGGCCATCGGCTCTCCACCGGCGGCATGGAGGAGATCCTGGCCTCGCATCCCGATGTCGCCGAATGCGCCGTGCTCGGCGTCAAGGACGCGATCAAGGGCGAGGTGCCCTGCGGCTTCCTGGTGCTCAAGGCCGGCGTGAAACGCGCGCCGGCCGAGATCGAGAAGGAGATCATTGCGTTGGTGCGCGACAAGCTCGGCCCGGTCGCCGCCTTCAAGCTCGCCATCACCGTCGGCCGCCTGCCCAAAACACGCTCCGGCAAGATTCTGCGCGGCACCATCAAGAAGATCGCCGACGGCGACTCCTGGACCATGCCGGCGACGATCGAGGATCCCAAGGCGCTCGACGAGATCGGGGAGGCGCTGAAGGGGCGGGTGTGAGGTTTGCTCTGACAGTCGTGCCAGTGAGGCGCGAGGCCGTCTCTCCAACCTCAACTGTCATCGCCCGCGGAAGCGGAGCCAGTACGCCGCGGCAGCAGTGTGACCCAATGACCGCCGCGGCGTACTGGATTCCCCGCCTGCGCGGGGAATGACAGCGTGCGCGCAAGTAGCGTCCCGGGACTTACAATCTCCGTATTCCGCGCTAAACAGGGCCGGCCAACAGGGGATCTCGTATGCCACTCGCCGCCGCGCCACGCCTGCTGACCGTCTTGGCTCTCGCCGTCGTTCTCTCCGCCTGCTCCTCGCGCTACCAGAATGCGGTGGCTGTGGGCGGCGACGATGACGACGCGGTGTGCCAGGGCCGCGGCTATGCGCAGGGTTCGCCGGAATACGTGGCCTGCCGCAAGGACCGCGACGTCCAGCGCAACGCCGCCACCGCGCGCGCCGACCGCCGCCAGCGCGACCTCGGCGAATACATGCTGAACCATCCCGAGCGGCCCTGACGCGGGATGCGGCACCATGTTGCCGCCTGGCGCGTCTCGCCTTCGTGCATTTCGTGACACATCTGCAACGCCGTGGCCAAATCGTGGCGGCCTTCGCCTGAATTGATCGGGATCAAATCCCCCAGCGGCCCCTTTCTGCTCTGACGCTCATGTCGCGCAACGATGCGCGGGAAATGGCTGAAGGGGATTGAAATGCAGAGAACGACAAGAAACCTGGCGCGGCTTGCGACTTTTGGCGCGATGCTCGTGGGCACGTTTGCATCGGTGCAGGCCGCCGATTTGCTTTACAAGAAGGCGCCGCCGCCGGTGGAGGCTTTCAATCCGTGGATGATTCGCCTGCGCGTGCTCGGCGTGTTGCCGGACGGCGGCGGCTCGACCGTCAATGTGGCGGGCGTGCCCTCGCTGTCCTCGCCGAACTCCGGCCTCTCGATCAGCGACCAGGTCGTCCCCGAGCTCGACATCAGCTATTTCTTCACCAAGAACATCGCGGCCGAATTGATCCTCGGCGTGACCCGGCACTCGATCACCGGCACCGGCTCGCTCGCGAGCCTGCCGATCGGCAAGACCACGCTGCTGCCGCCGACGCTGACGCTGCAATATCACTTCGACCAGTTCGGCGCGTTCAAGCCGTATGTCGGCGCCGGCGTGAACTACACCGTGTTCTTCAACAATTCGGCGGCCAATGCGCCCGCCGCCATCGCCGGTCCGCCCGCGATCGTCGCCACCACCACCAACCTGCACGTCAGCAACGCCTGGGGCGGCGCCGTCCAGTTCGGCTTCGACTACATGATCGACCGGCACTGGGGTCTCAACGTCGACGTCAAGAAGCTCTGGCTGCGTCCGGATTTCAGCGCGACCGTCTCCGGCCTGCCGGTCACCGGCACCGCGCATATCGATCCGTGGCTGGTCGGCGCCGGCGTGACCTACAAGTTCTGAGGCGCTTGCGGCGTTCGTCTCGACGCCCGCGATCTCACACGAAAAACGCGGCAGGTTTCCCTGCCGCGTTTTTTTGTGCGGTATCGTCGAAGCAGGAATTACTCCTCCTCGTCGTCCTGCTTCTTGCCACCGAGCGTCTTCAGCTTGGCGAACACGGCATCGACGTTGAGGTCGTCGCTGGACTTCTCCGCGGACTCGTACTCGTCCTTGCGGGTGGTCTCGGAGGCCGGCAGCAGCGTGGCGCCGCCATAGGCCGCATCGATCGGCTTTTCCTTCGCGGCGCGTTGCACCTCGAAATCGAGCTCGATCTGCGAGCAGAGGCCGAGGGTGACGGGATCGATCGGGGTGAGCTGGGAGGTGTTCCAGTGGGTGCGGTCACGCACGCTGGCAATGGTGCTCTTGGTGGTGCCGACCAGACGCATGATCTGGGCGTCCTTGAGCTCGGGATGGCTGCGCAGCAGCCAGAGGATGGCGCTCGGACGCTCGTGGCGGCGCGACACCGGGGTGTAGCGCGGGCCCTTGCGCTTGGGCTGCGGCGGCAGCACCACTTTGCTCTCCTGCAGGCGGAGCCGGTAATCCGGATTCTTCTCGCCCTTCTCGATCTCCTCGCGGGTGAGCTGGCCGTTGGAGAGGGGATCCATGCCCTTGATGCCCTGGGCCGCATCACCGTCGGCGATCGCGCGCACCTCGAGGGGATGCATTTTGGTGAAATCGGCGACCTGGTCGAACGTCAGCGCGGTGTTGTCGAGCAGCCAGACGGCGGTCGCCTTGGGCATCAGAGGTGCGTTGCTCATGGCAAATCTCCTTTGTGCTTCGCCCACCCCTTTGGAGGCGAAACCGGTGGTCATCAGCGATGACAGGGAATTCGCGCTATATAAGCCGGGAGGGGCTGGCCACGCAATGGTTCTGCTATAGATAGTGCCTTGACAGCGCCCGAAAGGGGGCCCAATTCCCTTAGAAATCGCGGTATAGTTCAACCCGACCGTTTTAAGCCCTATTCCATCCATCGACCGCCCCCGCCAGAAGGCGAAACGGGTGATTCGGTCCCGAGATCGCTCAATGTCAGCCAAACCAGACCTCAAGATCGTGCTTTGTTCTCCCCGCGGCTTCTGTGCCGGGGTGGTCCGGGCGATCGACACCGTGGAACGGGCGCTCGATAAATACGGCGCCCCCGTCTATGTTCGCCACGAGATTGTGCACAACAAATACGTCGTCGACGGGTTGAAGAAGAAGGGCGCCATCTTCGTCGAGGAACTCGCCGAAATCCCGGAGAATACGTCCGCGCCGGTGGTCTTCTCGGCGCATGGCGTGCCGAAATCGGTGCCGGCCGACGCCCAATCCCGCAATTTGTTCTCGCTGGATGCGACCTGCCCGCTGGTGACCAAGGTCCATCGCGAGGCCGCGATCCATTTCAAGCGTGGCCGCGAGATCTTCCTGATCGGCCATTCCCACCACCCCGAGGTGGTCGGCACGCTCGGCCAGCTTCCGGCTGGTGCCGTGACCCTGATCGAGACCGCCGAGGACGCCAAGACCATCGCCCCGAAGGATCCCAACAACCTCGCCTTCGTGACCCAGACCACGCTGTCGATCGACGACACCGCGGAGATCGTGGCGCTCTTGAAGGAGCGCTTCCCCAACATCAACGGCCCGCACAAGGAAGACATCTGCTACGCCACCACCAACCGCCAGCTCGCGGTGAAGAAGGTGGCGCCGGTGGTGGACGCGCTCATCGTCGTCGGTGCCCCCAATTCGTCGAACTCGCAGCGCCTGCGCGAGGTCGCCGAGCGCGAGGGCTGCAAGATCGCGGTGCTGGCGCAGCGTGCCGCGGACATCGACTGGGACAAGTTCGGCAACCTCACGAGCCTCGGAATCACCGCGGGCGCCTCCGCGCCTGAGGTGATCGTCGAGGAGATCATGGACGCCTTCGCCGAGCGCTACACGCTGCATGTGGAGACGGTCTCGGCCGCGGAAGAGAACGAGTTCTTCCCGCTGCCGCGTCAGGTACGTCCCGAAGCCGCCGCCGAGTAGACCTTGATGGCGGTCTATACCGACGTCGCCGCCGACGAGCTTGCGGATTTCCTGAAGCAATATGAGCTCGGCGAATTGCTCTCCTACAAGGGCATCGCCGAGGGCGTCGAGAACACCAACTTCCTGCTGCATACCAGTCAGGGGTCGTTCATCCTCACGCTCTACGAGAAGCGCGTGGCGAAGAACGATCTGCCGTTCTTCCTCGCGCTGATGACGCATCTGGCCGAGCACGGCGTCAATTGCCCGCTGCCGGTGAAGGGACACGACGGCGAGGCGCTGCGCGAGCTGTCGGGGCGGCCTGCGGCCATCATCACCTTTCTCGAAGGCATGTGGCCGCGCAAGCCGAACGTGGCGCATTGCGCCGGCGTCGGCGAGGGCTTGGCGAAGATGCATCTGGCCGGGGCGAACTTCGGGATCAGGCGCGCCAACGCGCTGTCGGTCTCCGGCTGGCGGCCGCTGTTCGATGCGGCCTCACACCGCGCCGACGAGGTGCAGCCGGGCCTGCGCGCCTTCCTCGCGGCCGAGCTCGATCATCTCTCGAGCGGAATCTGGCCGACCGATCTGCCGGAAGGCGTGATCCACGCCGACCTCTTCAACGACAACGTCTTTTTCCTCGGCGACAAGCTGTCCGGGATCATCGACTTCACCTTCGCCTGCAACGACATGCTGGCCTACGACGTCGCGATCTGCCTCAACGCCTGGTGCTTCGAGCCGGATCATTCCTTCAACGTCACCAAGGCGAGGGCCTTCCTCAACGCCTATGGCCGGGTGCGAAAGCTCTCGGAGGCGGAAGAGGCCGCGCTGCCGCTGCTGGCCCGCGGAGCGGCGATCCGCTTCCTGCTGACGCGGCTGGTCGACTGGCTCAACGTGCCGCCCGGTGCGCTGGTGAAGCCGAAGGATCCGCTGGAATATGTCCGCAAGCTGCGCTTTCACCAGGGCGTCGGCAGCGTGCGCGACTACGGGCTGATGCCCTCGGGGCTTGTGGCGTGAGCGAGCGTCCGAATGTCACGATCTATACCGATGGCGCCTGCTCGGGAAATCCGGGGCCGGGCGGCTGGGGCGCGATCCTGAGGTTCGGCGACAAGGAGAAAGAGCTGAACGGCGGGCAGCCGCACACCACCAACAACCAGATGGAGCTGATGGCGGCGATCTCGGCGCTCGAAGCGCTGAAGAGGCCGTGCATCGTCGATCTCTACACCGACAGCCAGTACGTCCGGCAGGGCATCACCGGCTGGATCTTCGGCTGGAAGCGCAACGGCTGGCGCACCGCCGACAAGAAGCCGGTGAAGAATGTCGAGCTATGGCAGCGCCTCGACGCCGCGCTGAAGCAGCACGAGATCCGCTGGCACTGGGTCAAGGGCCACGCCGGCCACCCCGAGAATGAGCGCGCCGATCAACTCGCGCGAGACGGCATCGTGAAGGCGCGGTTGCAGCAGCGGGTGAGCGAGTAGGCTGCATCGCCTCACCCTCAACTGTCATCGCCCGCGAAGGCGGGCGATCCAGTATTCCAGAGACGCTTGTGATTGAGCCGAGAGGCCGCGGCGTACTGGATGCCCCGGTCGAGCCGGGGCATGACAGCGTCTGTTGTCGCGACGCGCTTACAGCTGCCCGAGCAGCGTATCGCCGCCGGAGACCTCGACCTTGCCGGGCATCGCCTCGAGGTTCAGCTTCTTGACCACGCCGTCCTCGACCAGCATCGAATAGCGCTTGGAGCGGATGCCGAGGCCGTTGGCGGAAGCGTCAAGCTCCATGCCGATCGCCTTGGTGAAGTCGGCGTTGCCGTCGGCGAGGAAGGTGGCCTCGTCGCGCTGGTCGGTGTCGCGCTTCCAGGCGTTCATGACGAAGGCGTCGTTGACGGAGACGATCGCGATGCTGTCGACGCCCTTGTCCTTCATGGCGTAGGCGTTGAGGAAGATGCTCGGCAGATGCATCTTGTGGCAGGTGCCGGTGTAGGCGCCGGGCACCGCGAACAGCGCCACCTTCTTGCCCTTGAAGATATCGTCGGTGGTCTTCACCTGCGGGCCTTCCGCGGTCATCACGCGGAACTTCGCCTCGGGCAGCTTGTCGCCAATCTGGATCGCCATCGTCAGTCTCCCTGAAAATCGGTCCCGCTTTTTAGACCGTGCGGCGGGCCTGCACAATATTGCCGGCGGTGAAAGCGGCGGAGGCGGCGGTCCTTCACCTCGATGTCATCAGCCGGCAAAACCGCCACTGTCGAGGAAGGCCTGCTCTTCCGCCGTGGACGTACGCCCGAGGACGCGGTTGCGGTGAGGGAAGCGGCCGAAGCGGCGGATGATGTCGGCATGCTCCCGGGCGTATTTCAGGTTCTCGGCATTGTCGGCCTTGTTGGCATTTTCGGCGTCTTGAAACAGCGCGACGCAATGCAGCTGGTCGGGCAGGTGCTCCGAATGCATGAAGGGCAGATAGAGAAATTCGCGCAGGATCGGATCGACCCTGGCATCGACACCCCGGTCGATGGCGCGGCGGGCGACCTCGCGCGCCAGCGCGTCGCTGGCAAAGGCCTCGGGCGTGCCGCGAAACATGTTGCGGGGAAACTGGTCGAGCACGATGACGAGCGCGAGGGCGCCTGCGTCACTGTCTTCCCATGATGCCAGTTCGGCGGCGGCCGCCTTCTGCCACAGCGCAAGAAAGCGGCGCCGGATCTCCGCGTCGAAAGCGTCGTCGCGCGCGTACCAGCGCTCGCGGCCGGCTTCGCGCCAGAAGGCAAGAATGCCTGATGGCGCGATGTCACCGACGTCCGTCATCAGCGGAGCAGCTTACGCCGCCTCGGCCTTCTTCTCGTCGCGCAGCTGCCGGCGCAGGATCTTGCCGACATTGGTCTTGGGCAGGTCGGTGCGGAATTCGATCTGCTTGGGCACCTTGTAGCCGGTGAGCTGCTCCTGACAGAACTTGATCACCGCCTCGGCGGTGAGGTTGGGATCCTTCTTCACCACGAAAGCCTTCACCGCTTCGCCCGACTTGGAATCGGGGATGCCGATCACGGCGCATTCGAGCACGCCCGGATGGCCCGCGATCACTTCCTCGACCTCGTTCGGATAGACGTTGAAGCCGGAGACCAGGATCATGTCCTTCTTGCGGTCGACGATCTTGGTGTAGCCCTTCTCGTCCATGATGCCGATGTCGCCGGTGCGGAAATAGCCGTCCGCGGTCATCACCTTGGCGGTCTCCTCCGGCCTGTTCCAGTAGCCCGACATCACCTGCGGACCCTTGGCGCAGATCTCGCCGGCCTGACCGAGCGGGACCTCGTTGCCGTCGTCGTCGCGGATCGAGATCCAGGTCGACGGCACCGGGATGCCGATCGATCCCGTGAATTCGGTTGCCGTTGCCGGATTGCAGGTCAGCGTCGGCGACGTCTCCGACAGGCCGTATCCCTCGGCGATGAAGCAGCCGGTGACCGCCTTCCATTGATCGGCCACGGGACGCTGCACCGCCATGCCGCCGCCGTTGGAGATCTTCAGCTTGGAGAAGTCGAGCTTCTTGAAGTCGGGATGGTGCATCAGGCCGTTGTAGAGCGTGTTGACGGCCGGGAAGCTGTTGACCTGGTATTTCGCCAGCTCCTTGATGAAGCCGGGGATGTCGCGCGGATTGGGGATCAGGAGATTGCAGCCGCCGGCGCGCACCGCGAGCAGGTAGCAGGCCGTCAGCGCGAAGATGTGATAGAGCGGCAGCGCGCAGACGATCATGAGCTGATCGACATGCGGCGGCGCGGCCAGCGCCGGCTGCAGCCAGGCATCGTTCTGCAGCACGTTGGCGACGATGTTGCGATGGAGCAGGGTGGCGCCCTTGGAGAGGCCGGTGGTGCCGCCGGTATATTGCAGGAAGGCGACGTCGCCGGGCGAGAGCTTGGGCTTGCTGAAGGTCATGCCGCGGCCGGCGGACAGGGCGTCGTTGAATGAGACCGAGCCCGGCAGCGACCACGCCGGCACCATCTTCTTGACGCGGCGAACGACCAGGTTGACGATCACGCCCTTGAAGCCGAGCAGGTCGCCCATGCTGGCGACGATGACATGCTTCACCGCCGTCCTGGCGATCACCTGCTCGACGGTGTGGGCGAAATTCTCCAGCACGATGATGGCTTCGGCGCCGGAATCCTTGAGCTGGTGCTCGAGCTCACGCGGGGTGTAGAGCGGGTTGACGTTGACGACAGCGAAGCCGGCCCGCAGCACCGCCGCGGTCGCGACCGGATATTGCAGCACGTTCGGCATCATGAGGGCGACGCGGGCGCCACGCTGCAGTCCGCGGCCCTGCAGATAGGCCGCGAGTGCGACCGACATCTGGTCGAGGTCGCGGTAGCTGATCGACTTGTCCATGCAGATGAACGCCTTGCGATCGGCGAACTTGGTGAAGCTCTCCTCCAGCAGGTCGACCAGCGATGCGTATTGGGTCGGCTCGATATCGGCGGGCACGCCGGGCGGATATTGCTTGAGCCAGATGCGCTCCATGGAAAACTCCCCTCATTGACCAGAGCCCGTTGTGTCTCGGGCTTGCCGCATTGCCGCCAGTATCGAGCCTGCCGGAACCGGTGGCAAGCCGTCGACGCTTAGGGCAAAGGTCGGGAAGTGGCTACTGGAATCGTCGCGAATGGCTGTCGCAGGTGCGAAGCCGGGCCGGATCGGCCCGGGGTGCGCCGTTAACTGTTGTTGGCCGGCTTGGCCGCGGGCTTGGTCGCGGCCTTGGGCTTGGCGGGCTTCGGATCGCCGCCGGCCGCAGGCTTCTCGGCGGGTTTAGCCGCCGCATCAGGCTTGGCGGCAGCATGCTTGGGCGCTGCCGGCTTCGCCGCAATCTTGTGGTCGCTCTTTGCGTCGTTCTTGCCGTTGTTCCCGCCGTTGCTCTTCACCCCCGCCGGCTTGGCATCCGGCTTCACCGCCGCGGCCTTGGTGTCCTTGCTGGCGTCCTTGCCCGCCGCGTCTTTCGGCTTGTCGGCCGCATCCGGCTTCTTGGCCACGCGCGACTTCTTGCCACGCGGCTTGGAGGACGCCGCCTGCTGGTCGGCATCGGCCGCGACCGCCGCGATCAGGGCGGGGCCGGTGCGAGTCGGGCCGGTGTAGACCAGCACGGGCTCGGTCGGCGCCGGCGCCGAGGCCATCAGCTCGGAGGCCTTCATCAGGGGCGGCTGCAGGCCGGCGGTGAAGAAGGTCACCTGGGCTTCGCCGCCGGTCGCGGACGCCGATCCGGTGGCGCCGCCATTGGCGGCAATCAGCGCATCGTCGTCGTCGCTGGCCGGCCGCTTGCGGTGGGGCCCGCACATCTCGTCGCGCAGGTTCGGCGGCGAGGCGTCGACCGGCACGAGGTTATCGACCGTGCCCAGCGAGGGGCGAAGCCATGTCAGAGTGTCCTGGCTGAAGCCGCGCTCCAGCAGCTGCGCGGCCTTCACCGCGCGCGCGGTGCCGGAGCTCGCGCCCAGCACCACCGCGATCAGCCGGCGGCCGTTGCGCGTGGCCGAGGCGACGAGATTGTAGCCGGAGGCGCAGATGAAGCCGGTCTTGAAACCGTCGGCGCCGGGATAGCGGCCGATCAGCTTGTTGAAATTACCGGTAACGCGCTTGCCAAAGCGGATCGCCGGGATGTGCACGAAATATTCGTACTCCGGCAGGTCGCGCAGGAACGCGCGCGCGAGAATGCCGAGGTCGCGCGCCGACGTGATCTGGCCCTCGGCGGGCAGGCCGTTCGGATTGACGTAGCTGGTCTGCGTCATGCCGAGCTTCCTCGCGGTGTCGTTCATGATCGCAGAGAAGCCGTCGACCGAACCGCCGACACCTTCGGCGAGCACCACGGCCATGTCGTTCGCCGACTTGACCATCACCATCTTCAGCGCGTTGTCGACGGTGAGCTGCGTTCCCGGACGGAACCCCATCTTCGAGGGCGATTGCGCGGCGGCGACCGGCGAGACCGTGAGCAGCGTGTCGAGCGTCAGTCTGCCCTCCTTGACCGCCTTCAGCGTCACATAGGCGGTCATGATCTTGGTGACGGAGGCCGGATACCAGGGAATGGTCGCGTTGTCCGCCTGCAGCACCTTGCCGCTGTCGGCCTCGATGAGCAGCAGCGCCTCGGCGCTCGCTCCGCGCGGCGCCAGCAGCGCGGCACATGCGAAGCTCGCAGCGAACAGGTTGAACAAGGATTTGCGAAGCAGCGGGCGTAGGGCGTGCACTATCCGATTCCGGTCCTTGGAGGCCCGCCGGTTCCCGGCGGCTCTCGTGATCTGATTGTCGGTTCTGAAATCCAGCGCCGCCGCTTGCGGCGCAGCGAACCTATACCGGCTGATGCGTCGAGAATAGGGGGCCGGGTGCGGTATTCCGCAATGAAATAGGCCGAATTTCGACGGCGCTGTGGGGACTTGCTAGGGGGATTTGGCGGCCGTCGCGGCAACCTCGGAGGTCGTCACGCTGGCCCGTGCGTTTTCCTGCACCATGAACTGAGCCCTGGCGAGCTCGGCAAAATGGCCGCCTTTGGCCACGAGTTCATCGAAAGTTCCGCTTTCGGTCACGCGGCCATTCTCGAACACCAGGATCCGCGTGGCGTTGCGGATGGTGGAGAGGCGATGGGCGATGACGAAGGTGGTCCGGCCCTTCATCACTTCGTCGAGAGCGGCATTCACCTTGGCCTCGGTGACGGCGTCGAGCGCCGAGGTGGCTTCGTCCAGGATCAGGATCGGCGGGTCCTTCAGCAGCGCGCGGGCGATCGACAGGCGTTGCCGCTCGCCGCCGGACAGCATGCGCCCGCGCTCGCCGGCATTTGTCTCGAAGCCGCCGCTGCGCTCGATGAATTCGAGCGCTTGCGCGCGCGCGGCCGCCTGGCGCATCTCGGCCTCGGTCGCATCCGGCTTGCCGACGCGCAAATTCTCCGCGATCGACCGGTTGAACAGCAGCGCTTCCTGGAACACGACGCCGATGTTCCGCCGCAGCGAGGTCAGCGTCACGCCGCGCAGGTCCATGCCGTCGATCTTGATGACGCCGGATTGCGGGTCGAAGGCGCGGTGCAAGAGCGCGATCGCGGTCGATTTGCCGGCGCCGGTCGGGCCGACCAGCGCGATGGTCTGGCCGGGCAGCGCGGTGAAGGTGAGATCCTCGATCGCCGGCCGCTTGCCGTCATAGGAGAAGGTGACGTCGTTGAACTCGACGAGGCCGGACAGCCTGCCGGCGTCGATCGCGTCGGACCGGTCGCGCACGGCGGGCACGGCGTCGAGCACATTGAAGAACTCGCGCAGGCGCGGGGCTTCCATGAACACGTTGTTGATGAAGCTCACGACCTGTTCGAGCTTCTGGATCAGCATCGTGGCGAAGCTCACGAACATCACGATCTCGCCGACCGAGGTCAGTCCCTGGTCGTGCAGCGCGATGCCGAACGTGAAGATCGCCAGCACCGTGATGGTGGTGGAGGCGCGCGTGATGACGGTGACCAGCGCCCACCACGACAGCACCGGCATCTGGGCTTCGAGCAATTGATCGGCGACGGAGCGCAGGCCCTTCACCTCGGCCTCGACGCGGACGAAGCTCTGAACCAGCGCGACGTTGCCGAGCGCGTCGGAAGCGCGCGCAGAGAGCTTGCTATATTGCTCCTCGACCTCCATCTGCATGCCGAAGGTCTTGCGCACCACGAAGGTCGTCAGTGCGGTGAAGACGATGCAGAGCACGAACAGCAGGATGGCGAGCCGCCAGTTCAGGTAGAGTGACAGCGGCAGCAGCACCACGACCGAGAGGATCGCGGCAAAATGCTCGCGGAAGAAGCCGAGCCACAGCCGCCACAAGGCGTCGGTGCCGTTGAGCATCACCTTCATCAGCCGGCCCGAATGAGTGCCGGAGTGGAAGGTCAGCGGCAGTTGCAGAATGTGCTCGAAATAGTCGGTCAGCACCGCCTGGCGTTGGCGGTGCGAGAGCCGGTCGGCCTGCAAGGCCACGATCGCGCTGCACAGGATGGTGAAGAGCCCGAACGCGACCCAGGCGGCCAGGAACGGCCAGGCCGAGTTCGAGCCGGCCACGGTCTTGCCGGAGAGCACGTCGACGATCCGGCCGAACAGCACGGGTTCGGCGAATTGCGAGCCCGCCAGCAGCAGATTGGCGACCGCGAGCAGCCAGCCCAGCCGCGCCTCGCTGCCGAGTAATTCGAGAACGCGAGTATAGAGACGGAGGATGGACATGCGGGTGACGAAGCTCGAGCGGACGACGGAGCCCGTATTCTAAGCCGGGATCGCGCGCGAGATATAGCGGAAGCCGCCGATTTTTCTCAATTGATCAGCCGTTCGGCGACCGGCGGCAGGAATTGGTCGTCGAAGACGTCACCCGGGGTCGGCCGCTTGCGGAATTTGAAGTCCTGCGCGATCTGGTCGATCGAGCGTTCCAGGCGCCGTGGCTCGATGCCGCCGAGACCGTTGCGCTTGACCTCGTCGGTCAGGACGTTGTCGGCAAGGACGGTGCGCAAGCGTTGCAGCTCCAGGTCGCGGTCGCCGCCGCCGATGCGGCTCGCGGCGTCGTCCGCCGCACGCGCCGGCTCCTTCACGGTCGTGGCGATGCCGGCGATCAAGGCGCGGACGAAGCCTTTCACGGCGTCCGGCTTTGCTGCGGCGAAGGCGGCATTGACCGCCACGGCGAAGCCATAGGCCTCGCAGCCGTAATCGGCATAGCGCAGCACCACGAGATCTGCGCCGGGCACGCCGCGGTCGCGCAGGTTCACCGCCGAGAGGTGGCTGAAACCCGCGACGGCATCGACCTGTCCCGCGGAGAGGATCGGCTCGCGCACCGCCGCGCTGATCTTGTGGAATTTGACGCGCGATGCCTTGATGCCGTTCTGCTGCGCCAGCGCCGGCCACAGCCGCATCGACAGGTCGGCCTCGGCAACGCCGACGGTCTTGCCGTCGAGATCGGGCAACAGATGGATGCCGCGGCTCCTGCGCGCCATGATCGCGTAGGGCGCGCGGTTGAACAGCACGAACACCGCCTTGACCGGCGCCGCGTCCTCCTTGTCGCGAAACCGGATCAGCTCGTTGATGTCGACGAGCGCAAGCTCGCTGGCGCCCTTGGCGACGCGGGCGAGTGCCTCCGGCGATCCGGCCGCGCTGCTGAAGGACACGTTCAGACGCTCGGTGCCGAACCTGCCGTCCTTTGCCGCAAGGAAGAACGGCGCCATGCTTGCGTCGGGCGGGCGGTCGAAGCTGAAGTGAATGGCAATTGAGGACGGCGCAGGCGTCTCGGCCGCGCTGACACCGCGTGGAATCAGTGTCGCAAGCGAGATCGTGAAGGCCAGCAGGCAACGAAGCGCGATCGTCTTGAATTCCGACATCAGTTGCGCCGGTCCCGCATTGTTATGGTTTCGTGACGCTCGCAGCGCCGGCCGGCGACACCGTGCGCGCGCGAACATGAACGGCGGATGAGCGGCGGTTGCGTCACGATTACGCAACCCCGTTCAGCTTGTGTTGGGGTTGGGGAACCCAACTTAGGTCATGCGGGTTTGAAAGCATGAGCCTGTCCGCAGGCGTCCATTCCCAGGTCCCAAAGGAGGGCCCAAGACATGTTCGACCGATTCTCCAAGATTGCGGGCCGCAAGGCCATTCTCGCTACCGCCGCCGTGGTGGCTCTGACCGCCGCTGCACCCACCGCCTCTTACGCGGGCGGTCGTCATTGGCATGGCGGTGGTGGCGGCGCCGCCGCTGCCGCAGCGATGTTCGGCCTGGCCGCGACCGGCCTGGCGATCGCAGCCAGCCGCGATGCCTACGCCTATGATCCGGGTCCGGGTTACTATTACGACAGCGGCCCGGTCTACTACAGCGGCCCTGGCTACGGACCCCATTACGGCTCCTACAACCGCCATCGCTATGGTGGCTACACGAACGTCTGCGCCCACGGCTATTCGGGCTACAGCTGCTATTAACTGATCGGCCCTGCGGCATCGGAGAACAGGCCGTCGCGCTTGCCGCGCCGGCCTGTTTTCTGCTTTCATTGCCGAGCGTTAACACGCCCGCCATTTGTTTAGAGTAGTTTTGAGTACCATGAGTGATTCGCTTGAGCGGCTATATCTGGCTGTGCTCGCGGCCAGGGATCTTGATCCGGCAACATCGCGGACCGCCCGGCTGTTTCAGCGCGGGCCCTCGAAAATGGCCAAGAAGCTCGCCGAAGAGGCCATCGAGGTCGTGATCGATGCCGTCAATGGCGACTCCGAGGCCGTGATCCGGGAAAGCGCCGACCTCTTGTACAATCTCACCGTGCTCTGGGCCTCTGCCGGCGTGCGCCCCGAGGACGTCTGGCGCGAGATGACGCGGCGGGAAGACATGCTCGGCATCGCCGAGAAGCTGCCGAAATCCTCGATGAAGCTGCCCAAGGTCGCGTCACCGCGCGTGGCCGCCAGGCGGCCAATTGTCGCGCTCGAGGGGCGCGCCGCGCGCAAGCGCCACTAGAAACCTCACAATTCGCCCCAATCTCGGCATGGACAAATCCGTCCCATGGTGCTTCATCGCGGCGCCATGCTGAAACGTATCTACGATTGGTGCATCGACGCCGCCCACAAGCCATACGCGCTCTGGATCATGGGGGCCGTATCCTTCGCCGAGAGCTCCTTCTTTCCGGTCCCGCCGGACGTGATGCTGATTCCGATGTCGCTGGCGCGCCCGCAGCGCGCCTGGCTCTACGCCGCAATCTGCACCGTGACCTCGGTGCTCGGCGGCGTGGTCGGGTATGCCATCGGTGCGCTGCTGTTCGACTCGGTCGGCCAATGGCTGATCCAGGTCTACGGCCTCGCCGACAAGGTCGACGCCTTCCGGGCCTCCTATGCGGAATGGGGTGCCGTCATCATCCTGCTCAAGGGGCTGACGCCGATTCCCTACAAGCTCGTCACCATCACCTCGGGCTTTGCCGGCTACAACATCCTCCTGTTCATCCTGTGCTCGATCGTCGCGCGCGGCGGACGCTTCTTTGTCGTCGCGATCCTGCTCAACCGCTACGGCGACTGGATCCGGGTCAGGATCGAGCGGCATCTCGGACTCTGGGTTGCCCTCGGCGCCATCGTCCTGGTGCTCGGCTTCGTGGTGGCGATCAAGCTGATCTAGACCTCCGCGCTTTGCCGTCACCTCTGGTTCGGCTACGGTTGTGGTCATGACGGATCGATCCGGCAAACAGGTCATGCGACCGGCCACGTTGATTCTCGCGGTGCTTTCGCTCCTGCTCGGTGGCGGGACCGCGTTGACGCAATCTGCGCCACCATCCCTCGGCTTGCAGGCGCCGGGCGCGCAGGCCGCGCCGCCACCCGCTCCATCGGCGCCGCCGGCGCAAGAGGAAAATCCCGGGCTGATCAATGAAATGGGCAAGCTGTTCGACAAGTTGCCTTCGATCCTGCCGCCGATCAAAAGCCCCAGTGAAACCATGAATGACCTGTCACGGCTGGCCAAGCCCTCGACCATGGTGTCGGGGCGCGTGGCCTGCCCGGTCTCGTCGAACGGCGCGCCAGACTGCAAGCAGGCCGCCGACCAGCTCTGCCAGGGCAAGGGCTACAAGGAAGGCAAGAGCCTGAATGCCGATTCCGCGGAAAAATGCTCGGCCAAGGTCTTGATCCCCGGCCGGCAACGCAAACCGGACGACTGCCGCACCGATACTTTCGTGACCAGTGCCCTATGCCAGAACTGACGTGATGGTCTCGCGCGCAAGCAACAAGGAGCGCCCATGAGCCGGACGGAGCAGGACTTCCTCGGACAGCGTGAGATCGCCGACGACATCTACTACGGCGTCCAGACCATCCGGGGTAAGGAGAACTTCCACATCACCGGCATTCCGATGAACCAGGAGCCTTACTTCGTGAAGGCGCTCGGTTACGTCAAGAAGGCCGCCGCCATGGCCAATCGCGATCTCGGCGTGCTCGACGCCAGGGTCGCGGACGCGATCATCCTCGGCTGCGACCGCGTCATCGCCGGCGAGATGATGGATCAGTTCGTCACCGATTTCATCCAGGGCGGTGCCGGCACCTCCACCAACATGAACGCCAACGAGGTGATCGCGAATCTCGCGCTGGAATCGCTCGGCTTCGGCAAGGGCGACTATCAGCACGTCAGCCCCAACGACCACGTCAATTACGGCCAGTCGACCAACGACACCTATCCGACCGCCTTTCGCCTCGCGCTGATCCTGCGGCTCGAGAGCTACATGACCGCGCTGCGCCAGCTCCAGGAAGCTTTCTTCGCCAAGGGGCGCGAGTTCGACCGTGTTCTGAAGATGGGCCGCACGCATCTGCAGGATGCCGTGCCGATGTCGCTCGGTGCGGAATTCCGCGGCTGGGGCACCACGATCGGCGAGGAGGTCGAGCGCATCTCGGAAGCGCGTGCGCTGCTGCGCGAGATCAATCTCGGCGCCACTGCGATCGGCACCTCCGTCACGGCCGCGGTCGGTTATCCCAAACTCGCGGTCCGGCATCTGAGCGCGCTCACCGGCGTCGACTTCATCCTCGCCGGCGATCTCGTCGAGGCGACCTCCGACACCGGCGCCTATGTGCAACTCTCGGGCGTGCTGAAGCGCACGGCGAGCAAGCTGACGAAAATCTGCAACGACATCCGCCTGCTCGCCTCCGGCCCGCGCGCCGGCTTCAACGAAATCAACCTGCCGCAGCTGCAGCCGGGCTCTTCGATCATGCCCGGCAAGGTCAATCCCGTGATCCCCGAAGTGGTCAACCAGACCAGCTTCCTCGTCATCGGGCTTGACACGACGGTGACGCTGGCGGCCTCGGCGGGACAGCTCCAGCTCAATGTGATGGAGCCGGTGATCTCGTTCGCGCTGTTCTTCTCGATCCGAACCATGGAGCGCGCGGTCAACAGCCTGCGCGAGAATTGCGTGGTCGGCATCACAGCCAACGAGGAGCACACCCGCAACATGGTGCTGAACTCGCTCGGCATCGTCACGGTGCTGAAGCCGCTGCTCGGCTACAAGCAATGCGCCGAGATCGCGCGCGAGGGCTACAAGAGCGGCAAGTCGCTGCACCAGATCGTGGTGGTCGAACGCCAGCTGTTGACGCAGGAGAAGTGGGACGAGATGTTCTCGTTCGAGCGGCTGATCAATCCGGATCTGATTGAGTAGGAGCTGGTCTGTCCTCTCGTCATTTTCGGGCACGCGAAGCGCGAACCCGGAATCCATTTCACGGCGCATACTGACGCCCAATGGATTCCGGGCTCGCGCCTTTCGGCGCGCCCCGGAATGACGCCGAGAGAATTCCACGCCTTGGAATAGTATCGCTGGCGCCTCCGCCACGGCGTCAAAACGCAATACTTGACAGTGGAAAGATTGCCTTGTTGGTATGGCGCCCAACCTTCCATGACCGGCCAAAAGAGAGGATCGTCTCGCAATGTCCATGCCTGCCTTGTTCAAGGGGCGCCTGTCGATCCCCGTGATCGGCTCGCCGCTCTTCATCATCTCGGTGCCCGATCTCGTGATCGCGCAGTGCAAGGCGGGGGTGGTCGGTTCGTTTCCGGCGCTGAACGCGCGCCCGCCGGAGCTGCTCGACGAATGGCTGGCACGGATCACCGAGGAGCTCGCGGCCTATGACCGCGCTCATCCGGAACGGCCGTCGGCGCCGTTTGCTGTCAACCAGATCGTGCACAAGTCGAACAACCGGCTCGACCACGACATGCAGCTCTGCGCCAAGTACAAGGTGCCGATGATCATCTCCTCGCTCGGGGCCCGCGAGGAGCTGAACCAGGCGGTGCACGGCTGGGGCGGCATCGTCTTCCACGACGTGATCAACCAGAAGTTCGCGCACAAGGCGATCGAGAAGGGTGCCGACGGCCTGATCCTGGTCGCGGCGGGGGCCGGCGGCCACGCCGGCACCATCTCGCCGCTCGCCTTCGTGGCCGAGACGCGAAAATGGTTCGACGGCCCGATCGCGCTGTCGGGCGCGATCGGCAACGGCAAGGCGATCCGCGCCGCACGCATCCTCGGCGCCGACTTCGCCTATATCGGCTCGGCCTTCATCGCCACCAAGGAAGCCAACGCGGTCGAGCGCTACAAGGAGATGATCGCGGGCTCGAGCGCCGACGACATCGTCTATTCCAACCTCTTCACCGGCGTGCACGGCAATTATCTGAAGCCCTCGATCCTGGCTGCCGGCATGGATCCGGACAATCTTCCGACCTCCGATCCCTCCAAGATGAATTTCGGCACCGACGCCTCCGGCGAACGCGCCAAGCCGAAGGCCTGGAAGGAGATCTGGGGGAGCGGCCAGGGCATCGGCAGCATCGACAAAGTGGTGCCCGCAGCCGAGCTGATCGCGCGCTTCAAGAAGGAATATGACGAAGCGATCGATCCGCCGTTGTAGTTTCACGTGTCCCGGACGCGCTGCAGCGTGCAACGCTGCTGCGCAGAGCCGGGACCCACTGCAGCAACGTATGGACCCCGGATCGGCAGCGCACCGCTACGCGCTGCGCAGCGTCCGGGGAACGTCAACTGAGACGGGTTGAACGGATGACCGCGATCTACCGCGTCGACGGAAATAGCGTCCACACCAGCCCGGATGCCGCCGGTCCCTGGGATCGGCGCATGCAGCACGGCTCGGCGCCGGCCTCGCTGGTGACGTGGGCGGCCGAGCGCATCCCGACGCCTGCTCCGATGGACATCGCGCGCGTCACCATCGACCTGATGCGCCCCGTCCCGGTGGCGCCGCTCACGATCGCTACCGAGGTCCTGCGCGAGGGCCGCAAGATCCAGCTCTGCAACATCAAGCTGCTGGCCGACGGCGTCCAGGTGGTCGGCGCAACCGTGCTCAAGATCCGGCGCCAGGCCCTGGCGCTGCCCGACGAGGTCGAGGAGCTTCCGGTCACGCTGCCCTCGCCGGAGGACTCGCTGGCCGAGGACGGTCACGCCGCCACCAGCCCGTTCGTGCGTTCGGTCTCGATGCGTGCCGCGCGCGGCCGCTTCGGCCAGGCCGGCGCCGGCGCGATCTGGTTTCGCGTCGACCATCCGCTGATCGAGGGGGAAGCGATCTCGCAGGCCATGCGCGCCGTGGTCGCCGCCGATTTCTCCAACGGCACCGCCTCGACGCTCGACTTCCGCGCCTGGACCTACATCAATGCCGACCTCAGCGTGAGCTTCGCGCGTCAGCCGGTCGGCGAGTGGATCCTGCTCGACGGGGAGTCCTGGATCGGCGCCGACGGCAGCGGGCTTGCCATGTCGCGCCTCGCCGACCGCCAGGGCTATTTCGGCCGCGCGGTGCAGAGTCTGGTGATCGAGAAGCGCTGAGGCGACGGCATGACGAGCGAGCGATGCTCGCGCGTCGACCTCACTGTCATGCCTCGGCTTGACCGAGGCATCCAGTACGCCGCGGCCTCTCGATTCAACAACGACTGTCTCTGGAATACTGGATCGTCCGGTCAAACCGGACAATGACACCGATCGTGAGAAAGCTATGTCGCGCATTGCGCAACTGAACGGCAGGCTTCCGCCGCCGCGGAAGGGATGCGAGGTCGGGTTCGACCCGGGCATCCTGCCAGTTCACATTCCGTAGAAGATCTTGATCTCCCACAGCACCACGATGATAGCCGTGATCAACGTGACCGCGGCGACCACACTTTCCAGGGAAGCGACTCTCATCTCACTCTCCGCTTCCCAGCCCCAGCAGCGGTCTAGGTGATTCCCCGATTCGCCGGCAATTGCGTGGGCCGCGCCGCCAACCACTCCTTTCCGCGTTGTGGTGTCGGGGACACAACGGCCCCGTAGAATCCCGGGTATTTATCCCACCATCCGGTCCCGGCCGCTCCAGAAGCCTGCGCGCAACACCTTCTTGTCGACCTTGCCGACGCCGGTCATCGGCAATTGCTTGACGAACCGGATCTGCTTGGGCGCATGCGCCGAGCCCTTTCGTGTCTTGACCAGGTTGATCAGCTCGTCCGGGTCCGGCGTTGCGCCCTCGCGCGGCACGACGATGGCGGTGACGGCTTCGCCCCACTTTTCGTCGGGAATGCCGACGACCGCGACCATGGCGACATCGGCATGTTGCGATAGCACGTCCTCGACCTCGCGCGGGAAGATGTTGAAGCCGCCGGACACGATCATGTCCTTCTTGCGGTCGAGAATGAACATATAGCCGCGCTCGTCCTGACGCGCGATGTCACCGGTGTGGACCCAACCGTTCCTGAGCGTCTCGGCGGTGATGTCGGGCCGCCTCCAGTACTCCGCCATCGCATGCGGGGCGCGCACGCAGATCTCGCCGGCCTCGCCTGTCTTCACCTCCTCGTCGTTGTCATCGAGAATCCTGACCTCGCAGGCCGCGATCGGGAAGCCGCAGGACAGGAACAGCTCCGGCGTCTTGGGATCGTGATCCGCCTTGCGCAGCACCGAGACCGGATAGCACTCGGTCTGGCCGTAGAGCTGCGAGAACACCGGTCCGATGCGATCGATGCCCTCGATCAGCCGGCTCGGCGACATCGCCGACGCGCCATAGAGCACCAGCTCGAGCGAGGTGAGATCGGTCTTTTCAAGCGCGGGATGATCGAGCAGCACGTAGATCATGGTCGGCACGAACAGCGTGAAATTGATGCGCTCGCGTGCGATCGTCGTCATCACCGCCTCGGGATCGAATCCCCTCAGCATGTGCACGGTGCCGCCGCGCATCAGGGTCGGCAGCACTTTGGTGCCGGCGACATGGCTGATCGGCGCAACCGTGAGATAGCGTGCCGCGTCGGGGATCTCGAAGTCGGCGAGGATCGCGGCCGCGGCTCCGGCATTCTCGCGGTGATAGCGTAGCGCGCCCTTGGATTTGCCGGTGGTGCCGCCGGTGTAGTTCAGCGTGGAGAGATCGTCGAGGCCGGCGAGGCTCCGCGCGCTGGCGTGTCCGGCGCTCTCGATGGCGGCCAACAGATCGGCGCCGTAGCCGGCCGGCCCCATCGTGAAGACCGCCTTCAGCCGGGGCGCCCTTGCTGCAAGTTCGCCGCCGCGGTCGCGGAAGGCGGCGGCATCGACCACGAGCATCTCGGCCTCGGAATCCTCGAGCTGGAACAGCTGGTCCTCCAGCGATCCCAGCGGATGCAGCCAGGTGATGCAGAGCCGCGATAATTGCGCGGCGACGCCGGCGCACCAGGTGTCGGCGCGGTTCGCGGTGAGGAAGGCGACGCGCGCACCTGGCGGCAGGCCGAGACGCATGAACACGCCCTGGATGCGCCCGATGAGATCGATGGCGCCCCGGTAGCTCAACGATCCGCCGGGCCAGGCGAAGGCGGTGCGGCCGGGATAGCGCGACAGCGCCCGTAGCGTCTGCGCACAAGTCGGTGACGATGCGTGCAGCGGATCGGTCATATGTTTCCTCGTTGCTTTGTCACCGGCTTCTGACGTGCCAATGTTGCCGGCGACGCTAGCACAGAGACTGCGGGAGGAAACGACAAGGCCCGCGCGAGGGAGGCATGCGTGACAAGGAGATTTGCGTGACGTCAGATCGGCTGCAACGCTTCGGCGATCGTCTCGCTCTGCCGCTGATCGCAGCGCCGATGTTCCTGGTGTCCGGCGTCGAACTCATCGTCGCGGCCTGCCGCAATGGGGTGATCGGCAGCTTCCCCACCGCGAATTGCCGCAGCACGGACCAGCTCGAGGAATGGCTGACCACGATCGAGACACGGCTGCGCCAGCACGAAGACCAGACCGGCCGCAAGGCAGCGCCGCTCTGCCCGAACCTGATCGTGCACCGCTCCAATGCGCGGCTGGAGCATGATCTCGCCGTGCTGCTGCGGCACAGGCCGGAGATCGTCATCACCTCGGTCGGCTCGCCCGCAGCAATGGTCAAGCCGCTGCACGATGCCGGTGCGCTGGTGCTGGCGGACGTCGCTTCCATCCGTCATGCCGAACGTGCGGCGGAAGCAGGTGCCGATGGGCTGGTGCTGCTCACCGCGGGCGCCGGCGGGCAGACCGGCTGGCTCAACCCGTTCGCCTTCGTCCGCGCGGTGCGCGCGTTCTATGACGGCGTCATCGTGCTCGCGGGCGGCATCAGCGACGGCCGCGCGCTGTATGCGGCCGAAGTGCTCGGCTGCGATCTCGCTTACATGGGCACCAAGTTCATTGCGACGCGTGAGAGCATGGCGGACGATCGCCACAAGCGTATGCTGGTCGAGAGCAGCGCCGACGACATCCTGCTGACGACCGCGTTCACGGGCCTGCAGACCAGCATGCTGAGGCCGTCGATCGTGGCCGCCGGGCTTGATCCCGACGATCTGCCGGCGCACGGAGCGATCGACATCGCTGCGGATATAGACGTTGCCGCGCGCGAGAGCCGTCCGAAGCGCTGGCGCGACATCTGGAGCGGTGGGCATTCCAGCTCGGGCGTCACCGACGTGCTCGCGGTCGATGATCTCGTTGCGCGGACGGTGGCCGAATATCGTGAGGCGAGGGCGCGCCGCTCCCCGTAGAATTGCGGCTCCGCTCGTCCTCGATCACGGTTAATCCCGCGCTCTTCCGTCCCCGCCCACTTAACGGCAGATTAACCATCGCCCGCCAAGAATCCTCTCACGGCCGCCAATCAGGACCGAGAGGGACAGGCGATGGACTTCGATTATCTCAACACCAAGACGGCGGCTTCGCTGGACGAAATCCGCGTCCGCGTCGCTCATGCCCTGGCCCGCCACCCGCTGTGCCGCAACGTCCGTTTCGACATCGTCAGCGTCCCCCGCACCCGCCGGGGCGGCAATTGGACGGTGGCGCTGCAATCGGTCGAGCCGCGCGCGGTCTGGGAGGCCTCGGAGATCGTCGCGGACATCCAGGACGCCTACGAACTGGCTGCAGCTGCCTGATTTCCCTTGCCTTTTACGCAGAATGTCGCTGCAGACATGCTGATTGTCGCAACGAAGGCACACTCAAGCCATAATTCGTGCCCTTTTGCCGGGCATCGTTAACAAACTCGTGAAGCGTCCGTTCCCGGAGAGACGTTTGTCCAAAGCCATCACCATCGTTGTGCTGACCTGCTTCCTCGTCCTCGGCGCCGCCACCACCGCCATTCTCGGCCGCGACAGCGTCCCCAGCGTCAGCGAAGACATGATCGCCCAGACGCCTCCGCCCAAGCCGCTCGCAACCAACCGCGCCGCCAAGGCCGACCGTCTGGTCCCGACCCTCGCCTTGGCATCGGCCGCATTCGAGCCGGTCCAGGTGCCCGCCGACAGGCTCTCGCAAGCGCCCTTGCTGACCGAGCCGCTGCGCCAGGCCTTCGCCGCTGCAACGCCGTCCGATTTCCCGATGCCCAAGCCGGCGGTGTCCGAGGCGCCCGCCGCGGCGGAGGTTCCAGCCGTCGAAGTCCCCGCCAAGCCGAAGGTGGTGGCCAAGCCGCAGCCGCAGAAGAATTATACGCTGCTGTCCGACGCACAGATTGCGGGGATCAGGGACCGCCTGAAACTGTCCTCGTCGCAGGAATATTACTGGCCCTCGGTCGAGAGCGCGCTGCGCAACGTTGTCCGCAAGATCTCGGCCAACAAGCTCTCAAATCCGAACGCGCCACCCAGCGCTCAGATCGACCCGAACTGCGATGAGGTCCAGCAGTTGAAGTCGGCGGCCATGCCGTTGCTGTTCCAGTTGCGTGACGACCAGAAAGAGGAAGTGCGCAAGCTCGCTCGCCTCATCGGGCTCGAGAAGGTCGCGCAGCAGATCTGACGCTGAAGTTCCTTTGGGAACTGCTTCCGTACCAGGAACATCCGGCAATCGACGCGCGTTGCTCGCTCCAAAGAGGGAGTGGATCAATGCGCGCCTCGACAGCCTATTTCGTCGGTGCCGGAACCATCGTTGCAGCGATCGCCATTGGTTTGGGCGGCGGGATCGTGGCCGGCAACATCATGAATCCGGTCCCGTCCAAACAGGGCCCGGACACCAGCAAGATGGCGCAGCGCGCCGAATCCGCCGCGGCGCCGGCGGCGACAAACGCGCCCTCCGAACGGGTCAATTATCTCACCGGCTCGCAAGCCTTCGGCGCCATGATCGCCGCACCGGCGCAGGCCGAAGCCAAGTCTGAAGCCGCAAAGCCCGAAGTCGCAAGGCCTGACGCGCAGCCCGCTCAGGCCAATGCCGAACCGCCGGCCGCCCCGCCTTCGCAGGCGGCTGCAGTTGAGCCGCCCAAGGAACAGTCAAAGCCAGCGGTCGCATCGTCACCGAAAGCCGCAAAGCCCGGCGAGCAGCAAGCGTCGATCGATCCGGCCGCTTCGCCTGACAACGCCTATGCCAAGGCGAAGGATTCCGACGTGAGGCGCGCTGCGTCCGAGCGGCGCCGGACCGAGCGGCGCGACCGCTGGGCCGAGCGCCGCCAATACTATGAGGGCCGCGAGCAGCGCGGAATGCGCGACCGCACCGATTGGGACGACGTCGCGCGCAACATCCGCGAAGATTCCGATGCGCGCGATTATGCGGGCCGGCCGCGCGGCGGCTTCCCGCAGATCAGGCTGTTCGGGCCCGACGACGATTAGCGCATCATTGTCGAGCCGCTGTCACGTCAGCCCCGCGCGCCGCAATCCTTCCAGGTAATGCGCCCGATCCTCGTCCCGCAGCATCGGCAGCTCGCGGGTGATCCAGGCGAGCGAGACCCCGGGTTGAGCGCGGCGTAGACCGTCCAGGGCGGACGCTGTGAGCGCCGGATCTCCTGACATCCCGGCGGCAGCCGTCAGCACGCGGTGCGCGCCGACGAAATCGCCGCGTTGCCGTAGCGATTCCCGCGCCATCTGCACGGCTCCCTCGTAGTCGCGGCCGACGAACCGGGCATAGGCCGCAACCCCGCAATAGATCGCCGCGAGTGGATCGCGCGGACTGAGCCGCAGCGCCCGGCGCGCGGCGGCGTCGCCGTCCTGCCATCGGCCGGCATAGCACAGCGTCACGCCGTGAAAGGCATGCGCCATCGCGAAATTCGGGTTGAGCTGCAGCGCCAGCTCGAACTCGGCCAGCGAGTCGTCGAAGCGGCGCCGGAACAGATAGGTGTAGGCGAGGCCGTGATGGGCCCAGGCGTCCTCGCGGTCGGCTTCCACCGCCGCGAGCGCCGAGCGCTCGGCGATGGGAAGCGTAACTTCCATGTCGGCCCAGCCCATATGCGCGCCGAAGATGTGACTGGTCGCGAGCAGGCCCAGCGCCTTGCCATAGGCGGGATCGATCGCGACGGCCTGTTCGAGCAGCGCTTGCGCGGCGGCGTTGTCTTCGCGGGTAATACGCCAATGGTGCGACAATGCCCGCATCACGAGATCCCAGGCGTCGAGACTTCCGGGCGGCTTCTGCTCGGCGCGAAAGCTCTCGGCGGCATAGAGCTGCGGCTCGATTGCGGCGACGATCGCCTCGGTGATCTCGTCCTGCACGGCGAAGATGTCGGCGAGCTCGCGATCGTAGCGCTCGGCCCAGAGATGGCTGCCGGTCGAGACGTCGTTGAGCTGGGCCGAGATGCGCACCCGCTCGCCGCTCCGCCGGACGCTGCCTTCGACCACGTAGCGCACCCCGAGCTCGCGCGCGACCTCGCGGATATTCACGGCGCGGCCCTTGTAGACGAAGGATGAGTTGCGCGCGATGACGAAGAACCAGCGCAGCTTCGACAGCGCGGTGATGATGTCCTCGCTGATGCCGTCGGAGAAATAATCCTGTCCGGCCTCGCCGCTCATGTTGGTGAAGGGCAGCACGGCGATCGCGGGCCGCTCGGGAAGCGCCAGCGCAGCGCGCGGCGCCCCGGCGGCGCGGCCATGCTCCGGCGCGGTCGCGCTGACCTTGGCCTCGACATCGCCGACGAAGCGAAAACCCTTGCGGGCGATGGTGCGGATCAGCGCCTGGCTCGCGCCACTGTCGCCGATCGCCTTGCGTGCGGCGTTGATCCGGCTGGTCAGGGTGGATTCGGAGACGCTGCGCCCGTGCCAGATCTTGTCGATCAACTCGTCCTTGCTGACCACCCGGTCGCGGTTCTGCATGAGGTGGACGACGAGATCGAAGACCTGCGGCTCCACGGCAATTGGAACCTGCTCGCGGCTCAGCTCGCGCCGGTCGGTATCGAGAAGGTGGTCCTGGAACAGAAACTGCACGTCGAAAACTCGGGCCTCATTGCGATATCGGATGGGCTAAATGAAAAGAAATTTGGGTCGAAAGCCATGTGTCTGCCGAAAGGCCCGCCTGGTTCATCGAGATTGCGTGATGGCAGTCATGCGGTTTTCGGAGGGAATACGACTGCGACCAGGTTGTAACCGCTCGCCACCCAAGACGGTCATCCTTCGCGCCTCTCCATGGGACGCGTTGCGTCCCATGTCTCGCATCTCAGGATGAGGGGGTGAAAGCGTGACGTGCCGTTATACGCCGCCCTGCGGTGGATGTGGCGAACGGTGAATGCCCTTTGCCGCGCCGCGCCGACTGCGTAAGCTATCTCCCACCAAAACGCCAACCACGAAGAAAAGCCCATGCCCGCCTTCAGCGCTTCCACCACCGTGCTCGATTCCATGCTTTTTCGCGACGCCTTCGGCACACCCGAGATGCGCGCGGTGTTCTCCGACGTCGCGACGGTCGCACGCTATGCCGAGGTCGAGGTGGCGCTGGCGAAGGCGGAAGCCAAATGTGGCGTGATCCCGCAGCAGGCGGCCGAGGCGATCGCGGCGCGGACCGACGTCGCCGCGCTCGATTTCGATCTGCTCAGGCAGGAGACCGACATCGTCGGCTATCCGATCCTCCCCTTGGTGCATCAGATGGTGAAGCAATGCGGCGACGCCGGCCGCTACGTGCATTGGGGCGCGACGACGCAGGACATCATGGATACCGCCGTGGTGCTGCAGCTCCGCGCTGCGCTCGATATCGTGGCGCGGGACATCGACGAGCTCCGCGGCATCCTGGCGAACCTCTCGAGACGCCACCGCGACACGCCGATGGCCGGCCGTACTCACCTCCAGCAGGCGCTGCCGGTGACCTTCGGCTACAAGGCCGCGATCTGGCTGGCCATGTTCGATCGCCACGCCGAGCGGCTGGCGCAGTTGAAGCCGCGCGTGCTGGTCGGCCAGTTCGCCGGCGCCGCCGGTACGCTGGCCTCGCTCGGCGACAAGGGATTCGAGGTGCAGGAGGCACTCTGCGCAGAGCTGAAGCTTGGCGTTCCCGTCTCGACCTGGCACGTCGCGCGCGATGGCTTTGCCGAGGCCGTGAACTTCCTTGCGCTCGTCACCGGCTCGCTCGGCAAGATCGCGCTCGACATCATGATCATGGCCTCGACCGAGTTCGGCGAAGTCTATGAGCCCTTCGTCAAGGGGCGGGGCGCCTCCTCGACCATGCCGCAGAAGCGCAACCCGATCTCGTCGGAATTGATGCTGGCGGCGTCCAAAGCGGTGCGCCAGCACGCCGGCCTCATGCTCGACGCCATGGTGCAGGATTTCGAGCGCGCCACCGGTCCCTGGCACGCCGAATGGATGGCCATCCCCGAAAGCTTCGTGCTGACGGCCGGCGCGCTGCATCAGGCGAAGTTCGCACTGGCGGGCCTCATCGTGGACGAGACGAAGATGAACGACAATCTCGCGATCAGCCGCGGCCTGATCGTGGCCGAAGCGGTCATGATGGGGCTCGCGCCGCAGCTGGGCCGGCAGGAGGCCCATGACGTGGTTTATGACGCTTGCCGGCTCGCCAACGACAAGGGCTTGAGCCTGGCGGATGCGCTGTCCTCCGACGCCCGCGTCTCGAGCCGCATCGACCGTGTCACAATCGAGGCGCTCACCTCACCGAAAAATTACCTCGGGCTCGCGCCTGCCATGGTTGACCGGGTGCTGAAATCGGCAACGCGTTGAAAACCAATATGCGTGAAACTGCGTATCTTCTCCGTGTCGCAAGGTGCTCGCGCACTTGCGCCTTGCGGTGCTAGGCTTAGATTGAACCAGAGACTTTCGGCAGAGGGCCCGGCATGACTGATCACCGCAATTCCAACGCTCCCATCGATCCCGCGAAGCTCGACCGGCTGGCCGAGGTGGCGGTGAAGGTGGGCCTGGGCTTGCGGCCGGGACAGGATCTGCTGCTCACGGCGCCCGCGATCGCGCTGCCGCTGGTCAGGCGGATCGCCGTGCATGCCTACAAGGCCGGCGCCGGTATCGTGACGCCGATCCTGTCGGACGAGGAGATGACGCTGGCGCGCTACCGCCACGGCCATGACGGCAGTTTCGATCGTGCCGCCGGCTGGCTCTATGAGGGTATGGCCAAGGCGTTCTCGGAGAACACCGCGCGGCTCGCCATCGTCGGCGACAATCCGATGCTGCTGTCGGGCGAGGATCCGTCCAAGGTGGCGCGCGCGAGCAAGGCGAATTCGATGGCGTATCAGCCCGCGCTGGAGAAGATCGTCAATTTCGACACCAACTGGAACATCATCGCCTATCCGAGCCCGTCCTGGGCCAAGCAGGTCTTCCCCAACGATCCCGAGGAGGTCGCGGTCGGCAAGCTCGCGGATGCGATTTTCGCCGCGTCCCGCGTCGATCGCGAGGATGCGATGGCCAATTGGGCCAGCCACAATGCGGTGCTGCGCGAGCGGACCAACTGGCTCAACGGCCAGCGCTTTCGCGCCCTGCAATATTCGGGACCAAGCACCGACCTCACCATCGGCCTGGCCGACGGCCACGAATGGGAGGGCGGTGCCTCGCTCTCCAAGAACGGCATCAGCTGCAACGCCAACATTCCGACCGAAGAGGTCTTCACCACGCCGCATTGCCGCCGCGTCTACGGCCATGTCGTGAGCTCGAAGCCGCTGTCCTATCAGGGCACGCTGATCGACAACATCGCGGTGCGCTTCGAGGACGGCAAGATCGTCGACGCAAAGGCCTCGCGCGGCGCGGAGGTGCTGAACAAGGTGCTCGACACCGACGAGGGCGCGCGGCGCCTCGGCGAAGTGGCGCTGGTGCCGCATTCCTCGCCGATCTCGCAGAGCGGGCTGTTGTTCTACAACACGCTGTTCGACGAGAACGCGGCATCTCACATCGCGCTCGGCCAATGCTATTCGAAATGCTTCGTGAATGGCGCGCAACTCACCCCGCAGCAGATCGCGGCGCAAGGTGGCAACCAGAGCCTGATCCATATCGACTGGATGATCGGCTCCGCCGAGACCGATATCGACGGCATCCTGCCCGACGGCAGCAAGGTGCCGGTATTCCGCAAGGGCGAGTGGGCGAAGTAGTTTGGATCACCCTGTTTGAGCGCTGACGAGCGGCGGAGCGCGGCCGCGACGGCATTCTCGGGCTCCGTTCCGGTGCCTGCGCACTTTGTCGCACCCGGGATGGATCTGGTCATGTCCGCGGATTTGCAGGGGAATTGCGACGTTAACCGTCTGCACGTGTTGCTTCCGGCTGATTCTCGGAATCGATGTAAGAAAGAATTAGAAACGGACGACTAGCGTCCGTGCGTCTTTCGAACACTCCCGGCCGGAGCCGGCCGCAAAATATCATTTCCGAGGAAGCAAATGGCATTGATTGAAGTCGGCAGTTTCAATGTGGACCTCGAGCCGAGCCCGATCGAGCCGTCCTGGATCATCGAGGGCAATCCGGTCGCGCGCTCGCGCGTCCTGTCCACCAGCGAAGACCGCACCGCCCAGACCATCGTCTGGCACTGCACTGAAGGACGGTTCAACTGGTACTACGACATCGACGAGACGATCATGATCATGGAAGGATCGATCGTGCTCGAGAGCGACGGCATGCCGCCGAAGCGCTACGGCCCCGGCGACGTCATCTTCTTCCGCGACGGCGCGCATGCCAAATGGCATGTCGAAGGCCACGTCAAGAAGATCGCCTTCTGCCGCAAGACCAATCCCGTGATGATCGGCTTCCTGATCCGCGTCGTCAACAAGCTGAAGAAGATGTTCGTCTCCACCGGCGCGCCCCGTCCGGCCTCGCTGATGGGTGCCGGCTAAGGACAAAAAGCTTTCAAGGACGCTTCCCAGCGGCCACGACGAAGAGGGGCCGGATCGACATCCCGGCCCCTCTTCTCGTTTCGATATCACGGCCGGCCGATGCCTAGGGCCAGCGCCGTCGTGCTTTGACTGCCACGGTCAGCCGCCAATCCTGCGCCGCTGCGGGCTTGGTTTCGCCGAGCCAATGGAAGGAGTCCTGGCTGATCTCCGTGAAGCTCCACCGCGTCAGTTCGCCGGCTTCGGTGGTGCCTTCCTGCACGATGTCCTCTCCGCGCGGACGGCCGATCTGGTGGCGGAAGACGCAGCGCGCGGGATCGAACCAGGAAATCCGCCACGCATCGATGGTTGGATCATAAACGCGCAGCGTCGTGCCGTACCAATTGCCGGCGATCGGGAAGGCCGGCGCGCCCGTCGGCCGGGGTATCATCCAGATGTCCTGGACGGCACGGCCCTCCAGCACCCAGCCGAAATGAATCTCGCCGGGAGCCGTGTGTCTCGTGCCATCGGATCCATGGGCGGTGATCTCGGCATCCCAGTCGCCGACGAAGCGGCCATAGAGTTGAAGCGCCGCCGCATGCTCGGGGTTCGGTCCGTCCGCGTGCAACAGTCTGGCAAAGTCGGTCATGTCGCTCTCCTGTTGCAGGCAGATCAACACGACCGGCCGGCGGCCGGCTTGGAGAAAATTGCGTCTCAGACCCCGTCGAGGATGATCACCGTCGGCTTCGACGGCAGCGCATCCCGCGACATCCGGAATGACCGCCCGGAGTGCCGGTCGATCTCGAAATGCTGGCCGATCCGGCGCATGAAGTCGTCGAGCGGGGTCGCGAAGCGGTGCATCGGCAGCACCACCGAGGCGCGCAACCGCTTGGTGATATCGGAGATGCCGTCCAGCGACATGGTGTAGGTGCCGTCGATCGGCACCATCACGATATCGAGCCGCCCGATCTGGGCGAAATGGCTGTCGTCGAGCTTGTGATGGAGGTGGCCGAGATGGCCGATGCAGAGGCCCGCGACCTCGAAGATGAAGATCGAATTGCCGTCGCGGATCATGTCGGAGCCGGCATCGTCGCCGAAATAGCGGCGGATGTCGGTCGTGACATTCCGGATGAAGGCATCGCCGATGCGTTCCGACACGATCGCCGGCTTGCCGTCGTCGCTCCAGCCGTGGAGCACGTGCGGAATGCGCCTGTCGGGAAAAAGAGTGTAGTGGGTGCTGTGGGCGCGGTTCATGGTGGCGACGTCGGGCAGCCGTCCCACCTGATAGGCACCGCTGTAATCGGTCGCGATGCGCAAGCCGCCGGGCGTGTCGATGTAATAGGTGGAATGGCCGGCATAGCTGATCTCGACCTCGGCCGCGGCCGCCGCCTGCCGGAATGCGACCGGCATCGCACGGGGTGCCGCGTTCGCCATCGCCAGGCACTCGCTGCGCTGGGGCTGCTGGGCGAGGGCAGGTGAGAGAGCTGCGCCGAACAGCGCCAAAGCCGCCGAAACAAGTCGCCACATGAATCCGTCCCCGATGACGCCCAAGACAAAGTGTAGCGTGCAATGCCGAGCCGCGCCAACTGCCGGCGATCAACAGCGCGTCAGTGTCGCACCTGCCGCCCCCTCGTCCTAGTCCCGCCCTCTAGTCCCGTCTTGGGCTGAACTTCCAGGTGACCGCAACAAGGCTCGCGGTGATCAGGCCGCTGATGAGGCCCGCGACGGGGAGCACGAGCAGCAGCGCCGCCGTCGCGGCCCAGCCGATCGAGGAGAAGGCTTCGGCAATGGTCGCCAGCCGCGACGAGGTCTGGCGGCGCCGGAATTGGCTGCGCCGGGCCTGCACCCGGAACCAGAGCTGGATCGCCGTCGCGGAGGCCGCGCTGACGATGATCGCGCCGGCACTGATCGCGGCCTGATAGGGCGAGGCGAAAGCGAGTGTTGCGACCAGCGGGCAGAAGATGACGGCGATCGCGATCAGCACCACCTCGATCTTGGCGCGGATGAGGCTGGATGGCGTCAACGGCGCCGTTGCGACCAGGTCGGGTGCGTCCTCGCCCGAGATGGTCAGCCAGGCAAGTCCGCCGGCGAGCTGCCCGGCCGCCATCACGATGACGGGCGTGATCAGCGTCAGCGCCGCCGAGCTGTCGCCAAAATTGCGCCAGAGCAGCAGGGCCGGCGGCACCAGATAGAGCAGCTGCATCAGGGTCTGCGAGATCAGCCAGGGATCGCGCCAGAGCAGCGAGAATTCCTTGCGCCGCAGCGCCTGTTGCCGCGAGCCGCTGCGGAACGGCCGCTCCTTCGTCCGCCTGCCGCCGGACGCGCCGTAGGCCGCGGCGTCGATCGCCGTGTCGGCGAAGCGGTGCGAGAAGATCGCCATGACGCTTCCGAGCAGCACCAGAGCGAGCGCCAGCAGCAGCAGCAGGGCCTCGTTGTCACCCATCACGGCCCGCGCCGGCCACCACCAGATGCTGTCGACGTCGGGGGCGTAGGCGGCCAAGGTGCCGGAGGTCAAAATGGTGAAGCGCGACAGCGTGCCGTAGGACATGATCGCGGCGACCTGGAGCGCGATCACGAAGCCGGCGCCAATGATCGCGGCGAGGATCTGGGCAATCAGGCGCGTCCGCGCCGGGCCGATCAGGCGAAACAACAGGATGGTGACGGCGATCGCGATCGCCGCGGCCGACAGGCCCATGGCGACGACGGCCCCGAACGCCGCCAGCCAGCGCGCGCCGCCGCCGATCACGAGCACGTCGATGAAGGGCGTCGAGAACAGCAGCGCCATCACGGTGACGGTCAGCGCGATCGCGGCGATGCGGACCGAGAACAGATTGGCGAGCCGTGCCGGCGAGGACATGATCAGGTCGAGATCGGCGCGGGCGTAGAACACCCGCGTCACCGATTCGATCGCCTGCGACAGCATCAAGGTCCAGGCGAGAAAGATCGTCGCCGAGATCACGATCAGCGAGGATTTGTCGAGCGGCAGCTGCAGATCGGCGAAACGGCCGATCACCGCCCAGGCCGGCAGGTGCAGCAGCGCGGCGAAGCAGACCAGGCCGATGATAGCGGCGCGCGTCCGCTTGCGCCGTCCGCCGGTCATCATGGCGAACCATTCGCGCCAGGCGAGCCGGAGCTCGTGGCGGGCGAACCAGGAGAGCGCGGTCGCCGAGCTCATGCGGCTTCCGGCAGCGTCACCAGCGCGATGAAGAGATCCTCCAAACTGGTGTCGGCATCGCCGTTCTGCTGGCGCAATTCGGTCAGCGTGCCCTCGGCGACGAGGCGGCCCGAAGCGATCACACCGATGCGGTCGGCCATGCGCTCGGCCACCTCGAGAATATGCGTGGTCATGATGACGGTGCAGCCGGCCCGGACCCGCTCGCTGAGCAGGCCTTTCACATGCCGGGCCGAGACCGCATCGAGCCCCGTCAGCGGCTCGTCGAGGATGATGAGGCGGGGATCGTGCACCAGCGCGCCGGCCAGCGCCACCTTCTGACGCATGCCCTTGGAGAACCCCTCGCAGCGCTCGTGCCGGTGCGGCGCGAGCCCGAGCGAGGAGAGCAGGTCCTGCGCGACCGGCTCGGAGACCTGCGGCGCGATGCCCCAGAGGCCGGCGACGAATTCGAGATATTCGAGCGGGGTCAGCTTGTCGTAGATCATCGGCTCGTCGGAGACCCACGCCATCACCTGCTTGGCGGCTACGGGATCCTGGAGCGCATCGATGCCGAAGATCGAGACGCGGCCGGCATCGGGGCGCAGCAGGCCTGCAACCATGCGCAAAGTCGTGGTCTTGCCGGCGCCGTTGGGGCCGACCAGCGCATAGAATTCGCCGGCGTGGACGGTCAGATCGAGGCTGTCGACCGCCAGACGGTCAAAACGCTTCGTTAACCCCATGACTTCGAGCGCCGAGCTGTCCGGCTTCATGACGGCCACCATCCGGTTTTGCATCGCTTCCGACCATGATCCGAAGATGTTTCGGCGCGGTGAATCGCGCTGCAGCAAATTCCGTCATCCGGATTGGACTAAAGGCAAGTCACCCCTACAAGTCACCGTTTGTTGACAGCGCTGAGCGGTTCAGGCTGAATTGGTTCCGGACAAATGGCGCTAACGCAGCGAAACGACTGCGTAGCGACTGGACACAAGATGCGGCACGGCGGTCGGGAAGAGCCGCCGGTTGCATCGGGAGGACGCGCGTCAATGCTGGATTTCGTTCAGCAGCTGGTCAGCGGTGTTGCGCTCGGCTGCGTCTACGGGCTGATCGCGCTCGGCTTCGTGCTCGTCTACAAGGCCACCGAGGTCGTCAATTTCGCCCAGGGCGATCTGATGATGCTCGGCGGCTTCTTCGCTTTCACCTTCATCGGCATGATGGGTCTGAACTACTGGCTCGGCTTTGCCGGTGCGGTGGCCGCGATGGCGCTGTTCGGCATGCTGGCGGAGCGCGTGGTGGTGCGGCCGATCCTCGGCTATCCGCAATTCTCCATTATCATGGCGACCATCGGCCTCGGCTATTTCCTGCGCTCGATCGCCGGCATGATCTGGGGCACCGACGATCTGAAGATCGAGACCCCGTTCAGCCAGGGCGTGCTGCGGATCGGCTCGCTGGTGCTCGCCTACGACAAGCTGTCGGTGATCGCTGCGACGATGATCCTGTGCACGTTGTTGTGGCTGTTCTTCAACAAGACCACGCTCGGCACCGCGATGCGGGCCAGCTCCGAGAACATGCTGGCGGCCTATTACATGGGCATTCCGGTCAAGCGCGTGGTGTCGATCGTCTGGGCGATCAGCGCGGCGGTTGCGACTTGCGCCGGCGTGCTGCTGGCACCGATCACCTTCATCCATTCCAATGTCGGCCTCGTGCTCGGCCTCAAGGCGTTCCCGGCCGCGGTGCTCGGCGGCTTCGGCTCGATCCCGGGCGCGGTGGTCGGCGGCGTCCTGATCGGCGTGATCGAGAGCATGGCGGGCTTCTACCTGCCCGAGGGCTGGAAGGACGTGGCGCCCTATCTCGTGCTGCTCGCCGTGCTGCTCCTGAAGCCCGAAGGCCTGTTCGGCCACCACGTCCGCAAGAAGGTCTGAACGCCATGCGCTTCCTGTTCAAGACCGATTACGAGGACGACATCAAGCTGTTCCCGCATTCGGGCTATTGGGTCTCGTACGGCATCCTGCTCGCGCTGCTGCTGATCGCGCCCTATGTGCTCTCCAGCTACCTGATGAGCCAGCTGGTCTTCGTCTGCATCTATGCGATCGTCGGCGTCGGGCTTCTGATCCTGACCGGATTCACCGGCCAGGCCTCGCTCGGCCACGCTGCGTTCCTCGCCATCGGAGCCTACACGGCCGCCTACTTGCAGAAATACAACGTGCCGTTCCCGGTCTACTTCCTGGCCGCCGGCGGTCTGACCGGCATCATCGGCGCGATGGTCGGCTTTCCCGCCCTGCGCCTCACCGGCATCTACCTCGTCATTGCCACGATCTCCTTTGCCCTGATCGTCGAGGAGATCCTGGCGCGCTGGGAGAGCGTCACCCACGGCAACGAGGGCATGCGGGTCAAGACGCTGTCGCTGCTCGGCGTCACGGTACCCCGCGACAGCCCGACCTTCTATTATCTCTGCCTTGCCGTCCTGGTGCTGACCATCGTCGGCGCGCTCAACCTGCTGCGCTCGCCGACCGGACGCGCCTTTGTGGCGATCCGCGACAGCGAGACCGCGGCCCGCAGCATGGGCGTCAATGTCGCGCTCTACAAGGTGAAGTCCTTTGCGATCTCGGCGGCGATCACGGGCTTTGCCGGCGTGCTGTTCGCCCACAAGCTCTCCTTCATCTCGCCGGAAATGTTCACGCTGCAGCTCTCGATCGAGTTCATCATCGTGATCCTGATCGGGGGCGCCTTCAGCCTGCACGGCGCGGTGCTGGGCGCGATCTTCATCGTGATGATCGATCCGTTCCTGACCTACCTCAAGGACGACATGCCCGGCGTGATCGCCGGGATCGCGGCGGCCTTTGGCGCCGGCCCGGCCATGGCGGGAGATATCCAGTCGAAGGTCGCGGCGTTCGCCTCGCTCAACGGCCTGAAGGGCGCGATCTACGGAATCATCATCGTGCTGTTCGTGCTGTTCGAGCCGCTCGGCCTCTACGGCCGCTGGCTGAAGATCAAGCTCTTCTTCCAGCTGTTCCCGCTCTACAAGCGCGCCACCTTCAAGCGGCAGAAGATCTACGTGAAGTCGGAGCGGAACCGATGAGCTATTTCCGCGCCGAGAACCTGTCGCTGCATTTCGGGGGCCTCAAGGCCGTCGATGCGGTATCCTTCGCGGTCGAGAAGGGCGAGATCCTCTCGATCATCGGGCCGAATGGCGCGGGCAAGAGCTCGATCTTCAACCTGATATCGCGGATCTACCGGCCGACGTCGGGCCGGATCTTCTTCGAGGACCAGGACATCACGGAAGAGGCGCCCTACGACATCGCCAAGCTCGGCATCGCCCGGACATTCCAGAACATCGAGCTGTTCGAGAACGCGACCGTGCTCGCCAACCTCCTGGTCGGCCGGCATCGGCACTCGGCCACGCAGCTCTGGCAGGAGCTGCTGTTCCTGCCGAGCGTGCGGGCCAACGAGAAGGTGCACCGCCGCAGGGTCGAGCAGGTCATCGAATTCCTCGACCTCGAACCCTATCGCGACAAGCTGATCTCCGGTCTGCCTTACGGCGTGCGCAAGGTGATCGAGCTCGCGCGCGCCCTGTGCTCGGAGCCGAAGCTGATCCTGCTCGACGAGCCGTCAAGCGGCCTCAACGTCGAGGAAACCGACGACATGTCGTTCTGGATCCGCGACATGAAGAGCGAACTCGGCATCACCGTGCTGATGGTCGAGCACGACATGTCGCTGGTCAATCGCGTCTCCGACCGGGTCATCGCGCTGAACTACGGCAGGGTGCTGGCGATGGGCTCGCCCGCCGAAGTGCAGCAGCACCCCGACGTCGTCGCCGCGTATCTGGGAGCCTGACGCATGGATGCTGCGGCGACACCCGATATCATCCTCAAGCTCTCCAACATCGAGAGCTATTACGGGCCGATCATGGCGATCCGCGGCATCTCGCTGGAGGTGCCGCGCGGCCGCATCGTCACGCTGCTGGGGGCGAACGGCGCCGGCAAGACCACCGTGCTGAAGACGATCTCCGGCATTCTCGACCCGCAGAAGGGCTCGATCGAATTCCTGGGCAAGCCGATCCAGCGCATGGAGGCGGACCGGATCGTCCGGCTCGGCCTCAGCCATGTGCCGGAGGGCAGGGAGGTGTTCCCGTTCCTGTCGGTGCGCGAGAACCTGATGATGGGCGCCTATCCGCGCAAGGACCGTGACGGCGTGGTGGAGGACCTGGAGCGCGTCTACGGCTATTTCCCGCGCTTGAAGGAGCGCATCAACCAGCCGGCCGGCCAGCTCTCCGGAGGCGAGCAGCAGATGCTCGCGATCGGGCGCGCCCTGATGAACCGGCCGACGCTGCTCTTGCTCGACGAGCCCTCGCTCGGCCTGTCGCCGCTCCTGGTGAAGGAGATCTTCACCATCATCCGCCGGGTCAACGAGGAGCAGGGCATGTCGATCCTGCTGGTCGAACAGAATGCCAAGGTGGCGCTGGAGACGGCGCATTACGGCTACGTGCTGGAGATCGGCCGCATCGTGATGAACGACAGCTGCGACCGCTTGATGCATTCCCAGGACATCCAGGAGTTCTACCTTGGCGCCAAGGAAGCCGGCGCGCGCGGCGAGCGGCGCTGGAAGAAGAAGAAGACGTGGCGGTGAGGAAGCGCCGGCAGTAAGATGGGATTGCCCGCAAGCAAAGACCGCCGGCAAGGCAGGCAGCGGAGGGCAGAGCGACAAGGAGGAGACGCGCATGGCCGGACCGGCGGTGCTGACGGTCGCTGATACGATCGCAAAGAGCTTTTTGCGCGCTGCGGAGACGCGGGGCGATCGGCCGGCTATCCGCGAGAAGAAGTTCGGCATCTGGCAGCCGACCAGCTGGCGCCAATGGCTGGAAATCTCGAAGGAGATTGCCTACGCGCTTCATGCGACCGGCTTCAGGCCCGGCGAGGTCGCCTCCATCATCGCCAACGCCGTCCCGGAATGGGTCCATGCCGACATGGGCATTCTGTGCGCCGGCGGCGTCTCCTCGGGCATCTACCCGACCGATTCCTCGTCCCAGGTCGAATACCTCGTCAACGATTCCGGGACGAAAGTCATCTTCGCCGAGGACGAGGAGCAGCTCGACAAGATTCTCGCCTGCCGCGCGCGCTGTCCGTCCTTGCAGAAGATCATCGTGTTCGACATGGAGGGTCTCAGCGGCTTCTCCGACGACATGGTGATGTCGCTCGACGAATTTTGCGCGCTCGGCCGCAATCACATGGTCGGGCGCGAGGCGCTGTGGCAGGAGATGATCGACAGCCGTAGCGCCGGCGATCTCGCCATCCTGGTCTACACCTCCGGCACGACCGGCCCGCCCAAGGGCGCGATGCACGCCAACCGCAGCGTCACCCACCAGATGCGGCACGCCAACGACTTCATCCCGGCGCGAGAGGACGAGGACAGGCTGATCTTCCTGCCGCTCTGCCACGTCGCCGAGCGCATCGGCGGCTATTACATCTCGGTCGCGCTCGGCTCGGTGATGAATTTCGCAGAGAGCCCGGAGACCGTGCCCGACAACTTACGCGAGGTGCAGCCGACCGTCTTCCTCGCGGTGCCGCGCATCTGGGAGAAGTTCTACTCAGCGATCACCATCGCGCTGAAGGACGCGACGCCGCTGCAGCAATGGGTCTATCGCCGCGCCATCGGCATCGGCTACCGCATGGTCGATTACAGGCTCGAGGGCAAGCCGCCGCCGCTATCGCTGCGCATCGTCAACGGTCTCGCCTATCGCATCGCCTTCCGCAACATCCGCCGCATGATCGGGCTCGACCGCTGCCGCATCGCCTTCACTGGCGCAGCGCCGATCGCGCCGGAGCTGATCCGCTGGTATCTCGCGCTCGGCATCGACGTGCACGAAGTCTACGGCCAGACCGAGAATTGCGGCGTCGCCACCATGATGCCGGCGGAGCGGATCAAGCTCGGCTCGGTCGGCACCGCGGTGCCCTGGGGCGAGGTCGCGCTGTCGCCGGAGGGCGAGATCCTGATCAAGGGCGACTTCCTGTTCATGGGCTATTTGAACCAGCCGGAGAAGACCGCCGAGACCATCGATTCACGCGGCTGGCTGCACACAGGCGACGTCGGCACCATCGACAATGAAGGCTTCGTCCGCATCACCGACCGGATGAAGGACATCATCATCACTTCCGGCGGCAAGAACATCACGCCGTCCGAGATCGAGAATCAGCTCAAGTTCTCGCCTTACATCTCCGATGCCGTCGTGATCGGCGACAAGCGGCCGTATCTGACCTGCCTCGTGATGATCGACCAGGAGAATGTCGAGAAGTTCGCCCAGGACCACGACATTCCCTTCACCAATTATGCCAGCCTGTGCCGGGCGGTGGAGATTCAGGACTTGATCTGGCGCGAGATCGAGCAGGTCAACGGCAATTTTGCTCGCGTCGAAACCATCAAGAAGTTCTACCTGATCGAGCGCCAGCTCACGCCGGAAGACGAGGAGCTGACGCCGACCATGAAGCTGAAGCGCGGCTTCGTGAACAAGCGCTATGCCGCCGAGATCGAAGCGATGTATCGCCAGCGCGCCGTAGCATGACGCATCCGCATGCCCCGGAAGAGTGGAAACCGGTTTTCCGAGAAGGGGCATGCGCAAAGAAAAGTCGCATCTGAGAAAGCGAAGGAGCGACGGCCCCCGCCCTTCGCGTAACACGGGCCTTTAGGAGAGGAGACGTCAATGTCGAAATCGTTCAGCGCGTTCGGCCTTGCTGTGAGTGCAATGGTGCTCACCTGTCTGCCGGCCGCGGCGCAGACCAAGGTCACCAACGAGGGCATCTCGGCGACGGAGATCGTCGTCGGCACGCACCAGGACTTGTCGGGTCCGATCAAGGGATGGGGCGTTCCGGTCTCCAACGGCATGAAGATGGCGACCGAGGAGATCAACGCGGCCGGCGGCGTCAACGGCCGCAAGATCCGATTGGTCGTCGAGGACAGCGGCTACGATCCGAAGAAGGCCGTGCTGGCTTCGCAGAAGCTGATCGAGCGCGATAAGATCTTCGCGATGGTGGGACCGATGGGATCGCCGACCGTGCTCGCCGCGCAGGACATTCTGTTCGACGCCGGCGTGCTGCAGCTGTTCCCGCTGACGGCGGCCGAGTTCACCTTCAAGTTCGACCCGGCTAAGCCGCAGGAGCGGCTGAAGTTCAACAATCTGCTGCCCTACGTGGAGAGCACGCGGGCGGCCGTGAAGTACATGATTGAATGGAAGGGCTTCAAGAAGCCTTGCATCATGCATCAGGACGACGAGTACGGGAAGAACGTGCTCGACGGCTTCAATCAGCAGCTCACCGCCATGAAGGCGCAGCCGGCTTCGATCACGAGCTACAAGCGCGGCGCCTCCGATTTCAGCGCGCAGGTCGCCAAGATGAAGTCCGACGGCTGCGACCTCGTCGTGCTCGGCACCGTGCTCCGCGAGACCATCGGGGCGATGTCCGAAGCCAAGAAGCTGGGCTGGGACGTCACCTTCCTCGGTGCCACTCCCACCAACGTGATGGAGGTTCCTGCATTGGGCAAGGAAGCCGTCGAGGGGCTCTACGCGGCCAGCGGCTTCGAGATTCCCTATGAGGACACGGCCAAGGGCAAGGTGAAGGACTGGCTCGTCAACTACAAGAAGATGTTCGGCGCCGACGCCAACACGCAGGCCATCATCGGCTACAATGCGATGATGACCTTCGCCTTCTATGCGCAGAAGGCGGGCAAGGATCTCACGGGCCAGAAGATGCTCGATGCGCTGGAATCGGGCGAGAAATTCCTCGACATCTTCAACTCGCCGCCGACCAAGTTCTCCAAGACCGACCACCTCGCCAACACCATCACCCAGGTGCAGCAGGTCAAGGGCGGCCGCTGGGTGCTGGTGAAGGACAATCTGATGTTCTGATGCTTCCGGCCTCTCCCCGCGTGCGGGGAGGGGCCGCGTCGCATCGAAGATGCGATGCGGGTGAGGGGACTCGCCGCGAGTCCAATTCTCACCGTGATCGCAGAGACAGCCCCTCACCCCAACCCTCTCCCCGCGAAGATGTTCAGACCGGGGAGAGGGAGAAGAGACAAGCTACGATCCCCCGCCCGCCGTTCCCGCATTCACCGGGGCCAGCTCGTCCTCCCGGCAGCGCCAGCCGTCGGCGGCTTTCACGAAAGCGAAGGTCCGCTGGATGCGCAGGCGGCGCGTCACGTTGAACGATTCCGCCGAGCGCCCGTTGTTGGCCGCGCCTGCCTGCGGACGGCCTGTCCTTGCGTCCCAGCAGGTGCCGGTGCAGGTGGTCGCGACCTTGCTGCACATGGTGAAGGGCGCCAGCACGGCCATCTCGATTTCGCCCGTGACCTGCGCCTCCTGCTCGGTCACCTGGCTGTCGAGCGCGTAGACGCGGTTGATGCGCAGGAAATTGCCGCAGGAATTGGCCGCATGGATCCGCGCCGCGCAGAAGTCGATCGCGTCGGTGTCGGGGAGGCGGGCCGCGATTTGCCGGCCGAACGCCTTCCTTGGGTCTCCCTTGGCCGCGCGGATTTCCTCGGTCTTGCGCCTCAGATGATCGGCGAGACAGTCCTCCGCGGTTTCGAGCTCCTGCAGCGGCACGTTGTCCTTGCCGACCAGATTGCATTTGCGATCGCGCTCGCGGGTCCACCTACCATATTCGGCGAAGGCAAAGCGCGCCGCAGTCGGGTCCAGCTTGCCGATCAGGCCGAGCACCTGGCCATTGAGCTCCGTCTCCGCCAGCGCCAGCGACGGGTCCGCGCAGATCAGCGCGCCCGCCGCGGTGTTGGCTGCCAGGCAGTCGAAGTCGGGATCGCGCACGATCGCGGCGCGCTCCTCGGTCACCTTGAGCAGGCACGCCTTCACCCGATCGAAATCGTCGGCGCGGACGGGACTCTGCCCGACGATGCCGCAGCCGAGGTTGCGCTGGCGGATCCAGATCGCGTTCTCCTCGATCGCAGGCAGGCGATCGGGCAGGCGCGCGAGCCGCGCCTCGATCGCCGTGCTCAGCTTCTCGGCGGCGGCCGCGAGCGCGACATCACCGCAGAACAATTGGTTGCCGGGGTCGCGAATCTGCTGGCAGTTGTTCTTGGTGAAGAGCGGAAGCTGATCGGCGATGGAGCGGTCGGACGGCGCGGATTGCGCCAAGGCCGGTGCGGCCGGCAATGCCAGTAGCGCAAGCATAGACAGCACGGTGATGCGCATTCTCTTCGTCCCCCGGCACGGCCCCGGCCATGCTAGCGTCACGCAGGGCGCGGTGGAATGGCCTTGTGGGGACCTCTGAGGCGATGTCCGGGCTATGAGTCCGCCGGACCGGTCAACGGACCTCGGCGGCGACCATGGAGAATCGCACGGGCTCGTCGACATATTTCAGCACGCCCGACCGGTCGAGTGCGAACAGCGGCTGGTAGCTGCGCGCAGCGTCGTCCTCGAGCATCGCCATGCGGCGGTTGTCGAGCATCAGCCAGTGGCCGTCGAGCTTTGCCGCGGCAACCGCATGATCTTCACCGGCCCTGAGGTCGCGCACCACGACGATGCGAAGGTCTTCGGCGGCAATTCCGGCCAGCCGCAGCGCGGCCAGCTTGGCGATGGCGTAGTCCTCGCAATCGCCGGTGCCGTTCGCGAAGGTCGCAAGCGGCGAGCTCCAGACGTCGTCGATGCCGTCATTGGCGGCCCGGATGGCCAGGTTGATGGCGCGGTTGGTCTCGCCGAGGCGGGCGCGGCCGTCGCGAGCACGGGCCTGGTCGACGATGGTGAGCAGCTTGAGGGCCGCAGGCGATGTGCAATTGTCCCGGTCGCCGTCGCACAGCGCCAGCTGCACCATGTCGTCGTCGAGCCGGTCCTTCAGCGCAAGCCATTTCTGCCGCAGGCTGCCGGACGAAATGGCGAAGGCGAACACGCCGAACGGCTCGGCGGACTTGCGCACGAGAACGCCGGCTCCCGGCGACAGCAATGAGCCGGCGCGAAGCTCGGCGGCCGATCCGAAAAGGATCAGTCCGCATAGCACAAGGATTGCGCGCCAGGCGCGCGAGCGAGCAGCGGTCTCCATCTGACATCCCCTTCCCTGGCTTCGCCGGGTCCCCCTCGACCTCGACGTGCCGGGCTTTGTTGCTTTCGGGGAGATAGTGCGAGACGGGCGGTTTTGTTCTGCTTAACGCGCCCGGCTGGGGTGGCAAAACCGGGAGACAGGATGAAATGGACCAGTCCAGATTGCGTAAAATTTTACGATTCGCCGGCTAGGAGGTGTCCGGCTGCCGCCAAACGGAGGCAAATGCAGACACAGGTTGTGGGAGGGCCGAATCTGCGCGCGATGGCTAACACCCCCCAATTTCATGGGGTTCTGTTAGTTAGGTCACAGATTTAACTCCGTATTTGCCGCAGGATGTGGCGGGACTTCGCGACGGGAAGATGACATAAGTATCTGCTCCCGCGACTATACAGCAGATTACTTTGGATGACTGGAAATGCGCGCAAAACGGCCGGATTCGACTTCAGAGTATTTGACGTATTACTTCCTCTCCTCTTACGAAAGCCGTATCCGTGGGGGCTCCTGAAGCCAAGTGATGCGGAATCACACAAGCAATAGGTGGTATCGCTAAGGACTTGCTAATGCTATGCAAGCTTAGGCAGTTGATACTTACTTAAATTTTAACCCTTTTGACGGTGCCCGGTTGAATTACGCTGGCCAGTTTGACGGCGCGATTTCCTTGGACGGCAAGGGTTTCCGCTCGCCCGGCGACGCCCATGTCGATTCCTTTACGGCGAAAGCGCAGGGGCATGTGCCCGAGGGCGCGTTCGTCGTTCCTGACCCCAACCTGATCTTCAACGGCGAGTTCAAGCGCACAGGCCTCGATCTCGTCCTGTCCCATGAGGGGCACGAGTTCGTCGTTCACGATTATTTCCGGGGCGATAAGCGCGCCGCGCTCGCCTCGCCCGATGGCGCCCACCTCACCGGCGAAATCGTCAGCGCGCTCACCGGCCATGTCCAGGTGGCGCAAGCCGCGCCCGGCGCTGGCGCGGGCCAGGTCATCGGCCACGTCACCAAGCTCGTCGGCAGCGCGACCGCGATCCGCAACGGCGTCTCGGTCATCCTGAACAACGGCGACAACGTCGAGAAGGGCGACGTGGTTTCGACCGGCGCCGATTCGACCCTCGGCATCACCTTCATCGACGGCACCGTGTTCGGCCTGTCCTCGAATGCGCGGATGGTGCTGAACGAAATGGTCTACGACCCCAACGGGTCGAGCAATTCCTCGTTGCTGAGCCTCGTCGCCGGCACCATCACCTTCGTCGCCGGCGAGACCGCCAAGCACGGCGACATGAAGATCGACACCCCGGTCGCCACCATGGGTATCCGCGGCACCGCGGTGCTCACCCAGATCAATTTCGTCGTTCCCGCCGGCGGGGGCGATCCGCAGCCGCAAGCGAGCTTCCAGGTGCTGGTCGAGCCGAACGGCACGACCGGCTCCTACATCCTGTTCGACAAGGTCACGCTGCTGCCGATCGCGACGGTCAATCAGGCCGGCCAGATGATCCAGATCAGCGGCGGCAACGTCTCGATCACAAATGCGCTGATGTCGCCGGACGTGCAGAAGCTGATCACCGACGTGTTCACGCTGAAGTTCTCCGACAACAACACCAACACCAAGCTGACCACGAACTTCACCGACACGCTCACGCCGATGAGCCTCGACGTGGTGTTCAAGTCGAGCTCCGGCCCGACCGCGATCGCGACCTTCGTCAACCTCAATCCGCAAGGGCAGGAGGGGCCCAGCACGCCCACGCCGCCCATCGTGCGTATCCCCGGCCAGCCGATTGCGCAGAGCTTCGACGCCAGCGGCATTGTGAAGACGGCGTTCGCGTTGACCGAGCGCGCCGGCGCCACCGGCGCCACGGACGCTGACACGATCTCCGGCCTGATCCGATTCGTCGACCAAAACCTCGGCGATCGGCCGACGGTGAGTATCAGCCTCGCCGAAGCGCCGAACTATGTCTACAAGGACGCCGGCCAGCACGACGTCACCGGCTCGCTGACCGATCTGCAGAAGCAAGGCATTGCAGCGACGCAGATCCAGATCAGCGTCGTCCCCGACGCCGGCAACAACAACAACGGCTCGGCGGTCTGGACCTACACGATCCCGGACCACGTCTTCGACTTCCTCGCCGCCGGCGAAACCGTGACGCTGACCTACATGGTCCGCGTCGATACCAATTTCGCAGTGAGCCCCGAATCGGCGTTCATCCCGATCACCATCACGATCACGGGGACCAACGACAAGCCGGTGATCACCACCGATGTCCCGATCATCACCTTCGAGGGCGGCACCAGCGTGCCGGGTGGGCCGCTCACCAGCGAGGTTCCGACGTCGGGCACGCTGAATTTCAACGACGTCGACCTCACCGACAACCATACCGTGTCGGTGGCGCTGACGAGTGCGACTCTGCCCGATGGCGACGTGCCGCCGGGACCGCTTGCGGCGTTCCAGAGCGCGATGTCCGTCGCGATCGCGGCCGGCGCCGACAGCACCGGGGACGGCACCGGCACCATCAACTGGTCGCTGGCCGATCTGCCGGTCTATCTCGCCGATTTCATCCCAGAGGGTGCGGTGCTGACGCTGGTCTACACCGTGACGCTCACGGACTCGCAAGGCGGGTCCTCGCAGCAAACCATCACCGTCACGATCACCGGGACTGATGCGCCTGCCGTGGTGTGGATCGCGACCGAGGAGCCCGGCGCTCCGTCCGGCGGCTTCTGGAAGGACGCGGGCAACTGGGCCACCGGCACGGTCCCGACCGACCAGGACGACGTCATCGTCATCACCGATCAGCTCCACGGCCTGACCCCGTCCTATCCGGTGACGATCGACGTGGCGGCCTTCGCCAAGTCGTTGACGCTCGACGACTACGACACCACGCCGGGCCACAAGGTGCCCGAGGTGATCAACAACAGCACGTTGACCATCGGCGGCAAGCTCACCCTGAATGCCGACGCGAAGTTCACCAACTCGCTCGGAAGCCACGTCACCGTCGGCGGGGCGATCGATGTCGAAACGATCACCCGGACATCCGGCGCGGTCGTCACCAACACCAGCACGATCACGAACGCGGGCACGCTTACCCTGCAAGCAGGCGGCACGATCGACACGCTGACCGTCATCGCCAATTCCGGCACGATCGATTTGACCGGCGGCACGCTGGTGCTGAAGAGCGATGTCGCCAATGCCGGCGGCACCATCCGGACCGATGCCGGCGCGACGCTGATCGTCGACGGTGCGACGGTCGACGGCGGCACCGTCGTCATTCTCGGCACGCTGGAATCGACCGGCATCAGCGCCATCGATGATGCCGACATCACGATCGCCAGCACCGGCATCCTGTCCGTCACCAGCGGCACGCTGACGATCGATCCGGCTACGATCCACGCCATCACCAATCAGGGCCTGATCGAGGCGGTGACCGGCGGCACGCTGAAGCTGACGGCTGCCGTCGTCGCCAATACCGGCGGGACGATCTCGGTCGATGACGCCTCAACGCTCTATCTGACCGGGGTCTCGATCAATGGCGGCAGCCTGAGCAATGCCGGCAATCTCTACAGCGTCTCGGGCTCCAGCACGATCTCGGCTGGTGTCACCAACACCGGCGGCACCATCAGGGTCCAGGCCGGCACGCTCAACCTCGCCGGCGGCATCATCGGCGCCGGCACGCTGATCATCGACAATGGCGCGAAGCTCCAGCTCGGCGGCGCCGATGCGCAGAATGTCACGTTCGCCGGCGGCACCGGTACGCTGCAGCTCGACAAGGTCGCCGGCCAAAGCTTCACCGGCACCATCTCGGGCGAGATCTCGGCCGACGGCATATTCACGATCACCGGCGACGCCGACATCACAGCGTCGACGGGCAATGCGCTCGACTTTACGGTATCGCAGGCGGCGCATGCCGACGTCGTGCTGACGCCGACGGGCACGCTCAAGGGCGCGATCAACGGCATCGTCGTTACCCAGGACGGCGTCGGCGACATCACGCTGACCGCGACCGGCGACGTCACCGGCCTCGCCGGCCACGGCATCTGGCTGAGCGACGGGACGACCGGCACCGGCAACATCACGGTCAGCAATGTCACCGGCAAGGCGACCGGCATCGGCGCCAATTCGATCGGCGTGCTGGTCGAGAATTCGAACGCCGCCAACGACGGTGACATCTCGGTTACCCAGCTCGGCGGCGCCGGGGGCGGTGCATACGGTATCGACGCGGTCACGCAGGGCGACGGCGACATCACCATCGACGCCGGCGGCGCGATCACGGGCAGCTCGGTCTACGGCATCCGGTCGCGCAGCTATGGCAGCGGCAACCAGACCGTCACGACTGAGGCGGGCAGCCTCATTACCTCGGGCAGCTCCGGTATCGTCGCGGTCAATCGTGCGACCTTGCTCGACGCCGCGGCTGGTAGCACCATTACGGTCAACGCCCACGGCACGATCAATTCCGGCAGCAGCCCGAACCTGGCCGGCAATGCCCCGGCCGGCATCGAGGCCGGCTATACCGGTGCCACGAACGGCACCAGCGCGAACACGCTGGTCAATGCCACCGTGATCGTCAACAATTACGCCAACATCACCGCCGTGGCCGGTTACGGCATCAACGCCTTTAATTACGGAAACGGCGACGTCACGGTGAACAGCTTCGCCGGGACGGCGATTTCGGTCTCGGGCGCTCAGAGCATCGGCATCAACGCCGCGGCATTGAGCGGCGGCACCGGCGACGTGACGGTCACGCTCGGCGAGGACGTCACGATCTCGGGTGCGACGAGCTACGGCATCAGGGCCTTCAGCCTCGATGCTGGCGACATTACGGTCACCCTGGCGGACGGCGACAACATTACCTCGGGCAGCTCAGGCATCGTCGCCGTCAATTACGCCGTCGCGATCGCGGCCGCCGTGGGCAGCACGATTTCGGTCGAGGCGCACGGCGCGATCCATTCCGGCTCGACCCTGAACAACGACGGCACTACGCCGGGCGGGATCATCGCCGGCTACAAGCCTGGCGGCACCGGCGCGTTCTCGAGCGCAGTCAACGGCGATGTCATCGTCACCAGCGATGCGACGATCATAGCCGACGCAGGTTACGGCATCGAGGCGTTCACCTGGGGCGCCGGGAACGTCACGGTCACGACCGGCGAGAGTTCGGATATTGACGCCGCAGGCATCGCGATCGGCGCGTTCGATCACGGCGGGGGTGACGTTAGCGTCACCAACAATGGCTCCGCCACTGGATCGGTCGGCGTGGCGGCTCTTGCGACCGGCGGCGGCGACGTCACCATCGTCAATCATGGCGATATCACCAGCACCAGCCTGGCCGGCATCAGCGTCACCCAGAACGCGGTGGACGCGACCGGATCCACACACATCACCAATTCCGGCTCGATCACAGCTCCGACCGGCTACGCCGCGATCTACATTCAAGGGAATGCGACCGGCACGGTGACGATCGACAATTCCGGCACGATCGGGCCCGACGATGCAGGCGCGGTGACCTCGACGACGTATGCGATCGTCGAGACCGGCGGCTCCGTCACGATCAACAATTCCGGCGACATCAACGGCAACATTTCGGTTGCCACCGCCACCTTCAACAATCAGGCGGGGGGCATCTGGACCGTCTCCGGCACCAGCGTCTTCGGCAATGCGTCCTCGATCGTCAATGCGGGTGACATCGACCTGCTCAATGGGGCCTGGATTACCGGCAGCGGCCTGAGCATCGTCAATTCACATGAGATCGACAGCTGGGGAACGACGAAGATTTCCGGCGCGATCACCAACACCGGCACCATCGAAGTCAACGACGGCACTCTCACGCTGTTCGGCTCGCTGTCCGGCACGGGGTCGGTTACCGTCCATGACGGCGCGCTCTTGAAGCTTGAGGGCACGGTCACGCAGACGATCACGCTCGGGGATGACGAGGATGACGAGGATGACGGCGCCGCGCTTCAGATCGACACGGCGACCTTTGGCGGATCGATTGCGCAACTGTCCGCCGACGACACGATCGACCTGTCCACCATCAAATACGGCGTCGGCACCAGCGCGGTCTATGTCGCCAACGCCGATCCCTCGACCGGCGGCGTGCTGACGGTCACCGACGCCGACGGCAACCACATCAGCCTCAACCTGACCGGCGCCGACTACAGCAACGGGCATTTTGCCGGCAGCAGCGACGGCCATGGCGGCACCTTGATCACGTTCAACGCGAACGATGATGCGCCGAACTTCGCCGCGGCCGAGGCGTCACCGACCGTGAGCTTCTCCGAGCTTGCGGACACCACCGGCTCCGCCACGCTCGATCCGGCCTCGGGTGGGACGGGTACGATCCACTTCACCGATATCGACTTGACCGACCGTCCGACAGCAACGATCACCAGCCAAGCGGTGACGTGGCTCGATGCCGATCACACCACGCAGCTGACGCTGTCGCCGGCCGATATCATCGCCCTCGAGCAGGCGCTGACGATTCAGCAGCCGGGCAACAAGAACAACGGCGCGATCGCCTGGAGCTATTCCATCGCCGACAAGGCGCTGGACTTCCTCGGCGAAGGGCAGACCGCGACCGTGGTGTCGACCATCACCCTCGATGACCACAAGGGCGGGACCGACACTGCCGCCGTCACCGTCACCATCACCGGCAGCAACGACGCGCCGGCCATCTCCTATGCCACGTCGGACCACATGGAATTCGACGGCCGGACCATCGCCGTCGGCGAGGTGCCGACGGTTGCATCCGATGGAGTAACGCTGGATGGCTGGGTGAACTGGAACGGAGGCGCTGCGCCCGACGGCCAGGTCTTGTTTTACAACGGCAATACCTCGACGGCCGGTTTCGGTCTGATCGGGACGGTCGTCAGCGGCCATCTGGAGATCGAGATCCTCGAAGGCGGTGTCGACATCCTTGATACCGGCTTCGCGCTCACGGCAGGAGATTGGTACAACCTCGCCCTGACGCGCCACCAAGGCACCTACACGCTCTACGTCGATGGCAATGCCGTCTATTCCCACAGTGGAAGCGCGAACGCGGTCGGTAGCGGTCAGGATCCGTCCTACATGATGATCGGGGCGGCGAGCGACAGGTACGCCCCAGGGTTCGGGGAGCAAGGTTTCACGGGCTCGATCGCGGATGTCAGCGTCTGGACCACCGCGCTCACGCAGCAGCAGATCCAGTCGATCGACTTCACCGCGCTCATCGGCAACGAGGCCAATCTGGCTGCGTATTACCAGCTCGGCGGCAGCAGCGGGACCACGGTCGCCAACAAGGTCAATGCCGGCCAAAGCCTCGGCATCGACCTTGCCGATCTCACGGAAACCAACGCCGGGCTGCAAACCCATGGCGTGCTGACACTCTCTGACGCCGACGCGACCGATCACGTCACAGTGTCGATTGATCAGATGCAGGTCACTCTCGACGGAGTGCTGCAACAAGGCAGCGTCGGCGGGCTGACGCATGCGGACCTCTTGAGCTATTTCACCGTCCCGCCCGGCGAAATCCTCAACGGCACGGCCACCCACGCCCAGTTCACGTGGCAGTTCAATTCGGGCAACCAGGCCTTCGACTTCCTCGCCGCCGGCCAGACCTTGTCGCTCCAATACACCATCGTTCCGGATGACGGGCATGCCGCGACCGGCACCGGCAATGGCGTCGTCACCGTCACCATCGTGGGCAGCAACGACGCGCCGCTGATTGAAGTCGGCGCGATGACTGTTGCCGAAAGCGGCGGTTTCGTGACCGTCGACGGCCTGTCCGTCGCTGACGCAGATAGCAACGACGCGTTGACCGCCACTGCGGTGGCCGAGTCCGGCGCCACTGCGAGCGCGTCACTGAATTCCGGTGTCCTCGCCGTGACCTACACTGAGCCGAGCCAGAGTGCGCCCGCGACGGACAAAGTAACCGTGACCGTGACCGACGGTCAGGGCGCGACTGACACGGTGAACCTCATCTTCAACTTGAGCGAACAAGGCCCGGTGAGTCTCGCCAGCACGGACGGCAAGGACGTCCTCTTCGGGACCGGGTTTGTGGATCAGTTCGTGTTCGCGGCAGACTCCGACCACGATACGATCGTGAACTTCACGTCCGGGACGGACCACATTGATCTGACGGCGGTCGTGCCAACCGATATCGATGCCCTGTGGATAGGCCAGCATTCGACGGCCTCAGGGTCGGACACCCTGATCGCGATCAATGCGACGGACACCATCCTCCTGAAGGGCGTCGCCCAGGTCCATGCGAGCGACTTCATCGTCCATGCCTGATCGCTGCGCGATGGGCCACGATCGTCCATCCACACGATCCGCGCTGCCGCCCGCCGCAAAAGCGTGATATCCAACCCCCATGAAACGTCTCAAGATCCTGCGACGGTGGTTTGCGCGGAAGCTGGGCTTTGCGCGGCTGATGTGCCTTGCGCTGCTGGTGCTGTTCGCCGGCGCGCGCCTCTGGGATCCGCCGCCGATCCAGGAATTGCGGCTGCGCACCTTCGACATGTTTCAATTGATCGATCCGCGCCACAAGGCGGCGCGGCCGGTCGTGATCGTCGACATCGACGACAAGAGCCTCGCCAAGCTCGGCCAGTGGCCGTGGCCGCGCACGCGAATTGCCGACCTGATCCAGAACCTCACCAACAGCGGTGCGGTGGCGATCGGCTTCGACGTGGTGTTTTCGGAGCCCGACCGGCTCAACCCGGATCTGGTTGCGGGCCAGATGCGCCATCTCGACGACGCCACGCGCGCCAAGCTGCGTGAGCTGCCAACCAACGACCAGATTCTCGCCGACGCGATCAAGCGCTCGCGTGTGGTGCTCGGCGAGACCGGGCTTCCGGCCGTCCTGTCCGAACTCGACAAATCGCTTCCGTTCACGGGAGTGGCGACGGTCGGGGAGGAGGGTGCCGAACGCTTCCTGTTCGAATTTCCAGGCTTGCTGCGCAACGTGCCGGTCATCGAGAAGGTTGCAGCCGGCCGCGGGCTGTTTTCGATCAGGAAAGAGCGGGACGGATTCATCCGCCGCGTGCCGATGATCATGCGCGCGCAGGGCCACATCATGCCCTCGCTCAGCCTCGAGATCCTGCGCGTCGTCACGGGCACGCCGACGCTGCTGGTCCGGACCGACAAGACCGGCGTGCGGGCTGTGCGCCTCAAGGGCCTCGAGATTCCCACCGACAAGAACGGCCAGTTCTGGGTGCACTACGCACGCCGGGATCCCTCGATCTACGTCTCCGCCGCCGACGTGCTCGACAACAGCGAATCGCGAAGCAGGTTCGCCGGCAAGCTGGTGCTGGTCGGAACCTCCGCGGCCGGGCTCAACGACATCAAGACCACGCCGGTGTCCGCGACCATGCCGGGGGTCGAGATCCACGCCCAGGTGCTGGAGAGCGTGCTGAGCGGGGCGGTGATCTCGCAGCCCAACTATGCGCTCGGAGTCGAATTGCTCGCCGCGCTGATCATCGGCGTGCTCGTCATCATCTTCACGCCCAATCTCGGTCCGGTGCGCCTCGTGCTCGCGGGTGCGACCTTCGCCGCCATCCTGGTCGGCGTGTCCTGGTTCTTCTACGCGCAGTACCGCTACCTCATCGATTTCACCTATCCGCTGCTCTCGACCACGGCGGTTTATCTGACGCTGATCTTCGCCAGCTTCGTGCGCGAGCAGCGCCAGCGCGTGCAGATCCGCGGGCAGTTCGCCCAATACATGTCGCCGGTCCTGGTCGAGCAGCTGGCGCAGTCGCCGGAAAAGCTCGTGCTCGGCGGCGAGGAGCGTGAGATGACGATCATGTTCTCGGACGTGCGCGGCTTCACCACGATCTCGGAGAGCTACAAGCACGACCCGCAAGGCCTGATCGCGCTGATGAACCGCTTTCTGACGCCGCTGACCGACGTCATCATCGAGCGCAAGGGTTACATCGACAAATACATGGGCGACGCCATCATGGCGTTCTGGAACGCGCCGCTCGACGATGCCGAGCACGAGGTCAACGCCTGCGAGGCGGCGATCCAGATGCTGGAGCAGATCGACGCGGTCAACAAGGAGCGCGAAGCGGAAGCCGCCGAGGGCGGCCACGTCTACATTCCGCTCAATGTCGGCATCGGCCTCAACACCGGCATCGGCGTGGTCGGCAACATGGGCTCCGACCTGAAGAAGAACTATTCGGTGCTCGGCGACAGCGTGAACCTCGCCTCGCGCCTGGAGGGCCAGTCGAAGGAATACGGCTTTCCCATCATCGTCGGCTCCCGCACGGCGCTCGCCGCCAAGGACAAGTTCGCGATCCTCGAGCTCGACTTCATCATGGTCAAGGGCAAGACCGAGCCGGAGGTGATCTACGCCATCGCCGGCCGCGAGGATGTGATGCATTCCGCCGCGTTCCAGCGCCTGCGCAACATCACCATCGAGATGCTCAGCTGCTATCGCAGCCGCGATTGGCAGGGCGCCCTCGATGCGATCGAACGCGGCCGCAAGAGCGAGGACGCCGACACGCTGGAAAAGCTGTTCAAGCTCTACGAGGCGCGCATCAAGGATTTCCAGCTCAATCCGCCGCCGGAGAACTGGACCGGAGCATATGCGCTGCTGACAAAGTAGTCGCCGCATCGGCGCCGCCGTAGGGTGGGCAAGGCGCAAGCGTTGTGCCCACCATCTCTCGCCGCAATGTTGAAATGGTGGGCACGCCTGCGCTTTGCCCACCCTACGGCAGCGGCGTTTGCCGCCTTCACTCCGTCCCGATCGTCGTCAGATCCTGAAACCAGTGCTGGGCCTGCACGAACTGCTTCACCTTCGGCGACAGCGCGTGCGGGTTGGTGTCGTGGACGACCCAGACCAGCGCGGCATCGTCGACGATCAGTGCGTGCGCTTGCGCCAGCAGCTCGTCCTGTTTGGCGGAATCGAACGTCTGCTTGGCCTCGTCGATCAGCGCGTCGACCTTGGCGTTCTTGTAGCCGCCCCAGTTGACGCCCACGGGCGCGATCTGTCCCGAGTGGAAGAAGCGGACGATGGCGTAGAGCGGGTCCGAGGTGACGTAGGCGATGTTGTTGGCGGTGATGCCGGCATTCATCTCGTCGGCCGCGCCCTTGCGCCAATGCGTGTAGAGCGTCTCGAGCTCGACCACCTTGAAGTCGATCTCGATGCCGATTTCCTTGAAGCTCTGCTGCAGGAATTCGTTCATCGGCAGCGACAGCATCTGGCCGGTGCCGCCTTGCGCGATGATGAAGGTGGCCTTCAGCGGCTTGGTCTTGGAGTAGCCGGCTTCCTCGACCAGCTTCTTCGCCGCGGCAAGATCGTATTTCAGCTCGAAGGCAGGCTTGCCGAACCACGGGCTGGACGGATCGACCTGGCCCTTGGCGGGTTTTGCGAGGCCGTTCATCAGCCCGACCACCCCATCGCGATCAATTGCGAGGTTCAGCGCCTTGCGCAGGCGGATGTCGGTCCAGGGCGAGCCCGGCAGCACCGACAGGTGATAGTTCCAGACATGCGGCGTGACGTTGTCGACGAGCTTCATGCCGGCGGCCTTGAGTTGCGGGACCGCGTCCGGTGCCGGCGTCTCGATCAGGTCGACCTGGCCCGCCAGCAGCGCATTGGTGCGGGTCAGCGCCTCCGGCATCGGCACCAGCACGATCTTGTCGGCCTTCGGGATGCGCTTCTTGTTCCAGTAGTCGGGGTTCTTGCTGAGTTCTGCGAGCTCGCGCGGCACCAGTTTGGTCAATTTGAACGGGCCGGTGCCGGAAGGCTGGCTGGCGAACTTGTCCCAATCCTTGCCGAGCTTGTCGTACTGCGCGGGGCTCGACACCAGAAACCACAGCATCTGATAGGGGAAGAAGGAATCGACCGTCTTGGTGGTGATCTCCACCGCGAAGTCGTCGATCCTGGCGTAGCTCGCGACCGAGGGCAGGCGGGTCTTCACCTGCGCGCTCTGCCGCTTGTCGAATTGCGGCGCCTTGTCGTTGAGCACCTTGTCCAGATTCCAGATCACCGCATCGGCATTGAACTCGCTGCCGTCGTGAAACTTGACGCCCTTGCGAAGCGTGAAGCGCCATTTGGTCTTGTCGGCGTCATCCACCTTCCACTCGGTCGCGAGCCCTGGCACCAGCTTGCCGGGACGATCGGCGACATCCATCTCCCAGGCCACCAGCGGATCGTAGATCGTGTAGGCCGTGAACTGATAGGCGCCGGCGCCGCGATCGGGCTGACCCGTGGTCAGCGGGATGTCCGCCATCGAGATGCCGTAGCGCAGCACGGTTTCGGCGCGCGCCGAGATTGCGGACGACGCCAGCGCAAGCACGGCGAGACAAATCGACAGACGAAGACGCATGGTCCAGAGCTCCCAGGGGATTTCGAGACCAAACTTGCAATCTTGATGCCAGAATAGGCAGGGCGACGCGTGCACCTGCGTAATGCCTACAAGGACTTGTCGTCGCAGGGCCAAATTGCAGAATAAGTTTCTCTTTGGCATAGCCATTGCATGCGATTGCATCAAAAATAGTCATCGAAGCCGGAAAAGGATTGAGGCGATGCTTACTCAGAAGAACACACGCGCGGCATTGATCGCGGTGCTCGCTCTAACGACGGCGGCCGCCTGGCCGCGCGTGGCCAGTGCTGAGACGGTGCTGCGCATCGGCATGACCGCTGCCGATATTCCGCGCACGCTGGGCCAGCCCGATCAGGGTTTTGAAGGCAATCGCTTCACCGGCCTCACCATGTACGACGCGCTCACCGGCTGGGACCTGTCTTCTGCCGACAAGGCAAGCGTGGTGATCCCCGGCCTTGCGACCGAGTGGAAGGTCGACGATGCCGACAAGACCAAGTGGATCTTCAAGCTTCGCCCCGGCGTGACCTTCCACGACGGCTCGCCGTTCAACGCGGACGCCGTGGTGTGGAACGTCGAGAAGGTGCTGAAGCAGGATGCGCCGCAATTCGACGCCAGCCAGGTCGGCGTCACGGCCTCGCGCATGCCGACGCTGGCGTCGGCTAAGAAGATCGACGACATGACGGTCGAGCTCACCACCAAGGAGCCCGACAGCTTCCTGCCGATCAACCTCACCAACCTGTTCATGGCGAGCCCGGCGAAGTGGCAGCACTTCTACGACAAGGCGGAAGGTGCCGATGCCAAGGCGAAGTCGCAGGCGGCCTGGACCGCGTTTGCCAAGGACGCCGCGGGCACCGGTCCGTGGAAAATGGCGAGCTTCACGCCGCGCGAGCGGCTCGAGCTGGTGAAGAACGCGAGCTATTGGGACAAGGCACGCGTGCCCAAGGTCGACAAGATGGTGCTGCTGCCGATGCCGGAAGCGAACGCGCGCACCGCGGCGCTGCTCTCCGGGCAGGTCGATTGGGTGGAGGCACCGGCGCCGGACGCGATTCCCGAATTGAAGCAGCGGGGCTTCAAGCTCTACGCCAACGAGCAGCCGCATGTCTGGCCCTGGCAGTTCTCGCGCGTCGAAGGCTCGCCCTGGAACGACATCCGCGTGCGCAAGGCCGCGAACCTCTGCATCGACCGCGAAGGCCTCAAGGACGGCCTGCTCGCCGGCCTGATGGTGCCCGCGACCGGCACCTTCGAGCCCGGCCATCCCTGGCGCGGCAAGCCGACCTTCGAGATCAAATACGACAAGGCCGCCGCCCAGAAGCTGATGCAGGAAGCGGGCTTTGGCCCGAACAAGAAGCTGACGGTGAAGACGCAGACCTCGGCCTCCGGCTCCGGCCAGATGCAGCCGCTGGCGATGAACGAATATCTGCAGCAGGCGCTGGCCGAATGCTATTTCGACGTGAAGCTTGACGTCATCGAGTGGAATACGCTGTTCACCAATTGGCGCCGCGGCGCCAAGGATCCCAGCGCCAACGGCTCGAACGCCACCAACGTCACCTATGCGGCGATGGACCCGTTCTTCGCGCTGGTGCGCTTCCTGCAATCGGGCATGGCGCCGCCGGTCTCGAACAATTGGGGCTTCATCAACAACCCCAAGTTCGACGAGCTGGTGAAGAAGGCGCGTCAGACCTTCGACCCCGCCGCGCGCGACGCCGCGCTCGCCGAGCTGCACGCGGCCTCCGTCGACGATGCCGCCTTCCTCTACGTCGCCCACGACGTCGGCCCGCGCGCCATGAGCCCGAAGGTGACAGGCGTCGTGCAGCCGAAGAGCTGGTTCATCGACTTCTCGCCGGTGTCGATAAAGCAATAGTCTCGACTTGCTCAGTGCATCCTCTCCCCTCCTGTCCGCCGAAGCCTTGGCGAAGGCGGATGCGGGAGAGGGTGGCTTCGCGAAGCGAAGCCGGGTGAGGGGTCTCTCTCCGCGGAGAGCCTCTCACTCGCATGAACTGACTGCATCCGCGGCAACAACCCCTCATCCGGCGCCGTAGCCGAAGCTTCGCTTCGGCGTCAACTTAAGAAACGGCCGCCGGAGGCGGCCTATGCCACCTTCTCCCACAAGGGGAGAAGGGAAGAAAGAAACAACGTGCTCGCCTATATCGCCAGACGCATCGTCTATGTCGTCCCGATCGTCATCAGCGTTGCGCTGGTGTGCTTCCTGCTCGTGCACATCACGCCGGGCGATCCGCTCGTGGCGGTGCTGCCGGCCGATGCCTCGCAGGAGCTCGCCGCGCAGCTGCGCAGCGCCTATGGCTTTGACCGGCCGTTGCCGGTGCAGTTCGGGCTTTGGCTGCTTCGTGCCCTGCATGGCGATCTCGGCAATTCCATCGCGACGGGACGCCCCGTGCTCGCCGAGGTCATGCGCGCGGTCGGCAACACCGTCACGCTGGCGATCGCGGCCGCCATCATCGGCTTCACCATGGGCATCCTGCTCGGCCTGATCGCCGGCTATTTCCGCGAGACCTGGATCGACAAGGTCGCGACCTCCTTCGCCATCGCCGGCGTGTCGGTGCCGCATTACTGGCTCGGCATGCTGCTCGTCATCATCTTCTCGGTGCAGCTGAACTGGCTGCCCGCGGTCGGCGCCGGCCCGAGCGGCTCCAATTCCTGGGCCTGGGACTGGGCGCATCTGAAATATCTGGTGCTGCCGGCGATCACGACGTCGGTGATTCCCATGGGCATCGTCACCCGCACCGTGCGTGCGCTCACCGGCGACATTCTTAGTCAGGATTTCGTCGAGGCCCTGCGTGCCAAGGGCTTGCGCGAAACCGGCGTGTTCCGCCACGTCATCAAGAACGCCGCGCCGACCGCGCTGGCCGTCATGGGGCTTCAGCTCGGCTACATGCTCGGCGGCTCGATCCTGATCGAGACCGTGTTCTCCTGGCCGGGCTCGGGCTTCCTGCTGAATTCCGCGATCTTCCAGCGCGACCTGCCGCTGCTGCAGGGCACGATCCTGATCCTGGCGCTGTTCTTCGTCTTCCTCAATCTCCTGGTCGACATCGCCCAAGCCGCGATCGACCCGCGCATCAAGCGGGGCTGACGATGAAATCGAGCCCAGCTATCGCCGCGAAGGCAGTGCGCTCCCTCCCCCGCGAGCGGGTTGGGGAGAGGGTGCCTCGACAAGGAAGACTCCCCCAGAAGAGAGAGCCCTCACCCGGCGCGTTGCGCCGACCTCTCCCGCAAGCGGGAGAGGTGCACTGCCTTCCGGACTTGCACCGAGTGGGGCAATGCGCAACGGGAGCCAGCCGATGAGCGAGCTTCCCCTGTCCGCCACCGCCGACGCCGCGCTCCAGGCTGCGCCCGCGACCAAGGCACGCGGCTATTGGGCGACCGTCGGCCGCCGCATCCGGCGCGACAAGGTCAGCATGGCCTGCGCGCTGGTGCTTCTGCTGATCTTCCTCTCGGCGATCTTCGCGCCCTGGCTCGGCCTCGAAGATCCCTACAAGGGCTCGATGATCCGCCGCCTCCGTCACATCGGCACGCCTGGTTATCCGCTCGGCACCGACGAGCTCGGCCGCGACATGCTGGCGCGGCTGGTCTATGGCGGCCGACTGTCGCTGGTGATCGGTATCCTGCCGGTGATCCTCGCCTTCGGCATTGGCACCTCGCTCGGCCTCATTGCCGGTTATGTCGGCGGCAAGCTCAACACCGCGATCATGCGCACGGTCGACGTATTCTATGCATTCCCCTCCGTGCTGCTGGCGATCGCGATCTCCGGCGCACTGGGCGCCGGCATCCTCAACTCCATCGTATCGCTCACCGTCGTGTTCGTGCCGCAGATCACCCGTGTCGCCGAAAGCGTCACCACCGGCGTGCGCAACATGGACTTCGTCGAAGCCGCGCGGGCCTCGGGCGCCGGCGCCTTCACCATCATGCGCGTGCACATCCTCGGCAACGTGCTCGGCGCGATCTTCGTCTATGCCACCAGTCTCATTTCGGTCTCGATGATCCTGGCCGCCGGCCTGTCCTTCCTCGGCCTCGGCACCAAGCCGCCGGAGCCGGAATGGGGCCTGATGCTGAACACCCTGCGCACCGCGATCTACGTCAATCCCTGGGTCGCAGCCCTGCCCGGCGCGATGATCTTTGCGGTCTCGATCTGCTTCAATCTGCTCTCGGACGGCCTGCGCAGCGCCATGGACATCAGGAACTGAGATGGTGATGGAGATGCTGACTAGCGCCGCGCGCTCCGCTCACCTCTCCCGAAGGGAGAGGTCGGATTGCATCGTCAGGTGCAATCCGGGTGAGGGGTTACGCTCCCCCGAGTTTGCCGCGCCCCCTCACCCGGCGCTTCGCGCCGACCTCTCCCCGATGGGGAGAGGTGAAGGACTGCTGCCATGAGCGAGAGCACATCCGTCGAAATGCTCGAGCCGGTTGAGGACGTCGGGGGCGTCGCGCAGCCGCTGCTGCAGGTCAACGGCCTGACCAAGCACTTCCCGGTGCGGGGCGGGCTGTTCGCTGCCAAGCGCACCGTGCGTGCCGTAGACAACGTCTCCTTTGCCGTTGCCAAGGGGGAGACCGTCGGCATCGTCGGCGAATCCGGCTGCGGCAAGTCCACCACCGCGCGCCTTTTGATGCATCTGATGCCGCGCGATACCGGCGACATCATCTATGATGGCATGACCGTGGGACAGTCGTTGAGCCTGCGCGAGCTGCGCCGCGGCATGCAGATGGTGTTCCAGGATTCCTACGCCTCGCTCAACCCGCGACTCACGATCGAGGAGTCGATCGCCTTCGGCCCCAAGGTGCACGGCATGGCCGATGGCGCGGCGCGCAGCCTCGCGCGCGAGCTGCTCGGCAAGGTCGGACTGCGCCCCGAGACCTTCGCCAATCGCTACCCGCACGAGATCTCCGGCGGCCAACGCCAGCGGGTCAACATCGCACGTGCCCTGGCGCTGTCACCGCGGCTGGTGATCCTGGATGAAGCCGTCTCCGCGCTCGACAAATCCGTCGAGGCGCAGGTGCTCAACCTGCTCGCCGATCTCAAGCGCGAGTTCGGCCTGACTTATCTCTTCATCAGCCACGACCTCAACGTCGTCCGCTACATCTCGGATCGGGTCCTGGTGATGTATCTCGGCGAGGTGGTCGAGCTCGGTCCGGTCGACCAGGTCTGGGATCGTCCCGCACATCCCTACACCCGCGCATTGCTGGCCGCGATGCCGTCCTCAGACCCCGACAGGCGCACCGAGACGCCACCGATCACGGGCGATCCGCCGAACCCGATCGACCCGCCCCCGGGCTGCCGCTTCCACACCCGTTGTCCGTTTGCGGAGCCGCTCTGCGCAAATGCGACACCAAAGCTGACGGCGCTGGATAAGATGGGCCACGAGGCCGCGTGTTACATGGCGATTCCGGGTTCTGGCCATAGCCGCGCGCCCAGGGAGAAGACCGCATGACGAGACCGACACCCAAAGAGATCAAGCCCATCGCGCAAATCGCCGGCGTGCCCGTGGACGACGAGACCGCGACCCGCATCTCCAACTCCATCGGACCTGCCTTCGAAGGCTTTGCGACCATCGCCGGTACGCTGCCGTTCGATCTCGAGCCCGCGCTCTACCCGATCGTGCAGACGCAGAAGGTGTCGAAATGAGTCTTGAGCCCGCACTGATGACGCTCACCGAGGTCGCGCGTGCGATCGCGATGAAGCAGCTGTCCTCGCATGAGGCGACGCGCGCGTTGCTCAACCGTATCGCGCAATGGCAGCCGCATCTCAACGCCTTCATGTCGATTGAGGGAGAATCCGCGCTGAAGGCGGCCGATGCCGCCGATGCCGAGCTCGCTGCGGGCAAGGTCCGCGGTCCGCTGCACGGCGTGCCGCTCGCGCACAAGGACATGTACTACGACGCGGGTCACGTCGCGACCTGCGGCTCGCTGATCCGCCGCGACTTCGTGCCATCAGTGACCTCCACCGCCTTGCAACGGCTCAAGGATGCCGGCCAGGTCCGCCTCGGCACGCTACACCTGGCCGAATTCGCCTATGGCCCGACCGGCCACAACGCCCATTACGGCGCGGTGCGCAATCCCTGGAACGTCGCCCACATCACCGGCGGCTCGTCGTCGGGCTCTGGCTCTGCAGTCGCGGCGCGGCTGACCTATGCGGCGCTCGGTTCCGACACCGGCGGCTCGATCCGCATGCCCGCGCATTTCTGCGGCGTGACGGGGCTGAAGACCACGGTCGGCCGTGTCAGCCGCGCTGGCGCGATGCCGCTGTCGCAATCGCTCGACACGGTTGGTCCGCTGGCTCGCACCGCCGAAGATTGTGCGCTGTTGCTGGCACTGATGGCCGGTCCCGATCCCGCCGACTCGACGTGCAGCCGCGAGCCGCTGTCGGATTACGTCGCCGCCACCAAGGGCTCGCTAAAAGGCCTCAGGATTGGCGTGCCCGCCTCGTTCTACGTCGACGATCTCGACGCCGAGGTCGCGCGCGTGCTGGACGAGACCATCGCGCTGCTCAAGCGCGAGGGGGCCGACATCGTCAAGGTCGAGCTGCCGGATCAGCGGCAATTGTCCTCGGCGAGCCAGCTCGTGCTCGCCGCGGAAGCTGCCGCCTTCCACAAGCGCTGGATGATCGAGCGCCCGCAGGATTATGGCCCGCAGGTGCTGATGCGGCTTCAGAACGGCCTCGCCGTTCCCGCCATCACCTATCTGGAGGCCATGCGCTGGCGCGGCCCCGCGCTGGCTGCACACAACGCCGCAACCGCAGGCGTCGATGCGGTGATCGCGCCGGCTTCGCCGGTGCCGGCGCCGACGATCGAGGGGAGCGATGTCGGCGGCGGCCCGAACGCGCCGGCGCTGCTGCAACGGCTGACGCTGTTCACCCGCCCGGTGAATTTCCTCGGCCTGCCCTCGCTCACGGTGCCCTCCGGCTTCACCAGGAGCGGCCTGCCGGTCGGCATGCAACTGATCGGCCGCTCCTTCGACGAGGCGACCCTGCTCACCATCGGCGCCGCCTTCCAGCGCGTCACCGATTATCACGATCGATTGCCGAAACTGCCGTCATGACCAAGCTCGTCGAGATCTCCGGCCTCAACATCCGCTTCACCGGTGAGCGCACGGTCTATGCCGTGAACGACCTCAGCCTGTCGCTGGGTGATGGCGAGGTGCTCGGCCTGCTCGGCGAGTCCGGCTCGGGCAAGAGCGTGACGCTGCGCGCGCTGATGCGGCTGTTGCCGAAGAAGCGCACGCAGATTTCCGGCAAGGTCAACGTCATGGGGCAGGACGTGCTCGCCATGAACGACGAGCAATTGTCGTCGTTCCGCGGCCAGACCGTCTCGATGATCTTCCAGGAGCCTGCCCTCGCGCTCGATCCGGTCTACACCATCGGCGCGCAGATCGCCGAAAGCGTCGTGCGCCACGAGGGCAAGACCTATGCGGAGGGCAGGGCTCGTGCACTCGAGATGCTCGAGGTCGTGCGCATCCCCTCCGCCAAGCGGCGGCTGGACGCCTATCCGCACGAGATGTCGGGCGGCATGCGCCAGCGCGCGATGATCGCGCTGGCGCTGGCCTGTAGGCCCAAGATCCTGCTGGCGGACGAGCCGACCACGGCGCTCGATGCCACCGTGCAAATCCAGATCCTGCTCTTGCTGCGCGAGCTACAGCGCGAGTTCGGCATGTCGGTGATCTTCGTCACCCACGACATCGGCGTCGCCATCGAGATCTGCGACCGTGTCGCGGTGATGTATGCCGGCCAGATCGTCGAGCAGGGCAGCTTGCGCGACATCGTCCGCACCCCCATGCATCCCTACGCCAAGGGCCTGCTTGCCTCCACCATCCACGGCGCCAGGCGCGGCCAGCGGTTGGAGACCATCCCCGGCACGCCACCCTCGCTGGCCGAAATGCCCCACAATTGCTCCTTCGCCCCGCGCTGCAAGCTCGCCGAGCCGCGTTGCCTGGAGCGGCTGCCTGCGAATGTGGAGGTTGGCCCGGGGCGGGCGGCACGATGTGTGCTGGCGGAGCCCTTCACTGCGGTGTCATAGCTTTGGACGAGATCAACCAGGCTCGCGGCAGCGCGAGCCTCATGTCATTCAGACTCCATTCATCCCGGTTCCCGTTCCATGCCGGGCGTTGAAGGAGAGGGACCGCGCCGATGCACATTTCCAATGAGGGCCTGCTCGTCATCCTGTTCGTCGGCCTGGTCGCCGGCTGGCTGGCCGGCAAGATCGTGCGGGGCGCCGGGTTCGGCCTGATCGGTGACATCGTGATCGGCATCTGCGGTGCGTTGGTGGCGAGCCTTCTGTTTCCCAGGCTCGGCATCCGCCTCGGCACGGGCCTGGTCTCCGAGATCGTCTATTCCGCCATCGGTGCGGTCATCCTGCTGCTGGTGGTGCGGCTGGTGCGGGGCGGCGGCCGGCTCTAGCAGCCGCCCGGGTCGATCGATCGGAACTGCCGCCTCTTCCAGACCTGGGGAGGGGCGGCCACCTCTGCACCAAAAAGCCGCAAAGACTGTGAAATACCGGGCTTGCGTGCCCGGCCGTCGGGAGTAGATGTGGCCCATCGGGGTTCTGAATGAACCGGCCCGCGTTGGACGCAGCGCCAACATGATGTTAATTCGGGACGCGTAGCCTGAATTGCCCGTGAAATCAGGGGCTTTGGCCCCACCAGAAAGAGACCAGACTGATGGCAGCCTCCGGCGTCCGCCGTTCAGAGCTCGGTGACGCTTTGCGCGCCTGTCGCACGGCGTTCGTCGGCGTCGGCCTGATGAGCTGCATGATCAACCTGCTCTATTTGACCGGGTCGATCTTCATGCTGGAGGTCTACGACCGGGTGCTGCCGAGCCGCAGCATTCCGACCCTGGTCGGCCTGATCATCCTCGCCGGCTTCCTCTATATGGCGCAGGGCGTGCTCGACATGATCCGTAACCGGATCCTTGGGCGGATCGGCACCGCGCTGGACGAGGCGCTCAACAAGCGCGTGTTCGACACCATCGTGCGCCTGCCGCTGCTGGTCGGCAGCCGCAACGAAGGTCTGCAGCCGCTGCGTGATCTCGACAATGTCCGCTCCTTCCTCGGCGGCATGGGCCCGAGCGCGTTCTTCGATCTGCCCTGGCTGCCGCTCTACCTCGCCATCTGCTTCGCCTTCCACGTCATGATCGGCGTCACCGCGCTGATCGGCGCCATTATCCTGGTCGGCCTGACCCTGGTCACCGAATTCATGTCCCGCCAGCCGGCGAAGGAGGCGATGGGCCTTGCCGCCCAGCGCAACGATCTCGCCCAGGCCAGCCGCCGCAACGCCGAAGTCATGGTGTCGATGGGCATGGCCGGCCGGATGAACCAGCGCTGGAGCGAGGCCAACGAAAAATATCTCGCCGGCAACCAGCGCGCCAGCGACGTCGCCGGCGGGCTCGGCGCGGTCGCCAAGGTGCTGCGCATGATGCTGCAATCGGCCGTGCTCGCGGTCGGCGCCTATCTCGTCATCCACCAGGAGGCGACCGCCGGCATCATCATCGCAGGTTCGATCCTCTCCGCCCGCGCGCTGGCACCCGTCGACCTCGCCATTGCGCACTGGAAATCCTTCGTCGCAGCGCGCCAGAGCTGGCATCGCCTCACCCGCCTGCTGGAGCAAATGCCGGCGCAGGCGATGCCGACGCAGTTGCAGCCACCCACCAGCCGGCTCTCGGTCGAAGGCGTCGCCATGGTGCCGCCCGGCGACCAGCGCCTCATCGTGCAGGACATCAACTTCACGCTCACAGCGGGCAACGGGCTCGGCGTGATCGGCCCGAGCGGCTCCGGCAAGTCGTCGCTGATCCGTGCGCTGGTCGGGGTCTGGCAGCCGGTGCGCGGCAAGGTGCGGCTCGACGGCGCCGCGCTCGATCAATGGTCGTCCGACATGCTCGGCCGGCACATTGGCTATCTGCCGCAGGACGTCGAATTGTTCGGCGGCACCATCGCCCAGAACATCAGCCGGTTCGATCCCGAGGCGACGTCCGACGCCATCATCGCGGCGGCGAAAGAAGCCGGCGTGCACGAGATGATCATCAAGATGCGCGAGGGCTACAACACGCAGGTCGGCGAGCAGGGCACCGCGCTCTCGGCAGGCCAGGCGCAGCGCGTGGCGCTGGCGCGCGCGCTCTACGGCAATCCGTTCCTGATCGTGCTCGACGAGCCCAACTCCAATCTCGACACCGAAGGCGATGAGGCGCTGACCCGCGCCGTCCGCGCCGCCCGCGAGCGCGGCGCCATCGTCGTCGTGGTGGCGCACCGCCCGATCGGCGTCGAGGCGGTCGACCAGATCCTGGTGCTGCGCGACGGTCGCATGCAGGCGTTCGGCCCGAAGGAACAGGTGCTGGCCCAGGTGCTGCAGCCGCGGGCGACGCCGCCGGCGCCGATCAAGATCGTCAGCGAAGGCGGAGTGGCCAAACCATGAGCACCAAGCCATGAGCACGATGGCCATCGGCGGCCCGAAGCCTGCCGCGAAGAACACCGTCCGGGACTCGATCAAGTTTCACCTGCTGCTCGGACTCGGCATCGTGCTGGTGCTGGTCGTCGGTCTCGGCGGCTGGGCGTCGACGGTGCTGATCTCGGGCGCGCTGATCGCGCCGGGCCAGATCGTGGTCGAATCCAACGTTAAGAAGGTGCAGCATCCGACCGGCGGCGTGGTCGGCGAGGTGCGCGCCCGCGACGGCGACCTGGTCAAGGCCGGCGACATCGTGGTGCGGCTCGACGACACCGTCACCAGGGCCAACCTTGCCATCGTCACCAAGAATCTCGACGCCGCGCAGGCGCGCGCGGCCCGGTTGCAGGCCGAGCAGCGCGGAGTCGACAGGATCGAATTTCCGCAAACCCTGCTTGACCGCGCTGGCGATCCCGACGTCAAGCTGCTGCTCTCCGCCGAAACCAAGCTGTTCGACGTCCGCGTCAACGGCCGTGCCGGACAGAAGGCGCAGCTGCGCGAGCGCATCACCCAGCTCAACGAGGAGATCGCCGGTCTCAGCGCCCAGGAGAAGGCCAAGGATCAGGAGATCGCGCTGGTGCAGAACGAGCTCACCGGCGTGCGCGATCTCTACGACAAGCGTCTGGTGCAGCTTTCGCGCCTGACCCAGCTCGAACGCGACTCGGCGCGTCTCAACGGCGAGCGCGCGCAGTACATCGCCGCGCGCGCCCAGGCCAAGGGCAAGATCACCGAGACCGAGCTGCAGATCATCCAGGTCGACAAGGACGTGGTCAGCGAAGTCTCCAAGGATCTGCGCGAGACCAACGACAAGATCGGCGAGCTGATCGAGCGCAAGGTCGCCGCCGAAGACCAGCTTCGCCGCATCGACATCCGCGCGCCACAGGACGGCATGGTGCTGCAATCCAACGTGCACACGGTCGGGGGCGTCGTCACCGCCGGCGATGCTCTCATGCTGATCGTGCCGCAGACCGACGACCTCCAGGTCGAGGCCAAGGTCAATCCGGTCGACATCGACAAGCTCCAGATCGGCCAGAAGACGCTGCTGCGCCTCTCCGCGTTCAACCAGCGCACCACGCCCGAGCTCAACGGCCTCGTCAGCCGCGTCTCGCCCGACGTAACCACCGACCAGCGCACCGGGCAGAGCTACTACACCATCCGCGTCTCGATGCCGGCGGAAGAGATCGCCCGTCTCGGCGACGTCAAGATGATTCCCGGCATGCCGGTGGAAGCCTTCGTCCAGACCGGCGACCGCACCATGCTGTCCTATCTGATGAAGCCGCTGCACGACCAGCTGATGCGCGCGTTCAGGGAGAAGTGACGCGCGAAAGCACGTAATCCCGGAGCGCGCTTGACGCGCGTCCGGGATCTCGTGCGGCACGCTTGATCTCGTAGGGTGGGCAAAGGCGCAAAGCGCCGTGCCCACCACCTTTCACGTAACGAGCATATGGTGGGCACGCTTCGCTTTGCCCACCCTGTACCCTTGAGAGGTTCGAGACGGCCTTTTGGAGTAGACTGGCCGTGCGGGCCGATCCGCCGGGAGCAGCCTTGCCCACCTGTGCCTTGAGCACCGACGTAGGAACCGCGCCCCACACCGGCTCGCAAAAGCATAGGCAGCACAGCCATACCCGACATCCGATACCGATGTCCTGACATCAACGGGACCGGCGCTCACCCCACTTTGATGTCAAATGCCCAAATGGCTCACAGGCTCTACGATACTGCCGTTGCCGCCGCTTTGCGCAGGCACTCCCGGCACAGGCAATCCTCGCCGGCGACCGGCATCGGTAGTTTCGCAACCTCTTCCGCGCACCAGCAATTGCCCGAGAGATCGCAACCAAACTCGGTGCCGCAGCGTGAGCAGACGAGCCGGCGCGGTTTCGGCGGTGAGGATTCTTTCGGATTTGTCATGATTTGCGCCGAAGCTTCGCCGTGATTTTCATGTCGGGTTCATGCGTCGTTGCGGTATATTAGGCGTCGCGCGCGGACTCGGAAAGCGGCTCCCGGCACGCGAAGGACAAATCGATGGCCCGCGATTCGCAAGCCGCGCTCGTTGCGCTCAACCGTTTCGGCTTCGGTGCCCGCGGCGGCGCCTCGGGCGATCTGATCAACGCAAGCTCGGATCCGCGCGGCTTCGTGAAGGCGGAGCTCGCGCGGCCGAGCGGCGTGCTGCTGGAGGCGCCCGGTCTGCAATCGACGCCGCAGCTGGGGCAGGCCGTCTTCGCCTATCAGGATCAGGTCAAGCAGGCGCGCGAGGCGGCAAAGACCGCCGCGTCCGCCGACATGCCGGCGCCGACCGAACAGAAGCCTGCGCCGCAGCCGCTCAACGTCATTCAAAAGACCTTCCGCGCTGAAGCGCTGGCGCGGTTGCAGCGCGCGACGCTGGCAGAGTGCGGCTTCACCGAACGGCTCGTCGTGTTCTGGTCCAACCATTTCTGCATCTCGGCGAGCAAGGGCGAGCTGGCGCGAATCTGGGCGGGCGCGTTCGAGCGCGAGGCGATCAGGCCGCACGTGCTCGGGCGCTTCGCCGACATGCTGAGGGCGGTGGAACAGCATCCGGCCATGCTGTTCTTCCTCGACAACCAGCAATCGCTCGGCCCGGACTCGCGCGCCGGCCAGAATCGCAAGCGCGGCCTGAACGAAAATCTCGCGCGCGAGATCATGGAGCTGCATACGCTCGGCGTCGGCGGCGGCTATACGCAGGACGACGTCACCTCGCTCGCGCGCATCATCACCGGCTGGACCTTCGCCGGACGAAAGGGCCAGCTCGGGCCCCCCGGCGCCTTCGTGTTCAACGCCAATGCGCACCAGCCGGGGCCGCAGGTGCTGCTCGGCAAGACCTACGAGGCGGCGGGGCTCGCGCAGGGCGAGGCCGCGCTCGCCGACATCGCGCGGCATCCCTCGAGCGCGAACTTCATCGCCAGCAAGTTCGCTCGTCACTTCGTTGCCGACGATCCGCCGCCGGGGCTGGTCGCGCGGCTGCGCGACGTCTTCGTCAAGACCGACGGCGATCTCAAGGCACTTGCCATGGCGCTGGTCGATGCCGATGAAGCGTGGAGGGCGCCGCTGACCAAGATGCGCTCGCCTTACGATTTCCTGGTCGCGAGCGGCCGGCTGCTCGCGCAGGTGCCGGAGGACCCGGGTCGCTATCTCAACGGCCTCAACCTGCTCGGTCAGCCGCTATGGTCGCCGCCCGGCCCCAACGGCTTTCCCGACACCAATGCCGCCTGGGCCGCGCCTGAAGGCATCAAGCTCAGGCTCGATATCGCCGCGCAGATCGGCGCGCGGCTCGGCAGCAATATCGACCCGCTCGACCTTCTCGAATTCGCGGCGGCCGATGCGGCCTCGATCGAAACGCGCAGAACCGTCGAACGGGCGGAGTCGCGGCAGCAGGCGCTGGCGCTGCTGCTGATGTCGCCGGAAATGCAGAGGAGATGATCATGATCGACTGCGTCGAGAACCGGCTCCTCACCTCGCGCCGCGGTCTCTTGCTCGGCGGCGCCGCGTTCGCGGCCTGGGCTTACCTGCCGAAATTCGCACGCGCGGCCGACGGGCGCGATCCCCGGCTGATCGTGGTGATCCTGCGCGGGGCGCTCGACGGGCTTTCGACCGTCGCGCCGATCGGCGATCCCGATTATGCCGGCCTGCACGGCTCGATCGCGCTCGGCGCGGACGGCGCCCATCCCGCGATTCCGCTCGATTCCTTCTTCGCGCTGCATCCGGCCATGCCGGAATTTTCGCGCATGTATCGCGATCGCCACGCGGCGGTGATCCATGCGGTGGCGACGCCCTATCGCGATCGCTCGCATTTCGACGGACAGGACGTGCTCGAAAGCGGCTATGCCGGGCCGGGCCGCGTGCAGTCCGGCTGGCTCAACCGCGCGCTGGAGGCGCTGCCGCGCGGCGAGCGCGTATCGAGCGGTCTTGCGGTCGGACCCACCACGCCGCTGGTGCTGCGTGGCAACGCGCCGACCGTCGGATGGGCGCCGGTGGCGCTGCCGCAGGCGGATGACGACACCGCGATGCGCCTCGTCGATCTCTACCGTCACCGCGATCCCGCGCTGGCGACGGCGCTGTCGCAGGGCCTCCAGCTCGACAAGGCCGCGAGCGGCGACGACATGAAACGCAAGCCCGGCAATGCGGTGGCGCAGATGCGCCAGGTCGCGCGCGGCGCGGCCAAGCTGATGGCGGCGGACGACGGCCCGCGCATCGCAGCGCTCGCCTTCGACGGCTGGGACACCCATGCCAATGAAGGCGGCCCTGTGGGGCGTCTTGCCTTTCTGCTCGGCGGGCTCGACGGCGCGCTCGCCGAATTCGAAAGCGGCCTGGGAGAGCGCTGGCGCGACAGCGTGGTCGTCGTCGCCACCGAATTCGGCCGCACCGCGCGCATCAACGGCACCGACGGCACCGATCACGGCACCGGCACGATCGCGCTGCTCGCCGGCGGCGCGGTGAAGGGCGGCCGCGTCGTCGCGGACTGGCCGGGCCTCAAGCTTGCGAACCTCCACGACGGCCGCGACCTCAAGCCGACCACGGATTTGCGCTCCGTGATCAAAGGCGTGCTGCAGGACCAGTTCGGCCTGTCCGACCGCGTGCTGGCCGAGACGGTGTTTCCGGACAGCGCAAGCGCAAGGCCGATGAAGGGGCTTGTGACCTAACCCACAAACACCGTCATTCCGGGGCGCGCCTCTTGGCGCGAACTATGGTGCGCAATTGCGCACCTGAGAATCCATACTCCCTATCGAGATTATGGATTCCGGGCCTGCGCCTTGCGGCGCATCCCGGAATGACGACATGATGAGCCGAGCACCAGGAGATCACCCCCCATGTACATCGCCATGAACCGCTTCCGTGTCGTCAAGGGCTCCGAGGCCGCCTTCGAGCAGGTCTGGCTCACGCGCGACACGCACCTGGACAAGGTGCCGGGCTTCGTCGAATTCCATCTGCTGCGCGGGCCGGAAGCCGAGGACCACACGCTCTATGCCTCGCACACCGTCTGGGCGAACCATGCGGCGTTCGAGGCTTGGACCAAGTCGGAGGCGTTTCGCGCCGCGCATGCGCGGGCCGGCGACACCAAGCCGGCCTACCTCGGTCATCCCCAGTTCGAGGGCTTCGAGGTGATACAGACGGTGGGCGGCGCGAAGTAATAGGTCGCGGGTTTCAACCCAGCGTGATCCTGTCGATCTCGGCCATCTCGTCCGCGCCGAGCTTCCAGGCGATCGCCTTGACGTTCTCCTCGATCTGCTCGACGCGGGTCGCGCCGGCGATCACGCTCGACACTTGCGGGCGCGCGGCGAGCCAGGAGAAGGCGAGCTCGAGCATGCTGCGGCCGCGCGCCTTGGCGAAGGCCTGGAGCTTCTCGACCATGTCCTCGTTGCGCGGCGTGACGTAGCGGTCGCGCAGTGCCGGTGCCTTGGCAAAGCGCGTGTCGGCGGGGGCCGCGGCGCCGCGCTGGTACTTGCCGGTGAGCAGACCACTGGCGAGCGGGAAGAACGGCAATAGGCCGAGCCTGTACTCCTGCGCCGCCGGCAGCAGGTCCTTCTCGATGTCGCGCACCAGGAGGCTGTATTCGTCCTGGCACGAGACGAAGCGGCTGACATTCATCGCGCGCGCGGTGAACTCGGCTTCCGCGATCCGCCAAGCCGGGAAGTTGGAATTGCCGATGTAGCGGACCTTGCCCTGCCGGATCAAATCGTCGAGCGCGCGCAACGTCTCCTCCATCGGCGTCAGCGGATCGTAATCGTGCTGCTGGTAGAGGTCGATGTAGTCGGTCTTCAGCCGTTTCAGGCTCGCTTCCACGGCCTCCATGATGTAGCGGCGCGAGGCGCCCTGCCTGGTGCCGTCGGTCGCCATCGGTTTGGCATATTTGGTGGCGAGCACGATGTCCTTGCGGCGGTCGCCGAGCACGGTGCCGAGCACCGTCTCCGAGCCGCCCATGCCGGCATAGATGTCGGCGGTGTCAAACAGCGTGATGCCGAGATCGAGGGCGCGATGGATCACCTTGCGCGAGGTCTCCAGATCGGTGCGCTGGCCGAAATTGTTGCAGCCAAGCCCGACCGCAGACACGCGAAGGCCGGAGGCGCCGAGATTGCGAATTTCCATTGAGATGATCCTGTCAGAAGAGGGCGCTCATTCTGGCCGCGGTGCGCTGCACCAGCAAGAAGTCCGCCCGCGCTGCTGCCATGCGGACAAAAAAAATGCGGCCCCGGTCAGACGCGGCGACTGACGGGGACCGCTTTGGGGCGCTTGACCGGTGACGGGGGGCCAGATCAGACGCAGGGGCAGCGTAGCCCCGCTATGTTACGCGCCGGTGACAGCTGGAGTTATCCACAGGGTGCGCGCAAGGCTCAGAACAGCTTGCGATAGACGATGAAGCCGGAACGCTCCGCGACCTTGTCGTACAGGCGCTGTGCCGTCAGGTTGGTCTCGTGCGTCTGCCAGTAGACGCGTGGCGATCCCGCCAGCCTTGCGCGTTCGTAGACGCCGTGGATCAGGGCCGAGGCGACGCCCTTGCCGCGCGCGGCTTCGAGCGTGAACAGATCCTGCAGATAGCAGGACGGCTCGATCGCCGTGGTGCTGCGATGGAACAGGTAGTTCGTCATGCCGAGCAGCTTGCCGTCGCTCTCGGCGACGAGGCCATGCACGGGCTCGTAGGCATCGAAGAAGCGCTGCCACGTCATGCGCGTGATCTCGGGAGCGAGCGCGGTCGGGCCGGAGCGGCCGTAGAAGGCGTTGTAGCCGTCCCATAGCGGCAGCCATTGATCATAGTCCTGCCTGGTGACGGAGCGAACGGTGAGGGACATGTGGATTTCCGCGATCGATGAAGCGTCTTTCATACGGGATGATCGGTGCGGCGATCAATCGCGCAGTTGCATCACTCCGCGACGCGCAGATACCGGATCAGGCCGCGGGCGGTGGGATCGCGCAGCGAGCGGTAATAGTCGGCGCGTGACGGCGCATCGGTGTGACGCACGAGGTCGGTCACCGGGGTGTAGCTGAGCATCCGTCCGCCGTCCGGCAGCGCCGTGCAGGCGAAGCGCAGCACGTCGCCGCTGCGCAGGGCGATGTTGATCGGCGTGGCATCGCCGGTCCGCACCATCTCCATGCGCTGCGCGATGAACGTGCCGAGCTCGTCTTCGGGCAGCTCGAACGCACCGGTGTCGCGGCCGTGATACATCAGCGCGATGAAGGGCGGCTTGCCGTCGGCGATCTGGTCCGGCAAGGCGAAATAATCGCGGAACGCGCGGTTGATGAACTCGGCGCGTGTCTCGGCATCGAGCAGCACGATGCCGATATCGACCTGGTCGAGCGCGGCCGACAGCCGCACGGCGGTGGCGTGGCTTCGGCGCTCGGCCGCGAACGTGCCGAGCAGCCGCTGGCGCATCAGGCCGGTGATGCCGGCGGTGCCGGCAGCGGTGACGGCCAGGAGGGCGAGCTGGACCAGATCGGCGATGGAGGCGGAAACGCCGTGGCGGCCGATCACGAGCAGCGTTGCACCGGACACCGCGATGGCTGCGCTGGTGACGGCGGAGCCGAGACCCGACAATGCGCCGGCGAGCGCTACGATACCGACGAGCAGCGGCGCCGGCGTGGGCGGGGGGATCAAGCGATCGAACGGCATCGCCAGCAGCAGGGTTGCTGCCGTCAGCACCGGACCGGAGATCGCACGCCATCCGAACCGCATGGACAGTCTCGCCCTCACGACGGAGGTAAGACCGCAAGTCTGACTGATCGTTGCGCTGTTGCGATGCGGATTCGTGCAGTGTGCTTAGGGCGCGCTTGCTCGCAAGCCTAAGGCTTTCGGATGATTTTAAGCCAAGTGCGTGTGCTTGAGCTGCGTGTGCTTGAGCGGCTGTTGCAGCGCAGGCGCATTCAGCGTCGACGTCCCCGGCGCCTTGCGCGTACCGACGACGATCAACAATGACGCCGCGACCAGGATGGCCGCAGTCAAGGTGATTGCAACGACTACCACAGGTGATTTCATCGAGGTCCTGTCGCGATGCCGGCCGGCGCGGGGCATGCGGCGCCTTGAAGACAGGACCGGGATGAAACGGGAATCAGACCGGCAGGCCCATCGCCATGGTCGCCTTGGTCGACAGCACCGTCAGGGTGACGATCAGGCACAGCGAGAGTGCGGCGACGGCGAGCGAGGCCGCAACCGCGTTGGTCAGCCGGGAAGACGCGACGGTAGCGGGATGGCCCTGAAAGCCGGCCGTGCCGGACGCCCGTGTCATGGTCTAAATCCTTCAACGCGCGAGCGAATCACCCGCAACGTTCCACAATTTCCCAGCTCGAGCCGGCAACATTGCGGCGGCTATCCTACTGAAAATGGCCGGAATGCGGCAAATAATACCTTTATGCCCGCTATTCCCCAGGGCAGCGGGGCGGGGCAGGTCATGCGCTGGCGGCAATGCTGGCGGGGTCGTCCACGTCGGCCGGTCGCCAGTCCATCGACACGAAGCCGGGCGCGGATTCCACCCGCTTCAGCCAGTCCCGGATTGCCGGAAAGGTTGAAAGATCGAAGTCGCAGCGGTCGGCCAGGTGGGTGTAGCCGTACAGCGCGATGTCGGCGACCGTGAGTTGGCGCGCGGCGAAATAGGCGTTGGTCTTCAGGTGATTCTCCATCACCTGGAGCGCGCCATAGCCGCGCTCCATCCAGTCTTCCAGCGAATGGGTCTGCAGGTCGCGGCCGCCCTTGACCAGCGACAGCCAGAAATAGGCGGCACCGATGTTCGGCTCGAGCGCGTGCTGCTCGAAGAACATCCATTGCAGCGCCTCGGCGCGGTCGATGCGATTCTCGGGCGCCAGCGGAGTGCCAACGGCGACGTACCAGAGGATGGCGTTGGACTCGGCGAGATAACGGTCATCGCCGACCTCGAGCAGCGGCACCTGTCCTGACGGGTTCTTGCTCAGAAAGTCCGGCGTGCGGCTCTCGCCGCGCAGAATGTCCACCTCGATCGCTTCGTAGGGCAGATTGAGCAGCGCCAGCGCAAGGCGGACCTTGTAGCTGTTGCCGGAGCGTTGCATCGAATAGAGCTTGTACATTCTGGAGTTCGATTCCGAAGACGGGAGACGCGGCGCTCGTTGCCCCTGAGCGCGGCTAAACAATGATGCCGATGCGAATCCGCCGCAAGGGTCAGCCAATAGAAAAATTCGAAAACCCTACCGCATTGCAATGCAGCGGAAGATCATTTCCGCGTGGCCATGCAAATCAGTTCACGCTTGCGTCAACGCGGGGACATATCCTCGCGCGCACTTGTGTGAATGGCTGAGCGGCAGTTACGAGGCGCTGAAACTTCACATCGTATTGGCCGGCACTGACCCGTTACGCCGAGGTCGCGCTCGGCACTTGGTGTCGAGCCAGCCAAGCTCCAGCGACGATGGCGAGCCCAGGCATGGGCCGTCTGCTCGATCGCGAACGGCCTGAAATTGCTCCGAGGACAAGCCTTGCCGGATATGAGGGGTTTGCGCGGCAGGTTTGCGGAAAATTGCGGGAATGCTGCCTCGACCCGCTCCAGATCCGTAAACTTTCTCGGGATCGGGCCGAAGTTTCTTGCGGTGCAGCGGCTCACGTTTTAGGGTGGCTGCATTCCCACAATCGGAGTCGTGAGGCGAAAGGTTTCACGACGCTTGTCAGGAGATGACGATGTCCTTCCTTGCCGCTGCGCTCGACCGTGTGAAGCCGTCCGCGACCATCGCGGTCACGGATAAAGCACGCGCGCTGAAAGCGGCGGGCCGCAACGTCATCGGCCTGGGGGCCGGCGAGCCCGACTTCGACACGCCCGCCAACATCAAGCTGGCGGCGATCCACGCCATCGAAGCCGGCAAGACCAAGTACACCGCGGTCGACGGCATTCCCGAGCTGAAGGAGGCGATCATCGCCAAGTTTCAGCGCGAGAACGGCGTCACCTACAAGCCGAACCAGATCATCGTCGGCACCGGCGGCAAGCAGGTGCTCTACAACGCATTGATGGCCACCATCAATCCGGGCGACGAGGTGATCATTCCCGCGCCGTATTGGGTCAGCTATCCCGAGATGGTGGCGCTCGCCGGCGGTGAGCCGGTGCCCGTGGTCTGCACCGCCGCGACCGGTTTCAAGCTGCAGGCCGAGGCGCTCGAGCGCGCCATCACGCCGAAGACCAAATGGGTGATCCTGTGCTCGCCCTCGAACCCGACCGGCGCGGCCTACACGCGTTCGGAGCTGAAGGCGCTCACCGACGTGCTGGTGAAGCATCCGCATGTCTGGGTGATGACCGACGACATGTACGAGCACCTCGTCTATGACGACTTCCAGTTCACCACGGTCGCGCAGGTCGAGCCGAAACTCTACGACCGCACGCTCACCGTGAACGGCGTGTCGAAGGCCTATTGCATGACCGGCTGGCGCATCGGCTATGCCGGCGGTCCGGCGCAACTGATCAAGGCGATGGCAACGATCCAGTCGCAATCGACCTCGAACCCGTCCTCGATTGCCCAGTGGGCAGCGGTGGAAGCTCTGAACGGTCCGCAGGACTTCATCCCCGCCAACAACAAGGTGTTCAAGGAGCGGCGCGACCTCGTCGTCTCCATGCTCAACCAGGCCAAGGGGATCGAGTGCCCGCGTCCCGAGGGCGCCTTCTACGTCTATCCGTCCTGCGCTGGCACGATCGGCAAGACCGCGCCGTCGGGCAAGGTGATCGGCAATGACGAGGACTTCGTCACCGAGCTGCTCGAGACCGAAGGCGTCGCGGTGGTGCAGGGCTCGGCCTTCGGCCTCGGACCTGCATTCCGCATCTCCTATGCGACCAAGACCTCGGACCTCGAAGACGCCTGCAAGCGCATCCAACGCTTCTGCGGCAATCTGCGCTGAGACTGTTGCGGCAAGTGAGGTGAACCCCTCTCCCCTTGTGGTGGATCGCCGCGAAGCGGCGAGACGGGTGAGGGGTTCTCTCGGCGTGTGATTCTCTCGCGACAGCGTTTCGCGGAGACAACCCCTCATCCGGCGCTTCGCGCCACCTTCTCCCACAAGGGGAGAAGGCAAGACCGCGCACCGATTTGCGGCGTGCGATCTGGCACGGCCGCGGCTGTTGTGGCATAGACCATCGCGCAACACGGGTGGGGCGCTCTCTCTGCTCGCATCACATCATCGCGGGAGATATTCATGCGCCGTTCGTTTCTCTTCGCCGGCCTCATCGCTGCCGGCCTCGTTGCCTCCGTCGCAAATACCAGCGCGCAGCAGCGGATGGCGCGGGTGGGCGTACTGGAATGCCGCGGCGGTGCCAGCGTCGGCTTCATCGTGGGATCGGTGACTCATCTCGGCTGCGTGCTGCGCGCCGACGGCTTGCCCGATGACCGCTACGTCGCGACGATCCGCAAGGTCGGCCTCGACATCGGCATCACCCAGGAGACTGCGCTCGCGTGGGGCGTGTTCGCACCGGTCGACCGGCTCGGCCCCGGCGACCTCTCCGGCAATTATGTGGGCGCGCAGGGCAGCGCCTCGGTCGGCGTCGGTCTCGGCGGCAACGTGCTGGTCGGCGGCTCCAACAATTCGATCGCGCTCCAGCCGCTCAGCGTGCAGGGCCAGGTCGGGTTCAACATCGCCGCCGGCCTCGAGAGCCTGGAACTCCGTCCGGGCCGTTAAAGCATATTGCGGGCGAGGCCCTCTCGTCACCTCTCCCCAGCGGGGAGAGGTCGGATTGCGCAGCAATCCGGGGGGGGGGCCGCAGCGTTCGGTGAGACTGTAACCCCTCACCCGGATTGCATCTTCGATGCAATCCGACCTCTCCCTTCGGGAGAGGTGGAACACGGCGCCGACGGCTTTTGGAATTATAAGACTTGATCGAACTGACGACGCACCGCAGCGACGTTTGATGCTTGCCAAATCTCGGGGAGGGGCAGAGCATCTGCGTTTGCCGACCCAATCACGGGCCGAGCTCCACATCAAGGAGGCGGCGAAATGGGACAAGACGTCAGAAGTCCCCGAGGTCCACGGTGCATCGCGCTGGTGGGCCCTTTCCAAAGCGGTAAGACCACACTTCTCGAAGCGATCCTGGCGCGAACGGGCGCAATCCCGCGCGCCGGCAGCGTCGATGCCGGCACCTCCGTCGGCGATGCCACGCCGGAGGCCCGTCATCACAAGATGACCGTCGGGCTGACTGCCGCCACCACGAATTTCATGGGCGACAGCTACACCTTCCTCGATTGCCCCGGTTCCGTCGAGTTCGCCCACGACATGCGCGCCGCGCTGCCCGCGGTCGACGCCGCCATCGTGGTCTGCGAGGCCGACGAGAAGAAGCTGCCGCAGCTTCAGATCATCCTGCGCGAGCTGGAGGAGCTGAAGATCCCGCGTTTCCTGTTCCTCAACAAGATCGACCGCGCCAGCCAGCGCATCCGCGAGACGCTCGCGATGCTGCAGCCCGCCTCCCGCGTGCCGCTGGTGCTGCGCCAGATCCCGATCTGGAAGGACGAGCTGATCGAGGGCTTCGTCGACCTCGCGCTGGAGCGCGCCTTCATCTATCGCGAGCACAAGGCCTCCGAGGTGGTCGCGCTCGAAGGCGGCGATCTCGATCGCGAGAAGGAAGCCCGCTTCTCGATGCTGGAGAAGCTCGCCGATCACGACGATGCGCTGATGGAGCAATTGCTCGAAGACATCCAGCCGCCGCGCGATGCGGTGTTCGACGACCTCGCCCGCGAATTGCGCGACGGGCTGATCTGTCCGGTGCTGCTGGGCGCCGCCGCGCGCGAGAACGGCGTGCTGCGCCTGATGAAGGCGCTGCGTCACGAAGCGCCCGGCATCGCACAGACCGCAAAACGCCTCGGCGTGCCCGAGAGCAAGGACGCGCTCGGCTATGTGTTCAAGACGCTGCATTCGCAGCATGGCGGAAAGCTGTCGCTGACGCGGCTGCTCGCCGGCCACCTCGACGACGGCGCGACGCTGCAATCGTCCTCCGGAGGTGCGGGGCGGATCTCAGGCATCCTCGCCGTCAACGGCGCCTACGACACCAAGCGCGCCGCGGCAGAGGCCGGCGACACGGTGGCGCTTGCCAAGCTCGATCCGATCAAGACCGGCGACACGATCTCGAACGGCAAGACGCCGCCCGCGGCATTGATCACGATCGAGCCGACGCCCCCGGTGCTCGCGATTTCGATCGCGGCGGCCGATCGCAAGGACGACGTCAAGCTCGGCCAGGCGATGGCGCGGCTGCACGAGGAGGATCCCTCCCTGGTCGTCGTGCAGAATGCCCAGACCCACGACACCGTCTTGTGGGGGCAGGGCGAAATGCATTTGCGCGTCGCCGGCGAGCGGCTGCGCGACCGCTTCGGTGTCAAGGTCACCTCGCATCCGCCCGCGATCGGCTACCAGGAGACCATCCGCAAGCCGATCACTCAGCGCGGGCGGCACAAGAAGCAGTCCGGCGGCCACGGCCAGTTCGGCGACGTCGTGCTCGACATCAAGCCGCTGCCGCGCGGCAACGGCTTCAAGTTCGCCGAGAAGGTGGTGGGCGGCGCCGTGCCGCGCAACTACATCCCGGCGGTCGAAGAAGGCGTCGTCGACGGATTGGCGCGCGGTCCGCTCGGCTTCCCCGTCACCGACGTGGAGGTGACGCTGACCGACGGCTCCTATCACAGCGTCGACAGCTCCGATCTCGCCTTCCGCACGGCGGCGCGGATCGGGCTCAACGAAGGCCTGCCGCAATGCCAGCCGGTGCTGCTGGAGCCGATCCACGTGGTCGAGATCGTATGCCCGACCGAGGCCACCGCCAGGATCAACGCGATCCTGTCGGCGCGGCGCGGCCAGATCCTCGGCTTCGACACCCGCGAGGGCTGGAGCGGCTGGGACTGCGTCCGCGCCATGATGCCGGAAGCCGAGATCGGCGAGCTGATCGTGGAGCTGCGCTCGGCCACTGCCGGCGCCGGCAGCTTCACGCGCCAGTTCGACCACATGGCCGAAGTCACCGGCCGCGCCGCCGACCAGATCATCGCCGCGCATCAGCACGCGGCGTGAAGCTGTCCCTCGCCTCGTAAGGGGCGCGCAGTAAGGGAGGCACCGCTCTCTCTCACGCCTCTCCCCGTTCTAACGGGGAGGGCGCGTGGTGTGGGGGGTGCGCCTGTCATTCAGGCCGCGCCGGCGCCCAAACCACCGTCATTGCGTGCGAAGCGAAACTATCCAGGCTGTCTCGGCGGAAACAGCTTGGATTGCTTCGTCGCCAGAGCTCCTCGCAATACCGGAGGAGACAGACAGGCAGCCACTTGCGCTTGCCGCCAAATGATGTATTTTATATCATTGTATATGTTCTAAATATTATTTATGGGTTCTGGTAAGTGAGGTCGAGGTGATCACGTCATTCCAGATGCGGGCAGCCCGCGCGCTGCTCGGCATTGACCAGAAAACCCTGGCCGAGCTTGCCGGTGTGTCATTGCCGACCATCCAGCGGATGGAGGCTTCGACCGGCAATGTGCGTGGCGTGGTCGAGACCCTGATCAAGGTGGTCGAGGCGTTCGAGCGGGCCGGTGTCGAGCTGATCGGCGAGCAGGTCCGCAGCGACGGCGGCGGGCGTGGCGTTCGCCTGAGGGAGCCCGGACCGCCACGCCGTGTCGGAGCATGATCGGGGCGCGTTGATCGCGCTCGGGATCAGGATGGGCTGGCGCATCGGTCGCAACACGGGACGCACGATGCTTGGGAGCATCGGGGGGCAGCGGAGCAATTTGCCGAGATGAGCATCACGAGTGATCACGCGGGCCGGCTGCACCAGCCGCGTCAGCCGACCTTTGCCGAACTGTATCTGCCGAAGCTCGTCACCGTCTGGCGTGAAGGCTACGGCCTCGAGGATTTCCGCGCCGACGTCTTCGCCGGCCTGACCGTTGCGATCGTGGCGCTGCCGCTGTCGATGGCGATCGCGATCGCCTCGGGCGTGACGCCGGACCGCGGCCTTTACACTGCCGTGGTCGGCGGCTTCATCGCCTCGCTGCTGGGCGGCAGCCGGTTCCAGATCGGCGGTCCCGCCGGCGCGTTCATCGTCTTGGTCGCCGCGACCGCGGAGCGCCATGGCGTCGACGGCGTCATCCTCGCCACCATGATGGCGGGCCTGTTCCTGATCGCCGCGGGGATGTTGCGGATCGGCACCTACATCAAGTTCATTCCCTATCCGGTGACGGTCGGTTTCACCGCCGGCATCGCCGTGATCATCTTCGCCAGCCAGCTCCGCGATCTCGCAGGGATCACGCTCGCGGGCAAAGAGCCCAGCGAATTCGTGCCCAAGCTGCTCGCGCTCGCCGGCAGCCTCGATACCCTCAATCCATCCGCGGTCGCGGTCGCTGTCGTCAGCATCGCCATTATCGCGGCCTTGCGGATCTGGCGGCCGTCCTGGCCCGGTATCCTGATCGCGGTCGTGTTCGCGGCCGTCGCGTGTGCGGTGTTTTCGCTGCCGGTCGAGACTATCGGCTCGCGCTTCGGCGGCATTCCGCGCGAATTGCCCTCGCCGGCCTTGCCCGCGTTCTCGCTTGCGAAGGCGACCGCCGTGCTGCCGGACGCGATCGCGTTCGCGCTGCTGGCCGCGATCGAATCGCTGCTGTCTGCGGTGGTCGCCGACGGCATGACCGGGCGCCGTCACCGCTCCAATTGCGAGCTGGTGGCGCAAGGCGCGGCCAATATCGGCTCGGCGCTGTTCGGCGGCATCTGCGTCACCGGTCTGATCGCGCGCACCGCCACCAACATCCGCGCCGGCGCCCGCGGGCCGCTCGCGGGGATGCTGCATGCGGTCTTCCTGCTGCTGTTCATGCTGATTGCGGCGCCGCTCGCGAGCTACATCCCGCTCGCCGCGCTCGCCTCGGTGCTGGTCGTGGTGGCCTGGACCATGGCGGAGAAGCACGAGTTCGGCACCTTGCTGCGCTCGTCATGGGGCGATGCCGTGGTGCTGCTCGCGACTTTCCTGCTGACGATCTTCCGCGACCTGACCGAAGGCATCCTGGTCGGCTTCGTGCTCGGCGCGGTGCTGTTCATCCATCGCATGGCGGAGATGGCAGGCATCGAGGAGCGCTCGCCGCTGGCCGTCGCCGACCGTCCCGACGACGGCAACGGCGACCGCGTTCCCTACGATCCCGCGCTTGCGGTCGATCGCGACGTGCTGGTCTATCGCATCACCGGTGCGTTCTTCTTCGGCGCAGCCTCGGCCATCGGAAGCGTGCTCGACGCCGTCGCCGACAAGCGCAAGGCCTTCGTGGTCGACTTCGCCGCGGTGCCGTTCCTGGATTCGACGGCGGCCAATGTGCTCGGCCGCGTCGCCGCCAAGGCGCACCGTGAGGGCATAAAGCTGTTCATCACGGGGGCTTCGCCGGCCGTCCGCCGCGCGCTGCTCACCCATGGCGTGACGCCGCCGCGCGCGCGCTATCGCCAGAGCCTCGAGCGCGCGATCGCCGACATCAAGGGCGGCGCAAGCGAGGAGACTGCCGCGAGCTGACGGCACGCCTTTCCCGCGCCCGGCCGGCCTGACCGGCGCTGTGGCGCCCGTGCGCTTGACAGAGCGGGCGCGACGCGAAATGGATCGCCTCGGAAGCACGACCCCGAGGGAAAGATGACCGCGCCCAGAACGCCTGCAGCCTGTCTGATCGGATGGCCGGCCGCGCATTCGCGCTCGCCGCTGATCCATCATTACTGGCTGCGCACGCTGGGCATCGAAGGCGGCTACGTCATCGAGGCGGTTCCGCCCGAGGACTTGCGCGATTTCGTGCTGCGGCTGTCGCTGCGCGGCTTCGTCGGCGCCAACGTCACCATCCCGCACAAGGAGAGCGTGCTGGCGCTGTCGACGCCCGACGCCCGCGCCAAGGCCGTGGGCGCGGCCAACACGCTGTGGTTTGCCGATGGCGAGCTGCACGCGACCAATACCGATGTCGAAGGCTTCATCGGCAATCTCGACGCCAGTGCGCCCGGTTGGGACGCGGCCGAGGAGGCGCTGGTGCTGGGCGCCGGCGGTTCCTCGCGTGCGGTCGTGTTCGGGCTGCTCGAACGCGGCATCAAGCGCGTGCATCTTGCCAATCGCACCGTCGCGCGGGCCGAGGCGCTGTCAGAGCAGTTCGGGCCCAACGTGCATGCTGTGACATGGGATGGTCTCGACGACGTGCTGCCGCGCGCAAAACTTCTCGTGAACACGACGTCGCTCGGCATGCATGGCCAGCCGTCACTCGATGTCGATGTCGCGAGCCTGCCGCAGGCGGCCGTCGTTGCCGACCTCGTCTATGTCCCGCTGCTGACGCCGTTGCTCGCTGCCGCAGCAGCGCGCGGCCTGAGGACCGCCGACGGACTCGGCATGCTGCTGCATCAGGCGGTGCGCGGCTTCGAATTGTGGTTCGGCCGCCGGCCCGAGGTCACGGCCGAGCTGCGCGCGTTGGTCGAGGCCGATCTCACAAAGACTTGAGAGAATAGCGCAGGTGCTTCGGAGTTCTCCTTCCGTGGGGGCAATCGGAGACCGTCATGTCTGTGCAACGTGCAACTTTCACCCGTCCGCTGATCGCCGTCGCGATGGTGGCCATATCGACTTACTGCGCCTTCGCCCAGAGGGCGCCGGTGCCGACGCGCGTGCGCGGCACCATCGAAAGCGTCAGCAACGATACCCTGCAGGTCAAGTCACGCAGCGGCGAGGAAGTGAAGCTCCGCCTTGCTTCCGACGTGAACGTATCGGGGATTACCAGGATTTCACTCGCCGACATCAAGCCGGGTTCGTTCATCGGCGCGACCACCGTGCCGGGGCCCGAAGGCAGCCAGAACGCGGTCGAGGTTCACGTGTTTCCGGAGAGCATGCGCGGCACCGGCGAAGGCTCGCGGCCCTGGGATCTCAAGCCGAATTCCAGCATGACCAATGCGACGGTGGCCGAAAGCGTCGTCGGCAATGACGGTCATACGCTGCGGGTCAAGTACAAGGACGGCGAGAAGAAGGTGTTCGTCGCCGACAACACGCCGGTCGTGACCTTCGTGCCGAGCGACAGATCCGAGTTGAAGCCGGGTGCCAAGGTCATCGCCTTCATCAAGCAACTGCCGGATGGCTCGTTCGAGACCAACCGCGTCAGCGTCGGTCGCGACGGCCTGACGCCGCCGATGTGAGGGGGACAATCGTAGAGTGGGCAAAGGCGCGCAAGCGCCGTACCCACGTCTTTTCTCGTTCGGCGAAAGGTGGTGGGCACGCTGCGCTTTGCCCACCCTGCGGCGCCTGCGCGCTCACATCGCGATGATATGATCGTCGATCTCGTCGATCCGGTTGACGCCGCACAGGCCCATGGTGGTGAGCAGCTCCTTCTGGATGATGTCGATCGCCTTGGCGACGCCGGCCTGGCCGCCGGCACCGAGGCCGTAGGCATAGGCGCGGCCGATCATGCAGGATTTGGCGCCGAGTGCGAGCGCGCGCATCACATCCTGGCCGGAGCGGATGCCGCCGTCGAACATGATCTCCATCTTGTCGCCGACCGCATCCGCGATCTCGGGCAGCACCTCGATCGAGGACGGCGCGCCGTCGAGCTGACGGCCGCCATGGTTGGACACGACGAGGGCCTGCGCACCGGTCTTGGCGGCTTCCTCGGCGTCCTCGACGTCGAGGATGCCCTTGATGATCAGCTTGCCCGGCCAGATGCTGCGGACCCACTCGACGTCCTTCCAGCTCAAGGACGTGTCGAACTGCGAGGCGGTCCATTCGGCCAGGCGGTTGAGATCCTCGGTGTTCTTCACGTGGCCTGCGATGTTGCCGAAGGTGCGGCGCTTGCCCTGCAGCACGCCGGAGACCCAGCTGGGCTTGCTGGCGAAATCCAGCAGCTTCGACAGCGACCATTCGGGGGGCACCGTCATGCCGTTCTTGATGTCGGCGTGGCGCTGGCCGATCACCTGCAGGTCCACGGTCAGCACCAGCGCGCTGCACTTGGCCGCGATCGCGCGCTGGATCAATTCCTTGATGAAGCCGCGGTCCTTCATCACGTAGAGCTGGAACCAGAACGGCTTCTCGACGCTGGCGGCGATGTCCTCGATCGAGCAGATCGACATGGTCGACTGCGTGAACGGGATACCGGCGGCCTGCGCGGCGCGGCAGGCGTGGATCTCGCCGTCGCCGTGCTGCATGCCGAGCAGGCCGACGGGCGCGAGCATCAGCGGCATGGTCGAGGGCTCGCCCAGGATCGTGGTCGAGGTGTCGCGCCTGGAGACGTCGACCAGGATACGCTGGCGGAACTTGATCGCCTGCATGTCCTCGCGGTTGGCGCGCAGCGTCTCCTCGGCATAGGAGCCGCGGTCGCAATAGTCGAAGAACGCCTTCGGCACGCGGCGCTTATGCAGGGCGCGAAGATCGTCGATACAGGTGATATGCTTCATGCTCGTTTCCCCGGCCCTCAAGCGTCTTGCATCAGAAGATTTCGAGGTCATCTAGCATGGTTGGATGCACAGCCAAATCGTTTGCGCGAGGTTTTGCAGGAGGCCGCCATGACCAAACCGCACGCCGGACCTTCACCGGAGGAGATCAAGGAAAAGCATGATCTCGAGGAAGCGCTGGAGGAGGGGCTGGAAGAGACCTTTCCGGGCTCCGATCCCGTCAACGTCACCCAGCCGGCGCCGAGCCGGCAGGACGGCCACGTCAAGCGCAGCACCTAGCGCCGGTTCCGCCTGATTCCAGCAGGATCGCGGGAAATGAAGCGTTAACAAGACGTTATCGGAATCGCGGCGGGCTTGGTTCCGTAATGATTCATCATATTTTTTGAAGCCAAGTTAGCCGCGCAAGGCTTATAAGACCCCAGCAAATCAGGGATGCGGGGCCTGCTCGGGCAGCCCGTATTTGTCGAGGGGACTCCCTGATCGTTGCGTTGGGGGACGATATGAGCCGCAAATATTTCGGGACGGACGGGATTCGGGGCCGCGCCAACGGACTGATCACGCCGGAGCTCGCCCTCAAGGTCGGCCAGGCCGCAGGCCTTGCGTTTCAGCGCGGTGACCACCGCCACCGTGTCGTGATCGGCAAGGACACCCGCCTCTCCGGTTACATGATCGAATACGCGATGGTCGCTGGCTTCACCTCGGTCGGCATGGACGTGCTGCTGGTCGGCCCGATGCCGACGCCGGCGGTCGCGATGCTGACCAAGTCGATGCGCGCCGATCTCGGCGTCATGATCTCGGCGTCGCACAATCTGTTCGAGGACAACGGCATCAAGCTGTTCGGCCCGCAGGGCTTCAAGCTCTCCGACGACGTCGAGCGGCAGATCGAGCAGCTGCTCGACGAGCCCATCGAGAAGAGGCTTGCGCAGAGCGCAAGCTTGGGCCGCGCCCGCCGTATCGACGGCGTGCACGACCGCTACATCGAATTCGCCAAGCGGACGCTGCCGCGCGACCTCTCGCTCGACGGCCTGCGCGTCGTGATCGATTGCGCCAACGGCGCCGCCTACAAAGTGGTGCCCGAAGCGCTGTGGGAGCTGGGCGCCGACGTCGTGCCGATCGGTGTCGAGCCCGACGGCTTCAACATCAACAAGGATTGCGGCTCGACCTCGCCGGAAGCGCTGTCGAAGAAGGTGCGCGAGATGCGCGCCGACATCGGCATCGCGCTCGACGGCGATGCCGATCGCGTCATCCTGGTCGACGAGCGCGGCCACGTCGTCGACGGCGACCAGCTGCTCGCGGTGATCGCGCAGAGCTGGAAGGAGGACGGCCGGCTGTCGCGGCCGGGCATCGTCGCCACCGTGATGTCCAATCTCGGGCTCGAGCGCTTCCTGAACGGGCAGGGGCTCGATCTCGTGCGCACGCCCGTCGGCGACCGCTACGTGCTCGAGCAGATGCTGAGCGGCGGCTACAATCTCGGCGGCGAGCAGTCCGGCCACATCATCCTGTCCGACTACGCCACCACCGGCGACGGCTTCGTGGCCGCATTGCAAGTGCTGGCGGTGGTGCAGAAGCTGCGCCGTCCCGTGTCCGAGGTCTGCCATCGCTTCGATCCGCTGCCGCAGATCCTCAAGAACGTCCGCCACAAGGGCGGCAAGCCGCTCGACGATTCCGACGTCAAGTCGGCGATCTCCGACGGCGAGAAGCGGCTCAACGGCCACGGCCGCCTCCTGATCCGCTCCTCCGGCACCGAGCCGGTGATCCGCGTCATGGGCGAGGGCGAGGACCGCATCCTGGTCGAGGACGTCGTCGACACCATCGTCTCCGCGCTGGGCCAGGCCGCGGCGTAAGGTCGTTCTCCCCCTCCCAAGGCAGGGCAATCGCATATAAGGGAACGCGGCGGGAAACTCGTCTGCGGCCATCCTTCGAGACGCCCGCCTCCGGCGGGCCCTCAGGATGAGGACCATTTGCGCGGCAACAGCTTCAGCGAGCGCGGTGCCACTTAGCCTCATCCTGAGGAGACCGCGAAGCGGTCGTCTCGAAGGACGAGGCGCTTGCTCAGGCACTTCCGAAAACTCATATGCGATAGCCCTGCCCTCCAGGGGAGGGTAGAACCCATGCATCCCAGCCATTTGCGATTGGCGGTGGTTCGGCCGCCGCCAGCATCGTACCTACGAAGTCGCGGCGGTTCGCCGCGCCGGGATCGCTGCATTGAACAAGCCTGTCGTCGTCTCAGAGGAAACGCTGACCGAGCCCGTCGTCGTCGCTGACGTGGCACCCGCCGCCAAGGCGGCGGGGCCGGCTTATATCGTGCTCGCCGGCATCAGCTTCTCGCACTTCCTCAACGACACCATGCAGTCGCTGATCGCCTCGGTGTATCCGATCCTGAAGGACACCTACGCGCTCGATTTCGCGCAGATCGGCATGATCACGCTGGCCTTTCAGTTCACGGCCTCGCTGCTGCAGCCCGTGGTCGGGCACTACACCGACAAGAAGGCGCAGCCTTACTCGCTGGCGATCGGCATGGCCTCGACCTTCTTCGGCCTGCTGTTGCTCAGCGCCGCGCAGCAATATCTCGTCATCCTCGTTGCCGCCGCGCTGGTTGGCCTCGGCTCGGCGGTGTTTCACCCGGAGTCCGCGCGCATCGCGCGGCTCGCCTCCGGCGGCCGCTACGGCTTTGCGCAATCGGTGTTCCAGCTCGGCGGCAGCTTCGGCACCTCGATGGGGCCGGTGCTGGCGGCGCTGATCGTGGTGCCGTTCGGGCAGGGCAGCATCGCCTGGTTCTCCTCGATCGCGTTCCTCGCCATCCTCATCCTGTGGCGCATCGGGCGCTGGTACGCGCCGCAGATCAAGGCGAAGAACACGGCGGCGGTTCAAGCCCATCCCGACGCGCCGAACTCGCGCCGCGTCGCCGTCGCGCTGCTCGTGCTGGTGGCGCTGCTGTTCTCGAAACAGCTCTACGTCTCGAGCCTGTCGAGCTACTACATCTTCTATCTGATCGACCGCTTCGGCGTGTCGACGCAGGCCGCGCAGATCTACCTGTTCATCTTCCTGGCGGCGAACGCGGTCGGCGCGTTTCTCGGTGGCCCGCTCGGCGATCGCTTCGGCCGCAAGATCGTGATCTGGATCTCGATCCTCGGCGCGCTGCCGTTCACGCTGGCGCTGCCCTATGCCGGGCTCGTTGGCAGCGCGGTGCTCAGCATCGTCATCGGCCTGATCATCTCCTCGACGACGTCGTCGATCATCGTGTTCGCGCAAGAGCTGGTGCCGCATCGTTTCGGCATGATCTCCGGCGTGTTCTTCGGCGTCGCCTTCGGCATCGGGGGCCTCGGAGCCGCCGTGCTCGGCGAACTCGCCGATCGCACCTCGATCGAGTTCGTCTACCAGGTCTGCGCCTATCTGCCGGCGATCGGCCTGCTTGCGGTGTTCTTGCCCAAGCTGCCGCGGCACACGCGTTAACGCTTCCTCTCCCGCTGCAGCGCACCTTCACCGATCGTTAGCAATTGCGCTCGAGCCGCCGCACTCGATGCGGCATTCCTGGAACGCTCAGGCGCCGTGCGCGCGAGAGTAGAGAAAAAATCAACCTTAAAAATTAGGGTTAAGTGGCGCTTAAACATTTGCTGGCATCGTCCGCTCCGTGAGTTTCCAGAACGTGAGGCCTGCGTGTTTGCCTCACCGGCCAAAAGGACGAAGCCAATGCGTAGCGTTAAGTCTCTCCTTGCCGCGGGTGCGGCAACCCTGATCTCGTCGGTGGCTTTCGCGGCGGACATGCCGATCGCGGCGCCCCCTCCCATGTATGCGCCGCCGGCTCCGCCCGCCGACTTCGGCGGCTGGTATCTGCGCGGCGACATCGGCATGACCAACCAGAGCGCCAAGCGCATCGAGAGCGCCCTGCCGGCCGGGTATTCGAAGACGACGGAAGGCCTCGGTTTCGATTCCTCGCCGCTGTTCGGTCTCGGCGCCGGTTATCGCTTCAACAGCTGGTTCCGCGCCGATTTGATCGGCCAGTATCGCGGCAAGGCCACTCTGCACGGCAGCGACAATGTCGTCGGACCCGGCTTCGTCGGCGTCAACAATTACAGCGGCAGCAAGTCCGAGTGGGTCGTCATGGCCAACGCCTATGTCGATCTCGGCACCTGGTGGTGCATCACCCCGTTCATCGGCGCCGGTGTCGGCGGCTCCTATAACAAGATCAGCGGCTTCCGCGACGACGGCGTCTCGTATTCCGGCGGCGTGCTGTCCAACAGCGTCGCCTACTTTGGCGACCACGGAAAGTGGAACCTGGCCTGGGCCGCTCACGCCGGTCTGGCCTACAAGGTCAATCCCGGCTTCACGGTCGAACTGGCCTACAGCTACATGAACCTCGGCGACGGCGCGCCCGGCAATTATCGCTTGTTCGACAACAGCGCCTCCGGCCCGACCTCGATCAAGATCAAGGACATCACCTCGCACGACGTCAAGCTCGGTGTGCGCTGGGATCTCAACAGCCCGCCGGTCTACGCGCCGCCGCCGCTCGTCACCAAGGGCTGATCGCAAGCCTTCTCGCTGACAAGCCTCATCGGTTAAGCTCTCTTAACGGCGCGGGATCATCCCGCGCCGCTTTGCTGTGTGCATTTTTCATGGCGGGCTCCGACCAAGGCCTCCGGCGCAACCATTGGTTAAGGTTAACGGGCGATGATCATCGCAACAGTTCGGGTTCGATGGAGCGTTGCGATGCGTGGGCTTTTGTTGGCGGCAGCGATGTTGGGGACGGTGTCTGCCGCGAACGCGGCCGATATGCCTGACCTGCCGATCCTGCGCGGCAGCTTCACCGACGGGCTGACCAATGTCCGGGCGAACTGGCAGGGCTACTACATCGGCGGCCAGGGCGAGTACGGCACGGTCACATCTAAGATCGACTCGAACATCAACAGTGACCTTCAGGCAACTTGGAGGCCGACCGGGAATTACCCCTGGTTGGGTCTCGCCAGCGCGCAAAGCAGCAGCGCCGGCTGGGGCGCCTTCGCCGGCTACAACGGACAATGGGACGATGTCGTTCTCAGCGTCGAGGCGAACTACATTCATGGCGGCTTCAAGTCGACGTCGAGATCGGTCGGCCAGAGATTCGACCCCAACACGGGCGCGCTGCTTGCCACCACCGATTCATCGGCGGTCGTCGGCATCTCCGATTTCGGCTCGTTGCGCATGCGCGCCGGCTACGCCTGGGGATGCTTCCTGCCCTACGCCTTCTTCGGTGGCGGCCTCGGCAGCCAGACTGTCGAGCGCACCGTCTCGGCATCGCCGGTGCCGACGCTGCCGCCAGCGCCCACGTCGTTCGCAACCAAGACCAAGCTGCTCTACGGTTACTCCGCCGGCGCCGGCGTCGATGTCATGCTGGTCGGCGGACTGTTCGCCCGTGCCGAATATGAATATCAGCGCGTGACGTCCGACATCGAATCGAACATCCACTCCGTCCGCGCCGGCCTCGGCTACAAGTTCTGACACGAGCTCGCCGCGCCGCGGTTGACAGTTTCGCTCCGTCCTGATGCTCTGTCGCTCCACAGCGGGGCGGCGGCGATGAAGGTCTACGGTGACAGCAATTCCGGAAACTGTCTGAAGGTGAAGTGGGTCTGCGATCATCTCGCATTGCCCTATCAGTGGGTCGAGATCGACACCAGCAAGGGCGAGACGCGCACGCCGCAATTCCTCGCGATGAACGGCGCCGGCCAGGTGCCCACGGTCGCGTTCGACGACGGCCGCACACTGGCGCAGTCCAACGCCATCATCCGCTATCTCGCCCGCGACAGCGCGCTCGTTCCGCGCGACGCCTTTACGGCCGCGAAGATGGACGAATGGCTGTTCTGGGAGCAGTACAGCCACGAGCCCTATATCGCGGTGTGCCGCTTCCTGCTCGTCTATCTCGGCAAGGACGCATCCGAGCTCGACCCCGAAAAGGTCAAGCGCGGCTATACGGCGCTCGACCGCATGGAGCGGCATCTGGCGGCCAGCCGCTTCTTCGCCGGCGAAGCGGTCTCGCTCGCCGACGTCTCGCTGCTCGCCTATACCCGCGTGGCGCACGAAGGCGGCTTCGACCTCGGCAAATATGCCTCGGTCCGCCGCTGGATCGGCGACGTCGAAGCATTTCTCGGCCTTCCGCTGGCGCGCTGAGCTTGGAGTTGTCGACATGAGCACCGTCTCCATTCGCAGCGCACGCCGCGCCGACGTCCCCGCGATCGTGGCGATGCTGGCCGACGATCATCTCGGCCGCGCGCGGGAGCGCGTTGAGGATCCGTTGCCCGCCGCCTATTACGACGCGTTCGCGCGGGTCGAGTGCGATCCGAATCTTGCGCTGGTGGTGGCCGAGGCCGAGGGCAGGGTGATCGGCTGCCTGCAACTCGCGATCCTGCCGGGCATCAGCTCGCAAGGCGGCAGTCGCGGCCTGCTCGAGGACGTGCGCGTTGCCACCGATTGTCGCAGTCGCGGCATCGGCGAGCAATTGGTGCAATGGGCCGTGGCGGAAGCCAAGGCACGCGGCTGCAATCTGGTCGAATTGCTGACGCACCAGACGCGAACCGATGCGCAGCGCTTCTACAAGCGGCTTGGATTCACGGCCAGTCACGTCGGTATGACCGTCCGCTTTTGAGGCAGCAGCGCGCGAGCGTTGCACGATCAGCAAATTCAGAGCGCGCATTCGTTCGTGTTAAGAGCCGGTAAACTACCCGCCGGTCGTTCACGTTGATGAAGGAACGAACGGTGCTAGGCAGCGTCAGAAACCGGGCTCGGTCGGTTCGGGGATTTCGATGACAAGCTATTCCATGATCAAGGTCGGCAACGCTTATGTCGTGCAGGCCAACGACCGATGCATTTTGAAGGTCGGCAGCCGCCGCCGCGCCGCGCAATTGATCAGCGAGGCCACGGACTTGCTGAATGCGCTCGCGGTCGTGGAATCCCCCGATATCGCTCCGGACGCGCCTTCACTCCAGCGTGAGACGCCGGAACTTCCTTGACTGCCCAGCCCGATTCCCGTATCAGCCGCGGCGGGACACCTCCCCCCAACGGGAGGCTTACTATCTGGAAGGGTAGACGATGAAAGTAGCGAAGCCCGCTTCGCGGCCGAACGTGCCGCATTTTTCCTCCGGCCCCTGTGCCAAGCGCCCCGGCTGGAACGCCCAAAATCTCAAGGACGCAGCGCTCGGCCGCTCGCATCGCGCGAAGGTCGGCAAGACCAAGCTCAAGCTCGCGATCGATCTGACGCGCGAAGTACTCGAGGTGCCCGCCGATTACCGCATCGGCATCGTGCCGGCCTCGGATACCGGCGCAGTCGAGATGGCGCTGTGGTCGCTGCTCGGAGCGCGGCCCGTTACCACGCTCGCCTGGGAATCCTTCGGTGAAGGCTGGGTCAGCGACATCGTCAAGGAATTGAAGCTCAAGGACGTCACCAAGCTGAACGCACCCTATGGTGAGATCCCCGATCTCTCCAAGGTCGATCCCAGCAGCGACGTCGTCTTCACCTGGAACGGCACCACCTCCGGCGTACGCGTGCCGAACGCCGACTGGATCAGCGCGAGCCGCGAAGGCCTGACCATCTGCGACGCGACGTCCGCAGCCTTTGCGCAGCCGCTCGACTGGGCCAAGCTCGACGTCGTCACCTTCTCCTGGCAGAAGGCGCTCGGCGGCGAAGCCGCGCACGGCATGCTGATCCTGTCGCCGCGCGCGGTGCAACGGCTCGAGACCTACAAGCCGGCCTGGCCGCTGCCGAAGATCTTCCGCATGACCAAGGGCGGCAAGCTCAACGAGGGCATCTTCGTCGGCGAGACCATCAACACCCCGTCGATGCTCTGCGTCGAGGATTATCTCGACGCGCTGAACTGGGCCAAGTCCATCGGCGGCCTCAAGGCGCTGATCGCGCGTGCCGACGCCAACACCAAGGTGCTGGCCGACTGGAAGGCGAAGACGCCCTGGATCGACTTCCTGGCCAAGGACGCTGCGATCCGCTCCAACACCTCGGTGTGTCTGAAGTTCACCGATCCCGCGATCACCTCGCTCTCGGAGGATGCGCAGGCCGACTTCTCCAAGAAGCTGGTTGCGCTGGTCGAGAAGGAAGGCGCCGGCTACGACTTCGCTTATTACCGCGATGCGCCCGCGGGCCTGCGCATCTGGTGCGGCGCCACCGTCGAAGCCAAGGACGTCGAACTCTTGACGCAGTGGATCGACTGGGCCTTCGCCGAGACCAAGGCCACGCTCGCGAAGGCGGCCTGAGTTCTTACCCTCCCCTGGAGGGGGAGGGTCGACGCACCGCTAGGTGCCCTCCCCTCCAGGGGAGGGTGTGAAGGACACATCTCCATGACCAAACCCAAAGTTCTCATTTCCGACGCGCTCTCGCCCGCTGCCGTTCAGATCTTCAGGGATCGCGGCGTCGAGGTCGACTTCCAGCCCAATCTCGGCAAGGACAAGGACAAGCTCGCCGAGATCATCGGCAATTACGACGGCCTTGCGATCCGCTCGGCGACCAAGGCGACCGCCAAGATCCTGGAGAAGGCGACCAACCTCAAGGTGATCGGCCGCGCCGGCATCGGCGTCGACAACGTCGAGATCCCCGCCGCCACGGCCAAGGGCATCATCGTGATGAACACGCCGTTCGGCAATTCGATCACGACAGCCGAGCACGCCATCACCCTGATGCTGGCGCTGGCCCGCGAGATTCCGCAGGCCGATGCCTCGACCCAGGCCGGCAAGTGGGAGAAGAACCGCTTCATGGGCGTCGAGATCACCGGCAAGGTGCTGGGCGTCGTCGGCTGCGGCAATATCGGCTCGATCGTCGCCGACCGCGCGCTCGGCCTGCGCATGAAGGTGATCGCGTTCGACCCGTTCCTGTCGCCGGAGCGCGCCAAGGACATCGGCGTCGAGAAGGTCGAGCTCGACGACCTGCTCAAGCGCGCCGACTTCATCACGCTGCATACCCCGCTCACCGAAAAGACCAAGAACATCATCGACGCGGCCGCGATCGCCAAGATGAAGAAGGGCGTGCGCCTGATCAACTGCGCCCGCGGCGGTCTCGTCGACGAGCAGGCGGTGGTCGATGCACTGAACGCCAAGCACATTGCGGGTGCCGCCTTCGACGTCTTCGTCGAGGAGCCTGCGACCAAGAGCGTGCTGTTCGGCCATCCCAACGTGATTTGCACGCCGCATCTCGGCGCCTCCACCACCGAAGCGCAGGAGAACGTCGCGCTGCAGGTCGCCGAGCAGATGTCGGATTATCTGCTCACCGGCGCGATCTCGAACGCGGTCAACTTCCCCTCGATCACGGCGGAGGAAGCGCCGAAGCTGAAGCCGTTCATCTCGCTCGCCGAGAAGCTCGGCTCGTTCGCCGGCCAGCTCACCGAGAGCGGCATCCTCAAGGTCGAGATCACCTATGAGGGCCACGTCGCCGAGATGAAGATCAAGGCGATCACCTCGGCCGTGCTGTCGGGTCTGCTGCGCCCGATGCTGGGCGAGGTCAACGTCGTGTCCGCGCCCGTCGTCGCCAAGGAGCGCGGCATGGTGGTGGACGAGATCGTGCGCGCCGCCCAGAGCGACTATGAGAGCCTGATCACCGTCACCGTCACCACCGAGCGGCAGGAGCGGTCGGTCTCGGGCACCGTCTACGCCGACGGCAAGCCGCGCCTCGTCGACATCAAGGGCATCCGGGTCGACGCCGAGTTCGGCAAGTCGATGATCTACGTGACCAACGAGGATAAGCCGGGATTCATCGGCCGATTCGCGAGCCTGCTCGGCGACGCCAAGCTCAACATCGCTACCTTCCATCTCGGCCGCGTCGCGCCCGGCAGCGATGCCATCGCCCTGGTCGAAGTCGACGGCGCGGTGCCGGCGGACCTGCTCGCCAAGGTGCAGGCGCTGCCGCAGGTCAAGCAGGCCAAGGCGCTGACGTTCTGATCTTCACCTCTCCCGAAGGGAGAGGTCGGATCGCATCGCAAGATGCGATCCGGGTGCGGAGTTTACGCTCTCACCGAATGCTGCGGCCCCTCACCCGGATTGCTCAGGCGCGCAATTGCGCGCCGAAGCAATCCGACCTCTCCCCGCTGGGGAGAGGTGACAGAGCAAGCCGACAGAGCCAGTTCTAACCACCGTCATATTCCGACCCGCGGAACAACGCCGCCTCCTTCACCGGAGGCGGCGTTTTTGTTTCCCGTGCCCGTCAAACTTTGTGTACCAATGGCGCCCAGAACGCCTCGTAACTACGCTCCGTTCAAAATCGTTCGACAAGGGAGAAACACATGCGTGAAGCCGTCATCGTTTCCTATGCGCGCACGGGCCTCGCAAAATCCGGCCGCGGCGGGTTCAACATCACGCCGCCGATGTCGCTGGCGGCCCACGCCATCAAGCACGCGGTGGACCGCGCCGGCGTCGACAAGGACTATGTCGAGGATTGCTATCTCGGCAATTGCGCCCATGGCGCGCTGAACATCGGCCGCCAGGCCGCGCTGCTCGCCGGCCTGCCGAAGACCACGGCCGGCGTCTCGGTCAACCGCTTCTGCTCCTCGGGACTGCAGACCATCGCGATGGCCGCCAACTCGATCCGCTCCGACGGTGCCGACTGCATCGTCGCCGGCGGGGTCGAAAGCATCTCGATGCCGGGCGGCGGCACGCCGAAGGAATCGGTCGATCCCGATCTGCTCAAGGTAGCCCCCGACATCTTCATGGCGATGATCGACACCGCCGACATCGTCGCCGAGCGCTACAAGCTCAGCCGCGAATACCAGGACGAGTTCTCGCTGGAATCGCAGCGCCGCATGGCGGCGGCCCAGCAGGCGAACAAGTTCAAGGACGAGATCGTCCCGATGAAGACCAGGATGAAGGTGGTCGACAAGCAGACCAAGGCCGAGAGCATCGTCGACTACGTCGTCGACCGCGACGAGTGCAACCGGCCCGAGACCACGATGGAGGGTCTTGCCAAGCTCGAGCCCGTGAAGGGGCCCGGCAAGTTCGTCACCGCCGGCAATGCCAGCCAGCTCTCCGACGGCGCCGCCGCCGTGGTGCTGATGGAAGCCAAAGACGCCGAGAAGCGCGGCCTCAAGCCGCTCGGCCGCTTCGTTGCCTGGGCCACCGCCGGCTGCGAGCCCGACGAGATGGGCATCGGCCCGGTGTTCGCGATCCCGAAGCTGCTCAAGCGCACCGGCCTCAAGATCGACGACATCGACCTGTGGGAGCTCAACGAAGCCTTCGCCAGCCAGTGCCTGTACTGCCGCGACCAGCTCGGCATCGATCCCGCCAAGTACAACGTCAACGGCGGCTCGATCGCGATCGGCCATCCCTTCGGCATGACCGGCGCCCGTCTCACCGGACACCTCTTGCAGGAGGGCGCCCGCCGCAAGGCCAAGTGGGGCGTGGTGACGATGTGCATCGGCGGCGGCCAGGGCGGCGCCGGCCTGTTCGAGATCTACAGCTGAAACCAGACGCCTCGATCAACGCAAAGGGGCAGGGCGCAAGCCGTGCCCCTTTTTGTCATCCGGCATCAGGCGGAGACGCGACGCTTGGGCGCTGAGCGCGACACTGCCCCTATGCAGCGCGCCACCGTCTCGAACAGCCAGGCGACACCGGCATCTGCGATCGCGGCTTGCGAGGCGACGACGCGCACCGAGTCCGGCGTCCACGGAAACGGCACTGGACGCATCACGAGGTCGAAGCGCGCGGCATGGCGTTCGACCAGATGGCGCGGCAAGGTCGCAATGAAATCGCTCTCGGCGAGTTGCGCCAGCGCCATCATGAAATTGGGCACGGTCAGCGCCACGCGGCGGGAATGGCCGCGTTCGGCAAGCCTGACGTCGACGATGCCGAGCGCATCGCCGATCGCTGAAACCAGCAGGTGCGGTGCCGCCAGATAGGCGGCGAGCGTGACCTTGCGGGCCATGCGGTGACGCTTGCGCATGGCGACGACGAAGTCTTCCTCGAACAATAGTCGCTCGGCGTAACGCGACGGCAGCGGACCGGTCGGCAGCACGGCGAGGTCGAGCCGGTGCGAATCGAGTTCCGTCAGCGTGTCCTGCCAGACCTCACTCGACGACTTGCCCTGACGTTGCGGCATCAATTGCAGCAGCCGGATGTCGATCCCCGCTGCTTCCCGGCCGAGGATCTCGAGGAGCGAGCCGAGAAAGACCGCGGCCAGCGCATCCGGTGCGCCGATCGTGAACGAACGCCTCGCCGTTCTTGCGTCAAAGGGTGCGGTCGCCGACACGATCGCGTCGAGGCGCGCCAGGAGCTCGGCGACGGGACCAGCTAGCGCGAGCGCTCGCTCCGTCGGCTTCACGCCGCTCGGCGTTTTCAGGAACAAGGGGTCGTGGAAGATGCGCCGCAGCCGCCGCAGTCCGTGGCTCACTGCTGACGGCGTGAGATTGAGCCTGTCGGCCGCGCGCATGACCTGGCGCTCCTCCAGCACGGTGCTGAACACCACGAGGAGGCTGACGTCGATTCGCGCAAGCTGAGCAGGATTCAGCATGGTCCTGACATCATATCACTGGGGTTCATTACGGTCAAAGTGACATTCACGCTCCGTGCAACCGCATGAACCGTCAACACTGGAGTCCCCCGCATGAAGTACGGTCAAGATCCTCATCGCGCAGCCCCGCCCGCTGCGATGTCCAGGCGTCACACGCTCGCGGGGATGGCGTGCATGCCGCTCGTCGTCGCCGAGGCCGCGACGGCCGACGACGTGATCGCAAAGCTGATTGCTCATACGCAGCAGTCGAACGCGGCGCTGATGCGCGGAGACGTTGCGGCCTACCGGCAGATGACCGCCATCACCGACGATTTCGTGCTGATGTCGCCGTTCGGCGGGGTGCCGTCAAAGGCTGCGGAGTACACGCCTGAAAGGTGGGAGCGGATGGGCCGGTTCTTCAGGAACGGCACGCACAGGCAGGAGGTCGTCCAAACCTATGGCTCGCAGGACATGGTCGTTCTGGCGCTGATCGAGCGGGACAGCGTCGAGGTCGGAGGGCTGCCCGCGCAGGAATGGGCCTTGCGCGTGACGCTCGTCTACCGGCGCGCGGGAAGCGAGTGGCACCTGGCGCACCGCCACGCCGACCCGCTGGCCAATGGCATCAGCCTGCAGCAGGCGGCGACGCTGGCGCGGGGTCTGCCCGCAAGCCAGTGAGCGCCTCACGCCTTCGCCGGCACCGGTGTGAACACCACTTCGATCAGCGTGCCGTGGCCCGCGCTCTTGATGTTGAAGCGGGCGCGGTTGGCTTCGACCAGGGCCTTGGTCAGCGACAGGTTCAGCGCCGCGCTGTCCGCGGCATCGCCCGGCGGCGGGGTGCGGAACGGCTCCATCGCCGCGGCGACCTCGCGCTCGGACAGGCCGTGGCCGGTGTCGCGGATGCGCAGCGCGATCTCGCCGCGGTCGGTCATGGCGGTGGAGACGATGACCTGGCCGCCGGCGCTGGCGAGCCGGATCGAGTTCGAGATCAGGTTCATGGTGATCTGCCGCATCGCGCGCGCGTCGGCCGTCACCTGCGGCAGCGCATGCGCGAGCGAGGTGCGGATGATGATGCGCTCGCGATTGGCCTGCGGCTGCATCACCGTCACGCAGGCTTCGACGAGGTCGTTGAGGTTGAGGTCGGCGAAGGTGAGGTCGAGCTTGCCGGTCTCGATCCGCGACAGCTCCAGGAGATCGTCGATGATGGCGATGACGCGCTCGCCGGAGGCGCGGATGTCCTTCATGTACTCGCCGTAGCGCTCGTTGCCGAGCGCGCCGAAGCGTTCCGAGATCATCACCTCGGCAAAGCCGATGATGGCGTTGAGCGGGGTGCGGATCTCGTGGCTGATCCGCGCCAGCATGTCGGCCTTGGCGTTGGCCGCGCTGTGGACGAGGCGGCGGGCCTGCGCCAGCTCGCTCTCGCCCGCCTTGCTCTGGGAGAGGTCGCGGAACACGGCGAAGAAGTTCGGCCCGTCGGGCCGCGTGCGGCCCATGATCATCGCAAGCGGAATGACGCCGCCCTTCTTCTCGCGGCCCAGCACCTCGCGGCCGTGGTCGAGCAGGCTCGCAATGTCCTGGCTCTTGAGGCTTTCGAGATAGTCGACGACGATCTGCTGGCTCTCCGGCGCGAACAGCGTCAAGAGGTTCTGCTCCAGCAGCGCCGTGCCGTCATAGCCGAACAGCGCCTCGGCGCTGCGGTTGCAGGCGTGGATGTTGCCTTCGGCATCGAACATCACGATGCCTTCGGCCGTGGTGTCGAGGATTGCGGCAAGGTCTTCCGCCTCGGCTTCGCCGACCGCGGGCTCGGGTTCGGCAGCGTAAGCGAACGGCTCCGGGACGATGGTTTCGGCGACAACCGTCTCCGCGACGACCGCCGCTGCGATGACAGGCTCGGCGGCTGCCGGCTGCGGCAGCGCGCAGATCAGCGCATGTGCGCTCTCGCCGTCCCAGTCGATCGTGTGCAGATGCGCATTCGTGGTCGGGAGCGGCGTCTCGCCGTTCGCAACCGTGGCGCTGATCGTGACGGGCGTGCCGCCCTGCGAGGTGCTGCTCGCCGCGGACACGCCGGGCTCGACATAGAGCGCGTCCAGCCCGCCGGCATCCTCCAGCGCATGGATGTCGGCATAGCCCATCCGCGCGAGGAACGCAGGGTTGGCGTAGAGCAGGCGGTCGAGCCGATAGATCAGGATGCCTGTCGGCAACAAATCGAGCAGCGCGCGGTCGCGCGCGCTCATCCCGCGCGGTGGCGGCGCCGGCTCGGTCAGCCATTCGGCCGCAGCCTGCGGCGGCGTGGGCTCCGGCGCCGGCGGCTCGGTCGTGATCTCCGTCACGGGCTCGGAGGTGTCCGCGATCGTCTCGCGTTCGCGCTCGAGCCGTTCGGACAATTGCCGGGCGAGCTCGTTGAACGCGCTGTTCTCGACCGGCGTCAGCGTCGGCGATCTCTGATCGCTGATTGATCTGACATCGCCGGCCGGGCGGAACGGAACGACATTGGGCGGGGTTTCGACGGGCGTTTCCACTGGGATGTCCGGATCGTTTGGCGGTGAAGTCGCGTCGCAGGTCGGTTCGGGTCGTTCGGCTTCGGCGGTCGGCTCGGGCTGAGGCTCCGGCGGCTCGGTCGGCGGAGGCGGCAGCTCCGCCATCGGCTCCGCCTCGGGCTCGTCCACCGGCTCGGCCGCGGGCTCGACTACATCGGCGGCCGGGCCGTGTTGCGCCGGCGGCTCGGCGATCAGCTCGAAGCGCCTGAGCGCGTCGAGCCGGTTGAGCGCGTCGAGATCGCGGCAGACGCCAAAGCCCTTGAAGCCGGCGAAATCGCGCGCGGCATCGTAGGTCGGCAGGCCGGCGAGCTCGACCGGCAGCTGCGCGCCGCCGTCGGTCGGCCAGTTCACGATGATGCCGGCCCAGGTGTCGTGGCTGGCCAGCGCCTGCGCGATCCGCCCCTCTGGATCGAGCGAGAACGCCGCGGCGATCTCGTGCCAGGGACGGCCGAAGCCGCTCGCGGTACGCGCGCCGATCAGGCGGATGAATTCGTCGGAGAGCAGCACAAAGCGGCCCTCGGCATCCGTCTGCCAGAGAAAGCGCAGCGGATGCTGACGCGGTGCGGGCGGTTGTTGGCCCGACGGCGGCTCGACCATGCCGGATGTGATCGGCGCGGCTTGCGGCGGCACGATGGCTTCCGGCGGGTTTTCAACCGGAGTCTTTGCCGCGACGTCGGCGGCCTGGCCGGCCAGCTCATGCGCCGGATCCCGCCCGGTCGGTTCGACCGCGCGCTCGACCGTCTCCTGCACTTCGGGCGCGATCGTCTCGGCTGCGGACGTCTCGGCCGGCTCGGCGAATGCATCGAACAAGGAGATCCCGGCCGAGGTGTGCTGCGACGGCGGCGGCTCGCTCGGCGTGGTCGCGGCGGCTTGCGGCGCGGATTCAACCGGCGCCTCGCTCGCGACATCCGCCGGGCTCTCGGGCACAGGCTCGAGCTCGGCCGGCACAGGCTCGGCAGGCTTGGCTTGCGCGGCGGCAGCCGGCTCGATCAGCGCGACCAGGCCGATATCGGCGCCTCGGCCGACCCGTTGCAGCACCATCTGGCCGATCCCGATCGGCGTCTCGGCGCGGCCGTCGCGCAGCGCATCGCTGCGCGCCTTCTCGAGCCCGGCCTCGCCGAGATCGCGGAAGCCGAGCAGGGCGCGGGCGGCGTCGCTGGCGCCGACGAACAGGCCGTCGGGCGCGAACGCCGCCATCGGCATCTGCGCTCCTTCGACCAGGCGATGCAGCCGCTCGATCAGCGGCATGCCGCGCAGGCTCGGATCCATCGCGGTGACGAGCACGGCATGGCTGCCGTCGGCAAAGTCGAGCCGGCTGCAGGCGCAGGTCATCAGCGTGCCGAGCCTTGCGCCGAAGCCGCGCAGACGTTCGAGCCGCACGCTGCCGTTCGCCGGCAGCTGGCGCGCGAGCCGGGCGACCTGGCGGCGGTGCGGGTCCGCCGGGCCGAACACCTTGCCCGCGAGTGCCGCGCTATGCGCCGCACCGAACAGCCTTGCGCCGACCGGATTGGCCCACAGCACGCGCGCGCCGTCGATCGACCACAGCCAGGCCGGCAGAGGGGAGGTCGCATGCACGGCCAGCCGCGGATCGCCCACCCCTCGCAACTGGAAATCCGAACTCGTCATCCGACCGGCTTTAAGTCTCACGCTGGACGCTGGCGGCTGCCGGGAATGACAGCCTTAAGAAAGGGTTAGTATTGCCTGCGCCCGCGCGCAGGTCCACGGCTCGCCCCTCCGCCGGTATCCCAAAGCCGCGATAACCTTAATCCCGCCACCCCCGCAAGCCGCCGGTCGCGTGCATCCAAGGGATTCGAGAGGGGGAGGGCCTCCAGAGCAATCGGTTGTAACGCGAGCCGCGAGCCTCCCCCTCGTCATTTCGAGGCGCGCGCAGCGCGAACCCGGAATCCATCTCCGCGGCCCAATGGATTCTCAGGTGCGCAAGTGCGGACCATAAGCTCCCTTGCTTTCGCTCGGGCCCGGGGAATGACGGCAGCGGCCACTTCCTCACCTCAACCCCCGGTTCCCCCTTACCGGAACCTCACCCTTCCCGAGATTAAATTATCGCATTGCACCCTCCGGGCGCATTGCGCTGCACAATATTGACATGATAGGCAGCCATAGTGCTGGGCGCTGGGCGAGCCATCTCATTCGTTTCGCGTTTCCAGTCTTCGTACCCGCTGAATGCGAAGGCCCGATGAGGGGCCGGCGGGCGCGCCAGAAGGCTCACTCCATTTTTCAATTAGCGTGAGGGACAACCATGACAGGTGCGACTGATCCGTTTTCTGCCTCGATCATTCCGTTCGAGGTTCCCGAGCAGATGCGTGCGTTCGCCGAGAAGGGCGTGTCGCAGGCCCGCGAAAGCTACGCCAAGTTCAAGGACGCCGCCGAGACCCACAACGGCACCGTCGAGGCCGTGTTCACCTCGGCCTCCAAGGGCGCGAGCGAGTACACCGCCAAGCTGGTCGAGTTCATGAAGGCCAATTCCAACGCCCAGCTCGACTTCGCCCAGCAGCTGTTCGGCGCCAAGTCGCCGTCGGAAGCGATGGAGCTGTGGACCGGCCACACCCGCAAGCAGTTCGAGACCTTGCAGTCCCAGGCCAAGGAGCTGGTCGAGCTGACCCAGCGCGTCGCCGCCGAGACCGCCGAGCCGATCAAGGCCTCCGCCTCGAAGTACATGCCGCCCGCCGCCTGAGCGGTCAGGCCGGTTTGATCTGAAGGAAACCCGGGCCAGGTGCCCGGGTTTTTTTCTTTGCCTCTGCCGCAAGCGTAGGGCAACCGCGCGGAGCGCACGCCTCGTCCTTCGAGACGACCGCTCCGCGGTCTCCTCAGGATGAGGCTGATGGCCACCGGTGTCCGCTCAAATTGCCGCCGCGCACTCCGCCCTCATCCTGAGGAGCCCGCGTAAAGCGGGCGTCTCGAAGGATGGCCGCAGGAGCATTGTCAGGTGAGAGCTTTCCCCCCAAGGGGTCGGTCCGCAGCCGGGAGAGACACCCTGGTCATCGCCATCCAGCCCGATTTCATCGCACTGACGATGATTTCCGCGGGTTTTTCACCCCATTGCGGCCTTGCCAAACCGGGCCGTTGCACCTAGTTTCCGCCCCGTCCAGCCCCCTAAGTCGATGGCCTTTTCAGGCACCCTTCAGGGCGGCTCGCCAGGATGCAGTTGTAGCTCAGTTGGTTAGAGCGCCTGTCTGTGGAACAGGAGGTCGGTGGTTCGAGCCCACCCAACTGTACCAATCATTTCCTGCTCGAAGCCCCGGTGGCCGACTCCGTCAGCCTCTACCTAGCTCACCTCGAATTTCGCGTGGCATCTTCAATCAGCTGGATTGCAAGATAGCTTTCGATGAGCCATGCGCCGAGCCTAATCCCACACGCGGGTCATCCATCCGCCGACTGGTGCTTTGAATGCACTCGGACGTGTGCTTAAATGCCAGTTGGCCCAACTTTTAAGGCATTTGGCACAAGCGTCCGGAGGCGAGTTCGATGGCAAAGAATGCGCGTCGTCGCAAAGGGGCCGGTTCACCCGCCCCGCACCGGCTTGGTGGTTCTGGCTCGCTGACCACCAAGCCGCTGAAGGCGATCGCGGCGCCGGTCCTTACAGAGCGGCTCGACCACAAGAAGCCAACCCGCAAGTCTGCTCCCGAGACATCGCGGAAGCCTGCGGATCGAGAACACCTGTCCGCCGCCGAGCCGGAGCAGACCTATCAAATTCCACCCGGCGCGGTTGTCGTGCGCGGGCATTTCGATGCGGTCACGGGGCTCTCGACAATCACCGATGCGCCGTCGCTCGGGCTCGGTGGAATCGCGGATCAACCGCAGGCCTCGGCCGAATTGTTCGCCGTCGTCATCGACGGCAACAGCCTGTTTCGCATCGAGCCCGCCGCGCTCAAGCGCCTCTCGAATTACAGCGACGACGAAATCCACGCCCTCGTGGTGCCGAAGCGCACGCTGGCGCGGCGGCTATCGGATGGCGAGCCGCTGACGGTCGAGGAGACCGACAAGGCGGTGCGGTTGGGTCGGGTCGACTGTCTCGCCGCCAACGTGTTCGGCGATGCCGCAAAGAGCCATCGCTGGCTGCGCAAGCCGAAGAAGGCCCTGGGCGGGGAGACGCCGCTCGCATTCCTCGCGACAGAAGCGGGCGCGCGCGTGGTCGAGGAGATGTTGCATCGGATCGACCATGGCATTCTTGCCTGAGGATTCGCCGTGCGGATCTGGCGGATCTCCAATTTCGAGGAACTTTCCGGTATCGGCGGCCTGAAGGCCGAAGGCCGCTGGCACGATCGCGGTCGACACGTGGTCTATGCCGCGGATCATCCGGCTTCGGCGCTACTCGAAGTGATGGTGCATCTGGAAATCGATGCAGAAGACTTGCCGACCAGCTATCAACTGCTTGGTATTGACGTGCCTAATAACGTGGCTGTCGAAAGGGTGAGCTTGAGCGATATTGAGAGAGTATCGCAGAAGTGGGCCGGCGATCCCAGGGTGACGCGTGACGTGCTGAGGCCATGGTTTGACGAGGTGCGCACCGCCGTGGTGTCGGTGCCGTCGGTCATCGTGCCGTTCGCGCAAAACTATCTCATCAATCCGAGACACGTGGATGCGGCGCGCATCCGCGTGTCGCATGTCGGGCGCTATCCTCACGACGAGCGGCTGTTTGGGTTGCGAACGGGCAACGTCTGAGGTTGATTGGTTTACTGCTGATCACGGGGGCTGTGCAAGAGTTTCACCGTCGCGCCCTCATGCAATCATCTCCTTGATCTGCGCCGTATCCGCAAACTCGATCAGCTCGACGATCTTGCCATCCTGAAATCTGAACAGGTCCAGGATCTCGGTGCTGGTCGTCTTCCCGGTCGGGTGGCAACGCACGGTGACGCGGCAGTGGACGGCGACGCGATCGCCGTCGACCAGCTCGGCCAGGATCTCGCGGCCTTCGAAGCCGAAGCCGGCGGTGAATTGGCCGAAAGCTTCGCGCAGGGTCGCGTGGCCCTGCATTGTTCCTGTCAATTCGAGCGCACTCTTGTTGCCCATCAGGGTGAATGCGCCTTCGGGATGAAAGGCCGACACGAGGTTCTCAGTGTCACCGCCGTCACGCGCGGCGTAGCCGGCCCTGATCAATGCGAGCATGTCTTCGCGGTTCGCCATGTGCCCCTCCCTGCAACACGTATCGGGGCAGCCTAGCGACCTTTGCGTGCAAAGGCAAAATCATTGAAATGGTGACGCCTCACCCCTTCACCACCCACACCACCGCCGGCAGCGTCGCCGCCGCCAGCAACGTCGCCAGCGCCAGCGCGCCCGCGACCGGGTTCACCAGCCATTGATACCGCACCGCGAAGATGTAGGCATTGGCGCCGGTCGGCATGGCCGCCAGCTTGAGCGCGCACATCACCAGGATGCTCAAAGCCAGCTTTGTCCGCTGCCACCGTAGCTCCTCCGTTCGCAATGCGCTATCGGTAGCGAGCCAACGACGTTTGATGGACAAGCAAGCAGGCGGAAAAGATCGTGAGTTTTTTCGAGCGTCTCAAGACGGCCGCGTCCACTGAGTGGCGGGCCTATACGGAGCATCCCTTCACGAACGGATTGGCGGACGGCTCGCTCCCCGAAGCGGCGTTTCGTCACTACCTCGTTCAGGACTATTTGTTCCTCATCGAGTTTGCTCGCGCGTACGCGCTCGCGGTCTACAAGTCGCCCAGGCTTGCCGACATGCGTGAAGCCACGGCCGGCCTTTCGGCCATCCTTGATGTCGAGATGAACCTGCATGTGAAGCTCTGTGCCGAATGGGGCCTGTCCCCGGACGACCTTGAACAAGCCCCTCCGGCGGCCGAGATGCTGGCCTATACGCGCTACGTGCTGGACGCGGGAATGCGCGGCGATCTGCTGGCGCTCAAGGTCGCGCTTGCACCTTGCGTGATCGGGTACGCGGAGATCGCAACGCGGCTGGCGTCGCGGCCGCAAGCTGACGCCGCGACGAATGCCTATCGCGTCTGGATCAACGAATATGCCGGTGTGCCGTACCAGGAGGTCGCGGCCAAAGCGCGGACGCATATGGAGCATCTCGCCGATCTCTACGCCACGCCGGCCCGCGAGGCCGAGCTGATTGCGATCTTCAAGGAAGCCACCCGCCTGGAGGCAGACTTCTGGGAGATGGCTTGGCGCGGCGGCCGGGCTGTCGCATAGCGGTGTCGGCAAACGACAGGCCGCCTACTTCCCTCCCGCCACCACCCAAACCACCACCGGCAGCGTCGCCGCCGCCAGCAGCGTGCCCAGCGCCACCGCGCCCGACACCGGGTTCACCAGTCGCTGATACTGCACCGCGAAGATGTAGGCGTTCGCGCCGGTCGGCATGGCCGCGAACAGCACGACGACGCCGGCGGCGATCGGTGGCAGGTCGAGCAGTCTGGCCAGCACGAACGCTGCGGCCGGCATGGCCAGCAGCTTGAGCGCGCACATCACCAGGATGCTCAGCTTCTCGCCCTTCACCTCGAAGCGGAACAAATTGATGCCGAGCGCGATTAGCGCGGTCGGCGAGCCCGCCTGTGCCAAGAGCTCGATGGTGCGGTCGACGACGGGAGTGAGGCCGAGGCCGGTGAAGCGCCAGATCACGCCGAAGCCGATCGCGAGCATCAGCGGATTGCGGGCAAGGTCGGCCAGAACGGGATAGATCACCGACAGCGCCGAGCCGGTACGCTTGCGGCTGACCAGCTCCATCTGCAGGATGCCGCAGAGCCAGAGCAGCGGCGTGTTCACCGACAGGATCAGCGCCATCGGCCCCGCCGCCTCGTTGCCGAGCGCGGAGAGCACCAGCGGGATGCCGAGCATCACGATGTTGCCGTAGACCGAGCCGATCGCGAACACGACACCGTCTTCGCTGTTGCCGCGCCGCGCGCGCAGCAGCGCGGAGATCGCGAGCGCCGCGATCCAGGTCAGCGCGAGCGCGCCGTAATAGGCGCCCCACATCCGGTAAGGGCTGACATCGGGGAATTCCGAGACGACGATGGTGCGGAAGAGCAGGGCGGGGATGGCGATGCTGAAGGCGAATTCGCTGATGCCCTTGTGCGCGCTGTCGGAGACGAAGCGAAACAGCACCGCGGCATAGCCGGCGGCGATCAGCGCAAACACCGGCGCGACGATCAACAAGGTGGCCATGCGCAGCTATACTCCCAGGGCTATCGCATAAGACTTGTGGCGGCGGCCGGCGAGCACGCCTCGTCCTTCGAGACGGCGCTGACGCGCCTCCTCAGGATGAGGCTAATCAGCGTCAGTGCCTTCTGAAACAGCAACCACGCACTCCGTCCTCATCCTGAGGAGCCCGCTTAAAGCGGGCGTCTCGAAGGATGGCCGCAGGAATAGCTTTCAAATGCGATTTCCCTGGCTACGATCCCAGCGCGATGATCCGGCGTGCCATGCGCACATTGGCATAGTCGATCATCTTGCCGTCCAGCGTCACCGCGCCCTGGCCATTTGCCTCCGCCTGCTCCATGGCCTCGACGATCCGCCGCGCCTGTTCCAGCTCCGCAGCCGACGGTGTGAACGCGCGCAGCGTCGGCTCGATCTGGTCGGGGTGGATGACCTGCTTGCCGTCGAACCCCATCACGGCTGCCTTCTGCGCGCTGCCTTCGGTCAGCCTCTCATCGCGGAACGCGCCGCAGGGGCCGTCGATGGCGAGGAGGCCGCGTGCGCGAGCGGCGACCAGCAGGCGCATCATGGGATAGGCGAACAGGTCGAGCGGCGCTGTGGCATAGCCGCTTTGCGCCGATCCGACATGGCGGTAGCCGTCCGGCGACACGCCGATGTCGGAGGTGCGGGCACCGATCGAGGCTGCGAAATCGCCGACGCCGAGATGCAGCGCGGCCACGCTGTCGTGCGCGGCGGCGAGCGTGTCGACATTGACGAGGCCGAGCGCGGTCTCGATCAGCAATTCCAGCGTAACAGGCACGGCGCGATCCGGCGCAGCCGCGCGCAGCTGCTCGGCAATCGCAGCGATGTCGCCGGCGCGCTCCGCCTTCGGCACGATCAAGGCATCCAGCCGCGGCAGCGCCGCCAGCGCGCGGATTTCCTCGCCGATGAACGGGCTGTCGACGGCGTTGATCCTGACCGTGACACGCTTGTTGCCCCAGTCGAGCGCGGCGAGGGATTGCACGGCCTCGCCAAGCGCAAGGCTCTTCTCCGACGGCGGCACCGCGTCCTCGAGGTCCATGAACACCGCATCCGCCATCGAGGCCGCAGCCTTGGCGACGAGACGGGCGCGATGCGCGGGGACGGCAAGGTAGGCCCGCGTGGGCCGCTGCTGCGCCATCGTCACGGCTCCTTCGCCAGGCCGAGTTCACTGATGATGGCCGCGTTGTGCTGCCCCACGCTCGGCACCGGATCCATCCGCGGCTTCAGGCCGGGAATGGTCAGCGCGGGCAGGAAGCTCATCACCGGTCCGCACGGCGATCCTACGCTTTGCACGCGCGAGCGCGCATGCAGCTGCTCATGCGCCAGGAAGGCCTCGACCGAGTTCAGATGCGCGTTGGCGACCCCGGCCTCGTCGAGCAGCCGCAGCACCGCCTCGCCGGTCATCGCGGCAAAGCGCTGCTCGATATGCGCCTGCAGCTCGTCGCGGTTCTGCATCCGCAGCGGATTGGTGCGGAAGCGCAGGTCGTCGGCGAAATCGGCATCGCCGAGCACGATGCGGCACAGCGAGCGCCATTCCCGGTCGTTCTGGATGCCGAAGAAGACGGTCGCGCCGTCGCCGACCCGGAACGGGCCGTAAGGCGCGATCGTGGCGTGCCGGGCCCCGGTGCGCGGCAGCGGCCGGCCGGTGCTGTGGGTGTAGAAGGCTGGATAGCTCATCCAGTCCGTAATGGAATCGAACAGCGAGGCTTGGAACGCCGTGCCCTTGCCGGTCCGCTCGCGGCGGTACAGCGCCATCAGCACGCCGTTGAGGATGTACATGCCGGTGGCGATATCGACCACGGAGAGCCCGACCTTGGCCGGCTCCGCCTCGGTGCCGTTGATGGCGAGCACGCCGGCCTCGCACTGGACCAGGAGGTCATAGGCCTTCTTGTCGCTGTAGGGGCCGCCGCTGCCATAGCCCGAGACGTCGCAGGCGATGATGCGCGGATACTTTTGGAGCAGCGATGCCGCGTCGAGACCGAGTCTTTCAGCCGCGCCCGGCGCGAGGTTCTGGATGAACACGTCGGCCTGCGGCAGCAGGGCGTCGAGCACCTTGCGGCCGTCCTCGCTCTTGATGTCGACGGCAAGGCTTTCCTTGGAGCGGTTGGTCCAGACGAACTGGCTCGACATGCCGTTCATCACATGGTCGTAGTCCCGGCAGAAATCCCCGGAGCCCGGCCGCTCGATCTTGATCACCCGCGCGCCCCAATCCGCGAGGTGTCGGCTCGCCAGCGGCGCCGCGATCGCCTGCTCCAGCGAGACCACCGTGACACCCGCCAGCGGCAGCTCCGCCTCATTCCCTTCCATGCGACCTTCTCCTCGCGTGCGCTTTTCGACCGGCGCAGGAGACAAGCCGGCCACCCCACGCGCATCTTCTTGATGCCGCCATGATGCCCCTGTTTTGCCCGACAAGTCAAACAGGGCTTCGCTTAATCCTAAAAAATGCCGAGCGATTACCGTGACTTGGCTACTGTGCATGGGGTTGTTTTCGCAGTTTTTGTGGGAGGAGGCCGTCTTTCCCCGCGCGCCAGCTGTGATCCCCCGCGAAGGCGGGGGATCCAGTACGCCGCAGCTTCCGGGGAACGTCCGGCGTCTCTCGATACTGGAACACCCGCCTTCGCGGGTGACGACAGCGCTGGAGATGGCCTGTTGCCGAGACCGCACAGCTTGCGGCTTTCGCATCTCCCTCCGTTGCCAACGAACAGCGGTTCACCCACTATCCGCGCGACTCGACATGTGGGGGATTCGATGCCGGCGCTTCGCTTCAAGACATCCTTGGCTGCTGCAACCCTCGCCATGGCCCTCGCCGTGCTGGTCCAGCCCGGTGCCGGCTTCGCCTACACCCAGGAGGAGCAGCAGGCCTGCACGCCGGATGCGATGCGGCTGTGCAGCGAGTTCGTTCCGAACGTCGATGCCATCACCGGCTGCATGATCAGGAAGAAGGCGCAGCTTTCGCCGCAATGCCGGGTGTTCTTCCGTCCCGGACCCGAGCCGGGCGAGCAGCGCGCCGGCAAGCCGACCAACATCGCGCCCAAATCCGCGAGGAAGAGCACCAAGCCGGCGGCCAAGAAGAAGAAGACCAGCGACGGCTGAGGACGCAGCGGCCGTTCCTGTTTCGAAACCTCGTAAGGTAACGGACTCCTTTTGTTCGCGCAGGCTGGCGCGAGGCTTGCGATATTGACGGAAAAGCGCGGAAAAGAATCGGAGGCCGATTTGCGCGGCGAGGTTGCATTCCGTTTTGATGCCGAACGAATGCTCAAAAAACGCCCACAACGCAGCGTCTGATGGCGGCTCGTGTCGCGCCTCGCATATTGCAGTGTGACTCAAAAGCCAGCACGCCTTGTTATTTCGTGACCGCAGCGCAACTCCCGATAAATTTATCTTTCACGAATCAGCGCGGTGATTCATTTTCGCGGCCTGGGGTCAATCTGGAGGCCGAAGGTATGAACGTTATTGTTTTTGCATCGCGTAAAGGCGGCTCGGGCAAGAGTACCCTCGCCGCACATCTTGCCGCACAGATCAAGGCGAGCAAGCAGGTCATGCTCGTGGACGCGGACCCGCAGGGCTCGCTGACGCTGTGGCACAAGCTGCGCGGCACCAACGAACCGCCGATCAAGGCGGCCGTGAACTCCGTCAGCGGCATCGTCTCCGCTGCCAAGCGCGACGGTTATGAATGGGTGTTGATCGACACGCCGCCGAACCTCTCGGCCGTGGTCGACGACGCGATCAAGAACGCCACCATGGTGGTGATTCCCGCCCGTCCCGGCGTGTTCGACGTCAACGCGGTGCAGGAGACCATCCAGATGTGCCGCGCCGCGCGCAAGCCCTATGCGGTCGTGCTCAACGGAGCGCCGGCCAAGCGCGACGAAGCCGAGAGCCCGATCGTCACCATCGCCCGCGAAGCCCTGGCGAAATTCCGTGCGCCGGTGTGGGGCGGCCAGATCACCAACCGTTCGGATCTGCTGATGGCGCTGAGCCACGGCGAGGGCGCGCGGGAATATCAGGCCGAGAGCCGTGCGGCCCAGGAAATCGCAAGGCTGTGGGCGGCGATCGAGCGTTCAGTGAAGGCCATTCGCGGCACGGCGTCGGCATCCGGCGCAATGCACAAGCAGGCAGCCTAATTCTTTTATAAATCATTCCCCGGACGAAAAACGCGCGGTGTCCGCGCGTTTTGCGTTTCTGGATGATGGTCCGTCATGCCCGGGGCTTGTCCCGGGCATCCGCGTTCTCGCCGTCATGTAGAAGTCCGTGGATGGCTGGGACAAGCCCGGCCATTACGACGAGGAATGAGAGCTGAACTGCAAGCCGAAGCTTACGCCACCATCAGCATGTAGAACACGATGACCGGCGACAGCGTGAGGATCACCGACCAGATGCCGACGGCCCAGAGAATGTCCTCGGTGGTGAAGCTCTGCTCGGTGGACAGCTTGCCGTATCCGGCGTCGAAATGCGACGCCATTTCATTCTGACTATTCACAATACGCCCCCGCGATTTCTTCGCTTATGGGCGTGAACGATACCCGGGATGTTTTAAGATTCCGGCTTGCAGGCTGCTGCGCATTTTGAACGCATTTGTGACGGCCGTTTAACCATCCGCGCGCGCTGCCGCCTTCAGGCCAGCCAGATCCGAAACAGCAGCACCGGCATCAGGCCGAGCATCACCGCCCAGAATCCGAACGACGAAACGACGAGAATTCCCTGCAAAAGATCGGCCGGCGCGAATTGCCGGGCGGCCGTCGGCCGGATGCGATGCCCCATGATCATTCCCCCTCTGAGAAGCTCTTGGCGAGCAACGATAGGGACGGATGCGTAAACGAGACGTGGATGCGCCATGCGGCAGTTGCGAAGGGTGTTGGGGCGCGGTTAACCAAGGGAAGCGCTCTATCGCTCCCTCTCCCCGGTCTGAACATCTTACGGGGAGAGGTGGGGTGAGGGGCTGTCTCGGCAAACACGGTGAGAGTTGGACTCGCGGAGGCTCCCCCTCACCCGGAATTTGCGTGCGCAAGTTCCGGCCTCTCCCCGCAAGCGGGGAGAGGCGAAAGAAGCCGCTACGCCGCGACCTTCGTCCGCCGCTCGATCTCGCGATCGATCGCGGCGGCGAGCTCGCTGCTGACTTCCACCATCGGCAGGCGCACTTCGGGGCTGTCGATCAGGCCGCATCGCCACAGCCAGTACTTCGCCGGCGCCGGGCTCGGCTCGGTGAACAGCAGGCGCGTCAGCTCGGCGACCTCCTGCCAGCGCGCCTGCGCCGCCTCGTGGTTGCCGCGCTTGTGCTCGGCATAGACGGCCGCAAAGGTCGCGGTCTCGACATGCGCCGACAGCACGATGCCGCCGTCGGCGCCGTCGGTGAGCGCCTCGAAATAGTTCGCATCCTCGCCGGTGAGCACGCGGAATTGCTTCGGGCGGTCGCGCAGCAGCGCGATGGATTGCTCGCGGCTGGCGCCGCAATCCTTCAGGCCCACGATGTTCCTGTGCTCGGCGAGCCGCAGCATGGTCTGGTTGGTGATGTTCACCGAGGTGCGATAGGGAATGTTGTAGAGCGCGAGAGGCCACGCCGCGTGGTCGGCCAGCGCCTCGAAATGCGCCAGCAGGCCGCGCTGCGAGGGCCGCACGTAATAGGGGCTCGCGATCAGATAACCGTCGATCGGCCAGTCCGCGGTCTCGTCGAGACGGTCCTGCAGCCGCGCGGTGTCGGCGCCCGACAGGCCAAGGCAGACCGGCAAGGTGCGGCGGCCGGCCGCCATCTCCTCGCTCACGACCGCGACGAGACGTTCGAGCTCGGCCTCGCGCAGCGTCATGCCTTCGCCGGAGGTTGCGCCCAGGACGAAGCCGTCGATGCCTTGCGCGCTGTAGTGCCGCGTCAGCCGCCGCAGCGACCGCTCGTCGAGGGCGCCGTTCTGGAACGGCGTCACCAGCGGCAACCACAGCCCGTGCAATTGTTCCTGTAGTCCAGTCATGTTTCCATCTCCTTCTCGGGAAAAAGACCTGAGACGGAGGGCACATGAAAAAAACCCCGTCCAGGCGGCGGGGTTTTCGAAGATTTGCAGCGATGACGAAGCTTGCTAGTGCGCGCAAAAATCCGAGGCCCCGGGATGGGGGCCTTTTTTCGAGGCGACGGCCTCGAACGAGATAGCGCACGACTTCGTGATCATTTGCAAATGATGCGGGGTATGCGTGCAACTGTCAATACACGCGGAGGGCGAAGGCCGATCCGGACGAAAAAAAGCCGGACCCGAAGGCCCGGCTTAGGTATTGGCCACGTGAGGCCGACACAATCACCTTCCAAGAGGGATTACTGAACTCCCGCGCCACTGGAGGAGGGGGACAAATGCGCAACGCGAAGGCTCAGCGTGCAAACAGTATGGGCTTGACGAGCGGCCTCCAGCAACAGCCGAGGCCGCATGTCAGTCATGCGGAAATTAGGACGGCCAGCGCTGCGCCTTGCTGACCACGAAGTCGCGGAACACCTGCACGCGCGCCACCGTCTTCAGCTCCTCGGGATAGACGAAATAGGTATCGAGCTGGATCGAATCCGACTCGCCGAACAGCTGCACGAGTTTGCTCTGTTCCTCGACGAGGTAGTCGGGCAGAGCGGCGATGCCGAGCCCCTGCTGACAGGCGCGCACGAGACCGAGGATGTTGTTCACCCTGAAATAGGCCTCGCGCGGACCGGAGCCGTTGCGCCCGGCTTCGACCAGCCAGTTGCGGTTCTGCAGATGCGGCGCGAAGTGGCCGTCGGCGAGCGTGATGATGCGGTGGGAGTCGAGCTCCTCCAGCGTGCGCGGCGTGCCGAAGCGCTTGATGTATTCCGGCGAGCAATAAGCGTGGAAGCCCATCGCGAACAGCTTGCGCTGGATCAGATCCGGCTGCGTCGGCTTGCGGGTGCGGATCGCGACATCCGCCTCGCGCATCGACAGATCGAGCTCCTCGTCGGTGACGATCAGCGAGATCCGGATCTCGGGATAGAGCGCGGTGAACTCGCCGAGCCGCGGGATCAGCCAGTTGATGCCGACGCCGGGCGTGGTGGTGATCTTGAGGTCGCCGCTCGGCCGCTCGCGGCTGTCGGTGAGCTTGGCGCGCGCCGCCTGCAACTGCATGAACACGTCATGCGCGGTGCGGAACAGCAGGTCGCCCTGCTCGGTGAGGATCAGGCCGCGGGCGTGGCGGTGGAACAGCGAGACCGAAAGCTCCTGCTCCAGCGCCGAGACCTGGCGCGACACCGCCGATTGCGACAGGCCGAGCTGCTCGCCCGCATGCGTGAAGCTGCCCGCTTCCGCCGCTGCGTGAAACACCTTCAGCTTGTCCCAATCCATATCCGTAAATCCGTCGCGTGTTCGAGGCATGATCGTTATTCCGCTGCCGCGCGCTCGCTGGCGCGCAGGGCCAAGAAACGTTCGGCCTCGAGCGCTGCCATGCAGCCGAGGCCTGCGGCCGTCACGGCCTGGCGATAGGTCTCGTCGGCGACGTCGCCGGCGGCGAACAGGCCGGGCACCGAAGTGGCGGTCGAGTTCGGGGCGACCTCGACATAGCCCGACGGTTTCAGCTTGATCTGGTCTTTCACGAGCTCGGTCGCCGGCGCGTGGCCGATGGCGATGAAGACGCCGTCGGTTTTCACGTCCGTCAGCGCGCCGGTCTTGACGTTCTTCAGGCGGACATGGGTGACCTTGTTCGGGTTCTCGGTGCCGCAGATCTCGTCCACGGCGGAGTCCCAGATCACCTTGATCTTCGGATGCTTGAACAGGCGCTCCTGCAGGATGCGCTCGGCGCGGAAATGATCGCGGCGGTGCACGATGGTGACCTGCGCGGCATGGTTGGTGAGGTAGAGCGCTTCCTCGACCGCGGTATTGCCGCCGCCGACCACGACGACGTCCTTGTTGCGGTAAAAGAAGCCGTCGCAGGTGGCGCAGGCCGACACGCCGCCGCCCTGGAACTTGGCTTCGGACGGCAGCCCGAGCCAGCGGGCTTGTGCGCCGGTGGCGAGGATGACGGCGTCGGCGAGATAGACGTCGCCGGAGTCGCAGGTGAGGCGGAACGGCCGCTGCGCCGTCTCCAGCTTGGTGACTAGGTCGGTGACGATCCGGGTGCCGACATGGACCGCCTGCTTCTCCATCTGCTCCATCAGCCAGGGGCCCTGGATCACGTCGGCGAAGCCCGGATAGTTCTCGACATCGGTGGTGATGGTGAGCTGGCCGCCGGGCTGGATGCCCTGGATCAGGATCGGCTCGAGCATCGCCCGCGCGGCGTAGATCGCCGCCGTGTAGCCGGCGGGGCCGGAGCCGATAATGACGACCTTTGCATGAACGGGAGCGGACATTTCGATGGACGCCTTTCACGGGGGATTTGCAGCGCGGGCGCGGAACATGCCGGGAGGCGTTGCGGGGCGCTGAAATGTCAGAGCTAATCTAAGCCTTCTGGTGAGCTATGCAAGAATTGCATTCCCTATCGGCGGATTTTTCCAACAGGGAACAAAAGTCGATTGCGATGCACGCGCAATAAAATTGCGCTGGCGTTGCAGACTGGTTATGAGGATTGCGACAAGCCACCAAATACCGTCGCAAAGGCCAGGAGTTCCAATCACGTGTCGCGGAACCTAGACGAGATCGACCTGAAAATTCTCACCGAGATTCAGGCCGACGGTCGAATCACGAATGTCGAGCTGGCCAAGCGCGTCGGCATCTCGCCGCCGCCCTGCCTGCGCCGCGTCCGGGCGCTGGAGGAGGAGGGCTATATTCACGGCTACCGCGGCCTGTTGGACGCCCGCAAGCTAGGCTTCGACGTGACCGTGTTCGCCGCCGTGCACCTGTCCAGCCAGGCCGAGGCGGATTTGCGTGCCTTCGAGGACTTCGTCCGCGCCGAGCCGCTGGTGCGCGAGTGCTGGATGCTGTCGGGCGAAGTCGATTTCATCCTCAAATGCGTCGCTCCCGACATGGCGACGTTCCAGGATTTCGTCACGCATCTCACCGCCGCGCCCCACGTCCGCAACGTGCGGACGTCATTGGTGCTGCACAATTCGAAATACGAGGCGGCGGTGCCGCTGGAGGTGAAGGGGCGAAAGTAAGTTTCCGCTCTCGTGCCCCGGACGCAGCGCAACGCCCCCTTGGCGGTGTGCTGCAGAGCCGGGGCCCATCGCGCTGTGGCGGACCGTGTCGCCGACTGGGTCCCGGCTCTGCGCCGCAACGCTGAAGCGTTGCAGCTTGTCCGGGACACGAGAGTGAAGGGCGCTGCTGCTACCCACGCCGTCATTGCGAGCGCAGCGAAGCAATCCAGAATCTTTCCGCAGCTGCAGTCTGGATTGCTTCGCTGCGCTCGCAATGACGGATGGCGAGCCAGCGTTCAACGCGCCCCAACAAAAAAGGCCGCGCATTGCGCGGCCTTTTCGCAACGTAGCGCAGCGGCAAATCTCTAGCGCCACTCCACCTTGGTGATCTCATACGCCTTGGCGCCGCCGGGTGCGTTGACCTCGACGGTCGATCCCTTCTTCTTGCCGATCAGCGCGCGCGCCAGCGGCGAGGTGATGGAGATGCGGCCCTTCTTGGCGTCGGCCTCGACCTCGCCGACGATCTGCCACACCGTCTTCTTCTCGGTATCCTCGTCGACCAAGGTCACGGTGGCGCCGAACTTGATGGTGTCGCCGGACAGCTTCGAGATGTCGATGATGTCGGCGCGCGCGAGCTTGTCCTCGAGCTCGGCGATGCGGCCTTCATTATGCGACTGCTCTTCCTTCGCGGCGTGATATTCCGCGTTCTCCGACAGGTCTCCGTGCGAGCGCGCTTCCGCGATATGCTCGATGATGCGCGGACGATCTTCCGACTGGCGCTTCTTCAATTCTTCCCCGAGCGCGACAAAGCCGGCCTGGGTCATCGGAACCTTTTCCATCTCTTCTCTCGTCCTTCAGCTGCGCGCCCCACGAAGACCGGGGCGCGGCAACCTTGATTCGTCGGTATTCCCGGGGCTGAACCGCGCCCACCGGGACTATGTGGGTCTGGTGCCGGAACAGAACAACCCACATGGCCGGACAGTTCCTCCGGCCATTGTGGCTTCATTGCCAATCACTTAGCGGCGGTTTCACCGCCGCTAGCAATCAGGTTTCCGAAAAGTAGCTCTGCAGGGTACGAACCTCAAGGTCCCCGCCCAGATAGGCCCGGATGCCCTGCGCGGCCGCCACGGCCCCGGAAAGAGTGGTGTAATACGGCACTTTATGCAAGAGGGCCGCGCGCCGCAGCGAACGGCTGTCGGCCAGCGCCTGCGGGCCTTCCGTGGTGTTGAAGACGAGTTGGACGTCGCCGTTGGTGATGGCGTCGACGATGTGCGGCCGTCCTTCCAGCACCTTGTTCACCTTCTCGGTCGGGATGCCCTGGTCGGCCAGGAAGCGCTGCGTGCCTGATGTCGCCAGCACCTTGAAGCCGAGCGAATGCAGTTCGCGCACCGCCTCGGCGATCCGCGTCTTGTCGCTCTCGCGCACCGAGACGAACACGGTGCCCTTGCGCGGTACCCGCGTGCCGCCGCCGAGCTGGCTCTTGGCGAAGGCGACCTCGAAATTGCGGTCGATGCCCATGACCTCGCCGGTCGAGCGCATCTCGGGGCCGAGCACCGTGTCGACGCCGGGGAAGCGCGCGAAGGGGAAGACCGATTCCTTGACGCCGACGTGCTTGAGCTTCGCCTTCTTCAGCTTGAAATCGGCGAGCTTCTCGCCCGCCATGATGCGCGCGGCGATCTTGGCGACGGGGGTACCGACCACCTTGGCGACGAACGGCACGGTGCGCGAGGCGCGCGGATTGACCTCGAGCACGTAGATCTCGCCGTCCTTGATCGCGTATTGCACGTTCATCAGGCCGACGACGTCGAGGCCGAGCGCGAGCTCGCGGGTCTGACGCTCCAGCTCCTCGATCATCTCGGGCCCGAGCGAGTGCGGCGGCAACGAGCAGGCGCTATCGCCGGAATGGATGCCGGCTTCCTCGATGTGCTCCATGATGCCGACGATGAACGTGTCCTTGCCGTCGCAGAGGCAGTCGACGTCGATCTCGGTGGCATCAGACAGATAGCGGTCGAACAGAAGCGGGTTCTTGCCGAGCACGGTGTTGATCTGCCCGGTCTTGTCGTTCGGATAGCGCGCCTTGACGTCGGCCGGCACCAGTTCTGGCAACGTGCCGAGCAGGTAGTCGTTGAGCTGATTCTCCTCGCGGATGATCTGCATCGCGCGGCCACCGAGCACGTAGGACGGCCGCACCACCAGCGGCAGGCCGAGATCGGCGGAGACGAGCCTTGCCTGCTCGACCGAATAGGCGATGCCGTTCTTCGGCTGCTTGAGGCGAAGCTTGTCGAGCACGCGCTTGAAGCGGTCACGGTCCTCGGCCAGGTCGATGGCATCGGGCGAGGTGCCGAGGATCGGGACTTCGGCGGCTTCCAGCGCGCGTGCCAGCTTCAGCGGCGTCTGGCCGCCGAACTGCACGATCACGCCGTGCAGCGTGCCGTTGCTGCGCTCCTTGGCGATGATTTCCAGCACGTCTTCGGCGGTCAGCGGCTCGAAATAGAGCCGGTCGGCAGTGTCGTAGTCGGTCGACACCGTCTCCGGATTGCAGTTGACCATGATGGATTCGTAGCCGGCATCATGCAGCGCGAAGCAGGCATGGCAGCAGCAATAGTCGAACTCGATGCCCTGGCCGATCCGGTTGGGCCCGCCGCCGAGAATGATGACCTTCTTCTTGTCGGACGGGGTGCTCTCGTCCGCAGGCAGGCCCGCGAACGGCGCCTCGTAAGTCGAATACATGTAGGCGGTGGGCGAGGCGAATTCGGCCGCGCAGGTGTCGATGCGCTTGTAGACGGGGCGAACGCCGAGCGCATGGCGCTTCGCGGTGACCTCGGCTTCCGTCGTATCGGCCAGCACCGCGAGCCGCGCGTCGGAGAAGCCCATGGCCTTGAGCGTGCGCATGCCGAAGGCGTTGCCGGGCAGGCCGTGCTTCCCGACCTTCTCCTCCATGTCGACGATGCCGCGCATCTCGCCGAGAAACCAGGGATCGATCTTGCAGGACTTGAAGATGTCCTCGTTCGACCAGCCGAGGCGCATGGCCTGGGCGACCTGGAGAATGCGGTTCGGCGTCGGCGTGCCGAGCGCGGCGCGGATCGCGTTCTTGTCGTCGTCGCGGCCGAGGCCCTCGATCTCGATCTCGTCGAGACCGGTGAGGCCGGTCTCGAGCCCGCGCAAGGCCTTCTGCAGGCTTTCCTGGAAGGTGCGGCCGATCGCCATGACTTCGCCGACCGATTTCATCGACGTGGTCAGCGTGGTGGAGGCGCCGGGGAATTTCTCGAAGGCGAAGCGCGGGACCTTGGTGACGACGTAGTCGATGGTCGGCTCGAACGAGGCCGGCGTGGCGCCGCCGGTGATGTCGTTGGCGATCTCGTCGAGCGTGTAGCCGACCGCGAGCTTGGCGGCGACCTTGGCGATCGGGAAGCCGGTGGCCTTGGACGCCAAAGCGGAAGAGCGCGACACGCGCGGATTCATCTCGATGACGACCATGCGGCCGTCTTCCGGATTGACGCCGAACTGCACGTTGGAGCCGCCGGTCTCGACGCCGATCTCGCGCAGCACCGCCAGCGAGGCGTCGCGCATGATCTGGTATTCCTTGTCGGTCAGCGTCAGCGCCGGCGCCACGGTGATGGAATCGCCGGTGTGCACGCCCATCGGATCGAGGTTCTCGATCGAGCAGACGATGATGCAATTGTCCTTCTTGTCGCGCACCACCTCCATCTCGTACTCCTTCCAGCCGAGCACGGATTCTTCGATCAGCACTTCGTTGGTGGGAGACGCGTCGAGGCCGCGCTCGATGATGTCGAGGAATTCCTCCTTGTTGTAAGCGATGCCGCCGCCGGTGCCGCCCATCGTGAAGGAGGGGCGGATGATCGCGGGCAGGCCGATCTCGGACAGCGCCATCATCGCCTGTCCGAGCGCGTATTCCTGGTAGCGCTTGCGGCGATCGCTCTCGCCCAGCGTCCACTGCCGCTCATGTTCCTCGAGCGCGGCACCGGAGAGCTTTTCGCGCTCGGCGAGGTACTTGTCGCGGAACGACTTCTTCAAGGCCGAGGCGTTGGCGAGCCGCGACTTCGGCGTCTCGAGCCCGATCTTGGTCATGGCCTCGCGGAACAGCTGGCGGTCCTCCGCCTTGTCGATGGCATCGGCGGTCGCGCCGATCATCTCGACGTCGAACTTGTCGAGCGTGCCCTGACGGCGCAGCGACAGCGCGCAGTTCAGCGCGGTCTGGCCGCCCATCGTCGGCAGCAGCGCAAAGCCGCCGGGAATGACATGACGTTCCTTCTCGATGATCTTGGCGACGATCTCGGGCGTGATCGGCTCGATATAGGTCGCATCGGCCAATTCCGGGTCGGTCATGATCGTGGCCGGGTTGGAATTGACGAGGACGATGCGGTAGCCCTCTTCCTTCAGCGTCTTCACCGCCTGGGTGCCCGAATAGTCGAACTCGCAGGCCTGGCCGATCACGATGGGGCCGGCGCCGATGATCAGGATGGTGGTGATGTCTGTACGTTTGGGCATCAACTCTCGCCGAAGTGGAATTTGGGCACAAAAAAAGGGCGCGCTGCTGCGCGTCCCTGTGGCCGAGAGCGCGGTGGTCTCCCCTCGCGCGCGGGTGGGTCTTAGACCAGTTTTCGGGGCGGCGAAACCCCGAAAAATGCCCATCAACCGGCAATTTTGACGGGTTAGGGGGCTGGGTGGCGGCCGGTGAGGAGGTCCGTCTTCGCTTGCGCTCCGCGCCAGCTACGCCGGACACGCTTCGCCCCTGCGGGGCCTCGGCGTGGCTGCGCCACGCGTAGCCCCGAAGGGGCGAAGCGTGGAGACCCGGCCTGGATTTGAACCAGGATGAAGAGCGTTGCACCGCCCTCGCGTAGACGCTTCCGCCACCGGGCCGCGGCGATCATGACCGATTGCAGCGCGACAAGCTACAACGGCTAATTGTTAAGCTTAACCAACCAGGGGCGGCCGAGCGATGAAGGTCATGCGCCAGCGGTTATGGCCGATATTGCCGTGGGCGCGCTGCACCGCGAACCCGGCGGCCCTCAGCTTGGCGGTGATCTCGTCCTCGCTGTAGCGCTGCAGCCCGATGCGCGTGCGCAGATGGCGGTAGTCCGACAGCGCGGTACTGATCAGCCCGATCAGCGCGTCCTTCAGGAAGCCGTGGCGGAGGCCGAAGCCGAGCAGAGCCAAGACGTCCCTGAACATGCCGACATTGGGCTGCAGGATGTCCCCCAGCACCAGCTTGCCGGAGGGCTTCAGGATCCGGCGGATGGTGAGCAGCGCGGCATCGAGCTCGTCCGGCGCCATGTACTGCGCGACCGAGTTCATCACCACGAGGTCGATCGACTGGTCCTGCATATTGCGGACGTCATCGAGCGAGCGGACGCGGATCCTGGTGTTCGGGGCGAAGCGCGCAATCAGCCGGCCGCGCACCCCTGGCGCGGGCTCGGCCAGGATCAGCTGGCCGCAGGCGGCCGCCACCTGGTTCGCCGACAGCGCCTCGCCGCAGGCATAGTCGAGCACCACCGCGTCGGGCGAGGAGATGTAGCCGATGATGTCCCGCGCGATGATCTGGAAGTGCAAGTCGCGATGCAGCTTGCTGACATAGATCGTATGCGTGGAGTCGTAATAATCAATCCAATCGTCCATGGTATCCGAAGGTCCCGGCCAAACGGTTCCTGATCGGGAACCGGCGCTGCCCGCCTTGCGTTAGGGGTGCGACGGCGCGCCGTCAATGTCCGCGTCCTAACAGGAAGGTCTCCCGTGAGCAAAACCAACAACAAGGTCTCGCCCGATCTCGATACCCCCACCGATCTGTCGCCCGACGGGGTCAAGAAGGTCTCGGAGGCGCTCAACGTGCTTCTGGCCGACGCCTTCGCGCTGTATCTGAAGACCAAGAATTTCCACTGGCACATCAGCGGGCGGCACTTCCGGGACTACCATCTGCTGCTCGACGAGCAATCCGACCAGATCTTCGCCACCACCGACCAGCTTGCCGAGCGCGTCCGCAAGATCGGCGGTACCACCCTGAAGTCGATCGGCCAGGTCGCAAAGCTCCAGACCATCAAGGACAACAACGAGGACTACGTCCCGCCGCGGGAAATGCTGCGCGAGCTGATGCAGGACAACAAGCACGTCGCGGCCGCGATGCGCAAGGCCCACGAGGTCTGCGACGAGGCCGGCGATGTCGCCAGCGCCAGCATCCTCGAAAACTTCATCGACGAGACCGAGCGCCGCACCTGGTTCCTGTTCGAGGCGACGCGGCAGGAAGGCGGCAACGAGGCGTAGGCTGCGCTGTCGTAGGGTGGGCAAAGGCGTGCGTCTTCGCGCGCCGTGCCGACCATCTCTCTCGATCGCAAAATAATGCGTGGGCACGCTCCGCTTTGCCCACCCTACGCACCTTCGCGTGTAACTACCGCCACAGCCGCATCAACGCGCCGTCCCTCCCCGTCACGGGATCGGCTGGCGGCAGCGCGACTTGGGGAATCGTCGTCAGCGCCTTGGCGTGGTTCTCCGGCGTCGCGCGCGTGATCTCCATCTTTGCGCCTGGCGGATAGGCCCCGATCACGCAGAAATCGTCGCTCGCCTTGATGCATTGATGCCCGGTGCCGGCGGGCAGGATCGCGACGTCGCCCGCCTTGATGTCCAGCTCCTGGCCGTGGTCGCCGCCGAAACGGACGCGCGCGCTGCCACGCGCGACGCCGAGCACCTCATGCACCGTCGCGTGATAATGCAGATAATCGTAGACGCCGTTGCGCCATGTGCCGCCCCAGCCATTGCCTTCGAACAGGTCTTCGATGGTCGCTTCCGGGTGCTTCGGATCGAGCTTCACCGCGCTTTGGTAGACCAGGAACGGGAGGATGTTGTTCGGCACGAGGCCGTCGTCCTCGAACACGATGGCGAGCGGCTCGGCATGGTCGCGGACGACGGACATGGGGACTCCCACTGGCAACGGACCGGAATCAAGCGGGCGCAAGCGCTCTTGTTCCTGACGACACTCCATACGCCGGCTTGACCGAGATCAAGGCACTGGCGGCCGTTGGCGGGCACGCAAGTCCGAGCGAAGAGGAGGGAACGCCATGTACGCATCCGACGTTGCGCAGCGTCATTTCTCGGCGGCCGTCGACGAGGCGGAGACTGCAGGCCTCGGGCACGAGGCCGTCTGCCGGGCATTGCTCAATTTGGTGATTTCGAAATATCTGGAGACGAGGTCGGTCGCCGACATCCAGGCAGAGCTGCGCTTCATCGCCGAGAATTGCGATCCCGATACGGACTTCATGTTCATGCGTCCGTGACGGAGCCGGGCCCCGGCGGACTTATCCGCCGGGCGGTGTTGTCGCCTTACGCGCTCTTCTTCTGCCGCATCAGATCGGCGAAGCGCTGGAACAGATAGTGCGAGTCGCGCGGGCCGGGCGAGGCCTCGGGATGGTACTGCACCGAGAACACCGGCTTGCCGTCGAGCTGGATGCCGCAGTTGGAGCCATCAAACAAGGAAATGTGGGTTTGCGTCGCGCCCTTCGGCAGCGTCGTCTCGTCCACGGCAAAGCCGTGGTTCATCGAGGTGATCTCGACCTTGCCGGTGGTCTCGTCCTTGACGGGATGGTTGGCGCCGTGATGGCCCTGATGCATCTTCTTGGTCCTGGCACCGACCGCAAGGCCTAGCATCTGGTGGCCGAGACAAATGCCGAAGGTCGGCGTGCCCGACTTGATGACGTCCTGGATCACAGGCACGGCATACTTGCCGGTCGCGGCCGGGTCGCCCGGACCGTTGGACAGGAACACGCCATCCGGCTTCATCGCCAGGATGTCTTCGGACGAGGTCGTCGCCGGCACCACCGTCACCTTGCAGCCGACCCCGGCGAGCAGGCGCAGGATGTTGCGCTTGATGCCGTAGTCGATGGCAACGACGTTGAACTCCGGCTTGTCCTGCCGGCCAAAGCCCTTGTCCCAGGCCCAGGGCGTCTCGTCCCAGGTGAAGCGCTGGCCGCTCGTGACCATCGGCACGAGATCCATGCCCTCGAGGCCCGGCCATTCGCGCGCCTCTTCCTTCAGGCCGTGCAGGTCGAACTCGCCGGTCCTGGAATGCGCGATCACGGCATTGGGCATGCCCTTGCTGCGGATCAGCGCGGTCAGAGCCCGGGTGTCGATGCCGGAGAGGCCGATGATGCCGCGCGCCTTCAGCCACTGGTCGAGATGCTTGGTGGCGCGGTAGTTCGAGGGATCGGTGATCGCGGTGCGCAGGATCACGCCGCGCGCGCCCGGCGTCGCCGCCATGTTCACCGTCTCGATATCCTCGTCGTTGGTGCCGACGTTGCCGATATGCGGGAAGGTGAAGGTGATGAGCTGGCCGGCATAGGAGGGATCGGTGAGGATCTCCTCATAACCGGTCATCGCGGTGTTGAAGCAGACCTCGCCGACGGCGTGGCCTTCGGCACCGAGACCAAAGCCTTCGAGCACCGTGCCGTCGGCGAGCACGAGGAGCGCGGTCGGTTTGTGGTCCGGCCAGGCGGGATCGTTGTCATGTTGTGTCATGAGCGCGTTTCATAGTCCCCGCGGGCGCCGCCGTCAAAGCGCCAGAAGCCGGATTCACATGCGTTTTTGCATATTTGACAGGCCTCATCGGGCCCTTAAGCTCGGCCGCATAATTTCCGGCAATCTCAGGGGCTTGCGAGGCAATAATGGACCAGACGACCCCGATTCTGCTGGTTCCGGGGCTGGCCTCCTCGGCCCGGATCTACGCCCCCGTCATCCCGGCGCTGTGGCGGCTTGGCCCCGTGATGATCGCCAACCATATCCGCGACGACAACATGTCTGATATCGCGGCCCGGGTGCTGAGCGAGGCGCCGCCGCGCTTCGCCCTCGCCGGCCATTCCATGGGCGGCTACATCGCGCTCGAGATCATGCGCCAGGCGCCCGAGCGGGTGGCAAAACTCGCGCTGATCAACACCCAGGCGCGGCCCGATACCCCCGAGGCGACCGCGCGCCGCCAGGGCCTGATGGCGCGCGCCAGGCGCGGCGAGCTCCGCGCCATTCGCGAGGAGAGCTTTCCGGAGCTGGTGCATCCGTCACGGCGCGACGATGCCGGGATACTCGAGCTCGTGCACGCACAGGACGAGGATGTCGGCGTCGCGGGCTATCTGCGGCAGCAGGCCGCGATCATCGCGCGGGTGGACTCGCGGCCGTCGCTCTCCGCCATCAGCTGTCCGACATTGGTGCTGACGGGCGATGCCGACAATACGATTCCCAATGCGTTCTCGAAGGAGATGGCCGAGGCCGTCGCCGGCGCGAGGCTCGTGATCCTCGAGCGCTGCGGGCACCTGCCGCAGGCCGAGCAGCCGGACGCGACCGTGCGCGCGCTCGCCGAATGGCTCGGAACCGAGGTTGTCTAGGGGCCACGAACCGCCTAGATCAGGCGTCAGATCTTCGAAGGGACCACGACCATGCTGCGCGACGACATCAACAATGCGGTCAAGGAGGCCATGAAGGCCAAGGACGAGCGCAAGCTGTCCACGCTGCGCATGGTCAACTCGACCATCAAGAACGCCGACATCGATGCCCGCGGCAACGGCAAGCCGCCGCTGTCGGACGCCGACCTGCTCGGTGTGCTCCAGAAGATGATCAAGCAACGCCAGGAAGCGGTCGAGCTCTACGACAAGGGCGGTCGCGCTGAGCTCGCGGCCCAGGAGCGCGAGGAGATCGCGGTGATCTCGGCCTACCTGCCCAAGCAGATGGCCGACGACGAGGTGAAGAAGGCGATCGCGGATGCGATCGCCGAGACCGGTGCTGCCGGCATGAAGGACATGGGCAAGGTCATTGCCGTGCTGCGTGCGAAATACGCGGGACAGTTGGATTTCGGCAAGGCCAGCGGCCTGGTGAAGGCGGCGCTGTCGGGCTGAGCTGTCATTCCGGGGCGACGCGAAGCGTCGAGCCCGGAATCCATCGCGCTGCTGAATCCGTTGCTCAATGGATTCCGGGCTCGTGCTTCGCACGCCCCGGAATGACAAGAAGAAACTGGGAGGCACGATGACCGCCGTCAAGCCGTTCCGCATCGCCGTCGGCGACAACGTCCTCGCCGACCTCAAATCGCGCCTCGCCCGCACGCGCTGGCCTGAAGCGGAGCTGGTCGACGACTGGAGCCAGGGCGCGCCGCTGAAGTGGATCCAGGAGATCTGCACCTACTGGGCCAGGGATTACGACTGGCGGGCGCGCGAGGCGAAGCTCAACCGCTTCGCGCAGTTCACCACCGAGATCGACGGGCTTGACATCCACTTCATCCACGCCCGCTCGAAGGAGCCGAACGCGCTGCCGCTGATCATCACCCATGGCTGGCCGGGCTCGATCGTCGAATTCCAGAAGGTGATCGCGCCGCTCACCGATCCCGCTGCGCATGGCGGCGATCCCGCCGATGCCTTTCACGTGATCTGTCCCTCGCTGCCGGGCTTCGGCTTCTCGGCCAAGCCGAATACCACCGGCTGGGGCGTCGATCGCATCGCCGCGGCCTGGGCGAAGCTGATGGAGCGGCTGGACTATGCGCGCTACGGCGCGCAAGGCGGCGACTGGGGCTCGGCGGTGACGAGCTCGCTCGGCGCGCAGGATGCGGCTCACTGCGCGGGCATCCACATCACGTTGTCCTTCAACTCGCCGCCGCGCATCGAGGGCGAGCCGGCGCCGGAAGAGAAACGCGCGCTGGCCGGCCTCAAGCACTATGCCGATTTCGACTCCGGCTATTCCAAGCAGCAATCGACGCGCCCGCAGACGCTCGGCTATGGCCTGACGGATTCGCCGAGCGGGCAGGCGGCCTGGATCCTGGAAAAATTCTGGGCCTGGACCGATTGCGACGGGCACCCCGAGAACATCTTCAGCAAGGACGAGCTGCTCGACAACGTCATGCTCTATTGGGCGACGGAGACGGCGACCTCCTCGGCGCGGCTCTACTGGGAAAGTTTCGGCAAGCGTCGCACCACGCCTGTGGTCGAGGTGCCGTCCGGCGTCGCCGCGTTCCCCAAGGAGATCATCACGCCGGTGCGGCGCTGGATGGAGCCGAACTTTCCCAACATCACCCATTGGAGCGAGATGGAAAAGGGCGGCCATTTCGCCGCGTTCGAGCAGCCCGAGCTGTTCGTACGCGATGTCAGGAAGTTCTTCGCGACGGTGCGATAACTGTCTCGTCATTCCGGGGGGACGCGCCAGCGTCGAGCTATGATGCGCAATTGCGCATGAGAGAATCCATCAAGCGGCGTTTCCTGCGGCCCGATGGCTTCCGGGCTCGCCCTTCGGCGCCCCGGAATGACGGCGCGGGGCTTGTCCCGTGCGTTCGCGGCCCTAGACTAGACTGCACAAGAATAACAAGACCCCGGAAAACGCCAAGCCATGCTGACCGAAGCCGCGACCTATGACGAACTCGTCCGCAACTTCCGCTGGGACATCCCGGCGCGCTTCAATATCGCCGAGGCGTGCTGCGATCGCCATGCCGACGGCACCGGGCGGCTCGCGCTGATCTATGTCGACGAGAACGGCGGGACCAGCCGCACCTCCTTCGACGAGGTCGCCGAGATGTCGCGCCGCTTTGCCAATGTGCTGAAGGCGGACGGGCTGGCGCGTGGCGACCGCGTCGCGGTCTTCCTGTCGCAATCGCTGGAACTGCCGATCGCGCATGTCGCGGCGTTTCGCTCCGGCCTGATCTCGATCCCGCTGTTCGCCCTGTTCGGCGAGGACGCGCTGGAATTCCGCCTGTCCAACTCCGAGGCCAAGGCCATCGTCACCGACGAGGGCGGCTGGGAGAAGCTTGCGAAGATCCGCGACCGCCTGCCCGAGCTGAAGAACGTCTATATCGTCGGCACGCGTGCACCGGCTGGCACGACATCGTTCTGGGATGCGGTGAAGGCGGCATCACCCGACTTCGCGCGGGTCGACACCTCGTGCGATGACCCCGCGCTGATCATCTACACCTCGGGCACGACAGGAAATCCCAAGGGCGCGCTGCATGCGCACCGCGTCGTGCTCGGCCATTTGCCCAACGTCGAGATGTGCCACAACTTCCTGCCCAAGCCCGGCGATCTCATGTGGACGCCGGCGGATTGGGCCTGGATCGGCGGTCTCATCAACGGCCTGTTCGCGTTCTGGTATCACGGCATCCCCCTGGTCGGCCATCGTGCGCGCAAGTTCGAGCCGCAGGCGGCGATGCAGATGATGGCCGACCTCGGCGTGCGCAACGTCTTCCTGCCGCCGACCGCGCTGAAGCTGATGCGGCAGGCCGGCGTGAAGCATACCGGCGTCAAGCTGCGCAGCATCTTCACCGGCGGGGAATCTCTCGGCGGCGAATTGCTCGGCTGGGTGCGCGAGACCTTCGGCATCGACGCGCACGAGGTGTTCGGTCAGACCGAGTGCAATCTCGTGATCGGCAGCAACTCCAATTTGTTTCCGATCCGCCCGGGTTCGATGGGCAAGGCGACGCCGGGCTTCGACGTCCGCATCGTCAACGACAAGGGCGAGGAATTGCCGCGCGGCCAGCGCGGCATCATCGGCGTGCGCCAGCCGTGCCCCGTCACCATGCTCGAATATTGGCGCAACCCGGAGGCGACCGCGAAGAAATATACCGGCGAATTCCTGCTCACCGGCGATCTCGGCGTGCAGGACGCGGACGGCTATTTCTGGTATGTCAGCCGCGAGGACGACGTCATCACCACCGCCGGCTATCGCGTCGGTCCGTCCGAGATCGAGCACACGCTGATGAAGCATCCTTCGGTGGCGATGGCCGCGGTCGTCGGCATCCCCGATCCGATCCGCACCGAATCGATCAAGGCCTGGATCGTGCTGCGTCCGGGCTTTGTCGGCACCGACGCGCTCGCCCGCGAAATCCAGGACTTCGTCAAGGTGCAGCTCGCCGCGCACGAATATCCGCGCTTCGTCGCATTCGCCGAGACGCTGCCGATGACCGCCACCGGCAAGGTGCTGCGGCGCGAGCTGCGGGCCAAGGGCTGACGTTGATCATGGCAAAGGCGCCTCAAGCCGCGGGACTTCACCGCGCCTCGCTCGACAAGCTGCACGATCTCGATGCAGCGCTCGAGCTCATGTATTACGGCTGGCGCGGGATGACGCTGGAGGCGGACGCATATCTTGCCAAGCAGGGCCTGTCGCGTCCGCACCATCGCATCCTCTACGTCGTCGCGCGCCGGCCCGATATCGCGATCGGCGCGCTGCTCGAGGTCCTCGGCATTTCCAAGCAGGCGCTGAACCGGCCGCTCAATCTGCTGCTGGAGCGCAAGCTCGTCACCTCGAAGCGCGCGCCCGAGCAGCATCGCTCAAAGCTGCTGCGCCTGACCGCCGCCGGGCAGCGCATCGAGCAGCGTGCCTCGGACCACGAGCGCAAGGTCATGCGCGAGGCGTTCGATCGCGTCGGGGCGCCCGGGGCCGCGGCCTGGATGGCCGTCATGGAGGCGATCGCCGACCACAATTGACGATTTCTCAAGTCAACATAGTTGACATGAGAAGCCGACTTTGCCACTCTCATCGCTAACGAGCGAGGGGAGGGCCGTGTCATGACCGGACGGACGATGAATCGCGCGGCCGCCGAGTCTTTCGTCGCGGCATGGTGCGCGAGCTGGCGCAAGGTCGATATCGACGCCGTCGTCGCGCATCTTGCCGCCGACGCGCAGATGCGCAGCCCTCTGGCGTTGACGCTGACCGGCTCTGCGGTCGTGGAAGGGGCCAAGAACATCCGCGCCTATTGGCGGAAGGCCTATGGCCACATCGAAAGCGCCGACCTGAAGATATTGAGCTGGAGCTGGGACGATACGATCGCGCGGCTGACGGTGTGGTGGCAGCTGGGCGACACCCGCGCCAGCGAATTCATGGATTTCGACGATGCCGGCCGCGTCGTTCGCAGCGAAGCCTTCTACGGAAAATGACCATGCGTCTTTCGGATATCGTCCTGCTCCTCAACACGCTCTGGTTCGTCGGCGCCTTCATCCAGTTCAGCATCGCTCAAACCAACACGCTGAAGATATTGCTGCCGCGCGAAGAGCGCAGCAATCCGATCGCGCCGACCCTGGCGGCCAGCGTTGCGTTCCTCGGCGGAATGAATCTGCCGATAGGGCTGCTGTCGCTCTATCTTCTGGCGGCGCGTCCGTCCTTCTTCCAGTCGGTCGAAGCCCAGCTCGTGCTGTTCGTGTTCTTCGCCGCCTGCCATTTCAGCCAGTTCGCCTACAATGTTCCGGTGCTGATGCGCGGCGGCCGGGTCGGGGTCGCCTACTGGCCGGTGCTGAAGGGCCCGATGCTCAGGATCTTCGTCATCGACGCGGGCCTGTTCGCGGCCAATTTCGCCGTGGCGCTTCTGCTCGCATCGCGCATCTAGAGTGTAATGAGATCAGGTTTGCCTACAAGGTAGATGCACTCCCTCTCCCGCAAGCGTGCGGGAGAGGGTTGGGGAGAGGGCTGTCTCCGCATTGGGAATCCCCAAGAGGAGAGAGCCCTCACCCGCGCCTTCGGCGCGACCTCTCCCGCTTGCGGGAGAGGTAAACGACCCACGGCCATCGATTCAACCTAAGGCCATGCGATTGTAATTATCACGGCCTCGCTGCCAGGGCGGACCGCAGCATCGCGGCAAGATCCTGCCTTCGGAACGGCTTGGTCAGGATGCGGGCGTTGATCCCGTCCGGCGTCTTGACGGGATCCTGGCTGTAGCCTGAGGTGAACAGCACCTTGAGATCGGGCCGCAGCGCCGTTGCTTGTCTTGCGAGCTCCGGCCCAAACATGCCGCCGGGCATCACGACGTCGGTCAACAGCAGCTGGATCTCCCCATTTCGGTGCAGCAATGCCAGCGCCGCAGGCCCGTTCGACGCGGTGATGACGCGGTAGCCGAGCGCCTTCAGCTCGTTCTCGACATAGGCGCGCACCATGTCGTCGTCCTCGACGAGGAGGATGGTCTCGCGCTCCGCATGTGTGATCGTCCGCTCCGGGGGCGGCGGATCTTCGCTCGGCGGTGTTGCGAGCCGGGGAAAGAACAGCCTGACGACGCTGCCTTGTCCCGGCGCCGACTGCATTTGCACGAGTCCGCCGGATTGTTGTGCAAACCCGTAGACCATGCTCAGGCCGAGGCCGGTCCCCTTGCCGACCTCCTTGGTCGTGAAGAACGGCTCGAACGCGCGGCTCGCCACTTCGGAGCTCATGCCGCTGCCGGTATCCTTGACCGCCACCATGACGTAGTCGCCGGGCCGCGGCTCGCCGTTGACGTCGAGGTCGGATTCGCCGAGCGAGCTGTTGCGGACCTCGACGGTCAGCTTGCCGCCTTCCGGCATCGCGTCGCGTGCGTTGAGCACGAGGTTGAGGACCGCGGTTGCCAATTGGCCGGGATCGACGCTGGCAAGCCACAAACCCGGCCCGAACGAGAAGTTGCACTCGATGTGCTCGCCCAGGGTCCGGCGCAGCAGCTGCTCCATGCCGAGGATCTTTTCGGCGATGTCGACCTCTCTCGGCCGGAGCGGCTGCTTACGCGCAAAGGCGAGCAGGCTCCGTGTCAGGTCGGAGCCGCGCTCGGCGGCGGTCGCGATGTCGCCGGCGATCCGCTGCAATTCCTTGTTGCCCGCCAGCCTGTCGGCAAGATGCTCCGAATTGCCGAGGATGACGGTCAAGAGATTGTTGAAGTCATGCGCCACGCCGCCGGTGAGCTGGCCCATGGCCTCCATCTTCTGGGACTGGCTGAGCTTGTGGCTGAGGTCGGCGATGGCGGCGCGTTGCTGCTCGAGCGACTCGGCGGTGCCATTGAGCAGGGTCATCAATCCGCCGAGTTCCCCGCGCGGATGGGGCGGCGGAATTCGTGCGCTGAGATCGCCGCGCCCGAGCCTTTTCGCCATCACGGCGAGCCGTCCGACCTGGCGCCCGATACTCACCGTGGTGAGGATCCACAAGCCGGCCAGGAGCAGCAATGAGGCCACCGCGAGAATCGCCATGTCCTCGTAGAGCCGGCGGTTGGCCGCCGCGACCAGTCCGTCCTTGGAACGTCCGACCAGGATGTAGAGGCCGGCCTTGCGGATCGAGGCATTGCGGGAAACGCCCCAGATCTGCGCGTGGCCGTCGCGGTCGGTCACCTCCCGAAATGGCTCGCCGTCGGGCGCTGCCGCGAAGCGGAACAGGTCGGAGCCCGCGATGGATCCGCCGACGGGCTCGCGCCAGCCGCCGCCCTTGGGCGCGGCCAGGACCGTACCCTTGGCATCGACGAAGAGGATGTCCTTTTCGGCGAGCAGCCGCTTGTCGTGAAACTCCGCGAACTTGTTCAGGTTGAACGACGCGAGCAGCACGAACTTCAGCGCGCCCGTCTCTGATCGCACGGGATAGGCGATCTGGAGCACCGAGAGTCCGGTGAGGCGGCCGAACACCGGCTCTACCGCGACGACGCTTTGAAGAGTCTTGACCTCCTTGAAATAACCGCGGTCGTTCAGGTCTAGCGTGCGGTTGGTCCGCAGCGAGTCGCAGAACAGTCTGCCGTCAGGATCGATGGTCAGGATACCCGTGAACTGCGGATATTCCTCGCGGACATCCGACAGAAACGCCGAGCACGCCGCCTTGTCGCGCGTGTCGAGGTCGCGCGCACGAGCGAGACCATAGTGAAGCTGGGCGGTGCCCTGGATCTTCTCGTCCAGATCGCTCGCGATGTCGTCGGCGGACGCGGCCAGATTGGCCAGCGCCGCATCGATCTCGCTGGTCCGGTTCTGCACGAACCGCAGTCCGACCAGAATCGCCGGTACCAGCATGGCCGCGATGACGAGGATCAGTAACCGGGTACGCAGGCTCATCTGTTGGGCGGTCCGTTCTGATCATCGCGCGCTGGTTCGAAGGTAAAATTTGCGGACGATTGTCGGCTCAGTCCATAGCAATCTGCTCGAAAATCACATGGAAGAGTAAAGAATTCGAGGCGTGGCTCTGCCGGCCGCCGCTCCTTCCCATCATCCGGCTTTAAGTTGCACCTGCGCGCAGTGGCGCTAATATCGCGTTCAAGCCGCGCGCGACGCAAGATCGCGCCGAGCTGTGGAGGATGCTGATGTCCGTTTCGGGCAAGGTCGATCCGGTGGTGCGTCCCATCGCGGCGAACGACATCGCCGAAGCGCTGGTCGAGGGGCTGCGTGATTTCCAGGCACTGCCGCTTTACGGTTTGTGCTTCGGCGCGCTCTACGCCGCCGGCGGCATCGCCATCATGCTGTGCTTCACCGCCTTCGGCATGGTCTATCTGGTCTATCCCCTGGCGGCCGGCTTCGCGCTGATCGGACCGTTCGTGGCGATCGGCCTCTACGAGGTCAGCCGCCGCCGCGAGCGCGGCCAGCCGGTCTCCTTCGGCGCGATCTGGTCGGCCGTGCGCTCGCGCAGCGAGATCGGCTGGATGGCGTTCGTCACGCTGTTCGTGTTCGTGGTCTGGATGTACCAGGTGCGGCTCCTGATCGCGCTGCTGCTCGGCTTGAACGCCTCGTTCTCGAGCCTTCAGGAGTTCATGACGGTGGTGCTGACGACCAACGAGGGCCTGCTGTTCCTCGGCATCGGCAATGCGGTCGGTGCCGTGCTGTCGCTGATCCTGTTCTCGCTGACCGTGGTGTCGTTTCCGCTGCTGCTCGACCGCGAGGTCGATTTCGTCACGGCGATGGTGACGAGCGTGCGCGCGGTGGTGACGAGCCCGCTGCCGATGATCTCGTGGGCCGCCGTGATCGTGATGTTGCTGATCGTCTCGGCGCTGCCCTATTTTCTCGGGCTGATCGTGACGCTGCCGGTGCTCGGGCATGCGACCTGGCATCTCTACCGGCGCCTGGTGGCGCCGGTGTAGCTCGCTGCCTTCGTCCCTTGGGCAGTGCCGTAGGGTGGGCAAAGGCGCACTTGCGCCGTGCCCACGACCAGCTCGATACCGCAACAGATGCGTGGGCACGCTTCGCTTTGCTCACCCTACGATAGTTTCGCTGGAACGACGAACGCCTACGGCGTCTTGATGCCCATAGCCTTCAGCGCCTCCAGCAACCGCACCGGCGGAGACATCTCGATATGCGGCGCCTTGCCCGTCTCCAGCAGGCTCTTCAATCCGGAGAGGATCGCGGGCCAGCCGGTGCGGCCGCCGGAGAGGATGTCGTCGCTGAGCGCGCGGTCGTGGCGTTGGCTCAAGGTGAGGCGGACGGCTTCGCCGGCCTGCTCAATCTCGTAGGTGACAATGGTTGTGCCGAGCTTTTCCACGAGGTCCGGCCAATTGACGTTCCAGCTCACCGTGAGCCTCCTCGGCGGATCGTATTCGAACACTTCGCCGCGGATGTGCTCGGAGCCGTCGGGCGCGTGCACGATGAAGCTGCCGTCGAGCTTCGGCTCCATCTCTACCGCAAAGCCGGAGAAATATTTCCGGCTGAACTCGGCGGAGGTGAGCGCCTCCCACACCTTCTCCGGCGTCGAGGCGATGTAGATGGTGTAGACGGTCAGCGGTTTGAATTGATCGAGGTTCATCACGCAACTCCCTCGATACCAAGCGTGGCGGGCGGGATCCTCGGTGCCCCGCCGGTTTCCGATATGGTCACGTAGACGAAGTCCGGCTTACTCATCGCGCTTCTCCAACTGACGTTTCAGCTCGCCGAGCGCGGTGAGCTTGCCGCGCTCGAATTTCTTAATCCAGCGTTCGCCGATCTGATGGATCGGCACCGGGTTGATGTAGTGCAGCTTCTCCCGGCCATGCCTGATGGTCGTGACGAGATTGGCCTCCGCCAGAATCGCAAGGTGCTTGGTCACGGCCTGCCGCGTCATCGCAAGGCCCTCGCAGAGCTCGTTCAGCGTCTGGCCGTTCCTGGCGTGAAGCCGGTCCAACAGCGAGCGTCGCGATGCATCGGCGAGCGCTTTGAAGACCTCGTCCATGGCAACGATGATAGGCAACCAAATGGTTGCATGTCAAGCGGAACGTGATTCCGGGACGCGCGAAACGCCAACCGGGAATCTCGAGATTCTGGATAATGGCTGCGCCGTTTCCGGAATGACAACGTGAGAGATCGTGCTCTTGTGGCGCGCAATCGCCGTGCTAGCTTCTCATCTCAGCCAGCGCAGACTGGTTCCGGGAGGACTTTCATGTTCCGTCGCGCTTCACTTGCTGCCGCCGTTGTCCTCTTCGCCTGCAGCAACCTGGTCCACGCCCAGAAGCAAACCGTCGGCGCGCCGCCTGAAGCGTCCAACATGAAGCTCGTCGGCTATCACGACCTCCAGGCTCGCAGCGCCTATCAACCGACCATCCATCACCAGGGCGACCGCTGGATCGCCTATATCGGCCATCATGGCGGCACGGAGGATGTGCCCGCGCCCGTCAACCCGATGACGGGCAAGGCCGAGCCGAACGGAACGTCCATTGTCGACGTCACCGATCCCGCGCGTCCGAAATATCTGCGGCACCTGCCGGGGCAGGAGGGCAAGTACGAATCCGGCGGCGCGCAGATGGTGCGGGTCTGCGACGGCAAGGCCTTGCCGAAGGGCGATCCCAATGCGGTCTACATGCTCAGGACCTTCGGCAGCGAGGCGCATGAGATCTGGAACGTCACCGATCCCGCCAGCCCGGTGCTCATCACGCGCCTCGGCGGCTTGAAGGACACGCACAAGAGCTGGTGGGAATGCGACACCGGCATTGCCTACCTCGTCTCGGGGCCGCCGGACTGGCGCACGCGGCGCATGACGCAAGTCTACGATCTCTCCGATCCGGCGCGCCCGCACAAGATCCGCGACTTTGGTCTGCCGGGTCAGGAGCCAGGCTCGACCGGCGCGGTGCCGACCGCGTTGCACGGGCCGATCTCGACCGGGCCGAGCGGCAACCGCGTCTATTTCGGCTATGGCACCAACAAGGGCGGGATTTTGCAGATCGTCGACCGCGACAAGCTCCTGAGCGGGGCAAAGGAGCCGACGCCGGACAATCTGCGCTATCCCGAGATTGCGCGGCTGCCGATGTCGGCCTTCAACGGCGCGCACACCACGTTTCCGATGCTCGACATGCCGATTGCCGAATTTTCCGAGGACAAGGACGGCAAGACCCGCGACATCGTCATTATTGTGAACGAAGCGATCCTCAACGAATGCGGCGAGGCGCGGCAGATGGTGTGGTTCGCCGACGTCACCACCGAGACGCGGCCGATGATGATCTCGAGCTACACGGTGCCGGAGGCGAGCGGGCAGTTCTGCCAGCGCGGCGGCCGGTTCGGCGCGCATTCGTCGAACGAGAGCATGGCGCCGGTCTATTACAAGAAGATGGCCTTCATCGCCTTCTTCAATGCCGGCGTGCGCGCGCTCGACATCCGCGATCCCTATCATCCCAGGGAGGTCGGCCATTTCATTCCGTCGATCACCGCTGCAACCGACAGGCGCTGCATTCCGATCGAAGGCGGCGAGCGCTGCAAGGTTGCGATCCAGACCAACAATGTCGAGACCGATGACCGCGGCTACATCTACATCGTCGACCGCGCCAATACCGGCCTGCACATCCTCGAGCTGACCGGAGCGGCCCGCGCGGCGGCGGGCTTGCCGAAGAACTGACGATGAGGGGCGCGGTGCCAGGGCCATCGCAAGTGGAGAGATTTCGACTGTGGCCATCCTTCGAGACGCCCGCCCTTGGCGGGCCCTCGGGATGAGGAGAGTGCGCGGCACCAGTTCAACGCGCGCCGATGCTGCTTAGCCTCATCCTGAGGAGACCGCGAAGCGGTCGTCTCGAACGACGAGGCTCGCGCTGGGTCTCGGTTGCCCTTGTCGCGCGCGGGACGGAATAAGCGCGCTTCCGTTCCCGCCCGTCCCATGCATTAATGAGCGCAAACCGCCCTGAGCCCGAGTCTCTCCCATGATGTCCATGCAAGCCTATCTCGCCTTCGTCGCCGCCTGCATTGCGCTGGCGCTGCTGCCGGGGCCGATCGTGACCCTCGTGATCGCCAACGGCCTGCGCCACGGCACGCGGGCCGCGCTCACCAACGTGGCCGGCGCCCAGGCCGGACTTGCCATCGTCATCGGCATCGTCGCGGTCGGCCTGACCTCGCTGATGGCGACCATGGGCTATTGGTTCGACTGGGTGCGCTTTGCCGGCGCCGCCTACCTGATCTGGCTCGGCATCAAGCTGATCTGGGCGCCGGTCGAGGGCGTCGAGGTCGACACGCCGCCTCCGCCGCCGCGCGGCGGCTTCTTCCTGCAGGGGTTCTTGGTGCTGCTGTCGAACCCGAAGGTGCTGGTGTTCTTCGGCGCCTTCATCCCGCAGTTCATGGACATGAACCAGCCGCACTTTCCGCAGGTCGCGCTGCTGGGCGCCACCTTCATGGTCACCGCCGTGATGACGGACGCGCTCTATGCCATCGCCGCCGGCCGCGCGCGAAAGTTCTTCTCGGCGCGCCGCACGCGGATGATGTCGCGCATCTCCGGCGGCTTCATGATCGGCGGCGGCATCTGGCTGGCGCTGACGCGGGCGAAGTGAGCCTTACACCGGCCGCTTCGCGGTCTGCTCGACCGTGATCTCGCCAAGTATCGCTGCAAGGATCCCAGCCAGCCGTTCGGCCCATTGCCGCTGGCCGGACTGGTCCGCGATCAGGTCCTGGCGGATCTCGATGCCGGTGTTGACGAGGCCGCGCCCTTCGCCGTGCACGGGGATGGTGTAGTCGGTGAGGTCGCTCACCGCATAAGGCTCGTTGTCGCCGACGACGAGGTCGCCGTCCGCGCGCAGATGCTTGAGCAGCAGCTGCGGCAGCACGGTGTCGCGATTATAGAGCGCGGCGATGTGCCAGGGCCGCGCGACGCCGGCATAGACAGGCGTAAAGCTGTGCAGCGACACCAGCACGGTCGGCCGGCCGGCGTGCACGCGGCGGTCGATCGCGGCATCGATGCGACGATGATAGGGCTCGAAGATCTCGCGCCGCCGCGCTGCGCGCTCCTCATCCGAAATGGCTTCGTTGCGCGGGATCGCGGTTGCTTCGGAGATGACCGGGATCGAGCTTGCCGCGGCAGGTGGGCGGTTGCAGTCGATCACGAGCCGCGAATAGCGCTGCGCGATCAGATGGGCATCCAGCAGCGTTGCGAGGTGCTCGGCGACGCCGGCAATGCCGATGTCCCAGGCGATGTGCCGCGTCAGCTCGGCCTCGGCGACGCCGAGGTCGCCGAGCGCGCGGGGCAAGACCCGTCCGTAATGATCCGAGGTGAGCAGGAAAGGCGACGTCCCCCGCGCATTCACCTCATGCACGGGCGGAACGTCGCCCTCGCCGAGCAGTTGATCGGCCGCCTCGGCCGTATGCAGGTCCATCCTGATTGCCTATGAAGCGATTACGTGTTGAAACGAAGTAACGATATTGCCTCGGCGTCGCAACGTTGGAACAGCATGACCTCCGATCGCCTCTTCGTCTACGGCACCCTGATGCGCGGCTTCGACCATCCGATGGCGCGGCTGCTGGCGGGGCACGCCGAATTCTTGGGCGAAGCGACCTGCCGCGGCCGGCTCGTTCTGGTGAAGCATTATCCGGGCTTGCTGCTGTCGGGCGCGGCCACCGATCTCGTCCATGGCGAGCTGTTTCGGATGCGCGTGCCGGACGAGCTGCTGCGCGAGCTCGACATGTACGAAGCCTGCGGCGAAGGCTTTCCCGAGCCGACCGAATATCTGCGCCGGCTGGTCGAGGTGACGTCGCCCGACGGCACCGCGGACAAGGCCTGGACCTATGTCTACAACTGGCCCGTCACCGACCTGCCCCGCATCGAGTCCGGACGTTTCCTGGAGCATTAAATCATGATCCGGAAAAGTGCGCAGCGGTTTTCCGGAAAGATCATGCGCAAACAACAACCTAAAGCGCGATGACGATTCATCCAAATCTCATCACGCTTTAGGCCGACAGCACTTCCTTCACCACGCGCACGTCGACCTCGCGCTCGACGTAAGCCCATTCCTCAGTCTGCCGCAGCATCGCAACCAGCTCCTCGAACAGCGAGGCATGCGCGGGTGCGAATTCAAACCAGGTGAGGAAATCGAAGGGCTCGCCGAGGTCGCGGCAGTGATAGAGCTGGCGCGCGATCGCCGGCAGGAAACGAAGACTGCTCGCGATGTGGTGCGATCTGTCCTCGAAGATCTTGCGCCGCTCCTCCTGCGTCAGCTCCCACCAGGCCTGCGACTTGCGGATCGGGATCAGCGCCGCGGAGGTCGCCTCGGGACGGCCGAGGCCGGCCTGCACGGCGACGAGCTTCTCCTTCTCGGCCCGCTCGGTGTAGCGCAGGCTGCTGGCAACGCCGATCAGCCGCCACGCATTGCGCGAGGGCACCAGCGGCAACGACACGGCCTCGCTGTCGGTCACCGACAGCGCTGGCACGAAGGGCAGGGGCTCGCCCGTCACCGGTGCAAGCGAGGTCACACGCCAGCCCCCGCTCTGGCCGCCTCGAAACGTCCTGAACATGGCCTATGGAAGCGTGGAACCGGTGCGGGTTCAAGGGCTCTGTCGCGGTCTCCAGAAGATTTGCTTCGGGTCAGGCCCGCTTCTTGGGCTTGGACTTCTGCTGCATGTAAGAGCGCAGCACCGCATTGATGCGGCGCTGATAGCCTTCGCCCTCGCGCTTGAAAAAATCGAGCACGTCCTCGTCGACGCGGATCGAAATGGCCTTCTTCTTGGGCGGTACGACCAGAACAGCATCCGACCAATCGATGTCGATCGGCACTGCATCGGGATCGTTCGCGACGGCCTCAGCGATCTGTTCGTCAGTCAGTGCATCGACGCGCGCCCAGTCGGTCTTACCCTTCCTGGGAGTGTCCCTCGAAACGATTGTAATACTTCTTCCGCTCGTCGCGTCGCGCGCGCCGAGATGAGCCAGCAGATCGTCCTGCGGATCGCACAGGCGACCGCGACTTCCCGCCCGTCGATGTAACCGAAGATCTGGTATCTGATTTCGTCATTGCGATCCGAGCGGCGGATGAAAGTTTAGCCGTCGAGAATTCCGCGTGCGTCCTCGAAGTCGATTCCGTGGGTCCGCAGGTTGATTGCGCGTTTCTTCGGATCCCGTCCGAAGTCGCGAACGGCTGTGAACAGCAGCTGCAATTTTTCCGTCATGGCTTTTCCAAATGGCACTGCATTCGCCGCGCATGAGGTTTTGCTATGACGTTTGAAGCCGTAGCTGCGACTTCACCGTATTTTTGTATATACAAACGTAATCGCTGGATGTCAATGATTCCGGTTCCACTCGGAGGGATTGAAATTGCTTGGTCCATAGCTGGCAGTCTAGGAGCCACGGATGGGGATTCTGTTTCGCGACAGATTTCTTGCCCTGTGCATAGGTCGAATAACCCGGATAACGCGCGCAAACCTGGCCTTTAGCCAGTCCGCACCTATATCCCTGATCCCAGCCCACTCACTCCGGATTGCGCCAGACACAGCCCATGCGCTTCACGCCTCAATTCCTCGACGAGCTTCGGGCCCGGCTTTCGGTCTCCGAAGTCGTGGGCAAGCGCGTCAAGCTGAAGAAGGCGGGGCGGGAGTGGAAGGGGCTGTCGCCGTTCCAGCAGGAGAAGACACCGTCCTTCTACGTCAACGACCAGAAGGGTTTTTACCACGACTTCTCCTCCGGCAAGCATGGCGACATCATCAGCTTCGTGATGGAGACCGACGGCCTGCCGTTTGCCGAGGCCGTCGAGCGGCTCGCCGGCATGGCCGGCCTGGCGCTGCCGGCGGTGACGCCGGATGCGGCCCGGCAGGAGCAGCGGCGCCGCACGCTGCATGACGTCATGGACCTCGCCGCGACCTATTTCGCGGAGACGCTGGCCTCGCGCTTGGGTGCCAAGGCGCGCGGCTATCTCGCCGACCGTGCCATCTCGCCGGCGACGCAATTGCAGTTCCGCCTCGGCTATGCCGCGCCGGATCGCTTCGCGTTGAAGGAGCATCTCGGCAAGCTCGGCGTCTCCGTCGACGACATGGTCGAGACGGGCCTGCTGGTCGCCGGCAACGACATTCCCGTGCCTTACGATCGCTTCCGCGATCGCGTGATGTTTCCGATCACGGATCTGCGCGGCCGCGTCATCGCCTTCGGCGGGCGCGCGCTGGAGAAGGACGTTCCGGCAAAATACCTGAACTCGCCGGAGACGCCGCTCTTTCACAAGGGCGACAATCTCTACAACCACCAGACCGCGCGCAAAGCGACCCATGACGGCAGCCCCCTGATCGTGGTCGAAGGCTATGTCGACGTCATCGCCATGGTCACCGCGGGCTTTGCCGGCAGCGTCGCGCCGCTCGGCACCGCGCTCACCGAGAGCCAGCTCGCGCTGCTCTGGAAGATGGCGGACGAGCCGATCCTCTGCTTCGACGGCGACCGCGCCGGCCAGAAGGCGGCCTATCGCGCCGCGGATCTCGCCTTGCCCTTCCTCGCACCCGGCAAGAGCCTTCGCTTCGCGCTGCTGCCGGAAGGACAGGACCCCGACGATCTCGTGCGCACCAGTGGGCGCGGCGCGATCGAGGAGGTGATCGGCGCGGCCCGCCCGCTCGCCGACATGATCTGGTCGCGCGAGCTCGAAGGCGGCAATTTCGCCACGCCCGAGCGCCGCGCCGCGCTGGAGGCGCGCATCAGGGAGCTTACCAACGGCATCCGCGACGAGGTGGTGCGGCGCTATTACCGCGACGAGTTCGTCGAGCGGCTGCAGCGCACCTTCGCCCCCGAGGGCGGACGCGGCGGCTTCAACGGCCGCGGCAGTTTCCGCCAGGGCCCAAGCGGCGGCCGCCCCTTCCAGCCCAGGGGCGGAGCGGCGAATCGATTCGGCGGCCAGGGATTCGGAGCAAGGGGCCGCGGCGCGTTTGCCCCCACCCCGCTACCGGCGGGCCCCTACCAGGCGGCCAGCCCCCAGCTGGCGGCCAGCCCGATCATGAAGGGCCAGCGCAGCGCCATCTCCCGCCGCGAGGCCCTAATCCTGCAATGCCTGATCAACCACCCCTGGCTGCTGCACGACCACCTTGAGGAAGTTGCGGCCCTGGAGCTGGCCCATCCCGAGGCCCACAAGCTCAGGGCCGGCATCATCGCCGCCTTCGCCAACGACCATCACCATTCGCCCGACCCCGAGGAGCAGGCCGAGAAGATGCGGTCAGACCTCGCGAAGGGTGGATTTTCGCAAGTCCTTCAAAGGGTTGAGAACGGCATCACCACCGCGGCGGTGTGGGGCGCGCGCGAGGGGGCGGCGCGGGACGACGTTCTTGCCACCTGGCATCAGCTGGTTGCCTTGCATCGGCAATGGCATTCACTACTTAGGGAGCTGAAGGACGCCGAGCTGGCCTTGGGGGAGGACCCCAGCGAGGCCAATTTGGCCTGGCTGCGTGACGTCAAGGCTCGGATCGGCGAGGTCGACGGCACCGAAGCCCTGATCGAGGGTTTTGGCGAGCTGTCGGGTCGGTTCCAGAAGAGCATGTAATAGAAAGAATCATGCGGACGGCCGGGCTAGGTACCGCTAAAAGACTCGCCAAATCCTGGGTTTGGCGGCAAAAACAGGGTTAATCGAGGCTTAACGGTCTTGTAGCACTTTGGCCCAGAGGCGGCCGCAGGCAGAACAGACGCGTCAGGAATGAATCCGCGCAATCGCTGTTGGCACTACACCTGCATCCGCTGCGACAAAGAGGCTGACGAAGCGTTAGGCAATTCCGGCGAGAGAAAGTTGGGGGTGGCGAGAGACATGTGCGCCGCCCTTTCCGTGTCGAGAGCTGCCGAAGCGAGAGCGTCGAGCAACAGGTTCATGTGAATTCAGGCAAGGCGCGGCGACGCCTCGCATGAAGCGCGTTTAGGAGCAATGGATGGCCACCAAGGCAAAGACGCTGCAGGCGAAGGACAAGGAAAAAGACGACAAGGCAGCGGACGCGCCGGAGAAGGACTCCCAGGACGCGCCGTCGCCCTTGCTCGATCTGTCCGACGCCGCCGTGAAGAAGATGATCAAGCAGGCCAAGAAGCGCGGCTTCGTGACCTTCGATCAGCTCAACGAAGTCTTGCCGTCGGACCAGACCTCGCCCGAACAGATCGAGGACATCATGTCGATGCTCTCGGACATGGGCATCAACGTCACCGAAGCCGACGACACCGAAGGCGAGGAAGAGAAGGACGAGGGCGAGGACGAGACCGACAACGAGCTCGTCGAGGTCACCCAGAAGGCCGTCACCGAGGTCAAGAAGAGCGAGCCGGGCGAGCGCACCGACGATCCCGTGCGCATGTATCTGCGCGAAATGGGCACGGTCGAGCTGCTCTCCCGCGAAGGCGAAATCGCGATCGCCAAGCGCATCGAGGCCGGCCGCGAGGCGATGATCGCGGGTCTGTGCGAAAGCCCGCTGACCTTCCAGGCCATCATCATCTGGCGCGACGAGCTCAACGAAGGCAAGATCTTCCTCCGCGACATCATCGATCTCGAAGCCACCTATGCCGGCCCCGACGCCAAGGCCGGCATGAACAATGCGATGATCGCTGGCCCCACGGGCGAGAACGGCGAAGCCACTGCCGAGGGCGGTGACGCCTCCGCGTCCGCAGCGGCGCCCGCGCATGTCGCCCCGCCGGCCGCGCCGCCGTCGCCGACCCCGTTCCGTGCCGCCGCTGCGCCCGGTGCCGCCGAAGCCGAGGAAAAGGATCCCGGCGAAGCCGCCGCCGAGTCCGACATGGACGACGACGAGTTCGAGAACCAGATGTCGCTCGCGGCGATCGAGGCCGAGCTCAAGCCGAAAGTGGTCGAGATCTTCGACAAGATCGCCGACAGCTACAAGAAGCTGCGCAAGCTTCAGGAGCAGGACATCCAGAACCAGCTCCAGAACGAGTCGCTCTCGCCGCACCAGGAGCGCAAGTACAAGAAGCTGAAGGACGAGATCATCGTCGAGGTGAAGTCGCTGCGCCTCAACCAGGCGCGTATCGATTCGCTCGTCGAGCAGCTCTACGACATCAACAAGCGCCTCGTCTCGCACGAGGGCCGCCTGATGCGCCTTGCCGACAGCCACGGCGTCGCGCGCGAGGACTTTTTGCGCAACTACACGGGTTCTGAATTGGACCCGCGCTGGCTCAACCGCGTCTCGAAGCTCTCCGCGAAGGGCTGGAAGAACTTCGTCCATCACGAGAAGGACCGCATCAAGGACCTCCGTCACGAGGTGCATCAGCTCGCAGCCCTGACCGGCCTCGAGATCGTCGAGTTCCGCAAGATCGTGCACTCCGTGCAGAAGGGCGAGCGCGAGGCACGCCAGGCCAAGAAGGAGATGGTGGAAGCCAACCTCCGTCTCGTGATCTCGATCGCCAAGAAGTACACCAACCGCGGCCTGCAGTTCCTCGACCTGATCCAGGAAGGCAACATCGGCCTGATGAAGGCGGTCGACAAGTTCGAGTACCGCCGCGGCTACAAGTTCTCGACCTACGCGACGTGGTGGATCCGGCAGGCGATCACGCGCTCGATCGCCGACCAGGCCCGCACCATCCGCATCCCCGTGCACATGATCGAGACGATCAACAAGATCGTGCGCACCTCCCGCCAGATGCTCAACGAGATCGGCCGCGAGCCGACCCCGGAAGAGCTGGCCGAAAAGCTCGGCATGCCCTTGGAGAAGGTCCGCAAGGTCCTCAAGATCGCGAAAGAGCCGCTGTCGCTCGAAACCCCGGTCGGTGACGAAGAGGATTCGCATCTCGGCGATTTCATCGAGGACAAGAACGCGATCCTGCCCATCGACGCCGCGATCCAGTCCAATCTGCGCGAGACCACCACGCGCGTGCTGGCCTCGCTCACCCCGCGCGAAGAACGCGTCCTGCGCATGCGCTTCGGTATCGGCATGAACACGGATCATACGCTGGAAGAGGTGGGGCAGCAGTTCTCGGTGACGAGAGAACGTATCAGGCAGATCGAAGCGAAGGCGCTAAGGAAGCTGAAGCATCCGTCGAGGTCGCGGAAGCTGCGGAGCTTTTTGGATAATTGATCGCAGGCAGCGATCGAAAGCAAAACGGCGGGCCTTGGCCCGCCGTTTTTGCTTTGCCGACATTGCGAGCGTAGCGAAGCAATCCAGAGTCTTTCCCGCAGAGGCATTTCTGGATTGCTTCGCTGCGCTCGCAATGACGGGGGGCAGCCAGGCCTACTTCTTCTTCGCTCCCACCCGCTCGAGTCGCTTGATCTCCAGCGCCGGCTTGCCGCTCTTTTCCGCGATCTCGCGGTCCTGCTCCATGATGAAGCCGCGGGCGGGCTCGTCGCCGTCGAGGCCGCCGAGCAGTTCGGCGGGGACGCGGCGGTTGGAGCGTTGGGAATCGTCTTCATAGACGACGTTGAAGAAGGCGAATTCGCCTTTGGGATTGGTTCCGGGTTTTTTGGCCATGGCGGCTTGTCGTCGATAGCCGCGCCATAGTCAAATGACTTTGCGCGCCCTTCGGGGGCGGCGCGGCGCCGTGGCCGGGCACTGGTCGCATCGGAAAGCTTTGTCCCGGGAACCGCTCGCCGCAATAAACGGCGGGCCGGGCCCGCCGTTTATTTTGGTCTTCAGTGTCGCCCGGGGCTGGCGGGGCGACAACCTAAAATAGAAGGCTATAGAAGGCGCGCTGCGATGGCAAGGCGAATCGTGGACGCGTCGGTGTCGCAGCGAGCGCATCAGATATGCGTTGGCTGCGATGTGTGATGTGGCGCCACATCGAAGCAATTGGTTGGCTTGTCAAACAACTTTGTTCATCTCCACGTCCTCCCGCACGCATGAGGCCGCGCTGTTGTCGGCAAGGTGTGCTGGCCTGCACGTGCTCCTGCCTGCATGCAGATGACGTGATCGAACGCACGAAGCGGCCTCCATGGCGCCGCGGATATCATCGCGTGCGCGTGAGCTGCGCCACCTCCTGCACGGCGAGGCGCGATCCGTGTCCGCCGCCTTTGCCGCTGTCCTCTTTCCGCCCCTGCGCCATGATCGCGCTGCCCATCGCGGCCGAGCCGAAGGTGATGAGGAAGGACGCCAGCAGCAGCCCCAGCGCGATGCCGGGCGAGCTGTCGGCGAAGATCAGCTCGCGCAGATGTCCGGGATTGAGCCAGAGCAGCCCGCCGACGAGCAGCGCCGCGGCGCAGGCGCCGATCGCGAGGTTGATGGCGAGCAGGCGGAACAGGGGGATGCGGAGCAGGGAGCGGGTGGGTCCGCGAGGGTGCTGATGGTTGCTCATGGCTGGTGGCTTATTCTGGCTCAACGCGTCGCGCGATGTTACTGCGGAAGCAACGATATCATAGTGCCAACTCTCTCATCCGTCATTCCGGGGCGCGACTAAGTCGCGAGCCCGGAATCCATCGCGACACCGTCTCTGCCGCCCGATGGATTCCGGGTTCGCGCTACGCGCGCCCCGGAATGACGGGGAGAAAGTGCGGCGATACCATTCCCTCACGCCGCCGGCGCAGCCCGGCCGGCGGCTGCGTGCTGCTGCGCCGCCTGCTGCCGTTCCATCATATTCTGCCACAGCGTTGCGATGCTCGCTTGCGTCTGCGGTGCGATCAGGCAATGGCCTTCATTGTCGAAGCCGCAGAACCGCACCGACGGATCCTTCTTCACCTCGACCAGCGCCTGGTTGATCATCTCGAGGCAGGTGATGACCTCGCCGACGTCGTGCAGGCGGGTGTGGTGCAGGATGTCCATCAGGCGGAACGTCATCACCGCGGGCTGGCCGAAGCTGATGCCGGGGCGGCCGAGCTCGAGCAGCACGTTGACCGCCGGCAGCACGCCCCTGACGTGCTCGAGCACGCCGGCGACGTCCTCCACGCTGCAGGCGACGAGATGGGACGCCTGGGGCGGGATCGTCACGGGCGCGCGGGGCGTGAGGCCGAGCGAAGAGATCACCTCCTGCTCGATCCATTGCCGCACCGCTGCGGGCGCATTGCGGATTTGCTCGGTGGTCAGGGTGATTCCGGTCATGGGTAAGTCTCCTGCGGTTCTCCTGTTGACTGCAATCTAGAAAGCAGGGAGTGGGACGGCTTGACGCGGATCAAGCCTGTCGTTTTGACGCTTGCCTCTTTCCCGGGCATGATCCGCGCTGCTTCGCGCCAGTGTTTTTAAGGGGATTGCTCAATATGCTGAGATCGCTTCTCGCCGCCGCGTCGGTGCTGTGTCTGGCCGGCGGTTCGGCGCAGGCCGCGCGCTGCGGCGGCGACTTCAACACCTTCGTCGCCGCCATGGCCCAGGAGGCGCAGGCGGCCGGCGTCTCGGCGAGCGTCACCAATTCGGCGCTCAGTGGCGTGGCCCCCGATCCCGCGGTGCTCGCCTTCGACCGCCGCCAGCGCTACACCTTCAACAAGACCTTCGAGCAATACGTCTCGACCCGCGTCGGCCCGGGCCGCATCAATGGCGGCCGCGCGATGCTGCAGCGCCACGCCGCGTTGCTCTCGCGCATCGAGCAGAAATTCGGCGTGCCCAGGTACATCCTGGTCGCGATCTGGGGCCTGGAGAGCGATTTCGGCAAGGGCGACATCGGCAAGATGCCGGTGGTCCGCACGCTGGCGACGCTGGCGCATGATTGCCGCCGCACCGATCTGTTCCAGGGCGAGCTGCTCGCCGCGCTCAAGATCGTGCAGCGCGGCGACCTGCCGCTGCGCGACCTCATCGGCGCCTTTGCCGGGGAGATCGGCCAGACCCAGTTCCTGCCGTCGTCCTACATCAAGTACGGCGTCGATTTCGACGGCGACGGCCATGTCGATCTCCGCCACAGCATCCCCGACGTGCTCGCCTCGACCGCGAACCTGCTGCACACCAGCGGCTTCAAGATGGGCCAGCCCTACGGCGAGGGCACCGCCAATTTCGAGGCGATGCGCGAGTGGAACAGGGCGGTGGTGTATCGCAAGACCATCGGCTATTTCGCCGATCGCCTGGCGGGGCAGTAGCTGCACACTCAGTCTCGTAGGGTGGGCAAAGGCGCAGCGCGCCGTGCCCACCACCTTTGCGTCATCGTGAGAAATCGTGGGCACGCTTCGCTTTGCCCACCCTACGATAGCGAAGAGTGCTGCGACGCCATCGCGTCACTCACTACCCCTTCGTCATCTTCTCCAGCTTCCGTTGCAGCGGCGCCCAATAGGTGCCCGGGCGGAAGCGCTGCAGCAGGTCCATGAAGCGGGCGTCGTTGCCGATCAGGATGCGCGGCTCGTTCCGTTCGATGCCCTTGATGATGCGCAGCGCGGCGTCCTTCGGCGTGGTCTTGGCCGCGTTCTCGAACCGCTCGATCGACTGCGCGCGGCGGGCATTGTCGGTGACGCCGATTCCGCTGCGGGAATTGCGCGCGATCGCGGTGGCGACGCCGCCGGGATGCACCACCGACAGTTTGACGGGACTTCCCGCAACGCTGAGCTCGTGCCGCACGCTCTCGGAAAAGCCGCGCACCGCGAATTTCGCCGCCGCATAGGCCGATTGTCCCGGCGGGGCGATGATGCCGAAGATCGAGGACAGGTTGACGATATGCGCTTCGCTTCTCGTCGTCAGATGCGGCAGGAAGGCGCGCGTGCCGTGCACCACGCCCCAGAAATTGATGTCGAACAGCCAGTCCATCTGCGCCTGGTCGATCTCGTCGAACGAGCCCATCAGCGCCACGCCGGCATTGTTGACGAGGATGCCGAGCTCCGGATGCGCGGAAATCGCCTCGGCCGCGAATTGCGCGATGTCGGCGGGCTCGCCGACGTCGACGCGGTGCACGCTGACCTTGCGGGTCGATCCAATCTCTGCCGCCAGCGTCTTCAGCCCGGCCTCGTCGCGATCGGCGAGCGCGAGATCGCAGCCGCGCAGCGCCAGCTCGATGGTCAGCGCGCGGCCGATGCCGCTGGCGGCTCCCGTGATGGCGGCGGCGCCGCGAATCCCTGTCACAATGTTTCCCCCGTCGAACTCCCGCAGATGGAACTATGCTTTACATTTTTTCATAATGGAACCGAACTCCACGCGAATTTGATCCTTAACATACGTTACGCAAGCGAGCATTGGAGGACGCCCATGGGACAAGCGCAGCCATTTCGTGCCACCGCGCTGATCGTCGAAGACGACGTCATGCAGCGCGAGATGCTGTGTCTCCTGCTGGAAGAGAGCGGCTATCAAGTGATCCAGTGCGAGAGCGCCGAGGCCGCCGAGCGCGTGCTCGAGAAGAGCGCCGGCGCGCTCTGCCTGATGATGACCGACGTGCAGCTCGCCGGCCGCATGAATGGGGTCGAGCTCGCCCATGTCGCCAAGGATCGCAATCCCAGGCTCGACGTCGTCGTCACCTCCGGCCGCCCCTTGAAGCAACCCTTGCCCGCGGGCGCAAAATTCTGGGCAAAACCTTGGGCGCCGCTCGACGTGCTGCGTGAAGCCGAGCTCGCGCAGCTGTCCTGATCCTCCTCATCCGTCATCCTTCGAGGCTCGCCGAAGTGGCGAGCACCTCCAGCGACAACGGCTCGCCGTTGCGCGGGAATGACGCAGGAATTGCTTCGTTGGTGCGCTCAGCGCTTGTCAGCCCGCCATCGCGTGGTTGAAGGCGCAGCTTCCGCGTCGCGAGGCGGGCTGCTATGGTTCGGCCATGTCCTGGTCCTTCCTGCTCACCTCGCTCATCGTCGTCGCCTCGCCCGGCACCGGCGTGCTCTACACGCTGGCTGTGGCGCTGACGCGCGGCTCGCACGCCAGCCTTGCCGCCGCCTTCGGTTGCACGCTCGGGATCGTGCCGCACATGTGTGCCGCGATGCTGGGGCTCGCCGCCGTGCTCCACACCAGCGCGCTCGCCTTCGCCGCGCTGAAATGGGGCGGCGTCGCCTATCTGCTCTACATGTCCTGGCAGGCGCTGCGCGAGAGCGGGGCGCTTTCGGTCGAGGGCGGGATCAGCGAGCGTTCGAGCGGCCGCGTCGTCGTCACCGGCTTCCTGATCAACATCCTCAATCCCAAGCTGTCGATCTTCTTCCTCGCCTTCCTGCCGCAGTTCATCGCCGCGGACGAGGCCCATGTGCTGGCGCGCATGCTGGAATTGAGCGGCGCCTTCATGGCGATGACCTTCGCGGTGTTCGCCGTCTACGGCTTCTCTGCCGCCTCGGTGCGCGAGCGCGTCATCTCGCGCCCCCGCGTCATGGCCTGGCTGCGCCGCAGCTTCGCCGCCGGTTTTGCCGCACTCGGCGCCAAGCTGGCGTTCGCGGAGCGGTAGGTTCTTCTCAAGGTTGTTCGTGACCTTGCCGCCATCCTTCGAGACGCCGGCTCGAGGCGGGCTCCTCAGGATGAGGGCGGAGGGCGTAGCGGCTGCTTCAACGTGCCATAGTGCCGCTCAGCCTCATCCTGAGCCGCCAGCGCCAAAACCGGCACTGCACACGGACCATGAACACGGTATCGTTGGCTGCGGAGCGCCGCCGGGAGACAGTGTGGCTGCTTGATCCTCTGGTGCGCCTGGTTGCCCGGCGTGGCTCAATACGAGGAGAAAGTATTGGAAACCAAACACCGCATTCTGCGCCGGCTGGCTCGTCAGCTCGGTCAGCAAATCATTCCCTATCCAGCCACCGGCGCCTAATCGGTGTTCATGGAGAGGGACCGCCGGAGGCGGTCGTTTCGAAGGATGAGGCGTGCCCGTTCAGGTGCAGCCGCTATTGGCTATTGCTCGGTCGTACCAGTGAGAGAGCAAGCCAATAAAAAAGCGGGCTCGCGCCCGCCACATCAAACCCTCAATCCCCGACCCGACGCCCGGGCGGAGCGAGGCTCCACCCGGGCAAAGAACAAGCCTCGTTACTTCTTCTTCGCCTTCTTGGCCTTCTTCGCCTTCTTCTTCGTCGCCTTCTTCGCTTTCTTAGCCATAGGATCCTCTTAAGGGTTAATGGTGAAACGCGACACGAGGGATGCTCGGCGGAGGGCCAGCCTCGCAACATCCTCAGGCGCAAACTCAGCAGATTCGCAGGTCTCTGCCCCGCGCTGTCACATCCATGTCATCACGTTATCCACAGCTCAGATACATTTTCAGGTGATTTTGCCGCGCGAATCCGCTTCACGCCGCGCCGCGGCGCGGCCCGCGCGTCCGCGGCAGGGCTCGATTAACGATGCCGGAGGCCGCTTTCGGGATTCATCAATCCAAAACCAACGCCGGAGTTTGCGCGATTGCGGTGAGACTCCATTAAGCGCGTCGCGCGCATGATCCTCCGCAAGAACACGGGGGCGGGGTAATGTACGGACGTTTGCCAAACGAAGAGGGCGGGACCATGCGCGTCCCGGAGTCGCCATGCTGAGCGTGCCGACACTCTGGACCGTCATCGTCATCAACTTCCTGGCGCTGGGCATGGTCTGGGCCTATGTGGCGCGCGCCTATCCCAAATTCGAGGCGGCGCGGTACTGGACGGCGGCCGCGTTTCTGGCCGCATCAGGCGCGGCGATCTCGATGCTGCGCGACGTGATGGACCCGCGCTTCCCGCTGATCGCCGGCGGCGGCATCATGATCTTTTCGTCCTGGCTCGCCTGCATGGGCGTGGCGCGGTTCTATCACCGGCCGGTGTCCTGGCCGGCCGCCATCGTCAATTCGCTGCTCGCGACCGCCGGGCTCGCGTTCTTCCTGGTCGTCACCGACAACATGCCGATGCGGGTCGTGATCTACTCGCTGGCCCAGTCGACCCCGATCCTGATGACGCTGCCGCTGCTGATCGGCGAGCAGAGCGGCCGGGAGAACCCCGGCGCCCGGCTCGCTGCGATCGTGGGATTTCTGCTGCTGTCGATTCACGCCGTCCGCTCCGGCGCGGCGCTGCTCGGCTATGGCGGCGCCATCACGGCGATCAACTTCAACGGCTTGCAGTCCATCATGATCCTGCTGCTGGTGTTTCTGGCCATGGGCTGGAATTTCGCCTGCCTGCTGATGGCGATCGAGCGGCTGCGCAACGAGGTCGCCGACCTCGCGCTGCTCGACGACCTCACCGGCGTCGCCAACCGGCGGCATCTGTTGCAGCGCCTGACCGAGGAATGCGCCCGCTCCGAGCGCAGCCACCAGCCGTTCTCGCTGCTGGTGATCGATCTCGACGGCTTCAAGACCATCAACGACACCCACGGCCATGCCGCCGGCGATGCCTGCCTGAAGCACTTCACCCTGATGGCGCAGACGCGGCTGCGGCCCGGCGACATGCTCGCCCGCACCGGCGGCGACGAGTTCTGCGTCGTGCTGCCGTCCTCGTCCCTGCGCGAGGCCGCGATGATCGCTCGCCGCGTGCTCGAGGTCTGCCGCCAGGATGCCGAAGCCTGCACCGGCAACGACATCCCGATCGCGATCTCGATCGGCGTCGCGCAGTGGGATCACGGCATCGGCGCGTTCCCGGACCGCCTGATGGCCAATGCCGACCACGCCCTCTACGCCGCCAAGAAGAACGGCAAGAACGACTTTGCCGTCTACGATCCGGCGCCGCCGCTGTCACCCGAACAGGCCGGCTCGCGCGAGGCCTCGCACTATTTCGCCTGAGACCATGCTAGATTGCGGCCGCCGTTGGACCCCGCATGATGATTGCCCGCCTGTTCGCGGCCGCTCTCGCCGCTCTCTGCCTGATTTTCCCCGCGGTCGCTGAGGACGCCGAACTGACAAGACTCGCGCGCGCCTCCGGCACGCCCGAGATTCCCGGCCTCAGAATCGTCTGGCTGGCGCCGTGGGGTGAGGTCCGCGACGCAAGACCCTGGCGCAACATCATTGTGCACCAGACCGAGGGGCCGGCGGGCTCGGCGCGCGGCGGCGCGCTGGCGCAGGCAAAGGCCCCGACCCGCCGCGGCGTCACGGTGTGGGTCGAGACCGACGGCACGGTCTATTGGGCAGTCGCCGAAAACCTGGTGCCGACCCATGGCGACGGCGCCAACCGCAACGACAACAAGTACATCGACAACGGCCCGACCTACCGCCAGGTCGTGCGCGACAATTCGATCGGCGTCGAGTTCGCCGGCAATTATCCCGATGTTGCCGCAGGCCCAACCGAGGCGCAGGTCGCGGCGTGGAAGATCCTCGTCAAGGTGCTGCGCACGCGCTACGGCATCCCCCTCGACCGCGTCTATGCCCACAACTGGATCGACTACAAGGACGCGCGTTATTGCGAAGGCTGCTGGCTCGCGACCCTGGCGCGGATGTGGGGGGAGTAGACAGCGGGCGTCATTCCGGGGCGCGACGAAGTCGCGAGCTTCGGTGCGCGATTGCGCATCTGAGAATCCATTCATCCACCAACTCCGCGGCCTGATGGATTCCGGGTTCGCGCCAATAGGCGCGCCCCGGAATGACGGCGGAGCTCACACCGGCTGCGACATCCAGCCGAACAGCCGCGTCATCAGTCCCGGCCGGCGCGGCAGCTCCGGCGGCGCGTCCGCGGCCAGCACGCGCTTGAAGAGGTAGTCCAGGAACACCATGTCGTTCGGCTCGGTGACGGTGAACTGCTCCCCGCCGAAGAACACGCTGTAGCTGTAGAAGAACGGGCCCAACAGCGGGATCGTCGCCGTGCCGGCATAATCCTTCGAGATCACGAACTCCGACGGCTCGAGGCCGTGCTCGCGCATCGCCTGCTCGACCAGCGGCAGCTTGCGCATGAACTCGGCTTCGAAGCCGCCGACGGTGGATTGCAGGATGATCGACACGGCGCTTGTCCACTGGCTGCTATCGGTCCGATCATTCTGGGTCGGTCGATCGGCAGCGCGGGTTCAAGGCAGGCCGCGGCGTGCTGGATGCCCGGTCAAGCCGCGGCAGGACAGCGGGGGGCTGGCTTCGCATCCGAACGATGCTTACACCCAAAACAAAAAGCCGGCGTCACCGCCGGCATTCTGTCTCTTTCGATCCGCCAATCTCTCTTCGCGGCCGAAGCCCCGCTCAGTGCGCGGCTTCCAACGCGGCCTGTTCGGCCCTTGCGATCGTGCCCTTGACCGCGGACTGCACCTTCTCGAAGGCGCGGACCTCGATCTGGCGGACGCGCTCGCGCGACACGCCGAACTCGGCGGCAAGGTCTTCCAGCGTCATCGGCTCATCGGCGAGGCGGCGGGCCTCGAAGATGCGGCGTTCGCGCGGGTTGAGCACGCCCATGGCGCCGTTCAGCGCTTCACGGCGGTGATCATACTCCTCGTGCTCCGCCATCATGGCTTCCTGGTTGGGCGTGTTGTCGACCAGCCAGTCCTGCCATTCGCCGGCCTCGCCGTCGTCGCGGATCGGCGCGTTGAGCGACGCGTCGCCGCCGAGGCGGCGGTTCATGTCGATCACGTCCTGATCGGTGACACCGAGGCGCTTGGCAATGATCTTCACCTGGTCGGGGCGCAGATCGCCTTCGTCCAGCGCGTTGATCTTGCTCTTCGCCTTGCGCAGGTTGAAGAACAGCTTCTTCTGGTTCGCGGTGGTGCCCATCTTCACGAGCGACCAGGAACGCAGGATGTACTCTTGAATCGACGCCTTGATCCACCACATGGCGTAGGTGGCGAGACGGAACCCCTTCTCGGGTTCGAAACGCTTCACCGCCTGCATCAGGCCGACATTGCCTTCCGAGACGACCTCGGAGATCGGCAGGCCGTAGCCGCGATAGCCCATGGCGATCTTGGCCACGAGCCGGAGATGGCTGGTGACGAGTTGGTGCGCCGCGTCGCGATCGTCATGCTCGCGCCAACGCTTGGCGAGCATGTATTCCTGCTGGGGTTCCAGCATCGGGAATTTGCGGATCTCGGCGAGGTAGCGAGATAGGCCGGATTCTCCATTGAGGACCGGCAAAGCAGCGGTACGGGCCATGGTGCGCCCTCCAAAGGTTCAGGCCCCCGATAGCGGCGGGCCAGGCAGACGACCGCTGTGTCAAAGCCGGTCGGGCTGCGATGTTCCGCGTCGGTCATTCCAACGCAGGCGCAATATACTCCATAGGGGGGCAAAAAGGGAAGGATTGCTGACGTCACGTCCCCGTGTGGCCGCTATAACTTTTTGTAATGTAACGCCTTTCTTAAAAGGGCTGCGTCATAGCGCCGCTTTCAGGGTGCTTTGCAGGAGAAGCAAATCCTCTGGTAGAGCCGCCTCCCAGTGCAGTAATTCTCCGCTCCTGGGGTGCTCCAATACCAGAAGGTAAGCATGTAGGGCCTGCCGTCCGAGCGCGGACAGGGCGGCCTGCGACTCGGGGCCGAGCTGGTTCGCCTTGGTCTTGAAATGCGGGCCATAGACCGCATCGCCCATCAGGGGATGGCCGATATGGGCGAGGTGGACGCGGATCTGGTGGGTGCGCCCGGTCTCGAGCTCGCAGGCGAGCAGCGAGGCCACGGGCTTGCCGTCGCGCCCGGCAAAGCTCTCCAGGATCTCCCAATGTGTCACCGCCTCGCGGCCGCCCTGGCGCACCGCCATCTTCTCGCGCGCATGCGGATGGCGGTCGATCGGCGCATCGACGGTGCCGCGGTGCCGGCCGGGAACGCCCCAGGCAAAGGCCATGTAGCCGCGCCGCATCTCGCCGGTGCGGCCGTGATCGGCGAACTGGGCCGACAGCGAGGCGTGGGCCATGTCGTTCTTGGCGACCACCATCAGCCCGGTGGTGTCCTTGTCGAGCCGGTGCACGATGCCGGGCCGGCGCACCCCGCCGATGCCCGACAGCGAGGCGCCGCAATGGGCGATCAGGGCGTTGACCAGCGTGCCGGTCTCGTGGCCGGCGGCAGGATGCACCACCAGTCCCTTCGGCTTGTTGATCACGATGATGTCGTCGTCCTCGAACACGATGTCGAGGGCGATCTGCTCGCCCTTGGGCTCGGCGGGCGCCGCCTCCGGCACGTCGATTGTGATCGTATCGCCGGATGCGACGTGATAAGCGGGGTCGCGGACCGGGGCCGCCTTCAGGCTCACTGCGCCCGCCAGGATCAGGGTCTTGAGCCTTGATCGCGACAGCTCCGGCAGGCGCGCCGCCAGCACGCGGTCGAGCCGGGCCGAACCTTCGTCGCCGGCGACCACGACCTCTAACCTCTGCGCTGAACCAAGACCCTTGGGGCCAAGACTTTCCATGACGACGTCTGACACTGCTGTTCCCGAACCGACCCCCGAGCAGGCCGCGCTGTTCGCGCGGGTGCGGCGGATGATGCTGATCGCGGGGTTGACCACGGCGCTGGCGATCTGCGCCGTGCTGATCGCGGTGGGCTACCGCCTTTTCAAGTCGGAGGGAAGGGCGCCCGAGGCGGCCGGCGACGTCACCGCCACCCTGCCCAAGGGCGCCAGGATCGTCTCGACCGGGGTTGCCGGCGACCGCCTCGTGGTCACGCTGGATCTCGGCGGGGTGATCGAGATCCGGACCTTCGACGCCCATACCCTGAAGCCCGCCGGACGGCTGAAATTCGCCAATGAGCCGTAAAAGGCGCGCCGGGGTCCTTGCGGCGGACAAATTTCGAGGCTATTGGCTAGCCCTCACGCTCCCTTCGTCTAGCGGTTAGGACGCGGCCCTCTCAAGGCTGAAACAGGGGTTCGATTCCCCTAGGGAGCGCCAGTCAAATCCTAAGCCATTGAAAACCTGCACACTCTGGGCAACCATGTCAGCCTGGAAAACCGCCTGCTACTTGCGTAGCCAATGAGGCGGTCCGCATTGGTCGTGCAATGGCAATCCTGATCCCGAGCCTTGGCTTCGCGCGCTTCGACAGCCGTGGGGAGCTTCGACTCGCGGAACGGCTCAAGGATTTTCTCGAAGAGAACGCCGTCGTCTGGCACAATCTCCCCGTCGGCCCTCTCAACCGGCATCCGGATTTCATCATCGTCCATCCCGCGAACGGCCTGCTCGTGCTCGAGGTGAAGGACTGGCGTCTGGAGACGATCGTCTCGGCGGACAAGACGCAGGTCGAGCTGCTGACGACTCGCGGCAACGTGCGGGAGAGCAATCCGCTCGAGCAGGCGCGCAAATACACATTCGAGGTTCTGCGCACGCTGGAGCGGGACGGGCAGCTGCTGTTTCCGCCCGGTCATCGCCTCGCGGGCCGCACACTTGTGCCGTTCGGCTATGGTGCCGTGTTCACGAACATCACGCGCAAGCAGTTCGATCAGACCGACCTCAAGGAGGTGTTCCCCGAGCAGCTCTGTGTGTTCAAGGACGAAATGACGGAGGGCGTCGATCCCGAGGAATTCCGGTCCAGGTTATGGCGCATGGTCTATCCGCGTCTCGGAGAGCCGCTGTCCATGCCGCAGTTCGACCGGCTGCGTGCGCTGCTGTTTCCCGAGATCCGCATCCGGCAGATCGCCCTGCCTCTGGACGATGCGCCCAAGGCCGATCCTTCGGACCGGACGCTTGCGGTCATGGACCTGCATCAAGAGCAATTCGCGCGCAGTCTCGGGGAGGGACATCGCATCATTCGCGGCGTCGCCGGATCGGGCAAGACCCTGATCCTGGCGTTTCGAGCCGAGTATCTGGCGCGCGCGGCGGCCAAGCCGGTGCTGATCCTGTGCTACGCCAATGGCATCGCGGGGCGGCTCGAAGATGCCATGCAGAGCAGGGGCGTGGAGGACCGCGTTCAGGTTCTCACCTTTCACTCCTGGTGTTACCGGATGCTGCGGACCTACGGAATCCCCGCGCCCTCCGAGCGGGACTATCCGGATTACGCCGAGCGGCTGGCCGCCAGCGTTGCCGCGGTCGTGAACGCGGTCGATCAGGGCCACATCCCGCCGGAGCAATATGACGCCGTCCTCATCGACGAGGCACACGATTTCGAGCCGCGTTGGCTCGCGCTGGCGGCCAAGATGGTGAACCCACGCACCAGGGCGCTGATGGTCGTCTACGACGACATCCAGGCGATCTACAAAGGGCGCGAACGCCCGGTGTGGAGCCAGCTCGGAATCGAGGCCAAGGGCAGAACCACCGTGCTGAAGGTCAACTACCGCAACACTGCGCAAATCGTCGCCTTCGCGAGACGCTTCGCTGCGGACGTCATTGGCGCTCCCGGCACGACAGCCGATGACGAGCACGCCATCCTGCTGCCCGAAGATGCCGGCCGGCAGGGGCTGGAGCCGGACGTGCGGCGATGCGTGAGCATCGATGCGGAAGCGCACTGCGTCGCCGAGTGGTTTCTGGACCGGAAAAAGGCCGGCTACGAGTGGTCGCAGATGGCGTGCCTCTACCCCGAGCACTGGATCGGTGGGCGGGTCGCACAGATCCTGGCCAAGCATGGCGTGCCGATCGACATGGCCAAGGACAACCGCAACCGGGTCTCGGTCAAGCGCGTGGCCGTGCGATTCCTGAGCATGCATTCCGCCAAGGGTCTCGAGTTTCCCTGCGTCGCCATTGCCGGCCTCGGCCTGCTCGGCCGCCATGGCGAGACCGTCGAGGAGTGCGTGCGACTGACCTATGTCGGTGTGACCCGCGCGACGCACGAGGCGCTGCTGACGTACTCGAGTGAAACGGCGTTGGTGCAGCGTTTGATCGCTTAGACTGACGCCTTCAGCCTCTCTGTTACGCCGTCGTCCCGTCAATCGAGCGCCGGATCACCTGCTGCACTTGCCCGTTCGACAGGAACAGGTCGTGGTTGACGATGCCCCAGCCTTCCGCCGAGGCGTCGACCACGCGGACGCCGAGGCGGGCGATGGCGGCCTTCTCGGCGGCGCCGACGCGGGTCATGCCGCCGGCGAGCTGGCCTGACAGCGCCAAAGCGCGATCGTTGGTCGCGGCGATCACGGTGATCTTGCCCGCCAGCGGGCCGATGCGCTGGACCGCCGACGAGAACACGTCCATGTCGATGTCGGGGGCGGCAAACACCACCGCGCCGATCTTGCCCGTCACCGTCTCGCCGTATCGCGCATGGAGCTGGCGCAGGCTCTCCAACGTCAGCATGGTTCCCATGCTGTGCGCAACGATGTGCACGCGGCCCGTCCCCGGCGCCGACACCAGCGCAGAGAGCACCCGCTCGAAATCGTCGCGCGACCACATCGCGCTGTCGCGGTCATAGGCGTAGTCGAATAGCCCGGCCTTGGAGGGCCAGGCGAACACCATGGTGCGGCCGCGGAACCTGATGGCATCGGAGAGATAGGCGCCGTCCAGCACCGCCGTCTCGAACGTCTGCTTGAAGCCGTGCACATAGATCAGCACGTCGCCTCCGCCGGCCTGCGCGGCGAGGTCGCCGGCGTCGGCCGGCACAGGTTCGATCCGATCGAGACGCCAACCGCCAAGTCCGACCGAGGCAAGCGACAGGCGGCTCTCGTCGGGCGCCACCAGCTTGGCCCGCGCCACGGTCATGCTGGTTGCGCGCTCCGGACCGAACCAGGGTTTGCTGCGCGCCCCGTTCACGGGCTTGCGCGTGGTGGCGACGAGCAGGGTGGGATCGACCGAGAGCGACGAGGCGTCGTAGCGCGCGCCGGTCGCGCCGAGGCCAGCGCAGCCGCCGAGCGCGAGCGCGCTGCCTGCGGACATCAGTGCGCCGAGCAAAGCGCGGCGCGACATGGAAGGATTTGTTTGTAGAGGACGTCGACTTATCACAAGGAACCCATGGGAACTTTGCCCCCGACGGCGCCGCCCCATCTGCTCTCTGAATGACAATGGGGGCGAGATAGCGGCGGAGCCGCGTCGCTTGCCTTGTAGCTTTCAGGTGAATGCCAAGGTCAGTCGACGATCTCGATGGAATGGACCTCGCACCAATCGCGCAATGCCCGCTCCGTCGCCTTGTTCCGGTAATCATGCCAGGCACCGATCGCTCTTCGTCGTGACAGAAGGGCCTTGAACTTCTGGTAGGCGCCGCGTTTGCTGAAGAAATAACGAACCTCGTCCAAATCATCGGGCAGCAGCTCGCGGACAAAGGCGATCACAAGAGGCTTGCCGAGGTCGAAATCTCGAGAGTTCGGGATCCGTAAGTACTTGGCCTCGTCTTCGATATCGTCAGGCAGTTCGTCTTCCTCTAGGTCTTGCAGACTGTCGTCGTCGAATTGGTAGTAGATCTTTCCCGTCTCCCTGCAGACGAAGGTGTGGCACTCCCCCATGCCGCCGCTGACGTCGGCGAACTCGAAAGCCTGGAGGACATCTTTGAATGCTACGGGCATTGGGTGCACACGATCTTATCGCAGTTGCAGTTCCTTCAAACGGCCTCGTAAGATGCGATCTTCTTGATCTGAGGTGCGAGCGCGTCTTCCGCCGTTTCGAGGTCGAAGCGGGTTTGAATATTCATCCAGAACGCCGCACCCGTCTTGAAGAATTTTCCCAGCCGCAGCGCGGTGTCGGCCGTGACGGGCTTTTCTTCGCGCGCAATGCGCTCGATCCGCGTGCGCGGCACGTTCAGCGCGGCGGCGACCGCGTAGGGTGTCAGCTTAAGCGGAACGAGAAATTCTTCGCGCAGGATTTCGCCGGGATGAATCGGCGGAAGTTTCCGTGCCATCTGCGAACTCCTTTCGGTTGGCAACACTTGGCCCGTCGAACTAATTATAGTCCATGATCTCGACGTCCTCTGGGCCCGCGTTCGTCCATCTGAACACGATCCGCCACCGATCGTTGATGCGGATCGAGTGTTTGCCCGCCAGCTCGCCCTTGAGGGCTTCGAGACGGTTGCCGGGCGGCGACCTGAGGGCTTCGAGAAAATCGGCGGCGTCCACCATAATGAGCTTTCGGCGCGCGATCCTTGCGAGGTCTGACGGAAAACCCTTCGGGATCGTTCGACCCTGAAGTATCGCTTCGGCGAACTTCCCGCTGAAGCTCTTGATCATGGTTATACGTATCCCGTGGAGATACGTATTTCAAGACTTTCGTATCTTGTTGGGATACCAATTCCGGCCCTTCGTCAGGTCGGCCTGGGGCCCCGTCGGGCAAAGCACCCCAATTCCTTGTCAACTCCTCCCGGCAAAAATATTCCACTTTACCGAAATTCGGATTTGTCGTATGTGTCGGCCATCCCAGCCCACCAAAGGGGCGGTCGTACGTCGTTTCGAGCGCGGGCTGGGAGTTGCGATGGACGCGGGCGGCGTTAAAGGCGGGGCTTGCGCGTGCAGGGCGAGATCAACCTCGTGAGCAGGCGCGACCCGCAAAGACGAACGGCGCTGCTTGCGTACGGCGAAACCGTGTGGTCCTGGCCGTCGTTGCTACGGTCAAGCCTTTCGCGGAGATGCCGGCGAGCCCAACCGGGCAGGCTGCATCATCCAATTCGCGGGGCGAGGGAGGCCAGAAGGAAAGTTCGGCTCCCGGGAGAGCGCGGCATAGGCCGTCAAACCATCGCGCAGGGAAGGCCTGGTTTCGGTTGCCCTGTGTCTCCCCTGTGCATTGCGTGTGCATCTGTTCAGCACGGGGGTCTTTACGGGTGCCGGCCGGCGCCCGGCGGCCTTCCCTGCGCCCTTTCCTTCGAGAGGGTGTGAAGAGGAGCACAGCTCGGGCAATCATGCCGCGAGGATGCAAGCGCATGTCTGCGGTTGGCCCGTCAGGTGCTCTCCCTCGAGTGATCTCAGCCAAACAATCTCCATCAAGTGATCTTCCCTATGAGCATGCTGCGTCGGCTCCAGTGGAGGTGGTCGACGCTTAGGGAATCTGCCTTGATGCGATCTCGAGGTGGAGGAATGACGATATGAGCGGCGTGGTGATCTCTGGCGGCCGGGTGGTGGATCCCGCAAGCGGCATGGACGCCGTCGGCGACGTGGCGGTGGTGGATGGCAAGATCGCTGCCGTCGGCGCATCGCTCGGCGGCGCCGAGCGGGTGATCGACGCGACCGGACTCGTGGTCGCGCCCGGCTTCATCGATCTGCACGCGCACGGCCAGTCGATCCCGGCCGATCGCATGCAGGCGTTCGACGGCGTCACGACCACGCTCGATCTCGAGGCCGGCGTGCTGCCGGTCGGATCCTGGTATGAGCGGCAAGCGAGGAAAGGCCGCGTGCTGAACTACGGCGCCGCCACCAACTGGGCCTTCGCCCGGATCGGCGCGATGACCGGCTCCAATGCCGAGAGTTCGCTGGAGGCGTTCGGCAATGCCATGCGCGACCGCCGCTGGATGGACAATGTCGCGACCGACGCCGAGGTCTCGGGCATTCTCGAGCGACTCGGGCGAGGGCTCAACGAAGGCGGCATCGGTATCGGCATCCTCAATGCTTACGCGCCGGGCGCCGGCGTGCAGGAGCTGACCGCGGTCTGCCAGCTGGCCGCGGCCAGGAACGTGCCGACCTTCACCCACGTCGCCTTCATGTCGCGGATCGACCCCGAGAGCGCGGTGGAAGCCTATATCCGCCTGATCGGCTATGCCGGCGCCACCGGCGCGCACATGCACATCTGCCATTTCAACTCGTCGAGCAAGACCGACGTGGAGCGCTGCCGCGCGCTGATCGAAAAGGCGCAGGGACAGGGCCTGCCGATCACGGTCGAGGCCTATCCTTACGGCACCGGATCGACCGTGCTGGCCGCCGCCTTCTTCAGCGACCCCGAATTCGTCGAGCGCAACGGCACCGGCTACGATTCCGTGCAGCGCGTGACCGACGGCTATCGCTTCCACGACCGCGAGGAGCTGCTGAAGGCGCAGGCCGAGGAGCCGTCCGCGCTGGTGCTCTGGCATATCCTCGACACCGAGCACAATGCGCATCACCGCGACCTGCTCGACATGTCGGTGCTCTATCCTGGCGGCGCCATCGCCTCCGACGCGATGCCGTGGACGACCTCTGACGGCAAGACCTACACCGGCGATGCCTGGCCGCTGCCTGACGATGCGACCTCGCATCCGCGCTCGGCCGGCTGCTTCACGAAATTCATCCGCGAATGGGTGCGCGAGCGCAAGACGGTGTCGCTGCTGGAGGGCGTGCGCAAATGCGCGCTGATCCCGGCCGAGATCTTGTCCCAGAGCACGCCGGCGATGCGCAGCAAGGGCCGGCTTGCTAGAGATGCCGATGCCGACATCGTCGTGTTCGATTACGAGAAGCTCTCGGACCGCGCCACCTTCACGGCGATGAACCGTCCCTCCGACGGCGTGCGGCACCTGATCGTCAGCGGCGAGGTGCTGATCAGCGACGGCATTCTCGACGTCGCGGCGCGGCCGGGCAAACCGGTGCGCCGCCCCGTCGTCGAGGGCTGACCCATGCCGGTCCCCATTCTGCTGGTCACGGGCTTTCTGGGGGCGGGCAAGACCACTGTCGTGAACCATCTGCTGGCGCATGCGCAAGGACGACGCATTGCCGCTGTCGTCAACGATTTCGGCGCCATCAACATCGATGCGGAGCTGATCGCGGGCGCCAGCGACGGCGTGGTCAGCCTCGCCAATGGCTGCATCTGCTGCTCGCTGGAAGGCGATCTCCTGCGCACGCTCTCGACGCTGCTGCGGCGCGATCCGAAGCCCGACTATATCGTGATCGAGACCAGCGGCGTCGCCGATCCCGCCGATATCGTCCGCAATCTGATGGATCCGGTGATCCTGCGCGAGGCGCTGCTGGAGACGGTGCTGTGCGTGATCGACGCCGGCACACCGCCGGCCGCCCTCGACGATGCCCTCCAGCGCTCGCAATTGCGCGTCGCCGACATCGTGGCGCTCAGCAAGCTCGATCTGGCGGACGAGGGCGCGGCGACACGGATGCGCGCCGCCATCCGCGCGCAACGCGTTCCCGCGGTGGTCGTGGATGCACCACACGGCGCAATTCCGTCCGCGTTGCTGTTTCCCGCGCATGTCGATCGCGCGCCCGCGCCGCGCAGCCCCGGGCCGAAACGGCCGGCGGAGGACCGTTTCGAGACGCTGAGCTGGACCTCCGACCGTCCGCTCTCGCTGCCGCGCCTGCAGCAAGCGATCGCCACGCTGGCGCCGAAGCTGGCGCGCGCGAAAGGCCTGTTCGAGACGGTCGAGCAGCCCGGCCGCCAGATGGTGTTTCAATTCGCCGGCGGCCGCGCCACGCTGGCCCCCGGCAATGCGCCCGCGCCGAACGTTCCGCGCGCGCGGATCGTCTTCATCGTCGAGCTCGGGGTGCTCTCGCGCGCCGAGCTCGACAGCATCATGGCAGCATGCGTTGCGAACGAGTAAGGCTCTGAACGCGGATCAGGATTCGGATGACTCGATGCAGGCCGAGAATGTGCGTCCAGGGCCCGTCGAGGCCTCAGCACAGGGCAAGCGCGTTGACCGCCCGTGTCGCCGCGTCTTCCTTGCCGGAGCCGACCAGCTGGCAGACGATGGATTCGAGCTCGCCCGGCTGCTTGCGTCGCGCGACTGCCAGCAATTGCATCAATCCGGCCTCGTCCTTCGACAGCCGCCGGCAGGACGGCGGCATGAAGCACAACTCGCATGGCCGGCCGCTGCGCAGGATTCGGACCAGCGCGGCAGCGCGTGCCACCAGCAGCGGACTGTCGGAGACGCCCGGCGCCTCGTCGGCAAAGCGATAGGCCGCTTCCCAGCAATCGGACGCGCCGGTCGTATAGGCCGCCCCGATGAACCGGAACAACGACAGCGCGACGCGGCAGAACTCGTCGCAGCTTTCGACGCAGGGACGCATTGCAAGCGCGGTCTGGAGCGGGCAGAGCCGCGGCTGGCCGGCGTCCGGGGCCGTCGCAGAACCGCAAATATCGGAGCTCATGAACGATCTCGTCAGTGCAGCGTCGGGCTTCCGACCAGCCAGCTCTTCATCGCCATGGTGCGGTCATGGTCGAAAGACCTCACCTGGCGGTCGGGCAGGATGAGGCCGGCCATGCGGAAGATGGTCGCGAGCCCCTGTACGGGCGCCAGGGCCCAATCGGCGCCGACCGGCGGCAGCCAGCTCTCGAACCGCTCGCGCACGACGTCGATGCGTTCCTGTTGTGCCGCGGCGATGGCATGTAGGATATGCCGCTCGCTGTCCGACACGCGCGGGCAGGTCGGGCAATGCACCTCGATGGCCGTATGGGCCGTGCAGGCGAATATCTCGATGATGGATTCCAGCGAGGCCACGGCATCGCCCACGCGAAAATGGTCGTACACCTCCTGGATGTCGGTGGCGGTCGGAACGGCACCTCCGCTGCGGGCCTTGGCCCGGAATCCCCAGAGGAAGAGCCGTTCCGCCGCGCTCAGGGCGGGCAGGTCGAGAGCCCTTGGTGATGTCGATGGATGCATGGAGCCTCTGGCCCTTGGCTGCTCTCACGCCACGGCTGGCGCTGGTTGTCTGCATCGATGGTTCTGCCAGAGCCCCCGCCAAGTCAACGCGCGGAAGGCCGATATCGAGGTGTTCTAGATTTGAAGAGGTTTACATTCAAATGCGGGGGCCATGACGTCGGACGACGGAAGCGATGCGCGGCCGCGGCCCGCGGCGGCCGCTGGCGGAACCGAAATGCTTAAGGCTTTGCTAAGGGGGACGGGATAAATTGGCATATCTGTACCGCCAATTTTGCGAGCCCCGATGATTTTCTCCCGCATCAGTTTCAAGCTGGTCCTCATTGTCGGCATCAGCCTGCTTGGCATGATCGCGCTGGCACCGATCGCGCTGTCGACCCTGCGCACCCAGATGGTGGCCGATCGCCAGGCCAAGACGCAGCAGATGGTCGACGTCGGCTACGGCATTCTCGCCCATTATCAGAAGCTCGAGAGCGAAGGGAAACTGCCGCGCGAGCAGGCCCAGGCCGCCGCAACGGCCGAGATCAAGAGCTTGCGTTACGACAAGGTCGAATACTTCTGGATCAACGACATGACCCCCAAGATGGTCATGCATCCGATCAAGCCGGAGCTCGACGGCAAGGATCTGTCCGGCATGAAGGATCCCGCCGGCAACGCCCTGTTCCTGGGCTTCGTCGACGTGGTCAAGAAGCAGGGCGCGGGCTTCTACGGCTATCTCTGGCCCAAGCCCGGCTTCGACCAGCCGGTCGGGAAAATCTCCTATGTGAAGGGCTTTGCGCCCTGGGGCTGGATCATCGGCACCGGCATCTATCTCGACGATGTCGACACGGCGTTCCGCCAGAACGCGATGACTTTCGGCTATGTCTGCCTGGCGGTGCTGGTCGTGGTGCTTGCAGCCTCCTTCCTGATCGGACGCAGCGTCACCGGACCGCTGGCCCGGATCACCGCGTTGACCGAGCGCCTGGCCGCCGGCGACAGCGCCTTCGAGGTGCCCTACATCGATCGTCGCGACGAGGTCGGCGGCCTCGCCAAGGCACTCGCCGTGTTCAAGGACAATGCGTCGGCCGTTCGCCAGATGCATGCCGAACAGGAAGAGATGAAGCGGAAAGCCGATGACGAGAAGCGCAAGGCGATGACCGACCTCGCCGGCAAGTTCGAGGCGAGCGTCCAGGCCGTCGTCCGCGACGTCTTCAACGAGGCGCGCGCGATGCAGCAGGCCGCGCAGGGCATGTCGGAGACCGCGAACAAAGCGAGCGACCGCGCCAGCTTCGTCGCATCCGCCTGCCAGCAGGCGTCGAGCAACGTGCAGACCGTGGCCTCCGCCGCCGGTGAGCTGTCGTCCTCGATCTCGGAGATCAGCCAGCGCGTCGCGCAGGCCGCCTCAGTGGCCGACAAGGCTGCCGCCGACGGGCAGCGCACCAACGACACGGTGCAGGGGCTGGCCGCGGCCGCGCACAAGATCGGCGAGGTCATCGACCTCATCAACCAGATCGCCTCGCAGACCAATCTGCTCGCGCTCAACGCCACCATCGAGGCGGCACGGGCGGGCGAGGCCGGCAAGGGTTTTGCGGTGGTCGCGAGTGAAGTAAAATCGCTGGCGAGCCAGACCGCGAAGGCAACCGACGAGATCGGCGCGCAGATCACCGCGATCCAGGCCGAAACCAATCAGGTCGTCGGCAACATCGAAAGCATCCGCGCCACCATCATGGAGGTCAACGAGATCTCCTCGTCGATCGCCGCCGCCGTCGAGGAGCAGGGTGCCGCCACGCAGGCCATCGCCCACAGCGTGCAGGAAGCCGCGTCCGGCACCGACCAGGTCTCGCAGAACATCTCCGGCGTCACCGACGCCACCGCGGCGACCGGCCAGGCCGCCGGCCTCGTGCTGCAATCAAGCGGGCGGCTGACGCAGAAGCTGCAATCCCTGGAAAACGAGGTCAGCACCTTCGTCGCGGGCGTACGCGCGGCGTAGCGAAACGTACTGCGTGGCGCCTGATATTTCCGCGCCGCGGCATCGGCCGCGACGCCGGTGCTGTTTTTCTTGACATGACCTCTGCCGTGCTCGACGTGTAACGACGTCGATCGACGGCACCTGCGTGCCATCGCGAAAAGAAAAGCAACACGGGAAGTACGTCATGAACGCGGGCTGCGACGAGAACGACGACCTCGCCACCTTGCGCGGCATGATCTCGATCCCAAACGTTCTGCTGCGGTCCGAGTGAGAGATATCATGTCGTTCAAGAAGCTCCTGATCGCCAATCGCGGCGAGATCGCCATCCGCATCGCGCGTGCTGCGGCCGATGCCGGCATCGCGACGGTTGCGATCCATCCCGCCGACGATGCGCTGTCGCTGCATGTGCGCGTTGCGGACGAGGCGGTCGAAATCCCCGGCCGCGGCGCGCGGGCCTATCTCGACATCGATGCGGTGGTGACGGCGGCGAACGGCGCCGGCTGCGACGCCGTGCATCCCGGCTATGGCTTCCTCAGCGAGAACGCGGCATTTGCCAAGGCCTGCGCCGATGCAGGTCTTACCTTCGTCGGCCCGAAGCCGGCGGCGCTCGAGCTGTTCGGCGACAAGGTCGCGGCACGGCAATTGGCAAAGCGCTATGGCGTGCCGATCATCGCCGGCACCAGCGGGTCGTCGAGCCTCGAGGAGATCACGGCGTTCTTCACCTCCCTCGGCAGCAACGCGGCGATCGTGATCAAGGCGATGGCGGGCGGCGGCGGCCGCGGCATGCGCGTGGTGGAGAACGCCTCCGATCTCGCGGAGGCCTATGCGCGCTGCCAGTCGGAGGCCAAGGCCGCCTTCGGCTTCGAGGGGGTTTATGCCGAGCGCCTGATCCGGCAGGCGCGCCATATCGAGGTGCAGATCATCGGCGATCGCCATGGCGCCATCTCCCATCTGTGGGAGCGTGAATGCACCATCCAGCGCCGGCACCAGAAGCTGGTCGAGGTGGCGCCGAGCCCTTCGCTCAGCGATCCCCTGCGCGGCCGCATCATCGATGCGGCGCGGCAGCTCGCGGCGGCCGCGGCCTATGACAATCTCGGCACCTTCGAGTTCCTGGTCGACGGCACCGCCGAGGACAGCTTTGCCTTCATCGAGGCCAATCCGCGGCTTCAGGTCGAGCACACCGTGACCGAAGAGGTGCTCGGCCTCGATCTCGTCCGCGCCCAGCTCGCCGTCGCCGCGGGGGCTTCGCTGGCGTCCCTCGGTCTCGCGCAGGAATCGATCCCGAAGCCGCGCGGCCATGCCATGCAGCTCCGCGTCAACATGGAGACGCTGGACGTGTCAGGCGCGACGCATCCGACCGGCGGTGTGCTCGCCGTGTTCGAGCCGCCCTCAGGGCCCGGCGTCCGCGTCGACAGTTTCGGTTACGCCGGCTACAAGACCAGCGCCGCCTTCGACTCGCTGCTGGCAAAGGTCATCGTGCATACGCCGGGCGAAGCCTGGCACGACGTGGTCGCCAAGGCGTCGCGCGCCTTGCGCGAGTTCCGGATCGACGGCGTCGTCACCAACATCGCCTTCCTCCAGGCGGTGCTGGCGCATCCCGATTTCAGGACCAACCGCATCGCGACCGATTTCATCGACCGCAACATTGCAAAGCTGGTCGAGGCCGCCGATGGCGCGGCCAAGCCGCTCTACTTCGCGGCGGTGGAACGAAGCGGCGCGCACGCTGCTGAGGCGCATGTCGCGCAAGTGGTGCCCGAAGGCGCGGTGATGGTCGCGGCGCCCCTGCAAGGCACCATCGTCACCATTCAGGTGAAGGAAGGCGACATCGTGCGCCCGGGCCAGCAGCTCGCGGTGATCGAGTCCATGAAGATGGAGCATCTCGTCATGGCCGAGCAGGGCGGCCGGGTCATGAAGCTCGTCGCCGGCGACGGCGTCACGCTGCTGCATGGCGAGCCGATCCTGTATCTGGAGCCGCTCGACGTTGCGGCTGATCGCACGACGGCCGAAGCCGATTTCGATCTCGATCACATCCGCCCGGATCTTGCCGAGCTGATCGCCCGCCAGGCCAACACGCTGGATGCGAACCGTCCGGCCGCGGTCGAGCGCCGCCGCAACACCAACCAGCGCACCGCGCGCGAGAACGTCGCCCAGCTCGTCGACGACGGCTCGTTCATGGAGTACGGCAGTCTCGCGATTGCCGCGCAGCGCCGCCGGCGCAAGCTCGACGATCTCATCAAGAACACGCCGGCCGACGGCCTCGTCATGGGCGTCGCCACGGTGAATGGCGAGAAGTTCGGCCCCGGGGGCGCGCGCTGCATCGTTGTGGCCTATGACTACACCGTGCTCGCGGGCACGCAGGGCCACATGAACCACAAGAAGATCGACCGCATGCTGACCCTTGCGGAAGACTGGCGGGTGCCGCTGGTGTTCTACGCCGAGGGCGGCGGCGGCCGGCCCGGCGACACCGACCGGCTCGGCATGACCGGGCTCGACGGCCCGTCCTTCGTGCAGTTCGCAAGGCTGTCCGGGCTCGTTCCTGTCGTCGGTGTCGTCTCCGGCTATTGCTTCGCCGGCAACGCTGCGATGCTCGGCTGCTGTGACGTCATCATCGCCACCAAGAACGCCTCGATCGGCATGGGCGGCCCGGCCATGATCGAGGGCGGCGGCCTCGGCGTCTATCATCCGGCCGAGGTCGGCCCCGTCTCGTTCCAGTCGCCGAACGGCGTCATCGACATCCTGGTCGAAGACGAGGAGGAGGCAACGTCCGTCGCGCAGAAATATCTGTCCTACTTCCAGGGCGCGGTGACGGAGTGGGAAGCCGCCGACCAGCGCTTGCTTCGGCGCGCCATCCCCGAGAACCGGCTGCGCGTCTACGACATCCGCAGCGTCATCGACCTCGTCGCCGACAAGGATTCCGTGCTGGAGCTGCGCCGCGACTACGGCGTCGGCATGATCACCGCGCTGATCCGTATCGAAGGCAAGCCGTTCGGCCTGATCGCTAACAATCCGCGCCATCTCGGCGGCGCGATCGATGCCGATGCCGGCGATAAGGCCGCGCGCTTCCTGCAGCTCTGCGACGCCTTCGATCTGCCGATCGTCTCGCTCTGCGACACGCCCGGCTTCATGGTCGGTCCGGAGGCCGAGAAGACCGCGATCGTGCGCCACGTCTCGCGCATGTTCGTGACCGGCGCGAGCCTCACCGTGCCCTTGTTCGGCATCGTGCTGCGCAAGGGCTATGGTCTCGGCGCACAGTCGATGATCGGCGGCGGCTTCCACGCCTCGTTCTTCACCGCGGCGTGGCCGACCGGCGAGTTCGGAGGCATGGGCCTGGAGGGTTATGTCCGCCTCGGCTTCCGCAAGGAGATGGAGGCGATCTCCGATCCCGAGGAGCGCGAGACCTATTATCGCAACAAGGTCGCCGAGCTCTACGCCAACGGGAAGGCGGTCTCGATTGCTTCGGTGTTCGAGATCGACAACGTGATCGACCCCGCCGGGACCCGGCGCTGGATCATGGCCGGGCTCCGTTCGGTGCCGAAGCCGCCGGCGCGGACGGCGAAGAAGCGGCCGTGCATCGACACGTGGTGAGGGCGGTGCAGCAATGATGGAGCCGTTGGTTCCCGATTGACATCCCCGCCTGTGGTGCCAGACTTTGCACAATAATACAGGGTGGAGACGTCCGCGATGGCCAGCCTGTCGGCCTCGAACCATGTCGCCCGCGTCTTGTCCGTCGCCAATCATGTGGCCGACGTCGATGCCTCCTCGCGAATTGCCAATTCCTGGCGGCGGTGTCTCGTCAGCCACAAGCTCGATCCGGCGCGGCAGGGACCGCCGCAGACCTTCACCGAGGCCGAGGTCCGGCATGCCGCCGAGCCGATGGAGGAGACGATCAGGCTCGTAACGCCCGAGCTCGATGATCTCGCCCGTGCGCTGCGTGACGCCGGCTATTGCGTCAATCTCGCTGATGCCAACGCAACGATGCTGTTCAGCCGCCTGCCGGGCGAAGCCGACGCAAGGCAGTTCCTCGACTGGAAGATCTACACCGGCTCGAATTTTGCCGAGACGTTCGAGGGCACCAACGGGCTCGGCACGGCGCTGGCCGAGCAGAAGCCGATCCTGGTGCATCGCGACGAACATTTTCGCGCGCAGTGGCACATATTCTCCTGCGCCGTGGCGCCGCTGTTCGACCAGGCCGGCCGGCTCGCCGGCGCCGTCAACATCACCTCCTGCCGTGAGGATCTGGAGCGCACCGCGCATCAGCTCGCGCTCGCGGTGACGATGCAGGCGACCCGGCGGATGGAGGGCGCGATCTTCCGGGCCCATTTCCGCAGCGCCTGGATCGCCACCATCCCCGGTGACGGTGGCAGCGGCCTCATCGCCTATGACGACGACCGCCGCGTCGTCGGCGCCTGCCGCTCCGCCCGTGCGCTGCTGGGACTCACCGACGGCATGATCGCCTCCGGCATCGACGTGTCCCGCTACGTCAGTTTCGATCATCAGGCCGTGCGCGGCACGGACGAGCTCGTCGAGCTGCGTCGGGCGGATGGCAGTCCGTTGGGCCAGGGGCATCTGACGCCGCCGGTGCGCGCAAAGCCCATCGCACCGCGCCGTGACGCGCCCGTCGATCGCTTCGACGCACTGCATCGGCTCGCCGGCCGCGATCCCGACATGGTCAAGAGCGTGAAGCGGCTCGCGGCCGTCATCGATCGCGATCTGCCGGTGCTGCTGCAGGGCGAGACCGGCGTCGGCAAGGACGTGTTCGCGCGCGCCATTCACGCAGGCAGCAACCGGGCGCGCAACAATTATGTCGCGCTGAATTGCGCGGCGATGCCGGAGAGCCTGATCGACGCCGAACTGTTCGGCTACGAGGCCGGCGCCTTCACCGGCGCGCGGCGCGACGGCTCGAAGGGCCTGATCGTGCAGGCCCATGGCGGCACGCTCTTCCTCGACGAGATCGGAGACATGCCGATCGCACTGCAGACGCGTCTGTTGCGCGTGCTGGAGAACCGCGAGGTCTGGCCGCTCGGCGCGCTCAAGCCGGTCGCGGTCGACATCCGCCTGATCAGCGCCACCCACCGCGATCTCGGCCGCATGGCCGAGGAGGGCGCCTTCCGCGCCGACCTCTATTTTCGCCTGCGCGGCCTGGAGGTGCGTTTGCCGGCGCTGCGCGAGCGCGCCGACCGGGACGATATCATTCGCCAGATCGCGCGCGAGGAGGCGTCGAACTGTCGCTTCTCGGACGAAGCGTGGTCGCAGCTCTCGGCGTATCCCTATCCCGGCAATATGCGCCAGCTTCGCCACGTGCTGCGGCTCGCCGGCTGCACCGCGGAGAACGGCGTCATCACCGATGCGGACCTCGATCTGCCGTCGTTCGGCGGACGGACGGCAGAGCCGGATCTTGCCAGTGCCGAACGCGCGACCATCATCGCAGCCTTGCACCGGCACGGCGGCCGCGTCAGCGAAGCGGCCCGCGCGCTGAAACTCAGCCGTGCCACGCTTTACCGGAAGATCAAGCAATTGAGGATCGAGGCCGTTTGATCCTTGGCCCGGCCCGACGTCCCACTTCCGCCGAAACAAGTCCGGAATGTGGGCGGCGCTTGAAAGGTCCCGCGCCGGATGGGCCGCCGCGAACGGGCATTGCCGCAAATTGCGAGAGAGGAGACGGCTCGATGGAGGAGATCGAAGTCTTTCTGGCTGTCGTCGAGGCCGGCAGCCAGACCGCGGCTGCGCGCCGGTTGGGGCGCTCGCTCCAGTCGGTCAACCGGGCGCTGGCTGCGCTGGAACGCAGCGTCGGGGTCGAGCTGGTGCGGCGGACCACGCGGCAGTCGGTGGCGACGGAGGCGGGGCTTGCGTTCTATCGCCGTGTCAAGCCAGCCTTTGCCGAGATCGGCGAAGCGCGTCTGGAGGCGGCCAACCGGCGTATCGAGCCGTCGGGGTTGCTCAGGATCGCCGCGCCGATCCAGTTCGGGGCCACCCATGTCGTGCCGGCTATTGCCGAGTTCATGGCGCGCTTTCCGCAGATCGAGGCCGACGTCAACATGTCCGACCGGCCCGTTGACGTCGTCGGTGACGGCTTCGATCTCGCCGTCCGAATCAGGGAATTGCCGGACTCCTCACTCAAGACTCGGCGGCTGGGAGAGCTGCGCACGGTTGTCTACGGCGCGCCCGATTATTTCAAGCGCCGCGGCCGCCCGCGCCAGCCCGGCGATCTTGCCGATCATCAATGCATCCTGCGCAGGACTGCCCAGGGCGAAGCCGATATTTGGCGGTTTCGGATCGACGGCCGCTTGACCACCGTACAGGTGAATGGCCGTTTTCGCACCGACAGCACCACGGCGGCGCATGCTGCCGCTCGTCATGGCATCGGTGTCGGATATGGTCCGTTCTGGCAGATCCGCGATCTCGTCGACCAGGAGGCTCTCGAAATCGTGCTCGCGGATTTCGAGGCACCACGAACGCCCGTGCGTGCAGTGTTTCCACCCAGCGCGATACCGCCTGCCAAGACGCATCTCTTCGTCGATCTCCTGGCCGAGAGGCTGAAGCTCGAGCGGCTTTGAGCGACGTCCGGAACGCATTCTACCGATTGGTGGGAATGTCTATCTCGCGCCGCGCCCGTTGTCCCGGCGCCGGAGCCATCGCAGCTTGACGCGCAAGGGCACTTGCGCCCTGCGAGAAGGACTGCGCCATGACTCCCAACAGACGGACACTGCTCCATGCGGGCGTCGGCGTCACCGCGACGCTGGCTTCCGCTGCTCTTGCCGGACAGCCGCCCGGAACGCGCGATTCGCAATCGCCCGGGCCCCTGCTCGCGAGCGATGCAGAATCTCGCGCGGCGGCCGCGCAGGATTTCGGCCACATCGTGGATAGACGGCCTCGGGCCGTCTGCAAGCCGGCGACGAGCGGCGAGGTCGCTGACATCGTGCGCTGGACCAAAGACCAGGGGCTGAAGGTTGCGGCGCGCGGGCAGGGTCACGCAACCTACGGCCGGGCCATGGCCGAGGACGGCATCGTGATGGATATCGGCACGCTGGCCACGATCCATCGGATCGAGCCGGATCGCGTCGTGGTCGATGCCGGTGCGACCTGGCACAAGGTGGTGGATGCGACCTTGGCCAAAGGGCTCGTTCCGCCGGTCCTGACCAATTACCTCGAACTGTCCGTCGGCGGCACGCTTGCCGTCGGGGGAATCGGGGGATCCTCATCCCGGCACGGTCTCCAGACCGATCAGGTTCTGGAACTCGATGTCGTCACCGGCGAAGGCGTGGAACTGACCTGTTCGCCGACCACGCATTCCGAGCTCTTCGATGCCGTTCGAGCCGGACTTGCGCAATGCGCGATCATCGTCAAAGCGACGCTTCGCTTGATGCGCGCACCCGAACGGGTTCGCCGATTTCAGCTGTCCTATCCCGGCCTTGCTTCACTGACGGCAGATCAACGGCGCGTTCTGGAAGAGGCGCGTTTCGATCAGTTGCAGGGGGCTGTCGTGCCCGACGGCACAGGCGACTGGCGCTATCAACTGGAGGCGGGCGTCTTCTACGACGGCAAGTTGCCTGACGACGGGGCCTTGCTCAAGGGACAGGCGGACAAGCGCGAGACCGTCTCCGACCTGACGTTCGGCGAGGACGCGAACGCGTTCGCCAAGCTCGAGAAGATCCTGCGGGCGAGCGGCCAATGGCTCAATCCGCATCCCTGGCTCCTGACCTATCTGCCGGGCAGCAAGGCGCTGAAGATCGCGAGCGATGTCATTGCCGAACTGAACAGCGATGATCTGGGCCCGTTCGGGCGCATCACCTGCTATCCGATGTTCACTGACCGATGCCGCACGCCTCTGCTTCGGCTTCCTGACGAAGGCGTCGTGTTTCCGTTCAATTTGATCCGTATCCCGGCGTCGGCAGACAGGGCGAATGCGGAGCGGCTGGTCATGCGAAACCGCGAGCTCTATGAGCGTATTCGCAGCGCAGGTGGGGTGTTGTATCCAGTGAGCGCGTTTCCGATGTCGTCCAGCGATTGGACGGATCATTTCGGTGCGCGATGGTCGCTCTTGCGCGAAGCCAAGCAGAGGCATGACCCCGGCAGCCATCTCACTCCGGGCTATGAGCTGTTCTAGATCGCCGATCCGGCACTGGCCGCGGCATCGTCAGGAGAAATCCGTCCAGCTCAAATGCCGCGCGTCGAGGTCGCCGATCGTCACGCCCTCGCGCATCTCCCGCGGCGTATGGAAGTTGCTGCGCAAGTACACGAGCGGCGTCGCCATGGCCGAATGCGAGACGTCGCGCACCTCGCCGACGAAGATCGAATGCGTGCTGGTCTCGAACTCCTGCGCCAGCACGCAGTCAAACGCGGCGACCGCGTCGCTCAGCACCGGGGCGCCGGTCGCGCCCCGCGTCCACTGCCCGAAGGCGAAGCGGTCGTCGCCGTTGACGCCCTTCTGGCCGCTGAAGGTGAGCGCGAGCAGCGCATGATCCTCGTGCAGGAAGTTGATCGCAAACGCGCCTTCCTCGCGGATGCGCGCATGGGCGCTGGCATTGCGGTTGACGCAGACGATCAGCGAGGGCGGATTGTCCGACAGCGAACAGGCCGAGGTCACCGTCAATCCCGTGCGCTTGCCGTGCTCGGCCCCCACCGTGACCAGTGCCACCGCGCCGGCGCATTGGCGCATCGCCTGCTTGAAGTCCTTGGCATCGACCGTCACGCCGACATCTCCGAAATGAATGCGGGTGCGGCACGATCGCGCCGCACCCGCGATGCGTCAAGCCGCCTTCTTCGCCGAGCCGAGATGCGTAAGGCGCGGCATCACCTCGTTCTTCAGCAGCGAAAGCGAGTGGTGCCAGGCTTCCGGCTTGTGCTTGTAATCGAAGCCGAACACGCAGAGCACGCCGAAGCCGCCGACTTCGTCGTAGATCTTCTCGATCTTCTCGGCGACCGTCGCGGGCGAGCCGACGATCCAGTTCCGCTTGGCGCAATATTCGACCGTGACGTCGCTGTCAGGCACGTCGGGCGCGTGCTTCAGATAGTCCTTGAAGCCGAAATGGCCGAGCAGCGGCAGGAAGTACTCGCTCATCATCCGGCCCATCATGTCGCCGGTCGAGAGCTTCCAGGCCTCTTCATCGGTGTCGGCAACGAACACCTCGCGCACCAACCGCCAGTCCTGGCGGTTCGGCTTGCGTCCGGTCTTGGCGGCCCCGATCTCGACCGAGTCCCAATGGCTGGAGACATAGGCCGGGTTGAGGTTGAGGCTCATCGGGATGAAGCCGCGCTCGCCGGCGAGCTTCAGCGTGTCCGAGTTCTTCGACAGCCCGGCGACGCCGATCGGCGGATGCGGTGCCTGCAGCGGCTTGATGTGTGGCTTGAGGAAGTCGAACATCGTGTCCGGCTTGGAGACCGTCCAGAACTTGCCTTTGTAGGTCCAGGGCGCGGGATCGCTCCACATCTTCAGGATGATCTCCAGCGCCTCGCGGGTCATGTCGCGGTTCTGCCCGCTCATGCCGTCGACGTTGAACATCGCCCAGTCGCTCGGCAGGCCAGATGCAGCGACGCCGAAATTGAGCCGGCCCTCGGAGAGATGGTCGAGCATGGCGACGCGGTTGGCGAGCTCGGCCGGGTGGTGATAGGGCAGCAGGAAGCCGCCCGGTCCGATGCGAAGCTTGTTGGTCTGCATCAGCGCCTGCGCGATCAACAGATCCGGCGTGGGGTTGGGTTCCCAGGGCGCGGTGTGATGCTCGCCGATCCAGGCTTCCTGATAGCCGAGCTCGTCGAGCCAGCGCAGGACCTGCAAATCCCAATCGTGTCCTTCCTTCAGGCCGCACTCCGGCGGATGCGAAGGCATCGTGAAATAGCCGATCTCCATGGGTTTCCTCATCTGATGTTGACGCGTCTTGTCGCGCGTTGACGGAGTTGAGCGGAGAGGCTTCAGCAAGCGCTGTGCCAGCGCCATGGAGGCTCGAGTTGGAGAGAAAGGGCTGGTTTGCCCGCGCAATAGCCGGTATCTCGGCGATGGCCCACAAGAGATCGTCTCATTGTCGTGAGACGGCGTCTTGCAGGTGAGACAAGAGCTTGTAGATGAGACAAGAACCTGACCGTGGACGAGGGCAGTTTCGCATGACCGAACCCGCTTATGTCGCGGTGGACTGGGGCACCAGCAGTTTTCGCCTGTGGCTGGTCGATCGTGCCGGCCAGGTGCTGGCCGAACGCCGCAGCGATGAAGGCATGCTGGCCGCCGCCAAGACCGGCTTTCCCGCGGTGCTGCAATCGCATCTCGCGGCGGTCGAGGCGCCGGATCAGCTGCCGGTTCTCGTCTGCGGCATGGCCGGCGCCAAGACCGGCTGGATCGAGGCCGGCTATGTCGACACGCCGGCTCCGCTCCCGGCGATCCTGAACCAGGCCGTGCGCGTGCCCGGACAGGCGCGCGACATCCGCATCCTGCCCGGCATCGCCCAGCGCGATGCAGCCGCGCCTGACGTCATGCGCGGCGAGGAAACGCAGCTGCTCGGCGCGCTCGGTCTCGATGCGGTGGGCGAGGCGCTGGTCTGCATGCCCGGCACGCATTCGAAATGGGTGCGCGTCAGGGGCGGCATCGTCGAACGCTTCTCCACCTTCATGACCGGCGAACTGTTCGGCGTCGTCGCGCGCGAGACCATCCTGTCGCTCGCGGTCGCGGGCGCCGACGAGGCCGAGGATGTCGCGAGCTTCAAGGCCGCGGTCAAGGCCGCGTACGCGGGGCCGGCCTTCGCCGCGAATCTCCTGTTCACGGCGCGCTCGCGCCAGCTGTTGTTCGGCGGCACGCCGGCGGCGGCGCGCGAGACGCTGTCGGGCACGCTGATCGGCGTCGAGCTGGCCGCCGGCCTCTCCGGCGCGGTGCCGCAAGCCGGTGTTACGCTAATCGCCTCGGGCCGGCTTGCGATGCTGTACCGGCAAGCCTTCGATGCGCTGTCGGTCGCGGTGCAGCCGGTCGATGCGGACGAAGCGGTCCGCCGCGGCCTGTCGATGGCGTCTGCCGCGATCTGGACGAAATAGAAGGATATTCGAGATGAGCGTTGCCTTTCCGTCGATGAAGCGGCCGCTGGTGGCGATCCTGCGCGGCGTCAAGCCCGAGGAGACCGAGGCCATCGTCGGCGGGCTGATCGAAGCCGGCTTGACCGCGATCGAGATCCCGCTGAACTCGCCCGATCCGTTCCGCTCCATCGCAACGGCCGTGAAGCAGGCGCCGTCAGGCGTGTTGATCGGCGCCGGCACGGTGCTGACGACCGCGGATGTCGATCGCCTCAACGACGTCGGCGGCAGGCTGATGGTCTCGCCGAATGTCGACACGCAGGTGCTGGTGCGGGCACATCAATACGCCATGGTGACGTTGCCCGGCGTGTTCTCGCCGACCGAGGCGCTGCTGGCCGCGCGCTCCGGCGCATCGGGATTGAAGTTCTTTCCGGCGAGCGTGCTGGGTGCCGCCGGCATCGCCGCGATCCGCGCCGTGCTGCCCTCAGGCGTGATGATCGCCGCCGTCGGCGGCGTCTCCGACCAGAATTTTGCCGAATACATCAAGGGCGGCGTGACCGCGTTCGGGCTCGGCTCCAGCCTCTACAAGCCCGGCATGAGCGTCGCCGATGTCGCGGCGCGTGCCAAGGTGACGGTCGAAGCCTACGATCGGGCGATTGCGAAGGAATAAATAGACCGACCGTGAGGGCGTGATGTCGCCGGTGCGACTTGGTTCACCTCTCTCGAAGGGAGAGGTCGGATCGCATCGAAAGATGCGATCCGGGTGAGGGGTTACGGTCTCGCTGAGTGCTGCGGCCCCTCACCCGGATTGCTCGGGCGCGCAATTGCGCGCCGAAGCAATCCGACCTCTCCCCGTCGGGGAGAGGTGAAGGTCTGCCAGTGCAGCACGGCGCCGACCACCAGCGCCGGCAAGAAGCCGAGCACGATCAGGAAATGCGGCAAAACCTCCGACGAGACGAAGGCGATCGCGATGTCCGAGATCAGCCAGAGCGCCGCGAACATCACCGCGAAGTCCGTTCGCGGGCAGCGCAGGTAGTACAACACGGCGGTGATGAATATCGCGGGACCGATCGCGGCCGCGAACATGATCGCGGTCAGCTCCTTCGGCGTCACCGCGTCGAGCATCATCGAGGCGAGCAGCCAGAGTGCGGCGAACATGGCGACAATGTCGAGCGGATGCCGCAATCCAATACCTCTCGCGGGGACGCGCTATCGTTGTGGCCGCAGCCGCGGCCGTCAAGTTAAAATGCGTTCATTCGTCGTCACTTCCCGGCGTCGGACGCAGCATGAAATGACCGAAGGCGGTGGCGATCGGCTTCGCCGCATCGTCCTGCCATGCGCGCGCCTCGAAGGCGACGATACGCCGGCCCTGCTTCACGATCGAGACGTTGGCAAACGTATCGATCGCGCGCCCCGATCGGAGGTAATTGACGGTGAGGCCGATCGGCCTGGGCAGCGCGGCGGTACCGAGCTCGCGCGCGACGCCGGTGACGGCCGTAGTCTCGAGGAAGGCGCCGGTCATGCCGCCGTGGATCGCAGGCAGGATCGGGTTGCCGATGATCTGTGGCGAGAACGGCATCGTCAGCGTGCCGTCGTCGTTGACCCGGATGCCAAGTGCGCGCGCGAACGGGCTGCGCGCGAACGGCCCATCCGGATCCTCCGGCGCCTCCAGCATCGGGATGCTGCGTGCATCCATCTGGCGATCGGCCAGCATGTTGGTGCGGTTGGCGCCGATCATGAAGCAGGCGGTCGCGGTCGCCACCGGATCGTCCTCGGACTCCTGATAGGCGGTGGAGCGCACGAAGGCAATCGAGCGCGTGGTGCGGTAGCAGACCGAATGCGCCTTGATGTCGAGGCCCGGCGTCGCCGGCTTCTGGTAGTCGATGCGCAGGTCGAGCGTCGCGATCGCGCGCGTGCCGTCGAGTGCGAGCTGCACCGCCATGCCGCAGCTCTCGTCCAGCATCGCGGTGACGACGCCGCCATGCAGCACCCCGGTCTCGGTGTCGCCGACGAAGACGGGCCGGTAGGGCAGGCTCGACCAGGCCTCGGCGGGGGCGAAGCGGTCGAGCTGGAGCCCGCTGATATGGCCGTAATCGGAGCGGCGGCCCTTGACGGCTTCGGCGAGTTCCTCGAACGGGAGCGTGGTCGGTATGGTGCTCATGGGGACGTTCTAGACCAGTGTCGGCTGCCGCGCAAAAGCCCCGGACAGGCCCCCGCACCGCAGGCGGTTTGGTCTCGACAGGGCGGGCCGAAGCGCCGATGGTGGACGCTTCGTACGCCAACGAACTGCAAGGAGCGCCCATGGCCGACCCCGAAACGCCCGCCGCCAATCAGGGGCCCGTCACCATTTCGAGCTCCAGCGCGGAGCGGGCGCCGATCGTCTATTTCGACGGCGCGTCCTGCTTCGGCCACCACAACGGCGCGATCCAGATCGAGCTCGCCGCGAACCTGTTGATGCCGGTCGGTGCCGCCGTCAGGGTCGACGTGGTCCAGACCGCGCACTTGCGATGCAGCGTCGCCGCTGCGCTGGCGCTGCGCGAAGCCCTCGACAAGGCGCTGGCGATGTACCAGCAGGGCCAGAAGCAGCCGATGGCGGAGGAGATTCCCGCGGTGAAGAACTGAGATCCAGCCCGGATGGAGCGCAGCGTAATCCAGGAATCTTCGCCGCCGCGCCCCGGATTGCGCTACGCTACATCCGGGCTACCAAGCGGCGCGGAACGGCTCCGCCTCAGCCGACATGCACCTTCGGCTTCTTGCCGCCGTTCCACTTGCCGTCGAGCGCGCGCTCGATCTGGGCGGCGAGTTGCAGCAACAGCCCGTCATTGGCCTGCTTGGCGATGGCCTGGATGCCGAGCGGCAGGCCATGGTCCTGCGTTGCCATCGGCATCGAGATCGCCGGCATGCCGCAGAGATTGGCGAGCGGCGTGAAGGCGAAGAAGCGCCAGAGATTGCCGAACCAGTCCAGCACATCGGGATTGTCGGCGATGGTGAGATATTCCCTGGTGCCGACCTTCGGCGTCGGCAGCGCGGTGATCGGCGTCAGGATCACGTCCCACTGCTCGAAGAAGGCGCCGAAGCCGCGCGAGGTGATGTTGAACACGGCCTGCATCTTCGCCCGCTCGGCGAAGCTGGTGTGCCGGCCGGCTTCCCAGATCCGGATGTTCATGGGCTCGATCAGGTCTTCCGGCGGCTTCTCCAGCCCGCGCGCGGCGAGCATGTTGGAGATCACCACAGCGAAGTTCGAGATGTAGCAGGTGGTCTGCGCGGCGAAGGCGGCGGGAAGGTCGATCTCCGGCAGCGCGTAGTCGACGTGATGGCCAAGGCCTTCGAGGAACCGTCCGGCCTTCTCCAGCTCGGCGGCGATCTCGGGCGTCGCGGTATAGTCGCCCCATGTGTGCGACAGCGCAATGCGCAGCTTGCCGGGATCGCGCTTGATCATCTCCGAATAGGGCTGCGCCGTGGTCCAGAACGGCATGAACTCGCCGGGCGCAGGTCCCCTCGCATGATCGACGAAGGCGGCGGTGTCGCGCACGCTGCGCGACTGGCAGCCCTGGATCGAGACGAGGCCGGTCAGGTCCGACATGTGGGGCGCCAGCGAGAACACGCCGCGCGAGACTTTCAATCCGATATTGCCGTTGACGCCGGCGGGAATGCGGATCGAGCCGCCGCCGTCGGTCGCGTGCGCGATCGGCACCACGCCGGCGGCAACCATCGCGGCGCTGCCCGCCGACGAGCCGCAGGTGGTGTAGTCGGTATTCCAGGGATTGCGCGTGACGTAGACGGCGGGATTGTCGGCCGAAGAGCACACGCCGAATTCCGGCGTCGTGGTGCGTCCGATCAAATTGAGGCCGGCCTGGCGGAATTTACCGGTGAGGAAGGTGTCGGCGCTCGCGCGGTTGCCGCGCATCAGCAGCGAGCCCATTTCCTGCAGCCGGCCCTTCATGGTCGGCCCGAGATCCTTCATCAGGAAGGGCAGGCCGGCGAACGGACCTGCGAGATTGGCGCCGTCCTTGCTGGGATCGGCGATCGCGTCCTCGAACAGCTCGACCACGCCCGAGAGCGCCGGATTGACCTTGGCAACGCCCGCGGCGGCCTGGCGCGCCAGATCCTTCGCCGTCAGCTCGCCCTTGCGGACGCGGCCCGCCAGCGCGACGCCATCGTGCTGCGACCATTCACTCCAGCTCATCGGCAACGTCATGAAATCCAAATCCTCTCAAGGTGCGGCGCCAGCTTTTTCGCAAGGGAGGGCCTGAATCAACTGAGCCGGCGCGAGGGGCAGGGTTGCGCGAGGCGGAGGGGTCGCGGGCGCGCGCCGTCTCAATCCGGCAGCGGTGTGACAATTGCAACCACATATTCGCTGCCATCGCCGGCCCGGTTGCGACGAATGATGGCGGAAGTCGAAGAACCAGTGCGGCCTCATACTCCGTCATTGCGAGGAGCCCTTGCGACGAAGCAATCCAGAAATCCCCCCGTGGAAAGACTCTGGATTGCTTCGCTTCGCTCGCAATGACGGTGCGGAGAGAGCAGGCGCACGCTCCGCTCGTGCCCCGGACGCAGCGCAGCGTCAGTCACGCGCCTCCCCACGAATGTGGCGAGATCGCATCGGTTCGAGAAAAAAATCCCTTGTCGACGGCCCTCCGCCGTACCTTGATGAATCAGCCCCGGTTGGTCCATAAGCGGCGTCCCGTGGCCGGTGCTTCGCCGCCGCACCGCGGGCTTGGATAAAGGGAATCTCGCGTGGCAAATATCAACCAAAAAATTGCGCAGGAGCTTGGGGTCCGCAGCGAGCAGGTCGAGGCGGCGGTGACGCTGCTCGACGGCGGCGCCACGGTTCCCTTCATCGCGCGCTACCGCAAGGAAGCGACCGGTGCGCTCGACGACGCGCAATTGCGCACCCTGGAGGAGCGCCTGGTCTACCTGCGCGAGCTCGAAGACCGCCGCAAGGCCATCCTCGAATCGGTCCGCGAGCAGGGCAAGCTCGATGCCGCGCTCGAAGCCTCGATCATGGCTGCCGACAGCAAGGCGCGCCTCGAAGACATCTATCTGCCGTTCAAGCCGAAGCGCCGCACCAAGGCGGAGATCGCCAAGGAAGCGGGCCTGGAGCCGCTCGCCAATCAACTGCTCGCCGAGCCCGGCAACGATCCGAAGATCGTGGCCGAAGGCTTTATCAATGCCGAGAAGGGCGTCGCTGACGCCGCCGCTGCGCTCGACGGCGCCCGTGCCATCCTGGTCGAGCGTTTCGACGAGGACGCCGACCTGATCGGCGCATTGCGCGAGGAGATGTGGACCAACGCGCGCATGGCCTCCAAGGTGCGCGACGGCAAGAAGACCGAGGGCGAGAAATTCGCCGACTATTTCGACTTCTCCGAGCCGCTGACCAAGCTGCCCTCGCACCGCATCCTCGCGATGTTCCGCGGCGAGAAGGAAGAGATCCTCGACCTGCAGATTCAGGCCGAGGCCGAGGCGCCGCCGCCAGGCGTGCCCAGCGCCTATGAATTGAAGATCATGAAGCGGTTCGGCATCGCCGACCTCAAGCGCCCCGGCGACCGCTGGCTGGTCGATACCGTGCGCTGGGCCTGGCGCACCAAGATCCAGGTGCATCTGAACATCGACCTGCGCATGCGGCTGTGGAACGCGGCCGAGACCGAAGCCGTGCGCGTGTTCGCCTCCAACCTGCGCGACCTGCTGCTGGCGGCGCCAGCCGGCACCCGCGTCACCATGGGGCTCGATCCCGGCTACCGCACCGGCGTCAAGGTCGCGGTGGTCGATGCGACCGGCAAGGTGGTCGATACTGGCGTGATTTATCCGCACGAGCCGCAGCGGCAGTGGAACGAGTCGCTGGCGACACTCGGGCGCCTGGCGATGAAGCACAAGGTCGAGCTGATCGCGATCGGCAACGGCACCGCCTCGCGCGAGACCGACAAGCTCGCGACCGAGCTGGTCAAGGGCCTCGCCGAGCTGAAGATGTCTAAGATCGTGGTGTCCGAAGCCGGCGCGTCGGTCTATTCGGCCTCCGCCTTCGCCTCCGAGGAATTGCCGGATCTCGACGTCACGCTGCGCGGCGCGGTGTCGATCGCGCGCCGCTTGCAGGATCCGCTGGCCGAGCTCGTCAAGATCGAGCCCAAGGCGATCGGCGTCGGCCAATATCAGCACGACCTCGGCCAGGCCAAGCTCGCCAAATCGCTCGATGCCGTGGTCGAGGATTGCGTGAACGCCGTCGGCGTCGACGTCAACACCGCCTCCGCACCGCTGCTCGCGCGCGTGTCGGGCGTCGGCGCCGGCCTTGCCCAGAGCATCGTGGCGCACCGCGACGCCAACGGCCCGTTCAAGTCGCGCAAGGCGCTGAAGGACGTGCCGCGGCTTGGTCCCAAGGCGTTCGAGCAGTGCGCAGGCTTCCTGCGCATCCTCGGCGGCGAGGACCCGCTCGATGCCTCCGGCGTGCATCCGGAAGCTTATCCGGTGGTGCGCCGCATCCTCGCGGCCACCAAGAGCGACATCAAGGCGCTGATTGGCTCGAGCGAAATCGTGCGCTCCTTGAAGCCGAAGGATTTCGTCGATGAGACCTTTGGTTTGCCGACCGTCACCGACATCTTGAAGGAATTGGAGAAGCCCGGCCGCGATCCGCGGCCGGCGTTCAAGGCCGCGGTGTTCAAGGAGGGCGTCGAGGAGATCAAGCACCTCAAGAAGGGCATGATCCTCGAGGGCACCGTGACCAACGTCGCCGCGTTCGGCGCCTTCGTCGACATCGGCGTGCACCAGGACGGCCTCGTGCACATCTCGGCAATGTCCAAGACCTACATCAAGGATCCGCGCGAGGTTGTGAAGCCCGGCGACATCGTCAAGGTCAAGGTGCTGGACTTCGAGGTCGCGCGCAAGCGCATCTCCCTGACGCTGCGCCTCGACGACGAGGTCGGGACCAAGAAGGATGCCCCCGGCATGCAGCGCGACAACGGCGCACGCAACCCTTCGCGCATGACCTCGTCAGCCCCGCGCAAGCAGGAGTCCTCTTCCGGCGGCGGCGCCCTCGCCGAAGCCTTGCGCCGCGCGGCCGAGAAGAACGGCGGCAAGCGGGTGTAGCAGCTGAACAGCCCGACATAGGTCAGCCTCCATCCACGTCGTCATTGCAGGTCAGCGACAACGTCGCCCGCCGCGCAATGGACTTGGCCTCAGCTCGTCGCCGCCGCAGCGCGCTTCCACGGTGCGGAGATCGCGCTGGGCGACAACGGGCCGGGACCGACGGTGCAATTACGGTTTCCGTCGCCCACGAGCTGGAGGTGCGTTGATGCCGATCGGCGTCTCGATATCGCGGGGTCATTGAGCCACCTCAATATGGGCCGAGGCGGATCGGCTTAGCCTTCGACCGCAATCTTGCTGCCTCAGGTTGCGGGGGGGACGATGCGCATCGAATTTCCAGCCGGCTTGCGAAGGTATGGTGCGGTGGTCGTCGCCGCGATGTTGCTGCTCGCGTCACCGGCGCGCGCGGGGTGCAGCCTCGAGGACCTCGCCAAGTCTTTCTACGGCACGCTCAAGGCAACATATGATTGCGAATCGCTCTGTTCCGACAGCGAGACCAACTGCGACATCGCGATTGCGCTGGATCTGGCCCTCGCCGGCGTGGCGATCCAGGGATCGGACACGGGCAAGGGACAAGCCCTGGTCGATCAGTTTTGCGCACAGGCGACGGGCTCCGGCGACGTGATCGCCGACAAGCTACAGGCGATATTCGGCAGCTCCATTCCGGCCGACATCTACAAGAAACTGAAGGAGAACAGCTCGGCCCAAAAGATCGCAAAATGCTCCTGCGAAACCGAGCAGAGCACGAATTCCATTGGTTTCGACCTCGGCGAATGCGCTCAGGATTTGCTGTGCGGCGGGTTGGGGATTGGGTGCAACTGCACGCGGCCGCCGCCGCAGAAGGCTTATTGCGGGTCGGTCGACGTCAAGCATTGCCAACCCATGGGTCACTTCGACCAGATGAAGGATCCGGCCTGCATCCCGTATAGCTCCATCTCCAATTGCAATCCGAACTGGCAGAAGTGCGGATATGGCGACAACATCCCGACGGTCGCGAAAGCGGACACGCCGGACGGAACACTGGCCATCTGGCTGCCGCCGACGCAGGAGAATACCGGCTGCGACCCCGTTCAATCCTGCTTCTGTCCCAAGCCGATGGTCCCGGCTTGGCATGAGGTGCCAAATCCAGGGACCGACGTGCATCGCTGGCTGTTCGCCTGCGATTGCCCTTATGAAGCCAACAATCCAGATCGCCAGACGCATCCCGGCCCGATTCTGCCGAGTGGCCTGTCACAGTGCCTTTGCGACAATACAGATCAGCCGGCAAATCCTGGCTTCGCACCGTTCGGCATGTGCCCGCCGCCGGCATGTCCCGCGGGACAGATACGCATCGGCCAGAGCGGCGAATGCGTGAAGCCGTGCGCGGATCCGACCCAGGGCATGGCGTTCGACGGCAGTTGCTGCAATCCGGCGCAGATGACGACCTGCGGGCAATGCTGCCCGCCAGGGACGATACCCGACTCGAACAGCGGCACCTGCGTGCCCAAGCCAATCGTGAAGTGAGGGGCTGCAATCATGAAGCCTCGCTCACACAGATCGTTCGTCGTCTCAGCGATGCGCTGCATCGCCATCGCATCGGGCCTGGTTCTGGCGCTCGGCAGTGCGGCCTCGGCCCAGGCGCCGCGCGGCATCTATGCGCCCGGCCAGGCCGCGGTAACCGGCTTCTCCGGCGGGCTCCGGCCCTTCGAGATCGAGCCCGGCCAGGACGCCGATGCGCGCTCCTTCATCAATCCCGATGGACCCTCGCTGCGTGTCGTCGATCTCAGCCGCATGGGCGGTCCGCCGGAGGCGCAGCTCGTCGGAGCGCCAAAGCCCTTCACGGTGAGCGCGAAATGGATCGGGCAGGTGTTCGGCGTCGCCCTGGACGACCAATCGCCGGCCAACATCTATGCCGCGGCAACCTCGGCCTACGGGCTGTCGATCGTTGCGCCCGGAAGCGATGGCAAGCCGCAGCACGTCAGGTTCGGGACAAACGGTGCGGCTTTCATGCCGGCGCAGTGGGGACCCGGAGGTGGGCCCGGGTCGATCTGGAAGATCAACGGCCTTACCGGCGAGGTGAAGCTGTTTGCGAATGTCGTCACCGCCGGAAGGGCGAACTCGGGCGCAGCGCTCGGCGGACTGGCCTACGATCCCGCCACGAAGTCGCTGTTCGTCGCCGACCGCGAGACGGGTCTCATCCATCGCTTCGGAACGAATGGCGCTGATCTCGGCGCCTACGATCACGGCACAACCGGCACCGCCGCCGTCGGGATGGCGCCCTCGCCGGCAGCTGCCGGGTCCGGCGTCAATCTGACCAGCCCGCAATTCGACAGTGCGCGGCCCGAGACCTGGGGCTACGCAGAGCCGGGACGGCGGGTGTTCGGCCTCGCGGTGCGCGATCATCGTCTCTACTACGCGGTCGCCGAGGGATCGCGGATCTGGTCGGTCGGCCTCAACGCCGATGGTTCGTTCGGCCCGGACATCAGGATCGAGGTCGCAGTGCCGCCCGCGGCCGGCGCCACCGAGATATCGCGCATCACCTTCGACGACGCAGGTCGGATGTATCTCGCCGAGCGGCCGGCGCCGACCGGCGCCCAGGATTTCGAAGCGCTGTCGGTGCCGTCGACCGGCCGCGTGCTGCGCTATACGGTGATCGGCCTCACGGAGGCAAAGCAGCCGATCTGGCAGGCCGTGCCGGACGAATATGCGGTGGGCTTTCCCGAGACGTTCCGCAACGACAATGGCGGCGTCGCCATCGGCTACAGCTACGACCAGCACGGCAACATCAATCCGCGCTCCTGCGGCGGCTTCGTCTGGACCACCGGAGAGCAGTTGCGGCACGCCACCGATCCCAAGCTCGTCACACAGCTCGGTCAGAGCGATACGCTTGCAATCGACGGGCTGCAGGGCAATCCGGCCTGGCGCATCCGGCGTGACGACGCGCCGCCACGGCTCAGCTATTTCATCGACTATGCCGACGCGCCGCCGGATCTGTCCGCACGGGGACATCTGGGAGACATCGCCATCCTGCGCACCTGCGCCGAACAGCCGGCGCAACTTCTGCCGGGCTTGCGCCCCGTCGGCGTGCCGCTGCCGCCGCCGCCGCCGAGCTTCCGGGCCTGTCAGACCCATGTGTGCGGCCCCGGGGGCAAGCCCGTATGCCCGATCAATCAAGTGTGGAGCAACGGCGCCTGTGCCTCGGACTGCGCAAAGTCCGAGACTCTGGTCAACGGCAAGTGCTGCTCAGCGGTCGATCTTCGGCCCGGCGGCGCTTGCAGCAATCCCTCGACCGACATCGGCAAGCCGATGTGCGGAACGACGCAAACGGCGATCGGTCCCAACCACGAGTGCTGCGAGAACGATCACATCTATACCGGCTCGGGCGGGGCGCAGCTTTGCTGCGCGGGTGCTCTGGTCAACGGCACGTGTCAGCAATTCATTCCCAAGATTCCGGGCGGCATATGCCTGGACTGCTGTTCGCCGGGTTATGTGAAGATCGCGGGCAAATGTTGCCTGAAGAGCCAGGCGACCTCGAAGGGTGTGTGCTGTCCGGTCGGCCAGACTCCGAGCGCCGACGGAACGCAATGCCAACCGAAGTTCAAGATTCCGAAGATCTCGCTTTGTTGTGCCGCCGGCTATGTGCCAACCGCGGCGGGAAAGTGCTGCGCGGCCGGAAATCTGACGTCGAGCGGCGAGTGCTGTCCTGCCCCGGTCAATCCGAACGATCGCTCGCAGTGTGTCCCACAGAGCGGCAAGAAGTTTTCGCCGCAGCAACCCTGCGCGGCAGGCGAAACGCGTGACGACAAGGGCACCTGCGTGGCGCGCACGCCGAAGCCTGTGCCGGTCAAGCCTTCGCCCGTTCCCGTGCCGCGTCCGTCGAAGCCGAAGGCGCCTGGAGAACGTGAGCCTTCTACGAGCCGTCCGATCAGCTGTCCGGCCGAAACCGTCCCAGGGCCGTTCGGCAAACGCTGCTTGCCGGCCGGACCTCGCCGAGTTGCGCCGCCTCAGCCTAGCCGGGTTGCGCCGCTTCAGCCCGGCCGTGTTGCGCCGCCTGTGCGGCAACGGGAGCGCTAGGATGCTCTTGAGAGGTAAGTGGAGGAATTCGGCAATGCCAACGATGATCGACAGACCAAGGCTTGCGTTACACCGGCTCCACGGAGCCGCGCTGGGCATCTTCGTCGCTGCCGCTATTGCGGTGCCGAGCGCGGCGCACGCAGAGATGCAACGCAGGGACGTCGACGAGGCCATCCAGCAATATCTCGCCGCGCACCCGGAAGCCCTCGGCCCGGCAATCGAAAAATACCTGGCCGATCACCCCGAGGCGATTCGCGCTGCGCTCGTAGCCCTCATTGCCAAGCGCAACGCCGCCGCGCAGACCGCCCCGACGCCTGCGGCGGGCAACATCAGGCAGGTGATCAGTGACAACGCCAAGGCGCTGTACACCGCGCCGCTGCAGACGACCCTCGGCGCCGCCGAAGGCGCCCGCACTTTGGTCGAGTTCTACGACTTCAACTGCGGCTATTGTCGCAAGGCCCTGGGCGACACGCTGGCGCTGATCGCCGACGAGCCGAACGTGCGCATCGTGCTCAAGGAACTCCCGATCCTGGGCCACGACTCCGTCGAAGCCGCCAAGGTCGCGATCGCGCTGCAGATGCATCATCCCAGCGCCGCCGAAACGCTCGAATTTCATCGCCGCCTGATGGCGACGCAGGGCCGGGTCGATCGGGCCGCGGCGCTCGCGGTCGCTGCCGATCTCGGCTTCAACGCCGGGGAAATCGAGAAGAATGCGGCCAGCGCCGAGGTAAGCGAGGCCTTGCAGCAGAACATGCGCCTCGCCTCGGCTCTCGGCATCAACGGAACGCCCGGCTATCTCGTCGGTGACAGCGTGATCCCCGGCGCGGTCGGCGCCGCAGCCCTGAAAGCGCGCATTCAGTCCGCGAAGGTACCTTGATCGCCTGAGCGCGCACTGAGCCTACAGCTCGATCACGCCGCGACGTGCGGCGTGAGCCACCGCATCGGTGCGGCCGGTGGCATCGAGCTTGTCGAGCAGCGAGCCGACATGGAACTTGACGGTGTGCACGGAGATGCCGAGCCGGCGCGCGATCATCTTGTTGGAGGCACCCTCGGCCATCAGTGCCAGCACGTCGAGCTCACGCTGCGTCAGTGCGATGTCGTCAGGCATGATGCGCGGATCACGCGCGACGATCGTCGCCTCGGCAGATTCGCCGGGCGCGGCAAGGCGTAGCCCGGCGACATTGCCGAGCAGCTTCGCCAGGCGGCCCGCGAGCGCGGGATCGTCGATCTCCAGGGACACCACGATCTCCGGGGAGCTGTCTTCACTCACGTCTCCGGCCTCTCGCCGATCGTGACCTTGAAGCCGGCCGGCTCGCCGCCACGGTGCACCGCGAGGTCGATCACCGCGCCGACGCTCGAAGGTCCCAGCGTCCGCGACAGCGCGCGCACGCCGGACAGCTTCTGGCCGTTGACCGCGACGATCACGTCGCCCTGACGGATGCCGGCTGCGGCCGACGGTCCGGCCTTGTCGACATTCATCACCATCGCGCCGACGCCGTCGTCGAGTCGCACCGGCTGCAGCCCGAGGCCGAGATAGCCGCGCGCGATGCGGCCGCGCGCCTCCAGCTGGGAGGCGACCCGCTCGATCGTCGCCGTCGGGATCACCAGCACGCGCCGCGGGCCGAGCACCGCCATGCCGAAGGCTTGTCCCGAGGCATCAAGCGCAAGGCCGCCCTGCTGGCTGTCGCGCAGGCGGACATCGAGCTCGATCCGCGCATCGATCTCACCGCCGCGCAGGGAGCGCCAGCCGCTGCCGGACGCCGACACCATCCCGAGCGCCGCGCTCGGCGTGTCGCGGTTCGTCGCGACCACGACTGATAATGCGCCCAGCGGCGGGACAATTGTCGCGAGCTTGGCCGGGGTGGAAGCGATGTCGGCGCGCAGCAGCGCGATGTCGGTGGTGTGGTCGCGGCCGGCGATCGTGGCGGGACTCGTGCGGCCGTCCGGCAGGCCGATCTCGACCTCGCTCTCGTCGGCCAGCGCCTCGTCCGCGGTGACGATCAGGCCCGGCTTCCAGACGAAGCCGGTCGAGCGAAAGCGATGCGAACGCACGGAGACGATCGAGGGTGCGGTGCGCGCCACCACGTCCGCGAGGGCGGATGACAGTGACGACAGGGGGCTATCAGTCATGGCGTGCTCCTGTGATTGCCCTCAATCTGGGATGTCGCGGGCAATTGCGAAACTGGCCGGGTGGCCAGGACAGGGACGGCCTCGTTAAGACAATGGCCGACGAACATGTGATTGGGAGCGCCTCACGAGAACGTGTAGCAATCCCGGGATTGCGCCCCGTGGCCCCAAGATTGCTAAAGGATTGCGAGCCGTCATGACCGTCGACCTCACCCGCCGCACCCTGCTGCAACTCGCCGGCGCGACCTCGCTTGCGGCGGCCGCCACGGCGGCGGCACGCGCCGAAGGCATGCAGCAAGGCGGCGGGCCGACATATGCCAGCCGCACGCCGATGCGGGTCGGCATGGTGACGCTGCGGGTGAAGCACCTCGGCACGATCGCGGATTATTATCGCGACGTGATCGGCCTCACCGTGATGGAGCGGTCGGCGACTGCGGCAAAGCTCGGCACGGGTGGCGTCACGCTGGTGGTGTTGGAGGCCCGGCCCGATGCGGCGATCGAGCCGCGCAACGCCGCCGGCCTCTATCACACCGCCTTCCTGATGCCGACCCGCAAGGACCTGGCGCGCTGGCTGGTCCACGCCGCTTCGCACCGCGTGAAGCTGTCGGGCTTTGCCGATCACCTCGTCAGCGAATCCGTCTATCTCGACGATCCCGAAGGCAACGGCATCGAGGTCTATGCCGATCGCGATCCCTCGCAATGGCAGTGGAGCGAGGGCAGCGTGAAGATGGCGGCCGACGAGCTCGACATTCCTGACCTGCTCTCGCTGACCAATCCACGCGTGCCCGATTATGCCGGGGCGCCCGAGGGCCTGCGCATCGGTCACATGCATCTGCGGGTCGGCGATCTCGCGCAGGCCGGCAATTTCTATCATGGCGCGATCGGTCTCGATCCGACCCGCAGCCGCAGCGGCGCGACGTTCCTGTCGTCCGGCCGCTATCATCATCACCTCGGCATCAACGTCTGGCAGAGCCAGGGCGCGGGCCAGCGCGACGATCAGACGACCGGCCTGGCCTGGTTCTCGCTGGTGACCGACAAGCCGGACATTGTCGCCGCCCAGGAGCAGCGCCTGCGCAAGGCCGGCGCGAAAGTCACGGCGCTTGGGGGCGGGCTGGAGGCGGTCGATCCCTGGGGCACGCGGATACGCTTGCTCAAGGTTTGATAGTTGTTCAGCCTGCCGCGCGCTGGACGCCGGCGTATTCGTCCGACCAGACGCAACGTCCGCCTCCCGCACGCTTTGCCGTATAGAGCGCACGGTCGACCCGTTCCAGCAACTGCGAGGCCGAGCCCGCAGTGATGGTCCCGGTACTGACGAGAATGCCGGCGCTTGCGCCAATGCAGACCGGAATGTCCGTCAGCAGGAACGGCATCGACAGCTCGCCAATGGCCTGACGCGCCAGCGCGAACGCCTCCTCACGACCGGCTTCGCCGGCCCTGACAGGCCGGAGCATCATGAATTCGTCGCCGCCAAAGCGTGCCGCGATGCCGGTGTTGCCGACGCACGACGCCAGCCGCTCGGCCACTTGGCGCAGCAGATCGTCGCCGGCCTGATGGCCGTGACGGTCGTTGATGGGCTTGAAGCCGTCGAGATCGATGGCGACGATCGCGAAATCGCTGCGCGTCTCGGCCAGGGCCTGGAAGAACGCGGCGCGGTTCGGCAATCCCGTGAGAAAGTCGTGCGTGGCCTGCCGCGCCAGCCGATGCTTGGCCTCGACGCGTTCGACGAACGCGGCAGACAGGTGCTTGGAGGCCTCACGCAGGGTCAGCCAGAAGAACACCAGCATGATCGCGCCGATCTTGTAGGCGAATTCGGGTCGGAGCAGGCCGCCGACGATCGTCGGCAGCAGGAGGATGGCGGCTGTGTTCAGGATGATCCAGGGGCGGATCGCGGCGCGCGAGACCATGCCGACGCAGAACGACATCGAGAGGCCGAACGCGATCCACGCGCCTGGGTCGTCGTCGAGTTCGAGCGCACGATAGGAGAGCAGGCCTAGCGCAAGGCCGAACGCCGACGCGCCGGCGCCGTAGAGCCGCTCCCAGCGAACCACGTCTGCGTCGGAGAATTGCGCCGCGCGAGATTTGTAGCGAAGCAGGGAATAGATGCGGGCGGCCGCGGTGACGAAGATTAGTCCCGAAATGACGGCATAGCCTATGTCACCGCTCATGGCCGTCAGCGCCACGGCGCCCGTTACGGATGTCACGCCGATGGCGGACACTTGCGGCAATGACGTGTACAGGAGATCGACGAGCTCGCGCCGGATGCGCGGATCGGGATGCAGATACCTGGACAGCATTGTGAGAGGCATGCGGGCACCATCGTCATCACTCCCTAATACGGAGTAGGGCGATGGGCGCGGCATCATGGCCAGTTCGCAACATCCTTAAGAACTGGTCAATGCCCGCCTTGCTGGCGATTTCCTCACATGTTAGCAGCAATCAACGGGGTCTTTGGCGGGCTCCGATGCTTGGACCATCGACCGACATGTCCGAATTCCACGGCGTCTTCCCCTATCTCGTCTCGCCCGTCGATGCCGGCGGCAATGTGCGCACCGAAGTCCTCGGCAGGCTCTGCAACGACCTGATCGGCGCCGGCGTGCACGGGTTGACGCCGCTGGGCTCGACCGGCGAGTTCGCCTATCTCAATGCCGCCCAACGCGCCTCTGTCGTGCAGACCACGATCGAGGCCGCCGAGGGCCGCGTGCCGGTGATCGCCGGCGTCGCCTCGACCTCGACTGCGGATGCGGTGGCGCAGGCGCAAGCCTACCAGAAGTGTGGGGCCGACGGCATCCTGGCGATCCTGGAAGCGTATTTCCCGCTCACTGATGCCCAGGTCGAATCCTATTTCCGCGCCATTGCGGATGCCGTCGACATTCCCGTCGTCATCTACACCAACCCGCAATTCCAGCGCTCCGATCTCACCCTCGACACCATCGCGCGCCTCGCCGAGCATCCGCGCATCGGCTACATCAAGGACGCCTCGACCAACACCGGCCGGCTGCTCTCGATCATGAACCGGTGCGGGGATGCCTTGCGGGTGTTCTCGGCCTCCGCCCATATCCCGGCCGCGGTGATGCTGATCGGCGGCCTCGGCTGGATGGCGGGCCCGGCCTGCATCATTCCGCGCCAGAGCGTTGCGCTCTACGAGCTCTGCAAGGCCGGTCGCTGGAACGAGGCGATGGTGCTCCAGCGCAGGCTGTGGCGCATCAACGAAGCCTTCGCGCGCTTCAACCTCGCCGCCTGCATCAAGGCCGGGCTCGCGATCCAGGGCTACGATGTCGGCGACCCCGTGCCGCCGCAGGCACCGCTGACCGCCGAGGCGCGCAAGGTCGTGGAGACGGCTTTGCGCGAGCTGACATAGCGCTTGCCACGCGGCAATTTGCCCCGGCGACCTGTCGGGGGCAAAATGGCTCTTACCTGACAGAGAAACTTCCGTGCGCTTGCGGCGTTGCCGCGTGAGCGACCTCTGTCGCCCACGCATGTGCACCTCAGAGCCCGCATCCAGCACAAGATACGGTGATTACCCATGAACCGTCGCTATGCGATTGCCGCGGCAGCCTTCGCCGCCCTGCTGCTCGCCGTCACGGCCGCGAAGGTCCTGCATGTCCCGATCTCCTATGTCCCGTGGGCGGCGCCGTCCGCGCGCGCCATCGAGCAGCGCGGGCCGCTGTCGGATGGCGAAAAGGCGACCATCGATATCTTCGAGCGCGTGTCACCCTCGGTCGTTCAAGTCGCCGTGAAATCGGCCGCCAGTCCTCTCATGGGCGACGAAGGCCAGGGTGGCGGCGGCGCGTCCGGCACGGGCTTCGTCTGGGACCGCGAGGGTCATCTCGTGACGAACAATCACGTCGTCGCCAACGGCAGCGAGATCGCCGTGCGCTTTGCGTCGGGAGAGGTCGCGCAGGTGGACCTCGTCGGCAGGGCCCCCAACTACGATCTCGCGGTGCTGCGGATCCGCAGCGTGCGCGAGCTGCCGGCGCCCGTGGGACTCGGCAGCTCGAGCGACCTGAAGGTCGGGCAAGCCGCCTTTGCGATCGGCAATCCGTTCGGGCTAGATCAATCGATGACCTCTGGCATCATCAGCGCGCTCAAGCGCAGGCTTCCGACCCATGGCGGCCGGGAGATCGCCAACGTCATCCAGACCGATGCCGCGATCAACCCCGGCAATTCAGGCGGTCCCTTGCTGGATTCCGCCGGCCGTCTGATCGGTGTCACGACCGCGATCATATCGCCGTCCGGCTCGAACGCCGGCATCGGCTTCGCGGTGCCGGTCGACGTCGTGAACCGGATCGTCCCCGAGCTCATCCGCAACGGCCGGGTGCCGACGCCCGGCATCGGCATCGTGGCCGCCGGCGAGGATGTTTCCACCCGGCTCGGCGTCGAGGGCGTGATCGTGGTGCGGACCGCCCCCGGCAGCCCGGCCGAGCGGGCGGGGATTCGCGGCGTCAACTTTTCGACGGGAGCAGTCGGAGACATCATCACCGCGGCCGAAGGCAAGCCGGTTCGGCGCCTCTCCGACCTGACCGACGCGCTGGAGCAGGCCGGGGCGGGCAAGACCGTCCGGCTCACGGTCAAGCGTGGCTCGGACAGCCGTGATGTGGATGTAGGCATCATCGATATCGACAGGTCCTAGCCGGCCGATCCGCAAGCAGCCGCAAGGGGTTCGGAGGCGCATTGCTGATGTGCCGGGGCTCGGTTGTCTGGCCCGCAAAATCCGTTAAAACCGCCGCGGTCGTTTTTGCGGATTTCGAGGACACAGCGGAATGAACATTCTTCCCGGCAATTTGCGTTTCGGAGCGGGGCAGCCCGTCAAGCGTTTGGAAGACCAGCGGCTGCTCACCGGGAAGGGACAGTTCATCGACGACAAGCCGGCCGACGGCGCGCTGTGGCTGCACGTGCTGCGCTCGCCGCACGCCCACGCCAGGATCGTCTCGATCGACACTGCCGCCGCGGCCGGGATGCCCGGCGTCACCGCGATCTATACCGGCGCCGATCTCGTCAAGGACGACATCGGCGCGATCCCGACCCTGAACATCTTCAAGCGTCCCGACGGCAAGCCCATGACGGTGCCGCCGCGCCGGCTGCTGGCCCATGAGGTCGTGCGCTATGCCGGCGAGGCTGTGGCCGCGGTGGTGGCGTCCTCGCGGGTGGAGGCGCAGAGCGCGGCCGAAGCGATCGTGATCGAGTACGACGTGCTGCCCGCGGTGGTCGATCCGGTCGAGGCCGTCAAGCCCGGCGCGCCCGTGGTGTGGCCGGAGGCGCCCGACAACATCGTCGGCGCGATGTCTTACGGCGATGCCGCTAAGGTCGACGAGGCCTTCGCCAAGGCGGCGCATGTTGTCGAGCTCGATCTGGTCAGCCAGCGCCTCGTTCCCTCCGCGATGGAGCCGCGCTCGACCATCGCGGAGATCGACAAGAAGACGGGACGCCTGCTGCTGCACGTGCAGTCGCAGACGCCGGCCTCGACCCGCGACGTGCTGGCGGAAGCCGTGCTCAAGCGTCCCAAGGACAGCGTCCGCGTCCTGGTCGGCGACATCGGCGGCGGCTTCGGCCAGAAGACCAACCTCTATCCGGAAGACGGCATCGTCGCCTATGCCGCAACCAAGCTCAATAAGAAGATCCGCTGGCGCGGCGACCGCACCGACGAATTCGTCGGCGGCACCCATGGCCGGGATCTCACCTCGACCGCGTCTTTCGCGCTGGATGAGAAGGGCAAGGTGCTGGCCTATCGCGTCAAGTCGATCGGCTGCACCGGCGCCTATTCTTCCGGAGCGGCCAACATCATCCCGCTGGTGCTCGGGCCGTTCGTGCAGACCGGGGTCTACGATCTGCCGCTGGTGCATTTCGAGGTGCAGTCGGTGATGACCCACACCGCGCCGGTGGGCGCCTATCGCGGCGCCGGCCGCCCCGAGGCGGTGTTCATCGTCGAGCGCCTGTTCGACGCCGCTGCGCGAAAAATCGGCATGGATCCGCGCGCGATCCGCAAGGCTAATTACATCAAGCCGGCGCAGCTGCCCTACACCAATGCCGCCGGCCAGGTCTACGATTCCGGCGCCTTCGCGCACATGCTCGACCGCGCGGTGAAGCTCGCCGATTGGGACGGCTTTGCCGCGCGCAAAAAGGCGGCGAAAAAGAAGGGCCTGCTCTACGGCCGCGGGCTCACCTCCTACATCGAATGGACCGGCGGCCGCGCGCATACCGAAAAGGTCACGTTGCAAGCGACCTCGCAAGGGCGGGTCGTGCTGCATTCCGGCACCATGGCGATGGGGCAGGGCCTGCAGACCACCTACACCCAGATGATCTCCGACACGCTCGGCATCCCCATGGACAAGATCGACGTGGTGCAGGGCGACACCGATCTCGCCACGGGTTTTGGCAGCGTCGGCTCGCGCTCGCTGTTCGTCGGCGGCACCGCGGTCGCGGTTTCCTCCAACGATCTGATTCAGAAGGCGCGCGAAAAGGCGGCCAACGTGCTGGAGACCTCGATCGAGGACATCGAATATCAGGGCGGCATGCTTACGGTGGTCGGCACCGACCGCCGCATCAGCCTGTTCGATCTCGCCGAGAAGGAGGGCGGCGCCAAGCTCAGCGTCGATTCCGAGGGCGAGGTGGACGGTCCGAGCTGGCCAAACGGCACTCATATCTGCGAGGTCGAGATCGACCCCGAGACCGGCGTGTCCAAGGTCGTGCGCTACACCACGGTCGACGACGTCGGCGTCGCGGTGAACCCGATGCTGGTGACCGGACAGATCCATGGCGGTGTCGCCCAAGGCATCGGCCAGGCGCTGTACGAAGGCGTCTCCTACGACGCCGACGGCCAGCTGCTGACCGCGAGCTACCAGGATTATTGCATCCCGCGCGCCGACGACGTGCCGCCGATCGTGGTGACGCTGGATGATTCCGCGCCCTGCCGCACCAATCCGCTCGGCGCCAAGGGCTGCGGCGAATCCGGCGCCATCGGCGGGCCGCCCTGCGTCACCAACGGCGTGATGGACGCGCTCGCCGAGCTCGGCATCACCCAGCTGAACACGCCGCTGACGCCGCAGAAAGTGTGGCAGGCGATCCGGGACGCGAGGGCGGCTGGGTAGCGTTGTCGCGCGGGCTGCCACCACACACGCAACTCTCGTCCCGGGGCGCGCAAAGCGCGAGCCCGGGACCCATAACCACAGGGCGGAGTGTGGCGCGAAGCTGTTCACACCCCGAGTCCCCGTAACCACACCTTCCTGTGGTTGGGTCCCCGCCCCCGTGCGCAATTGCGCGCTAGGCGGGGACGACACCGAGTAAGTCGCTCCATCCGGGCTACAAGCGTCAAATCCCCAGCATCATCTTCGCGATGATGTCGCGCTGGATCTCCGAGGTGCCGCCGAAGATGGTGTAGGCGCGGCCGTTGAGATATTCCGGCACCATCGTCAGCATCTCCTCAGGGATAACAGGCTCGTGGTTGAGCTTGTAGAGCGGGCGCATCGGCTCGACGTGAAGCGCGTCGTGGCCGATCACGTCGGCGCCGAGCCGCGTCACGGCCTGGCGGATCTCGCTGTTGCGCAGCTTCAGGATCGACGACACCGCGCCGGGATTCTGTCCGGTCTGCAGCGCCGAGAGCACGCGCAGCTCGGTCATCTCCAGCGCGTCGATGTCAACCTCGACCTCGGAGATGCGCGTTGCGATATCGGGGCTGTCGATGGCGCGTCCGGTCAGGTCCGACTCGGCAAGGTCCGCGATCGCCCTCAAGCCCTCGCGCAACTTGGCCGAAGCGATGCCCGCGCCGCGCTCGAACTCCAGCAAATATTTGCCGTAGGTCCAGCCCTTGCCTTCCTCGCCGACGCGGTTGGCGGCGGGCACGCGGACATCGTCGAAGAACACCTGGTTGACCTCGTGGTCGCCGCCGATGGTGAGAATGGGACGGGTGGTGATGCCCGGCGTCTTCATGTCGATCAGGATGAAGCTGATGCCGTCCTGCTGCCTGGGACCGTCGCCGGTGCGCACCAGCGCGAACATGCGGTTGGCATGGTGCGCGTGCGTGGTCCAGATCTTGGTGCCGTTGATGACGTATTCGTCGCCGTCGCGCACCGCGCGCGTCTTCAGCGAGGAAAGGTCGGAGCCCGAGCCCGGCTCGGAATAGCCCTGGCACCAATAATCCTCGCCGGAGAGAATCCGCGGCAGGTAGAAGTTCTTCTGCTCCGGCGAGCCGAAGCCGATGATGACGGGCCCGACCATCTTCACGCCCATCACGTTCACATTGGGCACGCCGGCCCGCGCGCATTCGGTTTCGAAGATCCAGCGTTGCGCCGGGGTCCAGCCCGGCCCGCCATATTCGACCGGCCAGCCCGGCGCGCCCCAGCCCTGGGCGTGCAGCGCGCGCTGCCAGGCCATGCCGATATCGGGGTCGGAGAACACCGACGGGGTCAGAGCACTCGCGCGCTTCATCTCCTCGGTGAGATTGCTGGCGATGAAGCCGCGTACCTCGTTCTGGAAGGCGCGCTCCTCGGCATTGAAACTGAGGTCCATGATGCTCTCCCGGTGTCAGGCCTTGCGGCCAAGTTCGGCGTGGCGGGCATAGTGATGCGCGCTGCCGCCGAACAGCGTGTCGAAGGCGACGAGGCGCTTGAAATAGGCGCCGACCTCCAGCTCCTCGGTGACGCCCATGCCGCCATGGAGCTGGATCGACTGCTCGCCGACGAAGCGGGCGCATCTGCCGATCTTCGCCTTCGCGCCCGACGCCGCCCGGGCGCGCTCGGTCGGCGCAGCGTCCACCTTCAGCGCGGCGCGCAGCGCCATCGAGCGCGCCTCGTCGACCTGCATGGCCATGTCGGCGAGCCGGTGGCGGATCACCTGGTTGGCCGAGAGCGGCCGGCCGAACTGCTTCCGGATCTTGGTGTATTCGAGCGTGGTGTCGAGCAGCGTCTGCATGATGCCGACGGCTTCGGCACCGAGCGCGGCCAGGGCGCGATCGACGGCCCATTCGATCGCCGGCAGCGCGTCGTGGCCGTCGCCGAGCAGGGCGTCTTCGGGCAGTTGCACGTCGGACAGCTCGATGTTGCAGGCACGCCCGCCGCCGAGGCGCGCGTAGTCGGAGATCGCAAGGCCCGGCGCGGTTGCCGGCATCGCGAACAGGCCGATCCGTCCCGAAGGGCCATGATGGTCGTGCATGAGGGCGGAGACGATGATCTCGTCGGCGGCATGGCCGTCGAGCACCGCGATCTTGCTGCCGGACAGGCGCCAGCCCTGCGCCGTCTTGGTCGCCGATGTCGCGACCTTGGCGAGGTCGAACCGCGCCGCGCGCTCGGAATGCGCGAATGCGAGCTTCAGCGATCCGTCCGCGACCTTGGGCAGGCTCGATTGCTTCTGCTCATGGCTGCCGCATCTGGCGATCAGTGCGGCGCCCAGCACCACGGTCGCCACATAGGGCTCCGACACCAGCCCGCGGCCGAAGGCTTCCATCAAAATGCCGATCTCGACCGCGCCGCCGCCGAGCCCGTCGAACTCCTCGGGCAGCGGCAGCGCCAGCCAGCCTAGCTCGGCGAATTGCTTCCACACCGCGGGACTGAAACCGAGCGGATCGTTCGCCATCTTGCGGCGGTGAGCGGCATCGTAGCTGCCCGCCACGAAGCGCTCCGCGCTGTCGCGCAGCAGCTTTTGCTCGTCACTGAGATTGAGATCCATGTCGTTTACTCCGCCGCCGGCTTGCGCACGGAGGGATGCAGGCCGGAGGGATCGACGATCATGCCGAACTCCTGAAGATTGTGGGCATGGCAGAGCTGATGCAGCGCGAAGGCCTGGTCGATCGCGGCGGGCTGGCCCATCACGTCGACCGAGCGGTTGACGGCTTCCTTGGTCATCTTCAGCGCGAAGGACGGCTTGGCCGCGATCCGGCGCGCCAGCTCCAGCACGCGCGATGAGAGCTCCGCGCGCGGCACGACCCGGTTGACCATGCCGAGCTGGTGCGCCTCCTGCGCGCTCCAATTGTCGGCGGTGAACAGGAATTCCTTGGCCTTGCGCGGGCCCAGCTCCCAGGGATGCACGAACCATTCGACGCCGCAGACGCCCATGGTGACGACGGGGTCGCAGAATTGCGCGTCGTCGCTGGCGACGATGAGATCGCAGGCCCAGGCCAGCATCAGCCCGCCGGCGATGCACTTGCCATGCACCTCGGCGATGGTGGGTTTCGCCAGATTGCGCCAGCGCCGGGTGATCTGGAGATAGATTTCCTGCTCGCGCGCGAAGCGGCCATGGGCGTTCGGCTCGGCGAAACCGCCCCACTTTCCGATCGGCGGGAAATCGACGCCGGCCGCATTCTTGCCGCCGGGACGCAGATCGTGGCCGGAGGAGAAATGCGGGCCGCTGCCGGCGAGAATGATCACCTTGACCGCATCGTCCTGCACCGCCGCGTCGAAGGCGGCGTTGAGGTCGTAGGTCATCTGCAGGTTCTGCGCGTTGCGCGCCTCGGGCCTGTTCATCACGACCCGGGTGATATCAGGCTCGGGCCGCTCCACGAGGATGGTCTCGAACGAGGTCATCGCGTTCCCTCTGACGATTTTCGTCTTGTTGCGGGGAGTTGACTATGTCGGCCCGTGCGAGGCAAGAGGCTTGCGTCAGTCGGCTGGGGCGCGCTGATCCATGCCGTCATTCCGGGGCGCGAAGCGAAATCTCGAGATTCTCGGGTGCGCAAGGGCGCACCCTAGCTCGATGCTGGGCATCGCTCCGGAATGACGTTGGGATGCTGGCGTCTTGCAGGTCTCATCTGGTAGTTTGCGCCAGATTCCACCGGGAGAAATTTAATGCGCAAGATCCTGACCGTGCTGGCGGCGCTGGCCTCGCTAAGCCTCACCAATTGCGGCTACAACGCGATCCAGAGCGAGGACGAGCAGATCAAGGCCGCCTGGTCCGAGGTCGTGAACCAGTATCAGCGCCGTGCCGACCTCGTGCCCAATCTTGTCAACTCGGTGAAGGGCTTTGCGCAGCAGGAGAAGGACGTGCTGCTCGGCGTCACCAACGCACGCGCCAAGGTCGGCAGCATCCAGGCGACGCCCGAGGTGCTGAACGATCCCGCCGCCTTCCAGAAGTTCCAGGCGGCCCAGGGCGAGCTCTCCAGCGCGCTGTCGCGGCTGCTGGTCGTGACCGAAAACTATCCGCAGCTGAAGTCCGACGCCCTGTTCAAGGACTTGATGTCGCAGCTGGAGGGGACCGAGAACCGCATCACGGTAGCGCGCAACCGCTACATCAAGTCGGTGCAGGATTACAACGTCACCATCCGCTCCTTCCCGAGCAACCTCACCGCGATGGTGTTCGGCTACAAGGAAAAGCCGAACTTCTCGGTCGAGAACGAGAAGGCGATCTCGACCGCGCCGAAGGTGGATTTCAATCCGGCACCTGCGCCGTCGAAGTAAGCGCGTTCGACTCAGATGCGAGCCCAACCCACCACTGTCATTCCCCGCGAAAGCGGGGAATCCAGTACGCCGCGGCTCCTCCGCAGTTCGCTGGCGTCTCTGGAATACTGGATCGCCCGGTCAAGCCGGGCGATGACAGCGAAAGTGTGGTCGGCGCTTGTGGTGTTCGCACTGCTGCTCACCTTCGCGATCCCAGCCTCCGCCGACGTCGCCGTTCCGGAGCTCACCGGCCGCGTGGTCGATCAGACCGACACGCTCTCCAGCGGCGACATTGCCGCGCTGTCGCAAAAGCTGCAGGACTTCGAGAGCCGCAAGGGCAGCCAGATCGCCGTCCTGATCGTGCCGACCACGCAGCCGGAGACGATCGAGCAGTTCTCGATCCGGGTGGCGGAGGCCTGGAAGATCGGCCGCAAGAAGGTCGACGATGGCGCGATCCTCGTCGTCGCCAAGAGCGACCGGCACTTGCGCATCGAGGTCGGTTACGGCCTCGAAGGCGCTCTGACCGACGTCACGTCGCGGCGGATCATCGATGAGGTCATCACGCCGAAGTTCAGGGCAGGCGATTTCTCCGCCGGCATCTCCGATGGCGTCGATCGCATGATGCGGGTGATCGAAGGAGAGCCCTTGCCGGTTCCGTCTCCGACCGTGAACTTCGGCAGTCTCGACGATCTCGCACCGCTCGCTATCGTCACGCTGTTCGTCTCGGTGGGCATCGGCGGCGCCTTCCGCGCCATGCTGGGACGGCTGCTTGGATCGCTGGCGACCGGCGGCATCATCGCGATGCTGACCTGGTTCATTCTCGGGTCGTTCGCATTGGCCCTCGCGCTGGGCGTCCTCGGCTTCATCATCGGTTTCATCGCCGACCTGTTCTCGGCGATCACGCCGGGCACCGGCCGCTCGCGCGGCGGCTCCTGGTCGAGCGGCTCGTCGGGAGGCGGCTGGAGCAGCGGATCGTCGAGCAGCGGCGGCTTCAGCGGCGGTGGCGGCAGTTTCGGCGGCGGCGGCGCCTCGGGGAGCTGGTAGCGGTCATGAGCATCAAGCGCATTGCCAGACATCTCGTGCAGCATCATTGGCGGGCAAGGCAGATCTTTCCGCCAGACGTCCTCGCCCGCATCGAGCAGGCGGTCAGGCGCGGCGAAGCCACCCATTCCGGCCAGGTCCGCTTCGTGGTCGAAGGCGCGCTCGACGGCGCGCCGCTGTTCCGCAACCAGCCGGCCCGAGCGCGCGCGCTCGACGTGTTCTCGCTCCTGCGCATTTGGGACACCGCGCACAACAACGGCGTCCTGATCTATCTCCTGCTCGCCGATCGCGACGTCGAGATCATCGCCGATCGCGGCATCGACGCGAAGGTGGGCGCCGCGGGCTGGGAGAGCATCTGCCACACCATGGAGGCGGCGTTCGCCTCCGGCCGGTTCGAGCGCGGCGTCATCGGCGGCATCGAGGCGGTGTCGCGCGAATTGGCGCGGCATTTTCCGCCGCAGGCCTCACCCGCCAACGAGCTGCCGGATGCGCCGGTCGTGATGTGACGGACTGTGATGTGAGGCGCGGGCGCGCGATCTCTCGCCGGTGTGTAGCCTCATTCCGCGGCCGTTCATCTTGCCCCAGTTACAAATTGTTTCACGCCCGCCACACCGGTTCCATCTTCCCGGCCTAATTCGGCCCCGGATAACTTCCTAAAATTTAGGTAAGCGGGTCCGAAGGTAAGGATTTCGCAAGCAATGAAAGTTACCAAAAGGTCAATGCAGAGCGGAGTATTCGAACTGTGAGCGAACCAATGGCTGAGCAGGCTGCCCAGGACAAGAGCGTCGTCGAAGCCGCGGCGACCGCGCCGCAGGCTGTCGAAGCTGCCGGGATCGACGCCCCCTCGATCGCGCCCGACCACGAGGCGCCGCCGAAGCCCGACCCGGTGAAGGTCGAGCCACCGAAGATCGAGGTGCCGAAGATCGAAGCCAGGGTCGAGCCCAAAGCCGATAGCAATCCGGAGCCGAAGCCCGGCAAGCTGATCGTCATGGCGCCCTCGGAGCGCAGCTGGGACCGCGAGGATTTTGCTCCGCATGTGAAGGCGGACGCGCCGCGCGAGGCCGGCAGCAAGCGGCGCCTGTCGGCGATGGCCGCGGTGGTGGCGATCGCAGCCGGTGTCGGCGCGATCAGCGGCGCGCTCGCAACCGCCGGCATGATGCATTTCGCAAACCCCGCCCAGGCGCCGGTGCAGGTCACCGATACCAGCGCGCTCGATGCTTCGGTCGCGCGAATCGATGCCGATCTCGTCGCGCTCAAGGCCAATGTCGAGCACAGCTCGAAGACGGGTCTCAGCCAGTTCAATCGCGCCAATGACCGCCTCGACAAGCTCGAGAAGGCGCAGGCCGAGCCGCTCGCCAGGATCGCAAAGCTGTCGGAAGCGGTCGACAAGCTGCGCGTCGCGCCGCCGGCCGCACCGGCGCAGGCTGCCGCAGCTCCGGCGCCCGCGAGGGAGATCACCGGCTCGGTCGCGCCGACCCAGGTTGCGACCGCGGCCGCAGCGGCTCCGGTGGCTGCCGCCCCCAAGCCCGAGGTCGGCCGTCTGCCGACGGTCGAAGGCTGGCGGCTGCGCAACGCCGGCAACGGCGGTGCGCTGATCGAGGGCCGCGACGGCCTCTACGAGGTCTATCCCGGCGACCCCATCCCCGGCGTCGGCCGCGTCGATGCGATCCGCCGCCAGGACGGCCGCTGGGTGGTCGTCACCAGCAAGGGGCTGATCGTCGCACGCTGAGCGTCCGATATTCGACTTCGAAGAGGCGCTTCACCAGCATGTGAGGCGCCTTTTTGCTTGAATAGGCGTCCCGGCGCGGTGTTACCTAAGGCATGAGCCGCGCGCTGCGAATTCTCGTTGCTGCCGCCGTGTTTCTTGGCGGCGCCGCCTCGTCGTCGGCCGCGGAAACCGCGCAGCTGACGCGCGGCACGGCAATCACCGATCCCGACCTGTTGCGCAAGCTCGACGACGGCGACGCCCTCACGATCGCGCGCCTGCTGGCGCCGGAACGCAAGGCGGACGGTCCGTTGTCGACCGACCGGCTGTTCGCGGCGCTGCCGCAGCTCAAAGACATTCCTCCCGCGATCGACGCGGAGCTCGAGCGTTACATCGCCAGGCAGAAGGCGGCTTGGCCGACCGAGACCATCGGCACCGGCGAAGCTTTCGACGTGCAGCTGTTCGATCGGGCCAATCTGACATCGCCCGACACGCGCTTCGTGCTGGCCGGCATCGTCAATCGTATGGACCGCGCCTATGTCGCCGAAGAATCCTGCGGCGAGATCCGGCTGATCTACCGGCTGGCGCGGTTCGACGCTGGCAAGCCCGCGACGCGCCTGCCGATGACGTTTAATCTGGTGCTGAAGGCGCGGGATGCGCGCCGGATGGAGCGGAACGGCAAGCCGATCAGCTGCGCCGAGATCGCGCGGCGCTGGCTCGACAACGGCAATTGGCAGGAGCTGATCGGTGGCCGGGACGATGCCATGCTCGACCGCATCGAGACAAACATCCAGGTCTCTGTCGCGCCGAAATCGGCGCTACACGATTTCCGCTCCGACTATCTGCTCAAGGTGTTCAAGTACGACGCCGCGACGAAGACGTTCGCGGAAGCGGTGCTTGAGAACCAGATCGATCGCGACCGCATCCTCGCCGACGGTGCGCTCCGGCTGGATTTCAAGCACTGGCTGCTCGCACCCGGGAATCTGCGCGAATTCGATCGCGGCACGGTGGTGATCCCGGAAAGATTCCTGGCCAAGGCTGCATTGGTGCCGACGCCCGCCGGCCTCGACGCTTCCGCGCTGCAGCCCGAGTTCGGCATGGTGCAAGGAGAGGAGAAGGGCGAGGGCGCTGCCGACCCGGTCTTCACCGATGACGACGTGGTCGGTGCGCTCAAGCAGGCCGCCGCGCGCGGAGACATCAAGAACATCCGCTCGGTCGCGGGCTTTCAGCGTCGTCTCAATGACGTCACCTGCTCAGGATGCCACCAGACCCGCGGCATCGGCGGCTTCCATTTTCCTGGCGTCGACTGGCTCGCTGACAAGCGGTCCAACGCGGCCATCGTGCCGGCTTCGCCGCATTTCGTCGGCGATCAGCTGCGTCGCCGCGACATCCTGACCGCCTTCGCCGCGGGTAAACGTCCTGATTTTTCACGCGGATTCGCCAGCCGGCCGCAGACCCGCGGCAGCCGCGAACTCGCCGGAAGCGAGTATCAGGACGGCTGGGGCGCGCATTGTTCCCTTGAGGATGCGGGATCGGGAACGCCAGATAAGAGTTTTACGTCATGGAACTGTGCTAACGGTCTCAGCTGTCAGGCCGCTGCGGCCTCGCGCCGCATCGGCATGTGCTTCATCAAGACGCGTTAGCCAACAAGCGATTTGGATGATCTATGACGGATACGGGCAACGCCAACAAGGCGCGCAATCGCCAGATCGCGCAGAACGAAGAAGCCAAGCAGGTCGCCGGCAGCGCCCGCGTCAGCGTCTGGGCGATCGCGATGGCCGTCGTCGTCGGCGGCATCCTGTTCACGCTCGGCTGGCTGTCGCTGCGGTAGGACTTCTGTCGACTGAGTCTCGGAACGAGCCGCGAGATTCGCCTCGCCCCGCTTGCGGGGAGAGGCGCGACGCGCGAAGCGCGGCGGGTGAGGGGGACTCTCCGCGAGTCTCGCCGTCACCGTCCCCGTGGAGACTCCCCCTCACCCCAACCCTCTCCCCGCAAGCGGGGAGAGGGTTAAGAAAGAGCCCCTCACTTCGCGTAATTCGTCATCCGCTTGCCCGGCAGTAGCTCATAGGCCGGCTTCCAGCCGGGCAGGGCGGCCATGCGGCCGAGCCAGGCGTGGATGGCGGGATGGCTCGCCGCAAAGTCGAAGCCGTGCTCGTCGCTGGGATAATGCAGATAGGCCATCATCGAGATGTCGGCGACCGTCGGCCTTGCGCCGATCGCGAAGGCGTTGTGCTGGAGGTGGCCGTCCAGGATGCCGAGGAAATCCTCGAGCCGGCGGCGAAAATGCTTCAGCACCTGAGGATCGTTCTTCTCGGTGAAGGCGCGCATGAAACGATAGGTCGCCATGTAGCCGGTGAGCTTGTGGTTGTCCCAGAACAGCCAGCGCAGCAGCTCGAAGTTTTCGTCCTCGGTCTCGGCGCCGAAGCGGCCATATCGCTCGGCGAGCTTGAGCAGGAGCGGCGCGGTCTGCGTCATCTTCACGCCGTCGATCTCGAGCACGGGAATCTCGCCCATCTCGTTCACCGCTTGGCGCCATTCCGCCGTGCGCGTGACGCCGCCGGCAAAATCGGTCCAGACCGGCTCGAACCTCTCGCCGCACAGCGTCAGCATCAACGCCAGCTTGTAGCTGTTGCCTGACTCGGGGAAATAGTGGAGGCGGTAGCGGGGCATTGAACGCTCCTTGCCTTCGGGGGCCTGGACAACGATATTACATATGATCCGTACAACAGAACATTTGTTCTGTCATCGGTCAAGAGCTGGATGCTGGGCCGGATGAGCAGGAATTCAAAAACAGAGGCGGGCGAGCGCGAGCGCCCCCTGATGCAGGCAACGCTGCGCATCATCGGGCGACATGGGCTCGACGGCGTGACCCACCGCGCGGTTGCGGCCGAGGCCGGGGTTTCGCTCGGTGCGGTCACGCATCATTTCGGAACCCGTGATGCGCTGATCGAAGCGGCCCTGCAGTTTGCCCTGGCGCGCGAAGTCGGCAGGCTGCGTGCGTTGGCACTTAGTCTTCAGGGCAAGGCGTTCGAGGTGGAGGCCTGGATCGACGCATTGGTCGATTTCTACGTCAGCGAGCTCAGCAAAGAAGCCGAGACGCATATCGCCTGCTATGAGGCCTTCCTGGCCGCCGCGAGGCAGGAGCGCTATCGGCCCGTGGTCGCCGAGTGGTTTGACACGTGGCGGCAGAGTGCGGAGCTTGCGCTGAAAGCTGCGAAGTCACCAAACCCACGCCGCCACGCCGAGGTATTCGTCTCGGCGCTGATCGGCTTGCTCTTTCGCCAACTCGCCACGCCCAGAGCCAGCTTCCGCCGTGAGGCGAAGGCGGAACTGCTGGAGCTGGTGGCCGGCTTGATCGGACGGAAATAACGGCGGCGTGCGGGCCTTACCCCACCGCCCCCGAACCCCGCAGCTGCTTGATCGCCGCCTCGTCGTATCCCGCCCCGCGCAAAATCTCGTCACTGTGCTCGCCGACGGCGGGCGGCTTGCGCGGCTGCACCTTCTTGGCGCCGTCGATCCAGATCGGGCTGCTGATGGTGAGCATGGTGTCGTTCTCGAACGGCACCAGCACCTCGTTGTCGAGCATCTGCTTGTCGTTCGGGATGTCGTCGAGAACGGCGACGACGCCGAACACGAGGCCATTGCCGTCGAGGATCTTGCGCCATTCGGCGAGGTCCTTCGTCGCAAAGGTCTCGTCAAAGATCCTGATCAGCTCGACCGAGCGGGCGTGGCGGTCGGCCTTGGTGGCGAAGCGCGGATCGGCGATCAGGTCCTCGCGCCCCAGGCACTTGGCGAGCGTCGGAAATTGCTTCTCCTCGCTCAGCAGGGACAAGATCAGCCAGCGGCCGTCCTTGCACTGGTAGTGGTTGGCAACCGCATTCAGCGCGCGCTCGCGCGGGCGCCGCTCGCCGAACTTGGCGCCGCAGAGTTTTGCCTGCGCCAGCACGCTCGCGGCCCACACCCCGTTCGCCATCAGGTTGGAGGCGACGTGCGAGCCCTTGCCGGTCTTCTCGCGCTGATACAGCGCGGTGACGATGGCGCCGTAGAACGCCATGGCGCAGGGATGGTCGCCCATGCCGGCGACCGAGCGGGCCGGCGTGGTGTCGGTGTCGGCGCGGACCAGGTCCATCAGGCCGGAGCGCGCCCAATAGGCGTTGCTGTCGAAGCCGGGCTTGTTGGCCTCCTCGCCCTTCTCGCCATAGCCGGTGAAAGAGGCGTAGATCAGCCGGTCGTTGAGATGGGCGAGATGATCATAGGTGATGCCGAGCTTGGCGCGCACCGGCGGCGGCATGTTGGTGATGAAGACGTCGGCTTCCGCCACCAGCTTGTACAGCACGTCCTGCGCCTCCGGCTTGGCAAGGTCGAGCGCGATACTCTTCTTGTTGCGGGCCTCCAGCAGCCAGGCGAAATTGTGCTCGCCGGTCGGATAGCCCGGCAGGTTCGGCAGGTTGCGGTAGGGATCCCCGGCGCCGGGCGGCTCGATCTTGATGACGTCGGCGCCGAAATCCGACAGCACGGTCGCGGCCGCGGGCGCTGCGATGAAGCTCGCGCAGTCCAGAACCTTCAGGCCGGCAAAAATGCCCTTATCCATCGCAGCGTCGCTCCCTTGGCTTCGGTCGTTTCCCGCGCGCTGGAATTGGCGCGGGCCGGTGGTGGGAGCCATTAGACCGATGTTTCCGCGGGATGCAACGGCGCCCGGCGCAGGGCCTCACTCCTCGCCCGCAAGCAGCGCCGCATTGCCGCCAGCAGCAGCGGTGTTGATGGTCACCGTCTGCTCGGTGGCGAAGCGCGCGAGGTAATGCGGGCCGCCGGCCTTGGGGCCGGTTCCGGAGAGGCCGTTGCCGCCGAACGGCTGCACGCCGACCACGGCGCCGATCATGTTGCGGTTGACGTAGATGTTGCCGATCTCAGCGCGATCGATGATGGCTTCGACGGTGTCATCGATGCGGGAGTGGATGCCGAGGGTGAGCCCGTAGCCGGTGCGCGCGATCGCCTGCAGCACGCGCCCGAGGTGTTCCGCACGATAGCGCACGACATGCAGGATCGGGCCGAAGACCTCCTCGGTGAGCTCAGCGGCGTCCTTGAGCTCGAAGATGTGCGGCGCGACAAAGCAGCCCTCCGGTGCGTCGCCTGCAAAGTGGAGCTTCGCCTCGCGCTTCATCCGTGCGACATGCGCATCGAGGCGTTGCTTGGCCTCGAGGTCGATCACCGGGCCGACATGGGTCGCGACATCGGAGGGATCGCCGATCTTCAGTTCGCGCGCGGCGCCCGCGATCATCTCGATCATGCGATCGGCAACGTCCTCCTGCACGAACAGGAGACGCAGCGCCGAGCAGCGCTGGCCGGCGGAGCGGAACGCGGAGGTGACGACGTCATCAGTGACCTGCTCGGGCAACGCAGTGGCATCCGCGATCATCGCGTTGATGCCGCCGGTCTCGGCGATCAGCGGCACGATCGGCCCGTCCTTGGCGGCGAGCGTCCGGTTGATCAGGCGGGCGACCTCGGTCGAGCCGGTGAAGACGACGCCCGCGATGTCGGGATGCGCGGTCAGCATCGCGCCGGTCTTGCCGTCGCCGGTGACGAGATGCAGCGCGCTTCTGAGGATGCCGGCCTCGTGCAGCAGGGCGACGGCTTCGCGCGCGATGCGCGGCGTCTGCTCGGCCGGCTTTGCCACCACGCTGTTGCCGGCCATCAGCGCGCCCGTGACCTGACCCAGGAAGATAGCCAGCGGGAAATTCCACGGCGAGATCGCGACGAAGACGCCGCGGCCGCGCATCGTGAGCGCATTGCTCTCGCCTGTCGGGCCGGGCATCGCGGTATCAGCGCCGAACAGCTTGCGGCCTTGCGCAGCATAATAGCGGCAGAGATCCGCAGCTTCGCGCAGCTCCGAGAGTGCATCGTCGAGCGTTTTGCCGCCCTCGGCTTGCAGCAGCGCGATGAAGTGGGCACTGCGGCTCTCCAGCAGATGCGCCGCCTGTTCCAATGCCGCCGCGCGCGTGGCCGCCGGCGTCCGGCTCCAGGCGGCAAAGCCCCCGCGCGCCGCAGCGACTGCCGCATCGGTCTGATCCGGCGTGGCATCGGCGATGGGCTTGAGGTCCACCGCCTCGGCCTTCACGCCGGCCAGCAATTGATCGAGCGCGAGGCGCGCGCCGAATTCGACGCCGCGCGAATTGCGCCGCTCCGGCGCGAACAGGTCGGCCGGCAACGGAATCTTGGAATGAGCCGCCGCCTGCGGCCGGACAATGGCATCCGCCGGACGTTGCAGCAGTGCCGTCACCGGCATGCGATAATCGGCAGCCTGCGCCACGAAGGAGGAGTTGGCGCCGTTCTCCAGGAGGCGCCGCACCAGATAGGCCAGCAGGTCGCGATGGCTGCCCACCGGCGCATAGGTGCGGTAGGCGATGTCGGGCTGGTCCTTGGCGAGCTGCTCGTACAGCGCCTCGCCCATGCCGTGCAGGCGCTGGAATTCGAAGCCGCCGCCGCCTGCGGCGAGCTCCAGCACGGTCGCGACCGTCAGCGCGTTGTGGGTGGCGAATTGCGGGAAGATGCGCGGCCGCAGGGCCAGCAGCTTCGTCGCGCAGGCAACGTAGTTCAGGTCCGTCATTGCCTTGCGTGTGAACACGGGATAGCCGTCCAGCCCGCGCTCCTGCGCGCGCTTGATCTCGGTGTCCCAATAGGCGCCCTTGACCAGGCGCACCATCAGCCTGCGGTCATGCGCACGCGCGAGCGCGTCGACATGGTCGATCACGGCGGCGGCACGCTTCTGATAGGCCTGGATCGCGAGGCCAAATCCGTCCCAGCCTTTAAGCGAGGCATCGGCGAGCGTTGCCGCGATCACGTCGAGCGACAGTTCCAGCCGGTCGGCCTCTTCGGCATCGACGGTGAAATTGAGGTCATGGGCCTTGGCGCGCTGCGCCAGATCGAGCAGCAGCGGTACCAGCTCGGCCATCACCCGCGCGCGGCTGATCGCCTCGAAGCGCGGATGCAGCGCCGAGAGCTTGACCGAAATGCCGGGCCGGTCGGGCAGGGAATGAGTGCCTGCGGCCTTGCCGATGGTTTCGATCGCGCTGGCGTAGGCATCGAAATAGCGCGTCGCGTCGGCCGCCGTGCGCGCGCCTTCGCCGAGCATGTCGAAGGAATAGCGCGACTTCTGGCCGGAGCGCGGCTGCGCCCGCTCCAGCGCCTGCTCGATGGTCTCGCCGAGCACGAAATGATTGCCCATCAGCCGCATCGCCTGCCGCGTCGCGGTGCGCACCGCCGGCGCTCCCAGCCGCTTGACGAGGCGGCCGATGGTGCCGTCGGGCGTTTCGCCGGGCTGGATCACCCGCGCGGACAGCCCGAGCGCCCAGGCCGAGGCGTTGACCAGGAAGGCCGTGGACTTGGTCTCGTGGTGGATGAAGTCACCTTCGCCGAGCTTGTCCTCAATGAACTGGTCGGCGGTGCGCGCATCGGGCACGCGCAGCAGTGCCTCGGCCAGCACCATCAGCGCGAGGCCCTCCTTGGTCGAGAGCGCGAACTCCCGCAGCATGTCCTCGACCCCGCCAAGATTACCTGCGAGCCGGTCGTCGCGCTTGCGGATCGCCTCGATCAGCCGGGTCGCGGTCCGGTCGATCCGTGCCTCCTGCGGCGGCGAGAGATGCGACGCCGGCAACAGCTGCGCGGCAAGCTCGGCATCGTCGGGCGCGTAGGGGGCGGCAAAGGGAGGCGGGATGTTCGGCATGGCGTGTCCTGTGGCTGGGTTCAGGATAAAGCCCGCGTGACCGTAGTTCGATAGACAATCTAGCTCATTTGCCTTAGAAAGCGAAGATCGATGGGCATATGACCTCAGCTAATATGGAACTGGATCGCATCGACCGGAGAATCCTCTCGATTTTGCAGGAGGATGGGCGGATCGCCAATGTCGACCTCGCCGAGCGCATCGGGCTGTCGCCGACCTCGATCGGCGAGCGGCTGAAGCGGCTGCAGCGCGAGGGCTTCGTCGAGGGCTACGGCGCGCGGCTCAACCCGCATCGGCTCGGCCTCGGCCTTCTGGTGTTCGTCGAGGTGCTGCTCGACAAGACCACGCCCGACAATTTCGAGCGGTTCGCGCGCGCGGTGAAACTCGCGCCCGAGGTGCTGGAGTGTCACATGGTTGCGGGCGGCTTCGACTATCTTGTGAAGGCGCGGCTTGCGGACATGTCCGCCTATCGACGCTTTCTCGGCGAGACCCTGCTGTCGATGCCGGGCGTGCGCGAGACGCGGACCTATGCGGTGATGGAAGAGATCAAGCGCGACGCACCGTTGCCGGTGGGCTGACGAAATGTCGTCGCGATTGTCATTGCTGCGGCGTCGAACAAGCGGTCTTCGCAGGAAAAATAGCTATCCTCGTGCAATCGCAACGCCTGTCGTCGAATGCACTGGCCGTCTTCTGAAATTTTCTTGGCCCGCTCCCGGAAGGTGATCCGGGAGGCAGCAAAGGCTGGCGGGCTTATACTTTGAGGTTCTCTGCGGAAGTCTTGCCCCGGTTTGCGATCTCTTCGTATTCCACCGTCTGTCCCTCGTTCAGGGTCGACAGACCGGCCTTCTGCACTGCCGAGATATGCACGAACACATCCTTGCCTCCCGACGCAGGCTGGATAAATCCATAACCCTTCGTCGGGTTGAACCACTTGACCGTACCTTTAGCCATCACGACTTCTCCGCGGGTCTTCCTCCGAAATCTCCGAGCCGCCAGTCCCCGCCAACCGGCCGGTTCGGTCCTAACAGGATACGCGGAATGTGGCGGGCTTGGTAGCTCAAACCACATCGGCATTTCGCCGAATTCCGCTCAACTTCGCGGCGCTTTTGCCGGTTTTGCCCGTTTCGCGGTCAAATGCCCGGAGCGCTGCGCCGTCAGTCAATACGTCGCGGCCAGGTAATCGACGATCTTGCCGACATCGGCATCATCGATCGGCGCGCCATAGACCTTGATCATCTTGGTCACCTCGGCCTGCCAGAAGCCCTTCTTGTCCTTCATCGGCGGCTGCGTCTTGATGTAGTCGGCCGAGTGGCAGGCGCTGCAATTGCCCTTGACGAGTTCGAGATCGGGGCCCGGCTTGAACGCTGCGAGCTCATCAGGGGTCTTGTAATTGATCGGCGCTGCGAGTGCCGACCCCAAAGCCGCGGCAAGGCCAAGTGAGACGGCGAGGAGAACGGTGCGCTGCATGATCATTCTCCCTCAGGCCACGGTGACGCGCGTGGTTTCGACAACGTTGCGCAAGTAACCCGCCGGGTTCCAGCGCGGCGTATCCGGCTGCGTCTCGCCGCCATTGCCGGTGGCACGCACCTTGAGCTCAACGCTGCCCGCAGCCAGCTTCACCGGCAGCTTCCATTCGCGGAAGGCGTATTTGCCGAGATCCTTGCCGAGCTTGGCGTTCAGCCAGCTCTTGCCGCCATCGGTGGAGACCTGGACTTGCTTGATGCCCCTGCCTCCGTCGAAGGCGATGCCGCGCAGGGTGGTTGCGCCGGCCTTCAGCCTGGCGCCGTTGGGCACGCTGGTGATGAAGGAGCGAATGGTGAAGCGGTTGATTGGGATCGTCGCCTTCGGCGTAGTGCCGGGCTCGATCGAATTATCAGGCGTATCGGGAATACGATAGGCCGACTTCATCCAGAAGCCGCCATAGACATCGTCGATGACCGTGATCTCGTTGAGATGCTTGACCCAGTAGGTGCCGTAATATCCGGGCACGATCAGGCGCAGCGGAAAGCCGTTGAGGAACGGCAAGTCTTCGCCGTTCATGCCATAGGCCAGCATCACCTCGCCGTCGCTGGCGTGGTCGATGTCGAGCGCCTTGACGAAGTCGGGCGTCTTGTCGCTGACCGGCCCGTCCATGCCATTGAATGTGACCTGCTTGGCGCCGCTCTGCACGCCGGCCATCTCCAGCACCGCCCTCAGCGGCACACCGCGCCAGCGCGCGCAGCCCATGGCGCCGTTGGCGAGCTGGCCGCCGGCGACGCGCGGCTCGAAGAAGCCGCGGCTGTTGCCGGAGCATTGCGCGACGGCGACGATCTCCGTCGCCTTCATCTTCCTGATGTCCTTCAGCGACAGTTTCAGCGGCTTGTCGACCTTGCCCTTGACCTCCAGCATGAACTTGTCGGGGTCGAGATTGTAGGGCAGGTCGGAGAGGTGATAGCGCACGAAGAACGCGTTGTTCGCAGTGATCGGGCCGTCGTTGAAGATCGCAAACGGCGTCTCGAGCTGCGGCGGCCGGCTGGTGAGGCCGATCATCGGCCGCTTCTGGGGGTATTTCACCAGCGGCCGTTCGCCATTGGCGAACGGGAGTGTGACGGTGTCGAGGGCCGATGCTCTGGTGGAACTCAGTGTGGCCGCAAGCGCGGCAAAGCCCGCTCCTTTGAGCAGGTCACGTCGATCGAACATTCTGGTCTCCTCCCGGAGCTCTTCTTCTTCCCGCGGTCATCACCGCCGGACCTGCGCTCATCTGTCGCAACGAACGAGACGAAGTCAATTCGTGCTTTCGCAGCAGGCCCATGCCGTTGCGTTGCAACAGGCGGTGTTGCGGCTGGAGCGAGAATGAGCCGAGCTGTAGCCGCGACGGTGGTGCACCTCTCCCGCAAGGCAAGCGGGAGAGGGAGCGCACCGCTCGTGCGGCTTGCGCCTTACGCCGCGACGCGCGCGCTGCGATCGACCAGCGCCGCCAGCTCCCTTGCGTCCGCCACCACCCGCACGGCAAGCGGCTCGTCGCGGCCGCGGATCGCGACCTCCTGGTGCGGCAAGGCATCGTCGGGGAGGCCCGCGCTGCGGCTGATCTCGTCCGAGACGATGGCCTCGCAGGCCAGCGTCTTAGTCATGTCCTGGAGGCGGGCGGCGACGTTGACGGCATCGCCCAGCGCCGTGAAGACGATGTGATCGCGATAGCCGATGTCGCCGATGATGACCTCGCCGCCGTGAACGCCGATGCCGAAGCGGATCGGCTGGCGCAGATCATGGCTCAGGAGCCGGTTCAGCTCGTCGAGTTGGGTGGCGATGCCGCTTGCCGCCTTCAGCGCCTGCCGGCAGGCTTGTTGCGGATCGGCCGTGAGCCCGAACAGCGCCAGCATGCCGTCGCCGACGAACTGGTTGGGCTGGCCGCCATTCTCGATCACGGCCTGCGACACCGCGCCGAGGAAGCGGTTGACGATGAAGACGGTGTCGAACGGCAGCCGCTTCTCGGCGAGCTGCGTCGAGCCGCGCATGTCCACGAACAGGCTGACGAGATAGCGCTCCTGGCCGATGCTCGCCGGCGCCGAGGCGTGCGCGGTCGCCGTCGTCGCTTGCGGGGTGAAGAGCTGGAAGAAGGAGAGGTCCGACGTCGGCCGCAACTGGCAGGCCAGCCGGATCGAGGGATCGTTGGTGCCGACGCGGGTCAGCACGAAGGCTTCGCGCTGCGACGGCTCGGGCAGGGCGGCATGATCGCCGATGATCCGGATGCGGCAGGTCGAGCAGCGGGCGCGGCCGCCGCAGACGCTGGCATGCGGCAGATTGTGGCGCAGGCTCGCCTCCAGCACCGAGAGGCCCTTGGGAACCCGCACCGTCTTGCCGTTGCCGTAGGACAGCGCGATCACGCCGCCGCGCCGCTCCCGCCAGGCGCGCACGCCGCGCGCCGCCAGCGCCAGGCCCACCAGCCCGAAATAGGCGATGGTGAAGCCGCCGGTGATGCGATCGAGCGTCGCGGCCTCGGCCGTGGTGCCGACCTGGCGCCGGGTCAGATTGTTCGCCCGCCATTCGCCGTCTTCGGCTTCGAGCACGACGCTGCGGCCGCCCTGGTAGATGCCGAGCAGCGACAGCGTCGGGATCAGCACGGCGGCGGCGAGCAGATAGGGCGCGGCGCGCGCGAAGAACGGCTTGAGGCGCAGCCAGAAATAGATGCCGATGCAGCCATGGACCCAGGCGATCATGAGCAGGATCGTCATCTGCCAGAGCCGGCCCGGCGCGGCGACGAAGAAAAGATAGAGCTCCTGCGGGTAGAGCTTCTCGTGATCGTACAGCGTGTAGCCGAGCCGCACCCCGACCACGTGGCCCATGACCAGAGCGGGGATGCTCAAGCCCAGCGCGAGCTGCAGCGGCTCGGCCGTCCGCCAGCGGAACTGGCGGCGCTGATACAGCGCGTAGATGCCGAGCCCCATATGCGTCAGCGCGGCGGTATAGAACACGAGCGCGACGGGCAGGAACTGCCAGAACAGGATGTGGTAGGTGACCCCGGCCTCCATGGCCTCGACCGAGATATTGCCGAGCGCATGGTTGAGGAAATGGCTGATCACATAACAAAACAGGATCACCCCGCAGACGAGCCGCACCTGTCGCACGCTGGTCGCGCGGACGAGTTCGGACATCTGTGCAGCAGCGGTGACCATGATTCGGTTGTATCAGCTCGGAAAGCAGAACGGCCAGCCTAGCGGCTAATTCCCGATGTGGACAGGTCGTGGGATCACATGCGCGCCACACCCACCGCCGTCGTCCCGGACAAGCGCGCCCTTAAGGCGCGCGCCGATCCGGGACCCATAGCCCGAGGGAGTTGTTTGGCGAAGACTCGTAGTTGCCAGCTCGCCACACTCCTCCCTGTGGTTATGGATCCCGGGTCGCGCTTCGCTTGCCCGGGACGACACCCAGGGGCCCCCGCATTGACTCCCCCTCCCGGGTTGGCGAAAAGCGCGGCCGTGACGATCGCTGCCGATATCCCTGTGAAGCCAGACGGCGCCGACCGCCGTCTCATCCTTGTGGCCGTGCTCGTCATCGCCGCGATGACGCTGCTGCGCATCGTCTATGCCTCCGCGATCGAGCTGCGCACCGACGAGGCCTATTACTGGACCTGGTCGAAGGAAAGCGCGCTCAGCTTCCTCGACCATCCTCCGGGCATCGCCTGGCTGATCCGGCTCGGCACTGCGATCTTCGGCGACACGCCGCTCGGTGTCCGCTTCGGCGGCATCGTCGCGATGCTGCTGACGCAACTGTTGCTCGCCGACATCGTCCGCCGCCTCACGCATGATGTGCGCGCGATCGTGTTCGCGGTGCTGATGCCGGAGGCCGCGCTCTATTACGGCCTGCTGATGGCCAAGGTCGCGCCCGACGTCGCCGTGATCCCGTTTGCGGTGGCGATGATGTGGTCGCTGGTGCGGCTGTCGCAGAGCGGCGACGGACGCTGGTGGCTGGCGGCCGGCCTGTTCGCCGGCCTCTCGATGCTGTCGAAGTTCACCGCGATCATGTTCGCGCCGGCGGTCGCCGCCTTTCTGCTGGTGCCGGATTGGCGCTGGCGCTGGTTGCGCAGCCCCTATCCTTATCTCGCCGTGCTGGTTGCCACCCTCGTGTTCTCGCCGGTGCTGATCTGGAACGCGCAGCACGATTGGGCCTCGTTCCGCTTCCAGGGCGTGCGCGCCACCGCCAGTTACGGCATCTCGCTGCGGACGCTCGGCGATTACATCGGCCTGCAATTCGGCCTGGTCGGCTTCGTCATGCTGCCGGTGGTGCTGACCGGGTTGGTGCTGACGGCGTGGCGCGGCTATCGCACGCGCGAGCCGGTCGCGATCCTATTGTCGACCGCGGTGCTGGTGCCGTTCCTGTATTTCCTCGCGAAATCGACCACGTTGCGTGTCGGCGATACCTGGCCGATGTTCATGTGGCCGGTCGGCTTCGCCGCTGCCGCCGTGAACCTCGTGGCGATGATGAAGGAGGATTGGTCGGCGCGCATGCTGAGATCGTCGCTGTTCTGGGCGAGGACCGCCATCGTCTCCGGCATCGCCTTCGTTGTCATCGTGTTCCTCTATTACGTCGCCGCGCCGTGGAATCTGCTCGGCAGGATCGACCCCATCGGCGCCGAGGCCGGCTATGAGCAGGTCGCCGCACGCGCGCAGGCCGCGCTGGACGAGACCGGCGCGACCTGGATCGCCACGACGGATTACCGCACCTACGCCATGATGCGCTGGCTGTTCAGGGGGCGCGTGCCCGTCATCGAGATCAACGAGCGCGGCCGCTTCCAGGATTTCGCCGATCCCGGCATGGACCGGATCAAGGGCCACGCCGGCATCTATGTAGGCCGCGAGCCGGACAACCGTTCACCGCTATGGCAGAGCATTCCGGCGAAACGTGAACAGCTCGGTCAGGTCGAGCGGCGCTGGCGCGGCCTCGTGATGGACACCTATGCGATCGAAAAGCTCTCCGGCTGGACCCCGGAGCTGTCGCCGCCGAAGGACTCGCCGCTGTTTCAGTGGAAGGTGCTGGCTGGGGAGTTTGAAGAGCGTTCGCTCGGATAGAGCGGCAGACTGCTCTTTCCCTTCTCCCCTTGTGGGAGAAGGTGGCGCGAAGCGCCGGATGAGGGGTATCTGTCCACACGGCAAAAAGCTGCGTACGCGGAGAGATACCCCTCACCCGTCTCGCCGCTTTGCGGCGAGCCACCCTCTCCCACAAGGGGAGAGGGGACAGCGAGCGCGTGGCGAGAGGCTACTCCTCCCCATCCTTCTTCCGCAGCAGATCGCTCGCCAGATCCGACAGCTTCGGCGGCGGCAGTGCGGCGAACGGCAGCGGGCGCGTGACGTCGATCGCGGCGAGGCCGAGCCGCGCCGTCAGCAAGCCGTTCAGCACGCCTTCGCCGAGCCGCTGCGACAGCTTCGCCGCAATGCCGTGGCCGAGCACTTGCTGCACCAGGCTGTCGCTCGCGGCCATGCCGCCGGTGATGGCGAGATGGGCGATGACGTGGCGCAGCAGGCGGATCATGCCGAGCGCGCCGGGGCGCCCGCCATAGAGAAAAGCGAGCTGGCGGATCAGGCGCAGCGCGGCGACGAACACGAACAGCACGTCGATCGCCGCGCGCGGGCTCACCGCGGTCACGATCGACACCTTCTGCGCGGCCGACGACACCAGCCGCCGCGCCTCCGCATCGAGCGGCGACATCAACTCGCGCTCGGCGAGCCGGATCATGTCGGCGCCGTCGATGATCTCGCCGGCATGGCTCTCCAGCGTGGCGCGGGCCCGCGCGAGCTGCGGGTTCTGGTGCGCGATCTTGAGCAGATCCTGCACGATGACGCGGCTCTCCTTGCGGTCGTCGCTGGCAAGGACGGCGGCTGCCCGCTCGTGCAGTTTCTCGATCGTCGCAAGACGCGCGAGGCCGAACGCCTCGCGTCCGGTCACCACGGCCAGCGCCAGCGCGGTGACGGAGGCGAAAGCGAGGCCGACGAAGCCGAGCGTTTCGCTGCGTGCGAACAGATCCTCGATCAGATGGACCACGCCAAGCCCGGTGCCGAGCAGCGTCAGCCCGGCAAGCCCCGACCAGAACAGCGTGCCCCAGGGAAAGCCGCGCCGCGCCGGCCGCGCCGCCGCGATCGGCACCGGCAGCGCCTGCGGATCGTGCTCCGGCGTGATCTGGATGGTGGCGCGGCCGAGCCGTGCCGTCTCGTCGGCTTCGGTGACGACGACGCCGGGATCGTCGAGCCGGAACGTCGCCGGCCGCCGTGGCTTCGATCGGTCGTTCATGCGAGCTTGTCTCCGATCAGGAACTGCAGGGCGCGGTCGAGGCGGATGTGTGGCAGCGTCGGCGGCTCGGTGCCGTCGCGCTCGAGGGTTGGCGGACGGAAGCGCAGGAAGCGGAAATCGCTTCTCTCGGCAGCTTCGGTCGCAAGGCCGCGGAACGCATCCGTGCCGTTGAACAGCGGCTCGGGATCCAGCGGCAGGTCGCCCGGAAAGGTCGCCACTTCCGTGTTGCCGTCGAAGAACTCGCCGCCGGCGCTTTCGCCTGCGGCCGGCGTGCCCAGGATCGACGGCAATTTGTCGCGGCCGCGCGCAACCTGCGCTTCCCGCGTGGCGCGCACGGCGGCCAGCGCCACCACGTCGATGGAAGCGCCGGTGCTTTCCGCGCGCGCAACCGCGCCCGAGACGGCGCGGCGCAGCACGGCCTCGAGCCGGTCGTGGCTGGAATGATGCAGATGGTCCGCCTTGGTCGCCGCGAACAGGATGCGGTCGATGCGCGGCCGGAACAGGCTGGAGAGCAGGGTGCTGCGGCCGATGTTGAAGCAATCGAGAATGCCGGCGAGCGCGGCTTCGAGATCGTGCAGCGCCTCGGGACCGGAGTTGAACGCGGCGAGCGCGTCGGCCAGCACGATCTGGCGATCGAGCCGGGCGAAATGATCGCGGAAGAACGGCCGCACCACGACGTCCTTGTAGGCCTCATAGCGGCGCACCATCATCGCCCACAGCGATCCCTCCGGCGCTGCCCCGCCGACGGGCACGTCGAGCGGAGCGAAGGTCAGCGCCGGGGAGCCTGCGAGATTGCCGGGCATCAGGAAGCGGCCGGGCGGCAGCAGGCTCATCGCGAAGCGCTCGTCGCGGCAGGCGCGCAAATAGTCGGTGAAGAGCTTTGCAGCGGCGAGCGTCGCCTGCTCGTCCTCGCGCCCCTCGGGCTTGAGCGTTGCGAGATGGGCGTGCCATTCGCCGGCGAGATGCGCGCGCGGCGCCTCGCGCGACAAGGCGAGGCTCTCCGCCGACCATTGCTCGAAGCTCTTTTGCAGCAGCGGCAGGTCGAGCAGCCATTCGCCGGGATAGTCGACGATGTCGAGAGTCAGCGTGCGGTCGGCGCCGTTCGGGCGCTGATACTCGATGACGAGCCGGAGCTCGCTGATGTCGACGGTCGAGTTCGGCCAGCGCCGCTCCTCGACCAGCGCGTGCAGATGGCTCTCATAGGCAAAGCGCGGCACGGCATCGTCGGGCTGCGGCGCCAGATGCGCTCGCGCGATCCGGCCCGAGGCATAGGCGTCGAACACCGGAATCCGTCCGCCGCGCGTCAGCCCATGGACCAGGGCAGTGATGAACACCGTTTTACCGGCCCGCGACAGGCCGGTAACACCAAGCCGCACCGTCGGATTGAAGAAGTGCTCGCCATAGTCGATCAGCGCCTGCGCGGACAGCCGCGCTTCTTCGACCATATCCTGGAAACTGAATGCCATCTGAACGTTAGAGGATCCGGGGCGGGAGGAATGTGCGGCCGTTCACAAAAGTGGCAATTGCGTGAGGAAAATCAAGCTCCATACTTCCACCGCCTTTATCGGAGAATCAGCCGTTTGAACGACACGCCGATCCCGAGATACCCATAGCAGAGGGCATGACCTCTTTTTGCGGATTGCCATGACCGTCTTCCAACTGAAACAGCTTGCATCCAGCTCTGTCCACGCCGCGGCCGACGCAATCGGCTGGCATTACGACCGCGCCGAGCTCATCGCCGATGGCATCGTCCACGCGATCGGAGTGCTCGCCGGCATCGTCGCGGCCACCGTGCTGGTGGTGCTGACGGCGATCTATGCCGATGCGACCGACGTCGTCGGCGTCTCGATCTACATCGCCGGCCTGCTCTCGATGCTGGTGTTGTCGGCGACCTATAACCTCTGGCCGGTGTCGCCGGCCAAATGGCTGCTGCGCCGGTTCGACCATTCCGCGATCTACCTCCTGATCGCAGCGACCTACACGCCGTTCATCCTGGAGGTGAAGGACAGCGGCTTCGCGCTGGTGCTGCTCGCCGGCGTCTGGTGCGTGGCCATATCAGGCATCGTGCTGAAGCTTTGCTGCCCCGGACGCTTCGACCGCGTCTCGGTCGGCATTTATCTTGCGATGGGCTGGAGCGGGGTGATGCTCTACGACGCCGTGGTCCGGGCGCTGCCGGCGCTGGCGCTGGGCTTCATCCTGGCCGGCGGACTGCTCTACAGTTTTGGCGTGATCTTCCACGCCTGGCGGCGGCTGCGCTTCCAGAATGCGATCTGGCACGGCTTTGTCTTGGCCGGCGCGGCATGCCATTATACCGCGGTGCTCGACCTCGTGTTGAGCTGAGCAAGCTCCGCGCCGCGGAATAAGTGCGCGCGGCGTCAAGCGGTATGAGACAAGAGGAGACGTCGCATGCAGGTGACCGGCAAGGTCGTGGTCGTCACGGGCGGCGCTAACGGCATCGGCAAGGCGCTGTGCGAGGCGTTTCACAATGCGGGCGCGGCCAAGGTCGTGGTCGCGGACATGGACGCAGCCAATGCCAGGGCGGTCGCCGCCATGGTGGATGGCGCGGCCTTCAAATGCGACGTCGCGCAGGAGAAGGACATCGCCCACGTCATCGAGGAGACCGAGCGCCAGTTCGGTCCCATCGATTTGTTCTGCTCCAATGCCGGCATCGGCGGCGGCTTCGATCCGATGTCGGAGAATGCCGGCGGCGCCTCGGACGAGCCGTGGCAGCGCAGCTGGGCGATCCACGTCATGGCGCATGTCTATGCGGCGCGGCACCTCGTCCCGCGCATGAGGGCGCGCGGCGGCGGCTATTTCCTCAACACCATCTCGGCCGCGGGTCTGCTGTCGCAGGTCGGCAGCCCCGCTTATTCGACGACCAAGCACGCCGCGGTCGGCTTTGCCGAGAATCTCGCGATCTCGCACAAGGCCCACAACATCAAGGTCTCGATCCTTTGCCCGCAGGGCGTCGACACCAACATGCTGCGCTCGATCCCCAAGGGTCCGCAATCCGGCGACGGCGACCTGACGCCGGAGCAAGTGGCGAAAGACGTGCTCGCCGGCCTCGAGCAGGAAACCTTCCTGATTCTGCCGCACCCCCAGGTGCTCGGCTACATGCGCAAGAAGACCGAGAATTACGACCGCTGGATCGGCGGCATGGCCAAGATCCAGGCGAAGATGCGGGAAGATTTCGGGAAGTAGGGCGGAGGCTGTCGCCCCGATTGATGCTGTCATGCCCCGCGGAGGCGGGGCATCCAGTACGCCGCGGCCCATCGACTCAATCACAACCGCCTCGGAGTACTGGATCGCCCGCCTTCGCGGGCGATGACACCGAGGTTGAGGTCACACCACAGGCGCCGCCTCGTCCTCCACCCGGCTCTGCCTAAGCGCCCGCGCGTAGAGCATCATGCCCTCGCGCACCTTGCGCTGCTCGGCTTCCGTCAGCGCCGCCAGCGCGCCGCGCACCTGCTGGCGGCCAAAAGCGTGCAGCGCCTCCAGCGTGCGCCGGCCCTTCGCCGTCAGCGACAAGCTCTTACTGCGTGCATCCGTCTCGTCCGGTGTCTCGCGCAGCTCGCCGCAATCAATCAACTTGCGTACCAGGCGGCTGACGCTGGATTTCTCAAGACGCAGGAATTCGCCGAGTTCGCCCGAGGTCATGGGTCCGCGGATGCCGATCTCCAGGATGGTGTGCACCGCCGAGGGCGGATAGTCCGACGCCGCCACCGTCGCATCCATGAAGCCGAGCTCGCGCACCATCAAGCGCGAGGCGGCACGGATGTCGTCGATCAGCGCAAGCTCCGTCATCCTTGACTCCCGGCATATAGTTGTATCATACAACTATATGGGCGCAACGGCGCGCGCAAGCGTTTTGGAGTGGACCATGAGCGGAGCTTTGCCGACGGCGATGCGAATGAGCGGCAAGGTCTGCCTGGTCACCGGCGGCGGCAGCGGCATCGGCCGCGCCACCGCGCTGCGGATGGCATCCGAGGGCGCCGAAGCGGTCCTGGTCGCCGGCCGGCGCGAGGCCGAGATCGAGGCGACCGCCGCCTCGTGCCGCGAGCTCGGCACGGAGGCGATTGCGCTCAAGACCGACATCACGCGCGAGGACGACGTCGAACGGCTGATCCGCACCGCCGTCGAACGCTGCGGCCGGCTCGACGTCGCCTTCAACAATGCCGGATTCCAGGAGCGCCGCGCGCCGCTGGAGGAGCAGGGCACCGAGATCTACGACAGCGTGTTCGACACCAATGTCCGCGCGCTGTTCCTGTGCTTGCGGCACCAATTGCCTGTCATGCTGGCGCGGGGGCGCGGCAGCATCGTGGTCAACGCCTCCGTCAGCGGCGTGCGCAATCCCAATCCCGGCTTCTCGCTCTACTCGGCTTCCAAGGCCGCCGCGATCTCGCTGACGCGATCGGTGGCGCTGGAGAACGCCCCGCGCGGCATCCGCATCAACGCCATCGCGCCCGGCCGTGTCGTCACCGACATGATGCTGCGCGCAGGCGTCGGCGATGTGGCGACGGTCAGTGCCGGCCTGCCGTTGCGCCGGATGGGGAGTCCGGAGGAGGTGGCGGAGGCCGTGGTGTGGCTGGCGTCGGACGCGTCATCCTACGTCGTCGGGCATGTGTTGGCCGCGGACGGGGGATTTCTGGCGTCGTAGTAGTGATCGTAGCCCGGGTGGAGCGCAGCGTAATCCGGGGCCGACTCGCTTGTGGCATGAACCCGGATTGCGCTGCGCTCCATCCGGGCTACCGGCGCCTCAATGCTTCTGCCCGTACAGGACCGGCACCGCCGAATCCACGACGACCTCGACGAGGCTCGTGCCCTCATGCGCCATGCCGCGCTTCAGCGCCTCGCTGAGCTCCGCCGCCTTGCTTACCCGCACTGCATGGCAGCCCATGCCTTCGGCGAGCCGGACGAAGTCGATGCCCGGCAGCTCCAGCCCGGGCACGCCCCGCACCTGCATCACCTGGCTGAACGAGCGCATCGCGCCGTAGCCGGAATTGTTGATGACGATGACGGTGAGCGGCAGCTTGCGCTGCGCGGCGGTCCACAGCGCCTGGATCGAATACATCGCCGAGCCGTCGCCGATCAGGCACACCGTGCGCTGCTTCGGCTTGCCGAGCGCCATGCCGACGGCGGCGGGCAGCGAATAGCCGAGGCCGCCGCTCGCCATGGTGTAGAAACTGTCCTGGCCGGGCATCGGCAGAAACTTCTGCATGGCCGGCCGATGCGAGGGCACTTCCTCGACGAGGGAAGCACCATCCGGCATCGCTTGCGACAGCGAGTGCAGCAGGAACTCGACCGGCAGCGGATCGCCGGCTTGCGGCGCCGGCGGCAGCGTGCGGCCCTTCGGTGTGGTGCGCTTGCTCTCCGGCATAAGGTCGAGCAGCAGGCTGAGCGCCGGCTTCATCGTGGCGATGATGCTGGTGCCGACCGGGGTCACGGCTGCCGCGTCAGGATCGTCCGTGATCTGGAAGATCGTCGCGCCGCCGTCGAAGATCGCGGCATGGCCCTCGACATGGAAGGTGAACACCGGCGCGCCGATGACGACGACGACATCGTGTGCGCGCAGCGCGTCGGACAGCTGCGCCGGCGAAGCGTGCAGGAAGCCGGCGAATTGCGGGTGACGCTCGGGGAAGGAGCAGCGCGCCGAGAACGGGCTGACCCAGACGCTGGCCTTGGCCTTTTCGGCCACGCGCACCATCAGGTCCACCGCGCCGGCGCGGTCGACGCCGGGGCCGACGACGAGGGCAGGGTGCTTTGCGCTGGCGAGCGCGGCAACCAGCGCCTTCATCGCGTCAGGCTCGGGGCCGATCTCGCGGCTGACCTTGCGCGCTTCCACGGGGGTGGTGGCGTGAGCCCAATCATCGATCGGGATCGACACGAAGGTCGGCCCGCACGGCGGCTGCATCGCGGTGTAATAGGCTCGCGCGATCGCGGCCGGCACGTCCTCCGGCCGCGCCGGCTCGATGCTGTATTTGACATAAGGCCGCGGAAATTCCGAGGCGCGTTCGGCGTAGAGGAACGCCTGCAAGGGCAGGATCGAGCGCGCCTGCTGGCCAGCGGTGATCACCAGCGGGGTCTGGTTGCGGTGCGCGGTGTAGATGTTGCCGAGCGCGTTGCCGACGCCGGCCGCCGAATGCAGGTTGACGAAGCCGGCATTGCGCGTCGCCTGGGCATAGCCGTCGGCCATGCCGACGGCGGACGCTTCCTGCAGCGCCAGCACGTAGTCGATGTCGCCGGGCCAGTCGGACAGGAACGGCAGCTCGGTCGAGCCGGGATTGCCGAACACCCGGTCGATTCCGAAGCCGCGCAAGAGGTCGAGCGTCGCCTGCTTGACGGTGACGGACTTGCTGCCGGTCTTGCCGTTCTTGGCCATGGTTTCCGTCCCCTTGTTGTTGACTGGCGCGGTATCGGCCCCACCGTCATTGCGAGGAGCTCTTGCGACGAAGCAATCCAGACTATCACCGCGGAGGGATTCTGGATTGCTTCGCTACGCTCGCAATGACGGAGAGCGAGCGGAGCTACCACACCGCCGTGCCCTTCATCGTCGGCTGCCCCTCCGCGTTCGCCGTCCACAGCTCCATGCCCGCCTCGGTCTCATTCGCGTTGACCGAGAACTCCGTGCCTTCGAACAGCGGCTGCAGCCCGCGATAGGTGAACTTCTTCGGCGCCTTGCCGCCGCGCAAGCGCGCCGCCATCTCGATGATCAGCGCCGCCTGCAGCGGGCCGTGGAAGATCAGGCCCGGATAACCCTCGACCTTGGTGACGTAGTCGCGGTCGTAATGGATGCGGTGGCCGTTGAAGGTCAGGGCGGAGTAGCGGAACAGCAGCACGGGATCCGACACATGTGTCTCGCGGTGCTGCGCCTTCGGCGGCGGAGGCGGGGCCTTCGCGCCCGTCGGCGCGCTGCTGGTCATCTCGCGATAGACGATATCCTGCCGCTCGCGGATGGCGGTGCCGCGCGGCGAGGAGATGCTGTGCTCGACCGAGACGAAGCATAGTGTGCCGGTGGAGCCTGACTTCACCTGCACATCGGCGATGCGCGAGGTCCGGGTCGATTCGTCGCCGACGCGCAGCGGCTGCAGGAACTCGATCTCGCCGCCGGCCCACATCCGGCGCGGCAGCGGCACCGGCGGCAGGAAGCCGCCGCGGGTGGGGTGGCCGTCGGGCCCGAGCATCGACATCGGAAACACCGGCTGCGCCAGGCACCAGTGCACCGTGAACGGCGCGGCGTCGCCCTTCCTGGGCTCGCCGACGTCCTGGAATAGCGTCGCGCGCAGCCCCATGACGAGCTGTGCGGCGACGATGTCGGTCGCCTCCGTGCTGCGGCCGATCCATTGCCGCAAATGATCGATGTCGAGCTTCTCGGTCATGACGCCTCGCTCTGTTACTTCTTGGACTGCGGATTTTCGCCGATCGCGGGCACGGCGCCATAGCTGCGCGTCTCGCCGACGATGATCGGCGCCGGCGCGGGATAGCTGACACGTCCCTGCGGCGTGTCCACCTCGATGCGGCGCAGATGCGGATGCTTGGCAAGATCGGCCATGGTGTTGACCTCGGCAAAGGCAATGTCGGCATCGGACAGCCGCTTCAGCAGCTCGTCGCGCGTCATCTTGCCGAAGGCGTCCGCCACCGTCTGGTCGGTGAAGTCGCGGTTGCGGACGCGCTCGACCATGTTGGCGACGCGCGGATCGGCGGGCAGGTCCGGTTGATCTAGCACCTTGGCGCACAGCGTCTTCCACTCGCGCTCGCTCTGGATCGAGATCAGGATATCCTTGCCGTCCTTCGACGTGAACACGCCGTAGGGCGCGATCGAGGGATGGCGCAGGCCCATGCGCTTGGGCGGATTGCCGGCTTCGGAGTTCAGCAGCGGCACCGTGCACCAGTCCGCCATCACGTCGAACATGGAGATGCGGATGTCGGCTCCCTTGCCGGTGCGCCCGCGCGCGATCAGCGCTTCCAGGATTGCCGCGTGTGCAGTGGCGCCGGTGGCGACATCGACGATCGACATGCCGACGCGCGAGGCGCCATCGGGATTGCCGGTGATCGAGGCAAGGCCGCTCTCGGCCTGGATCAGCAGGTCATACGCCTTGCGATGCGCGTAGGGACCTTCGTCGCCATAGCCGGTGATGGTGCAGGAGATCAGCTTGGGATAGTCCTTCAACAGCCGCTCGCGGGAGAAGCCGAGCTTGTCCATCGAGCCGGGCTTCAAATTCTGGATCAGCACGTCGGCGCTGGCGATCAGCTTCTCCAGCTCGGCGCGGCCTTCCGTCGTCGTGAGATCGACCACCGCCGATTGCTTGCCGCGGTTAAGCCAGACGAAGTAGCTGCTCTGGCCCTTGGCCGCCGCGTCATAGCCGCGGGCGAAATCGCCCTCGGGCCGCTCGATCTTGATCACCTCGGCGCCGGCATCGGCCAGGCGCGAGGAGCAGAAAGGCGCCGCCACCGCCTGCTCGACCGCAATCACCCTGATCCCGTCAAGTGCTCCCATGACCGGACCTCAGTACGAGCGCGGCATGCCGAGCACGTGCTCGGCGACGTAGGACAGCACGAGATTGGTCGAGATCGGCGCGACCTGATACAGCCGCGTCTCGCGGAACTTGCGCTCGACGTCGTATTCCTCGGCAAAGCCGAAGCCGCCATGAGTCTGGATGCAGGCATTCGCTGCTTCCCAGGACGCATCGGCAGCCAGCATCTTGGCCATATTGGCCTCGGCGCCGCAATCGAGCCCGGCCTCGTATTTCCGCGTGGCTTCCTTCACCATCAGCTCGGCCGCGCGCATCGAGGCGTAGGCCTTGGCGATCGGAAACTGGATGCCCTGGTTCTGGCCGATCGGCCGTCCGAAAACGCTGCGCTCCTTGGCGTAGTTGGTCGCCTTGGCGATGAACCATTTGGCGTCGCCGACGCATTCGGCGGCGATCAGGATGCGCTCGGCATTCATGCCGGAGAGGATGTAGCGAAAACCCTTGCCCTCCTCGCCGATCAGGTTCTCCGCCGGCACCTTCATATCCGTGAAGAACACTTCGGTGGTGGCGTGGTTCATCATGGTGCGGATCGGGCGGATCTCCAGGCCGTTGTTCTTGGCCTCGCGCATGTCGACGATGAACGCCGACAGGCCGTCGGTGCGCTTCTTGGCCTGCTCCTTCGGCGTGGTGCGCGCCAGCAGCACCATCAGGTCGGAATGCTCGGCGCGGCTGGTCCAGATCTTCTGGCCGTTGACGATGTAGCTGTCGTTGCCGTCCTTGCGCGCGAACGTCTTCAGCGAGGAGGTGTCGGTGCCGCTGGTCGGCTCGGTGACGCCGAACGCCTGCAGGCGCAATTCGCCGCTCGCGATCTTCGGCAGGTACTTCGCCTTCTGCTCGGCGTTGCCGTGGCGCAGCACGGTACCCATCGTGTACATCTGGGCATGGCAACCGCCGCCATTGCAGCCCGCGCGCTGGATCTCTTCCAGGATCGCCGCCGCGGCCGACAGCTTCAGGCCCGCGCCGCCATATTCCTCGGGGATCAGCACCGAGAGGTAGCCGGCCGCGGTCAACGCGTCGACGAAGGCCTTGGGGTAGGCCATCTCGCGATCGAGCTTGCGCCAATATTCGCCGGGAAATTGCGCGCAGAGCTTGGCGACGGCGTCGCGGATGTCGGCGTAATCTTCGGTGTGGTGTTCATCGCTCATGGCGTTTCCCATTGGTAGCGGCAGTTAAGATAACGCCGGCCGATCCCCAGGCGTTGTGAAAACAACGCCAGCCCCCTATGCTCATTTGTTATAGCGTATGGAGTAGCCTTCCAGGATTGGCAAGCATGGATTTCCGGCAGCTCAGGACCTTCAGTTGCGTGGCGGAGCTCGGCAGCCTGTCCAAGGCGTCCGACACGCTCCGCGTGGCGCAGCCGGCGCTCTCCCGGCAGATCAAGCTGCTGGAACACGAGCTACGCACTGAACTGTTCACCCGCAACGGCCGCGGCATGGTGCTGACCGAGGCCGGCCGCCTGCTGCTGGCGCGCACCTCCGGCATCGTGCGGCAGATCGACCAGATCCGCGACGACATCCAGTCGTCCCAGGGGCCGCCTTCGGGCCAAGTCGTGCTCGGCCTCGTTCCAACCGTCAGCTGCGTGCTGTCGGCGCGCTTTGCGCGGCGCTGCGTCGAAAAATTTCCCGGCATCTCGCTGCGAATCGTCGAGAGCTACAGTGGCCATCTGGTCGAATGGCTGCATCGCGGCGAGATGGACCTCGCCATCCTCTACGGCCGCTCCGCCGATCTGCATCTCAACGTGGAGAGCCTCGGGCGCGATAACATCGTCGCGGTCGGCCCGCGCGGCTGCGGGCTGGCGCGCAAGAAGAGCGTCGATGTCGGCTGGCTGTTGCGGCAGCGCCTGGTGCTGCCCTCTCATTCCCACGGCCTCCGCGCGCTGATCGAGCACGCAGCCGCCCAGCGCAAGATCAAGCTCAACGTCCAGCTCGAGGCGGATTCCTTCCGCGTGCTGACCAGCCTGGTCGAGGAAGGGCTCGGCTTCGCGCTGCTGCCGCCCTCGTCGGTCCACGGCGAGGTCGCGGAGGGACGGCTGGAAACCGCTTCCGTCTCGAAGCCGATGACGCGCGAGCTCATTTTCGCTTCTCCGATCGACCGGCCGGTCTCGACGGCGTCGCTGGCGGTCACGGCCCTTCTGCGCGAGGAAGTCGCCGCCTGCCGCAAGGACGGCGTGTGGGACATCAAATTGAGTTAGATGGCATGTGGTAGAACAGCCGGGCGCCACCGTGCCTTCGCATCTGGCGCGAACTGTCATGCCGGAATTTTATAGCCGGAAAGCGTGTGGAGCCTGCCGTGCGTCAGGGGCCATGCGCTCTTCGCCTCGCCCTCGGTGTCATTGCCCGCGAAGGCGGGCAATCCAGTATTCCAGAGGCGACGCGGCTGGAACCGAGAGGATGCGGCGTACTGGATGCTCCGCCTTCGCGGAGCATGACGGCGGAGGGTGATGAAGCAGCCTGACCTAAAAGCCTTCGTAGTAGCGCGCCTACCCCGGAATCCTCACCGGCAGCGTCTCGTATCCCTTGATGAAGCTGGAATAAATCCGCTTGGGCTCGCCAACCACCTCGATGCGGTCGAAGCGCTTCAGCATCTCCTCCCAGACGATCTTGAGCTGCAGCTCGGCGAGGCGCATGCCGACGCAGCGGTGGATGCCGAAGCCGAAGGAGAGATGGGTGCGCGGGCGCGGACGGTCGATGATGAACTCGTTCGGCCTGTCGAACATCTCCTCGTCGCGGTTGCCGGAGACGTACCACATCACGACGCGGTCGCCCTTCTTGATGTGCTTGCCGCCGATTTCGGTATCCTGGAGGGCCGTGCGGCGCATATGCGCCAGCGGCGTCTGCCAGCGGATCACCTCGGGCACCATGGAGTCGATCAGCTCCGGATTGGCGCGCAGTTTGTCGTACTGCTCCAGGTTCTCGTTCAGCGCCAGCACCGAGCCGGTCATGGTGTTGCGCGTGGTGTCGTTGCCGCCGACGATGAGCAGGATGATGTTGCCCATGAGGTTGTCGGGATCCATGTGGCGCGTGGCGTCGTTATGGGCCATCAGCGACAGCAGATCGTTGCGCGGCTCCGAGTTGACGCGCTCGTTCCACAGCCTCGACATGTAGGCGTAGCACTCGTCCATTTCGCGGCGGCGCTCTTCGGCGGAGGCGACGATGCCGCTCTTGGGCAGCGCGGTCGAGACGTCCGACCAGCGCGTCAGCTTGCGCCGCTCCTCCCAGGGGAAGTCGAACAAGGTCGCCAGCATCTGCGTCGTCAGCTCGATCGAGACGCGCTCGACGAAGTTGAAGGTCTCGTTGCGCGGCAGGTTGTCCAGCACGGTCTGCGAGCGCTGGCGGATCAGCTTGGCGAGCTCGTCCAGATGCGTCGGCGTGAACATCGGCGACACCGTCTTACGCTGCGCCGAATGCTTGGGCTGGTCCATCGCGATGAAGCTCGGCCAGTCGTAGCCTTGCGGCACGTCGCGGATCGAGATGCCGCCGAGCGTCGAATCCGAGGAGAAGATGCCGTGATTGGTGTCGACATGCATGATGTCGTTGTACTTCACCACCGACCAATAGGGCTCGATCGGCGCGTTGGTGCAGTAATGCACCGGCTCTTCGTTGCGCAGCCGCTCGAACCACGGCCACAGCGTGTCGTCCTGGAACAGCCGCGGCGCGCCGGGATGGAATTGCGACAGCGGCGTCGCATAGGCCTCCTCGCGGGCCCTGCGCATGCGTTCGGCCTTGTCCACCTTAACCGGCGCTTGGATGTTCATCGTCGTGGCTCCAGTTGTTGTCTCACCTCTCCCGCTTGCGGGAGAGGTCGCGCGAAGCGCGGGTGAGGGTCTTATCCTCTCGGGGGCTGTCCCATTGCGGAGAGACCCTCTCCCCACCCCTCTCCCGCACGCGGGAGAGGGAGCGCAGCATTCCTGACGTTATAGCTCAAACTCACGCCGCAATCTTCACCGGCAGCTCTTCCAAACCCTTAACGAAGCTCGAATAGACCCGCTTGGGCTCGCCGACCACGTCGATATGGTCGAACCGCCCAAGGATCTCTTCCCAGATAATCTTGAGCTGGAGTTCGGCAAGCCGCAAGCCCACGCAGCGGTGAATGCCGAAGCCGAAGGACAGATGGGTGCGCGGGCGGGCGCGGTCGATGATGAAATCGTAGGGCTTTTCGATCGCCTCCTCGTCGCGGTTGCCCGAGACGTACCACATCACGACCTTGTCACCCTTCTTGATCTGCTTGCCGCGGAACTCGAAGTCGGAAAGCGCGGTGCGGCGCATATGCGCCAGCGGCGTCTGCCAGCGGATCACCTCCGGAACGAAACTGTCGAGCAGCGCGGGATTTTCGCGCAGCTTGCGATATTGCTCCGGATGCTGGCTCAGCGCGAGAAGCGAGCCGGACATGGTGTTGCGCGTGGTGTCGTTGCCGCCGACGATCAGAAGGATGAGATTGCCGAGGAAGTTCTTGGCATCCATGTCGCGCGTCGCGGCGCCATGCGCCATCATCGAGAGCAGGTCGCTCTTCGGCGGCTGCTCGGCGCGTTCCTTCCAGAGCTGCGAGAAGTAGGCCGCGCATTCCCCAAGTTCGGCCAATCGCTCCTCGTCGGTGGCGACGAGGCCGTCAGGGCCGGGAATCGTGGTGGCGATGTCGGACCAGCGTGTCAGCTTGCGGCGGTCCTCCCAGGGAAAGTCGAACAGCACCGCCAGCATCTGCGTGGTCAGCTCGATCGAGACACGGTCGACCCAGTCGAACACCTCGCCGCGGGGCAGGTTGTCGAGGCATTCGGCCGAGCGCTTGCGGATGTTGAGCGCGAGATTGTCGAGGTGCGTCGGCGTGAACATCGGCGCCACGGTCTTGCGCTGCGCCGCATGACGCGGCGGATCCATCGAGATGAAGCTCTCGCGGCGCAGGTCCGGATCGATGTCGCGGATGGTGATGCCGCCGAGCGCGGAGGCCGAGGAGAACACCGAATGGTTGGTCTCGATCTCCATGATGTCGTTGTAGCGGGTTACCGACCAATACGGCCCGAACATCGAGTCCTTGCAATAATGCACGGGGTCTTCCCGGCGCAGGCGATCGAAATAGGGCCAGAACGTATCGGTCCTGAACAATTCAGGGTCGCCCGGATCGAATTGCTCCAGCGGCAACGAACTGGCGCGATCGCGCAATGCGTCGAGCTTGGCCGCGCTCATGGTCCCATGCATGACCGTTCTCCCTGGCACGAACCGCGCGTTCTCGTTGAATTCTGCGCTGCGGTATTTGATTTGCAATTACAGCCGGTTGTCTGCGCCGGAGCAAGGGAGAGTTTTGCCACATCCAACTTTTGCGAGAGGGCCGCGGGACCTTCCTTAGCGTGATCCCCCGCACACCGTTCGTCGTGAAATCGTGCCAGAAACCGATTGGAATCGAGGTAAATCGAACCCGGCCGTGTTGGGGATCGACCAATCTCTGATCTATAGTTTGATTGGAACAGACCGACATCCCGAGGTTGCCGCCGTGAACGACATGCAATGGACCCCGATCGGCTCCGAGCCCATTCCGCCGCCGCTGCCGCCGACGCGGGTCGAGTTTTTCGGCAACCGCTCCGACTTCCGAAAAATGGTCACCAAGGGTGCCATGTTGGAACTCGTCACCTTCGGCTTCTACCGGTTCTGGCTCGTCACCGACATTCGCCGTCATCTGTGGGCGCACACTGCGATCGACGGCGATGCCGCCGAATATACCGGGCGGGCCAGGGAGCTCCTGGTCGGCTTCCTGTTCGCGCTCGCGATCCTGGTGCCGATCTACCTCGCCTATTTCCTTGTTGGCATCGAGTTCGAGCGCTGGCAGGGCTTTGCCTCGGTGCCGCTGTTCATCGGCTTCTACGCCTTCGGTCAGTTCGCAATCTTTCGCGCGCGACGCTACCGGCTGACGCGCACGGTCTGGCGCGGCGTGCGGTTCTGGATGGACGGCTCGGGCTGGGCCTATTCGTTCCGCGCCATGGCCTGGGGTCTGCTGGTGTTGCTGACGCTCGGCCTGGCGCTGCCGTGGCGCGAGGCCGCGCTCGAACGCTACAAGATGCAGCACAGCCATTACGGCGATCTGCGCGGCGATTTCGAGGGCGATGGCTGGACCTTCTTCAAGCGCGCCTGGTGGCTGTGGCTGCTCAGCCCGATCGCGGTCGTGATCTTCCCGCTCGCGCCGTTCTTCTATGCCGAATTCAAGGCGCGCGAATGGCGCTGGTGGCTCGACGGCATCCGCATCGGCGGCGTCAGCCTGTCCTCGGACCTGCCTCATGATGCCTTCTACGGCCTGTACTGGAAGGTGGTCGGCTGGTGGATGCTGCTCACGTTCGCCTTCGCTGCCTATATGGGCGTCGGCGGCTTGCTGCTGGTTCAACTGAGCGGCGTTCCGGCCGAGGAGATCTTCGCCGGTGACAACGGCACCAAGAGCATCCCCATGGTGGTGATGATGGTAGCAGGCTATTTCGCCCTGGCGCTCGCGATCAACATCGTGATGCGGGTCTATCTCCAGCGCGATCTCTGGGCCAAGGTGCTCGAGACCGTCGAGGTGCACGACATCGCGGCCGCGGCGGACGTGCGCGGCAGCGGTCAGCTTGCCAGCGCGCTCGGCGAAGGTTTTGCCGACGGGCTCGATGTCGCGGGATTCTAGGCTGTGAGTGAAACATTTGCCGCGGCGCCGGCGCAGTCGGCGAAGCCGACCATCTTCTTCGACGGAACGTCGAGCCGCAGGCGGCAGGTGACGCTGACATTCGGCGATGCGCTCGAGATCGTCGAGGAGGGCGGGACGCCGGTTCGCTGGGCTTACGCCGACATTCGCCGCGCCGACAGTCCGTCCGGCATCTTGCGCCTGTCGTGCATCGCCGCGCCGCCATTGGCGCGGCTGGAAATCCGCGACGCTGTGCTTGCGACCGACGTGACGGCGCGCTGCATGCGGCTCGACGAGCACATGACCTCGCGCCGCGGTGTCGCAAAGATCGTCGGCTGGTCGGTCGCGGCCGCCGTCTCCATCGTCTGCGTCGTTCTGTTCGGCGTGCCGCTCGCCGCCGACCGTCTGGCGCCGCTGGTGCCGAAACCCGTCGAACGGCGCATCGGCGACGCCGCCGAAGTGCAGGTGAAGACTATCTTCGGCCGCAATGCGTGCGAAGATCCCGCCGGCAAGGCCGCCTTCACCAAGCTCGTCAACCGCCTGCGCGATGCCGCCGGCCTCGACGACGATTCCATGACCGCGGGCGTGCTGCCGACCTCGGTGCCGAACGCGTTCGCGCTGCCGGGCGGCAAGGTCTACGTGCTCAAGGGGCTGCTCGACAAGGCCGAAAGCCCCGACGAGCTCGCCGGCATCCTTGCGCACGAGCTCGGTCATCTCAAGCATTACGACAACATGCGCGGGCTGATCTACAATGGCGGCACCTCGTTCCTGATCGGCCTCCTGTTCGGCGACGTCACCGGCTCGTCCGCGGTGATCTTCGCCTCGCGCAGCCTGGTCGAAGCCTCCTATTCGCGCGAGGCCGAGACCGCCGCCGATACGTTCGCGATAGAGGTCATGCACAAGCTCGGCCGCTCGCCGAAGCCCGCCGCCGAATTGATGTTCCGCATCACTGGCAAGGAAGGCGGCTCGACGCTCACGACGATCCTCGCCAGCCACCCGCTGACCGAAGACCGCCTCGCGCGCATGACCAAAGAAGATCGCCCGGTCTCCGGCCCGCCGCTGCTGACGGACAAGGAATGGCAGTCGCTGAAGCTGATTTGCGGCAGCGGGAAGGTGTGAGCAGGCGGTTTGCCCGCGAGGAACGATCTCTGCGAACGAAGTTATCCTCCTGACGCAGAGACATGAAGGTTCCACATGAGCTACGGCCGCTTTGCCGCGATGATCGCGGCTTCAACCATCATCATGTTCGGCCTGATGTACCTCAACACGTTTGCCCTGGACCACGTCTGGTACAGCCAGACCCGGACATGGATGGCGTTGCTGATGGGCGCCGTCATGGCGATCGTCATGCTGGGCTTCATGTGGAGCATGTACCGGAACCGGACGGCGAACACCGCCATTCTGGTGGCAGGCGCCGCCGTGTTCGCGATTTCGCTCTGGCTCCTGCGCAGTCAGGAGACCATCTCCGACGTCGCCTACATGAAAGCGATGATCCCGCATCATTCGATCGCGGTGCTCACGAGCGAGCGCGCGCACATCAGAGATCCCCGCGTTCGCAAGTTGGCGGACGATATCATCGAGGCGCAGGTGCGCGAGATCGGCGAGATGAAACGTTTGATCGCCGATCTCGAAGAGAAGCCGCCGTCGGCGGGCGCGAAGGATCTGCCACCGAGGCCACCGACCTGACGCGCCGCGATGGCGTCACTTCGCCGGTGCAGCAGGCGGATTCGATCCGGTGGTGACGTTCGGCGCATTGTTCGGATTCGAGGTCGTGGTCTGGGGACCGAACTCGCGTCCATTATAGAAGAAGACGGCCGCGACCATGGCGATCACGAAGATCGCGCCGATCGCCCAGCCGGCCGGGCTGTTGCGGCGCGCTTTGTCGGCCCTGCGGTCATTGTCCTGATAGGTCATCGAGCTCTCCATCCTGAAAGCAGGAGAACCGCTGGCGATCGAAGCTGTTCCTAAGCAGGCGGAACGCCGCCGAAAGACCTATCGCGTTCCATAAGCGCGGTCGCCGGCATCGCCAAGGCCGGGCAGGATGAAGCCGTTCGCGTCGAGCCCTTCGTCCACCGCCGCGGTCCAGATCGGCACGTCGGGATGCAGTCCGCGCAGCCGTTCCAATCCTTCCGGGGCGGCGATCAGGCAGGCGAGGCGGATGTCCCTGGCGCCGCGCTCCTTCAGCCGGTCAATGGCGGCCACGGCGGTATTGGCGGTCGCGACCACCGGCGTCACCACGATGGCGAGGCGCTCGCTGAGGTCGGACGGCGATTTGAAGAAATACTCGACGGCGGCAAAGCTGTGCGGCTCGCGGTAGAGCCCGATATGGGCAACGCGCGCGGTCGGCACCAGGTCCATCATGCCGTCGACGAAGGTGGTGCCGGCCCGCAGCATCGGCACGAACACCAGCTTCTTGCCGGCGATCTTGGCCGAATGCATCGTCGCCAGCGGCGTCTCGATCACGGTGTCGGCGAGCGGCAGATCGCGCGTCACCTCGTAGCAGAGCAGCATGCCGATCTCCTTGATCAGCTCCCTGAACGATTTGGTCGAGATGGATTTGTCCCGCACCAGGGTCAGCTTGTGCTGCACCAGCGGATGATCGACGATCGTGACGCCTTCCATGATGGGATGCTCTTCTTCTTCCCTTCTCCCCTTGTGGGAGAAGGTGGCGCGAAGCGCCGGATGAGGGGTATCGTTCCGCGAATTCCTAAGTGAGAGCTTCCCCGCGGAGAGAACCCCTCACCCGGCTTCGCTTCCGCGAAGCCACCCTCTCCCACAAGGGGAGAGGGTTTAAAACACAGTGCCGTCGCTGATCACCTTGAGCGGCGGCGAGCCGTCGGGACGGCGGGCGAAAGCGATGGCGCGGCCCGCGGCCCAGGTGCCACCTTCGAGGATGCTCGCAAGCGGCAAGGTCTTCGCCGTGCGGCCGAGCTTGGCGCGAACCAGGTCCGCGAGCCGGTCCAGCAGTGCCACCGTCAGCGCCCGCCATTCCACGACCAGCAGAGAATCCACTGCATGCGCGCGCCCGGCATCGGCGCCGTCGCGCAGGCGCAGCACTTCGTGATCGACGAACAGGCCGCCATTGCGATATTCGGCCAGCCCGGTCAGGCCGTCGATGTCGGTGACGTCGAGACCGGCGCGCTGCAGCGGCTCGATCAGCGAATAGCTCAGCCATTGCGACAGCTTGTGCAGCGGCACGAGGCCTGCCGTTGCGTCGTCGGCCTTGATCGCGGGATGGCGCCAGCAATCGCCGAGCGGCACGCCCGCAAGCTCGAGCCGCGAGGGCCAGATCGGTCCGAGTTGGTTCAGCACCGCAGCGAGGATCGCCGGCGCGGCAATGGTGCCGCCCTTTGCCTGCGCCGCGATGTGATCGAACAGGCCGCCCGGCCGTGGCGTGTCGCGCAGGCCGAACACGTCGGCGCGCTCCGCCGCCAATGTGCCCAGACGCCGCAGCAGGTCGACGCGTCCCTCGAGGCCGAGCAGCGGATTGGCATCGCTGACCTGAAAGGCGGAGGTGAGGGAGGCGAGCGGCAGTCTTGCCAGCACCTCGGCATCAGCCCTGAACGGCGCGCGGGCGTCGCCCGAGAACAGGCCGCCCGCGAACATGTCGAGGCTCGCGATCGCAAGCCCTTCCGAACGGCCGATGGCTTGTCCCGTCACAGCATCGCGATATCGCCACGCCGCGCCCGCGCCGGCATCGAGCAGCACGCTGACGATGGCGAGGTCGAACTCTGCGCGCGCCCGCGCCGCGCGGTCCGGCCACGATGCAGCGTCCGCAAGCCGCGCCCAGCGGTCGACGCCGCCGGTCACAAAATGCCGCCAGCGCGCATGGAACGGAATCTCCAGCGTCGGATAGGCCTGTCGCGTCACCGCGAGCACGGCCTCCGCGACACCATCCATGCGGTCGAGATCAACGGTGAAGTGGCGCAGGCCGCCGGCAAGGCCGATATCGAGCATTTGTCCGGCACGCGCGCGCACCGCTCCTGCGCTGAGCAGGGAGCGGGCCTGTCGTTCCAAAGCGTCCGCCATGGCGCGATCAGTATTTTTCCAGCGAACGTCCGACCACGCCATCGACGTCCTTCTCCGGCGCAATGTCGGTCGAATAATAGCCGGCGGCCTTCTTCGCGGCGATCTCGACATGGGCGTCGGCCGGGATCAGCTCCGGCGGGATCGGCACGCGCTCGACGATGTCGATTCCCTGCGAGGTCAGCGCGTCGTATTTCATGTCGCTCATCGACAGGAAGCGGTCGATGCGCTTCAGACCGAGCCAGTGGATCGTATCAGGCATCAATTGCTGGAAGCGCGCGTCCTGCACGCCCGCGACGCATTCGGTGCGCTCGAAATAAGCCGCCGCAGCGTCGCCGTCCTCCTGGCGCTTGCGTGCGTTGTAGACCAGGAATTTGGTGACCTCGCCGAGCGCGCGGCCCTCTTTCCGGTTGTAGACGACGAGCCCGAGCCCGCCCTCCTGCGCGCCGCGCGCGGATTCCTCGATGCCGTGGACCAGATAGGGCCGGCAGGTGCAGATGTCCGAGCCGAACACGTCGGAGCCATTGCACTCGTCGTGGACGCGGCAGGTGATCCTGGTGTGATGGTCCGGCAGTTTCGTCACGTCGCCGAACATGTAGACGGTGGTGCCGCCGATCGGCGGCAGGAACACCTTCATGTCGGGACGCGTCACCAGTTCGGGAAACATGCCGGCGGTCTGCTCGAACAGCGTGCGGCGCAGCTCGGTCTCGCCAGTGCCGAAGCGCGTCGCAAGGCCGGGCAGGTACCAGACCGGATCGATCGCGATCTTCACCACGGAGACGCTGCCATTGGCGTGCACGACCTCGCCGTCGGCGCGCAGCCGTTTCGCGGCGAGCGCCTCGCGGATCTCCGGCAGGTCCAGCCGCGCCCGCGTCACCGCGATGCTCGGCCGGATGTCCGCGCCCTCAGTGATCTCCTGGCGGAAGTTTTCGGCGACCAGATGCCCCCAGGGATCGAGCGCGACGATCTTTGCCGGATCCCGCCACTGCTCGAACGGCCCGATGGTCGCGGCCGGAAAGGTGTTGGTGAGGTCGGGCCGGCGAATCGGATCGAGCGCGCCGGCGGACACCGCGAGCGCACGGTACATCGCGTAGGAGCCGCCATGGCTGCCGATCACGTTGCGATCGCCGGCGCGCGACACCGTGCCGATGACCGGCCCACGCGCGCGCGCCTCGCCTGCGCCCCAATGGATCGGAAAGGCGGAGGTCCGGCCCGGCTCCGGATGCGAGGTGAGGCGGATGTGGTCGGTACGGTTGGCGCGGCTCATGTCCAGGCTCCCAAAAAGCCAACGGCCCGCCGCTGGGACGGGCCTGGCTCGCTTGCGAGGCCGAACCGGCGGCGCAAGCTCAATCCAACATATTGTAACCGCGGCGAGCGACAGACAAGTTAATCGTGCGCGGCGGCCGCGACCCATTCCCGCGCTCGTCCGGATCGAAGAGCGGCGCCAGAATGTTTGCTATATCTATGTAATTGCTGTCATTTTTGAAGGGCGGGCGGTCGCCTCGGCGGCCCGAACAGGTGACTGGATAAAACCTGCAGCTTCGGACATATCGACCGGATCGGCTCTGCCCCGGAGACTCCCATGCCCGCCAGCTACATCGACCCCCGCAACGGACAGCTCTATCCCCTCGACCAGCCGCGCTGGTGCTCGGAGGAGCGCACGCCGCTGCTGGTGACGCCGGGAGCCGGCATCTCGCGTGACGATATCGATGGTCGCACGCGCTCGCTCTGGCGCTACCGGGCCGCACTGCCGGTCGAGATCGCAAACCCGATCACGCTCGGCGAAGGCTGCACGCCGCTGGTTCAGCAAGATTGGGGCGAGCTGCGCCCGTTGTTCAAGCTGGAATGGTTCAACCCGACCGGCAGCTTCAAGGACCGCGGCTCCGCCGTGATGCTGTCGTTCCTGCGCCAGATCGGCGTCTCGGCCATTCTCGAAGATTCCTCCGGCAATGGCGGCTCGTCGATGGCGGGCTTAGGGGCCGCCGGCGGCATGCGCGTGAAGATTCTTGCGCCGGCCTCGACCTCGCCGGCCAAGATCGCGCAAGTGCGCGCCTATGGCGCGGCGGTGCAGCTCGTCGAAGGCCCGCGCGAGGAATCCGAGGCGGAGGCCATCCGCCAGTCGAGCCAGACCTTCTATGCCAGCCACAATTGGCAGCCGTTCTTTCTGGAGGGCACCAAGTCGCTCGCCTACGAGATTTGGGAAGACCTCGGCTTCCGCGCGCCCGACAACATCATCGTTCCCGTCGGCGCCGGCAGCAGTCTGCTCGGCTGCGCCTTCGGCTTCCGCGAGCTCAAGAAGGCCGGGCAGATATCGAAGCTGCCGCGGCTGTTCGCGGCGCAGCCGCTCAACTGCTCGCCGGTCGATGCGAGCTTTCAGGCCGGCCTCGACACGCCCGTCGCGCGCGAGGTAAGCAAGACAATTGCCGAAGGCACCGCCATCAAGCATCCGCTGCGTCTGCGTGAGATCATTGCCGCCCTGCGCGAGAGCGGTGGCGGCACCATTGCGCTCACGGAAGCTGAGATCGTCGCCGCGCTGCGCCGCCTTGCGCGCCAGGGCCTGTTCACGGAGCCGACCAGCGCCAGCGCGGCGGCGGCGCTGGACAAGCTGTCCGCGGCTGGCGCCATCCAGGCGAACGAAACCACGGTCGCGGTCCTCACCGGCACCGGCCTGAAGGCGGCGACGACGGTGGCTGATCTGGTGGGGTAGGGTGGGTTAGCCCTGCGGATGCGCGAAGCGCAGTCCGTGGGGCGTAACCCACCACTCTGCGGACGCGGAGACGAAAGAGGTGGGTTACGCTGACGCTAACCCACCCTACAAGGCGCCCTCTCTTTCTCCCGCGAGGGGAGAGAGAAAGAGACCTCACTCCTTCAGATCATTCACCTGCTTCACCCACGCCCGCACGTCCTTGAGCACGGCGGGCAGCACGGCCTTGACCTCGGCGAGGGTCATGCCCGCCCTGATGCGGGGATCGTACAGTAGATTGAGGATGTACTGGTCGTAGACGTCGAAATAGCCCATCGAGACGTTGTCGTTGAACATGGTCCAGGGCACGCTCGTGGTGTCGTTGATCGGCCCGAGCGATTGCAGCAGCTCCTCATAGGCGCAGTCGAGAAAGACGAAATCGCCGTTGTCGACGGTGAGGATCACGTCGGAATGCTCGATCTCGAAATTGTCGTTCTTGCGGAAGCCGGACAGGCATTGCGGGTCGAGCGAGGAGCGGATCTCGCGCGCCTTGGCGGCGCCGTAGAAGCTGGTGAGGGTGCGGTAGACGTCGCGATCGCGCACCAGCTTCACCCGCACATTGGCCGCTTCGGAGGTCGCGGTCATGGCTATGTCGAGATGCTGCACGCGCTTGCCGATGTCGGCCACGACCTTGGCCAGTTGCGCCTTGCGATCGGCGCGGTCGCTCTCGGCGTAGACGCGCACCGGTCCGTCGAACTTGCGGATGCGGTCGACGCGGCCGGCGAGATGATATTCGGCGCCGAACGCCGTCTTCAGGAAGCCGTCGACGATCTCGCCGTCGGTAAAGCTCTTCCTCTCGGCGCGCTGGCGCGCGGAGACTGCGGGCAATTCACCGGCGGCAGCCGCGACCGTGATGTCGGGCATCAACGTGAGCGCCGCCAACGCCAGCAGGGCGGAACGAAGGGCAGCCGAGGACGGATTCAATGCGCTCATCATCCTGCGACGCTGCCGCATTCACGCCGCGCGCACAAGGGCGCAAGGTCACACGTCCCGCGGTTCCCCGGCGTTGTTTGTCGCAAGGGAGTGAGCGTGCGTAGGGCAGGCAAAGCGGAGCGTGCCCACGCATCTGTGGCCGGATCGGAAAGATCGTGGGCATGGCGCTTCGCGCCTTTGCCCACTCTACGCAAGCTCACTTGGCTCTAGTTGTTCAGCACCACCACGGGGGTGCCGACCGCAACGCGGCTGTAGAGATCGCTGACGTCGTCGTTGGTCATGCGGAAGCAGCCCGAGGAGACCGCCTGGCCGATCGTCTCCGGCTCGTTGGAGCCGTGGATGCGATAGAGCGTCGAGCCCAGATACATCGCGCGTGCGCCGAGCGGGTTGTCGATGCCGCCCTTCATGTGGCGCGGCAGGTCGGGGCGGCGGGCCAGCATCTGCGAGGGCGGCGTCCAGTCCGGCCATTCCTTCTTGGCGGTGATCCTGTGCACCCCGCCCCAGCGGAAGCCGTCGCGGCCGACGCCGATGCCGTAGCGCAGCGCCTGACCGTTCCCGAGCACCAGATAGAGCCGGCGCTCGGCCGTGTTCACCACGACCGTGCCGGGCGCATAATTGCCGTTGTACATGACGGTGGTGCGGGGGATCGGGCTGGCGCCGCTGCCGAGAAAGCCGGTGGAACTGGTGCCCGTGAAGTCTATCATTCCCGCCGCGGATGCGTCGGCCGTGCCGGCCAGCACGAGCGCCATTGCGGCGATCTGCGCGGCAAAAAACCGGATCATTGCTTCCCCCAGAAAAAAATCGATTCAACGAAAGCCACAGGCCATATTTGCGGGCATTTCGCAAGCCACGGGCCCGTGAGGCAGGCATCCTTAACGGATGGTGTCACCAAATCGGCAACCGCGTCAATTTGCTCAAGAACGTCAGACTCCGTTCCAACTCCACCGGAACGGAGCATTAGCCAAACCCGCGCATCGTCATGCGGGGCAGGGCCGCGATGCCGGCTCTTGCTTTGACGGGCCGCGCGAACAATGATTGATCGCATGGATCGCCGGAAGCGACCGGTTGCGGAGCAAAAAGAATGAACGGTGCGGAAAGCCTGGTGCGGACGATGGTCAAGGGCGGGGTGGACGTCTGCTTCACCAACCCGGGCACTTCCGAGATGCATTTTGTCGCAGCGCTCGATCGCGTGCCGGGCATGCGCTGCGTGCTCGGCCTGTTCGAGGGCGTGGTGACGGGCGCGGCCGACGGCTATTTCCGCATGAAGGGAACGCCGGCCTCGACCCTGCTGCATCTCGGCCCCGGCCTCGCCAACGGCCTTGCCAATCTGCACAACGCCAAGAAGGCCAATTCCGGCATCGTCAACATCGTCGGCCAGCACGCGGTCTACCACATCGGCTACAACGCGCCGCTGACCTCCGACATCGAGGGCCTGGCCCGGCCGATGTCGTCCTGGGTCCGGACCTCGCCGGATGCCAAATCGGTCGCCGCTGACGGCGCCGCGGCCATTGCCGCCGCCAAGAGCGCGCCGCCGCAGATCGCGACCCTGATCCTGCCCGCCGACACCGCTTGGAACGAGGCCGACGGCATCGCCGAGGTCCCGGCCGAGCAGCAGCGCGCGAGCTATTCGCCGCAGGCGGTCGAGCAGGCCGCAAAGATCCTGCATGGCGACGGCGAGGGCACGCTGCTCCTGATGACCGGCAGCGCGCTGAGCGAGCAGGGCCTGGCGTTCGCCGAGCGCATCGCGAACAAGACCGGCTGCACCGTGATGGGCCCGACCTTCCGGCCCAAGATGGCGCGCGGCCGCGGCCGCTTCTCGATCGACCGCATCCATTACGTGATCGAGCAGGCGCTGCCGATGCTGGCCAAGTTCCGTCACATCGTGCTGGTCGAGTCCGACGATCCCGTGGCCTTCTTCGCCTATCCGAACAAGCCGAGCATGCTCAAGCCGGAAGGCTGCGAGGTCCATCGCATGACCTCCTGGGGCGAGAACTCGGTCGCCGCGCTCGAGGCGCTCGCCGGCGCGGTGAAGGCCAAGCCTGCGGACGTCAAGCCGCAGGCCCTGCAGGAGCTGGTCAAGCCGACCGGCGCGCTGACGTTCGCCTCGATCGCGCAGGCGATCGCGTGCGCGATCCCCGAGAACGCCATCATGGTCGACGAGTCCCTGACCACCGGCCGCGGCTTCTTCCCGCCGACCGCGGCGGCAGCTCCCCACGACTGGCTGCAGAACATGGGCGGCTCGATCGGCTTCTCGACGCCGCTGTCGATCGGTGCCGCGATCGCTTGCCCGGACCGCAAGGTCATCACCATGGTCGGTGACGGCAGCGCGATGTACACGATCCAGTCGCTGTGGACCCAGGCCCGCGAGAATCTCGACATCGTCACCATCGTGTTCGCCAACCGCATCTACCAGATCCTGCGCGGCGAGTTCGACAATGTCGGCGCCGGCGAGCCCGGCCAGCGCGCCAACGACATGCTCAGGCTCGACCGTCCGACGCTGGATTTCGTCGCGCTGGCCAAGGGCATGGGCGTGCCTGGCCGCGCCGTCACCAATGCCGACGAGTTCAACAAGGCGCTGGCCGAAGCCGTCGCCGAGCCCGGGCCGCGGCTGATCGAAGTCCAGATGTAGGGGCGTACGCAACGCGGAGCGCCGAGAGCCCGGAGGCACGATGCAGACCGAGCTGAACAAGGTGGTCGCGGCTGTCAGGGACTTCTACGCCCACGAGGGCTTCCTGTTCGAGAAGGACATCGGCGAGCGCGCGCTGACGCACCGCTTCGCCGTGCATCTGGAGAAGCAATTCGCCGGCTGGTCGGTCGACTGCAACTACGACCGGCTCGGCGAGCGCACGCTGCATCTGCCCCACGGCACCATCATCTCGACCGACGATCATCTGGGAAAGTCGATCTATCCCGATGTCGTCGTGCATCAGCGCGAGATCCCGAACAATCTGCTCGCCGTCGAGATCCGCAAGGCGAGCAATCACACGCCGCTGGAGCACGACCAGCACAAGCTGAGGGCGCTGACCGACGTCCACGTCTGGTTTCCCTACTGGATCGGCGTGCTGCTGGTGCTGGACAAGGACCGGGTGACGATGTCGGAAGTCTATGTCAGCAGCGCTGCCGACGACACGCTGTCGCGCTGGTTCGCGGCGCGGCTCGCGGAGGCCGGCCTCGGCGTCGCGGGGTAGCACCTGCAACCATGCCGGTAGGACCCGCTCCGGGTGATCACCGACGACCCGTCTGCCTTGCCGGTGACCTTGACGGTCGCCGTGTCGTCCGAGACCGGCAGCGGACTGGCGAGCAATGTGATCTCGGCCACAGTTCTCGCGTGGGATCGGACCTAATGTTGACAGACTTGCACGCGTCGATGCCGCGGGCCTAGCTTCGGCCCGTTGGGATCAGGCAATTTTGGAGGTTCTGATGCAAAAGTCATACTTGCTGGCCGCTGCGGCGGCGCTGGCGCTCATCATGCAGACACCGCTCGCGCTGGCCCAGACCGCGCCCGCCGCCGGCGGGACCGCCGCGCCTGCGGCGACAGCCACCGCGCCGGCGACGACGGCGGCACCGGCACCGGCACCGGCTGCGACCACCGACAGCTCCAGCCAGCCGACCGACGCCAAGAAGAGCGCGTCGAAGAAGCCGGCGAAGAAGAAGATGACGCGGCAGCAGGAGATCGATCACTCCGTCGACACCGGCACCGTGCCCGCGCGCTATCGCAGCTCGGTGCCCAAGCAGTACCACCAGTATATTCCGTTCGATAAGCGGTGACGGATCGCACGGCGGGATGTTGGGTGTCGCGCCGCTGCTGGCTTCGAAGAACGATGCTTTCGAACGGCCGGGCCCTCCGACCAACGGGTCTGCGACGAACCGCCTCTGTCCGGCGGACGCGGCTCGCAGATCCCCGGTGGCGGTCTGCGAGAGCAGTGCTAGAGTAGGCCGAAGCCGGGGGGAATGATGAGTGACGACGTGAAGGATGCTGGCCTTGTGGCCATGATCAGCAGCATCCTCGGAGGCAACAAGCGCGCAGACAATGTTGCACCGCCGCCGCTCGCCGAGGCACCGCCGACAATGCCCGCGAACGGAGCGGAACCGGTTTCCGCGCCCGTCGCCGAGGCGACCTCGATCCGGCAAGAGGATGCGTCCGACGCTGCACCGGCCAAGATGGAGCCGGTCGAGCAGCCTGCAAAGATCGTCACGACGCGCGATGGCAGACAGCTGCTGCCCGCCGAAGCGATCGCCGATCTCGTGCAGGGCGAGTTGCGCAAGCTGGAGGATTTTCCGGCAAACGGGGCCTCGATCACGGTCTATGGCTACCGGCAATGGAACGCGATGATCACCTTCGCGCCGTTCTCGACCAGCTTCCAGAATGCAACGCGGTTCCGCCAGGCCCTGCCGGATATCGTCTTCAAGCTCCGTCGTTTCGTCGAACTTGAGATATAGTCCGGGACAAGCGGCGTCGCCTGGCGCCGCCCCCGGAACGGTTCGACAGGATTGTTGCATTGAGCGTCGCCTTTACCAAGGAAGAAAGCGCCGAGACCGCGTCCGAGACGCTGTTGCCGGATCGCCCGATCTCGCCGCATCCCAACCTCGTGACGGAAGCCGGCCTGCAGGCGTTGCAGACCCAGCTTCAAGAAGCCCGCGAGGCCTATGAAGCCGCGCAAGCCATCGAGGACGTCAACGAGAAGCGGCGGCAATCGGCCGTGCCCTTGCGCGACGCCCGCTATCTGACGGAGCGGCTGCGCACGGCGCAGCTCGTTCCCGATCCGGTATCGAACGATGTCGTTGCCTTCGGCAGCACGGTGACCTTCAGCCGCGCCGACGGCCGCGTGCAGACCTATCGCATCGTCGGCGAGGACGAAGCCGATCCGAAGGCGGGGACGATCTCCTTCGTCGCGCCGGTGGCGCGGTCGCTGATAGGCAAGGCGGTGGGCGATGTCGTCGGGGCGGGCGCGCAGGAGATCGAGATTTTGTCGATCGCCTAGCAATGCGCGCTATCGACAGGATCGATCTCGTTCGCCTAAAGCATGATCCGGAACAGCGCGAGGCCGTCGTCTCCGCCAAACGAAGCGCGATGGTTGGATGAGACGGTTTCTATCGGGAGCGTTGCCGTTCTACGCGCTGGCCGGCCTTGCCGTGTGCATGTACCTCGTTCTGTACAGGACGAGCCTGTTCGACTTGAACGCGATCGTCCACGGCGCCACCGGGTCGGCATGGTTTCCGGCCTTCATGTTCGTCTGCGTGCTGCTGGAAGCGGTGTTCCCGTACTTCGGCTATTTTCCCGGAACGGCCTTGATCCTGATGTCGGTGGCGCTCAGTCCCAAGGCCGTGGATGGCTCCGTCTTCATCGTGGCGTGGCTCGCCATCATCCTCGGCGCCGTTCTCAGCTACGGACAGGCTCGTTTCTTCAGGCCGTTCCTGCAGCGGGTGGCCTCGAAGGCGGCCCTGCGCCGATGCGAATCGCTGTTCGATGCCTACGGTCGTTATGCGCGCATCGCCTTGTTCATTCATCCCAACGCCTGCGCGATGTATTTCACTGCGCTCGGGCTTCTCGGCCGCAATCTGATGCGGGAGCTCGCTTATCTCTGCGTCGGCGCCGCGGCCGCCGTCGGTATTCTGTTCGTCATCGTGACCCGTCTGGTGTCGTCCGTCGGCCCCACCGATGATGGCGAATTGCAGCTGCTGCTGGCCGCCGCGCTGGTCGCGATCGGGACCCTGGCCGGTCTCTACACGGCCTGGCGGACACAGCGGGCTGCGTGAAGCGAGCTGGTTGGATTGAACCGTGCTGCGGCTCCTTCACCTCTCCCGCTTGCGGTAGAGGTCGGCGCGTCCGGGCGATGCGAAGCATCGTCCCGCGCGCCGGGTGAGGGTTCTCTCCTCTGGGGGATTGTCCCATTGCGGAAACACCCTCTCCCCAACCCTCTCCCGCCGGGGCTACTGGATTCACACATCACTCTGGTTATCCCGTGGGGGGAGCATGAGGTGGGCGCCGCGTTTCATGGCTTGGAACTCGAGCCAACCCTGAAGCATGACGACCGGACCCGGCTTGCCGTAATAGCCCCCCTTTTTCCAGGCGACGGTCGCCAAACCGTCCCAGTCCGAGCTCCATGCCATCCTCCTGTCCAGGATGGACACGGAATCAGACATCCTTTCGGTCTTCAACAACGATGTGTGAATGCCGTAGCCCGCAAGCGGGAGAGGGAGCACACCTCCGCTTGCCGCAGCGTTGTTCCTCACACCTCCGTCAGCTCAACGCCCGTCAGCGCGCTCAATTTGCCGATCAACGCGTCCTGAAACGTCGGATCCGCCGCCTCGCTGGCCGGCTGCTGCTGCTCGAGATGATGCCAATAGTGTCCGCTGACCAGGGCCGCGGAATCCTCGCTGACCGCCAGCCAGGTTTGCGTCCGTTGCCCGGTGTCGATATCGACCGGCGCGCCTGCGCCGCCCATCCTCGTGCGCACCCAGCCGGGATCGACGGCGTTGCAGAGGACCTTGGGCCAGCGCCGCGCCAGCGCGAAGGCGAGCGCGACCACGTGCAGCTTGCTCTCGGCATAGGCCTTGGCCGCATCCCAGGGGCGCCTGGTCCAGTCGAGGTCGTCGAGGGAACCTTCTCCGCCCTGGTGCAATCCGCTGCTGAGATATACCAATCGGCTCGGCCGTTCGATCAGCGCCGTCAGCATGTAAGGCGCAAGCGTGTTGATCGCGAGCGTTTCGGCATGTCCTTCCGGCGTCGTGCCACGGTTCGGCCGCGTGTAGACGCCGGCGTTGTGGATGACCGCGTCCATGCGCCCGATCGCATTGACTTGCTCGGCGACTGCCTTCGTCTCGGCCGCGCTTGTGAGATCGCCGATCGCGATGCCCGTGCAGCGCGACCTCAGTTCGCCGAGTGCGTCGGCTCGATCGGCCGAGCGCGCGTGCAGCACCACGCGGTGTCCTTGATCGAGCAGCGATTGCGCTGCCGCCCGGCCGAGGCCATCGGTGCTGCCGGTGATGAAGATGATCGCCATGTGCCAATCCTTGCGAATGCCCCGGGACGCGCTCCAAGTGCCCGCGCGCCTTGGCAAAGTCGCCCCCAGGTGTTGCAGGTGGATCACATACAACCAGTCAAAAATGGATAATGTCAGACCAATTGCATGACGTATGAGATTCGTGGGGACGCTGATGAAGAAAAGGGTTGTCGTCAGCTTCATTGCGACCCGGGGGCACTACGCCTCCGGCAAACTCGCCACCATTGCCTCGCAATACATCAGGAGCAAATCCTCATCGGTCAATTGTGTCAGGTCTTCATCGCTAGCCGCGCAGCGCCTCAACAACTCGTCCCGAGATAGTTTTTTGTAAGCATCGACAAAGAACTCGAACATGTCATACCGATCCTTGGCAGGGCCTGATCGTTTACGCGTTTCACCAAAGATTGCGTCGCCGAACTCCTTCCACTCAGCTAAATCCGTATTAGTCATGGGTGCGGCTAATAGCGCGCTGCCCTTATCAGTCTGAACAGCGATTATGGCCTGCTTCTTATCTTCCTGAACGAGAACTGATGTTACCGTGCCGGTAACATTGCCGGCCTCAGGAAAAAAGTAAGTTTGGCCGATTCTCACCCGTGCCGACGTCGGTTGGCCATAGGTATCGGAAGGCAGGCGCCCATCGAAGGTAGTTGGAAATACTAGATAGTGTTGCAGGGCGGTGCAGATGTCGAACGCGTCAACAAATTTCCTTCTTGCTCGATACAGATCGGTGACTCTTATACGCCCCGACCTGTTGAAGTCGGGGAAGCCTAATCCAAAAGGAGCCGCGGCCATCGCTGGAAAATCGTTCGGAGCGCGATGAAAGTCTGCGTTCGTAACGAATATCAGCGCCTTAGCCTCCGCCACATTTTCAAGGCGTTCATAACGCTCAAGCCGCCTTATCGCGGGTTCAAGCCAGTGAGGGTTTCCGCTGGCGATAACCTTTGTCGGGACGTTGAGGTCGATAAAAATTAGACGATCATCTGCCGCCGGCTTAGCAAGCGCATCATTGAGATGCGGTATCAACCGTTGCAGTGGCTTGTCATCAGCGCCGCCGTCCGCCTCGCTCTTGCCGAGTAGCCCCGCGACAGATCGCATTTTGGCCTCGACCCAATACCGTTTGCCAGTTGCGCTTGAGATAGCAGCGAATTCGCAGTGCTTATTGTTGCCATCTGTCTCGTCTTCCAACGTTAACTTGAAGCCGGCCCGAATAAGAGTGCTGGCGACGATCAGTTCGTAGTAGGCGCCCTGAAACTGTCCTATGTCTTTAAGGCGGCACAATAGCCGTTCCTGCAGCTCGACATTGTGTTGTAGCAAATACAGTGCGTACGCGGTACCGAGATACGCAGCAACGGCGCCGGTGACCGGGGCGGACGCGACTTCACCGGCGTTCTTAATTGTCTTCTTTTGGTGCTCGTAACAGAGATGCGCCCACTGCATGAGCGGGTGCTGTTCTGCACTCGATTTAGCGAGTTCTCCCGCGGCCCACTCGGGCCCAAGCTTGATCTTGATGTAGTCGAGCAGAAAGTCGGGGAATGTCTTCCATTTGCTAGACCAGTGAACGTCGTTGCCGACGGAAACTATCTGCTGATTTGCGGCCCTAAAGCTGATGATGGGCCTCCCTTTGCCTTGCTGCTGCAGCCGGATCACCTCGGCGCTCGCGTCAGGTTCGGGAGGGAGGAAATAGGGCAGCGGATTGGGCAAAGGATCGGGCGACCCACGGTACGAACCGTGGCAGTGCTTGTATTTTTTTCCGCTGCCGCAGTGGCAGGGTTGATTTCGACCGAACTTGGCCATGGGCTCTTTAAGGAGCGAGATTTAGGTTGAGTAGGGCCCCATTAGGATATGAAGCTCGCTTAGACCATTGCCGGCTGCAAAACTCTTCACACGTAAGCCGCATGTTTTAGGTGGGGTTGATCACTAGTATGCGCTTGTTTTGCCCCATGGCAAAGAGGTGGATTCGGGAAAGCCGTAACCCCTTGATCCAACTGAGGCCGGCTACTGTGCATGGGGTTGTTTTCGCGATTTTGCCGGAGCGGGAGCAAGCGCCCCAGTCCGTCTAAACGTTTCGAGCTACGCTCGGACCCGCTTCGCCATGATTGGACGTGGCTGCGCCACGCGAAGCCTCTTGGCGAAGCGTGGTGGGCGCACAAGGGATCGAACCTTGGACCTCTCCCGTGTGAAGGGAACGCTCTCCCGCTGAGCTATGCGCCCGGGACCATCATGCAGGCGGCCGGACCTTGTCGGCCGGCCGGCGCATCGGAGCCCGCGATTTAGAAGTGCGGGCTTGAGGTGTCAAGTTTCCAGGTGCCGCGAGGTCGGAAAACCTCGCCCCGGTCACCGGATGCGCCGCGCGGAGGCGCGATTCGGGCCGCTTACGCGCCCTGCTGGCGGGCGCGGGAGGCGTGGGCCTGCAGCGCCCGGATCCGCTCGGCCAGCGTTCCGCCGCCTTCCGGCAGGCTCGGCGCGCCATTGGTCGCGGCGTCGTTGGCCGGGCGCGGCGCCGGCTTCGGCGGCTGGCCGGCTTCGGCCGCCAGCAGCGCCTCGATCGGCGAGTTCGGGCCTTCGAGCTGCATCGCGAGCTTGGCCACCTCGGCGGCGATGTCGTTGATGCGCTCGCGCAACAGCGCGTTCTCCATGCGCTCGGTCGCCCAGGAGCTCTCCGCCTGCTGCTGGATCGCGTTGACGTCGCGCTGCAGCTTGGCGCGCTCCTCGCGCGCGGTGCGGAGCTGCGCCTCGAGCGCGGTCTTTTCCGCGCGCAGGGTCTCGACGGCGGCCGACGACTTCGCGCTGCTCAAGCCGGCGATGTCGACGCGCAGGTCCTTGATGGTGCGCTCGGCCGCTTCATTGGCCTGGCGCAGCTGGTTGTTCTCGTATTCGCGCTCGGCGAGCAACTTGCCCTGCGTGGCGAGGCGGCCTTCGAGATCGGTGACGCGGCCGGACAGCATCTCGGCTTCCTTGACCTGCAACAGCAGCTGGCGATCGAGCTCGGTGACGCGCTGGCTGAGATTCTCGACCCGGCCACGCGCCTCGCCGAGCTCGCGCGAGGCGGTCTCGGATTCGGTGCGCTCCTGCGCGAGGCGCGCCTGGGTGGCGGCAAATTCCTTCTCGGCGTCGCCGACGCGGTTCTTCAATTCCTCGATCTGCGCGCGCACGGCGAGCAGTTCGACCTGGCGGCTCTCCGCCATCATCGAGCGATCGGAGAGTTCAGAGTTGATCCTGGCGAGCTCGGCCTGCTTGTCGGCCAGCGCGATCTCGGCTTCGCGCAAGGCTGCGGTCTTGGTGTTGAATTCCTCTTCGGTCGCGCGGAGCTGCTCCTTCACCGCTTTCTCGCGCGCCTCGAGCGCGAAGATCGTGGCGTTCTTCTCGCCGAGCTCGATCTTCATGCGGTTGATGGCGTCGCTCTTCTTGCCGAGCTCGGCGAGCTGGCTCGTGGTCTTGTTCTTGAGCTGGTCGACGCTCATCTCGAGCCGCCGCGCCGACATGGCGAATTCGGCGCGGAGCTGGTCCTTGTCGGCCTGGATCTCCGCCATCGACAGCGGCGTGGCGGCCTCCAGCCGGCGCGTGGTCAGGCGCACGGCGCGGTTATGCACCAGCGGCACGATGGCGAGCCCGCACAGCATCGACAGCAGGAAACCGATCGCCAGGTACATGATCGGTTCGACCATGGGGCAGAACTCCCAAGCTTAAGGAAAAATTCACCAACGACCATGCCATGGGGCGCCGGCGGAAAGCCAGCCCCGGCCTGTCGTTAACCTTGATCCGTAACCGGATGGGAGCAGAAGGACCTAGAACGGGTTCCAGGTCGCCCGCGGGGTGTATTTGAGATAGCCGATATTGGCGCCCAGCCGTAAGCCCAAGCCCGAGCGGATCGGCACCAGCACGATGTTGTTGGCGGTGAGCGCCGTCATGCCGAAGCCGCCGATGATATAGGCCGAGCCGTCGAGGCCGGCGAAGCGCTGGTAGATCGCGTTGGTGGCGGGCAGGTTGTAGACCAGCGTCATGGTGCGCGCGCCGTCGCCGCCCCAGTCGAAGCCGAGCGAGGGGCCCTGCCAGTAGACGCGCAGATCCCCGGCATTCTTGGTGTAGAGCGTGCCTTCGCCGTAGCGCAGGCCGGCGACGAAGGCGCCGGAACCTTCCTCACCCAGGATGTAGCCGTTGGGCAGGCCCCATTGGCTGACCGCCTTCTCGATGATCGAGGCGAGCCCGCGCGAGACGTTGCCGAAGAAGCGGTGGCCGGCCGTGACGAGCTCGTCCGGTCCGTAGGTGCTGGGCGTCGGGGTCCGCTGCGGCGGCGGCAGGTCCGGCGGCGGCGCCGTCTGGGCCGAAGCCGGCACGATCCAGCCGACCATCGCGGCAAGCGCGAGCGCAGCAAGGCGTGATGCGAAAGTCATGAAAGAACCCCTGGTACCGAATCCGGTCGCTTCCTTAACCTGACGCCAACAGGCATGGCTCTAGGTTGCGCCGGATGTCCCCTCGACTCGGATGTTATCCGTAGCAACTATGACGGCACAACGGCAGGAAGATAGCCCTTTGCGCCCCGGAATCGCCTTGATCGGGCTCCTGGTCTGCCTGCTGTCGGGCATATGGACCGCCGGCTCCGGCTTGCCGGCCGAGGCCGCCACCACCGAGCGGGTCGTCGTCAACCGTTTCACCGGCGTCGCCATCGAAGGCTTCGACCCCGTCGCCTATTTCGTCGATGGCCAGGCGGTGCAGGGCACGGCGGAGTTCGAGGCGAACCTGTGGGGCGCGGTCTGGCGCTTCCGCAACGAGGGCAACCGCGCCTCCTTCCTGGCCCATCCCGAAATCTATGGACCGCAATTCGGCGGCTACGATCCCGCCGATATCGCCCGCGGCGTCACCATCGCCGGCAATCCCCGTTTCTTCGCGATCGCGGCGCAGCGGCTGTATTTGTTCAGCCGGGAAGCCAATCGTGACGCCTTCGCCGCCAATCCGGAACGGTTCCTCTATGAGGTCGGCAAGCGCTGGCCGGCGCTTCTGGAACAGCTCGGTCAGTAGCGGCTTACCGCATGCGGATCGCCCCAGGCGACGAATTCCGGGATGATGAAGCCGTTCGCCTGCCGCGCACCGAAGCGCAGCTCGCCGCCTTGGCCGTCGGTCACCCTGCCGCCGGCCGCGGTCACGACCGCAGCACCGGCCCCGACGTCCCATTCACAGGTGGGCCCGAAGCGGGGATAGATGTCGGCGCTGCCTTCCGCGATCCGGCCGAATTTCACGGCCGAGCCGCAGGTCTTGCGCACGGCGTTGGGCCTGCCATCGATGAAGGCCTCGCTCCTGGGATCGCCATGCGAGCGGCTCACCGCTGCGATCCAGGGCTCGCCTCGCGCCGGCAGCTTGCGGGTGTGGATCGGCTCGGCCGCGCCGATGGTCGCGCCGTCAAACCTTACGCGCTCGGCGCCGCGGCCGACGATGCCCCGCCAGAGCACGCCGAGCGCGGGCGCGCTGACGATGCCGAGCAGCGGCACGCCTGACGTCACCAGGGCGAGGTTGACGGTGAACTCGTCACGACCGGCGACGAACTCCTTGGTGCCGTCGAGCGGATCGATCAGGAAGAAGCTGGCGTCAAACGGCGGCGAGGCGAGCTGGGCCCGCTCTTCCGAGAGCGTCGGGACGTCGTCTGCGAGCTGGGCCAGGCCCTCGGCAATGATGCGGTCGGCGGCGAGGTCGGCCTCGGTCACGGGCGAGCCATCCTGCTTGCCCTCGACCTGCATCGCCGCGCGGTTGACCGACAGGATCGCCTCGCCCGCCTTCACGACCAGCGCCGTCAGCGGCTCCATCAGCCCGGAGGCGGCCGCGCCGTCGATGATCCGCTTCACCTGGATGCCTCAATCATCGGCAATTCGTTCCTTCTGGACTGATTCGGCCCGATCGATTGATCGGGCTTATGTCCGCCTCGACCCGATCGCAAGCTAGCTGCCGCGGGCTGGCGAATGTTAGAACCCGCAGCATCCGTCAAGCATGCGTGATTCGCGGCGTCCAGCGCCGTGCAATTCCAGGAACCCTCCAGGACCCCTTTATATGTCTGACGCCTCGTCGCCCGCGACCGCTACTGCTCCCGATATGCTCGAACTCGCCGCGCTGCTGTGCTCGCGGGTCTGCCACGATCTCATCAGCCCCGTCGGCGCCATCGTCAACGGCCTCGAGGTGCTCGACGACGATCCCAAGCCCGAAGACCGCGAGTTCGCGCTCGACCTGATCCGCAAGAGCGCCAAGACCGCCTCGGCCCGGCTCCAGTTCTGCCGTCTTGCCTTCGGCGCGGCCGGCTCCTCCGGCGCGCAGATCGATCTCGGCGATGCCCAGACCATGGCGAAAGGCCACATCGAGGACGGCAAGTGCTCGATCACATGGAATCTGCCGCGGCTCCTCCTGCCGAAGAACCGCGTCAAGCTGCTGCTCAACATGCTGGTCGTCGCCCAGCACACGATCCCGCGCGGCGGCATGCTGACGATCGACCCGATCGGCGAGGGCGAGACGATGAGCTTTCGCATTACCGCGACCGGTCACAACGCGCGCCTGCCGCAGAACATCTCCGAGCTGCTGAGCGGCGAGCGCGGGCCGGCCGCCGATGCGCACGCGATCCAGCCTTATTATACGCGGCTGCTGGCGCAGGCCTGCGGGCTCACCGTGAAGCTCGCGCCGGAAGGCGAAGCCATCACCGTTACCGCTTCGTAAACGTCGCGTCGCGTCCGGCCTCTTAAGCAAATCTTTACGAGGCGCTTCGGCTTGTCCGGAGCGCCTTATCTCTTTGTTGGTTCCGTTCTTTTGCACATACTCAACCAATATTAAACGCTTTGCGGTGAAGCTGGCATCATTCCGAAATGGCGCATCACACCTCGTGCGCGCCCTTCCTGTATGAAGGCCTTTTTCATGGATGATCTGTTGCGGGAGTTTCTGACGGAGACCAGCGAGAGCCTGGACACCGTGGACAATCAATTGGTGAAGTTCGAGCAGGAGCCGAACAACGCCAAGATCCTGGATAACATCTTCCGCCTGGTCCACACCATCAAGGGCACTTGCGGCTTCCTCGGCCTGCCGCGGCTGGAAGCGCTGGCTCATGCCGGCGAGACCCTGATGGGCAAATTCCGCGACGGCATGCCGGTGACGGCCGAGGCCGTGACGGTGATCCTGTCCTCGATCGACCGCATCAAGGAGATCCTCGCAGGGCTCGAAGCCACCGAGGCCGAGCCCGAGGGTAACGACCGCGACCTCATCGACAAGCTGGAAGCGATGGTCGAGCAGGGCATGGCGGCGATGTCAGCGTCGGCGCAGCCGATGCCGGCAGCAGGTGCAATCGCGGCGGCTCCCGTCGCCGACGCCCCGCCGCTGGTGCCGGAAGCCCCGGTCGCTGCGCCCGCCAAGGAGATGGCGACCGGCACGCTGATCGACCAGACCCTGGAGCGTCCGCTCCGTCCCGGCGAGGTCTCGCTCGACGAGCTGGAGCGCGCCTTCCGCGAGACCGCGATCGAAGCGCCGGTGCCTGCGCCGGTGGCCAAGGCCGAAGTGAAGCCCGAGGTGAAGGCCGAGCCCGCTCCCGAAGCGCCGGCCGCCAAGGACGCAAAACCCGCCAGGGAGAAGGCCGCGCCGAAGAAGTCGATGGCCGACGAGGGCGCCGGCGAGGGCGCGTCCATCGCCAACCAGTTGCTCAATCTGCGCGGCCGCATCGTCACCGTGGTCGACATGCGCGCCCGTCTCGGCCTGCCGCAGCCCGAGGACGGCAAGGTGCCGATGGCGGTCGGCGTCGACCTGCGCGGCGAATCCTACGGCCTGCTGATCGACCAGATCGGCGAGGTGCTGCGCCTGCCCGAAGCCGGCATGGAAGAGAACCCCGTCAACCTCGATCCCCGCATGGCCAAGCTCGCCGGCGGCGTCCACCGCCTCGACGGACAGCTCATGGTCGTCCTCGACGTCGATCGCGTCCTCGAGCTCGCGCCCGAGATGATGGCGGCCTGATACCGCGGCCTCACCGCCGGCGGACCTGCAATTGGAAGTGCCCCCCAACGGGGGGAGGAAGCAGAGGTTCACATGCGCACTTGTCTCGTCGTTGATGATTCCAGCGTCATCCGCAAGGTTGCGCGCCGCATCCTGGAGGGCCTCGACTTCCAGATCCTCGAAGCCGAGGACGGTGAGAAGGCACTGGAAGCCTGCAAGCGCGGCTTGCCCGACGCGGTGCTGCTCGACTGGAACATGCCGGTGATGGACGGTTACGAGTTTCTCGGCCATCTCAGGCGGATGCCCGGCGGCGACCAGCCCAAGGTGGTGTTCTGCACCACCGAGAACGACGTCGCGCATATCGCGCGCGCGCTGCATGCCGGCGCCAACGAATACATCATGAAGCCGTTCGACAAGGATATCGTCACGGCGAAATTCCAGGAAGTCGGCCTTATCTGAGCGATCCGCCGGTGGCCGACCGGATTCTTCGGCGCCCGTTTTCAACCGTACCCTTTCAGTCTGAGTTGGTGAGTAATGAGTGTTGCGTTCGCAGGGAATTCGGGCACGACGGCGTCGCGCGAAGCAGGGCCGCTGCGGGTGATGATCGTCGACGATTCCGTCGTCATCCGCGGTCTGATCTCGCGCTGGGTCGGCGCCGAGCACGACATGGAGGTCGCAGCCTCGCTGCGGACCGGGCTCGAGGCGGTCAACCAGATCGAACGCATCAACCCTGACGTCGCGGTACTCGACATCGAAATGCCCGAGCTCGACGGCATTTCGGCGCTGCCGAGGCTGCTGGCGAAGAAGCGCGATCTGGTCATCATCATGGCCTCGACGCTGACCCGCCGCAACGCGGAAATCAGCTTCAAGGCGTTGTCGCTCGGTGCGGCCGATTACATTCCGAAGCCGGAATCGACCCGCGAGGCGTCGGCCGCGGATATCTTTCATCACGACCTGATCCAGAAGATCCGTCATCTCGGCGCGCGGCTGCGGCGCAAGTCCGCAGTCGCGAGCCCGCCGCTGGCGCCCGCGAGCCCGGCTCCGGCCCCGCGCGGTCCCGTTGCGCGGCCCGCCGCGCCCGCTGCGACCGTGCCGGCCGCGCCGTCGGGATCGCTGGCGCTTCGCCCGTTCTCCAATCAGGCTCCCAAGGTGCTGCTGATCGGCTCCTCGACCGGCGGTCCGCAGGCGCTGATGGCGCTCGTCACGGAGCTCGGCCCGGTGATCGACCGCTTTCCGGTGTTGATCACCCAGCACATGCCGCCGACCTTCACGACCATCCTCGCCGAGCATCTGGCGCGTTCGAGCCGCCGGCCGGCAGCCGAGGCGGTCGACGGCGAGCCGGTGAAGCCGGGACGGATCTATCTTGCGCCCGGTGGCAAGCACATGCGCGTCGCACGCAACGGCGCGGACACCGTGATCGCGCTCGACGACGGTCCCGCGGTCAATTTCTGCAAGCCCGCGGTCGACCCGCTCTTCATCTCCGCCATCGACATCTGGCACGGCAACATTCTCTCCGTGATCTTGACGGGCATGGGCTCGGACGGCATGCGCGGCGGCAAGGACATCGTTGCCGCCGGCGGCAGCGTCATCGCGCAGGACGAAGCCTCCAGCGTGGTCTGGGGCATGCCGGGCGCGGCGGCCAATGCCGGCATCTGCGCGGCCATCCTGCCGCTCAACCAGATCGGCGCCAAGGTCAACCGCCTGTTCGCGGGAGACCGCTCGTGACACCCACCGATTACGACTATCTGCGCAAGTTCCTGAAAGAGCGCTCCGGCCTCGACCTGTCGCCGGACAAGCAATATCTGGTCGAGAGCCGGCTGTTGCCGCTGGCGCGCAAAGCGAGCCTTCCCGGCATTCCCGATCTGGTGCTGAAGATCAGGAACGGCGACGGCCGGCTTGCGACCGACGTGGTCGAAGCCATGACCACCAACGAGACTTTCTTCTACCGCGACAAGATTCCGTTCGATCACTTACGCGACACCATCCTGCCGGGCCTGATCCAGGCGCGCGCGGCGCGCAAATCCTTGCGCATCTGGTCGGCGGCGTCCTCGACCGGGCAGGAGCCCTATTCGATCGCGATGTGCGTGAAGGAGATGGGCGCGGCTCTCGCCGGCTGGCGCATCGAGATCGTCGCCACCGACCTGTCGCAGGAGGTGCTGGAGAAGTCGAAGGCCGGAATCTACAGCCAGTTCGAGGTGCAGCGCGGCCTGCCGATCCAGATGCTGGTCAAATATTTCAAGCAGACCGGCGAGCTCTGGCAGCTCAATGCCGACATTCGCGCCATGGTGCAGTTCCGCCAGCTCAATCTGCTGCAGGACTTCTCTCATCTCGGCACGTTCGACGTGATCTTCTGCCGCAACGTGCTGATCTATTTCGACCAGGACACCAAGGCCGTGATCTTCGAGCGGATGGCGAAGGCCCTGGAGGCCGACGGCACGCTGCTGCTGGGGGCCGCCGAATCCGTCGTCGGCATCACCGACGCGTTCCGCCCCATCGCGGACCGTCGCGGTCTCTACCAGCTCAATCCCGCCCGCTCCGGCCGCCCGATGGGCGGATTGATGCCGCAGCCGCTGAAGCTCGCCGCGGCGAAGTGAGTTCTTTCTTCCTTCTTCCCCTTGTGGGAGAAGGTGGCATAGGCGGCCTTCGGCCGCCGTCCTTAAGAACGCCGAAGCGGAGCTTCGGCTATGGCGCCGGATGAGGGGTTGCTTCAGCAAACTCCATTGCGAGATGTGTGCGAGGATAGAGACCCCTCACCCGTCTCGCCGCTTCGCGGCGAGCCACCCTCTTCCACAAGGGGAGAGGGAAAGAACGCGACTCACAAAATCGCATGCGGCAGAAACCGCGAGCGGTTGCCCGTGATCGGGCTCTCGTCCTCCCGGATCGACAATCCGCACGGCTCGTGATTCACCAGCCAGCTTCCCACCACCGGATAGAAGCCCGAGAAGTTCGGCAGCGGTGACAGCGCCTGGCGCACGAAACCTTCGGCGCCGTAGGGGCCCGCCTGCTCGTCGAGCGGCATCCCGCCGGACACCAGCGTGACGTTGGCGCCTTCGCGCGACAGCAGCGGCTTGCGCACATAGGACGTGCCGAGCTCGGCAGCGCGCGGATCATCCTCGAAGAACGCCGGCAGCAGGTTGGGATGGTTCGGAAACATCTCCCACAGCAGCGGCAAGATGCCCTTGTTGGAGAGCACGGCTTTCCATGGCGGCTCGATCCAGCGCGTCGGCGCGCCCCTGAGCTTGGCGCCGAAGGCGTCGTGGAACATCCACTCCCAGGGATACAGCTTGAAGGCGAGCGCGATGTCGGTCTCGTCGAGATCGACGAAGCCGCCGCCCTCGTCGCGCCAGCCGACTTGCTCGATGTCGAGCAGGGTAGTCGACAGCCCGGCCTGACGCGCGGTGTCCTCGAGATAAGCGAGCGTGCCGGCATCCTCGGCGTTGTCGGTGGTGCCGGTGAGATGGAGATGCTGGCCTGCTGCAATCTCCTTCCACGCCGCAATCAGCCGTTCATGGATCGAGTTGAACTGATCGGCGCGAACCGGGACGATGCGGCGTTCGATCGCCTGCTCGAGCCAGGTCCATTGGAAGACGGCAGCCTCGAACAGCGAAGTCGGCGTATCCGCGTTGTATTCGAGCAGCTTGGCCGGCGACTTGCCGTCGTACTTCAGATCGAGACGGCCATAGAGGCTGTGATCGTCGCGCCGCCAGCTTTCGGCAATCAAGTTCCAGAACGCTTCCGGTATCTGCAAACGCTGCAGATGGCGCTCGTCGCCGATGACGCGGCCGGCAAGCTCGAGGCACATCGCCTCGATCTCGCCGGTCGGCGTTTCGATGCCGCGCTCGATCTCGTCGAGCGTGAAGCCGTAATAGGCACGCTCGTCCCAATAGCGTTCGCCGTCGATGGTGTGGAAGACGAAGCCGCATTGCGCCGCGGTCTCTCGCCAGTCGTCGCGCTCGAGGCAAGTGATGCGCTGCATGGATCAGCCGCCGCCGGAGAAGCCGTGGCCGAACGAGCCGAAGCCGCCGCGGCTCACGCTGCTGTGGCCGGAATCGGATGAGGTTGCCGACGATGAATGGCTCGACGAATCGCTGCTGAACAAGCTCGATCGCGACGACCAGCGCGAGCTGCTGCCCGAAGAGCTGCCGCTGCTGCTACTACTGCATGTCGTGGTGGTCTGCCCCGGCACGGCGCCAGGGGTCGGCTCGCAGTTTTGCCGCGGCATCAAGGTGTAGGCGGTGGTGCCGACAGCGATCGTGCCCATCACCAGCAGGGCGACATGGCCGGAGCGCTTCACCGGCGGACGCGGAGGCGGTTTCTCGGCCACCGGCCGGCGCTTGCCGAATTCCTTCTTGGAGGATCTGTCCGCCATCTCAATAGATCATGCTGGCAGCGTTGAGGAGGCCGGCCGCAAGCGAGGCCAGGCCGAGCCAGATCGCGGGCGCAAGTTCGCCGGCATCGATCCGCTCGGACAGGTTCGGCACCGGCACCCTGACGAGATAGAACACGATGACCTGCACGATCAGCGCGATCGTCGCCCAGATCAGGCAGTCCAGCACGTTGGCCGAATGCGCGATGGCGCTGACCAGTGGTGCCACGAAGCCGAGCAGGCTGAGGCCGAGCGCGATCGCCGCGGCCGGCTGATTGTCGCGAATGAGCTGGAATTCGTTGTGCGCGGTGATGCGGGTGTAGACGAACAGATAGGCCACGACCGCGATCAGCCCGGTGCAGAAATAGACCAGGAAGGCGGGCAGGCCGGCCAGTGATTGCAGGATCATCGTTCCCCCATCGTGCAGCGACCATTCGTCGGCCGGGGAAGGATAGCGGTTCAAACGTTAAGAGATGAAGCTGTCGCCGCGAGGGTAGTGCACCTCTCCCGCTTGCGGGCAGGGCTATCGCATGGCGCTTGCGAGACCTGAGCGCGCGCCTCGTCCTTCGAGACGACCGCTTTCGCGGTCTCCTCTCCATGAACACCGATTAGGCGCCGGTGGCTGGATAGGGAATGATTTGCTGACCGAGCTGACGAGCCAGCCGGCGCAGAATGCGGTGTTTGGTTTCCAATACTTTCTCCTCGTATTGAGCCACGAGATGTGTATAAGAGACAGCCCCAAGGGTGACCCCGATGGCCCCAGCTCCAATGCCCCCCAATATCCCCGCGAGCTGGGGCCCCTTTTTTTCAGACCGGCGGCGACGCAGCCCGGAGCTTTGCCGACGCATCACCATTCCGGTGTGCAGGCGCGAACGTAGGCGGACACCATGAAATGGATGCTTGTGGTCCTCGTCGGTGGCGTCGCGCCCGTCAATACCGATCTCGTGTTCGACAAGTTCAGCGACTGCCTGTCCGCCGAGGCGCAAATGCGACAGCATTACTCTGACGCGTTCGAGGCCTGGGACCGCGTGGCTGCGGCAAGAATCGACCGGCGTAGCGATTACAGGAAAGCCCGCGAACTCGAGGCGAAAAGATTGCTGAGCAACGTCGGGACCTGTGTACCTCATGGCGGGGGAGATTCTGTCACGACGGCGGAGCCGCCCAAGCCGCCCGCCGCACCTTCACAGCAACCTGCTGCGCCGCCGCAGCCGGCGCCGCGAACCTAGCAAGACGCGCGCCTCATCGAAAAAGGCCGCGCTCATTGGGAGCGCGGCCGTTCGGGACGACGCGCAGCCCTTAGCGGTGGTGATGGTGCCAACGATGCCGCACGACGGGATATGATCGGGGGTAATAGGCGTAGGCGGGGCGCACGACGCGGCGATAGCGATAACCGTAGGAAACGGGCTGGGTGTAGTAGGTGGTCGTGGTGTATCCGCCGCCCCAACGATACGGTGCATCGTACGCATAATCGTAGGCGTAAGGGCCGCCATAATAGCCGGCACCGTAATAGCCCGGACCGTAGCCGTCGTAGTAGCCATGGCCGGGGCCCCATCCATATGCCGAGGAGGCAAGTCCGCCGATCACGGCACCTGCGACAAGGCCGCCGGCAAGTCCCGGTCCCCAGCCTCGCCAGTGGGCTTCAGCTGGAGACGTCGCAGCGATCGAGCTCAAACCAAGAGCGCCGGCCATCAGCGCCGACATTGCGATTTTGTTCATCGAGATACCCTTTCACATCGCATGACTTCCGCCCCGGAGATAACGGGAAAAATAGGTAATGGTTGCCAAGTGAAAGATCGTCCCCGCCAAGAGCCAATTCGCTGCATGAGAGTCCAAAACCGTCCCGCGCGATGTCGTCCGTTCGACCAAAGATATCGGGAAAAATTGGAAACATCAGCAGGTGCCTTGAGTTGGCAGCGATGGATCCGCTGTTCTGGAGAGCAAGCATCGTGGACGACGTCTTGAAGAACGCCGCCGAAACGGCCTGGACAGTGTACCGGGCGCGGCATCCCGACGTCGACGCATGCGACAGTCGGCGATGCCTGCTGGAACGCCATTTGCTCAGGAGAAGGGAAGAGCGCGAGAGCGATGACGAAGAGCTCGTCGGCTTCGGGATAGCCTACCTGTCCCGGCTTCCCAGCGACGAATGTTGACGAGCATGAAGATGCTCGTCGCGCGCGTAGCCCGCGGAAGCACAAGGCCGAGTTGGACGCTGCTGGCGATTTCGTTTCTCATCTCGGCGGTCATCGTGATCGCCTTGCGCATCATCTTCGGCAGCTAGCTGCGGAGACACCCCGGATGCCGGCCCGGATCGCCCCGAAGGACTCCAGGGTCTAGGGCAGGGGACTGCAGTCCAGGACCTTGATCCTGCCGGAGGTGTCAAACGCCAGAACCGCGCTCATGACGCCCGCACTGGTGAGGTAGGAGATCACGGTTCCCCGGTCCGAAGGATTGAGATCGTCCAACGTGTCCGCTGGATATTTTCGGAGGTGCTCGATCCAATAGGCGCGAAGTGCTTCGCGGCCGGTGACGGTCTGGACGCCGCTGCAGCCGCAGTGCACCACGGCATCGTCGGCATGAAGGTCCAGGATCGCATCGATGTCGCCGGCGCGATAGGCGTCAAGCCAGTCGACCGCAACGGCCATGGGGTCAAAGGAGATATTTGTCACTGGGTGCCGTCCAAACTGATTCAAGCCAGGGGGAACCAAATCGATTGCTTGTATTTTATTATCCCACCCGGCCACGGCCATATGCCGAAGGACATAGAGGACCGGGCCGAGGCAAAGTCGATGTTGGATGCGTCCGCCAAGCAGGGGATCCTCAAACCCATCCGGCTTGTGCTGGTTGATCGGCAACCAATCGTCCTGCAGGGACTGAGGTCGGTCCTCGGGACGCAGCAGGACTTCGATGTTGTCGCGTCCGCAAGCGACGGGGCAAGCTGCCTCGAGGCGATCCGGAATCTGTCGCCCGACGTCGCGCTCATTGCCGACACCCTGCCGGACCTTACGGCATCCGACATTCTTACGGTCGTGAAAGCCGAGAAGCTCTCCACGCGCCTGGTGTTCTTTACCGAATCCGATGCCGACCACGATCTGACCGCAGCGATTGCCGCGGGCGCCTGCAGCGCAATCTCGAAATATGCCGCTCCCGGCGCCATGCTGCGATCGCTGCGGCTGATGGCGAAGAGCGGCGTGTCGCTGGAACAGACCGATCTCGTGCCCACCGGGCAGGACGATGACGGCGGCGGCAAGCTCGAAAAAATGCTGGAGCGATTGACGAGCCGGGAACGTCAGATTGTCCGACTGGTCGCGGAAGGGATGTCGAACAAGGAGATCGCGCGTCGGCTCGACGTTTCCCAGGGGACAGTCAAGGTCCACTTGCACAATATCTTCCAAAAGCTGGAGATCACCAACAGAACGGTGCTTGCGACCATCTCATGGTTGCAACGCACCTCCGGCTTCAGCGCGCTCGCACTGGCCTTTCTGGCATTCGCGATTGCGGACGAACTCAAGGCGTCGGAAGCCGAGGACAATTTTGCGCATGACGATGGCCCCGGTCGGAGCGACGAGCACGCCGGCTTTGAGGTCTGGAAAAAAGCCATCCTCGCGCATCTCATCATCTCGACATCCGGCGAAGCGACCGCGCTCACCGAGAGGGACTTGCTGGCCAAGGCAAGCCAGGCCGCGAACCCGAGCGCGGCAATGGAAGCGCTGCGCGTGGCGGAGCAGCTGCTTGGCTCACAAGTCCCTGGCTTGAACGCGTTAAAGCAGGGCGGCGCTGCTGGATCGAACACGCCGAGCCTTGATGCGCTTTTGCCGCGGGAATCCCACGACGCTTCAAGCGGAGGTGTCCTTCGGGTGGAAGATCACCTTCCGCGGCTTGCTTTCCAACCGACGCCGATCCCCGGAGGCTATGGCACCTTCGCCGCTGTTGCCGGCGCGTTGATCTACGCCATGAGCGATCCCCATCTCGCCGCGCAGTCACATGAGTTGGATCACACATCGATCGACAGCCTCCTGGACGGCGTTGGCGAGACCGCGACGACCAAGCTCGCCGCGATCACGCATGTCGACGCCAATCAGCCAGCGAGCTTGCATCCAGCGAGCTTGCACCCAGCGAACTCAACTTCGGATATCCTTGCGCACGATTTTGGCCGGGCTGCCGGCTTTGCGACCGGAAGCATTGACGTCCCGCAGCAGGACGTTCGAGGGCGGGTCGGCCCGGATGCCGCGAGCGACAGCGGCCAGAAAATTGACGGCGTGTTGGATCTTGGTCCTGCTTCCGCTTCCGGCGGAGATGGGCTCGATCAATTGCCGGATGGCAAAGTCGAGAACGTCGTTCATCGCGATGCGGTCGATACCAAATCCGGCTCTTCCGATTCCATCCTGGATTCCGCCTCAGGACCGAACAGGATCAATCTTGCGGCTTTCGGGGCGCTCGCTTGTCTGCATTTGACGGCCGCGGTCAAATCGATCCCGCCACATACCCTTGCCTGGATCTACGATCCCGCAACCAATCAAACGATCGTCTACGTGAATCCGACTGATCGTGTGCTTGATGTCGGGGATCGCGCGCTGCTGGAAGTTCATCTTCAGGGAATTGTATCCGTCGCAGATGCGGATGTCGTTCATCCCACAGATGGCGCAGCTGTCGCCGTCACCCTGGAGCAGCTCGAACAGGCGCTGATATCGGCGGCCAACATCGATGAGACTGATCCGAGTGAGAGCCGGGACCACGCGAGCGAGAGTTCGCCCGGCACAGCCCACGTTTGGAGCGCTTCGGCCGATGACGGCTTGAGCTTCCAATTCGCACACTTTCGGACGGGCTCCGGGACGTCTGCCAAGTCGGGCACCTTCGCACGCGACTCGGCGGATACGACCGAGGGAAGTGCCGATGCCTCCGGTGTCTCGTCCTACGGATCATCAACCGCGCCCGCTCATGGTGCGTCGCATCCGGCAACCGAAAATCTCAGTTCAAAGAGTGCTCCGGCTAGTCCGAACAGCGGCGCTCCATGGAGCGCGCAGAATGAGATCGTCCCGCCTGGCCTCTCGACGGCTGATAGTGCAAGCCATGGCAATTCTGCGCACGCTTCAAACCAGGGACAGGGAAAGAACGCGGCCGCGGGCGAGGCTGAGACGGAGTCCAAACCCGGTAACGCCGACCACGACAGTGAGCACCATTCCCAGGCTCCGGACAGTCCGCCAGGGCAAGCGAAAAAGGCAGAGGCCGGCGGCGCCGATCACGGCAAGTCGGGCTACTCGGGCAAAGCAGTGGACCCAGGCGAGAGCGACCCCAATGCCGGCAATGCCGAGCACGGTCACGCGTCGCATGATTCGAAGTCTGGACCTGTCAAGGCGGCGAACGTGGAGAAGGCCGAAGCCAAGCCCAAGCCGGACCATGGCGTCGGCCATGACAAGGAGCATCATTCCCAGGCTGCAGACAATCCGCCAGGACAAGCGAAAAAGGCAGAGGCCGGCGGCGCCGACCACGGCAAGTCGGGCCACTCGGCCAAAGTAGCGGAAGCCGGCGAGAGCGACCCAAATGCCGGCAATGCCGAGCACGGTCACGCCCCGCACGCTGGTAAGCCTCTGCCTGCGAACGCGACGGACGTCGAGATAGCCGAAGCCAAGCCCAAGCCGGACCATGGCGTCGGCCATGACAAGGAGCATCATTCCCAGGCTGCGGCCAATCCGCCAGGGCAAGCGAAAAAGACAGAGTCCGGCGGCGCCGACCACGGCAATTCGGGCCACTCGGCCAAAGTAGCGGATGCCGGCGAGAGCGACCCAAATGCCGGCAATGCCGAGCACGGTCACGCGCCGCACGCTGGTAAGCCTCTGCCTGCGAACGCGACGGACGTCGAGATAGCCGAGGCCAAGCTCAAGCCGGACCATGGCGTTGGCCATGACAAGGAGCATCATTCCCAGGCTGCGGCCAATCCGCCAGGGCAAGCGAAAAAGGCAGAGGCCGGCAGCGCCGACCACGGCAATTCGGGCCACTCCGCCAAAGTAGCGGAAGCCGGCGAGAGCGACTCAAATGCCGGGAATGCCGAGCACGGTCACGCGCCGCACGCTGGTAAGCCTCTGCCTGCCAACGCTGCGAACGTGGAGATGGCCGAAGCCGAGTCCAAACCGGATCACGGCGCCAGCCATGATGAGTATCCATCCCACGCCTCCGACCCGGCATCACCGGCAGGGAAGACAGCAGACCCGACGGCTTCGGAGTACGGCAAGCCGCCGCACGATTCGCCTTCGGCCTCACCGAACGCAGGCACGACCGAGCCGAGCGTCGCAAGAGGTGACATCGCCGCGGGCGGAAGCCCACACCAGCCTCCACAATCTCCTGCACCTGAAGCCCAACCGGGAAAATCCGGATCGGCAAGCAACGGCGCGGATCGTGACCTGGTGTTTCGCTTCGATAGCGAGACAGCTCCTTCCACATTCGCCCCGGCCGTCGAACTCAGAGAACATGGTATTGCCCACGTGACGCCCGGTGAGAAAGACTCCCCCCAGATGATCACCGAAATCGTTGCCGGCGCGCTGGACGAGCACGCAGCCCATCACGGCGTGAACGGTCCGCATCACGGCACGGGACCCGCGACCCATGATTGGTTGATCTGAAGTTGCGCGGACAAGAACGTGATGGCGCGGGCGGCACCCGCGTAATTTGCCTGGAACCTGCCTGATGGAAGCTGGAACCGGGAAGGGCGCCTTGGAATTAACCTGCGAGAGGACAACCGCGGATATTCATGATGACAAATGGTCGTTTCGCCAACTCGATGTCCACCGCCTTCCGCCATCCCGGCGTGATCGCGCTGATCGTAGCGGGGGTGACGATTGCGGCCATGCTGATCGTCGACCACGGTCCCTGGAATCGCGCCAAGACCCAGCCGGCTCATGTTGCGATGTATGCGACCACCGGCGAAGCGGCACGGGCTGCCGGGGCAAAGGTGCTTCCGACCACTCCGAAATCGCCGATCGAGCCGACGCGACCGGGGCCCAAGACGTCCCCTGTCGTCAATCCTGTGACGCCGTAATCTCGTCAGCCCTTGCGATCGTAGTTCAAAAGCCCGCCGCTCGTCTCGGCGGAAGGGCGCAGCTTGCCGTCGTCATTGACCGCGGCGAGCTTGGTCTCGCGCGCCTCGGTCGCGTCAGCCGATCACCGATGAGCCGAGCAAGGCGAGGACGGCCAGCGCCATCAGCGCGGTGCCGAGCCAGCCCAGCGCGATCAGCCACGTCCTTGCCCTAAAGCGGCCCATGATCGCGCGGCTCGAGACGATCAGCATCATCATCGCCATGATCGGGACGGCGACGATGCCGTTCAGCACCGCGCTCCACACCAGCATCTGGATGGAGTCGATCCCGGTGAAGCCGAGGCCGAAGCCGATGAGGGTCGCCGCGGCGATGATGGTGTAGAAGCCGGCCGCTTCGTCCGGCTTGGCCTCCAGCGTGGCGCGCCAGCCGAAAATCTCCGCAACGCCGTAAGCGGCCGAGCCCGCCAGCACCGGGATCGCGAGCAGACCCGTGCCGATGATGCCGAGCGCGAACAATGCGAAGGTGAAGTCCCCGGCGAGCGGCCGCAGCGCTTCGGCCGCTTGCGTCGCCGAATCGATGTGGGTGATGCCGTTGGCGTGCAGCACCGACGCGGTGGTCAGAATGATGAAGAAGGCGATGCCGTTGGACAGCAGCATGCCGGAGATGGTGTCGGTCTTGATGCGGTCGATCTCGGAACGGCCGCCGCGCTTGAGCTCGCGCAGCGGCTTGTCGCGCGTGCCCTGGTTCATCTCCTCGACCTCCTGCGAGGCCTGCCAGAAGAACAGATAGGGGCTGATCGTGGTGCCGAGCACGGCGACGACCATGAGGAAATAATCGGCGCTGATATTGGCCTTGGGCCACACCGCGGCGAGCAGCGCCGTGCTCCAGGGGATCTTCACGGTGAAGGCGGTCGCGACATAGGCGAACAGCGCCAGGGTGAGAAATTTCAGCACCGGCGAATAGCGGCGATAGGGCAGGAAGACCTGCAGCAGGGTCGAGCCCGCCGCGAAGATCAGCGCGTGCTCGTGGTTGAGCCCGCCGATCACCAGCGACAGCGCCTCGGCCATCGCGGCGATGTCGGCGGCGATGTTGAAGGTGTTGGCGGCAACCAGCATGGCGACGAGGCCCAGCACCGCCCAGCGCGGCGCGATCTGCATGACGTTGGCGGCAAGCCCCTTGCCGGTGACGCGGCCGATCTGCGCGCTGACGAGCTGGATCGCGATCATGAAGGGGGTGGTGAGAAACACCGTCCACAACAGCCCGTAGCCGAATTGCGCGCCGGCCTGCGAATAGGTGGCGATGCCCGAGGGATCGTCGTCGGCAGCTCCGGTGACCAGGCCCGGCCCCAGCCGTTGCAGAAGCGTCGGCGCGGATTTCGTCGGGGTGAGGGCGCTGTCGCTCATGGAAGGGGGACCTCGATCGGCGGTGCTTCCATAGCAAATGCCAGGAATGGAACATAGGTTCCATCCCAGGCGGGCGATCCGCAATTTCTGAAAATGCTAATTCAACTTGACCGCCGGGCAAAACACGTGTAGATTGCCATCATCGCAAGACGTCTCGAACGCCGGCCACATGGGCGAGGTCCTCGCATCCAGGCGGAGTCTTGAAGCGGGCGCGCTACTTGATGCTGACGAACATGCCCCAGGCAGCCGCCAGCGCCGCGCCGGAAAAGACGATCAGCGGGTTGTCGCAGAACGCACTGCCATAGGTGCACATGGTGACGCCGAACGAGCCGATCTCGTGATGGCTCGCCGAATAGAACAGTCCCGACAGCACCAGCAATGCAGCGGCGACGTAGTACATGGGTGGTCTCTCCGAAACTCGTCCGATGGCGCCCGCGCAAAGAGAGCGGCAGGCTTCAGCATGGCGCGAGGAGCTTTCATTCCGCCAAATCCGATGCGTCGGATTTGGCTAAAGTTGGCGCGATTTCCAGTTTGTCCCGACCGGGCAAAGGTGGATCGCGCTCACGCAAAAAGGCCCCGCATTGCGGGGCCTTTGCCGTATCTTGTTCGATGGGAGCTTATCGGCGCGTACCTGCGCCGTAGAGCTCGCGCTCGCGGCCGATGTCCTCCGGCGACAGCGGCGGGCTTGCGGCATCGAAGTTTGTCCAGCCGCTCTTCTGCCAGGCCGCGCTGCGGTCCTGCAGGTTCACGGCTCGTTCGTTGAGAAGCGCATCGAGCCGTGCGCGGTCCTGGTCGGGCACCCGCGCTGACACCAGCGAGCCGCCGCGGCGAACGCCCTCGGCATAGCGCGAGGCTTCTTCCTTGGAGACGCCGGCTTCGGTCAGGGCGCCGACGATTCCGCCCGTGGCCGCACCAGCGGCTGCGCCGACTGCGGTCGAGGCGAGCCATCCTGCCGCCACGACCGGCCCGAGGCCGGGGATGGCGAGCAGGCCGAGGCCGGCGAGCAGGCCCGCCGCGCCGCCGAGACCGGCGCCGATGCCGGCACCGGTGCCGGCGCCCTCGGCCCGATCGTCGACGCCGTCGCGGTCACGATCGACCTTGCCGGAGCGCGAGCCGTACCAATTGTCGGAATTGTTGGCGACGATGCTGATGTCGGAGTGCGGCACGCCGGCGCCTTCCAGCCGGGTCACCGCGCGCTCGGCGTCGGCATAGGAGTCGTAAAGACGGGAGATGGTGGCTGTCATTTGCATGATTCCTTACTTGGTCGGCCTTACTTGGCGGGGTTCACGTTGCCCTGGAAATCCAGGCTGACGTCGGTCTTGGTGCCGGCCTTGTCGGCCTTGCCGCGCCAGACGCCCTGGTCGTCCTTGTGCAATCCGGAGACGTTGGAATAGCCGGCGCCCTCGATCCGCGACTTCGCCTGTCCCTCGGTGAAGCTGTTGCGGCCCTCGACCGGCTTGTTCGAGTTGTTCTGGTCCGAGCTGTTGACGGCGTTGTTGCCGGGCCCGCTTTGCGCGGGCTGCGACTGCGCGCTTGCGGGCACGGCTGCGAGCATCAGCAAGGTTGTCACGAGTGCGGTAAGACGTCTCATTGTTTGTTCTCCGGCGGTGAATGTGCCGGCGACAACACGTGAGATTCGAATTGGTTGCTATCGTGCGAAGCTGCGAGTGCCGCAGCATGGTCTTTGCTTCGATCGTGGTCGCGCAGGTGAGGGGCGCGAGCAACGATTGCCACGCTGGTCGGAGGAACTTCGCTTCCCGCGACCGATTGTCTTCGCTCTCACAGCGGGCGAGGCAGCGCCAACCATGCAATCACGCTATCCATTGTTGAAGAGGTGGACAGCGGATGAGCACGAGCAGTTGAAAGCCATGGCTGAAGCGGGCCGGCGGCCCGACGAGATTGCGCTTGCGCTCAACCGGAGCGAGGCGGCGGTGAGGGGGCGTGCCTGGCAGCATGGCATCGCACTGCGCACCGTTACTACGAAGCGCGACCGATGAGTTGGGCCGGGGTTCGAGACCGCAGACGTGCGAGGCGATCTTAGCGTGGGTACAAAAGCCTGGAATGCAATTGGCGAGAAGCGCCGCCTCACTTCACCGGCGGAGCCTCGGCCTGCGTCGTGGCGGGCTCCCAGGGTGCCGGCAGGATGACGCGGATCGGACGAGCCTCAGCCGCAGGCCGCACCTGATCCTTCGGCTCGGCCAGCGCCACGGACATCAGCGCGATCAGCATCGCCAGCGACGTCGTCACAAGTCTTACATCCAGCATCGAAGCCTCCAGGGTCGTGCGTCAACGCAGGACGCGGCCGTTGGTTCGGGTCCCGACCGGGAACAAGTGGCAATTTTTGAAGTTTGAAGGAAACAGGTCCGATCACCGGACCGCTGGAGGAGGACACCATGAACATCAAGACCATCATTGCCGCCGCCGTGCTGACCTCGTTTGCCGCGCCTGCGTTCGCGCAGTCGTTCTACGTGGTGCAGGACGTCAAGACCAAGAAGTGCACGATCACCGAGGCGAAGCCGACCACCACCGAAACGACGGTCGTCAGCGGCGACACCGTCTACAAGACCAGGTCTGAAGCCGAGGCCGGCATGAAGACCGTCAAGGTCTGCACCTCGAACTGAGGAGAGAAGCGATGCCAGTACTTCTGCTTTGGGCCGTTCCGGCCGTGATCGTCCTGGGTGGCGGCATTTACCTGATTGGCCACATGCATTGACGACAACCGGCGCGGAGGCTCCTCGGCGCCGCGCCTTCGAGCAGGCCGCACAAGCGGCGAACGAAAGCCCGCGTGGAGCGATCCGCGCGGGCTTTTGACTGATGAGCGGCTCCGGCGGAAACTGCCTCACCCCGCGAGCGAGACGTCGATCCGTTCGAATCCCCGCACCGCCGGCAGCGACATCAGGGCGGGCCTGGCGAAATAATAGCCTTGAAACAGTGCGATGCCGGCGGCGCGCAAGGTGATGAGCTCGGCCTCGTTCTCGACGCCCTCGGCCAGGACCGTGATGTCGAGCTCGCGCGCGATTTGCGCCAGGCCCGAGACGATCACCTGCTTGGGCCGGCTGAGATGGATGTCGCGCAGCAGCTCCATGTCGATCTTGATCAGGTTCGGCTGCAGCCGGGCGAGCAGGCCGAGGCCGGCATAGCCGGCGCCGAAATCATCCAGCGCCGTCCAGAAGCCGAGCGCCTTGTAGGTGCGCACGATGTTCTCGACATGCGCCGGATCGCTCATCCGCTCGTTCTCGGTGAACTCGAACATCAGATTGGAGGCGGGAAAATTCACGCGGCGTGCCGCTTCCAGCGATTTCCGGATGCAGGCGCGCGGCTCGTACACGGCGTTCGGCATGAAGTTGATCGAGAGCCGCGCGCGCGGATCCACAAACAGCCGGCCGGCGGTTTCGATCGCCATCACCCGGGCGGCCTGGTCGAAGCGATAAATCTGCTGGTCGGTGAGCTGGCTGAGCACGCTATGCGCGCTCTCGCCGCTGGGGCCACGCACCAGCGCCTCATAGCCCCAGATCCTGTTCTCGGCGACGTCGACGATCGGCTGGAATGCCATCTTGAATTCGAACGGCAACTCCGTCCCGTCAGCGCATCCGGCGCACGTCACGCCCATCTTGCAAGTCTCCTGCAGTTCTTCACCTGCGCGGACGTTATGGCGCACCCGTTAAGGAACAGAGAAGCGCGGGCAGGGCTCCCAGAGGGCGTTGCTAGGTTCATTTGTGAACGCAAGCAGGCGGGCCATCAGCGTCACGATCGGACGAAACACGCCTGAAACAATGCTGAAACCCGATTGTCCTGAACTCCGTGCGCCCGGGCCCCGACCAACGAAGCGAAAAGGAGATCATCATGATCCAGATCGGTTCAAAGGAAGAAGTCGCGTTCCTGCTGGCGCTGTTCGGCACCCACACCCAGCCGGTGCGGCGGCCGAAGCCGAAATCGCAGCAGAGGTGAGAGCAAACCCATGCCCGGTTTGGCCGAATGCCAGAGCCTGCTCCGGCTCCTGATCGCCAGGGGCGATCCCAAGGCCATCCCGCTCGCCAAGGGCGCCATCGATCAATATCTGAACACGGCGCCGGTGAGCTGCCGCGGACGGGGCCTGCGCGTGCTCCAGCGCGACGCACTCGACCAGCACGATGTGGCGGTCGGCGTGCAGCGCTCGTTCGCCGAGACGGTGGACGCCTATATCGAGCGCAAGCTCGCGGAAGAGTAGGGGACTGTGCCAGGGAGGCGCAGCCAGTTCCCGGACCCCCTTGGCTTCAATAGATTTTCGATGGGCTTGCAACCTTTGTCCCCTCCCGGGCCTCTTAGGGACAAAGGAATACGCACATGGCGCGATACTACTTTGACTTGACCGACGAGCACGGAGTCGCGCTCGACGAAGAGGGGCTGGAATTGTCCAACATGCGCGCGGTCCAGGCCGAGGCCGCCAAGTCGGTCGGCGACATGGCGCGCGACGCCATCATTTCCGCAGCGGCGACCGGCGGACGGCGGAGGATGGCGATCGACGTTCGCGACGCCGGCGGGCCTGTCATGCAGGTGACATTCAGCTTCGCGATCGAGACGTTCAACGCACGAACGCCATCCGGCGATCATTGACGCGTCAGCGTCGGCCGCGATGGCTGCGGCGGTGGCGGCCAGGATTGCCCGGACTCGAGCACGGCGATCTTGCGGCCCAGCTGCCAGACCTCGACCTTGCCGTGCCGCGTGAACTGCCGCGCGAAGGCGAGGGCGGTCTCGTCGGACGAGGCCTCGAAGGCCTCCGCCGAGCGGAAGACGCCGTTCTCGCCGACGAGATAAGCGCGATATTGCTGGCTCATGTCGGCGCCCTCAGGCCGGGCGAGCGCAACCAGGCCTCGATCTGCATGGCGGTCTCGTCCTGCCGCGCCCGGCGGAGCAGCATCTCGCGGCGGCGTCCCGGCGCGAGCGCGCGGGCTTCGTCGCGGCAGCGCGTGGCTTCGTCCGCGAGACGTTCGGTCAGTGTTCTCGTTTGTTTGAAACGGCGACGCGTCAGCATGGCGCATGTCCCTTGTTCGAGGAGGGCGGGAGCGCGAACCGGCGTTCTCATCACCGATCTCGTGCCACGGGCCTTGCGGTGATGACTGGAGGCTACGCCTGCTGCATGGGTGAGTCTGTATCTTTTGATGCGTCTCCAGATTAAATTTCGAAGCACAAGCTGAGCCTGTTGAGCGGCTTACTCAATTTGAGTGCGAGGCTTTGCGCGAGCTCATTTTCGCTGGCGCGTGCGCGCATGCCGCGAGCCGCCGGCCGACTTTGCCGAACGCAAACAAAGGCAGAAGGGCGGCGGTGCGGGCTGAAGGATGCGGCAGCGCCCGCGCCCGCGCGGGGGCGGCGCGCACCACGAGCCGTCTCCTGCGCGGCGGGATCCTCCTCGGCTCCTCCAAAAACGTCGATTGACATCGTTCTCTTTTTGTTCTAGTCAATCATCATTTCAACCTGTGGGCGAACGCCGACGCATCGGTGTTGGCCTGATTTTTTCCGCGGGGTAGTCGATGAGTAGCTCGCTTCTCGCTTTTGTCTTATTGGACGAACCGGCGATGCCGGACATGTCAGCGGTCGCCAACGTCCTTCACGCCCGGCATCCGGATTTGGCAAGTGAGGCGATCGGGGACGGACCTTCGCAGCAGACCCAGGCCAATTCGCCGCTCATTCGCTGTGGCCGCGAGCTCGTTGCGGTGATGTCGATGCCGGCGTCCGTGCCGCACGACCAGGGACTGTGGGCGCGGGCCGCCACCACATGGCCGGAGAGCAAGGCGGTGGCGGCCCGGCATCGGGGTCATGTCATCGTATCGATGCTCGGAAAGAGCGAGCAGCCGCTGGTCGCCGCGCGCGGCACCACCGCACTCATCGGCGCTTTGATCGCGACCATGCCGGAAGCTTGCGGCGTGGTGTGGGCCGGCCGGGTGGCGCGGCCCGCCGATCTCTGGCTCGAGATGTCGCGCGATGCGTTCGCTGCGTTTCCGGACTATCCCTTCAGGCTCTGGGTCGACATTCTTCCGTTCCGGTCAGGCGCCAGGATCGGCGCGGTCACGGTGGGACTGTCCGCCTTCGTCGATCGAGAGATCGAGTTCGTCACCGCCAGGCTCACGCTTTCGGCGCTGTTCGACAAGGTGGCGGGCCTTGCCGTGTATCTGATCGAGCATGGTAGCGTGGTGAAGGACGGCGACACGATCGGGGCAAGCGCGAGCGAGCGGATCCGGGTGCGTCACAAGGAGTCCGATGCGTTTGGCGGCATGCCGGTGTTTTACTGTGTTGATGAGGTCGCGCAGTGATCGCGATGAGCGACTACCATCGGTACTTGCCGCCGGATTCATTGCTCGAGATCGATCGTTTGACACGTCGGGCAAAACACCGGCAGAATGCCATCATCGAAAAAAGCCGATCAAGCTCGCGGGAAGCCGCGGGCTTTATTGTTGTGCGACCGATCGCGCTCTTCACCGCGTGTGTCGCGGGTACGATGTTCAGTGAGATGCAGTCGTGACTGACGAAAAAGAGAATTCTGTGCCGAAGCGACCGAGAGCACGCAAGCGCCGCTTCCACCGGATAAGGTACAATCTCAGCGGCCGGCCCGGCTTTTGGATCGCGGACGAAAGCGTCCTTCCTCCCTACAAAGTATCTCGATTGCCGGCTTCTACGCCGCCTGTGCCTTACATGTTCGATAAATCGGACGGCCGTCCGCCCGGCGATCTGGAGCTCTGCTGGGGGTGGTGGCTCGTTTCGGATCGAACCAAGGCTGTCTTCGAGAGGATGGATCCGGAGGCCTTCGTTTTTGTGCGATGCGACGTGCGACTACCGAAAGGTAGCTATCATGGGCCGGACTATTGGATCTGCGATGTTGTTCGTGTCCTCGATGCGGTGGACGAAGCGCAATCGCATTTGCGGATCGGAATTCGGGACGATATCCGCTACATGGACCATGGCATGAAATATTACGAATTCCCTCTCGGATACAAGCTGGTCTTCAGAGAAGACGTGATCGGCACGGCGCACATCTTCCGCATGGCCTACAAAGAGGCGACAGTCATATGCGACCAGGAGTTCAAGGACGCTTGCAAGTCGGCGGGGTTGAAGAAAATCCACTTTGCCGACACTTCGAAAGGCGAAATTTGACTCTCTCCGTCCCGAGGAATGAAGTCCTTTCTCTCGCCGAGAGCGTGCTTTCCTGAGACACATGCGAGGGGCCGTTTCGCTTCGGCGATGAACCGTGCAAGCAGGCATATTCTGCTGGCAACAAGGCTGGCGTCCCGCAAGCGGATAGCGACGTCGGCGCGATATTTCTTCTTGATCTAAGAGAATCCAACAAACTCGCGCCTTGAGGCCGTTGCCTGCGTTCGGTCGGGTCGACTGCGCCGCGTGCCATAGCACTTCAGAAAATACTGCAGTCCTGTCGATGAGCTCGCGGGCCTCCCGTCGGGCCCGCGCTTGCGCGCTCATTCATCCAATTTGCCACCCCCCATACTCAATGAAGTCCCTTTTGTGAGGGTGCATGTCAATTTTTTCCGACCATCATATTATTCCAGAGAGCTGTAGAGATCACCGCGCGTTTCGCGGCATTGACAAGCAGACGTTCGATATCGACTCCTCCGCAAACCGAATCTATCTGCCAGCAAATCGAGAGCTCGCTGCAAAGTTGAATGTTTCGCCCCATCCCGGCGGGCATGTCGGACCATACAAAAGCTTCGTTTGTAAAAGGCTTGATCAGATTGCAAAGATCGAAAGTCCAGAGGAGCGACTAGCGGAGATTAAGACACTGATCGATGCTATGCGCGTCGGCTTCCTCAATGGCCATCTCTACCCCAATGTGCCTATCGATAAAACACGAGAAGACGTCGTCGAGTGGATCGAGAAAATTGTGACGCACCCCAAGGCTTACCGCGATCAGTACCCCGATCTATTGCGAACCATCGGAGATATCGAGCGAAGGGGAGCGGGCGCCGGTCAGGATCATCTGATCAAATGGTTGCTCTATCTGGATCATCCGGAGCGGCAGAAACTCATAGACGAGGCAATTGCTCGCAATCGCGATGTCAACGTGACGGCTGGTAATCGCGACCTGCGCGGAACGAATTGGTCCAAGTTCGAAGTGTTCGACCCTTCCTCGTACATTCGGCACATTCCGGGTGTCGCGCCAGTGAACCCGAGCGACTTTCCGCCGCTGTCCGGCTACAATTCACCTTCGCTGGCTGGTTTGAACGAACAGGAAGGGTTCGCGCGAAGTGATCCCCGCTTCATACGCGCGCTGCCTCCTTTCCCCCAGCTAGATCCCAATGAACAGCAGATCGGTCGATTGCCTCCGACAACGGCCGCTCCATCAGACCCGCTGGTGCTGCAATCCGATCCGCACTCCGGCGTTACGAATCCATACTACGAGAATCCGTTGGCTGGAGGCGCATCTCCGGAGCGTGATCTTCTTCCTTGGTTGGCCGGTGGCGCCGCCGTGCTAGCGGCTCCCTCCTTGCTCTCCTGGCTGCTCGGCGTTGGAGGTATTTTGGCGGTTGCGCGCGCTGCGAACGCAGAGGTTAGCAGTCCGGGCACGACGGAGGGCGCTACTGCGCCTAGTGGAGGTGTGTTCTCGACAGAAGCGCCTGCGCACGACACTATCGACAACGGTTTTCGCGTCGACGACGGGGCTAGCAGCCGCGGCTCTTCGGCATCATCGACCTTCGGGCCGCAGCCGGGTGCAACGTCGTCGATCGATCCGAAGACTATTGTAAGCGCCTTTGCGGATCGCTTTGGCAACTGGGCCAACACGCCAGACGGCTCCGTGCCTGCCGAGAACGTAGACAACGTGCCGGACACTCCTCCACACGGAACAGTGGCGCCCGAAAACGTTCGGCGCCTCACGCGGACCAACGAGTCCAATGCGGGCAGCGTGTTCACGTCCGGCAGTGCGCCGGTCCCATATCTGCCTTCCACGGAGTTCAACGAGCGGTTCGGCAATTGGACAGTGCCGATCGCTGGAAGCGGGCGATCGCAGCCCAGCAAGCCGATCGGTTTCTTCGCCGACGAGCCGAGCTATTTCGTTCCACCTCCGATCTTTGGCGTAGAGAATCCAGACAATTCTGATACCGACGCCGGGGAGTGGTTCTCGCGCTGGATACGTCCGTTGCTTCCACCGCAGTGAGGAGCGTACGGAGTGGTCGACGCCGAGCCAGTTCGATCGTTTGACACGTCGGGCAAAACACCGGCAAATGGCGTCATCGGAAGAGTTCGGATCAAGGCCCGCGGTATACCGCGGGCTTTCATATACGAAGAGCTGTGACGTTCCGTGTTCTACGCAGCAACCGGCCCGAACCACCGCGTCAGGGCCTCCTCCAATCCGTGCTGGCTCCCGTCTCCCACCCATGCCACGTGCCCGTCGGGCCGCACCAGCACCGCGCCCGGCGCGGTGACCCGACCGATCACCGGAAGCTCCCACGGCCCGTCATAACCGGCGTCGACGACATCGATGCGGTCTCGCCACGGCGCCACGTCAATGCCGCCTTCCTTGCCGAAGTTGAGCAGCACACCGCGCGCGCGGTGCAGCAGCGTGAACAGGTTCAGCGTCCGTCCTTCGACCGCGAGGTCGAGATCGGGCATGCGCCGGCCGAGCAGCTCATGGCCTTCGCCGAGATCGTAGGCGACGTCGAGCCCGCTCATCATCGCGCCGAAGCGCCGGCGCGGCTCGTCCATGGCGAGCAGCTCGGCGATCGCCTCGCGCGCGGCCTTGCGGCCGTCGTCGCCGCGGCGGAGCAGGGCGATCTGCGCCCTGGTGGTCTTCAGCACGCGCGCGGCCACCGGATGGCGCTCGGCGTGGTAGCTGTCGAGCAGGCTGTCCGGCGCGAGGCCCTTGACCACCTGCGCCAGCTTCCAGCCGAGATTGACGGCGTCCTGCACACCCAAATTGAGGCCCTGTCCGCCGACGGAATGATGGATATGGGCGGCATCGCCGGCGAGCAGCACGCGGCCCTTGCGATAGCAGGCGGCCTGCCGCGCCGCATCGGTGAAGCGGGAGATCCACGCCGGGCTATGCACCCCGAAGTCGGTGCCGTGGACGGCAACGAGCGCCTCGCTGAGATCGCGCAAGGCCGGCTGGCCGGTCGCCGCGAGCGTTGCTTCCGTCACCACGACCAGGACGCGGCCGCTCTCGGTCCTGCTGAGGCCGTGAAAGCCGAGCGCATCGTGGCGCAGCCCGAACTGCGGCGGCTCGCGCATCTCGACCTCGGCCATCAGGTTAACGAGCGTCGCTGAAGTACCGGGGAAATCGATGCCGGCCGCCTTGCGCACCAGGCTGCGGCCGCCGTCGCAGCCGACCAGAGATTTTGCGTGCAGGCGCGCGCCGCCGGACAGCGTCACGGCGATGCTGGTCTCGTCTTCCGCAAAGCCGGTGACCTCGCGATTGCGATAGAAGCGGACGCCGAGCTCCTCGGCCCAATCGGCCAGGATGCGCTCGATGCGGGCCTGCCGCAGCTTGAGCCCGTAAGGATGCCGTGTGGGGAGATCGCTGATGTCGAGCGGGGTCCAGGCAAAGCCGGCGAGCTGGAGGATCTCGCCTTCGCGCAGCAAGCGCTCGGCGACGCCGCGCTGATCGAGCACCTCGATGGTGCGGGCGTGCAGGCCGCCGGCGCGCGTCTCGACGATCGTCTGGTCGCGGCGCGGCTCGACCACGGCAACGTCGACATCGGCAAGCGCGAGCTCGGCGGCCAGCATCAGCCCGGTCGGGCCGCCGCCGGCGATCACGACGGCATGGTCTTTCGGCGTTGCCGTCGCAGCATCGGCGCCGTGGGCGCTGCGGCGTGAACGGGACGTCGGAAGCAGGACAGGCATGTTGACCCCCTCGATGGTCTGGTTGGGTCGGGGGTTCTACGGCAGGATCGGGGACTTGAAGCAAGCCCGTCGCGCACCACATATTGAGCTGGGAGGAGGGGCCTTCTCTTCCGCGCCCGCCGCGTTGACACGTCGGGCAAAACACCGGCATAGTGGCATCATCGAAAGAATTGAGTTCAGCCCGCGCGGACGCCATCCGCTGCGGGTTTTTCATTGGCCTCTTTTATTGGCCTGTGGTCAGTGAATGCCTGCGGTTCGCTGCAGGACGTCGGCGAGCTCCTCGAACGAGAACGGCTTCCTGATCATCGGCAGGCCGCCGCGCCGGGGCTCGCGCCCCGACAATTGCAGCATCTTCAGCTCGGGGCGGAGGCGCCGCGCCAGCTCGGCCAGTTCATGACCGTCCATGCCGGGCATGTTGATGTCGGTGATGAGGACCGAAATATCGCGGTTCTCCCGGAGCCGCTCGAGTGCATCCGGGCCGCTCCTGGAGCTGATCACCTCGCAGCCGAGATCCTCGAGCATGGCCACGATGGTCTCGAGCACGGGGGGATCGTCGTCAACAACCAGGACAGTGTGACTCATCAACGTTCCCTCCAACCAGGACGTCAACGCGCCTGTCGTCGCGTAAGTTCCGGACCGCCTAATCGTCCTTCGACAAATCGCCCGGCCTCGCCGGAAGATCGATCGTGCCGCCTTCGCCGCGCGCGAGGTCGCGGCCGCCGTCGGCGCTCTCGCCGGGCTGTTCGATGGCGGCATGGTCCGGGGCGCGGTCCTTGTCGCGACGCGGGTTAGCCTCGCTGCGCGGCTTGCGATCTGTCCTTTGGGTCATGACGGTCCTCCCGACCGACCAACTTCGGCGCGGCGCATTGGTTCGTTTGACATGTCGGGCAAAACACCGGCAGAATGACATCATCGAGACGAGTTTGGTCGACCCGCGCGGACATCATCCGTCGCGGGTTTTTTCGTCTCGGTTGCGCAATCGGACGGCGGCGGCGCATTGCGGCCACGCACTCGTCAAACCTGGAGCGCCGATCGGCGCGCCGCCGTCCGAACCATTGCTGGCCGTGCACGCGCGAACGCGCCGGCCTGCGGCGCTGGGGCCGATGGCCCGCGCCGCTGCGGTCTCCGGAAGACACGGAGATAGGGTTCGCGCCCGAAACGATCGCGCCTCATGGCGCGATCTGCCGCGCATTTTATCGAGGAGAGATGATGACCGCCTACCTGATATCGCTGGCCGTCGCAGGCCTCGTTGCCATCGTGCTGTGGGAGACTTTCTCGTGAGCGACGACATCATCGAGGGTGAGCTCGAGCCAGCACCGGTCCCGTTGCCCGCGCGCGGGAGGACGGCGCGCGCGCGTAACCTGACGGAGATCCGCTCGCTCGCGCGCAGCCACACCAGAACCGCCATCCGGGTGCTGGTCGGCGTCATGCGCAGCGAGGATGCAACGCCCGCGGCACGCGTATCGGCCGCCAACGCCATCCTCGATCGCGGCTGGGGCAAGGCCGCACAGCACGTCGAGAACGGCCAGGACGGCGTGCTGGAATTGATCCACCGGATCGAGCGCATCATCGTGCATCCGGCGAGCTCGAGCGGCGGTGACGCCGTCACGACGCTCGAGACGGCGGAGATCCCGATCTGCAATCGCGTATCGATCGAGCGTTGACCCGTCGGGCAAAACACTGGCAGAATGGCATCACCGACAGAAGTTGGTGGTGCCCGCGCGGATGCAGTCCAGCGCGGGTTTTTCGTTTTGATGCCTTCGGCTAATTCCTGGTCTGCTTGCTGGTTCGGCGTGGCCCGGCATAGGCGCGCTGCACCTGGTCGCTGCAGTAGGACAGCTTGCGGCCGTCGCCGGTGAAGTGTCCGTCCTTGATGATCCAGAGGATGACGGTCTTGTCGTCGATCTTCTTGAACATCAGGTTCTTGCGGTCCTGAATGGTGTCCGGGTCCTGCACTCTGACGGCGTCAGGGCCTGGAGCCGATTGCAATGTGCAGTCGGCGTCGATCCTGACGGTGTCGGGAAGCTGAACCTGCGTATTCCTGATCTGGCAGATATTCGAGGCCGTCGCGATCGACTTTCCGGAGAACGTGACGACCGTGTCGTTGAACTTCGTGCAGCGCTCGTCAAAATCGAAGCCGGCCACCGCGTAAACGCCGTCCCGCGGGTGAGCCGCCTTGAGGGCTCGTTCCTGTTTGGCCTTCTGCTTGGCTTCAGACTTGGCTGCGAGTGTGGCTTCGGCAAGCGCGCGTTGCGTCTTGAGAGGGCAGTAGGCCTCGCGCCAGGGCGGATCCTTGAATCTCCCGTTCAAGCTCTTCTGAACGGAGATCGTCGCCTCATCGAGCCGCTTGACGAACATAATCTCTTTGAACTGCCTGTTCTCCCAGTTGGGATCGCGGGGGTTGAGGTTCTGCGCCAGGTTGTAGTCATTGCAGATCATGTCGAGTTGCACCGAGCCCGGCGAAAGATCAGTAATTGTCTTGACCTTGCAGCCCCATTCGTAGCCGTAGACTGATTTGCCTCGGAGATTGATCGTCATGTTGTTGCGTTCGTCGCAGGACGACTGGAAATTCTTGCCCGGCTCGGCGTAGACGCCATCCTTGGGGCGCCATCTGTCGATAGCGGTCCCGATCGCTTCCTGAGCAAGAGCTGACACATTCGTATCCAACGTGAGAAAGACAACCAGCGCCAGCAGCGGCGCGCAACGGGTCATCTTATCAAAGCTCACGGACTGCTCCTGCATCGAAAGTCAATGGTGGGACATTCGTCTGCGTGTTGCGGCTTCGCAGGATAACTGAACACCCATAAGTTGAGCAAGGGACCGTACCGTCCGGCCGTGCTCTTCAGCTCAGAATCAATGCCTCGCAATATTGGAGAGTGGAATGTCCTGGCAGGACGCCTTGCGACGAATGTTGTCCCCAACAGTGGCTTCGAGCCCCATACCACCAGCCGCTATGACGCGATACGGGATCGGGGTACATCTCCACACCAGGGCGTAGATGCAAATTACAACGTCGGCCCAAACGGCCAGCAGGGGATCAATCTGATCCTGATCTAGGCCAGAGACAGTCAACGTCCCCAAACAACGAAGACTGGTCTGCAATGTGGCGCAGGCGCATCGGCCTGCCCTAGGGCGAGCGAGCGCAGCCATTGTCGATCCTGAAAATTCCGACGGCGAAGATCTTCGAGCCGCTGCTCAAACCCGCGCGCTACAAGGGCGTGTATGGCGGACGCGGCTCGGGCAAGCTGCTGGTCTGGGACAAAGTCCTCGGTTTGGGCTCCACGGACGGCCTGGCCGGGTTTGCCGCGATCACGGCAAACCTGGTCGTCTCCTTTTACTTCGCCAAGCGCGGCTTCGAGAACGTTGCGAGGATCATCAAGCGGTGAAGATTCAGGACGAAGAGATTCGGGCGATTGTCGCGCAGACACTGGCCGAGCAGCAAAGGGTTCAGCAGGAGAGCGTCGATGCCATCGTGTTGAAATCGGTGGCATCAGTCCTGGCCTCCTTCGGAATCGAAGACGATGACCGGAAAGAGCTTCGGGCCGACTTCCAGCATCTGCGGCGCTGGCGAAAGAGCGTGGAACAGGCGCAGAGCTATACCTTCAAGGCTGTGATCACGGTGGTCGCAACCGGCTTGATGGGGGCGGTCTGGCTCGGCGTCAAGGTCGCGCTGGGCAAGTGAGCCTCGATCACCAAGGCGCGCAGGTCACGCAGTTGCGACGATCCCTGCCAATAGGGCCATCCCATGTACAGAATTCGGATCGTCGATGCGGACGATGACGAGACTGCCGAGACCCTCGGCGATTTGCACCGGTTGACATTCTTCGATGGGGCGGCCGTGCCGAAATTCGAGTCGGGGGCATGGTGGATCGCCTACCACGATGACGACGCAATCGCCTTCGCCGGCGTCGTGCCGTCGACGCATGCGCGGAACAGTGGGTATTTCTGCCGGGTCGGGGTCTTGCGGCATCACTGGGGACGGGGACTTCAACTCAGGCTGATGCGGGCTGTCGAAGTGCGAGCGCGACGCCTCGGATGGGACAGCATCGTCTCGGATACGACGGACAATCCGGTATCTGCCAACAATTTCATCCGTGCGGGTTATCGGCTCTACGAGCCCGACGCGCCTTGGGCCTGGTCGCATACGCTCTATTGGCGAAAATGGCTGCGCTGAACGATCCGCGCGGGTTTCCCGTGATGCGGAACGTGACCTTCTCAAACCGGAATGGTTGCGTGACACGCGTGACCTTCATGCACCCGGAAATGTTCAACGGCCCGGCAGCTTGACGGCTGCCGGGCCGTTTCTGCGTTTCGGGGTAAAGCAAGCGAGGCACTTGCGAAGCCGGCGGCGCCGGGCTTTAAGTTTGCTGTTGCAGGAAATTCGGCGGCCACAAGCCGATGTAAGGGAGCGCGATCCATGCCCAACAAGCCTCAATTGCCGGAACGGCCGTCGCGGGCGACGGCAGGGCTGACCGCGCTCGATGGTCTCCTGGTCATCGATTTCACGCGTGTCGTCGCCGGACCGGCCTGCACGCAGACGCTCGCCGATTTTGGCGCACAGGTCATCAAGATCGAGAATCCCGACGGCGGCGACGACACGCGCGCCTATGAGCACGCCGAAATCGGCGGCGAGAGCGCCGCCTATCTCAGCCTGAACCGCAACAAGCGCGGCATTGCGCTCGACCTTTCCGTGCCGGAAGCCCGCGAGATCGCGCTGGATCTGATCCGCAAGGCGGATGTCGTCGTGGAAAACTTCTCGAGCGGGGTCATGAAGAAGTTCGGGCTCGACTATGAGTCGGTCGCGCCGCTCAATCCACGGCTGGTCTATTGCTCGATCTCCGCCTACGGCCGCTCCGGACCATTCGCCTCGCGGCCCGGTTTCGATCCCATCACGCAGGCGGAGAGCGGCTTCATGTCGCTCAATGGGTTTGCCGACGGCCCCGCGGTTCGCACCGGCCCGCCCATCGTGGACATGGCGACGGGGATGTCTGCCTGTAACGCCATCCTGCTGGCGCTGCTCGCGCGCGACAGGCTCGGCCGCGGACAACGTGTCGAAGTCGCTCTGTTCGACGTCGCGATGGGAATGACAGGCTTCTACGGCATGGCCTATCTCATCAACGGCGAAAATCCCGGCCGGTTCGGCAATTCGCCCAGCGGGTCGCCCACCGTCGGCGTCTATGAGGCATCCGATGGGCCACTTTACATGGCTTGCGCCAACGATCGGCTCTATCGCCGGCTCGTGGTCGAGGTCCTGAACCGGCCAGATCTCATCACTGATCCCAAGTTTGCCACGCGCAAGGCCCGTTCCGAGAACAAGGAGCTCTTGCGCGCAGCCATCGCCGAGGTCTTTGCCAGCGATACGCTCGAGAACTGGATGGCGAAGATGAAGCAGGCCAATATCCCGGTCGGCTATCTCCGGACGGTCGAGGAGGGATTCAATGCGCCCGAGGCACGCGAGCGCCAGCGCTTGAACCGGATTCGGCACCCGACGGCGGAATGGGTGCCCAACATCGAGCCGCCGATTACCATGAGCCTGACCGGCACAGTCGATCCCGTTGCCGCCCCACTGTTAGGCGAGCATACCGAGGACATCTTGCGCAATGTTCTCGGTTATGACGAGCGTCGGATCACCGAATTTGCCCAGAAAGGAATCTTTGGCGCGAGCAGGACCTCGACGGGCTAGGCTCGGGATCGGTCCCCATGTCACCAGGCTCCGGCTTGCGGGCCGGTGCCAGCTGCATGGCTTGATTTGGCGATGGGGCGGCCGCATAAATGTGTGAAAGCGAGGGACACAAATGGCGCCTGGTCGAAAGCCGAGCATGGATCAGCCCGCCGGCCCGGAAGCCGGCGGACGTGCCCACGCGGAAATGATCGCTAAGGCTGGGGCGCTCGTGCCGCGATTGCGCGAGCGGGCGGCGCGAACAGAGGAGCTGCGGCATCTCCCGCCGGAAACCGAAAGGGATCTCCACGATGCCGGCCTGTTCCGAATGCTGCAACCGGCACGGATTGGCGGCGCGGAGCTTGACTATGTCGCTCTCGTCGATTGCGCCGAGCTGCTCGGGCAAGCGGATGCGTCGGTCGCCTGGAATCTCGCCAATCTGGCGAGCCATCACTGGATGCTCGGCATGTTCGAGCAGAAGGCGCAGGATCTGGTCTGGGGCCGTGATCCGGACGTGCTGATCGCTTCCTCGTTCATTTTTCCCGCCGGACGTGCCACGCGGGTGCAGGGCGGATACCAGCTACGCGGCAGCTGGCCGTTCTCCTCCGGCGTTGCCTCGTGTGAATGGAACATGCTGGCAAGCGTGGTGTACTCCGACGACGAGGCGGACGGCATCGAGTATCGCATCTTTCTGCTGCCCAAGGGCGACTACAACGTGCTGGACACCTGGAATGTCGCGGGATTGCGCGGGACCGGGTCTTGCGACGTGGAGGTCAGGGACGCCTTCGTGGCCGACTATATGACCGTCGCTGTCGGCGATCTCGCCGGCGGCCCGACGCCGGGAAGCAGGGTCAATCCGAATCCGCTGTATGCGCTGCCTGTGTTCTCGTTGTTCCCCTACGTCCTCTCGGGTGTTGCGCTTGGGAACGCGCAGGCGTGTCTCGACGATTACGTCGAGGTCGCACGTCACCGCATTTCAACCTACAACCGCGCCAAGCTGAGCGATTTTCAGAGCACCCAGATCAAGATCGCGGAGGCCTCGGCGAAGATCGACGCCGCACGCCTGATCATGCGGTCGGCATGCCTCGAGGCCATGGAGGACGCGCGGCGCGGTCACATCGCCGACATGGCGACCAAGACCCGATATCGGCGCGATGGATCCTTTTCCGTGAACCTGTGCACGGACGCGGTCTCGATGCTGTTTGCTGCAAGCGGGGCGCGCGGCCTGTTCACGAGCGGCGTGTTGCAGCGGCAGTTCCGCGATGCGCACGCGATCAACTCGCATCTCGCGTTCAACTTCGATGCGGCCGGAACCAATTATGGACGTGTGGCGCTAGGGCTGCCGTCCGAAAATCTCACGCTGTGAGGCCGGCCGATGAATGATCAGCCGCAGCAGCCTCGTGTGTCCGATCCCGCCAACGAGTTCGCGAGCGACAACTCGTCGATCGATCCTCGCGACTTTCGCAACGCGCTCGGAACCTATGCAACGGGGGTCACGATCATCACGGCCGCGGCGCCTGATGGCAAACCTTACGGCCTCACGTGCAACTCGTTCGCCTCGGTCTCGCTGAATCCTCCGCTGGTGCTGTGGAGCCTCGTCGTCTATTCCTCGAGCCTGACCATCTTCCAGAACGCCAGCCATTTCACCGTCAACGTGCTCGGCGCTTCGCAGCAGGCTCTTGCGAACAAATTCGCAAAATCCTCGGACGACAAGTTCACCGGCGTGGACTGGACGCCGGGCCTCGGCGGGGCGCCCGTGCTTGCCGAGAGCGTCGCCAACTTTCAATGCCGGTCCGTGAATCGCTACTATGGCGGCGACCACGTGATCTTTCTCGGCGCGGTCGAGGCCTATACCTACAGCACGACCGAGCCGCTGCTCTTCGCGCGAGGGGCATTTGGCCGATTTCTCGCCGACGACGAGCGCAAGAAGTGATCCTGGTGGGCTTTATCTCGCGCGCGACAGCTCAGCCCTTTGCGGCTGAAAGCTTGTAGATCTCCAATGCGTCCGCATCCGCGCCGTGCGCGGCCTTGGCCAACCTGAAGAGTTGTCCGGCAAGCGAGGCCATCGGCACCGGCGTCGAGGTCGCCTGTGCGACATCGGCAACCGTATCGAGATCCTTGAGCATCGTGGCGATGTGACCAAGGGGCGGCGAGTGAATGCCTTGCACCATCCGCGGCACGAACAGCTGAAGCGGAATGGAATCGGCGAAGCCGCCGGCGAGCGCTTCCGGCAGGCGATTGGCGTCAATCCCGGCGTTGACGGCGAGACGCGTGGCTTCTGCCAGCACGGCCATCGCGCACCCGACGATCACCTGATTGCAGAGCTTGGTGGTCTGGCCGGCGCCTGCCGGGCCCATATGGGTGAGCCGGCGCGCCATGGCCAGCACGTAGGGCCGGACCCGTTCGATGTCGCCTGCTTCGCCGCCCGCCATGATCGCAAGCGTGCCTTCTTCGGCGCCCTTGGTCCCGCCAGACACCGGCGCATCGATCCAGCCGGCGCCATTAGCGTCTTTCAATCGCGTCGCCAGGTGGCGCGCGGCATCGGGATGTATCGATGAGAAATCGACGACGAGCTTGCCGGCACCAGGCGCCGCGGCGAGTCCCTCCGGTCCGAAGATCACCTCCTCGACGGCCGTTGCATCCGTTACGCACATGAAGGCGATATCCGAGTTCGCCAGGAGATCGCGAGGCGTGACTGCGCGCTTGGCACCGGCTTCGACGAGCGGAGCCGCCTTGCCCTCCGACCGGTTCCAGACCGTGACCTGATAACCGGCCTTGAGCAGGCGCCGGGTCATCGGCGTTCCCATCAGCCCGAGGCCGAGATAGCCAAGCCTCTCGGCGCCGTGCGGGTTTGCGTTGCTCGCATCAGCCATAGGTTGCCTCTTTCTGTCGCAGCGCGACGCCGGCCTATCATACATTTCGCGTCGGACGGCAGAACCCTCCGGCCCGCATGGCTTGCCTGAATGTTTGAACCATGAAACATTTGAGGCGGTCGGGTTGGGTGGCGCCCTTCGGCGCCGGAGCAGCGGAGTGGGCACGATGCGAACCGTTTCGAAGTGGATCCTGGCTTTGGGGGCGGCGGCTGCCGTGAGCGCGGGGGCAAGCCCGTCATGGGCGCAACAGACGATCCGCGTCGGCTGGACGATCCCGGCCGAGGAATCCAAGTACTGGATGATGCGCCGCCAGGCCGAATTCCCCAACCTCGGCAAGGCCTACAACATCGAATGGACCCAATTCCAGGGCACCGCGCCGATGACGCAGGCCCTGGCAGCCGGTGCGCTGGACTGCGCGACGCAGGCACCGCTGTCGCTTGCCAATGGCGTGGTCGGCGGCAATCTCAAGGCCTACATCGTGGCGCAGCACGTGTTCGAGAAGCCCGGCGGGTTCTCCGTCTATTGGGCCGTCAAGGATGACTCGCCGATCAAGACCATCGCCGATCTCAAGGGCAAGACGGTTGGCATTTCCGTGATCGGCGGCGGGACCCAGGGTCCGTTCAATCTGCTCCTGAAGCAGAATGGCGTCGATCCAGCCAAGGATATCAAGCTGGTCGAGGTCGGTTTCGCGGTTTCCGAGGACGCGCTGCGCCAAGGCCGTGTCGATGCGGTCAACATGAACCAGCCGTTTGCCGCGCGCGCGGAGGCAAAGGGCGGCACGAGGAAGCTGTTCTCGCTCTCGCAGGCCATGCCGAACATCGTGCATATCCTGGAAGCCTGCCGCGCCGATTTCGTCGACAAGAATCCCGAACTGGTCAAGGCCTATGTTCGCGACATTACCTCAGGCATGAAGAAGGCGCTGGCAAACCGCGAGGAGACTCTCAAGGTCGTCAATGAAGTGCTGAAGGCGCCCATTCCGGTGCTCGAGACCTACCTGCTCAAGGACAACGATTTCGGCCGTGATCCAGGCGCGGCACCGAACTTCCCCGCGATCCAGAAGATGCTGGATATCTACGCCGAGACCGGAATGCTGCCGAAGCTGGATGTCACGCAGTTCAAGCATCCGACCATCGTCGCTCCGCTGGAATAGGCGGGCCAGCGATCCGGGACAGGGATCCAGCGGTGTCCCGGATCCGGGACGCCGCACAATGAAGATGCACGTATGAAGAAGTTGCGATCACGAGTGACGACAGACGGTCTCGATCGGGCCCCGCATCGCGCGTTCATGCGCGCCATGGGGCTCGACGACGCAGCGATTGCGAAGCCGATGGTAGGCGTCGTCAGCATGAAGGGCGAGCAGACGCCCTGCAACATGACCCACGACTTCCAGGTGGCTGCGGCCAAGACCGGCATCGAGGAAGCCGGCGGCACGCCGCGCGAATTCTCGACCGTGTCGGTGTCCGACGGCATCAGTATGAACCACGAGGGCATGAAGTTCTCGCTGTTCTCGCGTGAGCTGATCGCCGACTCGATCGAGGCTGTCGTCCATGGTCTGGCCTACGACGCGCTGATCGGATACGGCGGATGCGACAAGACGCTTCCTGGCGTCATGATGGGCATGGTTCGCTGCAACGTGCCGTCCATCTTCATCTATGGCGGCAGCTCGCTGCCGGGCCGTGTGGAGGGGCGTACGCTGACCGTGCTCGATTCCTATGAGGCTGTCGGCAGCTTCATGACCGGAGAGATCGACGGCACTACGCTCGAGCGGATCGAGCGTGCGTGCCTGCCGACCATCGGCGCATGCGCCGGCCAGTTCACCGCGAACACCATGGGCATGGTCTCGGAGGCGATGGGGCTGACCATTCCCAACGTCTCGATGGTGCCCGGCATCTATGCCGAGCGCGCGCAGATCTCGCGGCGCGCCGGACGTCTGATCATGCAGATGTTGGCCCGTGGCGGACCGTTGCCGCGCGACATCGTGACGCGGAAAGCCCTGGAGAACGGTGCGGCGATCGTTGCGGCGACGGGAGGTTCGACCAACGCCGCGCTGCATCTGCCGGCGATTGCGAACGAAGCCGGCATTGCATTCACGATCGATGATGTGGGCGAGATCTTTGCCAGGACGCCGCTGATTGGAAACCTGCGGCCCGGCGGCAAATACACCGCAAAGGATGTCTATGATATCGGCGGCGCCGCGGTCGTGATCCGCGAGCTGATCCAGAGCGGTCACATCGATGGCAGCTGCATCACCATCACCGGCCGCACGCTTGCTGAAGAATACGGCGCGGCCAACGCACCGGACGGAGAGGTGGTCTATGCGTCTCGTGCCCCGATCATGCCTGACGGCGGCGTGGCAGTGCTGAAGGGAAATCTCTGCCCCGATGGCGCCGTGATCAAGGTTGCCGGCCTGAAGAGCCAGTTCTTCGAAGGCGTGGCGCGCGTGTTCGAGGATGAGGAGGCCTGCGTCAAGGCGGTTCGGGATCGCACTTACGCGGCGGGCGAGGTTCTCGTGATCCGCAACGAGGGGCCGGTCGGCGGTCCCGGCATGCGTGAGATGCTCGGCGTCACTGCGCTGATCTACGGGCAGGGCATGGGCGAAAAGGTGGCGCTGATCACCGACGGCCGGTTCTCCGGCGCCACCCGCGGCATGTGCATCGGCTACGTGGCCCCGGAAGCATTTGTCGGCGGTCCGTTGGCGCTGGTTCGCGACGGTGACAGGATCCGGATCGATGCCGCAAACCGGCGGATGGATGTCCTGCTCGACGAGGGTGAGATCGCCGCGCGACGACGCGATTGGAAGCAGCGTCCGCCGCGCCATCGTGCAGGGGCGCTTGCGAAGTATGCGCGGCTGGTTGGGCAGGCGCCGGGCGGAGCCGTGACGCATGAAGGCCCCGCAGAATGGCCGTGGTTCGAATGACGTATCGCACGGGTGCGAAGACCCCCGCCTGTCTGGCAGGCTTCTTGCTAAGTCCGAGCCTTACGGTGAAGCGAGCGACGGGATGACGGTGGTGCCTGCGAGACCGAGCGAATGGGTGAGACCGGTGACATCACGAGAGCCGGCTTCGGCAATCATCGAGATTGATCGCGTCTCGCAGGTCTTTCAGACCTCGGCGCGCAGGGATCATGTGGCGCTCTCGGACATCTCGCTGACGATCGAGGAGAGAGCCTTCGTCTCCATCCTGGGTCCGTCCGGCTGCGGCAAGTCGACACTGCTTTATATCGTCGGCGGCTTCGTCAGCCCGACCAGCGGTGCGGCGAAGATGAAGGGACAGGCGATCACGGGCCCCGGTCCGGACCGCGGGCCGGTGTTCCAGGAATTTGCGCTGTTTCCGTGGAAGACCGTGCTCGGCAACGTGATGTATGGCCCCCGCCAACAAGGTGTACGCACTGGCGAGGCCGAAGCGCAGAGCCTGGCCTTGCTCGAGATGGTCGGCCTCAAGGGTTACGAGAACTTCTATCCCAAGGAGTTGTCGGGTGGGATGAAGCAACGCGTGGCGCTGGCCCGGACGCTGGCCTACCATCCCGAAGTTCTCCTGATGGACGAACCGTTCGGTGCGCTCGACGCCCATACGCGGACGCGCTTGCAAAACGACCTTCTCAATATCTGGGAGCGCGATCGCAAGACGGTGCTGTTCGTCACTCATTCAGTTGACGAGGCCGTCTTCCTCTCCGACAAAGTCGTCATGATGTCGAAATCGCCCGGCCGCATCCGCGAGGTCATCGACATCGATCTACCGCGGCCGCGCCGTCGCAGCGAGCTGTTGCTCGACCCGCGCTATCAGAAGTATGTCGTCGATATCGAGCGCATGTTCGATGAAAGCGACGAAGCCGGGACTGCGCTATGATGTCGCCGGCTGCCCTGATCAGACGAGCCGCACCGGTTCTGGCCTGTATCGGGTTGCTCGCGGTGTGGCAGGTTGCGTCGATCGTGCTCAAGAACGACAGCTTCCCGACCGCGGTCGAGGCGATCCGGGCGATTCCGGACATTCTCGGCGACAAGGAATCCCTCCTCAACATCCTGGCTTCGCTTCGCCGCATGGCTCTCGGGTTCTGTGTGGCGGTGCTGATCTCGATTCCGCTGGGCCTGTTGATGGGACGCAGCCGGAGCGTTGCCGCCTTTTTCAATCCGCTCCTGATGGTGATTTATCCGGTGCCGAAGGCCGCCTTGATGCCGATCATCATGCTGTGGCTGGGCGTTGGCGACATCACGAAGACATTGGTGATCTTCCTCGGCGTCAGCCTTCCCGTGATCTATCACAGCTTCGAGGGCGCCAAGGCTGTCGAAGAGAAGATGCTGTGGTCGGGTGCCGCAATGGGACTTTCATCCGTACAGCGCCTGGTGCGGATCGTACTGCCCGCGGCGCTGCCGGAAATCCTGACCGGCTGCCGCACGGGTCTAGTGCTTGCGCTGATCACGATGATCACCAGCGAGATGATCGCGCGGCAGTCAGGGGCCGGCAACATCCTGTTCAATGCGCTCGACATGGGCCAGTACGACACCGTCTTTGCGATGATCATCATCGTGGGCGCCATGGGAATCTGTCTCGATGCCATTTTCGAAAGGGTTCGTGCCAGGCTCGTGCGTTGGTCCGAGCCTCAGTTCGACATGCCGCTGAGTTTCTCCTGATGCCGCGCCTTCTTTCCGCAAACGTCCTTCTTGGCATTGCCCCGATCGCCCTGATCATCGCCCTGTGGCAGGGGCTGGTGTCATTCGGCTTTGCACCCGCGGTCTTGCTGCCGCCCCCGGGCTTCGTCTTCGGCCGGCTGCTCCAGCAGCTCGCGACGTGGACCTTCCAGCAAGAGATCGCGGCGACCCTGATCCGGCTGTTTGCCGGGTTCGCCATTGCGGTCGTGCTCGGCGTCAGCATCGGCATTGCCGCTGCGGCAAGTCCAGCGATCAACGCCGTGGTCCGGCCCATTGTCCGCGTCCTGGCCCCGCTGCCCAAGGTTGCGCTCTATCCGGCGCTCCTGCTCTTGCTCGGGTTTGGCCACGGATCGAAGGTCACCTTGGTGGCCGCGGACGCGCTCTTTCCCATTCTGCTCTCGACCTATTACGGTGCGTCGACCGTCGAGCAGAAGCTGATCTGGTCGGCCATGGCGGCGGGAACGCCGCGCATCCAGATTCTGTTCAGAGTGGTGCTGCCGGCGGCGATGCCGTCGATCCTGACCGGATGCCGGATCGGACTTGTCATTTCCTGCATCGTGGTGTTTCTGGCCGAGATGATCACGTCGACGGACGGATTGGGGCACGCGCTCGTGACCGCGGCGCGAACCTTCCAGGCTGTCGACATGTTCGTGCCACTGATCACGATCTCGCTGCTGGGGCTGATCCTGAACGCCTTGTTGGGAGCCCTGCGGTCGTACCTCTTGCGCGGCTTTCCAGAAGCGTGATCTGAACGAAGAATAAACAAGACCGGGAGTGACCCATGCTGGCTGACCGCATCGAGGCAAAATGGATCGACGCATTTTGCGAGATTTTCGAGCGATGTGCTGTCAAGGCCGGCGATACTGCGGCGATCCTGTCGGAGACGCAGTCGCGGGCGCTGAACGTTCATCTGGCGGAGCTCGCGCTGCTGCGCATGGGCGCGCGGCCGTTTCACGTGGTGATGCCGACGCCGCGCAACCGGAACATCGTTCCGGTTCGCTCCACCGGCGCGAGCGAGGCGATCCAGAAGCTTGGTCCGGTCATCGCCGCCCTGCAGCAGGCGGGCTTCGTGGTGGATTGCACCGTTGAAGGCCTGATGCACGCGGTGGAGACGCCGGAGATCCTCAAGGCCGGCGCGCGGATTTTGGTGATCTCCAACGAGCACCCCGAGGCGCTGGAGCGGATGGTGCCGGATTCCGCGCTCGAGAAGCGCGTTCGGGCCGCGGCGAAGTTGCTGCGGGGAACCAAGCGGATGCGCGTGACCTCGAAGGCCGGCACGGCGCTCGACGTCGATATGGTCGGCGCGTCCACGGTCGGTGTGTGGGGCTGGACCGACAAGCCCGGTACGCTGGCGCATTGGCCCGGCGGCATCGTCGTCAGCTTTCCCAAGAGCGGGACGATCAACGGCACGCTGGTGATGGCGCCGGGCGACATCAATCTCACGTTCAAGCGTTACCTGACGTCGGCCGTGAAGATGACCCTGAAGGACGATTATGTCGTCGAGCTGGAGGGGGAGGGCACCGATGCCGCGATGATGCGCGCCTATCTCGCAGCCTGGGGCGATCGCGAGGCCTATGCGGTCTCGCATGTCGGCTTCGGCATGAACCCCGGTGCGCGTTATGAGGCGCTCTCGATGTACGACCAGCGCGACACCAACGGCACGGAGATCCGGGCCGTCTCCGGCAATTTCCTGTTCTCGACCGGCGCGAACGAATTCGCCGGCCGCTACACGGCGGGTCATTTCGACCTGCCGATGATGGGAACGACGATCGAGCTCGACGGCGTTGCGGTGGTCCGGGAAGGCGTGCTTCAGGACGTCTTCGGCTAGTCGGGATCGAGCACCGGCGGACGTGCCAGATCGAAGTGGCGGAGCAAATCCACCATGGCCTGCAGGCGCTTCGCGCGATAGGCGTCGACGTCCATCCCCGAATAATCGAGGAAGCCGGCGCCGGTGCGCAGGCCGATGCGGCCCTCATGCATGTTGCGGGAAATGACGTCCGGCGCCCGATAGCGGTCGCTGCCGAGCGCGCCCTCGAGATAGCGGCTCGCGTAGTAGAGGATGTCGCCACCGCCCCAATCGATGAATTCGAGCAGGCCGAGCACGGCATAGCGGAAGCCGAAGCCGTAGCGGATCGCCTTGTCGATCTCTTCCGCGCTGGCGACGCCCTCCTCGACCATGCGCGCGGCCTCGTTCATTGCCAGCGCCTGGATGCGCGGCACGATGAAGCCGGGCGTCGCCGCGCAGACCACCGGCACCTTGCCGATGCCTTCGAGCAGGCTCTTGACCTCGTCGATGATGGCGGGGTCGGTGGCCTTCCCAGGTGAAACCTCGACAAGCGGAATGAGGTAGGCTGGATTGAGCCAGTGCACGTTGAGAAAGCGGCGGGGATTTACGATCGCGCCTGAGAGATCGTCGACGAGAATCGTCGATGTGGTCGATGCAATGATCGTGTCAGGTCCGACCTGCCTTGAAGCCGCCCCGAGCACCTCCCGCTTGAGCTCGACGACTTCCGGGACGCCCTCGAAGACCATGCCGGCGTCGGATAGTGCTGCGCCCCTCTGGCTGGCGGGCACCACCGAGACCCGCGCGATCAGCGGGCCGACATCCGCTCCGGTCAGCATTCCCAGCTTCGACAGGCTGGCAAAGGTCTTGCCGACTTCACCCAGCGCGTCCGCCTCCAGCTTGGCGAACTCCTCCGCGGAGCGCGCCTTGACATCGATCATCGTGACCTTGTGTCCAGCATAGGCGAACGCGACGGCAATGCCGCGCCCCATGCGGCCAGCGCCGAGACAGGCGATATTGGCGCGACTTGTCATCGTTCAGAATCCATTGCGAAGCAGCGTCTGCAATTCAGCCTTGCCGAGATTGTCGAGCCCCAATGTCTTGAGCGTTCGGCCACCCTGCGAAAAATCCTCGCCGCAGACCGCGCCGCCGATCGACAGGAACGCTTTCGCCAAAGGAGTGGCAACGCCGGCCAGGCCCGCGACGGAGACCAGCAGCGACAGCCCGAGCCGCAGATCCTCGCGCATGTAGCGATGCTCGGTCAGCACGATCCGTTCGCGCCAGTCGCCGGAATCGGTCAGGCGGTCATGCGAGCCGCGGCCATACATCCAGATCTCGCCTTCCCTCGCGTAATGATGAGCGAGCGGGAAATGTGGCGCGCCATAGCCGAGCGCCTCGCGCACGGCAATCCGCTCGGCGTCGAGCGCATCCGTGACCCGCCGGATCGCGGCTTGCGTGCCTTCCTTGTGGATATCCCATCTCTCGAAGTGCTCGATCGGGCCGGCGTTCATCACGATCAGCGGCGGATGGATGATTGGGCCGGCATTCATCAGCGCGCCGGACAATGCGTCTCCGCACGGTTCGATCGCCTCGGGGAAAGCCCGCCCGATCACATCGAGGGCGTAAGGCGCTTGGTCGAGCGGGAACACACCGACCGGTAGACGTTTGGCGCGGATGGTGATGGCGACTTCGAACGGTCCGTGCTTGCGCGTCAGCCAGGGCAGCGTGCCGGTTTCGGCAAAGCTCGCCTTGGCGCGGTTACCGGCGTCCCGCGCGGCCTGGGCGAAGATCATCGAGCCGAACGTCGCCGGCGGCAAGAAGACGACCTGGCCATCGCGCAAATGCGGGGCAAGCAGGCGAGCGATATCTGCTTGCGCGAAGGCAGGAGCGGGGCACAGGATCAGCTCAGTGCCGCCGACGGCCTCGGCGATGTCGGCCGTGACCAACGCGAGCGTCACGTCGTGGCGGCCGTTGTGATCCTTCACCAGGATGCGCGAGCCGGCGGCGCGATGCGCCGCGACCTGGTCGGCATCGCGGCGCCAAAGCCGCACCTCGTGTCCCGATAGCGCAAAATCGCCCGCGGCCGCGAAAGAGCCGTTTCCCCCACCCAGAACTGCAATCTTCAAGATGCTTCTCCCTGCGCGCGCGACTGCGCATCAAGCTGCTTCAGCAGGAAATGCTGGACCTTGCCGAGCGCCGTGCGCGGCAGGTCGGTGACGAAGACGATGTCGCGCGGCACCTTGTACCGTGCGAGTTGCGCCTGGATATGTGTTCTGAGTTCATCCGCTTCGAGTGGAGAGCCGGATCTCCGGATCACGTAAGCGATGGGGACCTCGTCCCAGCGCGGATCTGGCCTGCCGATCACGGCGCATTCGCTGACATCGGGATGTTCGAGCAGGACGCGCTCGACCTCGGCCGGATAGACGTTCTCGCCGCCAGAAATGATCATGTTCTTCTTGCGGTCGCGGACCCAGAAATAGCCATCGGCGTCGCACAGGCCGATATCGCCGGTGCGGTACCAGCCGTCGTGCAATGCATCGCGCGTTGCGGCTTCGTTGCCCCAATATTCGAAGAACACGTTGGGTCCACGCACCGCGATCTCGCCCGGCGTGCCTGCCGCTACTTCGCTGCCGGAATGATCGACCACCTTGGCTTCGCAGCACAGGCCGGCGAGGCCGGTCGATCCCGTGCGCGACAGATCGCCGCCAAGCCGCGTGTAGATGGCGATGGGGCAGGTCTCGGTCGAGCCGTAGACCTGGAGCACGGGAACGCCCCGGGCGACGAAACGCTCGATCAGGTGCGGCGGCACGATGGTCGAGCCGGTGGCGACGGCCCTGAGTGACGAAAGATCGGTGCTCGTCCATGCGGGATGCTCGCTCACGGCCTGGATGATCGCAGGCACCATCACCGTCAGTGTCGGCCGTTCTCGTTCGATGGCTTCAAGCGCGGTATCCGGCGCAAAGCGCGCGTGAATCGTGACGGTCGCACCCAGCTGCAGCGCCGGCGTGGTCTGGATGTTGAGACCACCGACGTGGAAGAACGGCAGCACGGTCAGCACATGATCGTCCGACGTCATGTTGTGCATATGCTGGCTCATGACGCCGTTCCAGAACAGCGCCTCCTGGCGCAGCACCGCGCCTTTGGGCCGTCCGGTCGTTCCTGACGTATAGACGATCAGCAGCGGACAGGAGAGATCGGTGTGCGGGTTGCGGCCGGTGCCGTCGCCGCGCGTCAGCAGGCCTTCGAAGGTTGTGCCGCGAGGCGGTGCGAAGTCGAGGCCGACGACGGCTGTCCCCGGCATAAGCTCGGAGAGCACGCCCTCGAAGGCGCGTTCGAGCACCAGCACTTTGGCGCCTGCATCGGTGAGAATGAAGACTTGCTCCGCGACGGCGAGCCGCCAGTTCAGCGGCACCAGCATCGCCCCCAGCCGCGCGCAGGCGTAGAGCAGAACCAGATAATCCGGCCGGTTCAGACTGAGGATCGCGACCCGGTCGCCGCGACCGACGCCGAGTTCCTGCTTCAACGCCGTCGCGGTCCGCTCGATGCGCGCGGCGAACGTGGCATAGCTCAGCCGTTCGTCTTCGAAGACAATGGCCGTCTTGTCTGGCGAGAACGCCGCGTTGCGATCGATCAGACTGCAGAGATCCACCGTCAGTCGTCCGTCTCGCCGGCCTCGTACAGCGCCTCGCGCCCGATCCGGTCGAGGCAAAGCTCGGCCGTCCAGGGCAGCATCAGCGAGCCGCAGCGGCTGTCGCGATAGATCCGCTCCAGCGGCAGCGAGCGCAGCATGGCCTGGCCGCCGCAGGTCCGGATCGCGAGCGCGGCGAGTTCATTGGCGCCCTCCATCACCGAGTATTGTGCGGCATAGGCCCGTAACACCTGTTCCTTGCTCGGATTGGCGCAGGCCTCGGTGACGGCCTGGAACCAGATCGCCTTGATCTGCTCGAGCTTGATCTGCATCTGCGCGACAGCGATCTGCTTGGTCGGATACATCCGGCGCTTGACCGGCGGCATGCCCGGCACCTCGCCGCGCAGATAACGCACGGTGAAGTCGTAGGCGGCTTGAGCCAAGCCCATATAAGTCGGCGACAGCGTCAGGAACATGTGCGGCCAGCGCATCGCGGCCTGGAAATAGACGCCGCGCGGCATCAGCGCAGAATCCTCCGGGACGAACACGTCCTTGAACAGCAGCGTGCGCGACACCGTTCCGCGCATGCCGAGCGGATCCCAGTCGCCGACGACCGAGACGCCTTCCGACTTGGCCGAGATGGCGAGGTAAAGCGTGTTGCGGCGAGACGCCTTCTCACCTTCCTCGATCTCGGTGCAGAGCACGCCGTAATAGTCGGCGTGGCCCGAGAGCGACGCAAAAATCTTCTTGCCGTTGACGATCCAGCCGCCTTCCACGGGCTTCGCCTCGGTGCCGAACGCGACGCCGCCGGCGGCTGCCGCGCCACCCTCGGAGAAGGGTTGCGAATAGATCGCCCCGTCCTCGACGATCCGCTTGTAGTGGATCGAGCGTCTCCGTTCGTGCTCGGCGCGGGTCTCCGCGTCCATGTCGAGATCATCGGCGAGGGGGCCCGACCAAAGAGTGGAGCAGACATGCATGTTCCAGGTCAGCGCGGTCGCGCCGCAATAGCGGCCGATCTCGGCGGCTGCCAGAGCGTAGGTCTGGTAGTTCGCGCCAAGCCCGCGGTGCTTCTTAGGAACGGCAATGCCGAGCAGACCGACGCGATGCAGGTCGCGATAATTCTCGGTCGGGAAGATTGCCTCGCGATCGTATGTGGCGGCGCGATCGGAAAACACGGTCTGCCCGATCTCCCTTGCACGGGCGATGATGCCGGCCTGCTCCTCGCTCAGGCGGAACGCGACGGGATCGAAGATCGGCGCATCCAGCGCGACCTTGTCAGTCGTGCCGAGGGTCTTGCTGACTTGCATGGTCATTGCGCAGTCACCTTACGCTTTGGTCGTAATGGAATTCAGAAAACGGCCGAGGGCCTCGTCGAACGCATCAGGCCGCTCGAGGTTGGCGAGATGGCCGACGCCGGGAAGCTCGACGTATTCGGCCCCCGGGATGTAGGTCGCCGTCTTCGCCATCATTGGCGCCGGCGCGTTATTGTCCTTGGAACCGGATAGCAGCAGAGTGGGGACCGAGATATCCTTGAGCGTGCTGCGCTGATCGAAGCCGATGAGAGCGAGCATCATGGCGCGATAGCTTGCCTCGGGTACGCTCCCCATGCATTCGCGCGCAAGCTCCATTCCCGCAGGATCCGGATCGTCGCCGACCAGCTCTTTCACCAGCGAGGGCGCCAGCGACTGCATCGTCTCGCCGCGATCGAGCGGGCCGAGCCGCGCCGCGATGAACGATTTCTGCCAGTCGCCGTCGGCCTTGCCGAAGGCAGGGCTGGTCTGCGCCAGCACGACCGCGCGCGCCAGTTTGGGAGATCGCACGAGCCGTTTCTGGACGATCATGCCGCCGATCGAGTGACCGACCAGGATGGGTCTGGTGGCACCGAGCTGCGCGATGAATTGCTGGAGCGCGTCCGCCAGGGCAGCGATGCTGACGCTCGCGAGCGGTGCCGAACCGCCATAGCCCGGCATGTCCCACGCGATGGCGCGAAAGCGGTCGCCGAACGTAGCCAGCTGCCGTCGCCAGGCTCGCGCCGCGCCCCCGATGCCATGCAGGAAGATCAGAGGGATCGCATTGGGATCGCCCGCGGCTTCATAGGCGAAGCGTCCGTCCTCTGTTATCATTGGCCCAGGCTGCGGCACGCGACATCCTCTTGCTTGCCCCCATCGATGCTAACAGGCCTTTCGGGGATGGGAAGCGATAATTTTACACTTAAAGCAATTTCCGGGCCGGCCTCCGTCGCATGGATTCTGCGCCTTCGTTGCAAAAGTTTGAAGGTTAAAATATATCGGTGCAACGGTCACAGATCCGAGGGAGCCAGCGCATGTCCGGATTGCCTCACTCGCCGCACGCGCTGGTGACCGGCGGAGGCCGCGGCATCGGCCGCGCGATCGCGGCGGCTCTCGTCGGCGCCGGCGCGACCGTGACGATCATCGGCCGGAATGCCCAGGTCCTCGAGGAGGCGATCAATGATGGCGCCGCGCATTTCGCCGCGGTCGCCGACGTCGCGAACGAGACGGTCTTGAAGGCCGCCATTGCCGAGGCCCATGCGCGAAGGCCGATCGATATCCTGATTGCCAATGCGGGCAGCGCCGAATCCGCGCCATTCGCGAAATCGGACAGTGCCCTGTTCGCGCGCATGATGGACATCAATTTCATGGGCGTGGTTCATTCCATCCACGGCGTGCTGCCGGGCATGAAGGATCGCCCCTATGGCCGTATCGTCGTGATTGCGTCGACCGCGGGCCTCAAGGGCTATGCCTATGTCAGCGCATACGTAGCGGCCAAGCACGCTGCGATCGGGCTGGTTCGTTCGCTTGCGCTCGAACTCGCCGGCAGCAGCGTGACCGTGAACGCGGTTTGCCCAGGTTTTACCGACACGGACCTCGTCGCCGGCAGCATCGACAACATCATGAAGAAGACCGGACGAAGCCGCGAGCAGGCGATCGCCGAGCTTGCCAGGCACAATCCGCAAGGGCGCCTGATCGCGCCTGAAGAGGTGGCGGACGCCGTGCTTTGGCTGTGCGGCCAAGGCGCCAGCGCGATCACTGGGCAGGCCATCGCAGTTGCGGGCGGCGAAATCTAGCGCGGACAGACATACCAAGGAGATCGCATGAGCAGACCAGCCAATCCCGTCACCGTGCCGCTCGCGGATTACTCGCCGCAGCATTTCCTGCTGGCCGTGGTCGACGGCGTTGCGACGGTCACGCTCAACCGGCCCGAACGGAAGAATCCCTTGACGTTCGAAAGCTACCGGGAACTGACCGACTTCTTCCGCGCCTGCGCCTTCGACGACGAGGTCAAATCCATTGTCGTCACCGGCGCCGGCGGCAATTTCTCCTCGGGCGGCGACGTGTTCGAGATCATCGGCCCGTTGGTGAAGATGGATACCAAGGGGCTGACCGCCTTCACGCGGATGACCGGCGACCTCGTCAAGGCGATGCGGGCCTGCCCGCAGCCGATCGTCGCCGCCGTCGAGGGCATCTGTGCCGGCGCTGGTGCGATCGTCGCCATGGCCTCGGACATGCGCCTGGCGGCAAGTGGGTCCAAGGTGGCCTTTCTCTTCAACAAGGTGGGGCTGGCTGGCTGCGACATGGGCGCCTGCGCGATCCTGCCACGGATCATCGGACAGTCGCGCGCCTCCGAGCTGCTTTACACCGGCCGCTTCATGACCGCGGAGGAGGGCGAGCGCTGGGGCTTCTTCAGTCGCATCGTCACGCCGGAGCAGGTGCTGCCCCAGGCGCAGGTCCTGGCCAAGCAGATCGCGGAAGGGCCGACCTTCGCCAACACCATGACCAAGCGGATGCTGGCGATGGAATGGGCCATGTCTGTCGAGGAAGCGATCGAGGCGGAGGCCGTTGCCCAGGCGCTGTGCATGACCACAGCCGATTTCGAGCGTGCCTTCGAGGCCTTCGCCAACAAGGTCAAGCCGGTCTTCCGAGGCGACTAGGGCCGGTCAGCCTGTGACCTCGCCAGTAACGGGGACTTGCGCGAAGTTATTTTAGGCTTAAAATACTTTCATGGCCGGGTGAATTGGCGAGGCTCCCATGAAAGTCGCGATCATCGGTGGCGGACCTGCGGGTCTCTATGCTGCGATCCTGCTCAAGAAGCAGCGCCCCGGCGCCGATATCACCGTGTATGAGCGCAACCGGGCCGACGATACCTTCGGCTTCGGCGTGGTGTTCTCGGATGCCACGCTGGACAATTTCGAAAAGCATGATCCGCCGAGCTATCGCCGCATCACCCAGGAGTTCGCGTACTGGGACGATATCGCGGTGCATTTTCGCGGCACCGTGCACCGGGTCGGCGGCAACGGCTTCTGCGGCTGCTCCCGGCGCAAGCTGCTTCTGATCCTGCAGGAGCGGGCGCGCGAGCTCGGGGTCGTCCTCCACTTCGAGGTGGACATCGAGGACGAAGCTCGCTTCGCCGATGCCGACCTGGTGCTGATCGCCGACGGCATCAACAGCCGCTTCCGCGAGAAATATGTCGATCATTTCGAGCCGGAAGTCGATCTGCGTACCAACAAGTTCGCCTGGATGGGCTCGACCAGGCCGCTCGACGCCTTCACCTTCATCTTCCAGGAAACCGAGTGGGGGCCGTTCATCGCCCACGCCTATCAGTATGAGGCCGGACACTCGACCTGGATCTTCGAGACCGATCCCGACACGTTCGAGCGCGCCGGCCTGACAGAACTGGACGAGACGCAGTCCGCCGCGCGGATGGCCGAGATCTTCGGCTGGTTCCTCGATGGGCACAAGCTCCTCACCAATCGCTCGATGTGGCGCAATTTCCCGATGATCCGCAGCAAGCGCTGGGTCAAGGACAACATGGTGCTGCTTGGCGATGCCAAGGCGAGCGCGCATTTCTCGATCGGCTCCGGCACCAAGCTCGCGATGGAAGACGCGATCGCGCTTGCCGAAGCGATGGAGAGGGCCCCGGACATCAAGGCCGCACTCGACATTTACGAGCACGGCCGCCGCGAGGAGGTCGAGAAGACCCAGCACGCCGCCGACGTGTCGCTGGTCTGGTTCGAGCACGTCGACCGCTTCTGGGATTTCGACCCCGTGCAGTTTGCCTTCGGCGTGATGACGCGATCGAAGGCGATCACCTACGACAACCTCAGGCTTCGCGCGCCCGATTTCGTGGCCGAGGTGGAGAAGTCGTTTGCCAGACAGGTTCGCGACAGCGGCTTTGAGGTCGACACCCAAAAGCCCGCGGTGCCGTTGTTTCAGCCGTTCCGGCTGCGCGAGATGGAGATCGCCAATCGCGCCGTGATGTCGCCGATGTGCATGTACTCGGCGAAGGAGGGCGTGCCGACCGATTTCCACCTCGTGCACTATGGCTCGCGTGCGATCGGCGGTGCCGGCCTCATCTTCACCGAGATGACCTGCGTCAGCCGCGATGCCCGCATCACGCCCGGCTGCGCCGGATTGTGGAACGACGAGCAGGAAGCCGCTTGGCGGCGCATCGTGGATTTCGTCCACGGCAATTCGGCTGCAAAGATCTGCCTGCAACTCGGCCACGCCGGCCGCAAGGGCGCGACCAAGCTGATGTGGGACGGGATGGACCGTCCCTTGGAGGAGGGCGGCTGGGACGTGGTCTCGGCATCGCCGCTGCCCTATTTTCCCGACAGTCAGGTTCCGCGCGAGCTCGACCGCGCCGGCATGAACGCGGTGAGGGAAGCGTTCGTTGCGGCGGCCGAGCGCGGCGAGCGCTGCGGCTTCGACATGCTCGAGCTGCATTGCGCCCACGGCTACCTGCTCGCGAGCTTCATCTCGCCACTGACGAACACCCGCACGGACGAATATGGCGGCTCGCTCGAGAACCGTCTGCGGTTCCCGCTCGAAATCTTCGAAGCACTGCGGGCTGTATGGCCGAAGCATAAGCCGATGTCGGTTCGTATTTCCGCGACCGACTGGGCTGAAGGCGGTATCACCGGCGACGATGCCGTGGCAATTGCACGCGCTTTCGCCGAAGCCGGCGTCGATCTCGTCGACGTCTCGACGGGACAGACCGTCCGCGATGCGCAGCCGGTCTACGGCCGCATGTTCCAGACTCCGTTCTCGGATCAGGTTCGCAACGAGGCGCGGGTGGCGACGATGTGCGTCGGCAACATCACGACGGCGGATCAGGCCAATACGATCCTGGCAGCCGGCCGGGCGGATCTCGTCGCGCTCGGCCGGCCGCATCTGGTCGATCCGTTCTTCACCATGAAGGCGGCGGCCTGGTACGGCGCAGATGGGGCGTTCTGTCCGCCGCAATATCTGCCGGGAAAAGAGCAAATTTTCCGCAACAGCGTGCGCGACCGGCAGGACCTCGAGGAGCTGAGAATTAAGGCTAAGCCCAAGACCCGGGCCGAGCTCAAGGCGGAGGCGACAAACCCGCTTGCGGCGGAGTGACCGCCCGTGCGACGTTAACCCATTGCCTGTGTTTCGAGTGGAGTAAGGGCGATGAAGGCGATTATCGTCGGTGGCGGTATCGGTGGTCTCACCACGGCATTGATGTTGCGGTCGCGCGGCCTCGACTGCGAGATTTTCGAGCAGGCCGACACCATTCGCGAGCTGGGGGTCGGCATCAACACGTTGCCGCACGCCATGCGGGAACTCGCCGGTCTCGGTTTGCTCCAGAAGCTCGATGACGTCGCTGTTCGCACCGACCAGCTCTATTATCTCAACCGCCATGGTCAGGAGGTCTGGCGCGAAGCCCGCGGCATCGACGCCGGCCACGACGTGCCGCAATTCTCGATCCACCGCGGCCGCCTCCAAGGCGTCATCCACCGCGCCGTCGAGGAACGGCTTGGGGCCGATGCCATCCACACCGGCTGCCGGCTGGGCGCGTTCACACAGGACGAGGGCGGCGTCACAGCCTATTTCTTCGATCGCGCTGGCGCGCACATTCACACCGCGCGCGGCGACATTCTGATCGGCGCCGACGGCATCCATTCCCGCGTCCGCGAGACGCTGTTCCCGAACGAGGGACCGCCGTGCTGGAACGGCCTGATGCTGTGGCGCGGCGCGCGCGACTGGCCGCTGTTCCTGACCGGCAAATCGATGATCGTGGCCGGCGGTCTCAATGCCAAGGTGGTGATCTATCCGATCGCGGAAGGATCGAGCCCGGCCAGCCGCCTGACCAATTGGGCCGTACTGGTGAAGGTCGGGGAGGGTAACGCCCCGCCGCCGCGCAAGGAGGACTGGTCACGGCCGGGCCGCCGCGAGGAGCTGATGCCGCACGTCGCGCGCTTCTCGGTGCCCTATATCGACGTGAAGAGCCTGATCGCGGCGACACCCGAATTCTACGAATATCCGACCTGCGACCGCGATCCCCTGCCTTACTGGTCGTCCGGACGGGTCACGCTGCTCGGCGATGCCGCGCATCCCATGTATCCCGTCGGCTCCAACGGCGCCTCGCAGGCGATCCTCGATGCGCGCTGCCTTGCCGACGCGCTGGTGCGCGCCGAGCATCCGCGCCAGGCGTTGCTCGAGTATGAGAAGAAGCGCCTGCCGATGACGGCCGATATCGTTCGCTCCAACCGGCGCGGCGGCCCCGAGGGCGTCATCGACGCCGTCGAGCAGCTCGCCCCTGATGGCTTCGACAATGTCGACAATGTGCTGAGCTATTCCCAGCGCGAGGCCATCGTGCGCGGCTATGCCGCCAAGGCCGGTTTCGCCGCCGTGCCGGGACTCGCGGCGGTGCGCGCCTGAACCGCGCCGCTAGCCGCCGGGCGGCGGCGGCAGGAAGTGGATGTTGAACTCGGCCGCCAACGCCACCACGTCCTCCGGCTTCTGCTCCTTCATGTTGTGAAGGCCCCAGAACAGGTCGAACAGCTTGCGGCTCGGCGAGACCCAGAACAGCACTTTGGCGGTCTGCTCCGACTTGTTGAAGATGCCGTGCGGGACACCCATGCCGAGCCGGATCAGATCGCCTGCGGTGGCCTGCGACTCCGAATTGCCCAGCATGAAATCGAGCTTGCCCTCCAGCATGTAGAGATACTCGTCCTGGTCGGGATGGATGTGCGGCGGCACGAACGTGCCCGGCGGCAGCGTCGCATGCCAGGAGAAGCTGTGCTCGGCATAGCTTTTCGGCACATAGGTCTGGCCGAGGATGTTCCAGGAGATGCCCTGGATGCCTTCATTGGCCCGTGTGATGCCGGTGATTTCGCTCTTCATTGCAGTCCTCCCTTAACGCAGTACGCCGCTTAGTTCGCCGCCTTGCAGTCCTTGGCATAACGGTCGCCGTAATTCTCGAAGACCTTCTGCACGATCTCGGTCTGGAACTTGCCGTCGGGACGCTTGGCCACCTTGGTCAGATAGAAGTCCTGGATCGGATAGCCGTTGGTGTTGAACTTGAAGGTGCCGCGCAGCGAGGTGAAGTCGGCCTTCTTCAGCGCCGCCTGGACCGCTGCCTTGTTCGACAGATCGCCCTTCACGGCCTTGACCGCGCTGTCGATCAGCATCGCGGCGTCATAGGCCTGGAAGGCGTAGGTGCCGGGCACGACATTGTAGGCGGCCTCGTAGGACGCCACGAACTTCTTGTTCTGGGGATTGTCGAGATTGGGTGCCCAGTTCGCACCGCCAAACATGCCGACGGCGGCATCTTGCTGGGCCGGCAGGGTCGATTCATCCACCGTGAACGCCGAGAGCACCGGAATGCTGTCGGCGAGGCCGGCCTGCCGGTACTGCTTGACGAGATTGACGCCGAGACCGCCGGGCATGAACGTGAACAGCGCATCGGGCTTCTGTGAGGCGATCTTGGACAGCTCCGGCTGGAAATCCAGCGTGTTCAGCGGCATGTAGGATTCCTCGACGATCTCGCCCTTGTAGTCGAGCTTGAAGCCCGCCACCGAATCCTTGCCGGCCTGATAGTTCGGCACCATCAGGTACATGCGCTTGTAGCCGCGATCCTGCGCGACCTTGCCGAGGATCGCGTGCACTTGGTCGTTCTGGTACGAAGTCACGTAGAAGAACGGGTTGCAGTCCTTGCCGGCGAAGGTCGACGGACCGGCATTGGGGCTGATCAGGAAGGTTTTCGATTCCGTGATAGGCCGGTGGATCGCCTGCAGGATGTTGGAGAAGATCGGGCCGACCACGAAGTCGACCTTGTCGCGCTCGAGAAGCCCCTTGACCTTGGTCACCGCCGCATCCGGCTTGAGCTCGTCATCCGCAACGATCACCTCGACATCGCGGCCGCCCATCTTGCCGCCGAGATCCTTCACCGCGAGCGCAAAGCCGTCGCGAACCTGTTGACCCAGCGCAGCGGCGGGTCCCGACAGGGTCACCACCACGCCCAGCTTGATCTTCTCCTGCGCCACGGCTGGATTGAGGGCGGTGCCGACCAGCAAGGCGGCTGCGGCCAAGGTCAATTGAGTCTTCATGATCTGTCCCCGTGACATCGAGGCTTGCGCTGCAAGCCGCGTACTTCAATCCAAGCTTATGCCGATGACGGCTGCCGCGGCAAGCAGCGCGCAAGCCATCGCCATCCTGCGGGCAGCGCGCATGCAAGGGGCGCGCCAATTATTTGAAGCCTAAAGAAATTCCGCTGCGGTCGATTGTTGCAGCTTTGGACTTGCGGCCGGCTCCGATTTATTTGAAGCTCAAAATGTTGGGGAATCCGTGCCGGCGCCAATGCCCGCCGAGAGTGACTGCACCGAGATGCTCGATTCCGAGACCAAGGCCGTCGAAACGCCGGAAGACCACGCCGACGAGCTGCGGCTCTGGTTGCGTCTTTTGACCTGCACGACGCTGATCGAGGGCGAGGTCCGCGGCCGGCTGCGGCAGCGGTTCGACGTCACGCTGCCCCGGTTCGATCTGATGGCGCAACTCGACAAGGCCCCGGACGGCATGACGCTGTCCGATGTCTCCAAGCGCATGATGGTGTCGAACGGCAACGTCACCGGGCTGGTCGAGCGCCTTGTGGAGTCCGGTCATCTCGACCGCCGCACGTCGGAAACGGATCGCCGTGTCCAGGTGATCCGCCTCACGAAACTCGGTCGCGCCGAGTTCCGCCGCATGGCTGCGGAACACGAGACCTGGATCGCCGATCTGTTCGCCGACCTCTCGCCCAAGGACGTCCGCGAATTGATGCGGCTGCTCGCCAAGACCAAGGCGTCGGCGCAAAAATCGGCCGCGCGCCGCCGGCCGTAAGCGCAGGGCCGGCGGGCCGCCCCATCCCTTTTGCCGCATGAAAAAGCACGGGATGCCCAAAATCCACTATTGCGCCGAATTGTTTTAAGCCTAAAATGTTTTCCAGATCGTGCTGCCGGGTGCAATCCATGCTGAAAGGAGCGTGCGATGGCCAACGCCGCCAAGGTTCAAGTCACGGGCTCGCATGACGGCAACGCCGCCACGGCCCATGTCGATACGTTTGCGCAGCAGCATCTGCCGCCGCGCGAGCTCTGGCCCGACTTCATCTTCACGCGGCCGGAGCTGAACTATCCGCCACGATTGAACTGTGTCAGCTACTTCCTCGACCGCTGGGTCGAGCAGGGCCATGGGGATGCGCCCTGCGTCCTCAGCCCCGCCATCAGCTACACCTATCGCGAGCTGCAGGCGCTCGTGAACCGTATCGCTAACGTGCTGGTCGGCAAGCTCGGTCTCGTCCCCGGCGGGCGGGTGCTGCTGCGCTCTGCCAACAACCCGATGATGGTTGCGACCTATCTCGCGGTGATCAAGGCCGGCGGCATAGTCGTGGCCACGATGCCGCTGCTGCGCGCCAAGGAGCTGTCTTATCCGATCCAGAAGGCGGAGATTGCGCTGGCGCTGTGCGACGGCAAGCTCGCCGAGGAAATGGAAAAGGCGAGGGCTGCCGCGCCTCATCTGAAGCGTATCGTTTATTGGGGCAACGGCGCGGCGGACTCGCTCGAAGCGCTCATCGCCGACGCAAGTCCGGAGTTCGAAGCCGTCGATACCGCCGCCGCCGACGTCTGCCTGATCGCCTTTACGTCCGGCACGACAGGCGATCCCAAAGGCACCATGCATTTCCACCGCGACATGCTCGCGGTCTGCGACGGCTATGCGCGCAACATCCTGCGGGCCGAGCAGACCGATCGCTTCGTCGGCTCGGCGCCGCTCGCGTTCACCTTCGGATTCGGCGGCGTGCTGTTTCCGATGCACATCGGCGCCTCCTTCGTGGTGCTGGAAAAGACGACGCCCGACGACATCCTGGCGGCGATCGAGCAGGACAGGATCACGGTCTGTTTCACCGCACCCACGGCGTATCGCGCCATGATCGGCAAGCTCGCCGGGCGCGACATTTCCTCGCTGCGCAAATGCGTCTCCGCCGGTGAGACTCTGCCCAAGCCGACCTTCGACGCCTGGCTCAAGGCCACCGGCATCAAGTTGATGGATGGCATCGGCTCGACCGAGCTGCTGCACATCTTCATCAGCGCAACCGAGAATGAGATCCGTCCCGGCGCCACCGGAAAGCCCGTGCCGGGCTACGAGGCCAAGATCGTCGATGACGACGGCCATGACGTGCCGCCGGGCACGATGGGCAAGCTCGCGGTGCGCGGGCCGACCGGTTGCCGCTATCTCGCCGACGAGCGCCAGCGCAAGTACGTCCAGAACGGCTGGAACATCACCGGCGATACCTATCTGATGGATAGCGACGGCTATTTTTGGTACCAGTCCCGCTCCGACGACATGATCGTGTCCTCCGGCTACAACATCGCTGGCACGGACGTTGAAGCGGCCCTGCTCACCCATCCGGCGGTCGCCGAGTGCGGTGTGGTCGGCGCCCCCGACGAGGCACGCGGCATGATCGTGAAGGCCTATGTCGTCGCTGCACCCGGCGTGACGCCGGATGCTCAGCTCGTGGCCGAGCTGCAGGAGCATGTCAAACGCGAGATCGCGCCATACAAATATCCGCGGGCCATCGCGTTCGTGACGCAACTGCCGAAGACCGAGACCGGCAAACTGAAGCGCTTTGCCCTGCGGCAACTGGCGCAGGCCGCCGTGACGTCCTCGGGCGTCGCGGCGGAATGAGAAAAGGATGACGAATTGTCCGTGACGACGCCGAAAGGCCCGCAGCTTGCGGTGCTGCCGACAGCCACCGAGGATGGCACCCGTTCGCGGATGCAGGTGCTCCAGCCGTCGGGCTGGCCGATGCCGAAGGGCTATGCCAACGGCATGGCCGCCGAAGGGCGCATCGTCGTCACCGGCGGCGTGATCGGCTGGGACGCCGAGGAGCATCTCGCCGACGGCTTCGTTGCGCAAGTGCGCCAGACCTTGAGCAACATCGCGGCGATCCTGGCCGAGGCCGGCGCGCGGCCCGAGCACCTCGTGCGTCTGACCTGGTACGTCGTCGACATGGACGAGTACCTGTCCAACCTGAAGGCGCTCGGCAAGGTCTACCGTGCCATCTTTGGCACCCATTATCCCGCGATGGCGCTGGTGCAGGTGGTGCGTCTCGTCGAGAAGGCGGCTCGCGTCGAGATCGAGGCCACCGCCGTCATTCCGCGCTGATCGCCCAGACTCAGGCTCGCCTCGTCAGCTACCTTTTCAGCTCGCCTTGGCGAGTTCGTCGTCCTCAGGCGAGTTCAGATAGATGCCCGACATGGTGTCCACCCAGCAAAGATGGTCGTGCACCTTCTTCACGCCTTCGACGTTCTCCGTTGCGACGATCGCCGCCTGCCGTGTGCGCTCTTCGGTGATGACGCCGCTGAGGTGAACGATGCCGTCACGGACGATGACGTTGAGTCCGAACGGGCACCAGTCGTTCTTCTCCATGGTCTCGATGATGCGGCTGCGAATGTGATCGTCGTCCGCCGTCGGATCCGGCACCTCGCGGGCGAGCCCCGCCACCGCCTGCAGCAGGTTGGCTCGCGATACGATCCCGACGACCTTGTCGCCGCGCACCACGGGCAGCCGCTTCACGTTGTTGCGCTCCATGAGGTCGACGATCTCGGCGAGCGCTGTATCCTCCGTGATGGTGATGGGCGTGTCGGTCATCACTTCCGAGACCTTGCGGCCGTGCTCGTGGACGAAATCGCTGGCGGATTTGCCAGGACCCAGGATGAACCGCAACCAGCGTCCGCGCTTGCGCCCGGTGCCGATTTCGCTGCGGCGGATGAAATCGCCTTCGGAGACGACGCCGACCAGCTTGCCGGTCTCGTCGACCACCGTGAGGCCGCTGACATGCCGCTTCAGCATGATATTCGCCGCCTCGACGATGCTGGTGTCGGGGGTAACCGAGATGACCGACCGGGTCATGATCTGGTGGGCGCGCATGGACAACTCCGCTGGCTTGTCAAATTTCGATGCGCGAAAACTACCCCGGGCGCCCGGGTGCGGCTTGACTCAGGTCAATGGGGACAACCCGTCCTCACTGATGAAGCAATCGTGATCCGCCCTCCGGTTTGATGCAGCTCAACGCTTATGCGAACGCCGGCCATATCCTTCCGCCGACGTCAGACCGCAGCCCTTGGGATCATTCAGCCATGAGCGTCGTGCAGATATTTCCACGGGCCGAAGAGCCGGCCGTGCAGGTCCTCCCGCTCAGCCCCGCCGCTGCTACCGCAGCTTCGACGGTGAGCGCCGAAAAGCCCGCAGAAAAGACGGCCGCCGCCGACCCTCCGCCTGAATCCGAGCCATATCCACTCGACCGCGCCTTTCACGCCATGCTGGCACGGTTCACCGGCGGAATTTCGCCGCTTGCCTTGTCGCTTGCCTGGCTCGATTGGGGCTCGCATCTCGCTGCGGCGCCGCAGCGCCAGATGGAGATTTCCCGCACCATCCTGCGCGACATCGGCCGGCTGGCGGAAGCCGCCGCGCACGCGGCGTCGCCGGAGCAGAAGCCATGGTCCGTGATTCAGCCGCAGGGACGGGACCGCCGTTTCAGTGGACCGCAATGGGAGACTGCGCCGTTCAATCTGCTGGCGCAGGGGTTCTTGCTCGCAGAACGCTGGTGGCGCGATGCCGCGACGGGCGTGCGTGGCGTCTCGCACCCCAATGAGGCCATCGTCGAGTTCTCGATGCGCCAGATGCTCGACATGCTGGCCCCGTCGAATTTCGCAGCAACCAATCCGAAGGTGCTGGAGAAGGCGTTCCAGAGCGGCGGGGAGAATTTCGTCTTTGGCTGGCAGAACTGGTGCAGCGATCTGATGCGCCTGCTCTCCAACTCGAAGCTGGCGGGTGGCGAGCAATTCGTGGTCGGCAAGACCGTGGCGGCTTCGCCCGGCAAGGTCGTGTACCGCAACGAGCTGATCGAGCTCATTCAGTACCACCCGACCACCGCGCAGGTGAGGCCCGAGCCGATCCTGATCGTGCCGGCCTGGATCATGAAGTACTACATTCTCGATCTCTCGCCGCAGAACTCGCTGGTCAAATATCTGACCGGCCAAGGGTTCACCGTGTTCGCGATCTCCTGGCGCAATCCGGATGCGAGGGATAGGGATCTCGCCTTTGACGATTATCGCAAGCTGGGCGTCATGGCGGCGCTGGACATGATCGGCCTGATCGTGCCGGGGCGGAAGACGCATGCGCTCGGCTATTGTCTGGGCGGTACGCTGCTGTCGATCGCCGCGGCGGCGATGGAACGCGACGGCGACAACCGTCTCGGCACCGTCACTCTCCTTGCGGCCCAGACCGATTTCACCGAGGCCGGGGAGCTGACGCTCTTCATCAACGAGAGCCAGGTCGCCTTTCTCGAAGACATGATGTGGCAGCGAGGCTATCTCGACACGACGCAGATGGCCGGCGCCTTTCAGCTGCTGCGCTCCAACGAGTTGATCTGGTCGCGTCTGTCACATGACTATCTGATGGGCGAGGGCGCGCCGCCGAGCGACCTGATGGCCTGGAACGCGGACGCAACCCGGCTGCCTTATCGCATGCATTCGGAATATCTGCGCAAGCTGTTCCTCGACAACGATCTGGCCGGCGGGCGCTATCAAGTCGACGGCAGGAGCATTTCGCTATCCGATATCCACGCGCCGATGTTCGTGGTCGGCACCCTCGCCGATCACGTGGCGCCGTGGCGATCCGTCTACAAGATCCACTACCAGGTCGATGCCGACGTGACGTTCCTGTTGACCAGCGGTGGTCACAATGCCGGTGTCGTTGCACCTCCGGAAGAGCCCGGCCACAGCTATCAGGTGCTGACCAAGGCTGCCGATGCGCCCTATGTCGGTGCCGACGAATGGCTGAAGCTGGCTCCGCACGTCGAGGGCTCGTGGTGGCCGGAATGGGCCAGTTGGCTAGCGGCGCATTCCGGCGCGCCCAGCGATCCGCCTCGGACCGGAGTTGGAGACGCGCCGGGACTGCCCGATGCGCCGGGAGACTACGTCCACACCTAAGATTGCGGTTCGGATCCTGGCGCGAGATCCGAGGAGCGGAAGGGTTTGGTCTTGTCCAGTTTGCGGTAGGCGTCCGACGCCTTCCGCAGCAGCTTCTTTTCCCGCTTGCGGTTGAGGAAGCGCTTGCCGGCTTCGTGGCCGGCGCCATTCAATGACGCGGCCAGCGCCTGGCCGCGCGCGTCGTCGTTCAATTGTCCGAGCGACCGTTGCGCCTTGCGCAATCGCTTGAGGATGGACTTCTGTTTCGTCAGCGATTCATCGGCGAACAGGTCCTGGAGTGACTCGATCGAATAGGTCATTCGCTTGTTGAGAAGCCGCAGCTTGTGACGCTTCTCGACGTCGAGCTTGCGGAGCTTCCGCGCCTTCTTGAGCAGCTTCGTCTCCCACTCGGCCAGTCGCTCCATTGCATGGTCAGCGAGCGTGCAGCGGCGCAACCGGATGGCTTCCTTGCTGCGCCGGGTCGACCAGGGGCCGCTCTCGATCCAGGCCGAGGCCTGCTCGACAAGGCGGCGATAGCGCGGGGATTGCAGTGCGAGCGCCAGCTCGCGATGGCTCTCGGCGCGTTTTTCGTCCCAGTGCTGAAGCTCGGCGATCACGGCGAGCTCGTCGCCGCTCTCGGCCACGACCCGCTCGATCGCCACATCGAGGTCCCGCACCATGCCGAGCTGGCTGTTCAGCCATTTCAGCTCGGCCCAAATCGTCGGTCGCAGGGCGTCGTCGACCATCGGCGAGAAGAAGCGGATGGCGGTGCGCAGATGCGTCAGGGCGATCCGGATCTGGTGCAGCGCATCGGGATCGCCGCGGCAGGTGCCGTCATGCTGGGCGAGGATGGCGGCAAGGTGACGGCGCGCGATGATCCGGAACGCGGTATCGCAGGCCATCCCGGGACTGAGGCGGCCGGGCAGGGCATTGCGACGTGCCGCCGGCGTGACGCGAGCGGCCGTCGAGATCGTGCTAGGTCGCGCCATCTTTGCCCGCGCCAATCAGATTGCCCTGTTTGCCTGCAGCGATCGCGTTCCGGCAGTTCTGGAGCGTCTGCTCTTGCGTCCCGGATGCATCGATGGTCGCCCAACCGACACGGCCGATATTATAGCGCTCCTGCAGCGCGGCAACCTCTTGCGTGGCGTCGGATGCGTCTCCCCGGCGACTTCCGATCCGCATCTGCCGGGTCGAGAGGTCCGCAATCAGGAACAGGCCGTCCAGCGGCACGTTGCACTCCCTCGCCAGTGCCGCGATCGCGTCTCGTTCGTCCTCGCGGGCAAATACGCCGTCAATGATCGCGGAATGGCCTTGCGCCAGCACCCGCCGGGCAAGTTGAGCCAGCGTGTCGTAGACGCGGGCTGCATGCTCCGGCGTGTAGGCGGTGGGCGGCAGGCGATGGGTGTCCTCGACCCCGAACATCTGCTTGCGGACGATGTCGCTGCGCAGCACGACGGCTCCGGGCGGCGGTGCGATGCGGGGTGCCAGCGCTTGCGCCAGCACCGTCTTGCCGGTGCCTGACAATCCGCCGACGGCGATCAGGCGCGGAGCGGCAGGATGGATCAGCATCCTGGCGAGGTCAAAATAGCGCCGCGCCTGCTCGAGAATGCCGGGGTCGTCGGAATGCGGCGGCCTCAGCCGTGCCAAAGCCACCTGGGCGCGGATCGCCGCCCGGACGGACATGAACAGCGGCAGGGTCGAGAGCGCGTCCAAATTATCGGCGGGCGTCGCGGTGAGATATCGGTTCAGCACGAGGTTGGCCGCGTGCGGCTGATCGTGGTGCAACAGGTCCATCAGCGTGAATGCGAGATCGTAGAGCACGTCGACGGTCGCCATCTGCGCATCGAACTCGATGGCGTCGAACAGCACGGGCCGGTCATCGATCAGAACGATGTTTGCGAGATGCAGGTCGCCGTGGCAACGGCGGACAAAACCCTTCCGGCCGCGCTCCGCGAGCAAGGGGCGGAGACGCGAATAGGCCTCGTGCGAGACTTGACTAAGCTTTTCGATGTCTTCCGGGCCAAAACGCCCACCAGCCCGCAGGCCCTGACTGTTGCCGTCAATCAGGGCGGGGATGGATGAGACCCATACTTTTCCGTCGGGGTCGGCCGCCCCTGCATGCGAAGCCACGATCGCGTCTGCGGCGGCCAAGGCGAGCTTTGGATCCAGCGGCCCCGACTTTGCCAGATGATCCAGCGTTTTGCTTTCGTCGAAGCGCGACATTTCCACCGCATACTCGATCGGCCGGCCGGCGCCGCCAACCTGCACCGACCCATCGGGCTCTTCCGTGATCGCGACGACGCGATGATAGACTTGCGGCGCCAACGGCCGGTTGATCCTGATTTCCTCCTCGCACGCCGCCTTGCGCTTATCGAGCGTCGAATAATCGAGGAAGGGAAACCGGACGGCGCGCTTGATCTTCAGCGCGCGCTTGCCGTCGAGGAACACCGAGGCTCCATGCGTGTCGATCCGCGTCACGCCGGGATGGCCCGTGAGCGTCCGGAAGACCCGCTCCTGGGTCGCCATTTCGTCTTTCATGGAAATGGACATCCGAGCACCATCAGGGCGTCAGCACGGCCGCGCCGAGAATCTGACCGGCCCGCAGCATGGCCAGAACTTCGTTGGCCTGCTCGAGCGGAAATGCCGTCGTTTCGGTGCGCACGCCCGCTTGCGGAGCGATCTTGAGGAAATCGATGCCGTCCTGCCGGGTCAGGTTGGCGACGGAGACCAGCTGCCGCTCGTGCCAGAGCAGATCATAAGGGAAACTTGGAATGTCGGTCATGTGGATGCCCGCGCATACGACGCGCCCGCCTTTGCGGACCGCGCGCAGCGCAGCCGGCACAAGCTCGCCTGATGGTGCGTAGATGATGGCGGCGTCGAGCGGCTCGTCTGGCAGCTCGTCTGATGCTCCCGCCCAGACGGCACCGAGACGACGGGCGAGATCTTGCGCGGCAGCATCGCCGCGTCGCGTGAATGCATGGACCGATCGCCCCTGCCAGTGCGCGACCTGCGCAATGATGTGGCCGGCCGCGCCAAAACCGTAGAGGCCGAGCCGTTCGGCAGGGCCGGCCAGTACCAGCGAGCGCCAGCCGATCAGCCCGGCGCAGAGCAGAGGCGCAATCTCTACGTCGTTGCCGGCCTCACCGAGCGGGAAAGCGTAGCGGGCGTCGGCGACGGCGTGGGTCGCGTAGCCGCCATCGCGGGTGTAGCCGGTGAACAGCGGTGCGTCACACAGGTTTTCCATGCCGTTCCGGCAGAATCGACAGTTTCCGCAGGTGAAGCCGAGCCAGGGAATGCCGACGCGGTCGCCGGGCGCATGCGTTGCGACATTTGGGCCCACGAGATCGACCCGGCCGACGATCTCGTGACCGGGTACGATCGGATAGCGAATATCGGGCAGCTCGGCATCGACGAGATGAAGGTCGGTCCGGCAGACCCCGCAGGCGCTGATCTTCACGCGGAGCTGACCCTCGCCGGGTATCGGGTCGGGCCGCTGCTCCAGCTGGAGCCGCGTTCGCGGGGCCGGCAATACCATCGCGCGCATGAGCTTCTCCGGGGCGAACCGCTCCGACTGAACTATCCATAGAATAGCCGATCGGCCAGTCCTTGACGCCGGTCAACGCCGGCTCCAGACCGCGTTTCCTTGGCTTGACGAGGATCAAGCGTCTCGACGAGCGCCGGCCCTATCGTGGCGCCAAGGAGAATCCCGATGCTTATCAAGGACGTCTTTCTGCCGCTTGCCGGCCAGCCGCGCGGGCCCAAAACTTGAGAACGTCATGATCGCCTGGGATCACTCCGCGCATGCGGCACATGCGGTCGGCGACGCGTTGCCGCTCCCGCAGGCGGCGGCCTCTGTTCGCGTGGTGACCGTGGCGAATGAGAAGACCGACGCGATCGTGCAATCCGGAACCGCTCTGGTCGAAAATCTGAGGGAACACGGTGTCCATGTCTCGTTCGAGGCGGCGACGAGCCGCGGCAGCTCGATCGGCAAGGTCTTGCGAAATTGGACGAATTCCCCCGGCATGGACGCCATCGTGATGGGCGCCTATCATCATTCGCCCCTGAATGAGATCGTCTGGGGCGGTGTGACAATGGCCGTCATTGGCGAGCCACCATGCTGGGTTATGATCTCGCACTAGGCTCGTCATTCGTCCAGCCTGATCGTCAACCATCGAACCGTCGCCGAGCGGGTGCATTTGCTTTCATGTCAACTTATCGTCTGAATAATCTTTTGGCGCCGCGTTCAGTTGCGCTCGTCGGCGCGAGCGCCCGTCCGGTCTCGGTGGGACGCGCCGTTCTCGAGAACATTCGCAAGGCCGAATTCAAGGGGCGATTTGGCCTCGTCAATCCACGCCATGCCGAAATCGGCGGCATCGCCGCGGTCAAGAGTCTGGACGCTCTCGATTTCGTGCCCGAGCTCGTCATCGTCACCGCGCCTGCGCGTGAGATTCCCGGCATCATCGACCAGGCCGGCCGTCGCGGCTCGGCGGGCGCCTTGATCGTCTCGGCCGGGCTCGGCCACGGACCGGGATCTCTGCACGAGGCTGCCATCACCGCAGCCCGCGAGTACGGCATGCGGCTGATCGGACCTAACTGTCTCGGCATCATGATGCCCGGAGTCAGCCTGAATGCCAGCTTTGCCGCGCATATGCCGGGGGCGGGCAGCCTCGCGCTGATCTCGCAATCGGGCGCGATTGCCGCCGGCATGGTCGATTGGGCCGCGCAACGCGGTGTCGGCTTCTCCGGCATCGTCTCGATCGGCGATCAGATCGATGTCGACATTGCCGATCTGCTCGACTATTTCGCGATGGATCACAAGACGCGCGCGATCCTGCTCTACATCGAGTCCATCAAGGATGCGCGCAAGTTCATGTCGGCTGCGCGCGCCGCCGCGCGCGTGAAGCCCGTCGTCGTGGTGAAGTCCGGCCGCATGGCGCAGGGCGCGAAGGCGGCTGCCACGCATACCGGCGCGCTCGCCGGCGCTGACGCCGTGTACGACGCGGCGTTCCGCCGCGCGGGCGTCCTGCGGGTCTCCGACCTGCGTGAGCTGTTCGATTGTGCCGAGACACTCGGCCGCGTCGAATCGCCGGCCGGAAAGCGCCTCGCCATCCTGACCAATGGCGGCGGCATCGGCGTGCTCGCCGTCGATCGACTGGTCGAACTCGGTGGAATTCCGGCGACCATCTCGGCGGAGACGCGCAGGAAGCTGGATGCTGCGTTGCCGCCGACCTGGTCCGGTGCAAATCCCGTCGACATCGTGGGCGACGCCGATGCCGCGCGCTATGCGGCGGCGCTGGAGCTGCTGCTGGCCGATCGCGACAACGACGCGGTTCTGGTTCTCAACGTGCAAACTGCAATTGCCTCGGCGGCCGAGATCGCTCAGACCGTGACGGAGCTCGTCGGCAGGTACCGGAACGAGCACCGCAACTGGGCGAAGCCCGTATTGGCGGCCTGGGTCGGCGCCGATCAGCACATCATTCAGGCGCTTTCAAGCGCGGGTGTGCCGAACTATCCGACTGAGGACGACGCCGTGCGCGGCTTCATGCATCTGGTCCGGCACCGCGAAGTGGTGGAGGAGCTGAGCCAGGTTCCCCCCGCGATGCCCGACACGTTCGTTCCCGACGCTCGAGGGGCGCGGCAGATCGTCACCGCCGCGATCGCGGATGGCCGGCAATGGCTGGAGCCGGTCGAGATCAAGAATCTGCTCGAAGCTTATGACATCGCGATGGTGCCGACCTATGCGGCGGCCGATGTCGAGCAGGCGGTGGCCTATGCAAACGATATCTTCGCACAGGGCGACACAGTCGTATTGAAAATCATGTCGCGGGACATCGTCCACAAATCCGATGTCGGCGGCGTCGTGCTCAATCTGACGACGCCCGAAGCAGTCCGGGGCGCGGCCACGGGCATTATGGCACGTGCAAAAAAGCTGCGCCCGGAAGCCCGCATCGGGGGCGTCATCGTCCAGGCCATGGTCGTCAAGGCAAAGGCGCGCGAGCTGATCCTGGGCCTCGCCGACGATCCCACTTTCGGAACCGTCGTCGTGTTCGGCCGTGGCGGCACGGCGGTGGAAATCATCAACGACAAGGCGCTTGCGCTGCCACCGCTCGATTTGCAGCTCGCCCGCGATTTGATCGACCGCACGCGTGTATCGCGGCTGCTGAAGGCCTATCGTGATGTGCCGGCGGTCAAGCAGGACGCGGTCGCCATGGTGCTGGTCAAGCTGGCGCAGATGGCCGCCGACATTCCCGAGATCCGGGAATTCGACATCAACCCGTTGCTGGCGGACGAAACCGGCGTGACTGCGGTGGATGCCCGCGTCGCGGTCGGTCCACCGCAACGGAAGTTCGTCGGCTCCGGCCCGGCCAATTTCGCCGTTCGGGCCTACCCGTCGCAATGGGAGCGCCGCCTCAAGCTCAAGGAGGATTGGCGCATTTTCGTGCGGCCGATGCGCCCGGAGGACGAGCCGACCATCCACGAATTCCTGCGCCACGTCACGCCGCACGATCTGCGCCTGCGCTTCTTCGCGCCGATGAAGGAGTTTACCCACGAGTTCATCGCGCGCCTGACCCAGCTCGACTATGCGCGCGCGATGGCCTTCATTGCATTCGACGAGGCCACCGGTGAGATGGTCGGCGTGGTCCGGCTCCATTCGGATTCGGTCTACGAGAACGGTGAATACGCGATCCTGCTGCGGTCCGACCTGAAGGGCAGGGGGCTCGGCTGGGCCCTCATGCAGCTCATCATCGACTACGCCAAGTCGGAAGGACTGAAAGTCATCTCGGGCGACGTGCTCCAGGAGAACATCGTGATGCTCGAGATGTGCCGAAACCTGGGTTTCGAGGTCAAGCCGGATCCGGCCGAACCCGACATCTGCGACGTCAAGTTGAAACTCTGAGCGCCAGCTCAGGAGGACGCTTCGGCCGAACCTGCGGCAGTGGATGACTTGGCAGATGTCTTGGCCGATGTTCTGGCCGTCGACCGCAAATTCTTCACGATGATCGCGATCAGCGGCACCAGCACCGGCACGATCGTGCTCAGCGGATGATGCACCGCGCCCGAGACCTGGGCCTGGAGTGCGCGCGCCTCGAGCTGAAGCGCCTCGATGGAGGCGTCGTGGATTTCGCCGGCGAGCTCGATGTCGCGGCCGGACGGAGCGCGGCCGGCGATGACAAAGATGGCAGCGGCGATGGCGAAATTGACGGCACCGAGGATGGCCGCCGCGGCGATCGCGCTCCAGATCTGGACCAGCGCGAAATAGGCCGCCAGCTCCAGCATCAGAAGCCCGAACGCCGCAATCAGTGCCGCGAAGGCGCGCAGGCCGAGGCCGATCAGCAGATGACGCAGCCTGATGTCCGCGATGATCCTGTCGGTGCGCCACAGCACGCGCAGGTGTTTGACCACGTTCTCGGTATTCACCTAGTGTCTCCTCAGCATGAAGCCGACGACCACGCCGAGTGCGAAAGCGGAGGCGAGCGATGTGATGGGACGGTCCGCAATAAGGCCCTGAAGCTGCTCGTGCTCTTCCTCGACGGTCTCGCCGAGCTCGGCGAGCGCAACCCTGATCTGATCGGCGAGCGCCTCGGCGCGATCCTTCGAGCTTTCGAACATCTCTTCGCCGGCGGTGCTCAGCAAGCGCGTCACATCAACCTTCAGCGTGCGCAATTCTTCGCTCATCCTGTCACGGTCGAACATGAACCCGATATCCCCATTGAACGGACGCAAGCCTAGGGCCCGCGCGCCCGATCACGCTTGATTTGGGTCAATCGGCATTGCCGTTCGCTCTTGAGACAGGTCAAGCCGGCCGCCATATGCTGGCCTAGAAATGCCGTCTGAATGGGGACCGGTTGTCCCGACGAGGTGGAAGCGTGAACCACGAACCGCTGTTGCTCGCGACGCCGTCCGGCGACGTGCTGAACCTGCGCCCCGAAGGGCCCTGGACCGCCGCGAATGTGGTAACGCTCGAGACATTGTCCCGGTCGGTCGGAGCCGACGTCGATCGCTCGCGCGCCGTCACCCTGGACATGTCGGGCGTCAGCGCGCTCGACACGCTCGGCGCCTGGGTCCTGGAGAAGCTGTCGCGCAGGGCCGCATCATCCGGAAGGTCGGCCCAGTTCGTCGGCGTCGCAGATCATTTCAGCGGGCTGATGGATGAGGTGCGCCAGGTCAACCGGCACACACCGGCCCCCACGGCTGCGCCCAACCCGGTGCTGTCGAGGCTTGGCGATCTCGGCAAGTCGACGGTCGGATCGCGCGAGGACATCACGATCTTCCTCCAGATGCTCGGTGCCTTGTTCATGGCTATAGTCGGCGTGCTGCGCCGGCCGGGCTCGCTGCGGCTGACCTCGCTGGTCTATCAGCTCTACCGCATCGGGTGGCAGGCGATTCCCATCGTCGCGCTGATCACCTTCCTGATCGGTGCCATCATCGCGCAGCAGGGTTTCTTCCATTTCCGCCGGTTCGGCGCGGAGTCCTACACAGTCGACATGGTCGGCATCCTGGTGCTGCGCGAGCTCGGCGTGCTGATCGTCGCCATCATGGTCGCCGGCCGGTCGGGAAGCGCCTACACCGCCGAGCTCGGCTCGATGAAGATGCGCGAGGAGATCGACGCGCTCTCGACTATGGGGCTCGATCCCGTCGACGTCCTGATCCTGCCGCGCGTTGCGGCCCTGGTCATTGCCTTGCCGATTCTCACTTTCATTGGATCGATTGCCGCGCTCTATGGCGGCGGCCTCGTTGCACAATTCTACGGCGATATGGGACCGGCGATCTACATCGCGCGGCTGCACGAGGCCATCTCCGTCACGCATTTCGAGGTGGGCATCCTGAAGGCGCCGTTCATGGCGCTGGTGATCGGGATCGTGGCCTGCAGCGAGGGACTGCGGGTCAAGGGCAGCGCCGAGTCGCTCGGGCGACAGACCACGACGTCGGTGGTGAAATCGATCTTCCTGGTGATCGTGCTCGACGGCCTGTTTGCGGTCTTCTTTGCCTCGATCGGAATGTGACGATGGACGCATCGCAAGACCAGTTCGCGATCCGCGTCCGTGATCTCGTGGTCGGCTTCGGCCGCCAGACGGTGCTCGACCATCTGTCGCTCGACGTCCGCCGCGGCGAGATCCTTGGGCTGGTCGGGGCGTCCGGCGGCGGCAAGTCGGTGCTGATGCGGACCATCATCGGCCTGATACCGCGCCGCGGCGGGACCATCGACGTGATGGGACAACCCACCGGGGGGCACGGCCGAGGCGCAGCCACGACATGGGGCATTCTGTTCCAGCAGGGGGCGCTGTTCTCCTCACTGACGGTCCGCCAGAACGTCCAGTTTCCCTTGCGCGAAAATCTGGTCCTGTCGCAGGAGCTGATGGACGAGATCGCGATCGCCAAGCTCGAAATGGTCGGCCTGCGTCCCCAGGACGCCGACAAATATCCGGCGGAGCTGTCCGGCGGCATGACCAAGCGCGTGGCGCTGGCCCGCGCGCTCGCGCTCGATCCGCCGATCCTGTTCCTGGACGAGCCGACCTCCGGCCTCGATCCGATCGCCGCCGGCGATTTCGATGCGCTGATCAAGACGCTGCAAAAGACGCTTGGGCTCACCGTGTTCATGGTGACCCACGATCTTGCGAGTCTGACCACCGTCTGCGACCGCGTTGCCGCGCTCGCCGACGGCAAGATCGTGGCGATCGGCCCGATGCGGGAATTGCTGCAATCCGAGCATCCCTGGGTGCGCGCCTATTTTCACGGCAAGCGCTCGCAGATGCTGCAACACGAGATGAGATAAGACATGGAAACCCGCGCTCCCTACGTGCTGATCGGCAGTTTCGTGCTGGCCGCGATCCTCGCGGTGTTCGGCTTCGTCTATTGGCTGAACAACACTGGCGGCATCGGGCCGCGCACGAACTACCATGTGCAATTCCAGGGGCCGGTGCCAGGCCTCCTGGTCGGGGCCGGCGTGCTGTTCAACGGCATCCGCGTCGGCGAGGTGACCCAGCTCGGGCTCGCGCCGGACAACCCGCGCTTCGTCAATGCCACGATTTCGGTTGCGACTGCCACGCCGGTCCGCTCCGATACCAGGGTCGGTCTCGAATTCCAGGGCCTGACCGGCGTGCCGGTGGTGACGTTGGAGGGCGGTATGATCGTCGCCAAATCCGGCGAGCCCGTGACCCTGATCGCCGAGGCCGGCGCCGGTCAGAGCATGACGCAGGCGGCGCGTGATGCGCTGCGGCGGGTCGATACGGTGCTTCAGGACAATTCCGGCCCGCTGAAGGACACCATCGCGAATTTCAAGACCTTCTCCGACGGGCTCGCGCGCAACACCGGCAAGATCGACGGCATTCTGGCCGGCCTGGAGAAGATGACCGGCGGCGGCGCTCCCGCGCAGAAGGTCACCTACGACCTGCACATTCCGCAGAACCTCGGGCCTGCCGGCAAGACGCTCTCGGCGTCACTGGCCATCCCTGAGCCGAGCGCGGTCGCAATGCTGCAGACCCAGCGCATGCTGTTCGTGCCCGTCGGCGACAGGCCGGGCTTTGCCGACTTCCTCTGGGCCGACAGCATTCCGAAGCTGGTGCAGGCACGCCTGATCGACAGTTTTGAGAATTACGACATCGCCCACGCACCGCTGCGCACGAGCGATCTCGGTCAGGCGGATTACCAGCTCTTGATCGACATCCGGCGCTTTCGGATCGCCACTGAGGGCGAGGCGAGGGTCGAGATCGGACTGTCGGCACGGATCGTCGACAAGAACGGCAAGGTGATTGCCTCGCGCCTGGTCGAGGCCAGCGAGAAGCTCGACAAGGTCGAGCCCGCCGCTTCAGTCGCCGCCTTCGACGCGGCCTTTGCCCGCATCGCCAAGGAGCTGATCGGGTGGACCGTGCAGGCGGTATGACGCCGTCTATTCCAGGGTCTTCAGGTAGGACAGAAGGTCGTGGATCTGGTCCGGACTGAGCTCGAAGGCCGGCATGTCGGCGTGACCGGTGTTGATTCCCTCGGCCAGCGCCTCGCCCAGGGTCTCGATTGGGTAACGCCGATGCAGGATGCGCAGCGGGGGTGCGCCCTCGAGCGGGCTGCGGGAGGCGCGGTCAATGGCATGGCAGTGCGCGCAATTGGCCCTCGCAAAAGCCTTGCCACGCTGTTCGGCGGTCGGTGCCGCCAGGGCAGGCGTAACCAGAAGCAGCCCGATCAGGCTGTGACGTAGGGCGCCTTGCAGCATGGAAGAATGATCCCGTCGAGCTCTGAAGCAGAATAAGACGGGGATGCCACCCAAATTTGATCTGAGTCAATTGGCTTTGGCGCAGTGCAGTAAAATCCAGCCGCGCGGTGGACTCGGCCTGGGGGCGGGGTGCAGCCGGCGCGGGGAGCGGTGGATGAAGCCTTCCGTGGTCATGATTGAGCCGAACGGACATTTTTGCAACGATTGTGCCGTACGCGGTGCGGCTGTTTGTTCGTCGCTGAATGCAATCGAGCTCAGGGAGTTCGAGCATCTCGGACGCCGCGTTCATTTCGAGTCGGGCGAGACCGTTTTCTCCGAAGAGGACATCACGACCTCGTTCTACAACGTCCTCGAGGGCGTCATGCGGCTGTACAAGCTGCTGCCCGACGGCCGGCGGCAGATCGTCGGTTTCGCCTTGCCTGGCGATTTCCTGGGGATGAACCTTTCCGGCCGGCACAATTTTTCGGCCGATGCGATCGGTGTCGTGACCGTCTGCCAGTTCGCCAAAGCTCCGTTCAGCCGTTTCATCGAAGACCGGCCGCTTCTGCTCAAGCGGATCAACGAGCTGGCCATTCGCGAGTTGAGCCAGGCGCGCGATCATATGGTGCTGCTGGGCCGTCGTTCGGCCGACGAGAAGGTAGCGACCTTCCTGCTCGGCTGGCGTGAACGGCTGGTCGCGAACAAGGGCCTATCCGACACGGTTCCACTGCCGATGAGCCGCCAGGACATCGCCGACTATCTCGGCCTGACCATCGAAACCGTCAGTCGCACCTTCACCAAGCTGGAGCGTCACGGCGTGATCGAGATCATTCACGGCGGCATAAGCCTGCTCGATCCCGCGCGCGCCGAGGCCCTGGCCGCGGCCTGATCTTCCGACGCCCCCCACGTTTTTGATCTCGATCAATGACGCCGTCTCGCTGCAGCAAAATAATGCTGCAAATCATGGGGGGAGGGAACAATGCCCGCTGACGCGTTGCTGGTGACCGTTGTCGTCGTCGCAATCTTCGTCGTATTTGCCGCTGTTCTGGCTTGGGCCGACCGGCAAACCAATTCCATCCGGCTCGACCCGGATTCCAAGCGCTGAAGCTCCCGCGATCGTAGTCCGCTCAGACCTGCCAACAGGCTGAGCTCGTCCGGCCGGCTTGGCTGTTCGCCGGCCTGTCGACGCATTGCGGCCTTGCGTCGCCCGCAACTCTGCATCGATTCGAATGCTCTGGTGCAGCCTTCGGATGCGGGCTTTCGGCTCGATCGCGGACTTTTCGCCTCATTTGTCTCAAACCCCGCGCGTGCTTTCCGGTTGAAAAGCCTGATAACGTTGACTACGCAGGAACCTCAGTGCCTCGCAGTCTTAGGAGCCGCGGCGTGCCTCAGGACAAGACCGGCGATCCCCGACAGTCGGCGGGCAACAAGCTATCGGTCCTGCGCAAGCACCCGATCTTCGCGGATCTGGAGCCGGAAGCGCTCGATCAGCTCTGTCGCTACGCCAAGCACACCACCGTGAAGCGCGGCGCGACGATCGCCGCCAAGGGCGATCCCGGCAACAATCTGTTCGCGGTGATCTCGGGGACGGTGAAGATCTCCTCCTCGTCGCCGGACGGGCGGAATGCGATTCTGAACCTGATCGGTCCCGGGGAAATCTTCGGCGAGATCGCGGTGCTCGACGGCGCGCCGAGATCGGCCGATGCGACCGCCAACACCAATTGCGAGCTCTACATCATCGACCGCCGGGACTTCCTGCCGTTCGTGAAGAGCCAGCCGGCGCTGGCGATGAAATTCATCGAGCTGCTCTGCGCGCGCTTGCGCTGGACCAGCCAGCAGGTCGAGCAGGTGATCCTGCAGAATCTGCCGGGCCGGCTCGCGAGCGCGCTGCTCGGTCTCACCGAGGAGCGCAAGTTCGACTCCGGCAGCGGCACCCTCGCCATCACGCAGCAGGAGATCAGCGAGATGGTGGGGATGACGCGCGAGAGCATCAACAAGCAATTGCGCGCCTGGGCCGGCCGCAACTGGGTTCGCCTCGAGCACGGCGCCATCGTCGTGCTGGATACGGATGCGCTGCGCGAACTCGCCGAGAGCGGCCTCGACGGCGAGTGACGGCGTCCGCCTAAGTGTCGATGATGGCGACGGCGCGGGTCCACCCCGCCGAGGCGCGTTCGATCTTGACCGGAAAGCATGAGACCGTGAATCCGGTCGAAGGCAATTGGTCGAGGTTGTGCAGCTTCTCGAGATGGCAATAGCCGATATGCCGTCCCGCCTTGTGGCCCTCCCAGATCAGGCCGGCGTCATGCGTCTCTGCATATTTCTTCGCGGTATAGACGAACGGCGCGTCCCAGCTCCAGCCGTCGGTGCCGGTCAGCCGCACGCCGCGCTCGAGCAGGTACATGGTGGCTTCATAGCCCATGCCGCAGCCGGAATTCACGTATTCGGCCTTGCCGAACTTTGCGGCGGCGCTGGTGTTGACGACGACGATCTCCAACGGAGACAGGGTGTGCCCGATGCGTTTCAGCTCCTTCTCGACGTCGTCGGCGCCCGCCACGTAGCCGTCGGGCAGATGCCGGAAGTCGAGCTTCACGCCCGGCTGAAAGCACCATTCCAGCGGGACCTCGTCGATCGTCCATGACCGTTCGCCGCGGTTCATGGTCGGATGGAAGTGCCAGGGCGCGTCGAGATGCGTGCCGTTGTGGGTCGACAGCGAGACCTGCTCGACGGCCCAGCCCTGTCCGTCAGGCAGATCCTGGGCCTTGAGGCCGTCGAAGAATTGCAGCATCCGCGGCAGGCCCTGCTGGTGGTCGATATACTAAATGGCGGGATGGTTGCCCGGCGGATCGGCCGTCACGTCGTTTCTGAGCGGCACCGAGATATCGATCAGCTTCCGCGGCATTGGACATTCCTTCGAGATGGTCCGCTGTGCCGGTCATCTTGAGGGGCCTAGATTGCTGGCGTCAAGTCGCGTGCCCGGAGGCAGCCTGCCCGCCCGACCCCACCGCAATGCGAATTGCGCCAGAAATCGATCGATGCAAGTGTTGCATCGATCGATGCCGGATTTGGCTTGGACAGAGAATGCCGCCCGCCCTACGGACGACATTGGCGCTTGACTTCATGCTTGAGGTGGAGCGACCCAAGGCGGCCCCGCAGCATCCGCCGGACCACGACAAAATCAACCCAGGAGGAAAGCCCAGATGAAGACACTCACCGGTATCATCACAGCCGTTGCACTGGCGGTCTCAGCGCCCCTGGCGTCCGCACGCGATTTCCGTTCGGCCGACGTCCACCCCGCCGATTATCCGACCGTCGAGGCGGTCAAGTTCATGGGCAAGCAGCTCGCGGCGGCGAGCGGCGGCAAGCTTGGTGTGAAGGTGTTTCCCAATGGAGCCCTGGGCTCCGAGAAGGACACCATCGAGCAGCTCAAGATCGGCGCACTCGACATGATGCGCATCAACGCATCGCCGCTCAACAATTTCGTGCCCGAGACCATCGCCCTGTGCCTGCCCTTCGTATTCCGCGACACGCAGCACATGCGCGCCGTGCTCGATGGGCCGATCGGCGACGAGATCCTGGCCGCGATGGAGCCTGCGGGTCTGATCGGTCTCGCCTATTACGACAGCGGCGCCCGGTCCATCTACACCGTCAAGGCACCCGTCAAGTCGCTCGCCGACCTCAAGGGCCTGAAGATCCGCGTCCAGCAATCCGATCTCTGGGTCGGCATGATCCAGAGCCTCGGCGCCAACCCGACGCCGATGCCGTATGGCGAGGTCTACACCGCGCTGAAGACCGGCCTGGTGGATGCGGCCGAGAACAACTGGCCGTCCTACGAGTCCTCGCGCCATTTCGAGGCGGCCAAGTTCTACAACATCACCGAGCACTCCCTCGCGCCCGAAGTCCTCGTGATGTCGAAAAAGGTCTGGGACACGCTGAGCAAGGAGGATCAGGCGACGATCCGCAAGGCGGCCAAGGAATCGGTGCCCGTGATGCGCAAGCTGTGGGACGAGCGTGAGCAGGCGTCCCGCAAGACGGTCGAGGCGGCCGGCGTTCAGGTCGTCACGATCGCCAACAAGACGGAATTCGTCGATGCGATGAAGCCGGTCTATCAGAAGTTTGCCGGCGACGAGAAGCTGCAGAGCCTCGTCAAGCGCATCCAGGGCACGAAGTAGAACGCTAGCGGCGCGGGCCCGGCGTCGCCGCGAGGTGACCGGGCCCTCGCAGGGAGACGCGGGATGACAGACCCACACGTCGCAGATCACGAGCATGACGCGGTCTCCGGGCGCCGGTCCAACGGCGTGCTGTCGCGGATCAACGCACCCATTGCGCGCGCGGGCATGTATCTGTCGGTGACCGGACTGCTCGTCATCGTCGCCATCGTCTTCTACCAGGTGTTCGGACGTTACGTGCTCAATTCCAGTCCGACCTGGACAGAGAACCTTGCGCTCGTGCTGATCCTCTATGTCACGCTGATCGGCGCCGCCGTCGGCGTGCGCGATGCCGGACATATCGGCATGGACAGCCTGCTGGTGATGCTGCCGGACCACGCGCGAGAGAAGATCGAGATCGTGATCCACGTGCTGGTCGCCGCGTTCGGCGTCGCCATGGCCTATAATGGTTGGATCCTCGGGGCGTCCGTCGGTACCGTGAAGATCCCCAATCTCGGCCTTCCCGAGGTGATCCGCTACGTGCCGCTGATCGCCTCCGGTCTCCTGATCGTCTCCTTTTCCATCGAGCACATCATCGCTCTCCTGCGCCGCGAAGAGGTCGTCCCCTCATGGAACTGATCATCCTCGGCGCCACCTTTTTCGGCTTCCTGATCCTCGGCGTGCCGGTTGCCTTCGCGATCGGCCTCTCCGCGATCTGCACCATCCTCTACGAAGGCCTGCCGGTCGCCGTCATCTTCCAGCAGATGATGTCGGGGATGAACATCTTCTCGTTCCTCGCAATTCCCTTCTTCGTGTTCAGCGGTGAGCTGATGCTGCACGGCGGCGTCGCCGACAAGATCGTGCAGCTGGCCAAGAATCTGGTCGGGCACATCCGCGGCGGCCTCGGCATGTCGAACGTGGTCGCCTGCACCCTGTTCGGCGGCGTCTCCGGCTCGCCCGTGGCCGACGTATCGGCGATGGGCGCGGTGATGATCCCGATGATGAAGAAGGAAGGGTTCGACACCGACTACGCTGTCAACGTCACCACGCACGCTTCGCTGGTCGGCGCCTTGATGCCGACCAGCCACAACATGATCATCTATGCGCTCGCCGCCGGCGGCAAGGTCTCGATCGGTGCGCTGATCGCGGCCGGCCTGCTGCCGGCGCTCGTGCTGATGGTCTGCATGCTGGTCGCTGCCTACGCGGTTGCGGTGAAGCGCGGTTATCCGGCCGGCAAGTTTCCGGGTTGGCCCGAGGTGTTTCGCTCGTTGGCAGCCGCGCTGCCGGGCCTTCTGATCGTCGGCATCATCCTGGCGGGCATCCTGTCCGGTGTCTTCACGGCAACTGAATCGGCGGCCATCGCGGTCACATACACGATGCTGCTGACGTTCTTCATCTACCGCACCATGACCTGGAGCAATTTCCTGCGCGCGGCCGCCAAGGCGGTGAAGACGACGGGCGTGGTGCTGCTCTTGATCGGCGTCTCCACCATGTTCCAATATCTGATGGGGCTTTACGAGGTGGCCGACCTCGCCGGCGAAATGATGAGCAAGGTCTCGTCGCAGCCCTGGGTCATCTTCCTGCTCATCAACGTCATTCTGTTCGTGCTCGGCACCTTCATGGACATGGCCGCGACCATCCTGATCTGCACGCCGATCTTCCTGCCGATCGCGATGAAGGCGGGCATGGATCCGGTGCAGTTCGGCATGCTGATGCTGATCAATTGCGCGCTGGGGCTGAACACGCCGCCGGTCGGAACGACGCAGTTCGTGGGATGCGCCATCGGTGGCATCTCGGTGGGCGCTGTGATGCGCACCATCCTGCCGTTCTACGCGGCGCTGATCGCAGCTCTGATGTTCGTGACCTACGTCCCCGCATTCTCGCTGTGGCTGCCGCGCCTATTGATGGGCTACAAGGGATAGCGGCAGGACAGGAGAGGCTATCAGTGACGGACTATCGCAAGCTTTTCGATCTCACCGGCAAGACGGCCGTGGTGCTCGGCGCCGCCTCGGGTATCGGCAAATCGTCGGCCGAGGCGCTGGCCGGGCTGGGGGCCCGCGTTGTCTGTGCCGATCGCACGCTTGACGGGGCGGAGGCGACCGCCGGCGGCATTCGCGACAAGGGCGGCTGGGCCGAGGCAGCCAGCTGTGACGCCGCGAGCGCTGCGGACGTCAATGCGCTTGCCAAGGTCATGATGCAGAAATTCCCACGGCTCGACATCGCCGTGACGACGCCCGGTCTCAACATCCGCAAGACCATCCTCGACTACACCGAGGAAGATCTCGACCGCGTCCTCAACCTCAACGTCAAGGGCACGGTCTACTTCTTCCAGGCCTTCGGCCGCATCATGGTCGCGCAGAAAGGCGGCAGCATCATCGCCTGCTCCTCGGTGCGCGCGGTGACCATTGAGCCGGGGCTCGGCGTCTACGGCTCGACCAAGGCGGCGATTGGCCTCCTGGTAAAGGGCTTCGCCTCCGAGGTCGGCCATGCCGGCGTGCGCGTCAACGCCATTGCGCCCAGCATCGCCGAGACGGCGCTCACCGGTCCGTTCAAGCAGCGGCCCGACATCTACAATCTCTATGCCGGCCATACCGTGTTCAATCGCTGGAGCAGTGCCGACGAGGTCGCGACCGCCGTCGCCTATCTCGCTTCGGATGCGGCGAGCTATGTCAGCGGCAGCACGCTGTTCGTCGATGGCGGCTGGACCGCCGTCGACGGACCGCCGACCGGCCTCACCCAGTTGCACAAGTAGCGCGACCGGCAGGGCGCCGGCGCGTAACGCTACCGTCTGACCGGACCGGGCCGTCTTCGCGGTTGCAGCAGGAACCGGGCCGCGCGCGGTTTGAGCAAATCGCATAGGCACTGCCGACAAAATGCCCTCGGCTGGATGGTATTTCGGTGTTACGAATCCGACCATGAACCAGCACGCCAAGATCGAAATCCGCCATTCGACCTGTCCGCATGATTGCCCCTCCGCCTGCGCCCTCGATGTCGAGGTGATCGAGGGCCGCAGCATCGGCCGCGTCCGCGGCTCGAAGCGGCAGACTTACACGGCCAGCGTCGTCTGCGCCAAGGTCGCCCGCTACGCCGAGCGCATCCATCATCCTGAGCGGCTGATCTACCCGCTGCGCCGCACTGGACCGAAGGGCTCCGGGCAATTCGCGCGGATCTCCTGGGACGAGGCGCTGGACGAGATCGGGCAACGCTTCAACGCCGCCGAGCGCGAGTTCGGCGCGGAATCGATCTGGCCCTATTACTATGCCGGCACGATGGGGCTGGTGATGCGCGACGGTCTCAACCGCCTCACGCATGTGAAGAAATATTCGCGCTTCTATCAGACCATCTGCGCCAACGTTGCCCGCATCGGCTTTGCGATCGGGACGGGCAAGATCGCCGGCGCCGATCCGCGCGAGATGGCGCTGTCCGACCTCGTCGTGATCTGGGGCACCAATCCGGTCAACACCCAGGTCAACGTGATGACACACGCCGCCCGCGCGCGGAAAGAGCGCGGCGCGAGGATCGCGGCGGTCGACATCTACGACAACGACACCATGAAGCAGGCCGACATCAAGATCATCCTGCGGCCCGGCACCGACGGCGCCTTTGCCTGCGGCGTCATGCATGTCCTGTTCCGCGACGGCTATGCCGACCGCGCCTATATGGACAAGTACACGGACTGCCCTGCCGAGCTCGAGGCGCATCTGAAGACGCGCACGCCGGAATGGGCGTCCGCGATCACAGGCGTGCCGGTGGCGGAGATCGAGGCCTTCGCCAAGGCAGTCGGCGAGACCAAACGCACCTTCTTCCGCCTCGGCTACGGCTTCACGCGCAGCCGCAATGGCGCCACGCAGATGCACGCGGCAAATTGCATTCCCGCGGTGACCGGCGCCTGGCAATACGAAGGCGGCGGTGCCTTCTTCAACAATTACGCGCTATGGCACTTCAACGAATCCATCATCGAGGGCCACGATGCCATCGATCCTGGCATCCGCGCACTGGACCAGTCCAAGATCGGCCGCATCCTCACCGGCGACGGCGAAGCCTTGCGCGGCAAGGGGCCGGTCAAGGCGATGCTGATCCAGAATACCAATCCGATGACGGTGGCGCCGGAGCAGGCGCTGGTGCGGCAGGGCTTCGGGCGCGAGGATCTGTTCGTCGCGGTGCACGAGCAGTTCATGACCGAGACGGCGCAGATGGCCGACATCGTGCTGCCCGCGACCATGTTCATGGAGCATGACGACCTCTACTACGGCGGCGGCCACCAGCACATCTCGGTCGGGCCGAAGTTGATCGATCCGCCCGGCGAATGCCGCTCCAACCACTGGGTTCTGCAGGCGCTGGCGCCGCGGCTCGGTGCCAGGCATCGAGGTTTCGAGATGACCCCGCGCGAGTTGATCGACGCGACGCTGAAGCTGAGTGGCCACGGCGACATCGGCGGCCTCGAGGCCGATCTCTGGCGCGACCTGCAACCGGATTTCCGCACATCCCACTATCTCGACGGTTTTGCCCATGCCGACGGCAAATTCCACTTCAAGGCCGATTGGGTCCACCCGCCATTCGGCGTGACCATGGGCGATGTCGACAAGATGCCGTCCTTGCCGGATCATTGGGCCGTGATCGAGCAAACCGATCAGGCCCATCCGTTCCGGCTCGCGACCAGCCCATCGCGCAGCTTCCTCAACACCACGTTCAACGAGACGCCGTCCTCGCAGGCGCGCGAGGGCAAGGCGCGCGTGATGATCCATCCGCTGGATGCCGCCGCCCTCGACATCGCCGACGGCGATGCGGTGACGCTCGGCAATACGCGCGGCGAGACCACGCTGATCGCAACCTTGTTCGACGGCGTGCGGCGCGGCGTCCTGATTGCGGAATCCGTTCATCCCAACAAGAATCATATCGGCGGCCGTGGCATCAACATGCTGACGGGCGCCGAGGCCGTCGCGCCGATCGGCGGGGCCGCGTTCCATGACAACAAGGTCTGGATCAGGAAAGCGGTCGTGGCCTGAGGGGCGCTCCGCGTTGATCTCGAGCAAATTTGCGTCGAGGCGCTAAAGCGCGGCCGCGCCTTAGTTTGGGCTTGCACCTTGCGTCGGAGCTGCCGCAAATGGCGGCACGAAGCGGCGGAAGCGAGCTACCATGACCGAGACCACAGCAATCATCACCGAGAAGCGCGGGCAGGCGTTCTGGATCACCATCAACCGGCCGGAGAAGCGCAACGCGCTGAACGGGGAGGTCATCGCCGGCATCACCAAAGGCTATCGCGACGCGCATGACGACAAGGACGTCCGCGTCATCGTGCTGACGGGCGCAGGCGACAAGGCGTTCTGCGCCGGCGCCGATTTGCAGAATTCCGGCGCGGCTTTTGCGATGGACCATTCCAAGCCAAATGTCGACTATGCCGACCTGCTACGTTTGTCGCAGAACGCCACCAAGCCGGCGATTGCGCGGGTGGGCGGCGTCTGCATGGCCGGCGGCATGGGCTTGCTCTGCATGACCGACATGGCGGTCGCGGCCGATCACGTCGTGTTCGGCCTGCCGGAGGTCAAGGTCGGCGTGTTCCCGATGCAGGTGCTGAGCCTGCTCCAGCGCATCGCGCCGCCGCGCCTCGTCAACGAATGGGCGCTCACGGGCGAGCCGTTCGATGCCAAGGCCGCGCAGGCTGCGGGTCTGCTCAACTACGTCGTGCCCACGGCCGAGCTGGATGCGAAGGTCGACTGGCTGATCGGCCGCATCGTCGACAAGTCCCCGACCGCGATCCGCCGCGGCAAGTACGCCATGCGCGCCATCGCCGCGATGTCGTTCGACGAGAGCATCGCCTATACCGAAAGCCAGATCGCGCTGCTCGCGATGACCGAGGACGCCAAGGAAGGCCTCAAGGCGTTCAGCGAGAAAAGGAAGCCGGTCTGGACGGGGCGGTGAGGCCTGCGCTCTCGCGTCCGGGGGACGAGCCCGCCGTCATTTCGAGGCGCGCGTAGCGCGAGCCCGGAATCCATCGTGCAGCAAGCGACGCGGGGGAATGGATTCCGGGCTCGCGCCAAGCGGGCGCGCCCCGGAATGACAAGCTACCCCGCATTTGCCCTCAGTCCCGCCGCCTGGATACCCGCCACCGCGCAGGCCTCGTCATTGTCTGACGTATCGCCGGAGACGCCGACCGCGCCGAGCAGGGTCGTGCCGTCCACGATCAGCACGCCGCCGGGCACCGGCACCAGCGCGCCCTTGGCAATCGTGTTCACGGCATCGATGAAATAGGCCTGCTCCTGGGCGCGTTGGAACAGCGCGCGCGAGCCCATGCCCATGGCCAGTGCGCCATAGGCCTTGCCGTGCGCGATCTCGGCGCGCATCAGACTGGTGCCGTCCTGCGCGGCGGCAAGCTTCAGCACGCCGCGCGCGTCGAGGATGGTCACGACCAGCGGCTTCAGCTTGAGCTCGCCGGCCTTCGCAAGGGCGGCGTCGAGGATCTTGCGGGCAACTTCGAGCGTGAGGTCAGCCATGTCTGGGTTCCTTTGCAGTGGTGGAAGTGGAATTGGGCTCGTTACGATCGAGGCTCAGCGCCAGTACGCGTGCGACATGGAGCGCCTCGCGCTGCGTGCCGTCGTGGATCTGGTGACGGCAGGACGTGCCGTCGGCAACGACGAGCGTCGTTTCACCTGCGCGCCGCACTGCGGGCAGCAGTGACAGCTCGGCCATCTCGATCGATGCATCATAGGTGTCGGCGCCATAACCGAAGGCGCCGGCCATGCCGCAGCAGCTGGACTCGATGGTCTCGACCTCGAGGCCCGGAACGAGCCGAAGCACCTGCTCGACCGGCTTGAAGGCGCCAAAGGATTTTTGGTGGCAATGGCCGTGCACCACGGCCTTGTCGGCAACGCTGCCGAGCGGCAGTTGCAGCCGGCCGGCTTCGGCCTCGCGTACCAGGAATTCCTCGAAGGTCAGCGCACGCGCGCCGACCGCCTTGGCGTCGTTGTCCTTGCGCAGCGAAGCGAGCTCGTCGCGCAGCGTCAACAGGCAGCTCGGCTCGAGACCGACGATCGGCACGCCGCGCGCTGCAAAGGGCGCGAAGGCGGTGACGAGCCGGTCGAGCTCGGCCCTCGCTTCATCGACGAGACCGGCGGACAGGAAGGTGCGACCGCAGCAGAGCGGGCGGCCGCCGCTTGCCGGCCTGGGCAGATGTACGCGATAGCCGCCGGCCACGAGCACGCGCAGCGCAGCGTCGAGGTTTTCCCGCTCGTAGATGCGATTGAAGGTGTCGGCGAACAGCACGACCTCGCCGCCGGCTTGCGGGCCGACGCTTTCGGCCGGCGGCACGAACACGTCGCTGCGGAAGGCGGGTAGCGCCCGGCGCGCGCTGATGCCGGCAAAGCGCTCGAACAATCGCCGCAGCCATGGGCTGCGATTGCGCAAATTCGCCAGAGGCGCGAAGCGCGAGGCGAGGCCGGCATAGCGCGGCAGATACGCGACGAGACGATCGCGCAGCGTGAGGCCGTGGCTCGCGGCATGCGCGGCCAGCACCTCGATCTTCATCTTGGCCATGTCGACGCCGGTTGGGCACTCATGGCGGCAGGCCTTGCAGGAAACGCAAAGCTTAAGCGTCTCCATCATCTCGTCGGACGATAGCGCATCAGGGCCGAGCTGGCCGGAGATCGCAAGCCGCAGCGTGTTGGCGCGCCCTCGCGTGACATCCTTCTCGTTGCGCGTGGCGCGGTAGGACGGGCACATCACGCCGCCCTCGAGCTTGCGGCAGGCGCCGTTGTTGTTGCACATCTCGACCGCGCCCTGGAACCCGCCGCCGGCGCCGGGATAAGCCGACCAGTCGAGCTTCGTCTTCAGCTCACCGACGCGATAATCGGGCTTGAAGCGAAACAGCGAGCGGTCGTCCATCCTGGGCGCGTCGACGATCTTGCCGGGGTTGAGGACGCCGCCGGGATCGAAGCGCTGCTTCACCTCCCTGAAGTCGGCGACGAGGCGCGCGCCGAACATGGTCTCGTGGAATTCCGAGCGGACCAGTCCGTCGCCGTGCTCGCCGGAATGCGAGCCCTTGTACTCGCGCACCAGCGCAAAAGTCTCTTCGGCGATGGCGCGCATCGCCTTGACGTCCTTCTCCAGCTTCAAATTCAGCACCGGGCGCACGTGCAGGCAGCCCTCGGAGGCGTGCGCATACATCGTGCCGCTGGTGCCGTGCCTGGCAAACACCTCGTTCAGCCGCGCGGTGTAGTCGGCAAGGTGCGGCAGCGGCACCGCGCAGTCCTCGACGAAGGAGACCGGCTTGCCCTCCTGCTTCATCGACATCATAACGTTGAGACCGGCGGCGCGAAAATCGGCGATGCCGCTCTGCAGCGCGGGCTGGATGATCTCGACCACGCCGCCCCATTTGCGCGTGTCGTTATTCCAGCCGAAGCCGAGATCGTCCATCAGCTCGCCGAGCTGCTTCAGGCGGATCAGGTTGTCCGCCTGGTCCTCCTCGGCGAACTCGACCACCAGCACGGCATCCGGATCGCCCTTGATGGCGGCGGAGATGACGGGTGCGAACATCGCGATGTCGCGGCCGAGCGCGATCATGGTGCGGTCGACCAGCTCGACCGCGATCGGCTTGAGCTTGACCAGATGCTGGGCCGCATCCATCGCCTCGTAGAAACTGCCGAAATGGCAGACGCCGAGGACCTTGTTGCGGATCACCGGCCACAGCTTCAGCTCGACCTTGGTGGTGAAGGCCAGGGTGCCTTCCGAGCCGACCAGGAGGTGCGCCATGTTGTTCGGCGCGTTGCGCGGCACCAGGGCATCGAGATTGTAGCCGCCGACGCGGCGCTGCACTTTGGGAAACCGCGTCGCGATCTCCTCGGCCTCGCGGGAGCCGAGATCGAGCATGTCGCGAAACAGCGCCCGGACTTTGTCGCCGGCATCAACATCGGCAAGATCGCGCGAGACCTCGCCGAAGCGGCTCAGCGTGCCGTCGGCGAGGGCGGCTTCCATCGACAGCGTGTTGTCGCGCATGGTGCCGTAGCGCAAGGAGCGGCCGCCGCAGGAATTGTTACCGGCCATGCCGCCGATGGTGGCGCGCGAGGCGGTGGAGACGTCGACCGGAAACCACAGCCCGTGCTTTTTGAGCTGCCGGTTGAGGTCGTCGAGCACGATGCCGGGCTCGACCACGCAGGTCCGGTTCTCGACGTCGAGCGACAGGATCCGGTTCAGATGCTTGGAGAGATCGACCACGAGGCCGTCATTGACGGTCTGGCCGCATTGCGAGGTGCCGCCGCCGCGCGGGGTGACCTTCAGCCCCTCGTCGCGGGCAATCGCCAGCGCCCGCAGGGCCTCCTCCATGGTCTTGGGCGCCACCACGCCGGCTGGCACGATCTGATAGAACGAGGCGTCGGTGGCGTAGCGGCCGCGGCTGAAGGGGTCGAACAGAACGTCGCCGGTCAGCTCCGACCGCAGACGCCGTTCGAGCGAGGAGGCGTTTGTCATCCCTGATCTCGCACTGATCCAGTAAGGCTCAGCCTTGCTGAGTTATTCATTATCGTTCCCGACCGACGCGTTATGAATGCAAAAATGACCAGGTTGGCCGCCTTCAAGGCGAGGCCGGCGCGGGCTCTTGGGGCTCGGTCAGGTGCTCGATCGCGGCCGCCCGCTTGTTGCGCAGGTGCTGGAACAGGATGTCGCTGAGCTCGCTGCCGGCCCTCCGGCGCAGCGCATCGAGGATCGCCTCGTGCTCGCGCATCGCTTCCGCCCAGCGTTGCCGCTTGCGGGCGAAATTGGCGGAGTAGCGGACGCGGCGGATTCGGCCCGCGAAATTGGCATAGGCCGTCTTCAGCGTCTCGTTGCGCGCGGCCGCGACGATGCTCTCGTGGATGCGCTGGTTGGCTTGGAAATAGCCGTGCATGTCGCGGTGTAGATAATGCCCGTACATCTCGTAATGCAGCTGCTCGATCGCGGTGATTTCCGCGTCGCTAATCGCCTCGCAGGCAAGGCGCCCGGCCAGGCTCTCCAGTCCCGCCATTACATCGAACAGCTCCTCGAGGTCGCGCTGGCTGAGCTGGCGCACTCGTGCGCCGCGGTTGGGCAAAAGCTCGATCAGGCCCTCGGCGGCAAGCACCTTCAGGGCCTCGCGCAGGGGCGTGCGGGAGATGCCGAGCATCTCGCAGAGTTGCCGCTCGGGAATGCGGCCTCCTTCCGGGATGTTGCCTTCCACCACGTAGTCGCGCAGCCGCAGCAGGATCTCGCCGTGGAGCGAGGCCTCCTGCCGGTCGCCGCCATTGCCTGCGGCGGGGGTGATCGGAACCCCGTTGTCGGGAATCGTGGATTTCATTTGCAGCACAATAGTTTGCCCGTCTGGTCGCGTCGACGTCGGCTATCGAATACCAAAATTCGATTGTAATGACAAAAAATGAATGCAAAATTGGGCGAGGCAAACCGGTCAGGGTCGCCGACTGGGAGGTTTTCATGCATCAGGGACGTCATTTCCTTCAGATTCCGGGCCCTAGCCCGGTCCCTGAGCGCGTCCTGCGCGCCATGGACATGCCCGTCATCGACCACCGCAGCGCCGAGTTCGGCGAGCTCGGCCGCGCCGTGCTCGAAGGCAGCCAGCAGATCTTCCAGACCAAGGGTCCGGTCGTGATCTTCCCCTCATCGGGGACGGGGGCCTGGGAGGCTGCGATCGTCAACACGTTGTCGCCGGGCGACAAGGTGCTGATGGTCGAGACCGGTCATTTCGCCACGATGTGGCGGCAGATGGCCGGCCGCTTCGGCATCGAGGTCGATTTCGTCCCGGGCGATTGGCGGCGGGGCGCCGACCCAGCGGCGATCGAGGCAAAGCTCACCGAAGACACCGCGCGCGCGATCAAGGCCGTCATGGTCGTGCACAACGAGACCTCGACCGGTGCCACCAGTCGCATCGCCGAGATCCGCGCTGCGATCGATCGCGCCTCGCATCCGGCGCTGCTGATGGTCGACACCATCTCCTCGCTCGGCTCGGTCGACTATCGCCACGACGAATGGAAGGTCGACGTCAGCGTCAGCTGCTCGCAGAAGGGATTCATGCTGCCGCCCGGCCTCGGCTTCAACGCGATCTCGGAGAAGGCGCTGGCTGCGTCCAAAGCCAACCGGATGCCGCGCTCCTATTTCGACTGGGAGGAGATGCTCAAGCCGAATGCAAAAGGCTTCTTCCCCTACACGCCCGCGACCAATCTGCTCTACGGCCTGCGCGAGGCGATTGCGATGCTGCTGGAAGAGGGGCTCGACAACGTGTTCGCTCGCCACCAGCGGTTGGCGGCTGCGACCCGGGCCGCCGTCAATCATTGGGGCCTCGAGATCCTCTGCCAGGAGCCGGCCGACTACTCGCCGGTGCTCACCGCGGTGCTGATGCCGCCGGGGCATGACGCCGACCAGTTCCGGAAAGTCGTGCTCGACAATTACAACATGTCGCTCGGCTCGGGCCTGTCGAAGGTCGCAGGCAAGGTCTTCCGCATCGGCCATCTCGGCGAATGCAACGCGCTGACGCTGCTCGGTGCGCTCACGGGCGTCGAAATGGGCCTCTCGGTCGCCGGCGTGCCGCATCGCGCCGGTGGCGTCGACGTCGCGATGAAGCTGCTGGAGCAGCGCCCGCAGGGCAATGCCTCGCCGCATCTCAAGATCGTCGGCACGTAAGGGGGCGACTATGGCAGGGACGGCAGTCGAGGGCAGGCCGGTCCGCCATGGATGGACCAACCCTTTCGAAAGAGGACAAGCCGGTCAAATGGTGCTATTCGGCGCCCACCAAACCAAGGCTAGACCGGGAAGGACGCCGATGACCGTGCATACTGGAAGGCATTTCTTACAGATTCCAGGACCGACCAACGTACCCGATCGCGTGCTGCGGGCGATGGACATGCCGACGCTGGACCATCGCGGTCCGGAGTTCGCCGAGCTGGGTTTTGCCGTCCTTGCTGCGATGCAGCGGGTGTTCCGCACCAAGCAGCCTGTGATCATCTTCCCGTCGTCCGGGACCGGCGCCTGGGAAGCGGCGATGGTCAACGTGTTCTCGCCGGGCGACAAGGTGCTGATGTGCGAGACCGGCCAGTTCGCCGTGCTGTGGCGCGGCATCGCCGACAAGTTCAAGCTCGAGGTCGACTTCATCCCGAGCGACTGGCGCCATGGTGCCGACCTTGCCGAGATCGAGAAGCGCCTGTCCGCCGACAAGCAGCATGCGATCAAGGCCGTCTGCGTCGTTCACAACGAGACCTCGACCGGCTGTGTGACGCCGCCGCTGGAGGTGCGCAAGCTGCTCGATCGGATCAAGCATCCGGCGCTGTTGATGGTCGACACCATTTCCGGCCTCGGCTCGATGGAATACGAGCACGATGCCTGGGGTATCGACGTTTCGGTCGCCGGCTCTCAGAAGGGCCTGATGCTGCCGCCCGGCCTCGGCTTCAACGCCGTCTCGGAAAAAGCGCTCGCGGTCGCCAAGGCTAACCCCGGCATGCGCTCCTATTGGGACTGGCAGGAAGTCATCAACTTCAACACGCTCGGCACCTTCCCTTATACGCCCGCCACCAATTTGCTCTACGGCCTGCGCGAGGCGGTCAAGATGCTGGAGGAGGAAGGGCTGGAAAACGTCTGGGCCCGCCACAAGCGCCACAGCGCCGCCACGCGTGCTGCGGTCAAGGTCTGGGGCCTGGAGACGCAGTGCTCCGACCCGGCCGCGCACTCGCCGGCGCTGACCGGCGTGCGCGTGCCTGAGGGCTTTGATGCCGACGCGTTCCGCAAGGTGGTGTTGGAGAACTTCGACATGTCGCTCGGCACCGGCCTGAACAAGGTCAAGGGCAAGGTCTTCCGCATCGGCCATATCGGCCATTTCAACGATCTGATGCTGATGGGCACGCTTGCCGGCGTCGAGATGGGCCTCGATCTCGCAAAAATTCCGCACCGCAGCGGCGGCGTGTTGGCGGCCATGGACGTCCTGAAGGGGCGCGAGGCGGTGCAGATGACCAAGGCCCAGGTGGCCTGAACGAACTTGGAAAGTGAGCGCGTGATGAACGCACCTGCGACGACCAACGAAGACCTGCTCTACTCCGTCCAGGACGGCATCGCGCGGATTACCTTCAACCGCCCCCAGGCGCGCAACGCCATGACCTTCGCCATGTATGACCGCATGGCGGAGATCTGCCTCGAGATCAACGTCGACCGCTCGATCAAGGCGTTGATCCTGACCGGCGCCGGCGACAAGGCGTTCGCCTCCGGCACCGATATTTCCCAGTTCCGTGCATTCAAGACCGCGCAGGACGCGCTCGACTACGAGGCACGCATCGACCGCGTGCTCGGCACGCTCGAGCAATGCCGCGTGCCCGTGATCGCGGCGATCGCCGGCGCCTGCACCGGCGGCGGCGCAGGCATTGCCGCCTGCTGCGACTTACGCATCGGCACCGAGACGACGCGGATCGGCTTTCCGATTGCGCGCACGCTCGGCAATTGCCTGTCGATGTCCAACATCAGTCGCGTCGTCGCCTTGGTCGGACCCGCCCGCACCAAGGACTTGATCTTCAAGGCGCGCCTCGTCGAGGCACAGGAAGCCCTGGCGCTCGGCCTGCTCAACGAGGTCGTGCCCGATGTCGAGACGCTGCAGCGCCGCGCCGACGAGACCGCAAAGCTCGTGGCCAGCCACGCCCCGCTCACGCTGGAGGCGACCAAGGAAGCCGTGCGCCGCATCCGCCGTACGCTGTCGCGCGAAGAGGGCGAGGACCTGATCCTGAAGGCCTATATGAGCGAAGATTTCCGCGAAGGCATGGACGCCTTCCTCAACAAGCGCGCGCCGGTCTGGAAGGGCAGGTAAGTCTCACGCGCTTTCGGCTTCGTCAGCCGAAAGTCATAGGGTTCGACCGGCTCGCTTGCTTGAACTCGTCGGTGATAGTCCGCACAATGCAGGGATAAAAGTTTCCGCACTACAACTCAATAAACATCAGGGGACGAAACTCGTGCGAATTCCAGGGAAAGCCGTCGGCGCTGCAATGGCGCTGTTGTTGAGCACGCCGGCATTTGCCGGCTGGGAGCCGGCCAAGCCGGTCGAGATCGTGGTGGCGGCAGGCGCGGGCGGTGCCTCCGACCAGATGGCGCGGATGATGCAGGCCGCGATCCAGAAGAACAATCTGATGAAGCAGCCGATCGTCGTCTCGCTCAAGGGCGGCGCCTCGGGTGCGGAAGCGCTGATGTACATGAAGTCCAGCGAGGGCGATCCGAACAAGGTGCTGATCGCCTATTCGTTGATCTACATGCTGCCGCTGTCGGCGAAGATCCCCTTCAATTGGCGTGAGCTGACCCCGGTTTCGGTGGTCGCGCTCGACCAGTTCGTGCTGTGGGACAACAGCGCGGGTCCCAAGACGGTGAAGGAATTCGTCGCGGCCGCGAAGGCCGCGAGTGCGCCGTTCAAGATGGGCGGCACCGGCTCCAAGCGCGAGGACCACGTGCTGACCGTCTTCCTCGAGCAGAAGACCGGCGCGAAGTTCTCGTATCTGCCCTACAAGTCCGGCGGCGAGGCCGCGACCCAGCTGGTCGGCAACCACACCGAAGCCAACGTCAACAACCCCAGTGAGAATCTCGAAGTCTGGCGCGCGGGCCAGGTGCGTCCGCTCTGCGTGTTCGACAAGGAGCGCATCTCCTACACCAGCAAGGTGACGGACACCCAGTCCTGGGCCGACATTCCGACCTGCAAGGAGGAGGGCGTCGACGTGCAATATCTGATGCTGCGCGCGATGTTCCTGCCCGGCAAGGTGACGGCCGAGCAACAGGCGTTCTATGTCGATCTCTTCCACAAGGTGACGCAGACCTCGGAGTACAAGGACTACATGGAGAAGCAGGCCTTGAAGCCGATCTTCCTCACCGGCAAGGACATGGTGCAGTTCCTCGAGGAGGATGATGCGCTCAACAAGTCGCTGATGACCGAAGCCGGTTTCGTCGCGAAGTAACCACCTCTGGCGTCATGCCCCGCGAAGGCGGGGCATCCAGTATCGCACAGAGCTCAACGATATGGCTTCTGGACGGAGTACTGGATCATCCGCTTTCGCGGATGATGACAGGGCAATTTGATTTGGCAGCTCATGTCCCAAACCGATCTCGAAATCGTCGTCGACGATCCGACCGCGCCCGAAGACGATTCGCCCTCCGTCGTGTCCTCCGGCACGATCGAGATCGTCGTCTGCCTGCTGCTGCTCGCGCTGGCCGTCACGCTCGGCTACGACAATTGGCGCACCGGCGCGTCCTGGGATTCGACCGGGCCCGAGCCTGGATATTTCCCATTCTATCTCTCGGTCATCCTCGGCGGCGGCAGCCTCTACGGCCTGATCGCGGCGCTGGTCGCGCACCGCAAGGCGGCTGAGACCTTCGTCACGCAGGCGCAGGCGCGCCGCGTGCTGGCGGTGTTCGTGCCGACGCTGCTGTTCTGCCTGGCGATGCAGTTCCTCGGCCTCTATGTCGCGAGCTTCCTGCTGATCGCGGGCTTCATGCGTTTGGTCGGAAAGATCGCGCTGTGGAAGTCGCTGCTGACCGCCTTCGTGTTCACGGCGATCATGTTCGTCACTTTCGACGTCGCCTTCGACGTCATCATGCCGAAAGGGCCGCTCGAAGCGGCCTTCGGCCGCTAGGCGGGCCTGCCATGGAAGCCTTCGGTCTCCTGCTCCACGGTTTTGCCGTCCTGCTGACGTGGAAGACGCTCGTCCTGATGATGGTCGGGCTGGTGCTCGGCATCTTCGTCGGCGTGTTGCCGGGCCTCGGCGGTCCCAACGGCGTCGCGATCTTGTTGCCGCTCACCTTCACGATGGATCCGACCTCGGCGATCGTGATGCTGTCCTGCATCTATTGGGGCGCGCTGTTCGGTGGCGCCATCACCTCGATCCTGTTCAACATTCCCGGCGAGGCCTGGTCGGTCGCGACCACCTTCGACGGCTATCCGATGGCGCAGCAGGGCAGGGCGGCGGAGGCGCTGACCGCGGCGTTCACCTCCTCCTTCATCGGCTCGCTGGTGGCGGTGCTGCTGATCACCTTCCTGGCGCCGATGATCTCTTCCTTCGCGCTGAAATTCGGCCCGCCCGAGTTCTTCGCGGTCTATCTGCTCACCTTCTGCTCCTTCGTCGGATTGGGACGCGAGGCCAAGCACAAGACGGTCATCTCGATGTCGCTGGGGCTGCTGCTGGCCGGCATCGGCATGGATACCGTGTCGGGCAACCTGCGCATGACCTTCGGCTCGCCGGAATTGCTCCGCGGCATCAACTTCCTGGTCGCCGTCATCGGCCTGTTCGGCATCAGCGAGATCCTGCTGACGATGGAGGAGCGGCTGGCGCTGCGCGGACATGCGGCGAGCATTTCCCTGCGCGTCGTGCTCGGCGTCTGGAGGGACTTGCCGAAATATTGGATGACGCTGCTGCGCTCCTCCTTCATCGGCTGCTGGCTCGGCATCACCCCGGGCGGCGCGATCGCGGCCTCCTTCATGGGCTACAATCTTGCCAAGCGTTTCGCCAAGGAGCCGGAGAGCTTCGGCAAGGGCCGCATCGAGGGCGTGTTCGCGCCCGAGACGGCGGCGCATGCCTCCGGCACCTCGGCGCTGCTGCCTATGCTGGCGCTCGGCATTCCCGGCTCGGGCACTGCGGCGATCCTGCTCGGCGGGCTGATGGTGTGGGGGCTCAATCCGGGACCGCTGCTGTTCGTCGAGCACAAGGACTTCGTCTGGGGCCTGATCGCCTCGATGTATCTCGGCAATGTCGTCGGCCTCGTGCTGGTGCTGACGACGGTGCCGATCTTCGCCTCGATCCTGCGCGTGCCTTTTGCCGCGGTGGCGCCGATGATCGTGGTGTCCTGCGCGATCGGCGCCTACGCGATCCAGAACGCGATGTTCGACATCTGGCTGATGCTCGGCTTCGGCGTGGTCGGCTACGTCTTCAAGAAGATCGGCATTCCGCTGGCGCCGTTCACCCTCGCGCTCGTGCTCGGCAACCGCGCCGAGGATGCCTTCCGCCTCTCGATGATCGGCTCCGGCGGCACGCTGAAGGTGTTCTGGTCGAACGGGCTGGTCGGCTCGATCACGACACTCGCGATCGTGCTGCTGTTCTGGCCCCTGATCGAGCGCTTGCTCGGCCGGGTCGGCTGGAGCCAGCGGGACAAACCGGCGACGCTATGACAAGCAAGTTTTATCAGTATCTTAGCTCGTCGTGTCGCAATAGGCCGGTTGCTCACGCCTAGTGCTTCTCTCCAAATGTTGCTGCCGGGCGACAGCCTCGGCCGTCCTTGGCGCCTATGCTCCCCCTGGATTTCCAGTCTTTCAGAGGGCATTGCAATGAAGCAGGTTGTGATAGGCATCGTGGCGGCATCACTGGTCGCGAGCAGTGCATTGGCCGCCGACCTGGCATCGAAACCCTACGTGAAGGCCCCGCCGGTGGTCGATCCGGTCTGGAGCTGGACGGGCCTCTATGCCGGATTGAACGCCGGATACAGCTGGGGCCGCGCGGACACGACCATCGCGCCGATCGCACTGCCATTCCCGGCCACGCAGTTCGGTGCGTTCGGCCAGAACGTCGATGGTTGGCTGGCCGGCGGTCAGCTGGGCTACAATTGGCAGGTCGATCCGAAATGGGTCGTCGGCCTCGAGGGCGACATTCAGGCGACCGGGGAGCGTTCGTCGCGGACGGTGACCACGACAAGCGCGCGCTACGGTTCGAATATCATCGGTCTTCCCATCGGCTCCGACTTCAATTCCATTGCAACGCTCACCGCAAATCTTTCCTACGATCTGCAGTGGTTCGCGACGTTCCGCGGACGCGTCGGCATCCTGTCGGATCCGCAGACCCTCTGGTACGCGACCGGTGGTCTCGCTGTCGGCGAGTTCAAGTATTCGTCCGCGACCAATCTTGGAATCCAGGTCTTCGGGCCGGGCCTCGGCGGCACCACGCCGGTGGGCGCGTTCAGCTTTCCGATCGGGGCGGCGGTGTCCAGCAGCGATACCCGGCTCGGCTGGACATTGGGCGCCGGCGTCGAACGCAAGTTCACCCGGAACTGGTCGGCCAAGCTCGAATATCTCTACATGGATTTCGGCACCAAGACTTACTTCGCGGGAACCGCCAACCAGGCGGACGTCAGTTTCCACGATCACGTGCTGCGTGCCGGCTTCAACTATGCGTTCACCCCGACCCCCGTCGTCGCGAAATACTGAGCTGTCCAGAGCGAGGCGCCTTCGATGCCCGGCAATCCTGCCGGGCATCGTCGTTTCCGGCCCAATTCACACCACCTTCGCATCTCTGAGCTTGGCGATCTCGTCCGCACCGAGGCCGAATTCCTTCAAGACCTCCTCGGTCTGCTCGCCGAATTCCGGCGGCCGCGCCACCATCCTGCTCGGCGTGCGTGACAGCGTCACCGGCTGGCCGACCAGGCGGATCTGGCGGCCCTCCTCGTTCGGCACGTCCTGGGCGATGCCGAGATGCTTGACCTGGGCGTCCTCGAACATCTGGTCGATGGCATAGATCGGCCCGCAGGGCACGCCGGCCTCGTTGAGCTCGCGGACCCAGGTCTCGGTCGACTTCGTCACGGTGCGCTTCTCGATCTCGGCGTTGAGCGCGTCGCGGTTCTTGGAACGGGCAGGGGCCGTCGCATAGTCGGGATGGGCATAGAGCTCCGGCGCGCCGATTGCCTGCGCGCAGCGCTCCCAGATCCGTCCACCGGTGGTGGCGATGTTGATGTACCCGTCGGAGGTCTTGAACACGCCGGTCGGGATGCTGGTGGGGTGATTGTTGCCGGCCTGCTTGGCGACCTCCTTCTCCATCAGCCAGCGCGCGGCCTGGAAGTCGAGCATGAAGATCTGGGCCTGCAGCAGCGACGTCTGCACCCACTGGCCCTTGCCGGACACCTCGCGCTCGAGCAGCGCGGTGAGAATGCCCATGGCGCAAAACAGGCCGGCGGTCAGGTCGGCGACGGGAATGCCGACCCGCATCGGGCCCTGGCCCGGCGCCCCAGTGATCGACATCAGCCCGCCCATGCCTTGCGCGATCTGATCGAAGCCGGGCCGCTTGTGATAGGGGCCGTCCTGGCCGAAGCCGGATATGCTGCCATAGACGATGCGCGGGTTGATCGCGGCGAGGCTGTCATAGTCGATGCCGAGCTTCTTCTTCACGTCGGGTCGGAAATTCTCGACCACCACATCGGCCTTGGCGGCGAGGCGCTTGAACAATGCGAGCCCGCGCTCGTCTTTCAGGTTCAGCGTCATGGCCCGCTTGTTGCGGTGCAGATTCTGGAAGTCGGAACCTTGCCGGGGGCCGCCCGGCTGCTCACCGCCGGCGTCCTCGGTCAGCGCGTCGATCTTGACGACATTCGCGCCCCAGTCCGCCAGTTGCCGCACGCAGGTCGGCCCGGAACGGACGCGGGTCAGATCGAGCACGGTGAAGCGCGACAGGGCTTCCGAGGCATGCGGAAAGGGCATCTTGAAAGGCTCCGGGACAGATTGCGGGCCTACCATAGTGCCGAAAGATCACGCCACAAGTCCGCGCCGACGCCGATCCCGCCTGCCGAAATGCCATGCCTGATGCGCTGCCTGCGAGATCAGCGCGACAGGCGTTTCAGTTCGACGCGCGCCTGCTCGGCCAGGGGATCGTCGGGGTGGCGTGCGATGAAGAGCTCAAGGGCCTCCCGCGTTCCCTTGCGGTGCGCGGCTTCGTATTCCTCTGCCACCGCAACAGCGGGGTCGCGGGCCATCGGCATCACGGGCGTGCGCACTGCCTTGCCCTTGTCGTCGGCCTTGGCCTTTTCCACCATGACAGGCAATCCTCCGAGGGGGCTCAATCCGGCGAGCGTGAGCAGGGCGCCAAACAGGCGAGCTGGAAATCGAGGTCGTGTCATGAAAACCCTGAAAATCACGGGCGTTCCGGGACCCGAGACCTTATTGGCGGCCCGTATGACTACGGGTTTTGATGGCTAACATCGTCTTATCGAAGGCGCACGCACGCCAGTGCCCCATTTAAACCAAACGTTTAACTCTCAAGCTAGAATTATGGGCCTTCGCGGCGAATCACGCCCAATGCGTTGCTCTGGAGAGTCAATTGGCCACCGCTGTCAGTGTCAGTGCCACCAACAACGCCGAGATCGACGGCCTGCTGTCCGGCTACAAATGGACCGGCACGATCACCTATAGCTTTCCCGACGCATCGAGCGACTATCCCAATCCCTATTATGGTGACGGCGAGCCGACCACCTCGGGCTTCGCCTCGGCGCCCACCCAGATCCAGGCGGCGATCAACTACGCGGTCGGGCTGATCCTCGGTTACACTAACGCCAACATCCAGTACGCGGGCACGAACGGCGCCGACATCATGGTCGCGCAATCGCCGGCGGCCAATCCGACTGCTTACGCCTACTATCCCTTCAATTATGCGCCCGGCGGCGACATCTGGTTCGGCACCCAGTACAATTTCTCGCTGGCCAAGCTTGGCAATTATTACTTCACGACCGCGCTGCACGAGCTCGGCCATGCCCTCGGCCTCAAGCACAGCCAGGAGGCCGGCGGCCCCGCCAACGTCGCGGTGCCGAGCGCGCATGACAGCAGCGAATACACCGTCATGAGCTATCGCAGCTATGTCGGTGGTTCAACGACGTCCGGCTACACCAACGAGGCGTACGGATATTCGCAGACCTACATGGCGAACGATATCCTCGCGCTCCAGACGATGTACGGCGCGGACTTCACGACCCAGAGCAGCAATACCGTCTACACCTGGAATCCGACCACCGGGCAGCAATCCATCAACGGCGTCGGGCAGCTCGCGGCGGGCGGCGGGGTCGGCGGCTCGGCCAACCGCATCTACGAGACGGTCTGGGACGGCGGCGGCGTCGATACCTACGACCTGTCGAACTACACGACGAACCTGAGCCTCAATCTCAATCCCGGCGCTTCGTCGGTGTTCTCTTCCGCGCAACTGGCGTATCTCGGCGACGGCCATTACGCCTCTGGCAACCTTTACAACGCCTATCTCTACAATAGCGACGCACGCTCCTACATCGACAACGCCATCGGCGGATCCGGCAACGACACCATTATCGGCAACGCCATCGCCAATGCGCTGACCGGCGGCGGCGGCGCCGACACGATCACGGGCGGGGCGGGCAACGACACCATCACCGGCGGCGCCGGCACCGACACCGCGGTGTACTCGGGCGGCCAGGCCAACTACACGATTACGTACAACACGACGACACAGACCTTCACCCTGGTCGACCTGCGCGGCGGTTCTCCTGACGGCACCGATACCGTCACTGGGGTCGAATATTTCCAGTTTGCCGGCGTCGCGGTCGCCAGCTCGACTCTGATGACGACCGTGATCGAGACGCTCGGATCGACCAGCGTGGTCCAGTCGGGCGGCAACTATTACCTGAACAACATCTCCACCGGCACCGGACCTACGCTGAAATACGCGGGCTCTGTGGTGAACACGGCCAATTACACCACCTGGTCGGTCATTGCCGCGGAGCAGATGTCGGGCGGCGGTTACGACGTGGTCTGGAAGGATTCCTCGACTGGGCATTACTCGGTCTGGAGCACGAACAGCAGCGGCAATTTCGTGACGACGCTTGCGGCGGCCCCGGAAGTGCTGGGAAGCGATCCGACGCTGCAAGCGCTGGAGCCGACCCTCCAGCAGGATCTCAACGGCGACGGAACGATTGGCCTCAGCGTCGTCACCATCGAGGCGCTTGGATCGACCAGCGTCGTGCGGTCGGGCGGTAACTACTATCTGAACAACATCTCCACCGGCATCGGACCTGCGCTGAAATATTCAGGCTCGGTGGTGAACACGGCGAATTACACCACTTGGTCCGTCATTGCCGCCGAGCAGGTGTCAGGCGGCTACGACGTGGTCTGGAAGGATTCCTCGAACGGGCACTACTCGGTCTGGAGCACGGACAGCAGTGGCAATTTCGTCAAGACGCTGGCGGCGGCCCCCGAAGTGCTGGGGACCGATCCCTCTCTGAAAGCGCTCGAGCCGACGCTGCAGCAGGATCTCAACGGCGACGGCACGATCGGCGTGCCGGCTGCCCCGCCTGTGACGGTCGAGGCGCTGGGATCGACCAGCGTCGTGCGGTCGGGCGGTAACTACTATCTGGAGGACATCTCCACCGGCACCGGACCTACGCTGAAGTACCTGGGCAATGCAGTGAACACGGCCAATTACAGCACATGGTCGGTCATCGCGGCCGAGCAGGTCTCGGGCGGCGGCTACGACGTGGTCTGGAAGGATTCGTCGACCGGGCATTACTCGGTCTGGAGCACGGACAGCAGCGGCAACTTCGTGACGACGCTTGCGGCAGCCCCGGAGGTGCTGGGCACCGATTCATCTCTACAGGCGTTGGAGCCGACGCTGCAGCAGGATCTCAACGGCGACGGCACGATCGGGATGCCGGTTGCCGCTCCTGTGACGGTCGAGGCGCTGGGATCGACCAGTGTGGTCGTGTCCGGTGGCAACTACTATCTGGAGAACATCTCGACCGGCATTGGACCTACGCTGAAGTACATGGGCAATGCGGTGAACACGGCCAATTACAGCACATGGTCGGTCATCGCGGCCGAGCAGGTCTCGGGCGGTGGCTACGACGTGGTCTGGAAGGATTCGTCGAACGGGCATTACTCGGTCTGGAGCACGAACAGCAGCGGCAATTTCGTGACGACGCTTGCGGCGGCACCCGAGGTGCTGGGCACCGATCCCTCTCTGCAGGCGTTGGAGCCGACGCTGCAGCAGGATCTTAACGGCGACGGCACGATCGGGGTGCCGGTTGCCGCTCCTGTGACGGTCGAGGCGATCGGATCGACCAGCGTGGTCGTGTCCGGTGGCAATTATTATCTGGAGAACATCGCGACCGGCACCGGCCCTACGCTGAAATACTTGGGCTCTGTGGTGAACACGGCCAATTACAGCACATGGTCGGTCATTGCCGCCGAGCAAGTGTCGGGCGGTTACGACGTGGTCTGGAAGAACACGGCGAACGGACATTATTCCGTCTGGAGCACCGACAGCAGCGGCAATTTCGTGACGACGCTTGCCGCGGCTCCTGAGGTACTCGGGTCCGATCCGTCCCTGAAGGCGCTTGAGCCGACCCTGCAGCAGGATCTCAATGGCGATGGCGCCGTGGGCGCAGCGCCGCCCGCAACTGCCGGGCCCGATATGTCCGGGGAGGGCTTTGCCTTCAATTTCACTCAGGACGAGACTTCGTCGACGGCCTCGTTCGAGTTGCCGGATGCGATGCCTGCACCCGCGAATGTGCAGACAGCGTCAGAGCTGTGGGCGCAGCAGTCGGAAAGCCCAGACTCGGATGTAAGCGACATTCTGGCCGACTTTCTTCACAACCAGCAGGACAACGGTTTCCTGCTGAACTGACGGCGTGGACGTCGATCGACGCAGTTTAGGGCGTTAGCCGCCGCGATTTCGAAGACGGCTGCCGCGCGCCGGACGCCGCGGCTTTGCAGCTCACCAGGCGTACTTGAACACGCCCTTGCCGGAATAGCTGGTGACGTTGCTCGAGAACTCGCCGTCGAAGGTGGCGGCGATCGAGAAGCCGCTCAGCCATTTCATCTCGGCGCTGCCGCTCACGAGTGCGGAATCGGCATCGACTTGAGCGCCGTTCACCACGAAGCTGGTGCCGGGCAGGGTCTGGAACAGCGCGGTGACTGCGCGGCTCGGATTGTAGTCGTGTGCCCAGGCGGCGCGGCTGCGCAGCGTCAGTACGCCGTTCTGCATCGCGTAGGACTTGTCGGCGCGCAGGCCAAGCTCAGAGCGGGTATCGGTCAGCGATTGCGAAGCATAGTTCAACCCGAACAGCCCGCCACCGTTGAGGCTGACTTCCGAGTAATTGGGAAGATTGAAGTTCGTCATCTGCGCCGCAGCGTAGGGCGTGATGCCGACCAGCGGCGTCGCGAAGCGATAGCCGCCCTCGAAGCGGGCCGAGAATGTGTCGGCCTTGAAACGGCCCTGGAGCTGGTCGAAGCCGCCGGGCGCCACGGTGCGGTTGGTCGTGACGTCGTGCCAGCCATAGGCGAGCGCAGCCGAGACGTAGGCCGGCCCGAAATTGTGCCGGCCGTAGACGCCGGCCTGGAATAGGTCGGCCGAGCCCGAGCCCATCGCGTCGGCGAGCGAGTAATTCAGGCCGCCGCCACCGAGCGCAAAGCCGACCAGCGTGTCCACCGAGATCCTGTAGTCCGCGCCGGCTGCACCGCCCCAGGCCCGCGCCGTCAGATCGTGCGAGCCGACCGGTGCGTTGCCGCCGACCTGGGCCGAGCCGCCATAGCCGGCCGCCCAGACGCTCCAGCGGCTGCTTGGCTGCGAGGAAAGGAGCGGCGCCTTGGTCGCCATCGCATAAGCCTCGCGCTCGCGCGCCGTGGCCGGCCGCATCGCGACGTAGGAGGCAACCTCATTGCTCCCGGCGAACTGTGCGACGCTGCCCGCCTTGGCGAAGCCACCGCTGCGTCCGGCGACGGTCGGGTCGAGCATCAGGTTGAGGAACTGGCCGTCGGCATTGATCGCCGCCTGGATGATACCGGTGCCGAGCTCGCCGGAGGCGGTGCTCAGCCCCGCTGGCGACAGTGCCGCGAAGGCCACGGGAATACCGCCGGTGGTGTTGAAGAAGTTGGTCAATGTATTCGCGACGTTCTGTTGGTTGACGTTGAGCCCGCCACCTTGCGCGAAATTGACGTTGACGTTGAGAAAGACGTTGTTGGGGTCGTAGCTCAGCGTCCCCTTCAGCGTCGGCACGTTGGTGGCGACGTTCGGGTTGAAGGTGCTGCCGGCCAGGGTGCCGGCAGCAGTCAGGATCGTGTACTGCTTCTTGACCGTACCCGATGTGAAGTTGACGCTCACCGCCGCGCCGCCGAGACCGGCTGCGCCCGTGACCTGGGTGAGGCTCGCATTGGCCGAGGACACCTGCACCAGATAGGTCGAGGCGGCGGTAAAGGTCAGCGATCCGCTGATCGTCATCGGGCCGAACGGGTTAGTCGTGCTGCCGGGCGCCAGCGTGCCACCGTTGACGGCGACCCCCGCGATCGTGCCGCTGCCGGCGAGCGTGCCGCCGGCATTGACGCCGGTCGAGCTGTTCAGAATCGAGCCATCCACCACCAACGTGCCGCCGGTCACGGCGGTGGCGCCGGTATAGGTATTGATGCCGGTCAGCGTCTGCGTGCCCCCGGTGAGTGTGAGTCCGCCACCGGCGCCGCCGTCGTCGATGACGCCGGCAAAGGTGCCGTTGCCGCTCGTGATCGTCAAAGTGTTGGCGCCGAGATTGACGGTGCCCGCGCCCGAGAGCGATCTGATCGCGGTGCCGGTGCTCAGGGCCGTGATGTCGAAGACGCCGTTGGCGATCATGTTGCTCGAGGTCGCAATGCTGCCATCGGTGCCCCCGGAGATGACGAGGTCCAGCTCGCCGAGGGCCTGGATGGTGGTCGTCCCGGTATAGGTGTTGACGCCTCCGAGCGCCTGAACGGCGCCGCCGGCGATGACGACGCTGCCACCGCTGCTGCCGGCAATGCCGCCGTCCTGGATCACGCCGCCGAACGTGCTGCCGGACGTGATCGTCAGCGTCTTCGATCCCAGCGCGACGATGCCGCTGCCGCCGGGCGAACCGAGGCCGCGGACCGACGTGCCGGAGGTCGTCTGCGAGATGTCGAGCGTGGCACTCGCCGCGCTGAACGAGACGAACGCCGAATTTGCGATCGAGCCCGCCCCCTTCAGCGCCAACGTGGCGCCGGCATCGATCTGGGTCGCATTCGAGTAGGTATTCATGCCGGACAGCGTCTGCGTTCCACCGAAAACCTCGAACCCGCCGGTGCCCTGGATCGTGCCTGCAAACTCGGTCGAACCATTGGTGATCACCAGCCCGTTGCCACCCATGTCGACGACGCCGGAAGCGCTGCCGGCAAGCGTCGTGATCACGTTGAATGGGACGGCGGACGCCGAGATGTCGAGTGTCGCGTCCACCGTGACGAGGCTGGACGACGAGATGCTGCCGAAGCCGGAGATTGCCAGCGTTCCCGCCGAGATCGTCGTGGCGCCGCTGTAGGTGTTGGTCCCGGCCAGCGTCAGCGTGCCCGTGCCGACCTTGGTCAGGCCGCCGGCGCCGGAGATGATGCCGTCGACCTGGGTCGAACTGTTGAGGCTGCCGGTCGTGAGGGTGTTGGCGCCGAGGACATAATCGCCTGCGCCTTCGATCGACCCGGCCGTCATTCCGCCGCTGGTCAGGCCTGAGATATCGACGGTGCCGCCGGCGTTGGTGACGATCCTGGCGCTGCCGCCGGTTGCCGTGCCGGTGAAGTTCGTCGTCGCGCCGTTGTTGGTGGTGATCGTGGCGCTGCCGGCAGAGGCCGAATTCTCGAACGTGACGATGCCGCTGTTGGCGAGACTTGCTGTTCCGGCCGTGCTGCTCTGACTGAATTTGACGTTGCCGCCGACATCGTTGGTGATGATCACGATCCCGACGCCGCCGCTCGCGGTGCTGCCGTTCTGAAACACCAGATTGTTGCCGGAGGTGACCTCGAAGTTCTGGGTATTGACCGTGTCGTTGTTGATGATGCCCGTTGCGTTGACGGTGAACGGGTTGCCGATCGTGAACGTGTAGGCCTGCGAGGTGTTCGCGAACCGGATGGTGCCGATGCTGATGCCGCCGTTGTTGTTGTCGACCGCCGTGTTGCCGGTGTTGGCGAAGGTCGCGGTCCCGTCGGGCACGCCCGGGTTGGATGACCAGTTGGCCGGATTGGTCCAGTCCGAGGAGCCGCCGGTCCAGGTGCCGTCCAGGGCGTGCGCGGCGACGACGCCGAGTGCGGTGGTCGCGAGGAATGTCGCCAGGGAGCCGCGCACGATGGATCGCAGCCCATATCCGATCCGCCCTCCTGCCTTTATCGGTCCGGCCATCCAAATCTTCTCAAATCAGCAAAGAAATCATTGCGAGTATGCAACTTTGGCGTGTGCTGTCGCCCGACACCCACGCCATGTTCCCATGGTGCCGCAACGGCCCGCAATGAATGGCCGTCCATTTGCGCTCGTTTCCGGCCTGGCTCGCCCTGCATTTTCAGCCGCCGTGGCTACCGGGCAACATGTTGCATTGCGGCGGGGCAGGCCGGAAGGCCCGTGTCCGCTGGGGGAGGGGCTCCCGAGTCCAGGCGGCGCGCCGATCGCTGATGATGCCGCGCGGCGCGATTATTGCGGGGGCTTAATGCGTCGATGGACGTTCCCGCAGCGGCTCAGGCGATCTCGAGCGTGCGCTTGAAATAGGCGATCGTCTCCTTCAGCCCGTCCTCGAGCGCGACCTTCGGCTCCCAGTTCAGCAGCGCCTTGGCCTTGGCGAGGTCGGGCTGGCGCTGGCGCGGATCGTCCTGCGGCAGCGGCTTGAACACCAGCTTGGAACGCGAGCCCGTGAGCTTGATCACCTTCTCGGCGAGTTCGCGGATCGTGAACTCGGAATTGTTGCCGATATTGATCGGGCCGGTGATGTCTTCCGCAGTTGCCATCAACCGCATGATGGCCTCGACCAGATCGTCGACATAGCAGAACGAGCGGGTCTGTCCGCCGTCGCCGAACACGGTGATCGGCTCGCCCTTGAGAGCCTGGACGATGAAGGACGACACCACGCGGCCGTCATTGGGCTGCATGCGGGGGCCGTAGGTGTTGAAGATGCGCGCGACCTTGATCGGCAGGCCGTGCTGGCGCCAATAGTCGAAGAACAGGGTCTCGGCGCAGCGCTTGCCCTCGTCGTAGCAGGAGCGGATGCCGATCGGATTGACGTTGCCCCAGTAATCCTCGGTCTGAGGATGGATCAGCGGGTCGCCATAGACTTCGCTGGTCGAGGCCTGGAAGATGCGCGCCTTGAGCCGCTTGGCGAGCCCCAGCATGTTGATGGCGCCGTGCACCGAGGTCTTGGTGGTCTGCACGGGGTCGCGCTGGTAGTGGATCGGCGAGGCCGGGCAGGCCAGGTTGAAGATGGCGTCGACCTCGATGTAGAGCGGGAAGGTGACGTCGTGCCGGACGGCCTCGAACAGCGGATTTGCGATCAGATGGGCGATGTTGCGCCGGCTGCCCGTGAAATAATTGTCGGCGGACACCACCTCGGCCCCGGTCTCAAGCAGTCGTTCGCAGAGGTGCGATCCGATGAACCCGGCTCCCCCGGTCACGAGGATGCGGCTGTTCCTGTAGTTTTCAAACGGCATGATCGATTCCAGGTTGTTCGCGACGGGGAGCGGCTGAGTGGTATCGGCAACGGCCGGACTCGCCAATAGCCAAATGCCTTGGAGTGAGGTATCTAAACACCTCTACTGTGCATGGGGTTGTTTCCGCACTTTTTAGGGGGCGGGTGCGCCGGGCTGCCCGGCGATCAGCTTAGAATTCCCGCCGCTTCAACCAGGCCCGTGCCCCCCAATGGCCGAAACACCAGGCCGATCGGACCAGGGAGAGGTGCTCGACATTGCGGTAGATCTGCCAGACCCATTTTGCCGACCGCACCGGGCGGCTGGAGACGGAGGAGCCCCTGACGCGGTAGCGCGCCAGATCCTCGTTGAGGCCGTAGGCGGTGTGACCGCGCTGGAGGATTGAGAGCCACAGGCAGAAATCGTCATAGCCCTCGTTCTTCATCGCGATGGGGCCGGCGATCTCACGGTCGACCATCGCCGTCAGCGTCGCGATCGCGGTGTTCTTCAGGAGCTGGTCGTAGGTCAGCGAGGCCGGCACCTCGATCAGCCGTCCGGTGACGGTGTTGGTTTCGTTGATGCGCCGGAAGGCGGTGTAGCTGAGCGCGGCCTGCTTCTCCTTCGCGAAGGCAAGCTGCCGCTCCAGCTTCTCGGGCAGCCACAGATCGTCGCTGTCGAGGAAAGCGAGATAGCGGCCTTGTGCGGCGTCGATCGACGCCTGGCGCGCCAGCGCCGGGCCGCCGTTCCTGGCCTGCCGGATCAGCTTGACGCGCGGGTCGCGCTCGCCGATGGCGGCGATGATCGCCGGCGTCTTGTCGGTCGAGCAGTCGTCGGCGATCAAGAGCTCCCAATCGGCGAATGTCTGGCTCTGCACCGAGCCGATCGTCTCCTCGATCAGGCCTTCGACGTTCCAGGACGGTGTGATGATCGAGACGAGCGGCATGATGGGTCCGTTCAGTTCACGCGGGCCGGCTCGGCGATTGCCGTGCGCAAGGAGGCCGCAAACGTGTCGAGCAGCTTGGGATCGCTGATATAGAGCTCGCCCGGATAAGACTGGCGCCAGGCGGACTCGAAATAGGGCGCGCCCTTGGCCGGATCGAAAGACCCGGCGGAGAGCGCCTCGCGCAGCCGGGCAGGTACGTCGGCCAGACGATCGACCGCATATACCAGCGGACAGGAGCGGTAGAACGCATCGCCCATCACCACGACCGGCTTGCCGAGCAGCAGCGCTTCGGCACCCGACTTGCTGTTGACGGAGATGACGGCATCGGCACGATTGAGCACGGTGTAATTGTTGGTCTGCGGCGGCAGCAGCACGAAATTGTCGAACCGGCGCGCCAGCTCGAAAAGGCGGTCGGCAGAGATCGCACCGATCTGGGCGGGGTGCTCCTTCACCACCAGCACATGCGAGTCCGGGATCGTCCGCAGCAGGAAGTCGACGGTCGCGACCTGGTCGAGATAGTCCGGCGAGCGCAGCGTCAGCGCCATGTCGGCCGGGACGTGGAACGGATAATAGACGAAGGGCGCCTCGGGCATCGGCCTGTAGAGCTTGCGCAGCCGCGTCGCGTTGAGCGCCATCGCGGCGTGCACGCGGGCGTGACGCAGATTGTGCCCGAACTCCTGGTGCTTGCCGAGTGCGAACTGGTCCCACAGCTTCTCGCCGAGACGGCGGGCATTGCGCAGGTTCACGACCTTCTTGAAGGCTGCGGAATAATGATGCTGGTCCTTCTTGGGGATGACGATCGCGCGCTGCGTCAGCGTGTCGTCCAGATAGGCGCGCACCTCCGAAGACACGGCGTCCGCCGGCGCCGGCATCACGTCGGGTGCGCCGAGCGTGTCGGGCGTGAAGTACATGCGGCCGCGGAAGAAAGAGGGCTCGATGAACCAGTTGCGAATGTTGCGGCGCTTGGCGGCGTAGAAGCTCGCGAGCACCGAGAGAAAGCCGCCCAGCTCCTGCACCAGCTCGGCGCGCTTGCCTTGCCGCTCCAGCCGGTCGAGCACCGCCTCCATCGCGTTGGCATAGATCATGAAACGCCGGCGCAGCGCGGCGGTGTCGCGAATGCCGAAGGTGAAGCGCTCGTGGCTGAACAGGAAATTGGTGCCGTCGAGCCCGTAGGATGCGACGCGCGCGTCGAACGCGCCGCGATCGTCGGGTGAGGGGCCGGCCTTGAGGCCCTCGCGGTACATGTTCGTGACCGGCACGCCCTCCGCAGTCGACATCTCCGCGCTGCGATCGTCGAAGGCAAGCAACTCGACGTCATGACCTGCCGCGCGCAATCGCTGCGCGACCGGAATCCAGAACCGGGTCTGGTATTCGGCAAGCGTGGTGATGAGAATGGTCTTTGCAGATGCTACCATGGCTCTACTTGGCGTGTTCGATCGCAATGCTCGCGAGCGGCAGGCCCGTCGTCGCGCAATGCGCGCGTCTTGCCGTGAATCGAGACGGACTCGCCTGATCGTGAGCGGCGATGCGCTGGAGCAGGGACTGGACGAAGGGCGGCGCGATCCGTTTGTCGCGCCGGGCCGGATTAAACTGGCTGCGTAGCCGCTCGGTGACCGCCGAGCCGAGCGCGGCGCTGGCGGCGCCCTTGACGATCTGACCAAGGCTCGGCTTGGCACGCGTTCCCTTTACCGTGGCAAGCAGCGAGACGTAGGGACGGTGCGAGCTCGTCGTCCCGATCAGAACATCGGCGACGCGTCCGGCGGCTTTTCCGTCGTTGAGATGGAAGAAGGCCTCGATATCGGCGGCGTGAACGCGGGCGAAATCGAAGGTCTCGGTCTCGCGCTCGATATCATCGACCGCGGCGAGCAGCTCCTCGAACGAGGCAACCTGCCGGCTGACGCGCGTGGGCAACGCGGCGTGGCCTGCCGTGGTCGGGGTGTTCAAATATTCGAGCTGGAGCGGCAGCTTTCCGAGCAATACCGATTCCACGGCCGTTCCGCAGTTGAGATGGATGACCGCGGCCGCATTGCGGATGCGGTCGAGCACGCTGCCGGTGCCGTCGATCAGGACGTTGGCGTGGCGCGAAAGCGCATTGCGATAGACGTCCTCGCGCTCGAAGGGGTGCGGACGCACCAGAATGTTGCGGTCGGGCCGCGCTGCGGCGAGCCGGTCGATCTCGGCGAGATAGTTGGCGAAGACCTGCTTCAGATCCGCGATGAAGCGGTCGACATAGGCGCCATCCCAGCCGGCCCGCACCATCGCCTCGCGCTCGCCGCCCGGCTTGTCGGTAAAGCGCGAATTGACCAGCGGAAAGTTGGCGTTGACGAGCAGATAGCCTTGCGGCTCGCCGTCGAGCAGCGCGCGCCAGCGTGGGGCTGCGAAGTCGAAGCGCGGACATCCGGTGAGATGAAGCTGCTCCGGCTTCATGGTTTCGGCTGCGAGGAAGGCGTCGTGCAGCCGGCTTCCCCAGAAGAAATAGCCCGCCAGTATGTCGGCGTAGCCGCTGGCTTTGATGTGGGCGGCCATCGCCGGAGGCGAGTTGCCGCCCTTTTCTGCCAGCACGCCGCCTTCGGTGTCGAGCACGTAGAGCGCGAGACCCGCTCTGGCAAAGCTGCGCATCAGGTCGAGATTGACGGGACGTGCGTAGTTGACGACCAGTGCGTCGAGTCCAAGACGCGGGACATCGACGGCCTGCTCGTACATCGGCACCAGCGCGACGGCGGCGCCGCGCCGGGCGAGCTGATAGCCGAGCATGACTGCGCCCGGCAGGTCACGCTTGGGGTGATCGACCACCAGGCCTATGCGCACCGTTCGCGTCTCCTCGTGCCGATCAAAACGCTCATCGATCTCCTGAGCAAGGTGGTGCCAATCACGAAGCTAGGTCTGTGTCCAGCCGAAGCGATGGCCGAGTTCCGCGAAGACCGCCCGTTGCCGGTCTTCCAGAACGAGAAAATACTGAATGGCCCAGCTCACCACGCAGAACGCGGCAATCGCCAGCCCGAGTCCCCAGAAACCGTCGATTGCCAAACGGTCTGCAAGCTCAAATAGCAGCAGCCCCAGGACCGCGAGAATGGCAACTTGGGCGAGAAGTGCTCTAACGAGGCGGTAGGAGTCAAGGTGCAACCCGCGGCTCACGGCGCTGATCTGCAGCGGTAGAATGACGACGTTCCCAACCACCTGACCAAGGATCAGCGCTCGTTCGTCGAACAGGCGCAGGGTCGCAACCGCCACCACGGTCCATACTGCCAGTTGGTAGATCATGAGCCGGTTCAAACGCGCCTGCACGTCTGTTCGGGTGAGGAACATGACGTTGCCGAAGGCCAGATACTGAGCGCAGATCGGCACCAGAAAGCTCAGACCCATCCAGAGCGCGTAGGCAGTCATCTGCGATCCGATCCATACCTGCATGATTTCGCGCGACAGCACGGCGGCCGCGACCAGCGGCGGCACCGTGAACATGGGCAGGATGATGAGGCCGAATTCACCAAGGCGTTGGAACGCCACGGCGTTACCGCGCTCGTCCAGGCGGCTTGCCACCGGCAGCAAGGCGGACGTGAGCAGTCCAACGACGACCTTGGATACGCGAGGCAGCCGAACCAGGGTATCGTACACCCCGACACCCTTGGGTCCGAACAGAAGGCCGACCAGGAAAGGCTGAATCGGCAAAGCCAAGCCGCCCGTCAGCTTGCCCTGCGCGAACAGCGCGCAGCGGTGGAACAGATCGCGCCGGATCGGTGCGTCCCAAAGCGCGAGCCTGACCTTGCGCACGACGGCGACAAAGGCGGCAACGAACACCAGACACGCCCGCATCAAGGTGCTCGCAAGATAGATATAGGCCACCAGTTCGAACGAGGACCCGGACCTTGCAGCCCAAATGGTGCAGGCGACGTAGACGATCGTGGAGGTCACTTCTGCCAGCCGCAGCACGTTGTAGCGCTCGAAGCCCTTCACGATGCCTTCCCAGACAAGTGCGGGGATCAGGACCAGATTGGCCAGTGCCGTGTAGCGCAAAATATCGGAAAACCTGTCGGCGTGAGCGGTATCGACGCGGAGCGCGATCGTCAGGTAGGGCGCGCTGATCCAAATCGCGACTGCGAGCAGCCCTCCGAGAACGGCGGCCATCACAGTGAGTAACGCTAGCTGTTGGCCCGCGAGGCGCCAATTGCGATGCTCGCGCGCCCGCGCGATCGCTTGCGTCGTGACTTCGGCGAGACCGAGATCGAGCAGCCCCATCATGCCGCTTGGCAGCAGGATGCGCGCCATCACGATGAGGCCGAATTCGGCCACACCCCAGGTCCGGATGATGACGGGGATGACCACCAAGCCGAGCACCGCAGCAATGCCGAAGGCTGCGCTCGATATCAGCGTATTCCGGATCAACTGGTTGAGCATGCGTCGCCGCTCACCATGCACTCAGGCCGCCATCGACCGCGATGTTCTGACCGGTGATATAGGACGCTGCATCGGAGACCAGGAACAGAATGGCTCCGACCATTTCATCGGACTTGGCCATGCGACCGAGCGGAATTCGGGCACCATAGCGCGCCTTGAAGGTCTCGTTCTGGCCGCTCTCCACGCCGCCCGGGGTGAGGGTATTGACGCGAACGCCTTTCGCCGCCCAGTAGGTCGCCAGGTGCTTGGTGAGGCCGATGACGCCGGCTTTGGACGCCGTGTAGACCGCGGGGGTGTTGATGGCGCGGCCGAGATATTCGGAGCCTTCGTAGATGCGCTGGTCGGGCGCCATCAGGCCGTAGATCGAGGCGGTCTGCACGATGGCGCCATAGCCGCGCTCGGCCATCCGGCCGCCGAACACCTGCGCGACGTTGAACATGCCGTCCAGGTTGACCGCCATGATCTCGCGCCAGGTGTCCTGGGAAAATTTCTCGACGGGCGCAAAGAAGGCATCGACGTCGCGGGTCTTGCTGGCGGCGTTGTTGAGCAGGATCGAGACCGGCCCGAGATCGGCCTCTATCGCATCGGCCGTGGTGCGGACGGAGCCGGGCTCGGTGATGTCGCAGCCATAGCCCCTGGCTCGGACGGCGTGGCGTGACGTGACGTCGGCGGCCGCCGCATCGGTCGCAGCCTGATCGAGATCGACGATCGCGACATTGGCGCCGAACTCGGCGAGGCCTTCGGCGAAGCGCCGGCCGAGGATGCCGCATCCGCCGGTGACGACGGCCGTGCGGCCGGTCAGATCGAACAGAGCCTTGAAGCTCGTGGTCATCGCTTGGGCCTCCTCAGGCCGACAGTCGTTGGCGCAGCAACAGTTCCACCAGCGCGAAATCGAGATCGGAATCGATGTCGATCGAGCGCTCTTCCGGCATCTCGAACAGACGCGTGTCGGGATAGAACACTGCCGGCTGCGCCAGGAACGGCGCGACACGCCAGACATAGATCGACGCGTTCATGTCGAAGCAGCGCGGCGCGTCCTGCCGGCGCGTGATCGGAGGATCGGCGGCTTTGGAAAGGCCGACGCTGCCATCGCTGCGCTGCTCGACCAGGTTGAAATAGGGCGAGCGGCGCGCCGGCGCGCCGGTGATGACGTTGCGCGCGCCGCTCTCGCGCAGCAGTGCCACGGCGCCGGCAATGTCGGAGGCCAGCCGGAGCGGCGAGGTGACATCGAGATCGACGAAGATCTCCGGCGTCGTGCCCGTTTGCGCAATGGCCTGCTCGAGGCAGTGGCGGATCGCCGGCAGCTTCGGCGCGGCGTCGGTCGCCATCTCGTCGGGACGCTTGACCGCGATGTCGGCACCGGCCTTCAGCGCCGCGTCGAGCAGCGCGTCGGAATCGCTGCTGAAGGCGATCGCATCGAACAAGCCGGTCTCGCGCGCCTGCGCGATGCTCCACGCCAGCACGGGCTTGCCCAGGAGATCGCGCGCATTCTTGCCGACGACCCCTTTCGAGCCTCCCCGCGCGCAGATGGTACAGAGCAGACTCATGGCGAAATCCAGGTCTTGGTGCGCATAGCCCGCTCGCTGGCGTCGATCAGATGGACGACACCGAGCGCCTCGGGCAGCGAGCATATGGGCGCCGCGCCGTGCATCGCCGCGACATGCATGTCGCGATAGCTCTGGTCGCGTTCGCTTGGGATCTCGGTCGTCTTGCCGTTGACCGTGAGGCGGCTGCCGACGAGGTCGGCCTCGATGGTGTCGTCGTCGACATTGACGCGAATGCGGCGGATGCCCTGCCGGTCGAGGTAGTCCATATGGACGTGGACCGACGGCGCCCGCTGCATATCGAGCAGCAGGTCGAGGTGGTCGTCGACGTCGATGTCGCGCGCGCCGGATGCGCCTCCGAGCGCCGCCACGCGATGCCACGGCCCGAACAGCCACAGCAGATAATCCAGTTCGTGGCTGAGATCCCGCAGCACGCCGCCTCCGGAATCAACCGTGGCGGATGCGGTCGCGCGATGATCGCGGCCGGGCCGCCAGTCCCTGATGTCCTGGCCGACATAGGCGGCGACCGTGATCACGTCGCGCCCGTGCAGTCGTTCGGCCAGCGCCGTCATGACGGGGTGAAAGCGCAGATTGTATCCGACGCTGACATGGGCAAACGGATATTTCGGGGCAGGGGCCGGTGTCGCGAACAGTGGCTTTTCGACAAGGACTTTGCCAGCGAAGCCGGCCTGCGCGAGCTCTTGCAGATCCGCCGCATGGCGCGCGGTCTCGGTGGCGATCACCACGTAGTCCGGATGCGCCGCCACGATGGCTTGCGCGATCGACCTGTAGTCGCCGCCTTCGCGGCGGCTGACGGTCGCGACCTCCAGGCCGAGCTCGCGCAGGATGCGCGCATGCCTTGTGCCGATCGAGCCGAGGCCAACCACGACGGCTTTTGTCGAGGTCACGGGAAGACCTCGTGAAACTCCGCATGAGCCTGCTCGAAATCCTCCAGGCGGCCGATGTCGAGCCAGTATTCCCGAATGGGATAGACCGCGACCCGTCCCTTGTCGGCAATCACCCGCTCCAGCACCGTCGGCATGTCGATGCTGACGCCGGGCGTAACATGGCTGAAGACGGACCGGCCGATCACATAGATACCGGCGCTGACGAACCAGCTCTCGGTCGGCTTCTCGCGGATGGCATCGAGAAAGCCGTCCGACGTGGACACCACGCCATAGGGGACGTGGACCTTGTGCTCGCGTACGGCCATCGTCGCCGCCGCCGGCGTTGCGTTGTGGAAGTCGAGCAGGGCCCCGTAGTTGATCGTGGTGAGGATATCGCCATTGGTGACGATCATCGGCAGGTCCGGCGGCGTCCTGAACAGTCCCAGCGCGCCTGCAGTCCCCAGGCGTTCGGTTTCGTGGATGTACTGGATGTTGGCGCCGAAGGCGGCGCCGTCGGCAAAGTAGTCCTTGATCGTCTCTGCCTTGTAGTTGACCGAGATGAAGATGTTGCCGAAGCCCTGCTGCACGACGTTGCGGACGATCGTCTCGAGCAGCGGTCGGCCGCCGACATTGAGCATCGGCTTCGGCACGTCGCGCGTCAACGCGCCCAGGCGCTCGCCGAGGCCGCCCGCCATGATCAGGACGGGGTTCGGATAGTGAGCCGGCTCGAGCAGCTCATCGAGCGTCTCGACCACGACCAGATGGCCGCCCTCATCGACAAGCGGGAGCTGCTTGATCGACTTCTGCCGCATCAGCTGCAGGCGCTCCTCGCGCGGCAGCGTCGCCGGAACCGACACCGGCGTGCGGTTCATGATGTCGGTCGCAAGGCCGGTGAGCGGCACACCCCGCAGCAGCCCGCGCCTCACGTCACCGTCGGTAACCACGCCGAGCAGTCGATTCTGGTCGTCGAGCACGAGCGCGATCTGAATGCTTCCGCTCTCGATGGCAGCAATGGCCTCGCCCACGGTCGCCCGCGTTCCAACGACGGCCTTACGCCAGGATTTCATGGCAATCTGCCTCGTTTACGCCAGATATTGGGGGGCGGCCCACGGCTGAGCCTGCTATATCGCGGCTGCGAGAGGCGGCGTCAACCCCAACGGCACCCCCTGAACAGCTCCGTTGACCTCGGCGTTTCGAGGGTCCGAATCGACGGTTTGAAGACCCGCTGTCCCCCGTTAAGATCGTCCGGCGCAGGGGAATCGCGATGGATGATCTCATCATCATAGGCGGCGGCGAGCATGCCTTCATGGTCTGCGAAGCGGCGCTGTTGTCCGGCCAGTTCAAGGTCGTCGGCTTCCTCGATCGGCAGCCCGGAACGCTGGGCGACGTCAGTTATCTCGGAACCGACGAGGCCGCGCGCGAGTATCCGGATGCCGCCTTCGTGCTCGGAATCGGATCGATGCAGGCGGGGCCCGCACGCCGGCAGATGATCGGCCGCATGCCGGTCAAGCGCTGGGCGCCCGTGATTCATCCGCGCGCGATCGTCTCGCCGTCAGCCATGATCGGCGCAGGCACCGTCATCATGCCGGGCGCGATCGTCAACGCACGAAGCCGGATCGGCGATCACTGCATCATCAATTCCGCTGTCGTCGTCGAGCACGACGTGCGAATCGGCGATTGCACGCATTTGTCGCCTGGAACCGTGGTCGGTGGAGGCACTCGGATCGGCGAGAATTGCTTCATCGGTCTCGGTAGCCGGGTGAGGGATCACATCGCGATCGGAGACGACACGCTGGTCGCGATGGGATCGGTGGTCACGGCTCCATGCCCGCCTGGGTCCGTCCTGCGCGGCGTTCCGGCAAGACCGCAAGGCTAGACCGGGTCGTCCGGCTCGAGCGCGCGCGGCGCGACCGTTCCGACCAGCGACCAATAGTCGATCGGCGGCCGGCCGCCGCCGGGCCGCTTGGCAGTGATGTCGGCGGGGCCGATGGTCTCGCCAGCCTTCAGCGCACGCGCCGCAACGATGCTCTTGCGCGCCACAGGAACGTTCCTGATCTCGGACTCCTTTGGCGATTTCACGCCGTCGCCGAGCGCGCTCTCGACATTGCGGATTGCGGCGACCATGCGCCTGAAATCGTCCGGCTCGAGCGAGGCAGCGTGATCGGGGCCTTGCGCCTTGCGGTCGAGCGTCAGGTGCTTTTCGATGACCGTCGCGCCGAGCGCGACGGCAGCCACCGAAACCTCGAAACCATCGGTGTGATCGGAATACCCGACTGGAAGCTGGAACGCGGTCTGCATTGTCGCCATCGCCGCGAGGTTCACGTCACCGATGGGGCAGGGATACTCGGTCGTGCAATGGAGCAGGATGACGTGCCGTGCGAGCGCCGTGCGCGCGGCCGGATCGCGCCACGCCGCGCGGAAGGCGGCGATGCCGGGTGGGGCATCGGATGGGCCGTAGCCATGCGCGAGGACGCCCAGCGCCTCCTCGATCTCGCCGAGCGTCGCCATGCCCGTCGATAGGATCAGCGTCGCGCCGGCGCTCGCCGCCGCATGCAGCAGCGGCGCATTGGTGAGATCGCCCGATCCGATCTTGATGCGCGGCAGTCTCAGCGACAGCAAGAAGGCGAGCGAAGCGTCGTCGAACGGCGTCGACAGGAATTCGATGCCGCGCTCCGTGGCTCGTTCGATCAGCGTGCGATGCGCGGCCTGCGGCAGCTCGAGTCGTTCCAGCATGGCAAGCTGGCTCTCGGCGTCATCGGTGGTACGCTGCTGATAGTCGGCCTTCTTCGCCGCGCCGCCCGCCAGTGCCTTCGCGTTGAAAGTCTGGAACTTGACGATGTCGGCGCCGGCGTCGGCGGCGGCGTCGACCAGCGCCAGCGCCTTCTCCAGGCTTCCGTCGTGATTGACGCCCGCTTCCGCGATGATCAGCGTGTGCGGGGTCATGCCTGCACTCCGCTTGGCGCAAGCTCGTAGAAGCCCTTTGCAAGCAGCTGCCGGAAATCCGGGATGCCGGCGACGATATCGGCAAATCGTCGGCTGGACTCGCCGTCGCCGTAAGGGTTGACGGTGGCCTGACGGCCGCGCTGGAGCGCCGCCGCAATGGCGCCGGCAATGGCGCCGCGTTCGGGCGCTGCGTGAAACACCGAGGCCGCGCGCGCGCGTCCCTTCTGACGGTCGCCGATATCGACCGTGGGAACGCCGAAGGAGGGCGCTTCGAGCACGCCGCTCGAGGAATTACCGATCACCACGTCGACCTGGTTCATCAGGCTGAGATAGCGAAGCTGGCCGAGTGAGGCGACCGCCATCGTGTTCGGTCGGCCGGCCGCGAAAGCCTCGATCCGGGCGTTCAAGGCGCGGCCCTCGGCGTCGGCATTCGCGAGCGTGAACACGAAACGAAAGGCGGGATCGAGCGTCGAGAGCGCCGCGAACAATTCGTCCAGCTCGGCCACCGAGCGCCCGGCTTCGACCGTGACCGGGTGAAACGTGATGAGCGCGTTGCGTTCGCCCAGCGGCATCCCGATCGCACGGCTGATGCCGTCGCGGTCCATCAGATCGAGTTGCTTGATGGCGTCGATGCCGACCGAGCCGATGGTGTGGATACGGGACGGGTGCTCGCCGAGTTGCATCACTCGCCGCGCCGAGTCCTGATTGCTGGTGAAATGCAGGTGCGACATCTTGCTGATGGCATGGCGCGTGGACTCGTCGACCGCGCCCTCGGTGACGTCGCCGCCGAACAGATGCGCCATCGGCAGCCGCATGAACATCGCAGCCTGCGCGGCTGCGAACATCTCGAAACGGTCGCCGAGCACGACGACGAGATCCGGCTGTAGCTGTGTGAAGGTATCGGCAAAGCCGATGACGCCGAGGCCGACCGATTTCGCGACGCCGGCGCCGGTGTCGCTGCTCAGCAGCGTCTCGACGCGCGCGTCGACCTCGAATCCTTCGTGGCCGATCGCGCTGAAGGTGTAGCCGAACTCCGGCGCGAAATGCATGCCGGTGGCGACGAGCTGAAGTGTCAATCCGGGCGTTTCCCGGATCGCGCGCATCGGCCAGACCAGCAGGCCGAAATCGGCACGGCTGCCGGTGACGAAGCAGATCTTTCGCGCGCCACTATTCATCGCGGGCCCTGATGCTGGCGCTGCTGGGCAGGTTGATCAGGCGGCGCTCGATGGATTCGGCCGTCGAAAGGTCGCCGCGCGGGCTCTGTGCGAACATCGGCAGCTTGTGCATCAACGTCCAGACCGGGCGCGCCCCGAAGCCGGCGTCGTTGAGCGCGGCGAGAAGGTCGTCGCGCCTGTCGGCATACGCCTCGTCGAGCAGGATAGCGTTGAGCCAGTAATTGCTCGTCGTGCCCGCGGGCTCGCGCGAGAAGCGCGCGCCGGGCACATCCGCAAAGACGCGCTCATAGGCCGCAGCCAACTTCCGCTTGCTTGCCAAGAATCCGTCGAGCTGCTCCAGCTGCGCGCAGCCGAGCGCCGCGTTCAAGTTGGGCAGCCGGTAGTTGAAGCCGATCTCGTCGTGGACGAAGGCCCATTTGTGCGGCAATTTCGCCGTCGTCGTCAGGTGCTTGGCGCGGCGGCCGAGTTCCTCGTCATTGGTCAGGATGGCGCCCCCGCCGCCCGTGGTGACGATCTTGTTGCCGTTGAAGCTGAGTGCTGCAAGGCGTGCCTGTGATCCGACCGCGCGACCCTTGTAGGTCGATCCCAGCGATTCGGCGGCATCTTCGACCAGCGCGATGTTCCAATCTTTTGCAAGTGCGGCAATCGCGTCGAGATCGACGGGATGGCCGAAGGTGTGCATCGGAGCGATCGCCGCGATGCGGCGGCCGGTCTCGCGGTTGATGGTGCCGGTTGCAGTCTTCTGCGCGATCGCGTCGAGCCGCACCGCGAGTGCGCGCGCGTCCATGCCGAGCGTTTCGAGTGAGCTGTCGACGAAATGCGGTGTCGCACCACAATAGGCGATCGCATTCGTCGTCGCGATGAAAGTCAGCGCCGGCGAGATGACCTCGTCGCCGGGTTCGACGCCGGCGAGCCTGAAGCAGGCGTGCAGCGCGGCCGTGCCGTTGACGACGGCGACCGCGCGCTTGGCGCCGGTGATCTCCTCGAGCATGCGCTCGAACCGATCGACGAAGGGGCCGACCGAGGAGACGTAGGTGCTCTTGATGCACTCTTCGAGGTAGGCGATCTCGTTGCCGGCGAACACCGGTTCGTGCAGCCCGAGAATGCCGTTCGGCGTTCCCACCGCGCGTCGCACGGCATCGACGATCTTTTCCTGGTCGAAGCCTGACCTTGTCACGGGACCGTCCACCATTGTCTCAGACATTGTACAAGTCAGCCTTGTAGCGGCTGAGGTTTGCAGGATTGGTGAACCAGTTCACCGTCTTGATCATACCCTGCCGCATACCCTCGATGCCGCCGAATTCTGGGCTCCAGCCGAGCTGCTGGCGGGCCTTGGAATTGTCGGCCCAGAGCCGCTCGACCTCGCTGTTGGCGGGGCGCAGGCGCACTTCGTCGGTCTCGATTTCGATCGTGGTCCCCATGACATCGGCGATCATCTGCGCGGTCGCGCCGACCGAGATCTCAAAGCCGCTGCCGAGATTGATGGTCTGGCCGACGACCTGTTCCGCGGGCGCGGTGAGGCCCGAGATCAGGCCGCGTGCGGTGTCGGTGACGAAGGAGAAATCGCGCGTCGGGCTGACGGCCCCGAGACGGATTTTCCGCTTGCCCGTCGCGATCTGGCTGATGATCGTCGGGATCACTGCGCGCGCCGATTGCCGCGGGCCGAATGTGTTGAACGGACGGATCACAACGACGGGCATGTCGAAGGATGCCTGGAACGACAGTGCCATCTGATCTGAGGCGATCTTCGATGCCGAGTAGGGCGACTGCCCGACCAGCGGATGGCTCTCCTTGATCGGAACCGTCTGCGCCGTGCCGTAGACCTCGCTGGTCGAGGTTTGAACGAAGCGCCGCACGCCGGCCGTGCGCGCGGCCTGGAGCACGTTCACGGTGCCGCGCACATTGGTCTCGACATAGGAATCGGGCGCGACATAGGAAAAGGGGATGGCGATCAGCGCCGCCAGGTGCAGGACGTCGGTGCAGCCGCCGGCGGCCGCGATCATGAAATGCGGGTCGCGAATGTCGCCAGCCACCACCTCCACCGACGCCATGATGTCGGCCGGTATCGTGTCGAGCCAGCCCCACGAGTTGAAGGAATTGTAATAGACGACCGCCTTGACGCGGGCTCCGGCTTTCACCAGTTCCTCGACGACATGCGAACCGATGAAGCCGTCGCTTCCGGTAACGAGGACGCGGGCGTCCTTCAGATCTGCCATGCCGGACCCCAAAAGGCGATTACGCCAATATTCGCAACAAGATGGCGCTATAGCACACTGACGCTCGCGCGCAACAGAGCAGCGCTCGGCGGCTGTCAAATGTCCGGGGATGCAGCGTTTTTTGCGCGCCTAAGGCCCGTCGATCGGTCTCAGGCGCTGTTTCACGAAAGCCTCCAGATTTCCGCCCTCGAACAAGTATCCTGCGAGGCCGGCCGCCCGCGCCGCTTCCATATCGCTTTCCTTGTCCCCGATCACCATGCTGCGCGTCATGTCGATCGGAAAGCGCCGGGCGAGATCGGTGATCATGCCGGGCGCCGGCTTGCGCCGGTCGCTCACACGACAGTAGCGCGCGACGCTTCCGTCGGGGTGATCGGGACAGTATTCGAAGGCATCGATATGCGCGCCGATTTCTGCCATCTGGTCTGCCATCCAGCGGTGCAGAGCGACGACGTGGTGCTCCTCGTAGTAGCCGCGTGCGACGCCGGACTGATTGGTGATGACGAAGGCAAAATAACCGGCATCGTTCACGGCCTTTACGGCCTCGCGTGCGCCCTCGATCCAGTCGAACTTGTGCGTTTCGAACGTGTATCCAGCATCGTGGTTGAGCACGCCGTCGCGATCGAAGAACACGGCCGGCCGCTGCAGTTGCCGGCGCAATTCGCGATCGGCGCGAGCGAAATCGTCGGGAATGCCGATGTCGATGAAGTAGCCGCGATAGGCCGTGCCGCGCAGCGCGCCGGACTTGGCGAGGCCGGGGAATATTTCCTGCTCGAGCGAGGCGGGAAGCGTCGCGATGTCGTCGAGAACGGACTTGTCGATGACGTAGATCCCGGCATTGACCGGCCCGGTGGCCCCCGCACCCGGGGCGATGAAGTCGCGCACCACGTCGCCATCGAGCACGACGCGGCCGTAGCGGTCCCCGACGACGCCGTCCCGCAACGCCATGTGAACGCGACCGTCATGCGCACGGGCGATCAGATCGAGCAGGTTGAAGTCGAACAGGGAATCTCCATTCAGCAACAGGAAGCGATCGTGCAGCAAGTCGCGCGCATGCACGAGCGCGCCGCCGGTGCCGAGCGGCTCCGTTTCACGGGACACGACGATTCGCGTCCGCCCCCTGGCGGCTGCCGCGTAGTGCGTCTCGACGATCTCGGCCTTGTGGCCCGCCAGCAGGAGGATTTCATCGAACACGCCATAGCGCACGAGCTCGTCGATCAGCGTGTCGAGAAACGGTCGTCCGCCGACGTCGAGCATCGGCTTCGGAACGAGCTTGGTTCGCTCACCCAGCCGGGTACCCAGCCCGCCGACGAGGATCACGGCCTGTCTCAGCATGATATGCCCTTCTGCCGGCGTGCACGCCGGAGCGCAACGCCGATCTGAGACGATAGGAGGATCAAGGTCTCGTTCACTTCAATTCACGCGAGCAGGGAGTGCGAACGACGATTGCCTGCTTGTTGGCAAACAACACTCGAAACCGGCTGGCGCGTAACGCTTCGGCGAGAGCAGGCTCAATCGGCTCGGTGGGCGGAAAATAGTTGAGACGGCGATCGTTCGCGAGCCGCGTCCACTCGATGGTCCGTGGCGTGATGATCGCAACGACGTTCCAATCGTCGTCCTTCGGCTCCGGAATGTTCTGGAGTGTGTCGAACGACGGCGGAGGCAGTTCCGGAGCGGTTGTCGGCCCGCCGCGGATGGTCCGCAGGAATCCGCGGTATGGCTCGATCCTATATATCTGGAAGAAGGCGTCCGCATTGATTGGGCCAATCAGAGACATGGCCAGTCTGCACGCATTCGCGACGCCTTGACCTTCTCCCGCCGGCTCAAGGATGGCGCGCAGAATTGATTTTGCCCGCTGCGCGAGTATTGCGTTGACGGTGTCCAGATTGGAGAACAAATAGGCCGCTGGAGCGCCCGTCAATGCCTGGACTATGCCCAACGTATAGGGGTCGGAGAGAAGAATTCCCTTTTTGAGATTGGTGCGGAGCCAGTGGGCGACTTCAAGGTCGTTGGCATTGTAATGCGAAACGACCGCGGCCCGGTCTGGAGGCGCGCCATAGCTGTAGTTTTTGAGAATGCCGGACAAACCGGCCTTGTCGACGGCCACGCCCAACCCCACGACACCCACCAGACTGCAAATGTAGATCGGTCTCGATCGCGAAAGGGTCAATAGCGCAAGCATCACGAGCAGCCCAACGCCTGCGATTTCCGTTGGTCGCAGGAACCCCTGATATTGCGCAAAAGGCAGGTCTGGCCGCCAGGCAAAACCGTAGATCGCAACCACGAGAATGGTCGCAAGCAGCGCAACCGCCGCCGCAACCAGGGTCCGCCGATATCGCGAGGACGGGGCGGAATCGACCAACAACTGGCAAAAGGTCTCGGTCGCCGCGATCGTGAAGAGCGACACGAGGATCGCGCCGGTTCGATACAGAAAAGGGAACCCCGAGAGAATAGCGACGCTCAGACCGCAGCCGGCAATCCAGGACCACACGAGTATGGGGAAGCCTTCGGCTTGGCGCTCGATTGCACCCGAGCGATCACGACGGGCAGGTCGGGTCATCCACCACCATGCAATGCCCAGTGTGATGCAGATGGAGAAGAGCGGACCTATTGCCCGTCCGAGCTCGATAGTGGCGATCTGCGGTCCGGAGCCCAGGGACAGCTCGTCACCCACCTGGATCCTTCGGCCCAGAACCAGTTCCGTAATCGAGGAGAACGTCTCGTTGGTGCTCAGCGACGGGATATAGCCGAAGCGCGTTCCCGCAACGCAGAGGACGATTGCAGCGATGATCAGGGGCAAGCCAAAGGAAAGGAATCGAAGGACCGCGATGCCGGGCGCCGGCCAAGCGGAGATCATCCGGACAATGGCAAGATAGAGAAGCCAGCTGACCAGAACGGTTGGAACGAACAGATAGGAGCCGCGATGCGCAAGCAGCAACGTCGCCGGCCAGATGCAACCGAGAAGGAGAGGTGCTGCATATTCCGTGGTGCCGCTCATGATCCTGAGCAGAAGTAGCAAGGCCACGAGTAGCGCGAGCATGAGTGTGTTGTTGTTGACGGCGAAAGCGAGCAGCAGCGTCGCGATGGTGCCGACGATCAGCAGCAGGACGAAACGCGCCGACGGACCGTTTGCATTCCGATTGGAATTGCCCATCAGCACGCCGAGAAACACGACGCTGCCGGCGACGGCCAGGCTGCCGTTCGTCATCAAGGCGACCGTGTTGCCCGTCGCCGCGAAGAAGAAGGCGATCCATCTTCGTGAAGACGTGGAATAGATGCCTTGCACGAAGGCATAGGACGCCAACAGGAAGAACAGGACCGAGAAGAAGCGGTAGGTCCAACTGAACCGCAGGAGATCCAGGCCGAGCGTTCCGGCCAGGGCGCCGGAGAGCGCCGAGCGGAGATCGACATAGGATTGGGCTGCGTAGGGATTGAGAATGCCGCTGTCGGCGTATTCTTGCGCAGTCTTCATCCAGTGAACGTCTGCGCCGATGTCCGCATAGGGGAAGTTGGAAAATGCGCCGAAGGTCCACCACCATGTGATGAGGGCAATGGGGAGCGACAGCATGCACCAAATCGCCGCCGTGCGGATGTCGCCGACGACTGGACGCCAGTTGGGCCACGACCAGGCCAGTCCGAAGCAGGACAATGCAACGATGATCGCAAGGTGAAGCCAAATATTGCTTACGAGAACCGATAACAATCCGAACAGGATGCCCGTTGCAGACGCGCCGATGGTCAGCCCGAGAGTGACGAACTGGGCCTTGGTGAGCTGGCAAATTTCGACGAATCTCGTTGACGCAATGGCCAGAATCGAAAAGCCGGTGCCGAGCTGGATCAGGAAGAACAGGAACGTCAGGACAAGTGTGGTCGTCCACATCGCGAGATCTCTACAATGAGCTTTGGCCAAGCGACCGGGAAATGGAGATCGTCAGTTCCTTTCGATGGATCGGGCCGGGCGGCAAACGACCAGCGAGCCTAGCGCAAACGATCCTGTTCGGAGAAGTCTCTGAAGTATGGTGCCAGTCGTTTCAGGATCAGCTGCTCCGGCGGCCGGCGGTCGGGTTTGGTTGATGAGCAGTTGAAACCCCGCCTCGCTTAAGAGCTGCAGATGTTCGCGATGATGCAGGCGCAACGTTGCAGGGCATCGCGCAGGTCTTTGCCCTGGATGCATTCGACAGCATGCCGAACGCTCGTGCCGTTGTCTGCCCGCGCACGTCAGCGCTTCCCTGGCGGAATGGACGCCGTGATCGGAGTGAAGCTGACGGGCAGTCGTTGAAACACGGCGCGGGTCCATCAAAAAAGGCCGATGTTCCGGCCAATTTCAGGCAGGTATCTAATCAACCAGGTGGATTCGGTCATACGGGAGCCGTAGCGGCAATGCAAGGATTTCAAGGCAGGTGGAATCGCCAACAGAGTCGGGAGCAGGGGGATCTTCGCCGGCCGCCCGCGCCGCTACGGAGCACTGGCGTCCCTTGAGCACGACGAGAGGGAGGCCGGCGGGCTGTGTTTCGGCGCGCGACGCCGTTCCGGTTGATTCCCCCCTCGGCCCGGCGTAAAGAAACCTGGAATTGCGGCGGCGTTTTAGCATGCGGGCAAGGACATCGCGTATGATTTGTGCAAGGCCATTGGCCGGTTCGGCCTGTGCCGATCTGTTGCTCTCCCGCCGAGTCTTGTCGAATGCCCGGTGAATTGCTGATTGGCGAGGCCGTTGCGAGAGGCTATCCGCCTGCTGTGCTGTATCTGCGCAACGACGCGACTGTCACCACGGAAGTCTGCGCGTTCAACTACTTCTCGGTCTTCATGAAGGATCATCCGGAGGTGGACGCTCATGTCTGGTTCTTCGACGGAGCGGGCAAGCCGGCTGGATATTTCCACAGGGAACTCGGGGTTGACGGGCAGTTGCAATTGCAGACGTCGGAGCTGTGCCCCCGCATTTCGGGAACGGTCGCGATGACCCTGGTTCCGAAACACGAGACCAAGCTTCGTCCCGGACGGAAGGTGACCACCGGCTACTACGCACAATATTTCTCGCAGCACGGGGCGATCACGTTGTCGCACGAGCGCGAGCCCGTCGCGGCAACGCCGTTTCCGACCTCTGCCTGGATGCAATCCTACCTCACGCGATTCCTGAGGGAGTCCGGTGTGGTGCTCGTGAACTCCTGCATGGCGTCCGAAGGCGTCTCGGTGGGGACGGCCCGGCTCATGGCCCTGGACGGCACCACATTGGGCGAGCGTGTGCTGCCGGAAATTGCGCCGATGGGCGCAGCCCGCATCAGCACGCTGGACCTCTTCCCGGAGGCCGATCGACTGATCGGCGCGGCCGAGGGATTCGCCCTGGAGTTCAAGGGCACCAACATCGCCAGCCCGTTCAGCTACTATGAATTTGCCAACGGCAAGTTCAGCTTGCATCATTTTTAGGGGCGCGTTCGTGACTCGTTTCTCATCCAGTCCTTGGAAGCCTTACGAGCCGAGGTTCATGTTCCCGACTTTCGCGGGCGTCGAGTCGCGCATGGGTTTCTCGATCCCCGCATGGTATCGTCCGGTCGACATCAAGTATCTTCGCAGCCTCGTTGCCGGCAGCCTGCGCAAGAACTTTCGCGAGACTGTCAAGGATCTCCTTCCGGAGCTCTCGAGCCTGGTCGCCTCGGGCTTCAGCAAGAAGCTCAGGTTCAAGTTGCACATCCTGTCGCGCGACGGCGAATACCGGGCGACCTACGAGTTTCCGAAGGACTACGCGCCGGGCGCCTCAGTCGAGATCGAGCTGTCTCGTCTTTTCGCCTCGCTGAAGCTGCCGCAGGACGATTACCTCGTCATCGCCGTGATGTCGCGCGGACGCATGGACGGCTTCCGTTCGTCGCCGGCCAGCTATTCGATGACCTATGTCGATCAGGACAACGTCGCGATCTACCGCACCGGCGCGTTCGCCCGGCCTTTGAACGAGGGCAGGCTCAAGGCACATGTCGGGTTCACGGGCATCAATCCGAAGATCATTGCGACCGACGACATCGTCAGCAGCGTGATGCTGATCAATCATTCCTCCGATCCCGAATACGCGCACGCGGCGCGGCCGAAATCGAGGTTGATCCGCGGGGACGGCGAGGAGATCGAGGGCGACTTCGGGGAGATCCCGCCGCTCGGAGCCCGCGAGATGTCGGTGGTCGACATGTTCGGCAGCCGCGTGTTCGACTTTCTCAAGCCATTCGGCGGGCGAGGAACCACGGTCACCACTTGCACCGGAATGACGCTTGCGAGCCTGCACTTGCAGCGCACCAACGACAATCGGCGGACGTTGCTCGGCATCGAGCACTCGCGGCCCGCGCACATGAATCTCGCCGGCATTCTGCAGCATTGATCAAGGACATCGTGCGCTGGAGCAGGCGGCAATGCTGCCATGGTCTGGCTTGCCCTCGTAACAGCGCCGGGCGCAGTCTCTTCGGCGGCGTGCGCCGCCTGGTTACCAGACGCTCCGCCCCCCATCCATGACGAGATTTTGCCCCGTCATGTAGCTCGATGCGTCCGAGCAGAGGAATTGCACGGCGGCGCGGTACTCGTCGACATCGGCCATGCGGCCCATCGGGATCAGTCGGGTCAATCGCTCGACGAAGGCCGGGTCCTGGTTGTTGAAGACGCCCCCCGGCGAGATCGCGTTGACGCGCACGCCGTGATCGGCCCAGTAGGTTGCCAGGTATTTCGTCAACCCGATCAAGCCGTGCTTGATCACCGAATAGGTCACCGGCTTCACCGGCTGCTCTTCCTCGCGCGATACGTTCGGCTGTCGATAGAGTCGCTGGTCCGGCGCGATCACGCCGAGATCGGAGGCGATGTTCAGGATCACGCCGCGGCCACGCGCCGCCATCGCGCCGCCGAACACTTGCGCGCACAGCATGGCACCGGTCAGGCCTACGGCGATCTCCGTCTGCCATTGCGGCACCGGAAATGCCTCGAAGCGGGACGAATGCATCACGCCAGGTGCGGAGGTCACCTTGGGGTCGATAGCTGCGTTGTTGACGAGGATGTCGACGGAGACGCCGCGACCGGAAAGCTGCTCGCTGGCAGCCCGCACCGAGTCGAGCGTGGTGACGTCGATCGCCAGGGCGATCAGGTCGGCCGACGGCGCGTGCTGCTTGAGGGTGGCAATGGCCGCTTCGGCCTGCGCAAGCCCGACGTCGGTGACGACAACGCGCGCGCCGGCCTCGGAAAGCGCGGCGACATGCTGGCGCCCGAGCAGGCCGCCTGCGCCAGTCACGAGAGCGGTGCTGCCGGTCAGGTCATAGCGTGAAGACGGGCTTGCCATACGAAGGCTCCTGTTCAACTGCGCAACTGGCCGCCATCGGCGACGAGGACGCTGCCGGTGATGAATGCCGCGCGGGGCGAGGCGAGGAATGCGACGACGTCGGCGATCTCTTCGGGCTTGCCAAGTCGGCGCAGCGCCACCTCGCGCGCAAGCATCTCCTCGACCGCAACTCTGTTTTCCGCGAGCTTGCGCGCCCATGTGCCGTCGGCGGCCAGGATATTGCCCGGTGCGACAGCATTGATGCGTATGCCTTCGAGCGCCAGCGGGCGCGCCAGACCGCGCACGGTGGCATTCAGCGCCGCCTTTGCCGCACAATAGGTGACGGGTGCGCCAAGCGCTGCCATGCCTGCGATCGAGGAAATGCAGACGATTGCGCGGTCGCCGCTGCCGCGCGCCAGCAGCGGCCGGGCAGCTTCGATCATGTTAGTCGCGGCGAAGAGATTGAGATCCATCACGCGCGACCACTCCGCCGCAGTCTCCTGTCCCGGCGGTACGGAAGCGCCGCTACCGACATTGCAGACGAGGATGTCGAGGCGCCCCCAGCGCCGTTCGATCTCGTGAGTCAGGGCCGCGGCGGCGGCCGGATCGGTCACGTCGGCCACGTGCGTCGACGTGGTGCCGCCGATCGCAGCACGTGCGGCATCAAGCGCATCGGCGCCACGCGCGGCGAGCGCGACCTTGGCACCTTCCGCCGCGAGCGTCGTCGCGATCGCAAGCCCAATCCCGCGGCTGGCGCCGGTGACGAGAGCGACGCGATCGTTCAGCTCGAGCTTCATCGCGCGGCGTCCTCGATCCAGCCGATTGTCATGTCGCGATATCTGGCGAGCGCGCCGGCATGGTCGCCGTCGGCGGCGCGCGCGGTTTGCAGGATGTACTGGCCCTTGTAGCCGGAACGCTCGATCAGGCGGATCGTCTTGGCGAGGTCGGCATTGCCGGTGCCGAGCGGCACGGTGGTGCCGCCGCGAATGCGGTCCTTGATGTGCACGTTGAGGATGCGCGGCGCGTAAGCGGCGATCTCCTCGTCGCTGTCGTAGCCGAGCGAGGCGCTGTTGCCGCTGTCGTAGTTGATGCCGAAGACGTCGGCCGGGAACGCCTCCATGAACCTGGCCAGCTCGCCCGGCGGCAGATCGGATTCGAAGACGATCTTGACGTTCTGCCTCGTCAGCGATTCCTGGCGGGCCAGCAGCACGCGCTTCAACGTATCGCTCTCGCTCTGGCGCTCGATCTTGCCGTTGTCGACCAGCGGTATCACGACGAACTCGATGCCGATGCGGCTGCAGGCGGCGATCAGGAGGTCGAGGTCGGCGACGAGCGCGTCGCGCACGACGGCATCGACCTTCCAGAACGGTGCCTGCATGAAGCAGTCGCCGGTCAGGCTCGGGATGCGTACGCCGTTCTCGCGCGACAGCGCAACGATCTCCTGCTGCCCCGGCTCGGTCATCAGCGGGTTCTCGCGCAGCCGTTCCTGATCGATGGTCCATTCCATCCGCGTCAGGCCGAGCGCCTTGGCGCGCGGGAATTCCTCGCGCCATTCGTTCCACGGGAAGGTCTGGATCTTGCCGTCGACCAGGGCCGAGAGCCGTCCCTGCATGAAGCCGATGCGTTGCAGCGTTGCGGTCACGATTTTCTATCCGAGCTGATGGCGAGGCCTTTGGCGGTCCAGCCTCCGTCGACGAAGATCTCTTGCCCCGTCAGATAGGCAGAGGCATCCGATGTCAGGAAAACGGCGGCTCCCACCAGGTCGGCAGGCTGTCCCCAGCGGCCGAGCATGGTGTGGCGCCGCCTGTCTTCGTGCATGACGGGGTCGGCAAAACTTTTCGCGGTCATCTCGGTCGCGACGTAACCCGGCGCGAGTGCGTTGACGCGGATGCCGTCGGGCGCGTAGTCGGCGGCGAGGGCGCGCGTCAGCCCGGCCAGGCCCGCCTTCGCCGCGACGTAGCCGGGATTGCCGGGAAAGCCGCGGACCGAATTGATGCTGGTGACGTTGACGATCGCAGCCGAGCCCGGCCGCTTCAGCAGCGGATAGGCGGCGAGGATGGTGGCATAAACGCCGGTAAGGTCGGTGGCGACGGTGGCGCGGAAGCGCGAAAGCTCGCTTTCCTCGCTCTTGGCGGGAAGGCTGATGCCGGCGGCGTTGACCAGGGCGTCGATACGCCCGCCTTGCGCCTCGATCATGCGGAACGCGTCGTCGATCGCCTTGTCGTCGAAGAGATCGCAGGCCATGGCGGTCACGTCCTGCGGCGCGATCCCGGAACGGCTGAGGCCGAACACGGTAGCGCCCGCATCTTGCAGGCCGGCCGCAATGGCAGCGCCAATGCCTCGCGAGGCGCCCGTGACCACCGCGATCTTGCCGGCGAGAGAAAAGGCGCTGAGATCAGGCATAGCCGTAACTTCGCATAATGGCGGCGCACAGCTTGACATCCTCGGGACGGTCGATCTGGAACATCTTGTGACGCTCCATCACGTGGAAGCCGATCTTGCCGCCGAGGCGGTTGTTCTGCTCGCGCAGCAGGGACGGGATCATGACGTAGAACGAGCCGTTCTCCAGATAGCGCTTCTCGATCTGCTGCCGCATGCGGCGGTTGCGATAATCGTAGTTGATCGGCTCCGGTCCGCTCGCGCCGATACGCCAGTTGAAATAATCCTCGACCTCGCAAACCGAGAGCAGGCTGTCGAGGTGATCGCGATCGAAGGTCGCAAGCGCGTTCTCGATGTCGCTCGGTTCGCGGATCGGCGAGGTAGCCTGGAGCGCGACGATCCGCTCGAACCGACCCATCCGCGCGTCGGCCGCCTCGAGCGCATGCAGCCAAGCGGATTCGGAGGAGGCGAGGTCGCCTGAAATGTCGTCCGGGCGCCGCACGCCGACGGCTCCGGCGGCCTCGGCTGCGGCGAGGATGTTGTCGCTGTCCGAAGACACCGCCACCACGTCGACGCCGCGCGCCGCGCGTGCTTGCTCGACCGTCCAAGCGATCAGCGGCTTGCCGCAGAGATCGAGCAGGTTCTTGTGCGGGATGCCCTTCGAGCCGCCGCGCGCGGCGATCACGGCCAGCGTCTTGCGCGCCATCAGATGTGTCCCTCGAGACGCTCGAGCGCGGTCCAGAAGCCTTCGCCCATGTTCTTGTGGCCTTGCCAGATCTCGGGAATGAAGGACGCGGTCGGCGCATGCTTGCGCAGCACCTGTCCGATCTCGTCGAAATCGATCTCGCCTTCCCCGATCTGGAGCCCTTCGCCGTCCAGCCCCTTAGCGTCGCCGAAATGCAGATGCGCGGTGTGCGGTCCGAGCTGGGCGAGGCCTTGTGCGAAGTCGAAGCCGAAATGATTGGCGGCGAGCTTGGTGTGCGAGATGTCGACGCACATGCGCAAATCATGCTTGGCGCAGAACGCGGCCGACTCCTCCGGGAAGATGAAGATGTTCTGGTGGCGCTGGCCGCCGAAATGCCAGGGGAACGGAGCCATGGTCTGCGGCGTCAGCTCGACACCGTCCATGTCGAGCTCGGTCAGGCTCTGCGCGAAGATGCGGTAGCGCTCGGCCTTCTCCTCCGGCGGCAATGGCTCGTCCATGGTGAAGCCGCCGATATTGGCGACGATGGGCGGGCGCTTGGTCTTGGGAAAGTACTTCTTCAGGCCGCGGGTAATGTCGATCACCGCCTGGGTCTGCTCCAGCGAATAGCGTCGCAGCGCCTCGTCCGGCGTTGCGAGGTCCATCAGCTTGGAGCCGGCAAACAGCTCGGGCGCGTGCACAACGAAGCCGAGATCGTAGGTGCCGGACAGGTAGGCCGCGGGGTCGCGCTCCATGTCGCTGTAGCTGAGGTGGAATTCGATGATGTCGGGCTCGCAGATCTCCAGGAAGCGCTGGGTGTCGTGATAGCGCACGGGCACGCCCCAAGGGCGGTCGAAGCGGTAGCGACGCGCCTTTGCCGCGCCCTCGTCGAGGTCGCTCTGGAAGAAATAATCGTCAGCCGCCATGGTCCGCGTCAGCTTGCGGCCGAGCAGCGCCGGCATCTTCAGCGGCGACAAGCCCTGTCCCGGGCTCTTCACCGCGATGTCGGCTTCGGAGATCACAGTGCCGGCCGAAAGGTCTCGTGCGGCCACCAGGCTCTTGGCGAGGTTTTCGCGGTTGATCAATTCGCCTTGGCTCAGCGCGCGCTCGGCCAATTTCTCGCCGCGCGCGGCTTCCACCTCGCGGATGCCCGATACCAGCGACTTGAATTCCTCCGGCTCCAGGCTTGCGGCGTGGTCCGGCCCTTCCATCTCGCGGTCCAGGGTGATGTGACGTTCGATGACGACGGCACCGAGTGCCACCGCGGCGATCGACACCGCAATGCCGCGCTCGTGACCGGAATAGCCGACCACCGGGTGGATCTCGCGCAACGTTTCCATGAAGCGCAGATGGATGTTGTGCAGCGCCGCCGGATAGGTGCTCTGGCAATGCAGCAGCACGTAGCTCGCATTGCGCTCGTCGAGGAATTCCGCCGCGGCCTTGATCTCGTCCGTCGTGCTCATGCCGGTCGAGACGATCAGCGCCTTGCCGGTGGCGGCGAGGCGCGCCAGCAGCGGCAGATTGGTGAGGTCGGCCGAGGCAACCTTGTAGGCCTGCACGCCGAAGCTTTCGAGCACGGCGACGCTGCTCGCGTCCCAGGGCGTGCAGAGATACTGGATACCCTTCGCGGCGCAGTACTCGGCGATCTTCTTCTGCTGCGCGGTCGGAAGTTCGAAGCGCCGCAGCAGATCGAGCGTATATTCGACGGCGAGGTCGTCGTCCTTGCCGGACAGGCTCGACGCACGATAGACCTCGTCGAGCTTGCGCATCTGGAACTTGGCGCAATCGGCCCCTGCGGCAATTGCGGCATCGACCAGCGCGATGGCGCGGTCGAAGTCGCCATTGTGGTTGTTGCCGATCTCGGCGATGACGTAGCAGGGTTCGCCGTCGCCCAGAAGACGGTTGCCGATGCGGACCGGAGCAGGCTGTTTGGGCGATGTCATCAACATTCTCGTCTCATAGTCAGGTGAATCGCGTCGGAAAACGCGATTTCCAGGTCCGCAGCCCGTTCTCTTCGAACATGATGCGCGAGCAGGTATGTCCCTGTTGTTCGAGCGCGGCGATCAGCTGGTAGCGCTCGAACGGGCGAACGAAGAACAGGAAATAACCGCCGCCGCCGGCGCCCAGCAGCTTGCCGCCGACGGCGCCATGCTGCTTGGCGAAATCGTAGATGGCATCGATCGCGTCCGACGAGATCTTCGAGCTCAGCTTCCGCTTGGCGTGCCAGGCCTCGTCGATCAGCCGGCCGCATTCCAGGAGCTGGCCGCGCAAGAGGTGTCGCCGGATGTCGCGCGTCACCTCCTTCTGCTTGGCGGCCGCGGCGACGGCGTCGCTTGTCTCGTGTTGTGCCTTCTGGTCGCGGTGGATGTCGCCGGAATCGCGGCCCGAGCCGGTGTAGCAGAGCACCAGGCTCTCCTCGAGCTCGGCGATGATGTTGGGATCGAGCCGCAGCGGAACGATGGTGTTCTGGTCGGAGAAGAACTCCATGTGATTGAAGCCGCCAAACACGGTGGCGTACTGATCCTGCCAGCCGCCGGGAATGTTGAGCATCAGCCGTTCGGCCTGGAATGCCATCTCCGCGATCTCGTGGCGGTCCCACTGGTCGCTGCGGAATTCGTTGAAGCAACCGATGATGGCGGAGGTGACCACCGCCGAGCCGCCGAGACCGGAGCCGACCGGGAAGTCAGCGGAGACTTCGAGCTCGAACCCGTAAGCCGGCTTGATCAGGCGCACGACGGACTTGATCAGCGCGAGATCTCCGTCCGTTCCAAGCTCTGCGAGATTGTCGGCCTCGATCGTGCGACGGAAATCGTGCGAATAGATCCGGATGCTGGAATCGTTCCGCCGTCGCAGCGTCGCATGAGCGTACATCTTGATCGTGGCGTTGATGACGGCGCCGCCGTCATTGGCCACGAAATAGTGCGTGAGATCGGTGCCTCCGCCGGAGAAGCTGATCCGCACCGGCGAGCGGGCGCGCGCGAACACTTCGCTCTCTTCGGACAGGTTGAACAGCTCGCGGCTGAACACGTCGACCAGCCGTCCTTCGCCATCGAGGATCGGCACCACGTGCACGCGCTGGTCGAGCAATTTGAGGATCTGCTCGCGCGGACCACCGGTCCGGGCCCAGACGAAGTTGCGGTTGATGCAGGTCGCGACCCTGTCCTGGATCGTGGTGCCTGTCAGCATGCGCCTGCGGATGTCGCCGTCCGTCACCGCGCCGACGATTCGTCCGCTTGCGTCCTGCGCGAACAGGATGCCGAGCATATTGGCATTCAGGCGCCGGAAGGCTTCCTCAATGGTTTCGGTCTCGGCAATGGTGACGAGGGTTCGTTCAAGCACGTTTTGGGGTCCAGAAAGGGCCGATTCCGGCCATATCGCAAGGGTTCGTAATACGGGAGCGGCAGCGACGATGCAAGGTTCCTGGGCCCGCCGGTATCCCGCCAATGGCTGGTGCCAAGCACTTTGGTCGGGTTGTAGCTCTACATTGGCCGAGTGCTTGGCGCAGGCTTCCATAACGAGACCGCACGAAATGGTCGCGATTGGAATCGGGCCGGGATGGGCATCACGACGGCGCGCGGTGCTGCCGCGCGACCGCGAGTTGATCTCAACTGCGGAGGGATGCGCTCCACGCATCCGGGACGCGACTTGAAGTCAGCGTTCGTCCGCGATCACCTTGCCGTCGTTCGGCAGTGCGCCGGGGCTGACCAGTTCGACGGCGCCACCGAGCTTCGTCACAGCGCGCAAAGTCCCGGCGATCTCCTCGCGTAGCGCCTCGCTCGCGGTCGCCGTTTCCGCTCTCAATGTCATCGCGTCGGTCTCGTCCTGTCGTGTCACCACGAGGCGCAGTCTTCCGAGCGAGGAATGACGCTTGCCGATCTCGGCGATCTGCTCGGGACGCACGAACATGCCCTTGACCTTCGTGGTCTGATCGGCGCGGCCCATCCAGCCCTTGATGCGCATATTGGTGCGCCCGCATTTGCTCGGACCTGGGAGAGCGGCGGTGAGGTCGCCGAGCGCAAGGCGGATCCAGGGATGATGCGGGTCGAGCGACGTCACCACGATCTCGCCGACGTCGCCGGGCGCCACGGGATCGCCGGTGCCGGGCTTGACGATCTCCAGGATCAGGTCCTCGTTCACGATCATGCCCTCGCGCGCCGCGGTCTCGAACGCAATGAGGCCGAGATCGGCGGTGCCAAAGGCCTGGTAGGCGTCGATGCCGCGCGCCTTGATCTCGGCCTGGAGCGAGGGCGGGAACGCGGCCCCGGAAACCAGTGCACGCTTGATCGAGGAGACGTCGCGGCCCGAACTCGCCGCCGCATCGAGCAATATCTTGAGGAAGTCCGGCGTGCCGCTGTAGCCAACCGGGCGGTAGGCCTCGATCAGCTCGAATTGCTGCTCGGTATTGCCGGGCCCTGCGGGAATCACGGCGCAGCCGAGTGCACGCGCCGACGCATCGAAGATGAAGCCGCCGGGGGTGAGATGGTAGCTGAAGGTATTGAGGACGATGTCATCGGGCCGGAACCCGGCCGCGAACAGGGCCCTTGCGCCGCGCCAGGGATCGGCTTGCCGTCCCTCCGGCTCGAAGATCGGCCCGGGGGAGGTGAAGAGGCGGGCGAATGAGCCGGGGGGCGCCGCGACGAAGCCTCCGAAGGGCGCAGAAGCCTTGTGCAAAGCGGGCAGTTCCGACTTGCGCAGCACCGGCAGGCCCGCCAGCGCGGTCCTGGAGGCCACGGCGGCGGGATCAAGGCCCCGGAGCCGCTCGGCATAAGCTGGCGCAGCCATCGCGGCGCGCAGAACCTCTGGCAGGCGGGAGAACAGATCGGCCTCGCGGGCTGCCGGCTCGCGCGTCTCGCGGGCATCGTAATGGGCGGTCATGGCTGTTCTTTCCGTGTTGGCATCCGTTGCGCGCCGCCACCGGCATGGGTATCAGACCGCCATTGGCGAGGCCTGGAGAGGACCCGATGGCGGACATGGGAAGCGTTGCGGCGGCGAATGAGGCTGCGGATGTCGTGGCGCGCCTGAAGCTCCGCATGGTCGACGAGGCGCTGCCGCTGTGGTCGACCGTCGGCTGGGATCAGGCTACCGGCGGTTTCATCGACCGGCTGCACCGCGATGGCAGGGCGGATGCGGCTGCGCCGCGGCGCGTGTTCGTTCAGGCCCGGCAAATCTATTGCTACGCCAAGGCGGCGCAGATGGGCTGGTATCCTGAGGGGCGCGCGGTCGCGCTGAAGGGACTGGAACATCTGCTGGCCAAAGCCAAGGCGCCCGACGGCCGGCCCGGCTTTGTGCACCGGCTGACGCCGGAGGGGACGGTGCTGGACGGCCGGCGTGATGCCTACGACCACGCCTTCATCCTGTTTGCCCTCGCGACCGTCTACGCGCTCGACCAGGACGCGCAGGTTCGCGCCGAGATCGACGCACTGCTCGCTTTCCTCGACGGCCATCTCCGTTCGCCGCATGGGGGCGTGCACGAAGGCCTTCCGGTCTCGCTGCCGCGCAGGCAGAACCCGCACATGCATCTGTTCGAGGCGATGATCGCCTGTTTCGACGCGACCCACGATCTGTCGTTCCAGAACCGCGCCGGCGAATTCTTCGCGCTGTTCCTGGCCAATCTCTACGACAAGCAAAAGCGCATCCTGACGGAGTATTTCGAGGAGGACTGGTCGAAGATCCAGCCGGTCAGCGTCGAGCCGGGCCATCAGGCGGAATGGGTCTGGCTGCTGAAGGGGTTCGAGCGCATCACGGGCTGCCCGACCGGGCAACGGCGCGCCGAACTCCTGGCGACCGCGATGCGCTATCGCGACGAGACCACGGGCTGCCTGATCGACGAAGGCGACGACGTCGGCAACATCCGCCGCAGCACGCGCCGGCTGTGGCCGCAGACCGAGATTGCGAAGGCGTGGATCGCGCAAGCCGAGTCGGGCGAGGCAGGGGCGGCGGACGAGGCCCGCGCGGCGCTGGTGCGGCTCGAACGGCATTATCTCAGCCATCCCGTGAAGGGCGGCTGGTACGACCAGTTCGATCGCGACGGCAAATCGCTGATCGACACCATTCCTGCGTCGTCGTTCTATCATGTTCTCTGCGCGGTCACGGAAGCGGAGCAGGTGCTGGGCTAGGCTTCTTGTGGATCACAGCCAGCGCTTGCGCCGCTTGAAGCTCTTGAGGTTCTTGAAGCTCTTGCGCTGGTCGCCGGCGCCGCCGAGATAGAATTCCTTGACGTCCTCGTTGTCGCGCAATTCGTCGGCACTGCCGTCGAGCACGACCTTGCCCTGCTCCATGATGTAGCCGTGGCTCGCCACCGACAGCGCGGCGCGTGCGTTCTGCTCCACCAGGAGGATGGTGACGCCGAGGTCGCGGTTGATCTTCTGGATGATCGAGAACACCTCCTTCACCAGCAGAGGCGACAGGCCCATCGAGGGCTCGTCCATCAGGATCATCTTCGGACGCGCCATCAGCGCGCGGCCGATCGCCAGCATCTGCTGCTCGCCGCCGGAGAGATAGCCGGCAAGGCCAGTGCGCTCCTTCAGGCGCGGGAAGTAATTGAAGACCATGTCGAGGTCGGAATCGACCTCGCGGTCCCTGCGGGTGAAGGCGCCGAGCTTGAGGTTCTCCAGCGACGTCATGTCGGCGACGATGCGCCGGCCCTCCATCACCTGGAAGATGCCGCGGCGGACGATCTTGTCGGGATCGATACCGTTGATGCGCTCGCCCTCGAACAAGATCTCGCCGCGGGTGACTTCGCCGTCCTCGGTCTTGAGCAGCCCCGAGATCGCCTTCAGCGTCGTCGACTTGCCGGCGCCGTTGGCGCCCAGCAGCGCCACGATCGCGCCCTTGGGCACGTCGAGGCTGAGGCCGCGCAGCACCAGGATGACGTCGTCATAGACCACCTCGATGTTGCGCACGGCGAGGAGTGGAGGCGCGGCTACGATGCTGGGGGAGGGACGCTCGATCTCGGCCGTTTCACTCATGATCAGCTACTTTCTCGGTGTCGTCACCCGCGAAGGCGGGTGACCCAGTATTCCAGAGACGCCTGACGTTCCCCCGAAAGGCCGCGGCGTACTGGATCCCCCGCCTTCGCGGGGGATGACAGTTCTGGGCTCGGCAAATGCTTGGCTCACCAGCCCAGCAATTCCGGCTTGCGCGGCAGCTCGACGGTCTTGACCTTCTCGAGCTTGATCGTGCCCTTGGCCATGAGATCGTTGAGGTCGCCGTCGGTCGCGCCCGAGATCTTGGTGCGATAGAGATCGACCTTCAGCGTGCCGCGATGGTCCTTGTCGGTCCAGGTCGAGGGATTGCAGACGCCTTCCATTCCGGCCGGCACCCAATCCTTCTTCTGGTAGAAGCCCTTGGCGACGTTCTCGCCGGTGGCGCCGCCGTTCTTGGCGGCCCAATCGATCGCTTCCTTCATGTACATCGCGGAGCAGACGGCCGCGACGTAATGCACCGGGCGATAGACCTTGCCGGTCGGGTCGGACATTTTGGAGATTTCCATCACCGTCTTCATGCCGGGCGCATCGCCGCCCCAGCTCACCGCGGTCCGCAAGGGGAAGATCACGCCGTTGGCGGCATCGCCCGCGGTCTTCGCAGCGTTCTCGTCCATGCCCCAGACGTTGCCGAGGAACTGGATTTCGACGCCGGCAGTCTTGCAGGCCTTCATCACCGAGATGTTCGAGGCGGCGGTATTGCCGAGATAGGCGTAGTTGGCGCCGGAGGATTTCAGGCTCAGGCACTGCGCGCTGTAGTCGCCCGGTGCGAGTGCAAAGACTAGCGGCGGCAGCACCTCGAAGCCGAGCTCCTGCGCCATCGCTTCCCCGGCGGCCTTCGGCGCGTTCGGATAGGGATGGTTGGCACCCATGTGCACGAACTTCGGCTTGCCGGACTTGCCCTTGGCCTTCCAGTCCTCGGCGGCCCACATCAGCATCGCGCGCAGGGCGTCCGAATAGCTCGGGCCGTAGAAGAAGTTGTAGGGCGCGGGCTTGGCCTTGCCGCTGATGCCTCCGGGATCGGTGAGTGCGGCGGCATAGGAGCCGGACATGTCGGGGATCTTGTCCTGGGCGAGGAAGCCGGTCAGCGCTTCGGTGTCGGCGGTGCCCCAGCCCATGATCGCGGCGACCTTGGTGTCCGGCGCCGACCACTTCTTGTAGAGCGCGATGGCGCGCGGCACCTGGTAGCCATAGTCGTTGGTGTCGAGGTTGAGCTGCTTGCCGCCGACGCCGCCGTTCTTGTTGACCCAGCCGAACGTGTCGGCGACGGCCTGGCCGAAGGGCGTGCCGACGTCGGAGGTGCCGCCGGAATAGTCGGCGAGGTGTCCGATCGCGATCTGCGCCTGCGCGCCGGTCGAAAATGCGGCGATCGCGATCGCGAGCGATGCGGTGCTCAAAAGTGACTTCATCGTCATGGGTCGGTTCCTCCTGTTTATTGTTTAAGTGAAGTGGTCCGCGCTCAATGCGAGAACGGGTAGAGTTTCCAGTACGCCTTGATCTGCCGCCAGCGATGCGCAAGCCCATCGGGCTCGAACATCAGGAACGCGATGATGATCACCCCGATCGCGATCTCTCGCAGGAAGGTGATGTTGGTGTTGAGTGACAGCGCCTGGTCGATCGCGCCGCCCTTCAGATGATGGCTCAGCCATTCCATCGATTCCGGCAGCAGCACCACGAAGGCGGTGCCCATCAGCGTGCCCATGACCGAGCCGGTGCCGCCGATGATGATCATGGCGAGGAACAAGATCGAGCGCTCGATGCCGAAACCTTCCTGCGACACCACGAGCTGGTAGTGCGCGTAGAGCGCGCCGGCAATGCCGGCGAAGAAGGCGGCGAGCCCGAACGACAGCGTGCGGTATTTCGTCAGGTTGATGCCCATGATCTCGGCGGAGAGATAATGGTCGCGGATCGCCACCAGCGCGCGGCCGTCCCGCGTACGCATCAGATTGGTGACGAGGATGTAGCTCACGAGCACATAGGCCAGCACGACGTAGAAATATTGTCGGTCGCCGCGCAGCGTATAGCCGAAGATCGAGAAAGGCGCGGCACTCGCCGGCACCGAGCCGCCGGAGAACCATTCGGCGCGGGAGAAGAAGTCGAGCAGGATGTACTGCGCGGCCAGCGTCGCGATGACGAGATAGAGGCCCTTCAGCCGCGCCGCCGGGATGCCGAAGATCAGGCCGACCAGCGCGGTGACGATTCCCGCGAGCGGGATGGCGAAGAACACCGGGATCGGCGCGTTGTTGGAGATGTAGGCCGAGGTGAAAGCGCCGAGCAGGAAGAAGGCGGCGTGCCCGATCGAGATCTGGCCGGTGAAGCCGACCAGGATGTTGAGGCCGAGCGCGGCGATCGAGAAGATGCCGATCTGGATCAGGATGCTGAGCCAGTATCCGCTGAAGAATTGCGGCGCGAAGCACAGCAGCGCGACGCCCGCGATGGCGAAGTTGCGGCTGGTGGCGGTCGGGAAGATCGTGGTGTCGGCCGCATAGGAGGTGCGGAAATCACCAGCGGGAATGAGGGCAGGGCCGGCCATGGGTCAGATCCGTTCGATGTCGTGGGTGCCGAACAGGCCGTAGGGCTTGATCATCAGCACGATGATGAGGACGTAGAACGGCGCGATCTCGTAGAGATTGCCCCAGTGCAGATACTCGCTGTCGACATATTGCGCGACGTTCTCGAGCAGGCCGATGATGATGCCGCCGAGCACGGCGCCGCCGACGGAATCGAGCCCACCGAGGATCGCCGCCGGAAAGACCTTGATGCCGTAGGCGGCAAGACCCGACGACACGCCGTTCACGACCGCGACGACCACACCCGCGACTGCCGAGACCGTCGCCGAGATCGCCCAGGCCATCGCGAACACGCTCTTGACGGAAATGCCAAGCGATTGCGCGACCTGCTGGTTGAACGCGGTGGCGCGCATCGCAAGGCCGTATTTCGACGCACGGAAGAACCAGGCCATGCCGATCATCATGGCGACGGAGACCACGAGGCTCATGACATAGACGGTCTGGATCTGCAGCCCGAGCAGGCTGACCGACTGGCTCTCGAACACGCGCGGGAACGGCTGCGGATTGACGCCGAACATCCATTTCAGCGTGGCCTGCAGCACCGTGGAGAGTCCGATCGTCACCATGATGACCGAGATGATGGGCTCGCCGATCATCGGCCGCAGGATCAGGACCTGGACCGCGATGCCGAACACGAACATGAACACCAGCGTCATCGGCATGCCGATCCAGAACGGCACCTGGTACTTCGCCAGCAGCGCCCAGCACACCCAGGCGCCGACCAGCAGCAGCTCGCCTTGCGCGAAATTGACGACCTGCGTCGCCTTGTAGATCAGCACGAACGACATCGCGACCACGCCATAGAGCGTGCCGACCACGAGGCCGTTGACCAAGAGCTGGATGAGGAAGGCGGTGTTCATTTATGATTTCCTGCTGCACCTGCATCGTCATTGCGAGCACAGCGAAGCAATCCAGGGTCTTTCTGTGGACGCAGTCTGGATAGCTTCGCTGTGCTCGCAATGACGGACGGCATATGCGATTGCTCTGCCGCAAGCGGGGAGAGGCGAAGGGCAGCACCGCGCGTGATGGACATTTGGCTCACTCCGCCGCCTCCGCCATGTGCCCGTGCACCCCGAGGTCCACCACTCGCAATGTCGTCCGCACCCGCTGTGTGGTGCCGTCCTGGAAGCGGATCACGGTGTCGACGGGAATGTCGGAATCGCCGCGGTAGATCGCGTCGATGATGCCGGCGTACTTTTCGTTGATGACGCTGCGGCGCACTTTTCTGGTGCGGGTGAGCTCGCCGTCGTCGGCGTCCAGCTCCTTGTACAGCAGCAGGAAGCGCGAGATGCGCTGGGCCGGCGGCAGCGTGGCGTTGACGGTCTCGACCTCCTTGTGCAGCAGCGCGTAGACCTCGGGCCGCGAGGCGAGGTCGGTGTAGGTGGTGAAGGAGAGGCGGTTCTTCTCCGCCCATTTCGAGATGATGGAGTAGCGGATGCAGATCATCGCCGCGAGCGCGTCGCGGCCGGCGCCCAGCACCACCGCTTCGGCGATATAGGGCGAGAATTTCAGCTTGTTCTCGATGAATTGCGGCGAGAAACGCTCGCCGCGCGAGGTCTCGGCGAGATCCTTGATGCGGTCGATGACGACGAGCTGGTTGTTGGCGTTGAAATAGCCGGCATCGCCGGAGCACATCCAGCCGTCCTTGATGTCGGCGACGCTCGCTTCCGGATTCTTGTAGTAGCCTAGGAACATGTTGGGATGCCGCACCACGATCTCGCCGACGCCGTGGACGTCGGGATTGTCGATGCGGATCTCGACATTGTCGGCCATCGGCACGCCGGTCGTGTCGGGATCGACCTTGCCTTCGGGATGCAGCGTATAGGCCCCGAGCAGCTCAGTCTGGCCGTAGAGCGTGCGCAGCGGCACGCCCATCGCCTGGAAGAACTTGAAGGTCTCGGGGCCGAGCGCCGCACCGCCGGTCGCGGCCGAGCGCAGGCGGGTGAAGCCGAGGCGGTCGCGCAGCGCGCGGAACAAGATGGCGTCGGCAAGGGCGGAGCGCTTGCCCTGTTCGAGCGCGGCGAGGCCGCTCTTCATGCCGACGTCGAACAGGCGCTGCTTGAGAGGCGTGGCGTCCATCACCTTGGCCCGGACGTCGGCGGCGATGGATTCCCAGACGCGGGGGGCGAACAAGACGAACGTCGGCGCGATCTCGCGCAGATCGTTCATCATGGTGTCGGGCTCTTCGACGAAGTTGATCTTCATGCGGCACAACAGGCCTTTGCCGAGCACGTAGACCTGCTCCATGATCCACGGCAGCGGCAGCACGGAGACGTATTCGTCGTCCGGCCCTTTCGGATCGAAGGCGAGATAGGTCGCGCAATGACCGAGCACCCGGCCGGCGGCGAGCATCGCCAGCTTGGGATGAGACGTGGTGCCCGACGTCGTGCAGAGGATCGCGACATCCTCGCCATTGGTGGCATCTACGAGGCGGTCGTAGAGCTCCGGCTCGCGCGCGGCACGTGCCCGGCCGAGCTCGGCAAACGCATCCGCCGACATCAGGCGCGGGTCGTCGTATTTCCGCATCCCTCGCGGATCGGAATAGATGATGTGCTTCAGCTTCGGTGCGCGGTCGGCGAGGGTGAGCAGCTTGTCGACCTGCTCCTCGTCCTCGGCGAAGACGAGCTGTGCCTCACCATAATTGAGGAGATAGGAAGCCTCCTCGTCGAGCACGTCGCGATAAAGCCCGAGGCTGAGGCCGCCGATGGCGTGCGTCGCGACTTCCGCCGCGACCCAGTCCGGCCGGTTGTCGCCGATGATGCCGATGACGTCGCCGCGGCCAAGGCCCATTTCGACGAGACCGAGCGCGAAGTCGCGCGCGCGGGCCTGATAGTCGTTCCAGGTGAATAGCCGCCAGAGCCCGAGATCCTTCTCCCGCAACGCGATTTCGTTGCCGTGCTCCCTGGCGTTGAGCCGGAGCATCTTGGGATAGGTGTCGGCCTGCGCGACGCGGCCTGCGTAGTCCATCATGCCGCGCTCTCCTGCGCAGGCGGTGCATCGTCGGGATCGACCAGCACTTCGTCTTCCTCGCCGAGATAGGCACGCTTGACGTGAGGATCGGCGAGCACCGTCGCGGGGTCCCCTTCGGCGATCTTCTTGCCGAAATCCAGCACCATGACGCGATGGGAGATGTCCATCACCACGCCCATGTCGTGCTCGATCATCACCACCGTCATCCCGAACTCCTCGTTGAGGTCGACGATGTAGCGGGCCATGTCCTCTTTCTCCTCGAAGTTCATGCCGGCCATCGGCTCGTCGAGGAGGATGAGGCGAGGCTCCAGCGCCATGGCGCGGGCGAGCTCGACGCGCTTGCGCAGGCCGTAGGAGAGGGTGCCGGCGGTGGCTTTGCGCACCGACTGCAGATCGAGGAAGTCGATGATTTCCTCCACCTTGCGGCGGTGCTCGAGCTCTTCCTTGCGCGCGCCGGTGAGCCAGTACAGCGAGCCCGTCAGGAAATTGTTCTTCAGGAGGTGATGGCGGCCGACCATGATGTTGTCGAGCACGCTCATGTGGTGGAACAGGGCGAGATTCTGGAAGGTGCGGCCGATGCCGAGCGAGGCCCGGGCATTCGGCGTCAAGCCGGTGATGTCGCGGTCTCCATAGAAGAGCTGGCCTTCAGTCGGCTTGTAGCGACCGGAAATACAGTTCACGATCGAGGTCTTGCCGGCGCCATTGGGGCCGATGATCGAGAACAGCTCGCCGTCCTTGATGGCGAAACTGACATCGGTCAGCGCACGGACGCCGCCGAATCGCAAGGACACGCCGCGCACTTCAAGACTGGTAGCCACCAAACGAAACCCTCCCGGTGATGGCGCTTTTTAGCCGCGCTCTTCGTCCGTTCTGTCCGGCGATCCTAGTACGGTGGTGCCGGTGAGGCCATGCAGCAGATGGTCTCGACCGGAGCCCGCGCCACTCTCGTTCCCGTCAGGGATCAAGAGCCGCATCGCCGAGGTGGTTCTCAATAGGGGAAAGCGCTATTTTGAAATGTCTCCCGGCTGACAATTCTGCGACAAAGTTTGCCGGGCGGCAGCGGCCTTCATCTTTCGTCGGGTGGCAGTCGTCATAATCATGTTGCAATGCAACAGAAGGTGGAGTGACGAAACGGTGCGGCTGTTCGCGAGATCATGATTTCAGAAGATCATCTGAAGCGCGTCGCCGCCTGGTCGCGCGAGCTCACGCAAGCGGAGATCGAGGTCGCGCGCGCCGGTATCACTGAGCGGTCCTACGGCACCGGCGAGACCGTGTTCATGCGCGGCGACATCTTCGCCTATTGGGCCGGCATGGTCAGCGGTCTTGCCCGCATGGGAGGGGTCTCGCGGGACGGCAAGGAAACGAGCCTGGCCGGGCTGACGGCAGGGGCCTGGTTCGGCGAGGGCAGCGTGCTCAAGAACGAGCCGCGCCGCTATGACGTGGTCGCGCTGCGCGACAGCCGCGTCGCGCTGATGGAACGCAGCGCCTTCATGTGGCTGTTCGAGAACAGCGTCGGCTTCAACCGCTTTCTGGTGCGCCAGCTCAACGAGCGGCTCGGCCAGTTCATCGGCATGCTCGAGGTCAATCGGACCCTCGATGCGACCGCGCGCCTTGCCCGCAGCATCGCCTCGCTGTTCAACCCGATCCTCTACCCGGAATCGACCGCGCATCTGGAGATCACCCAGGAGGAGATCGGCGCGCTCTCCGGCATGTCCCGCCAGAACGCCAACCGCGCGCTGAACCGGCTGGAGAAGGAGGGGCTGCTGCGGCTGGAATATGGCGGCGTCACCATCCTCGATATCGAGCGGCTGCGCGGCTACGGGGACTAACGCGACCTCATCGCGCATTGGCGGGCGCGTGCACCGGCCATAGATCGGCGCGCCAGCGGATCGCGATCGCCAGCATCGTGATGAAGCCCGCGGCGGCATAGAGCGAGCCGGTTGCGGAATAGCCGATGACGTCGATCATGCTGCCGGCCGCGAGCAATCCTATCGGCAGGCCGTAGATCACCATCATGCGCACGCCCATCACGCGGCCGCGAAGATGCGCACTGGCCGACCGCATCAGGATCACGGCTGCCGAGATCATCGACATGCTCTGGGCGATGCCGGCGAGAACGAGGCAGGCCATCGCCACCGGCATGGTCCTGATTTCGACGAATATCAGCAGCATGGCGTACCAGGCCAGCGTCGCGCCGATCAGAAGCCGGGCAATGCGCAGTCCGCCGACGAGGCTGAGCGTGATGGAGCCGATCAGCGAGCCGATCGCGAAGCTCGCCGAGAGGTAACCGAGGCCGGTCTGGTCGGTATGAAAGATGTCGCGGGCGATGTAGGGGAGTAGCCCGCCCGTGAAGGGAAATGCGGTGAGATTGGCCAGGAACGCCACGCACAGCGCCGCGCGCATTCCCGGGCCATTCCAGGCGTAGACGATTCCTTCCTTGAGCTCGCCCAGCAGTCGCGACACCGCGTGGCTGTTGGCCGGAAGATCGCTCGTGACGACGGTTCTCTTGGGCCGGGTCAGGCAGAGCATGAGAAGCGCGGCTGCCAGATAGAGGCAGGCGATCGCCACATAGACGAGACCGATGCCGAGGACCGCGAACAATCCGGCGCCGGTCAACGCGCCGGCGATGCGCGCGCTGTCCTGGGTGGTGCGTGCAACGCTGATGGCGCCCACCAGCTGCTCGGCCGGCATGATCTCGGCGAGCAGCGCGCCCCGGACGCCGAGATCGGAGGGACGAATCAAACCCATGATCGCGACGATGATCATGACGCTCAGCGGCGACAGATGACCGGTCAGCGCCAGGACCATGATGGTTGACGAGAGCACCGTATAGGCAAGACGCATCACGACCAGGAGATCGCGATGGCCCATGCGATCGCCGATCATGCCGAACACCGGCGCGACCAATGTCCCGACGAACTGGAGCGAGGCAAGCACGGTGAGCAGCAGCACCGAGCCGGTCTCGACCAGGATGTACCAGCCAAGCACGAGCGTCTCGACCTCGAACGCCCAGGAGGTGAGCAGATCCGACGGCCATTGAAAGCGATAGTTGCGAATGCGGAACGGCGCGAGCGCGGAAGTTCGTGCGGCTCTGCTCAAGGCGCGATGGCTCGTATCACGGCGATTTCCCAGCCCGTGTGGTTTCTTCTTGCTCGCAAGCTAGCGCCAGCGATGCTCGTGTCAATCGCAGCTGCCGCAGGCCGCCCCCGCGTTCGGCTCTTACCTCGTCGTGGCTCTCGGCTTCCGCTGCGCCAGGGCTGAGGCCATCGCCGAGATGAGCGGTCGCATGAAGTACGCTTCCTCCGCCGGCGAGACGTCGGTGCGCAGGCCGTGGGCGGCGAGCTCGCCGGAGACCGCCGGGCCGACCGACGCGATCAGCGTCCGTTCGAGGCCGGCGCGCAGCTTGGCCTCGCTGCCATGCGCCTTCGCGGCCTCGATCAGGCGGCGGACCTGGCCGAGATTGGTGAGCGCGAGGGCGTCGATCCGTCCCGCGGCCATGTCGTCGACGGCGGCGATGATGTTGGTATCGGCCGCCTTGGAATCGTAGACATAGGGCAGCACCGTATCGACCGCGGCGCCTTGTGCGGCCAGCGCGCCGGTCAGCGCGCTATGCTCCTTGTCCGGATAGAGCTGCAGGCCGAGGCGTCGTCCCCTGAGGTCGAGCTTGCTCAGCATCTCGATCACGCCCTCGGTGGTCGGTTTCTCTGTCGTCTGCTGCGGTTCCAGCCCGACCTCGCGCAGCGCCCTGCCGGGCTTTGGGCCGCGGGTGAATGTCCGCGTCTTGGCGAGCGCGGCGACAAAGTCGGCGTCGATCCCGCGGGCGCGGGCAAGCTTCATGATCCGCCGCAGGCCTTCGCCGGTCATCAGCACGAGATCGTCAAGCGGCTTGTCGATGGCGCGGCGGATCCAGGCCTCGACCGGGGCGGGGTCCGGCGCGTCGTGGATGGTGAACATCGGGCATTGCACGACCTCGGCGCCTTGCTCGGCCAGCAGCTTGGAAAACTGCGCCTCCTCGCGCGTTTCCAGGATCAGGATGCGGTAGCCGTTCAGGCGGTCGGCCATGGGATTCTCCGTAATCGCAATCGTCTGTTCATCCTGACTCCGCGCATGATGTCGAAGCAAGTCTTGGGCTTGTCTTGGGATTGGCGCAAGGGCGGGGTCGGTGCTAGAGCAGGGTGCAGGTCGCGGGGTCGTTCCGCTGCACAAACCTTCATCAAGAGCCAAGCCCGTCCATCAACATGCCCGACCATCAATATGTTCTGACCTTGTCCTGTCCGGATCGGCCCGGCATCGTCTCGGCGGTGTCGACGTTTCTCGCCCACAATGGACAGAACATTCTCGACGCCCAGCAGTTCGACGACGTCGAGACCAAGAAGTTCTTCATGCGGGTGGTGTTCACCGCGGCCGATCTTGCCGTGGAACTGTCGGCGCTGCAGACCGGCTTTGCCGCGATCGCCGAGCGTTTCGGCATGGAATGGCAGATGCGCGACCGCGCCGCGCATCGCAAGGTGATGCTGCTGGTGTCGAAGTCCGACCACTGCCTGGTCGACATCCTCTATCGCTGGCGCACCGGCGAGTTGCCGATGACGCTGACTGCGATCGTCTCCAACCATCCGCGGGAGGTCTATGCCGGGCTCGATTTCGGCGGCATCCCATTCCACCACCTGCCGGTGACCAAGGAGACCAAGCGCGAGCAGGAATCGCAGATCATCGACCTCGTCGGCAAGACGAAGACCGATCTCGTCGTGCTCGCCCGCTATATGCAGATCCTGTCCGATGACCTGTCGGCCAAGCTTTCGGGACGCTGCATCAACATCCACCACTCGTTCCTGCCGGGCTTCAAGGGCGCAAAGCCCTATCACCAGGCCCATGAGCGCGGCGTCAAGCTGATCGGCGCCACCGCGCATTACGTCACGCGCGATCTCGACGAAGGCCCGATCATCGATCAGGACGTCGAGCGCATCAGTCATCGCGACACGCCCGAGGATCTCGTCCGCAAGGGCCGCGACATCGAGCGTCGCGTGCTCGCCCGCGCGATCCGCTACCATCTCGACGACCGCGTCATCCTCAACGGCCGCAAGACCGTGGTGTTCGTGGACTAGCGAATAGCGGCGGGGGATAGAAAAGGGGCGATATTCGCCACTCCCAATTCGCCATTCGGCCCGTCAGCGCGCCGTGCCGGCTGAGGTCGTTCCCGTCGCGCCCTTCTGCGCCTGCTCTTCCTTCTCGCGATCCGCCGCCGGCATCAGCCGCTTGCGTTCGCGTTCCTTCATGTAGGCGTCGTATTGCGGGGTGCCCGGTCGCGGCGGGGCATCGGCCGGCAGGCCGCCGGCCCATTGCGGGACATAGTCGCCCATGCCGGCGGAGAGTTTTTCGTTGACCGTCCCGCAGCCGGACAGTCCCGCAGCGAGCGCAGCGAGGACGAGGGCGGAACGAAAAGTCTTGGACATTGTGTGGGCGCGCAGTCGGTCAGTGGACGCCAGCCCGGGCCGGCAGGGCAGAAGCTTAGCCTTCAACAAGGTAAAATAGACTTATTCGAGATAGGTAATTTATTACCGAGATGCGGGAAGCCAGGGCGCGCGGATGTACATATTCTGCAAGCGAAAGACGAAATCCTCCATGCCTGCGATCCCTGCCGGTTCTAGACTGCCATGCGGCGCTCGCGACAACATGGCGTCGGTTGGCGGCGGGGTTTTCGTTGACAAGTCCATTTTCTTTGTACATTCGTACAAATGAGTGGTGGGCGAGTTGCTGTAGGGAAACCCGGGGCGCCGCTTCGGTCGGTGAGTCACCGGAACGCAGGGCTCGCCGACTAGTCGCCAAACGTCCGATTGACAAGGTTGGCGCGAAAGACGCCCATGTGGCCAGCGATGATTGCTCGCGCGTCGGCTAAGTTTGAGGCAAGGGCCGGGTACTCGGTCCAGGGCACAAGAGCAGGAATGAAGGGGAGAGACATCTGATGTTCGAACGCAAGATTCTTTCGCGGACCGCCGTAGCGGCCGCCATCGCAAGCCTCGCGGCCGTCGCGCCTGCGAAGGCCCAGGACAGCGTCAAGATCGGCCTGATCCTGCCGATGACAGGCGGCCAGGCCTCGACCGGCAAGCAGATCGAGAACGCGATCAAGCTCTACATGCAGCAGAAGGGCGACACCGTCGCCGGCAAGAAGATCGAGATCATCCTCAAGGACGATGCCGCGATCCCGGACAAGACCAAGACCGCCGCGCAGGAGCTGATCGTCAACGACAAGGTCAACTTCATCGCCGGCTTCGGCGTGACGCCCGCCGCACTCGCGGCGGCGCCGCTGGCAACGCAGGCCAAGATTCCGGAAATCGTCATGGCGGCCGGCACCTCGATCATCACCGAGCGCTCGCCCTATATCGTACGCACCAGCTTCACGCTGGCACAGTCCTCGACCATCATCGGCGACTGGGCGGCGAAGAACGGCATCAAGAAGGTGGCGACGCTGACCTCGGACTACGCGCCGGGCAATGACGCTCTCAACTTCTTCAAGCAGCACTTCACGGCCGGCGGCGGCGAGGTGGTCGAAGAGGTCAAGGTTCCCCTGCAGAACCCCGACTTCGCCCCGTTCCTGCAGCGCATGAAAGACGCCAAGCCGGACGCGATCTTCGTGTTCGTGCCGGCCGGCCAGGGCGGCAATTTCATGAAGCAGTATGCCGAGCGCGGCCTCGACAAGGCCGGCATCAAGGTGATCGGGCCCGGAGACGTCACCGACGACGACCTGCTCAACAACATGGGCGACGCCGTGCTCGGCACGGTCACCGCGCACCTCTACTCCGCGGCGCACCCTTCGCAGATGAACAAGGATTTCGTCGCCGCCTACAAGAAGGCGTTCGGCAATCGTCCGGGCTTCATGGCGGTGGGCGGCTATGACGGCATCCACCTGATCTACGAAGCGCTGAAGAAGACCGGCGGCGATACCAATGGCGACAAGCTGATCGAAGCCATGAAGGGCCAGAAGTGGGAGAGCCCGCGCGGCCCGATCTCGATCGATCCCGAGACCCGCGACATCGTGCAGAACATCTACATCCGCAAGGTCGAGAAGGTCGACGGCGAGCTGTACAATGTCGAGTTCGCCACCTTCGAGGCGGTCAAGGATCTCGGCAAGACCAAGAAGTGACGCGGTAGTTTCACCTCTCCGCTTGCGGGAGAGGTCGACGCGAAGCGTCGGGTGAGGGCTCCTTCCACTAGGGGATTGTCCCTTTGCGGAGACACCCTCTCCCCAACCCTCTCCCGCAAGCGGGAGAGGGAGCGCAGCACGGCCTCGGCCATACCTGAGATGATTTTCGACCTCCAATGACCGCAATCCTCACCAACCTGTTCGACGGTGTCGCCTACGGCATGCTGCTGTTCGTGCTCGCCTGCGGGCTTGCGGTCACGCTTGGCCTGATGAACTTCGTCAACCTCGCCCACGGCGCCTTCGCCATGGCCGGCGGTTATGTCTGCATGGTGCTGGTCAACCGGATGGGCTGGCCGTTCTTCGCCGCACTGCCGCTCGCCTTCGTCTCCTCGGCCGCGATCGGCATTGCGCTCGAACGGACGCTCTATCGCCACCTCTATACGCGCAGCCACCTCGACCAGGTGCTGTTCACGATCGGCCTGACCTTCATGTCGGTTGCCGCCGTCGACTACATCCAGGGCTCGTCGCGCGTCTTCATCAATCTGCCGGCCGCGCTCCAGGGCCAGTTCGACCTGTTCGGCGTCGGCATCGGCCGCTACCGGCTGATGATCATCGTCATCTGCGGCCTGCTCACCATCGCTCTGCAGATGGTGCTGGCCAAGACCCGCTTCGGCAGCCGCCTGCGCGCCGCGGTCGACGATCCCCGCGCCGCAAGCGGCCTCGGCATCAACGTGCCGCAGGTGTTCGCCTTCACCTTTGCCTTTGGTTGCGGGCTCGCAGGCCTCGGCGGCGCGCTCAGCGCCGAGATCCTCGGTCTCGATCCGTACTTTCCGTTGAAGTTCATGATCTACTTCCTGATCGTGGTCACCGTCGGCGGCTCCTCCTCGATAACAGGTCCGTTCCTGGCCTCGCTCCTGCTCGGCATCGGCGACGTCGCCGGCAAGTACTACGTACCGAAGATGGGTCCCTTCGTGATCTACACCATGATGATCGTGATCCTGATCTGGCGCCCGAACGGCCTGTTCGGCCGCACGGCCGCGCGCTGAGTTCGCCGATGAGCGCTGCTTCCGACGTCGGTTATCACGCCCAGCGCCAGGCGCGCTGGCACTACGGCGAAATCGCCTTCTGGCTGATCGTGCTGGCCTGCGGCTTCGCCTTTCCCTCGCGCTATCTGATCATGACCGACATCCTGCGCCTGGCGCTGTTCACGATGTCGCTCGATCTGATCCTTGGCTATGCCGGCATCGTCTCGCTCGGCCACGCCGCCTTCTTCGGGGTCGGTGCCTATGCCGCTGGACTTCTCGCGCTTCACGGTATCGTCAACGAGCCCGTGCTCGCGCTGCTCGTCGCGGGCCTGGCCGCGATGGTGCTTGGTTTTGCCACCAGCTTCCTGGTGATCCGCGGCGTCGACCTCACGCGCCTGATGGTGACGCTCGGCATCGCGCTGCTGCTGGAAGCGCTCGCCGAACGCTTCTCCAACATCACCGGCGGTACCGACGGCCTGCAAGGTATCGAGATGCAGCCGATCTTGGGCCAGATTCCGTTCGACATGTTCGGCAAGGCCGGCTTCTTTTACTCGCTGGCCGTGCTGTTCCTGTTGTTCCTGTTCGCCCGCCGCGTCGTGCATTCGCCATTCGGCCTGTCGCTGCGCGCGATCAAGAACAACCCGCTGCGGGCTGCGGCGATCGGCATTCCCGTCAACCGCCGCCTGATCGCGATCTACACGCTGGCTGCGTTCTATGCCGGCATCGCGGGCGCGCTGTTCACCCAGACCACCGCGATCGCCTCGCTCGACGTCTTCGCTTTCGAGCGCTCGGCCGATCTGATGCTGGTGCTCGTGATCGGGGGCACCGGCTATCTCTATGGTGGGCTGATTGGTGCGGTGATCTTCCGCATGCTCCAGGAATTGTTCTCCACCATCACCCCGCAATACTGGCAGTTCTGGATCGGCCTCGTGCTGGTCGTGATCGTGCTGGTCGGCCGCCAGCGCCTGCACCGCTGGGTGCTGTATGTGCCGAATCTGGTCATCAGGCAGGTTGCAGGCCGTAAGGCGGTCGTCGCCGTGCCGGAGAGCGATGCATGACCATCGCGCTCGAAACCCAGAACCTCGAAAAGCAGTTCGGCGGCCTGCGCGTCACCCGCGATCTGTCGCTCAAGGTCGAGCAGGGGGCGCGTCACGCGCTGATCGGCCCGAACGGCGCCGGCAAGACCACGGTGATCAACCAGCTCACCGGCGTGCTGAAGCCGAACTCGGGCCGCATCCTGCTCGAAGGCCAGGACATCACCGACCTGCCCGTGCACAAGCGCGTGCTGCGCGGCTTGTCACGCACCTTCCAGATCAACCAGCTCTATCCCGACCTGACCCCGCTCGAGACCATCGGCCTTGCCGTTTCGGAGCGTCTCGGCCATGGCGGCGATTGGTGGCGACGGATGGGCACGCGCAGTGACGTCAATGACGAGATTGCCGAACTGCTGGCGCGCTTCCACCTGCTCGACGTCATGAACGAGCAGACCGTGACGCTGCCTTACGGCAAGCAGCGCCTGCTCGAGATCGCGGTCGCGATCGCCGCCAAGCCGCGCGTGCTGCTGCTCGACGAGCCCGCCGCGGGCGTGCCCGAGAGCGAGCGCCATGACATCCTCGCCGTGGTAGGCAGCCTGCCGCGCGACGTCACCGTGCTCTTGATCGAGCACGACATGGACCTCGTCTTCTCCTTTGCCGACCGCATCTCGGTGCTGGTCTCCGGCGCGCTGCTGACCGAAGGGCCGCCCGAGCAGGTCGCGCGCGATCCGCAGGTCAAGGCGGTCTATCTCGGCGAGGAGGCGGTCCATGTCTGACCTGCTCGCGATCGACTCACTTCGTGCCGGCTATGGCGAAGCGGTGGTGCTGCCCAACATGTCCTTGCGCCTCGCCGAGGGGCAGGTTCTGGCGCTGCTTGGCCGCAACGGCACCGGCAAGACCACGCTGATCAACTCCGTCGTCGGAGTCACCCGCCGCTTCTCCGGCTCGGTCGTGCTGGCCGGCACCGACGTCACCAGCTTGCGTCCCGACCAGCGCGCGCGCGCCGGCATCGGCTGGGTGCCGCAGGAGCGCAACATCTTCCGCTCGCTCACGGTCGAGGAGAACATGACCGCGGTGGCCCAGCCGGGCCCCTGGACGGTCGAGAAGGTGTACGAGATGTTCCCGCGGCTGAAGGAGCGGCGGACCAACTTTGGCAATCAGCTCTCCGGTGGCGAGCAGCAGATGCTGGCGATCGGGCGCGCGCTCACCCTCAACCCGAAAGTGCTTCTGCTGGACGAGCCGACCGAGGGTCTTGCCCCGATCATCGTCGAGGAGCTGCTGAAGGCGATCGGGACCATCACCCGGGGGGGCGGCATCTGCTCGATCATCGTCGAGCAGAATGCCCAAAAGATTCTGGGGCTGGCCGACCGCGTTGTGATATTGGAGCGCGGAACGATCGTCCACGACGCTCCGAGCGCCGCGCTGAGGGCCGACTCCTCGGTCCTGGAGCGGCATCTCGGCGTCGCAGGGGCGGCCCACTGACTTTTTCTTCGCCTCTCCCCGCGTGCGGTGAGAGGAGGTACAACGAGCGCCGGCTGAAATTTCGGGAGAAACAAGAATGCAGCGAACCAGAGCCCCCTTCCGCGCCGACGAGGTCGGCAGCCTCCTACGTCCGGCCAAGATCAAGGAAGCCCGCATCCGGCTGGAGAAGGGCGAGATCTCGGCCGACGATCTGCGCAAGATCGAGGACATGGAGATCGAGAAGGTCGTGCACAAGCAGGCCTCGATCGGGCTCAAGCTCGCGACCGACGGCGAATTCCGCCGCTCCTGGTGGCATTTCGACTTCCTGGCCAAGCTCACCGGCTGCGAGCTATTCCATCCCGACGCCGGTATCCAGTTCGCGGGCGTGCAGACCCGCCACGACGCGGTGCGCGTCATCGGCAAGCTCGACTTTCCCGCCGACCACCCGATGCTCGACCATTTCCGCTTCCTGAAGAAGGTCGCCGACCAGGCCCACGTCACCGCCAAGATGACGATACCGTCGCCCGCCGTGCTGCACTTCCGCGGCGGCCGCAAGTCGATCTCCAAGGACGTCTATCCCGATCTCGAGGCCTTCTACGAGGACCTCGGCAAGACCTATCGCAAGGCGGTGAAGGCGTTCTACGATGCCGGCTGCCGTTATCTCCAGTTCGACGACACCGTGTGGGCCTATCTCTGCTCGCAGGACGAATTGCAGAAGGCGCGCGAGCGCGGCGACAATCCGGATGGTCTGCAGCAGATCTACGCGCGCATCATCAACTACGCGCTGGCCGAGAAGCCCGCCGACATGGTGGTGACGACCCATGTCTGCCGCGGCAATTTCCGCTCGACCTGGATTTCTTCGGGCGGCTACGAGCCCGTTGCCGAAACCATGCTGGCCGGCACCAATTACGACGGCTACTTCCTGGAATACGATTCCGACCGTGCCGGCGGCTTCGAGCCGCTGCGCTTCCTGCCCAAGGGCAACAAGGTCGTCGTGGTCGGCGTCATCACCTCGAAGTTCGGCGAGCTCGAGAAGAAGGACGACATCAAGCGCCGCCTGGAGGAAGCCGCCAAGTTCGCGCCGCTGGAGCAGCTCGCGCTCTCTCCGCAATGCGGTTTCGCTTCCACGGAAGAGGGCAACATCCTCTCCGAGGAAGAGCAATGGGCCAAGCTCAGCCTCGCTGTCGAGATCGCCAAGGAAGTGTGGGGCAACTGAGCCCCGCACCGTGTGAACGACGGTGAAGCCTCACCACATGCTCGGTGTCATTCCCCGCGAAGGCGGGGAATCCAGTACGCCGCGGTTTCACGGTAAATCGCTGACGTCTCTGGAATACTGGGTCGCCCGGTCAAGCCGGGCGACGACAGCGAACGTCGGGCGCACTGTGCTCACAAGCAGCGCGCAAATCCCGCCTCACTTCTCCGCCAGATAAACCTCGCCCAGCAGCGAGGAGTTCGACCACGGCACCTGCTTGTTCCTGGTGGTCGAGACCACCTCTGCCCGCACCCGCGTCAGCATCTGCTGCACCTCTAGCCCGGGCGTGCCGATATGGCGGGACAGCGCGGCAGAGAACGGCGAGTTGGCGCCTTCGCCGTCGAGCGCGACCTGGCCCGGCGCGGTCGCGAAGGCGATCAGCGTGCCGGCGCCCAATGTCGCGCCAGCGCCCAGGCTGGTCGGTGCCGCCAGGCCCGAGGCGCTTTCGATACCGCGGTTGGTGCCGGCGCTTGCCACTTGCTGCGCCATGGGATTGTTGCGGCAGGCATCGAAGATCAGGATGTTGGTGCGAACCTGGTCGTCGAGGCCGGCCATGATCGTATCCATGTCGATCATCGCCTCGGTCATGGCAGCGCCCGGCTTGAGCGCGACGTCGACGGGAATGAGATAGTTGCGGCCGTCGACCTGCACGCCATGGCCGGCATAATAGACCAAAGCGACCTGCGCCCGGGCGGCTTCGCGCAGGAATTCGCGCGTCATCTTCTGCATCGCGGCGCGATCGAGATCGATGCCCTCCGACACGGTGAAGCCGATATCGCGCAGGCTCTTGGCGACGGCGCGCGCGTCGTTGGCGGGATTGGGCAGCGCCTTGACATGGGCATAGGCGCCGTTGCCGATGATCAGCGCCATGCGTACGCCGCGAGCGGTCGAGGCAGGCGAGGGGGCCGGGGCCGCGCCGGTCTGCTGTGAGGCGGGATTATTCGCCGGCTGCGTTGTCGGCGAGGGCGCATCGCGCGGGATCGGCGCGCCCGCATCCGTCAGCAGCGACAACCGTACCTTGGCAGTGGCCTGGTTGGCCTTGCTGCCGGCGTCGGACGCCACGATCGCCAGCGTCGCCTGGTAGTCGTCGCGCGCGCGGGCGTAGTCGCCCTTGGCCTCATAGGTGAGGGCGCGATTTGTGTAGCCGGAGATCAGCACGCTGTTCGGCGGCGTCATGATGTTGACCGGCGGCTTGTCCTTGGCCAGCCGGATCGCCTCGCTGCCGTCGGCGATGGCGCGATCGAGCTCGCCCTTGGCGCGCCAGATCGCGGTGCGGTTGATCAATGGCTGCGGCAGCGAAGGATCAAGCCGGATCGCCTGGTTGATGTCGGCGAGCGCTCCGTCGAGGTCGCCGAGCGCCTGTTTCGAGATGCCGCGATTCTGGAACGAGAATGCCGATTTCGGATCGGCCTTGATCGCCATGTCGTAGTCGGCGATGGCCTTGGCAAAGTCGTGCTTGCCGCGCCAGGCGTTGCCCCGATTGTGGAAGATGGTGCCGCTGGGCGGTCCGAGCTTCAGTGCGTCGTCAAAATCGGCAACGGCGATCTCGTAGTCGCCCTTGTCGTAATAGGCCGATCCCCTGAGATTGTAGCCCGCTTGGCTCGGCTGGAGCCGGATCGCTTCGGTAGCATCGGCGATGACCTTCGAGTAATTGCCCTTCTTGTTCCAGCCCACCGCGCGCCAGAAATGGATGGTCGCAAGCTGCTCGCCCCGAAACACCTTCAACGCGATGATCTTGCTGCAGGCATCGATCATCTGCTCCGCCGGCGTCGTGTCGGTGGTGCAGAGCGGCCCGAGCTGATTGCGCGCCTGCGCGTGCGCCGGTGCGGACCAAGGGATTGCGACGAGCAGGCTGAGCGCGACGAGCAGGCGGCGCATGGCGAATGGCCCTTCAGAGGAGAGGCGCCTGTTTGTTGCCGGGCAGACCGCAGCGGTTCACGGCTGGCGCCGGCGCAAACGGCAGGGGAAGCGCTTCGATCCACTATTCCCTTGGTGGGCAGACTTTGCTAGGAGGAGGCGTCCCACTCCGTCTGCCCACCGCGTCCCACCTCATGAAGAACGACGAAATCCTCAGCCAGATCACGGAGTTCTGCCGCAAGGCGGACATGGCGGAATCGACCTTTGGCCGGCGCGCAGTGAACGATGGGAAGCTGGTGCATCGCCTGCGCGAGGGTAAGCGCATCACCATCGACACGCTGGAGCGGATCCAGGCCTACATGGCGGCCTCTATGGCCGGCGGCATGCCGCCGCCGCGAGGGCTTCAGGTGCCGCCCGAGAAGCGCGATCCGCGCGGCAATTTCCGCTTCTTCGAGAACCGCCAGAAATACCTGCTGTTCGTCCATACCTGCAGCGAAAAGCGGGTGGTCGCGGACAGGGTCGCGCTGGAGCTCGCCTCGATCCATCCGCGCCCCCCGGCCCTGCGCCTGTTCGACGCCGGCGTCGGCGACGGCACCGTGCTGGCGCGGGTGCTGCGCGCGACGCACCAGCGCTTTCCCCACATGCCGTTCTACGTCGCCGGCAAGGAGCTCAGTCTCGAGGATCTGCGCCTGACGCTGGAGAAGGTGCCGGACCGCATTTTCGAGCACCCGGCGTCGGTGTTCGTCTTCACCAACATGTTCTATTCGGAGGCGCCCTGGCTCACGCCGGCATCGCCTGCGGCGGCGGCTGCGACGGTCTGGCACGAGGTCCCGCTGCGGGGCGCCTCATCGGGCGAGTTCGAGCAGCAGATCGCCGAGCTCCGGCCGTTTCTGGAGCAGAACTGGCGCGCCGCGATCAGCCCGCGCACCGCCATGCCGCTGTATGAGCGGCCCGTGGTTCTGGTGCTGTATCGCGAGGACCACAGGTTCCTGCTGGACTCGACCATTCCGCGGCCGGGCCAGACCGAAGCCAATTTCGACCTCGTCATCGCCTCCCAGCCCTATCGCGCCCTGTCCTCCGTGAACTTCCGGGCCAAGCGGATCATCGCACCGCTTGCGCGGGCGCTTCGACCGGGAGGGCGGCTGATCGGGATCCACTCCCATGGCCAGGATCCGGGCATGGAAATGATCCAGGCGATCTGGCCCGGAGAAAATCCTTTCGCGGTGAGCCGTCATGAGCTATTGCGCGCCGTTAAGTATGAACTCGGATCGGTGGGCCGCGACTTAAATTTTAATGCTTATGCGGATAACCGTTCGATCTTCAGGTATGATATGGAAGCGCTGCCCAACGAGGTCACCGGGACGATCGGGACCTCCACGGCCTTTGCAGCGTGGAATGCGGCGGTGTATGTCGCTCAGATTGAGGACGACCGGTTGACAGAAATGACTCAAAACGGCCGCACTCTGGATGCCGCCAGGGACGTGCTGCGAAAATACAATGGGCTCTGGTTTCTCGACGAATCCTACGTCATCTCGCGCCGGCGTGATTGACATCATCAAAAGTAAACATCGCAAACGCCCGCCGGCTTAGCGGCGGAACAAGGGGTTACTGATGCGCGCGTCCTATCTCTTCACCAGCGAGTCCGTGTCCGAGGGTCATCCGGACAAGGTCTGCGACCGCATTTCCGACGAGATCGTCGATCTGTTCTACCGCGAAGGGCCGAAGGCCGGCATCGACCCCTGGCAGATCCGCGCCGCCTGCGAAACGCTCGCCACCACCAACAAGGTGGTGATTGCGGGCGAGACCCGCGGTCCCAAGTCGGTGACCAACGAGCAGATCGAGGGCGTCGTCCGCGGCGCGATCAAGGACATTGGCTACGAGCAGGAAGGCTTCCACTGGAAGACCTGCGACATCGAGATCCTGCTGCATCCGCAGTCGGCCGACATCGCCCAGGGCGTCGATGCGCTGCAGCCGGGCGAGGTCAAGGAAGAGGGCGCAGGCGACCAGGGCATCATGTTCGGTTACGCCACCAACGAGACGCCCGATCTGATGCCGGCGCCGATCTTCTACGCCCACAAGATCCTCCGTCTGATCTCCGAAGCCCGCCACTCCGGCAAGGAGAAGGTGCTCGGACCCGACTCCAAGAGCCAGGTCACCGTGCAGTACGAGAACGGCAAGCCGGTCGCCGTGCGCGAGATCGTGGTCTCGCACCAGCATCTGGTTCCGGACCTCACCTCGAACCAGGTCCGCGAGATCGTCGAGCCCTATGTGCGCGAGGCGTTGCCGAAGGACTGGATCACGCCGAAGACGATCTGGCACATCAACCCCACCGGCAAGTTCTACATCGGCGGCCCGGATGGTGATTCCGGCCTGACCGGCCGCAAGATCATCGTCGACACCTATGGTGGCGCAGCCCCGCATGGCGGCGGTGCGTTCTCCGGCAAGGATCCGACCAAGGTCGACCGTTCGGCAGCTTATGCCGCCCGCTACGTCGCCAAGAACATCGTTGCCGCCGGCCTGGCCGACCGCTGCACGCTGCAGCTCGCCTACGCCATCGGCGTGGCGCGCCCGCTGTCGATCTACATCGACACCCATGGCACCGGTAAGGTGCCGGAGGAGCAGCTCGAGAAGGCAGCGGCGCAGGCGATGGATCTGACGCCCCGCGGCATCCGCACCCATCTCGACCTCAACCGTCCGATCTACGCGCGCACCTCGGCCTACGGCCATTTCGGCCGCACGCCGGACAACGAGGGCGGCTTCTCCTGGGAGAAGACCGACCTCGTCGAGCAGCTCAAGCGGGCGCTCTAAGTCACTTTCGTCATTCCGGGGCGCCGCAACCGCGGCGAACCCGGAATCTCGCACTTCCGGATTCCAGGTTCGCTCGCGTCACAGCGCCCTGGAATGACGAGCCAAACAAACAGGAACCTCCTATGAACGCGAAGCCCGGCTTCACCGATTACATCGTCAAGGACATTTCGCTCGCCGATTTCGGCCGCAAGGAGCTCTCGCTGGCCGAGACCGAGATGCCCGGCCTGATGGCCACCCGCGAGGAGTACGGCCCGAAGCAGCCGCTGAAGGGCGCCCGCATCGCCGGCTCGCTGCACATGACGATCCAGACCGGCGTACTGATCGAGACGCTGGCCGCGCTCGGCGCCGACATCCGCTGGGTCTCCTGCAACATCTATTCGACGCAGGATCACGCCGCCGCCGCGATCGCGGCCGCCGGCATTCCCGTCTTCGCCGTCAAGGGCGAGACGCTGGCCGAGTACTGGGACTACACCGCGAAGCTGTTCGACTGGCACGGCGGCGGTCATCCGAACATGATCCTCGACGACGGCGGCGACGCCACCATGTACGTCCATCTCGGCCTGCGCGCCGAGAACGGCGACGCCGCCTTCCTCGACAAGCCCGGCTCCGAGGAAGAGGAAGTCTTCTTCGCGCTTCTGAAGAAGCAGCTCAAGGAGAAGCCGAAGGGTTACTTCGCCGGGATCGCCAAGAGCATCAAAGGCGTGTCCGAGGAGACCACGACGGGCGTGCATCGTCTCTACGACATGCAGAAGGCAGGCACGCTGCTGTGGCCGGCCATCAACGTCAACGACAGCGTCACCAAGTCGAAGTTCGACAACCTCTATGGCTGCCGTGAATCGCTGGTCGACGGCATCCGCCGCGGCACCGACGTGATGCTGTCGGGCAAGGTCGCGATGGTCGCCGGCTTCGGCGACGTCGGCAAGGGCTCGGCCGCCTCGCTGCGCCAGGCCGGCTGCCGCGTCATGGTGTCGGAAGTCGATCCGATCTGCGCGCTGCAGGCGGCGATGGAAGGCTACGAGGTCGTGACCATGGAAGACGCCGCGCCCCGCGCCGACATCTTCGTCACCGCCACCGGCAACAAGGACATCATCACCATCGAGCACATGCGCGCGATGAAGGATCGCGCCATCGTCTGCAACATCGGTCACTTCGACAACGAGATCCAGATCGCGGCGCTCCGTAACCTGAAGTGGACCAACATCAAGCCGCAGGTCGACGAGATCGAGTTCCCCGACAAGCACCGCATCATCATGCTGTCGGAGGGCCGTCTCGTGAACCTCGGCAACGCGATGGGCCACCCGTCCTTCGTGATGTCGGCGTCCTTCACCAACCAGACGCTGGCGCAGATCGAGCTGTTCGCCAACAACAAGGACGGCAAGTACGAGAAGAAGGTCTACGTGCTGCCGAAGACGCTCGACGAGAAGGTCGCCCGCCTGCACCTCGCCAAGATCGGCGTCAAGCTCACCGAGCTGCGCAAGGACCAGGCCGACTACATCGGCGTGAAGCAGGAAGGCCCGTACAAGAGCGATCACTACCGCTACTGAGACGCGTCGTCCGTCAGGAACGCAAGAAGCCCCGGAGCAATCCGGGGCTTCGTTGTTTCGGGACGTGGAATTCAACTCGCTTTACGGTTGCTGCGCGCCCGATTGCCAATTGACGGCCAGCAGCGGCGGGCGGACAATCCTCCCCGGCGGAGAAAACCATGCAACAAGAACATTTCGACGTCCTGATCGTCGGTGCCGGGCTATCAGGCATCGGCGCGGGCTATCATTTGCAGACCAGGTGTCCGACCAAGAGCTACGTCATCCTGGAGGGGCGCGACTGCATCGGCGGCACCTGGGACCTGTTCCGCTATCCCGGCATCCGCTCCGACAGCGACATGTTCACGCTCGGCTATTCGTTCAAGCCGTGGACCGACCCGAAGGCGATCGCCGACGGGCCGCAGATCCTAAACTATGTGCGCGAGACGGCCGGCGAGAACGGCATCGACAAGCACATCCGCTTCCGCCATCGCGTCAAGCGCGCTTCCTGGTCGACCAGCGAGGCACGCTGGACCGTCGAGGCCGAGCGCATCACGGGCGAGGACACGAGCGAGCTGGTCCGCTTCACCTGCAATTTCCTCTTCATGTGCTCGGGCTATTACAAATACGAGGCGGGCTACACGCCGGAGTTCAAGGGCGCTGCGGATTTCGCCGGCCGCATCGTGCATCCGCAGAAATGGACCGAGGACATCGACTATGCGGGAAAACGCGTCGTCGTGATCGGCTCGGGCGCGACCGCTGTCACGCTGGTGCCGGAGCTCGCCAAGAAGGCGGCGCAGGTCACCATGCTGCAGCGCTCGCCGACCTATGTGGTATCGCGGCCGGCGCAGGATCCCCTCGCCAACAAATTGCGCCGTAACCTCCCGGCGCGGCTGGCCTATCATTTGATCCGCTGGCGCAACGTGATGTGGGGGATGTTCTTCTTCCAGCTCAGCCGGCGCAAGCCCGCGAAGGTCAAGGACCTCATTCTCAAGGGCGTGCGAATGGCGCTCGGCCCCGACTACGACGTCGCAACCCATTTCACCCCGCGCTACAATCCCTGGGACCAGCGGCTGTGCCTGGTGCCGGACGGCGACCTCTTCAAGGCGATCCGCGAGCAGCGCGCCAGCGTCGTGACCAACGAGATCGACACGTTCACGCGTGACGGCATCCGCCTGAAGGACGGAAGCGAGCTTGCCGCCGACATCATCGTGACGGCGACCGGATTGGTGCTCCAGGTCGTCGGCGGCCTCGAGGTCAGTGTCGACGGCCGCGCCGTCGATTTTGCCAAGACCTTGACCTACAAGGGCATGATGTATGCCGACGTGCCCAACATGGCCTCGGCCTTCGGCTACACCAACGCGTCCTGGACGCTGAAATGCGATCTCACCTGCGAATATGTCTGCCGTCTCATCAACTACATGGACCGGCACAATTTCCGTCAATGCGTGCCGCACAACGATGACTCGACCATCACGGCGCAGCCGTCGCTGGATTTCACCTCGGGCTATGTGCAGCGCTCGGTGGCCAAGATGCCGAAGCAGGGCTCGAAGCGGCCGTGGCGGCTGTACCAGAATTACGCGCTCGACATCGTCTCCCTGCGCTTCGGACGGATCGACGACGGCGTGATGCGTTATTCCTGACGGCGCCTCCTCCGCAATGCGGTTTCGGCCGGGGCGTGACGGACTGCTTCGTGTCTGCGTCGGTCACGGCGCCCCCCTTGCGCGCATGACCGGCCGATCATCCCGGCTGGGCAGCGCGCCGACGTCGGAATTCCTGCACGGGCAGCCCGCCCCAGCCCCAATTGGCGGTGTCGACTTCTTCGATCACCACGAAGGTGGACTCCAGCGGCTTGCCGAGCACGTCGAGCAGGAGCTGGCTTGAACCCTCGATCAGTGCGGCCTTCTCCACCTCCGAGAGCGAAGCCGCTCCCGGCGTCGTTCCCTCGCGGGTCACTTGAATGGTGACGATGGGCATCGTGCGTCTCCTCGTCTTAATGTCCGGCGCTCTGCCCGCCGTCGACGTGCAGGATCTCGCCGGTGACGAAGGAGGCCCCCTCGAGATAGAGCACCGCATCGACGATGTCGGACATCTCGCCCATGTGACCGACCGGGTGCAGCGCGCTGAGCTGCGCATGCGTCGCGACCGGGTGCATCGGCGATTTGATGATGCCGGGCGACACCGCGTTCACCCGGATGCCGCGCTTGGCGTATTCGATCGCGAGCGATCTGGTCGCGGCGTTCAGCCCGCCCTTGCTCAGCGAGGCCAGCACCGAGGGCACGTTCGAATTGGCCTGATCCGCCAGCGTGGTCGTGATCTGTACCACGTGGCCGGAGCCCTGCCGCTCCATCTCGGCCATGGCGAGCTGGGTAATGTTGAAAAAGCCCGCGACGTTGGTGCCCATCACCGCTGCATAGTCTTCGGCCGTGTACTGGGTGAACGGCTTTGCGACGAAGATGCCGGCATTGTTGACCAGCGTGTCGACACGGCCGAAGCGGGCGAGGGCCTGAGAGACCACACGCTCGGCAGTGGCCCGATCGGCGATGTCGCCGGGCACGGCGAGGATGTCATCGTCACCCGACGGCTTGATGGAGCGAGCCGTGGCGACGACGCGGTAATTGCGATCGCGAAAACCCCGGACCAGGGCGGCGCCGATGCCCTGCGATGCGCCGGTGACGATGACGACCTTCTGCTCGATACCCATGATGGGCTCCTGTTGTTAGCTTCGAGACCTGTGCCGGCAGCGGCCGGCTTGCGTCCTGAGGTACGCTGCGACGGGCCGGTCGCGAATATCCGCTGTCCGGCAGACACTCTTTCGCCGCGCGAACGAATGCGGGGGCGGCCGCCCCGGCGGTGGTTGTCGAGCTTACGGCGAGCGCCTAGCCTGCGAGCGGAAGCTCAGGGGGGGACGGGAAGGGAATGGATCGTCTGGATGCGATGAAAGTGTTCGTCCTGGCCGTGGACGAGGGCAGCTTGGCTGGCGCCGGGCGCAAGCTCGGCCGATCGCCGGCTGCGGTGAGCCGGGCCATCGCGTTTTTGGAAGAACGCGTCGGCGCCGTACTGCTGCACCGGACGACTCGCGCGATCAAGCTGAGCGAGGAGGGGGAACGCTATGCCGCGATCTGCCGCCGTGTGCTCGCCGAACTCGAGGAAGCCGATGGCATCGCGGCTGGACCGCGCACGGCGCCGCGCGGCCTGCTCACGATCACGGCTCCCGTGGTCTCGGGAGAAATGGTCTTGCGGCCGATCCTCGATGCGTTCCTCGATGCTTATCCGACCGTGTCGGCCAAGCTGCTGTTGTTCGACCGGGCGGTCAACCTGATCGAAGAGGGCATCGATATCGCGCTTCGCATCGGGCCGCTCGCGGATTCAGCGATGATCGCGATGCGGGTCGGCGAGATCAGCCGCATCGTCGTGGCAGCACCGCGCTATCTCAAGCAGCATCCACACATCAACGAGCCCGGCGATCTCGCCAAGCACCAGATCGTGGCGATGGCGCACCTGCCCAATTCCTGGACCTTTGCGCCGCAGGCCGGCGCGTCAGTGCCGCGCACGATTCAGTTCACACCTCGGCTTGTCGTCAACAGCACCTATGCGGCGGTCGCCTCCACGGTCGCCGGGCGCGGCGTTGCGCGGATGTATTCGTACCAGGTAGCCGAGCAGGTCGCCCGCGGCGAGCTCGAGATTGTACTGGCTGGTGATGCGGATCCTGAAATGCCGGCCCACCTGATCTGCCCGCAGGGCCGGCTCGCTGTGCCGAAGGTGCGCGCCTTCACCGATTTTGCCGTGCCCCGGCTGAAGAAGCACTTTGCGCAGCTAAGGAAGAGCATCAAGGCGCGCTGAGCAGCCGGCGCTTGGCAATGCGTTGTTTTGCGTATACGGCCGCCTCGCTGAATCGGGCCATGTTCCCGAACGGTTAACGCCGAATTTACGGATCAATCCTAGCCTGTCTCGGCCGGGGTTACTCGCAAGGCCGAGGTGAGCCCAATGGAAGCCCAGAGAATCGCCGTCGATGCCGTCGTCGCGCTGACCGATTGCGACCGCGATGCCGTCATCGCCTTCATCCGCCGTCTCTATCTGGCCGGCGTCACCGACCCCAAGCGCCTGACCTTCAAGGGTCTCCAGGCGCTGTCCCGGGCGTGATGGGGTCGCTGACCGCCACCAGGTCCCCCCGTCTGCTCTCCCCAGTGTGAACACAACCCAGCGGCGAGTATCTTGTCGCACACGTTCGGCCGGAGTAGATGACGTCCCCGGCTGAGTTCACTGGGGAACGGGGAGATGTTGAAACAGCTTTTTGCGCCGCAACTTGTCATTCTCTATGTGCTGGCGGCCTCGACGATTTACGTTCACTTCCGCGGCAAGCAGCGGCTGCGCTTTGCGCGCCAGCTCGGCGATCACTCGACCTATCTGGCACCCTACAATGTGCTGATGTATGCGGGCTCGGCGGTGCCGAACAAGCCGGTGATCCCGGTCGAGCGGTTTCCCGAGCTGAAGCCGCTGAGCGAGAATTGGGAGACCATCCGCGACGAAGCCGTGCGCCTGTTCGACGAAGGTTTCATCCGCGCGGCAGCCAAGAACAATGACTGGGGTTTCTACTCGTTCTTCAAGAGCGGCTGGAAACGGTTTTACCTGAAATGGTATGACGACTTCCTGCCCTCGGCGAACACGCTGTGCCCGAAGACGGTTGAGCTGCTGAAGTCGATCCCGAGCGTGCACGGCGCGATGTTCGCGATGCTGCCGCCGGGTGGCAGGCTGGGCGCGCACCGAGATCCCTTCGCTGGCTCGCTGCGCTATCACCTCGGCCTGGTCACGCCGAACTCGGCCAAGTGCCGCATCCTGGTCGACGGCGTCGAATGCGTCTGGCGCGACGGCGAAGCCTTCATGTTCGACGAGACCTTCATTCACAGCGCCGAGAATGCGACCGACGTCAACCGCATCATTCTGTTCTGCGACGTCGAGCGCCCGATGAAGTTCGGCTTCATGACCGCAATCAACCGCTGGGTCAGCCATCACATCGTCAAGGCGTCGGCGACCCAGAACGTCGACGGCGAGAATGTCGGCGTGCTCAACAAGGTGTTCGGCAAGCTCTATGAGGTTCATCTCGCCAGCCGCAAGGTCAAGGAGTGGAACCGCAACGTCTACTACACGCTGAAATACGCGCTGGCGGCGCTGATTCTGGGTCTCATCGTGTATTCGGCGTTGAATTGAAGCGACGCGTGGGGCGGATCGGCGAAGCTTGGTTCGCCCTTGCGTCGTGCCGATCTGCGGATTGCTCTCGTCCGTCCTGCCACGATCGTCCGCTCTCGGTCGGCTTCGTCTAGTGGCGGTGCTGGTGCCCTGCGGAGCCGCCGGGACGCTGGTAGCCTCGTAACTCTGCATATCGCTGCATCTGGCTCTGATTGAGCAAGGCGGCGGTCGACAGATGATATTTGAGATGGCTCTCGCGGAGTTGCCCCTGGGTTTCGGCAATGGCCCCGATGCTCGTCTTGAGCGCTTCCGACGTGACCGCACGGGACGAGAAAAGGTCTTCCAGCGCTCGCTCTTGCTCGACGAGCTTGTGACCCAGCGGAACGGTTTCCTGTTTCATGGCATCGAACAGTCGCCGGACCTCGACGCGTTGATCGGCTGTCAAGTCGAGGCTGTCGCCGAGCTCGAGCACGTGGCTGGGACCGGGATATCCATTGAGCTCCGCAGCAAGAGCCAGGCCCATACCGCGTCCGGCGCGAAGGTCGTCGATCTGCTGCTGTGACAGCGCCTTGATCGGGCGCCTTTCCATGCCGGCATAAGGGTGGCTGGACTGGGCGCCCGCCGCGCTGGCGGTGAGGAGGAGAGAGGCGGCAAGCAGAAGGAGGCGGTTCATGAATCTGGCTCCATCAAGTCGGACCGGCCATGCGAAGCAACGGACCCGGCTGCGACATTACCCTAGCGCGATCGAGTGATCTCGGGCCTGAAATCTTGCTGGATCGTCCGGCCCATGGCAACAAACATTGCCGCGATCAAATTGCCGAATGTGGAGCAGGTGATGGCCTCCTTGCGGCGTCCCGCAGGCAAGCCCTGCCAATCGGCCGGTGCGGGCGTGATAGGTGTTGTAGGGCGGATCAACGAAGCGTAATCCGCCGTACGGTCGAGCAACGATCGACGTCACCGATTGCCGCGCGAAGGTGGCGGATTACGCTTCGTTAATCCGCCCTACGTTCGCGCCTATTCCGGCTGGCCGATGCTGACCTTCAGCGTGCCGACACCGTCGACGCCGCATTCGAGCTTGTCGCCGGGCTGGAGCTGCGACACGCCGGCCGGGGTGCCCGTCATGATGATGTCGCCGGCGGCGAGCTTCACCTGCTGCGAGAGCTGCCAGATGATCTCGGGCACGTTCCAGATCAGCTCGGTGAGGTCGCCCTTCTGGGCTTCCTTGCCGTTGACCGTGAGCCAGATCTTGCCTTTGGCGGGATGGCCGATCTTGGAGGCCGGCTGAATCGCCGAGCAAGGAGCGGAGCCGTCGAACGACTTGCCGATCTCCCAGGGCCGCTCCTTCTTGCGCGAGGCGATCTGGAGGTCGCGGCGGGTGAGATCGATGCCGACGGCGTAGCCGTAGACGTGATCGAGCGCCTTGTCGGCGGGGATGTTGAGGCCGCCGCTCTTCATCGCCACGACCAGCTCGACCTCGTGATGGAGGTCCTTGGTCAGCGGCGGATAGGGAATGGTGGCGCCGTCCGGCACCAGCATGTCGGCGTGCTTGGCGAAGAAGAACGGCGGGGCGCGCTCGTCATTGCCCATCTCGCGGATGTGCTCGAGATAATTGCGGCCGACGCACCAGATGCGGCGAACCGGATAACGGCCGCTTTCCCCGACGACGGGAAGCGAAGCCTGGGGCGGAAGCGGGATGACGTAGGAGGCGGCGTTCATGAAGCGGTCTCGCTGCTCTTGAGGTGGAACGAACTCTATGCGGTTGCGCTGATCGGCGCCAGCGCGCCGGAATCGTGGTGGTGTTGCAGGCGGAAGAACGAGGCGTAACGGCCACCGCGGCGGAGCAGTTCGTCGTGCCGGCCCTGCTCGACGATCTCGCCGCCCTCGACCACGAGGATCGCATCCGCGTGCATGATGGTGTGGAGACGGTGGGCGATCACGATGGTGGTGCGGTTTCGGCACAGATGCTCGATCGCCTCCTGCACCTGCCGCTCGGACTCCGAATCGAGCGCCGCGGTGGCCTCGTCCAGGAGAATGATCGGCGCGTTCTTGATCAGCGCGCGCGCCACCGCGATGCGCTGGCGCTGGCCGCCGGACAGCTGCGTGCCGTGCTCGCCGACCGGCGTATCGTAGCCGAGCGGGAAGCCCATGATGAAATCATGCGCGCAGGCCGCCTTCGCCGCCTCGATGATCTCGTCCTCGCTCGCGCCCGGCTTGCCGAAGGCGATGTTGCTCCGGATGGTGTCGCGGAACAGGTAGACGTCCTGGCCGACATAGGCGGTCTGCGAGCGCAGGGATTTGCGCGAGACCGCGCCGATCGACTGGCCGTCGATCACGATGTCGCCTTGCGTCACCTCATGGAAGCGCAGCAGCAGCGCCAGCACGGTCGACTTGCCGCCGCCGGAGGGGCCGACCAGCGCGGTGACCTTGCCGGGCTCGGCGACGAAGCTCATGCGGTTGAGCACGGTCTCGCCGGTGCGGTAAGCGAAGCTGACGTCACGCAGTTCGATCCGCGCGTCGGTGAGCTTCAACGCGGGCTTGTCGTCGTCGGAGCGTTCGCTGGCCGGGCTGTCGACCACTTCGAGCAGCATGCGGGCGCCGACGAGCTGGCTGTTCAGATCGATGTTGAGCCGCGCCAGCCGCTTGGCCGGCTCGGTGGCCATCAGGAACGCGGTCATGAAGGAGAAGAACGCGCCGGGCGTGGCGTTGAGCGCGACCACGCTGTAGCCGCCGTACATCAGGCAGCCGGCGACCGCGAAGCCGCCGAGCATCTCCATCAGCGGATTGGAGCGGTTGGCGACGCGCGCCATCTTGTTGGCGTTGCGCTCGACGATCGCGATGTTCTCGTCGATGCGCTTCTGCATGGTCTCTTCCAGCGTGAACGCCTTGACCGTGCGGATGCCCTGCAGCGATTCCTGCATCGTCTCCATGATGTCGGCGGTGCCGGTGAACTGGTTGTAGGCGAGGCCTTTGATGCGCTTCACCAGCTTGCGCAGGACCAGCATCGCCGGCGGCACCGCGACGAGGCCGATGAACGACATCAGCGGATCCTGCCACACCATCACGCCGATCATGGCGAGCAGCATCAAGAGGTCGCGCCCGATGGCGTTGACCAGCATGTTGAGCACGTCGGTGATCGACTTGGCGCCGGCCGTGAGCCGCGCCAGGAATTCGGAGGAATGGCGCTCGGAGAAGAAGCCGACGCTCTCGCGCATCAATTTTGCGAACAGCTGGCGCTGGTTGGTGGCGAGGATCGCGTTCGAGATCTTGGTCAGGATCACCATGTGGCCGTAGGTGGCCACGCCCTTGATGAAGAGCAGGATCACCGTGAGCCCCGAGAACATCGCAATGCCCGGGATGTTCTTGTCGACATAGGCCTGGTTGATGACCTGGCCGAGCACGTAGGTCGCACACGCCGTCGCTGCCGCGGCCACCGCCATCAGCGCGAAAGCGACGAGGTAGCGCCGCCAGTAGACGATCCCCTGTTCCGTGACCAGGCGGCGCACCAGGGCCATTGCCGCATAGGGATCGTCGGTGATCTTCTTTGGAAACTGGGCCATCCGGGGTCCATTGACGGCGCAGGACAAGCCTGCCCGCGCGTCAGGGATCGATGGGCCTCTGTGCCCGCTCAGCTACCGTTTTTCAAGCCCAATTAAGGGCTTGCGCTTGGGATGATTCTAGGCCGAGGCGGCGTGGCGAAGCTCGCCATGACGCTCGTGGAACAGCTTGTCCTCCCATGCCAGCGCGTGGGCCGCGATGGTCTCGAGGTCCTCGTATTGCGGCTTCCAGTCCAGCAGTCCGCGGATGCGGCTGGTGTCGGCGACCATGGTCATGATGTCGCCCGGCCGGCGCGGCGCGTATTGCACGGCAAAGCTGCGGCCCGAGACGCGGCGCACGGCGTCGATGGTCTCCAGCACCGAATAGCCGCGGCCATAGCCGCAATTCAGCGTCGTCGAGGCGCCGCCGTTGCGCAAATAGGCAAGGGCCGAACGATGCGCCTGCGAGAGGTCCGTGACGTGGATGAAGTCGCGAATGCAACTGCCGTCGGGGGTCGGATAGTCGGTGCCGAACACGTCGATCTTGGCGCGCTGGCCGGTCGCAGCTTCCACCGCGATCTTGAGCAGATGCGTGGCGCCGACGGTGGCAAGGCCGATGCGGGCCTGCGGATCGGCGCCGGCGACGTTGAAATAGCGCAAGGTCACGTATTGCATGCCGTAGGCGGCGGCGACGTCGTGCAGCATGATCTCGGTCATCAGCTTCGACGAGCCGTAGGGCGACAGCGGCCGCGTCGGCGCGTGCTCGGGCACCGGGACCTGGTCCGGATTGCCATAGACGGCGGCGGTCGAAGAGAAGATGAAGCGATTGATGCCGCGCTTGACCGCGACGTTCAGCAGATTGCGCGCGGTCGTGAAGTTGTTGCGGTAATAGCCGAGCGGATCGCGCATCGAATCCGGCACGACGACCGAGCCGGCGAAATGGATGATGCTTTCGATGTCGTGCTGGGCGATCACGCCTTCGAGCAGGTTCTCGTCGCCGGCATCGCCGATGAACAGCGGCACGCCCTCAGGCAGATAGGCGGAGAAACCGGTAGAGAGATCGTCGATCACCACGACGTCCTCGCCGGCTTCCGCCAGCGCGAGCACCGTGTGACTTCCGATATAGCCGGCGCCGCCGGTGACTAGCACAGTCATGATCTCACCCGTCTTCGATCAACGCTGCAAGCTAACGTCTGCGTGGTGAAGAGGGGGTATCGGCGCGGCCGAACTGGTCACTATGCTTAATGTTGCGTATAGGGGGCCGGTCAAACGGAGCGTGATGTGGCCAATTCCCCCGGCGATCTCGAAGTGATCGTGCCAAATCTGCACAGGCGCTATTCCGGGGTCACCGCGACCAACCGGATGGTGGCGCCGCGGCTGGCGAAGCTGTATCGCGCCGCCTGGTTCGGCTCCGACGCGCCGGCCGGGATCGCGCGGCTCGGCGCTGCTGATTTTCTCAAGCTATGGCGCCGCAAGGCTCCGCTGATCTGGCATGCGCGGCGCAACAACGAGATGATCGCCGGCGTCGTGCTGCGCGCGCTCGGCTGGCCCTTGAGGCTCGTGTTCACCTCGGCGGCGCAGCGGCATCATAGCTGGATCACGCGCTGGCTGATCCGGCGCATGGACGCGATCATCGCGACGAGCGACATCTCCGCCTCGTTCCTGAAGGTGAAGGCGACGGTGATCCCGCACGGCGTCGACACCGACGTTTACGCGCCGCCGACCGATCGCGCCGCTGCTTTCGCTGAAAGCGGTCTGCCGGGCCGCTACGCCATCGGCTGCTTCGGCCGCGTGCGTGCGCAGAAGGGCACCGACCTCTTCGTCGATGCGATGTGCGGCCTGTTACCGCGCTATCCGGATTTCACCGCGATCATCGTCGGACAGGTCACGGCCGAGCAGACGCCCTTTGCCAACGATCTGAACAAGCGGATCGAGGCCGCCGGGCTGCAATCGCGCATCGTCATCACCGGCGAGCTGCCGATCGAGGCGGTGCAGCGCTGGTACCAGCGCCTGACCATCTACGCCTTCACCTCACGCAACGAGGGTTTTGGCCTCACGCTGATCGAGGCGATGGCGGCGGGCAGCGCGCTGGTTGCCGCGCGCGCCGGCGCGGCCGAGCTAGTGGTCGAGGATGGTGTAAGCGGCGTGCTGATCCCGGCCGGAGATGCCGACGCGCTGGCCGCGGCGCTCGAGCCGTTGATGCGCGATGTGACGCTTGCGACGGCGATGGGCGAGCGGGGGCGGGCGCGGGTGCTGGCAAAGTTCAGCCTCGATGCCGAAGCGGCGCGGATCGGCGAAGTCTATCGGTCGCTGCTCTGAAACTCCGCGGTCGCGCCGGCAAACAAAAAATCGCGAAAACAACCCCATGCACAGTAGGCGAGGGTAGCGAAATCAAGGGCTTGGCGGCCAGCGTAAGGCTGCGCGGATTTGCGTCCGCGCTACGACTATGTTCCCATTATGGGAATTTTGCATTGATCCCGAATTGGGAACATGATATGGCTATGAACGTAATAGCTCGAAAGGCGCTCAAGGTCTTTTGGGAGCGATACCCCCAAGCGGAGACCCCCTTGGGGACCTGGTACGAAATCGTTTCCAAGGGTGACTGGAGTGGCCCTGCAGACCTGAAGAGAGCGTTTGGAAACAATATCGACTTTGTTGGCGACAACAGAGCCATCTTCGACATAGGCGGCAACAAGTATCGCCTTGTGGTTCACTTCTCCTACAAGTTCAAAACAGCTCTCATCAAGTTTGTCGGCACGCACGCAGAGTACGACGGAATAGACGCGGAGACCGTGTGATGATGGACGTAAGGCCGCTTCGCAACGAACAGGATTACGATTGGGCTATCGGCGAAGTATCCCGCTATTTCGAGGCCGAGCCCGCTCCCGGCACGTCTGACGGTGATCGATTCGAAGTCTTGTCTTCACTCATCAAGGAGTACGAGGACAATCACTTCGCGACCACTCATGGCGATCCAATCGACATTCTCCATTTTGCAATTGAATCCATGGGGCGTTCGCAGTCAGAATTGGCGGCTCTGATCGGACGCAATCGGGCATCCGAAATTTTGAATCGCGTCCGTCCACTGACGCTGGACATGATCCGGACCATCAGCAAGGAATGGAGCATTCCAATTGCTGTTCTGACAGCTCCATATGAGCTAACGCGCGCGCAAGCATGATCTGATCGGCGACCGCCCGGCTCACGTCGTCGCCTTCGTCCCGGCCTCGCTCAGCACCCGCTGCGCCATCGCCGCCACCTCGCTCGCCGCGATATTCCGCATGCACCTGTGGTCGTTCATCTTGCAGATCGTGCTCTGGCAGGGCTGGCAGGACAGCACCTCCTTGTCCTGCACCACGGTCGCGGCGAGGCCGTTGAGGGGGGCCCAGAGATAGGGGCTGGTCGGGCCGAAGATGCCCATGGTGGGCGTGCCCAGGGCGGCCGCGATGTGCATCAGGCCGGAATCGTTGGAGATGGCGACGCCGGCGGCGGCCATGGCCAGCACGCCGCTGCGCAAATCGTTGCCGGTGAGGTCACGCACGCCGGGGCCGCCTGCTGCGACGATCTCCTGAGCGAGGCCCTTCTCGGCGGGGCCGCCGACCACCCAGACTTCGAGCCCGCGCCCGGCCAGCAGGCGGGCGGCCTCGGGATAGTACGTCCAGCGCTTTGAGACGCCCACGGAGCCGGGAGCGAGCGCCACCGCGGCCCCTAGGCCGAGGCCGTTGGCCTGCCGCCAGCGGACGATGTCCTCCGCCGGGACCCGCAATTGCGGCACCGGCCATTCCGGGGGTAGGGGGGCGCCGTCAGGCTGGGCCAGGGCGGCGTTCTTGTCGATGAAGCGGGGCAGTTTCTTTTCGCCCCAGCGCCAGCGGTTGATCAGGCCGAATCGGAACTCGCCGACGAAGCCGACTCTTTCAGGAATACCGGCCAAAGCGGGCGCGATGGCAGCCTTCCAGGTGCGCGGCAGCACCAGGGCCGTGCCGTAGTCTCGCTCGCGCAGCAGCTTCGCCAAGGCCAACTGACGGCCCACGGCAAGCCGGCCGCGCGGCAGGTCCCAGACGATACCCTCGCGCACGCCGGGCATGTAATCGACCAAAGGAGCGCACAGCGACGTGGTGAGGAGATCGACCGGCCGGTTGGGCCAGCGCTCCTTCAGGACCCGGACGACGGTGTGATTCCGGACGAAATCGCCGATCCACATGTAGGGAATGATCAGAATCGGGCGGGTATCGCTCCGGTCTGGATCTCCACTAAGCTGTGAATTTTGGTTCATTCGTTGAACGGGCCGCAATGATTTGGCGGTTCGGTAGCCGCTCCCAGCCGGCAGGTAAAGCCGGCAAACCGCTCAATCCCAAAACCGCTTACACTTTAGCGGCTCATGCGCTACGGCAGGACCGGATCGCAGAAAAATCGGGCAGGGATTTCGGAATGTTGCTGGTGACCGGCGGGGCCGGTTTTATCGGGTCGAATGTCGTGGCCGCCCTCAATGACGCGGGCCGCAGCGACGTCGTGGTTTGCGATCTGCTTGGCACCGATGGCAAGTGGCGGAACCTCGCCAAGCGCCAGCTTGCGGATATCGTTCCGCCGGCGGAATTGATGGACTGGCTGAAAGGCCGCAAGCTCGATGGCGTGATCCATCTCGGGGCGATTTCCGCGACCACGGCGACCGACGGCGACCTCGTGTTCGAGACCAATTTTCGTCTGTCGATGCGCCTTCTCGACTGGTGCACAGCAAGCGTGGTGCCCTTCATCTACGCCTCCTCGGCAGCGACTTATGGCAACGGCGAAAGCGGTTTCGACGACGACGCTGCGATCCCCGCATTGAAGAAGCTTCGGCCGATGAATCTCTACGGCTGGAGCAAGCACATGTTCGATCTTGCGGTCGCCGGGCGCTTGGCCAATGGTGAGCCACTGCCGCCGCAATGTGTCGGCCTGAAATTCTTCAACGTGTTCGGCCCCAACGAATACCACAAGGGCTCGATGATGAGCGTGCTGGCGCGCCGCTTCGACGACGTCAAGGCCGGCCGCGTCGTGCAATTGTTCAAATCGCATCGCGAGGGCATCGAAGACGGCGATCAGCGCCGCGATTTCATCTATGTCGATGACGTCGTGCGCGTAATCATGTGGCTCCTGGCGACGCCGTCGGTGTCCGGACTGTTCAACGTCGGAACTGGCAAGGCGCGCAGCTTCAGGGACCTGATGCTGGCTGCCTATGCGGCGCTCGGCACCAAGCCCAATATCGAATATATCGACATGCCCGAGCAGATCCGTTCGGCCTACCAGTACTTCACCCAGAGCGAGGTCGATCGGCTCCGCTGCGCCGGCTATAACGGCGGCTTCACGACGCTCGAGGACGCGGTGAAGGCCTTTGTCGGGGATTACCTCGACCGGCCCGACCGCTTCCGCTGAGGCTCCCTGACCATGCCGACGCCCATTCTCGATTTCGACGCTCTCGCGCAAGCCATCTCAAGCCGCACGGTGCTGTGCATCGGCGATATCATGCTGGACGAGTTCGTCTATGGCGAGGTCTCGCGGATTTCGCCGGAAGCGCCGACGCCTGTCATCACAGCGCAGCGCAGCGAGATCCATATCGGCGGCGCCGGCAACGTCGCGCGCAACGTCGCCTCGCTCGGCGCACGCTGCATCTTCGTCGGCCTCGTCGGCGAGGACGATGCCGGTGCACGGCTCAAGACGGCACTGGACGAGCTCGCTGCGATCGAAAGCGTGCTGGTGCGCGATCCGTCGCGCCCGACCACGCGAAAGGTCCGATTCGTCTCCGAACATTTTTCCACGCACATGCTGCGCGCGGATTGGGAGCAGGCGGCGCCGGTATCCGATGAGGTCGAGACCAAGCTGATCGAGGCGATCCTGCCGGGAATCGCGCGCGCCGACCTCGTGCTGCTTTCGGACTACGCCAAGGGCGTACTGACGGCGCGCGTCATTCGCCACACGATCGACGCCGCGCGAAAGCTCGGCAAGCCCGTAATCGTCGATCCCAAGAGCCTGAACTGGGCGATCTATCGCGGCGCCACGCTGCTTACGCCCAACCGCAAGGAGTTTTCCGAAGCGACGCGCAGCCGCGCCGACACGCCGCAGAGCATCGTCGATGCCAGCGAGGACGTGATGCGGCTCGCCGATTGCGAGGCGATCCTGGTCACTCAGGGCGAGCGCGGCATGACGCTGGTGCCGCGTGGCGGCGAGGCCGTTCACGTTCCGGCGTTCCCGGTGAAGGTGCGCGACGTCTCCGGTGCCGGTGACACCGTCGCCGCCGCCCTCGCGGTGTCGCTTGCGGCCGGCGCGGACTGGGACACGGCATTGCGTATGGCCAACGCCGCGGCCGCCGTCGCGGTCGGCAAGCAGGGCACCGCCAGCGTGAGCGCGGCCGAGCTGCGCCGCAAGATCCTGCCGCATGCCAGTCTCGCGGCCGAGGAAAAGATCGTGCTCGATCCTGATGCGCTCGACGCCCAACTCGCCGAGTGGAAGAGGCAGGGCCAGCGCGTCGGCTTCACCAATGGCTGTTTCGACATCCTGCATCCGGGCCACGTCAAGGTGCTGACCGCGGCGCGCGCCGCCTGCGACCGCCTGATCGTGGGCCTCAACAGCGACGCCTCGGTGCGGCGGCTCAAGGGCGCGGAGCGGCCGGTCCAGGACGAGCGCGCGCGAGCCGAGGTGCTGGCCGCGCTGGAGGCCGTCGATCTCATCGTCATCTTCGAGGAAGACACGCCGATCGACCTGATCAGGCGGATCAAGCCCGGCGTGCTGGTGAAGGGCGGCGACTACACCCGCGAGCAGGTGGTGGGCCACGAGATCGTCGAGCAAGCGGGCGGGGCGGTCGTGCTGGTCGACATCCTCCAGGGCTTCAGCACGACGGCACTGGTGCATCGCGCTCGGGGAGGGGGCAAGTGACGGTGCTCGCACGCGAGACGACCGGCGAAAGGTTGCTTCGCCGTCTGCGCAGCCCGGCCGCCTGGCGCGAGACGGTCGATATATTCGCGGTCCTGACCGCGGCCTCGCTGCCCTGGTCGACCTCGCTTGCGGGAATCTTCAACGCGCTGATGCTGGTCTGCATGGTGCCATTCCTCGACGTCCGCGCGTTGCTGGAGTTCTTGAAGCGTCCGATCTGTGCGGCGCCGATCGCGCTGGTGCTGCTGGCGCTGGTGGGAACACTCTGGTCGGACGCGACCTGGGGTGCGCGATTCTATGCGGTCAATCCGACCGTGAAGCTGCTCGTGCTGCCGTTGCTGCTCTATCATTTCGAGCGCTCGCCCCGCGGCCACTGGATATTCATCGCCTTTCTGGTGTCCTGCGCGTTGTTGTCGGTGATGTCCTGGCTGGTCGCCTTCTATCCGAACCTCGCGCTCAAGGGCGGTCCGCCCGAGCGTGGCATCTTCGTCAAGAACTACATCGACCAGAGCCAGGAATTCGCGCTTTGCGCGGTCGCGCTGGCCTATCCGATCGTGACGTTGCTGCGCGAGAAGCGCTACTGGCTCGCCGGACTGCTGACGGCGCTGGCGCTGAGCTTCTTCGTCAACATGACCTTCGTGGTGGTGTCGCGTACCGCGCTCGTCACCATCCCGATCATGTTCGGCGTGTTCGCGCTGCTGCACCTCAAATGGCGCAGCATCGCGATCATCTCCGCCGCTCTGCTCGCCGGCGCCGTTCTGGCCTGGCAGGCCTCTCCGCAATTGCGCCATACCGCCGAGAGATTTACCGACGACTACGCGGGCTATGTGGAAAGGGGCGAGGCGACCTCGATGGGCCTGCGGCTCGAATTCTGGCGGAAGTCGCTGAGCTTCTTGGCGGAGGCGCCGATCATGGGGCACGGCACCGGCTCGACGCGCGGATTGTTCGAACGCGCCGCGGCGCCCGCCGGTCAGAACCGGGCCTCGGCCGAGGTGATCGGCAATCCCCACAACCAGACGCTCAACGTTGCCGTGCAATGGGGCGCGATCGGCATCCTCATTCTCTATGCGATCTGGATCCTGCATCTGCTGTTGTTTCGCGGCGACGGGCTTGCCAACTGGATCGGGCTGCTGGTGGTGGTGCAGAACGTCTTCACCTCGCTGTTCAACTCCCATCTGTTCGACTTCCATGAGGGCTGGATGTACGTCATCGGCGTCGGCGTCGCCGGCGGCATGGTGATCCGGGCACAACGGGGCCAGGCGAAGATGGGGGAAGCCGGTTCCTGAGCGGCCGCGCGGCTGGCAAGTCTGGTTCAGATGGGCTATCAGCGCGGAAAGGTTGCATCTAACTGGATTTTCATCGGTCGGCGGATGACGCGTTTATCGCATCTCACCTCGCGCAATTTCCTGATCGCGCTGCACGATGTGCTGGCGACGACGGCGGCGCTTTTTGCCGCCTTTTACGTGCGATTCGAGGGTGGCGACGGCTTCTACGAGCGTTTGCCGCTGCTGTTCCAGATCCTGCCCTATTTTCTAGCCTTCAGCGTCGTCGTGTTCTTCGTCTTGAACCTGACCACGACGAAATGGCGCTTCATCTCGCTGCCCGACGCGCTGAACATCATTCGCGCGGCGACCGTGCTGACGGTTGCCCTGCTCGTGCTCGACTACATCTTCGTTGCGCCCAACGTTCGCGGCGCCTTCTTCCTCGGCAAGGCGACGATCGTCCTCTACTGGTTCCTGGAGATCGCTTTCCTCAGCGCGTTGCGCATGACCTATCGCTATTTCCGCTATACGCGGGTGCGGCGCCATGCGAGAGGCGGTGATGCCGCGCCGACGCTGCTGATCGGCCGCGCCGCGGACGCGGAGGTGCTGCTGCGCGGCATCGAGAGCGGGGCGATCAAGCGGATCTGGCCGGTCGGCGTCTTGTCGCCGTCGTTTTCGGACCGGGGCCAAATCATCCGCAACCTGCCGGTGCTGGGCGGCATCGACGATGTCGAGGACATCATTGCGGACTTCGCCAAACGCAACAAGCCGATTGCCCGCCTCGTGATGACGCCGTCGGCGTTCGAGCCGGAGGCGCATCCGGAATCGGTCCTGATGCGGGCGCGCAAGTTGGGTGTGATCGTCAGCCGCATGCCCTCGCTCGAGAGCGGCGATACGCCGCGGCTCACCCCCGTCGCGGTCGAAGATCTCCTGCTGCGGCCGAGCGAGGCGATTGACTATGCCCGCCTGGAAGCCCTGATCAACGGCAAGGCGGTGATCGTCACCGGCGGCGGCGGCTCGATCGGTTCCGAGATCTGCGAGCGCGTCGTCGCCTTCGGCGCCGCGCGGCTCCTGATCGTCGAAAACTCCGAGCCGGCGCTCTACGCGATCACGGAACGGCTCGCCGCGCGGGGTGTGGCAGCCGAGATCGAAGGACGGATCGCCGACATTCGCGATCGCGAGCGCATCGTGCGCCTGATGGCCGAGTTCAGGCCGGATATCGTGTTCCATGCTGCCGCGCTCAAGCACGTGCCGATCCTCGAGCGCGACTGGAGCGAGGGCGTCAAGACCAATATCTTCGGCTCGATCAATGTCGCCGACGCCGCGCACAACGCCGGCGCCGAAGCCATGGTGATGATCTCAACCGACAAGGCGATCGAGCCGGTGTCGATGCTCGGCCTCACCAAGCGCTTCGCCGAGATGTACTGCCAGGCGCTCGATCGCGATCTCGCTGCAGCCAGCGGCGGCGCCAGGTCGCCGATGCGGTTGATCTCGGTCCGGTTCGGCAACGTGCTGGCGTCGAACGGCTCGGTGGTGCCGAAGTTCAAGGCCCAAATCGAAGCCGGCGGCCCTGTCACGGTGACGCATCCCGACATGGTCCGCTACTTCATGACCATCCGCGAGGCCTGCGATCTCGTCATCACCGCGGCCACGCACGCGCTCGGCGCGCAGCGTGCCGATGTCTCGGTCTACGTGCTCAACATGGGCCAGCCGGTGAAGATCGTCGATCTCGCCGAGCGCATGATCCGCCTCTCCGGACTGCAGCCCGGCTACGACATCGAGATCGTGTACACGGGCATGCGGCCGGGCGAACGCCTGTATGAGATCCTTTTCGCCTCCGAGGAGCCGACCCGCGAGATCGGGATTGCCGGCATCATGGCCGCACAGCCGAACCAGCCGCCGATGCAGACGTTGCGCAAATGGATCAGCGCGCTGGAGCAGGCCGTCGCGCGCGAGGACCGCGCCACCATCAGGACCATCCTGAAGGATGCGGTGCCGGAATTCGGGTCGACGGCGGCCTGACCATGCCGGTCGATGGGGTGTTGCGCGCTGTCCTGTCGGAGCGACGATGAGCGAGACGAAGCCGGTCGCGCTGGTGACGGGAGCGAGCGGCTTCGTCGGCCGTCACGTCGTGCGCGCATTGACGCGCGAGGGCTGGTCGGTCCGCCGCGCGGTGCGCAGCCCGGAAGGGGCTGACGGCGAGGTCGTGATCGACGCGATCGGTCCCGACACCGATTGGCAGGCGGCGCTCGAGGGCGTCGAGGCCGTCATCCATCTCGCCGCACGCGTGCATTACAAGAACGACGAGCACGCGGCCGAGCTCTACCGAAAGGTCAATGTCGAGGGCACGCTGCGCCTGGCACGCTGCGCAGCAGCGGCCGGCGTGCGCCATTTCATCTTCATCAGCACCGTTCTAGTGCATGGCCGCAGCAATGACGGCCGCGCGCCGTTCAGCGAGAACGATTCGCCGACGCCTCGTGGCCTCTACGGCACATCCAAGGCCGCGGCGGAGGCGGGCTTGAGGACGCTGGCGCGCGACGTCGACATGAAAATCTCGGTGATCAGGCCGCCGCTGATCTACGGCGCGCACGCCAAGGGCAACTTCCCGTTGCTGGCGCGCGCAATCAGGCTGGGGCTGCCGCTGCCCTTTGCGGCGATCCGCAATCGCCGCAACTTTCTTGCGGTGCAGAACCTGTCGTCATTCATCTTGCATCGGCTGCGCCATCCTGACGCGGCGAGCAATTTCGAGATCTTCCTGCTGGCCGACCGGGAGCGGGTCTCGACGCCTGAATTCATTGCCTGCATGGCGCGAGCCTCTGGCAAAACTGCCCGGCTGTTCGGCGTCCCGCCGAACCTGCTCGGCACGGTCCTGCGCGTGGTGGGCCGTCAGGAGATGCAGGACGGGCTGATCGGCTCGCTCGAGCTCGACATCTCCAAGGCGATCGCCACCGGCTGGCAGCCGCAGGTCTCCCTCGAGGAGGGGGTTCGGCTGGCGCTGTCGGATCAGGACGCCTGAAGGCGGGAAAAGCGCCGCAGCACGAGGCCGACGGCGACCGCGCCTGCGACCAAGGACGCAACAATGATCGTCGTCGAGCCGGCGCGAACGGTGACGATGGCGAGCATCGCCAGCACGAGATTGAGCGCGAACACCTCGCCGATCACCTGCGGGACCGTGAACCCATTGTCGGTTGCGCGTTGATAGAAGTGGGTGCGGTGCGCCGACCAGAATGGCTCGCGCCGGATGATGCGCCGAAACAGCGTGATGGTGGAATCCGCAAGGTAATAGGCCGGCAGCAGCAGCGCTGCGGCGGGTTGGCCGTGCCAGGCGAGCTCCAGCAGGCACCAGCCGAGCAACAGACCGATCGGCAGGCTGCCGACATCGCCGAGGAAGACCTTTGCGACCGGACGGTTGAACGGTGCAAAGCCGAGCATGGCGCCGCCCAGCGCGGTGGCAATCAGCACAGCCGGCCACGAGAGATCCCCGAGCCATCCGAGCAGCAGCAGCGCCGCGGTGACCGGCACGACTTCCGCCACCGTCATCAGGTCGAGACCGTCCATGAAGTTGACGAGGTTCACGAACCAGACTCCGGCAAGGACGATGAGGCCGCGCTCCAGCGCAAGCGGCAGCGCCGGCACGATGCGCGCGGCCTCGGGCGCGGTGAACACCACCGCGCCGACGCAGGCTGCCTGCAGCACCAGCCGCACGAGCACGGGCAGTGACACGATGTCGTCGGCGAAGCCGACCAATGCGATCACGACCGTCGCCGCGACCAGCGCCGGCGGAATCGCGACATTGGCCGAGGCCCCCCATAGCGAGGCGACGATCAGGGTGGCGGCGATCACCGCGATGCCCGCGCCCTGCGGGGTCGGGATGCGATGCGAGGACCGCGCGTTCGGTCGCGCCAGTGCGTAGCGCTGGAGCAGGGGACGGCTGGTCCAGGTGACGAGCGCCGAGATCAGCGCGGCGATCGCAACGGCAAGCAGCACGGCCGCGCCGGCGAGCGCACCGGTGGCCGAGCTCACTCCGGCACTCCGATCGGAGCCGACCCTTGCGCGGCCTTTTCAGCGCTGAGGATCCAGACCAGGCCGCCGACCGCGCCGACGATGAAGAACACCGCGCCGTACAGCAGCGAGATGTTGACGCCCTCGTTGGCGGCAAGTCCGGCGAAGCCGAACGCCAGGCCCATCGTGGCTTCACGCACGCCCCAGCCGGCGATCGAGATCGGCATCATCGTGATCAGCATCACGGGCGGCACGAGCAGAAAGACGTCGCTGAAGCGCACCGGGGCTGCAATCGACTGCACCACGCACCAGGCGATGACGACGGCGAGCACATGAACGAGGATCGACAGGAGCGCGATCACCGGTCCGCGGCTGCGATTGAAGATCACGCGGTTGGCGATCACCGCGCAGGCGTGAAGATGATGCGTGGCCCACCAGGTCTTGAGCCAGCGCCATTTCAGGGCGCCGAAGATCAGGAAGCCAATGCCGCCGGTGAGCGCCAGGAGGTCGATGAGCAGCAGCGCCGAGCGCCCGTGCGGATCGGTGATGAGGGTGTAGCTCCAGGGCAGGCTCGCGACGATGAGAACCGCGAGCGCGATCAGGCCGATGGCGCGGTCGACGAAGATCGAGTAGGTGGCCGCACGCCAGCCGGCGCCGGCGCGCGCGACCAGCCACAACCGGACCGCGTCGCCGCCGATCGCCGACGGCAGGGTCTGGTTGAAGAACGAGCCGATCACGTTGTAGCGCATGGCACGGCTGAGCTCGAGCGGCGCGCCGCAGACAGCACTGATCTCGCGCCAGCGCAGCACGCCGACGAGGATCTGCAGAAACGTGATTGCGATCGCCACGCCGATCCAGAGCAGGCTGGTCACGGTGAAGCGCGAAAACAGCTCGGATAGGTCGACCTTGCGCAGCGCCAGATAGAGCAGCGCCGCGGAAATCATGATTTTGGCCGCGGAAAGCAGGATTCGGCGCATTTCGCCCGCATGAACTGGGTTTGCGAAGATTTGAGGCAACCCGACGCAAGGCGCCGAATTCGGCCGCTTTGGTATGGTTTTGGCGCCAATCTTGCAATAGCCCTTGTTCGATCGCCCTCGTTCAATAGCCCCGTTAAGGACGCTGAGAGGAGTCCTCATGAAGCGCTGCGGGCCTATTGCGAGCCGATCGAGCCGGCGGCTAAACAGGGCCGGCTTGGATCCCCAGGGAACAGGATGACAGATCAGGCGATTTTGGTTACCGGCGCGGCCGGCTTCATCGGCTTTCACGTTGCCCGCCAGCTCCTGGGCGAAGGCCGGTCCGTCGTCGGGCTCGATAATCTCAACAGCTATTACGACCCGGCGCTGAAGAAGGCGCGACTTGCGCTGCTCGAGGCGGAACCCCGTTTCTCCTTCGTCGAGGCCGACCTTGCCGACCGCGAGACGATGGCCGCGCTGTTCGCGCAACATCGTTTTGCCAAAGTCGTGCATCTGGCGGCGCAGGCCGGCGTGCGCTACTCGATCGAGCAGCCGCACGCCTACGCCGAGTCCAATCTCGTCGGATTTCTCAACGTGCTCGAGGGCTGCCGCAACAACGGCGCTCGTCATCTCGTCTACGCCTCGTCATCCTCCGTTTACGGCGCCAACACAAAAATGCCATTTGCGGTTGCGGACCGCACCGATCATCCGGTGAGCTTCTACGCCGCGACCAAGAAGGCGAACGAGGTGATGGCGCAGTCCTACAGCCATCTCTATCGCCTGCCGGTCACGGGCCTGCGCTTCTTCACCATCTACGGGCCATGGGGACGGCCCGACATGGCCATGTTTCTGTTCGCGAGCGCCATCATGGCGGGCAAGCCGATCCGGCTCTTCAACCATGGCAGGATGCGTCGCGACTTCACCTATATCGACGATGTGACGCGCGTCGTCTCGAAGCTGATCGATCTCGTGCCGGCGGAGGATCCTTCTGCCGCAAATGCGCCGTTTAAGCTCTACAATGTCGGCAATCACCATCCGGAGGAACTGATGCACGTCGTCGGTCTTCTGGAGCGGGAGCTGGGCCGGACGGCGATCAAAGAATTGCTGCCGATGCAGCCGGGAGATGTGCTGGAAACGTTCGCGGATGTCGAGGATCTGATGCGCGACACCGGCTTTGCACCGTCAACGCCGATCGAGCATGGGGTCCAAAATTTTGTCACCTGGTATCGGGACTATTTCAAGGTTTGAGATGACGATGGACAAACGCATAATCCCCCTGATCATGTGCGGCGGCGCCGGCACGCGGTTGTGGCCGGCCTCGCGCGAGGTGCGGCCCAAGCAGTTCCTGCCGCTGTTCGGCACGCGCTCGACCTTCCAGGACACGCTGCTGCGCGTCTCCGATCCCTCCCTGTTCGACCGGCCGATCGTCATCACCAACGCGTCCTATCGCTTCATGGTGCTGGAGCAGCTCGCCGAGATCGGCATCGAGGCGGACGTCATCCTCGAGCCGATGCGGCGCGATTCCGGCCCTGCGATCGCCGCAGGCGCGGTGTTCGCTCAAAACCGCGCCAGTGAGGCGATCGTGCTCGCGCTCGCCGCCGATCACGTCGTGCAGGACAATGCCGCCTTCGTCGCCGCCTGCCGCGAAGGCCTTGCCGCCGCGAGCACCGGGCGCATCGTCACCTTCGGCGTCAAGCCGGAGCGGCCGGCGACCGAATACGGCTACATCAACCCGGGCGAGGTGATCTCCGGCGAGGTGCATGCGGTGGCGCGCTTCGTCGAGAAGCCGGACGCGGTGAAGGCGTCCGACTACGTCAATTCGGGCTATCTCTGGAACAGCGGCAACTTCATGTTTCCGGCGAGCGTCCTGCTCGACGAGTACCGCAAGGTCGATGCGGCGAGCGTCGAGGCGGTCACCAATGCCGTCAACAATGCCGGCCGCGATCTCGGCTTCGTCACGCTGGAGCCGGAGGCGTTCGCTGCGGCGAAGGCGATCTCGATCGACTATGCCGTGATGGAGAAGACCGCGCGCGCGGCGGTCGTTCCGGTCTCGTGCGGCTGGTCCGATGTCGGCTCATGGCACGCGGTGTGGGAATTGTCCGAGAAGGACGCGCAGGGCAACGCCGCGCACGGCGCCGCCGTGTTCGAGGATTCCCGCAATTGCAACGTCACCACCGACCAGGCGCTGGTCGCGCTCGAAGGCGTCGACGATCTCGTCGTGGTCGCAACTGCGGATGCGGTGCTGGTCTCGCGGCAGAAGGATGCCAACGGCCTGAAGCGTCTCGTCACCAAGCTGAAGGCGGTTGCGCCCAAGGTCACCGAGGAGCACCTCAAGGTGCATCGGCCCTGGGGCAGCTACCAGTCCGTCGACAATGGCGAGCGCCACCAGGTCAAGCGCATTGTGGTGAAGCCGGGCGGGCGGCTGTCGCTGCAGAAGCACCACCATCGCGCCGAGCACTGGATCGTGGTCCGCGGCACCGCGCAGGTGACGGTCAACGAGACCGTCAAGACGGTGCACGAGAACGAATCGATCTACATCCCGATGGGCGCCGTCCACCGCATGGAGAACCCGGGCAAGATCCAGCTGGAACTGATCGAGGTCCAGACTGGAAGCTATCTCGGGGAAGACGACATCATCCGGATTGAAGACGACTATCAAAGGTCGTAACCACCAGGCTCCGAATCACGAGCCCCGGGCCGACAAGTGTTATTTTTCCGCTTAAGGCCCGGGGAACGTGTAACTTTTTGAATCAAATCGTGTCCGGGCCGCAAGGGCGGCATTCGCCACAAATGTGGCGTCCGTGCTAGAAGCGCGCCGGGGATTTGCGTTGAATCGGGGTTTGCTCAGATGAGTTCCAAGGGATCAGCACCGGCAAAGGCCGGCTTGCGCGTCGGCGTCATTGGCGCCGGCGTGATGGGCAGCAACCATGCGCGCGTGCTCAGCGGCCTGCCCGGCATCAGCCTCGTCGGCGTCGTCGATCCCTCGCACACGCATCGCGCCCGCGCGACGGAACTGGCCAATTGCCCCAGCTTCGAGACGCTCGACCAGCTCATCGCCGCCGGCGTCGACGCGGTCACCATCGCCGCGCCGACGCATCTGCATCACGAAGTGGCGCTCGCCTGCATCGCCAAGAACATTCATGTCCTGGTCGAGAAGCCGATCGCATCCACGGTGGAAGAGGGCCGCGAGATCGTCGCCGCCGCGCACAAGGCCGGCGTGACGCTGATGGTCGGCCATGTCGAGCGCTTCAATCCGGCGGTTGCCGCCGTCAAGCAGGCGATCGCGGGCGAGGACATTCTCTCCATCGCGATCACCCGCGTCGGCCCGTTCCCGCCGCGCATGTCCAATGTCGGCGTCGTCATCGACCTCGCCGTGCACGACATCGATCTGATCCGCTGGTTCACCGAATCCGACATCGTCGAGGTGCAGCCGCAGCTGTCGAGCGCGGTGGCCGAGCGCGAGGACATCGCGCTGCTGCAGTTCCGCACCGCCAACGGCGTGCTCGCTCACATCAACACCAACTGGCTGACGCCGTTCAAGGCGCGCAGCGTCACGGTCGCGACCCGCGGCAAGTACGTGATGGGCGATCTCTTGACGCGCCAGGTCACCGAATGCTTCGGCTTCAAGCCGGATGGCAGCTATTCGATGCGGCACCTGCCGGTCGGCCATGACGAGCCGCTCCGCGCCGAGCTGATCGCGTTCCTCAAGGCGGTGCGCAACGGCGAGACGCCGGCGGTCACCGGCGACGAAGGCGTCGCCAGCCTCGAGATCGCCACCCAGTGCCTGGAGACGCCGTCGCGGCCCGCGGCCAAATCGCCCGCCCTCAAGGGGCCGCGCCGCATCGCCGGCTGATCCCTGTCCATGTCGACCGCTCAAGACCAGCAAGGCGCCAAGAACCAGGCCATGAACCAGCATCTGCGCTCCGAACCGATTCCCTTCATCGATGTCGCCTCGCAACGCCGCCGGCTCGGCGCCTCGCTCGATGCCGCCGTCAAGCGCGTGCTCGATCATTGCCAGTTCGTCAACGGCCCGGAGGTGTTCGAGCTCGAGAAGCAGCTCGCCGCCTATTCCGGCGCCAAGCATGTCATCGGCTGCGCCAGCGGCACCGACGCGATCCTGATGGTGATGATGGCGAAGAATGTCGGGCCCGGCGATGCCGTGCTGTGTCCGTCCTTCACCTTCATCGCGACGGCTTCGCCGGTGGCGCGCACCGGCGCGACGCCGGTCTATGTCGACGTCGACGAGGCCACCTTCAACATGAGCCCGGACTCGCTCAAGCGCGGCATCGCGACCGCGCGCAAGGCCGGCCTCAAGCCGGTCGCGGTGATTCCAGTCGATCTGTTCGGCCAGCCCGCCGATCACGACGCCATCGCCGAGATCGCGAGAGCCGAGGGGCTGTTCGTGCTCGACGACGCCGCACAAGGGTTCGGCGCCAGCTACAAGGGCCGCAAGCTCGGCACCTTCGGGCTCGCCACCGCGACCAGCTTCTTCCCGGCAAAGCCGCTCGGCTGCTTCGGCGACGGCGGCGCGATCTTCACCGATGACGACGAGCTCGCGGCAACGCTGCGCAGCATCCGCGTGCACGGGCAGGGCGTCGACAAATACGACAACGTCCGGCTCGGCCTGACCGGCCGGCTCGACACCATGCAGGCCGCGGTCCTGATCGAGAAGCTGAAGATCTTCGACGACGAGATCGCCGCCCGCAACAGGGTCGCCGAGCGCTACGCGCGTGGTCTGAGCAACGTCGTCACGGTGCCACGCCTGGCACCCGGCAATACCTCGGTCTGGGCGCAGTACACGATCCGCCTGCCGAAGGGGACCGACCGCGACGGCTTTGCCGCCGCGCTGAAGGCCCAGGGCGTGCCGACCGCGATCTATTACGGCAAGTCGATGCATCAGCAGACCGCCTACAAGCAATACCCGGTCGCCGATGGCGGCCTGCCGGCTTGCGAGAGCCTGTCGCAGGACGTCATCAGCCTGCCGATGCACGCCTATCTGACCGAAGCCGACCAGGAACGAATCATCGCCGCCGTGCAGGGCGCGCTGGCGGGCTGAGTTCTTCACCTCTCCCCAGCGGGGAGAGGTCGGATTGCGTAGCAATCCGGGTGAGGGGGCGCAGCATTCGGTGAGACTGTAACCCCTCACCCGGACCGCATCTTCGATGCGCTCCGACCTCTCCCTACCGGAGAGGTGACCGGCCCCGAGCAGCTGTCTTTTTTCATCACATCAGACTTCAAAGCCTTATCGGCTGCCCGATAAGCCTCTAGAAGAGTCCGCATGCTCGGACGCATTTTCACGGTTGGTGGATACACGCTGCTCTCGCGGCTGACGGGGTTTGCCCGCGACATCATGCTGGCGGCGATCCTCGGCGCGGGTCCCGTAGCCGATGCCTTCTTCGTGGCGCTGCGGCTGCCCAATCATTTCCGCGCGATCTTCGCCGAGGGGGCCTTCAACGCCGCCTGGGTGCCTGCCTATGCCCATGTCCATGGCGAGAAGGGCGAGGCGGCGGCCCATCTGTTCGCCGATCGCATCTTCACGCTGCTGCTGGCCTCGCAGGTCGTGCTGCTGGTCGTCGCCTGGCTGTTCATGCCGCAGGCCATGAGCATTCTCGCGCCCGGCTTTTCCGAGGATGCCGAGCAGCGCAAGCTCGCGATCGAACTGACCCGGATCACCTTTCCCTACCTGCTGCTGATCACGCTGGTGACGCTCTATGGCGGCATGCTCAACGTGATGCAGCGCTTTGCCAGCGCCGCGGCGGCGTCGATCTTCCTCAACGTCGCGATGATGATGACGCTGGCGCTCGCCGCCTGGTTTCCGACCGCGGGCCACGCCGCCGCCTGGGGCGTGCTCATTTCCGGCTTCCTGCAATATTTCCTGCTCGCCGGCGATCTCGCCCGCCATGGCGGCCCGCCGCGCTTTGCGCCGCTCAAGCTCGACGAAGATGTTCGCGACTTCTTCAAGGCACTGGGACCGGCGACGTTGGGCTCGATGGGCACACAGCTCGCGCTGTTCGCCGACACCATCATCGCCACCTTCCTGCCCGCCGGCGCGCTCTCGGCGCTGTATTACGCCGACCGCCTCAATCAATTGCCGATCGGCGTCATCGGCATCGCCATCGGCACGGTGCTGCTGCCGGAAATGTCGCGGCGGATCACCGCGAATGACCAGGACGGCGCGATGAAGGCGCAGCGCCGCGCCTTCGATTTCACGCTGCTGTTCTCGATCCCGTTCGTGGCGGCCTTCCTCACCGTGCCCGACGAGATCATGCGGGCGCTGTTCGCCCGCGGCGCGTTTTCGCAGGCCGACGCGGCCGTGGCCGGCGCCACGCTCGCGGCCTACGCCATCGGCCTGATCCCCTTCGTGCTGATCCGCAGCGCGGTCGCGACCTTCTATGCGCGCAAGGACACAGCGACGCCGGTGCGGGCGTCGCTGACCGGCATCGCCGTCAACGTCGCGCTGAAGGTCGCCTTGATGGGATCGCTCGCGCAGATCGGCCTCGCGCTCGCAACGGCCGTCGGGGTCTGGACCAATCTCTTGCTGGTGCTGTTCTTCGCCGTGCGGCGCGGTTTTCTCGTGCTGGACCGTGGCTGGCTGACGTCGCTGGCCAAATTCCTGCTGACCGGGATCGTCCTCGCCGCCGCGTTCTGGCTGATCGCGCACCTCGGTGCTGCATCTCTCGCCTCGATGCATTTCCACGATGAGTTGATGCTCGTCCTGCTCGCGGTCGGCGGCAGCATCGTCTACGCGCTCGCGATCCTCATCCTGTTCGGCCGCAGCTGGCTGGTTTCCCTGGTGCGCGGTTAAGCCAGCAGGGCATTCGCCTCCAGGCTGCAGTGAACATCCGCACATCTCTTGATTTTGCGCTGTTCCCGTGGTATTCGCGCTGCATGATCAAATCGTCGCGCACCCTCAACCGCAACCACATGACCCGCTTCGGCTGGGCCGTGGAAGGAGTCGTGCGCTAGGAATTCGACGACGACATCTTTTCCACCAGGCCCCGCCGGCATCGGACGGGGCCTTTTCTTTGGCCACGCTCCCTGCCGGCTCAACAGCAGGAGCGTGCGATGCCACCCCAACTGACGAACATCTCATCCGAAATTGAGATCGATGCCGCAAGGCGCGGCCTCGATCTCTCGATGGTCTTGAGCCTGCTCAAGCGATACTGGCTTGCATTTCAGGCGCGGCGGTCCCGCGTACGGGTCAGCTTGCATGACCTCAGCGACAGGGAGCTGATGGACATCGGCCTGACGCGCGGCGAGATCGACTTCATCGCACCTGAGCGTGTCATCGACAGGGTGAGAGACAACGCGAGGACACTGTGGGGCCGTGGTGGGATGTGACGCCTCTCCTTCGAGACGACCGCTGAGCCTGTCGTCGGGCTGGCTCAGCGGCGGACGTCTCGAAGGGCGGCCACACGGAAATTGATGCGATGACCCCGACTTTACAGGCCAGCACCGGTTGATTCCTTGCGTCAGCGCCGGCCTAATGCCATTTGCCTTGCCAGTTTTTCCACGGCAATATGCCCGCAAAACAACCATAGGACGGGATCAGAAAATGGCGGCTCCCATCAAGTTCGGCGTTGGCCAAAGCGTGCTGCGCAAGGAGGATGACGCGCTCATCCGCGGCAAGGGCCGCTATACCGACGATTACGCGCCGCAGGCCGCGCTGCGCTGCCTGATGCTGCGCTCGCCGCATGCGCATGCCAAGTATACCCTCGATGTGAGCCGCGCCCGCGGCCTGCCCGGCGTTGCGCTGATTCTCACCGCAGACGACGTTGCGGATCTCGGCAATCTGCCCTGCCTGTTCAATCTCGAGACCGATCCGTTCACCGGACCGCCTTACCCGATCCTGGCCAAGGACGAGGTGCGCCATGTCGGCGATGCCGTCGCCTTCGTGGTTGCCGAGACCATCGATCAGGCCCGCGACGCGATCGAGGCGATCGAGGTCAAATGGAGCCCGCTGCCGGCGGTCACCGGCGTCGTCAATGCCGTGAAAAAGGGCGCGCCGCAGGTCTGGCCGGACAAGCCCGGCAACGTGCTGTTCGACGTCTCGATCGGCGACAAGGCGGCGACCGAAGCGGCCTTCGCCAAGGCGCATGCGGTCGCCGAGATCTCGATCGTCAATCCGCGCGTGGTCGCGAGCTTCATGGAGACGCGCGCGGCGGTCTGCGAATACGATTCCAAGCGCGACCATCTGACGCTGACGGTCGGCAGTCAGGGCAGCCACCGCCTGCGCGACATCCTCTGCCAGAACGTGCTCAACATCCCCACCGACAAGATGCGGGTGATCTGCCCCGACGTCGGCGGCGGGTTCGGCACCAAGCTGTTCCCGTACCGCGAATACGCCCTGATGGCGGTCGCGGCCAAGAAGCTGAAGAAGACGGTGAAATGGGCGGCCGACCGCACCGAGCATTTCATGGGCGACGCGCAGGGCCGCGACAACGTCACCACCGCGAAGATGGCGCTGGCCGAGGACGGCAAGTTCCTGGCGATGGATTGCGATCTGATGGGCGACATGGGCGCCTATCTGTCGACCTTCGGGCCCTACATCCCGCATGGCGGCGCCGGCATGCTGCCGGGCCTCTACGACATCCAGGCCTTCCATTGCCGGGTGCGCACCATCTTCACCAACAGCGTGCCGGTGGATGCCTATCGCGGCGCCGGCCGGCCCGAGGCCGCCTACGTCATCGAGCGTCTGGTCGATGCCTGCGCGCGCAAGCTCGACATGACGCCGGACGCGGTCCGCCGCAAGAATTTCATCCAGCCGAAGGCGCTGCCGTACAAGACGGCCACCGGCAAGGTCTACGATTCCGGCGACTTCGCCGCGCATCTGAAGCGTGCGATGGAGATCGCCGAGTGGAAGGACTTTCCCAAGCGCGCGAAACTTGCCAAGAAGCAGGGCCTGATCCGCGGCATCGGGCTGGCGAGCTACGTCGAGGTCTGCGGCACCATGGGCGAGGAGACCGCCAATGTGCGGCTCGATCCCAACGGCGACGTCACCGTGCTGATCGGCACGCAATCGAGCGGGCAGGGCCACCAGACCGCCTACGCCCAGATCGTCGCCGAGCAGTTCGGCGTCGCGCCCGAGCGTGTCCACATCCATCAGGGCGATACCGACGAGATCAAGACCGGTCTCGGCACCGGCGGCTCGGCCTCGATCCCCTCCGGCGGCGTCAGCGTCGAGCGTGCCACGCGCGAGCTCGGCCAGAAGCTGAAGGAGATCGCGGCGCAGGCGCTGGAGGCCGGCGCCGGCGACCTCGAGATCTCCGAGGGCGTGGTGCGGATCGCCGGCACCGATCGTTCGATCTTGTTCGCCGATCTGGCCAGGCGGCCCGGGGTCGATCCGTCGAAGCTGAACGGCAGCGCGACCTTCGCCAGCGCCGACGGCACCTATCCCAACGGCACCCATGTCGCCGAAGTCGAGATCGATCCGGCCACCGGCATCATCAAGATCGTCAACTACGTGATCGTCGACGATTTCGGCAAGACGCTCAATCCGCTGCTGCTGGCCGGCCAGGTCCATGGCGGCGCCATGCAGGGCATCGGCCAGGCGCTGATGGAGCAGGTGGTCTATGGCGCCACCGACGGCCAGCTCATCACGGCGACCTACATGGACTACGCGCTGCCGCGCGCGGCGGATGGCCCGGCCTTCGTGTTCGAGACCCACAACGTCCCGTGCAAGACCAATCCGATGGGCGTGAAAGGGGCGGGCGAGGCCGGCGCGATCGGCTCCTGTCCGGCCATCGTCAACGCCATCGTCGACGCGCTCTGGCGCGAATACAAGATCGATCACATCGACATGCCGGCGACGCCGGAGCGGGTGTGGATCGCCATCAGCGAGCATCACCGTCGCCACAGCCTGTAAGTCCAGGCACGCGGAACGCGTCTTGCGGGCTCAGCCCAATTGATCCGGAGTGCGACGATTTATCGTCCGCTCCGGATGGAATGAAATCTGCCAATCGGTGTTGGCCATTCAGGGGTCGGCACGATCCTGCATCAGGGAAAGGGATTTTGCGAATGAAGCGAGTATTGATCGTCGGGGCTGCGCTGCTGCTCGGGATGGGCGCCGTCTGGGCGCAACAGGATTCCGTCAAGGAAGTTCAGACCCTCATGAAGGGCAACGGCAAGAACGCCGGCGCGATGTCGGCGATGGTGAAGGGCGAGAAGCCCTACGACCAGGCGACGGTGGACAGCGCGCTGGCGCAGTTCGAGGATACCGCCAAGAAGCTGCCGAACCTGTTTCCGGCCAGCGCCAAAGGCGTGAAGCTCGACGGCGACTACTCGACCTCGCCGAAGGTCTGGGAGGACAAGCCCGGCTTCGACGCGAAGGTCGCAAGCTTCGCCAAGGTCGTCAGCGAGGCCAAGGCCAAGATCAAGGACCTGGATTCGCTCAAGGCGAGCATGCCCGCGATCGGCAAGGAATGCGGCGGCTGCCACGAAACCTACCGCATCAAGAACAGCTGAGGCCAAGGAAAAGCTTCGTAGCCCGGATGGAGCGAAGCGCAATCCGGGGGCTGTCCGAGTCGTTCCTCCGTCCCGGATTGCGCTTGCGCTCCATCCGGGCTACTCGGAATTCAGAAAGGGCGGTTGTGAAAGCAGCCGCCCTTTTCCGTTTACAAGATTTTTCCGTTCACAAGGTCTGACGGATCGCCGTCCGAACGGTTATGTTCGCAGCAGCGGCCGCGGCGTTGATGCGATGAGTCGCGTCTCTTTCCCGATTGCCTCATGACGTCGGGAGTTCAAGCGCGCGGCGAGGATCTCAATCAACAGCGAGACAGGCCATGGCAAAACCGTTTCCGTCGAAGACGCACATAGGCAACCACATGCTGCATCCCGAAACGCTGATGCTGACCTATGGCTATGACCCGCAATTGTCGGAAGGCGCCATCAAGCCGCCGGTGTTCCTGACTTCCACCTTCGTGTTCAAGACGGCCGATGACGGGCAGGACTTCTTCGATTACGTCGCCGGCCGGCGCGAGCCGCCCGCAGGCATGGGCGCGGGCTTGGTCTATTCGCGCTTCAATCATCCCAACAGCGAGATCGTCGAGGACAGGCTCGCGATCTACGAACGCACCGAGAGCTGCGCGCTGTTCTCGTCCGGCATGGCGGCGATCGCCACCACGATCCTCGCCTTCGTCCGCCCCGGCGACGTCATTTTGCACTCGCAGCCGCTCTACGGCGGGACCGAAACGCTGCTGACCAACACGCTTGCGCGGCTGTCGATCGGCGCCGTCGGCTTCGCCGACGGGATCGACGAAGCAGCCGTCACGCAGGCCGCGGAGGAGGCCATGGCCAAGGGCCGCGTTTCGATGATCCTGATCGAAACCCCGGCCAACCCGACCAACGGCCTGGTCGATGTCGCCATGATCCGGCGTGTCGCCGAGTCCATCGGAAAGACGCAGGGGCACACGCCGGTGATCGCCTGCGACAATACGCTGCTCGGCCCGGTGTTTCAGCGCCCGATCGAGCACGGCGCGGACCTGTCGCTGTATTCGCTGACCAAATATGTCGGCGGTCACTCCGACCTGATCGCGGGCGCCGCGCTCGGATCGAAGGCGATCATGAAGGGTATCAAGGCGCTGCGCGGCGCCATCGGCACCCAGCTCGATCCGCATTCCTGCTGGATGATCAACCGCTCGCTGGAGACGCTGAGCCTGCGCATGGAGAAGGCCAACAGCAACGCGCGCCTCGTGGCGGATTATCTGCGCGATCACCCCAAGGTGGCCAAGGTCCATTATCTCGGTCATCACGAGGAGGCGTCGGCGGCGGGCCGCGTGTTCGCGCGGCAGTGCCTCGGGGCGGGATCGACCTTCTCGTTCGACATCGTCGGCGGCAAGGACGCGGCAGTGAAGTTTCTCAACGCGCTGCAGATCCTCAAGCTGGCGGTGAGCCTCGGCGGCACCGAGTCGCTTGCGAGCCTGCCAGCGACCATGACCCATTCCGGCGTTCCCGCCGACATCCGCCACAAGATCGGCGTGCTCGATTCCACCATCCGGCTGTCGATCGGCATCGAGAACCCGTCCGACCTGATCGCCGACCTCGCGCAGGCGCTGAACGCGGCTTGAGCGGAATGGTTGTTGGTTGAACGCGGTTCGAGGCTTGCTCCGCCTCTCCCGCTTGCGGGAGAGGCCGCCGCGCTCGCAGAGCGCGGCGGGTGAGGGCTCTTGCCGCGCAGGGACGTCCTCAGTCATTCTCAATAATCTCTGCGCGGAGACACCCTCTCCCCAACCCTCCCCCGCAAGCGGGGGAGGGAGCGCACTTCCGTCGCTGAGCGATCAAGCCTCAACTCATCAGACGTTCGCTGCCCTCGGATCGAAAACCGGATGCCCCTCCCTGCGCCCGGCCTTCGCGCCGAAGCAGCGTTGCGGCTTACTTCGTCACCTGACCGCGGATCTCGCCGCCCGGATTGGCCGCGGTGTGGATGTTGATGTAGTACTTGCCGCCAAGCAGATCGGCGGCCTGCGCATCCGTCAGCGTCGCTTCGCCCTTGACCGGGCTTGCGGCCGCATTCGGGATCGCGACCGCGACGCCGGCATTCTTGCCGGCTTCGGCGGGCCCGTGGAAATGCGCGGCGGTGGCTGGGCCGGAGAGTCCGGAATAAGTGACGGTCCAGGACAGCTTCTTGCTGGCGGCATCATAGTTCAGTTCGGCGGTTCCGGTGCCGCTGCCGGCGGTTGGCGGCACCTCGGACTTGCCGTCGAGGGTTGCCTTGAGCTTTTCGGCGCTGGCTGGGCCTGCGAAGGTCACGGCACCGAGCGCCAGGGCGGCAATGACGGTCTTGTTCATGACATTCTCCCTGCTGAACCCGTTCGGGCTGGCAAACTTCCAACAGCCGGCATTTCAGTTTATTCCCGTGTCCGGCCGAGGCGGGCTAAATTCTTCGTGGCTGGAGCCGCGACGACATCGGTCATAAGTTCGCCGCGACGATTGAATGGATCTGCATGTTGCAACGAACAATTCTCATCGGGCTGCTCGCGGCGCTCGTTGCCGCCGGCGCCTATTGGTGGCTCAGCGCGCCGAGGGTAGCGGCGGCGGGCAACGCGCCGGCCCATGTGGCCAACCTTGCCAATGGCGAGGTGATGTTCAACGCCGGAGGCTGCGCGTCTTGCCATGCCACGCCCGACCAGCCCGATCGTGGCAGGCTCGGTGGCGGCGTCGCGATCAAGTCGCCGTTCGGAACGTTCTATGCGCCGAACATCTCTCCGGATCCGAACGATGGCATCGGCAGATGGACGGACACCGACTTCGTCAACGCGGTGATGCACGGCGTGTCGCCGGGCGGGCAGCATTATTTTCCCGCCTTCCCCTACACGTCCTATCAGCACGCCAGGCGTGAGGACGTGCTCGATCTCTTCGCCTACTTGAAGACGCTGCCGCCCGTGACCGGCAAGGTGCGCGACCACGACATGCAGTTTCCCTTCGACGTCAGGCGCAATGTCGGCATCTGGAAGTTCCTGTTTCTGGATGACAAGCCATTCACCGCCGACAGCAGCAAGTCACCGCAACTCAATCGCGGCGCCTATCTCGTCAACAGCTTTGGCCATTGCGCCGAATGCCACAGCCCGCGCAACGCGCTGGGCGGCATCATCTCGAGCCAGCGTTTCGCTGGCGGGCCCAATCCCGAAGGCGAGGGCTGGGTGCCCAACATCACCCAGAAGCGCCTCGGCGAGTGGAGCGTGAAGGATATCGCTTATTTCCTCAAGAACGGCGAATTGCCCGACGGCGACAGCGTCGGCGGCGCGATGACGCGCGTGATCAAGAACACCTCGCAACTGCCCGACGAGGATATTGCGGCGATGGCGGAGTATCTCAAATCGCTGCCGCCGGTGGACGGTCCGCCGCGACCGAAGCGCAAGGAAGCGGGGGGCTAGCTCGTACCAAACGCCTTGAACGTGATGATGGTGAGGGTGTCCTGGATGCCCGGCAGCACCTGCACCTTCTCGTTGACGAAATGGCCGATGTCGGTGTCCTTGTCGACGTAGAACTTCACGAGCAGGTCGTATTGGCCGGCCGTGGAGTAGATCTCGGAGGCGATCTCGGCTTCGGCAAGCGCATTGGCCACCGTGTAGGACTGGCCGAGCTTACATTTGATCTGGACGAAAAAAGGAACCATCGCGGGCACTCCGAAAGCGTATTGTTCCGGCTAATAGGCCAAACCCGGCACGATTTAGCAAGCGGGCTTGCTAGCAGCCGGCGGCCGGCCCAAGGCCTTGCCGCTATTCTGCGGTCGCGCTAGGACAGGCCATGGCGGTGTCCGTATCCAGCAAAGGTGCCCGGCGATGACGACTCCGGTCGCACTCACCATCGCCGGCTCCGATTCCAGCGGCGGCGCCGGCATCCAGGCCGACCTGAAGACGTTTGCCGCGCTCGGCGTCTATGGCGCTTCCGCCATTACGGCACTGACGGCTCAGAACACGCGCGGCGTCACCGGCATCCACGCCGTGCCGGCATCGTTCGTCACCGAGCAGATCGATGCGGTGTTCTCCGATCTCGACGTCGGCGCGGTGAAGATCGGCATGGTGGCCCAGGTCACCAGCATCGAGGCGATCGCGGCCGCATTGTTGCGCTGGTCGCCGGGGCATGTCGTGCTCGATCCCGTGATGGTGGCGACGTCGGGGGATCGCCTGCTCGCCGCGGAGGCCGTCAATGCGCTGCGCACAAAACTGATACCGCTGGCGTCGGTGATCACGCCCAATCTGCCGGAGGCCGCGGCGCTGCTCGACGAGCCGGTCGCGGCAAGCGAAGCCGAGATCGAAAGCCAGGGGCGGCGCCTGCTGGCGCTCGGCTGCCGTGCGGTTCTGATTAAGGGCGGGCACGGCGAGGGCGCCGAGAGCACCGACTATCTCGTCAGCGGCGAGGGAACGCTCGCGCTGGCAGCGCCGCGCGTGGCGACCCGCAACACCCATGGCACCGGCTGCTCGCTGTCCTCGGCGGTCGCGGCCGGGCTCGCCAAGGGCGAGGATCTGGCAAGCGCCGTGCGCAACGCCAAGACCTGGATCAGCGCGGCGATCGCCGCCGCCGACCGCTTCAGCGTCGGACACGGGCACGGCCCGATCCATCATTTTCACAAGTTCTACTGACGCGGGCGCGCGGGAGCGCCGCCGCGCGCACTTTGGGGACACGCTAGCCCCCACATCGTCATGGGCGGGCCTGTCCCCGGCCATCCACGCCTTGCCACGCAGCACGAAGAACGTGGATGCCCGGGCCTTCGCCGCGCCGAAGCGGCTACGGCCGCGCAGGCGGGACAAGCCCGGGCAGGACGATCACCTCATGACGATCACCTTCTGCGGCGCCGTCGCCTGATTGTCGCATGCGACTGATATTCGCAGGGAGGGCGAGGCTAGGCGTGATTCGTATCTAGAGGTGCCTCAAGGGTTCAACCGGTCATCCCCCTGTCACGGGACATTGTTACAGGCTGGCGCATGGGAAGTTACGATGTGAGTGACGAGGGCCCCGAGCGGCGCTTTCGCACGTTGTTCATCTCCGACGTTCATCTCGGAGCCCGCGGTTCTCAAGCCGATCTTCTGCTCGACTTCCTGCGCTACCACGATGCCGACACGATCTATCTGGTCGGCGACATCGTCGACGGCTGGGCGCTGAAATCGAGCTGGCATTGGCCGCAATCGCACAATGATCTGGTCCAGAAGCTTTTGCGCAAGGCGCGCAAGGGTGCCAAGGTCATCTACATCCCCGGCAATCACGACGAGTTCCTGCGCAACTACTACGGCACGCATTTCGGCGGCATCGACGTGGTCGAGAACACCGTTCACACCGGCGCCGACGGCAAGCGCTATCTCGTCATCCACGGCGACATCTTCGATCTCGTGGTGCAGAACGCGCGCTGGCTCGCCCATCTCGGCGACAAGGCCTACGATTTCGCGATCCAGATGAATCGCCTCGTCAACTTCTTCCGCCGCTTGTTCAAGGTGCCCTATTGGTCGCTGTCGCAATGGGCCAAGCAGAAGGTCAAGAACGCGGTCAATTATATCGGCGCGTTCGAGCAGGCGCTCGCCGCCGAGGCGCGGCGTCACGACGCTGACGGGGTGATCTGCGGCCACATCCACTATGCCGTGATCCGCGACGAGGGCGACATTCGCTACATGAATTGCGGCGACTGGGTCGAGAGCTACACCGCGCTCGTCGAGCACGACGACGGCCGTTTCGAGATCATCACCTGGGCGGATCATCTGCAGAAGCCGGTGGCCGTGCCGCAGGTTGCAGCCAGAGCCGCATAACGGAGGCCGCCCGATGCGCATCCTGGTCGCGACCGACGCCTGGCACCCGCAAGTCAACGGTGTGGTTCGGACGCTGACCAAGCTCGCGGACGCGGCCGAAGGGCTTGACGTCGAGGGTTCCGGGGTTGCGTTCACGTTCCTGACGCCGCAATCGTTCCGCACCTTCGCGATGCCGAGCTATCGCGACGTACGGCTGGCGATGCCGCGCCCGGCTCGGATTGCCAGGCTGATCGAGGAGGCGCGCCCGGACAGCATCCACATCGCGACCGAAGGGCCGATCGGCCTGATGGTCCGCCGCTATTGCCGCCAGCGCCGGCTGCCGTTCACGACCAGCTTCCACACGCGCTTTCCAGAATATGTCCGCGCCCGCGTGCCGGTTCCGGGCTCCCTGATCTGGCGGGCGCTGCGCCGCTTCCATGCTCCCAGTCGTGCCGTGATGGCGGCAACGCCTGCGCTCGCCTGCGAACTGGCCGAGCGCGGTTTCGACAAAGTCCTGTTGTGGCCGCGCGGCGTCGACACAAACGTGTTCCACCCGCGCGCCATCGACCTCTGCCTGCCGGCACCGGTGTTCCTGTCGGTCGGCCGCGTCGCGGTGGAGAAGAATCTCGAAGCGTTCCTCGATCTCGATCTGCCCGGCACAAAGGTGATCGTGGGCGACGGCCCGGCGCGCGCCGCGCTGGAAGAGGCCTATCCCGATGCGATCTTCCTCGGCGAGAAGCACGGCGAGGCCTTGGCAGACATCTATGCGGCGGCCGACGTGTTCGTGTTCCCGAGCAAGACCGATACGTTCGGCCTGGTGCTATTGGAGGCGCTGGCGAGCGGGCTGCCGGTCGCGGCCTTTCCGGTGAAGGGCCCCCGCGACGTGATCGGCGCCGCCCCGGTCGGCGCCCTCGATCACGACCTGCGCAACGCCTGCTTTGCGGCGCTCGACATCTCCCGGCAGGACTGTGTCGAATTCGCCGCCAATTACACCTGGGAAGCCTCGGCGAGGGCTTTTGTTGATAATATCCAGGCGGTGGGGGCCTTGCTGCCGGGCCGGGACGGCACGGAACAGCCGCGCTTCGTCGCCTGAAGGGAAGATTCCTCGCGCGGAGGTGTCTTGCCCGCGGCTCGATGGCCGCGATAAGGTCTGATATGACCGAACAGCTTCTCCCGATCGGCCCCGCCGACATCGACGCCGCAGCGCGCGTGATCGCGCCCTACGCCATCCGCACCCCGCTGTTGTCCTTTCCGGTGCTCAACGAGCGGGTTGGCGCCAAAGTCTTCCTGAAGCCGGAGATGCTCCAGCGCACCGGCTCCTTCAAGTTCCGCGGCGCCTTCAACAAGGTGTTCTCGATCCCGCAGGACAAGCGCGCCGGCGGCGTCGTCGCGTTCTCCTCCGGCAACCACGCCCAGGGCGTGGCGGCGGCGGCAAAAATCCTCGACATGCAGGCGACCATCGTGATGCCGGCGGATGCGCCGCTGTCCAAGCGCGAGCGCACCAAATCCTACGGCGCCGAGGTCGTGCTCTATGATCGCGACAAGGACGACCGCGAGGCGATCTCGCGCGGCATCGCCGAGAAGCGCGGCGCGACGCTGGTGAGGCCCTACGACGATCCGTTCGTGATCGCAGGGCAGGGCACCGCCGGCCGCGAGATCGCGGAGGACATGGCAACGCTTGGCCTTTCCCCCGACATCGTGGTGGCACCGGCGTCCGGCGGCGGCCTGATCGCGGGCGTCGCGACCGCGGTGAAGGCACGTTATCCGCTCGCCGAGATCGTGGTGGCCGAGCCCGAGGCGTTCGACGATCACGGCATTTCGCTGAGCGCGGGTCATCGCGAGCCGCACGGGCCCGCGGGCCGCACCATCTGCGATGCGCTGATGGCCCTGATCCCCGGCGAGATGACCTTTGCGATCAACAGCAAGCTGCTGGCACGCGGCGTCACGGCTTCCGATGGTGAGGTCGGCGCCGCCGTCGCCTTCGCCTATCGCGAGCTCAAGCTGGTGGTGGAGCCGGGCGGCGCGGTGGGTCTTGCCGCCCTGCTGGCGGGACGTCTCGACGTCGCCGGCAAGAACGTCGTCATCGTGCTCTCCGGCGGCAATGTCGATGCGGATCTGTTCGGCGAACTGGTGGCCTAGCCGTCATTCCGGGCCCGCGCTTTCGGCGAAGCAATCCAGTGCCGTAGGACCTCCTACCCGTGGTCAAGGGGAGATCGCCCTTGAGCGATATGGTAGCGCCGTGCTCGATGCAGTCCAGGACGCGTTGCGCCGGCGTTGCCGGTGCCTTCGGCATCCTGGACAGCATCTGGGGGCGCGGTTCCTACGTCGGTGCTCAAGGCACAGGTGGGCAAGGCTGCTCCCGGCGGATCGGCCCGCACGGCCAGTCTACTCCAAAAGGCCGTCTCGAACCTCTCAAGGGTACAGGGTGGGCAAAGGCGCAAAGCGCCGTGCCCACCACCTTTCCGTGATTCCAAAGAGAGACGACGTGGGCACGCTTCGCTTTGTCCACCCTACGAGACCTCTCCTCGTCATTGCGAGCGAAGCGCCTCCCGGAATGACGACGTTCAATGGCTGAGATGACGAAGGGGCAGAGCGTCACCGCTCTGCCCCTTCGTCTTGTCTTGGAGATTGTCCCGTTGCGGAAACACCCTCTCCCCAACCCTCCCCCGCAGGCGGGGGAGGGAGCGCACCGACTGCTCCGCGCGATCAGCGCATGAAGCCGCTGCGGCGATTGCCGCCATTGCTCATGCTCGGCGCCTGGTTCATCGACTGCCGGAAGTTGTTGTTGCTGTTGACCATGCGGCTCGGCGTGGTGTTGAGCTGCGGACGGTTGGTCTGAACGCTGTTCTGCACCTTGTTCACCGGGTTGTTGTTGGGCTTCACGATGCCGGTGTTGCCGTTGTTGACGCGGATCGGCAGGCCCTGGGTCTGAACGACCGGCTTTGCGTCGATCGTCGAGCCGCCCTTGCCGACGTTCACCGGCATGCTCACGATTTTGCCCGGCTTGCCATTGACGTTGCCGCCGCCCGGCTTGTTGTTGGTCGCAGGCAGCGTCACGATCTTGCCGATGCCGCCCTTGTTGGTGTTGGTATTGGTCGGCGCGGGCAGGGTGACGATCTTGCCCGGGGTCTGCGACGGCGTGCCGTTTTGCTGGTTGTTGTTGCCCGAGGGCAGGTTGACGATCTGGCCGCCATTGCCGGGCTTGCCGATGACATTGCCGTCGATCGGCTTCTGCACGATCGGCAGGTTGCCATTGAGCTGACCGCCGCCATTGCCCTGCTGCAGCAGCGGCATGTATTTCGGCTGGCCGAGATTGCCGATCTTGAAGGTAGGGGCAATGGTCTGCGGCGCCAGGAACTTGGTCGCCTGCATCAAGGGGATCTGCTTCGGCTGCGCCTGCAGCTTCAGCGCGACCTGCGCATAGGGGCTGTTGCCGTAGCTGTCATAGAAGCTCTTGTACGCGACTGGCGAGTTCGCCAGCACGGTCTTGTGCCAGGCCTGCGAGATCAGGATGTTGTTGAGCAGCCAGCGGACATGGTCGCACAGCGGGTCGTGCGGATACATCCGGATGAACTCCTGATAATATTCCGGCCGGCCCTCGGACACGACGTAGTCATAGGCCTGGCGCGTCGAACGGCTGGGCAGGTTGGAGGCCATCTGCACCACCGGCGCTTTTACCGGCGCGCGGTTGGCAGCGACAGCGGTGTCACCGAAGAAGGTGAAGTCGCTCGTCAGCGAGGAGCTCTCCCACGGGATCTGCGCGCCGCTGGTGGTCTGGTTGACCTGCAGGCGGACGCGCTTGAACAACTGCTCGATCGGCACGTTGGGCTCGCGCGCCACGTTCAGGAAGGCCTGGGTGTACGGGCTGTGGCCGCTCGTGCCGTCGAGCGCCTCGGCGCCCGGCGCGGTCGAGTAACCGACGATCGAGCCGTTCGGCGCGTCGACGATGGCAAGGCCGCGGCCGGCGTCGTTGACTTCAGGGAACGGGTTGTTGCGGCAGGCATCGAGGATGACGATGCGCATGCGGCTCGGGATCGTCTCCAGTGTCGACATCACGTCGACGAGGCGCACCGAATTGTTGACGAGCTCGGTCGGGCTGGAGACCTTGGCGTCGACCGGAACGAGATAGTTCTCGCCGGCGAGCTGCACGCCGTGGCCGGCGTAATAGACCATCGCCACCGTGTTCGGACCGCGCGAAGCGACCTTGGCGGAGAAGTCCTGGACGACACGCAGCATGTCGTTCTGGGTCAGGTCGGTCGCTGCGACGACCTCGAAGCCGGCGGAGTTCAGGAACTGCGCGATCGACTGGGCGTCATCGTCGGGGTTCGCCAGCTGCGGCGCGTTCTGGTAGTTCGCATTGCCGATCACCAGCGCCACCCGCTGCTCCGGGCCTTGCAGCGCGGTGGGGGCAGGCTGGACCGGGGCGACTTGCGCGGAAACGGGCCCGCAGGTGAAGCCGAACAGGCTTCCCACGAGGCCGGCGGTCATCAGCAAAGGCTTTAGGCGGAACATGGCGTGCTCCTTTGGCACTCATCTCGATACGAGATTGGTTGCGACCAAGCCTGGCCGCGTTCGAGCGCGAGGTCCGTGATCCCTGTCACCATGATGACGGACGTGATCTGAATCACGCTTGGAACCTGCTATGGTTAGCGAGCGCTGAGAGGAGCCGCCGTCACATGCTGAAATCGATCGATCCGATCCTGACGCCCGACCTGCTCTGGCTGCTGGCCTCCATGGGCCACGGCGACGATCTCGTGGTCGTCGACGCCAACCACCCGGCCACGGCTATCGCTCGCAGCACATCGTCGCAGCGGCTGATCCAGTTGCCGGGCATGACGATGGAGACGGCCGTCCGCGCCATCATGTCGGTCTATCCGCTCGACGATTTCGATCCCGATCCGGTGCGCGTGATGATGCCGGTCGATGATCCCGATCGCGTACCCGAGGTGCAGCGCGCGGTGCTCGCCGAGATCGAACGCGCCAGCGGCGGTCCGGTCAGTCCCGGCAAGCTCTCGCGGGCGGATTTCTACCGCGCGGCCGCGGCTGGTTTCGGCGTGGTGCAGGTCGGCGACAGCAGGGGCTATGGCTGTTTCCTGATCAGGAAGGGCGTGATCAGCTAGCGGGCCTCATCAGCGCCGAGGGCCAGCCGATCCTAACGAGGAGGCCGTCAGGGCCGTTGATGCCGAACTCATACATGCCCCATTCCCGGTGCCGCAGGACGCCGCCGGGACGGATGATGAGATCGTCGACGCGCGCGGCGATGGCCTCGACCTCGGGCGTGCGGATGAAGACGCCAAAGGGATTGTGCGCCGGCACGCGCCATGGGTCATCGCCAGCCTGTGTGAGATGCACCTCGCATCCCCAGCCGCTCATGATGACATAGCCGGCGTCGCCGCCGGTGCGCGCAAAGCCGAGACGTTCCCAGAACGGTATCGCCGCAGGAAGATCGTTGCTGGGAACGATCGCAAAGGCGCCGACGCGCGGGGTCTCCGACATTCACTCACTCCGGATCATGCAAGCCGTGATCGCAACGCTCGTGCGAGTCTCGCAGCCTAGCCGGCGCGGCTGATCAGGAGAAGCGGCGAAACATCCCGCACTCGAATTTGAATGGCGTGTCTCGAGCCGACTGTCTATTGTCACCTCATGTCTCGCCTCATGTGTCTATTTGTTGCCGTCGTCCTGTCTCTGCTGCCGGCGGTCGCGCCCGCCGAGCCTGCGCAAAAGCGTCCCAAGCCGGTCTGGAAAGGCTACGGGTTCCTGCCGGGCTATCGCCAGCCGCTGAGCAACAGCATCCCGCTCTACAAGCAGAAGGACGCGATGCGGCGTCTGGCGCGCAACGAGCGCCGCCACTGGTACATCGATCCGGTTCCGCAATATTACCGCTGGGACGGCGAGTGGCACTATTTCGGCCGCCCCGGCTTCAACGGCGGCCGCTACAACGGCGGCAGCTTCGGCCCGTGCTGGACCCGCACGCCGATCGGGGCGGTGTGGAATTGCGGGTGATTGCGTAACGCTCGCTGCTCCAGCACGTCATTGCGAGCGCAGCGAAGCAATCCGGAATCCCCCCGCGGAAAGAACTCTGGATTGCTTCGCTGCGCTCGCAATGACGATGCCGTGAGCGCGTGTGCCTCTTTCCCTCATTCCCGTGCCCCGGACGCAGCGCAGCGCTTCTTCAGCGGTGCGCTGCTGAGCCGGGGGCCATGTTGCGACTGAGATTGCGGCCTCTGGGCCCCGGCTCTGCGCCGCAACGCTGGCGCGTTGCAGCTTGTCCGGGACACGATGTTTCCCTTACGAGAAGAACGCGATCTTCTCGGCCTGGGTCATGCGGCGGATCGGGGCGAGGGGGTCGTTGGCGGGGGCGCGGGGCTTTTGCAGGATGCCGCTGGCGAGGATAGTGGCACCGAGCGAGGGCTAGTGGCACCGAGCGAGGGCTCCGGCACGGGCGAGGGCGTCGGCAGCGTCGTAGCCGGGGCCGCGGCGAAGATGGCACTGGCCGCCATCGCCGGGGCCGGCTGCTCCCTCACCTCGGCGGCGGCCTCCGCGATGGCGTCGGTGAGGCGCGCAAGCGAGTCCATCGATATCGGCGCGTCGGCGGGCTCTTCGACCACGGGAGCGACGACCGGCTGAGGCGCGATCGGCTCGGCAGCGACAGGCGCTGCGGTCTCCGCGAGACTAGGCTCCGGAACGGCCGCGTCCATCTCGCCCAGTGCGATGATCTCGTCGAACTCCGGATCGGGCGCGGCCATCTCCAGCGCGATGGCCTCGAGCACGGCATCGTCCTCGGCCTGCGCGGCAGCATCGAGCGCGAGCGCGTCGGCGACGTCCGACAAGGCGGTGGATTCAGCTGCCGGCTCTTCAAACGAGACGTCATCAGGCGCGGCATCTGCACGCGCGACATGTTCCGGCGCGGCCTGGTCGAGCGCGGCGTTTTCGACAGCGACCTGGCTATCGGCCGCGATCTCCGTCGCGACCGCCGTGTCCGTTGCCTGCTCGGCCACGGCGAACGCATCGGCAGCGCCGGCCGCTTCCATGGCTGCTTGCGGCTCGGGAGCTGGCGCGACCTCCTGCGCCGTCTCCGTAAAAGCCACGGGTGTTTCGGCGGCCATCGCTTCCGGCGCGGTCTCGACAGGCGCTCCGGTGACGGATGACGGCGCCTCCTGCACCGGAGCCGGGGAAGCTGCCGGCTTCGTTGCGCCGCCCTCGGTCTGCTCGACCCGATCCTTCAGCAGATCGAAGGCGATCCTGAGCTCGACGCGGGGATCGATGGCCTGGGCCTGACCGCAGGCGGCCTCGATCGAGGCGAGTTGCGAATCAATGAGGTCGCAGATTCGCCCGTCGGCGCCGATCTCGCGCCAGCGCCAGGAGATCTCCTTGATGATGCGCACCCCGCGCGGAATCGGCGCGAGGCTGGCTTCGATGGCCGCGGGGTCGAACGCCGCAAGCGCAATGGTCTCGGCCTCGCGGATCGCGCGGCGGATCTCGACCAGCGCCTCGGGCAGGCGGTCCTCGACGACGGGTTGCCGCTGCGCCGCAAGGGTTTCCTCGATCTTGGCGACCGCGTCGAGCACCATGCGCGTGTCGGCATTGCGGTTGCGCTTGGCGTATTCGCCGAGGAACCAGCGGCCGCGCGCGGTCTCCATGAAGGCCTCGCGGATCGCGTCGTAATCCTGCTCGTTCGGCTCGGCCGCGCGGGCAGACATAGGCGAGAGGGCGAATGCTTCGTTGGCCATGACGATCTCGTCGCGCAAATCACTACGCGTTACTGTAACGATCACCACGATATCGACCGAATCGCAATTGGTTTGATGCAGTCCGAATCACAAATCCCCATCGCGGCATCGAGGAAGCGGCGATTCGCCGTCAGCCTCGCCCTGTTCTATTCGGCCGTGTTCGCGGTTTCGGGCACGCATCTGCCGTTCTTTCCGGTGTGGCTGAAGGCGATCGGCATCGACGCGGCCTGGATCGGGCTGATCAACGCGCTGCCGGCGATCACCCGCTTCACCACCTTGCCGCAGGTGACCGCCTTTGCCGAGAAGCGACAGGCGATCCGCGCGGCCATGATGCTGTCGGTGCTGGCGACCGCGATCGGGTTTACGGCGGTCGGCCTGCAGCAGCAGCCGCTGGCACTATTCCTGATCTATGCGCTGACCTGCATGATGTGGACGCCGACGATGCCGCTGACCGACGCCTATGCGCTGCGCGGCGTCGCCCGTTACGGGCTCGATTACGGACCGTTGCGGCTGTGGGGCTCGGCGGCGTTCGCCGCGGGCTCGCTCGCCTGCGGCTATCTCGTCGACGTCATCGCCGCGCGCGACCTGATCTGGATCATCGTCGCATGGGCCATCGTTGCGGTCGCGGCCAGCCTGCTGCTTCAGCCGCTCCACGATCTCAGGCGCAAGACGGCGGAGAGGCATGCGGGCAAGGCGCTGCTGCGCGATGCCGGCTTCTGGGCCGTCATCGTCTCGGCGGCGCTGATCCAGGGCAGCCACGTCGCCTATTACACCTTCTCGGCCATCAACTGGCAGCTCCACGGGATCAGCGGGCTGACGATCGCGGGGCTGTGGACGCTGGGCGTGATCGCGGAGATCGTCGTGTTCGCGCTGTCGCCGCGCTTCTCGCTGCATCCCTCCACCATGATTGCGATCGGAGGGCTTAGTGCCGTGGTGCGCTGGATCGTCACCGCGAACGAGCCGCCGCTGGCGCTGCTCGCGATCGTGCAGCTCGGCCACGGCTTCACCTTCGGCATGACCATCGTCGGCACGATGAATCTCCTGGTGCAGCGCGTGCCGCCGCATCAGATCGCACGCGGGCAGGGCTATTACGCCGCCTGCAACGGCCTGTTGGGCGCCACCACCTCGATCGCGTCAGGCGCGATCTACGCCCGCATCGGCGACGACCTGTACTACGTCATGGCGGCGATGGCCGCGGGCGGCGCGCTGCTGATCTGGTCGGCGCGGCACCGGCTCATGGTTCAGCCCCAGAGCGAGGCGTCCGGCGGATAGACCAGGCTGTCGTCGTAACGCAGCCCGTGGTCGCGGTCGCGCGCGAGCAGCAGCGGGCCGTCGAGATCGACGAAGCGCGCCTGCGGCGTCACCAGCATGGCCGGGGCCATCGACAGCGAGCTCGCGACCATGCAGCCGATCATGATCTCGAAGCCGAGCGCCTGCGCCGCATCGGCCATCGCGAGCGCCTCGGTGAGGCCGCCGGTCTTGTCGAGCTTGATGTTCACGGCGTCGTAGCGCTCGCGCAAGGGAGCAAGCGAGGAGCGGTCATGCACGCTCTCGTCGGCGCAGACCGCGAGCGGCCGCCTGATCCGCGCCAGCGCCTCGTCCCGGCCCGCCGGCAGCGGCTGCTCCACCAGGGTGACGCCGACGGCGGCGCAGGCGGCGAGGTTGGCTTCCAGATTGGCTTCGGTCCAGGCCTCGTTGGCATCGACGATCAGCTCGGATTCGGGCGCGGCCTTGCGCACCGCCGCGATCCGCTCGGGATCGCCGTCGCCGCCGAGCTTGATCTTGAGCAGCGGCCGGTGCGCCGCCTTGGCGGTCGCGGCGGCCATGGCCTCGGGGGTCCCCAACGAGATCGTGTAGGCGGTGGTGCGCTCGCCCGGCACAGGACGCTCGAGCAGGTTCCAGGCCCGCAAGCCCGCCGCCTTGGCCTCGAGGTCGATCAGGGCGCAATCCAGGGCGTTGCGGGCTGCGCCGGGCGCCATGGCGGCCTGAAGCGCCTGCCGTGAGATACCGTCGGCGACGGCCTGCTGCATGGCCTGGATGGCCGCCAGCGTCGCCTCGGGCGTCTCGTCATAGCGGGGATAGGGCACGCACTCGCCGCGGCCGGTCAGCCCGTCCCGGCTCACCTCCACCATGACGGTCACGGCCTCGGTTTTGGCCCCGCGGCTGATGGTGAAGCTGCCCGCGATGGGGAAGCGCTCGATTCGCGCCGCCAGGGAGGCAAATTTCATGGAAGTCATTTTGAACTCTGGCGAAATCTGAACCTGCTAGTTACCTCTAGCAACTAAAATTAACCACTTGGGGATACCTTCTCTGGGTAAGGGCGCGTGCGCAACTCTGTGATTTTCTCCGCCCCGGTACGGGAGCGGACATTTGGATAGCGATCCGAAGCTGGAACGGATTGCCAAGGGCAACGCGCTGGCACTTTGCGCCACTGGGACCTGGACCGCGAGCTTCGCGCCGGTGCTGGAACGGATGGTGGCCGACGCCGAGAAGCTCGCCGGCGGCCCGCAAAGCATCTTCATCGACGTTTCCGAAGTCGCCAAGCTCGACACCTTCGGCGCCTGGCTGATCGAGCGGCTGCGCCGCAGCCTGACCCAAGGCGCCGCCGAGGCCCAGATCGCAGGGTTGTCCGCCAATTATTCCAGCCTCGTCGACGAGGTGCGGCGGGTCAGGGCGGGGGCGGTGGTCGACAGCAGCCCGATCACCATCGGCGGCATGCTGGAGCAGATCGGCCGGACCGTGGCCGGCCTGGCCGGGACGGTCGCGGGCCTCGTCGACATGCTCGGTGCCGTGCTCGCGGCATGGTTTCGCGTCCTGATCCATCCGCGCTCGTTCCGCCTGACCTCGACCGTCCACCACATGGAGCAGGTCTGCTGGCGCGCGGTGCCGATCATCGTGCTGATCACCTTCCTGATCGGCTGCATCATCGCCCAGCAAGGCATCTTCCACTTCAGGCGGTTCGGCGCCGACATCTTCGTGGTCGACATGCTCGGCGTGCTGGTGCTGCGCGAGATCGGTGTGCTGCTGGTTGCGATCATGGTCGCGGGCCGCTCGGGCAGCGCCTACACCGCCGAGCTCGGCTCGATGAAGATGCGCGAGGAGATCGACGCGCTGCGCACCATGGGCTTCGATCCGATCGAGGTGCTGGTGCTGCCGCGAATGATGGCGCTGGTCCTGGCGCTGCCGATCCTGGCTTTCCTCGGCGCCATGGCCGCGCTCTATGGCGGCGGGCTGGTAGCCTGGCTCTATGGCGGCGTCGAGCCGGAGGCCTTCCTGCTGCGCCTGCGCGACGCCATCTCGATCGATCATTTCATCGTCGGCATCGTCAAGGCCCCGGTGATGGCGGCCGTGATCGGCATCGTTGCTTGCGTCGAAGGGCTTGCCGTGCAGGGCAGCGCGGAATCGCTGGGCCAGCACACCACGGCCTCGGTGGTGAAGGGCATCTTCTTCGTCATCGTGATGGACGGCGTGTTCGCCATCTTCTTTGCCTCGATCGGGATGTGACGATGGCAGGCGAAATTCAGGATCCCATCATCCGCGTCCGCGGCATCACCGTGCAGTTCGGCGAAACGCGCGTGCTCGATGGCCTCAACCTCGACGTCAAGCGCGGCGATATTCTGGGATTTGTCGGCCCGTCGGGCGCGGGCAAATCTGTCTTGACGCGCACTATCATCGGCCTCGTGCCGAAGGTCGCAGGCTCGATCGAAGTGTTCGGCGTCGACCTGGATTCCTCGAGCACCTCGCAGCGCCGCAACGTCGAGCGGCGCTGGGGCGTCCTGTTCCAGCAGGGCGCGCTGTTCTCCTCGCTGACCGTGCGGCAGAACATCCAGTTTCCGATGCGCGAATATCTGCGGGTCTCGCAGCGGCTGATGGACGAGATCACCATGGCCAAGCTCGCCATGGTCGGCCTCAAGCCGGAAGTGGCCGAGCGCTTTCCCTCGGAGCTCTCCGGCGGCATGATCAAGCGCGTGGCGCTGGCCCGGGCGCTGTCGCTCGATCCGGACCTCGTCTTCCTGGACGAGCCGACCTCGGGCCTCGATCCCATCGGCGCCGGCGACTTCGACGAGCTGGTCAGGACGCTCCAACGCACTTTGGGGCTGACGGTTTTCATGGTAACCCACGACCTCGACAGCCTATACACAGCATGTGACCGCATCGCCGTTTTAGGGAACGGTAAGATCATTGCGGCAGGGTCGATCGCCGACATGCAGGCCTCGCAGCATCCCTGGTTGAGGCAGTATTTCCATGGCAAGCGCGCCCGCGCGGTCATGACTTGAGTAGCCGGAGCACCTGATGGAAACGCGGGCGAACTACATCTTGATCGGGTCGTTCACGCTGGCGGTGATCGCCGCGGCGATCGGCTTCGTGCTGTGGTTTCAGTCGCTGCACACCACCAAGCAGCGCAGCCCCTTGCGCGTCGTGTTCGAGGGGCCGGCGGCGGGCCTGCGCAACGGCGGTAGCGTCAACTTCAACGGTATCCGGGTGGGCGAGGTGGTCTCGGTGAAGCTGGACAATCCGCGGCGGGTTGTCGCACTCGCCATGATCGAGAACAACGCCCCGATCCGCAAGGACACCTTGGTCGGCCTCGAATTCCAGGGCCTCACCGGCGTCGCCGCGATCTCGCTCAAGGGCGGCGACGAAGCTGCGGCCCCGCCGCCGCTCGACCAGGACGGCATCCCGACCCTCACCGCCGATCCCAACAAGCTGCAGGACGTCACCGAGGCGATCCGCGCCACGCTGCAGAACGTCAACAAGATCGTCGCCGACAATCAGGAATCGGTGAAGAACTCGCTGAAGAACCTGGAGACCTTCACCAACTCGCTGGCGCGCAATTCTGAGAAGATCGACGGCGTGATGGCCAAGGTCGACGGCGTCATGCTCAAGGCCGACAATCTCATGCTCGGCCTCAACACGCTGGCCGGCGGCAAGGACGGCGGCGAGCTGTTCCAGGCGGTGAAGTCGATCCGCGAGCTCGCCGACGATTTCGACAAGCGCTCCGGCGCGCTGATGGCCGACGGCCGCCGCACCCTCGGCGACATCAGCCGCGCCGTGAACAATTTCGACCGCAACCCGACCCGCGTCCTGTTCGGCGCCAGTAACTCGTCACAGCCTGCACCGCCGCCCGAGCCGCCGAGGGCGGCGCCCGGTCCCGCGCCGAGGCGGTAGGAGCTGGCGAGCTCGCACTTTGCACTGCCGTCATCGTAGGTCTCGTGTCCCGGACAAGCGGCAACGCGTCAGCGTTGCTGCGCAGAGCCGGGACCCAGGCGGCAACACGGTTCACGCGGAGACATGGGCCCCGGCTCTGCAGCGCACCGCCGACCGGACGATGCTTCGCATCGCCGGGATAGCGCTGCGCTGCGTCCGGGGCACGAGAACCGAGCAAACAAGAACGGAGGCCGCGAGGCCTCCGTTTTTCATTCGCTATTCGCTACTCGCTATTGGCGAGCTGCCGCTCACCCCAGCCGGCCCGCCGCATGCGCGAGCAGCGTGTACACCAGCCCCGTCTCCGAGGTCAGGTGGCTGCGCAGCTCCTGCGGGCCGCGGCCGTCGCGGGCGACTTCGTCGAGCAGGCGCTCGAACTCGGCGACGTAGCGGTCGACCGTGCCCTTGAAGTTGCGGTCGGCGCGGTACTTGCGGGCGACCTCGTCGAAGGCCTTCTGGCCGGCGGGCGTGTAGAGGCGCTTGGTGAAGGCCTTGTTCTCGCCGCGCTGGTAGCGGTCCCACATCTCGGCGGCAAGGTTGCGGTCCATCAGCCGGCCGATGTCGAGCGACAGCGATTCCAGCGGATTGCTGCTGGCCTGCGGGGCCTGCGGCTGCGGCGCGGGGCGGCCACGGGGAGCCTCACGTCCGGTCGGGGCGCCCTGATTGGCGTCGGTCCGGCTGAGCAGGTCCGACAGCCAGCCGTCACGGCCCTGGTCGTTGCCGGAAGGCGCGACCGGCGGCGCTTCGGTGCGGCGCGCGGCCGGCATGCCGAGGTCCGGCGGCGGCAGCGTGGAGGCGCTGCCGGTGTCGCGCATGCGGGTCTCGGTCGCGCGAGCGGCCGCAACGGCCATCACCGGCTCTTCCTGGCGATGCACGGCGACGGAGGCGCGGCCCGCCGTGGTGACGTCGAGGCCGCGGCCGTGCTGGGCCACGATGCGGTTCAGCTCGGCGAGCGCCTCGATCTGGTCGACGATCACCTTGCGCATCTGCGCGGTGCTCTCGGCGGCCTCCTGCGGCATCTCGAGCACGCCGCGGCGCAGCTCGTTGCGGGTGGCTTCGAGCTCGTTGTGCATCTCGAGGGCCATCTGCTTCATGCTGGCGACGAGGTTGGTGAACTTCTCGGTCGACTGCTTGAACATCGCGTCCGCCTCGTCGGTGGTCTGGCGGTAGATGTCGTGCATCGCCTCGATGGTCTGGCGGTGCTCCTCCTCGGAGGCCACGCGCACCGCCTCGAACTGGCGGGTGATCGCGGCCGAGCCGGCGCCGGCGGTCTCGGCGACGACGCGGGCGATGTCGCGGGCACGCTCCTCGGCCGCGGCCAGCGATTCATCGAGCAGGCCGGTGAAGCGCGACAGCCGCTGGTCGAGATCGGCGGTGCGCAGGTCGATCGTGGTGACCAGCGATTCCAGCGCCTGCTTGCGCTCGGCGAGCGAGGCGGTGGTGTTCTTGTTGCTCTGCTCGACGACCTGCGCGGCCTCGACCAGCGCCTTGCCGTGCGCGTCGAACTGGGTCGACAGCTCGCCGAGATCCTGCAGCGCCTTCGTGGTCTTGCTGTTGAAGACGTTGAGCTGCTCTTCCAGGTTCTGCGTCGCCGCGCCGTTGCGCGAGGTGACGTCGTTCATCGCCGAGACGAAGTCGGCGACGCGCGTCACCAGCGCCCGCTCCAGCGAGTTGAGGTTGTCGTGCGCACCGGTCAGCACTTCCTGGAGCAGGATGTTGCCTTCGCGCAGACGCTCGAACAGCGCTACGGTGTCGGTGCGCAGGATCTTGCTGGTCTCCTGCATCTCGGTGACGGCCGCGACCGAGACCTGGCGCGACTGGTCGATCGCCGAACGCGAGGCCTGCTCGAGGTCCTTGAGCGACTTGCCGACCGCGCTGGTGGCGATCTCGCTCGCCGCGTTGATGGTGCGGGCGACTTCCGAGCCGTTGCCCATCATGGTCTGCGAGAAGGCCTGGCCGCGCGTCTCGATCGACTTCAGCGCGTCCGAGGTGACGCGATCGATGTCGAGCGTGAGCTGGCTGGTCTTCGAGCCGATCGCGTCGACCAGGGCGCCGCGCTTGGCGTCGATCATGTTCGACAGGCGGTCGGCCTGCTGCTGCACGTAGGTGACGATCTCGTCGGTCTTGCCGGTCATGGCCTGGCCGAAGCTGGAGCTGGCGGCGAGCACCGAACGTTCGACGTCGGCCGAGCTCGACTTGACCCGCGAGCTGGCCTCGTTGGAGGCCGAGATCAGCGCGTTCTGGGCGTTGAGCGCGCTGGTCTGGATGTCGTTGGTCGCGTTGGCGGCGGCCGCGCTCAGCGTGCGCTCGATCTCGGTCGAGATCGTGCGGATCTGGCTCGCGGCGTCCGCCGAGGTCGAGGTCAGCGAGGTCTGGGCCTCACGGGCGCTGTTGAGGATGGTCGAGGCGGTGTCGGCGCCGACCGCGGTCAGCGTGCGCTCGATGTCGGTGGTCAGCGACTTGATCTGGGTCGCGGCGTCGGTCGAAGCCGAGATCAGCGTGCCCTGGGCCTCGCGTACGCCGCTGGTCAGCGCCTCGATGGTGGCGCCGCCGGCGGTCGCCAGCGCGCGCTGCATCTCGGCCGCGAGCGAGCGGACCTGGCTGGTCTGCTCGGCCGAGACCGTGAGCAGGGTGCTCTGGGCGTCGCGGGCGCTGGTGGTGATGGTCTCGGCGGTCGACTGGCCGACCTGCGAGAGCGAACGATGCACCTCGGCCGCGAGCGACTTGACCTGGTTCGCCGCATCCGAGGATGCCGTGACCAGCGTGCTCTGGGCCTCGCGGGCGCCGCTCATGATGGTTTCGGCCGTCGAGGTGCCGGCCATGGTGAGCGAGCGCTGCACGTCCGAGGACAGCGCCTTGATCTGGTTGGCGGTCTCGGTCGAGGCCGCGATCAGCGCGCTCTGCGCGTCGCGGGCGCCGGCGGTGATCGATTCCGCCGTGGTGGTGCCGGCCAGCGACAGCGAGCGCTGCACGTCGGCGGTGAGCGTCTTGACGTGGTTGGCCGCGTCCGAGGACGCCGTGACGAGGGTGGTCTGCACCTCGCGCGCGCCGGCCAGGATCGAGGCTGCGGTGGCCGAGCCTGCCGCCGATAGCGTGCGTTCGACGTCGGCCGCGAGCCCCTTGATCTGGGTGGAGGCTTCGCCCGACGCCGCGACCAGGGTCGACTGCGCCTCGCGGGCGCTGCTCAGGATCGAGTTCGCAGAACCGGTGCCGGCCGCGGTCAATGCGCGCTCGACCTCGGCGGAGGTCATCTTGAGCTGGGCGTTGACGTCGGAGGAGACCGTCATCAGCGACTGCTGGGCGGCGCGAGCGCCGGTCTGGATCGTCTCGCTGGTGTTGACGACGAGGTTGGTGAGCGAGCGCTCGGCGTCCTCGACATGCGAGCGGATCGCGGTCGAAATCATCTCGGCGCGGGACATCATGTCCTCGCTGGCCTGACGGCCGCTGCTCTCGATGCGGCCGGCAACGGCCTCGACGCGCGAGCCGAGCAGGTCCTCGAACTGCGCCACGCGCACGTCGATGTCGCTCGCGACCGAGCCGACCTTGGTCTCGATGGCCTGCTGGATCTCCTGGAAGCGCGCGGTGACCGTGTCGGTCAGGTGCATGCTGCGGCCGTCGATGATCTCGGTGACGCCGGTAATGCGGCGGTCGACCGCTTCGATCGCCTGCGCGGTGCCGTCCGTCAGCGTCGAGGTCAGCAGCGTCAGGCGCGTGTCGATCGACTGCACGGCCTGCGATGCGCCGTTCGTCACCGAGGTGGTCAGGTAGGTGAGGCGGCTGTCGATGGACTCGAGCGCCTGCGAGGCGCCGCCGGTGAGCGTCGTGGTGAGGTGGGTCAGACGGGTGTCGATCGTCTGGATGGTTTGCGACGCGCCGTCGGTCAGCGTGCTCGTGAGGTGGTTGAGGCGCGCATCGATGGTTTCGACGGCCTGCGACGCACCATCGGTCAGCGTGCTGGTGAGGTGGGTGAGGCGGCTGTCGATCGACTGGATCGCCTGGGCGGCGCCGTCGGTCAGCGACGAGGCGAGCGTGTTGATGCGCCCGTCGATCGTCTCGGTCATCGACTTCGCACGGCTGTCGAAGGATTGCTCGAGCGCGGTGACGCGGCCGCCGAGCTGCTCGTCGAAGGTCTTGATGTGGCCTCCGATCGTGGAATCGAGGCCGGTGATCTTGCCGTTCAGCGAGGCGTCGAAATTGCTGACGCGTTCGCCGATGGTGGTCTCGAACTGCGCCAGGCGCTGGTCGAGGATCGCGGTGATCTCGCCGCCGTTGGCGGTGAAGCGGGTGTCGAAATTGTCGACATAGGTCTTCAGCGACTCATGGATGTCCTGCGTGCGCTGGCCCATGCGTTCGACGATCTCGCCGCCGAAGGTCTTCACGGTGCGGTCGAACTCGGAGATGTGGCGCGTGATCAGGGCGCCCAGCGTGCCGGAATCGCGGGCGAATTTCTCGACCAGCTCGGTGCCCTGGTTCCTGACCAGTTCGTCGAACGCGCTCATCTGCAGCGACAGCGAATCGTGCGCGGTCTCGGTCTGGCTGACGACCTTGGCGACCAGGGTGTTGACGGTGGCGTCGAGCGCCTCGCTCGCCTTGTCGCCGCTCGTCATGATCTGGCCGGCGAGGCGGTTGCCGGCGTCGTCGATCTTGGCGGAAAGGTCGTTGGAGCGCAGCTCGAGCTCGAGCAGCAGCGAGTCGGACGAATTCTTCAGGCTGTCGTGCACCTGCTCGGTGCGCTCGGAGATGCCGTCGACGATCGCAGCGGAGCGCTGCTCGAATTCGCCGGTGATGCGGTCGATGCGCTCGTTCAGCATCTCGTGGACGCGGTCGGCGAGGTCGACGAACTCGTCGTGGACATGGCCGGTCTTGAAGTTGAGGCTGGTGGTCAGCCGCTCGCTGGCGTCGAGCACGGCGCGCGTGGTCTCGTTGCTGGCCTCTTCGAGGCGGTCGAGCAGGTCGCCGCCGCGCTCGCCGAGCGCCAGGATCATGTTGTCGCCGGCATTGCTCAGCGCGCTGGTGATGTGGGCGCCGCGCTCTTCCAGCGCGCCGGTGATGGACTTGGCGACCTCGTCGACGCGCGAGGCGATCGCGTCCGAGATCAGCGCGATGTCGTGGCGCAGATCGATCTGCACGCCGGAGATGGCGCTGCGGACCTGCTCGGCCTGGCCGACCAGGTTGTCGCGTTGATGCGCGATGTCCTGGAGCAGGGCGCGGATGCGCACTTCGTTGTCGGAATAGGCGCGTTCGAGCGCCGCGACCTCGTTGGCGACCAGCGTCTCGAGCTCGCCGGCGCGCGCGATCGCGCGCTCGATGCCGTCGCCCATCGCCGCGACTTCGCGGCGGATGGCCTGGCCGACGGTGACCATGGAATCGGAGGCCGAGCCCTCGGGCTCGGAGAAGCGGATCGCGACCTGCGCCATTGCCTGCGCGATCATGCGCATTTCCTGGCCGCGCCAGACCAGGCTGGCGAGGAAGTAGAACAGCATGATCGGCGCGAAGAACATCGCGATCAGGCCGGCGATGACGAGCACGCCGCCGCTCTGGCCCATGGCGGCCTGGATCGAGGGCAGGAAGCCGAACGTCAGCGCGGCACAGGCGGCGAGCCAAACGCCGGCGAAGATGGTGGCGAAGGTATAGACGCTGCGGGCAGGGCGGCCCTTCTGCAGCGCCTGCAGCAGCTGGCCGATGGTCTCGCGGTCGTCGTTGGCGGCGCGACGCGAGGCGCGCGGCTCCTCGACCGGGTCGAACACGGTCGAGCGTTCGTTCGCGGCAGGGCGCGGCTCGAAGCTCGGCTCGTCGAAGGCCGGAGGCGTCACCGGGGGCGCCGTCTCGCTGCGCATCGCGGCGTTGCGGCTGGTATCCGCAGCGGTGTCGCTGATGTTGAGGGCTTCCTGGATTGCAGAAAGCGCGACTTCTGTGGGGTCTTTGACCTTTTTCGGAGTGTTCGCCATGTTCAGTCCGAGCCCTCGTTACTTGTACGCGTCCCCCCGCGAGCCCTGCGCCCTGCGCAAGCCCACAGACCGGATCATGCCGCTTGCGCGGATCTCCGAGCCGTCCCCACCCGGACGGCTTGTCCGCCAATTTCCGCAACATCCTATTGGCAGAGCGTCGCGAATGAAATGCCCGCGATTAAGACATTCTTAATCATCGTTAACAAGATCACGCCGTAACGCCTTAGCAATAAATGAAATTCTCCACCGGACTCGGCCGATTGCGGCAACTTTTCGTCAATAAACGGGCAGAACTGCGTCTGCGCGCCCAAACATTTCGTTAACCATTTCCATGCTTGGGTGAGGTGAACTGACCGCCGGACCGGCGGAACCGTCGCGCGATGCCGGGGCTTTTCGCCATGACGCCTGAACTGCAACGGATGGACTGGATGCCCTCGCCCCCGCTTGCACCCATCGACAGCCCGCTCGACCTCGACCATCTCTCCCGGATGACGCTCGGCGACGCCGAGCTGGAGCAGGAAGTGCTGGCCATGTTCGCCGAGCAGGCAGTGCGCTTGGTGGCGGCGATGGCAGGCTTGCCGGCCGAGGCCGGCGCGCTTGCCCACAAGCTCAAGGGGTCGGCGCGCGGGATCGGCGCCTTTGCGGTGGCCGATGCCGCCGCGAGCCTGGAGACCGCGATCCAGATCGGCCATAACGAGCGTCACGCCTTCGCCGCGCTGAAGGAGGCCGTGACCGAGGCCCGCGCCGCCATCGAGGCGATCCTGAAGGCTTGAGACCGCGCGGCCGAGCCGGATACCAGGCTCTTGTCTTAGCCTCTTGTTTTGACGCATTTTCTTGCCGCAAAGCGGCATTCACTTCGCATCAAAACCCTATGGCGCCGGGCTGATCGACCCGTTATAGGACAGCCCGGACCCTCCTTCATTCCCAGCACCGCGGCAACACGAGCACACATGGCCAAGATTCACTTTGTCGACCACAAGGGCGAAACCCGCACGGTGGAAATCGAGAACGGCGCAACCGTGATGGAAGCCGCGATCCGCAACAGCATTCCCGGGGTCGAGGCCGAATGCGGCGGCGCCTGCGCCTGCGCGACCTGCCATGTCTATGTCGACGAAGCCTGGCGCGAGAAGGTCGGCAGCCCGACCCCGATGGAAGAGGACATGCTCGACTTCGGCTTCGACGTGCGCCCGAATTCGCGCCTGTCCTGCCAGATCAAGGTCACCGACGATCTCGACGGTCTCGTCGTGACGACGCCGGAACGCCAGGCCTGATCGTCCCACGACAAGACTAGCCGCTCGGCGGCGCGACCTCGATGCCGCGCTTGTGCCAGGGTCTGAATTTCTCGATCACCTCAGGGGTCAGCGGGGCCGGCCGGCGCGTCGCCTCGTCGAGCAAGACGCCGACCGACGTCGCCGAGGCGACGCATTTTCCTTCCGAGAACACGACCTGCTCGAAGGTCACGGACGTGCGTCCCAGCTTCACGACGCCGAGGCCGAGCTCGATGGTGCCCGGCCAACGCAGCTCGGCGCGAAAATGCATGTCGAGGCGCACCATGATCCAGGCGAGGCCCGGTGGCGTCAGGCCATATTCCGGCAGCTTCATCAGCGTGACGCGGCCGGTCTCGAAATAGGTGGCGTAGACCGCGTTGTTGACGTGCTGGTTCGGATCGAGGTCGCCGAAGCGGACGTTGTCGCTGAGGCGGTAGGGGAAGTCCTCCAGGCGCGGCGTCGTATCGAGGCGACTTGGTGCGTTCACCGATTGATCTCCGTCATATCCTTGGTGGTTACAGCCCAGTTATGCTGCCCCGGCAAGTGGGCGCGGCCGCGGGGCGCTCCCGCTTTTATGCCTTCCCTGATCCATCCCCGTTGGCTAGACAGGCAAGGGTCACCTCGGCCCAAAGGGCGCCGTCCAACAGATAGCGACAGACAAAGAGACGACATGAGCGACGCGATCAAAACCGATGTGCTGATTATTGGCGCCGGCCCCTGCGGTCTGTTCGCCGCCTTCGAGCTTGGCCTTCTCGACATGAAGGCGCATTTCGTCGACATCCTCGACAAGGTCGGCGGCCAGTGCGCCGAGCTCTATCCGGAAAAGCCGATCTATGACATTCCCGGCATTCCGCAGGTCTCGGGGCAGGGCCTCACCGACGCGCTGATGGAGCAGATCAAGCCGTTCCATCCGACCTTCCATCTCGGCGAGATGGTCGAGACCGTGGAGAAGATCGGCGATTCCCTGTTTCGCTGCACCACGGACGCCGGCAAGGTGTTCGAATGCAAGGTGCTGGTGATCGCGGCCGGCGGCGGCTCGTTCCAGCCCAAGCGTCCGCCGGTGCCGGGCATCGAGGCCTATGAAGGCACCTCGGTGCATTACGCGGTGCGCAAGATGGAAACGTTCCGCGACAAGAACGTGCTGGTCGTCGGCGGCGGCGATTCCGCGCTCGACTGGACGCTCAATCTGCATCCCATCGCCAAGCGCATCACGCTGCTGCACCGCCGCGACGAGTTTCGCGCCGCGCCCCACAGCGTCGAGCAGATGCGCGCACTGGTTGCCGGCGGCAAGATGGATCTGAAGCTCGGCCAGGTCACCGCGCTGTCAGGCGCCGACGGCAAGCTCACCGGTGCCACCGTCAAGGGCAACGACAACAGCATCACCGAGGTCGCCTGCGACACCATGCTGCCGTTCTTCGGGCTGACCATGAAGCTGGGTCCGGTCGCGAACTGGGGCATCGCGCTGGAGAACAACCTGGTGCCGGTCGAGACCTCCGCGTTCGAGACCAACGTTCCCGGCATCTTCGCGATCGGCGACATCAACACCTATCCCGGCAAGATCAAGCTGATCCTGTGCGGCTTCCACGAGGGCGCGCTGATGTCGCAAAAAGCCCATCGCTACGTCTATCCGGAGAAGCGGCTCGTGTTCCAATACACGACCTCGTCCTCCAGCCTGCAAAAGAAGCTCGGTGTCAACTGACGGCGACGGGGGCGGGAAGGCATGCCCCATGTTTCTGGTGCTGGAACCGTTCGCGAAATCGCCGTAGTCTGCGGCCATTCCGGTCGTGGAATAACAAGGTGATCTCATGCGGAATTTCTCCAGCCTGCGGCTGCTCTCCTTCCTCGCGCTCGCATTGTCGCTCGCGACGGTGAGGCCGTCTGCGGCGCAGACAGCCGAGCCCACGGCGGCGGGCCTGTGGCAGAAGGTCGAAGACGGCAGGACGGTCGGATGGTTTCTCTTCGTCGACCGCAACGGCGTCTTCGAAGGCGTGATCGCAAAGACCTTCCCGCGCCCCGGCGACGATCCAAACGAGGTCTGCAGCAAGTGCACCGATGACCGCAAGAACGCGCCGGTGCTCGGCATCTCCTTCGTCCGCAACATGAAGCGCGAAGGCTTGAAGTACGAAGGCGGCAACGTGCTCAATCCGCGCGACGGGCAGATCTGGAAGGCCAACATGAAGGTCAGTCCCGACGGTCAGACCCTGACCCTGCGCGGCTATCTCGGCATTTCGCTGCTCGGCAAGGACGAGACCTGGACGCGCCTGCCTGACGCCAACATCGCCCAGGTCGATCCCGCCATCGTGGCAAAATATCTGCCCGCGCAGGCCACGGCCACCAAGCAAACGGCGCCGGCGAAGAAGGGCGGCGGCATGATGGCGCCGGCCAAGCAATAGGCTGGCTTGGCTATTTCTCAGCGTCGTCGCACGGGCCTCGGATTTTGATCCCAGGCCGCATCCCTAGAAGACGCGCATGGCGTCGCGCCGTGCGGCAGTAGTTCGCCGGAATGCGCGCTAGCAGCGGATTTGCATACTCGTCGTCAGCTGGGGGAACGAGTCGTCGGTGCCGCGCCTGATTCAAGGCGCGCGCAAGCGACGGCACTGTCCCCCCGCACTGATCATTTTGATCGCGGGACGACGAGATGAAATTTCCAAGTCTGTGCGCAGCGACGCTGCTGGTGGTGACGGCGCTTCTGGCATTCTCGGCACAGGCGCGCGACGACGGGCGCTACGCCAACTCACCGCTCAAGCCCTGGTTCGAAAGCCTGCATAGCGAATTCGGCCAGTGCTGCACCGACGCCGACGGTTACATCATTGCCGACGTCGATTGGGAGTCCGATCGTGGCCGCTACCGCGTCCGCATCGACGAACAAATGGGTCGTGGTGCCCGACGGTGCCGTCATCACCGTGCCGAACAAGATCGGTCGCACCATGGTGTGGAAGCATTACATCGAAGGTCATCCGCGCGTGCGCTGCTTCATGCCGGGCAGCATGACGTAGGCAGTTAAAGCGCGATGAAATGTGATCGCGCAACGATGGAAGTGCGCTCCCTCTCTCACTTGCGGGAGAAGGTTGGGGAGAGGGTGCTTCCGCAATGGGACTATCCCCAAGAGGAGAAAGCCCTCACCCGCGCCTTCGTCGCGACATCTCCCGCAAGCAAGCGGGAGAGGTGATCGAGTCGCAACAATGGATTCAACCTAAGCCAATTCGCTTTAGCGTGCCGCGCTCTCCGAACCTGCGCTCGCGAGCTGCTTGATCCGCGGCGACAGCACGGAAAGCTGTACGGGCGAAGCCGGCATGCCGGAGACGATCATCGCTGGCGCGACCGACTGCTCCTCCACGCCGGCGCCGCCGAGCACCCGAACCTGCGTCGGCGTGATCGGATACGACGTCACTTCGTAGGAGGGAAGCTCGTCGGCCAACGCGGCCGAGCTCGCAATCACGGCGCCGGCGATGGCAATCATCGAGAGAAAACGCATTGGAAAAGCTCCGTTGAAAGGTGTCAATCGGAGGTTTGGTCGTGACGATGCAGGAACAGGTTCGCTCGCGTGCGAACAATCGTGTGGCCGCGAGCGCATCTATTTGATTGCGTGATGCGACAGGATGAAACGGCGACGAAGTCTTCAGCGTCAATGTTTCCGGACGGTTTCGCGGCATCGATCGACGCAGCTCGCAGTTAGCCGGTCTGCAGCTCCAGGTGCGGAGATCGGGTCGGCACTGCGCTCACGGGAAAGCGCAGGCTCATGGTCGTGCCGCGGCCGGGTGCGGAGGAGATGACCAGCTCGCCGCCATGGGCGGCCATGATCTCGCGGACGATCGACAGGCCGAGGCCGGCGCCACCGCCGGCGCTGTCGCCGGTCTGAAACGGCTCGATCAAGCCGCGCTCCGCGCCATCGGGCAGGCCTGCGCCGTCATCGTCGATCGAGATGCCCTCGCGGCTCAGCGTGGCCGTGATGCGTCGTGCGCCACGGGCGTGGATGAGTGCATTGCCGACCAGATTGGCGAGCGCGCTCCGCACCGCTGCGTCCACGCCTTGCACGGTGAACGGACCTTGCCCGGCCTGCTCGAGCGAAAGCTCAATGCCGGCGTCCAGGGCGGAGGGACCGAAATCGGCCAATACGTCCCGGGCGATGTCGCCGAGATCGATCGGCCGCTTCTCGATCGTGTGGTTTTGCAGGCGCGCCAGGTCGAGCATGGCGGACACCAGCGACGTCAGGCGCCTGATGTCGCGCACCAGCTCGGCCTTCAGGGCTGGGTCAGGCACGTCCTCGATCTTCGCGCGCAGCAGCGTCAGCGGGGTGCGGAGCTGATGAGCGGCATTGCCGAGAAAGCGGCGCTGCATCCGGATATAGGCGTCGATCTCGCCGAAGGCGCGGTTCAACGCCTCGACCAGGGGCTTCAGCTCGCGGGGGACCTCCGACAGGGATATCAAGCCTTGCGGCGCCGACGGATCGATCGCGAGCGCGCGACGCGCGACCCGCTCGATGCTGCGCGAGACGTAGCGTGCAGCAAGCGCCGAGCCGACGGCAACGGTTGCGGCAAAGGCCAGCGCCACGAGGAAGATCGAAAAGACCCTACGGAGGAGAAACGTCCTTGCAATCCGGCCGAAGCGGACCCGTGGCTCGCCAACCATCATCCCGAGCCGCACCGAGCCCCGTTGTACGGCGGAGAGACAGAAAGTGCTGTTCTGGTCGAGGGTGCTGAAGACGGACGTGCCGACGGGCCCGTGGTAGGGAAACACGAAGGGAAGGGCGGGCCGATGTTCGCTGCCATACTCGCTGACCAACTCGCCTACGGACACGACGTACCAGAGGTTTGGGCTGTCCGCCTTCAATTCCTCGAGGGCAGGAGTCGAACGGACCGTCAGTTTTTGTCCTTCGATGACCGTCGCGCGATCGAGAATAGCAGCCACGACCTGACAAGACCTGAACTCGTGTTCCTCGGTCGGATATCGCCAGATGAAGATGCCGAGCATGCTCAGGAAGATCGTCGTCGCGGCGATGCCGAGCGAGAGCGAAAAGGTCCGGGCGATCGACCTCATCGCGGTGTCGCCAGCCGCAGAATGTAACCGATGCCGCGCATGCTGCGGATCTCGACGTCACCGCCGAGCTCGGTGAGCTTCTTCCTCAGGCGCGAGACCTGTGCCTCGAGCGTGTTGGACTCGATCTCGTCGTCGAAGCCGTAGATTTCCTCGATCAGCGCGGCGCGGGTAACGACGCGGTCGCGCCGCATCAGCAGCGCTCCGAGGATCAGCGCCTCGCGCCGCCGCAGCAGGATCTTGCAGCCCGCGACCACCGCCTCGTTGCTGCCGAGGTGCAGCTCGACATTGCCGATCGACAGCACCGACGGTGCAAGCAGCCTGGGCCGCCGCAGCACCGCCCGCACCCGCGCAAGCAGCTCCTGCGGCTCGAACGGCTTGCCGAGATAGTCGTCGGCACCCCCGTTGAGGCCGTCGACGACGTCCTCCTTGGCGTCCTTGGATGTCAGCATGATGATCGCGGGACGTTCCGGCGACCGGCTCAGCGCCGTGACCACCTGGAGCGCGTCCCCGTCGGGCAGCATGCGGTCGACGATCGCGAGATCATATTTGAAGTTGTCCAGCGCCTGACGGGCATCGGCAATCGAGCCGACGACGTCGACTACGCCGTGCAATTGTCCGAGCAGGCGGCTGACATAGGCGCCGATCTGCGGTTCGTCTTCGATCACGAGGGAGCGCACGCGGGTCGTCCTTGAACTCTGCTGGGGCAGCACATCCCCGAGCGTGACGCTCCCCGGCCGAAATCTGGCGCCTCGGCTCGTCGCAGAGTTCCCATTAAGGCAGCCAGCTTGGCGAATAAAAGGCAGGCTCCAAGGAGCCGAGCGATGCCGGCGCTCGAAATTTGGACGCGTGAGAGAGTCCCGGCAATGTTCGTGCAATGTTGCTTCGGTGGCCCCGCGATCTGCCTCCGGCGGCGGATCGGCCAGCGGCTCCCGCCTTGCAATCTTGGGGCAATTTTGCCGGGCCACATGCTGGGCTCCGAACCACATCAGTCGACCAGGCCACAAGGCCGGTCCGGGGCCCCGTAATGACTTATCCTGACGAAGCCGCTCTCCGCCTCACGGTGACTGCGCGGCTGACGACCGCCGTGCTTGCCGCGCTCGGCGCGACCCTGACGATCCCTCAATCCGCATCGGCGCAGACCGCGGCAAAGACCGCGTTCACGCTGCCGGCTCCGCCATTCGATCTGCCGATGCTGCCCTCGCCGACTGGAAACTGGACCGTCATGGTCGGCATCGGCGGACAGTACATGCCGGACTTCGTCGGATCGAAGAACGGCAAGTTCATGCCGATCCCAATCTTCTCGATTCGCCGCGCCGGATCGATCGAACAGTTTCGCGGGCCGCGCGACAGCGCCAGCATCGCGCTGCTCGACGTCGGCAATTTTCGAGCGGGACCTGCGTTCAAATACGTCGCCGCGCGCAAGGCCGACAGATATGCCGAGCTGACCGGCCTCGGCGACGTCAAGGCTGCCTATGAGCTTGGCGGCTTCGTCGAATATTACCCGGTCGACTGGCTACGCTTGCGCGGCGAATTGCGCCAGGGCATCGGCGGCCACACCGGCACGGTCGCTGACGCCTCCGCCGACGTCATCGTGCCGCTGATTCAAAGGCTGACGATCTCGGCCGGCCCGCGCTTCACCTGGAAGAGCAGCAAGGCGACCGCGCCTTATTTCGGCGTCGATGCGGCGCAGGCGCTGGCATCGGGATTGCCGATGTACGATGCGAAGAGCGGCGCGCACTCGGTCGGCTTCGGCAGCCAGATCTCCTATCGCATCGATCCGCAATGGGAGGTCCACGCCTATGTCGAATACGAGAAGCTGCTCGGCGATGCCGCGGACAGCCCGCTGGTGAAGCTGCGTGGGTCGTCGAACCAGACGACGGTCGGCCTCGGCGCGTCCTATTCGTTCGATTTCAGGATTCGGTAGCCCGCCATGCGCCGCATCGCATTTCTATGGATCGGCCTCGCGGCCGCGTGCGTCGCGCTCGGTGCCGCCGCGGCATTCGAGACCCGCGCCAGCCGTATTCAGGCGCTCAAGACGGTCGGCATCGTCTCCGCCATCGGCGAGGAGATGAGCCTGACGCAAGCCGGTCTGACCCGGCCGGACGCCACCGCGCAAAGCCTGTCGATCAGCGCCTGGGCGCTGGACGAGTTGATCGTTCAGCAGGCGACCAGGCTGCTGGACGGACGCTTTCGCGTGCAGCCGGTGAGCTACAGGCGCGCCGCGTTCGCCGCGATCAGGGATTCGGCGGTGGCGCCGGTCAATCTCCTGCGCAGCGATCCGTTCAAGGAACTGGTTCGCAGCGACGTCACCCCCCAAGGGTTGGACGCCTACATCGTCATCACCCGGGCGCGATCGAAACTTGGAAACGGCCGCAGCGTCGAGGGCGTCGGCCTTGCCCAATACCGGACGCTGCTTGCGGATTACGGCCTGATCCACGCGCTGTACGAAGTCCGCGTCGTCGACGGCAAGTCGTTCAACGTGATCGAGAAGCGGGCGGCCGGGCCGCTCGACAATACCGGCACCGTGCAGCTGGCCGGTCCGAGCGGGCCGGTCGACGAGGCGCTGGGCGCTTCTGCATCGAGCGAACGCTTGCGTGCCGCAGTCGTCGACCTCATTGCGCGCAGCCTACCCGTCACGTTCGGTGACATGCACTTGATCGGGGGGCCGTGAGCCGGATCGTCGGCGCTCAGGTCACCGGTGCCGGATTGAACAGGGTGAGATCGTTGTGGATGCCCCAGCGGTCCGACCATGGCTTGGTGCGGCCGGAGGCGACGTCGAGGATCAGTCGGAACAGGTCCCAGCCGCACTCCTCGATGGTCTTCGCGCCGGTGGCAATGCTGCCGGCGTCGAAATCGATCAGGTCCTTCCAGCGCCGCGCCAGCTCGCTGCGGGTCGCGACCTTGATCACGGGCGCAGCCGCAAGGCCGTAAGGCGTGCCGCGGCCGGTGGTGAATACCTGCAAGGTCATGCCGGAGGCGAGCTGGAGCGTGCCGCAGATGAAGTCCGAGGCCGGCGTTGCCGCAAACAGCATGCCCTTCTGCGTCGCCTTCTCGCCGGGCGAGAGCACGCCGGTGATGGCCGAGGAGCCCGACTTCACGATCGAGCCGAGCGACTTCTCGACGATGTTGGCGAGGCCGCCCTTCTTGTTGCCGGGCGTGGTGTTGGCGCTGCGGTCGGCGCCGCCGCGGGCGAGATAGGAATCGTACCAGGCCATCTCGCGCACCAGCGCGCGGCCGACGTCCTGGTTGACGGCGCGTCGCGTGAGCAGCTGGATCGCGTCGCGCACCTCGGTCACTTCCGAGAACATCACGGTCGCGCCGGCGCGCACCAGGAGATCCGCGGCGAAGCCGACGGCGGGATTGGCGGTGACGCCGGAGAAGGCGTCGCTGCCGCCGCATTGCAGCCCGATGACGAGATCGGAGGCCGGGCAGGTCTCGCGCTTGCGGGCGTTGAGCACCTTCAGCCGCGCCTCGGCCTGGGTCATGATCGCCTCGACGATCGCGCCAAAGCCGTCGAAGGCTTCGTCCTGCATCCGCACGATGGCATCGCTGACGCCCTCCGGCACCAGCCGCTCGGGCGCAAGCTTCTCGCAGCCGAGGCCGACGACGAGGATCTCGCCGCCGAAATTCGGGTTGAGCGCGAGATTCTGCAGCGTGCGGATCGGCACCACCGCGTCGGGCGCATTGATGGCGACGCCGCAGCCATAGGCATGGGTCAGCGGCACGACGTCATCGACACCAGGATATCTCGGCAGCAGCTCGGCGCGGATGCGCTTGACCGCATATTCCATCGTGCCCTTGACGCATTGCACGGAGGAGGAGATGCCCAAAATGTTCTTGGTGCCGACAGAGCCGTCGGGATTGCGATAGCCTTCGAAGGTGAAGCCTTCGAGCGGCGGCAGCGGCGCGGGGACGGCGGTGGAGATCTCGAGCTTGTCGAGGTCAGGGGCCTCCGGCATGCGGATACGCGCCTCGTCCACCCAGTCGCCGGCAAGGATCGGCGACAGCGCGTAGCCGATGATCTCGCCATAGCGGATGATCGGCTGGTCTTGCGCGATGTCGACCAGCGCCGTCTTGTGCCCCTGTGGCACGAAGGCGCGCAGCGTCAGTCCGCTGGCGAAGCGGGAGCCGGCGGGAAGCCCGAAATCATTGACCACGATCGCGACATTGTCGCGTTCGTTGAGCTTGATGTAGCGGGGCTGCTCTTTCGCTGCAACGTCCTGGTCCATGGGAGGACTCCGGATTTGTAGAAACCGTAGGATCGGCAAAGGCGCAACGCGCCGTGCCCACCATCTTTTCATCGAACGTATGCGTGGGCACGCTTCGCTTTGCCCACCCTACGAGATCGGCCTATCAGCCCGGGAACGTATAGGCCGTCTTCACCGTCGTGTAGAACTCGCGCGCGTAGGAGCCCTGTTCGCGGGCGCCGTAGCTCGAGCCTTTCCGGCCGCCGAACGGCACGTGATAGTCGACGCCGGCGGTCGGAAGATTGACCATCACCATGCCAGCCTCGCTGTTGCGCTTGTAGTGCGAGGCGTATTTCAGGCTGGTGGTGCAGATGCCGGAGGCGAGGCCGAACTCGGTGTCGTTGGAGATCGCCAGCGCCTCTTCGTAGTTCTTGGCGCGGATGACCGCGGCGACCGGTCCGAAGATCTCCTCGCGCGCGATGCGCATGCTGTTGTTGGCTTCGGTGAACAGCGCCGGCTGCAGGTAATGGCCGGGGGTCTCGCGCTTGAGCAGCTCGCCGCCGAAGGCGAGCTTGGCGCCCTCGTCCTGGCCGATCTTGATGTAGCGCAGGTCCTGGTCGAGCTGGCTCTGGTCGACCACCGGGCCGATATGCACGCCGGCCTTGAGCGCGTCGTCGACCGACAGGCTGTTCAGGCGCTCGGCCATCGCCGCGACGAAGCGGTCGTGGATGCCTTCGGTGACGATCAGGCGGGAGGAGGCGGTGCAGCGCTGGCCGGTCGAGAAATAGGAGCCGTTGACGGCAACCTCGACGGCAGTCTTGAGGTCGGCGTCGTCGAGCACGACCAGCGGATTCTTGCCGCCCATCTCGAGCTGGAATTTCTTCATCGGGGTCGAGAGCACGCAGGCCTGCGCGATCTTGCGTCCCGTCTGTACCGAGCCGGTGAAGGAGATCGCGGCGACGTCCGGATGCTCGAGCAGGGTCTGGCCGACCACCGAGCCGGAGCCGACCACGAGGTTGAAGACGCCGGCCGGAATGCCGGACTTGGCAATAATCTCGGAGAGCGCATGCGCGCAGCCCGGCACCAGCTCGGCCGGCTTGAACACCACGGTGTTGCCGTAGCAGAGCGCCGGGGCGATCTTCCAGGCGGGAATCGCGATCGGGAAGTTCCAGGGCGTGATCATGCCGACGACGCCGACCGGCTCGCGCGTGAGTTCGACGTCGAGGCCGGGACGCACGGAAGCGCCCTTCTCGCCGATCAGGCGCAGCGCTTCACCGGCGAAGAACGCGAAGATCTGGCCGGCACGGGCGACCTCGCCGACGCCCTCGGGGAGGGTCTTGCCTTCCTCGCGGGCGAGCAGGCGGCCGAGCTCTTCCTTGCGGGCGAGGATCTCGAGGGAAATCTTGTTGAGCGCGTCGAAGCGCGCCTGCGGGGTCGATTGCGACCAGGCGGGGAAGGCGGCCTTGGCGGCGGCGATCGCCTTCTCGGTCTGCGCCTTGTCGGCCTTGGCGTATTCACCGACGACGTCGTTGGTGTTGGAGGGGTTGATGTTCCTGGTGACGCCGGAGCCGTCGACCCATTCGCCGCCGATGAAGTTCTTCAGGATCGCAGTCATCTCATTCCTCCAGAGTTTCTTAGCGAACGAGGCAGGGACGTTTGTCGTCAAAAGTCCAGCCGGGGATCAGGTCCTGCATGGCAATAGCGTCATCCCGGGCGCCAAGTCCATGCTGCTTGTAGAGCTCATGCGCGGCGTCGATAGCGGCCCTGTCGATTTCGATGCCCAGGCCCGGCCTATCCGGGACCGCAATCCTGCCGCCCCTGATCCGGAGCGGCTCCTTGGTCAGCGCCTGGCCGTCCTGCCAGATCCAATGGGTGTCGATCGCAGTGATCTTGCCGGGGGCGGCTGCGCCGACATGGGTGAACATGGCCAGCGAGATGTCGAAATGGTTGTTGGAGTGCGAGCCCCAGGTCAGGCCGTTGTCGCGGCAGGTCTGGGCGACACGCACCGAGCCCTGCATGGTCCAGAAATGGGGGTCGGCCAGCGGAATGTCCACCGCGCCCAGCCGCAGCGCATGGGACAGCTGGCGCCAATCGGTCGCGATCATGTTGGTCGCCGTCGGCAGCCCCGTGGCGCGGCGGAACTCGGCCATGATCTCGCGGCCGGAGAAACCGGCCTCGGCGCCGCAGGGGTCCTCGGCATAGGCGAGGATGCCGTGCATGCCCTTGCAGAGCCCGATCGCCTCGTCCAGCGACCAGGCGCCGTTGGGGTCGAGCGTGACGCGCGCGTTGGGGAAGCGCCTGGCGATGGCGGTGACGGCCTCGATCTCCTGCTCGCCGCGCAGCACGCCGCCCTTGAGCTTGAAATCGGCGAAGCCGTAATGATCGTGGGTCGCCTCCGCGAGCCGGACCACGGCCTCAGGCGTCATCGCCTCCTGATGGCGGAGGTTGAACCATTCCGCCTTGCCGCTCTCGCACTGGACATAGTTCAGCTTGGATTTGCTGATGTCGCCGACGAAGAAGAGATAGCCGAGCGTCTCGACGCTGCGGCGCTGCTGGCCTTCGCCGAGCAGCGCGGCGACGGGCAGGGCGAGATGCTGGCCGAGCAGATCGAGCAGAGCGGATTCCACGGCGGTGACGGCGTGGATCATGACGCGGAGATCAAAGGTCTGCTTGCCGCGGCCGGCGGCATCGCGATCGGCAAAGGCGGCGCGGATGTCGGCGAGGATGTTGTTCATCGCACCGACGGTCTTGCCGATCACGAGATCGCGGGCATCCTGCAGCGTCTGCCAGATCTTCTGCCCGCCCGGCACCTCGCCGACGCCGGTGTGGCCGGCATTGTCGGTGAGGATGACGATGTTGCGGGTGAAGAACGGCGCATGCGCGCCGCTGAGGTTGAGGAGCATGCTGTCGCGGCCGGCGACCGGGATCACCTGCATCGCCGTGACGATCGGTGCACCGGCGACTGGCGCGCCGGAAATCTCGGTCAGGGCCATTGCGCGCTCCTCATTGCGGTCGGCTATTCTGCAGCCTGGTGTGTCGATCGGATGGCGGGCAGGTTCTTTACCAGCGCGGTCAGCTCCGCGAGTTCCTGCTCGGTGAGGTCGGTGAGCGGCGGGCGGACCGGGCCGGAGTCGCGGCCGATCACCTTCATGCCGGCCTTGATGATCGAGACCGCATAGCCCTTCCTGCGGTTGCGGATCGCGATCAGCGGCAGGATGAAGTTCTTCAGGCCGGCCTGGATCGTGGCGTGGTCGCGCTTGCGCACGGCCGCGTAGAAATGGGTGGCGAATTCCGGCACGAAGTTGAACACGGCGGAGGAATAGGTCGTCACGCCCATGTCGAGATAGGGCAGCGCGAAGGTCTCGGCGGTCGGCAGGCCGCCGACATAGGTGAGGCGGTCGCCGAGCTTGGTGTAGACGCGGGTCATCAGCTCGATGTCGCCGATGCCGTCCTTGTAGCCGACGAGGTTCGGGCAGCGCTCGGCAAGGCGGGCCAGCGTATCGGGCTGGAGGATCGCGTTGTCGCGGTTGTAGACGATGACGCCGATCTTCACCGCGGCGCACACCGCCTCGACATGGGCGGCCAGGCCCTCCTGCTCGGAATGGGTGAGATAGGGCGGCAGCAGGAGCAGGCCGTCGGCGCCGGCCTTTTCAGCGCCAGCGGCGATCTCGCGGGCGATCGCGGTGCCGTAGCCGGTGCCGGCAAGCACCGGCACGCGGCCCTTGGTCTCCTCGACGGCGACCTTCACGACTTCAGGAACCTCGGTCGGCGTCAGCGAGAAGAACTCGCCGGTGCCGCCGGCGGCGAACAGGCCGGCGACGTCGTAGCCGCACAGCCAGTCCATGTTGGCGCGGTAGGTCGTTTCATCGAAGGAGTAATCCGCCTTGAACGGCGTGACGGGAAAGGACAGGAGGCCGGATCCGATCTTCCGGGCCATCTCCTGCGGGGTCATCTTGCTCACGGGCACTGTTCCCTTGGTGCGTGTTGCGGAGGACGCTGGCCTTGAAGGCCCACGCGTCCATGCGCCGTGGTTTAAGAGACCGTTCGATGCGGGTCCAAGCCAAAGCCTATATCGACTGATGCGGATTGAGCATCAATCCTCCGCCACCTCCGCGGAGGACAGTTCACCGGCGATCTTGACCAGCGCCGGGAGCAGCGGATTCTCGTCGTCGCGGCGCCAGACCATGAACAGCTCGACCGGCACGCGGCCCTTCAGCTTCAGAGGCCGCAGCCGCACGTCGGAGATCTTCAGGCCCGCAGCCGCAGCCGGCACGATGGCGAGGCCGAGGCCGGCGCGGACCATGGCCAGGATCGAGTGGATCTGGCTGAGATGCTGGACATAGCGCGGCAGCACGTCGGCGCGGGTGAATTGCGCCACCAGCAGATCGTGGAAGTAGCGGCTCTCATAGGGCGAATACATCACGAAGGGCTGATCGTCGAAATCCTTGATGGTGATGCTCTCGGCATTAGCCAGCGGATGCTTCTTCGGGATCGCGGCGAGCAGGGGCTCGGCGACGACGCGGCGGCTGGCGAGCTCGGGCCGCGCGATCGGCGGCCGCAGCAGGCCGGCGTCGATCTGGCCCGAGGTCAGCGCCTCGAACTGATCGCCCGACACCATCTCCTTCAGGGAGAAATCCACCTCGGGCAGCTTGGCGCGGCAGGCGGCGACGAGCTCCGGCAGGAAGCCATAGGCCGCGGCCGCGGTGAAGCCGATCTTCAACGAGCCGATCTTGCCGAGCGCGATGCGGCGAGCGACCTGCGAGGCGCTTTCCGCAAGCTTGAGGATGCGCCGCGCCTCGGGCAGGAAGCTGCGCCCGGCAGGGGTGAGGCGGACCGAGCGGCTGGTGCGCTCCAGCAGCGGCGCATCGATGATGTGCTCGAGCACCTGGATCTGCCGGGACAATGGCGGCTGCGTCATGTTCAGCCGCGCGGCGGCGCGGCCGAAATGCAGTTCCTCCGCCACCGTGACGAAACAGCGGAGCTGGTTGAGGTCGAACATCGATACATGCCTTAGATGGATAAGGCGCTTCCCCGGCACTTCTAGCATCGATCACCTCCAATACAAAGACGGCGGCCGTGAAGCCGCCGTTGAGTTGCCTGGTCGAGCCCCATGGGAGCCCTCAGGAGGAACGTTCACGACTCGTAGAGGCGCCCGCCGCGCCGTGTCCAAGTTCAAGCGGGTATCGATCGATGCCGTTTTTGGATCGATGGGTCGCAGACGAGGGGGAATGATGATGGTGTCGCCGCGGGTGTAGGAAGTGCATGCCACCAACTCGTCCTCGCGAGCGCAGCGAAGCGATCCAGGAATGCGTCTGCGGAAACAGTCTGGATTGCTTCGTCGCAAGAGCTCCTCGCAAAGACGCGAGCAGACAGTTCGCCTTCGCTTCTACTGCTGTGTGCTCGGCAACAATTGCGGCAGCAGCCCTCGCGTCACGTTCGGCGGCACGGCGTCGAGCCCGAGCGCGGCACTCGCGGCCGGCAGGGCGGCGTCCGCCATCGCGGCGTGGCCCTCGGCGCTCGGATGCACCGCGCCGCCATAGACGGCGGAGAGCACGCCCCAGGTCGCGTCGTGGATGTCGGTCGGCTGGCTCGCCGCCGGCAGCCCTTGCGGATAGGTCATGGCGGAAAAATAGCTGTCATTGGCGTCGCGGATCCAGCGCGCGCGGGGCCAATAGGCGCGATATTCCGAGGCGCCGCGGCCGCACAGCATCGGCTGGCTCGCTGCGCTCACGATATCGGGATTGAAGCTCTGGCCGTTCTCGGCAAAGCAGGTGCGGTCGAATTCCGGATCGTTGCCGGAATGGGCGCAGAAGCCGTGATCGGCGAACGCGGCCTGGTGCGCATCGACGAAGGTCATGCGCTCGGCTTCGGGATCGCGGCACAGCGCGCCGCGGGTGCAGGTGGCGAGCCCCTTCAGCTGCGGCAGGAATTCGGTGTCGACGAAAGTCGAGACGCGGGCGAGCCGCTGCGGGTCGGCGTTGAAGGAGGGATGGATGTCGAAGCCGGCACGGCCGCCGCGGCAGGGCACGCCGCCATCGGCGAGCGCGGGATTGGCGTAGGAGACATAGACCACGCGCGAAAGGTCGCCGCCGACCAGCGGCTTCAGCGCCTCGCGCAGCTTGACGAAGTTTTGGGGCAGCTCGCGCGCCAGCGCATCGCGGGACTCGTCGACGCTCGCCATCACGCCGGAGCGGCGGAACAGCGCCCGCTCGGTCGCGGTGTCGACGATGACGTCGGCGACGAGGCCGGAGAAATAGACGTCGTTGGCGCCGACCGACAGCAGCACGAGATCGAGCGTGCGGTCGGGCTGGCGCTTCTTCGCCGCGGTGAGGGCCTCGCGCAGCTCGGCGACCTGCGGGTTCACACTGGTGTTGCAGACGCCGGTCTTGCCGGGCGGGCATTCGCGGGCGCGCTGCGAGCCGAGCAGGCCGTCGCCGATGCTGGCGCCGGTGCAGGCGAGCGGCAGGTAGGTCACCGCGATGTGGGTGTAGCGCACCGCGAGCGCCAGGGCCGTGCGCGTCTGGTAGCTGTACAGCGAGCGGTGGCACGGTGCGTTGAACCAGAGCGCGCTGTAGCGTTGCCAATTGGCGAGCGTATCCGGGGCCTCGCAAGCGCGGCCGCCCTTGAAGCCGTGGCGGCTCGGCCGGTAGTACTGCCCGCCGGCGGTGCCGAGATAGGAGCGGAAGCAGAAACCTTCGTCGGACAGCGCCAGCGCCCGGTCCGGATTGCCCTCGCCCGAGGCGATGCTGTCCCCGAGGCCGGCGACGAAGATGTCGCGGACCTGGATCTCGGTCTGGACCCGCTGGGTCGGATCGGCGCCGGCGGAGACGTCGACGGTCGCGACCGTCTGCTTGCCGTAGCGGACGCGCAGGTTGATCGGCTCGGCGCAGTCGAAGGTCGATTGCTGCGGGCCGTCACCGTCGTCGAACGACCAGGCGCAGGTGGCGCCGACCGGTACCGCGCCGACGAGACGCACGGTGACGGGATGGTCGATCGGGGTGAGGTAGTTTTCCTTGGTGTTGTCGCGGGTGCAGGGCTGGTTGACGCGGCCCTGAAGGTCGATGCAGAGGCGGTTGACCATGTTGCGCGCCCAGCCGCGGCCTTCGCTCTGGAGCTCCAGCGATTGTTCTGCGGCGAGGATGCTGCGGTTACGCGCATTCTCGACATGGAGCAGGAAGTCGCGCTCCTCGCGGAACAGCCGGAAGCGGTTGCGCACCTCCCAACTGATCTGCAGGGGGCCGGCGTCCTGCGCGGCGGCGCGCTCGGCCGGCAAAACGGACAAAAGTCCGGCCAGCAGCAGGGCGCTGGCGCAGAGGGTACGAAGCAATACAGGGATCATGGCCCGCGTCTTCAACGGCAAAGTTGAGGCGGAAATAAGAGAGCATCGCGCTGCCGCCCGCAACCCTTTGGTCCGGGCAGGCGGCTGTCAGCGCTTATTGGCCTGTCGCAGCAACCGCTCGCGCTGCATCGGCGTCACCTCTTTGGGCAGATTGGCCTGCGCACAGGCCTCTGCCAGCCGCCGCCGCTCCTGCCAGGGCTCGACCACGTTCATCCACAGCTCGCGCGTGCCCATGATGGAGATCGCGAGGCCGAACGGGATCACGAAATAGAGAATACGAAACACCAGCAGCGTCGCCAGCAGCTCCTCGCGGCCGAACTGCGGCAGCGCCACCAGCATGGCGGCGTCGAACACGCCGATCGAGCCGGGCGCATGGCTGGCAAAGCCGATCAGGGTGGCCAGGATGAACACCACGGCCAGCGACATGAAGTCGATCGGCGGATTGGCCGGCATCAAGAGGTACATTGCCATGGCGCAGAAGCCGAGATCGACCACGCCGATGAGGATCTGCACCAGCGTCAGCGGCGCCGAGGGCAGCACGACCTTCCAGCCCTTCTGGCCGAGCTCGCGCCGCTTCTCGCCCATGACGAGCCAGGCGAGATAAGCCCCTATCGAGGCAAGGCCGCCGAGCGCGATCAGCCGGTTGATCGATGGAGGAAGCTGATCCATCGAGGAGGCCGCGTCCGGATGGACGGCCAGGCCGATCGAGAGCACGAAGATGTTACCGAGCCAGAAGGTCAGGCCCGACAGGAAGCAGATCTTGGCGACGTCGATCGCGTTCAGCCCGTAATCCGAATAGATCCGGAAGCGGATCGCGCCGCCGGTGAAGACGGTGGCGCCGATGTTGTGGCCGATCGAATAGGACGTGAAGCTGGAGAGCGCCGCGATGCGATAGGGCACGTGCTTCTTGCCGATCGTTCGCAGTGCGAAATAATCGTAGAAGGTCAGCGTGCAGAACGCGAAGAACACGCACACCGCCGCCAGCCCGATGCTGCCGCGGGGGATCTCGGTCAGCGCCGTCAGGATGACCCCGGTATCGATGCCCTTGAGGGTCCGCACCAGCGTGGTGATCGCGAAGGCGATGATGAAGATGCTCGCGGCAACTCCAAGCCGTCGCCAGCCGATCCATCTCTTGAAGCCGCGTTTCAGCGCGGGCAGCAGTCCGTGCATTCATCCTCCCGGCGGGGGGCAAGACCGACCGGGCCAGGCATTGGCCAGTTCGGGTGCGATCATCACCAAAGGCAGGCAGCGATCGCTAGGCGTGATCCAGCTCATTTAAGGCAAAAACTGCAGCTTGTGCAGCCCTTGACAACAATAGGTTCTGCGCCGGACCGGCAACTTTGTCATACGCGGTTCACATCGGAAGGCGCGTTAAGCATATGAGTCGTGAAAGCCGGCCGGCGCGTGCGTTCGTATCGGCCTATGATTTCAGATCCCGGCGCCGCCCGCATTGTTCCAACGCAATGCCATGCGGGTGTTTTTTGGAACGTCGATGTCTCGCGTTCGTTGGGTCCGAACAGCAACCGAAACATGGCGCAATGAGCGGCTTTCGTGCAAGCCGCTGCCTTCGTGTTCCAGCAAACCGAAAAAGGACGAAACGATGGGACTGTTCACAAAAGACATCAAAACCATGAACGACCTGTTCGTGCATCAGCTCCAGGACATCTATTACGCCGAGCAGCAGCTGACCAAGGCGCTGCCGAAGATGGCCAGCAAGGCCACCGATCCGCAGCTGAAACAGGGCTTTTTGACGCACCTCGAAGAGACCAAGCAGCACGTGGCGCGGCTCGAGGAAGTGTTCAAGATGCATGGCGTCCCCGTTAAGGCGGTCGACTGTCCGGCGATCGACGGCATCATCGAGGAAGCCGATGAGACCGCCGGCGAAGTCGCCGACAAGGCCGTGCTCGACGCTGCGCTGATCAACGCAGCCCAGGCTGCCGAACATTACGAGATCGTGCGCTACGGCAGCCTGATCGCCTGGGCCAAGCAGCTCGGCCGCAACGATTGCGCCGCGGTGCTCGCCAAGACGCTCGAGGAGGAAAAGGCGACCGATCAGAAGCTGACCACGCTGGCCGAGAGCAAGGTGAACCTGCGCGCGGCGAGCTGAGCCGAGCTGAGCTGAACCAGGAGGCGCCGCGCGGTCATCCGCGCGGCGTTTGCATGCCTTGCATCATCGTTCCATCATTCACGAAGCTTGAGGGCGGCCTAGAAGCGTATAGGTCGCATGGGGCTGCAATCGAGGCACAGCACGTGAGCCAACACTATCAAATGAAGCCTTCGTGCTCGGCGTTGCGCTGTTCGGCTCGCTGGTGGCCGGTGAGCGGGCATTCATGGCGGGGCTGCGTCTGTCGCTCGTGATCTCCGCGGTGGTCGTGTTCCTCGCCGCGGCGGTGATCGGCCTCGGCGCGCCGGCGCGAGGATGAGCAATGTGAGCCAACCTACACATCATCCATTTACCATTCGTGGACCGGGATTGTAGCCAGTTACCGATCGTCCACTTCTGTCGGTTTCAAGTGCGGGTCCTGGGGGCCCGCGATGTATCAAGTTTTCTACTGTCTTACTACAGAGCACGATTGGCGACTCGTCACGCTCGGGGGCGCGGTGTGTCTGCTTGCCAGCGCAGCGGCAATCAGCCTGTTCCATCGGGCGCGCGCGACCCAAGGTCTCGGGCGCCTGGCATGGCTCGGTCTCGACGCGGCGGTCAGCGGATGCGGCATCTGGGCGACGCATTTCATCGCGATGCTCGCTTACGGCCCGGGAGGCGCGGGCGCCTACAACATCCCGATGACCATTCTGTCGCTGATTTTCGCGATCGCCGTGACGTTCGTGGGATTGAGCATCGCTGTGTCGTCCTCGTGCGCTGTGTGGATCGTCCTCGGCGGTGCCATCGTCGGCGCCGGCATCGCGGCGATGCACTACACTGGCATGGCGGCTCTGGAGCTCCCGGCGCGGGTGGACTGGGTCGGAAGCACGGTCGCGGTCTCGGTCCTGTCAGGGATCTCCTTTGCGGCGTTTGCGCTTTTCGTGGCGGCGCGACGCGACGACCTTTCCCACGCGCTGATGGCGACCGCCCTGCTGACCGTCGCCATCGTCTCGCATCATTTCACGGCTATGGGCGCGGTGCTGCTGACGCCGGATTCGACGATTGCGATCGGGGGCCTCTCGGTACCTCCTGCTTCGCTGTCCTTCCTCACCGCCAGCGCTGCGGTTGCGATCATCGCCATCGCGCTAGTGGCCGCGCTGCTCGACCGCCGGGCGAGGGGCCAACTAGGCGCCCAGCAAATGGTGCTCGACACGGCGCTCGAGAACATGTCGCAAGGGTTGTGCATGTTCGACGCTGAAGGCAAGATCATGTTGTTCAACGAGCGTTACGCGGCGATGCTTCGCCGTACCGACATCGCGCTCACCGGCCGACGGCTGGTCGACATATTGCGCGATGAGCAGGCCAAGGGGCAGTGGCAGGGCGACGCGGGTGTATTCTTCGCCCGGCTCGTCGCCGACGCGCGCGAGGGCCGGACCACGACTGACGTCGTCAACCGCTTCGGCCGTTCCATCCGGGTGGTCAATCAGCCCATGCAGGGCGGAGGCTGGGTCGCCACTTTCGAAGATATCACCGAATGGCTGGAGGCGCAGGCCAAGATCTCGCACATGGCGCGCCATGACGCGCTGACCGGCCTGCCCAACCGCGTGTTGTTCCATGAACAGCTCGAGCAAGGATTGCGCCGGACCAGGTCCGGCGAGCAGCTCGCGGTGCTCTGTCTCGATCTGGATCACTTCAAGGACATCAACGATTCGCTCGGCCATCCCATTGGTGATGCGCTGCTCGAAGAGGTCGGTCGCAGGCTGACGGCCGCCGTCGGCGAGAGCGACACCGTGGCGCGGCTTGGCGGCGACGAGTTCGCGGTGGTGCAGATCGGACGCTCCGAGGAAGCCGCAGCTAGATCACTGGCCCGTCGTCTCGTCGAGGCGATTTCTGCGCCTTATGGGATCGAAGATCATCAGATCGTCATCGGCGTTTCGATCGGCATCTCGCTGTCACCGCAGGACGGCAGCAATCCGGATGAACTCTTGAAGAACGCCGACCTCGCGCTCTATCGCGCCAAGGCCGACGGCCGCGGCACCTATCGGTTTTTCGAGCCCGGCATGGATGCCCGCGCGCAGGCGAGGCGCCTTTTGGAAATGGATCTGCGAGCAGCGCTGCAACGAGGGGAGTTCGCGGCTTATTACCAGCCGATCCGCGACGTTGTCAGCGGTCGCGTCGTCGCCTTCGAGGCGCTGCTGCGCTGGAACCATCCGCAGCGCGGCCTGATTTCGCCCATCGACTTCATTCCGCTGGCCGAGGAGACCGGATTGATCGTTCAGCTGGGTGAATTCGTGTTGCGCGCTGCCTGCGCCGACGCGGCCACCTGGCCCGACGACGTCGACCTCGCCGTCAATTTGTCGCCGGTCCAGTTCAAGAATCCGAACCTGATCGCATCCGTGGCGGAGGCTTTGGCTGCTTCGGGACTCGAAGCGCGACGCCTCGAGCTTGAGATCACCGAATCGGTGCTGCTGCAGAACAGCGAGGCGACGTTGACCACGCTGCATGAGTTGCGCGCCATGGGGGTGCGGATATCACTTGACGATTTCGGCACCGGCTATTCGTCGCTGAGCTATCTGCGCAGCTTCCCGTTCGACAAGATCAAGATCGACCGTTCCTTCGTGGCGGAGCTGGCGACGCGCGACGATTCCATGGCCATCATCCGCGCAGTGACCGGCCTCGGCCGCAGTCTCGGCATCGTCACCACGGCTGAGGGCGTCGAAAACGACGTTCAGCTCGAACTGCTCAGGCGCGAGGGTTGTGACCAGGCGCAGGGATATCTGTTCAGCAAGCCGCGGCCCGCGTCCGACGTGGCGATCATGCTGGACCGTCCGCGGCTGCTTGCGTCGGCGTAAGGGTCACCCGCGGCGCAGCGCGAAATGGGCGCCGCAGAACGCCATGACGGCGCCGAGGCAGAGGGCGGCGAGCCCGGCCAGCACGCCCGAGACGGTCGGGATCGGGCTCGGCGCGGAGGCTGCCTGACCCGCCCCCGCGAGCAGGAGCACGCCGACCGCGATCAGGAACTGGCGCATTCGCTGCGGGATCTGGCCGGAGGCTGCGCTCTGCATCAGCGTCGCGGTGAAATAGCCGCCGGAAAAGCCGACCGTCGCGATCAGCCACCACGCGATCGCCGCACCCGCGGGGATGAACTCGGCCGAGTCGGAGCGCCAGAGCCCGCCGAGGTCGAGCCCGTAGCGCGCGCCCAGCATGTGCACCGCGAGCGCCAACAGCACGCCGGAGATCATTGCGGCGCCGAGAATCAGACGGCGCGGAAAAAAGGTCGTCTCAACCATGTCCCGCTTGTAGGATGGGCGAGGGCGACCGCGCAAGCGGATCGCGGGCGCGATGGCGCGGACGGGATCGATCGTTGGGATGCAGGGTTCGGAAGCCGAGGCCGCGGCAGTCACGAGCTATGCCTACAAGGCGTCGCTGATCGGCTCGGCGCATCGCTTCGCGCTGACGGAGCAGGGGCTGTCCTGGCACATCGGCGGCCGCTCGGGCCTGTGGCCCTATGACGAGATCAGCGCGATCCGGCTGTCGTTTCGCCCGGTCTCGATGCAGCAGCACCGCTTTCGCGCCGATATCACCCACGGCAGCGGCCGCCGCATCGCGATCCTGTCGACGAGCTGGCAGACCGCCGCGCTGATGGCGCCGCAGGACAACGGCTTTCGCGCCTTCATCGTCGAATTGCATGCGCGGATGGCCAAAGCCGGTAGCCGCGCGGTGCTGACGTCGGGGCTTGGCCGCATTGCCTATGCGATGGTGCTGGCGTTCCTGGCGATGCTCACGGTCGCGATGGCGGGCCTGTTGATTCGCGCACTCGTGATCGGCGAGTTCGCCGGCGCGCTGTTCGTCCTCGGCTTTGCCGCGCTGTTCGCCTGGCAGGTCGGCGGCTTCGTACGGCGCAACCGTCCGCGCAGCCATGGCTTCGATCGATTGCCCCGGTCCGTGCTGCCATAGACCGGTTTCTATTCCGTCGAGTCGAAATCCTCCTCCTTGGTGCCGAGCAGCGACACGATCGTGCGCAAGCCGGAATCGAGCTGCTCCACGCTCGGCGGGGCGAGGGCGAGACGCACCGCATTAGGGGCGTGGCCGTGGGCGATGGCGAAGGTGGAGGACGGCGTCAGGGCGATGCCGCGCCGGGCCGCCGCGGCGACGAAGGTCTGCGAGCGCCAGTGCGGCGGCAGCGTCAGCCACAGATGATAGGAGCGCGGGTCGGCGGCGAGCTGGTAGCCGGCGAGCAACCGTGCCGCGGTCTGCTGACGGCGCGAGGCATCGATGCGTTTCAGCCGCGTGAGCTCGGCGACGGTGCCGTCGGCCATCAACCGCTGCCCGGCCGCAAGCGCATGGCCGGAGGCGATCCAGCCGCCGGTGCGGACGGCGCTCATCACGCTCTCGCGCAAGCGCGGCGGCGCCACGAGGATGCCGAGTGCGAGGCCGGGCGCGACCTTCTTGGACAGGCTGTCGATCACGATGCAGCGGTCCGGCCCGAGCGCGGCCAGCGGCGTGTCGTCGGCGAGGAAGCCGTAGACCGCGTCCTCGATGATGGTGAGGTCGAGCTTCTCGGCGGTACGCATGATGTCGGCGCGCCGCGTCGCGTTCATGGTGACGCCGAGCGGGTTCTGGATAATGGGCTGCAGATACAGTGCGGACAGATGCGCCTCGCGATGCGCCTTCTGGATCGCATCGGGCCGTGCGCCGAGCTCGTCCATCGGGATCGGGACCAGCGTGATGCCGAGCCGCGCTGCGATGCTCTTGACGTAAGGGTAGGTCAGCGCCTCGACACCGCAGCGGCCGCCGGTGGGGACCAGCGCGGCGAGCGCGGCCGCGAGCGATTGCTTGCCGTTGGCGGTGAAGACGATCTGCTCGGCCTGCGGCGCGAAATCCTTGCGCGCGAGATAGGCGGCGGCGGCATTGCGCGCGCTCCTGGTGCCGGTGCTGGTCGAGACGCGCAGCGCCGATTCGAGCGCATCGACGCGCTCGAGCCCGGCGAGGCTCTTGGCGATCATCGCCCATTGCTGCGGCAGCAACGGGTAATTGACCTCGAAATTGATCCGCGCCTCGGCCGGCTCGCTCGGCATCTCGACCTTGCGCCTGATGTCGCCGGAGATGAAGGTGCCGCGGCCGACCTCGCCGACCACGAGGCCGCGGCGAAGCAATTCCGTATAAACCCGGCTCGCGGTCGAGACCGCGATGCCGCGGTCATAGGCAAAATTGCGCTGCGGCGGCAGCCGGTCGCCGGGCCTTAACGTGCCGTTAGCGATATCTACGGCAATGGCATCGGCAAGCTTCACGTACTCGAACTTGGACATTATTGCACCGAGAGCAATGTTTTCCTTGCTCCGAGCAGTGTACTGAAGCATTTAAGTTCCATCAAGGTCCGCGATTGAGCCGAGGAGAGCGAGAGCAATCCGACGGCAAATGAGGTGCAGGCGCTCACAAGCGTCCGCGCCAACGGCATTGGCTTCGCCGCGCGGAACGACAGGCCGGAGAAAGAAGAATGACCACGATCTCGCAAACTGCCGGGCGGAGCTTCCGCCCATCCTCCTCGAGCGGATTTTTTGCAACGCTCGCCTACGCCGCCTATGCGCTGTTCGACCGTCTGGAGCACCGCTCCGCCGTCAAGACCCTGAACGAGCTCGACGACCGCGCCCTGCGCGACATCGGAATCACGCGCAGCCAGATCGAGGACGCGGTCTACGGACAGTTCAAGACCGAGCTGACGCGGTATCTGTGAGACACGTGTGACGCGTCCCCGGACGCGCCGCAGCCTTCCTACGCTGATGCGCATAGCCGGGGCACGACCGTGAGAGTGGAGCGCGACTGCATCCACGTCATTGCGAGCGCAGAGACTTGTCCGCCGAAGCCTTTGGCGAAGGCGGAAGCAATCCAGGAATCGTTCCGCGGAGGCAGTCTGGATTGCTTCGTCGCAAGGGCTCCTCGCAATGACGGAGGGTATGGGGCGGCATCGCTCATCAGTCGCATTCACCCGCTGACACACCTTGTCACCCGCAGACACACCTTCGCGCCCTCGCGGCTTGTTCGCCCGAGCTTTGCTTGTCGCTTCGCCCTCTGAATTGAAAGAGGGCGCAGGGAAGGCCGGGAGCCGGTGGCTCCCATGGACCGCCATGCCAAGGGCAGACTGCGTGTGCTGCTGCATAGCGGAGAACAGGGCAACCGGAGACATCCCGGCCTTCCCTGCGCAGTGGTTGGAACGGCTTATGTCGTGCTCTCCCCGGGGAGCGTTGCACTATTGCCCCCGTCGCCTTGCGGCCGATCGATGTGCGGGCCCGGTCGGGCCGCCACATCACCGCAACACTTGGCGCACAGACCCCGGGCGCCAGGACCACACGATTTTGCCGTACGCCGATCGCACCGGTCGTGTGCGCGACGGCCTTGCTCACGGTTACCCGCCCTGCAAGACCCGTCGCGCCGATGCCATCGGCGTCCACCGCCGCCCGGCCCGCGTTCGTGACGATCGCGATACGCCCCTCTTCCTTGGGCCGGGTTGCGCGACACATACGTCATTTCCGAAATTCGGTAAAGTGGAATATTTTCGGAGGCGCGGGTTGACCGAGGGCTTGTGTGTTTCGCCCGTCAGGCAGCGCAAGGGCTTGTTGCCCTCGTCACTTGTAGGGTGGGCAAAGCGAAGCGTGCCCACCATTGTCCAATGCGATCGCCGCGAGATGGTGGGCACGGCGCGCAAAGATGCGCGCCTTTGCCCACCCTACGAGACCTGGTTTGCTTCGTCGCAAGCGCTCCTCGCAATGACGGCGGTGAGAGCGGGGCCGCCAGTCAAACCGAGTTCGCAGCGCCCTCTAGTGCCGCACCACCAGCACCGAGCATTTGGCGTAGCGCACGACGTGGCCGGCGTTGGAGCCGAGAAAATAGGTGCGCATCGCCGGCCGGTGCGAGGTCATCACGATCAGATCGGCCTTCATCTGCGCGGCTTCCTCCAGGATCTCGTGGTAGATGCCGCCCTGGCGGACCACGCTGGAGATCCGTCCCGGCTCGATGCCGGATTCGCGCGCGACGATGGCGAGCGCCTCTTCCGAGGTCTGGCGCTGCTGCTCGTCGAAATCGGCCGGCACGTACTCGGCCAGCATCACCGGCGTCATCGGCAGCACGTTGAGCAGCCGCACCGTGCCGCTCCAGGTCTGCGACAGCGTTGCCGCGGTCGCGATCGCCGGCTTGGCCAGATCGGTGTCGGCGAGGTCGATGGGCACGAGGATGGACTTGAACATCTGCGCCTCCTGATTTGCGGTCAGCAGTCTGCCGGTACGTCGCGATCATCCCGATCGAAGCAGCTTGGGGCTGGTGAACAGCACCAGCTTGCCGCGGCGGTAGGCCACGTCGGCCCAATCCTTGACGTCAAAGTCGAAGATCGCAAGTCCCGAAGTGGGCAGATTGTCGGCGAGCGCGTTGGCGCCATCGGGATCGCCGCCGCCCAGCAGCATGAGCGCGGCCTCGTGCATGCCGGGATTATGGGCGACCAGCAGCAATTGCTTCGGGTCGGCCGGGGCCGTTGCCGTGCGAATGGACTCCAGGATCTGCGCGGGATCGGCGCCATAGAGTTCCGGCAGGATCTCGACCTGCGGCGCCGGGACGCGGTCCTTCATCGCCTCCCAGGCGATGTCCCAGGTCTGCCGGGCCCGGACGGCGTGCGACACCAGCACGGTATCGGGGAAGGGCGGATGGTCGGCGAGCCAGTCGCCGATCTGCGCCGCATCCCTGCGGCCGCGCTCGTCGAGCCGGCGGTCCTGGTCACGGCCGCTCGGCGCGTCGGTCTCGGTCTTGGCGTGACGCAGCAACATCAAACGGCGCATGGCATTCTCGAATCGCTCCCCGTCCAGAATAATCTACAGGCGCGGGTTGAGGACAAGGTGACAGGCGCCCGCACAGTCCTCTAAACAAACGACATGAGCGAGACTTACACAAGCGTGTCCCAGGACGAAGCCGGCTTTCGCGACCGCACGCGGCTGTCGTTCGACCTCGACGCCGACATCTGCGTCATCGGTGCGGGGCTGGCCGGGCTCACCATCGCGCTGGAGGCGGCCCGGCTCGGGGCCAGTGTCGCCGTGCTCGAGGGCCGGCACATCGGCTGGAACGCGTCCGGCAACCAGCTCGGCACGGTGATGCCGGGCTTTGCGCTGCCGCTCACCGACCTGATCGAGCGCATCGGCCTCGAGGACGCGCGCGAATTGTGGACGCTGTCGAAGGAGGGCGCCGAGTTCGTCCGGGCCAACGCCACGGAGGAGAACATGCCGGGGATCGCCCTGAGCGAGGGCGTGCTGGAGGTCTCGAACGTCGATGCCGGCGACCGGCTGATCAGCCGGTTGCAGATGCTGAACGAGGATTTCGACACCGAGGTCGAGGGGTGGCAGGTCGATCGCGTCCGCGAAGCGCTGAAGACCGATCGCTACTTCCACGGCGTATATTATCCCAGGGCGTTCCAGGTCGACGGCCGCAAATACGTGCATGGCCTGGCGGCGCTGGCGCGGCGGGCGGGCGCCCGCATCTTCGAGGACACGCCGGTCGTCAGCATCGATCATTCCGGCATCCGCAAGCGCATCGTCACGCCCTCGGCGCGGCTGCGCGCCACCCACATCGTGCTCGCGGGCAACATCCATCTCGGCGCGCCCTTGAAGCGCCTGTCGGAGACGCTGCTGCCGGTCTGGCGCTATGCCGGAATCACGGCGCCGCTCGGCGAGCGCGTGCACGAGATCATCGCCTTCAAGGGGTCGGTGATGGACAGCGACGGTGTCGATCATTTCCGCATCGTCGATGGCGACCGGCTGATGTGGGAGAGCCCGGAGACCACCTGGGCCGCGCGTCCGCAGCGCTTTGCGGGCGCCGTCAGACGGCGGATCCGTACGATCTTCCCAGCGCTCGGCGATGTCGAGGTCACGGACATGTTCGGCGGCGCCATCGGCCAGACCGTGCACGGCATGCCGCAGATCGGCCAGTTGCGCAAAGGCCTGTGGGTGGCGAGCGGCTTCGGCCGCCAGGGCATGAACACCTCGGCCATGGCCGGGCAGATGATCGCGCGCAGCATTCTAGCGGGCGACGAACGCTGGAAGCTGTTCTCGCCGTTCGAGCTGGTCTGGGCGGGCGGCGCCACCGGACGGGTTGCAGGCCAATTGGTCGGGATCTGGGGCAGGGCGAGCTCCGCCGTGGCGGGCTCTCTGGCCCGTTACCGCGAGCGCGCGCGGGTCAAGGACAGGGAGCGTGAGGCGCGCCTCGCCCAGGCCAACCGGGCCGCCGGCACCGGTCCGCGCCGCCCGCCCCCCGGCGTTCGGCCGCGACCGTCACCGCCGCCGCGACCGGCGGCCGAAGCCGTGGAACCGGCCTCGCATGACGACGTGGCCTCCCGATAAGTTGAGTGAAATTCCGCCCGGACGTGTAACTTCGGCCGTTCAAGACCGTATCTCAGGCGTGGAGCTTCCGCACGGAGAATGAGATGTTCGACCGCCGCATCCTGTTGACGACTGCCGCCGGCCTGTTCGGCCTTGGGGCCTTTCGCTGGCTGAGGGGAACGCCTGCCGAGGCCGGCGAGAAGACCGCCAAGAAATTCGAGATCATGAAGACGGAGGCTGAATGGCGCGCCCAGCTCACGCCGCAGCAATATGAGATCCTGCGCAACCACGGCACCGAGCGGCCGGGTTCCAGCCCGCTGCTGAAGGAGAAGCGCAAGGGCATCTTCGCTTGCGCCGGCTGCGACCTGCCGCTGTTTGCGTCCGAGACCAAGTTCGAGAGCGGCACCGGCTGGCCGAGCTTCTATGCGCCGATCGAGGGCAATGTCGGCAAGACCGAAGACCGCGCCTACGGCATGGTTCGCACCGAGGTGCATTGCCGGCGCTGCGGCGGCCATCTCGGCCACGTCTTCGACGACGGTCCGAAGCCGACCGGATTGCGCTATTGCATCGACGGTTTCGGGCTGGTGTTCCATCCCGCGGCGGCGTCGGCGACGTGAGAAGCACTAGCGCTGGCTCGGTCGGGGATCACCTCTCCCCGGCGGGGAGAGGTCGGATTGCTTTGGCGTGCAATTGCGCGCCTGAGCAATCCGGGTGGGGGGCCGCGGCACCCACAGTGAGATCGAAACCCCTCACCCGGACCGCATCTTCGATGCGATCCGACCTCTCCCTACGGGAGAGGTGATCGGAGCTCTCGGTACGCACCGATCCAACCGAAACACATTCCGCTTTAAGCCCTTCGCATCGCTCCGGAACGACAATCCGCCCCGGCAATTGTTGCCGGTCCCGGCAATTGTGCCCCGGTCGTCTGGCCGGGGCTTTTTCATTAAGTCATTGATTTCATGAGAGTACCCGCATTGGCATAGCCCTTGCGACGGTCTCCCCCGACTGCGGCCATGGTCGACCGGCCGCCGAGATCGGATTTGGAGACAAAGTTATGGGTATCTTCGATGCAATGAACACCTCGGTGGGTGGCCTGCAGGCGCAGTCCTTCGCGCTGCAGAACATTTCCGGCAACATCGCGAACTCGTCCACCACCGGTTACAAGGGCATCGGCACCAGCTTCGTCGACCTCATTCCCGACTCGTCGGTCCCGAGCAAGCAGGTCGCAGGCGGCGTGCAAGCCAATGCGAAGGCCACCATCACCACGCAGGGCACGATCTCGTCCTCCACCGTCGCCACCAACATGGCGATCACCGGCGACGGCTTCTTCTCGATCCAGAAGGCGAGCGGCGTCGTCGACAACGTGCCGGTGTTCACCGGCGTCACCTATTACACGAGGCGCGGCGACTTCCAGCTCAATGCCAACGGCAATCTGGTCAACGGCGCCGGCTATTACCTGATGGGCGTCACGGTCGACCCGAAGACCGGCAACCCGACCGGCAGCGTGGCGAACGTGCTGCAATTCCAGAACAACTTCATTCCGGCGCAGGCGACCACCTCGATCCAGTACGCGGCGAACCTGCCGACCCAGCCGAACACGGTGGCGAAAACCACGGCCTCGACCGGCACGTTGCTCGCGGCCGGCGGCCTGAACCCGTCCGATTTCGCCGCCAACCCGCTGCCGGTCGGCACGCCGCCGGCGCCCTATGCCAACGCGACGGTCTCCGGCGCGGCCGCAACCGGCAACATCCGCTCGGCCTATTCGTCGACGACGGCCACGGGCACCGTTGCGCTTCAGAACAATTCCTCGGCGGTGGCCTCGACGACGACGTCGCTCGACAATGCCGCCGGCACGCATCTGGCCTCCAGCATTCTGACCGCGTTGAGCGGCCAGACGCTGACCATCAATGGCAACACCATCACGTTCAACGGCGGCACCACGGTCTCGACCGTCGGCAGCAACACCACGATCGGCCTCGGTGCGGGCACCACGGCGACGGTGGCCGACATTCTGAACGCGATCCAGACCGCCGGCGGCGCCGGCGTCACCGCCTCGCTCTCGGTCAGCGGCAATATCCAGATCGCGACCGGCACCGGCACGGACGTTGCGATCGGCAGCGGCACGGCCGCCACCGCCCTCGGCATCAGCAGCGTGACCCGTGGCGGCAACGTGCTGTCCTCGCCCGCGATCTCCGGCGCGACCGTGCTGAGCGGCAGCGCGACGGCCGGCGGTGCCCAGGTGCTCACATCCGGCTTCTCCGCAGGCGACACCATCACCGTCAACGGCCAGACGCTGACCTTCATGGCCTCGGGTGCTGCGGGGCCGAACCAGATCAACGTTGGCGACAACGTCACGACCCTGCTCGGCAAGATCGATGCGCTCTCCGGCGCCTCGGGGTCGTCGGTCAGCAGCGGCGGCGTGATCACGCTCAACACCGGCACCGTCTCGAACCTGACGGTCTCCAGCTCCAACAGCGCCGCCTTCTCGGCGCTCGGCTTCACCTCGACGATCACCCGGAATCGCGAGGGTGGCGGCACGGCCGGCACCGGGGGCGTGATCGGCAACGACATCGCCACCTTCACCAAGGAATCGATCAGCGGCGGCGCGGTGACTGCCTACAACGCCGCCGGCACGCCGGTGAACCTGCAACTGCGCTGGGCCAAGACCGACAGCGCCTCGCTCGGCGCGGGCCATTCGGACAGCTGGAACCTGTTCTACCAGACCGACCCGAACGCGACCGGAACGACGGTCGGCTGGGTCAACACCGGCCAGACCTTCACCTTTGCCGCCGACGGCTCGCTGACCTCGCCGAGCGGCTCGGGCATCACCATCAACAACGTCACCGTCAGCGGCCAGTCGCTCGGCTCGGTCGCCTTCAACATCTCCTCGGGCGGGCTGACGCAATATGCCAGCACCAGCGGCGCGGTGACCATCAACACCATCACGCAGAACGGCTATGCCGCCGGCCAGCTCCGCTCGGTCGCCGTCAACAACAACGGCGTCGTGGTCGGCACCTTCTCCAACGGCCAGAACCTCAACCTCGCCCAGGTGCAGCTCTCGCACTTCAACGGCACCAATTATCTGAAGGCGATGGACGGCGGCGCCTATGCCGCGACCGAGCAGTCGGGCGACGCCATCGACGGCGCCTCGGGCACCATCAGCGGCTCGTCGCTGGAGGGATCCAACACCGACATCGCCGACGAATTCACCAAGCTGATCGTGACGCAGCAGGCCTATTCGGCCAATACCAAGGTGATCACGACCGCGAACTCGATGGTGCAGGATCTCCTGAACGTGTTGCGCTGATCGGCGCGTGAGGCAACCAAAGGCGGGCCAGTGATATGGGTTTGAGTTCAGCCCTCGCCAGTGCGATGAGCGGTCTGCGTGCCAACCAGGCCGCGCTCTCGATCGTCTCCTCGAACGTCGCGAATGCGCAGACGCCGGGTTACGTCGTCCAGACCCCGAACCAGATCGAGGTCACCACCGGCGAGTTCGGCTCGACGGCGATGACCACCGGCGTCAGCCGCCTGCTCGACACTTACGTGCAGAACCAGCTGCGGACCGAGACCGGCGGCAGCGGCTACGCCGACCAGATGGCCAACATCCTGAAGCAGCTTCAGAATGTCTACGGCACGCCCGGCAATTCCGGCACGCTCGAAAGCGCGCTGAACAAGTTCACCACGGCGCTGCAGGCGCTGTCGACCAGCTCGGGTGCCTCGTCGGCACAGACCGTCGCGCTCGGGGCGGCGCAAGCGCTCGCGACGCAGCTCAACGTCACCACCAAGGGCATCCAGTCGCTGCGCTCCAACGTCGAGCAGGATCTCGGCAACTCGGCGCAGGCCGCCAATGCGGCCATGAAGCAGATCGCCGACATCAACACCAGGCTCCAGGGCCTGGGGGCCAACGATCCTTCGGCCGCAACGCTGATGGACCAGCGCGACCAGGCCATCAACACGCTGTCGAAATATGTCGACGTCCGCGTCACCACCGACAACTCGAACCAGGCCAACATCTACACCACGACCGGCATTCAGCTGGTCGGCGCCGGGCTCGCCTCGGAATTCTCCTTTGCCTCCGCCGGCACGCTGTCGGCGACGTCGCAATACAACATCGACCCCGCCAAGTCCGGCGTCGGCTCCTTCAACATCAAGCTGCCGAACGGCTCGCAAGTCGATGTCGTCGCCAACAACGTGGTGTCGTCCGGCCAGATCGCGGCCGACCTGAAGCTGCGTGACGACATTCTGGTGCAGGCGCAGAACCAGATCGACCAGCTCGCCGCCACGATGTCGAGCGCGCTGTCCGACAAGACCACGGCGGGCAGCACCGTCTCCGGCCCGCCGGCCGGCTTCGATCTCGAGCTCGCCGGCGCGCTGCCGGGGAACACGGTCAACATCACATATACGGACACCGCGACCAACACGCAGCGCCAGGTCACGCTGGTCAACGTGACCGATCCGGCGGCGCTGCCGCTCCAGAACGCGACCAACGCCAACCCGATGCGGATCGGCGTCAACTTCGCCGGCGGCATGGGCGCGATCGCCTCTGCGCTCAATACCGCGCTGTCGGGTGCGCACCTGTCGTTCTCCGCCGCCCCGTCGCCGGCGACCGCCACGACGCTGCGGGTGACCGACGACAATACCGGGCTCGCCAAGGTCGGTTCGGCCTCGACCACCAAGACGATGTCATCGCTGACCTCGGGCAATCCGCAGCTGCCGCTGTTCACCGACGGCGGGCAGGCGCTCTATACCGGCGCGATCACGGCATCGGGCTCGCAGATGACCGGTCTTGCCGGGCGCATCGCCGTGAACACGCAACTGGTGACCGATCCCACCCGGATGTCGGTCTACAATACCTCGCCGGTGACGCCCGCGGGCGACACCACGCGTTCGGACTATCTCTACTCGCAGCTCACCAATGCGGTGTTCTCCTATTCGCCGCAGAGCGGCCTCGGCTCGGCGAGCCAGCCGTTCACCGGCAGCGTCTCGAACTTTCTCCAGCAATTCCTGAGCGTGCAGGCCAACGCCGCGACCCAGGCGACCCAGCTCCAGCAGGGCCAGAGCGTCGTGGTCTCGACGCTCCAGGCCAAGTTCGACTCGACCTCCAAGGTCAACCTGGACTCGGAGATGTCGAACCTGATCCAGCTTCAGAATGCCTATGCCGCCAACGCCCATGTCATGTCGGTGGTGCAGAGCATGATGAACACGTTGATACAGGCTCAATTGTAACCAGTAACAGGGCTCTGAAAGATGTCGATCAGCAGCATCAACTACTCATCGTCGGTTCTCGGCGCGCAGATCCGCAACATCAATCAGCAGCTCACCGACCTGTCGACGCAGCTCTCGACCGGCAAGCTGTCGCAGAACTATGCCGGCATGGGCACCAACGAGGGCTTCGCGATCGCCGGGCGCGCGCAGCTCTCCAACATCGCCGCCTATACCGACACCATCACCAACGTCAATGTCAGCATCAACCTCGCCAATACCGCGTTGCAGTCGCTGACCAAGATCCGCAGCACGGTGCAGACCGGCTCCGCCAACACGGCGCAGGATCTCAACGTCAACGGCCAGACCATTGCCCAGAACACCGCCGCGGCCCAGTTCGGCTCGATGGTCGGCGTCCTCAACACGCAGACCGGCAACCGCTATCTGTTCTCGGGAACCGCCGTCAACACGCAGTCGGTCACGGATGCCGGCGACATCATCAACGGCACCACGACGCAGGCGGGCTTCAAGACGGTGATGGCGGAGCGCCAGGCCGCCGACCTCGGCGCCAACGGCATGGGCCGTCTGGTGCAGACGCAGCCGACGCCGAGCTCGATTCAGGTGTCGGAAGACGTCGCGGGCTCGCCGTTCGGCCTCAAGCTCAAGGCGGTCTCCTCGACGCTGACGGGCGCGACCGTCACCGGCCCGAGCGGCTCGCCGGTGTCGTTCTCGGTCGATCTCAACGGCAACAACCCGAACAACGGCGACAAGCTCAGCATCCAGTTCACGCTGCCTGACGGCACGACCGAGCAGATCGACCTGACCGCATCCTCGGCGACGCCGACGCCGCTCGGCAGCTTCGCGATCGATGCGAGCACCCCCGTCAACCCGACCAATACCGCGACAAATCTCAATGCCGCGCTGAACACCGCGATCACGAAGCTCGCCAACACCTCGCTGGTCGCGGCATCCGCGATCGTCGCCGGCGACAATTTCTTCAATACCGCCAGCTCTGCGATCGGCACGCCGGTCAACAACCAGGCGGCGATTCCGGCGCCCGTCACCGGCGCTACGGCGCTATCAGGTGCGAGCCCCTCGGATTCGATCTCGCCGGGCTTCGTCGCCGGCGACACCATCACCGTCAACGGCACCACGCTGACCTTCGTGGCCTCGGGCGCGACCGGCAACCAGCTCAACGTCACCGACAGCATCCAGACCCTGCTCGGCAAGATCGACGCCATCACGGGGACGTCGAAGCCCTCGACGGTCCATGGCGGCTCGATCACGATCAACACCGACGATGCGGCGAGCCTCAACATCACCAGCTCGAACACCGGCGCGCTGGGCTCGCTCGGATTCGGCGCGACGCCCGTGACCGCCACGCAGCCGCCGCTGCGGGTCGGCTCCTCGCCGGCGAGCTCGGCGACGACGCTGGTCAACGGCACCGCCAACACCGTGAAATGGTATCTGGGCAATGACGGGCCTGGCTCGGCGCGCTCCACGGCGATGGCGCGGGTCGACGATGCCATCACGGTGCAGTATGGCGCCCAGGCCAACGAGGACGCGATCCGCCGCCAATTGCAGGCGATCGCGGTGTTCGGGACGTTCTCGACCTCGCCGACCGGGCAGTATTCGGGCGGGCAGGTCTCGGCGCTGAGCCTGCGGGTGACGCAGGCGCTGACGCAGCAGCCGGGTCAGCAGCGGATCGAGGACATCCAGACCGACATCGCGATGGCCCAGAACACGATGAAGGACGCCTCCACGCGCCAGACCCAGGCCAAGGCGCAGCTCCAGACCATCATCGACCAGGCGGAATCGGCCTCGCCCGACCAGGTCGCGAGCGAGATCCTGGCGCTGCAGAACGCGCTGCAGGCGTCCTACCAGGTGACCTCGAACCTCGCGCAGCTCTCGCTGGTCAAGTTCCTGTAAGGGCCCGCGTTAAGGCGCCGTTAACCATGCCTCTTTACCTCTTGGTGAGGATTGGAGCGGGGCGGAGCTGCCGATGTCGGACAGGATGCAATTGGTGGTGGCAACGCCATGCTTCGGCGGGCAGGTGTCGAGCATCTATGCGAGCTCGATCTTCGCGCTGCAGCGCGCCGTTCACGGCATGTCCAATCTCGAGCTCAAGGTGCTGCTGCGGGACGGCGACGCGCTGATCACCCGTGCGCGCGCCAATCTGGTCGCGATGTTCCTGGACGATCCCAGTGCGACGCATTTCCTGTTCGTCGACGCCGATATCGGCTTCAAGCCGGAGCAGGTGTTCCGCCTGATCGAATGCGGCGCGGACGTCGTTGCCGGCTGCTATCCGATCAAGCGGGTCAATTGGGACAAGGCCGCGCGGGCGATCCAGTCGGGCCGGACCGACGTGCCGGCGGCTTCGCTGGACTACGTGCTCGAGATCGAGGATCCCGACCGCATCGTCGTCGTCAACGGCTTCACCCGCGTGCGCTATGCCGGCACCGGCTTCCTGATGATCCGGCGCCACGCGCTGGAGGCGATGTGCCGGCACCCGGACTATGCCGGCCTGCAGTTCTTCCGCGAGCATTCGCACGACACGCTGGTTGCGAGCCAGAACCGCTTCGCGCTGTTCGAATGCATGATCGATCCGGCGACCGGCACTTATCTGTCCGAGGACTTCGCCTTCTGCAAGCGCTGGACCGATATCGGCGGCGAGATCTGGGCCGACATCCAGAGCTCGCTCGATCACGTCGGGCCGTCGGTGTTCCATGGCGACATCGCCTCGCAATTCGCACCGGCGCCCGCAGCGGCGGCGGCCGATGCGGCCTGAGCCTTTCGGGATGAGCACCGGCGCATCCCGCCTGTCAGGACCGGAACGCGCATCCGACGGCGGTTCGCGGTACCGCCTGCGCGATCTCTTCACGCCCCTCGATACGCTGCTCGTCTCCGGAGGAGATCCGCGGCTGGCGCTCGACGCCGCGGACCGCCTCAACGTGTATGGCTGCGCGGCCGCGCCGGAGCCGGAGATCTGGAATTTCGCCTCCTCGACGGCGTCGACGATTTCGCAGGCTGCCTATGATCGTGTCGCGCTGGCGCGCGAAGAGCTGGTGCACAAATGCCTGTTCGACGAAGTCGAGGTCGCCTTCGACTCGCGCTGCGAGGACATGCGGACCGAGCTGCGCGGCCACCTCCAGCTTCCACCGCGCGTCGAAATCGTGTTCTCGCCCTCCGGGACGGACTCCCAGCTTCACGCCCTGTTCCTGGCGCGCGCGGCGCTCGGGGCGCCGCCGGTGACGATCGTGGTCGGCGCCGACCAGACCGGAAGCGGCACGATCCATACCGCGCGCGGGCACCATTTCAGCTCCATCACGGCAAGCGGCGTCGCGGCTCGCAAGGACGGCGCGGTGGCGGGGCTCGCCGGCGCCAGTTTCGCATTGCCGCTGCTCGAGGCAGGCCCCGCGCCTGCCATGCGTGGGGATGCCGATGCCGCGGTGCTGCGTGCGGTCGAAGCCAATATCGCGCAAGGCACGCCCGTACTGCTCCAGATCATGGATGCATCGAAGCTCGGCTGGCGCGCACCGAGCGCAGCCTGCCTCGATGAGATCGCGCGGCGCTGGCCGCGCAAGGTCCAGATCGTCGTCGACGCCTGTCAGGCGCGGCTCGGTCGCCGCCGGCTGCGCTCTTATCTCGACCGCGGCTACATGGTGCTGATCACGGGCTCGAAATTCTATGGTGGGCCTGCCTTCAGCGGTGCGCTGCTGGTGCCCGAGAGCCTGTCACGGACGCTCGACCGTGCCGAGGGGATCGCGCCCGGCATTCTCGACTATGCCGGCCGTTGCGATTGGCCGATGGCCTGGACGAAGCTGCGTTCGCGCTTCGAGCGCCGGCCGAATTTCGGTCAATGGCTGCGCTGGGAGGCGGCGCTCGCCGAGATCGGGAGCTATTACGCCGTGCCCGGTGCATTCCGCGCCAAGGTGCTCGCCGATCTCGCCGCCGGCATCGACAGCATGATCGCGCTGTCGCCGTCGCTTCGCTCGGTCCCAACCGCGACCAAAGCAGCCGACGCGGATGACGAGGAATTTGCACAAACTACGATCTTTCCGTTCATGCCGCTGCGCGCCGGCAAGCCGGTTTCGATCGCCGAGACCAACGCCATCCATCAGGCTTTGGCGCGTGACATGAGCCAGGCGATCGGCGGCACCGCGGCGGACCGACAGGTCGCTGCGCAGCGCTGCCTGATCGGCCAGCCGGTCCGTCTGGAGCGGCAGGACGCGGCCCCGCAGGCCGTGCTGCGCCTTTGCGTCGGCGCCCGAATAGTGACCGAGGCCTGGTCGCCTGATACGGCAGAGGCGCAACGCAACGTGCAGCAGGTCCTCGATCGCATCGCCCATGTCCTGGTAAAGATCGAACTGCTGCTCGACCGTGGCGCAGTCGCCGCGCCGGTAAACTCCGCGTTCGAGGTGTGAGATGCAGCATCCGCTTTCCGCGCCGATCGGCATGATTACGGCGAACTATGCCGATCGCATCGGCTTTGCGCAGCTGACGCGCCAGGCCTTCGAAGGTGTCGACCTGCATCCGCTGCGCGACCAATTGCTGGCGCGGATCGCGGCGGGGACGGCGCTGGCGGGCGAAGGGCTCGATCTGTCGTTGATCACCCAGCTTCTCGGCGACAAGGATCAGGGGCTTGCGATCCAGTCGGAGGTGCTGGCCTTCCATCAATTGTTTCGCACGCCGAGCGCCGCTCCGAAGCCCAGCTTGCGCGTGCTCGCGCTCGCGGCCGACATCGACATGGGCGGCAACACGCCGATCGATTTTCTGCTCGAAGGATCCGACATCGAGCTGTTGACGCTCTACGTGGTCAAGGGCGTCGGCCTGCCGGAGAATTTGCCGGAGCACGACGTCGCCATCGTGGTCGCCTCCGATTCCGAGGAATGCCGCGAGGCGCTCGCCTTGATCGGAAAGGCCGCGCCGCATTGGCCGCGGCCGCTGCTCAATCGTCCCGATCGCATCGGCAATCTCGATCGCGACAAGCTGCATCGGCTGCTGGCAGGCGTGCCGGGTCTGGACATTCCCGCGACCATCCACGCGACGCGGGCACAATTGTCGGAGCTTTCGAGCGGGCGGATCGCCTGCCAGGACATCGCGGGTGAATTGCGCTTTCCGATGATCGCGCGGCCGCGCGGCTCACATGCCGGCGTCGGACTCGCCAAGCTCGACGATGCGGCGGCGCTCGCATCTTATCTTGCCGAGCGTAACGAGCAGGATTTCTTCGTCGCGCGTTTCGTCGATTACGTGAATCCAGACGGGCTCTATCGCAAATATCGTCTCGCGATGGTCGACGGCAAACCTTACGCCTGCCACATGGCGATCGCCGACCGTTGGGATATCTGGTACCTCAACGCCAACATGGCCTTCAGCGAGGAGAAGCGTGCGGAGGAGGCGATCTTCATGCGCGACTTCGACCACGCCTTCGCGGCGCGCCACAAAAGCGCGCTCGACGAGATGAGCAGGCGGGTCGGCCTCGATTATTTCATCGTCGATTGCGCCGAGAACCAGAACGGCGAACTCCTGGTCTTCGAAGCCGACAACACCGCCGTCGTGCACAACATGGATTCGCCAGCCGTGTTTCCTTACAAGCCGCCGCAGATGCGCAAGATCTTTGCGGCATTCGCGGCGATGCTGTCGCGGCATGCAAGAGCGGGCGAGGGGAATGCAACATGAACGAGATCGTCCGCAACGCGCAGAGCTCCGTGGCGAACACCTCGCTCGATCCGCAGGACTGGAGCGCGTTTCGCGCGCTCGCCCATCGCATGCTGGACGAGACGATCGACGGCATCGCCAACATCCGGACGCGTCCGGTCTGGCAGCCGATCCCTGACGACGTCCGCGCGGCCTTCAAGGCCGACGTGCCGCGCGAGGCGAGCGATCTCGCCGAGGTCTACCGCGAATTCGCCGATCACGTCGCGCCCTATGCGGCCGGCAACATCCATCCCGGCTTCATGGGCTGGGTGCATGGCGGCGGCACCGCGGTGGGCATGCTCGCGGACATGCTTGCGGCAGGCCTCAACGCCAATCTCGGCGGCCGGGACCATATGCCGATCGAGGTCGAGCGCCAGATCGTCGATTGGATGCGCCGCCTGTTCGCCTTTCCGGATGGCGCGAGCGGCATCTTCGTCACGGGCACGTCGATGGCCAATCTGATGGCGGTGCTGGTGGCGCGCACCGCTGCGCTCGGCGCGCTGGCGCGGCAACACGGCATCGGCAATGACGGCGCGCTCCTCACCGCTTACACTTCGCAGGCCGCGCATGGGTGCGTCTCCAGGGCGATGGACATTGCCGGGCTCGGCACCGATGCGCTGCGCAAGGTCGGCGTCGATGCCGATCATCGCATCGACATTGCCGCGTTGCGCGCGCAGATCGCCGCTGATCGCGAGGTCGGCTTCAAGCCGTTCCTGGTCGTCGCCTCCGCCGGCACGGTGGACGTCGGCGCGATCGACGATCTCAAGGCCGTCGCGGAGCTGTGCCGCGAGGAGGGAATCTGGTTTCACGTCGACGGTGCTTTCGGTGCGCTTGCGATCTTCTCGCCCGAGCTCGCGCCGCTGCTCGCCGGAATCGAGCTCGCCGATTCCATCGCGCTCGACTTCCACAAATGGGGACAGGTGCCGTACGATGCCGGCTTCCTGCTGGTGCGCGACGGCGAGCAGCATCGGCAGGCCTTTGCACAGCCCGCGGCCTATCTGCGCCGCGAGGCGAGGGGACTTGCGGCGGGAGCGGTCTGGCCCTGCGATCTCGGCCCCGACCTGTCGCGCGGCTTCCGTGCGCTGAAGACGTGGTTCACCCTGAAGACGTTCGGAATCGACCGACTGGGTGCGACGATCGCGCGAAGCTGTGCGCTGGCGAAGTATCTCGAGGCGCGCGTGCTGGCCGAGCCGCGGCTGGAATTGCTGGCTCCGGTCAACCTCAACATCGTCTGTTTCCGCTACCGTGCCGACGATGCGGTCAATCGCGAGATCGTCGCCGATATCCAGGAGACGGGAGTGGGGGCGCCGTCGAGCACGACGCTGGACGGCAGGTTTGCGATCCGTGCCGCGATCGTCAATCACCGCACCGAGGAGGCGGACATCGATGCGCTGGTCGAGGCGGTGCTGCAGTTCGGCGCGCGGCGATGCGGCGACGGCGTGATCGAGGTCGAGGCGCCGCCGCTCGCGGCGCAATAGCCCGCGCATGGTTGAAACGACAACGGCCCCGGAGATGATCCGGGGCCGTTGTCGTTTGCAGAGCTGGATCGTTCGTGGGGCTTCGCCACGCGGACGTTGATGGTCAGGCGGCGGAGCTCACGTCGTCCTTGGCCACTTCAACCTTGGTCGCTTCAGGCTTGGGATGGGCGGCCTCGAACTGGCCCCGCAGCTTTTCTTCATAGGCGATCAGCTTGCGGGCATCCTTCAGCGCCCGGTAGAGGTCGCCGTTCAGGATGTTGTTGTTGATGGCCTCGATGATCGGCCAGGCGCTCGGGACCGCGGTGACGATGTCGCGCACCAGGTTGAAATAGGTGCCGTGCTGGGTCTGCGGATCCGGCGAGATGTACATGAGCTGCACCGCCAGATAGACGAGCTTGGCAGGCGTATCGGCGGTCTCCGGCGTGAGGATGTCGCGCTCGCGCAGGATCGGCACGTTGTCGCCGTCGATCAGGAGACGGGCCCGCTGGTCCGTATTCGTAATCACGCAGTTGCCGACGATGATGCGTTCGTGCGGTCTGAGCTCGACCTTGAGGGCCATTGCCTGTTCTCCATCAACGCTTTCGTAACCGAGCGTTCGTTGCGGCCTGCCAAGACGTGATTCTCGCTCGCAACTAGTTAACGAGCTGTAAATTCCCGCCATTCGTCCCAGAAAAATCAATGATTTCAACGGCGCGTCTGTGTGCCGGCGTAGCGCTGCGCGCGGAATCCCGGACCGAATCACGCGCGACCGGGCAAAAGCACGGGTTTCATTTCATGTTTCGTTAGAGGTCTCGGCGGCACCGTCCGCCGTCGCTGGGTCAATCGCGATCCAAGCAGACGTGTAACAGTAGCGTCGTTTACCAGAAAGGTAACAGAGTCATGTCCGGTATCGTCCTCTCCGCATCGGTTCGTCAGAACCTGCTCTCCCTCCAGTCCACCGCTGACCTCCTCGCCACCACGCAGAACCGTCTGTCGACCGGCAAGAGCGTCAACTCGGCCCTCGACAATCCCACCAACTTCTTCACCGCCCAGTCGCTCGACAACCGCGCCAGCGACATCAACAACCTGCTCGACGGCATCGCCAACGGCGTGCAGGTGCTGCAGGCCGCCAACACCGGCATCACCTCGCTGCAGAAGCTGATCGACAGCGCGAAGTCGATCGCCAACCAGGCGCTGCAGACCACGGTCGGCTACTCCACCAAGTCGAACGTCTCCGCCACGATCTCCGGTGCGACCGCGGCCGACCTGCGCGGCACGACCTCCTATGCGAGCGCGACCGCGAGCAGCAACGTCGTGTTTAGCGGCGCGGCCGGCGGCACCACCGCGGCAACCGGCACGACCACGCTCGGCGCCACCATCGGCACCTTCTCCAGCACGGGCGCAACGGCCGGCGACGGCACCACGGCGCTCGGCGGCACCATGACCCTGATCGCCACCAACGGCACGACGGCGACCGGCCTGGCCGGCAACGCCCAGCCTGCCGACGGTGACACGCTGACCGTGAACGGCAAGACCATCACGTTCCGCAGCGGCTCGGCTCCGGGCTCGACCGGCGTTCCGACCGGCTCGGGCGTCAGCGGCAACATCGTCACCGACGGCAACGGCAACTCGACGGTCTATCTCGGCACCGCCGGTACCCCGGCTGCGACCGTCAACGATCTGCTGTCCGCGATCGATCTGGCCAGCGGCGTCAAGACGGTCTCGATCACCTCGGGTGCGGCGACGATCGCCACGAGCAACGGCCAGACTGCTTCGAGCGTTGCTGCGGGCGCCGTCACGCTGAAGAGCTCGACGGGCGCGGATCTGAGCGTCACCGGCAAGGCCGACCTGCTCAAGGCGCTTGCCCTGACCACGTCGGTGGGCGGCGGCAACGCCACCGTCAACGTGAACCGCACCACCAGCTCGGCTTCGCTGGGTGCGACGATCACCGACGGTTCGACGCTGAACGTCAACGGCCACGTCATCACCTTCAAGAACGCGCCGATCCCGGGCTCGACCGGTGCGCCGAGCGTTCCGACAGGTTTTGGTACGAGCGGTAACGTCCTCACCGACGGCGCCGGCAACTCGACGGTCTACCTGCAGGGCGGCACGCTCAACGACGTCCTGAAGGCGATCGACCTTGCCACCGGCGTGCAGACCGCGACGATCGGCGCCAACGGCGCCGCGACGCTTGCGACCGCCACCGGCCAGACCAACTCGTCGATCAACGCCTCCGGCCAGCTCAAGATCTCGACCGGCGTCAATGCCGACCTGTCGGTCACCGGCACGGGTAACGCGCTGAACGCGCTTGGCCTCGCCGGCAACACCGGGACTGCGACCGCCTTCACCGCGGCTCGCACCTCCGGCATCGGCGGCATGGCCGGCAAGACCTTGACCTTCACCTCCTTCAACGGCGGCACGGCGGTTGACGTCACCTTCGGTGACGGCACCAACGGCACGGTCAAGACGCTCGATCAGCTCAACACCAAGCTGCAGGCCAACAACCTGTCCGCGACGATCGACGCCAACGGCCTGCTGACGATCTCGACCACCAACGACTACGCGTCCTCGACCATCGGTTCGAGCGCCGCGGGTGGTTCGATCGGCGGCACGCTGACCTCGGCGCTGACCTTCTCGACGGCTTCCAGCCCCGTCCAGGATACGGTTGCCCAGACCTCGCGTGCGAACCTGGTCAACCAGTTCAACAACATCCTGAACCAGATCGACACCACGGCGCAGGACTCCTCGTTCAACGGCGTCAACCTGCTGAACGGCGACCAGCTCAAGCTGGTGTTCGACGAGACCGGCAAGTCGAACCTCAGCATCACCGGCGTGACCTACAACTCCAAGGGTCTGGGCCTCGCCTCGCTGACCAGCGGTGTCGACTTCATCGACAACGCTGCCACCAACAAGGTGCTGACCAACCTGAACGCCGCGTCGAGCACGCTGCGCTCGCAGGCCTCGAGCCTCGGCTCGAACCTCTCGGTGGTGCAGGTCCGTCAGGACTTCAACAAGAGCCTGATCAACGTGCTGCAGACCGGCTCGGCCAACCTGACGCTGGCTGACACCAACGTCGAGGCGGCCAACAGCCAGGCGCTGTCGACCCGCCAGTCCATCGCGGTCTCCGCGCTGTCGCTGGCCAACCAGTCGCAGCAGAGCGTGCTGCAGCTGCTCCGCTAATAGCGGACGACATCGCAAGTAAGATCCGGCGGCGGGGCTTCGGCCCCGCCGTTTTCTTTTGGGCGGCATCAAGATGCCGTTCAGCGAAAGGGAACGCTGCATCTGGATGCCGCCAATTGCTCACTCTGAGTTATGGTTGACAAGTCGCAAACGGCTGGCGACGGTACCAAAAAGCATCATCCTATCATGATGATATCGACGAGCGCGTTGCTGCTCCGAATCCGGATATGGTGAATCTTCGCAAGGACTGGCGCGACGCGCTTCATGCTTTGTTAGCCCACAACGTTCACCGTCCCGGCCATCGATTAATCCTAATCGAAGTTTGTTGCGTTGCGTACCAGAAGGGTAACACTCAATGTCCGGTATCGTTCTCTCTTCCTCGGTTCGTCAGAACCTGCTCTCCCTCCAGTCCACCGCTGACCTTCTCGCCACCACCCAAAGCCGTCTGTCGACCGGCAAGAGCGTCAACTCGGCCCTCGACAATCCCACCAACTTCTTCACCGCCCAGTCGCTCGACAACCGCGCCAGCGACATCAACAACCTGCTCGACGGTATCGCCAACGGCGTGCAGGTGCTGCAGGCCGCCAACACCGGCATCACCTCGCTGCAGAAGCTGATCGACAGCGCGAAGTCGATCGCCAACCAGGCGCTGCAGACCACGGTCGGCTACTCCACCAAGTCGAACGTCTCGACCACGATCTCCGGTGCGACCGCGGCGGATCTGCGCGGCACCACGTCGTTCGCCAGCGCCACCGCTTCCAGCAACGTGCTGTATAGCGGCGCTGCCGGCGGCACCACCTCGGCGACCGGCACGACCACGCTCGGCGCCACCATCGGCACCTTCTCCAGCACGGGCGCAACGGCCGGCGACGGCACCACGGCGCTCGGCGGCACCTTCACGCTGATCGCCACCAACGGCACGACGGCGACCGGCCTTGCCGGCAACGCCCAGCCTGCCGACGGCGACACGCTGACCGTGAACGGCAAGACCATCACGTTCCGCAGCGGCTCGGCTCCGGGCTCGACCGGCGTTCCGACCGGCTCGGGCGTCAGCGGCAACCTCGTCACCGACGGCAACGGCAACTCGACGGTCTATCTCGGCACCGCCGGTACCCCGGCTGCGACCGTCAACGATCTGTTGTCCGCGATCGATCTGGCCAGCGGCGTCAAGACGGTCTCGATCACCTCGGGTGCGGCGACGATCGCCACGAGCAACGGCCAGACCGCTTCGAGCGTTGCTGCGGGCGCCGTCACGCTGAAGAGCTCGACGGGCGCGGATCTGAGCGTCACCGGCAAGGCCGACCTGCTCAAGGCGCTTGCCCTGACCACGTCGGTGGGCGGCGGCAACGCCACCGTCAATGTCAACCGCACCACCAGCTCGGCTTCGCTGGGTGCGACGATCACCGACGGTTCGACGCTGAACGTCAACGGCCACGTCATCACCTTCAAGAACGCGCCGATCCCGGGCTCGACCGGTGCTCCGAGCGTGCCGACAGGTTTTGGTGCGAGCGGTAACGTCCTCACCGACGGCGCCGGCAACTCGACGGTCTACCTGCAGGGCGGCACGGTCAACGACGTCCTGAAGGCGATCGACCTTGCCACCGGCGTGCAGACCGCGACGATCGCCAGCGGCGCCGCGACGCTTGCGACCGCCACCGGCCAGACCAACTCGTCGATCAATGCCTCCGGTCAGCTGAAGATCTCGACCGGCGTCAATGCCGACCTGTCGGTCACCGGCACGGGCAACGCGCTGAACGTCCTCGGCCTCGCCGGCAACACCGGGACTGCGACCGCCTTCACCGCGGCCCGTACCTCCGGCGTCGGCGGCCTCACTGGCAAGACCTTGACCTTCTCCTCCTTCAACGGCGGCACGGCGGTCAACGTCACCTTCGGCGACGGCACCAACGGCACGGTCAAGACGCTCGATCAGCTCAACACCAAGCTGCAGGCCAACAACCTGACGGCGACGATCGACGCCAACGGCCTGCTGACGGTCTCGACCACCAACGACTACGCGTCGTCGACCATCGGATCGACCGCCGCTGGCGGTGCGATCGGCGGCACGCTCACGACTGCTCTGACCTTCTCGACGGCTTCCAGCCCCGTCCAGGATACGGTTGCCCAGACCTCGCGTGCCAACCTGGTCAATCAGTTCAACAACATCCTCCAGCAGATCGACTCGACTGCCCAGGACTCCTCGTTCAACGGCGTCAACCTCTTGAACGGCGACCAGCTCAAGCTGGTGTTCGACGAGACTGCAAAGTCGAGCCTCAGCATCACCGGCGTGACCTACAACTCCAAGGGTCTGGGCCTCGCCTCGCTGACCAGCGGTGTCGACTTCATCGACAACGCTGCCACCAACAAGGTGCTGACCAACCTGAACGCCGCCTCGAGCACGCTGCGCTCGCAGGCCTCCAGCCTCGGCTCGAACCTGACCATCGTGCAGGTTCGTCAGGACTTCAACAAGAACCTGATCAACGTGCTGCAGACCGGCTCGTCCAACCTGACGCTGGCTGACACCAACGTCGAGGCGGCCAACAGCCAGGCGCTGTCGACCCGTCAGTCGATCGCGGTCTCGGCGCTGTCGCTGGCCAACCAGTCGCAGCAGAGCGTGCTCCAGCTGCTCCGCTAAGTCACGGACGACATCGCAAGACGATTACGGCGGCGGGGCTTCGGCCCCGCCGTTTTTCTTTTTGCGTAATGTTCGGAGATCTCGATGGAGCAGCCGTCACTCGAAAAGTAACCAGCGGTTATGGTTAATGGAGGGTAAGCGCCCGGAATTCCCAATGATTTCAGCTGGATTGCAAGCTCCGTCCGCACCTTCCGCTCGCTTATGGTGAACCGGCGCTTATGTCGCGTTCTCCCGTTTCACCCTTTGTTAGCCATGTCACGGCACGCTGGCCCCGTCACTCGATCCAGAAGCGATCGAACGAAGACGCGTAAGCCAGAAGGGTAAGAGTCATGTCCGGTATTGTTCTCTCTGCGTCGGTTCGCCAGAACCTGCTCTCTCTCCAGTCCACCGCCGATCTTCTCGCCACCACACAGAACCGTCTGTCGACCGGCAAGAGCGTCAACTCGGCCCTGGACAATCCCACCAACTTCTTCACCGCCCAGTCGCTCGACAATCGCGCCAGCGACATCAACAACCTGCTCGACGGCATCGCCAACGGCGTGCAGGTGCTGCAGGCCGCCAACACCGGCCTGACCTCGCTGCAGAAGCTGATCGACTCCGCGAAATCGATCGCCAACCAGGCGCTGCAGACCACGGTCGGTTACTCCACCAAGTCGAACGTCTCGACCACGATCTCCGGTGCGACCGCCGCCGATTTGCGCGGCACCACGTCGTTCGCCAGCGCCACCGCGTCCAGCAACGTTCTCTATAATGGCACCGCCGGCGGCACCACCGCGGCGAACGGAACGACCACGCTCGGCGCCACCATCGGCTCCTTTGCGAGCACGGGCGCGACGGCTGGTGACGGCACCACGGCGCTGGCCGGCACCTTCACGCTGATCGCCACCAACGGCACGACCGCGACCGGCCTTGCCGGCAACGCCCAGCCTGCCGACGGCGATACGTTGACCGTGAACGGCAAGACCATCACGTTCCGCAGCGGCTCGGCTCCGGGCGCGACCGGCGTTCCCGCCGGCTCGGGCGTCAGCGGCAACATCGTCACCGACGGCAACGGCAACTCGACCGTCTATCTCGGCACTGCCGGTACTCCGGCCGCGACCGTCAACGATCTGCTGTCCGCGATCGATCTGGCCAGCGGCGTCAAGACGGTCTCGATCACTTCGGGTGCAGCGACGATCGCCACGAGCAACGGCCAGACCGCATCGACCGCTGCGGCCGGCGCCGTCACGCTGAAGAGCTCGACGGGTGCGGATCTGAGCGTCACCGGCAAGGCCGACCTGCTCAAGGCGCTCGCCCTGACGACGTCAACAGGTGCAGGCAATGCCACCGTCAACGTCAACCGCACCACGAGCTCGGCTTCGCTGGGTGCGACCGTCACCGACGGCTCGACGCTGAACGTCAACGGCCACATCATCACCTTCAAGAACGCGCCGATCCCGGGATCGACCGGCGCGCCGAGCATTCCGACCGGCTATGGCGTCAGCGGCAACGTCCTCACCGACGGCAACGGCAACTCGACGGTCTATCTGCAGGCCGGTACGGTCAACGACGTGCTGAAGGCGATCGACCTTGCTACCGGCGTGCAGACCGCGACGATCGGCGCCAACGGCACCGCGACGCTGGCCACGGCGACCGGCCAGTCGAACTCGACCATCAACACCTCCGGCCAGCTCAAGATCTCGACCGGCGTGAACGCCGATCTGTCGATCACCGGCACCGGCAATGCGCTGAACGTGTTCGGTCTCGCCGGCAACACCGGCAATGCCACCGCCTTCACCGCGGCGCGCACCTCCGGCATCGGCGGCATTGCCGGCAAGACCTTGACCTTCACCTCCTTCAACGGTGGTACGGCAGTCAACGTCACCTTCGGCGACGGCACCAACGGCACGGTCAAGACGCTCGATCAGCTCAACACCAAGCTTCAGGCCAACAACCTGGCAGCGACGATCGACGCCAACGGCCTGCTGACCATCACCGCATCCAACGACTACGCGTCCTCGACGCTGGGCTCGGCGGCTGCCGGCGGTGCGATCGGCGGCACGCTCACCTCGGCCTTGACCTTCTCGACGGCCTCCACCCCCGTCCAGGATGGCGTTGCCCAGACCGCGCGTGCCAATCTGGTGTCTCAGTTCAACAACATCCTCAACCAGATCGACACCACCGCGCAGGACTCCTCGTTCAACGGTGTCAACCTGCTCAACGGCGATCAGCTCAAGCTGGTCTTCGACGAGACCGCCAAGTCGAGCCTGAACATCACGGGCGTGACCTATAATTCCAAGGGGCTCGGCCTCGCGTCGCTGACGGTCGGCGTCGACTTCATCGACAACGCCGCCGCCAACCGGGTGCTGACCAACCTGAACGCCGCCTCGAGCACGCTGCGCTCGCAGGCCTCGAGCCTCGGCTCGAACCTCTCGGTGGTGCAGATCCGTCAGGACTTCAACAAGAACCTGATCAACGTGCTGCAGACCGGCTCGTCCAACCTGACCTTGGCCGACACCAACGTGGAGGCGGCCAACAGCCAGGCGCTGTCGACCCGGCAGTCGATCGCGGTCTCCGCGCTGTCGCTGGCCAACACCTCGCAGCAGAGCGTGCTCCAGCTGCTCCGCTAACAAGCGATTGAAATCACTCACTAAAACCGAGCGGCGGGGCCAGTTGTCCCGCCGCTCTTTTTTGCGTGCCGAGCCGGGCAGGGGCGTTCACCGCGCATTAACCCTATCCCTTAAACCGGCGTTAACCATACTTTAAAGGACACCTCCTAAAACTGGACGAAAGCCCGCTTTGCAGACCCGAGCGGCCGATTCGTATCCGGTTCAAGAGGAAGACTCGCCAATGTCCAACATCGTTCTCTCGGCGTCAGTTCGCCAGAACCTGTTGTCGCTGCAGTCGACGGCCGACTTGCTGGCCACGACGCAGGAGCGGCTTGCGACCGGCAAGAAGGTCAACACGGCGCTCGACAATCCCACCAACTTCTTCACCGCGCAGGGGCTGGACAACCGGGCGAGCGACATCAGCAACCTGCTCGACGGCATCAACAACGGTGTCCAGGTGCTGCAGGCGGCCAATACCGGCATCACCTCGCTGCAGAAGCTGATCGACAGCGCGAAGTCGATCGCCAACCAGGCGCTGCAGACCACGGTCGGTTACTCCACCAAGTCGAACGTCTCCACCACCATTCCCGGCGCGACGCCGGCCGACCTGCGCGGCACGACCTCCTATGCCAGCGCGACCGCCAAGAGCAACGTGCTCTATACCGGCGCCGCCGGTGGCGTGACCCCGGTGACGGGAACCGCCGCGCTCGGCGCCTCGCTGGGCTCGAGCGCCGGCACCTTCACCGGCACGGCAGCGCTTGCCGCCGACGGCACGACCGCGCTGTCCGGCACCGCGACGCTGCTCGGCACCACGGCATCCACCACGTTCGGCACGCCGCCCGCGGACGGCGACACCATCACGGTGAACGGCAAGACCATCACCTTCCGCACCGGCGTCGCGCCGGCCACGCAGCCGACCGGCTGGGGTCTCGACGCCAGCGGCCATATCGCCACCGACGGCAACGGCAATTCGATCGTTTATGAGGGAACGGCGGCTGCGCCGGGGGCGACGATCAACGACGTCCTCACCGCGATCGATCTCGCCAGCGGCGTCAAGACCGCAACCATCAGCGCAAGCGCGGCGACCATCGCCGTCAGCGGCGCGGCCGGTCCCGTCGGCACACTTCAGGTGGCGTCGTCCATCACGGCGGGCGCCGTGACCTTGAAGAGCTCGACCGGTGCCGATCTGAGCGTGACAGGCAAGGCCGATTTCCTCAAGGCGCTCGGTCTGACCTCCGCGACCGGCGCGGGCAACGCGAACGTGACCGCGAACCGCTCGACCACGGCGGGTTCGCTCGGCACGCTCGTTCAGGACGGCTCGACGCTGAACATCGACGGCCACACCATCACCTTCAAGAACGCGCAGACGCCGCAATCGGCGGCGAGCGTCGCCAACGGCTTTGGCGTCAGCGGCAACGTCGTGACCGACGGCAACGGCAACTCGACGGTCTACATCCAGAGTGCGACCCTGACCGACCTGCTCAACGCGGTCGACCTTGCGACCGGCGTCAAGACCGCGAGCATCTTCAACGGCGCGGCGACGCTCTCGACCACGTCGGGGCAGATCCCCTCGTCGGTGAACTCCAGCGGCCAGCTGGCGATCTCCACCGGCGTCAACGCCGATCTCTCGATCACCGGCACCGGCAACGCCCTCAGCGCCTTCGGCCTCAGCGGCAACACGGGAACGGCGACCGCCTTCACCGCGGCGCGCACCTCCGGCGTCGGCGGCATCAGCGGCAAGACGCTGACGTTCACCTCCTTCAACGGCGGCACGCCGGTGAACGTCACCTTCGGCGACGGCACCAACGGCACCGTCAAGACCCTGGACCAGCTCAACGCGCAGCTACAGGCCAATCATCTGACTGCGACGATCGACGCCAACGGCGTGCTCACGGTGACCACCGTCAACGAGTACGCTTCCTCGACCCTCGGCTCGACGCTCGCCGGCGGCGCGGTCGGCGGCACGATCACCGGCGTCCTGGCCTTCACGACGGCGCAGCCGCCGATCCAGGACCCCGTGGCGCAGACCGCGCGCTCCAACCTGGTCAACCAGTTCAACAACATCCTGGCCCAGATCGACACCACCTCGCAGGACTCCTCGTTCAACGGCGTCAACCTGCTCAACGGCGACACGCTGAAGCTGGTCTTCAACGAGACCGGCAGCTCGACGCTCAGCATCAACGGCGTGGTGTTCAATGCCGCCGGCCTCGGTCTCAGCAATCTCGTCAACGGCGTCGACTTCATCGACAACGGCGCCACCAACAGGGTGCTGGCCAGCCTGAACGCCGCCTCGAGCACGCTGCGCTCGGAAGGCTCGACACTCGGCTCGAACCTGTCGATCGTGCAGGTGCGTCAGGACTTCTCCAAGAACCTGATCAACGTGCTGCAGACCGGTTCGGCCAACCTGACGCTGGCCGACACCAACGAAGAGGCGGCCAACAGCCAGGCGCTGTCGACCCGCCAGTCGATCGCGGTCTCCGCGCTGTCGCTGGCCAACCAGTCGCAGCAGAGCGTGCTGCAGCTGCTCCGCTAGTTCGACGGCGCACGCTCGTCACTCGAGATTTCGCGGCGGAGCTAACGCTCCGCCGTTCTTTTGAGGGAGATCGCTAAGGCAAGATTAGCTGAGATCGGCGCGCATCACGGCAAGCGAGTTTACATCGTGCGTGCGTGGATCTAGCGTTGCGCTGAGAAGACCTCCGTGCCCCGTAATTGTCCGGAGTGCTTCCAAAGCACACACGTAAGCAAATCTTAAGCGGTGCTGCCTAGGGTTGGGAAAGAAATCCTTAAGCGCGTACAACGCGCTAGGTAACCTCCAGGGTGTGATTGATGTCGAATTCCGCTGCCTCGGCCTATGCGCGTGTTGCAACGACCACCGCATCTCCTCGGGACATCGAGGCGCAGACCCTGCTCAAGGCCGCGAACAAGCTCCAGGACGCCGTGAACAACGCCGATCCGCTCAGCGAGCAGACCATGCAGGCCCTGATGTTCAACCGCAAGCTCTGGACCATCTTCCTGAGCGAGGCGATGCGCGACAACAATCCGCAGCCGATCGACGTCCGGCAGAAGATCGCCAACATCAGTGTTTTCGTGCTGAGCCAGACCGCCGCGCTGCAGATGAGCCCGCAATTCGATCACTTCCGTCCGTTGATCGAGATCAACCGCAATATCGCCGCGGGTCTGTCCGGGCGGCCGTGACCGCAACTCGTGATGGTCGACATCACGAGCATTCTTGCGTCCTCATCCAGATCGAACGTCTTGTCGCCTGTCTCTGGCTCGTCGCGCCATGCCGCGGCGACACATCGCCATCAGGGCAGGTGACGAACAAGATCCACAGTCCTGCTTCGGCAATACCAATGTCGCGCTGACCGGTGCCGGTCAGACGCGAAGCAGAACATCGTCACCGATTCCGCGATCTCGTCACGCGATGGTCAGGCGCTGACGTCCGTGCTGAGCGGACGCGCAGGCTCGGACTTCATGTCCAGCGCATGGAAGTAGGCCCGCCGCCGCAGCATCGCTTCGTCGGGGAACTGGTTGACCACCGCGTCGGTCTTGTCGTTGACGACCTGGAAGACGAAGGACGCGGCCGCCTGGTCGAACACGACCTGGCGCGAGATGTTCTCGTGGTTCGGCAGATCGTTGCGCACGGGGGCGCGCGCATCTGCCGCGGCGACCGTCTGGCTCACCGGGAGATCGGTTTGCACAGCCTCGTTCGCCGCCACGCTGGACGTCGTTACGATCTGCACGGGGGCCGGGATCCCCACCGGCCTGATGCTGAAATCTGTACTCATGGCAGCCTCCTGGTTGCCTTGATTGAGTCAAATCCCAACCCCTCTAATAACGCAACTATGGAACGTCAGGACTGAAGACCCGGTAAGGAAACGTGCCTAACCGCGCGACGAAATCGCCGCGCGGTTTTTCGTAAAATTGTCGGTTGTTTTCGTGCCGCTCAGAGCGAACGGCTGACCGCGAGCGGCGAGATGTGGCGCGGGCCCGGAGCTGCGCGCCGGCCCGCGGCCGTATAGGTGTTCGGCACGTTGCGCTTCTGGATCTCGGCATTGACGCCGCGCACGACGCTCTCGGAAACGGCGTGGGCGGTCGCGAGCACGGTGAGGTTGACCTGGAGCATGGCGCGGAACGCGTCGTGATGGCGGTGCAGCGTCGAGAGCAGCTCCGGGGCGGATTTCGCGAGCTGCGCCTGGTTCGCCTTCAACTGACTGACGGCGCCGACATAGTTTCGCGAGAGCTCCTGCTTCTTGCTCTCGAGCGTCATTGCCTCGCGAACCTTGCCGGCGCGAACGAGCTCGGTCTCGCGCTCGATCAGCCCGAGCAGGGCGCTCATCGCATCCATCAGGTCTTCGGCGAGCTTGCGCCCCTCGGCGTTGCCCGGCGCAATGTTCGGGCGTTGGGCCTGCATCGGCTGACGTGAGGCGTTGAAGTGGTTCATCTCGTTTGACCTTATGCCGTGCGGATGGTTTTCGCCTGCTGCATGATGAGGGTGCGGTAGACTTCGCTGGCGACGCCGACGCCGCCGGCCTTGGCGAAGTTCTTGGAATATTGCTCGGTCAGCATCGAGCGCCACACGCCGGTGCCGGGCGTGTCGCCGAACGGGCCTTCGCCCTTCAGGCCCGAGGTCATCTGCGAGAACATGCTGTTGAGGAACATCGCCTCGAAATCGGTGGCGGTCTTCTGGGCCCTGGCCTGCTCTTTCGGCGAGACCTTCTGCAGGGCGCTGGCGAGGTCGAAATCGGGCCGCCCGTTGCGGCTCTCGACCGAAAAGGCCGAGGAGGTGGCGAGGCGCGGCGTGTTGATCGTGCTGGTCTGCATCACATCACCTCGATGTCGGCTTCGATCGCGCCGGCGGCCTTGATCGCCTGCAGGATGCTGATCATGTCGCGCGGGCCGATGCCGAGCCCGTTGAGGCCGTCGACGAGTTGCTGGAGCGAGACGCCGTCCTTGACGACGGCCAGCTTCTTGCCGTCCTCGGTGACGGTGACGGCGCTACGCGGTGCGACCACGGTGCGGCCGCGCGAGAGCGGGTTGGGCTGGCTCACCTGCGGGCTTTCGGAGATGGTGACGGTGAGGTTGCCCTGCGCCACCGCCACGGTGGCGACGCGAACGTCGCGGCCCATGACGATGATGCCGCTGCGCTCGTCGATGATGATCTTGGCGGCCAGATCGGGATCGACCTGCAGCTGCTCGATCTCGGTGAGGAATGCGACGACGTTGCCCTTGAACTCGGGCGGGATCGAGAGTTGCACCGTCGAGGGGTCGATCGGCTCGGCGGTCTTGACGCCGAGATAGTCGTTGACGGCGGCCGCGATACGCTTGGCGGTGGTGAAATCGGCGTTGCGCAGTGCCAGGCGCACGTTCGGCAGGCGATTGAGCGCGAACTCGATCTCGCGCTCAATGATGGCGCCGTTGGCGATGCGTCCGACGGTTGGAACGCCGCGCACGATCTTGGCCGCCTCACCCTCTGCCTGGAAGCCGGAGATCGCCAGCGAGCCCTGCGCCACCGCGTAGACATTACCGTCGGCACCTAACAAGGGGGTGACGAGCAGGGTGCCGCCCTGCAGGTTCTTGGCGTCGCCGAGCGCGGAGACCGTGACGTCCATGCGCGTGCCCTGGGTGGCGAAGGCCGGCAGATTGCCTGTCACCATCACGGCGGCGACGTTGCCGGTGCGGATGGTGGCGCCGCGAATGTTGACGCCCATCCGCTCGAGCATCGCCTGCAGCGATTGCTTGGTGAAGGGGATGTTGTTGAGCGTGTCGCCGGTGCCGTTGAGGCCGACGACGAGGCCATAGCCGATCAGCTGGTTCTGCCGCACGCCTTCGATGTTGGCGAGATCCTTGATGCGCGAGGTCGCAGCCGCCGGCGCGACCGACAGCGCCAGCGCCGCCAGCGCCGCGCAGGCCACCCCGACGATCCCTACCCAACGAACGCCTGACATCCTCTGCTCCCCAAGGCTCCTAAAGCGGGCCCCTCAAATCGGAAAGACCTGCACGACACTCCCATGACGAGCTGGTCCGGCGCTGTCCTTGCGAGGGCTGTGCCAATCGGCGTCAGCAAGGTCAGGTGGCTGAATAGGTTGAATAAATCTGTTTCGACCGGTGTCAGCCGGCGTTGTCCCTGAGGAGCGAAACTGCCGCCCGTCGGCAGATTTTGCCGGGCTGTTTACGCGCCGTTAACCATAAGACGGCGAAGGTGACGGCATCGATCACCCGGATTCCCTCCGATGCGCATCTACGGACCGAATGGCACCACGCTTGGAACGCCGGCGAGTCAGGCCAGGCGGACCGGCTCCGGCACCTTCGTGCTGCCGGACACCTCGTCGGCGCAGGAGTCTCGGAGCGCTACTGCACCGAAGGCCGCCGCCAACATCGATGGGCTGCTGGCCCTGCAAGGTGTCGAGGAGGATCCGGTCGAGCGTCGCAAGCGCTCGGTCGCGCGCGGCAGGACCGCGCTCGACGTGCTCGACGACCTCAAGATGGGCCTCTTGTCCGGTAATCTCGACGCTTCGACCGTGATGCGGCTGCGGGATGCCGCGGCGAACCTGAAATCGTCCTCGGGCGATGCCGGTCTCGATGCGGTGCTGGCCGAGATCGAGCTGCGCGTCGAGGTCGAGCTGGCGAAGGCCGGGCAGGCGTAACACTCATCCCATCAACTACGCCGCTTCCTCGTTCTGCCGCGCGTCGTAGCGGCGCTGGGCGGCGAGAACGTCCTTCAGATTTTGCTCGGCCCAATCGCGCAGCGGATCGACCGCGCCGGCCAGCGTCAGCCCGAGCTGCGTGATCGAATACTCGACCGTCACGGGCACGGTCGCGATGGCATGGCGTCTGAGCAGGCCGTCGCGTTCGAGCGATTTGAGGACTTGGCTCAGCATCTTCTGCGAAATACCTTCGATCGTGCGCCGCAGCTGATTGAAGCGCATCGGCTGCTCGCGCAGCAGCAGGAGGATCAGCACGGCCCATTTGTCGCCGACGCGGTCGAGGATTTGGCGCGTAGGGCAGTTCGCCGCGTAGACGTCGGGTTTCATCGTCGGTCCTCGGAGTTGGTTCGGTTCGTCGCTTGCGGTCCGGTTGTCGGTCGGGGGCTCGGTTACGCCCTCCGGGTAACCCTCGCGTAATCAGGTAAGCACAAAGTGCTCTCTTAACACCAGCATTCTTTGAGATATCTAGTCTCCATTAGTTACCACAGTAGCAAAAGGAGCCTTCCATGAAAATCGCAGTCGCCGGCGCCTCGGGCCGGGCCGGGTCGGAAATCACCAAGGAATTGTCCCGCCGCGGCCACGCGGTCACCGCCATCGCCCGGAACCCGGAGAAGATCGCAGCCCTGCCGAATGTCACGCCCACCAAGGGGGACGTGCTCGACCAGACCGGCCTTGCCAAGCTGTGGGCCGGCCACGAGGTTGCCGTGAGTTCCGTGCACTTTCTGGCTAGCGACGCGCGCAAGCTGATCGGCGCGGCGAAGGACGCCAAGGTTGGCCGCTATCTCGTGGTCGGCGGTGCCGGCAGCCTTGAGGTCGCGCCGGGCGTGAAGCTGGTCACGACTCCCAATTTTCCGGCCCAGTACAAGGCGGAAGCCGAGGCAGGCGGGGCCTTCCTCGACCTGTTGCGGCAGGAGAAGGAGCTGAACTGGACCTTCCTTTCGCCGTCCGCGCTGTTCGTCGAAGGAGAACGCACGGGCAAGTTCCGGCTTGGGACCGATCAGCTTCTCGCAGATGCGAACGGCAAGAGCTGGATCACCTTTGCCGACTACGCCATCGCGCTCGCCGACGAGATCGAGCGCCCGGCCCATCCGAGGCAGCGCTTCACAGTCGGCTACTAGGCGTTCGGCCGCCCCCGAGCCCTCCAGGATAAACCTTCCTGTGCAAGGACTTGGGGGCACCGGCCAGACTCTCAGGGAAATATTGTCTGTCACAGGAGGCCACTATATAAGGCCCGGTTCAACGGACCCTGTTTCCGTTGCGAGTCGTTGCTTAGACAGATAGGCCGCCCTTGGAAAAGTTGAAAAACTACCGACCGACCGAAAAAGAGCCTTTCATGAACGACCGGCAGAAGGAGTACTTCCGTTTGAAGCTCCTCGCCTGGAAGGATGAGATCCTCAAAGAGTCCAAGCTGACCCTGCAAGCTTTGCAGGAGGAGAACGTCAACCACCCCGATCTCGCCGATCGGGCATCGTCCGAAACCGACCGTGCCATCGAGCTCCGTGCCCGCGACCGCCAGCGCAAGTTGATCGCCAAGATCGACGCCGCGCTCCAGCGCATCGAGGACAACACCTACGGCTATTGCGAGGAGACCGGCGAGCCGATCTCGTTGAAGCGGCTCGAGGCCCGGCCCATCGCGACGCTGTCGGTGGAAGCGCAGGAGCGCCACGAGAAACGCGAGAAGGTCTATCGCGACGAATAGAGGCGGAGCCGCAGAGATGCGGCTCTTTTGTTTCGTAGCGGATGGTGCGCGGTTTCGCGCCGCATCCGGCGTTTTTGCCTGCCGCTTGAGTGTCGCCTGTCCGGCGCGTAGATTGGCGCCGCCATGATGATTTGCACTCTCGACATCGCATCGGTCTTCTTCCTGGGTTGAGCGCAGGCGCCTCCGCCGCGGAGGCATTGCGTCCCGCAAGTGCGACTTGCGGATCCCCACCGATCGCCCCAGCCGGTTCCGCAGCGAGCGGACGATGTGGGCTGGGCGAAATATCGAGAGATCATCATGACGGCCAATCCCCGCGCGCTCGACGACGCGCAGATCGACCAATTCGTTCGCGACGGCTTCATTCGGATCGACAACGCCTTTCCGCCCGGCCTGGCCGAGGCGGCGCGTGCCATCATGTGGCGCGATCTGCCATGCAGCGAGCACGACCCCGCAAGCTGGACCCGGCCCGTGGTGCGGCTGCCCTATTATGGCGGCCCGCCGTTCCGGGATGCCATCAACACCGCAGTGCTGCATGCCGCGTTCGACCAGATCGTCGGGCAGGGACGATGGCGGCCGCGAGGCGATATCGGCACCTTTCCGGTGCGCTTTCCCCATCCGGACGATCCGGGCGACGATGGCTGGCACGTCGATCTCAGCTTTCCCGGCGAGGGCTGCAACCCGGACGAGGCGCAGGATTTCTCGGCCTGGCGCGTCAACGTGACCTCGCGGGGCCGGGCGCTGCTGCTGCTGTTCCTGTTCTCCGATGTCGGTGACGACGATGCGCCGACGCGGATCCGGGTCGGTTCGCATCTGCCGATGGCGCGTTATCTGGCGCCGGCCGGCGATGCGGGGCGGGCGCACATGATGCTGGAGCGGATGGGGGCCGATTGTCCGGTTGCGCTCGCGACCGGGGCGGCCGGGACGGTCTATCTCTGTCATCCCTTCCTGGTTCATGCCGCGCAGAAGCACCGGGGAACGCGACCGCGCTTCCTGGCGCAGCCGCCGCTGCATCTTGCCGAGCCCTACCGGCTGGAGCGGAAGGAGGGCGATTACTCGCCGGTCGAGCTCGCCATCCGCATCGCACTTGGACGCAATTGACGGAGACGGTGCCGTTGCACTCGGCGTTGTGGCGCGTCCCCTGCGCCACGACGCGATGGTCGTGTGGATCGATTGCCAGGGATATTTCAGAGATCGCGAAAAATGAATCGCGATCAAGGGGCTAGAGTCGAATCCTCCGTGCTCACGTGAATTCGCATGAGAAAAAGCCTTCACGTCATGTGCGGGACGTTTTGCGAGTCGCATCAAGAAGATCGACCGGCATCTTGAGACGGCGGCGCAGCGGCTTCACGCATCGCTGCAATCAGGGTCTCTGCCGCGCGTAGGGCGGGCGCTTGGCTCCATAAAGACCCGACCAACTCAATATTTCCTTAAGCGGGGCGAGCGTCCCGTCATCGCCCGGACGAGCGCCGACCTGCGCTTGTCATGCCCGGGCGGGAATGCTGAAGTGCCGCCCTTGAATGCGTAGCGTGGGAGGCGGCGCCGATGGACAGGATTCTCGAAGCCGCCAAGGCGATCGCGCTGGCGCGCCGCAATCATGCGCCGCTTGCGGCGCTGGAGCGTCCGCCCAGGGATGAGGCCGAGGGCTATCAGGTCCAGCGCGCGCTGCACGATCTGCTGCTGGCGCATGTCGGGCCGCAGGTCGGCTACAAGATCGGCTGCACCAGCCAGGTGATGCAGGACTATATCGGCATCCCGCATCCCTGCGGCGGCGGCGTGTTCCAGAAGGGTGTGCATGACAGCGGCGCCAGGCTGGCCGCCTCCGACTATGTCCGGGTCGGCGTCGAATGCGAGATCGCGGTGCGGCTGAAGCGGAATCTCGCCGCCGGCGAGGCGCCGTTCACGGCCGAATGGGTCGGCGAGGCGGTCGAGGCCTATCATCCCGCCATCGAGATCGTCGACGACCGCTACGTGAAGTGGGAGACCATGGGCGCCCCGACGCTGATTGCGGACGATTTCTTTGCGGCCGGCTGCGTGCTGGGGCCGTCGGCGCCCCGCTCGACCGTGCCGGATCTGAAAGCGGTCAAGGGCCGCGCCATCGTCAACGGCGAGGAGGTCAGCCACGGCACCGGCGCCGACGTGCTCGGTCACCCCCACAATGCGCTCGCCTGGCTCGCCAACCATCTCGCCGCCGAAGGCAAGGGTCTTCACGCGGGGCAACTCGTGCTGACGGGCAGCCTGGTCAAGACGCTGTGGCTCAAGGCCGGCGACAAGGTGCGGATGGAACTGGACGGGCTGGGCGCGGTGGAGGCGGAGTTTACGTGAGGACGACGCGGTCTCGTGCCCCGGACGCAGCGCAGCGCTTCTTCAGCGGTGCGCTGCAGAGCCGGGGCCCACGCCACCGTGTGTCGTGTAGTCCTGGGTCCCGGCTCTGCAGCGCATCGCTGACGCGCTGCGGCTTGTCCGGGACACGCGACAGGTCCGGCAAACACGAATATCGTTTCTTTCACCGCACTCATGGACACACCTTCACATCCTCGCGGCAGCTTCCGCCCGAGCTCTGCAATCGTCTTGCCCTCCTGAAGATCAAGAGGCGCAGGGAAGGCCGGGCGCCGGCTGGCACCCGAAGTCCCGCGTGTGCTAAAGAACGCGCACGGGGTGGACGACAGGTACGCCGGTCGCCCGGCCTTCCCTGCGCGATGGTTTTCACGGTGTCCTTCGTGCTCTCCTCGGGGAGCGTTGCACTATGGCCCCCGTCGCCGTGCGGATGATCGATGCGCCCACCGGTTGGCCGCCGCATCACCGCATGACTTGACGCACAGACCCCGGGCGTCGGGACCACACGACTTCTCCGTCCGCGCACGCCTTCGCTGGGTTCTCCACGGCTGGCGTGCGCTCACCGTGAAGTCCATGCGAAGACGCTGTCAGCGCCGTGTCGTATCGCGCCTGTCGCTGCTCACGGTTTCCCGCCCTGCAACCACCATCGCGCGCCGACGCCGTCGCGGCCACCGCATTCCATCCCGCGTTCCGTGACGATCGCGATACGCCCTCTTGTGGAATGGAACAGAACAAGAACATAATGAGGCGACCGGGGACTGTCAACAGTACTTTCAAAATCCGAATATTTCTGAAATTGAAAATTGGTAACGTTTGTGGTACCAGATGTTGAAAGTCGAAGAATACGTCGTCAACGATCGGAGTCCTTTCCGCGATTGGCTCGAACGACTTGATCCGCAGGCGCGCGCGATGATCGCAGTGGCGATCGAGCGGCTGGCCGATGGCAACAAGTCGAACGTCAAGTCCATCGGAGAGGGCGCTGCCGAATTGAAGATCAACCGTGGACCGGGCTACCGAGTTTATTTCGGGTGGCATGGCAATTTGCTCGTCATTCTGTTGGGCGGCGGCACCAAGCAGAGACAGCAAAACGACATCGATGCGGCGCTGCGCCGCTGGCGTGAGTACAAGTCAAGAGTTCGGTAGGGAGAAGATGATGCCGTTGACCCAGAGTTTTCGTGACACGGTCCGCGCGATGGCGGAGCGCGATCCCGCCTTTCGCGAAGCACTGTTTCTGGAGGCGATGCAGGGCCTGCTGCAGGGGGATGTCGATTACGGCCGCACCGCGCTGCGGACCTACATCAATGCCACCATCGGTTTCGAGCGGCTCAGCGAGGTGCTGGACCGTCCGCCGAAGAGCCTGATGCGGATGTTCGGGCCGCGCGGCAATCCGACGGCTGAGAACCTGATGGCGGTGATCCACGCGCTTCAGAAGGAGACCGGCGTGCATCTGGAGATCCGTGCGGTCGCGAATGCGGCGTGAGGGGTGGGCGCTCTCTCCGCCGTCATTGCGAGCGTAGCGAAGCAATCCAGAATCTTTCCATGGAGGCAGCCTGGATTGCTTCGTCGCGTCTGCGCAAAATTGCTTCCGTAGTTTTGTCGCTGAGCTCCCCGCAATGACGTGGATGGAGCGTCGTCCGATGCACCATCTCGCTCGCGGCCAAATGCGCCATCCGCCAGAATACATGCGGCCCTCGCCAGGGGAGCTAGCGAGGGCCGCGTCGTACATCGTCGTTCGCGCCTTAAGTTCGCGAACACGATGTGGGAGCTCTTGAAGAGGCTAGAAGGGCAACAGCACGTCCATGACCTGCTGGCCGTAGCGCGGCTGCTGCACGTCCATGATCTGGCCGCGGCCGCCATAGGCGATGCGGGCCTGGGCAATCTTGGTGGAATCGATGGTGTTGTCGCTCTGGATGTCCTCGGGGCGCACGATGCCGGCCACGATCAGCTCGCGAATTTCGAAGTTGACGCGGATCTCCTGCTTGCCTTCGACGACCAGGTTGCCGTTCGGCAGCACCTGGGTGACGACGGCGGCGACGTTGGTCTGCAGGGCTTCCTTGCGGTCGACGCTGCCCTTGCCCTCGCTCGATGAGGTCGAGTCGGCGGTCAGGATGCGGCCCGGCAGGACCTTCTGCGCCTGCGTGCCGAGCGTCTTCGCGCCGATGAAGTCGGTGATCCCCGAATCTTCCTTGTTGGTGCGGCTGCGCGAGGTGTCGTTCTCGATGTTGGCCTTGTCCGTGATGTTCACGGTCACGGTCAGGAGGTCGCCGACCTGGCGGGCGCGCTGGTCCTTGAAGAAGGCGCGGCTGCCGTTGCGCCACAGCGAGTTCGGATTGTAGGAGGCGACTTCCGGCTTCGGCATCGGCATCTGCACCGGCTTGTAACCGGGCTGTGCCGTCGGATTCTCGATCGCCGACAGCTTCGGTTGCTCGCCGATCTGCGACAGGCGGTCGATCGAGGAGCAGCCGCCCAGCGCGCAGGAGGCGAGCAGCAGGGCAGAGATCGCGATGCGACGAAGGCGGAAAGCCGAACTGGAAGCGGACATGACGAACTCTTACTTGGCTTGAGCTTGCGAGACGCGAGCTTGCGGGGTTTGGGCTTCTGCGATCTGGGCCGGCGAGGCGGGGGCCTGCACCAGGTTCCGGAGGAGAGCTGCGGTGTCGACGGGGGCCGGCGTCTCGTCGCGTCGGAGCGAGGAGGTCTGGTCGACCGCCGGCGCCATCGGCGCGGACTGGCTCGCGCCCTGGATCGTGACCTGGCCGCGGCCGGTGACGACCCCGGTCAGCGTGCGCTTGGAATGCAGATTGAGCACGCTGACGGTGTCGCCCTCGGCGCCGCTCTCGATCGCCTTGCCGCGCGTGGTGAGATAGAGGCCGGGCGCCTGAAAGATGATGGTGACGCTCTGGTCGCGCATCACGAAGTCGGGCTTGACGATGTCGGCGGCGCGAAGCGGCATGCCTGCCCGCATCGCCCGACGCAGCTGCATGCCGACGCTGCGCTCGCGCGAAGCCGGCTCGCCGGTAACCTCGGCCTTCGGCCTGCGCTCCAGCGCGATGTCGGAGGACTTCAGCACGTCGGCACGGTCGATGTCGCGCGTCAGCACGGCCACTTCGACCGTCTCGATCGCGGTACCGGCGAAGCGCAGCTTGGTCGGGATCGGATTGCTGTCGTTGGCGATCTCGAAGGCGACGTCGAAGCGGCCGCTGCGGGCATCGTAGCGGGTTGCGACCGGCTGCAGCGCGCCGCTGTAGGCGGCGTCCAACCGCATCTCGGTGACGGCGCGGTCGAAGGTGATGGTGATGTTGGCGGCATCGCCGAGGCCGAAGCGGCGCTCGAGCGCCGAGGCGACCGCGCTTTCGATTTCCTTGCCCGCCAGCGTGCGGGCGAGGCGGGTGACGTGGACTTCCTTGATGTCGCCGGTCATCACGCCGATCACCTGCTTGGCGCGGAGCACCGACAGCACCTGGCCGACCGTCAGCGTGCCGGTGGTGCCGAGATCGGGCGAGCGGTAGACCGGGATCGTCGCGGCCGATCCGGCATTGTCGATGAGATCGCCGACCCGCACCACGTCCGAGGTCACGCTGACGCTCGCGCGCAGCGCCGGTGCGGCGATGAAGTCGTCCGCGGCCGCGGCCGGCAGGGCCAGCGCGAGCAGGGCGGAGATGGTGGCGAGAGTGGTGCGGATCATCGTCATTGCTTCAGTTGGCCTCAGCGGAACAGCGCCGTGGTCGATTGCATCATCTGGTCGGCGGCGCTGATCACCTTGGCGTTCATCTCGTAGGCGCGCTGGGCGGCGATCAGGTCGCTCATCTCGGAGACCACGTCGACATTGGCCTGCTCGAGGCTGCCTTGCGTGATCTTGCCGTAGCCTTCGGAATTCGCGGTGCCGTCCTGCGGCGGGCCGGACGAGGGGGTCTCGGTGAACTGGTTGCTGCCGACCGGCTGCAGGCCGGCCTTGTTGATGAAGCGGGTCACGCCGATCTGGCCGACGATCGAGGAGGTCGAGGAGCCCGGCAGCGTCACCGAGACCTGGCCCTGCTCGCTCACGCTGATGCCGGAAGCGTTGTTCGGGATCGTGATGGTCGGCTGCACCGGGTTGCCCTGCGCGGTGACGACGCGGCCCTGATTGTCCATCTGGAAGGTGCCATCGCGGGTGTACTGGTAGGTGCCGTCGGGCATCAGGATCTTGAAGAAGCCTTCGCCCGACATGGCGAGGTCGAGATCGTTGCCGGTCTGTGACAGCGTGCCCTGGGTCATGCTGCGCGGCGTGCCGACGGTCTTGACGCCGCCGCCGATGTCGACGCCGACGGGCAGGATGGTGCCCTGGTCCGAGGCCTGCGCTCCGACGCGGCGCACGTGCTCATAGATCAGGTCCTGGAACGCCGCGGTCTGCTTCTTGAAGCCGGTGGTGCGCAGGTTGGCGATGTTGTTGGAGATCACCTGAACGTTGAGTTCCTGTGCCGCCATTCCGGTCGCTGCGGTGTGAAGTGCCTGCATCTCAGTTCTCCCTCAATCAGGCCGGAACGTCGGCGAGCTTTTCGATCGCCGATTTGTGGAGGTCGCTCTGCTGCTGGAGCAGGTTGGCGACGGCGGAGTAGCTGCGCATGACCTCGACCATGCGGGTCATCTCGATGACTGAATTCACGTTCGACTTCTCGACATAGCCCTGCTCCACGGTGGACTTGGTGGCCGGCTGCAGGGTCGCTCGGCCGGTGTCGTAGAGATTGGCGCCGAGCTTGGTCAGCTTGGCCGGATCGTCGAACGACACCATCTTGATCTTGCCGCGGATCGAGTCGTTCCTGGCGGTGCCCTCGAGCACCGTGATGGTGCCGTCGGGCGCGATGTTGATGTCGTGGTCGGTCGGCTGGAAGGTGATCGGGCCGCCGGTGCCGAGCACGAGGTTGCCGTCGGAGGTGACGAGCTGGCCGGTCGAGTTGAGCGAGAACTTGCCGTCGCGTGTGTAGCGCTCGCCACCATTGACCTGCACCGCGAAATAGGCGTCGCCGGTGATCGCCAGGTCGAGCGGGTTCTTGGTCATTTCCATCGGCCCCGGGCCGACGTCGCGGAAGGTGCCGCGGTCCTGCACGTAGGAGACGCGGCGGTCGGCGCCGATGAAATTGTCCTCACGCGCGTTCGAGTTGAGGTACTCCTCGAACAGCGAATGGTCGGCCTTGAAGCCGTTGGTGTTGGCATTGGCGACGTTGTTGGCGATGACATCCATCTGCCGTTCCAACGTCATCTGCCGTGACAACCCGATCAGAAGCGCGTTCTGCATCGGAAATCTCCCCTGAGTGGATCCGCCATCTCGCTCTCCCAAGCGCCTTGGCCGACCCCGTGAACGAGACCTTCAGGTTCTCCCAAACCGGTGGGTCTCGGCCCTTTCTCAGCGAAAGCCGTGCCAACCTGGAAAAATTTGCGATTTCAATGTCTTGCCGATTTTTTTGGGGCGCGGGAGGGCGGCAGAAAGGTTCTGTTAGCCATGTCTGCCCGGCAGATTTTTCCTAGCGCGAGCCCGATCGAAAGATTCCGTTAACCATTATTACCGTAGCGTTTGCCATGAAAAGGAGCGCATCGCGCCGGGGCATTTGTATCGCGTCACTGTCTTGAGCCTTCGCTCTTTCGACCCCTTTGAGAGATCCGGGCGCGGCGACCATGGCAGAGAACGAAGCGGAAGGCGGCGTAGCCGCTGAGGGCACCGAAGGCGCTCCGCCGAAGAACAAGCTGAAGCTCATCATCATGGCCGTCGGCGTGCTCGCCATCCTCGGCGGCGGTGCTGCGACCTGGTTCTTCTTCTTCCGTCACGGCGATGCCGAGCACCATGCTGAGGCCGCGCCGCCGCCGAAGCCGCCGGCCTTCGTCGACGTCCCCGACCTGATGGTCAACCTCGCCGGTTCGCCCGGCGAGCGCGTGCAATATCTGCGGCTGAAGATCGTGCTGGAACTGAAGGAAGAGAAGCAGATCGAGGCGATCAAGCCGACGATGCCGCGCGTCACCGACATCTTCCAGACCTACGTGCGCGAGCTGCGCCCCTCCGACCTCAACGGGTCCGCCGGCATCTTCCGCCTCAAGGAGGAGCTGACCAAGCGCGTCAACGCCGCGGTCGCCCCGATCCAGGTCAGCGCGGTGCTGTTCAAGGAAGTCGTGGTGCAGTGATGGCGCTGCGGGAGGCAACGGACTAGCGCCATGGCCGGCAACGAGCAAATGGACCAGGATGCGATTGCCGCCCAATGGGAGGCGTCGCTCGATTCCGAGGATCCCGCGGAAGCCGCGAAGGCTGCCGCCGAAAACGAGCTGTCGGAGACCATGGCCCTGCAATGGGCCGCCATGGTCGAGGACGGCAGCCGCGATCTCGGCAGCGGCAAGAACTCCGGCGAGCGGGTGCTGTCGCAGGAGGAGATCGACAATCTCCTCGGCTTCACCGTCGGCGACGTCACGCTCGACGACCATTCCGGCATTCGCGCCATCATCGATTCGGCGATGGTCTCCTACGAGCGTCTGCCGATGCTCGAAATCGTCTTCGACCGCCTGGTGCGGTTGATGACCACGTCCCTGCGCAACTTCACCTCCGACAACGTCGAAGTCTCGCTCGACCGCATCACCTCGGTGCGCTTCGGCGACTACATGAACTCGATCCCGCTGCCCGCCGTCCTCACCGTGTTCAAGGCCGAGGAGTGGGAAAACTTCGGCATGGCGACGGTCGATTCCAACCTGATCTATTCGATGATCGACGTGCTGCTGGGCGGGCGCCGCGGCACCAGCCAGCTCCGCATCGAGGGCCGGCCCTACACCACGATCGAGACCGAGCTGGTCAAGCGGCTGGTCGAGGTGGTGCTGACCGACGCCGAGCAGGCGTTCCGGCCGCTGTCGCCGGTGACCTTCACGATCGACCGGCTCGAGACCAATCCGCGTTTCGCCGCGATCAGCCGTCCGGCCAATGCCGCGATCCTGGTGCGCCTGCGCATCGACATGGAAGACCGCGGCGGCAACATCGAGCTGCTGCTGCCCTATGCGACCATCGAGCCGATCCGGGGCGTCCTGCTCCAGATGTTCATGGGCGAAAAATTCGGCCGCGACCCGGTCTGGGAAGGCCATTTCGCCACCGAGATCGTGCAGGCCGAGATCGCTGTCGATGCCGTGCTCTACGAGGCCGACATCCCGCTCAAGCAGCTGATGCGGCTCAAGGTCGGCGACACGTTGCCGCTGGACATGCGCGCCGACGCCAACGTCACCGTCCGCTGCGGCGACGTCACGCTGACCGAGGGGCGGATGGGCCGGGTCGGCGACCGCGTCGCGATCCGCGTGACCAAACCCTTGCGCAAGCCAAGCACGACACTTGCGATGTTCGAGAAGGTGGACGAGCAGAACAAGATGATGGAGGCCCCATGAACCACTCCCTGGGAATGGCGATCGAGACGCTGGTGGCTATCCTGCTGATGCTGACGATCGTCTACTGCGTCATGCTCAACAAGCGGCTGACGCGGCTGAAGGCGGACGAGCATTCGCTGAAGGCGGTGATCGGCGAGCTGATCACCGCGACCGAGATCGCCGAGCGCGCGATCGGCGGACTGAAGCTCGCCGTGCGCGACGTCAACGAGAATCTCGGCAGCCAGCTCGCCGCGGCGGCGCAGATGTCGGACCAGCTCTACAAGCAGCTCGGCGAAGCCGACAACGTGGTCCGGCGCCTGTCCAAGATCGCGATCGCCGCGCGCCCCGTCACCAATCCGGAAGCGGTCGCTGCGCCAGCGCCCAAGCCCTCGACCGCGAAGGCGGTGGCGGCGGCGGCCGAAGCCTTCTCCGAGCGCCGACGCTCCAACGGTCTTGCCGCATGAAGTCAGGGCATGAAATCCTTTCGTAACATTCGCGTCATCCCGGTCGTCCTGATCGCCGTCGCGGGCCTCGCCACGCTGAAGGTGGCGGGCCTCGCGATCAACGGCGGCTACGTGTTCGACTACAAGCCGAACCAGGGCAAGAAGTCCTGGGCGGAAGAGAACCTGAATTTTCCGACCGGCCGCGACGATCCCGATATCACGGGATCGACCCATGGCGCGCCGAAGGAACCACCGAAGCCGGCCGCGCCCGAGACCAAGATGGAGGGCGGCACCCCGGTCAAGATCGACGAGACCCAGCCGCAGGTCTCGGCCTCCGAGCGCGCGATCCTCGAGCGGCTGCAGGCGCGCCGGCAGGAGATCGAGGCCCGCCAGCGCGAGATCGACATCCGCGAAAGCCTGCTCAAATCGGCCGAGAAGCGCATCGAAGGCAAGGTCGAGGAGATGAAGGCGGTGGAAACCCGCATCTCCGCGACGCAGGCCGAGCAGAAGGCCGCCGAAGCCCAGCGCATGAAGGGCCTCGTCACCATGTACGAGGGCATGAAGCCGAAGGACGCCGCACGGGTGTTCGACCGGCTGGAGATGGGCGTGCTGATCGAGATCGCCTGGGCCATCGCGCCGCGGAAGATGTCGGACATCCTCGGACTGATGTCGTCGGAGGCCGCCGAGAAGCTGACGGTCGAGATGGCGCGGCGCGCCAATGGCGGCGGCGACCAATCGGCCTCGGCCGCGGAGCTGCCCAAGATCGACGGCAAGCCGACGCAAAAGCCGAATTGAGGCCGCATACTTAAGAAGTCCTTAATTGGCAAAACCTTAGAGTCGAGGCTGGGGCCGGGATCAGGACCGGCGTTGACCGTCGAAACGGAAGAAATGCCGCTAATGGCGCGAGAGGCTGCCGCTGGATTTGTGTCGCGAGCCCGCGCTTTCGCGCCGGGGCTGTCGCGTCATGTCCGCGCGGCGGGCATGCTGGCGGTCTGCCTGCTGATCGGTTTCGGTGCACCTGGCCGTGCGGCCGATCCCGTCAGGGGCGAGGCGACTTTTTCGGCCGGCGGCGGCTTTGCCCGCCTCGTCATCAAGCTCGGCGAGGACGTTCCCTCCGAGGTGGCGACCGCGGGCTCCATTCTCATCATCCGCTTCGACCGGCCGGTCGACGTTCCCGTCGACCGCGTGCCGGAAGGCGCCCCCGATTACATCAATTCCGCGCGCCGCGATCCCGACGGCAGCGCCATCCGCCTGTCGCTGGCGCGGCGCGTCACGGTCAACACCATGAACGCCGGCGAGCGCACCTTCATCGACCTCCTGCCCGAGGGCTGGAAGGGGCCGCCGCCGAGCCTGCCGATGGACGTCGTCAAGGAGCTCGCCGAGCGTGCGCGCATCGCCGAGCGCGCGCTGCGCGCCCAGCGCGTCGCGGCCGAGACCAGGAAGCGTCCGCCGATCCGCGTGCGTGCCTCGGTGCAGCCGACCTTCGTGCGCTTCGTGTTCGAGATGCCCGACGGTGTCGGCGTCTCCTCCGTGCTCAACGAGCAGAAGCTCACGCTGGCTTTCAATGCCAACCTCAATTTCGATCTGGCCGACGCGGTGGTCGCGGCGCCGCCAAACGTTGCCTCGATCAAGCAGAAGGCCGACATCGACCAGACCAATGTCGAGATCGCGCTGATCGGCGATTCCGACGTGCATTCGTTCCGCGACGAGAAGAACTACATCGTCGACGTGTCTTTCCAGCCCGACAAGGGCAAGATTGCCGCGACGCCCGAGGCGGCGCTCACGCAGATGAAGCCCGGAGGTTCCGGACCTCGGCCGTCGCCCGACAGACCCGCGGCCGAGAAGCCGAAGGATGCCCAACGCGAGATCGTGCCGCCGACCTCCGAGACGATCGCGCGCGAAGCCAAGATCGACGTCAAGCCCGAGCTGAAGCCGGAAGCGCCGGCGGCGATGCCGGCAGCCGAGGCGCCGAAACCGGTGCCGGCTCCCGCGACCGAGGCGGCGCGCGTTCCGGAGGCGGCCAAGGAGGTCGCGAAGGAGGTTGCAAAGCCGGCGCTCCCCGCTGCCGAAGCTGCGATTGTGCCGGCCAAGCCCGCGCCGGCCGAAGGGGTCGCGAAGGAGCCGGTCAAGGAAGCCGCCAAAGAAACGGCCAAGGAAACTGCCAAGGAAATTGTCAAGCCCGCGCCGCAGCCCACCGTCGCCGGCGTCGATGCGCGTCGCGACAGCGACGGCTTGCGCGTGACGTTCCCGATTCAGATCGCAACGGCCGCGGCCGCGTTCCGCCGCGGCGATACCGTCTGGCTGGTGTTCGATACGCCGAAGCCGATCGACGTCGAGGCGATCCGCACCAAGGGCGGCGCGATGATCGGCGAGGTCGGTCGCATTCCCCTCGACAAGGGACAGGCGGTGCGCATCCGTCTCACCCGCCCACTGGTCTACTCGCTGGCGAGCGAGGAGGTCGGCAAGGAAACCAACTGGCTCCTGACGCTGGCCGACAAGATCCAGTCGACGCCGCTGCCGCTGATGATGTCGCGCAACATCACCGACCCCGCGCTTGCCAACATCGCGATCCCCTTCGCCAACCCGGGCCAATTGCACAAGCTCACCGACCCCGATGCCGGCGACACGCTCTATGTCGTCACCGGGCAGCGGCCGGTGCGCGGCTTCATCAAGCGGCAGGACCTGGTCGATCTCTCGCTGCTGGAATCCGCGCACGGCATCGCGATCCGGCCGAACTCCGACGAGGTCGGGGTCGAGGTCGGCGCCGACAAGGTGATCCTCGGCAAGAAGGGCGGATTGACGTTGTCGCCGGTCGACATCTCGGCCGAGCGGGCGCCGACCGCGGTGCGCCCGGTCTTCAGCCCCGAAGCCTGGCGCAAGGGCCAGTCGGAAAACTTCATGGCGCGCCAGAACGAGCTGATGACGGCGATCTCGGCGGTCGAGCCGGCGCTGCGCTCGCTGCCGCGGCTCGACCTCGCGCAGTTCTACATGTCGCGCGCGATGTATTACGAGGCCAAGGCCGTCACCGACGTCATGCTGAGCGATCCCCTCAACAAGGAGGAGAGCGGCGCGCTGATCATCCATGCGATCGCCAGCATCCTGATCGGCCGCCCGGCGCAGGGCCTGAAGGACCTCGCCAATCCCGTGATCGGCAACAGCCATGATTCCCAGCTCTGGAAGGCGCTCGCCTTTGCGCGTCAGGGCAAATGGGCGGACGCGCGCGAGAAGTTCAAGAACGTCGAATTCGCCATCGCCTCGCTGCCGCTCGACATCCAGCGCATCGTGACGATGGATGCGATGCGCGCCTCGCTCGAGGTGAAGGACTATGCCGGAGCTTCCAAGCGCCGCAGCGAGCTCGAAGTGGTCGGCGTCTCGCCCGAGGCGGGGCCCGGCTTCGCCGTGCTGCGCGGCCGGCTCGCGGAGGCGCTCGGCCACGACAAGGACGCGCTCGACGACTACAGGTTCGCAGCCGCCTCGGCCGACCGGCCGGCGGCGGCGGAGGCCAAGCAGCTCGAGATCGCGCTGCGGCAGAGGCGCGACGAGATCGGCAAGGACGACGCGCTGCGCGAGCTCGAGACCCTGTCCATGACCTGGCGCGGCGACTCGATCGAGGTCAAGACGCTGCAGATGCTGTCGCAGATGTATGCCGAGAGCGGTCGCTACCGCGACGCGCTCACCGCGGCGCGCACCGCGACGAGGCTGCAGCCGAACGCGGAGGCCTCCCGTCAGGCGCAGGACCTCGCCTCTGAGCTGTTCACGCAGATCTTCCTCGGACCGAAAGGTGACGACCTGCCGCCGGTCGAAGCGCTCGGCATGTTCTACGAGTTTCGCGAGCTGACGCCGATCGGCCGCCGCGGCGACGAGCTGATCCGCCGGCTCGCCGACCGTCTCGCCTCGATCGACCTGCTCGACCAGGCCGCCGAGCTCCTGCAATACCAGGTCGATCATCGCCTCGAAGGCGCCGCGCGTGCCCAGGTCGCCGCGCGCCTTGCCATGATCTATCTCGCCAACCGCAAGCCCGACATGGCGATCACCGCACTGCGCGCCAGCCGCATCAGCGATCTCTCCGGCGAGCTCAGGCAGCAGCGCCTGCTGCTGGAAGCGCGCGCGCAGAGCGACGTCGGCCGTCACGATCTCGCGCTCGACATCGTCTCCAACGTCGCCGGGCGCGAAGTGCTCCGCCTGCGCTCCGACATCTTCTGGGCGGCACGGCGCTGGCGCGAGGCCGCCGAGCAGATCGAGCTCTATTACGGCGAGCGCTTCCGCGACTTCAAGCCGCTCAACACGGTGGAGAAGAGCGACATCATCCGCGCCGCCGTCGGCTATGCGCTCGCCGACGATTCCATCGGCCTGTCGCGCTTCCGCGAGAAATACGCGCCGCTGATGAGCGAGAGCGCCGACCGTCTCGCCTTCGACATCGCCAGCAAGCCGGCCGCGGCCTCCAGCGCCGAATTCGCCGAGATCGCCAAGCTCGCCGCCAGCGTCGACACGCTCGACGGCTTCCTGCGCGAGATGAAGCAGCGCTTCCCCGACGCCTCCGCCCGCGCACCGCAGGCCAAGGAAGAAGCCGACCACACCGGCTCGCTGCCGACGATCCCCGTCGTGCGGCAGATCAAGATGACGCGGTAGGCCAATCAGTCGCGCGATCCTCCGTCATTGCGAGCGCAGCGAAGCAATCCAGGAATCTTTCTGCGGAGGCAGTCCTGGATTGCTTCGTCGCAAGAGCTCCTCGCAATGACGCCGATGGGGCGGCAATTTCTCGCAAGGACCTTCCTCGCTGCTCGCACTTGTTGTGCGGTTGTGCTATCGTAATAGCACCCCTCAGCCGAGCACGACCATGAAGCAGCCATGCGTCTACATGTTCGCCAATCGCCGCAACGGGACGATCTACACCGGCGTCACCTCCAATCCACCGCGTCGTGCGTTCGAGCATCGTGAAGGCTTGGTGAAGGGCTTCTCAGCCAAATACGGCTGCAAGCTCCTGGTCTGGTACGAGCTGCACGACACCATGATCGACGCCATCACGCGCGAGAAACAGATCAAGGGCGGCAGCCGGGCCAACAAGCTGGCGCTGATCGAGAGCGTCAATCCGGACTGGAAGGATTTGTACGACACGCTGATCTAGCGGCGCATGCGGCTGGGGGGTGGGGCAAGCTGCCGCCTCACTCTCCGTCATTGCGAGCGGAGCGAAGCAATCCAGAATCTTTCCGCGGCGGCAGTCTGGATTGCTTCGTCGCAAGGGCTCCTCGCAATGACGGGGAGGGCGCGGTGGCTATTGCGGGAAGCGGAGAGGATGCGCCAGCGGTGCGCCCGCCGTCACCCGCCGTAACTCTGCACCAGGCTGCCCGCCACCAGCGACCAGCCGTCGACCAGCACGAAGAAGATCAGCTTGAACGGCAACGAGATCGTAGCCGGCGGCAGCATCATCATGCCCATCGACATCAGCACCGAGGCGACGACGAGGTCGATGATCAGGAAGGGCAGGAACAACAGGAAGCCGATCTCGAAGGCGCGCTTCAGCTCGGAGATCATGAAGGCGGGGACGAGGATGCGCAGTGCGAGGTCGTCGGGGGTGGCCGGTGCCGGCTCGCCCGACAGATCCAGAAACAGCCTGAGGTCCTTCTCGCGCACGTTCTTCTGCATGAAGCCGCGCAGCGGGACGGAGGCGCGCTGCAGCGCGTCCTCGACGCCGATCTGGTTGGCGACGAGCGGCCGGATGCCGTCGTCGTAGGATTTCTGCAGGACCGGGCCCATCACGAAGAAGGTGAGGAACATGGCCAGCGCGATGATCACAGAGTTCGGCGGCGCGGTCGCCGTGCCCAGCGCGGTGCGCAGCAGCGACAGCACGACCACGATGCGCGTGAACGACGTCATCATGATCAGGATTGACGGTGCGATCGACAGCACCGTGAGCAGCGCGATGAGCTGGATCGCGCGCTCGGTGACGCCGCCACCGCCAGCGCCGCCGCCGAGGTTGATGCTGATGTCCTGCGCATGCGCAAGGCCTGCGAGCGAGGCCGCGACCAACAGGACAGAAAGGAAAAGAACTCTACGCGGGAGGGACGGCAGCCTCACGAAGACGGCTTCGGACGGCCGAGCAGCGAGGCCATCTCGTCTTCGAGATTTTCAAAGCTGGTCTTTTCCGCGGCCGGCTTTTGCGGCGGGGCCGGTGGCGCTGCCGGCTCGCTGCGAGCCGCGCGCGGGGGAGCGACCGGCGGCTCCGGCGCGACGGGCGGGGCGACCGTTTCGCCGGCGGGGCGGCGAAGCGCTGCCTCCAGCCGCTGCGCCATTTCCGCGAGGTTCTGCTCGGCGCTCGACGGGCCGGCGGCGGGCGCCGGCGGTGCAACGGGCGGAGCCGGCGGCGGAGGCGGCGGGGAAGCGGCGCGCTCGGCCCGCACGGGCGGCATCTTCATCGGCTCGCTCTGGCGCGGCGGCCTCGGCATCAGCGGCGGCTCGCTGCGCGGAACGCGCGGCGGCAGTGGCTCCGGCCGCGGCTCGCGCTCGGGGCGCGGCGCGATCGTATCGGCCGTGAAGCCCGCCAGGGGATCGCTGCGGCGTTCGGCCAGAGCGGGGGCGGGCCGGCGCACCTCGTCGGCGAAGGACGGGCGCGAAGGCCGCGGCGGCGGCTCGGGCATCTGCGGCTCGGGATGATCGAGCATCTCGGGCCGCGGCGCCTCGTCAGCCCATCCGCCGGCGTCCGGCATCGGCGCAAGGCGCGGCGGCTCGGCGGCGTTGGGACGCTGGGGGAGCTGATCGCGGCCATGCGCGGCGCGAACGATGTTGGGCTCGACCACGATGTCGGTGGGGCCGCCGATCATCAGGAGGTGCTCGACATTGTCGCGCCGGACCAGCACCAGGCGGCGCCGGCCGTCGACCGCGGCGGCATCGATCACGGCAAGGCGGGGCATCCTGCCGCGCTGGGTGTTGGCGCCGAGCCGGCTGGTGGCGAATCGGCGAACCAGCCAGGCAGCGACGCCGATCAACGCCAGAACGACGATGAACGCGACGATGAAGGTGATAGGGCTGCCTTGCATACTAGTCCCCGACAAATGGCGCTTCTCTCGTGCCCATGGTCGGATACGCCAACCACCGGCCTACGATGCCCCAAACTGCGATTTCTTAACGTCCCACGGCAAGTTTTGCCGTCCCCAACTCTTAATAACCCATGAATCGCTCGATCCAAAACGACTTCTTGGCCTGTGCACGGCCGCCAAACGGTTGGGTTAATGTTGATTTCGGAGGCGTAGAATCACGGGGCGCGGAAATCCTGTCCCGCTCGGGGACATGCGCCGGGGATTTCTTAACCAGCTGTTAACCATACACGCGGCAAATTCTGCCTAGCTACGGACCTCGAGGTGCGTAACACGAAGGAGCCGCGACGATGGCCATCAACGACATCCCGGAACTGTCGGCGCTTCGCACCAAGATGCAGTGGCACCAGGAACGCCAGCGCGTCCTGTCCGAGAACGTCTCCAATTCCGACACACCCAAATTCCGGCCGCGCGACCTGGTCGAGCCGAAGCTCGACAAGAGCGGGGCGGTCACGGGGTCGATGGGCCCCCTGGCGCTGACCCGCACCAGCGGCTCGCACATGACGCCGTCAGGCGCGGCTTCCGTATTCGACCAGAACAAGAACGCGGGCTTCGAAACCCGGCCTGCCGGCAACGCCGTCAATCTCGAAGAGGAGATGATGAAGGCCGCCACCAACCAGATGGACTACGCGGCGGCGACCTCGCTCTATTCGAAGAGCCTGCGTCTGCTCAAGACCGCGATCGGCAAGGCCTAGCCGCATGATCTTCGGAACAGAACAGCTAGAGGAGGCGCATCATGGCCAATGACAGCAGCGACTTCGCCCGCTCGATGGCGATCGCGACCTCCGGTCTGCGGGCGCAAGCCGGCCGCATGCGGGTGATCTCGGAAAACATCGCGAACGCGGATTCGACCGCGCAGACCCCGGGCGGCGACCCCTACCGGCGCAAGGTTCCGACCTTCTCCTCCGCGCTCGACCGCACGCTGGACGCGCAGGTCGTCACCCTCGGCAGGATCAAGCCCGACCAGTCGAACTTCCGCGTCAAATACGAGCCGAACAATCCGGTCGCGGATGCCAGCGGCAACGTCAAATATCCCAATGTGAACTCGGTGGTCGAGATGACCGACATGCGCGATGCGCAGCGGTCCTACGAGGCCAATCTCAACATCATCAGTGCGACGCGCCGGATGATCCAGCGCACGATCGACATCCTCAAGAGCTGAACAGGATAATTGAGCCATGGCATCACCGACAATCGCAGCCAATGCTTACGCGAGCCTTGCCCGGGTGCTGGAGACCGGCGGTGCCGGCAAGGGCACCGAGGCAAGCGGGCAATCCTTTGCCTCGATGCTGAAGGACGCCGTCGGCAGCGTCATGGAATCCGGCCGCAAGGCGGACGCGCAGACGATCGCGATGGCCTCCGGCAAGGCCAACGTGATGGACGTCGTGACCGCGGTCGCCGACACCGACGTCGCGGTGTCCACGCTGGTGTCGGTCCGCGACCGCGTGATCGCGGCCTATGAAGACATCATGAAAATGCCGATCTGATGGTTCGGCGCTGGCGCCCGCTCCGGGCGTCATTGCGAGCGCAGCGAAGCAATCCAGGATCTTTCCGAGGCGGCAGTCTGGATTGCTTCGTCGCAAGGGCTCCTCGCAATGACGGGGAGGGGCCGGGTGGTCCTCGCCGGGGTGGTTGGGGATGAAAGTGGACAAGGAATTCTGCGAATGACCGGCCCCGAGACCCTCGACGTCGCGCGCGATGCCATCTGGACGATCGTGATCGTGTCCTCCCCGCTGATGGTGGTCGGTCTGGTGGTCGGCGTCGTCGTGTCGCTGTTCCAGGCGCTGACGCAGATCCAGGAACAGACGCTGATCTACGTGCCGAAGATCCTCGCCATCTTTGCCACGATGCTGCTGGCGTTGCCGTTCATGGCCGACGCGCTTCATGCCCACATGCTGCGGATCTCGTCGCGAATCATCGGCGGCTGAGGCAAGATGCAGCGATTATGCGCATCGACGTCTCGCTGCTGCCGGAGCTGGCCGCGTCCTTCATGCTCGCCTTCGCCCGGGTCGGCGCGATGGTGATGCTGCTGCCGGGGCTGGGCGAGACCAATATCCCGACGCGGATCAAGCTGTCGATCGCGCTGCTGCTCACGCTGATCATCCTGCCGCTGCATCGCAACGCCTACCAGGTCGACATGGGCTCGCTGGCGCCGCTGCTGGTGCTGATGCTGCATGAGATCGCGATCGGCATCGTGCTGGGCGCGACTGCGCGCGTGACGCTGTCGGCGCTCCAGGTCGCAGGATCCGTGATCGCGCAGCAGATGGGGCTCGGTTTCGTCACCTCGGTCGATCCGACGCAGGGACAGCAGGGTGTGCTGGTCGGCAACTTCCTGACCATCCTCGGCGTGACGCTGCTGTTTGCCACCGACAGCCATCATCTGGTGATCGCCGCGCTGAACGACAGCTATACGATCTTCTCGCCGGGCGAGACCGTGTCGAGCGGCGATGTCGCCTCGCTGGCGACGCGGGCCTTTGCGGCCGCGTTCCTCCTGGGCTTGCAGCTCTCGGGACCGTTCCTGGTGTTCGGCCTCGTCTTCAACATCGGGCTCGGTGTGCTGGCGCGGCTGATGCCGCAGATGCAGGTCTATTTTGTCGGCGTGCCGCTGTCGATCTTCGCGGGCTTCCTGGTGCTCGCCGTGGTGCTGACCGCGATGATGGGCACGTTTCTCGATTATTTCATCGGTGTCATGCACCAGATGATGCCGCTCAAGTGACGGGGGTCGAACGATGGCGGAAGACAACGATCCCGAAAGTCAAACAGAAGACCCGACGCAAAAGCGCCTCGACGATGCGCTCGAACGCGGCGACGTCGCCAAGAGCCAGGAGATCAACACCTGGTTCATGATGGCGGGCGGCACGCTCGTGGTCGCAACCTTCTCGGGCTCGGTCGGCAGCGGGCTGCTGACGCCGATGCGCAACCTGCTCGCCAACTCCTGGATGATCAAGACCGACGGCAAGGCCCTGCTCGCCCTGATGCAGCAGATCGAGCTCGCCGTGCTCGCCGCGGTCGGCGTGCCCCTGTTGATGCTGGTGCTGGCGGCCATCGCCGGCAACATGCTCCAGCACCGTCTGGTGTGGTCGGCCGAGTCCCTCAAGCCCAAGTTCAACAAGATTTCGCCCGGCGCCGGCTTCAAGCGCATCTTCGGCAAGCAGGCGGCCGCCAATTTTCTCAAGGGCATCGGCAAGCTCGTTGCCCTGGCCGTGGTCATGACCATGATCCTGTGGCCGGAGCGGCATCGCATGGAGGCGATGGTCAGGCTCGATCCGGCCGCCATGCTTGGCGCCAGCACCAGCATGACCGTCCAACTGCTCGGCGCGGTGGTCGCCGCGCTCGCGATCGTCGCCATCGCCGATTATTTCTTCCAGTATCGCAGCTGGTTCCAGCGGCAGAAGATGTCGCTCCAGGAGATCAAGGAGGAGTTCAAGCAGTCCGAAGGCGATCCGCACATCAAGGGCAAGATCCGGCAATTGCGGCAGCAGCGCGCCAAGAAACGCATGATGGCGGCGGTTCCCAAGGCCTCGGTGATCATCACCAACCCGACCCACTATTCGGTGGCGCTGTCCTACGAGCGCGGCATGACGGCTCCGGTCTGCGTCGCCAAGGGCGTCGACAACCTCGCTTTCAAGATCCGGGAGATCGCACGCGAGCACGACATCCCGATCGTGGAGAACGTGCCGCTGGCCCGCGCGCTCTATGCCACCGTCGAGATCGACCAGGAAATCCCGACCGAGCACTACCACGCGGTCGCCGAGGTGATCGGCTACGTTATGCGGCTGAAGCGCGGATTTGGCGCGGGGCGGGGATAAAGCACCCGAAAAATACCGGAAATGGCCGTAATCTGGGAATCAGCGTACCTTTCGCCCCTGCTGCCCTTGCACCTCAGGGTCCGATTCAGGCAGGGAGGACCCCACGCGCCCCGTGGCGCGTTGATTCTCTGCCGACAGGCCGCGCCAGCTTGAGATGACCGCCGAGACCGACCACGACCTCACACGCGAGCCCGGTGCGGCGCACGAGCCGTCGCCGCGCTCGGGCAGCATTGCGCTGGTGCTGCTGGTGGCCGCCGGCCTCGTCGCCGTCGCCGTCGGACTGATGACGCTCGGGCGGGTGCAGGCGCAGCCCTATATCCTCGGTGTCCTCGCCGTACTGGCGATGGTGGGGCTGTTCAACCTGTTCGCGTTTGCGGCCGGCATCATCCGCTTTGCCGACCGCAATCTCGACGATCCGATCATTCGCCGCATTTCCGATCACGCCTTCGACGGGCTCGCGGTCACCGATGCCCGCGGCCACGTGATCTATTCCAATGCCGCCTATCTGACGCTGACCGGCGCCAGCGGTCCGCAGGACGTGCGTCCGGTGGAACGCGTCTTCATCGGCAACCCCGATGTCTCCGAAGCCGTGTTCCGGCTGCTGAAGGCCGCGCGCGAGGGCAAGCGCCAGCAGGAGGAGGTGCGCATCTCCGGCCACGACGGCAGCCAAGGCCGCTGGCTGCGCATGCGCGTTCGCCCGCTCGGCACTGAAAAGCGCGAGGCGAAATATGCGGTATGGTCGATCGCCGACATCACCCGCGACCGCGAGCGTCAGGAGGACGTGTTCCAGGAGCTCCAGCACGCCATCGAATATCTCGACCACGCGCCGTGCGGCTTCTTCTCGGTCAATCCGGCCGGCGAGCTCGCTTATGTCAACGCGACGCTGGCGAACTGGCTCGACTACGACCTCGCCGAAATCGGTTCGGGCGGCCTCAAGCTGACCGACATCGTCTCCGGCGACGGCGCCTCGTTGCTGACGTCGATCGTGGCGGTGCCGGGCGAGGTGAAGACGGAAGTCTTCGACATCGATCTGCGCATGCGCACCGGCAAGACCATGCCGGTGCGGCTCTATCACAAGCTCGCCTTCGGCGCCGACGGCGCGCCGGGGCCCTCGCGCACGCTCGTCATCAGCCGCGCCCGCGACGAGCGCAGCGATCCCGATCGTGCCGCCGAAGTGCGCTTCATGCGCTTCTTCGACCATACGCCGATGGCGATCGCGACCGTCGACCGCGCCGGCAACGTCGTGCGCGCCAATGCCCGCTACGCCAAGCTCGGCCAGGCGCTGGGGCTCGACAGCGCCTCCAAGTCGATCTTCCGCGCGGTCAATGCGCGCGATCGCCACCTCCTGATCGCGGCCATCAACCAGGCCGCCGAAGGCCAGGCCGACATCGCGCCGGTCGAGGTGGCGCTGGAAGGAACCAAGGAGCGCTGGGGCCAGTTCTTCGTCACGCCGGTCGATTCGGCCGAGAACGACGCGGAAGCCGCCATCGTGCACATGCTCGAGACCACCGAGCGGCGCGCGCTGGAGAACCAGATCAACCAGTCGCAGAAGATGGAGACGGTCGGCCAGCTCGCCGGCGGAATCGCCCACGACTTCAACAACGTGCTGTCCGCCATCATGATGGCGAACGACTTCCTGCTGAACGCGCACAAGCCGACCGACCCGTCGTTCCAGGACATCATGCAGATCAAGCAGAACGCCACGCGCGCCGCGACGCTGGTGCGGCAGCTGCTGGCGTTCTCGCGCCGCCAGACGCTGCGGCCGCAGGTGCTCGACCTCGGCGACGCGCTTTCCGATCTCACCATGCTGCTGCGCCGGCTGATCGGCGAGAAGGTCAAGCTCGACCTCGTCCACGGCCGCGATCTCTGGCCGGTGAAGGTCGACGTCTCCCAGTTCGAGCAGGTGATCGTGAACCTCGCGGTGAACGCGCGCGACGCCATGCCCGACGGCGGCAAGCTGATCATCCGCACCGCCAACGTCTCCACCGACGACGCCGGCAAGCTCGCCTACAAGGGCATGCCGGCGGCGGATTACGTCCGGATCGAGGTCGCCGATACCGGCACCGGCATCCCCGCCGACATCCGCGACAAGATCTTCGAGCCGTTCTTCTCGACCAAGGAAGTGGGCAAGGGCACCGGCCTCGGCCTTTCCACGGTCTACGGCATCGTCAAGCAGACCGGCGGTTTCATCTACGTGGACTCCGAGCCGGGGCAGGGCACCTCGTTCCACATCTTCCTGCCGCGCCATCACGCCGAGCCGGAGGTGCAGGTCGAGCAGCCGGCTGTCGCCAGCGCGACCAATGGCGCCGCGAAGGACGCCGCTGCCGTCGAGGCCAAGCCGCGCACCGATCTCACGGGACAGGGCACCATCCTGCTGGTCGAGGACGAAGAGGGCCTGCGCGCGCTGAACGCACGTGGCCTGCGCTCGCGCGGCTATACCGTGGTCGAGGCCGAGAACGGCGTCGAAGCCATGGAGATGCTGGAGGAGCAGGGCGGGGCGATCGATCTCGTCGTCTCCGACGTCGTCATGCCCGAGATGGACGGACCGACGCTCTTGAAGGCGATGCGGGAGAAGAACCCCGACATCAAGTTCATCTTCGTCTCCGGCTACGCTGAGGACGCCTTCGAGAAGAGCCTGCCCGAGGGGCAGCAATTCGACTTCCTGCCAAAACCGTTCACGCTCAGCCAGCTCGTGGCGGCGGTGAAGGAGACGATGACGAAGCAGGGCTGAGGGCGCGCTCTCGCCGCGCATCTCCGGCCCCGCCGGTAACCCGTAACGACGGTTTCCCCGCCGGATCCGGCCAGATCCCGCCCAATATGGGCTTTTGCCACATCCCCGCGACTGAGGGCCGCAGCCACAAGTTCCGAAACCGGCTTCACTTTTGGGGAAGTCTGCCCATCTTAAGAGCGCGTCCCCATGCCGGGGATTTGGGAAACGAACATGAACTTCTCGCTACGCTCCCGCAATCTCTTCAAGACGCTCGCCGTCATGCTGGCGCTTGCGCTGCCGACAGCGCTCGTCATCTCGTCCGCCGACGCGCGCGTCGGCGGCGGCGGCTCGTCCGGTTCGCGCGGCTCGCGCACCTATTCCGCTCCGCCCCCGACCACGACGGCGCCGGGTTCGGCCTCGCAATTCAACCGCACCTACACCCAGCCGGGTGCAGGCATGAACTCGGCTGCGTCCGCGCCCGCGCGCGGCGGCCTGTTCGGCGGCCGTGCCGGCGGCTTCATGGGCGGCCTTGCGGCTGGCTTCCTCGGCGCCGGCCTGCTCGGCATGCTGTTCGGTGGCGGCCTGTTCGGCGGCCTCGGCGGTCTGTCCTCGATCCTCGGCCTGATCATCCAGATCGTGCTGGTGGTGCTGGTGGTGCGGCTGGCGATGTCCTGGTGGCAGCGCCGTCACGCGCCGCAGGCGGCCTATGCCAATGCCGACGCGGGCGCAGCTTCCGGACCGCAGCCGAACCAGCGCAGCGCGCTTGGTAGTGGACTTGGTAGTGGACTTGGCGGCTTCGGTTTCGGCGCCAATGCCAACAATGCGCCGCTCGAGATCAAGCCGGACGATTACGAGGCGTTCGAGCGCCTGCTCGGCGAAGTTCAGGCGGCCTGGTCGAACGAGGACGTGGCCAAGCTGCACACGCTCGCGACGCCTGAGATGGTCTCCTATTTCGAGCAGGACCTCGCCCAGAACCGTGCGCGGAACGTCGTCAACAAGGTGACCGGCGTCAAGCTCTTGCAGGGCGACCTCGCCGAAGCCTGGCGCGAAGGCGAGACCGACTACGCCACGGTGGCGCTGCGCTTCGCGCTCACCGACAAGACGCTGGACCGCAACAGCGGCACGCTCGTCGCCGGTAGCGAGCAGCCGGGTGAAGTCACCGAGGTCTGGACGTTCGCCCGCCGGCCCGGCAGCGGCTGGGAATTGTCGGCGATCCAGCAGACCAACTGATCGCAAAGCGATCGAACGAGACAGGGCGTCGTGCTTCCTGCACGGCGCCTTTTCTTTTGCGGCCCTGCATCGCGGCATCGGAATAAGCGGGAGCGCAGCGGGTTGAAATCAAGCGGCCAACGAAAAACAACCGACGCCAAACAAAACGGGAGGACAAACATGATCCGTATCAGGAGATCCCTGACGATTTCCGCGCTGGCCGCGGTTCCGTTTGCATGGTTTGCGGCGCCGTCGGCGCAGGCGCAGTCGCCCGACATGACATTCTTCGTGACCTCCAGCGGCCCAGGCAAGGGTGCCGACCTCGGCGGCCTGGAGGGAGCCGATGCGCAGTGCCAGAAGCTGGCTCAAGCCTCCGGCGCCGGCGCGAAGACCTGGCGCGCCTATCTCTCGACGCAGGCCGCCGAGGGCAAGCCGGCCGTCAACGCGCGCGATCGCATCGGCAAAGGACCGTGGCAGAATGCCAAGGGTGCGGTGATCGCCAAGGACGTGGCCGAGCTGCATGGTCCCGCCAACAACCTGACCAAGCAGACGGCCCTCAGCGAGAAGGGTGAAATCATCAACGGCCGCGGCGACACGCCGAACCGGCACGACATCCTGACCGGAACCCAACCCGACGGCACCGCGTTCGCGGCCGGTGACGACAAGACATGCAAGAACTGGACGTCGAGCACGCAAGGTGCGGCGGTGGTCGGCCACGCCGATCGCCAGGGCCTGCGCGACGATGAACCGTCCAAGTCCTGGAACAGCTCGCATCCCTCGCGCGGTTCCGATGGCGGCTGCTCGCAGGCCGATCTGAGGAGCACCGGCGGCGACGGGCTGCTGTATTGTTTCGCTGCGAATTGAACTGAGGCCGACACTCGTTCCGCGCGTCATTGCGAGGAGCTCGTCGAAGGCTTCGGCGGACGAGTCGCTACGCCCGCAATGGCGGCTATGTGGCGCGAGTACTCCGTCTCACCTGACGGAACCTCCGACGGCATGTTACATTAGTTCGCACGTGTTCACGTTCGCGGACCCCTCCCATGACATACGAACTCTATTACTGGCCCGAGATTCAGGGCCGCGGCGAATATGTGCGGCTGGCGCTCGAGGAGGCAGGCGCGGCTTACGTCGATGTCGCGCGCGGAGCGCGCGGGACGGCGGCGATGATGAAGATGATGGACGCGCGCAAGGGCACGCCGCCCTTTGCGCCGCCGTTCCTGAAGGCCGGCAAGCTCGTCATCGGCCAGACCGCCAACATCCTGCTCTATCTCGGCAGCCGCCACGGGCTTGCGCCGAAGACGGAGGCGGGAAAGCTCTGGGTGCACCAACTCCAGCTCACCATCACCGACTTCGTGGTCGAGATCCACGACACCCATCATCCGCTCGGGCCCTCTCTGTACTACGAGGACCAGAAGCCGCCGGCGAAGAAGCGCACGGCCGCATTCTGGGACGAGCGGGTGCCAAAATATCTCGGCTATTTCGAGCAGCTTCTCGACGCGAACGGCGGCATCTATGTTACGGGCCGCCGGCTCACCTATGTCGATCTCTCGCTGTTCCAGATCGTCGCGGGGCTGCGCTATGGCTTTCCCAAGCGCATGAAGGCGTTCGAGACGGACGTGCCGGGCCTCGCCGGCCTGCACGATCGGATCGCCGCGCGGCCCAACATCAAGGCCTATCTCGCAAGCCCGCGCCGCATTCCCTTCAACGAGCAGGGCATCTTCCGCCGCTACAAGGAGCTGGACGGGTAAAGCGTTTTCAAGCGAAGTGGATATCGGCTCGCGTCAAGAAAACGCGCGGTTTCCACGCCGCTCGTGCGCGAAGGGTGTATGGCCGCCTCAGGGCAGCGAACGCCGAGGGCAACAGCGCCGTGGCAAGCCTGATTAGGCCAGCTGATCGATCCGCGTGCCCTGACCCGGCGGCAGCGGCACGGGCGGCTGCGGCTTGTAGGTCGGGTCGGCGTCCCTGGTCTTGGTCTGATCGTCCTGCTGCTTGGTCGTGTCGTAGCTGGGAACCACGATCGCGATCGGCGGCGGTGCTACGGTGGAAACCTTCATCCGCAAATCCTCACATATGGAAACAATTCAGCCTGCGCTGTGAGGAGCGAAGATTCCTTCAAGGCGATCGTTAAAATGCGAGGGATTGCGCGGGGGAATAGGCTGCTCGCTTCATCGACGCTGGATGAGGGCGACGAAAAATCTCTCCCCATCATTGCGAGAAGCTCTCGCGACGAAGCAATCCAGACTGTCTCCGCAGAGAAATTCCTGGATTGCTTCCGCCTTCGCCAAGGCTTTGGCGGACAAGTCGCTTTGCTCGCAATGACGGGGTCCGTGGTGAGCAGCGTCGCGCTACACCTGCACAATATTCGCAGCAAGCACGAAGAAGAGCCGCCGCCTATTCGTCCTTGCCGCGCGTGATCGCGATCGACGCCTCCGTCTTGGTGCGGATGCATTCCATGTTGAGCCGGCGATAGCGCATGCTGACCTTGTCGCCGCGGAGCAGGCCCATGCGCTTCAGGCAGCGTGTCGCGCCCGTCGTGGTGTCGTCCTTGGTCACGGTGAAGACGATCGCGGCCATCGATCCCACCAGCGTATAGAACTCCGGCTTGGGCTTGCGATCACCCTTGGCGTAGAGCTCGATGGAATACTTGTCGCCGCGGCAACTCACGGAGAGCTCCTTGGCCGCCGGATGCGTCATGTAAACGACGTTTGCGGCACGGAAATTCACCTTCAGGCGGTCGACTTGGTTCGCCAGCTCCTTGGCGCTGTCATCGCAGCGGTCGGCCCGGGCCGGCGAGGTGAGGGTCACAAGGCCGGTGATGGCGGCGGCGACCAGGATCGCGCCGCGGACGTTCAGTTTCAATGTCATGATGAAAAGCCCCTTACGGCGCGCATTCAAGCGTCGGCGGACGCCAAGCGCAAGGGCCGGGTCTTTCTTGTTGGCCGGCACGTGATATAAAGAGCACATGAGCAAGGAGCAGGTAAAAGCCGTTCTGGATCGCGTTCTGACTTGGCCGCTCGAGCGCCAGGAGGATGCGGCGAAGATGCTGATGCTGATGGAGTCGCAGGACGAGAGCGTTTACCGGCTCACCGACGAGCAGGTCGAGGAGATTCGCCGCCGCCGGTCGGATCCGAACGCGCGCCGTCTCACGCTCGATGAGTTCAAAGAGCGCCTCAAGCGACGCCTCGGCGAATGAAGGTCGTCATTCACGAGTCGGCGGCTCGTGATCTCGATGAGATTGTTGACTGGATTTCCCAGGACAATCCCCCCGCAGCAGCGCGGGTAGCCGATCGCATCAGGGCGAAGATCGAGCGTCTTGCCGTTTTGGGCCTGCCCAACATCGGTCGTCCGGGCCAGCTTGAAGGAACGCGGGAGCTGGTGGAGGCTCCCTATATCATTGTCTACGCGGTCGATCAGCCAAATCAGCTGATCGACATATTGGCCATCGTTCATGGCGCCAGGGATCGCGAAATCTAGACTCGACCCATGAGCTGGCGGGCGTTCGGGGTGCTTCCCTTTGCGGCAAAAAGGCTTAGAACGCTTCTATGCTGAGAGGCCCGCCAGGGCTCCAAAACCCCGAGATTCACCCATGAACGCCCCGACCGCCTTCCCCGACCAGTCCAAGCCCGTTCCCCCCTACAAGCACACCCCCCTGTTCCCGCTGGGCAAGGACGAAACGCCCTACAGGAAGATTTCGTCCGAGGGTGTCAGGGTCGAGAAGGTCCTGGCCAAGGACATGCTGGTGGTGTCGCGCGAGGCGCTGCGGGCGCTGTCGGAGGCGGCTTTCGGCGACATCAACCATTACCTGCGCCCCGGCCATCTGAAGCAGCTCCGTGCCATCCTGGAGGACAATGAGGCCAGCCCCAACGACAAGTTCGTCGCGCTGGACTTCCTGAAGAATGCCAACATCGCGGCCGGCGGCGTGCTGCCGATGTGCCAGGACACCGGCACCGCCATCATCATAGGCAAGAAGGGCTGCAACGTCATCACCGACGGCGACGACGAGGCGGCGCTGTCGGAAGGCGCGCGCGATGCGTATCTGCGCCGCAATCTGCGCTACTCGCAGGTCGCTCCGCTCTCGATGTATGAGGAGAAGAACACCGCCAACAACATGCCGGCGCAGTGCGAGATCTACGCCGAGGGCGACGATGCCTACAAGTTCATGTTCATGGCGAAGGGCGGCGGCTCCGCCAACAAGAGCTTCCTGTTCCAGGCAACGCCCTCGGTGCTGACCAAGGACCGGCTGCTCGCGTTCCTGAAGGAGAAGATCCTGACCCTCGGCACCGCTGCGTGTCCGCCTTATCACCTCGCCGTCGTGATCGGCGGCACCTCGGCCGAGCTGTGCATGAAGACGGTGAAGCTCGCCTCCGCGCGCTATCTCGATGCGCTGCCGACGCACGGCTCGCCCGACGGCAATGCCTTCCGCGACGTCGAGATGGAGAAGGAAATCCACAAGATGACGCAAAGCCTCGGCGTCGGCGCGCAGTTCGGCGGCAAATATTTCTGCCACGACGTGCGCGTGATCCGCATGCCGCGTCATGGGGCCTCGCTGCCGATCGGGCTCGGCGTGTCCTGCTCGGCCGACCGCCAGGTGCTCGGCAAGATCACTAGGGACGGCGTGTATCTCGAGGAGCTCGAGCATAACCCGGCGCAGTACCTGCCCCAGATCGAGCAGTCGCTCGGCGGCGAGGTCGTCAAGATCGACCTCAACCAGCCGATGAAGGACATACTGGCGACGTTCTCGAAATATCCGATCAAGACCCGGGTCTCGATGACCGGCACCATGATCGTCGCGCGCGACAGCGCCCATGCCAAGCTGCGCGAGCGGCTGGAGAAGGGCGAGCCGCTGCCGGACTACTTCAAGAACCATCCGGTCTATTACGCCGGCCCCGCCAAGACGCCCGACGGCTACGCCTCCGGTGCGTTCGGTCCGACCACCGCGGGGCGCATGGATTCCTTCGTCGACCAGTTCCAGGCCGCCGGCGGCTCGATGGTGATGGTCGCCAAGGGCAACCGCGCACCGGCCGTGCGGGAAGCTTGCAAGAAATATGGCGGCTTCTATCTCGGCTCGATCGGCGGCGCTGCGGCCAATCTCGCCGAACACTGCATCAAGAAGGTCGAGGTGCTCGAATATCCCGAGCTCGGCATGGAAGCGATCTGGCGCATCGAAGTCGTCGACTTCCCCGCCTTCATCATCATCGACGACAAGGGCAACGACTTCTTCAAGGAGTTAAATCTGGGTTGAGGCGGCGTTCCCCGGATGCTGCGTAGGATGAAATGCTGCGCTGCTGATCCGGGGGCCATCGTAGAGGCATGGGTCCCGGCTCTGCGGAGCAGTGTTGCACGCTGCACCGCGTCCGGGACACGCGAGCGAACGCTATCTCATCAGCTGCAATTCGTGACCTGGTTGGAGCACAGCGCGCGCCACCAGCCGCGCACACCGTCGTGGCTCTCGACCAGACCCCAGAAGCCGCTGCAGGCGAGGAGGCGCTTGGGTCCGCCGTCGCCGTCGATCGGGCCGCCGAGCTCGCGCTGCGCCGGCATCCATTGAGCGTCGACGAAGGGGGCCTGGAACAGGCCGCCCGCGCGCGTGCCGCCATTGGCGTAGTTCGCGCCGATCTTGCTCGCCGCAACCCAGCCGCGCCCGGCATAGGGCTTTGGCGCGTTGCGCGGATATCGCTTCTCGTCCTCGTAGTCCTTGCCGGGCGGCCTTGCGCCTTCGATCAGAAACCAGCCGTTCTTGAAGCCGATGATGCGGAATTCGGTGAGCCAGCCGCCGTCGGGCGTGTTCTCGGCGCCGCCCAGTTTGAGCTGGTAGGGCGGCGGCAGCGTGCCGAGCACGCGCGCCGTCGCTGACGGCTCGGCGCGCACGTTGAGCCCGTGTGGATCCTTGTCGATGGACCAGGCGCCGAGACTGCAGGGCTCGGTGCCGTCGGGAAGCGTCCTGCGCTTTCCGGCAAGCTCGGCGTGCAGCTTGGCGAAGTCGCTGTCATCGCGATCGGGATCGCTGCGCGGCTTGATCTCGGCTGACAAGGCGCGTGTCGCATCCGGCGTCAGCGCGACAACGAGGGTCTGGCGTGCGGCGAACACGCTGGCCGGTGTCTTCGGATCATTCGAGGTTGCCGGATAGACCGCGAGATAGCCGGTCGAGCCTTCGGTGCGATACGCAGTGCCGGCAACGTAGCCGGCGGGCACCATGGCGAGCGCGCTTGCGCGCCACGCCGGCCCGGTGTCGTCCGCGCGCGCCGCTTGCGTCGCGACGGACAGGATCGCCGCCGCGATGAGACGGAGCACGCGCATGATGGTGCGCGGCCCTACGCGCGTGAGCCCGTGAACGGGAAGCTGCCCATCGGGCCGATGCCCATCTCGCCGCTCATGCCGTCGCCGGAGACGGTGCCGGTGAATTCGAGCGTAAGCGGCATCGGCTTGTCGATCGAGACCTTCCAGGAGACGTTGTCGCCGGAGACGCTGCCGTCGAAAATCTCGGCGGTATTACCTTCCGCGCCCTGCGTGCCCGTGAGCGTGCCGCCGGCGGCCTTCAGGCTCAGCGTCGCCTGGCGCTCGCCCATCGGCGTCGTCATGGTCAGATTCCAGTTGCCGTCTACGGCCATTCCCGTCTCCCGAACAAATCCAGGCCGGCCGCGACGATCCGCAGCCAGTCCCGAAGTCGAGCCTATAGCCCAACTCGCAGCTCCTGCCTAACCCTCGAATAGGGCATTTAGGCGCGGGCGGCGGCGCGCCGGCGGCTGGTAACGATCAGCCGCAGAACGAAGTACTGCACGGCAAAGGCCAGGATCTTGGCGCCGCCTGCGACCACCATGAGATAGAACGCCCACAGCTTCAGGTCGCCGGTGGCGGCGACCACGATCATGCCAGCGCCGATCACGAACATCAGCACCGCCCAGGCATAGCCCGCAACGGTGACATATTCCGGAACGGTCTCGACGACCATCGGCGGCATGTAGCGCAGCATCCAGCCGCGCTTGAGCATGATCGCGCCGATGGCGAAATGTGCGATCGAGGGTTTTGCCAGCATGAAGCGCGGATCGTTGGTCAGCAGCGTGATACCGCCCAGCACCACGACCAGCGCGAGGCTCGCATAGGTCATGTAGTGGAGCGGTTGTCCCTTGAGGCGCGCGTAGATCACCTGCGCGACCGCGCCAGCAATCGCCACCGCAGTTGCGAGGATCACGTTGTCTGTGACGAGATAGACGGCCAGGAAGATGATAACGGAGAGGAGGTCGGAGGCGAGGCGGGCGAATACGTCCTTCATCGTCATTCCTGTTCAGCGGCGCGGGCAAGGCGCGGACCGGCGCACCCTACTTGATCCGGCGATACCCGGCATATCACTTTGTGAAGACAAGCGCGCTGTTGCGAGATCGCGCAGGGGCCCCAAAAACCGACCGGAACGCCCAGGTCCGGACGCGGCAGCGCGGGATTCGGAACCGTAATAACCAGGGCGGCGCGCTCAAGACGGGGAGCCGTGCCGGTCAACCATCTCTTACAATGTCAAGGCGACGTAAGCGACCTCCAGAAAATGAAGTGCTGCAACGAGCTGGTCGGTCATCTCGTCGATCAATCCTGTCCAGGGCAGGGGCGGCAACATCGGGAGTGTGGCGGCGAGTAGAAAGCCGGCAGCGAGCAGGATGCCGCCTTCGAAGAACGTGAGGCTTCGCCGGCGTAGCCGTATCGCCAGGAATGCAAGTGCGGCGCCCGCCGGGGCGAGGACAGCGACGGATTGCGTGGCGATCGGGAGCATGTGCATCGGGCCTCCTTGATGACGCAATATCCACGGGGATTCCGGGCTCGCGACCGCGTTGCGCCCGGCATTGACGAGGGCTACGCCGCCCCGACCCAATTGCCGTGAAAGCCATCGGGCACGCGGTGGCCGAGCTGCACCAGCGCGACGGGACCCGCCTCGACGTCGGTGGCGTTGAACACCGCGAGGTCGCTGCGATTTTCTCGCGCCCGCCAGACCACCGCGAGCAGCCAGCCATCGGCCTCGGCCGCATCCTTCGCGCGCTCGACGAACACGGGCTCGGAGATGGTGTCGCCGGCCGGCAGCAGATATTGGCCGAGCCGTCTGCCGTTGCCGTCGACGTGGACGATGCCAGAGAGTGCGCCGAACATCGGCAGTTTCGGATTGGCGCAGGCGTACCAGCCGTGACGGCTCTTCAGTCCGGCCCGGCGGTCGTCGATGCGCGGGAATTCGCCGGTGAGGTCGTCCAGATAGGTCTGCTGGAAGCGGTCGGTATTGCCCGAGAGGTCGAACGTCCAGCGGCAGAGGCGTGCGCGCGACTTCTCCGGATCGGTCGGCCGGCCGTCGGGATGCGGAAACAACGGCGCTTGCTCGAACTGCATGACGTCCGCGACGATGCGATTGTCGTCCTCCCACGCGTTCATGACGTGGAAGACGTAGCAGGCTTCGGCACGGAACCAGACGATGTCCTTTGCCGTGCCGCTGCGCTTCATCACGCCGACATAGGCGCCCTTGTCCGGCTCCCAGGCGTAGGGCGGCCGCCCGCTCATGGCGCGCTCCATGCTGCCGGTAACGGGAAGAATCGGAAACAGCACATGGTTCGCGGTGACGATGAAGTCGTGCACCATGCTGGCATAGGGCGCCTCGAACCGTTCGAAGCGCGTCGCCTTGCCGGAAGCATCGACCGAGCCGTAGGAGAGGGCAGGGGTCAACGGACCGGCGGCGTTGTAGCCGAAGAACACCAGCTCGCCGGTGATGGGATCGATCTTCGGGTGCGCCGTAAAGCTGCCGGCGACGCGGCCCTGATAGTTATGATAGCCGCGCGTCGCCAGCGTGCCCGGCTCGATCTCGGTCGGCAGATGCGCCTCTTCCAGCGCGAGCAGCTTGCCGGCGTGGAAGATGATGTTGGTGTTGGCGACGCCGCCGTCGGTGAGATCAGCCGGGGCATCCGGCAGCTTGCGGCCGAAGCCGCCGAACAAAGCGCGGCCGGCGTCGTGCTCGGCAAGCCATTTCGGCGTGCGGACCCAGCGGTTGCGATAGCTGGCGCGTCCGTTCTCGAGGTGGAAGGCGTGCAGCATGCCGTCGCCGACGAACCAGTGCGCGCCGGGCGATTCGAATTGTGGATTGGGGCCGTTGCGATAGAGCGTGCCGTTCAGATCGCGCGGCAATTCGCCGAGGATCTTGAGGAAGGGCGCATCGGCCTCGAACGGGATCGGCGCGATATTGTTGCGGCGCTCGGCGGTGGCGTCGTTTTGCACGGCATATCCCTCCCTATCTTTACATCGTAAAGATCAGATAGCGCCGATCGCCAGGTCGGTCAAGCGAAATCTTTACACTGTCAATATTGCGTCATATAGCTTGCAAATGGCCAAGACCGACACCAAGAGCGAAACCGCGCGAGGCTCGCGCCCCCGCCGAAGCGCGACGCCGATTGCTGCATCGCGACCAACGCGCCGCACGGCGAGCGCGAAGACCGAGACGCCATACCATCACGGCGCCTTGCGTGAAGCGCTACTCCAGGCTGCCGAACGTGTGCTGGAGCGTGACGGGCTCGGCGGCCTGACCTTGCGGGCGGTCGCGCGCGAGGCGGGCGTTTCGCATGCCGCGCCTACCCATCATTTCGGCGATCTCACCGGCCTCCTCAGCGAGCTTGCGGCCGTGGGCTTCCGCCAGTTCAACGCGGCGATGACCGCCTCGTGCGATGCCGCCACCACGCCCCTCGAAGCCGCGCTGGCGCGGCCGAAGGCCTATGTCGCCTATGCGCAGGCTCATCCCGGCATGTACGGCATCATGTTCCGCAGCGAACGTCTCGATTATTCCAGGCCCTCTCTGCACGAGGCGGCCGAAGCTTCCTTCGCAGGACTTGCGAATGCGATCGGCATGATGCGGCAGGAGCAGATCAGCGGCGACGCGCTGACGCTGAATCAGGGCGCCGCCATCGCACGCGCCTGGTCGATGGTGCACGGCTTCACCATGCTGCTGCTCGACGGCCGGCTCGAGGATATCCTCGAGCGGCTCCCCGAGGGGACCACGGCCGAACGGCTGCTCGAGGCGATGCTGACCGCGCCCGTCACGAGCAAACCGCCCGGACACTGATCCATCAAGGATCAACGCAACCCTTGCCGTGATCAGGCGTTGACGCCGCATGGCAAGAACAGCACGCGCTCCCTGGAAACGCGCCAATCCCCGCAAGCGGACAGGGAAGGCTTCCAAGCATCTCAGCCCCGCGCAGAAATCGGCGGCGAAAGCGCGCGCCCGCCGCGCCGGCCGCCGCTATCCCAACCTCGTGGACAACATGCGCTTGGCAGCAAAGAAGACCTCCAGGAAGAAGGCCTCGAAGAAAGCTTCGAAATCGAAATCCTCGAAAGCAAAGAAGACGTCCGCGAGGAAGAGCCGCAAACGCACCGCGAAGAAGGCCAAGTCTCGCAAGCGCAGCGCATCCGCGCGCGAGAAGGATCCGCGCGGCGGCCTGACCGCGGCGGGTCGCAAGGCGTTCGCGCGCAAGCAGGGCGCCGATTTGCGGCCCGGCGTTACCAAGAAAGAGTCGGAGATGACGCCGCAGGAGATGCGGCGGAAAGGAAGCTGGGCCGTACGCTTCTATGGTCGCGCCAAGCTGCCGCCGCTGGTCGATGCAAAGGGGCGGCCGACCCGCCATGCGCTGTCGGCGCATGCCTGGGGCGAGCCGGTTCCGAAAACGGTCGCGGCGGCGCGGCGCATCGCTGCGAAAGGAGAGCGGCTGCTGGCGCGCTATCGGCGAGCCAAGTCGGGAGACTAGCGCATCGTTGCCAGTTCGACGGCGCGGCCGCGCGTGCCGATGATCTTCACCTGGTCCTTGCCGCAAGCGAAGCCGCGGGCGAAATCGTCCGCCGCCTTGCGCGCGAGCTCGTTGGCGGTGGGATTGGCGATCGCATCGACATAGGCGACGTGGCAGACCGGGCCGGGCGGCAGCCGGGTCACGACCAGCATGGCTTTGGTATTCGGCCGTCCCTGCTTGTCGGGATCGCTATTGTCGGCGATGTGCCAGCGCTGGATGATCGCGAACGGCTTTGCGCCCACCGCGCGCCATTCGATCGTGGTCTCCGACGAATTGAACGGTGCGAACCAGGCCTTGGCCGCCGGTTCCTCGGCCGCTTGCTTGCGATTGCGGCCGACCGAGACGATTTCGCGGAGATCGTCCTCGGCAATCAGCACCACGAGGCCGTTCCTGCCCGGACATGCCCTCGTGGTGCTGCCGTCGAGCTCGCTGGCTTTGCCGATCTGGCGGCAATCTTTTGGCGCCGTCGAGGTGTAGGTGCTGCCCAAGGATTGGGCGTCGGCGCAGGTCAGGCCGATGCAGGTCATCAGAACGGCAAGACCTATGCTGGTGCGGTTCATCATGAGGCTCCGCGGCGTTGGGAACTTGGTCCCATCAGACGTCTTGATTGTGGGCAAGGTTCAAACCGGGGCGGGATATACCTGACAGCGCCGCGGAATCGTTCTAGAAGAGCGGCTTCGCTTGGGCTTCTCCCGCCTCGTTCGCGTCCTCATTTTCTCGATCATGCCAGCCATCTCGAACAAACCTTATCGTGTCGGCCGCTCCAAGACCGGACTCGGCCTCTTCGCCACCAAGCCGATCAAGAAGGGCACCAGGATCATCCGCTATTTCGGACCGATCCTGGATTCGCGGATTCCAGCGCACGACGAGATCGAGAACAAGTACCTGTTCGAGCTCAACGGGCGCTGGACCATCGACGGGTCCGTGCGCAAGAATCTCGCCCGCTACATCAACCATTCCTGCCGGCCCAACGCCGAATCCGACGTCCGGCCGCGCGAGCGCAAGGTGTTCATCCGCGCCATCAAGAACATCGAGCCCGGCGACGAGATCAACTACGATTATGGCACCGACTATTTCAAAGCCTATCTGAAGCCGATCGGCTGCAAGTGCGAGTCCTGCGAGAGAAAGCGCAAGAAGCTGCGCGCCGAAGCGCGGGCCGAACGTGCCAGGGGGAAGGCGCGCAGCGCGCGCAAGGCCGAGAAGGCGGGCGCGAAGGGCCTCAAGAGCAAGGCGGCCAAGAAGCTCAACGGTCACGCCGTCGGCAAGGCCCGCGCGCGGGCCTAGCCCCACTCGTGCCGCGGACGCGGCGCAGCGCCCCCGGCGATGCGAAGCATCGTCCGGTGCGGTGCGACGCAGAGCCGGGGTTCATTACAATCTGGGTCCCTGCTCTGCGCCGCGACGCCGAAGCGTTGCAGCGCGTCCGGGACAAGAGCGGCCCTCACGCCGCCGCCACGCTCTCGCTCTTCCGCAATCCCACATATTGCAGCTCGGCGAACACGCCGGTCGCGATCGCCTGCGCCACGACCATGAGCTCGCCGGCGAGGTTCGGCGACACTGCGCCGGACAGCAGCAGGGCGATGCTGCCGACGGTCCAGGCCGCGTTGCCGACCACGACCAGCAGCACCAGCGCCTTCGCTACCGCGGCGCGCGAAGCGAGCCAGCCGACCAGCGCGGCGTAGGCGATCAGGAACAGGCCGGTCTCGCGCAGCAGCGCCTCGGGCAGATTGAAAAGCGCAGCAAACGTGCTCGCGCCGAAGGTGAAGCCGAGGGCGGCGACGCCGCTGAAGACGGCATCGGCGAGCAGGGCGCGGCGGAGGAAGGTGGATGCAACGATCATGGTAGGTCTCCTTGCTTGGGGTGGGGTGGAGTTCACTGCCGTCCGCGCCACCAGGCGCGGAGCAGGCGGGCGAGACGGTAAGGGCAGAGGCTTCTGCCGACGCCGTGCTCGAAGGCGATGACCTGTGCGACCACGTAATCGCCGGTCGAATGCACCAGCGGCTCGGGCACGTTGAGGCTGCGCGCCAGCATGCGGGTCGCGAGTGCCATGGCCCAGGGAACGAGGTGGTCTGCGATGGTCCGGTAGAGCAGCAGCGCGATCATGGTCATCTCCTGTTGCAACAGAAGATGCGCCGGCCCGCGGGCCAATTCGATTACCTCAGGGGTAAGGCAGGGCGCTATTCAGGGCACTTTGGGACGTTCGACGCAGCTCGCAATTGGCGAGAAATCCCGGTGGTCCTGGCTATGTCGAGGCGCCGAACAGCCGGCGCAGTGCCGGCAGCCACTCGCCGGTCATCGTGAACTCGAGCCCGAGTCGGGCTCCGCAGGCGATCGCCAGCAGGGTGATCGGCGCCGAGACGGCGAGGGTCGAGAACGCGGTCAACCCTTGCCCGATCGTGCATCCCATCGACATGACGCCCCCGATGCCCATCAGGAGCGCGCCGGTCATGTGACGCTTCAATTCGCGCGCGTCGTCGCAGGCCTCCCAACGGAAGCCGCGCGCGAGCATCGCCGCGGCGAATGAGCCTGCCACGACGCCGACAACGGATCCGATGCCAAAATTCAGCCGCGCCCCGGAGAAGGTCGCGATGTAGAGGATGGTGTCGCCGAGCGGCGCGACGAAGCTGAGCGAGGAGACTCGGACGGGATCGAATTCGTCATCGGCAAGCCAGCCGGTCGCGAACCAGCCGAATGCGATCGCGGCGCCGACGGCAAGGCCGGAGGCCAGCAGTCGGGGCGATCGCAGCAGCCTGCCGTCGGCGAGGGCCCAGACGGCGAGCGCCGTGGCGATCGACACGACGAGCAGCGCGCGCATCGCGCCGCCCGCGCCGAGAAGCGAGGTCAGCGTCTGGTCGCCGCCCCCGGAGAGCCGCAGCGACAACGGCTCGATCAGCATCACGCGCAGCATGCCCGTGATGCCGCGCATGGTTGCGAGCGCCGAGAGGCCGAGCACGAGAAAGACCACGATGGCGCGCAGATCTCCGCCGCCGACGCGGACCAACGTGCCGAAGCCGCAGGTGCCGACCAGCGCCATGCCGATGCCGAACATCAGCCCGCCCAGAATCGCACCGCCAAGCCCGATCGACGGCGTCAGGTAGATCGACCTCGACAGATCGACGATGCCGAGCTCGGCCAGCGCCTGGGTCGCCAGCAGCGCCACCGCCGCAGCCAACGCGAAGGATTTCAGCCGGCGCAGATCCGACCCGAAGAACGCATCCTCGAGCATCGCCAGGGTGCAAAATCGTCCCGCGCGACCCGCGACACCGAGCATGGCGCCGGCTGCAAGCCCGCATGCAAACGCTATGGTCGACGGGTTCAGCATTCCTCCCGGAGATGTTTGTTGTCCTTCCAGGCAGCTTGCGCCGGAAGGTTGCGGAAAGCCAGCGCGGATAATTACCGGCGCCGCCGGCGCACCGGCTCGCAGAACACGTCGTAGACGGCGGTCAGTATCTTGCGGACGTCCTCGCTGGCGAGGCTGTAATAGATGGTCTTGCCGTCGCGGCGGGTGGTGACCAGACGGTCGAGCCGCAGCCGCGCGAGCTGCTGGGATACCGTCGATTGCCGCTCGCCGAGGAATTGCTCGAGCTCGGTCACCGACTTCTCGCCCTCGGCGAGGATGCAGAGCAGCAGCAAGCGGGATTCATGCGACAGCGCCTTGAGCATGTCGCTCGCCTCGCGCGCCTTCTCGATCATCTGCTCGAGTTCGGCGGATCCCTCGATCTCCTTCAGCTTTGGCAACGGCATCGCGTCAAGTTCCTCATGGCATCTCTGGTCACGACCTGCCCGGCATCGATCCCGAAACCGTCAGGATGCGGTTCAGCAGGCCGAAGAAGAAGGTATCCCCCGGATAGCCGCGAATGCGGCCGATCTCCCGGCCCTCTTTTACCACGACGAAGGTCGGCGTGAAGGCACCCGGATCGATTCCGGAGAGATCGGCCGGCAGGGGACGGCCGAGATCGACGCGGCGCAGCGGCGCGGCCTGGCTTTCCTCGGTCTTGCCTTAGATCGGCGCGATCTCGGAATCAAAGCGCGCACACCAGACGCAACCGGCCCGCTCGAACATGACCAGCTCGGCCGCGCGGGACCCCGTCGCCGGCAGGGCGAGCGTGATCGCGGCCAGGAGCAATGCCAGGAGAAATGCGACGTGTCGGCTCATCCCGCGCCATGACCTCCGGACTTCGGCCCTCTGGACTTCCTTGGCTCTTTATATCATTAAATTCGCATATGTAATAGGTGGGAGGCAATGACCTTGGATGTCACGCTTGGGGCGGCCTTTGTCGCTGGCCTGTTGTCGTTTCTGTCACCCTGCATCCTGCCGCTGGTCCCGCCGTTCCTGTGCTACATGGCCGGTGTTTCGGTCTCCGATCTGTCCGATGGGCAGCCCGCATTGCGGCCGCGCATCCTCGTTTCTGCATTGGCCTTCGTGGCCGGCTTCTCGCTGGTCTTCGTGGCGCTGGGCTCGACCGCCTCGATTGTGGGGCGCTTCATCTCCGCCCATATCTCGACGCTCGGCATCGTCGCGGGCGCCCTGATCGTCTTGATGGGTTTGCACTTTCTCGGCGTGCTCAGGATCCCGCTGCTGTATCGCAGCGCGACGCTGCAGGTCGAGAACCGGCCTGCCGGTGTTGCGGGCGCCTTCGTCATGGGTCTGGCGTTCGCGTTCGGCTGGACACCTTGTGCAGGTCCCATCCTCGCGGCCGTCCTGTTCATGGCGGGGTCCGAGGACACCACGGCGAGGGGGGCTCTGCTGCTGCTGTCCTATTCGGCAGGGACCGGCATTCCCTTCCTGATCGCTGCCGCTTTCACCGGTCGCTTCGTCGCCGCGCTCGGCCGTGCCCGCCGGCACCTGGCCCTGGTGGAGAAGACGATGGGCGCCTTTCTGGTGGCGACCGGATTGATGTTCCTGACCGGCTTGATGCCCGCCGTCTCGGAATGGCTGCTGCAGCATTTCCCTGCATTGACCAGCATCGGTTGACCAGCACGGTTTCAGCCGAAGCGGAAATCGAGCAGCTGCGCGTAAGATTGCAGCTCGATCAGGTAGCGATGGACCAGCGGCCCGTCGCCGGCCATCGCCGCACGGGAGATCTCGGTGCTGCTGGCGATCGCACCGTCGATCAGCCGACGGAACTCGCTTGTTTCAGCAACGTCCGCCCGGGCCCAATCGTTGCAGCGTTGCAGACGGTCGCGCAACGCGCTTGCGCTGGCGATGGTATCCTCGGCCTGTGCCGGGGCAGGGTGCTCGGTATAGTGCGTGGCCGCAACCCGCAGTCTGTCCATCGCGGGTGCGATCTCGAAGACGCAATCGGCAAGATCGTAGAGGCCGGATCGACGCCTGAGGTCGTGGAACGACCGGCGGAGCAGGAGCAGCTCTCGTCCGGCGGCGACAACGTCTCCGCCATCGAGCGCGCGCGCGACCGCGCCAAGCCGTTCGCCGCCGCGGCCGAGAAATTCCGTCAGCGCGGCAGGCGTGTAAGCGGGGCTGGGAGAGGGCGCATTTGTCGCGAGCTGCTTCCAGGTCGCTGTGGCCTCTTCGATCTCCATCTGAGCCAGCGCAATGTTTCCGGTCCGCGCATAGCTCGCGGCGCTGCGCAGATTGGCCCCGATCGGCTGCATGGCCGCTGCGAAGTCTTTCGCGCGGTCGCCCTCGGCGCCAAGCGCGAGCGCTCCGGAGGCCAGCCACGTCAACAGCACGATGATGCAGCGCAAGATGGGAAACCCTTGTTACATTCGAGTATTCGAATACTATAATAGACCTGCTTCGACCCGCAATGTTGTCCAAGGTTGAAATTCCCGATGCATCTCCTCAGGCCGACGCGGCGAGATCTTCTGGCACTGGCTCCGGGGGCGGCGATTGCCGCAAGCTGCCGCGTGGCCGTGGCCGAACCCGCGCTGGGAGATGACGGGCTCTATCACGAGCCCTGGTTTCTGCAGAGCTTTCTCGATCTGCGCGAGGATCTCGATAGTTCAGCCGCCAGCGGCAAGCGCCTCGCCATCATGTGGGAGCTGCGCGGTTGTCCCTATTGCCGCGAAACGCATCTGGTGAATTTCGCCGATGCCGGCATTGCGAATTACATCCGCGACAATTTCGAGGTTCTCCAGCTCAATCTGATCGGATCCCGCAAGGTGACGGATTTCGACCGTCAGGAGCTGTCCGAGAAGGACCTTGCCCAGAAATACGCGATCAGGTTCACCCCGACGTTCCAGTTCTTTCCGCCAACATCCAGCGGCATCGAGAAGCGGGAGCCGATGGCGCGAGAAGTCGCGCGGGCGCCCGGCTATCTGAAGCCGCCGCATTTCCTCGCGATGTTTCGTTTCGTGCGGGAGCGCGCCTATGAGCGCGGCTCGTTCAAAGACTTCCTCGCCACAAGCGGCTAGTCCGACGCCGCGCGCAAATATGTCTTGACGCCGTCAAAGACATGATCATATCATAATAAATGAATGTGATGGATCGTTGGATTCGTCATGAACGAGGCGGGCGTCACCTCGCCATCCCTGGGGTAGGAAACATGCGGCGCTTGCTTGCGGCTGCGTTTGCTTGGTGTCTCACGATCGGAAGCGCCTGTGCGCAGGAGCCGATCAAACTCGACGTCGTCGATGATTCTCTGCCGAAATCACTGACCGGCGCGCCCGGCGACGCCGCCGCCGGCAAGAAGGTTTTCCTGACGCGCACGCTCGGCAATTGCCTGGCCTGCCATCAGGTCACCAGCCTGAAATCCCAGGAATTCCATGGCGAGTTCGGCCCGTCGCTCGACGGTGTCGCCGGCCGCTACAGCGAGGCGCAATTGCGCCTCATCATCGCCGACCCCAAGCGCATTTTCACCGGCACGGTTATGCCCGCGTTCTTCAAGAACGATGGGCTCAGCCGGGTGCGGCCGGAGTTCGTCGGCAAGTCCATTCTGACGGCCGCGCAGGTCGAGGACGTCATCGCTTTTCTCAAGACGCTGAACTGACGGCGAGGAGGATCAGGAATGAAAGCCATCAATCGACGGCAGGCATTTGCGCTGGGGGGCGGCTTCGTCATGCTGACCCTGATGCCCATGGCAGCCGATGCCGAGGTCTCGAACGACGCGGCGAAGTGGATCGAGAAGTTCACCGGCGGCAAGCAGCCGGCCAAGGGCAAGATTTCGCTCGATCTGCCGGAAATCGCGGAGAACGGCAACACTGTGCCGCTGTCGATCAACATCGAGAGCCCGATGACCGCGGACTCCCACGTCAAGGACGTTCTGATCATCGCGGACGGCAACCCGAATGCGGGCGTGGCGACGCTGTCGTTCACGCCGCTGTCGGGCAAGGCGGAAGCCTCGATCCGGATCCGGCTCGCGTCCACGCAGAACGTGGTTGCGATCGCGAAGATGAGCGACGGTTCGCTGTTCACGGAGCAGAAGACCGTCAAGGTCACCATCGGCGGCTGCGGCGGCTAAGGGCTCAGGAGAAGACAGATGGCAGAAAAACCGCGCATCAAGCTTCCGAAGGAAGCCGCCAAGGGTGAGATCATCCAGATCAAGACCCTGGTTTCGCACGTGATGGAATCGGGCCAGCGCAAGGATGCGCAGGGCAAGCCCATTCCGCGCAGGATCATCAACAGGTTCGCCTGCGAGTTCAACGGCAAGCCGGTGTTCGGCTGTGCGCTGGAGCCGGCGATCTCGGCCAACCCCTACATCCAGTTCGACGCCAGGATCGACGAGGCCGGCACGTTCAAGTTTTCCTGGACGGACGACGACGGCACGGTGATCACGGCCGAAGAGAAGATCGCGCTCAAGGCATGATGCGCATCGCGCATTGAGGGAGGCTCGAATGGCGCCACGATACACAGGGTTGGCCGCTGCGATCGTGGCCGCTGCATCGGTTGCAACGCTCGCTTCCGCGGAGGAGGCCGAGCGCAAGGGCATCGCGGCGCCGCCCGGCCACGTCTTCAAGACCATCATTTCCGGCTACGAGTTCCGCAGCAAGGAGACCCGTGCGCTGCAGGACGACGATCTGGAAAATCCGGGGTTCCTCGCTGTGGAGCGCGCGGCGGAGGCCTGGAAGAAGGTCGAGGGCAGCGAGGGCAAGTCGTGCATGAGCTGCCACGGCGAGGCCGCGACCAGCATGAAGGGCGTCGGCGCCGCCATGCCGAAATGGGACGACAAGCTGAAGAAGCCGGTCAATCTCGAGCAGCGCATCAACATCTGCCGCAGCGAGCAGATGAAGGCGGAGCCCTGGAAATTCAAATCCCGGGAGCTGACCGACATGACCGCCTTCGTGCGCTACCAGTCGCACGGCATGAAGGTCGCGGTGAAGACCGACGGGCCGATGTCGCCCTGGTTCGAGCGCGGCAAGCAGATCTATTACACGCGCTACGGCCAGCTCGATCTGGCCTGCGAGTCCTGCCACGAGCGCAACAACGGCAAGTTCATGCGCGCCGATTTCCTGAGCCAGGGCCAGACCAACGGCTTTCCGACCTATCGGCTGCGCGACCAGCGTCTGGTGCCGCTGCATGAGCGTTTCGAAGGCTGCATGTTCGACGTCCGCGCCGAGCCGTTCAAGCCGCTCTCGGACGAGTTCCTCGCGCTCGAGCTCTATGTGGCCTGGCGCGGCATCGGGTTGCCGGTCGAGACGCCGTCGGTGCGCAACTGAAACGATGAACTTGCAGGAGTCTTGCGCATGATCTCTCGCCGCGAGTTCATTCAGGTCGCCGCGGCAACGGCGGCCCTCTCGAGCGGTGTCGGCTCCGGTCTGACCCGGGCGGTCGCGCAGCAGCGCCTGACCGAGAAGGAATTGCTGGCATTCGAGCCGCTCGGCAATGTCACGCTGGTGCACGTGACCGATATCCACGGCCAGCTGATGCCGCTCTATTTCCGCGAGCCCTCGACCAATCTCGGAGTGGGCGAGGCCAAGGGCCTTCCGCCACACGTCACGGGCAAGGAGTTCTTGACGCGCTTCGGGATCGCGCCCGGCTCGTCGGCGGCCTACGCCCTGACGTCAGAGGATTTCGAGGCACTGGCCAAGAGCTATGGCCGGATCGGCGGCCTCGATCGCGCCGCGACCGTGATCAAGTCGATCCGCGCCGAGCGCGGCGACAAGGTCGCGCTGCTCGACGGCGGCGACACCTGGCAGGGCTCGTGGTCGTCGCTGAAGACGCGCGGCCAGGACATGATTGACTGCATGGCGCTGCTGAAACCAGATGCCATGACCGGCCATTGGGAGTTCACCTACGGCACCGAGCGGGTCAAGCAGGCCATCGACGGCCTCGGCTTCCCGTTCCTCGGCCTCAATATCCGCGACACCGAATGGAACGAGGCCGCGTTCGAGGCCTCGACCATGATCGAGCGCGGCGGCGTCAAGATCGCGGTGCTGGGCCAGGCCTTCCCTTATACGCCGGTCGCCAATCCGCGCTGGATGATTCCGACCTGGTCGTTCGGCGTGCGCGAGGAGGACGTGCAGGCGCAGGTCGACAAGGCGCGCAAGGGCGGCGCACAACTCGTCGTGCTGCTCTCCCACAACGGCTTCGACGTCGACCGCAAGCTCGCGAGCCGTGTCAAGGGCATCGACGTCATCCTGACCGGACATACCCATGACGCGCTGCCCGAGGCCGTCAAGGTCGGCAAGACCCTGCTGATCGCGTCGGGCTCGTCCGGAAAGTTCGTCTCGCGGCTCGATCTCGACGTCCGCGACGGCGAGGTGAAAGCTTACAGGTACAAGCTCATTCCGCTGTTCTCCGACGTGATCGCGGCGGACGCCGAGATGGCGGCCAGGATCGCCGAGGTGCGTAAGCCGTTCGCGTCCGATCTCGCCAAGGTGCTCGGCAGGACCGACTCGCTGCTCTACCGGCGCGGCAATTTCAACGGCACGTTCGACGATCTGATCTGCCAGGCGCTGCTGCAGGAGCGCGACGCCGAGATCGCGCTGTCGCCCGGCTTCCGCTGGGGGACCAGCGTGCTGCCGGGGCAGGACATCACCTTCGAGGACGTCACCAACGCAACCGCGATCACCTATCCCGCGGTCTACCGCATGGGCATGACCGGCGCGCGGCTGAAGGAGATCATCGAGGATGTCGCCGACAATCTCTTCAACGTCGATCCCTACTACCAGCAGGGCGGCGACATGGTGCGGATCGGCGGACTGTCCTATGCCATAGACGTCGCCAAGCCGCAGGGGCAGCGCATCTCGGACATGCAGATGGTCAAGACCGGCGCACCGATCGATCCCGCCAGGGAATACCAGGTCGCGGGCTGGGCCAGCGTTAACGAAGGAACCGAAGGGCCGCGGATCTGGGACGTCGTCGCGAACTACCTGACGCGACAGAAAACCGTTCGGCTCGAACCCAACCGGGCCGTCAAAGTTACCGGAGCGTGAGAAGCGATGTCGAAGATGGACAGTTCCCGGCAATCCCGACGCAACTTCCTGGCCGCTGGGGCCGGTGTTGCCGCATCGGTGCTCGCCAAGCCCGCTCTTGCGGGCGGCGGCAATCCCGCCAATCAGCCGCCCAACGTGCCGGAATGGACCAGATCGCTGGGCGAGGGCGTCGCCGTGCGTCCGTATGGCAAGCCGTCGAAATTCGAGAAGGACGTGGTGCGGCGCGACGTCGAATGGCTGACCGCCTCGCGCGAGTCCTCGGTGAGCTTCACGCCGCTGCACGAGCTCGAAGGCATCATCACCCCGAACGGGCTCTGCTTCGAGCGGCACCACGGCGGTATTGCCGAGGTCGATCCGGCTGATCATCGCCTGATGATCCACGGACTCGTGGAGCGTCCATTGATCCTCACGCTGGAGGAGCTGAAGCGCTATCCGCGCGTCAATCGCATCCACTTCATGGAATGCGCGGCGAATTCCGGCATGGAATGGCGCGGCGCCCAGCTCAATGGCTGCCAGTTCACCCACGGCATGATCCACTGCGTGCAGTACACCGGCGTGTCGCTGCGTACGCTGCTGGAGGAAGCCGGCGTCAAGACCAACGGAAAGTGGCTGCTGGTCGAGGGCGCCGATGCCGCCGCGATGGACCGCAGCCTGCCGATCGAGAAGGCCCTCGACGACTGCATCATCGCCTACAAGATGAACGGCGAGGCGCTCTATCCCGAGCAGGGCTATCCGATGCGCCTCGTGGTGCCGGGTTGGCAGGGCAATCTCTGGGTCAAGTGGCTGCGCCGCATCAAGGTCGGTGACCAGCCCTGGCATACCCGCGAGGAGACGTCGAAATACACGGACCTGATGCCGAACGGCAAGGCGCGCCGTTTCACCTGGTCGATGGATGCGAAGTCCGTGATCACGAGCCCGAGCCCGCAGGCGCCGATCAGGCACGGCAAGGGCTTTACCATCGTCTCGGGGCTTGCCTGGAGCGGCAACGGCAAGGTCAAGCGCGTGGACGTGTCGCTCGACGGCGGCCGCAATTGGTGGCCGGCGCGGCTCGACGGGCCCGTGCTCGACAAGGCATTGACGCGCTTCTACTACGAATTCGACTGGAACGGCGAGCCGTTGCTGCTGCAATCGCGCGTGCAGGACGAAACCGGATACGTGCAGCCGAGCAAGGCCGAGCTGCGCAAGATCCGCGGCGTCAACTCCATCTATCACAACAATGGCATCCAGACCTGGCATGTGCAGGCCAATGGTGAGGTCGAGAATGTCGAAGTCGCTTAAGCTCATCACGGCCGCGCTGCTCGCCTGCGCGCTGAGCACGCCGGCGCTCGCGCAGCAAAAGGCGGATGCCAAGGGCGGGCCGCGCTATCACATCGGCCGCGCGCCGACCGCAGACGAGATCCGCGGCTGGGACATCGACGTGCGGCCCGACGGCCAGGGCCTGCCGGAAGGCAAGGGCACCGCCGCCCAGGGCGAGAAGCTGTTCATGGACAATTGCGCGAGCTGCCACGGCGAGTTCGGCGAGGGCAGCGGCCGCTGGCCTGTGCTGGCCGGCGGGAAGGGCTCGCTCACGAGCGACAATCCGGTCAAGACGGTGGGCTCCTACTGGCCCTACGCATCCACCGTGTTCGACTACGTCAGGCACGCCATGCCCTATGGCAACACGGGGTCGCTGTCCGTCGACGAATATTATGCGCTGGTCGCCTACGTCCTCTATCTGAACGACGTGGTCACCGATCAGAATCTCGAGCTGAACAAGAAGACCCTTGCCACGATCAAGATGCCGAACGAGCAGGGCTTCGTGATGGACGATCGCGCCAGCAGCGAGAAGTCGTTCTGGCAGAAGGACCCCTGCATGAAGAACTGCATCGCCCCGGTGAAGATCACCGGGCGCGCTGCCGCCATCGACGTGACGCCCGAGGACGGCAAGGAGAAGAAGTCGCGGGGCGAGGAGTGAGACACGGCCGGGCGAGCCGCCGCACGCTGCTGCATGCGGCTCTCGCTGCCGGCTCGCTCATCGCAATCTTTCCGGCCGCGGCCGAGGCCGCTGAGCCTCACAGGCTCGCGCTGCAGATCAGCGACGACGACCCGGCCAAGATGCGCGCCGTCCTCGATGTCGCCGCCAACGTCTCGCGGCATTATTCCGGACAGGGCGAGGACGTCGAGATCGCAGTGGTCGCCTTCAATGGCGGCCTCGACATGCTGCTCGAGGATCGTTCGCCGGTGAGGGAGCGCCTGTTGAACTTCCTGAAATCGATGCCCAATGTGAGCTTCATCGCCTGCGGCAACACGCTGGAGACGCTGGCGGCGAAGGAGGGCAGGCGGCCTCCGCTGCTCGAAGGCGTCAGCGTCGCCCAGGTCGGGGTTGCCGCGCTGATGGATCTTGCCGAAAAGAACTGGACGATTGTCCGGCCGTGAGGAGAGCCGACGATGCGATGGTTGATGGGACTGACGGTCTTGCTCGCGCTCGCTGGCCCGGCGAGCGCTGCCGAGCAGGAACTCGAACTGTCGGTCGCAGGTCGCACGACGCTCGCAACGCTGCGCACACCAGCCTCGATGGGGCCGGATACACCGCTCGTCGTGATGACCCACGGCACGCTTGCGCACAAGGACATGGAGGTCGTTCAAGGTATTGCCAAGGCGCTGGAGCAGCGCGGCATCGCCTCGCTCGCGCATACGCTGTCGCTGGGAGCCGATCGCCGCAAGGGCATGTATGATTGCGCGGTGCGACATGATTATGTCGCCGAGGATGCGATCGCCGAGATCGGCGCCTGGGTTGCGCGGGCAAGAGGCGTGTCCCGGCTCGCCTTCGCGTTCGGGCATTCGCGCGGCGGCAACCAGGTCGCGCGCTATCTCGCGGCAAGCGAGACGCCAGTGGCGGGTGCGGTGCTGCTGGCGCCCGTGACCGCAAAGGCGGAGGCCGATTTGCGCGCCGCCTACGCGAAGACCTACGGCAAGCCGCTCGCGCCGTTGCTGGAGGGGGCGACGAAGGCGGTCGCGGCCGGGCGCGGCGGGGAGTGGCTGGATGTGCCCGGGTTCATCTATTGCCGCAACGCCGTGGTCAGCGCGCGGGCCTTCGCGTCTTTCTATGCCGCCGATGCCGGCCAGGACACGGCCGCCCTCGTGACCCGCGCGAAGCTGCCGGTGCTGGTGCTCGCCGCGACCAAGGACACGGTCGTGCCTGATGTGGCCGCGTCCTTCGCCCCACTGGCCGCTTCGAGCGGCGGCAGGGTTCAGCTCGACACAATCGAGGATGCCGATCATTTCTTCCGCGACCTGTTCGCGGAAGACGTCGCCGATCGCATCGCCGAGTTCATCAAGCAGACACGATAGGAGGGAGGCTATGCAGCGTCGATCCATGCTTCGCGCCGGCCTTGCCGGACTATTCGGCATCTTCGCGGTGCGCCAGGCGTCCGCGGCGACGGAAACGCCCGCGCGGCAGCGCGTGGTCTATCATCTCGCCGATGCCGATCGTGTCGTCTTCGTTCTGGGCAATCTCCAGAACCATGTCGACGGCGTCGGTGGGCCCGGCAAGGCCGACATCAGGCTGGTCGTACATGGGCCGGCGCTGCGGGCCTTCCACGCGCTTGCGGCCCAGGATCACACCGTTGCGATGATGACGAAGCTCGTCGCTGCCGGCGTCGGCTTCGACGCTTGCGCCAACACGATGAAGGCGCAGGGCGTCAAGCTGGACGACCTCACGCCCGGCTTCGTCGTCGCCGAGAAGGGCGGCGTGGTGCGGCTTGCGGAGCTGCAACAGCAGGGATTTGCCTATCTGCGTCCCTGAGCGGGCGTGGGCTGCGCCCTGGGCTTGATCTCGCTCATACAGAGCGGCCGCACCTCGCGATAGATTGGCATGTTCAGGGCATTCCGAGGCGGCCGTGCTGACGACACTCATCGATCTCATGGGAGAGGACCGGCTGTCATGGCTGGGCGGCCTCCTGGTCGGCGGTCTCTTTGGATTCTTCGCCCAGCGCAGCCGCTTCTGCCTGCGCGCGGCCGCCGTCGAATTCTCCCGTGGCGAGGGTGGGCCGCGCCTTGCGGTGTGGCTGTTGACCTTTGCCGCCGCGCTGCTGGGCACGCAAGGCTTGGTCGCGCTGGGCTGGCTCGACGTCTCCGAGGCGCGCCAGCTCGCGCAGCAGGGCAGCATCTCCGGTGCGTTGGCCGGCGGGGTGATGTTCGGCTGCGGCATGATCCTGGCTCGCGGCTGCGCCAGCCGGCTGCTCGTGCTCTCGGCCAACGGCAATCTCAGGGCGCTGCTGTCGGGCCTGGTGTTCGCGGTCACCGCTCAGGCGTCCTATCGCGGCTTGCTGTCGCCCGCGCGCGAGTGGGTGACCAATCTGTGGCTGGTCGACGGCGGCCCGTCGCGCGACATCATGGCGATGTTCGGCGCAGGCACGCCCGAGAAGCTCGCCTTCGGCAGCGTGTGGCTGATTGCGGGCCTGTCCTTCGCCTTTCGCAGCCGGCTGTCGCGCCGGCTGATCCTTGCCGCGCTCGCAGCCGGAGCGGCCGTCGTCGCCGGCTGGCTCTTCACCTACCAGCTGTCGCAGGCCTCGTTCGCGCCGGTGACGTTGAAGAGCCTCACCTTCAGCGGACCGTCGGCCGAACTGCTGATGCTGGTCCTGAACAGCTCGCAGCTGCGGCTCGGCTTCGACCTCGGCATCATTCCAGGCGTGTTCCTCGGCTCGTTCGCCGCGGCAGCGTATACGGGTGAGCTGAAGCTGGAAGGATTCTCGGACGGGCTCGGCATGCGCCGTTACCTGCTCGGCGCGGTGCTGATGGGATTCGGCGCCATGCTCGCCGGCGGCTGCGCGGTCGGCGCCGGCGTGACCGGCGCCTCGGTCTTCGCGCTCACCGCCTGGCTCGTGCTCGGCGGCATGTGGCTGGGGGCGGGGCTCACGGATTTGATCGTCGACCGCGCCGGCATGCCGCAAGCCCGACCCGCGGCGGGCTCGCCGGCGCCGGGCACCTGAGTTACTGCATAGGGGATGGGCGCGTCCGAGTTACAAGGGGACGGAATCATGACCTCGCAGGTAATGGAAGGGCCGGCACCTGCATGCTAGATTTTCGGTCATGAACGCACATGCATCCACGGCACGTACCGAGCGCAGCCAACCAGTCCATATCGGCGACCATTTGCGCGAATGGCGGCAGCGCCGCCGCATGAGCCAGCTCGATCTCGCGGGCGAGGCCGAAATCTCGGCGCGTCACCTGAGCTTCGTCGAGACCGGCCGCGCGGCGCCCTCGCGCGACATGGTGCTGAGGCTCGCCGAACGCCTCGACGTGCCCTTGCGCGAACGCAACGTGCTGCTGGTCGCGGCCGGCTATGCGCCGGCCTTCCAGCAGCGGCCCCTGGAGGATCCTGCCTTGAAATCAGCCCGCCAGGCGATCGATCTCGTGCTCAAAGCCCATGAGCCCAATCCGGCGCTGGCCGTGGACCGGCACTGGAACCTGGTGTCGGCCAACTGCATGGTGGCGCCGCTGCTCGACGGCATTCCCCAGCGGCTACTCGGCCAGCCCTTGAACGTGCTGCGGCTCGCCTTCCATCCCGAGGCGCTGGCACCGCGCACGGTCAACCTCGCGGAATGGTGCGGGCACCTCCTGGAGCGGCTGCACCGGCAATGCGAGGCGACCGCGGACCCCGAGCTGATAAAGCTCTATAGCGACCTCAAGAGCTATCCGATCCCGGCGCGCGCGGGGCCGCTGTCGAGCGACAATGTCGCGATCCCCTTCAAGCTGCGCCACCAGGGCGAGATCCTGAGCTTCTTCTCCACCACCATGGTGTTCGGCACGCCGGTCGACATCACGCTGTCGGAGCTGGCGCTGGAAACCTTCTTCCCGGCGGACGAGCGCACCGCCGAACGGCTGAAGCAGATGGCGGCCGGGCTGTCATAGCGGCGTTTACAGACGGTAGCCGCCCCTGGCCGCGAGTATCCCGGCGGGCCGGAGCCATCCCGCAGAGGTGCAGTCCCGAGCCATGCGGGATCGGTGCCTTGCGCCTCCTCCAGTTCGGCTTATCTTCCGGCGAACCCGTGACCCGCCCGAAGGAGGCGCCTGACATGAGCACGCTGAAACCGCTCCAGATCGACGTCGTTTCCGACGTGGTGTGCCCCTGGTGCTATATCGGCAAGCACCGGATCGAGAGCGCGCTGGCGCTGGTGCCCGACGTCCCGGTCAAGCTCAATTTCCGCCCCTTCTTCCTCAATCCCTGGGTGCCGCGCGAGGGCATCAGCCGCGAGGCCTATCTCACCCAGAAGTTCGGCTCGGTCGAAGCCTACAAGGGCATTGCCGGGCGCGTCGTTGCGGCCGCAAGCGAGGAGGGCCTCGTCTACAAGCCCGAGCTGGTCGCGCGTCAACCCAACACCACCGACTGCCATCGTCTCATCCTGTGGGCAGAGGCGATCGGCAAGGCGCCCGAGATGAAGCAGCGCCTGATGGAGCTGTATTTCCGCGACGGCGGCGATCTCACCGACGTGAACGTGCTGGTGCAGGCGGCCGCCGATATCGGCCTCGATGCCGAGGACGTGCGCAGGCGCCTCGCCACCGACGAGGACGTCGCGCGCGTCTCGGCGGACGCCCAGGAGGCCGCCGAGAAGGGCATCTCCGGCGTGCCGACCTACGTCTTCGCGCAGAAATACGCGGTCTCCGGCGCGCAGGATCCGAACCTGCTCGCCCGCGCCATCCGCCAGGTCTCGGCGGAGATCAACGCGCAGGCGGCGGAATAGTGTTCCGAGGTTGAATATGTCGGCAGCTTGGGCGACTATCCGGAATACGAGGTCGTCATGAAGATCAAGATCGTTGTGCACGAAGCTGAAGAGGGGGGCTTTTGGGCCGAGGTCCCGGCGATTCCTGGGTGTGCCACTGAAGGCGACACCATGGATGAGCTCATGGCCAATCTTCGCGATGCGATCGAGGGGTGCCTCTCCGTCGAGGTCGCAGCGCCGGAGCCAGGCGGCATCGAGCGGATTTTTGAATTGCCTGTATGAAGTCTGTCTCCGGCCGGGAGCTCGCGCGAATTGTTGAGCGCCATGGCTGGAGTTTACTTCGAGTCAGCGGAAGCCACCACATCTATGGCAAGGCGGATAGTATCGTGCGTCTTTCCATACCGATCCACGGCAGCAAGCCGTTAAAGACCGGGCTGCTGCGTCATCTCATGAAGATGGCGGATCTTTCGGACGCAGATCTGTAGCTCGCCGCTTCCGGATCAAGTGAACGACACGCCGGGCGGCTTCGTGCATGAAGCCATGCGCCACCAGTGCTCCGTGAATGAGCGCGACGACCGGATCATACCGCCGCAGCGGGATCAGCACGTCGCCGACCGCGAAACGTCCCCGCCAGATTGGGTTGATCATGGGATGGTCGGCGCTCGCGGTGGAATCGGCGCTGGCGATGGCGGGATCGGCGCAGAGATGACGGGTGAGCTCGAGCGTGAGCTGCACGCCCGGCGAATATCTGGCAAAGCGCTCGTCGATGCCGAGCTTGAAGAAGAAGGCGCGATCCTGGTGGCGCAGCACGATGCCGGCCGCGACCGGCATCGTGCCGGCGCGAAGCGTGATGATCTCGCATTGCGCGGTCTCCGCCAGCGCCGGCACGGCGCGGCGAATGAAGGCCGCATCGCCGGCATGCTGGACCAGCGCGGTGCCGCGCTTGCCTTTCCAGCCGCTGGCTTCGAGCTGCAGGAACGTCTCGAGCGCCGGCGCGATCTCGTCGGGCCGGCGTGCGACCTCGAACGTAACGGGGCCGTGCTCTTCGAGGCGATGGCGCAGGCGGCGCAGCTCCTTGAGCTTCTTCGCTCCGAGCGCGTCGCGCAACAGTGTTTCGTCGTCCTGCGTCGCATCGAGGCTGGCGCGGAGATAGGAGGACAGGATGCGCGGCTTCAGGCCGTCGCGGCTCGAAGCTTGCTCGAGCGCCTGCATCGCGGCGCCATCGAGCGCGACGTCGTTCAGCACGAGCGCGTGCGCACCGGCCTTGCGCGCCTGCTGCAACAGCTGCGTGGCTGCCGCGATCGGAGCGTCGCGATCGATCAGCGGGCTGCACAACGTGCCGTAGGGATGCGCGCTCACCAGCGCGGGTAGGGGGATTCTCCAGGCTCGCCACAACGAGATCACGGGCATCAGGCCGATCAGCCGCGTCGAAGAGCCGTCGAATGCAGGCAATGCCGAGGCGTTGGTGCGGCTCCGCGCGGTGGCGCTGACGGCGAGCTCCCAGGCGGGCAGGTAATATCCGTTCGGCTCGACCGTTCGCTGCGCCAGTGCGCGCCATTGACCGGCGTCGATCGCAACGAGCGGGACGCGCGCCGCCATGGCATCCTTTGCGGATGCCGGATGAATCGCCGCCTGCTGCGCGATGTCGACCACGTCCCCTCGTCCCGTTCACGCGGGCAAGTGCCGCGTCACGGGGCCATGCTTAGCGCAAAGATTGGAAAATACCGTTGGCGCGCCGTTTCAATTCGAACGGTAATGTTAACGTCTCATTGAGCATCCGTTGCCGGATGCTCAATGAAGACCCTACTTGTCGCCCGGCAAGAAATGGTCGCGGGCGCTTGCCCGGCCGCCGCCGGCGGTATCGGTGATGGTGACCTCGAGGTCGCGCGAGGTCTTCGGCAGGTCGGCGGGCCCGACCTGCACCGACAGCCGGACCTCGCGGGTCTGGTCCTGCCCGACCTCGACGACGGGCTTGGCGCCGGGAGCGGCCTCGATGCCGGCAACGCGAATGGTCGCGCCGGGCAGCCCGGAGACCTCGATTGCAAACGATCGCTGTGCGCCCTTGTTGAGAATGCGCACAGTGTAGTCGTTGCGGACCCCGCCATCCGACAGCTGGACGAACAGCGGATTGCGCTCGTGCAGCACGTTGACGTCCATGGTCGCGCGCGTGGCGAGCGTGTACAGCATGATGCTGCCGACAATGGCGATCGCTGCGGTGTAGATTACCGTGCGCGGACGGACGATGCGATAGATCGGCGGCTTGCCCTCGCGCCGGCGCTGCATGTTGATGTCGGTGTCGTAGCCGATCAGCCCTTGCGGACGTCCGATCTCGCGCATGACGTTGTCGCAGGCGTCGATGCACAGGCCGCACTGGATGCAGCCGAGCTGGATGCCGTGTCGGATGTCGACGCCGGTCGGGCAGACATTGATGCACTGGTGGCAGTCGACGCAGTCGCCGGCGGGGCCACCCTGCGCACGGGCAGCTTCCGCCTTCTTCACCGACATGCGCGGCTCGCCGCGGTCGCGTCGATAGGTGACGTTGAGTGCCCATTCGTCGGTCAAGGCCGCCTGGATGCGCGGCCACGGGCACATGTAGATGCACATCTGCTCACGGGCATGGCCAGCGAAGACGTAGGTCGTCGCAGTCAGGATGCCGATCCAGAGATAGGCGATGAACGGGGCCTGGAAGGTCGCGAGCTCCTTCACCAGCGTCGGCGCATCGTCGAAATAGAGCACCCAGGCGCCGCCGGTCCACCAGGCGATCATGATCCAGAGGAAATGCTTCAGCGCGACCTTTCGGATGTGGTCGAACGTCCAGTAGTGCTTGTCGCCCTGCATGCGCTCGCGGCGGTCGCCCTCGACCCAGCGCTCGACGGCGTAGAACAGGTCGGTCCACACCGTCTGTGGGCAGAGATAGCCGCACCACAGCCGTCCCGCGACCGCGTTCATCAGGAAAAGCATCATTGCGGCGAGGATGAGCAGGCCGGTGAAATAATACACCTCCTGCGGCCACAGCTCGATGAAGAAGAAATAGAAGCGGCGATGCGGCAGATCGATCAGCACGGCCTGATCGGGCAGCCCGGGGCCTCTATTCCAGCGCACGAACGGCAGGAGATAGTAGACCCCGAGCGTGACGCAGAGGATCGCCCATTTGATGCGGCGGAACGGCCCATGGACCGACTGCGGATAGACCTTTCTTCGCTTCTCGTAGAGAGGCCCCTCGATGAAGGTGTCGTCGGTCATGGCAAATTCCCCCGCATGACAGGCTGCGTCCGCACGTTCAGGAGAACGCGCAGCCGCTGCTCAGGCCCAGCTTCTTGAACACGATGGCGGCGGGGCAGAAGCCCGTGAACGAGGCCTGCAGCATGTTGAGCCCGGCGAAGGCCGTCAGCAGGTACCAGTAGGCATTCACATAGGTGCCCAGCGCGAGACCGAGCAGGACGACGAACCCCGCAAACGCGAGGACGGCTTTATCGACATTCATGGCAGGCTCCTTTTTTGATCTTGCGACGTTACGAACGGGTCAAGTTGGCTTCGGTCCAGGCGACGATGCTGCGCGCATCCATCGCGCCGGAATGGCGGGCGATCTCCCGGCCGCCGCGCATCAGCAGCAGCGTCGGAATGCCGCTGATGTTGAGCTGCGACGACAGGGCTGGTGCATTGTCCGAATTCAGCTTCAACAGCCGGACGCCGGGCTCGAGCTGTTGCGCCGCGCGTGCGAACATCGGGGCCATGGCGCGGCAGGGTCCGCACCATGGTGCCCAGACGTCGACGAGCACGGGAATGTCGTTGCTGGCGACATGACGGCCGAAGGCGGCTTCGTCCACCTCGATCGGTTGGCCCGTGAACATCGGCTGGTGACAGGCGCCGCAGCGCGCACCTTCCGGTGCGCGCCCGGCGGGCAGGCGGTTGATACGCCCGCAATGTCCGCAGACGATCTGGCGTGTCGTGCTCATGTGCCGGTTCGGACCTCCTTGATCTTGGCGATGTTCAGCCGGTCGAGCAGGAAGCGCTCGTAGAACGGCTCACTCTCGCCGCGCCGCATCTTGCGCAGGAAGTATTTCTCGAAAGCGACCTTGGCGAAGTGCACCCATTCGCCCTTTGAGGACCAATTGACGTTGCGCGGCGGAATCTGCGGCTGCGCGAGGAAGGCGACGCCGGAATCGCCGAAATCGGCGAGGCAGATCGCGTTCCAGGTTGGCTGCGCCGTCGGCGCCTTGCCACGGAGCAAGGCACCGATGTTGATCGCGGTCGCCGTCACCATGGATTCGATCATGAAGCCGGTCTTGGGCACGCCGACCGGAACCGGTGTCGCGCCGAGCGGCGCGATCGCCACGCAGACGCCGACTGCAAAGATGTTGGGGAAGGCCGGGTTCTGCTGGTGCTTGTCGACGATGACGAAGCCGCGCGGATTGGTCAGCTTCTCGATGCCGCGCACCGCCTCGACGCCGCGAAAGGCGGGCAACATCATCGAATAGGCGAATGGCAGCTCGTGAGCCTTGCGGGACGTGCCGTTGTCGGAAAACTCTTCCACCGTCATCAAGCCGGGGGCGACATTGTCGACGCGGGCATTGGTGATCCACTTGATGTGCTTCTCCCGCATCTCGCTTTCAAGCAGACCTTTGGTGTCGCCGACGCCGTCGAGACCGAGATGGCCGATATAGGGCTCCGAGGTGACGAAGGTCATCGGCACCCGGTCGCGCAGCTTGCGCCGGCGCAGCTCGGTCTCCAGGATGAAGAGGAACTCGTAAGCGGGACCGAAGCAGGACGCGCCCTGAACAGCGCCGATTACGACCGGGCCGGGGTTGGCTGCGAGCTTCTCGAAGGCGTCACGGGCATGCGCGGCGTGATCGACGTGGCAGATCGACTGGGTATGGCCCTGCGGCCCGAGACCCGGAATCTCATCGAACGCGAGCTCGGGGCCGGTCGCGACGACCAGATAATCATAGTCGATCGACGTGCCGTCGCCGAGCTCGACACGATTCTCCCCGGGGTGGACGCGCTTTGCGCCCTGCGTCAGCAGCCGCACGCCCTTGCGCTTCATGACATCAGCGAGATCGATCTCGATCTCCTCGCGCTTGCGCCAGCCGACGGCCACCCAGGGATTCGAGGGCACGAAATGATAGACCGCGCCTTGCGAGATGACGCTGACGCGATCCTCCTTTCGCAACTGGGGCAGCAATTCATAGGCCATCAGCGTTCCGCTCAGACCGGCTCCGATTACGACAACTTCCGCCATGGGTACCTCCGTTGGACCAAGCCGCTTCGCCGGTTCAGTTCCAGCCGTCATGCAGCGCTTGACTATATATTCGTATTTTTGTATATACGCAAGTATGAAAATAGATGTCGAAGTCATGGAGCGGGCGGCGGATCAGGCGAGCGTGCTGCTCAAGGCGCTCTCGAACCGTCACCGTCTGCTCATCATCTGTCAGTTGATCGACGGCGAGCGGTCGGTTGGCGAGCTGGCCGAGTTCCTCAGCCTGCGCGACTCCACGGTCTCCCAGCATCTTGCGCTCCTTCGCAAGGATGGCCTGGTCGCATCCAGGCGCGACGCGCAGACGATCTTCTATTCGATCGCCAGCGAGCCGGCGCGTGAGGTGTTGAAGACGCTGTACCAGGCGTTCTGCGCACCGAAGTCCGCCAGGAGCAGACCTACGAGAGTTCGGGGAAGGGCGCCTTGACCAGGATCAACACGCTTCTCTCCCATGTAGATGAAATGAGCTGCGCCGCGGCGTGGTGATGGTTCGATCGTGACACGGAAAAGTCCCATGCGATGTATGGCGAAATATTTTGGCCTGCTGGCTGCTTTCGCGGCGACAGGCTTGTCTGCAACACCAGCGACGGCTGCCGAGACACTCGTGGTCGCGCGGCAATCGACCGCGGACGAAAAGGCGGTATTCGCCACGGTCGAAAGCACCAGCGTGGTGCCAGCGCGCGGACGCATCGGCGGCACGGTGGCCCAGCTCAATGTCAGGGAAGGGGATCGCGTTGCCGCCGGCCAGGCGATCGCGGCCATCGGTGACGAGAAGCTCGTGCTGCAAATGAAATCACTCGACGCCCAGATCGAGGCACTGCAGGCGCAGGCCAACCAGGCGCAACTCGACTTCACCCGAACCGAGGGATTGGTGGAGCGCGGTATCCTGCCGCGGATCAAGCTGGACGAGCAGCGCACCGCGCTCAACGTCGCCGAGAATGGGCTGCGGGCCAAGACTGCCGAACGTGCCGTCATCAACGAGCAGCTCAACCAGGGACAGGTGCTCGCGCCGGCGGACGGACGTGTGTTGAAACGGCTGATCACCGTGGGATCCGTCGTGCTCGCGGGCGATCCCATCGTCACCGTCGCCCAGCAGAATTTCAAGCTGCGGCTGCGCGTGCCGGAGCGCCACGCGCGCTTCCTCAAGGCCGGCGACAAGGTCCGCGTCGATGGCGCGGAGCTGGCGGGAGAGGCCTCGAAATGGGGCGTGGTCGACCTCGTCTATCCCCAGATCGAGGAGGGACGCGTCATTGCGGATGCCACGGTCGATGGGCTCGGCGAATATTTCGTCGGCGACCGCTTGCGGGTCTGGGTCGCCGCCGGAACGCGGACAGCCTTCGTCATTCCCGCAGGTTATGTAACGACGCGGTTCGGTATCGACTATGTCCGGATCCGGAAGGGCGACGAGGCGATCGACGTGCCGGTGCAGCGCGGCCGCGACGTGCCGACGCCGTCGCTTCCCGACGGCCTCGAAATCCTGTCGGGCATCCAGGCCGGCGACCAATTGGTGCGGCCGTGAATCTCGGGCTGTCAGGACGGTTGACCAGGTCGACCATCGCATCGCCACTCACCCCGCTGTTCCTGATCGGAGCGCTGGTCGTCGGGCTGATCGCCGTCGTGGCGATCCCGCGCGAGGAGGAGCCGCAGATCAGCGTTCCCATGGTGGATATCCGCGTCAATGCCGACGGCCTGCGCGCGCCAGACGCGGTGGAGCTGGTGAGCAAGCCGCTGGAATCGATCGTCAAAGGCATCGACGGCGTCGAGCACGTCTACAGCCAGACCGAGGACGACCGCGTGATGGTCACCGCGCGCTTCCTGGTCGGCACCAAGTTCGAGGACGCCATCCTGCGGGTGCACGAGAAGATCCGGGCCAACCTCGACCGCATTCCCGTCGGCATTCCCGAGCCGCTGATCGTCGGGCGGGGCATCAATGACGTCGCGGTGACGGTGTTGACGCTGTCGCCGAAGCCCGAGGTCGCCGGCCGCTGGACCGACAAGGACCTCTACGAGCTCGCCGACAAGCTGCGCGCGGAGCTGATGAAGGTCGACGACATCGGGCTGACCTACATATCCGGCGGCGCCGCGCAACAGATCCGGGTCGAGCCCGATCCGGAGAAGCTGTCGTTGTTCGGCGTCACGCTTCAGCAGCTCGTGGCCAAGGTCAAGGACGCCAACCGCTCGTTCCTGGCCGGACAGGTTCGCGATGCCGGCATCGTGCGGAGCGTCGCGGCGGGCCAGACGCTGTCCGGCATTCCCGACATCGGACTCTTGCTGATCACGAGCCGCGACGGCCGGCCGGTCTACGTCAAGGACGTCGCCTCCGTCATCGTCGGCCCGAGCACCGTCGAGCATCGCGTCTGGACGGATTCGCGCGGGACCGCCGGGCAGTGGGCGCGCACGCCCGCCGTCAGCCTGGCGCTGGCCAAGCGGGCTGGCGCCAATGCGGTCGTCGTGTCCGAGCATATCGCGGAGCGCCTCGAAGGGTTGAAGTCGCGCCTGATCCCCGAAGATGTCCAGGTGACGGTGACGCGCGATTACGGCGAGACCGCCAACGAGAAGGCCAACGAGCTGCTGTTCCACCTTGGCCTTGCGACCGTCTCGATCGTCGTCCTGATCGCGATCGCGATCGGCTGGCGCGAAGCGCTGGTGACCTTCGTCGTGATTCCCACGACGATCCTGCTCACGATGTTCGCCGCCAACCTCATGGGCTACACGATCAACCGCGTCAGCCTGTTCGCGTTGATCTTCTCCATCGGCATTCTCGTCGACGACGCCATCGTCGTGGTCGAGAACATCGCGCGGCACTGGGCCATGCGCGACGGCCGGCCGCGCCTGCAGGCCACCATCGAGGCGGTGGCGGAGGTCGGCAACCCCACCATCGTGGCGACGCTGACGGTGGTCGCCGCGCTGTTGCCGATGCTGTTCGTGTCGGGGCTGATGGGCCCCTATATGGCGCCGATCCCGGCCAACGCGTCGGCCGCCATGCTGTTCTCGTTCTTCGTTGCGATGGTGGTGGCGCCCTGGCTGATGCTCAAGCTCGCACCGAGGGGCGAGGTTGCCTCGGCGCATGCGGAGCACGACGAAGGTCGGCTCGGCCGGCTCTACCGGCGCTTCGCCACGCCGATCGTGCGGAGCAAGCGGTCGGCCTGGTTGTTCCTGCTCGGCGTCGGCATCGCAACGTTGCTGTCGATGACGCTGTTTGCGACCAAGTCGGTGACGGTCAAGCTGCTGCCGTTCGACAACAAGTCCGAGATCGCCGTGGTCGTCGACCTGCCGGAAGGCGCGAGCCTGGAGGCGACCGAGCGTACGCTGTTCGGCGCGGCCGAGATCGCACGGCAATTGCCGGAGGTCACCTCGGTGCAATCCTATGCCGGCACGGCGGCGCCCTTCAATTTCAACGGCCTGGTGCGGCACTATTACCTGCGGGAGAGGCCCGAGCTCGGTGAGGTGCAGGTCAACCTGGCTGCGCGCGGCGAGCGCAAGCGCGCGAGCCATGAGATCGCCCTCGATCTGCGCGAGAAGCTGAAGGCGCTCGATCCGCCCGCGGGCACCAGCATCAAGGTGGTCGAGGTACCGCCCGGGCCGCCGGTGCTGTCGACGCTGCTCGCCGAGGTCTATGGTCCGGATGCGACCACGCGCCGGGCGGTGACGGCCGAGCTCAAGAAGATCTTCGCGGAGGTGCCGTTCATCGTCGACATCGACGATTCCATCGGCGAGAAGCGGCCGCGGCTGCGGCTCTCGATCGACCAGGACCGGCTCGAGTTCTTCGGCGTCGAGCAGCGCGACGTCTACGACACGATCCAGACCCTGTTCGGTGGCACCTCGATCGGCTATTCGCACCGTGGCGAGGACCGCAACCCGATCGAGATCGCGGTGCATCTCGGAAAGCGCGATCTGGTCTGGGACGAGGCGCTGGCTTCGACGCCGGTGCCGGCCAACACCGTGCCCGGCAGCAAGACCGTGGTCGAGCTCGGCCAGGTCGTGAAGGCGACCATGGAAGAGGGCTCGCCGACCATCTTCCGTCGCGACGGCCGCTTCGCCGACATGGTGATGGCCGAGCTCGCCGGGCGCTTCGAGGCGCCGCTCTACGGCATGCTCGCGGTTGCCGATCGTGTCGATGCGCATGATTGGGGCAAGCTGCCGAAGCCCGCCATCAGCCTGCACGGCCAGCCATCGGACGAGTCGCGCCCCACGCTGCTGTGGGACGGCGAATGGGAGATCACCTGGGTGACCTTCCGCGACATGGGGGCGGCCTTCGGTGCGGCCATCCTCGGCATCTATGTGCTGGTCGTCGCCCAGTTCAGGAGCTTCCGTTTGCCGCTCGTCATCCTGACGCCGATTCCGCTGACGCTGATCGGCATCCTGATCGGGCACTGGCTGCTGGGAGCGCCGTTCACCGCGACCTCGATGATCGGCTTCATCGCACTCGCCGGCATCATCGTGCGCAACTCGATCCTGCTGGTCGACTTCATCAGGCACAGCGGCGGGGACGGCAAGTCGCTGCGCGAGGTCGTGCTGGAGGCCGGCGCGGTCCGCTTCAAGCCGATCCTGCTCACCGCGCTTGCGGCCATGATCGGAGCTGCGACCATCCTGCTCGATCCGATCTTTCAGGGATTGGCGATCTCGCTGCTGTTCGGGCTCGCCTCGTCAACGCTGCTCACCGTGCTGGTGATTCCCGCGATCTACATCGCCTTGCGCGCGCCGCGCGAGGCGGCTCCGACCACCGCCAAATCCAGCTAACGAGGGTCCGATGGACAAGAACTACGTCGACATCACCAGGAACATCTCCGCCAACCTGAAGAAGCTGCGCAGCGATATTCCGGATACGATGAAGGGATTCTCCGCACTCGCCCAGGCTGCCACGCGTGACGGCGCGCTGGACAAGAAGACCAAGGAGCTGATGGCGCTGGCGCTCGGCGTCGCCGCGCATTGCGACGGCTGCATCGGCTTTCATGCCGAGGCGCTCGTCAAGCTCGGCGCGAGTCGCGAAGAGATCGAGGAGACGCTGGGCATGGCCGTCTACATGGGCGGCGGCCCCTCGCTGATGTACGCCGCGGATGCGATCGCGGCGTACGAGCAGTTCCAGCAGCAATCGACCGCCGCATGACGGCAGTCACCTCGTAGGAGCATGCGAACGGGACCGGGCGAATCGTCTCGTCCGGTCCCGGCCATCACGTCTTCACGGATTACCAGCGGTCGCCCACGCCCACGCCGACGCTGACGCCGGGCGCGCGAATGCCGACGCCGGCGCGCGGGCCGTCATCGTAGTGACGATGATACGTCCGGCGCTCGTAGTAGCGATCGCGCGGCATGTAATTGTAGGAATCGCGCACGATCACCCGCGAGCCGCTGCGCGTGCGATAGCAACGGCCGGAATCGTCGCAGACGAGCCGCACCTGCTGAACCAGATCCGGATCGGTGTACTCGCTGGTCGTGTAGATATCGGAAGCCCTCGCCCCCGAGACGGCTGCCAGGGCGCCCACGCCCGCCAACAGCGCAATCGCAAATGTCTTCATCATGTCCTCCTCGAAACTGCCCTCGGCGGTAACAAGAAGGCGAGGAGGTGATCGTTCCCCGTCGCGATGCTCGTTTTTCCCGGAACCGTCGGCCGGCGCCGGTTCCTAGACCGGCTCGTAGGTCTCGGTGCCGCAGATATCGTCGGCTTCCGCCCGCCGGCGGTCCACGACCTTCCCGCCGTTGATCGTCACGATGTAGGTCTGGGCGCCGAGCGAGCTGCCGGTCGCGGAGGTGAGCTGGGCGCGCACGCAAGCCGTCCAGCCCGGTCCGCGCAGCTCGCGACGGGGCGGGGCGACGTGCACCTCGCGCGGATAGGAGGTGGCGAGGAAAACCACATCGATCTGCTCGCGCACCACACGCTTGACGTCGGGAGGCGCTTCGGGCGGGGGTTGCTCGGCCTCCTTGATCCGCATGAACTCGGGCACCGGCGCGCGGCTGTCGGCAAAGCCGCAGGCACCGAGCGCGAGCGCGCTGGCGAGCAGCGCCGCATGAGCAATGATCCGTAACATCCGTGAAAGTCCCCTGCGGGCGGACAGATAGGCACGAATGCGGTCGGGCGAAGTCCTTGCCGATCAAGATTTGCTGAGGCCTCCACAAGCCCTTGAACCCGCGGCATTTGCTATTCCGCGATGGCGGTCGAGTTTGTACCCCAGACGAAGGGGATTGCGCCGATGAGAGTTTTGGTCATCGCGGCTAGCCGTGCCGGCGCTGACCACTGCCTCGGCGCAGGGCCGGCGGCCGCGCCGCCTCACTTGCGGGATCGACGACGAGGCGGCCGCGCCTGGCGCGCGGGTGACCGCAAGCCTGCGCAGGCGTTGCCGTCGCCGTGCCGCGCAATCATCATTGCATTGTGGATGCGATGCGAACGCTCGTTCACATAGCGGGCGCTAACACACAAAGGCGAGGCCGACGCGCTTGTCACGGCGCCAAACTGTGCGACAATTCCGTACGAATTCGTCGCGCGCGATCGAGAGCGTGAACGATTGCGGTAACGTGACGGGAGCGTCGAGGTCGATCGCCGCGCCGCCCACCGACATGTTTCGCACTGTGCAGGCGATGCCGTTGTTTTCGAAGGTGATCGTTCCACCCTTGAAAACACGGTAGCGCTGCGCTGTACGCTTCTCGATCATCGGCGTCGGTCCATCACGATGATTGTGGAGTAATGCATAGAAATTACGTTGAACTAAACTCAATATCGGCGCTGCCCGCATGGCGCTTCAGACTTCGTTTACGACGTTCGAGCGGAGAGCATCTCCGCCGATTTTCCTGCAAGCCTTCCTTTTATGGCGTCACGGCGCCGATGGAGATTCCGATGAAGACCACGTTTTCGCTTCTGTTCGCCGCTGCGCTCTCGCTGTCGTCGATGCCCGCCCACGCCGTCAAATGGGACCTTTCGACCATGAGCTGCAAGCAGTTTCTCGAGAGCGGCGAAGACAACATCCAGGTCGTGTTGACCTGGATGGATGGCTGGTACAAGGGCGACGAGGACAACGCGATCATCGACACCGACGTGTTCATCGAGAACGCCAAGAAGTTCGGTGCCTATTGCGGAAAGAATCCGACAGCCAGCATCGTCACGGCGGCTGACGAGGTGCTCGGCAAGTAGCTGGAAGTGCGGACCGAAGCGTCGGCCGCAGTTGCGGCTGGGGTCTCGATGCGACCGTGATGGAGAGCCGCGGTGCGCTTTGCGCGCGCGGCTCTCGCTTTTTGATCAGCCCGGCAACATCGCGAACGCGCTGGATACCATCGCGGCCGGCTTGTTGTCGGTCGCCGACAGCAGCGTGACGCGGCCGAAGCTCATGGTGCGCCCGAGCCGCACCACACGCGCGTCCGCCAGCACGTCCGACGAGGACACCGCGCGCATGAAATGCGTGGTCTGGTCGACCGTCGTCATCGGACGATAGCCGCGATTGACCGCAAGGATCGCGATCACCATCGCGGTATCGGCGAGCGCCATCAGGGCCTGGCCGCAGACCACGCCGCCATGGCGGCACAACCGCTCCGAGAACGGCATGCGCAGCAGCGCGCCGGGCTGCCAGTCCGGCGCGTCCGCCGGCTGCACGTGCTCGATGCGCTCTACCGCGAGGTTGAGGTCCTGGACCCAGGGTGCAAAAACCTCGCCGAGGATGCGTCTGGCGTCGGGGAGGCCGAATTCGGCGTCTGGCTGGCTTCGCATTGCTGTCGTGATCTCCTGTATCGCCGGATGTTTCGTCCCATTGTGCGCGCATCGGCGCGGCAAAGTCACCCGCTCTCGCGGCGGTGCAGTCGGCTTGAAAATGCCTGACTTGGCCCGGTATGATGCCTTGCTTGGGAACGGGTGGATGATGTTGCGTCGGTGTGTCCTCGTCTTTGGTATGATCGCCCTCGGCTTCGCGCTGAGCGGGTGCACCAAATGCGGCCCGATCTGGGACGATTGGCTGCATGGGCCCAAATCGTGCCGGTCGGACCGGTCCTAGCGGGCCGCTGACGGCCCCCGGCGCGGGCGATCCGTGCCTCATGGATGATCAAGGAGTAGACGATGAAGCTTTTCCGTATGGCGGCGGTGCTGCTGGCGGCGCTGGCGGGACCTGCCTATGCGCAAATGCCCAATATCAATTTGATGCAGGATGGCCCGAGCAAGTCCCCCGAGGAGAAGGCCGCGGAAGCCGAGCGCGAGAAGGCCTACAAGGAAACGCTGAAGAAGATCCCGGAATCCAAGGCGTCCAACGATCCCTGGGGCGGCATGCGCGCCGATCCGCCGAAGCAGCCGGCGGCACCGAAGGCATCGGCCGCGAGCAGCGCGCCGAAGAAGACCAAGAGCGGAACGGCCGCCAACTGACCAAAGCTTCATCCGGGGGCGGCACAGGCCTTCGGACAGGACTCCTCTTCGGCCGGCCCGCGCCCTACATTTGCCTCTCAGCGTAGCGCGTAGAGGAGGGCAGGACATGGCCGATCGTCCGCGGGATCTCGCCGAGCGGATGGCGCGCCGGCGCAAGGCGGCCGGCAAGCCCGGCCCAACTTTCGGCGACGGCTATCTGCGCGAGACCTTCACGCTGCCGCGCGCGGCGGCGCGGGAACGGGCCCAGGCCTTCTTCGCCCGCTACCCCAAGGCCGGCTATATGAGTGCGGTCGAGACTTGGCGCGAACTGCCGGGCGGCGACATCGAATTCACCATGCGGCGGCTGCCCAGCGCGGACTGAAAGCCGGCCTGATCGAGCCTCGTCCTAGTCGAGGGTTTCGGCGACGATGCGGATCCGGAAGACGGGCTCCTTGGCCTCGTCCAGCAGCTCCATGTGCCATTCGGAATTTTCCTGGAGCTTGCGCGCAATGCCGGCGGTCATGTCGGCGCAGACGTTGGTCATCTCTTTCCAGGCCGAATCGCGATCGGCAAATTCCGTCGCCTGGTCGGCGCAGCCGGAATAACGGCCATTCCGGATACGAAAGAAATAGAGCGGCATGGCTGGCACCGATCGCGCGTGACGGCCTCGCCCCCAAGGCCACGGGCGCGCGATAGTCCAATCCCAAACCAGCGTCAGATCAATTCCGGGCGGCTACGGATGATGCCGCCGACCGCAGACATGCTGATCGCGGTCATATTCCCGCGACAAGGAAAATCTGTTGGTTGACGGTAGGTTACCCCGTGGTTCTCCGACCAAGAACAGAGTTCCTGGGCTGCATCCAGTCGCGTTCTTTGCGCCGCTGGGGGAGGCGCAACGCAGACCGGACCGCCAACGGCTTCCGATGCACGCGGCGGCATGTGCCTTGCTTGCCGTGATGACGGCCAACAACATGGGTCCGTCATGCTCGGCATTCCCCGCCGCTACAGTCATTTCGTGTTCGGGATCATCCAGTCCGGACTGACCTCGCTGATCGCGGCGGGGATCGCCAGCTTGCCCGCCGGCAGCGCGACGATCTTCCTCGGCCACTGGATGGCGTCGTGGCTGATCGCCTGGGCCGCGATGCTGCCGATCGTGCTCCTGGCCGCGCCCGCGATCCGCGCCTTCGCGCTGCGCCTGACCCGGGAGGAGGGGGATCCGCGCGCCGGCAGCCAGGCATGAAAAAGCCCCGCCTGGGGAGAGCCAAGCGGGGCGGAGAGTCGTTGGAGGCTGAGGTGCTGGGCTGCAACACCATAGCCGCATCATCCTAGCCGGCTCCGCTTACGGCAGCCTGACAGGCGCCAGGTTGGCGGCCCGAGCCGAGGCCGCAGACTGGCCCCGCAGCGGTCCCAATTTCGACATCCGTTCGCACAACTGCGGTCACACAGGTCGGCAAGATTCCAGACCGTTCGGCGCGGCCATGGGGGAAACGTGGCACGCCGACGATGGGGTGGCATCATGGATAACGTAGAGCGGTCGTTCGCCGCCGCGACAGCGGCTGGCTTCGTGGTGCTGGTGATCGGCCTCGTGCTACTCGCGCTGCTGTAGGCCGGGCACCGCCGGCAGTCGCGTCTTGCGATGATCGCAGGTTGCGGCATGCGGCATCTCAAAAAATGGAAAAACAACCCCATGCACAGTAGGCTGCATAGAATTCCCATGGTTTTTCAATGACCTAACTTAGGTATCTAGATACCTAAACTGCCGCTGGCGGGGCTTAGTGGATCTTGATCTCGCCGAGCGGTAGCCGAAGCTCGCTGGCGCGCTCTTCGCGATCCTTCTTGCGGAACTCGTTTTCCTTGCGCTCGAACTTGATCAGCTCCTCGCGCGCCGCCTCCAGCAGAGGATGGCGCCGGCTCGTTTCGTGGTGCTCGTTGTCCGTCATGACGGTCCCCAGAATTGCGGTCTCGTCCTGGAAAAGGCCTGGGACCGCGAAAGGTTCGGTGCCATACGATTGCGGAATGATGACGGCGACCGCGATCAAGCGCGTCGAGCTTCGGTCGGACAAGGACGTCGGGGTTGCTCGGCTATTTCGGCGGTTGCAGCCCGGGGGATTTGACCCAGTCGTGCAGATGATTTGCCATTTCGGCCTGGCGCGCCTTCTTGAGCAGGGCGTCCCGTTTAGGGCCAGGCGGCAGCTTCGCAGCGTCGTCCTTGACCTGCTTGACCCAGGCGGTGAGCCGGTCCTGCAGGGTCAGCTGCTGCTTGAAACGTCGTCGCTTGAACAAGGCGCGCTCCTGTCCGCGCGAGGAAGGCGGGAGCGCGATCGGCGTTCTCGTCACCGATAATTGCCACGATCCGAGCGGTGATGGCCCCATTAGGGAGCAGCGATGGAGCGGCGTCTGTTCACTTGTGCGCACAGGGCGGGATTGAGGGGAGGGTTGCCAACAATCCGGGACTGTCCAACGGACAGCGCCCAAATCCGCAAAAGAACATATTGCGAACCTAGAACAAATAGGGTACATTGCTTTTATCGCCGCGCCGCCTCGCAACTGTTTGTCCCTCACGCGAATCCTCGCCATAAGGAGCACGACCCAATGTCCGCCACTGCCCTGCGTATCGTCGAAGGATCTTCCATGGACAAGAGTAAAGCTCTGGCCGCCGCGCTCTCGCAGATCGAGCGCCAGTTCGGCAAGGGCTCGGTGATGAAGCTCGGCAAGAACGACCGGTCCATGGACATCGAGGCGGTGTCGTCGGGCTCGCTCGGGCTCGATATCGCGCTCGGCATCGGCGGCCTGCCCAAGGGGCGCATCGTCGAGATCTACGGGCCGGAATCCTCGGGCAAGACCACGCTGGCGCTGCATACGGTGGCGGAAGCACAGAAGAAGGGCGGCATCTGCGCCTTCATCGATGCCGAGCACGCGCTCGACCCGGTCTATGCCCGCAAGCTCGGCGTCAACATCGACGAGCTGCTGATCTCGCAGCCCGACACCGGCGAGCAGGCGCTGGAGATCTGCGACACGCTGGTGCGCTCCGGCGCGGTGGACGTGATGGTGATCGATTCGGTCGCGGCGCTGGTGCCGAAGGCCGAGCTCGAGGGCGAGATGGGCGATGCCCTGCCGGGCCTGCAGGCCCGCCTGATGAGCCAGGCGCTGCGCAAGCTCACGGCCTCGATCAACAAGTCCAACACCATGGTGATCTTCATCAACCAGATCCGCATGAAGATCGGTGTGATGTACGGCTCGCCCGAGACCACCACCGGCGGGAACGCGTTGAAATTCTACGCCTCCGTCCGCCTCGACATCCGCCGCATCGGCGCGATCAAGGAGCGCGACGAGGTGGTCGGCAACACCACGCGCGTCAAGGTGGTCAAGAACAAGCTGGCGCCCCCCTTCAAGCAGGTCGAGTTCGACATCATGTACGGCGAGGGTGTCTCCAAGATGGGCGAGATCCTCGATCTCGGCGTCAAGGCCGGCATCGTCGAGAAATCCGGCGCCTGGTTCTCCTATGACAGCCAGCGCCTCGGTCAGGGCCGCGAGAACTCGAAAGCGTTCCTGAAGGCCAACCCCGACATCACCGCCAAGATCGAGACCGCGATCCGCCAGAACTCCGGCCTGATCGCCGAGCAGATCCTGGCCGGCACGCCCGAGCGCGACGCCGACGGCGAGGAGCCGGCGGACGAGTAAGTCTTAACGCGAAAGTTTTTCGCGAGGAGCGGGCGCTGAGGACGTTGAGTTGCCGACGTCGTCAGCGCCCGTTTCGTTTATGTGTGCGTTGATCAGGTGGTGTGATGAAGCGGCTGATCTTGACCGGCTGGGGCGGCGGCAGGGAGCTTGCTCGATCGGGCTTGGCCGAGATCGTCATCCCGTTCCATTTTCAATTTGAGTGGGGGCCGCTCCCGCGGGCGGAAAAGCTCTCGGCTTATTTGGCTGCCTACGCCGCCGATCTTGGCCCGGCCGAACACTGGTCGGATTGGGTCCGCTGGCCAAAGGGCACCAAGGGCCGCAAATCATCGCTGGCCGAGTTTTGCGAGCGGTATGACGAGATCGAACTCTGGTTCGCGGCCACGCCCCGCGACCAGCTGCAACTGGTCTGGTTGCTCGATCACCTCGGCAACTATCCTGCGCTCGCGCAGAGGTTCGCGGTCCGATTGCTGGCCTCCGATCTGATGTTCAGTCCCGACTATAATTTCGCTGAGGCCGAGCCTGATATTAATGTCATGGACGTTGGCGCGGAGGAGTTCGAGATCGGCAAATCGGCGTGGTCCGCCTACTGCGCGCCGACTCCTGAAGCTTGCATCGATCTCCTTCGCCGTGATCTCAGTGCCTTGCTGATGCTGCGGCCCGCCTTGCTCGACCTGCTGGCAGAGCTCCCGTCTCCTTTGACGGGACTCGGTGCGACCGAGATGCGATTCCTTGAGATGCTTGCCTGGTATGCGAACACGAATCCGTTGTTCCATCTACGCTCGCTACGGCGCACAGATGTGTTCGGCGAGATCGAACTGGGATATTTGATCGAAGGCCTCGCACTCGGCCCAAAGCCCGCAGTGGCCGGTCTGGGCGAAGAACTTCGTACGATCGACCTGCAAAATTTGCGAGCTCGGCACCAGGTCTACCTGCGCAGCCGCCTCTCGCTGACCGAGTTCGGAAAGGCTGTCCTGGCCCATCAGGAAGACTTCAGCCGACACAACCCGATCGATCGCTGGTGGGGCGGCACGCATCTGACCAATGATCGACTGTGGCGCTACGGCGCCGTCCTGACGAAGCCGTGAGGATCCCGCATGGCGCGGCTCATCGTGACGACAGATTCGGCCGTCGCCGGCGCGATACGAGGGGCCGGCCTTGGCGATCTCGTCATTGCGATCGAGCGTCGACTCGTCTGGGGAACGCTGCCGTCCGATGCGGAACGCCAGGTATTTTTCTCCCCACGTACGACTCAGCCGAACGGCCTGCACTGGCTGGACGACACGCCGGCCTGGCGCCTGGAGGGAACTGGGTTGAAGGGACGCGGACTGATTGACCTATTGTCCGAATGCGACACGGCCGAGCTGTGGATGGGACCAGAGCCGAATGCACAATTACTTCTGCTCTGGCTGCTCGATCACCTCAGCAGCAAGGATGGGGCAGCTTCCAAGCTCTCAATGCGTCACCTGGACTTTGCCGTCGGTGGTGTCGAGTCAAAGCAACTTGCGAAGCTGAACCCGCATATGGCCAAGTTGACGCAGCATCACCTTGCACTGGCCGGTCGCGCGTGGTGCGCTTATTGCGAACCCACGCCGCAGGCCTGGTTCGAGCTCCTCAAGATCGATCTGGGTTTGCTTCCGCAGCTCGAGCGCTGCGCTGTTGATGTTCTCTCAGAGCTTCCGAGCGTGACCACCGGTCTTGGAGCGACGGAGACGCGAATGCTGGAGTTGATCGCACCAGGGAATGTGCAGTCCTTCGACGTCTTCCCGGGGCATAAGCAACCCAACGAGCGGCGCGTCTTTGACTATTGGGAGGTCGGCGAGCTGCTCGATGGACTCGCGCGCTGTCCAATGCCGGCCGTAGCCGGGCTGGACGAGGGGCCATTCACGCTGGACATGCATGATGATGTCCTCCGTCACGCACGGTACAAGCAGTCCCAATTGTCCCTTACGGACTTGGGACAGGCGGTGCTGGCCAGGGCGGAGGATTTTCGCCGTCACAACCCGATCCGCCGCTGGTGGGGCGGCACGCTTCTCACCAACGAGCGGCTCTGGCGCTGGGATCGCGAGAGCCGGATGTTGATCGCGCCTGACTGACGCGTGTTGCTCCCGCAATGCGCATCAATTTCGAGAGGAGCAATCTTGTCACATCTGATCCTGACGACCACGATCTTGCGGAAGAGGTGCTTCGCCAGTCGTGCCGGGCGAACGTCGCGCTCGGATTCTATCCGCGTTTTGTCGGGAGGAAATTGCCTTCGGACGAGCGCCTCTTGATGGGCCTGGAACGTCGATCGGCCAAGCATTGCAATCCCGGCGATCATTGGCTCGATCACGTTCGCTGCGGCTCGCTCGACGGCTTCGGCACGCGCGATATCGGTTTCTTCGAGCTGTGTGCGAAGTTCGACTCGATCGAGATATGGGCTGATCCCCGGCCCAATGATCAGCTGGTGCTGATCTGGCTGCTGAACCTGCTTCGCCCCTACAGGGAAATCGTGACCAAGCTGAGCCTTGTGCATGCGGACGACATTATTGCGAACTATGCTGCGGAGTCTGTCGCAAAATGGAAGCTGCCGAACTTCAAGGTGACCGAGAACCAATTGGTGTTGGCAAGCCGTGCCTGGCGGGCCTATCGGGCTCAAACGCCAGAGCCCTGCTTCGATCTGCTGATGACGGATCTGACGATCCTGCCGAGACTTCGATCGGCGCTGATAGCAGTGCTCGAAGAGCTTCCGGACAGCGTGACGGGACTCGGTGCCACTGAAATGGATTTGTTGGATTATGTGAATGACGGGGAAACCGACCCGCGGATCGTCTGCAATGGCAGATTGATTCGCGACGTACTCGGCGAAAACGACGCGCGCGACGCTTTGCTCGAACTGGGGGGACATCCGACGCCGGCGCTCGTGTTGGGAGATCCGGCGTTCACCAACGAGGACCGTTACTTCTGCAGGAGTGAGTGGAAGCTCACGCTCACTGAACTCGGGCGTTCGCTTCTGGCCCGCGAAGACGACATGTGGCGCCACAACCGGATTTATCGCTGGTGGGGCGGGACTGAGCTGACCAATGAGCGGTTGTGGCGCTGGGACCGGGAAAGTCGGTTGTTGATTGGGCCTTAGACCAGCGGCGCATTCGGTGCCGTAGGGTGGGCAAAGGCGCGCAAGCGCCGTGCCCACGATCTTGTTTACTGCATACAAAGGTGGTGGGCACGCTTGCGCTTTGCCCACCCTACGAAACCTCCGTCGCGGCTTACTCCGCGGCTTGCGCGTAATCGCTCACCGGCGGGCAGGAGCACACGAGGTTGCGGTCGCCATAGACATTGTCGACGCGGCCCACGGGGCTCCAGTACTTGTCGGTGCGCGAGGTGCCCGCGGGGAAGCAGCCTTCGCTGCGGGTATAGGCGCGCGTCCAATCATCGTCCGCGATGTCGTGCACGGTGTGCGGGGCGTGACGCAACGGCGAGGCTTCGATCTTGAAGCGGCCGGCCTCGACATCTGCGATTTCTTTTCGAATCGCGATCATGGCGTCGCAGAAGCGGTCGAGCTCGGCCTTCGATTCCGACTCGGTCGGCTCGATCATCAGCGTGCCCGGCACCGGGAAGCTCATGGTCGGCGCGTGGAAGCCGTAATCGATCAGGCGCTTGGCAATGTCGTCCACCGTAACACCAGAACTCGCCTTCAGCGGACGGGGATCGACGATGCACTCGTGGGCGACACGGCCCTTCTCGTTCTTGTAGAGCACCGGGAAGTGCGGATCGAGGCGGGCTGCGATGTAGTTGGCGTTGAGGATCGCAATCTCGGTGGCGCGCTTCAGGCCTTCGCCGCCCATCATCAGGATGTAGATGTAGGAGATGGTCAGGATCGAGGCCGAGCCGAACGGCGCGGCCGAAACCGGGCCGACCGGTGCATCCGCCTGCGTTGCCGGATGGCCCGGCAGGAACGGCGCGAGATGCGCCTTGACGCCGATCGGGCCCATGCCGGGGCCGCCGCCGCCATGCGGGATGCAGAAGGTCTTGTGCAGGTTGAGGTGGCTGACATCGGCGCCGTAATCGCCGGGTCTGGAAAGGCCGACCTGGGCGTTGAGGTTGGCGCCGTCCAGATAGACCTGGCCGCCATGGCCGTGGACGATCTCGCAGATCTCGCGGATATGCTCCTCGAACACGCCATGGGTCGAGGGATAAGTGATCATGATCGCGGCGAGATCGTTCGCATGTTTCTCCGCCTTGGCGCGGAGATCGTTGACGTCGACGTCGCCGTTCTTCTCGCAGGCGACCACCACCACGTCCATGCCGGCCATCGCGGCCGACGCCGGATTGGTGCCGTGGGCGGAGGAGGGGATCAGGCAGATCTTGCGGTGGCTCTCTCCGCGTGACGCATGATAGCCGCGGATCGCGAGCAGGCCGGCATATTCGCCTTGCGCGCCCGAGTTCGGCTGCAACGAGATCGCGTCATAGCCGGTGATGTCGCACAGCCATTTTTCCAGCCGCGCGAACAGCGCGTGATAGCCGCTCGCCTGCTCGCGCGGCACGAACGGGTGCAGCGTCGCGAATTCCGGCCAGGTCAGCGGCATCATCTCGGTGGTCGCGTTCAGCTTCATGGTGCAGGATCCCAGCGGGATCATGGCGCGGTCGAGTGCGAGGTCGCGATCTGAGAGCTTGCGCATGTAGCGCAGCATCTCGGTCTCGGAGCGATGCGCGTGGAACACCGGATGGGTGAGGAACACGGTGGAGCGCTTCAAATCGTCCGGCAGCGCCTCGCGCGTCTCGGCATCGATCTCGGTATAGGCAAGCGTGCCGCCGAAGGCGCGCCAGACCGCTTCGACCGTCGCCGGCGTCGTGGTCTCGTCGAGCGCAATGCGAAGAGCCGTTTCGCCGACGCCGAGATTGATCTTCTCGGCGGCCGCGCGCGCGACGATCTCGGCACGCCTGGCGCCGGCATCGACGCTGAGCGTATCGAAGAAGGTCTCCGATCGCGGCGCAAAGCCGAGCTTGCGCAGGCCGCTCGCCAGCACCGCGGTGCGGCGATGCACGTTGCGCGCGATCTGGATGAGGCCCTCGGGGCCGTGATAGACCGCATACATCGAGGCGATCACGGCAAGCAGCACCTGCGCGGTGCAGATATTGGAGGTCGCCTTCTCGCGGCGGATGTGCTGCTCGCGGGTCTGCAGCGCGAGGCGATAGGCCGGCGCCCCGCGCGAATCCACGGAGAGGCCGACGATGCGGCCGGGCAGCGAGCGCTTCAGCGCATCGCGCACTGCCATATAGGCCGCGTGCGGTCCGCCATAGCCCATCGGCACGCCAAAGCGCTGCGCCGAGCCGATCGCGATGTCGGCCCCGAGCTCGCCGGGCGAGGCGATCAGCGTCAGCGCCAGCAGGTCGGCGGCGAGAATCGCGAGCGCGCCCTTGGCCTTCAGCGCCGATATCGCGGGTCTGAGGTCGCGCAATGCGCCCGAGGAGCCCGGATATTGCAGCAGCGCGCCGACCACGTCCGCCTTGTCGAGATCGGTGAGGGGATCGCCGACGATCAGGCTCCAGCCCAGCGGCTCGGCGCGGGTGCGCATCACCGCCAGCGTCTGCGGATGCACGTCCTTGTCGACGAAGAAGGCCTTTGCCTTGACCTGCGAGTGCCGCTCCGCCAGCGCCATGGCTTCGGCGGCGGCGGTCGCTTCGTCGAGCAGCGAGGCGTTGGCGACATCGAGCCCGGTAAGGTCGCAGATCATGGTCTGGAAGTTGAGCAGCGCTTCCAGCCGGCCCTGGCTGATCTCCGGCTGGTAGGGCGTGTACGCCGTGTACCAGGCCGGGTTCTCCAGAATGTTGCGCTGGATCACCGCGGGCAGGATGGTGCCGGAATAGCCTTGGCCGATCAGCGAGGTGAAGACCTGGTTCTGTCGCGCCAGCTCGGTCATGTGCGCGATCGCCTCGGTCTCGCTCAGCGGCTTGCCGAGATCGAGCGGGGCGGCCTGCCGGATCGACGCCGGCAGCGTCTCCGCCATCAGCGCATCGACGCTTCTAGCGCCGACGGCCTCCAACATGGCGGTGACGTCGCGCGCCGAGGGGCCGATATGGCGGCGAACGAAACTGGCGGCTGTGTCGCCGTTGCTCTTGCGGTGCGCGGTCATCATGGGTCCTCGCTATGAGTTGTTGTCATCGCCCGCGAAAGCGGGCGATCCAGTACGCCGCGGCTTCTCGGCTCCAGCCGAACCGCCTGCGTTTACTGGATGCCCCGCCTTCGCGGGGCATGACAGTGAGTATGTTGAGATGGCTCGGCTCATAATCTCACGCCGTGTGGGCCTTGTAGGCGGCTTCATCCATGAGGCCGCCGAGCTCGCTCTTGTCGGCGATCCTGATCTTGAAGAACCAGGCCTTGCCCTGCGCGTCCGAGTTCACCAGCGTCGGCTCGGCGGCGAGCTCGGCATTGGTCTCGAGCACTTCACCCGTAACAGGCGCGTAGACGTCGGAGGCGGCCTTGACGGACTCGACGACGGCGGCGGCCTCGGCCTTCTTCAAGCTCCGGCCGACCTTCGGCAATTCGACGAACACAACGTCGCCAAGTTGCTGCTGGGCATAGTCGGTGATGCCGACGGTGGCGACATCGCCGTCGATCGCCAGCCATTCGTGGTCGGAGGTGTACAGCGTCGTGGTCATTGTTGATTTCCTGAAGCGGTGGGGTTCGGCTGAAAGCCGCGGGCTCGGTTCACCTCTCCCGGAGGGAGAGGTCGGATCGCATCGCCAGATGCGATCCGGGTGAGGGGGTCTGGTGCCACTGAGTGCCGCGGCCCCTCACCCGGATTGCGCTGGACGATGCTCCGCATCGCCAGACGCAATCCGACCTCTCCCCTGCGGGGAGAGGTGACGTCGGGGCCACTACCTGAGCTCAATTTCATCATGCGCTAACGCTTGTAGGTGTTCTTGACGAAGGGCATGGCGGCGACGGCGAGCGGCAGTCGCTGGCCGCGCACCTCGGCGAACAGCTTGGTGCCGAGCGCGCTCAGTTTGGTCGGCACGTAGCCCATCGCGACCGGCGCATTCAGGCTTGGGCCGAAGCCGCCCGAAGTGACTTGTCCGATCGGCTCGCCGGCATTGGCGTCGGCAAACAGCAGCGCGCCCTCGCGCACCGGCGCGCGGCCCTCGGCCCGCAGGCCGACGCGGCGACGGGGCGCGCCGTTGTCGAAATGCGCGAGGATCTTGTCTGCGCCGGGAAAGCCGCCGGCGCGCGCGCCGCCGCTGCGACGGCTCTTTTGCACCGACCATTCCAGGGCGGCCTCGACCGGCGTGGTCGCGGTGTCGATGTCGTGGCCGTAGAGGCAGAGGCCGGCCTCCAGCCGCAGGCTGTCGCGGGCCCCGAGGCCGATCGGCAGCACGTCCGGATTGTCCAGCAGCGTCCTGGCAAGGCGTTCGGCATCGCCTGATGGAACCGAGATCTCGAACCCGTCCTCGCCGGTGTAGCCGGAGCGCGAGACGAAGCACTTGATGCCGGCGATCTCATGCGGTCCGGAATCCATGAACTTCATGGACGGCGCAGCTGCACACAGTTTCGCCAGCACCGCTTCGGCCTTCGGGCCCTGCAGCGCGAGCAGCGCGCGGTCGGCGAGGGGATCGACGACGCAGTCGCCCGAGAGATGCGCGCGCAGATGCGCCTCGTCCTCCGCCTTGCAGGCGGCGTTGACGACCAGGAACAGGTGATCGCCGAAATTGGCGACCATGAGATCGTCGAGGATGCCGCCATCGGCATTGGTGAACTGGGCATAACGCTGGCGTCCCGGCGCGATCGCCACGATGTCCTGCGGCACCAGCCGCTCCAGCGCGCGGGCGGCGTCCTCGATCCTCCCCGACTTCGGCCGGATCGCGATCTGGCCCATATGGGAGACGTCGAACAGGCCGGCTGCGCTGCGGGTATGGAGGTGCTCTTTCAGCACGCCCGCGGCATATTGCACGGGCATGTCATAGCCCGCGAACGGCACCATCTTGCCGCCCAGGGAGACATGAAGCCCATGAAGGGGCGTCCGTTTCAGGGAGTCTTGGTCGTGCGCTAGCATCATGGGGGCCCTCGGCGGTTCCCCGGGGACGATTCCCCTGAGGACACCAGTCGAAGCCCCATCTGTCGCTGTGCCTGAGAGTATTATCCCGTCGGCGGACGCAGTCCGGGTCTAGACCCGTCGGCGCCTCTTTCCAGATGCTGTCAAAGCCACGCGGTCCTTTTGCCTGAGAGTTTCCGGGGCGGTTGCTCCTTCGGCGCCGGCTGCCTAAAGCCGGTCTCTCCCGACGTGGCCGTACGATACAGATGGGTACAGACCACAGGCCAGCCAAGCCTGTCAACGCGTCCGCGCGCCCAATCAACGGGATTGCAACGGAATTGAGCGGCTGCGGCAACCCTCTGATCTGCCTGCACAGTTTCTGGACAGGAAAGCTGGCCTTGTCTAAAAGCGCTTTGGCCCGCAGATATCAGCCTTAACGTTACGGTTTGGATGGCGAGAAGCGGGTCCTAAAGCGCGATGAAAGCATCGCGTTTTGGCTCTTTGTTTGAGCATGATCTTTTCGGAAAACCGCTTCGCACTTTTCCGGATCATGCTCTAGCACACCCGATTGGATGAACATGAGCGGCGTCAACGAGATCAGGTCGACCTTTCTGAACTTCTTTGCCGAGAACGGCCACGAGATCGTGGCGTCCTCGCCCCTCGTGCCGCGCAACGACCCGACGTTGATGTTCACCAATGCCGGCATGGTGCAGTTCAAGAACGTTTTCACCGGCGTCGAGAAGCGGCCGTACCAGCGCGCCACCACCTCGCAGAAATGCGTGCGCGCCGGCGGCAAGCACAACGACCTCGACAATGTCGGCTACACCGCGCGCCATCTCACCTTCTTCGAGATGCTCGGCAACTTCTCCTTCGGCGACTACTTCAAGGAGCGGGCGATCGAGCTCGCCTGGAAGCTGATCACCGGGGAGTTCGGGCTCAACAAGGACAAGCTGCTCGTCACCGTCTACCACACCGATGACGAGGCAGCGGGCCTGTGGAAGAAGATCGCCGGATTCTCCGACGACCGCATCATCCGCATCCCGACCTCGGACAATTTCTGGGCGATGGGCGACACCGGCCCGTGCGGCCCATGCTCGGAGATCTTCATCGACCGCGGCGAGCACATCTGGGGCGGGCCTCCGGGCTCGCCGGAAGAGGACGGCGACCGCTTCCTCGAATTCTGGAATCTCGTGTTCATGCAATATGAGCAGGTGACGAAGGAGGAGCGCGTGGGCTTGCCGCGTCCCTCGATCGACACCGGCATGGGCCTGGAGCGCATGGCCTGCATCCTCCAGGGCGTCGAGAGCGTGTTCGAGACCGACCTGTTCCGCCACCTGATCGACGCGACCGCGTCCGCGCTCGGCAGCGGGCCGAACGAGCAGAATGTCGCCTCGTTCCGCGTCATCGCCGACCACTTGCGCTCCTCCGCCTTCCTGGTCTCGGACGGCGTGCTGCCCTCGAACGAGGGCCGCGGCTATGTGCTGCGCCGGATCATGCGCCGTGCGATGCGCCATGCGCAGCTGCTGGGCGCCAAGGAGCCGCTGATGCATCGCCTGGTCTGGGCGCTGGTGCGTGAGATGGGCCAGGCCTATCCCGATCTGATGCGCGCGGAGAATCTGATCGAGGAGACGCTGCGGCTGGAAGAAACCCGCTTCCGCAAGACGCTGTCGCGCGGTTTGGCGATTCTGGACGAGAAGAGCGCGTCCCTGAAAAAGGGCGACATGTTCGACGGCGACGTCGCCTTCACGCTGTACGACACCTACGGCTTCCCGCTCGACCTGACGCAGGACGCGCTGAAGTCGCGCGGCATCGGCGTCGACCAGGCCGCGTTCACCGATGCGATGGAGCGTCAGAAGGCCAAGGCGCGCGAGTCCTGGAAGGGCTCGGGCGAAGCGGCATCAGAGGCGATCTGGTTCCCGCTGCGCGAGAAGCTCGGCGCCACCGAATTCCTGGGCTACGAGACCGAGCGCGCCGAGGGCGTGGTGTCGGCGCTGGTCAAGGACGGCACTGAGGTCACCAGCCTGAAGGCCGGCGACCTAGGGGCGATCGTGCTGAACCAGACGCCGTTCTACGCGGAGTCAGGCGGCCAGGTCGGCGACACCGGCGTGCTGACGGGCGAGGGCGGCATCAAGTTCCGCGTCACCGACACGCAGAAGAAGCTCGGCGATTTCTTCGTCCACATCGGCACGGTGGAGAGTGGCGAAGTGAAGCTCGGCACCGCGCTGCAGCTCGAGGTCGATCATAGCAGGCGCTCCTCGATCCGCGCGCATCATTCGGCGACGCATCTCATCCACGAGGCGCTGCGCCAGGTGCTCGGCGATCACATCGCCCAGCGCGGCTCGATGGTCGCGCCCGACCGCCTGCGCTTCGACTTCGTGCATCCGAAGCCGATCACGGCGGAGGAGCTCGCCCGTGTCGAGGACATCGCCAACGAGGTGGTGCTGGAGAACGACGAGGTCACCACGCGCGTGATGGGCGTCGACGAGGCCCGCGAAGCGGGGGCCCGCGCGCTGTTCGGCGAGAAATATGGCGACGAGGTCCGCGTCGTCTCGATGGGCAGGACGGCGCGCGAGCGCGGCGCCAACGCGCTCGGATGGTCGGTCGAGCTGTGCGGCGGCACGCATGTCAGGCGCACCGGCGACATCGGCCTGATCACGGTGACGAGCGAGAGCGCGGTGGCGTCCGGCGTGCGCCGCATCGAGGCGCTGACCGGCAATTACGCGCGCAGGCATGCCAACGACACCATGGCGCTGGCGAAGACCGCGGCGAACGAGCTGCGGACCTCGCTCGACGACGTTCCGGCGCGCATCGCTGCGCTGATGGAGGAGCGCAAGAAGCTCGAGCGCGAGCTCTCCGACGCGCGCAAGAAGCTGGCGATGGGCGGCGGCGCCTCCGCCGGCAGCAATGGCGCGGCTTCGGCCGTGCGCGAGGTCGGCGACGTCAAGCTGATGGCGCGCGCGGTCGAGGGCATCGAGATGAAGGATCTCAAGAGCCTCGCCGACGACGGCAAGAAGCAGATCGGCTCCGGCGTCGTCGCCATCGTCGGCGTCACCGAGGACGGCAAGGCCGGAATCGTGGTTGGCGTCACGCAAGACCTCACTGCGCGCTTCAACGCCGTGAACCTCGTCCGCATTGCCTCCGAGGCGCTCGGCGGCAAGGGCGGCGGCGGCCGGCCCGACATGGCGCAGGCCGGCGGCCCCGACGGCGCCAAGGCGACCGAGGCATTGGCTGCGATCGAAAAAGCGATGGCAGGCGCTTAAGTCGCGATGTCCTCCGTTCCGCGAGGACGTGGGCTTCGCGATCCCAACGTGAGGGATCGCCTCTACGAATTGCTGGAGCACGACCCGCTGGCTTATTCGGCCGGGTCGCGCTTCATCCAGCTCATCATCGGCCTCATCGTGCTCAATGTGGCTGCGATGATCCTGGCCTCGGTGCCAGAGCTCGACGCGCAGTTCGGCGCGCTGTTCGCGGGCATCACCATCCTCTCGGTGATCGTGTTCGCGCTGGAATATGCCGCGCGGCTGTGGACGGTGGCCGGCCACACCCAGCGCAAGGCCTCGGCGCTGTCCGACCGGCTCGGCTATGCCTTCTCGGCGCTCGGCCTCATCGACCTCATGGCGTTCCTGCCTGCGGCCATCGTGCTGGCCACCGGCGAGCACCCGACGCTGGCGGCGCTCGGCGTGCTGCCCTTCTTCAAGCTGATCCGCTATTCCCCGGCGATGCGCTCGCTGCTCGCCGCCGTGCATGCCGAGCGGCGGGCGCTGATCGGCTGCATCGTCATCCTGATCGGCGCAGTCCTGACCTTCGCCTCGCTACTCTACGCCATCGAACGCGACGTGCAGCCGGACAAACTCGGCACCATCCCGCAGGCGATGTGGTGGGCGATCGTGACGCTCGGCACCGTCGGCTATGGCGACGTCGTGCCGGTGACGCCACTCGGCAAGCTGATCTCCACGTTCGCCATCGTCAGCGGCTTTGCCATGATCGCGCTGCCGGTCGCGATCATCTCCACCGCATTCGCCGAAGAGGTGAAGCGGCGCGACTTCGTCGTCACCTGGGGCATGCTGGCGCGGGTGCCGCTGTTCTCGCATCTGTCGGCGGCGGAGATCGCCGACATCATGCGGCTGCTCCGCGCACGCACCATTGAGCAGGGCGAGGTCCTGGTGCGGCGGGGCGATGCGGCCTCGTCGATGTATTTCATCGCCGCCGGCGAGGTCGAGATCGCGCTGCCGAGCCAGCATGTGCGCCTGAGCGACGGCACTTTCTTCGGCGAGATCGCGCTATTGCACAAGACCAAGCGCAGCGGCACGGTGACGGCGACCCGCAAGACGCGTCTCCTCGTGCTCGACGCCCAGGATTTCCACGCCCTGATCGCGCGTATGCCGACGCTCGCCGACCACGTCCACACCACCGCCAAGGCGAGGCTCGCCGACACCGGCGACCTCGCGCTGGCGGAGCTGGCGCAGGCGGAGGAGGAAGGCACGGGCCGCTGACTGAGCGGCCTGAAAAGCAAACGGGCCGCGCTTTGGCGCGGCCCGCGATGATGTCCGGCCCTTAGGGGCGGAATTGCCGGCGGCTTAAGCCAATTCTTTGCCGAGGTTCTCGGCGACCTTGTCGAGGAAGCCGGTGGTCGAGAGCCAGCGCTGGTCGGCGCCGACCAGCAGCGCGAGGTCCTTGGTCATGTAGCCGGCCTCGACGGTGTCGACGCAGACCTTCTCCAGCGTGTTGGCGAACTTCGCCAGCTCGGCATTGTTGTCGAGCTTGGCGCGGTGGGCGAGGCCTCGCGTCCAGGCGAAGATCGAGGCGATGGAGTTGGTCGAGGTCTCCTTGCCCTTCTGGTGCTCGCGATAGTGGCGGGTCACCGTGCCGTGGGCGGCTTCCGCTTCCACCGTCTTGCCATCGGGGGTGAGCAGCACCGAGGTCATCAAGCCGAGCGAGCCGTAGCCCTGCGCGACCGTGTCGGACTGCACGTCGCCGTCGTAGTTCTTGCAGGCCCAGACATAGCCGCCGGACCATTTCAGCGCCGAGGCCACCATGTCGTCGATCAGGCGGTGCTCGTAGGTCAGGCCCTTGGCGTCGAACTCCTTCTTGAACTCCCGGTCGAAGATATCCTGGAAGATGTCCTTGAAGCGGCCGTCATAGACCTTCAGAATCGTGTTCTTGGTCGACAGGTAGACCGGGTAGCCGCGCAGCAGGCCGTAGTTGAAGGAGGCGCGGGCGAAATCGACGATGGAATCGTCGAGATTGTACATCTCCATGGCGACGCCGGCGCCGGGGGCCTTGAACACTTCCTTCTCGATCACGGTGCCGTCCTCGCCGACGAACTTCATCGAGAGGGTGCCCTTGCCCGGGAACTTGATGTCGGTGGCGCGGTACTGGTCGCCATAGGCGTGGCGGCCGATGATGATCGGCTTGGTCCAGCCGGGAACCAGGCGCGGCACGTTCTTGCAGATGATCGGCTCGCGGAAGATCACGCCGCCGAGGATGTTGCGGATGGTGCCGTTGGGCGACTTCCACATCTGCTTGAGGTTGAACTCCTTCACCCGGGCTTCATCGGGGGTGATGGTGGCGCACTTGACGCCGACACCGACCTTTTTGATGGCCTCGGCCGCGTCGATGGTGACCTGATCGTTGGTGTGGTCGCGGTATTCCATGCCCAGGTCGAAATAGAGCAGCTCGACATCCAGGAACGGGTTGATCAGCTTGTCCTTGATGTACTGCCAGATGATCCGGGTCATCTCGTCGCCATCGAGCTCGACGACGGGATTGGATACCTTGATTTTTGCCATGATCGGGGAAGCCCTCTTGGGAACGGCACCATCGGCGCCAACGTGAATATCCGCCGCCTCTTAGCACCTGATAGCACCGGGCGAAAGCCGCGGGATTATGCACTTTTAGCCGATCCAGCCCCCACGGATGGGGAGCAAGGTCGGGCCGCGCCGGACCGGCAGGGACAAGGTTTCAGGCGAGATTCAAAAGTCGAATCCAACCCGTTATTTCCCTTGAGAATTTCGTCAGGACAGGCAAACGACGGGCGGACACCCCGGCCGGCCCAACGCGAGCCTGAAAGGCCGGCATGAATCAATTCCTGAGAGCGCCTTGCCAAGGCCTTGAGAGTGAAAGCGAAGCGAGATGTCGGGGACTGACAAGAGCAAGGCGGGACTTTCCCTCGACGGTCCCATCGTGATCCTGGTCGAGCCGCAGCTCGGCGAGAACATCGGCATGGCCGCGCGCGCCATGGGCAATTTCGCCCTGAGCCGCTTGCGCATCGTCAACCCCAGGGACGGCTGGCCCAACATTGCCGCCCAGCGCGCCGCCGCCGGCGCCGACCACATTCTGGAGAAGGTCGAATTGTTCGGCACGGTGGAAGAGGCGGTCGCCGACCTCGACCTCCTGTTCGCCACCACCGCGCGCCCGCACGACCAGGCCAAGCCCGTGGTCGGGCCGGAAGCGGCAGCCGCCGAAATATCCGGGCACATCGCCACGGGGGGCAAGGCCGGTATCCTGTTCGGCCGGGAGCGCTGGGGGCTGACCAACGAGGAGGTCGGGCTCTCCAACCGCATCATCACCTTCCCGGTCAATCCGGGCTTCGCCTCGCTCAACCTCGCCCAGGCCGTGCTGCTGGTCGGCTATGAATGGTTCAAGCGGATCACCTCGGGCGAGCTGCCGCACGCCATGCCAGAGCGCTCCGAGCGCGCCTCGCAGCACCAGATGCAGGCCTTCTTCGACAACCTCGTGCGCGAGCTCGACAAGGTGGAATTTTTGCGACCGGCCGAGAAGCGCGACACCATGCTGGTCAACCTGCGCAACATCTTCACCCGGATGGAGCCGACCAAGCAGGACATGCATACCCTGCACGGCGTGGTGATGGCGATCGCCGAGGGGCGCAAAGGCCCGGCCAAGGGCGGCGTGCTCGACGGCGAGCAGGCGACGCGCCTGCGCGCGCTTCTCGCCGAGCACGGGCAGGGCGGCGGCGTCCCCGACAGCGGCTCGACGGTGCGCGGCCTCGCCCGCCTGCTCCGCCGCAATCCGACCGACGCCGAGCGCCTGCTCTGGCAGGCCCTGACTCGCGACCGCCGCTTCGCAGGTGGGTTCAAGCGCCAGACCCCGGTCGGGCGGCACATCCCGGACTTCGTCTCGTTCCCGCACCGGATCGCGATCGAGCTGGTCAACCCGGGCGAGGGCGAGGCGATCGCGGCGGACCGCGCGGGCCGACGGACGTGGCTCGAGGCGCGGGATTATCGCGTGCTCGACGTTCGGGCAGTGGATGTGGAGCGCGATCTGGAGACAGAGCTGGTGCGGCTGCAGGGGATGATGGAGCGGGATGCTTAGATTTCGCGCCGGTCTCGCAGGCTGGGCAAAGCGAAGCGTGCCCACGAGCTTTCGCTGATCATCAAGAGAAGGTGGGCACGGCGCTGTGCGCCTTTGCCCACCCTACGGCACTTCGTTCTGGTCGGCGTCGAATGATGTCAACGTTGAAACACAACCTTGCCGCCCACGAGCGTCATGTCCGCCTTGATGTCCTTGATCTGCTCCTCAGGCACGGCCGTGTAGTCGGCGGAGAGCACCACCATGTCCGCAAGCTTTCCGGGCTCAAGGGTGCCTTTGCGCGTTTCCTCGAACGTATAGCGCGACGCGGCGCTGGTGTAGAGCCGCAGGGCCTGCTCGCGCGTAATCGCCTCTGCCGAGCCATAGACGTTTCCGCTGGGATCCTTCCGGGTCACCATGACGTACATGTTGAGGAAGGGGTTGATCGGGTTGACCGGAAAATCCGTGCCGGCGCCGAGACTGTCGAGCCCCATCTTTTCGATCAATGTCCTGGTCGGCACGGCGCGGTCAGCGGTCGCTTTCCCGAGAAACCGTTCGACGGTTGCTGCCTTGTCCCACATGAAGGCATTCTGGAAATCGACACGGGCCCCCAGCTTTTGCGCACGCTCCATCTGTTCTGGCCGGATCAGGCTGGCGTGTATGAGAACGAAGCGGCGGTCGCGGATGGATTTTTCCTTGTCCACGGCCTCGAACGCATCGAGGACCTGGTCGATACCGAGGTCACCCACAACGTGGACGCCGACCCGCCAATCATATCGGTTGCAGATGGAGACGAGTTGCTTCAGCCGCTCGGGCGTCTGCTGGGCCACGCCGTGATAGTTGTCGTGTGAATCGGGATACACCTCGCGCATGAGCGCCGTCTTCAGCGTCATGCCTCCGTCGTAGAAGATCTTGATGCCGGCGAACTTCAGCCAATCGTCGCCAAAACCCGAAGAGGCGCCATTGCCTGACATGATGGCTTCCCATGCGGTCAGCTCGGCCGGTGGCTCAGGCCGAAACATCACGCCGGTGCGCAGCGTGGCCTTCCCGGCTGCGACAAGCTTCTGCAGCGTACGGATGTCGCGTGGTTCTGTCGCGCCTTCGATCACGCTCGTGATGCCGAAGCTGTTGAGGAAGCCTTGGGCAATGGTGAATTGCCGCATTTCGTCGTCTTCCGTCCAGGGCGGGACGGCCTTCTCGACCCGGTCGATCGCCGTCTCCACGAGCAGGCCGGTCAATTCACCGGCCGCGTCGCGCTCAAACTTGCCCCCACTCGGGTCCTCGGTGGTCTTGTCGACGCCAACCCGCTGGAAAGCCATGGTGTTCGCCATCGAGAAATGCCCGACGGTGCGAAGATAGACGGGATTGTTGGGAGCGACGCTGTCGATCTCCTGCCTCGTCAGATAGCGCTTCTCGGCCAGTTGTGACGGCGGATGCCAGGCACCACCGACGATCCACTCGCCCGGCTTTTTCTTCGCCGCGAATGCCTTGATGGCTGCGAGCGCTTCGTCGACCGTCTTGGCTCGGCCCATGATGACGACATAGTCGGCGAGCCCGGCGGCCTTGAAGTGAGTGTGGGTATCGATCAATCCCGGGATGACGGTCTTGCCGGCTAGATCGAGCACGCGGGTCCGGGAGCCCGCTAGCGCCTTCATCGCGGCGCTGCTTCCCGTTGCGAGGATCTTCCCATCTGCGACGGTCACGGCCTCGGTGATCGTCGATTGGGCGTCGAGCGTCAGAACCTTTCCATTGATGAGGACGAGGTCAGGTGCGTTAAGCTCCGGCTGCTGCGCCACGACATTTGCGATGCTAGCGATCCACATGCTCGTGGCAGCGATCGCAGATGCCGTGAACTTGCGAACCATGACGTCCCCCTTTGAATCTTGTTGTTGCTGGACGAAGATTTTCAACGGTATCTTTGATCGAAGAGCGGTTCAACGCTTCTCAGGCCGCACAGCGTCCACATGATGGGCAAAGTGGGTCGCGCTTTGTGTCAGCCTCCTGGGTGGGCAAAGCGTAGGCGTGCCCAGGTTCGTTAACAAAGGGAGAGAGATGGTGGGCACGGCGCTTTGCGCCTTTGCCCACCCTACGAAATAACGGCGAGATCAAACCGTTTCCAGCTGATCCGCCGCGCGCTTCTTCTTCGCTTTCGTCTGCCCGAGCAGGGGACCTGCCGTCAGTGCCGCCGTATCGGCGACGCCCGGGTCGCGCGAGATCATCGCCGCGACGATGGCGCCGTCGATCAGGAGGCCGAGCTGGTGCGCGAGCACGGCGGGCTCGCTCGAGCCGAGCTCGCCAGCGAGCTTCTCGATGTGGCCGAGCACGATCTTCTTGTGCTTCAGCGCGATGTTGCGAAACTGTTTGGCGTCCTTGTCGTGTTCGCCGACTGCGTTGATGAAGGGGCAGCCGTAGAAGCGCTCTTCGGCGAACCAGCTCTTCAGCGCCGGGAAGATGCGCGTCAGCTTGGCCTGCGCGTCGCCGCCGCCTTGCTCCATGGCGGCGATGAACCATTCGCGCCATTGCTTGCCTTCGCTTTCCAGCACCGCGTTGACGAGATTGGTCTTGGAGCCGAACAATTTGTAGAGCGTGGTCTTCGCGGTGCCGGCCTCCTCGATGATCGCATCGATGCCGGTGGCGTTGATTCCGTTCTTGCAGAACAGATGTGACGCGGCGCTGAGCAGGCGCCCGCGTGCGGATTCGTCGTCGCCGGTGGCGGCGTGGGGCGAGGTCTTCTTCGATGACGTCTTTGCCATAAGCTGCAACTTAATCGCAGCTGCATCACATCAGCAAGCCGCATCTGGTTGGCGCTGAAAAGATTCGCATCCGCTCGCGCATCTGCTCCGCCTTTGAGCAGGAGGGGGCCGATCGATCCACCGGCAGCGACGCTAAGCGGCTCCAATGCTTCGCTTTTCGCTTTTGGGCCGGTTCTGGCACGCTCCATGCAAGAAAACAGACCGTTCGGTATCCTGCCGATTTCCACTTCTGCCAGGGAGAAGACGATGACTGCGGTCGTTCAGAAGACAGTGCTGACGGGGTGCCTCGCGCCCATCGACAAGAATGGGCTCGAGCAGCTGATCGCCAACGGCAAGGCGAATCCGAAGGTGGTCAAGACCTTGAAGTGCAAGACGGTCGCGGAAGGAAAATTCCGTCACGCCAACTACATCCGCAATCTGCCGCCCTACATCGTCGACGAGCCGCCGGGGCTGCTCGGCGACGACACCGCGCCCAATCCGTCGGAAGCCTCGCTCGCCGCGCTCGGCTCCTGCCTCGCCGTCGGCCTGCACGCCAACGCCGTGCACCGCGGCTGGATCGTCAACAAGCTCGAGCTCGAGCTCGAAGGCGACCTCAACATCACCGCGGTCTGGGGCACCGGCGACACCTCGGACAAGCCGGTCGGCTTCACCGACGTGCGCGTCAAGGTCGACATGGAATGCGAGGGCATCGCGAAGGATGAGATCAACGCGCTGGTCGCGCATGTGAAGAAATGGTCGCCGGTCGCCAACACCTTCACCCGGCCGGTCAATCTCGAGGTCGGCATCTAGCAGGCGGCAACCAGGACAAGGTGCGGGAGACGATCATGGGTTCACTGGCTTTATCGCGGGTCGACGTTCTGGATCAGCCCGCACCGTCCATTGCAGGCGAGGTGGCGCGGATCGCGCGGGATCAGCTCGCTCCGCTCGCCGCCGGCATCGACGACGGTTCGGTTTATCCGGCCGACGTGCTGCGCAAGTTCGGCGAGGTCGGCGCCTGGGGCACTCACGTGCCCCACGAAGGTCCCGCCGATCTGCGCTGCGCCATCCAGACGATGGCGGCGATCGGCGAGGTCTGCGGCGCCACCGCCTTCATGGCCTGGTGCCAGGATACGCTGGTCTGGTACGCCGCCAACTCGACCAATATGAAACTGGCGAAACGCTTCGGCGATGCGTTCTCGACCGGCCGGGTGCTCGGCGGCACCGGGCTTTCCAACCCGATGAAGAGCTTCTTCGGCATCGAGAAGCTCAAGCTGAAGGGGCGCAAGGTCGAGGGCGGCTATATCGTGCGCGGCGCGCTGCCCTGGGTCTCCAATCTCGGCCCGGACCATTATTTCGGCACCATCTTCGAGCGTGAGGACGACGCTGGCGGCGCAGGCGGCGAGCCCGGCACCGTGATGTTCCTGGCCGATTGCTCGGACCCAGCGATCACGCTGACGCCGTGCAAACCGTTCCTCGCCATGGATGGCACCGGCACTTATGGCGTGCAGTTTCGCGACGTCTTCGTGCCGGACGAGCTGATCCTTGCCGATCCCGCCGGGCCCTTCGTCAAGAAGATCCGCGCCGGTTTCATCCTGCTGCAGGCCGGCATGGCGCTCGGCCTCATCAAGGACTGCATCAACATCATGGGCGAGGTTGATGGCCCCCTCGGTCATATCAACCGTTATCTGCCGCAGCAGCCGGTGCATTTCGGCGATCTCGCCGCCGAGATCGAGGCCGAGACCATGGCGCTGGCGCGCGACCCCTACAACGAGGAGGAGACCTACTGGCGCAAGGTGATCGCGCTGCGCTTGCGCGCCGGCGAAGCCAGCGTCGCGGCGGCGCATGCGGCGATGCTGCATTGTGGCGCGCGTGGCTATTTGAAGGGCCATCGCGCGCAGCGGCGGCTGCGCGAGGCCTATTTCATCGCGATCGTCACCCCGGCCACCAAGCAGCTGCGCAAGATGCTCGCCGATTCCTGAGCTCACGAGTCCACCCCAGAAGACCACTTAACCTCAACGGAGAGGCTGCCAATGACGGACGTTCTGATCTCTGCCAGCGAACTTGCCGATCTCTTGAAGACGGAGCCGTGTGTCGTGATCGACACCCGCAATCCCGATGCCTATGCCGCCGGGCACCTGCCGGGCGCCGTGAACGTGCACGAGATCTTCACGTTTCTTGCGACCTCGACGCCCGAGGGCATCAGCGAGCTGAAGACCAAATTCGCCGACGCCTTCGGTGCCGCCGGCCTCTCCGGCAAGGAGACGGCCGTGATCTACGAGCAGTCGATGAATTCCGGCTTCGGCCAGTCCTGCCGCGGCTATTATTTGCTCACCATGCTCGGCTATCCCAAGGTCAAGGTGCTGCATGGCGGCTTCGATGCCTGGGCGGCCGCGGGCCTTCCGGTCACGAAGGACGTGCCGGCGCCGGCGAAGGCCTCGTTCGCGATCGTGCCCGAGGCCGGCGACATCCTGATCGACGCCAAGACCATGCTTTCAGCCGTCGGCAAGCCCGGCATCGCCATCCTCGACGTGCGCGACGTCGACGAGTGGATCGGCGACAGCTCGTCTCCGTACGGCAAGGATTTCTGCCCGCGCAAGGGCCGCATCCCCGGTGCGGTGTGGCTGGAATGGTACCGCATGATGAAGCCGACCGCCGAGGGCCCGCGCTTCAAGTCCAAGGACGAGATTCTCGCGGAATGCGCCACGGTCGGCATCACGCCGAGCACACCGGTGTACCTGTACTGCTTCAAGGGGGCGCGCGCCTCGAACACCTTCCTGGCGCTGAAGAACGCCGGCGTGAAGGACGTGCGGATGTATTTCGGCTCCTGGAACGAATGGTCGCGCGATCCGTCGCTGCCGATCGAGCAGGGCTTGCCGGTGGCTGCCCAGGTAACAGGCAAGGCGGCATAGAACCTGCATGTTTTTCGTGGTCCGGCTGGCAAGGCTTGGCCGGACCACGATGGAGTTTGAGCCGACGCGGCGGACAACGGCGTTCGCCGCGCGATGTGACAAAGGGGCGCAGCAGCATGTCCACGTTCGACGATCCGTTTGACTCCGACCGCAATCTCCAGGCCGGTTGCGTGTGCGGCCAGCATCGTTCTGCCGCAGAGCACGAGCAGGCGGCTTCGGCCTTGCGCTGCGACCCTGTCGAGAGTGAAGAGAAGCGCTACGAGGGCGTGGTCGCCTCCGCGGTGATGCGCGCAATGTTTCCGCAGGACGTGGCGCGGCGTGCTTTCCTGAAGTCCGTGGGCGCATCGACTGCGCTCGCGGCACTGTCGCAGTTCTTCCCGCTCAAGACGGCGACCGAGGTGTTTGCGCAAGCAGGCGCGCCCGAGAAGAAGGATCTCAAGGTCGGCTTCATCCCGATCACCTGCGCCACGCCGATCATCATGGCGGCGCCGCTCGGGTTCTATTCGAAGCACGGTCTCAACGTCGAGGTGGTCAAGACCGCGGGCTGGGCCGTGATCCGCGACAAGACCATCAACAAGGAATACGACGCCGCCCACATGCTGGCGCCGATGCCGATCGCGATCTCGCTCGGCCTCGGTGCCAATGCCATTCCGTTCGCGGTGCCTGCGATCGAGAACATCAACGGGCAGGGCATCACGCTTGCCATGAAGCACAAGGACAAGCGCGATCCGAAGGACTGGAAGGGCATGAAGTTCGCCATCCCCTTCGACTACTCCATGCACAATTACCTCTTGCGCTATTATCTCGCCGAGCACGGTCTCGACCCCGATACCGACGTGCAGCTGCGCTCGGTGCCGCCGCCGGAGATGGTGGCGAATTTGCGCGCCGACAATATCGACGGCTTCCTCGCGCCCGACAACATCTGCCAGCGCGCGATCTATGACGGCGTCGGCTTCATGCACATCCTGTCCAAGGAGATCTGGGACGGCCATCCTTGCTGCAGCTTCGCCGCCAGCCGCGAATTCATCACGACGGCGCCGAACAGCTTTGCGGCGCTGACGCGGGCCATCGTCGATGCCACTGCCTATGCGTCGAAGGCGGAGAACCGCAAGCAGATCGCGGAGGCGATCGCGCCGGCCAATTACATCAACGCGCCGGTGACTGTGCTGGAGCAGGTCCTGACCGGCACTTATGCCGACGGCCTCGGGGGGGTGAAGACCGACGCCAAGCGCGTCGACTTCGATCCGTTCCCCTGGCAGTCCTTCGCGGTCTGGATGCTGACGCAGATGAAGCGCTGGGGCCAGATCAAGGGCGACGTCGACTACAAGGCGGTGGCCGAGCAGGTTTATCTCGCCACCGACACGAAGAAGCTGATGACCGAGATGGGCCTGTCGCCGCCCGCGAGCGCCTACAAATCGTTCGCGGTGATGGGCAAGAACTTCGATCCGGCCAAGCCGGAGGATTACGTGGCGAGCTTCAAGATCAGGAAGTCGTCGTGATGATGGGCGCCGCCCTTGTGTCCCGGACGCGATGCAGCACGCAGTGCTGCTTCGCAGAGCCGGGACCCAGTCGGGCCGCATGGGTCCCGGTTCTGCGTCGCACCGCTTCGCGCTGCGCCGCGCCCGGGACACGATACCTGGGATATACGCGATGACATCCTCCCTCCGTCTCCGTGCCGGTCTCGTCTCGATCGTGCTGCTCGCCGCGTTTCTCGGAATCTGGCATCTCGCCACGCGCTCGACCGGCACCGCGGCGACGATGAGCCCCGAATATGCCAAGCTGATGGGGCTGACTGCGACGCAAGGCAAATCCGCCATGCCCGGGCCGCTCGATGTCGGCGCCAAGCTCTGGGACCATCTGAAGCGTCCGTTCTACGACAACGGACCGAACGACAAGGGGCTGGGCATCCAGCTCGGCTATTCCATCGCGCGCGTCGGCACCGGCTATCTGCTGGCGGTGCTGGTCGCGATCCCGCTCGGCTTCCTGATCGGCATGTCGCCGCTGCTCAGCAAGGCGCTCGATCCCTTCATCCAGGTGCTGAAGCCGATCTCGCCGCTGGCCTGGATGCCGCTCGCGCTCTACACCATCAAGGATTCCTCGGTCTCGGCGATCTTCGTCATCTTCATCTGCTCGATCTGGCCGATGCTGCTCAACACCGTGTTCGGCGTCGCCAGCGTGCGCAAGGAATGGATCAACGTCGCGCGGACGCTGGAGGTCGGCACCGTCAGGCGCGCCTTCACCGTGATCCTGCCCGCAGCGGCGCCGACGATCCTGACCGGCATGCGCATCTCGATCGGCATCGCCTGGCTCGTCATCGTCGCCGCCGAGATGCTCGTCGGCGGCACCGGCATCGGCTATTTTGTCTGGAACGAGTGGAATAACCTCTCGATCACCAACGTCATCATCGCGATCCTGCTGATCGGGGTCGTCGGCATGCTGCTCGACCAGATCCTGGCGCGGTTCACGCGCATGGTCACGTTTCCGGAGTAGGGTGATGGCGACGACACAGACTCGGCCGTGTCCCGGACGCACTGCGGCGCGAAGTGCCGCTGTGCAGAGCCGGGACCCACTGCGGCAACATGGGTCCCGGTTCTGCGGTGCACCACTGCGTGGCGCACCGCGCCCGGGACACGAGATTTACACATGACCGACAAGTTCATCTCCATCGAAGCGATCGCCAAGCGCTATCCCGGCGCGGGCGGCACCACGACCACCGTGTTCGAAAATCTGTGGCTGTCGATGGCGCGCGGCGAGTTTGCTTGCGTGATCGGCCATTCCGGCTGCGGCAAGACCACGGTGCTCAACATCCTCGCCGGCCTCGATGCGCCGAGCGAGGGCGCCGTCATCGTCGACGGTCAGGCGATCTCCGGCACCAGCCTCGACCGCGCCGTGATCTTCCAGAGCCATGCGCTGCTGCCCTGGCGCACCGTGCTCGGCAACGTCGCCTATGCCGTCAGCTCGAAATGGCGGAGCTGGGACCGTGCCCAGGTCAAGGCACATGCGCAGAAATTCATCGATCTCGTCGGCCTTTCGGGCTCCGAGCACAAACGCCCCTCCGAGCTCTCGGGCGGCATGAAGCAGCGCGTCGGCATCGCGCGGGCATTGTCGATCACGCCAAAGATGATGCTGATGGACGAGCCGTTCTCGGCGCTGGATGCGCTGACGCGCGGCACGCTGCAGGACGAGGTGCGGCGCATCTGCCTGGAGACCGGGCAGACCGCGTTCATGATCACCCATGACGTCGACGAGGCGATCTACCTCGCCGACAAGATTTTCCTGATGACCAATGGGCCCGGCGCGGTGCTCGCCGAGGTGGTCGTGAACCCGCTGCCGCGGGACCGCGGCCGCACCGATCTGCACCGCCATCCGCTCTACTACGCGCTGCGCAACCACATCATCGACTTCCTGGTGACACGCAGCAAGACCTTTACGGCCGAGACACCCGGTCACGATCCGCGCAACGTGCCGGTAATTCACATCGGCAAGCCCGGGCTGACGATCGCCTCGAACGGCGAGGAGCAAAGACAGACCTGGATACCCGGGCCCAGTCCCGGACTCACTGCCTGAAGAGGAGACCCTGACATGAAACGCGAAGACCTCACCGAGAAGCTGCTCGACATCAAGCGCGAGAAGGGTTGGAGCTGGAAGCACATCTGCGAGAAGATCGGCGGCTATTCCGAGGTGCTGATCGTCGGCGCGATCATGGGCCAGATGAAGCTGACCAAGCCGCAGGCCGCCAATGCCGGCGAGCTGTTCGGCCTGTCGAAGGCGGAAGTTGCGATGCTCAACGAGGTGCCGATGCGCGGCACCGGCACGCCGATGCCGCCGACCGACCCGCTGATCTACCGCTTCTACGAGATGGTGATGGTTAACGGTCCGGCCTGGAAGGCGCTGATCGAGGAGGAGTTCGGCGACGGCATCATGTCCGCGATCGACTTCGACATGGGGATCGAGCGCGTCGCCAACCCCAAGGGCGACCGCGTCAAGATCACCATGAGCGGCAAGTTCCTGCCGTACAAATATTACGGTGCCAGCGGCAACGTGCCGGAATACGGCTTCAAGGAGGAGTAGCGGCGGCGAAGGCGGCGCGCAGCTCGCCGACCGGCGCCATCTCGCGGACGTAGGTGAAGGACCCGTTGTCCTTCATCTCACGCGCGCAGCTCAGGAACGCGGCGAGCGCGTAGCGGGACATGGCGCCGCCGACGCTGATGCGCTTGACGCCGACGGCGGACAATTGCGCGGTCGTCAGCGTCGGGTCGGCGAAGCCCATCACGTGGTTGAACGGCTTGCTGATCGAGGAGACGACCGTCCGGATCGTGGCGAGATCGTACAGGCCGGGCGCATAAAGAACACCGGCGCCGGCGGACTCGAAGGCCTGCAGGCGGCGAATCGTATCGTCGATGTCTTTGCGGCCGTGCAGGAAGTTCTCGGCTCGCGCCGTCAGCATGAACGGAAAGGGCAGCGCGCGCGCGGCTTCCACGGCGGCCTGGACGCGCTCGACGGCTAGGGAGAAGTCATAGATCGGGCGGTCGCGATCGCCGCTGAAATCCTCGATCGACCCGCCGACCGCGCCAACCTCGGCGGCGCGCCGAATTGCTTCGGCGGCGCGCTTCGGCTCGTCCGCGCCGCAATTCTCGAGATCGACGCTCACCGGCAGGTCGGTGGCCTCCACGATGTCGCGCGCATTGGCGAGGATGACATCGAGATTGACGCCGCTGCTGCCGACCATGTTCGCGACGCCGAGGCTCGTGGTTGCGAGCGCTTCGAAGCCCATCGCCGCGAGCAGCTTGGCCGTCCCGGCATCCCACGGATTGGGAATGATGAAGGCATCACGCCGCTCGTGCAGTGCGCGAAACGCCGTCGCTTTGTCCAGCTGGCTCGTCATGGATCGTCTCCGTTGTCCGTTCCGACCAGCCTTAGGCTCGTTTCCATCATCCACCAAATTTGTTATCTTGTCGGATCTCATCAGTTTTTTGCATGGATGCCGATGGACAGTGACGCCCTCAACACCTTCCTGGTGGTTCATCGCAAAGGCGGGATCTCCAGCGCCGCGAAATTTCTGCACCGCTCGCAGCCGGCGATTTCGCGCCGTATCGCGCTTCTCGAGCAGGAACTCGGCGTGCCGCTGTTCGAGCGGGTGGCAGGTCGCACGCGGCTCAGCGATGCCGGGCGCGTGCTGATCCCCTATGCCGAGCGCGCGGTTGCCGCGGCGCAGGACGCCGAACAGGCGGTGCGCGCGTTGACCAAGCAGAATGCGGGGCCGGTACCGCTGGCCGTGACCGGCACGCTTGCCGACGGACGGCTGTCGAGCATCATGAAGCGGTTCGCCAAGGAGCATCCGGCCGTCACGCTGAGCTTGCGGACGGCGACCAGCGCGGAGGTCAGCGATCTCATCCGGCGCGGCGAGGCCACGATCGGCCTGCGCTATAATACCGATCGCTCCGGCGATCTCGCCTGCGAGCGGGTGCTGAGCGAGGCGTTGCAGGTCGCCTGCGCGCCTGACCATCCTCTGGCCGGACAGCGCGTGAAGCGCCTCGCTGAACTCGGTGGCGAGCGCTGGATCGCGTTCCCGGAGATTCGCGGGCGCCGCGAGATTGCCGCGGCTCATGTGTTCGCATTGTTTCTGGCGCGCGGGCTTGGCGAAGTGGAGTGGACGGCCGTGGACAGTCTCACCGCGCAGAAACGGCTGGTGGAGTCCGGCTTTGGCCTATCACTGCTGGCGCGAAGCCATTTGGCGGAGGAGCTGCGCGCGGGCTCGATCGCGACGATCGCCGTGGGCGATCTTGCCGCGGAGCAGGACATCGTTCTTGTCACGCGCCGCGGTGGATTTCTAAGCGCTGCCGCCGAGCGCCTGCTGGAGAGCATTCGCCGCAACTACGCCGCGCTGGACGTGTTGGCAAGGCGGGACGGCGGAAAGCGATCGCCGGCGCGCAAGGGTGTTTCGCGCCGGCGCTTGGTCTGACTCGGTTATTTCCCCGCCTTCACCTCGGCGGCGGCGACCGCGAGCAGCTCGCTCATCTTGGCGCGAATCGCCTGCTCGGTGACGGCGACGTTCTTGGCGGAGAAATCGGCCGCCAGCTTGCGCACGACGTCGGCATCGCCGGCCTCCTCGAAGTCGGCCGCGACCACTTCCTTGGCATAGGCGGTGGCGGCATCGCCGGACATGCCGAGCTTTTCGGCCGCCCACAGCCCGAGCAGCCGGTTGCGGCGGGCCTCCGCCTTGAACTTCTGCTCCTCGTCGAGGGCGTATTTCTTCTCGAAGCCTTCCTGGCGCTTGTCGAACTCGCTCATGCCTTGTTCCAAATCCCTGCTGAATGGCGCGGGAGCCTTCCGTTGCGGCGCCCCGGCTGCATGCCTACATAGATAGCACGAATCGGCAAAACAACGGGCCGTTAAGCCGCAGGCAAGACGGTATAAGTTGGCGCCGGACGGCCGGATCGATTGTGCTCGGACAGCCAATCGGATAGGTTGCCTGAAGGCTTGGTTCCCGTTCTGTTTCCAAGGGTTTATGGATGGGTTCCGGGCTGTTCACGGCAGCTCCGCTGTGGGTCGTAAATCCTGGTAATCGGAGCACACCAAATACATGGATTTCAACAAAACACGGTACATCCCCATGAGCCGTCGGCGTCGCATTTATGAAGGCAAGGCAAAGGTTCTCTATGAAGGCCCGGAGCCCGGTACCCTGATCCAGCACTTCAAGGACGACGCCACCGCGTTCAATGCGAAAAAGCATCAGGTGATCGAGGGCAAGGGTGTCCTCAACAACCGGATCTCGGAGTACCTGTTTCAGCACCTCAACGACATCGGGGTGCCGACCCATTTCATCCGCCGCCTCAACATGCGCGAGCAGTTGATTCGCGAGGTCGAGATCGTGCCGCTCGAGGTGGTGGTGCGGAACGTCGCCGCCGGCTCGCTGTCGCAGCGCCTCGGCATTGAGGAGGGTACGCAGCTGCCCCGCTCGATCATCGAATTCTATTACAAGAACGACCAGCTCAACGACCCCATGGTATCGGAAGAGCACATCACCGCCTTCGGCTGGGCGACGCCGCAGGAGATCGACGACATCATGGCGCTCGCCATCCGCGTCAACGACTTCCTCACCGGTCTCTTCCTCGGTATCGGCATCCGGCTCGTCGACTTCAAGATGGAGTGCGGCCGCCTGTTCGAGAACGAGATGATGCGCATCATCGTCGCCGACGAGATCTCGCCAGACAGCTGCCGGCTCTGGGACATCAAGTCGAACGAGAAGCTCGACAAGGACCGCTTCCGCCGTGACCTCGGCGGTCTGCTGGAAGCCTATACGGAAGTTGCAAAGCGCCTCGGCATCCTCATGGAGAACGAGCGCCCGCAGGGCTCCGGCCCAGTGCTGGTGAAGAGCTGAAAGAGGATCCTGACGTGAAGGCACGTGTCACCGTTACCCTTAAGACGGGCATCCTCGATCCGCAGGGCAAGGCCATCGAAGGCGCACTGAAGTCACTCGGCGTCGACGGCGTCGCCAGCGTCCGCCAGGGCAAGGTGTTCGACATCGAGCTCGCGGGCGCCGACAAGGCCAAGGCGGAAGCCGCGCTGAAGGAAGCCGCCGACAAGCTGCTGGCGAACACCGTGATCGAGAATTATCGGGTGGAGTTGATCGGCTGAGCTGCCACTCCTCATCCTGAGGAGCGCGCTGTTCGCGCGCGTCTCAAGGATGAAGGCCGAGCTGTAAGAGTTGGGCCTGCATGGTTCGAGACGGCGCTTGCGCACCTCCTCACCATGAGGGTCTACTAGCTGAGCTGCTGTTGGCTGAACGCTTTGCTCACAGCCAGCCCGCTCTGCGAAACCGCCAATACAGCGAGCCGCACGCGGTCAGCATCACGCCGAGCAGCATGAAATATCCGTACTCCCATTCCAGCTCCGGCATGTGCTTGAAGTTCATGCCGTAGATGCCGGCGAGCGCGGTCGGGACCGCGATGATGGCGAGCCAGGACGCGAGCTTCTTGGACACCGCGGTTTCCTGGGCCTGACCGACGAGCAGGCTCGCCTCGAAGGCGAACGCCAGCACTTCGCGCATGGAATCGATGCGCTCCTGGATGTTGCGGACATGGTCGGTGACGTCGCGGAACAGCGGCTGCATGGCCTTGCGCACCATCGACAGCTCGTCATGCTCCAGCCGGCGGCAGACCTCCACCAGCGGGCCGATCGCAGTCCTGAGCCGCAGCAGGTCGCGGCGCAGCATGTAGAGCCGCTCGATCTGCGCCTTGCTGATCTGCTTGGAGAGCACGTCGTCCTCAATGCCCTCGACCTCGTCGTGAATGCTCTCGAGCACGGGCGAGTAATTGTCGACGATAAAATCGAGGATGGCGTAGAGGATGTAGTCCTCGCCGCGGGCCAGCGCCCGCGGGCAGCTCTCGCAGCGCTCGCGCACCGGCGTATAGGAGGTCGAAGCGCCGTGGCGCACCGAGACCAGATAGCCTTCGCCGACGAAGATGTGGGTCTCGCCGAAGGCAATGCGTCCCTCGATCAGTTGCGCGGTGCGGGCGACAATGAACAGGGCCTCGCCATATTGCTCGATCTTCGGCCGCTGATGGGCGTGGTTGGCGTCCTCGATCGCGAGGTCGTGCAGGTCGAACTGCTTCTGCACCGCGCCGAGCAGCGCCATGTCGGGCTCGTGCAGCCCGATCCAGACCACATGCCCGGGCTTGGCCCGCCAGCTCGAGGCTTCGCTGATCGCGATATTGGCAACGCGTCGGCCATCGACATAGGCGCCGGCCGCGACGACGCCCTCGGCGGAGACCGGCTCTGAGGGGGAAGTGGGCAGCGACGGGACGTTCATGGCCTCAATCCCGGGCAATCGATGGGCCGAGCGGCGCGTCGCCGACCGATGTGCATGGCCTGTGTACAAGGCCCTCTGCGGAGGCTAGCACTGGTAAAATCCCCGTCAAATGGTTATGTCTCTTCAGGAAATGGCCTGTTGGCCAGCCCGATTCCCAGCCTCGTCGGAACCTCTGCCATGAAAGCCGCCATCCTCGTCTTTCCCGGAATCAACCGCGAGCGCGACATGGCGCGTGCGCTGAGGCTGATCTCTGGCAGCGAGCCGGCGATGGTCTGGCACGCCGAGACCTCGCTGCCTGCGGGCACCGATCTCGTGGTGGTGCCGGGCGGCTTCTCCTACGGCGATTATCTGCGCTGCGGCGCCATCGCCGCCCGCGCGCCGGTGATGGACGCGGTGCGCGACTATGCGGCCAAGGGCGGCCTCGTGCTGGGCGTCTGCAACGGTTTTCAGATCCTCTGTGAATCCGGCCTGCTGCCGGGCATCCTGATGCGCAACGCGCGGCTGAAATTCATCTGCCGCGACGTCCATCTGCGCGTCGAGCGCTCCGATACCCCGTTCACCCGCGGCTACAACGCCGGCCAGGTGATCCGTGTGCCCGTGGCCCATGGCGAGGGCAATTACGCTGCGGATGAAGAGACCATCAAGCGCCTCGAAGGCGAGGGGCGGGTGCTCTATCGCTACTGCGCGGCGGACGGCACCGTCGGTGACCTCAGCAACATCAACGGCGCGGCGCAATCGATCGCCGGCATCGTCAACGACAAGGGCAACGTGCTCGGCATGATGCCGCATCCGGAAAATCACGTCGAAGACATCATGGGCTGCACCGACGGCCGCGGCCTGTTCGCGGGCCTGGTCCAGCATCTGGAAAAGGCCGCGTGATTGCGTTCGCGCTGAAGCGGCTCTCGGTCGCTGTCGCCGCCGCAGCTTTTGCGATGGCCGCGTTCGCCCAGGACTATCCCAAGCGTCCGATCACCATGATCGTGCCGTTCGCGGCCGGCGGCACCTCGGACGTGATCGCGCGCGCGGTGGCAGAGCAGATGGGCATCGCGCTCGGCCAGACCATCGTGATCGAGAACGTTGCGGGGGCCGGCGGCTCGACCGCGCTGGCGCGCGCCTCGCGCGCCGATCCCGACGGCTACACCATCGCGATCGGCAACGCCGGCACCAATGCCGCGAGCTACACGATCTATCCGAAGCTGCCGTTCACGCCGGATTCCTTCGTACCGATCGCCATGGTGGCGAAGACGTTCGGCATCATCGCGCTGCGCAAGGACTTTCCGGCCAAGGACCTGAAAGAGTTCATCGCCTACGCCAAGGCCAATCCCGGCAAGATCAATCTCGGCCATGCCGGCGTCGGCTCCTCGAACTATCTGATCTGCAAAAGCTTCGTCACATCAGCCGGGATCGACGCGACGCTGATCGGTTATCGCGGCGCCGCGCCGGCGCTGACCGACGCGGTCGGCGGCCAGATCGACGGCGTCTGCGACGCGGCCGCCTCGGTGTCGCAGTCGATCAACGATAAGCTGGTGAAGGGCCTCGTGGTCGGCTCGACCGTGCGGCTCGCCACGCTTCCAGACCTGCCGACGTCGGCGGAAGCCGGCCTGCCAGGATTCGAGGCGCAGGGCTGGAACGGCCTGTTCGCGCCCAAGGGCACGCCGCCGGCCGTCATCGCCAAGCTGAACGCCGCCGCGCGCACGGCGGTGGAGACGGACGCGGTGAAGAAGCGCTTCGCCGACCTCTCGACCGTGGCGCCCGACCCCGACGAGCATGCGCCGGACGTGCTGCAAAAGCTCGTGACGCGCGACGTCGAGAAATACCGGAAGATGCTGGCGGACGACGCCAAGTAAAAGCTAGCGCAGCTTCAGCCGCTCCGCCGGCACCGTCATGGCCGCGACGCCGGCCATCACCAGTAGCAGCCCCAGCGCGAGGTTCGACGGCACGCTCTCGCCGAGCAGCAGCACGGAGAGGCCGACGCCGATCGGGATGCGCAGATAGCCTTGCGCGTTCGTGGTCAGCGTGCCGAGGCGGCCGAGGCAGACGTAGAACAGCATCAATCCCAGCGCGCTGGAGACGATGCCCATGACGATGGTGGCGACGATCGCGGTCGGCGTCGGGTGCAGCGTCCAGGGCTGGTCGATGATCAGCGAGGGCGGCAGCAGGATGAGGCCGCCGAACAGCAGCGAGCCGGCCGCCACCACCATCGGGTCGTAGTCGGACAGCCGAAGGCCGAAGATGGTCGCGCAGGCAAACGAGATGGTGGCGAGCAGGATCGCGATCTCCGCCACGATCTCGCTGCCGAGGCCATGCAGAGCATCGAGCCCGACGATGGCGACAGTGCCGGCGAGTCCCAAAACCGCGCCCGCGAGCTTGAGCAGCGTCGCCGGCTCGTGCCGCGTGATCAGCGAGGTGATCAGGAAGGCGAAGATCGGCGTCGTCGAGGCCAGCACCACCGTGTTCGAGGCCGGCACATATTGCTGCGACCAGGTGATGATCAGGAACGGGAAGGTCGAGTTGATCAATTGCTGGGTCGCGAACAGCTTCCACGCCTTGGCGTCGGTCGGAACCTTGATGCCGCGCATCCACAGGATCGCGAACAGGAAGGCGGCCGCGATCAGCGAGCGCGCCGAGATGAAGGTGATGGGCGGGATGGTGGGAAGCGCCAGCTTGGTCAGCGGATAGGTCGAGCTCCAGCAGCAGGCGAGTGCGAGCAGCAGCGCATAGTCGCGCCAATTACGCGCGCCGGTGGCGGGCATGGACGGCAACGGCGATGCTGCGGAGGCCGCTGTGCGACCCCTCGACGGTGTGCTCTGCGGCACCTTGTTCCTGCTCCCCGGCGCACAAGCGCTCGCTCCGACTGTGGGCGAGGGCGTGCGAAAAGGGAAGGCGCGGAGCTATGCGTTTGGCTGAGGGAGCGCCTTCCGCTTCATCCGCTTGATCGTGCCGGAAAAGGTCAGCAGCACCCGCCCCCCGGACATCATCTTACCGCGCAGGAAGATCAGCGAGCCGCCGGCGCGGGTGACCTCGCCGGTGCATTCGATCAGCTCGCCCTCCCGTGCCGCGTCGAGGAATTCGCAGGCGAAGTTGGTCGTCACCGCCCGGCTGTCCAGGACATGGGTGGCGATCGCAAACAGGGAATAGTCGGCGAAGGCCATGTAGCAGCCGCCATGGACGTTCCCGGAGCCGTTGAGGTGCTTCTTCTCGACGCGGAAGGCGCAGCGGACGCTGCCGTCCGCCTCGATCTGATGCCAGAAGGGGCCGACATGGGCCTCGAAACTGTCGCGAATCCAGGTCCGCCAGCCCACAAACTCGCCTTCGGTGGCGATATGGAGGTCGGGGCGGCGGGGCGGGGGCGCTTTGGTCAATTCGTGCAAGGAAATGGGCCTTCAATTGCGGGTCTTCAGCCCTTAAATCCGATCCGTCCGCGCCGTGCAATTCCTGTTCCCGCCGTCCCTGCCTGCAAAACGTGGGACAGCGGGAAAATGCGCCACAAAGGGCTTTTCCCGGCCCTCCGATCTTCCTAAGAACGGCCAAACGCCGCCGAAAGCCTTTGAAGCCATGAAGAACGAACCCAAGATCACCCCCGAGCTGGTTGCCGCCCACGGGCTCAAGCCCGACGAGTACGAGCGCATCCTGAAGCTGATCGGGCGGGAGCCGACCTTCACGGAGCTCGGCATCTTCTCGGCGATGTGGAACGAGCACTGCTCGTACAAGTCCTCCCGCATCCATCTGCGCGGCCTGCCGACCAAGGCACCCTGGGTGATCCAGGGCCCCGGCGAGAATGCCGGCGTGATCGACATCGGCGACGGCCAGGCCGTGGTGTTCAAGATGGAGAGCCACAACCACCCGAGCTATATCGAGCCCTATCAGGGCGCGACCACCGGCGTCGGCGGCATCCTGCGCGACGTCTTCACCATGGGCGCGCGCCCGATCGCCTGCCTCAACGCGCTGAGCTTCGGCGCGCCAGAGCATGCCAAGACCCGGCATCTGGTCTCCGGCGTCGTCGCGGGCGTCGGCGGCTACGGCAATTCCTTTGGCGTGCCGACGGTCGGCGGCCAGGTGCGCTTCCACACCCGCTATGACGGCAACATCCTCGTCAACGCGATGGCGGTCGGCCTCGCCGATACCGACAAGATCTTCTATGCGGCGGCCTCCGGCGTGAACATGCCGATCGTCTATCTGGGCTCCAAGACCGGGCGCGACGGCATCCACGGCGCCTCGATGGCCTCGGCCGAGTTCGACGACAAGTCCGAGGAGAAGCGTCCGACCGTGCAGGTCGGCGATCCCTTCGCCGAAAAGCTGCTGCTCGAAGCCTGCCTCGAGATCATGGAGAAGGGCTGCGTCATCGCGATCCAGGACATGGGCGCGGCAGGGCTGACCTGCTCGGCGGTCGAGATGGGCGCCAAGGGCGACCTCGGCGTCGACCTCGATCTCGACGCGGTGCCGACCCGCGAGACCGGGATGAGCGCCTACGAGATGATGCTCTCGGAGAGCCAGGAGCGCATGCTGATGGTGCTCAAGCCCGAGAAGGAAAAGGAAGCCGAGGCGATCTTCAAGAAGTGGGGCCTCGACTTCGCCGTGGTCGGCTACACCACGCCGAGCAAGCGCTTCGTGGTCAAGCATGGCGGCGACGTCATGGCCGACCTGCCGATCAAGGAGCTGGGCGACGAGGCGCCGGTCTATGACCGCCCGCATGTCCCCTCGGCCGCGCTGCCGGTCGTGCATGCCCGCGACGTGCCGACGCCGATGGGCCTCGGCGCGGCGCTGGAGAAACTGATCGGCACGCCGGATATGTGCTCTAAGCGCTGGGTCTGGGAGCAATACGACCACGTCATTCTCGGCAACACCATGCAGCGTCCCGGCGGCGATGCCGCCGTGGTGCGCGTCGAGGACGGGCCGAAGGGCCTCGCGCTCACCGTCGACGTCACGCCGCGCTATTGCGAGGCCGACCCGTTCGAGGGTGGCAAGCAGGCCGTCGCCGAGGCCTGGCGCAACATTACCGCGGTCGGCGGCAAGCCGCTCGCGATCACCGACAATCTCAACTTCGGCAACCCTGAGCGGCCCGAGATCATGGGCCAGTTCGTCGGCTGCCTGAAGGGCATCTCGGAAGCGTGCCGCACGCTGGACTTCCCGGTCGTCTCCGGCAACGTCTCGCTCTACAACGAGACCAATGGCCGTGCGATCCTGCCGACACCCTCGATCGGCGGCGTCGGCCTGCTCGACGATTTCACCAAATCCGCTTCGCTGGCCTTCAAAGCCGAGGGCGAAGCCATCCTCCTGGTCGGCGAAACCCATGGCTGGCTCGGCCAGTCGGTCTATTTGCGCGACATCTGCGGCCGCGAGGAGGGCGCACCCCCGCCGGTCGATCTCGCCGCCGAGAAGCGGAATGGCGATTGCGTGCGCGGCATGATCCATGCGGGCACCGCGACCGCAGTGCACGACCTCTCCGATGGCGGCCTGCTGATCGCGCTGGCCGAGATGGCGATCGCGAGCGGCATCGGCGCCAAGCTGCTGGCGGCGCCGACCGCGCTGGTGCCGCAGGCCTATTGGTTCGGCGAGGATCAGGCGCGCTATCTCGTCACCGTGCCGGAGGCCGAAGCCGGCCGCGTGCTCGCCAAGATGCGCGGCTGCGAGGTGCCCTGCGTGCGTATCGGCACCACCGGCGGCGATGCGATCGCGATCGCGGGCGAGGCGCCGGTGGCGATCGACACGCTGCGGGCCTCGTTCGAGCGGTGGCTGCCGGACTACATGGGCGGCAAGGCGGCGTAAGGCGCTGCCGCGAACCCAGACTCGTAGCCCGGATGGAGCGTAAGCGTAATCCGGGACCGCTATCACATGCGGCAAGACCCCGGATTGCGCGGCGCTCCATCCGGACTACGGATTTCACAGTGACGAGAGGCCTGGCCTCACAACACCTTCGACGCGCCCGGGATCTGCCGCAAGGCTCGCGTCAGCGCCCAACTCGCTGCGACAGTCAGTACAAACCCGATCGCGGCCTTGACGATCGCCGGCAGATCATAATCGAACAGCCAATATTGCAGCCACAGTGCGATCGGATAGTGCACCAGAAACATGCCGAACGCGTCGCCCTGCATCGGATCGAGCAGCATGGCTGAGCCTGATTGCTTGAATCTCTGGAACAGGGCCAGGATCAGAAACATGATGGCCACGCTGAAGACAGTGAAGCAGATGGCATAGAGCGCTTCATACCAGTCCGGCAACGGCGACGGATTGCCCAGTATTTCGCGCTTGATGAAGATCAGTCCCCACAACAGGCAATACGGAACGATCGCCAGGACCATCCAGTCCCAGCTCACCTTTGCCATGCGGCCATCGACGGCGAGCAGCCCACGATCCATTTGCGCAACGCCGATGCCGGCACCAAAAAAGAAATAGGTCGCGTACAGCATCACGCGCCCGTGCTGGACCGAGAATGGCCCGAACTCGAACCAGCTGCTGTGTCCGTAGCGAACCAGCCCGGGAATGTAAAACGCCGCGGTGACGGCCAGCATGACCGCGAAGAACACGGCGGGCCGGCGGCGACCATGCAGCGAGAGGCGATTGATCGGATCGAGCAGATTGGGTGACAAACGGTACAAAAGGCAGGCAACCAGGTCGAAGGCGAACAAGACCCACAGGAACCAGATCGGCCCGCTCGGCCACGGGCCCTTCGTGACCATATTCCACCAGAATTCCGAAAACCCGATCTCGGGATCTTGCCGCAGGGAGATCGCGTAATAGGCGACCGGAATGACCGTTAAGGCGCAGATCGCGAAGGGTAGGCCAAGCCGAAGCAGGCGGTCTGCCAGATAGCTCCGGATTCCCTTCCGGGCGATGCCGGACCAGGCGAACAGCCCCGACAGGAAGAAGAACATCGCCATGAAGAAGCTGTCGGTGGCGAGCACGACCATGTCGAAGCCGAAGAAATAACTCGGATCGGTATGGCCGAAATAGGTATAGGGAATCACTGCGTGATGCAGCAGCACCACCAAAGTGAGGAAGGTGCGGGCGCGATCAATCGCCAAATTGCGCACCTTGCTCTTCGGCGCGGCCTGCACCTCCGCGCCGATCGTCGCTGAATGTGACATCGTCATTATGGTCGCCCCGCGCTCTTGCTCCCGGCGGGACTGTGCCGCCGGGAACCGGTTTCAGCAAGCTCGTTTCAGCAGGATGAGGAACCAGCTCCGCTCCGCGATGTTAGCGTCTGCGAAAGAGGGCGTGGAAGGGCCGCAGACGAGCGGCCACCGATTGCGGAGCTGGCGATGACGATCCTGAAATGGGCGCTGATCTTCCTACTTGTTTCGATCGTGGCCGGCGTGCTCGGCTTCACCGGCATCTCAGCAGCCTCCGCCGATATCGCCCGCTTCCTGTTCTACGTGTTCGTCGTGATCTTCCTAGTGTTGCTGATCCTCGGGCTGACGATTTTCAGGGCGTAGCTCTTCCCTCGTCATTCCGGGTTCGATGCTTCGCATCGCCCCGGAACGGCATCCCAAACTACCCCACTTCCTCGATCTTCACCTTGTCGGGATAGAACGCCAGATGGCCGGAGATCTCCGCCATGGCGGGGAAGGGCGTCTCGTAGGTCCAGATCGCGTTGTCGAGCGTCTTGCCGTTGGCCTTGACGCTGTAATAATTGGCATCGCCCTTGTAGGGGCAATGGGTGGTGCGCTCAGTGCGCTCGAGCAGGGCCATGTTGGCATCCTGGCGCGGCACATATTGCACCGCCGGATATTTGGCTTCCCTCAGGGTCAGCGCCTTGTCGGTCTCGGCGATCACGATGTCGCCAGCCGTGACGCGGACACGCCGGGGATTTGCGGTGATGGTGATGGGGTGGTCGGGCCCTGGAAGCTTCATGATGTCACGCCTTTTCGATCGATCTGCCACGCGCGGCACTTTGTCGTGCCTTTATCCTGATGCGATCAGGGATATAGTGCCGGAAAGCGTGACCTAGAAGGCCGTTCACGCTAAGTTTGGCCCTGCCGGGCCGGGGACCCCGGCAGCGATTCGACGACGAGGCTGATTCGCAGCCGAGACAAGGAGCACGACCCGAATGCCCATGGACGCCCACGATATCGAGGCGATGATCAAGGCAGCAATCCCCGATGCCGAGGTGACCATCCGAGACCTCGCCGGCGATGGCGACCATTACGCCGCGACCGTGATCTCGGAATCCTTCCGCGGCAAGTCCCGCGTCCAGCAGCACCAGATCGTCTATCAGTCCCTGCGCGGCCAGATGGGCGGCGTGCTGCACGCGCTGGCGCTGCAGACCGGGGTGCCTGGCGGGCCCGGGGCACCCGGCACCTGATCCAAGTTTAGCGGGGGATGACGATGGCTGCGGACAATCCTCGCGGCGCGATGTTTCGCGTCACCGGACCGAACCAGCACAGCCGCGTCACTTTTGTCGAGCTGTTCTTCGACCTCGTCTTTGTCTTCGCCGTCACGCAGATTTCGCACACGCTGCTGCACCATTTCACGCCGCTAGGCGCGGTGCACGTCATGGTGCTGTTCCTGGCGGTGTGGTGGGTGTGGGTCTTCACCGCCTGGGTCACCAATTGGCTCAATCCGGAGCTGACGCCGGTCCGCATCCTGCTTTTTGCCATGATGCTGGGCGGCCTCGTGCTGTCGACCACGATCCCGACTGCGTTCGAGGGACGCGGCCTGTGGTTTGCGATCGCCTACGTGACCCTGCAGGTCGGACGGACCGCGTTCTGGATGTTTGCGACCCCGCATCACCGGTCCGCAGTGCGACACAATGCGATCCGCATCCTGACCTGGTTCTCGGTCTCCGCCGTGTTGTGGATTGCCGGCGGTCTGTCCGGTGGAGACACGCGGCTATGGCTGTGGATCGCGGCGGTGAGCTGGGAATATATCGCGCCGGCCGCACGGTTCTGGGTGCCGAAGCTGGGCTTCTCGTCGGTCGAGGCCTGGGCCGTCGAAGGCGCGCACATGGCCGAGCGCTGCTCTCTCTTCGTCATCATCGCGCTCGGCGAAGCCATCATCGTCAACGGCGCAACATTCGCCGAGCTGGAATGGACCGCGAGCAACATCCTCGCTTTCGTCTCGGCGCTGATCGGCGCCATCGCGATGTGGTGGGTCTATTTTCACAAGGGCGCCGAGGCCGGCTCCGAGCGGATCTCGAAATCCGCCGAATCCGGCCGGCTGGCGCGGCTCGCCTACACCTACCTGCACACGCCGATCGTCGCCGGCATCATCCTGACGGCCGTGTCGGACGAATTGGTGCTGAAACACCCGGCCGGACATTCCGACATGCGCACGATCGTCAGCACGATCGGTGGGCCCCTGGTATTCCTGGTCGGCACCATTCTGTTCAAGCACGCGATCCGCGGCTTCCTCCAGCTCTCGCACGGCGTCGGGATCGCGCTGCTGCTGGTGCTGAGCTGGTTCGCGTCAGACCTCTCGCCGCTCTGGCTATCGGTCGCGACGACCGCGATCATGATCGTGGTCGCGGTATGGGAGTCGGTATCGTTGGGAGCGGCACCGGAGGAGGTCCGGGAGCACTGAGCCCTCGGCCGCTCGTCGGCATGGTAGTTAGTCTTGTGGAGCGTCTGAGCGCACGCCTCGTCCTTCGAGACGCCCGCTTCGCGGTCTCCTCAGGATGAGGCTAATCAGCGCCGAAGTGCGTGGACACTGCTGCCGCGCACTCCGGCCTCATCCTGAGGAGCCCGCCTAAAGCGGGCGTCTCGAAGGATGTGCCGCAGGAAAGCACTCCGAGATAGCGGGAAGTGGAAGGTTACTCCGCAACCTCCAGCGCGTGCACCGAGAACATCGCGGCCGCATCCGTCCAGCTCTCGCGCACGCGCCAGCCGGCGCCTTGCGCCAGCTCAGCAAAACGCGCAATGCTGTATTTGTAGCTGTTCTCGGTGTGGATGCTCTCGCCGGCGCGGAACGAGAAGCTGGTGCCGAGCAGGCGCACGGTCTGGCTCTTCTTGCTGATCAGGTGCATCTCGATGCGGTGCCGCTCGCGATTGTAGATCGCGCGATGGCTGAAGGCGGACAGATCGAAATTGCCCCCGAGCTCGCGGTTGATGCGCACGAGAACGTTGAGGTTGAAGCGCGCGGTGACGCCGGCGGCATCGTTGTAGGCATCATACAGCACGCGCTCGTCCTTCTCGAGATCGGCGCCGATGATCATCTGCGCACCCCGGCCCAGAATCTTGCGGGCGCTGTTCAGGAAGGCCTGGGCTTCCTGCGGCTCGAAATTGCCGATGGTCGAGCCCGGGAAGAAGCCGACCTTCGGCATGGACGCGACCTGCTTTGGCAGCTCGAACGGCGTGGTGAAATCGGCCGCGACCGGATAGATGCCGAGCGAGGGAAAATCCCGCTTCAGGCCGTTCGCCTGCGCCTTCAGGAAGTCGCCGGAGATGTCGACGGGGACATAGGCCGCGAACCTGCAATGGTTCAGCAACAGGCGGACCTTGGTGGTCGCGCCGGCGCCGAACTCGACCAGGGCGGCGTGCTCCGGGATGATCTTTGCGATCTCGCTGCCGCGCTCCCTCAGGATCGCAAGCTCGGTGCGCGTCGGATAATATTCCGGCAGCTTCGTGATCGCCTCGAACAGCTCCGAGCCGGTCGCGTCGTAGAAATATTTCGGCGACAGTTTCTTCGGCTGCTGCGACAGGTCCGCGATGGCCTCGCGGGCGAAGGCGGTGGTCTGCTCGTCGGGAAGATGGGCTTCGGCCAAAGCGCTGGCGTGCACATTCATGATACTCTCCTGAACGCGCTGTCCGGCGCGCATTTGTCGTCGGATAAGAATGCCTACTCGTAGTCGGCGAGCCGCAGTCCCGTGAACTGCCAGCGGTGGTGCGGATAGAAGAAGTTCCGATAAGTGATACGGCTATGGCCTTCCGGCGTTGCGAGCGAGGAGCCGCGCAGCACCAATTGGTTGACCATGAACTTGCCATTGTATTCGCCGAGCGCGCCTTCGATGGCGCGGTAGCCGGGATAGGGTGAGTAGGACGATCGCGTCCATTGCCAGACGATGCCGAAGGCGTCGTTGAGCTGGCCGGTGCGCGCTGCGACCTCCCATTCCATTTCGGTCGGCAGATGCTTTCCGGCCCAGCGCGCGAAGGCGTCGGCCTCGTAATAGCTGACGTGGCAGACCGGCGCGTCGGGATTGACCGGCTTGAGGCCGGCGAGCGTCATGACCTGCCATGCGCCATCGACCTCGCGCCAATGGCCCGGAGCTTGCCAGTCGTCCTTGCTGGCCGCGGCAAAGCCGTCCATCAGCCACAACGTCGCGGTCCGGTAGCCGCCGTCGCGCATGAAGGCGAGCCACTCGCCGTTGGTGACGAGATTGCGTGCCAGCTTGACCGGGCCCACGAGGGCGCGATGGGCGGGCTTCTCATTGTCGAAATGGAAACCGCCGTCGACATGGCCGACGGTGTGGATGCCCTCGTTGAGTTGCAGCCATTCATCGCCGGTGCGCGTCGCCGAGGGAAAGCGCCAGTCCGGATCGTAGGCCGGATAGACCGGGTTCTGCGCAAATGCGTGCAGGATGTCGGTGAACATCAATTCCTGATGCTGCTGCTCGTGGTTTAGGCCGACCTCCACCAGCGGCGCGATCTCGCGAAGCTTGTCCGCGCCGGCCTCGCGGAAGAATTTGACCACGGCCGCATCGACATATTTGCGATAGGCGCCGACCTGATCGGCGCTGGGACGGGTGATGTCGCCGCGATGATTGCGCGCATGACGCGGGCCGGCGCTGACGTAATAGGAATTGAACAGGAACGCGAAATCGGGGTGGAAGGGCCGATAACCTGCGGCGTGCTCGCCGAGCAGGAACTGCTCCCAGAACCAAGTGGTATGCGCCCGATGCCATTTCGCCGGGCTCGCATCGGGCATGGACTGGATCTGCTGGTCCTCCGGCGAGAGCGGCGCTGCCCGGCGTTCAGTCTCGTTGCGGACGGCAACGAACGCGTCCTGCAGCGTCTGGGCGAGGCCGCCCGGACCGGACAGTGACGAAAGCGGGGCGGCGGCCGTGGCGGAGGCTGGTTTCGTCACGTTTTTCTCCAGACAGGACAAGAGAACGTTGTTGGCGTTGCCCGGTTCCACAACCGAGGTTCGTCCTAGATAGGGGCTCCGTTACGGTATGAAAGTCCTCTTCGGCGATGATATTGATGTCGTCAGCCTATGGGCCCGGCCCCGGCCAAACCGGTCGCTGGGGACCTTTGGCCGCCATTTTACTTTGGATGCACAACGGTTTGGGCTACATATATAGACAGGTATCGGGTTAGATCGGCTGAGCCGGCCCGAGGGATATTGGTGAGGGCTCTGCCCCAGAAGGACACGGATATGAGCATCGCGGAATTCATCGACAACGAAGTGAAGTCGAACGACGTGGTTCTGTTCATGAAGGGTACGCCGCAATTTCCGCAGTGCGGTTTCTCGGGCCAGGTCGTCCAGATCCTCGACCATATCGGCGTCGGCTATAAGGGCCTCAACGTCCTCGAATCCGCCGAGCTCCGCAACGGAATCAAGGAATATTCGAACTGGCCGACCATTCCGCAGCTCTATGTGAAGGGTGAGTTCGTCGGGGGCTGCGACATCGTCCGCGAGATGTTCCAGGCCGGCGAATTGCAGCAGCTCTTCTCCGAGAAGGGCGTCGTCGTCGCGGCCTGATGAATGACCGGCTGACGCGCCGGATTGGCGGCGCCGAGCTCGAGGTCATCGTTGCCGACATCACCACCTTGAGCGTTGACGCCATCGTCAACGCCGCCAACACGTCGCTCCTTGGCGGGGGGCGGCGTGGACGGCGCCATCCATCGGGCTGCCGGGCCCGATCTGGTCGTCGAATGCCGCCTGCTCCACGGCTGCAAGACCGGCGATGCCAAGATCACCAACGGCTACCGGCTCAAGGCCGCCCATGTGATCCACACCGTCGGGCCGGTCTGGAATGGCGGCAGGTTTGGCGAGGACGATCTGCTCGCCTCCTGCTATCGGTGCTCCATGGAGCTGTGCGGGACGCACGAGCTGACCTCGGTGGCGTTTCCGGCGATTTCGACCGGTATTTATCGCTTTCCTGCCGATCGAGCCGCAAATATCGCCGTGCGCACGGTGATCGAAGGGCTCTCTGCATCTCCCTCCGTTGCACGCGTGGTGTTCTGTTGCTTCTCCGAGCCGAGCGCCAAGCTTCATGCCGGGGCGCTCGCGCGACATGGCAGCCCTTGTGCCTGATGGCGCCGCCGGTACACTCCGCCGGACCATGTTCCGGGAGGGGATATGATTTCACGATCTGGGTTATATGCGCTGGCTTGCGGCGTGCTGGTGTCGCTTGGCGCGATATCGCCGGCGCGGGCGGAGGGCACCTACGAGATACCGGCCGGCGCGCGCTTCAACCAGGACAAGCTCGCCAAGATCACCGAGTTCTTCAAGAACGAGGTCGCGACCGGCAAGATCGCCGGTGCGAACGTGCTGATCCAGCAGCATGGCAAGCCGGTCTATCACGAGGTCTTCGGCGTGCAGGACGTCGTCAGCAAGGCGCCGATCACCGACAAGACCATCTTCCGCCTGTCGTCGCTAACCAAGGTGATCACCTCCGTTGTGGCGATGCAACTGATCCAGGACGGAAAGATCAAGCTCGACGATCCCGTTTCGAAATACATTCCCTCCTTTGCAAATGTGAAGGTCGGTGAGGAGAAGAAGGCCGAGGACGGCACCAAGACGCTTGAGCTGGTACCACTGGCCCGGCCCATCACCATTCTCGATCTGATGCGCCATACCTCCGGGATAACCTACGGTTTCTACGGCGATAGTCTGGTTCGCAAGGCCTATCGCGACGCTAACATCTACGCGGGCGAATTCGATCTCGCCGAGTTCGCCGAGCGGATCGCCAAGTTGCCGCTGCACAATCAACCCGGCGCACTCTGGCAGTACGGCCATTCCACTGACATTCTGGCACGGATCATGGAAATCGTGTCCGGGAAGACATTGTTCGAACTCGAGAAGGAAAAGCTGCTCGATCCGCTCGGTATGACCGATACAGGCTTCTTCGTCACCGAACCGGAGAGGCTGAAACGGCTCGCCCAGCCGCTACCGAACGACAGCAATTTCCGGGTCGGCCGCGAGTACAGGACTGAGGTTCGCCAGAAGTGGGAATCCGCCAGCGGCGGCATGGTTTCGACCATGGCGGACTTTTCCCGCTTTGCGCAGATGCTGGTCAATGGAGGAACGTTCGAGGGCAAGACCTATCTCAGCCCGCAGACGTTTGAGCTGATGGCATCGGACCATGCCGGCAAGGACTCCGGCGTTGAGCGGGACTACTTCTATTTTCCCGGTGACGGTTTTGGCATGGGACTTGGGTTTGCCGTGCGCACCGATCCGGGTAATGCCAAACCTCCGCCGCCCGGCGATCTCGGGGAATTGAAATGGGACGGCGCCAGCGGTTGCTATTTGGTGGTTGATCGCAAGCAGGACATGTTCTTCCTGCTGCTGGAGCAGACCCCGAGCGAGCGCCAGCGCGTGCAGCGAACCCTGAAGCAGCTGGTCTATGAAGCCATGGAGAAGTGAGGCGTTCGTTCGGATCGTCCTCGCCGCCGCCTTTGTCCTGCTGGCCGGCGCGGCGAGCCAGCTTCGTGCTGAAGCGCCGGCTGGCCCCAGTTTCTCGAGGGCGGGACTTGCGCGCGTCAATGCGGTGCTCGACGAGGCGGTCGCCGCCGGCAGGATTCCCGGCGCGATCCTTCTGATCCAGCAGCACGGCAAGCCCGTACTCTACCGCAAGTTCGGCCAGCGCAACGTCGCGACGGCGCAGCCAATGACGGACGACACCATCTTCCGTCTCTATTCGATGTCGAAGCCGATCACCTCGGTGGCGGCGATGATGCTGGTCGACGACGGCAAGCTCGCTCTCGATGACCCCGTCGCGAGATACGTTCCGGCCTTCGCCGATGTGCAGGTCGGCGTCCCGCAAGCAGACGGCAAGCTGGCCCTCCAGCCGCTGGCGCGACCGATCACGGTGCGCGATCTGCTCCGGCATACGTCCGGCATCACCTATGGCTTCTACGGCAGCAGTCCCGTCCGCAGGCTCTATACGGAAGCCGGCCTGTTCGACGGCGATCCCGACAATGCGCAATTCGCCGAGCGGCTCGCGCGATTGCCCTTGGCCGAGCAGCCGGGGACGCTGTGGGACTATGGCCATTCCACCGACGTGCTGGGCCGGGTGATCGAGGCGGCCTCGGGCCGGTCGCTCTATCAGTTCGAGAAGGAGCGGCTGCTCGATCCCCTCGGCATGCGGGATACGGCGTTCTTCGTCGCCGACCATGCCAGGCGGCCGCTGATCGCCGAACCCTTGCCCGGCGACTGGTTCGACCGTCCGGTCGCCGGCATCATCGAGGCGACCGCGCCGCGTCGCTGGGAATCCGGTGGTGCGGGCATGGTCGGTACCATCGGCGACTATGCACGTTTTGCACAGATGCTGCTCAATGGCGGCGAGCTCGAAGGTCGCCGCTATCTCAAGCGCGAGACCGTGGCGCTGATGGCGTCGGACCAGCTCGACGGAGCCAATGGGATCGCGAGAGATCCGGAATTCTATTTTCCGGGCTCCGACAGCAGCTTTGGTCTTGGCTTTGCCGTTCGCACGCACGCGAAGCCGCTGCTGCCCGCAGGCGAATATCGCTGGGATGGCGTCGGCGGCACCTTCTTCTTCATCGACCCTGCCGACGACATGTTCGTCATCTGCATGATGCAGTCGCCTTCGCAGCGGGGTCTGATCCAGGACGAGCTGAAGCGGCTGGTCTATGAGGCGATGGAACGCTGACCAAAGCGCGATGAGATTTGGATGAACCGTCATCGCGCTTTAGGTGATGTTTACGCATGATCCTTCCGGAAAACCGCTTCGCGGCTTTCCGGATCATGCTTAGGCGCCGCGTACGATCTCGCGGACATATCCAATCGTCTCCTCGATTTGGGCCGCATTGACGTCGAGATGGGTGCAGGCGCGGATGCGTCCGTCCATCATCGCAAGCGTGACGCCGCGCAGGCGCAGCGCTGCGACCATCTTGTCGCCGGCAATGCCGGCGCCGTCGGGCTTGAAGAAGACGAGGTTGGTCTCGGGCTCCTGGACCTCGATCCCTGCGATCTGCGACAGACCGCGGGCGAGCGCGCGCGCATTGGCATGGTCGTCGGCCAGGCGCTCGACATGATGGTCGAGCGCGTAGATGCAGGCGGCGGCGCAAATGCCGGCCTGGCGCATCGAGCCGCCGAGGCGCTGCTTCCACTGCCAGACCGCATCGATGAAGGCGCGCGAGCCCGCGAGCACGCCGCCGATCGGCGCGCCCAGGCCCTTGGAGAAATCGATCCAGGCCGAATCCCAGCCTGCCGTCATGTCGCGCGGGGAGATGCCGCTGGCGACGGTGGCGTTGAGCAGGCGCGCGCCATCCATGTGGGTGACGAGGCCGTGCTGCCTGGCGATCGCCACGATCTCGTCGAGCGCGGCCTTCTTCCAGATCGTGCCGCCGCCGATATTTGCGGTCTGCTCGACGCTGACGACGGTCTGCGGCGGCTGGTAGCGCGTGCGCGGGTGCAGCGCCTTGCGAAAGGTCTCTGGCGTGAACTGGCCGTCTGGTCCCTTCAACTGCGTCACCTGGAAGCCGCCGATCGCCGCATGCGCACCGCCTTCGCGGGCGATGATATGCGCGGTCTCGTGGGCGAGGATCTCGTCGCCGGGGCGGCAATGCACCAGCGTCGCGGTGACGTTGCACATGGTGCCCGACGGCATGTAGACCGCCGCCTCCTTGCCGAGCAGATCGGCCACGCGCTCGCACAGCGCGTTCACGGTCGGATCATCGCCAACCTGCTCGTCCCCGACCTCCGCGCGCGCCATGGCCTCGCGCATCCCGAGCGTCGGCCTGGTCTGCGTGTCCGAGAGCAGATTGATGCGCACCGGCGGCGCCTTGGGGTCAACAGGGGGAGGGGTGTAGAGCATGGCTGATCTCGTCATTTCATCTAGTCGAACAATTGCGGTCTGATGTCTTGTGCGCCGTGAAGAATGGCGCGGATTTCGACGTGGTCGGGCTGGCCGCGAGTTCATCCACTTGCTGGCCGCTCAGGGGAAAGTCGGCAAGAAGTCCGAAGGAACGGACAAGACCCGCGTAATAAGCTTCAGCCTGATATTTGCCGAACCGGCTCTCGGTGAAGTCGTAGATGGCGATCAGGTCGGCTCGGGTGCGCTCCGATAGCCGATACTCAGCCATGGCGGCGCTGAGCAACACGTTGGCGCGCGGCAGCGAGGATGTCGTCCGGCGTGTCCGAGGTGAAGTTGTTGCAATCAGGCTGGGCGAACAGTGCCTGATATCGGCGGACTTGCTCGTCACGGGGCAGCTTGGCCCATGCTTCAAGCTCCGCCTCGGAAGGCGTTGCCGATGGGGTGATGTTGGCGAGCTGGTCGGTCGTCTGGGACATCGAAACCAGGTTATCACAATAAAAAGGCCCCGGAAACCGGGGCCTTTGAGCAATGGATCGCGAAGATATCAGCGCGAATAGAATTCGACGACCAGATGGGGCTCCATCTGCACCGGGAACGGCACGTCGGAGAGGCCAGGAATCCGGATGTACTTGGCGGTCATCTTGCCGTGGTCGACTTCGAGATAGTCGGGCGTGTCGCGCTCGGGGAGCTGGCTGGCTTCGAGCACGTGGGCGAGCTGCTTGGAAGCTTCCTTGACCTCGACGACGTCGCCGACCTTGAGCTGGTAGCTCGAGATGTTGACCTTGCGGCCATTCACCTTGATGTGGCCGTGGTTGATGAACTGGCGTGCGGCGAAGATCGTGGAGACGAACTTGGCGCGGTACACGACCGCGTCGAGACGACGCTCCAGGAGGCCGATCAGGTTCTCGCCGGTGTCACCCTTGAGGCGGCTCGCCTCGACATAGATGCCGTGGAACTGGCGCTCGCTGATGTTGGCGTAGTAGCCCTTCAGCTTCTGCTTGGCACGCAGCTGCACGCCGAAGTCGGAGAGCTTGCCCTTGCGGCGCTGGCCGTGCTGGCCGGGGCCGTATTCACGACGGTTCACGGGGCTCTTCGGGCGGCCCCAGATGTTCTGGCCCATACGGCGATCAATCTTGTACTTCGCCTCACTGCGCTTAGTCATCGCGTCCTCTTCAGGTCATGGTTTGAGGAAACGCGCCCTCCTGTGTGACGGACCTAGGCCCGGCACCGACAGGCCCGATCCCCAAAGCTTAAGGGAGTGGACCACGGGTCGCGAAACGCTTCGCGGGCCGAAATCGGCCCGCGAGCAGGCGGCTTTTAGGGGAGTTTGGGGCTCGCTGTCAATGCGAATGGACCCAGAATCAGGTTCTTAACGCCCGGATCGGCTTGGCTCCGGCCGCCCCCAATTCAGCAGCGATTTCAGTGTTCAGCACCTGTTCCAGCCGGGTCAGGACCCGGGCGATCGGAGCAGCGTCCGTGACCCGGTGATCCCAGCGGATCACGACATGGATAGTCTGGTCGGGCTCGACCACCCCATAGCTGACGACAAAGGGGCCGGGTGTGATCGGATGAAGCTCACCGCCGCCATAGGCGGCCACCGAGCTGATCCCAAAGCTACCGAACCAATTGCCGCGCTGCCGGCCGAAATTCAGGCCGATCGCCCAGGACAAGCGGCGCAGCGGCAGCGGCAGGCGGGTCGCCCGCATGATCTTGCGGAACATCGGGACGTCCTCGATCGGGGCCGTCTTGCCGCGCCGGATCTCGGCGTCGATCGCTGCCAGTGAAAGGGCCTCGGGAGCCGCAATTCGTTGGGGCAGCACGCATTCCTCGCCATCGTCCACCCGCGCGATCGCGACCGTCGCGACGCTTTTCGGCAGCTCGTAGAGGCCCGGCCAAGGCCATTTGACGTAGACAGTGCGCAGGATCGGCTCGTCCCGCGCAACCAGGGCGAAAGCCTTGACGAACATCGCGGCCCAACCGGCAGGTGCCGTTGCGCGTGCGCGGGCCTCAAGCAGGGGACGGATATTGAGCGAGCGGGAGAGTGAAACGAAAGGCACGCCCATCGAGGCATGCATCAGGTCGCAGATCAGGCGACGCCGCAGCGATATGGTTTTGGGCGTCCCGCGCATTGGTCTTTCGCTTCCAAATCAAAGCTCAAAATATGTGCAGCGAGCGGGGCCCGCCCGCTCGCTCTAGCATGAACCAACCCGCTTGGGGGCGGCCGGTTCGCCGCATCACGGCGCTGGCGGCGCTGCCGGCTTGGTAGTGACAAAAATCTATATCATTTTCAATGACTTGTTGCATTGAGTCTTGGCGTCATTCGCGCAAAGTCGCTCGAGCCTGTTTCTTCTGAACTGCGCATCCCGGCAGCGCCCGCGGTTCCGGCAAGGCCGATCACCCTCGTTGCCGCTATTCAGAGCTTGATTCCCTCGAACGCCGCCATGATGCCGCGCTGGAATAGAGACCAGTCGAAGCCGAGCGCGATTGCACGGTAGCCGCGGTCGATCAGGGCGTTGGCCTGATCTGCGGTGCGGGCGACGCCGCCGATCGGCACGCCGCTTCTGAGGATGCCGGCCTCGGCGCGCGCGATCAGCTCCAGCAGCTCCGGGTCGTCCATCTGGCCGCGCTTGTTAATGGACGTGGCGAGATCGCCGGGGCCGATTACCGCGACGTCGATGCCGGGCGTCGCCATGATCTCGTCGATGCGGGTGACGGCATCGACATGCTCGATGGTGACCATGCAGATCATCTCGTCGTCGGCGCTGGCCATGTAGTCCGGCATCGACTGGCCCCACCGGAACGGGGCGTGGAACGGGCCCCAGAGCCGGTCGCCGCGCGGCGGATAGCGCACGCTGCGCACCGCCTTCTCGGCGTCCGCGCGGCTGGTGATCATCGGGAAGTTGATGCCGAAGGCGCCGATGTCCATCGGCGCCTTCGCAAGCCACGGTTCGTTCGCCGCGATCCGCACCAGGGGCGTGCACGGCGTGCCCGTGGTGGCGGCGATCATCGCATGCGCTTCGGTCAATCCGATCGGGCCGTGCTCGAGATCGACGATGATCCAATCGAGCGAGCGCGCCATGATCTGCACCATCTGCACGCTCGGGATGGTCGCGATCGCACCGAAGGCGGGGCGGCCCTCGCTCCACAATTGGCGGAGACGGTTGAGTGGCGTGGACGGGACCGACATCGAAAGACCTGCAGCTTGGGGACGACGGCAAAACGTAGCAGCGCGGCGCCGAGGCGGAAAGTCAGGCCAGCGCGCGTCCGCCGAAGAACGGCGTCAGCGTGGCCGAAAGGCCGTGCACGCGGTTCGAGGTGAAGATCATCTCGGCGCCGGCCTGTGCGATGTCTGCGCTGCGCGGACCGAGCAAGTCGGAGACGCGCCGGGCGATCGCCGGCGCGGGATCGATCCAGTCCACCGGCCAGGGCGCCAGCCGTTTCAGCCGGTCGAGCAGCAGCGGATAATGCGTGCAGGCGAGCACGACGGTGTCGGTGCGTGCGCCGGCATCCGCGGTATCGCCGACGAAGCAGGGCGCGAGCTCGGCCAGGATGTCGCCGTCGCTGACGGAAGCGCCGCCGAGCGCGGCCTCGGCGAGCGAGGCGAGTTCGGGCGAGCCGACCAGCGTCACCTCGCAGCCTTGCGCGAAATCGCGGATCAGAGCTTTGGTGTATTCGCGCCTCACCGTGCCCTTGGTGCCGAGCACCGAGACGCGGCGGGTCCTCGACCGCGCGCAGGCCGGCTTGATCGCCGGCACGGTGCCGACGAACGGCACGGAATAAGCGGCGCGCAAGTGCGACAGGACCAGGGTGGACGCGGTGTTGCAGGCGATGACGACGATATCAGGGTCGTGCGTGCCGATCAGCTCCCCCATCAGCGGCACGACGCGGGCGATGATCTCGTCCTCGCCGTGGTGGCCGTAGGGGAAGAAGGCGTCGTCGGCGACGTAGACAAAGTCCGCTTCCGGGCGCGCGGCCACGACCTCACGGAGCACCGTGAGCCCGCCAAGGCCGGAATCGAACACCAGGATGGTCGGAGAATGGGTCACGTCGTCACCTTAGGGCGCCATGGTTACCATTCGGTTTTTGGGGCGGTTTTGCGGCGGGGCCGCTCGGCGTCATGGCAGGGGAGCCAGGTACCAGCGGCATCCGCAGAATTCCGGGACCGACATGATGCGGCCCGGCGTGGGCTGCCCACGTTCACGCGATCCTGTTGGTCGTGGCGGCCCGTTCCGTGGCCAGCTGCTTCTGCAGGCGATCGATGTTCTGCAGGAGGCGCTGGCTGGTCAGCACCAGGAAGTAATAGCCGAACTGCGGATCCTGGAAGTAGATCTCGAGCAGCCGGTCATAGGTGATCGTCAGCACCTGGCCGTCTTCGATGCATTGAATCGTTCCGGTGCGCCGGTTGTCGGGCGTGAGGAAGCCGAGCTCGCCCATCAGCGCCCCGGGCCCAATCTCGACGTTGATCTCCTTGACCAGGAACTTGCCGGTGACCGTAAGGAGCATCTCCTTCGCGGGATCGCCCAGCTTGAACAGCGTGTCGCCACGGCGATATCGGCGCTCGGTCATGAACGGCTTCAGCCATTCGATCGACATGTCGCCTTCGGCGGCATGGCGCGCCTTCTTGACCAGCTTGAGCATCTGCCGGAGGCGCAGGGCGTTGATCGGAAGCATCAGCAGGTAGAGCAGGAACGTTGCGACGTTGGCAGAGAGTGCGCCGAAGATGGCAAAGAACGCGCAGCCGACCATGTTGGCGACGCGCAGCGGCACCATCGTCCGCATCAAGAGCGTGGCGACAAAGAAGACCGCCCCGACCACGGCGAACATATTGGCCAGCGTGATGTTGCTGACGAAGATTTCCAGCAGCCGGTTGAAGATCGCGTCGTAGGTGACGTCGTTGGGATCGAGGCCCATCTGAACCAGGATCTTCGCGATCCTGAGATTGTCCGTGGCCGCGTCGAGAATGCGGTCGAGGATCGAGGAAATGTCTGCGCTGCCGGACGGCATGGTACTAACCCCGCGTAAGGCCTTCAGTCCTGGTCGGTGTGCTCGACACCTATAGCCGAAATCGGATGACGGCCGGCTGAAATGAAGCCTTCGGCCGCCATGTCGCAAGAGGCAAATTCTAGCCCGATCGGGGCTTTCGGCAATTGCCCGTCGGTTGCCCATCAGGCCGTGGCGGCCGTGATTCGGACCGGGAGGCGGCGTCGCGGAGGGTAAATGCACCCCAGGCGGGGGGCGCCGGACGAGCTTCGGCCTACGGCTTCGTGGCGGGCTGCACGACCTGCTGCTCGACGAGGCCAAGGCGCCCCGGCAGCGAAGCGGCCCGGAGCATCATGGCGACGCTGTTGGCTTCTTCCAGCGTCAGGTTTCCGGAGATCTGGCCCGAGCCGCCGGTGATCGGCTCGCGGATCACGGGGGCGGAGATCACCTTGTCGTCGAGCACGATGGCGAAGGGCTTGCCGACGTTCTCGCTGGTGATGTGGGCGAAGCGCCGCGTGCCGCGGCCGTTGAAGCGGAACGAGGCGATGGGCTCGTTCGTGCCGATTGCGAATCCCGGACCTGCGGAGCTGATGTCGTCCCCGTCGAGCGCGCTGTGCTTGGCGACGAGGTAGGGTTGGTTGTCCTTGAAGCCGAGCAGAACTTCCGTGCCGTCCGGCGGCGCGCCCCGCTGCGCCTGCTCGGCAGGCATCGAGAGGTCGACCTGGCGGAAGCTGACCTTGACCTTCCTGGCGAAGATCGCGGTGATGCGCTCGGGCTCGGTCGTACCAGGCAGGAAGATACGGATGCGATCTGCGCCCTCGGGCTGGACGCTGGCGAGCGTGACGCCGGCGTCCTTGAGGCGCTGCTCGATCATGGCGATGCAATCGTCGACCAATTCGTGCAGCCGAGCGGCGGATGCGGCCTCGGTCGGCGCCAGCCTGACCGGTCCGTCGCCACTGCCGCTGACGGTGAGCGCGTGCGTTGGCAACCCCTCCGCTGCCGAGGCGAGCTTGCGTGTGAGCTGTTCGCGGCCCTTCGCCTCGCGGATATTCACCTCGACGCCGCCGTCGCGGATCACGAGGCCGGAGAAGGCGATCCGGCCCTCGCGCAGGATCTTGTAGACGTCGTCGCGCAGATCCGCGACGGCTGCCACGCGCAAGCCGTCGGCGTCCACCCGATAGACGATGCGCGATCCGCCCAGCTTCTCCATCTTGTCGGCAATGAAAGCCGCGACCTTGACTCGCATCTTGTCGAGCTGGGCGTCGGCCGACGCCGCGCCCGGCATGGCGATCGCCGCTGCCATGGCGAGCGCTAAGCCGAGGGCGGTGATGAACTTGCTCCGATGCCTAGGCATGATCACCTCAAGTCTTGCGGCAGGACGCTGGCCGGCGAATCCGACGCCAGTTCTTGGTCCCGGGATTGGGTGTGAAGGTTCAATTCCGGTGTCGATCGAGGCCCGCCGCCGCAGCGGGTAAGGCCATGGACGAACGGCAAATCATCCATCATTCTGCGCTCGCTCGACCGGCCATTGGTCGAGGCCTCGCCGAACAAGATGTCAAAAGACAGCGGGCGGGGGACATGCATCTGAGGGAGGACGGAATTCCATGGCGGGCATCCATGCGCTCGATCGGCTTATCGGCAACGACTATCCGGAACTTTTGACGGACGCGGACGTCCGCGCTTTCGAGCAGGTCCCTTACGCAGAGCGCATTGCGGCCGAGAGCACCTATGATGCCATCAAGCTGGGTGCCGAGCGTAACCCCGACGGCGCGGCGATTCAGTTCCTGCAGAATGCCGATCCCGCCGACACGCCGGCCGTGGTCACGTACCGCGATTTCATCGCGCGCGTCACGCAGGCTGCCAACATGTTTCACGCGCTCGGCGCGGAAAAGGGCGACGTCATCAGCTTCATGCTGCCGCTGGTGCCCGATGCTTTCGTGACGCTGTTCGGTGCGGAGGCCGCCGGCATCGCCAATCCCGTCAATCCGCTGCTGGAGCCGCACCAGATCGCGGAAATCCTGGAAGCTGCGAACACCAAGATCCTGGTGGCGCTCGGGCCGATGCCGGGCACCGACATCTGGCAGAAGGTCGAGCAGATCCGCCCGCAGCTCAAGCACCTCAAGGCGATCGTGCAGGTGTTCGGCGGCGGCGATCCTGACAAGGGCATCTTCGCCTTTGGCGACCTGATCAAGCAGCAGCCGTCCGACCGGCTCGTCAGCGGGCGCAAGATTCTCGGCCGTGACATCGCAGCCTATTTTCACACCGGCGGCACCACCGGCACGCCGAAGCTGGTGCGGCACACCCATGCCAACCAGGTCTATCAGGCCTGGGCGCTCAATCTGCTGCTGAAGGGAAGGCCCGGCGTCAATCTGCTGTTCGGCATGCCGCTGTTTCACGTCGGAGGCTCGCTGACACAGGTGCTGACGACGCTGTCGGGCGGGGGCTCGCTGGTCGTGCTGTCGCCGGGCGGCTGGCGCAATCCGAATGCGGTGAAGAATATCTGGGGACTGGTCGAGCGCTACAAGCCCGAGGCGCTGTCGAGCGTGCCGACGGTGCTGGCTGCGACGCTCGCGGTGCCGCCCGGCAATGCGGATATTTCCAGCCTGAAATATGCGGCCGGCGGCGGCTCGGCGATCCCCGTCGCCGTCGGCTCGGCGATCCAGGACAAGCTGAAGTTGCCGGTGGTCGAGGTCTACGGCATGACCGAGACCTCGAGCGTGCACACGCTGGCTTATCCGGCGCGACCGATCCGGCTCGGCTCGGTCGGCTTGCCGATGCCTTATTCGCGCGTGCGCATCGTGCAGCTGGACGCCGACGGCCGCCTGATCCGCGACTGCAAGCCGGACGAGATCGGCGTGGTCATCATGGCCGGGCCGGGCGTGTTCAGCGGCTATCTCAACGACGAGCACAACAAGGGTGCCTTCGTCGACGAGGTCTGGGTCAATTCCGGTGATCTCGGCCGCCTCGATGCCGACGGCTATCTCTGGATCACCGGCCGCGCCAAGGACCTCGTGATCCGGGGCGGTCACAACATCGATCCGGCGCCGATCGAGGAGATCATGTTCCGCCATCCCGCGGTCGGCTTTGCCGCCGTGGTCGGCCAGCCCGACGCCTATGCCGGCGAATTGCCCGTGGGATATGTGCAGCTGAAGCCGGGCGCCAAGGTCGAGCCGGGCGAATTGGAATCGTGGGTGCGCGAGCGCACGCCGGAGCGCGCCGCCGTCCCGGTGCAGGTGATTCCGATCGATCCGATGCCCGTGACGGGCGTCGGCAAGGTGTTCAAGCCGCAACTGCGCTGGGACGCGGCGGAGCGCGTATTCGCCAAAGTGCTAGCGCCGCTGGTCGAGCGCGGCATCGATTGCAGGGTCAAGGTCGGCGCCCATGGCAGCCACGGCTCGATCGCGACCGTCACGCTTGTCGGCCTGCCGCCGGATCAGCGCGAGACGATTGCGGCCGAGGTGCACACGCTGCTCGCGCCGTTCGTGATGCGGCACGAGGTGGTGCAGAAGTAGGTGCTTGCGCTGGATTGTCGCCCGGATGAGCGAAAGCGATATCCGGGAAGCCAGCTGTCCCGGCAGTCGCTTCGCTCACCCGGCTACAAGCTTCGCATTCGTAGGGTGGGCAAAGGCGCAACGCGCCGTGCCCACGATCTCTGTATGGTTGAGAGAACTGGTGGGCACGCTTCGCTTTGCCCACTCTCCGAGATCTGCGTCCCAGATATTTTCTACGCCGGCATCCGCGTCTCGACCAGGCGCGCCCAGAACGAGGCGCCGTGGCCCAGGATGTTGTCGTTGAACACATACGCCGGGTGGTGGCACTCGTTGCCGTCGCCCATGCCGACCAGCACCATCGCGCCGGGACGCGCCTCCAGCATGAAGGAGAAGTCCTCGGCGCCCATCATCGGAATGAACTTGTCGTTGACGCGGTCGGCACCGACGATGTCGCGGGCGACGTCGGCGGCAAGGCCGGCCTCGCGGGCATGGTTCATGGTCACCGGGTACATCCGCGTATATTTGGTCTCGGCCGAGCCGCCATAGGCGCGGGCGACGCTCTCGGCGACTTCGCCGATGCGGCGTTCGACGAGATCGCGCACTTCAGGGTCGAGCGTGCGCACGGTGCCGCCGAGCTCGGCGATCTCCGGAATGATGTTGAAGGCCGTGCCGGAGTGGAATTGCGTGATCGAGATGACGGCGGACTTGAGCGGATCGACGTTGCGCGCCACGATCGATTGCAGCGCATTCACGATCTGCGAGCCGATCAGCACGCTGTCGACGGATTTGTGCGGGCCGGCGCCGGCGTGGCCGCCCTTGCCGTGGACCGTGATCTGGATGTTGTCGGAGGAGGCGAGCATTGCACCGGGCGTGGTGGCGAAATGGCCCTCCGGCAGGCCCGGCATGTTGTGCATGCCGTAGACTTCCTGGATGTTCCAGCGCGTCATCAGCCCGTCCTCGACCATGGCCTTGCCGCCGCCGCCGCCTTCCTCGGCGGGCTGGAAGATCATGATTGCCGTGCCGTCGAAATTGCGCGTTTCGGTCAGGTACTTTGCGGCGCCGAGCAGCATCGCGGTGTGGCCGTCATGGCCGCAGGCGTGCATCTTGCCAGGGACTTTCGAGGCGTAGGGCACACCCGACGTTTCCATGATCGGCAGCGCGTCCATGTCGGCGCGCAGGCCGATGGTCTTGCCTGAGGCGGACTTGCGGCCGCGGATCACCCCGACCACGCCGGTGCGGCCGATGCCGGTCACCACCTCGTCGCAGCCGAATTCGCGCAAGCGATCGGCGACGATGCCGGCGGTGCGGTGGACTTCGTAGAGCAGCTCGGGGTTCTCGTGGAAGTCATGGCGCCAGGCGGCCATTTCGTCGGAGAGAGCGGCAACGCGGTTGACGATGGGCATGGGGGATCCGTTTCTTTGTCGTCGTTTGTAGGGTGGGTTAGCGTAGCGTAACCCACCACTGTTTGTCTCCGCGTGAGCGAAAGAGGTGGGTTACGCCCCGCGGACTGCGCTTCGCGCAGGCCGCAAGGCTAACCCACCCTACGATTCTATGACTCGCCGAACACGCGCTTGAAGATCGTGTCGACGTGCTTGAGGTGATAGCCGAGGTCGAACTGCGCCTCGATCTCGGCGTCCGAGAGATGCTTCCGCACCTCCACGTCCTTCTTCAGGAGCTGGAGGAAATCGCCTTCGCCGCGCCAGACCGGCATGGCGTTGCGCTGCACCAGCTTGTAGGCATTCTCGCGGCTCGCGCCCTTTTGCGTCAGCGCCAGGAGCACGCGCTGCGAATGCACGAGGCCGCCGAGGCGGTCGAGGTTCTTCTGCATGTTGGCGGGGTACACCAGCAGCTTGTCGATCAGGCCGGCGAGGCGCACCAGCGCGAAGTCGAGCGTGACGGTCGCATCCGGGCCCATCATGCGCTCGGCCGAGGAGTGGGAGATGTCGCGCTCGTGCCAGAGCACGACGTTCTCCAGCGCCGGCGTCACATAGGCGCGCACCATGCGCGAGAGGCCGGTGAGGTTCTCCGACAGCACCGGGTTGCGCTTGTGCGGCATGGCGGAGGAGCCCTTCTGCCCCTCGGAGAAGAACTCTTCGGCCTCCAGCACCTCGGTGCGCTGCATGTGGCGGATCTCGACCGCGATCCGCTCGATCGAAGAGGCGATCACCCCGAGGGTCGAGAAGTACATCGCATGGCGGTCGCGCGGGATCACCTGGGTCGAGATCGGCTCGGGCACGAGGCCCATGGCCTTCGCCACGTGTTCTTCGACCCGCGGATCGATCTGCGCGAAGGTGCCGACGGCGCCTGAGATGGCGCAGGTCGCGACTTCCTTGCGCGCCGCGATCAGGCGCTCCTTGGCGCGGGTGAACTCGGCATAGGCGTAAGCGAGCTTGAGGCCGAAGGTCACCGGCTCGGCATGGATGCCGTGGCTGCGGCCGATGGTCGGCGTCATCTTGTGCTCGAAGGCGCGCTTCTTCAGCGCGGCCAGCACCTTGTCGAGGTCGGCGAGCAGGAGGTCGGCGGCACGGGTGAGCTGCACGTTGAGGCAGGTGTCGAGCACGTCGGAGGAGGTCATGCCCTGGTGCACGAAGCGCGCCTCGGGGCCGACGATCTCGGCGAGATGGGTGAGGAAGGCGATGACGTCGTGCTTGGTCTCGCGCTCGATCTCGTCGATGCGGGCGACGTCGAAGGTGGCGTTCCTGGCCTTGGCCCAGACCGTCTTGGCCGCCTCCTTGGGGATGGTTCCAAGCTCGGCTAGGGCGTCCGCCGCATGCGCCTCGATCTCGAACCAGATCTTGAACCGGGTCTGCGGCTCCCAGATCGAGGCCATTTCGGGACGAGTGTAGCGGGGGATCATCTGATGGCTCCAGGAAGGTGGGCGGGCGATCCTGAGGAGGCGGCGCCGGCCAAAATGCTTTTTACGCCGTGATTTAACAGAGCGGACAGGGCGAAACAAACGGTCTGACCTGCCAAAGAGCGGGATCGCCGGACTATCCACCGGACCGGTTCGCGGGGGACAAAAATGAGCTGTCAATCACGGATCATTGACTGACAGATATTGAAATCTGTCATCGAGACGTGTATATCCGTTTCCGGACGCTCTGGTTGGGCGTCCCGCGACAAGCCCCGGGGAGCCCGACATCCGAAGCGGATCGGCGGGCGAATTGAAGAACGGGACCGCGGACGAATGGAGACTTAAGACGATGACGACCGAAATCCTCAATTTGACCGGCGCGATTGGGCATTGGCTCAATCTGCTGGTGGCGCGCCAGATCGCGGCGCAGGCTGCAAAACTGCCTCATTAGGGCATAGGCTTTCCGAAACGACCGGCCAGGGCGCTTCGGAAGCAGCCCTACTGCCGGGAAACTGAGCCCTCAACGGGAACATGGTGCTGGCATGAATGAAGCTGTTGTCTTGACGCCGGAGCGGATCCTCGACGTCACCGAGGACGTGCTCAGGCGCTTCGGACTTGCCAAGGCCACCGTGGTCGACGTGGCCCGTGCGCTCGATGTGAGCCACGGCAGCGTCTACCGCCATTTCCCCAGCAAGGCCTCGCTGCGCGAGGCAGTCGCCAAGCGCTGGTTGGACCGCATCGACGCGCCGTTGCGCGCGATCGTCGAGGAGCAGGGTCCGGCGCCGGCCAGGCTCGAGCGTTGGCTGCGCACCCTGTTCGCTGCCAAGCGTTCGCGCGTGCTCGACGATCCCGAGATGTTCGAGACCTACCTGACGCTGGCACGCGAGGCCTGCGCGGCCGTGAAGTGTCACAAGGACACCATGATCGACCAGATCGCGGCGATCCTGAGCGACGGCGTTAAGCAGGGCGTGTTTGACGTCGCCGACGCGAAGATCACCGCGCGCGCGATCTTCGATGCGACTGTCCGTTTCCACCATCCGGCTCATGCCGAGGAGTGGAAGGATGCCGATCTTGCCGCGCGCGTCGACGCGACGCTGGCGCTGCTGCTGCGCGGTCTGAAGGCGGTCTGAGGCCGCTGGACCATTGAATTCGCGGTGCGGCCGATCAACTTCTCACTTTGTTGAGAACGGCACCGTTGCGAAGCGAGGCCGAGGAAGCGGAGTGCCTTCGGGCGTGGAGGGCGGACTCCGACGATGGCACGACCCGGCTCTCCGGATACGCATTGATCGCGATCTCGACGTCGTCCTTTGACCGCTTTCGAAGGCGCTCGAATGCCAGCTCTTGGCCGAGCATGGGGCAGCGGAAGTGGACGACGGCCGTGTCCGGCAGGCGGCAGAGCTCGTCGATCAGCTCACCTACTGTAATAATGGAGGGATGGTCGACTGACTTGTGATGACCCTTACTCATGACCCTGGACTCCTTTGCCGTGTTAACCGGCGCCGGATGCTCTCCGTTCCAATCTGCCCGGCAGATTGACGAGCCTCAAGGGACCGCGGTGGTGCGGCAGCTCTGCTGCTAGATCCTCGTCAGACCGCAGGTTGCGGCCAGCCGTACCAGCTGCGCATCCGTGCGTGCGCCGGTCTTGGTCTTGATCAGGTAGTGATAGTTCTGCACCGTCTTCACACTGAGATTGAGATGCGCCGCGATCTGCTCGGTAGTGGCGCCGCCGGCGAACTGGCGCAGAATCTCGATCTCGCGCTCCCCCAACTGATCCAGCACCGAACCCGACGACAGGCTGTCCTCGGCCAGGATATGCGCGACGTCGTCGCTCATGGCGCGCTCGCCGCGGGCGACGGCACGGATGGCGCCGACCACCGAGGACGGCTCGCTGCTCTTGGTGACGAAGCCGCTGGCGCCGGCGCCGAAAGCGGCTTTCACCAGCACGGCCTCGTTGTGCATGGTGAAAACCAGGATCCGCGCCCGCGGGCTGCGGGCGCGGATGTTGCGGATCGCCTCCAGCCCGCTTGCGCCCGGCATCGAGATGTCGAGCACCACGACATCGGGGTCGTGCGCCTTGAAGGCGCCATAGGCATCCGCGGCGTTGTCCGCTTCCGCCACGACATGCAGATCGCCCTGGCTTTCCAGCACACGCCGGTAGCCTTGCCGGACGATCGGATGGTCGTCGACCAGCAGCACGGAGATGCCTGTTGCTGCCACCTCGCTCATGGCGGCCTCACGCGGCAAGCGGGATGGTGGCGGCGACGCTGAGGCCGCCGCGGGCAGGCAGGATCGAGAGCGATCCGCCGGCCGCATTGACGCGCTCGCGGATGCCGGTCAGGCCGAAGCCGGCCGACTGTGCAACACGCGCGGCATCGCCGCCGCCGTCGTCCTCGACGCGGATCAGCAGCGCGTTGTCGTCGCCGGTCCGGCGTTCGATGCGCAGGGAAATCTCGCGCGCCGCGCTGTGGCGTAGCGCGTTGGTCAGGCATTCCTGCGCCACGCGATAGGCGGTGGTGGCGGCCGCTCCCCGCACGTCCGTCAGGTCGCCCCTGAGGTCGAGCCGGATGGTCGGCCGCGCCGCGCTCTGCGAGCGCCAGCTGTCGACGAGATTGACGAGGCTCGCCTCGAGCCCGAGCTCCTCGGGCAGCGGATTGCGCAGACGCTTCAGCGCATCGCGCAGCGAAGACATCAGATGGTGGGTGGCCTGCGAGATCATGCGCGCATCCTGCGCGATGCCGATGTCGGGGTTTCCCTTCTTGCTCGCCGTCTCGATCGTGTTGGCGAAAGCGAGAATGGCGGACAGGTTCTGCCCGAACTCGTCGTGCAGCTCGCGGGCGAGGGCGCGGCGCTCGTCGTCGCGGATCTCGATCAGGCGCCGCGTCAGCGCGGCGCGCTGCTCGGTGGCTTCCTCCAGGCGGCCGCCGAGCTCCTCGACGGCGCGGCCGATCATCGCCAGCTCCATCGAGCGGAAACGCGGCAATTGCGTGCGATATTGTCCGCGCGCCATGCGCTGCAGCGCCGTCACGATCGCGCGCGCCGGGGCCAGCGCATGCGCGATCGCGAGCGATGCCAGCAGTGCGATCGCCGCCGCCATCAACAGTGCGACGTCGATCACGTTGAGGATGTACTCCCAGGCGAGTGAGATCGCGGCGGCCGCATCCGGCGTCGCGACCACCGTGCCGGCGGAAGCGGCCCGGGGACTGACCGGCCGTATCACCTCGGCATGGCTGCCGAGGATCATCGGCACGATGGCGGCGAACCAGCGCGGCGGCGTCTTGCCCAGCCCTTCGCTCTGGCCGCACAGCGGCTTCTCGAAGGCGGTGGCCGGCTGGAACTCGACGCAGACGCCCGGCGCGATCAGCTTCATGGTCTCCAGGGTGCGCCAGTCCGGAACCGGCAGGATATGCTCGCGGGCCCTGCTGCTGCGCAACAAAAGCTCGCGCCAATACAGCCCCTGAAGTGCCTGCGCGACACGCTGCGCCGAGGCTGCGGTTGCCCGATCGACACTGCGATAGGCGTCGAACGTGGCCCATATGGTTGCCGCGCCCAGGCACAGGGTCACGATGAGCAGCAGACGGGCGACAAGCTGAAGCACGAGGCGCATGCGATCACCCTCGACGTTTGATAAGGTCAGCCTAACAACGCGGCCGCGCCTTGCCAATTGCGGGGTTCGGCAGGATCGCAGCTCGGGCAAATTTCCCAAGCCGGATTGGGCATGGGTCTTTGGACCTGATACGGCGGCTTTGATCTAATCGGGTGGAAATTTATGGGGCCAATCGTTGCGGCCCGAGGAGCGGTGCAGCATGAGTTCGATGACGATTGGACCGATCGCGCCTGTAGCGACCGACCCGTCCGAGCGCAGCGCGCTCCTGTTCTGGATGATCTTCACCGGACTCTCGATCTTCGCCGTCGTGCTGCTGTGGCGGTTCGGTCTGATCCATCTGATGCTGACCTCTGACCGCACCTACATTTCGAGCGTGATCGCGGTACTCTATGTCCTCACCTGCGGCCATTGCTTCCTGCGCACGCGGGCGATCGCGCGGGAGGGCGCGGCGGCGCGGCGCTGCCGCGCGGTGCTCGCGGCCCCCGACGGCGGCAAGGCTCTCGATGCGCGGGCGGCGGCGTTGCCGCGCGGGCTGGTACGGGACCACATCGAAAGCCTGGTGACCAAGGCCGCGGCGCAGGATTATAGGCCGGTCGACCAGACCCTGCTGCTGCGAACGCTCGCCGATCGCCTGCGCGGCTCCAACGGGTTTGGTGCTTTCGTCTCGGACACGCTGATGAAGCTCGGCCTGCTCGGCACCATCATCGGCTTCATCATCATGCTGGCGCCGATCGCGGGGCTGGATGCCGCCGACAAGGTCGCGATGCGTTCCTCGATGGGCCTGATGAGCGACGGCATGGCGGTCGCCATGTACACGACGCTTGCCGGCCTTGTCGGCTCCATCCTGGTCCGCATCCAGTATTACATGCTGGATGCCGCGACCCAGCGGGTGTTCTCGGATGCGGTGGTGCTGACCGAGACCCATGTGACGCCGGTGCTCGAGCGCAAAGGCGCAGTCAAGGGCGCCACCTCGTCATGATGGATGATTTCGGTCTCTATCCGCGCGAGGAGGCGTTCGACCCCCTGGGCGTGATGCTGTTCAAGGCGCTCCAGGTAATCGCGTTCCTGTTCTTTCTGGCGCTGCTAGCGGTCTCTCCGGACGCCAAGGAGGGCAAAATCGACTCCAAGGCCGAGTTCATGATCACCTTGGACTGGCCGGACAATCACCCCGACGATCTCGACCTGTTCGTGCAGGATCCCGCCGGCAACATCGCCTGGTATCGCCACCGCGAGGCCGGATTCCTCACCCTCGACCGCGACGACCGCGGCGGGGCCAACGACTTCATCATCGTCGCCGGCAAGAAGATCGCCTCGCCGATCCGCGAGGAGATCGTCACGGTGCGCGGCATCCTGGCCGGCGAATACACCGTCAACATCTCGCATTTCGTGGCGACGACCGGCGAGCCCGTCACGGCCAACGTGAAGGTGCAGAAGCTCAATCCGACGGCGCAGGTGGTGTTCGACAACAAGTTCACGCTCGACCATACCGGCGACGAGAAAACCGCGGTCCGGTTCCGGATCGATGACGAGGGCAAGGTCGTCAACGTCGACCAGCGGCCGAAATCGCTGCTGGAGACGTTCCGCAGCGGCTGGCGCAATGGCGCCGATCTCGACCCGAGGACAGGCGTGAGCAGGAACCCCACGAGGATACGCCGTGACTGATCTGCAGACGGTCATCCTGACGCTGTCGGTTGCCTATGCCGTGATCGGTGCGCTGCTGCTGGTGGTGCTGGTCTATGCGCGGCTGCACTGGTCGCTGAAGGCGGTCGCGGTGATCGTGACCAGCGCCTTCTATGTCGTCAGCTTCACCGAGATGCGCGGGCTGCTCGGCTGGGCCAGTTCCGACCGGCTGCCGGCGTCCTTCAAGCTGTTGAAGGCCCGCATCGTCGAGCCGCACTCGCTTCAGGGCGATCCCGGCTCGATCTATCTGTGGGTCGAGCAGCTCGACGAGGACAATCGCCCGAGCGGCATTCCGCGTGCCTTCCGCGTGCCCTACAACGACAGGCTTGCCGACAAGACCCATGCCGCGGAGAACGAGATCGCGCTCGGAAATCCGCAAGGCGGCCGCGCCGCCGACTTCGGCGGCGGCGATGGCAGCATCATCGACATGGTCCGCGAATATGTGACGCCCAAGACCATCTTGGAGACGACCGGCGGCGACTCCTCGACCGGCGAGTTCATCGCCCCGCCGGCCGGCGCGCAAGGCGCCGTGTTCACCCCGCTGCCGCCGCCCCGAATGCCCCCGAAAGACGAGCAATAGGCTCTCCGCCATCGTCGGCGGGCGCCGGCAAAGGCCGCCGCGCTGGCGCATGGTCTTGACCTCCCTCAAATTGGCCTTATCGGCTTTCAATAAGAATTCGAGGGTGGAGGGTGCGTGCTTCTCGCTGTCTTTTCGGATATCCACGGCAACCGGCAGGCCTTCGAGGCCTGCCTGAAGATCGCCCGTGCGAAGGGCGCGGAGCAATTCGTGCTGCTCGGCGATTTCGTCGGCTATGGCGCCGATCCCGAATGGGTGGTGGATACCGCGATGGAGCTCGTTGCCCAAGGTGCTGTCGCCGTGCGCGGCAATCACGACCAGGCGGTCAATTCCTCCGCAGAGACCATGAACGCCGAGGCGCAGGTCGCGATCGAATGGACCCGTGGCCGGCTTGACGGGGCGCAGCGGCGGTTCCTGACCGAATTGCCGATGCTGGTCGAGGACGGCGATCGCCTCTTCGTGCATTCGGAAGCCTCCCACCCCCAGCGCTGGCACTATGTCCGCTCGACGGTGGAGGCCGCCAAGAGCCTGATCGCGACACCGGCCCATGTCACTTTCTGCGGCCATGTCCATCGTCCCGCGCTCTATTCGATGTCGGTGACGGCGAAGATGACGAGCTTCGTGCCGAAGACCGACGTCCCGGTGCAGCTCCTGCGCGGACGGCAATGGCTCGCCGTGCTCGGCTCGGTCGGCCAGCCCCGCGACGGCGATCCGTCGGCAGCCTTCGTCTTGTTCGACACCGAATCGTGCCAGATCACCTATTGCCGCGCGCCCTATGACGTCGCGACCGCAGCGGGCAGAATTCGCGACAATGGTCTGCCGCATTGGCTCGCCGATCGGCTGTCGCAGGGGCGCTGAAGGCAATGCCGAAGCCTCTGGTCAAATCCGGCGCGGTGATCGATGGCTACACCATCGGCGAATGCGTTCACGCCGGCGGCATGGCGACGCTGTGGACCGTCACCCATCCCGGCATCGACGTGCCCCTGCTGATGAAGATACCGCGGGTCTCGGAGGGCGAGGATCCCGCCGCGATCGTCTCCTTCGAGATGGAGATGATGATCCTGCCGCGGCTTGCGGGGCCGCACGTCCCGACCTGTTTCGGCACCGGCGATTTCGCGCACCAGGCCTATGTCGTGATCGAGCGCATTGGTGGCGCCACGCTCTACAAGCGGCTGCCCGACCTGCCACTGCCTTATGACGAAGCCCGGCAGCTCGTCGCCAGGATCGCGAGCGCGCTGGCCGACCTACATCGGCAGAACGTGATCCATCACGACATCAAGCCGAGCAGCATCATGTTCCGCGAGAGCGGCGAGGCAGTGCTGATTGACTTCGGCCTGTCGCATCACAACCACCTGCCGGATCTGTTGCAGGAGGAGTTCCGCCTACCTTACGGCACTGCGCCCTACATGGCGCCCGAGCGGCTGTCGGGGGTGCGCGACGATCCGCGCAGCGATCTGTTTTCGCTCGGCGTGCTGCTGTATTTCTTCACCACCGGCGAGCGGCCGTTCGGCGAGGGCGAGACGCTGCGCGCGATGCGGCGCCGGCTGTGGCGCGATCCGCATCCGCCGCGAAGCTTGCGCGCCGACTATCCGCCCTGGCTCCAGGAGGTGGTGCTGCGGTGTCTCGAGATCGAGCCGGTGTGGCGCTATCCGACCGCGTCCCAGCTTGCTTTCGATCTCGCCCATCCGGACCAGGTCAAGCTCACCACGCGCTCGGAGCGGGTCAAACGCGACCCGCTCAGCGTCGCCTGGCGGCGCCGGTTCAATCTGGGTGTCATGGCGCCGCGCGCGAAATCGGATGTCGCCGCCCAAATCGCATCGAGCCCGATCCTCGCGGTCGCGCTCGACACGGTGGAAGGCGCACCGGAGCTCAACGAAGCGCTGCGCGTGACCACCGAGCGCATCCTCGCCACCCTGCCGTCAGCGCGGCTCGCCTGCCTCAACGTGCTCAAGCTGAGCCGGATCGCGGTCGACCGCACCTTGGACGAGCAGGGGTCCAACAAGCATATCGACCGCCTTGTCGCACTCCGGCACTGGGCGACGCCGCTCAAACTGGATGAGAGCCGGCTGACGGCTCATGTGCTGGAGGCGGTTGATCCCGCCGCCGCGATCCTGGAATTCGCTGAGGTCAACCAGATCGACCACGTCATCATCGGAGCGCGGCAGGACTCGTTCAGGCGCACGCTGCTCGGCAGCGTCTCGGCCAAGGTGGCCGCGGAAGCGGCCTGCACCGTCACCGTGGTACGGCCGCCGCGGATGGCCGGCGACGCTGGCGAAGCACCTGGATAGGCTGGCTGCCGATTTGAACGGGCGGATCAGGCCGCGTGAACGGCGTGAGCGCCCCGCTTGCGGCGGATCGGCCAGGAGAATTGCGGGCCGGGCTCGCCGTGATCCGCGCTGCCGCCGAAAAACTGGATGATCTCGCGGCAGGGCTCGCAATTGAACAGGTTACGCGACGCGGATGCCTTGGTCATTTCCTTCAGGCAGTTCGGGCAGTGCGGTTTCATGGGGTGGTCCGAAAGAGGGAAGGATCAGTGCTGTGACGCCAACGAATGATCGAGGTCGGTCGTGTCGAGCCTGGCATCGTCGTCGATCGCGCCGTCGGTGCGATCGAGGCGGCCGAAGAAATAATCAAGGCCCGGATGCGGGCGGCGCGGGATCCGGCACCTGCGCTTCGGCTGGCGCTTCACGAGCGTGATCTGCATGGGCTCAGCCCCGGCGACGATGAAGGTGGAGGACGCGGGCAGACGCCTCGGCCTTCAGCGGTCGCGCCACGTACAGGCTGCGAGCCGCAATCGCCGCATTGAACGCCAACCACAACGCTACACCAGTCCAGAGCAGGATCGCCGTCATGATGTCCTCCCGTCAAAAGCAGGCAGGAATCACTTGCGGTGATTTGCGCGAATCAGTGAAGTCCGGATGAGTACGGATCAAGACTGCAATTTTAGGCATTGCGCATTGCAGCACCCGTAGAAGCCGCGACTTTTTTTCCGTGCTGTCGCATCGCGCCCGTGCGTGCACCTTCGAGGATCTCCCGTATGCGCGGCGCTTCTCGAAGGCAGCGAAATCCGTAGCGTCCAGTATAGTCGGTATCGGGCGAGCGGGTCGACCTTCCCGACGCGAAATTGAGATGACCGGCGCCGCGGCCGATGTCGAGGATTTCGCAATCCGGGTCCATCGCCTGGAATGGCGTTTGGCTCACCGTCCGTCTGCCCCAGGCCGTTCGCAAGATGAGCGCGCGACGATCGGTGATGAGATAGAGCGTCTGCAGGTCCTGAAGCAGCATCACCAGCGGGGCCGCAACCATCGCAATGCCGAGCATCGCGAGAGGCTGGGCCGCGCCGCCGATCCAATCGAAGCCGATGGCGGTCAGCAACAGCCAGGGAAATCCGATCCACCAAAGATACCGCCACATCATCATGTGAGCGACGCCGTCGGGCTGGCCCTGCCAGATCACCCGCTCTCCGTCCTGCAGGGATTCGGCGCGCAGGCGTTCCAAGCCTGCGGAAAACGGGGTGGCGCGAATTCCATTCATTGCCTTTGGTCGCGGCGGCGGAGCCGCCGGTTCGGGTCCCGGGAATGGTTCTCAGATGGCTTCGCCGCGGGCCCCCAGCGCCGCATTGCGGATCGCGGCGATGTTGGCCTTGTAGGCATCCTGCGTGCCGCCCCGGAATACGGATGTGCCGGCGACGAAGGCGTTGGCACCGGCCGCAGCGAGCGCGCCGGCGACGTCGGGGCCGACCCCGCCATCGACCTCGATGTCGATCGGGCGCCCCGCCGTCATCGCGCGGATATCGCGGATCTTTCCGATCGCCGAGGGAATGAAGGCCTGGCCGCCGAAGCCGGGATTGACCGACATCACCAGCACGAGGTCGACGAGATCGAGCACATATTCGAGCGCGCTGACCGGCGTGCCTGGATTGAGCGAGACGCCGGCCTTCTTGCCGAGCGCGCGGATCGCCTGCAGCGAGCGATGCAGATGGGGGCCGGCCTCCGCATGCACGGTGATGTGGTCGCAGCCTGCTTTCGCAAAGGCTTCGAGATAGGGGTCACATGGCGAGATCATCAGATGCGCGTCGAACACCTTCTTGGTGTGCGGGCGCATCGCCTTGATGATGTCGGGGCCGTAGGAAATGTTGGGAACGAAGTGACCGTCCATCACGTCGAGATGGATCCAGTCGGCGCCGGCGGCGTCGACGGCGCGCACCTCCTCGCCGAGCCTGGAGAAATCCGAGGCCAGAATCGAGGGCGCGATGGCCAGCGGGCGGGGGGTAAAGGCTTGGGTCATGGCGCGGTTTCCCGGTGCGGCCGTGAAAGATGGCCTCGCCTAACATGCGCCTCCGCGGCGGGCAATGCAGGGCAGGCGTGCTTGCTGTGGGCGGAAAATTCTGCCGCGGCCGGCACGAATTGCCGGTGTTCCCCGGCCGTCCCAGGCGCGGCGTAGCTGGATTTCATTGAACTTTTTGCGCTGGCACGACGCTTGCTGCCGACACCTGCAGAACATTGGCCGCGGCATGCCGCATCGGTTGGAGTTGTGCAATGTTGTTTGCCCTTGGGGCCGTCGGGGCCGTATCGAGCGCACTCGACGCGATTCAGTCGCTGACGAACTCGAAATCGTCCTCCTCGACGCACAAGACGGGATCGGCGCAGGGCGCGACCAACCCATTCGCGATCGACAGCGGCAGCAGCAATACGACCAGCGGCGCGACTTCGTCGGTCAATTCGGGCAATTGCGCGCAGATTTCGCCGGAAACGATGAGCGCGCTGATCGCGGCACAAAGCCAATCGTCCGACGGCAGCGGCGTGGCGACCTCGACGAACGCGACGTCGAAAGGCCGGGACGCTGCACTCAAGGATCTGTTCTCGCAGATCGATGTGGATGGCGACGGCAACATCACCAAGTCCGAGTTCGAGGACGCACTGGGGGCTGGCGGGACCAACCTCGCGCAGGCCGATAAGGTGTTCTCCAAGCTCGATGCGAACTCCGACGGCAACGTCAGTCTCGACGAGATGTCGAAGGCCCTGAAGAGCGGTCACCACGGTCACCATCACGCGGAGAGTGCCGGCGGCGCGGGCGATGGATCGGATTCATCGAAGTCCGTCGGCGGATCGACCTCGACGACGACGATTGCTGCCGACGGCTCGACCACCACCACCGTCACCTATGCCGACGGCTTCAAGATGTCGACGACGGTGCCGGGGGCCGCAAGCCCCCGCAATTCGGCCTATGATCTGTTCGCGCAGTTGATGCAGCAGCAAGGCGGCCAGGGCCAGGGTTCTTCGGCGGTGGCCGGTTCGTCGATGTCGATGAGCGTCTGAGCGGTATCCGGGGTCAGCCGGCATATTCGTGCGTGATGTCACGATAGACGTAGCGGTCACGGATTTCGTGGTTGAAGAACGCGCCCTTTGAGCGCGCTTGCCGGAACGCAGCGGCAACCTCTGGCGGAACGTCCTCATAGACATAGAGACGTCCGCTGACGAAAGTCACCTTCAGCTCCCGCGTGTCGGGCGCATAGCGGAACAACCTGATCACGGATGACGGCATGGCAGCACACCTGAGGCCGCCAGGGTAACGCCGTATCCGCCGTTTCGTTTCCAAAGCGCGATGAGCTTTGGATGAACGTCATCGCGCTTCAGGTTGTTGTTTGCGCATGATCTTTCCGGAAAACCGCTGCGCACTTTTCCAGATCATGCTTCAGCCGAATCTGTCCTTCCACGCCGGCTGCGCCCCCGGGAACGGCAGCGCGGTCGCGCTGTACACGGCGCGGCCGATCGCGCGCGCGACCACGTTGGCGGCGACGGTGCCGAGCTCGGTGAGGCCGACCAGCGGCTCGATTGGCTTCTCGCCGGTCGCCGCCGCAAACAGCACGTCGCCATCGGTCGGTGCGTGCACCGGATAGATGGCGCGGGCAAAGCCGGTGTGCGCGATCATCGCCAGGCGCTTGGCCTGGGGTTTGGTCAGCACCGCGTCGGTGACGACGGCACCGATGGTGGTGTTCTCGCGCGCGCTTGCCGCGGGACCGCCCTTGATGCGCATGCGAAGCATGTCGACGGTGAACGTGTCAGGCAGGCCGCGGCCGCCGAATTCGCCGCCGAGCTCGAACGGCGCCGCCCAGAACCACGGCCCGTCGCCGACGGTAACGGTGCCCACCGCGTTGACGGCGACGATCGCCGCGACCTTCACGCCATCAGGAGTCGCCGCCGAAGCCGAGCCGAGCCCGCCCTTGAACGTCGCGGTGGTGGCTCCTAAGCCCGCGCCGACGCTGCCGAGCGCGAAGTCGGTGCCGGCGGCAGCGGCCGCGGCGTAGCCGAGGTCGCGATAGGGCGAGAAGCGGCCCCAGGCCTTGTCGCCGCCGTTGAGCAGATCGAACAGGATCGCGCCCGGCACGATCGGGATCAGGGCTTCGCGAACCTTGAAGCCGCGCCTTTGCTCGGCGAGCCAGGCCTGGACGCCGCCACCGGCATCGAGGCCGAAAGCGGAGCCGCCGGACAGCGCGATCGCATCGACCCGCTCGACGGTGTTGGCGAGATCGAGCAGGGCGTCCTCGCGCGTGCCGGGACCGCCGCCGCGCACGTCGATCGCGGCGACCGCGGGGGAATCGAAGATGATCGCGGTGGTGCCGCTGGCGAGTTTGGCGTCCTCGGCATGGCCGACGCGGACCCCGGCAATGTCGGTGAGCAGGTTCTTCAAGATGGCCTCGCGCGCTGAAAGGAGCTCGCCTTGCGATAGCGCAGGGATGCCGCAGGCTCAACTCGCTAGTGCAGTCCTGAGCATCTTGGCGAGTTCGGTCTTGCGGTAGGGCTTTGCCAGCAGCAGCACGCCGGAATCGAGCCGGCCGTGATGGACGATGGCATTCTCGGTATAGCCCGAGGTGAACAGGGTCTTCAGGTCGGGGCGGCGGCGGACGGCTTCGTCGGCCAGCTGACGGCCGTTCATGTTGCCCGGCATGATGATGTCGGTGAAGAGCAGGTCGATGGTCTTGTCTTTGTCGAGGATGGTCAGGGCCTCGGCGCCGTTGGCGGCCTCGAGCGCGGTGTAACCGAGGCTCTTGACCTGGGTCACCACATATTGCCGCACCAGCGCATCGTCCTCGACGATCAGGATCTTCTCGTTGCCGCCGGTGACGGGCACATTCTGCAGCGCCTCGAACTCGCTCTCCTGCACGCCGCTCGAGCGCGGCAGGTAGATCTTCACGCTCGTGCCGTGGCCCTGCTCGCTGTAGATCTTGATGTGGCCGCCGGATTGCTTGACGAAGCCGAACACCATGCTCAAGCCCAGCCCGGTGCCCTTGCCGACCTCCTTGGTGGTGAAGAACGGGTCGAACACGCGGTCGATCAGCTCCGGCGGGATTCCGGAGCCGGTGTCGCTGACCGCGATCATCACGTAATTGCCGGCGACGACGTCGGGGTTCATGCTGGCATAGCCATCGTCGAGGAAGATGTTGCGGGTCTCCAGCACCAGCGTGCCGCCCTCGGGCATGGCGTCACGGGCGTTCAGCGCGAGATTGAGGATCGCGGTGGACAACTGGCCGGGATCGACCAGCGTCGGCCAGGCATCCTCGGTGAGCTGCGGCACGATGGTGATCTGCTCGCCCAGGGTGGGGTGCAACAGCTTGGCGGCTTCGAGCGCCAGCGCGTTGACGTCGATTTCGCGGGGCTGGAGCGGCTGCTTGCGGGCGAAGGCCAGCAGATGCTTGGTCAGCTGCGCGCCGCGCTCGGCGGCGTCGTCGATCAGCTTGGTGATCGCAGCCAGCTCGGGGCGGTCGGCGACCGCGTCGGCCAGGATGCCGATCGTGCCGGTGATGACGGTCAGCACGTTGTTGAAATCGTGGGCGACACCGCCGGTCAGCTGGCCGATCGAGTCCATCTTCTGGACGTGCCGGAACTGGGCTTCGGCGGCCTGCTTCTCCGTGAGATCCCGGCCGATGAAGAAATGGCGCTTCACGGGCTCGGACCAGGTGCCCATCCAGTTCAACGTGACCTCGTGACCGTCGTAGTGATAGTAGCGCGCCTCGAAGCTGCGTTGGACCGCGCCGCGTCGCGCCGCCCGCATCTCCTCCCGCGTCTTCTCGAGGTCGTCAGGATGGATGAACTCGGTCGCGCTGTGCCCGATCATGTCTTCGGGGGTGAAGCCGAGGATGTCCTTCACGCTCGGGCTGACCTGGACGAAATTGCCGAAACCGTCGGTGACCAGGATCAGGTCCTGCGAGGTCTCGAAGATGCGCCGGCGCTCCTCGGTCTCGCGGCGCAGCTTCTCGCGCGCCTCCTTCTCCTCCGTGATGTCATGGGCGATCTTGGAGGCCCCGATGATCTCTCCGTTGTCCGACCGCAATGGCGAAACGTTCAGGACGACGTCGAGCGCGCGGCCATCCTTCCGAATCCGCACCGTCTCGTGCTGGGCGATCGACTCGTTGTCGGCGATCCGGTTGAGGATGCTCCTGATTTCGTGCTTGCGGTCCGGGGGCACGATGATGTCGATCGACCTTCCGACGGCCTCCGCCGCGGAATAGCCGAACAGATGCTCGGCGGCCTTGTTCCAGCCGGTGATGATGCCGTCGAGCGTCTTCGTGATGATGGCGTCGTTGGAGGATTCGACGACGGCGCCGTACAGCGCGAGGCGCTTACCGTAGTAATCGCGTTCAGAGGCCGATTGCTGGCGCAGCCTGCCGACGAGGCCGACGGTGTGCACCTGAAGGCGGACATTCTCGATCAGCAGCACCGCGAGCACGAAGCTCGACGCGCATAAGCCGTAGAGACGGCCGGCGTAGAAACCGAGATCGAAGCGCGCGACGTTGACGATCGCAGACAGCGCGATGTCGAACAGCCATGCGCACATCACGACCATGAGCCAGACGTCGATCACGGAATGCGGGCGGCGGAACCACAGCGAAACGAGCGCGGCGAAGCTCAGCGACCACACGAAGGACACGACCCCGATCATGGTCGCCGTGTAACGGCCGTCGCGGAGCAGCACCGGCAGCAGATCGTGCAGGGCCGTGACGATCCAGGTAAAGGCAGCCATGGCCGCGACGACGCCGAGCGTAATGGCCCAGATCGCGTTGCTGGTCGGACCCTTGATCGTGGAGCCGCCGTCCTTTTCCTTCTGCCAGGCATAGCCGAGCACGAACAGCGGGAAGACGCCGTGCCAGATCATGTAGAGCCAGACGGTGGTCTGGCTGCCCGCGCCGAACAGTCCGGTCGGGGTGAACAGGCCGGGGAAGGTGAGGGCATGGACCAGTGCTGCCGCGGCGGTAAAGAGATAGCCGGTCGACAGCCACAGCAGCGCGCGGGTCCGCAGCACCGAAAACTGCGACAATAGCAGCACCGCCGTGATGATGTCGCTCACGGCCAGGGCGGATTGATAACTTGCGACGAAGGCCGGAACCGGCGGCAACGGGATACCGGCGAACGGCACGGCCAACGCGAACAGGATCGAGGACACACCGACGATCCACAGAGCCGCGCTGCGGTCGGTTGAGGTGGCCGGCAGAGTGGAAAGAAACGTGCTTCGGTCGATCGCAGACGCGTTCATCTCATGCAGACCCGTGTTGAGCATCTCCGCAGTTCCAAGATCTGGCAGCCTTGACCTCCACGGTAGCCCGTTCCGGGCCCGGGTTGTGAACCGATGCAGCGTCGACTCAACCGAGGGTTACAGCTTACCTAACTTGGGTGGGAACGCGGAATAGGGATCGGGTAAGATGCGCTTTACCGCGTGGTGTCATAATGCCCCGCCACGGTCCCGGGTTCCAGGCTTGAAACATACGGTTTGATTGATCTGCGGGAGTTGTTCCCATGTCTCGCGTTCTCATCATCGACGACCAGAAGGACGTGCGTGCGATGGTCGCGATCGTGCTTCGGGTCAACCATTACGAGGTTGCCGAGGCCGACAGCGGCGCGGCCGGGCTGAAGGCCTTCGCTGAAGGTCTGTTCGACGCGGCGATCGTCGATATCTTTCTCGGTGATATCAGCGGCGTCGACGTCATCGCGGCCCTGCGCGAACGTGCGCCGGGGCTGCCCGTCGTAGCGGTGTCCGGAATGACGGCGCTGGACTTCATGGAAGAAGCGCCCCACCTCGCCAACGTGATCTGCCTGCAAAAGCCGTTTCGGCCGAACGATCTCCTGCAAGCGCTTCGCAAGGCCCAGGCGGCGCCCGCCGGCGAGCTGCCCGCAGCCGTCTGATCCTGCCGCACAAAGAACAACGCCCCGGGCAAGCCGGGGCGTTGATGAGGTCGGATGCGAGGTTTGAGCCCCGGAGCCGCGTTCAGGTGCCGTTGCCTTTGATCTCGGCGTAGCCGCCCTTGGCGTCCCACTTGTAGACGACGTAGTCGATCTGCTTGATGTCGCCCTTGGCGTCATACTCGATCGGGCCGATCACGGTGTCCCACTTGCCGGCCTTCATCGCTTCCATGACCTTCTTGGCGTCGGTGGTGCCGGCCTTCTTGGCCGCCTGCGACCACACCTGCATCGCCGCATAGGTGTAGAGGGTGTAGCCCTCCGGATCGATGTTCTTGGCCTTGAAAGCCTCGACGATCTTCTTCGCGGTCGGCTTGTTGCGCGGATCGGGACCGAAGGTGAACAGCGTGCCTTCGCCGGCCGGGCCGGTGATGGAGGCGTACTCCTTGTCGGCGAGCGCGTCGCCGGCCATCAGCACGGTCTTGAGCCCCTGGTCGCGCATCTGACGCAGGATCAGGCCGCTCTCCTGATGGTAACCGCCGACATAGACGAGGTCGATGTTGTCGCGCTTCAAGCGCGAGACGATCGCGTTGAAGTCCTTGTCGCCCTTGTTGTAGGACTCGTACATCTTCTCGGTGACGCCGGCCTTGTTGAGCGCCTTCTTGGTCTCGTCGGCAAGACCCTTGCCGTAGGTGGTCTTGTCGTTGAGGATCGCGATGTTCTTGCCCTTGTAGTTCTTGGCGATGTACTGCGCCGCGATCAGGCCCTGCTGATCGTCACGGCCGCAGACGCGCGCCACGTTCCAGAGCTTGCGCTCGGTGAACAGAGGGTTGGTCGAGGCCGGCGTGATCTGGAGCACGTTGCCGTCGGCATAGGCCTCCGAGGCCGGGATCGACGACGACGAGCAATAATGTCCGGCCACGAACGGGATTTTCGCGCCGGCGATCTTTTCGGCGATCGAGCGCGCCTGCTTCGGGTCGCAGGCGTCGTCCTCGACGGAAAGCGCGAGCTTCTTGCCGTTGACGCCGCCGGCAGCGTTGATATCGGTCACGGCCATTTCGGCGCCGTTCTTCATCTGGCGGCCGAAGGCGGACTCGCCGCCGGTCATCGGACCTGCGACTGCGATGGTGACATCCTGCGCGAACGCCGCGCTCGACAGCGCGATCGATACGCCGAATGCCAGACCGATGAGCTTCAGTGATTTCATGAGATACCTCGCGGGTGGTCGCCTGTGGAAGTTGCCGGGCAGGCCCGGTCCAAACCGGCGCCATTCTTGAATGAATTTCCGGAGAAGTCACCGGCAAAATACGGGCATTGGCGCAGATATCTCGCCACATTCGGCCGCACGCGGGAGCGCGTGCGGCTCGGTCAGCCGTGCCGGCCGCCTTCCAGATAGGCGGCACGAATCTCAGGGCGCTGCAACAATTCGGCGCCGGTGCCGGCCAGCGTGATCAGGCCGTTGACCATGACATAGCCGCGATGGGCGAGCTTGAGGGCATGGTTGGCGTTCTGCTCGACGATCAGGACGGTGAGGCCGTCCTGCCGGTTCAGGGTGCGGATCGCATCGAAGATCTGGCGCGCGATCAGCGGCGCGAGGCCGAGCGAGGGCTCGTCGAGCAGGAGCAGGCGCGGACGGCTCATCAGGGCGCGGCCGATCGCCAGCATCTGCTGCTCGCCGCCGGAGAGAGTCCCGCCGCGCTGGTCGTAGCGTTCCTTCAGCCGTGGAAACAGCGTGAAAACGCGCTGGAGCGTCGCCTCGCGTTCGGCCTCGGTGCATTCGGTGGCGTCCGCCCCCATCTGGAGGTTTTCCGCCACGCTCATGCGCGGGAAGATGCGGCGGCCCTCCGGCGATTGCGCGATGCGCAGATGCGCGATCTCGTGGGTCGGGACGTCGGTGATGTCGCGGCCTTCATACAGGATCTGGCCGGCCCGGGCGCGCGGCTTGCCGAAGATCGTCATCATCAGCGTCGACTTGCCGGCGCCGTTGGCGCCGATCAGCGCCACGATCTCGCCGGCATCGATATCGACGTCGACGCCCTTCAGCGCCTCGATCTTGCCGTAGGCGGCGCGCAGGCCCCGGATCGCGAGCAGAGGAGAGGGCGCCGGCGTCACGATCCGGCCTCCATCACGGCAGCCGCCTCTTCCTCGTCGGCGCCGAGATAGGCCGCGATCACCTTGGGATCGTCGCGGATCTCGCGCGGCGTGCCTTCCGCGATCTTGACGCCGTGGTCCATCACCACGATGTGGTCGGAGATCTCCATCACCACCGACATATCGTGCTCGATCAGCAGGATCGAGGTGCCGAGTTCGTCGCGGATCGAGAGCAGCAGCTCGCTCAAGGCCGCGCTCTCGCGCGCGTTGAGGCCGGCGGCGGGCTCGTCCAGGCACAAGAGCGCGGGCTCGGTGCACATTGCGCGCGCGATCTCGAGCCGGCGCTGGTCGCCATAGGCGAAATTGCCGGCGGCATCATCGGCGCGGTCGATCAGCTTGACCCGCTTGAGCCAGTCGGTGGCGAGGTCGATGGCACGCTGTTCGGCGTCACGGTAGGAGGGAACGCCGAGCAGGCCGAGCAGGGTGAATCCAGAGGCGCGCATCAGCGCGTTGTGCTGCGCCACCATCAGGTTCTCCAGCGCGGTCATGCCGGGAAACAGCCGGATGTTCTGGAAGGTGCGTGCGACCTTGGCCTGCTTGGCGATGCGAAAATCGCTCAGCCGCTCCAGCGCGATCGTCCTGCCGTCGTCGTGGGCGAGACGGATGGTCCCGCTGCTGGGTTTGTAGAAGCCGGTGATGCAGTTGAACACGGTGGTCTTGCCGGCGCCGTTCGGCCCGATCAGCGCAGTGATCTTCTTCCGCTCGGCGGCGAAAGAAAGGTCCTGCACGGCAACGATGCCGCCGAAGCGCATGGCGAGTCGGTCGATGCAGAGAATCTTGTCGCCGCTCATCCGTGCCCTTCCTTGACGAGGTCGGAGGAGATCGCTTTCGCCTTGGTCAGATAGACGGTGGGCGCGCGATGGCCGACGAGGCCGCGCGGCCGCCAGATCATGATCAGCACCATGGCCATGCCGAACACCAGCATGCGGTAGGTCTCGAGGCCGCGGAACAATTCGAAGCCGCCGATCATGGCGAGCGCGGCGAGCGCGACGCCGAGCTGCGAGCCCATGCCGCCAAGCACGACGATGGCCAGCACCAGCGCCGATTCCTGGAAGGTGAAGGATTCCGGGCTGATGAAGCCCTGGCGCGTGGCGAAGAACGCGCCGGCGAAGCCGCCGAACATGGCGCCGGTCGCGAACGCCGTCAGCTTGGTGGTCGTGGTGTTGATGCCGAGCGCGCGGCAGGCGACCTCGTCCTCGCGCAAGGCTTCCCAGGCCCGCCCGATCGGCAGGCGGCGCAGGCGGATCGTCGCCCAGTTGGTGAGCAGCGCGAGCGCCAGGATCAGGTAGAACAGGAAGACGATGCGGTGGGTCGGCGAATACTCGATGCCGAGCCTGAAGGCGAGCCCCTCATCGCTCCTGTCGAGCGGGATGCCGAAGAAGGACGGGCGCGGAATGCCGCTGACGCCGTTGGGCCCGCCTGTGAGCTCCTGCCAGTTGATGATGACGAGGCGGATGATCTCGCCGAAGGCGAGCGTCACGATGGCGAGATAGTCGCCACGCAGGCGGAGCACCGGAAAGCCGAGCAGCACGCCCCAGAACGCTGCGAGGATGCCGGCGAGCGGGAGGCAGACCCAGAACGACCAGCCGAAATTGGTCGCAAGCAGCGCGTAGGAATAGGCGCCGACCGCATAGAAGGCGACATAGCCGAGATCGAGCAGGCCGGCGAGCCCGACCACGACGTTCAGTCCCCAGCCCAGCATGACATAGGTGAGCACGAGGATCGCGAGGTCGAGGATATAGCGCTGGTCATAGAAGATCACCGGCACCAGCACCGTGAAGATCAGCAGCGCCGGCGCGAGGTAGCGGCCGATGAAAGACATGCCGCTCTGCACCGCCGGCGGCACCAGCTTCTCGGCGCCGGTCGGGCCGATCCATTGCCGCAGCAGCTCGATCACGATCGAGCCGCCGAACACGGCGGCGACGAGGGAAGCGAGCTCGCCGAAGCGAGTCCAATAAGTGAGCTGGCCGGAGGCGCCCGCCTCGGTGCGGATGCCGACCATCAACGAGAACAACACCAGCGCGATCAGAGCGTTGACGAAAGCCGTCTTCAGGATGGAGGCGATGCCCGTTGCAGGTTTGGCAGTCATGGGTGAGGAAGTTGCCACGCGCGACCGTCAGACTTTCTCGACTTCGGGACGACCGAGCAGACCGGTCGGCATGAAGATCAGCACCACGATCAGGATCGAGAACGCCGCGACGTCCTTGTATTCGACCGAGAAATAAGCCGACCAGAACGTCTCGATCAGGCCGATCGCGAGGCCGCCGAGCATGGCGCCGGGCAGCGAGCCGATGCCGCCGAGCACGGCGGCGGTGAACGCCTTGATGCCGGCGACGAAGCCCATGAAGAAGTCGACGAGGCCGTAATAGAGCAGGTACATCAGGCCCGCGACGGCGGCGAGCGCGGCACCGATCACGAAGGTCATGGAGATGGTGCGGTCGACGTCGACGCCGAGCAGCGCCGCCATGGTCTGGTCCTGCTCGCAGGCGCGCATGTCGCGCCCCAGCCGGGTGCGCGACACCAGCCAGGTGAAGATCGCCAGCAGCACGATCGTGGTGATGACCACCACGATCTGGATGTTGGAGAGCTGGATTACGAAGCCATCGGCGCTCTCATGCAGCGTGTAGCCGCCGGTGATCACCGGCGGCACCGGCTTCACCCGCGCGCCTTGCGCCACCTGCGAATAATTGGTCAGCACGAAGGACATGCCGATCGCCGACAGCATCGGGGCAAGGCGGAAGGAGTGGCGCAGCGGACGGTAAGCGATGCGCTCGATGGTCCAACCATACAGGGCCGTGATCGCCATCGAGACCAGGATGACGACAAGCAGGATCACCGGGACCGCGGTCAGGCCGGTCGAGACCAGAAGAAGGAAGGTGATCAACGCGATGAAGCCGCCGATCATGAAGACGTCGCCATGGGCGAAGTTGATCATGCCGACGATGCCGTACACCATCGTATAGCCGATGGCGATCAGGCCGTAGATCGAGCCCAGGACGAGACCGTTGATGAGCTGTTGGGCGAAATAATCCATGGGCTGCCGTACCAAACCTGAGGCGGGCTCAAAGCGAGCTCTTGGGAGAGTGGGTTGGAGATGGTTTTCTTGGGCCCCGGCAGCCGCTTAGCATTCTGCACGTTTTGTAACAGGAGGGAACTGACGGCTGCAACAGCTCACGAGGTGGCAGCAGGTTTTGTACAGAGGTCATTTGGCTTCCGATGGGTTCCGCAGGTGCGAGAAACCGGGTTCCGCCGGCAACCTAACTTGGCGGCGGCCGTTGTCTCGTCTCTGACGACCAACAAAGGGAGTTCCCCGAATGACGAAGCAGCAGAACCAGAATCCGGGCCAGCAGAGTCAGAACCCCGGCCAGCAGCGCCCAGGTCAACAGCCGGGCCAGCAGCAGGGCGGCGGCCAGAAACCCGGACAGCAGCAGCAGAACGATCCCATGCGGCAGGGCGATCGTCCCGGCCAGCAGCAGGGCGGCCAGCGCGACCAGGAATAGTGCGCTTGGGTGAGCCGAGGAATAACAAGAGGGCGACGAGGGCCCCGCCGAAAGGCGGGGCCTTTTTGTGGCCTTCGAGCGTCGTCATTCCGGGACGGCTCGCAGAGCCGAGCCCGGAATCTCGAGATTGCGGCTTCGACCACCCGGAAGGGCCGCCTCGGCGAGGCCAGTTAAGGTAAACAAAGGGTTTAAATTGCCGCCACAGTCTGATGCGAGTTAGCTCCCCGCAAAGCCTTCGATCGAAGGCGAACGGCAGGCGAAGCGGGAAGCGGCATGTTCAGGAATTGGCGGATCGGCTCGGTCAACGGCGCGCTGCTGGCGGCCTATTTCATCCCGGTCTGGGCCCTTGTCGTCTTCAATATCTTCGTCGCACCGGTGCACGGCCTCTACGAGCGGCCGAGCGTCGCGGTTGCGCTGTACCTCAGCGACCATCTCCAGATGGCCGGCATGGACACGGTGCGCGCCGCCTGGCTGCTGGCGCTGGGCCGGCTGACGGTCGTGACGTTCTTTGCGATCTATCTCGTGCTGCTCTGCATTCCTCGCATCCGCAAGAACGGCGGCAGCGACGAGGCGCTCGGCATCGCCCTGGCGATCGGCAGCCTGATCTCGTTTGCCAGCATGATCATGGCTTCGAAGGTCGGCGAGATGGCGGCGCTCCGGCTGCACGCCACCGAGCTGCTGCTCCTTCTCGGCGCCGCCATCGTGGTGGTGATCGAACGGCCCGAGGCCGCGCCCAAGACGGTTCAAGAGACGGTCGAGACCACCGCGCCCCTAGGACTTGAGCAGGCCGAGCTCCTGCACAATCGCTGAGGCTTCCTTGACGGCGTGGTTCACGGCCGGCACGCCGCAATAGATCGCCTGCTGCAGCAGGATCTCCTTGATGTCGTCGGGCGTGAAGCCGCCTTCGGCAAGCGCCGCCCGCACGTGCAGGCGGAATTCGTCCCATTGCCCGAGCGCGACCATGGTGCCGATCACCAGCACCCGCCGCGTGCGCTCGTCGAAATGCGGCCGCGTCCAGATCTCGCCCCAGGCATAGCGCGTGATCATGTCCTGGAAATCGGTGTTGAAGGCGTTGCGGTTCGCGATCGACTTGTCGACCCAGGCATTGCCCAGCACCTTGCGGCGCACGTTCATGCCGGCATCGCGGCGCTTCTGGTCGTCCATGCTCTTCCCTCCTTCGTCATTGCGAGCGCAGCGAAGCAATCCAGAAAAGCATCTGCTGAGGCAGTCTGGATTGCTTCGTCGCTGCGCTCCTCGCAATGACGGTTGCTGTCAGCGCTGCGTCAAAAACCCCACCACCGCGTCCGTGAACGCGTGCGGCTGCTCGACGTTGGAAATGTGCGCGGCGTCGATGATGGTCATGCTGGCGCCGGGAATGTTCGAACGGATCAGTTCGGCGGCCGAGATCGGTGTTGCGACGTCGTGGCGGCCGGCGATCACCAGCGTCGGGCTCTTGATCTTGGGAAGCAGCGCGCGCTGGTCGAGCGTCGACAGCGCCTCGCAGCAGGCCAGATAACCTTCGACAGGCGAGGCGAGCAGCATCGACTTCATCCTCGCGGTGATGTCAGGCTCGCGCTCGCGAAAATCCTGCGTCAGCCAGCCCGCGATCACGGCATCGGCGACGGCGGCGATGCCACCCTCCTTCACCGCCTTGATGCGGTTATGCCAATTAGTTGGATCGGGATAGTAGCAGGAGGTGTTGGCCAGGATGAGCTTGCCGAAACGCTCCGGCGCGTTGGCGCCCAGCCATTGTCCGACCATGCCGCCCATCGACAGGCCGCACCAATGCACCTTCTCGATGTTGAGATCGTCGAGGATCGCCAGCACGTCGCGGCCGAAGCGCTCCATCGAATAGGGGCCGGGCGGCACGCTCGACTTGCCGTGGCCGCGGCGGTCGTAGCGGATGACGCGGAACAGCTGCGTCAGCGCCTTCATCTGCGGCTCCCACATCTGAAGCGTGCAGCCGAGCGAGTTGGACAGCATCAAGGTCGGCCCGCCGTCACGGCCCTCGACGGAGACGTTGAGCAGGCATCCGTCGGCATCGATCATGGGCATGCGGCGTCTCCGTGGTATCTTGCGGTTCTTATTCGCGGTCGAGGCCGTCGAGCAGCCGGTCGATCAGGGCTTGGGAAGCCCCTTGATAGGCCATCGGCTCGAACAATGCCGCAATTTTTTCCGGCGAAAGCTGCGCATTGACCTGCGAATCGGACGAGAGCACCTCGCGCAGATGCTTCTTTTCGGCCACCGCGCGCTTGCTGGCGGCCTCGACGAGGTGATGCGCCTCGCTCTTGCCGATCTTCTCCGCCAGCGCGAAGGTGACCGCCTCCGCCATGATCAGCCCATGCGTCGCATCGAGATTGCTGCGCATGCGCGCGGCGTCGACGTCGAGACCTTCCGCGATGTCGACGATGGCGGACAGCGCGCCCGAGGTGACCAGCATCAATTGCGGCAGCGTCGGCCATTCCGCATGCCAGGGACCGGCGCTGCGCTCGTGGTCCTGCACCTGAGCCGCGAAGATCGTCGCGGCAAGCTGCGGGGCCATCGTGGCGGCGCCGAGCGCGCTTGCGGCGGCGACCGGGTTGCGCTTGTGCGGCATGGTCGAGGAGCCGCCGCGGCCTTCGCCGGCCGGCTCGAAGGCTTCGGCGACGTCAGTCTGCATCAGCAGCGCGACGTCGCGCGCGATCTTGCCGCAGCTTCCGGCCAGAATGGCGAAGCAGGAAGCGGCCTCCGCGATCCGGTCACGATGGGTGTGCCAGGGCGCTTCCGGCAGCGGCAGGCCGAGCTCGCGCGAAAGGCGTTCCGCCACGGCCAGGCCCTTGTCGCCGAGGGCCGCGAGCGTGCCGGCGGCGCCGCCGAATTGCAGCGCGAGGCCCTCGCGGCGGAGCCGCCGCAGGCGGCAGCGGGCGCGGGCGAGGCTTGAGGCATAGCCGGCGGCCTTGAGGCCGAACGGCATCGGCAGCGCGTGCTGGAGCCAGGTCCGTGCCACCATCGCAGTGTTGCGATGGTGGCGCGCCAGTGCGGCAAAGCCCTTGATGGCGCGGCCGAGGTCGGCGTCGAGCGTATCGATGCCGGCGCGCAGCGTGAGCATGGTGGCGGTATCGATGACATCCTGGCTGGTGGCGCCCCAATGCACGTAGCGCGCGGCGTCCTTGTCGGCCTTGCCGACATTGGCGGTCAGGGTCTTGACCAGGGGGATCGCGAGATTGCCCGACCGTGTCGCGGCCTCTGCCAGCGCGGCCATGTCGAAGGAATCGGCCTTGCAGGCGGCCTCGATCGGCCCCACGGCGGATGCCGGAATCACATCCGTGGCGGCCTCGGCGCGTGCCAGGGCTGCCTCGAAATCAAGCATGTTCTGCAGCGTCGACCGGTCGTCGCAGACCGCGCGCATGGCAGCACTCGACAGCATCGGTGCGAGCAGGGGGGAGAGGGATGTGTTCATGTTGCGCGCGACCTAATCATCATGGCCCGGCCATGCCAATCCCCAACCACCCGCACGGGCCTTTTTGCAGTTGCGAATATGCATTGCACTTGACCGAGCGCCGCCCTTTCCTTTGCCGCGTCCCTGCGTTACTTGATCAGCACTATAGTTACGCGATCCGGGAGGCACCCTCATGGCCATGACGATGAACGGCGAAGTCCAGCTTGCGGCGCCGCGCGAGGCCGTTTGGGCCAAGCTCAACGATCCCGAGGTGCTGAAGGCCTGCATCCCCGGCTGCGAGGAGCTCGAGAAGACCGACGACGGCGGCTTTCGTGCAACGGCGAAAATGAAGGTCGGCCCGGTGTCGGCGCGCTTCAAGGGCAAGGTCACGCTGTCCGATCTCGACCCGCCGAACGGCTACAAGATCTCGGGTGAGGGCGAGGGCGGGGTCGCCGGCTTCGCCAAGGGCGGCGCTGCGGTCAGGCTGGCGGAGAAGGACGGCGGCACGCTGCTTTCCTACGACGTCGAGGCGCAGATCGGCGGCAAGTTGGCGCAGCTCGGCCAGCGCCTCATCAACGGTGCTGCCAAGAAGCTTGCCGACGAGTTTTTCGCGAACTTCGCCAAGGCTGTACAAAGCTAAGGCCGTACAGAGCTGAAGGTCCAATATCTTTAGGGTAGCGCCTTCGGCATGGCGCCTTGCGCCCGGGGTGATGTTGCCCCCGGGCATAATGGCCCATATGATGGGTTGGAATAATTATAAGAACCGCTTCGATGGGACCCGTCGGGGCGCTGATAGAGAGTGCTTATGGCAAAAATCTCCCTCATCGTGAACGGCAATCCAGTCACGGCCAATGTCGATCCCCGCACGCTTCTGGTGCAGTTCCTGCGCGAAAATCTGAAGCTGACGGGTACCCATGTCGGCTGCGACACCTCGCAATGCGGCGCCTGCGTCGTGCATCTCGACGGCAAGGCCGTGAAGTCCTGCACCACGCTTGCGGTGATGGCCGACGGCCACGAGGTCAAGACAATCGAGGGGCTGGCCGCCGACGGCGCGCCGCTGCATCCAATGCAGGAAGCCTTCCGCGAGCACCATGGCCTGCAGTGCGGCTTCTGCACGCCGGGCATGATCATGACCGCGATCGACATCGTGCACCGCAAGGGCCACGAGCTCGACGACCATACGATCCGGGAAGAACTGGAAGGCAATCTCTGCCGCTGCACCGGCTACCAGAACATCGTCGCCTCGATCTCCGCCGGCGCCAAGGCGATGGCGAAATCCGACCTCGCGTAACGCGCATCCCGCGATCAGGACATTCAGATGTACGAATTCAAATATCATCGCCCCGGGACCGTTCGGCAAGCCGCCAACCTCCTGGTGAAGAACGAAGACGCCAAGGTGATCGCCGGCGGCCACACGCTGATTCCCGTCATGAAGCAACGTCTGGCGAGCCCGCCGCATCTGGTCGACCTCTCCCATATCGAGGGGCTCAACACGATCGAGATGAAGGGCCGCTCGCTGGTGATCGGCGCCACCGCCAAGCACGCCGAGGTCGCGGCCTCCGCGATCGTCGGTGAGACGATCCCGGCGCTGGCCAATCTCGCCAGCCAGATCGGCGATCCGGCCGTGCGCCACAAGGGCACGATCGGCGGCTCGCTCGCCAACAACGATCCGACCGCGGACTATCCGGCCGCAGTGCTCGCGCTGGGCGCGACCATCGTCACCAACAAGCGCCGCCTCAAGGCCGAAGAGTATTTCCAGGGCCTGTTCACGACCGCGCTCGAAGCCGACGAGATCATCACCAAGGTGATGTTCCCGCTGCCGAAGAAGGCGGCCTACATCAAGTTCCGCAACCAGGCCTCGCGCTATGCGCTGGTCGGCGTGTTCGTGGCGCGGCGTCCGTCGGACGTGCGGGTCGCCGTGACCGGCGCCGGCTCCGAGGGCGTATTCCGCGTCGAGGCGTTCGAGGAAGCCCTCAAGAAGCGCTTCTCGTCCAAGGTGCTCGACGGCATCAACGTGCCGGCGGAAGGCCTCAACAGCGACATCCACGGCAGCGCCGAATACCGCGCGCATCTCATCGGCGTGCTGACACGGCGCGCCGTCGATGCAGCCAACGCCAAGGAATGAGCGGGCGACCGACGGGCCCGATGCCTGCCCCCATGAGGGCGTAACCGAGACTGGCGTTTCATGACTTCAGTGGCCAATACTTCCGGTGCCGGTACTTCAGTTGGAATGCCGGCATCGGTCGATGCGATGCTCGAACTCCTGACCTCGCGCGGCTATCTCGCCGAGCGATCGCTGGCGACGGTGACGTACCTATCGCTGCGGATGGGGCGGCCGCTGTTCCTGGAAGGCGAAGCCGGCGTCGGCAAGACCGAGATCGCCAAGGTGCTCTCGGCGGCGCTGGGGCGGAAGCTGATCCGCCTGCAATGCTACGAAGGCCTCGACGTCTCCTCGGCGGTCTACGAGTGGAACAGCGCGGCGCAGATGATCGCGATCCGGATGGCGGAAGCCGCCGGCGACACCGATCGCGACCAGCTCTCGAGTGACATCTTCGCCGACCGCTACATGATCAAGCGGCCGCTGCTCCAGGCACTGGAGCCCGACGTCGCCGGCCCGCCGGTGCTGCTGATCGACGAGCTCGACCGCGCCGACGAGGCATTCGAGGCTTACCTGCTCGAAATCCTCAGCGACTTCCAGGTGACGATCCCCGAGTTCGGCACCGTGAAGGCGCCGCACCCGCCGATCGTGATCATCACCTCCAACCGGACCCGCGAGATCCACGACGCGCTGAAGCGGCGCTGCCTCTATCACTGGGTCGATTATCCCGCCGCCGAGCGCGAGCTCGCGATCGTCAAGTCGCGCGTGCCCGGCATCTCCGCCAAGCTGTCGCAGCAGGTGGTGCGCTTCGTGCAGGCGCTGCGCAACCAGGACTTCTACAAATCGCCGGGCGTTGCCGAGACCATCGACTGGGCCACCGCTTTGTCCGAGCTCGATGCCCGCTCGCTGACCCCGCAGGTGGTCGGCGACACGCTGGGCGCGCTGCTCAAATATCAGGACGACATCACCCGGATGCAGGGCGATGCCTTGCAGAAGGTGCTTAAGGAAGCGACGAGCGAGAATTAGCCCCGCGTTAGATTGAGCTCGTCATTCCGGGGCGCGACAAAGGCGCGAGCCCGGAATCCATCGGGCCGCGGGGATTGCGGGTAAATGGATTCCGGGCTCGCGCCCAAGAGGGCGCGCCCCGGAATGACGGCTGAGAGTGTGGATCCATGGCCATCAACCACCTTGCCCCGGAGCAAACCGAGCAGTTCGCCGACAACATCGTCGGCTTCGCCCGCGCGCTGCGCGCGACGGGCATGCCGGTGGGGCCGGGCGCCGTCATCGACGCCATGAGCGCGCTGCAGGTGATCGAGATCGGCAACCGCGCCGACGTCTTCACCACGCTGGAGTCGATCTTCGTCAAGCGCCACGAACATGCGCTGATCTTCAGCCAGGCTTTCAACCTGTTCTTTCGCGCCTCCGAGGAGTGGAAGCACATGCTGGATTCGGTGCCGTTGCCGGACGAGGCCAAGAAGAAGCCGAAGGCCGGCTCGCGCCGCGTGCAGGAGGCGATGTCGCAGCCGCGCATGACCGAGACGCCGCAGCACCAGGAGCAGGATCTGCGCCTGTCGGTCTCCGACACGGAAATCCTCCAGAAGAAGGATTTTGCGCAAATGAGCGCGGCGGAGATCGCCGAGGCGTTGCGCGCCATCGATCGCATGCACCTGCCGCAGGCCCAGCTTTTGACGCGCCGACACCGGTCCGACCCGCGCGGGCTTCGCCTCGACCTCCGCCGCACGCTGCGCGCATCCTTGCGCACCGGCGGCGACATCATCGACATCCATCGCCTGGGACGGATCGAGAAGCCGGCGCCGATCGTGGCGCTGCTCGATATTTCGGGCTCGATGAGCGAGTACACCCGCCTGTTCCTGCATTTCCTGCATGCCATCACCGATGCCCGCAAGCGCGTCTCGGTATTCCTGTTCGGCACCCGTCTCACCAATGTCAGCCGCGCGCTGCGTCAGCGCGATCCCGACGAGGCGCTGGCGAGCTGCTCGGCTTCGGTCGAGGACTGGGCCGGCGGCACCCGGATCTCGGCCTCGCTGCACAACTTCAACAAATTGTGGGCGCGCCGCGTGCTGAGCCAGGGCGCCATCGTGCTGTTGATCTCCGACGGGCTGGAGCGGGAGGCCGATTCCAAGCTGGCCTTCGAGATGGACCGGCTGCACCGCTCCTGCCGGCGGCTGATCTGGCTCAATCCGCTGCTCCGGTTCGGCGGCTTCGAGGCCAAGGCGCAGGGCATCAAAATGATGCTCCCGCACGTTGACGAATTCCGTCCGGTACATAATTTGAGTTCGATCCAGGAGCTGATCACGACGCTCTCCCGGCCGCTGCCGCCGCATCACCGCAGCCTGATCCGCTCCGCAGCTTGAGAGGCCAGCCATGCTCGATCGCGACGAGGATATCCTGAAGGCGGCGGAGGACTGGCAGAGGGCCGGCCGTGGCGTCGCGCTGGCGACGGTCGTCGAGACCTGGGGCTCAGCGCCGCGCCCGGCGGGCTCGAGCCTCGTCATCAACGACGAGGGCACGTTCCTGGGCTCGGTCTCCGGCGGCTGCGTCGAGGGCGCCGTGGTCACCGAGGCCATGGATGTGATCCAGAGCGGCAAGCCCAGGATGCTGGAGTTTGGCGTCGCCGACGAGACCGCCTGGAATGTCGGGCTGTCCTGCGGCGGAACCATCCGCGTCTTCGTCGAGAAGGTCGGCTAGCCGTGAAGCTCGAGATCCTGCACGAACTCAATGCCGAGCGGGCCGCGCGCCGGCCGGCGATCCTGGTGACGGACACCGAGAGCGGCGAGCAGCGCCTGGTGAAGGCGAAGGATTTTGCCAGGGATTCGCTGCGCACCGAGCTGGAGAAGCAGCTTCGCATGGGCAAGAGTGCCAGCGTCGAAGTCGGCGGCAAGAAGCTGTTCCTCAACGTCTACGCACCGACCGCAAAGCTCGTGATCGTCGGCGCGGTGCACATCAGCCAGGCCCTGGCGCCGCTGGCGCGCTCGCTCGGCTACGACGTCACGGTGGTGGATCCGCGCACGGCCTTTGCCAGCCCCGAGCGCTTCCCCGATATTCCGCTGGTGGCCGAATGGCCTGATACCGCGCTGCCGCCGCTCAATGTCGATGCCTATACCGCTTTCGTCGCGGTGACGCACGATCCCAAGATCGACGATCCCGCGCTGCTGCATGCCTTCGAGCGCGGCTGCTTCTATATCGGTGCGCTCGGCTCGCGGAAGACGCACGCCAAGCGGGCCGACCGGCTGCGGGCGCAGGGCGCGAAGGAAAGCGACATCGCGCGGATCCACGCGCCCATCGGGCTTGCGATCGGCGCGGTCTCTCCCTCCGAGATCGCGGTCGCGATCATGGCGGAGATCACGGCAGTGCTTCGGCTGCCTCCGAAAGAAAAAGAAGAAGCGGCATGAAGTTCGGCCCGGCGAGCCCCAGGGATGCGATCGGCGGGGTGACCGTTCACACCTTGCGCCAGGGGCCGCTGGTGCTGAAGAAGGGCACGACGATTGGCCCCGCCGAGGTCGAAGCGCTGGAGCGCGCCGGCATCAAGGACATCGTCGTGGTGCGCATGGAGGCAGGCGACGTCTCCGAGGACGTCGCGGCCGCCAGCATCGCGCTCGCCGTCGGCGGCGAGGGCATTCATGTCGAGCGCGCCTTCACCGGCCGCGCCAACCTGTTCGCCGCGCGTCCAGGCGTGCTGGTGATCGACCGTGCCGCAGTCGACCGCATCAACAATATCGACGAGGCCATCACCTTTGCGACGCTCTCCGCCTACAAGCCGGTGGTCGAGGGCGAGATGGTCGGCACCGTCAAGATCATCCCGTTCGGCGTCGAGGGAGGCTTGCGCGATGCCGCGGTGAAGGCGGCGGGCAAGGACGTGCTGAAGATCGCGCCTTACGTGATCCAGCGCGTCGGCGTGGTCTCGACGCAGCTGCCGGGCCTGTCCTCCAAAGTGATCGACAAGACGCTGCGGGTCACCGCCGAGCGGCTCGCGCCCGCGGGTGCCAGCATCATCGCCGAGCGCCGTGTCCAACACGAGGAACGCGAGCTGTCGGCGGCGATCAAGGAATTGCTCGGGCTCGGGGCCGAGCTCGTCATCGTGTTCGGGGCGTCCGCGATCGCCGATCGCCGCGACGTCATCCCCGCGGCCGTCACCGGCATCGGCGGCGAGATCGAGCATTTCGGCATGCCGGTCGATCCCGGCAATCTCCTGCTGATCGCGCGCGCCGGCGGCGTGCCGGTGCTGGGCGCGCCGGGCTGTGCGCGCTCGCCGGTCGAGAACGGGTTCGACTGGGTCTTGATGCGGCTCCTCGCCGGCATCGAGGTGACGCGGTCCGAATTGATGGGCATGGGCGTCGGCGGCCTGCTGATGGAGATCGTCACGCGGCCGCAGCCGCGCGCAAAACCCGAGATCGAGGGCAACAGCCAGGTCGCCGCCATCGTGCTCGCGGCGGGCCGCTCCACCCGCATGGGCGGGCCAAACAAGCTGCTCGCCGAACTCGACGGCAAAAAGCTGGTGCGCCTCGCGACCGAGCAGGCGCTGGCCTCGAAAGCCTCCGAGGTGATCGTCGTCACCGGACATCAAGCCGAACTGGTCGAGCAGGCCCTGCAAGGCTTGAAGGTGCGGTTCGTCCGCAATGCGGAATTCGCAGGCGGCATCGCCAGCTCAGTCAAGGCCGGCATCGCCGCCGTGCCGGAGGCCTGCGACGGCGCCGTGGTGTGTCTCGGCGACATGCCGCTGATCGATGCCGGCCTGATCGACCGTCTCATCGACAGTTTCGCGCCCGACCGCGGCAACCTCATCGTCGTGCCCGTCAGCGAAGGCCGCCGCGGCAATCCCGTGCTGTGGTCGCGCCGCTTCTTCAAGGAGCTGATGACGCTCGACGGCGACGTCGGCGCGCGCCATCTGATCGCCAAGCATGTCGAGGCGGTGGCCGAAGTGCCAGTCGACGGCGAGAGCGCCTTCCTCGACATCGACACGCCGCAGGCGCTGGAAGCGGCAAGACGGGGATGAGGATGCGTAGGGCGGATTAGCCGAAGGCGTAATCCGCCGCTGTGTTTCTCCGCGGAAACAAAAGAGGCCGATTACGCTTCGCTAATCCGCCCTGCGGGACTACGGCATCCTCCAAGCCTGCCGAATTCAACCACCCGTTCACCATCTGGAAACGACCGCGGCTTAGAGTCAGCCGCACCTGCCTTGGGGGGAGGGGATTTCCATGGCTTCGAACGTCGTCGCGCGCCGTTGCGCGATGTTTTGCTTTGTCTTGTCGGTTGCCGTCACGGGCGCCCGCTATATCAGTGAAGCCCATGCCGCGGGCGCCTTTGCGGTCGGCAAATGCGGCGCTTATGGCCAGGCCTTCGATTACGGTCACGAGCACGAGGCGCGCGCTGCGGCGCAGAAGCAGTGCAAGGGCGATTGCACCACCGTGACGATGAAGCACGCCTGCGCGGCCATGTCGATCGACCTCGCCAACCCCTGCGGCGCCTACGGCTACGCCGTCAAGCCGAAGATTTCCGCCTCGCTCAACGCCGCCACGCGCGAATGCTACAAATACGGCGGCAAGGAATGCGTGATCCGCGCCTGGGCCTGCGACGCCAAGGGTTGATGAGGGTTGATTTATCTTGCCGTCATTCCGGGGCGATGCATAGCATCGAAGCCCGGAATCCATCGTGCTACGGAGTAGGTTGACGATGGGTTCCGCTCGCGCCAGGTGGCGCGTCCGGAATGACAATCGAGGAATTGCATGCAGTTCGACACCAAGATCGCCGTCGTGATCCGCACCGATCTTCAGGTCTGGCAGAAGCTCAACGTCGCCTCTTTCCTCACCAGCGGCATCGCCGCAGCCTTTCCCGAATGCATCGGCGAAGCCTATGAAGACGCCTCAGGCACGAAATATCACGCGCTGATCGGCCAGCCGATCCTGATCTACGGCGCCGACGGTCCGGCGTTGTCGCGTGCGCTGGACCGCGCGCTCACTCGGAACGTCACGCCGGCGGTCTATACCGAGGACATGTTCAAAACCACGCACGATGCCGCCAACCGCGAGGCGGTGAGGGTGGTGGCGCGCACCGAGCTCAATCTCGTCGGCATCGCCATGCGGGCCGAGCGCAAGGTGATCGACAAGATCGTCGATGGCCTCAAGTTCCATAGCTAACAGGTCGAGATTCCGCGCAGCGTCAACGTGGTGTCATGATCGGGGCTGCCTTGCGCAAACTTTGCGCCGTTTGACCCCGGTCAAAGGGGCGTGGAACGGCATTGCTAGTCTGCATCACAACCTGCAGAGGAGCAGACCGATGCCGACCATGAAAGCTGCAATCGTCAAGCAATTCGGCAAGCCGCTGGTGATCGAGGATGTGCCGGTGCCGCAGCCCGGTCCCGGCGAGGTTCTGGTCAAGGTCAAGGCCTGCGGCGTCTGTCACACCGATCTGCATGCGGCCTCCGGGGACTGGCCCGTGAAGCCGGTTCCCCCCTTCATTCCCGGCCACGAGGCTGCCGGCATCGTCACCGCGCTCGGGGCCGGCGTGAAAAATCTGAAGGTGGGGGACGCCGTGGGCGTTGCCTGGCTGCACGATGCATGCATGTCGTGCGAATATTGCGAGACCGGCTGGGAGACCCTGTGCGAGCACCAGCACAACACCGGCTACAGCGTCAACGGCGGATTCGCCGAATATGTCATCGCCTCGGCTGCCTTTGCGGCAAAGCTGCCGGCGAACGTCGATTTCGCCGCCATCGCGCCGATCCTGTGCGCCGGCGTCACCACCTACAAGGGCTTGAAGGAGACCGAGGCCAGGCCCGGAGAGTGGGTGGTGATCTCAGGCGTCGGCGGGCTCGGTCATGTCGCGATCCAGTACGCCAAGGCAATGGGGCTCAAGGTCGCCGCCGTCGACATCGCCGAGGACAAGCTCGCGCTGGCGCGCGAGACCGGCGCCGATCTCGCGGTCAATACGCTCGCGGACGGCGCGGTGGACAAGGTGCTGACGGCGACCGGCGGCGGGGCGCACGGCGTGCTGGTGACGGCGGTCTCGACCGCCGCGTTTGGCCAGGCGCTGAAGATGGTGCGGAGGAAGGGCACCGTCAGTCTCGTCGGCCTGCCGCCGGGTGAATTCCCGACGCCGATCTTCGACGTCGTGCTCAAGCGCATCACGGTGCGCGGCTCGATCGTCGGCACGCGGCGGGACTTGGATGAGGCCGTCGCATTCGCAGCGGACGGCAAGGTCAAGGCCGAAGTGACCAAGGTGCCGCTTGCGCAGATCAACGACGTCTTCGAGCGGATGAAGGCCGGCAAGATCGACGGCCGCATGGTGCTCGATTTCGGCTAACGCGCGGCGAGCAGAGCGTGACCCGGCCAACGAAGATCGTCTTTCTCGGCGCCAGCAGCGCATCCTTCGGGATGAGCATGTTCCGGGACCTGTTCTCGACCCGCGATCTCTCAGGTTCAACACTGACTCTGGTCGGACGAAACCTCGACCGGCTCGGTCGGTCGACACGGCTTGCGAAACTGCTGAACGAGAAATCCGGCGCCGGCTATGCCATCGAGGCCACGACGGATTGGCGCGCGGCGCTCGACGGTGCTGAGTTCGTCGTGCATTCCACCGCGATCGATCGCAACCGGCTGTGGCGGCTCGATTTCGAGATTCCGCGCAAGTTCGGCATCCGCCATACGCTGGGTGAGAACGGTGGGCCCGGCGGTCTGTTCTTCACGTTGCGGACCTTGCCGGTGGTGTTCGACTTCGTGCGCGAGATGGAGCGCCGCTGTCCGCGCGCGACCTTCATCAACTTCTCCAATCCGGAAAGCCGCATCATCCTGGCGCTGGGCCGGTACAGCAAGATTCGCAGCCTCGGCCTCTGCCACGGAATATTTCTTGCCCGCGAGAATGTCGCCCGAATTTTGGGGATTCGAAAAGACCAGGTGGACGTGTGGGGTGCAGGCCTCAATCATTTCCAGTGCCTGACCGAAATTCGGGATCGCGAGACGGGTGAGGACCTCTATCCGCTTCTGCGCGAGAGGGAGCGGGATTTCGATCCGACCTTCTCACCCCTGACGCGCAAGTTGTTGCATGCCTTCGGCTACTGGCTCGGCTGCGGCGACAGTCATGTTGGCGAGTATCTCTCGTTCGGCTGGGAGGCCGGCGAGGGCGGCTACAATTACGACTGGGACGAGAGCGAACGCGCGAAACTGACACGACTGATCGACGACGTGCTCGCCGGTCGTGCCGGCGCGCCGGACTGGTGGTCCGTGCCGTCGGGGGAGCGTGCGACCAGCATCATCGCCGCCATCGTTCACAACCGGAGGCAAGTCATCGAGTCCGCCGTCATCTACAATCGACAGGTGATCCCGAACCTGCCGGCCGATGCCGCGGTCGAGGTGCCGGTGGTGGCAGATATCGCAGGCATCCACCCGGTCTCGCTCGGGCCGTTGCCCGACGCCGTGGCCAAGCTGATGACGGTCCAGGTTCAGGTTCAGCAGATGGCCGTGGAAGCGGCGATGCATGCCTCGAAGGAGATCGCGCTGCAGGCGTTGCTGCTTGACCCGGCCATCCAATCCGAGGAGGCGGCGCTGGGCCTGCTTGATGAGCTGTGGGAGATCAACCGGCCTTATATCCGGGCGTGCATTTGAGCCGCCGACCAGTCTCGGCGCGCCCAATCTCACGCCAGCGGCATGCCGGCAAATTTCGCCAGATCGGAGTCAAGACAATCCCAGCCGTGACCGCGCGCGGCGAAAGTGACCACCTGCGGCTTGTAGCGGGCGGGCTCGTCGAGGCTTCCGGCGCGGATCGTGAAGACATCGGGCTGTGCTGCGAAGGTCATATAGACGGCCACGCCGCATTGCGGGCAGAAGCCGCGCCTCTTCACATTGCCGTTGTCGGCGACCATGTCCCAATGCCCGGCTTCGCCCGTGAGCGTGACGCCGGCGCGCGCGAACGTTGCGTAGGAGCCGTGGCCGCTGCCACTTTCCCGCTGGCAGTCCCGGCACTGACAATGATTGCTGAACAGGGGCTCACCCGGAATGGAATAGCGGATCGCGCCGCAGGCGCAGCCGCCTGTATAGGGCTTGTCCATGATGATGTGTCCTTACTCGTCTTCGCCGGAGATGGCGTCGAGCCGCTGCAGCACCTTGACCCAGCCGTCGCTCATGTTGCGATAAGCGGTATCGTTCTTCGGCGTCACGAAGCCCGAATGCACCACGCGCACGCGCGTGCCTGCCTCGACCGGTGTGAGCGACCAGGTGACGACGGTGTCGAGCGCCGAGCCGTAGCCGGTATTGCTCTCGTCGCCGCCCGTCCAGGCGTAGGCCAGGCGCTGGTTCGGCACGACCTCCAGGACGCAGCAATGGATCGTGCCGTCCCACGCACCGGCCGGATTGGTCTTGAAGGTGAAGGTGTTGCCCACGACCGCCTCGAAACCTGTCGGCGGCATCAGCCAGCGTGCAATCAACTGGGCGCTGGTCAGGGCCTTCCAGATCGTCGCGACGGCGTGAGGGAAGACCTCGTCGATGACGATGTCTTGGGTTTGGACCTTGGAAGCAACTGCACTCACGGATCGATCTCCTTCAACAGGTCACGCAGGTTCTGGAAACGCTCGCGCCAGAACACGCCGTAATGGTCCATCCAGGTGACCAGGGGCTCGAGGCCTTGCGGCGCGGCGCGGTAATAGACGTTGCGGCCCTCGGCGCGCTCGGCGACGAGGCCCGCCTGCTTCAGCGACTTCAGGTGCTGCGAGATCGCGCCCTGGGTCACGCCGCTGCCGCGCGTCAGCTCCGCGACGCTGATCTCCTTGCTTTCGCACACGCGCTCGAACACGGCCCGCCGCGTCGGATCGGCGAGGGCGCGCATCACGGTGGTGACAGCGTTTGGGGCGGCTTCGGTCATGAAGTTAAATTAGTATCCGCTAATGCATTAGTCAATACTAATTTGAGGATCCATTCTAGGGTGCTGGTGTCTTGACGATGACTGACTAGTCAGTCATAAATTGCTGATGTCTAAGAAGTCGACCGAGCTCGCCAAACCGTCTGCAAACGATGGCGACCGTCCGCCCCCCACCCGCGGAGAGATCCCCGCCTCGAACCGTGCCACGCGCGCGGCTGAGCGGCGCGCGGCGATCGTCGAGGCGGCGATGGAGGAATTCATCGCCCGCGGCTTTGCCGCGACGCGGCTCGACGACATCGCCAAGCGCGCCGGTGTCGCCAAGGGCACGATCTATTTGCACTTCAAGGACAAGGAATCGATGTTCGAGGAGCTGGTGCGCGTCGTGATCGTGCCGGTCGTGGCGCGGCTGACTGCGCTGCCGCCGCCGACGGGCTCGGTGCGCGACCTCATCGAGGCCTTTGCCGGCAACTTTCTGAAAGAGGTCATCGGCACCAGGCGCGGCGATCTGGTGCGGCTGATCGTGGCGGAGGGGCCGCGCTTTCCAGCCGTCGCCGACTTCTATTACCGCGAGGTCGTCTCGCGCGGCATCGCCGCCATGCGCGGGCTGATCGAGCTCGGCATCGCCCGCGGCGAGATCCGCCAGCAGGATCTCGCGCGCTATCCGCAGATCCTGGTCGCGCCGGCGATGATCGCGGTGATCTGGCAGAGCCTGTTTGCGCGGCATGCGCCGCTCGACGCGCAGGACATGCTGCGCGTCCATCTCGATTTGATCTTTGGCGAACGGAGGACGACATGAGGTCGTCGCACGCACTTTTCAGTATTGCATTGGCTATTGTGCTCGCAACCGCGCTCGCCGGGTGCAACGAGAAGCGCGATCCCGGCTTCCAGGGTTGGGTCGAGGCCGACATGATCTTCGTCAGTCCGGACGAAGCGGGGCGGGTGACGAAGCTCGATGTCCGCGAGGGCGACGAGGTCAAGGTCGGCGACGCCCTCTATTCCGTCGATGACGATCTCCAGCGCGCCGATCTCAACCAGCAAAAGGCGACGCTGGCGAACGCGCAGCAGACCTATGATCGCGCGGCCTCGCTGAGCAAGACCGGGTCGGGCACGCAGGCCAATCTCGACTCCGCCGTGTCCGCATTGCGTGTCGCCGAAGCGCGGGTGGCGACGTCGGAAACGCGGATGGCGCGGCGCAAGGGCTTTGCGCCCGTTGCCGGCACCATCCAGCAGATCTATTTCCGCGAGGGGGAGATGGTGGCGGCGCAGCGGCCGGTGCTGTCGATCATGCCGCCCGGCAACATGAAGCTGCGCTTCTTCGTGCCGGAGACGGCGCTTCCGAAGCTTGCGATCGGCGATACGGTGCGCGTCTCCTGCGACAATTGCGCGGCCGATCTCACCGCAAAGATCTATTTCATCGCGACCTCGGCCGAATACACCCCGCCTGTCATCTACAGCCTCGATGAGCGCAGCAAGCTGGTTTATCTGATCCAGGCGCGGCCCTCGCGCCCCGACGCGCTGCGGGTCGGCCAGCCGATCGACGTCTATCTCAATCCCAGGACTCCGGTGGCGGACAAGCGATGAACGGCGGCAACGGCATCGCGATCGACGTCAAGGGCCTGAGCAAATCGTTCGGCGGCCGCGAGGTCGTGCACGATCTGTCGATGCAGGTGAGGCGCGGCTCGATTTACGGATTCCTCGGGCCGAACGGCTCGGGCAAGACCACGACCATCCGCATCCTCTGCGGGCTGCTCACGCCCGACAGCGGCGAGGGCACCTGCCTCGGCTACAATATCCGCCGCGATTCCGAGAAGATCAAGCGCCAGGTCGGCTACATGACCCAGCGATTCAGCCTGTACCAGGATCTGTCGGTGCGCGAGAACCTGGAATTCGTGGCGCGGCTCTATGGTCTCGCCGATGCGCGAGCCGCGGCGCGCGACATGATCAAGCGGCTTGGGCTGTCCGGACGCGAGGAGCAACTCGCCGGCGAGCTCTCCGGCGGCTGGAAACAGCGGCTGGCGCTCGGAGCCTGCACGCTGCCCAATCCGCAATTGCTGCTGCTCGACGAGCCCACCGCCGGCGTCGATCCCAAGGCGCGGCGCGATTTCTGGAACGAGATCCATGCACTCGCTGCCGAGGGCCTCACCGTGCTGGTCTCGACCCATTACATGGACGAGGCCGAGCGCTGCCACGAGATCGCCTACATCGCCTACGGCCACCTGCTGGCCCGCGGCACGGTGGAGGAGGTGATCGCGAAGTCCGCGCTGACGACCTACACCGTAACGGGCGAGGACCTCAACGCGCTTGCGGCCGAGCTCACCGGCAAGTCCGGGATAGACATGGTGGCGCCGTTCGGCACCTCGCTGCACGTTTCGGGGCGCGACGTCGCCGCGCTTGAAGCCAGCATTGGGCCGTGGCGCGAAAGGAGCGGCCTGCACTGGCAAGAGTCGTCACCCTCGCTGGAGGACGTGTTCATCGAGCTGATGGGACGCTCCAAGGACAATTTCCAATGAGCGCCGTCGACCATCCGGCACCACGGCACGACATCCGCGAGCGCTTCGGTTTCCTGCGGCGCTCCTATGCGATGCTGATCAAGGAGTTTATCCAGCTCAAGCGTGACCGGGTGTCGTTCGCGATGATCGTGATGCTGCCGGTGATGCAGCTGATGTTGTTCGGCTATGCCATTAATACCACGCCGCATCATCTGCCGAGCGCAGTGCTGCTCCAGGAGGATTCCGATCTCGCCCGCTCGATCCTGAAGGCGCTGGAGAACACGGCCTACTTCCGCTTTCTCTATGAGGTGCACGACGTCGAGGATTTCGACAATCTCCTCAAATCCGGCAAGGTGCTGTTCGGCGTCGAGATCCCGCGCGGCTTCGAGCGCGCGGTGCGGCGCGGCGACAGGCCGGCGCTGCTGGTGGCGGCCGACGCCACCGATCCCGTGGCGGCGAGCGCGGCGATCGGCTCGCTCGGCATGATCGTGCAGACCGCGCTCAAGCATGATCTCTATATCGGCGATCCCCCGGAGATGCCGTTCGAGATCCGCGCGCATGCCCGCTACAATCCGGCAGCGGCCTCCAGCCTCAACATCGTGCCGGGGCTCGTCGGCACCATCCTCACGATGACCATGCTGATCTTCACCGCGCTGTCGGTGACGCGTGAGGTCGAGCGCGGCACCATGGAGAGCCTGTTGTCGATGCCGATCAAGCCGGTCGAGGTGATGTTCGGCAAGATCGTGCCCTATGTGCTGGTCGGCTTCCTTCAGGCCTTCCTCATCATCGGTATAGGCGTCGGCCTGTTCGGCGTCCCCGTGCTCGGCAATCTGTTCCTGCTGGCGCTGCTCTCGACGCTGTTCATCACCACCAATCTGTCGATCGGCTACACCATTTCGACCGTGGTGCAGAACCAGCTCCAGGCCATGCAGATGTCGATGATGTTCTTTCTGCCGAGCATATTGCTGTCCGGCTTCATGTTCCCGTTCGCGGGCATGCCGGCCTGGGCGCAATATGTCGGCGAATGCCTGCCCTTGACCCACTATCTGCGCATCGTCCGCGCCATCATGCTGAAGGGCGCGACCATGCAGAATCTGCACTTCGATACGCTGGCGCTGGCGGCTTTGATGCTGCTCGCCATGACCATCGCCGTGACCCGCTTCCGCCGCACGCTGGATTGAGGCAAACTGTCTCGACGTCATTCCGGGGCGATGCGCTGGCATCGAACTATGGTACGCAATTGCGCACCTGAGAATCTCGAGATTCCGGGTTCGGGGCTTTGCCGCGCGCCGGAATGACAAGGGGGTGGAATGGTCAGGTTTGCGAGCAGGAGGACACGGCACCACGCCGTGCTATCGGAGGATTTCGAGCGCGAGCTGACGCGGGAGGTGCTGCGCACCGAGCTATTGCGGGTGCGGGCGCTGATTGCGACGGGCTGCGTCATGCTGCTGCTGCTCACCGCGATCTATCTGATCGACCCCGGCGTGGTGAATCGGGTCTGGCGTGGAACGAGAGGCATCTTCGAGGTCTACGGTCTGCTGGCCGGCTTCATCCTGTTCGAGGTCTGGGTCCATACCCAGATCAGGAAGAACCTCCGGCTCGATCGCGACCTGCCGGTGGTCAGGCGCTATATCGGCACGCTGATCGAGACTTCGCTGCCCACGGTGATCCTGGTCCTGCAGACCAGGACCATGGGCGCCAGCCAGGCGATCGGCTTCGCCGTGCCGCTGATGTACTTCATCTTCGTCATCCTCTCGACCCTGCGGCTCGACTTCTGGCTCTCGGCGTTCACGGGTTTCGTCGCTGCGGCCGGGCTTTTCTCCGTCGCGCTGCTCTACAACGCGGCCGACGAGACCGGCGAACCGCTGGTCTATTTCCACGCCGTGCGCAGCATCGTCATCCTGATCTGCGGCGTGCTGGCGGGCGCCGTCGGCGCCCAGCTGCGCCGTCAGTTCGCCGCCAGCATTGCGGCGGCGACCGCGCGCGACCGGGTGACGAACCTGTTCGGCCAGCACGTCTCTCCGCAGGTGGTGGAGAGGCTGATGGCGGCGGGCACCGGCGGCGGCGGCGACGTCCGCCGCGTCGCCGTGATGTTCGTCGATTTCCGCGGCTTCACCGCCGGCGCGCAATCGCGCAGCCCGCAGGAGGTGGTCGACCGGCTCGACGGCGCCTTTGCGGTGTTGGTCGACATCCTCGACCGTCACGGCGGCATCGTGAACAAGTTCCTGGGCGACGGCTTCCTCGCTTTGTTCGGCGCGCCGCTGGAGGCCTCCGACGCCGCGCAGCGGGCGGTTGCCGCCGGCCGCGAGATGCTGCAGGCGATGGCTCTCATCAACGCGCAGACCAGCTGGCCGCTGCGCATCGGCATCGGCATTCATTTCGGCGAGGTCGTTGCCGGCAATATCGGCTCGCCCCGCCGCAAGGAGTATACAGTCATCGGCGACACCGTGAACTTCGCCTCGCGGCTGGAGGCGCTCAACAAGGAGTTCGGCTCGCAGCTGTTGATCTCCGCGACCGTGCGCGAGGCGGTGGGCGATGCCGGCAGCGATGCCGTCGCGCTCGGCGAGGTCGAGGTGCGCGGCTACGCGCAGAAGGTGCCGGTGTTTCAGCTGGGCTAGCGCTGCTTCTGACTGACGTCCGACACATCATTGCGATTGCTCCGATTGCACCGAATTTTGGGGCATGACGAGCGATATCGCCGGCTTGTAGACTGCCGGCGATGCGGCCGGCTATTGGCCGCGACTTGCATGGGGAAGTGACGATGCAGCGCCGCTACATCACCGTCGACGTGTTCACCGACCGCGCCTTCGGCGGCAACCAGCTCGCCGTGGTGCTCGACGCCGGCGGGCTGACGACGGCGCAGATGCAGGCGATTGCCACTGAGTTCAACTATTCCGAGACCACCTTCGTGCTGCCGCCGCGCGACAAGGCCAATGATGCGCAGGTGCGCATCTTCACGCCGGTGCAGGAGATCGCCTTTGCGGGCCATCCCAATGTCGGCACCGCCTTCGTGCTGGCCTCGATGGCGCAGGAGCCGAAGCCGCGCCTGTTGTTCGAGGAGAAGGCCGGGCTCGTGCCCGTCGACGTCGTGAGAGAGCAGGGGCGGGTGACCAGAACCGAGCTGACCGCGCCGCAGCCGCTGGAGCGGCTTTCACGGCTGTCGGCTGCCGAGGCCGCGAGCTGCATCTCGCTCGGCGCGGACGACATCAGGACGGACAATCACGAGCCTCAGATCGTCACGGTCGGAAACGCGTTTCTGGTGATGGAGCTGCATTCGCGCGAGGCGCTGAAGCGCGCGCGGCCCGATGCGGCAGCCTACGGCAAGCTGTTGCCGCGCGATGGCGCCCGCTCGGTCTGGTTCTATACGCGCGACGTGCCCGCGGCGGAGGCACCCTGCGATCGTCAGGCGCGGATGTTCATGCGCGGCGCCAGCGGCCTCGTCGAAGACCCCGCCACCGGCAGCGCGACCGTCGCCGCCGCCGCGCTGTTCGCCGATCTCGATCCCGTGCGCGACGGCGAGCTCAAGCTCACCGTCGGCCAGGGTTTCGACATGGGCCGGCCGAGCCTGCTGCTGACGCGCGTGCGCAAGCAGGACGGCAAGATCGTCTCCGCGCATGTCGGCGGACAATCCGTGCAGATGATGGAAGGAACGTTCAGGCTCGCGGGGGAGGGGTAGGTCGTCGTCAGTCCGGGCTCGCGCTGCGCGCGCCCCGGAATGACGGGTGTGGCTACACCTGCCGTCCCGCCAGATTCTTTACCGTCACCCCATCGCGTTCCTCGATGATCTCCGCGATCATCTGGCGGTGGCAATGGGTATGGTCGCGCTCGTAGCAGAGCAGGCACACCGGGCCCGCCTTCTTCACCAGCGCCGAGAGCTCGTCCATGGCTTCCTTGGCTTCGGGTGCCTTCAGGTGCTTCGAGAAGATCTTCTCGAGCACGTCGTACTGTCCGCTGCGCGCGGCGAGGCGGCCTTCCCTGGGCGTGCCGAGCGCGGCGAGGTGGACATAGGCGATGCCGCGTTCGTCCAGCCCTGCCGCAAGCTGCTTCTTGGAAAAGCCCGGACGGCGCGACGACGTCACCGCGCGCACGTCGACCACGAGCTTCACGCCGGCCTCTTCCAGCTCGTCCAGCACCGCCTTGGGCGGCGTCTGCTCATAGCCGATGGTGAACAGCTTTTTCGCCTTTGCCATGGGCTCCTCAGCTCACCCGCGCGATCAATTCCATGGCGCCGGCCGGTGCGCGCACCTTGCCCTCGTGGATGACGTAGGCGAACACGTCGCGCGGTTCCTTCTTCGGCTTGGCTTTGTCGACTTTCGGCAAATCGTCCGGTTCACCGCCCGACGCCCAGGCCTGCAAGCGTTCGGCCCAGGCATCGAGCTGCTTCGGCGGGTAGCAGGTCTTGATCTCGTCATTGCCTTTCTGAAGCCGGGCATAGACGAAATCGCCGGCAACATCGGCGATGGCGGGATATTTGCCGTGCTCGGCGAACACGACGGGCGTCCCGAACTCGCGGATCAGCGCCACGAAATCCGGCGTGCAGAAACTGTCGTGGCGGACCTCGACGACGTGGCGCAGTGCGCGCCCCTCGAGCTTGCGCGGCAGCAGCTCCAGGAACTTGCCGAAATCGGCGCCGTCGAATTTCTTGGTCGGCGCGAACTGCCATAGCGCCGGCCCGAGATGGTCGCCGAGTTCCAGCACGCCGGAATCGTAGAATCGCTTGATGGAATCGCCCGCTTCCGCCAGCACGCGGCGATTGGTGGCAAAGCGCGGACCCTTCACCGAGAACACGAAACCCTCGGGCACCTCGCTCGCCCATTTGCGAAAGCTCTCCGGCTTCTGCGAGCCGTAATAGGTGCCGTTGATCTCGATCGAGGTCAGCTTCGAGGCGGCATAAGACAGCTCCTTCGCCTGCGCCAGCTTCTCCGGATAGAACACGCCGCGCCACGGCTCGAAAGTCCAGCCGCCGATGCCGATGAAGATGTTGCCGGATTTTTTGGACGCGGTTTTTGCTTTGGCCACGGAGGATCTCGCACCGACGGGGAGGGAAGACGTCATCCTAGTCAAACGAGATGTGATTGGCCAGTTCTCGCCACCGGTCTAAGCTCGGCAGTGCGATCTGCGAACAAGGAGAACAAGATGCGGATGCCAATGCTGGGAGCGGCGCTCATCATGATGACATCTGCCGCCATGATGTCCCCGGTCATGGCGGATGACGACGATGCCAAGGGCGCGCAGAAGCTCGCCCAGCAGGGCCGCGACGATTACTGGCATTGCCTGGCGCGGGAATATTCGCGCGACAGCAATCAGGGCATGACGGAGCAGGATTTTGGCCGCTCGGTCGCGGGCGCCTGTCGGTCGGAGCGGCAATATTACCGGGTGGCGCTGCTCGATTATCTCACCACGCAATATCCTGACATCGATGCCGGCGCCCATCTCGCGACCGCGAACAGGGCGGTGGAATCCGCGCAGAAGGACATCGTGACGGCCTTCGTCAAGCACAGGCCACCGGCGAAGTAGGGCCGTGGCCCTTCCGGCTCCGCGCGCATCCGTGATATCACAGGCCGCATCTGGAACAGGGATGGGTGTCCATGGCGTCTGAATCGTTGGGGGGCATTTTGGGCGCGATCGTTGCCGCTATCGTGCTTGCGGTCGCCGTCGTGTTCGGGCCGATCGGCCAGTACGGCAAGCCGCCCAAACCGGCGAAAGCCGAGCCGGCCCCGATCGCGGCACCCGCAGCTCCCGCCGCGCCCGCTCCGCGCGGCCCGATCATCCGGGAAGTGCCGAACCAATAAGGCCCGAAATTCCGGTTTCCGGCCCCTTGCGGAGCAGGCCTGTCCTTCCTATCTTGCTTCTAACGGCGACGTTGAGCGAAAACTCCGGCGCTGGGACGACCTTGGAATAGCTTGGGCTTGCGCCGGATGTACGCGCGGCCCGCCGTTCCGGGGTCGTTGGCATTTTAGGCCCCTTTTTGGGGCCGTTCCCACAGACCTCCCGGCTTGGCAGCGCAGGATGCGGCAGATATACGCTGCCGTCATGAACGAAGCGATCAGACCGGGCTCCGACATTCCGCAGAAGGCTCACGAGGGCCCGGAACTGTCGGTCATTGTCCCGACCTTCAACGAGCGTGACAACGTCACGGTGCTGTACCGGCGCCTGGAGGCGACGCTCGCCAACGTCGCCTGGGAGGTCGTGTTCGTCGACGACAACTCGCCCGACGGCACCTGGGACGTCGTGCGCGCGCTGGCGCAGCAGGACAGCCGCGTCCGCTGTATCCGCCGCATCGGCCGCCGGGGTCTGTCGGGCGCCTGTATCGAGGGCATCCTGGCCTCCAGCGCGCCCTTTGTCGCCGTGATCGATGCCGACCTCCAGCACGACGAGACGCAGCTGCCGAAGATGCTGCTCTTGCTCGCGAGCGACCAGGCCGACCTCGTGGTCGGCAGCCGCTACATCGAGGGCTACAAGAGCGAAGGCTTCAACAAGCAGCGCGCCGGCGCCAGCGCGCTGGCGACCGAGGTCGCAAGGAAGATGCTGCGGGTCGAGATCGCCGATCCCATGAGCGGCTTCTTCATGATCCGCCGCGACCGCTTCGAGCAGCTCGCGCCAAAACTGTCCGTGCACGGCTTCAAGATCCTGCTCGACATCGTGGCGACCGCGCATGGCAGCTTGCGGGCAATCGAGATTCCCTACACTTTCGGCGCCCGCCAGCACGGCGAGAGCAAGCTCGATTCCATGGTCGCGCTCGACTTCCTCGGCCTCGTCTTCGCCAAGCTGACCAACGACGTCGTCTCGCTGCGCTTCATCCTGTTCGCGATGGTCGGCGGCATCGGCCTCGTGGTGCATCTCGCCACGCTGTTCATCGCGCTTCGCCTGTTCAACGCGCCATTCGCGGAGGCGCAGGCCGCCGGCGCCGTCGTCGCCATGACCAGCAATTTCATCCTCAACAATTTCCTGACCTATCGCGACCAGCGGCTGAAGGGATTTGCGCTGCTGCGCGGCCTGATCGCCTTCTATATCGTCTGCAGCGTCGGTCTGCTCGCCAATGTCGGCGTCGCCTTCTCGGTGTACGACCAGGAGCCGATCTGGTGGCTGGCCGGCATGGCCGGGGCGCTGATGGGCGTGGTGTGGAATTACGCGATGTCCGGACTGTTCGTCTGGCGCAAGAAATAGCGCGATATGGGCGGGGCTGACGCGCGGATCGTCCGCAACGGCGCGCTGCTGATTCTCGCGCTGGTCGGCTTACGGCTCGTCGCGGCCGCGTTCACGCCGGTCACCTTCGACGAAGCCTATTACTGGATGTGGTCGAAGAACCTGGCCGGGGGCTATTACGACCACCCGCCAATGGTCGCCTACGTGATCCGGGCCGGCACCATGATCGCCGGCGATACCGAGCTCGGCGTCCGCCTCGTCTCGATCCTGCTGGCGCTGCCGATGAGCTATGCGGTCTACCGCTCCGCGGCGATCCTGTTCGGCGGGGTGCGCGTCGCGGCGACCAGCGCCATCCTGCTCAACGTGACGCTGCTGGCCTCCGTCGGGACGCTGATCGTGACGCCGGATGCGCCGCTGCTGGTCGCATCCAGCTTCGTGCTGTTCTTCCTCGCCAAGGTGCTGGAGACCGGCCGCGGCGTCTGGTGGCTCGCGGTCGGCGCGGCCGTCGGCGCGGCGCTGCTGTCGAAATATACCGCGATGTTCTTTGGCGCTGGCATCCTGATCTGGCTCGCTTTCGTGCCGAAGCTGCGGCGCTGGTTTCTCTCGCCCTGGCCCTATCTCGGCGGCCTCGTTGCGCTGGCGTTGTTCGCGCCGGTGATCCTCTGGAATGCGGACCATCAATGGGTCTCATTCGCGAAGCAGCTCGGCCGTGCCAGGATCGAGGACTTCCGCCCGGTCTTCATCGCCGAGCTGATCCCGACCCAGATCGCGTTCGCGACCCCGCTGGTCTTCATCCTCGGCGCGATGGGCCTGCACGCGCTGACCTGGCAGCGCGCCGGCGCGCTGGCCTCGCGCGTGCTGATCGAGACGATGTTCTGGACCATCGTCGCCTATTTCGTTTGGCATTCGCTGCATGCCCGTGTCGAGGCCAACTGGTTCGCGCCGGTCTATCCGCCCTTTGTCATCGCCGCCGCGGCGGCCGCCAACCTCGTGCAGTGGAAGCCGCGGGCGCGGCGTCTGGCGGATTTCTGCCTGCGCTGGGCCGCGCCCACCGGCATCGTGATGTTTGCCGCGTTGATCGTGCAGGCCAATACCGGCTGGCTGTCGGGCTATCGCCGCGACGCCACCGTGCGCAGCGTCGGTGTCGGCTGGCGCGAGCTCGCCGCGGGAATCGAAGAGGTGCGCGCGCGCCATGGCGCGAGCTGCGTGCTCGCGCAGGACTACGGCACCACGGGCTGGCTCGCTTTCTATTTGCCGCGAGGCACGTGCGTGCTGCAGCAGACCCAGCGCATCCGCTGGGTCAACATGGCCGAGCCCGATCCAAAGCTGCTCGCGGCCAAGTTGCTCTATGTCGACGAGCTGCGCTCCGGCGGCCACCCATTCCTCAACGACCGCTTCGCGAAGGTCACGCAGGTTGCGCAATTGCAGCGCAAGCGCGGGCCGCTCGTGGTCGAGACCTACAGCATCGACCTGCTGGAGGGCGCGAAGGGCGATGTGCTCGACCGCTCGCCGCCGCCGGAAGCGCGATAAGTTCAGTCGATCATCTCGGCCCTGGCCGCAGCCTGGCCCGGGCCGCTCTGATCGCGCCAGAACCACACCGTCACGACGGCTGAACGGCCGCGGACCTGCGCGAGCAGGGGGCCCGACAGAACGCCGTCCGGAGCGCCGTGGAAGTCGGCCGCATCCAGCAGCGTATCGCTCAGCGCGAGCCGCGCTCCGTTCCGGGCGGCAACCTCCATCAGCCGACTCGCGACATTGACGGTGTCGCCGGTCGCGGTGATGTGCTGGTGGCTTTCGCCAAGGCGCGAGGCGACGATCTCGCCGAAATGCGCGCCGATCTTGAAGCCAAGCCGATTGCCGATGGCCGATGGCAGTGAGGCGATCCAGCGTTCGACGCTGCGATGCAGATCGATTGCGCATTTCAGCGCGCGCGCCGAATCATCGGGCATCGCACCCGGAAGTCCGAACAGGATCATGGCGCCGTCGCCGAGAAAGCCCGTGATCGTGCCGCCGCAATCGACCGCGATCCTGTCGATCAGCGCGTGAAACGCCTTCAGAAGATTCCTGACTTCGTCCGGATCAATCCGCTCGCTCAAACCCGTGAAACCGGAGAGATCGATGAAGACCACGGCTGCGTTTTGCCGAACCGGCTTCGACAGGAAGTTCGGGTCGCGCGCCAGCCATTCCTGCACTGCAGGCGACTGCAACCGGGCAAGCGACCTGCTCTTGGCGGCGAGATATTGCGTGCGGCGGCCTCCGGCCCACAGCTGCACACCGGCAAAGATCGCAACCGGCGGCACTGCGGCGGCAAGTGTGGTTGCCGCATTCAACCAGACGCCATGAGTGAACGCGAACGCATTGATGCCGGCCCAGGCGATCATCAAAGCGGCGGCCGCCGCGATACCGAGCGCGCTACGGCGCCAGGCGAGCAGGCCGACCAGCAGCATCGGCAGCAGGATCGCAGTGAGCGCTTCAGCGATGCGGACCCTGCGGTCGCGCACGATGCCGTCGCCGGCGACGAGATGCGTGATCGCCGTCGAGATCACCTCGACGCCGGGCATCAGGGAGTCGAACGGCGTCGGAAAGAAATCGCCGCCGCCGGCGACCGAGGCGCCGATCACGACGATCCGGTTCTCGATCGCGGCGCGGTCGAGCGTGCCGTCGAAGATGCTCTGTGCGCTGACGGTGCGGATCGTGCGACGCGGGCCGTAATAGGTGATCGGCAGCGCGAAGTCGCTGTCGGTCGGCACCACGCGCTCACCCAGCCTCAGATGGTCCGGCGCGACCGTCAGCGGCTCGTCGAGCGCGCGGGCGGCGACGCGCAACGGGAACGACAACTCGACCTTGTCGCGTGTCCGGAACAGCATCGGCACCGAGAGCGGCGAGCCGGACTGTCCTGTCGCGACATTGACCACACCGACCTCGGCGTGATCGGCGAATGCGGGCAGGGGCTGCAGGAAGCGCTCGGCCTGCGGCAGCACGGCGAGGGGACCGTCCTCACTGCTGGGCGTCACGGTTTCGCTGTCGGAGGGGAAGATCGCCGCGGCGGCAAGCACCATGGGGCCGGTGGCAAGCGTGTTGGCCAGTGTGGCGTCGCCGATCGCGGCGCTGCGATCGACCAGCAGGAGATCGATCGCGACCACCTTCGGCTTGAACTGCACGATGGTATCGACGACGCGGGCGAGGTCGGCGCGCGGCAACGGATAGCTGCCGCCGCGTTTCACCACGGTATCGTCGATCGCGACGATGGTGACGAGATCGGGCGGCCGCTGCACGCCGCGGACCTGGGTCCGCCAATCGGTCAGCGTGGCTTCGAGGCGGTCGAGAAAACGCAGATGCCCGTAGGCGTGCGCGGCATAGATGCCCGCACCCCACAGCGCGGTGAGGACGAGTGCCACCAGGATCTGAACGCGTCTAGTCACTGTGAACTGCAATCTTCCTTGTTGTGGGTCCCGTCGGCCTATAAGTCCTACTGGCCGAGCCTTGCCATCAGCGCGTCGACGCGCGGCTGGCCCCAGGTCTTGACGGTCAACGGGCCGGTCGCTTCCACGTCGACGCCTTCGCCGGGGCCCAGAACGACGCCGCGCCCCCGGGGCCTGCGGTTGACGCCGACACGGCCGTCAGCGACGAAGACGGAGGTTTTGGCCTCGGCGACATCGACCGCCCATCTGGTGCCGCGCACCGCGGCGATCGCCTGCGGCGTCAGCACCTTGAAGGCATTGCCCCGGGGCTTCCTGGGCACCTCGACCAGCAGCGCTTTGCTGCTCAATTCGACGGAGTCTATATGTCCGTCGCGGTTGGCGTCCTTTAGTTCAAATCGGGCGCCGTTTTCTGCGACGATGGTGATGCCGCTGCCGCAGCGCCAGACTTGTGTGCCTGCGGTGGATGGCGTTGCCGTGCAGCCCGCATTGGCGGCAGGCTGTGCAATTGCAGAACCAATCAACAGAAACGACCACGCCAGGGCGAAAAATCCGGCCCGCGCGAACCCTCTCATGCCAGCCTCCGTTTGCGTGCTTGGCACAGTTCAAGGCGTTGATACGGTACCGTATCCCACGCAGAGGCTGCTGAAAAGTGCCGCTCTGCCAGCTATTTCCCCGCTGCGGCATTTTCCAGTCCGGCCCGATCAACTTTCGGTCAGGGAAGACCGGTGCCACGTCGCGCTGTACGAAGCGTGATGGCGTGGGCGGCCCAACGCGGACGCCAAGCGAGTCAGGCAAGAGCGCGTGAAGAGGCGCATGCTCGCCGGCCTCGCGCAAATGCTTTCCCCGTCATCTTCCGGGCATTGAAGACCACGAAAAGGACTTGGTTGGATGCGCCTAAGGGGGCGGCCGGAGAGGTTCGCAGAATACGCCGATCCGGCCGAGAATGATGGTTAACAGACGCGCCTAAGTCCGTAATTCTGCGGGGCTTTTTCCCAGAATGAGACAGCGTTGACGAGCCGCCCTACATCCGCCCGAACTTAATCCGCATTTAACTAAAAGTCGCCTTAATGACGCTCCGACCCTCTGCGAGATGCTGTTCCCGGATCGTGACCAGCGGCACTTTGAAGGGGGACTGAGTGACACCGTCCTGGACGCAAGGCGAATGAGTACGAGTATCGCTGCGCCGAGTAACGCGGCACGGAAGTCGAAAAATTTCTCGCAAAGCCATTCGCGGAAATCTTCCCGGCAAATGACCACGACCAATTGGCTCGGCGCCGCAGCGATCGGCTGCCTCGTGATGGGCGCCGGCTGGACCATCTACAGCAACGTCTTCGGCGCGAGCGTCTATCCGACCATGGGCGGCATCGGCTACGACGAGCCGGTGATCAAGCGCGCCCCCAAGGTCGTGCTGCGCGAGGCAGGCGATGCCATCAAGGAAGCCTTCGCGCTGCTGCCCGACCGATTGCAGGTCACCGCCCCGATCTCGCGGGAGATGTTCAACGAGCGGTTCGCTGCGGCCGCGACGCAAGGCGTGCCCTCGAATGCAGCGAGCGCCGCGCCGTCCACCCAGGTCGCGGTGGCCAAGGACGCGCCGAAGCAGAGCGTGATCGCGAAGGTCGCCGAAGCGCTGAAGCCGGCGGCTCCGGCCAAAACCACTGATAAGGCCACTGACAAGACAACTGACAAGGCCAAGCGTGCTCCGGATGCCCAGATCCAGCTCGCCTCGGCCGATCCGGCCCAGATCGTGCCGGCGCCTGAAGCGAAGACATCGTTCGCGGACCGCGCCAAGGCTGCGGTGATGTCGATCACCGGGCCGCGCCAGTCGATGGTGGAAAAGCTCTGGGGCAAGCGTGAGCCGTCCGGCGGGCTGCTCGCCTATGCCTCGGCCGACGCCAGCATCACCGCTGCCATCGCGCCGAAGGAGCAGAATCCGATGCTCGGCGGCGCGCCGCCCTATGAGCGCGACACCGCGGTCTACGACATCATGGCCAAGACGGTGTATCTGCCCGACGGCACCAGGCTCGAGGCGCATTCCGGCCTTGGCGCCAACCGCGACGATCCGAGCTCGCGTCGCCTGCGCATGCGCGGCGTGACTCCGCCCCACATCTACACGCTGAAGCCGCGCGAGGCCCTGTTCCACGGCGTGCCGGCACTGCGCCTGACCCCGATCGGCGGCGAGAGCGCGATCTACGGCCGCGATGGCCTGCTCGCACACACCTTCATGCTCGGGCCGGGCGGCGATTCCAACGGCTGCGTGTCGTTCAAGGACTATTACGCGTTCCTCGACGCCTACCGCAACAAGGGCATCCGCAAGCTCGCGGTGCTGGCGCGGGTCGAGTGAGCGCGTCTCAGTCCGGATAACAAAGGGCCGCTTCGCAGCGGCCCTTTTTCGTTGCGGCTTGCCGGATGCACTCAAGCCGGCCAGCACTGTCCGCCGCCGTCGATCCTCAGCACCTGGCCTGAGACGAACGCGCCCATGGGCCCTGCGAAGAAGGCGACGACACGCGCGACCTCGTCGACGGTGGCGATGCGGTCGAGCGTGCCGGTCTCGACCATCCTCTCGGGGGCCACCGCCCGTGTGCCGAGGAAGCGGCCGGTGCGGGTGTCGCCCGGCGCGATGCAGTTGACGGCGATGTCGTAGGGGCGGAGCTGGTCGGCGAGGCAGCGCGTGTAATGCGTCACGCCCGCTTTCGCCACGGCGTAGATCGAGCCCTGGGTGCGTCCCTTGAACGCAGCGACTGAGCCGAGCGTGACGATACGGCCGCGCCGCCGCTCCATCATGCCCTTGGCGACCGCCTGGCAGGTCAGGATGGTCGAGAGCAGGTTGCGCTCCAGCACCGCGCGCACATCGGCCTCCTTGATGTGGACCGCGTCATTCGGATCCGGCTTGCCGCCGGCGGCCGCGATATCGCCTCCGGCGTTGTGCACGAGAATGTCGATCGGGCCGAGCGCGCTTTCCGTCTCGGCAATCACGCGCGCGATGTCCTCGCCCTTGGTGAGGTCGCCGAGCACGCGCGTGGTGCGCACGCCGAATTGCCGGCCGATCTCGGCGGCGACGGCGGTGAGGGTGGTGCCCTCGCCATATTCCGCCGGGCCGTTCTCGCGCATGCCGTGCACGGCGACGTCGGCACCGAGGGCCGCGAGCTTCTCCGCAAAGGCGCGGCCGAGCCCTCGTCCCGCGCCCGTCACGAGCGCCACTTGGCCTGCCAATATGTTCCCGTCATGTGCCGCCATGATCTTCTCCTGTCTTGAAACCTAGTCGGCGGCGAGGTCGAGGCCGATCGCCATCGCCTGCACGAGACACATCGGTGCGACCAGCGTGCGCAACGCCGGCTCCGGCATGTCCTGGATCTCGAACACGACGTGTGCGCCCTCGACGATCGGGCTCAACAGGCTGTCGGTGATGGAGATCGTGGGGACGCCGCGCGCGACGAGTTCGGGAAACAGCCTCGCTGTGTCCGGATAGTAATTCCGGAAGCTGATCGCGACCAGCGCGTCCTCCGCGGTTGCAGCATGCGACTGCTCGTGGATGCTGCCACCCGTGCCATCGAGCAGGACGACGCGCCGTCCGAGCTTGCGCAGCACGTAGGCGAGGTGGGTCGCGACCGGAAACGAGCCGCCGAGGCCGAGCAGATAGATGTCGCGCGCTTTCGCAAGGATCGCGGTCGCGGCGTCGAGCTCACGCGCATGTACGGACTGGCTCAGCGTGACCAGCGACGATTGAGCTTCCGAGACGAAGCGCGACAGCACCGCGGCCGGCTGGCGGCCGAGCACCGATTTCTCCTCGCTCTTCATACGAGCGAGCCGCGCCTTGTAGCTCGGCGCCACGCCGGCGACGAGGCGTGAGCGGAACACCTGTTGCATCTCGGTGAAGCCGCCGAAACCAAGCGCGTGAGCGAAGCGAACGATCGCCGAGGGCGGCACGCCGGAACGCTGCGCCACCTCCGCGACCGTGCCCAGTGCGACATCCGTCGGGTGATCGAGCACGAATTCGGCGATCTGCTGCAGCCGGCCCGACAGCGCGCGGTGCCGCTGCGCGATGGCGCCGCGCAGCTCGTCGTAGCTCATGGCGCCTTGTGACTTGTTCATCGTCTCGGGTCTCCGGATCGGCCGCCTGTTTAACGGCATTTCACCGTTTGGATCAAATATTCTACTTTACATAACAAATGGAATGAATATTCTAATCGCACAAAAAAGCAAAAGACTTCGAAAACGGGAGGAAACGATGAGAGGGCGTCAGATCTCACGGCGAAGCGTTTTGAAGGGCAGCTTGATGGCGAGCGTCATCGGCGGCACCGGTAGCTTCTTTGGGCCGTGGAAGGAGAATCACGCGTGGGCGCAGGGCGCAAAGCCGATCAAGCTCGGCCTGACCTGCGATGCCAGCGGCCAATACGGCAACAGCGGCCAGGATGATTTCCGCGGCATCAAGATGGCGATCGAGGAGTTCAATGCCAAAGGCGGCGTGCTTGGACGCCAGATCACCTTCATCACCGCCGATACCGAAACGACGCCGGCCACGGGCAGCCGCGTCGCCGAACGCTTCATCACCCGCGAGGACTGCACGATCCTGATCGGCGCGCTGCATTCCGGTGTCGCCAACGCCATCACCCAGGTCGCCAGCAAATACGGCGTGATCTACATGAACACCAATTCCTCCGCACCGAGCGAAGCTGGAGAGAACTGCTCGCGCGTAAAATTCGTCTGGGACGGTAACGGCACCAATTTCTCCAAGGCGTCGGTCAGGAATGCCGTCGATTCCATTGGCAAGAACTGGATGTTGCTGACCAACGACTATGTCTGGGGCCACACGACGTCCGCCGCGACCAAGGCGGAGGTCGAGGCCGCGGGCGGCAAGATCGTCGACAATCTCCTGGTGCCGCAGAACACCCGCGACTTCACCGCGTATCTGCTGAAGATCCAGCAGGCAAAACCCGACGTGGTCGCGACTGCGATCGGCGGTGACGACATCAAGGCGTTGCGCGAGCAGGTGGCGCAGCTCAAGCTGGACGGCAAGCCCGCCTGGATCAACAACCAGCAGGACTGGCCCGACGTCTGGGGCGCGCCCGAGAGTCTGTTCGGCGTGTTCGGCACGACCTGGTATCACAAGCTGCAACTGCCTGGGGTCGCCGACTTCGTCAAGAAATGGCAGGCCGCCAACAAGGATGGCCCGATCCCGGTGCCGGGCAACGTCTCCTACAACGGCTACATGTCGACGCGTGAATTGCTCCGCGCGATCGAGCGGGCAGGGTCGACCAACAACGTCAAGATCATCAAGGAGCTCGAGAATCTCAAGGTCTCGGCAACCGACCGCATGCAGCATTTCGACGCCCATATGGATCCGATGACGCATCAGATGCAGCAGACGATCTATCTGGCGCGCCGCAACGCCAAGCCGACGGACAATACCGACCTGTTCGAGATCATCAGCTGGACTGAGCCGAAATCGGCGGCCGACGATGCCGCTCCGGCCAAGTGCAAGCTCGCCCCCTACGAGCAGGTGCCGACCGTCGACTCCTGACGACGGTTCGTCACATCGCGGTACCGGCGGCGCGCTCGTCGCGCCGTCAGCCTGCTTCCGGAATGCCAGTTGCGAGACCTAGCCCTTGTTCGACATCCTTCCTCATCTTGTGAATGGCCTGACGCTCGGTCTGTTGTTCGCGCTGATCGCGCTCGGCTTCATGCTCATCGTCGGGCTGATGGAGCAGATCAATCTGGCGCACGGCTCGCTGTTTGCGCTCGGCGCCTATGTCGCCATGCAGCTGACCGGACCGCGGCCGCCACTGCCGGCCGATCTTGCCAAGCTGTGGCTCGTGCTGCCGCTCGGCTGGCGCTACGCCGCGACGCTGGTCATCGCGCCCGCAATCGTGAGCCTGGTCGGCATGCTGATCGAATTCTGCATGCGGCGGACTTACGGCAAGGATCCGCTCTACGGCCTGCTGCTGACCTTCGGCGCGGCGATGGTGATCGAGGAGTTGATCCGCCTGGTCTGGGGCACGCGCGACTACGTGCTGCAGCTGCCGTCGGCAATCAATGGCGGATTCCTGTTCGGCGACCTGATCTGGTCGAGCTATCGCTTCTACGCAGCCGGCATCGCCGCCGGGATCATCGGCGTCGTCTGGCTCTTGATCGAAAAGACCTCGTTCGGTGCAACCGTGAAGGCCGGCGCCCATGACAGCGAGATCGTCCGTGCGCTCGGCATCAACCTGTCGCGGCTGCGGCTGCTGGTGTTCGTGTTCGGCACCATGCTGGCGGCGATCGCCGGCATCATCGTCGCGCCGATCTGGGGCATCCGCCCGCACATGGGCGTCGATGCCGTCATCCCGGCGTTCCTCGTGATCGTGCTCGGCGGCGTCGGAAGCTTCTGGGGCGCGGTCGTCGCCAGCCTGCTGGTCGGTCTCTGCGTAGGCCTCGCCGGTGCCTACGCGTCCGAATGGTCCCTGCTGTCCATGTACATCCTGCTCGTTGCCGTGGTGACGTTCCGCGCCCGCGGCCTCTGGGGCAAGAAGAGCGTGCTCGAGGTCTAGGGAATATGATCGTGGGTTCGACGACCTCATCCGACGCTTCGCGACTTGTCACGCCGACCATGCTGATGCTCTGGCTGGTGCTTGCGACAGTGCCGCTCTGGATCACGCGGGTCGGGCTCTATCCCTATCTCGGGATCGAGATCCTGATCTGGTCGCTCTATGCCCTGGCCTTCAATCTTGTGCTGGGCACCGCCGGCCTGCCGTCGTTCGGCCACGGCGCCTATTTCGGCATCGGTGCCTATGCCTTCGGACTCTGCCAGTTCGACATCGCCGCCAATCTCTGGATCTGCCTTGCCCTGGCGACGCTTGCGGCCGGCCTCGCCGGCGCGCTGGTGGCGCTCTTCATCTCGCACCGGCGCGGCATCTACTACGCCTTTATGACGATCGCGTTCGGCCAGATATTCTGGACGCTTGCGATCAAGTCGCACGGCATCACCGGCGGCGAGGATGGCCTGCTCAAGATCAGGCGGCTGCCGGCGGATTTCGGTCTGGTATCGTTCGACCTCACCGACAATGTAGCGTTCTACTATTTCGTGCTCGCAATGTTCGCAATTGGCGTCGCCGCCCTCTGGCGGCTGGTGAATTCGCCGTATGGCCGCGTCGTCGCCGCGATCAGGCAGAGCGAGGTCCGTGCTGCCCATCTCGGCTACAACGTTTGGCTCTACAAGGTCTCGGTCTTCACCCTCTCGGCCGCGCTGTCGGGCTTTGCCGGCGGCCTGTTCGCGATGGCGCAGCTCGCCGCATTTCCTGATGTCATGAGCCTGCATCAATCGGGCTACGTCGTGATGATGACGCTGGTCGGCGGCGGGCTCGTGAGCTTCTGGGGTCCGGTGATCGGTGTTCTCCTTTTCCTCACTGCACGCGACGTGATCGGTGCGCTGACCAACGCCTGGATGCTCTATTTCGGTCTTCTCTTCATGGCGATCGTGCTGTTCCGTCCAGAAGGCATCGCAGGCGCGCTCTCGGCCCTGGTGAAACAGCATTCTCTCGGCGCCTTGAGACGGCGCGGAACGTCCGCGATGCGGTTGCTGGTCGGGAGCGGGCGATGAGCATGATCGAGGCCGCAGGTGTGCATGTCCGCTTCGGCGATCGTGTCGTGCTGGAAAGCGTCGATCTCGCGGTCGGCGAGGGCGAGTTCCATGGCGTGATGGGCCCGAACGGTGCCGGCAAGACCACTTTCTTCAACGTTCTTACCGGGAGGGTGAAGCCGAGCCGCGGTAAAATCCGCCTCGGCGGCGAGGATGTCACGGGCCTGAGCCCGCACCGCATCGCCGCCAAGGGTATCGCTCGCTCGTTTCAGATCATGACGCTGTTCGACGAATTTTCCGCGCGCGACAACGTCGTGATGGGTTTACCCGCGTTTCGCGCGCGCGGCCTCGATGTCGCCCGCACTGCGGCCGGCGATCGCAAGTTTGGCGAGCAGGCCTTGGAAGCGCTCGCGGCAGTCGGGCTTGCGGACAAGGGCGATGTTCGCGCCAGGGACCTGGCCTATGGCGACCGCCGCGCGCTGGAGATCGCGGTCGCGCTGGCGCAGGCGCCGCGCGTGCTGTGCCTGGACGAGCCGACTTCCGGCCTCGGCTCGGACGGCGTGCAGCGGCTCGCGAGCCTGATCGCGCGCCTCAAGGGCAAGCTCACCATCGTCGCGATCGAACACGACATGGAGTTCCTGTTCTCGCTCGCCGACCGCATCTCGGTCATTCATTGGGGCCAGGTATTGGCCCGCGGCACGCCGCACGAATTGCAGCAGAACGACTGGGTCCGGCGCTCCAATCTCGGGAAGTTCGCATGATCCTCGAAGTCGACGGTGTCGATACGTTCTACGGCGAAACCCAGGCGCTGTTCGGCGCCTCGCTCGCGATCGAGCAGGCGAAGGTCTTTGCGCTGCTTGGGCCCAATGGTGCCGGCAAGACCACCATGCTCCGCTCGATACTCGGGCTGACGCGGCCGCGGCGCGGTTCCGTGCGCTTTGACGGGCGCGACGTCACGCAGAACCCGACCCATGAGGTCGCGCGTGCCGGAATCGGCTGGGTGCCGGACGACCGTCGACTGTGCCCGACCCTGTCGGTGGCGCGCAATCTGTCGATTGCGCAGAAGCGCACGCGATTCCGTCAATGGAGCGTCAAGGAGACCTGCGCGATCTTCTCGCCGCTCGAACATTTGCTGGAGCGGGATTGTGAGAATCTCTCTGGCGGTGAGATGCAGATGGTGGCCATCGCGCGTGCGCTGATCGGCTCGCCCGGGCTGGTGCTGTTCGACGAGCCCAGCCAGGGCCTGGCGCCAAAGATCGTCGGCGACGTGCTTGCCACCATCTTGCGCATGAAGGACGAGGGCATCGCCTCGCTGGTCGTGGAGCAGAACGCCGAGATCGCGCTCTCGGTCGCGGACCATGCCGCCGTGATCGATCGCGGCCGGATCGTCTGGACCGGGGAGGCCGCTGTGTTGCGCGATGATCGTTCCCTTCGGCAGCGCTTGCTGGGAGTACAATAGGTGGCCGCACCACTGCTCGTGCTCGATGAAGTCAGCAAGGTCTATACGACGGGCCGCATCGTCCGCCGTCCGACGTTTACGCTTCGGGCAAACCTGTCGCTGGATGAGCCCGGCATTGTCGGCGTCATCGGGCCGAACGGTGCCGGCAAGACGACCCTGTTCGAGATGATGACCGGCTCCAATGCGCCGACCTCGGGACGCGTTCTGGTCGCGGGCACGGACATTCATGGGGTCAAGTATCGCGAGCGCGATCGTCTCGCGATTCATTATCACCAATCCTACCAGGTTAGGCGCTTCCGCAAACGGATACCCTCGGCCCTCCTCGCGCCGTCGCCGACCCGGACGCCTTTGGTTCACCTGTTCGACGAGCCGCAGTTCAACCTGCAGGACGGCTATATCGGCTTCATGCTGGATTTCTTCCGCAAGCTGCGCGACGAGGGCCGGCTGGTCATTCTTTGCATGCACCCGACGGCGGGCTGGCACCTCGAGATCCTCGCCGAGATCGCCGAGGAATTCCTGTTCGTGGCCGGCGGTGGGGTGACGCGGATGGCGGACTTCCGCGGCCTCGCCGCCGAGCCGCGCTTCCGCGCTTATCTCGGACCCGAGATGACGCATGCGGCGGATGCCATCTGCCGCAGATCGATCTAGAGGAGATTCCCTTGGCTTATTCGACCACCCAGCTCTTCATTGGCGGCACCTGGCGCCCGGCTCAATCGGGCAAGGTCATTGAAATCCTTAATCCCGCCACCGAAGAGGTGATCGGCACCGTCGCGCATGCCGGCAAGGCCGACCTCGACGAGGCGCTGACTGCCGCCGCTGCGGGCTTCAAGATCTGGCGCAACGTCGCCCCGTTCGAGCGCTGCCGCATCATGCGCAAGGCCGCCGCCATCATGCGCGAGCGCAATGACGAGATTGCGCCGCTGCTGACGATGGAGCAGGGCAAGACGCTCGGCGAGGCGAAGATGGAGGCGATGGCCGCGGCCGACGTGATCGAGTGGTTCGCGGAGGAGGCCAAGCGCGCTTATGGCCGGCTGATCCCTGCGCGCGGGCCTGGCATCTACCAGCTCGCAATCAAGGAACCGGTCGGTCCGGTCGCCGCGTTCACGCCCTGGAATTTTCCGATCAACCAGGTGGTCCGCAAGCTCTCCGCCGCGCTCGCGGCCGGCTGCTCGATTATCGTCAAGGCGCCGGAGGAGACGCCGGCCTCACCCGCCCAGCTCATCCGTGCCTTTGCCGACGCTGGCGTGCCCGACGGCGTGATCAACCTCGTCTATGGCGTACCGGCCGAGATCTCCGAATATCTCATCCCGCATCCGGTGATCCGCAAGATCTCGTTCACGGGTTCGACCAGCGTCGGCAAGCAGCTCAACGCGCTGGCGGGCCTGCACATGAAGCGCGCAACCATGGAACTCGGCGGCCACGCGCCGGCGATCGTGTTCAAGGACGCCGATGTCACGTCGGCCGCGAAGATTCTCGCGGCCGCGAAATATCGCAACGCCGGCCAGGTCTGCATCTCGCCGACCCGCATGCTGGTGCACGACGAGGTGTTCAGGGAGTTCGTCGATAAGTTCGTGGACGGCGCGAAGGCGTTCAAGGTCGGCAACGGCCTCAATCCCGAATCCAAGATGGGTCCGCTCGCCAATCCGCGTCGCGTCAACGCCATCGAAGGCATGGTGCAGGATGCCGTCGGCAAGGGCGCCAGGCTCGAAACCGGGGGCAAACGCATCGGCAACAAGGGGTATTTCTTCGAGCCGACGGTAGTCAGCGACGTGCCGAAGGATGCGCGCGCCATGAACGAGGAGCCGTTCGGCCCGCTTGCGCTCATCTCGCGCTTCTCGTCGTTCGACGACGCAGTCGAGGAAGCCAACCGCCTGCCGTTTGGTCTGGCGTCCTACGCCTTCACCAGCTCGGCCAAGACAGCGGCCGCGGTCGGCGCCGCTGTCGAGGCCGGCATGATGTCGATCAACAGCTTCGGTCTCGCGCTGCCCGAGGTGCCGTTCGGTGGCATCAAGGATTCCGGCTACGGCTCGGAAGGCGGCACCGAAGCCATGGAAGGCTATTTCAACACCAAATTCATCAGCCAGACCGGTGTCTGACCGCGGCTATCGCCTGACGAAGACGAGATTGCAGGCGCGCGCCTCGTTGCGCTTGCCGCTGCCGCGGGTGCGATCGAACTGCGCATCGATCGTGAAGGCGTAAGGCGAGCCCGGCGGGATGTTGTTGAGCGCGTACGCGCTCGCTCCGGTCGTTCCGCGCGCGCTCAACGTCGTCTTGCCGTCGGCCGGGATCTGGCCGTCGATCTCGAGGCGGTTGAGGCCGTCCTTGCCCTGAGCCTCGGCGTGAAACACGCCGTTGGTGACGGTGCCGGCCAGGGGCCTGGTGAAACCCTGCGCTTTGCCGGTCGGCGCGCAGTTCAGGGTCACGTCCCAGTTGCCGTCGAAATCATTGCTGCCGGTGGTTCTGGCATTGCCGCTCGGTGCGACCGCCACCTTCTGCTTCAGGCTGTCGATCCGCGCCTTGGCGAGGCCGGCGAAGCTGCAACTCGAAAATCGCGCCAGATGGTCCTCGAAGACGCTGACGGTGCCGATGCCTTCCGCGGCCTTCCAGTGGGCCTCCGCGGCCGCGCAAGGGTCGGGCCGCGGCGCGGCCGGCGGCGCCGCGGGGGCGACTGCGACCGCGGCCGGGCCGTTCAGATAGAACTTGCCGATGATCGACAGGGACAGCTCCGGCAGCTGGGTCTTGCCGCTGGCGTCGTAGACGTCGCTGCTGATGTCGCGAAAGACGTCGCCGATCTCCTGCGGCTGCTCGATGTGTTTCAGGAACGCCGTCGTGTAGGGGCTGTTGCGGCCGACGCCGTCGGCAGCGACCTGGCCGGATTGCGTCGAGAACGACACGATGGTGCCGCGCGGCGCCTCGACCTTCGACAGGCCGCGCCCGATCGAGGCGGCTCGCGTCGTGCCGGCGGAGCGTTTGAGCGTTTCCGCCAGTGGATTGTCGCGGCAGGAATCGAGCACCAGGATGCGCAGGTTCTTGGCCTGCTGCAGATCATTCACGATTTCGTCGACCCGGACGAAGCGCTTGAGGTCCGCTTCGTCGGTCAGCGTGGCGTCGACGGGCATCAGATAGTTCACGCCGTTGTACTGCATCGCATGGCCGCTGTAGTAGAACAGGGCGACGTCGGCCCTGCTCGCTGCGCGCGCGAAGCGGATGGTCAGGTCCTGCATGTCGGCCTGGCGCAGATCGACGCCTTGGATCACCTCGAAGCCGCTGCGCCTGAGCGAAGCCGAAACATCCTCAGCATCGTGCGACGGATTGGGAAGTCGCGCCGTCGAGGCATACGCGCCGTTGCCGATGACGAGCGCGACCCGCGTCTCGGCAGAAGCGGGACCAAGGCCAAGCCAGCAGCCGAGGAGGGCCAGAGCGAAGCCGGGCAGGTGAAGATTTGAAGCAGCGCGCATCAAAGCCGTCCGGGAAATATCGAAAAATATCTCCCAGATTAGCGCATGCCGCGCCGGCATCAATGCCCTTGCGATGGGGCGATCGGATCGGCCGGACGTGGCATCCTGTCACTCGGCGCCGGCCGCCATGGTCTTGCGCAGCGCCATCTCGGTCGCAATCGCCTCCCGCACGGCCGGGCGCGCCTGCATGCGCGCGAGATAGGCCGACAGGGCCGGCCATTGCGCGATGTCGATTCCCGCGGGACGCAGCAGCAGCAAGGCCCAGGTGAGGTGCGCATCCGCCACCGTGAAGCTGTTGCCGACGAGGAATTCGCGCTCCGCCAGATGCGCAGATGGCACCGACAAGGTCTGCGTAATCCTTGCGCGCGGCTTGGCAAGCGAGCCGTCGTCCTTGTACCAGAAGGTCGGAAACAGGAACGCCTTGTGGATTTCGGCGCCGACGAAGCTCAGCCATTCCTGGAGGCGATAGCGATCGGGATTGCCGTTGGCAGGCGCAAGGCCGGCCTCCGGTTTCACGTCGGCGATGTATTGCAGCACCGCCGCGCTCTCGGTCAGCCTTTCGCCGTTCTCCAGCACCAGAACCGGCACCGCGCCCTTCGGCGACAGGTCGCGGAAATCGCTGTCGTCGTCGGCGACCCGCTTGGTCCAGATGTGGGCGAGGTGATATCGCACCTCGATGCCGGCCTCCATCAGCGCGATGCGGCTCGAGAGCGAGCAGGCCATCGGAAAGAAATAGAGTTGCAGCATGGCCGGCTCCGTCAGGTCAGCGCATCGCTCTGCGCGATGATCGCGAAGCGGTCGGCGAGCTCGGCCAGCGCGACCTCGTGAATGGTCCGGGCGTCCAGCGTGCCGCCGCGGCCGTCCGGCAGGTCGCGGGTGGCGCAGGCATCGGCAGCGATCGTCGTGCGCAGGCCGAGATCGAGCGCGGCGCGGGCGGTCGAGGAGACGCACATGTGGGTCATGAAGCCGGCCAGCACGATGTTCTTGCGCCCGGTTGCGGCAAGGCGTGCTTGCAGGTCGGTGCCGGCGAACGAGTTCGGCAGCGCCTTCTCGATCACCGGCTCGCTCGCAAGCGGTGTCAGGCGCTCGACGATCGCGCCGCGCGCGGCCTCGCGGTCGAACAGGCCGCCGGCGCGGCCCTTGTGCGCGACATGGAAGATCGCGGCGCCGCGCTCCCGTGCCCGCGCCAGCAGGCGCGCCGCCGCGGCGATCGCGGGTTGCGCATCGGGCAGGGCCAGCGGACCGGCGCAATATTCGTTCTGGATGTCGATCAGCACGAGGCAGGCCTCGTGGAGCTTCGGCGGATCGAGATCGGCGCCGGCGAGCTCGAGCAGGGTCTTGGGAGCGGTCATGCGGGTCAGGCCTCAAGGGGACAGCGGATGGCGCGACATTAGCGCGGCGCCGGCCTGCCATTGTGCAGGACTATTGCAGCTTATGGCTGCAGATTTGCAGGGCATGGCATGGCCTGCTAGGCTCGCCGCAATGAACTGGGACGATCTGCGCATCATTGCTGCGGTGAGGGACGAGGGCACTTATGCCGGCGCCAGCGCGCGGCTGCGGATCGACGAGACCACGGTCGGCCGCCGGCTGGCGCGGATCCAGCGCGATCTCGGCGTGCCGCTGTTCGATGCGGTAGACGGGCTGCGGCGGCCGACGCGCCATTGCGAGGCGGTGCTCGAGCATGTCGGGGCGATGGCCCTCCACGCCGCGGCGATCGATCGCATCAAGGAGAGCCAGCCGGGCCCTGTCGGGCGCCTGCGCATCGCCTCGACCAACGCAGTCGCCGAAGAGCTGCTGGCGCCGCGGGCCAGCAGCTTCCTGCGCGATCATCCCGGCCTGACCCTGCAATTCCTCACCTCCAGCGGCAACGTCAAGTTCTCGCGCTGGCAGGCCGACCTCGCCATCCGCCTGCGCAAGCCGGAAAAGGGCGACTTCACCATCTCCAAGCTCGGCGATGTCAGGCTGTATTTCTTCGAGCCCGCCGACCGCTCCGGCGGCGAGCCGATCGCCTGCGTCTATCCGGACGAGCTCGACAGCATTCCGGAGGCGCAATTCCTGCGCGCGAAGCGGCTGACGAACGTCCGCTGCGTCACCGACAATGTCCGGATCATCCGGACCATGATCCAGTCCCACCAGGCCGTCGGCGTGCTGCCCGAGCACAGCTGCACCGCGCTGCTCGCCGACCGCGGCCTGCGTGCCACGCTGTTGTCGAAACGGCGCGACGTCTGGCTCCTGGTGCAGAACCATCTCAAGCGCGACGCAGCGACCCGCGTGACGATCGACTGGGTCAGGCACTGCTTCAAGGACGTCCCGCAGCTCTGACGGCGGCGACGTTCAAGGCCTTCGCATTGAACGCGGTGCGGGCGAGGCGCGACCAAGATCACGGAGCAGGGATTGCGTGCGCGCCAAGGTTGCGTAATCTCGTGAGGAGACCTGACCGGGGCAAGCACATGACCAGTCTTTCGCAAACCATCCGCCCCTCGCGAGCCCAGTCGCGGGAATGGAAGGCGATTCTCATCCTGATCCTGCTGGTCCCGGTGCTGTGGTCGCCGCTGCTCCTGTTTCGCTTCGTCCTGTACCAGCCGTTCAGCATCCCCTCGGGTTCGATGGCGCCGACGCTGCTGGTCGGCGACTACGTCTTCGCCGCGAAATATGCCTATGGCTACGGCCGCTATTCCCTCCCGTTCGCGCCATCCTGGATCTCGGGCCGCATTCTTGCCGCCGACCCGGAATACGGCGACATCGTCGTGTTCCGGACGGCGAAGGACAATTCGGTCGACTACGTCAAGCGCGTGGTCGGGCTGCCCGGCGACCGCATCCAGATGCGGCAGGGCCGCCTCGTCCTCAACGACCGTCCGGTGACGCGCGTCGCCCTGGAGGCGAAGCCCGCCGGCTCAGCCTGTGGCGGCGACGACGAGGCGAAGGTCAAGCGCTGGCGCGAGACGCTGCCGAGCGGAGCGTTCTATGTCACCATCGATTGCGACGACGACGGTTTCCTGGACAATACCGCCGTCTTCACGGTGCCGCCGGGCCACTTCTTCGTGCTCGGCGACAACCGCGACAATTCCACCGACAGCCGCATGTCGACGTTCGGTTTCGTGCCGATGGACAATTTGATCGGCAAGGTCACGCGGATCATCTGGTCACTCGACGAAGACGACGAGCCGCGCTTCGAGCGGATGGGCAAGGTGGAGTGAGGCTTGCTCCGTCATTCCGGGGCGGCGCGGACAATTGCGCTGTGCTCTATCCGCCAGTCATTCCGGGGCGCGCGAAGCGCGAGCCCGGAATCCATAACCACAGGCGGATGGAATGGCTCCTATGCCTGTCGTCCGTAAGAAGGGGGGCGGGCAGTGATGGTAGGATTGGAGGACTAGAGGATCAGGGATCCGAACCGGGCTGCTTTCCAGCCCGGGACAACCACCAGGTTCGTGGTTATGGATTCCGGGTTCGCGCCCAAGAGGGCGCGCCCCGGAATGACGACCACAAACAAAACCCCGGCATCGCTGCCGGGGTTTCGTCGTTCTTGAGGTGGTTGGACCTTAGAAGTCCATGCCGCCCATGCCGCCGCCGGGGGGCATTGCCGGGCCGGCGCCGGCCTTCTTGGGCAGCTCGGCAACCATGGCTTCCGTGGTGATCAGCAGAGCCGCAACCGAGGCTGCGTTCTGGATCGCGGTACGGACCACCTTGGTCGGGTCGATGATGCCCTTCTTGACGAGGTCGGCATATTCGCCGGTCTGGGAGTCGAAGCCGTAATTGTAGGCCTTGTTCTCCAGGATCTTGCCGACGATCACCGAGCCGTCTTCACCGGCGTTGATCGCGATCTGGCGGGCGGGAGCCGACAGCGCCTTGCGCACGATCTCGACGCCGGTCTTCTGGTCGTCGTTCTTGGTGCGCAGGCCCTTGAGCTGCTCGGAGGCACGGAGCAGGGCGACGCCGCCGCCCGGGACGATGCCTTCCTCGACAGCCGCGCGGGTCGCATGCATCGCGTCATCAACGCGGTCCTTGCGCTCCTTCACCTCGACCTCGGTCGCGCCGCCGACGCGGATCACCGCGACGCCGCCAGCGAGCTTGGCCAGACGCTCCTGGAGCTTCTCGCGGTCGTAGTCCGAGGTGGTCTCCTCGATCTGCGCCTTGATCTGCGCCACACGCGCCTCGATGTCGGCCTTCTTGCCGGCGCCGTTGACGATCGTGGTGTTCTCCTTGTCGATCATCACCTTCTTGGCGCGACCGAGCATGTTGAGGGTGACGTTCTCGAGCTTGATGCCGAGATCTTCCGAGATCGCCTGGCCGCCGGTCAGGATCGCGATGTCCTGCAGCATGGCCTTGCGGCGATCGCCGAAGCCCGGAGCCTTGACGGCCGCGACCTTGAGGCCGCCTCGCAGACGGTTCACGACCAGGGTCGCGAGCGCTTCGCCTTCGACGTCCTCGGCGACGATGACCAGCGGCTTGCCGGTCTGCACCACGGCCTCGAGCAGCGGCAGCAGCTCGTTCAGCGAGGAGAGCTTCTTCTCGTTGATGAGGATGTAGGCGTCGTCCATCTCAACGCGCATCTTGTCGGCGTTGGTGACGAAGTAGGGCGAGATGTAGCCGCGGTCGAACTGCATGCCCTCGACGACGTCGAGCTCGGTCTCGAGCGACTTGGCTTCCTCGACGGTGATGACACCCTCGTTGCCGACCTTCTTCATGGCGTCGGAGAGGAACTTGCCGATCTCCTGGTCGCCGTTGGCCGAGATGGTGCCGACCTGGGCGATCTCATCGTTCGAGGTGACCTTCTTGGAGTTCTTCTGCAGGTCCGCAACCACGGCCTCGACCGCGAGGTCGATACCGCGCTTGAGGTCCATCGGGTTCATGCCGGCGGCGACCGACTTGGCGCCTTCGCGCACGATGGCCTGGGCCAGCACGGTGGCGGTGGTGGTGCCGTCGCCGGCCGCGTCAGCGGACTTGGAGGCGACTTCACGCACCATCTGCGCGCCCATGTTCTCGAACTTGTCCTCGAGCTCGATCTCCTTGGCGACGGTGACGCCGTCCTTGGTGATGCGGGGAGCGCCGAACGACTTGTCGAGCACGACGTTGCGGCCCTTCGGGCCGAGCGTGACCTTCACCGCGTTGGCGAGGATGTCGACGCCGCGCAGCATCTTGTCGCGCGCATCAACCGAGAATTTGACTTCTTTGGCTGCCATCTGGATTTTTCCTTGGATGTTTGACTGGAGGGAGGAGAGGGGCTCTTAAGCCGCCTTCTTCTTGGACTCGCTGACTTCGAGAACGCCCATCACGTCGCTCTCCTTCATGATCAGCAGGTCCTGGCCGTCGATCTTGACCTCGGTGCCGGACCACTTGCCGAACAGCACGCGGTCGCCGACCTTCAGGTCGATCGGGATCAGCTTGCCGGCTTCGTCGCGGCCACCAGGACCAACGGCGACGACTTCGCCCTGGGAGGGCTTTTCCTTGGCAGTGTCGGGAATGATGATGCCGCCAGCGGTCTTCTCTTCTGCGTCGATGCGCTTGACCACGACGCGGTCGTGAAGCGGACGGAATTTCATGCAGTCCTCCTAAGCATTTGCTCGGGTTGAGGTTTTGAGATTGTTAGCAGTCGGTGCCCGTGAGTGCTAGCACACGCGGAGCTGAAATAGGACAGGAATTTTGCGGGAGCAAGGGTTTGTAGCAAAAAAATCAGCACTCGGAAGCACGGATTGCCAGCTTCTCTCGCCATCGTTAACCGAGCCTCGCGCCCGTATTAGCACGGAGCGTTCTCTGCTGCTAACGCGTTGAATTTCAACAGCTTGTTAAACTTTTGGGCTTGAGATGAATTGTCAGTTTGCGTCACATTTCTCTCATGTGAGCGCATCAGTACCGGGTGGCTCGTAAGGCGCACACCGACCAGGCCGCCCCTTGAATGCGCTCCTGCAAAGGAGGTTTGGCATGGGACTGCGGAATGGGGCCGTTTCCGAGGATTTCCGGAAACAGATGCTGGGCTACGGGCTGACGACGGCACAAATCCTCTATCGGATGCCGGATCATCCCTCGCTGCTTCAGACCTACGTCTGGCAGAACTACGACATGTTTCCGAAATTCCCGGCGCTGAAGGATTTCCTGGCGTTCTGGCAGGAGAAGCTCGACGGCCCCCTCCATTCGGTCACCGTGGCGCATTCCAAGCTGATCAAGCCGGCCGAACTGCGCGCCGTGGACGGCGTGTTCCGGCTGCATTGAGACGGAGACGGTGCAGAGAGCGGGCAAAGGCGCGTGCGCGCCGTGCCCGCGATCTCTCGCGATCCTCAACGGTGGGTACGCCTCGCTTTGCGCGCGCCACGAGACCCGTTTCCGTGCTAGCCTCCCGTAACAACAACAGGGGAGGCACCCAATGGCCACGAAGACCAAATCGCGCGGTGCAGTGCAGGCCGTTGCCCAGAAGCGAAGCAGCGCCAAGGCCGCTGTGCGCGTGCCGGTCAAGCAGCCGGCGGTTCTGGCGCCGAAAAAGCCCGCGCGCCCCCGGCAACGCATCGCCATCAGCCATCACCGCGAGGAAGACTTTAGGGCCGACGGCCTGCGCGCCTACGCGAAATACCGCGACCTCGGCATTGCCGAGGCGACCCACGGTCTCGCGCAAGCGCATGTCATCCGCCTGCAGGGCCCCTGCAATCCCGCCGAGGTCTCCAAGCTGCACTTCCACGACGTCGAATTCCAGATGGTCTACGTGCTCAAGGGCTGGGTGAAGACCTACATGGACGGGCAGGGCGAGACCCTGATGAAGGAAGGCAGCGCCTGGACCCAGCCACCGAAGATCAAGCACATGATCCTGGATTACTCCGACGACGTCGAGCTCTTGGAGGTAATCCTGCCGGCGGAATTCAAGACGGTAGAGTTGAAGGCTTGACGTCATTCCGGGGCGCGCGTGGCGCGAACTGCGGTGCGCAATTGCGCACCTGAGAATCCATTGTGCCGCATCATCCGTTGTCAAATGGATTCCGGGCTCGCGACTTCGTCGCGCCCCGGAATGACGGCGGAGCGAGACCTACGCCACCACCCCCACCACCGCGCCCATCAGACACGTAGTCAGCGTCCCCGACACGATCGACTTCAGCCCGAGCGCGTTGATCTCCTCGCGCCGCTCCGGCGCCATCACGCCCAAGCCGCCGACCATGATGCCGAGGCTGGCGAAATTGGCGAAGCCGCACATCGCGTAGAGCATGATCAGGCGCGAGCGCGGATCGAGCGCGCCGGGCGGCAGCTTTGAGAAATCGACATAGGCGATCAATTCGTTGAGCACGGTCTTGGTGCCCATCAGGCTGCCGGCGGTGACCGCCTGATCCCACGGCAATCCCATCAGCCAGCACACCGGCGCCATCACCAGGCCGAGCAGTCGTTGCAAGGAGATCGCGGCACCGCCGATGTGAGGCAGCAGGCCGAGCATGGCGTTGACGAGATAGACCAGCGCCACCAGCACCAGCAGCATGGCGACGATGTTGAGCAAGAGCTCGAGGCCGGCGGTGGTGCCTTTCACGATCGCGTCCATCGTGCCGGACATTTCCATTTCGGGATCTTCAAGCGTGCCGCCGGTGCGCTTGTCCGAGATTTCAGGCACCATGATCAGGCTGATGAGGATTGCGGCCGGCGCGCCCAGCACGGACGCGATGACGAAATGCGCGGCGGCGTCGGGAATGAGGGGCGCCAGCAGCGTTGCATAGAGCACCAGCACGGTGCCGGCGATGCCCGCCATGCCGCCGGTCATGACCAGGAACAATTCGCTGCGCGTCATCTGCTTGAGGTAGGGCCGCACGAACAGCGGGGCCTCGACCATGCCGAGAAAGACATTGGCGGCGGTCGACAGGCCCACCGCCCCGCCGACGCCGAGCGTCCGCTCCAGCAGCCAGGCCATGCCGCGCACGATCGGCGGCAGCACGCGCCAGTAGAACAGCAGCGTCGTCAGCACGCTCATGACCAGCACGATCGGCAGCGCCTGGAACGCCAGGATGAAATCGGCGCCCGGCACCTTGACGTCGAAGGGCGCCGGGCCGCCGCCGATATAGCCGAACACGAAGGCGGACCCGGCGCGCGAGGCCGCGGAGATCGCACCGACTGCGTCATTGATGGTGCCGAAGGCGTGCGCGACGATCGGCAGCTTCAGCAGCACGATCGCGGTGGCGAATGTGATGACGACGCCGATCGCCGCCTGGCGCAGCGACACGGCGCGCCGGTTCTCTGCCAATGCGAAGGCGATCAACAGCAATGCGAAAATGCCGAGTGCCGATTGCAGCCGCAGCATGATGTCCCCGAACCCTCGGCGATTATGGCCGCACCGGCCTTGCAAAGGCAATGCCGTCGTGGTGCCCCTGGAGGAAGCTGTCCCGAGCCAGCGTCAGGTGGAGACTTTGAAGTAGAGATGGTCGCGTGTCCCGGACAAGCTGCAACGCGTCAGCGTTGCGGCGCAGAGCCGGGACCCAGCTTCGCTTCGCGAGCCGCAGCATGGGCCCCGGCTCTGCAGCTCAGCGCCGAAGGAGCGCTGCGCCGCGTCCGGGGCACGAGATCGTGGGCTTCGTAACGCGCTTCGCTCGACGTGTCAGCCCCGTCCGACGAACGGCATCTTCGTTGCCATCACCGTCATCGTCAGCACGTTGGCATCGAGCGGCAGGCCGGCCATATAGGCCACGGCGTCGCCGACTGCCTTGGCGTCCATGCGTGGCTCGTGCTTGGTGGTGCCGTCCGGCTGCAGCACGCCGGGGCCGTTGACCATGCGATCGGTCATCGGGGTCGCGGCATTGCCGATGTCGACCTGGCCGACCGCGATGTCGTACATGCGGCCGTCGAGATTGCTGGCCTTGGTCAGGCCGGTGATGGCGTGCTTGGTCGAGGTGTAGGCGGCCGAGAACGGCCGCGGCGCATGCGCCGAGATCGAGCCGTTGTTGATGATGCGGCCGCCGCGCGGGTTTTGGTCCTTCATGATGCGGAAGGCGTGCTGGGTGCACAGGAACGGCCCGGTGAGGTTGGTGTTCACCACCGCCTGCCATTGCTCGAGGCTGAGGTCCTCGAACGGCACGGCGGGCGCGCCCATGCCGGCGTTGTTGAAGAGCACGTCGAGCCGGCCATAGCTCGCCTTCACCTTGTCGAACAGCGCGGCGATGGAATCCGGCTTGGTCATGTCGGCGGTGACGCACAGGCTCTTTCCCGCCGGGCCGAGCTTTGCGGTCTCCTCGAGCATGTCGAGCCGGCGCCCGGTGAGCACGACGGTGAAGCCGGTATTCATCAGCGCCAGCGAGGCCGCGCGCCCGACGCCGGTGCCGGCGCCCGTCACCAATGCGATCTTTTTTGCTTCACTCATTGTTTCCTGCCTTTGCTCATGTTGTCAGGTTTTCGGTTCTTTTTCGTTCTTATAGGGCGGCCGCGGAATGTTCTGATGCGCTGCGCGCAGCGCCGCCGACCAGCGCGAGCGCAGGTCGTGGAAATAGGGCTCGCCCGCCTCGATGCGGTGGTTGAGGTCGGCCTCGCAGGCGTCCGAGCGCACCACCAGCACGTCGATGGGCAGGCCGACGCCGAGATTGGAGCGCATCGTCGAGTCCATCGAGATCAGGCCGGTCTTCAGCGCCTCGTAGAGCTCGACGTCGTAATGCATGGCGCGGTCGAGCACCGGCTTGCCGTATTTGTGCTCGCCGATCTGCAAATAGGGCGTGTCGGTGGTGCACTCGATGAAATTGCCGGCGGTGTAGACCATGAACAGGCGCATCCGCGAGCCCTTGATCTGGCCGCCGAACAGGAAGGAGACGTCGAAGGACACGTCCTCGGACTTCAAGGCAGGGCCCTCGGTGGCGTGCACCGCCCGGATCGCCCGGCCGATGCGCTGGGCGGCCTGGAACATCGTCGGCGCGTTCATCAGCGTCTCGAGCTCGCCCGTATTGGGGTCCTCCAGGCCTTCCGTCAGCGTGGAGAGCACCGACTGGCTGATGGCGAGGTTGCCGGCGCTGGCGATCGCCATGATGCGCTCGCCGGGCTTGGAGAAGATGTGGAGCTTGCGGAACGTGGAGACGTTGTCGAGGCCGGCATTGGTGCGGGTGTCGGCGATCATCACCAGACCGTCCCGAACCAGGATTCCGCAGCAATAGGTCATTTCCATTCCCCGAACGCGTTTGCGCGGAATTACTAGCCAATTTCAAGGAGGCATGAAACCCCCGATTCCGGCCGTCATTCCGGGGCGCGCGTAGCGCGACCTACGGTGCGCAATTGCGCACCTGAGAATCCATCAGGCGGCAGGGTCGGCGGAGGAATGGATTCCGGGCACGCGACTTCGTCGCGCCCCGGAATGACAGGTGCGCTCTGCGACCGGCCCGCCGTTCAATCCGCTGCATCCACCAGAAACGCCTCGTCAACGGGCACGCCGAGTGCCGTCACCAGGCGGTTGGTCTCCGCGGCCATGCCGACGATCGCGAGCATCTCGGCATATTCGGCCTCGCTCATGCCCTTGGCGCGTGCAGCGGCGGTGTGCGAATGAATGCAATAGCTGCAGCCATGCGCGATCGAAACCGCCACGTAAAGCATTTCCTTGACCTTGGGATCGAGCGCGCCGGGTGCCATCACCTCCTTGATGCTCTCCCAGGTCCGCCGCAGCGTCTTCGGATCATGCGCCAGCGCGCGCCAGAAATTGTTGACGAAGTCCGACTTCCGCACCTTGCGGATATCGTCGAAGACGGCGCGCGCTTCAGGGGAGAGTTCATCGTCCGAAAGCAGTTTTACAGTGGCCATGGGTACCTCGCGGAGGGCTGGTCCCGCGAGTGTATCATGGTTGATGCGATCCGACGGCTGCGGCTAGCCCTGCCGCTGGGATTGCGATTGTGACGACCCGCCGCGGCCGGCCTGCTCGACCTTCACGGTGACCGTCAGCGTCTCCGTTCCGCCGCCGTAGCGGGTGCCGCGCACCGGGGCCGCGCCGAGATAGTCGAGCCCGATCGCAACGCGGACATGGGCGTCGGTGGCGCAGATGCTGTTGGCGGGATCGAAGCCGACCCAGCCGAGGTCGGGCACGAAGGCTTCCGCCCAGGCGTGTCCGGCGTCCTGATGCAACAGGCCGTCCGCGCGCAGGAAGTGGCCGGAGACGAAGCGCGCCGGCACGCCGCCGGCGCGGGCGCAGGCAATGAAGATGTGCGCATAGTCCTGGCAGACCCCGCGCTTGAGCGTGAACGCCTCCGCCGCCGAGGTGCCGCTATGGGTCGGGTCCTCGTCGAAGGTCATGTGGTCGGCAATCTCAGTCATCAGCGTGTGCAGGAAGCCGAGCGTGTCGCTCTCGGCCTCGCTGCGCAACTGGCGTGCAACCGCCGTCATCGCCGGGTTGACGGAGGTGAGGTCGGTCGAGCGCAGGAACATGCCCGCCGGAAAGCGTTCGTCGGCGCCGCGCAGCACGCCGCCGGTGTCGTGGGTCTCGATCAGCCCTTCGGCCGTGATCTGGATATCGCTGACCGGCCCGCAGGACAGCACATGGGTGACGTTGCCGAACGCATCCTCATGCGTGTCGAGCTTGGTGTCGGTGGAGACGTCGATCTGCCATTCCGCCACATATTGCCCGTCATGGCTGCCCGGCGTCATGCGCAGAATCTGGATCACGCTCGTGGCCGGCGGCTCGTAGCGATAGGTCGTGGTGTGCAGGATTCGCAGGCGCATGGCGGACCGTTGTGCTCGTGGTTAGGCCCGACTGCCGCCGCAAGGAAGCTCGTCATGCCCGGGCTTGTCCCGGACACCCACGCTCTTCTCGACGCGCGAAGGCAAGAACGTGGATGGCCGGGACAAGCCCGGCCATGACGGTATCCTATTTCGTCAGCCGAGGGACATCAGATCAAATACTGCTTCGTGATGATTTCGCCCAGCCTGGAATTGTCCGTGATGAATTCCTGAATGAATTCATGCACGCCGTGCTGGAAAATGTCGTTCATGTTGCTGTGCTCCAGCCGGTTGCGGATGCCGCGGGCGTGGCGCTGGGCCGCGCCCTGGCGGCCATAGGCGACGCCGATCTGGTCGAGGTTGCGCACGAGATTGCCGTAGCAGCTGGCCAGCGAGCGCGGCAGCGTGTCGTTGAGGATGAGCAGGTCCGCGATCAGCCACGGTTTCAGCGTCTCGCGATAGACCCAGTGATAGGCGGTCAGCGCCGACACCGAGCGCAGGATCGAGCTCCACTGATAGAAGTCGAGCGGGCCGCCGACATGCTCCTCCTCGGGCAGCAGCACGTGATACTTCACGTCGAGAATGCGCGCGGTGTTGTCGGCGCGCTCCAGGTGCACGCCCATCCGCGAGAACCAATAGGCGTCGTTGCGCAGCATGGTCCGGTAGGCAGAACCGTCGAAGCGCAGGGAGGTCTCCTGCACAAAGCGCAGGAACTTCGCGAGCTCCTCCCGCGTCGAGGCGCCCTTGCTCCATACCGCCTGAAGCTCGATCCAGGCCGAGTTGATGGTGTCCCACATCTCGCTGGTCAGTGCTGTGCGCACCGAGCGCGAGTTCAGCCGCGCCGCCTCGATGCAATTCCTGATCGAGGACGGATTGTCCGCGGAGAACGAGAGGTATTCGACGACGTTGTGCTCGTTGGCTTCCTCGTAGGTCTGATAGAAGCTGGCGGCGACGCCGGCGGTGAGCAGAGCCGAGTCCCATTCATTGGTCTTGCCGATATAGGCGGCGGGAAGCGCGGTGACGCGCAAGGTCGCATCGATGGTGCGCGCGAGATATTCTGCCCGTTCGACGTAGCGGGCGAGCCAGTAGAGGTTTTCGGCGGTACGCGACAGCATCTGCTACTCGTCCAGGATCCAGGTGTCTTTGGTGCCGCCGCCCTGGCTCGAATTCACCACCAGGGAGCCTTCCTTCAGCGCAACACGTGTCAGGCCGCCCGGCACGATGGTCGTGCTCTTGCTGCCGGTAAGCACGAAGGGCCGAAGATCGACATGGCGCGGTGCGAGGCCGGATGCGGTGCAGGTCGGGCAGGTCGAAAGCGCCAGCGTCGGCTGCGCGATGAAACCCTCCGGCTCGCGCTTGAGCTTGTCGCGGAACGCTTCGATCGTCGCTTTCGTCGCGGCGGGGCCGATCAGCATGCCGTAGCCGCCGGAGCCGTGCACTTCCTTGACGACGAGCTCGCTCAGATTGTCCAGCACGTAGGCGAGATCCTTCGGCTCACGGCAGCGCCAGGTCGGCACGTTCTTCAGGATCGGCTCCTCGCCGAGATAGAATCTCACGATGTCCGGCATGTAGGAATAGATCGCCTTGTCGTCGGCAATGCCGGTGCCGACCGCGTTGGCGAGCGTGATGTTGCCGGCCGCATAGGCCGACATCAGCCCGGGGACGCCGAGCACGGAATCGGGACGGAAGGTAAGGGGATCGAGGAAGTCGTCGTCGACGCGGCGGTAGATGACGTCGACCCGCTTCAGCCCTTCCGTCGTCCGCATGAACACTTCGTTGTTCTTGACGATGAGATCCCGGCCCTCGACCAGCTCGATGCCGAGCTTGTCGGCCAGGAAGGAGTGCTCGTAATAGGCGGAGTTGTAGACGCCGGGCGTGAGCAGGGCCACGGTCGGCTCGCTGGACGCGCTTTGCGGCGCGACCGAGCGGAGCGCGGCGAGCAGCTCATCCGGATAGCGCTCGACCGGCGCCACCTTGTGGCGGGCGAACAGATCCGGAAACAGCCGCATCATGATCTCGCGGTTTTCCAGCATGTAGGACACGCCGGACGGCGTCCGCGCGTTGTCTTCCAGCACGATGAAGTCCTCGGCATCGACCCGGACGATGTCGATGCCGGCGATGTGCACGTAGACGTCGTGCGGCACATGCTGGCCGTTCATCTCGGGCCGGAATACCGGATTCTGGAAGATCAGATCGTCAGGCACGATCTCGGCGCGGAGGATGTCGCGGCCGTGATAGATGTCGCGCAGGAACATGTTGAGCGCGCGCACGCGCTGCTTCAGACCCTTCTCCAACAGGGTCCATTCCTTGCCGGACATGATTCGCGGGATGACGTCGAAGGGGATCAGGCGCTCGGTGGACTCGGCCTCGCCGTAGACCGCGAAGGTGATGCCGATCCGGCGGAACAGGAGCTCGGCCTCCTGGCGGCGATATTCGAGCGCCTCGGGGGGCGTCTCCTTGAGCCAGCGCGCCAGCTCCTGATAGGCGGGGCGAAGGTCCCCGCCGGGAATGTTCATTTCATCAAACGCGACTGCCATAGATCCCGACTTGTCTCCGCAAGGCGTTGCGCCATTGGACAGGCCGCAAGGCCTTGTTGAAGACCGCAACGTCCTGTGGCCATGCGGCAAGAGTGCATGACTTTCATGTGGTAGCAAGGGCCGGGCCAGCGCGATAAGCATGGCTTGGCAGCATTTGCCGGGGGTGGCCGGCGGCCTGCCCGAAAAAATGGCGGAGGACTGCTTATTTCGGCAGCAAAACCGCGTGACTTCAACGCGTTACCCCGGCAAAGTCGGCGCTACAGGTGAGGGACTTGAGTTATGAGCGAGATCGTCACGGCGGGCATTCTGGTCATTGGCGACGAGATCCTGTCCGGCCGAACCAAGGACAAGAATATCGGCTTCATCGCCGAATACCTGACCAATATCGGCATCGACCTGAAGGAAGTCCGGGTCGTCTCCGACGACGAGGCCGACATCGTCGCGGCCCTGGATGCACTGCGGCATCGCTACACCTACGTCTTCACCACCGGCGGTATCGGGCCGACCCATGACGACATCACCGCCGACAGCGTCGCCAAGGCGTTCGGCGTCGGCATCGACCACCACCCGGAGGTCGTCGCCCGTTTCCGTGAGCGCTGGAGCGAGCAGGACCTCAACGAGGCCCGCCTGCGCATGGCCCGCATCCCCGACGGGGCCGAACTGATCCAGAGCGCGACCATCCTGGCTCCCGGCTTCAAGATCGGCAATGTCATCGTCATGGCGGGCGTGCCCTCGATCATGCAGGCGATGATGGACATCGTCGCGCCCAAGCTGAAATCGGGCGTGCGCATGCTCTCCGATACGGTGCGCGCCAATGCGCGCGAGGGCGATATCGGCGGTCCGCTGCGGGCGATCGCCGCCGCCCATCCCGACACCATCATCGGCAGCTATCCCTTCATGGACGAGGAGTCGAAGCCGAACACCAACCTTGTGGTGCGCTCGCGCGATCCCGAGAAGCTGGCGGCAGCGATGGCGGCGGTGAAGGAGATGCTGGCAGGATTGAACGTCAGCCGTTAAGCCCGCGGCTTGCTGGACGTTACGACGCAGGAGACGACAATGGCTGGTGAAGCACCGGAACTGAGCGCACAGGAGCGGGCGGGCAGGGCCTTTCCGGTCTCGTGGGACCAATTCCACCGGGATTGCCGGGCGCTGACCTGGCGGCTCAACGAGGTCGGTCCGTTCCACGCGGTGATCGCGATCACGCGCGGCGGCCTCGTGCCGGCCGCGATCGTGGCCCGTGAGCTCGGCGTGCGCGTGATCGATACGGTCTGTATCGCCAGTTACGATCACGACAAGCAGGGCGAGCTCCAGGTCCTCAAGGGCATTTCGGAACAGGCCATGAAGCTCGGCGGCGGCACCGGCAAGGGGCTGTTGATCGTCGACGACCTCGTCGACACCGGCAAGACCGGCAGGCTGGTGCGCGAGATGCTGCCGGACGCGCATTTCGCCACCGTCTACGCCAAGCCGAAGGGCCGCCCGCTGGTCGACACCTTCATCACCGAGGTCTCGCAGGACACCTGGATCTTCTTCCCCTGGGACACCGCGCTGTCCTACCACCCGCCGCTGCGCGACGGGGCGGCGTGAGTTGTTCGTCGTTCCGGGGCGATGCGAAGCATCGAACCCGGAATCTCGAGATTCGGGTCTGGTCCTTCGGACTATCCCGGAATGACGGCAGCAGAATAGTCGCGCCATGCCCCTGCAAAACCGCGTCACGCCCACCGGCGACATCGTCGCCACGCCGCATCGCGGCCTGTTCACCGGCAATCGCGGCATCATCCACGATCCCGCGACGAAGACGCTGCTGAAGAAGCGCTGGTCGTCGCCGGCCTGGATCACCTGCCTGTGCGAATTCCGCGGCTGGCGGCGGCCAGTGATGGCGCGGCGGAGCTGGACCGAGCTGTTCTTCCTGGACGAGGCCACCGCCTTTGCGGCGGGACACCGGCCCTGTTTCTTCTGCCGGCGCGACGATGCCAAACGGTTTCGCGCCGCGTGGGAAGCGGGAAATGGTGCAAGCGGCATCAGCGCGAAGACGATGGATGCCGTGCTGCATCGGGAACGTCTCGATCGCGGCCGCAAGCGATTGCACCCGCTCCCGATGCCGCTGACGGACTTGCCTGATGGCGCGATGGTGCAGCGGGGCGAAGAGAGCTTTCTGGTGACGCAGGGCAGGGTGCTGCTGTGGTCGCCGGCAGGCTATGCCGACGCTCGTGGGCGGCTCGACGATGCCAGGCTTTTGACACCGCCCTCGACGCTGCGTGCCCTGAACGCGGGCTATCAGCCCAGGCTGCATCCGACGGCCCTCAGCTAGGGCGGGAACTGGTGAATTCCGGTCCTGCTGCGTTGCTCGCATGCCTCATATCGCGAACTATCGAGGCGCAGGCGCTTGCGCGCCAATCGTTCCGGCGAAGCCTATATCGCCTTTATAACATCGTGCTGACGGTCCCATCGTTCGGCTATGCCCGGCAGCATACCTTCCTCGTGCAACATCGAGGAGAGTCAAATGCTGAGCTTCCTGACCCGCATTGACCGATACATGACGAGCAACATGCACGAGCACGGCCAATATCTGCTCGGACTGAAGTCGCTCGACCAACCTGCTTGCAAAAGCGATCACCCGCAAGGCGCCGTCAGAGCGATCGAGCCTGTTCCCGGAACCGGAACGTCGCTGCCGCGCAAGTAGGGTGTCTCACCCCAGCTTCTCGCGCGCCAGCGCTGCGCCTGCGCCGAGCGCCATCAGCTTGGCCTCGGCGATCTCGCGCCGCATCGGGGCCATGCCGCAATTGGTGGTGGCGATGATGTTGCTCTTGGGCACGAACTTCGACACGGCGTCGATCACCTGCACGACGTCCTCGGCGGTCTCCACCGTGTCGCTGGCGACATCGATCACGCCGGCCTGCACGATCTTGTTCTTCAGGAGCGCGAGCAGGTCGAGCGGCACCTTCGAATTGCGGCATTCGACCGCGACCTGCTGGATCGGGCTCGCGCCGATCGCCGGGAAGATCTGCTCGTATTGCCGCCACTGGCTGCCCAGCGTCTCCTTCCAGTCGGTGTTGGCCTTGATGCCGTAGCCGTAGCAGATGTGCACGGCGGTGGTGCAGGTCAGCCCCTGCGCGGCGCGCTCCAGCGCCTTGATGCCCCAATCGTTGACCTCGTCCATGTAGACGTTGAAGGCCGGCTCGTCGAATTGCACGACATCGACGCCGTCGGCCTGCAAGGCCTTGGCTTCCTCGTTGAGCAGCTCGGCGAAGGCAAAGGCCATCTTCACGCGGTCGCCGTAATAGCGATCGGCGATGGTGTCGATGATGGTCATCGGGCCGGGCAGCGTGAATTTCAGCTTCTTCTTCGTATGCGTACGCGCCACCCGCGCCTCGAAGGCGTGGACGCGATCCTTCAGCCGGAGCGGCGCGATCACCTGCGGCACCATCGCCTTGTAGCGATCCTTCCGGATGCCCATCTCGACCTTGTGGGCGAAATCGATGCCTTCGATTTTCTCCAGGAAGCCGTGTACGAAATGCTGACGGGCCTGCTCGCCCTCGGTGACCACGTCGATGCCGGCGTCCTCCTGGATCTTCAGCCAGATCAGCGTCGCGTCGCGCTTGGCGCGGAGAAGCTCGTCGCCCTGCGATTTCCAGGGCGCCCAGAGCATGTTGGGCTCGGCGAGCCATTCCGGCTTCGGCAAGGAGCCGGCGATCGTGGTTGGAAACAGCATGGCGGCCCTCCCGGCAGGTTGTGTTGCGCCCCTTCCTGCCATGTCCTAACGTCGAGGTACAGAACAACGAAAGTCGCTAGCCATTCCAGCCGCGGCGACAGCCGAGGAAAGAGCCGTTCGGCGAGGAATCACGCAAGATCATGTTCGGGCAGAGGGCTAGGGAATTGTTGAGAAGGAAGTAGTGGTCGTTCCTCATGGTGAGGAGCGCCGTAGGCGCGTCTCGAACCATGAGGGCCCGACTGTCTCGCGCGGCCATCCTTCGAGACGGCCGCTACGCGGCCTCCTCAGGAAGAGGTCCGTCACAAAGGAACCCCCATGATCGAATTCTTCTTCGACTGCTCCAGCCCCTGGACCTATCTCGCCTTCCACAACATCCAGCCGCTCGCCAGGGAGCTCGGCGCCGAGATCGTCTGGCGGCCGATCCTGGTCGGCGGCATCTTCAACACCGTCAACCCGAGCGTCTATGCGCAGCGCGAGAAGCCGGTGCCGCTGAAGGCGCGCTACATGCAGAAGGATCTTCAGGACTGGGCACGCTCGGCGGGCCTTCCGATCAAGATGCCGCCGACGGTGTTTCCCGTGAACAGCGTCAAGGCGATGCGCGGCTGCATCTGGCTCGGCAAGGACATGGTGCCGTTTGCGACCGCCGTGTTCCAGGCCTATTGGGGCGGAGACAAGGACATTTCGCAGGACGCCGTGCTGGCCGAGATCTGCAAGAAGGTCGGCATCGACGAGCAGAAGTTCTTTGCGGGGATCTCGGAGCAGGGCATCAAGGACCAGCTCAAGGCAAATACCGAAGAGGTCGTCGCCCGCGGCGGCTTCGGCTCGCCGACGATCTTCGTGAACAAGACCGACATGTATTTCGGCAACGACCGTTTGCCGCTGATCCGCGAGGCGCTTCTGCGCGGCAAGGCGAGCGCGGCCTGATGGTGCGGGCCGTCGTCTGCCGCACGCTCGGCGAGCCCGAAGCGCTGCGGCTCGAGGAATATCCGTCGCGCGCCCTGAAGCCGGGCGAGGTGCGCGTTGCGATCCGGGCCGCCGGGCTGAATTTTCCCGATGTGCTGATGGCGGCCGGGCAATATCAGCTCAAGCCGGAGCTGCCGTTCACGCCCGGCATGGAAGCCGCCGGCGACGTCACCGAGATTGGCCCAGAGGCGAGGGGCGTCGCCGTCGGCGACAAGGTCATCGTCAAGATGCGGCACGGTGCGTTTGCGGATGAAGCCGTCGTCACGCCGTCTCAGCTCACCCCCAAGCCGTCGACATTCGACTACGCGGAAGCCGCGACTTATCTTGCCGGTCATGGCACGGCCTATCATGCGCTGATCGACCGTGGCCGGGTCGAGCCGGGCGAGGTGCTGCTGGTGCACGGCGCCGGCGGCGGCACGGGATTGGCCGCGGTCGAGATCGGCAAGATGCTCGGCGCGATCGTGATCGCGACCGCCTCCAGCGACGAGAAGCTCGCCGTCGCCAAGGCGCGCGGCGCCGATCATCTCATCCGCTACGACCGCGAGCCGTTTCGCGATGCCGTCAAGCGCATCACCGACGGTCGCGGCGCGGACGTCGTGTTCGATCCCGTCGGCGGCCAGGTCTTTGAGGATTCGATGCGCTGCATCGCCTGGGGCGCGCGGCTCCTGGTGATCGGATTCACTGGCGGAATCGGCTCTGCCAGAACCAACCTCCTGCTGATCAAGGGCGCCAGCGTGCTCGGCGTGCGCGCCGGCGAGGCGGTACGAAAGAATCCTGTGCTCGGCGAGGTGCGCCTGAAGGCGCTGCTGCAATGGGCGGAGCAGGGAAAGCTTCGCCCCAACGTCTCGCACCGCTTGCCGCTGGAGGACTATGCGAGGGCGATGCGGCTGTTGATCGACCGCAAGGCGATCGGGCGTGTGGCGCTGATGATGGATTGACGGTGTTGTAGGGTGGGCAAAGGCGCTCTTGCGCCGTGCCCACCATCTCTCTCGGTTGAAAAAATACGTGGGCACGCTTCGCTTTGCCCACCCTACGAGAGCGTCACTTGTACTCCCGCTCGGTCCACCACGGGAAATAGTCCGGCATGTCGGTCGAGACCTTGTTCTTGAATTGTGCGGGACGCTTCTCCAGGAACGACACCACGCCTTCCTTGACGTCGTCGGAGCGGCCGCGGGCATAGATGCCGCGGCTGTCGACCTTGTGCGCCTCCATCGGATCGTCTGCGCCCATCATGCGCCACATCATCTGCCGGATCAGCGCGACCGACACCGGCGCGGTCTTCGCCGCAAATTCCTTGGCGAGCGCGCGGGCGGTCGGCAGGAGATCATCGGGGGCGACGACCTTGCTGACGAGACGGCCGGCGAGGGCCTCCTGGGCCGGGAAGACGCGGCCGGAATAGCACCATTCGAGCGCCTGCGAGATGCCGACGATGCGCGGCAGGAACCAGCTCGAGGCGGCCTCCGGCACGATGCCGCGCTGGGAGAACACGAAACCGAACCGCGCGTCATCGGAGGCAATGCGGATGTCCATCGCGAGCTGCATGGTGACGCCGATGCCGACCGCCGGCCCGTTCACCGCGGCGATCACGGGCTTCAGGCACTTGAAGATGCGCAAGGTGACCTGGCCGCCGCCGTCGCGCACCTGCGGATCGCTGTAATCGACCTTGCCGTCGGCAAGGCGCTTGACCGGCCCGCGCCGCGCATCGCGATCGAACGTGTCGGCGCCGGAGGAGAGGTCGGCGCCCGCGCAGAAGCCGCGGCCGGCGCCGGTGACGATGATGGCGCGGACGTTGTCGTCCTTGTCGGCGGCATCGAACGCGTCGATCAGCTCGGACTGCATCTGCGCGTTGAAGGCGTTGAGCTTGTCGGGCCGGTTCAGCGTGATGGTGAGGATCTGCTCGGCGACCTCGTACTTGATCGTCTCATACGCCATGGCTGGTTTCCTTCCCGGGTTCTTTGCCGATTTCTCTAGCACGTCATTCCGGGGCGCGCGAAGCGCGAACCCGGAATCCATGTCTCCGCACGGATTGTGCCGAGGAATGGATTCCGGGCTTGCGCCAAGTGGGCGCAACCCGGAATGACGGCAGTGCGATTAATGCGCCGGCGGCTTCGGCCAGGGCCGCTGCGCGCCGCGCAGGGCCTCGAACGCCTTGGCCAGGCCGAGCACGCCGATATCGTCGAAGCGGCGGCCGACGATCTGGACGCCGATGGGGAAACCCTTGGCGTCGAACCCGCCGTTGACGGAGACCGCCGGATTCTCCGACATATTCCACGGTACGGTATAGGCGATGTGCTCGAACGGCTTCATGGGATCATTGGTCGGCGAGGCCCATTCCGCCGGATAGTTCACGTTCGGCGCGGTCGGGGAGATCACATAGTCGAGCTCGCAGAACAGTTTTGCTGCCGCGGCCCGGATCGCCATGGTCTGGTTGAAGCCGCGGATCACGTCGACGCCCGAGAGCCTGGCGCCGGACTCGCCCCATTTGAAGATATAGGGCAGCACCTTGGCCTGCTCGGCCGGCGCCAGCTTCGACAGATCGTCCCACATCCTGGCGCGCCAGAAATTGTCGAGGCCGTCGAGCATCTCGCGCGTCAGGATGCCGTCGACCTCGGTGACGACGCTGCCCGCTGACTCGAACGCCTTCGCCGCCTTCACCGCGACCTCGCGCACTGGCTTCTCGGGCGCGAGGCCGCAGCCGGCATCGAGCATCAAGCCGATCCGCAGCTTTCGCGGAGATTTCTCCAGGCCTTTCCAGTTGAGCGGCTCGGCGGGCAGGCTCATGCCGTCGCGCCGGTCGGGCTTGGCGATCACGCTCATCATCAGCGCGCAATCGTCGACCGTCCGGGTCATGGGCCCGGCGACACGGCCGACATAGGTGGGATCGATCGGCACGCGGCCAAAGCTCGGCTTGAGGCCGACGAGGCCGCACCAGCCCGCGGGCAGGCGCACCGAGCCGCCGATATCGGTGCCGAGATGCAAGGGACCATAGCCGGCTGCTGCTGCAGCCCCTGCGCCCGCGCTGGAGCCGCCGGGATTCTTGGTGAGGTCCCAGGGGTTGCGCGCCAGCGCGTGGAAGCTGGAGAGCCCGGAGGACAGCATGCCGTAATCGGGCATGGTGGTCTTGGCGAAGATGATCGCGCCGGCCTCGCGCAGCCGCGCCGCCGGCGGGGCGTCCTTCTCGGCCGGCACCAGCTTGACGCTGGCCGCGCCCAGCGGCACCGGCACGCCCTTGGTCGCGATGTTGTCCTTCACCGTGACGGGCACGCCGTCGAGCGCACCGGACGGCTCGCCGCCGGTCCAGCGCGCGGACGAGGCCTTGGCCGCCTCGCGCGCGCCGTCGGGATCGAAGGCATAGAGCGCCTTCAGATGCGGTTCCCACGCCGCGACATGCGCGAGCACATCCTCCAGCACCTCGCTCGGCGAGAATTGCTTGGCGCGATAGCCCGCGATCAGATCGACCGCGGACAGATCGTGCAGCGAGGTGACCGCCTCGTCGGCACGCCTCCTATGCATTGGCACCCACTGGCATCCGCGTCTCGATGATGCGGGCGAACATGCTGGCGCCGATCGGCAGGATCTTGTCGTCGAGCACGAAGCCGGGATTGTGCACCGGCACCGAACCGTCATGGCCGACCCAGAAATAGGCGCCGGGAATGGTCTCCAGCATGTCGGCGAAATCCTCGCTGCCCATCTTGGGCTGGGCGCGGGTGATCACGTTGGCGGGATCGACGATGGTGCGTGCGACCTCCTCGACCACCTTGGACTGCTCGACCTGATTGATCAGCACGCCAAAAGTGTCGCGGATGTCGACGTCGATCACGCATTGGTAGGCGCTTGCGACGCCGGCGCAGATCGTGCGGATGCGTTCGCTGACCAGGGCGCGAATCTCCTTCGAGAAGGTGCGGATAGTGCCGCACAAATGGGCGTCGCCTGGAATGACGTTGTAGGCAGAGCCCGCGTGGATCTGGGTGATCGACACCACGGCGGCCTGCAGCGGATCGACGTTGCGGCTGACGATGGTCTGGATCGCCTGCGCCAGCGTGGTCGCAATCACCACCGCGTCCTTGGAGCGTTCGGGCATCGCGCCATGCGCGCCATAGCCGGTGATGCGCAGGTCGAAGAAGTCGGCGCTGGCCATCGCCGGGCCCGGCAGGATCGCGATCTCGCCGTGGTTGAGGTCGGGTGCGTTGTGCAGGCCGTAGAGCTCGTCGCACGGAAACTTCTCGAACAGGCCGTCCTTGATCATGGCGCGGGCGCCGCCGAGGCCTTCCTCGGCCGGCTGGAAGATCAAATGCACGGTGCCGTCGAAATTCCGGGTCTCGGCGAGGTAGCGCGCGGTGCCGAGCAGCATGGTGGTGTGGCCGTCATGGCCGCAGCCATGGAAGCGGCCGGGGATCTTCGAGCTCCATTTCAGATTGGTGTTCTCTTCCATCGGCAGCGCGTCCATGTCGGCGCGCAGACCGATGCGCTTGGTGCCGGAGCCCTTGCCCTTGATGACGCCGATCACGCCGGTGCCGCCGAGGCCGCGGTGCACCTCGATGCCCCAGCTCTTCAGCTTGTCGGCGACGATGCCGGAGGTGCGCACTTCCTCGAAGCCGATTTCGGGATGGGCGTGGAGGTCGCGCCGGATGGCAGTGAGTTCGTCGGCATAGCCGTCGATGCGGTCGATCGTGGGCATGTGCTTTGTCCAGTCAGCGTGAGGGAGGAATGAAAACAGGGCCGTTCGGCTTGATGCGGATACCCGGGCGCAGCCGCGTCCAGGGCAGGGCGGCGGTGTCGGCCGGCATCGCGCCGGGCGCGGCGCAGATCATCAGGCTCGCAGCGATCGGCTCGAAATCGGCGCGGAAATGCACCGAGCTCTTGTTGACGAGAATCTTCTGTTGCGTCGGCTCGATGCCGACATAGCGGTACATCGCCTGGTCGGCGAGCTGAGCCTTGTACGAGCTCACCACGACGCGGACGTCGCCGATGCGCAAGGCTGCGGAGGGGCCCATCTCCATCTCGCGGCCGCCGTAATAGGGACCCGGTGCGATGAAGCGGCCGTCGGAGAGCTTTTCGACCACGAAGGTCTCGGTGTAGGGCTCGTCGCCGGGAATGCCGGACTTGCCGCCGAGCGACAGCGTCACGGTGGCGCCGACGCCGGCCGCATGCGCGGCCTTGGCCGATTCCGGATCGTAGATCGCGCCGGTCGCGGCGCTCGCCTTGTTGCGCACCAGCGCGCGCAGCATGCCCGTGGTGTCGGAATCGCCGCCGGCGCCGGGATTGTCCTGGGTGTCGGCGATGATGATCGGCTTGCTCGCGCTCTTCGCAAGTTCCATGGCGTGGCGCACGCCGTCGTCGGGCGTCCAGATCTTGCCGTCGAAATCGTCCTCATGGCTTTCGACCAGCCGCACGATCGCGTCCGCGGCGCGATCGGCCTCCGCTTGCGTCGTGCCATAGGCGAACACGCTCGGCCCGCAATCGGGGAAGTCGGCGGCGGGAAAGCCCGGCGCGAAAGACAGCGTCGGAACCGCATCGCTCTCCAGGGCGGCGAGCTTTTCGTAGATGCCCTTGGTGGGCTGGTCGTTGGTGCATTGCCAGCTGATCGGAATCAGGAACGGCAATTGCCGGAACGCCTTTGCGAAGCGCTGTTTCGTCGTCAGCAGCCGAGCCAGATGTCGCGCCGAGGCGCGGCCGGTCTCAGCCATGTCGACGTGGGGATAGGTGCGGTAGGCGATCAGCGCGTCGGCATGCTCGATCATCTCGGGGGTGACGTTGGCGTGGAGGTCGAGGCTGGCGACCAGCGGAACGTCCTTGCCGATGATGCGGCGCACCCGCGCCAGGATCTCGCCTTCGCCGTCGTCGAGGTGCTCGGTCACCATCGCGCCGTGCAGGTCGAGATAGACTGCATCGATCGGGCCCGCGGCTGCGATGCCGTCGACCATCACCTTCACGATGCGCTCGAAGGCGTCCTCGGTGACATGCGCGGAGGGGCTCGCCGCGGCGGCAATCGTCGGGACGAGTTCCCAGCCGTTGGTCTCTGCGCTGTCGACGAAACCGGCGAGGCCGACATTGATGCGCCGCATCACCTTCAGCACTTCGGCCCCCTCAGTCATCGCCGGCCAGCCGCCGCCATGCTGGAAGTCGGCAAAGGTCGCCTTGGTGGGAGCGAAAGTGTTGGTCTCGTGCAGGAAGCCGCCGACGGCGATACGTGTCATCAATTCAAGTCCAGCGTTTGAAAGTGCGCGACGTTAGCCTTGGCCTTGCGAGGAGAGCAAGGTGAGAGGCCATCGCGCCGCGCATGGCCTCAAGCTGTTTTGGGAATGCTGGGGATGCGATGCGTGTTGTGAGCCGCGATGCTTCCACATTCGCGGTGTCGTCCCCGCGAACGCGGGGACCCATAACCCCAGGGAGAAGTTGGGCGATGGCTGGTCGTTCGGGATTGGCACCATGCACGACCGATAGCTTCCGCGGTATGGGTCCCCGCCTTCGCGGGGACGACAGCGGTGAATGTCGCTACGCGCTCGCCCCCACACCTTCCGCCACCGGCCGGAAGTTCGCAAAATCCCAGCCCCGCCCCGGCGCGGCATCCAGCAGCGCCTTGGTGTAGGCCTGCTGCGGATGCGTCAGCACCTCGGCGGCCGGGCCCTGCTCGACCACGCGGCCGTGCTGCATCACCACGACCTCGTCGCAGATTTGCGCCGCGACGCGCAGATCGTGGGTGATGAACAGGATGGCGATGCCGAGCCGGGTCTGGATCTCGTCGAGCAGGTCCAGCACCTGCGCCTGCACCGAGACGTCCAGCGCGGAGACCGCTTCGTCGGCCACCAGCACGTCCGGATCGAGCGCGAGCGCGCGGGCAATGGCGATGCGCTGACGCTGGCCGCCGGAGAACTGGTGCGGATAGCGCGACACCGCATCGGGGGGCAGACCGACCAGCTCGAGCAGCTCGCGCGCCCGCTTGATGGCGTCAGCGTGCGCGACGCCGTAATTGATCGGGCCTTCGGCAATGCTCTCGCCGACGGTGACGCGCGGGTTGAGCGAGCGATATGGATCCTGGAACACGATCTGGATCTTTTGCCGGTGCGGCTGCAGCAGGCGCCGCGAGATGTCGGCGATCTCGCGGCCGGCGAGGCGGATGCCGCCGGAGGTCGGGTCGATCAGGCGGACGATGCAGCGCGCCACCGTCGACTTGCCCGAGCCGCTTTCGCCGACGATGCCGAGCGTGCGGCCCTTGCGCAGGGTCAGCGTCACCTTGTCGGCGGCAACGACCTCGCGGCCTTTGCCGAAGAAGGCGCGCTCCTTGTAGACCTTGCTGAGCTCGTTGGCTTCCAGCACGACCGGCTCCTTGGTCTCGGGTCGCGCCGCGCGCGGCACCAGGCTCGGCACCGCAGAGAGCAGATTGCGGGTGTACTCCATGGTGGGATTGCGCAGCACGGTGTCGAGCGGGCCGGTCTCGACCAGGCGGCCCTGCCGCATCACCGCGACGCGGTCGGCGATCTCGGCGACCACGCCCATGTCGTGGGTGATGAACAGCACCGCGGTGCCGTGATCGCGCTGCAGCTCGCGGATCAGGGTCAGGATCTGCTTCTGCGTGGTGACGTCGAGCGCGGTGGTCGGCTCGTCGGCGATCAGCAGTTTCGGCTCCAGCACCAGGGCCATCGCGATCATGATGCGCTGGCGCTGGCCGCCGGAGAGCCGATGCGGGTAGGAGGCAAAGATGCGTTCGACCTGGGGCAGGTGGACCTGCTCCATCATGTCGAGAATGCGCTTCCTGCGCGCCTTGGCGTCGAGGCTGGTGTGCGCGCGCAGCACCTCGTCGATCTGACGGCCGACCGGCACCACAGGATTGAGCGCGGTCATCGGCTCCTGGAAGATCATCGCCATCTGCGTGGCGCGAAGCTGTCGCAGGCGGCGGTCGGTGGCGGTGAGCAGCTCCTCGCCGACCAGCTTGATGCTGCCGGCGGTGGGCACCAGCGTGCCCTTCGGCAACAGGCCCATCGTGGTGAGCGAGGTCACCGACTTGCCCGAGCCGCTTTCGCCGACGAGACATAGCGTCTCGCGCTCGCGCACCTGGATCGAGATGTCGTCGATGATCTTCGGTCCGCCCGGCTTCTTGCCGACAGAGACGACGAGGTTGTTGATGTCGAGGATAATGTTGGTCATCAGGTCACTCCGTCGTCATTGCGGGGAGCGAAGCGACGAAGCAATCCAGAGATCTTTCCGCGGGTGCAGACTGGATTGCTTCGCTTCGCTCGCAATGACGGAACAAGGGGATGGGCCGGCGAGACAAATCACTTCCCCTCCCGCTGCTTCATGCGCGGATCGAGGGCGTCGCGGGCGGCGTCGCCGATCAGATTGATGCTGAGGATGGCGATCGAGAGCAGAAGGCCCGGCCAGAAGATCAGCGACGGCTTGATCTGGAAGTACTGGCGGCCCTCGGCCATGATGTTGCCCCAGGTCGGCGTCTCCGGCGAGATGCCGGCGCCGAGGAAGGAGAGGATGGCCTCGGTGAGGATGGCGCTGGCGCAAATATAGGTGCCCTGCACGATCAGCGGGGCGACCGTATTCGGCATCAGGTGCCGCAGCATGATCTTCGGCAGGCTGGAGCCGACCGAGATCGCGGCTTCGACGTAAGGCTCCTCGCGTGCCGAGAGCACGACGGAGCGCACCAGGCGGGCGACGCGCGGGATCTCCGGAATCGTGATTGCGATCAGCACGGTCCAGAGGCTGGCGCCGGACAGCGACACCACGGCGATCGCGAGCAGGATGCTCGGCATCGCCATCAGGCCGTCCATGACGCGCATCAGCACGGCATCGACCAGCTTGAAGAAGCCGGAGACGAGGCCGATCGCGAGCCCGATGGCGATCGACAGGATGGCCGCGCCGATGCCGATCAGCAGCGAGATGCGGCCGCCATAGAGGACGCGCGAGGCCAGGTCACGGCCGTAGGCATCGGTGCCGAGCAGGAATTGCGCGGACGACGGCTTCAGCCGCTGCGACGGCGCGAGCTGGATCGGATCATGGGGCGCGATCAGCGGCGCGAAGATCGAGACCAGCACGATCAAGGCGAGCAGGACCGTCGCCGTGGCGATGATCGGCGTCGAGGTGAGGAATCCGAACCGCGGCCGCAGCGGCGACGTGATCGGAATGGAGGACTGGGGAAGGGTATCGACCGACATGTTCGTTCTTAAATCCTTGCCTCAGTACCGGATCCGGGGATCGAGCAGGGTGTACGCGACGTCGATCAGAAGATTGACGACGACATAGACGAGCGATGTCAGCAGGATCATCGCCTGGATCACCGGATAGTCGCGCGCCAGCACCGCGTCCACGGTGAGGCGGCCGATGCCGGGTATGTTGAACACGCTCTCGGTGACGACGACGCCGGAGATCAGCAGCGCGAAGCCGGTGCCGATCACGGTGATCACGGGGACTGCGGCGTTCCGCAGCGCATGGCGCATCATCACCGCAACCTCGTTGATGCCTTTGGCGCGCGCCGTGCGCACGTAATCCTCGCCGAGCACGTCCAGCATCGCCGCGCGCGTCATGCGGGCGATCAGCGCGATGTAGATGAAGGAAAGTGCGCAGGTCGGCAGGATGATGCGCTCGAAGAACGGCCCGAAGCCGTTAAAGACGCTGCGGAAGCCTTGCACCGGGACCCAGCGCAATTCGATGGCGAAGATCTGGATCAGTACATAGCCGACCACGAACACCGGCACCGAGAAGCCGAGCACCGACAGGCCCATCACGAAGCGGTCGATCCAGGTGCCGTGCTTCCATGCCGCGATCACGCCCAGCGGGACTGCGATGATGACGGCGAGGATGATCGTCGACAGCGCCAGCGAGATCGAGGGCTCGACGCGCTGGCTGATCATCTTGATCACCGGCAGGTTGGAGATCAGCGAAGTCCCGAGGTCGCCGTGCAGCAGCTTGTTGACCCAGGTGATGAACTGCACGATCAGCGGCTCGTTGAGGCCGAGCGAGGTGCGGATGCGCTCCAGCCGCTCGGGCGTCGCATTGTCGCCGGCGAGGATCGCGGCGGGATCGCCAGGGGTGAGGCGGAGCAGCAGGAAGACGAACAGCGCGACGACGCCCATCACGGGCACGGCGGCGAGGATTCGGCGAAGGAGATATCCGAGCAAGTTGGATCCGTCAGATTAGAGTCAAATCGTGGCAGCGAGGGGTCTGTTCTGCCATCAGCCTAACATTTCAGCAATTCCCGTGCCATCAGGGTCGCGGTTTTTGCAGTGCGGTCACCTGTTTTGGCAGCGCGTAGCTAGTAGGTGGGCAAAGCGGAGCGTGCCCACCGTTCCCTCCATTTGGCAGAACGGTGGGCACGGCGCTACGCGCCTTTGCCCACCCTGCCGAATAGCTACGGAATAACTGCACCGTCACTCCAGCGTGGCCAAGAGTCCCGCCATCAGCCGACCGCGCTCAACGAGGCTCTCGACTTCGATATACTCCTCCAGCGTGTGGCCGTTGCCGCCGCGCACGCCAAGGCCGTCGAGCGTCGGGATGCCCATCGCACCGGTGAAGTTGCCGTCGGAGCCGCCGCCGGAGCTCGCATGGGGTAATTCCGCGCCGAGAGATTTGGCGATGCCGCGCGCCTTCTCGTACAGCGCGATCGTGCCCGCATCCGGCTCCCATACCGGGCGCGTCACGCCGCGCGTCACCTTGAAGGTGACGTCGTTGGTCGTGCCCGACAGCGCCAGCATCCGCTCGACGCCGCGGTCGAGATCGGCCTGTCGCTTGGCCATGGAGAGCGCTTCGCCGGTGGCGGTCGTGGCAACGCAATTGACCCATTGCCCGCCATGCACGACGCCGACCGAGAAGGTGCAGTCCTCCGTCGTCATCGCGTCGATCGCGAGGATCTGCCGCGCCATCTCGCGGATTGCCGAACGGCCCGCCGACAGCGTCGCGCCGGCGTGGCTCGGCCGTCCCGTCGCCTCGAGATTGAAGCGTGCGATGGCGTAACGTCCGGTGGTGACGCCGTTGTCGGCACGGCCTGGCTCGGGCACCAGCACATATTTGTTGCGCGCGGCTTCCGCCTCGATGATGTCGCGCGTCGAGGGCGTGCCGACTTCCTCATCCGGCGTGAACAGCACGGTGATCGGCAGCGGCGTGGTGAAGGATGCGCGCGCCAGCTGCCGGATCGCTTCCAGCGAGAGGTAGTTGCCGCCCTTCATGTCATAGATGCCGGGGCCGTAGCACTTGTTGCCCTCGCGCCGCCATTTCAACTTCTCGATGGTGCCGACCGGGTGGACGGTATCCATGTGTCCGGCGATCAGGATGCCGGGCTCGCCCTGTCTCGGATGCGGAAAGCGCGCGCGGATCACGCCGCCAAAGCCCTGACGGCCCGCGATGCGCTCGATCGTCGCACCCATGATGGCCATATCCCGCGCTGCGATATCGAGCATCCTGTCGACGGCATCGGCATCCCAGGTCGGGCTCTCGCATTCCACCCAGGTGCGCAAGCCTTCGAGCATGGCCTCGGAATCGAAGGGAAGATTGGCTGGATTCATCTCAATGTCTCTCAAGCTTCGAAAGATGGAATGCGCATTGCATCGCCGCGGGGCGAGACGAGCGGAGAGTGTTGTAGTGCCAAACCGATCCTTGTGGAGCCCGTGCGCACGCCGCCAGGGCCTGCAGCGAAACCGGATTGACGTGCTCGGCACTGTCTGCAAATCTCGAAAGACAAAGGCATTGCATGGGGTTAGTTCGCCCAGGGAATGAACCACATGCTCAATCAATAACCCGCCTTTGAACAGTTTCACGTCAGGAGAAACTTTTTATGTTGCACTTCATGCGCCGGGGGCCTCGCGCGTTTGCCTCCAAACTCGCGCTGTCTGTCGTCGCGCTTTCGACGGCGCTTGCCTCGCCGGTGCTCGCCGCCGGCAAGACCATCACGGCGGTGATGCATTCCGATCTGCGCATCATCGATCCGATCTTCACCACGGCCTACATCACGCGTGACCACGGCTACATGGTCTACGACACGCTGGTGGCCACCGATTCGAGCTTCAAGGTCCAGCCGCAGATGGCGGACTGGAAGGTCTCCGACGACAAGCTCACCTACACCTTCACGCTGCGCGACGGGCTGAAGTGGCATGACGGCGCGCCGGTGACGGCGGAGGATTGCGTCGCTTCGCTGAAGCGCTGGGCTGCGGTCGACGGCATGGGCCAGAAGCTCATGGACTTCACCGCCAGCATCGAGGCGACCGACGCCAAGACCATCACGTTGAAGCTGAAGGAGGCTTACGGCCTCGTGCTCGACTCCATCGGCAAGCCGTCCTCGCGCGTTGCCTTCATGATGCCGAAGCGCCTCGCCGAGACGCCGCCGGACAAGCAGATTCCCGAGCAGATCGGTTCGGGTCCCTTCAAGTTCGTGCAGGGTGAATTCCAGCCGGGCGTGAAGGCGGTCTACGTCAAGAACACCGATTACGTGCCGCGCAAGGAGCCGGCGAGCTGGACCTCCGGCGGCAAGGTCGTGAAGGTCGACCGCGTCGAGTGGATCACCATGCCGGACTCGCAGACGGCGGTGAACGCGCTGCAGTCGGGCGACATCGATTTCATGGAGAACCTACCGTTCGACATGCTGCCGGTGCTGGAACCCAACAAGGAGCTCACGATCGAGGTCCTGAACAAGTTCGGCTTTCAGACGCTCGGCCGGATGAACTTCCTTCATCCGCCGTTTGATAACGTGAAGGTGCGTCGCGCCGCCTTGCTGGCGATGAACCAGAAGGACGTGCTCGACGCGCTGGTCGGCAACGCCAAATATCAGAAGATCTGCGGCGCGTTCTTCATTTGCGACACGCCGCTCGCAACCGATGCGGGCTCCGAGACCCTGGTCAAGGGCGACGGAATGGCGCAAGCCAAGAAGGCGCTGGCCGAGTCCGGCTATGACGGTACGCCGATCGTGATCATGGCCCCCGGCGATGTCACGACGCTGAAGGCGCAGCCGATCGTTGCGGCCCAGCTGCTGCGCGAGGCCGGCTTCAAGGTCGACCTTCAGGCGACCGACTGGCAGACGGTGGTGAGCCGCCGCGCCAGCCAGAAGCCGCCGAAGGAAGGCGGCTGGAACATGTTCTTCACCAACTGGGTCGCGGCCGACGTGTCCAACCCGATCGCCAATCTCTCGATCGGCGGCCAGGGCAAGAAGGGCTGGTTCGGCTGGGCGGAGGACGCCAAGATCGAGCAGCTCAAGGACGCTTTCGTCCGCGCGGCCTCGGTCGACGATCAGAAGAAGATCGCCGCCGACATTCAGAAGCAGGCCTATGAGCAGGTGATCTACATTCCGCTGGGGCAGTATCTCATCCCGAGCGGCTGGCGCAAATCGCTGACTGGCGTGCTCGACGGTCCCGCGACGCCGGTGTTCTGGAATATCGACAAGAAGGAGTAGGCGAACCCCGCCTGCGCTTGAAAAGCGAAAGGCGCCGCGGGTGAAACCGCGGCGCCTTTTCTATGCGAGGATATCGGTCTCGATCAGCAGTGGCTGTCGCGCACCTGCTCGAGACCTTCGCTTGCGAATGGCAGGCTTCGGTTCGGCTGCTCCTCGGATATTTCGCCGGGGGCAGGCCGCTCGGTCTCCCACGCGGGCTGATCCGCTCTGCTCTCTTGTTCCATCTCGCAAATCCCTTCGATTGCTGCAGTACAACATCGAGAGTTCAAGGAAGTTCCTCAAGCGATGGGGCGGTGGTGCGGCCTGAACAGTCGTCCCTTCTCGACCACCAGCACGATCGCGAGCGCGGCGAGTGTCGACAGGAAGAAGCCGATCGAGAACGGCAGCAGCGTGCCGTCGAAGCTCTGCCCGATCGCCATGCCGACCACGATGCCGATCAGGGTCGTGATCGAGCCGTAGAGCGAGGAGGCGGTGCCGGCGATGTGGCCCTGCGGCTCCATGGCGAGTGCCGTGAAATTCGCGACCATCATGCCGAACGAGAACATCATCAGGGCCGAGAGCACCATGAACAGGCTCAGCGTCAGCATGCCGAGGCTCTCCGTCAGCAGCATCACGACGGCCACGAATGTGTAGAGCGTCAGCGCCCCGTGCGAGATCACGCGCATGCCGAGCCGCCCGACCAGCCTTGCGTTGAGGAAGCCGGCAATCGCGGTGCCGGCGGCGATCGCGGCGAAGGCGAGCGGGAAGTAATGGCCGAGGTGATAGATGTCGGTGAAGACCTGCTGGGCGCAGAAGACGAAGCCGAATAGCGCGCCGATGACGCTGCCGGCCGCCGTGGCATAGCCGATGGTCTGGCGGTTGGTCACGGTCTGCCGGAACGCCGCGAGCACGTCGGCAGGCGCCAGCGACCTACGCTCGGATTCAGGCAGGGTTTCGGGCAGGCGCAGCACGCACCATGCGAGCGCGAGCAGGCCGTACAGCATCAGCACCATGAAGATGCCGCGCCACGCCGTCACCAGCAGCACCGCCTGTCCGAACGAAGGCGCGATCACGGGCACCGCGATGAACACCATCATGGCGAGCGACATCACGCTCGCCATGCGGCGGCCGGCATAGCAGTCGCGCACGATCGAGGTCGCAATCACGCGCGTCGCCGCGGTGCCCAATCCCTGCAGCGCGCGCGCCAGCAGCAGCGTCTCGAACGAGGGCGCTGCGACGGCCAGCACGCTCGCCACCGCATAGACCGCCATGCCGCCGAGCAGCACCGGCCGGCGGCCGAAGCGGTCCGACAGCGGGCCCATGACGAATTGGCCGACACCGAAGCCGATCAGGAAGGTCGACAGCACCAATTGGAGATGATTGGCGACGGGAATCCTGAAGGCTGCCCCGATACTGGGCAGCGCCGGCAGCATCATGTCCATTGCAAGCGGATTCAGCGCCATGATGGACGCGATCACGATGACGAATTCCGGAAAGCGCATCGGGCGGTGTCCCGAGGACACCCAATCGTCGGCATTGACGTCAGACAAGAAGCTCACCTCTCAAGTTCAGGGGCTTTATCCGCCGTCCATGCTGCGCTGCACAACCCACGTTTCGGGATGGCTGTCAGGCAGAGCAGGTGCGGACAAGACTTGGTGAGCGGTCAGCCCGGGGCGGGGGACGACCCTGGCATCGGTCGCGGGCGGCCTTACCTCGAAGCGGTCTCTTGCCGTGTGTATAGGCTGACATACGCGCCGGTATATTCCTCTTTCCAGCCCCTCTCGCCGACCAGGAAATGCCGCAGCTGGTCATGTGCCCTGATCCAGAGCACCGCATCGATCTTGTACTTGGCGATCACCCTGTCCCAGGTCGCCGCGTCGATGTCCCACCGGACCAGCGCGAGATAATCCCGCAGCAACGCGTCGGGGTAGGCGGTCGCGGCCCGGCCGTCGACAAAGAGGGGCACCGATCCCTGGGTTCTGAAGATCAGGAGCCCGCCGACGTTCCAATGGTTGAGCAGGTGCCCGCGCGGGCTGTGCGCCTCGAGATAGCGGGCATCTGCTTCCGAGAGCATGTCGGGCAATGCCAGCGCCGGTCTCACCTGCATGAACGTGACGGGCAGCAACAAGAGCCCGACGACACCTGCCGCCAGCATCGCGCGCCGGAGCTCGAGGCTCCGGAGCTTCGGCAGCAGCCGGTCGATGTGCAGCGCCATCGGGACGCTGGAAAAGATGAAGAAGAACGCGGTGTATCTGAACTGATAGAGACCGAGAAAAAGGAAGAGCCACGCCAGCACGCGCGCCTCGAGCGGCACGCGCGTGGAGTTTCGGTAGCGCAGCTCCAGGACCGCGAATGACAGCGCATAGGCGATGCCGGGAAGGCTCCCCGGCAGCTCCACGTTGTGAAAATAGGACCGCCATTCGCTGATGTCGGCCTGCACGAAATGACCCAGCGTCGCCGTCACGCCGTCATAGATGTGCCATCCCAGCGGATTGACGAAGATCGCGACGAAGCACCCGACGCCCGCCAGGCAGTGATCGCGAAAGCCTGTCCAGTCCCGCCGCATCAAGGCGACGCCGGCGAAGACGCCGAGAATCGGAAAGGCTAGCATGAAGCCGCCATGCAAATTGACCCAGACGATCATCATCGGCGGCAGCAGGAACCATCGCCCCCGCCGCAGGCACTCCGCGTAAAACACCACCGCGAACAACATCGTCGCGATGTTCGGCGATGCCGCCAGATACATGTTGGGCGAGGCTTCGTAGCAGGGATAGAGCAGGCACGCGGCGAACACCGCAATGCAGACCGCAGGGGCCGAAGCGCCGCTGCTCAAGCCGCGGAAGGCGAGATAGCCGGCGATGATCGCGCCGGAGGCGACGACCATGAGCACGATCCCGGCAAAGCCGGCCTGCTGATACAGCGCGCTGGCCATCACGTCCCAGAGCCAGGACAAATTGTACCATCGCTTGTCGCCGACGGTGAAAGCCCATGGATCCTGCAACGGGACTTCGCCCCGCTGCCTGATCAGGTCGCCGGCGGCGAGGTGCCAGCCCAAATCGTAATGGCCGAGCAGAAGCGGTCCGTTCGACAGGTAGAAGACGGCGAGGAAGGCGATCAGGAAGACGTAGACCCCGACCCCGTGCAGGTGAGATGCGGACGCCGCGCCTCTTCCGCCAATCCTGGACCGGGACCAATCCTCGCGCGCGTCCATCGGAGCTCTCACCATCGAAGCCAGCCGCTCCAGGCCCTGCGTTCCCTGGGTCTGCATCGACGGGGCAGACATCGCTCGCTTTAGGCGAGGACGATCTAAGGTCGAGTAAAGGCCGGCCGCGCCGCCCGGATTTGGCACGCGGAAGGGCGGCTTGGTAAACGAAAGCTTGCGTGCCCGGCGCACGTCATGGGCTGCGGGTCCGCCTGCGGAGGCGGGGCCAGCGTCAGATCTCTCGGGGTGCGGGCAGCCGGGGTCGAACCGGCACAGCGCTTGCGCACCGAGGGATTTTAGTTGGATTCTCAAAAGGGCTCGACCGTGCACTCCTGTTTCAGGAAGAAGCGCCATCTGCGCAAGCATTATCGCCAGTACCCGGGCGGTTTTCGGCTTGCACCTGTTTGAGCTCGCGTTCTACGGGACGGACGAGCCGTTGCGCGCGCACACCCGACGAGATGAAGGACATCGACGACGAGCAAGAAACCCTGGTCGAGCTCAGAACAGCGTCCAACCTGAATTCATCAGCCCCTTTCTGCTTCGGCAGGGAGGGGCTGCTTTACTTGCAGGTGTACTTTTTGATGATGCGCTCTCGCCGCTCTGCTGGCGACAGACCGAGGCGATCGAACTCCGCAAGCCGCTCTTCGGATTCCTTGCTGAGCACAATGCCTTCAACGGCGGAGATCTTTGCCCACGCTTTGCGGCCAAGGACGAAGCCGGCGGCATTCTTAGTAGGTTTGGGCTTCCTCGTGTTCATCGTGGTCAGGGTACGCCGATCGGCGTGCGCTGTAACCGCCATGAAGGGCATCCAGTAGTAGCAGGCCCTGAAAAGGAGTACGCTTCGCCTGGAAAGGGGGGAAGCATGGCGAAACTTCCAAAATACACGCTGACCTACAACGACAAGAAGGATCGTTGGGATCTTGAGCAGGACAGGACCAACAAGGTCGTAAAGTCGTTCGAGAACAAGGCCGACGCTACGGCCGGTGGTGCTTTGCCGAAGGTGCTCGGCAAGGAGGGTGGTTCGGTGAAAATCCAAAAAATGGATGGGAAATTCCAGGAGGAGCGCACGTTTCCGCGTGCTGCCGATCCCAAGGACAGCAAGGGATAAGCAATTTAGGGGTCCCTACATGAAGGCGTAAGATATCATCCAGAAACATCTGGAGGACGGTCAGCAGCTGTCGAAGCAGCTTGATGTCTTTCGGCAGACCGACCTTCCGCGTCTGACCGGCATGATCCAGTACTATCCGGACCGCACGGGCCCGCACTTCGGGAGAACTTGTTCGTTGTCTTGCTCGTCATGTCTCCATCCTCTCAGCAGTTGGAGCCTCCGGCAAACCCGGGGCGGTTCACACCTGCCAGTCCAGCCTGGTGACGCGCCTGACCACATCGTTCAGGGCCAGTTTGACAGGCTTGGCCTTCTTCATCGGCTGATTCCCTGGTCTGCATCACGGGCTGCGGGCCCGCTTGCGGAGGCGGCGGCGGGGCCAACGTCAGATCTCGTGGTGCGGGCAGCCGGGGTCGAACCGGCACAGCGCTTGCGCACCGAGGGATTTTAAGTCCTCTCGTCAAGCGGTAAGTATCTTGTTTTGCTTATCTTTTTGGATGTTGTGCTAAGCGTGTGCTAAAATTTGTGCTAAACAGGCCGAATACCGACCGTCTGATGGATGAAGCGGTGAGGAGAGGCACTGACCCGTCATGCCGCTCGCGGCGGGGTATCGTCCATGGAAGGAACGAAGTGGGCCTGCACCATGGTAGGGCGTAAGCCTTACCAGATTCTTGAGAAACAGAAGGGAGTGGGCCCGATGCGATCGGTATCAGGTTCGGACTGGGATGTGAGCAATCTCCCCGATGCGAACCGTCGCATGCGTCTGCTGGAGGCGGTTTCCGGTGAAAGCCTCATCTCTCAACTCTCGGCAGCAACCCACCAGGCCCTGAGCGCGAACCTGGTCGAATTTCAGTGGCAATTGGCCGAAGATACCGAGGCGCCGCCGGATACTCATCGCATCGTCTGCCAGATTCCTTTGCCTGAGCCGTCTTTCGACCAGCTGTTCAACGGCCGTTGCGGATATCGCGCGCAATACTACCTGAGCCCAGAAGAAGGCGAGGCCTTCAATCGGCGTATCATTGATGTCCTTGAGCAGATGCTGGTCGTGCCAGCTTCCGCGAGGCTTGGAGTGCCTCAACCTGCCATCCAACGGTCCTTTAAGGGCGGATATTCTAAAATCTGGGCGTTCGACGAGAGACGGGTGTTTGATGAGGCGGCGCCTGGCATGTTGATGCCACCCAGGTGGCGGTCGTATGCCGGTCGTGGCACCCGACTTCCCTTGGCCAGTCGCCTGGACGTCAAAGGCACATTCATTCAGCCGGATGGCACGGATTGGGTTGACCCACTCAAGCTGACCCGTGCGAGCGATCTACATGAGCGCGGCTACACCTAGCCACTAGGTTCCGAAATTCGCAGCAGAAGCAACGGCGTCTATGCCGATACTTCGGCATAGCGATGGCCAGCCCCTTGCAGCGGGTCCGGCGCGCGTCAAGGGCGGCCTGCCGCTCGTCTCGATCCTTGACGCGTGCCGGGCACGATGCGACCCGGTTTAGATTGAGCACAACCCAATCTCATGAATGCAACTTGAAGTTTTTGAAGGTTTGGGGTATGAATGCCTTGCTCGCTAACGCACGAGCTTGGTTTAGCTAGGAGGGCCCCACTCGAATGGGGCCTTTCCTTTTCCTAGAGCCTGATGGTGAGCATGAACGCGAGTTCAAGCCCCTTCCATGCAAGCCTTAGGAAGGCGCTCGCTGTACGCATCGCGACCTCCTTTTTCTTCTTGGTTTAGCACGGAGGCGCGTTGCCCTTGCGAGCCCTGGCAGTGTGAGCGACGCGGAGCAGGTGCGGCAAGGTATTCCGGCCGCGAAAGGCCCAAACGCTCTCGTTTGCGGGCAGCACATCAGATGGCCGACGACCGACAATAAAAACATGAGCCCGCAGAAAACCGGCGCGGGTGGCTCCGGCCGCCGCTCATTCCTTTGCGACTGTCGCAGGTCCGCTCACACTGAAGGCGCAGACTCCTGCGCATCTATCAACATTTGAAAGAGTGGACCCATGGGTGAGAACACCAAAAGCAAACCGGCCTACGAGGCCTTCGTCGTCGATGAAACCGGCAGCAGTCCGTACTGGACCAAAATCGGCGCCGCGTGGAAGCACGAAGACGGCAAGGGTTTGAACGTGTCTCTGGCTGCCGGAATCGCGGTGAGCGGCAAGCTTGTCCTCCGCGCTCCGGATGGAGAGAAGCAGAAAGCGTCTACCAAGAAATAGTTTACCTTCGACCGAGGTCATGCCGCCGCATTTAGCTGCGGCGTGTTCCTTTCAGAAGCTTGCGCGGAAAGAACTCGTTGTAGGCGGTCTCGTTGAACCAGGCACACTTGATGGTGAAAAGCCGCAGGCCGGGCACCAGCCTGGTCAGCGCCAGCGCGTAGAGGGTGAGCTGGGCAAACGGGCGGTTGGTGCGGGCGTCGGGCTTGTAGTCCAGGATGTGCAGGCAGCCGTTGCGCACCTGCAGGAAGTCTATGTGCCCGGTGACCTGCCTCGGGACTTGGCCACCGCCTTGCTGCATCCGTTTCGGCACCAGCTCGATGCCGTGCTCGGCCTCCAGGCCGGCGATGTCGTCCTCGCCGAGCCATATGGGCACCTCGACGGCGACCGTGGCGGCATCGTTGGCGAGCATGAAGCGCTGCAAGCGGCTGTGCCGTTCATGGTTGCTGCCGACGCCGGGGATGATCAGCGCCGCGGTTTCGGTGGCCGCGTTCTGGCGCTCGACAACTTCGAGGCTTCCGGTATCGATGAACGAGTCGTCCAGCTGCGAGCCGCGCACACCGTCTTCCGCCTTGAAGAGGGCGTGCGGACAGATTGTGGGAACGCTTTCAATGAAGTCAGCAAGTTTCTGAAATGAATCGTATTCGTTGCGGTGTATGAAGGGGTCAAGCATCCCCTTGCGCAGCAGGTCGAGTTTGGCGCGGTGATAGGCGAACTCGTAGACCTGCCGGTGGTAGAGCTTGGTGGTGCGGATGAGCTGGCGCGGGCTGTAGAGCCGTTTGCCGTATGAGCGCATCCGCGAATAGGTGGTCAGCGTCGGATGCTGGCTCAGCCAGCGCGAGATGGTGGCGCTGTTGACCTTGTGACCGTAGCGGGAGGAGAGCTGGGCGGCGGTTTCGGCCAGGCTGTGCCCGCGGTTGTAGGTGGTAATGGCGTCTATGATTTCCGCGAGCGGGTAGGTCTTGTTGCGCAGCGCACGAGGGCCCGGCGTGAAGGTGCGGCCGCAGGCCTTGCACTTCATCATCGCCACCGTCTCCAGCTTCTTGGTGCGGGTTCCCTTCTTGATCAGCCGCGTGCTGTTGCAGTGGGGGCAGCGCTCAGGAGGCTTGATGCCTGAAGGCTTCGGCGTGGCTGGTGGTGAAGTGTCGGCTGCCATACGCAAGCGTGGCGCGATGGGGCTGCCGTGTCACGGATCTGCAAGGAGGTTGAGTGGTGACGGGTGATGGATATGCAACGCCCCCCGCGGTGCTGGTCAGGCGACGGATTTGCAAGGTTTGGCGGGTGGGATTGGCGGATTTGTTGCGGATGCGTGGCTTTGGACGTTCACCCGGTTGTTCGCCGTTGAAATGACGGGTTACCAGGTTGGGGCTTGGCGTCTCGTGTGCTGCGATGCTCTTGCGCGAGGGATCGTGACCGGAGGCCGGGACAGCTGGCCCGGCGCGCTTGCGCGTAGAGCCCGGTTGGGTCGCCAACGCGCCGAAGATTCTTTCTTGAGGGAAGGTGAGCTGCGGTCCTGCGCGGGCGTGTTTTAGCGCGGGACGCAGACCTGCATGTGGCCGGTCGGTGGGATAGCTACTTGCGATGCAGGCGCTGGCGGATTTCGTAGAGCCGTTCGCGGGTTATTCTTCCGCCGCGCGGTCCGGTGAAGCCGAGTGCTTCAAGCCTTGCGGCTATTGCCGTGAATTCGGTGATGCCCTGTTTCGTCAGCTGGCGCATCGCCGCGTGGATGGCGCGGGCGTGCTGTTGCGCCTTCACGCGGTTGGTCCTTACCCCCTTCTCTGCGGCCTTGCGGGTCAGGACGGGGGTGTTCATCCCGTGTGCTAGCGCTGTCCCGCGCGCTTCTTCAATTCGTCGATGTCCCGTTGCTGGCTCTCGAGGCGCTTCCTGAGATCATCGTTGTCGGCTCGCAGGTTGTCATTTGCGGCCTTCAGCTCCTTCACCGCGTTGACCAGCGCGGCTTCGATGGGGCGGTCGGAGAGGGTAAGGTAGCCGCGCTGGTCGGTGCCGACCGCCTCGGGGATGGCCTTGGCCACGTCCTGCGCGGAGAAGCCCGCATAGGTGCCACTGGTGTCGTTTCCGCTCTTCGCGTTCCAGCGGTAGACGATGGGATTAAGCGACGTGATGGCTTCCAGGCCGCGGGCGAAGCTGCCCCTGATGTCCTTCAGGCGTTCGTCGGAGGAGGCGGTGATGTTGCCGGAGGCGTCGGTGGTGAGCGTGCCCGCGCCGTAGTTGGCGAACTGCACCGCGCCGCTGGCGTAGAGGGTGGTCACGCTGGTGCGGTTGGTGGTGACCGAAATGCCGGTGGCGGCGATGAGGCCGGTGCCGAGGGAGTTGAACTGGCCGGTGGTGCCGCTCACCGTTCCCACCACATCCAGCCTGGCGTTGGGGTTCACGGTGCCCACGCCCATGTTGCCCGAGGAGTCGATCACCATACGCATGTTGGTGCCGCCAGCGGTCCAGTCGTAGATGAAGAATTTGTTGGCGACGCCAATGCCGCTTTCGCTGCCGTTGCCAACACCGATGCCGTAAGTGCGCGCGGTGCCGCTGACCGTGAGGTAGGTGTAGCCGGTGCTGTTGGTGTTGGCGACGTTCAAGGGGGCGAACAGGCCGGTATCGGCCACCACGCTTAGCGCGGGGAAGCCGCCCGGCGCGGCGGGGGCTACCAGACCGACCCCCATGGTGGTGGCGTAGACGGTAGTGGCGGTGACGCCGAGGGCGGCCCTGACGCCGGTGGCGCTCACTGTCCCGTTCACTTCCAGCTTGCTGTTGGGACTGCCGGTGCCGATGCCGACGTAGCCGGAGCTTACGATGCGCATGGCTTCGGTGCCGGAGGTGGTGAAGGTGAGATAGTTGTTGCCGGTGAAATCGATAGCGTTGCTGGCGGCGTTGATGCTCCCCCCGTTGGGCATGGTTACTTGGGGAGTGCGGATAGTACCGCTGACATCCAGCTTGGCGACCGGCGCAGTGGTGCCAATGCCGACCAGACCTGTGGAGGTGATGCGCATGGCCTCCGTGGAGGAGGTGTTGAAGGTTAGATAGTTCTGGTTGCTGTTGGAGTTGCCGCCGATGGACACAGTATTGCCGGCCCAGAGCAAGCTGCCGGTTGAGCCGGAGAAGCTCATGCCTGAGCCATAGAGGTAACCGTTGGCATAGATGTGACCGGAGGTGTAGAGGGCGTTGTTGCCGATGTTGGCGGGAGCTCCAGCGCCGATGCCGACGCTCCCCGTTGTGCTGGAAATGCTGAGGCTGGAGCTGGCGACAAGATTGCCGGACTGGTCGCGGTAGACCAAGGAGCCGGAGGCGCCGGTAGAGACTGAACCCGCGGAAATGCCGGTGAGCAGGGAGCCGTCGCCGACGAAGCGCGTGGCGCTTACCGTGCCGGAGACTTCGAGCTTGGCAGTGGGGCTTGGGGTGCCCATACCCACGTAGCCGTTCAATGACCTGACGCGCATGGCCTCGCCTGCGCCGGGCTTGAAGACAATATCGGCCGTGCTGCCGCCAGAGGTGAGGAATTGCAGGCCGCCGGTGGCCGCCGAACTGGAGCGGATATAGAAGGCCTTGGCAACCGGGTTGGGGTCGAACGTCGCCGAGTCGGCGTAGGCGGATGAGGTGGAGAACAGGTTTCCGGCGGATGCATCGGAGCCAATACTCAGCAGCGTCGCCTGAGTGCTGCCCGCGGTGTAGTTGTTGATCGCAAGGATCGCGGTATTGGCTGCGTTGTTCTTCACGATATGCAGGGTCACGCTGGGATCAAAGGTGCCGATGCCGACATAGCCCGTGCTGACGATGCGCATGGCTTCGGTGCCGGAGGCAGAGAAAGCGAGAGTGACTGAGGTCGGCATGAACATGCCGGTGGTGTTATCGAGCGTAAACGTATGGGCCGGCGCGCTCGCGGCGCCAATAGCGGTTTGCACAACGTTGCCGGTGCGGATGGCCTGCGCTGCGTCCACCGAGTAACCGCTGCCCGGATTGCGACCAATGCCGAGAAGTCCTGAGATGTAGGCGTTGGTCGCTGAAACTGTACCGGTTGTAGAGACGCCGGGAAGGATAAAGCGCCCAGAAGAATCCATGTAGCCGGTGGTGGTGCCGCCGGTGGTGAAGCTGATGTAGCCGGTGGTGTTGGCGGTGACCTTGGTGGTGCCGCTGGCGATGTTGTCGCCGCCGGAGGCGCCGACGATGCCGGTAAGCAGAGAGCCGTCGCCGACGAAGCGGGTGGCGCTTATGGTGCCGGAGACTTCGAGGGGGGCGGTTGGTGTAGCGGTGCCGACGCCGACGTTGCCGTTACTGTGCAGATAGATCTGGTTGGCGTTGGTGAAACCGCTGGCTGAAGTTGTATCAAGCACCATGCCGTAGCCCCAGGCATTGCTGTGCAACCCTGTCAAGTCCATGAGAATATTGGCAAGGCTTGGGCCTGCATAGACTTGCACTCTCTGCTTGCTTCGTATGTAGCCGTTGACATCGAGGGTGTAGCTCGGCGTGCTGGTGCCGATGCCGACGTAGCCGGTGGAGACGATACGCATGGCTTCGGTGCCGGAGGTGACGGCTGCGATATAGTGGAGACTGCCATTGCCAGTGAGATAGTCGGTGACGCCGGACCACCCGAAATTGGTGCCGTTGTTAACTGTGACCCCGCCAGCTGCAACAACGCTGCCGACAGCGGTGATGTTTCCGCTGAGGTATGCGTTGGTCGTGCTAATAGGACCGGTGGTGCTAATGCCGGGGAGGATGAAATTGCCCACCGTGTTCATGTAGCCGGTGGTGGTGCCGCCGGTGGTGAAGCTTACGTAGCCGGTGGCGTTGGCGGTGACTTTGGTGGTGCCGCTGGCGATGTTGTCGCCGCTCGATGCGCCGATGATGCCGGTGAGGCCGGAGCCGTCGCCGACAAATCTTGTGGCGCTTACCGTGCCGGAGACTTCGAGGGCCACACTGGGGCTCACGTAGTTGATGCCGATCTTGGCTGCACCGCCCACCGCGCTCGCGGCGTTGGTCATGTCGCCGAAGATGCTGTTGCCGATGTTGAGGGCGTTGCCGGTAGTTGCGGCGGAGGGTGACGCATCATAACCGATAAGGATGTTCGAGCTTCCCGTCGTGACATAGCGGCCGGCATAGGCGCCCAGGAAGATGTTGTTGACCCCGGTGGTGAGGGCGCCGCCGCTGTAGCCGCCCACAGAGACGGTATTGGTGATGGTCGTGGAACCGCTGACGCCAACGGCGGCATTGGTGCCGACGGCCACGTTATTGCTGCCTCTGTCGTTGTAACGCAGTGCCCCCGTACCAAAACCGCTGTTGCCGGTCACCAAGTTGTTCTGCAATGCGCCGTCACCAAAGGCCGCATTGAACCCTCCGGTCAGGTTCTGCTCAAGCGACTGAACCCCAAAGGCGTTGTTGTTGGTGCCCGTGGTGTTGTTCGTCAAGGCGTTGCGGCCGAAGGCATTGTTGAAGCCCCCGCTGTTGTTGCTGAGGGCGAGAACACCCATGAAGGTATTGTTGATGCCGCTGGTGGTTATGGCTGGACCAAAGCCCGCGTTGCCGGTGCCGGCCAGATAGCTGAGCAGGGCGCCATTGATAGAAGCGCGGCCGAGAAGCGTCACAGCAGTGCTGTTGCTGGTGGCTGTCGTGCCTACCGTAAGGCTATTCGGAAAATAACCTGTACTAGCGGACACGCCACTGTTGGTCGTGCTGACACCTGGCAGGATGAAGTTACCCGCGGTGTTCATATAGCCGGTAGTAACTCCGCCGGTGGTGAAGGAGACGTAGCCGGTGGTGTTGGCGGTGACCTTGGTGGTTCCGCTGGCGATGTTGTCGCCGCTTGAGGCGCCGACTATGCCGGTAAGGCCTGAGCCGTCGCCGACAAACCTTGTCGCGCTTACTGTGCCGGAGACTTCGAGGGGAGCGGTGGGGGTAGTGCTCATGTTCAAAGCCGTCCAGCTCGTATGGATGGCGGTGCCACTTACTTGTAGAGCGGCGATATTGGAGAACGTGTTGACGCTCAAATTTCCTCCGTTCGGATTCAGCAGGAGTGGCTGTGCCCCGGCGAGGAAGTTGGTTTTGGAGACTTGAATGGTGCTGCCGCCGATGGTCATCGTGCGGTTGTTAGTATTGGCCTGCACGTCGAACATAATCCGTGTGCCTGCGCCGCTTCCGTCGTTAGCACTGAACGTGACACTTGTGTTGGCGGTGGAGTAAACATGCAGGGTGCCGCTTGGCGCGTTAGTGCCGATGCCGACGTAGCCGGTGCTGACGATGCGCATGGCTTCGGTGCCGGAGGTGCCGATGGAGACCATGTGGTTGCTGCCTCCGGCGCCGATAACGTAGTCAGTGCTTCCTGTTCCCCAGCTTATGCCGCCGAAATTAGCAGGCCAGAAGAAGCCACCGACAATATTCGTTGAAACATATAGACTGCCGCTGACTTGCATATTGTTGGCATAGACACTCGTTGCGCTTATTGGACCCGTGGCGCTCACTCCGGGAAGAATGAATTTCCCCGCCGTGTCCATGTAGCCGGTGGTGGTGCCGCCGGTGGTGAAGCTGATGTAGCCGGTGGTGTTGGCGGTGACTTTTGTCGTGCCGCTGGCGATGTTGTCGCCGCTTGATGCGCCGACGATGCCGGTGAGGCCTGAGCCGTCGCCGACGAAGCGGGTGGCGCTTACAGTGCCGGAGACTTCGAGGGGGGCGGTGGGAGTGACGTTGCTGCCGCTGAAGTTGATGCCGGTCCAACTGGTGGTGAGGACGCTGCCGCCTACGTGGAGGGTGGCGGAGGGATAAACATTACCGTTTCCAACTGCCACGTTGCCAGTGTTGCCGTCCAAGACCATTGCCGACTTGACCGTTGCTGTTGCGCCTTGGGCGCCGCCCGGTGCCACATAGAACTGAGTGCTGCTTGCGGTCGTTAGTGAACGAATGGCCAGTGCGGCCGTGTTAGCGCTTGTGTAATACCAGTTCGAGCCGGAGCTGTTCCACGCCATGTTGCGGTCGAATTCACCCGCCACGAGACTGCCGATTACTTCCAGCCTACCATTCGGAGACGATGTTCCGATACCGACTTGGCCGGTGCTGACGATGCGCATGGCTTCGGTGCCGGAGGTGATGACCGAGATATACTTGTTGGTGGAGTCTCCATAGAGAGCGTTATAGTTGTCCCAAGCGAACGTTCTGCCGCTTGAAACGAAAACAGACCCGGTGAATTGGGCAGAATAGCTGCCTCCCACGTAAAGACCATTGCCGGCCATCCATCCCGGCATTGATCCGCTTCCACCGATAACCAGTCCATTTGTGTAGTAGCTGTTCGTGGCGCTGATGGGGCCGGTCGCGGAAACGCCGGGGAGGACAAAGACACCTGAGGTATTCATGTAGCCAGTGGTCGTCCCCGCTGTGGTGAAGCTGATGTAACCGGTGGTGTTGGCGGTGACCCGGGTGGTGCCGGAGGTGATGTTGTCGGCAACCGTCCCGCCGCCGCTGGCCAGTCCCGCGGTGCCGTCGCAGAGGATGTTGGTGCCGTCGCTCCAGCAGATGCCGTTGCTGGTGAGTTTCGGCGTCTGCGGGTCGGTCATGCTGACGGTCGCGAAGTCGGACCATTCGCCGGGGGCGGCGTGGGATGTGAGCGGGAGTGGCAGGAGGAGAATAAGGAAAAGAGGAATGATGGCGGGGCTTAAGGATTGTATACGTTTTGCAAATCCATCGCCTGGAGCTTTGCAAATCTGACGCCCGTATGCTGGGCCCCTTCCCTTCGAGAGCAGAGCAGTGATCCGGGTTAGCAGCGCGCTCACTTGCACACCTGCTTGCGTCCGGTGAGAGGGCTTATCCGTTCGGTGCCGACCTTGCACACCGGCGCGCCGTCGCGGCGGGGTGCGGGCGTGGTCGGCGATGCGGCGTCGACATGCGCGGCCGGGGGCGTGTGTGCCGGCCGGGTTTTGACTGTTGCGAGCGGGGACGCCGCGACCGATGCCGCCATCAGGGCATACGCAGCAACGCGGGCTTTGTGTCCGAGCACGGGGGAAGCTTAGCGCGCATCATTGTATTCAGCAGCGGGGGTGCTGCTTAAGCAGCCAGTGGTGAAGTAATCGGTGATTACGGGCGTGGCAGGAAAGACACCTGCGGCGGCGTGGCGACGTTCTGCCACAGTGACGATGACCAACATTGCAGATCCTTTAGGTTGTGGTCAGCTCCGGTTCATCTTGGCGGCCGTAGTCTCCAATCCCGTTGTCATTTCCAACGCAGGAAAGCGGGGTCCGATCATGAAGCTCTCCCTTGTGATGGCGATTGCGGTGCCGTTAGTTTCAACCTGGCTGCCCCTTGCGTCCCCCGCCCATGCCGGACCTGAGCGGCCCGCCCTTGCGCTCGCTGAACGGTTCGGATGGATCCGGACGTCTGGATATGCCTACAGGACTTTCGAGCTTACCGCAGCGGAGAGAGAAGCCGCTATGAAGGCGTTGATGTCTACGGGACGGTACGACTACCTGATAGCGGCGGACGCATCGAGCGGGATGAGTGGTCCTGTAGCGCAGCTGCTCTCCCGCAGGTCCGACATGGTCGCCCTCGCCGATAGCGTCAAATTCACCGGCTCGAAGTCCGGTGTAGAAGCCGCTGGTCGATCCGCTTCGGAGGCTGCCGCCGGTCTTACGATCAAGCCGTGGTCTCCCACGCGACTGGAGAGCATGGGGTTAGAATCTGCTGTCACGAAACCTTCCGAGCGATCGATTACCATCAATCTCAACGGCAAGACCAAGGTTGAGCTGGCGAAGATCGATACCCCTCTTGGCAAGGTCAAGATTGAGGGAGAGGCCAACGTCTACGTGGTGGGCGGTGCGGTTGTCGGCCTATTTTGCATTTCGAATGAAGACTGCAAGGAGGCAATCGTGGAAGCGGCCGACGAGACCTTCGGCATCAAAAAGATGCGCGAAGTGGCGGACGTCGGAAGCAAGTTTGACGGCGGGAGCAAGCCGCTGCCGACATCTGCGATGCCGCCGGTCAACGTCCCGTAGACGGGACGTCCATTCGCAAGAATGCGGCTGCCTCGCTAGCCTTTGAGGCGGCGGTGAAGATCGCCCGCTTGTCGGCCTTCAGCACCTTCAGCCAGTGCGCCAGGTATTGTGCATGGTCGGCCCGCGGCTCAACGGCAATCCCCAGCTCGGCGCACAGGAACGCAGCGCCAAGCTCAGCCACCAGCTCTTCCATCGCGTATACTTCAGTTCCGAAGCGGCCGGACAAGTCCCGGTCGCAGCGATGCGCAGGGCCGGTCCAGTGGGTCAGCTCATGGAGCAGGGTGGAGTAGTAGGCCTCGGTCGCGGTTGACGTTGCCGATCCGGTGAACAGCTCACGCGGCGGCATGTGGATCTCGTCCAGCTTCGGGATGAAGCAGGCGCGGCTTCCGCCGTGGATGATCTTCGCCCCGGTACGGGCAATGAAGCCGTCCACGTCCCGCAATTCCTCGACCGGAGCAGCAACCGGGGCCTCGTTCAGACCGTCGACCTGGTCCGCGTTGAAGACCGGCGTCGCACGCGCAAACAGGCGGCTCTTGCGTTCGTCCTCGCCATCTTCGGCGGAGTCGACCTCGATCTCCTTGTAGAAAACGACGTAGGAAGCCTTCTGGCCCTTGCGGACGACGGCGCCCTTCTCGGCCCACTGCCGGTAAGTGCCCCACAGGTGCGAACCGTAACCATTGACCTGGGCCTCAACCCAGAGACCAAGAACGTTCACGCCACGGTACTTGTTGCCCGAGGCGATGTTGACCGGTGCCCGCCCGCCGCTGCCGCGATGCCAGGGCATCTGCCAGTGTCCCGCACCGGCCTCGATCGCCGCAACGATGCGGTCGGTGAGGTGCTGGTGGATATCGAAGCGTTCCTTACTCATGTCGTCTCTCCTTGTTTTGCGGCCATCCGGCCGTGCCGGCGACCGGGAGAGACGCGGAGAGACGGCTGCCGCACCCGCAGGGCGCGCCTGCGCGAGGGCCTGACCCTTGCGGCGGACGGGTATCCGCGTCAGGTCAGCCGACTGAGCATGGCCGGTGGACGCTAAGGAGAGACGTGAAAGGAAGGCTGCGGGAGGGATGCGCCAGCGCCTGCAGCAGAATGCGGCGAGATCAGTACGGAATGCGGCAAGATCAGTGGTGGCAAGGGCGGCTTGCTCCCATCCGGTCTTGCCGCTCCCGAGCGGCCAAGCTTGCTATCGCTTGGTCTTTCGAGCCTCGACGTAGTGGAAGAGATTATTGATCAGCGCGGGGGACAGGCACCGGCATTACGGCTGCACCAGCTGCTCGCCTCCGAGCCGCTCCAGCCGCGCGCCTTGGCGCCCGATACGCAATCGTCGTACGAACATGTCGCCGCCTGCTTGGGTTGCGGTTTCGAGGGTTTCTGCTGGGCATTGGCAGGACCAGAGATAGCAATGGCCGCGAGAAGAAGCGGAAGCAGAAAGCGCATAAGATATCCTTTTGCTGAATGAGAGTGATGACAGGCAGTCTGGTGGTCAGTTCAAGGCGCGTGGCTTTAATTCCAGTGCGCCACCGGCGAGTGTTATGTTGAAGCGGGCCAGGAATGTCATGCCCAAAAGTCCGTCAACCTGCGGGCCGTATGCGGACGAATGGCCGGTCGATACCGCGACCGGAACGTTCGCAGCCCGTGCGTTGCCGACCTCGACAAGCTGGGCGGTCGCCGGAGAGGACTGGATGGTGCCGCCGACGACGTAGAAGGTCATGGGATTGCGCTCATCGGGCGAGATGCCTGCGCGCGTTGCGAAAGACGGAGTGATCGAGACCATCGAGGCGCCGGTATCCACAATCATTCGTCCCTTCGCACCGTTGATGGTCACCTCGACAATGTTCGACGGCGCGACCAGCACCCGGTCAGACCCGGTCGCATAAGAAGCGCGGCAATTACCCATGTTGGCGAACTCATTGATCATCTGTGAGATCTGCGCCGTCTGCCGCTTGACGATGTCATACGAAAGATACATCTCCATCGGCGTGATCGCATCGCAGGGCCGGCCAAGCGCGTCGTACATCAGCGAGACCCGGTAGAACTCGCTCGCCGCCACCCTGGACAGGTCGGTGAACAGCTGAAGGGTGCTGAGATAATCGCTGAGCGCGGCGCTGTAGTTCTTCAGGTGCTCGTGGGCTGTCCCCCTCAGCACACGGTAGCGCCCGTTGGCAGGGTCGGACTTCACCATCGCTTCGGAGACTTCCAGCGCGCCCGCGTAGTCGCTGATGCGTGAGAGAGCGAAGTAGGCCCGCTCAAAGAGCGCTGCCGTCTGGCCACACCGTTCGCCGAATTTCAACACGATCTTCGCGCTCTCTCGCGGATAGCCCGCATCATCCATCAGGGAGGCGAGCGGTACGATTGCCTGTCGGTCACAAGGCTCCCGCTGAAGCTGGTCCAGAAGCCGGGCAGCGTTCTTGGTCCGCTCGAAACTGGCAGGAAGCGCACCAATTTCGAAAGCGTCGTAAACGCCCTTGAAGCGGCTCACCGGCTCCGGTTTCGGCTGTACTGGCGGCGCCCGTGTTTCGACCACCGCTGGCGAGGGCGCAGGTGCCGACCTGGCGACCGGTGCTTCTTGCTGAAGATAGGCGTAGGTGCCGATCGCTCCTGCAACAAGCACAGAGAGGACGATCGCTGCGGGAACGAGGTACGAAGGACCGTCTCCAGGACTGAACTCTTCTGCCATGGGGCACCGGCTTTGTGTGAGACGTCGGCTAATCCCGACGTTGTGCAGCCGTCTGCTTGATAGCGAAAATCCTGATTTACGCATGCGCGAGAAAAGCGCAGGCTAGGGAAAAACAGGAAAGAGCTTCTTTAGTTTCATGAAAGATGCAACCTCGCGAAAAGATTCAGTAAAGGCGGCTCGGAGGCTTTGCTCGGTACGCGAGGGAAGGGGGCTTGCAAAAATCAGGAGTTTTGCAAGCGAGCATTTGAATCCCATGCGTGTCTATGGGTACGCCCGTGTCAGCACCAACGCTCAGGAGCTGGACATCCAACTGGCCCAGCTCAATGCTGCGGGGTGCCAGAGGGTGTTTTGCGAAAAGGAAAGCGGCACCAAAGACAATCGCCGAGTGCTCTCCCAACTCCTTCGGAGATTGCGGCCCGGCGATACCGTAATCATTTGCGCGCTGGACCGTCTTACGCGAGGTGGTCCGTTCAAGATGCTGAGCGTTCTGACTGAAATTACGTCGCGAGGGGCGGCTTACAAATCCTTGGCTGAGCCTTGGGCGGACACGACGCACGAGTTAGGAGAGGTGCTCGCCGCTCTTGTCGGCTATATCGCGCGCAAAACTCGGGAGGATATCCTAAGGCGAACAAAAGCCGGGCGGGAGAGGGCATTGGCTCGTGGTGTGCGATTCGGTCGCAAGCCAAAGCTGGACCAGAGCCAACGGCAACAGGCGCTTCTGAGGAAGGCTGCCGGCGAACAGCTCGCGTCAATAGCGAATGCATTTAATGTAAGTGCGAGCACAATCTCTCGGTTGAAGTGAAGCTCAAAAGGGCGAAGCTCCGCTATTGCGGAGCCAGCCTTGCGTCTTGCGCACGCGCCTCGATGGCTCTCCCTAGAAGCATGGCTAGGAAGCTCGTCCTTACCTTGTCTATACGCAAGGCACGGCCGTTGGTGACTGCACGTCGCAGGCAGGTGGCGGTGACCGGCTTGTTGAGTTCATCATAAAGCCGCGCCATGTACTCCGAGTTCACTATTGTGTATCCGGGGCGATTCTTATTCTCCGCGATAAACTCCAGCTCTGCGGGAGTCAGGTCATGGATGTCTGTTCCGAAAGTCGCATCTACTACCAAGTCATTCATAGGAGAGTCCTCGGGCGAGCACCTCGTGCCGGCTAAGCCGGGCTAAGCGGAATAACGAGATGAGCCGGTATGCTCAGGGGCTTATGACCGCCCAGACAAAGCGTGCGCCTGACAGGAGGGCCGACTCCTCGTGCCCAATGGGGAACAGCCCAGACTTGGGCATTGCCCATGGTCAGCCCACCGCGATGGCATGGTGCTGCGTCAAGGGCGGCTTGCCGCTTGTCCTACCCTTGACGTGGTGGCGGGACGGCGCGACCCGATGTCGGATGTAGGGCTGGGATACATCCCGATCACGCTGTTTCATTGACTTATCGCGGCAACCTGCATCTTTGCAGTGCACTTGCTGGCTCGCTTTACGAACGCATGCCAGACTGACCAAATGGTGCAGATTGTGCTCTGGCTGCTGCGCGCCACCGTGCTGGTGGTGCGTATTGCACTCTCGGTCACTCGTTGCATCCTGACGATCGTGCATACCCTGTACCGATGGCACGGCTTCAACCCCGGTGGTGCGCTCGGCTCGGCTCGTTTCGCCTCCGGATGGGAGTTGCTATGGTCAGGAGTGCGGAGAGGATCTGGACCTATAGTCGGCCGGAAGGGCCGTTCTTTTTTGCGGTTCAACAAGGACGGGATGATCGCCGTGTTCGCGCCGATGGGCGCCGGCAAGGGAGTAGGGATCGTCATTCCGAACCTGCTCGACTATCGCGGCTCGATTGTTTGCACCGATATCAAAGGCGAAAACAGCGCCATCACACGCCGGCAGCGTGCCACGTTGGGCAAAGTGCGTACCCTCGATACGACGGACCCATACCACTCGGACCACTTTAATCCCCTTGACATGATCCGTGCCGGAACATTCCATGAGCGGGATGATGCTGAGGCGCTGGCCCGCCTGATGATCATTCCGGATGAGAAGACCAGCCATTGGGACGCTAAGACCGAAGGATTGCTGGCCTGCATCATTCTCTACGTGATGCAACTCGGAGTGGAGCAACGCAATCTGGCGCAGGTCCGCACCTTGTCGACCCTGCCGCCCGAATCGTTCAAGGAGCTATTGCGCACGATCTGCACATCCGGTGCACGAGCGGCCGCTGAGATCGCCGCAAGCTTCATGGCCATGGACGGCAGCGAAGAGTTCAGGAGCATTCTCTCCAACACGGAGAAGGCAACACGAGTATGGGCAGCGGGCGGTCCCGCCGGAGAAATCAGCCGATACTCCAACTTCGACCTCGGCAACCTCGTGAGGGATGTCAAAACTCTCTATTTGGTTGTCGACGAGGAGAAACTCGACATCTACGCAGGGTTCCTCCGCGTAATGGTCGGCAGTGTGCTCAACGCGCTCACGCGGTCCAAGAACCTGCCGCGCCCCAAGCGCAAGGTGCTCCTGTTGCTCGACGAGGCGGCCGCCCTTGGCAGCCTCGAGCCGCTTGAGCGCGGGGTAGGTTACCTTCGCGCCTATTGCACCCCTCTGCTGGTGTTCCAGGATTTAAGCCAACTTCGCACCATCTACCGCCGCGCCGGCTCGTTCCTCGCTAACGCCGCATGCAAGGTGTTTTTCAATGTCAGCGACCTGGATGCCGCCAAGTTCGTATCGGAGATCGTCGGGCAGACAACATCGCTGTCACGCAATGAGGGCACCTCGCATAGCAATGTCGATCCCATCCGCCAGCATCATTCGCTCGGTCAATCGGAAACCGGCCGCTGGCTGCTTGATCCTTCCGAAGTGATGCGGCTGCCGGGCAAACGTGCCATCGTCATGTACCGCAGCGATATCCTTCGCTATCCCGTACTTGCTTCGAAGGTCAACTATCGCTCGTGGCGGAATTTGCGCTGGCGCGGCAAGTTTGATGCATGGCCGGCTATTCCGGCATCCAGGGGCGTGCCCGTCCGCCGGCAAGAGTGCGCACCCGCCCAGCAAACCGATTGGCCCACACGGAGCGACGGGCCAACTGATGCTCGCGGATGCCAAGCAAAGCGAGGAAAAGGAGGTCAAGCTCATTGAGCCAATAGGCAATCTCGGCCAAACGTCGGCGCGCATGCGCTTGCCGCTCGACCCGATGCTCCGCGTCCTGAGATCTCCGCGCCTCGGCAGACTCGGCAAGCTTCGCAAAATAGAGCTGCCTTTCCCGTAACCGCGCCGCCTGGCGCTCTGCCTTCTGTGCTTCTTTCTGGTAGGAGTGAGCATTGCTGGCGAGACGATGCATGGCCCATTGCGCGCGGCTTCCACGGTCGAGGCCGGGATACCGAAGCTCACGCTGGATCGGGGTCTCGCTTTCCGTTCTCTTTCGCTTCGGTCCTGCCCGGCGTACCGTACTCTTTGGCTGCCGCCCCAGCGCATTCTTGATCTTGGGCCCCACGTGGACCTCGGGCTTGCGGGATAGCTCTGCAGCCAGACAGCGGTTACCAGACTGCCCCGCGTCAGCCTGGCGAGCGGCAAGGGTCCGATGATCGACGCGAGCCCGGTATCCGGCCCGGCTAAGCATCCTGTTCTGATGGTTAGCCCACGACTTTCGCCATGCGATCAGCATGGAATCGCTGTTCCAGGCCCGTGTCTTAACCGACCGCAGACCACCACCACCAGCTTGACGCATGGTGAGCAGCACATGGACATGATAGTTGCGCGGGTCATCACCTTTCTCGGGGACTGGCGCATGGATGGCAAAGTCGGCAACCATTCCCAACGCCACGAACTCGCTACGCACAAACCCGCGCACCAGCCGAAGCCGCTCTTCATCGCTGAGCTCGTGAGGCAAGGCCATATTGATCTCGCGGGCTAGCTGAGCGTCCCGGCGCTTCTCCATTCGCTCGACTGCGTTCCACAAGGTCTCGCGATCGTACAGCCATTCCGCTGCGCCATCAGGTGCCATGATCTCGGCATGCACCACGCCCTGCCGTCGCCGATAGTCTGCCTCGATGCCTCTGCGCTCATCTTTCAGCAAGACACCAGCCCGATAGGCCGCCATCGCGACCACCGAACGCCCTTCGGAGCGTTTCACTGGTTGTGCCGAAAGATGATATGAAGCCATTCCCCTCCAAAGACTTGTCGCCCTGGCGACACCTTACGGCCGCTGTGTCGGCCGTGCACCTATGTCGCGCAGCGATGTATAAGTGCGCCATTCCCTACCCAAATTTCCTTCCGACGCGTTCAGCGTTGCTTTTCTGCTTCACCGCGCATTCGAAAATAAAATCGCTCCCCAGAGGGATGCGCTACAAATGATAGACAACAGACAACGGAGGAATACCTACATCTTCGGCTTTGGCCTCTTTATCTCGGGCTTCTCAAGTTCCGATTCAAGTTTGTTGATTACCATCAACCCACCATCTATGGACCTGCCGACGTACTCCATCCTGTTCTTGGCGATCAGGATGCCGACATCAAGTTTTCCAATTTGTGCGCGGAGGCGTTCGGCCTCGTGAGGCAACTTCCCTACATCTATCTCGGCGAGCCGCTTTTCTAAGCTGCGCTTGGTTTCCTCATGATGATAGATCTCGAAACGAAGGTCCGACAGCTCCTTTTCCAAGCTGCGAACATGCTTTTCGGTGTCACTCATTCGATTTCCAGAAGCGCGGGGTCAATCTCGGCAAGCTGCTGTTGGAGTTTAAACTTTTCTTCCTCTAATCCAAGAATATGCATCGACAAGCCGATCCACTCATTGAGATCCTTCAGGGTCGACTGAGCTATTGACAATTTCTTGCGAGCTAGATCGTGCTCGTCTTCGCGACAAGAATTGCTGAGAGTGGATTTGTATTCGGCAATGCGCCCTTCAACCCATCGCAGCTGATCCAGACGCTTACGCAACTCAAGGAGCTCACGCTTGTGAGCCAGTACGTACGCATCCTCAAGCTTCTGCACAGATTCATAGTATGAGGAACCAAATCAACAGCCAAGTTTATTCAAGCTTGCGCTTCAGCCTAGCCAAGCCCTTCGGGGTCTCAACGCTTTAGCTTCTTCTTTCGTTTGATTTCGAGTTCGGGCTTCTGCTCGTGAATCCAATCAAGTTCTTCAAGAAGCTGGGTCCGAAGGTGCTCACCGATACCGGTCAGGTGCTTCTTTCTGATCGAGGCTTCTTCGTCATCTCGTCCCTTCAATTTCTTCAGTCTCTCTTCAACGTTCTCAAGGCGAACGGCAATATCTCTTGCGCGATCCATATCCTAATCCATTAGCTAAATTTGCCTGATCCTACGGCGGTTGAATTCAATGGCCAACATCATTCGAGCTTGCGCTTAAGTCCTCGCGCCAGTCCTCCGTCCAGGTCGGGCCGATGGATGCCCCGCAGGTGATCGATTTCCCGCGCTTGCCGATCTGCGTCAATGGCGGCCCATCGCGCCTCTTCGGTCTCGTGCGCCAACTGAAGCCGCCGATTGTACGCGGTCCGGCTCATGCCCTTGTCGAGCTTACGGTAGTCCACCACGCGGCTCTTGCTGCGGGTCCTTGGCCGGTTTCGGTAGGAGCGGCGCCGCGAATGCGGCGTTCGCCCCTCTCGGCTCATGCGCCGTGCCCGTACCCCTTCATGTATGGTGGGCTTCCGCTTGATGCCCTGAGCTTCCAACGTCCGCCTATCAATCCGCGCATCCAAGCCGGCGGCTTCTAGCGCAAGATTGGCATGCTTCTCCCAAGCCTTCCGCAGTCGTTCGGTCGAGCCCACCTCACTCATCCCGATGACGCGCTTGTTAGTCTTGGGGTCCCGGTCCCGTATGACGAGGTGGCAGTGAGGGTTCTTCGCGTCCTTGCCCCTGTCATGAAAGGCAGCCAGCCACGGTGCCCGTCCTTTGGTCACGTCTTCGGCGAAGGACCGGACCAGGGCCACCCGCTGTTCGGCGTCCAGCTCTTTCGGCAACGCCAGCATTACCTTGTCGATGACACGGGCATTCTTGCGGCTGGTATCCTCGGCCTTGCGCAGATACCCTATGAGTTGATCGGCCTGAGTCGGCATGCGCTCGCCGTCAATGCGGCCCAGGGCGCGGGTACGAGTGATGTAGCGGATGTGTGCAGCGGCGGTGTAGGGCTCGTCCTGGGTGGACTTGCCAATCGAGCTGTGATGCAGGCTGTAAATCGCCATCAACACCTCGGGTACTGGCGCGGGTTTGCCTGCAAACCCATAAGTGCGCACTACCGTAAGTTTAACCTCCGCCGCCCGGTTGGCAAGCGCCTGGGCCTCCCACTGATAGCGACACTTTCGCCGACGTTCCGGCCTCGCCAGCACTTCCAGGACCGCCACACGGCGCTGCCACGCTCCTAGCTGGGAGCTCACTCCGCGGCGGATGGCGCAATGCACGAAGGCCAGCTAGGATGCGCAGACGTCGCGAAATCGGCCGCTGAATGGCTCGTGGGCCGACCGGGGAAGTCCCGGAAATGGCAATGGGGGCTGATGAAATGGTGGGCAAGGCACCTTTGACGCTCGGCGTGTTCAAGGAGACCGGGCAGGAGTACGTCTTTGATGGCGCCGAGAGCCTCATCACGATCGCGCGGCCGGGGCGCGGCAAGACGCAGGCCCACGTGGTCCGCAATCTCCTTTACCTTCAGGCGCCTGCCATTGTCCTGGACGTCAAGCCGGAGATAGCCGACCTGACCAGCGAGTGGCGCGACCAGAATGTCGGGCCAGTTCAGGTTTTCAGGCCCGGCGATGCCGCCGCGACCGAAAAATTCAATCCACTTGATGCCGTGCCGAACGATCCAATAGCCGCCTACACGGCGATAGGAAGGCTTTTGCCGCTGCTCATGGTGCCGACGGACTCTCACTCGGCCAAAAGCTTCTGGGAGGGCCGGGCGGCCCAGCTCCTCCAGGGCGCCCTCTACGACATCTGCCTGCACGGCTACCAAAGGCGGCGGGATATGTCGGCCGTCGTCGACTGGTTCTCGCCATCGCCCAAGGAGCTAAAGCTCCATATCGAATTTCTTCAAGGATGTGGGGTGAGGAGTCTGGTGCGCATTGGCAACCAGCTTGCCAGTGCGGATGAGGAGACCCGGTCCAATCTGTTCGAGACCGTACTTAGGCACGTCGACGTGTGGGGCTCCCCCCAATTGGAGACGGTCGTCGCGGAGACGACCATTAACTTCGAAGACCTGAGAAGCAAAAACGGCACGCTCTACCTTTGCGTCACGACCGAGGAGCTGCTGATGTACCGGCCCCTCATCCGTACGCTACTCGGCCAGATCTTTTATACGATCCGCGACGCGCGGGATCAGTACGACCTGCCGCCCGTCACCTTCTTTCTCGATGAGTTTCCACAGCTCGGGTATATGCAGGAGATTGAGCAGATGATCGCCCTCGGCCGCCAATCGGGATTGCGGCTCTGGCTGTTTGCGCAAGGGACTTCGCAGCTTCAGAAGGCTTACGGCGACCCGCAACGCATTCTGGAGTTGATGGCGGTGCGGTGCTTCATGGAGCCAACCGCCACGACAGCTCAGGAATTATCGAAGGAGCTGGGAAGCAGGCGCGACCTGCTGACTGGCCAAATGAAGCCGCTGGCGACACCACAGCAACTCATGGGACCGGAATACGTGGACAAGGTGGTCGTCCTTGAAGGCGGCCGTCGCCCAGCGCGGCTGCTCGCGGTGAAGGCCTATGAGGACCCTCAGCTCAAAGGGCGACTAAAGGAGCCTCAGCCAGCAACCGGCGAGCTCACAGACTAACGCGACGTTGCCCAGCCGTCATCGTTGTCCTTATCTTCAACAAACCATCTGACGAGTTCGCCCTTAAATCCTTCATCATCAATCCACTTCTGCAAGAAGTCGAGGTTGTCGCGCCACTCTGCCTCCAGCTCAATGGCACCGCCCGCGTACAGTTCTGGAAAGTGCTGAAACTTTGTGTCGTTGGGATCGAGTTTGTGTTCGCAATTAAGGAGCCCAATCATCCGGTTCGTCATGAACGCGGGATTCGTGACCCCTCTGAACACTCCCGACCGGCTCTTCCAGAATTCGATCTTCACGAGAGCAAGCTGCTTCGCACTCATCGAGACAATCGACCGACCGTTCCGAAATTCTTTCTCCAATGGCGCGCCATCGCAGTGAACCTTCCGGGCTTGAGCAAAGCCTGTCCGCATGTTTTCAAGCAACTCCTGAAGTTTGGCGTCCGTCTCCAAGAGCGGCCAACTGCTTGGCGTTACATCGAGAGACCCGTCAACAATTTCAAGTGTCAGCTGTGCCTCTGCAAGGCGTTTCCTTTCCTCCTCCGCACGAACTGCGTCGGCGGCGGCCTTTTTATCATTCTCGGCATCGACAGCTGCCCTTTCAGCAGCGACCGCCCGCTTGCGTTCAAGCTGAGCGCTGACAAGCTCGTCTTGCAGGCCTGGTGCACGCAAAATATCGAAGTAGGGACAAATAGCCTTTGGTTCCTCGCAGCCAGCAGCTCGCTCCATGGCCTCCTGAAATCTTCTCAAGGCACTGTCCGTGAACGTCGCGGTAACGTTCGGAAGCGATTTGAGCAACTCCTGCCTCAGCTGCTGGTCGTTGATGCCAAATGCTTCGTATCTGTGCATCAGAGAACGCAAAGTGCTGACAAACAGTTTCAAGAAGTGCGCTATTACGAAAAGAACGTTCTCGTCGTTTGTGCCCACGAAAAGTACACCGCGCCGGAAAGACCTTCCGAAGTCTGTGTCATCCACGAAACCGGGGCTGAAGCAAAAACTTCCTTCGTCTTTTAAAACAGCTTCGGCTTTTGCGAGGCTGAAATCGTCGAACGACTCCAGCTTCCTTTGAAAGTAGGCCAGCAATCTCAGCGAGATCCATCGCTGGATTTCGGCACGAACGTATGCCTGCAGGGCGGGATCGCCTAACGCGGCCCGGTGCCTTGGGGCTTGGCTGGAATTGAGGTCGGCAATGACCGAAGCGGAGATGCCCGCTATCTTGAGACGGGCCTGATCTGTACCTGACAGCCAGCCGTGTTGGATATGGCGCCGTGCTTCCAACAGACGCAAACGTTCTTGGGAGGATAGGTTGTTTATGCGGTCGGGACCAAACTTGGCGACGATCGATTCAATGAATTTCATGGAAAACCCCACACCGGATGCAGTTTCCACGCGCATCGTTGACGGGTCAAGCGGCCGAATTGCACAAAAAATCCGGCCTACCGCCTACGGCGGTAGGCCGGTGACTCGCCGCGCTAGGCAGCCATACCCAAGGCGTTCACGCGCAAGGCCGCAGTGGCTTGATGACGCCCGTCGAGCTCGATACCGATGCCGACGCGTCCCGCTCCGCGGGCCGCCACCAGCGTCGAGCCCGACCCGCAGAACGGGTCGAGCACGATACCGCCCTCAGGAGAGAACGCATGAACAAGCGGTCGCAGGTTATTGATTGATTTTTGAGTGGGATGCAGACGATTCCCGGTGTAGTGCCAGTCCATGACGTCAGGCAGGGGACTCGCCGGTAGCGCGGGGCGGCCTTTTGCAAGCAGGTAGGCCTGCTCATGCCGGCTTTCGAGGAAGCGGCTCGCGGAAGCATAGCTTTTCCTGAAAACGATGTGCCCCACCATCTGGAAGCCGGCCTTGCGCCAGGCGCCGATAAACTTGTCGGCGGCATTCCAGCCGTAGAAGCTCAGGCAGAACGTCTTCGGCTTGAGCAACCGGTACATCTCGGCAAATGCTGGCTCCAGCCAGCCATCGCGATTGTCGTTCGCGATGGTCTGCCCGGAGCGCGACTTGTAGCGGCACAGGTACGGCGGATCGGTGAGGATGAAATCCACCGAGCCGGAGGCCATGCGTTGCATGACCTCCACGCAATCACCGTGAACCACGGTGTTGCGGATGTCCTGGATGGGCAGGGCGCTCATGATTGCACCTCCTGCACCAGGGGCCGGGCTTCCCAGCCGAAGTCGCTGCGGAGAAGCTCGAAGCCGTCCATGTTGCCCAGGCTGTCGGTGAGGTAGATGGCCTCGGCCTTGTGAATGGCGTCCTCGCTGGTGGCAGCTTCAACGATGACGCCCCATTCCTCGTAGTCAAAGCACTTGACGAGGAAGCGCCGCGTGGCGGCGGGGCTCATTGCCCCGCCTCCGCGTCAGCCTTCGGTTCGCGAATGACGAGGCGGCCGTTCAAGGGCAGGCAGCTGAGCTGGATGTTGAAGCCCTTGCCGTCATCGTGCGCCCAGGCTGCACCTACCTTGGTCCAGAAGGCCTTGTCGCCTTCGCCCTCGACCACAAAGACGCTGTGGGGGCGCTGGGTCTTTTCGTTGCGTTTCATTTGGTTATCTCCCGTTTGGTTTTGCCGGCTGCGCCAATCGCGGCCGGACGGGAAATCTTTCGGAGACGAGGAGATAGCGGGCGCGCAACGGAGGGTCCGGCCGAGGGCTCCCTTCAGGGATGCGGTTGGATGCCTTGCGCGTACGCGCCTCGGCGCCAGTTTCCCCGTCCTCCTGGCCGTGCATTGGGGTTAAACGCGCAACGGGAGATGAGCTTGAGACGCAACTGGACCACGCCAGAATGCTTTTTCGGCTTGGATCTGGAGGGTGCACGTCAATGCGGAAGGAAGACTCGGTCCGGTGCTCGCATTCCGAAGAGCTTGGATTCCCGCTTGTCCTTCCATCGCTTGATCCGATCAACGATCGAACTTTCAAAGGTCGGCGCGAATCTCTTCAGCAGAGGGCTGGGAAGTTTGGAAACCAAGTCAGATTCTTTGAAGCGGCCATCGACGATCTTGCAAAGCAGAACTGCATGACGCCAAAGCTCCTCCAAAGTGCCTGCCCCCGCCATTTGGCGCGACCAATGCTTCGACCACTGATGGCGATCCATTGCATAGGTCGCGCCTTTGTAGACCTGTTGCAGGTATCCCTTGCTGTCCTTGAGCATTTCTATCGTCTCTAGTGCCCATGGTTCGGCGGGACAAAGCCCGGCTACCATTGTGGCGCGCGCCCGATGAGCAGGCTCGGCCCGATTGCGGCGATCAAGGACGTAATCGCGGATCTCCTGTTCCCGGTTTGCGCGAAACGCGGCAAGTACCTCATTCGCCAATTCATGATCGTTTGCAATTCGATCCAGTCTGGCAAATCGCTGCGCCTTAGTCTCTGGGGTGGAAGCTGCGCCCCATATTGTGACCGCATCAATGGCAAGACGATCTCTGCCGAAAGTCGCGCGCACTGGAGGCACGGCTGCCGAGAGCCGTTGCATCAGTGAGCTTGCATCCACAGAGTTGCGGGAGGACATCGCTTCCGCGATCGCCCAGCCAGTGTTGCATAAATTGGTCAGGTCTTGTTGGTCCATATTCAGGAACAGACTGAGCCATCTGTCAGTTGTCTGCGGAGCGGCCTTGTCGATTTCCCGGACGAGGTCCGAGGTAACGGACCGGATGATGAGCAGCGCTCCTGCTTCGGAGAGTTCACGCTCAAACTGCTCCGCAGCATCCTGGTTGCGTTTTTGCCTCTCGTACCAAGCGTCGCCTGTATCGGAAAGCTCCCTCAGCTGCTGTGAAACATTTCGGGTCGGCGTTGGTCGGTCCGACACTCTAAGAAATGTGATCCAGTGTGGCTCCTCAAACTGCTGCTCAATGTCAGGCAGGTTGCGCTGGATCTTGAACTTCATCGCCTTGCCGATAGCGACCTCAAGCCTATCGGCAACTGCGATGGCCGCCGGGGGACCCAGAATCTCCACCATCTTCTGATATGAGCAGACGTCAATGCGGTCTAGGCAGGACTCGATCGAGATAAGTCCCATTTTTGAAGCTGCAACGAGCGCTCCGGAGCCGTGCGAGATCTCGGCTTTGTCGGTGGCGCTGTCGAGTTCAGAAGCCGTCCAACCGCTGCTCACAATTGCGGTAAGAAGGGATGAATTTTGAGTCGCTCGGACAAGGCCCAGACATGACAATCGAACATGCTTGTGGGTCGAGGCCAGTAGGCTGGCCGCTAGCTCTATAGTGCGCGGTGTTAATGGTGTGCCGGAATGCTCCGCAAACGCAAGCGCGCGAAACTGTGAAACTTCATTACCGTCCGCGATTGCCTTTGCGAGGCCGTCCTCTAGTCGGGCTGGTTCGCACGGCTGAAATAGATCTGCCAGTGCACGAAGAAATGTCGAGTCTTTCGGATGAGCAAGAAGGGCATCAAGCTGCTCTTCTCCCGTCATGTGGGGGAATGCAATCAGTAGCGCGTATTGCGCCGCAATGTGCTTTTCGTGATGTTTATCGCCACTTAATGCCTCGGTCGCCACCTCTGCAGCTTTTGCGGTGAACCTTTTTGCAAGGGAGGGTTCCAGTGCACTGGTGTGCTTGTGCAGTAGGAATGTTGCAAGGCGGAATGTCTCCGTCGGTCTGGATAGGGACTGATCGGCGAAGCGCCGCATCACCTCGATAGCGACATCCGACTTGAAGCGCGCAAGACCAATACGCGCCATGTCAAAGAAACGATCTTCCTGGCCATGGCCCATGTTTCCTCGCAGCTTGGAAACATCGATTGTCGAGTAGTTCTTCGCCGTGTCGTCGATGTTATCTGGGTCCGTAGATGAAGGATCGCAGGGATCGGTGGCGCAGTAGGTCTCGATGAGGCGCCACCCCCCAAATCGTTCTTGGTCCTTCGTCAAAGCCTGAAAAAGTTCGCCGGCTGCTGCTGCGTCGTCGCTGTCTCCGGTGGCGTACAGGAGATACGAAAGTGCCCACTGGCCCGTCCCGGATGTGTTTGGTCCCCGGAGGGGTTGTGCAGCTGCGAGTATCGCAGTCCTGGTCTCAGCCCAATCGAGGACGTTCAAACGGATGAGGTTATTGAAATCCTCACGTCGATCACGATAGCTGCCATTGAACGCTGAAGCGAAAGCCCAGTTGCGCAGGCTCTCCGCATATTCGGCCAGAGGATGCCCCCCCAAGAACTGAAAGGATAAAGCACTTAGCCCGCTATAGTCGCCACGCTCCGGCCGGATCAGATCGTCAAGGAGAGCTTTCTCAGCTTCGCATAACTGCTTCATTTTATCCGCGAGCTCAGCGGCGCGTTTCGCGCGTTGTTCCTTTCGCTTTTCTTCCGGTTCGCCCGGATGCGAGGGGGCCATCGCGCGCTCTGGATCGTCAGAATACATGCTGAGCCAACGCAGAAGCGTCTCCTTCAGCGCTTCGGCGCAGTCGGGGGCGGCCCGGCTGTCATGGATAGCCTGGACTAGCCAGGACTGGTTTGCGGTGACGCCTTCAATGAGTGCAGAGTTCTCTAGAGCGATAAGGAAGGCTCGAGGGGCCTGCTTCAGCAGCGCCCTGAATTCGGTATAAAGCGTCTGGTCTAAGTTCTGGAGGTCCACGAAGCACTGGATCAGCGGGGCTGTGACTTCCGCAGGCGAACCTTCAAGAATGGACGCGAGTACGGCAGCGAGTAGGACGTCGCTTGTTTTGTCCAGTGCGGCGATAGGGTCTAGAACCTCTCCGAGCGCTTCAAGTACATTCTTCTTCTGCCGGAGGGCAGTTCGCGTGGAAGTCAACAGCGACAATCCCAGTGCCAATGAAAGGCCTTCCTCTTTCAGAGCGTATTTGCTGGGATCGTCTTCAAGAACTTCGAAAAAGCGGCCTGCCGACGTTAGCTCGAATTGCTGTGCCACGCTCTGCGGCGGGTGACCTGAGAGCGGATTTGGGCGGTCAAACACAGTTAGATCAGCTTGCTGATTGTCTTTCAGCCTTGCGATGATTTGATCGGCGTGCCGGCGGATATCGCCGACGAACTGCCATGGGGGAATCTTACTGTTCTCTGATTCACCGCCGATCCGAATATGCTCGAAGAGTAGTCGATTCACGCTTAACTCGCCGAACTGATCGATCTTCTGATCTTTGAGGAGCGCTGCGGCAATCCCAAACAACCGGGGGTTACGCAAGCTTCGTACAACATCGGCGTTGAGCTGGCTAATGGATGTCCCGAACGAAGCGAGCAGCGAGTCCAGCTCGGCGTCATCCCATTCAGGCACAACACATTTAGCGACGTTGCTTACGAGGCGCCCTTCCAGATTATCCTTGTAGAAGAGAGTCCTGCAGCTAATGACGACTTTGCCGCCGATTTCGGCGGCAACTTCGCTCAACATGTCGATCACGTGAGCCCAATTGCCAATATCCCGTTGATTCAGGCCATCGACAAAAACCACGAGCCGTGGTTGCTCGGGACTGGGGAGGTGTTTCCACCGGCGGAGATGATGATGCCAACGATTGTGCGAAATTTGGGTGGGCGGTTCACCACTTTGCCCAATGAGCTTGGCAACGAGAAGGTCTCGCATCGACTCAAGGGAAGACGGTACATTGAAGTCCTCAGGCAGAAGAACGATCGTTAGTGATTTCGACGGCTGATGGATCCATGCCTGCGCAAAAATCCATGATTTGCCGTTTCCTTCGGCCCCCAGAATTGCGACGACAGAGCCATCCGGCTTGGAGAAGATCGCATCAGCTGTTCTTGCTCGAAGAGCCGGGCGATCGAGGACCCCCTGTATTGAAGCATCTGTCGGGGAAAGGGCTTGTCCGAACACGACGCGGGCGCGTCTCCTGTTTCCAAAGGCCTCCGACAAAAAAGCGATGTTGTCCTTGAGGGCAAAGGCCGGGGCGATACTTGGCTGCAGAAGCTCGGCTTTCAGCTCGGCGGACCGTTCGGAAAACTGGGGATGAGCAGTTACCGCCTGTAACTGAGCAACAACATCGGAGTGCGAAGTCGGCGTCTTATTGGAAAGGAAGTTGGCCGATGCCGTGGGGGCCATGGCCAGCAGTGTTGCAAGTTCGGACAGGCCGCTTGCGGGCCATGCAAGCACCTTGACTGAGATGCCGAGCTTTCTGCCCGCTTTTTGCGCCGTGTTGGTGTGCTGCACAGAGATCGGACCGGTCGAAGCCAATATCCAGAGTCCGGTCTGACCTTCCTCATCAGCCGCAATTTCTGCAATTTTCGAGAGGATCTGATCCTTTGCCACGGCATCTTCGTAAAGCTTGCCCTCGAAGGAGATCGCGCCCTCATCTAGAACCGACTGGCCGTCTTTGCCGCGCTGTGAGCCTGAGCTGGCAAGCGCGAAAGTGCGACCTGTAAGTTCGGTTAGCACGGCCGCTAGCAGACCCTCGAATCCATTCGGCCCGGTCGGTTCGAGCTTGCGGACTGTGTCGCGTAGGTTGTCGATGGTCTGCATGGTTCATCTTAACCCAACTACCTGTACCGAACGAACTATTTCAGAAGAAGGCGCAAACCCCACCAAACAGGTGGGGAGGATAGCGCAAGAATCGCAGCGAATACGAACCCAGCCGCGATATTAAACATCGAGAACTTGCGGGTCGCGATGCGGGCGTTCACCGAGATCTGGACACACAGGTCGTCGAGATAGCGTTCGGTGACGCTATGGTTTTCGGAGGGCTTGTATCGTTCGGTGACTCTCTCGTGATACCGGGCAACAGGGATTTCAGCGATATGCCCCCAGTAAAGCAGACTCTTGGCATCATCGTCAGGTTGGTGAAAGCGCGCCATAACCTGCGGAACGAAGGAAAGAATGCAGACGAGCCCACCGATCGCGAAGAGCGGAAGCGCAACGCAGAAGGCGACATTGTACCCAAGAGGAAGCGTGGCCTGGCCAGTCAGCAGATTAATGGAGCCGATGATCCAGGCGGAGGAGAACGTGAGCAGTGCTGCGTTCTTGGTCTCCGCGAACTTCACGAAATCGATGTTGCGGCCGAGCTGCGTGGAAAGAATTTTCTCGAATGCATCTTCCTGGTCGTCTTTCATGATGTCCCATCAGGTTTGCGCGTCGACAAGCGAATAGCTTGTGCTCCTGCCGCCAGCAGCGTCCTTCTGAAGTATCCCGTGCTCAACAAGTTCGTCGATGTCTCTTGAGGCGGTGGCTTGCGACACTTTTGTAAGCTTGGCCCACTTCGACGAGGTCAGCTTGCCCTCGAAGCCATCCAGGAGGCGGTTGAGCACCAGCTGCTGGCGCTTATTGAGCTGGCGGGTGTTATGCAGATCCCAAAAGTTCGCCTTGCGGAGAATGCTGGCAAGGATGATGTCCGCGCCGTCAAAGGCGCGATCAAGGCAATCGAGAAACCACGCCAACCAGTCGGTGATGTCGAGGTCACCCTTCTGAGTCCGTTCGAGAATGGTATAGTAGTCATTTCGTTCCCGGCGGATTTGCGCGGACATGCTATAGAATCGCTGCGCGCTTTGTTCGGAGCGTGCGAGCGCCAAGTCAGCGATGGCACGCGCGATGCGCCCGTTACCATCCTCGAACGGATGGATCGTCACGAACCAGAGGTGTGCGAGGGCGGCTTTCAACACCGGGTCAATGCCACCGGCATTTCCGTTGAACCACTCCAGGAACGCGTTCATCTCTTGGGCAAGGCGCTCGGCGGGAGGAGCTTCGTAATGGACGCGCTCGCGCCCGATCGGGCCAGAGATCACCTGCATCGGACCGGCTTGCGCCGTGCGCCAGGCACCCACAACGATTTTGGTCATGCCGCTTCTACCGGTGGGAAAGAGCGCGGCATGCCAACCGAACAGCCTTTCGTCGGTAAGCTCGTCAGCGTAGTGCTCGGTCGCGTCGAGGATCATCTCCACGACGCCCTCAACGTGCCGGTCGGCGGGGACGAGCGCACCGATATCCATCCCGAGGCGGCGTGCAATGGACGACCGGACCTGGTCGCGGTCGAGAACTTCACCTTCGATCTCGCTCGACTTCACGACTTCTTCGGTGAGGGTCTGGAGTGTGGCCTCGGCCTTGAGCGGGAAACCTAGCCGCTCCATACGGCCCAACAATCGCCCCTGCTTATGTCGAACTGCAGCCAGGCGATCGGCAATCCGTTGAACGTTCCAGTTGAAAGCTGGCCACCCCGGCAGTTCGTGAATATAGACCATAATCTCATCATCCTTTGCAGAGATTATGGGGCCTATTCTCGTCATCGGCAAGGCTATTCTCTACAAAAAATGCAGAGAAAATGGCGCGCAATCTCTGCACAGCGGAAAATGGGGGAAAACTGCCCAAATCTGTTACAGCCGTCTTCTATCAGTTCTTCTTATGTTCTAAATATACGCGTTACGCGTGCAGGGTCAACGAGGCACCTCGCACGGCAGAGATCAATGACGCGCTGCCATCGCCGTCGCCCTTCCGGGCACCGCTCGTGCCGCGCATCCAAACGGAGCAGCAGCAATGGCAGGTCGGAATTGGAATAAAGAGCGTGCCACAAAGCGGATCGATGCCAAGATCGACGGCCTTCCGCTCAAGGCGATCGAGATCAAGGAATACGTGCGAGACACCGATCTCTCCAACCTCGCAAACACGGTCGCTTACCGTGTCGACGGCGTGCACCTTTACGCCGACGTGCTCAACATGAAGGACCTGCTGGCAGTCACCGATATCGAAGGTGAAACCTGCCACAAGCGCACGCTCCGCTTTCTGAATCTCCATTACCGGGCGGTGCACCGGATCATCGCCCGGGTGGATGCCATCCTGGTCGACTTCCACAACCAGCGCCTCCATTCCGTGGTGGCCAAGCCCTACGACAGCGAAGCCAAACGGGTGCACCGCGCCGTTGCAACGGCGCAACTGATCATCGACGTCTTGGCGCAAACAGGCGAAGACGCCGATCACCCGGCCGCGAAGGTGCGGGTCGGCATCGACACCGGCAAGGCTCTGGCGGTGAACAACGGACGTCGCGGCCACCGCGAGCCGCTGTTCCTGGGCGAGCCCGCGAACTATGCAGCCAAGCGCTCAGGCGGTGGTACCGCAACCGGCATCTATCTCACCAACAAGGCGCGCAAAGCCATCGGGCTTTCAGAGGCGACCGACGTTGATGTGACGCCACTCACCGTCGCCGAAATCGAAAAGAGCCAGAAGGAGGCCAAGCTAGAGGTCACGGCCGCCGAGATCGTCAAGGAATGGAAGGAAGATCTGAAGAACAACCCGATCGGGGCGTTTGAATTTTCCGGGCACACGCCTCCGTACTCGACGCTCGACATCGAAACGCTTTCCGCCAAGAACTCGCGCCGGCAGGACGCCTGCGCGGTGTACGGCGACATCGACGGCTTCACCAACTACGTGGGCAAGAACATCGCCACCGACGCCGGTGCCAAACACGTCGTGCGCGCCCTTCACGTGCTGCGGGCCGAGCTCGATGCGGTGCTCCACGAGGATTTCAAGGGCGTGAAGGTCCGCTTCATCGGTGATTGCGTGCACGGCCTGTTGGTGGAGGGGACAGCGCAAACCACCGACGTGGAAGAGACCATCAGCAACATGACCCTTTGCGCAGGCGGCATGCGCAGTAGCTTTGACCTGGCCCTCGTGCGTCTGAAGACGAACGGCACCGACGCCTCAAGCCTGGGGCTCGCGATCGGCTTCGACTTCGGTCCGATGAACGTCACGCGGCTTGGCATCAAGGGCGAACTCATTCGGTGCTCGGTCAGCCGCGGCGTTTTGGCGGCAGAGAAAGAGCAGTCCCGCTGCGCCGGCACGGAGAGCGCAATCGGGGCGAACGCCTACGCCAAGGCCTCGGAGCCGGTGCGCACCATCTTCGGTTCGGGCCGCAAACGCGCTGGTCTCGACTATGAGACGGCCGTCAACGAGATGTCCGCCAAGGGCGATAAGGCAGCGAAAGCGGCCAAGGCGCTGTCCACGGGCTCCCTGTTGCAGCCCGCTGCCGCTGCGGCCCAGCCGTTCAGCTTTCCCAACCGGCCGACCGGACCCGCCACGCCCGGCGGTTTTGCTTGATGTGGTGGTATCTTTCCGATCTCGGCCGCTTCAAGAGCGAAAGGCTGGGGCTTGAAGCCCTGGCCGCTAGCGCGGAATGGCTGACCCCGCTCGGGTGGAGGACGGATGATACCAAACGTTTGATCTTCGACGCCGACATTACGATCGGAGCGCGCACTTACCCTGTGTATCTGAGCTATCCCGCGCATTTCCCGCATACGCCGCCTTCCGTCTATCCGAGGGGCGACCAAACGACTTTGTGGTCGAACCACCAGTTCGGTCCTGGCGGCGAGCTGTGCCTCGAATATCGGCCCGATAACTGGACGAGCGATATCACTGGCGCGATGCTGCTAGAGAGCGCGCACCGGCTGCTGTTTACGGAAAACCCGCCCGAGGGCGAAGCGGAGAGGGTCCCTTCGGCGCATGAAGTTTCGCTTGGGCAGACCTTGCGTACGCGCAATCTCCGGATGCTACTGACCCGTGGGCTGACGGCTTTCTTCGCCAGCATGAAGACCGGCGAGATGCTCAAAAGCAATATGCTGGTGCTCTGCCGTCCGGAAACCAACGTATACGTGATCGAGAAAGTCACGAAATCGGACGGCGAGGTCTGGACCGATCCTGACGTGCCGCTGAAGCTGGGCAGTGAAACCTTTGAGCGTTCGGCACCGATTCTGCGGATCGAGCTAACCCAAGCACTGCCGCCTACGACAAGCGTTGCTGATTTCAAGGCTGCGACAAAAGCGCTTGGATTCGATGAGGATGCGGCCACAATCGTCATCCTCAGGGGCGACAAGGCTCATTGCTTCTTTGCATACAGCGATTATGCCGGCGAAGTCGCCACCATCCCTCCTGAGCCCGTCTCCCAGCGATTGGACGAAAGCCATGAACGCCTCCGGGAGATGAGCGTCGCACTCATCGGCTGTGGGTCTTTGGGAAGTAAGGTCGCGGCAATGCTCGCGCGGTCTGGAGTAGGCAATTTCTATCTGGTCGATGATGACCTTCTTCTGCCTGACAACCTGGTGCGCCACGATCTTGATTGGCGAGATATCGGCACCCACAAGGTCGATGCGGTTGCACAGCGCATCAGGAACGTGAATTCCAAAGCGAAGGTTTATGTCCGCAAGGTGCGGATGGCCGGCCAGGAATCGAGTGGCAGTGCGGAGACCGCAATCGCCTCGTTGCTCGCACGCGACGTTATCGTCAACGCGACCGCAAACCCGAGTGTTTTCAACTTGGTCGCAGCGATTGCTGAGTCGGAGCAAAGGCCCGTTGTGTGGGCCGAAGTATTCGGAGGAGGGTTCGGCGGGCTTATGGCTCGTTATCGGCCCGGTAAGGAGCCGTCCCCTCAGCTCATGCGCCGCGCGATAGAAAACTGGTTTGCGGAGAGAGGGTATCAACCCAAGACCGTCACGCGGGATTATGCGACCGGAGGCGACGGACCGCCGATGATCGCTGACGACGCCGATGTCGCCAGTATCGCTGCCGCCACCGCGCGGTTGACCATTGATACGCTTCTGGCGCGCGAGCCCTCTTATTTCCCTGTGTCGGCCTATGTTCTGGGCCTTGCGCCGGAGGAAGGCCTTTTTACGCAAGCTTTTGAAACATTTCCCATCCCGATGCCGGAGGCGCCACCGCAAGAGCGTCCCTTCGACCTGTCTGCCGAAGAAGCCACCGCCGAGATCGTGGAAATCGCCAAGATCTTCGACAAGCAATGAAAGTGCTTCTTCCGTACGAAGTGGTCCAAAAGCTGGCGGCGGAGCTTAAGCGTGCAGGAATACGCGAGATCGGCGGTGTTCTCGTGGGCGAACACGTCGGTGGCGAGACGTTCCGCGTCGCTGACCTTTCCATACAACACAGCGGGGGCTCGGCGACCCACTTCGTAAGGGATGTAGAGCACAATCGGGCGTTCATCGCGGATTTCTTCGCGCGCACCGGTCATGACTATGAACGTTTTAACTATCTAGGCGAATGGCACTCTCATCCTTCGTTCGAACCGCTGCCCAGCGGGCAGGATACACGCGCGATGCGGGATATCGTCGAGGATCCGAACGTGGGAGTTAACTTTGCGGTTCTCTTAATCGTCACCCTCGCCAGAAGGTCCTCGCTGCGCCTGTCTGGGACGGCCTTTCGCGCAAACGCCTCGCCCGTCAACGTCGACATCAGGATCGAGGGTGGTCCCGGCCCCAAACGTAACTGGATTGTGCGGTTTATCGATCTTTTTCGATAGAGAACGTCCGCACTCCAAGGCGAAGTACGAGATCCCTGATGGTGTCGCATACCGGCGCAATCCGCTCGGCAATGGTTGCATCATCGCCCGCCTGGTAGGGCACAAGGGTTAATCCCTGTAAATCAGAGGGAAGCTTTAAGTCCTTTACCTTGGGATGCACCAGGATGGTGCGATAGCGGCTGAGCTTGCCCATAAACAAACCAAGCTCGAAGAGAACGTTGTCGCGGACGGTCGGCGCACGTTGCCCGCGCGATTCAGAGATGTCGTCCGGTTCGGCGATCGCCACCGCGAAATCGGATTCACCCACCTGCTTCTCTAAAGCCTCCAACGGGTAGCCGCCGGCAAAAAATACGCCGTCATCCCACACCGTACTGAACACGTCCTTTTCCAAGCCGGACCGAAGTGCGTGAGCGATCTTCAACGCCTCGGACGAGGACATAATAAAGAGCTTGGGAGCCTTGTTGGGAGGGTAGATGGTCTTGTTGCGTTGGTGAAGGCGCTTAGAGAGTTCCTGCGCAATCGGCAGCCACAACTCGGGGAAGCTGTGTCCGACAGAGAGGAAGGCTGCGCTACTGAGCTTTAACACGACCGCGTTCTCGAGCACGGTGACAGTGGCCGAGCGCGGTAGCGACGGCTCGATGGCCGCCATTTCTCCGACGTGTTGGCCCGCCGCGCGCGTTGCGACTTGAGCGCCATTTACGATGACGGCGACGACCCCCGTCACAAGCAGATAAATGTCGTTATCGGCAGCGTGCTGAACGATGATGTTCTCACCTGGCCTGAATTCAACGAGTTCGCCCGCATCCGCGAGCGCGGTGGCGATTTCAAGCTTGCCTCCGGCAAATTCCTGGCGGCGAAGGGATGCAACGAGCTGAGGGCGGTTTTGCTCTCCTTCAAATCGCTCTTTCATCGCCACCTCAATTGCTCAATTGAAATTCTGGTGCGGGCGGCCGGACTCGAACCGGCACAGGCCTTACGGCCCTACGGATTTTCGTACCACTTCGGCTTTCGCCGCCGCCTTTCCGGCGTTCGTGGTCTGGACTATCCCTTCACCCTGGCTTGGAAGCTTTAGGTGCTGCCCGTCTAGTCTCTACACCTTCCCCCTGGCGGGGGCTTGGCTCGGGATTGCCAGTAAAGGTTTCCCCGACTTTGAGCAGTTCTGCACCCTGGGTTTCCCCGGGGGCACTCAATGGCTTAAGTCCGATGCGTCTACCAATTTCGCCACGCCCGCATCGGTCCATCTATACGGCGCAAACGCCCATAGGGCAAAGAGAATACAGTCGTTTTCGCACACGGTTTGAGCAGCATCGCCTTACGGAGCCCGTCCGGATAGCTCACGCTAGAGCAGGCCGATGCTTTGCAGGAAGCTGCTCAGGTCGGGCTCAACGGTAGCCGCCAGGCGCACCTCGGCCAGCGTGATTTGGCGGGCCAATTGGAGTGCGGGCGTTCCCTTCTGATATCCAGGCCAGCGCCGTTGCAGCTCCTGCATGCTCCTGCCGGCCGGTGGCCTCAATGCTTGGCAACCCGGCAGGTGACGTAGGAGTACGGCCTCGAAATCCGGATTCTGCCAGATGAGGTAATCGATGCCATTCGCTCGGGCAAGAGCTTCCGCGGCCGCATTCTTTTGAGCAGTTCCGCGGTCCAGCATGACGGCCTTGACGGCAAAGGGAGCCCGGCGACGCTGAATATGATCTATGCGTTGTACTGCCCGCACCACAAGAGCCTCAGGATCGCCGGCTCCCGGTTGTAGAACTTCCGCGTGGAGGTGGATGTGAACGTTATCCAATTCACGCGCAAGACGGCCCAACAAAGCACCATAGCCTTCCTCGCTCTGGCCTTCGCATCCCAGGAAGATTGGCCTTCTCTGGGGAATAAGGGCGATCCGGCGCCTCATCCGATATTTGGAACAGCGCCGTACGCGCCGGACAGGTACTTGCGGTAACGGTTATCAGTGCGACGGACGTTCTGGATGTCCTGCATGCCATACACACTGGTGCGTCCTTGCGCGTCCTTCTCGCAGAAGAACACCTCCTCCTTGAGCAATTCCTCGAGCAGTGACGCTGAGTGACAGGTTACCCACAGCTGCGCGCCGTGAGGATTCTTGTTCGGGTCGTAGAACCAGCGAATGATTTCCGGCAGCACCAGCGGGTGGATCGACACATCTATCTCATCGACCAACACCAGACCTCCTCTTTGAAGGCCAATATGCAGCCACGGAAAGTTCTTCACAAAACTTCGGGTACCGTGGCTTTCGAATGACCAGGGCATCGGCGACTGAAGACCTTCATGGTCGAAAAACGCCATCGGTCCCGTTGCCTGCGGTATGACGTCCATCCGGCGAATGCCGAGATCGATCCGCTGGATCTCCCGGTTTAGCGCTTCAACAGCCGAACTGTTGGTGGCGTAGTACTGTATGGCGCTGACGTCGGTGATTTCGTTCCGGTCGGCGACAAGAATGTTGCCGACGATCGCCTGTGCAGCTTCCCTCAACCTCAGGGAGATCGGATGGTCAAACTGCGCAAGGGTCGCAATCAGACTCGCATTGTCGCGCACCTTGTCGATGACCTTGCTGTAGCCGCTCAGCCCGAAGACCTTGCTCGCCTGCACGGAGTCGCCAGCCCGCTCGAACACGCGAGCCCATTTTCCCTTGCCTCCGCCGCGCTGCTTCAGCGACTCCGAGCCTACAACATAACGGTTCTCCTTCCGGATGACCTCAAGTTCGTAGCGCCAGGTGCCGTGCTCGGTCGCGTCATCAATCTTCGCAACTAGCAGGTCGAGGGGGGCGCTGAATTCAATTGCGAGCCGCATCGGCTGAGTTTGCGCTTCGGCGTCGTTGAAACGTTCGCAGGGCAAGCTCGCGTCGGGAGTAAGCTGGAAGGAGCTATGGGTAAACCAACCGATAAACGAAAGGGCTTTGAGGACCGTCGACTTTCCAGATGCATTCGGCCCGAAGATCCCTACTACCCGGGGAGAGCGCTCTTTGGACCCGGGGAAGAGAACGTCAAACCTGCCGGGGGCTTCCGGCACACTCTGGCCGACCCGCAAGTCTAGTACTTGAGGCTTCCGGATTGAGTAAAAGTTCTCAATTTCAAGGCGATAGAGCATGTCAACTTTCTTCCCTAGTGCCTATCTATATAGGTCTATACGGAGAAAATTGCAAGTTTTGTGTTGAAACTGTCAATATACAGTTGATTTTTGTGATTATCAGCGGTTGGTGGCGAAGCTGTTTACCGAAGCGTCTCCAGCTCGCCCTTGCGGATTTCCGCCACTTCCCGCTTCGGCCTCTTCTTGCGGACGTTGATGGCGCTGGCGTCCAGCACGTCCTTGAGGTGGGCGGCATAGTACTTCTCAATCATTTCAACGCTGGTGCGGCAGTTCTTGGCCAGCATGTAAATGTCGGCGCCCTCCATCAGGCGGAAGCAGATGTAAGTGTGCCGCAGGCTGTATAACGTGCGGGGGCGTCCCTCGCGGTCGAACTTGAGCCCAAGCTCCTTGAGGATTTCATTGAACATCGCATGGTGTGACTTGGGGAAGATCCTGTCGGTAGGCTGCGGTTTGTTGCGCTTCTTCAAGCGCTCAAACACCGGCACGGCATTCTGCGTGCTCTTACAGGGACCATAGCCGCGCTTTCCGCGCACTTCGATCTCAAGGATCGTCTCCTGGGTGCCTTCATCGAAGGCCACCGTTACGTCGCGATACTCAAGGCGCAAGGCCTCGTCCGGCCGCAGACCGGTGTTGCTCATGAAGAGGATGAGGTCATGCAGTTGCTCGCCCCACCACTTGTATTTGTTATTCAAAGGCTTCCGCGCCCGTTTCCCGGTCGCGGTGTAGAGTTGTCTGTATTCCTCACGCGAGAACCAGGCCCGATGTGAAATCTTGCCGTTTTTCCGGTAAGGCTCTGAAAGATCGGGGAGTGATGCTAACCACTGGTGGCGTATGGCGGTCTTGAGGATTTGCCGGAGGCAGACGATCTCCTGGTGCATTGTCGTGCGGGCAGGTGGCTTTCCCCACCTTTCCTTGGCGTCCGCAATCCTGAACATGCGGTACTCGTTCACGAGACCGCCGGTGATTTCCGAGAGGCCCTTCTTGCCAAAGAAGGGAATCAGGTACTTGCGCGCCCGGCGCTCGTGGCCGGCGATGTAGATGGAGTTGCGCTGACCTTCCGTCAGCACTGGAAACTCCTCCAGGAATTTTTCGGCGGCTGCCTTGAAAGTCTTTTCCCTCTTGCGAGCGGTGACCTTTTCCAGGTCACCGCTGGTCACCAGCCCCCGCAGTTTCATGTACCACTGCTCGGCAATCTCCTTGGCCAACTGGAGATCATCCGCGCCTGTGGCTGACCGGTGTTGTTTTCCTTCGATTGAAGCGGAGCAATGATAGTGGCCGCGCTTCCCGCGGCGGTAGATGTGAACTTTGCCACCAAGAATAACGTGGCTCTTTTGTTTTAAGGCCCGCGTCGCGAGTTCTTCCATGACCCTTGCTTTCGTTGGCTTCGCGGCTCGGCCACACGCTGGGCGTGCTAGACCGCGACTTGTGCTAACAATGTGCTAAGGGTTTTAGGCTTGGTCAATCACCTAACTTGATGATTTATCGTACATTTTTATCCTTAGCTCATCAAGGATAAGAATTTTAAGTCCCTTGCGTCTACCAATTCCGCCATGCCCGCTTTGATCCAACGAGATCAAGCACTTAAGTCCATCGCCGGCGGTCTGGAATTGGCGCCTTGTGTCACCGGGGGACGTTTCTTCTCTAAGCGAGCCGGCGGCACAAGGCAAAGCCTCAATCCGGACATGTGTTATTGCTTTAGGCATTCTCATCCACGGGGACTCTTCATCCGACATGCCTGTTTCGTTTCTCTCCCGCTGTCGCTCCGGGCGCGGACTGCTTGCGCTGGGCCTGTTCTGCGCGGCGCTCGCCGGCTGTGCGAGCGTCAGCGACACCATCAGCCCGGCCTTCGTGGACCCGGCCCGCTACGACCTCTGGGATTGCAAGCAGCTTGCTCCCGAACGCAAAAATCTCGTCATCCGCATCCAGGACCTCGAGCGGCTGATGGCGAAGGCCGAGACCGGGACGGGGGGCGTCGTCGTCGCAGAGCTCGCCTATCGCAACGATTACGTCGCCGCGCGGGGCCAGCAGAAGCTGCTCGAAGAGACCTGGCGCAGGAATAGATGCCGCGAGAGCGACATGGAGGCGGCAACACCGCCCGCCGAGCCGGCGGCTGCGCCGGCCGCAGCGGTCAAGCCCGCTCCGAAATCCGGCCGACCGGCACGCTGAGGCCGCGACCGCCCCGGTTCACGGCCGCCAGCCGTAGATCCAGTCCTGCCGCGCCAGCATGCGCTCGGGACCGAGCGCGCGGATCGCAACATCGCGCGCGATCGCCAGCGCCCCGCCGAGATGATAGATGCGGCCCTGCTGGCGCGCGGTCCGCTGCACCCGCCGCACCCGCGCCTCGCGCGCCCGGCCGTATTGCTTCAACGCAGCAGCGATATCAGCGCTGCTCTCGGTGGCTTCAAAGCTCAGATGACGGGCGAGCACCGCGGCATCCTCGATCGCCATGCCGGCTCCTTGCGCTGCAAAGGGCAGCATCGCATGCACGGCATCGCCGAGCAGTGCCACCGGCCCTTTGCTCCAGGGGCAGCCGTCGGGCACGCCGAACAGCGCCCATTTCCGCCAGCTCTCGACCGGGGCGAGCAGCATCCGCGCCGACGGCGGCCAGCGCGGGGCGGCGAAAGCGTCCATCACCTCGCGAAAATCGCCGGGCGTGCTCCAGCCCGGAATGTTCCAGGTGCCCGGCAGCACGGCGACCACGTTGATCTGGCGTCCGCCGGCGATCGGATAGGCGACCAAATGGGCATTCGGTCCCATCCAGAGCTGCACCCGGCGCGCGGTGTAGTCCTTCGGCAGCTGGGTGGCGTCTAACGTGCCGCGCCAGGCGATCAGCCTTGAGAAGCGCGGCTGCACCTCGGGAAACAGATGCTGGCGCACCGTCGACCAGATGCCGTCGGCGCCGATCAGGGCGCTGGCGAGATCGCTGCGGCGGATCGTGCCGCTGCGATGGACCACCGTCAGTCCCTTGGCATGCGGCGCGACGTCCTCGAAGGTCGCGCCCAGCTTCAGATCGATATCGGGATGATCGGCAACGGCGCCTGATAGCGCCGATTGCAGGTCGGCGCGGTGCACCACCCAATAGGGGGCGCCGGCCCGCAGCGAGGCGGCTTCGCCGAGCGGCATGCGCAGCAGCTCGCCGCCGGCCCTCGCGCTCATGATCGAGACCGCTTCCGGGACGACGGCGCGCAGCTTGAGGCGCTCGGTGAGGCCGAGCTCGACCAGCACGCGGCTGGCATTGGGGGAGAGCTGCAGGCCGGCGCCGACTTCCTCGAGGCGCTCGGCCTTTTCCAGCACGACGATGCGAAACCCGCGCGCGGCGAGCGCCAGCGCGGCCGTCAGTCCACCGATGCCGGCACCGGCGATGACGATCGTTCGGGAGAGCGCCACCCCTGACCGACGGATACGGTCAGGCCACCTTGTCCTTCAGGACGCATTCCGGCGGGCGGGCTTCGCCCGCCTTCAGGTCGGCCGCGAAGCGGTACAGCGTCGAGCAGTAGGGGCAGATGATCTCGTTGTCGTTGCCGAGGTCGAGGAAGACGTGCGGATGGTCGAACGGAGGGTTGGCGCCCACGCACATGAACTCTTGCGAGCCGATCTCGATGACGGGGACACCGGCATCGTTGTGGAAGTGCGGGACGACATGATCGGACATCGTAACTCATCCTGGAGTGGCAATGGCGGCAGACACAATCAAGAACTGACGCGGCATCTTTAAGGCGCCGCGGACCATACTGGCGGGTGCAGCTGATTGCTAGTCCGGCGGAACCGAAAGCTCCGCAATTGCCCCATGCTCATTTGCTCATGCAAATTCGACACAATCTTGCGGCCTGAGAGAAGCCCTTCTTTCGTCGGGGACGTTGTGTCGCAATTTTGGCATACTATCTCTGTGGGCGCGTGCATTCGAGACGAAAGACGAATTGTCGGCGCGAGCGATCCCAGGGGCATCCGGGCTGTTCCACATGAAGTGGCTGCGAATCAGTACGGCGTTGGCGGGCATTGCCGCGTGCAGCTTCCTGCTCGCGCTGGTGGCGCCGCATGCCCGTGAGGCCGGCGCGATCCTCGCCGCCCAGGACGATCCCGCCGTGCTGTCCGAGCTCAAGCTGAATGGGCTGCTGCGGCAGAACGAGCGGGTGGTTCAGGACAACATCGAGGCCGCGCTCGCGGCCGGTGATGCCGATCTCGCCGACAGTTTCGTCGCGCTCGCGCGCGACCGCAACATCGCGCTGCCGGACGATCTCCTGAGCCGCGTCAGCGATGCGGTCAAGGCCGAGAATTCCACCTCGCAGTTTGCCAAGCGATTTGCCACCGGCCTCGTCACCGGCAATGCCGATGACGTCGCGAGCCTGTCGGGAACGGTGGCCGGCGATCTCTTCGTGTTCGGCGACATCAGGGACATCGTCCGCGAGGGCAAGCACCTCGCCATGGGCGAGGACACCGATCGCCTCGTGCTCGGGCTTGCGGCCGCCGGCCTTGCGGTGACGGCGGCAACCTATGTGTCCGCCGGCGGTGCGGCGCCGGTGCGCGCCGGACTGACGCTGGTGAAGGATGCGCGCAAGGTCGGGCGGCTCGGCGAGGGGCTCGCCACATGGGCGGGCCGCTCCGCGCGCGAGGTCGTCGACACGCCGATGCTCCGCAATGCGGTCGCCAAAGGATCGGTGCTCCGCCCGGGCGAGACGGTGAGCGCGATCAAGGCTGCGTTTCGGGCCGAGAAGGCCGGGGCGCTGGTGCGGCTCGGCAAGGACGTCACGCGCGTCGCCGGCAAGACCGGCACGCGCGGGGCGATGGATACGTTGCGCATCGCCGAAGGCCCGAAGGACGTCGCGCGCGCAGCGCGGCTTGCCGAAGCGCAAGGCAGCAAGACGCGTGCGATCATGAAGCTGCTCGACCGCGGCGCGCTGCTCTTGATCGGCGGCGCGTTCGATCTGGCGATGTGGCTGTTCGGCGCGATGCTGACGCTGTTCGGTCTGCTGTCGTCCATCAAGGCGACCACCGAGCGCCTGACCCAGGCCTGGTGCGACCGCAGGCGGGCGCGCCGGCTGCGCAAGGCGCGGATCGCAACCGAGGCCGCACTCGCCAACGCGGTCGCGACGGCCTGAGGCGCGAGCCGCTTCGGGCTATTGTTTGAGCACGATGTTGCCGGAAAACCGCTGCACACTTTTCCGGATCGTGGTCTAAGATCAATTCATTCCTCAACATCCTCACGGAACTGAAGATGCCGAGCTTTCACAACGGCGCCGTTGAAATTGCCTATCTCGACGAAGGCGAGGGTGATCCGATCATCCTGGTGCACGGCTTTGCCTCCAGCAAGAACGTGAACTGGGTCTATCCGACCTGGGTCTCGGAGCTGCGCAAGAACGGCCGCCGCGTCATCGCGCTCGACAATCGCGGCCACGGCGACAGCGCCAAGCTGTACGAGCCCGCGCAATATTCGATTCCGACCATGGCCGGCGACGTGCTGGCGCTGATGGATCATCTCGCCATCCCGCAGGCCGACGTCATGGGCTATTCGATGGGCGGGCGGATGGCGGCGTGGCTCTCCCTCAACGAGCCGCAGCGCTTGCGCTCGGCGATCCTCGGCGGCATCGGCATCGGCGGCCTGATCGAGGGCACCGGGCCCGGCGAGACCGTGGCGAAAGCGCTGGAGGCGGCCTCGCTGGACGAGGTCACCGATCCCGTGGGCCGGACCTTCCGTGCCTTCGCGGACCAGACCCGCTCCGATCATCGTGCGCTCGCCGCCTGCCTGCGCGGCACGCGCGACCTCATGACCCGCGAGCAAGCCGCGCGCATCGACGTGCCGGTGCTGATCGCGGTCGGCTCGACCGACGACGTCGCCGGCTCCGCCAGCGCGCTGGGTGCGATCATCCCGGGCTCGGAAGTGCTCGACATTCCCAATCGCGACCACATGCGCGCGGTCGGCGACAAGGTCTACAAGACCGGCGTGCTGGATTTCTTGTCACGGCGCGAGTGAGGAGCCAGCTGGTTCCACGGCAGGATCCGGGCCCCCCTCCTTGTGGCTGGTTGCGTCCCTTGGTCATCCAGCTATAATTTGCGCCATTGGCTCCTTCGCGCAGCGCATGAGTGGATCTGGGCATCTCGATCACCTGATTGATCGCATCTACGAGGCCGGGCTGATACCGTCATTGTGGCCCGAGGTCCTCAATGAAATCGGTATCGCGATCGGCGGGAATGGCGGCCTGCTTTTCGCAGTACGCGACGGCTACCTCAGCGCGCTCAACTCCCATAATTTCGACCAGACCATGCCTCTGTTCCTGAATGAGGGATGGAGTGAGCGCGATCCGTTGCTGCCGCGTGCCGCCGCGCTCAATTACGCCGGCTTCCTCAATGATGGAGACCTGCTGTCGGAGGAGGAGATCGCGACCAATGACGTGTACCGCGATTTCTACCGTCAGCACGGGCTCGGCTACCGAGCGGGGACGATCATCCCGATACCGAGCGGCGATTCGATCGCGATCGTCATGCCGCGACACCAGGACAACGGACCGGTGCCGCGCGACGTCGTCTCGTTCCTCGATGACTTGAGGCCGCATCTGGCTCGGGCGTCCCTGACCGCAAGCCGCCTTGGTTTCGAGCACGCGCGCGCCCAAGCCGATGCATTGCAGGCGATCGGGCTGCCCGGAGCGATATTGCGCGAACGCGGCCGGTTGCTCGCAGCAAACGGCCTGTTCGAAGCGCTGATGCCGTCGCTGTTCCACGACCGCGCCGAGCGGCTGACCTTGACCGATGCTGCCGCGGACGAATTGTTCCTGGCAGCAGTGGGAGCTCCGCTGGTCGGCAACAGCAGGATCGTCAAGTCCGTCGCCATCGCAGCGGCGATCGATCGCGTCCCCATGGTCCTCCATGTCATCCCGGTGCGCGGATCGGCACGCGATATCTTCACGCGAGCCACCTTCATGCTCGTCGTGACCCCGGTCGACCGCGGCGCGGTACCGAGTGCGGAAGTCCTGCAGGGACTTTTCGACCTGACGCCCGCAGAGGCCCAGGTCGCACGTGGCGTTGCACAGGCCGCATCGATCGATGCGCTCGCAGCGACATTCGGCGTTGCGCGAGAGACCGTGCGCACGCAGCTCAAAGCCGTGCTTTCAAAGACCGGTCTTTCCCGTCAGCAGGAGCTCGTCAGCTTGCTCGCCGGCAAGGCATTGCGCGGCGGCTAGACGGTTTTACCATCCGCGGACATATCTCCTTATCGCCCGGCCTGATCTTGCACGCGACGGTCTGGATTAGACTTTGCTTTGGCCCGGTATGCGCAAACTCCCTCGTCACCCAAATGGGTGAAGACTCAAGTCAATCCTCCGGGTTGAAGTTTGTTGGATTGGATCTTGGGCGAGAAGCGGCAACAATGGCCAGACCGGAGTTTCCGATATTCGAGGTGGTCCTGGTGCAGGGCCGGCGAAGAAGATGGGCCTGGAGCGTCTGCACCAGCGAAGGGGCGGTCGCGGCGCAGGGGCGGGAATCAAGTCGACCCGCCGCCAAGTACCAGGCTGAAAGAGCGCTTTTCATGCTGCTTCTGACCGCGCCCTATCGGTCGCGGCTTCCCGTATAGCGAGGCACAGCGCGCTGGGTGCGATGACGACCGATGCCTCACCCTGCCTTGTCGCTGAACTCGGCCGGAAGCGTGTTGAGGAACGACATGACGCGCTGTGTGCGCAGGGGCGGGCGGCGGCCCGACGTGCGCAGCATCCACAGGGGCTCCCCAGGCGCGCGCCAGGGCGCCAGCACCTCGACCAGCCGGCCGGCGCGAAGGTCTTCGTTGACGAGCCACGCCGGCCCCCAGCCGATCCCGAACCCATTCGCGATCAAAGCGAGCGAGGCATGCGCGTCGTCGCAAATGTGCTTGGGCTTGGGCGTGAGGCGAATGGGTGCTTTGCCGCGCGGATCGGTGAAGCGCCAGGTCAGGATCTGACCGCTCGCCGGATTGCGGAAGCCGACATGGTCGTGCGCGGAAAGCTCGAAGGGAGTGGCCGGCGCGCCGCGCGCCTTCAGATAGGCGGGCGAGGCGCAGGCGATCCAGGAGAACGTGCAAAGCCGCCGCGCCTGATGACCGGGCGTGCGGTCGAGGGGCCCTGAGCGGATCGCGACGTCGACGCCTTCCGCGGCGAGATCGAGAATCTCGTTGCGGAATTTGACCTCGATCTCGATTTCCGGCCGTTCCCGCAGGAACGCGGGCAGCCGCGGCAGGATGCAGGCGCGCGCGAATGAGGCGGGGGCGGTCACGCGCACCCGTCCGCCATCGTTGCGCGCGACTTCGCCGAGCGCGGATTGCACATGAGCGAGACTCTCGACCAGCGCGCGTCCCGCCGTCATCAGCCGGTCGCCCTCGTCGGTCAGCGCCAACGAATGGGTGGAGCGATGCAACAGCCGCACCCCGCGAGCCTGTTCCAGGCGGGCAACCGCCTTGGACATCGCCGAGGTGGTCGTCCCCGCCCGCCGCGCCGCCTCGGCGAACGAGCCCGCCTCGACCACGCGGACGAAGGCGACCAGACGGGAGAGATCGGGAGGCAAGGCCGTTGTGGACATGCAGTCCACACAATCATGGCTGTCCAGTCGCTACAAGAGCCTTTCCGAACCCCCTAATTGGAGAGCGTCAGCGCGCATCTGCGGCGCTCGAAACATGGGAAGACCGATGAACCCGATCGAAATCACCCTGCAAGCCCTCGACGCCGCCGAGCGGGCGATCCCATCCGGCCAGCCGATCTACATGCTCAATCTGCTGCGCTATCGCGCGCAGGCGCATTACGAGGACGGATTCGACGCCGCGCCTTGCTCGGGCCGCGAAGCCTTCAATGAACGCTATCGGCCGGCATTCCGGCGTCTGGCGGCCGGTAAGCCGCTCGTGCGGGTATTCTCCGTCCCGGTCCTGGCGCCCATCGTCGGCTCGCCGGGCGAACGCTGGGACGAAGCGGCGATCAATGAGTACGGCGACTTCGCCACCTTCCGCGCGATCGTCGAAACCGAGACCTACCGGCGCGACGTCGCCCCGCACCGGCACGCGGCGCTCGAGGATTTCCGGCTGATCGCGCTCGCCAAGGAGTGAGATGGAGATGCCTGCGCGGCGCGCGCGATCTCATGACGAAGGACGAGGTCGCGCGCATCGACATGTCCATGCCGATCGCAGTCGGCTCGACCGACGATGTCGCCGACTCCGCCAGCGCGCTCGGCGCCATCGTCCCAGGTGCACGAAGTGCTCGAAATTGCCGGCGCGAGGATACCCGAGGGGGTGGCGATTGGGTCGCGAGACCGGCGTGTTGGTTTCTGTAGCGCGCAGGTGAACCGCCAAGGGCGCAAAGCCTAAACAGCTGATTTACCTTACCATTTCAACTTGAGACGCTGAGCCGCGTTAAGCGGCGAATTGTACACAGGCCGGGCGGAAGTCGTGTAAGGTCGGGCTTCCCTTTAGCTCCGAGCCCCATGCCCATCTCAAGCCGCTTTGTGATCAGTTCGAGCGTCATCCTGCTCGCGATCGGCTTTCTGACGCTCCTGGGAATCATCGGCTCCACCGTCTGGCTCGGCGAAAACGCCAACGCCTATTTCGAACAGAGCAGCCGCTCGCGAGGACTACGGCTTTCCGCCGTGGAGGTGCGCAGCGCCCTGCAGATCGCTGAATCAAGTCAACGCGGCTATCTGTTCGACGGCAACGAGATTTATCTTGCGCCCTACGACGCCGCCAAGGCGGAAGTCCTGACGCAGTTTGAGAGCCTCAAGGAACTGCTTCCCCGCTCTCCGCAGAACGTGGCGGTGCTCGACCGGCTATCGCAAATCATTCCGGAGAAAGTCGCCGAGATGGACAAGAGCGTCGCGCTGAAGGGAGGGCTCGACGACGAACAGGCGAAGGAGGGCTTCCGCAGTAATCGCGGCAAGGCCCTCATGGATGAAGCGAACCTGTTCCTCTCCAGCATTATTCGCCAGGCCGACGACGCACAGGAAGCGCTCCAGCAGGAGCAGCGGCGGAATGCCTTGTTGCTCCGCCTGGTGACCACGATCGGGGGCCTCATCATCATCCTGGTCGTCGGTGCGACCACAGCCACGGTTTTCCGCTATGCTTGGGAGGTGTCGCGCGCCAGGAACGAGCTGAATGCCTTGAACCTCACGCTCGAGGACCGCGTGACGAAGCGAACGGCGCAGCTGGCGGAAGCCCGTGACCGCGCGGAGCTGCTGGTGGCAGAGGTCAATCATCGCGTCGCCAACAGCCTGTCGCTGGTCGCCTCCCTTGTCCGCCTGCAATCCAACCTGATCACGGACAGCTCTTCGAAGGAGGCGCTCAAGGAAACGGAGACACGGATCCTCGCGGTGGCTTCGGTTCACAAGCGCCTCTACAGCGGCGCCGACGCGCGTTTTGTCGACCTCCAGGAATATCTCTCAAGTGTTCTCGAACACGTCGAGGCGTCCATGCGCGGCCAGGGCCACGTGGCTTCCTTGAAGTATGAGCTGGAACCGCTGATGCTGAAAACCGATTGGACCATCAATCTCGGCGTTATCGTCACGGAGTGGGTGACGAATGCATTCAAGTACGCCTATCCGGAAAAGCCGGGTGAAGTGCGCGTGCGACTGCGCAAGCGGACCGACGGCAAGGCTGAGCTGTCGGTAGAGGATGACGGCGTAGGTCGGGTCGAAGGCCCCGCCAAGGGCACCGGGCTCGGATCGCGGATCGTCAACGCGATGGCGCGTTCGCTTGGAGCCGATGTCGAATATATCGCGAATGGCCGAGGCACTGTCGCACGCTTGGCGTTCGCCGCGGGAACGGAAGGCTGACGATCGATGCGGTGGCCTTTCATTCTGGCATTCGCTGCCACGCTGCCGGGATTTGCTGCTGCCGTCGAGGCGCAGCCGGGCGCGCCCGGCATCACCAAGCCCGTCGTCTTGCCCCCTTACGATTCGAACGCGCCTGGCTGCAACAAGCCCGCCGACCTCAACCGCGTTCTCGCTTTCGCGCAGGACAACGAGCGAAAATTCATGCAAGGCGTCGCGCGTGGCCTGGAATTGGCCGCCGGGGACCGCGGTCTGGATTATCGACTGGCCCAGGCGGGCAACGACGCCAGTTTGATGAGCCGGCAGATTGCATCATTGCGTAACGACAAGGTCGGCGCATTGGTTGCAGCGCCCGTCAACGCGCTCTCACTTGCGCCCGTGCTGCAGCAGGTGATCTGGACTGGAGCCTATGTTGGAACGGTCGTGCCGCCGCCCGCGACGACGATCCTCAATGCACCGCAATATCTGACCGGCAAGGTCCTGGCTGACGAAGCGGCGGCCTATATCAAGGCCAGGCTCAACGGTCGGGCAAAAGTGGTGTTGCTCACCCACGACAGCCTGCAATTCCTCGCTCCGCGTTTTACGGCGATGCGAGACACCCTCAGGACGGTGCCAGGCGTCACCATCGTCGCCGATATTTCGCCGCTCACCGTGGATGAAGCGGGCGGTGCTGCCATGATGCGGACGATCTTGCTGGCCAATCCGGATGTCGACGTGGTGCTCGGCGCAGATACGGTTGTCTTGGGAGCACTGGCCGCAATGCGCGAGGCGGGCAAGGTCCGGAACGACCAGTTCTTCGGCGGCATTGACGGCGAGCCTGCAGCGGTCGCCGAGATCAGGCGCGGTGGTCCCTACAAGACCAGTGTCAGCCTGGCCAGCCCGATCTTCGGATATGCGATGGGTCAACACGCCGCCGACTGGCTCGATGGCAAGAGCATTCCCAAGGCGATGGATATTTTGCCGAAGGCGCTGACCTTGCAAAACCTGGCGCAATACGAAGCCGACGTTGCGGACCCCGCGGCCGTGTACAACGAGCCCAGACGACGCGACAGCTATCTCAAAATGTACGGCAACATCTGCTTCGACAGCCGCGACCAATATCTGAACTTCCCGTGGTCCTCAGAGCGGAAGAGCTAAATTCGGAGGAGGGCGCGTCGCCGTTCCTCACGTCCCTCGTAGCGCCACCGGGGCTCAAGTCAGGCGTGTGACGCTTCAACCAGCCTTACTCAGCCTTGGCGTCATCGCCCAACCGCCGCGCCGCGGCCATCAACACCACGAACGTCGCAACCCACACCATCCGCGCGCCGTAGCGGTCGTGTGGGCCGGAGATGACGGCGCAGATGAAGGCGTTGCCGAGCAGGGCCAGCGTCACGGTCGCCGCCAGCAATGTCAGGTCGTCGAGCCGGCGGCTCGCGAGAGCGTTGCCGAGCAGTGCGAGCAGCCCAAGCATCGAGGCCAGCGCCACCGGCACGTGCAGCCAGTTGATCGCGGTGAAGTCGAGCTGCCAATTCTGCTGCCGCGCCGCCCGCATCGGCGGGACTTGCGCGGGGATATAGCGCTCGATGATGCCGCGGGTGTGCGGGATCCAGCCATCGGTGCCTTCGCCGGTCGCGACATGCAGCAATTGCTGGCCCATGGCGCGCAGTGCCGCGGCGGCCTGCCAGGCCGGATAGTCCTTGATCGACTGCACGACGATGTAACCCATCTCGTCGTTCATGCCTTCGAAGCGGCCGAGCGTGTTGAACATGCTCTTGCCCCACAGGAACTCGTCGGCGGTCGCCGGCAGCTCGTTGCGATAGGGACAGAGCTTGTAGCGCTCGCGCGGGCAGCGGTCGTTAAGATAGCGCGCGACGATGCCGTCCTGCATCATGCGGCCGAAGGCGACGCCGTAGCCGCCGGGCGTCCAGGCCAGCTTGCCGGACAGCGCGTAGTTCGCCGAGATCAGCATCAGGCTGCCCGCGACGATGGTGAGGCTCGCCTGTGCCAATCCGGCCAGCGGCAGGCGCTGCTTAAGGAACGGCCGCGCCATCCAGCCCGCAATGCAAAGGCCGAGCAGCACGCCGAGCGTGGCGCTGTGGGTCGCCGCGGCAAAGGCGGTGAAGACGAACAGCGAGATCTTCTCGAGTGTCGAGATGCGGCCTGCGCCGACCACCAGCAGGAACAGCGACAGGATCGAGAGCCCGGCAAAGATGTCGGTGAGCAGCATGCTCGCCAGCCATGGCAGCGCGGTCGCCACGATCAGGCACAGGCTGATCGCGACGAAGCGGAAGGTCTGCATCATCGAGAGCACGCGCAGGGTGAGCTGCAGCAGCCACAGCGTCGCCAGCGACTGGACCGCGAGGTTGGTCCAGAAACCAAAACTCTCGCCATAATGCAGATAGAGCCCGAACACCGTGGAGCGGCTGGGAACGAGATAGCCCTCGTACCAGCGCGCCAGATAGCCGCCGGTATCCCATTGCAGCAGCGGATAGCCGTTCCAGAACGCCGGCGCGAGCAAGAGGAGGGGCAGAGCCATTGCCGCTACGCGCAGCCAAGACGCCCCCGCGGCGCGTGCGCGCAATTGATCGGTGGTGATGCTCAAATTCGTTCCGTCCCCGGTTCCGACCATGCTCGCATAGCGGTTCCCGGAGAATTCACCAATAGTCTGACGGCCGGCCGGCTTGAATTTGGCGAAACTCTGACCACGTTGAGCCGACCTTGCCGCTTGGGGGTTACAGAAGAAGTTGTTGTTTTCCAACGGCTTGGTGCGCCTTCGCCGGGCAGGGTGATGTTCGCTCTCAGGCAAGCCCGTCAGGGCTTTGTCGCCTAGACTGTGCTATAGAACCGAAACGAGCCCTTCAGAGGGCAGACCCAAAGAGAAAATCCATGGCAGTGCATCAGGTCAATCCGGGGGGAAAGCTCGCATCGCTCGATCCGATCTGGGACCGGATCCGGGGCGAAGCGGAAGACATCGTCCGACGCGAGCCGGAGCTTGCGACCTTCATCTATTCGTCTGTGCTGCATCACAGCCGCCTGGAGGACTCGGTGGTTCACCGCGTCGCCGAACGGCTCGATCACTCCGCGTTGTCCGGCGAGCTGGTCCGCCAGGCCTATGGCGAGGCGCTGCGCGACGAACCCGATCTCGGCAACGCCTTCCGCGCCGATCTCGTCGCCGTCTATGACCGCGATCCCGCGACCTCCCGCTTCATCGATCCCTTGCTCTACTTCAAGGGCTTTCACGCGATCCAGACCCACCGCCTGGCGCACTGGCTCTATCTGAGGGGCCGCAAGGATTTCGCGTATTATCTGCAGAGCCGCGCCTCCGCGGTGTTCCAGACCGACATCAATCCCGCCGCGCGCATCGGCCGCGGCATCTTCCTCGACCACGCCACCGGCTTCGTCTGCGGCGAGACGGCGGTGATCGAGGACGACGTCTCGATCCTGCACGGCGTCACGCTCGGCGGTACCGGCAAGGAGAACGAGGATCGTCATCCCAAGATTCGCCACGGCGTCCTGATCGGCGCCGGCGCAAAGATCCTCGGCAACATCGAGATCGGCCATTGCGCGCGCATCGCCGCGGGCTCAGTGGTGGTCAAGCCGGTGCCGCACAACGTCACGGTTGCGGGCGTGCCCGCCAAGATCGTCGGCGAAGCCGGCTGCGCCGAGCCGTCGCGCACCATGGATCAGATGATCAACGCCATGGGGCTGTGAGCAAGCTCTTGACGTTGCGAAGGGCCGGATTTTCCGGCCCTTTCCGTCCCCAAATTCTCTAGCAATTCATGCTGGCGGTTCGCCGCGTCTCGTCCTAAAACGCGGCCGACCAATTTCGATCGGAGACTTGCCGTGGACGTCAAAGAAGTCAGAAAGCTCGATGCGTATCTGAAGCGCGTATTCGGCAATCCCAAGATCCGCGTCGTGCCGCGGCCGAAGAAGGACGATTCCGCCGAAGTCTATATCGGCGAGGAATTCATCGGTGTCCTGTTCGTCGACGACGAGGACGACGATCGCTCGTTCCAGTTCCAGATGGCGATCCTCGAGGACGATCTGGTCGATCAGGAGTAGTTTCGACGCCTCGTGTCCCGGACGCACTGCACCGCTCTATAGCGCGTGCGTAGACGCGCATACGACGTTGCAGTGCAGAGCCGGGACCCAGAAGTCACACGCCGCGTCGCTCCAGCAAGGGGCCCCGATCCCGACAAACGTGTCTCACCTGCCGACAAACCCGCTTGGCTGCAAGCAACCTTCCCCGTGGCCGGCTTCTTAGTTGCAGATTTCAATGAGCGACGTACCAGTTATTCCGCTTCCCCTCCCCGCATTTTCGAGCCGGCAGCCCGAACGAACCGGACGACAACCGACAGAGTTGCAAAAGATCTGACCCGTCGCCTGCGGCTTCGCGGGTGTGGTTTCGACCTTCTTCCTTTCATTGTCTCGCTTATTGGCATCCTCGCGGGTCGCGACCGGCTTCTTGTCCTGCACCTTCTCGCACTCATTGTCGTCGTTGACGCGGTAGCCGGCGCGGCAGGTGATCTTCACGCAAGTATCGCCGTCCGCCTTGAAGCCGCGATTGCAGACCAGCGGGCAGACGCGCCCCGACTTGGCCTTGATGGCGTCGAGCGCTTCGAAGCTCGCCTGCTTGGTGTCGAGCTTCGTTCCCGCATGTTGGTTGAACAGCGTCAGCGAGCGTTGTGACGATGCATTCCAGTCGCCATCGGCGGCGGCGGCCAGACAGCCCACGCGGCGCAGCTCCGACTGTACCAGCTTTGCGGCCTCCTGCGGCGACAGGCCGGGCGTCGACTGAGTAGGAGCCAGGGCCGCGACCTTCTGCTCAGCGTCACGCTGAGCCTTCTCTTTGGCGGCGAGCTCAGCAGCCGCCTTGTCGTTCGCAATCTTCTCGGCCCGCGCCTTTTCGGCGGCCTGCTTGTCGGCCAGCGCTTTGGCAACCGCGGCCTCCGCGTCCTTCCTGCGCTGCTCTGCTGCGGCCGCCCTGGCCTCCTCGATCTGCTTGGCTTTCTCCGCGGCGATGCGAGCGTCCTCCGCTGCCTTGGCTGCGGCCGCAGCCTTGTCCTGCTCCGCTTTCTTGGCCCGCTCGGCCGCGAGCCGTGACTTTTCCTCTTCGGCTTGCCGGGCCTTGTCCGCCGCCGCAGCACGCGTTTCTTCAGCTGCAATCCTGTTCATCTGTCCCTTGGCGAGACTGGCGTAAAATCCATCAGGATATTGCGCGAGGAAAGCGGTCCAGACTTCTCTGGTGCCGATTTGAAGCGCCAGCTCGTAATCCCGGCGCACGCTATCCTGAGGATTGGCCTGCGGCCCGACGGCAACCGGCTTGGCAGGGACCAGCGCCACATCGTCGCCGCCGAGCGAGCCGTACACATAGGGCTCCTGCTTGTAGCTGGTGGTCTTGAGCACGTCGTCGCGCACGAAGCCGAACGCCTTGCGTAAGTCCAGGCCCGGCATTGGCAGGCGTTCGACCAGGGCGGTGGCGAACGGGCTGTTCCTGGCATCGCCGTCCGAGGCGGTCGAGCCCGCCTTAGCCGCGAAGGCGATCATGGTGTTGGGACTGGTCGGCTCGACCTTGGCGAGGCCGCGGCCGATGGCGCGGGAGGCAATCGTGCGCTTCATGGTCTTGGCGAACGGATTGTCGCGGCAGGCGTCGAGGATGATCAGACGCAGCTGCTTTGCGGGTTCGACTGCGAACAGGGCGCGGTCCAGCGCAATCGTCTCGTCGAGCACGTCGCTGTCGGTCTCGAGCGTCGCGTCGGTTGGGATCAGGTAGTTGGTGCCGTCGAGTTCGATGCCGTGGCCGGCATAATAGACCACCGCGACGTCGGCCTCGCGGGCTTTGCCACCAAAATCGCGCAGGGCCTTGCGCATCTCGGCGACGTTGAGGTCGTGCTTGACGTCGACGACGTCGAACCCGGCCTTCCTGAACATGCCGCCGACCAGCGCGGCATCGTTCGCGGGGTTCGCCAGCCGCGCCACGTTCTTGTAGGCCGAGTTGCCCATGACGAGCGCGACGCGCCTCTCGGCGTGCGCAGCGCCGGTCCCGAACCAGCTCGCAACAATCAACAAAGCCAACAGCCGAAACCGCATTCCAGCCCCCGAATGCAATAGCGTCAGATCATTCGCACAATGCCCCAGTGCAAATGATGATCAGTGATATCAGTCACACACCGGGGCGGCGACCCGGGCAATTCCGGTGCCGGCAGAAGATGCGCAACCGCATCATTCAACTGCCGCTCTCGTGAGGCCATTGTGCCTCTGTTTTGCCCGTCGGGTCAACGGCCGTTCGAAAAATACGAAAATGCTTAATGCTCCCAATGCTCGGCTACTTTGCATGGGGTTGTTTTCGCATTTTTTGTTTTGGCGGCGACAGCCCTGCCGATCTCACGGCAGAGCAGGCGGCTAGGTTCACCCCTTCGGCCCGCGCAGCTGCGCGGTCAGCCGGTCCATCGCGTCCGCCACGTCGTGCCAGTGCGACAGCCAGCTGCGCGGGAAGCGGAAGGTGAGGTCGGCGCCGCCGACGCGGCGCTCGGACAGGCACATGCCCGGCGTCGCCCCATCGCGGGTGCAGCGCGCGGTCAGCGCCGGTCTTGCCGCGGAATAGAGATCCTCGCTGCCGTAGGGCGTATCGCTGCGGAACATCCGCATGGTCAGTCCGTCGGCGGGCTGGGCCGCAGCCTGGTCGAGATAGCGCGGATAGATCGTGGTCGTGCGCTGCTCGGGCGAGAGCGCATCGTGATGGGCTGCGATCGACAGGAAGATGCGGTCGATCGATCGCACCGCCGCTTCCACCGTCTCGGCGGTGACGTGCTTGGGCGCGCCCGGCGGCTCCAGCGAGGGATAGAGGAAGTCGAGATCGATGCGCTCCTGCGGTCCGGAGTGCCGCTGGATCTTCATGCGGATCGCGTTCACGGGCAGGTTGAAAAGCGTGCCGCCGACGCTCACCGGCAGCTTGTCCGGGGCGTTGGCGCCGCGCGGGCCCCAGGTCGGCCACAGCAGATAGGCGACCAGCGCGACCGCGCCGGCCGCGGCAAGGCCGCCGAGCACGATTGGGACGACATGCGCCCGGGCGCGCGTGCGAGGGGACCTGAAGGGAGCTTCCGAAAACACCGTCATGAGCTGGCGCAAGAGATCCGGACGCCGGCCGCCGGCCGGCGAATCAGCGGCGAATATGCCACGCGGCAGCGATTTCGCGCAGCGTTCCGCACCTGCGGCGGGCGGGGACGGCCCTGCGCGGAACAGCGGCGGCGTTAACCTTCGCTTAAGGATAATGTAGCGTTAACCCGCACTCTTTGTCACAGGAAGGCGGTGGCGTTGCGTAAGGGCGGACCGTTCCGATGACACCTGAAGCTCTCAATATGTTTTTTGCGATCTGCATTGGCTTCGCGCTCGCGGGCGCGCTCGTGAACGGATACCAGGCGCTGGCGCAGCGCCCCGCCGGCTTCGGCCTGTTGCAGGACGGCGTGGCGCCGAAGACCTTCGCGGCGGTGCCGTTCCTGGTTTTCGCCGCGCCCTTCATCATCATGCGCAACACGCTGCGCGGCAGGCGGCTGGAAAGCCGCCGCGCCGAGTTCGTGATGATGGCAACCGTCATCGCCGGGTTCTGGAGCATGATGAGCGGCACCTTCTTCCTGATGACGCTGCGCGCGGCCGGCGTTCTGGGCTGACGCCCGGCCGGATCACCCGGCGCGTCGGTTCCTTTGCCTCCTCGCCGCCGTTTCGCTATGGCTGGGGCGACGTGACAGGAGACCTCCATGGCGATCTACGAGCTCGACGGGCAGGCGCCCGACCTTCCCGCCGACGGCAATTATTTCATTGCGGACACCGCGACCGTGATCGGCCGGGTGCGCCTGAAGCCGGGCGCGAGCGTCTGGTTCGGCGCCGTGCTGCGCGGCGACAATGAGTGGATCGAGATCGGCGAGGGCGCCAATGTGCAGGACGGCTCGACCTGCCACACCGATCTCGGCTTTCCGCTTGTGGTCGGCCGGAACTGCACGGTCGGCCACAACGTCATCCTGCATGGCTGCAGCATCGAGGAGGGCGCGCTCATCGGCATGGGCTCGATCGTGATGAACGGCGCCAGGATAGGCCGCAACAGCATCGTCGGGGCTGGTTCCGTCATCACCGAGGGCAAGGAATTTCCCGAACGTTCCCTGATCATCGGCTCGCCGGCCCGCGTGCTCCGCACGCTCGACGACGCCCAGGTGCAGAAGATGGGCAGCGCGGCGAAGTTCTACGCGGCCAACGGCCCGCGCTTCAAGCAGGGCCTGAAGCGGATCGGCTAAGTGCCTTCGGACTCGCGGGCTTCCCTGGCGCTTGCGATCTTCTCGTGGCCCGCCGACCACAAGGCGTGATCGTCGCTGCCGTCCGAATAAGGGTTTGCCTCAGCCGGAATGTTTTCGCGCGCGGCGCGTTCGCCTTCTGCAAAAGGATCGCGATCGGTCATCGAATTTTTCTCCTTAGCTTTCAAGCTGAGGTAACGGCGTTTGTTCCGGAACCGGATTCCGCCGCGGCGGTTGACCGGTAAAGGAGAATTCTCCATGGCCGCATCGCCTGTAGCCGTCTCGACAAGAACCCTGATCCTGATCCTCGCGCTTGCGGCGATGCCGGCCGTCGCCTTCGCGCAGGCGGCTGGCGGCTCTGGCGGAACGAGCGGTGGCGCCGCAGGGTCGACCGGAGGTGTCGCCAATTCGCCGGCGCCGCCGCCCGGCACCAACAGCCTCGGCACGGCTCAATCGTCCGGCCCCGGCGGCGGAGGCGCTGCCGCCACTGGCGGCGGGACGGACGCCGCCGTCAATGCCGAGAATCGCCTGCTCGACAAGAAGCTCAAGAGCATCTGCCGCGGCTGCTGAATGCTCGCGCGGAAGTGAGGCAGTGTGGCTGTCCGGAATGTCCTGATGGCGTTAGCTTGGTCCCGCTTGAAGCGTGGAGCGTGTCCACGCGGAGGATCGAGTGATGTTACGCAGGATGATGATGGCGGCGCTGGCCGTGGCAGTGGTCGGGCTCGCAGTGCCGCAAGCGGCCGAGGCGCGCGGGTTCGGACATGGCGGCCACTGGCATGGCGGTGGTGGTTGGGGCCATGGCGGCCATTGGCGTGGCGGTGGCTTCTGGCCCGGCGTGGCGATCGGAGCGGGGATCGCGGGTGCCGGCCTGTACGGCGGCTATTACGGCTATGGTTACGGCTACCCCTATTACGCCGTTCCCGACGACTATGGTCCCGCCTACAACGATGGCTACGGCGGCTGCTACGTCGTGCGGAAGCGCGTCATGACCCCTGCGGGATGGCGGTATCGCCGTGTGGATGTCTGCGAATAGCGCCCTTGGCGAGATGCTGACCCCACTAAAAAACAAGGCCGTTGACGCAGTATACCGTCAACGACCTTGCCAGCCCCGGACATTGAAATCGGCTCACGCCATCCGGTAACCGGGAGCATCGCGCGGAATCACACGGGCGAATGTGATCCAGTTCACAAGTCGAAAAAATTACGGGCGCTGCCGTGAGTTGCCTAGCCGCGCGAGCGCTTGCGCGCGCTGGCCTGGGCGCGGTGCCGCACCGGTTTCCTGCGGGTAACCGCGGGCGCCTCGACGTCGGTGGCTCGCGCGCTGGCGAATGACTGCCGCAGGCCGTCGATGGACTCGTTCAGCGATGCCACCTGCTCGGACAGCCGCTTGGTGTCGGCCTGCTGCGCCGCCATCAGCCGCTTCATCGTCTGGAGCTGATCCTGCACCACCTGGAGCTGGTCGATCGATTCCTGCTGGGTCGCCTCCAGCCCCTTGGTCTTCTCGACCAGCTGCTCGGAAGCCTGCGCGGTCCGCGCCTGGAGCTGCCGCGATGCCACCACCCGGTCGGTCTCGGGCGCGGCGCCGGTATAGGCACGCCAGATCGCGATCGAGGTGACGCCGGCGATCAGGAGCAGGAGCGCTGCGGCGGTCAGCGCGATGGGCTGGGCGCCGAGACGGAGAAGCGGGTTGGACGGTGTGTCCTGGGCGAGATCGATCATCGCTGACAAAACCCAAATTGAAACTTGGTGAGTGGCGAAGACCGGCAGCCCTGAGGCGGCCGGGGCGTCCCGAAAGCGTTACGTGTCGGCAAGGAATGGGACCAAAAAGAGGCTGGTTGGGCTCAAGGGGAAGATACGTGCAGAAAAGGAGGTTCGATAACACCTTTTCCGCCGCGTTTCGTGAGATTCGGTCAATCCGGGTCGCGGCCGTCCGCCCGAGGACGCGTTGCTGACCGTTGATCGGGACTTCGCTCGTTAGTGCTTCCGCATCAGAATCGGTAGGCGAGGCCGACCGTCGCAGTATGGGTGCGGGCCCTGACGTGGGCGGTGAAGCGGTCGTCGAACCCGATTCCGGTCCCGCCTGCGGCGAAGAACGTTTGGGTCCACGTCCCGAAATCGGCGTATCGGTAATCGACGCGCGCGAGCCAATGACCGCCGATCATGTGCTCGACGCCGCCGCCGACGGTCCATCCGACCCGCGTCGACGGAAGAGTTTCGTTGTGAGAAGCGCCGAAGCAGAACGAGTTTCCGGGAACCACGGTGCAACTGGCGTTCAGTTCGAGGTGCTGCCACGCCACGCCGCCCGTGCCGTAGACCAAGATGGCGGGCGCGACCAGATAGCCGAGACGGCCGCGGAGGCTGCCGTCCCATGTTTCCCGCACGCTGCCGGATGGAAGTCCGATCAAGGGTGCTCCGAAGAAGAGCCCGGTCGTCCCCGGTATAGGATTCATCGTCTTCTTGTTGTCGGCCCACCCAAAATCGGCCTCGACGCCGGCGATCCAGGATGTCGAGATCTGAGCGTTGTAGCCGAGATAGCCCCCGAACCTGGCCGCTACGCTGTCGATTGCGCCCCCGGTGCCGGCTGTCGGTGCGAATGCACCGGCACCGAAGTTCGGGGCGATGTCACTGGTGTGCCAGTCGCTGGCCGCCCAGCGGGCGCCGAGCGACACGCCGGCATAGAATCCAGACCATGACGGCACTGCCGGCAGCGCCTTCGCCGGCATGTCGGCGGCCAGCGCCGAACCTGCGACAGCAGCCCATGCCAGTGCTCCAGCAAACTTTGCGATCAAGTCTCTCGCCATGCTCCGCCCCCACGTGCGCACCGAATCTGAGTCCGGGCAGATTCGCAGGTTGCAGCAAGCGCGACAACGAATGTGGAACTCGATGCCGCGAAAAGCGTGCGCTGTTGTCGGCCGGGCACACTGACCCTCTGCTCATGCCGCCCATAGGTATGTGGTGCTGCGGTTACGGCCGGAAGTGCGACAGCAGTCCATCATAGGGCTTCGATCGCGGCGCCGCGTAGGGCCCGAGGCGCGAGGTCTTCAGGCCCAGCCGCACCAGCGATTCCGCCAGCGTCACCGCCGCCGCGACGCCGTCAATCACGGGCAGGCCGTGCGTGGCGGCGAGTTCGGCGGCGAGATCGGCCATGCCGGCGCAGCCGAGCACGATGGCCTCAGCGCGGTCGTCACGGATCGCGGCCTCGATCTCCGCGGAGATCTTCGCCAGCGCATCGCTATTGCGCTCTTCCAGCGCGAGCACCGGGACCTCGGCGGCGTGGACGCGGGCGCAGCGATCGGCGAGGCCGTATTTCCGCAGATTGTGCTCGATCGGCACGACGGAGACACCGAGCGTCGTCACCACGGCAAAGCGCGCGGCGATCAGGCTCGCCATGTGGAAGCCGGCTTCGCCGATGCCGATCACCGGCGCCTTTGCGGCGGCGCGCGCGGCATCGAGGCCGGTGTCGTCGAAGCAGGCGATGACGTGTGCGTCCGCACCGTCGCGGTCGGCCTCGCGGATGCAGCCGAGCATGCCGGGCACGGCGAAGGCTTCGTCGTAAAATCCCTCGATCGAGACCGGGCCCATCGTCGGTTGCCGCGCGTCGATCTCCGTGGCGGGCAGGGCGACGCTGCGCGCCGCAGCAGCGATCTTCGCCGTCATCGACGCGGTGGTGTTGGGATTGACGACGTGAAGCCGCATCGGATCAGACAAGTCCCTCAGACGAGCGCATTGTTAGACGAGTCCCTGGCCGGCATCCGAGCCCTTGGCCGCCTGCCGCTTGTTGAGCACGTGGATGGTGCCGAGCGCAAGGGCGATCACCGTGAAGGAGACGGCCGAAATCACGGTGCCGAGCGCATAGATGTCGGGGTTCGTCACCGTGGTGGTGAGGCCCTGGAGATCGAGCGGCAACGTGTTCACCGCGCCGATCGCCTGGCTGGAGCGCGCGAGCTCGTCCCACGACAGCGTGAAACCGAACAGGCCGATGCCGATCACCGACGGCAGGATGATCGGCAGCACGACATGGCGGAACGTCTGCCATGGCGTGGCGCCGAGATCGCGCGCGGCTTCCTCGAGCCGCGGGTCGAAGCGGTTGAAGATCGCGAACATGATGAGCAGGCCGAACGGCAGCGTCCAGGTCAGGTGCGCGCCGAGCCCGGAGGTGAGCAGGCCCATCGAGGTCTCGAAATTCTCGTTCCAATGCGCCTTGATCAGGTCGTCGATGATGCGGAATTCGAGGGAGATGCCGAGCGAGGTGATGATCGAGGGAACGATCAGGCTGGCGATCGCCGAGTAGAACAGGATGCTTTGCGCCCTGAACTTCCTGCGGAAGGCCATGCCGGCGGCGACCGACAGCACGACGGTGACGATCATCACGATGACGCCGAGCAGCAGCGAGCGGCGGAACGCCGCGCCGAGATCGACGATGCCTGTGCCCTGGAACAGCTTTGCGATCCAGAACGTCGAGACGCCGTTCATCGGGAAGGTGAGGCCGCCCTGCGGCCCCTGAAACGACAGCACGTAGATCGCGATCATCGGGCCGTACAGGAACAGCACATAGGCCGCGAAGAAGATCGCGAGCACGTAGAACGAGCGCGGGCGTCCTTCCGTCATGCCCTAGAGCTCCTTCTTGATGTCGACGATGCGCGACATCATGGTGATGATCAGGAAGGTGATGGCGAGCAGGATCACGGCGTTGGCTGCGGCGGCCGGGAATTGCAGCGCATTCACCCGCGTCTCAATGATCTTGCCGGCGGCGGCGATCTGCTGGCCGCCCATCACGCCGATGGTGATGAAATCGCCCATCACGATGGTGATGACGAAGATCGAGCCGATCACGATGCCGGGCTTGGACAGCGGAATGATGACGTTGACAAGGGTCTGGAAGCCGCTGGCGCCGGCATCATAGGCGGCCTCGATCAGCGACTTGTCGATGCGCACCATCGAGTTGAAGATCGGCACCACCATGAAGAAGGTGAACAGGTGCACCAGCGCCAGCACCACCGAGAATTCGGAGAACAGCAGCCATTCGATCGGGTGGTTGATCAGCCCCGTCTTCATCAGGCCCGAGTTCACCAGGCCATTGCGCCCGAGCAGCGGGATCCAGGCGATCATGCGGATCACGTTGGAAGTCCAGAACGGGATCGTGCACAGCAGCGACAATCCCATCTGCCAGGTCTTGGACCTGACGTGGAAGGCGAGGAAGTAGGCCACCCAGAAGCCGATGAACAGCGTGATGGCCCACACCATGAAGCAGAGCTTCAGCGTCTTCAGATAGGTCTTGCCGATCGTGCAGAGCTCGGGCAGCTGCGCAAGGCAGCCCTCGAACGTGTCGGTGTAGCCGCGGCCGGAGAAAGCCGGCAGCAGCTGGTATTCGTTGTAATCCCAGAACGAGACGATGACGACGAAGGCGAGCGGAATGAGGAAGAAGGCGAGAAACACCAGCATCATCGGCCCGGCCTGGAGCCAGGAGATGGAGGACGGCGACAGGCGCGTCGGCTTGGCGGCGCGCGCTGTGCCCGACCCCGGGATCAGGCCCGGGGCTGCCTGTTGCAGGACTTCTTCGGACATGTCCGCTACGCCGCGATGAACTCGTTCCACTTGCGGACCATGTAGTCGTTCTCGTCCATCACCGCGTTCCAGCAGGCGACACCGCCCATGCGGTCCTCGTAGGAGCCGCCGTCGCGCACCGCGCCGGCCTTCTCCAGCAGCGAGCCGTCGGGCGCCTTGATGTCCTTCTCGGCCGGCTTGCCTTCCATCCAATAGGCCCACTCGTAGGGCTCCATATGCGCCTTCGCGGTGGAGAGCACGGCGGAGTAATAGCCTTGGCGATTGAGATAGGCGCCGGCATAGCCGGACAGGAACCAGTTCACGAACTCATAGGCCCATTCGAGCTTGGCGCCCGAGACGCCCTTGGAAACGCAGAAGCCGGAGGCCCAGGAGCGGTAGCCTTCCTTGAGCGGCTGGAACGTGCAGGGGATGCCCATCGAGCGCACCTTCGTCACCGCCGGCGACCACATCGACTGGATCACGGTCTCGCCCGAGGCCATCAGGTTGACGCTCTCGTTGAAGTCTTTCCAGAAGGCGCGGAACTGGCCGGCCTTCTTGGCTTCGGTCATCACCTTCATGGTGAGGTCGATCTCTTCCTTGGTCATGTTGCCCTTGTCGGCATATTTGTACTTGCCGGAGGCTTCCACGACCATCGCGGCGTCCATGATGCCGATCGAGGGGATGTTGAGGATCGAGGCCTTGCCCTTGAACTCGGGGTTGAGCAGCTCGGACCAGGAGCTGATCGGCCGCTTGATGAGGTCGGGCCGGATGCCGAGCGTGTCGGCATTGTAGACGGTCGGGATCAGCGTGACGAATTCGGTCGCCGACGTCGCGAATTTCTTGGAATCCTTGCCCTCGAGATAGAGCACCTTCCAGGGCGCGGTGCCCTGGCCGCCGATCTTCTTGCCGCCGGGCGTCTCGCCCTTGGTGAAGACCGGCGTGATGTTGCCGAATTCCTTGATCTTGCGGGCATCGAGCGCGAGGATGTTGCCCGACGGCACGATCTTCTTCAGCGAGAAATATTCGGTGTCCAGCACGTCGAAGGAGTTCGGCTGGGTCATCACGCGCTTGGTGACGTCGTCGGTGGTCGCGGTGATGTATTCGATCTTGATGCCGGTGTCCTTCAGGCACTGCCTGGAGATGTCGTCGCCTTCGTTCACGGCGGTGCCGAGATAGCGCAGCACCTTGGCATCGGCCGACTTCACATAGGGAAAGCCTGTGATGGCGCCGGAGCCGGCGGCGAGGCCGGCAAGACTTGCGGTGCCCTTGAGCAGCGTGCGGCGGCTGAGGCCGGTTGTCCTGGTCGTCTCGGTCATTTCCCTCACTCCTCTAGTGTTGCGCATTTTTCCAAGATCAAGGGCGCTATTGCAGGCGTTGCGCCTTGGCGGGGTCCCAGGTGGCCAGCACGCGATCGCCCGGACGGAACGGGTGGACGTCGAAAGTGGCTTCGGGAACGTGGGAGAACAGGGCGGTGCCGTCGTCGAGCGTGAGCGAGACAGCGATGTAGGAGCCCTGGTACTCGGTCTGGGTCAGCAGCGCCGGCGCGCCGAACGCGCCGTCAGCAAACGGCGCGATGCCGAGCTGATCGGCGCGCACGGCGATGAGGCTGCCGGCGTCGCTGAGCACGTTGTGGCCGCCGATGAAGCGCGCCACGAATTCGGTGCGGGGATGGTGGAAGATGTCGCGGGCCGTGCCCTGCTGCTCGATCCGGCCGTGGTTCATCACCACGATGTGGTCGGCGAGCGCCATCGCCTCTTCCTGGCCGTGGGTGACCTGGATGAAGCTGATGCCGAGCTCGCGCTGCAATCGCTTCAGCTCGCCGCGCATCCTCACCCTCAGGAACGGATCGAGCGCGGACAGCGGCTCGTCGAGCAGGAGAATCTGCGGCTCGGTGATCAGCGCGCGGGCCAGCGCGACGCGCTGCTGCTGGCCGCCGGAGAGCTGCGCCGGCAGCCGGCCGGCATATTGGCTCATTGCCACCAGCTCCAGCAGCTCGCCGGCGCGCTTGTGGCGTGTCGGCTTGTCGATGCCGCGCATCTTCAGGGCGAAGGCGACGTTGTCGAGCACGGTAAGATGCGGAAACAGCGCGTAGGACTGGAACATCATCGCCGTGCCGCGATCGGCCGGCGGCAGGTCGGTGACGTTCTGGCTGCCCAGGATGATGTCGCCCTCGCTGACGGCCTCGTGGCCCGCGATCATGCGCAAGGTCGAGGTCTTGCCGCAGCCGGACGGGCCGAGCAGGCAGCAATAGGTGCCGGCCGGGATCTTCAGATTGACGGTGTCGACCGCCAGCGTCGTGTCATAGCGCTTGGTGACGGCGACCAGTTCGAGGGCGGCGGGAGTGGCCATGGCGTGTCCAAGGAGGGGCTTGCTTGCTGCTCTCTCCGCAAGGTCCGTGCCAACCGCCGCCTCGCCGGCCGAATTGCGAAACTGTGCAGCGGAGTCAGATCGTTAGATCGAATCCGGGCCCGCTGTCCCGTCCGCCCTGTGCGCAATCACCTGCACACGAAACGGGCGCGGATTGTATAAACTTTCGCCTGTGATTGCATACAGCTCGTCGACTAACATTCGCCAGCGAACGTCGTCGATCGAGCCCTCAAGCCCAACCTCGAACTCATGGCCGCCAAGCACCGTCCCAAATCCGACGCGCCTGATGCGAACGATCGCGTCAGCCGCATCCGGGAGGGTGTGACCGCTGCGATCCTCGAGCACCGCCTGCTGCCGGGCACCAAGCTCGGCGAGGACGAGATCGGCGAGATCTACGGCGCAAGCCGCACGCTGGTCCGCACCGCGCTTCAGCAGCTCGCGCATGAGGGCATCGTCAACATCGAGAAGAACCGCGGCGCCTTCGTCGCGCGGCCGACGCCGGCCGATGCCCGCGAGGTGTTCGAGGCGCGCCGCCTGATCGAGCCCACCATCGTCGATCACGCCGTCGATGCGGTGACGTCGGACTGGATCGATCGCCTCCAGCGGCATCTTGCCGAGGAACGCGAGGCCGAGCTGCGCGGCGATGCCCGCGCCTCGGTCCGGCTCTCCGGGGAGTTTCACCGTCTCGTCGCCGAGATGAGCGGGCACAGCATCTATCTCGGCTTCCTGAAGGAGCTGATCGCGCGCTCCTCGCTCATCATTCTGCTCTATCGCCGCCACGACACGCCGGCCTGCGGCACCGAGCATCACGCCGGCATCGTTGCCGCCATTCGCAAGCGCGACAAGCAAGTCGCGCGCGCGCAGATGCTGTCGCACCTGGACGAGATCGAAGCCGAGCTGTTCCTGAAGGATCCCGCGGCCGACGAGCTGCGGCTTGCGGACGTGCTGGGGTGATTGCCACGCCCCGGGGCGCAGCATGCAATGATGTGCTGCTGAACCGGGGCTCATCGCTGTTCGCAAACCGGGTCCCGATTCAGCGACGCAGCGTTACACGCTGCACGACGCTCCCCGGGGACAGGCTGGGCTCCAAAAAAGTTGCGCCCAGCCATTGGGGGATGGCTGGGCGCAACTTTTTTGGAGCCCAGCCTGTCCCCGGGGCGCGTCGTGCAGCGTGGGTGGGGATGTGACCGGGTCGCGTAACCTGTTGTCTCGTTCCTGATCTCTTGCTCAGTCTCTGGCGCTGGCGGTGGAGACCGCGGGCTTGGTATCGCCGAGCGAGACCCAGACGTTGGGATCGCTCTGCGACTGGCGCTTGACGAAACGGTAGCCGGTCTCGGTCCAGGCAACGACGTTCTCGTTCTGATTGTCGAGAACGAACTCGCCCTTGTCGGTCTTCACCGTCAGCACCGCGTGTCCTTCGCCCTTCTTGTCGCGCACGACGGTGATGAGCAGGGCCTGGCGCGGCCATCCGGCATCGATCAGCATCTTGCGCTTCAACAGCACGTAGTCTTCACAGTCGCCGTAACCGTCCGATGGCAACGACCATTTCTCGATCACGCCCCAGTGCTCCTGGTCGGTCAGAGGCTTGACGGTCTCGTTGACCCAGCGATTGACCTTGACGAGGTCGCGCCATGCGCCCTGCGACATCACGATGTCGCGCGGCTGCGCCGGTGCGCCCTGGCACTGGGCGGTATTGTCCGCACAGAATTCGACCCAGCCGATCGGTGCACGCGTGGTATCACCGAGGCTCGCGTAGAGCAGACGGCCTTCGCCGGCCTGCGCTGCCGCGCTGATCCCGAAGAGCATGGCGGCCAGCGCCAGCCCCTTCCCCTGTCCCCTGAAGTCAAACATTGCGGCCCCCGTTTCTTGTTGGGACCACATTTCGCACGGAGCTTTTGCGTTGCCGCTAAGTCGACCAAGTCAAGTCGAGACGAATGCAAGTAAAACCTGCGGCGAATTCGATCTATACTTGAATCGAATTCTCATAAAATTTGAAACAACTGCAATTGATTCAAATTTTATCGATTAACGCGCAAACGCTGCCGGAACCGCTGTTTCCATCTGTAAACGGCCGCGCGTTAACCCGCGCAAGAGGCGGCGAGAGGCATGAAAAAGGCGGCGTCCGCATCGCGGAGGCCGCCTTCAGGGCTGGAAATATGGGGGTTTTCGCGCGCTGGCGCTTTACCGCGCGGTAACGCTCTCTTCGAGTGTCTCGATCGGCTGCTCGTGCAGGAACTCCAGCGCGAAGCCGTCTTCGAGGTTTCGGACCACGCGACCCTGGACCCGGCCGAGCAGGACCGTCGATTTCAGCGGCGGCCGGTTCTCCGCGGCGATGGCGGCGCCCGACAGCGAGAGGTCGATGATGCGGCAGGTCATCTTGGTGCCGTCCTCGAGCGTCAGCACCGCGATCGGGTTGCGCGGCACGATACGGTCGTGACGGCGGTCTTCCGGCAGGTTGAGGATGTCGCGGTTGGCGAGCCAGGTCAGCTGGGCCGCGAGCTTGTCGCGCTTCCTCGGCGTCGCCCCGATCGTCATGGCGAAGCCGTTGTCGATGATGCGGGTGATCTTGCCCTCGACGCGGCCGATATGGTCGAGATAGGCGACCACGCGGTCGCCGACATTGCCGATGCCGGGGGCGAGCAGCGCGAGGCCGCCCGGCGACATGTTGATCACCTGGCAAGGGAATTCGCGGCGGTCCGGCAGCATGTAGCGGCCGAGCAGGTGCACCTTCACCCGCTGGAAGCGCCGACGCTCCTCGGCGGCCGGTAGAAATTTCTTGTTCGCCAACGCCATTTTCAACACCCGACCCCCCGCCCGGGCGGAGTCCGGGACGACCCTAAGGTGCATAGGGTTAATGCCGCGTTAGGATCGGCCGCGGCGGTCACGGACAGACACAATGCGCCCGAAAAGCCACACCCAAAGCCCGCTCACGCCGGCTTCGTCGCCCGTAATTGCAGCACGACCAGCATTGCCAGCAGCAGCGCGGCCGACAGGCCGAGCGACCAGTGAATACCGATCGCCGCGCCAAACAGCCCGACCGTGATGCCGCTGAAGGCGCGCATGCCGAGGCCGGCCGTATTATAAAGGCCGACGACCCGGCCGCGAATGTCGTGCGGCGCATTCAACTGCACCAGCGCCTGCGCCATGGTGTTGAACGACAGCTCGAAGAACCCGGCGCAGAACAAGAGCGCGATCGCGACCGGATAGACCGGCACCAGTGCGAAGCCGAGCAGCGCCAGGCTCCAGAGCATCGCGAGCATGATCGCCGTGCGCGGCGTGCCCTTGAGGCGTCCCCAGGATTCCAGCGCGATAGCGGCGAGCACCGCACCAGCGGCGTCGGCCGCGAGCAGCACGCTGTAGGAGACGCCGGGATCGCCATGGCCGAGATCGCCGGCAAAGCCCGGCATCTGGGCGTGGTAGGCATTGCCGATCATGAAGGAGGTGAGGCCGGCCAGCCACGTCATCGCCGTCAGCACCGGCTGGGTGCCGATGGCGCGGACGGTCAGCACGATGTCGGCAAGGCCGCGCACGGCAAAGCGCCGCGCCGCGACGCTCTTGTCGCGCACGGGCGCCCAGAACAGCCAGAACAGCATCGGCAGGTAGAACAGCGTGTTGAAGATGATGCCGTAGGAGGTGCCGAGCGTCAGCATGATGATCCCGCCCACCGCCGGCCCGACCAGGATGCCGAGATAGCGCGCCATCGCGTTCAGCCGCACCGCGCTCGGTAGATCCGCAGGCGCCACGAGGTCGTAGAGCAAGAGCTGGTTCGGCGTCTGCCAGAGCACGCCGGCGCAGCCATGGATCACCAGCAGCAGCATCGCATGCCACATCTGGATCGTGTCGGTGAGGAAGAAGAAGCCCCATCCGCTCGACGCGACGATGAACAGCAGCATGCCGCACTGGATGATGCGGCGCGGATCGAACCGGTCGGCGAGCCCGCCGACCGCGACCGAGAACAGCAGGAAGGGCAGCCAGTGCGACAGCACCGCAAAACCGGCCAGCGCCGGTGAATGGAATTTCTGGAATACCACCCAATAGCTGATCACGTGCTCGATATTGTCGGCCATCATCGCCAGCACGTAAGAGCCGAACTGGAGACGGTAGGGCGCCGATTTCATGGCCGCGAACGAGCCGGACGTGGCCACGGGATTTTGGGGCAGGGGATTCAAGGGAATACCTGGGGTGAGACTATCGGCGCCTTACACGTTCGCTAATCGGCGCTCAAGACAATTGGGTGTATGACCATCTGCCATGCACTGTGGCTACACACTCCGCCGTCATCCTTCGAGGCTCCACGCTCGACTCTGCGCGCCGCACGTCTCGCCCCTCAGGATGGCGGCGGAGTGTGTAGCAGCACCGGAGCCCGGATGGAGCGTGGCGCAATCCGGGACCGCCGGTCCCGCATTCCGCGTTGCTCCATGCGGGCTACGACTTCGGCTTGGCACGACCGCCCATCTCACATACGCTTCGCCTTAGGCCCGCACCAACCAACCATAACAGACGGGCAGCGAGGAAACAGCCATGCAACAGATCCGCGTCTGCACCCATTCAGGTCCCGGCTCGGAGCCCGTCATCCGCACCGTGCCGTGGCCGAAGGTCGGCAGGAAGGCCGCGCTGATCAAGGTCGGCGCTTGCGGCGTCTGCGGCACCGATCTGCATATCCTGAAAGGACATTGGCCGAAGCCGCTGCCGTGGCCGTTCACGCTCGGGCATGAGCTCGGCGGTGTGATCGTCGAATGCGGCGACGAGTTCACCGAGGACTTCATGAGCAAGCCGCTGACCGTCGGCTCGAAGGTGATGATCCCGCCCTTGATGCCCTGCGGCCATTGCTATTACTGCATCCACTACCCGCAGACCGCGAACAAGTGCCTGACGCCGGTCTACTACGGCCGCTATCTCGGCTTCGACAAGGCGCCGCATATGTGGGGCGGCTGGGCCGAATACGTCTATGTCGACCTCGACATGCTGCCGGGCACCAAGATCTACAAGCTGCCCGACGACATGTCGCTGCGCCTGGGCGCACTGTCCGAGCCGCTGACCTCCTGCATCCGCGCCTTCAACCGCGCGGCCCGCGCCGGCGGCTTTTCCTGGGGCGACACGGTGGTGATCCAGGGCTCGGGCCCGATCGGCATTCTGGCGGTCGCAGCCGCCAGGGAGATGGGGGCAGGGCGTGTGATCTGCGTCGGCGCGCCGGAGCAGCCGCGGCTCAAGCTCGCCCGCGAGTTCGGCGCGGAGGCAACCGTGAACATCGAGGAGCTCAAGTCGCCGCAGCAGCGCATCGCGCGCGTCCGCGAGATCGTGGGCGGCTTCGGCGCCGATCTCGTGATGGACTGCTCGGGTCATCCGACCGCGGGCCCCGAAGGCATCGAGATGCTGCGCGACGGCGGCACCTATGTCGAGATGGGCCAGTTCACCGACGCCGGCTCGATCGACACGTCCTGGCACCGCATCTGCACCAAGGACCTCAACGTGCTGGGCTCCTGGGGCTTCACCGGCAACGACCTGCCGCTCGGCGTCGACATGCTGTACCGCACCGCGGACAAATATCCCTGGCTGAAGATGCAGACCATCTATCCTTTCACGGAGGACGGCGTCGCGCAGGCCGTGAAGGACGCGATGGCGATGAAGACGGTGAAGTCGACCATCGTGCCGTGGCCGGAGCTGGTGGAGTGATGGCCTGCCGCGGCACGTGATCCGCGGGCCACGTGCCGGCATACCAACGAGAGCCACGATGACAGACGCATCCAACCCGCAGGCTCGATCGCCCTTCCATGCCATCCGCGCGATCGACTACACCGTCATCTTCGTGCGCGACATGGCGGCGATGCGGCGGTTCTACGAGGACGTTCTTGCCTTCCCGCTGCTGCGCGAGCTCTCTGCGAACTGGATCGAGTACGGCTTGGGCCCCAACACGCTGGCGCTGGCACGGCCGAGCCGCACAGCGACTGACGCGCCGACGCCGGCGGGCAGCGCGGCGCTGCAACTGGCCTTCAAGGTGTCCGCGGCCGAGGTCGATGCGTGCGCGGAGGAGCTGGTGCGGCAGGGCGTTGCGCTGGTATCGCCGCCGACGAACCAATCCTTCGGCCACCGCACGCTGTTCTTCCGCGATCCCGACGGCAATCTGCTGGAGGTCTACGCGGAGATCTGAGCGCTGCGCGCTCGGCGCAGCCGGCTATGTGACGCTCCCGGTCAACATCGCATGCGCCCATTCCGGGCGATTGTTGGCGAGAGCGCGCGCCGAGGCGGCGTCCCAATCATATTCGAGGGCCAGCAGCTCGGCCTGCCAGCGCTTGTTTCTGTTCGTGAGGATTGCGTAGCGGGCGTGAGGTGAGCGGTGTTCGAGTTTTGCTGCGATGGGAAGGTCCGCGAAGACCGGGCAGCCAACGCTTCCCGGATTGAGGACCAGGCGGCCGCCGGGACCCTGAACGACCGCCTGGCGGTGGCTATGACCGCACAGCACCACGCGCGCCGACGGTTCGCTCGCGAGGCGCGCCTCCAGGACGTCGCGGCGTGCCGGCACAAAGCGGCCGTCGTCGAGCGATTCCTCCAGCAGGCACGTCGTGTCGTTCTCGGGCGTGCCATGGCAGGCCAGGATGGCGTCGTCCAGCCGCAGCTGGGAGGGCAGGCTGTGCAGCGCCCGGCGCTGCTCCGCGGTCAATGCGTTGCGGGCAAACAGGCCTGCCGGCGAGAGCTTGTCGTCCGGAAATTCCTCGATCCAGCGGTCATGGTTGCCGCGCACGGTCGGCAACGACAGCGCTTGCAGGGCTTCGAAGGTCTCTTTCGGCCACAACGGGCTGGTGACGCAATCGCCGAGGTTCACGATACGATCGACGCCACGCGCCTTGATGTCGGCCAGCACGGCCTCCAACGCAGCAAGGTTGCCGTGGATATCGGAAATGACTGCCAATCGCATCGTTGTGCGCTCCATCTCGTTGGGTCCGATCTCGGCTCAGTCGCCGCCAGATCCGGTTGCGCCGATGTTAGCCAAGGTCGCCGCAAAAATCCGCTGCAACCTCCAAGGCGCGGCTCTCCGCCAAGCCATGCAACATAGGCATGGTGATTCCCGCGCGCTTGGCGTAAAGAGCGGCCAGATCAAATCGCCAGCGTGCGGCCGGGCCGATTGCCGCGCACGTCAGCCTCAGGCCTCTCGGCTCGCTGTGCCGCGCCTGAATTAACCAAGGTTCTCCATCCCGTGTCTTTTCCGGCCCTGACCCCGCCGCTCGCCCGCGCTTTGGCCGAGCGGAATTATGATTCTCCGACCCCCGTCCAGCTCGCCGTGCTCGCGGACGAAGCCGCCGATCGCGACCTCCTGGTTTCGGCCCAGACCGGCTCCGGCAAGACCCTCGCTTATGGTCTCGCCATGGCCAGGGACCTGCTCGGCGATGCCGAGCAGTTCGGATCCGCGGCCGCTCCGCTCGCCCTGATCGTGGCGCCGACCCGCGAGCTCGCGATGCAGGTCCAGCGCGAACTCGCCTGGCTCTATGGGCATACGGGCGGGCGCGTGGTCTCCTGCGTCGGCGGCATGGATCCGCGCCGCGAGCAGCGCGAGCTTGCGGCCGGCGCTCATATCGTCGTCGGCACGCCGGGCCGGCTCTGCGACCATTTGCGCCGCGGCCGTCTCGATATCTCCGAATTGAAGGCGGTGGTGCTCGACGAGGCCGACGAGATGCTCAATCTCGGCTTTCGCGAGGACATGGAATTCATCCTCGAGACCACGCCGGATACGCGCCGCACCCTGATGTTCTCGGCGACGTTCCCGCGCGGCATCGTCGCGCTGGCCAAGCAATACCAGCATCAGGCGTTTCGGATCGAGGTCGCCGGTGACGAAGGCGGCCACGCCGACATCGAGTACCGCGCGATCCGGATCGCGCCCGCCGACGTCGAGCATGCCGTCGTCAACGTGCTGCGCTTCTTCGAGGCGCCGAGCGCGCTGGTGTTTTGCAGCACGCGCGATGCGGTCAGGCATTTGCAGGCGGCGCTGCTGGAGCGCGGCTTTGCCGTCGTCGCTCTCTCGGGCGAATTGACGCAGAACGAGCGAACCCTGGCGCTGCAATCGCTGCGCGACGGACGCGCCCGCGTCTGCGTCGCGACCGACGTCGCCGCCCGCGGCATCGATCTGCCGAGCCTCGATCTCGTCATCCACGCGGACCTGCCCAACGATGCCGAGGTGATGCAGCACCGCTCGGGCCGCACCGGGCGCGCCGGTCGCAAGGGCACGAGCGTTCTGCTGGTGCCGCCCGCCCGCCGACGGCGCGCGGAGCTGCTGCTCAATCTCGCAGGGGTGGACGCGGTCTGGGGCACGGCGCCGCAGGCGGACGAGATCCGCAAGCTCGACCACGCGCGCATGAAGGACGTGTTGTTCACCGAGGAAACGACCGCCGACGATCTCGTGCTGGCGCAGGCGCTGCTCGCCGAGCGGTCGGCCGAGGATATCGCCGCCGCACTGGCGCGGCTCTATCGCGCGCGGCTGCCGTCGCCCGAGGACATCATCGATCCCGGCGAGCGGAGCGGTCGGCCGCGCGAGGAGCGCGGACGGGACAGATTTCACGGCCAAGGCGTCCAAGGCGAAAGTGGCGACGATCGTGCCGCCAGGCCGCGAGCGAAGTCCGGAAAAGCCTCGTCGAAGCACAGCATGGCCGACGGCAGCGTCTGGTTCCGCGCCGCGATCGGGCGGCGCAAGAATGCGGAAGCGCGCTGGCTGCTGCCGATGATCTGCCGCCGCGGCGGCATCGACAAGCGCGACATCGGCGCCATCAAGATCATGGACACCACGACCGAGTTCGAGATCTCCGCGCAGGCCGCGGAATCGTTCGCCGCAAAGATCAAGCGACCGGACAAGGAAGACAGCATCCGTATCGAGCCGATGGCGGACGCGCCGCAGCGACAGGCGTCGCCGGAGCAACGGTCACACGCGCCGGCTCGCGAGCGAGCCGATGGCGATCATCGCGAACGCCGCGACGAGCGCCCGCGCGAGACGCGTGAATTCAAGCCGCGCGGCAAACCGCCCGGCAACCGCGCGCCGCGATTCGACGACGCGCCGCCCTTTGGAAAGAAGAAGCATCGCGACAAGCAGGCCCGCGCGGAGCCCTCGGTGACGCCCTGGCCGGTGAAGGGTGCACCGGGAAAGAAGCCGAAGAAGAAAAAGCATCGCGGCTGAGCCGCGGCCGTTCGGGACGGACGGCGATGATGCCGCCGGATGGCGGCGGCGACGTCATCTGCATCGGCGCAGTCGGGCAGGGGCGCTACGCCGCGGTGAGGTCGCGCCGCATATAGGTCGCGCCTTCCCCGTAGGAAGCGAGCTTCGCGCGCAGTGCCGCGTCCGCCGTCACCGGGCGAAAGCCGAGATGTTGCCACAGCGGCCGCGTGGCGTAGACCGAGACCAATGCGAGCGCCGTGATGCCGGATGCGCGCGCGAGCTTCGCGATGCCGGCGACATATTCGCGCGCCACGCCGCCGCGCCGGTCCGGCAGCACGGCGACATCGTGCACGTAGAGGCAGTCCGCGTCTTGGGGGAGCCGTTCGAGCAAGCGGTCGAGCGGCGGGATCTGATGCAGCTTCCAGGGATGCGCGAGGCCGTAGCCGGCGATCGTATCGTCCGCAACGAGCACGCGGCATCCGTCGGGACAGAGCTGCATCTTCTCCGCGAACACCTCGGCTCTTTCGGGAAGATCGGGATGTATCCGCGCCGCGATGGCGACGATCGCCGCGAGATCGGATATGCGCGCTGGGCGCCAGTACGGCTTGCTCATCTCGATCCGTGGTTCCGTCTCACATCATCCAGTTTATTCCACCGCGCGGCGGCGCGCAGCGAAAAATTTCTTTGCTGCCGCCCGAGGAATACGAGGCCGCGCCCGGCGTCCTACCCATGCAAGCCAATTGCATGATAGGAGACATCATGACGTCCTCGATCCGCCTCGCGCTCGCGCTGGCTCTATCGCTCGCGATCGTTCCCGCCGCCTTCGCCGCGCCGCCGACCAAGACGGGCAAGACCGACAAGGGCAACGTGCTCACCGACGCCAAGGGCATGACGCTCTACACCTTCGACAAGGATACCGACGGCAAGTCGGCCTGCAACGGTCCATGTGCGACGAACTGGCCGGTGCTGAAGGCCGAGGCCAGCGACAAAGCCGGCGACGGCTACACCATCATCACCCGCGACGATGGCTCCAAGCAGTGGGCCTACAAGGGCAAGCCGCTCTACACCTTCGCCAAGGACCAGAAGCCCGGCGACATCACCGGCGACGGCTTCCTGAACGGCGCCTGGCACCTGGCGATGCCGTAACGGCGGGGTACGCGGACACGAGCGTCGGCTGCTCCACGCGGCAGCCGGCGCGCTGCAATTATCTCGGATATTCCAGCTGCATCGCGACGAAGTCGGCCGTGCGTGGCCCGTAGCGGGCGTCGATGGCGCGCAAGGTCTGGTCCAGTGCCCGCGCCGGCGGCAGGTCGACGGCGGCCGGCACCGTCTGCTGCGCCGGCCAGTCGGCGACGGCCGCGTCGGGCAGGATGCGAAGACCGCCGCGACTTGTCTGCGCCTCTGTCGTCGCCGCGAAGGTGAGGGCACGCGAGCGATAGGTGCGCGACCACGCATCGGCGACCAGCGCGAGCGACACCTCGTCGATAGCAGGCGTCAGGGCGATTCCGAGTTGCTCGCGGTTCCAGAATGCGAGCGTGTTGGCGATCGCCGTCAGCGCGAAGGGGCGGGTGAACTGGAACGCCTCGCTGCGGTGGCGCGCATCCCACGCGGCAAGTCCGACCTCGCGGGCGACCGCCTCCGCCTTGGCGCGGCCGGCGATGGCCTCGACCAGGGTCAGGGCCATCGGCATGGATGCGGTGATGCCGGTCGTCGTCGCAACGCCGCGGTCGACCACCAGCCTGCGGTCCGCGACGTAGCGGATCGCAGAATGCTTTTGCAGGTCGCGCACGGAATACCAGTGCGTGGTGGCCTTGCGGCCGTCGAGCAGCCCGGTGTTGGCGACGACCTTGGCACCGACGCAGACGCCGATGATTGTCGCGCCCTTGCCGGCCTGGCTTCTGATCCATTGCAAGGCTACGGCATCGTCTTCGCGGCTCATCGCGGGCACGATGACGTAATCGGCGCCGTCGGGGTGCGCAGCATCGAACGCGGCGATGGTCGCATGCGGCTGCACTTTCAGCGCGGGATAGAGCGCGACGGGTCCGGGTTGGGTCGCCAAGGTGAGCACGTCGGCGACGTCGGCGCGCGCGAGAATGCCGTATGGCATCAGATAGTCGGTCGTCTCGGTCATGTCGTTGATGCCGACGATGGCGATCAGCGGGCGTTTGCGCTTCGGCGGCTTCAATGCCGCCAGCGTGGCCTCGGTCTCCTCCCTGGATATCGCAGGCGCGGCTTCCGGAGCCGGCGTGCCCGGCAGCAACAACAGCCAGCTCCCGCCGATCGCCGCCAGCAACACCACGCAGCCGAGAGCGCTCCATGCCAGAATTCGCCAGCTCATGATGTCACCCGACCGTCGTTAGCTCACGCGAGGCGGAAACTAACCCTTCGCGGCACGACCAGGAATGACGCAGATCCCGCAAAAACGGTCGCATGCGCCGGCGCGGCCATTGTGACGGAGTGGGAACTATCTCAGCCCCTCATACACCATCAGCCCGCGGGCGATCTGCAGTTTCCGGATCGCGCGCGGCAGGAGTTTCTCCGGCTGGTGCAGGTAGCGCCAGGAGGTGAGGGTGAAGGCTGAAAGCGCGCCGCATTCGTCGTCGAACGGCGCGAGCACGCCGGTCACGCTCACCGGCGTATGCGGGCGGGCGTTGAAGGGCAGCAGCAACAGCTCGAGAGCGGCCTTGCTGCCGTCCTCGCGCGCGGCCGTGACGCCGGCGATCGCGCCCAGCGCTTCGTCGGCGACGATGGTCGTGATCTCCTCGATCTCGCCGCGGCTCGCATCATCGAACAGCGCGGCAAAGCCCGTGTCCTTGAGGTCGCGCCCCGCCAGCGCGCAGACGCGCGTGCCGGCGACGCGGAACGGGAAGCCGAGGTTCGGCTCGCAGGAGAGCACGAAGATGTCGCCGAGCAGACCGCGGACCGCGGCCGGATCGATGTCGGCCCGGTCAGGGGCCCGTGCGGCGCCACGCTTGTCGTCCCAATAGGCGAAGAACGCGCGGCTCGACGGATGTTTCATGACTGAACGCTTACCCCGGGGTGCAACCTCGAAGGGACAGACCTGTCCCGCTTCAGTGCACCCGCGATCCCTTGTGTTGTTGTGCAGGAGGTGATTTGCAGCGTCCATGCCGCAGGCGCGTTTTCGCCTCCCTCAAGCGCGCCTTTGCATCGTTAACGTTAAATTAACTATGCGCTTTGCGTCGGCCGCCGCCCTGCTATGGTGATCCCGGTCGCAAGCCCCGCCGCTTTTCTCCAGGTTCTCGGCGAGGTTCTGTACACAGGGCGTCAAACAGTTTGGCCACGGGCCGGGGAGGGGTGGGGATACACCTTCATTCCGGGATCGGAAGGCCGACACGGATAGGCAGGGCTTTCCCAGGGCCCTGCCTTTTCCTTTTGTGCACTTGCGCAAGGCCGGGAAAGGCGACTATCTGCAGGTGGATCGCTCCGATCGCCTGAAAGCGAAGCTGCCTTGGATTCCCCGCACGATTCGTCGCAAGATCCTCCGCTCGACCTGCCTGCCGCCCATGAGGAGGCTCCGCACGAGCCGGTGCTGACGCTGCCGCCGGCGCTGACCGCCTATATCGTCCTGCTGGCGGTGATCCATCTGCGGGTGCTGCTGCCGCCGGAATTCGAGAACTGGACCATCGACGTCTTCGGCTTCATCCCGAAGCGCTACGATTCCTCCCTGCTCAATCTGGAGATCCCCGGCGGCAGCGGGGCCAAGGTCTGGACCTTCGTCACCTATTCGCTGCTGCACGCCAATCTGACCCATCTCGGCTTCAACGTGCTGTGGCTGCTGCCGTTCGGCAGCGCGCTGGCACGGCGCTTTGGCGCCGTCAGGTTCTTCCTGTTTCTGGCGGTGACGGCGGCGGCCGGCGCGCTCGCCCATCTCCTCACCCATGAGCACGCGGTGGCGCCGATGATCGGCGCCTCCGCCTCGGTGTCGGGCGCGATGGCAGCCGCGATCCGCTTCGCGTTCGTCCGCGGCAGCTTCCTGTCGTTCAACCGCTCGGACGCCGATACCGCGGCAAGGGTCCCGGCGCTGCCGCTGTTGCGGGCGCTGCGCGATGGGCGGGTGATCGGCTTCCTCGCGGTGTGGTTCGGCGTCAACATCATCTTCGGCGTCGGCGCGATCGGCATCGATGCCGAAACCACCAGCGTCGCCTGGCAGGCGCATATCGGCGGCTTTTTCGCCGGCCTGTTGCTGTTCGCCCTGTTCGATCCGGTGCCGCGCGTGCGAAACGATGCTGCGGATGCGTCATCACAGGACGTTTCAGACCGTATTTGAAGCGGCGCTTGCGGCGCGGCCCGAATTCATCCATCATTTGCGGGAAGAATGTTTCGAAGCTGCGAGCCGCTGGCGGCGATGCTTCGCAAAGCGCCCGAGCGTGAAACCGGCGCTAAACAAAACTGTTAGTTGAAGACTCGAAGACCAAGTTCGGACCGCCGAGAAGGCGGGCGGCTCGGATTCAGGGAGGCGACAATGACGGTACGTTCCATTCTCAATACCAAGGGCCACCAGATCGTAAGCGTCGAGCCCGACGTCAAGCTGGCCGCCGCGGTCAGGCTGCTCGGTGAGAAGAAGATCGGCGCGGTGCTGGTGATGAACCAGAGCCGGCTCGAAGGCATCCTGTCGGAGCGTGACATCGTCCGCGTGCTCGGCGAGCGCGGCGCCGGCGCGTTGGAAGAGCCGGTGGCTCAGGTCATGACCCGCAAGGTCGTCACCTGCAAGGAGACCGACACCGTCGCCGAGCTCATGGAGATGATGACGTCAGGCAAGTTCCGCCACCTGCCCGTGATCGACAACGGCAAGGTGGTCGGCCTGATCTCGATCGGCGACATCGTCAAGCGCCGGGTTCAGGAATACGAATCCGAGCAGGAAGCCCTGCGCGACTACATCAAGACGGCCTGATCAGGCCTGGTCGTCCGCTTTCGGGGCGTGCCCCGCGGGCGCCGGCGCCAGCACATCGATCGCCTCCTGGATCGACTCCAGCGCGCGCTCGGCGGCGCGCGCACCGTGGGCGATCAGCTCCTCGGAGCGATGGAAGTCGAACCAGCCGAACTGGCCGATCCGCGGCGAGATCAAGAGATCCGGGGGATCGCCGGCGAGGCGGGCGCGCGTGATACGGTCCTGCATGATGTTGAAGGCGTCGACCATCACCGAGGAGATGCCGGGCCGGCCGTTGCCGCCGAAAAATTCTCGCTTCATGGTCTTCTCGGGCGAGAACAGCCGCGGGAAGCGCCGCTTGGTCGTCGGCTCCTCAACCTCCGGCGCGACCTGAGCCGGCACGGCGCCATGCGCATGAATGGTCGTGGAATGGGTGAAGATGTCGCTGGAAAGATTTGCGGCGATGACGATTTCGGCGCCGAGCGCGCGGGCGGCGGACACCGGCACGGGATTGACCAGCGCGCCGTCGACCAGCCAGCGGTCGCCAATCAGCATGGGCTGGAAGATCCCGGGCAGGGCGTAGGACGCGCGCATCGCATCGACCACGCGGCCACGCGTCAGCCAGATCTCGTGGCCGGTGCGCACTTCGGTCGCGACGCTCGCGAACTTGATCGGGAGGTCCTCGATCAGGATCTGTCCGATCGCGTCCTCGAGTCGGCTTGCCAGCTTCTCGCCGCCGAGCAGGCCGGAGCCATTGAGGCGAATGTCGAGATAGCCGAGGATGTTGCGCATGCCCTGCAGGCTGCGCCCCCAGTCTTCGAACGTATCGAGCCGGCCGGCCGCGTGGAGACCACCGGCGACGGCGCCGATGGAAGTGCCGACCACGACATCGGGCACGATGCCGTTGGCAAGCAGGGTCCGGAGGATGCCGATATGGGCAAAGCCGCGCGCCGCTCCGCCGCCGAGGGCAAGGCCGATGATGGGACGGCGGGTGGGGCCAAGGCCAATCTTCTCACCGTTCGAGCCGTTTGCGCCGCGCCCCTTCAAGATGTCCAGCACCGAAACTCTCCTACGCCGGGGCCAAAGCTGCGGCCAGGCCCGTATCGCCAGACTAGGCACCGCACTCGCACTCCGCCATCCCGGGCGCGAAGCATGGTTTATGCCGCTTTGGACAGGGCACCGGGCAGGAGTAAGGCGAGGGGCGTTGCCTCAGGACTAATCACGCAGGCGTCAACCGGGTTCCACAGACCGAACCGGCACCGTATTTCCTGGGGTTTCACAGGCTTGAATTTGCCGCGTTTTCGGTGAAAAGCAGGAGGCATGACAAGCGGGGGTGACGGCATCATCGGATGGCGGCGCAGCATCAGGCTGCTGCCGGCGCTGATGCTCGTCGCGGCCCTCGTTACCTCAGGCCAAGACACTGCGCAGGCGCAGCTTTTCTCCGATCGTCCGCCGCCGGTCCCTCCGGCTTCGGTGCCCGACCCCGGCGGCGCCGTCAGCCTGGCGCCGCCCTCCGGACCAGGCGCCGGTCCTGCGAGCCTGCCGCCGACCCTGATGCAGCCGGCCACGCCGAGCATGCCGCCGCCCGCCCTCACCACCGTGCCGCCGGCCGCGCCGCTCAATGCGGCCGTGCCCGGACAAGGTGTGCTGTCGCTGAGCGCGAAATACGGCAAGGACACGCCGGCGATCACCAGCGGCCTGGTCTGGCGCGTGTTTGCCGACCGTCCCGACGAGAACGGCACCTTCAAGCTGATCCGCGAGGACCGCAACGCCTCGCCCAACATCGTGCTGCCGCCAGGAAATTACGTCGTGCACGTCGCCTTCGGCCTGGTCAGCGCGGTGCGGACCGTCAGCCTGAAGGCCGAGACCGACCGCGAATCCTTCGTGCTGCCGGCCGGCGGCCTGCGCATCGAGGGCCGGGTCGGCACCAGCCGGATTCCGCAGAACCAGATCTCGTTCGCGATCTACAAGGGCAGCCAGTTCGAATCCGGTGAGCGCGCCTCGCTGGTACCGAACGTCGCAGCCGGCGACGTCGTGCTGATCCCCGAAGGCACCTATTACATCGTCTCCAATTACGGTGACGCCAACTCGGTGGTGCGCTCGGACATTCGCGTCCAGGCCGGCAAGCTCACCGACGTCACCATCACCCACCGCGCCGCCGTGATCACGCTCAAGCTGGTCAGCGACAGGGGCGGCGAGGCGCTCGCCAACACCGCCTGGTCGGTGCTGACCCCGGGCGGCGACGTCATCAAGGAATCGATCGGCGCCTTTCCGCGGGTGGTGCTCTCCGAAGGCGAATACCGCGCCATCGCCAAGAACGAGGGCAAGGTCTATGAGCGCGGCTTCAACGTCGTGAACGGCGTCGACGGCGAGGTCGAGGTGGTCGCGCGGTAGGGTCTGGGCGGTGATGCCGCCCAGCCGGACGCCGGACCGATTCCCCTCGCACGGCGCTTCTCATTCCGTGCACCATCGATCCGTCTCCTGTTACCGCTCGTCCGGCGCGCTGGTGCAAGGAGGCTCTTCGGCAGCAAATCCAGTCTTCTGTTTTGAATGATTCTCAGCCCACTCCTGGCTTCGCCGGGAGTCCACAAACACCGGCACCGCTGGCTTATTCCTGACGCCTCGCGGATTCACCACAGCCGGTGGAAGATACCGATTTCCGATCATCAATCTTGTTCTCTTTCCATCCTGCTGGGTTATATCTCGGGCCTTCCGTCCAACGGGGAAGGCCGGCGCAGATTTGTGAATCTGCGAGACCGGCAGGGGAGCAGGGGACCAAGCTCGACGGCATGTTCGAAGTGATCCTGACCAGGCGCAAGCGGTTCGGCTGGCGATGGCGTGTGTGCGACCAGTCCGGCAAGATCTTTGCCGATGGTTTCGAGCGCACCCGTCCGTCGGCGAAATATCATGGCGAGCGCGCGTTGTTCTTCCTGTTGTCGCAGGCCTATCTGCGCAACCGCTCGGCGGCCTCCAGCGAGGATTGACAGCCGGGGCGCAGCTGCCGACGACCGGCTTCACCTCAGATGTCGACGACCAGCTTGCCGTTCGCCGCGTGATCGCGGATCAGCTCATAGGCATCGCCGACGCTCTCCATCGTAAAGCGCCTGGGATCGAGCAGCGGCACGAGCTTGCCGGCTTCGACGAGGCGAGTGGCCTCCGCCATGATCTTTCCGTGGTGCGCGCGGCCTTCGCCCGACAGTAGCGGCAGCAGCGTGAACACGCCGGAATAGGTGGCGGCGCGGAACGACAGCGGGGCAAGCGCATGCGTGCCCCAGCCCAAGGCACTCACCACATGACCGAAGCGGCGCACCGCTTGAAAAGAGGCGTCGAGCACCTTGCCGCCGACGGTGTCGTAGACGATATCGAAGCCGCGGCCGCCGGCATGCTGCGCAACGTAGGCTTCGATCGGGCTGTCGCGGTCGATGAACTCCGCGCCAAAGGCTTCGATGGTGCCGCGCTGCGCCGCCGAGCCCGTGGCGAACACGTCCGCCCCGAAAGCGCGCGCGATCTGAATCGCGACATGACCAACGCCGCCCGCGCCGCCGTGGATCAACACCTTCTGGCCCGCCTTCAGGCCGGCGCGGTCGATCAGGCCCTCCCAGGCCGTGATGACGATCAGGGGCAGGGCGGCAGCCTCCCGCATGCTGAGATTGGCGGGCTTCAAGGCGAGAAGATCGGCGTCGACCGCGGCGAATTCGGCCAGCGATCCCGGTACGCCGCCGACCCCTCCGGTCATGCCATAGACCTCGTCGCCCGCCTTGAACCGCGTCACCTCGCTGCCGCTGCGCTCGACGATCCCGGCCAGATCAATCCCGGGAATTGCCGGCAGCGGATGGCGCGCATGCGCGGCCGTACCGGCATGAATCTTGGTGTCCAGCGGATTGACCCCGCTCGCCCGCACCCGCACCAGCACCTCGCGCGGTCCGATTTCGGGTCGGGAAATCGTCGAGAGGCGTAAGGGGCCGTTGTGGGCCTCCAGCACGCCGGCACGCATCGTCGGTTGTGCCATCATGACCGTCTTGCTCCAGTTGTCGGCGCCAATATGCTCATGAATTTTTGCATGAAAAGGAACGATGCTGTACGATGAACATACATTTTCGTATGGGCGGTGGTGTGGTGGACTGGAGCGATCTGCGTATTTTCCTGGCGATTGCCCGCGAAGGCACGCTCGGCGCCGCCGCGCGGAAGATCGGCCAGACCCAGCCGACGATGGGGCGGCGGCTTCGCGCGCTCGAAACGTCGTTGGGTCAGACGCTGTTCCAGCGCACGGCGGACGGGTTCGTGCTGACCGACGAGGGCACGGCCGTGCTGCGTCACGCCGAGCGGATCGAGGACGAGGCGCTCGCGCTGGAGCGTCAAGCGTCCGGTGCGACGACGCAGCTCGACGGGCTGTTGCGCCTGTCTTCGTCGGACTGGTTCGGCACGGTGATGCTGTCGCCGGTGATCGCCGCGTTCGGCAAGCGTCACCCCGCCGTGACGGTGGAGCTGCTGACCGATGCGCGGCTCTACAGCCTGCCGCGGCGCGAGGCCGATTTGGTCTTCCGCATCAAGCCGTTCAGCGAGCCCGAGGTGATCTCCAGAAAGCTGCTGCACATTCCCTACGCGCTCTATGGCAAGAAGGGCAGCAAACCGCCGCGGGCGGGGGACGGCAGCGGTATTCGCGTCGTGACCATGAATGCCGAATTCGCGGAGATGCCGGACGCGGTCTGGCTGAAGCGCATGCTGCCGAATGCGGACGTCGCCTCGCGCAGCAACAACAGGCAGGTGCAGGCCGAGCTTTGCGCGAGGGGTGGCGGCCTTGCCGTGCTGCCGCGGCCGCTCGGCGACAGCGATCGCCGTCTGGTCGCGCTCGACATCGGCACGCCCCCGCCCGGTCGCGACACCTATGTCGGCTATCATCGCGATCTGAAGCGACTCGCTCGTCTGCGTGCGCTGCTCGATCTCGTGATCGAGCGGCTGGCAGGACCGCCGTCGTAGCCGCTCCATCAGGACGACAAGACCTTGTGGTGCCCGGCGGGCGAAACACCCGAGCGATGGGTCAACCCGCGCCGCCGAAAATATTCCGCTTTACCGAATTTCGGAAATGGCGTATGTGTCGCGCAACCCGGCCCAAGGAAGAGGGGCGTATCGCGATCGTCACGAACGCGGGCCGGGCGGCGGTGGACGCCGATGGCATCGGCGCGAAGGGTTTCGCAGGGCGGGCAACCGTGAGCGAGGGTGTCGCGCACACGACCGGTGCGATCGGCGTACGGCAAAATCGTGTGGTCCTGGCGCCCGCAGGCTGGCGTCAAGTCTTTGCGGTGATGTGGCGGCCCAACCGGGCACGCGCATCAGCTATCCGAGAAGGCGACGGGGGCAATAGTGCAACGCTCCCCGGGGAGAGCACGACATAAGCCGTAAAGCCACTGCGCAGGGAAGGCCGGGATGTCCTGGCTACACCTGTATGCCACTGTGCAAACTTCTTACCACAACTTCGCACAGTGGACCTCGGGTGCCAGCGGGCTCCCGGTCTTCCCTGCGCCTTCTTCCGATCGAGGGCGATGAGATCAAGCAAAGCTCGGGCGACATGCGCCGCGAGGCTGCCTGCGCATGTGTGCGACTTGAGTTGCGCGCCACGAACGCGATCTCGTAGGGTGGGCAAAGCGAAAGCGTGCCCACGATCCGTCTCCGAATTCGCGAAGAATCGTGGGCACGGCGCTTTGCGCCTTTGCCCACCCTACGGCACCGCCGCCGGATCTGCACCGGAGCATCGCAATGACGGCGCGGAAACAGCGCGCGCCAAACTCCCCTCTCGTGCCCCGGACGCGCCGCAACGCTCTTCGCGTTGCTGCGCGTCCGGCACACGACGCTCGCCTTCGCACCACAGTCACAGTCACTAACGCGCACTAACCAACACCCGACTTAAAAGTGTCATAATCGCCGAACGGAACCCGCGCTTGCGCGCTCTTTACATGTCGTTAAGTGCGCCTGCATTGGATGCGCCGGCAAAGTGCGTTGGGGACTGCCATGGATGCTGCGAGGAAAGTGCCGGGAAAACCGGCCGCCGAAATGTTCGACGACATCCCGGTGCTTCAGCGCAAATGGCATGCCGCGTTGAAGCCGGGCGACCGACTGCCGCGCTACGAGGACGTCATGCTCGGCAGTCTTGGCCGGCTCGCCGATCACATCGCGATCTTGAAGAACGACGGCGCGCTTGAACTGTCGCGGAGCGGACGTTACGTGCAAAAATGGCTCGGCGATGAGCGCTGGGACATTGCCGTCGCCGAATTGTCGCCGGATTGCGCCACGGCGCTGTCGGAAGCAGCGACCAGCGCGCTTGCCAACGGGCGGCCGCACCGGGCCAGCGCGCATTGCGTGCGCGACGGCATGGTGCGGACCTACGACGTGCTGGCGCTGCCGACGGCCTCGCGCTGGGGCGCCACGCTGGTCGGCGCCTATGTCAACGAGCGCGGTGCGCAGTACAATCTGCTGGACGCGATCTTCGCCTCGACCGACGACGCGGTGATCTCGCTGGCCACCTTGCGCGATGCCGGCGGCAAGCCGTTCGATCTCCAGGTCGTGCATCACAACAACAGCGCGAGCACGCTGCTGAAAGTCGCGACCGGCAGCCTGTTGTGGCGGCGAATCGGCGAGGGGGCGACGCTGCTGGCCCTGCCCGAGATCATGGACTTTCTGCTCAAGACCCTCGCCGGCGGCCGCGGCGAGCAGCTCGAGATCGAGAGCGAGGGCCGGCACCTCCGTCTCGGTGCCACGGCCTTCGCCGACGTGGTTTCGCTGACGATCTCCGATGTCACCGCGCTGAAGCGGCGCGACGCCTCCTTCCGCCTGCTGTTCGACAACAACCCGATGCCGATGTGGGTGTTTGATGCCGAGACCAGGCAATTCCTCGGCGTCAACGACGCCGCGGTCCAGCATTACGGCTACAGCCGCGCCACCTTCCTGCGCATGAAGCTGCACGAGATCTGGCCGGAGGACGAGTGGGACAGCCACGCCGAGGCGCTCGAACGCCTCGGCGAAGCCTATCATTCCTCGCGCAACTGGCGGCACCTGCGCGCCGACGGCAGCGAGATCGAGGTGCTCACCTTCGGCCGCCGCGTCGCCTTCGACGATCGTGACGGTTATCTGGTCGCGGTGGTCGACATCACCGAACGGCGCAAGGCCGAGGCTCGCATCGCGCACATGGCCCACCATGACGGGCTCACCGACCTGCCGAACCGCGAATATTTCCGGGAGCGGCTGAAGCAGGCGCTGGACCAGGCCGGGGACAAGCGCGTCGGCGTGCTCTACATCGATCTCGATCTGTTCAAGAACATCAACGAATCATTCGGCCACCCCGTGGGCGACCGCCTGCTCAAGGAGGTCGCCGGACGCCTGACCAAGGCGGTCCGCGGCCCCAATCTGGCGGCCCGGCTCGGCGGCGACGAGTTCGCGGTGATCCTCGGCGCCGACGTCTCGCCGAACGAGGCCAGCGCCTGCGCTGGCCTGCTGATCGACATGCTGAAGGCGCCGTATGACATCGACGGTCAGGAGATGGTGATCGGCGCCAGCATCGGCATCGCGCTGTCGCCCGGCGACGGCACCACGCCCGAGGAGCTGATGCGAAATGCCGACATGGCGCTGTACCGGGCGAAGTCCGACGGCGGCGGCGTGCACCATTTCTTCGAGCGCGAGATGGATCTGCAGGCGCAGAAGCGCCGCGACATGGAGCTGGACCTGCGTCGCGCGTTCGCCAATGGCGAGTTCGAGCTGCACTACCAGCCGCTGGTGACGATCGCATCCGACCGCATCTCCGGCTTCGAATCGCTCTTGCGCTGGCGTCATCCGGACAACGGCATGATCTCGCCGGCGGAGTTCATTCCTGTCGCCGAGGACATCGGCCTGATTACACAGTTGGGGGAGTGGGTGCTGCGCGAAGCCTGCGCCGAGGCCGTCAAATGGCCTGGCGACATCAAGGTCGCGGTCAATCTGTCGCCGGCGCAATTCCGCAGCCGCAACCTGGTGCAGGTCGTGATCTCGGCGCTGGCGCAGTCCGGCTTGTCGCCGCGACGGCTGGAGCTCGAAATCACCGAGTCGATCTTCCTGGCCGAGACCGATACCAATCTGGCCATCCTGCATCAACTGCGCGAGCTCGGCGTCGGCATTTCCATGGACGATTTCGGCACCGGCTATTCCAGCCTGAGCTATTTGCGCAGCTTTCCGTTCGACAAGATCAAGATCGACCGTTCCTTCGTAAAAGATCTGGCGGAGCGGCCCGATTGTGGCGCGATCGTGCGCGCGATCTCCGGCCTCGGCCGCAGCCTCAACATCACCACGACTGCGGAGGGCGTCGAGACCGAGGACCAGCTCGATTGGCTGCGCGCCGAAGGTTGCAACGAAGTGCAGGGGTTTCTGTTCAGCGCGGCGCGGCCCGCGGCCGAGATCGCAAGGCTGCTCGCCGATTTCGGTCGGCGCGCCTCACGGGCGGCGTAGCGCCTCGGGATAGCTATCGTAGACCAGCGCCTTGAACGCGGGCGTGATGCGGCCGCGCTCGGTCTGGGTCTGCTGCATCATGACGTAGACCATGTCGAGCTTGGGATCGACGCCGAAATAGGTGCCGCTGCCACTGTCCCATTTCAACTCGCCGAGCGAGCCCGGCGGCGGCGGTTTTGCGTTGCCGGGATCGGTCCGTACCGCAAGGCCATAGCCATAGCCGAACCCGTCGCCCGGAAAATAGAAGTAATCGCGTCCGACGCCGGAGCCGGGCCCGATGTGATCCGTCGTCATCGCCTTGAAGGCGGCCGGACTCAGATAGCGCTTGCCTTCGAATTCGCCGCCGTTGAGCAGCATCTGCGCGAAGCGCTGATAGTCGGTGATGGTCGAGAGCAGGCCGCCGCCGCCGGACTGCCACTCGGGATGGTCGAGACGCTCGCGCTCGCCGGCGAGCAGGATGAAATCGTTCGGCAGCGGCCGCGCCATCCGCGCCAGCTCGGCCTCCGTCGCCAGCGCGAACTTGGTGCTGGTCATGCCGAGCGGATCGAAGATGCGTGCTTTCAGGAATTCGTACAGCGTCTGGCCCGAGACGATCTCGATGACGGCGCCGAGCACGTCGGTGGAATGGCCGTAGCGCCACAGCGTTCCAGGTTGCCGGGCTAGCGGCAGTTCTGCGATGCGATCGGCGAATTCCCTGTTGTTGAAGTGACCCCTGAAAATGTTGGCCATCTTGTAGGCGTGCTCGACCCACTGGCTGCCGATGTAATCGTAGCTGATGCCCGAAGTATGCCGCAGCAGATCCTCGATGTTGACGGGGCGGGCCGGTGGGTCGAGGTCCAGCTCGACCATGCCGCCGGGCAGGGTCACCTCGCGGCCCACCTTGGTACCGGCGAACAGCGGGACGTATTTCGACACGGGGTCGGTGAGCGCGAGCTTGCCCTCGTCGATCAGCATCATCGCGCCGAGGCACGTGATCGGCTTGGTCATGGAATGGATCGCGAAGATCGTATCAGGCGTCATGGCGAGGCCCGTCCTGGTGTCGCGCACGCCGAAGGTCTTGAGATAGATCGGCTTGCCGTGCTGCTGCACCAGGACCACGGCGCCCGGCAGGCGGCCGCTCGTCACCTCGTTGTCGAAGAATGCCGTGATGCGGTCGAGCCCGCCCGGCGACGGGGCGGGGATGTCGGCGGAGCGGCCTTGCGCCGCCGTGCCGGCGAGCATCGCGGCCCCGACCAGAAATTCACGGCGTCTCATCGGGCCTTCCTCCCTCGGCGGGATCAAAGCCGCAAGATGCCGGAAGGGTCAACACGCCATCGACTAAAAACGCGTCACGATTTCCGAAAGGAACGGTCGCGGACGGTCTTCGCTCGGCTTGGTCGGCGTGCCGATATGGATGAAGCCGGCGAGCTTCTCATCCGGCTTGAGGCCGAGGCCGTCGAGCACGTCGCGATCGAACGCGAACCAGCTGGTCAGCCAGCAGGCGCCGTAGCCGAGCGCGGTCGCGGCCGTGACGATGTTCATGGCGCTGGCGCCCGCCGACAATTCCTGCTCGAACGCCGGCACCTTCGGGTGCGGCTTCGTGAAACTGACGATGCCGATCACCAGCGGTGCATCCATCAGGCGCTTGCGCTCGGTCTCGACGTCAGCCGCCGGCGCGCCGGGATTCTTCCGCGCAAAGACTTTTGCGATCACCTCGCCGGCGCGCTGGCGGGCCTCGCCCTCGAACACGATGAAGCGCCAGGGGGCCAGCTTGCCGTGGTCGGGCACGCGCGCCCCGATGGTGAGGATCGTCTCGAGCTCGGCCGGAGAGGGGCCGGGCCCGGTCATCTCGCGCGGCTTGACCGAGCGGCGCGTCTTCAGGAGTTCGATGGCGTCGGGCACTGTGGCGTCCTTATGGCTTACTATTCTCGTGGCTTGCTATTCTCGCCCGGAGATAGGTCCTGCGGAAGACGAATGGAAGGGATTTTAGAGGGATTATGGGGTCCGCTGGCGTCCTGGTCAGAAAGTTATGGTCCCAAGTTGGGACTATGTTAAGATGAATTGAATGAGGGTCATAGCGCTCAGCAGGATCAAGGCTTTTCTCGATCGGACGAGCGGGGTCTCCGATGCCCGCGAACCCCTGATGGCTTGGTTTCGGCAGGTAAACCAGGCCGATTGGGCGAAGCCAGCGGACGTCAAGCGAGATATCGGAACCGCTAGTATTCTCAGGGATGGCCGTGTCGTCTTCAATGTCGCGGGCAACAAATATCGCGTCGTGGTCTGGATCAACTACCCATACCGCGTGGTCTATATTCGTTTTGTCGGAACGCACCGGCAGTACGACGCAATCGATGCGCAAACCATTTAGAAGGTCGATGATGGAGATCGCGCCAATCAAGTCTAACCGGGATTATCGTCGCGTCCTCAAGGAGATCGAGACGTTGATGAATGCGCGCCGGAACTCGCCCGAGGGCGATCGGCTGGACGTACTTGTGACGCTTGTGGAGGCGTGGGAGCGGAAGCATTACCGCCTGGACCTTCCGGACCCGGTCGAAGCCATCAAGTATCATATGGAGCAGAGCGGCCTACAGCCGAGAGATCTGATTCCCTTCATCGGCAGCCGCAACCGGGTTCACGAGGTGCTCAACCGACGGCGCGAACTGACACTCAGCATGATCCGACGCCTGCATGAGGGGCTCGGCATTCCTGCCGAGTCCCTCATTAAAGTCGGGCAAGACAGAGCCGCTTGAGCGCCGTCAGAAGGCGCCACGCGCCCGCCGGACATCCGGCGGGGTTGCCTCGTCGACCAGCGCGGCGATCGCCTCGGCGGTCGTCATCACCTTCTGACCGTCGCTGCCGAGCCGGCGGACCGAGACCGAATGCGTCTCGGCCTCTTTCTTGCCGACCACGAGCAGCGCCGGGATCTTGGCCAGCGAGTGCTCGCGGACCTTGTAGTTGATCTTTTCGTTGCGCAGGTCGATCTCGACCCGCAAGCCGGCGCGCCGTGCCTGCTCCAATACCACCTTGGCGTATTCGTCGCCTTCCGAGGTGATGGTCGTGACCAGCGCCTGCACCGGAGCCAGCCAGAGCGGGAAGTTTCCGGCATAGTGCTCGATCAGGATGCCGATATAGCGCTCCATCGAGCCGCAGATCGCGCGGTGCACCATCACCGGCGGCTTCTTGCCGCCGTCATGGTCGATGTAGAACGCGCCGAACCGCTCCGGCAGGTTGAAGTCGACCTGCGTGGTGCCGCACTGCCAGTCGCGGCCGATGGCGTCGCGCAGCACGTATTCGAACTTCGGCCCGTAGAAGGCGCCTTCGCCCGGATTTATCTCGGTCTTGATGTGGTTGCTCTGCGACTGGATCTCGCGCAGCACCGTGGCCATCACGCGTTCGGCGTGATCCCACATCTCGTCGGTGCCGACGCGCTTTTCCGGCCGGGTCGACAGCTTCACGGTGAGATCGCCGGTGAAGCCGAAATCGGCATAGGTCGACAGGATCAGATCGTTGATCTTCAGGCATTCCTCGGCGAGCTGGTCCTCGGTGCAGAAGATGTGCGCATCGTCCTGAGTGAAGCCGCGCACGCGCATCAAGCCGTGCATGGCACCCGACGGCTCGTAGCGATGCACCACGCCGAACTCGGCGAGGCGCAGGGGGAGGTCGCGGTAGCTCTTGAGGCCGTGCTTGAAGATCTGCACGTGGCCGGGGCAGTTCATCGGCTTGAGCGCGAACCAGCGCTTGTCCTCGGCCTCGTCGCCGGCCGACTGCGCCGCGAACATGTTCTCGCGGTACCAGCCCCAATGGCCCGAGGTCTCCCACAGCACCTTGTCGAGGATCTGCGGCGCGTTGACCTCGCTGTAATCGCCGGTCAGGCGGCGGCGCATATAGGCGATCAGCTGCTGGAAGATGGTCCAGCCCTTCGGATGCCAGAACACGACGCCCGGACCTTCCTCCTGGAAATGGAAGAGGTCGAGCTCGCGCCCGAGCTTGCGATGGTCGCGCTTTTCGGCCTCCTCGATCTGCTTGAGGTAGGCGTCGAGATCCTCCTGCTTGGCGAAGGCGGTGCCGTAGATGCGGGTCAGCATCGGGTTGTTGCTGTCGCCGCGCCAATAGGCGCCGGCCACCTTCATCAGCTTGAAGGCGTTGCCGACCTTGCCGGTCGAGGTCATGTGCGGGCCGCGGCAGAGATCGAACCAGTCGCCCTGGTAATAGATCTTGATCGGCTCGGTGCCGGGAATGGCATCGACCAGCTCGACCTTGAACGCCTCGCCCTTGTCGCGAAACACCTGCTTGGTCTTTTCGCGGTCCCAGACTTCCTTCGTGAAGGGTTTGTCGCGCGCGATGATCTCGCGCATCTTCTTCTCGATCGCGGCAAAGTCTTCCGGCGTGAACGGCTCGTTGCGGAAGAAGTCGTAGTAGAAGCCGTTCTCGATCACGGGGCCGATGGTGACCTGCGTGCCCGGCCACAGCGTCTGCACGGCTTCGGCCAGCACGTGGGCGCAATCGTGGCGGATCAATTCGAGCGCGCGCGGATCGTCGCGACCAACGAGCTCGATCCTGGCGTCGTCCTCGATGGGATCGTTGAGGTCGGTGAGCACGCCGTCGAGCGCCATCGCGACCGTGCGCTTGGCCAGCGACGGCGAGATGCCCTTGGCGATGTCGAGGCCGGTGATGCTCTTGTCGTATTCGCGCCGGGCGCCGTCGGGGAAGGTGAGGGTGACCTTGGCGGCGGGGGTCACGGGCTTGAGATTGGACAGGCTGTACTGGAAGCCGGACTCGGACTTGGGCTGATCGGTCATTGCTTTTCTCCTGAGGCTCACTCCTGCGAACGAGCGCAGGTAAGCGGGAACGAGCGATATATCAGGCGATTCGGCCTGCGCAATCCGGCAATTCCAAGAAAGTGGCGCGCAAAAGCCGAGACGGCGCTTCAACTATTTGGCCGCGTGCCCTTTGACTTGCCGCGGGGCTGCTCTACATGCAGTTGCATGAAAAATCCTCCCGTTGCCGGCCGTTTCGCGCCGACCGCCCTGATGCTTGGCAATCTGGTCACCGGCTGCTCCGTGCTTGCCCCCGCGGGCATGCTGCCGGAATTGGCTGGGGGACTCGATGTCAGCATTCATGCCGCCGGGCTGCTGATCACCTTCGGCGCGGTGACGCTGTGCATCGGCTCGCCGCTGACGGCCTGGCTCACCAGCCGCATCGAACGGCGGACGCTGCTCAGCGCGACGCTCGCCGTGCTGGCTTTGGGCAATCTCGCCTCGGCCTTTGCCCCCGATTACACCAGCCTCCTCGTCATCCGCCTCGTCATGCTCGCGGTCGGTGCGCTCTACACGCCGCAGGCCGCCGGCACGGCGGCGCTGATCGTCCCGGCCGAGCGGCGCGGCAGCACCATCGCCTATGTCTTTCTCGGCTGGTCGCTGGCTGCCGCCGTCGGTCTTCCGCTGATCACCTTCATTGCCAGCCGCTATGGCTGGCGGGCAGCCTATGGCGAGATCGGCGTGCTCGGTTGTCTCAGCTTCGTGCTGTTGCTGCTGCGCTTGCCGGCGGGCTTGCAGGGAGTGCCGGTGGATTTGAAGACCTGGCGCGAGGTCGGCCGCGACACGACGATTCTGCTGCTGCTTGCGATCACCATGCTGCATATGTCCGGCCAGTTCGTTATCTTCACCTACATGGGCCCGCTGCTCAACAAGCTCACCGGCGCCGGCCCCGATGCGATCAGCACGGTGTTCGCGCTCTACGGCATCTGCGGCTTCCTCGGCGTCGTCATCGCCACCCGCATCGTCGACACCTGGGGGCCCTATCGGACCTCGCTGCTGTTCACCTGCCTGCTGCTGACGGGGGTCACAGGCTGGGCGATCGGCGCCGGGACGCTTGCCTTCATGACGTGCGGGGTTGCGATCTGGGGCCTCGGCTTTGCCTCGACCAATTCGATGCAGCAGGTCCGGCTGGTCGCCGCCGCGCCGTCGCTGGCATCGGCGACCGTCGCGCTCAACACCTCCGTCCTCTATATCGGCCAGGCGGTCGGCTCCGCCATCGGCGGATTGTTGTTCGCCCGCGGGCTCCTGCACACGCTCGGCTTCGTCGCCGTCGGTTTCGTCGCGCTGGCGCTGATCCTGGTGGTCCTGACCCGGCCGCATCAAGCCGCTGTCACGGCCTGACTTTCGCGCCTGGCGTGCGCAAGGTGCTTGGCAAACAGCGCGCGAGAGGGCTAGAACGCCGGTCATGGGGACCAAAGAGAGTTGACTGAAATGAGGATGATTCTGGCGGTTGCCGCGGTGCTCTATTCAGCCTCCGCGTTCGCGCAAGCCGACAAGCCACCGATGGTCGGGGACAAGCCCTTGGTGCAGGTCAAGCCCAAAGGGACCAAGGAGGCGACGGCAACGGCGCCGAAGGGCAAGCCGCAATCGATCGCCGTGCGGCTCCAGGCCTGTCTCGAGATCGACGACGGCACCAAGGACCGCCTCAATTGCTACGACGCCGTGATGCCGCCGGCCCCGAAGCCGAAGCCTGCGAAGGCCAAGGGCTACGCCGATTGCCGGTTCTTCAAGGAAGAGGACGAGCGGCTGACCTGCTTCAACGGTTTTGCCGAGAGCATTCCGAAGCTGCCCAAAAACTGATGTCAATAACTGATGTCAAGAACTGATGCTGCGGGACATGCTCAGTTGCCGATCCGGCTGAGCAGCCGCAAGGCTAAAGCATGATCCGGAAAAGTGCGAAGCGGTTTTCCGAATAGATCATGCTTGAGACAACAACCTAAAGCGCGATGACGATTCAGCCTAATCGCATCGCGCTTTAGCGGCTGGATGCCACGCGCGTCAGCGCCAGCGACGGCGTCGCCGCCATCTTCACCAGCACGTCCTTGAGCGGATCCTGCGTCCAGGCGCGGGTGACATAGTCGCGATGGGTGATGCCGTCGGCGGTCTCGACGAACACCACGCTGCCTGGACGGAGCGGCTGATCCATGTCCTCGGCGACGCTGATGCCCTTTTGACGGAGCATGTTCATCAGCTCGCGGTCGCGCCGCGCGGTGTGGCGGGTATAGGCGCTGACGAAGAAGCCGGAGCGGTGGTTTTCGATCCAGGACGCGAACTTGTCCAGTTCGCCATAGACGGCATCGAGCAGCACGACGCCGCGGACGCGCTCGCTGATGCCGCCGACCTCCAGGCTCCAGGCCGTCGGCAGGAAGCCGCCGCTATAGCCGACGATCACGATCGGCATGCTGGCAAAGGCGCGCGCGCCGTTGGGATCGCCGGTGACGCGGGCGAGATGCTCGGCCGATTCAGCCATGAAGCGCTTGAAGCCGCCCGGTTGCCAGAACTTGCCGGCACTGGAATCGGCGGCATCGACCGCCATCTGCGGAGCGAGCAGCACGGCATTGGCGCCGGAATTGGTGATCTGCTTCGGCACCAGCTGGCGGTCGCGCACGTCACGTTCGAGCGTTGCGCCGTTGCCGTGGAAGAACACCACGATCACACCCGGCTTGCGCGCGTCGAAATGCTCAGGGATGTGCATCAGGACGCGGCTGTCGTTATAGGTCTCGTCCTGCCAGAACACGCGACCCGAATAGCTGCGGTGGCCGCGGCGGTCGCCCTTGGCAATGTTGAGGAACGGTGCGTCGGAGGCGGGGTTGTTGCCGAAATAGGGAAAGGCCGACGACTTCATGCTGACCAGGGTCGTCAGGCCCTCGCGCGCGGGGCGCTTGTAGGGGACCTGCGGCTCCAGCGAGGCGACTTTGTAAGGTGCCTGCTCCGGCGGCTGCTGCTGCACAGCGTGCTTGGGCGAGAAATCCGACATCTGCCGCTGCAGGAGACTCTCGCTTGCGGACGGAAAGCGCTCCCTGAACTGCGGGGCCGGGAAGCGATCCTCGAACGTGTCGCCACTCGCCACCTTCTGGCTCGTCTTCGCAACGATCTGGACGTTCGCCTGCGAGTTCGCCGCGAGCGCGGCCGGGTTCGGTGCCTTGCCGCATTGAACCAGCGTCAGCGATAGCGGCACCAAGGCTGAGATCAGGCCGAGTCGGAGCGCACGACCGCGCGCATCGGAGGGGGTCCGATCGGCACGCATGTCAGCTCTCGATTTCGGAACGGCCCCGACCATCCACCCATGACCCCAAAGTCACGTCCACTCGGCAATTTCGATACAATTGAGCCGACCGGCGTTTAGGCGACGTTAAGCGTCCGGAGAAACTTCCCCACATCCGGAACGCTCAAAAGGATCATGCAATCGTGTCCTGATTGTGGGGAGGGTGGACGGGGTTTTCCGGGGCTTATGCCGCTTTTTCTCTCGGCTATGGAAATAGCGGTGCTCAAGTACCCCATTTCCGTTGCCTCATTTAACCCTTGTTAACCCTGCTTGAATTGACTGGGCCAAACTGCACGATGCGCCCGCGAGGCACCACGCCTCAGGTTAAGGACCCCGATGACGGCATCAGATGCGGGAACCGAACCCTGGACTGGCCGGCTGACCGGAAGCGGGACAGGGGTCTCGGTTCTGGTCGCGACCGCCATCGTCGTGGCCGACATGATCGGGGTCGGCGTCTTCACCAGCCTCGGCTTCCAGGTCAAGGATATCCCGTCCGGGTTCTCGATCCTGCTGCTGTGGACCGTCGGCGGCATCGTCGCGCTATGCGGGGTGTTCGCCTACAGCGAGCTCGGGGCGATGTTTCCGCGCTCGAGCGGCGAGTACAATTTCCTCGGCCGTGCCTATCATCCGGCGTTCGGCTTTCTCGCCGGCTGGGTGTCGGCGACGGTGGGCTTCGCAGCGCCGGTCGCACTTGCCGCGATGGCGTTCGGCGAATACGCCAAATCGGTCGTGCCCGATCTGCCGCCGATCCCGCTCGCCATCGCCGTGGTGTGGCTGGTCTCGCTGGTGCAGCTGACCGGCGTGAGACACTCCTCGACCTTCCAGCTGATCGCGACCATCATCAAGGTCGCGTTGATCGTCGCATTCCTGGTCGCCGGCTTCGTCATCGGCGTGCCGCAGCCGATCACCTTCACGCCGCAGCCGGGTGATCTCGCCCACATCGTCAGCGCGCCGTTCGCGATCGGGCTCGTCTTCGTGATGTATTCGTTCTCCGGCTGGAATGCCGCGACGTACATCATTGGCGAGATGAACATGCCACAGCGGAATCTGCCGCGCGCGATGCTGGCGGGGACCCTGATCGTGCTCGTGCTGTATGTCGCGCTGAACGCGGTGTTCCTCTATTCCACGCCGATCGGTGCGCTCGCCGGCCAGCTCGATGTGGCCAGTGTTGCCGGCACCGCGATCTTCGGCAGTCTCGGCGGCCGCATCGTCGGCGCGATGATCTGCGTCGGCCTGGTCTCCTCGATCTCCGCGATGATGTGGATCGGCCCGCGCGTGATGATGACGATGGGGGAGGACATTCCGGCCCTGCGCGTGTTCTCGAAGCGATCGACCAGCGGCGCGCCGGCCTATGCCATCCTGTTCCAGCTCGCGGTCGCGACGCTGCTGCTGTTCACGCGCAGCTTCGAGGCGGTGCTCGACTTCATCCAGTTCGCACTGTTGTTCTGCTCGTTTTTCACGGTCGCCGGCGTCATCAAGCTGCGCATCACCGCCCCCGATCTGCCAAGGCCCTATCGCGCCTGGGGATACCCGTTCACGCCCCTGGTTTTCCTGCTCGTGACCGCGTTCATGATGTACTACCTCTTGACCGAGCGGCCGGTGCAGTCGCTCTCGGGGATGCTCGTCATGCTGTCGGGCCTGTTGATTTATGCCGTTTTCCGCAGGCGGCCGGTCGCCGCTGGCAATTCACACACTCGCGAATAGATATGTTTCGACCCCTCAGAATTGCAGCCGCCGCTCTTGCCCTGCTGGCTGCGGCCGTCTCGTCCGCCCGCGCCGCCGACGTCACCTTCGATGACACCGCGCGCTTCCTCGCGGGCATGCAGCCTTCGGCGGACTCGCCGCTGCTGCCGCTGACAAAGGAGCCGGGATGGCAGCGCCATGCCAAGTTCTTCGACGGCGCCTTCGCCCAGCTCGAACAGCGCCAGCTCTCGAAGATCCGCGATTGGGCCGACGTCAATCTCGCCGCGCCCCGGCCGACCATGTTCTACATGTTCAGCGGCCCGGATTTCCTCTACGCCGACGCCTTCTATGCCAAGGCCAGCACCTACGTGCTCGGTGCGCTGGAGCCGGTCGGTGCCGTGCCCGATTTGACGCGGCTGCCGCGCAGTTCGATCAGCGCCGCGCTCTACAATGTCGAACGTTCGCTCGGCTCGATCCTGAGCTTCTCGTTCTTCATCACCAAGCAGATGAAGGTCGACCTGCACGCCAATCAGGTCAACGGCACCTTGCCGATCCTCTATGTCTTCCTGGCGCGCTCCGGCAAGACCATCCGCAACGTCGAGATGGTCGCGCTCGATGCCAAGGGGGGTATGCATGCCGCTGGCGACAATCCGGGACCGAACGCCGCCCATGGCGTCCGCATCACCTTCGCCGGCAGCGACGGCGAGGCGCGCACGCTGTATTATTTCTCCACCGACCTTTCCAATTCAGGCGCGCGCAACACCGGCTTTCTGAAATTCTGCGAGACGCTGGGGCCGGGCAACAGCCTGCTCAAGAGCGCGTCCTATCTCCTGCACTCCGGAAACTTCACTGTCGTCCGCGACTGGCTGCTCGCCAACAGCGCCACCATCATCCAGGACGATTCCGGCATTCCACTTGCCAATTACGGCGCACGGCAGTGGCGGTTCTTCCCGTTCGGCCGCTATCTCGGGCCGATCGGCGAATTCCCCGGCCGCTACCAGGAGCGCTACGCCGAGCTGTTCACACGGGCCCAGCCGATCGACTTCGGCGTCGGCTACCGCTGGCGCAAGCACGAGTCGAATTTATTGCTGGCGGTGAAAGTGCCGGGGAGCGAAACGCTGCCAAGCGGGGAGGCGACCTCGTCGGCCGAGCCGGCGCCGAAGCCGCCGCGTCCGAAACGGCTGCGACCGCCCGAGTCGATCCCGCCGCAGTCCGGGCGCTTCTACTGGTTCCGATGATTACCAGTGCACGCTCTGGCTCGGTACGATGAACGCCGTCGTGCTTGGCGGCGTCGCAAGGCTCGATGCCAGGTACCAGCCCGAGCCGAGCACGAGCGCCAGCAAGGCGACGATCGCGAGCAGGTCCATGGTACGGGGGTCGTGGTGCCGCCTGGAGCCGCGGGCGGGCCAAAGCCTAGTGTGAATAAGCCTGGCGTGAAGATGAGGGCTGATTTTCCAGCGCATTGTTGTTTCCTCCCCAAGGGAGCGTCAAAACAACGCGGGAGCAAAGTCCAAGGTTCCAGTCAGGCGCCCGGCAACGCAATCGCAAGCTCAGGGCGCATTGACGCCGCGCCATCGGCCATAGCGCCATGGCAGGTACCAGTGCGCGCCTTGCGGTGCGGTCAGCGGCACGTTGTCGATGCCTGATGTGCCGAAGGGATGGCAGCGCAGCAGCCGCGCCAGCGTCATCCAGCCGCCGGCCCACAGCCCGAACCGTTCGATCGCTTCGTCGCCATAGACCGAGCAAGTCGGCAGATGCCGGCAATTGTAGCCGACCAGGGGCGACAGCGTGTGCCGGTACAGCCAGATCAGCGCTCGGCCGAATCTGCGTGGCAGCCGAAGCGCCCCTTCGACTGAGCTGGAACAATGCCCGCAGGCTGAATGCTTCATGTGCGCGGTGCTGCGATGTTAAGCGAGGTGTTGCACGGTTCCAATGCGAGGAACTGTAAGCTGTTGTTTGCGCGCCATATTTTGCATGCTTTTTGGGAGCAGTGCAGCAAGTACCTATGGACGATCTGTATTCCCCCGGATACCATTTTTGTGACGTTCGTGTGTAGACTCATCGGACGCAAAACGGGGCTTGCCTGAATCGCCTCTGGGGCTTGGGGAAGGGACCAGTTTGAAAGTTCTGAAGTCGCTCAATCTTCGCGGCTGGTTGCTGGTGGGAACCGCCGTGTGTGGAGTCGTGCTGGCTGGCGCCGTCGCGACACTCGGGTCGTCGGCCCGAGCGGGTGGCGCGCTCGAAGAGCGCAAGCTGCCGATGAAGTTCGGCTGGGTCGCCTGCGAGCCGAACTGCCGCGGCTGGGTCAGCGCGGTCGGTATCATCACCGCCGACACCCCCAAGGCTTTCGAAGAATTCTCTCGCGGACGTCAGCTCGGCGGCGCCACCGTGGTGCTCGATTCCAGCGGCGGTTCCGTCAACGACGCGATCACGCTCGGCCGGCGCTTCCGCAATCTCGGCCTGCTGACCACGGTCGGCGTCAGCCTGCGCGGCGGGCAGTCGGCCCACCCGGCGGTCGCGCCCGAGGCCTACTGCGAATCCATGTGCGTGTTCCTGCTGCTGGCCGGCAAGAAGCGCTACGTGCCTGAAGCCGCCCATGTCCGCGTCCACCAGATCTGGATGGGCGACCGCGCCGACGATGCCAAGGCGGCGAGCTACAGCGCCCAGGACCTGATGATCGTGGAGCGCGACATCGGCCGGCTCGCCAAATACACCTTCGACATGGGCGGCACCGGCGATCTGCTGTCGCTCGCGCTCAGCGTTCCGCCCTGGGAAGATCTGCACGAGCTGGATGCCGGCGAGCTCAAGGTCACCAATCTGGTAACGACCGATCTCGTCGCCGACGTGCTGCCGCATGTGGACATCTCCGCACCTGCGATGGCGGGGCTTGCCCCGAAGACGCAGGCAAGGTTCGGCGAGGAGCCGGAGCAGCCGTCCAAGTCGACCAAGACGGCGGAAGCCGTGGTGCCGACGGGCGGTGTGGCCGCGTCGGTTGCGCCGACGCCGAAGTAAGATTCTTCGCCGTCATTCCGGGGCGTCGCAAAGCGACGAACCCGGAAACCAGATGTTAAAGCGCAAGATTCCAAGTTCGCGCTGACGCGCGCCCCGGAATGACATCGATGGGCTCAGCCCTGTGCCGCAGCCGGCTGCTTGGCTTTGGCCTCGATCTGACCGATCGCGTCAACCACGGCATCGAAGGTCAGCAGCGTCGAAGCATGACGCGCCTTGTAGTCGCGGACGGGCTCGAGGAACTTGATCTCCTCCCATTTGCCTTCCGGAGGCGCACCGTTCTCCTTCAGCATCTTGCGAACAGTCTCGCGTAACTCACGGAGTTCGCTTGCAGTCGAGCCGACAACCCGACTTGCCATGATGGATGAAGAGGCTTGTCCGAGTGCGCACGCCTTCACGTCATGGGCGAAGTCCGTGACGGTGTCCCCGGTCATCTTGAGGTCGACCTTGACGGTCGAGCCGCACAGCTTGGAGTGGGCAGTGGCGGAGGCATCGGGGTCCGGCAGCCGTCCGAGGCGCGGAATATTGCCGGCCAACTCGATGATCCGCTTGTTATAAATGTCGTTCAGCATGTGATGGAGTCCAGCGCGTCCATGTCCGTTTCGGCACCCGATCGGCCTTGGCGGGCGTCGTCCAGGGTCCTATATAGGGTCGGAACTGGTGGAAATACAGTCCGGCGGTACGAGGCGGTGATCCAGATTCATGCCGTCGGCGTTTTGAGCTCGGGACCCATTCCGCCGAAACTGTTCTCTTCAGGCGTCCGGCGGCTTGGCCGCCCCGTCTGCCGGTGACACTCCGGCCCTCAAGGCCGTCGAACGGAGTCGATATGGACGCTGCAATCAAATCCATCCGCCCGGGCAAGCCCTCTGACCGGCAGCCCGAGAGCCGACCGGCCGAGCTTGATCCCGCTGAATTCCTCGCGGCCGCCGTCCGCGCCGACCAGCCGCGCCCGGCGCGCGCCGAGGCGGAAGCGGCGGTGAAGACGCTGCTCGCCTATATCGGCGAAAACACCGAGCGCGAGGGCCTGCTCGACACACCGCGCCGCGTCGTCGAGGCTTTCGACGAGCTGTATCAGGGCTATCACCAATGCCCGGCCGAGGTGCTCGACCGCACTTTCGGCGAGACCGCCGGCTATGACGATTTCGTGCTGGTGCGCGACATCGAGTTCACCTCGCAGTGCGAGCATCACATGATGCCGTTCTACGGCAAGGCCCATATCGCCTATACGCCGGTGGAGCGCGTCGTCGGCCTGTCCAAGCTCGCGCGTCTCACCGACATCTTCGCCCGCAGGCTCCAGACCCAGGAGCACCTGACGGCGCAGATCGCGGCTGCGATCGACGAGGTGCTCAAGCCGCGCGGCGTTGCGGTGCTGATCGAGGCCGAGCATACCTGCATGTCGGTGCGCGGCGTCGCCAAGCACGGCGCCTCCACCTTCACCAGCCGCTTCACCGGCATGTTCCGCGACAATCCGGCGGAGCAGGCCCGTTTCCTGTCCCTGGTGCGAGGCGCGCGCTGACCTCGCGAATGGATCGGCAAGGTCGTGTCCGCTCACTCCCATGAGATCGAGGAAGGCCTGTCCTTCCAGCCCCGCTTCGATGCCAGCGGGCTGGTGACGGTCGTCGCCACCGACGTCGCCACCGGCGACGTTCTCATGGTCGCGCACATGAACGAGGAGGCGCTGCGCAAGACGATCGCGACCGGCGAGGCCTGGTACTTCAGCCGCTCGCGCAAGGCCTTGTGGCGAAAAGGTGAGACGTCGGGTCAGACCCAGCGCGTGATCGAGATGCGAACCGATTGCGACCAGGACGCGGTCTGGATCCGTGTCGAGCAGATCGGGGCGGCCTGCCACACCGGGCGGCGGTCGTGCTTCTATCGCAAGGTCGAAGGTGGGGGCGGAGGAGCCAAGCTGGTCTTCGCCGATGCGGAGCGGCTGTTCGATCCGAACGCGGTCTACAAGAAGTAGCTCGCTGTCGTTCATCCCTCGATTAACCCCGCATTAACCATACCTGTCCCACGGTGAAACGATGGGACGGTCCGAATTGCCGGCGTCCCTCAACGCCGCGCGGGCGCTTCATCATGGCGATCGACAATTTCAGTGCCACGCAAACGGCCGGTCTCGATCCGGCGCGGGCGCGCGTCGCCGGTGCGATCAAACAGGCCTCGAACGTCGCCGGCGTCAGCTTCCAGTACATGCTGACCACCGCCAAGATGGAATCGGATTTCAATCCCACGGCAGGCGCCACCACCTCGTCCGCGCATGGGCTCTACCAGTTCATCGACCAGACCTGGCTCGGCACCGTGAAGGAGGCCGGCACGCAACTCGGCTACGGCAATTATTCCGACGCCATCACCAGGACGTCGTCGGGCAGCTACACCGTCGATGATCCCGCGATGAAGCGGTCGATCATGAAGCTGCGCGACGACCCACAAGCCGCTTCCAGCATGGCGGCGGCGCTGACGCAGTCGAACGGCTTCAAGCTGACCGGCCTGCTCGGGCGCAGACCGAGCGACAGTGAGCTCTACATGGCGCATTTCATGGGCGTCGGAGGCGCCGCGAAACTGATCGCCAATGCCGAGGACAATCCGCAAGCGGTCGGCGCGCGGCTGTTTCCGAACGCAGCGTCCGCCAACCGTTCGATCTTCTACACCAGGGACGGCCGCGCCCGCAGCGTCTCCGAGGTCTATTCGGTGCTGGACGCGCGCTATGCCAGCGCGGCCAATTCGAAAGTGACCCGCAGCGCGATGGCGATGTATGGCGGCACGCCGTCGACCACGGAGGTCGCGAGCGCGAACGGTGTGCAGCCGACCGCGCCGATTGTCGACAATGCCGCCTATCTCCAGACCTTCCCGAATACACGTGCGGCGACTCCTGTCGGTGCGATATCGCCCACGACGGTCGCGGACAATGCGCCGACCACACCGGTCTTCCGCTCGATCTACCAGCCCGGCGACACCACGCAGCCGGTCTCGACCACGGTGCAGAAATTGTGGGGCAATAACGCCTCGCTGACATCAGTCGCCTCAGCTGCGCCCGACGTGCGTCCGCCGCAACCGCTCGATCTCTTCAGCGATCGCAGCGGCACGTTCAGCAGCTAATTCTCGGGCCGTGTCCCGGACAAGGCGCAGCGCGTGAGCGTTGCGCCGCAGAGCCGGGATCCATGCTGCGCGCATCTCGCTCAGAGATTCTAGGCCCCGGCTCAGCAGCGCATCACTTCGTGCTGCGCTGCGTCCGGGGCACGCGAGCCGAAGCGCCCTTGTTCCCTTAATAAATCCTCAATAAAACCAGCCAGTTATGGTGAACGCTTTGTTAAGCGTCGTGGTTTATTTTGGGTTGCAGGTGACGAGCCGTCACCCCTTTCGTTTGTTGTGTAAGCCGGAAGCAGCATGATTGTTCGGCAGTTCATTAATTGGATCAGGACGGCGTCCGCCGGCGAGCGGGCCGAGGCAACGCGGGCGTTGGCCCGGGCCTGGCTGATCTCAGACCTTTCGGCAGAGGACCGCATCGCCGCCGAAGGCGCGCTGTTGATGCAGCTCGACGATGCCTCGCCCTTGGTGCGGCAGGCGATGGCCGAGGCGTTTGCGCGCAGTCCGGACGCGCCTGCATCGATCGTGCGGGCGCTGTCGGCGGACCAGCCGAGCGTCGCGCTGCCGGTGCTCGAACATTCCCCGCTGCTGATCGACGCCGATCTCGTCGACATCGTTGCAACCGGCAACGACGAGGTGCAATGCGCGGTCGCCCGCCGCATCGCGCTGCCGGTCTCGGTCTGCGCCGCCATCGCCGAAGTCGGCTGCGCGGCGGCAGCGCTGGAGCTGATCGAAAATCCCCATGCCGAGCTTGCGCCGTTCTCCTGGAATCGCATCGTCGAGCGCCACGGCCATCTCGCGGCGATCCGCGAGGCGATGCTGGTGCTGGACGACCTGCCGTCCGCAACCCGCGCCGCGCTGGTGGCCAAGCTCTCCGAGACACTGGCGCAATTCGTCGTGGCGCGGAACTGGCTGAGCGCCGACCGTGCCGATCGCATCACGATCGAGGCGCGCGACCGCTCCACCATCAACATCGCGGCGCGCTCGCGCGGCGAGGACATGCAGGGCCTGGTGCATCATCTGCGCGTCACGGGCCAGTTGACCGCCGGCCTGATCCTGCGCGCGCTGTTGTCGAGCAATCTCGGTCTGTTCGACGCGGCGCTGGCCGAGCTTGCCGATCTGCCGCTGGCACGCGTCACCGCGCTGCTGCACGACCGCGGCGGCAACAGCCTGCATGCGCTGCTTAGGCGCGCCGGGCTGCCCGAGGCGACGTTTGCGGCGTTCCAGGTCGCGCTCGATGCCTGCCACGAGCAGGGCTTTGTCGACAGCGACGACGGCGCGGCACGGCTGCGCCGCCGCATGGTCGAGCGCGTGCTCACCCATTGCGAGACCGACCGCGGCGCCACCGAACCGCTGATGGTCCTGCTGCGCCGCTTCGCCACGGAATCTGCTCGCGAAGAGGCGCGGCTGTTCTGCGACGAGCTGGTCGCGGACGATGCAATTGATCCGCTGTACGACGATCTGATCGCGGCATAGCGCGATGCCGTAGGGTGGACAAAGGCGCAAAGCGCCGTGCCCACCGCCTCTCAGTTTGATCCGGGATGAATCGTGGGCACGCTTCGCTTTGCCCACCCTACGAAGCTGATCGCAATGATGGAGCCGGGCCTCCAGCCACCGTCATTGCTTCGTCGCAAGTGCTGCTCGTAATGACGGGGAGAGGGCGGGAGGCCTTACTCTCCCGGCACGATGCTCGGCGCCAGGATCACCTCGAGGTGCTCGGGGCGGTCGCGGTTGACGTGTGCGAGATAGTCGTCGGCGATCTTGCGCAGGCGGCGGCTGAGCTCGGCGGAGACGCTGATGCTGTCGAGCCTGGTGTTCTCGTGCACGATGGCGAGGATGGCGTTGATGTGGTGCGTGAACAGCTCGGCCGGGACCTTTGCCAGGTCAGGCGCGTGCTCGATGACGCGGCACAGGCTCTCGGCAATTCCCGCCGCGGCCGGATAGCCGAACGTCACGGCGTCGCCCTTGATGTCGTGGGCGGCGTGAAACAGCTCGTCGCGCCTTTCCTTGGTGAAGCCGTCATTGCGGATGGCGACATAGGCGGCCGACAGACGGTTGACCTCGGTCGTCATCCAGTCCTTGAACTCGCCGGAAAGGCCCGCCAGCGCCTGCTCGGCGCGGCCGACCGGATCGTCCAGGTCCTTCTCGTCGACGCGGCGCAGAACCTTGCGCAGCGGGTTGGGCTGCGTGATGATCTGATGCGTGGCGAAGGCCTTGACCTCGATGTCCTTTGCGCTGTTCTTCGCCATGATCTCTGCCTCGCCTGAAGACGCCTGCGCTAGATGGTGGAGCGGGCCTTGTCGAGCAGCGAGGGCTGCTGCAGCACCTCGTGCTTTTCGCCGACGCGGCGCTCGGGACCCATATAGGCGGAATTGGTGTTGCGGCGCCGGTCCGGCCCGAAATAGGTCTTGGTCTTGATGAAGGGGCGGGGATTGGCGACCACGTTGAGGATGCGCTGATAGAGCCCCTTGGCCGAGATCGGCTTGGCCAGGAATTCGGTGACGCCGGCATCGCGCGCCACGGTGACGCGGCGCTTCTCGGAATGGCCGGTCAGCATGATGATGGGGGCGTAGGGGTTGCCCTTGGATTCCGGCTGCCGGATCATCTGCGCGAGCTCGAGCCCGTCGAAGATCGGCATCGCCCAGTCGGTGATGACGATGTCGGGCACGTAATGGCTGTACATCTCCAGCGCCGTGGCGCCGTCCTCGGCTTCATAGACTTCGCGCGCGCCGAAGGAATGCAGCAGCGTGCGCAGGATGCGGCGCATGTGCGGATTGTCGTCGCAGACGAGGAAGCGCAGCTTGTTGAAGTCGATACGGAACATGACGCCCGGGCCAAAAGCGGTCAACCTTCGTTAACCATATCGCGCCGGAGGTTAACGAAGGGTTGCGGCCGCGGTGCGGCGGCGGGCCGAGAGGTGGTTCTAGTAGCCGAACTGCTCGCGCAGGATGCGCTCTTCCAGGCTGTGGCCGGGGTCGAACAGCATGCGCATCGAGATGGTCTTGTCGGACAAGACCTCGACCCGGCGGACGTCGCGCACTTCGTCGTGGTCGGCGACCGCGGCCACCGGTCGCTTGTCGCCCTCCAGCACCTCGATGACGACATAGGCCGTGTTGGGCAGCAGGGCGCCGCGCCAGCGCCGCGGGCGGAAGGCGCTGATCGGGGTCAGCGCCAGCAGCGCCGCGTTGATCGGCAGGATCGGACCCTGAGCGGACAGATTATAGGCGGTCGAGCCGGCCGGCGTTGCCACCATGATGCCGTCCGCGATCAGCTCGGGCATGCGCTCGCGCTCGTCGATCATGATCCGCAGGCGTGCGGCCTGATAGGTCTGCCGGAACAGGGCGACCTCGTTGATGGCGTGGTGCAGGTGGACCCGGTCGTTGACGTCGGTCGCGCGCATCAGAAGCGGATTGATCTCGGATTCATGCGCAGCCTCGAGCCGTGCGCGCAGATCGTGGGTCGAATATTCGTTCATCAGGAAGCCGACGGTGCCGCGATGCATGCCGTAGATCGGCTTTCCCGTGCGCATGTTCTGGTGCAGCGTCTGCAGCATCAGCCCGTCGCCGCCGAGCGCGACCACGACATCGGCCTCGTTGGGGTCGCAATTGCCGTAGTCCCTGGTGAGCTGGCCGAAGGCGGCCTGCGCCTCATTGCTCGAGCTGGCAACGAAGGCGATCCGGTCGTATCGCTGGGGCTTGGTCATTGGCTTGTCGGACACGGCCGCTGGCTGGAGGAAGTTCCGCCGGGCTCGTCTATACGAGGTTTGGCTGCATTGTCGAGGATGACCGGCTTTCAAGGCAAACGGGCGATTGTCGGTCCAGAGAACAAAACGGGTTGATTTGAGCCCGGCGGGGATGCGCCATCGACCGTGATCCCGCAAACGGTCGCAATTTCTTGCTAGCTTCGGTGCGGCCCGGCGATGACAGCCGGGCAGGGAGAACGATCATGCCCACGATCTTGCCGACGCTGCGACGAACCGGGCTCGTACTGGCTGTTGCGGTGGTCGCATGCGCAAGTGTTGTGCGCGCGGAGGATCCGCCGCAGCCGCGCGCCGAGATGACCGCGCCGGCCGGACAGAAGGGCGGGCGCGGCAGCGCTGCGCAAAGCGGGCCGCAGAGTTCGTCCCCGGCCGAGACGCACCGTCTCCCGCCGGATTCGACCACGAAGCAGACGCTGGAGCTGCCCGGCCGCACCCTCAGCTTCGCGGCGACCGCCGGCTCCATTCGCGTGTTCGACGGCAAGGGCGAGCCGCTGGCCGACATCGCCTATACGTCCTACCAGCTCGACGGCGCCGACCGCGCCACGCGCCCGGTCACGTTCCTGTTCAACGGCGGACCCGGGGCATCCTCGGCATGGCTCCAGTTCGGCGCGGCCGGTCCATGGCGGCTGCCGTTCGATGGCGATGCGCTGTCGCCATCGGCTTCGCCCGAGGTGAAGCCGAACGCGGAGACCTGGCTCGATTTCACCGACCTCGTCTTCATCGATCCCGTCAGCACCGGCTACAGTCGCTTCGTCGCGAGCGGCGAAGACGCGCGAAAATCCTTCTACTCCGTGGATGGCGATGCCAATTCGATCGCGCTCGTGATCCGGCGCTGGCTCGAAAAGCACGAGCGGCTTGCGTCGCCGAAATACGTCGCCGGCGAGAGCTATGGCGGCATTCGCGGCCCGAAGGTCGTGCGCCAGTTGCAGCTCCAGCATGGCGTCGGCGTCCGGGGTTTGATCCTGGTATCGCCGCTGTTGGATTTCCGCGAGTTCACCGGCACCAGCCTCCTGCAATATGTCGCAACGCTGCCGAGCTATGTCGCGGTGGCGCGCGCGGCGAAGGGCCCGGTCAAGCGCGCCGACCTCGCCGACGTCGAGGCCTACGCGCGCGGCGAATTCCTGGCCGACCTCGTCAAGGGCGAGGCGGACAAGGAGGCCACCAATCGTCTGGCCGACAAGGTCGCCGAGCTCACCGGCATCGACCAGGCGGTGAGCCGCCGCCTCGCCGGGCGCTTCGACGTCGGCGAATTCCGCCGCGAGTTCGACCGCAGAGGCGGCAAGGTGACGGGACGCTACGACGGCTCCGTGCGCGGCTTCGATCCCTATCCGGATTCCAGCAGCTCGCGGTTCGGCGATCCCTCGGGCGATGCGCTCCAGGCGCCGCTGACGAGCGCTGCTGTCGACGTGCTCACGCGCAAGCTCAACTGGCGGCCCGACGGCTCCTATGAGGTCCTGAACGGCAGTGTGGAAGGTCACTGGGATTTCGGCCGCGGCATCAACCCGCCGCAATCGGTGTCCGAGCTGCGCCAGATCCTTGCCACCGATGCCAAGCTGAACGTGCTGGTCACGCACGGCCTGTTCGATCTTGCCACGCCCTATTTCGGAACCAAGCGGGTGCTCGATCAACTGCCCGCCTTCGTGACGCAGCGCGTCAAGTTCGTGGTCTATCCCGGCGGCCACATGTTCTATTCGCAGGGCGGCTCACGGCAGGCGTTGCGCAGCGAGGTCGAGCGATTGATCAGGGAGTAGGCCGCCGCTTGCGCGGCGGATAGCGACGGGCGATCTCCTTCGCCACGACGCGCTCCGGCTTCACATTCGCGCCGGCGATCCAGATGTCACTGACCTTGCCGCGCTTGTCGCGGATCCGGCGCACCGGCTCGCCATGGCTGGAATAGCCGGCGGCCCAGGCGAGCTTGCCGCTGTCGCGGCCGGTGACCTCGATCTCGGCGGCATCCATGAACGGATTGTTGAACTGCGGATTGGCGACCAGCACGCGGTTGCCCGCGGCAACGAGGTCGGTCGCGCCCCAGATCGTCCACCAGCGCCCGGTCCAGTCGCGCAGGCGGCGGTCGGGTGCGCCGCGGGTCTTGAAGACGCGCAGGATCTGCATGGCGCCGTCCATCCAGAACGGCGCCGCGCCGTCGATGGAGTTGCTCAGGATGCTGATCGAAAGCTCGCAAGCCGGGATCGCGCAGGTCCGCGAGATGTAGCCCTGAAAGCCGCCGCTATGGCCGAACCAGTCCCAGCCGTCGGTCTTGCCGGCATTGACGCCGAGGCCGTAATAGCCCTCGAAGCTCTGCGGGATGCGCCAGTGATGCCGCGTCATCTCGCGGCGGCTAGCGACGGAGAGCACGCTCTTCCTCGCATTGGGCGCAAGCTGCGCGAAGAAGCGCGCGGTATCGCCGGCGGTGGCAACGAAGCCGGCGGCCGAAGCCATCGCCTGCGCCGGATTGTCTCCGGGGATCACGCAGCGTACGCCCAGCGGAACCTTTCGTGTATGGCCGCGCGCGAAGGAGGCGCCCTTGGGAAGCGGCGCGTCCGGCTCGGTCTCGCGCAGGCCCGCGGGCCCGATGATCTCGCGCTTGATCCAGGCCGAGTAGGGCTGCTCCGTCACCGCTTCGATGACGAGGCCGAGCAGGCCAAAGCCATGATTGGAATATTTGAAGCGGGTGCCGGCCTCGATCGCGGTCGGCAGCTTCAATTCCGCGAGCAGCTCGTTCGCGTCGAGGTAGGGGCGACGGTCGATGAACTGGCCGGAATCGACGCCGTCGCGCGTCAGCCCCGCGCTGTGCGACAGCACCTGCGCGATCGTCGTCTCGGCAACGCGCGGATGCAGGCCGCCGACATACTGGCCGATCGTATCGTCGAGCCGGAGCTTGCGCTGCTCGCGCAGCTTCATGATGCCGGCCGCGGTGAAGCTCTTGGAATGGGAGGCGATGCGGAAGCGGTGGCGCGGGGTGAGCTTCTCGCCGGTGTCGAGATTGGAAAGGCCGAACGCATGCTCGGCGACGATCTCGCCACGATGGGCGAATGCGACCATGACGCCCGGCTGCTGGATTGTCGTCAGTTGGAATTCGATCCAGGAGCCGACGTAGTCGATCGCGGATCGCAGCCACTTGTCCATTGCGCTACCGATTTGCGGGGAGGATTGGTGCGAGAGGCTAGCCGAGAAAGCGGAACGGGCACAACCCGGAAGGTCGTGCCCGTTCGCCTCATGAAGTTGCGATGTCGTCAGTACACGAGCGTCGCGCCGGTCGGCTTGTCGAGCGCAGCAGCAAGCGAGCGATATTCGGAGCTGTCGGTGCCCGCGAGCGAGGCGATCTTGTTCAGGTGATACTGCGCCTGTTCGCGGTTGCCCTGTTCGAGCTGCCAGAGGCCGTAATATTGCCAGGTGCGGACGTGGTTCGGATCGTTCTTCAGCGCCAGCTCGTAATAGAGCTTCGACGACTGGTAGTCGCCGAGCTTGCGATAGGAGTAGCCGATCAGATTGGCGACGTCGGCGACGTCGTCGCGCTTCAACGACTTCAGCTGGCCGATCGCGCCGGTGTAGTCGTGGTTGTCGTAGATCGCGGTGTAGGCGATGCGATAGGCGGCGAGGAGTTTGGGATCGTTGACGGAAGAGCTCTTCTTCTTGCCCTTCTTGGTCGATGAGTCCGAGCTCGGCGGCGGCGAAGGGGAGTCGCCGCCCGCGGCATAGGCGCTGGACAGCACCGGTGCGGCCGCCAGCGACATGGCGACCAGTCCCGGCATGACAAGCATTGAGAGTCTGCGCATCTAAATTCTCCCGTATGGAACTTGGCGATCCTACACGATTGCCCGAAGACCGAAACACCCGTCCCGCAGAAACATTCCCGCTTCGCACCATCTGCTCGCCCGGATGCAGATGACAAGCGCGTCATCGAGATGAACGGGAGCCTGCAAGGGGCTTCAGACTGGGTTCAGTGCCTCGCCCCTAGGTTCCGGCCTACGATCGAAGGGTAGGCGAGAGGGTGCCGCCTCGAGATCCTTCCAAGAGGAGACCACCATGCTGAAGACCATTTCCGCAGCCTTGCTCGCGGCTTCCGTGATCGCAGCCCCGGCCTTCGCCGCCGAGCCCGGCAAGACCACCACGACCGCCCCGGTGATCAAGGCGGAGCAGGGCCAGACCAAGGCGTCCACCACCGCCGCAAAGCCGGACGCCGCTGTCAAGGCCGACGCCAAAGCCGCTGACATCAAGCCCGCCGACGTCAAGGCGGATTCCAAGGCGGACGTTAAGGCGGATTCCAAGTCGAAGGCGATGAATGCCAACGCGGCGGCCACGCCGGACGAGCACAAGTCGGCGCCCACGCACAGCCACGACGACAAGCATCTGTCGGCCAAGAAGTCGCAGAAGGCGCAGCCGGACCTGGCCAAGCCGGCCACCAGCGACAAGCGCAGCTGACGTCTGATCCCGCGCGGCGGCACCTTGCATTGCCCGCCGCCGCGTACGGACTTCAGGCCCGTCCCGGCGCCTGTGCGAAAGCGCAGGCGCCGGCGGCGGTGCGTTCCCTTTGCGCGGCCTTGGGGCTAGAACATGCCCGGAGTCTGTGCACGTGGAGAGCGCGAGCTGTGGGGCGATTGGCGAAACGTACTGCGCGCCTGGCGTTGATCCTGACCTTGCCGCTGGCGCTTGGGGCCTGTTTCGGCGGCGATGGCGACCGTCCGACCTTCATGGGCGGGACCCAGGCCGGAGGGCCGCAGCCGTTTCCCGACAATTTCCGCAGCGACACGCTGGCGCTGATGCGCAGCTATCTGAACAACCCGGTCGGCGTGCGCGAGGCCAGCATGGCCGAGCCGGTCCAGCGCGAGGTCGGTGGCCGGCAGTTCTATGTGAGCTGTCTGCACTTCACCCCGCGCGAGACCGATGGCAGCTACAAGGCCATGCGGGAACGCGCGGTGATCTTCGTCAACGGACGAGCGGACCGTGTCGTCGACCGGACCAGCGAGCTCTGTGCGGGTGCGGTTTACGCACCCTTTCCGGAACTCGAAAAGATGACGCGGTAGCCCAAAGCCGGCCTTCATGGCCTGGTGCTAGAACGAGATCGCCGGGGCCGCCGGATCACATTTCGGCGAGCTTTGAACGGGGCGGTTTGGCGTTGCGACAAATTGGGACGGCAGGTCTTGCGAGTTGACAAAAACAGTCGGCGGGATGGAACAAACTCGCGTTGTTGCCGACCCGTCACAGTAACGAACGATCAACGTTCCGGCATCGCCGCGAAGCAACCCAATTCACGCCACGTTGTTTCCTGAGTGTCGTAAATGAAAGAACGGGGATGATCATGAAATCGATTTTGCTGGGTGCAGTTGCTCTGCTTGCGCTGGCCGCGCCGGCCGCAGCGGCGGACATGCAGCCGCGCACCTATGCCAAGGCGCCGGCGTATACGCCGCCGCAGGTGATCTATAATTGGACCGGTTTCTATATCGGCGGTCATGTCGGCGGCGCGTTTGCCGGCGACAACAGCTTCCAGTCCAGCGACGCCCGCTTCATGGGCGGCGTGCAGGGCGGCTTCGACTACCAGTTCGCCCCCAATTGGGTGATGGGTATCGAGGCTCAGTACTCGTGGCTGCCGACCAACAACAACGGCGTCACGTTCCCGCTGGGCACGCAGGTGACGTCCAACACCGACCAGATCGGTTCGGTGACCGGCCGTATCGGCTACACTTGGGGACCGACGCTGCTCTACGCCAAGGGCGGTTACGCCTGGCGTAACAACAATCTCGGCGTCAACATCGCCGGCGTGCCGCAGGCCTTCACCACCACCGGCAACAGCAAGGATGGCTACACGGTCGGCGCCGGCCTCGAATACATGTTCGCGCCCAACTGGTCCGCCAAGGCCGAGTACCAGTATTATAATTTCGGCAGCACCACCTTCACCTCGGGTCCGGCCGAAATCGTCGGGGTCCGCGGCCGGGAGGACGAGCATACCGTCAAGGTCGGTGTGAACTACCGTTTCGGCTGGGGCGGTCCGGCAGCTTCGCGCTACTGACCCCGCGACCCTACGACCACCCTCTGACAAAGGCCGGCTCCGCCGGCCTTTCGTTTATCCGCCGTCGGCCGGCCCTGCATTTGCAATGCATGAACCATCTGGCGCGTCATTTGCAGACGAACATTCCGGCGCGCGCTTTCTCACGCGCGTCATGGATCGCGGGTAAAGCAAAAATAATTTTTGCCGCTTACGGAACTCGCGCTCCGGAACGCGTTATATGACAATTACCGGGCTGGTGGGACGACGGACATGCGTATTTTGGTGTCGGCGGTGGTGCTCTCGTGCTTCTCGGGCCTGCCGTGCTCTGCACAGACAATCCTCAAATCAGAGCCTCTGATGTTGGCACCTTACGAGGTGGCTTTCGTCAAGGACGCCTCGTGTCCGTCGGGCAAGGTGATGAAAGTCACCGGCGCGATCCGCGGGCTGCACCGCCGCAAGGCCTGCGTGACCATGCCTGGTGAGCAGGCCTCGCTGGCGACCGCGACGCCCTGATCCCCCTGCGGCTTCCGCCGGCAGCCCCTCACGAATTCAGCTCGAGCTCCATCCTGGACTGGCGCTCGGCCTCGGCCTTGTTCCTGGCGGGGTCCTCGCCCGGGGCAGCCCGGCAGGGTTTGATCTCGTAGTCATTGTCGAGCACCCGGCGCGGCCCCGGACGGTCCTCGTCGGCGTTGACATCCAAGACCAGACCACTCCGTTGCGCGAGCTTCCAGACGTCGGACTCGCTCGGATAGGCCTTGCTGATCTGGGCGTCGTTGCAGAACAGGGCGTAGGGCATTGCTTTCCGCTCCGGAAAGCCCGTTAACGGCCCCACGTGCCCGGGCGTTCCAGGTGGAGGTCGATCACGGGCCCGTGATCGGGGGCACCAAGCCTTGAGTCCTTAACGAGTCCTGAATCGCGAAAAAAAGAATCCCCGGGACTCATTTGGCGGAATCAGCGGATGTTTTCCGCCATGACGAGCCACCTGAACACCTCCTGCGGGCACATGCTCCTGCCGCTGACGCTGGCGCTCCTCGGCGCCTGCGCTGCCAATCTTTGGCTGGTGTGGTCTTGGCTATAAGTCTTGGCTGTGGGAACTGGCTGTCGGCCCTCTGACGGGGCAGTCTTACTTTTTGGCCAGCGGGCCCGGGGCGTCGCGGAGGGCGGCGCGCAATTTGGTCAGGGTCTGCGCACAAAATTCCTCGCGCTCGCGCTCGAACCGCTCCTGATGCTTGCGGAAATTGGCGATGCGGGCCTGCATCTCGGTGCGGAAATCGCCGGTCGTCCGCGGCGGCGAAAGCTGAATGGGCTGAGGCTGCGGAGGGGCCGGGGGTGCCTCGACCTCGACCATGACGGTCTCGACCGCGACGGCCTCGATGGTCGCCGCCGAAGCCTCCGGCGGCGCGCCCGGCCGCAGGAGCTCATCCGTCCTGCCGGTCACCGATTGGACGAAGGCCAGTGTCTGCGCGATCAGCGCGTCGCGTTCCCTGATCCATTTCATGATCCACCTCAGCCGCTGCCATTCCAGCAAAGCGGCTGCGCCGAATCAAGACGATTGACAAGGGTTGCATATTTTTCCCGGTCGCCCGAAAGTGGGCGAATGGAGTCCGGAAAAGAACGTTCGGCCGAAGTGGATGGCTTGAGGCTGATCCGCGCCTTCCTGTCGCTTCCGTCCGACAGGCGGGCGGAGGTGATTGCGTTTGTGGAGGAATTGGCGCGTGCCCATGGCCGGCCCGAGGAGGGCACCAAGGCATCGCCGAGATGAGCGCTATCGCTCGCGCGGATTGACGTTGGGCTCGAACGGCGCGCCCACCACCCGAACCGGCCTCTGATCCGAGATCCTGGTGACGTCGATCATAGTCCGCTCGGCCACGATCCGCTCGGCGACCTGCCTTTCGGGGGCCGGCTGAAACACCGGCTCAAGCAGCGTCAACGTCCCGGCCACGGCGCCACAGAATAGTGTCACCGTCGCCAGCAGAAACATGTTCCGGTTTTCTTCGCGAATTCGCATGGGTCGAGAACGAATGACGTGCGTCGTTGGTTCCGCGCGGCCCTCTGTTCGGGACGCGAATGCCGTCGATAGCGCCAGAAATCCCGAGGCGATGACGAACCGCACGGCCGTCATCACAACCTGACCACATCGGCGGCGTTCGCTGTATGATGTCCCGCATCCGCAATTTCGACTCGCGCCCGTCAGATGATCGCCAATCGTCCGCCCGTGCTGGCTCACGAACGCTTCGTCGCCGACCGCGATAATTTCGCGGGACTCGATCTCGCCGCGCGGTTCGAGCGGATCGAGCAGACCAACCTCTGGGGCGCAGCCAGCTCGGTGTCGGGCCTCGGCTCGGAGGACACCGCCACCGCCGCCATCCGGGAGGCGCTTCCGCCCTTGTTGCAACGGCTGGGCGCGCGCTCGCTGCTGGATGCGCCCTGCGGCGATGCGGGGTGGATTGGCCGCATCAAGCTCGATCTCGACTACATCGGCATCGACATCGTGCCCTCGCTGATCGAGGCCAACAAACGGCGGGTGGCGGACGGCGAACTGGCCGGCCGCTTCCTCGTTGCCGATATCACGCGCGATGCCCTGCCGCGTGCCGACCTGATCCTGTGCCGGGACTGCCTGGTGCATCTGAGTTTTGAGAACATCGCCTGCGCCATCGCGCGCTTTCGGGAGAGCGGGGCGCAATTCCTGCTCGTCACGACGTTTCCGGAATGGGAGCGCAATCGCAATTGCGAGGACGGCGACTGGCGCGCGCTCGACATGACGAAGGCGCCGTTCAATTGGCCGGCGCCGCGCGCGTTGATCGACGAGCGCTGCGAGGAGGGCGACGGCGGCTGGCGCGACAAGAGCCTCGGGTTGTGGCGGCTCGACGAGTTGCCGGATCGCGGCCGCATTACGGGTGCGGCCACCAGGGGAGAGCCAAGCAGCGCGCCGAAGCCGTCGACGTGAGATTCGCGCCGCGGGCGCTGCGGCATTGAACCGCTTCGGAGCCTGGCGCCACAAAGTGGCATGACCGGCATCATCAGAGAATTGCTGCTTCCGATTGCGAGGTCCGTCGTCGAGGCTTGGTCGCTCGCCTTGTTCACAAAGGTGGGGCAGTGGCTGGATGAGAACGTAGCCGGGCGATACGTGAAGCTCGTCATCGGCATGCTTCTCGGGCTTGCCGCGTTTTTCTTCGTCCCGGTGGTTCGCGGAATCCTGGGTCTTTGATGGTGCCGGCTGAGGGGATTGAACCCCCGACCTTCGGTTTACAAAACCGCTGCTCTACCGCTGAGCTAAGCCGGCGACGCCTGAAACACGCGGGCAGGGCCGGCAGGCGCCGGGGCTGTCCGCCCGTGCGCGCCGCAATACCAGACTTGATCGGAAAGTGCCAGAACCCGGGAGGTCGTGGCACCAGCATGAATCAGGCGGCCCTCGGGGCCGCCTGATCTCTCGCATCGTTCAGAGCGCCTTACTGGCAGATGTGCCGGCGGCCGTCTTGTCCCTTGAACCAGGTGCCGGGCGTACAAACGAAGCCGTTACGCTCGGCATAAGAGCGAGTGTCCCAGCTGCGATTGTCCCAGGAATTATTCCAGCGATTGTCGTAGGCATAGGAATTGTCCCAGCCACGGAACGGTGAGGTCGCGATCGCGCCGGCGGTGCCGATCGCGGCGCCAGCTACGCCGGCGGCGACGTCGGTCGGCCAGAAGCCGGTGCGGCTCCTGTTCCAGTCGTTATTCCAATCGGCATTGGTCTGCCGGTGGGACACGCGGCGCTGGCGGTTGCCACGATCTGTGTAAGGGTTGCCGGGGCCGAGGTTCTGGCAGTTGGCGTTGGGGAATTGCGCCGAGCAGCGGCCGGGTTCGTTGACCACAGACTGCGCCATGGCAGAGCCCGCCAGCATGGTCGCCGCAATGGCCGTCGCTCCAAAAAGTTTGATCGTCATGGTTGTTGGCTCCCATCTTGTTGACGAGAGCTAAACACTCACGGCGCCGGACGTTCCGCTGAAACCGGTGAATTTTCGAACGCCAAACGCTCAAACCGAGGTGAGCGCGCGGCGCGGTTCCGTGCGGCGCGCCCTGCGCCGTTAACGCTTCACTAGCCCGCTTCCCAGCATTTGAGCGGCGCGCAATCCTTACGCATTAGGCTTACCGGAAGTTGGTGAGCGCGCCTTAACCCTCTCTACGTCGTGATCGGCTAGGTTGCAGCCGCATAACCGGGGTCTCCTCATGCGCGCTCTAGCGCTCGCCGCCTTTCTGATCGGATTGCCTGCGACCGCGTTTGCCGGCGAGGGCTTCGATATCGTCATTCCCGGCCGTCCCGGCGTGCCGATCATCATCAACAATATCGACGCGTCCTATGCGGTGGTCGAGGGTGTCTGGGGTCTGGGCAAGAACCAGCAGGTGCAGCCCACGATCTATGGCGGACGCTATATCGCCGAGCGTCAGCCCGACAATGTCGGCCACTATTATCCGACGCTGGGCCTGCGGCCCGGTTACGGCCGGCTCGAGGTTGAGCCGCCCGCGAACCGCAAGTTGCCGAAGCCGGCCGAGAGCTATCACCAGAGTTGGGGCGCGCAATCGGCGCCGCTGCCGGCGCAGATGGATCCGCCTGTCGATCCGCCCCCGGTGATCTACGCGCCAGAGATCAATAATCGTCCGCGGCCACCGCGACCGCGGCCGCATGTCGAGGTCCCCGGCAGGCCGCCGGGTTAAGAAACGTCAAAATCCAACAACACGGAAATCAACAGGAGAGAGTAATGCGTCAGATGATTTCGGGACTGGTCGCGGCGGCTGCCGTGATGTTCGCCGCCACCGCGCCGGCCGCGGCCTGCGGCTTCAATCCGTGCCAGCCCGTCGCGCCGGTCTATTCCGGCTGCAACACCGGCTGCGGCGGGTACGGGTACGGCTATGGCGCCTACGAGCGTCTCGCCGAGCCGACCACGCAGTATTACTACGTCAACCAGGGCCCGACTTACACCGGCCCGGGCGCCTTCGCGCCGTATCCGACCTACCGTGAGGACGCGGTCGTCGCGCCCGCCAACTACGGCTATGGCAATTACGGTTACGGTTATGGCTATCGCGCCGCCGTCGTTCCCCATCACCGCCCGTACTACCGTCCGTACCGTTACGGCTACGGTCCGCGCTACGGCTATCTGCCGCGCGTGCACTACGGCTACGCCCATCGCCACGCTCCGCGCTACGGCTACGCCCACCGCCACGCGCCGGCGCCGTACTACGGCGGCCACCGCGTGCTGCGCCGCTATTACTGATCTCTGATCGGTCCAAGTAACGAAACGCCCGTCCGCGTGATACGGACGGGCGTTTTGCTTTTCGATACAAGGCGAAGGAGCTAGCGCTTCATCAGCCCCAGCCGGCTCGCACCGACATAGAGCGCGAGCACGGCGGCATTCGACACGTTGAGGCTCTTGATCTCGCCGGGCATGTCGAGCCGCGCCACGACGCTGCAGGTCTCGCGGGTCAATTGCCGCAGACCTTTTCCTTCGGCCCCCAGCACCAGCGCGAGCGGCTCGCGCAGCGCGACGTCCGAGAGATCCTCGCTGCCTTCGCTGTCGAGCCCGACGGTCTGGAAGCCGCGTTCGTTCAGCCCGGTGAGCGCACGGGCGAGATTTTGCACAGTGACGACAGGCACCAGTTCGAGCGCGCCTGAAGCGGCCTTCGCCAGCACGCCGGTCGCTTCCGGACTGTGGCGCGCGGTGGTGACGATCGCCTTGACCGCGAACGCGGCGGCCGAGCGCAGGATGGCGCCGACATTGTGGGGATCGGTGATCTGGTCGAGCACCAGCACCATGCCCTCCTGCTTCAGCGTCTCGATATCGGGCGAGGGCAGGGGGTCGGCTTCGGCGAGCAGGCCCTGGTGCACGGCGTCGGGCGACAGCAGACGGTCGATCTCCTGAGGCCGAACGATCTCGGGCGTGACCGGGGTCGCGATGTTTTCATCCGCGAGCCGCTTCGCTGCATTCTCGGTCAGCGTTAGCTTGCGGATCCGGCGCTGGGGGTTGGCCAGCGCCATGGTGACGGTGTGCCAGCCGTAGAGGATGGCCGGTCCGTCGGGGTGCGAATCGCGGTCCCGCCAGGCCGGCCGGCCGGCCGATTTCCCCGGCCTGTTGAAGGGCTTAGCCCCGCCGCGGGGGCCCCTTGGTGCGAATTTTCGATCCTTCATGGGCTCGCTTGTGTCACGGGTCCCGGAATATGGCAATTTGAGCGCCCGCGAGGGCGATTTTAGCTGTTCGCCTCGGTTGACTTTGCCCCACCGCTTCGCCCATAAACGCGCCCGGTCGCACCCCCATCCGGGCTGTCGCGGCCTTCACGTTCCATGGCCGTTTTCGGTCCGCCGGCAAGGTCCGGCCCGATTGTGCTGCCGTCGAGCGGGGGAGTGTCCCGAGTGGCAAAGGGAGCTGACTGTAAATCAGCCGCCTCATGGCTTCGCAGGTTCGAGTCCTGCCTCCCCCACCATCCTGCTTCGCGCTGACGCGCTTCGCAGGATTGCAGCCCTTCACTGCGCGAAGCAGGATGCCCTCCGAAGCCTTGGCGAAGGAGGGCGGCGGCGATGCACTATGTCTATCTTCTGGAGAGCGAAAAGTTCGGAGGTCAGCGTTATATCGGCCTGACTATGGATCTCAAGCAGCGCCTGGCAGACCACAATGCAGGCAAGTCACCGCACACCTCGAAGTACATGCCCTGGCGACTGGTGACTTACGTGGCCTTCTCGGACATTGCGAAGGCACGTGAGTTTGAACGGTACTTGAAATCCGGTTCGGGCCACGCCTTCGCGAAAAAGAGACTCTGGTGAGTGAAGTCGGGCTGAGACTATTCCCCCATCATCTCCCGCACCATCGGCACCACCTTCCGCCCATAAAGCTCGATGCTCCGCATCAGCTTCTCGTGCGGCAAAGGTCCTGCCGAGTACTTCAACTGAAACCGTGAAATGCCGAGCGCCTTCGCGGACTTCGCGATCTTGCGCGCCACCGTCTCAGGCGAGCCGACATAGAGCGAGCCGTGCTCGGCCTCGCTGACGAACTCGTCACGGCCCATCGGCGGCCAGCCGCGCTCCTTGCCGATGCGATCGCGCATCGCCTTGTAATCGGGCCACAGCTCCTCGCGCGCCTGCGCATCGGTGTCGGCGACATAGCCCGGCGAGTGCACGCCGATCGGCTGCGCGGGTCGGCCGAACTCCTTGAAGGCGCGGTGATAGAGCTCGACGTAGGGCGCAAAGCGCGCGGGATCGCCGCCGATGATCGCGAGCACCAGGGGCAGATCGTAATGCGCGGCACGCACCACCGATTGCAGGCTGCCGCCGACGCCGATCCAGGTTTTCAGCTTGCCGTTCTCGACCGGCGGATAGACCAGCTGATCCCGCAGCGGCGGACGCAGCTTGCCGTCCCAGCTCACCGGCTGCTGCGGCAACAGCGCGGCGAACAGATCGAGCTTCTCCTCGAACAGCTCTTCATATTTGCGCAGGTCGAAGCCGAACAGCGGAAAGGATTCGGTGAAGGAGCCGCGGCCGAGGATCACCTCGGCGCGCCCGTTCGAGAGCGCATCCAGCGTGGCAAAGCGCTGGAACACGCGAATGGGATCGTCCGAAGACAGCACCGTCACGGCCGAGCCTAGATGGATGCGTTTGGTGCGCGATGCGATCGCGGCCAGCACGGTCTCCGGCGAGGAGACCGCGAAATCGGCGCGGTGGTGCTCGCCGAGCCCGATGAAGTCGAGCCCGAGTTCGTCGGCCAGCACCGCCTCGTCCACGACGTTGCGGATCACCTGCGCGTGCGTGATCATGGCGCCGGACACATCTCTCGTGACGTCGCCAAAGGTATCCAGTCCGAATTCGAGCGGTGCGGTCATCGATCAGGTCTCTGTGGGATGATCGGCAAGATCTAAGGGACCGCGGCCCGGTCACAAGCGCACCTGCGGAAATGCTCGGTTTCCGTTTGTGCGTGCTATCGCGCGATCCGCACCACCATCTTGCCGAGCGCCGCGCGCGTCTGCATGGCTCTGAACGCGTCGCGGAAATCCTCGAGCGCGAAGACGCGGCCGACCACGGGCTTGAGCTGGCCGTCGGCGAGCCAGCCGGTCAATTGCGACATCAGGCGCTTCTGCAGCTCGGGCTCACGCAGCGGGATCTGCGCGAGGTCGACGCCGAGCAGGGCGCCGCCTTTCAGCAGCGGGAGATTGAACGGCAGCGCGGGGATGGCACCGGCCGCAAAACCGACCACGAGATGGCGTCCGCGCCAGGCGATGGATCGAAAGGCCTGCACCGAGATCTCGCCGCCGACGGGATCGAAGATGACGTCGGCGCCGTGTCCTCCGGTCAACTCCTTCAACGTGTCGCGCCAGCCGGCCTGCGTATAGTCGATTACGGCGTCGGCGCCGTGCGCTTGCGCGAATTCGCGCTTGTCCGGTGTCGAAGCTGCCGCGATCACCCGCGCGCCGAGCAGCTTGCCGATCTGGACGGCTGCGATCCCCGTGCCGCCGGCCGCGCCCAGCACGAGCAGCTGTTCGCCCGCGCCGAGCGAGGCGCGTGCGCTGAGTGCATAGAGCGCGGTCAGATAATTGGCGCGAAACGAGGCGGCGACCTCGGCCGCTACACCGTCCGGCAGGGGATGGAGCGCTGCGGGGCTGACGACGATCTCCTCGGCAAGCGCGCCGGAGCGCGTCATCCCCATCACGCGCATGCCGGGCTGATAGCCGCCGGGTGCCCCGGGCGCGTCCGTCACCACGCCTGCGAACTCCGTCCCGGGAATGAAGGGCAGGGGATCCTTGGTCTGGTAGCGCCCTTCGATCTTTAAGCCGTCGACAAATCCGATGCCGGCGGCTTCGACGCGGATGCGCAACTGGCCCGGGTCCATGGATGGAGGCGGGACGTCCTTGAGCTCGATCTGATCGATTGGGGCGTATTGCTCGACGACAACGGCTTTCATGTCCCGACCTCTGCTGTTCCAGTTGTCCTGACAGGTCCCACGACTGGCCTCTTGCGTCTAACGCCACATCCCGCGCATCCGCGCCCCGATGTCGATCTTCGGACCCTGCGCCGCGCTGCGCGCAGCGCCCGCGGTGGCCTTCGGCCATGCGGTGCGCTCGAACAGGTAGACCAGCTGCTCCGGGATGAAGCGGGTGCGCGAGGCGTAGACATGGCGGTCGCCCTTGGCAGCCTGGCCGTGGGTGAAGAACCGCTGGGGCACGACGAGGTGGAGATCGTCCTTGGCGCGCGTCATCGCGACATAGAGCAGGCGGCGCTCCTCTTCCAGTTCGGCGCTGGTGCCGGCGCCGAGGTCGGACGGCATGCAGCCGTCGACGACGTTGAGCACGAACACCGATTTCCACTCCTGGTGGCGGAATGGATGGTGGAGAGGATCAGATAATCCTCGTCGCGCAAGGGCGGCCCTGATTGGGCGCTGTCGCATCCGGCGGATTGAGCGTGAGCTCATCCGCGAGGCGCAACGTCTGCAAATCCCGAAGTCTAGCCCGACGCCGCACCCGCACCGGCGCGGCAACGCGCTTCACTTCTTCTCAACCAGTAGTATATGCTGTCACGAGGAACTCCAGGCACACCGAGCATATGAGGACCGTTTTGAAGAAGCCTGCGGTCGGCATTCCAAAATGGGATATTCAGGTCGGCGAACCGAGGTTTGCCGTGCCTCGTGTCGCGTCTCTACAAACAGTGTCTCCCCGCAACGCTCACGCGCCGGATACGATCGGAATATTCGTGTCGCTTTGGTGCGGAAGAGACCACGTCGAGCTTGGCGACGACGGATTGGACTGGCTGTCTTACGGATTTCGAGTCGGCGAAATCCAAATAGATGTGAAGAACGGCCGCATTTCCCACGAAGGCCGCTACAAGCAAGAATTCTTTCGGCAGAAAGTTGATCAAAACAGCAAGGACACCACGACGAAGGAGGGCAAGGCAGGAGCCATTCTTGGTTTTGATATCGGAAGAATGTTTGGAGCAACTAAGCTGGGAGCCGAGCTTGGCGGAAAGCTATCTGCGGGCTCTCTAGTTTTCGAGGAGAAACGTGGCGAATATTTCCAGGTCATATGGCGGGTAGCTGACGCCGGGCATAACGTTTGGCGTTTAGAAGGAACAGGTCTTAATCCAGAGGGCGTGCTCGAAAACAAGATTGTTGGCGACGAGCCACTTTTTTTGTCGTTCCGGACAGTTCTGCTGAACAAGTGCATGTGGTGGTCAGGTATTACGGTGACATTTTAGGTCTCTGGATTGATAGCATCTCAGGTCTCAGCTGCGTTAAGGAGCCGGAATCGAGCGCGAAGCGGAAGCAGGCCGTCGTATCTGCGATTATGGCGAAGGCTTTGCGAAGAAAGTCGGAGAGCAACAGTCGCCGTTTGGTACTTCTGTGTCATCAGCGATTGATCGCAACGAGAATACTCGAGGCGCCACATGGAGAGTAGCGCTGTGCTTCTGTCGCCAGAAGATATCGACGCAATGAACCGCGTCCGGCTATCAGAGTCGGACACGTTTTCGGAGCTCGTATCATTAGCGAGTTTAGACCCCGTGCGAGACCTCAGATTTGTAAACTTATCAGATGTCGATTTCGGTGGATCTGATCTTCGAGGTTTCGATTTCACCGGTGCGAATCTTACTCGAACCAATTGGTTTGGCGCGGTCTACGATGAGAGCACAAACTTGGCAGGAGCCAACCTGGATGGTGCTATCGGCTTCGTGCCATCCGGACGTTCAAGGACGGCAATTGACGCGCGGACTCAGCTAACCAGCGGTATCTATCAAACGACCATTCGAGCGCCGGCAACGCTGGAAGGTGTCGGCGTACATTCCGGCCTTCCGGCTAGTCTTACAATTGAGCCGGCCGGAGTCGATCAAGGCATCGTGTTCGTGCGGACAGGACTCGACGGAGGGAGTAGGCAGGTTCAAGCCGTCGCAAGTTCAGTCGTTGCGACAGATTTTGCGACTGTGCTAGGGGACGGTGAGGGGCCGTTGGTCTCAACCGCGGAGCATGTACTGGCCGCTGTCCGAGGTGTTGGCTTGGATAACGCTATCATCCGGATAGACGGGCCGGAAGTGCCTATAATGGACGGTAGCGCGGCGGCATTTGTGTCATTGATTGATCGAGTCGGTCTATCGACGCAATCGGCGGCTCGGCGACTCATAAAGGTACTCAAGCCAATTCGAGTTGAGATCGGTGATTCGTTCGGAGAATTAAGGCCCTATTCCCAGGGTTTTCGAGTTGAAGTCGAGTTTGATTTCAGCAATCCAGCGATTGGCCACCAGCGTTACGTGGTGGACGTTACACCCGAGAGTTTTAGGCTTGAAATTGCAAGTGCACGCACATTTGGTCTTATGGAAGACGTTTCTCGCCTGTGGGCTGCAGGCTTTGCTCTAGGCGCTTCGTTCGAGAACACAATAGTCTTTAACGATACAGGATTGCTGAACAGAGACGGGTTGCGCTACGCCGACGAGTGCGCTCGACATAAAGTGCTGGACGTATTGGGCGACTTTGCCCTTGCAGGTTTGCCTTTGATTGCTTCTATCAAGACAGTTAGGGGTGGGCACAAACTCAATACAGCAATTCTTACGGCTCTACTGGCTGACAATACAGCTTGGGTGATCGTAGAGGCCGGAGCCGGAACTATCGGCAAAGCTGGCCAGCTTGCATGAACTGAATTTAGTCTAAAACGATAGAAGGCTAAATAGGACAGCTGTTGCGTCTACCGCCACATGCCCCGCATCCGCGCGCCGATGTCGATCTTCGGCCCCTGCGCCGCGGTACGCGCGCCACCCGCGGCAGCCTTCGGCCATGCGGTGCGCTCGAACAGGTAGACCAGCTGCTCCGGGATGAAGCGGGTACGCGAGGCGTAGACATGGCGGTCGCCCTTGGCAGCCTGGCCGTGGGTGAAGAAGCGCTGGGGCACGACGAGGTGGAGATCGTCCTTGGCGCGCGTCATCGCGACATAGAGCAGGCGGCGCTCCTCTTCCAGTTCGGCGCTGGTGCCGGCGCCGAGATCGGACGGCATGCAGCCGTCGACGACGTTGAGCACGAACACCGATTTCCACTCCTGGCCCTTGGCGGAATGGATGGTGGAAAGGATCAGATAATCCTCGTCGCGCAAGGGCGGCCCTGATTTGTCGCTGGTCGCATCCGGCGGATCGAGCGTGAGCTCGGTCAGGAATTTCTCGCGGCTGGGATAGCCGCTCGCGATCTGCTCGAGCTGCATCAGGTCGGCGCGGCGCGTCTCCGAATCCTCGTGGATGCGATCGAGATGCGGCTCGTACCACAGCCGCACACGCTCGAGATCGACGGGCCATTCCGAATAGCGCAGGTTCTGGGTCGTGCGGACGAAGTCGGTCCAGTCCGCCCCAGTGCGCGCCGGCACCGGAAGCTGGCCGAGCGTATGAAGCGGATCGGTGCTCTCCGCCATCTGGTCGAGCACGCGCTGCGCGGTCGCGGGGCCCACGCCCGGTAGCAGATGCAGGATGCGGAAACCGGCGACGCGGTCGCGCGGATTTTCGGCAAAGCGCAGCAGCGCCAGCACGTCCTTGACATGCGCGGCGTCGAGGAATTTCAGCCCGCCGAACTTGACGAAGGGAATGTTGCGGCGGGTCAGCTCGATCTCGAGCGGACCCGAATGCGAGGAGGTCCGGAACAGCACGGCCTGGTGCTTGAGCAGCGCGCCTTGCTCGCGGTTCGCCAGCACCTCCTCGACGATGTAGCGTGCCTGGTCGGCCTCGTCGTGCACGGTGACGAGCTGCGGCTTGCGCCCCGAGCTGCGGTCGGTCCACAGGTTCTTGGTGAAGCGCTCGCGTGCAAGACCAATCACGCCATTGGCCGCGGCCAGCACCGCCTGGGTCGAGCGGTAATTGCGGTCGAGCGTAATCATCTCCGCGCGCGGCGAGAAGCTTTGCGGGAAGTCCAGGATGTTGCGCACCGTGGCGGCACGGAACGAGTAGATCGACTGGGCATCGTCGCCGACCACGGTGAGCCCGCGTCCGTCGGGCTTCAGCGCCAGGAGGATCGAGGATTGCAGGCGGTTGGTGTCCTGGTATTCGTCGACCAGCACGTGGTCGAAGCGGCCGCCGATCTCCTCGGCGATCAGCGCATCGCTCATCATCTGCGACCAGTACAGCAGCAAGTCGTCGTAATCGAGCACGTGCTGGGCCTGCTTGGCCTCGACGTAAGCGGCGAACAGTCCCTTCAGCTCGGCGGCCCAGCCCGCGCACCAGGGATAGTGCTGCCCCAGCACCTTCTCGATCTCCATCTCCGCATTGACGCAGCGCGAGTAGATCGACAGGCAGGTGCCCTTGGCGGGAAAGCGGCTCTCGGTCCTGGACAGGCCGCGCTCATGCCGGACCAGGTTCATCAGGTCGGCGGAATCCTCGCGGTCGTGGATGGTGAAGGCGGGATCGACGCCGATCCGCTCGGCATATTCGCGCAGCAGCCGCGCCCCGATGCCGTGGAAGGTGCCGGCCCAGGTCAGCGCCTCGCGCATGATCGCGGCGTTGTTCTCGCCGAGCACCTTGCGGGCGATGCGCTCGACCCGGCCGGCCATCTCGGCTGCCGCGCGGCGGGAGAACGTCATCAAGAGGATGCGGCGCGGATCGGCGCCGGCGACGATCAGATGCGCGACGCGGTGGGCCAGGGTGTTGGTCTTGCCGGAGCCAGCGCCGGCGATGACGAGCAGGGGGGCACCCAATGTCGTGCCGCCGGCCACGCCATGCTCGACGGCGCGGCGCTGCTCCGCATTGAGCGTGTCCAGATATGTCGCCACGAATCGCCCCGGTGAAAGGCCGAGAGTCGGCTATTGCCGCGCGAATCGCAATGCGGCTGGACGCAACTCAATTTAACACCTAGGGAAAAGAAGGCCCAAAGTTCCAGCCCAAAAGCGTACAGCCGGCATGACCGACCCCAAGTTCAAGCCCGAGCCCAAGCCCAAGCCAGAGCAGTTCGAAATGCGGCGGCTGGAATCGCTCAGCAATACCATCTTTGGCGTCGCCATGACGCTGTTGGCCTACGACCTGCCGAAGGCGGCTGTGTTTACCGGCGCGCCCGACTGGAACGATCTGGCCCGGGTCTATTCCGGCAAGCTGATTGGCTTCGCGCTCAGCTTCATCATCGCCGGCGTATTCTGGATCAGCCATCACCGGCGCCTGGCGCGCCAGCCGGTGGGCAGCCGCGGTGCGGTGATGCTCAATCTGTTCTTCCTGCTCTCGATCGTGCTGCTGCCGGTCACCAACGGCCTCTACACCAATTATCCCCTGAGCAGCGCGGTGGCGGTGCTCTATGGCCTGCATCTGACCGCGATCGCCGGCCTCAACGCCTGGCTATGGTGGAGGATATTGGGCGGCTGGAGCCATGAGATCATGGCCTCGCTGTTTCCGCTGCTCGTGTTCATTCCGGGCACGATCGTGGCGGCCTTCGCGCCGCACGCCGCGCCCTACCTGTGGTTCATCGCCTTCGGCGGCCTCCTGATCCAGCGCTTCTACGGCGCGCGGAGCACGCCCGACGCTTAGGTGTGGGGCTCACCCGGATGTCGCGCCGAACCCGTCGGCCGGCACGTAAAGCTTGACCGGGCGGATTTCGTAGACCGCGGTCGGGTTGACCGCACGCAGCTTCCGCGCCGCCGCGATCGCCTCCTCCTCGGTGGCGCATTGCATCAGGTGGAAGCCCAGGAGCTGCTCCTTGGTCTCGGCGAACGGCCCGTCCAGCACCATGCCCGCGCCGGGGCCACGCAGGGTCCGGGCCTTTCGGGTCTCGTCCAGACGGGCGGCCGGTCCAAACTGGCCGCTTTCCCTGAGCGGCGCTTGAACCTCGATGACCTTGGCGACGACGGCGGCGTCCTGCTCCGGCGTCCAGGACATGACCTCGTCTTCCACGTGATAGGCCAGGATGGCGTAAAGCATGGTCACCTCGTTGTTTTTCTGCACAGACCCCAAGGACGTTGCATCGCAGGCGGTGCCGACAATCCCGAAGCAAAATATTGCGCCGCCCGCAAGCAACGAAACCGTCCTGAAACCCGATTGCACCCTTGCCGCGTGAACGTGGCCGGAAGCGGTCGCGACTGATGGACCATAAACAACAAGGTTTTGCTGGAGGCGGCAATGTCGGGTCACAACACCAGGATCATTTGCGACGCACGTCGCGCCAAACCATCGGAGACGGCCGATCTGCACGACCAGAGCGGCCATCACCGCTATTACGGCAGCTCGGCCGAGAACGGCGGCGAGCGCATCGTGGAAAGCCGGCGCGGCAAGCGTCCGCGCGCCACCAACGTCTGCGGCTTCTGAAGCTGCGGCTACCGTCTGCCTGCCATGGACGTCCTGCAGATATCGATCGCGGCGATGCCGTTTCTGGTCTCGCTCGTGAGCCGCAACGGCAAGGCCATTGCGCCGTGCCTGCTCGCGAGCATCGCCACATTGGTGCTCGGCGGGGAGCCGCACCGGGCAGTCATAGCCTGGTGTGTCGGCATATCGATCGCGGCCGTCGCGTTGCGCGAGCGGCTTCGCACGGGCTGACCGAGCGAGCGCTCCAACCAGCGCCAAGAAAAGGCGCGGCGGGGAAACCCCGTCGCGCCCGATTTCGTGCTCGCTGGTCCAGGGCTGAGACCGCCCCGATGCCAAGCCTCTCATCGGAGCTTAGCGGGCGACCCCAGCGAGGTGACAGCGCTTGGTAAGAGACACTGGATCACCTCCTTTCGTTGGTTGCGGAAGATCTCAATATAGGCGGCGTGGCCGCCGCTGTTAAGGGGGCGGCAGGTCCGCAAGGAACCGGTGCGATTCGCAGGGCCGAGGACATGCCGGAACGCGGCGTCCTCAGCAGTTGAGACCGCCGCCCGGCCGTGTTAGGGAGCCCGTAGCGCGGGTGTAGCTCAATGGTAGAGCAGCAGCCTTCCAAGCTGAATACGAGGGTTCGATTCCCTTCACCCGCTCCAATGTTTTCAATAACTTAGCGCGTCAGGGCCTTTTCATTCTGACAAGACGCGCATTCCCATTCTGACAAGCGGTCACTTTCCTTTCGCTCGTTTCGCTCGGTGCTTGATGCGTTCATTTGCGCATCCTGCTTTGCTTCGTCGTCGTGCAGATAGTGCGCTATCGCAGCGTGTGGAGAGGCATCGGCCTCTCCGCCGCTAGCGTCTACTGCGGATCGATACCGGCGGCTTTGATGATCCGTTTCCATTTGCCGATCTCGGCTTTCAAGAATGCTTCGAGCGCTTCCGGCGTCGCACGCTCGGATTCGACGGGAGCCATGCTAAGCTCGGCAAAGCGGCTGATCAGGGCGGGGTCCCTCAGCGCCGCCTGCAGCGCGGCGACGAGATGGTCCATCACCGGTTTCGGCGTCCCCTTCGGCGCGTACAGACCATACCAAGTCGTCACGTCGAATTCGGGAACGCCGGATTCCGTCGAAGTCGGCACCTCAGGCAGCGTCGCAACGCGCGTCTTGCTGGTGATCGCGTAGCCCTTGATCGTGTTCGACTGGATGTAGGGCGTCGGTCCGGTCGCGGGATCGCAATAGACGTCGATGTGGCCGGCGATGACGTCGTTCAGCGCCGGTCCGCCGCCCTTGTAGTAGATCGGGGTGAGCTTGGTATCCGTGGCGCTCATGAACATCAGGCCGCAGAGCTGCGATGCCGAGCCGAGACCGACATTACCGAAAGTAACCTTGTCGCCGGCCTTGCGAATCTGCGTGATGAGCTCGCCGAGGTCCTTGGCGGGATAGTTCGGCCGCGCCACCAGGATCATCGGAACGTCGGTGACGAGCCCGATCGGGGCGAAGTCGCCGACTGGGTCGAACGGCAGCTTGGCGTAAAGGGCGGGTGCCGTGGCCTGGCCGACATGCATCAGCAGCAACGTATAGCCGTCAGGGGCCGCCTTGGCGACGCGGTTGGTGCCGAGCGTGCCGCCGGCGCCGACGACATTTTCGATGACGATGGATTGTTTCAGCGTCGCGCTCATGGCGCTGCCGAGGATGCGCGCGATGACGTCGCCGGGCCCGCCGGCGGAGAACGGCACGATGACCGTGATCGGGCGGGCGGGGTAGTCGTCCGCGATCGCCGCGCTGCAGGGATAGAGCAGGAGGAACAGGATCAGCGATCGTACGAGAAACGTCATCGAACACTCCCTGGCGGCATTGTTCTAGTCGTCGGCAGGCGCCGCCTCCTTGGCCGCCGACGATTTTTCGATCATGTCGAGCGCTGCCACCGCAGCCGCATTGATGTGGTCGACGCAGCAGCGTTCGGCGAGATCCGGGTCGCCGTTCTGGATCGCTCGCCAGATCGCAGTGACTTCGCGCAGGCTCTTGTTGATCCGCTTCGGCTGCGACATCGAGGTGATCCGCAGCAGCTGGATGCGATCGTGCAGCGGCTTGAGCATGCGCTCTATGAACGCATTGCGGCAGCCGCCGATCAGCGCTGCGTAGAAATCGGTCTTGGCTTCGAGGCTGCCGACGAGATCCTGCTTGGCGGCGGCGGCCTTCAGCCGCGTCAGGGCGTCGCCGATCCGGCGTGCCACCTCGGGATCGTGCAGCCGCGCGCATTCGCGCCCGGCAAAACCTTCGAGCACCGCGCGAGCCGCGTAGAGCTGCCGCGCCTCTTCCAGGCTGATCGTGGACACAACAGGGCCGCGGTGCGGGACCGTATTGACCAGCCCGTCGGCCTCGAGCGCCCGCAGCGCCTCGCGGATCGAGGGACGGCTGACGCCCATCATCTCGCAGAGCTCGCGCTCGACCAGGCGCTGGCCCGGCTTCAGCGTTCCCGACATGATCGCCGCACGCAGCTTCTGCGCCACCATCGCCCGGACGGTCGGGACGTCCTCGATGCGGAGTGTCGACTGCAATTCGCGGCGTCTTTCCATGTTCTGGTCCTGTTCGGGAAAACTCAGTACCGGTTTACAGGCAGAATCATCATTTCGGCAATTTGAACGTGGGCGGGCTGGTCGAGGGCGAACACGATCGACCGCGCGATATCGGCCGGATCGAGCGCCATCCTGAACTGGTCGAAATACTCCTTTTCCTTCTGCTGATCGCCGCGGTAGCGGGTCAGGATGATGTTGGTGCGGGTCAGCCCGGGCTGCAGCTCGGTGACCCGGATCGCGGTGTCCGCGAGCTCGCCGCGGAGGGTCTCGGTGAACATGTGCACGCCCGCCTTGCTGGTGCTGTAGGCGGCCATGTCGGGCACGATCCGCACCGCGTTGATCGAGCTGATGTTGACGATATGGCCGGCGTTGCGCTGGACCATTCCGGGCAGGATCGCGCGGGTGACGCGCATCAGGCCGATCAGATTGGTCTGAATGATGTTGGACCAGTCGTCGGCGGAACCGATGTCGAAGCGCGTCCGGCCGCCGATGTCGTGGCCGGCATTGTTGATGAGGATATCGACCGGCTTGAAATGAGCGGGAATGGCATCGGGCAGGCGATCGACGGCCTTGGCATCGCTGACGTCAAGCTGGATCGGGACCACCGCATCGCCTGCCGTCGCCGCCAGTTCTTCAAGCGCCTTGGCATCGCGATCCACCAGCACGACGCGGCGGCCGCTGTCCAGCAGCGCCTTGGTGATGGCGCGCCCCATGCCGCCGGCGGCGCCCGTGAGGACGGCGGTCTGGCCGGATCGTTCAGTCATCGCAAAACTCCCGTTCCCATGTGCTCATGCCACGGACCAGCCCCCGTCGATCGGCAGGCTGGCGCCGGTGACGTCGTTTGCGGCGGGGCCGCAGAGGAAGACGACCAAGGCCGCGACGGCGTCCATCTCGATGAAGCGCTGAGTGGGCTGGCGCTCGCCGAGATAGTCGCGCGAGACGTCCTCGACGGGGCGGCGGCTGCTTTCCGCCATCCTCGCGATCTTGTTCAGGATGGCGGGCGTCGGCAGCGTGCCGGGGCAGAGCGTGTTGCAGGTGATGCCGCTGCGCGCCGTCTCGATGGCGACGGCGCGGGTCATGCCTGCGATCGCCGTCTTGGTGGTGACGTAGTCGATGCGGTCCTCGACCGCGCGGCTCGAATAGATCGAGCCCATGTTGATGATCCGGCCCCAGCCGCGCTGCTTCATCGCCGGCAGCGCCAGGCGGATGAGATGGAACGGCGCCGACAAATTGACGGCCAGCGCCTCGTCCCAGCGGTCGGGCGGAAACTGCTCGATCGCGGCGAAATGCCTGACGACGGCGTTGTTGACGAGGACGTCGATGGCGCCGCAGCGGTCGCGCAGATCCGTCATCAGGGTCTCGATCGCTTCCCGGCGCGACAGGTCGGCGCCGGCTGCGATCGTCTCAATGCCGAAGCGGGCGCGCAGATCGTCTGCAGCCTGCTTCGGCTGAGCGAGGTCGTGCAGGACAATGTTGGCGCCCGCGCCGGCAAGGCCTTCAGCGACCGCAAGGCCGAGGCCTGCCGTCGCACCGGTCACGAGCGCCCATTTACCCTTCATCACGAACCTGCTCCGCTACTTCTTGTCGAGCTCGGCGAAGACTTCCTTCGCGTTGCGGAAGGCATCGACGCCGGCCGGCACGCCGCAATAGATCGCGACCTGCATGAAGACCTCGCGGATCTCCTCCTTGGTCGCGCCGTTGGCGAGTGCGCCGCGGACATGAGTCTTCAGCTCGTGCGGGCGGTTGAGCGCGCACAGCATCGCGAGGTTCAGGAAGCTGCGCGTCTTTCGCGTCAGGCCCTCGCGGCCCCAGACGTAGCCCCAGCAATATTCCGTGGTGAGGTCCTGCATTGGGCGGTTGAACTCGTCGGCCGACGCGATCGCCTTGTCGACGAACTCGTTGCCGAGCACGCTCTTGCGGATTTCGAGGCCGCGGTCGTAGGTCGCCTTGTCCATTGTGGTCTCCGTTTCTTCTGGGGCGGATGTCAGCTTTTTGGCCAGAACGGCTTCGCCAGCGCGAGCTCCGGCGGAAACACCGTCACCGGCACGCCGGATTGCCACTGCACGATGGTCATGCCGGCGCCGACGCGGCGGCCCTTCTCGTCGAACTTGATCTCGCCCAGCGGATAATATTTCGAGGGGCCGCCATCCATGGTGCGCAGCGCTTCGCCGACGGCGACCCGATCGGCTTTGCCGGCCTTTTCCAGCGCGTCCTTGATCACCCACATGTCGCCATAGGTGGAGATCGCGTTCTGCGTCATCCACGGCTCCTTGTAGCGAGTCTTCAACTCGGCGATCAGCGCCTCATGGCCCTTGGCGCCCCAGCTTGCGACGCAGGTCAGGACGCCCTGCAGCAGTTCTGGGCTGACGGTCTGCAGCATGTCCGGCTCGGCGATCGCGATGCCGAACGAGATCGTCGGGATCTTGCCCTGGCCGAGGCCGAACTCATTCATCTTCTCCAGCAGCAGCTTGGCGTCCGAGATCACCGTGGGCAGGAAGAACAGCAGGTCCGGCTTGGCGGAACGGATTTTCTGCACCAGCGAGGTCGCGTCGGCGAGCGGCGGCGTAAACGTCTCATCGACGATCAGCTGCAACTGGTTCTCCGCGAGCAGGCCCTCGCGCATGGCCTTGGCGGAGGCGATCGAGGCGCCGGTGTTGTCGGTGAGGATCGCGACCGTCTTCGGCCGCTTGCCCGCGGCCGTCTCCGCCAGCTTGATGATCTGCGGCAAGGCTTGCCGCGCCTGCGACCCCGCGGTGGCGGCGGTCTGGAACACGTATTTGAACCCACGCTCGGTGATCAGGTCGGAGTAGGAGAGGGTGAGCATGGGCAGGTTGGCGCGCTCGGTCACCTCGGTGACCGCGAGCGTGAACGAAGACAGATAGGCGCCGCTGGCCGCGACCAGATCGGTCTCCTGCGCCACCATGCGCTGCGCGGCGTTCTTGGCCTTCTCGGTGGTGTCGCCGGAATCGAGCACCACGAGCTTCAGCTTGGCGCCGCCGAGCGCCTTGACGCCGCCTTGCGCGTTGATGTGGTCGATCGCCATCTCGGCGCCCTCGCGCATCACCGTTCCCGGGCGGGCGTAGAGCCCGGAGATCGGCACCAGCAGGCCGACCTTCACCTCGGCAGGCTGCTGCGCCCAGGCAGCGCGGGATGCGATCAGCGTGCCGGAGGCGCCGGCCAGCAATGTTCGGCGAGAGATCGTGGTCTTGCTCTTTGCAGTCATGACAATTCTCCTCCCTGAAAAACCGCGCGACGCTTCAGGATTTCTTCGGCCAGAACGGCTGCGCCTGCGCGAGCTCGGGCGGATAGACGGTGACAGGCACGCCCGATTGCCATTGCACGATGACGACGCCGGCGCCGACGCGGCGGCCCTTCTCGTCGAACTTGAGCTGGCCGCCCGGGTAATATTTCGACGGGCCGGCATCCATGGTGCGGAAAGCCTGCGCGACCGCATTGCGATCGGCCTTGCCGGCCTTCTCCAGCGCTTCCTTCATCAGCCACATGTCGCCATAGGTCGAGATGACGTTCTGCGTCATCCAGGGCTCCTTGTATTTGGCCTTGAGCTCGGCGATCAGCGCCTCGTGGCCCTTCGAGCCCCAATTGGCGACGATGGTCATGATGCCCTGTACGGTCTCCGGGCTGACGCTCTGCAGCATATCGGGCTCGGCGATGGTGATGCTGAAGGACACGGTCGGGATCTTGCCCTGGCCGAGCCCGAACTCGCTGATCTTCTCGAGGCCAAGCTTGGCGTCCGACACCGCATTCGGCATGAACAGCAGCAGGTCGGGCTTGGCCGACCGCACCTTCTGGATCAGCGGCGTCGCATCCGACAGCGGCGGGGTCCAGACTTCCTCGACGACGAGCTGGAGACCTTCCTGCGCGAACAGCTTCTCCTTGAGCGCCTTGGCGGTGGCGACCGAGGTCGCGGTGTTGTCCATCAGCATCGCCACGGTCTTTGGTTTCTTGCCGGAGGCGTTCTCGGCGAGCTTCATCAATGTCGGCAGGCCGAGCTCGGACTGGCGGCTCGCGGTCGCGGCGGTCTGGAAGATGTATTTGAAGCCGCGGTCGGTCAGAAGGTCCGAGTAGGACAGCGTCAGCACCGGCAGTTCGGCGCGCTCGGTCACTTCCGTGACCGCGAGCGTGAAGGAGGAGAGATAGGCGCCGGTTGCGGCGACGAGGTCGGGCTCCTGTGCCACCATGCGCTGCGCCGCGTTCTTGGCCTTCTCGGTGGTGTCGCCGCAGTCGATCACGACCAGCTTCAGCTTGGCGCCGCCGAGCGCCTTGATGCCCCCCTGCGCGTTGATGTGCTCGATGCCCATCTCGGCGCCCATCTTCATGACTTGGCCGGGGCGGGTGTAGATGCCTGACAATGGCACGATCAGTCCGACCTTGATTTCTGCCGGGGCTTGCGCGCGCGCCACGCCGGCGAGGCCGACGGCGGCGGCACCGGACAGCACGGTCCGGCGGGTCAGCCCGTTCGCCATCTTGCCTTTCGAAGTCTTGCTCATCTTGTTTGCTCCCAATTCCCTGTTTTTTCTTGGTCGTCACATGCCGAGATAGGCTTTGCGCACGCGGTCGTCGGCGCGCAGCGTGGCGTTGTTGCCCTGGAGCACGACGTGGCCGGCTTCGAGGACATAGCCGTGGTCAGCGGATTCCAACGCTTCCGCGACGCGCTGCTCGACCAGCACCATGGTCAGCCCGGACTGGCGGCGGATATCGATAAGCCGCTCGAAGATGAAGTCCGCGGTCGAGGGCGCCAGCCCCATCGAGGGTTCGTCCAGCATCAACAGCTTCGGCGAGGAGGCGAGGCCTCGGCCGATCGCGAGCATCTGCTGCTGGCCGCCGGACAGCGTGCCGGCGAACTGGTTGCGGCGTTCCTTCAGCACGGGAAGCCAGTCGAAGATGCGCTCGATATTGGCCTGCCAGTCGCGGAGGCCGCTCTCCGTCATTGCACCCATCTCCAGGTTCTCCATCACGGTCAGTGACGGGAAGACCTGGCGTCCCTCCGGGACATGGGCGATACCGAGATGGGCGCGCTGCGGCGGCGGCACCGCGAGCAGATCGACGCCGTCGAAGGTGATCGATCCGCTGCTCGGCTTGACGATGCCGGAGATGGTCTTGAACAACGTGGTCTTGCCGGCGCCGTTGGGGCCGACGATCGCGACGAACTGACCTGCGCCGACATCGATCGACACGTGGTTCAGGACGGGCTTCGTCGAGTAACCTGCGCTCAATTCCTCAATTCGCAGCATGGCCCACCCATTTCTTGCCGAGATAGGCCTCGATCACGCGACTGTCGCGCGTCACGACTTCGGGCAGGCCCTCGGTGATGACGGCGCCGTGGTCGAGCACGAGGAAGCTGTCGACCAGGCGGACCATGGCCTGCATGGTGTGCTCGATGATCGCGATGGTCATGCCGTCGCGCGCGAGCTGCTGGATCACGGCGACGACTTCGTCCGCCTCGCCATGGCCGAGGCCCGCGAGCGTTTCGTCGAGCAGCAGGATGCGCGGCTGGCCGGCGATCGCGCGGGCCAGCTCCATCAACCGCAGCTCCTTGGTGGAGATCTCGCCGGCGACACGGTCGGCGACGGCGGAGAGGCCGACGCGGGCGACCGCATCGGCCGCAAGCTTGCGGGCTTCGTCGTCGGTGCGCGCACGCACATAGGCGCCGACCACCACATTGTCGAGGATCGACATGCGCAGGAAGGGCCGCATCACCTGGAAGGTGCGGCCGATGCCGGCCTCGCAGATCACGTGCGGCCGCTGGCCCGACATGTTGCGGCCGTCGATCAGCACCTCGCCCTGGCTAGGCTTCAGGAAGCCGTTGAGGAGGTTGAACAGGGTGGTCTTGCCGGCGCCGTTGGGTCCGATGATGCCGAGGATCTCGTTCTTGTGAAGCTTGAAGCTGACGTCCTGCACGGCCTTGAGGCCGCCGAAGGAGCGCGACAGGTTCTTGACCTCGAGCATGACTTCGCCCTTGGCGGCGCGTTGCCGCGCGGCCGGCTTCAGCGTCGTGACGTTGGCGACAGCTTCCGCTGTATCGCTGGCCGCGGCCTTGGGTGCCGTACGCCTGCACAGGAGATCGCGCAGCTTCCAGAACAGCCCCTCCGGCGCCATCAGGATGACGCCGACGATGGCGAAGCCGAAGATCACGCCCTGGATGCCGGGAAAGCGCGCGCCGGCTTCGGCGTGCAGGATCTCGGCGAGGGGAATCAGGATCACCGAGCCGATCACGGGTCCCCAGACCGTGCCGACGCCGCCGAACATCGCAACCGTCAGTGCCTGCGCCGACACCAGCATGCCGAACACAGATTGCGGGGTCACGACCAGTAGCACCTGGGCGTAAAAGCCGCCGATCGCGGCGGCGATCGCGCCGCTCAGCGTGATCGCGCGCAGCTTCCAGGCCAGCGTGTTGATGCCGGCGGCCTCGGCCGCGGCCTCGTTCTGCTTGATCGCGAGCAGCGCCATGCCGAACCGGGAGCGCTCGATCCATTGCGTCAGCATGATGGTGCCGAGCATGATGGCGAGGCCCAGCAACGTGTAGACGTGGGGATCGGTGAACTGCATGAAGGCGATCGGCGCGTCGCGCTTGATCGGAAGCGTGACCTCCTGAAAGCCGAGCCATTCGAACACGTAGAGAATGGCGAGCGGATAGGCGAGCATCGCCAGCGCGAAATAGTGGCCCTGCAGGCGGAAGGTCGGAAAGCCGATCAGAAGCCCGGCGATGCCGCCGAGCACGGCCGCGATCGGGATCAGCAGCCACGGCGAAATGTCGAAATAGATCTGGCCAAGCGCGGTCGCATAGGCGCCGATTCCGAAGAAGGCGGCGTGGCCGAACGAGATCAGGCCGGTATAACCGCTGAGCAGATTCCACGACAGCCCGAACACCGCCCACACCGGCACCAGCGTCAGGATGAGCTGGTAGTAGGAATTGGTGACGCCGAGCGATACGACCGCGTAGGCAAGCGTGAAGAGCAGGGGAGGCAGAAGGGAGCGCATCCGGAGCATGGTCACGTCCTCTCCACCATGCGTCCGAAGAAGCCTTGCGGACGGAAGAAGATGATGAGGAGGAAGACGGCGAAGATCGCGGCGTTCTGCAGCTGCGTCGGCAGGATCAGCGTCGACATTTGCTGCACGAGACCGATCGTCATGCCGCCCCAGAACGCGCCGATGATGCTGCCCATGCCGCCGAGCACGACGCCGGCATACATGACGATGACGTATTCGAGGCCGACGAAGGGGTGGAACGGATAGTTGGTGGCTAGCAAGCCGCCGGCAATCGCGGTGATCCCGCAGCCGAGCGCGAAGGCGGTGCGGTGCGCGCGGTCGACGTCGATGCCCATATAGGTCGCCGCGGTCGGATTGTCCGCGGCGGCGCGTAGCGACTTGCCGATCCGGGTGCGCGTGATCAGCAGCGAGAGCAGGACCATGATCGCGAGCGACACGACCATGTCGATGCTGCGCGCCTTGTTGAGGAAGATGCTCATGTCGAAGAACGGCCCGAGCTCCCAGGCCGAGCTCGATAGCGGCGTGCGGATCGAGGCCAGCACCGAGCCGAACACGATGAGGCCGCCGTTCTGCAGGATCAGCGCGATGCCGAGCGTGAGGATGAGCTGGGCGTAGTGGCCTTCGCCTTCGAGCGAGGCGGTGCGCGTGCCCGAGACGTGCGAGATCAGGGCCAGATGCACGAAATAGCCGAACACGGCGAGCACCGGCCCAGCCAGCAGGATGGCTACGAACGGCCCGACCGTGTTGCCGAACAGCGCCTGGACCCCGGCCGCGGTGAAGAGATAGAAGGCCGTGTACATGCCGAGCATCATGAAATCGCCATGGGCGAAGTTGATGACCCGCATGACGCCGAAGATCAGGCCGAGCCCGACGCACATCAGGCCGTAGACGCCGCCGATCAGAACGCCCGCGGCGAGCGCTTGCAAGAATCCTTCCATCAGCCCGGCCTCCGCGCAGCTGACGATTTTAGGTTGGTCTCCACGTCGACCATATCTCCCCCGTCCTCTCCGGCATTTCTCATGATGCCGATCGTAAAGCCCGTTCCGCTGCGTCGAGGCGGCACTGCGCGGCGATGTCGCCGGCATTGCCGAGTTGCTCGCAATCGTCGATCGTTTGCTCGAGCCGGCGCGCCCGGTCGTCGCCGAGGACACCGGCTGCCGAGCTGCGAAAGCGTGCGCGAATATCTGCAGGCGTCGCGGCGATGACGTCCGGCAAAGCCTGCCGGATGGTCCGGCCGTCGCGCAGCCGTACGCTCACCTGCGCGCCCTGCTTGCCCGGGAAGGCGGCGGTGAAGCCGGCATCCGCCTTCAGCTCGGTGACCGCAACGAGGCGGATGATCTTGGCATCATCGAGCTCGGAATAGTTCTCTTCCTCGATCTCGCCGCGCGCCAGCGTCGCCGCGACGCTGAAGGGAATGCTCATCTTGGCCTGGAGCGCATTGCGATAGGGCCCCATGGAATCACAGCCGGGATAGCGCACGGCGGCATCGGGTGCGCGAATGACGATTCGGTCGATCTCATCGACGCCGACGAGTTCGTGCGACACCCGAAGCGCCGCCTGCGCCGCGGTCTGTGCGAAATTGCAGGCCGGCACCGGCTTGTTGTAGACGGCCATGATCTCGCATTCGCCGTCGGGAAACAGCGCGATTCCGTCGGGTGCAGCCTGGCGGCGGTAGGCGGCGAACAGGCCGGCTTCGCCTTCGATGATCGTCTCGGAGCCGAACGCCCCGGCGGCGGCAAGGCCGATGGCCCTGATCGCGTTGCCGGCGGCAAAGCCGGGATGGAAATACATGTCCGAGCCGCCGGCATGCGGCCATTCGTTGAGCCCGCTGGAGGTATTGGCCGCAATCGCCGTCGCGCTGGTGGCCTGGTTCTCGGACAGCGTGAGCGCAAAACTTCCCGCGAGCGCGGCGCCCAAGGGGGCCACGAGGCCGGTCGGGCGATAGAGGCGCGCGAGGTCGGAGGTCAAGAGCGCACGGCCGATTCGCGCGCCGGTCTCGTAACCGATGATGGCGGCGGTAAGCAGCCTTGCGCCGGGCAGCGGCGTCTGTTCCGACAGCGCGAGGAGAGTAGGCCAGATCACGACGCCGTGGTGCGCGATGCTGGCCGCGTGCATGTCTTCGCGCACGAGCCCGTGCCCCATCACGGCATTGGCGAAGGCGGCCTCGGCCGGCGAGACAAGTTGCGACGTCCCGATGATCGTTGCGTTGCCGCGGCCCAGCGCGATCGCGACGGCTTGGCGGCTCCAGGGGTGACAACCCGCCTCGAAGGCGCAGGACAGGAAGTCGAGCAGGCAGAGCTTGGCCTTGGTGACGACATCAGGCCCGAAATCTCGAAGGTCCAGCGCAAGCACGCTCCGCGCCATCTGGCGCGCGAGCGATGTCTTGCCTGATCCGGTCGGGTCGATCGTCATCGCGGGTCGCTCTCCCTGACAGGCTTGCCCGATCAGCCGCGCATCTCGACGCCGGCCCACTCTTCGAGCACCCTGGCGATCGAGGTGAAGTCGGATGAAGCGCCGTATTTGGCGTTGGTGATCGCGAGCATCTGGCGCACCACCGCGCCGCACACCATCGGCACGCCCATGGCCTCGGCCTCGTCCACGCAGAGGCGAACGTCCTTGTAGGAAAGTCCGGTGGTGAAACCGAAATCGAACGTGCCGGGCAGCACCGCGCGGGGGAACTTGTCTTCGGAGGCACTGTTGCGGCCGCTGCTGGCATTGATGATGTCGATCAGCACCTTGGCGTTGACGCCGCCCTTGACGCCCATCGCCACCGCCTCCGAGGTGATCACGAGAGCCGCCGCCGCCATCAGATTGTTGGCGAGCTTGGCGGTCTGCGCCACGCCCGGCTTGTCGCCGGTGTAGAACAACTTGCCGAAGTTCTTCAGGATCGGCTGCACGGTCTCGTAGGTCGCCTGCGGGCAGGACACCATCACCGCCAGCGTGCCGTTGACCGCGCCCTTGATGCCGCCGCTCACGGGTGCGTCGACCAGCGTCATGCCCTTGGCTCTCAGGCCCTCCGCGACCAGCTTGGCCGCGCCAGGACCCGAGGTCGACAGGTCAACGACGATCTTGGCGCGGTTGCCGCTGCTGATGCCGTCCTGGCCGAGCGTAACCGCCTTCACGATGTCGGGCGTCGGCAGGCTCGCGAGCACGATATCGGCGCGCGAGGCGACGTCGGCCGGCGATTTGCCGAGCAGCGCGCCGCGCTTGACCAGCGGTTGGGTGGCCTCGGCCTGCGTGTCGTAGATGACGAGCGAATAGCCCGCGTCCATCAATCGTCCCGCCATGGGGCCGCCCATGCGGCCCGTGCCGATCACGCCGAGCGTTTCTCCCGCCATCGTTCACTCCCTGTCGCGCGATCCCGTGACGGGCGCGCCTTCTTGATCTTGTGGTCGCTGATCTCTCGTCGATCGCCGGCCGCGTCGGCCGCAATCGTTGCGGCGAGGCAGAACCCGCGCCGACGGACCGGATTGTTATGATTGTCAGACAAGCTGTCAAGCATAACATTTGGGGTCGACAGTTTGCCGCGGATCGGCGTAAGGTCCGAACAAAACGAGGAAGACGCCCCGCGTGCCGCAAGATTCGATTCCGAGTGTGAGCAGGACGCTCGCTGATTTCGTCGCCGTCTCATCCTGGGTGGAGGTGGAAGGGCAGAGTCTGGAAGCGCGGCGGTCGATCCTCAATTTCTTCGCGACGGCGCTGCTCTCTGCGCGCGATCCTGTGGTCACCGCCGCGATGCGTACCTTGTCGCCGTTCAGCGGCACGGCGACCTCGACCATCATCGGCCATTCGGAGCGGATGGATGCGATGTGCGCGTCGTTTCTCAACGCCGTCTCAGCCAATCTGCTCGACTTCGACGACACTCACCCCGACACGATCATTCATCCAGCGGCGCCGATCGCGGCGCCCTTGCTGGCGCTGGCGGAGGCGCGCAGAACTTCGGGGCGCGAGGTGCTGACGGCGTTCATTCTCGGTGTCGACGTCGAGTGCCGGATCGGCAATGCGGTCTCGCCACACCATTATGCGCGCGGCTGGCACATCACCTCGACCTGCGGAATTTTCGGCGCGGCGGCGGCGTGCGCGAAGCTGCTGGGCCTTTCGGAGGATGGGATTGCGAACGCGATCGGAATTGCGGCGAGCCAGTCGGCCGGCAATGTCGAGAATCTTCCGAGTGCGGCCAAGAATGTCAGCGTCGGCAACGCGGCACGCAACGGATTGTTCGCCGCATTGCTGGCGCAGCAAGGCTATGAGGCCGCGCCCCTTGCCCTCGAAGGTCCGCTTGGGTGGGCGCGAACCATGGGAGACGAACTCGACCGCGCGCGGCTGTTCGATGGTCTCGGCAGAACCTGGGAGATCGCAAAGAATACCTACAAGCCGTATTCCGCAGGTATCGTGTTTCACGCCGTGATCGACGCCTGTCTGCTGTTGCGCGAGCGGGTTGGCGGGCGCGTCGACCAGATCGAATCGGTGATCGTGCAGGGCTCGGCGCTGCTGCTGGCCCGCGGCGACCGCCCCGTCAACAACGCGCGCGATGCGCGCGTCAGCATCCATCATTGCGTGGCGTGCGGACTCTTCCTCGGAAGGGCCGGCGTCACCGAGTTCGAGCAGGAGACCGTGATCCGGCCCGATATCGCGCGATTGCGGGAAAATGTGAGGGCGGAGCTCGACCGCGAGATGCCCGACGGCGCCGCGCGTGTCACCTTGCGCCTGTCGACCGGCGAAGTGCTCACCGAGACCGTCATTTCGCCGCGCGGCAGCCAGGCCGCGCCGCTGTCGGATCGCGACATCGAAGCGAAGTTGCGTGACGGCGTGCGCGCGGGCCGCAGCGACTGGGATGCGGAGCGTGTCATCGATGCGATATGGCGGCTCAATGCGGCCGATGACGTCGGCGCTCTCCTGCGATCGCTTCGGCCGCCGCCGGCATCGCACCACGCAACTTCCAACTAAAGCTCTCAAGACCTGAAAGGGACGATCATGAGCAAGACCGAACTGTTCGAAAAGGGCCTCAAGGTTCGTAAAGAGGTGCTCGGCGAGGACTACGTCAACAAATCGATCGCCGGAGCCGATGAGTTCACGCGCACCATGGCGGAATGGTCGACCGAGTTCTGCTGGGGGGCGCTGTGGACGCGGCCCGGCGTCGACCGGCGCACGCGCTCGATCGTGAATCTGGCGATGCTCGGCGCGCTGAACCGGCCACACGAATTGAAGCTGCACGTCAAGGGCGCCCTGAAGAACGGGCTGACCAAGGAGGAGATCAAGGAGATCCTGCTCCAGGTCGCGGTCTATTGCGGCGTGCCCGCAGGCATCGACGCCTTCCGCAACGCGCGCGAGGCCTTCAACGAGGTCGACGCGGCCGGCTCCTGAGCAATTGTCCCATGGCCGCCCCGGACTACGAGCTCTTCGCCATCCGCTACGCCACGCGCGATGCCCAGCGCAGCGAGCACTTCATCGGCGGCGACCCGCATGACGGGCCGATGCCGATGGACTACTTCATGTGGCTGGCGCGGGGAGGCGGGCGCACCTTCGTCATCGACACCGGGTTCAACTCGGATGTCGCCAAGCAGCGCAGGCGGACTTTCCTGCGCTGCCCGGTGGAGACGCTGCGCGCTTTCGATGTCGATCCTGCCGAGGTGCAGGACGTGATCCTCACCCATCTGCACTACGACCATGCCGGCAATTTCGACCGGTTTCCGTACGCTCGGTTTCATCTCCAGGAGCGCGAGCTCGCCTACGCGACCGGCCGCTATATGCACTATCCCAGGCTGTCGCATTCTTTCGAGGTCGAGGATATCTGCGGGATCGTGCGGCTGAACTATGCGCGCCGGGTGCTGTTTTACGACGGCGACGCCGAGATCGCACCTGGGCTGACGGTCCATGCGGCGGGCGGACATTCCGCCGGGCTGCAATTCGTCCGCGTCAACACCCGCCGCGGCCCTGTCGTGCTCGCCTCCGACGTCAGCCATTTCTACGAGAACATGACGAGCGAGCGTCCGTTCACGACGGCGTTCCACATCGGCGACATGCTGGTCGGCTTCGACAAGCTGCGCGCCACAGCGCCCAGTGCCGAGCATATCGTTCCAGGTCACGATCCGCTCGTCATGATGCTTTATCCGGCGCCGCGCCCGGATCTGGCCGGGATCGCGGTTCGCTTGGATGTGGCGCCGTCCGGACCTGTTCATTCCTAGGACAGCGAGAGGACCACGCGCCCCCTCCTTGTCGAGCGTCTTTGCCAGGGTGATGGACGCATCTTTCGCTCCTTGGCTCCGAAAGGATAGCGATTGCTGGAGCCGGCGCCGATGTCCTGGTCACCTCATCGCCCTATCTGGCAAAACCCAGGGACGTGCAGGTGCGGATGGTGGCGACCGACGCAGCCGTGGTCCAGCCAAGCCAAAGCCTCAACACGGGGGCGCCGATCGCCCGAATCCAGAATCGAGCCTGATCCAGATCAATCCGGTACGGATCGGATGGTCTATCTGTCGGTCGTATCTTGGAAAGACCACGACATGACCGACAAGCCGATCGACTGGACGCCGGATCTCACGCTGCCGACCTCGAAATCCACCGTGCAGCACTTCACCGCAAAAGCCGGCGGCGACCGCCTGGAGATCGATGCCACCCCTTGGGGCGAGGCCGATCTCACCGTCAACGGTCGATCGATCGCCCACATCGAGACGCCGCCAAGCGCCGGGGATGCGTTTCGGGCGCTCGAGACGATCGCCGAAGATTTCGAGGCCGGCAAGAAGCCTTGCGATGACCCGCGCCTGGATCAGGCGATCGAGGATGACGAGGTTCGCCAACGGCTGGGCCTGACGCGCCTGGGAACCCGCACCTAGGAACCATCGCGCCGCGCACGAGTTGGCCGGTCGGGCAGGACGAAATCACGAGGCCGACCGTGCAGGAAGACGTGCGCGTGCGCACGACCGCGCAAATCGCGGGGCATCCCATTCATCCGATGCTGGTGCCGATACCGATGACGTGCTTCGTCGGGGCGCTCTTGACCGACATCGCCTATGTCACCAGCGCCGAGATCATGTGGGTGAATTTCTCCGCCTGGCTTCTGCTCGCTGGCGTCGTCTTCGGCGTGCTGGCGGCGATCGCGGGCCTGACCGATTTCCTCGGCAACCGGCTGGTGCGGGCGCAGACGCCGGCCTGGCCGCATCTGATCGGAAATGCCGTGGCGCTGACCCTCGCGATCGTCAACACGCTGATCCATGCCCGCGATGGCTGGACCTCGGTGTGGCCGACGGGGCTCGTTCTGTCGGTGATCACGGTGCTGATCCTGCCCGTCACCGGCTGGCTCGGCTGGGCCATGGTCTATCGCCACGGCGTGGGAGTTGCGCGATGACATCGAAGCTTACCCGCGCGCTGTTATGCTCCTCGCTGCTGCTTCTGGCCGCCTGCGACGACGGCAGCGGCGATCCCCAGGCGCAGATCGGTGCCAACCCGAAGCTTCCCGACATCCAGCAATATCTGCTGCCGCCAGTCCACATCGCGCGCATTGTCGGCTGGAAGCAAGGCGAGACGCCGATGGTGGCGCAGGGCCTGCAGGTCAAAGCCTTCGCCACCGGCCTGCAGCATCCGCGTTTCCTCTACGTGCTGCCCAACGGTGACGTGCTGGTGGTGGAATCCAAGGCGCCGAAGCGAGCCGGGATCAAGCGGCCGAAGGAGCTCATCATGGGATTCATCGAGTCCTGGGCGACCTCCGGCGGCAACGATTCCGGGCCGGGTAACCGCATCACGCTGCTGCGTGACGGCAATGGCGACGGCGTGCCGGATACGCAAAGCGTCTTCCTCGACCATCTCAACTCGCCGTTCGGCGTCGCGTTGGTCGGCAACGATCTCTATGTCGCCAATACCGATGCGATCGTCAGATATCCCTACGCCGAAGGGGATACCAGGATCACCGCACCCGGCACGGTGCTGACGCCACTGCCGGGCGGGCCGATCAACCATCACTGGACCAAGAGCCTGGTCGCCAGTCCCGACGGCTCGAAGCTCTATGCCGGCGTCGGCTCCAACAGCAACATCACCGAGAAAGGCATGGAGGCCGAGCACAACCGCGCCGCGATCCTCGAGGTCGACCGCGCCAGCGGGCGCTGGCGCATCTTCGCAAGCGGCCTGCGCAATCCGAACGGGCTCAGCTTCGAGCCGCAGACCGGCGCGCTGTGGGCGGTGGTCAACGAGCGCGACGAGCTCGGTCCCGATCTCGTCCCTGATTACATGACGTCGGTGAAGGACGGCGGCTTCTACGGCTGGCCCTACAGCTATTTCGGCCAGCACGTCGATCCCCGCGTCAAGCCGGAGCGGCCCGATCTCGTCGCCAAGGCGATCGTGCCGGACTATGCCCTGAGCTCGCATGTGGCGCCGCTCGGGATGGTGTTCAACACCGGCTCGGGTCTGCCGGCCGCCTATCGCGGCGGCGCCTTCGTCGGTGAGCACGGCAGTTGGAACCGGCAGGTGCTGAACGGCTACAAGGTGGTGTTCGTGCCATTCAAGGACGGCAAGCCTAGCGGACCGGCGCAGGACGTCGTGACCGGCTTTCTCAACGGCGACAACCAGGCGCGCGGTCGCCCGGTTGGCGTTGCCATCGACAAATCAGGCGCGCTGCTGGTCGCGGACGATAGCGGCAACACGGTGTGGCGCGTCACTGCCACGCATCCGCAACTGACGCAACGTTAGGCCCGCCGGCGCGTTATCGGGGCAGACGGTTTCTGAAACTCAGGAGTTCGACATGGGTCTTGCTCAATACGCCATCGTGCCGGTGAAGGATGAATGGGGCGTGCTGCATGACGGCGACGTCAAGAACACCTATGCCACCAAGGAAGCTGCGTTCGAGTCAGCAGTTGCCGCGGCTTCTCTCGCGCTGCGTGAGGGACATGAAGTCCAGGTCAGCGTGCCCGGCCGCGAGGCTGGCGGCAACGCGCTCGGCGTCCAGGACAACGCGTGAGAGGGACAACGCTCGAGAAGGAGACGCGATGACCAAGCCCCGTGAGCCCAACGGCGTCGAGCCATCCCGCTCCGAGGACGACATCCAGCGCGAGCAGCTGGGTCCTCGCGGCGTGCCCGGTGCGCCGGATCCGGCCAGGATGACCCCGCAGCGCGACAAGAAGACCCCGAAGCACGTCGATCCCGGCCACACCGCGTGATGCCGGGCGAGCTCTCAGCTCTTTGAAATCCGGCGCGCAAAACACCGCAGCGCTTCACGCTCGACTTACACGGCCGCGGTAATATCGGTCTGTGCAAAGTCATCGCCGACATAGAGCAGTGCGCAGCCATTCTCCTTGGCGACATCGTAGGCGAAGCAATCGCCAAAGTTGAGGCCGGCAGGATGGATTCCTCGGCCCCAGCGTGAGTAGATCTGCGCTACGCGCTCAGCGGAGGCTCGGGTCACCGAAATCACGTTGAAGCCGAGGTTTGCGATCAGATTCTGCATCTCTTCGTGCACGCCGCGGCGCGCAGCGACGATCAGGCTCTCGGCAGCGGTGGCGGCAGAGATCAGGAGTTCGTCAGCGGTCTCCAGGGCAGCGATGCAGCCATTGGCTTGCGGCTCGTCGAGCACGATCGCCATCAGTGCCGACGTATCGACCGCGATCATTCCGGCAGTCCGTCGTCACCATAAAGAAAGTCCTGGCTGCGGGCCGCATCCGGGCCGGGAAGAGCTTTGGCTGCGCCGTTCTTGCGCGCAGCCTCGAGCACCGCGCGGCGGGTCGTAAGGTCCGGCGGAAGCTTGATCGGAACGAGCCGCACCGCAGGGTGTCCGTGTCGCGTCAGGATCACCTCGTCGCCGGCTTCTGCCCGGCGGACGAGATCGGTCAATTGTCCCTTGGCCTCGGTGACGGAGACTCGCATCTCATTGTCTCTTTTGAACTTTCCATAAAATGGACCAGAGAATAGTCCGTGTCAATTGGGCGGCGCTTCTCGGCTCTGCGAATGCGGCTCCTTCCCATTCGGAACTTACATTCCTCGATCCTGCGATCTGCCGCTAAGAGATGTGGGCCGGCGCGATCTGGGCCCGGCAGGCAGGCGACCTCCGGAATGCAATTCTTGAAATCTGACGGCAGGCTGATCGGGGTCCTGCTGGTGCTTGCCATCACGCAACTGATCGGATGGGGCACGATCGGGCTTCCTGCCATCGTCGGGCGCGATCTTGCCGCCGATCTCGGCATGAGCCTGCCGGCGGTGTTCGCCGGGACCTCCGTTCTCTACGTCGCGATGGGCTTGTGCGCGCCGTGGCTCGCCGCTTCGTTTGCACGGCATGGCGCCCGGACGGTCATGATGGTCGGCACCATCGTCACCGCGCCGGGCTTTCTGCTGCTGTCCCTCGCGCGCGAGCCGATGCTGTATTTCGCCGCCTGGATCGTCCTCGGCGTCGCCGGCAGCGCCACGCTGTCGACGGGCGCCTATATCATGCTGAACGAGATCGCCGGGCGGCAGGCCAAGAACGCGATCGGGGCCTTGATGCTGGTGACGGGCCTGTCCAGCAGCATCTTCTGGCCGACCACCGCATTCCTGAGCGGCCACCTCGGCTGGCGCGGGACGTGCCTGGTCTATGCCGCGATGCTGCTCGTCGTCAGCCTGCCGCTTTACGCGTTCGCCGCGCCGCGCCGGAAGATCGCGGCGGATGATGCCGGCGAGCCGGTCAAGTCGTCACCGCCGCCCGCGATTCCAAGGAGCACGTTCGGCCTCGTCGTCGCCGCGATCACGCTCAACGCCTTCGTTAATTTCGGCATCAGCGCCATCCTGATCGAGCTCTTGCGGGCCGAGGGGCTGGCGCCGGCGCAGGCACTGGCGTTCGGCTCGATGCTGGGCGTGATCCAGGTCAGCGCCCGCGGGCTGGATCTGCTCGGCGGCGGGCGGTGGGACGGGATCACGACCGGCCTCGTCGCCGGCACGGCGCTGCCCGCGGCCATGCTGCTGCTGATGCTGAGCGAGGGCGCGACCTGGGCGGTCGCGGCCTTCATCCTGCTCTACGGCGCCGGCAGCGGCGCGATGGCGGTGGCGCGGGCCACCATCCCGCTCGTGTTCTATGATCAGGCCGAGTTCGCCAAGGCGATGTCGATGATCGCGCTGCCGCTCAATCTCGCCTCCGCGATCTCGCCGCCGCTGCTCGTCGGCCTGCTCACGCAGTTCGGCAGCCGCGGCGCGCTCGGTCTCACCCTGGTATTTTCCTGCGCCACGGTGCTGATCCTGGTCCTGCTCGGACGGCGACGGCCGCGGGTGGTGGCGGCGCCCGTCACCTGAACGGATATTCGCGGCGCGGAAAGTGCTGGTGGCAATGTCGTCGTGCCCGGCAGCAGATGGCCGCATGCCGCCAGTGCAGTGCTCAGGGCGTCAAAATGGTGGTATCGGCAGGAGCGCGGGCCGCTTCGGGCGGCCGCGCCAAAGATCAGTTCCCCGGAGGAAATCGACATGTCGGCCTTGCCGCTCTCAGGCATCAAGATCCTTGACCTCACCCGCGTGCTCGCCGGGCCCCTGTCGGCGCAGATGCTGGGCGATCTCGGCGCCGAGGTCATCAAGATCGAGCGGCCAGGCACCGGCGACGACGCACGCGCCTTCGGCCCGCCTTATCTGGCCGATCCCGAGGGCAAGGCCAACAACAACAATTCCTTCTACCTCTGCGCCAACCGCAACAAGAAGTCGGTCACGGTCAACATCGCCAAGCCCGAGGGGCAGGCGATCATCCGCGAGCTCGCCAAGGACGTCGACGTCTTCATGGAGAACTACAAGGTCGGCGATCTCAAGCGTTACGGCCTCGACTACGAGACCATCAAGGCGATCAACCCCGGCATCATCTATTGCTCGGTCACCGGCTTCGGCCAGACCGGGCCCTATGCGCCGCGCGCCGGCTATGACGCCATCCTGCAGGCGATGGGCGGCCTGATGAGCGTCACCGGCCACATGGACGGCGAGCCGGGCGAGGGCCCGATGAAGGTGGGCCCTTCGATCGTCGACTACATGACCGGCATGAACACCTCGATCGGGATTCTCTCCGCGCTGTACCATCGCGACGTCAATCACGGGCAGGGCCAGCACATCGATGTCTGCCTGTTCGACACCGTCATCGCGTCGCTGTCGCACTGGCTGCAGATCTACCTCGTCAACGGCAAGACGCCGCCGCGGCGCGGCACCTGGGGCAATGGTGGCATGCCGGCCGGCGTGTTCCGCTGCACCGATGGCGAATTGATGCTGGTGGTGGGCAATGACGGCCAGTTCCGGAAGACCTGCGCCGTGCTCGGCGAGCCGGAGCTGGCGAACGATCCGCGCTTCCTCAAGAACAACGACCGCGTCGTGCACGGCAAAGAAATCATGGCGATCTTCGCCGGCCTGTTCCTGAAGCAGCCGGTATCCTATTGGCTGGAGAAGCTGGAGGAGGCCGGCGTGCCCTCGGGCCCGATCAACAATTTCGAGCAGGTGTTTTCCGATCCGCACGTGCAGTCGCGCGGCATGCGGGTGAAGACGCAGCACAAGTTCGAGCCCGAGCTGTCGCTGATCCGCAACGCGCTGACCCTCTCGGGCACCCCCATCACCGAATACCGCGCTCCGCCTCTGCTCGGCGAGCACACCCAGGAGGTGCTCGGCGGCAAGCTCGGCTATGATGCGGCGAAGATCGACGAGCTGAAGCAGCAGGGGATTATCTAGCCCCTTTCTTCCCCCAAGGCGAAAGGGCAGCGACGCCCGAGCTTGCCTGAGGTATGCGGGCCATCCCCAGATAAGTCCGGTCCGTAGTCGCACCGGCTTCCGCTTTGCACGCGACTCTGATTCGATCTCTCCACGGAGTTCGGGGAGGGAAGTGCATGTCCTACACGATCGGGTTTCAGGCCAAGAACCAGAAGTCCATTCTGGCGACCGAGGCGGCCACCGCCAATCAGGCCGTCGCCATCATTGCCGCGCTGCGGCAGAGTGCCGATGAGATAAAGTTCATCCGCTCGCCGCAGGAAGGCGAGATGGGCATCGAGATGCTGCTGCTGCTCGCCAAGGAAGAGGCCGAGGAGATGCCGCAGCGGGCATAGCCCCGCCGTCACAAACACACTCCGGTTAGAAGCGAAGCATGAGGCGCTTCTTCACCTCTCCCCACGAGCGGGGCGAGGGACGCACCGTTGTTAGCTCTCAACCTTCTGGAATCTCTTACCGCGCCGCCACCCGCGGCGCCTTCGACTCCGCCTTGCCCGCCGTCAGCGCCATCGTCGCCACGCTGACCACGCGGGCGACGACGTCCTCGACGTCGTCGAGGTCGCATTTGCCTTCCGACAGCTTGGTCAGCCGCTCGCTCTCGCGGATGGTGTGATGCGCCATCGCGAGCGCGAAATTGAGGCCCCAGTAGATGTCGACGTCGCTGCGCTCGGGCAGGGCGCGGCGCATGGCGCCGGCGAATTTGCGCAGATGGTCGATCTCGCGGTTCTTGATGCGGCGGATCGGCGGCACGGATTCGATCGAGGCGCGGATCATGAAGCGCGCCGCGGTCGAGCGCTGGTTCTCAGGGCCGAGGCAGCCGCGCAGCGTCGGCCCGACCAGCGCGAGCAGGATCACCTCGATCGGCGCGCGGCCGCCGCCTTGCTCTTCCGCCGCCTTCAATTCGCGCAGCCGCTCGCGGTTGGTGGCGATCGAGCGGGTGACGAATAATTCCGCGATCAATTCGTCCTTCGAGCCGAAATGATAGTTCACCGCGGCGAGGTTGACGCCGGCCTCCGCGACGATGTCGCGCAGCGTCACGTCGCTGAAGCCGCGATCGGCATAGAGCCGTTCGGCGGCGGTCAGAATGGCAAACCTCGTATGATCGCTGGCCATGGTTCTTTTCCCGTTCCGGGACGACGCGAGGCGTCGAGTCCGGAATCTCGCACCACATTTCGAGATTCCGGGTTCAGCCCTGCAGGCTGCCCCGGAAGGACGTCGTGAGCGAGGGAGTTGCAATTCAAACGCTTGTATGAAACTATCGTTTGAAGGCCGGACATGTCAATCCGCAATCGGGACTCGTTCGCAACTCGAGCCTGGTTCCGAAGCGTCCGCGAGCCCGCGCTTGCGGACCGCACGCAACGGGAGGACAGTCCGGCGCAAACAGCCCCGCGAAGCAGCAGGCTCGCACAAGAGAGACGAGGAGCGTCCCATGGATTTCGATCTGTCCCCCAAGCAGAAGGAATGGCTCGACCGCGTGCGGTCCTTCATGGCCAAGCACGTGCGCCCGGCGGTGCCGATCTACGACCAGCAGGATCACAGCGGCGAGCGCTGGAAGGTGATTCCGATCCTGGAGGACCTCAAAAAGAAGGCGAAGGCCGAAGGCCTCTGGAACATGTTCATGCCGCCGTCCGAGCATGAGGACGACGAATTCCGCGGCGCGGGACTGACCAATCTCGAATACGCGCTGCTGTCGGAGGAGATGGGCCGCATCAGCTGGGCCTCGGAAGTGTTCAATTGTTCCGCGCCCGACACCGGCAACATGGAGGTGTTCATCCGCTACGGCAGCAAGGAGCAGAAGCGCAAATGGCTGCGCCCGCTGATGGACGGCGAGATCCGCTCGGCCTTCCTGATGACGGAGCCGGCGGTCGCGTCCTCCGACGCCACCAATATCGAGACCCGCATCGAACGCGACGGTGACCACTACGTCATCAACGGCCGCAAATGGTGGTCGTCCGGCGTCGGCGATCCCCGCTGCAAGATCGCGATCCTGATGGGCAAGACCGATTTCAAGGCGGCCAAGCACCAGCAGCAGTCGCAAATCCTGGTTCCGCTCGACACGCCCGGCATCAAGGTCGAGAAGATGCTGCCGGTGTTCGGCTTCGACGACGCCCCGCACGGCCACGCCCAGGTGCTGCTGGAGAACGTGCGCGTGCCGAAGGAGAACATCCTGCTCGGCGAAGGCCGCGGCTTCGAGATCGCGCAGGGCCGGCTCGGTCCCGGACGTATCCATCACTGCATGCGCACCATCGGCAAGGCCGAGGAGGCACTGGAGAAGATGGTGAGGCGGCTGTCCTCCCGCACCGCGTTCGGCAAGAAGATCGTCGAGCACTCCGTGTGGGAGCAGCGCATCGGCGAAGCCCGCACCAACATCGAGATGACGCGCCTGCTGTGCCTCAAGGCCGCCGACATGATGGACAAGGTCGGCAACAAGACCGCGCAGGCCGAGATTGCCATGATCAAGGTCGCAGCGCCCAACATGGCGCTGAAGATCATCGACGAGGCGATCCAGGCCTTCGGCGGCGCCGGCGTGTCGGACGAGGCGGGCCTTGCCAAGGACTACGCTCACATCCGCACGCTCCGTCTCGCCGACGGTCCGGACGAGGTGCACAATCGCGCCATTGCCAGACTTGAGGTTCGGAAGTATGCCAACTCTCCCAATCACTAAGCGGGGGAGCCCTGCGGTGCTCCTGACTTGAAGAAACGACCAGACATGATCCAATTTCGGTAACCGCTTGACGCAAGTGCGTCAGCGGTTACCGATTAGGATCATGTTCGGACTGAAGAGGGAGCGTCATCGTGGCTGACGGCGTCAGGAAAGACGAAGAGTTTTCGGGCACCAAACCCGTCGAGGAGCGGCATCGTTTCGACGAGCTGCGCCTCGAAGCGTGGATGCGCGAGCACGTCGAAGGTTTTGAGGGGCCGCTGGTCGTGCTCCAGTTCAAGGGCGGTCAGTCCAACCCGACCTATCGCCTCAACACGCCAAACCGCTCCTACGTGATGCGCCGCAAGCCGTTCGGCAAATTGCTGCCTTCGGCGCACGCGGTCGATCGCGAATACCGGGTGATCGCGGCGCTCGGCAAGCAGGGCTTTCCGGTCGCGCGCGCCTATGCGCTGTGCCAGGACGACGGCGTCATCGGCGCCGCCTTCTACATCATGTCGATGGAGGAGGGCCGCGTGTTCTGGGATCCGACGCTGCCGAGCCAGACGCCGGACGACCGCCGCAAGATCTTCACCAGCAAGATCGAGACGCTGGCGAAACTGCACATGTTCGATCCCACCGCGATCGGCCTCGGCGACTTCGGCAAGCCCGGCAACTATTTCGCGCGCCAGATCGACCGCTGGACCAAGCAATATCGCGCCTCCGAGACGCAGCACATTCCGGAATTCGAGAAGGTCGCCGAGTGGCTGCCGAAGACGGTGCCGGACCAGGCGCGGGTCTCGATCGTCCACGGCGATTATCGCCTCGACAACATGATTTTCCACGCGACGGAACCGCGCGTGCAGGCCGTGCTGGACTGGGAGCTGTCGACGCTCGGCGATCCCATGGCCGACTTCACCTATCTCTTGATGCAGTGGATCATGCCGGGCCTCGAGGGCGCCGACCTCAAGGCGCTCAACATCCCGAGCCTGGAAGAGGCCGCGCAGATCTACTGCAACGTCACTAAGATGACGGTGCCCGATCTCAACTGGTACTTCGCCTACAATCTGTTCCGTCTCGCCGGCATCACGCAAGGAATCGCCGGCCGCGTCCGCGACGGCACCGCCGCCAACGCCAAGGCGCTGGAGTCAGCCAAGCGCACCGTGCCGCTGTCGAAGGCGTCGTGGCAATACGCGCAGAAGGCGGGCGCGGTGTAAGGATGACGAAGGCGCGGCTGATGGCCGCGCCTTTCGCTTTCAGGAGTTCGTCATCCCGCACATTCGCTGTCATTGCCCGCGAACCGTCACTCAGCCTGCGCAGGAATTCACCTCGGAACCGCGCGCATGGTCGACCACGCCACCCTCATTGCCTACATTCTGATCGTTCTCGGCTTCGTCTTCATTCCTGGCCCCGCGACGCTGCTCACGATGGCACGGGCTGCAAGCTCTGGAACGAGGGTCGGAATTGCCACGGGCGCCGGCATTGCTGCGGGTGACGTGATCCACACCAGCATGGCGATTGTCGGCCTTTCCGCCATCATCGCCACTTCGGCGCTGCTGTTCAGCCTCGTCAAATATGCGGGGGCGGGCTTCCTGATCTACCTCGGCATTCGCGCCATGATCGACAAGGCGCCGAACGGCCTTGATGGCGGCACGCCGGCGATCACTGCAAGCCGCGCATTCCGGCAGGCCGTGCTGACCGAGGTGCTCAATCCCAAGACGGCGCTGTTCTTTCTTGCCTTCCTGCCGCAGTTCGTCCGGCCGGAGCACGGTTCGGTCACCATTCAACTGGCGATACTCGGCATCGTCTTCGTGCTGCTCGGCTTGCTTAGCACCGTCGTATTTGCCGTCGGCGCCGGCCGTCTCGGCAATCTCCTGCGCCGCCATCCGGCCGTCGTGAAATGGCAGGGCAAGGTGGTCGGGACCATCTATTGCGCGGTTGGCGTCCGGCTGGCGTTGCAGGAGCGCTGAGGCGTCGTGCCCGCGCTTGCTTCCATAGGGTGGGCAAAGGCGCGTAGCGCCGTGCCCACCAGCTCTCCATGATGACAGCGAATCGGTGCGCTCTTCGCGCTACGGCGACAAGCCGCTTTGCCACCCTACGGCAACCTATGCCGCGGCCTTCGCACAATGCGCGATCAGCCGCTCCACGAAGCCTGCGCATTTCTCCAGCTCGGCCATCTCCACGAACTCGTCCGGCGTATGCGCCTGCGCGATCGAGCCCGGGCCGATGACGACGGACGGGATGTCGGCCATGCTCGCGAACAGACTCGCCTCGGTGCCGAAGGCGACCTTGGCGTGGTCGTTGCGACCGGCCAGGCTCTTGGCGAGCGTGACGATGGCGGCGTCCGGCTCGGTGTCGAGCGCGGGATAGTCGAGGATCTCCTCGAAGCCGATGCCGCAATCCGGATGCCGCGCCTTCATCGCCGGCTCGAGCTCGGCCTTGGCCCAGGCGACGATCGCATCCGTGACCTCGCGCGACTCGGTGATGCCGATGCCGCGGCATTCGAACTCGACCGCGCAAGTGTCCGGCACGATGTTCAGTGCGGCGCCGCCGTGGACGATGCTGGTGAGCAGCGTCGAATGCGGAACGTCGTAGAGGCTGTCCGTCGCGCGCGCGGCCGCAAGCTGTTCGGCGCGGCGACGGATCTCGACGATCAGATCGGCGGCGTACTCGATCGCGTTGACGCCGTCGGGCGCGATCGAGGAATGGCGGGCAAGGCCGCGAAAGGTCGCGCGCACGCCGTGCTTGCCCTTGTGGCCGATGATCACCTTCATCTCGGTCGGCTCGCCGATGAAGGCGCCGAGCGGCCTGGTCTTCTTTTTCGCGACGACGCCGAGCATCGGCCGCACGCCGACGCAGCCGATCTCCTCGTCATAGGAGATCGCCAGGTGAATCGGCGTTGCAAGCCTGGCCTCCACCATCTCGGGCACCATGGCGAGGCACACCGCCACAAAGCCCTTCATGTCGGTGGTGCCGCGGCCGTAGAGCTTGCCGTCGCGCTCGACCAGCTTGAACGGATCGTGGCTCCAGTCTTGGCCCACGACGGGCACGACGTCGGTATGGCCCGATAGCACGAAGCCGGGACGGTCCTCGGCGCCGATCGTGACCCATAGCGAGGCCTTTTGCCCGGTCGCGTCGACGATGCGCTCGCCCGTGATGCCGAAGGAAGCGAGGTAGCTCTCGATATGGGCGATCAGCGGCAGGTTAGTGCGGTCGCTGACGGTGTCGAACGACACGAGGTCGGCGAGGAGTTTGCGAATACGGTCGGGTCTTGAGCTCGGCATTGTCTCATTCTGTCAGGGGTATGGAGCACGGAATGCTTGCAGGAACCATACCAACGCGATGCCCCGGGGGGCAAATCAAAACAGTTCGTAGCCCGGATGGAGCGCAGCGCAATCCGGGCTACCAGCCCTTGTGCTGCCCGACGGGCAAAACACCCAAGCCATCGGTCAATCCGCGCTACCGAAAATATTCCGCTTTACCGAAATTCGGAAATGGCGTATGTGTCGCGCAACCCGGCCCAAGGAAGAGGGGCGTATCGCGATCGTCACGAACGCGGGCCGGGCGGCGGTGGACGCCGATGGCATTGGCGCGAAGGGTCTTGCAGGGCGGGCAACCGTGAGCAAGGCCGTCGCGCACACGACCGGTGCGATCGGCGTACGGCAAAATCGTGTGGTCCTGGCGCCCGGGGTCTGTGCGCCAAGTGTTGCGGTGATGTGGCGGCCCGACCGGGCCCGCGCATCAGCCATCCGCAAGGCGACGGGGGCAATAGTGCAACGCTCCCCGGGGAGAGCACGACATAAGCCGTTCCAACCACTGCGCAGGGAAGGCCGGGATGTCTCCGGTTGCCCTGTGTGACGCGCAGGTTCATATGACACCTCCCGGGATCAGCCGGGATTATCCGGGAAACGGCGGGAAGTGATTGGAATGCAAGGGCTTGGACGGCCCCCGGCGCGAATTGGCGGCACAGACGGCGCGCAAGTTCAAATGTCACCCAGCGGCGGGCGGCGCACGAAATCGCCTGAAAAACCCGGAGCGGCCGATTGAACTCGGACTCGAATCCGGGGTTTTGCGCGCCGGAGTCCGAGTTCGGCAAAAATGGCCGTAAGCGATTGTCCCGCAACGACTTAGCGGCTCTGCGGCCGTGGCCGCAGACGCCGAACTCGGACTCGGAACTCGGACTCCTCAGCGCCCTCGATTCCGGGCGGTGATGATCAGCTCCCGCGCCTGGTGCGCCTTGCTGTTGCGGGCCACCGAATAGGTCAGCCGAACCGGCTTCTGACGGAAGCCGGCGAAGGTCTCGCGGATCTCCGGGACGTCGTTGATCGACATGATGAAGCGGCCTTTCAAGCCCCTTAAAACCTCCGCCATCTCGGCATATTCCGACCGCTCGAACAGGCCGGCGCCGTAGTCTTTCTCGCCGCCCCAATAGGGCGGATCGAGAAAGAACAGCACGCCCGGCCGGTCGTATCGGCGCATGAACTCCGCCCATGGCAGGCACTCGATCGTGACGCCGGCGAGCCGCTCGTGCAGTTCGTCGAGCTGTGGTGCGAGCTTCGCCACATTGAAGCGCGCGCCGGCCGGATCGACGCCGAAACTCCGGCCCGCCACCTTGCCGCCGAACGCCGTGCGCTGGAGATAGAGGAAGCGCGCGGCCCGCTCCAGGTCGGTCAGCGTCGACGGGTCGGTGGCCTTCAGCCGCTCGAACTCGGCGCGCCCCGTGATCTGCCATTTGAGCAGGTCCATGAAGGGCACGTAATGGCGTTGCAGGATGCGAAAGAACGTCGCGACATCGCCGGAGCGGTCGTTGATGATCTCGCCTTTCCTCGGCCGCCTCCGCCGCAGGAAAACGCCTCCCATGCCCACGAAGGGCTCGGCATAGGTCTCGTGCGGAATCCGCTCGATCGCGGCGACGATGCGCGCCGCCAGCTGCTTCTTGCCGCCGATATAGCCCGCGGCCGGCTTCACCGGCCTGTAGACAACTCCCGTACTCATCTCTTCGAATCGCTCCGCCCCGCCTACGGTCGCCGCGCTGCGCAGCAGCGGCGGGTCGGCGAGGACGGTTTCTCTCGTCGTGCGGGTCTGTCTGCCAGGATCGGCCCGCGGTTGGCAGCGTTTGCGCGCTGTCGACCCCCGCCACTACATGCCGAGGGGTAATCATCGTGTCTTCCTGCGATCACGCCAATCTTGGCATTTGTTCCACTTCCGAGCGAAGCTGCAGCCACACGTGAAATAGATGTCAGGAATCGCCCATGCATGGCTCCAGAAGCCCACGCAGAGATGAGGACGCGGCGCCTTCTCTGGGATGAAGAGATCGAGTTGCTTCGCCTGGTGTGCGGATGCAGGAGCCAAGCTCATTCCAGCGCCTCATCTAAGCTCGCCGGCATCTCGCCGGGGCGATACGCGAAGCCAGGATCGATGCCTTCGGGCACCGTGACCGTCTTCAGGCTGCCGTCCGAGAGCGTGATCGTCTTCTCGACCATCTTGGAGGCCGGCGCCTGGTCGGAAACCTTGTAGCCGTAGCGGCGGAGATCGTCGTCGGAGAGGCTGTCGACCCAGCAATGGCAGCCCCAGCCGTTCGGCGGGTAATGCGTCTGCCACCAGGGATGGTCGACGGGAAGAACGGTGCCGTCCCAGCTCTCGTGCAGCGGGCGCGGATATCGCTGGCCTTCGAGATGACGATAGATCAGGTAGGGCCGCGTGCGCTTGACGCGCTGGATCTGATCCCAGCGCCCGGCCGCGTAGGCCGTCGACATGTTGGTGTCGAAAATCACGCGGCTGCGCCAGCCGCGCGAGCCGTTGTAGCTCCAGCCGTGGTCCTCGACGATGCGATCGAAGTCCTTGCGGAAGGATTCCAGCGTCTCGCCGTTCTCAATCGCCTTCATCACGGCGTCGTGGAAGTCGGCGACGAGCGCGTCGGTCATCGCGCCGGCGACGGTGAAGCTCGACGAGTGCTCCTGTTGCCATAGATCGGTCCAGGTCGCGGTTGGAATGTCGGTTTTCTTCCTCAGGAAGTCGATCGCCTCGATCGGATTGACCGCAAACGGCAACACCTCGGCGTGCAGCGATGCCCAGGAGCAGCCGCAGGCGCGCGCGACTTTGTTGCCGCGGTATTCAAGCATCGGGAATCTGCGCCCGGCCGGTCAAATTCGCCAGCGTGCGCGCCATCCGCATCAATCCGGCGAGATTGCGCTCGGCGATGCCGGGTTTGAGCTTGCGCAGCTCCTCCTGCACCTGGTGCAGCGAAGTCGAGCGCTCGACGACGGCGCGCACCTCGTCGATCACGGCGTCCGTGCCTGGACCACAGAGCCGCTCGGCCTGTTCGGCGAGCGCCGCGATCGGATCGTGCGTCTCCCGCATGCGCAAAGCGGCGTTGAGCGCCGGCGCGCTCGGAAAATTCTCGCCGGGAAGCGTGAGCGACGGCGCCTGAGACGGCGCAGCGAGCAATTCCTCGCCGTCTTCCGGCACGGGAATGCCGAGCAGTTCGTTGAAGTACGTCTTCTTGACCTTCAGGCCCATCGGCACCAGCTTCACCGCGCTCTCGACCGTCAGCTTGACGTCGGTGTCTTCCGAGCGGCCGATGCGCAGGCGCGGATAGGCCTTCTGCGCGCCGAATTGCAGGTCGATGCCGGGCCGGACCAGGTCGCGGTTGAGAATCGCGCTGAGAGCCTTCGCATCGGCGCGCTCGATGTCCTCCTGAACCTGCCGGTGCTCCTGGCCGACCGCGTGGCCGCCGGCGATGGCATCGGTGGTCGCGGTCTGGCCGAGCACCGCCTTGGAGACCTGCTGGTCGAGCCAGTCGCAGCGCTTCTGATAGAGGTCGCTGCCCGGACCGACGTTCTTGGACTCGATGAACTCGATCGTCATCATCTCAGGGATGATCGCGGCGCAGTCGCCGGCGATGTTGGCGACCGCGGTGAACAGCGTGTCCTTGTCGCCCTGCGAAGAGCCGGCCGGATACTTGCCGACGCGCACGGGCTGGCCGAAGGTCTGGGTAAAGATGGTCCAGTCGCGCTGTGTGAAGGCCTTGAACATCCAGGCCCAGGCAACCAGGCGCGAGAGGCCGGAGCGGATCGGCAGGCCTGACTTGGCGCGGATCACGGTGGTGATGAACTTGAAGGGCGCCAGCGGCGTCTCGCCTGCCGACGTCATGGGCACCGTGCCGACGCCATCGGCGCTGTAGTCGCCGAGCAGCAGCGGCGTCTCGCCGTCGTTGCGATCGAACCGGAACCAGCGCGGATCGCGCCATGCGAGCTTCTTGATCGCCCAGTCGCCCCCGGACGTGTCCCAGATGATCTCGGTGACGCTGATGCCCTTGCCGATGGCATCGAGCATGTCGAACAACTCGTCCTGGAGCGTGTCGCGCTTCAACACGCCTTCAACCCAGGCCGCGTGCGCCTTCGCCTCGGCGGTGTCATCGGCCGGCTCGACCGTGATGTCGAGCTGCGACACCGACCGCTTGCGCGTGCCGAGCACGCCGGCGTAATGCAGATCGCGCTCCTCGATCTGCTCGGCCATCTCGAAGAAGCGCAGCGGATCATAGGCATCAGCCGCCTTCAGGATGTTCGCGAGCCTGATCGGATTGAGCCCATCGGCCGGGTAGCCCGAGATCGGCGAGCGCACGCCGCCGATGCGGGGACCTGCGATCTCCTCGGTCAGGATCTCGCGCTGGATCGGGCGGCCGAACTGATCCAGGATCTGTGATGTTTTAACGGCCATCAAAAGCCTCCTCGAATGCGGGCGCCGAGCGGCGGCTGCCACCAACCGCGCCCGTCGCCGTCGTCATCGGGGCCGCCGGATGCGGCCTCGGTTCTCGCCGATCGGTAATCGAACTCGACCAGCTTTGAGCGGGTTTGCGCATAGGCGAGCACCAGGGCGATGGCGACGTCGCCGTGGCGCTTCTTGCCGTCCGCGCCCTTGGTGCGGACATCGGGCACGCGCGGCACGCCCCTGATGGTCTGCACGGCCGCGAGATCGTCGACGCCGTCCGCGTCCTTCGGCAGCAGGATGCTGCCGTCCTCGAACGCACCCTTGAGCGGCGGAAAGTTCTCCAGGTACCACTCGGTCGACATCTTGACCTGCTCGATGCGCAGCGGGCCGTATTTCTGCGCCGCGACCTCGGCGAGGTAAGCGCCGTTGCCGGAGGCGTCCATCTTGCCTCCGATGAAGCGAGGCAGGCCGTCGCACAGATAGAACAGCACCTGCCGCTGCTGCTCGAACGGGATGTTCGACATCTCGATCCAGAAAGGCACGGTGCGCCGCAGCGTCTTGCCGATCTCGATCGGGATCAGCACCGAGAGGTCGACGTTGCGCGCGAAGTCCTGGCCGAAGCCGTGCTGCCGCTCCGGATCGAGCTTCTTCAAGAGCGGTTCGAGGTTCTCCTTGCACCAGGCCAGGATGTCGGCCTCGCGATGCTCCTTCGGCAGGAAGGTGAACTCGGCCGGCCGGGACAACCGCAGCACCGGCGCGTCGAGCACCATGCGCGCCTCGATCAAAGCGCGGGCCAGGTAGACGCCACCACCTTCCGAGGGAACGCAGAACAGCTCCTCGTCGGCAGCGTCGCCATAGGAGGCGACGATCTCGACGCGCCACCTCGCTTCGGCCTCCGGGCTCCACTCCTTGCCTGTGACCAGGCAGATGCGCTGGTAGAGACCGTCCTTCAGTGCGTCGTCGAAATCGTATTTCTCGACGTGGTAGGGCTTGCGGCCGGCGCGCGCGTCCTCGATCAGCTTGTTGAACGCGTTTGCGACGCCGAGATGGGTCGAGATCACCAACACCCGGCCGCCCCACATCAGCAGCGCCAGCGCGGCCTTCATCATGGCGTCGAGATCGTCGTGGAACGCGGCCTCGTCCAGGATCACGAAGCCCTGCATGCCGCGCAGCGAGCGCGGGCGCGACGGCAGTGCGATGATCTCGAAGCCGGAGGCGAAGCGGATGCGGAAGGCCTGGATGTTGCTGTCGGGATCGCCATCGTCGAAGACGAACTCCTGCACCTCGGAAGCGGCCTGCTCGAAGCTCTTGGCCCACATGCCGCAGACGTCGATGAACTCCCGCGCCATCTCCTTGTTGTAGCCGATATAGAACACGTCCATGCCGCCGGCCGACTTGACGGCGGCTGCGGTCAGCGCGGCGTCGGATGCGACGCCCCAGGTCGCGCCGATGCGGCGGGACTTCTCGCAGATCGTGACAGAGTGCTCCGAGGTCGAGCGCAGCAGCCTCTTCTGATAGCCTAACAGCACGCCCTCGACGCCGCCGGCCTCGCGCGCAAGCTGTGCGCCCACGCTAAGGCCAGCGCGGCGCGTCTCTGCCCATTCGGCATCGTTGATCTCGCGTGCGATGAACTTGGTCACCCTGCAATGACCTCAGTCAGACCCATCGCGGCTCCGCCGACCGCATCGGACTGGACAGCTAGCGAGCGTCGGGCCATCCTAGACGTATGAAAAACTGGGACCAAGGTTTGGGAGCCATTGGACTGATCGTCCTTGCCGCAGCGCTGACGGCATTGATCAGTATCGGCGTGCCGATATCGGTTTCCAAGGACACCGTTGAACTGAAGGATTGGCTCGGCTTCGCGGGCAACATCCTTGGCGCCTTCGGCACGCTGATGGCAGCGTTTATTGCGTGGAATGCCGTTCAGCAGCAGATTCGGGTGGCGCGTGCGGCCCAGCTTTTGGAGGTCACAGCGCGAGAGGAAGATCGAATCGAGACTGAACTCCTGGCCATAGGTATCATAAAGGAGAAGGCGGATCCGGTCGCTGGTACTCTGCGGCTTGTCTTGCGCGATCGCTACGGGCTGCTCGCCGATGAACTCGAAGAATATGAACTGTCTGAGAATCGGCACCAGATGGCAACCAACCTGCGAAGTAAGCTTGCCACACCATTCCCCATCGATTTGCTGCAGAAATGGTCGCTCTATTTCAGCAAACTTTGCAGCATTAGCATTGATCTCGCCATCATCCGACAGCAAGAGGAGGCAGGGGAGCCCTACTCGAAGGAGCTCGATCAGATTCATCGCGACAATCTGCGCAGATGGCGCGCCGCGTTTGACAGGCAACTTGAGGATCTGATCGCGCACGAATATCGCCTTAGAGATAAGCTGAAGATGTATCGGAAGCGAATTGAGCTAGGCCTCTCAGATGGTCACAATTGAGTTCTTCTCTCGATACCAAGGATCTGTCTCTTAATCGCTTCGACCGTGTCGGCTGTGAGCCCCTTTGTCCTCGCGACAGTCTCAACCGCTTTGGTAGCCTTCTCTTTCAGCTCAACTTCGATCTTGCGGCGGCCGTCCGCGCTGATCCGCTTGGCTTCCTCGGCGTGCTTCAGCGCGCGCGAGGTCATCATCAGCATCTCGGCGGTCGCGCCGTCCGCCGTAAGCTCGCCGGCGTTGCCGAGCATCTCCGAGATCAGTGTCTTGATGGTTTCGGCGACCATCAGCGTGATGGAATTGTCGCCGGCCTCGTCCAGCTTCGGCGCGATGATCGCCGCGATCTCCCGCGTCTCTTCCAGGCGCCGGCCGAGCAGCGCAACGCGCATGGCGGTCCGGTTGAAGGCCGAGCGCGAGATCTCCGGCACCTCGGCGCTGGCGTCATGCGCCAGCGAAGCCGCCCTTAAACGCGCATTGAAATCGTCCAGGATCTCGAGCTGCGAGAGCTTGCGCTCCTTCAGCTGCTCGAAGGCCCAGACCTTGGCTTCGTCCGCCCATTCCGGCAGCTTGTCGATCTCCGACAGCCGGCCGCGGCGCGCCTTTGCGTGCGGTGCCATCGGGCGCTAACCCTCCGGCGGGCTGGGACGCTTGACGCCTTCGATCAGGAGGCGCCGCTCGACATGCTCGATGCCCTTGGCCGCCAGCGTGACGATCCAGACGGTGCCGGCGCTCGTCTTGGTCAGGGCATTCATGTCGGCGAGCCAGTCCAGCTCGCCGCGGATCCAGTCGCGCGACTTGGCGATACCGAAGGATTCCAGCACTTGCTGCAGCATGCTGTCGTTCGAGGTATAGTTCGACTGGTTGTGCAGCTCGCGCAGGATGATCAGCCGCGCGTGCTCCCGAATGATGTCCCGGCTCATCGATCAAACCCCGCCTGTTCCAGAATCTTCTCTTGAAGCCGATCAGCGATCGACGCGATCGGGCGGATGCGCTCCGAAAGCACGGCGACGTCGCCCGTCAGCTTGCCGATCATGCCCTGGAGCGTCGTGACCATCTGGTGATCGGGAAGATGATCCATGTTGGTCTCGATGCGCGTGGCCCGATCTTCCAACAGATCGAGCTTTCCGACCGCGACCGCGACCGTATCCTTGTTGGCCTTCTCGTGGATCTGCTCTTGCAGATGCGCGAAGCGTTTGTCGTTCTCCTTCGAGCGTCCTGTGACGATCGAATAGAGCATCGACACCACGGATAGACCGATGGCGACCCACGGCGCCCAGTCGTTGACGTTCACGTCTCACTTCCCCTTGCTGAGCCGCTCGCGCTGCCGCTTCTGGCACGTCCGCGAGGCGTCGATGTTGGCGTTGGCTTCGCCGAGCGCGACGGCGTACTCGCCGACCTTCTGCCACGGATCGATTGTCTCGGTGACGACGGGATCATCGACGTTCCGCGCCAGATCTTCGCAGGCGGTCGACAAGGCCACGCTTTGCCTTGGCGGCGTTGGGGCCTGCGGGCTTTCGACGTTGGAGGTCGTGCACCCACTCAACAACGCCAGGACGAGGAGGACAAACGGCGGCAGTAGGATCATTGCCAAACTTCTCCTGGTACTGGGCGAGCCGGCCCTTGGCCTGCGCCGCATCGGACTCTGCGGTCTGCTTCAGTTCGGCGGCGTCATCGACGGTCCGCTTCTGGGCGGCAAGCTGGAATTCGGTCCAGGCGAGATCGCTTCGGGCGCGCTCCAGCTCGGCCCGCTGGTCTGCGGCGCGGTGCCCGATCAGGAAGATCAGGGCTGCCGCGCAGACGAGGCAGACGATCCGCGCCGACGCAATGAACGGCGCCGTGACCGGAAAGAACTTCTCGACGAAGGGCACGTGCGCGATGGCGTAGGCCAGAATCGCGATGATGGCGATCACGACCAGCGTCAAAGGCGCGGTGGCGAGCTGCCAGAACAGCTCGGCCGAGAAGTCGTCGACCATCCGGGCGGCGTCGAGCACGCATTGCGCGGGCGAGAAGATGCCGCAGCTCATGCCGGCTCTCCGGCGGGCATATCGGCGAGCACGTCGCCGTCGATGGCGCGGCGCGCCTTCTTGCTCTTGTAGTTGGACCAGAACGAGTAGAGCAGCGCGCCGAGCGAGGCGATCACGCAGAGGATGACGATCGCGGTGTAGACCTTGGTCAGGATCTCCGAGGAGTACGCCGCCGGCGCGATGGTGTCGCGGGCGCCTTCCAGCACGCCGGCGATCGAGCCGGAGCCGACGCTGGCCTTGACGGCGTCGTTGGCGTCGACGGCCGGCTGCGCCACGTCGGAGGCATAGGCCTTGGCGTCGCCGAGTTGCTGATGCGCCGCCACGGGCTGCGGCCCGACCGAGCCGGTCGCCCAGGCCTGGCCGATCTGCTTGAGGTTGGCGACGCGCGACGCCCAGCCCTTGCCGAAGGTCCCCCAGGTCGAGAGGTGCTGGAGCATGCCGAGCCGGCGGCGGCAGATGTCGGCGATGAGCGCATCGTGGTCGGGGTGGTTCTCGATCGCATCTAGCGTGCCTTCGCCGAGATGCCCGTCGGCATTGAGGCCGAGCGCGCGCTGCAGCCAGAGGATCGCCTGGTACGGGCCGGACATGATGCCGGAATCGAACATCACGAGGTCGAGGCCGGCAGGCAGCTCGTCGCCGCGCACCGCATCCCAATACTGGACCTTGTAGATCTCGTTGCGCTCGGCTTGCCAGACTTGCGTGAAGCGCATCGCCTTGGTCAACGGCTGGACGCGGCGGCCTTTGCGCTTGCGGTAGGCGTCATAGACGCGCTGGATGATGCCTTCCAGGGTGACGCCGCCGGGGTCGCGCGGGTGGTTCGAATAGCCGCCCTCGTAGGCGAGAATGACCGGCATGCTCTTTGGGAAGTTCTCTCTCATTCGAGCATCTTTCCGAGCTTCTCGATGACGACGTGGACACGGCCGGCGTCGATCATGCGCAGCTCGCGTGCGGCGCCCCGTGAGAGGTCGATGTCGACGCCGGTGGATTTGGCAGGGCCGCGGTCGTTGACGCGGCAGATCACGCTGCGGCCGCGCCACCACACGCGCACAAGCGTGTCGTGGGGAAAGGTCGGATGCGCGCAGGTCAGGTCGTCGGCGTCATAGGTCTCGCCGAAAGCCGTGTAACGGCCGCTCTGCTCGCCGGACCAGGTCGCGACGCCGGGATAGATCATCTCGGCGCGCGCGGGCGCGGAAAAGGCCAGCGCGAGGGCCAGGCATGCCCATTTCAAAGCGCTCTTGAATGAAGGTTGAAGCAAGCTGGCCCCCGGCTGAGAGGGCCACAATCCCGGAATTGCTCGAAATTACCGACCCTGACAGGTGTCAGGCCGGTGATGATGCGGGCGTGCTACTCTCGCACAGCCCGCGTGGAAGTCAAAACAGCTTGCCTTGCTTGTCGTTCTTCGGCTTGCCGTGCCGCGCGCGGTGCCGGTGCACGGTGCGCTGTGTCACGCCGACCTGGTTGACGATCTCGGTCGACGACTTGCCCTCTCGATCGAGCTTGTGGATGCGCTCGGAAACCGAACGGACGAACTGCCGGTAGGTTCCGCCGACGTGCAAGGGGATGTCGATGCGTTGGCCGCGGCCGTCGACCTCGAAATGCGCGCAGATCTTGCGGGCGGTTTCCGCACCGACGCATTCGAACAGCCACTGGCCCTCGTGCAGCGCCTTGACGCTGGGGAAGTAGACGCGCCGTCCGCCGTGCTTCGCAGCGATCATCAGGGCGGCGGTTTCGCCCGCCACCTCCGCGATCTCCGCCAGCACGCCGGGCAGCTTCTCTGTCATCGCCGCGCCTTGATCCGCTTCGGCTTCATGGGTGGAGCGAGGACGGTGACGACGACGCCCTTCATGACGACGTAGTGATTGCCATCGGCAGCGATGGTCATCTCGCGCGCGCCGAGCTGCTCGGCCGCGCCGGCCGCGCGATCGAGGGATTCCGCCAGATGCCGGCGCAGACCCTCGACGTCGAGGCCGCCGACGCGCTCCAGGAAGCGCAGCAGCGCATGGTCGCAGACGCGCAACGGCCGGGCCATGGCTCACCTCGCGTGCCAGGGCGCGCTCGGCCCCGTGTTGACGAACGCCGCGCCGGCCGGCTTGCGCGGCCGGTACTCGCGCTGTTGCGACCGCACCATGTGCGACGGGCAATAGGGAATGCCCTCGTCATTCGCCTTCGCAGCCCCGCAGAAGAAGAAGTCCGGGCCTTGCGGATCTCCGACCGGCCAATGGCAGCAGGCACTGTCGAGCTGCGCCAGCGTGCGGCGCTGCTCGATCGGGATCTGCTGATCGATGACATCAGGCGGCGGCAGCGCCTCTTTCGGGAGCTTGACCGAACGGCGCGAACCCGCGGTCTCGGCGGTTCCCTCACGTCGCCTGGCGCGGGCCTGACCGGCAGCGCGGCTCCTTTTCCGGTTCGCCTCGGACAGGCCGCTGCGGTGGATCTTGCCAATGACCGCGTTGCGGCTGACGCCTCCGATCGCAGCGGCAACTTCTGCCGCCGAGGCGCCGGCGTTGAAGAGCGCGAGAGCGACGCGCGCCCGCGTCGCCGTCCAGCCCGTCTCGCGCTGCGCCTGGTCGAGATCGCCGTCGGCCATATCGGCCTGTCTGGCCGTTGCCTCCACCATGCTCATGCCGGTTCTCCCGCCTGGTCACGCCGCGCCAGCGCGCCGCGGAGCTTGTTGCCGAGCGACTTCTGCACCTCGTCATAGTCGCGGCTCGACATCGTCTCGAAGGGCCGGTTCTGACGAACGACCTTGCCGGCGTAGAACTGCAGGTCCTCCATGGGGTCGACGGCCTGGCCGACCGGCTTGACGGCGCCGATCGCGATCAGCTTCTTCCACTGTGCGTCTAGGATGGCGCGCTTGCTGGCGATGACGCGGTCGCCCTCCGTGAGGTCTTCCAGGTCGCGACTGCTCGGCCACACGACGCCGGCGGCGCGTTCGAGCCACGCCTTCAGCGCCTCGATCGCACTGGATGCCGCCTGCGCGTCCTTCAGGAAGCGCACGTGCGACACGCCGGTCTGGCGCTGCAGGAACGCGAGCATGGCGCGGTCGGTGCGTTCGCGGACGATGCCGAGATTGTAGCCGGCAATCCACAGCGCGCGCAGCTTGCCGCCGATCGCGCTGTCGAGGCCGGCGACGGCGCCGCGGATTTCGGCCTCGCCAACGGTAGAGCGCAGATCCTCGATGACGCGGCCGGCCTCGGATGTCGTCAGCTCCTTGGCCGAGCGCTTGCCGTTGGCGCGCTGGGCCAGGAAGTCGCGGTAGGTGTCGTCGTCGAACTTGGCTTTCGCCTTCAGCACGTGGATGGTCGAGATCATCGACGTGGTCGCGAGATGGGTGGACAAGGGCATGGGTTACTCCTCTGTTGGACGCTGCTTGACCGGAAAACCGTTCGGACCGCGCCGGCCTTTCGGCACGATCACCAGCTCGAAGCCGAGCACGTTGAGCGCGGCGTCGAGCAGATCGAGGTAAGGCATGTGCCGCCGCCGCCAGCTCACGAGCGTGGAGCGGCAGATGCCGACGGGGTCCGCGATCCGGTCATAGGTCGCCCGTTGTCTCGCCATCTCGACGAACAGGCCCCGCACCAGCGGGTGGATATGCCGTTCCGCGTCCTCGCGCAGGCCGCGCTGCCTGATGCCGGTGAAGCGCTTTGCCTTGAACGCCGGGTCCTTGTTGCGTTCGATCAACTCGGCGCGCTTGGCCGCGCGCCGCTTCGGCGTCCAGGACGCGGTGCGCCGGCTCTTCGTCATGACGTTCGCGTTCAGCGCCGCCATGCGCTCGGCCTGCTGCGCCCGGCGCTCCGGGCTCCATCCTGCGGAGGTGCCGCTCATGCCGCGACCTGGCCTTCTTCCTGGTCGAGCAGCAGCGCGACCGCGTCGGCAACGACGTCTTCAGGCCTCTGGTTGGTGTCGGCGCAGAACCGGCGCAGCTTGGCGTCGAGCGCGAGGCCGAGATCGTAGCCGCCGGTGCGCGGGCTCACCTTCTCCATCACGGTGATGGAGCGCGCACGGCCCGGAATGAACGTGATCCAGCCGCGCTCCTGCAACGCGCGGAGAACCTCGGTAACGCGCCCCGTCGACTTGAACCCGAACATGTTGGCGATCTCCCTGTAGCTCGGTGGCTGGTTGTGCTGGGCGATGTAGGCCTCGATGCCTTCGAGCATCTCGCGCTGGCATTTGGTGAGGCCGATGCGGATCGGTGCGTTGCTCATGCCGCGCTCTCCGATGTCTCCGGCACCTTGGCGCTGTCCGGCTTGATCTCGAAGGTCTCGACGCCCTTGGTGATCTCGACACCCTCGACGGTCTCGGCGAGCTTCGGATTGCGCAGCATCTCGACGCGGTCGATCTCGACGGTCGGGCGCAGGAACTTCTTCAGCTCCTCGCTTTCCGAGCGCTTCAGCAATTCAAGCACGGTCTCTTCCTTGCCGCGGATCGTCACCTTGGCCGGGTTCCAGCGCCACGACACCTTGCCGACGTCGAGATCGGCTGTCTTCACCCTGCCGTCTTTGGTCAGCTCCTTGCGGTGGGCTTCGCAATAGGCCTGGAGCGCGCGCTCCATCTGTTCGACCTTGACGCGATGCGGCTCCGCCTCGACCGCCGCCTCAAGCTTCAGGGCGGCAATCTTGTCGTTCATGTCGAGTTCGAGACGATCCAGCTCGCGCAACGTCGCGCCGTATTCGGCGAGCAGCGCAACGGCGGCCTCCTTGTCCTGGGGAACGCTGATCGCATTGGTCTTGCCGGGTGACATCAAGGCTTCTCCTGCTGTGAGGGAACGGTGGTGGGTGCGCGGCCGAAGCCGAGCGCCTCGAGCGAGGCGCCGACGACGGCGATCTTTTCGAGAGTGTGGCGGCGCAGCTCGGCGCGCGCGGCGCTTCCCTTGGGCTCCGCGTCCATGAGGTCCGCGGTCTTGAACATGTCGTAAGTGAGATCGGCCACGTCCTGAAGGCGGACGAGGTACGCCGCCATGGCGATGATCTCGACGGTCGAGGCTCCCATCGCGAAGCGCTCCTTGGCCTGGTGCGAGGCGTGGCCGACGATGGATTCGGCCACCGCGCTGGCGTCGACCGCGGAGATCTGCGCGGCGAGCTTGGCTTCGATCATGCCGGCAATTGTCGTCATGACGCACCTCCGTCGCGCGCGCGCGCCGCGATCCGCGCCAGCTTCTCCTTGTTGAAGATCACGACGTTGCTGCCGGGCTCGGCCGCCTGGATCATCAGGTCGATGCCCTTGTTGTCGACGCCGAGCTCCATCAGCCCGACCTTGACCATCAGCGCGCGGAAGTCGCGCTGAAACTCGACCGCCTCGGCCACGGTGAAGTTGACGCGTCCGTTGATCCAGTCGACGTAGCGGTCGTAGAGCTTGAGCATCTCCTGGCTGACCGTCATCATCGCTGGCCATCCGGAATGCGGGAGTTCGGGCACTTGGCGATGCCGCCGAGGCCGCGGCAGCAGCGATAGCAACGGCTGCTGGCCTCGGAGGAGAATGGCGGCTGAACTTTTTGCAGGTCGAGGCATTGGTCGCGACCGATCTCGCCATAGACCGGGCACATGACCTTGGCGCCGAGCAAAAAGCCGCGAACCTTGCCCTCGATCCGGGCGACGTCGCCAGCGTATTTCTTCGATAGGACAGTCGAAATGGCCGCCTGCGAATAGTCCAGCTTGCGCGCAATGCCGGCCAGTTTGATGCGGTCAGCTTCCTCGGCGAGCGCCTGTATCCAGTCAGGCAATGGATCGCCCCAAGCACCCTTCGCCTTCTCGACGAAGGTCCCTGGATGCCGTTGGGGCGCTTGAGGTGCTGCAGCGGGTACTTTGGTCCATAGACGTCCGTTCCCAAGCGACGCTCGTGCAGCAGCTTCAACGTCCTGGGTGTTCGGGTACTTGTTGCGGAGCACCGCCGAAACGATTCCCGGCGAGTATCCGAGGGTCCGAGACACGGACTTGGCGCCGACGAGATCAGCGTCGCGTGCGATCGCTTCGATCCAATCCGGAAGCGGATCGCCCCAGGCCGCTTGCGCCTTTTGGACAAAAGTAAGCGTCTGATGCCTCACGGCTTCACCTCCCTCGCAATCGGGGGCTCGCCTACGAACTTCTTCAGGTTCGCGTCCCAGACCGACTTGCCGTTGATATGCTTCAGGCTCGGCGGCAGCGGCCCGGTGTTCATGCCGGGCTTGAGGCGCCACGCCGCCGCACCGCCGCGTCCCTTGACGCCGCCGCGCCGGGTCGCCTTGGTGACGGCGAGATAGCCGGCGCCGTGCAGCTGGCGAACGAACCGGCCCGCCGTCTGCTTGTTGGGCTTCACCTCCTCGGTGGTCGCGGCAAACATCAGCTCGGTCAGGCTGAAGCCTGCGGTGAGGTTGCGCATCGCGATCCAGAGCTGCTCGTGCACGGTCGAGCCGGGCACGACGCTGCCGTCCGGGCGCAGCCGCGGCGCTTTCACGGGGTGCTTCAAGAGCTTGTAAAGCGGCGTCGGATACTTGCCCTTGATGGCATGGTGCCGGGTCGCGATGCGCTCGACAAAACCGGCCGCGACCAGCGCGGTCAGGTATTTGCTGATGCACTTGACCGACACATTGCTCTCACCATCGACGTCGGCGACGGTGAAGCAGCCTTGGTCCTTGTCGAGCTTGAGCATGATGTCCCAAAACCCCTCGAAGCCGCGCGGCACGCGGACCGGAAGGTTGGCACTGTTGAAGTGCTCGGTGCGCATCAGGCGACCCTCAGCGTGGTACGGCGCGGGAACTGCTCGATCTCGCGCTGCTGCGGCGGCTCGCCGGTGTAGAAGTCCTGGCTGCCCCAGATCTTGAGATCGAGCACCTTGTGGCTGCGGTTGCGGGCGAACTCGGACGCCTTTTCCAGGTTGACGACAATGCGCCGCGCCCGGCCGCCGGAGCGCTGGCGGATGGTGTCGAGCAGGTCATCTTCGATGCGCACCTTCGGCACGAAGGCGTTGGCCAGCACGCGCGTGTCGTCGAGGTCGCAAGGCTGCGCCGGAAACCAGTCGAGCACGCGGTTGTGCATGCGCTCGACGGTGAGCAACTTCGCCGGGAGCTTCTCCTCGCCGATCAGGATGATCGGAACGCCCGATTCTTGCTGCAGCTCCCGGATGACCTCGATCATGTTCTTGTCGACCAGCTTGTCGGCTTCGTCGACGATCAGCGGACGCGTCGCGTCGGCACCGAGCGATGCCTTCGCCAGCTCGGCGAGATCGGAGGCGCTCCAGCTCTTGCGCACGGTCTCGCCGCACTCCTTCAGGATGTGGCGAAGCAGCGCGCGGCGCGTCCACGTCTCGCCGACTTCGATCCGGCGAGCCTTCACCTTCATCTGCACGAACATCGAGGCCCAGCTCTTGCCGAGGCCGGACGGGCCATGGCAGACGCCGAAGCCGGGCAGATGCGGCGCGCGCTCGATCAGCCTGGTCGTCATCGCCATGAAGGAGGCGACGTTCTTGAGAGCGACGGGTCCTTGTACGGTTGTGTTCGTCATGGAGTCCTGACCTTCCATTGGTGGGTTGGGCTTAAGAGGACGAGGCAGCCTCGTCGGTTGATGCGATCTCGCCGGCGACGCCAAGAGCGCCGTAGGTGGCGAGGAAGCCGCGGTACACGGAGCCTTCGCGGAAGCTGCCGAGCCAGAGCAGCTCGTCGGGCTCGACGAACTCCTTGGCGGCAATGCGCGCTTCGAGAGCGCGGGCGCGATTCCACAATTGATGATCGGTCTCCTCGGCGCGCAGCGGCGTGACGTTCGCCGGCGTCTCGGTGCGCAGCGCTTCCGCCAGTGCGGCGATCTCCGGGGCGTGACCGCTTTCGACCGTGGTGTGCGCGGCACGCGCGGCGGCGAGCGCCGGCGTGTCGTGGATCTCGACGGCTTTCGGAAACTCGATCAGCTTGCCGTCCGCCTTGGCGTGATCGAGCAGCGCCTGACGATGGATGGCCGGCGCGAAATCCTTCGCCCTGATCTTGCGCGCGGTCTTCTTGACCTCGTCCATGCGCTCGTCGATCAGGCGCCTCTGCTCCGCGCGCGCGGCGGCGATGGCCTTGGCCGGATCGATGCCGGCGAGCTCCGGCGCGACGGCTTCGCCGAGATAGGTGTCGCCGTCCTCGGTGAAGACGTAGGCGCGGCCCATGTCGGCGGGGTCCATGCGCACCATGACGGTCTCGCCGACGTCGAGGAAGCCGCCGATATAGTGCGCGCCTTCGATGCGCAGGCCGGACTTGGTGACGGTGCGCAGGCCGTCCTTGCCGGCGATGGGCGCGAGCAGCATGTCGAGCGCGCGGACATCCTCGATCCTGCGGAGGTGGCCTGCGGCCATTGCCGCCACCGCGAACGGCGTGCGCCCGCCGAGGCCCTCGTGCGGCTTGGTGCCGTAGACATCGGCGCACCAGGCGTCGAGCCTGGCCTGCAGCTCGGCCGACGACAGCGCGACCTGGAACATGTCCTCCGGCGCCTCGCCGAGCCGGGCCGAGAACGCCTTGCGGTTCTCGATCACCTTGCGGTCGGCGACGCTGTGGCCGATGAAGCCTTCGAGCGTGCGCATCAGGCCGCGCTGCAGCGTGCCGATCGCGCGCTCGACATGGCCCTTCTGCTCCGGCGAGAACGGCGCCGAGGTCTCGTGGTCGATGCCGAGCGCGGCGAACAGCCGGCGCGTGCTGTGCGCGATGAAGTCGGAGCCGTTGTCGGTCTTGATGCGCTCGGGCACGCCCCAGGTCAGGATCGCCTTGCGGATGAGCAGCCCGACCGCCGCGGCGCGCGCGGTCGCGCTGACCAATGTGATCATGCGGCGCGAGAAGACGTCGAGGCAGACATAGACGCTCTGGCGACGGCCCTCGGTCGTCATCACGTCCGACGGCGAGGCGTCGATCTGCCAGAGCTCGTTGAGACGCGTGGCGGGATTGGCGACGCGGGCGGCGAAGCGGATCCGGCTCTTGAAGCCGTCGGGGTTGCGGATCTGCTCGATCTCGTTGCGGAAGGCGGTCCGCCAGCTCTTCAACGCCGCTTGAAAGGTGCGGATCGGCGGCAGGCTCACGGCGTTGCCGGCGATGGTGATTTGCGGGAAGGCGTCGGCGACCAGGCTGCGAATGTGATGCGTGGTGAGGTGCGGCTGCTTGGCAACGAGCGCGAGGATGTAGGTGCGGACCTGGCCGTCGTTGGCGCGGTCGAGGATGCCGGTGCCGCGGCGGGCGGCCGCGCGGTTCACGGCGAGCTTGTTCTTGTGGCCGGCCCTGGCGGCGGCGCGCCAGCGCGCCAGCGTGCGCGGCGTCAGGCCCTTGACCTCAGCTTTGATCCAAGGCGCGACGTCGAGCTGCCCGGTGTTGTAGAGATCGCAGAGCTGGCGATCGGCGCGCTTGTGACCGACGCCGGCCTCGCGCGCGATGCGCTCGGACTGGCCGAGCAGCGCGAGGCGCGCGTCGCGGGCATCGGCGGCGCCGGCACTGACGCTTCCAGCTTCCGGCTCGCTCGCGGCCTCACGCGCCATCGCGGCGGGAATCTCGACCGCCTCGATGTGCCGGCCGACATAGGCCGCGCGCGCCTCGGCCGGCAGCGATTCCAGCGCGTATTCGAGACCGCCGCCACGCCCCGCGCGCGGGCGCGACTGCCAGCCGCACTTCTCCGCCATGCGCTTGATCGCGCGCTCGGCCGTGGACAGGCCCGGCAGCGCTTCTGCGGCGATCTCTGCGGCTGACAAGAACATCTTCACGTCCGAACTTCCCCGTTGCGCCCCAGGAGACGCGATCCCCAGCGCTTGAACGTCAGTTCAAGCGGTCGTCGTAATCCGAGTGATGCGGCCAGAGCCGGCTGCCCGCGTTGCGGCCGAGGCGATAGCTGGCGCAAGACGCCGCAAGGAGAACCGGCAGGTAGAGCACCGCGAGCAGCGTGGTGATGATGTCGAGCTTGCTCACAGCACGGTCACTCCGTTCGGAGCCTGCTTGCCGATCCACGTGCACCAGGCGCTAAGCGCATCCACGGCCGCCGTCTCGGTCGTTGCTTCGGGGATACCGGGCACAAGCAATCGATCCGAGCCCGGAATCTTCTGCATTCGACCGCCGACACGCTGGGCCTTGTAACCGTGACGCGCGACGCCATCGACGAACTCGCGCAGAACCTTCGCAGGACCGCGCGCAATCGGGATGGCGCCAGCAGGAACGCGCTGCCCGAACTCGATCAATCCACTAGCCCAACAAAATGCTCTCACTTGATGGCCCTCCATTGTGCTTCCGCGTCGTCGATCTCGCGCTGAAGCAGATCCTTCAGCTGTTCCTTGCGCACCTCGCGCCGCAGCAGCGGCTCGTAGCGGGCCTCGACGGCGACGAAGCCGATGCCTTCGAGCGCGGCGTTGAGCAGGCGCGCGTCGCCGGTGACCTTCGCCAGCGCGATCAGGCGGTGCGCCGGGATGTTGTTCTTCTGGTTGGCCTCGGACGAATATTGGTAGAGCGTGCCGGCGGTGACGCTCTCGCCGCCGAGGAAGGCGGTCATGTCGGCCGCGATCTGCTCGCGCGACTTGCCGGAATCGGTGATGGCCGCGGCGATGGCCTTGGAGATCCGGCTTGCCACCATCGGCGAGCGCACGCGCTCGTCCTCGAAGCGCGCGACGACGGGCGCCAGGTCCAGCTCGCTCTCGTCGCGGCGCCGCGTCACTTGCGCCCCTCCGGCAGCGGGAGGACGGCCCAGGGCTTGCCATGCGTCATCACGGCAGCGATCGAATTGAGGAAGCTGCAGACCAGGCGCGCGATGGCTTCGTCGTCATAGGCGCGCGCCTGGCCTGGCTGGCCGGTGGTGATGGCGAGCGGCAGCGGCCCATGATCTGTGTAGCGGCCCGTGAAGAAGCGCGGATGGCGCCGGTTCATCCGCGCGACGGCGTACTTCGTCATGGCGCCACCCGTGCGATGACGTTGACGAGCTGCGGGCGGATGGCGGCGACGCGCTTGCCGGTGTCACGCGAGGCGGCGGCAAACAGCGTGACCGAGGCGAGCGTCAGAACGACGAGCGCGATGGCGCAGCGGACATGAAGGGCCGTGCGCGCGCTCATTCGCAGAACCCCTGCATCTGCGCGAGCACGCGCGGCATGATCAGCGTGTAGGCATCGCCGGTGGCGTTGGCGCCGATCGCGACGCCATCATAGGCCAGGGCGTGCGTCGAGCCGTCGGCGCGGTTGCGCACGACCAGGTGGAAGCGGCTGACCTCGACCAGGTCGACCGCAACCTCGACGTTGCTGTCGGGGTCGAAAGCGGAGCGCGGCCCGTGGCTCATGCGCGCCTCCGTGTCGACTCAAGGCGGCCCCGCGCTTCTGAGTCTCGCTGGGCGGCGCATCCAGTAGAAGTACGGGCGCCGGCGATCAGACGACCAGACCGGTCGAACCAGGAAGGCCAGAGTTCATGCAGGGGTACGCCGATGGTCTTGGAGATGATCTCATTGCAGCCACGGCTCGGCTTCAGCAGCGCTGCAGACATGGACGATCGCCCCTTGCCATTCGAGCGGCCGAGCGCTTCAAGTGTGTGTCCGCACTTGCGGATAGCCGCGACGATGTCTGCTCGATGCCAGCCTGGCATCGATGGCTTTATGGCGGTTGATTTTCGGGGCACGGCGGTCGTTTTTTCGGGCGATTGCCAAGGAAGTTTGGCGAGTATGGTCGAAAAAACGGACAAGTCAACCAGAAAAACGGCCATAATTGATGCGGATGCCAGAAAATCGGGCGGCCGTGAGATCTCAGGCGGTTTGAACGGTGAAGATGGTGGTGGGGCGTTCCGTCTGCCGGATGGCAGCCGGATGGAGCTGATCGACCGCTTCAAGTTTGCTTTGAGGTTGGTGCCGGTGGATCAGCGGGCGGAGCTTGGTAGGCAAGAGAAGACGCTTCGGACCTGGAAATCGGCTAGCGACATGTCCTTGGACGTGATCTTCGCTTTGTCCGCAAAAACTGGAATCCCATTCAGTTGGATCACCGAGGGCAAGGTCAGCGGCTGGGGGTCGCAGCGCGAGATGGCCGAGTACTTCTCGTTCGTGCCTCAGCTATACGTTGAGGCTGCCGCTGGTGCGGGCATCTTGTCTCCCGAAATGTCTGTCGATGCCGACGTGGTCGCTTTTCGATCGGACTGGCTTCGGAAGCTCGGTGTCAATCCCCGCTACGCTCGCGCGATGTTTGCTCGCGGAGACAGCATGTGGCCCACGATCAGCGATGGTGATCTCTTGCTCGTCGACGAATCCATTACGTCTGTTGTTGATGACGGCATCTATATCATCATCTCGCAAGGCGCAGTTAGGGTTAAGCGGCTTCAAGTTCGTCGCGACGGGTCGTTGCTCATTAAGAGCGACAACAGCGCATACGAGCCTGAGCTTGTCCCGGCGGAAGAGATAGATGACGTGCGCGTAGCCGCGCGGGTGCGGTGGTACGGTAGAGCTATCTGAGGATCCCCGAACGAAGTAGCGGGAGGCAAGATGGAATACGTTCGCTTCGCTGTGAAGTTCACGGCTTTTGTGCTGCTCTTGGTGCTGGTCGTCGGCTACGCCTATCTCGTCTCGATTGGCGAGCTGCCGAAGCCGGATTTCAGCGCGATCACCCAGCAGATCGCTCCATCGATCGCGACCGGCGGCGGAACGGTGCTGGTCCTCCTGCTCGGTGTCTGTGGCCTGCTGACGGCGCTTGCGCCGGTGGTCTTCGCCGCTCGGTCAGGGGACGCCTTCACTGTGATGATCAGCATCGTCTCGCTGATCGCCTGTCTCGCCATCCTGGGCGCAAGCCGGACGGTGATCGACATGGTGCTGGCCGCAATCGTTTACTTCACGAGCGCCTTCATCGCCGTCATCGTGTTCGCTGCCACCCGGATCGAGGCTGCGATTGCGGGGGCGGGCGGCGATCGGAAGTTCCAGGCCGGGCCAGTCCGAATATCCCGAGCCGATTAGAAGCCCGCCCATGCGCGTTCGACCCGTGGGGCACATCGGTGCCAGAAAGAATCGTTTAAGTGGAAATTGAAGGGCCTCTGCCGGATGGCGCGCCTTTCAGAAGGGGAGGTTCGGGCGGTTTGCCCGGGTGGCCCGACTTGCCCTCCTGTTTCACGGGAAACCGACTGTTTCACAGCCTTGAGGACCCCGCCCATGCCCATCATCCCCGGCCGCGATCCCAACGAGGCCTATGAGGTGGTTCCGATGAAGCCCGAACCGCACGGCCCGCCGCCGACCTGGTGGACCGTGACCTGCAACGGCATCCCGGTCTACCACTTCACCCCCGACAGCCGCCTGGATGCCGAGCGCTACGCCACCGACCCGGCGTTCCGGCTCGCCCGCGAGCGGCAGTACGCGCACGATCGGGCGCCGACGCGATGACCTGATGGGATGGTCCGCGCGCTTCGACGCCCCGATCCCGCTGGCGGATGGGCGCCAGCTCGCCACGCTGCTCGATGCCGCCAACTACGTCGCTGCGCTCCCGCCGAAGCTCCAGACCCGGCCGGAATGGCAGGCGGCGGCCGAGGCGCTGCTTCTGGTCGCCGAGCGCAACGGACCGCCGATGATGGCGCGGATCGGAATGATGCGCGCGCTCAACGCCGGTAACCCCCCGCCGCAGCGCAAGCGCTCGCCGCGCACGACCCGGCTGATCCGTTGATCAGGCGGCGCGCGGCCGGCCGGAAGGGAATGGACCGGGCGGCATCACAGCGCCTAATCTCGCCGAGCACCGAGTAAAGGCGGGAGGGGACATTGATCGGCGAACGTCTGCTAAAGCTATTCAACAGCGCTTTCGGCCGTCTGACGGGGACCTCAGCAAGCCCGCAAAATAGCTACTTCCACGTCTCCACAATAGATCATCCGATAGGGGCGGTGCTTGAGCAAGGCTCCTGGGGACGGACCACCCGAGCATTTGGCTCAAGTCGACCACTCGCTGAAGTCAACGACGCGAAAACCTTGGCATGGGAAGCTACGCTGGAAGCTGCAAGACGCGCCTTCGGCAGTTCTGCGCCGAGCCGGCTTGACTGCATCTTCGCGGCAGCAAGCGCAGAGGATGCCATCACTTTCCGGGATAGATTCCGTCCCGGAGCCCACATCTTCGAAATCCAACCGAACAAGACCGCTCCGATCTACGTGGCCGACTATGATCTCATCACAGGCCCGGGAGGCGCATTCATCGATACGTGGGTTACGCGCTCGGTCACGTATTGGACCTCTCCGCCTCGAGGAATGGCGGAAGTCCTGATTGGAGGGAGCGTAACGATCCTGCGCCGTATGGAGCACCTGAAGGGAGCGAAAGACGGCCCCTGAGGGAGTGGACGGTGCCCGCCGCTCGCGATTAGAATGCAATATGCAACGAATTATCCTACTTGCAGCCATTGTTTGCGTCTTCGCAGTCGTCGTGATCGGGCTACCTGCTGCGATCGGCGGATCGCCATGTGATGACAAGCAGATCGGAGCATGTGTTCGCGACTGGATTAAGGATGTTCTGCTACCTGCTGCCGCCCTGCTTGCCGCTGTACTGGCAGGCTACTTCGCTTTCGGACAAATGAAGGCGGCGCAAGCGCAACTTAGCCTGGCTCAAAACTCATCACGCGTTCAATTGCGCGCCTACCTCTCCGTTTCGCAAGCCGACGTCAATTTTGACGATCGAGGCGCATTTGCGAAGATCCAAGTCAAGAACAGCGGAACGACCCCCTCGTACGACGTCGATATCCGACTTTGGCTCACGGGAACCAATGATCGAAACTACTCTCTGGAACAGGTCGTTCAACCCGGCACGTCCCCGAGCGTCCTCGGGCCCGGCGGCACCGCGATCAAGATTCAACGCCACGATCTTACAGCAGAGCAGTTGTCACAAATACTCGACGGTCGAGCATGGCTGTTTGTGCACGGTTACGTGACATTCGCAGATATCTTTAGCGAGTCCCGTAGATTGGACTTCCTATATGAAGCAAGCAAGGAAGCTGACGGGCATTGGCGGTTGAAGACAACTCGGGAGGGGAATCGATCACGCGACCTCCCAGGTACTGCGGTGCCCTGAAGAGAGTGAACACGCGCGTTGACGCCTCAACGATCTGTCGGCAATTTTCAATGCGTCATGGCAAACAGCAGCAATTCAAGGCGCAAGCGCATGTTCGGGTTTGACCTCGACGGCTGGAACGCAATTCGGATTGGAGCGCTAGTTTTAGCTGCGGCCGCCGGTATCGGCTCACTTATCGCAAACTATGTTCAGCTCCAACTTCAAAGAGCAGAATCCAAGGCGGCGTCCGAGGCGCTAGAAAAGTACAAAGCGGACGCTGCGAGAGAGATTGAAGCAACCAAACTTGCAGCTTCATCTGCCAACGAACGTACTGCGCAGCTAAACCTCGATCTGGAGAAAGAGCGGCGGAAAACTGCTCCTAGACCATGGACGAAAGAGCAATTTGAGGCCGTCTCATCCATGAAAGGACGGATTCCAGCCGTTGGAATACTGAGCCAGCGAGGCTGCCTTGAGTGTATACTTCTCGCCAACCACCTTACGACTGCATTCAGGGCGGCCGGCGCGGAGATCTATGGCGACCCAACATTGGATCTCAGCTTTGGGACCGGGTTGTTCGTATTCTTACCACCGGGATCAAGTCTCAATGATCACCCGGTGGTGCTGGCTCTAAAGGCTGCCAATTATCATCCAGCCTCAATGTACCTTGATGATCGTCATGGGGTTCGGATGGATGTTCCTATCGTAGTCGTTGGCGAGAAATATCCGGAACATGCAGAGTTTCCCTTCTTTCCGGGCAAAATGGACAGTTTCACGATTCATCCACTTAGACGATGAAGCTGCCCTCCAAGCCGGCGGCGGGGCCGCTCCGATGTATCCCGCCGCCAGTACGGGCAAGAGGATGAATTGCGCCCGGATGTGGACTGTCGAAGTGTACTCGGTGCGCTGCCGGCAATTGTTGGCGCCGAATAAACGAAAGCGCGCATTGCTTCCGAGCGAGTTTGCCTAGAGCCAAGTGAGGCCACCGCCGCATGCGCTCCCTCCCGCTCTCCCCTTGAGAGGGAGTGGACTGCGGCAGCGGGAGGTCGATAAGATTGCCAACCGGCCGGGGCCATCCCAGTGGCGCTGATCGGTGGCCGCCGCCATTCCCACTTCCGTACCCCCACGGCGGCGGTCTCAACTCTCCTCCGCATCACTACGAAGATGGCCCAGTTCAAAACTCACTGTATCTTTTGCAACGAACCTGCAAGGCGGACGGCTGAGCATATTTTTGGCCAGTGGATGAAGGACCGGTTCACTTCCACGTTCACCAGGACCGACCATTTCACGTCCTTCACTGACTGGCGAAGCGGCGCTCCGATCTCAACGATGGCGAAGGGTCGTCTTCATCGACAGGGCAATCCGCATGCTCAGCAATTGCGCCTGGTTTGTAAGCGCTGCAACAACGAATGGATGTCGCGGCTGCAAACCTCCGCTAGCGACGTGCTGTCAGCGCTGATGCGCGATGATTGGTCGACGCTCGACCGTGTCGGAATACGACACTTGGCGGCGTGGAGCGCTATGGTAACGATGTGCTTCGAGTTTGCGGACCTTAAGACACAAGCCATTCCGCAGCAGGAGCGCGAAATCCTGATGAATACAGGTGCTCCTCCGGACAACTGGATCATCGGCTTCGGCCGAGTAGCCGCCTCAGTTGATCCGGAATCAACTTGGCATCGCGGAGCCTATATAGGCCCTCCGATCATCGGGCCAGGCCTTCCGGCCTGCAACGTGCAGACCACAACGATCGTCCTTCGCTCTTGTTTCGTTCATTGCCTCAGTGGTCCAGCCCGACTCATCCCCCAGCCGGAGCATTACGCTGCGTCGTTAGGAATACGGCAATTTTGGCCTATCTCAAACAACGTCCCCACAATGCCACTTGCGTTTACCGCCGCAGGATTGGCAAGGGTCGCGACTAACTTCTTTATCCCCTATGGAGGATCGCCGGATCTGCTTATCGGCAGCCGCATACCTTTCGTGAGATACTAGGTCGGCTGAGCTGCCCCAATGTAACCCGAGGCCCGCATCATACCCGCGGCCCAAACCGCAACGTTGTTGATGTAGGTCTGGTTCAGATGCACTTCACCCGCTCCCACGCTGGGGTAGCCAAACAGGCACACATTGTCGACAACATCAGCGCCGTTGCCGTCGTTGCCGTGCGGAAGAACCTCGTAACAATCGAATACGTGTTCCGCACCGAGGATAGAGGCGGCTGCCCCGCCACGCATGTCCCGCACGCATTGAGCAACGACTGCCGACATTTCGGCGCTGATGTGTGGAATGATCATGGCCCACTTGTTGCCGGGTATGCCTAAGCTATCGACGTACGCCTTCATCTCATTGAGGTACCCAGTTGTTGACGTTCCGGGTCCTCCACCCGTGTCGAAGTTAGGGAGGTCGTACCAAATCAGCGGACACTTTGCGGCGTGTGGAAAGTTAGCATCTTGAGCGATCTGATACTCAAGAGCGGACCCACCGTAACCAGAACCGAGAGTGGCGAACCCCCCAAGGGCTAAGAGTTGCGTCTGGAAATTGATGACGCCTCCCGCTCCGTTCGCGAGACTATCGCCCATGAGATGGCCGACGTCGCCGAGAATGTCCGCACCAATTCCAACGGCATAGCCGTAGATTTGACCGGTGAAGGTTGACCCGGCGAAGTCGCGGCCCACCCTGATCACACCAGCACCGAGCGGGGCCGTCGTGGCGTTGTAGAGACGGGCGTTGTACCCCTCGACCCACGCCACCGGACGCGGGGTTACAGCCCAACGAACGACAAACTCCGTATCGGGAGGGTAGTAGCCGAGGTCCATAACCGGGCCTGTCCCCGCGTATAGAGTGAACTTCGCTTGGATGTGACCGGTCGCAGTGTACTCGATACGTGGCCAGCAGTTGTTCGCGTGGTCGACCCCGATTGTCTTGACGCACTGCGTGCTGGTCGGGAGAGAGGCAGGCGTTTTGCCCCATACCCTGCCGAACCTGTTGCCATTGGCGAATCCCTTGAACGGGACGCATCGCTTGACTGAGATGTCATCGAATATGGCAGTGCCGGTGGGGTTGGCCCCTATGGCTCTCGCCAAGATGCTGTGGGTGGAGGCCCCATCGCTGGCGAAGATGTAGCGGAGGTGCTGTGCGGTCTGCAAGGTGGTCGTGCTCGATCCCCGGAGCGAGGCCCCCGACTGCACCGCCACACCGCACGCCGTGTTGGTCGGGGTCATCGTGCCGCGCCGCCCCTTTGCCGTCACCACGTAGGCCTCACGGTCCACGGTGGCGATGTCCTGTCTAGCAGTGGGGTTAGCGGCACCAGCGCCAGTGACGACAAGCTCCCCACCAGTCGCCGCTACGGAGGAGTTCTCTGCGGTCCAACCAGTGGCATCTACGGTGAAGTCACCGTTGGTGATGCGCTCCGTGGCTGACGGATCGACATAGCTCCCGGTTCTGGCGATCCCGGACGACACCATCGATGTGAACGCGGCAGCGTTAAGCTCCGCCTCGGAAGCGAACTGTTGGCCGTCCAGCCAGTAGTGGTTAAGCTGGGTGTCAACATAGATAGTTGGGGCGAGGCCTAGGTCGTTAAGCCAGAGCCACGCGGGGGCACCACCCCCTCCGCTGTTAGCTCCCCCAAGGTCTCTGAAGTCGTCAGGCGAGACCAACGGCGGCTGTGTCAGAGATCGCGTTAGCAGCTGCGTTGGCTTAGCCACTGAAGACACCGCATGACGTGCCGGCGCGCCGGCTGAAGCGATAGGTGCCCGGAGCGACGATCATCAGCGCGGGTTTGTTGGCGTTGAGGTCGTCGACCTTGAAATATTGGCCGGCGTCGTCCTTCAGAAGGATCTCGACGGATGCGAGGTCGCCGACAGATGGGCCGGCCGCATCCTTCAGACAGACGGTGACAGGCGTTCCGGCCGAGACGACCACGTCGCCCGAGTCCAGGGCGGTCGAACCCACAGCGAGGATTTGAGTTGGCATCGCGCAAGGCTCCAGCGTTGATGGCGAGCGTTGCGCTTACAGTTACGGCGTCGGCTTCGAATTCCGCACCCTGACACGTGTCAGGGTTACGAACTCTGCGTCGGTGCGGCCATTGTGGTCGCATGTCGGGACAAAACACAAGCACAGCTTTCCGCATCGAACTGGCGCATAGCAAGGCGCCAGATCTCGTGCTGGGCACAGGCGTTGAAATCGCCTTCAATAGCGAAGGCGGCGGCGCGGCCGACTGGATCATGCTGCTGCCGATCGACGCGGGCGGCCTGGTGTCGACCAAGGATGGTCGTGGCCCGTATCGCGTCACCGATGCCGCCAAGCTTGCAGCGTCGGCGCTCTCGGCCCACAGCGGCCGCATTCCGATCGACGAGAACCACGCCACGGATCTCGCGGCGCCCGAAGGGCGGCCGGCGCCGGCGCGCGGCTGGGTCACGCAGATGGATGTGCGCGCCGATGGCATCTACGGCCATGTCGAGTGGTCAGCGCCCGGCGCGACGCTCATGGCCGAGCGCGCCTATCGCTTCATCTCTCCCGTGCTGATCTGCGACGCCAAGAACAACGTGCTCGACATGCCGCGAGCCTCGCTCACAAACACCCCCAACCTGCGCGGAATGACCGCGCTCAATTCGACGGAGAACGACCAGATGGATTTGCTTGCGCAGCTTCGCCAGCTCCTTGGCCTCGGTAACGAGGCGGACGCCGGCTCCGTGGTCGCCAAGGTCAAGGACATGTGTGGCACCAGCACCGCCATGCAATCGATCGCCAAGGCGGCCGGCCTGCAGGCGGACGCGACGAGCGAGGCCATCGTCTCGACGGTGACGACGCTTGCGACCACGGGCAAGGATAACGGCGCAGCGACGATCGCGGCGCTGCAGAGCGAGATCAAGGATCTAGGCGGCCAGCTTCAGAAGGCCCTCAACGCCAGCGCCACCGAGAAGGCGACCGCCTTCATCGACAACGCGATCCGCGAAGGCCGCGTTGGCGTCAAGCCGATGCGCGAGCACTACATCTCGCGCCACGCCGCCAGCTCGGAGGGCGCTGCCGCCGTCGAGAAGGAGATCGGCGCACTGCCGAAGCTCGGCGTTTCGGGCAACACGATCTTGCCCGTCGAGCCGCCCGCGGCGAAGGACGGCAAGATATCGCTCAATGCCGAGCAGGAGAAGCTCGCGACGCTGCTCGGCCTCAAGCCGGAAGACTACGCCAAGACGCTCGCGGCCGAGAACGCGGGCTGACATCCAAACCCAGACGAACACGCCTAGCGAAACGATCAATCGGAGCCCATCATGACTGCTCTCGCCGCCGACCGCGCAACGCCCCGTTACACCGACAAGGTGATGCACGACTATCCCATGAAGGCATCGACCAAGGGCTATGCCGGCGCGCTTGCGGTGCTCAACGGCGGTTGGCTGGCTCCGGGCACGACCGCGACCGGCCTGATCGCTGTCGGCGTGTTCGACAAATATGCGGACAATTCGGCGGGCGCCAACGGCGATATCAACGGCCGGGTCAAGTCCGGCATCTACCGCTTCAACAACTCGGCATCCTCCGATCTGATCGCGATGACCGAGGTCGGCAGCGATTGCTACATCGTCGACGACAACACGGTCGCCAAGACCAACGGGTCGTCGACGCGCTCCGTCGCCGGCAAGGTCGTGAACGTCGACGCCCAGGGCGTCTGGGTCGCGGTCGGCCCGGGCAACGTCCTCTGATTTTCATCCGTCAACCTCAGCTCACCAGGTACACGCGTCCATGATCATCAATCGCCAGAATCTCGACGGCCTCCGCGTCGGCTTCAAGACCGCCTTCCAGAACCAGCTCGACGTCACGCCGTCGCTGTACAAGCGCATCGCGACCGTGGTGCCGTCCACCGCCAAGAGCGAGACCTATGGCTGGCTCGGCAAGATCCCCAGCGTGCGCGAGTGGCTCGGCGCCCGCGTCGTCCAGGCGCTCTCCGAGGCGAGCTACAGCATCAAGAACAAGTCCTACGAGCTGACGGTCGGTGTCGACCGCGAGGACATCGAGGACGACGTGCTCGGCATCTACACGCCGATCTTCCAGAGCTTCGGCGAGAGCGTCGCGGCGTGGCCGGATCAGCTGATCTGGCCGCTGCTGGCCGCCGGCTTCGCCACCAACTGCTACGACGGCCAGTTCTTCTTCGACACCGACCATCCGGTGCTCGATGCGAACGGCGCGCCGCAATCGGTCGCCAACACGGACGGCGGCTCGGGCACGGCCTGGTTCCTGCTCGACGTCTCGAAGGTGCTGAAGCCTCTGATCTGGCAGCTGCGCAAGTCCGGCCAGTTCGTGGCGCTCGACAACCCGACCGACGAGAACGTCTTCAACAAGAAGGAATTCCTCTACGGCTGGGACGGCCGCGGCAACGCCGGCTACGGCTTCTGGCAATATGCCTGGGGCTCCAAGCAGACGCTCGACGCCACGCACTACGCCGCCGCGCGGCAGGGCCTGATGGGCATGAAGGGCGACTTCGGCCGTCCGCTCAACGTGCTCGCCAACGGCAGCAAGCCGCTGCTCGTCGTGCCGTCCACGCTCGAAGGCGCGGCGTTGTCGCTGATCAACGCGCAGAAGAACGCCAACGGCGCGGACAACATCTACTACAACACGGCCGAAGTTCTCGTCTGCACCTGGCTCGGTTGATCCGAGCCCGGGCTGATCCGTTTCCGCTGATCGAAAGGACGAGACATGGCGACTGACAACAAGAACCTCACCAAGGCCGATCTGCTCACGCTGGTCGGTGAGCTGGAAGACAAGCTCGCGAACGCGCAGGCGGGTGATGGCGGGCGCGTCGAAGAGCTGACCAAGCAGCTGTCGGTTGCCTCGGCGGAGACCGCAGCCGCGCGCAACCGCGCCGAGGAGCTGATCGCGCAGCTCGCTGAAGCCAACGCCGAGCGCGGCAAGCTCGCCGCCTTGCTCGAAGCCGCGCACCAGGCGCATCCGTCGGCGGCCTCCGTCACGGCGAAGCCGACTGAGGTGAACGGCCCCGCGATCGTGGTGCGCACCCGGCAGGGTCGCGAGCAGGCGCGGTATCGCATCGGGCGCGCGTTCACGCGGGAAGACACCATCATCGCGCTCGCGGATCTCTCCGATGATCAGCTCGAAGCGCTGAAGAGCGACCGCGAGCTCGTCGTCAGCGACCACGTTCCGGACTGACGCCTCGTTTCGAATTCGTGTGCCGCTCCGGATCACCACGCAACGGGTCCGGGTCCTGACAGACGGCGGCACACGGATCTTCCCCCGGCCGGCGGCCTTAGCCTTTCACCGCCGGCCGGGGGTCCAGTTTCCTTCGAGGGGGACCGCCCATGGACGAGATCGACGAGCAAGCCTACCAGCTCGGCAAGCAGGCCTTCGCCGCCGGCGCCTCGCTGCGCTCCATCATCGCCGCCTGCCATGCCGAGCCGCCGGCGGATGAGGAGAAGACCTTCTCCAGCCTGGTCGGCTATGTCGACGCCGCGTTCGACAATCTGCGCGCCATCAGCAAGGCGTTGAAGGTCGGTTGAATGACCGCTTTTCCTCCCAAGCGCGAGCCGCGTGAGGTCGTCGTCGATCACGGCGACGGCACGGTCTCGCCCTTGATGGAGGCGCGCTTCCTCGACGTCGTCGACGGCCTGGTGCGCGCGCGTCGCCCCGGTGACGTGTTCCGCAGGCGCATGGCGGAGGCAGCATGACCTACGCGACCCAGGCCGAGCTGGTCGAGCGCTTCGGCGAGACCATGCTGATCGACCTGACCGACCGCGTCGATCCGCCGGCGGGCGCGATCGATTCCGGCGTCGTTACCGATGCGCTCGCCGACACCGACGCCATGATCGACGGCTATCTGCTCAATCGCTACCAGCTGCCGCTGGCGACGACGCCGGCGCTGCTCAACGACCTCGCCAAGGCCATCGCGATCTACAAGCTGCATCGCGATTCCGTCTCGGACAAGATCCGGGCCGACTACCAGGACGCGCTGAAGACGCTGAAGCAGATCGCGGACGGGGTGGTCCGCCTCAACGTTGCCGGCGTCGAGCCGGCCTCGTCGGGCGCGACCGGCGTTCGGGTGACCGACCGGCCGCGCGACTTCACGCCCGACAATCTCAAGGGCTTCATTTGATGGCGGGCGCCAGGCTCAGTGTCGACCTGCAGAACGAAGCCGGCGCGCTCGCGGATCTCAGTGCGCTGATCGCCCGCGTGGCGAGCCCGCGTCCGATGTACCAGGACATCGGCCTTGCCCTGGTGACGTCGACACACGAGCGCTGGCAGCGCAGCGTCGCGCCCACCGGCTCGCCGTGGCCGCCGTCCTTGCGCGTGATCGCGCACGGCGGCAAGACGCTGATCCTGACATCGCGGCTCTATCGTTCGATCACCGCCAACGCGTCCAGCAGCGGCGTCGAGGTCGGCACCAACGTGGTCTATGCCGCCATCCATCAGTTCGGCGGGCAGATCGCCAAGGCGGCGCGCTCCGCCGTGCTGCACTTCAAGACCAACAAGCGCACCGGGATCTCGCGCTTTGCCAAGCCGGGCAAAGCGGACCGCGCGCGCAAGGCGACGATCGGCGCGCATACAGTGAGGATGCCGGCGCGGCCGTTCCTCGGGCTCGACCAGGACGACCCGGAAACGATCAGGACGATCGTGGAGCGCTGGCTTTCGGATGAAGGGCAGCTGGCATGACCACGCTGGAAAAGCAGGTCTCGGACCGGCTCGGCGCACAGGTCGCCGCGCTCACCGGCCATGTCGAGGACATCGCCGCGCTCGCGGTGCTTATCGCCGAGGGTGCGCTGCCGAACGCCGACGTCTGCGCCTTCGTCGTCCCGCTCGGGTTCGACGACAGGGGCGGCGAGTCCGCGACCGGCTATCACACGCAAATCCTGGACAACGCCGTGGGCGTCATCCTCTGCATCAAGGCGCGCGGCGACGTGAAGGCGAAGAAGGCGCTGCCGACGCTCGCCGAGCTGAAGGACGCCGTGATCGCCGCGGTCGCAGGCTGGGGACCGGCTGACGCCGCCGGCGTGTTCTTCGTTCGCCGCGGCCGGCTGCTCTCCGCGGAAGGCGGCCTCGTGCTCTACCAGCTCGACTTCTCGCAGACCGACCAACTGAGGATCGTTTGATGAGCGAACAGGAACAGCCCGTCCATGGCGGCAGCTACACGCGGCAGCCGGACGGCTCGCTGGTGCGCAATGAAGAACCTGCGACGGCGAAGGACGCGGAGGCCGCGCCGCGGGCGTCGCGGCAGAAGCCCTCCAAGGAGAAGTAAGCCATGCCGATTTTCTGGCGCCAGATGGTGCTGCTCGCCAAGATCGAGACGAGCTACGCCACCGACCCCACGCTGACCGGCGCCGCCAACGCGCTGCTCGCCAAGAACGTGGCGATCCGCCCGATGGAAGGCAGTGACGTCTCGCGCGACCTGGTGCAGCCGAACTTCGGCAACCAGCCCTCGATCCCGGCCGACCTGCACGTCGTGATCGAGTTCGACACCGAGCTTGCGGGGTCCGGCACCGCCGGCACCGCGCCCGCCTGGGGGCCGCTGATGCGCGGCTGCGGTTATGCCGAGGTGGTGTCGGCGGGGGTATCGACCGTGTACTCGCCGGTCACGTCGTCGATCGAGAGCCTCTACATGAAGTTCTGGATGGGCGCGACGCTGCACGCCATCAAGGGCGCCCGCGGAAACGCCAAGATCACGACGGACGCGCAAGGCATCCCGATCGTGCACTGGACCTTCACCGGCCTGTGGGTCGCGCCCAGCGAGGCCGCCGCGGCGACGCCGACGCTGACGGCCTTCAAGAAGCCGGCGATCGTCAACGCGGCGAACACGCCAACCTTCACGGTCAACGCGGTGGCGCTGGTGATGCGCAACTTCTCGCTCGACCTCGGCAACCAGGTGGAGGCGCGCATGCTGGTCGGCAGCGAGTCCGTGTTGATCACCGACCATCGCGAGCAGATCGACTTCACCTGCGAGGCGGTGCCGGTTTCAACCCTCGACCCTTATGGCCTCGCCAACGCGCAGACCACCGTCGCCGTCAACCTGGTGCACGGCGTCACCGCCGGCAACATCGTCACGATCGCGGCGCCCTATGCCGAGTTCAAGCGCCCGACCGGCTATCAGCAGAACCAGGGCATCGCGGAGTGGCCGCTCTCGATGCTGTGCCTGCCGAGCGCCGGCAACGACCAGGTCTCGATCACGGTCACCTAAGCCCACTTCACCGGAAAGCTGGTCAGGAGGTTTCAATCGATGTTCAAAGTTGCGGACGAACTGACCTTCACCCATGACGTCAAGGTGCTGACGCCGGCGGACGGCGGTCATGCCGAGGACGTGCTCAAGACCACATTCAGGTTTCTGCCGAGCGACGAGCTCGCCGCCTTCGACCTCACTAGGGCGGACGATACCACCGCGTACCTCAAAGCGATCGTCGTCGCCTTCCACGACCTGGTCGCCGACAACGGCGCGCCGCTCGCCTACAGCGAGGAGCTGCGCGACAAGCTGCTGCGCCGGCCCGACGTGCGCAAGGCGCTGGGCAACCATTATCTCGCGGCCGTCGCCAAGGCTCCCGAGGGAAACTGAGATGGGCTGCCAGGCGGTGGGCCGGCAGCGCCCGCGCCGCGGCAGCCCGACAGGACGCCCAGCGGGAGACCGAGGCGGTGATCGAAGGCGCGCGGCACGCGGGCATGGATGCGGACTCGCTCGTCGCCTTGCGCGAGGAGATCGAGGGCGGCTTGCCGAAGGACGATGCGGAGTTCACGCGGATCTGGCCGGACAACGTTCCCGCGGTGGAGGCCTTCCTCGCCGTGGCGACGCAATGGCGTGTGGTGGCGTGCAGCCCGGGCGGTGCCTTGGGTCCAGGCGGCGGCGCGATCGGGCCGAGCGTCCCGATCTATCTCGCGCTGGACTACGCGGCGGTGCGGGCCGGCCTCGACGCGGAAGGCATTGCGGTGACGCCGGAGCTGTGGCGCGGCCTGCGCGTGATGGAGCAGGCGGCGGCGGCCGCGCTGAATGAGGTGAGCTGATGCGCGTCTCGCTCGTCATCGACGGCGACGCCTCCGGCGCCAAGAAGGCGGCGCAGGATGCGAGCGCGGCCGTCAAGGGGCTCGGCACCGCGGCGAACGAAGCCAAGAATGCTGTGGGCGCCGCCGGGGCGGCCAACGACAACATCGCCAAGAGCGCAGGCCTCGCCCGGCACGAGCTGGTCAACCTCTCGCGCCAGATCCAGGACGTCGGCGTCTCGCTCGCGTCCGGCCAGTCGCCTTTCACCGTGCTGATCCAGCAAGGCACGCAGGTCGCCGACGTCTTCGCCACCTCCAACGGCTCGGTGCGCGGCTTCGCGGCGCAGATCGGCGCCGTGCTGACGCCGACGCGGCTGGTGGCCGGAGGCCTGGTCGGGCTCGTTGCGGGCGCGACGCTGCTCGCGAGCTCGGTCATCACCAGCGTGAAATCGCTCGACGACCTCTCGCGCGCAACCGACCAGCCGATCAGCAAGCTGCACGCGCTGCAGCAGGCGATGTCGTTCAAGGGCATCAGCAACCAGGACTTCACGCAAGGGATTACCGAGTTCGCCGACAAGGTGTTCGAGGCGCAGCACAACGCCGGCTCGCTGAACGGCCTGATGATCGCCAACGGCAAGAGCGCCAAGGACCTGACGGGCTACCTGACCAATGTCGCAGACCTGGTCGCGCGGGCGTCGAGCGACATCCAGAAGCAGAAGATCCTGCGCGAGGCTGGGCTGCCCAGCGACGCCGCCTGGGTCCGTTTCATGGAGCAAGGCGGCAAAGGGATCCAGGCGGCCATCGCCGGCACGGTGCAGTTCAACGATGCGGCCGAGCGGAACCTGATCAAGAAGGCGCGCGACTTCGACGACGCCTGGAACAGAACCACGACGAAGCTCGTCGCCAACTTCAAGGCCGCCGCCGTGGACATCACCGGCGCGCTGTCCAGCGTCACGGTGCCGGACTGGCTGAAGACCCTCGCCGACAAATCGCTGTCGATCAATCCGCTGTTTGGTGGACTTTACACGGCCGGCAAAGGGATCGCGACGGCTGCAGGTATTGGCGCGGCTCCTGGGTTCAGCGACCGCTTCGGAACATTCGATAGGCCGGGCAACGCCACTGCACTTCAAAGCGGCTTGAATAAAGCCGCAGGCATCGCCGAGCCAGTGACGAAGGAACGGCGCGATTTGGAGGATGCGCGTCTCCAACAGCGTATCGGGCTTCTCGGCCAGCTCGCGACGGCAGAGCAGATGGTCGCGGCGAAAGAGGCAGAGCTGAACATCGCCGCCCGCAACGGCGTTGCGGTGTCGAGCGAACAGCGCAAGGCGATCCTCGACCTGGTGCGCGCTCAAACCGAGCTGACCCGCGTGCAGCAGCAAGCGTCTCTCGGCGTGTTCGACTACGCGAGGGCGCAGCACGCCGCGAACGACCAGCTGAAGGCGGCGATCGGCGCCAAGCTGCTCGACCCGACCAACACGCAGCAGATGACGGCGGCGCAGAACGCGCTGGCGAAATCGTTGGAGGACACCGCCGATTACGCGCGCGTCGCCGGCGCCGCGCTGCCGCAGCTGCAGCAGGCCCTCAACGATGCCGGCAGCGCGCGCCGGCAGCTGGATTCGCTCGCGGTCGAGGGCATGGCCGTCAACCGCAGCTTCTTCGTCGAGATCGGCCAGAACCTGCGCAGCAGCGGCTCGCTCTGGGACGCGTTCGCCAATGCCGGCCTCAACGCGCTCGGCCGGATCTCGGACAAGCTGGTGTCGATGGCAGCCGATCAGTTGTTCGCGAATGCCTTGGGCGGCTCCGGCGGCGGCCTGGCGGGGCTGCTCGGCCTCGGCGGCGGCGGCGCTCCGAGCTGGTCGTCGGGCCTCGGCGCCGGCACCGGCGGGCTGTCGTTCCCGATGTTCGACGCCGGCGGCTACACCGGCCGCGGCGGCAAGTACGATCCCGCCGGCGTCGTGCATCGCGGCGAGTACGTGTTCGACCAGGACTCCGTTGCACGGATCGGCCTGCGCAATCTGGCGCGGCTGCATCGGGGCTACGCCGACGGCGGCCTGGTCGGCGCAGCCGCGAGCGGCGGAGCCTCCACGGGCGCCCTCAAGGTCGAACTCGGCGTGTCGGTTGACGGCGACGGCAATCTGCAAGCCTACGTGAAGAAGGTCTCGATGCAGTCGGCCTCGGATACGCTCGGCAGCTACGTCGGCAGCCCGCAGTTCGTCGACCATGTCGGCAATGCCGCGACCCTCGCCAGCGCGCAGAGGAAGCTCTGAGATGGCGATCAGCTTTCCCCGCTCTGATATCCTCACCCTGGTCGGCTTCGAGCCGCCGTTCACGTTCGAGCCGGTGTCGCAGCAGGAGCAGAGCCGGCTCTCGATCGGCACCACGATCGGCAAGGATCTTGGACCGGCGCTGTGGTTCGCCAGCTACACCACGGAGGAGCTGCACAACGACGTCATGGTCGAGTACCAGGCCGTGCTTGCCTCGCTCGACGGCATCATCAACAGCTTCGAAGCCTGGGATCTGCGCCGGCCGGCGCCGCGGCTCTATCCCGGCGGCACCGGCGCCAATGACGGCGTGCTCGCTTCCGTCAATGCCAACAACAAGGCGCTGGCGCTGTCCGGCCTCGCTGCCGGCCAGACCATCTCGCGCGGCGATTATCTGTCGTTCGACTATGACGGCGGGCGCGCGCTGCACCAGGCGATGGAGACCGTCACGGCCAATGGCAGCGGCGTGACCGCGCAGTTCGAGGTGCGGCCGCACCTGCGCGCAGGGTGGGCGCTGTCGAGCGCGGTGAACCTGAAGGCGCCGCGCTGCCTCTTCGTGCTGCTGCCGGATTCCGTGGTGCCGACCCAGACGCGCGGCAAGTTCGGCCGCCTCAGCTTCAAGACCGTGCAGGCCCTGGTATGACGCTCTCACTCTCCGCCGAGAACTTCGCAGCGTTGCAGGCGCGCCGGCTGATCGCCCGCGACTTCATCTGGTTCGTGGTGCGCGACCGCGACACCGGCAATCCCGTCACGGACGGCTATTGGTCCGACGTCGGCACCATCGCCGCCGCCGTGATCGACCCCGACACCGGATCGACGGTGACGCGCAGCTTCGTCGGCGCCGGCGGCCTGATCTCGATCTCCGACATCCCGCGGGTGTCGAACCTGACGGTGCAGAACGTCCAGGTGAAGCTCTCGCAGGTCGCCGACCGCGTCAACAATCTGGTGCGCGGCTACGATTGCAAGCAAGGCAAGGTGCAGATCTTCCGAGGCCTGTTCGACCTGTCGTCGCGGGCGCTGGTCGCGCCGGCGTTCCCGCGCTTCGTCGGCACGATCGACAGCGCGCCGATCACCACGCCGCCCGCGGGCCAGACCGGCGACGTCACCCTGACCTGCACCGGCAACACGATGGAGCTGACGCGCTCCAATCCGGACACGCGCTCGGATGCCTCGCAGCGGCTGCGCAGCGCCACCGACAATTTCTACCAGGACACCGCGACCGTGTCGGAGTGGCAGCAATATTGGGGCAAGCAGAGCGGCCCGATCTCCGTTCGCGCCGTCGCCGACGCCGTGGGGTGGCGCAGATGATCCGCAGCGCAAGCCCGGCCGACACGGCCCGCGCGGTCGAGCTGCTGCGCGATTCCCACGCCGCCGCGGGTTTCGACGGCACGGGCCGGAGCGGCTTTGCGGTGCCCTTCGAGGCCGCCTATGCCGAGCGCCTGTTCGCGCGGCATCTGGAGATGATGAACGGCTGCGCCCTGGTGCACGAGGTCCAGGGCCGGGCCGAAGGCCTGCTGCTCGCCATCGCGCACGAGCATCCTTTCGGTCCCGTCTGGCTGGCGAGCGAGACGGTGTGGTGGATCGATCCCGCGCATCGCGGCTACTCGGCCCTTGCGATGCTCGACGCCTACGAGGCGTGGGCGAGCGGCAAGGGCTGCAAGTTCGCGGGCATGGCCGGCATGGGCGACGATCCCGTCATCGCCAGGCTCTACGCGCGCCGCGGCTATTTCAAAGCCGAGACGCACTTCTTGAAGGCGGTTTGAAATGGCGATTTTCACCGCCATCGGCACTGCGCTCGCCGCGACCTTCTTCGCCGGCAGCGCCATCGCGGCAACGGTGATCGCGACCGGCCTCAGCCTCGCGGCCTCGTTCGCGCTGTCCTACGCGGTCAAGGCGCTGTCCGGGAAGCCGGCGCAGAAGGCCGCCGAACATTTCGGCGTCCAGACCCAGATCGCCGGCGGCGGCGCCGTGCCGCGCTCGTTCGGCTTCGGCCGTCATCTCACCGCGGGCTCGCTGGTCTACGCCAACACCTGGAGCAACGGCACGCAGACGCCGAACGCGATGCTCTCGCAGGTCATCGCGCTCTCGGACATGCCGGGCGAGCAGCTGATCGCGCTCTGGGTGAACGGCTCCAAGGTGACCCTGCCGTTGAACGCCGCGCTGTACAGCAATTTCGGCACGGACCTCGGCTACCAGGTGCCCGAATACGTCAAGCTGCTCGACGGCGAGAGCTCGCCGACGCCGCACCTGTTCGTGAAGTACTACGACGGCACTCAAACCGCAGCCGACGGCGCCCTGGTCAACGCATTGTCCTCGTCGGCGCGGCCTTATACCGGCACGCGCGTCGGCACCGGCATCTGCTACGCCGTGGTCCACACGCTGATCAACGATACGCTCTGGAACGGCATCCCGACCTTCAAGTTCGAGATGTCGGGCATTCCGCTCTACGATCCCTCGAAGGATTCGACGGTCGGCGGCAGCGGCGCGCATCGGTTCGATGAACCCGCGACCTGGGGCGGCGACGGCGACGACTATCCGGTGGTGCAGGCCTATGCGATTCTGCGCGGCATCTCCTATGGAGCCAGCTGGCTCTACGGCCTGCAGAACATTGCGGCGGCGCGGCTACCCGTCAGCAACTGGATCGCGCAGATCGGCAAGTGCCGCACGGCGGTGCTCGGCGATGCCGGCCCGGAGCCGACCTATCGCACCGGCCTGCAGATCAACGTCGACGCGCAGCCGGCCAACGCGCTCGAAGCCTTGATGACGGGCTGCCAGGGCAAGATCTCCGAGGTCGGCGGATTCTACAAATGCCATGTCGGCGCGCCCGACTCGACGAGCTTCAGCTTCGCCGACGCCGACATCATCGCCACGGAGAGCCAGGCCTTCCGGCCATTCTTCGCCCTGTCCGACAGCGTCAACGGCATCCAGGCGACGTATCCCGATCCGGCGCAAGGCTGGAACACGGCGACCGCGCCGGCCTATTACCGCACGGATCTCGAAGCGCGGGACGGCAACCGGCGGCTGATGGCCAATCCCGCGTTCGATGCGGTGCCCTATCCGGAGCAGGTGCAACGGCTGCAGAAATCGGCGGTCGAGGAAGGCCAGCGCGCGCGCGGGCACACGATCGTGCTGCCGCCGGCCTATTGGACGGTCGAGCCCGGCGACGTCGGCGAATGGACCAGCGCGCGCAACGGCTATGCGGCGAAACAATTTCGCGTCGATGCCGGCACCGACAAGGCCAACCTCGACGTGGTGCTGGTGCTGACGGAAGTCGATCCTGCCGACTACGATTGGGACACTGCGACCGACTTCACGCCGGTCACGGGCGGCGCCACGATCTCCAACCCGCCGGCGCCGCAAGGCATCGCCGGGTTCGACGCCCAGCCATACATCCTGGTCGACGATTCCGGCCTGGTCCGGCGGCCGGCGATCCTCATCACCTGGGACGGATCACAGCCCGGCGTCTCCGCGGTTCAATACGAGGTGCGGCGGGCGCTCGATGCAGCTCACGTTGCGCGCGGCCGATCGGACCGCGTCACCGCGGGCAACCTGATCATCACGCAATCGATTCTGCCCGCCATGGCCTACCAGGTCCGCGGCGCGTTCGTCCCAAGCGCCCCGCGCGACATGCTCTGGTCCGCCTGGATCGACGTCACGGCACCCGATGTGCGGTTGTCGATCGCCGATTTCGAAGCCGCCATCAAGGCGCAGGTCACCACGCTCTTGGACTTCCTCAACGACAAGGTCGACGAGGCCACGCAGCTGATCGCCTCGATCTCCGCCAACCAGGACGCCCGCAACTGGCTGGACAAGAAGGAGGCGAGAAGCCAGCTCGACGCCGTTGCCGGAACGGCGAAGGCGTCGATCGCCACGCTGCAGCAGGCGATGGCGGACGACCAGGCGGCGCTTGCGCTGTTCCAGACCGAGGTAAGCGCAACGTTCGGCCCGTCGTTCTCGACGGTCAGCACCGTGTCGGCCGCCGTCGCGACGCTCGAAGGCTATGCCGCGGCGAGCTACGCGGTGACGCTCGACGTGAACGGCTATGCGACCGGCTTCGAGCTGGTCAACGGCGGCGCCGGCGTGTCCGAATTCACCGTGACCGCCGACAAGTTCCTGATCGCTGCGCCCGGCGTGTCCGGCGGCGACCCCGTGCCGATCTTCACGGTCGGCAACGTGTCGGGTTCGCCGAAGATCGCGTTCCGCGGCGACATGTACGCAGACGGCTCGATCACGGCGACGATGATCAACGTCGCAGTTCTGAGCGCGATCACGGCCAACATCGGCACCGTGACCGCCGGCAAGATCCAGAGCCCGTCAGGCAATTTCGTCATCGACGCCGACAACGAGCGCATAGAGATCTGGTCATGACGTCGCGCCGGGTCATCATCGGGAAATATGCTGACGGCGTCTCCTTGGGCGTCAAGGCAGCGCTGCCGGGCTACGACGCGCTGGCTGAGAGCGACGACTCGCCCAATCTGTCGTTCAACTCGAACTGGAACGACATCGTGCCGATCATCCAATCGGGCTTTCTGACCGCCACGGCTGCGGGCGGCGCCCCGACCGACCTTCTGGTGAGTAGCCCTGGATATGTTCCCTACGTCGATGCACGCAAATTCGAAGGCGGCAATCTCATTCGCGACGACTACACCTACGGAACCGCTCCGACGAGAATCGGCGTTGGGATCGGCTGGAGAAGCGCGTCGCCGCTCACGCTGTCGGTCTACAGGCTGAATGTAGGCGACACCTGCATTTATGTCGTCTACGGCGTTCCGGTGGTGCTCACATGAGCACGAGGCGCGCCGTTGTCGGCAAGAGGGCAGATGGGACCTACGGCATGTTCGTGTCGAAGGGTTCTGGCTTCGATGCACATACGACTGCCGACTCCAACCTCATCTTGAACGTCAGCGCGAAGGTGTCGACGCTGCTGCTGCTGGGCAAGGTGTCGGCCACGCAGACGATCGCGCTGGGCCTTTCACGCTCGCCGATCGTGATGGTGACCACCCAGAATCCGTTGACCGGCCTGCCTGGCTACAGCGGATCGGGCGGCCCGTGCCGGCCGTCTCCCCTGATCACGATGACGCCTGACGGCAGCGGCGGCTACATCGTCGGCATCAGCCCGCCGGGCGCCGCGATCATCAACGGCAACGGCGCTTCGCTGACGGTCAGCTGCAGCGGCCCGACCGTCTATGCGGTCTACTCGAAGGCTTTCACATGACGACCCGGCGCGTGCTCATCACGCCAGGCGCCGGATCTCCCTTGCGGGTCGCCGCGGGCGGCGTCGATGCCTCCGGCGCCTCGTTCGAGGATCTCATCTTCGATGCGAACCAGCCGCCGCTGCGGGTCTTCCTCAACGGCTGGATGCGCGTTGCCTACACGCCGCCGGGCGATGCCAACATCTTGAGGTGGTCTGTCGGGCCTGCGTTGCCGGCGACGCCTTCCGGCACATATCCGCTGTTCCTGACGATGTTCTATCAGCCGATCTCCAGCGGATCGACGACGACTGTCGGATACACGCCCTATGGAAGCAGCCCTTGCTACAGCAGCAATTTCGGCGCCGGCGGAGCCGTCGGCGACGGCTCTTTCACCGGGATCAACTTCATGAAGCAATTTCTGCTGTTCGGCGATCCCTTTCCCGCCTTTAGCGATCAGACTCACATCTCCTACTGCATCTTCAGGAATTACCAATGACCCTCTTCGCAGTCTTTGAGCCGAGCGGACAGCTCACCCAGGCCAACAAGGTCTATGACCCCGAAGGCTACGACAAGCTGCTCGACGAGCACGGCTACACCTACATCGCCGCCGAGACCAATACGCTGCCGAGCTTCAGCGAATGGTATGTCGACGTCAAAGCCAAGGAGCTGACCGCGCGGCCGGTGATGCCGATCGCGGTGACGAAGACCGTCATCAAGGCCGGCGGCGTCGATTCCGCTGTGATCTCCGGTATCCCGAAGCAGGCCAAGGCCGTGATCGGCGCCGCGGGCGCGGTGCTGCACAATGTCGATCCGCTCGACGCAACCGAGCTGGAGATCGCGATCCCGGTCCCGTGCGTCTACCGGGTCACGATCTCGCTCTGGCCGTACAGGGATCACGTCATCGCAATCGAGGCCGTCTGACCATGAAGCTCGTCATCGATCCCATGCCGGCGCTGCGCGCCGTCGCCGTGATGCAGATCAACACCCACTTCAACGGCATCGCGCAGGCGAACCTGCACCGCGAGCAGGCGCATGCCGCCAAGCGCCAGGCCGCGGCGCGGCTGCTCGCCGGCTCGCCCGAGACCTCGCTCGATGCCGAGGCCGCCTTGCGCGGCCTGCGGCCGATCGACCTTGCAGCGCTCATCGCGGGCAAGAGCGACGACCTGCAGGAGCGCGAGAGCGCGCGTCAGCGCGCCCTGCATCTGATCGCGCAGGCGACGACGCCTGCCGCACTCGACGAGATCGTCGCCAATGTCGGCACGGTCTGACGGCAACGCGCAACGGGGGCGACCATGACTGCATTTCCGAGCTATTCGACCGGCACCGTCTCCGTCGACAGCGGCGACACCGCCATCGTCGGCGCCGGCACGATCTGGTCCGGCGTCAACGCGCGCGCCGGCGACGACATCGTCATCGACGGTCATACGGTGATCGTGCAGGACGTGATCGACGAGACGCACATCGCGATCGACGCCTGGCCGTACGGCAACGTCGCGGCCGGCACGGCCTACAAGATCGTGCAGCGCTCGCCGCTGCGCTTTGCCGGCGGCCAGGCGATGGCGGACGTCTCGGCGCTGGTCGCCGCGCTGAACACGGACGGCTTCTACGTGTTCGTCGGCCCCGCGCTCTCGGTGCCGGATCCGTCCTATGGCAATGACGGGCAATATGCGTTCCAGCCCTCGACGGCCAAGCTGTGGGTCAAGACCGCAGGCGCCTGGTCCTTCGTCGGCACCTACAAGGGGTTCGGCACGCCGGCGCCCTATGACAATGCCCACACCTATTCGCTGATGGAGGTCGCGACGTCGGGCGGCTCCTCCTACGTCTGGATCAACCCGACGCCCGGTGCGGGCCACGCGCCGCCGAATGCGACGTATTGGGCGGTGCTGGCAGCTAAGGGCGATGCGGCGACGGTCGACGTCGGCACGGTGACGACGGGCGCCGGCGGCAGCGCTGCATCGGTCGAGAACTCCGGCTCGTCTTCCGCCGCTGTCCTCGACTTCACCATTCCGGCCGGCAAGGGCTACGGCGGCACGTCGACCTCGTCGCTCACGATCGGCGCGGGATCGAAAGTATTCGCCACCCAGGCGGGGCTGGCCTATCAGGACGGTGCCCGCGTCCGCGCCACCGCCACGGCAGGCGCGACCGGCTGGCTCGAAGGTGTCGTCACCTATAGCGGCACGACGCTGACCATCACCAGCGACAAGACCGGCGGCAGCGGCACCGGCACGGCCTGGAATTTCAACGCCACGGGCGAGCCGGGCGCCGGCGATCTGAGCGCGGGCAACAATCTGTCCGAGCTATCGAACAAATCGGCGGCGCGCGACAATCTCGGGGTGCCGCAGACCTATGGTCAGTGCAGGCTGAAGCTGTCCGGCGCCGACCTGGTGCTGACCCCGTGCAACGGCAATTTGTTGACGATCGCGGGGACGCCGCATCCCGTTCCGGATGCCGGCGTCTCGCTGCCGGCGACGGGCCTGACGCCTTCGACGGACTATTACATCTACGCCTACATGAATTCGGGCGTGATGACCCTGGAAGCGTCAGCGACGGGTCACGCGACATCGACGACGTCGGGCAACAAAGGCACCGAGATCAAGGCCGGCGACGACACGCGGTCGCTCGTCGGTTTCGCGCGCGTCGTCACCGGGCCGGCATGGGCCGACAGCGCTGCGCAGCGCTTCGTGCGAACCTGGTTCAATGACGGCGGCGCTGAGACCACGAACACGATCAGCGCCGGCGCGCGGCCGACCCTCACCACCGTCTCGCCCAGCTTCAGTGAAATCCACTCCTCATACCGCATCGAAACCTTGCTGTGGGCGGGCGAGCGGTGGGTCATCGACGGGGCCGGCGGCGGCTGGCTGGGCGCGGCCGGCGCGGTGTATTTCGCGGCCGGTGTCGACAGCTCGTCGACGCCGGAACAGGGCGGCTGCTTCGGCAATTCATCCGCGGCCGGCGTGGTCGTCTCGCTGGGGCTCTCATCGGTCAAGACCGGGCTGTCGGAGGGCTATCACTACGCCACGATGCTGGGCGCCGTGTCGTCAAATACGGCGACCTACATCACCTCAGGCGTCGATCCGCTCGGCTGCTCCATTCGCGGCCTGACCCGGCGCTAGGGCGGCCCTTCAAAAGCGGTTTGAAAGGGCCTTGGAATCGGGTTCCAGGCCGGGCCGGCAGGGGGTGACATTTGAACCTGCGCGAGGTGACATTTGAAATTGCGCGCTACACCCTGTTCTCCGCTATGCAGCAGCACACGCAGTCTGCCCTTGGCATGGCGGTCCATGGGAGCCACCGGCTCCCGGTCTTCCCTGCGCCTTCTTTCAATTCAGAGGGCGAAGCGACAAGCAAAGCTCGGGCGAACAAGCCGCGAGGACACGACCCCATGTCAATCATTCACCACTCTCGTGCCCCGGACGCAGCGCAGCACGAAGTGATGCGCTGCAGAGCCGGGGCCCATGCAGCAGCGAGCGCGCGGCCTGCTGGGTCCCGGCTCCGCGCAGCAGCGCAAGAGCGCTGCAGCGCGTCCGGGACACGTGAGAGACGCGCGCAATCACCACACACTCCGTCATTACGAGCGCAGCGACGCAATCCAAAGTTTCTTCCGCGGTGGCAGTCTGGATTGCTTCGTCGCAAGGGCTCCTCGCAATGACGATGAGAGAGCCGTGAGTCAACTCCTCTCTCGTGCCCCGGACGCTGCGCAGCGCCCTCTTCGGCGGTGCGCTGCAGAGCCGGGGCCCATGCATCAGCAAGTGCCGAGGCCTGCTGGGTCCCGGCTCTGCGCAGCAGCGCAAGAGCGCTGCAGCGCGTCCGGGACACACGAGAGACGCGCGCAATCACCTCACGTTCCGTCATTGCGAGGAGCTCTTGCGACGAAGCAATCCAGGCGCTGCCTGCGCGGAGAGATTTCTGGATCGCGTCGCTGCGCTGCAATGACGAATGTTGAGACAGTTGTGCGCCCAAACACCGCCCCGTGCCCCGGACGCAGTGCAGCACGAAGTGATGCGCTGCAGAGCCGGGCCCATGCGTCAGCAAGTGCCGTGGCCTGCTGGGTCCCGGCTCTGCGCAGCAGCGTAAGAACGCTGCAGCGCGTCCGGGACACGAGACCTGGGCTAGACCGGCTTGCCAGTATACGGCATCGACGCGGTGAGGCCGCCGTCGACCGGGAAGGCTTGGCCGTTGACATACGAGGCCTCGTCGCTGGCCAGGAACAGGCCCATCGCGGCGAGCTCGTGCGGCTGGCCGGGGCGCTGAAGCGGGTTGAGCTGGCCGATCTTGCCCTGCGTGCCGCGCTCCTTGGCGCGGTCGAAGATCGGCTTGGTCATGCCGGTCTCGATCAGGCCCGGGCACACCGCGTTGATGCGCACGCCGGTGCCGGTGAGCGAATAGGCAGTGGTCTGCACCAGGCTGATCACCCCCGCCTTGCTCGCCGCATAGGGATGCCCGCTGGCGCCGGCCTTGAGGCCGGCGACGGACGCGGTCAGCACGATCGCGCCCGACTGCTGCTTCACCATGTGCGGCATCGCATGTTTCACCGCGAGGAACGGCCCGATCAGATTGATGCGCAGGATCTCCTGCCAGTGCTCCACGGTCTGCTCGGCCAGCGGAACGAGCCCGCCGGAGATGCCGGCATTGGCCCAGATCACGTCGAGCCGGCCATGCGTCTTCACCGCCTTGTCGATCATCGCCATGACGTCGTCTTCGGAACCGGCATCCGCGATCATGGCTTCCGCGACGCCGCCGGCCTTCTTGATCTCGGCGACGGTCTCCTTCACCGCCTCGGTGCGATCGACCGCGACCAGCTTGGCGCCTTCCCTGGTGAACAGCGCTGCGGCGGCGCGGCCGATGCCGCTGCCGGCGCCGGTGATGATGACGGATTTGCCTTGCAGGCGGCCCATGCGATTCTCCCTCGTGGTGCCTCGCGCGGCGCTTGCCGCGCGATGGAATTTCAAACAAGATTTCAAACGGTAAAGTGTCTTGAGACGGGTTCGCTCCTGACGTACAGCGACATCAGGCGGGATGGAAGGGTTTCGATGGCAGGTGCAGACAAGCCCAATGTGGTCGTCACGCGATGGTGGTGGGTCCGACATGCGCCGGTGCGCAGCGACGGCGGCAACATCTACGGGCAGAGCGACATCGCCTGCGACACCAGCGATACCTACGTGTTCAACGCCGTCGCCAAGGTGCTGCCGCGCAAGGCGGTGTGGTATTCGAGCAATCTGATGCGCACACACCAGACCGCCGAGGCGATCTGGGCGGCGGGTTATCCGAAGCCTGAGTCGATGCCATGGGAAGCGGATCTCGCCGAGCAGCATCTCGGGAAATGGCAGGGCATGAACCGCGCCGCGTTCATCGCCAGCCGTCCCGTCGGCGCAAGCTGGTTCGCCGACATCAACGAGCCCGCGCCCGGCGGCGAAAGCTTCATGGATCTCTACAACCGCACCCGCCGCACCATCGAGCGGATCAACAATGAGGCGGCCGGACAGGACATCATCGCGGTCGCCCATGGTGGCACGATCAAGGCGGCGCTGGGACTCGCGCTCGACGGCCAGCTGGAGAAGGCGCTGTCGTTCGACATCGACAATTGCTCGATCACCCGGCTCGACCATTTTGCGAGCCCCGAGCGCACGGTCTGGCGATTGCCGATGGTGAACCAGCAGCCGTGGATTGCCGATGCCGCGCATGCGGCGATGCACCAGCCGGCGGGACCGGAAGTCAAGAAGCTGGCGTGAGTTAAGCTGTCATTCCGGGGCGGTCCGCAGGACCGAACCCGGAATCTCGATACCAAGATCAATCTGGGAGAGACACATGACCTTGTTCGACATGAAGGGGAAAGTCGCCGTCATCACGGGATCGACGCGCGGCATCGGGCTTGCGATCGCCGAGCGCATGGCCGAGCATGGCGCCAAGGTCGTGATCTCCTCGCGCAAGGCCGACGTCTGCGAGCAGGTCGCCAAGGGCATCAACGACAAGTTCGGAAAAGGGACCGCGGTCGCGGTCGCCGCCAACATCTCGTCGAAGGAGAACCTGCAAAACCTCGTTGATGAGAGCAACCGCGCCTTCGGCAAGATCGACGTGCTGGTCTGCAACGCCGCCTCCAACCCGTATTACGGTCCGCTCGCCGGCATCTCCGACGATCAGTTCAGGAAGATCCTGGACAACAACATCGTCGCCAACAACTGGCTGATCTCGATGGTGGTGCCGCAGATGATCGAGCGCAAGGACGGCTCGATCATCATCGTCTCCTCGATCGGCGGATTGAAAGGCTCGACCATCCTCGGCGCCTACGCGATCTCGAAAGCCGCCGACATGCAGCTCGCGCGTAACCTCGCGTGCGAGTACGGCCCGCACAACATCCGCGTGAACTGCATCGCGCCGGGCCTGATCAAGACGGACTTCGCGAAGGCGCTGTGGGACAATCCGGAGAACCTGAAGGCCTCGACCTCGCGCTCGCCGCTGCTGCGCATCGGCATTCCCGACGAGATCGCGGGCGCGGCGGTGTTCCTGGGATCGAAGGCCGGCGACTTCATGACCGGCCAGACCATGGTGATCGACGGCGGCGCGACGATCAGTTGAGGCGATAGAGCGTCGAGGCGGCACCCCAGCCCACCCAACAACCGGTGTCATCGCCCGCGAAGGCGGGCGATCCAGTACTCCGTAGCTGAAGTTGTGTAAACGAACTGCCGCCGCGGAGTACTGGATGCCCCGGTCAAGCCGGGGCATGACAGTGTGTGTGGAGGAGCAGTGCCGCGCGTTAGCGCGGACCTCACTCCACCGCGGCGTAAACCAGATCCCGCACCAAGGTCCGCGTGTAGTCGCGCTGTCCCGGTCCCTGGCTCATGAATACCGCGAACAGATCCTCCTTCGGATCGATCCAGAAGAAGGTGCCGGCGATGCCGCTCCAGAAGTAATTGCCGACGCTGCCGGGGAACGGCGCGATGCCGGCCTCGCGGCGCACGGCGAAGCCGAGACCGAAGCCGTGGCCGGGCGAAAGCAGGGTGCCGTTGGTCTGAACGTGCGGCCCGAGGTGATCCGACGCCATCAGCTCCAGCGTCTTGCGCCCGATGATCCTGTTGCCGTCGAGCGTGCCGCCATTGCGCAGCATCAGGCAGAAGCGAGCATAGTCCATCGTCGTTGAAACGAGACCGCCGCCGCCTGACTCCATCACAGGCTGCTCCAGCATGTTGAACAGCGCGACCTTGTCGCCCGTCCAGGGATCGGTTGCGAACGGCTCGGCGAGCCGGCCCGCATTGGCCTCCGAGGTCGCAAAGCCGGTCTCGGCCATCTGCAGCGGAGCGAGCACGCGCTCAGGGAGGAAGGCGCCGAGCGTCTTTCCGCTGACGACCTCGATGATGCGGCCGAGGATGTCGGTGGAGCGGCTGTAGTTGAACTCCGCGCCGGGCTGGCAGACCAGCGGGAAGCTCGCCACCAATGCGGCATGCTCGGCGTTGCTGATCTTGCGGCTGCGGACGCGGGACTCCTGATAGAGCTTGTGCACGGGACCGTCGCCTTGGTGCTCGTAGGTGAGGCCCGAGGTGTGGCGGAGCAGGTCCTGCACGGTCATGGGCCGCGCCGGCGGCACCAGCTCCAGCTTGCCGTCCTTGACGATGCCGACCTGCTGGATGGCAAATTCCGGGATGAACTTGGCGACGGGATCGCTGAGCAGGAGGCGGCCGTCCTCGACCAGCGCCATGGCGGCGACCGACACGATCGGCTTGGTCATCGAGAAGATCCGGAAGATCGAATCACGGGCCATTGGCGCGGCGGCCGCCGGGCTCTGCCTGCCGAGCGCCTCGAACCAACCGACCTGGCCGCCTCTCGCCACCAGCACGGTGATCCCGGGAACAGTACCCTTGTCGATTTCGCGCTTGAAGGCGTCCGACATGGCCTGGAGGCGCGGACGCGACAGCCCGAGCGTCTCCGGGCGGGCCTCCGGCAGAGGCGGGGTCGATGGCGCGACGGTGGCCTGTGAGGCGGCTGAAGCGGTTGCTGTGGCGGTCATGAGCACTCCCGGTTGTTTCTTGATTATCGGCGATGGACTGTGGCCCAGAAGCCCCGGCACAAACAAGCGAAGCCGGCGCGGTTCACCCTTGCAAACCGGCCGCTCTCTGTGCTTGAAAGCGCGCCTGATCCCAAGGCAACGCGGGGTCTGTAGGAGTGTAGCTCAATTGGTAGAGCACCGGTCTCCAAAACCGGGGGTCGCAGGTTCGAGCCCTGCCACTCCTGCCAGATAATTCAATGGCTTAAGCGGCTCTTGTCTCGACAGAGGCCGAACTGGCTCCCGCCGTCACCCAAATGGGTCAGGCTCCCCAAAATTCCGGCAAAGCAGTTGTCGACGATGGCCGCGATCGATGTGTCCGCGTGCACCCTGTCCAGGGAGCAGGGTGAGCTGGTGGCCCCGAGCGAGGCCCGCCGGCTCTGGCGGGCCTTATCCATGCGGACGCTTGCCCTAGTAGCGGTCGTAATAGCCTGGCGGGTGCCTGTGCCGGTGCGGCCGGTAATATCCCTCGGGGGCATAATGTCTCGGCGTCGGCCTCACATAGAGGCCGGGGGCGTGCTGGCCGTTGGGATAGCAGTAGCCGTTCGAATAGTTGAAGTCATAGCCCCGCGGACACCAGCCGTTTCTTCCCGGGAACTGGACCTGTTGAACCAGAGGCTCCTGGGCGGGCGCGGCCGATACTGGTCCAAGGGTACTCATCGCCAGCACCACGGCTTGAATAAGCACAGTTTCTCTCCCTCTTTGGTCGATCCTGTAACAATGAGCCAGGACGCGAGTTCCGGTAAGGGAGCTTATAGCGCCCTCACGCGCAACGGCCGTTGAACGGTATATTCACCTGCCGTTCAGGCGAGGAACGCGGGCGAGGCGTCGCCTAGCGCGCCGGGACGCGCCCTGCGCCGCGGGGAACCTGGCTGAGATCGACGTCCCGGATGGGAACGCGGCGCAGCAGCGAGACGATGGTGCCGCCGAGCTCGAAATAGGTGCGCAGCCGCAGCGCACGGGATGACCCCTTCAGCTCCGCGTTCAGGCTCACGGGCACCTGCACGTAGCTGAGGCCGAGCTGGAGCAGCGAGATCAACGCGCAGATCTGATAACCGTAGCCGTCGGTCTTCACCGCGATCTGGCGCAGCCATTTCACGGGATAGACGATCATGCTGTGGTAGTCGGACAGCCAGAAGCCGAACAGGCAGTTCAGGATGAACCGCAGCGAATGCGACTGCAGCGAGCGGTTGACCGAGCGGTCCGATTGGTTGTCGCGATGGGTAATGACGAGGTCGGCGGCGCCCGCTGCCTTGAACATCCGGGCAATACCTTCGTTCTGGAAGGCGTGATCGCCGGGGATGAGCGTGATGGCTTCGAATTTCGCGCGCGACAGGGCGTATTCGAAGCCGGCACCGACGCCCCGTCTTTCGGCGTTATGTTGCACGATGATGCGCGGATCGCCGGCGGCGAACTCGTCCATGATCGCGCCGGTGGCATCGGTGCTGCCGTCATCGATCAGGAAGATTTCGAAGTCGTCGAGCAGCTCGCAGGCGAGCGGCAGGACGCCGCCAATGGTGTCGGCGATCTTGTCCTGCTCGTTCAGAGCAGGGATGACGATGGTAAGCCGCTTTGCCGCCCTGGAAGGTGTCATCTCTAGCTGCCTGTTGCCGGCCCCTTTTCGACCGGCGGCCCCCAAACGCAACTCTAGGTCATAAGGCCTGGGCGAACAATAAGGCCCCCGCAGATTAGACCTGCACAACCGGCACGAAGCCGGTGTTGTGTGTATTTCCCGCAACTAGTCGGAAAAATCGTAAAGACTGGTGTCGCCGATGCCGAAAGCGAGGCGCAGATGCCCGACGCGGGCTGCCATGGCCCGGCCGGCTGCCGTCGCGGCGAAGTGCGAGTCGAGCGGCTCGACCAGGCCGCCATCGACCAGGTTCCCTATTCGTCCCTGGAACAGAGCTGGAACCTGCCGCTCGGCGATGTCCGAAAGCGGTGCGCTCCGCTGGGGCCGGTCGACGAGGCCGAGCAGAATCTCCAGGGACACCGATTTGTACACTGCGCCAAAAGCGAAGACGTAAGCCATGACGCAAAACCCGAAGATCGACGCAGCGTCCCAATACCTGAATTGCGCGACGACGAAGATTCCGAGCACGACGCCCAGACCATGCGTGACGATTGCGGCGATCGCGAGCAGCGTCACGGGTGCAACCGTCCAGCCGCGCGCGCGGGCTAACAGCTGCAAGGCGGGCGACAGCAGGGCGAAGCCAACCGCGGCGAGGAGTCCGACAATGAAGGACATCGTGGTCGCTCACCCAAGCCCGGTCGACAGGCGAACCAACTTGACGAGGCGCGCGACGGCGACGCCTCTTGCCGTCGGGGCCAACTTGCCGTCCGCGGTGATCACCAGCCTCGCACCGACCAGCAGCTTCAGGCGATTGTGCGTGAAGGTGCCGAGATCGCCGCCCTGCATGTAGGCCACCGCCCATTGCTCGAGAGTCAGCGGCCGGCCGGCCTTGACCAGTGCCGTGAGCAGCGTCAGCGTGAAGCCCCAGGCCAGCAGGCTGAACAGGATGTAGAAGAACATCATCGCAGTCGCCAGCAGGAACAGGCCGCCAAGCACGTCGTCGAAATGGCGTTGTCCGGGAAGCGCGAGACAGGCGATTGCGTAAAGGGCCATGGTGCTGAGGCAGCCGAGCCGGAAGCGTCGGCCTGATCCGCCGGTGGCGGCGATGCGCGCATAGCACAGCAGCAACAACGGCAGCGCAAGACTGAGACCAATCGCAGCGGCTTGCGCGGGGCCCGGTAGCATGTTCATTGCGGAAAATCGTCCCGGACGCCTCTCGGTCCAGCCAGTGCGAAGTTCTATAGGAGGTCGCATTTTTCCGGTCAAGGGAGCCCGTCGGCGCGCCCTTGCGGACCTCACCCGGGCGTGCGAACCCTTGTCGGCGATACCGTTCCTCCCTCCGAGATGCCCCCATTGCCGCGTGCGATCGTCGTCCTCCTTGCCGTCTTATTGGCTGCGCATGCACCGATGCTCCTGAACGACGGTCTCTTCATGGACGATTGGCTGGTGCTCAAGCCGCGTCCGGACTATTTCATCGATATCGACTTTCTGCTGAACGGCGCCGGTCATCCGATCTTCTACAGCTACGACCGGTTCGCCAACTGGACGGGAGCACCGGTCGCGGTGATGGTCTCGCTGGCATTTGCCGGGATCGTCTTCGGGGCGACATCGCTGGTGTTGACCGCAAGGCGTCTCGGTCTGCTCGACCGCGCCGAGGCGGTCGGTTTCGCGCTGAGCGTCTGGACCTATCCCGGCTACCAACTCTGGGCCGGCAAGGCGAACGCGGTCTACGTTTTCAGCTTCGGACTCCTGTTCGTCGGTGCCTGGTTGTTGACGCTGGCCTTCAGTGCCCGTGGTCCGCGGCGCGTGCTGCTTCGCCTCGCCTGTGCGCTCGCGTTCCTGCTCGGTTTCGCGCTCAACTCCACGATCGTGCTTTTTGCTTTCGTGATGCTGGGCCTCTTCGTTGCGATCTGGCGTGGCGGCAACGCGGCGGACGGCTTCGTTCGCCGCACCTGGCTCGCAGGCTGGCGTTGTGCTGCAGGCTATCCGGAGTTGATCGCGCTTCCCTTGATCTACTGGGGCACGCTCAACATCTGGTTCAAGCGGATGGGCGTGTACGCGCAGCACTACGACGCGCATTTCCCGACTCTCGGCGAATTGGCGAGGGGGTGGTGGACATTTTTCGTCGCGGGTTACCGGGACGTCATGGCGAATGCGGTGCGCGCGGCGATCACGGTCCCGACGCTCTTCATTGCGGCGGCGGTGCTCGCCGGCATCGTGGTGCTGTTGCTGCGTTCCGACACGAAGCCGGCTGCATCCAGGCTCGCGATCTTTCTGCCGCTCGTGCTTGCCGTCATGCTGTTCCTCGCGTTGGCATCGCCCTATCTGATCGCCGGCCTGCGGCCGTCGTCCATGCATTTCTACGAGAGCCGTCATCTGCTGATGTTCGGCGTGCCGTCGGCGCTGGCGTTGCTCGCAGTCAAGCGGCTGGTCGAACGCTGGACCAGCCCTCGCTTGGCCTTTGCGGCCGTATTCGGGGCGGGGCTGATCGTGTCGATCGGCATGCTGTGGACCAACTACATCTTCATGCAGGCGAGAACGCTGAAGCAGGAGGCTCTGGCGCGCGATCTTGCCGGTCGGGCCCAGCCCGCGGCGACGGTCTATGCGCTCGACGACGGCTTCTTCGACTACCCCTCACGGCATGTGCCGTTCGGCCTCGCCGAAGTCACCGGCATGCTCCGCCTTGCCTGGGGAAATCAGCCGTTCTTCGGATTTGCACTGCGCGCCGAACGGCCCGACATCCTGCGCAGCATGGACGAGGCGCGCAAGGCTCCGGGAAGCGCCTTCCATCATTTCGATCCGTCTGGGCCGCAGGCGACGATCTCCTTCCAGCCGGGGCCGGGAGCAGCACCGAACCCGGTCCTGGTGCGGAAGTACTATGCGTGCCGCCTGCTGGCGCGCTGCGACGTTCCGGAGTTCCTGGCGCAGCTCGCGCAGGTCACCATCAAGCTTGGGCCGATCGCGGGGATCCTGCCGATCGAGAAGAATGCCGCGCCTGAAGCGCGATGAGGATGGTTCAGCCGCCAGCGCACTGTTTCCAAACCGTCTCCGCAAGCGCGATGTCGGTGACCGAATCCGCGCCGGAGGCCAGCGGTATACCGTGCGTGGCGACATCGGAAACGAAGGCATCGGCCTGACGCCGGAAGGCCCAGCTCGCACCACCCGTCAACCGCGTGCGTTGACCGTCGCGATCGACAACCACCTCCGCCTCTTGCGCGGCAAAGGGTGGGGGCAGCTCCAGCATCACCGCGCCGCGTTCGAACTCGATCGTCAGTCCCTCGCGCCAGGCTCCGTCCGACCCGCTGACGAGATCGAGCGTGCAGGCGATGCCGTCGAAATCGAGGGTGATGCGCCCGGCCCCCGAAGCCTCGATCGCGCTTTCGGCGACGGCGGGCGACGATCCCAGAAAATAGCGCGACAGGTTGATGATGTGGCTGAAGACGTTCAGAAAGTTGTCGTAGCCGGGACGTATCGCGCGCGGCATCCAGTCGGGGCCGTCCTGCCAGAGCTCGATTCCGTCCGGTCGCGCTTCGCCGGTCATCACGAAATTGTCTTGCGACCGCCCCGTGTCGCCGCCGAAGCACCAGCCCTTTGCCCGGACGATGCGTCCGAGCGAGCCGTCATGACGCAAGCGCGTCAGCACCTCGAGCGCCCGTGCCACGCCGGCGTCGTGACGCTTCATGTAGCCGATGCTGTAGACCAGGTTTTGCCGCCGAGCGGCTTCGGCCAGCGACACGGCCTGGGCGGTCGTGTAGGCCATCGGCTTTTCAGAGAGCACGTGCCGGCCGCTGTTGAGCGCGTCCAGCACGATCGGGCCAGTGGCACGGCGCTTGGTCACGACCACGACGGCGGATACCGCGCTATCGGCGAGCAGCTCCCGGTGCGAGCCGTAAGTTCGCGAGATGCCGAATTTCTGCGCGGCCGCAGCCGCCAGCTCCGGCCGGAGGTCTGCGATCGCGACGACGCGACAGGCGGGATTGGCGGCGAAATTGGCGAGGTGGCACATCTGGCCGACCATGCCCGTTCCGATGATGCCAATGCCTGGCCTCAATGGCTGCGCTCCCTCAGCGCTTCCGGATGACGAGGAAATGCGCCGGCTGTCCCCAGATGTTGATGAATGCCGAATCCGACCGGGCGAGGGCGGCGACGGCGGAGACGTCCCGTCGCCCGATCGCAGCAAAGATGCGATGGAAGCTGTCGAGAGTAACCGTGATGGCTTCGATGTCGGCCGCGTCGTCGGCGAGAATGTCCGTGGTGCCGATCGTCTCGCGCAAGGAGGCAAGGCCCGCGACGACGCGCGGCAGGCTCTCGCCGAGGGGATCGTCGATTATTGCATCGACGTTACGAACCAGCGCCTCGATCGATGCGGAGATCGCCTGCACGGCATCGGCCTTGCCGACCAGATAAAGCTTCCGCCCGCCGAGGAAGCTCAGGCGGCTGCGATCGAGATGACGCGCGGCGCGACGGAGCTTCTCGTCACCAGGCAGAACCTTCTTGTGCCAGTAGATGTCGAGGCTGTCGCGGTAGGCCGGCCATGCCGAATGGACGTCAAATCCCCTGTCGTGCGCGGCCGTGCACAACGCAGTCGCATCGAGGAAGTAGCGATGCCGGACGAACGGATTTTCCAACACGTCCATCAGCCAGGATTCGAAGCTGCGGGTGTGCGGAATGCTGTTCCACTTCGCCTCGAACAGCATCTTCGCCGTATCGAGGGCGGCGTGACCGGTCAACACCTTGCCCGCCGCATGCATCGCCTTGAGCGCGAGCTCGAAGAAGCCGCCGTAGCGCTCGTAGTAGGAGACGACGGCGTAACCGTCGGGATTGAGCAGGCGGTGAAAGACGGCAAGCCACTTTTCGCTCGGCTGCACGGTGTAGATGAAGCCCTCGGCATCGATGATGTCGAAACGGCGGTCGCCGCTGAAGCCCTCGACGTCGGCCAGCGCGAGTTCGCGAAGACGTCCAGTCAGGCCGAAACGGGTGAAATAGGCCTCGATCTTCGGGTGCGCGAGCCGGTTCGGTTCGGCGAGCGTCATGTTCGCGCCCCAGCCGGCGAACACCAGCGCATTCTCGCCGGAATCGGGGCCGAACTCGAGCACCTCGGCATCGCGAAACAGTCGCGGCGGCAGCACCAGCTTGTCCGAGAACAGCTCGCGCCGCTGGGTGGCATAGGCCTCGAGCTCGCTGGACGATTTGAAGTTCCCGAACGTCGGCAGGACGTCCTGACGTTCGTAATAGTTGAAGAGCTTGTCGTCAGCCATGCCGCGACCCTGCGGCCGCCTCGAGACGGTCGAGCTCGCTCCAGATGTCCGAGGGTGCGAAAATCGAAACGATCTGCAGCGGTCGCTTCACAGTCTCGCGCAGCCGGCTGCTGACCTTGGCCTCGTTCTCCTCGTTCACGGCGAGAAGACAGACCAGCGGCCCGGACTTGCCTGCGAGCTCCTCGGGCGCACGGATCGGAATGCCGGTGCCCGGCAGGAACAGTCCCTGGCGCTCCTTCTGGTCGTCGACGGAGAGATCGACGAGATCGGCCAGCTCGTGGGCGTTGGTGAAGGTGCAGGCGCGGCAGCCGGCGCCATAGATGGCGATCTCCGCGCCGTTGGCGCGGGCCTTCGCCAGAATCGGGCGGAGACGCGCGCCATACTCTCTTGCGCGCTGACCGAATTTCTCGCCGACCCCGGATGGCGCCGGCGGCGGCGTCACTGCGCCCTTGGCACGGCGGGCCGCGACCGCGAGGCTGCCGCCGCTGAAATTGTATGTCTTCACCGACACTGCCTCGAAACCGTGGCGCGCCAGCAGTGCGAGGAGGGTCGGTTCGGTGAAATAGCTGACGTGCTCTTCCCAGAGCACCGAGAGGTCACCCACGGCCGAGCCGGGCGCGAAATCGGGCACGTCGATGAACAGCAGCCCATCATCCTTCAGCGCGATCTTCACGCAAGCGAAGAAGTTCTCGAAATTGACGATGTGCTCGAGCACCTGGCGCGATATGACGAGGTCGAACTTGCCGGACTGAGCGACCGCGTCGTGGGCCATGTCCGGGCTGAGCATGTCGGCATAGACCTTGATGCCGCGCTCGCGGGCGATCTTACCCGATACCGGATTGGGCTCGACACCGACCATGATCTTGGTGCCGCGCTCACGCAGCTTGTCCATGAACAGGCCGTCGTTGCAGCCGATCTCGAACACGGATTGATGCTTGGAGAATTTCGCGATGGTGTCGAGCTCGTCGGCCTGATGCGGCTCCGGCTTCCAGCTGCTGAAGTTGTAGTTGAACTGGCGATACAGAATTTCCGGATCGATCGGCTTGACGATCTGAGGCAGGCCGCAATCGCCGCAGGCCAGCACTTCGAACGGATACCGTTCCTCCTGCTCGTTTCGGCTATGCCGAAGGCGATGCGCGATCGGCATCAATCCGAGGTCGATGACCGGACGCAGGTTGGTCGAGTGGCAAAGGCGGCAATGGTCGGTCACTGGGCTGGCTCTTTGCAGGAACAACATGGGGGCGGAGCCCCGGGTGAAACTCCGAACTGGCTGAAGGCTATATAGTGGCTCAGGCTGCTCCACAATTCCTAAGTTGCCTTGTCCCTGCGCCCGCGGCGGCCGGGACAGCGCCGCGCCACAGCAGGGGCGGCTTCGATCGATGGCATCCGGCTCGTCGGGTTGCCGCGGCAGTTCCGTGCGGTTGCACGTCCTTCAGCTCCGCGCAATTACCGCTGATGGAGCGGAGGAGCAGTATCATTCGGTTCGGCGCCGTAAGCCGCACGCTCGGGCGCAAGCAGCCACACAGCGCCCCCGATGAATCCGACAATGAGATTGCCGAGCCCAAGCAGGATGGATATTGCGAGCGCCTTGTCGGATGCGATGCCGACAAGCCCAAGCGCGCCGACCATCGCTCCTTCACGAATGCCCCATCCTCCGATGGAAAGCGGGACGGCGGCCGCCATGATCACCAGCGGCACGAGGACGAATGCGTCGAGTGCGGACAACCCGGCGTCCAGCCCGATCGCCAGGGCATAAGAAGCCGCTATGGTCAGGAGATGAACGACAACAGCCGAACCGAACAAGGCTTCACGTCCTGCTCTCGCGAGTAGCGGAGCCTCGAGCAGCGCCGCAAACTGCATGACCCGGGCGGGAAGAACGGCAGTCACTCGGGCCGGCATCCGAGTCAGCATCATGAGGACGATTGCGCCGGAATATGCGGCAGCGACGATCGCTGCGATGGCGAACAGCAAGACGTTGTCATGGATACGCGAGATCAGGAATGGCATTCCCGCCAAGATGAGGAAGCCGAGGGTCAGAAGGCCGATGAACCGATCTGCGACGATGCTGCTCAGGGTCTGCGACCACTTGATTCCATGGCGCCGCAACATCCATATGCGGATCGCTTCGCCGCCGGAGGGCAACACCTGATTGAACCAGGCGCTGGCAAGCACGATGCGCCATCCGGCCACCCAATCCAGGGACACGCCGATCGCGCGGAGGATGAGAATCCAGCGGTTGCACAGGGCGAACGTCTGCGCGAACAGCAGCAACATCGCCAGCGCGAGCATGTGTAATTCAACGGCGAGAAGGTCGGCTTTGAGTGACGAGAGATCGAGGTCGCGTGCGACCAGAACGATAATGCCGGCTGAGACCAAGAACTTGGTCAGGACAATGATCGTCTTCTTGCCAGGAGGCATCGTCAGCCCGTTCCACCCGTCAGCAGCCAGTCCTTCCCGGCGTCGCGCATCGGCTGGATGCGAGCGGCCGGAGGAGAGCGATCGGGAGCCATAGTATGAGCATTGCTTTGCCTATCGGGCCCCAAGGCCCGACTCTTCGCAGGACGGCGCGGGTAACGCCAGCAGCCAGGCGGTTCCACGTACTCCGGGCCGGCGGCAAGGTGGCCGGTATTCAGCTCTTGCCAAAGGAATCGGCAGATTGTCCTTCAATTGCACGAGCTCGCCGCGACCTTGCGTGGCCGACGGCGCATCCTCGAGGACGGCTCTCATCAGTTCGAGGAGTCTGATGCGATCGGGCGGCGGAATGCTGGGCGCAGCGCGGTAGCGCCAGGTCTCTCGGCGTGGGGGGCAGGGAAAGAACTCGAGGTAGGAGACCGTGCAGGCGTCGTTCCGGATAGCCCCGGAACTGTCGAAATCCCCACAATGATCCGTGTACACGAACGACCGCTCTCGATTTTCATCCCGCAGCATCATCTGAGCGACATTCATGTCGGGGGCGCCCAGGCAGCGGGAGCGATACGAGAACAGATGAGGATTCTCTATATGGAGCCTCACGACCTTTGGTTCGGGGTCAGCAAGCAAGGCTGCCCGAACTTGCCGCTGGAGATCCGAGTTGATCAGCCCGTCATAGAGAAGCCGTTTGGAGTCTTGCACCATGGACAGCGCGAACACGGTGAGCAGGCCGCCAGCCAAGCCGGCGCGCAATCGTGCTCCCGGAACCAGCTGGATGAACGTCGCCATCAGCAACAAGACGCCGACCTGCGAGGGAAAGAGCAGTCTGGATTCCCCCCGCATCACGTCGCCATAAATTCCGGTGATGGCGTAAGGCATTGCCCCGAGGAGGGCGATTGCGGCTCCGAGCGCCAACAGCAGCATCGCGTTGGCGGACGAGACTAAGCTCCTCAACAGCCATGGAGTCCAGAATGCGCTCGCGGAGAGCAGAGCGGAGCCGACCATGGCGGCCAATGCCAGGACTGTGGAATTGCGGCTTCCCAGCAGCCCGAACCCGTGAGAGTAGGCGTATTCCAGGCCGGTCCGAAAGGCCATGAAATGGGCAACCAGCGCTTTCCGGATGACGACAGGGTCGGACACGAAGCTATATTGTCCGGCGTAGTGACCGCTCTTCCCCAGGATCGTCATCCGCAGCACAATGATGGTCGCGACGGCCAACCAAAACGGAGCGAGCCGCGCGAGCGTCCGCGTCCAACGTTCGCCGGGAGATCGGGCCAGCACGACCCGGAGAGGCTCGAGGGCGATCAAGGTCTCCAGCGACAATGAGAAGAACAGGCAGAACGGCGCGGCCCATCGAAGCGCCCGCACTTTCGAATAGGTCAACTCGTAAGACAACAAATAGAAGAGCAGGAAGACGTCGTAGACGGCGTTCTGCGTGAGGCGAATGACGTAAAACGGGCTGAGCAGGAAGAGAGCCGCAAACAAGGCAGCTATCGGCTTCGTGTGGGGCGACCTTTGGAGGATGGAGTAGAGCAACACGCCGTTGGCGAGGTGGCAACCCAGACCTGCGAGGCGCGCAGCGACGTCCGGCATGTCGGGCAAGAGAACGACGAGCAGCGACATCGGCACGATGAAGCCGGCATGGGCCGCTTCATACAGCACGCGGAAAAGTCCGGGGAGGCCCTCGGTCCAGTAGGTGTAGTAAACGCTCCAATCGTCGCCGAAGACCTCGCGTGCGAATAATGCGGGCAAGCTCGCACCAAGGGCCAGAACCGCACCGACCCAGACATATCCGATCCCCATTCGCTCGCGCATGTAGGAAAGCGCGGCGAGTGGGATCGTCTTCCAGCGGAAGCCGTTGGGACTGGCCGGCTCGATCATGGCCTCAGGCCCTCGCATCGCGGCCTTGATGTTCGATGACGAGCCTGCCGATCTGCGTGACGTAGTCGTGCACTTCGACGGCGTTGCTGCCATCGGGCGCCCAGTCCGGAAAAACCGTCCGGGAGGGATCGAACGGACCGGCGGTGGTTTCGTGGAACACCAGCCATTCCGAGGTGATCAGGATCGAATGAAAGACCTTTTCCGGCATGCGGTAGTAGCAGCGCTTGCCCTGGCCGTAGGGTGCCATCTCGAGCACGTCGCGAATGCGGCCGTCATCCTCGAAGATCACGACCTGCGCGGTGCCCTCGATGACGTGAAACGATTCGGGTTTACCGAGATGCTTGTGAGGCCGCACATAGGCCTCCCGGTGGTGCACGATCAGCATCTCGTGCAGGCCGGATGAGGGATCGGGATGCGTGCACAGCCGGCTGCGCAGCCGCGGGTTGCCGGCGGCGATGCGCTTCAGCTCCGCGATCGTGGCGTCATCCGCCGTGACGATGGCGTCGTCCGAATAATACACTTCGGGATTCTGTGCGCGCAGCGAGGTCGGCCGGCGCACACCCGTCGTCTCATTCGAAGAAGATGAACCCATGGTCGCCCCGGTACCCGCATTTGTCGTAGATCCACGCCCAGGTTTCCGGGCCGTGGAAGCTCAGGCAGGTGAGCTGCCAGTAGAGCAGATTGGCCTTCTCGCGCTCGTTGCGGAAGGATTCCACCATCAGGTATTTCGAGGCGCCGCGTCCGACGCGCTCGATCTCGGGCACCGCGCGGAACACGTCCTCGAGCGGAAGGTTGTGCAGCACGCCGAGCGACACCACGAGGTCGAAGCTGTGATCGGGGTAGGGCAGCTCGACGGCGTTGCCGACCTGGAGCTGCGGCCGGATCTCCTCCTTGGCATTGGCGATGCCGTACTCGGAGATGTCGATGCCGGCGACCTTGACGCCGGGGACGAGCTGGGTGAACTCGTAGAGCAAATAACCCTTGCCGCAGCCGACGTCGAGCACGCTCATGCCGGGCTTGATGCCGTAGCGATCGATCAGGGTCTGCGCGAGCGGGCGCCAGCGTCCGTCATAGCGATAGCCGCCATAGCCGTAGCGCCGGTCGCCGTCCCAGTAGTCGCGGCCCCATTGCCGCGCGACGGTGGCGGATTCCGCCTTGTCGTGCTCGACCACGCGCTGAACGTAGTCCCGCCTGGTCGAAGCGTGCATCGGCTGGAGCAGGTTGATCTCGCTCATGGGGCTCAACCGGTCCGCGGCATCGTCACAGGATAGTTGCGTATTTGTTGACCAGCAGGATGTCCTCGACGGCCTGGATGTCCTTCGGCGAGGACAGCGTGATCTCCTCGACGGCTGCGTGGAGGTCACAGCCTTCGCGCAGCACGCGGTCGTAGATTTCCCGCCGGCGGGCCTCGTCCGGCGGCAGCATGAAGATGCTGTAGAGAATCATGCCGCGCAGCTGCGGCAGCTCGTCGAGGATGTCCTCGAGCACCATGTAGCTGCCGGGCATGATGTGCTCGACGGCGCTGAGCAGGAACTGCAGGTTCTTCCGCCGCGCATAGTCGCGGATCACGATGTTCTGGACGTGCTGCGGGGTGCGGCTGCCGTTCAACGGCCGGGCGCCGATATAGCCGCGATGGCCGGCTCGCTCAGCCATGGAAGCCTCCCGGCAGCTTGTATTGCATGCCGACCCGGGTCGCCGGGCGCAGCAGGATCGGCTCGAAGAACTCGCCGAAGCGCTTGTCGGCGTAGGGCGACATGATGCTCTTGAAGCGGCAGTTCATGCTCCACCGCGTGCCGGGCTCCTCGTTGACGCGGTTGCCGTGCATCAGGGTCTGATTGAACAGCATCACGTGACCGTAGGGAATCTCGATGAAGGTCGCGTGCGGCTTGATCGTCTTGTAGAGTTCCTCGGCGCTGCGCAGGCTTGCCATCCGATCCTGCATCTCGCCGTTCAGCGACGGCGGGAGCAGATACATCGCTTTGGTGCGGTGCACGTCGACCAGCGGCACCCACACCACGACCTCGAACGGCGAGTCGCCCGACCAGACGTCGGAATGGGTGGCGAGCAGCGAGGAGCTGTCCCCTGGCATCTGGATGCTGAGATTGACGCGGCGCTGCATGCACAGCTCGTTGCCGACGATGGTTTCGATCGTCGAGCGCGCCAGGCGGAAATAGGTGGGCCGGAACCACGGCTCGGCATTGAGGCCGTTGAAGACGTGCAGCCGCAGGCCGTTGAGATCGTCGACGCTGACCCGCGTATGGATGCCGTCGAGCATCGCATAGGGATCGTTGCTGTGCGGCAGCTTCAGGTAGTCCGCCGCAAGCTCCGCAGCGCGCCGCTGGATGCGGTCGAGCCCGGCGCGATCGTCGGCCGGCGTGGTGACGAAGCCGTCGTCGATGAAGCGCTGCGCCAGCGCCTGCTCGTCGGCCTGAAGGAAGTCCGTATCCGTCATGCAAAGTACTCCCGGGCGGTCGCGCAGATATAGCTGATATCGGCGGCCGACAGGAACTGGTTGATGGGAAGCGTGAGGATCTGGTCCGCCTGCCGCTCGGTCACCGGGAACGCGCCGCGGCCGTGACCCAGATGCGCCGCCGCCGGCTGCAGGTGGATCGGGATCGGATAGTGGATGGCGGTCTCAATGCCCTTGTCGGCCAGAAATTTCTGGAAGTCGTTGCGGCGGTCGGTCTGCACCACGAAGGTGTGGAAGGTGTTGAACTCGATGTTGCGGCAGGGCGGGATGAACAGGGGCAGGCCTTCGAGCTCGGCGCGGTATTGCGCGGCGTTGCGCCGCCGGCGTTCGATCACCGAGGGCAGGTGACGCAGGCGCACGCGCAGCACCTCGGCCTGCAGCGTGTCGAGCCGTGAGACGATGCCCCATTCCTGGACGTCGCTGCGGTTGATCAGGCCATGGTTGCGCAGCCGGCGGATCCTGGCGGCGAGGGCCGCGTCGGCGGTGACGAGGAAACCGGCATCGCCGGCCGCGTTGAGATTCTTCAAGGGATGGGCGGAGAAGCAGCCGAACGTGCCGATGGTGCCGCTCATCCGGCCGTCATAGGTCGAGCCGACCGCCTGGGCGCTGTCCTCGATCACCGCGAGCGCGTGCTTGTCCGCGATCGCCATCAGCGGGTTCATGTCGGCCATGCGCCCGGTCAGATGCACCGGCATGATCGCCTTGGTGCGCGCCGTGACCGCGGCCTCGACCGCGGCCGGATCGATGTTCTGGTCCGGCAGTACGTCCGCAAACACCGGCGTGGCGCCGACCGCGATGATCGCGGCGGTCGAGGCCACGAACGAATTCGGGGGCGTGATGACCTCGTCGCCGGGGCCGATGTCGAGCGCCCGCAAGGCCAGGATCAGCGCGTCGGTGCCGGAATTCAGCGTCACCACATGCGGCGAGCCGAGATAGGCCGACAATTCCTCCTCGAGCTTGCCGACCGCCGCGCCTCCGATGAAGTCGCCGCGCTGGAATACACCTTCCACCGCCTGCATGATCTCGGCGCGCTCTTCCTCGAATTGCGCGGGAAGATTGACGTAACCGATGCGCCGGCGGCCGGTGTCAGCGTCCATGGCAGAACTTCCTGACGGTCTCGATGACGCGGTCCTGCTGCGCGCGCGTCAGATGCTGGTCGACGGGGAAGCTGATGACCTCCTTGGCATGGCGGTCGGTGACCGGGAAGGTGCCGGGTGCGTAGCCGAGATGCTTCAGGCCTTCCTGCTGATACAGCGGGATCGGATAGTGGATCTTGGCCTCGATGCCGTTGTCCAGGCAGTACTTGTAGAGCTCGTCGCGGCGTTCGGCGAACACCATGTAGAGATGGTAGACGTGCTTCACGTTGGGCCGGCGCGGCGGGACGCGCAGGCCAGGCAGGCCGGCAAGGCCCGCGTCGTAATAGGCGGCATTCTCGATCCGGCGCCGCGTGATTTCGCTGGTCTGACCGATCAGCCAGTTGCCGACGACAGCCTGGAGGGAATCGAGCCGCGAATTGCAGCCCAGGATCGCGATCTCGTCGCGGTTCTTCATGCCGTGGTTGCGGATCAGGCGGAGCTTCTCGTTCATGCCGTCGTCATTGGTGACGACGACGCCGGCATCGCCCCAGACGTTGAGGTTCTTGAGCGGATGCAGCGAGAAGCCGGCCGCGACGCCGTGGGTGCCGGAACGCTTTCCCGCAAACTCCGACAGGATGCCCTGGCAGGCGTCCTCGACCACGGGCAGGTTGCGACGTTTGGCGATCGCCATCAGCTTGCCCATGTCGGTGACCTCGCCGGTCAACTGCACCGGCATGATCGCCTTGGTCTTCTCGGTGATCGCGGCTTCGACCTGGTCGACGTTCATGCAGAAGGAATCGTCGCAATCGACCAGCACCGGCCGCGCGCCGGTTTCCGCGATCGCACCGACGGTGGCGATGAAGGTGTTGGCGGCGGTGATGACCTCGTCGCCATGACCGATGCCGAGCGCCTTGAGCGGCAGCTTCAGTGCGTCAGTGCCCGATCCGACGCCGATGGCGTGGCGCACGCCGATCAGCTCGGCAAAGCGCTTCTCGAATTCGGCAACGGGCTTGCCAAGGGTGAAGTCACCGGTCGCAACCAGCCGGCCGATCTCGGCCAGGATCGGAGCGGGGTCGGAGAATTGCTCGAGCAGATAGGAATATCGAACGTCGTACATGTGACCCGTCAGGTGGAATGAAGTTGAGGAGCGGAGCTGCGCGACGCCGCGAGCGCGTGCTCGATCGACGTCGCGATGGCGTTGGCGGACAGTCCGTGCTTCTTCAGCAGCGAATCCTGCGAGCCGTAATTGTGCATGAAGCGGTCCGGCAGCGAGAGCCGGAGCATGGCGGGAAAGCCGGAGCCGAGCCTGTCGATCAGCGTTTCGGCGACGGCGCTGCCGAGGCCGCCGGAGGGCACGTGCTCCTCCAGCGTCGCCACGAGCTTGGTGCCGCGCACCGCCTGGAGCAGCGCCTCGGCGTCGAGCGGCTTCACCGTATGCATGTGCAGGATGCCGGCGCGAATGCCTTGCGCGGCGAGCTGGTCGGCGGCGGCGATGGCGCGCTGGAGCATGATGCCGGTGGTCACCATGAGCACGTCGCCCGGCGGCCGCATCAGGATGGCCTTGCCGATCTCGAAGCCGTGCTCGGCCTTCGAGACGATGGCGTCGCCGCCCTTGCCCAGCCGGATGTAGATCGGCCCGGTCCAGTCGAGCGTCTTGTCCATCATGCGCGCGGCCTCGTCGGCGTCGCACGGGCAAATCACCGTCATGTTCGGCAGCGCCCGCATGATGGCGATGTCCTCGATCGCCTGGTGCGTGGGGCCGAGCGGCGCGTAGACGAGACCGCCGCCATTGGCGATCAGCCGTACCGGCAGGTTGTGCAGACAAAGGTCGACGGCGACCTGCTCGTAGCAGCGGCGGGTGAGGAATGTCGCGATGGTGTTGACGTAGGGCACGAAGCCCTCCATCGCCAGGCCGGCCGACATGCCGATGATGTGCGCCTCCGAAATGCCCTCGATCAGATGGCGCTTGGGAAACTCCTTGCTCATCGCGCGCAGCGTGCCGGCGCCGGGATCGGAGCCGATGTAGAGCACGCGCTCGTCGCGCGCGGCGAGCTTGTGGACCATGTTCATCGCGGTGTTGCGCATGGGGAGCCGATCAAAAATCGCCGACGGCGACGCGAATGGCGTCGAGCTCGCTGTCGGTCAGCTTGTTCTTGTGATGCCAATCGGCGTTGGATTCCGCGGCCGGCAGACCCTTGCCTTTGACGGTATGGCAGATGATCGCTGTGGGTTTGCCCGGAACGGCCGGGACCTGCTTCAGGACGGTGCGCAGCGCGCCGATGTCGTGGCCGTTGAGCTCCTGCACGGCAAAGCCGAAGCTGCGCCATTTGTCCGCGAGCGGCTCCAGCGGCAGGACGTAATCGGTCGGTCCGTAGCTCTGGAGCTTGTTGTAGTCGATCATCGCGACCAGGTTGTCGAGCCCGTGCTTGGCCGCGCCCATCGCGGCCTCCCACACCGACCCCTCGTTGATCTCGCCGTCGCCGAGCAGGACGAAGGTCCGGTAGCTGCGCTCGCGCATGCGGGCGGCGAGCGCAAGGCCGACGCCAATCGACAGGCCGTGTCCGAGCGCGCCGGTCGAGGCCTCGACCCCCGGCACCATGCCGTATTCGGGATGTCCGCCCAGGATACTGTCGGAGCCGCAGAAGCCCTCGAGCTCCGACAACGGGAAGAAGCCGCGATCGGCGAGCAGTGCATAGAGTGCGAGACAACCGTGGCCCTTGCTCAGGATGGCGCGATCGCGATTGGGATCGCGCGGGTTTTGCGGGTCGATCCGCAGCACGTCGTCGTAGAGCACGCGGACCATCTCGATCAGCGACAGGGCCGGGCCGACATGGCCGCGTCCCGCGGAGCGGACAGAACCGAGGACCAGGCGGCGCAAGTAGAGACTGCGCTCGTCCAGCGTGCAGGTGAGGGCGGCTTCAGCGTGGGGTGAGATCTGGATCACGTTTGCAAATCGTTTGATGAAGCCGGCGGGCTTTGTCGAGCTGGCCGGCAAGGCGGACCGTCAGATCGCCACCTTGCGCAGCCAGAGCGCGCCGGGAGCGGCTTTCGGGCAAATAGGCATTCAGGACAATCAGGCACCAAATCGCCCCGAACACAGGATACAGCACGTCACGGCGGATCGCAAACGCGTCATCCCCGGCTTCGAAAGCGCGCGAGAGCCTCTCTATCAATCGGTTCGCGCTGGCCGCGGGCAGATCGCTGCCTGGGTGAATCGCGGTGTCCGACACGAGCTTGACCGGATCGTCCCACCCGAAATATTCGAAGTCGATGAACCGCAGCCTGCCGTCTTCGGCGCGCAGCGCATTGTGCAGCCCGAAGTCCGAGGGGCTCAACGCGCGATGAGCGGGCGGAAGGTCCGCTGCGGGATTCCGGCCGAGTTCCGCATAACGTCGACGGAGGCGTCGGACGGCGGCGGCGGTGGTGGGAACCAGGCTGCCGTCGATGAACGCACGCAGATCCGGATCATCGTCCGCGGCCCGCCTCAGTCCGTCGAGGCGCTGCTCATACTGGGCGATGGCTTGCTCGGGCGAGAAGATGCTGGCCGAGGCGTTCCGCAGGGTCTGCGCCCCCTCGGCGTCGCGCAATGTCTGCAATTCGATCAGGAAATCGGCCAGCTGGTCGGCATCGTTCTCCTGGGGACGCAGCACCGCCGCGTCATCGTCGAACCATTGATACAGCGCGCAGAATGCATCTGCGTCCTTTGCGATGGGCCGCGGCGTCGACGAGATGCCGTGGCGCGACAGAAACGTGAGCGCGTCGTATTCCTGTCCCAGGCGATCGCGCCCGTCGGATGGATAATGCTTGAGGGCGAGGGGCGGTCCCTTCGCCATCTCCAGCCGAAACACCCGGTTGTTGCCGCCGGACCGCGCCGGTTGAGCGGCCACGACCTGCGCGCCGGCGAGGCGGCTGCCGATCGAAATTGCATCCAGCGCGTTCAGGTCCGGCTCGCTCATCGCGCGAACACCCCGCTGCTGATGTCCGCCCAGCTCGCGATCGGCTCGCAATGGGCGGGATGGGGCGGCCGCGACTGCGTGAACAGGATCGATCGCGTCGCCTTCGGAAAATGCGGCTGCTCGAAGACGTCGACGAGATCGTCGATGAAGATATCGAGCTTCAGGCTCGCGAGCCGCTCGACCTTGGCCGCCAGCGTGTCCTCGAAATAGACATTGCCCGCCGCCAGCGCCGCATCGGCGGTGTCGACGAGACCTGCAGCTTTCAACCAGCCGCGTGCGGCTTCGCGCAAGTCGACGCGGTCGGGGTCCTGATGGCCGAACTGCGTCTTGTGGCTGACGATGTAGACGCTGGCGCCGGCCTTGCGACAGCTTGCGAGGAACTCGCGGACCCCAGGATAGATTTCGGCGCCGCCGATGCCCTTGCCGTAGACGAAGCCCTGCAGTCCCTGCCAGGCAAGCTCGCCGCCGGCACGAGACCGCAACAGGTCCCGGACCTCGCTCTTCAGCCCCTCCCAACCCTCCGGCACCAGCCCACGTTGACGCGCGACGGCGGCAAAGACCTTGTCGTAGCAGATGATCGTGTTGTCGAAATCGATGCCGATCCGCACGCCGCTCACTTCAGGCTGATGTTCTGCATCATCTTGATGTTGAAATACCGGGGATCGTTGAGCGAGTTCGGCAGGCGGCCGGCCTTGAAGGCGTCCACGAGGCCGGATACGGCCTGCTCGATCGTGTGGGTCGGCGCAAATCCGAGCTCGCGGCGGATCTTCTCCGAAGACACGTGGTAGGAGCGCAGATCGTCGGTCGGCTCGACGGCGACGTCGACGTTGTCTCCGACCACCGATTTGACGATGTCGGCGATCTTCATCAGCGAGTGGTTTTCATAGCCGATGTTGTAGGTCTTGCCGTCGATCTTCGCGTCGTCCTGCTGCAGCAGGAACAGATAGGCCGCCGACATGTCCTGGATGTGCAGGTTGGGCCGCTTCTGCGTTCCGCCGAACACGCGGATGCGGCCGGTGTTGACCGCGAGGTTGGTCAGGATGTTGACGACGACGTCGAGCCGCTGCCGCGGAGCGTAGCCGCAGACGGTGGCGGGACGAACCGTGCAGGTGACGAAGCCGGGCGCTGCCTCTTCGGCGAGGTCGGTCTCGCACATCGCCTTGAACTTGGAGTAGTCGGTGAGCGGCTCGCAGGACAATTCCTCGGTCACCTCGGCCTCGTCCTTGATGCCGTAGACGCTCGACGAGGAGGCGTAGATGAAGCGCTTGATGCCGGCCTTCTTCGCCGCGCGCACCATCGGCCGGAAGCAGTCGTAGTTGATGGACTTGCCGAGCGCCGGGTCCAGCTCGAACGAGGGATCGTTGGAGATGCAGGCGAGGTGGATCACCGCGTCGTTGCCGCGCAGAGCCTCGTTGACCGCGGCCTCATCGCGGATGTCGCCCTTGATCAGGCGCAGGTTCGGATTGTCGCGAACGGCGTTGAAGACGTCGTCACCGTACATGAAGAGGTCGAGCACCGTGACCTTGTGGCCGGCCGCCAGCAACTGGGGAACCAGCACGCTGCCGACATAGCCGGCGCCACCGGTGACCATCACGTTCCATTTCCGATCAATCACTGTCGTTCTCCAGGTTTTCCGTTCGCGCTACTTCAACAACGCGGTGACGAACTTGACCAGCGGTGCCTTTTCGACCGAGTTGCGGTGACCGACGATGCCGACCTTGATCGCGCCCGCCGCATTGCCGATGAAGGCGACGTCCTCGATGTTGCCGCCGGCCGCCACCAGCGGCGCCGTGATCGTCAGGAAGGCATCGCCTGCGCCGACCGTGTCGACCACGGTCTTGGTGAAAGCGGGCACGCGCGCGACGCCGGTCTTCGACGAGAACGGGTAGCAGCCGAAGGAGCCGTGCGTGATGATCATGTTGTCGCAATCGATCTTGCGGTGCAGGCCGTCCTCGATCACCGATGCGATGTCGCTGAACTTGTCGGTGGCGGCCAGCCGTGCTTCCGGCGCGTCGATGCAGATGTAGTCGGCCCGCGGATATTTCGTGATCAGGTTGTAGCCGTGGTTGCCGCTGTTGCTCTGGGCGTTGACCGCAAGGAACTTGGAGTTCGCGATCAACGCCTCGATCGTGCTGGACGCGATCATGCCGTGACCGAAATCGGTGACGATGACGACGTCCGCGGCGCGCACGCGCTCGGTGGTGACGCGGTCGATCTCCTTGCGCGTGGTCTCGTCGAGCGGCGTGTCGTCCATCGTATAGACTTCGAACAGCTTGTGCAGATAGCCCATCTCGACGTAGCGCAATTTGCGGGTCGTCGGACGGCCCTGAATGCGGATCGGAGTCAGCGTGACGTTCGGGCGGACATGCGCGCGAATGAACTCTTCAGGGTAGTCGTTGCCGCCCAGCGTGGTGACGATCTCGACCGACTTGCAGAAGCTCGCGACGTGGTTGGCCGCTGCAATGACGCCGCCTGCAAATTGCTCGCCGTTCTTGAGCAGGGTGGCGACGATGTTCTCCTTCGAAGCCTTCCCGAGCGCCGTGACGTATTGGTATTCGTCGATGATGGTATCGCCGACCAGCACGACGTGCATGTCCTGGATCTTGTCGATCAGCTTCAGCAGCCGCTCGGCGCCGCCGCCTTCGCGCACCTTCTGCAGGTAGTCGCGCAAAGGTGGATCGTAGATGTCGAAGTAGCGGTTCAGCAGCGACGACGAGCTGAAGGTCACGTCGCGCGTGAAGACGATTCGCCCACCATGACGTTCGACGGCCTCGCGCTCGATGGCGATCTTGCCGGTGACGTCGTCCTCGGGATTCTCGTAGTCCGAGCCCTTCACGTAGATGTCGGGGCGCACGGTATCGAGCACCGGTTCGGCGCTGGAGGTCTGGTTGATGCCGACCCAGTCGACCGTGCCGAGCGCGGCCAGCATCTCGGCACGCATGTTCTCCGGGAAGATCGGCCGTCCCGGGCCCTTGTTGACGAAACGGTCGGCGGTGATGGTCACGATGACCACGTCGGCCTCGTTGCGCGCCGCCAGGATGTGCCGGACGTGGCCGAGATGCACCAGATCGAACACGCCGTGGCAGAGCGCGACGGTCAGGCCCTTTGCCTGCGCGGCACGCGCCATCTCGCCGAGCTCCTCGACCGTCTTGATCTTGTCGTGCGGTGCCGGATGGACGGCCGGTTTGTCTGTCTGAGGATGAGCCATATGAATTACCCAAAGCGCCGGTAGGTCTCAGATGGCCGCCCGGAAATGATCGAATCGCGGCAATGATATCCCGCGCACCTGTTCAAGAGCTTGCCTTCTGGGCCGCGCCGCCGTCGTCACCGAGATATTTGAACCAGTCCTTGGTGGCGTCGGCGATCTTGTCGACCGTCCACAGCGGCGCGTCCTTGTACTGATCCATCGATTTCAGCATCGTCGCAACGCCGTCCTCGAATTTCACCTTCGGCGCCCAGTTCAGGACCCGTTTGATCTTGGTAATGTCGGCGTAGGTGCAATCGGGCTCGCCCGGACGTTTGGGGATGTGGACCTTGTCGCCGCCGAGAAGCTCGACCAGCCGGTTGACGCTGTAGGTGTTGTCCGAGCCGACGTTGAATATCTCGTGCGAGATATCGGAGCGCGCGGCGGTCACGAAGGCGTCTGCGACGTCGCTGACGAAAGTGAAGTCGCGCGTCTGTTCGCCGTCGCCGACCACCGTGAAGGGTTTGCCGGCGAGCTTCTGCGCCATGAAGACGCCGAACACGGCACCGTAGGTGCCGGTGGTGCGATGGCGCGGCCCGTACACGTTGAACAGGCGAAGCGCGACCGCGGGCAGCTTGTAGACCTGGCACCAGTGCATGACGCACTGCTCGCCGAGATTCTTGGTAAGCGCGTAGGGGTACATCGGCCGGATCTCGGCGCTCTCCGGCGTCGGGTAGGCGTCGGGAATGCCGTAGCAGGACGACGATGCGGCATAGACGAAACGGCGGACGCCGGCGTGCCGTGCCGCCTCGAGAACGTTGACCGTGCCGTCGACATTGGCGCGATGATACGGGATCGGGGACTCGATCGAGGGAACGATGTCGGCCAGCGCCGCGAGGTGGAAGACCCAGTCGACACCGTGGAAATACGGCCTGATCGAGTCGAGGTCGGTGACATCAGCCCGCACCACCTTCAACCGGCTCGAGCTGGCGCGCGAGGCCAGGTTTTCCGGGCGACCGATGACGAAATTGTCGAGCGCGACGACCTCGTGGCCATCGTCGAGGAGGCGATCGACGAGGTGACTTCCGATGAAACCTGCGCCACCAGTGACAATGCATTTCATGGGGAACATCCGTGACGCGAATGCCCAGCGAAACAGGCCGGCCAATGTTGAGTGAAACCCGAAAGCCGACTATCAGCCGCTCGCCGACTTTGCAAGCATTATACCTTTGCAATCCCTGGTGATAGCCGGTATCAGGGCATCATGTTGCAGTCGAGCCGCCAGCCCATGCCTGTCGAGTCCGTCGATCCCGATCACAAGGCTTTCCTCGTCGATTATGTCGGGCGCCTGCATCGCGCGACGGCTGTCGACGACGGCGTTTTTGCCAGCATCTCCGCCACCCGCGCCGTCTGGTTGCGCACGCGCGAGCAGGGCGGCCGCGTCATCTTCATCGGCAACGGCGGTTCGGCGGGCATCGCCTCGCATCTGGCGATCGACCTGGCGAAGAACGCAGCGGTGCCGGCGCTCTGCTTCAGCGACGCCAGCATGATGTCGTGCCTCGCCAACGATTACGGCTTCGAGGATTGGATCGCGCACGCCGTGCGATTGAGCGCGCGTGCCGGCGACTGCCTCGTCGCGATCAGCTCGTCCGGACGGTCGAAGAACATCCTCAACGCGGTTGCGCAGGCGCGGACAATGAAGCTCGACGTGATCACGCTGTCGGGAATGAATGCGGACAATCCCCTGCGCAATCTCGGCGACATCAATTTCTTTGTCGACAGCCGCAGCTACAACATCGTCGAGACGACGCACCAGTTCTGGATGATGGCCGCGATCGACCTTGTCATCGGTCGCGCGGAATATCCGGCATCCTGAGGCGGGCACTCGATGCAGTCGCGGTTCAAGCAGGCGGCCCTGTTTTCGGTAAAGCTGCTGCTGTCGATCGCGGTGCTGGTCTACATCGCGCGCGGTCTCGACCTGCAACAATTGCGCAGCCATCTTGTCTCGGTCGATCCTTTCCTGTTCGTTCTCGCGCTGACGCTGATTTTCTTCCAGACCTTCGTGCTCAATGGCCGGTGGGAGCTGATCATGCGTGCGCTCGGCGTCTCGCTGGATTGGCTCGCGGGTTGGCGCATCCTGATGATCAGCCTCTGGTTCAATCAGGTGTTGCCGTCGTCGGTCGGCGGGGACGCCGTGCGGATCTGGCTGCTGCGCCAGCGCGGCGTGCAGTGGCCGGAGGCGGTCAAGGGCGTCGCGGCTGATCGCTTCACGGCCCTGATCGGACTGATCGTGCTGATGGTCGCCGGATTGCCGTTCCTCACGTCACGCGTGTCCAATCCGGCCGCGATCCTCGCCATCGGCGGGCTGACGCTGGCGGGCGTCGCCGGCACTACTGTCCTGTTGACGCTCGATCGTCTGCCCAAGCGCCTCGTTGCGCATCCGGCGATCGCAAGCTTCGTCCGGTTCGGAGCACTGGTCAGGTTCCTTCTCCTGCAATCGAAGAGCCGCGCTTTGCTGTTCGGATCGGCGCTCCTCATCCATCTCGTGACCGCGGCGGCTTGCTACGCCTTGGCGCGCGGTGTCGGCGCCCAACTCTCGGTGACGGACGCCGGCGTCCTGATTCCGCCGGTGGTGCTGTTGACCGCGGTCCCGATCTCGATCAGCGGCTGGGGCGTTCGGGAGGGGGCGATGGTCGCCTGTCTCGGCCTGGCGGGCGTCCCTTCCGAGCAAGCGCTGTCGGTTTCGCTTCTGCTGGGCGCCATCAGCGTCATCATCGGGCTTGTCGGAGGTGTGATCTGGCTGGCAAGTCCGGAGCGCGGATCGTATTCCGCGGACAACGCTGCCAAGGCGGCGGCGGAGGCCCCCAGCTACGACGGGCTGGGCAGGGAAGTCTCGAGCCAGCCATGACCCACTTGAGACCATTGCTGCCGATGTGGTTTTCACGGGGTGGGATTGCCCCACCCGATCGCTTGTCTCAATTTTCGGTTCCACGATGAAAAATCTGTTCTACGTCCGCCAAACCTGCCGCCTCTGCCATTCGGACAAGCAGGAGCTGGTCGTCCCGATGGCCGGCATGCCGATCGGCACGCCGAACTTCCAGGTCCCCGACGCCAGCGTCGACGATCCCGTGTTCCGCGCCGCGGTGCCGATGGCACTGCATCTGTGCAGGGATTGCGGCCATCTGCAGATTCTCCATGTCGGCAATCCGGAGATCCAGTACCGCAACTACGTCTACACCACGTCGCTCTCGCTCGGCCTGCGCGAGCACTTCGCGGGCTATGCCAACGACGTCGTCAGCCGCTTCGCCATCGCGCCGGGCTCGCTGGTCGTCGAGCTCGGCAGCAACGACGGATCGCTGCTCGGCTTCTTCAAGGAACGCGGGATGCGGGTGCTCGGCGTCGATCCCGCCGTCGAGATCGCGCGGCGCGCGACGGAGGCGGGGATCGAGACCATCGGCGATTTCTTCACCGATGCGATCGGGCGTCGCATCCTGCAGAGCCACGGTGCGGCGAGCGTCGTGATCGCCAACAACATGATCGCCAATGTCGACAATCTCGATCCTCTGGTGATCGGCGTTCGCGATGTGCTCGCGCCGGACGGATTGTTCGTCTTCGAAACCCAATACGGCGTCGACGTCACCGAGAAGAACCTGCTCGACACCGTCTATCACGAGCACCTGTCGTATTTTAACATCAAGCCGCTGATCCGTTTCTTTGCCCGGCTCGGCATGGAGCTGATCGACGTCCAGCACATCTGGACCAAGGGCGGCTCGATCCGCGTGACCGTGCAGCGCGCCGGGGGCGCCAAGAAGCCGTCGGCGGAGGTCGCGCGCTTCGTTGCCGAGGAAGAGCGGCTCGGTGTCGACCAGCCGGCCTATTATGCGCCCTATGTGAAGAGGATCGCCGCCATCCGCGACGAGCTGGTCGCGATGGCCGACGCCGCCCATGCGCGCGGTCAGCTCGTCGCCGGCTACGGCGTCTCGGTCGGCACCACGACCCTGCTGCCGCAGTTCGGCCTGGAGAACAAGATCGACTTCCTGGTCGACGACGATCCCAAGAAGGGGAACGTGATGGCCGGCCCGGGTTACGACATCCCGATCCTGCCGCCTGCCGCGCTTTACGAGCGCAAGCCGGCGTTCGTGGTCGTCTTCGCCTGGCGCTATGTCGACCCGATCCGGGCCAAGCACGCCCGCTATTTCGCCGAAGGCGGAAAGTTCGTGGTGCCGCTGCCGGGCGTTTCGATGGTCGACCGGGCCGACTGATACGCTGCGGAAGCCCACGGTCTCGCCGTGCCGGGGCCGTGGCGGATTGGTGGGGGCGGACAAGCCTTTGATCCGGCTTGGCTCTGCTCTCCCGCCTGGGGCGATCGGCTCGCCCGGGCAGCGGCCTCTGTACCTTGACCTTTGGGCCTATCCGCAGTAGATACCCCGCACTCGCAGCCGGCCCGTTAGACGCGGATCTCCGGCGCGGCTTTGAAATCCCCGAACAATCGAGCCCGGTTTCCGGCTCATCCTTCGAGACAGAGGGCTGGGCAAACGGCGGCTGTTCGGATCCCTGAAATTCATTCGCGTCTGTCGACGGACGTTGGACATCAAAACGATGGCAGTCAGCCCGTTCAAGTTCTTGCAGGAAGTGCGCTCGGAGACCGCCAAGGTCACCTGGCCGACCCGCCGCGAGACCACCATCACCACCATCATGGTGTTCGTCATGGTCGCCGTGGCCTCGATCTTCTTCTTCGCCGCCGACCAGGTCATCCGCGTTCTCATCACCTTCCTTCTGGGCATTCAATGATGGCAACAGCAACCGCTCAACTGTCCGACAAGCGCTGGTACATCGTCCACGCCTATTCGAACTTCGAGAAGAAGGTCGCCGAATCGATCCGCGAGCAGGCCAAGCAGCGCGGGCTCGAGGAACTGTTCGAACTGGTTCTGGTGCCGACCGAGAAGGTCACGGAAGTGCGCCGCGGCCGCAAGATCGACGCCGAGCGCAAGTTCTTCCCCGGTTACGTGCTGGTGAAGATGAAGCTGACCGACGAGGCGTTTCATCTGATCAAGAACACGCCGAAGGTCACCGGCTTCCTCGGTGCGGAAAACAAGCCGATGCCGATCTCGGAGGCCGAAGCCATGCGCATCCTGCACCAGGTGCAGGAGGGCGTGGAGCGGCCCAAGGCGTCGGTGTCGTTCGAGATCGGCGAGAATGTGCGCGTGGCCGATGGCCCGTTCGCCTCGTTCTCGGGCGTCGTCGAGGAAATCGACGAGGCGCGCTCGCGCGTGAAGGTCGCGGTGTCGATCTTCGGTCGCGCAACGCCGGTCGAACTGGAATTCGGTCAGGTCGAGAAGGTCTGACCGGGTACTGCGCGAGACTTCGGTCTTGCGCAGCAAGAGGCGTGGGAGGACGAGGGCGGTTGCCAGCCGCCGTTGATCCCGACCACGAACCTGAAACCGCCGGCGGCACGCCGGCACAACAGGAGTGATACATGGCAAAGAAAGTGACCGGATACCTGAAGCTTCAGGTCCCGGCCGGTGCGGCGAATCCTTCGCCCCCGATCGGTCCCGCGCTCGGTCAGCGCGGTCTCAACATCATGGAGTTCTGCAAGGCGTTCAACGCCCAGACCCAGAAGGAAGAGAAGAACACCCCGATTCCCGTGGTGATCACGATCTACGCCGATCGTTCGTTCACCTTCGAGATGAAGACGCCCCCGATGTCGTTCTTCCTCAAGCAGGCCGCCAAGATCCAGTCCGGCTCGAAGGCGCCGGGCCGCGACAAGGCCGGCAAGGTGACCAAGGCGCAGGTGCGCGAGATCGCCGAGAAGAAGATGAAGGATCTCAATTGCGATTCCATCGAATCGGCCATGAAGATGGTCGAGGGCTCCGCCCGTTCGATGGGCCTGGAAGTTGCGGGGTAAGCGGTCATGGCAATCGGAAAGCGTTTGAACAAAGCCCGCGAAGGTGTTGACCGCGAAAAGCTTTACCCGCTCGCGGACGCCATCAAGATGGTCAAGGAGCGCGCGAAAGCGAAGTTCGACGAGACCATCGAGATCGCGATCAACCTCGGCGTCGATCCGCGTCACGCCGACCAGATGGTCCGCGGCGTCGTGACCCTGCCGAACGGCACCGGCCGTACGCTCCGCGTCGGCGTGTTCGCCCGCGGCGCCAAGGCCGATGAGGCCAAGGCCGCGGGTGCCGACGTCGTCGGCGCCGAAGACCTGGTCGAGAAGGTGCAGAACGGCTCGATCGATTTCGACCGCTGCATCGCCACCCCCGACATGATGCCGCTGGTCGGCCGTCTCGGTAAGGTGCTCGGCCCGCGCGGCCTGATGCCGAACCCGAAGATCGGCACCGTGACCATGGACGTCACCGGCGCGGTGAAGGGTGCCAAGGGCGGCTCGGTCGAGTTCCGGGTCGAGAAGGCCGGCATCCTTCAGGCCGGCGTCGGCAAGGCCTCGTTCTCCGAGGAAAAGCTGGTCGAGAACATCAAGGCCCTGGCTGACGCCGTCTCCAAGGCCAAACCGGCCGGCTCCAAGGGCACCTACATCCAGCGCGTTGCAGTGTCCTCGACGATGGGCCCCGGCGTGAAGGTCGAGCCGGGCACCATCCTCGGCTAAGCCTGAAAATTGCATGAGGCGAGGGGCGGAATTGGGCAACCGATTCCGCCCCTCGTCGTTCGTGGCGGCGCTCACTGGAAGCAACAACAATGGCTGACAAGGTCCTGATCTATTCGCGCTTTCCCAAGACGATGATGACGCGCTTCGCCGAGCGCTTCGAGCTGCTCGACACCGGCGGCAAGCCCGCGCGAGAGGTGTTTCCGGCCGAGGAACTCGGCGGCATCCGCGCGCTGCTGACCGCCGGCAGCTCGCTGCTCGGCGCGGAGGCGATGGACCTGTTCCCCAAGCTCGGGGCCATCGTCTGCTACGGCACCGGCTATGACGGCGTCGACCTGAAGGCGGCCGCCGCCCGCAACATTGCGGTCGGCCACAGTCCCGGCGCCAACGCGGCCTCGGTCGCCGATATCGCGATGACCCTGATGCTCGCGGCGACGCGTCGGATCCTGTCGCCGACCAATATGTCCGCAGCGGCGACTGGGCCGCCTCGAAGCCGTCGCCAATGATGCGGCCACAGGCCGGCATGCCTGGCCGCCGCATCGGCGTCTACGGCATGGGCGAAATCGGCCGCAAGATCGCCGCGCGCTGCGCGGCTTTCGAGAGCGACGTCGGCTATTTCAGCCGCACCCGATACGATCTGCCCTATCGATATTTCCCGTCGCTGGAGGCGCTGGCCGACTGGTGCAGCGTGCTGATGATCGCGGTCCGGGCAGGGGCCGAGACCGAGCACGTCGTCAACGCCGACATCCTGAAGCGGCTCGGGGCGGACGGCTATGTCGTCAACATCTCCCGCGGCTCGGTGATCGATCAGGAGGCGCTAGTGGCGGCACTCACCGACAAGACCATCGCCGGCGCCGGCCTCGACGTGTTCGAGAAGGAACCGCACGCCCCCGACGCGTTGACCGCGCTGCCGAACGTGGTGTTCGCTCCCCATGTCGGCGGCCACACCCTCGAATCGCACGTTGCCATGCAGAATTGCGTGCTGGCGAACCTGACCGCGTTCTTCGCGGGCAAGCCGCTGCCTTACGCGGTCAAAGCGGCCTGAATCGGCCCTTACCGGCCCGCCCTAAGCCTATCCGGCAACGGATTGGAACTGGTGTGAATTTTGCTCTTGGCAAGCAAGCCCGGAGCGGTTAAAGAACCGCCTCCGGACGTGCCGGCCTCGGCTGGCGCGTTCGTGCACGCATTCCGAAAACCCGACACGACAGGAGATCATTCCTTTTCAGGACGTCCGTGAGGATTTGCCCGAAAAGGAAGGAGAGCCCGTCTGTTGGTGGAATGTGGGCAGGGGTCGGGCGGTTCGCCGACTGACCCTGTCCTGTCCAAGACTGCAGGCGCCTGCGGGAAACTCCGATTTCTCAATGGCTTAATCGCATGGCCTGCATAGACGGGTGAAGACCGGATTTCACTTCGCATCCAGCTTCAAAGGCTGGTCGCGAAACGGGTCTGGTTCGGACCTCGACACGCCGTGGGCGCCCTCAGGTGCTCCCGGAGGGCAGGCTTTGAATTGTCGTCTCGCCCGGCGCGTGTCCGAAGGGGATTTTGGCCCCGAGGTTCAGGTTTTGGGTGGGACGATGGGTGCAACCCGGCGGTCCCGCTTTCGCGATGACCGCCAACCGGAGAGAGCTTGCTGTGGAACGAGCGGCAAAAAAAGAGGCGGTCGAACAGCTCAATGAGGTCTTCAAGACCACGAGCGTCGCGGTCGTTGCTCAATATTCCGGCCTCACCGTCGCCCAGATGCAGAAGCTGCGCCAGCAGATGAAGCAGGCGGGTGCCGCGGTGAAGGTCTCGAAGAACCGTCTCGCCAAAATTGCTCTTGAAGGCACTGACGTCGTTGCCATCGGCCCCATGCTGAAGGGACCGACCGTGATCGCCACTTCGAACGATCCGGTAGCGGCGCCAAAGGTCGCCATCGAATTCGCCAAGGCGAACGAAAAGTTCGTCATCGTCGGCGGCTCGATGGGGAAGACCGTCCTGAATGTCGACGGCGTGAAGGCCCTTGCCTCGCTGCCGTCGCTTGATGAACTGCGCGGCAAGATCGTCGGCCTCATCGTGGCCCCGGCGACCAAGCTGGCTCAGCTCGCCAATGCGCCCGCGGGCAAGCTCGCGCGCGTCATCCAGGCTCATGCCTCAAAGGGCGAAGCGGCCTGACGCCCTTCGCAAAACTCAAACCCGAACCAGACTTACAGTTAAGGAAACTGAACAATGGCTGACTTGCAGAAGATCGTTGACGACCTCTCGAGCCTCACCGTGCTCGAAGCTGCTGAACTGGCGAAGCTCCTCGAAGAGAAGTGGGGCGTTTCGGCTGCCGCGGCCGTCGCCGTGGCCGGCCCGGCTGGCGGTGGCGCTGCTGCCGCCCCGGCGGAAGAGAAGACCGAGTTCACGGTCGTTCTCGCCAGCGCCGGCGACAAGAAGATCGAGGTCATCAAGGAAGTCCGCGCCATCACCGGTCTCGGCCTGAAGGAAGCAAAGGACCTCGTCGAGGGTGCTCCGAAGCCGCTGAAGGAAGGCGTGAACAAGGAAGAAGCCGACAAGATCAAGGCCCAGCTCGAGAAGGCTGGCGCCAAGGTCGAGCTCAAGTAAGCACTGCTTACTGGCGGGATCCCGGGCGCGCGTCCGGGATCCTGGCCCGTCCTCGGATGGCGGGCCGGATGCAAAAGGCGTGCGACGGAACGTTCCGACGCGGGCCGAACACGAAAAAGTGTGGGGATTTGCGGGCTTGACCCTCGAATCTGCACTATTGTCGCCCCATATCGGGTCGGCAGCACGAAGGCGCGGTGGGCAGGGATGCCGGATTTCCCTGTAAGCCGTTGGGAGAGCAGGCTATTTCGGGCTTTTGCAGTCCGTGAACACGATCGTTGTGACGGGCGGGCGCGCAGCAGCGCCCCGCGCGTCGTTTTGCGTTTTGAAGGTCTGAAGAACAGATTCAGGACATTCTCGCCTGAACCTGAGTCTGCGGCCCCCAAAACGGGTTCGAAAATTCAACCCGGGGAGCGGTGGCAGCCGCGTCCTGGACGGCGCGCCCAGATCGGGCGACGAAAATGAGAGGCCACGATGGCGCAGCAGACATTCACCGGTCGCAAACGCGTTCGCAAGTTCTTCGGACACATCAAGGAAGTGGCCGAGATGCCGAACCTCATCGAGGTTCAGAAGGCGTCCTATGACCAGTTCCTGATGGTCGACGAACCCCAGGGCGGCCGTCTCGACGAGGGTCTGCAGGCGGTGTTCCGCTCGGTGTTTCCGATCTCCGATTTCTCGGGCACCTCGATGCTGGAATTCGTCCGCTACGAGTTCGAGCAGCCGAAATACGACGTCGACGAGTGCCGTCAGCGCGGCATGACCTTCGCGGCTCCCCTCAAGGTGACGCTGCGCCTCATCGTGTTCGATATCGACGAGGAAACCGGCGCGAAGTCGGTGAAGGACATCAAGGAGCAGGACGTCTACATGGGCGACATCCCGCTCATGACGATGAACGGCACCTTCATCGTCAACGGCACCGAGCGCGTCATCGTCTCGCAGATGCACCGCTCGCCCGGCGTGTTCTTCGACCACGACAAGGGCAAGACCCATTCCTCGGGCAAGCTGCTGTTCGCCGCCCGCGTGATCCCGTATCGCGGCTCCTGGCTCGACATCGAGTTCGACGCCAAGGACATCGTCTATGCGCGTATCGACCGTCGCCGCAAGATTCCGGTGACGTCGCTGATGTTCGCCCTCGGCCTCGACGGCGAGGCGATTCTGTCCACGTTCTACAAGAAGATCCTCTACAAGCGGACCAAGGAAGGCTGGCGCGTTCCGTTCGACGCCAACCGTTTCCGCGGCTACTCGACCGTCAACGACCTGATCGATGCCGACACCGGCAAGGTCGTGCTCGAGGCCGGCAAGAAGCTCACCGTCCGTGCCGCCCGCCAGCTCCAGGAGAAGGGGCTGAAGGCGCTGCGCATGTCCGACGAGGAGCTGGTCGGCAACTACGTCGCCGAGGACCTCGTCAATCCGAAGACGGGCGAAATTCACGCCGAAGCCGGTGAGGAGATCACCGACAAGCTGATGAAGTCGCTCAACGAGCAGGGCTACAAGGAGCTGCCGCTGCTCGACATCGACCACGTCAATGTCGGCCCCTATATCCGCAACACGCTCTCGGCCGACAAGAACATGACGCGCGAGGACGCGCTGTTCGACATCTACCGCGTGATGCGTCCGGGCGAGCCGCCGACGCTGGATTCGGCGCAGGCCATGTTCCAGTCGCTGTTCTTCGACGCCGAACGCTACGACCTTTCCGCGGTCGGCCGCGTCAAGATGAACATGCGCCTCGACCTCGATGCGCCGGACACCCAGCGCACGCTGCGCAAGGAAGACATCCTCTCCGTCATCAAGACGCTGGTGGATTTGCGCGACGGCAAGGGCGAGATCGACGACATCGACCATCTCGGCAACCGCCGCGTGCGCTCGGTCGGCGAGCTCATGGAGAACCAGTACCGCATCGGCCTGTTGCGTATGGAGCGCGCGATCAAGGAGCGCATGTCCTCGGTCGACATCGACACGGTCATGCCGCAGGACCTGATCAACGCCAAGCCGGCGGCTGCCGCCGTGCGCGAGTTCTTCGGCTCCTCGCAGCTCTCGCAGTTCATGGACCAGACCAACCCGCTCAGCGAGATCACCCACAAGCGCCGCCTGTCGGCGCTTGGACCGGGCGGTCTGACCCGCGAGCGCGCCGGCTTCGAGGTGCGCGACGTGCATCCGACGCATTACGGCCGCATCTGCCCGATCGAGACGCCGGAAGGCCCGAACATCGGCCTGATCAACTCGCTCGCGACCTTCGCGCGCGTGAACAAGTACGGCTTCGTCGAGACGCCGTACCGCAAGGTCAAGGACGGCCGCGTCACCGACGAGGTCGTGTACCTGTCCGCGATGGAAGAGGGCCGCTACACGGTCGCGCAGGCCAACGTGCCGCTCGACCCGAAGGGCCGCTTCACCGAAGACCTCGTGGTCTGCCGTCATGCCGGCGAAGTCTTGCCGGTGACGCCGGACAAGGTCGACTACATGGACGTGTCGCCGAAGCAGCTGGTTTCGGTCGCTGCGGCGCTGATCCCGTTCCTCGAGAACGACGACGCCAACCGCGCGCTGATGGGCTCGAACATGCAGCGCCAGGCGGTGCCGCTGGTTCGCGCCGAGGCGCCGTTCGTCGGCACCGGCATGGAAGGCGTGGTTGCGCGCGACTCGGGTGCTGCGATCGCGGCGCGCCGTTCGGGCGTGATCGATCAGATCGACGCGACCCGCGTCGTCATCCGCGCCACGGAAGATCTCGATCCGACCAAGTCGGGCGTCGATATCTACCGCCTGATGAAGTACCAGCGCTCCAACCAGTCGACCTGCATCAACCAGCGTCCGCTGGTGAAGGTCGGCGACATCGTCAAGAAGGGCGACATCATCGCCGACGGTCCGTCGACCGATCTCGGTGAACTCGCTCTGGGGCGCAACGTGCTCGTCGCGTTCATGCCGTGGAACGGCTACAACTTCGAAGACTCGATCCTGCTCTCCGAGCGGATCGTGAAGGAAGACGTCTTCACCTCGATCCACATCGAGGAGTTCGAGGTGATGGCCCGCGACACCAAGCTCGGGCCCGAGGAAATCACCCGCGACATTCCGAACGTTTCGGAAGAAGCGCTGAAGAACCTCGACGAAGCCGGTATCGTCTACATCGGTGCGGAAGTGCGCGCCGGCGACATCCTGGTCGGCAAGATCACGCCGAAGGGCGAAAGCCCGATGACGCCGGAAGAGAAGCTGCTGCGCGCCATCTTCGGCGAGAAGGCCTCCGACGTTCGCGACACCTCGCTGCGCGTTCCTCCGGGCGTGCAGGGCACGATCGTGGAAGTGCGCGTGTTCAACCGTCACGGCGTCGACAAGGACGAGCGTGCGCTGGCGATCGAGCGGGAAGAGATCGAGCGTCTGGCCAAGGACCGCGACGACGAGCAGGCGATCCTGGACCGCAACGTCTACAACCGTCTTGCCGAGCTGCTCGAAGGGCGGCAGGGCATCGCCGGTCCCAAGGGCTTCAAGAAGGACACCAAGATCACCCGCGCGGTGCTCGAGGAGTACCCGAAGTCGCAGTGGTGGCTGTTCGCATCGCCGAACGACAAGCTGATGGCCGAGATCGAGGCCATGCGGAAGCAGTACGACGAGTCGAAGAAGGGGCTCGAACAGCGCTTCCTCGACAAGGTCGAGAAGCTTCAGCGCGGCGACGAATTGCCGCCCGGCGTGATGAAGATGGTCAAGGTCTTCGTCGCGGTGAAGCGCAAGATCCAGCCCGGCGACAAGATGGCCGGCCGCCACGGCAACAAGGGCGTGGTGTCGAAGATCGTGCCGATCGAAGACATGCCGTTCCTCGAAGACGGCACGCATGCCGACATCGTGCTCAATCCGCTCGGCGTGCCTTCGCGCATGAACGTCGGACAGATCCTCGAGACCCATCTCGGCTGGGCCTGCGCCGGCCTCGGCAAGCGGATCGGCCAGACGGTCGATGCGTACCTGTCGAAGCAGGACATCAAGCCGCTGAAGGAGACCTTGAAGAAGGTCTACGGCGACGACGAGACGATCAAGTCGCTCAACGACAATGAGCTGATCGAGCTCGGCCACAATCTGAGCCGCGGCGTGCCGATCGCGACGCCGGTGTTCGACGGCGCCAAGGAAGCCGACATCGAGGAGATGCTGAAGCTTGCCGGTCTCGACGCCTCTGGCCAGTCGACCGTCTATGATGGCCGCACCGGCGATCCGTTCGATCGCAAGGTGACGGTGGGCTACATCTACATGCTCAAGCTGCACCATCTGGTCGACGACAAGATCCACGCGCGTTCGATCGGTCCGTACTCGCTCGTCACCCAGCAGCCGCTGGGCGGTAAGGCGCAGTTCGGCGGCCAGCGCTTCGGCGAAATGGAGGTGTGGGCGCTCGAGGCTTATGGCGCGGCGTACACGCTCCAGGAGATGCTGACGGTGAAGTCGGACGACGTCGCCGGCCGTACCAAGGTCTACGAGGCGATCGTGCGCGGCGACGACACGTTCGAGGCCGGTATTCCGGAATCGTTCAACGTGCTGGTCAAGGAAATGCGCTCGCTCGGCCTCAACGTCGACCTGCACAACTCCAAGGTGGGACCGGCGCCGACGTCGGAAGCGGCCGAGTAATTCGACCTGTCATGCCCGGCCTTTGCGGCCGGGCACCGGCGCCCCGCCCGAGGCCTTGAGGGCAGGGCGCCTGCTTGAAGTGATTTTCGAATTTGCGGCCGGAGGCGACCGGCACGCGAGGAGAAGACGATGAACCAAGAAATTATGAATCTCTTCAACCCGACGACGCCGGCTCAGGTCTTCGACCAGATCCGGATCTCGATCGCGTCTCCAGAGAAGATTCTGTCCTGGTCCTACGGCGAGATCAAGAAGCCGGAGACCATCAACTACCGCACCTTCAAGCCCGAGCGCGACGGCCTGTTCTGCGCCCGCATCTTCGGGCCGATCAAGGACTACGAGTGCTTGTGCGGCAAGTACAAGCGCATGAAGTACAAGGGCATCATCTGCGAGAAGTGCTCGGTCGAGGTCACGCTGTCGCGCGTCCGGCGCGAGCGCATGGGCCATATCGAGCTCGCAGCCCCGGTCGCCCACATCTGGTTCCTGAAGTCGCTGCCCTCGCGCATCGGCCTTCTGCTGGACATGACGCTGAAGGATCTCGAGCGGATCCTCTACTTCGAATATTACGTCGTGCTCGAGCCGGGTCTGACCGCGCTCAAGGACCGTCAGTTGCTGTCGGAAGACGAGTATCTGAAGGCGCAGGACGAATACGGCCAGGACAGCTTCACCGCCATGATCGGCGCCGAAGCGATCCGCGAGCTGCTCAAGGGCATGGACCTCGAGAAGCTGGAGGCTTCGCTCCGCGTCGAGATGCAGGAGACCGACTCCGACATCAAGCACAAGAAGCTCGCCAAGCGCCTCAAGATCGTGGAAGCGTTCCGCCACTCCGGCAACAAGCCGGAATGGATGATCATGACCGTGGTCCCGGTGATTCCGCCGGACCTGCGTCCGCTGGTGCCGCTGGACGGCGGCCGCTTCGCGACCTCGGACCTCAACGACCTCTATCGCCGCGTCATCAACCGCAACAACCGCTTGAAGCGGCTGATGGAGTTGCGCGCGCCCGACATCATCATCCGCAACGAGAAGCGCATGCTTCAGGAAGCGGTCGATGCGCTGTTCGACAACGGCCGCCGCGGCCGCGTCATCACGGGTGCCAACAAGCGCCCGCTGAAGTCGCTCGCCGACATGCTCAAGGGCAAGCAGGGCCGTTTCCGCCAGAACCTGCTCGGCAAGCGCGTCGACTATTCGGGCCGTTCGGTGATCGTGGTCGGTCCCGAGCTGCGCCTGCATCAGTGCGGCCTGCCGAAGAAGATGGCGCTCGAGCTGTTCAAGCCGTTCATCTATTCGCGGCTCGACGCCAAGGGCCTGTCCACCACGGTGAAGCAGGCCAAGAAGCTGGTCGAGAAGGAGCGGCCCGAGGTCTGGGACATCCTGGATGAGGTGATCCGCGAGCATCCGGTGCTGCTCAACCGCGCGCCGACGCTGCATCGCCTCGGCATCCAGGCGTTCGAGCCCGTGCTGATCGAGGGCAAGGCGATCCAGCTTCACCCGCTGGTCTGCTCGGCGTTCAACGCCGACTTCGACGGCGACCAGATGGCCGTGCACGTTCCGCTGTCGCTCGAAGCGCAGCTGGAAGCGCGCGTCCTGATGATGTCGACCAACAACATCCTGCATCCGGCCAACGGTCAGCCGATCATCGTGCCGTCGCAGGACATCGTGCTCGGTCTCTACTACGTTTCGATCATGCGCGAGGGTCTGCCCGGCGAGGGCAAGATCTTCGGCGACATGGCCGAGCTCGAGCACGCCCTGCACGCGAAGGTCATCCACCTCCACACCAAGATCAAGTACCGGTGGCAGGGCATGGACGAGACCGGCAAGGTCTCGACGCGCTGGATCGAGACCACCGCCGGCCGCGTCATGCTCGGCAACCTGCTGCCGAAGAACCCGCGGATTTCGTACGAGATCATCAACAAGCTGATGACCAAGCGCGAGATCTCGGGCGTGATCGACCAGGTCTACCGTCACTGCGGTCAGAAGGAGACGGTGATCTTCTGCGACCGCATCATGGCGCTCGGCTTCTACAACGCGTTCAAGGCCGGTATCTCGTTCGGCAAGGACGACATGGTCGTGCCGCACGGCAAGTGGAAGATCGTCGACACCACCCGTACGCTGGCGAAGGACTTCGAGCAGCAGTACAACGACGGTCTGATCACCCACGGCGAGAAGTACAACAAGGTCGTCGACGCCTGGTCGAAGGCCACCGAAGAAATCGCCAAGGCGATGATGAAGGAGATCTCCTCGACCAAGAAGACGGCGAGCGGGGCCGATGCCGACATCAACTCGATCTACATGATGGCTCATTCCGGTGCCCGCGGTTCGCCGGCCCAGATGCGCCAGCTCGCCGGCATGCGCGGCCTGATGGCCAAGCCGTCGGGCGAGATCATCGAGACGCCGATCATCTCGAACTTCAAGGAAGGCCTCTCGGTGCTCGAGTACTTCAACTCGACCCACGGCGCCCGCAAGGGTCTCGCGGACACCGCGTTGAAGACCGCCAACTCCGGCTACCTGACCCGTCGTCTGGTCGACGTCGCGCAGGACTGCATCATCACGCAGAGCGACTGCGGCACCAAGCTCGGCATCAAGATGCGCGCCATCGTCGATGCCGGCACCGTGGTCGCTTCGCTGGGCTCGCGCATCCTCGGACGCACGGCCTGCGAAGACATCCGTGACAGTTCCGGCAAGGTGATCATCAAGCGCGACACGCTGATGGAGGAGAGCCATCTGGACGCCATCCAGCAGGGTGGCGTGCAGGAGGTGAAGATCCGCTCGGCGCTGACCTGCGAGCTCGTCAACGGCATCTGCGGCAAGTGCTACGGCCGCGACCTCGCCCGCGGCACGCCGGTCAACCACGGCGAAGCCGTCGGCGTCATCGCGGCGCAGTCGATCGGCGAGCCGGGCACCCAGCTGACCATGCGCACCTTCCACATCGGCGGTGCGGCGCAGCTGAACGAGCAGTCCTTCGTCGAAGCCAACTTCGACGGCAAGATCGTGATCAGGAACAAGGCCATCGCCCGCAACAGCGAAGGGCACCTGATCGCGATGGTGCGCAACATGGTGGTGGCGATCGTCGATGCCGACGGCACCGAGCGTGCGACGCACCGCGTCCAGTACGGCTCGCGCCTGCACGTCGACGAGGGCGACATGGTCAAGCGCGGCCAGCGCATCGTCGAGTGGGATCCCTATACCCGTCCGCTGCTCACCGAAGTCGAAGGTACCATCGGCTTCGAGGATCTGGTCGAGGGGCAGTCGATCTCGGAAACGCTCGACGAGGCCACCGGTATCGCCAAGCGCGTGGTCATCGACTGGCGCTCGACCCGCGGCGGCTCGGACCTGCGTCCGGCCATCGTGGTCAAGGGCAAGGACGGCAAGGTGCTCAAGCTCGCCCGTGGCGGCGATGCCCGCTACATGCTGTCGGTCGACGCCATTCTCTCGGTCGACGTCGGAGCCAAGGTCAATCCGGGCGACATCCTCGCCCGTGTCTCGACCGAAAGCGCCAAGACGCGTGACATCACCGGCGGTCTGCCGCGGGTGGCGGAGCTGTTCGAGGCACGGCGTCCGAAGGATGCGGCGATCATCGCCGAGATCGCGGGCACCATCCGGTTCGGGCGCGACTACAAGAACAAGCGCCGCATCTCGATCGAGCCGATGGACAAGACCGACGAGCCGCGCGAGTACCTGATCCCGAAGGGCAAGCACATCCATCTTCAGGACGGCGACGTCGTCGAAAAGGGCGACTTCATCGTCGAAGGCAACCCGGCGCCGCACGACATTCTCGCGGTCAAGGGCATCGAGGAACTCGCGGCCTATCTGGTCAACGAGATCCAGGAGGTCTACCGGCTCCAGGGCGTGCTCATCAACGACAAGCACATCGAGGTGATTGTCCGTCAGATGCTCCAGAAGGTGGAAGTCACCGACCAGGGCGATACGGACATGATCTCGGGCGAGCAGGTCGACAAGATCGAGTTCGACGCCTTGAACGAGAAGGCCAAGGAAGAGGGCAAGAAGCCCGCCACCGGAACGCCGGTTCTGCTCGGCATCACCAAGGCGAGCCTGCAGACCCGTTCGTTCTTCTCGGCGGCCTCGTTCCAGGAGACCACCCGCGTCCTCACGGAAGCGGCGGTCAACGGCAAGGTCGATCCGCTCGAAGGTCTCAAGGAGAACGTCATCGTCGGCCGGCTGATTCCGGCTGGCACCGGCGCCTCCATGGCCAAGATCCGCGAAGTCGCCATGAAGCGCGACAAGCTGATCCTGGACGAGCGCGAGAAGCAGGCGGCGGTCGTGTCGCCCGCGCCGGAAGCGGAGCTTCCCGCGCTGCCGCCCGCGGAATGATCGTTCATCCGTAGGACTACTGAGATAATGAAAAGGCCGGCGCAAGCCGGCCTTTTTGCTACATTCCTTGCTTGCTTGCTGCGATGCGGGATCAGCCCTTGTTCATCTTTCCTTCAGGCGTAAAAGCGCTTCTGCTAGGGGAGTCTAGACCGGTGGTCCCGTGATGGGGGGCGGACCGGAGACCACGGAACTCATATGCTTGATCTCGCAATCGTAGGCGGCGGCCCCGGCGGGCTGATGAGCGCCTGGTACCTGAAGCGCAAGCTCGGCGATCTCTGTCGCGTCACCATCTTTGAGGCCTCCGACCGGCTCGGCGGCAAGATCGTCACGCGCAAGTTCGATGCCGCGCCCGCGATGTACGAGGCCGGCGTGGCCGAGATCTACGATTACTCGATGACGGGTCCGGATCCGCTGCGCGAGTTGATCCAGCATTTCGGGCTGCAGACCATTCCGATGGACGCCGAGCAGGTGCACCTCGGCGGCGAGCTGCTGAACGATGTGCCCGGCATGCGCCGCAAATACGGTGCCAAGACCGCCGCTGCGATCGAGGCCTTCCGCAAGCGCTGCGCCGAGATGTTGTCGCCGGTCGAATATTACGAGGGCGTCGGCGCGCACGACAACGAGAATCCCTGGGCCTACAAGACCGCCGAGCAGGTGCTCGACGAGGAGGTCGAGGACGAGACGGCCAAGCGATTCTTCAAGGTGATGGCGCGCTCCGACATCGCGACCGAGAGCCACAACACCAACGGCCTCAACGCGCTCAAGAACTACCTGATGGACGTCGACGGCTATATCGGCCTCTATTCCATCCAGAACGGCAACGAGCAGCTGATCGAGTGCCTGCAGTCGGAGGTCAACGCCGACATCCAGCTCAATCATCGCGTGCTTACCGTGGGCAAGGCGCCGACCGGCCGCTACCAGCTCAAGATGATGAACGGCAAAGGACCGGAGACCCGCGACTTCGACCTCGTGCTGGTCTGCCTGCCGCATTCCTGGCTGGCCACGCTCGGCTGGGAAGGCGAGCAGCTGCGCAAGTCGATGGTCAAGCACGTCTCCTATTTCGACCGTCCCGCCCACTACCTGCGCGTCTCGATCCTGTTCGACACGCCGTTCTGGGGCGGGAAGATTCCCGGCGCCTGGTTCATGTCGGAAGCTTTCGGCGGCTGCTGCGTCTACAACGAGGGCGCGCGCCACGACGTCGGCAAGCACGGCGTGCTGAACTGGCTGATTCCGGGCTCCGACGCGCTGGCTTTCGCCAATCTGTCGGACCAGGAGCTGATCGACGCCGCGCTGAAGTCGCTGCCGGCCTCGCTCGGCGACGCGCGTTCGCATTTCATGGAAGGCAGGATCCACCGCTGGCTGTCGTCGGTGAACGCCATACCGGGCGGGCTGCCCGTGCGCGACGTCATGACCAACCACCGGCCGGAGCCGAAGGAGCATCCGGGCATCGTGGTGGTCGGCGACTATCTGTTCGACTCCACGCTGAACGGGCTGCTCGACTCCTCCGACGCCGCCACCGACATCATCCTGACCGAGATGATGCGCCTGCGCCGGGAGCGCGCGCAGGAGGACCAGCCGCTCTCCGACAAGATCGATCGCGATTATTTCGAGAACTATCGCGGTCTCGGTCCCTACCACGAGGCGTGGCGCCACTTTACCGACCCCGATTATCTCACCAAGCTGCTCGGCATCGTCTGGGGCAAGACGAAGGGCTTCAAGCTGCTCGTCGCGGGCTCCGCCAGCGGCGAACTGGTCGGCGCGCTGCGCGAGCGCGGCATCGATGCCTTCGGCATCGAGAACAACCGTGCCATTCACGCCAGGACGCCGAAGGCGCTGAAGAAGTACAACAAGCTCGGCTCGATCACCGACATGCCGTTCAAGGACGGCGCGTTCGACTTCGTGTTCGAGACCAGCCTCTGCCACGTTTCCCCGAAGCAGGTGGTCCGCGCGATCCGCGAGCTCAACCGCGTGGTCAGGACCGGCCTCGTGTTCGGCTCGATCACCTCGGACATGGCTCCCGCCCTGATCGACCGCTACGACCTGCTGCGCGGGGTCAAGAAGCTCGGCACCTGGTGGGAATGGTCCGAGCTGTTCTTCGGCAACGGTTTCGATCTCTCGATGCACCGCAAGGACTGCACCGATGCGCTCTGGGAGGCGACGCTCGCCGCCAACAAGGGGCCAGGGCAGTGGTACGCCGACGCCGACAGCTTGCGCTATTCCTTCTTCGACAAGGTCGAGGACGAGGACGAGGAATAGCCGCGGGACGCATCGAATTCGTCCAATTGTTTTGCCGAATTCATCTTGATCGCATAGAATCGGGGCCTTAGCGGTTGCCGCTATGTCCTGCGTTCTCTGCGGTCATGCCGGCCGTCAGCATCGGTTGGTTTCATGGCATCCAAGCCTCTCTCGCCCGACGACAAGCCTCTCGCGCCCGACAAACAGAAGCTCGCCGCAGACAAGGCGGCCGGGCTCGACGACAAGCTCGCCGCTTCTGCCAAGCCGGACCTGGACGACGAGGAGGATGACGAGGACGAGGCGGATGACGGCCTGGAACTCGACGACGATGATGAGGACGAGGACCTCGTCGTCTTTACCGCTCGCGAGGCCGCCGGCGCGCTCGCGACCATCCTCGGGTTCGTCAAACCCTATCTGACGAACTACAAGCGGATGCTGTCGTTCGTCGCGTTCGGCGTCTTCGTCGAGACGCTGTTCAACGTCATCATGCCGCTCAGCCTCAAGTTTCTGATCGACGAGGCGCTCGGCGAGGAAGACTTCCAGGCGCTGTACAAGATCCTCGGCGTGCTCGCCGTCGCCGGCATCTTCACCTCGATTGTCGCAGTCTGGTACGAGCGCTGGGATGCGCGGCTGGCCGCCTGTGTCATCTCGGACGTCCGCAAACGCCTGTTCGAGCACGTCCAGGACCTGCCGGCCGCCTATTTCGGCCGCACCAAGCGCGGCGAAATCCTGTCGCGCTTCTCGGTCGACCTCTCGGCGTTCGAAGGCTCGGTGAAGACCTTCGCCAACAGCGCCGCGCTGCCGTTTCTGGAGCTGGTCGCCGGCATCATCCTGATGGTGTTCCTGAACTGGCAGCTCGCGGTGGTCGCGCTGCTCGTGTTTCCGATCACGCTGATCGGCCCGCGGATCCTGACCCCCAAGGCCGTGCAGGCCAATTACGAGCAGAAGCTCAACGAGAGCGCGCTGCTCGGCATGGTGCAGGAGAACGTGGCGGCGCAGGCCGTGATCAAGGCGTTCAGCCTGCAGCGCAAGATGTTCGGCTTCTTCGCCTTCCGCAACGACGAGACGCGTAACAAGATCGCCTCGGCCGCGTTCCTGTCGACCATGGTGGAGCGGACGGTCACCATCTCGGTGCTATTGCTGCACCTCGTGGTGCTCGCGATTGGCGCGTATCTGGCGACCAAGGGCCAGATCACGATCGGCACCTTCGTCACCTTCGAGAGCGCGTTCTGGGAGGTCTCCTACAACATCGCCCATCTGATGCATTTCATCCCGGTGTCGATCTCCTCGGCCGCCGCGATCCGCCATATCCAGGAGCTGCTGGACGAGCCGACTCGCGCCGCCGATCGGCCCGGTGCGCCCGATTTGCCGCGCATCACCAACGACATCACCTTCGACCGCGTCACCTTCCGGTACGAAGGCAGCCAGACGCCGGTGCTGGACAATCTCAGTCTCAAGCTCGACGCCGGCAAGCGCATCGCGATCGTCGGCCCGAGCGGCTCCGGCAAGAGCACGTTGCTCAACCTGATCCTGCGGCTCTACGTGCCCGACGAGGGACGGCTCACCATCGACGGTGTCGACGTCCGCAAGGTGACGCTGGATTCGCTGCGCCGGAGCATGGCGGTGGTGTTCCAGGAGAACATGCTGTTCAACATGTCGATCCGGGAGAACATCCGGCTCGGCAAGGAGGGCGCGACCGACGAGGAGGTGGAGGAAGCCGCCAAGAAGGCCGAGATCCACCGCTACATCATGAGCCTGCCGCAGCGATACGACACGCCGGTCGGCGAGCGCGGCGACACCCTGTCGGGCGGCCAGCGCCAGCGCATCGCGATCGCGCGCGCCATCATCCGCAATCCGTCGGTGCTGCTGCTGGACGAAGCCACCTCGGCGCTGGACCAGACCACGGAAGCTGCGATCAACCGCACGCTGCTCAAGGTCGCCAAGGGCCGCACCATGATCTGGTCGACCCACCGTCTGACGTCGGTGGTCGAGATGGACGAGATCATCGTGATTTCCGGGGGCAGGGCGATCGAACGCGGCTCTCATGCCCAGCTGCTCGCCAAGAACGGGACCTATCGCAAGCTGTGGAACGACCAGATCCACCAGCCGCACGGCGCGGCCGCGCCCGTCGACGACGGCAGAGATGACGACGACGACGATGAGGATGACTAGGAGTGACCGGACCGCGATTCGGTGATTCCGGTGATCGGCATCGGCGCGGTCCGCACCTGACGAGTTTTCGATTCGAGAGCTCGATCGGATAGCTCTCATTCGAGTTGGTCGTGAGCATCGAAAGTCCAAGCGGCTGTCGTCGCGGACCTTGGTCGCGCGACGACTTCCGCTGCTCCCAGTGGTGCCGATGACCGCCGAAGCGGAGAGATTAATGACCCTTAACGCATTCCGAGCAAGAAAAGGCCGCGCCGATTGTCATAAAGTTGCTTTTTTTCCGGGTATTAAATACAGTCAGGCTGGCAAAGTGAACGCTACCGTCCCATATTGAGGGAGCGCGGTGAGGGCGGCAAACTGCGATTTTGACAGGCTGCTGAAGCGCTTCGTGACTGTCGTTTCGCCTTGACTTGAGCGACTCTCACTTATAGAAAGCGCCTCACTTAACGACAGGCGGTGAGCATCGCCAGCGTCGGAACGGGCCACCCGTTAGATCTCCTAGGACCAGCTCCGCAAGGGATCGCTCAAGACGGGCACCAACCTCGACGAATGCCGCTCAAACGCTGTCGATCATAGCTAGGCAATGCCAGTGCGATTCTAGGTCTCTTGAGCAAGTTCTCTTGAGATCGAATTCGGATGCATGACCTCAGTGCGCAGGCCTGGCTTTACGCCGACGGCCTTAATACTGCGGTCCTCTGTGGCGTCGAAGCGCTTTCCGCCCGTTGATGGGGTGGTTGGCGCGATTTCGCTTTGTGCGGATTGTTCCGCGGAAGGCAGCCTCGTCGGGCAGGTAGCTCGAAAGAATTTGCAGTTCCGGCAACGGGCTGCGGCAAGACAGCGGATCCGCAAGGGGCCGCGACAGAACAAAGGGTAAGGCCAGGATGCCGACGATCAACCAGCTGATCGCTCAACCGCGTGAAGTGCAGAAGTCGCGCAAGAAGGTGCCGGCGCTGCAGCAGTCGCCGCAGAAGCGTGGTGTTTGCACCCGCGTCTACACCACGACCCCGAAGAAGCCGAACTCGGCGCTTCGTAAGGTTGCCAAGGTGCGCCTGACCAACGGCTTCGAGGTGATCGGCTACATCCCCGGCGAGGGCCATAACCTCCAGGAGCACTCGGTGGTCATGATCCGCGGCGGCCGCGTCAAGGACTTGCCCGGCGTGCGTTACCACATCCTCCGCGGCGTTCTGGATACCCAGGGCGTCAAGAACCGTAAGCAGCGTCGTTCGAAGTACGGCGCGAAGCGTCCGAAGTAAGCGGGAACCAGCTCTATGTCTCGTCGCCATTCAGCGGAAAAGCGCGAAGTCCTTCCCGATCCGAAGTTCGGGAACATCATCGTCACGAAGTTCATGAACTCGGTGATGTACGCCGGCAAGAAGTCGGTCGCCGAGGGCATCGTCTACGGTGCGTTCGGCATCATCGAATCCAAGACCAAGCAGAACCCGCTCGGCGTGTTCGAGCAGGCGCTCGAGAACGTCATGCCGACGATCGAGGTTCGCTCCCGCCGCGTCGGCGGCGCGACCTACCAGGTTCCGGTCGAGGTTCGCTCGACCCGCCGGCAGGCGCTGGGCATCCGCTGGCTGATCTCGGCCGCGCGCGAGCGCAACGAGAAGACCATGACCGAGCGGCTTTCGGCCGAGTTGCTGGACGCATCGAACAACCGCGGGAACGCCGTCAAGAAGCGTGAAGACGTGCACCGGATGGCGGAAGCCAACCGCGCCTTCTCGCACTATCGCTGGTAACGGCGACACACTCGGACTCGCAAGGAACCACCCATGCCCCGCCAACATGCCATCGAGGACTACCGTAACTTCGGTATCATGGCGCATATCGACGCCGGCAAGACCACGACGACCGAGCGCATCCTCTATTACACCGGCAAGAGCCACAAGATCGGCGAAGTGCACGAAGGTGCCGCGACGATGGACTGGATGGAGCAGGAGCAGGAGCGTGGCATCACGATCACCTCGGCTGCGACCACCGCGTTCTGGGCCGGCAAACGCCTGAACATCATCGACACTCCCGGCCACGTCGACTTCACCATCGAGGTCGAGCGCAGCTTGCGCGTGCTCGACGGCGCCGTCTGCGTGCTCGACTCGAACCAAGGCGTCGAACCCCAGACCGAGACCGTCTGGCGCCAGGGTGACAAGTACAAGGTTCCGCGCATCGTCTTCGCCAACAAGATGGACAAGACCGGCGCCGACTTCTTCAAGTGCCTGGCCGACATCGTCGACCGCCTCGGCGCCAAGCCGATCGCGATCCAGCTTCCGATCGGCGCCGAGAACAACTTCAAGGGTCTCGTCGACCTCGTGAAGATGCAGGGCATCATCTGGAACGATGAATCGCTCGGCGCGAAGTTCGACTATGTCGACATTCCCGAGGATCTGGTCGAGCAGGCCAAGGAATATCGCGAGAAGATGGTGGAAGCCGCCGTCGAGCTCGACGACGACGCCATGGCCGCCTATCTCGACGGCAAGGAGCCGGACGAGGCGACGCTGAAGCGGCTGATCCGCAAGGCGGTGCTGACCGGCGCCTTCTATCCGGTGCTGTGCGGCTCGGCCTTCAAGAACAAGGGCGTGCAGCCGCTGCTCGACGCCGTCGTCGACTATCTGCCGTCGCCGATCGACGTGCCCGCGATCAAGGGCACCGACGACCGCGGCAACGAGGTCGTGCGCAAGGCGGACGACAAGGAGCCGCTGGCGCTGCTCGCGTTCAAGATCATGGACGACCCGTTCGTCGGCACCATCACCTTCTGTCGCATCTATTCCGGCGTGCTGCAGAGCGGCACCGGCGTCGTGAACTCGACGCGCGAGAAGAAGGAGCGCATCGGGCGCATGCTGTTGATGCATGCGAACAACCGCGAAGACATCAAGGAAGCCTATGCCGGCGACATCGTCGCGCTGGCCGGCCTGAAGGAAGCGCGCACCGGTGACACGCTGTGCGATCCCGACAAGCAGGTGATCCTGGAGAAGATGGAATTCCCCGAGCCGGTCATCGAGATCGCGATCGAGCCGAAGTCCAAGGCCGACCAGGAAAAGCTGGGCGTGGCGCTGGCCAAGCTCGCCGCGGAGGATCCGTCCTTCCGCGTGTCGACCGACCAGGAGTCCGGCCAGACCATCCTCAAGGGCATGGGCGAGCTCCATCTCGACATCAAGGTCGACATTCTCAAGCGTACCTACAAGGTCGACGCCAACATCGGCGCCCCGCAGGTTGCGTTCCGTGAGCGCGTCACCAAGAAGGCCGAGGTCAAGTACACCCACAAGAAGCAGACCGGCGGCACCGGTCAGTTCGCGGAAGTGTCGATCGTGGTCGAGCCGAACGAGCCCGGCAAGGGCTACGAGTTCGAGTCCAAGATCGTCGGCGGTGCGGTTCCGAAGGAATACATCCCCGGCGTCGAAAAGGGCCTCAACAGCGTGATGAGCTCCGGCGTGGTCGCGGGCTTCCCCGTGGTCGACGTCAAGGTTCAGCTCGTCGACGGCAAGTATCACGACGTCGACTCGTCGGCGCTCGCCTTCGAAATCGCATCGCGCGCGGCATTCCGCGAAGCCTTGCAGAAGGGCAAGTCCGTCCTGCTCGAGCCGATCATGAAGGTCGAGGTCGTGACCCCGGAAGACTACACCGGTTCGGTCATCGGCGACCTGAATTCCCGGCGCGGTCAGATCCAGGGTCAGGACATGCGCGGCAACGCCAACGTCATCAACGCGATGGTGCCGCTCATGAACATGTTCGGTTACGTGAACAACCTGCGCTCGATGAGCCAGGGTCGCGCGACCTTCACCATGCAGTTCGACCACTACGCAGAAGCGCCGGCCAACGTGTCGGCAGAAGTCCAGAAGAAGTTTGCCTGATTGTCGTCGGTCTAAAGCTGACGATTGAACGGAGAGTCAAATGGCCAAAGCAAAGTTTGAACGTAACAAGCCGCACTGCAACATCGGCACCATCGGTCACGTCGACCATGGCAAGACGTCGCTGACCGCGGCGATCACCAAGGTTCTCGCCGAAGCCGGCGGTGCGACGTTCACCGCGTACGACCAGATCGACAAGGCGCCGGAAGAGAAGGCGCGCGGCATCACCATCTCGACCGCGCACGTCGAGTACGAGACGCCGAACCGCCACTACGCCCACGTCGACTGCCCCGGCCACGCCGACTACGTCAAGAACATGATCACCGGCGCCGCCCAGATGGACGGTGCGATCCTGGTCGTGTCGGCCGCTGACGGCCCGATGCCGCAGACCCGCGAGCACATCCTGCTCGCCCGCCAGGTCGGCGTGCCCGCGCTCGTCGTGTTCCTCAACAAGTGCGACATGGTCGACGATCCGGAGCTGCTCGAGCTCGTCGAGCTCGAAGTCCGCGAGCTGCTCTCCAAGTACGACTTCCCGGGCGACAAGATCCCGATCATCAAGGGCTCGGCGCTCGCCGCCCTCGAAGATTCCGACAAGAAGCTCGGCCACGACGCCATTCTCGAGCTGATGAAGAACGTCGACGAGTACATCCCGCAGCCGGAGCGTCCGATCGACCAGCCGTTCCTGATGCCGGTTGAAGACGTGTTCTCGATCTCGGGCCGCGGCACCGTCGTGACCGGCCGCGTCGAGCGCGGCATCGTCAAGGTCGGCGAGGAAATCGAGATCGTCGGTCTGCGCGCCACGCAGAAGACCACGGTCACCGGCGTCGAAATGTTCCGCAAGCTGCTCGATCAGGGCCAGGCCGGCGACAACATCGGTGCGCTGCTCCGCGGCACCAAGCGCGAAGACGTCGAGCGCGGCCAGGTGCTGTGCAAGCCGGGTTCGGTCAAGCCGCACACCAAGTTCAAGGCTGAGGCTTACATCCTCACCAAGGAAGAGGGCGGTCGCCACACCCCGTTCTTCACCAACTACCGTCCGCAGTTCTACTTCCGCACCACCGACGTGACCGGTGTCGTGCATCTGCCGGAAGGCACCGAGATGGTGATGCCGGGCGACAACATCGCGATGGAAGTGCACCTGATCGTGCCGATCGCGATGGAAGAGAAGCTCCGCTTCGCGATCCGCGAAGGTGGCCGCACCGTCGGCGCCGGCGTCGTCGCCTCGATCATCGAGTAACAAGCGAATAGGGAATGGTGAGTGGCGGATAGGGATCTATTCGCTACTCGCTACTCGCCACTCTACTCAAAGAAAGCACGGCAATGAACGGCCAAAACATTCGTATCCGTCTCAAGGCGTTCGACCATCGTATCCTCGATACGTCGACCCGCGAGATCGTGAACACGGCGAAGCGCACCGGCGCGCAGGTCCGCGGACCCATTCCGCTGCCCACCCGCATCGAGAAGTTCACCGTCAACCGTTCGCCCCACGTCGACAAGAAGAGCCGCGAGCAGTTCGAGATGCGCACTCACAAGCGCCTGCTCGACATCGTCGATCCGACCCCGCAGACCGTCGATGCTTTGATGAAGCTCGACCTGGCCGCCGGTGTCGACGTCGAGATCAAGCTCTGAGCATGCCCCGAGAAGTGGGCACCGGTCTTCGGATCGGGTCGTGCTCACTTACGAAGATTAGCTAGTCCGCAAGGACAGAAAGAACAGGAAGCAAGCCGATGCGCTCCGGAGTGATCGCACAAAAGGTCGGGATGACGCGGGTCTTTACGGAGGCCGGCGAACATATCCCCGTGACCGTGCTGAAGCTCGGCAATTGCCAGGTCGTAGGCCACCGTACCGAAGAGAAGAACGGCTACGTCGCGCTCCAGCTCGGTTCTGGCAGCCGCAAGACCGTTTACATGCCCAAGGCGGAGCGCGGCCAGTTCGCGGTCGCCAAGGTCGAGCCGAAGCGGCGGGTCGAGGAATTCCGCGTCTCGCAGGACGCGATGATCCCCGTCGGCGCCGAGATCCTCGCGGATCACTTCGTCGTCGGGCAGTTCGTCGACGTCACCGGCACCTCGGTCGGTAAGGGGTTCGCCGGCGGCATGAAGCGCTGGAACTTCGGCGGTCTGCGCGCCACCCACGGCGTGTCGGTCTCGCACCGTTCGATCGGTTCGACCGGCGGCCGTCAGGACCCCGGCAAGACCTGGAAGAACAAGAAGATGCCCGGCCACATGGGTGTCGACCGCATCACCACGCTCAACCTTCGGGTCGTCCAGACCGATGTCGAGCGCGGCCTGATCCTCGTCGAAGGCGCCGTTCCCGGCTCCAAGGGCGGCTGGATCCGCGTGCGCGACGCCGTCAAGAAGCCGTTGCCGAAGGAAGCTCCGAAGCCCGGCAAGTTCAAGGTTGCTGGCGACGCGGAAGCCGCTCCGGCTGCGCAGGAGGCGTGAGATGGAATTGAAGGTCACCACCCTCGAAGGTAAGGAAGCCGGCTCGGTCCAGCTCTCCGACACCATTTTCGGCCTCGAGCCGCGCCAGGACATCATTGCACGTTGCGTGCAGTGGCAGCTCAACAAGCGCCAGGCCGGTACGCACAAGGCCAAGGGCCGCGCCGAGATCTGGCGCACCGGCAAGAAGATGTACAAGCAGAAGGGCACCGGCGGTGCTCGTCACGGCTCGGCCCGCGTGCCGCAGTTCCGCGGCGGCGGTCGTGCCTTCGGTCCGGTGGTGCGTTCGCACGCCACCGACCTGCCGAAGAAGGTCCGTGCGCTCGCGCTGAAGCATGCGCTTTCGGCCAAGGCCAAGGACGGCGATCTCGTCGTGATCGACAAGGCCGCGCTGGAAGCCGCCAAGACCAAGGCGCTGCTCGGTCACTTCTCCGGTCTGGGCTTGACCAACGCGCTGATCATCGACGGTGCCGAGCTCAACAACGGTTTTGCCGCTGCGGCCCGCAACATCCCGAACATGGACGTGCTGCCGATCCAGGGCATCAACGTCTACGACATCCTGCGCCGTCAGAAGCTCGTTCTGACCAAGGCCGCCATCGATGCGCTGGAGGCGCGCTTCAAATGACGAAGAACATCGAGGCTCGCCACTACGACGTGATCGTCGCGCCGGTCGTGACCGAGAAGGCGACGATCGCCTCCGAGCACAACAAGGTGCTGTTCAAGGTCGCGGCGAAGGCGACCAAGCCGCAGATCAAGGAAGCGATCGAGAAGCTGTTCGACGTCAAGGTCAAGAGCGTCAACACGCTGGTCCGCAAGGGCAAGACCAAGGTCTTCCGCGGCAATCTCGGCTCGCAGTCGAACACCAAGCGCGCGATCGTGACCCTCGAAGAGGGCCACCGGATCGACGTCACCACCGGTCTGTAAGGTCGTACGACGATGGCACTGAAGAAATTCAACCCCACGACGCCGGGCCAGCGCCAGCTGGTCATGGTCGATCGTTCGGCCCTCTACAAGGGCAAGCCGGTCAAGGCGCTCACCGAGGGCAAGCATTCCTCGGGCGGCCGCAACAACACCGGCCGCATCACCGTGCGCTTCCGCGGCGGCGGTCACAAGAAGACGCTGCGCACCGTCGATTTCAAGCGCGAGAAGATCGACGTCCCCGCGACCGTCGAGCGGCTCGAGTATGATCCGAACCGCACCGGCTTCATCGCGCTGATCAAGTATCAGGACGGCGAGCAGGCCTACATCCTGGCGCCGCAGCGCCTGGCCGTGGGCGACACCATCGTCGCCGGCAACTACGTCGACGTGAAGCCGGGCAACGTCATGCCGCTCGGCAACATGCCGGTCGGCACGATCATCCACAACATCGAGGTCAAGATCGGGAAGGGCGGCCAGCTCGCCCGTTCCGCCGGCACCTACGCCCAGCTCGTCGGTCGCGACCAGGACTACGTCATCATCCGCCTGAATTCGGGCGAGCAGCGCCTGGTGCACGGCCGTTGCCGCGGCACGATCGGTGCGGTGTCGAACCCGGATCACATGAACACCTCGATCGGCAAGGCCGGTCGCAAGCGTTGGATGGGCCGTCGCCCGCACAACCGCGGTGTCGCGATGAACCCGATCGACCATCCGCACGGCGGTGGTGAAGGTCGTACCTCGGGCGGCCGCCATCCGGTCACGCCGTGGGGCAAGCCGACCAAGGGCAAGAAGACCCGCACCAACAAGTCGACCAACAAATTCATTCTCCTAAGCCGCCACAAGCGGAAGAAGTAAGGAACGCCGGACATGGTTCGTTCAGTCTGGAAAGGCCCGTTCGTCGAGGGTTCTCTGCTCAAGAAGGCAGATGCCGCGCGCGCGTCCGGCCGTCACGATGTCATCAAGATCTGGAGCCGTCGCTCGACGATCCTGCCGCAATTCGTCGGCCTGACCTTCGGCGTCTACAACGGTCAGAAGCACGTGCCGGTGGCCGTCAACGAGGAAATGGTCGGTCACAAGTTCGGCGAGTTCTCGCCGACCCGGACCTTCCATGGCCACTCCGGCGACAAGAAAGCCAAGAAGGCTTGAGGATTAAACGATGAGCAAACCTAAGCGCGAACGGAGCCTCGCCGACAACGAGGCCAAGGCGGTCGCCCGGATGCTGCGGGTGAGCCCGCAGAAGCTCAACCTGGTCGCCCAGCTCATTCGCGGCCGGAAGGCTGCTGCTGCGCTCGCCGATCTGCAGTTTTCGCGCAAGCGGATCGCGGTCGACGTCAAGAAGTGCCTGGAATCGGCCATCGCCAACGCCGAGAACAACCACGACCTCGACGTCGACGATCTTGTCGTGGCGCAGGCCTTCGTCGGCAACGGTCTGGTGATGAAGCGCTTCGCCGCTCGCGGCCGTGGCCGCTCGGGCCGGGTCTACAAACCATTTTCGCAGCTGACGATCATCGTTCGTCAGGTCGAAGCTGAAGCCGCCGCTTAAGGGCGCAGGAGAACACGATGGGTCAAAAGATCAATCCGATCGGTCTGCGCCTCGGCATCAACCGTACCTGGGATTCCCGCTGGTTCGCCGGCAAGCAGGAATACGGCAAGCTGCTGCACGAGGACGTCAAGATCCGTGAGATCCTGCACAAGGAGCTCAAGCAGGCGGCCGTCGCCCGCATCGTGATCGAGCGTCCGCACAAGAAGTGCCGCGTCACCATCCACTCGGCCCGTCCGGGCGTGGTGATCGGCAAGAAGGGCGCCGACATCGACAAGCTGCGCAAGCGGGTCGCGGACATCACCTCGTCCGACGTCGTCATCAACATCGTCGAAATCCGCAAGCCGGAGCTCGATGCGACGCTGGTGGCCGAATCGATCGCCCAGCAGCTGGAGCGCCGCGTGGCGTTCCGCCGGGCCATGAAGCGCGCCGTGCAGTCGGCGATGCGTCTCGGCGCGGAAGGCATCCGCATCAACTGCTCGGGTCGTCTGGGCGGTGCGGAAATCGCGCGTATGGAATGGTACCGCGAAGGTCGCGTGCCGCTGCACACGCTGCGCGCCGACATCGACTACGGCGTTGCGACCGCGTTCACGACCTTCGGCACCTGCGGCGTCAAGGTCTGGATCTTCAAGGGCGAGATCCTCGAGCACGATCCGATGGCCCAGGACAAGAGAATGGCCGAAGGCGAGACGGGCGGTAGTGGTGATCGTGGTGGCCGTCAGCGCCGCGACACGGCTGCAGCCTAAAGCCGTACAGGAATTTGAGGGCTCAAAGCCATGATGCAACCTAAGAAAACGAAGTTCCGGAAGGCGCACAAGGGCCGCATCCACGGCGTTGCGTCTTCGGGCGCGACGTTGGCGTTCGGCCAGTTCGGCCTGAAGGCGACCGAGCCTGAGCGCGTCACCGCGCGCCAGATCGAAGCCGCTCGTCGCGCGCTGACCCGCCACATGAAGCGCGCCGGCCGCGTCTGGATCCGCGTGTTCCCGGACGTTCCGGTGTCGAAGAAACCGGCCGAAGTCCGCATGGGCTCCGGCAAGGGTTCGCCGGAATTGTGGGTCGCGCGCGTCAAGCCGGGCCGGGTGCTGTTCGAGATCGACGGCGTCAACACCCAGACGGCGCGTGAGGCGCTGACCCTGGCGGCCGCCAAGCTGCCGATCAAGACGCGCTTCGTCGAGCGCATTGCGGAGTAATGGCCATGGCCCAGATGAAGATCGAAGACATCCGCGCGATGAGCCCCGACCAGCAGGATGACGCCATCCTGAACCTGAAGAAGGAGCGCTTCAACCTGCGCTTCCAGCGCGCCACCGGGCAGCTCGAGAACACCTCGCGCCTGCGCGAGGCCCGCCGTGACATCGCCCGGATCAAGACCGTCGCCGCGCAGACGCGCGCCAAGAAGAAGTAAGAGGCTTACGAAGATGCCGAAACGTACTTTGCAGGGCGTGGTCGTCAGCGACAAGCAGGCCAAGACCATCGTGGTGCGCGTCGACCGCCGCTTCACGCACCCGATCTACAAGAAGACGATCCGCCGTTCGAAGAACTACCACGCGCACGACGAGAGCAACGAGTTCAAGCCGGGCGACATGGTGTGGATCGAGGAATCGAAGCCGATTTCGAAATTGAAGCGCTGGGTCGTGATCCGGGGCGAGCACAAGAAAAGCGCCTGATCTGTTGGCCTTAGCCGACTGACTTCAGGGAAATGTTGAGCGCCGGCTGGGCTGGCGCAAAGAGAAGAGGACGAGGTGCATCAATGATTCAGATGCAGACCAACCTCGACGTGGCCGACAATTCTGGCGCACGCCGTGTCATGTGTATCAAGGTGCTCGGAGGCTCCAAGCGCCGCTACGCCACGATCGGCGACATCATCGTCGTCTCGATCAAGGAAGCGATTCCGCGTGGCAAGGTGAAGAAGGGCGACGTGATGAAGGCCGTCGTGGTGCGCGTCCGCAAGGACATCCGCCGCGCCGACGGTTCGGTCATCCGCTTCGACCGCAACGCCGCCGTTCTGATCAACAATCAGTCCGAGCCGGTCGGCACCCGTATCTTCGGGCCCGTGCCGCGCGAGCTGCGCGCCAAGAACCACATGAAGATCATCTCGCTCGCGCCGGAGGTGCTGTGATGGCTGCGAAGATCCGCAAGGGCGACAAGGTCGTCGTGCTGACCGGTCGCGACAAGGGCCGGACCGGCGAAGTGTTCGAAGTGCGTCCCGACGCCGGCACGGCGCTGGTGCGCGGCATCAACATGGTCAAGCGTCACCAGAAGCAGACGCAGGCACAGGAGGGCGGCATCATCTCCAAGGAGTCGCCGATCCAACTGTCCAATATCGCGTATGTCGGCAAGGACGGAAAGCCGACCCGCGTCGGATTCAAGATTCTGGCGGACGGCAAGAAGGTCCGCATCGCCAAGAGCTCGGGAGCTGAGATCGATGGCTGAGGCCGCTTACACCCCGCGCCTGCGCGCGGAATACGACGCGAAGATCCGCACGGCTCTGACCGAGAAGTTCGGTTATGAGAACGTCATGCAGGTTCCGCGCCTGGACAAGGTCGTGCTGAACATGGGCGTCGGCGACAGCGTCAACGACCGCAAGAAGGCCGAGACCGCCGCTGCCGAGCTGACCCAGATCGCCGGCCAGAAGGCGATCGTGACCTATTCGCGGATCGCGATCGCGACCTTCAAGCTGCGTGAGAACCAGCCGATCGGCTGCAAGGTCACGCTCCGCAAGGCCCGCATGTACGAGTTCATCGATCGCCTGGTGACGGTCGCGCTGCCGCGCGTCCGCGACTTCCGCGGCCTGAACCCGAAGAGCTTCGACGGCCGCGGCAATTACTCGCTCGGCATCAAGGAGCACATCATTTTCCCCGAGATCGACTTCGACAAGGTCACGGAAGCCCGCGGCATGGACATCACCGTCTGCACCACGGCCAAGACCGACGAAGAGGCGAGGGCCTTGTTGACCGCTTTCAATTTCCCGTTCCGGCAGTGAGACGCTGACCTAAAGCCTCTCAAACGCGGATACCCAGGAGCCAAGCATGGCAAAGAAGAGTTCAGTCGAGAAGAACAACCGGCGCAAGCGGATGGTGAAGAACGCCGCCGCCAAGCGCGAGCGGTTGAAGGCGATCATCGCCGACAAGACGCTGCCGATGGAGGAGCGGTTCGCCGCGACCCTGAAGCTGGCGGAAATGCCGCGCAACTCGTCGGCGACCCGCATCCGCCTGCGTTGCGAGCTGTCGGGCCGTCCGCGCTCGAACTACCGCAAGAACAAGCTGTCCCGTATCGCGCTGCGCGAACTTGGCTCCAAGGGCATGGTCCCGGGCCTCGTGAAGTCCAGCTGGTAAGGAGGGTCGTTTAGATGTCCACGCACGATCCAATCAGCGATCTGATCACCCGTATCCGCAACGCGCAGATGCGCTCGAAGAGCAAGGTCTCCACGCCCGGCTCGAAGATGCGCGAGAACGTGCTCGAAGTCCTCAAGACCGAGGGCTACATCCGCGGCTACGCCACGCTCGAGCATTCCTCGGGCCGCAGCGAGATCGAGATCGAGCTGAAGTATTTCGACGGCGAGCCCGTCATCCGCGAGATCGAACGTGTCTCCAAGCCCGGGCGCCGTGTCTACGCCTCGGTGAAGAACCTGCCGCGGGTCAACAACGGGCTCGGCATTTCGGTGTTGTCGACGCCGAAGGGGATCATGGCCGACCACAGCGCGCGCGACGCGAATGTGGGCGGTGAAGTCCTCTTCACGGTGTTCTGAGAAGGATTTTTCATCCATGTCACGTGTTGGCAAAAGGCCTGTGGCGGTGCCGTCGGGTGTTACCGCGACCGTCGATGGGCAGACCGTCAAGATGAAGGGGCCGAAGGGCCAGCTTCAGTTCGTCGTCCATGACGACGTCGAGGTGAAGCTCGAGAGCGGCCAGATCAAGGTTCAGCCGCGCTTCGAGACCAATCGCGCGCGCGCCCTGTACGGGACCGCTCGCGCCCAGGTCGCGAATCTGGTCGAAGGCGTCACCAAGGGTTTCGAGAAGAAGCTGGAGATCACCGGCGTCGGTTACCGCGCCGCGATGCAGGGCAAGAACCTGCAGCTCGCGCTCGGTTACAGCCACGACGTGGTCTACGCGATCCCGGAAGGGATCACGATCACGGTGCCGAAGCCGACCGAAATCACGGTGTCGGGCAGCGACATCCAGCGTGTCGGCCAGGTCGCGGCCGAGATCCGCAGCTATCGCCCGCCGGAGCCCTACAAGGGCAAGGGCGTGAAGTATGTTGGCGAATTCATCTTCCGCAAGGAAGGCAAGAAGAAGTAACGGAGCCGGTCATGTCCAAAGCCAAGGTTACCAATGCCCGGCGCAAGCGGAGTGTGCGGCTGAAGCTGCGCCGCTCCGGTGGTGGTCGTCCGCGTCTGTCGGTGTTCCGCTCGTCCAAGCACATCTACGCCCAGGTCATCGACGACCTGAAGGGCGAGACGCTGGCCTCTGCCTCCTCGCTCGAGAAGTCGATGCGCGACGGCGGCAAGACCGGCGCCGACATCGATGCGGCGAAGGCGGTCGGCAAGCTGCTGGCCGAGCGCGCCGCCGAGAAGGGTGTCAAGGAAGTCGTGTTCGATCGCGGCAGCTACCTCTATCACGGGCGCGTCAAGGCTCTCGCCGACGCTGCGCGTGAGAGTGGGCTGAGCTTCTAACGGAATTTGAGGATTGAGGCGTAAGCCTCTGAAGGATTGGAAAAACCATGGCAGCTGAACGCGAACAACGTGGTGGACGCGATCAACGCGGCGGCGGACGTGAACGCAGGGAGCGCGAGGAGCGCGACAGCGAGTTCGTCGACAAGCTCGTCCACATCAATCGCGTGGCCAAGGTCGTCAAGGGCGGCAAGCGCTTCGGTTTCGCAGCGCTGGTCGTGATCGGCGACCAGAAGGGCCGCGCCGGCTTCGGTCACGGCAAGGCGCGCGAAGTGCCCGAGGCGATCCGCAAGGCAACCGAATCCGCCAAGCGCAACCTGACCCGCGTGTCGCTGCGCGAGGGCCGTACGCTGCATCACGACATCGCCGGCCGTCATGGCGCGGGCCGCGTCTACCTGCGTGCGGCTCCGGCCGGTACCGGCATCATCGCCGGCGGTCCGATGCGCGCCGTGTTCGAGACGCTCGGCGTCCAGGACGTGGTGGCGAAGTCGATCGGATCGTCGAACCCCTACAACATGGTTCGTGCGACCTTCGACGCGCTGAAGCACCAGGACTCGCCGCGCTCGGTCGCTGCCCGCCGCAATATCAAGGTGTCCACCCTCCAGTCCCGCCGTATCGGTGGCGACGCCGAGGCGGCTGCCGACTAACGGAAGCTTTTCGGAGTAGACTCCCATGGCCAAGGCCGCAAAGACGATCAAGCTCGAGCAGACCGGCAGCGCGATCCGCCGCCATCACTCGCAGCGCTCGACGCTGATCGGGCTCAAGCTCAACAAGATCGGCCGCACCAGCGAACTGCCGGATACGCCGGCGGTCCGTGGCATGATCGAGAAGGTTCACCATCTCGTCCGCATCGTCGACGAGAAGTAAGCAAAGGCGCAGGATCCCGAACGGCGGGCTACCCGTTTTCGGCGAAGATCAGGCGCAAGACACAAGGAGAAGGGCGATGAAGCTCAGCGATATCGCCGACAACGCCGGCTCGCGCAAGAAGCGTATGCGCGTCGGCCGCGGCATCGGTTCGGGCAAGGGCAAGCAGTCCGGCCGCGGCGGCAAGGGCCAGACCGCGCGTTCCGGCGTGCGCATCAAGGGTTTCGAAGGCGGCCAGATGCCGATGCATCGCCGTCTGCCCAAGCGCGGCTTCAACAACATCTTCCGCGTCGAGTTCGCCGAGATCAATCTCGACCGGCTCCAGGAAGCGGTCGATGCCAAGAAGATCGACGCCGGTAGCGTCGTAAACGTCGAGGCCCTGGTGAAGGGCGGCGTGCTGCGCCGCGCCAAGGGCGGCCTGCGGCTGCTCGGCCGTGGCGAGCTCAAGTCCAAGCTCAACATCGAAGTCCACGGCGCCAGCAAGACCGCGATCGAAGCGGTCGAGAAGGCCGGCGGATCGGTGAAGATTCTCGCCCCTGCCAAGGAAGAAGGCGAGGCGGCGTAACAACTGCGTCATCGGCCCGCGGCGCGCGGGCCTTTACGCATGTGGGACGATGGACTTATCGAAGCCGAGCCCCAGATAATGTCCGGTGTCCGGTATAATGTAGCCCGGCCGCGGGCATGACGGCGCGATAGGCGGCGGGAGAAAGTCCAAGATGGCCTCTGCAGCGGAACAACTGGCAGCCAATCTCAATTTCAGTGCGTTCGCCAAGGCTGACGAACTGAAGAAGCGCATCTGGTTCACCCTGGGTGCGCTGCTCGTTTATCGGCTCGGGACTTACATTCCGCTGCCCGGCATCGACCCCAGTGCCTGGGAACAGGTGTTCCGCTCGCAGGCCGGCGGCATCCTCGGCATGTTCAACATGTTCGCGGGCGGTGGCATCAACCGCATGGCGATCTTCGCGCTGAACATCATGCCGTATATCTCGGCCTCGATCATCATCCAGCTCCTCACCACCGTCTCGCCGCAGCTCGAGGCGCTGAAGAAGGAAGGCGAAGCCGGCCGCAAGACGCTGAATCAGTATACCCGCTATCTCACGGTGATTCTGGCCGCGTTCCAGTCCTACGGCATCGCGGTAGGACTTCAGGGCGCCGGCAATGTCGTCAGCGAGCCCGGATTGTTCTTCCTGCTCTCGACCTCTATCACGCTGACCGGCGGCACCATGTTCCTGATGTGGCTGGGCGAGCAGATCACCTCGCGCGGCATCGGCAACGGCATCTCGCTGATCATTCTCGCCGGCATCGTCGCCGAGCTGCCCGCCGCGCTCGCCAACATGCTCGAGCTCGGCCGTCAGGGCGCGATGTCGACCGGCCTGATTCTGGTCGTCATCATCATGGCCGTCGCCGTGATCGCCTTCATCGTCTTCATGGAGCGCGCGCAGCGCCGCCTCCTGATCCAGTATCCGAAGCGCCAGGTCGGCAACAAGATGTTCGAGGGCCAGTCCTCGCATCTACCGCTCAAGCTCAACACTTCCGGTGTGATCCCGCCGATCTTCGCGTCCTCACTGCTGCTGCTGCCGACGACGGTCGCGAATTTCAACGCGGGCAGTGGGCCGGAGTGGTTCCAGTGGATTACCACTCAGCTCGGCCACGGCCGTCCGCTGTTCCTGTTCATGTATCTGGCACTGATCGTGTTCTTCGCCTTCTTCTACACCGCGATCGTGTTCAACCCGACCGAGACCGCGGACAATCTGAAGAAGCACGGCGGCTTCATTCCGGGCATCCGGCCCGGCGAGCGCACCGCCGAATATATCGACTATGTGCTCTCGCGCATCACCGTGCTCGGCGCGATCTATCTGGCGATCGTCTGCCTGATTCCGGAGATCCTGATCTCGTACGCCTCGGTGCCGTTCTACTTTGGCGGCACCTCGCTGCTGATCGTCGTCAGCGTCACCATGGATACGGTGGCACAGGTGCAGGGCTATCTGCTGGCGCACCAGTATGAAGGCCTGATCCGCAAATCGAAGCTGCGCGGTCGCCGCCGCTAAAGGCGGCGTGCTCTGAAGGCGGCGCGAACCGCGCCGCCGATTCGCCGCGCAAGCAGCGCGCGGCCTCTGAGGCGACCGCTCGGTCGCTTCGGCAGGGCTGCTCTCACTGCTCTGCAATCACTGATTTCAAAGCCCTTCTTGGCGTCCACCCATCTGCTGCCCTATGGTAGGGTAGCGGTGCAGCGCCGATTGTGGTTTGCACTGTTCTCGATTTTTCAAACACGGGTGCGCGACGTATCGCTCACCAATCCGGGGGGCGTACGCCGATGAGAATTATACTTCTGGGACCGCCGGGGTCGGGCAAGGGGACGCAGGCGCAGCTGCTGGTGCAGCGCTACGGCATCGTCCAGCTCTCGACCGGCGATATGCTGCGTGCCGCGGTGGCGGCCGGAACGCCGGTCGGGTTGAAGGCCAAGGAGATCATGGCCAGCGGCGGCCTCGTGCCCGACGAGGTCGTCGTCGGAATCATCTCCGATCGCATCGACCAGCGGGACGCCAAGAACGGTTTCATCCTCGACGGCTTCCCGCGCACCGTGCCGCAGGCCGAGGCGCTGGACCAGTTGCTCAAGGACAAGCGTCTCAAGCTCGACGCCGTGATCGAGCTCCGTGTCAACGAGAGCGCGCTGCTGCACCGGGTCGAGACCCGCGTCGCCCAGATGCGGGAGCGCGGCGAGGAGGTCCGTCTCGACGACACGCCGGAGGTCCTGACCAAGCGGTTAGCCAGCTACCGCAGCCAGACGGAACCGCTGATTCACTACTATTCCGAGCGTCGGAAGCTCTCCACCATCGACGGCATGATGGCCATCGACGAGGTCACCCGCGCCATCGATCGCCAGCTCCAGGCACTGGGCGCGGCTGACGCCAAGATGCAGACCAAGGAAGCCACCAAGGCCAAGACCAAGGCAAAGACCAGGAGCGCGGCCAAGGCCGCCCCGGCCAAGAAGGCCAAGGCGGCGAAGAAATCGGCCAAAAAGGCGGTGAAAGCAGGCAAAAAGGCCGCCAAACCGGCCAAATCCGCCAAAAAGGCGGCCAAGAAGGCCGTCAAGGGTCGCAAGACGGCGGCCAGGAAGACCGTCAAGAAAGCGGTGAAAAAGGCCGCCAAGAAGGCGGTCAAGAAGGGTGCCAGGAAGGCTGCAAAAAAGGTCACGAAAAAGCGAGCCAAGCGCTAGCAGCGGTTGACGAAAGCCCCCGGAATCCCCTAATAAGCCCCGCATCCAAGTCGGATAGTTTCAGACGATGCCGGGCCCCAGGAAGACCGGGGGAGGGCGTCGTGTTCGCGTTTGTGAACACCTGCCCGAGAACACAAGCACTTAAAGCCCGATCCTGACGAGGATCGGCAACAGGAGAGAAGGCCGTGGCCCGTATTGCCGGCGTGAACATTCCCACCAACAAGCGCGTGCTGATCGCGCTCCAGTACATCCATGGTATCGGTCAGAAGATCGCCGGTGAGATCCTGGAGAAGGTGAAGATCCCCGTGGATCGTCGCGTCAATCAGCTCAGCGATGCTGAAGTGCTCCAGATCCGCGAAGTGATCGACCGCGACTATCTGGTCGAGGGCGACCTGCGCCGCGAGGTCGGTATCAACATCAAGCGTCTGATGGACCTCGGCTGCTATCGCGGTCTGCGTCATCGTCGCGGTCTGCCGGTGCGCGGCCAGCGCACCCACACCAATGCGCGCACGCGCAAGGGTCCGGCGAAAGCCATCGCCGGCAAGAAGAAGTAAGTTTTCGAATCCAATCGCGGCGTGCGGCGAACCGGGGATGAGCCGGTCGCCGCGCGCCTTTCGTTCCACAGGTGTAGCCGCTGGCATTACGGCGGCGTTTGAGATCTTCAGGAAAGGGACTCAATGGGCAAGGAAGCCACCCGCGTTCGTCGTCGTGAGCGCAAGAACATCGCCTCCGGCGTCGCGCATGTGAACTCGTCGTTCAACAACACGACCATCACCATCACCGACGCGCAGGGCAACACGATTGCCTGGTCCTCCGCCGGCACGATGGGCTTCAAGGGCTCGCGCAAGTCGACCCCGTACGCCGCGCAAGTTGCCGCCGAGGACGTGTCAAAGAAGGCGCAGGAGCACGGCATGCGCACGCTGGAAGTCGAAGTCGCCGGTCCCGGTTCGGGTCGCGAATCGGCGCTCCGCGCGCTTCAGGCCGCCGGCTTCACCGTCACCTCGATCCGCGACGTGACCACGATCCCGCACAACGGTTGCCGTCCGCGCAAGCGTCGTCGCGTTTGATTTTTACGAGTTGCGGGCGCATCGGCGCCCGCAACGACTTTGCAAGAAGCCGCGGGTGCGACCTGCGGCCTTTCTCCAACGCCAGTGTCTGCAATGGCAGTTCGACTGGCCTGTATGGGTGAAACAGTGACGATCCAGAAAAATTGGCAAGAACTGATTCGGCCGAACAAGCTCCAGGTTACGCCCGGCAGCGATTCCTCGCGTTTCGCGACGATCGTCGCCGAGCCGCTCGAGCGTGGCTTCGGCCAGACGCTCGGCAATGCGCTGCGCCGCATCCTGCTCTCCTCGCTCCAGGGCGCGGCGGTGCAGTCGGTGCACATCGACGGCGTGCTGCACGAGTTCTCCTCGATCGCGGGCGTCCGTGAGGACGTCACCGATATCGTGCTCAACATCAAGGACATCTCGATCAAGATGCAGGGCGAAGGCCCCAAGCGCATGGTCGTGAAGAAGCAGGGCCCGGGCGTCGTCACCGCCGGCGACATCCAGACCGTCGGCGACGTCGTCGTGCTCAACCCGGACCTGCAGATCTGCACCCTCGACGAGGGCGCCGAGATCCGCATGGAGTTCACGGTCGCCACCGGCAAGGGCTACGTGCCCGCCGAGCGCAACCGTCCCGAGGATGCGCCGATCGGCCTGATCCCGGTCGACAGCCTGTACTCGCCGGTCCGCAAGGTCTCCTACAAGGTCGAGAACACCCGCGAGGGCCAGATCCTCGACTACGACAAGCTGACCATGACGATCGAGACCAACGGCGCGATCTCGCCGGATGACTCGGTGGCTTACGCCGCCCGCATCCTGCAGGATCAGCTCAACGTGTTCGTCAACTTCGAAGAGCCGCGCAAGGAAGTCGCCCAGGAGATCATCCCGGACCTCGCTTTCAACCCGGCCTTCCTCAAGAAGGTGGACGAGCTCGAGCTGTCGGTGCGTTCGGCCAACTGCCTGAAGAACGACAACATCGTCTATATCGGCGACCTCGTGCAGAAGAGCGAAGCGGAAATGCTCCGCACCCCGAACTTCGGCCGCAAGTCGCTGAACGAGATCAAGGAAGTGCTGGCCCAGATGGGTCTGCATCTCGGCATGGAAGTGCCGGGCTGGCCGCCGGAGAACATCGACGAGCTCGCCAAGCGCTTCGAGGATCATTACTGATTTTGTCGTTCCGGGGCGATGCGCGAGCATCGAACCCGGAACCTCGAGATTCTGGGTTCGGCTCTGCGAGCCACCCCGGAATGACTCACAGGGCGAACGCAGGAAGCCCACCTGAAACCAGTCGCTGAACCACCGCGACACAATCGAGAAGGACTACTCACATGCGTCACGGCAAGGTTCATCGGAAGCTCAACCGCACGGCCGAGCATCGCAAGGCGATGTTCGCCAACATGGCGGCCGCGCTGATCAAGCACGAGCAGATCGTCACCACCCTGCCGAAGGCCAAGGAGCTCCGTCCGATCGTCGAGAAGCTCGTCACCCTCGGCAAGAAGGGCGGCCTCTCGCTGCGCCGCCAGGCGATCTCGGAGCTGCGCGACGTCGACATGGTCAAGAAGCTCTTCGACACGCTGGCGACCCGCTACAAGGACCGCCAGGGCGGCTACACCCGCATCATCAAGGCCGGCTTCCGCTACGGCGACAACGCCGCGATGGCCGTGATCGAGTTCGTCGACCGCGACGTCGATGCCAAGGGCCAGGATTCCGGCCCCGTGCTGGAAAAGGAAGCCGAGGCGGCGTAAGCCACTCAGCGGATACGGATTGAAAACGGCGCCCTCGGGCGCCGTTTTTGCGTCTGGGACCTGCGCCGATGCGCGGGACTGACTATTCCTCCTTGATCCCCGCCTTTTGCGCGATGTCCTTCATGTCGGCGGTCTCCTTGCCGATCGCTCCCGCCCAATCGCTGTAGCGCGCGAAGCCGGGCTCGAAGCCGACCTTGGCGAAGCGCTCGGCCACGGAAGGATTCTTGATCGTCTCCTCCAGCGTTGCCGAGAGCTTGTCGTGAACGGCCGGCGGCAGGCCCTTGGGAGCGACCACGGCGCCCCATGAGGCGAAGTCGATGTTGCCATAGCCGAGTTCGGCGAGTGTCGGCACGTCAGGCAGGAACGGCGTGCGCTTGGCCGAGAACGCGGCGAGCACCTTGACGGTGCCCGCCTCGATCTGCGGCTTGACCGCGATCACCGTGTCGACGTGGTACTGGATGTGCTTGCCGATGAGGTCGTTCATAGCCGGCGCGCTGCCCTTGTAGGGCAGGTGGACCATCTTGATCCCGGCCGCCGATTTGAACAATTCGCCGGCAAAGTGCGAGACGGTCGCGACGCCGAAGGATGCCAGCGAGAGCTTGTCGGGATTGGCCTTGGCTTCAGCGACGAGCGCAGCCACGTCCTTGACCGGATTGTCCTTGTAGGTGACCAGCACCAGCGTGATCTTGCCGACCTGGCCGAGCGGCTCGAAATCCTTGGCCGCGTCGTAAGGCACGGTTTCCTTGACGGCTGCCGGCAGCGTGAAGCTCGAGTTCGAGCTGAAGAACACGGTGTATCCGTCCGGCGCCGCTCGCGCGACTTCCTTGGCCGCAATCGTGGTGCCGCCGCCGGGGCGGTTGATGATGATCACGGGCTTGCCGAGCCGCGTCTCCAACTCGCCGCCGATGATGCGCGCCACCACGTCGGAGGCGCCGCCGGGCGGGAAGGGGACGACCAATTGCAGGGCCTTGTCCGGGTAGACCGCTTGCGCTGGCGCGAGCGAATTGCTGCCCATCAGGCCGAGCAACCCGAGCGTAACAGTGAGGGCGGTTCTCTTCATTGCTTCGTCCTTCCGTGTTCGCATGAGCGAGGATGCTCGGGTCTGGGTTAGCAATAATCATTCCACCTGCGGTCGAGCCGGGGCGCCCCATTGCTGCCGGAACGGCGCCGAGCGCCTCACTGATTGGTGAGCTCCGATTGCGGGCCGGTGTACCGCGTCCGATATCCACGTCATCGATCTGATGGAGATATTACATGAACATCGACCTTTCCGGAAAAACCGCCCTGGTGACCGGCTCGACCGCCGGCATCGGCCATGCCATCGCCAAAGGCTTGGCGGCCTCCGGCGCCAGCGTCGTGATCAACGGCCGCGGCCAGGACAAGGTCGATGCGGCCGTGCGCAAGCTGGAAGGGACGGGCGCCAGGGTCCGCGGCGTCGCCGCCGACGTCTCGACCGCCGCGGGCTGCAAGGCGCTCGTGGCGGCGCTGCCGGACGTCGACATCCTCGTCAACAATGCCGGCATCTTCGAGCCCAAGGACTTCTTCGACATTCCCGATGAGGACTGGAGCCGCTTCTTCGAGGTCAACGTCATGAGCGGCGTGCGGCTGTCGCGGGCCTACATGAAGGGCATGCTCCAGCGCAATTGGGGCCGTATCGTCTTCATCTCCTCGGAGTCCGGCCTCAACATTCCCGTCGAGATGATCCATTACGGCATGACCAAGACGGCGCAGCTCTCGGTCGCCCGCGGCCTGGCGCAGCTCACCCGCGGCACCGGTGTCACCGTCAACTCCGTGCTGCCGGGCCCGACCATGTCGGAGGGCGTCGAGACTTTCGTGAAGGATCTCGCCAGGCAGAACGGCCAGTCGGTAGACGAGGCCGCCGCCAATTTCGTCAAGCAGCATCGCCCGAGCTCGCTGCTCCAGCGCTTTGCTGGCGTCGACGAGATCGCCAACATGGTGGTCTACGTCGCCTCGAAGCAGGCATCCGCCACCAACGGCGCGGCGCTGCGCGCAGAAGGCGGTATCGTCAATACGATTGCCTGAGGCCGCGCATGACAGCCTATGTGATCTCCGAAGTCGAGATGTGCGACGCGGGCGGATTCGAAGCCTATCGCACGCTCGCCGCGAAGACGATCGCGCAGTACGGCGGACGTTATCTCGCCCGTGGCGGCAAGGCCGAGCTTGCCGAAGGCAACCTCCCGGCGAAGGCGATCGTCATCGTCGAATTTCCGTCGATGGCGAGGCTGAAGGCATGGTACGCCTCGCCGGAATATGCCGAGGTGCTCAAGTTGCGGCAGACGGCGCTGGAACGCCGGCTGCTGTTCGTCGAGGGTGTGCCGGAAGCGTAGCCGCCGTAGGACCTCCTACCCGTGGTCAAGGGGAGATCGCCCTTGAGCGATATGGTAGCGCCGTGCTCGATGCAGTCCAGGACGCGTTGCGCCGGCGTTGCCGGTGCCTTCGGCATCCTGGACAGCATCTGCCGGGCAACCAGGCGCACCAGAGGATCAAGCAGCCACACTGTCTCCCGGCGGCGCTCCGCAGCCAACGATACCGTGTTCATGGTCCGTGTGCAGTGCCGGTTTTGGCGCTGGCGGCTCAGGATGAGGCTAAGCAGCATCGGTGCTCGTTGAGACTGGTGCCGCGCACCTGGTCCTCATCCTGAGGGCCCGCCAACGGCGGGCGTCTCGAAGGATGGCCACGGGCGAGATCGCTCCCATATGCGATAGCCCTGCGCTTGCGGGGGAGGTCGGCGCGGAGCGCCGGGTGGGGGCTCTCTCCACACAGGGATTGTCCCGATGTGGAGAAACCCTCTCCCCGACCCTCTCCCGCAAGCAAGCGGGAGAGGGAGAAATCCCGTCCCCCAAAAACAAAACCCCGCCATTTGCGGCGGGGTCCAGGCTGGGAGGAGCGAGCCCGAGGGCTCGCGACGTAACCCTATAGAGGTCAGGCGGGGATGCGTTCGTCGGCCTCGTGCGGCTCGCGCAGCACGTAGCCGCGGCCCCACACGGTCTCGATGAAGTTGCGGCCCTCGGAGGCGTTGGCCAGCTTCTTGCGGAGCTTGCAGATGAAGACGTCGATGATCTTCAGCTCCGGCTCGTCCATGCCGCCATAGAGGTGGTTGAGGAACATTTCCTTGGTGAGGGTGGTGCCCTTGCGGAGCGAGAGCAGCTCCAGCATCTGGTATTCCTTGCCGGTCAGATGCACGCGCTGGCCGCCGACTTCCACCGTCTTGGTGTCGAGGTTGACGACGAGGTCGCCGGTCTGGATGACCGACTGGGCATGGCCCTTGGAGCGGCGCACGATCGCGTGGATGCGGGCCACCAGCTCGTCCTTGTGGAAGGGCTTGGTCATGTAGTCGTCGGCGCCGACGCCGAGACCCTTGACCTTGTCCTCGATGCCGGCGAGGCCGGAGAGGATCAGAATCGGTGTCTTGATCTTGGAGACCCGGAGCTGCTTGAGCACGTCGTATCCGGACATGTCGGGCAGGTTGAGGTCGAGAAGGATAATGTCGTAATCGTATAATTTACCGAGATCGACGCCTTCTTCCCCCAAATCGGTCGTGTAGACGTTGAAGCTCTCCGACTTCAACATCAGCTCGATCGACTGCGCGACGGCGCTGTCATCTTCAATCAGCAAAACGCGCATGCCAGTTCCCCATAGTCGCCGCTCCTGGGCGTCAGGTCGGCCGCATTCGCGGCACTCAACAAAACGCCTTTGAACAACTGATTCGGATCCTGACAACAGATGGTTAACAAATCCTGATTCTGGAACGCAAGTCCCTCGGGTGCAATTTTTGTCGAATCGCCCTAAGGTCTTGCGGTGAAGCAGCTTTCGTCACCCAGCTCCGTTCAAGTTCCACTTTAAGAGACGGGCCTAACCGACTCCCGCGACTCAGCCTTCTTCTGAAGGGGAGCCACGCTCAGTCACAAAGACAGTGACGCAATGATTAATGATGCGGGTAAACACGAAGTTAAGCGGCGTTCAGAAATATGGCGAAACTTAAGGTTTCCTCCGTGAAGTCCCGGGGATCGCTGCGGCGGCCGGGAATTCGCGAAGGCGACCCATTACATGAAGGCCCTCATATTGAACGCGCGCTCCTGATGAAGGCTTCCCGATGAAGGCTCTTGCCGAACAGATCGGCGACATCGACGGCATCAATATTTACGGCCGCGTGGTCGGCGTCCGCGGCCTGATGGTCGAGGTGGCCGGTCCCATTCACGCCATGTCGGTCGGCGCGCGGCTGGTGATCGAGACCGGCGCCAACCGTTCGATTCCTTGCGAGGTGATCGGCTTCTCCGGCAACAATGCCGTCGTGATGCCGTTCGCCGGCCTCGACGGCGTGCGCCGCGGCTGCAAGGCTGTCATCGCCAACGCCGCCAATCTGGTGCGGCCCTCGTCGGCCTGGCTCGGCCGCGTCGTCAACGCGCTGGGCGAGCCGATCGACGGCAAGGGACCGCTGCCGCAAGGCGCCTCGCCGATGCCGTTCCGCAATACGCCGCCGCCGGCGCATTCGCGCAAGCGCGTCGGCAACCCGCTCGATCTCGGCGTGCGCGCGATGAACACGTTCCTCACCTGCTGCCGCGGCCAGCGCATGGGCATCTTCGCCGGCTCCGGCGTCGGTAAGTCGGTGCTGCTGTCGATGCTCGCGCGCAACGTCGACGCCGATGTCAGCGTCATCGGGCTGATCGGCGAACGCGGCCGCGAGGTGCAGGAGTTCCTGCAGGACGACCTCGGCGAGGAGGGCCTGGCGCGCTCCGTCGTGGTGGTCGCGACCTCCGACGAGCCGGCGCTGATGCGACGCCAGGCGGCGTATCTGACGCTCGCGGTCGCCGAATATTTTCGCGACGAGAGCAAGGACGTGCTGTGCCTGATGGACTCGGTGACGCGCTTTGCCATGGCCCAGCGCGAGATCGGCCTGTCCGCCGGCGAGCCGCCGACGGCCAAGGGCTATACGCCGACCGTTTTCACCGAGTTGCCGAAGCTTCTGGAGCGCGCCGGCCCGGGCCTGGGGGAGGGCGCCATCACCGCGATCTTCACGGTGCTGGTGGACGGCGACGATCACAACGAGCCGATCGCGGACGCCGTGCGCGGCATTCTCGACGGACACATCGTGATGCAGCGCTCGATCGCCGAGCGCGGCCGCTACCCCGCGATCAACATCCTCAAATCCGTCTCCCGCACCATGCCGAAATCGGCCGATCCGCAATTCTGGCCCGTCATCCAGAAGGCGCGCCAGGTGATGGCGACCTATGCCGACATGGAGGAATTGATCCGGCTCGGCGCCTACCGGGCCGGCTCCAGCCCCGAGGTCGACGAGGCAATCCGCCTGCACGAGCCGCTGGAGGCCTTCCTGCGCCAGCGCAAGGACGAAAATGCGTCACTGGCAGACGGCTACCGCCAGTTGGCTCACATCCTCGGTAATTTGGAAACGGAACGCTAACTTTGTCCGGTCATCATCCGATCCCACAGAGTAGCAGAGCCGGTCTGGGCCTCCATCGGGCCCGTGGGGTGACCGGTATCGTCCCACGTGCAGCGGGGGGACTTCTGGGGAGTACGAGTCGATGAAGTCACGAGATACCCTCATTCGCCTGAAGAAGTTTCAGGTCGACGAGAAGCGCCGCCGGGTCACCCAGATCGAGACCATGATCGCCGATTTCCAGCGGATGTCGGTCGATCTCGAACGCGAGATCCAGACCGAGCAGGAGCGCGCCGGGATCAACGATCCCTCGCACTTCGCCTACCCGACCTACGCCAAGGCCGCGATCCAGCGCCGCGAGAACCTGACCCGCTCCGCCGACGAGCTCAAGGGCCAGCTCGACGAAGCCAAGGCCGCGCTGGCCGAGGCCTTCGAGGAGTTGAAGAAGGTCGAGCTGCTCGACGAGCGCGACCAGGCCCGCGAGCGCGCCGAAGAGAATGCCCGCGAGCAGGCCGACCTCGACAGCATCGGCCTGATGCGCGCCCGGATCGGCGCCGTCGCCTGACGGCCGACAAGCAAGGCTACCAAGAAATCCGCAGAACCCGGACCCGCAAGGTCCGGGTTTTCGCATGTGCTGTCCACAGCGTGGCGCCGCGCCCCTTGGTGGTCGGCTTGGCCGCGCGCTATGGTGGTGGGGATGAATGCTGTGCCAGCGACGGCGGTGCCCACCTCCCCCTTGGGAGAGGTCGGCGCGGAGCGCCGGGTGAGGGGTGACGGTCCCCCGTTAGCCCTGCGCCCCCTCACCCGATCTGCTGCGCAAATCAACCTCTCCCCATCGGGGAGAGGTGACGGCAAGCGGCGGACCGTGTGTCAGGGGGCTGAATGCTGACGCCAGCAGAACTGGTCGGGTTGATCGAGGCGGTGGCGAAGGGCGATCAGGCCGCGTTCGAGCGCCTCTACGCCGCCACGCGCGCGAAACTCTATGGCGTCGTGCTCCGTATCTTGCGCCGGCAGGATCTCGCAGAGGAGGTCATTCAGGAGACCTACGTCAAGATCTGGAACGGCGCCGGCCGGTTCAATCCGGCGCTGTCGTCGCCGATCACGTGGATGGCCTCGATTGCGCGCAACGGCGCGATCGACGTCGTCCGCAAGAAGTCGGAGACCTCCATCGAGGAAGAGCCTCAGGCGATGGAGGTTGCGGCCGACAGTCCCGACCCGCTGGCGCGCCGGGAGATGACCGAAGAGCTGAAGCGGCTCTTGGAATGCATCGGCCGGCTCGAGCCGGACCGTCAGCGGCTCGTGCTTCTCGCCTATTACAACGGCTGGAGCCGCGAGCAATTGGCGGAGAAGTTCGCAGCCCCCGTCAACACGGTGAAGACGTGGCTCCGGCGCAGCATGTTGGATATCCGGGAGTGCCTCGGACTATAGAGGATGATGAGAGTGGCACGAACCAGAGCGGCAACGACGATCCACCTCTCCCCGTCGGGGAGAGGTCGGCGCGTAGCGCCGGGTGAGGGGCCGCAGCTTTCATGTGGGAGCGTAACCCCTCACCCGGACCGCATCTTGCGATGCGATCCGACCTCTCCCTTCGGGAGAGGTGAGGGAACGTGATGGCCTATACCGAGGACCATATCGCGCTCGCCGCGGAATATGCGCTCGGCACGCTCGATGCCGACGAGCGCGCGCAGGTCGAGACCATGATGGCGGTGGACGAGGCGTTCGCCGCGGTCGTGCAGGCCTGGTCCTTCCGGCTCGGCGGTCTCAACCAGATGGTCGGCTCGATCGAGCCGCGGCCGATCGTGTGGGAGAACATCAGGGCCGAGATCGCGCGCACGGCGCAGGCGCAGCAGCCGCCCGCGCTTGCGGAAGCTTCGCCGCCACCTCCGCCTGCACCGGGGCTGCCCGCTGCGGAGGCAGCAGAGCCGGCGACGGAGGCTTCGCCGACACCGGCGGGGTCGCAGGCCGAGGCCGCGCCGCCGGACATGCCGCGACCGGAGCCGGATACGCTTCCCGACGTCGCGCCGCAATTCATCCCGCAGGTCCATGCCCCGGATCTAGCCGTCGCGCGCGCGCCGCAGGCGGCGGTCGTCGACGATGGCAACGTGATTCGCCTCGAGGGCCGCGTCAAACGCTGGCGCTCCATCGCATCCGTCGCCGGAGCGCTCGCGGCGGCGCTGCTCGTGACGCTGTCGCTCCAGATCTTCCTGCCCGACGCGCTGCCGAACGGCTTGCGTCCCGCTCCGCGCATCCAGACCGTGGAAGTGAAGGCGCCCGCCGCGCCGCTCGCCGCCTCCGCGCAATATGTCGCGCTGTTGCAGGGCCAGGCCGGCGGTCCCGCTTTCATTCTCACCGTCGACGGCGCGACGCGCAATTTCACGGTGCGCAAGGTCGGCGCGACGCCGGAGCCCGGCAAGAGCTTCGAGCTCTGGCTGATCTCCGACAAGCTGCCGCGCCCGCGCTCGCTCGGCGTGATCGGCGCCAGTGATTTCACCGCGCGTCCGCTGCTCGCCTCCTACGATGCCGAGATCGTCAACGCCGCGATCTACGCCGTCACCGTCGAGCAGGCCGGCGGCTCACCCGACGGCCGGCCGACCTCGGCCCCGGTGTTTTCCGGCAAGCTGATCGAGACCGTGCCGCCGTCCCAGCCGCAGGCGCCCGCGAAGAAATAGGTGCCGTAGCCCGGATGGAGCGCAAGCGTAATCCGGGGCCGCCGTCCCGCATTCCGCTTGCGCTCCGTGCGGGCTACAAGATCCCTGTCGCCAGCGTCCATCCCGCCGTCGCATCCCGACAAGCCCCCCTGAATCGGCCCCCGATTTGAACCTCGCCGCAATCCGTGGCGTCAAATTTCCGGAAATTGCAGTCGGCGCCGCCGATCGCGGAGCCGAAAGAGGGGCTAGAGATCAAATGGATGCAGCGAAAACGCCGGGCATCGTCGTTCACCAATATACGGGACTGCCGCAGGGTGCGGCGTTCGAGCATTGGCGCGAGCGGGCCGTCGGTCCCTGCGGCCTCGACATCGGACCGAGCCATGGTGACAGCATCGATTGCCGGCTCCAGGTCAGCGTGGTCGACAACATCACGCTCGTCATTCCCGAAGGCGCCTCCGCGCAATATTCCCGCACCCAGAGCCATCTCGCCGACGGCAGCGACGACCTCGTCCTGATCGCCGCCCATGCCGGCCGCGTCCGCGTCGGGCAGAACGGCCACACCGTCGAGCTTGCGCCCGCCCAGATGGTGCTCGTCGACATGAGCATCACCGGCACCGTCGGGCACACCATTGAGGACCGCTTCACCAGCATCCGCATGCCGCGCCGCGCGCTGCTCGACATCAATCCGCGCGCCGAGGGCAAGCTGTCGCAAGTGCTCTCCGACGGCGCCGTCGCCGAGACCATCTTCCGCTACCATGCGCTCGCCGCCAATCACGCGCCGCATCTCGACGCGGTGGGCCAGCGCCTGACCGCGCAGCACATGGTCGATCTCGTCGGCCTCCTGCTCGGCACCGATGCCGAGCACGCGAGTCTCGCGCGCGGCCGCGGCCACGCGGCGGCGCGGCTCGACCTGATGCGTGCCGACGTGATGGCCGCGCTCGGCCGCAACGATCTGTGCCTGTCCGAGGTCGCGACGCGCTCGGGGCTCAGCCCGCGTCAGGCGCAACGTCTGTTCGAGCAGGCCGGCACGACCTTCACCGAATTCGTGCTGGAGCAGCGTCTGCTGCAGGCACGCAAGCTGCTCGGCGATCCCCGCGCCAGGGCGCGCAAGATCAGCGACATCGCACATTCCTCGGGCTTCGCCGATCTGTCCTATTTCAATCGCGCCTTCCGCAAGCGCTTCGGCGCGACGCCGTCTGAACTGCGCGAGGCGTGAGCAAGACCGGTAGGGTGGATTAGCGAAGCGTAATCCACCGCTTCTTGCGCAAGTTGCCCAATCGGTGGGTTAGCGGCCGCCCCCGCTTGCGCGCGGTCGCCCGCTAACGCACCCGGCGCATCAACAGCTTGCGTTGCCTGACGGGCAAAACACACAAGCCCTCGGTCAACCCGCGCCGCCGAAAATATTCCTCTTTACCGAAATTCGGAAATGACGTATGTGTCGCGCAACCCGGCCCAAGGAAGAGGGGCGTATCGCGATCGTCACGAACGCGGGCCGGGCGGCGGTGGACGCCGATGGCATCGGCGCGAAGGGTCTTGCAGGGCGGGCAACCGTGAGCAAGGCCGTCGCGCACACGACCGGTGCGATCGGCGTACGGCAAAATCGTGTGGTCCTGGCGCCCGGGGTCTGTGCGCTAAGTGTTGCGGTGATGCGGCGGCCCGACCGGGCCTGCGCATCAGTGATCCGCAAGGCGACGGGGGCAATAGTGCAACGCTCCCCGGGGAGAGCACGACATAAGCCGTTCCAACCACTGCGCAGGGAAGGCCGGGATGTCCCGGTTGCCCTGTTCTCCGCTATGCAGCAGCACACGCAGTCTGCCCTTGGCATGGCGGTCCATGGGAGCCACCGGCTCCCGGCCTTCCCTGCGCCCTTTTCCAATTCAGAGGGCGAAGCGATCAAGCAAAGCTCGGGCAACATACGCCGCGAGGATGCGATCCCATGTTCAATCATTCACTGACGCTCTCGTGCCCCGGACGCAGCGCAGCACGAAGTGATGCGCTGCAGAGCCGGGGCCCATGCATCAGCGAATGTGCGGCCTGCTGGGTCCCGGCTCTGCGCAGCAGCGCAAGAGCGCTGCAGCGCGTCCGGGACACGCAATTCATGCATTGCCGCTCCACACGCCGTCATTGCGAGCGCAGCGACTTGTCCGCCGAAGCTTTTGGCGAAGGCGGAAGCAATCCAGAATCTTTCCGCGGCGGCAGTCTGGATTGCTTCGCTGCGCTCGCAATGACGAGGATGAGAGAGCGGTGCATCAACTCACTCTCGTGCCCCGGACGCTGCGCAGCACGAAGTGATGCGCTGCAGAGCCGGGGCCCATGCAGCAGCGAGCGCGGGGCCTGCTGGGTCCCGGCTCTGCGCAGCAGCGCTTGCGCGTTGAGCGCGTCCGGGACACGCGATTCATGCATTGGCGTTCCCACACGCTCCGTCATGGGGTGCGCCTTGCCGAGCTTGAAGCGTAGGCAACCGGAAGCAATCGCGACCCCAGACATGAGAAAGCGCCCGTGGGGGGCGGGCGCTTTCTGTAGTCGACTTGGGGTTGGGGTCGTCTACATATCCACGTGGCGACTTTGGGGGGCTGATAAAGAGCCGCGTGAATTCAAAAAACTCGTGTTCTCCTTAGCGAACGAGCGAGGTGTTCGCGCTGGTGATGGTGACCGGCTTGCCGGCCTTCATGACGCGTGCGGTCTGGGTGAGGCCTTCGTCCGAGCTCGTCGCGCGCGCAGTAATGCCAAGCCCCGCAACGGCGATGCCGGCAACGAGGGCAACGACCACGATCTTCAAGTGGGTCGAGCGATCTGCGCTGTAAATCGAGTGGTTCATGGAAGGCTCCTGCCGCCATCTACCCGAAGTAGTCGCCTGCGTATTTGGGCAGGTTCATGCTTCCGGTGCCCAACAACCTAGTATTGGGGGGATTCGTTCCCAAGAGGCCATCACAAGAGCGTGACAGGACGTGAGAAATCGCGAGCGAAAGCGACCCCTGATCGTGTATTTTTGCAATTATTTCAAAGCTGTAATGTGGCGGTCAGGCGCCTTTTCGGGAGTTGGTCCACAAGGCGCCAGGAACTCAAAAACCATTTGCCTGTGCCGAAAAACACACGGCTTCTTAAGACAAATCAGACGCTTCCGACCGTTTTCAACCTCGCCCTGGGGTGGATTTCAGCCTGCGACAGCACGGTGGTCTGGGCCCGGAACCGCTCCACCAGGGACCGGACGAAGGGGCGAATGGCCGCAGAGGTGACCAGCACCGGCGCCTCGCCCTCGCGCGCGGCACGCTCGAAGGCTTCGCGCACCGCGGTCATGAATTCCGACAGCTTCGAGGGCTGCATCGCCAGGCTGCGTTCCTCGCCCTGGCCGATGATGGATTCGGCAAAGGCCTGCTCCCATTTCGCCGACAGCGCGATCAGCGGCAGATAGCCGGCGTAGGAGGTGTTCTGGGCGCAGATCTGCCGCGCCAGGCGCGCCCGGACATGCTCGACCATGGTCGCGGGATTGCGCGAGAAGGCCAGCGAGTCCGCGATGCCTTCGAGGATGGTGGAGAGGTCGCGGATCGAGATCCGCTCGGCGAGCAGCAATTGCAGCACGCGCTGGATGCCGGAGACCGTGACCTGTCCCGGCACGATGTCCTTGACCAGCTCGCTCTGCTCCTTGGGCAGCTCCTTGAGCAGCTTCTGCACCTCGCCATAGGAGAGCAGGTCCGACATATTGGCCTTGAGCAGCTCGGTGAGGTGGGTGGAGAGCACGGTGGCGGCGTCGACCACGGTGTAGCCCTTGAGCGAGGCCTCCTCCTTGAGGCTGGCATCGACCCAGGTCGCAGGCAGGCCGAAGGTCGGCTCGGTGGTGTGGATGCCGGGCACCTGCACCTGGCTGCCGCCGGGGTCCATGACCATGAACTGGTTCGGCCAGATCTTGCCGGTGCCGGCGTCGACCTCCTTGATCTTGATGATGTAGGTGTTGGCCTCGAGCTGGACGTTGTCGAGGATGCGGACCGCCGGCATCACGAAGCCCATCTCGATCGCGAGCGAGCGGCGCAGCGCCTTGATCTGCTCGGTGAGGCGGTCGGTGCCGTCGGGGCCGTTGACCAGCGGCAGCAGGGCATAGCCGAGCTCGATCTTGAGGTCGTCGATCTTGAGCGCGGCCGAGATCGGCTCCTCGGTCGCCGCGGCCCCCGGCGCACCCGGCGTTCCCGCAGCGGGCGCGGCTTGGGCGGCCGCTTCGGCCTTGGCCGTCACCCGGTTGCGGTTGCGGGCGTTCCAGGCCAGCGCACCGGCGCCGGCGCCGAGCGCGAGGAAGGGAAGGGTCGGAATGCCCGGCAGCGCCGCCAGCACCAGCATCACCGCCGAGGACATCGCCAGCGCCTGCGGATAGCCCGAGAACTGCTTCATCAGCGCCTTGTCGGCGGCGCCGGAGACGCCGGCCTTGGAGACGAGCAGGCCGGCCGCGGTCGAGACGATCAGCGCCGGCACCTGGGTGACGAGGCCGTCGCCGACGGTCAGGAGTGTGTAGGTGCGGCCGGCGTCGGCGAAGGACATGCCCTGCTGCGCCACGCCGATGATCATGCCGCCGACGACGTTGATGAAGACGACCAGGAGGCCGGCGATGGCATCGCCCCGGACGAACTTGGAGGCGCCGTCCATGGCGCCGAAGAAGCCGCTCTCGTCCTCCAGCTCCTTGCGGCGCTCCTTGGCGACCTTCTCGTCGATCAGGCCGGCTCCGAGGTCGGCGTCGATCGCCATCTGCTTGCCGGGCATGGCGTCGAGGTGGAAGCGCGCGGCGACTTCGGCGATACGGCCCGAACCCTTGGTGATGACGACGAAATTGACGATGATCAGGATGGCGAAGACGATGATGCCGATGACGAAATTGCCGCCCATCACGAAGTTGCCGAAGGCTTCGATGACGTGACCGGCGGCGGCCGTGCCCTCGTGCCCGTGCGACAGGATCAGGCGGGTCGAGGCCATGTTGAGCGACAGGCGCAGCATGGTCGAGATCAGAAGGACGGTCGGGAAGGACGAGAATTCCAGCGGCGTCTGGATGAACAGCGAGGTCATCAGGATCAGGATCGAGAGCGTGATCGAGATCGCCAGGAACACGTCCAGCACGATCGCAGGCAGCGGCAGGATCAGCACCACCAGGATGGTGAGAACGCCGAGCGCCAGCGCGATGTCGCCGCGCTTGAGGACGGTGACGATGTCGTTGAGGGAGGGGATCGAGGGCCTCGTGCTGCCTACGCCCTGTCCTGCGGTGACGTCGACCATGGTAGCTGCCTCCCCGCGCGACTGCCGTCCGCGCGCCCCAAACGTCTGCGCGGCGGCCGATGGGCCGCCGTTCCGAAAGTGAGGCACCGCACTGGCGTCCACGGGGTTCCTCCCGTTCTACGCGGCCGACGACACTCGACTTCACCCGGCAATTCTTGCCGGGTGTATGGTTAGCAAAGGGTTAACGGAGGGGCGGGGCGGGGTGTTTCGGGGCCCGGCTGTGGTCATTCCGGCGCGCGCGAAGCGCGAGCCCGGAATCCATCGGGCCGCATACGCTATGGAGAAATGGATTCCGGGCTCGCGCCAAGGGGCGCGCCCCGGAATGACGGTCGGGGGAAAAGCCTCCTACTTCGCCTTCTGCATCTTGGTCACCGTGTACCCCGAGGCCGCCTCCTCGGCCTCGAAGGTCACCTTGTCGCCGACCTTCACCTGCTTGAGCATGGCGGGATCCTTGACGCGATAGACCATGGTCATGGGATCCTCCATGCCGAGGCTCTTCGCCGGACCGTGCTTGAGCGTGATCTTGCCGGCGCCCTCGTCGATCTTCTTGACCTCGCCGCTGATCGCCGCGCTCTCGGCGGCGAAGGTTGCAGTCGCAAGGCCGACGGTCAGCGCCAGCGCGGCAGCGATACCGATGATGCGGTTCATGTGGATCTCCTTTCGCGTTACTTCACGGTGACCTGGCCGACCATGCCGTACTCGCGGTGGTCGGGAATGAGGCACGAATATTCGAAGGTGCCGGGCTTGCTGAACTTCCAGAGGATCTCGGTCGTCTTCTTTGGTGCAAGCCGCGCCGCATTGGGCTCGTCGTGCTCCATGTGCGGATGCTTCTTCATCTGCTCCGCATGCGCGAGATTCTCTTTGGTCGTGGCGAGCAGGAATTCGTGGTCCTCCTTGCCGACATTGCGCAGCACGAAGCGGATCTGCTCGCCGCGCTTGACCTCGATTTTCGCAGGCGTGTAGTCCATCTCGTTGAGCAGGATCTCGATTGTGCGCGCGGGCTTCTTGGGGTCGCCGGGCTCGCCGGCCGAAAAGGTCGCGTGAGAGTGCTTGTCGTGCGCAAGGGCCGGCGCGGTCGACAGCGCAATCAGCGCAAGGCCGAGCTTGATCGTCTTCATGGTCAACTCCAGTTGATGGTTCATCGAAACGCTCACATCTTGTGCTTCATCGGCGGGCTAGCGGATTTCTGCCGCGCCGGCTCCGGGGCGGGTGCGGCCACTTCGTAGGCGACGGTGCCTTGCGGGAATTTGTAAGGACCGGGATCGCGATAATCGTCGCGCGCGAGGTCGTCGCGGATCTTCATCACCGTGAACATGCCGCCCATCTCGATCGGGCCGAACTGGCCGGTGCCGGTCATCATCGGCAGCGTGTTGTCCGGCGTCGGCATCTCCATGTTGCCCATCGCCATGCCGGTCGAGCCCATCGCCATGCCGTCAGGCGCAAGCTTGCCGACGGCCTTGGCAAGATCCTTGCGCGACACGCCGATCAGGTTGCGCACGTCGTGCCCCATCGCGTTCATGGTGTGATGCGACTTGTGACAGTGGAATGCCCAGTCGCCGGGATTGTCGGCGAGCACGTCGAACACCCTGACGGCACCGACCGGCACGTCGGTCGTCGTCTCCGGATATTGTGCGCTCTCCGGAATCCAGCCGCCGTCGGTGCAGGTCACCGCGAAGCTGTGGCCGTGCAGATGGATCGGATGGTTGGTCATGCTGAGATTGCCGATGCGCACGCGCACCTTGTCGCCGAGCCGGACCGGCAAGGGATCGATGCCGGGAAACACCCGGGCATTCCAGGTCCACATGTTGAAGTCGGTCATCTCGTTGACATGGGGCAGGTAGGTGCCGGGGTCGACGCGATAGGTGCTCATCACGAAGACGAAGTCGCGGTCGACCGGCCGGAAGCTCTGGTCGCGCGGATGCACGACGACCATGCCCATCATGCCCATCGCCATCTGTACCATCTCGTCGGAATGCGGGTGGTACATGAAGGTTCCGCTTTTCTTCATCTCGAACTCGTAGACGAAGGTCTTGCCCGGCTGGATGTGCGGCTGGGTCAGCCCGCCGACGCCGTCCATGCCGCTCGGGATGATCATGCCGTGCCAGTGCACGCTGGTGTATTCGGGCAAGCGGTTGGTGACGAAGATGCGCAGCTTGTCGCCCTCGACCGCCTCGATGGTCGGCCCGGGCGACTGGCCGTTATAGCCCCACAGATTCACCTTCATGCCCTCGGCGAACTCGCGCACCACGGGCTCGGCGACGAGATGGAATTCCTTCCAGTCGCCGTTCATGCGGAACGGCAGCGACCAGCCGTTCAGCGTCACCACGGGGCGATAGTCGGGTCCGCTAATCGGATGCAGCGGCGGCTGCATCACCACCTTGTCCATGTGCGGGGCTTCCGGAATCGACGCCGCCTGCACGCGGCCTTGAACCGCAGACGCGCCGACGAGCGCGGCGGTCCCCAAAAATCCTCGGCGGGAAAACATCACGGTCTCCGTGTCAGTGGCCGCCGCCGGCGGCAGGCGCTGCCGCGGCGATGGCGGTTGGATTGTCGCCGCCGGCGGCCGGCACGCCGCCGCCGTTGACGGCGGTCTGCAAGTCGGCCTGGGCGAGAAAGAATCGCTGCCTTGCGTCGATCGCGCCGCGCAGCGAGGCCAGGCGCTGCCGCGCCTCGGTCAGCAGCGCGAAGATGTCGACCTGCATGCTGGAGAAGCGCAGCTGCATCTCCTCGGTGATGATCTTGCGCAAGGGGATGATCTCGCGCTGGTAGTGGCTGGCGATGTCGTAGCTCGAGCGATAGATGCGATAGGCATCGCGCGCTTCCGAGCGTACGTTGACGGCGCGCTCGGTCAGGCGGTTGAAGGCGAGATTGTAGGTCTCCGCCGCCTGCCGCACCCGCACCTCGCCGCCGTCGAAGATCGGGATCTGGAACTGGACGTCGAAGCCGCGTTCGCGGAAAGACGGCCCTTCCGGATCCTGCGTGCGGCGGGCGATGCCGGCGAGGTCGAGCAGGGTCACGAAGCGTGTCGCCTCGGTGAGGTTCAAGGCCTTGGCCAGTGCCACCAGCTCCAGCCGCGCGATCTGCAGGTCGATGCGATGAGCGACCGCGTCGGTCTCGATCGAAGGCAAGGTCAGCGGGCGGCGTGGCAGCGGCGGCAAGGCGTTCGGCAGGCGGAAATCGAGGCCGCCGTCCCACAGCCCCATCAGGCGTGCCAGTCTTTCGCGCGAGCTCGCTGCCATCTGCCGCGCGGTGGCGAGATCGGCGGTGGTCTCCGCGTAAAACACCTGCTCGCGCGCCTGGTCGAGCTTGTTGAGGGAGCCGGTCTCGCCGAGCTTGACGGCGAGCTGTGCGGTCGATTCCGCCGTCGCCTTGGCGTCGGTCAGCAGCGCCACCATCTCGTTGCCGGCAACGGCGCGCCAATAGGCGCGGCGGACCTCGGCGGCGAGCCGCAGCGTTGCCAGCGCCGCGCGCAACTGGGCCTGACGAAAATGCTCGCGGGCGATCTCGGAGCGGAACGGCAGGGTGGCGAGCGCGAGGATGTCGCCGACCACCTGGCGCTCGATCTCGCTGGCGCCATTGCCCGTGATGCGCGAGACCGCGAACACGGGATTGGGCGGCAGGCTCTGCTCGACCAGATCGGTCTCGGCCAACGCCAGCTCGTTATAGGCGGCTTGCAGTCCCCTGTTGTTGAGCAGCGCGATCTGCACCGCGCTTTCGACGCTCAGCGTGCGCGCCAGCAATTGCTGAACGCGCGCCTCGACCGCGCCGGCGCCCTCAGTCGTTCGCACGAAGGCGACGTCCTTGTTGATGGCCCGGCTGGTCAGCTCGGAGACGGCGCTCATGCCGCTGTCGGGCGAGAACGCGGCGCAGCCGGAGACGCTGAACGCGGTGAGGACGAGCAGGGCTCGCGCAAGATGGCATGCCATGGCGCGCTCCTACCGGTCCTGCTTCGGCTGCGGCGTCACCGCGTCGTTGCGACCACGCCATGGTGCCGGCGTCGCAGGCCGCAGGCTGGTGTAGGGCGCGATGGTCGACCGATAGCCGACCGGCGCGACCTTCGCCGCCGGATCGGCAGGATCGGCGGCAGCGACCCGCGTGGTGGCAGGCATGCAGCCGGACAGCGCCAGCGCAACCAGGGCCAGCAACGGCCAATAGAATCGAAAGTATCGTCCACGCACCGCAGATGTTGCGGCGGACTCCGCCCCGGAAAGCGTCAGCATGATTCATCCCTGATCTGAAAGACCACAGGTTCGCGCGCGCGAAAGAGCGCGCAGCGGCCCGAAATCGTCGCGTCAGATCAGGCGATGGGAGGGCGGTAGTGCAGGGGCGGCGCCGCGCTGTGCAGACTGGCCACGATCTCCGGCGCACAGGCGGTGACAGGCGGAAGCGGCATGGCGACGCTGGGCAGATCGGCCGGCAATGCGCTCACGCACATCATTGCGCAGCAGGGGCCGACCGTGCCCTGGTCGCCATGGTGATGCTGCGCCGGCGCATCCCGTTCGGCGGTCTGGTGATGCGCGTGCGGTCCGGCGTGCTGATGCGAGCTGGCGTCATGCCCGTGGCCGGCAGGCATCTGATGATGCGCCGGCACGGCCTCATCGAGGCAGGGCGCCGGGCCGTTGCTCCAGGCGAGGCTTGCTGCCGGCGCGAGCACGCAGAACAGATAGGCGAGGGCAATGAGGCGCCCCACCTTGATCCGCACCGATCGTCTCAATCGCAGCAACATTGCGTCGTCAGGTTCCCACGCGGCGATGGTGCCTGCGCTGATTGCAAGCTAATCGCAAAAGCGGCGGCCGCCAAGCACCTTGTTACCGCAGTGCACAGCGCATGCCCAATATCGCGCCACGATGCTTGACCATCAAGCGCCCAGCGAACATGTTCCGGCCGTGCTCGCGCCAAATCATCCAGGACAGAGACCGGCCTCCTTCACCCCCGACTCCCGTCAGGCCTGGGTGCGCCTCGTCCTTGCACTCGTCATCGGCTCGATCGGCGCCGTCGGCATGTGGGCGGTGGTGGTCGTGATTCCCGTGGTGCAGGCCGAATTCGGGGCGACGCGCGGCGCCGTGTCGCTGGCCTTCACCATGATGATGTTCGGTTTCGGGCTCGGCGGGGTGATCGCCGGCAAGATCACCGACCGGTTCGGCATCGTGCTCGCGATGGGGATCAGCATTGCCTTTCTCGGCATCGCCAACCTGCTCGCGGGCCTGTCGACACAGCTCTGGCAGTTTGTCGCCGCCTATTTCCTGATCGGCCTCGGCACCTCGGCGACCTTCGCGCCGCTGATGGCGGAAGCTTCGCACTGGTTCGAGCGCTATCGCGGCCTTGCCGTGACCATCGTCGCCAGCGGCAATTACGTCGCGGGAGCGATGTGGCCGCCGATCGTGAGCTGGGGCACCGAGACGATCGGCTGGCGCTACACCCATATCGGCATCGGCATCGTCTGCGCCAGCACGATGGCGCTTCTGGTCCTCGTCCTGCGCGCGCAGATGGGCGACGACCATGTCCGCGACCATGCCAATGCGCCGCCCCCCCGCGTCGGTCTCAAGCTGTCGACCAACACGCTGACCGTGCTGCTTTCGATCGCCAGCATCTCCTGCTGCGTCGCCATGGCGATGCCGCAGGTGCACATCGTCGCCTATTGCGGCGATCTCGGCTACGGCGTAGCGCGCGGCGCCGAGATGCTGTCCTTGATGATGGGCTGCGGCATCATCAGCCGGATCGGCTCCGGCTATCTCGCCGACAAGATCGGCGGCATCCGCACGCTGCTGGTGGGATCGCTGGCGCAGGGCTTTGCGCTGGTATTCTATCTGTTCTTCGACAGCCTCGCCTCGCTCTATCTCATCTCCGCGATGTTTGGCCTGTTCCAGGGCGGCATCGTGCCGAGCTACGCCATCATCGTGCGCGAGGCGATGCCGGCGAGCGAGGCGGCGACGCGCGTCGGCATCGTGATCTTCGCCTCGGTGTTCGGCATGTCCTTTGGCGGCTGGGTCTCGGGCGTGATCTTCGACGCCACCGGCTCCTACGGCGCGGCCTTCGCCAATGGCGTGGCCTGGAACGCGCTCAACGTCAGCATCGTCGTGCTGCTGCTGATCCGCTCGCGGATGAGCGCGGTGAAGGCGGGCCCGGGGTTCGCGACTTAGACCGGCTCTTCCCTTCGGCAGCGAACAGCCGGATCTCGCATTTCCCTTTCGACTAAGGCTTCCGCTTTGCGGCCAACTTCGCTGGCTTGGCTGTGCGTGCCTTGACCGCGCCTGTCTTGACTGCGCCTGCCTTGGCCTTGCCGGCCGGCTGCACGCGCAAGCCATCGACGAACACGTCGAGCATGCGCAGCACCGAGGATTGCCAGCCGGGCTGGTCGTGCATGTAGCACATTCCGATCAAGGCCCTGAGCAGGTCCTCCGGGCTGATATCGCCGCGCATCTGGCCGGCCGCGACGGCGCGGTCGAGCAGCGAGCCGATCGCCTTGGTCAGCCGGTCCATCGAGAACGCGGCGAGTTCCGACGAGCTCTGGAATGTCAGCGCCAGCGCGGCCGACATGCCTTTCTTGGTAGCGACGAATTCGACATTGGAGCGCAGCCAGCGCCTGAGCGCGTCGACCGGGTCCTTGGCGTTCTTCAACTGCTCGGCCAGCTCGCTGAGCTGCTCGACCTCGCGCCGGTACACCGCCTCGAACAGATCCTCGCGCGTTGGAAAATGCCGATAGAGCGTGCCGATGCCGACCCCGGCGCGCTTCGCGACGGCTTCCAGGCTGGCCTCGGGACCTCCGGCGCTGAACACGGCCTTCGCAGCCTCGAGCACGCGCTCGCGGTTGCGCACGGCATCGGCGCGGGGCTTTCGAACCTGGTCGGTGTGGTCGTCCATGGCGCGCAATGTAGATCACGAATTGGTTAGATTGAACCCTTTCCGGACCTTCGCAGGGCTGCATCGCGTTGATGGTGCAAGCGCTTTCGACGAATTCCAAATATTTCCGCACCGGCCTTGTTAAACGGAGGGTGCCTCCGTATCTTCGCTGGGCTGTCGGCCGGCTTCCGTCCGGCCGGCGCATGTCGACGGCGGCCACGGCGGTGGCGCGCTGCGCGATGATTCATGTCCAAATCTGATCGGAGCCTTGTATGAACCACTCCATCAGCCTCACCGTGAACGGTGCGCGGCGCGACTTCGTCCTCGACGATCCGCGCGTCACGCTGCTCGATCTCCTGCGTGAGCGCCTCCATCTCACCGGAACCAAGAAGGGATGCGATCGCGGCCAGTGCGGCGCCTGCACCATTCTGGTCGACGGCAAGCGCATCAATTCCTGTCTCGCGCTCGCCATCAGCCATGACGGCGCCGACATCTTCACCATCGAGGGCGTCGCGCGCGGCGACCAGCTGCATCCGGTGCAGGCCGCCTTCATCGCCCATGACGGATTCCAGTGCGGCTTCTGCACGCCCGGCCAGATCATGAGCGCGATCGGCATGATCCAGGAGGCGCAGGCCGGCAACGATCCCGAGCGCATCCGCGAATGCATGAGCGGCAATCTCTGCCGCTGCGGCGCCTATGCCGGCATCGTCGATGCCGTGCTCGATGCGCAAGGACAGATGGACCAATCCAATCAGAGGCGCTCGGCATGAAACCGTTCGATTACGTCCGGCCTGCGACGGTCACTGAGGCCGTCGCCGCCGCCGCTCAGCCGGGTGCGGTCTACCTCGCCGCCGGCACCAATCTGCTCGATCTGATGAAAGGCGGCGTCAGCCGTCCCGATCGCCTGGTCGACGTCACCCATCTCGACGGGCTCGATGGCATCGAGACGCTTCCCGACGGCTCGTTGCGCATCGGCGCGCTGGTGAGCAATGCCGATCTCGCGCATGATCCGGCCTTTGCAAAGTCCTATCCCGCCGTCGCCGAGGCGCTGCTCTCCGGCGCTTCGGCGCAATTGCGCAATGCCGCGACCGTCGGCGGCAATCTCCTGCAACGGACGCGTTGCGCATATTTCTACGACACCGCCAGCCGCTGCAACAAGCGCGAGCCCGGCAGCGGCTGCGATGCCCGCGAGGGTGAGAACCGCACCCACGCCGTGCTCGGCTGGAGCGAGAGCTGCATCGCCACGCATCCGTCCGACTTCTGCGTGCCGCTGGTCGCGCTCGACGCCATGGTCGAGATCGAGGGCAGGAGCGGCCGTCGCGAGATCGCGCTCGACGAGCTGCATCGCCTGCCCGGCGACACGCCGGCGCGCGAATCCGCGCTCGAGCCTGGCGACCTCATCGTCGCGGTGCGGCTGCCGCCGGCGGCGCGCGCGTTTGCGGCGCATGCGCGCTACCTCAAGGTCCGCGAGCGCACGTCCTATGCCTTCGCAGTCGTCTCCGCCGCCGCCGCGTTGCGGATCGAGAACGGCAAGATCGCGGACGCCCGGCTTGCGCTCGGCGGCGTTGCCGCCAAGCCCTGGCGGGCCCGCGCCGCGGAAGACGTGCTGAGGGGCGTTGCGCCCACGGCAGACGTCTTCCAGCAGGCCGCCTCGCGTGCGCTGACCGACGCGAAGCCGTCCGGCGACAACGTCTTCAAGATCGAGCTCGCGCGCCGCATCGTCATGCGCGCGCTGCGACTTGCCGCCGCCGGTACGCCTGCGCGCATTCCTGCGCTGCCGGCGTCTCCCTTTGCCTCCACGTCCGGAGCCGTTCATGTCTGAGCTCAATCTCACCAGCGCACCTGCCCATATCAGGCACGGTTCGAACGTCGGCCAGCCGCTGACCCGCCGCGACGGCGTCCTCAAGGTCACGGGGCAGGCGACCTATGCCGCCGACAATCATCCGCCGGGCATGCTCTATGCGGTGATCGCTGTTTCCAGCATCTCGCACGGCCGCGTGGTCTCGCTGGACGTCGCCGCCGCAAAACGTCATCCCGGCGTGGTCGACGTCATGACGCCGGAGCACAAGCCGCGGCTTGCGATCGATCCGGAGATCAAGACCAATCCGTTCGTGTTCCGGATGGAAGCGTTGCAGAGCAACGAAGTCCGTTACGCCAACCAGCCCATCGCGGTCGTGATCGCGGAAACGCTGGAGGCGGCGACGGAAGGCGCGGCATTGCTGGCGCCGCGCTACGAGGCGTTGCCTCCGTTGGTCGGGCTCGACGCCGGCGAGAGCTTCGTGCCGCCGGTCGTCGGCGTCGGCAACCCCACCGAACATCACCGCGGCGACGTCGAGGCCGGCCTTGCCGCGGCCGAGAAGCGGATCGAGGCGACCTACGAGACGCCGCCGCAATACCACAACGCGATGGAGCCGCACGGCGTCGTCGCGAGCTGGGAGGGCGACAGATTGTCGGTCGACATGCCGACCCAGGGCCTGAAATTGTCGCTGGCGCGCATTGCCGAACTGTTCGGCATCGCGCACGACAATATCCATATCCGCAGTCCGTTTCTCGGCGGCGGCTTCGGCTCGAAGGGGCTGATGGGCGGGCCGCCGGTGCTCGGCATCATGGCGGCGAAGCTGGTCGGCAAGCCGGTCAAGCTGGTGCTGCGCCGCGAGCAGATGTACGGCCCGGTCGGCCATCGGGCGCCGACGCGTCAGCGCCTGCGCCTCGGCACTGACGCCGAGGGACGTCTGACCGCGCTCGATCACCATGCGCGGACCGTGTCGAGCACGTTCGACGATTTCTACGAGCCCGCGGCCGATGCCTCGCACACGCTCTATGCGGCCCCCGCGATCCGCACCTCGCACGACGCCGTACGTGTCCACACGGGAACGCCGCTGTTCATGCGCGCGCCCGGCGAGGCGACGGGCTCGATTGCGCTGGAGAGCGCGATCGACGAGATGGCCTGGGCCTGCGGCATGGATCCGCTCGCCTTCCGCCTCAAGAACTACGCCGAGGTCGAGCCGATCAGCGGCAAGCCGTTTTCGTCAAAAGCGCTGCTAGCCTGTTACGAGCAGGGCGCCGCGCGCTTCGGCTGGGCCAAGCGTTCGCTGCAGCCACGGCAGATGCGTGACGATGCCGGCCTCCTGGTCGGCTGGGGCATGGGCACGGCCACCTTCCCGGCGCTGATGTTCCAGGCGGAAGCACGGGCGGCGATCCGGCGCGACGGCTCGGGCGTGATGGAAATCGGTGCGCACGACATGGGGCAGGGCGCCTGGACCGCGCTGGCGCAGATCGCGGCCGATGCCGTCGGCCTCGATATCGCGCGCGTCGAGTTCAAGGCTGGCACGTCCGATCTGCCCGATGCCGGCATCGCCGGGGGCTCCGCCCACACGGCCACGGCCGGTGCGGCGATCCACAGCGCCGGCGCGGCCGTGATCGCCAAGCTTGCCGATCTCGCGACGAACGACGAGCGCTCGCCGCTGTTCGGCGCCGGCAATGCCGGCGTGATCGCGCGCGAGGGACGGTTGATCCGGCGCGACGACGAGAGCCGCGGCGAGAGCTACGCCGAGATCCTGGCCCGTGCCGGCGTCGCGGAGGTCGAGGCCCGCGGCACCGGCGCGGCGGACCCTGCCGCGATGGAGGAATATGCCATGCACGCGCATGGTGCGGTGTTCGCGGAGGTGAAGGTCGATCCCGATCTCGGCCAGGTCCGTGTCAGCCGCATGGTCGGAGCCTTTGCCGCCGGGCGGATCGTCAATCCGCGCATGGTGCAGAGCCAGCTGTTTGGCGGCATGATCTGGGGCCTATCGTTCGCGCTGCACGAGGAGGCGATTACCGATCGCCGGACCGGCCGCATCATGAATGCCAATCTCGGCGAGTACCACGTTCCCGTGAATGCCGACGTGCCGCCGCTCGACGTCATCACGGTCGAGGAGCATGACCCCCACGTCAACGCGCTCGGCATCAAGGGCGTCGGCGAGATCGGCATCACCGGCAGCGCGGGCGCGGTCGCCAACGCGGTCTGGCATGCGACCGGCGTCCGTGTCCGCAAGTTTCCGATCCGGATCGAGGAACTGCTGACGCAGCTTTGAGCGGCAGGGGGGCGTGTTCCTCGCCCCCTGCCGATGCCGTCAGTTCAGTTTCCGGCGAAGCGCCTTCACCGCCTCGCGCTGCTGCTCGATATATTCGGCGATCGCCTTGCGCAGCTCGCGCGAATGAAGCCTGTCGGCATCGCGCAGGGGGATATCCGGTACGGGTTCAGCTTGGGCATTGGCGAGGGTGGTCTTCATGCGCGAGCTCCGTCTACGAAGCGGCCCCGGAGAGCCTAGGAGTCCGGGGCCATAACCTCAGCACCCTTTGCGCCAGGCTGCTCGGCTATGCTTCTGAATATAGAGGCGGTTTGGACGCCGGAAATTGAGCTGGCTCAATCCGATTCAGAAAGAGCATCGCCCCGTATCCTCCCGGATGCGGCCGATCGCGCCTCAGAACGTCGGCGGCGTGCAGGCCGAGATCACTTCGCAGGGCTTGCCGCCGACGCAGCGGAAGCGGTGCGGCCGCCGGCTCTCGAAATAATAGGCATCGCCCGGGTTGAGAATGCGGCGCTCGTCCTCGACGGTGACTTCGAGCTTGCCCGAGATCACGATGCCGCCTTCCTCGCCCTCGTGGACGAGGTGAACGCGTCCGGTGTCGCTGCCGGGCTCGTAGCGCTCTTTCAGGATCTGCAGATTGCGGCCGAACAGGTTGTCGCCGATCTGACGATAGGAGATCGGTTTCTTGCCGACCTCGGTGAGCTCCTCGGCCCGGTAGAAGATCTTGCGCCTGGACTCCGGCTCCAGCGCGAAGAACTCGGCGAGCCCCATCGGGATGCCGTCCAGGATGCGCTTGAGCGCGCCGACCGAGGGGTTCATCTGGTTGGACTCGATCAGCGAGATCGTCGAGTTGGTGACCCCGGCACGCTTGGCCAGCTCGCGCTGCGACAGCTTGTGGCGCGCTCGGATGAATCGCAGCCGTCCACCGATGTCGACGCTCATTGGCCCAGGTCCCTGTTGCGAGTGTTGCGGATCGCGCAAATATGGACCGGCAGCCCCAGACAAATCAATGGCTTGCGGCGCGCCAGAAAAGGACTTGTTGCGCATGCCAAGCCGTGCCTCTGCTGTGGGGTCAGCAAAGGAGCGCGGCCGTGACCCTTCATCAGATTCCGAACACTATCAAGACCGACTCGTTCTGGATGCCGTTCACGGCCAACCGGCAGTTCAAGAAGGCGCCGCGCCTGTTCTCCTCGGCCGAGGGCATGCACTACACCACCGTCGACGGCCGCAAGGTGATCGACGGCTCCGCCGGCCTCTGGTGCGTCAATGCCGGCCACGGCCGCAAGCAGATTGCGGCTGCGGTCGAGCGCCAGCTGATGACGCTGGACTTCGCGCCGTCGTTCCAGATGGGCCATCCGCTGGCGTTCGACTTCGCCGAGCGGCTCGCCGAGATCGCGCCCAAGGGCCTCGATCGCGTCTTCTTCACCAATTCCGGCTCCGAGTCGGTCGACACCGCGCTGAAGATCGCGCTCGCCTATCACCGCGCCACCGGCCAGGCCAGCCGCACCCGCCTGATCGGCCGCGAGCGCGGCTATCACGGCGTCGGCTTCGGCGGCACCTCGGTCGGCGGCATGGTCGCCAACCGCCGCGCCTTCACCACCCTGCTGCCGGGCGTCGACCACATCCGCCATACCCACGACCTCAGCCGCAACGCCTTCGCCAAGGATCAGCCGGAGCATGGCGCCGAGCTCGCCGACGATCTCGAGCGCCTGGTCGCCCTGCATGGCGCCGAGACCATTGCCGCCGTCATCGTCGAGCCGGTGCCGGGCTCGACCGCGGTGCTGCCGCCGCCGAAGGGCTATCTGCAGCGCCTGCGCGAGATCTGCGACAAGCACGGCATCCTTTTGATCTTCGACGAGGTCATCACCGGCTTCGGCCGTCTCGGCACGCCGTTCGCCGCCAACTTCTTCGGTGTCACGCCGGACCTGATGACGACGGCCAAGGGCATCACCAACGGCACCATTCCCTGCGGCGCGGTGTTTGCGAGCCGCAAGGTGCATGACGGCTTGATGGTCGGCCCCGAGAGCCAGATGGAGCTGTTCCATGGCTACACCTATTCGGCGCATCCGACCGCCTGCGCCGCCGGCATCGCCACGCTCGACATCTACAAGGACGAGGGGCTGCTGACGCGCGGTGCCTCGATCGCCGAATATTGGCGCGATACGCTGCATCAGCTGAAGGGCCTGCCGAACGTCGTCGACATCCGCAATTGCGGCCTGATGGGCGCGGTCGAGCTGGCGCCGCGTGACGGTGTCGTCGGTGCGCGCGGTTACGACGTGATGGTCGACTGCTTCAACACCGGGCTTTACCTGCGCATGAGCGGCGACTCGTTCGCGATGTCGCCCCCGCTCATCGTCGAGAAGAGTCACATCGACCAGATGGTCTCGATCCTCGGCGACGCCATCAAGAAGGTGGCCTGATAATTGCTCTCGCCGCTAGCGAGTTGTGTCCTTGCAGCGGCGACAAGTGATGCCGCGGGAGTTTGACGAAGCGTGAAAGTTCTGATCCTCGGCAGCGGTGTCATCGGTGTCACCTCTGCCTACTACCTCGCACGTGCCGGCCACGAGGTGACGGTCGTCGACCGTCAGCCCGAGCCGGCACTGGAGACGTCCTTCGCCAATGCCGGCGAGGTGTCGCCCGGCTATTCCTCGCCCTGGGCCGGCCCCGGCGTGCCGGTGAAGGCGGTCAAGTGGCTCTTGATGAAGCACGGCCCGCTGGTGATCCGGCCGAAGCTCGATCCCGTGATGTGGGTCTGGCTGCTCAAGATGCTGCGCAACTGCACCAGCGCGCGCTACGCGGTCAACAAGAGCCGGATGATCCCGATCGCCGAATACAGCCGCGACGCCTTGCGCGATCTGCGCCGCGACATAGGCATCCAATATGACGAGCGCTCGCAAGGCACGCTGCAGCTGTTCCGCTACCAGGCCCAGCTCGACGGCACCGCCGAGGACATCGCCGTGCTCAAGCAATATGGCGTGCCCTTCGAGGTGCTGAGCCGCGAGGGCTGCATCGCGGTCGAGCCGGCGCTGGCAGGCGTCAAGGAGAAGTTCGTCGGCGGGCTGCGCCTGCCGCAGGACGAGACCGGAGACTGCCACATGTTCACGCAGGCGCTGGCCAAACATGCCGAAGCGCTCGGCGTGCGCTTCCTGTTCAACACCTCGATCGACCGCATCGTCACCGAGGGCGCCCGCGTCAGCGGCGTTGCGACCGGCGCCGGGCTGTTGCAGGCTGACGCCTACGTGCTCGCGCTCGGCAGCTGGTCGTCCCGGCTGGTCGCGCCGCTCGGCATCTCGCTGCCGGTCTATCCGGTCAAGGGTTATTCGATCACGGTGCCGATCAAGGACGCCTCCGGCGCGCCGGAATCCACCGTGATGGACGAGAGCTACAAGGTCGCGATCACGCGATTGGGCGATCGCATCCGCGTCGGCGGCACCGCGGAGATCTCCGGCTATTCGGACAAGCTCTACGACGCGCGCCGTGCCACGCTCGATCATTCGCTGACGGATCTGTTCCCGCGCGGCGGCGATCTCACCAAGGCGACATTCTGGAGCGGCCTGCGCCCGATGACGCCGGACGGCCCGCCCGTGATCGGCCGGACGCATTACGCCAATCTCCACCTCAACACCGGCCACGGCACGCTCGGCTGGACCATGTCCTGCGGCTCGGGCCGCGTGCTCGCCGACATTCTGTCGGGCAAAAAGCCGGACATCGACGTCAGTGCGCTGTCGGTCGAGCGGTACAAGCACCGGTTCGGGTAAGACCTCTCCGCGCGTCATTGCGAGGAGCGAAGCGACGAAGCAATCCAGGCTGTCTCCGCGGCGAGACGCTGGATTGCTTCGCTACGCTCGCAATGACGGCGGAGATGCCGCGGATTTCTCCCACCCCACCGTGCGCGTTGAGAGCAGTCAGCCCGCCCCCGTCACGCAATTCACCCACAGCACCACGGACTTCGCATCGTTCGCCGGATTGGAGAACCGGTGCGGCCTTCGGCTGGCGAAGCGAAAGCTGTCCCCTCGCTTCAGCGACCAGGTCTCGCTGTCGACCGTCAGCAGCATCTCGCCTTCGAGCACGAGCCCGGCTTCCTCGCCGTCATGGGTGTAGAGCTCGTCGCCGGTGGAGCCGCCGGGCTCCAGATGCACCAGGAACAGGTTGAGCTTGCTGTCGGCGCTCGCCGGGCTCAGTAGCTGCTTCGATACGCCGGTGCGCCACAGCTTCAGCTCGGGCCGCTGAAGCCCGCGCGTCACCACCTGGTCGGATCCGCCGTCGGCGCTCGGGCTCGCGCCGAACAATGCGGCCATGCCGACGCCGAGCACGTCGGCGAGCGTCGCCAGCACGCGCAGCGAGGGCGAGGACAGGCCGCGCTCGATCTGGCTGAGGAAGCCGATCGACAGTGAGGTGCGCGCCGCGACCGTCTCCAGCGAGAATTGCCGGACGCGCCTGAGATCCCGGATGCGGCGGCCGACCGCGACGTCCATCGCGGGCTCCGCCGGTTTGGTCACGGCCTTGGACTTCGCCCGCTTCGCCGGCTTTGCGGCGGCCGGTTTGCGCATTCTTGTGCCACCGCTCACGTCAAACCGCTTCCTTCATGTGCATGAAAACCGCTTGCATCGTCAGCGAAAGTGTGACCAAATTTTCATATTGGTGAAAATAGGCCGAAACGGCGCGGCCCGCAACGTCTGATCACGACATGCGCGAGCGCCGCCACCGGCCGGGTCCAAAGGGGGATGCGATGAAGCGTTTTGGTCTGGCCGTGGTCGCGGCACTCGCACTTGCCACCGTCGTGCCGGCTTCGGCGCAACAGGTGCTGAAGGTCGGCTCGACGCCGACGGGTGTTCCCTTCACCTTCCTCGACACCAAGACCAACACCATCGAGGGCATCATGGTCGACCTCATCACCGAGGTCGGCAAGGATGCCGGCTTCAACGTGCAGATCGAGCCGATGCAGTTCTCGGCGCTGATCCCGTCGCTGACCTCGAGCAAGATCGACATCATTGCCGCCGCGATGTTCATCACGCCGCCGCGCAAGGAGGTCGTCGACTTCTCCGACCCGATCTACAGCTATGGCGAAGGCCTCGTGGTGCCGAAGACCGACACCAAGGCCTACGCCACCCAGGACGATCTGAAAGGCGCGACGGTCGGCGCCCAGGTCGGCACCGCCTTCGTCGACGCATTGAAGAAGACCGGCCTGTTCGCCGAGGTGAAGGCCTACGACACCATTCCCGACATCCTGCGCGACGTGAACACCGGCCGCCTCAAGGCCGGCTACGCCGATTATCCGATCCTCGCCTACAATCTGAAGCAGGGCGGCTTCCCCGAGGTGCGGCTGGTCGACGGCTACAAGCCGGTCACGGTCGGCTCGGTCGGCATCGGCGTCCGCAAGGGCGAGGCCGCGCTGCTCGGCAAGATCAACGCCTCGCTGGCGAAGCTGAAGGCCAACGGCACCATCGAGAAGATCCTGGATAAATGGGGCCTGAAGGCCCAGGGCTGATCAAGCGGTGCTGATCGTCAGCGACGGATCGATGAAGGCTGCGCGATGAAAGGCTTCTGGCACGACGCCGCCGAATTCTTCCCGATCCTGATGAGCGGCGTCGCGCTGACGATCCTCGTCACGATCGGCTCGCTGCTGCTCTCGACGGTGCTCGGCCTCGTCTGGGCGATGATGCGGGTCTCCGGCATCAAGGCGCTGTCGATGCTCAGCGCCAGCCTGATCAACGTGATCCGCGGCATCCCGATCATCGTGCTGTTGTTCTATCTCTACTTCGTGATGCCCGAACTCAGCGTCACGCTGTCGGCCTTGCAGGCCGCGATCCTCGGGCTCGGCATCGCCTATTCGGCCTACCAGGCGGAAAACTTCCGCGCCGGAATCGAGGCGATCGACAAGGGCCAGATCGAGGCGGCGCAGTCGATCGGCATGGGCTGGTGGCTCACCATGCGCCGCGTGGTGCTGCCGCAGGCCGTGCGCATCGTGCTGCCGCCCTACGGCAACGTCATGATCATGATGCTGAAGGATTCCTCGCAGGCCTCCACCATCACGGTCGCGGAGCTCGCGCTGCAGGGCAAGCTGATCGCGTCCTCGACCTTCAAGAACACCAGCGTGTTCACGCTGGTGGCGCTGATGTATCTCACCATGAGCATTCCGCTGATCCTCCTGGTCCGTCACTTCGAGAAGCGGGCCGGTAAGCGATGATCGAGCTGAACGACGTCCACAAGAGCTTCGGCAAGGTCGAGGTGCTCAAGGGCATCACAGCCTCCGTCGAGAAGGGCGAGGTGGTCTGCATCGTCGGTCCCTCCGGCTCCGGCAAGTCCACCATCTTGCGCTGCATCAACGGGCTGGAAAGCTACGATCGCGGCGGCATCAGCATCGAGGGCCTGAAGGTCGACCGCGAGGCGCCGTCGATCGTGAACATCCGCACCCAGGTCTCGATGGTGTTCCAGCGCTTCAACCTGTTCCCGCATCGCACAGCGCTGGAGAACGTGATCGAGGGACCGCTGTTCGTGAAGAAGGAGCCGCGGGCCCAGGCGCTGGAGCGCGGCCGCGCGCTGCTCGCCCAGGTCGGCCTCGCCGGGAAGGCCGATGCGCATCCGCCGCAGCTCTCCGGCGGCCAGCAGCAGCGCGTCGCGATCGCGCGGGCGCTCGCGATGCAGCCCAAGGCCATTTTGTTCGACGAGCCGACCTCGGCGCTCGACCCTGAACTGGTCGGCGACGTGCTCGGCGTGATGCGCAAGCTCGCCGACGACGGCATGACCATGGTCGTCGTCACCCACGAGATGGGCTTTGCCCGCGATGTCGCCGACCGCGTGCTCTTCATCGACGGCGGAATCATCGTCGAGCAAGGGGCGGCCAAGACCGTCCTCAATCAACCCCAGCATCCGCGGACGCAGGATTTTCTCCGCCGCGTGCTGCATCCGCTCTGACGGTCTTCCGCCATGTCGCGCCTGCCTCTGCCGCCTTCGCTCTATGTCGACACCGCCGTCGCGCCGGTGGCAACGCCGCCGCTCGACGTCGACAGGAGTGTCTCCGTCGCGATCGTCGGCGGCGGTTACACCGGGCTTTCGACCGCGCTGCACCTGGCCGAGCAGGGCGTCGAGGCGCTGGTGCTGGAGGCGCAGGAGCCCGGCTGGGGCGCGTCCGGCAACAATGGCGGCCACACCAACCCCGGCTTGAAGCACGATCCCGATCAGATCGAGGCGGATTTCGGCGCAGAGCTCGGCCGCCGCATGATCGAGTTTGCCTACGGCACCACCAACTTCACCCATGATCTGATCCGCCGTTACCAGATCCCGTGCGAGGCGCGGCAGAACGGCACGCTGCGCGCGGCCTACAACGAGGCGAGCGCCGCCGCGATCGAGAAGACCGCGCAGCAATGCATCCGCCGCGGCATGCCGGTGACGTATCTGAACCGCGAGCAGCTCCGCGCGATGACCGGCACCGACCGCTACATCGGCGCCATGCTGGACGCGCGCGGCGGCGATCTGCATCCGCTGAGCTACGCGCGTGGTCTTGCGCGCGCCGCGATCTCGGCCGGAGCGAAGGTGCATGGCGAGACGCCGGCGCTGTCGCTGCGCCGCGAGGGCAGTCGCTGGCGGATCGAGACGCCGCGGGCAATCGTGCATGCCGACAAGGTCCTGCTCGCCACCAACGGTTTCACCGGGGATCTCTGGCCGGCGCTCCGCCGCACCATCGTGCCGGTGTTCTCCTCGATCGCCGCCACCGCGCCGCTCTCCGATGCTGTGGCTCGCTCGATCATGCCGACGCGGCCGGTGCTCTACGAGAGTGGCCACATCACGGTCTATTACCGCATCGATCAGGACAATCGCCTGCTGATGGGCGGCCGCGGCCCGATGCGCTGGATCAAGTCGCCGTACGATGTCGCTTATCTCATGCGGTACGCGGAGAGACTATGGCCGCAGCTCAAGGGCGTGTCCTGGACCCACGGCTGGAACAGCCGGCTCGCCATCACCGCGGATCACTATCCCCATGTGCATGAGCCGGCCGAGAGCGTCCTGATCTCGCTTGGCTGCAACGGCCGCGGCGTTGCGCTCGCGACCGCGATGGGCGCGCAGCTCGCGCGCCGGCTGATCGACGGCGCCAAGGCGGAGATCGACATGCCGATCACGGGCATCAAGCCGATTCCGCTGCACGCGTTCTGGCCGGTGGGTGTGACGACCGCTGTGATCGCAGGCCGGGTGCGGGACCGGCTCGGAATTTAGTGCGCGATCGAAGCTCGGCGTTGCCCCGAAGCAGCTGCGCTCCCTCTCCCGCTTGCGGGAGAGGGTTGGGGAGAGGGTCTCTCCGCAACGAAGAAACCCCTAAGAGGCGAAAGCCCTCACCCGGATCGCATCTTCGATGCGATCCGACCTCTCCCGCAAGCGGGAGAGGTGTAGCGGTGCTCGCGGCTCGACTGATGTCCTTTAGAGTCTCAGCCCTCCGCCACCGCATCGGCCCACGGCTGGAAGATCTCGACCGCGCCGAAATTCGTGTCGCCCTCGCGCATCACTACGCTCGGGCAGGCGAATTTCTGCGGTAGCGTCTGCACGCGGGTCTCTTCATAGTCGAAGCGCGCGGCCAGGGTCTTGCGCACCTCCTCCGGCAGGCGAGCATCGCCGATCACCACCGCGCCTTCGCTGGCGTCGATGCGCGGCTGATGGATGGCGGCGTCGAGATCCATGCCGTAATCCATCGCGAACGACACGAGCTGCAGCACCGACGGCAGGATGCGGCGGCCGCCGGATGCGCCGACCGCGAGGCGATTGCCGCTCTTGGTCTCGGCGATGACGGGCGTGTAGTTGCAGAGGCAGCGCTTGCCGGGCGCGAGCGAGTTGGTGGTGCCCGGCGTCGGATCGAACCACATGATGCCGTTGTTCATGGCGATGCCGGTGTGCGGCGTCACGTATCGCGAGCCGAAGGACGAGAGCAGCGTCTGCGTCACCGCGGCGATGTTGCCGTCGCGGTCGACCACGGAGAAATGCGTGGTGCAGGCCGGCGCCAGATATTCGGCGCCGAGCGAGCGTTTGCCGTCGGCATCGCCCATGTCCTTGAGCCGCTCGCGGAAGGCCGCCTGCAGCGCGAGTGCATATTCGGCATAGGCGGCCGCGTCCGGCGCGCCTGCCGGCGTCAGGCTCTGCTGCAACAGGCGCAGCGCGTGCGCCATGGTGGGCCCGGCGGTGAGCTCGGGCGTCGCATACACCCTGCCGCCGCGATACGGAATCGCCAGCGGGTCGCGCATATGCGCGCGGAAGGCGGCGAGGTCCTCGACCGACAGCGAGCCGCCGTCAGCCTTGATGTCGGAGGCGATGCTCCGGGCGAGATCGCCGTGGTAGAAGTCGCGCGGCCCGGCCTCGGCGAGATGCGACAGCGTCGCCTTCAGCGTGTCCTGCGGCAGCCGCGTCTCGGCCTTGATGCCCCATGGCGCGCTCGGCGGCAGGCCGTCCTTCAGGAACGCCGCCGCGCTGGCGGGATAGCGCCTGAGATCGGCGGCCGAGCCCGAGATCGTCACCGTGGTCCACCAATCGACCAGCAGGCCTTCGCCGGCGAGCCTGGCTGCCGGCGCCACCAGATCCTTCCACGGCATCTTGGCGTAGCGGCGATGCGCCTCCTCCATCCCGGCGACGACGCCGGGCACCGCGATCGAACCGGGACCGTGGATGTTGCGATCGTCCTTCACCCGCGGCCAGGGGAAGAGATCGGACGCAGCGCCTTCGCCGCTGAGCGGATAGTCGGCGACGCGCAGGCTCTGCGGCGCGCACATGCCGTAATCGATCACCTCGTAGCGATTTTCCTTGGCGCGGAAGAGCACCATCGCACCACCGCCGCCGATGCCGCTGTTCCAGGGCTCGAGCACGTTCAGCGCCATGGTCGTGGCCACGACCGCGTCCACGCAGTCGCCGCCTGCCGCCAGCACCTCTGCCCCAACTTCGGCCGCCCGCCGCGATTGCGAGGCGACGATGCCGCCCTTGGACGTGACGGCGGGTTTGCGGACGGTTTGGTTGAGGCTGAACTGATGAGGCATGATGTCGTCTTGTTGTTCTGGGCTGGCGTGGCTGCGCTGACTTGCTCCGCGATTGGCGAAGCCCGCGGACAATGGCACATTGCGGCCAACGAGAACATCCAAAGGGAGGCGCGACATGGCTGGTGTGAAACGGGCGCGGGATGGCGCCGTCGGAATCCTGACGCTCGACGAGCCGGCGAGCCTGAATGCGATGACGCCGGACCTGCTCGGCGCGCTCGCCGCCGCCATCGGCGAGATGTCGCAGGACGAGACTATTCGAGCCCTGGTCCTGACCGGCGCGGGACGTGGCTTCTGCTCGGGACAGAACCTGAAGGCGTCGGAAGCACTCGGCGAAGATATCGCGGCCGGCGTCATGCGCTTCTACTGGCCGGCCTTCAAGGCCTTGCGCGAGTGCCGCGTGCCCGTTGTCGTCGCCGTGAACGGGGTGGCGGCCGGCGGCGGCTTCAGCCTCGCCATGGCCGGCGACATCATCGTCGCGGCGCGGTCGGCCAGCTTCATCCAGGTGTTCAGCCGCATCGCGCTGGTGCCGGATCTCGGCTCGACCTGGCTGCTGCCCCGGTTGATCGGCCGGCAGCGCGCGCTCGAGCTGATGCTGCTGAACGAGCCGCTGACGGCAGAGCGTGCCCAGGAGATCGGCTTGGTGCGGCAGGTCGTCGACGACGCGAAGCTGATGGACGAGGCGCTTGCTTTGGCACGCCGGCTCGCCGAGGGCCCGACGCGCGCTTTGGTCGCAACCCGCCTGCTGGTCGAGGAGAGCGAGCATGCGCCCTACGAGGCGCAATTCCGCCGCGAGATCGAGCTTCAGGCCGAGATCCGCAAGAGCGCGGATGCGCTCGAAGGCCGCAATGCCTTCGTCGAGAAGCGCAAGGCGAAGTTCACGGGGAAGTAGGGGAAAGGCACGCTTCTCCGGCCATGGCGAAGGGAGACGGAGACTAGCGTGGAAGCGGCGGAGACCGCAGCGTCAGAGCCCGCGGTTCAGCCGGCTGGCCTGATACTTGGCGCGCCATTTCGGGCCGGGCCCGCGCATATAATGGAGCTCGGGGCGGTAGGGGTCGCCGGCGACCCTGACCAGCGTCTGCCATTTGGCGACGACGAAGCTCAGGGGCTGGCGAAGCAGGCTCAGGGAGGCGATCAGCATGACATCACCTCAATGCGGCTTGCCGAGCATGGCGGTGAAGGGGAGATCGAAAATCTCCTCGCCGTCATCGTCGCTGACATGGATCACCCAGTCGCGCCAGTCTTCGTTGCTCGGCGTCAGGATCATCGACCGCATGATCTGAGAGGCATGGTCGCGCGCCTCGGTGAGATTGGAGACGGCGGCGCCGTAGCGGTCGATCAGCGTGCCCTCGGTATTGGAGCAGTGAAAATAGACCTGGACCATATGCGCCTCCTGGCGGAGCAACTAGGATGGCAAAGCGATACCACCTGAAGCCTTCGCGAAATATTCGGGTCGATTCCGGTGAGGGAATCTACGGAGATTGGTCGTCACGAAGATCGTTACAGGTTTAATCACAGGCGAGTGATGTTGGGCTGGACCGCGTTTCCGCGTCATGGAACAGGTTTTCGGCGGGAAGTCTGGGAGGCCGCCGTGAGCTATTTCACATCTGGGAGGCTGCGCGCATGTGCGTCGGCGCTTGCTGTCGTGCTCGGGCTCATTTCGGTGGCGTCATCGGAGCCGCTCCGCCGCAGCGGCTATGCGATCGGCGCGGATAGCTGCGGCAACGGCGATCTCGCTTTCCCCAGCATCCAGATCGATATGATGGCCGGATTTTGCGCCGGCCTCGTTGCCAGCGAGGAGGATCGCCTCAAGTTTCCGCGGTCGATCGTCCAGGTTCCGGGCCGCGATCTGTTCGTGGTGGCCGACATGGGCGGTTGGGGCCACAGCGACGGACGGCTGCTGCTGCTCGATCCGCGCGCGCCGCAGGGCGGGCGGCTCAAGGAGCTTCTCGCGGGAATCGAATATCCGTTCGGCCTCGCGATCGGTCCGGACAAGAAGCTCTACGCCTCGACCGCTGATGCGATCTTCCGGTTCGATCCGCTCGCCGACAATCCGCGCGGCACGGTCGAAACCATCATCCGTCACATGCCCGGCCGCCGGATCAAATTGCCCGGCGGCACCAGGCTCGAGGAGAGCGCGCATCCGCTCAAGCAGTTCGTCTTCGACAGGAACGGGCGGCTGTTCGTCAATGTCGGCTCGCACAGCGACGACTGCATCACACCGGCTCCGATCACAAGACCTTGCGCGGCGGCCGAGGGCGCTGCGGCCCTGGCCTCGATCTGGCTGTTCGCGCCGCCCGCGGGCGGCGTCTTCCCGGCGCTGAATCCCGGCGATCCCGATCCGCCGCACACGGTCTATGCGCGCGGCCTGCGCAACTCGATGGCGCTGGCGCTGCATCCGAATTTCCCCGATGCCGGCTACGCCTTCCTGCAGGGCGAGAACAGCCGCGACCTGCCCGATATCTTCAAGCCGAACGAGGAGATCAACGCGATTGTGCAGGGCGGGCATTATGGCTGGCCCTATTGCTACGACCTGTCGACGCCGAGTCCCGAATTCAGAAGCGTGCTGCAATCCGGACTCTACAAATCGTTTTGCACGGCAGGCGCGCTCTACAAGCCGCCGCTCACGCTGCTGCCGCCGCACGGTGCGCCGCTCGCGATGCTGTATTATCGCGGCGTCAAATTCCCGGAGCTGGAAGGCAAGCTGCTGGTCGGCCTGCACGGCTATCGCCCGACCGGCAGCCGCGTTCTCGTCTACGACGTCGACGATCACGGTTTCCCCAGGCCGAGCCCGGCACCGGTGCGCTATCACGTCAGTTGTGCGGCCGAGCCGACGCGCAGCTTCCAGACCGAGGCCGGCGACGTCGCCGCCGCGCCGTTTGGCGAGCTGATCGCGGGCTGGCACCGCGTCAACGGCGCGCGGCCGCAAGGCGCGCCGGTCGGCATGACGGTGGCGGAGGACGGCGCGATCTGGCTGGTCGAGGACAAGAACCGCAGCGTGATCCGCATCGACCGTGCCGCGGGCGATCCGCCGCCACCGCTGCCGTGCGACACGCGCAGCGAGGCGATGATCGACCAGCTTGCGGCCTTCGTCGCCCGGGACGCACAGAACAGCGCCCGGCTGAGCACGCTGCGCAAAGGCCTCGTCGAGCGGCACTGTGTCGGCTGTCATTCGGATTTCGGCTTGAAGCCGGGTCAATCGGAGGCGGAGAAGGACGGCGCTGTGCTCCGCTTCATGCTGGCGCAGGACGGCTGGATCTATCCGGGCGACCCCGCTTCCGGCAGGCTGCGCACGCGCCTGCGCGGCATCGGCGCGGAGAAGCTGATGCCGCCGGGCGGCGAGAGCCTCCCGAAGACCGAGCCCGGCTATGGGCGCCTGCTCGACACCATGGACCTGCTCGTTGCGAAAATGGTTCCGGGCACGCGGATGCGGATCAAGCCCGGCCCGCCGCAGCGCAAGTTCTTGGGCAAGACCGGCAAGGAATGCGGCGAAATACCGGCTGGGAAGGTCGTTATCGTGACACAAAGCAGCGCTGTAGACAAACCCGGCTTCAGCCGATTCTTCAGGCCGGCCGATCCTTACCTGAACGGCGAGTGCACCGACGGCGATGGCTATTACATCCGGCAGGAATTTCTGGTGCCTGTGCAGTAGCGTCCTCCTCGCCGTTGCGACGGCTTCCGCGCAAGCGGAGACGAAGCTGTTCGAAAGCGCGCAGCTGACGCCCGCCGGCGAATACACCTTCGGCATCGAGGGCCCCGCGGCGGACCTCGACGGCAATCTGTTCGTGGTCAATCTCGGCAAGCCCGGCACCATCGGCAGGCTGCCTGCGGGCGGTGCGGCGTCGGAGCCGTTCACGGCACTGCCCGAGGGCAGCGTCGGCAACGCCATCCGCTTCGATCGCAGCGGCACCATGTTCATCGCCGATTACAAGAAGCACAACATCTTCGCGATTCCGAAGGGGACGACTGCGCCCGCCGTCTGGTTTCACTCCGACGAGATGAACCAGCCCAACGACATCACGATCGCCCGCGACGGCACGATCTATGCGAGCGATCCGAACTGGAAGGGCAGGGAGGGTCACATCTGGCGGATCGCGAGAGCCGCCGACGGTACGGTGCAGGGACAGCCGATGACGGCACCGCGCGCGATGGGCACCACCAACGGCATCGATCTCAGCCCCGACGGCAAGACGCTCTATGTCGGCGAATCCAGCAACGGCCAGATCTGGTCCTATGCCATCAACGGCACCGAGCTGACGGCGGCAAAGCTGATCAAGACATTCCAGCCCGACACCGTCGACGGCTTGCGCACCGACATTGCCGGCCGTCTCTATGTCGCCCGCATCCTCAAGGGCACGGTCGCGCTGCTGAAGCCCAATGGCGCGGTCGAGCGCGAGATCGCACTCAAGGCCAAGGAGCCGACCAACATCGCCTTCGGTGGCAGCGACGGCAAGACCGTCTTCGTCACCCAGCGTCAGGGCGGTTTCATCGAGTCCTTCCGCACCGACCAGGAGGGCCGCGAGCACTGCCTGCAGCGCGGGCGCTGCTGAGAGCAATGGCTTTGGGTTGAAACGGTCGTCGCGGGGGTGGCTCACCTCTCCCGCTTGCGGGAGAGGTCACGCCGTAAGCGTGGTTGAGGGCTCTCTCCTCTCGGGGATTGTCCCATTGCGGAAACACCCTCTCCCCAACCCTCTCCCGCAAGCGGGAGAGGGAGTGCACCTCGCTCGTTGCAACGATCAGCTTCACGCGACAGGTTTGCGGCATTCTTCTTGCTTGCATCCTGCGGCCGCAGCGATCAAGACATCTGTGGCATCTTCAAAGCGACCACGGAGTGTTTGAGTGAAAGCCGTCCATACCGAACTGCACCGCAGCCACGATCCGCAATTCTTCCTGGTTCGCGGCGTCGTCAAGCGCACCACCGAGCAGCCGGAGCGCGCCGACCGCCTGCTCAAGGGGTTGAAGGACGGCAAGCACCAGCTGGTCGAGCCGACCATTTTCGGGCAGGGGCCTCGTGCGCGCATTCACAGCCCGGAATATCTGTCGTTCCTGAGCGAAGCCTGGGACGCCTGGATCGCGCTCGGCGATTCCGGTCCGGAGATGATCGGCAACATCCACCCGGTGCGGCATGCCGCGACCTATCCGACCCATATCGTCGGCAAGCTCGGCTGGCACACCGCCGACACGGCGGCGCCGATCGGTCCGGGCACCTGGGCCGCGGCCTGTGCCGCAACCGACGTGGCGGTCACCGCCGCGCAGATGGTGATGGACGGCGAGGACGCGGTCTATGCGCTGTGCCGTCCGCCCGGTCACCACGCCTATCGCGACATGGCCGGCGGCTTCTGCTTCCTCAACAACAGCGCGATTGCCGCGGCCCATCTGCGGCAGAAGCACGAACGCGTCGTCATCCTCGACGTCGACGTCCATCACGGCAACGGCACTCAAGGCATCTTCTACGCGCGGCCGGACGTCTACACGGTGTCGATCCACGCCGACCCCATCGCGTACTATCCCTATGTGTGGGGCTATGCGCACGAGCGGGGCGAAGGTCCGGGCCTCGGCACCAATCTCAACATTCCCCTGGCGATCGGCACCGGCGACGACGGCTACATGCAGGCGATGGAGGTCGCAGGCAAGGCGATCGAATCCTTCGCCCCCGGCGCGCTCGTCATCGCGCTCGGTCTCGATGCCTCCGAACACGATCCGCTGAGGGGACTGGCCGTCACCACGCCGGGCTTCCGCCGCATCGGCCAGGCCATCGCCAGGATGGGCCTGCCGACCGTGTTCGTCCAGGAGGGCGGTTATCTCTCGGATATTCTGGGTGCGAACCTGACTTCGGTGCTGGCCGGGTTCGAAGAGGTGAGGTGAGATCTCTTCACCTCGTCGGGTCGGTCGTCATGTCCGGGGCTTGTCCCGGGCACGCGCCGCCGCGAGGGACGAGCGCTTAGCTCGCTTCAGCTCGAGACCTGCGCTTTGTTTCGCTTTACCTTGATTCGAATCGTGAGTTTCTCTGGTCTCGTCAGGCGGCTATGAGTGCGGCCTGATGGCCATTTGAGCGCGCTCCATGCATTCCGTTGCCCTGCTGACTGCCAGCTACGCCAAGGATATCGAACGCTTTTCGCTGCTAAGCGAGAGCATCGACACCTGGCTGACGGGATACACGCGGCATTATGTTCTCGTTAACGATGAGGATTTGCCGCTGTTCGCGCGCTTCGCGTCCGACAAGCGGGTCATCGTTCCGGCCTCGCGCTACCTGCCGAAATGGCTGTTCGCCCTGCCGCCGGCGCTTCAGTTCATCAGCAAGCGGCGGGTCTGGCTGTCGCTGCTGTCGTCGCCGGTGCACGGCTGGCACATCCAGCAGATCCTGAAGATCGCCGGCGTTCTCAACGCGCCCGAGCAGCGCGTCTGCATCCTGGATTCGGACAATCTGTTCTTCCGCGAATTCGACGTTGGTCGATATGCCGGCGCTGAGAAGACGCCGCTGTTCGTCACGCCGAAGGACATCGGCGCCGACCACCCGCTGCATGGGCTGTGGCTGCGGACCGTCGATCAGCTCCTCGGCATCAAGGACCGCTCGTTTCCCGCCGACGATTATGTCGGCAATGCCCTGGTCTGGGACAAGGACACCGCGCGCGCGATGACCGCCGCCATCAAATCGGCGACCGGGCTGAACTGGGTCCTGGCGCTGTGCCGGAAGAAGAAGTTCTCGGAATACCTGATGTACGGCCATTTCGTCGCGAATTCGCCCGCGCATCTGGCCACCCACAGGGTCACGGAAGACAGCATCGCGGTCTCGCATTGGGACGACACGCCGCTCGACCGTCCCGCCATCGAAGCGATGATGCGCGCCGCGTCGCCCGAGCAGGTCGCGCTCTGCATCCAGTCCTATTCCTCGACCTCGGTCGACGACATCCGCGAGGTGTTCCGCCTCTCGTCGCGCGATCGCCGGGCTCCGGGCCTTGCACCCGACCACATCGACGAGGCGGCCGCCTTCGTCGCGCCGAAGACGCGCTGAGATCACGGCCGCCAAGCCGTTGAACTCGGCTTACCTCTCCCGAAGGGAGAGGTCGGATCGCATCGGAGATGCGATCCGGGTGAGGGGTTACAGTGTCACCAAATCCTGCGGCCCCTCACCCGGATTGCTTTGCAATCCGACCTCTCCCCAACGGGGAGAGGTGATCCTCAGGCATCTTTCGTGAACTTGCTGATCACGTCCAGGAACGGCTTCGGCTTGAACTCGCCGTCGAGCGGCAGCGGGCGGTTCGGCTGCTTGTCGGCACGGGCGAAGGTGCCGTTGATCCAGCTGTAGCGATCCGAAAGTCCCCAGGTCAGGATCGAGCGCACCGGGCCGCTGGTCGAGATCGCGGTGAGGAGATCGTCGACGCGCTTGGCAACGATGGCGTCGCGCTGCGCAGGACTTCCCGCCAGCTTCTGGTCGTCGACGTCGAGCTCGGTGACGAGCACATCCAGTCCCCATGAGCGCAGCTCGGTGACGAATTCGGCGAGGCCATGGGTGTCGATCTCGAGCTCGGCATGCAGATGCGCTTGCAGGCCCACGGCGTGCAGCGGCACGCCGCGGTCGAGCAGGTCCATGATGAGATTGCGATAGGCGGCGCGCTTGGCGATGAACGAGTCCTTCGCCGACTCGATGTCGTATTCGTTGATCGCGAGCTTGACCGATGGATCGGCCGCGGCGGCGGTGCGGAAGGCCAGCGGAATCCAGCTCTGGCCCAGATGCTGCGTCCAGAACGTGTCGCGCCGGTCCTTCGGACTGCGGGGGTTGTCCGGGATCGGCTCGTTGACGACGTCCCACGACGTCAGCTTGTCCTTGTAGTAGGAGACGACGGTGCCGATGTGATCGACATAGGCGCGTTCGACGCCGCGTGTGTCCTTGATCTGCTTGGTCCAGTCCGGAATGTCGTGATACCAGGCGAGCGCGTGACCGCGCATCGTCAGGTCGTTGTCGCGCGCGAAATCCAGGATCGCGTCGGCGCGCTCGAAATTGAACGTGTGGGCGTTCGGCCGCAGCATCGGCCATTTCAGCTCCAGCACCGGCACCACTTGCGTGCAATAGGTGCTGATGGCTTCGCCGAGCCTGGGATCGGCCTGCAGGTCCCAGAGCGTGGCGGCCGCGCCAAAGCCGGGGCGGCGCTGCGCAAGCTTCGACGCCGGGGCCGCGGATGCCGTTGCTCCCGCCGCCAGGGCTGCGGCGCCGCCGAGGAGGAATTCGCGTCTGTCGAGCCTGGTCACGGCGGTCCTTTTCGAGCCAACGCAGCATCGTACCAAGCGGGGAGCTGCGACGCCGGGATTTTGCCGTGTTGGGTTAACCCCTGCGGTTTGCCGGCCATGGCCGCGCATGACCGAGCCTCGGCGTTCCGGGAAGGCCAAATTTAACGCTAACGCGCGAAAGCGGCTTCTAGGCTTCATTTGCCGCCCGATCTGCGCACTTATGTGACAATCTTGAGCGATGTTGCGGCGCAGTTCGTTCGCCTCGCCAAGGTCCCATTGATGAACGGCCGCCACACTCGCAAGACCGCCCACGGTCCCGTGCTCGCATGCTGAACCGCCATTTCTCGATTTATCTCGTCGCCTACATCCTGCCCGCGGCGGTGGGCTTCTTCGCCGTCACCGCCTATACGCGGCTGCTCAGCCCGGCGGAGTACGGCGTCTATGTCGTCGGCATCAGCCTCGCCGGCATTTTGGGCGCGATCTTCTTCGCCTGGATCAAGCTGTCGGTGTCGCGCTATCAGGCGATGTCGGCGGAGGTGGATTTTCGCGGCACGGCGATGGTGGCCTTTGCCCTCACCGCGGCCGTGCTCTGCGCCACGACCCCCTTGGTCTTCCTGGCTCGTAGCGACGTCAGCGTCGAGCTGCTGCTGGCCAGCATGTTCGTTGCGATCATGGCCAATGCCGTCGATGTCGGTCAGGAGTTCGAACGCGCCAAATTGCGTCCCTACCGGTTTGCCGCGATCTCGATCGTGCGCAGCGTGTCGAGCGTCGGGTTCGGCCTGCTCGCCATCTGGCTCGGCTGGGGCGGACTGGGGCTGCTGGCCGCGTTCGGCCTGGGCTCGCTGACCGGGATCATCCTGAACCTTGTCGGCGACCGCACCAGGATCGCACGCTTCCAGCGCAGCCAGTTCATGCAACTGGCGCGCTACGGCCTGCCGCTGACGCTGGCCGGATTGTCGGTCGCGGTCTATTCGGCCTGCGACCGGCTTATCGTCGCCTATCTGCTCGGCAAGGATGCCGCCGGCATCTTCGGCGTCGCGGCCGACCTGCCGCGCCAGTTCATGGTCATGATCGCATCCAGCGTTGCCGCTGCCACCGTGCCGCTGGTGTTCCGGTCCTTGTCCGAGAATAACAAGCAGGCGACGCGGGAGCGCTTGACCGAGAGCCTCGAGCTCCTGCTCGTCGTGGTCACGCCGGTTGCGGTCTGGCTCGCGCTTGCCGCGGACCAGGTTGCCGGCACGCTCGTAGGCGTCGACTTCCGTGCCGGCGTGTCGGCCCTGCTGCCGACCCTGGTGCTCGCCCGCTTGTTCGGGATCGCCAATCAGTTTTACGTGCAGATCAGCTTCCAGCTCGCCGAGCGGCCCTTCATGTTGGCGGCGCAGTCCTTCCTCACCCTGGTCGTCAGCGTGGTGCTGATGGTCGTGCTGGTCGCCGGCTACGGCATCTACGGCGCGGCGCTGGCGACGCTCGCGACCGAGGCGATCGGTTTGCTCGTCGCAATCGCCCTGATGCATCGCGCTCATCCCGTGCCATTCGATTTCAACCGGCTCGCCGGGGTCGCGGTTTCGGCCGCGGCGATGGCCGCCGCCATCCTCGTTGCGCGTTCTCAGGCCGGCGGCACCGGCCTCATCGCGCTCATCATCGTCAGTCTGGCAGGCGGCCTCGCTTATGCCCTCGCGGCCTGGCTCCTCAACGTCGCCAATGTCCGGACGCTGTCGCTGCGGTTCCTGCGGAGCTTCAACCGCAGGGCTCTCGGCGTCTGACGGGCGACCTCGCTCGCGGGCAGAGCGGACATTCTGCCGCACTGACTGGTGCCAGCTTCGGACCAGCCCGGCTGCAACCGACCTTCCGCCGGCTCGGGCCATCGTATATGAGGGATTTGTTGCCGGGCCGTGCCGAATATCGCCACAGACGGAACGTAAGCCGGCTGCGATTTCTTAATTCAGTGATCGCATTCTGATACATGATCGGCACAGGCCGGCATTTTCGACCGAGGATGGCATGAACAACCGACTGACCACGGCGCGATCCACCTGGGCCATGCGGTGTTGGGGCCTTCCCGGAATTGTGACGATGGCGGCGGTGGCCGTCCTTGCGACGGTCGCGCCGGCGAATGCGGCCAAGCAGGCGCGTCAGGCGGCCGAGGCGGTGGCGCCGCGGCAGGCCGGCGACCCGATCATGGCGATCGTCTCGATCAAGAGCCAGCAGGTCACTTTCTACGATGCCGACGGCTGGATCGTGCGCGCGCCGGTGTCGACCGGCACGACGGGACGCGAGACGCCGGCCGGCGTCTTCGCCATCCTGGAGAAGAACCGGGAGCATCGCTCGAGCCTGTATGACGATGCCTGGATGCCGCATATGCAGCGCATCACCTGGAACGGGATCGCGCTGCATGGCGGACCGCTGCCCGGCTATGCCGCCTCGCACGGCTGCGTGCGGATGCCGTTCGGCTTTGCCGAGAATGTGTTCGACAAGACCTATATCGGCATGCGCGTGATCGTCTCACCGCACGACACGGTCCCGACCGAGATCTCTCATCCCTCGCTGTTCGTGCCGAAACCGGAAGCCATCGCGGCAGCGCCCCGCCAGGCCGACAAGCTCGCCGTCGAGGCGGAGGAGGCGACAAGGGCTGCGGACGAGTCCAAGAAGGCTGCTTCTGTCGCCGCGAAGGAGGCAGCCTCACTCCCCGCCGCGCTGCGCAAGCTGGAACAGCAGAAAGCCCGCGCGGATGCCGAGCTCGCCTTCGCCGACAAGACGCTCGCGAACGCCAGGAACGATCAGGCCCGCGCCAAGGCCGAGGAGCTGACGCAGAAGGCGGCAGCCAAGGCCGCCGACGCGGCGACGCAGCTCGATGCCGCCAAGGCCGCCGCGCAGCCGAAGCGCGATGCCGTGGCCGCGACGAAGGAGGCCGCCAAGGCCGCTGCGGCCAGAAAGGCTGAAGCCGTCAAGGCCGCGACCGACGCGAAGCTCGCAAGCGAGCCGGTCTCGGTCTATATCAGCCGCGCCACGCAGAAGCTCTACGTGCGGCGAAACACGCACAAGCCGGCGCCCGACGGCGGCGGCGAGGTCTTCGACACCAGCATCGAGGTGCCCGTCACGATCCGCAACCCCGAGCAGCCGATCGGCACGCACATCTTCACGGCGATGGCGAAGACCGATGCGGGCCTGCGCTGGAGCGTGGTCACGATCGAGAACGGCGACGAGGCCCGCAACGCGCTCGACCGCATCACCATCCCGCAGGACGTGTGGGATCGCATCGGGCCGACCGCCTTGCCGCGCTCCTCGATCGTCATCTCGGACGAGCCGCTGAGCAGCGAGACCAATTACCGCACCGAATTCGTCGCGGTGCTGAGCAACGAGCCGCAGGGCGGCTTTATCACCCGCAAGCCGACTGCGCCTGCCATGATCGCGAGCGACGACGGCTGGGACAACGGCTTCGGCTTCTTCTTCCAGCAGCGCGATCCCTACGTCCAGCAAGGCAATCCGCGCCGCCGCAGCCAGTATCAGTACTATCAGCCGGCGCAGCCGATGCAGCGCGGCTTTTGGTAGGAAAGCCGGGCTTGCCTGCGGCGCAGGCTTATGGCCGCGCCGTGATCACCAGGGCCTGGATCTTGGCTTCGACCGGTCCGGAGCCATGGCGCGCGCGAATCGCAGCGGCGACAGCGTCCGTCGCGGCCTGAAGATCGCCGCCGCTTCTCGCCTCGATTTCGCCGCGCAGCGGCGTCCCCTGGCAATAGGCGAACGCCACGAGGTCGGGCGACGGGGCGCGGCTGGTGGCTGCCAGCGTTTCGATCGAGACGTTGTCGAAACCGGCGCGTGCGAGATCGGCCCGTATGATCGCCTGGTCGAAATAGCCGTGCGGTGTCCGCATCATGAAGCGGGGCGGATCGTCGGGAAACAGCTTGCCCAGGGCGGTCGTTGCGTCGTCGGCGAACACGTTCTCCTCGATGCGGTCCCAGACATTGAAGAGAAACGTGCCGCCTGGCTTCAGGACGCGCTTGGCTTCCGAATAGCCTTTGACGCGGTCCGGAAAGAACATGGCGCCGAACTGGCAGCAGACCACGTCGAACTCGGCGTCGCCGAACGGAAGCGCCAACGCATCCGCCTGGCGCCAGGAGATGCGATCATCGCCGGCCTGGCGCTGCGCCGCGACCGCGAGCATCGGCTCGTTGAGGTCGGTCGCAACGTAGCGGGTGCGGCCCGGCAACGCCGCCGCCACGGCGCGCGTCACGGCGCCGGTGCCGGCCGCGATCTCGAGCAGCGCGGAGGGCGAGAGCGCAGCGACGCGTCTTGCGATGTCGTCGGCGTAACCGGCGAAGATCATCGGGACGAGATGCTCATCGTAGAGCTTTGGGATGGAGCCGGCAAAAACCTTGTCAGTGTCGGACATGCCTGCCTCGCTGAAGGTTCGGACGTCAGGTCCAACCTTACCATGGATGCGCCGGCAAGGATGTGAAATAGACCGGCTCAACACAGCGTTGCGCTCTCAGCGAACATCGGCGAAGTAGGTCATCGCGCCTTACGATTTTGCGCCGCCGACCTCGCGGATCGGCCGCGTGCCGTCCCAGTTCAGCGCGGCCTGCCGGACCTTCTCGAAGAACGGGCCCTTGGTGCCGCTGATGTCCGAAATCTCGATCACCGTGCCCGGATGGGCCTGGGTGTCGAAATAGGCAAAGCGTCCCTTGTCGCCACCGATCTGGCCCTCATGGCCGATCCTGTAGCCAAGCCCGAGCGCCCTGTCGTAGAGCGCCTGGTAATCGTGGCTCCAGTACGACATGTGTTGGAGCCCTTCGTGGCCGGCGTCCAGGAATTCCCTGTACATCGAGGGCGCGTCGTTGCGCTGCTGGATCAGCTCGATCTGGAGCTCGCCCGAATTGGCGAGCGCAATGCTCATCTCGACGGCAGAGTCCTGGCCGCGATGGCGGAACCAGTCGGTCTTGACGCGGCCCATGTAGTACCAGGGACCGACGCCCATCACCTCGATCCAGTGCTTCATCGCGGCATGGATGTCACGCACCACATATCCGTTCTGGCGCACCGCGCCGAAGATGCGGCTCATGTCCGCGCTCCCAGTCTCAACATGATCACTTGACCTCGATGCCGGCGTCCTTGGCGACCTGCTTCCAGGCTGCGATGTCGCGGGCGTTGATGTCGCGCTGCTCCTCGCCGGGCACGAATTGCGGCGTGATGCCGAGCGCAAGCAGCTTCCCCTTCACAACATCATCGCCGAGCGCCTCCTTCAGCGCCGCCGATAATTTCCCTGCGATCGGCGGAGCAAGGCCTGCGGGCGCATACATCGCCCAGGACAGATTACGGTCGAACGGCACGCCCTGTTCCTTGTAGCTGGCGACGTCAGGCAGGCTCGGCGAACGCTCGCCGCAGGCGGCCAGCGCCTTGATCGAGCCGTCCTTCACCAGCGGCGTCGCGGTCGCGACGTCGAGCGTCGCCAGCGAGATGTGGCCGCCGAGCAGGTCGCCGGCCAGCTTCGCGATGCCGTTGAACGGCACGTGATCCATCTTGATGCCGGTCTGCTGCATCAGGATTTCGGCACAGAACTGCCCGGTCGAGCCAACGCCCCAGCTGCCGTACTGGACCGGCTCGCCCTTCTTGGCCAGCGCGACCAGGCCCTTGATGTCATTGGCGGCAAAATTCCTGGTCGCGACCAGCATGATCGAGGAGGTGCCGACGCGGCCGATGGTGGTGAAATCCTTGATCGGATCGTACGGCAGTTTCGGATAGATCGCCGGCGCCAGCACATGCGTGGTCATGCCGCCGACGGTGATGGTGTAGCCGTCGTTTGCAGATTTCGCGACCATCTGCGTGCCGAGCGTGCCGGCCGCGCCCGTGTGGTTCTCGATATAGATGCTCTGTCCGAGCGCCTTGCCCATCCTGTCCGCAAGCAGCCGGCCGACCACGTCGCCGCCGCCGCCGGCCGCATAGGGCAGCAGCATCTTGATCTTGTGGGTGGGGTAGACGGCCGGATCCTCGGCGTATGCGGGCAACGCCGCAGGCAGGATCAGCAGCAATGATGCGACGATGCGAAGCGCTGCGGTTGATTGTGCGGGCAATAGGCGAGCGTGGCTTGCCATGGCTTTCTTCCCCCAATTGCTCTCCGCTTATCGAGCGGAGTTGAATGTCTCGATCGTGCACGGCGCTTGCTGCGTCGTGCCGGTGATCGCTGAATGAAAAACGAACGATCGTTCGTACGGTTGACTAGCGAACGAGCGTTCGTTAGTCAAGTATCATGGCTGTCCACACCTCCAGCGCGGCAGAAGCGGCCGCGCCTACGACGCGCGAGCGCATCCTCACCGAAGCGCTCAACCTGTTCGCGCAGAGCGGCTATGGCGGCGCTTCGATGCGCGAGCTCGCGCGCCGCGTCGGCATCCGCGAGAGCAGCCTCTACAACCATTTCCCCGGCAAGGCCGCCATCCTCGAGGCGATCGTGGCCGAGCACGGTCCCGCAAGCTCCGCGAGCCGGCTGGAGGAGCCGCGCTACAAGCAGCTCGCGCGCCAGCCTGCCGCGTTCTGCCGCCGGTTCGCGCTCGACCTGGTCGAGCAATGGTCGGACCCGCGCGAGCACCAGTTCCAGAAGGTCATCACCGCCGAGCGCAACCGCGTCCCCGGCATCCGCGCCAAATTCGCCGATCACTTCTATGCGCGCGAAGAGAGCCTGATGACGGCCTATTTTCGCGGCTTCGCGCTGGCCGGCCTGGTGTCGACGCCGGATCCGCGTGAGACCGCGCGGCTGTTCGCGGCAGGCCTGATCTACATCCGTCTCGAGCATTACGTGATGGGCGCAGCCCCTTCGCCGCGGGCGAAGGTGCTCGAGGCGATCGACCGCTATCTGGATTTCTTCCTGTCGCTGATCGCGGCAGGGAACGGTGCCGACAACAAGAAGCGAAAGCCCAAGGGAGAGAACCGTGGCAAGGCTGCCTCTGATTGATCCTGAGACGACGAGCGGCGACATCCGCGCCTCGTTCGATCGCATGCCGGTCAAGCTCAACATCTTCCGCATGATGGCCCATGCCGAGGCCAACATGATTCCGGCGATGCGGCTCGGTAATTCGATCCTGCACAAGCAGAAGCTCTCGTCCGTCAACCGCGAGCTTCTGATCCTCCAGGCCGCCCAGCTCGAGGGCGGTGCCTACGAATGGCGCCAGCACGTGCCGATCGCGCTCGGCGTCGGATGCACGCAGGCCCAGGTCGATGCGGTGGAGCGCGGCGACTACGATGCTGCCGCGCTGAATGAGGCGGAACGCGCCTTGCTTAAGTTCGGACGTGAAGTCGTCGAGAACGTCCGTGTGCCCGAGGCGATCTTTGCCGCCGCGCGACAACACTTCAGCGACCAAGAGATCGTGGAGTCCATCGTCGCGCTCGGCTTCTACATGATGATGGCGCGCCTGACTGAAGCGACCGAAACGGATCTCGATCCCGCCGCCGGCATGGCGGTCTATGACGGCGGCAAGAAATAGGGCGGCTGAGGATGGCGGAGACCGAGAGCAAGCCGGAGCGCTTTGTCCGTCCGCCGAGCGCGGAATCGCTGGGCGAAGCGCCGGGCAGGGGACGACTGAAAGGCCGCCATATCCTCATCGTCGGCGGCGGCCAGCGCGTGTTCGATGCGGCCACAGATCCGATCGGCAACGGCCGCGCCATGAGCATCCTCTGCGCCCGCGAGGGTGCGAAGGTCGCGGTCGCCGACCTCAATCACGCCTCCGCGCAGAGGACCGTCGAGCGCATCACCGACGAAGGCGGCGAGGCCTTCGCCATTGCCGCCGACGTCACGCGTGAGACCGATGTCATCCGCATGATCGAAGAGGCGCATCGCGCCATGGGCGGCCTCGACGGCATGGTGCTGAACATCGGCACCTTCGGCAAGACCGGCCTCGATAACGTCAGCCCGGAAGAGTGGAACAGGATCTACGACGTCAATGTTCGCGGCCCCATGCTGTGCTGCCGCGCCGGCTTGCCGAAATTCGACGATGGCGGCGCCATCGTCTTCATCTCCTCGATCGCCGCGCTGAAGGCCGGATCGCAAATGGCGGTCTATGATTCATCGAAAGCCGCGCTCGGCGGCCTGATGCGCAACATCGCCCATCTCGGCGCGCGCCGCGGCATTCGCGCCAACCTGGTCTATCCCGGTCTCGTCGATACCCCGAACGGCCGCCAAGCCGGCGCTGGCCGCACCAATCGCGGCAAGGGCCACATCCCATTCGGCCGCCAGGCCACGGCGTGGGAGATCGCCTATGCCGTGCTGTTTTTCCTGTCCGACGAAAGCGTCTATGTCACCGCGCAGACGCTCGCAGTGGATAGCGGCCTGAGTGGGATGTGACTCAGTAGCCCGGATGGAGCGCAAGCGTAATCCGGGACAGGTGCCTCACCGCGCGAGTTGCCCCGGATTGCGCTGCGCTCCATCCGGGCTACGAATGCGGCAGATGAGGTGATCGAGCGAGATGTTTCCGGGTCCGTAGGCCATGAGGGCGAGCGCCATGGCGGCCCAGGTGAGGTGGATCGGCCAGCCGTCGGGCACCGTGAGTTCGACGATGATTGTCATGAACAGCAGCCCAAGCCCTGCGAACCGCGTGCCGAACCCGAGCACGAGCAGAATCGGAAACATGATCTCGCCGCAGCCCGACAGGAATGCCATCAGGGTCGGCGCCGGAAAGTGGTAAGGCCCGCCCGGCAGGTGCAGCATGAACTCATCGCTGAACAGCGTCACGGCGGTGTCATTTAGCCTGAGGAAGCCGTCCCATTTGAGCATCCCCGAGCGCCAGAACGGCACCGCCAGCGCGAGGCGCAGCACGAGCAGGACCAGCGAGGGGACGGCGATCGCCTGCACCAGCTGGTTGGCCTTGTCGACGAGCAGCCAGGGCGACGGCAGGCCGCCGCCGGTCGCCATGCGTTGGTCCGTGATCATCGTGCGTCTCCAGCAGCAAGCGAGGTGAAGGCGCCGGCCTCGATCAGGCCGGCGATGTTCGAGGCAAGATCGAAGTCGGGCGATGCCTCCAAGGCCGTCGCGGCAGCTTCGCCGAGCGGTTGGCCGGATGCGAGGCAGGCGGCAAAGACGGCGCCGGCGGGTGGAAGGTGCCGCACCGCGACCTCGAATTCGGGCCGTGTGATCAGCGCGTCCTCCGGTCTGGACGCATCGATGCGCGCGGGGGGAGCGCTGCCACGATTGGCGGCGAAAATCGTCACCGCGGCGTATGGCGAACGAACGATCCGCATCGCCGGATGCGGGATGAAGACGGCGTCGGCCAGACGTTCCGGGTCGATCGCGGACAGCCGGGCCGGGGACAGCGGCGCGGCGTCGCCGGCATGATAGGCATCGAGCCAGGCCCGCTCGATGCGGGCGACATCGGCGAGCCAGGGCATATCCTGCGCATGCTCATAGGCTTCGATGAACCCGGGAAATTCGCGGCCGTATTCGAACAGCAGCGGCGAGGCCGGCGGATGGCTGCGGACATGGAAGCGTGACATGGCGCGGAAGAAGTCGGCCCCGGTGATGCGCTGCACCGCCGGATAGACCGCGGCCAGCGCCTCGATCAGGCTGACGGTGACGTTGTTGCGGTAGACGTCGTAGCGCCCGCCGGCGGCCTTGCCGTTCGGGCCGGTCACGATTTCAGGCGTGCTGCGTGCGGGATCCAGCAGCGCCGGCGCGAATGCAGCAGCAAAGGACAAGCCGGCTTCAGGCCGCATGACGCTCTCCTGCCATCGCGGCGGACTGATGACGGTCGAGAATCGCCTGGGCGGCAGCGGCTTCCGCCTGCAGCACCGGCCAGTCCGGAATCCTGCTGTCCCATTCGATCAGCGTCGGCACCGCGCCGCGGCGCTGGATCGCGATCTCGTAGAGCTTCCAGACGGCATCCGCGACCGGGCCGTCGTGGCTGTCGATCAACAGCAGGTCGCCTTCGTCGTCGGCCTGCTCGGCATGGCCGGCAAGATGAATTTCCTGGACACGTGATAGCGGAAAATCCGCGAGATAGTCGAGCGCCGAAGTGCCGTGATTGGCGGCGGAGACAAACACGTTGTTGACGTCGAGCAGCAGCCCGCAGCCGGTGCGCTCCGCAATTGCGCGAATGAACTCGGTCTCGCGCATCGAGGATTCGCGGAAGGCGACGTAGGTCGACGGGTTTTCCAGCAGCAGCGGACGGCGAATCGCCTCCTGCATCTGGTCGATGTGGTCGCAGACGCAAGCCAGCGTCGCTTCGGTATAGGGCAGCGGCAACAGATCGTTGAAGAAGCTGGCCTCATGCGTCGACCAGGCCAGATGCTCGGACACCAGCGCCGGCTGATAGCGCGCGACGAGGCTGCGGAAGCGCGCCAGATGCGCCTTGTCGAGCGGCCGCGGCCCGCCGATCGACATGCAGACGCCATGCAGGGACAGCGGATGGTCGCGGCGGATCGCCTCCAGCGCGCGATGCGGTGGGCCGCCATCGCCCATGTAGTTCTCGGCGTGGACTTCGAAGAAGCCACGCCGAGGTCCTGCCTCGAGAATTGCCGCAAGATGCTCCGGCTTGAAGCTCGTCCCGGCAACGCCGCCGATGGGAATCGCGAAGCGAAGCGGCATGGCTGCCGGTCGGGTCGCCTTGATCGCCGTGCTCATCTTGCTGCTCCGTTCGTGCTTGCTGGCGACGTCGTGAAGGCCGCTAGACCGGCTTGAGCGAGCCCTTCTTGCCGCCCGGCACTTCGATGCTGGTGCAGGTGCCGCCCTGTACGAATTTCCAGGCGTTGCCCTGGAAGTCGACGGTCGAGGTGCCCTGGCAGGTCGTGCCCGGTCCCGCCGCGCAATCGTTCTGGCCCTTCAGCGCGACGCCGAAGCACTTCTCCTTCTTGGCGGCCATGGCAGCCTCGCCCTCGGCCTTGGTCAGCGGGCCGGCGGCGGCGAGGGTCGCGAGCGCGGTGGATACGGCGCCGGCGAGGACGAGCGAGGTGACGGCATGCTTGGCAGACATCGAGATTCTCCTGTTCGAGATGGCATCGCCTTGCAGGCGATGTGCGCGTGGTCTCCTTCGCTGGGCGCGCAGCCGGCGTTACCTGCTGGCTGCTCACAAAGCCGTGAGACCGATTGGATCGGGCGCACTGCCGGTGCGCTTGGCCGGCATTAGCGGGCAAGCCTCGGCTCAAAGCCAATGCCTTGGCTCTATCGACACGGTAGCCGCCGCGCATTGGCGGCCGGAGCCCGTTCCTGCCAGACGTAACGGACGAGCGCCGACGGCGTAGAACAAGGTCAGCGGCTCGGCGTGAACCGACAGGCAAGAGGGCGATGAGGGTTGATCCCGAACGACGGCTTCGTGCGATCGCAGGGCTGACGATCAGCATCCGCCTCGCGGTCTCCGCGCTGGTGCTGGCTGCGATCCTGCTGACGGCCGCGCTCTCCAGCCTGCTCTGGTGGCGCACGGCGGAGGCGGCCAGCCGGCAACTCGCCTCGACCATCAACGAGCAGATCGTCGCGGCGGTGCGCAAGGAGGTCTCGGCCATCGTCGACGAGGCGCGCGCCGCCCACACCGCCATCCGCACCCTGTTCCTGCAAAACGTGCTCGACACCCGCGAGGCCGACAAGCGCGAGTTCGTGTTCCTGTCGCAATTGCAGTCGCAGGCGACGATCTCCTGGGTCGCGTTCGGCTGGCCCGACGGCTCCTTCTTCGCCGCGCACAAGCTCGGCGATCGTCGCCTGGAGATGATGGAGATCTCGCTGACCGACCATCCGGGCGAGCGCCGGGTCGATGAATATGACGTGGTGCCCGGCGACATCGAATTCGCCAACCGCCGCTTCGAGCCGACCTCGTTCCGCGTCGCCGATCAGGCCTGGTTCAAGGCCGGGCTCGACGCGGACGAACCGCAATGGTTCAGGGTGACTGAGCACGCGACCGGCGAACGGCCGTCGATCGCGTTTGCGGGCCCGATCGACGTCTATCAGGAGCGGCAGGGCGTTCTGGCCGTCATCATCGAATATACGAGGCTCGCGCGCTTCCTGTCGCAGCTCGAGGTCGGGCGCACGGGAACTGCGTTCATCGTCGATGGCAGCGGCGAGCTGGTCGCGGCACCGGACAAGGACGCCGACGAGCTCCATCCGGCGCGCGGTGACACCACGTTGCTGCCGCTGGCGCGCGCAGCGCTCGACAAGGCAGGGGAGGCCGGCCGCAAGGAGGCGTGGCGGAGCCGGCTCATTTCGGGCGGCGCGGCCTACGAGGTTGCTCTGACGCCGCTGCCGTTTCCCGGCTGGTCGCTCGCCACCGTGATTCCGGAGGCCGAGTTTCTCGGGCCGGTCGAGACGACGTTGCGCCGCCTGATCCTCGGCCTTGCCGTCGGTGCCGTGCTCGCGGCGCTGGCCTCCGCGATGCTGGCGCGGTCCGTCATCGCCGCGCCGCTGTCGCGCGTCGTCGGTGAGCTTCGCCATGTCGAGGCCTTCGCGCTGGAGCAGGTGCGCCGCCATCCCTCGCGGCTCAAGGAGATCGCGAGCCTGTCCGGCGCCATCGCGGAGATGGCGTCCGGCCTGTCCGCCTTCCGCAAGTTCATTCCGGCCGATCTCGTCCGCGGCCTGCTGCGCCAGGGCGTCGAGGCGAGGCCCGGCGGCACTGTCCAGGAGCTCAGCGTGATGTTCATCGACATTGCCGGCTTCACCGGGCTGTCGGAGCGGCTCGGCGATCGCGTGGTGCCGCTGCTGTCCCGCTATCTCGACGTCACCTCGGAGATCATCGTCGCCAATGGCGGTACCATCGACAAGTTCATCGGCGACGCCGTGATGGCGTTCTGGGGCGCGCCGCAGCCGCAGGACGATCACGCCGCGCGATGCTGCCGCGCGGCGCTCGCCTGCCGCAAGGCGGTGGCAGAGTCCGGTCTGGTCGACGATCTCGGCCAGCCGCTCCAGATCCGGATCGGCATCAACTCGGGCCGCATGCTGGTCGGCAATATCGGCTCGGAGCTGCGGCTGAACTACACCGTGATCGGCGATGCCGTGAACGTCGCCAGCCGGCTCGAAGGCGCCAACAAGGCCTACGGCACGCAGATCCTGATCGGCGAGACGACCGAACGCCTGGCGCGCGGCGCCGTCATCACGCGCGAGCTAGACAGCATCGCGGTCTATGGCCGGGAGGAGGGATTGCTGGTCCACGAGCTGATCGGGACGGTGGACGGAGAGGCCATCGACGCCGAGGCGATCGGCTGGATCGCAGATTACGAGCGCGGCCTTGCCGCCTATCGCGCGCGGCGGTTCGCCGCTGCGCTGGCCGATTTCGAGGTCGTGCTGAAACGGCGCCGCAACGATCGTCCCGCCGAGCTGATGCGGGACCGCTGTCGGCAGCTCGCATCGGCCGCGCCCGTCGCCGATTGGCGGGCCGTGGCAGCCTTGGCGACGAAATAGCGAGGTCGCAGTTCATGGCGCTTGGCGCGTCAATCACGACATCCGCGCATGTCACATCAGGCTCTTGAGCCCGCCGGGCGTCTATAGTAAGGATTGCGTGGGTCTGCAGTTCACCCAGGCGTCACCGTCCCGCGAGGGAAGCTAAACCTGCAAGGCTCCATCGAACCGACACCAAACCTCGTGCCGCGTCGTAAGCCGGTGACCTCCGACAATCCTATCCGGATCGGCACTTTGAGGATTGGTCATGGCCAGAACTCCCATTGCCTTTGTTGCGGGCGACATCTCCGCGCTCGCGAAATCCGTGCGTGCCCAGCTTCTGCAGCGGACGTCGCCACCCGGGCACGTCGAGCTGCTCAACATTCTTGCGCGCGCGACGGGACATAAGAACTACCAGCACTTTCGGGCGGGTGCGGTCGGCAAGTCCCTGGACGATCGCGGCAGTCCCGCGCCCCCAGTCGATACGGTCGATCTGAAGCGCGTGCAACGCGCGGCGCGCCATTTCGACGATCACGGCAGGCTGCTGCGTTGGCCGGCCCGCCACAATTTGCAGCAGCTGAGCCTCTGGGTGTTGTGGGCCGGCTTCCCGTCGCGGTGCAGTCTGGCCGAGGCGGACGTGAAGACGCTGCTCAATCGACAGCACGCTTTCGCCGACGATGCCTTGCTCCGCCGCGCGCTGTGCGATCACGGCCTGGTTTCCCGCACGGCCGATGGGCGAGCCTATCGCAGGATCGAGCGTCGGCCGCCGATGGAGGCGGCTGCGCTTTTGCGTCACCTCAAGACCAGCGCATCCGGACAATCGGAAGCCGCGCCATGATCGCGAGTCCGGACGTATTGCCGCTCGCCGGGCCTGCTCCGGTTTGGGTGCAGACTTCCCGCGGGGCAGTCCAATGCGCCAGCGCAGGCGAGGGGCCGGCCATCCTGGCCATCCATGGCGGCATGGGTGGCCACGACCAGTCGTGGCTGCTGGCGCGCGCCCTCGCCACGACGCTCAGAGACAAGCGGGTGGTGGCCGTGTCCCGCCCGGGCTATCTCGGCTCGCGCCTCGCGCTCGGCGCGTCACCCGACGAACAGGCTGATCTCTATGGAGGGCTGCTCGACGCGCTCGGGATTGCGAGCGCGGCGGTCGTCGCGGTCTCCGCCGGCGGTCCCTCGGCGCTGCAATTCGCAGCCCGTCATCCTTCGCGCTGCCGCTCGCTCGTGCTGGTATCGGCCTGCACCGGCCAATTGCAAACGCCGCCGGAGATAGCAGCGCGCCTGCGCCTGATGCGGCACCTTGCGCGCGTTCCCGGCCTGCCGCGCTTGCTGAAGTGGCGGGCCGAACGGAATCCGCAGGTCGGTGACCGCCGCGCCATTCCTGATGACGCCATGCGCGAACGCACGCTTCGCCATCCCGAGGCCGGTCCGCTCCTGCGCGCCTTGCAGTCGGGTGTGTTCGAGCATCTGTCCGCCCGGCTGCCGGGGACCGTCAACGACATCGCGCAGTTCGCGGTGCTGGGACAATTGCCGGCGGGATCGATCTCGGCGCCCACTCTGGTCGTGCACGGCCGCGCCGACAATGTCGTGCCGTTCGCGCATGCCGAGAACGTCTGCCACGCAATCCCGCAGGCGAAGCTGCTGGCGCTTCCCGACGGAGGCCACGTCTCGCTCTTCACGTATCTGGACGTCGTGCGCGAGGCGGCCGAGCCGCTGCTCGAGGCGCGCTCACGCGCTCCGTCCCCTCATCGCCTCGAGGTTCTCCCATGAAGACGACATTGCTGACACCCGAAGACTACACCCGCTCGCCGTGGAAGAACGGCGGCGGCATCTTCACCGACATTGCGGGCGCCTGGCGCGCTGAGGCGGCGGCGAAGGATTGGAGCAGCCTGCTGTGGCGCTTTGCCAGCACGCCGATCGTGGCGCCCGGTCCGTTCTCGCACATGCCCGGGATCGACCGGCTGCAGATGGTCGTCACTGGACGCGGGCTGGTGCTGAAGTCGCCGACGCAGGAGTTCGACGAGCGTGAACCTTTTACGACGGTGCGCTTCACCGGCGAGATGGAGATCGTGACCGCGCTCGAAGAAGGTCCGGTCGAGGTCGTGAACCTGATGGCCCGGCGCGGCGCGGCGGAGATCGAGCTCGTGGCGCTCATGGAGCCCGGCACGCGGCAGCTTGCCGCCGGTACGCATCTGGTCTACGCCGCGCGCGGCGATTGCCGCGTCCGCCTCGATGGCGCGGATTTCACCATCCCCGGCAACGGCACGCTTAGGATTGATTTGACCGAGGCATCGACGCTCGCACTCATGCACGGCCTGGTGGTGCTGGGCTCGGTCCGGCTTCTGGGATAGGCGGCATCGGTCCCGCAGCCCGTTGCGTATAATCCATGCAACTGGCCAGGTTGACGCGGCGAAGCTGGGCACGATATCTGCCCTGATGCAGGCCACGGCTATAAGGGGCAGGATATGGACGCACCGACCAACAATGTCCCGACGCTATCGGACGGTGTCGTCGACTGGCTGACCAACGGCACGCGCGACGAGCGCTTCATCGACGACATCTTCGCGCAGATGTGCATCCGGCTGCAACAGGCCGGCATTCCGCTCAAGCGGGCGACTCTTCACGTCCAGATCAATCATCCGCAATGGCTCGGCGCCCGCATGACTTGGTCCGACGGGATGAAAGGGGCCGAGATCGCGCGGGTCGATTACGACGTTCGCGAGCGGTCCGAGTATATCGGAAGTCCTGCCAACGAGATTCATGAGGGAGCGGACGAGCTGCGCGAGAATCTCGAGCGCGATCCCTCGCTCGGCCGCAAGCACGCCCTCTATGACGAGATGCGGGCCAACGGCCTGACCGACTACGTCGCCTGGCCGCTGTACCACACGCTGGGCAAGCGGCACATCGTCACCTTCGCGACCGGCCGGCGAGGCGGTTTCGATCCGGCGCATATCGCCGCCCTCAAGAAGCTCCTGCCGGTGCTGGCGCTGGTCAGCGAGATCCGCATCAAGAACCGCCTGGCGCGAACCCTGCTGGAGACCTATGTCGGCTCCCATGCCGGCGAGCTCATCCTGGCCGGCGCCATAAGGCGCGGCACCGGCACGACAGTGCGCGCCGCGATCATGATCTGCGACCTCAGGGATTTCACCAAGATTTCCGACAATTGGCCGCGCGACGACGTCATCGACCTGCTCAACGATTATTTCGACGCGATGTCGGAGCCGATCGCGCGGCACGGCGGCGAGATCCTGAAATTCATCGGCGACGGCCTGCTCGCCATCTTTCCGCTTCAGGATCCCAACGCCTGCGCAAACCTGCTCCATGCCGTCACTGAGGCCCGTCAGGCCATGATCGCCCTGAACGAGCGGAACAACGCGACTGGCCGTGCGCCGCTGAACTACGGCATCGGCGTCCATGTCGGCGACGTCATGTACGGCAATATCGGATCGGCCAGCCGGCTCGACTTCACCGTGATCGGCCCCGCCGTCAACATGGCCTCGCGCCTCGAAGCCCTCACCAAGCAGTTGGGACGGAAGGTGCTGCTGTCGCGCGATTTTGCGGAGCTAGTGCAGCCGAAATTCGAGCTGGAGCATGTCGGCAAGCACGAGGTGCGGGGTTTCAGCGATCCGATCGAGCTGTTTGCATATCACGGCTGAGGCGGGCATTTCCGGGCGATGGACGCCGCGGGCCGAAGTCGGGCTTCCGGGCCGAGGCTCGTCTGTTGCAAACGCGGAAATGTGCAACTACGCTTCACCGCGACCAGTCCCTGGTCCCCGCGATCAGCTGCACACATGCCCAAATTTCTGCGCATCGGAGTCCATCAGTCGAACGTATCGGGGTACACGTCGAAGGCGTGGTGCGTCCGGCGGGTTGGTTCGGCGGTGTTTCTGAAGTGGGGCGCCGTGGAGGTTCATGGTGCGGGCGATGGGCGAAGGGTCTATTGGGCGCGGGTGCCTCAGGAGAAGACCGTTCGCTGCGGCACGGCGCAGCGCGCCCAGGATTACGCAAAGGCCGCGATCGCCCGGCGCCGCAATCATCGCTATGAACCGCTGACCGCGCCGATTGCACCCCGGCGCCGGTCGGCCGAGCGCAGTGCCGAGCTCAAGCAAGCGCGGGCCACGATCCTGATCGTCGACATCGTCGGCTCGACCGCAAAAGCCGCCAAGCTCGGCGATGCGCGCTGGACCAAGATCATGGGCCATTATTACGCCGCGGTCCGCAAGGAGCTGAAGACGTGTGGCGGCAAGGAAGTCGTGACGACGGGCGACGGCGTCTTGGCCACGTTCAGGAAACCAGACGGCGGCATCGCCTGCGCGGCTGCGATTCAGAAAGCCATGCGCACGCTGGGCCTCGAGATCCGGATCGGCTTGCACGCCGGCGAATACACCATCAGCGCCGGCGAGATGGTCGGCCTCGCCTTTCACATCTGCACCCGCGTCGCGGCGAAGGCGCGCCCCGGCGAGGTGCTGGTGTCGAGCGCGGTCAGAGAGCTGATGAAGACGCAGCCTGCGATCAGCCTGAAGGATCACGGCATGCACCGGCTCAAGGGCGTGCCGGAACGATGGAGGCTGTGGCGGGTCGCGGGGTGAGGGCCGCGGTCACCTCATCTGCACCACGACCTTTCAAGAGGGCAAGCGTCGCGACGTTCCCAGTTGGGAACCGCGGCGGTTCCTTTTGCTAATGATTGCGGCAGCCGCGTTAAGGTCAAAGACACCAAGCGCCTTTACGGGTCCTTCGCCCATCTGTCCTAGCGTTTGACGTGGCTGGGACAATCTCGATGGGTTTCTTCGCGCGGCTTCGCGACGCATTCGCGATCGGTGACACGACCGATCCGCTCGGCCGTTCGCTGCTCGTCGAGCAGTTCCGCGTGCTCCGCAAGCAGGTGCCGGTTCTCTATGCCGCGCTTCTGGTCAACAGCATCAGCGTGGGGTTGCTCCTTCCGAGCACGGTGTCGCCATGGCTGCGATTTGCCTTGCCGGCCGCGCTCCTGGTGGCCTGTCTGTTTCGGTTGGTGCAGTGGCTGCGGCTGAAGAAGGAGGACTTCACCGCCGAGGAGGCTTACCGAGAGCTCGTAAGGGCTCGTCTCGCCACCGTAGTGATCAGCTCCAGCTTCGTAATCTGGATCCTGGCGCTGTTCATGGTGGTCGATCCCGGCCTGCGTGTGTCGGTCTGCCTGCTGCTCTTCATGGGCTGCGTCGGGACTGCCTACTGCCTCGGCAGCTTCCCGCCGTCGTCCCGGCTGACGATGTTGATCGCCGGTGCACCGATCGCGACACTCCTGCTGCTCTCCGGCGACGGGATGCTGATCTCGGTCGGGATCAATCTGCTGGCGTTGCTCGTCCTGCTCGCCCGGATGATCAACACCAATTTCCGCTCCTTCGTGAAGCTGGTCGAGACCCATGCACGGCTGTCCGAGGAAGGCGATCGCGCCCGGGCCGCCGAGCAGACCGCGACCGCGTTCGCGGAGCGCTTCGACCGGGCGCTCAACAACATGTCCCAGGGGCTCTGCTTCTTCGATGCCGATCAGCGCCTGATCGTCTGCAATCGGCAATACCTCGAGGTCTACGATCTCGATCCGAAACTGGTCCGGCCGGGCATGAAGCTGAGCGAGATCGTCGATCTCCGCTATTCGGCCGGCAGCGCCCCGAAGATGTCCAAGCAGGATTATCTGGTCTGGCGCAACAGCGCTCCGGTGATCGCCGAGAATTCGGATACGACCGTGGAGCTGAACAACGGCAGGATCGTGCGGATCCGGCATCGCCCTGAGGGGAAGGGCTGGGTCGCAACCCACGAGGACATCACGGAGCGCCATCGCACCGAGAGGGCGCTGGCGGAGGCGGAAGCCTCCTTCCGCCTGCTGTTCGAGGAGAACCCGCTTCCGATGTGGGTGGTCGATGCGAAGACACATCGGCTCATCGCCGTAAATGGTGCGATGTGCAGGCACTACGGCTATTCCCGCCAGGATCTCCTCGCCATGTCCGAGCATCAGCTCGCCCATGCGCAGCAGCAGGCGACAGCCGAACGCGACTGCGAGTTGCACAGGACGGCCGACGGCGAGGTGATCGAGGTCGTGATCGAATCCCGACCGCTGGTCTATGACGGGCGACCCGCCCATGTCTGCGTCGGCTTCGACGTGACGGAACGGAACAGGGCACAGCAGAGGGTGAGCTATCTCGCCGGTCACGACGCGCTCACGGAGCTGCCCAACAGGGCCGCCTTGGGCCAGCATCTCTCCGCCGCGATCGAACGCGCCGAGGTCGCCGATGGCGCCTTCGCCGTGCTCTGCATCGATCTCGACCACTTCAAGGCGATCAACGACCGCTTCGGTCATGCCGTCGGTGACGCCGTGCTCCGCGAGGCCGCAAGACGCCTGCAGGACGTCTCGCAAGGATCCTACGTGGCGCGCGTCGGGGGCGACGAATTCATCGGCATCATCGATGAAGCGCCGCTGCCGGCAACCGCGGAGCTGCTCGCCACCAGGATGCGGGCACAGTTCGAGCAGCCGATCGAGGTCGACGGCCATGCCCTGAAGATCGATCTCTGCGTCGGCGTCGCGCTGTATCCGAGAGATGCCGGCGATTCCGTTGCCCTGCTGGCGAATGCGGATGCCGCGCTCTATCGCGCCAAGCACGAGGGCAGGGGAGCCGTCCGCCTGTTCACCAGCGTGATGGACCAGCAATTGCGGGACCGCCGTGAGCTGGAGCACGATTTGCAGGCCGCCGTGGAGCGGGGCGAGCTCTATCTGGAGTACCAGCCGCAGCAGCATCGCGATGGCACGCTGATGGGCTACGAGGCGCTCGTGCGCTGGCGGCATCCGGTGCGCGGCATCATCCCGCCGGGCGAGTTCATTCCGATCGCGGAGCGAAGCGGCTCGATCGCGCAGATCGACGATTGGGTCCTGATGGAGGCGTGCAGGGAAGCGGCGTCATGGGACCAGCCGCTGCGGGTGGCCGTCAACGTCTCGGCGGCGCAGTTCCGCCGGGAAAACCTCGACCGGCAGGTCCGCCGGTCGCTGCGCGACAGCGGGCTTCCGGCCGCGCGTCTCGAGCTCGAAATCACCGAAGGCGTCCTGATCGAGGACATGCCGCGCGCCAAGACGACGATGCAATCGCTCAAGGCGCTCGGCATCCTGATCGCACTCGACGATTTCGGAACGGGATATTCGTCGCTGTCATATCTCGAAGCGTTTCCGCTGGACCGCATCAAGATCGACCGCTCCTTCGTCGCCTCGCTCGGTCAGAGCGACCGATCGCTCGCCATCGTCCGGGCCGTGATCGGCCTCGCCCACGGGCTTGGGGTGCCGGTCCTTGCCGAAGGCATCGAGACGGAGGAACAGATGTCGCTGCTGATGCAGGAAGGCTGCGACGAGATGCAGGGATATCTGATCGGGCGGCCGCGGAGCCTCGTGTCCTCCCGGCCGAGCAAGAAGGCCTCGAGGCGCGCGGCTTCCTGACCGGCGGAGGCAGCGCGCTCTAGCCGGCCGGATCGGCCCGATCGCATTTCGGGCACCGCCCGTCCGCGGCGACCGCGAGTTGCCGGCCGATTTCTTCCCTGAGCGCGTCCGCCTCGAAGGGCGTCCCGTCGCTCTTCAGGATTCGCTTGGCGCGTTCGTAGGCATGGCTCTCGGCGGCGTCGTCGCCGACGCGGATGATCACCTCGCCGTGGAACGGGCAGACCGTGGTCGCGCGCGTCGTCTCGAGCGCGTAGCGCACGGCCGCAGGGAGATCGTCGAGCTTCGCGGACATCATGGCTGCTCCCCTGATCGAGGCGGTCTCGATGGTGGCCTCTTGCCGGCGGCGGCATTGGGTGGCGGGCCGGCCGGGCGAAATCAATCAGCCCCGGTTTCCGAGGAGCGTTTCCAACGGGCGACCGAGGCCGATTGCATGGTCTGTTCAGGGCTGGGCGAGCCGCGGTACCGGCCTTCGTTCCATCGAACCTGCCGGCGAAGCCTCCCCTTGCGGAGCCGGCTCCCTGATCGCGGACGCTTGCACCCTGTCTTGCGAAGCGGTGCCCGGAGTGCCTAGGAGTCCGGGCTCCGCTTCGTGCGGCACCGGAGCGACGGCGCGCCCGATGTCGTGCAAAGCATAGGGAGCGGCGGGCCGTTCGCATTGACCCATCGCAAACCTGGGAAAGGCCCGTAAGGAATCGTCCGCAATTTCGCCGGCTCGGGTTTGGGCGCATGAAGGAAGCATGCAGCGCCAGATTCTCTTCAGGTGCCCCCGCACCGGCATGAACGTCCAGCAACGGATCGACGACGAGCGGCCCGAGGGGCGCACGCCCGTGGACAGCTATGTCCCGGTGAGGTGCCCGGCCTGCATGTCGCTGCACTTCGTCAACACCACCACCGGCCGGCTGCTGAACGAGCCGAACGGACAGCCTGGGTCAACGCCGCGTTCCGCCTGATCCGACCGCGCCGGTTGCCTCGCAAGGGGCAGCAGGAGGCCGATCAGTGGATCGCCGCATACATGATGGCTTCCTCCGTCGCCTCTAGCGCGGAAAATTCCTCGACGACCTTGCCCTGCCTGCAGACCAGGATGCGATCGGACAGCGCCATGATCTCGGGGAGGTAGGAGGAAATCACGACCACCGCCTTGCCTTTGTCGGCCAGCGAATTGATCAGCTCGTGAATTTCGACGATGGCGCCGACATCGACGCCCCGCGTAGGTTCGTCGAATATGATGAGCTCGGGATCCTGGACCAGCGATTTGGCGATCACGACCTTCTGCTGGTTGCCGCCGGACAATTCGACGACCTTGGCCTCGTCGCCGATGGCGCGCACCTTGAGGCGCTCGATCCAGGACTTTCCGGCCGCGGCGCTTTCGCGTCGTGATAGCCAAGCGCGTCCCCTTGGAAATTTGGCGAGCAGGCCGAGATAGATGTTGCGCGCGATGGATGCTGTCTCGAAGAACCCTTCGACCTTGCGGTCCTCGGTCACGTAGGCGATGCCGGCCTGCACCGCCGGCGCGGGCACCCGGTAGCGCACCGGCTTGTCGTCGAGAATCACCTCGCCGCCATGGAAGAAGTCGCGCTTCATGACTCCAGCGACGATCTTGAACGTCTCGGTGCGCCCGGCGCCGACGAGGCCGAAGACGCCGGTGATCTGGCCCGCGAACACCGACAGCGAATTGTTCTTCACCATCGGCGCCATCTTCAGGTTCTGTACGGTCAGCACCCGCTTGCCGGAGGGGCGGACGTTCGTCTTGCGCGCGCCGTAGAGCGTGTTGGAGAGATCCCGTCCCACCATCGCCTGCACGATGCGCGCCCGGTCGAAGCGGGAGGCCTCGTCGGTCACGACGTGCTTGCCGTCGCGCAGTACGGTGATGCGGTCGGCAAGCAGCAGCGCCTCTTCGAGAGCGTGCGAGATGAAGATAATGGAGACCCCGCGCCGCTTCAGGTCCTTGACCAGGTCGAAGAAGTATTTCTTCTCCTCCGGCGTCAGCGTCGCCGTCGGCTCGTCGAAGATGATCACCTTCGCCTTGTGCAAGACCGCGCGCGCAATCTCCACCATCTGCTTCTTGGCCGCGCCGAGGCCGCCGACCGTCGCGGTCGGCGTCACGTCGAAGTTGAGCGATTGCAGGAATTGCTGGGCCGCGATGTAGATGCCGCGCAGGCGGTTGTAGAACTTTTCCTGTCCGAGGAACAGGTTCTGCGCCACCGTCATCGTTGGCACCAGGCTGTTCTCCTGGAACACCATGGCGATGCCGAGGTTGCGCGCCTCCAGCGGGGTCTTCGGCGTGACCTCGACGCCGTCGACCGTCATGCCGCCCGACGTCAGCGTCACCACGCCGGCCATGACCTTCGTCAGCGTGGACTTTCCCGCGCCGTTTTCGCCGACCAGCGCGTGGATCTCGCCGCGCCGCAGGTCGAAATCGACGCCGTCGATGGCGGGCACGCCGGCGTAGAGCTTGGTTGCCTTCGAAAGCGAAAGGACGAGGTCGTTCATGCGCGGGCCTCCTCGCCGAGACTGGCCAGCGGCAGGCTGATGACGCGGCCGGGGCCTTTTGCGATCATCACGAGGTCGTCACCGCATTCGACCGCGGCGACGATGCCGTGGTTGACGCCGTCGGCCCGGCTATGGAGCGAATAGCGCGGCAAGCCGTCGGCCCCGAGCCGGATGACGAGACCGTAGGAGCGCGGTGGCGCCCAGGGCTTCATCACGCCCATGGTCTTGATGTGCGCGCCCTGCAGCGGCTCCTTGAAGGAATGACCGGACCGCAGACGCGGCGCCACCCAGAACTCGGGGTCGATCTCCGCGATCATACGGCGGCGATAGGCCGTCTCGCGCAGCACGAACTCGACGAGCTGGGTGCGCGCGGTGAAGGCGGTGAGCCAGAAGCCGCCGCCGCGCGCCGGCGAAAGCCGGGATGGGTAGACGGGCAGGTGACGGAGCAGGTCCTTGCGGCTTCCGTCCGGAGCGATCGAGATCAGGCGATGCCGCCAGCTCTCGCTGACGAGCACGCTGCCGTTGCTCGCGGTGGCGCCGAACGCGTAGCCCAATCCGCCGGCAAGCTGCGCGACAGCGCCGGTCATCGGATCGAGCCGCAGCGCCCGGCCGGTCCTGCCGAGCTCCATCAGGTCGCGCGCCCAGTCGTCGACACCGCGCAACGACGATCCGTCCGTTGCGATCAACGTCCCCTCGGCCGCCGACGCGAGCGCATTGACGGCATGCAGCCCTTGCGAAAACACCGTCGCAGGCGTCTCGGCCGCGGCATCTTCGTAGAGCCGGACCTCGGTGCCGCCGAGTGCGACGGCGAGGCCGCCGCCGGGCAAGCACGCCAGCGCGGAGATCGGCCGCTCGAAGCTGCGGATCGTCTGTGCTGAGTCACCGGTCAGGCGTGTCAGCCGCGTGCCGTCGGCAAGCAGCAGCGACGTGCCGTCGGTGGCGAGATCCTCCGGGGCCTCGCATGCGAGCAGGATGTCCGCCTGCTCCAGCGCCTGGTTCGGCTTCAACGCCCCATCGAATGACGGAACGGTAATGGCCGCCTCGCCGCGGCCGAGGACGCGGTTGGCGAATTCGCTGATGGCGGCGATCACGACGACCTCCCCCAGCGCTTGTCGTACTGCACGAAACTGGGATCGGCATTTTCGAGCTTGAAGCGGCCGATCCGGTTGTTGGCGATGCCGCCGAGATAGAGATAGCCGCGATGCTCGCGCATCGAGGTGATCATGGGATGATTGAGGCCCTTGAGGTCCCAGAACGATTCCAGGATCTTGCCCTGCTCGTTGAACTTGACGACGCAGCCGGTATTGATGTTCGGGAACAGCCATTCGTCGACCGGCACGCGCTTGGCCATGCGCCGGCGGAAGCCCGGCATCTTCCAGGCGAGATCCAGGGACGGGCTGCGCATGCCGACCAGCGCCAGCCAGTAATTGCCGTCCGAGGCGAGGTTGATGTTGTCGGGATAGCCCGGCAGGTTGTCCATGACGATCTCGACGTCGCCCTTCCTGGGGCCTGCGAACCAATAGCGCTTGATCGAGCAGCCGAATGTCTCCGCGAACAGGATGGATTGCCCGTCGCTGGCGACCGCGACGCCGTTCGGGAATTTGAGACCGCGCAGCGCGGTATGGGTCGTGCCGGTCTTGGTGTCGTAGCAGATGATGCGGCCATTGCCGCGCGCTTCCAGCCCGTCGACGGGCCATTCGTCCATCTCGTAGCGCACGGTGGCCTCCGAGAAGAAGATCAGGCCGTCGTCGGTGATGTCCAGATCGTCGGCAAGCCGCAGGCGGCTGTCGTCGTTCACGGAGTAGAGGCTGCGGTTGGTCTCGTCGGTGGCCTTCTCCACGGTGCCGTCCGGCCTGATGCGATAGAGGCCCATGCCGCCGATGCAGACATAGAGATTGTCCTCCTTGTCGAACGCCATGCCGAGCGGCTGGCCGCCGATATGCGCGAACACCTCCATGCGCTCGTAATCTGGCGGGAAGAAGCGCATGATGTCGCCGTGCCGCGATCCCGCATAGAGCACGTCGTTGCGGTCGAGGATGACGTCCTCGGGCGCCTCGATCCGGCCGAGCCCGATCAACGTGACGTCGCGCAGCCTGTCGTTCTGCTCGAACGGCCCGCCCTGGCCGATCTCGGTCGGCGGCGGTGGCGGCAGCGCATGATAGGTCGGCGCGACATAGACCTTGCTGATGATGCGCGTGCGGTTCTTCTGCCAGCGGATGTCGACCATCGCGGCCGCCAGCAGGATCGACGCCAGCGCCATGCGGTTGACGCCGCCGCGGGCGTTCATGGCGGTCAGGCCGTTGGTGACGAGAAGCACGATCAGCACGCCGACCATGGACTTGACCACCGACCCCTTGCCGCCGCCGAGGGTGATGCCGCCGAGCACGGTGGCGGTCAGCACGATCACCTCGAGGCCAACGCCGATATCGCCACCGACGGTGCCGAGCCGGGCCGCGAAGAAGAGCGCGCCGATGCTGGTCAGTACGCCGCTCGCGACATAGCAGAGCGCGATGGTGCGGCGGACGGCAATGCCGGAATTGTAGGCCGAGCGCCGCGAGCCGCCGATCGCGGTGATGTGCCAGCCGGGCCGCAAGCGCGTCAGGAAGATATGGCCGAAGATCGCGATCACGATATAGACCAGCGCGACGCTGGGAATCCCGAGCACGGTTCCGCCGCCGATGAAATCCCAGGACGGAATGTCGGGAAAGGCCGACGCGATGGCGTTGGAATAACGCTGGATCAGGAGATCATAGGCCGAGCGGTAGATGATCAGCGTGATCAGCGTGGTGATGAAGGCGCGCAGCCTGAGATACCCGATCAGCACGCCGTTCACGGCGCCGAGCAGGCCGCCGACGATCATGGTGACGACCACCACGGCGGGGACCGGCCAATTGAGCACGTCGAGCAGGTAGAGCGCGCAGAAATCCGTCAGCGCGAAGATTGATCCGACCGACAGATCGATGCCGCCGACGATGACGACGAGCGCCATGCCGAGCCCGATGAAGCCGATCTCGCCGGCCTGCCGCGCGGTGTCGGCAAGACTCGACGGCGATAGGAAGTGCTCGAGTGAGCGGCTGAGCGCGAAACCGACGATCAGCAGCAGGATCACCGGAATGGCAGTTTCGGTCCATCGTTTGGACAGGATCTCGCCGAGGAGATGGTCCGGCCAATAGCGATATCGGAGCCTCGTCAGTGTCTCGCGCATCTGCCTTCCGCTGATTCCATGAGCAAGGTTGCGCGTTCCGCACCGGAACGGGCGAAACGCGCAGCTTCGGGTGCGATCACTTCTTGAGATCGGAGAGATTCCAGCACGCCATCTGGCTGTCGGCGTTCTCCTTGGTGATCGGGATCAGCGTGGTGTATTCGGAGCCCTTGACCGAGCCCGGCTTGACACCCGACGACAGCAGCCATTTGATTGTACCGGCCATTTGCGCGGCCTGGGTCGGCACGTCGTAGCTCATGTTGAGATCGAACGAGCCGTTCTTCACGAGCTCGCAAGCGCCCTTGCGCTCGCCGCCGCCCGACGTGGCCAGGAACACCTTCCCGGTCAGGCCGGCCTCCTTGATCGCGGCGGCGGTGCCGATGTCCATGCCGTCCCAGAAGCCGACGATGCCGCAGAGGTCGGGATTCTGCTTCAGCACCGTCTGGGTGATCGCCTTGGCCTTGGCGGCATCCCAATCGGCGGCCTGGCTGGAGACGACCTTGATCTCGGGATGTTTGGCGAGGACGTTCTCGACGCCCTTGAGCGTGTAGGCGCTGGCGGCCGCGGAGAGCGCGCCCTGGATGATGGCGATCTTGTTCGACTTGCCCTGGCAGGCCTTTACCACGCCTTCGGTCTGGCGCTCGCCGATCTCGATCCAGTTGGCGCCGACGAAGGCCGAGCTGCGATAGGCCGAGCCCATGTTGATCTGGATGACGTAGATGCCTTCGTTCTCGGCGCGCTGCAGCAGCTTGGCGTAGGTCTGGACGTCGGGATTGTGGATCACCATTACCGCCGGCTTCTCCGAGATCAGCGAGGTGACGGCTTGCGCGCCAGCGTTGGTATTCCAGTTGGGATCGCGGATGACGAACTTGACGCCGAACGGCTCGAGCTCTTTCTTCAGGCCGGCATACCAGCCCTCCGTCAGGTCGAAGTTCATCGCCACCGGCACGTAGGCGACGGTCTTGCCGGCCAGCGCTTCCCGGAAGGTTTTCTGGAACGGCTCGTCGAGCCCTTGTTGGGCCAAAGCCGGGCCGGTGCCGGCCGAAAGCGTCAATGCGGCGATACTCGCAAGCGCGAATTTGTGCATGCAGGCCATTGGTTTCCTCCTAGTTGGACAGCGTATTGTTTTGGGCAGATCAGATGTCGCCCTGTTGGGCCGTTTCTTCGTTGCGTGGATTGAGGAACGTGTCGGTGATGACCGCGACCAGGAGCACGAGGCCCTTGATGAGGTTCTGGCCGGCATAGGGGATGTTCAGGATCGTCATTCCGTTCAGCATCGTTCCGATTAGGAGCGTACCGATGATGACGTTGACGACGCCGCCGCGTCCGCCCGATAGGCCGATGCCGCCGAGCACGACGACGAGGATGACATCGTAGATCAGCGTCGAGTTGAAGATGCGGGTCGGCATCGAGTTGACGGACGCCGCCATCACCAGGCCCGCAAAGCAGCCGATCAGGGCCGCCAGGACGTATTGCAGCACGATGATGGGCCGCGTCGGGATGCCTGTGACGCGCGCCGCGAACGGGTTGTCGCCGATCGCGTAGATGTAGGCGCCCCACCGCGTCTTGCGCAGCAGCACGAAAACCACGACGCAGGCGATCGCGAACATGACGATCGAGGTCGGGATGCCGAGGATGCTCCCCTGGCCGAGCCGCTCGAACCCGGCCATGCCCTCGCTCCATTGCACAACGTCGAGCTGAAAAAGGGCGGCCTGGCCGAGGCCGGCGACGAACAGGCCGGTCGCCAGCGTCGCGAACAGAGGCGGCACTTCCGCATAGGCGATCAGCCAGCCATTGACGAGACCGACCGCGATCGACAACAGGCCGGCCGCCAGCAGCGAGGCCGGCAGCGAATGCCCGTTCTGTACCATCTGAAGCACCAGGCCGCCGGGGACCGCGAGCGCCGCGATCAACGACAGGTCGATGCCGCGGCCGATCACGACGATCGCCATGGCCAGGCCCAGGATGCCGAGCACTGCCACGTTCTGCAGCAATGTCAGCATGTTGTCCGCGGACAGAAAGCCGTTGAGGAAGATCGAGAAGCTCAGGAAGAGTGCCGCAAAGACCGCAAACACGATTTCCTGTTGGCTGATCCGAACGCGCTTCATCGCTTGCCATCCCCGGGGGGATTGGCGTTGCGCGTGCGGGATCGCCGTCACGGCGCGCGCTTGCCTCCCCCCGTCCCAAGATTTGTTTTGCGCTTGATAGGCGAGGGAGCTCGCGCTGACTTGCGTCAACGCGCAAACCTTTTGCGCTGGCGCGCAAAGAGTCTTGCACGAAGCTGACAGGAACCTAAGATCGAGGGCGGGCTTTTGTGCGCTGCACAGCCAACCTCGCAACGGGCCGCCGATGGATCTCGTCTTTACAACCGAGGAGCTAGACCCGGCCAAGCGGTTCGCGGCCTGGCAGGACGCGATCTGCGATCACTATGTTCATGTCGACGTGAACGCGGTGAAGCCGGCCGATTATCAAGGCTTTATCCGCGAGGCGCAATTTGGCCCCGTCACGATGAGCGACGTCTTCCTGTCGGAGCAGCGCATATCACGGCGCGAGCGGCACATCGCCAAGCTCGACAAGGATTGTTACTACGTCCAGTTTCTGCAGCAGGGCAGCATGGACGTGCTTCAGGCCGGCCAGACCCTGATGACCAGCCCAGGCATCGGCGCGATCTTTTCGGCCTCCGACGCGTATGATCTGGAGTGCTCGAACCAATTCCGGTCGTTGTACCTGGAGATTCCGCGCAAGGAGTTTTCCTCGCGCTTCGCCGAAGGCAAGATGCCGCTCGCAGCGACGATCGCCACGGGGCGGGGCTTGGGCCGGATCGCCGCCGAATTCTGCGCCCTGCTTGCTTCGGGCGCCTCGAGCCTGGAGGAGACGGCGCGAGGCCGGCTCGGTCACGAACTGATGGACGTCCTGGCGCTCGCGCTCGACATGGGCGACAAGGACGAATTCTCGGAGGATGCAACCGCGCGCAACGCCCGGCTGCGTTCCGTCAAGGCCTGGATCGAGGAGCACCTCACCGAACCCGACCTGTCGCTGGAGAAGATTGCCAGGAGCAACGGCGTCTCGCTCCGGCATCTGCATTATCTGTTTCGATCGACCGAGATGTCGGTGTCGGAATGGATTTTGAACCGCCGCCTGCAGCGTTGCTACGATGCGCTGATGCGCCCGGAGCTGCGCGCGCTTTCGGTGACCGCGATTGCCTATCGGCTCGGCTTCAGCAGCTCATCGCATTTCAGCACGGTGTTTCGCCGCAAGTTCGGCCACAGCCCGTCCGAGCTGCGCCGGCGCCAGATCACGGCGATCCAGTAGGGCGGCGGCCGGCGCGAAGCGCAGCTGGGCCGGATCGTCCTACTTGCTCTTCGCGCCCGTCGAGCCGGAGCCTGGAACGGCCTGCTGGCCGCCTTGCGTCTGCCGCGGGTCGTTCGCGCTCGGCCGCTCGGAGGTGGATCTTGCCGGTGCGCTCGCGCCGCCGCTGTTGTTGTCCGACGACGTGTTCAGGCTCGACGCACCCGCTCCCGTGGCGCCGCCGGTGCCTGTCGAATTTATGCCCGATCCAGTCCTGGACGCGCCGGTGCCGCCTTGCGCGAATGCCGGGCCTTGTGCGAGCGCCGCGATGAGGACGGCGAGAATAAAGGTTTTCATTTTCGCTCCTGTACCTGGGTCAGGCGGCCTTGGCGCTGGTCAGAGGCTGGGGACGTCGCGCCGAGGCTGCCATTGACCGGAATTGCAAAACCCCGGCGTGAGCCAATGCCTGGTGCGGCGGCCCGTTCCTATTCGCGGCGGTGACGCCGGCGCGTCACGCCGACCAGCGGTCCTGCTCCTCCCGATGCGCCTGCTCGTTGAGCCGCTCGGCCAATTCGTCGGCAATCTGCTCCGACTCGGCCGAGGCCACCGGCTCGCCCTTGTGCGTCCTGAGCTTGTCCTTGTCGGCTTCGAGCGGGAAGTCGTCGGGTGTCAGTTCGGCATCCTTGTCGGTAGGCTTGGTCATGGCGCGCCTCGCTGTGTGCGCCGGAACAACGCGAAGGAGGGCTGATTGTTGCAACCGGGATAAGGCGCGCCGACCGACAAGCCGAAGCGGGCCGCTCCGACGACCCGGAACGGTGCCTCGTGTTCGCTATTTCTCGACGGCCCCGGTCCAGTCCTTGAAGCCGCCGACGTTATAGACCTTGTCGTACCCCATATCCTTCAACACCTTGCCGGCCAGCGCCGACCGGCCGCCGGATGCGCAGTACAGGATCACGGACTTGCTCTTGTCGAACGCCTTGTCGTGATAGGGCGATTCCGGGTCCGCCCGAAACTCCAGCATCCCGCGCGAGACATGCAGGGCGCCCTCGATCTTGCCGTTGGCGGCAACCTCCGGCGCATCGCGCACGTCGAGGACGAGAGTGTTGCCGGCCTTGATCATCTCGGCGGCCTGGTCGGAGGTGATCTTGGGCACCGCCGCGTTGGCGGCTTCGAGCATTTGCTTGACGCTGGTGGGCATGGGGGGACTCCGGTGCTGCTTTCGACGCCGAGGATAGCACATTGGTTGCGCTTGTCTTTGAGTGAATCCTTGCGCGAAAACCTTGCGCCGCTAATCCTGCCCCTGAGAGAACCGAACGCGATAATCCTGCGGCAGCACATTCAGGCGGCGGCGAAAAGCGCGCCGCAAATGCTCCTCGCTCTGAAATCCGGCGCGGGCCGCTATTTCCTTGATGCTCGACGCCGATTCTTCCAACGCCCGGCGGGCGGCCTCGACGCGCAGCTCTTCCACCGCCTTGCCGGGCGTGCGGCCGGTCTTCTGCCGGAAAACACGCGCGAAGGTGCGCGGGCTCATGCCCGCTCGTTCGGCCAGGCTCTCGACGCGCAGATCGCGGCTGAGATTGTCCTGCATCCAGGCCGCGATATTCTCGAAGGCCCTGTCTTCGGAGGTTTGCAGCGACAGCGGCACGCTGAACTGGGCCTGTCCGCCGGGCCGTTTCAGGAACACGACCATGCGCCGTGCGACGCGCATGGCCTCGCGGTGTCCGAGATCGTCTTCCAGCAGCGTGAGCGCGAGATCGATGCCCGCGGTCACGCCGGCCGACGTCCAGACTCCGCGGTCGTGGACAAACACAGGGTCGACCAGGACCGAGATGTCAGGATGTTGGGCGCGCAGCAGGTCGCAGGAGCTCCAATGGGTGACCGCGCTTCGTCCGTGGAGCAGGCCGGCCGCGGCCAGGACGAACGTGCCGGTGCAAACAGAGCAGACGCGCCGGACCTTCGGCGCGGCTGACCGAAACCAGTCGACCAATCCGGCCTCGGCAGCGGCGCGATGGACGCCGGGGCCGCCACCCACGATGAGGGTGTCGATATCCTTGCGGGCACAGTCGGAGAGCGCAGTCGTCGTCACCTCCAGCCCGGACGAGGTTTTGACCGGGCCGCCCTTCAACGAGCAGACCTGCCAGACATAGGGCGCGCGCCCGGCCTCCGACGTTTCGCAGGCAAGCTCGAAGGCTTGCAACGGCCCGGCGAAATCGAGCAGCAGGCAATCCTCGAACAGGACGAAGACGACACGGCGGGCGGCAGAACGAGCCATCGGCGAGCCTTGGCAGGAATTGCGTGTGTTCTGACATTTCGGCAAACCGGCCGGCCTGTCAACATGCCTTCGTTCCAAAGAGGAGAGCGATGCATGTCCGGCAAGCGGATCGAGATCGGAATTCTGTACTATCCCGGGATGACTCAACTGGATGTCACCGGGCCTTTCGAAGTCTTCGCCCGCCTGCCGAACGCTCGGGTGCATCTGCTGTGGAAGCGCATCGAGCCGGTCGTTAGCGACGTCGGTCTGCCGCTGCTGCCGACCACGACGTTCGCCGACTGTCCGGATCTCGACGTGTTCTGCATCGGCGGCGGGCCGGGGCAGGTCGACACCATGGATGATGACGAGGTGATCGCCTTCGTTCGCGACAAGGGTGGATCGGCACGCTACATCACCTCGGTCTGCGCGGGCTGCCTGATCCTCGGCGCCGCGGGGCTCATCGACGGATACAAGTCGGCCTGCCATTGGCTCATGAGCGACCAGCTTGCCGCCTTCGGCGCGATTGCGGTCGACGACCGCGTCGTGGTCGACCGCAACCGCATTTCCGGCGGCGGCGTGACTGCAGGAATCGATTTCGGTTTTCAGGTCGCCGCCGAGCTCTGCGGCGAGGACGTCGCGAAGAACCTCCAGCTCATGCTGGAATATCAGCCGCAGCCGCCGTTCGACATCACGGTGCAGAATGCGCCGCCCGAACTGGTCGCCCGCATGCGCGCGGACGCCGAGCCCTGGCTTCGCAAGCGCGCGGCGGCCGTCCAGAAGGCGGCTGCGAAACTCAAATCAAGAGCGGCCGCTTAAGCTCGCTCGTCAATGGGAGGAAGGCCCCAACGCCAGCATTGGAAAGGTACTCGCATGAACTGCCGCGTCGCTACACTTCTGATTTTTGGGGCCTTCATCGGATCGTGCGTTCCCGCCACGGCGGGCGAAATCTCCGGCGGCGGCGTCCGGATCGGCATCATCAATGACCAGACCGGACCGCTGTCCGACTTGTCGGGACCGGGCTCCGTCACAGCCGCCAAAATGGCTGCAGAGGATTTCCAGAAAGCGGTCCCGTCGATCAAGGTCGAAATTCTGGCCGCGGACCACCAGAACAAGCCGGATATCGGCGTCGGCATCGCCCGCAAATGGTTCGACGTCGACGGCGTCGACATGGTTGCCGACGTCTCCAACTCCGCGGTCGGACTGGCGATCCAGTCGCTGGCACGCGACAAGAACAGGATTGCGATCTATTCGGCGGTGGCGACGACCGAGCTTGCGGGCAAGCAATGCGCGCGCACCGGGCTGGCCTGGCTCCACGATTCCTACAATCTGGTATCGGGCCCGATCCGCACGCTGCTCTCGCAGGGCTACGACACCTGGTACTTCATCGCCGCCGATTACGCGTTCGGCAAGAACATGGTGTCGGAGTCGCAACGCGTGCTGGCGCAGGCAGGCGGCAAGTCGCTTGGCGCCGTGTATCACCCGATCGGAAATGCGGATTACAGCTCGTTCATCCTGCAGGCGAAGGCATCCGGAGCCAAGGTCATCGCCTTCGCCAATGCCGGCGAGCAGCTCGTGACCCTCATGAAGCAGTGGAACGAGTTCGGCATGAATACGGGGAGCCAGAAGCCCGTGGCTCAACTGATGTTCATCAGCGATGTCCATGCCATGGGCCCGCAAACCGCCAAGGGCCTGACGACGCTCACGGCGTGGTACTGGGCCTTGAACGAGGAGACCCGGGCCTTCGGCGAACGCTTCTACAAGCTCCGCGGCACGATGCCCACGGCGCCGCAGGCCGCGGTCTATTCAGGCGTCAGCCACTATCTGAAGGCCGTTGCAACGGTAGGCACCGATGCAACGGATCCGGTGCTGGAGAAGATGCGCTCCACTCCCGTCGACGACTTCTACGCCCGCGGGGCGACGGTGCGCGAGGACGGAAAGCTCGTGCACGACTTCTACCTCGTCCAGGTGAAGGAGCCTTCCGAGGTCAAGTCGAACTGGGAATATTACAACGTGCTCGGAAAGATCCCGAGCGGCGACGTCTATGCGCCCTTGGCCGACAGTGAATGCCCGCTGGTGAAGCGGGGGCTTTGAGAATGTGGCGACCATCGGCGAAGAGCGTCAACTTGTCGGTTTATCGCGGAACAGCCTGACCTGATTGTGCGTCGTCGATTTTGCCGCGTTTCGTTTGGGTTCGATCGTTTCTGGTGCGAAACTGGTGTGCTGTTGAGTGGCCGGAATCAGTTTCGGTTCTCGCATCGCGCCTAGCTGCATTTGAAATCTGACGATGAAGCGACTGCGATTGTTGCTCTTGGTCCAGAAGTTCTGCCGTCCGCCTCGATATGGCCGATCGTGATGTTTCGCGCTCGGCGCTCGAGCGACAAGCCGCGCGGAATAGGTGGGGCCAATCTCGCCGCGCTCGAAAGGCGCCAGGTCGGCGGCGAGGGGTGTTAACCACCCCATCTCTCGTACGGATTATAGCCTGGTTCTGGTCGATCATCATAGTTCTGGGTCGGTCGATGGCGGTCCGGCCGTGCCGGTGAATAAGCCAAGGCCGCAGCGGTCCCAGTCGTCAAGACACGAGAATGCGCCTTCGCATGGTGCCGATGGACCTGGCCTGCCATTGCGGCGCTGACGGGTGCACATAAGACAATCAAAAGGCTCAAAACGACACCTGATCGCATGGTAGTTTCTCCGATAGACCTACGATGAGAAGTTAGATGAGCCTCGGTCCACGCCTTCGCAATCGACCACGCCTGCAAGATCGGTAACGTCCTCGGCATTAAGCGCCGGTTGACGGTCGAATTCGTGCGTATCTGTAAACGCCGCACTCGGCTTCGTGATCTCGCATGGCTTTTGCACTCAGCAGCCGATTTTGGAGCGACTTTGGCGAATGTGTCCGATGTGACGCGACTTCGATATGCGGAGACGCGGGTGTGCGTCACTCAATGATGAGCAAACCGATTTGCCATTCGCGCAGCCGTGATTGTTCGCCACCTTTTTTGCGCCGAGCGAATACCCACCTGATGTTCATCCAAGAAATTCGAAGGAAACGCATTCAACAGAGCAGCCGATTCGAACCAGCGCGAATGCTCCGCACGAAAAACAACATCCGTATGGAGCACGACCATGACTGGATTCAGGACCTTTGTTGTTGCAGCGATGATGTCAGTTGGCGCGATAAGCTCTGCAAGCGCCCAGTGCCCGTTGTGGGCGATTCAAGATCCAAATTCGTTTCAGGCGCAATATCCCGATCGGGATGTGTTGAACGACTGCGAACTGACGCCGGCAGGCAGAATGGGCCTGGAACGCCCTGGCGGCGCGGCTCCCTTGTTTGGGCCCGGCAGCGCTTATGAGACGACGCCTGGCGTTGCCCAATACCACGGCTTTCACCACCGATCGCGGTGAGTGTCTGAAAACGGATCCGGTTGGTCGGATTCCGGCTGAGCCACGTTCGCCCTGGAGCAGATAGTCAAGCGCAGCTGCAGGCAGTGAGCGCGACCCCGCCATTCCAATGGATGTCCGCGGAATCGAAGGTTCGTCGCGCTTTGGTGGCGCCGAACCGGGCGATTGCGGTCGGGAACAAATCGGATCAGCGAACGTCATCTGGTCAGCATAGGGAGCGGCCCAAATGACCACGACGCGGAACCGGGTGCCTCTGCATTCGTCCGAGATCGACAATCGTCGGATCAGGCGCACGATGCAGGCCCTATTTCGCCGAACACCGCGATCAGATCGGCGATCGTTTGCGTGAGATCGATCGGGAGTGGGATATCGAGAGAGCCATCGAGGCGAACGCAGCGGTGGTCGGATTCACCGGCACCGTGCTGGCGGCCACCAGCGACAGGCGCTGGCTGGCGCTTCCGGCGCTGGTCACCAGCTTTCTGTTCCAGCACGCCGTCCAGGGGTGGTGCCCGCCCATTCCGGTGCTGAGGAAACTGGGCTTTCGCACCTCCTACGAAATCGAGGAAGAACGCCGCGCCCTCATGGCGCTGAGAGGCGATTTCGGCCAACGCGCCGAGAACGCGGATGCGGCCCTTCGCGCCTCACGAGGCACTGCCAACGCGCCCTTGCCGGCGTAGTCCGTTTTCGTCGTTGGCGGTCGGCTGTGGCGAATGGCGAGTCCGATCTCGCGTGTGCAAGCGCGCGGCCGATCCAGGCATGTTTCCTCCGAGGAACCTGAGGCCGAGAGGCGTCTTATGTCCCCGTCAGTCTCGGAGGAAAAGCCATGGCCATTGATGCGTTCGCCGGCACCACGCCGGTGTTTCTTCCCGAGCAGTTCTTCGTCGGCCGTCTGGAAGGTTGGGCGGTGGTCGAAAGCCTCGTCGGCGGGCTTCTGAAGCGCGCGTCGATCAAAGCTCATGGCGAACTGGACGCGGACACCGACACCGTCGTCCTGACCGAAACCTACACCTTCGATGACGGCCATAGCGACACGCTGCGCTGGACGATTCACAAGCTAGGCGAAGGCCAGTACACCGGCCACGAGAATCGCCTCGAAGGCGACGCCACCGGCGAGCAGGCGGGTTGCGCGTTTCATTGGAAGTACACGCGCGACACGCCCCAGGGCGATGGAAAGTCGTTCAAGCTGAACTTCGATGATTGGTTCTACGCGATCGATGAGCGGGCGTGCATCGTGCGGGGAAGCGCCGGGCGCGCGGGCGTTCCGTTCGCGACGGGGCATGTGACGTACAGGAGGATTTAAGCTTTCGCTTCGTTAGGAGTTCGTGGCGCTGGCTCGCCGAGCCGAAGCTCGCGAAGGCTGGTGGGCCCGGCAGGACTCGAACCTGCAACCAGACCGTTATGAGCGGCCGGCTCTAACCATTGAGCTACAGGCCCCGCCGCGAGACAGCTCGCGGGAACGCGGCCGGCAACGGTGCGCGGTTCGTTTACAGGGATGGAGGCGGGGGTGCAATGTTGGCTGTGGGGGATGGAACGGCGGCGTTCCATCAACGGTGGTTTTCAAATAACCGAAACTGCGGATGATGCCTGTATACCCCTGTTTTGCCCGACGCAGCAAAACCACCTCGTCAGGGCTCGGTTTTCCGGTCCGCTAACCCATTGAAATCACTGGCCCCGTCTACTGTGCATGGGGTTGTTTTGCGACTTTTTGATTGGAGGGACCCTCCTGAGCCCCTCCTGGTGTCGCGCCGGCGGCGCCGCCAAGCCCTTCGCTAATCCACCGAGACGCCTGCGAACTCGACCACCTTGCGCCACTTCGCGGTCTCGTCGGCGACCAGCTTGCCGAACTCGGCCGGCGTCATCGGCTTGGGGATGCCGCCGGTCTCGGCGAGCTTGGCCACCAGCTTGGGATCCTTCAGCGCTTCGCCGACGGCCTTGTTGAGCGTCTCGATCACCTCGGGCGGGGTGCCCTTCGGCGCGGAGATGCCGTAGAAGCCGACCGATTCGAAGCCCGGCACGGTCTCGGCGATCGCGGGCACGTCGGGCACGCTCGGCCAGCGCTGCGGCGAGGTCACGCCCAGCGCGCGGACGTTGCCGCCTTTCACCTGCTCCATGGCCGAGGGCAGGTTGTCGAAGATCAGCTGCACCTTGTTGGAGATGATGTCGGGGAAGGCGATGGCCGAGCCGCGATAGGGCACGTGCACCATGTCGCACTTGGTCAGCACCTTGAACAGCTCGGCCGACATGTGCACCGAGGTGCCGTTGCCGGACGAGGCAAAGGAGATCTTGCCGGGATTGGCCTTGCAATAGTCGACGAACTCCTGGACCGTCTTGGCCGGAAACGCGTTGGAGACGACCAGCATGTTGGTGAGCTGCATGATGCTCGCGACCGGCGCGGTGTCGCGCAGGAAGTCGAACGGCAGCTTCTTGTACAGCGAGGTCGAGATCGCATTGTTGGGCGCGACGAACAGCAGCGTGTAGCCGTCCGGCGGCGAGTTGATCGCAGCGGCGGCGGCGATGTTGCCGCCGGAGCCGGTGCGGTTCTCGACGATGACCTGCTGGCCGAGCCGCTCCGACAGCCATTGCGCCATGATCCGCGCCACGATGTCGACCGGGCCGCCGGCGGAAAATCCGATCAGCCAGTGGATGGGGCGGTCGGGATAGGCGGCGGAGGCGGGAGGCGTGGCGCTGAAAAGACCTGTGAGGACCGCGAGCCCGACAACACCGCACCGCAGAATTCGCAACATGAGATCTCCCCATTTTTCTATTGTGCTTGGGGGCATGCTTTCACAGAATCGGGCCGCTGCCTACATCGCCGCAGGTCGCTGTTGACGCGGGCCCCCGAGGGACGACCATGCGATTTGCGATCATCCTCGTCAGCGCGGCGCTGCTCTCGAGCCCGCTTGCCGCTCAAACCGGAGCCACGGCCATTCCGACCACGACACTCAGCCTCGGCACCGCGACGCCGGGCGGCGGCTTTCCGCTCTATGGCAACGCCTTCGCCGAGGTGATGAACGCGGCCGATCCGCACCTCTCGATCGCGCCGCGCAACACCAAGGGCAGCAGCGAAAACATCCCGCTGCTGGAGAAGGGCGAGCTCGATCTCGCGCTGGTCGCGGGCGAGCCGGCCTACGAGGCCTTCGCCGGCATCGGCCGCGCGCCCGTGCGCCTGAAGATCCTCACCGCGATCTATTCCAACCCCGGCATGTTCGTGGTGCGCGCGGACAGTCCCTACAGGACGATCCGCGATCTCGTCGGCCAGCCTGTCGCGTTCGGCGCCAGGGGCTCGGGCCTGCCGATCCTGGCGCGCTACGTGCTCGACGGCATCGGCCTGAAGCAGGACGAGGACTTCAAGGCGGTCTATCTCGACCGCGCCGGCGACGGCCCTGCGATGGTCGAGGACGGCCGAGTCGCTGCGCTCTGGGGCGCGGGCATCGGCTGGCCCGGCTTTGCCGCGGTGGCATCGAGCGCCGCGGGCGCGCGCTTCATCGCGCCCAGCGTTGAGGAGATGACGCGCATCCGCGCCAAGCATTCGTTCCTGAAGCCGCTGCTGGTGCCGGCGCGCAGCTATCCCAAGCAGGACGCGCCGATCGCTTCGCTGGGATCGTGGAGCTTCGTGCTGACGCGCGAGGATCTGCCCGACGATCTCGCCTATCGCCTCACGAAGACGCTGCACGGCGTCGGGGCTGCGTTCTGCCAGAAGCTCGCCCAGGCCTGCGAGACGACCGCGTCGAACACCGTCGCCGCCGCGCCGAAGATGGAGCTGATCCATCCGGGCGTGATGAAATACTTCCGCGAGATCGGGATGGTGAGATAGCTCTCTTACCCCCTTCTCCCCCTGTGGGAGAAGGGGGCGCGAAGCGCCGGATGAGGGGTTCTCTCCGCGCGTTCAAATGATAGCTGGACTCGCGGAGAGAACCCCTCACCCGGCTTCGCTCCGCGAATCCACCCTCTCCCCGGTCTGAACACACAAGGGGAGAGGGGGCACCGTCATCGCGGCCTCATACTCGCCAATCTCACTTCTTCACCAGCGGGCACGCCGGGTCCGGCGGGCCGAACGCCTTGTCGCCGGAGATCGTGGTCAGGATCTTGTAATAGTCCCACGGATATTTGCTCTCCTCCGGCGTCTTCACCTGCACCAGCCAGAGGTCGTGCACCATCAGATTGTCCTCACGCAGCTTGCCGTTGCGGGCGAAGAAATCCTCGATCGGCTTCTCGCGCATCTTGGCGGCGACCTTGAGCGGATCGTCGGTGCCCGCCTCCTTGATGGCGTTGAGATAGTGCATCACGCTGGAATAGACGCCGGCCTGCCACATCGACGGCATCTTGTTCATCTTGGCGAAATAGCGCTTCGACCATGCGCGGGTCTTGTCGTCCATGTCCCAATAGAACGAGGTGGTCAGCAGCAGGCCTTGCGCGGCCTGCAGGCCGATGCCGTGGATGTCGGTGATCAGCGCCAGCAGCGCCGCCATCTGCTGGCCGCCCTTGAACACGCCGAACTCCGAGCCGGTCTTGATCTCGTTCATGTTGTTGGGGGGACCTGCGGCGATGCCGATGATCTTGGCCTTGGAGGCCTGCGCCTGCAGCACGAAGGAGGAGAGATCCGGCGTTGCCAGCGGCGGCCGCACCGAGCCCAGCACCTTGCCGCCATTGGCGGTGACGACCGCGGAGGCGTCGCGCTCCAGCGAATGGCCGAAGGCGTAATCGTCGGTGATGAAGAACCAGCTGTCGCCGCCGCGCTTGACCACCGCGTCCGCGGTGCCGACCGCGAGCGCGCGGGTGTCGAACACCCACTGGATCGCGTAAGGCGAGCAGAACTTGCCGTGGAAGTCCGCGGTGCCGGTGGAATGGGTGATGAACAGCCGCTTTTTCTCGTTGGCGACGTTCTGCACCGCGAGCCCCACCGCGGAGACCGGCACGTCGACGATCAGGTCGACTTGCTCGACGTCGTACCAGCGCCGCGCGATCGTGCCGCCGATATCGGCCTTGAGCTGGTGGTCGCCGATCACGACGCTGATCGGCTTGCCGAGCACGGTGCCGCCGAAATCGTCGATCGCCATCTGCGCCGCCGTCACCGAACCCTGGCCGGTCGGCGCCGAGGCCGGGCCGTTCATGTCGGTGAGCACGCCGATCTTGACGACGTCGTCGGATAGCTGCGCCATGGCGGCGCCCGACATCAGCGTCGCCGCCAGGAACGTTGCGGCAAAGCCGGCCGCGGCCGGCAGTCCAAATCTCGTTGGATTCACGCGTCTCCTCCCCTTGTCCGGCGCGTTGGCCGGTGTTGCCCCGGCTGTGCCGCCGGCTGAATTGGTTTCTTTTGCAACTATTTGGGGGCGGGCGTCAATGTCAGGCTGCGAACCGGATTTGGCCCGCGGCCGAGGGATCGTAGCCGGTCAGTTCCTCGGCGCGCTGGCGCAGCCGTCTTTCGCCGAGAAACCGCAGCAGGGCCTGCATGGCGGGGCGGAAATAGCTGCGGTGCCGCATCGCGAGGTCGAAATTTTCCCAGACCAGCGGCACGAAATCGAGCCCCGCCGAGCGCGCGGCCGCACGCGTCGCGATGCCGCAATCGGCCTGGCCGGCGCGGACCAGCTCGGCAAGGTCCGGGCCGGTGAGAGCCGGTGTCTCGACCCGGCGCAAATCCCGCGTCGTGGCGCCGGTGCGCTTCAGCAGCACGTCGAGCAGCATCTGCGCCCCGGTGCCCTGTTGCCGCATCGCCATCCGGGCGCCGAGCGCGAGCACGTCGGCCAGGCCGTGCAGCTGCTTGGGATTTCCTGGCGGCAGCACGAGCCCCTGCTCGCGGCGCACGAACGCCACCAGCACCGCATCATGCAGGTCGGGCGCCGCGCGCACCGCTTCGACACTGGCATCCCCGGCGACATCGTCGGAAGGGTCCCGCCCGTGAAAGTGCACTGCCGCCGCCATCACCTCGTTGCGCTGCAGGCGCTCGAGCCCGCGCACGCTGCCCTCGCTGATCGACCCCAGGCCCGAGCCGGATTCGCGCAGGCTCCAATCCAGGAGCTCGTCCTGGCTGCCGCCCACCACCGGCGGCGGCTCCGCGATTAGCATGCCGGCCGGACGCGCGAGGCCCGACAGCACCCAGAGATCGAGTTCGTGTCGCGGGAAGAGCCACTTCCCGGTCACCTTGGTGCAGGGGATCGCGCCGGTGGTGACGAGTTCATAGAGCTTGCGCTCGCCGAGCCGAAGATAGTCGGCCGCTTCGCTGGTCGTCAGGAATTCCATCCTGCATTCCTATGCAAATTCTTGCTTCTTCTTGACGTTCGACGCAGGTTGGAATTCTGCATTTCAAGAGTTCGCGGGAACCATGCCTGATCATCTCGCTGCTTTGCAACACATCCTCGCATGCGATTTCTGCTGTGGTGAATGATTCAGAAGCGTGCAGCCTTGCCGAAATTTCCCGGATTGGAGCGCGCGGAGCGCGCCAACGCGTCACGAGTGCGGCGCATTCGATCCGCATCATGATCGCGCCATAGCCAATGGGAACCTGATCATGGGCCGCCTGTCCGTTGCATTCGCGCTGTTCTGCGGCCTCACCGTGGGCGTTGCGGCGTCATTCGCCGAGGACCGCAGCATCGTCCTCGCCACCACGACCGCGACCCAGGAATCCGGTCTGCTCGACTATCTGCTGCCGATCTTCCGCGACAAGACCGGCATCGAGGTGACCGTGATCGCGCGGCGCGCCGACGAGGTGCTCGACGGGCCGCGCCGCGGCGAGGCCGACGTCGTGCTCATGCATTCACGGCCGCAGGAGGAGAAATTCGTCGCCGACGGGTTTGGCGTGAAGCGCTTCGACGTGATGTACAACGACTACGTTCTGATCGCGCCGAAGAGCGATCCCGCGGCGGTGAAGGGCAAGGACATCGCCACCGCGCTGAAGGCGATCGAGGCCAAGGGCGCGCCGTTCGTGACGCGCGGCGATCGGTCGGGCACCCACGCCGCGGAGCTCGCGCTCTGGATCGTCGCCGGTATCGACATCGCGGCCGCCAAGGGCGCCTGGTATCGCGAGGCGGGGCAGGGCATGGCCTCGGCCCTCGACGCCGCGCGCGCCGCGAATGCCTATGTGCTGTCGGATCGCGGCAGCTGGATCTCGTTCAGGAATCGCGGCGATCTCGACATCGTCGTCGAAGGCGATCGGCGGCTGCTCAATCAGTACGGCGTGATGCTGGTGAATCCTGCGAAGTTTCCCAACGTGAAGAAGGATCTCGCGCAGAGCTTCATCGACTGGCTGACCTCGCCGGAGGGGCAGGCGGCGATCGCCGCCTACAAGGTCGACGGTCAGCAGCTGTTCTTCCCGAATTCGGACCGGTCCGGGGGCTGAGACCCACATCGCCGGCGGTTGCCAAAGCGGGCGATGCATGGTCCATCATGGCGCATGACCCAGCGCCTGCCGCCTTCGCTGACGCCGCTCGACACCGCGCTCGCCGCATTGCTGAACGGGCTCGCGCCGCTCGCGCCGGTGGAGTTGCCGCTGCGCGATGCGGCCGGGTGCATCGCGGCGGGCACGCCGTTGCTTGCGGCCCATCCGCCGCACGACATTGCCGCCACGGACGGCTGGGCGTTCCGCGCCAATGATCTGGTCGGCGCATCCTCTTATTCTCCGCTGCCTTTGACGAAAGCCCCGGCCTGGATCGAGGCTGGCGACGCGATGCCGGCGGGATGCGACTGCGTGCTCGATGCCGACGCGGTGGAGGTGTCCGGGCTGCTCGTGCAGGTGCTGGCGGAGGCCGTGCCGGGGCAGGGCGTCAGGCGCGCCGGCAGCGACCTCGCGGCGCGCACGCCTGCGGGGGCCGAGGGCTCTCCGGTCGGTGCGGCCGATCTGCTGCTCGCACGTGTTGCGGGCCTGGCGAAGCTCGGCGTGCGGCGGCCGCGCCTGCGCATCGTCAATGTCCCGGGTGCAACGGCAACGATGCACATGATCGCCGGTCTCGCGCGCTCGGCAGGGCTGGACGTCGAGCCGCGCGAAGCCGGCGCGCGCGATGAAGCATCGATTGCCGACGCGCTTGACGCCTCCTCGTGCGATCTCGTGCTGACCATCGGCGGCAGCGGCGTCGGCCGCCGCGACGCCGCCGTGATGGCCCTGGCCCGGCGGGGCGAGGTGAAGGCACACGGCCTTGCGCTTCAACCTGGACGTACTGCCGCGGTCGGTCGGCTCGGACCGGTTCCCGCCGTCGCCTTGCCCGGCTCGCCGGATGCCGCGCTCGCGGCCTGGCTCGCGCTGGTGCAGCCGCTCGTCGATCGCCTGGCGGCGCGCCGGACGCGCCGACGCATCACCTTGCCGCTCGCGCGCAAGATCGCATCCAGCGGCGGCATCGCCGAGATGGTTCTGCTGGCCGAGGAGCGCGATGCCTGGACGCCGCTCGCAATCGGGGAATGGCCGTTCCACGCCATCGCCGGTGCCGACGCATGGCTGCTCGTTCCCGGCGACAGCGAGGGATTTGCGGCGGGAGTGCCGGTCGATGCCTATCTGATCCGGGAGTGATATGGGTTCGGCATGACGATGATCCCCCCGCCGCAAGACCGCAGCGCCTTCGAACAGGCGCAGTTCCTCAAGATCCTCTCGCGGGAGGACGCCCTGGCGCGCTTCGAGGCGGCGTTGTTCCCGCGTTCGATTCCAGCCGAGCCGCGCAAGCTGGCCGATGCGCTTGGCACAGCGCTCGCCGAAGACATCACGGCGCCGATCGACGTTCCCCCTTTCGACCGCTCCAATGTCGACGGCTTTGCCGTGCGCTCGGCGGATCTCGTCGCGGCGGGCGAAGGCAAGCCGGTGCGTCTTGGGTTGAACGGCGAAACGATCCAGTGCGGCACCGCGCCGAGGCTGCAAGTTGCACCGGGAACCGCGACGGCGATCGCCACCGGCGGTCCGCTGCCGCGTGGCGCCGACGCCGTGGTCATGGTCGAGCACACCCAGCCGGCAGGCTCCGGCACGATCGAGGTTCGCCGTGCCGTCTCGCCGGGGCAATTCGTGTCCTATGCCGGATCCGACATCGCACGCGGCGAGGCGCTGCTGCGGGCCGGCACCATCATCGGCTCGCGCGAGATCGGCATGCTGGCGGCTTGCGGCATCGCCGAGGTGAAGGTCGCGCGCAAGCCGCGCGTGGCCGTGATCTCCACCGGCGATGAACTGGTCCAGCCCGGCCAGAGGCTCGCCCCCGCCGGGATCTACGACACCAACGGCGCCATCGTCGCGGCCGCGATCGACGAGAACGGCGGCGAGGCGGTCTTCCTCGGCGCCATTCCCGACGACGAAGCCAAGCTCGAAGCGGCCATGCGCGGCGCGCTCGCGGATGCCGACATGCTGGTGTTGTCAGGCGGCACCTCGAAAGGCGCGGGCGACCTGTCCCATCGCATCATCGGCCGGCTCGGCAAGCCCGGCATCATCGCGCATGGCGTCGCGCTCAAGCCCGGCAAGCCGCTGTGCCTTGCGGTGTGCGACGGCAAGCCGGTGGTGATCCTGCCGGGCTTTCCGACCTCGGCCATGTTCACTTTCCACGACATGATCGTGCCGGTGCTGCGCAGGCTGGCCGGCCTGCCGCCACGCTCCGATGCGAAGGTGAACGCGACGGTGCCGGTACGCATCGCGTCCGAGCTCGGTCGCACCGAATTCGTCATGGTCTCGCTGGTCGAGGGCAGGGATGGCCTGATCGCCTATCCCTCCGGCAAAGGGTCCGGCGCGATCACGTCCTTCGCGCAGGCCGACGGTTTCTTGCGCATCGACGCCCTCGCCGACCAGATGCCGGCCGGGACCGCAACCGAGGTGACGCTGTTCACGCCGCATGTGCGGGTGCCCGATCTCGTCATCGTCGGCAGCCATTGCACCGGCCTCGATCTCGTCACCGCCGGGCTCGCGCATGCCGGCCTGACCGTGCGCTCGATCGCGGTCGGCAGCCTCGGCGGACTCGCGGCCGCCAAGCGCGGCGAATGCGATGTCGCGCCGATACATCTGTTCGACGATAGAAGCGAGACCTACAACACCCCCTATCTCGTCGAGGGGCTCGAACTCGTGCCGGGCTGGCGGCGGATGCAGGGCATTGTCTTCCGCAAGGGCGACCGGCGTTTCGAAGGTCTGGACGTGAAGCAAGCGGCGGCTGCTGCGCTCGCCGATCCCGCCTGCATCATGGTGAACCGCAACCAGGGCGCCGGCACGCGCATCCTGATCGACCGGCTGCTCGGCGGCGCGCGCCCGGAAGGCTATTGGAACCAGCCGCGGTCGCACAACGCGGTCGCGGCGGCCGTCGCCCAGTACCGCGCCGATTGGGGCATGACCATTGCGCCGGTCGCCGCTGCGGCCGGCCTCGGTTTCATTCCGCTCGCGGAAGAGCATTACGACTTTGCGTTGGTGACGGCGCGCAAGGACCGTCCAGCGGTGCAGGCGTTTCTCGACGCCCTCGGCTCGGACGAGGCGCGTGCGGCGCTGGAGCGGGCCGGCTTCCGGCCCGCATAGCGAGGTGCCTCTACGGCTACGACGCCTGGTCGGCGCCGCTGGCGGCTTGATCGGCGCGCTCGCGCTGGCGCTTTCGTTCCTGGGCTTCAGCCAGCGCACGCTGCGCCGTGGCCGGTAGCGGTTCTGCCTCCGGGGGGACCTCGACGGTGTCAGGCTTGCTCAGCGGCTTCGTGCGATCGATCACGTCCGAAACATCGAGGGCGAGATCGACAACATCGAAAATGACATCCAAGAGCGAGTCGGTCATGGCTGATCCGGGCAAGGTTCGGTCAGTGGTCGCCGCGGAGCCGGGTCCGGTTCAGGGCGTCATGAACTTGGATGGCCGCCGCCACGACCAAGGAACATGAGCCAGGTCATGACCGCGTCCGCACCCCTCAATTTCCGCAAGTTCGCTGCCATCGTCGCGGCGATCGGTACGCTGTTCTGGCTCTACACCTTCTATCACATCGCCAATGTCCCGCAGGGGGACCGCAGCGGCTTTCAATGGCTCGCGGTGTTTCCGCTCGGCATGGTCTTCGGAGCGTTCTTCCTGCCGGCCTGGCTGCTGGTTGCGATCGGCCGTCTGCCGCGATTCACCACGGCCCTCGGCCTTTGCGGCCTGATCGCCTTCGCGATCATCTGGGCGCAGCTTCTCAACGAGTTTCCGAAATCGTAACGCCGCTAGGCCGCGTCATCCAGCGCGGCCAGCCGCTCGGCCTCGGCGATGTCCTCGACCGTGTTGGCGTTGAAGAACGGATCGAGCGGCTCGGCCGGCCACGTCACCGTCGCCAGCGGATAGCGGGCGGTCCAGCGGTCGATCTTGCGGAGGTCTTCGACGACCAGCGCGTGGCGCAGCTCGTCGCGCAAGGCAACCTGCCACAGGCCGATCACCGGATGCGACTGCCCGCCTGACGCGGCGACGGCGAGCTGGGCGTTTTCGCGCACGCGTGCCTCGTGCAGGCGGGCAACCAGATCGCGCGGCAGGAACGGGCAGTCGCCGGCGGCGCTGAGCACCCATTCGACGCCCGTCCGGTTCGCCGCAGCCCAGTCCAGTGCCGCGAGGATGCCGGCGAGCGGGCCGGGAAAGCCGGGCACGTCGTCGGGGACGACCGGCAAGCCGAAGGCCGCGAAACGCGCGGGATCGCCGTTTGCATTGAGGATCAACCCGCTGCATTGAGGCTTCAGGCGCGCGATCACGCGGTCCAGAATGGTGCGACCGCCGATGCTGCGCATCGGCTTGTCGCCGCCCCCCATGCGGCGGGCGAGGCCGCCGGCGAGCAGCACACCTTGCGTGGCCGGGAATTCAGTCGTCACCACCTTCACCCTTGCGCTTGTGCTTCGCCGATTCTTCCTCGACGTAAGCAAGGTTCTGGTCGTAGACGATGCGCTCCTCGCCCGCCAGCACGATGAAGCGCTTGCCGCGGGTGCGGCCGACCAGCGTCAAGCCCACCTGCCTTGCAAGATCGACGCCCCAGGCGGTGAAGCCGGAGCGCGACACCAGGATCGGAATGCCCATGCGGACCGTCTTGATCACCATCTCCGAGGTGAGACGCCCCGTGGTGTAGAGGATCTTGTCGGAAGCGTCGACGCCGTGGCGATACATCCAGCCGGCGATCTTGTCGACGGCGTTGTGGCGGCCGACGTCCTCGGTGTAGCAGAGCGGGGTGCCCTCCTTGCACAGCACGCAGCCGTGAATCGCGCCGGCCTCGAGATAGAGCGAGGGCATGGTGTTGATGGTCTGCGTCATCTGGTACAGCCAGGATGTCCGCAGCTCCGCCTTCGGCAATGCGACGCTCTCGACGGCTTCGAGCAGGTCGCCGAAAGCGGTGCCCTGCGCGCAGCCCGAGGTCTGCGTGCGCTTCTTCAGCTTGGCCTCGAAATTAGTGTGATGTTCGGTGCGCACCACGACCACCTGGAGATCGTCGTCGTATTCGACCTCGGTGACCGCGTCGTCATATTTCAGCATGTTCTGGTTCAGCAGGTAGCCGAGCGCCAGATATTCCGGATAGTCGCCGATCGTCATCATGGTGACGATCTCCTGCGCATTCAGGTAGAGCGTCAACGGCCGCTCCATCGGCACCTTGATCTCGACCCTGGCGCCGGTCTGGTCGGTGCCGGTCACGCTCTGGGTCAGGCGCGGGTCGTCCGGGTTGGGGACGATCAGGGGCACCGGAGCTTTGTCGATCTTCATCATGGCGGCGAGGTTAGCATGACATTCGGGTCAAGCCGATATAAGCATGGGCGAGAATAGGTAAATGCCGCCTCGGCGTCATTGCGAGCGCAGCGAAGCAATCCAGGATCTTTCCGCGGCGGCAGTCTGGATTGCTTCGCTGCGCTCGCAATGACGGGGTCGGACCGGCGGTTCCACCCAAAGACTGAGTCGTGCGCAGCGACGGAGCTGGAATGAAAGTCATCGGCCTTGCAGGCTGGAGCGGGGCGGGCAAGACCACGCTGTTGGCGCGGCTGATCCCGCATTTCAACGCGCAGGGCCTGCGCGTCTCGGTGATCAAGCATGCGCATCACCGGTTCGATGTCGACGTGCCCGGCAAGGATTCCTGGCGGCATCGCGAGGCCGGCGCGGCCGAGGTGCTGGTTGCCTCGTCGAACCGCTGGGCCCTGATGCATGAATTGCGCGGCGCGGCGGAGCCGCGGCTGCCGGAATTATTGGGCAAGCTGTCTACGGTCGATCTCGTCGTGGTCGAGGGTTTCAAGCGCGAGCCGCACCGCAAGATCGAGGTGCATCGCGCGGCCAACGGCAAGCCGCTGCTGTTTCCCGGCGATCCCGGCATTGCCGGGATCGCGACCGACGCCGCCATTGACACGCACCTGCCGACTGTCCATCTCGACGACATCGAGGCTGCTGCGGCGTTGCTGGTGCGCGCGGCGATGCCGGTCGACGAAGTGGTGGCGGCAAGCGCCGCGATACGCTGACGAGGCACCATGGCGCAACTCTCGGACGATTGCTTTGCCTTCGGCGGCCCGATGATGTCGGTCGACGACGCCGTCGGCCTGATCACAGCGCGCGTCGCCGCGATCGCCGATCTGGAGACGGTGGCGCTCACCGACGCAGACGGGCGCGTGCTGGCGCGCGACGTCGCGGCGCCGCTGCCGTTGCCGCCCTTCACCAACTCCGCCGTCGACGGCTATGCTGTGCGCAGCGCCGATCTTCCTGTCAGCGCCGAGCAGGCGTTCCCGCTGGATGGCCGCATCCAGGCCGGCGGGCTCGCCCAGGCACCGATCAAGCCCGGCCACACCGCGCGCATCTTCACGGGCGCGCCGATGCCGCCCGATGCCGAGACCGTCTTCATGCAGGAAGATGTCCGCGTCGATGCGGCCGGCAGGATCGTTCTGCCGCCGGGGCTGAAGCGTGGGGCCAATGTCCGGCCCGCAGGCGAGGACATCCCGCAGGGACATGTCGCGCTGCGCGCGGGCCAGCGCTTGCGGCCGCAGCACGTCGCGCTGGCGGCGGCGTTCGGTCTGACCAGCCTCGACGTGGTCAGGCGCATTCGCGTCGCGGTGTTCTCGACCGGTGACGAGCTGGCTTCGCCCGGCGAGCCGCGCGCGCCCTCGCAGCTGTTCGATTCCAACCGCTTCATGCTGATGGCGATGCTGCGCCGGCTCGGCTGCGAGGTCAGCGACCTCGGCATCCTGCGCGACGAGCGGACCTCGCTGGCGAACGGCCTGAAGCAGGTGGCGGGTCGCCACGACCTGGTCCTCACCACCGGCGGCGTCTCGACCGGGGAGGAGGATCACGTCAAGGCGGCGGTCGAGAGCATCGGCTCGCTGGTGCTGTGGCGAATGGCGATCAAGCCCGGCCGGCCAGTTGCGATGGGCATTATCGACGGCACGCCGCTGATCGGATTGCCCGGCAATCCGGTCGCGAGCTTCGTGACGTTCGTCCATGTGGTGCGGCCGACGGTGCTGGCGCTGGCCGGCGGCTCGCCGGAGCCGTTGACGCCGATCCCGCTGCGCGCCGCGTTTACCTACAAGAAGAAGGCGGGCCGGCGCGAATATGTGCGCGTTTCCCTGCAACGCGCGCAGGACGGCCGGCTCGAGGCCATCAAGTTTCCGCGCGAGGGCGCGGGACTCCTCTCCTCGCTGGTCGAGACCGAGGGCCTCGTCGAGCTCGGCGAGAGCATCACGGGCGTCGAGCCGGGGCAGGATGTCGGCTTCTTGTCCTACGCCGATCTGCTGTAGCGGCCTTGCGTTGACGCCATCGCTTCGTCCCGCCATGTTGCGCCCATGACCAGAACGATGCTCGATCTCACCGGACTGAAATGTCCGCTGCCCGCCCTGAAGACGCGCAAGGCGCTCAAGCCATTGCAGCCCGGCGATCAGCTCGAGGTTCATTGCACCGATCCCCTGTCGGTGATTGACATTCCGAATCTGATCCGCGAGACCGGCGACAAGGTCGAGATCACCGAGCGCAACGAGGCCCGCATCGTGTTCCTGGTCGAAAAGGGCGCTGGCTCGTAGAAAGGTGCATATTCACGGCGGCGGCGTTTGACTATGCTGCGCCGTGGGGAGAACGGCCGGGTTTCGCTGCAATGCGAAAGGCGCCGGCTGTGGCGTGGATGGTCTCAAACCTAAGACATCGGGCATGACTTTCTCAACATCGAGGCCAAGCGCAGCCGCACCTGCCGCGGCGGGCCGCGAGCCTGCCGTCAAGCCCGGCAAGACGACTGCAGGGCAGGAGTTCGGCGCGCTGGCGCAGGCCTCCATCCTGATCGTCGACGACGAGCCGGGCATGCGCAATTTCCTGGTGCGCACGCTTGGACCGCGTTGCAAGCTGGTGGACGAGGCGGCCGATACCGACCAGGCCTCGCGCAAGCTCGATTCAAGCCGCTACGACGTCGTCATTCTCGACAACATCATGCCGGGCAAGAACGGCGTCGATTGGCTCGCCGAGCAACGCGCCGTCGGCTTTTTCGCCGACGCCATCCTGATTACCGCCTTTGCCGACCTCGACACCGCGATCCAGGCCCTGCGCGCCGGTGCGGCCGATTTCGTGCTCAAGCCGTTCCGCTCCAACCAGATCCTCAACGCGGTGGCGAGATGCCTCGACCGTGTGCGCCTCCAGCGCGAGAACTACGTCCTGCGCTATGCCTTGCAGGCCTCGTCCGACCGCACCTTTCTGCGCGACAACCTGATCGGGCAGTCGGCACCGACGCTGCGCGTGCGCGAGACCATCGCGCGGGTCGCGCCGCTGCCGACCTCGGTTCTCCTCACCGGCGAATCCGGCACCGGCAAGGAGGTGGCGGCGCGCTCGATCCACTCGCTGTCCGACCGCGCGGACAAGCCGTTCGTGCCCGTGAATTGCGCAGCGATCCCGCCCGACATGATCGAAGCCGAGCTGTTCGGACACATCAAGGGCGCCTTCACCGGCGCCGATTCGGGGCGTGAGGGCCTGTTCCTGCATGCCCATGGCGGCACGCTGTTCCTCGACGAGATCGGGGAGCTGCCGCTGCCGATGCAGAGCAAGCTGCTCCGCGTGCTCGAAGACCGCCGCGTCCGCCCGGTCGGCTCCGAGCGTGAAGTTCCGGTCGACCTGCGCTTCATCTTCGCGACCAATGCCGAGCTTCAGAAGGAGGTCGAGAGGGGGCGTTTCCGGGCCGATCTGTTCTACCGGCTCAACGTGGTGCAGATTCGCCTGCCGCTGCTGAAGGATCGCGGCGACGACGTGCTGGAGCTTGCCGGCATCTTCATGAGCAAGCTGTCGGTCCAGCTCGGCATGCCGCCGGTGCCGATCGACGCCTCGGTGCGGGCGGCGCTCGCAAGCTATGACTGGCCGGGCAATGTCCGCGAGCTGCGCAATCTGATCGAGCGTACACTGATCCTCGGCGCCTTCCCCGACGATTTCGCCGGTCCCCGCAACGACGGTCAGTCGGCGCCCGCCGACAGCCTCGCCGAGCTCGAGCGCCGTCACATTCTCGGCGTGCTGAAGGAGGTCAACGGCAATCGCGAGGAGGCGGCCCGGCGCCTCGGCATCTCGCGCAAGACCATCGACCGCAAATGCGCGTTGTGGGATGTCTGATGCTGCCGGCCGCAGCGGCGAGCTGGTGCGGGGACGCTCCGTCCGCTTCCGGCTGCTCGCGATCGCGTTGCTGCCGATGCTGGTCATCCTGCCGCTCCTGCTCGGCGTCGCGATCTATCGCTGGAACGCGAAATTCGACGCGACCCTGATCTCCAAGGTGAACGGCGATCTCACCATCGCCCATCAATATCTCGCCCGCATCCTGGAGAAGACCGGCGTCCAGGTCCGCGCGCTCGGCCTGTCGGCCCGCTTTCACGAGGTGCTGGCACCGGATGCGCGCGGTTCCTTGCGGGATCTGCTCGACGAGACCCGCAAGGAGATCGGTCTCGACTTCCTGTATCTGACCAACGATCGCGGCGAGGTCCTGGCTTCGTCGCCGCCGCTGCAGCATCAACCGCGACGCGACTGGCCGATCATCATGTCGGCGCTGTCGGGCCAGGTCGCTGCGACCGGCGTCGACATTTTCGGCAATGACGAGCTCGCAGCGATTTCGCCGGCCCTGGCCGAGCGCGCGCGATTGGACCTCGTGCCGACCCCGAACGCGGTGCCGACCGACCGCAGCACGGAGACGCGCGGCATGGTGGTGCATGCGGCGAGCCGGGCGATGCTGCCCGACGGCAGCGCCGCGGCGCTGGTCGGCGGCACCCTGCTCAACCAGAATCTCGAATTCATCGACACGATCAACGACCTCGTCTATCGCGCCGCGAGCCTGCCGGAGGGCAGCCAGGGCACTGCGACGCTGTTCCTGGACGACGTGCGGATCTCGACCAACGTCCGTCTGTTCGAGGGACGGCGCGCGCTCGGCACGCGCGTGTCGGCGGCGGTGCGCTCGGCCGTGCTGGGCGAGGGGCGCACCTGGCTCGACAGCGCCTTCGTCGTCAATGACTGGTACATCTCCGCCTACGAGCCGCTGGTCGACAGCTATGGCAAGCGGGTCGGCATGCTCTATGTCGGCTTTCTGGAGAAGCCGTTCAGCGAAGCCAAATACCAGACCTTGCTGATCATCATCGCGGCCTTCGTCGCCATCACCGCCGCGACCGTGCCGATCTTCCTGCGCTGGGCGAGCTCCATCTTCATGCCGCTGGAGCGCGTCACGGCGACGATCGCCGAGGTGGAACGCGGCAACCTGTCCGCCCGCACCAAGATGCCGGCGTCGGGTGACGAGATCGGCCGCGTCGCGGTTCATCTCGACGGCCTGCTCGACCAGATCCAGGAACGCGACCGGCAGCTGCGGGAATGGAACGAGGAGCTGAACGTCCGCGTGCTGGAGCGCACCCGGGACCTCGAGCACGCCAATCTCAAGCTCGAGGCCACCACCAAGCAGCTCGTCATGTCCGAGAAGCTGGCGGCGATCGGCGAGATCACCGCCGGCGTTGCCCACGAGATCAACAATCCGATCGCGGTGATGCAGGGCAACCTCGACGTCATCCGCAGCGTGTTCGGAGCCGATGCCGACAAGGCCAAGGTCGAGTTTCGCCTGCTCGACGAGCAGATTCACCGCATCAGCCAGATCGTGACCAAGCTGTTGCAGTTTGCGAGGCCGGAGGAATATGCCGGCTATGTCGAGCGCCATGCGCCGGCCAGCGTCATCTCCGACTGCCTGCCGCTGGTGCAGCATCTTCTGAACAAGACCGCGATCGCCGTGGTCAGGGACGATCGCGCCGACCGGCTCGTGCTGATGAACCGGAACGAGCTGCAGCAGGTGCTGGTCAATCTCATCGTCAACGCGATCCACGCCATGCCGGATGGCGGGACCCTGACGCTCCGATCCTTCGATGCCGAGCGCGACGGCCATCGAGGCGTCGCCATCGAGGTCGCCGATACCGGCATCGGCATGAGCGAAGACGTGATCGAGAAGATCTTCGATCCCTTCTACACCACGAAACGGCGGCAGGGCACCGGGCTCGGCCTCTCCATCAGCCAGACGCTGATCAAGCGCCAGGGCGGGCAGATCACGGCCGAAAGTCACCTCGGTTCCGGAAGCACATTCACGATGTGGCTGCCGGAAGCGAGTTGATCGGACATTTTGTCCCGGGATGTCGGACATTCTGTCTGGCGCGGCACATTGCGCTGCGGGAAGTCGTTGAATCATCACGATGTGATTTCTGGCACGCGCGTTGCTCATCTCAAGACAGGGTGTTGAGGGGGGACGAGGGCGCATAAGCCGTCGCTGCAACGCTGCTTGCGAAGCGAAGAGACATCGCCCGCGACCAGTTGCTTGCTCGGCGCACATGAGGCGATGCGCGCCAGACGATTCCACTTCGGCATGAAATCCGACCGGTCATGCGCGGCTGCCAAGCCCCGCACGCGACCGGTCTCAAACCGATGTGCCCGCAAAGGCCGCGCTTGGGAGGAAATGTTGATGACGACTGCCGATACCGTCTATGCACCGGTTGGTGCTCCCGGCTTGCTCGATCGTGAACGCACGATCGCGAAGGCCGGTTTCAATCGCTGGCTGGTGCCGCCGGCCGCGCTGTGCATCCATCTCTGCATCGGCATGGCCTACGGCTTCTCGGTGTTCTGGCTGCCGCTGTCGCGCGCGATCGGCATCTCGCAGAGCAAGGCCTGCGCGGACATCTCGCTGTGGCAGGAGCTCTTCACCACCACCTGCGACTGGAAGGTTGCAAGCCTCGGCTGGATGTACACGCTGTTCTTCGTGCTGCTCGGCGTCTCCGCCGCGATCTGGGGCGGCTGGCTGGAGCGTGCCGGCCCGCGCAAGGCCGGCTTCGTTGCGGCGCTGTGCTGGGGCGGCGGCCTGTTGGTCGGAGCTTTCGGAATCTATGTCCATCAGCTCTGGATCATGTGGCTCGGGGCCGGCGTCATCGGCGGCATCGGGCTCGGCCTCGGCTACATCTCGCCGGTGTCGACGTTGATCAAGTGGTTCCCCGATCGCCGCGGCATGGCGACGGGCATGGCCATCATGGGCTTCGGCGGTGGTGCGATGATCGGCGCGCCGCTCGCCAATCTCCTGATCAATTACTTCAAGAGCGCGAGCGACGTCGGCGTCTGGCAGACCTTCGTCGTGATGGGGGTGATCTATTTCGTCTTCATGACGATCGGCGCCTTCTCGTATCGGGTGACGCCGCCCGGCTGGCAGCCCGACGGCTGGACGCCGCCGAGCGAGAAGAAATCGATGATCACCGAGCACCATGTGCACCTCAACAACGCGCACAAGACGCCGCAATTCTGGCTGATCTGGTGGGTGCTCTGCCTGAACGTCTCGGCCGGCATCGGCGTGATCGGCATGGCCTCGCCCATGCTCCAGGAGATCTTCGCCGGCAAGCTGATCGGGCATCCGGAGCTGAGTTTCAGCCAGCTTTCGGGCGAGCAGAAGGCTGCGATCGCGGCGATCGCCGCCGGATTTGCCGGTCTGCTGTCGCTGTTCAATATCGGCGGCCGCTTCTTCTGGGCCTCGATGTCCGACCTCATGGGCCGCAAGAACACCTACTACACGTTCTTCATCCTCGGCATCGTGCTCTACGCGCTGGCGCCCACCTTCGCGGCGATGGGCTCGAAATTGCTGTTCGTGCTCGGCTTCGGCATCATCCTGTCGATGTATGGCGGCGGCTTCGCCACGGTGCCGGCCTATCTGGCCGACATGTTCGGAACCCAGTTCGTCGGCGCCATCCATGGCCGGCTGCTGACGGCCTGGTCGACGGCCGGAATCATCGGTCCCGTGGTGGTCAACTACATCCGCGAGTTCCAGCTCGCTGCCGGCGTGCCACGCGATCAGCTCTACAACACGACCATGTACATCCTGTGCGCCATGCTGATCGCCGGTCTGATCTGCAATTACATGATCAAGCCGGTCGATCCGAAGTGGAACATGAGCCAGGAGGAGGTCGCCAGATTGCAGGCGGCGAGCGCCAAGAGCGCGGCGTCGATCCAGCACGGCTCGTTCGGCATCGGCAAGGGCGGTCTGGACGCCCGTGCCGCAATGTTCTGGGCCTTCGTCGGCGTGCCGCTGGCCTGGGGTGTCTGGAAGACGCTGGAAAGCGCGGTCAAGATCTTCTGATCGCACATTCATCGTGTGCTGGAGCGCGCCAAGCGCGCTCCAGCAGCTCATTGCTTGTAAAGGGGCACGTGTAGTCTCGGAGCGAAGTTCGATACGACTTCGCTATCGCAGCATAGGAAGCCTTTATTGATCTCCGGACCAATTCAGGCTTCGTTCTATCGATTGGCGCGTTGGATGAACGCAAGGCCTTGTCCGGGCAGCGACTCCAGGCTGGCTTTTGGACTGCTGTTAACTGCTTCGGCGAGCATGATAATTTTCTTGGCATCTGGCATGCCAAGAGCTAGAACTGGACCTGTTCTAAAGACGAGATCGAGACGAATCGATGAGCCACGACGTGCATGAGGTCCGCCCATTCGAGCATCCCGGTGAGGGGCGCCGGCGCGCCAAGGCTACGCCCAAGGGGCGCCAGGTCGATCCGACCGCCGCGCACGAGATCGAGCAGCTACTTGGCGACCGGCCGCGGCGGCGCGATCTGTTGATCGAATATCTGCACCTGATCCAGGACAGATATCACCAGATCTCGGCTGCGCACCTTGCGGCGCTCGCCGATGAGATGAAGCTCGCTTTCGCCGAAGTGTTCGAGACGGCGACCTTCTATGCACATTTCGACGTGGTGAAGGAGGGCGAGCCTGACATCGCGCCGCTGACGATCCGCGTTTGCGACTCCCTGACCTGTGCGATGCTGGGCGGCGAGAAACTGCTTCAGGACCTGCAGAGCGCGTCAGGTCCCGGCATCCGCGTCGTGCGCGCGCCCTGCGTTGGGCGCTGCGATACCGCGCCTGCTGCGGAGGTCGGTCACCACTTCGTCGATCATGCGACGGTGACGAAGGTGATGGCCGCCGCGAAAGGCGGCGACACCCACGCCCATCTGCCCGACTATGTCGGCTACGACGCCTATGTCGCCGGCGGCGGCTACAAGCTGCTGGGCCGCCTGCGCTCGGGCGAGCTGTCAACCGACGACCTGTTGAAGTCGCTCGACGACGCCTCGCTGCGCGGGCTCGGCGGCGCCGGCTTCCCCACGGGGCGCAAATGGCGCGCCGTGCTCGGCGAGCCCGGTCCGCGGCTGATGGCGATCAACGGCGACGAGGGCGAGCCCGGCACGTTCAAGGACCGCTATTATCTCGAAACCGACCCGCACCGATTCATCGAAGGCATGCTGATCGGCGCGCATGTGGTGCAGGCCTCCGACGTCTACATCTATCTGCGCGACGAATATCCGGCCTCGCGCGAGATCCTGGCGCGCGAGATCGCAAAGCTGCCGCCGGGCGGCCCGACGCTGCATATGCGCCGCGGCGCCGGCGCCTATATCTGCGGCGAGGAATCCTCGCTGCTCGAGAGCATCGAAGGCAAGCGCGGCCTGCCCCGGCACAAGCCGCCTTACCCATTCCAGGTCGGCCTGTTCGGCATGCCGACGCTGATCAACAACATCGAGACGCTGTGGTGGGTGCGCGACATCGTCGAGAAGGGCGCCGAGTGGTGGAAGGGCCATGGTCGCCACGAGCGGTACGGCCTGCGCAGCTTCTCGGTCTCGGGGCGCGTCAAGAATCCCGGCATGAAGCTCGCGCCCGCCGGCATCACCGTGCGTGAGCTGATCGACGAATATTGCGGCGGCATGGCCGACGGCCATCAGTTCTACGCCTATCTGCCGGGCGGTGCGTCCGGCGGCATCCTGCCGGCGTCGATGGACGACATCCCGCTCGATTTCGGTACGCTGGAGAAATACGGCTGCTTCATCGGCTCTGCCGCGATCGTGATCCTGTCGCAAAAGGACAGCGTGCGCGCGGCGGCGCTGAACCTGATGAAGTTCTTCGAGGACGAGAGCTGCGGCCAGTGCACGCCGTGCCGCGTCGGCACCCAGAAGGCGGCGCAGCTGATGCAGAAGCCGGTCTGGAACCGGGCGTTGCTGGACGAATTGAGCCAGGCGATGCGCGACGCCTCGATCTGCGGGCTCGGACAGGCGGCATCGAATCCGCTGTCCTCGGTTATCAAATATTTCCCTGACGAGTTCAAGGAAGCGGCCGAATGACCAAGATTACGTTCGAGCTCGACGGCAAGCAGGTCGAGGCCAAGCCCGGCGAGACCATCTGGCAGGTGGCCAAGCGCCAGGGCCGCGAGATTCCCCATTTGTGTTATTCGCCGGCGCCCGACTATCGTCCCGACGGCAATTGCCGCGCCTGCATGGTCGAGATCGAGGGCGAGCGTGTGCTGGCGGCGTCCTGCAAGCGCACGCCGTCGGTCGGCATGAAGGTGAAGACCGAGAGCGCGCGGGCGGTGTCGGCGCAGAAGATGGTGATGGAGCTGCTCGTCGCCGACCAGCCGGCGCGTGAGACCAGCCACGATCCGGATTCAAAATTCTGGCACTGGGCCGAGACCACGGGCGTGACCGAGAGCCGCTTCCCGGCTGCCGAGCGCTGGGCGACCGACGCCAGCCATCCGGCGATGCGCGTCAATCTCGATGCCTGCATCCAGTGCGGTCTGTGCCTGCGCGCCTGCCGCGAGGTCCAGGTCAACGACGTCATCGGCATGGCTTATCGTAGTCACGGCTCGAAAATCGTGTTCGACTTCGACGATCCCATGGGCGAGTCCACCTGCGTCGCCTGCGGCGAATGCGTGCAGGCCTGCCCGACCGGCGCCTTGATGCCGGCCGTGATGCTGGACGAGAAGCAGACCCGCGTCACCTACGCCGACAAGAAGGTGGACTCGCTGTGTCCGTTCTGCGGCGTCGGCTGCCAGGTCACCTACGAGGTCAAGGACGAGAAGGTGATCTATGCGGAAGGCCGCGACGGCCCCGCCAATCACAATCGTCTCTGCGTCAAGGGCCGTTTCGGCTTCGACTACATCCACCATCCGCATCGCCTGACCAAGCCGCTGGTGCGACTGCCGAATGCGAAGAAGGATGCCAACGATCAGGTCGATCCGGCCAACCCTTTCACCCATTTCCGCGAGGCGAGCTGGGACGAAGCGCTCGACATCGCCGCCAAGGGCCTGGTCAAGATCCGTGACGAGAAGGGTGTGAAGGCGCTGGCGGGCTTCGGCTCGGCCAAGGGCTCGAACGAAGAGGCCTATCTGTTCCAGAAGCTGGTGCGCACCGGCTTCGGCTCCAACAATGTCGATCATTGCACCCGACTGTGCCACGCCTCGTCGGTCGCGGCGCTGTTCGAAGGCCTGAGCTCGGGCGCGGTGTCGGCGCCGTTCGCCGCGGCGATGGACGCCGAGGTCATCATCGTGATCGGCGCCAATCCGACCGTGAACCATCCGGTCGCCGCGACCTTCATCAAGAACGCGGTGAAGCAGAACGGCGCAAAACTGTTCGTGATGGACCCGCGCAGGCAGACGTTGTCGCGCCACGCGACCAAGCATCTGCAGTTCAAGCCGGGCTCCGACGTCGCCATGCTGAACGCGATGATCAACACGATCATCACCGAAGGCCTCACCGACGACCAGTACATCGCCGGCTACACCGAAGGCTTCGAGGACCTCAAGGAGAAGATCAAGGAGTTCACGCCGGAGAAGATGGAGCCGATTTGCGGCATCCCGGCGCAGACGCTGCGCGAGGTGGCGCGAACCTATGCGCGGGCGAAGTCGTCGATCATCTTCTGGGGCATGGGCATCAGCCAGCATGTGCACGGCACCGACAATGCACGCTGCCTGATTGCGCTGGCGCTGATCACCGGCCAGGTCGGGCGTCCCGGCACCGGCCTGCATCCGCTGCGCGGCCAGAACAACGTGCAGGGCGCCTCCGACGCCGGCTTGATCCCGATGTTCCTGCCGGATTATCAACCGGTGGGGCGCGACGATCTGCGCAGCAGCTTCGAAAAGCTCTGGCAACAGGATCTCGATCCCGTGCGCGGCCTGACCGTAGTCGAGATCATGAACGCGATCCATGCCGGCGAGATCAAGGGCATGTATATCGAGGGCGAGAACCCCGCGATGTCCGATCCCGATCTGCAGCACGCGCGCCATGCGCTCGCCATGCTCGATCATCTCGTGGTGCAGGATCTCTTCGTCACCGAGACCGCGTTCCACGCCGACGTGATCCTGCCGGCCTCGGCGTTTGCGGAGAAGGACGGCTCGTTCACCAACACCGATCGCCGCGTGCAGCTCGCCCGCCAGGTGATCAAGCCGCCGGGCGATGCGCGGCAGGATCTCTGGATCATCCAGGAGATCGGCAAGCGCATGGGCCTGCCGTGGAATTATTCCGGTCCCGGCGACGTCTTCACCGAGATGGCGCAGCTGATGCCGTCGCTGAAGAACATCACCTGGGAGCGCCTGGTGCGCGAAGGCGCGGTGACCTATCCGGTCGACGCGCCCGACAAGCCGGGCAACGAAATCATCTTCACCACGGGCTTCCCGACCGCGAGCGGCCGCGGCAAGATCGTGCCGGCCAAGGTCATCCCGCCGGACGAGATTCCCGACGACGAATATCCGATGGTGCTCTCGACCGGTCGCGTGCTGGAGCATTGGCACACCGGCTCGATGACCCGCCGCGCCCAGGTGCTCGACCAGATCGAGCCCGAGGCGGTCGCCTTCATGTCGCCGAAGGACATGCGCAGGAAGCAGCTCGCGCCCGGCGATTTCATCCGCCTGGAGACCCGCCGCGGCGCCGTCGAGGTCAAGGTGCGCTCCGACCGCGACGTGCCGGAGAACATGGTGTTCATGCCGTTCTGCTACGCGGAAGCGGCGGCGAACCTGCTCACCAACCCCGCGCTCGATCCGTTCGGCAAGATCCCGGAGTTCAAGTTCTGCGCGGCCAGGGCCGAGCGGGTAGAGCTGCGGGACGCGGCGGAATAGGCCTCGCCGGGAACGACGGCTGGAGTGTGGCGGGAAATCTGCGCCCACACCGTCATTGCGAGCGAAGCGAAGCAATCCAGACTGCCTCCGCGCCAAGATCCTGGATTGCTTCGTCGCTTCGCTCCTCGCAATGACGGTGGTAGATTCCGTTCATGTCCAAAGTCACCCCAGCCACACGTGCACTGACGGCCGCCGGTGTTGCCTTCACCGTCCACGCCTATGACTACGATCCCGACGCCGAGAGCATCGGGCTGCAGGCGGCTGCCGCGCTCGGCGAGGATCCCGCGCGCGTGCTCAAGACGCTGATGGCGCTGGTGGATGGCAAGCCGGTCTGCGTGGTCGTACCGTCGGACCGGGAAGTCTCGATGAAGAAGCTTGCCGCTGCGGCAAGCGGGAAGTCGGCGCAGATGATGAAACCGCCCGAGGCGGAGCGCGTCACCGGCTACAAGGTCGGCGGCATCAGCCCGTTCGGACAGCGCAAGGCGGTGCGTACGGTGGTCGAGCAGAGTGCGCTCGCGCAGGAGATGGTCTATCTCAATGGCGGCCAGCGCGGCTTGCAGGTGCGATTGAAACCAGCCGATGTGCGGGATGTCCTCGAGGCGGTCGTTGCGGATGTACTGGCGTGAGCAGCATGGAGCGGGGTCATGAGGCGGCTGCTTCTGCCGTGGCTCGCGGTGCTTCTTGGCATCGGTCTTCCGGCTGAGGCGCATCAGGTCAATCTCGTCACGGCGCGCGTGGCGCTGGACGCCGATCGCACGGTAAGCGTCGAGCTCGGATTGAAGGGCAGCGATGTCGATCGCCTGATCGGCACGAGGATCTATGATGTCAGGCAGGACGCGGTCGATCCCGCCGCGGTCGAAGCAGCCAGGTCCGCCATCCTCGTCTATATAAGCACGCACCTGGCTGTCACGGGCGGTGCCAGGCCCTGTGTGGCCCGAGATGCGGCGATCCTGGCCGACGGCGACGGCATTCTCTATCGCAACGGGTTTGCCTGCGCTGATGCCGCCGGCGACATTGTCTATCGCTCGACGGTGCTGACCGAGAAGGATCCGGCCGCGCGTCAAATCGTACTGATTGCGCAGGGCCGGTCGGAGGCACAGGCCTTGCTCGACGCCGGCAATACCACAATCACGCTTTCAACAGCGCCGCCGTCGCTATCGTCGACCCTGCAGCGTTATCTGTTCACCGGCATCGAACACATCTTCCTCGGCTACGATCACGTCGCATTTCTGGTCGCCGTGGTGCTGTGGGCGAGACGGCTCGTTCCCGTCGTCAAGATCGTGACTGCCTTCACGATCGCCCATTCGATCACCTTGTCGCTGGCCGCGCTGGATGTCCTCGTCATCCCGAGCCGCATCGTGGAGCCCGCAATCGCGGCCTCGATCGTCTTCGTCGCCGTGGAGAACTTCTTCTCGCGCGACGTCGACAGGCGCTGGCGCGTGGCCTTCCTGTTCGGCTTGATCCACGGCTTCGGCTTCGCCGGCGTGCTTCGCGAGATCGGGCTGCCACCGAACGCAGTCCTGCCCGCGCTGGCAGCTTTCAACATCGGCGTCGAGATCGGACAGGTCGCGATCGTCGCGATCGCATTGCCGATCCTCCGTCTGGCCGACCGACCCAGTGTTGAGGATCGGTTCGAACCGGTGAGGGCGCCGGAGTTGGTTTACGCGCTGTCCGCGGTCATCTGCCTGCTTGGCAGCTATTGGCTGCTCGCGCGCGTTTTCGAGGCCTGATCCCGAGCCGCCAAGTCCTGGCACAAGTCCCCTCCTATTGAAGCCCTCGCGACGGCATCGGCTCCTTGAGCATCATACCCACTTGAGTTCGGGCGGAGGCCCTGTATAGATCTGGACAGAATAGAATAGCGTTCTGCACAACAGAACATGGGAGGTGAGGCGATGCAATCCAATCTGTTTCCCGACACCGACCCACCGGTGCCGTTCGCGCCCGATGCCGTCACCGCCGCCTTCGCGATGATCCCGGACTTGCTGGCGCGCGATGCTGCTCTGATCGTCCGTGGACGCAGGCTCGACGTCGACTGCCTGCTCGGCCCGAGCACCCGGCCCTTTCACGTTGCCATCCGCGCCGGGCAGATCGTGGACATGACGCCGGCACCTGTCCTGATGCGCTCCTGGCGGTTCGCCTACCGTGCGACGCCGGCTGCGCTTGCCGCTCATTGGCAGCAGATGCCACCAGCCGGCTGGCATGATCTGCTCGCGCTGACCAAGCGCGGACAGGCGACCCTTGAAGGGGATCTGCGTCCTTTCATGACGCATCTTCAGTACTTCAAGGATCTCTTGGCGCTGCCCCGAAGGAACGGTTTTGGAGGGGCGTCATGAACGGCTTCATCGAGCCGATCGTCGGGCGCTACGTGCACGTCGAAATCGACGGAGAGACCAGCCGCATCTACTTCGAGGAGAACGGCAGCGGCATTCCCTTGGTCTGCCTCCACACCGCCGGTTCTGACGCGCGGCAATGGCGGCATTTGCTGACCGATCCCGAGCTCACCAGACATTTCCGCATCGTCGCCTTCGACATGCCCTGGCACGGCAAGTCCAATCCGCCCGACAGCCAGTATGGCAACGAATACCGACTGACCACCGCAAGCTACACCGCGACCATCCGCGCGTTCTGCAACGCGCTGAAGCTGGAGCGCCCGGTGGTGATGGGCTGCTCGATCGGCGGCCGTATCGTGCTCAATCTTGCCATCGAGCACGCGCGCGAGTTTCGCGCGCTGATCGGGCTCGAGGCCGCGGATTTCCAGCAGCCCTGGTACGACACGAACTGGCTGAACCGGCCCGATGTTCATGGCGGGGAGGTCTGCGCCGCGCTGGTGTCCGGGCTGATCGCGCCTGGCGGCCCGGAAGCCGCGCGCAACGAAACGCTGTGGGGCTACAAGCAGGGCGGCCCTGGCATCTTCAAGGGCGATCTTTACTTCTATCGCGTTGACGGCGATCTGCGCGGGCGCACCTCTCACATCGACGTCAACCAGTGCCCGCTTTATCTCCTCACCGGCGAGTACGATTTCTCCTGCACGCCGGAAGACACGCTGCGCACCGCCGCCGGCATTCCCGGTGCCAAGGCGACCGTGATGGAGCGCCTCGGCCATTTTCCGATGAGTGAGAACCCGAAACAGTTCCGGCGCTACATCGCGCCTGTGCTGCAGGACATTCTCGACAAGCAAAGTTCGTAAAAGGGAGGCGTATGATATGAAGTTGCGTTGGATGATGGCGGCCGTTCTGGCCGCGCAGACGGGGGCTGCATGTGCGGCCGACAATGTCATCAGGATCGGCGTTCTCAACGACCAGTCCGGCGTGTTCGCCGATAACGGCGGGCGGGGTTCGGTCGCCGCCGCAAAGCTCGCCGCGGAGGATTTCGGCAACGAGCTGCTCGGCAAGAAGATCGAGATCGTTTCCGCCGACCACCAGAACAAGCCGGATATCGCATCGGCCACCGCGCGCAAATGGTTCGACAATGAAGGCGTCGACATGATCGCGGACGGCGCGGCCTCCTCGGCCGGGTTTGCCATCCTCGAGGTCGCCAAGCAGAAGAACAGGATCTTCGTCATCTCGGGACCCGGCTCTTCCGACTTCACCGGGAAGGCTTGTTCGCCGGTCAGCTTCCATTTCAACTACGACACCTATGCGCTATCGAAGCTCACCAGCGACGCGATCACGCGGGCCGGCGGCAAGACCTGGTACTTCGTGACGGCCGACTACGCGTTCGGTCACGCGCTTCAGCGCGACGCGACCAAGTTCATCGAGGCGGCGGGCGGCAAGGTGATCGGCTCGGCCGCACATCCGCTCGGCACCGCCGACTTCGCGTCGTTCCTGTTGCAGGCGCAGGGCTCCAAGGCCGACGTGGTGGGCCTGGCGACGTCGGGTGCCGACGTGCAGACCGCGATCAAGCAGGCCGGCGAATTCGGCATCGTCGAGGGTGGCCAGAAGCTCGCTGGCCTGCTCGTTTTCATCACGGACGTGAACTCGCTCGGCCTGAAGGTCACCCAGGGTTTGCAGGTGACGACCTCGTTCTATTGGGATCTCAACGAGCAAACCCGGGCATGGTCGAAGCGCTATGCCGCCCTGATGGATGGCAAGGTCGCGAGCATGGTGCAGGCCGGGGTCTATAGCGGCGTTCACCACTACCTTGCCGCCGTGAAGGCGGCCGGCACCACGGACGCGACGGCCGTTGCCGCCAAGATGCACGCGTTGAAAGTCAATGATATGTACAACAAGGATGTCGCGATCCGCCCCGACGGGCGCGTGCTGCACACCATGCATCTGGTCCAGGTGAAGAAGCCGGAAGAATCCAAGTACAAGTTCGATTATTACCGGGTCGTCAGCTCCAAGCCGGGCGAAGAGGTGTTCCGGCCGATGAGCGAAGGCGGCTGTCCGCTGGTGAAGTAAGCGCGGAGGCCGGGCGGGCCGCCATCCGCCCGGCCGCAGGTTTCGAGGAGAGTATGGAATGTCTGGTTCGATTGGGTTCATCGGTCTCGGCGTCATGGGCGAGCCGATCTGCCGCAACCTGTTGCGCAAGAGCGGACGAGCCGTGCTCGCGTTCGATCTTGCCGACGAGCCGTTGGCGCGGATCGCGGCCGACGGGGCTATGACGGCGAAGTCGGTCGGGGATGTCGTCGCCGGCGCCGAGACAATCTTCCTGTGCCTGCCCAGCGCCAAGCATGTGATGTCGGTCTTCGAAGGCATCTTGCCGGCCATCAGAAGCGGCCAGACCGTGATCGATCTCGGCACCTCCGATGTCGGCCAGACGCGATCATTCGCCCAGCAGCTGGCTGACAAAGGCGCGCTCTGGATCGACGCGCCGATCGCGCGCACACGTCAGGCCGCGCAGGACGGCACGCTTAGCGTCATGGTCGGCGCGACGACGGAGCAGTTCGCCGCGGTCGAGCCGCTGATCCGGCATTTCGCCACGGACGTCACCCTCTGCGGCGGCACCGGGGCGGGGCAGGTCACGAAGATCCTCAACAACATGGTGCTGTTTGAGACGGTCAATGCGCTGGCGGAAGCCGTCGCGATCGCCAAGCACAGCGGCGTCGAGCCGAAGCTGCTGCTGGAGACGCTGTCCAAGGGGTCAGCGGACAGCTTTGCCCTGCGCAATCACGGCATGAAGGCGATCGTCGCCGAGGAGTTTCCGCTGCGGGCCTTCTCGACCGAATATGCGATGAAGGATCTCTCCTACGCGCTGGAGCTGGGCGCACAGGCCGGGTTGAGCCTGCGCGGCGCGGCGCTGATGCGCACGATCTTCCAGGAGACGATCGACAAGGGCATGGGTGATGCGTACTTTCCCGTCATCGCCAAGCTCATCGATCCCTCTGGATTCCCGGACTAGGAGCCTGCATGCCCGGTGTCGCCGCCGTCGACCGCGCCCTGACCATCCTTGCAGCCTTCGAGGAAGCGCCGGAGCCGATGACGCTGGCCGAGCTCGCCCGGCGGACCGGCATGTACAAGAGCACGCTGTTGCGGCTGATGGCCTCGTTACAGGAGTTCGGCTATCTCCTGCAGCTCGCCGACGGCCGCTACCATCTCGGGCCGACGCCCTTCCGGCTCGGCGCGATCTATCAGCGCGGCAACAACCTGTATGATCGCGTGATGCCGATCCTTCGCCAGCTCGTGGCGGACGGCACGGAAAGCCCTTCTTATCACGTGCGGCATGATGCCAAGCGCCGGCTCTGCGTCTTCCGCGTCGACTCCCAGCATTCGACGCTCGACCGGGTCGAGGCCGGCATGCTGCTGCCGCTGGACCGCGGCGCGGCTGGACGGGTCATCCTGGCTTTCGATGGTGAAAAAGGCGAGGGCTATGACACGATCCGCGAGAGCTGCATCGCCTTGTCTTTTGGCGAGCGCGATCCCGATTGCGCCGGGCTTGCGTGCCCGGTGTTCGGCCCCGGTGGCAAATGCGCCGGCGCCCTGTCGCTCTCGGGGCCGAAGCCGCGCTTCACAAGGGACAATATCAAGGCGATGACGTCGTTGTTGCTGAAAGCCGCCGGCCGCCTGACGCGCGCGCTGGGTGGTCCGACCGAGCTGCTCGACAGTGCTTTATCGGCTTCGTCTGAAGACGCGCGTCCCGCGCGCCGGGCGAGGCGCTAGTTGTCGACAGAATGCGCAACGCTGGAAGGTCAAGCATGCCACTGACGGACGGAACTTCTCCAATCTCGCGTGTCGTCGGGCGGACAGGATGAGCCGCAAATACGACGTGCTGGTGATCGGCGGCGGCAACGCGGCGCTGTGCGCGGCGATCAGCGCGCGGCGCGGCGGCGCGTCGGTGCTGGTGCTGGAGGGGGCGCCAAAATTCTATCGTGGCGGCAACACCCGCCACACCCGCAACATGCGCTGCGCCCATGACGCCGCCACCGAGATCTTGACCGGTCCCTATACCGAGGAAGAATTCTGGGAGGACCTGCTGCGCGTCACCGGCGGGCAAACCGACGAGGTGCTGGCGCGCCACATGATCCGCGAGTCCAAGGACATCCTGGACTGGATCGTGGAGCAGGGCGTGCGCTGGCAGCCCTCGCTCGGCGGCACGCTGAGCCTCGGCCGCACCAATTCGTTCTTTCTCGGCGGCGGCCGGGCGATGCTGAACGCGCTGTATCTGACCGCCGAGCGGCTCGGCGTCGACGTCGAATACGATGCCGAGGTCACCGACCTCTTGATCGAGGACGGCATGTTTCTCGCTGCACGGCTGAAACGGCCGGTCAAGGGCGAGACCGAGATCCGCGCCACCTCTCTGGTCGCCGCGGCCGGCGGGTTCGAGGCCAACATCGAATGGCTGAAGCAATATTGGGGCGAGGCCGCCGACAATTTCCTGATCCGCGGCACGCCCTATAATCGCGGCGCGATCCTGAAGATGCTGCTCGACAAGGGCGTGCAGGAGGTCGGCGATCCCACCCAGTGCCATGCGGTCGCGATCGATGCCCGCGCGCCGAAATTCGACGGCGGCATCATCACCCGCCACGACTCCGTCGTGTTCGGCATTGTCGTCAACAAGCACGCGCAGCGCTTCTACGACGAAGGCGAGGACATCTGGCCGAAGCGCTACGCGATCTGGGGCCGGCTGGTGGCGGCGCAGCCCGACCAGATCGCCTACATCATCTTCGATTCCACCGTCGTCACCAGCTTCATGCCGACGCTGTTCCCGCCGATTGCCGGCCAGACGGTGGCCGAGCTCGCCGCCAAGCTCGAGCTCGATCCGGCCGCGCTGGAGAAGACCGTGACCGAGTTCAACGCCGCGGTGCGGCCCGGCACGTTCGATCACACCATTCTGGACGATTGCGTGACCGAGGGCATCACGCCACCCAAGACGCATTGGGCGCGCAAGATCGAGACGCCGCCTTTTCTCGCCTATCCGGTGCGGCCCGGCATCACTTTCACCTATCTCGGCACGCGGGTGAACGAGGAGGCGCGGATGATGATGGCTGACGGCAAACCGTCGGCCAACATGTTCGCGGCCGGCGAGATCATGGCCGGCAACGTGCTCGGCAAGGGTTATGCCGCCGGCATGGGCATGACCATCGGCAGCGTGTTTGGACGGATCGCGGGACGGGAAGCGGCGAAACATGCACGGAACTAGAATTCTCGACGAGGCCGACCGCCTGATGACGGTCTGCAATTCCTGCCGCTACTGCGAGGGCCTGTGCGCGGTGTTTCCGGCGATGGAGATGCGCCGCGCTTTCTCCGACGGCGACCTCAACTATCTCGCCAATCTCTGCCATTCCTGCGGCGCCTGCTATGTCGACTGCCAGTTCTCGCCGCCGCACGAATTCAACGTCAATGTTCCCAAGACGCTGGCGGTCGCGCGCGCGGAATCCTATGCGGCCTATGCCTGGCCTCAGGCGCTGTCCGGTGCCTTCGCGCGCAACGGTCTCATCATCAGCGTCCTCGCTGCGCTCAGCATGGCGGCGTTCATCCTCGGCTTTGCCGCCCTCAACGATCGCAGCGTGCTGTTCGGCGTGCACACCGGTCCCGGCGCCTTCTACAAGCTGATGCCGCACAACGCGATGGTCGCCCTGTTCAGCGCCGCATTTCTCTATGCCGTTCTCGCGCTGGTCATGAGCGTGCGCGCCTTCTGGCGCGACATCGGTCCCGCGATCGGCGGGCGCGCCGATGGCGGCTCGATCTTTCAGGCGATCCGGGACGCCGGCGAGCTGCGCTATCTCCATGGCGGCGGCGTCGGCTGCTACAACGAGGACGACAAGCCGACCGACCGGCGCAGGCTGTATCACCACCTGACGTTCTACGGCTTCATCCTGTGCTTCGCCGCGACGTCGGTGGCGACGCTCTACCATTATCTGCTTGGCCGCGAGGCGCCGTATCCGTGGTGGGACCTGCCCGTCGTGCTGGGCACGCTGGGCGGCATCGGCCTGATCATCGGCCCGATCGGCCTGTTCATGGCCAAGATGCAACGCGATCCCGCGCTGCTGGACGAGAGCCGCTACGGCATGGACGTCGGCTTCATCGCCATGCTGTTCCTGACCGGCCTCACGGGCATGCTGCTGCTGGTCCTGCGCGAGACCGCCGCGATGGGGCCACTGCTCGCGCTGCATCTCGGCGCGGTGTTCGCGCTGTTCATCACCATGCCCTACGGGAAGTTCGTGCACGGCATCTATCGCTTCGCCGCCTTGGTGCGCTACGCCCAGGAGCGGCGGACGGCGGCATGACCGGCGTGACGGATGAGGCGGGGTCGGCTCAACGATGAAAGTGCGCTCCCTCCCCCGCTTGCGGGGGAGGGCGGGGGAGAGGGTGTCTCCGCGCAGGGATTATTGAGAATAGTTGAGGACGCCCGTGCGCGGCGAGAGCCCTCACCCGCCGCGCTCTGCGAGCGCGTCCGCCTCTCCCGCAGGCGGGAGAGGCGGACGAGCCGCGGCTACGCCACCTCGCGCTCCGGCGCCGAGGCCTGCTCGCGCGCCATCGTCGTCGCGGTGACGTAGTCGGTCTTGCCGGTGCCGAGCAGCGGCACCTTGTCGACCACCATGATCGCCGCGGGCACGGTCAGCTCGGACGCGCCGATCGTCTTGGCTTGGGCTTGCATCGCGCTGCGCTCGGCGGTCTTCTCCGTCGTCAGCAGCACGATGCGCTCGCCCTTGCGCGGATCGGGAATCGACACCGCGACCGACGCGGCCTGCGGCCACAGCGCCGCCGCGATGGCTTCGACCGCCGACAGCGAGACCATCTCGCCCGCGATCTTGGCAAAGCGCTTGGCGCGGCCCTTGATGGTGATGAAGCCGGCGGCGTCGATCGAAACGATGTCGCCGGTGTCGTGCCAGCCCTCGGGCAGCTTTTCGAGCACGCCGGGATTTTCGGCCCTGAGATAGCCGAGCATCACGTTCGGACCGCGCACCGAGAGGCGGCCGCCGTCCTCGATGCCGGGGACCGGATCCAGCCGGCTTTCCATCAGCGGCGAGAGGCGGCCGACGGTGCCGGGACGGTTGGCCATGGGCGTATTCATCGCCAGCACCGGCGCCGTCTCGGTGACGCCATAGCCTTCGAGGATGCGGATGCCGTAGCGCTCCATGAACACCTGGCGCGTGCGGTCCTTGACCGCTTCGGCGCCGGCGATCACGAGGCGCAGGGTGCGGAAGTCGTAAGCGTGCGCCGAGCGGGCGTAGCCGGTGAGGAACGTGTCGGTGCCGAACAGGATGGTGGCGCCGGTCTGGTAGATCAGCTCGGGCACGATGCGGTAGTGCAGCGGCGAGGGGTACATGTAGATCGGGATGCCCGCCAGCATCGGCATCATCATGCCCCCGGTCAGCCCGAACGAGTGGAACACCGGCAGCACGTTGAACACCTTGTCGTTGGCGTTGGCATCGACCCGCGCCAGCGCCTGCGCCGCGTTGGCGAGGATGTTGCGGTGGGACAGCACGACGCCCTTCGGCGTGCCTTCCGAGCCCGAGGTGAACAGCACCACGGCGGGATCGTTGGCCTGGCGGACGACGCGCGGCTTGGTGCCGGCGAGCAGGCCCTTGATCTTGTCGGCCGCGCCGATCGAGGCGCGGACGTCCTCGAGATAAACGACGCGCGCCTCCGCGGAAATCGCGGTCATCAGCTTGTCGAGCTTGCCCTTCTCGATGAAGGCGCTCGACGTCAGCACGGTCCTGACCTGCGCGGCCTTCATGGCAGCGAGCACGTTGACCGGGCCGGCCGAGAAGTTGAGCATCGCCGGCACCCGGCCGCTGTTTTGCAGCGCCATGAAGACGACGGCGACGCCGGCCGAGTTCGGCAGCAGCACGCCGACATTCTCGCCGACGCCGGTGCCGTTCTCCAGCTTGCGGCTCAGGACCTGCGCGCCGAGGATCAGCTTGCGATAGGTCAGCTTGGTGCCGAGCGCATCCTCGATGATGACCTTGCCGGTGTCGCGGTCGCGATAGGCGTGTCCGAGCGCCTCGAACAGCGAGTGGTCGAGCATGGCGTTCTTGACCAGGGCGTCGATCATCACGTCCTGGAGCGCGGCGCCGGCGGCATTACGGCGCGCCTTGCCCTTGAGCGTTTCATCCACCGGGAGCTTGATCGGCGGCAGGATGGTGACCGTCACGCGCGGGAACCACGACCGCTTGATCTGGCTGCTGTTGAGATAGCTGAGATATGAACGCTGCGCGCCTTCGATGCGGACCGGCACGACCACGGCGTCGGCCTTGTCGGCGATCATCGCGGTGCCGTCATACACCTTCATCAGCGATCCCGAGACGGTGATGCGGCCTTCCGGGAAGATCACCACGGGCTCGCCCGCGGCGACGAGCTTGATCAGGTCGCGCGCAGCCAGCGGCTTGGTCGGATCCATGGTGTAGTGCTTGACGACGCGCAGGAACGGCTTGGCCCACCACGCCTTGGCGATGCCGGTGTCGACCGCGAAGCTGGCGTCGATCGGCAGCACGGCGTGCAGCAGCGGGCCGTCGACCAGGCTGACGTGGTTGGGCGCGATCAGCATGCGCGTGCCCGGAGGCGGCAGGTTTTCCAGCCCGCGCACCTCGGTGCGGAACAGCGCGCGGAACAAGAGGCCGCCGGCGTCGCGCACGCCTTCCTTGCCCCACTTGGTCATCACGAACCAGACCGCACCGAAGCTGGCGAGCCCGAGGCCGAAGAACATCCAGCCGATATGGAGGCCGGCCGCCTGCAGCAGCGCGACGAACAGCGAGCCGACCACCATGAAGGCAGCCTGCAGCACGTTGCCGGCGGCGATGATGCGGGCGCGTTCGGAAGGTTGCGACCAGGCCTGGACCGCTGCGAAGGACGGAACGACGAACAGGCCGCCGCCGAATGCGAAGGCGACGAAGTCGGCCAGCATGCGCAGGCCGGCGAACGATGTTGCAAAGCCGAGCGCGGTGACCTCGTGCCCCTTGGCGGTGACGCCGATGGCCCAGGCGAGATCGAGGCCGGCAAAGCCCATGATGATGGCGCCGATCGGCACCAGCGCGAGGTTCGGGCGGGCGTGGCTGAGGCTTGCGGCAAACAGCGAGCCGATGGCGATGCCGATCGCGAAGATGGCAAGACACAGCGTCACCACGCCTTCGGTGCCGCCGACGACATCCTTGACCAGCGCGGGCAGCAGCGACAGCACGATGGCGCCGACCAGCCAGAACCACGACACGATCACGGTGCCGTCCCACAAGCGATGGTCGGCGTGCAAGGTCCTGAGCAGGCTGACCGTCGAGGTCCAGGGATTGGCATCGACGGGGAGGTCGGGCGCGGAGGGCGTCGTCTGCGGAATGCGGGCGGCGAACGCCCAGGACAGCAGCGCCAGCGCGACCACGGCGGATGCAACCCAGCCCATATGCGCGGAGCCGGCCACGAACTGGCCGCCGGCGACGGTGCCGAGCAGGATCGCCATGAAGGTCGCGCCCTCGACCAGCGCGTTGCCGGTCGCGAGCTCGCCTAGCTCGAGCTGGTCCGGCAGCATGGCGTATTTCACCGGGCCGAACAGCGCGGCGATGGTGCCGAACAGCGCCAGCGCTGCGAACAGCAGCGGCACCGAATGCAGGAAGAAGCCGGCGGCGGCAAAACAGGCTGCGAAGATCTCGACGAACTTGAGCCGCCTTGCGACGACGGATTTGACGTATTTGTCGGCGAGCTGGCCGCCGAGACCGGACAGGATGAAATAGGGGAAGATGAAGACGGCGCCCGCCACCGTCACCAGCGCATCGCCGTGGCCGGTCGCGGCGCTGTAAAGCAGAATGATGACGAGTGCGTTCTTGAGCACATTGTCATTGAGCGCCGAGAAGAATTGCGCCCAGAACAGCGGCGCAAAGCGGCGTGACGACATCAATTCCCTGATCATGACTAGTCCTGTCTTGGAAAGGCAGCCTGAGGTTGTTACCGGTGAGGCGTCACGACCGGAAGCGTATGGGGCCGACGAGTGCAGGGGACGAAGTCGCCTGCCTGCTCTGTCCCGTCCGTCCTTCCGATCCTGTTGGTCTCCAAATGGTCTCGTTAGGTTCGCAACTATCTGGTCGCGGCCGCGCCACCACCGGCGGACGAGCCGCGCTGACCCGGATAGGGTCCAGGCGATGAGAAAACCTGAACCGCTTCACGGAGGTAAGCGAGATCGACCGCGAATGTCCGGTCATGGTGAGTCCTTCGTTGCGACCAGGTCCGGGATTCCGGCCGAACTTGAGGGCACGACTGCATTCGCCTCAGGTGAGATGGGAGAGGTGGCGAAAGGGCGAGAAGCGGCCGAGAACGCTAGACCTGCGTCGTTCGGAGCGTGCACGGTCGCGGCTGGCGCGCCACATCCGGAAGGCGGCCCGACGTTCGGCGAGCACTCCGGCGACGTCGCAGGCGTTGGCGATGCGATTGATCGGCGCCGTGGCGAACCGCAACAGGGCTCGGCCAAAGCCGGTCACGAGAGCGGCGGCGTCATCGACGAAGGTGGTGGCGATATCAACAGCGAGGGTTTGCATTTTGCAGGTCTCCAGGTTAAGTTGAACAATGTTCACATGAGTAGCTTGAAAATGAACAATGTTCAAGAAGAATCGCTACGAGACCGGAAAAAAAATCGGCGGCGGCTCCAGATCCTGGAGATCGCGCGCGGCATCATCGCCGCTAAGGGATTGAGATCATTAAAGGTTCGGGACGTCGCGGAGGCCGCCGGCTGTTCCGTCGGCAGCGTCTATAACGAGTTCGGCGACTTCGACGGCGTGATCCTGACCGTCAATCGGGAGACGGTGCAGGCCCTCACGGCCCGGCTTCGCGGCGTTCCCGCCGATGACCCCGTGCGCCAGCTCTACGGACTTGCCGCGACCTATCTCGACTTCTTTGCCGGGCACGCCAACCTGCTGCGCTCGCTGTTCGAGCACCGGATGGAGGATGACCGCCCCTATCCCGACGACATCCTGCAGATGGTGATGGACGCCTTCGCGCTGATGCATGCACCCCTGGTGCGGCTGCTGCCGGATGCGGATGACGTGAAGATCGCGCTGCTGTCGCGCACGCTGTTCTCCGCCGTGCACGGCATCATCTCGCTCGGTCTCGAGGAGCGCATGGTGGCCGTGCCGCCCCAGATGCTGCGCCAGCAGGTCGACCAGTTCATCGACGTGCATCTCGCCGGCCTCGGCATTCTGCCGGTGGGCGCACCGCCATCTCGATGAGGGATCGCCGTTACCAGGCGTATCGCAGGCTTGCAGTGCCGGAATATGTGGTGCTGCGGGCCGCGAACTCGCCGTCGAACTTGGCAGACAGGGAAACACCGTTCGAAAACTTCAGCTCGGCGCCGGCAGATGCGAGCGCGGCGTCCTTCGCCGGCGTCGCACCATTGACGATGAAGCTCGCGGTGGGGAGCCCCTGGAACGCGGCGAGGAGTGCCGGATCGCTCACCCAATCATGCGCCCAGGCCGCGCGGCCGCGCAACGTCAGGACCGCATTCGGCGCAATCAGTGTCGCCCGGTCGAAGCGTGCGCCGAGCTCGCTCCTTGTGCCGGAGGCGGTGCGGCCCTGATACGTCAGCCCAAGACCGCCGCCCGCCAGATCAACCTCGGCGTAAGTCGGCGTGCGAAACGCCTGCGCCTGTGCTGCTGCGTAGGGCGTGAAGCCGCCGATCGGCGTCGCGAAGCGATAGCCGCCCTCGATGCGGCCGCCGAAGGTCTGCGCATTGAATTTCGCTGTGAGCTGATTGCCGAACGGCGCGAGGCGGTCTGTCGACATCCAGTGGTTGGCCACGGCGAGCGAGGCGGCGAAATAGGCCGGGCCGGCACGCAACGCGGTATAGACGCCGGCCTGTAGCGCATCGCTCTTGCCGCCGCCCAGCGCCTGCGCCAGATCCCATTTGGTGCCGCCGCCGGAGAGCGCAAAGCCGACGATCGCGTCACGGCTGACATGATAGTCGGCTCCCGCGGCGACGCCGCCTGCGCGCGCGCTGAGGTCGTGGCTGCCGATCACGAGGGCATCGCCGCCGGTGCGGTTGGCGCCGCCGAACGCCGTTCCCCAGGCGGTCCAGCGCTCAGCAAAGGTCGGTGCGGCCGGTGCGCCCAAGACCTTGTTGTAGGCCAGCGCAATATCATGCGGAAACGGGGCGCGCGCGGGGTTGAAGCCGAGCACGGTGTCGCCTGTGGCGCTGCCCAAGGTCCCGCGTCCGCTGACGAATGGATCGAGCATGAGGCCGAGGAACTGGCCCGTGAACTGGAAGGCGCCCTGCTGGGCTCCTGTGGCGGCTTCCCCCGAAAGTTGGTCCATGCTGGTGCGCAGCTGGGCATCGCTCTGGCCGGCAAACGATGCGAGGAAGGGCAGGTTGGGGCCGAACGCACTCAATGCGCCGGCCACCGCCTTCTGGTTCTGCGTTTGGGCAACGGATTGGAAGACGGCCGTGTTGTAGTTGAGCGTCAGGAATACCGAGAACCCGTCGTAGCTAAGGGCGGAGGTGAAGAACTGCGGGTTGTATCCGCTCAGGGTGACGTTTGCGAAGGATCCGGTGAGGCCCATCGTCGTGCTGAGGATCGTGTATTGCGTCGAAGGCGCGTATGCACCCGCAAGCGTGGTGACCGCGACGGTGCCGCCGTTCAACGTGGCACCCACGGCGGAAATCTTGTCGGATTGACCGGCCGCGTTGACGGAGATCGCGTAGGCCGACCCGGCGTTGAATGTGGCGTTGCCGTACGCCGTGAGCGAACCAAAGCCGCCGGGCGCGACCCTGCCGCCCGACAGCACGGTGAGATCGCCGATCGCACCGTCTCCCCCGATCGTGCCGCCGCTGCCGACCGTCGTCGCAACATTGGGCATTGCGCCGCTGACGATGAGGATGCCGGCCTGGACATTCATCGTCGCCGTGTCCGTCGTGGAGCCCGTCAACGTCCAGGTGGAGCTGCCGGTCTTTTCCAGCGCTTCGAACTCCCGGAACTGCTGGGCCGCACCGAATGTGCCGAGATCGAAGGAGCTGTCGGCCGTCCCGCCGAACCGCAGCGTGTCCGTTCCGTTGCCGCCGAGGACCGCGCCCGTGATGGTCGATCCGGCATGGAGCGCGAAGATGTCGTCGCCGTCCTTGAGGTCCACGGCCGTGCTGGCGCCGGTCATGATCGTGCCGGAGTTGATGACGGAATCCTGATTGGCCGAGCCGAGGATCGCGGCGCCGGAAGCACTCGAAATCGTACCCGCGTTGTCGATGGTATTGCCGGCGCCCGCGCCGTTGAGATCGATCGCCCCGACATTGCTGGATTGGACCACCCCGCCCAACAGGATGTTGACCTGGTTGCTTGCCGCTCCAGTGCCGATCCCAATGCCGCTCGTCAAGGGCGCGGCGCTCCCGACCGTCCCCCCGATGACGACGATGTTGTTGCTGGAATTGGACAGGGCGAGTCCCGTCGCTCCGACGGACGACGACCCGACGACGGCACCCGCATCTATCGCGATGACGTTGTTGTTGCTGCCGCTGACCAATGCAATGCCGTCGCTGTTGGCGGACGTGACCGACGCGTTGGCGGAAACATTGATCGCGCCATTGGATGCGGCTTCGAAGATGACGCCGGCAAAGGCGGGATCGTTCACGGACGTCGCGGTGCCGTCGCCGATGTTGGCGGTGACGCCGCTGACCCCCGGTGCCGTCTTGACGAGGGTGTTTCCCGCCCCGGTGCAGGTGATCGAATCGCCCGATTGAAGCGCCGTCTGCGAACCGCCACCGGTGATCACGCAGGCCGCTGCTGCCGGCGCGGTCAACCAGGGCAGTGTGGCGCCTGCGGCAAGGGCACTGATCGCTGTGCTCAAGAGGAGCGCGCGTCGCGGGCGCGCGGTTGCAGCGCTGACGTGCGGCGAGGTCATCCAATCATTCCAAGACAAAGCAAACTCCGTTCACAATGCGGCCCGGACGGAATCCGGCGGCAACGCGGGGCAGCTGCAATGCTTAGTGATGGAGGCCTCGGCCTTCTTGGACCGGCGCGCAAGGCGAAGTGTCGGAATGCGAAAGACGCAACGTTTTCGGGAATGATGTGGCCGGGGGACCACAACCGGGTCGTTGCGGCCCTGACGCCTTACGCACAAGCTGCTCAGGAGGCAGTTTATGCCTGGAGCGCGGCTGGTCCTCGTGGCCGGAGCGGAAGCGGCTCGCAGGCGGCGATCAGCCTCGCCGCGCCACGGCCTCGCGCGGCCGGGCTGCAACGAGCACGACGTCCGGTCTGCCGCCGTCGACCTGGACCCGGTTGCGTCCCTTTTCCTTGGCGCGATAACAGGCGGCATCCGCGCGCCGCATCGCGTCCTCGAGCGTGGTGGCGCTGTCGGCGATGCAGGCGACGCCGATGCTGGCGGTCACCGCAAAGCAGCGATCGTCCCAGGCGAAGGTGAACATCTCGATCGATCGCCGCAGCCGTTCGGCGGTATCGACCGCGTCGTAAGGCGAGCACTGCGGCAGGATCAGGCCGAATTCGTCGCCGCCCAGGCGCGCCACCAAATCGTGCGGATGCCGGTCCTGTTGCAGCAGACGCGCGACCTGGCAGAGCAGGCGATCGCCGGCAAGGTGCCCGCAGCTGTCGTTGACATTCTTGAACTGGTCGAGGTCGAGCAGGATCAGGCTGAGCGAACCCGCTGCCGCAGCGTCCAACTCGCCCTGCAGTCGCGCCTCGAAGGCGCGGCGGTTGGACAGGCCGGTCAGCCAGTCGTGCGAAGCCTGGAAGGCCAGACGTTCCTTCTCGGCATGCAACGCGTTCTCGAACGCCTGTCGTTGCAGTACCAATCGTCTGGTGTGCCAGATCAGGAGCAGGGCGAGCACGGCGGCGGTGACGATGTTGATGCCGGTCAGCGTCAGCTTGATGGCGCGGGAACCTTCACCGAGGACGGCCGAGAACCGCTTGGCATGCACCGTGAACTGGGTGTTGAGCTCGGAAAGCCGCGACGACAGGGCTTGCACACGGCTTGCGTCCTGAAGTGGACCGTTCTGCCACTCGGACCGAATGACCTCGCCGAAGACGCTCAGCTCCAGCAGCATGGGATCGGTGGCTCTCCACTCCTGGATCGCTTCCTGGAGAAAGTTGACGCGGTTGAAATAGCGAAATAGCCAGATCAATCCCGGGACGTCATCGGGATGGTTGCCGCCTTGCAGGAAGCCGATGCGGGCCGCCTCGACGTCGACCGGATCGCGCTCGAGTGCCCAGCGCGCGAACTCGTCGCCGATGGGGACGGCGAGCGAGGCCTGGTACTGCGCGAATTGGCTGGGCTCGCCGGAATGCAGATAGAGATTGAGGAAATAGACGGCGTTCTTCTGCGAACGCGACCAGAATGCTTCGCCCGCGACATAGGCGCGAACCGACGACATCACCTCCAGGCTGAATCCGGCGATCGCCGCCTGGAGCACGACGACCATCACGAAAGGCGAGACAAGCTTGATGACGTGAAGGAAGCTGCGCCTCTTCATCGACGTCGCTGTTCTGCGAAACACCCTAACGTTCCCCAAGTCGCGCAATGCCCCAACGGAGCGCCACGCCTGCAATGCGAAGTAGAAGCGATGGTTGCTTAACTCGGCCTGAAAAGGGCGAAGGACTGCGTCGCAGGGTGAAGGCGTCGTGAAATGATCGCCTGCAGATTGCGTCAAATGCCGTCAAATCGCCCGATCGACTTGTCGCATTCGTCGTGTGCGCCTTGCTTGGCGAGGACGGACGTGCCCGGGCTAGACCAGCACCGGCTTGCGCACGCGGCCGGCGTCGCCGAACACGCGCAGGTACCGCTCGATCTCCGAGGGGATTCCGGTCGCCTTCTCCGGATTGTCGGAGAGCTTGACGGCGGGATGGCCGTCGACCGACGATACCTTGCAGACCAGCGAGATCGGATCGAGATTGAACGAGCCGTCCGGCGTGCAGCCGACGAAATCATTGGTGAGGTTGGTGCCCCAGCCGAAGGAGAGCCGCACCCGGCCGGCAAAGTGGTGATAGGTCTCCTCGATCGAGCCGACATCCATCGCGTCGGAGAAGACGAGCAGCTTGTCCTTGGGGTTGCGGCCCTTCTTCTCCCACCACGCGACGATTTCCTCGCCGGCTTGGATCGGCGGCGCGCTGTCGGGCCGGAAGCCGGTCCAGTCGGCGACCCATTCCGGCGCATCGCGCAGGAAGGCCTTGGTGCCGAAGGCATCGGGCAGCGCGATCAGGAGGTTGCCGCCATAGGTCTGGCGCCACTGGTCGAGAATGCGATAGGGCGCCCAGCGCAATTCCTCGTCGTCCTTGGCGAGCGCGGCCGCGACCATCGGCAGCTCATGCGCATTGGTGCCGATCGCCTCGAGGTCGTTGTCCATCGCCAGCAGCACGTTGGATGTCCCGATGAAGGACGAGCCGAGGCCCTCCTTCACCGCCTCGACGCACCAGCGCTGCCAGAGGAAGCCGTGACGGCGCCGGGTGCCGAAGTCGGACAAACGCAGGTTCTCCAGCTTGCGAAGACGCTCCACCTTGGTCCAGAGCTTGGCCTTGGCGCGGGCATAGAGCACGTCGAGCTCGAAGCGGCCGCGGCCCTTGATCGCCGCACGGGAGCGCAGCTCGTTGAGGATGGCGAGCGCCGGGATCTCCCACATCGTGGTGTGGGTCCACGGCCCGTGGAAATGCAGCTCGTACTGGCCCTCGACCTTGCGCAGCTCGTATTCGGGCAGGCGGAATTCGGCCAGCCAGCGGATGAAATCCGCCGAGAACATGTGGGTCTTGCCGTAGAAGGTGTTGCCGGCGAGCCAGATCAGCTCCTTCTTGGTGAAGCGGATGGTGCGGGCATGGTCGAGCTGGGCGCGCAGCTCGCTCTCGTCGATGATCTCGGCGAGCCGCACATGGCGCGAGCGGTTGATGACCGAGAAGGTCACCTGCTGACTCGGGTAGGTCTCCCGAATCATTTGTAACATCAATAGCTTGTAGAAATCGGTATCAAGCAGGCTGCGGATGATGGGATCCAGCCGCCAGCTGTGATTGTAGGTCCGGCTCGCAATGTCGGTCACTGTCATGAAGCAATTCTAGCGTGGCGGCCCGCGCGCAACCAGTGGAATTGGCCAGAGCTGGTCTTCCGAAAGACGGTATCGTTATCACGCCTTGATCACGCCTTGGCGGCCGTCGCTGCCACGGTCTCGAGCTGGTTCCTGACCCAGCGATGGGCCGGGTCCTTCTGATAACGCTGGTGCCAGACCATGAACATCGGCAACTCGGCCAGTGTCCGCGTGCGGGACGCCAGCGGAATCCGCGTTTGCGCGAAATCACGCATGATCCCGGACGCCAGCAGGCTCGGCATGCTCGCCAGCATCTGCGAGCCGCGCAGGAACGACGGCACGCCGGAGAAGCTCGGCACCGAGATCGCGATGTCGCGGTGAAGACCGTTGGCCGCCAGCCGGCGGTCGAAGTCGAGCCGCTCATTGTCGGTATAGACGACCGTGATGTGGCGCGCCGCGAGATAGGCGCCGCGGCCGGCCGGCGCGGTGCGCATCTTGGGATCGAAGTAGCAGACGTAATGATCGCTCAAGAGGCGCTTCTGCACGATGTCGATGCCGGACGGCGGCAGCGGCGTGATCAGGACGTCGCAGCGGTCCTCGCGCAGCATTGCGGGCGAGGGCGATTGCGAAGGGATCACGCGCAGGCTCAGGGTCTTCACCTGTGCAGCGACATGAGCGAAGAACCGCGGCAGCAGCAGATCGCGCTGGAAGTCATTGGCGGCGATCGTCAGCGAAAGCTGCGCGCGGGCCGGCTCGAACGTGACGCCACCGGCAAAGCTCCGCATCTCGTCGATCAGAGCTCGCGCCTTTGCGGCGAGCGCCTGCGCATGCGCGGTGGCGACGATGCCGCGGCCGGATTTCGCGAACAGCGGATCGCCTGCGATCCGCCGCAGCTTGTTCAGCCCGTGGCTGACCGCAGATTGCGTCAGGCCGAGCCGGGTTGCCGCCGCGGTGACCGATCCCTCCTCCAGCACGGCGAGGAACAGTTCGAGCGCGTGGCCGTCGAGCGCCAAATGATCGATTTCTTTCATGCAATATATTATAATCGATCTATTTATCCGAGGAATAGAGCGGACCATGATCTCCCCATAAGCCGCGCGTCCGGACCGGGCGCCCCAGGGAGAGACACCATGAATGCCCAGGTGCGGGATGCCCGCCTCAACCGTCCCGAGCCCCTGACGCCGCCGCTCGGCGACGGCGGCTTCTTCCAGCGTGACCGATCCATTCATCCGCCGGCGCATGCGCCGGGCTACAAATCCTCGGTGCTGCGCTCGCCCCGGCAGGCGCTGTTGTCGCTGGAGGGCTCGATCTCGGAGATCACGGGGCCGGTGTTCGGCCACAACGATCTCGGTCCGCTCGACAACGACCTGATCCGCAATTACGCCAAGGACGGCGATCCGATCGGCGAGCGCATCGTCGTCCACGGCCGCGTGGTCGACGAGACCGGCTGCGGCGTGCCGAACACGCTGGTCGAGTTCTGGCAGGCCAATGCCGGCGGCCGTTACCGGCACAAGAAGGACACCTATCTGGCGCCGATCGACCCGAATTTCGGCGGCTGCGGCCGCGCGCTGACCGACGACACCGGTTACTACTACTTCCGCACCGTGAAGCCGGGGCCCTATCCCTGGCGCAATTACGTCAACTCCTGGCGTCCCGCCCACATCCATTTCTCCGTGTTCGGCTCCGGCTTCGCCCAGCGGCTGATCACGCAGATGTATTTCGAGGGCGATCCCCTGATCCCGATCTGCCCGATCCTGACGACGATACCGGACAAGGATGCGCTCGACCGCCTGGTCGCACCGCTCGACCTCAACGCCTCGACGCCGTTCGACTCGCTCGCCTACCGCTTCGACATCGTGCTGCGCGGCCAGCGCTCCACCTATTTTGAAAACCGCACCGCGGGGAACTGAGCCAGGAAATCCAATCATGCCGCAGCCGCTCAACTATCTCAAGGAAACTGCCTCGCAGACGGCCGGGCCCTACGTCCATATCGGACTGATCCCGGCGATGGCCGGCTTCGATATCTTCGAGAAGAACTTCTCGAACGTGCTGACGACGCCGAACACGCAGGGCGAGCGCATCACGCTGGAAGGCAAAGTGCTCGACGGCACCGGCACGCCGCTGCGCGACGTGCTGCTGGAGATCTGGCAGGCCAATGCCAGCGGCCGCTACAACCATCCGGCTGATCGCTCGGCCGGCGCGTCGGATGAGGAGTTTCGCGGCTGGGGCCGCGCCGGCTCCGATTTCGAGAGCGGCCTCGTGACGTTCGAGACCATCAAGCCGGGCGCGATCGTCGACAAAGCAGGCCGGACATGCGCGCCGCATGTCAATGTCTGGATCGTCGCGCGCGGCATCAATATCGGCCTCAACACGCGGCTCTATTTCTCGGACGAGGAAGCCGCCAACGCCGCCGACCCCGTGCTCAATTTGATCGAGCAGCCGTCCCGGCGCTCGACCCTGATCGCAAAGCGCGGTGAGCGCGGCGGCAAGATCGTGTATTCCTTCACGATCAATCTGCAGGGGCCGGAGGAGACGGTGTTCTTCGACGTGTGAGGCTTCAGCTCTCTTCGCCGTGCAGCTGCGCGCGGAAGGCGCGCGGCGACACGCCCGTGGCGGCGGCATAGACGCGGCTGAAATAGGCGGGATCCTCGAAGCCGAGCGTGTAGGCGATCGTCGAGACCGGCAGATTGGTGTAGACCAAGTTCCGCCGCGCCTCGCGGATCAGGCGGTTGAGGATGAGGTGCGAGGCGGTATCGCCGGTCGCCGCCCGTGTGATCCGGTTGAGATGGGTCGGCGTCACCGCCAGCGCCTCGGCATAGTCCGCAACGCTCCAGCGCTCCAGATGATGCTGCTCCAATAGCGCCTCGAAGCGGCGGAACAGGCCGGATTCGACCGTGCCGTTGCCGCCGCTCTCGCTCGTGAGCGCGCGTGCCACCAGCCCGATCATGGCGGACGACAACGCGCGCAGCACATGCGCGCGGCCGAAGTCGCGCGCGGCGTGCTCGGCGAAGATCTGCTTCATGATGGCGCGGATCTGCGGCGTGCCGCGCACCGCGGCCGAACGCGACAGCGCGCCGCGCAGGCCCTCGGCGGCGAGCAGCGCCTCGTCCAGTATCTCCGCGGCGATGGTCAGCACCCAGCCTTGCGTGTCGGGCACGAAGCGGAAGCCGTGAACGTGGCCGACGGGCACGTTGACGACCTGCATCGGCTTGAGCGGCACCACGCGTCCGTCTAGCGTCGCCTCGCCGCCGCCGCGCTCGATCAGCAGCACCTGGTGCAGCCGGGCGTGGCGGTGCACGGCCAGGGTCCAGTCATGCAGCACCGAGCGTGACGCGATGGTCTCGCAATGCACGACGTCGGGCAAGTCGCCGGACTCGCCGAACAGGTTGTAGATCCGGATCGCGGGGACGGGGCCTTTCATGTTCGAATAGTACAAGACAATGACGAAACCCTCCATCGGTCTGCGGCATCAAATCTGCAAAAAAGTGCCGACGGGAGGACGCAAAAATGAAAGTTCAGATCTGTATCATCGGCGGCGGGCCGTCCGGACTGCTGTTGTCCCAGCTCCTGCACCTCAAGGGCATCGACACCATCGTGCTGGAGAAATACAGCCGCGACCACGTGCTCGCCCGCATCCGCGCCGGCGTGCTCGAGCATGGCTTCGCCAAGCTGATGCGCGAGGCGCAGTGCGGCGAGCGCATGGACCGCGAGGGCGAGATCCACCGCGGCTTCGAGATCGCCCATGACGGCGTGCTGTCCAAGATCGACCTGCACAAGCATTCCGGCGGCAATTCGGTGCTGGTCTACGGCCAGACCGAGCTGACGCGCGACCTCTATGAGGCGCGCGACCGTCTCGGCGGCAAGGTCGTGCACAATGCGGAGGACGTGGCGCCGCACCATCTGACGTCGGATCGGCCCTACGTGACCTATCGCGCGAACGGCGAGACGGTCCGCGTTGAGTGCGACTACATCGTCGGCGCCGACGGCTTCCACGGTGTCAGCCGCAAGTCGATCCCGAAGGACGTGTTGCGCGAATATGAGAAGGTCTATCCGTTCGGCTGGCTGGGGGTGCTGTCGCGCACCAAGCCGGTGTCGCCCGAGCTGATCTATGCCAAGCACGCGCGCGGCTTTGCGCTCTGTTCCCTGCGCTCTCAGGTGCTGAGCCGCTACTACATCCAGGTGCCGCTGACCGACAAGGTGGAGGATTGGTCGGACGATGCGTTCTGGGCCGAGCTGAAGCGGCGCCTGCCGGATCAGGTGGCCGGCCGCCTGATCACGGGGCCATCGATCGAGAAGAGCATCGCGCCGCTGCGCAGCTTCGTTGCCGAGCCGATGAGCTATGGCCGGCTGTTCCTCGCCGGCGATGCCGCGCACATCGTGCCGCCGACCGGCGCGCGCGGACTGAACAGCGCCGCGTCCGACATCTACTATCTCTACCACGCCCTGCTCGCGCATTATCAGCGCGGCGATGAGTCCGGCCTCGAAGGCTACTCCGCCAAGGCGCTCGCCCGGATCTGGAAGGCGCAGCGCTTCTCCTGGTGGATGACGATGATGCTGCACCGCTTCCCCGACCGGCCCGACTACGAGGATCGGCTGCAGCAGACGGAATTGGACTATCTGCTCTCGTCCGAGACCGCGCAGCGCCTGCTCGCGGAAAACTACGTGGGCCTGCCGTTTTAGAGACAATCGACTTCACCCTCCCCTGGAGGGGAGGGCTATCGCATATGGGGCTTTGCGAGACCTGAGCGCGCGCCTCGTCCTTCGAGACGACCGCTTCGCGGTCTCCTCAGGATGAGGCTCAGCAGCATTGGCGCTCGTTGAAATTGGTGCCGCGCCCCTGGTCCTCATCCTGAGGGCCCGCCAACGGCGGGCGTCTCGAAGGATGGCCACAGGCGAGATCGGCTCCATATGCGATTGCCCTGCCCTCCAGGGGAGGGTAAGTGCCGCTACTTCCCCTCCAGCGTATTGACCGGAGTCCAATCCGCCGGCGGCGGGTTCGCGGTGAGCGCTTGGGCGCGCTTCGCAAACAGCGCTGATGCCGGATCGGCCTCTGCCATCTGCCCAAAAACGTCGGCCGCCTTCGTAAAGTCCCGCGCGCGCCAGCAGGCGAGCCCTTCCGCATAGACGGCAGCCACCTTTGCCTGCTGCTCGCTCTCGGCGCCCGTCTCGGCCAACGGCTCGAACACCTTGATGGCCTCGCCGCGACCCAGCACCCTGATCGCATCGAGCTCGCGCCAGGCGAAGGCATCGCCGGTCTGCGCCATCGTCGATTCGGAGGCCATGATCGCGGTGCCGTAATATTTGTTGGCGCCCTCGAGCCGGGAGGCGACGTTCACGGTGTCGCTCATCACGGTGTAGTTGAAGCGGCGGCGCGAGCCGATGTTGCCGACCACGGCCTCGCCGCTGTTCAGCCCGATGCGATGCGACAGGCCGTGCCCGGCGAAGGCAGGGTGATCGGCGTTGAGCTCCGCAAGCTTTTCGTGGCATTTCAGCGCGGCGCGAACGGCCTTGGTTGCGTGTGCGGGATCGTCGGCCGGCGCGCCGAACATGGCGACGATGGAATCGCCGATATATTTGTCGACGTAACCGCCGTGGCTTTCGATGATATCGGTCATGGCGGACAGATATTCGTTCATCAGCGTCACCAGCTCGCCCGGCGTCATGGTCTCGGCGATGGACGAGAAGCCGCTGAGATCGGAGAAGAACATGGTGACGTTGCGCATCTCGCCGCCGAGCGCCGGCATCTTGCCGGAGGCGACCATGGTCTCGATCACCTCGGGCGCGAGATAGAGCGCAAAGCTCTTGCGCAGGAACCGCTCGTCGCGCTCGGCCAGCACGAAGCGGTAGCCGATCATCATCGCGATCGCGGCAAGGCCCGCGAGCGCCGGCTCGGTCAGCGGCAACGCCCGGGCGTGAACGAAGGCCGCGACGGCCATTGCGGCATAGACGGCGGTGAGCACGAACCAGACAATTACGGCGCTGCCGGGTGCGAGCGCGCAGGCCGCGCAGGCAATGATTGCCGCGAACGCGATGGTGACAATGACCCGCATCGGAAAGACGAGCTCGGTTACGGCGTCATGCTCCATCAGGTTCCGGACCGCCGTGGCGTGGACGAACACGCCCGCGACGTCGCTGCGGGATTTCTGCGGCGTGCTTGCCGGCGCGGGCAGGGCGCATCGCTCGGCCGGCTTGCCGTCACGACCGCCGGACAGGCGCATCGAGGTGAGCTTGCGGTCCTCGAAATTCAGCACGGTGCCGAGCAGGACGACCTTGCCGTCGAAGGCGCGGCGAAAGAAATCGCGGTCGCCCTTTTCGACGCAGGCGCGCAGGTCGACGAAGGAAAAGGTCGGGATGTCGCCTCCGAGCCCGCGGAAGTTGAGCGTCATCGTATTCGGCACCGCGCTCGGGATCGCGTAGCCGGACAAGGCGGTCGCGCCGGAAGGCGCAATCTCGAGCTTTGCGCCGGTCGCGCGCGCAGCGAGCTCGACCGCCATCGCAGGGACCGGCCGCCCCTCGATGGCGAAGCTCAGCGGCATTCGCCGGATGACGTCGTCCTGGTCGGTGTGGACGTTGAGTGCCCGGACGGTGTTGCGCACGGCCACTTGCTGGGCGCGATAGGGCACTTCCGGATGGTCGTTGCTGAGGATTTCGCCAAGCACCAATTTGCCGCTGTCGGAGATTTGCCGCAGCGCGAGGAGATAATCCCGGTCGAATCCTTTCATGCGGCCGCCAAGGGCGGTGTCGCCAAAGGGAATCTCCGACTGCTCGATCGAGTTCTTGAAGATGACGTCGAAGCCGATCACCCTGGCGCCGCCTTCGGTGATGCTGCCGAGCACGCGGCCGATCTCGCGCGTCCAGGTCTGCGTCGGCGATCCCTTGAAGGGCGCCGTCTCGTAGGTCTCATTGTCGATCGCCACGACGACGACCGGCGAATTGGCGGGATCGCGGCGGTCGCCGATGAGCTTGCCGCGCAGGGCCGTGAGGATGTCGAGCGAGAGGCCTTGCAGGACCTGAAGCGGCGGCGACGTGAAAATTGCGCCCGCGAGGAGCGCAATCAGAATCGCTGCAACGATGTCCCGCCCCCCGATCCGCCGCATCGCCCCGTCGCCAATTCCGCTTATTCGAGTCCGCTATTCGAGCCGCAACAGGCGGCCGATGATCGGGGTCGGCGATGCGGTGGCGCTGGCATCGACCTGGAAGGTGTAGCGCTTGCTGCCGAGGCTTGCGAGATAGCTGCCGCCCGGGGTCAGCGACTTTCCGGCCTTGGCGAAATCATAAAATTTGCCGCGGGTCATGACGTCGCTCTTCAGCGGCACGCTGATCGTGGGCTCCTTGCCGTCGGTGCGCTCGATCACCAGCGTGCTGCCGGTCTTGGCCTGAATGAGCGGCGCGACGCCATAGATCGTCGGCAGCCTGGACGGGGCGGCCTTGGCATCGGACCGCACGGTCCGAAACGTGGTCGCGGCACTCTGGTTCGCTTCGCGCTCTGAGAGTCGCGCCGCCTTGGTGTCGCACGGCACCTTGGCGCGCTGCACGTCGCCGAGCTGCACGGTGCTTTGCTCGGCGCCGACCAGCACGACGCCTTCGCTGATCGTCTCGCGCAGGCAGGATTTGAGATAGCTGAGCGTAATGCTGGCCTTCGGGCCGAGCTTGATGATCTTGCCCGCCGCGACATAGTCCATGAATTCGATGCCATCGACCTTGCCTTGCACATCCTCGACGATGGCGGCAGGGGTCTCCGCCAAGGCGGGGGCCGCGACAAAGAAGGCGCCGACAGCAGCGCCGATCAGGCTTTTCATGCGAATTCTCATCCAGTTCGACCGACGGTATGGGTCCCCGTCCTGGTCCGGTGCTTAGCACTAGCGGTTCCAGGCAAGTGTGACCAGAATCACTGTTTGGTGTTGGTGCCATTCTAGCAGGAACAGGTTCAAGCCGGCGACCGGAGAAACCAGAGCCGCGGCAAGCTGTTGCTCGAATGGTCAGGCCGCCGGGACGGGCTCGGCCGGACGGCTCTCCGCTGCGCTCTCTGAATCGGGAACGAGCGGGGCTTCGGTCTTCTGAAACGGCGTGGCCTGCTGCCCCGCGGCGATCTCCACGACCTCGTTCCAGCGCGACAGAAACGCATCGATGCAGGCCGGGTCGAATTGCCGCCCCCGGTGCTCGATCAGGTAGTTGCGCGCCGCCTCGAGCGGCATCGGCTCCTTATAGGGTCGCCGCGTCGTCAGGGCGTCGAACACGTCGGCGACCGCGACGACGCGTGCGGCCACCGGAATCTCCTGCGCTTCGAGCCCGTTCGGATAGCCCGCGCCGTCCCAGCGCTCGTGATGACCAGCGGCAATTTGCGCACCGAGCTGAATCAGCTCGCAGCTCGAATCCGCCAGGATCCGTTCGCCGATCGTCGCATGGGTCCGGATCACCGCCATCTCCGCGTCGGTCAGCCTGCCCGGCTTGAGCAGGATATTGTCGGGAATGGCGACCTTGCCGACATCGTGCAGCGGCGCGGCCAGATAGATGTCGCGGCAGAGCCGGGCCGGCAGGCCGAGCTGCTCGGCGATGATGCGGCTGTAGCGGGCGACCCGCAGCGTGTGCTCGCCGGTGTCGTTGTCGCGATACTCGACCGCGAGCGCGAGCCGCAGGATGATCTCCTCCTCGCGCTCGCCGAGCTTTCGCGTCGCCGCCGCGACTTCACTGGCCAGATGCGCGGCACGATCGCTGAGCTTGCGCACGGCTGCACCAAGCTGAATCAAGTTCCGCAGGCGCACCGTCATCTCGACACTCTGCGGCTGCTTGGGCAGGAAATCGGTTGCACCGGCCTGCAGCGCTTCCATCTTGACGTCGTCGGTCTGGCGCGAGGTGATCATCGCGATCGGAATGTCGGCACGGCCGGGCAGGGTACGGAAGACGCGGATGAAGCTGATGCCGTCCATGTGCGGCATCTCGTAGTCGACCAGCACGAGGTCGAAAACGCGCTCGCGTGCGCAGGCCAGCGCTTCGACGGGATCGAGGAAGGTGGTGGCTTCGACCAGACCTTCGGCCTCGATGTGACGTTTCAGGAAGTTGAGGACGGAGCGGCTGTCGTCAACCAGGAGCGCTTGGGTCAGCATCGGTGGCCGGGGCTCTCTTCGCTGGCAAAGGCACGGACCCCACGCATAACCCGGCGGATTTAACGCGAAGCAAATGCGCTGCGGCCCGCGTCGCTGGCTGTCATTTAAGCAGGCTGTGCATGCCTGCATATAACCTGCGCGAGTTCCGACCGAATGTCACCCGTAGTTGTACGGATCGTCGCGTTAGGAGTTTGCTCATGGGATTCGCGTCAAACGTGTAGCGGAATTTTAGCAAAGGCGGGGCTTTGATGGCGCTCGATCCGACGGAGCCGAAATGGTCGCTGCGGTTACCCGCCGATTGCAGCATCGCTGCTGTTCGCAGCGTTTATGATCTCATTCGCGAGGCCTTCCGGCGCGAGCAGCGGCTCGAGATCGACTGCTCCAGCGTCGACAAAGCCGACGTGACCTCGATCCAGCTGCTGCTGTCGACCGCCAAGACCGGCGAGGCCCAGGGCCGGCCGGTGGTCCTGACCTCCTTCTCACAGTCTCTGCGTACCACCCTTCGTCGCGCCGGCTTCGCCAGCGAGGCGATGATCGATCAGCATTTCCCGCAAAAGAAAGATGGCACCTGATGGCCACGATTCTCACGGTCGACGATTCCCCCAGCATCCGCCAGATGATCAAGGTCGTGCTCGAGCCGGCCGGCCACAGCGTGATCGAGGCGGGCGACGGTGCGCAAGGGCTCGCCAAGGCCCAGGCCGGCAAGCTCGACCTCGTGATCACCGACCTCAACATGCCCGTCATGAACGGGCTCGAGTTGATCCGGGCCCTGCGCAAGCTGCCGAGCGCGGTCGGCATGCCCATCGTATTCCTGACCACCGAATCGAACGACACCGTGAAGCAGGAAGCCAAGAGCGCCGGCGCCACCGGCTGGATCACCAAGCCGTTCAAGCCGGAGCAGCTGCTCGCCGTGGTCGGCAAATTGGTGCGCGCATGAGCGCGATGGACCCGACCGAGATCTTCCGTCAGGAAGCCAGCGAGCTCTTCGAGGTGCTCGAAGGAGCCCTGCTCGATCTCGGTCTGCGTCCCGACGACCGCGAGCTGGTCGATTCCGCCTTCCGCGCCCTGCATACGATCAAGGGCTCGGGCGCCATGTTCGGCTTCGACAAGGTGGCGTCCTTCACCCACGAATTCGAGACCGCTTTCGACCGCGTCCGCAAGGGCGAGATCAAGCCGACCCAGGAGCTGATCTCGGTCGCGCTCGCCGCCAAGGACTATATCCGCGCGCTGATCGAAGATCCCCAGTCGACCGACGACGTCATCGGTGAAGCCATCCTCGACGACCTCAAGCGCTTCGTCACGGCCGACCAGCCTGCCGCTCCGGTCGTGGACATCGCCGAGGCGCCGCCGCTGGCGCCCGGCGCGAGCAAGCAAGCCGGCTGGCACCTGTATCTCGAATTCGAATCCCACATCCTGCGCAACGGCTCGAACCCGCTCGATCTGCTTGAAGATCTCTGCAAGCTCGGCCCCTGCTTCGTCGTGCCCGTCACCGACGGCATCCCGTTCCTCGACGAGATGGATCCGGAAGACTGCTATCTGAAGTGGGACGTCAAGCTGCACGCGGCCTGCGACAAGGACGCGATCGACGACGTCTTCATGTTCGTCCAGGACGAGATGAAGCTGACGCTCTCGCCGCTCGAGCAGGCCGAGGCGCCCGCGCCGGCGCCGCTGTTCCAGTTGCTCGACGAGGAGCCGGCCGTCGCCGAGACGGCTGCGCCGGCGGTCGAGCCTGCGCCGGTCGTCGAACGACCCGTCGCAAAGGCGGAAGTCGAAGCCGCGCCCGAACACAAGCCCGAACACAAGCCCGAGATCAAGCGTGAGGCGGCGCCCGCGCGCCGCGAGGAAGCCAAGCAGGATCGCGGCATTGCCACCGTTCGCGTCCAGGCCGAGCGCCTCGACGAGTTGATGGACCGGGTGGGCGAGCTCGTCATCGCGCAGGCGCGTCTGACCCAGCTCGCTTCGTCCGGCTCCGACCTCTCGATCAAGATGATCGCCGAGGAAATCGAACGTCTCGCCTCGTCCTTGCGCGATACCACGATGGGCGCGCGCATGGTGCCGATCGGCTCGCTGTTCGGCCGCTTCCGCCGCCTGGTGCACGATCTCTCGCGCGATCTATCGAAGCCGGTCGAATTCGTCACTTCGGGCGAAGACACCGAGCTCGACAAGACCATGATCGAGTGCCTCGCCGATCCGCTGGTGCATCTGATCCGCAACGCCATCGACCATGGCATCGAGGATACGGCGACGCGCTCGGCCAATGGCAAGACCGAGCAGGGCCGCATCGAGCTCGCCGCCGTGCATTCCGGCGCGCAGGTGCTGGTCACCGTGAAGGACAACGGCGGCGGCCTCAATACCGCGCGCATCCGTGCGAAAGCGGAAGAGCAGGGGCTGATCGCGCCCGGAGCAGTGCTGACCGATCACGAAATCCATCAGTTCCTGTTCCACCCCGGCTTCTCGACCGCGCAGACCATCTCGGCGCTGTCGGGCCGCGGCGTCGGCATGGACGTGGTCAAGCGCACCATCGAGAACATGCGCGGCTCGATCGACCTGTCGACCAGGCCCGGCGAGGGGACCACCGTGACGCTGCGTCTGCCGCTCACGCTCGCGATCATCGAAGGTCTACTGATCCGCGTCGGCGAGGGCCGCTACATCATTCCGCTGTCCGCGGTCGAGGAATGCATCGAGCTGACCGCCGAGGACGAACGCTCCCGCGGCCGCAATTTCCTCAATGTGCGCGGCAATCTGGTGCCCTTCCTCCGGTTGCGCGAGATCATGACCGCATCGGGCACGCCCGACCGGCATCAGAAGACCATCATCATCTCGACCGGCGAGACCCATGTCGGTCTCGTCGCCGACCAGATCATCGGCAACCACCAGACCGTGATCAAGTCGCTCTCCAAGCTCCACTCGGACGTCACGATGTTCTCGGGCGCGACGATCCTGGGTGACGGCACGGCGGCGCTGATCCTCGACGTCGCGCAGCTGGTCGCGCTGGCGCAGTCGAAGGTCGAAAAGCAGCACATCAGCGAGGCGGCGTGATGAACGACGGTTTGACTGGCGAGCGTCAGACGGGCGCGATGCAGGTCGTCATGATCGGCCTCGGCGAGGAGAAATTCGCGCTCGATGCAGGCCTCGTGCGCGAGATCATCGATCCCGTTCCCGTGACCAGGGTCGCGGGCGCGCGGGCCTTCGTTCCCAGCGTGATCAACGTCCGCGGCAACGTCATTCCGCTCGCCGACCTGCGCATCCGCTTCGGCATGCCGCAGCTCGACGACACCGCCGATACGCGCATCGTCGTCATCGAGCTCGAGCTCGACGGCGAACCGGTGCTGGTCGGCGTCACCGCCGACAAGGTCTACGAGGTCACCGAGATATCGCAGACCGACGTGCAGCAGACGCCGCGGGTCGGCATGCACTGGAAGCCGGAGTTCATTCGCTTCATCGCCAAGTGGCGTGAAGAGTTCGTCATCGTTCCGAACATGGAACGCATCCTGAATTGAAGTTGAGGTCTCGGGGCGAGACCTGTGGGGGCTGGAAATGAGATTTACGGTCAAGGCCAAGCTGGCCAGCGCGTTTGGTGTGCTCCTGGTGCTCTCGATGGCGGCAGGCGGCCTCGCCTACGTGAAGCTGACCGAGATGATCGAGACCGCCGATAATCTGGTGGCCCGCGCCGGCCGGATGGAGCATGCGGCCGAGATCGAGAGGGGGATCCTGACCCAGGTTCGGGCCGAGAAGAATCTGCTTCTGGCGCCCGATAGCGAAGCGGATGGCTTCGTCGCCGAGATCGCAAAGCAGCGCGAGGCGCTTCTCAAGCTGAAAGAAGAGATTCACGCCGCAGCGTCCCCGGAAGGCAAGAAGCTGATCGAGAACTTCGCCGCCGCCTACGCCCGGATGAATGCCGTTCAGGACGACGCGCTCAGGACCGCCCGAACGAACAGGCCGAAGGCCGTCGAGCAGTCCGCGGTCGAGGTTCGTAAGGCGGTCCGCGAAGCGATGGACGCCGCCCACGTTTATATCAGCAACGTCAAGAAGAACATGGCGGACCGGGCCGCCTTGGCGCATGAGGACGGCAATCGCGCCCACGTCATGCTGGTCTCGGCGGTGGGCGCATCGCTCGTGATCGGCCTGATCGCCGCGATCTGGATCTCGCTCAGCATCTCCCGCGGGCTCGGCCGTGCGGTCGGCCTCGCCGGTGCCGTGGCGGGCGGCGACCTGACCCAGACGATCAACGTCACCAGCAACGACGAGATCGGCGATCTCGTCAAATCGCTGAACACGATGGTCGGGAGGCTTCGTCAGGTCGTCGAGGAGGCTCTCACTGCGGCAAACAACGTCTCCGCCGGCAGCCAGGAGCTCTCCGCCAGCGCCGAGCAGCTGTCGCAGGGCGCGACCGAGCAGGCCTCGTCCGCCGAGGAAGCTTCCTCCTCGATGGAGGAGATGGCCTCCAACGTGAAGCAGAACGCCGACAATGCCAACCAGACCGAGAAGATCGCGGCGCAGTCGGCCAAGGACGCCGAGGCCAGCGGCGTTGCCGTCGGCCGCGCCGTCGAGGCGATGCAGACCATCGCCGAGAAGATCACCATCGTGCAGGAGATCGCGCGCCAGACCGACCTGCTCGCCCTCAACGCAGCGGTGGAAGCCGCCCGCGCCGGCGAGCACGGCAAGGGCTTTGCGGTGGTCGCCTCCGAAGTGCGCAAGCTCGCCGAGCGCAGCCAGGCGGCTGCGGCGGACATCGGCACGCTCTCGACGGAAAGCGTCAAGGTGGCGCAGGAGGCGGGCCAGATGCTGTCCAAGCTCGTGCCCGACATCAAGAAGACCGCGGAGCTGGTGCAGGAGATCACCGCGGCCTGCCGCGAGCAGGACGTCGGCTCGGCCCAGATCAACCAGGCCATCCAGCAGCTCGACAAGGTCGGCCAGCAGAACGCGAGCGCCTCCGAGCAGGTGTCCTCGACGTCCGAGGAGCTCGCCTCGCAAGCCGAGCAGCTGCAATCGACCATCTCGTTCTTCCGGATCGAGGACGCCGTGCGCAAGGAGAAGGCGGCCGCCGAGCCGATCGACCGCGCCGTCGGCCAGCTCCGGGCCAAGGCCGCGCATATGGCGGCGGCCGACCGCGGCACGAAGAAGCCGGTGCCTGCCCGCAAGCCGGCGCGTGCGATGAAGGTCGCCGGCGGCGGTGGCTTCGCCTTCGACATGGATGACGGCGACGACGATCGCGACGCCGAGTTCCAACGCTGATCAACCGGTCCGGCCTCGTGCCGGACCGCGCTCATTTCCAACCTTCGGAACCCCGGACCGCATCATGGCCGCAACCTCGCAATATCTGACGCTCGGGCTCGCCGGCGAGACGTTCGGCATCAGCATCCGCAACGTCCGCGAAATCCTGGACATGCGGCCGATCTCGCGGCTTCCGCACGCGCCGGACTTCCTGCTCGGCATGATCGACGTCCGCGGCAGCGGCTATCCGATCGTCGATCTCCGCACCAAGCTCGGCCTGCCGGCCGTGGCCGCCACCGAAGCGACCCGCATCATCATCCTGGACGTGCCGATGAAGGATCGTCTGGTCGGCGTCGGCTTCGTCGCCGACTGCGTATTCGAGGTCACCGACATCGACGAGCAGGCGATCGAGCCGGTGCCCGAGGTCGGCGGCAAGTGGCAGTCCGACTATGCCGCCGGCATCGGCCGCAAGGGCGAGAAGTTCGTCGTGATCTTCGATCTCGCCAAGCTGATGGCGAACGACAAGTTTCCGGAAGGGCGCGCCGCCGGCGCGGATGCGCCCCGCGCCGCCTGAGTTACGAGCGTAAAGCGTTGCCGAATAGCAATCCCAATTTGAACCGATGAGATCGACCATGAGATTCACCGTCAAGGCCAAGCTCGCAAGCGCGTTTGGCGTCGTCATTCTGCTCTCGATGATCGCAGGCGCCGTCGCCTATCTGAAGCTCAACGACACCGTCAACACGGCCGAGCATCTGTCCCAGCGTGCGGCCCGTCTTGCAAAGGTTGCCGAGCTGCAGGAGAGCGTGCTGCTCCAGGTCCGGGCGGAGAAGAACGCGATCCTCGCGTCGTCTGAGGCAGACCAGGAGAAGTTCACCAGCCAGATTGCGCAGCTTCGCGAGAGGGCGCTGAAGGTCAAGGACGAAGCCTATGTCGGCGCGAGCGAGACCGGCAGGAAGATGATCGATGCCTTCGCCACCACCTATGCTGCCTCGAATACGGTCCAGGACGAAACCCTTCGGATGGCGCGGCAGGAGAAGGCCAGGGCCGCCGAGCATTCGATGAATCAGGGCCTGAAGTCGACCACGCTGGCTCTGAATGCCGCGACCGATTACATCAACTACGTCAAGAAGTCGATGGCCGAGGAGAGCGCCGAAGCGCGGCATGAAGGCAGCCGGGCGATCATCATGCTGCTTGCGCTGGTGGCCACATCGCTGCTCATCGCAGTGGTAGCCGCGGTCTGGATTGCCCTCAATATCAGCCGCGCGCTGGCACTTGCAGTCGGACTCGCCGATGCCGTTGCGATTGGCGATCTCTCGCAGAAGATCGAGTCATCCAGCAATGACGAGATCGGCGATCTGATCAAGTCGCTCAACACGATGACCACAAACCTGAACCAGACCGCGGCCCTCGCCAACGAGATCGCGCAGGGCAATCTCACGGTCGAGGCCAAGCCGCTGTCGGACAAGGACACGCTGGGCCTGGCGCTCGAGCGCATGGTGGAGAAGCTCCGCCAGATCGTGTCGGAAGCTCTCACCGCGGCGCAGAACGTCTCGGCCGGCAGCCAGGAGCTCTCCGCCAGCGCCGAGCAGCTCTCGCAGGGCGCGACCGAGCAGGCTTCGTCCGCCGAGGAAGCCTCCTCCTCGATGGAGGAGATGGCCTCGAACGTGAAGCAGAACGCCGACAACGCCAACCAGACCGAGAAGATCGCTGCGCAGTCGGCGAAGGACGCGGAAGCTTCCGGCGCAGCGGTCGGCCGCGCCGTCAATGCGATGCAGACCATCGCCGAGAAGATCACGATCGTGCAGGAGATCGCGCGCCAGACCGACCTCTTGGCGCTCAACGCGGCGGTCGAAGCCGCCCGCGCCGGCGAGCATGGCAAGGGCTTTGCGGTGGTCGCCTCCGAAGTGCGCAAGCTCGCCGAACGCAGCCAGGCGGCCGCGGCGGAGATCGGATCGCTGTCATCCGAGACCGTGAAGGTGGCGCAGGAGGCCGGCGCCATGCTTGCCAAGCTGGTTCCGGACATCAAGAAGACCGCAGAGCTCGTCGAGGAGATCACCGCGGCCTGCCGCGAGCAGGACGTCGGCTCGGCCCAGATCAACCAGGCCATCCAGCAGCTCGACAAGGTCGGCCAGCAGAACGCCAGCGCCTCCGAGCAGGTGTCCTCGACCTCGGAGGAGCTCGCCTCGCAGGCCGAACAGCTGCAGTCCACGATCGCCTATTTCCGCATCGAGCAGGCCGCCAAGAGCCAGGCGCCGGCGCCGATCGACCGGGCGGTGAGCCAGTTGCGCGCCAAGGCGGCCACCATGGCGGCCGTCGAACGCCCGGCGAAAAAGGCCGTGCCGGCCAAGCCGGCGCGCGCCGCGAAGGTGGCCGGCGGCGGCTTCGCCTTCGACATGAACGACGGCGGGGACGATCGGGACGCCGATTTCCAGCGCTAGATCGCGACTCCCGCGGACCGGCTCACCGCACCGCGGGTGAACCGGTCCGCCTACAACGACTGCGCCAACGCTTAGGATCGAAGATGGCCCGTATGGCCCGATATTCAGGACAGGCGGCCATCCCGGGCCGGGGCACGCGGCCATGATGCCCGCCGTGCAGGATACGGCCGTCCATCTGTCGGACCGGCACTTCCGGACCATCGCCGAGCTCATCGAGGGGCAGGTCGGGATCAAGCTGCCGCAGGGCAAGCGGCTGATGCTGGAGGGGCGGCTGCACAAGCGCGTGCGCGCGCTGAACTTCTCCGACCTCAACGAATATGTCGAGAACCTGTTCGAGCCGGATCATTTCGACAGCGAGCTCACCCATCTCATCGACGTGGTGACGACCAACAAGACCGACTTCTTTCGCGAGCCCCAGCACTTCGCCTTCCTGCGCGAGGCCGCGGTGCCGGCTCTGCTCAAATCCCATCGGCGCAACAGCGCGAAGCTGAAGATCTGGAGCTCGGCAAGCTCCACCGGCATGGAAGCCTATACGACCGCGATGGTGCTGGACGACATGACGCGGAACGGCTCGCGCTTTCAGTACCGCGTCCTCGGGACCGACATCTCGACCGCCGTGCTGCGTCTCGCCAAGACCGCCATCTACACCAGGGACGTGCTCGCCCCGGTGCCGGAGCCGTTTGTGAAGCGATATTTCCTGTCGTCGCGGGACAAGTCGCGCGGCGAGGTGCGGGTCGTGCCCGAATTGCGGCGGATGACGCATTTCATGCGGATGAATCTCATGGACGCGTCCTATCCGGTCGATCGCGACGTCGACATCATCTTCTGCCGCAACGTCCTGATCTATTTCGAGCGCGAGACGCAGCGCAAGGTGATCGAGCGGTTGTGCAGCCATCTGCGGCCGGGAGGCTATCTCCTGGTCGGCCATTCCGAATCGATGATTCACAGCGCCGTGCCGGGCCTGAAGCAGGTCCAGCCCACCATCTTCCAGGTTTGATCGGAGCGCCGCACCACCATGCCGAAGGAGAAAGTTCGCGTGCTGATCGTGGACGATTCGGCGTCGGTGCGCCAAATCCTGCAAACGATCCTCAACGATGACCCCGATATCGAGGTGATGGGAACGGCCTCGGATCCGTTCGTGGCGGCGCGTCGTCTCCAGAACGAGATTCCCGACGTCATCATCCTCGACCTCGAGATGCCGCGCATGGACGGCATGACGTTCCTGCGCAAGATCATGGCGCAGCGTCCGATCCCGGTGATCATCTGCTCCTCGCTGACCGAGGAGGGCTCGAACGTGATGTTCGAGGCGTTCGAGGCTGGCGCGGTCGACATCGTGCCGAAACCGAAGATCGACACGCGGCAGGCGCTGCTCGAATGCTCGACGCGGCTCCGCGAGGCCGTGAAGTCGGCGGCGCGGGCGCGGGTGCGCCCACGCGCAGAACGCCGGGCCATCGAGAAGAAGCTGACCGCCGACGCCATCATCCCGCCGCCGGTGCAGGGCCGGGTGCGGCCGACGACGGAGCGCATCGTGTGCATCGGCGCCTCGACGGGCGGGACTGAAGCGCTCAACGACGTTCTGGAGATGCTGCCGGCGCACTGTCCGCCGCTCGTCATCGTCCAGCACATGCCGGCAGGCTTCACCGCGGCCTTCGCCAGGCGGCTCGACGGCGTCTGCCAGATCAGGGTCAAGGAGGCCGAGGATGGCGAGCCGGTGCTGCCGGGCAGCGCCTATATCGCGCCCGGGGCCCGGCACATGCTGCTCCAGCGCATCGGCCTGCGCTACCAGATCGCGATCAAGGACGGTCCGCCGGTGTCGCGGCATCGTCCCTCGGTCGACGTGTTGTTCCGCTCGGCGGCCCAGCATGCCGGCGCCAACGCGCTCGGCGTCATCATGACCGGCATGGGCGACGACGGCGCGCGCGGGATGCTGGAGATGCGCAAGCTCGGCGCCGCGACGCGGGCGCAGGACGAAGAGAGCTGCGTGGTGTTCGGCATGCCCAAGGAAGCCATCGCCTATGGCGGTGTCGAGAGGGTCGTGTCGCTGCATCAGATCCCGCGCGAGATCATGCACTGGTATCAGGCCGGGCACGCGGCGGTGGCGGGTTGATGGCCATGTCCCCGGTTCCCGCCGACACGCTTGCAGAGGCGACCGCTGCGATCGAGGATGTCTGCTCGCGCATCGAGGACGTCTTCGCGCGCGTCGGTCACGATCTCGGGCGCGGCCACCTCATCTTCCAGGAGCTGAACCAGGGCCTGGCTGCGCTCTCGGGCGAACTCTCCGGCGCCGAGATCGAGGGCGCCGCGACGGCGCTGCAGGAGATCGCCGCGCGGCTGAGCGAGCTCGCGCGGGCGCTGCCGGCGGAAAGCGCGCTGCTGGAGACGATCGGCAACAGCACGGCGGAGGCGTCTGCGCTGCTCAAGCCGCTGTTCAAGCACATCCAGATGATCACCATCATCGCGCGCAGCGCGCGGATCGAGGCCGCCTCGCTCGACGGCGACCGCGAGGGCTTTCTCGCCTTCACTCAGGAAGCCTATGATCTCGGCAAGGCCGTGCAGGGCTCGATCGAAGGCTGCGCGCGGGACCAGCAGCGCCTGTCGGAAGCGGTCGCCACCGCCTCCGGACGGCAGAGGGAATTCGAGAGCCGCTACCGGGCCCAGCTGATGTCGGAGAGCGCCGAGCTCGGCGCCGCCTATTCCGGCCTGCGCGACCAGCGCAGCAAGAGCGGCCATCTGGCCGAGCGCGCCAGTTCCAGCACCAGGAAGATCGCCGACGCGGTCGGCAGCGCGATCATCTCGCTGCAGGCCGGCGACAGCACGCGTCAGCGTCTCGAGCACGTCTGCCACGGTCTCGGCCTCGCGCCCGCGCCGAGCCTCGTCCCGGAACCTGTCCCGGGCGACGGCGTCATACGCGCGATTTGTCGATTGCAGGCGGCCCAGCTCAGGGACGCCCAGCGCGAGTTCGGCGGCGACATCGGCCAGATCGTCGGCGCGCTCAGCGCCATCCTGCGCGATGCGGGCAGCGTCGCCGGCCACGGCCGTACGCTGTTCGGCGGCGAGGAGGACGGCTCGTCGTCGTTCCTGGCGCGCATCAAGCAGGCGCTGGCGCACGCGTCGAACCTGATCGCCACCTGCGACAGTGCGGGCCGCTCGGTCGACGAGGCGCTCGCGATCCTCGAGGACACGCTGGCAAAATTTCGCCAGGCGATCGCCGGCCTTGCCGAGGCGACGGTCGACATCACGCTGATCGGAATGAATGCCGGCCTCAAGGCGAGCCATCTCGGCAGCCGCGGCAGCGCCTTCGTCGTCATCGCCAACGAGCTCAAGGCCACCGCCGATCAGGTCTCGGCAGGAGCCGCGCGCCTCCGGCCCGTGCTCGACGGAATCGAGCGCTCGGCCAGGGAGCTGAAGCAGCTGCGCGTGCAGGGTGATCCCACGCAGCTTGCCAAGCTCGAGCCGCAGATCCTGCTGGCGCTGCGCGAGGTCGAGGCCGGCAATGAGCGGCTCGGCAAGCAGATGAGCCGGCTCGTGAACGAAGGCGCTGAATTCGAGAGGCTGATGAACTCGGCCCAGAGCCTGATGACCACGCTCGGCGAAAGCTCGGCGGCCTTGCCCGCGGTCGCGACGCGGCTGGAGACGGCGGCCGCGGGTGCGCAGCGGCTTCAGGTGGAGGTGCAGGATCAGGGGATACTCGACGATCTCTTCGCGCGCTACACGATGGAGCGCGAGCGCGACGTTCATCGCGACTTCCTGCAAACGATCGGGCTTGAGTCGGCCGCCGCCTCGCGCCGGGTCGAGACGGTCGAGACCGCGGACGACGGCATAGAATTGTTCTGACGTGCCGCAGCGATCGCCGCGTGGGGCAGGGTCAATTTGACGGGTCGGCTTTGCAGGGCATTAACCGTGGCGGAATGCTCGCCGCATCGGTCATTGTCGCGCCGCAGACTTGGGTTGCAGATACCGGTGAAATTTACGGTGGATGCTTCCATGATGAGAGACGGCAAATACGCGGCCTGGTTCAGGACCCCGCGCGGCCAGGGCACGGGCATCGTGTATCTGGCGGATGGACGGATCTCCGGTAGCGACAGCTTCTTCACCTATGGCGGCTCCTATCGGTTCGCTGACGACCAGCACTTCACGGCGGTCCTGACCACGCGGCGGTATGCCGAGGGCCCGCCGACCGTGTTCGGTCCTGACGAGGTCGAGGTCGAGCTCGCGGGCGTGTGCAGCGGCGCGCTTGCGACCTGCTCCGGAAAAGCCAAGCAGGCGCCCGACGTGCTGTTCGAGGTGACGCTGATCTTCTGCCAGGAAGACGCGCCGGCAGTGGAAACGCGATCCGCTGTCGTGAAGCTCAATGACAAATTGCCCAAGGGTCTCGACAGCCGTTCGCGGCCGCGCCAGTTCCCGCTGCCTCCGAGGCCTCCCGCGTCTTAGCCTTGCGTTGACGCTATCGCAGCGAAGCGGGCTGCGAATGCACCGTGGCAACGGTGCATTTAGGGGCGGAACGTTACGATGAGGCCGCAATGAAGGACGAACGAACCATGCCTCAGATCTGGATGACATACGACGAACTGGCGACGCTCAGCGATTGTACGCCCGCGGAAGCCAGAATGCGGGCCATCCATCTGTCGCTCGATCGCCGCAAGAGCCGCGACGGCGCAACGCGCGTCAAGCTTGACCTGGCGCTGACGGCCAAATTCTTCGCCTCCGTCCGCGAAGCGGATTTCGATCTCGACGGCGCCATCGCCGCGCTCCAGAGCACCCACCGGCAAATGGCCGAACTCCTGACACCGACCGGGTTCCGCGAACGCGGTGCAGCCTGAGCGCTTCGCGCTTCGACATCCGAGCGCTTTTCGCGAATCTGGCATAGTCTCGTCGTCCGGAAGATCTCGCCGGAGCCGGGGTTTCAAACCGAGGCGGGCCGTTTTAGTCCGCGAGGAGAATGCCATGAGGAAAGCCAAGGATCGGATCGGCGTGACGCTGTGGGGAACGGCGGTGCTCGGTGCGCTGCTGATGGTCGCAGCCGCGCCGGCGCGTGCGGAGGTCGTCAAGCTGCAGGCCGAGCTGAAGGGCAGCAATGAAGTCCCGCCGAACAATTCCCAGGGTTCAGGCAAGGCCGAGGCCGCGTTCGACACCCAGACCAAAGTCCTGACCTATACCGTCACCTTTGCCGATCTGACGGGGCCGGCGATGGGAGCCCATTTCCATGGTCCGGGTGAAGCGGGCAAGAACGCCGGCATCGCCTTGCCGTTCAAGACGGTTCAAAGCCCGATCCAGGGCAGCGCCACGCTGACGGATGCTCAGGCGGCCGATCTGTTGGCCGGGAAATGGTACGCGAACATCCATACGGCCGCCAACCCGGGCGGCGAATTGCGCGGGCAGATGATGAAGTAGGGATGATGTCCCGGTGGCGCTGAAGAGGTTGTCGGCGCCGCGATCGTTCAGGCTGGCGGTCGGGGCAGGAAGGCCAGGATCGTCTGGGCGAGGAGGACGCCGACGGTGCCGCCCGCCGCCTTTTGCAGCACGTCGAGGAAGCCCGGATCGCGATCGGGGATCAGTGCTTGCAGGACTTCCAGCCCCATGGCGACGGCCACGACGAGCGAGCAGGCCAGAGCGAGCCGGCCGGGCAACAGGAAGGACAGCAGGAATCCCAGCAGGCCGTAGGCGCTGAAGCGCTCGATCACGACGATCCAATAGGCCTCGTGATGCCCCATCAGCGCAGGCCGTCCCGCCAGTCTTGCCAAGGTGGCATAGACGATGAGGGCGAGGCAGATGGCCGCGGCTGCGATGAGGTGATTTCGACGCATGGCCTACCATAGCCGCCCGGATGCGATCCCGCCTTCGAAAGACGCGAACATCGTTAAAGCGCCTGGTCGTGGGGGCAGTCGCATATGACTCTTGGCGACTGGCTGAGTTAGCGCCCCGTCCTTCGAGACGGCGCTTGCGCGCCTCCTCAGGATGAGGCTAGGGCAGGTCAATGCCCGTTGAACCTGCTGCCGCACACTCCGTCCTCATCCTGAGGAGCCCGCCCAAAGCGGGCGTCTCGAAGGATGGCCGCAGAGAATGTTCTCAAATGCGATAGTCGCGGGGAAGCGATGGAGGCTCGCCCCCCGAAGAACGGTAGGGCGCCGGCGGGGATGGTCAGGCGACCAGGACGTCGCCAGCCGGTGCCGCGGCTGCGGAATGGCGGCGCGACTCGACCAGCTCGCTGAACTTGGCGAATGGGAGCGGGGCGGCGACGAGATAGCCCTGTCCTTCTTCGACGCCGGACGCGATCAGGGCGCGGCGCTGCTCCTCGGTCTCGATCCCCTCCGCGACGACCGTCATCCGAAAATCCCTGGCGAGCGCGACCAGCATCTCGACGATCGTCGTGGTCGATGCGTCCACGGTGATGGTGTCGACGAAGAACTTGTCGATCTTGATTGCGCTGGCGCCGAGCCCCTTCAGCCGCGACAAGCCGCTATGGCCGACACCGACGTCGTCGATGGCGACGCGGAAGCCATGGTCACGCAGCTCCGCCACCACGGTCGCGGCGTTCGCGAGATCGTCGAGCTCGTCGCGCTCGGTCACCTCGACCACGATCTGGCGTGCGGAGATTCTCGCCGTCAGGACCGTGCGCCGCAGCGTCTCGACGAAGCCGGCGCTCAGCAGGTGCTTCGGCACGACGTTCACGGACATCTTGAAGCTCTTGTCCGCCTTCAACACGACTTGCAGATCGGAGAGCGCCGATCGCAGGATCTGCCAGGTCATCGCCTGGATGCGCCCGCTGGATTCGGCCAGCGGAATGAAGTTCACCGGCGGCACCACCGAGCCGTCCTTCCGGACCCAGCGCGCCAGCACCTCGCATCCGGTGATCCGGCCGGTCCTGAGGTCGAAGATCGGCTGGTAGTACGGTTTGAATTCGCCGGCTGCGAGGGCGCGATCGAGGTCGGCGACCGGTCCTTCCGTCCGGCGGCTGCGTGCCAGCAGGATGCCGAAGAGTGCACCCAGCCAAAGCGCGACCGCGAGCGCCGGCCAATACGCCTCGCTGTTCCAGCTCGAAAGCACCGCCTGCTCGAGCCGGATCGTGGCGTGAAGCGGCAGGCGCGCGGACTGCCTGTCGAAGCTGATCGGCCCCGGCAGCGGCTTGTCGGCATCGAGCTGGAACTCGCCGAGCTTCTCGCCATTGCTCAAGGCGAGGATCACCTCGCTATGCGCGCGCAGCTCGGCGGGCATCAGATCGAACAGGCCGGAATTGATGCCGACGATGGCGACCAGCGCCGAGCTGGGATTGACGTCCCTGAGCACCCCCAATGCGTCACCGCCGAACTGCTCGACGCGGAATAAAGCGAGCTGCTTGTCCTGCGAGGGCAGCATGTCGCGGCGATCCGCCCATCCCTTGTCGAACTCGAGCGTCTCGGAATAGGCCGAGCAGATCACCGATCCGTCCGGATTGACGAGACGGACGTCCTTGATCGTCGAGCGCTGGTAGACGTGGAGCCGGATGGCCTGCAGCGCGCCCGGCGCGCAGCTGGCAAGATCGCGCTTGGCAAGCTCGTCGAGGCTCGCTGCGGCGAAATCGACCGCCAGTTCGGATCGGCGCAGAACCACCTCGGTCAGCTCGTTCAGCTGGTGCACCTGCTGGTGGCGAATGACGGCCTCGGCCGCGAAATGGCCCGCCAGCCCAAACGCCATCATGCTCGCAAGCACGAGCGCCACAAACGGAAGGTTCGGTCGCTGGAGTCTCATCCGGTCCGGGCGGAATTCAGGAGAGGCAGGGACTGATCTTGGCAATGACCTTGAGAATTATCTTGGGAATTGATCCTAGCCAGCGAGGGCTAAGATAGGGTTTAACGGGCCCACGGCCCGGAAGGGCGACCGCGTAACTTGCCTGACCGATGGCCGGCGCGGCCCAAGCATGAAAGTTGAGCAGTATGATCAGGACGTTAAGCCTTCTCCTGTCGTTGGTTCTCGGCAGCGCGGTGGCCTCCGCGCAGGGGACCAAAGACCAGCCAGCGGGCAATCAGCCCACCAGCCGCAGCGGCGCTGCGACGAATTCCGGCTCGGACAGCATGGGCGGAGCTTTCAAGGGGACGGGGACACCGAACTACGGAACCAGCCCCGGGATGGGCTCCCAGAAGAAGACGCGCAACTAGGTCTGAACGGCCGGGCGGACTGAAAGACGGGACGCTTGGTCGCGTTCACCGGAGACGGGCGGAGAGCCTCCGGATGCTTGCCTTGGTTCCGCCCCTCACGGCGGAATGAAGGAGGTTCTGCGCTGGCGGGCAAAGCTGCGGTCGGCGGGGAACCGTTTCCAGGACTAGCCCTTCTTGCCGGTCTTCGACTTCAACGAAAGACCAAGCCGCAAAGCCATGCGCTTGATCGCATCCGGCGAGCGGCCGAGAAGTTTCGCCGCCTGCTCCAGCGAAGCCGAAGACTTGGCCAATTCCATGAGTCGGCGGTCTTCCTTGAACGACCAGGGCTTGCGCGCCATAACCGAAATGATCCTCTTGTCGACACAATGACAAAGCCGCCAAGCGACCCATGTTCGCTCGACGGCTTTGCTTGGGTGGGGCCAGGCTTGGGGGAGCCCGGTGCGAAGATGGATATGCGTTTGGTGAGACTTCGCAACAAACAACGCGGATTAAGCTAACCGCTCAACCTTACCGCGATGAAGTCGGCACGCGAGGCACCGTATGACTCCCGTGAACGAGGGTTCACGGTGTCGGCGGGTCGGGTTCTGGTAAGAAGAACCGGAGCCTCTTCACCGCACCTCTGCCCTCACGTGCCGATCAATCTTCAAGCACCACGTTGCACAAACTTCATCTTCGTCTGACAAAAGTTTCGGCGCTGCCGATCTTGAAGTCGGCGCAACGAAAAGATGAAAATGAGCGCGGGAGGAACGTTCCGGCAAACGTGGGACATTCCAGATGACGGCAGTCTTGGTCTTGGTTTCGATTTTCGCGGCGGGCTTTGGTTGCGGCTATGGTGTGAGGGCGTGGCGCTCGCGGAGGCGATCGGCGCGATATCGTCTTTACGCGCCCTATACCCCCGCCTCGATGGCGACCGGCCGAACCCAGCCGCCATCATCGTAGACGACGCGTGCGCCAACTCGAAAGTCGTGGCGAAATCGAAATAACCATGTGCGGTTAGGTTAACTCGTCACCCTCCTTGAGCGCTTCGGAAAGGCAGCCTAAGACGAGGCAATTCATGGCGAGCGTTTGGCCGCCTCTGTTTTTCGGGGGCGCGCAGGTGGACATAGATGACGTATCTCATTGCCTTGCTGGGCGCGACGATCTGCGTCCTCATGATTGCGTTCGTCTGCATTTATGGCCGTCATCTGAAAGATCTTTCAGGTCCCTGGATCATGAACGAGGGTCATTCGAATGATTGATCAACGGCACAACGCGCCGCGCAGGTATTTCGTCGACGCGCAGGGACACCGCGTTCTGGTCGGCCTTTCGCTGGAGGAGACGGCGGAATTCGAGGCGCTGGATCTTGCGCCGACGGAGACGGTGCAAATCGCGGCCGAAGCCGGCCTCGGCAAGGGAACGGGTGCGGTTGACGACGTTCGGTGGCTCGAGCTCTATTCCAAGCACGAAGCAGCCTGGCGGGCGTGGATCGCACGAAGCCAGGCGGAGCGGCCGCAGGATTTAGCCTTTGTTAACTATGCCTGACCGATGGTAGCGGCCTAAATCTCGAATATGGGGATAGCCCAAATGTTTCAGCTGTTCCTGAGAGCGCGCGCGCACAATCTTCTCGGCTCTCGCCGCGAGGACAAAGGGTTCAAGGCGCGCTCCGTCGAGCGCGATGCCGAGACCGACCGGGTCCGGATCGGTGCCGTCCTGGCGGCGATCGAAACGGCATTGCAGGAGGCGGAGCGGGAGCAGGCCGGCCTCAACCGGCGCGTCGATGACGCACTTGCACGTGCATCCGTCACCTTCGGCAACGGCACCGACGAATATCTCGAGCGGGAGGCGCTCGACAATCATCACCAGGACCTGTTCGCCGCCGACATCTCCAACGGCCAGCGCCGGCTCAAGGAATTGGCGAGCAGCATTGCGCACTTGAAGTTCGTCAGGACCGCCATGCTGACGCGCTTTCCGGATTTCAAGCCGCCGCAGCTCAACAGCTAGACTTGCGGGCTGCGCGCTCTGCGGCCATCCTTCGAGACGCGCTCTTCGAGCGCTCCTCAGGATGAGGACCGATTGCGTTGCCCCAGACTCAACGAGTACCGATGCCGCTTAGCCTCATCCTGAGGAGACCGCGAAGCGGTCGTCTCGAAGGACGAGGCGCGCGCTCAGGTCGAGCAGCACGCGAGGCAGGCCGCGTAGCAATTTCGGCACCGCTTTGCCGTTTGGCGCTTCGATCGTTTTTGCTATGGTCCGGCAGATGTTCACGGTTCGAAGGAGCAACGACGTGCCGGTCAGAAATATGCGAAGGTTGATCGGATTGGCATGCGTGCTGACACTGGCTGCGCCGGCGACGGCGTCGGCAATTACCGCCGAAGTGGCGCGCGCATGCGACGCGGCGGTGGCCAAGGCCTATCCGCCCAGGCAGATCGGCAATCCCGCGGCTGGTAGCCTGAAGGGCACCGCGAAGGACAAGCGCGAATACTACCAGAAATGCGTCGCCAACAACGGCAAGGTCGATGACGCTCCGGCGGAGACGTCCAAGGACAGCAAGCCGGCCAAATAGGGAATCGGGGCTCGGTTAGCGACGCGGCGGCGGACAGGGCGAGTAGAACGCGCCGTTGGCCGCATTGATGCGTTCGACGCATTGATTGGGATCGGTGACCGTTCCTGCCACCGTGAAGTCGTAGCCCATGCCCTTGATCACCACGACGTAGCGGCCGGGAGCGAGCGTGAAGCCGTCCTGCTCCGGTTGCAGCAACAGCATTCTCGGCTGGTCCTCGACCGGGCCCACCTTGTAGGGGTAGGACATGCTGCGGATGACCCAGGAATCGCCTGCGCTGACCATGGAGGCTTTCCCGCTGGCATCGACGCCCATGGCTCGCGAGACTTTCGCGACGACCCGAACTTCGGTCCCGGTTGCATCGACACCGCCATCGGGCCTGAACACGATGAACCTGACGTCGCCGTCCATCAACGTGGTCGCGCTCGGCGTGGTGATGGCCGCCGAGATCGCGACGCGGCGGTCCGGAATCTTGCCCGGCACCGACTTGAGTTCATGGAGCTGGCCCTCGCTCAAAGCGTAGACTCCGAACGTCGTCGGCAGAGGCATCGAGGGTTGTGCAGCTTGCGCCGGCTCTTTCGCGCTATCCGGCGTCCGTTCGACAGCCTCGCCGACGGGGGGAGACGGGCTGGCGCTCGGTTGAGATGCCGGGCTGCTCGGTGCCCGCTCGGGCATCGGCGCCATCTGCGACAATGCGGTCAGTTGCGACCGCAGCCGAGGCCAATAGACAGCCACGGTCACGCCTGCGCCAATGAGCAGGAGGATGACCACCAATCGAACCAGAAAGGTGAAGGCGCTGCCGCGTTTGCGTGGATCGCGCGATTGCGGCGGTGCCACGGGACGGCGCGGTGCTCCCGCGTCCTGCGCGATCGGTGTCGCAGCGGAAGCGGATGGCGACGGAATGGGCGGAGGAGAGGGAGTTTGGACCGGCGGGGGCGCCGGGACGGCGGTTGCCACCACACCATTCTGTGGCTCCGAGGCGGCGCTGCGCGCGAAGGAACGTTCCACCTCCTTGATGGCGCGTTCGAGCACCTGCAGAAGCTCGCGGGATTCCCGCGCGTCGGCGTGGGTGAATTGCTCGAGCAGCTTGACGCGTGCCAGCTCATAGACGATCTCCCGCATCTGCTGGGGATCGTCGGAGACGGCGCGGATGCGGCTCGACAGGAGACGGATAAACCCGGCCTTGATCTGTTGCGTCGAGGGGGCGTTGGCCGCAGTTTCGCCGGAGTCGGTCATCAAGGGCGACCAAGTAGCCCGGATGAGGCGATTTCGCTAGGCTTTTCCGCTCGAGACGCCAGGACCGAGGCAGCCCTGGCGCTGATTGCCGGGTCTGCCGACGGCCCTCTCGGTCGTTCGAAGGTGCTTGCTTTTAGGGGAAAACCTGTGACATTTCGCGGAGCTCCTCATTCCGGTGTTCGATCATGCGCGGCGTTCTGGCAGTCCTCACGGCTTTGACATTCCTGGCTTCGCCTGCGGTTGCGCAAGGGATCAAGGATCAGGCCAACACCACGAGCTCCAGCATCATCACGACGCCCACGAAGAAGGCGCAGACCAATCAGGCGGCGTCGCGGCCGACCGCCGTTCGAAACCTGTCGGGCAGCCTGCCCGCCGGAAAGTCGGCGCAGGGCGTCTGGCGCGACGGCAAGCTGGTCGCCGTTCCCCGCTGAGGCGGCCCAACGGAACCGTGAAGGAACGGTGATCGCCTCCCTGACGTTATTGCTCGGGAGATAATTCATGAAACGACCAGTTCTGATCACCATCGCGTTGCTCGTGCCCGCCGCTGCCTGGGCCCAGGGCGTCAACGATCCTTCGACGCCCAACCGCAACGTGACCATCGTCAATCCGTCGCAACCGGCGCCCCCCAACGCGACGCGGAACATCCCGAGCCGGATCGAGCCTCCCGTGACGACGCGCGGACACGCGCGGCCCTATTACGGGAACAGAACCCGGGGCAGCGGGTCCAGCCGCCGCTAGCCATCGTTCACCGGGCGGCGACCTCCTCCTGTTGCGGGTTGACCTCGACCTCCAAGGTCGAGGTACCCGCGTCATGTCGGTTCTTGCCCGAGATCAGCAGCGTGAACTTGTCAGTGCCGTGCGTCTGGCTCTCGGCCGAATAGCGGAAACCGGAGCCGACGACGGCCAACTGTCCCCGTGATGGTCCGCTCACGACCGATACGTTGAAGATCTGCATGTACGACCAACGCAGGCCCTGGATGCACTCCGCGCCAGGCGCGATCGACATCGTCCATCTCACCGTATCCTGCGACAAGGCAAACGGTGTTCGCTCCTTGATGCAGAGCGGGCTGGCGTGAGCCGCGAGGCCTGACATTGCGGACGCGGCAACGCCCAACAGCAACAATGATCCTGCACGCATGCTCGGCCACTCCGGAGGGGAAACCGGAAGCTAGCAGCAATGAGCTAATGAGGTCTTAGAAAGGGCTTTGTTCCTCTCCGGTCTTCTGGCGCGGATCTCGAACAACAGCACTCGTCCGTCGGTCGAGCGGAACGATGCGATGCTGCTTGGCCCGGACCGAACAATCTGGATTCGGAAACTCGTAAGCCTTTGATTCGGTTGGGGCCGGCTACTGTGCATGGGGTTGTTTTTCGATTTTTAAGGGGGGCTCGAAGGTCCAAGGGCCGATGCGACCGACTGCGAACCACCTTCTTGCAATTGGGAACCTTATGAGCTGAAGTTGCAATGGCCTGTGACTGCTGTGGCCCAACCTTGGAGACATCGGAGTGCAATCCACTCGCCGCAATTCCGTGTCAGGTCGCCGGATACCGGGGGATGCATCGGTCAAGGTGCTGTTGGCTGCCGCTGTCGGACTGGCCGTGTACGGGGCCGGTCCGCGCCTATGTCTTGCCCAGAGCGAACCCGAGCCCTCGCTCAGCGACTATCTTCCGCCAAGCGAGCCGGAAGTCTCGCGCGATGAATGGCGGCGACGCATCGAGGACGCGCGGCGCCGGGCCAAGGAAGTCTCGCGCGAGCGGCGGGAGCATCCCGAGCTCTACAAGCCGATTCCGGAAGATCCGGACCTCGTCGCGACCGAACGTCTGCTCCGCGACGACAGCCTGCAGCGCGGCGACATCGTCACGACCAAGAAGGGCATGTTCGTCTACCAGGGCAGGCCCGATCAGCCGCGCCGCGACCAGGACTTCGTGCCGGTCGCCCCGAAATCGGTGCGCTAATTATGAGCTATATCATAGCTGATTCAATCATTTTATAATGCCCCCATCATAACGCTATTGCGTTAATTTGTCGTTTCTGCAAACTTATTAAATATCTATTGTATAAGTGGATTTTGGCGTGTTGTTGGGTGTATTATTGTTGTCTTTTGTCGCAGTAATATCGTTCGCTGCCGGCTATGGCGCGCGAGCAATGCTGTCGCGTAAACGACGCATTCAATATCTCAAGTTTGAACCGTATCTTCGCCCGTCCAATCGCCAAGTACCCTCTTTCCTGCTGCGGCAGCCGGGTAAATCAGACAAGAACACCTTTGCTGCTGCAGGCAGAATATCGGCTTCGCGATCTGCGACGCGGTCCTAGGATCCGTATTCAATAAGGTCTAGCGTCGGAGCTGAGTTGCTGATTCAAGGATTTCGGAAGGGAGCCTTGGAGATTGCAAAACAGATTCGGTGGCTTAGCGATGAGGAGTGGGCTCGGATCGAGCCGCTACCCCCACGAGGGCGCACAGGCGCGCATCTGGGTGGACGACCTCAGAGTGATCTCGGGGATCGTGCACAAGAGCGGGGCGCGATGGCGCGACTGCCCCCTGGGTTGGGCCTTACACGACGGTCTACAATCGCTTCACCGCTGGAGCCGGCAGGGTCTGTGGCTTAAGATGTTCGAAGCTCTGACGGGATATAACGGCATCTTCGATGGAGCGGCGATCGACCCCCCATGTCAAAGCCCACCGCTCCGCCGCCGGCGCGAAAGGGAGGCCTTCGCCCAGGCGATTGGCCGCTCGCGTGGCGGCCGGACGGCCAAAATCCACGGCCTGGTCGATGGTCGCGGCAAGCTTGCGTTCTCCCGTTCAGCGCCGGAAACACCACGACATCAGCATGGCCGAGGCCCTGTCCAAGCCGCAGGCGCTTTCCGAAGGCTGCTGGCCGACAAGGGGTACGACGCAAACCGCCTGCGCCGCCGCCTCGCCGAACGCGGCGCCAAGGCCGTCATCCCTTCACAACATCGCGCCGCGCCCCAATCCCCTACGACACCATCGCCTACAAGGATCGAAACCGCGTCGAGCGTATGTGGCAGGCCTAAGGACTTCAGGCGCGTCGCAACCAGTTACGACAAGCGCGCTGCAAACTACCTCTTAGGCGTCCTGATCGCAGCAGCCTACGCTTACTGGCTCAATTGAGTCTGGACCCTAGCGGTTCGTTCGGCTCGTCCCACAAACGACCTGCAGCAAGCATTTGTCGTTAAAGTAAGCTCGAAACCTTAACGTCTGAATGTGGTGTAGTTCAGCGATGCTTCATTGGATTGTCGCGGAGCGCGTGGCATATCAGATGCAGTAACATAAGCGGCATTTTTCGTGGTCAGCGCAAAAGATTTCCTAGTGACGAGTATGGATATGAATGTTCGCCAGATTGACGCAGTTAATGGAAAAATTCGCGAGTACGACGTCCGGTTGTCTGCGATCGCTCGCGACCAACTCACTCTTTCGGTCCAACTTTTCGAGTATCGGATCCTTTACAACTTTGCCGCGAAGAGATCTGCTCGAGAGCCCGTTCGGTCCCGACGCCCAACGGACCCCAGCCGGCGTTAGCGAGGCCTGAAAATCAAATAAGGAAGACCTTGCTCCCCAGCTTCAAAAAGTGGGAAGGAAAATTGCTATTCTGTCCATGACTGAAATGCAATCTGTGGTATATTGAACATATTAGCTTCTGGAGCTAAGCCGATTCGTGCGTGCGGCAAGCGAGGTTGGAAATGGGCTTCAATGCGTCGTCCCTTGAAAGCTTGACCATGGAGGAACTCTCAAGCCTGTACGATCAAGTCCGTGATATTCTTACCAAGAAAATCGAGGACGAAAAACGCAAGCTCGAACAACGCCTTCTTGAGCTTAAGGCGGCAGGTTCGGATATTCCGAGGCGAGACTATCGGGTAACGCTTGGTTCGAAAAGACATCGGCGGAAATACCCTCGCGTGCAGCCAAAATACCAGAACCCAGCAAATCTATCTGAAACGTGGGCCGGTAGAGGCAAGCAGCCGCGCTGGATGGTCGATCAGCTGAATGCAGGCAAGAAAATTGAAGATTTCCTGATCGGCGCCGCCGGGGCGAGCAGGAGAAGCGCGCGATCCTAACGCTACGCGGCCTTCGACTTTTTAGTGGTTGAGGCCATGCGGATATCTAGACGCCATGCTTCCTGCTTGGCGACGTTCAGTCGGCGCGAAGCGTGGCATTGAAAGCCGGATCGATCGCTCAAGTCGCCTTTGAGCGTTGCGCGTTGATAGGCTTCATCCCAAGTACCTGTCTTGCCTTCTCTTCAGCGAGGATAAACGATCCGATTAGCCGCGCCCCGATCAGGATTTGTGCCGGTCACACCGAAATCGGTGCGCTGAGGCTCAGTACCGCCGCAGGATCTCGTTGAATTTGGGATCCGTGATCTTCGTGGTGTCGAGCAGCAGCAACTTGCCTTGCGGTGTTGCCTGCACATAGGCCGCGATCAGCAGCGGCTCGTAACGGGACCGATTGGCCAGCGTGGCGCGGATGTCAGATTGCGCCATCAGCTTGATCTCCTCGTCCGCTGCTGCCGCGGTCGAGGTCACAGTCCGCACGCGGGCGAAGGCGACGTCGATTGGCACCGATCCTGTCAGGTAGGACATCTTCACCGCAGGTGTCGCTACTTCGCCGGCCTGGGCCTGCAGCATGCCAAGCGTGAGCCAAAGCGCGGGCCTGACCGGTGAGACCTTCAAGGCCGTGATGACGGCGGACTGGGCTGCCCTGTTCTCGCTGGTCCTTCCGGGCGCATCGATTGAGGGGCGGTGAAGAACGTCAGCGGATTTGGCCGCCGCGTAATTCGCGAGCAGGTCTCCATCCAATGAAACGGATGCCAGAATACCGCCGGCCGCCAGCTTGGCATTCTCGGGCGGGATCTCGCCTGAGAACAAATCGCTGGCACGAAAATCCGGTCGGACGAAATCGCTGTAGCACGCCATGGCAGCATGAACTGCAAAGAGCGTCGCGGCGCAAATGCCGATGATTCGAAGCAGGATGATGCGGTTCATGGTGAAATCGACGAGGCCCGAAGGGGCGAAGCGAACACGGGATCGGAAGGAAAGACAGACTTTAAACTGCGAGCAGACTATCGCCCTGGATTAGCAGCAGCGTCAAGTTTCCGGTCGCATAGGCGCCAGTGTCGATGTTGATGCGGTTCGGGCGAATGTCGGGCATGCTGACCGGCGTATGACCGTGGACGATGTATTTGCCGAAGCGTTCTTCGGAGGCCAGGAACTCTTCGCGGATCCAGAGCAGGTCCTCGTCCTTCTGGCGCTCGAGCGCGACGCCGGGCTTGACGCCGGCGTGCACGAAGAAGAAGTCGCCGCAGGTAAAGGACGAGGGCAATTGCTGCAGGAACGCGAGGTGCTCGGGCGGCAGCGCGCGCCTCAGTCCTTCGATCAGCTCGACCTGTTGCTCCGCCGACGGGTTCATGGTCGGCGTGACCCCGTAGGAGACCAGCGTCAGGAGGCCGCCATAATGGCGCCATTCCTGCAGGCGGGCGGGGTCCTTGAGCACCTCGAGCATGAAGACCTCGTGGTTGCCCTTCAGGCAGACCGTCTCATGCGACTTCGAGCGCGCGATCAGCAGATCGAGCACGGCGCGCGAATCCGGGCCGCGGTCCACATAGTCGCCGAGAAAGACCTGAATGGCCCGCTCGGGCGCGGAACGGGCCAGATCGGCGTCGATGACGGTTAACAGCGATTGAAGCAAATCGGCGCGGCCATGCACGTCGCCGATCGCATAGATGCGGACGCCGTCGGGAAGCCGCGGCTTGGTCTTCTTTCGAAAGCGTGAGGAGAGGCCCATCGGGTCGGTCGAATCGCATCCAGCGTCACGAGCGAGAACGTCGTAACCGCTCTTAGCAGAACAAGTCACACATCGGTATTCTTAATTGTTTCCGACCAAGTCGCCCGCATTTTGATTAAAGGATCGCGCGGCCTTTGAGCCGTATTTCAAGAGGTCTCGCGTAGCGTCTCCCCAACAAGAACGGGGAGCGCGACATGCGCAAAGTTGTAAAGTTCCTGGCGGCGATGGCCGCCATCGTGGTTGCTGCGGAGGTGCAGCAGCGCGCCGAAGCCGCTTTCGTCGGCGCGCCCTTGGGGCTGCGCGGTGCCATCCAGTACATCAAATTCGACCAGCCGACGCTGGCGCCGATGGCCTTCACGCTGTTCTGCCTGAAGTACAAGGACGAGTGCAAGCCGCGGCCGCAGCAGATCGTGTTCAGGGGCGGCCGGCTGAAGCTCACGGCCGAGCGGCTGGCGCAGATGCAGGATGTCAACCGGCAGGTCAATACCGCCATCCGTCCCGAGGCCAATCTGGAAGGACTGCGCGGCGAGAAATGGCTGCTGCATCCGACGAGCGGCGACTGCAACGACTACGCCGTGACAAAACGCCACGAACTGATCGCCAAGGGCTTTCCGGCCCGCGCGGTGCTGCTCAGCGAGGTCGTGACCACCTGGGGCGAGCATCATCTCGTCGTCGTGGTGCGGACCTTCTCCGGCGATCTCGTGCTGGACAATCTGTCCGGCCACATCCTGCCGTGGTCGAAGAAGCCCTATCGCTGGGTCCGCATTCAGTCGCCCAAGAACCCGAACTACTGGGCCTCGCTCGGCGACCGCTCGGTCTGACCACCGGCGCCCTATCGTGATCCCGACTGGCTGACGCTCTGCGACAGCCCCAATCCCACGATCACCGAAAGACACAGGATTGCTGCGGGCCGCAGCAATCCGGGACCTGCGAAGCTCTGAACCAGCGCAAAGAGCATGCAGGCCGCGGCTGCCGCCGGGAAGAACGAGTCGCGTCCGCGCTGCAAAGCGCCGACAACCAGGCGCACCAGAGCGAGCAGGCTCGCCGCAATCAGGGCCGCCAGACCGAGCCATCCCATCTCTGCAAAGACGGCCGTCGCTGCCGAGGGCGCCGTCAAGATCGCTGCAGCGTCGCTCTGATAGATCCTCCCCACCGCGGCAAAGGTCCCTGCGCCCGCGCCGAACCAGCGCGTGTCGGCCAACATCCGCTCGAGGGCTGCCCTCGTCTCGGCTCCCATCTCCGGTACCAGCCGCAGCAGGACCGGTCCGGAGCTCTTCTCAAAGAGGAAGGTCAGGACGATCGCTGCTCCAATCAGAGCTGCCAGCGACAGCGCGCCCGCGGCCAACGGCGAAAGATCGAGCCTGCGGATGACCAGGATCAGCAGGATCAGCACGATGCCGAAGCTTGCGGCCACCGCGCTGTTCGTGCCCGAGAGGCCGAAGATCGCAAGCGCGCTGATCAAGGCGCCCACAAGGCCCAACAGGCCAAGCACGATCGAGCGAAGCAGGGAATGATGCGTTTCCGCCCGCTCCGCGGCAAGCTGCATGATCGCCAGGTTCACGACGAGGCCAAAGCCGGCCAGGGTCGTTGCAAGTTCGGACGTTGCGGCGATCTGTGCGTCTGCTGGTGACAGCCGATGCAGAACCAGGTTCAGGGCAGAGACTGCGGCGATACCAGCGAGCACGAAGAGGACCAGTTCGGCGCGGCCGCGGTCGCGCACCACCAGGATGGTCACGCCGAGCGCCGAGACCGCTGCAACCGAAAGGAACAGCGCGCTGACGGTCAGGCCGATATCGGCGGTGATCGGGCCGAGTGACAGGCCGCCCAGGACGTCGTGGGCGCTCGCCCAGATCGGATGCGCCAAATTCAGCGGAAGCGGGACGAGTTGAGCCGCGATGAAGAGCGGCATGGCAATCAGGATCCAGCGGCCCCACGAGGTCGCGCGAACATAATGGGCGGAGTCGGCTTTTCGCGCGGTTGCGGTGGCGGCCAGCAAGCCGAGCGCGGCGGTCATCGTCCCGAGCTGTGCACCGAACTTGGCGCCGGCGATTTCGAGAGCGGAAGCGGAAACGATGCAAACGATGAGGGCAAAATAAGCGAGGGACAAACGGCGCGCTCGATGCGGAATCCTGAAACGGTCAGGTCACCATACAAGCGAGCGGGTAGTTTTCAAGCAAAGGTCGGTGCGGGCCAACAACTTGCCCGTTGGCCTTTCCGCCTGTGCGCCAAAGTCTATCGAGCCGGATCAGCTGCGGAAGATCAGCGCGCGCTCTTGACGGGGCGCGCAAACACGCGCGCAGCGCGGGCAGCGGCAAGGCTGAAGCGGGCGGCCGAGCCGAAGAGGTAGCCGCCCTGGAGTGCAACGGCCGCAAAGGCCGCGGCCTTCAGGCCTTCGAGGGCGCCAAGACTGGTCATCAGGCTGACCGGCAGCACGGTGAGCAGCAAAGCGAACGTGACGGGCAGCAGCACCAGGACGCGAAAGCGTTGGCCCAGCACGGCACCTACCAGGAAGCTAAAAATCAAAAGCGCGGTCATCCGAAACACTCCGTGCTTCGGACCCTAGGTTCCCACCCTAAAAAGACCCTTAAGTTGTATGGCTAAATTTGGCCTATTGGCTGCAATTGGCCAGCAACGAATGATAGGCCTCGCGCAAGCCGTTTAGGGCCACGGTACCCTTGATCTCGCTGTCGCTTTCCCTGACCACGACGGACAGCGAGGCCGTCGTCTGCCACTTGCCCGCGGCAAAGGCCGAGACCTCGTCGGGCAGCAGCACCGCCGCCCCCGCGGCGGCCATGCTGGCGTCAACGGTCAAGGTGCCGCCGCCGCTCGCGGCAATGGTGACCTTGGGGTGGCTCCGCGGCGGGAAGGGCCTAATCACGGCCACCAGCACGTCGATCTTGCCCTTCGGGGCGCAGCGCACGATCAGTCCGGCGAAGTCCGGGTCGGATTGGGTCGTATCCGCGGTCTTCATGATGGCCGCGAAGCTTTCTCCGTCCTTGCCCCCTTGCGTTCGGCTGAACTTCCAGACGGAGGAGGGGCTTGTCGTCGCCACTTCCACGACTGGCGCGACCGGGCACGAGGACCGTGCGCAGGAGCCGGCCCGGTCCAAAGGACGGTCTGCGCCGCCAAGAAGGGATCCTGCCATAAGGGCGAACAGAAGAGGGGCAGACACGAGGTTTCCTCCTTTTGAGGGACGCAGCTTTAACAGACGGAGGCGGGGCCAAGAAGACTCAGGTCGACACACCTAGGCCTCGACCCGGGCAATTTGCTCTCCAACCGGGCACGCCAAATACAACAAATAGTCACAAAGGGTTAAAGGAGGCTCGAAAGAGTGGCTCACACGCAACAGTAGCCGGCGGATCGCTCCCTTAACCACCGGGAACACTTGTCGCACTACCCCCTAGGACGTACCAATGACGTCAAGTCGGGACTCGGGCGCGATTCATGTCATCTATTGCCAAGACCTATGTTTTGAAGCCCGCGTTTCTGGCCGCCGCTTTGGCGCTCGCGGCCTGCTCGACCAATCCCGGCTCGGGTCCGCTGACGGACGACGTTAACAACAAGATCCAGACGGAAAGCGCGCCGGCCTATGAGCTGGTGCCGCTCAATCCGGCCACGGTGAAGATCTTGCATACGCATGAGCCCAAGGGGCTCGCCGGCGTGTTCACTGATCGCCGTCCGCCCGCCAGCATCGTGTTCGGCATCGGCGACGTCGTCAGCGTCACCATCTTCGAAGCCGCGGCAGGCGGTCTGTTCATCCCGGCCGAAGCCGGCGTCCGTCCCGGTAACTACGTGACGATCCCGGATCAGTCGGTCGACAACGACGGCTTCATCACGGTGCCCTATGCCGGCCAGATCAAGGCCGCGGGCCGCACGGCGGTGGAGATCCAGCGCTCGATCATCGAAAAGATCGGCAATCGCGCCATCGAGCCGCAGGCCGTGGTTTCGATGTCCTCGCAGCGCACCCAGCTCATCAGCGTGCTCGGCGAAGTCAATTCGCCGGCGCGTTACCCCGCCAGCGCGGCGGGTGCGAAGGACCGCGTGCTTGACGCGATCACTCGCGCCGGCGGCATCAAGGGCCAGGGCTTCGAGACCTGGGTCATGCTGGAGCGTGGCGGCCGCCGGGCCACCGTGCCGTTCGAGAATCTCGTGATGGCGCCCGAGAACAACGTCTATGTGCGTCCGGACGACAGCATCTACGTCTATCGCGAGCAGCAGAAGTTCATGGCGTTCGGCGCCAGCGGCCAGAGCGGCGAGTTCAACTTCGATGCCTGGCGCATCAACCTCGGCGAGGCTGTGGGCAAGGCCGGGGGCCTTTTAGATGCGCAGGCCGATCCGGCCGCTGTTTACCTCTATCGCCGCGAGCCGCGTGAGGTTGCAACCCAGCTCGGCATCGATGTGAGCAAGTACACGTCAGAGACGATCCCGGTCATCTTCGCGGTCAATTTCCGCGATCCGGGTGGTTTCTTCCTGGCCACCAAAGTCATGATGAAGAACCAGGACATCATCTACGTTTCGAACTCGCGCAACGTGGAAGTTGCTAAGTTCTTGAATTACCTGCGCGTGATCATGGCGACCGGTGGAGATGCGGTGAACCTCAGCAACGACGCGCTGATCTTCCGCAACAACGTCAAGCTGGCGCCGTAAGACGCCGATTTAATCGACCAAAGGCGATGGCACCGGGCTTTGTCCAGGTGCCATTTTCGTTTCGCGATCCCATCGGTATTGTCGGGGGCCGCGGGGATATTGCTGGGATCAAGGCGCCTACGGAGTACGTGCCGGTCAGCCGCTCACCCGCAGCGTTGCAAGGGGCTTTCTGCTTCATGCGCTTTCGAACGTTTTGCAGCCTTCCGGCTCTCGTCTTGGTCGCTCTCGGGCTTGCGCCGGCCGGAACGGCTCTTGGCGCTGCCGCGGAGCTCGGCGTCCGCCACCGCATCGACGTGACGGTCTCCGCCGAGCCTGACGCTCCAATCCTGTCGCGCCTCAAGGGCGCCAAGGGCGAGCTGTCCTTCACCGTCCGCCTGTCGGCGAACTCCAGGGAAAGCAAGTTCTTCGGCATGCTGCGGCCGTCTTTTCCTGATATCGTCGTTCCCGATGGCGCGGGCAAGCCGCTGGTTCAGCAGACCAAGCTCTGGGAGGAGGAGGTCTGCCATCAGCGCCGCGGCCTGCCAAAGGTCACCGTGACCCAGCTCGGCGGGCATTTTGCGGAAGGCGAGGGCCGGATCGAGATCTCGGCCATCAACCGGCACATCGGTGTGCTGGTGCCGCCCGACGAATTAACCCCCGGAATAAAACTCGATCCGGGCAGTGATAGCTTTGGGCTATTCTACGCCTTCCGGGCCCAGACCCGGAACAGCCGCCTTAATGTGGACGTGAAGATCTATCCGATCGATTGCTTCCTCTAGGCCCAGAGCAAGGCTCGCAAGAACGATGCGCCTTCGGCTTCCCGAAATTCGCTGGTCATGGAGCCTGCCCGCGACCGTCATCCTGTACTTCGTGGTGGCCGGCGCGCCGTTTCCGTTCGGGTCGACCAACGATCTGTCGATCGCGTTCTGGTGCCTGTGCCTCGGGATCGCGGTGATGTTCGCGCCGACGCGCGATCTGCGCAGGTCGCATCTGTGGCTGCTCGCCGGGATCGGTGTGATCGTCACAGCTTACGCCTTCGTGCTGCACGAGCAGCTGTCCGACCATCCCTGGATCGCGCCGTTCCAGCCGATCTGGAAGCAGGCTTCGGATCTCCTGGGCGTGCCGATCGCGCCATCCGCGTCCATCGTCAAGAACGAGGCCTTCTTCGCGCTCGGTGCGCCGCTTGCCAACATCCTCGCCATCGTGCTCGGCATCACCGTCGGCGCCGATCGGATGCGCGCCCGCCGCCTGCTGTGGGTGCTCGCGATCTCGGGCGCGGCCTATGCGCTCTACGGCGTGCTCTCGTTCCTGATCGAGCCCACCATGATCCTATGGCGGGACAAGACGGCCTATCTCGGCAGCGTCACCGGCACCTTCATCAACCGCAACACGGCCGCGGCGTATTTTGGCTCCTGCGGGGTAGTCTGGATGTTGTTGATCCTGGGGGGCGTGCGGCGGCGGCTTCCCGAGCCCCCTATCGACTGGTCGCGTTTGTCGCTTGCCTTGCGAACCATTTCTCTGCGGGCAATTCTCCCGCAGCTTGCGGGCCTCCTGATCTGCCTCATGGCAATGTTCATGACGGGCTCGCGAGCCGGCGTGAGTCTCTCGCTGCTCGCCATGATCATCTCGGTTACGGTATTCTTGAAGAAGGACCTGCCGTCGCGCGCCGGGATCTGGATTTCGCTAGCTGCCGGCGGGATGGTGGCGCTTGGGCTCATGCACCTCGTCGGCGGGAGGGTCTCCGGCCGTTTCGACAGCCAAGGGCTTGTCGATGAGGGACGTATTGAGGCGTGGAAGTTGACGCTGCGGATCATCAGCGAGAATCCCTGGTTTGGCACGGGCATAGGTACGTTCCGGTGGGCTTCGCCGCCTCTCCGCGGTCCTGGTGTCTCAATCCGCGGGGTCTGGGACATCGCACACTCCACACCGTTGGAACTCGCGTCCGACGTCGGCATCCCATTGGCCGTTCTTGTAGCAGCGGCATGGATGACGATGTGTGTCATTCTGGTGCTCGGCTTTCTTAATCGACGCCGGGATACAGTCATCCCGCTCGCAGCAGTGTCAATCGCCGGACTGTCGATGTTGCATTCCTGCCTGGATTTCACCCTGCAAATACCCGGCTATAGCATCCCCTTTCTTGCACTCTTAGGTGCAGGACTAGCCCAATCGTTCCGTTCCCTAAGGACACCAGCTGCAGAATCGGCCAATTCGTCGTCCTTGCGAACCAAAGGCCGAGCGACCAACTAAGTCTTAATATTGAGAGACTTAGGCCATTTACGAACTTTTCAGGTAATGTAGACAGCGGCTCCCCTTTGGAGTAGTTAGTATAAATCTTGTTCTTTTGGCCGTTCAATTTTTGGAGGGTAGTTCATGCGCGCTGTCAAGCTGGCGCTCCGCTTGGTCGCTGCTGCCGCTGTCGGCGCGACGATAACAGGAGTCGCTTACGCTGCTGTATATCCTCCTCAGCGACAGCTAGCAGTACAGGTTATTTCTGATTTTAAAGCGAGCCCGAGCAATTTGCTTTCGCAATATCCGGGCGGCGGAGCGCAAATGATCTCGCGTGTTCGCGATCTCGGCGCTTCGGATCCCACAACTTTGCCTGCCTTGATTGCGCTTCTCAAGGATTCAGCGACGACTCAGGATCAGATGCGCGCGATCGTTGCCGGTCTTGCTCAGGTCGCTCGCATGGCTGCGCAGACCGATCAGGCATTCGCCAACGAGATACAAACTGCAATCGCGGGGACTAACAATCCTGACGTCATTGCCGCCTATCAAGCGGCCACGGGGGACGTCGCTATCGCCGCGGCAGGCGGCGGAGCTGGTGGCGGCGGTTCTGGCACTGGCGGCGCTACGGGCATTTCTGGAGGGGCGTTCGGAGGCTCTTCCGGCACGGCTGCAGCGTTTGGTGGTCTTCACTACGGCAACACAGTTACGACATACACAGGGTCGGTGAGTGGAACCACTGTTAGCGTCAGCCCACGTTAAATCGATCTTAGATGTTAGAAGCCGACGAGATGACGCGGTCCTTCGAACGGCGCTCGGTGAGCGCCGTTTTTTCATTGTGAGTTAATGCTCCCGCGGCTGCAACCCTGGACGAACATCGCACAGTGTCGATCGAAAGTGCTATTGTTCATTGTTTGATCCGTAAGGTGCAGCTTTTGTCTCAACTAAGGGCGAATCGATTGTGGGAATTGCAGAATGCTGCAGATGAATAAGCGCAGCTCGGCTGTCAATCGCCAGTTTGGCGAAGGCGATGAGTCTGGCCAAAACACGCTCCATTTTTATATAGATATACTTCGACGGCAATTTCCTACGATGCTTGCCATTGTGGTTGCATGTCTTCTTGTGGCCTTGCTTTATCTATTTACGGCTATGCCTCAATTTACCTCTACGGCATCGATGGTAATTGATACCCGTAAGGTGCAGTTATTCCAGCAACCCTCAATGATGAGCGACGTGTCGGTAGACTCCGGTATGGTTGAGACTCAGGTCGAGATTCTGAAATCGGAGAATATTAGTCTCGCCGTTATTCGAGACCTGCATTTGATTGAGGATCCCGAATTTACCGGATCTGGAGGCGGACTAATAGGTGCGGTCGCAGACGCGCTTTCTGCCTTGGTTTCGACAGCCCAGGCGCCCACGGAATTCAAACAGACGCGGAAGGCGCTGGAGCGTTTTGAAAAGAAGCGGACGATCAGACGAATTGGCCTCACCTACGTGATGGAGATTGGCTTTACCTCTTCTGACCCAGGAAAGGCCGCTCAAATATCCAACGCAATAGCGGACGCCTATATTGTCGATCAATTGGAGGCCAAATACCAAGCGAGCCGCCGCGCGAGTGTTTGGCTTCAGGATCGCATCAAAGAGCTCAGAACCCAGGCCTCGGCGGCGCAAAAGGCCGTTGTCGACTTCAAGACGACCAACAACATCGTGGATACCGGCGGCCGACTTATGAACGAGCAGCAGCTTGCCGAGGTGAACAGTCAGCTGATTCTTTCTCGTGCATCCACCGCCGAAGCAAAGGCTCGGCTCGATCGCATGAATGATATCGTCAAGCAAGAGATTCCCGATGCTTCGGTCGCTGACGCTTTGAAGAACGACACGATCGTGAAGCTTCGAGGTCAGTACGTCGACATGGCATCGAAGGAGTCAATCTGGTCGGCTAAATACGGCTCCGACCATCTTGCAGCCGTCAATTTGCGGCGGCAAATGGCGGAGATTAAGAAGAATATCCAGGACGAGCTTAAGCGCATTCAGGAGTCCTATAAGAGCGACTATGACATCGCGCTTACACGCGAAGAGAGCATCAAGTCCAGTCTCAACAATGTCGTGTCGGAATCGCAGCTCACCAACCAGGCCCAGGTTCAATTGCGCGAGCTGGAGAGCAATGCGCAGACCTATCAAGCGATGTATGACAACTTCCTGCAGCGCTATATGGAATCGGTACAGCAGCAATCGTTTCCGATAACTGAGGCTCGGGTTATCAGCGCTGCATCAACTCCGTTGGTGAAGAGCTACCCCAAGACGCTCATCATTCTTGCCATAGCCCTAATTGCCGGGATTGTTCTCAGCTTCGGCGTAGCTCTGGCACGCGAGACGATGGACAATGTGTTCAGGACGACCGAGCAGGTAGACCAGATCATCGGTGCTAACTGCCTTGCCATAGTGCCGCTCATAGCTCGAAACAACTCCACCAAATTGCTCGCTGACGCCTCAAAGGAAGCTGAAGGTGGCGCAAAGCCTGATCTCTTGCGGTACGTGGTGGACAAGCCATTGTCGCGATTTGCGGAAGCCGTGCGCTCGTTGAAGGTGGCGTTTGATTTGAGCTCGTCCGGACGTCAAAATCGCGTCATTGCGATTACTTCGACGCTTCCAAACGAGGGTAAGAGCACGCTTTCGATCAACCTTGCTCAGCTCATGGCTCAGGGCGGAGCTCGAGTGATCTTGATCGACTTCGATCTGCGCAATCCCTCGCTGTCGCGCGCGTTGTTGATGGATAATCGCGACGGCCTGGTTCAGGTGGCGGGTCATGTCGCCGAGCTGGATAATCTTATAAATGTCGATTCCAGCACGGGTCTTTCGTTCTTGCCGGCTGGTCTAACTTCGAATCTGCCGCATACGAATGAGATACTGGCTTCGCAGGCCATGGGAGATCTGGTTGGTCAATTGCGTTCGAAGTACGATTACGTCGTGATCGATATGCCACCCCTGGCGCCCGTGGTCGACGTCAGAGTGACTTCGTCATATGTCGACTCCTACTTGTTCGTCGTCGAATGGGGGCAAACGAGGGTTGACGTCGTCCAACACAAGCTACGCAGCTTGCCGGAGATTCAGGAGAAGTTGTTGGGCGTCGTGCTTAACAAGGCAGATACTAGGCTTCTCGCGCGATATGAATCTTATCACGGCCGAAATTACTATCAAAAATACTATGCTCGTTACGGGTATGTCGAATAGGAATGAAATCGCACCCGGGCAATGTACAGGGCGCTATTAAGAATTTTGCTCACGCTGCTTGGCATGGCAACCCTTACTTGGTCTTACTACGCTCTTCCGTCATTCTGGGGCACCAAGAGCGCCCGAGAAGTTTCGAGAGCGATTGAAGCCGGGGATAGGTTGAAACCAGCCGCGTTATCTCGTGCGCTGTCGCGGATGAGCGTTGAGTTGAGATTCCCAGAGCCCGACTTTCTACACGCACGAGCGCTCGTGCGATTGGCGCTTACCGAAACGGCGATTGCGCGCGGCGGCGACATCGATCTAGAAATGTTGCTAGCTGAGGCGGATCTGAAGCTCGCTCTCTCGACCGCGCCGGCGGACGGCTTTTTATGGTTGCTGCTCTATTCCGCGCAAATGAACCGCAGCGGATTTGACCAGGAATTGCTCAAATATTTGGATCAGTCTTATCTGACTGCGCCGCTTGAAGGCTGGATCGCGCTTCGACGGAATCGGATTGCTCTTGCCGCTTATCCGATGCTCAGCGCCTCGACGCGGGAAAAAGTTCTCGCGGAATTCGCGGCTTTGGTCGACAGTGGATTCATTGGGGATGCCGTGAACAACCTTACGGGACCGGGCTGGCCCGTGCGCGAAGAACTTCTCATTTCGCTAAGGCAAGTTGACAGTATTCCGCGTGAGGCCTTGGCAAAAAGTCTGGCCGAAACGGGGTTTAAATTGACGGTGCCGGGAGTTGGGCCGGATCGAAGGCCGTGGCTGCGTTGGTGATGTTCGCAGGTCAATATGCTGAAGGTCGTCCAAATGCGACGAGCAACGTGCGAAAGAGAATCGATAGATCGAGAGCCATACTCCAATTGTTGATGTACCAAAGGTCGAACTCTACTCGCCTTGCCATCATGTCTATTGTGCTTGTCTCGCCCCTATAACCATTTATCTGTGCCCAGCCAGTTATTCCGGGCTTCACGTGGTGCCGAAAGGCGTAATTGCCGATAAGCTTTTCATATTCGGAGTTATGCGCAGCAGCGTGTGGGCGGGGGCCGACCAGAGACATGTCTCCGAGCAGCACGTTCAGCAACTGCGGCAACTCGTCGATACTGGTTTTGCGAAGCCATCTTCCAATTGAGGTCACGCGTGAGTCATTGCGAGTAGCCTGGATGATGGTGGGGCCATCTTCCAAAACGCGCATTGTTCGAAATTTGAGAATGCGAAAGGCTCGGCCGTTGAACCCATTGCGGGTCTGACAGAAGAGCACCGGACCTTGCGAAGTCAGCTTAACCAAGCCGGCGGTCAGAAGCATAACGGGCGCGAATACGAGAAGGCCTACTGAGGCGCCGAGAACGTCAATCACTCGCTTCGAAGCGCGTTCATTCCAGTTCAGCGGGGTGCGCCGCAGCTCAACGGTCCATGTTCCTCCTGTGCCAACCAAGGGATAACGCAGAAATTGCGCGACCTTAGGATCCGGAACTAAGTGTACCGGAATTGGAAGAATTTTCAGAGCATCGAGAATGCTGTCAATCGCATGTCTTCGACCCCAATCCATTAAGAGGAAGATGTGTTCGATCTCGTTTTCGCGTGCAAAGGCCACGATCTGATCGAACCGCGATGCGAGGGAGGACAGCAGAAGCGGCGAGGCCAATTCTCGCGGCCGAATTTCAATAACTTGAACCAGATGGAAGCCGAGTCGGCCCAGATCCGCCATCGCCGAAGAGGTGGACGACAGTCCGAACTCTGCAATTACGATCGCGCGGGCGTTCGCAAATGCGTCGTTCCTCAGTGCGGTTGAGATCCAGTATGCGGCCAAACTCTTCCAGATCAACAGAGCGGTCAGGCCAACGAAATAAAACGAGATCGTAGTGCCGCGGGAGAACTCATCGCTGACTTTCATCGCGAAGGCGAGGGCGAGCAAAAGAGCAAAGACCCCCGTCCAAGCGGTGAAGGTGATCCTCCATTGTTGCCGAACGTTGCCGATGTTCCTCAGTCGATAGCCCCCTTGCACCGCGAGCAGGAGGCCGAAAATAAGCGCGATGAGAACGCTTGCGGCGGCGAAGTTGATAGGTTTGCCGAGCGCGGACTGGACATAAAATTGGTAAGATAGCGCGCAACCAATTCCGCTGAGCAATATGAGGCCCGAATCTACAACGCCCATCAGCCGCTCAACGACCGAGGGACGTAGCCAGCGGGCAGAACGGCGAGGCACCATCTTGTCGGCAGTAAGTTCGCGCCCGCGATCCAGTATGATGATTGGAGGTTCGGTTTGGGAAGCTAATTCTGAGTGGCTCGATGCTAAAGTCATCGCTTCCCATCGTTTAAACGTTGAACGAGCGTTCACAAAAACTTCTATTTAAGGGCGGAAAAATAACTTAATCTTTATGGCACCAACTTTAGCCCGTAGATTGGGTAAATTCAACCCTTCATTAGGATGCTGCTGCTTTGGTCAAACCTCGCTTGTTTCCCGGTCGGACCAAGATCCGCTTTTTCGGTGTTGCGATCGTAGCGGCTTGCACAACTGCAGCTGCAGCCATTTATTTAGCTTTCCCACGGCAATTGGGAGGGCAGTTAAAATCCTCCGGTTCCCAAATCAGCATCCTGCTTGACGGCCGGTATGGAGCGCAGTTTGCCGGCGAGATGATCGCAACCAAAGAGAAATATCTCCCCGAGAACGTTTCTGTTCGATCCAATGCGGCTGATCCGAATTTCGTCGAAACGGTAGCCCGGCAGGGTGCGATCGGAGTGACCAGCGGACACAAGTTCATGCTGTCCGCATGGAACGGTGCTCCGGTAACAGCTTTCGCGGCCAGCCTCCTAGACACTTCTGTCGCAATCGTTACGTTAGAAAATTCGGGAATTGCGCGCCCTGCCGATCTGATGGGTAGACGCCTTGGCTATCAGCCGCAGAGCGAGGGGGAGGCGGTAGTTGACGCCATGCTGGCGCAACTCGGTTTGTCACGCAGCCAGGTCATAAAAGTCTCCCATTTATCTAGCGTCGACTCTTTGCGCGACGGGGAGGTCGACGCCATTATTTCTAAGGTTATGGAGCAGCCCTTACTCCACGGGCAGACGCGCCCGCGACTAAAGCTCATAAAGCCCCAGGACTATTCTATCCACGTCCCAGGATTAGTATATTTTGCGAGTAACGATCTTCTGAGAAGTCGGCCCGGGCTCATTGCGGAAGTGCTCCTAGGCATCATCAGAGGATGGCAATTCGTATATGCCGACTATGCTAGCAGCGTGCCACTCCTCGTGGGTTTCAACCCTGCGGAACTCGATCCAACGAGTGTCGAGTCCGATCTGCGGAACCTTCGGTCGCTCGTGATGCCCGTCGGCGGTCGGATTGCGGATTATGACGAGAGCCGCTGGAGAACGCTACGGGATATCCTCTTATTTGCAAAGCTCGGCGAGGAGACTGTTCCGCTCTCCCGGTTGGTCGATTTTCAAACCTTGCGCAATGTGTATCGCCGGGCTCCGATTGCTGCCTCCCGAGGGGCAGGGGATATTGGCAAATAGATTGATCAAGGGCGCGGGTGCGCTCCGATATCGTTGCGTTACTGCCGCGGGATTGATAACCTAATTAGGTTGCTGGATCATGCCACACTGGGCGCGAGAGGGGGATAGGATGCTTTGGGGATTTGCCCGTACCGGCTTTGCGGCGTTGGCTATGTCTCTCGTCATCAGTGGCGTGTCGCAAGCAAGTATGCTGGATTCGCGGTCATCTCCCATCCGGGATGACCTTCGATCCTTGGTTTCGTTCTGGGCGCAGTCTTATCCGTATAGGTACGCACCACGACGCCGTTGTCCCCTAGTCCGCGTCGAGACGCCTTATGGGTGGTACTGGGACCGCGTGTGCGGCTATGTGGTGCAGCGTCAGGCCTTTTGATGCCGTCATCGTTTGAGCCGCCTCTGAATTGGGGGCGTGGTTTTGGATTGGGCTTCTCCAACACTTCGGGCTTATTTCCTGAGTGCTATCATTGGTCTATTCTTCGCTGATCGTTGCTTTGCCCAGAGCGGCACGCCACGCGTGTTAATGCAGAGTGGGCCTGAACAGTCTTCCTCGCCGATTATTCGCGACGGGTTGGGGCGTCCTTGTCTTAATATCGAGGCGGCGGCTCGAGCTCATGTGGTCGATCAAGCTATGCGGGATCAAATCGTTAGCATCAAGAATAATTGTGCTCGCAGAATACTGGCTATGGTTTGTTACTACAATTCGAGCAGATGTAACGCGATACGCGTTGGGGCCTATCAACGGGTCGATACCATTCTTGGTACGGTAAGAGGCGGCCTAACCTTCAGATACACAATAATTCAACAGCCGCTCGATGGGCCTAGCTAAGCGAATGCAACCAAGGGTCGGGTTCACGATTAAGCTTGAGGATAGTTTCGACTTGTTAGCAATATCGATCTTAGTTTAGCAGTTCTTCTTGTAGAAGTCCCTCGGGTTGTTCGGACTAGAATCCGGGTCAACGGTTTGTTCCGAATTGGTATGACCTTTGCACACGCAGAGGGAGCCGATCGTCGGTTCGTAATCAACTTGAGTTAATCGGTTTGGAAAGGTCATGAGCATGAAACGTGCGCTGGTGTGCGGAGCCGGAGGCTTTATTGGGAGCCATATCGTCAAGCATCTCAAGGCTGAAGGTTTCTGGGTCCGCGGGGTGGATATTAAATTCCCGGAATTTTCCGAAACTGCTGCCGATGATTTCGTTCTTGGCGATCTCAGAAATCAAGACCTTTGCCGATCGGCCGTCGATTGCCGGTTTGACGAAGTCTATCAGTTGGCTGCCGACATGGGTGGGGCAGGTTACATCTTTACAGGTGAGCATGATGCTGACGTCATGCACAATTCAGCAACAATTAATCTGAACATGGCCGATGCCTGCCGACGTCGGAATGTGAAAAGGGTATTCTATTCGTCATCCGCTTGTATGTACCCCGCCTATAATCAGGAGGATCCACAGAACCCGAATTGCGCCGAAAGCTCTGCCTATCCAGCTGCGCCAGACAGCGAATATGGCTGGGAAAAGCTCTTCAGTGAGCGGCTCTATTTGGCATTTAATCGCAATTACGGGATGGAATGTAGGGTCGCCCGCTATCACAACATCTTTGGGCCCGAAGGAACTTGGAAAGGCGGCAAAGAGAAGGCTCCAGCCGCAATTTGCCGAAAAGTCGCGGAGGCCTCGAACGGCGGAAGTATCGAGATCTGGGGTGATGGGACGCAGACTCGCTCCTTTTTGTATATCGACGAGTGTGTAGAGGGAACGTTGCGATTAGCTCGATCGGCTCATGAGGGTCCATTTAACGTCGGGTCCGAGGAGATGGTGACGATAAACCAGCTGGCCGAGATGGCCATGGAAATTGCTGGTAAGCGACTTGATATTGTTCACGTCCCTGGGCCGCTTGGAGTACGAGGCCGGAACTCCGACAACAAGTTGATCAAAGAGACACTCGGTTGGGCTCCTAGCCAGCCGCTTCGGGCCGGCCTTGAGAAGACCTACGCGTGGATTGAGTCGCAAGTTTATCAGATTCCGAATGCCAGAAAATCCGCGGCCTAAGAGCTTTCGTTCAGTTCTTTTATTTTTTCTTTTTAGCTGGGTTGCGGACAGTGCGGATAGCTGTAGCGGACTACTCGGGTCATCCCTTTCAAGTTCAACTGAGCCGGCAACTTGCCGCTCGCGGGCATACTGTACTTCACCTTCATTTCAGCGAGTTCTTGACTCCTAAAGGAAGACTAGATCGTGACGCGGACGATCCAAAGACCTTTATCTCGGAGGCAATCTCTCTGGGGCGCCCATTTTCAAAGTATAGCTTCATCCACCGCCGTCATCAGGAGATAGAGGTCGGGAGCAGGTTCGTAGCGAGAATCCAGCAATTCGAGCCGGATGTGGTGATTTCGTCGAATATGCCTTTAGATGCGATACGCCAAATTGTGCGTGCGAAGCGGAAGCATCGGTACAACTTGGTGTTTTGGCAGCAAGATATCTATTCGATCGCAATCACTCGCATCTTGATGCAAAAATTTGGAGTGATTGGGCGTTTGGTTGGGGCATATTACAGAGCGATCGAGAAGCGCGCGTTGCGGGAGAGTGACGCAATTGTCGCTATCTCTAGCGATTTTCTCACCCCCCTGAAGGAGGAGTTCAAGCAGCCCTTGAGCAAGGTCCACGTTATCGAAAACTGGGCTCCCCTGAACGAGATAACGCCGCGCCCAAAGGTGAATGCCTGGTCGCTGGCCAATGGTTTGGCCGATAAAGAGGTGGTCCTTTATACGGGAACGCTCGGGATGAAGCACAATCCGGAACTCATCCTTTCAGTCGCCGAGGCAGCCCGGCATCATAGGCCCGACGCTGTTGTTGTCGTGACATCTGAAGGGGAGGTTGCGGACAGCCTCGGCTCCCAGGCGGCAAGCCGTAGCCTGACTAATCTTCAAATTCTGCCGTTTCAGCCGTATGGCGTCTATCCGGATGTTCTCGGGAGTGCCGACGTCTTGATATCAATCCTCGAGCCGGACGCAGGAATTTACTCGGTGCCATCGAAGGTGTTGAGCTATTTGTGCGCCGGTAGGGCGATTGTCTTGTCGGCTCCGTCAGAAAACCTGGCTTTCAGTATTCTGGAGAAAGCGCAGGCGGGTTTGCCGACAGCCGCCGGCAATCCAACCCACTTCGTTGATGCCGTGGTTGCGCTTCTGAGCGATCCGGACCTTCGCTCGAGGTCGGCGTCAAATGGCCGTAAATATGCTGAAACGCATTTCGATATCGATCAGATCACGACCAAGTTTGAGCGAATTCTCGCGACAGTCTCGTTGACTCAAACTGCTGATCGCGTGCTTGAAGTGGCGGCCCTCAAATGAGATGAGTTCGTGATCTCGATTATTGTTCTTACCTACAATGAGGAGCGGCATCTCGCTCGAGCGCTCAGATCTGTGGCGCCTATCGCGCATGAGGTCTTCATCGTTGACTCTTTTTCCTCCGATCGGACACTCGAGATCGCTCGTGACAGCGGAGCGCATGTTTACCAGCACAAGTTCATAAACCAGGCGAAGCAATTCCAGTGGGCATTGGACAACTTGCCGATCAGTGGAACTTGGGTGATGCGGCTCGACGCTGATGAAGTCGTAGGAGCCGATCTTGCAGCCGAAATTAGGTCACAACTTCAATTGGTGCCGGCTGAAGTGACAGGACTAACACTAAGACGCAGGCACATCTTCCTGGGGCGTTGGATACGCCATGGTGGCCGCTATCCGCTGATACTCTTGCGGATTTGGCGGAAGGGATCTGCGCGAATTGAAGATCGCTGGATGGACGAGCATATCGTTTTGACCAGCGGCAGGTCTCAGCCGCTATCTGGTGAGTTTTCAGACCATAGCCTGCTCAGCATTTCCGAATTCGTCGAGAAGCACAACCGCTACGCGACCCGAGAAGCCGTCGACATATTGAACGACCGCTATGGCCTCTTCCACTCGGACAATGCAATAAAGCCGGGAAATCTGTCCCTGCAGGCTGCAGCTAAGCGCTTCTTGAAGATCCGCATCTACAACGCGCTGCCATTCTGGATCAGCGCAACGCTCTATTTTCTCTATCGATACATCATCCGATTAGGGTTTCTCGACGGCACGCAAGGTCTGATCTATCACTTCCTGCAAGGCTATTGGTATAGAATGCTGGTCGGCTCGAAGGTCTTCGAACTGGAGCAAAGGCTGCTCCCGGTCGCCAACAGGGATGAAATGCTGGTGAGACTTGAAACATTCACCGGTCTACAATTGAAGGGTGGGAACTGACCTCAACGCGCCGAAGGGCGCGGATTGTTTGTCGGAGTGGCGCCGACGGCCTGCAAGCCGCAGGAGCCTCTCTCCGAAGCCTCGCTTGGAAGGTGCGCATGACAATAGCCGCTCGCTACAGGTTACTCCGGTCCGGCGTCAGACGCGTGGCCAGCGCCGCTTGGGTTCGCCTCGGCGTGATGGCGCTGGTCATCGCAAGCGTGGTGGATGTGGGGGCTGCACAGTCCACCCAACCCTCGATCAAATTGCCGATTTCATTTGCCGGGTTCGCTGATGATCCGCGGCTAGCGCCTCTTGCAACGGAATATTCGGCCGGTACACCTGCCTTTGATTCAGCGTCAGTCGCATACTTTCGGCTCGGGTCTGCAATTGTCAGGCAAGCGACCGAGTCCTATTCGATCCGCCGGGATTTCGGAGACCGAGTAGTTGAGGCGATCAACCGCGACATATTCTCAGATGGCAGCCGTTGGGATGGGAAGTGGGATACTAGTCAAATGATCGATGATCGCATCGTAATCGATGCGAGAGATCGTGCCTATACTATCATCACGCCGCGATACTCAAATCTCGATCATGCTGTTTTGCTTTACTCGCTGGACGGTATGCGCACATGGAGAGCTCTGCCACTACGCGGGAGGGCGGCCGCAATGGAGATGCCGGATGGGTTCAATTCTCACGACGGACCTCCGGCCATTCTGAGCCATGAAAACTATGGCACCAGAGCCGGCAAGCGGCTATGGCTGGAGCATTTCCATTTTGATCCGTCCGGGACTCTAGCTCCCGACTTTCCCGCTCAACTGGTGGCGAACGACAGCTTGCTTGTGATTAACCATTCAGGAGGGGCAAATTCGCTCATAACCCTCGGACAGAAGATCTTCATTGTGTACCCAAGCGCGACCCCCAAGGTACCCGGAGAGCCGGGCACCATGGTGTACATTCGAGAGTTCGACTTGCTTGGCAAGCGTTTCACTGGTGATTCGAAGTACCTTGGTCTGTCAGGCGATATCAGTCCGGTGCGGAACCTCATCCATGGGCCAGATCCCCATAATATTCCTGCCATTACCGCCGACAGGCGCGGCATACTGTACGTAATCTTCGGCGCGCATCAAGGTCTGTTCAAGTTGGCAATGTCGAGCGCCCCTGCGACCATACAAGCGGGATGGACACAACCTGAGGACTTCGGTGAAGTCGAATCAAACAAGAAGTACGGCAGATATTCCTATGCTTCGGCTCTGATGGATAAAGAGCAGAACCTCCATGTATTTGCTCGATCCGAAGGAGACTCCTATCACTACCAACTTGTGCAGCTGCTCAAGCCATTCGAACAGCCTTTCAAGCGTTGGGCAAACGGATTGATGCACCGCGTGATCGTGGAGCCGGGGCGCAGCTATTATGCTGCTTGGAGACAAAGGGCTGCTCTCGACCGAGCCGGAAATCTATATCTCCACTTCAAGTACTGGCCTAACGAGTTTACCGAGGCTGAAGTCAGTTCACTTCACCCCAAGGGCTCTGGCAAGGATTGCCGAGCTGGGAGATGCTTCTATGCTCAAGCCCCGGTCCTCTATCCGACTACGCTGCGCTCAGTGGATCATGGCGAGAGCTTTTCGATCTTTGAGCATGGACATTCGGCACAGGCCGATTCGCAGTCGAGCGAAGCAACGGATCCGAACTAAATCCGCAAGATATCATATCTCTTGCTGACGGGAATGGCGGCACGGTGATCATGAGGGTTTCGCTTGGCCGCCCAACCGCTCGAGTTTTGCTTGGGGTCGCGGCAAATGCTGTGGGCAAAGCATGGGTCTTGCTTATTCAGCTAGCTTCCGTGCCGATTCTCGTCTCCTCATGGGGAGCATCCGGTTACGGTGTCTGGCTTATGCTGACAGCCATACCAACTTACGTCGCGCTCAGCGATCTGGGTTTTGGGACTGCCGGTGGTGTCAATATGCTCCGCCGCGTGGCCGCGGGGGACCTTTCTGGAGCTCTCTGTGCTTTTCAGAGCGTCTGGTTGTTCATCAGTCTGATCTCGGTCGCGATCTTGGGGCTTGCTTCCGGGTTGTGGTTGGTCGCCAGAGATTTTTCGGGGCTGGCGGGCTGGCATGACGAGCGCCTGCCTGCTACTGCGCTCCTATTGGTTACGTATTCGCTAGTCGTTCTGCAGATGAACGTCATGAATATGGGTTTTAGAAGCATTGGGCACTATGCTCAAGGCACCTTTCTCCTGGACATAGTATCGCCGATCGAGCAAGCAACTGTTCTCGCCGCGGCGAGCTTCGGCGGAAGCTATCTTGCATGCGCATCACTAATGCTGATCGTGCGGGTTATTGGATTTATCTTCTATTATACCACGTTACGACGAGCGGCTGGATGGATCCGCTTTGGCTGGACCGAAGCTCGTGCATCTGAGGTTCGGTCGTTGGCGAAGCCGGCAATCGCGGCATTAAGTCTGCCCATATCATCGGCCCTCAGCATCCAAGGAACCGTTTTCTTTGTCGGACTGGCGGTTTCGCCTGCGGCCGCCGCTGTTCTCGGGACAATTCGAATGATGGCCAGGGTGCCGTTGCAAGTAGTGGGCTTGCTAACGCGGGCGGCACTTCCAGAAATTACCGTAGCGGAAGCGCATAAAGACAAGCTGTACGTGGACAGGCTCGTTTACCTCAATCTGACTGTATTCCTTTTGGTCACCATACCTTCTGCGGCTGCATTGATAGTGGCAGGGGATCGGCTCCTTTTCTGGATAGCCCGTGGACAAATGCATGCGAGCACAATTCTGTTCGTGGCTCTCACCGTCAACATGATCTTAAGTACCCTGTGGGGAACAGTCGGTTCTTTCCTGCTCGCGATCAACCAGCAACATCGGTTCGCTGCGGTCTATGCGGCCACATCAGCTGTAACTGCCGGCCTGGTATATTTGGCCGCAAGCAAGTTCGGGATCGAAGCTGCGGCGATCGCCTTGCTCCCCATGGATGTCATAGTGGCCTTCACCGTCCTTCACCACTGGTTCCGCGGATATCGGCGGTACGATTTCGCCGAGCACATGAGGGTGACCTGGCGGCTCGCGCGGGCCGTTAGCGTTAAACTGGCCCCAGGGCAAAGCTCATGAAAGAAGTCTTCGTGATCCTGAGCTTCTTCGTGATTTTGCGGCTCTCCGCCGAGCAGATTAGAGTGATCGGCCGTCTTGGCCAACTCGTCAAACGTCGCGCCTGTCTGGGACAGCGGCCATGAACGATGTAATCGTAGTCCTCGGCTTTTTCTCGGTTCTATCATTCACTATTCTTGAACTGCGAACTATTCGCGTCGACAGGTTAGGATTTTCAGATGGGATTTTGATCGGCGCGGTCTACTACGTCGTAATACCTCTATCGGTTGTGTTGCTAACGGGCGAGCTACGGGATCTCAATCTACACGTGCCGGCCTATGACCCATACGCCGATTTTGCCACAACCTTGAACCTCCTCCTTGGGCTGGCCGTCGTTCTCGCGCTTCACGTGATTGCCCGAATGCTACCAAGAAGGCGGCTTTCACCGCGTTCGATAGAAGTGGAGCGATTTTCATTTCGGATGTTTTTGAGCATCTTGTTAGGTTTGGAGGTCGCCAATTTTTTCATTTCCGGGAAGAGTAGCGGTGGGCATTGGGCGGATAATGCGGCTGCAGCATTTTCCCAGAACCCGATCGCGGTTTTTAGCTTGGGAATACAGAACTGCCTCCGGACGAGCGCATTCGGATATCTTATTTATCGCGTGGTTTGCGGAGATATGTCGCGATTTTCCGCGGCCCTATTGGGAGCTGTCGTCGTAACTGTCGATGTGGCGTTAACCTTTAATCGTATAACGGTCGCGTATTTTATAATGATGATTGCCGTGCTCTACCGGCACCGGTTAGCACTCCTCGCCATGGGCTTAGCGGTGCTGGCTCCAACGGTAACATATGCAAGTTCCGTATGGGCGGTGTTCCGCGGTATGGCTCTCTCTAGGGGAGTGAGCATCGAGAACATTCTATTGGCTCTGCAGACTGCTACCGCTGCTCAAAATGGAGAAGGCGGAGTATCAAAAACTTTGAATGCCTTCGCTGAGGCAAGCAATATTCTTGTGTTTAAGTTTCTGGTCGAAAACGTTCCGGATCACTTCTCGCCACTCTGGGGCCAGACCTTCTTGCTAAAGTCGTTTTCTTTTTTTATTCCCGCCTCCATATGGGAGGATAAGCCGAAGACGTTTGGCGTTTATTTAGGATATTATGTCGAATCGATCCAAGGGCTAGCGTTGAATTCAACGCTTTTCGGAGAGGCTTATGGCAACTTTTATACATTTTGGCCATTTGCTCTTCTTTTGATGCTCTTGCTTTTCGAGCTTCTGTTCAGGAGCGTGGCTCGTCTTTCCCCGTCTTACGCCTTTTTTGGCGCATTTATCGGGATCGCTTTGTGGCGCTTCGATATGACATTTGCTTTCATTTCGATGGTAGGCATAGGTTCGCTTCACATAAGCACTAAAATCGGTCGTCTCCTAATCAGCCGCGGGGGAAGAGCTTATCCAATGTTCCCAGCGGCGTCTGCGAAGAAAATGCAATCAAGACCAGGAGAAGGGTGTTGAAATGACGGACGCGTGTATTGCAGCCGAAGGCGTGCGCAAGCGTGTCGCCCTTATCTACGCTTTCTTCCCGCATTATCGCGCTCCGGTCATGAGGGCTCTGGCGACTAGTAATCGCTACGATTTTGAATTCTGGGGATCCACGACCGAAGTCGAAGGAATAAAACCATGTCCAAGTGATGACGTGGTTCACATTCGTCCACTGTCGTTTCGGAATAACAAAAGGGGGGGGCGGATTTCGGGATACTGGAAGCCCGTGTTTGACAGGAACGTTGGTGCCCTTATTGTTTTGGGGAATCCCAATCTAATCGATACTTGGTTCATCGCGATCGTAGGTCGGATTGTTGGGAAGAAGGTTCTCTTCTGGACTCATGGATGGCTCCGTCCAGAGCCCTACTTTAAGGCCTGGCTTCGTAACTTATACTTCGGTCTCGGCCAGCGTATTCTAACTTATGGCGAACGAGCAAAGCTACTTGCGATGAAGAGCGGCTTTGCGGGCGAAAAGATCTCGCCGATCTACAACTCGCTCGATTGGGACAAGGCGCGTTCGATCTTCGAGAAGTTGGAGCGGCAAGATCTATCGACGCTGCGAACTGAATTGGTTGGTCGCTCTGACCTTCCATTGCTGATTTGTACTGCTCGACTCACGAGCTTGTGCCGCTTCGACTTGTTGCTCGAAGCTTTGGCTAAGCTAGCTGCGAGCGGGAAAGAAACGCGACTCTTGCTTGTTGGAGATGGTCCTGAGCGTTCTCCACTTGAAGCTCAAGCGAAGCGGCTAAATCTATCGGTCGTTTTTACTGGGGCTCTGTATGATGAAGATAGGCTAGGAGCTATGATCTATGCTGCGGATTTGACGATCTCGCCTGGCAAGGTCGGCCTAACTGCGGTTCATAGTCTAATGTATGGAACGCCCGTCATTACGCACGATAACCCAGATGCGCAAATGCCGGAAGTCGAAGCAATTGTTCCGGGGGAAAGTGGATCTTTCTTTAAAGAGGGGGACGTGGAGGATTTGGTTCGAACAATTTCACATTGGCTCAATCGGGACATCGATCGGAAGTCAGTTAGGACGAAATGCCATCACGTCATTAGAACGAAATACAATCCTGTCACGCAGCGTCAGTTAATCGAAAATGCTCTTGATGTCGTATTTCAAGTCGGCTCTGCTCGTGCAGTCGGGGCGCGCGCAGGCAGCGCGACGTGACGCCATGTATCGACTTTCGAATTAATCGAAGAGACCCGCCTATCCGAAGGCTTCGAGCTTCAATAGACTGATGAGTTTTTCGATGGATAATTCCTGGTACCCTGAGGTTGAGTGGTTCGGGTTTGATCGAGTCGATGGGACTATTCAATTTTACACCTTCGTAAATAGTCTTTGTCGGCCAGATTATGTAGTTCTCGACTACGGCGCCGGCCGTGCCGAGTACTTGGAGGGCGACACATGTGCCTATCGTCGCAATCTGCACAACCTGAAAGGCCGCGTGAAAAAGCTCATCGGCGTAGACATGGATGACGTGGTGCTTCTTAACGAGAGCCTTGATGAGGCCTATCTTCTTGGCGAAGAGGGAGCCATCCCACTCCCCGACGAATCGATAGACTTAATTGTCTCGGACTGGGTCTTCGAACACATTGAAGCCCCTGCGAAGGTTGCGGCGGAGTTTAGGCGCGTTTTAAAGCCGGGCGGTTATGTTTGCGCACGAACACCCAACCGAAGCGGATATATTGCGCTATCGGCCAGGTTGATTCCAGAGCGTCTACACAGCTTGGTGTTGCGTATAGTTCAACCAAAGCGGAAGGAGCAGGACGTTTTTCCAAAATTTTATCGCTTGAACTCGCGGTTGGCGGTGGGGAGGGCGTTTCCGGCGGGGCAGTTTGACGCGCTGACGTTCTGTACGGATGCCTCCCTCAGCTATGCTGGGCGGAGCAAGCTACTTTCATCGCTGTTCAAGGTTCTGCACTGGCTATCTCCAGAGCCGATGAAAAGTGTGAGATTGATCTTCGCTCGTAAGACAGTTGGAGCTTAATGCAATCTGTCTGACGGGTCTTCGCTAAACTAGAAGTGTCCAGTTGGCGGTGGGGAGCTGTTCCCTCTGAGCCAGGCTCGCAAATATTGAGTAAATTGGAAGGCAATCGTATCGTGCGCGTTTTGCAGATCATCGCATCATCTAATCCGAAGTCGGGCGGGGTTATTGAAGGTGTTCTGCAGACGTCACGTCTTATGCGCGAGTTTGACGTTCAATCAGAGATTGTATGTTTTGATCCGCCGAATTCGGACTGGCTCGATCTGCTTGATGTTAAAACCTACGCGCTGGGCCGTTTGACCGACATATACGAATACGCCCCAGCGGCGATCCCATGGCTTAGGCAACATGTGAGAAAATATGATGCGGTGATCGTAAATGGTCTGTGGAACTACTCGGCCCGCGCCGCATACGTCGTGCTGAGGGAGTGCCATGTGCCATATTTCGTTTTTCCGCATGGAATGATGGACCCGTGGTTTCGGAAAAATTATCCCCTGAAGCATTGCGTGAAGCAACTCTTGTGGTTTTTTAGCGAAGGGCCGCTTCTCGCCAACGCAAATGCTGTTCTGTTCACGACCGACGAGGAGCGGCGACTGGCTCGAGGGGAGTTCTTTTGCCAGAAGTACCGTGAGTTCGTGGTGGGCTACGGGACTACTCGTCCGTCTCATATTGAGAGTTTGGATGGAAATAGCTTTCATAGGCGATTGCCCGCGCTCGGCAGTCGGCGCTTTCTGTTGTTTTTGGGTCGCATCCATCCAAAGAAGGGTTGCGACCTTCTGCTGTCTGCCTTTGCCTCATTATCGGATGAGTATCGAGACGTTGACCTGGTCATTGCGGGGCCCGATCAAGTGGGGCTTCAGAACGAATTGATGCAGATGGCCGAAGCTCGAGGAATAGCGGATCGTATTCATTGGCCGGGAGTGCTCCTGGGCGATGCAAAATGGGAGGTGTACCGCGCTGCCGACGCGTTTATCTTGCCCTCCCATCAGGAGAACTTTGGCATCGTCGTTGCGGAGGCGCTCGCGTGCGATACGCCAGTTTTGATAACGAACAAGGTTAACATCTGGCGTGAGGTGCAAGCCAGCGGTGCCGGTCTGGTAGACGATGACGACGAGGCAGGCATAGCCAGATTGCTAAGGACGTATCTGGAATTGCCGTCTGAGCAAGTACACGCCATGCGCAGCGCGGCGCGGCGATGTTTCGATACTCACTTCGACGCCCGTTCGGTAAGTCGAACGTTGGTTGACATGATTTCAGAAGCGGTGGCCGCATGTCGGAAATCCTGAAAGCGGTCGAAACAAATCCCCGCGAGGGTGGGGCGACTTTCACGCTGAAGAACCGTTTCGAGCGGCTGATTTGGAGCATTGTCTGGAATGGCTTCGGAATATGGACTCCTGTCCCCTTTCATGCTTGGCGCAGGGTCTTGGTGCGAACCTTTGGCGGCAAGATCGCACCTACCGCGAAGATCTATCCAGGAGTGAGAATTTGGCATCCACGCAATCTCGAACTTCAACCGTTTTCGTGTCTGGGGCGCGGCGTAAATTGCTATTCGATGGATCGAATCATCCTCGAGCCGTATTCCCTCGTCTCACAGGGAGCTCATTTATGTTGCGGCTCGCACGACGTCGACGATCCGGATTTCCAGTTGTTCGCAGCAACGATTCGTATTGAACGAAATGCGTGGGTAGCTGCCGAAGCCTTTGTCGGACCCGGCGTCGTCGTTGGTGAGGGGGCCGTCCTCGGGGCGCGGGCAGTAACCGTTAAGAGTTTGCTGCCGTGGACGATCTATGCAGGGAATCCTGCACGGCCCTTGAGGGAGCGTCATCATTCTCCCGATTCCCGGCGGGTTGAGGGAGGAGATTGATGTACGATCACAAGCAATCATTGAAGGAAGTCGTGCGACACCTCCTGTTTCGATGCGGTCTGATCGAAACGTGGGACAAGGTTAGAAACCGTCGCGGCAGGTTCACTGCCTACATGCGATCGAAAGACATGGGGGACGTCTTCTCTCAGATCTATTCCAAGAATGTCTGGGTTGAGGCGAATGGTCAGGAAAGCCTGTCGGGTGTTGGCTCCACCGCCCACGCGGCCGAGAAGGTTATTCAGAGCTTGTCGGATTTTTTGAGGCAAATCGAGTGTCGTCAACTCGTCGACATCGGGTGTGGCGATTTCAATTGGATGCAGGCAGTGGAGGGGGACTTCAACTACCTTGGCATTGATGTCGTGCCTAGCGTGATCAAGACGAACATTGCAAGGTTCGGAGGTGATCGCCGACGCTTCTTGTGTACGGATGCAACGCAGAATTCAATTGAATCGGGCGATGTGGCCATCTGCCGAGAAGTATTGTTTCATCTTTCGTTCGTCGATGCTCAGCGGCTGATTGCCAATATTAAACGGGCCGGCTTCAAGTATATCATTCTGACGTCTGATAAATCGATCTGGTTTAACTCAGACATTCGCAATGGTGATTTCAGGAGAATAAATCTCGAGCGGTCTCCCTTCAACTTTCCAAGCCCGATCCAGGAATTGAGGGATGACAGAGTCGCTGAAGGCCGGGTATTGGCCATTTGGCGAGCGGATTCGATCCCCGGCTGATTTACACCCCTGCAAGCAGTTACTTTTTCGAGGCGCGTTACATCTTCTGCAATTTCACCCAGAGCGAGGCGCCGAGCTTTTCGCGCTGGCGATAGGCTGCAAGCCAATGGGGCAGCTGCGGAAGAATTCTCGCAAGCATCGCGGCAATCTCCAGGAGTGTCCGTGCGGTGCCGCGTCGCATGCCTCTGACCTAGCAAAGTAGGGCTTCTGGCACCTCCTGAGCGCTCCTAAGGTGGCCATATGTGAGACGCCAGTTGGGCATTTATCTGTGAATTTCCTTCTATTGCAATAAAATGCTGCGCTGCTCAATGCCGAATGCGAGGCCTTTCGATAGTGGCGCTGGACGCAATGCGGGACAACCCCACAGCTGAACACTCCAAACTAAAAACCGGCAGATGATTTGACTTGCAGTGCTCTCTTAAACTCAGAGTTCGGATGGCCGACCGCCGTCGGCAGATTGATCGCAAAGGTCCTCGATCGCCGGCGTCCAATTATGCAGCGTAGTCTGATGTGTCGGCTCGCTGCAAGGAGCTCCAGTAGAGCCAATCTAGCTGCGTCCAGTCGGCCCGAAGGCTTTGGGGCGGTGCTGACCGCGACTCCGCAAGGTTGACGCGGTAGTCCTCAATTTATCTGCTTCCGACGCCTTGGTCCGCGTGGCGCGGCAATCGATTTAGGAGAGAAAAAATCAAAAATATTGTTCATTTTTGGATTGAAACGACTAGCGACTGATAATAAGGTGTAGACCATTAATGGAGTGTTAACCATTACATCAAGTTCACACATTGTGTTATGAGGAGCTATCTATGGCGACGACCCCACTGATTGGCACGAGCGGCGACGACAGGCTTGTTGGCGGAGCAGATCAGAACATATCTGGCGGTGACGGTAACGATGTTATCATTGGAGGGTCTGGGCACAATATTGTCCTGAGTGGCGGTGCAGGTAACGATACGATTATTGCGGGAGCCGATGGCGATATTATCCGCGACAGCATTGGTAACAATACTGTTGTCGGGGGCGCTGGGAATGACAACATTTCGCTCGGCGCGGGCAACGATACAGTGAGAGCCGGAGCCGGAAGTGATTTCATTGCTGGAGGTGACGGCAATGACAATCTTGGTGGCGGTGCTGGTGCTGATCTGTTCTACTACGACTTCTCTAACGGCCAGCACACTGGTGGCGACAAGTTGGTAGACTTCGTGGCCGATGAGGACAAGATCGTCCTCAATGATTACAACGGCCAGGATATTACGCTTCGTTCGGTGGCCGACTTCCAGGACTTCATTCACGATCTGCTGAACGATTCGAGCAGCACGACTTTCGCGCGTGCTGTCGGAAATGATCTCGCCATCAATCTCGAAGGTAAGAGCTCGATCATGCTTATCGGTCATGCCGACTGGCTGAATGGCGTGACCTGAGCGTCGCCGCCCGCAGATGCATTGAGAAGTTCACGTGCCAGTGCACTTCCACTGGCGCGTGAAGTTTCTAATGGTTACGTGAGCCGGTTTGCCGCTCAATCTGTGCCATTAACCTACCCCGAAGAAGGCCGGACTTTTGGGGTGGATTTGCTGTAAGCGATATTTTTCACCGGTGAAATATTGATGTCTCGTGTCAGGCAGTTGAAAACGGCATCTCCGGCCAAACTTTTCCTGCGGCGGAGTCGAAGGGCATTTTTCGCCGTCGGGCTATTCAGCTGCTTCATTAACTTGCTCATGTTGACGGGATCGTTCTTCATGTTGCAGGTTTACGATCGCGTTTTGCCGAGCCGGAGTGCGTCGACGCTCGTTGCCCTCGGTGTGCTTGTAACCCTCCTCTATATCTTCCAGGGACTTCTTGAGGCCACTCGCAGTCGAATCTTTGTGAGGCTCGCCCGCTCCTTTGACTTGGACCTCAGCCGGACGATTGTTGAAGTTCTGTTCGAGACTTCGCGGGCGAGCCGGCTCAACGGCGACGGATTGCAGCCTCTTAGAGATTTGGATCAGGTCAGGAGTTTTCTATCGAGCGCCGGGCCAGCGGCGCTGTTCGACCTGCCTTGGATGCCCCTATATCTCGGGCTTTGCTTTGCGTTCCACGTATGGATCGGGGCCGCGGCGCTGATCGGCGCAATCATTTTGATCCTGCTGACCGCAGCTAGCGGCATGCTCACCAGCCGGCCAACAACAGCTACTGTGATCGCTGGTTCGGCGCGGATTGGCTTTGCAGGGATGGGAGTGCGCCATGCGGAAACATTGCACGCACTAGGAATGACCGGTCGGGTCATCGCAAGATGGCAAGAACGAAATCTGACGTATCTGAATGCTCATCAGGAGGCCGCTGATATTTTGGCCGGGTTTGGCGCCGCCGGCCGTGCATTTCGTATGCTCCTGCAGTCTGCGATTCTGGGGCTCGGCGCATTTCTGGTGATTCATCAGGAAGCGACAGCGGGCGTGATCATCGCAAGTTCGATTCTGACTGCGAGGGCGTTGGCGCCCGTCGAACTGACGATAGCTCATTGGAAAGGTTTGCTGGCTGCCAGGCAGGGCTGGCTGAGTTTGCAAGCCATGCTGGCCAATCATGATACCGCCGCCAAGGCGCCGGTCTTGCTACCCGCGCCGAAGTCCACTCTGTCTCTTGAAGGGGTGGCAGTTCGTCCATCAGGTGATCTTAAGGTGGTCGTTGCGGACGTCAGCTTCTCCCTTCATGCGGGTCAAGGGCTGGGCATCATCGGGCCTAGCGGATCCGGCAAGTCGTCGCTGGCACGAGCGATCGTGGGCGTCTGGCCCGCGTTTCGCGGCTCAGTTCGGCTCGACGGAGCCTCGATCGACCAATGGAACATTGATGAGCTCGGACGGCACATTGGCTACGTCCCGCAGTCGGTCGATCTTCTTGCGGGCACGATCGCGGAGAACATCGCGAGATTCCGGGATGGTGTCGAGGACTGGATGGTGATCGATGCAGCGAAGGCAGCGGACGTACACGAGATGATCGTCCGGCTGCCGAGTGGTTATAACACTGTCATTGGAGAGGGCGGTGTCGGTTTATCCGCCGGCCAACGACAGCGCATCGGGCTAGCACGAGCGCTTTTTGGCAACCCTTGGCTGGTGGTTCTCGATGAACCGAATTCGAATCTGGACGCTGAAGGTGAGCAGGCTCTTACGAAAGCCATTCTAGAGGTGCGACAGCGCAAAGGCGTCGTCGTCGTGATAGCTCACCGGCCCTCCGCTCTGGTCGCCGTTGATCATATCCTGGCCTTATCCGAAGGAGTTGTGCAGGCATTCGGTCCTAAGGAGGCGGTACTCAAGAGGATCACCCGACCTGCCTCGATAGGTCCTGCTGGACTCAAAGTCGTCGACGCGGGTGTTGCACCGTGAAACGCAGTGAGAACGAAGCTGAAGTAAGTCTCCGCCAGCATATTGTCTTCGGTTGCGTGCTGCTGGTTCTCCTTGTCGGTGGCGCTGGCGGGTGGGCTGCTACCACCGAAATTTCAGGAGCAGTTGTTGCCTCCGGTTCACTGGTAGTCGAAAGTAGTGTCAAGAAGGTCCAGAATCCGGTCGGTGGAACTGTGAGCGAGTTGAAGGTGCGGGATGGAGACCATGTCGTCGTCGGCCAAACTCTCTTACGCCTTGACGAAACTCTGAATCGCGCGAATCTGACGGCTGTTACCAAGAATCTGAATGAGCTTAGGGTTCGACAACTGCGGCTTGATGCAGAGCGGCGCGGAGAGACGGCGCTGGAGTTTCCTGGTGCACTCCCCCAGTCTGCAAACGACGATATTTTGCGGATAATCTCAAGTGAACGCAAGCTGTTCGAAGTTAGGCTCAATGCGCGCCTTGGCAAGAAAGCTCAGCTACGCGAGCAAATCGGCCAGCTTCGACAGCAAGCGCGGGGATTCTCTGATCAGTCCACGTCCAAGGCAAAGGAGATCGAGCTGATTGCCAAGGAGCTCGCTGGTGTTCGCGAGCTCTGGCAGCAACACCTAGTACCGATTTCTCGTGTTACGTCGCTGGAGAGGCAAGCCGTAAGTCTTGATGGCGAGCGGAATCAGCTGCTTACGAGCGCGGCCCAGACCAATGGAAAGATCAACGAGACTGAGTTACAGATTATTCAAATTGATGAGGATCTTCGCACTGAAGTTGCAAAAGAGCTGCGCGATGTCCAAGCTCAAATTGAACAGCTGACCGAAAAGGAGATCGCTGCTAAAGATCAGCTCAGTAGAACTGATATTCGTGCACCGCAGGATGGCATCGTGCAGCAGCTCGCAGTCCATACCGCTGGCGAGGTTATAAGCGCAGGCGAGCCGATCATGCTGATCGTGCCGCAAACCGATGAGCTGCGCGCCGAAGTGAAAGTGCCTCCTCAGCACATTGATCAGCTTGCAACCGGGCAACTGGCGTCTGTCCGCTTCCCTGCGTTCGATCAAAGGACCACACCTGAGCTGGATGGCGTACTAAGCCGAGTTTCCGCCGATACGATCCAAGATCCCAAGACCGGAGCGCCTTATTATCTCGCCCGAGTTAGCATATCAGAAAAGGAGCTCGAACGCTTAGGAGCGCTCAAGCTGGTTCCCGGGATGCCTGTGGATGTGTTCGTGCGCACGTCTGAGCGGACAGTTATTTCGTATCTGATAAAGCCATTCCGGGACCAGATTGTTCGAGCCTTCCGCGAGAGATAAGCTCCCGAAGCATAGCCGTTCTGCCGGCTATCAACGGTCGACGTTGTCAGCCATCTTCCACGCCATTTCGTCTTGTCGGCAATACTTGGAGAGTCAGCCGTTGGAGTTGTTGAATCAGACTACCCAAGTTTTTTTTCGTTCCCTCGCGCTAACGACGACCCGTATGATTTGTAGTGGATGCTCGGAGGTTCATTTCCTTGGACACGCTTAGAAAAATCTCTCATCGTCTGCGCTGCGCGTATTTTGCTCCCAGAATCAAAATTGAACCTGGCGTCGCGAAAATCGTTCGACTGGGGTCTCGCTACGGAGGCTGGATACTCGAGGATTCGCCAGATCTTCACGGCGCAACCATTGTCAGTTGCGGGTTAGGCGAAGACGCCAGCTTTGACTGTGAATTCGCAGCCAAGTATAGCGCTACGGTTATTATTGTGGATCCCACACCTAGAGCGGTTGCGCACTTCACAGCGATCCAGGCCGAAATGGGCCGCGAAAATCGAACTGCATATGTCGACGGAGGAAAGCAACCTATATCCGCATATCCACTTTCTCGCCTGAGCGCGGATATGCTCCGCCTTGAGCCGTCTGCTCTATGGACAGAGAACACCGTATTAAAGTTCTTCGCGCCTCCCAATCCTGCTCACGTCAGCCATTCGATTATCAATTTTCAGAACAATTATGCGACAAACACAGATCACATTGAAGTTCCTAGTGTGACCCTCGATCAGCTTGTCGCAAAGTACAACCTCACTGATTTGCCACTTTTAAAGTTGGATATCGAAGGAGCGGAAGTTGATGTTCTCCTCAAGATGACGACAACTAACGTGCGACCTAGGCAGGTCCTAGTCGAGTTTGACGAGATGCTGTTCCCGTCATCGCGCGGAAAAGAGCGAGCGGAGTCTGTCGATCAAGCGCTTCGTTCCGCGGGCTACACCTGTCGATACAAGGACGGACCGGCCAATTTCCTGTATGTTCGAGACGGATCTTAACGCTGACTGCCTACTTGTGCATTGTAAGATCGATTGGAGGTGCAGCCTACTCCTCGGCTGAACTGCTGCCGGTTTGATGGACACCGAGATTAGGTGTTTCATGGAGCCGGAGGTGGGCGATGAAGAGACGAAAGTTCAGTCGCGAATTCAAGATTGAAGGGGTCAAGCTGGTCCGGGAACGCGGGGTGTCGGTGGCGCAGGCGGGCCGCGACCTGGACGTTATGAGAATGTTTTGCGCAAATGGGTGAAGGAGTTCGGCGCCGACCCTGTGCAGGCCTTTCCCGGCCACGGCCAGATGAGGCCGGAGCAGTAAGAGATCGAGCGGCTGCGCCGTAACGTCGCTAAGCTGAAGGCAGAGCGGGACATCCTAAAAAAGGCCGCAGCCTTCTTCGCGAAGGAAGCGACGTGAAGTTCATCTTCATCGTGAAGCACCGCACGATCTGGCCGGTGGCATGGCTATGCGATGCGCTGGGGTATCGCGGTCGGGCTTCCATTCCTGGCTGAACCGCTCTCCCAACGCCAGATCCCGCAGCGACGAGGAACTCGGCGGCAAGGTCAAGGCCAGCTTCATGGCGAACGACCGCACCTACGGCGCGCGCCGGGTGTGGCGAGATCTGCTCGCCGATGGGGCGGACTGTGGCCTGCACCAGATCGAACGGCTGATGCGCCTGCAAGGCTTGCGGGCACGTCCGCGACGTCGGCGCCTGCCGAAGGATAGTGGCGATCGACAACTCGAGACGGTGCCGGCGAACCTCCTTGACCGGCAGTTCGTTGCCGAGCGGCCGAACCAGAAGTGGATCGCCGGCTTTACGTATCTCTGGACGGCGGAGGGCTGGCTCTACGTCGCAGCAGTGATCGACCTGTTCTCACGTCGGGTGGTGGGTTGGTCGATGAGCGCCGCCATGACAGCTCAGTTGGTGACCGATGCTCTGCTGATGGCTGTCTGGCGCCGCGGCAATCCGGAAGTACTGTTGCACCACTCCGACCAAGGCAGTCAGTACACCAGCGAGCAGTACCAGCGTTTGATGGCCGACCCCGGCATCATCTGCAGCATGAGCGGTTTCGGCAACGTCTGGATAACGCGGCGATGGAGAGCTTCTTCTCGTCGCTCAAGACCGAACGGACGGAGGGCAATCCTACAGGACCAGAGACGAGGCACGAGCCGACGTGTTCGACTACATCGAAAGATTCTACAACACGACCCGCAGGCACTCGACCATCGGTTATCTCAGACCAGTTGAGTTAGAGCGCAAGGTGGGATTAGCTTAACTCAGTGTCGATCAAACCGGCAGCAGCTCACAGCGAGAAAGCCGAGTATGACCTATTTTTCATGGCCGCTCCGCGCATCGGCAACACCATCTTAGTCTCCGGACCAGCTTCTCCGACGGATGCAAGTCCGCCGTCACCGAGGTGCTACATAGGCCGGGCACTCCCGATCACCGCCGCAGCTGTTCATTTTCTGCGTGCTTGAGTCGAAATGCAGGGGAGTTGGGTAGGAAGGCGATCCGTGAAAATTCATTCACCTGCTGCTTCAGTACTCGCCGTTTTGCTGCTGATCTTCGCCACCAATTGCGTTGATGCCTTCAACTATAAGTATGTCGGCGACCGTAGCGATGGGTACGACAAGAGAATCAACGGCGGCAAAGGCTAGTGTCATGTGTGACTGCAGCAAACGGCAGGCGCGGCTCAATGTTCAGTGTCCCGCTATAACCTGCTCTTCTCGTGCTGAGTCGTGCCGGAGGAGGAACAGTCTTAAGCAAAGTACCGCTTCGAGATGCGAACCAGCCCGTTTGGCTTGCCTTCAAACCGGTATTTTCGTGGCGCTATCCGGCTAAAGGCGCGCCGTTGATCTGAGGGAATGATGAAGGCAACTCGCCCGATCTATCTGTACTCGCACGCTTGAAGAGAGTGGACGTCTGTTTTTGGCCCGTAGCTAAGCTTCACGGCGATGCCTGTTTAGGGCCGCTTGTGAAAGATTGAACGAGCAAGGCTCCGCCTCGGCGCGGGCCAGTCAGGTTTCTGTAAACGAGGCTTAGTTTCGGCGCTATCAAGCATCCTCGCCGCTCAAGTGCGATGCACCCCCTTTCTGCATCTACCTGTCGGCCCCTGCTGGACGATGGACCTGAAGTAGTCCTGATCCACCCCTGTAACGATCCTGATCATCTCCTGTTCTTAATCCTGTCACTGGCGCCCCCCGCGCGCTGCGGGTGGCTCATAAGCCGCTCAGATGTGGGCGCTTTCTCCTGCATGGAGCCCGCCGGTGATCCTTCCGCGCGCATCGATCAGGCGGATCAGGCGGATCAGGCGCATCCGGACGTGAGCTCCCTCTTCGAGCCCTCTTACTGCCCAGCGAGATCGCCTCATCAACTCATAGAAAAACCGCCGCTGCTGACGCTCGGCATTGCGGCGGTTTGTGGGTGATGCGCTTGAGTGTTGGCGAAGCGCTCCCGCGCGTCACCGCACGTACCAATATCCCCACCAGCGCTGGGACACCGGCCGGGCCTGCGCCTTCAGGGCGGCGACTTCCTCGACCGGGCGAAGCTGGGGACCATAGATCGCGGGCGGGTAGACGTCATCCCACAGCACAACGCCGCCCTGGACGGCGGCTGCCCGGTGCGACGGAGCAAGCGCGAGTTCGGCGGCCGGCGCAACCGAGGTGGTCACGGCGAGGCCAAGAGCAGCCAGGGCAATCGATGGAATAACAGCGCGGAAGTTCATTGGATTGAATCCCTCGTAAAATGCGATGCCAAATAATGCGACGGGTTCCGGACGGTTGCAAGGGCGTGGGCCGGCTGGCCGGCCCGAAATTTCCTGTTCGCGGGAAACCGCAGTCGGGCTCGCCCGACGGCAACGGTGCTGGAGGGCCGGGCCCTGCGAGGACGTCTCTCTATGACGTCCTTCTATATAGAGTGCTTCGTCATGGAGTGATTCTGATCGCTGCGATCGCCGCGCGCGAGATTACGCCGCATGCACGCGAGAGATCAGGCATGAACAATCTTTCGGCGTCCAGGGGGCGGCAGGAATCATGATGTCGACACAGTGCTCGCTCTTGATAAGTGCCCGGACTATCCAGGGCGACTCCCATGACTTCTGCATTCGTCTCCACTTTCATCTTCAGTGCCGGACTCATCTCGGGATACGTGTTGCGTGCTTGGCGCGTCCAGCGAAGTCCCGCGAGATCATCCCGTGGCGCCGCGCGCCGAACAGACGGTGCAACTCCCACCTCAACGTTCGGCCACGCCCGGCGAGCCTTTTAGCGCCGCGTCCGATGCGCTGGCAGGACGCGGGATCTCACTGATACCAATGGGGCATGGCGAGATGAGCGAGCCGAAGAGGGACGCGCCCCGGCGCTACATCGTGGATGGCGCGGGACAACGCGTGCTTGTCGGCCTCACGATCTCGGAGACGGCCGAGTTCGAAGCCCTCGATAATCCAGGCGCCCGCCTCGGCGCTGACTTCCTTGTCGAAGCGCGCCGTGTCCGTCAGGCCGGGCATGGCGAGCGTTGGCTGGAGCTCTACGTCAAGCACGAGCGGGCCTGGAGCGATTGGATGGCTGGAAAGCGTGCGGGGCTGGAGAAGCCCGGCCTGCTCAACTAATCGCAGCGCGCTTCAGCTGTAGCGGGCAAACCCTCGTCAACTCACACCGCGAGCATGCGGCTGCCCTGGATACTCATCAGGGTCAGGTTGCCGGTCGCATAGGCGCCGGTGTCGATGTTGACGCGGTTCGCCAGGAATTCGGCGCTGCGGACCGGCGTGTGACCATGCACGATATATTTGCCGAACTGCTGCTCGCTGCGCAGGAATTCTTCGCGGATCCAGAGCAGATCGCGCTCGGCCTGCTCGGCCAGGGGAACGCCCGGGCGAACGCCGGCGTGGACGAAGAAGAAGTCCCCGCAGCTGAAGCTCAGCCGCAGATTGTCGAGGAATTCCAGATGCTCGGTGGGCATTGCCCGGATCAGATCGCGCATGATCGATGCGGGCTCGTCGCGCTTCAGGTCCGGCGGTGGGAGCCCGTAGGACATCAACGTCTGGGCGCCGCCCACGGCAATCCAATCCTCGAACAGGGAAGGGTCCTCGAACACGCTGACGAGGAACGCCTCGTGGTTTCCCTTGAGGAAGACCGCGTTTCCACGACGGCTCCGTTCGACCAGGACGTCGAGTGTAGTGCGCGTATCCGGGCCGCGATCGATGTAATCACCCATGAAGACCTCGACCGCGTAGCGCGGTCGGCTGCGGGCAACGTCGGCGTCGATCACCCGCAACATGGGCTGGAGCAGATGCGCGCATCCGTGAATATCCGAGATCGCATAGATTCGGACTCCCTCCGGCAATTGCGGTTTGGGAACGGACGGACGTGGTCGGGCGAGAGATATCATGGCGCTCAATCGATCGGGTGGTCGAAAAAATTTCCCAAGTCGCCGGCACCCCAGGAGCTTCCATGCAACGAACAGCGTGCATTCGGCGAGGCAGCGTCCCTGTTCTCCGGCTCGATCACGCCAAAAGAAGGGCGCGGCAGTTTTTGCCGATTGCTCATGCGGGCAACGCGAATGATCGCTCGGCCAGAATTGCATGCCTGAATCGAATTTCCAGACGCACGCCCAGATAGAAATCCATCGAAATTCTCGCGGGCCGCCCGGCGAGCCTGAGCAATTGCGTCGCCTGAAAGATGGGCGGCGAGACGCTCGCGCAACGATCAGCTGCCGCCCCGGATGTGGAACTTGATTCAAAATAGGGCAACGCGTTCGCTCCTATGTCATCACTGTGACGACATTTTCAGCGCGACGAATTTCACCGCGCATTTCAACGCGACATACGATCCTTGCGCCGCAAAAGTTTTGCGTGCAGCGCCACAATGTCGCTGCGATCAACCAACACTTTCCGTGCGGGGAAGTGACGAGTCTTCAGCATCACGATGAGCGTCAGGCACTCTCTACGATAAGCAGAGGTTCGAATGGCTGTTGCAACTTATGGTTCTGAAAACGCTCACACGCTGTCGTCGACGCGCGGTGGCTCTCTTCAGAGGCCATTTCAGATCGTCGTCATGGCGGCTGACTTTCTGCTGATCTTGTTGAGCTATGCCGCCGGGGCTTCGTTGTACGGCGCAGCGGTCGCCTCGCCCAATGACGGCGCTTCGGTGGGAGCAGGGTTGTTTGTCGGTGTGGTGTTCGTCGCGGTCGCCTATTTCCGGGACGTCTATGCCACCCACCGTCTGCTCAACGTCGTCTGGCAGCTTCGAAAGGCGGTGATGATCTGGCTGATGTCGCTGACGATCCTTGCCGTTGCGGCCTTCCTGCTGAAATCGACAGACAATCTGTCGCGCGGCACCGTCATCGTGTTTGCCGTGATCGGCGGGCTCGGCCTGATCAGCCTCCGCTTCGTCTGGCAGGCGGTGTTCGGCACCAGCTTTGCGCGAAGCCGGCTGGTCGACCGCAAGGTGATCCTGCTCAGCCTCAAGCCGCTCGACTTCACGTCGAGCCGTTTCAAGGACCTGCGGAGGAATGGCTTCGACGTGATGCGCCATTTCGTGCTCGGAGCCGATCGGGACGACGGCCAGTGGGAGCGCCAGATTCGTGACGTGATCCGTCAGTCGCGTTCGGCCGACGTCGACGAATATCTGCTTGCGATCGACTGGAACGAATTGCCGATGCTTCGCAAGCTGGGGCCGTACTTGCGCGCGGTTCCACAGCCCATACGCCTGCTGCCGGACGACCCGGTCGCCGATCTCGTGGCCCGTCCCTTCCTGCCGGTCAGTGGAACCGTCGCGGTCGAAATCCAGCGGCCGCCTCTCACCATTCTGGAGCGGCTGCAAAAGCGCTGCCTCGACGTTGGCGTGGCCGTGTTCGCGCTGGTGATGCTGACGCCGCTGCTGCTGACCGTTGCCGTGCTGATCAAGCTGGACTCCCCCGGAAACGTCATATTCCGGCAATCGCGCCGCGGCTTCAACGGCCGGCCGTTCGAGATCTGGAAGTTCCGAACCATGACCGTTTGCGAGAACGGCGAGACCATCGCCCAGGCGACCAAGCGGGATGCCCGGGTCACCAAGATCGGGCGTTTCCTGCGCATGACGAGCATCGACGAACTGCCGCAGCTCTGGAACGTGCTGCGCGGGGATATGTCATTGGTCGGGCCGCGACCGCATGCGCTGGCCCATGACAATTATTACGACGAGCTGATCAGCAAGTACGTCTACCGGCACCACATGAAGCCGGGATTGACCGGCTGGGCCCAGGTGAACGGGTTCAGAGGGGAGACGCCGACGATCGATCTGATGGAAAAGCGGGTCGAGTACGACGTCTGGTACGTCAGCAACTGGAGCATCTGGCTCGACCTGAAGATCATGGCCCGCACGGCGTCCGCGGTGATGTTCCAGGAAGCCTACTGACGGCTCAATGGCCCGATGATCTAACCGATGATCTGAAACGGCAGGCGCCGGAGCTCAGGTTCCGTCGCGTGTCGACCTGCCGAAGAGCCGCATGATCGCATCCCGCAGGGCGAGCAGCGGCGGCACCAGCACGAAGAAAGCCCCCATCGCAACGGAGACGATGACATGGCGGATCGAGAACGGTTCGTCCTGCTCGATCTCCCGCCGGCTCGGATCGATGGGCGCGGGTGAGAGTGTCGGCGCCGCCATCGGCTGCCGACGCGCCTTGCGTGGAGGAACCACGATCAACACGAACAGGATGTTGAGCAGCACCCAAATGGTCAAAATCGTGAGGACGATCAGCATTCCGAGCCCGCCGGAAAGGAACTACAAATATGAGCCGAGAGTAGCCTCAGAGAACCCGGAAAGATAGGTGCCCAAAGTTTCGGCATTTGAGACGTCGAAGACCGGATTGTCGCGTCTTATCGATGAACGTTGGCCAATTGGCGCACTGTCCTAGCCGTCGCCGTCTTCGTCAATCCTTGCTTTTGGCTAGAGCAATAACTGCAAGTTGTGGATTCCGGACGAATACGGAGACCGGAGTAGGTCCGGGTCGGCTTGACGCAAGCTCCGGTCTCGCAGGCGAGGCGCGCGCGATCGCCTTCACCCAACAGTTCCGCAAAGCACGAAAAAGGGCCCGCTGCCAAATGGCAACGGGCCCGCGGTCGTTCCAGGTCGGCTGGGCGCGGCGCCGCGCCTCTGCCTAGGTATGCTCGACGTAGTAGCTGTTGTGGTGCTTTCCCTTGTACGCCTCGATGCGCTTGAGCATCTTCGGGTTGGCGCGATTGAGCACGGCGCCGAGCAGCTTCTTCTGTAGGACTTCCGATCCGGAAACCGACTCCTGTAGGGCGCTTCGTGTCGTCTGCCCCCATTCGATCACGTAGACCATGGCGTCGATCAGGAGGCTGACGGCCTTGGAGTCCGCCACCGGCATCACCGGGGCAAGATCGATCACGATGTACTCGTAGTGCTCTCTCAGCACCTTGAGCAGCTCGGCCATCGCCTTCGATCCAATGACGTCGGCCGAATTGACCATGCGGGACGCGACGACGGAGGGCAGGAAATCCAGGCCCGTCTCCTTGCTTCGCTGCACATGATAGCCGAGGCTCGCCGGATCGCTGAGAGCCTCCACCAGTCCGCTCTGGGCGTTGGGGGCAAGCTCTCGGGTCAGCGAGCGCGTGTGCAGATCGCCGTCGATCAGGACGGTGCGATGTCCGGTAAGGGCGATCAACTGCGCGAAGTTGGCCGCCACCGTCGTTTTTCCTTCCTTTGGCAGGGAAGACACGATGCCGATCACCTTGATCTCGCGGGTCAGGCGCGCAACGTCGATCGACACCTTGATGTTGCGCAACGTCTCGGCGAACCGCGAGAACGGATGATCGACGACGTAGCGGGACAGATCGGCCGAGCTTGTCTTGGCCGACGTCGAAAGCAACGCGCCGGTCGTCGTCGGCGGACGAATGTCGGGCAGGACCCCGAGGCACTTGACGCCGAGCTCGTCCTCGACCTCGGCGGGGGTCCGCAAGACGTCGCTGAGCAGTTCGCGCCCGAACGCGACACCGAAGCCGAGGCAGAGGCCGCCGACCAGGCCTCCCACCAGCGCCAGCACGGTGCGCGGCGAGCTCTTGCGTTCGGGCTTGGTGGCGGTGCTGATCAGGCGCGCCTCGCTGAGCGGAAAGCTCTGATTCTGCGTCGCGCTCTGCAGCTTCTCGAGGAAATTGTTGTAGAGGTTGCGGTAGGTGTCCGCGGCGCTCTCGAGGTCGCGCAGCTTGACTGCGGCCTGGCCGGTATCGCCGGCCTGGGCGACGAGCTCCTTGACGTTCTTCTCGAGCGAGGCTTCGCGGCTCTTTGCGATCTCATAGTCGCTGCGATAGGCGTCCCCGATCCGACGCAGCTCGTCGGCGATGTTCTTGCGCAGCTCATCCATCTTGTTGGCGAGATTGACCGCCGCAAGATGTTGCTTGCCGTAGCGTCTCGACCAGTCGGCATACTGGGCCTGGAGATCCAGATATTGCGCGCGCAGGCGGGTGATGACGGAGTTGTTGAGAGCGTCGGTCACCGTCGATTGTGCGACGTCCTGGTCTGAAATCGCGGTGATCCGGTCGAGCCGGGCCTTGGCTTCGGCCGTCGACGCCCGCGCCTGAACCAGCTGGGTATTGAGGTCCGACAATTGCTGCTCGGACATCAGGCCGCGGCTGGTTCCGACGATATTGTTTTCGGCCTTGAAGGTCTGCACGGCACGGTCGCTGGCGGTTGCCTGCTCGCTCAGCTCGATGCTGCGCTGCTGAAGCCATTCGGTTGCCCGCTTGGTGGACTGATATTTGGCTTCCAGCGCGCCAACGAGGTAGGCATTGGCGATGGCGTTGACGATCTTGGCGGCCTTGTCGGGGCTTCGCGCGCGATAATTCAGCGACAAGACATACGTCGTCAGGACGCGCTCGGTTCTCAGGCTCTTTTGAACCGTCTCGACCACGGCATGTTCGAGCCGCTCCTGGGACGGCGGCTCGCGGGAGCCAAACGGCGACATGACCTTGCCGAGGACGATGGACAGCAGGCCCGGATTGGAGCCATTGAACTCCGGATCCTCCGTCAGCTTCAGGCGACGGACGACCGAGAGGATCAGGTCGTCCGAATTGATGACCTCGACCTGGCTGTCGACGTAGCCGGTGTCGATGAGCGCGCTGCTGGCGTTGCTGTCCTTGTCCAGCACCTGTGCCTGACGCGTGTCCATCATGATGCGGGCATTCGCCGTGTACATCGGTTGCGCCAGCGCCAGATAGACCATCACCAGGGCCAGCGAAGCTCCGGTGCAGGCCGCGATGACCGGCCATTGCCGGCGCAGGACGTCCGTGACGCGCTCGAAGCTGAGGACCGCTCCGCCGAATTCGATGCCGAATCGGTGTCCCGACTGGAAATGTTCTCTGGGTTGGTACATTGGTTTGCTTCGCTGCCTCTGACGGTCGCTGATCAGTTCGGAAGGGGGACGGGTTTGAAGGGATTGGCCAGCTTGGTCTTCCATTCGCCGTCGAGCAGCGCCCCGCCCCGGGGCGGTGGCGTCGAACTCCTGGCTTGCGATTGAATCTGGATGCCAGAGGCGTCGTCTCCCGCGGCGGAATAACCTGCTTGCACGTTGAGATCACCGATCCGCTGCACGAAATCCCTGATCTTGCGTGCAGCCTCCGGCTTCGTCGACGTGCACCTCCCTTCGGCAATGCGCAGTGCGGCACCGATGGAGGAGCGGTCGGCCGAGGCCGATGAAGAGATCAGCGTCTGCACCGACGGCAACACCGACGGATTCGTGGCGAGATAGGTCGCGAGCTGAAATCTCAGCTTCTCCTTGTCATTGCGCAACCGCTCCAGAAGCGAGGAGGGTGACTTGACGAAGGTGTCGAGTTCCAGTTGCGAGGCACGGCCCGAAAATTCGACGCACTGAGCCCGGCAAGCATCGACGCTCGAAACGATCAGCGCAGAACCTATCAAGACGGTCGATAGCCATCGCGGTTGTGCATGACGACGTGTTAGTCCGCGGCCCATCCGTGTTCCTTGCTTGTGTTGCAATGAGAGAACAGGCGAAACTTGTCAGGTAACTGTGTCATCTTTTTGTGCGGCGCAAAAGCTGACGCGCGATCGTCGATGACGAACAGATGCTCTGAGACTTGCACCGGTTGCAAAGACACGGATTACAATGCCTGCGAGATCGGCATGTCGCGCTCACGAATGTTGCAACTTGAAAACATGTCGGGCACTCGCGGACCGGCGTGTCGCAGAACCGACACAAGTCGCGCCGCGTTTCATTGTTCCCCGTACGGAGAAAATTTTTCACTGCGATAATTCACGGCAGAAAATCATCTCGTGCGCCGGGCCTGCATCGCAACACCGCCGAATTTCGCGCACACTTTGTACGCAAATGCTCGCAATGATCCCGGCCGAATTGATTGCGCGCCGATGCGCGGCGGTCTCAAACAAAAAAAGTGGCGTGAACTTGGCGCTCGCATGTCCGGACGAACTGCGAGCGTTGAAATTATCGTCGACCGTCATGCGCCGAATGCGAGTCCGCGATCGCAGAGATTGAACGCGCGCGAGTCCTGATACACAGTACTGCGGTGCAATAGCTGGGAATGTTGATGTGACGGAGTTGGTTCATCGTGAGAAGGCGCATGTCCTGCCGCTCGACAGCATCCGGGGCATCGCCGCGACGTCGGTGGTGATTCACCATCTGCTGCTGATGCCGACGTTCCTCGCGGCGTTCCCGCACAATGCGTGGATCAACTGCTCGTTCTTCAGAAGCTCCTGGTTGCTGGTCGATCTGTTCTTCGTTCTCAGCGGCATCGTCATGGCGCTCAGCTACGTCGAAAGCGAGTTCGGACGCTTCTCGCTGCGCGAGTTCATGGTGCGGCGCCTGGCGAGGGTCTATCCGCTGCACATCGTCATGCTGATGGCGAATCTGTTGTTTCGTCTCCTGCGTATCAGCCTGGTCATGGCGGGCGTCATCGTGGCCGCGCCCGCGGCCTTCGAAGTGAACAATGCCTATTCCTTCGGTCTCAACGTCCTGCTGCTGCATTCGATGGGCTTGATCAACTATCTCAGCTGGAACGCGCCCAGCTGGAGCATCAGCGTCGAATTCTACACCTACCTGGTGTTCGGCCTGATTATTCTCTTTGCCCAGCGCCTGCGCTCCCTGCTGTTGTTCTACGTCCTCTGCGGCGCGCTGGCGGTCGGAAGCCTGGTCTTCATCATCTTCGTGCTCGACAAGAGGAGCCTCGGGCTTCAGACCGACTTCGGTATCCTGCGCTGCTTCGTCAGCTTCTTTCTAGGCGTGCTCACGGTCAGGATCGTCGATCGCCTGCCGACCAGGCCGGGCCCCGCGGTTCAGGGCGCGCTGCAATTCGCCGCCATGACGGCCAGCATCGTGCTGGTGTCCCTGGCGGAGACCAGTCCTGCGTCGACCTTCCTCGCGCCCGTGACGTTCGCGGTGTTCCTCGGCAGCCTGCTGGCCTTTCCGGATGCGCTGATGGTGCCGCGGATGCTGGTGGCCAGGCCGCTGGTCTGGCTCGGGAAACGTTCCTACTCGATCTACATGGTGCACGCGCTCGTGGTGCTGCTCGCCGAGTATTTCGTGCGGGCCGTGGGGGCAGGGCGGATCGCCGCGCTGGATTCGGTCTGGGCAGGCCTGCCGGCGACGTTGAACCTCGTGGTCTCGCTGGCCGCGGTTCTGGCGGTTTCGCACTTCACTTATCTCTACATCGAAATTCCCGGCGGCAAGTTCATGCGGAATGCGCTCGGAAGCCGTCGGGATTTCGCGGGGGCTCCCGCGCGCTCGGCGCGGCTGACGAACTGAGCCGCATATGACGATGCTCGCGCTGCAACAGCCCAGAATGACGCTGATCAGCCTCAACATCGAGGCGATCGCGCTCGGCGCCTATCTGGTCCGCGACGCCTTTGGCGGCGTGATCCGCTATTACACCAGCATCTATCACATGAACGCGCTCTGGTACGTGCCCGACGCCATTGCGATTCTGTGCCTGATCCAGTTCTTCGTCCATTGCATCTTGCGCAATCGCAGTACCCTGGCCCTCCTGGTATTGGTGCAGATCATGCTGTCGCTCGTGCTCGGCTATTTCATGCTGGGTACGGTCAACGCAGCGGTCTCGTCGTTCAAGATGATGCTGCCGGTGTTCGTCGGATTCTGCTTCTGCGACTCGAGCCTCGGCTCATACAAGAAGCTTCTGTCGGTCATCGCCGTGACCTTCTACCTGTCGGTGATCGGCGTGTTCCTGACCAAATTCTACCTGATGCCCTGGGTGGGCTACAAATACGAGTCCTTCGGCGCAGTCCGCGAGGCCGGCCGATTGTGGTGGGCCTATGGCGGCGACGACCAGCGCCTCATGGGCTTTGCGGCCGACAACACCATGGCGGCCTTTTTCATCCTGGTGTCGTTCGCGATCACGTCGATTCGCATGAGCACCACCTGGTGTCTCCTGCTCGGTTCCATCGCGATCTATGCCACCAAGCTGACCACCAGCAAGACGACCATGATCGTCCTCGTGCTCTACTTGATCCTGCTGGTGTTGGTGCGGATGCTGCCGGAGAGATCGCGCTTTCCCGCGATCCGGACCATCGCGCTGTGGTCGTATGCTTCGATCTTCGTGCCGTTCTTCATGATCGTGGTCGCTTCGGGGACCGCGGCGGTGCCGCATTCGACCCTCTTCAGCATCCTCGATCGCATCAACAACAGCTGGCAGAAGCCGTTCATCTACCTGACTCAGCTCATGCCGGTCGGCCTGGTGACCGGTTGCGGCGCGGGCTGCTTCAACTATCCGCAGCAGCTGTTCTCGCCGCTCGCGGCTTATTGGGTGCCCGTCGATAATTTCTACATCGGGACCTACCTGATGTTCGGCCTGCCCTTTGTCGCGTTCATGGTGATGGTGTTCCGGGCAACGTTCGGAGCGACAGACGTGTACAAGTTGACGCTGATCTTCATCGTCAACCTGTTCACGATCACGGTGCTGAACTACGGCCCGGCATCCGGTCTCCTGATCATCGCATTGAGCTTCAGCGAGGTATTTTCGCGGCGCGCGGCCTCCGCACGGGCGGGCGACACCGTGCCAATCGTCATGAAGCCGCCGCTGCCGCCATTGGAAGGTTTCCGCCCGGACATGCCGGCGGCGAGCGGAAGCAGGTGAGAACGAACGATGCATAAACGGCTCGCATTCATCGACACGCTGCGCGGCATTGCCGTGTTAGCGGTCCTGGTCCAGCACGTGTTCGAGGTGATCGTCGAAAAGCATCCGACGGGCGCCTATTACTGGCCCATCCACGACGTGTTCGGCTACTATATGAACTTCGGCCGGTTCGGCGTGGTGCTGTTCTTCTTCGTCAGCGGCTTCGTCATTCCGTTCAGCTTTCCCGACAGCGCCACGCCGGTGCGGGATTTCTCGATCAGTCGCTTCTTCCGGCTCTATCCGGCCTATTGGACCTCGCTCGTCATCGGGCTGGTGACGATGTATCTGCTGGACTCGAAGGTCTATCCGCTCGGGCAGGTCGCTGCGAACGTGACGATGTTGCAGACCTTCGTGAATGTCCCGAACCTCTGGGTGTTCTATTGGACCCTGGCGATCGAGCTGCTGTTCTACGTCGGATGCACCATTCTGTTCGCGATGGGACTGCTGAATCAGCGCTTCACGGCGGTGGCGATCGTGGTTGGGGCCGCGCTGGTCGGAACCAGCGCTGCGCTCTTCGTCGAGAGCAGGATGGTCTCCTCGGTGATGGAGGTCGGGTTGAACCTGTCGGCGATGTTCCTGGGCAAGATCATTCGCGACACCGTCATCGGCGGGAGGCTGCGATGGAGCCACGTGGCCGTCTGCACGCTGCTGTATGCGATCTTCGCCGTCACCCTGTCCGACCGGCGGTTCGGCGGCGTGTATCACGAGAATTTCTTCTACAGCTATTCGATCGGAGCGGCCTATGTCTGCGCCGCGCTGGTCTTCATCGGCTTTGCCGTGTTCGGCGAGAGAATGGCGTGGCGTCCGATGGCCTTTGTCGGCGTGATCAGCTACTCGGTCTACCTGATGTCGCCGTTCGTGATCGTCTTCGTCCACCGGCTCGTCTGGTTCGGCGACGGGCCGCTCGGATGGTCGCTGTTCCTGCTGCTGACCCTGGCGCTGTCGCTTGCCGTCAGCTGGATGACGTTCTCGTTCGTCGAGAAGCCCAGTATTGCCTATGGACACCGGTTCCGCTCGGCGCGCCGAAAGAGGGTGGTCATCGAGCCTGCGCTCAGCACCCAAGGGGCCGCAGAGTGACCAGGATTCCGCACCAGGCGGGCCCGGCCTATGACGGATCGTTCGTCCCGTCGGTCCAGGGGCTGCGCGGCATTGCGGCGCTGAGCGTGCTGATGGATCATTTCTACGACATGCCGAAGGGCGGCATGTACGACATCCCGGATCCCGGATTCCTGCCGCCGCTCTGGGCCTGGCTGCAATCGGTGATCAATGTCGGCGGGCACGGTGTCGAGCTGTTCTTCATGATCAGCGGCTTTCTGATCCCGGCGAGCCTGGTACGGCATGGGTCGCTGCCGCGGTTCTTCTTCGATCGCGTCCTGCGCATCATGCCGGTGTTCGTCGTGCTGCATCTCGCACTGTTCGCGATAGGTCCGATCGTCGCCTACAAGTTCTTCCGTGGCATCGATCTGCCGAGCTATCTCGCCATCTTCACCGCCAACCTGTTCTTCGTGCAGGATGCGCTCGGCCTGCCCATTGCCCAGCAGAATGCCTGGACGCTGACCTACGAATGGGCATTCTACATCTGGTTCGCACTGACATTCTCCATGTGGCGCAGCGGCGGCAGGCTGCTGACTGCGCCCCTGATCCTGCTCGGCATCGCCTGTCTTCTGCATTGGCCGATCACGGCCTTCTTCTGCATCGGCATGCTGTTCAGCGCCACCGGCTTTCGTATCTCGATTCCGGGGCGTCTCGGCTTGATCGCGGGGCTTGCTTGCGGAGCAGCGATGTTTGCGAGCCTGGTGCTGCTTCACCCGTTCGTGGGGCTGCTGCCCGGCTTCCTGCTGTTCGGCATGGCGCTTGCCCCGGAGTCGGGCCTCGGCAGGGCCCTGAGTGCGCCGGCCCTGCAATATGTCGGCAAGATCAGCTACAGCCTCTATCTCGTGCATCCCTTCGTGCTGTTCCCCCTGCAGGTGATCGGCCTGAAGCTGGTTGCTGTCGGCGTCGATCGCTGGCTGCTGTGGGCTGCCTTCATCGCGCTCGGGCTGGTGCTGTCGTTGGTCGCGAGCGTGATCAGCTATGAGCTGATCGAGGTGAGGCTGAGGCGCCTGTTGGACGGGGCGATCCGGGGCATGTTCTTTCGACCGCTGAAGGTCGGGCAATCGGCTTGAGGCGCGCGTGCCGTCGCCGTCAGCTCACGGTACGGCCGGCGAGCTTGTGATAGGACCCGAGCAATTGCTCGGCGATGTGGTCCCAGTTCAAGATGCCGGCGGCGGTCTGGCGTGCGCCGTCTGTCAGTGTCGCGGCAAGGGGCTTCGAGGTCAGCACGCGTTCGAGCGCATCGGCCAATGCGGCGGCGTCACCCGGCGGGACCAGCAGCCCGTTGACGCCGTCGGTGACGACGTCGGGGATGCCGCCGGTGGCGCTGGCAACGACGGGACGGGAATTGCCGTAGGCCGATGCGAGCACGCCGCTCTGCGTTGCATCCTTGTAGGGCAGGGCGACCACCGTGGCGGATTGAAACAGCCGCCCGGTATCCCCAGGCGAAATATAGGCGTTGATCGTCTTGACGGTCGGCATCGCCTCCATCCGCGCGCCGAGCCGCGTCATCTCCGGGCCGCGGCCGGCAACGATCGCCTCATGGGCTACGCCGCGCCGGTTCAACATGTCGATCGCGTCGATGAAGACGTCGAGGCCTTTGTACGCCCACATCCGCCCAAAAAACAGGATGCGCGCGGATTCGGGTGCGGCGATCGCGCCTCCTGCCGGCGGAACCATCAGCACGCCGTGCATGCTGGAAACCGTGTCGCCCTTGAAGTCAGGTGACGCGCGGCGAAAATCCGCGATGCAGCTTTCGCCGTGGGTCGTGACGATCGATGCGGCAGCGCGCATGCGTCCACGCCAGGCATCTTCACGCGGCGAGGTGCCGGAGCCACCTTCCGAATGCGGTATCGCATCGTGAACCGTCAGCACTAGGGGAATGCCGAGCGGACGGAGCAGCTGAATCAGCTTCGACGTGTAGATTTCCGGAACTTCGTGACAATGAATCACGTCCGGACGAAACGATATTATGTCGATGAAGGACGCGGGGATGCCGATCGCGCCGCCGCGACGCAGGCTCAGGTCGCGGACGCGGGTCTCGAAGGGCGCGGCCACGGCGATATCGGCAAGTTCCCATTGCTGGTTCGCGTCCTTGGCGTTGAGCACGAGGCGGACGTCGCAATGATGCGCCAATCCCGATGCGAGCCGGTAGGAATATTCCGCAAAATGCGGTGCGTAGATCGCCACGCGCAAACGCCTGGAGTTGCGGAGAGAACGCTGAGCAGGCGAATTCATCAAGGCATCCATCTTGCATCACTTCGCAAAGGTCGATTGGAGTGTAGTCCACGATTTGAACTCACTTCCACTCTAAATGGGAAACGTGACGGCACTCATCTGATTGCCATCACTCCGTCGTAATGTCCGGAGCAATCACTGCTCCGCAGTGATCGAAGACGGTGACGTCGCGGCAGCATCGCGTGCCACGTCATCTAGCCTGCGATTGTGGTTGGATCTGTCGGAATTGGGTCGAATTGTTGATGAACGTCACGCCGGGCAAACAACATCAGGTCGTGGTTGCCTTGTTCTGGTCGCTTGCACAGAATTGGGGCGGCCGGGCGCTGTCGTTCGTCCTGTTCCTGGTGCTGGCGCGGCTGCTCAACCCGGCGGATTTCGGCCTCGCCGCGCTCGTCGCCTTCATCCTCCTGTTGTTGAGCTCGATCGCGGAATTCGGCTTCGGTGACGCGTTGATCCAGCGACGGACGCTCACGCCCGCCGACGTGACGTTGCCCTTCTTCTGCTCCTTCGCCGCTTCGACGCTTCTGGCGGTTCTGATTGTCCTCCTTGCGTCGGATATCGAGCGTTGGCTCGGCGTGCAGGGGCTCGCGCCGCTGCTGACGGCCGCCAGTCTTTCGCTTCCGATCGGGACCGCGACCCTGTTCCAGGAGGCGCTTTACAAGCGCCAGATGGATTTTCGCGTGCTCGCGGTCAGGACCATGGTGGCAACCGCCGTGTCCGGCGTCGTGGGGATCGCCTGCGCCTATGCCGGGTTTGGCGCTCTCAGCCTCGTGATCCAGGTGGTCGTTCAGAGCGCGATCAGCGGCTTGTGGCTCTGGAGCCAGCCGCGCTGGCTGCCGATGCGCGGCCACGACATGAAAAGTTTCCGCGAGCTCTCGGGCTACAGCATCCACGTCGTGCTGAACAGGCTGCTGGATTTCGCCATCGTTCGCACCATCGACATGATCATCCTGTCGCTCTATGGCGTTGCGGCGCTTGGCATCTATACGGTCGGTGCGAGGGTCTACATCATCCTGATGCAGCTGCTCACCCAGGCGGTCATGGACGTCGCGCTCAGCGCATTGTCCAGGATCGCGCACGAGCGGGACCGCATCGCGGCTGCCTATTTGCGCAGCGTCAGCCTCGGTGCGCTGGTCGGGTCTCCGGTCTTTGTGCTCCTCGCGGCGATCGCGCCGGAGTTCTCCCTGCTGCTGTTCGGTGCGAAATGGGCCGGCAGCGAAGCGGTGATGCGGCCGTTGATGCTGATCGGCGCGGTCCAGACCGTGCAGTTCGTCAACAGCGCCTATTTCGGCGCGCTGGGCAAACCGAACTACGTCTTTCTGCTCAATATCCTGAAGTTCTGTACGGTCGTGCCGGCGATGTTCCTGCTGCCGTCGCGCGACATTGGCCAACTGGCCACGATCTTCGCGTTCTCGCAGCTCGTGGTCACTCCCGTGACATTCGCGCTGGCGCTCCGGCTGCTGGGCCTGAGCTGGGGCCAGTTTCTGCGTCCCATTGCGGGCTGCCTGTGTGCGATCGTTCTGGCTTACGGCGCGGTCGTGCTGTGCCGGGAGGCGACGCCGGGCATGAACCCCTATTTCCGGATCGGACTGCTGTCGTCCTGTTTTGGTGTAACCTACCTGACGGGCCTTCTGCTGCTCTGGCGCAAGCAGGTCCTTTCCCTGATCGATTTCGTCGTGAAGCGCGGTGCGACCGCTTGATGCAGACGAGGAGGATGTCGTGAAGCAATTGATCCCCGTGCCCGTACGCAGGCAGCTGCGAGGCTGGCTCAACAGCGCGAAGAATACGCCGTGGGCCCTCGATCTGCTCGAGCTGCGCAGGTGGCAGATCGCGCGGAAGGACGTCGGCGTCAACGGCGCGCCGCGCAACAATCCGCGCCGGCTCGTCGTGCTCCCCTCCGATCCCTGGAGCGTCCATCAGTCGCGCGGCGACGAGGCCATGATCGAAGCGGCCACCGGAGAGGTGAAGCGGGCCTATCCCGATCTCGAGGTCTACATCGTGACCGCGACCGCAGCCGCCAGCGCGGACGTGCGAGCGATGGGCTTCAAGCCGCTCGAGCTGTGGAGACAGCCGTTCTCCTACGAGACGGTGGCGCAGGAGCTGTCGCTCACCAGGCCGGATTTCGGGCTGATCCTGGGGGCCGACGTGCTGGACGGCTACTATTCGCCGGTGGATGCCGCGCGCATGCTGCTGGTTGCCGATCTGATGGCGGCGTTCGGCGCCAAGGTCAGCGTGCTCGGCTTCAGCTTCAACTCCCGCCCGGCGAAGGCATTGCGCGAAGTGTTCCGACTGCTGGATCCGGGCGTGGTCCTGAACCTGCGCGATGCGATATCGCTTCGGCGGTTCGACGATTTCGCCAGGAAGCGCGCCCATCTGGTCACCGATGCGGCGTTCATGTTGACGCCGCGGGCGGATACGGCCGCGGTGAAGCAGATCGCGGCCAGGATAGCGCGGCAGCGCGAGCAGGGCCGCAAGGTCTTCGTCTTCAACATCCATCCGATGTTGTTCAAGAAGCCGGAGCCGGCCAAGCTGCGGCAAATGATCGAGCTTGCGGCGGGCGCCATGCAGCTTCTGTCTCGTGAGCACGATGCAAGCTGGGTGCTGCTGGCACACGACTATCGCCCCGAGATCGCCGACGACAATTGTCTGCGGCCGCTGGCCGACCTCCTCGAGCCCGTGCTCGGCGATCGCGTGCACCACGTCGATCAGGCGCTGTCGGCGGGCGAGATCAAGGCCGTGGTGGGTCTGGTCGACGGCGTGATCACCGGCCGCATGCATCTGGCGATTGCGGCGCTGGGGCAGGGCACGCCGGTCGCGGCGATCACCTACCAGGACAAATTCCAGGGCCTGTTCGCGCACTTTGGCGTCAGCGAACAGCTCTTGTTATCGCCGTCGCAGTTCCTCGTCGGCGATAGCTTCGAGACGTTCCTGCTGAACTTCCTCGGCGCGCACGAAGCGGTCGGCCAGCAGGTCCGTCAGGCCCTGCCTGACGTCATGGAATTGTCCCGCGCCAATATCGCGCCGTTGCTGGGTGAAAGCGCGATGCGGATCGTGCCGGCGGCCGACGGCAAGGTCGCCTGAACGCACTCACGTCATCGGCAGGGCGGTCAGTTGACCGCCCGCTCGGTGTTGTCGAACCGCATCGATGTCTCGGCGGCCACCGTCTGGACCTTGCGCGAGGAGGGAAGGCCGGTGTCGGCCCAGCGATTGATGAGCCGCCGCGTGGGATTCTCGAAATAGGCGTAGGTGCGGTCCGCGATGATCGTCAGGACCACACAGCATGCCAGGGCGTACAGGCCGAACTGATCGGGGCGCAGTCCGAGCCAGGTCCACAATGGCTTGAACACGGCAATGAGAACGGCGTCGTGCAGCATGTAGATCGCATATGAGGTGTTACCGAGCCGGCCGAGCAGGCGGGCGCCCGGAAACTGCTTGAAGGCACTTTCGCCGACCGCCGTCAGCAGGATGGCGCAGGAGAACAGCAGGATGGCGAGGTCGGGCTTGGCGAAGACGTTGAGGACGAGCACGGAGACGCCGAACATGCCGATGCCGGCGATGATCATCCGCTTGCTCCGGTAGGGATGCGACATCCGGAACAGAATGGCGAGCAGGATTCCGTTCAGGAAGCTCGGCAGCGCGCGCAGCATTCCGTAGTCGAAATTGGCGCCATACATCTGCGACCGCTCCTGCCAGATCGGCAGATGGCCATGGGCGAGGACCAGATAGAGCGCCGCCACGATTGCGGCGAGCACCATTGGTTGGACCTTGCGCGCAAACAGCATCAAGAGCGGAAAGATCAGGTAGCAGAAGAACTCCGCGCTGATCGACCAGGACGGCGAGTTGAAGCTGAGGTGATCGGTGACGCCCCAGGCCTGGACCAGCAGGATGTTGTACAGGAAGTCCAGCGGGGTCGAGCGGGCGGTGCGCTCCAGCCCGACGCCGATCAGCACCACGAAGATGAGCAGGCTCAAGAGGTGCAGCGGATAGATCCGCGCGACACGCCGGATCATGAAGCGGGAATAGGCAGCCACGCCACGCGCGTCGGACGGGTAGGAGTAGGAGATCACGAAGCCGGACAGGATGAAGAACATGTCGACGAACAGGCCAAAGGACCCGTTCCAGGCCGGCGAGATGCCCGTGTCGATCAGCTTCAGGTGGAAGATGAAGACCCCGAGCGCGGCGACGAAGCGGTAGAAGTCGAGAACGACGAAACGTCTTGCTTCACTGGCTTCCATCGGGCCTCGGAGTCCTTGCGCGGGTCATCGCCGTGTCTAGCGGCGAATTGTGACGCAAGTTCGCTGAGAGCGTTCGTCGATGCGGCGCAATCGCGGCCGTCCGGCCGAATTCATGGCAGGGCTATCGCAGTTGCTTTATTGGCACGGCCGCGCTTGCTTCGCCTCTCCCGCTTGCGGGAGAGGCCGACGCGCTCGCAGAGCGTGGCGGGTGAGGGTTCTCGCAGCGCAGGGACATACTCGGCAAATTCCCGACAGCCCCAACGCGGAGACACCCTCTCCCCAACCCTCCCCCGCAAGCGCAGGGCAATCGCATATGAGAGCGATCTCGCCTGTGGCCATCCTTCGAGACGCCCGCCGTTGGCGGGCCCTCAGGATGAGGACCAGGTGCGCGGCACCAGTTTCGATGAGCACCAATGCTGCTTAGCCTCATCCTGAGGAGACCGCGAAAGCGGTCGTCTCGAAGGACGAGGCGCGCGCTCAGGTCTCGCAAAGCGCCATATGCGATAGCCCTCCCCCGCAAGCGGGGAGGGAGCCCACTGCGGGTGCCGCCGCATTATACACAGCATATGAGATTGCCCTGGACTTCATGGGCACCATCCAATTCCCGGCTGCTGCTCAGCGAGGAGGCAGTCGCCCAACAAATGAACGGGGCCGGGACATTGCATGGTCCCGGCCCCCCAAGCGATCCAGCGCGATCAGACGAACACGAAGTCGTGGCTCGTCAGGCTGGAGACATAGACGTTCTTCAGCAGGATCGAGTCGGTGGCGGAGAACGTGATGAGCGCGTTCGTGCCGGACTGCGTCATCTGCAGGTGGCTGTAGTCTTCGGCCAGCAGCTTCGAGATCTGGATCACGTCGTGGGTCGTGCCGTCGCCGGCCTGGAAGTTGAGGATCTGGTCCTGGCCGTGGTCGTAGGCGATGGTGGTCGAGCTCGGTGCGGCCGAAAACACGTCGTTGCCGGCTCCGCCCTGGATCGTGACGCCGGCGGCGACCGCCGTGACGTTGTGGGTGCCGTCGGTCTTGGTCTGATCGAAGAACTGCAGCGCGCTCGCGCTGTTGTAGTTCTCGTGCTGCGTGGTGCCGGTCTGACCGTTGAAGTTGAACAGGAAGACGTCCTTGGAGCCATCGGCGTTGTTGGCGATCTCCTGGGTCTTGTTGCCGGCGCTGTCGTAGATGTCGGTCAGCTTGCTGCCGTCGTTATGGATCACCTGGGTATAGTCCAGGGTGCCGTCGGCGTGGGTCCGGGTGAGCTCGACCAGCTTGCCCGAGGCATCGAGGTGCTGATGCTGGGTGGTGTAGGACTGCCCGGTGACGTTGTAGTTCCAGTTGTCCTGGCTGCCGTCGGCATTCTTGATATAGGCCGCCGTCTTCACGCCGGCGGTGTAGACGGTCGTGGAGCTGTAACCGTCGCTCTTGGTCGTCACCTCGCTGGTGATGACGCCCTTGGCGTCGTACCACTCCGACGTTTTGGTGCCGTCGGCACTCTGCTCCAGCGTGAAGGCCAGGCTGTTGTCGGCGTGAGTGCGCACGATGTTGGTGAGGAAGCCGGTCGAGTCGTAGCTGTCGTGCTCGTTCGTGTAGGTCTGGCCGACGATATTGAACTGGTAGACGTCCTTGGAGCCGTCGGCGTGGTAGTCGGTCTGCAACTTCTTGACCCCGGCCGCATCGTAGCTGGTGACGACACTGCTGCCGTCGTCGTTGACGACCTGGGTGTAGTCGAGCGAGCCGTCGGCATGCCAGCGGGTCACCTCCGTCGTCTTGCCGGTGGGGTCGAGATGCTGGTGCTGCGTGGTGTAGCTCTGGCCGGTGATGTTGTAGCTGTAATTGTCGTGGCTCATGTCGGCATTGGTGATGTAAGCCGCGGTCTTCACGCCGTTGGTGTACACCGTGTTCGAGCTGTAACCGCTCGGCTTCTCGAGCACCTCGCTGTTGAGAACGCCGCTGGCGTCGTACCACTCGGTGGTTTTGGTCCCGTCTGCGCTCTGCACCAGCTTGAATGCCATGCTGCCGTCGGCATGCTTGCGGATCAGCGTGGTGAGGAAGCCGGTCGCATCGTAGACGTCGTGCTCGGTCGTATAGTTCTGGCCGGTGATGTTGAACAGGAAGACGTCCTTGCTGCCGTCGGCGTGCAGGTTGGCTTCCTTGATCCGCGTTCCCGCGGCATCGTAGTTGGTGATGACGCTGCTGCCGTCGGCGTTGGTGACTTGCGTGAAATCGAGCGTGCCGTCGGCGTGCTTGCGGGTCACGGAAGTGATCTTGCCTGACGGATCGACGTGCTGGATCTGCGTGGTGTAGCTCTTGCCGGTGATGCCGAATGCGTAATTGTCCTGGCTGCCGTCGGCATACTTAATGTAGGTGTTGGTCTTGACGCCGTTGCTGTAGGTCGTCGTTGACATGGTGCCGTTCGCCGTCTGCACGACCTCGCTGGTGAGGACGCCGGCGGCATTGTACCAATCGGTCGTCTTGGTGCCGTCACTGGTCTGGACCAGCTTGAAGGCGAGACTGCCGTCGCCGTGCAGGCGGGTCAGGCTGGTAATGAACCCGTTCGCGTCGTAGTCGTAGTGCTCGGTCGTGTAGTTCTGGCCCGTGATGTTGTAGGTCCAGACATCCTTGCTGCGGTCGGCATGATAGGTGGTCTCCACCAGCTTGACGCCGGTGGCGCTGTAGGTGGTGATCACGCTGCTGCCGTCGCTGTTGTAGACCTGGGTCGAATCCAGCGAGCCGTCGGCATGGCTGCGGATCACCGAGGTGACCTTCCCCGAGGCGTCGAGATGCTGCACCTGGGTGGTGAAGCTCTTCCCGGTGATGTTGTAGGTATAGTTGTCTTGCGAGCGGTCCGCGTTCTTGACGTAGGCGGCGGTCTTCACACCGGCGGTGTAGAGCGTGGTGGAGTAATAGCCGTCGGACTTCTGGACGACTTCGCTCAGAAGGGTTCCGGCCGTGTTGTAGGTGTCGGTGGTCCTGATTCCGTCGGTGCCGACGTGGACGAACTTCGTCATCACGCCGCCCGTGTAGCTGATCAGATCCTTGGAACCGTCGGAGTAGGCCACGGTGGTCGAGGTCGGCTGCCCGCTCGAGTTCAGGCCGGTATCCGACTTCGACAGCAGCGTTCCGCTGACATCATAGGTCTTCGTGCTGCTCCAGGTCGAGGCGGTGTTCGTCACCGCGAACGAGTAGCCGCCCTGGATCTTGGACAGCGCGCTGCCGTAATGGGCGATGATGTAGTCCATGGTCGCCTTCGAGGCGACCGGCAGGACGTGCGAGTCGGTCAGCGTGATGGTCTGCAGCGCCGTCGAGTCGCTCAGGTCGGAGAGCTCAGGCACGATTTCGGCCGCCGTGCCGCTGACGCTGGTCCTTGTGTCCGGCGGAGTCGAAGTGGCGGGGGGCGCGTCGATCTCGATGATCATTGGGTGGTCGCTGACCGGAATCGTGATCGAGCTGACGTCGGTGTAGCTGGCAATCGCCGTGGTTCCCGTCAGGGTGTCGTACACCTTCACCGAATGATGCACGCCGCCGAGGTTCACGGTGACCGTCTGGGCCGTATTGGTCAGCTCGGTATCGGTGGAATCGTTCCAGAGCTTCGGCTCCGCCCATACGACGAGTTCGTAGGCGCCGTTGCTCTTGCCGAGCACCATGCTGTTGCCGGTGGCCGGCATGTTGCTCAGGGTGTAGTTCAACGGATCGGTCGGCTGCAGGCCGCCCTTGCCGTCGTCGGCCAGGATGGACGTCAGGTTGTGAATGGCCGTGGCGGCGAGCTTCGGCGTCCCGTCGGAATTGAACAGTCCGAAATTGGCCTCGGGATTGGTGTTGCCGGCGGACGAGTCGCGATCGAACAGCTCGTAGAGATAGGTCGCGCTCACCCCGGCCTTGTAGGCATCCACCAGGGTGTTTAGGATCGATTTGGCCTGCACCGTCTCGTTGACGCCGAGATATTGGGTGTTGGCTTGCGTGGTGTAGCCGGTCTCGGTGATGACGACGGGCTTGCCCGGCGCCGCGGTCATGACGGCGCTCAGCGTCGCCGAAATCGAGCTGCTGGTCGTCAGGCTGGTGCTGACATAGGCATGGGCGTTGGCGTAGTCGACCGAGCCCGACATGTTGCCGAGCTGGCTGTAGCCTTGCGGATCGTTGTAGGCCAATGAAAGATTGAAGACGGGGATGCTGCCGAGCGTGGCATTGGCATTGACGGCCTGATAGAGCGCGCTCTGGAACTGGGCTGCGGCGGTGAGGCTCGAGCTGCCGTTGTAGCTGAAGGGTTGGTGATTGGCTTCGTTGAGCCCTTCGATGGCGCTGATGCTGCCCGCATAGGTCGTCGCGAACTTCTCCAGCGAGGCGATGTACTTCTGCAGTCCGGCCGTGCCGGTCTGGGGCAGGGCGGACGACACCAGGAAGTCGAACTTGTAGCCGGCTGCGGCCAGTCCCTCGACGACGGGTTGCGCTGCCGGGCTGGTTCCCATCGCGTCGCGGAGATGGGTGACGCCGAGATACTCGAGGTTGTCGACCATCATCGCGAGATTGTTGTAGCCGGTCCATCCGAAGCCGGCGTGCGTGTTGACGCCAATGGAGTTGATGAAGCCGCTGGCGGACAGGATGGTTTGATCGGGCATTGCACACTCGAGTTTCAACGCGAGCGAGAATGCTCGCAGGGATTTGCGTTCAAGCTTCTCTGTGGAGTGTGAATTTCAGATAAAAATCGAAGCTGCGAATCGCGAGCGAAACGAGGTTCCTTGTGCAGGAACAGACTTGCCCGGTGGCAGCAGAATGTTCGAGCGATGCCGGATCGACGTGGCGCGAGAAAGGCGCTTTCAAGATTTTCTGGATTTGCGCTGCTGAATGTATGCGCAGGCGGCGCAGAAAGGTTCTACAATTTTTGTTGGGAGCGCGCTCACGCGACTCGCTTGTCGCCGTTGTCGGGACTTCGTTCGCACGCGAAGTTCGCAGATGCCGCTTCCATGGGCGGTTAAGTCATGTAATGTACCCGCAAGGGTTGTGTTTGCCCAGAGAGGGTGCAGACGCTCTTTGCTGACGATGCCGGTTCCGTGCAGGAACCCGGCGTGCACGACAGAGGTCGGTGCGAAAATCAGCCGCGGCGGGCCAGCATCAAGAAGTCGCCACGCCATCCGATCACCGCCGTCGCAATCGCGGCGATCACGATCTTGCCGGCGAGCCACGTCGTGGGCTCCGTCGGCAGTGAGCCGAGCGATCCGATCAGGAGTGCGGCCACCAAGGCCTGCATCACCAGCGGCCAGCGCGGGAACGCCTCGAACCGCAGGGTCGGGCCGAGTGCGACCAATATCGTCGCGAACGTGGCGACCGCAGCCCAGCCGACTGCCCCTCGCGGCGACAGGCCGGCCGACACCGCGACCAGGGAGATGGACACCACGACGGCGAGCTGGCCGGCCGCGACGAGCACCAGCCTGGTCGCCAGCTTCTCGAGGTGGGGGACGACCGCGGTCGTCGCCTGCAAATGGGTGTGTAGGAAATAGAAGGCGGCGACCATTGGCGCCGTCTCCAGAAATCCAACCAGGCTCGCCTGGGGCACCAGGATACGTGCTGCGTCCGGAATGAATCCGATCAGTCCGCCGAGCAGCACGAGGGTCGTGCAGATCATGAATTCGAACATCCGGCGCGCCGACTGCACCGATCTTGCGCTGCCTCCGTGTTCGAAGTCGTTGACGACCTCCGGATAGCTCACGGTGTGGATCGCCGCATTGAGGACCCAGAACGGGCGCTGCAGGAGGTCGAGCGCCATCGAAAATCCGGCGCCGGCTCCCGTCGCGCCCAGCCGGCCGAGGATGACGACGCGGAGCAGCACCGGCACCGACAGATGGATGACGGATGCGCCCGCCGCGAGCATCCCGTAACGGGAGAAGTCCTTCCAGTCGGCCAGCATCCTCTTCAACGGCACGCGTTCCATCGGCGTGCGATAGGCGGCCAGGCCGGCGAGGAGGCCCAGAACGTGCCCCGACGCGATGCCGAGCAGCGCCGCTTCGGCCGTCCCCGAGATCACGCCTGCCGCGACGGCACCGGCCAGAAGGCCGGTGGCACGCAGTGCAAGCAGGAAGGAGGCGATGCCGAGCCGGTCGGACAGGCGGACCGACAGGAAATAGAGGTCCGTCAGGCCCTGCAGGACGGAGATGCCCAGACCCAACGCCACGATCCCTGTCGGGAGCACGCTGGCCGCAGACGCGCACGCGCCGACCACGACGAGCGCGGCCGCGCTCGACAGGCCGGCTGCAAGCAGCGACCACCTCAGCCGGGCCGCCTCGTTCTCCTTGGCTGCCGCCAGGAAGCGCAGTCCCGCCAGCTGCAGCCACTCGAACATCAGGACGCAGAGCAATTGGCTCGAGGCCAGCGCGAGGGAAAAGTTGGTGTAGTCGGCGGCGGGCAACAGATGGCTGATCGCGAAGATCAGGATGATCGCCGCGGCGCTCTGATAGACGTAGCCCGCCATCGCCAAGAGACGTGTCATCGCAGGCGTGTCATCGCGGAATGAGGCGCTCCTTTCCGACGGCCCGTCCCTGCGGCGCTTCATTCGTCGCAGCGCGCATGCGCGACATCCGCTGTTCGCGCAATTGTTCATACAGGTTCTTGTATGAAGACAGCACGTCGGCAAAGATCCACTTGTTGGTATCCGCGATCAGGCGTCGGCTGATCTCGTCGATCTTGTGCGGATCGGCGGCGACCGCGAGCATGCTCCTGGCCAGGGATTGCGGATCGGCATCGGTCAACCAGCCGGTCACGCCGTGCTCGATGACTTCGGGCATGCCGCCAAAGCGGGTTCCGAGCAGGGGCCTGCCGGCCGCCTTGGCATCTGCGACGACCAGTGGACCGGGGTCGTGCCAGATCGAGGGCGCAATCACCACGTCGACCTGCTTGTAGAAATCGTCCGGCGCCACGAAGCCCATGAACTCGATACGCGCATCCGGCGCGAGCGACCTGAGGCGTCGCTGCTCCTCGTCGCTGACCCGGCCGGCGATCATCATCCGGATGCGGTCGGGGGGCAGCATGGCGAGGGCATGCATCAGGTTGTCAATGCCCTTCTCTTCGGTGAGCCGGCCGATGAATCCGAACGTCACCTCGGCGGTGCAAACCGGACGGGGATAGGGTTCACGCGGCGGCTCCGTCGAGGCGTTGCGGATCACGGTGCGGATCGGCGTCTCCGCGAACATGCCCATGTCGGTATGAATCGACAGGACGCGCTCGCTGACGCCGACCACGGCGCTGAGCCAATGCGTGGCACGCTTGCGATGAAAGGTCAGAACAGCGCAGCTCGTGCAGGTGTGCTCGCAGGACCGTCCGTTGTCGAAGCGGGAGCAGCGCGGGCACGTCAGATAATAGTCGTGCAGCGTGTGAAGCACGGGAACGCCGAGCTGGGCGGCAACCCGCCAAATCGCGGTGGTGAGGCCCGACAGATTGTTGGAGTGCAGCACGTCCGGCTTGAAGGCCCGGATGCGTTCCGCGATCATCGGGGCCTGCATCTGCCAGTCGTCGATCGCGTGCCAGATGCTGCGCAGCGCGACGTTCTTCTGCTCCGTGAAGGGCAGATACACGTTCCGCACCGGCGCGGAGTAGACGTTGATGCCGTCGCAGGTTTCCGGGCCCTGCTCGGGCCTGGACGCGGCCCGGATCACTTCCACCTCGTCGCCGCGTTGCGTCAGGCCTTCGGCGAAACGACGGGCGAAGATCTCCGCGCCGCCCACGATCTTGGGTGCCTGAGGCGTCGGATAAAGCGTGGACGTCAAAAGAACTTTCATCGCGTCAACCTCATGTCTGCAAATCGGCTCTACCGCGCCGGCCTGATCTCCAGGGCGGGAACGGCACTGTCATTGGCTGCAATCAGAACCGGTGTGCTCGAGACGGGGATCCAGACCCCGGACGCAGGCCTTGCCGCCTGGTCGCACGGCATCGCAAAGCTCGCCCCTTGCGCATCACCCTTGAGCCGGATTTCGTAACGTCGGTCCGGAGTCTCGGACCAGACCGCAATTCTGCCGCCCGAGGTCGTTGATGCATTGATCGACACGACGCCGCTGGCGAGCTCGCGACGTTCGGCACTCAGGCTGGAGCGGATGAAAGCCCAGGCGCCCTGCACCGCGCAGGCCACGGGCTTCGGCGAATTGTCGAAACGGTAGAGCCCGAAATTGTGCTCCAGGTCCGATGGATTCTGTCCGCTGTCCTTGAGCTCGTAGAGCCACATGCCCTTGAGCCAGCGCGCCGCGGTCGATGCCCACAGGATCAGCTGCGCACTATTGTCGGCCTGCGCCTGCTTGCTGACGCCGCATTTGTTGCTCGCCGTAGTCCAGCCGGTCTCGGTGACATAGATCGGGAAGTCGGGGTTTCCGCTGGCCTGGCCGACCAGGCGGTGAAACGCCGTCAGTCGGTCGATGATCTCGGCCGAGGTGCGCTTGCTCGGCCCCATGCAGAAATTATAGAGATGGATCGAAGCGCCATCGGCATATTGCAGGATGCCGGTCCGCAGCATCTTCTCCGTCCAGGTCCAGCCAAGGTCGTCGCCGAGCGCGCCGACCAGGAACGGCGCATTCGGCGCGACCCGCTTGACCGCCGGCCGCGCGACTTGCGCGAGCGCCAGATAGTTCTCCGGCGAGAACGCGGCATCTTTCTTCGCAGCCAAGTTCCATTCGTTCCAGAGCTCGAACAGCGGCTGCTGCAGCAAGACCGATTGCGCCGCCGCCGCGGCATAATCGGCGAACCGCTGCCGCGCCTCGTCGGTTGTGGGCGGCGAGGAATTCGGCACCAGATGATGACCGAACGCGAGAATCAGAAGTGGGCGCGCGACGCCGGACCTGACTTGCGATTCCAGCCTGCCGAGCCTGGGCGTGAATCCCATCCGGCGCCCCCCCGTCTCGAAATCGGACCAGGGAAAATCATCGCGGAAGGCGTTGAGGCCGAGCTGCTTGATCTGGGCGACGTTCTGCGAAGGCACGTATCCGCGCGCGCTCACCGGGCCGCCCAGACCCTGATGCGTGCCGACCCCCAGCAGGAATCGGGCCTCGAGCGGTTGCACCTGCTGGGCGCAGACGGAGACCGGCAGAAAAATGGATGCGATGAGGCTCGCGAGGCGGAGACTGTCGCGAACCAAGGTGCGTGAGACTAGCGGAGCCATCAGAAATTCTTGGAGAGATCCGATTGCAGTCCTGCCTTCGCCTCGACCGGGGCCTGGTCGTCCTGCAGCAGCTCGAGATAGACCTGCTGCAACTGGCCATGCGTCTTCTGAACGTCATACAGCTGCTTGAAGCGGTCGTAGCCGCGCTGCCCCAACACCCTGAGATCGAAATCGAGGGCCCGCCGAAAGCCGTCCACGAGCGGCTGAACGCCGACAGGCTCGCAAAGCACGCCGGTGACGCCGTCGACCACGATCTCGGGCAAGGCTCCGCTGCGGAACGCCAAGATGGGTTTTGCCGCGCGCATCGCCTCCAGGGCAACGAGGCCGAAGGCTTCCCATCGTGACGGGATCACGACGAGATCGGCGGCCTCGAGCTGGGTCTCGATGGTCGGGCGTTCGAGCCAGCCCAGCAGGGTGACGTTGGACGGGACGCTCGGGCCTTCGTATTTGTTGACGACGGAGGCGCCGATCATGCGGATATCGAGCACGTCTTCGAGCGTGCGCGCCGCCTCGATCAGGAGATCAAAGCCCTTCTGACGGTCGAGGCGTCCGATGAAGAGAACCTTGACCTTCTTGGAAGTCCAGTCCGCGGCGAGAGGCTGCGGCGAGCGAGTCTTCGAGATGCCGTTATGGACGATGGTGAGCCGGTCGGCAGGAATTCCGGCGCGGACGGCTTCGTTGAACTCGTCGCCGGAGATGCAGATGATCCGGTCCGACGTTCGTGCGAGGAGGTTCTCCGCCGCCTTCGTCACCACGTGACTGAGGCGGCCGGTCTCGCGCGAAAACGCCCAGCCGTGCGGGCAATAGACGACGCGCGGTCCGTCCGAGCGGGCCGCGAGCGCGGGACGGAGCACGAGGCCCGCGAACGAGGAATGCAGGTGCACCACGTCCGGCTTGAAGGCATCCAGCGCCTGCATGCTCGCGCGCAGCATCTGGAATAGTCCGGCGACGCTGCGGCCGGATCGCTCGAACGTCGTAATCTGGCTGTCATCGATCCCGGGGAGATCGCGGCGATGATCCGAGGGCACGATGTAGTGCACGTTCTCGGCGCCGAAGCTTGCTTGCTGCTGCGGATGCAACTCGTTCAGATAGCTCGCAATCCCGCCGCGAATCGTCTCGGCGACGTGCAGCACTTTCATCGGTTGCCTTGCATAGGGCTGCGTCGGAGAGCCGGACATCGTGTATCCCTGTTCTGTGTTCGCGAGTGCGAAACACAGTTCCTCGAATACGTAGCGATAATGGGGCAGCGATGTGGTGATGTTGCGCCAAGCTCATTGCGCGCGCGTTGGACACGTGAATGAACACATCATGTCATGGAACAACGCGAAGGCACCCGCGTTGCAGCCAGTTGCAAACCGCTTGTGCGAAAACCGACGCGCGCAATAGGTGAAATGCACTAAACTTCAAGCAGCGCTGGCAACGCTTGCCGGTGGTGCGAGATGCTCGAGCAAAGACTTGGCCGATTTCTGCCACGAATAAAATGCGACGCGCTCCTGCTGCCGTCGTCGTTCCTGCTCCGAGATGGCGCCGGTTGCCAATCTTTCGAGCATGAGTTGCTTCAATGCTTCGGCATCATTGGCGTCAAAATACGCAGCGGCATCGCCGCACGTTTCCACGACCGCATCAGCCGTCGAGGCGATGACCGGGCAACCGAAGATCATGGCTTCGAGCGGCGGCACGCCGAAACCTTCATAGAGCGAGGGAAACACGAATGCCGATGCATGCGCATAGAGCGCTGCAATCTCGCTGTCCGTCAGTCGTCCGGCCAGCAGCAGGCCGGAAACCCCCTGGCCCGAATTGTCCTGAAAGACCTTGCTATTATCTCCGCCGACGATGACCAGCGGAACGTCGGCCCGATCGAGCAGCTGAACGGCGCGGATCGCCACGGAAAGATTCTTGTTCTTGGTCTTCGATCCCACGAAGAGGAAGAACTTCTGCGGCTGGACGCCCAGCCTGGCAAGAATGCCGGGGTCGGGCGTCGTCGCCGCGAAGTGTTCGGCGCTGTTGGGAAACACCGGAATGCGCGATGCCGATAGATTCAGCACCTCGGCCAGCTCGCGGCGGGAGAAGCCCGACACGGTTGCGATGGCTGCGTGGCGCGCGAGCAGCCGGCCCATGGTGCGATGGGCGGTCAGATAGCGCCAGTTGAAGAAGTCCGGCCTGCGAAAGACCTGAGCGTCGTGGATCACGACAATGTGGTCGCGATGGAAGACGGGGCCGGAATTGGCCAGGCTGATCAGGCGGCCTCCTGCCGCGGCGCGCGCCAGATCGATCTGGTCCCAGGCATGACCACGCAAGCGACCGACGGTGCGGATCTTGATTCGGTCGAGATCGAGGCTTTCGGTTGCATCCGCTGGCGTGAGCAATTGCCAATCCGCGTTCCGCAGCGAGGCGGCAATGTGCTCCGACGCCAAAAGCGCGTCGATCGCCTTGACCATTTCAGCGGCATAGCGCTGAACGCCCGTGATCTTTTGCGACAGAAAGCGCCCGTTGATGAAGAACTTCAATTGGCTACCATGGGTTTCATCGGCTTTCGGGTGGTGGACGAGCCCCACAGGAGCAATCATTAGGTACGGAAATATGACGCTGCTCTCAGCCCGACGCCAAAACGCTCCGATGGCACCAGCGGAGCCGCCTTGCTGCGTGTGAGGGCGCGGTGTAGATGTCGGCCATGAGTGACGATACCCACACTCTCCGCAACGGCCGACTTGCCAGCACCGTCAAGGCGCACGGTGCCGAGCTGTGCTCGTTGACGGACGGCACCACCGAATTCGTCTGGCAGGCGGGACCGGAATGGCTGCGCCATGCGCCGTTGCTGTTTCCGATCGTCGGGCGCCTCGCCAAGGACGAATTGCGGCATCGGGGCAAGACCTACCGGATGACCCAGCACGGCTTTGCGCGCGACAACCGCTTTGCATGGACGGAGCGCGGCGAGCAAAGCTGCACGCTGGTGCTCGAGGACAGCGAGGCGACGCGTGCTCTCTATCCGTTCGCGTTCCGGCTGACCGCAACCTATGCGCTCGACAGCGCCGGTCTCGATCTGACGCTCGTGATCGCCAACACCGGCAAGGAGACCTTGCCGGCTTCGATCGGCGGACATCCCGCGTTCAACTGGCCGCTCCAGGGCGGACTTGCCAAGGAGAGCTATTCGCTGACCTTTGCGAGCGTGGAATCGTCTCCCGTCCGTCGCCTCGATGGCGGATTGCTGCGCGCGGCAACGGAGCCGAGCCCGGTCAAAGGCGCGGTGCTCCCCTTGTCCGAATCCCTGTTCACCGACGACGCCGTCATTTTCGACCGGATCGAGAGCAACGCGGTCCGCTACGCCGCGCCCAGCGGCCCCTGGCTCAAGATGTCATGGCGCGGCTTTCGCGAGCTCGGCGTCTGGTCGAAACCATCCGGCGCGCCATTCCTCTGCATCGAGCCCTGGCGCGGTTATGCCAGTCCAGCCGGATTCGACGGCGAGTTCAGCGACAAGCCCGGCCTGATGCACATCGCAGCAGGCGCCGAAGAGCAATTGTCGTTCCGGATCGAGGTCGGACCCTGCTGAGGGCGCTCAGACTTCGATCCGCGTGAGATCCTCGCCGAGCACCACGGGGCCCGCATAGTCCCGCCTGACATCGTCGAGCAGCGCGTTCAGCATGACGTCGTCGGTGCGTGGCCGGTGATGGGTCAGCGCGAGCTTCTTGACGCCGGCCTTGGCCGCGACCTTGCCGACGGTGTCGCCGCAGGCGATCGTGAACTTCGCAAGGCGGCGCAGGTGCTCGTTGTTGATCTCCGGCGTTGCGAGGAAGCAGCACTGGACGAGCAGGTCGGCACCCTCGGCCAGCCGCTCCAGCCCGGGGCAGGGGACGGTGTCGCCGGAAATTGCAATGACCTTGCCCTCCGCTTCGAAGCGGTAGCCGAGACACATCCATCTCGCCAGGAAGGCCGGCTGCATGTCGAGACCATCGCCATGCGAGACCAGCTCGGCGCTGATCTTCCAGCGTCCGGTATCGACAACCGGACCCGGTACGATGTCCGTCGCGACGACGGGCTTCCAGCCGCCAAGGGTCGGCTCGCCCTGATCCCGCCAGGCGATGTCCTTGTCGTAGACCTGCGTGACCAGCGTGTTGACGAGCCGCTCGGTATCCGGCGGTCCATAGACGCGCAACGCGTCCTTGCGCCCGTGCATCCATGAATTCAGCATCACATCGTAGAGGTCGCCGATGTGGTCGAAGTGATGGTGCGTGAGAAAGACCGTGTTGACCGCGCCGAGTGAAACGCCGGCCTTGCTGAGCTGGAGCACGACGCCGCGGCCAGCATCGAACAGGATATTCTCGTCACCGAGCCTGATCAGCGTGGTCGTCGCCATGCGGCGCGGGTCCGGCCGCGGGCCGCCGGTGCCGAGCAGTATGACCTCCATGGTGCCCACTCCAGCGTGAAGATGCTTCACAGTAGATACGAAGGCGGCCATGACGCAAGCCGCACCGGAGTGGCAGAGCAATCGCATATGGGAGCGATCTCGCCTGTGGCCATCCTTCGAGACGCCCGCCTTCGGCGGGCCCGCAGGATGAGGACCGGGTGCGCGGTACCACGAGCACAATGACAATTAGCCTCATCCTGAGGAGACCGCGAAGCGGTCGTCTCGAAGGACGAGGCGTGCCCACAGATCCCTCAAAGCGCCAGAAGCGATAGCCCTGGGACGGGTGAGGTAGAGGCCTCGTTCAGCTCATGCCGGCCGCACTGGCGGCGATGGTTGGCCGGAGGCTCGAGCGGCCCGATCCCGCCATTGTCAGGCGATGCGCCAGGTCCTGCGCGCGCCGTTCGACCAGATGCCATGTCGCGCGTGCCACGAGATAGCTCAGCGCGGCGGTGACGACATAGGCGACGAGCAGCGAGATCAGCCCGTCCGCGAGCGGCCAGATCTGACGCAGGCCGTAGATCATCGCGAAGTGAGACAGGTACATCGAATAGGAGTTGCGGCCGAGCGCTTCGAGCGGCTGGAAGCGGATGGCAAGCTTGATGCAACCCGTCACCAGCGCGCCGAGCACGAGATTGATCATGAGATAGTTGAACTCATGCGAGCCGGTGGCGCGGTCGGCGACGAAGGACAGCGCGATGAAGATTGCGAAGATCGCGGCGTCGGATCTGCTGAAGCCGTCGCGCAGCGAAAAGAACAGGGCGCATCCGATCAGGAACACCGGAAGCTGGTTCAGGAAGCTGAGATGCAGCGTGGTCCAGACGAACCCCTCGTGGCCGGGACCGTAATGGGCCGCGAACAGCGCGAAGGCCCACGGCTTGAAAAGGCAGACATTGACGAGATGCAGCACGATCGCCAACGCGAGATAAAGACGACGGCGCGATCCGAACGCGGTGATCAGAAGCGGGAAGACCAGATAGAAGGTCATCTCCGCTGCGATCGACCAGTCGCCGGGCACCACGCTGTTGACGCTGTCCGGCCAGAAGCCGTGCAGGAACGTCGCGGTCAGGATCACCTGAACCGGCCCGATACCGCCGGGCGCATTGTCGCTCGGCCCGGTGCCGTTGATGGCGAGGTAGATAGGGATCGCGAGCCAGAACAGCGGCGCGATGCGAAGGAAGCGCCGGATGTAGAACTTGCGGGTCGGATCGGCCTCGCCGCTGCGCTGCGTCCACATCAGGCACATCGTCATGGCGCTGACGAAGTAGAACACGTTGACGCCGGTCCAGCCCAACATGAAAGCGTAATCGACGACGCGGATGTGCGACGGAAACGCCTGCGAGACGTGGATCGCCATCACGCCGACAATGCCAAGGCCGCGCAGGACATCGAGCGTGTGCGAACGGCCGAACGGTGCCGTTCCTGGCTCGGTTCGACCGGCATCCAACCGGGCCTGCCCCTGCATCACGCCTGCTCCGTGGTTCTCATTGTGCAGGCCGGACCATAGAGGGGCAGGCTGGCTTTCCGAAGCCGAAGGCAGTCTTTACGTTAACCGGCGGTCGGGCCTCTGAGACGAAGGCGGGATCGATCGCTACCGGCGAGGCACCGGCGATCCTGCGCATTGATGCCCTGGCGAGAAGTGTGGGCCAATTCATACTTAATGCATCAAGACCATGACCAATATTGTTTGCGCGCGGTAACGCGCCTAATATTGCGGCGGCTAGTTTCGGGGGCTCGAACAGGTCGTGAATGTCCGTTCACATGACAGCGCGTTGCGCGGCGGCTTGAATCTCCAAGGCGGGCCGCAGGCCATTCAAGGCGGGTCGCAGGCCATCCAAGGCGGGCCGCAGGCCATCCAAGCCGGGCCGCAGGTCATCAAAGCCGGGCCGCAGGCAGACAGGATACCCAAGACCGTGGTTGATTCCGCAATTCGGGAATTGCGCCCCGCCGGCCGCGAGCGGCTGATCGTCGTCGAGGACGATCCGGTGACGCGGACCATGCTGGTCGGCTATTTCAGCGACCAGAATTTCGACGTGGTCGGCGCCGGCTCCTGCGCGGAATGCCGCCAGGCGCTGCGCGGGCGCACCGATCTCATCTTCCTCGACGTGCAGCTGCCCGACGGCGACGGCTTCGAGCTCGCCAAGGAGATCCAGGCGACCAGCAACGCGGGCATCATCTTCGTGACGCGCCGCGACACCGACGTCGATCGCATCCTCGGCCTGGAGATCGCCGGCGACCATTACGTCACCAAGCCGATCAATCTGCGCGATCTGCTCGCGCGCGCCCGCAGCGTGCTGCGGCGGCGCTCGCTCGACCGCAAGGCGGCGCGCAACCACAATTCGATCGCCTTCGGCGACTGGATCATCGACCTGACCCGGCGCGAATTGCTCGGCAGCGACGGCAAGCCGGTGTCGCTGACCCGCGCGGAATTCGATCTGCTCGCGGCGCTGGTCGGCGCCGATGGACGGCCGCTTAGCCGCGACTATCTGATCGAGGTCGTCAGCAACCGCCAGGCCGAGGTCGACATCCGCACGGTCGACGCGCTGGTGGCGCGGCTGCGCCGCAAGCTGGTCGGCAGCGGCACGCCCGTGATCACGACCGTCACCGGCGTCGGCTACAAGCTCGCGCTCAGCGAGCGGCTGTAGGGCATCGTCTTCAACGCGCTGCGACGCGCTTCCACTTTGCCTCGATGCGAGCCTTGATCTTGCTGACCTTGGCCTCGTGGGCCGCCCAATAGGCGCGGCTGGCGGCCGCGGTGCCTTGTCGATATTGGGCATAGACGGCTTTCGGCTGCACCGACGCTTTCGAGCGGCCCGCCGGCTTTGCCGGAGCTGCAGCCGCCGCCGCGACAGGGGGCGCCGGATCCGGAACAGCCACCGCTTCGGCACCGGTCAAGGTCGAATTCATGGCGGCAAGGCGGTTGCGGGCCCGGTTGCAATAGACCTGCGACCTCGGCGTCATCGCTTCCTCGCCATGGCCTGCCCGGTATTTCATGAGGGCGCGGCAGATCTCCCCGCCGGCCAGACGCCAGGCCTGGCTGAGATAAAGCACCCCGTAATGGATGTTGATGTCGGGTTCGGCAAGTTCCGCCTCGCTGCCCCGGAAGCCCAGCATGGCGGCCGTGTCGGGCCGCACCTGCATCAGGCCGATCTCGCCGGCGTTGCCGATGACGGCCGAATTGTAGCCGCTTTCGACGAAGACGACCGCTTCGGCAATGTCCGCCGGCAGATTGGTGCGCGCGGTTTCTCTCTCGATGATCTTCCGGATCAGCGCCCGGGATGACGGCGTCTCGCCTGCGCCGAGCTCCGTGTTGCCGTCTGCGGCGTGCACGCAGAGCGGGGCCGACAGCAGCAGGACGGCCGCCACGGTTCGCCACGCCGCGCAAAGAGTAGCGCCAAGATTGAAGCGTGCCCGATCCCACAGCATGGCTCCGTCATAGAGCGCCGGAGTTAACACCAGCCTTCGGCGCGGCGACTAAAGCATGATGGCATGAGGCTCGATCGCTGCAACGACCGTGATGCGCTCCCTCTCCCGCTTGCGGGAGAGGGTTGGGGAGAGGGTATATCCGCAATGGGATAATCCCTCAGAGGAGAAAGCCCTCTCCCGGCGCTTCGCGCCGACCTCTCCCGCAAGCGGGAGAGGTAAACGGCCGCGGCAATCGATTCGACTGAAGCCATCCGCTTTAGCGTGCGCGGGCGCTCTGATCAGTGGCAGGCGTTTGCGGCGGGCTGGCCAGGCGGTCGTCGACCGCATAGAGCGTGCAGGTCGGTGACCATTTCAGGCAGGCGGCCAGCGAGTCGCGCTGGGCCTCGTCGGCCGTGCTGCGCCCCGCGCGCCAGCCGTAGCCGCCGTTCGGCGACACCGCGAAAGCCTTGTGCGGCAGCATGCTGGCGAGATAGCGCGAGAACTCGGCCCGCGCGGCCTCGTCGAGCTGGTGCGGCGGCGGCAGGGAATCGGGCGGGCTTAGGATGTCGCGACTGAGGAGGCCGCGCTCGCGCAGGAAGGCGTCGACATAAGGCGTCCATTGCGGACGGCCCGCCACCGAATAGAGATAGTGGCCTTCGTCGCCGTAGGGCGGCGCCGCGACGAATGTCGCGTTGCCGCCGCCGGCGCGAAACCCGTCATGGAGACGGCGCGCGAGCTCGGGGCCGAAGTAGGAATCGTTCGCCGCATAGACCCAGAGCGTCGGCACACGCGAGGACTGGCCGAAAGCCGTGAAGGCCTGCGCCAGCCCGTTCGGATTGCAGACGTCGTCGTCGTCGCGCGAGCCGCGGCCGCCGGCGAAGTTGATCGCGGCGACGAGACCGGGCGGGGCTTGCGCTGTGAGCGCGATCGTTGCGAGCCCGCCGGCGGAATGGCCAGCCGCGATCATGCCCGACGTCGTCACGTCGGCCCGGCGCGCCATCGCATCGATCGCGGCGCGCAAATCGGCAACCGCGATCGCGGCTGCGGGCAAATAGGCGGCCTTCGCGCAGCCGCCGACGCTGTCGATGCGTCCGCCGGGCGAGGTGCCGTAGCCGCGCCGCATCACGACCAGCGCGGCAAAGCCGCGCCGGGCATATTCCAGCGCGATGCCGTAATATCTGTGGGCCGACATCGTCGCGCGGTCCTCGAAGCTGCGCGGCGAGCCGTGGCTCAGCAGGGCCAGCGGATAGCGCTTCGCTCCCGCCGGGCGGACCAGAAAGGCCTCGAGCCCCTGCGGCCCCGCCTGCGCCATGGGGATGCGCAGGTCCTCGGTGTAGAATTCGGCGGCGCGCACCGGTGTCGCCGCCGCGACGAGGCCGGCGATCAGCAGAAGCAGCTTGCGCGTAAGAGCCATGGGACGATTCGACCGGCCTCGATTGCGGCAAGCATAACATGATCTCCTTACGCGACCGTGAGCCCGCAGCCAACCACGCTGATCTCCGGGGGATGAAGGCGGGGCGATCGCGTGGCAGCGATCTGGCCTTTGGCCATCCTTCGAGACGCCCGCCGTTGGCGGGCCCTCAGGATGAGGATGCGGGTGCGCGGCACGAGTTTCAACAGGCACGAATGCCGCTTAGCCTCATCTTGAGGAGCTTGCGTAGCAAGCGTCTCGAAGGACGAGGCGCGCGCTCAGGTCTCGCAGGGCGCCACATGCGATTGGCCTGTGTCGCTCTCTGTCAACCCATCTCCACAAAAATATTCCACTTTACCGAAATTCGGTTTTGACGTATGTGTCACCCATCCCGGCTCACCAGGAGGGGCGATCTCGAGGTCGTCTTGATCGCGAGCCGGGCTTGCGGTGGACGCGGCAGCGTCGGCATGAGAGGTGCGGGCAGGGCGGGTAGTCCCTGTGAGTCCGTGGCCGCGTGCGGACGAACGGCGCTGCTAGGCTTCGTCTCGCCTGTAAGTTTCGCAGCTTCGTCGACAGGGCTGGAAATACTGCGGCGAAAGGGCGGGCCGTGCGTACGGCAAAACCGTGTGGTCCTGGCCGTCGTTGCTACGGTCAAGCCGGATCGAAGATGTGCGCGAGCCCAACCGGGCGGACGGCATCGTCAATTCGAACGGCGAGGGAGGCCAGAAGGAAGTTCGGCTCCCGGGAGAGTACGGCATAAGCCGTCCGACCACCGCGCAGGGAAGGCCGAGTGATCGGCACCACCTGTATGCTGCTGTGCGGTTCTTCCTGCGTGTGCATTTTCGCGCAGCGGACCGCGGGTGCGTTGTCAGCACCCGGCCTTCCCTGCGCCCTCCTGGATTGAGGGCGGAGTGATCATGCAAAGCTCGGGCGAATTCAGCCGCGAGAGCGAGAAGGCATGTCTGCGATTTGCGCTGCGCGTGCCACAAACGCGATCTCGTAGGGTGGGCAAAGCGCAGCGTGCCCACGCGTCTATCGCCGCATCGGACAGATCGTGGGCACGGCGCAAGGGCGCCTTTGCCCACCCTACGGCACTACCGCACTAGCGCCTGGTGGATGCGCCGAAGCTGTCCGTGGTGTCGCCACGGAGCTCCCGCTCGAACCGGCGCCTTACCTTGGCGAGGTCATGATCCACGGCTGCGTTGCGCAGCGTCGGGTTGAGTTCGACGCCCGTTCGCTCGACGTATCTGGGAGACGATAGCACCAAGGAACTGGCGAGCAGCACGGCCGTTGCGAGAATGGTCATGTCCCAATTCATGGACCCAAATGCGGCCATTTGTTGCCGGCGTCGGCCGATGGCTTTTGAGTTGGCGTGTGCAAGCCCAATGCTATGGTGCGGTAGGGCCTCAATTTTGACAACGACGAGGATATTCCAGTGGCTGATGTTCATCCCGCGGCGGGCAAGCAGGCTTCGCCGGACGCGCTCACCAATATTCCGCGGCTGGTGACGGCCTATTTCGCGGGCAAGCCCGATGTCGCGGATCCCGCGCAGCGCGTGGCGTTCGGCACCTCCGGCCATCGCGGCACCTCGTTCAAGAACACGTTCAACGAAGGCCATATCCTCGCGACCACGCAGGCGATCTGCGACTATCGAAAGGAAAAGGGCCTGACCGGCCCGCTCTTCATCGGCATCGACACCCACGCCCTGGCCGAGCCGGCGCTGGTCAGCGCCGTCGAGGTGTTCGCCGCCAACGGCGTCGACATCATGATTGACAAGGACGGCGGCTACACACCGACGCCGGTGATCTCGCGCGCGATCCTCGCCTACAACAAGGGCCGCACTGACGGCCTGGCCGACGGCGTCGTCATCACGCCCTCGCACAACCCGCCGGACGATGGCGGCTACAAATACAATCCGCCGCATGGCGGCCCGGCCGACACCGATGTCACGGGCGTGGTCGAGAAGCGCGCCAATGCCTACCTCGCCGACGCTCTCAAGGGCGTCAAGCGCATGGACTATGCGAAGGCGCTGAAATCATCGACCGTCCACCCGACCGACTTCGTCACACCCTATGTCGCAGCCCTCGGCGAGGTCGTCGATCTCGAGCTCGTCGAATCCGCCGGCATCAACATCGGCATCGACCCGCTCGGCGGCGCCGCCGTGCGCTATTGGCATCCGATCATCGAGCACTACGGCCTGAAGGCCACCGTGGTGAACGAGGCGGTCGATCCGACCTTCCGCTTCATGACGGTGGACTGGGACGGCAAGATCCGCATGGACTGTTCCTCGCCCTACGCCATGGCGAGCCTGATCGCGATGCGCGACCGCTTCGACGTCGCCTTTGCCAACGACACCGATGCCGACCGCCACGGCATCGTGACGCGATCCGGCGGCCTGATGAACCCGAACCATTATCTGGCGACCGCGATCTCCTATCTGTTCGCGCATCGGCCGAACTGGGGCAAGGACGCCGCGATCGGCAAGACCGTGGTGTCGAGCTCGATCATCGATCGCGTCGCCAAGAAGCTCGGCCGCAAGCTGGTCGAGACGCCGGTCGGCTTCAAATGGTTCGTCGACGGCCTCCTCACCGGCGGCTTCGGCTTCGGCGGCGAGGAGAGTGCGGGGGCCTCGTTCCTGCGCCGCGACGGCGGGGTCTGGACCACCGACAAGGACGGCATCATCCTCGGCCTGCTCGCCGCCGAGATCATGGCCAGGACCGGCCGCGATCCGAGCCAGCTGTTCGGCGATCTCACCGCCGAGTTCGGCGTGCCGCATTACGCCCGCATCGACGTCGCCGCGACGGGTCCGCAGAAGACCATCCTGAAGTCGGTTACGCCCGAACAGCTCGGTCTGAAGAGCCTCGCCGGCGATCCGGTCCGCGCAACGCTGAGCAAGGCGCCCGGCAACGGCCAGCCCTTCGGCGGCATCAAGGTCGAGACCGATTTCGGCTGGTTCGCGGCAAGGCCGTCGGGGACGGAGGACGTCTACAAGATCTACGCCGAGAGCTTCCGCAGCCCCGAGCACCTGAAGCGGATTCAGGAAGAGGCGCAGGCGGGTCTGGCGAAGGTATTCGGAGCGTAGCTGCCAGGCAGCCCCTCTTGCCCGCCTTTGAAGGCACTTGAGCGCAGGCCGCATGCTCAGCTTGGGCCGCAGCCACGGCTGTCATTCCCCGCGAAGGCGGGGGATCCAGTACTCCGCGGCAGTCATCGGTGCAGGCAACTTCCGCTGCGGAGTACTGGATCGCCCGCCTTCGCGGGCGATGACCATGAGCAGTGTATACATTATCCCTGATTAAGGTATAATAATACACCTATTTGAGCCTTGAACAATTCCACCTCTCGGCTATTGTATACATAACGCATACAGAGCCGTGGGAGTGAGACCGATGACAAAGCCGTTCCCGATGAACGCCTGGTACGCCGCCGCCTGGGATGCAGAGGTGAAGCCGGCGCTGCTGCCGCGGACGATCTGCGGCAAGCATGTCGTGATGTATCGCAAGGCCGACGGCTCGGTCGCCGCGCTGGAGGACGCCTGCTGGCATCGCCTGGTGCCGCTGTCCAAGGGCCGGCTCGAAGGCGACACCGTGGTCTGCGGCTATCACGGCCTGAAATTCAATGCGCAGGGCCGCTGCACCTTCATGCCCTCGCAGGAGACCATCAATCCGTCGGCCTGCGTGCGCTCCTATCCCGTGGTCGAGCGCCACCGCTACATCTGGCTCTGGATGGGCGATCCCGCGCTGGCCGATCCCGCGCTCGTCCCCGACCTGCACTGGAATCACGATCCGGCCTGGGCCGGCGACGGCAAGACCATCCACGTCAAATGCGACTATCGCCTCGTGCTCGACAATCTCATGGACCTGACCCACGAGACCTTCGTGCACGGCTCCTCGATCGGCAACGAGGCGGTCGCCGAGGCGCCGTTCGACGTCACCCATGGCGAGAAGACCGTCACGGTGACGCGCTGGATGCGCAACATCGAGCCGCCGCCGTTCTGGGCCAAGCAGCTCGGCAAGCCCGGCCTCGTCGACCGCTGGCAGATCATCCGTTTCGAGGCGCCGTGCACCATCGCGATCGATGTCGGCGTGGCGCCAACCGGTACCGGCGCCCCGGAAGGCGACCGCTCGCAGGGCGTCAACGGCTTCGTGCTCAACACCATCACGCCGGAGACCGAGAAGACCTGCCACTATTTCTGGGCCTTCGTGCGCAACTACCAGCTAGGTGAGCAGCGCATCACGTCCGAGATCCGCGAGGGCGTCTCCGGCATCTTCCGCGAGGACGAATTGATCCTCGAAGCCCAGCAGCGCGCCATGGACGAGAACCCGGACCGCATCTTCTACAACCTCAACATCGACGCCGGCGCGATGTGGTCGCGCAAGCTGATCGACAAGATGGTGGCGAAGGAAAGCGCGCCGCAGCGCCTTCAGGCCGCGGAGTAGGTCATGGCCGAGCGCGAAGTCGACCGCTCCGTCTCGCAGACCGTGAAGGCGCAGCTCGCGCTGCGCGACCAGATCCTGTCCGGCGCCTTGCGGCCGGGCGAGCGCATCTCCGAGCTGCAGGCGGTGGAGACCACCGGCGCCTCGCGCACGCCGGTGCGCATGGCGCTGGTGCGGCTGGAGGAGGAGGGCCTCCTGGAGGCCATTCCCTCCGGCGGCTTCATGGTGAAGGCGTTCTCCGAACGCGACATCTCCGATTCCATCGAGCTGCGCGGCACGCTCGAAGGCCTCGCCGCGCGCTTTGCGGCCGAGCGCGGCGTCTCCGCGCGCGACCTCGAGCCGCTAAAGGAGTGCCTGGCCGCGATCGACGAATTGCTGCGCCAGGTGCCGATCTCGATCGAGGCGTTCTCGTCCTATGTCACGCTGAACGCGCGCTTCCACGCGCTGCTCACCGAATTGTCGCGCAGCCCGCCCTTGATCCGCCAGATCGACCGTGCCTCGGCGCTGCCGTTCGCATCTCCCAGCGGCTTCGTGATGGCGCAGTCGGCGCTGCCGGAGGCGCAGCAGATCCTGATCATCGCCCAGGACCACCACCGCGTCGTGATCGACGCGATCGAGAACCGCGAAGGCGCGCGCGCCGAAGCGATCATGCGCGAGCACGCACGGCTCGCAGTGCGCAATTTGCGGCTCGCGCTGCGCAACCGGACCCATCTGGACCTGTTGCCGGCGCTCGCGCTGATCAAGTCCGCAACCGACTGAGGGCCGCCACCATGCGCTTCATCGAAACCTGGACTCCGGCAACGCTCGTCTCGACGCGCGATCTCGCCCCCGGCATTCGCGAATTCCTGATCCGGCCCGATCAGTATGACGGTGTCGCCTATCCGGTCGGCAGCCACATCAATATCAGCGTGACCATCGACGGCCTGCCAGAGACGCGATCCTATTCGCTGGTCGGCGAGGCCTCGCCGGAGGGTTTCAGGATCGCAGTGCGCCGCGCTGACGATTCCCGCGGCGGCTCGCGCTACATGTGGCAGCTCAAGCCGGGCGCGCGGCTCGACATCACCCAGCCCGCCTCGCTCCTTGCGGTGGACTGGTCCCGCCAAAGCTATTGCCTGATCGCCGGCGGCATCGGTATCACGCCGCTCCTCGGCGCCGCGCAGGCGCTGGTGCGGCGTGGGGCCGACGTGAAACTGCATTATGCGATGCGCTCGCGGGCAGAGGCGGCCTATTTCGACGATCTCGCCGCGCTGCTCGGCGATCGTCTGGTCGTCCATGCCGGCGACGAAGGCAAGCGGCTCGATCTCGACGCGCTGTTCGGCACGCTCCCCAAGGGCGCGCTCGCGCTGTTCTGCGGCCCGATGCGCATGCTCGACGCTGCGCGCCATGCCTGGATCGGAGCCGGCCACCCGCTGCCCGACCTGCGCTACGAAACCTTCGGCTCCAGCGGCACGCTGCCGACCGAGGCGTTCCGGGTGCGCTTGAAGGGTTCGAATGTCGAGCTGGAAATCCCGCGCGAGCGCTCGATGCTTGACGTGCTCAACGCCAGCGGCTTTGAGGTGATATCCGACTGCAAGCGCGGCGAATGCGGCCTCTGCGCCATCGACGTGGTCGATGTCGACGGCGAGATCGACCATCGCGACGTCTTCTTCAGCGACCACCAGAAAGAGAGCAACCAGAAGATCTGCGCCTGCGTCTCCCGCGCGCGGGGGACCGTCACCGTGGACACGCTGCTGCGGGCGGATGCGGTTTGAGCTTGCTCTGAAGCCCGTTAGGGCAATGGACCGCGCTGCGGGCTCCACCTCTCCCGCTTGCGGGAGAGGTCGCGCCGAAGGCGCGGGTGAGGGCTCTCTCCTCTGGGCGAGTCCCTCCGTTGAGAGAGCCCTCTCCCCAACCCTCCCCCGCAAGCGGGGGAGGGAGCGCGCCTCCCGTGCCGCCGGCCTCAAGGCACAATTTCACCTACGCCGCGAACGTCGCCCGGAGCTTCCTCGTCTCCAGCAGCGCCAGCACGCCGTCCGCCGACACCGGGCGGCTGATCAGGTAGCCCTGAATCTCCTCGCAGCCGATCTGCCTGAGATATTCCAGCTGGTCCGCAGTCTCGACGCCTTCGGCCACCACGCCGATGTCGAGGTCGCGGGCAAGGCCGATCACCGATTTCACGATTGCGGCGCAGTCGGGCTGCACCAGCATGTCGCGGATGAAGGACTGGTCGACCTTGATACGGCTGAACGGCAGCTTGCGCAGATAGGTGAGGGAGGAGAACCCCGTCCCGAAATCGTCCAGCGCGACGGTGACGCCGAGCTGCAGCAGCGCGTTGACGACCGGCTCGGCCAGGCCGTATTTCGACAGCAGCATCGATTCCGTGATCTCGATCTCGAGCCGGTGCGGGGCGATCCTGGCCTCGCGGAGCGCCTGCACGATGATCTGGAGGATGGCGGCGTTGTGAAACTGCGCCGCGGAGAAGTTCACGGCGACCCTGATCTCGTCGGGCCATTTGGCGACTGTCGCGCAGGCGCGGCGGACGACCCATTCGCCGATCTCGTGGATCAGCCCGGTCTCCTCCGCGATCGGGATGAATTCGCTCGGCGGCACCAATCCGCGCTCGGGATGCTGCCAGCGCAGCAGCGCCTCGAAGCCGGTGATCCGGCTTTGGTCGAGGTCGAGGAACGGCTGAAACACGAGAAACAGCTCGTCTCGCGCGATCGCACCCTCGAGGTCCGATTGCAGTGCCTTGCGATCGCGTGACACCTTGTCGTCGTTGGCCTCGAAGAAGCGGATAGTGCCGGGGCCCGCCTTCTTGGCGCGGTAGAGCGCCGTATCGGCATTCTTCATGATGTCGAGCGGCGCGCTGCCGTCGCGTGGCGCCAGCACGATGCCGACGCTGGTGGCGCCCACGATCTGGCGGCCCTCGATGCGGAACGGCTCGTCGAAGGCCGCGACGAAGCGCTCGGCGATCTCGAGGGCATCTTCCGGGCGCGCCAGATTGGCCATCACCAGCGCGAACTCGTCGCCGCCGATGCGCGCGACATGCTCGGCGGCGCGTGTGCAGCGTTGCAGGCGGCTTGCGACCTGGACCAGGAATTCGTCGCCGGCGGGATGGCCGAGCTGGTCGTTGACCTCCTTGAAGCGATCGAGATCGAGCAGCAGCACCGCAAACTCCTCGCCGGACAGCGTCAGCCGCTTCAGCGCAGCCTCGAGCGTCTCGTTGAAGGCGACGCGGTTGGGCAGGTGGGTCAGGGGATCCAGCCGCACCGTGCGCTCCGCCTCGATCTGCTGGGTGACGCGCCGCGCGAACGAGAACGAATTGACGAACACGCCGCGCAACAGCACGCTGCCGTAGACCACGACGAGGAAGGCGATCAGGACAAAGGCCAGATCGCCGCTCCTGCCGAGGCAGATGGCGATCCCGACGAAGATCGGGGCCGTGAAGGCGATGGCTGCGATCGGGACGGTGGCGAAGGCGAGCGCGCCGCCGGCCAGCATGCCCGAGCACAGGCAGGTGATGACGAGCTGGCCGCCGGTCGAGGCGTCCGCGAAGAAGGCCGCGGGGACGATGCCCCAGGCGGCGCCGAGGACGAAGGCATTTCGCACCAGGCGGTGCATGGCGCGGCGCGAGACGAATTGCGGTTTGGTGATGCGGCGCGCGGTGCGGGATTGCAGGCCGAATGCGATCGCCGCGCCGGCGACGGCGGCGCCCCAGATCAGCGCGGAGATCCGGTCCGGCGACGACCACAGCGCGATGGCGAGCACGATGGCGTTGCAGGCATTGGCCAGCATGATGCCGACCGAATAGCCGAGCACGAGCGACATCTGCTCGGCACGGATATGGCCGGCCATGGCTTCGTCCGTCACGGGACCGCCGAACGCCGACAGATCGCCGGCAAACAGCCGCGCGAAATAGGTGGTCAGTTGAGTCCGCATTCCAGAGCCTGCATGCGCCGTTGGTCCGGCTCGGTGCGGAGAATTCGCTGCAAACCTTTGACGAACTATGAATTATCCTTCGCCGCGGGGCTCGCGCCGCCCACTTCTGCGTGTTCGTGCCAAGTATCGATAACAAATCGATACAAATGCGGGATGGCTTGCCGCGCCCTCGGCCTTGGGTGACGTTGTGCTCGACCGCGTGATAGGATTGGTCGACCGACCAGGCTTCGGTGCGCCGCGTCGGCAACGGATATGTTCGCGATCCCGAGGGCCCTGTTCATGAGCGAGCCTTCAGCCGACGTTTCGGCAACGGTCGAATACACGATGGACAAATGGCGGATGGACCGCCTTCCCTGGGCGATGTGGGCTTGCGTCGCCGGCCTTGCGATCGCGCTTCACGCCGAGAGCCGCGGCCAGAGCGGAGCGGCCCTGGCCGTCGTCTATCTGGCTCTCCTGGGGCTGGCGTTCGCAGGCTTTGCACTGACGACCCTGATCGGGCGGTCCGGGCTGCCATTGCTTCTGGAATTGTTGATCGGCGTCCTTGTCCTGAGCATCGTCGCCGGCGTGATCGGCGTGATCAGCGTGTTGGTCGGCGGGCCAAGCGGACGCTCCAGTTATGGCGGCGTCGTGCCCAGTCTCTATTGGAGCCGTCTCGTCAATCCATCGCTGAATGTCTTCGGTTGGATGCTGCTCTATCTGGGCTTGGGATGGATTGTGTTTTCAGCTTACCGGCACCTCTACGCCGACCAGGCGGTCGTCTCCATGTCCGCCGCCGGCATCCGGTTTCACAGGCCCTGGCTCAAGGGTCTCTTCATTCCCTGGCAGGAGGTGCGTGGGGTGGGCCATCTCGTCGTTCCCGGCATCTCGGGGGTGCCGTACGTCAGTCCATACGCTGCGGCCGTCACGGTCGGTCAGGATTTCTATGAGCAGCATATCGCCCCGAAGCGCAGCTTCTTCGCGCCGCCCGGGTCTGAAGCCATGTTCCAGCCGAAAGGCGAGATGATGCAGGTGGTGCTGAGCGGCGGCGACATGACGGTCAAGCCGGAAGATTTTCTCGGGCCTGCCGAGGCGCGATGGAAAGCATTCCGGGATCAACCGGGGTCGTCATCCCGGAACGGCGGCACCATCGTCTATGGACGATGGTCGATCAACGGCTCCGCGTGGCAGGCCGTCTGGTTTCTTGCGCCTCTCATCGGCATGGCCGTGGTTATGCTGTATCGGTAGTGGCAATTGCCGCAAACACTCAGCGTCCGAGCTGTTTCGGATCGTAGAAGAAGCGCTCCTCGAGGATCTCGTTGCCGCGCCAGGTCTGCCAGGCGATCTCCTCCAGCGTCCGCGTCACGCCCTCACTATTGGTGAAGGAGAATTTCCAGCGGCTGGCGACGATGTCGCCAGCGATCAGGCTCGCGCCGATGCGCACGGCAGTGACGGCCTTGAAGGCCGCCAGCACACCACGTTCCTTGTCCGCGAGCTTGTCGCGCCCGACCACCGGCGCGGCGAGATTCTCGTAGGTCGCGGCGTCCGGCGTGTAGTAGTCGAGGATCGCTCCGACGAAGTCGCCATCCTCCAGCCTCTTTGCGAACGCTTCGACAATCTCACGGCTTGGCATGACGCACCTCCGGGACATAAACCGACTGTTAGTCGGTAAATACCGACTGGTGGTCGAAAAGTCAACTGGCGGCCGGCGGATGATTGGACTAGACGAGATCCATGGCGAAGCAGGCGGAGCGGAGGGCGGCGACATCGGAGGCGATTCTGACGGCGGCCCGCCGCCTGTTCGGGACGCAAGGCTTTGCCGCCACCACCATGGACGAGATCGCGGAGGGGGCCCGCGTCGCCAAGGGCGCGGTCTATCATCACTTCAAGACCAAGGAGGCGGTGTTCGAGGCCGTGTTCGACCAGGTTTCGCGCGACCTCGTCGTCGAGATCGACGGAGCCGCACGCGCGGAGAAAGACGTGCTGGCCGCGATGGTCGCCGGCACCCAGCATTACTTCGCCGCGACCGCGAACGGCCCGACCGGCCAGATCATCTTGCGCGACGGCCCTGCGGTGCTCGGCTGGGAGCGCTGGCGCGAGATCGACGCAAAGCACTTTGGCGGCAAGCTGCCGCGCGCGCTGGCGGCGGCGATGGAGGCCGGTCTGATCGCAAAGCAGCCGGTCGAGCCCTTGGCGCGGCTGCTGCTCGGCGCCGTCACCGAGGCTGCGGTCGCCTGCGCCGGCCGCGCCGACATCGCAAGGGCGGGCGCGGAATATGCCCGTGCGTTCAAGTCGCTGGTCGAGGCGCTGCGCGTCAAGGCATGATCGTGCTAGTGACGAGGCGAAACGCCCGCTCCAACAAGAAGAACCGCAGCGCATGAACGCAAATTCCTCCCTCACGCCATCCGATCCCGAGTTCGATTACATCATCGTCGGCGCCGGCTCTGCCGGCTGCGTTCTGGCCAACAGGCTGTCGGCGAACGGCAAGCACACAGTGCTGCTGCTCGAGGCCGGGCCTAAGGATTCCAATATCTGGATCCACGTGCCGCTTGGCTACGGCAAGCTGTTCAAGGAGAAGAGCGTCAACTGGATGTACCAGACCGAGCCGGAGCCCGAGCTGAAGGGCCGCCAGGTGTTCCAGCCGCGCGGCAAGACGCTGGGCGGCTCGAGCTCGATCAACGGCCTGCTTTATGTCCGCGGCCAGCACGAGGATTACGACCGATGGCGTCAACTCGGCAATACCGGCTGGGGCTATGACGACGTGCTGCCTTATTTCAAGAAGGCCGAGAACCAGTCGCGTGGCGCCGATCAATATCACGGCACGGGCGGACCGCTGCCGGTCTCCAACATGGTCGTCACCGACCCGCTGTCAAAGGCCTTCATCGACGCCGCGGTCGAGAGCGGCCTGCCCTACAACCCCGACTTCAACGGCGCCACGCAGGAGGGCGTCGGCCTGTTCCAGACCACGACACGCAACGGCCGCCGTGCCTCGACCTCGGTGGCCTATCTCGGCCCGGCCAAGGCACGCGGCAATCTCAAGATCGAAACGAACGCGCTCGGCCACCGCGTGCTGTTCGAGGGCCGCCGCGCCGTCGGCGTCGAATATCGGCAAGACGCGCAACTCCGTCGCGCTCGCGCGCGAAGAGAGATCGTGCTGTCGAGCGGCGCCTACAATTCGCCGCAACTGCTCCAGCTCTCCGGCGTCGGTCCCGCCGATCTCCTGCGCAAGCACGGCATTGACGTCGTGTTGAACGCGCCGGGCGTCGGTCACGACCTGCAGGACCACATGCAGGTCCGCATCGTGATGCGTTGCTCGCAGAAGATCACGCTGAACGACACCGTCAATCATCCGCTCCGCCGCACCATGGCCGGCGCGCGTTATGCGCTGTTCCGGAAGGGATGGCTGACGATTGCGGCCGGCACCGCCGGCGCCTTCTTCAAGACCAGCCCGCGGCTCGCCTCGCCCGACATCCAGGTGCACTTCCTGCCGTTCTCGACCGACAAGATGGGCGAGAAGCTGCACGATTTCTCCGGCTTCACCGCGTCGGTGTGCCAGCTCCGCCCCGAGAGTCGCGGTTCACTGCGGATCAGAAGCGCGGACCCGACCGTGCCGCCGGAAATCCGCATCAACTACATGTCGACCGAGACCGACCGCAACACCAACGTCGAAGGCATCAAGATCTTGCGCAAGATCCTGAATGCACCGGCGCTGAAGCCGTTCGTGGTCAGCGAGTACGATCCCGGGGCGAAGGTAGCTACGGATGCCGAAATATTGGATTATTGCCGCGAGCGCGGCAGCACCATCTACCATCCGACCTCGACCTGTCGTATGGGCAACGACCCGCTCGCGGTGGTGGATCAGCGGTTGAGGGTGAGGGGTCTCGAAGGCCTGCGGGTCGTCGACGGCTCCATCATGCCGGACCTCGTCTCGGGGAACACCAATGCGCCCATCATCATGATCGCCGAAAAGGCCTCCGACATGATATTGGAGGATGCGCGGTAGAGCATGATCCGGACCCGGAGGGCCGCGTTAGCGCAAAGTGGGAATCGGTTTTCCGATCAGATCATGCTCAAAGATAACGACGCGCCTCTCGAAAGGACCAGGACTTGGCTACGCGACTGAAGATCGGCACCCGCAAGAGCGCGATGGCGCTGGCCCAGACGGAAGAGATCGCGCGCCGCCTGACCGCCGCCGTGCCCGGTCTCGACGTCGAGATCGTCAAGTTCGACACCACGGGCGATCTCGACCAGACCAGCAAGCTGCTGCCGCATGGCGGCAAGGGCGGCGCCTTCGTGGCGCAGATCCGGGCCGCCGTGCGGTCGGGCGAGCTTCACGCGGCAATGCATTCGCTGAAGGACATGCCGGGCAACGAGGACACGCCCGGCCTCGTCATCGGCGCCACGCTGTCGCGCGATCCGCCGGCCGACGCTCTGGTGCTGCGCGACGGCGTGACGTTGGCGGCGCTGCGCCAGTCGCGTGGCAAGGGTTTCAAGCTCGGCACCAACGCCGTGCGCCGCGCCGCTTATGCGCGGCGGCTGCTTCCGGAGGTCGAGGTGATCCACTTCCGCGGCGCCGCCGACACGCGCGTGCGCAAGCTCGACAACGGCGAGATGCAACGGCTGCCGGATGGCGGCGCCGTGGGACCGGCCGATGCGCTGATCATGGCGCGGTCGGGCCTCGACCGCGTCGGCCTCGCCGGCCGCATCGCCTATGAATTCACCCCGGCTGAGATGCTGCCCGCGGCGGGGCAGGGCATCGTCGCCGTCGAATGCGCGGCGCAGGACTGGCAGACGCGACAAATCCTGTCGTCGATCGACGATCCCGCCGCGCATGCCTCTGCCGACGCGGAGCGCGAGGTGCTGTGGGTGCTGAACGGCCATTGCAATTCGCCGGTGGCGGGATTCTCGACCATCGCGGGCGATCGGATGTCGCTCACAGCGTCCGTGCTCGACCTCTCCGGCAACACCATCATCGAGGCTTCGCGTGCAGGCCCGGCCGACCGCCCGCGCGAGCTCGGGCGTGCGGTGGGCCTGGACCTGCTGACCAAGGGCGCCGCCGAGATCATCGAGCGCAGCCGGCCGCGCTGAGCCTCATCGCGAAGCTCGTCATGCCCGGGCTCGTCCCGGGCATCCACGTTCTTCATGTCGCGTGGCAAGGCGTGGATGGCCGGGACGAGCCCGGCCATGACGATGCGGAGAGACCGCTCGCCGATCAGCCCCGCACGCGCTTGATCATCTGCTCGACATGGGCGATCGGCGTCTCGGGCTGGATGCCGTGGCCGAGATTGAAGATCAGGCGCCCTTGCGCGAAATTGGCCAGGACGTCGTCGATCGCGCGATCGAGCGCGGCGCCGCCCGCGATCAACACCAGCGGATCGAGATTGCCCTGCACGGCAACCTTGCTCTGCACGTGGTTGCGGATGAAGGCCGGCTCCGCGGTCCAGTCCATGCTGACCGCATTGACGCCGGTCGCCTCGACATAGGCCGGCAGCAGCGCGCCGGCGCCGCGAGGGAAGCCGATGATCTTGGCATCGGGCACCTTGGCCCGCACCCCCTCGACGATGCGCCGCGTCGGCTCGACCGACCAGCGCGCGAATTCGGCCGGCGGCAGCACGCCCGCCCAGGTGTCGAAGATCTGCAAGGCATTGGCGCCGGCTTCGAGCTGCGCCAGCAGGTATTGAACCGAGTTCTCGACCAGCACGTCGATGATTTCAGCGAACGCCTCCGGATGCCGGTAGGCCATCATCCGTGCCGGTGCCTGGTCGGGCGTGCCCTGGCCGGCGACCATGTAGGTCGCGACCGTCCACGGCGCGCCGCAGAAGCCGATCAGCGCGATCTTCGGATCCAGCGCGCCGCGCACGAGCTTGAGCGCCTGGAACACCGGCTCGAGCTTGCCGAAGTCGGCGCGCGGCGCCAGCGTCGCGACCTTGGCGGGATCATCCAGCGGATCCAGCCGCGGGCCCTCGCCGACCTCGAACCGCACCGAGCGGCCGAGCGCATAGGGGATGACGAGAATGTCCGAGAAGATGATTGCGGCGTCGAAGCCGAACCTGCGGATGGGCTGCAGCGTCACCTCGGCTGCAAGCTCCGGATTGAAGCAGAGGTCGAGGAAGCCGCCGGCCTTGGCGCGCACCTCGCGATATTCCGGCAGATAGCGGCCGGCCTGCCGCATCATCCACATGGGCGGGATGCTCTGGCGCTGGCCGGAGAGTACGTCGATGAAGGGCTTTTTTGCAGTTTGGGGCACGAATGGTCCTGAACAGGGTTATCGCCCCTGATACACCCTCGGCCCTCAGCGGAACAGGGGAACCAGCGCCGCAGCGCCGCGTTGACCCTGACGGAGGACATCATGGCTGAGACATTCAATCCCGCGCCGCCCGACAAGCACGCCGACGATCTGCACGAGGCGCTGGCCGCCGATCGGCAATCCAAGCTCGACGCCGGGCTGAAGGACAGCTTCCCGGCATCCGATCCCGTGAGCGCGACACAGCCGACGCCCTCGAAGGCCGATGCCGAGGCCGAAAGTCCCTCGCTCTGGGACAAGGTCAAGGCGATCTTCAGCTAGCGGGCGGAGGCGCACGCCGGATTCCGATAGGTTCGCTAATATCTTGTTAGCGATGCGCCGATTGCGGCGTCCGTAGGACTACCGGGAAACCGGCAGACTCTGCGTATTGCCGTCGCGATTTCAGAGTTCACTAATAGAAGCGGCAGAGGCTCCGAGCATCGGAGAAATTCTGCCGCATGAGTGCTACGACCCAGCGAACTGGATGGAGCCACCTGCCGTTGCGTGCGGCGGCTTTCGTCGCGCTGACCGGCGCGGCCATCCTCGGCGTCAGCGGCTGGCGCGAATGGACTGCGCGCGATGCGGTGCTGAGGGGTGCCGAGACCGAAATGGCGAACGTCGCCCGGTCGTTGACCCAGCATGCCGAGGACAGCCTCGATCTCCTGGATTCCGGGGTCGTCGGCGTCGTCAGCCGGCTCGAGATGGACGGCACTGCGCCGGTCACGGTCGCGAAGCTGCGCATCCTGCTGGAAGCGCGCAAGAAGGCCATCGAGCGCATTCACAGCCTCGCCATCATCGACGACCAGGGCAACTGGCTGACCTCGCCTGGGACGATCGGGTCAACGCTCAGCGATGACGGGTTCTTCCGCTATCATCGGCTCTCCTCGAAACGAGAGCCCCATGTCGGCCCTCCCGTAAAGAGCCTCCTGGACGGAGAATGGGTGGTCACGCTGTCGCGCCGCTTCAACAAGCCGGACGGTAGCTTCGGCGGCGTGGTGATCGCGACCATCAGCTCAAAGTATCTTTCGCATTTCTACGAGCAGTTCGAGATCGGCCGCAACAGCTCGGTGTCGCTCACGCATGGCGACGGCCTGATGATCGCGCGCAATCCCAGCAACGAGGCGTTCGTCGGACGCAGCGTTTCCGACACGCCGTTCTTCCGCGACGCCAGCCTGCAGCGGCCGAGCGGCGCCTACCATTTCAAGTCGCCGCTGGACGGTGCCGAGCGCGTCAGCTTCTTCAAGCGCAGCAGCCGTTTCCCTCTGCTCCTGATTGCCACGGTCGACAAGGACGAGCTGCTGGCGCCCTGGCGTGCCGCGGCAATCTCCCGCATGCTCTACGTCGTCGCGCTGGTGCTGCTGATCGCGGTCATCGGCGCCGTGCTGGTGCGGCAGCTGCAGCGCGGCCAGCGCATGGCCGCGGCGCTGGTCGAGAAGGAGGCGCATTTCCGCCTGCTCGCCGAAGGCTCCAGCGACATGGTGACCCGCATCGGGCTCGACGAGCACCTGCGCTATGTCTCGCCCTCATCCGTGCGCGTCGTCGGTTGGCGCCCCAATCAATTGGTCGGCACGCCGGCGCTGGCGGGCATCAATCCCGAGGATCTGCCGGCGGTTCAGGCCGTCGTCGACGCCATGAAGCGTGGCGAGCGGGAGGAGGCGCGCCTCACCTATCGCAACTCGCACCGGCAAGATGGCGAAGTCTGGCTGGAATCGACCATGCGGGTGACGCGCAAGGACAATGGCCGCGTCGACGGCGTGGTCGCGATCTCCCGCGACATCTCCGAGCAAAAGAAGCTGGAAACCAGGCTCGAGACGCTGGCGATCGAGGACAGCCTCACGGGCCTTGCCAACCGCCGCCGCTTCGACGAGCGGCTGAAGGAGGAGTGGGCGCGCGCTTATCGCGATCGCTCCAGCCTCGCTTTGCTGATGATCGATGTCGATCATTTCAAGGCCTACAACGACGAATACGGCCACCCCGCGGGCGATGCCTGCCTGCGCCTGGTCGCAAAGATCATCGCGGCCGAGACGCAGCGCGCCGGCGATCTGGCGGCGCGCTATGGCGGCGAGGAATTCGCCATGCTGCTGCCGAACACCGATGCCGCGGGCTGCGCCCAGGTGGGTGAACGGATCCGCAAGGCCATTCACGACGCCGGCCTCGTTCATGGCAGCAATCAGGCCGCCGGTTGCGTCACCGCCTCGGTCGGCGGTGCGACGTGCCGGCCCGCGCTGGAACGCACGGCGGGCGTGAGCTCGCTGCTTGAGGCGGCCGACCGCGCGCTCTACGAGGCCAAGGACGCAGGCCGCAACCGCCTGATGATGTCCGGCGAGCTCATGAATTTGCTGCCCAAGGCGTCCGGCCAGTAGGAGGGCCGGCCTGCGGATCATCGTGTCCCGGACGCGACACAACGTGAAACGGTGCGGCGCTGAGCCGGGACCCATGCTCTGTCTTCGCCGCAAGCTGGGGCCCGGTTCAGCAGCGCATCGCCAAGGGGGCTGCGCTGCGCCCGGGGCACGAGAATTCAATAATGCGGCGGCGGCTCGTTGGCAGGCCCAGGCGCATTGGCCTCGGCGTCCTGCAGCCGCTCGCCGAGCTCTGCGATCTTCCGCGTCAACAGATCGATCTGCTTCCACTGCGCGGTGATGGTCTGGTTCAACGTCTCGATCGTGTCTTCCTGATAGGCGAGGCGCGTCTCCAGCGTGTCGATGCGCTCGCTCAGCGTCCTGATCTCATTCGTCACGCGCTGAGTCCTTATTCCGTTCGCGCAAACCGTGGCCGAGCGCGACGCGCTCGTCGAACACGAAGCATTCGCCGCTCCATCGGCTCTGCGCCTCCGGCACCTCTTCCAGATATTTGAGGATGCCGCCCTTGAGGTGATAGACCTCGGCAAATCCACGCGCGAGCAGATGCGCGCTCGCCTTCTCGCAGCGGATGCCGCCGGTGCAGAACATCGCGATCTTCCGATGCTTTGCCGGATCGAGCCGCTCGGCGGCGAAATCCTTGAACTGGCCGAAGCTCCTGATGCCGGGATCGACCGCGCCCGCGAACGTTCCCATCGCCACCTCGAAGGCGTTGCGGGTGTCGAGCAGCAGCGTGTCGGGCGCGGAGATCAGTGCGTTCCATTCGCTTGCATCGACGTAGGTGCCGACTTGGCGGGTCGGATCGGCAGCGGCGTCGCCAAGGGTGACGATCTCCTTCTTCAGCCGCACCTTGAGCCGCCCGAACGGCATCGCCCCGGCGGTCGAGAATTTCAATTCGAGATTGTCGAGCCTGCCGCCGAACAGGTCGCCGTGGCCCAGCTCATGCGCGAAGGCGTCGATCGCGTCCGGCGCGCCGGCGAGCGTGCCGTTGATGCCCTCCTGCGCCAGCAGCACGCTGCCCTTCAGCTTCAGGCCGGCGCAGAATGCGCGCAGGGGCTCGCGCAGCTCGCGGTAATCCGGGAGGGCGGCGAACTGGTAGAAGGCTGCGACCTTGGTGACCGAATGCGGATCAGACATGGCGGCTCGTTTAGCAGGCGCCCGCCGCTCGGAAAACCCACATCGCCGCCGGCCGCGAAGGTCCATACGTCCAGCGGATGGCAGCCATTTCGCTGGCATGCCAGCATTGCCGAGGGCCGCGGGAATGTGTCATGTAGACCCGGTTTTTTCCGAGATGGCGCGCCACCCGCGCCCACGGCCAAGAGAGCAAGAAATTCGATGAGAAACTTCCATTTTCCCGGCAGGTCCACGGTCCATGCCACCAACGCGATGGTTGCGACCTCGCACCCGCAGGCCTCGCTCGCGGCGATCGAGGTGCTGCGCGAGGGCGGCACCGCGGTGGACGCGGCCGTGGCAGGCTCGGCCGTGCTCGGCGTGATCGAGCCGCAATCGACCGGCATCGGAGGCGACTGCTTCGCGCTGGTCCAGCCGCGCGGCGAGGGCAAGATCGTCGCCTATAACGGCTCCGGCCGCGCGCCGAAGGCGGCGAACGCCGACTGGTATCTCGAGCGCAAGATCAACTCCGTGCCGCTTACCTCGGCCCATGCGGTCTCGATCCCCGGCGTGGTCGATGCCTTCGCCACCGTCTTGCGCGATCACGGCAAGTTCGGCTTCGACCGGCTGCTCCAGCCCGCGATCAAGGCCGCCGAGGAGGGCTACGTCGTCGCGCCCCGCATCGCCTTCGACTGGAAGAACCAGTTCGAGAAGCTTAAGGCCGGCACCAACACGGTGCGTTACCTGCTGCCGGGCGGCCAGCCGCCGGTGGCGGGCGACGTCATCCGCCAGGCCGAGCTCGGCAAGACCCTGCGGGCGATCGCCAAGGACGGCCGCGATGCCTTCTACAAGGGCCCGATCGCGGAAGACATGGTCGAGACGCTGCGTGGGATCGGCGGCCTGCACACGCTGGACGATTTCGCCGCGCACACCACCGAGACGACGACGCCGATCGGCACCATGTACAAGGGCTATGATTTCTGGCAGTGCCCGCCGAACGGCCCGGGCGTCACCGCGCTCTTGATGCTCAACATCCTGTCGCGCTTCGATCTGACCAAGTACGCGCCCGTCAGCGTCGAGCGTTTCCATCTCGAGGCGGAAGCCGCGCGCATCGCCTACATGAACCGCGAGATGCATGTCGCCTCTCCCGAGCACATGAAGATCAACGTCGCCGAGATGCTCCAGAGGGGTTTCGCCGACGAGTACATCAGCAAGATCCGCATGGACGGCATGCTCGACCTGCCGAACGTCGCGCCGCCGATGAATCCCTCAACCATCTACATCACGGTGGTGGACAAGGACCGCAACGTCTGCTCGTTCATCAATTCAGTCGCGCATTCCTTCGGCTCGGCGATCGTCTCCAACAAGACCGGCGTCCTGTTCCAGAACCGCGCCGGCGGCTTCCGCATCCAGCCCGGCCATCCCAACTGCATCGAAGGCGGCAAGCGCCCGCTGCACACGATCATGCCCGGCCTGCTCACCAAGGGCGGCCGTTCGACGATGTCGTTTGCCGTGATGGGCGGACAGTATCAGCCGACCGGCCAGACCCATGTCTTGACCAACATCCTCGACTACGGCTGCGACGTGCAGGAGGCGATCGACATGCCGCGCGGCCTGCACTACGAGGGCCAGTATCAGCTCGAGGACAGCGTGCCGGCCGCAATCGTCGAGGGCCTGAAGAAGCTCGGTCACAAGACCACGAGCGTGGTCAGCCCACTCGGCGGCGCGCAGGCGATCTGGATCGATTGGGACAAGGGCACGCTCACCGGCGGTTCCGATCCGCGCAAGGACGGCTGCGCCCTGGGTTATTGATCCCAGCGAGTTCCTCGCACGACATCAGGAAAAGTTGACGAAGGGCGATGCGGCATTTGCCGCATCGCCCTTTCCCGTTCGGAACGGAGCTCATTGCTTCCGGTTAAGGGGCGATGAGCGGTGCAGGCGTGCGCTGCCTTGAGAGATCAGCGGCGGAGGCGTCGATGTCCGACACACCAGGTTCCAAGCAATCAGCATTCGATCGGCGGGCCTTCATGGCCGGCGCGGCCGGCAGCGCGCTGGTCCCGCTCACGGCCCGCGCGGCCGCAGAGGAGGGCCGGGACCCGGCGGCACAGGATCCGTCGCTTCCCGTCGATGTCACGCTGCGGATCAACGGCAAGGACAAGCGCCTGCACATCGACGCGCGAACCACGGTGCTCGATGCGCTGCGCGAACATCTCAAGCTCACCGGCAGCAAGAAGGGCTGCGATCACGGCCAGTGCGGCGCCTGCACGGTGCTGATCGACGACCGGCGGGTGGTGTCGTGCCTGACGCTCGCGCTTGCGGCCGAGGGGCAGGAGATCACGACGATCGAGGGTCTCGCCACCGACGACCGCCTGCATCCCATGCAGCAGGCCTTCATCGACAACGACGCGTTCCAGTGCGGCTATTGCACGCCCGGCCAGATCATGTCCGCCATTGCCTGCGTCAAGGAGGGCCATGCTGGCAGCGAGGCCGACATCCGCGAATATATGAGCGGAAATATCTGCCGCTGCGCCGCCTATCCCAACATCGTCGCCGCCGTGAAGCAGGCCGCGCCCGAGATCATGAAAGGCTAGGCGCATGCGACCGTTTTCGTACCAGAGGGCAACAGATCCCGCTACGGCCGTGCGGGCGCTCGGCGCCGCTGCGGCCGCGAACGATCCGCTGACCCAGGCCCGCGCGCAGCCGCTCGCCGGCGGCACCACGCTGATCGATTTGATGAAGCTCGACGTGATGAGGCCCGCCGCGATCGTCGACATCAATCCGCTCGCGCGTAGCTGGTCGGCAATCGAGCCCAAGGGCGATGGCGTGCGCCTCGGCGCGCTCGCGAAGATGTCGGACGTGGCCGCGCATGACGAAATTCAGCGCAGCTATCCGGTGATCGCCAATTCACTGAAGCTCGCCGCCAGCGCCCAGCTGCGCAACATGGCGACGCTCGGCGGCAACGTGATGCAGCGAACGCGTTGCAGCTATTTCCGCGACGTGTCCTACGACAATTGCAACAAGCGCAATCCGGGCTCGGGCTGCGCCGCTATGGACGGCGTCAACCGTATGCACGCGGTGCTCGGCGTCTCCGACCAGTGCATCGCGACCTATCCCGGCGATTTCGCGCAGGCGCTGATGGCTCTGGATGCAACGGTCGAGATCACCGGAAAATCCGGTGCCCGCAGCCTGCCGTTTGCCCAGCTGCACAAGGCGCCCGGTACCACACCCGAGATCGAGACCACGCTGCAACCGGGTGAGCTGATCTCGGCGTTCTCCATCTCCGGACTCTGGCCCCGATCGGTCTATCTCAAGGCGCGCGACCGGCAGTCCTACGAGTTTGCGCTGTCCTCTGCTGCGGTCGCGCTCGACGTGCAGAACGGCACGATCCGCGATGCGCGCGTCGCGCTCGGCGGTGTCGCCACCGTGCCCTGGCGGGCGCGCGAGGCGGAGGCGCTGTTGAAAGGACAGACATTCGATGACGGCCTGGCGCAGCGTGTTGCCGATGCCGCCTTCGCGGACGCCAGGGGACGCCGGCACAACAGCTTCAAGATCGCGCTCGGCAAGCGCGTCGTGGCACGTGCGCTCCAGCAGGCCGCAACGATGGAGATCTGATCATGACCGCTGCCGCTCCCGAGCCGAAGGCGAACATGGGCCAGCCTGTGCCGCGCTACGACGCGGTCGTAAAGGTGACGGGGCGCGCCACCTATGCGTCCGACATGCCGCTCGCCGATCCCGCCTATGCCTTCCTCGTCACCAGCGCCATCGCCAAGGGACGGATCGACGGCTTCGATTACGATGAAGCCAGGCGTGTCCGCGGCGTGATTGATATCGTCACCCACGAGAACGCACCGAAGCTGAAGGATTCCAAGCTCTTCAGCAACGGCGGCTATGCAGGAACGACGATCCAGCCGCTCAAATCCGCCGAGATCGCCCATGACGGCCAGATCATCGCGGTCGTCGTTGCCGAGACCTACGAGGCGGCGCGCGAGGCCGCCAACCGCGTCAAGGTCAGCTACACCGCGACCACGCCAAGCGCGACCTTCGACTCGCCGGGAACGACGGCGGCGGCTGCGAAGGGGCAGAATGCCCAGTTCAAGGAAGACCCGAAGGTCGGAGATTTCGCCAAGGCGTTCGACGAGGCCGAGGTCAAGCTGACCGCCTCCTACGAGACGCCGACGCAGCATCACAACCCGATGGAGTTGTTCTCGACGAGCTGCGCCTGGATGGGCGACGAACTCGTCATCTACGAGCCGAGCCAGTTCGTCTATGGCCTGAAGTATGGCGTGGCCGAGCAGCTCGGCATCGACGCCGACAAGGTGCGCGTGGTCAACCCCTATGTCGGCGGCGGCTTCGGTGCGCGCGGCTCCATGACGCCGCGCACCGCCATCATCGCGGGCATCGCCAAGCGGCTGAACCGGCCGGTCAAGCTGGTCCCGACCCGCGACCAGGGCTTTACCATCACCACCTACCGCGCCGAGACGCGCCACGAGATCAAGCTTGGCGCGCGCCCCGACGGCAAGCTGGTCGCGCTCAGACACGAGGGCGCCGAGGTTTCATCGCGCCCCGACGCCTATTGCGTCGGTGGCACCAAGACGACGACGCGCCTCTATGCCTGTCCGAATGTCGACAGCCTGGTCTCGATCGTGCGGGCCGACCGCAACACGCCCGGCTTCATGCGCTCGCCGCCGGAGGTGCCGTATCTGTTCGCGCTGGAAAGCGCGATGGACGAGCTCGCGGTCAAGCTGAACATGGATCCGGTCGAGCTTCGCCGTATCAATGACGCCACCAACGAGCCCATCGGCGGCAAGCCTTACACCTCGCGCTCGCTGATGGCCTGCTTCGACGAGGCCGTCAAGGCGTTCGGCTGGGCGCAGCGCTCGCCTCAGCCCAAATCGATGTCGGACGGTGACTGGCTGATCGGCTATGGCTGTGCCGCAACCTGCTATCCGGCGCAGATGGGGCCCGCCGCAGCACGCGTGCGGCTGCAGCGCGACGGCCGCACCCGGGTCGAGATCGCCGGCCACGAGATCGGCACGGGCGCCTACACCGTCATTGCCCAGACCGCGGCCGAAAGGCTCGGCGTGCCGCTCGAGAAGGTCGCGGTCTTCATCGGCGACAGCGATCTGCCGCCGGCGCCCGTTGCCGGAGGCTCGAATTCCACGGCCAGCACCTGCTCGGTGGTGACGATGGTGTGCGACCAGATCCGGCAGCGTCTGTTCAAGGCGGTGATGCCGGGCCAAAGCCTGACGGACAAGGCCAGGGAGACCGTGGGCATCGGCCAGACACCGGCCACGCAGGCCGCGAAGGGAGATCAGCCACTGGATCTGGAGAAGGCATTCGACGCCCTCGGGGTCGGCGTGGTCGAGGAATATGGCGAGTGGAAGCCGGAAGGCGCGCCGCCGGATTCCTTCCGCGCCATGCATAGCGGGCAGGTGCGGCTCGTGGGCGGTCACCAGATGAAGGACCAGATCGCCTATGCGTTCGGCGCGGAGTTCGTCGAGGTCCGCGTCAATCGCTTCACGCATGAGATCCGCTGCCCCCGCCTGGTCGGCGCCTTCGCCGCGGGCCGCATCATGAACCCGCGCACCGCGCGCAGCCAGCTGATGGGCGGACTGATCTGGGGCATGTCCTCGGCCTTGCTGGAGGCCACCGAGATCGACGAGCGCAATGCGCGCTACGTCAACGACAATCTTGCCGATTACCTCGTGCCCGTGAATGCGGACGTCGCCGACGTCGAGGTCATCCTGCTGTCCGAGCAGGATGACCGCATCAATCCCGTCGGCGTGAAGGGCGTCGGCGAGCTCGGCAATGTCGGCACCAATGCGGCGATCTGCAATGCGATCTACCATGCCACGGGCCAGCGCATCCGCAAGCTCCCGGTCCGGCTGGAAAATATCGAGGTGTGAGGGGTGGAAACCCCACCCGCGTTGCGCTAGACACCTTCCGCCTCAAACGGAAGGTGCCTTATGCAGCGTTTCCAGCGCGCGCTCCTCAACCTGATGTCGGCACTCGCGATCACCGTGATCGCAGGCGTGTCGCATTTCGTGTCCACCACGGCCTCGGCCCAGACCGCAGGAAAGACCATGACCACAGCTTCAGGCTTGCAGATCATCGATTCCACAGTCGGCACCGGTGCCTCGCCGCAGACCGGCCAGATCTGCGTGATGCACTATACCGGCTGGCTCTATGAGAACGGCCAGAAGGGCAAGAAATTCGACAGCTCCGTCGATCGCAAGGAGCCGTTCGAATTCCCGATCGGCAAGGGCCGCGTCATCGCCGGCTGGGACGAGGGTGTTGCTTCCATGAAGGTCGGCGGCAAGCGTACGCTGATCATCCCGCCGCAGCTCGGCTACGGCGCGCGCGGCGCCGGCGGCGTGATCCCGCCGAATGCGACATTGATGTTCGACGTGGAATTGCTCGCGGTGAAGTGACAGCGCAGCCGTCATTCCGGGGCGGCTCAAGAGCCGAACGCGCAATCTTGAGATCCCGGGTTCGATGCTGCGCATCGCGCCGGGATGACTGAGCAAGACATAACAACAAAAAGACCGGCCTTTCGGCCGGTCTTCTCGCATTCAGATTTGCGTGCGTCACTCCGCCGCGCGCTTTGCGGCTGCCGCGGCGCGATCGATCGCATCCTTGGCGGCGTCCTTGGCATCGCCCATGGCCTGCTGGCCCTTGCCCTTCACTTCCTGGACCACGCCTTCGCCTTTCAGGCGGTCGGAACCGGTGGCGTCGCCGATGCCCTGCTTGGCCTTGCCGATCGCCTCGTTGGCGGTGCCTTTGATTTTGTCGGTCGTGCTGCCCATGAAACTCTCCTTCCATTTTGCTCGCAAGGACAACGTCCTGGAGCTATGAGGGTTCCAATTTTGTTATGGCTCACGGGCGAAGCTTCGGGTTAGTTTGCCGCGCACGGAAGCAACAGAAAGCAAGTCCCATGACCGGCCATGACCACTCGCACTCCCACCATGATCACGATCATCATGATGATCGCTGGAAACATGACGGCGTGCGCGTCATTCCCGGCAACCAGCTCGATACCAATGTGCCTTCCACAGCCGGCATGGATCGTGCGGCCGCCATCAATTTCGCGCGCGTCGGCGCGCAGAAATTGTGGGCGGGCACGGTCAGCATCAAGCCCGATGCCAAGACCGGCGCACATCACCACGGCCATCTCGAAAGCGTCATCTACGTCGTGAAGGGCAAGGCGCGGATGCGCTGGGGCGAGAGCCTGCAATTCACGGCGGAGGCCGGCCCCGGCGATTTCATCTTCGTCCCGCCTTACGTGCCCCATCAGGAGATCAATGCCAGCCCGGACGAGGTGCTGGAATGCGTGCTGGTGCGCAGCGACGGCGAGGCCGTGGCGATCAACCTCGATATCGAGCCGGTCGAGAAGCCCGAGACCGTGCTGTGGATCGATCCGGTGCATCGGGATCCGAACGAGAAGAAATAAGCCTGAGGGTCCGCCTGCCGGTTCTACGCGGCCGAAGCGGCAGGCGGCCTGAAAAAATATCCGGAAGCGCTGTCGGATGGCCGTCGGCCCGTCCGTCCTTGGGCAGAACCTCGCCCAAGGAGCCTCCGATGCCCAGGATGATCTTCCTCAATCTGCCCGTGACCGACCTCGAGCGCGCGACCGCCTTCTACGAGGCGATCGGGGCAACCCGGAATCCGCAATTCAGCGACGACACGGCGAGCTGCATGGTCTTTTCCGAGACCATCTACGCGATGCTGACGACCCACGACAAATTCCGTCAGTTCACGCCCAAGCCGATCGCCGACGCAAAGACCTCGAACCAGGCTCTGTTCTGCCTGTCCGCCGATACCCGCAACGAGGTCGACGATATCATCGGCAGGGCCGAGGCCGCGGGCGGGGTGGCCGATCCCAGCCCCAAGGACGAATACAGCTTCATGTACGGCCGCAGCTTCGAGGATCCGGACGGCCATATGTGGGGTGTGAACTGGCTGGATATGGCTTCGGTCCCTCCGCAGCCCGCGCTGGCGAATGCCTGATCGCCGTCCTTCCGAACGCTAAATCCCAGAGGAGCATTCACGATGTCCAAGGTCGTACCCTGCATGTGGTTCAACGGCGATGCCGAGGAAGCCGCGAAGTTCTACACCTCGCTCGTGCCGAACTCGGCCATCACGCACGTTCAGCGCAACGTCTCGGATGGTCCCTCCGGCAAGGAAGGCTCCGTGCTGGTCGTCGAGTTCACTCTGGCCGGGCAGCCCCTGGTCGCGCTCAACGGCGGCATGACGATGGAGTACACCCACGCCATCTCGCTGATGATCCATTGCGACGACCAGGCCCAGGTGGACGGCGTCTGGAATGCCTTCCTCGCTCATGGCGGCAAGGAGGAGCAGTGCGGCTGGCTGAGGGACCGCTGGGGCGTGGCCTGGCAGGTGGTGCCGAAGGTGATGTTCGAATTCCTGTCGAGCCCCGACAAGGCCGCCGCCGCGCGCGCGGTGCAGGCGATGATGAAGATGGTGAAGCTGGATATCGACGCGTTGCGCCGCGCGTTCGAGGGCAAGTCGGCGGCGTGACTTTCGCACAGGTGCCGTAGGGTGGGCAAAGGCGCGTTTGCGCCGTGCCCACCATTCATTCGTAGTTAGAAAGTCGTGGGCACGCTTCGCTTTGCCCACCCTACGAGACCTCGCCGAGTCTCTTAGTAATTGATCCTCAGCCCGACGCCGCCGTGGATTGTGTTGCCGACCGGCTGCGGGCCGAGCGTGCCGTTGGCGAAGAGATCCACGATCCAGCCCTTCTGCACGCGGAAGCCGAGGCGGCCGCCATATTCGAACCAGCCCTGGTTGCCAATGGTCGGCACCACCGTGCCCTGACCGGTCACGGTCGCCACGATGCCGCTGTGACTCGCAAACGACTGCACCCAGCCGCCGTTGATGTTGGCCTCGAGATTGCTGCCGAACAGACGCGTCCACTGGCCGCCGATCTTGACCAGGCTGGTGCGGTCGGTGCCACCAGCGATGGTGGCGTCGAACGGATTGAAGCCCACCGCATTGTCGCTGTAGCCGGACACGCGCTGCCAGAGCTGCCAGACCTCGATCGAGGCTGCGACTTCGTCGCGGGGCGACACGCGGCTGATCCAGCCGGCGCGGCCGTAGACCGCGTAGTTCGAGGCGTTGGTCGAGCTCGTCACGCTCACCGGGCCGAGGCTGGTGTCGTAGCTGCGGGTGTAGCGCGCTTTCTCCCACGGCGTCAGGATCGTTCCGACGTCGAAGAACGGGCGCGAGGAGCCCCAGTCGGTGAAGTCGTAGCGCAGCGCGAAGGCGCCGATCGGTGCGCTGGTGATCTTGTAGCCGCCCTCGTTGTAATGCGTGTAGGCGATGCCGGCGAGGAGCGACAGGTTGTTGGTGAGCTCCTTGCGGCCGTGGATGCCGGCCGAGAACGAGCCGGCCGAGCCGAATGCGCTGATGCAATCGCCGCAATTGACCTGCTCGTTGACGCCGAGCAGCACCGTGCCCAGCACCCGGTTGGTGATCATCTGGTTGAAGCGCTGATTGGCGAGACCGCCGATCGAATTGCCGCTGGAATCCGCGCCGGTCGGTCCTGACGGCGGAGGATACGGACTCGGCGATGGAGATGGCGATGGAGCCGGGGAAGGCGACGGGGAGGGGGTCGGTGTGGGCGACGGATTCGGCGACGGGGAATAGGTCGGGGACGGAGTGGGATTGGGTTCGCACTCGGACCCGCACTCCGAGGCCTGTGCAGCCGCCGGTCGGGCATCGAACGTGACGAGCGCAAACGCCGCAGATGCGGCCAACGCAGCGGCAAGAATGAGGTGCCGGACGGTGAATTTCGCCATGGTCAGCGCCCGCACAGCATGCCGTCGTCGTGGACGGCGGGCGTGATGGTCGGCGAGGCGCCGGCATATTGGTTCACCGCGCATAGCCCGGCACTTGCGGCGCAGTTGGCGGCGAAGGTCCAGGGCGGCGTGCTGGACTTGGTGATGCCGACCTTGCCGCCGGTCGATGTGATGATCGCGGTGTCGCCGGGCTGGGTGAGCTGCACGCACTGGCCGCTTCTCGTGCAGACGCTGGCTGCGCCGTCCTGAAGCACGACGACGGAGCGTCCGCGCTGCGAGAGGATGTCGAGCGTGGTGCCGCGCACGCCGATGGTCGCAAGCGGCGTCGTGATCTTGTAGGCGGACTTATCGGAATGTCCGGTGACGAAACGGAATGCGCCGGTGGTCATGCGGATCGCGACGTCGCGATAGCTGCGCTCGTCGTTGAAGACGGTGCGATCGAGCTTCAGCGTCGCGCTGGGGCCGAGCGACAGATTGGTGCTGTCGGCCATCACGAAGCGCGCCGCGCTATCGGCGCCGGTGCGCACGGTCTCGTCGCGCAGCATGCTGTCGCCGACATTGATCGGCGTGGTGGTCGCAGCGACGCGCACCACCTCGTTCTGGATCACGACGGCTTCGCCGACGCGCGTCTGCGCCAGCGCGCAAGGACCCGTGCACAACGCGGCCGACAGCAGGGTGGAGAAAAGCCAGAAACGCAAATTCATTTCGCAACCGATCGATATGTCCCTGATCGTACCGGATCGCGCTTGCTTGTGATGTGGCGGAATTATCACAAGCGGCGCGGGACGTGCGTCATGCTTAGTGACAGTTGCGGCAGAATGCGTTCAATGAAAAACGAAGCTTTCATTTTTGTCCGCGGTGACGCAAATTTGACACGCAAAACAGCCCCTCAGCAGCCGCTTCAATCATCCGTAGTTCCAAAGATGTCGCGGAGCGCAGTCATTGCTGTCGCGATTTTCCTGGTCGCGCATCTCGCGCTGTTGATCGGACTGACGACGCCGGAAAAGTTCGTCTTCGACGAGGTGCATTACGTGCCGGCGGCGCGGCAGATGCTGGCGCCGGCGATGTCGCAGCCGATGCTCAATCCGATGCATCCGCCGCTGGCCAAGGAGCTGATCGCGGCCTCGATCGCGGTTTTCGGCGACAACGCGCTTGGCTGGCGCTATCCCGCGACATTGTTCGGCGCATTGGCGATCGTCGCGATCTATCTGTGCGGCCTCGCGCTGTTCTCGGCGCAAGGCCCCGCGATCGCCGCGGCGCTGATCGCGGGGCTGAACCAGATGCTGTACGTGCAGGCGCGCATCGCCATGCTCGACATCTTTGCGCTCGGCTTCGGTCTGCTCGCGACGGCCGCCTTCATGCACGGGTTTCGACGAGAGCGACCGCAGGCGCTGTTCGCGCTCGCGGGCAGCCTGTTCGGCCTTGCTGCGGCCTGCAAATGGAGCGGCCTGTTTCCGCTCGGCGTCTGCATCGTCATCGTCGCCGTGATCCGCCTGATGCAGGGCTGGCGCACGCTGTTCGCCGACGCCAAAGCGGACGATTGGTATCGACCGGACCTTTGGCCCGGCCTCCGGCTGCATCATGTCGCGCTGTGCTTCGCGGTTCTGCCCGGTGTGGCCTACCTTGCCGCTTTCGTTCCGCTCTACGGGATGTCGGTGCCGGAGCTGATCGAGGCGCAGCGGCGGATCTTCACCGACAACACCACGACCGCGATTGCCGGGCATACCTACATGAGTTCATGGCCGTCGTGGCCGCTGCTGGCGCGGCCGGTCTGGTTCCTGTTCGACAAGATGGCGGAAGACAACGTCTCCGCGGTGGTGTTCCTCGGCAATCCGCTGGTTCTGTGGCCGGCTTTGCTCGCGCTCGTCGTCGTGCTGCGCGATTTCGTCGTCGAGCGCCGCTGGGATGCATTCCTGATCGCGGCGTTCTATGTCGGCCCGTGGCTCGCGTGGGCGTTGCTGCCGCGCACGCTGGGCTTCATCTACTACTATCTGCCCGCCGCCACGGCGGCCTCGCTCGCGCTGGTCTATGTGCTGCGCCGGGGCGGCCTGCCGCGCTGGCTGCTGTGGGCCTATGTCGGCGTTTCGGCGATCGGCTTTGCAATCATGCTGCCGATCTCGGCGGCCTTTATCGGCACCTCGATGCGGAGCTTCAACCGGCTGATGCTGTTCCAGAGCTGGATATGACATCGCCGCCTGCCGGGTTGCGGCAGGCGGCGTGTTTCGCGCGATGATGGCGAGTTACTTCGACGCGGTCTTGGTGTCCATGTTGACGACCTGGACGCGGCGGTTGACGGCGTCGGAGCCGTTGGCGGTATCCTTCAGCTTGGTCTCGCCGTAGCCGACCGTGACGAGATCGTTGCCGTTGAGGCCGTAGTTCTGCACCAGGTACTTCTTGATGGTGTCGGCGCGCCGTTCGGAGAGGCCTTGATTGTACTGTTCGCCGCCGGTCGCGTCGGTGTGGCCGGCGACCACGAAGGTCGAGCCCTTCAGCGCCGGATCGGACAGCGCCTTGCCGAGCGCCTGCACCGAGGGCATCGAGGTCTTGGCGATATCGGCCGAGTTGTAGTCGAACTGGATTTCCAGGTCGATCTTCGGCTTGGTCGCCGCAAGCTCGGCGATCTGCTCGCGCTCACCCGTCGAGAGCGACCGGGTCGAACGGTTGCGCACCGTGTTCAGGAAGGTCGCTTCCTTGGCTTGCGCGGTCGTGTCGGTCTGCGGACCGACGGACAGGCCGCGGGTTGCCGGCTTGGGCTTCAGTGCATCCAGGATCTTGTCAGTGGAGACATTGCTGTCGCCGGCCAGAGCCAGGCCCGTCGTCATCGACAGGGCTGCGGAAAGAGCAATCGCCTTCAGTCCAAAGAATTTATCAAAACGGGTCATTGTCGTATCCTCGCTGTTACGCCTGATAGCGATTTGATGCTGCGAGCATAGGGCAGGTTCAAAGCCCCGGATGTGATCTTGGTCACGGTGGCCGACAGCGCTTCCAGGCCTGTTCTCGCATATTTTCCGGCTTTCGGGCGGTGAACCGGCAGGTTTCGCGGACCCTCCGGCAGCGGAGCCGATCGTCCCAATCGCAGTGGTCGCATTCTGCGCGGGACAGGTTCACACCGCGGCAGGTCCGGTATGATTGAAATCACGTTGAGGGCGCGGGCTCTTTGCCGGGAGACGGACTCCCGCAGTGGCCCGCCGGACCGGGCAATGTGCCTGAGCCGGAGGTCGCTACCGGCAGCCGCGGGGGGAGCGCCCAAAAGTCGCACGCTGACAGCGGGCTTGCGCTGCGGCGCAGCAACGAAAATGTCTTCTCCCTGCAAACTTGTCGCTAAAGAATGGCTGTCGTGTTGACCGGCATGGCGCCGGTTTCGCTCTACGGAGGAGACACTAGATGAAGATCTTGCTTTCGGTCGTTCTGCTCGCCGCGTTTTCGGCATCGCCGGCTTTCGCAGCCAAGATGCAGCCCTGCACGGGCGAAGCGATGGGCAAGTCGATCACCGCGATGGGAACCGTGGATTCGCCGTCCAAGCAGGCGATGGCGAAGGAAATGGCTTCGGCCAACTCCGAGATGAGCAAAGCCAATATGCGCGGCGCCTGCAAGCACTACATGAAGATGCAGAAGATGAGCGCCAAATAGTCCGCGTTTGTCGACCGGCCGCGCTGCCAGTAGATGGCAGCGCGGTTTTCTTTGCCTCGATTGTTTGCCTGCGCGCGAATCTCGCTACATTGCATTCTGCAATGTCACGCACACCCAGACCCCATCCCCTCACCACGAGACAGGCCCGGCAGATCTGGCTGCATGCTCAGCGGCTGGATGAGCGCACCCCGTTCGGCGAGGGAGCACAGGCCGTCGCGGATGCGGTCGCTCATCTCGGCTATGTGCAGATCGACACCATCAACGTCATCGAACGCTGCCATCATCACATTCTGTTCAGCCGGATCCCGTCCTATCGCCGCGCCGATCTGCGCCATGCCCAGAGCGCCGACAGAAGCGTGTTCGAGTATTGGACCCACGCGCTCTCCTACGTGCCGACCGGCGACTTCCGTTTCTTCCTGCCGGCGATGCGCGAGCATCGGCGCGAGGGGCACAAATGGTTCGCCTCGGTGAAGCCCGCCGACATGCGCAAGGTGATGCGGCTGCTGCGGGCCGGTCCGCTGACGATCCGCGACATCGAGGATGACGTGCTCGTTGAGAAGGAGCATCTGTGGCAGAGCCGCAAGCCCTCCAAGCGGGCGTTGCAGCTGGCCTTCTATACCGGCGCCGTCACCATCAGCGAGCGGCAGGGCATGCTCAAGACCTACGAGCTGATGACGCGCCATTTCGGCTGGGACAGGCTGCCAAGGCCTGCCTCGGCAAGGGAGATCACGACCTATCAGCTCGACCGCGCGTTGCGGTCGCAAGGTGTGGTGAGCCTCGATTCGATCTGCCACCTCGACGCCCCGCGCAAGAAGGCGGTGGCCGGCCTGATCGCTTCCCGCGTCCGCCGCGGCGAGCTCGTGCCGGTCGCGCTCGACGGCGCCGGCAAGCAGGAGCATTGGGCGGCGCCGGCTGTGCTCGAGCCGGGCAGTGAGGCGGTCTCGCCCGACCTGGTCCACATCCTCTCGCCGTTCGATCCCCTGATCATCCAGCGCAAGCGCACCAATCTCATCTTCGGCTACAATCATCTGTTCGAAGCCTATGTGCCGAAGGCCAAGCGCAAGCTCGGCTATTTCGCGCTGCCCGTGCTGGTCGGCGACGAGATCGTCGCCGCGCTCGATATGAAGACCGACCGGCAGGCGAAGAAGCTCCTGATGCAGAAATGGACCTGGGTCGGACAGGGCAAGAAGACGGCGGGCCGCACGGCGCTGAAGCAGCGGATCGAGGAGGAGCTCGATCGCTTCGAGCGGTTTCAGCTCGCGGAGTGAATTGCAAAGCATCGGTCGCGTAGGGTGGGCAAAGGCGCGTTAGCGCCGTGTCCACCAGCTGCTTGTGGTGGGCACGCTTCGCTTTGCCCACCCTACGAGACCGCGCATCCCGGCGAGACGATCGATCCACACGCCGAGCCCGATTCCGACCAGATACGCCACCAGATTCCACAGCGAGAAGATTCGCCCCAGGATCAGCGCGCCGGCGGTCGTCAGGCGGAATGCGTCGAGCCACGGCGCATGCACCAGGCGGGAGAATTCCACGGCGATCGCGATGATCGCCGCGAGCGCTGCAATCTGCGTCCGCGTGAGTCGCGGCAGCAAGACTCCGACCAGCAGAAACACCATCGTGGCCCACAATAGCGAGCCGCCATACTTCACCACGAAAGCGGGGAGGCCGAGCGGAAAGCCGTACCAGCGCAACGACAGCCCGCAGGCGATGACGATCAGCGCGAGAGCGGCGCGGATCATCGCCTTCTGCATCGGCGCAATGGCTTGATCCGGCTGCGCCCCATGCATTGCTCGCTCCATTGACTCTTCGCCCGCGATGCTCAAAACCGCCACTCGCCCACAAAAGCAACAACCAAGGGGGAAGCCATGAGCCAGACCACCATCCATGCCGGTTCCGCCGGCGGCGCCAGGAACGTCAAGAGCGAAATCGAAACGTCGACGATCCGCGCCATTTCCTGGCGCCTGATTCCCTTCCTGGTGCTGGCCTATTTCTTCTCCTATCTCGACCGCGTCAATCTCGGCTTCGCCGCTTTGACCATGAATGCCGATCTGAAGTTCACGCCGTTGATCTTCTCCTGGGGCGCCGGCATCTTCTTCATCGGCTATTTCATCTTCGAGGTTCCGAGCAACCTCGCGCTGGAGAAATTCGGCGCGAGCCGCTGGATCGCCCGTATCATGGTGACCTGGGGGATCATCTCGGCGCTGATGGCGATGGTCAGCGGCGTGACGAGCTTCTACGTCCTGCGCTTCCTGCTCGGCGTCGCCGAGGCCGGCTTCTTCCCCGGCATCATCCTCTACCTCACCTACTGGTATCCGGCAGAATATCGCGCCCGCTTCCTGGCGGCTTTCGCCATCGCGGTGCCGGTCTCGACCGTAATCGGTGCGCCGATCTCGGGCCTCCTGCTCGGGCTCGACGGCCTGATGGGATTGAAGGGCTGGCAGTGGCTGTTCATCATCGAGGGCATCCCCTCCGTGCTGCTCGGCATCGTCACCTGGTTCTATCTGACCGACAGGCCGGAGAAGGCGGACTGGCTGTCGGCCGAGCAGAAGGCCTGGCTCAAGGCGAAGCTCGATGCGGAGATCGCGGCCAAGCAGGCGGTGAAGCATGTCTCGCTCGGCGAAGCGCTGTCCTCGCCCAAGGTGATCGCGCTCAGCCTGATCTATTTCGGCTTCGTCGGGGCGCTCTATGGCATGCAATTCTGGCTGCCGCAGATCGTCAAGGCGTTCGGGCTCACCAACGCCCAGACCGGCTTCGTCACTGCGATCCCGTACCTGTTCGGCACCATCGCCATGATCCTGTGGGCGCGGCACTCCGATGCGACGCGCGAGCGCGTCATGCATGTCGGCGCGCCGCTGCTGCTCACCGCCGTGGCGCTCGCCGTCTCCAGCTACCTGACCGACCCGACCATGACGATGGTGGTGCTGACGGTGGCGGCCATCGGTGTGTTCTGCTGCTTCGGCGTGTTCTGGACCCTGCCGACCGCCTGGCTGTCGGGCACCGCGGCCGCCGGCGCCATCGCCCTGATCAACTCGATCGGCAACCTCGCCGGCTTCGGCGGGCCGTATCTGATCGGCTGGGTCAAGGAAGCCACGGGCCAGACTTCGACCGGCCTGCTCGTACTCGCCGTGCTGCCGCTCCTCGCCGGCATCCTGGTGTTTGTCGGCGGCCATGACAGCAAGCACGAGTTCGCCGGGCAGGGGCGGTAGCGGGGTAATTGCGTAGGGGAGGCAAAGGCGCGCTCTTCGCGCCGTGCCCACCATCTTTCCCTAGGCTCGGTGTGTCCCGGACAAGCTGCAACGTACAAGCGTTGCAGCGCAGAGCCGGGACCCAGGGACAGCGAACCCGGCGCATTATGGGAACCGGCTCAGCAGCGCACCGTCGAAGAGACGCTGCGCTGCGTCCGGGGCACGAGCGAGCGCGACTTCGCCTCCTCTGTTGCCATCCAACCCCCTCTCTTACCACCCCTTAACGATCACGGATTCCTGATGACTGACGATTATTGACTTTTATCAGTGATTAGTCGACATTCCTCCCAGTCGAGATGCAGGAGTGTCCTTCGATGTTCGTCCGGTTGGTTTTATCGAGCTATTCCAGGCTGTTGGCAGGCGTGGCGCTGGCCCTGATGGCCGCGACGCTGGCCGGGTGCAATGACACCGTCGCGGAGAAGGCCGAGCCGCCGCGGCCGGTTCTGGTCGCAACCGCGCATTATGAAGCTGAGACCCCGGAGCGCAGCTTCGTCGGCACCGTCAGGCCGCGGATCGAGAGCGATCTCGGCTTCCGCGTTGCCGGCAAGGTTGCCAAGCGCCTCGTGGAGGTCGGCCAGACCGTCGAGGTCGGCCAGCCGCTCGCCACCCTCGACGAGGTCGATTTGAAGCTGCAGGCCGAGCAGGCGCTGGCCGAGCAGACCGCCGCCACCGGCGTGCTGGCCCAGGCCGCCGCCGCCGAGCAACGTGCCAAGGATCTCAAGGCCAAGGGCTGGACCACGGATGCGCAGATGGATTCGAGCCGCGCCGCCGCGGACGAAGCCCGCGCCCGCCTGAACCGGGCCGAGCGCGCGCTCGAATTGAGCAAGAACTCCCTTTCCTACGCGACGCTCAACGCCGACGCCCGTGGCGTCGTCACCGCAACGCTGATCGAGCCCGGCCAGGTGGTTGCCGCGGGCCAGGCTTCGATCCGTGTCGCCCGCTTTGCCGAGAAGGAAGCGGTCGTCGCGATCCCTGAGACGCTGGTTGGACGCGCCAAGTCGGGCGTCGCCAGCGTCACTCTTTGGTCCGAGCCGGGCAAGAAGTATGCGGCCAAGCTGCGCGAGATCGCGCCGGCGGCCGATCCGGCCACGCGCACCTATCTTGCGAAATTCTCGCTGCCCGAGGCCGACGACAAGGTCTCGCTCGGCATGACCGCGACGCTGACGCTGTCGGACGCCGCGACCGAGCGCGTCGCGCGGCTGCCGCTGTCGGCGCTGTTCAACGAAGGCGGCAAGCCGTCCTTCTACGTCGTCGACGACAATGGCGCGCTCACCCTGAAGCCGGTGACGGTGAAGTCCTACGAGAGCAACGACGTCGTCATCACCGGCGGCGTGGAAGAGGGCGCCAAGATCGTCGCCCTCGGCGTGCAGAAGCTCGATCCGGGCCAGCGGGTGCGGGTCGTGTCGTCACTGTCTTTCTAAATTCGGCTTACGAGTTCCTCGTTGCAAGGCGAGTTTCGGCCCCGGCGCAAATGCTTGGGCTGAAGCGGCGAAGCGATCCAGAACCTGCCCAGCCCCCTGGATTGCTTCGCTGCCTCGCGACGACGGTTTGAACGGAATGGCTGTCGTGTCTTTGGTAATTGGATCGTCTTTTCGGAGAGAGCGATGAAGCGCTTCAACCTTTCGGCCTGGGCCGTCAGCCATCCGACGCTGGTTCTCTTCATGATGATCATTCTCGGTGTCGCCGGCTTCTTCTCCTATGAGAAGCTCGGCCGCGCCGAGGATCCGTTCTTCACGGTGAAGGTGGTCAACGTCTCCGTGATCTGGCCGGGCGCGACCGCGCAGGAGATGCAGACGCAGGTCGCCGATCCCATCGAGAAGAAGATCCAGGAGCTGCCCTATTTCGAGAAGGTGCAGACCTATTCCAAGCCCGCGTTCACCGCGCTCCAGGTCACCTTCCGCGACAACACGCCGCCGAAGGAAGTGCCTTATCTCTTCTATCTCCTGCGCAAGAAGCTGGTCGACGTGCAGGGCCAGCTGCCGTCGGGCATTCTGGGACCCGTCGTCAACGACGAGTTCTCCGACGTCGATTCCATCCTCTACATGATGACCGGTGACGGCGCGGATTACGCCCAGCTCAAGAAGGTTTCGGAAGGCTTCCGCCAGCGCCTGCTCAAGGTGCCCGGCGTGACCAAGGTCGACGTCTACGGCAACCAGGACGAGCGCATCTTCGTCGAGTTCAGCCACGCCAAGCTCGCCACCCTCGGCATCACGCCGCAGGCGCTGTTCGATTCGCTTGCCAAGCAGAACAACGTCACTCCCGCCGGCACGGTCGAGACCTCCTCGCAGCGCGTGCCGCTGCGCGTCACCGGCGCGCTCGACGGTGCCAAGGCCGTGGCCGAAACGCCGGTCGAGAGCAACGGCCGCGTGTTCCGCCTGGGGGACATCGCCACCGTCACCCACGGCTATGTCGATCCGCCGAGCTTTGTCGTCCGCCAGGAAGGCAAGGCGGCGATCGGCATCGGCGTCGTCACCGCCAAGGGTGCCAACATCCTCGAGCTCGGCAAGGAGGTCGAGAAGGCGACCGCGGACTTCATGAAGGCGGTGCCGCAGGGCATCGACGTCAAGCTGATCGCCGATCAGCCCAAGGTGGTCGAGCATGCCGTCGGCGAGTTCGTTCATTCCTTCATGGAAGCGCTCGTCATCGTGCTGTTCGTCTCGTTCCTGGCGCTGGGCTGGCGCACCGGCATCGTGGTCGCGCTGTCGGTGCCCCTGGTGCTCGGCATCGTCTTCATCGTCATGAACACGATGTCGCTCGACCTGCACCGCATCACGCTGGGCGCCCTGATCATCGCGCTCGGCCTGCTCGTCGACGACGCCATCATCGCGGTCGAGATGATGGTGGTGAAGATGGAGCAGGGCTGGGACCGCATGCGTGCGGCATCCTTTGCCTGGGAATCTACTGCGTTTCCGATGCTCACGGGAACGCTGGTCACGGCCGCTGGCTTCCTCCCCATCGGCTTTGCCAATTCCGCGGTCGGCGAATATGCCGGCAGCATCTTCTGGATCGTGGCGATCGCGCTGGTCGCCTCCTGGTTCGTGGCGGTGATCTTCACGCCCTATATCGGCGTCAAGCTGCTGCCGGAGATGAAGGCGCACCACAACCACGATCCGCATGCGGTCTACGAGACCCGCATGTACCGCGGCCTGCGCGCCATCGTGAAATGGTGTGTCAACCACCGCATCACCGTGGTGGTCGCGACCGTCGGCGTCTTCGTCGCCTCGATCGTCGGCTTCGGCCAGGTCCAGCAGCAGTTCTTCCCGCTGTCGGAGCGGCCCGAGCTGTTCTTCCAGCTGCGCCTGCCCGAGGGCACGGCCTTCAACGTCACCGAAAAGGCGGTGAAGAAGGCCGAGACGTTGCTCAAGGACGACAAGGACATCGAGACCTATACGTCCTATGTCGGCCAGGGCTCGCCGCGCTTCTGGCTCGGCCTCAATCCGCAGCTGCCGAACGAGGCCTTCGCCGAGATCGTCATCGTCGCCAAGGGCGTCGAGGCGCGCGAGCGCATCAAGGCCAAGATCGAGAACGCCGCTGCCGAGGGGTTCCTGTCCGAGGCGCGCGTGCGCGTCGACCGCTTCAATTTCGGTCCTCCGGTCGGCTTCCCGGTCCAGTTCCGCGTGATCGGCCCCGACGCCAACAAGGTGCGTGAGATCGCCTACCAGGTCCGCGACGTCATGCGCCAGAACAAGAGCGTCAAGGACGTCCAGCTCGACTGGAACGAGCAGTCGCCCTACCTTAAGCTCGTCGTCGATCAGGACCGCGCCCGTGCCATGGGCCTGACGCCGCAGGACGTCTCGCAGGCGCTGGCGATGCTGATTTCCGGCTCGCAGGTCACGACCGTGCGCGACGGCATCGAGAAGGTCGGCGTGGTCGCCCGTGCGATCCCGTCCGAGCGGCTCGACCTCGGCGGCGTCGGCGATCTCACCATCACCTCGCGCAATGGCGTCGCCGTGCCGCTGCAGCAGATCGCCAAGATCGAGTACGCCCACGAGGAGCCGATCATGTGGCGGCGCAACCGCGACATGGCGATCACGGTGCGCTCCGACGTCGTCGACGGCGTGCAGGCGCCCGATGTCACCAACCAGATCACGCCGAAGCTGAAGCCGATCATGGATCACCTCGAGCCGGCCTACCGGATCGAGCCGGGCGGCGCGTTCGAGGAGTCCGCCAAGGGCAACGCCTCGATCTTCATCCTCTTCCCGGTGATGGTCATGGTGATGCTGACGCTGCTGATGATCCAGCTGCAGAGCTTCTCGCGCTTGATCCTGGTGTTCCTGACCGCGCCGCTCGGCATCGTCGGCGCCTCGCTCGGCCTCAACGTCGCCAATGCCCCGTTCGGCTTCGTGGCGCTGCTCGGCCTGATCGCGCTCGCCGGCATGATCATGCGCAACACGGTCATCCTGGTCGACCAGATCGAGACCGACGTCTCCCACGGCCTGCCCCGGCGCGAGGCGATCGTGGAGGCCACCGTCCGCCGCGCCCGGCCCGTGGTGCTGACGGCGCTCGCCGCCATCCTTGCCATGATTCCTCTGTCGCGCTCGGCGTTCTGGGGTCCGATGGCGATCACCATCATGGGCGGCCTGTTCGTGGCGACCTTCCTCACGCTCCTGTATCTGCCGGGCCTCTACGCGCTGTGGTTCAGGAAAAGCTTGGACGAGGCAGGTATCCCCGAACGGCCTACCGCGCCGCAGCATGGGAGCGATGAGCATTCAGCTATTCCGCTTGCTGAAGCGGCTGAATAGGTGAGATGAAGTGCTGAGCGATGAGTCCTGACTGATGGCCCTTGTTTCGGAACATATCGAAGGCGACACCCGGGATCGTATCCTCGAGGTGGCCGAGCGGCTGTTCCGCCAGATCGGCTACCAGAAGACCACGGTGGGTGACATCGCCAAGGAGCTCCGGATGAGCCCCGCCAACGTGTATCGCTTCTTCGAATCGAAGAAGGCGATCCATCAGGCGGTGGCCCGCTCCCTCATGGGCGAGGTCGAGCTCGAAGCGCAGCGGATCGTGGCAAGGCCCGGCCCGGTGCCGGAGCGCTTCCGCGAGCTCCTCACCACCATCCATCGCATGAACACCGAGCGCTATGTCGGCGACAACAAGCTGCACGAGATGGTCGAGATCGCGATGCAGGAGGACTGGGAGGTCTGCGTCAACCATATGGAGTGCATCGCCGGCGTCGTCGGCCAGATGATCGCGCAAGGCGTGGCCTCCGGCGAGTTCGAGACGAAGGACCTCCAGCTGGCCTCGCTGTGCGCTTGCACCGCGATGATGCGGTTCTTCCATCCCCAGATGATCGCCCAGTGCGCCACCAAGCCGGGCCCGAACATCGACCAGATGATCGATTTCGTCATCGCCGGTCTGTCGCCGCGCCACTGACGAGGCGGCGGATTTTCCTCTATAAGCAGCGGGCTGACCCGCTCGAGGCGGCCAGGACGGATCAACAAACTCCGTCATTGCGAGCGCAGCGAAGCAATCCAGACTGTCTCCGCGGGGGGATTTCTGGATTGCTTCGCTGCGCTCGCAATGACGCAAAGGAAGCACCCGCGTGACCGACAAAGACCTTTACTTCTACGAGCCCTCCAAGGGCCACGGCCTCAAGCACGATCCCTTCAACGCCATCATCGCGCCGCGGCCGATCGGCTGGATCTCCTCCCGCGACAGCAAGGGCCACGTCAACCTCGCGCCCTACAGCTTCTTCAACGCTTTCTGCTACGTGCCGCCGATCATCGGCTTCTCCTCCACCAATTGGAAGGACACGGTGGAGAACATCCAGCAGACCGGCGAATTCGTCTGGAATCTCGCCACGATGGACCTTGCCAAGCACATGAATGCGACCGCTGCGCATGTCGCGCCGGAGGTCGACGAGTTCAAGCTTGCGGGGCTCACCGCCGTGCCCGGCAAGCTCGTCAACGTGCCGCGCGTCGGCGAAAGTCCGGTCGCCTTCGAATGCAAGGTGTCGGACATCATCCGCCTCAAGGGCGCCGACGGCAAGGAGGCCGACGCCTGGCTGACGTTGGGGGAGGTCGTCGCCGTGCACATCGACAAGGCCATGATCAAGGACGGCGTCTACCAGACCGCCGCCGCCCGCCCGATCGTCCGCGCCGGCCGCCGCGGCGATTATTTCGAGATCAAGCCGGAAAACATGTTCGAGATGGTGCGGCCGGACTGACCCGGTCGCTGCCGTAGCCCGGATGGAGCGCAGCGAAATCCGGGATTGTTACCACGGATAGACTTTCCCGGATTGCGCTGCGCTCCATCCGAGCTACCGCTCCTCATCCCTCCCGGAACTGCCGTCGCACCCTGGCCGTTATGGTCCGGGGCCGCACGGCCGCGTCAATTTTGCAGGCGAAGTGTTCGCCTCCGCCAGCCAGTTTCCGCTAAAATGCCCGATAACCGCGCCGATGCATGAGGTCCGCCATGAGCTTCCGCCGCGACACCCTGACCAAGCCGATCTTCTCCTGGGCGCGCGGCGTTCTGCCGGCGATGTCCGACACCGAGCGCGAGGCGCTGGAGGCGGGCGACGTCTGGTGGGACGCCGATCTCTTCACCGGCAACCCTGACTGGTCGAAACTGCTGAAAATTGCGCCAGCCAAATTGACCGAGGAGGAGCGGGCCTTTCTCAACGGTCCCGTCGACGAGCTCTGCGCCATGCTCGACGAGTGGAAGATTTTCTGGGAATGGCGGGACCTGCCGCAGGACGTCTGGCACTTCGTCAAGCGCGAGAAATTCTTCGGCATGATCATCCCGAAGGAGTTCGGCGGCCTCGGCTTCTCGCCCTATGCCCATTCCGAGGTGGTGCGCAAGATTTCGACCCGCTCGATCGCAGCTGCGGTGACGGTGATGGTGCCGAACTCGCTGGGGCCCGGCGAGCTCCTGATGCGCTTCGGCACGAAAGAGCAGCAGGAGCGCTGGCTGCCGCGCCTCGCCGACGGCCGCGACATTCCCTGCTTCGGCCTCACCAGCCCCGAGGCCGGCTCCGATGCCGCCTCGATGGTCGACAGCGGCATCATCTGCAAGGGCGAGTTCGAAGGCCGCGAGGTGCTCGGGCTCAGGCTGAACTGGCACAAGCGCTACATTACGCTGGGACCGGTCGCGACACTGCTCGGACTCGCCTTCAAGGCCTATGATCCCGATCATCTCGTCGGCCATCAGGAAGAGCTCGGCATCACCGTCGCGCTGATCCCGACCGATTTGCCCGGCGTCGAGATCGGCCAGCGCCATCTGCCGTCGATGCAGGTGTTCCAGAACGGCCCGAACCGGGGCCGCGACGTCTTCATTCCGCTCGACTATGTCATCGGCGGCCAGGCGCGACTGGGGCAGGGCTGGAAGATGCTGATGACCGCGCTTGCCGCCGGCCGCGGCATCTCGCTGCCGTCGCTCTCGGCCGCGGGTGCAGCCTATGCAGCGCGCACCACCGGCGCCTATGCCCGCATCCGCGAGCAGTTCGGCATCTCCATCTCCAAATTCGAAGGCGTCGAGGAGCCGCTCGCACGTATCGTCGCGACCGCCTACCAGCTCGACGCGGCGCGCCGGCTGACTTGCGCGGCGCTGAATGCCGGCGTCCATCCTGCCGTCATCTCCGGCATCATGAAGCTGCATGCGACCGAGCGGATGCGCACCGCGATCGATGATGCCATGGACATCCACGGCGGCAAGGCCGTCATCGACGGTCCGCAAAACTATCTTGGAAATCTGCACCGCGCCGTTCCTGTCGGGATCACGGTCGAGGGCGCCAACATCCTGACGCGCAATCTCATCGTGTTCGGGCAGGGCGCGATCCGCGCGCATCCCTATCTGCTCGACGAGATGAATGCACTCGCCGACACCGATCGCGAGCGTGGCCTCACTGCGTTCGACAAGGCCTTCTGGAAGCATGTCGGCCACAGTTTTCGGACGCTGTTTCGTGCCTTCGGCCGGAGCTGGACCTTCGGCGCCTTCGCGCTTGCCCCGGATGCGGGCGACGCCACGCCATTCTACCGCCAGCTCTCGCGCTATTCGGCGGCGTTTGCGCTCTGCGCCGACATGGCGCTGCTGACGCTCGGCGGCGCGCTCAAGCGCAAGGAGATGCTGTCGGCGCGCTTCGGCGACATCCTGTCCGAGCTGTATCTGCTCTCGGCGGCGCTGAAGCGCTGGCACGACGAGGGCCGGCAGAAGCAGGACTTTGCCGCGCTGGAATGGTGCATGGCGAGCGGTTTCAGGACCATCGAGAACCGCCTCGCCGAAATCCTCGCCAACCTGCCCAACCGTTTCGTCGCCGGCGTCCTCAAGCTCGTGGTTCAGCCGTTCGGCGCCCGCGTGCTCGGCCCGTCCGACCGCGTCGTGCACGAATGTGCGAGCCTGGTGCTGGAGCTCTCGGCCGCGCGCGAGCGCCTGACACCGGATCTGGCTTACGTCGATGACGACGGCGGCTTCGCCCGGCTGGAGCGTGCGTTCAAGCTGGCTACCGGCACTGAGGCTATCGCCAGGCGCATGCGCGCCGCGCATATCCGCGACTGGAAGGATGCCGTCAGCAGGGGCGTGATCACGCAGGCCGAAGGCGAGCAACTGGCTGCTGCTCATGAAGCCGTCACAAAAGTGATCGAGGTCGATGATTTTGCGCCGGAGGCGCTGTCGCCGATTTACAAGAAAACCGTCAATGTGCATCAGTTCTTCCAGGAACTCGGTGAGCAAAGGGCGGCGGGCTGATGGCACGACCGGTATTCATCGTCGACGGCAGCCGGACGCCGTTTCTGAAGGCGCGCTCGGGGCCCGGACCGTTCACGCCGGTCGATCTCGCCGTGCAATGCGGCCGGCCGCTGCTGGCGCGCCAGCCGTTTGCGCCCGATAGTTTCGACCAGGTCATTCTCGGCTGCGTCAACGTCATCGCAGACGAGATGAACCCGGCCCGGGTTGCCGCGCTCCGGCTCGGCATGGGCGAGGACATGGTCGCCTTCACCGTGCAGATCAATTGCGGCTCCGGCATGCAGTCGATCGACACCGCCTATCGCTACATTCGCGAGGGCCATGCCGACATGATCCTGGCGGGCGGCACCGAGGCGCTGAGCCACGCGCCGCTGGTCTGGCCCAATTCGGGCGTGCGCTGGTTCGCCGGCCTTGCCACCGCCAAGGGCGTGGCCGCGAAGCTCGCCGCGGCCTTCAAGCTCCGCCCCCGCGATCTCAAGCCGGTCATCGGCCTGGAGCGCGGGCTGACCGATCCGATCACCGATCTGAACATGGGCCAGACCGCCGAGGTCGTCGGCCATCTCTTCGGCATCACGCGCGCCCAGTCCGACGCCTACGCAGCCGAGAGCCATCGCCGCCTCGCGCAGGCGCAAGGCGCGGGCTATCTGAAAGGCGAGGTCGAGACGGCGTTCGCGCGCGACGGCAAGTACTTCGACCATGACGATGGCGTGCGGCCGGACTCCACGGCGGAGACGCTCGCGAAACTCCGGCCGGTGTTCGAGCGGCCCTGGGGCCAGGTCACGGCCGGCAATTCCTCGCAGATCACCGACGGCGCCTCGTGGGTGATCCTGGCTTCCGACGCGGCGGTGGCGAAGCACAAGCTGACGCCGAAGGCCGCGATCGTCGACAGCCATTGGGCGGCGCTCGATCCTGGCATCATGGGGCTCGGGCCGGTGATGTCCGCGACGCCGCTGCTCCAGCGCAACGGCCTCACCATCAAGGACGTCGAGACCTGGGAGCTAAACGAAGCCTTTGCCACACAAGTGCTCGGCTGTCTCGCGGCCTGGAACGACGACAAATTTTGCCGCGAGATCCTCGGTCTCGACGGTGCGGCCGGTGAGATCGACCGCGACAAGCTCAACGTCGACGGTGGTGCCATCTCGCTCGGTCATCCCGTCGGCACCTCCGGCAACCGCATCGTGCTGCATCTCGTCAACGCGATGAAGCGGCTCGGTACGCGCCGTGGCGTCGCCACCGAATGCATCGGTGGCGGTCTTGGCGGGGCCATGCTGATCGAGGCGGTGTGACCATGGATTCCAAGATCATGACCGCGCTCGGCGAGCGGGTCCTGGAGCTCGGGCCCCGGCCCGCGCCGGACAGCCCGTACAAGCACTTCAAGCTGACGCGCGACGCCGACGGCGTCGCCTGGCTGCTGTTCGACCGCACCGACGCAAGTGCCAACACGCTGTCCTCCGACGTCATGGAGGAGTTCGACGCGGTGCTCGCGGCGATCGAGACCGAGCGTCCGGCTGGCCTGGTGATCCGCTCGGCAAAACCGTCGGGCTTCATTGCCGGCGCCGACGTCAACGAATTCCGCGGTGCCTCCGATGCCGGCATGGTCGAGACCCGTATCCGCGCCGCGCACGCCGTGGTCGATCATCTGGAGGCGTTGAAGCTGCCGACCGTCGCCGTGATCCACGGCTTCTGCCTTGGCGGCGGGCTCGAGGTTGCGCTGGCCTGCCAATCCCGCATCGCGATCGACGGTGCGCGCTTCGGCTTCCCGGAGGTGATGCTCGGTCTGCACCCCGGCCTCGGCGGCACCGCGCGGTTCACCGCGCTGGTCAATCCGACCCAGTCCATGGCCTTGATGCTGACTGGCCGCACCATCGATGCGCGCCGGGCCAAGGCGCTCGGCCTCGTCGATGCCGTCACGCAGGAGCGCCACGTCAGGGGCGCTGTGAAGGACGCTCTGTTCGGGCGGCTGAAGCGGGCCAAGCCCGGCCTGCTCGTGCGCGCCGCCAATCTCGGGCTGGTCCGCGGCCTGCTGGCCAAGCGCATGCGCTCGGAGGCGGCCAAGGCCGCCTCCCGCGAGCACTATCCGGCGCCTTACGCGCTGATCGACCTCTGGGAGACCCATGGCGGCAGCAAGGCCGCGATGCTGAGGGCGGAGCAGGCATCCTTCGCCAAGCTGATGGTGACGCCGACCGCGCAGAACCTGATCCGCGTGTTCTTCCTGCGCGAGCAGATGAAGAAGGCGGCGGGCAGCGGCAATACCATCAAGCATGTCCACGTCATCGGCGCCGGCGCCATGGGCGGCGATATCGCAGCTTGGGTAGCCGGGCAGGGGTTGCGGGTCTCGCTCGCCGACATGAAGGCCGAACCGATCGCGGGTACGGTGAAGCGCGCTGCCGAACTCTACGGCAAGATCATCCGCAAGCCGATCGAGGTCCGCGACGCACTCGATCGCCTCATCCCCGACATGAACGGGGACGGCGTGCGTAACGCCGATCTCATCATCGAGGCGGTCCCGGAAAAGCTCGAGCTGAAGCAGAAGGTCTATGCCGGGCTGGAGCCGCGGATGAAGCCGGGCGCACTCCTTGCGACCAACACGTCGAGCATTCCGCTCCAGGACCTGCGCACCACGCTGGCGCGGCCGGAGCGGCTGGTCGGCCTGCATTTCTTCAATCCGGTGTCGCGATTGCAACTGGTCGAAGTCGTCAGTCACGACGGCAACGAGGCGCAGATATTGAAAGACGCGCTCGCTTTCGTCGGTGCGATCGATCGCCTGCCGCTACCTGTGAAGAGCTCGCCCGGCTTCCTCGTCAACCGCGCGCTGACCCCTTACATGCTGGAAGCGATGGTGATGCTGGACGAGAAGATCGACCAGCGCCTGATCGACGCCGCGGCGGAGCAGTTCGGCATGCCGATGGGACCGATCGAGCTCGCCGATCAGGTCGGGCTCGACATCTGCCTCGACGTCGGCGACATGCTGCGCACCAAGTTCGGCGATCTCTTGCCGCCGACGCCGGCCTGGCTGCGCGACAAGGTCGCCAGGGGCGAGCTCGGCCGCAAGACCGGCAAGGGCTTCTACACCTGGAAGGACGGCAAGGCGGAGAAGGCGCCGCTCCCCGAGACCGGTCCGCGCGTCACCGACCAGATGGTCGACCGCCTGGTGCTGCCGATGTCCAACGTCTGCGTTGCTGCCCTGCGCGAAGGCATCGTCGATGATGCCGACGCTGTCGATGGCGCCATGATCTTCGGCACGGGTTATGCACCGTTCCGCGGCGGTCCGCTGAACTATGCGCGCACGCGTGGTGTGGAGAATGTCGTATCCACCTTGCGCGGGCTCGCCGAGAGGTTCGGCGAACGGTTCGCGCCCGATCCGGGCTGGGACAGTTTCAAGTGAGAGAAGTATGAACGAACAGGCGAATACCGGGCCGCGCGGCGATCTCTGCATCCGCACGCTGGCGATGCCGGCCGACACCAACGCCAACGGCGACATCTTCGGCGGCTGGCTGTTGAGCCAGATGGACGTCGGCGGCGGCGTGTTTGCCTCGAAGGTCGCGAAGTCGCGGACAGTGACGGTCGCGATCGAGGCGATGAATTTTCGCAAGGCGGTCTATGTCGGCGATCTCGTCTCGGTCTATGCAAATCTCGTCCGCGTCGGACGGACCTCCCTCACCGCGCATCTGGAAGCCTGGGCGCTGCGGCGCGGCGAGGAGCATCCGTTCCTCGTCACCGACGGCAATTTCACCTACGTCTCGATCGACGAGCACGGCCGTCCGCAAGCGGTTCGCGCAACCGACGCGACGATCGCGACGTAATCGCGCGCGACGCGGCGCCAGTAAGCCATCATTATCTCGGCTTCGCCAAGAACCAGTCAAGAACCAGTCATAAAACGGATGAGGTCTCGGCGTACTCAATTGCGTGTCGATTCGGGGTGGAAACGGCCTCAAATGCCTGGGGAACCTTTGGGCAGGAGCACCGTTATTTGCCCGCACTGAGGAATCCACGGACCATGCCGGACAGCTACATTATCGAAGTCAACTCGCAGACCGCAGGTATCGTCGTTCGTTCTCAGGGAGGCTACTGCTTCTTCGCCTCATCCCACCGCTTCAATCGCCTCGAAGGCCAGCTTTTTCGCAACGCCCGCGAAGCCGAGCGCGCCGCGCGCAAGCTGATTAACGGCGATGTGAAGGAAGCGGCGTAACTGCCGTCATTTCGGGGCGCGCGTAGCGCGAGGCCGGAATTTTTTGCCGAGCACACATCTGCCTTTCCTTCTCCCCTTGTGGGAGAAGGTGGCGCGAAGCCGGATGAGGGGTTCTATCCGCGAATCCAATTGTGAGAGATCTGCTCGCCGAGAGAGACCCCTCACCCGTCTCGCCGCTGCGCGGCGAGCCACCCTCTCCCGCAAGGGGAGAGGGGAAGAACTGCCATCACAGCTTCGTCGCCGCCCGCGACAGCAGCTTCCATTCGTCGCCCTGCTTCTGCCAGTTCATCAGGATGTGAAGATTGGTCGATACTTTCTTCCCGTCGGCCGCCATTTCCTGTTCCCCCAGGCAATGGAACCGCACGATGGCGGCAGGGCCGACGACCTTGATGGTCGGGTCCTTGTATTCGATCGAGAGGAATTTCGACTTGCCGTCGGTGGCGTTGGCGATGAAGGTCGCCTTGTCCTCGACCTTGCCGCTGGAATGGCTGTAGCTGAGATCGTCCCAGCACAGCGCGCCGAGCGCCTTCGGGTCGGCTGCGATCTGGGCGAGGCGGAAGGCCTCGACCTTCTTCGCCACCGCCTCTTCGTCTGCCGAGGCGGCGAGCGCCGGTGCCGTGAGCGCAAGCGCGGAGACGGCGAGAGTCGAGAGAGCAAGGTCGCGTCGGTTGATCATCGTTTCCTCCTTTTTGGTCTTGCAAGGAGTGTTGCAGCCGCGCGCGGCTTTGTCGAGTGGCGCATCGTCGTCATGTCGATGCATCGTTGCGCGTTCGAGCCCGTATTGATACGTCTTCCGCATTGATGCGTCGCGGACTTGGAAAGTAGGGAAATGATCGAAGCAATCGGCAGGGCGTTGTTGTTCGACATCGACGGCACGCTCGCCAACACCGACCCGCTGCATCTCAAGGCGTTCAACGAGGTGCTGGGGCCGCACGGCCATGTGTTCGACCACGCGCGGTTCTCCAGAGAGCTGCAGGGCTTCGCCAATGTCTCGATCGGCGACCGCTTTCTGCCCGACGAAACGCCGGAGCGGCGCGCCGCGATTCTCGCCGAGAAGGAGGAGATCTTCCGCACGCTCGTGGCCGGACAGGTCGAACCGTTGCCGGGTCTGATGGCGCTGCTCGACCGCGCGGACGCCGCCGGCGTTCCCATGGTCGCCGTCACCAATGCGCCGCGTCTCAACGCCGAGCTGCTGCTGTCGGGCCTCGGCATCACCGAGCGGTTCAGGGCGATCGTGATCGGCGACGAATTGCCCTACGGCAAGCCGCATCCGCTGCCCTATCAGGAAGGGCTGCGCTTCGTCGGAGGCAGTGCCGCATCCTCGGTTGCGTTCGAGGATTCCCGCACCGGCGTGCAATCGGCCGCCGCCGCCGGCATTCCCACGATCGGAATCCGGACCAGCCTCAGCCATGACGATCTTGTCGGGGCCGGCGCCGTCGCCTCTGCAAGCGCCTTCGACGACCCGGATCTGCTCGCGCGCCTTGCCGCCGCCATGGCATGGTGAGCACCGCCTCGTCCGTTAACCGTGATCGGCGTGCGCATTGACCGCAGGCGCGAACCGCCGCACCATGCAGCTTCCTGATGTGAGGCCCTTGCCGTGACCGGACTGACCCATCGCCAAGCCGAAATCCTCAACATCGCGCGCGCCTCGGGCCGCGTCATGGTCGAGGAGCTCGCGCGCCGCTTCGAGGTCTCGGCGCAGACCATCCGCAAGGATCTCAACGATCTCTGCGAGCGGAGATCGCTGACCCGCATCCATGGCGGCGCCATCATCGCCTCCGGCGTCGAGAACCTCGCCTACGAGGCGCGCCGCTTCGTTGCCGCCGACGAGAAGAAGGCGATCGGAGCCGCAGCCGCCTCGCTGATCCCGAACGGCTGCTCGCTCTTCATCAATATCGGCACCACGACGGAGGAGGTCGCGAGCGCGCTGACCTCGCACGAGGATCTCCTCGTCATCACCAACAATCTCAACGTCGCGATGCTGCTCTACCGCCATCCCCGCATCGAGGTCGTGGTCGCCGGCGGCACGGTGCGGCGCGCCGACGGCGCCGTGGTCGGTTCGACCGCGACGCAGCTGATCGGCCAGTTCAAGGTCGACTACGCCATCATCGGTGCGTCCGCGATCGACGAGGAGGGCGCGCTGCTCGACTTCGACTATCGCGAGGTGCAGGTCGCACAGGCCATCATCGCCAATGCCCGCAGCGTCATGCTGGTTGCCGATTCCACCAAGCTGCGCCGCAGCGCGCCGGTGCGCATCGCCCACATGACGCAGATCCAGACCTTCGTCACCGACCAGGAGCTGCCCGAGCGCCTCGCCACCATCTGCCACAGCAAGGGCATCGAAGTGGTGGAAGCGCTGCCGAAGGGCGCGGACATCGACGATGCGCCGGCCGAGGTGCAGGACGCGGCACCGGAAGCCGCGCCGGTGGTGCGGCTGAGATAGATCCTAGACATCGTCCCACGGATTGAGGAGTGGGACGCCGAACGCCGCAAAGTCTTTCACATTGCGCGTGACGAGCGTGAGGTGGTGCGCAAGTGCGGTCGCCGCAAAGAAGCCGTCCATGACTGACAAGGCAACGCCGCTTTTGCGGCTCTGAGCCATCAAGTCGCCCCAGTGCTCAGCCACCGCGTGGTCGACCGGCAAGATGCGTTCGGCAAATCGTGCTGGCAGATCGTGGGCAAGCCACGCGGCCAAAGCGGCGCGCCGGCGGCCATCTTCCAGCAGCGCGATGCCGCGGCGAAGCTCGGCGATCGACGCGACGCTGATGAACGTACGGTCCTCATCGATCGTATCCAGAAACGCCAGAACTTTCGGCGAAGGCGCGGGACGCTGAACTTCCGACAGCACATTGGTATCGAGCAAGAGATTCACGGCAAGTCGTCGCGTGGTTCATCGTGCACCCGATCGAGCTCAAGATCGGTGCCGCGCAGCGGCGAGGCCAGCAGGAATTCGGCCAGCGTGCCTTTGCGTGTGGTCTTGCGCGCCCATTCCTCAGCGGAGACGACAACCGCGTTGGGCTTGCCGTGCCGCGTGATGACCTGCGGGCCCGCTTGAGCTCGATCGATCACCTCGGACAACCGCGCCTTGGCATTGGCCAGAGTCCAGGTGTCATCGGCTGAAAGGGTGTCAGGTGCAGTGTTGCGACCGGTCATGCGAATAGTCCAGTATGACTATAATGACTATAATTCCGCGACGCAGCCGTCAAGAGAGCTGTGCCGTCCAGATCACCATCGGAGCTGCCATTCTTGCCGCCATTCTGCCTGTCAAAAAAGCCTTCTTTCACTTCCCTTCGCTTCTCTTTCGTCTTGCTTTCGTTTCGCGGTATGATCTAATCAAATTCGAAAGTAACCGCTCGAAGGAACGGGCGGTCGCCGGGGGATGCGTCTGTTGGAGCGTATTTTCGACCTCGCCATCATCGGAGGCGGTGTGAATGGCTGCGGTATCGCGCGCGACGCGGTCGGTCGCGGCAATACCGTTTTCCTGTGCGAAATGAACGATTTGGCGAGCGGGACATCGTCCTGGTCGACCAAGCTGGTGCACGGCGGCCTGCGCTATCTCGAATATTACGAGTTTCGCCTGGTCCGCGAGGCCCTGATCGAGCGCGAGGTTCTCTGGGGCATCGCGCCCCACATCATCCGCCCCCTCCGTTTCGTTTTGCCGCATCATGCCGGCTTGCGGCCCGCCTGGCTGCTGCGCCTCGGCCTCTTCCTCTATGATCACATTGGCGGCCGCCATCTGTTGCCGGCGACCCGCTCGGTCGATCTGGGGCGTGACGAGGTCGGCAAGCCGCTGATCCCGAATCGCTACAGCCGCGCCTTCGAATATTCGGATTGCTTCGTCGATGACGCCCGTCTCGTCGTGCTCAACGCGCGCGATGCCGCCGACAAGGGCGCCGAGATTCGCACCCGCACCCGCGCCACCGAGATCCGCCAGTCCGATGGCCTCTGGACCGTCGGCATGGTCGACACGCTGACCGGCGAGCGCTCGCAGATCCAGGCGAAGGCGCTGATCAATGCCGGTGGCCCGTGGGTCGAGGACGTGCTCGGCCGCGGCGCAGGCGTCAACGCCAAGGCCAAGGTGCGCCTGGTACAGGGCTCGCACATCGTGGTCAGGAAGCTCTACGACCACGACCGCGCCTACATGTTCCAGAATGCCGACGGCCGCATCATCTTCGTGATTCCGTATCAGGATGATTTCACACTGATCGGCACCACGGACCGCGACTATGACGGCGATCCTGCCAAGGTGAAGGCAACGACCGAGGAGATCCAGTATCTCTGCACGGCGGCGAGCGAATATCTGGCCAAGCCCGTCATGCCGGATGACGTGGTCTGGACCTATTCCGGCGTGCGCCCGCTCTATGATGACGGTGCCAGCGAGGCCAAGGCCGCCACGCGCGACTACGTGTTCGAGCTCGACACGCCGGGCGGAGTGCCCTTGCTGTCGATCTATGGCGGCAAGATCACGACCTATCGCCGCCTCGCCGAGGAAGCGCTGGAACGGCTCGCGCCCTACTTGCGCAGCGCGAAGGCGCGCGAGGGCTGGACCGGAAAATCGCCGCTGCCCGGCGGTGACATGAACGTGTCCGATATCGACGGGCTGATCGCCGAGCTCCAGCGTGGCTATCCCTTCCTCAGCCACGAGCATGCGCGGCGGCTCGCGCGCGCCTATGGCACGAGGGCCGTCAAGTTGCTCGGCGAGGCGAAATCGGCCGCCGATCTCGGCCAGTCCTTTGGCGCGACGCTGACCGAGCGCGAGGTCCGCTACCTCATGGCCAATGAATGGGCCGTGACCGCCGAGGACGTGGTCTGGCGCCGTTCCAAGCTCGGCCTGCGACTATCTGCCGACGAGGTCGGTGCGCTTGACGACTGGATCAGGACCCACGCCGTGCCGCAAAGTCCCCTGCTGGAAGCGGGAGGACGCTCATGACCGTGACACTCGACCACGTGACCCGGACCGTCGATGGAATCCCGCACATCCGCGACGTCTCGCTGACGTTCGAGAGCGGCACGCTGAACGTGCTGCTCGGGCCGACGCTGTCGGGCAAGACCTCGATCATGCGGTTGCTCGCCGGCCTCGACAAGCCGACCACGGGCAAGGTGGTGGTGAACGGCAAGGACGTCACCGGCGCCGACGTGCGCCGGCGTTCGGTCTCCATGGTCTACCAGCAATTCATCAACTACCCCTCGCTCACGGTCTATGAGAACATCGCTTCGCCCCTGCGCGTGCAGGGCAAGCCCCGCGACGAGATCGAGGCGCGGGTGGCGGAGGCCGCAAAGCTGCTGCGGCTCGAGCCGTTCCTGAAGCGCACCCCGCTGCAGCTTTCCGGCGGCCAGCAGCAGCGTACCGCGATCGCACGCGCCCTGGTCAAGGGCGCCGATCTCGTGCTGCTCGACGAACCGCTCGCCAATCTCGATTACAAGCTCCGCGAGGAGCTGCGCGCCGAGCTGCCGCGCATCTTCGAGGCCTCGGGCGCGATCTTCGTCTATGCCACCACCGAGCCGACCGAGGCGCTGCTGCTCGGCGGCAACACGGTGTGCATGTGGGAAGGCCAGGCGCTGCAGATGGGCGAGACGACCAATGTCTATCGCCGGCCGCAGACGCTGCGCGTCGCGCAGGTGTTCTCCGATCCGCCGCTCAACCTCGTCGGCATCGAGAAGAAGAACGGGCAGGTCGCATATGCCGGCGGTACGGCTTCGCCGGCCTCCGGTCTTTATTCAGGCCTCGCCGACGGGGCCTATCGCGTCGGCTTCCGCGCGCATCAGCTCGCGCTCGCCAATGGCGAGGCCGATCGCCATGCGTTCCACGCCACTGTCACGGTGACCGAGATCACCGGTTCGGAGAGTTTCGTGCATCTGACCCGCGACGGATCGAACTGGGTGGCGGTGCTGCATGGCGTGCACGAATTCGAGCCCGGCCAGACGCTCGACGCCGTGCTCGATCCCAACGATGTCTTCGTGTTCGACGCGGCGGATCGCCTCGTCGCGGCACCGAGCTCCTGAGGAGATGCGCCATGGCCCGCATTGACCTCGTCGATCTCGCCCATTCCTACGGTGGCAACAACGCGCCGCAGGAGACTTTCGCGCTGAAGCCGGTGACCATGACCTGGCGGCAGGGTGGCGCCTATGCGCTGCTCGGGCCGAGCGGCTGCGGCAAGACCACGCTGCTCAACGTCATCTCCGGCATCATCACGCCGTCGCGGGGAAAAGTCCTGTTCGACGGGGTGGACATCACACCGCTGTCAACCCAGAAGCGCAACATCGCCCAGGTGTTCCAGTTTCCGGTGATCTACGACACCATGACGGTGGGGCAGAACCTGGCGTTTCCGCTGAAGAACCGCGGCGTGCCGAAGGCCGAGATCGACAAGCGCGTGGCCGAGATCGGCCGCCTGCTCGACCTCGAGCCCTATCTGAACCGCAAGGCGACGCGCCTCACGGCCGACGCCAAGCAGAAGATCTCGCTCGGCCGCGGCCTCGTCCGTTCCGACGTCGCCGCCGTGCTGTTCGACGAGCCGCTGACGGTGATCGATCCCGAGCTGAAATGGCAGCTGCGCTCCAAGCTGAAGGCGCTGCACCGCGAGCTCGACCTCACGATGATCTACGTCACCCACGACCAGACCGAGGCGCTGACCTTTGCCGACACCGTCGTCGTCATGCATGACGGCCGCGTAGTGCAGAGCGGCACGCCGGCCGAGCTGTTCGACAAGCCGGCGCATACTTTCGTCGGCTATTTCATCGGCTCGCCCGGCATGAACATCCTGCCGGCCGAGGTGAGGGGGCGGGAGGCCAGGGTCGGCGGCCACGTCATCGCGCTCACCCGCACCTACGACAACCTGCCGGCCGGCGCCAAGATCGAGATCGGCGTCCGGCCCGAATTCGTCGAGGTCGTTGCGCCCGCGCCCGGCCTGCTCACGGCGAAGATCGAGCGTCTCGACGATCTCGGCCGCATCCGTTTTGCGCGCGCGCGCTTCGGCGACGCCAAGCTCGCGGCGCGCGCGCCCGCCGGATTCGCCAGCTCGGACGGCATGGCCGGTCTGAAATTCGATCCGTCACACGTCCACGTCTATGCCGACAGCCTTCTGGTGGAGGGAGCTGCCTGATGGACAAGACCGTCAACCAAAAAGCCTGGTTCTTGGTGCTGCCGGTGTTCCTGGTGGTCGCCTTCTCGGCGGTACTGCCGCTGATGACGGTGGTGAATTATTCGATGCAGGACACCTTCGGCAACAACCAGTTCTTCTGGAACGGCGTCGGCTGGTTCAAGGAGCTGCTCGATCCCTCGACCGATCTCGGCGGCCGTTTCCTCGCCTCGCTCGGCCGCAACCTGTTCTTCTCGCTGGTGATCCTCGCGATCGAGGTGCCGCTCGGCATCGTGGTCGCGCTGTCGATGCCGCGCCAGGGTTGGACCGTGGCAGCCTGCCTCGTGATTCTCGCGCTGCCGCTGCTGATTCCGTGGAACGTGGTCGGCACGATCTGGCAGATCTTCGGACGTCCGGACATCGGGCTGCTCGGCTACGTCCTCAACGCCGCGGGCATCGATTACAATTACGTATCCAACGACATCGACGCCTGGGTCACCGTCATCGTGATGGACGTCTGGCATTGGACCAGCCTCGTCGCGCTGCTCTGCTATGCCGGCCTGAAGTCGATTCCCGAAGCCTATTACCAGGCCGCCCAGATCGACGGCGCCTCGCGCTGGGCCGTGTTCAAGGCGATCCAGCTGCCGAAGATGAACCGCGTGCTGCTGATCGCAGTGCTGCTGCGCTTCATGGACAGCTTCATGATCTACACCGAGCCGTTCGTCGTCACCGGCGGCGGGCCCGGTAACTCCACGACCTTCGTGTCGATCGAGCTCGTCAAGATCGCGCTCGGCCAATTCGACCTCGGCAAGGCCGCGGCGCTGTCACTGGTCTACAATCTCATCATCCTGATCGTGTGCTGGATCTTCTACACCGTCATGACCAACGCCGGCGCCGAGCGCCCCGTCAAGGAAGGAGCCGCGTGATGCATTCGATCCCCGGCCGCCGCCTCATCATGGGGCTGTTCCTGGTCTTCCTGCTGCTGCCGATCTACTGGCTCGTCAACATGAGCTTCAAGACCAACAGCGAGATCGTCTCGACCATGACGCTGTGGCCGCATACGCCGACGCTGCAGCACTACAAGCGCATCTTCACCGACGAGAGCTGGTACTCCGGTTACATCAACTCGCTGACATATGTCGTCCTCAACACCATCATCTCGATCTCGGTGGCCTTGCCGGCGGCCTACGCCTTCTCGCGCTACCGTTTTCTCGGCGACAAGCATCTGTTCTTCTGGCTGTTGTCGAACCGCATGGCGCCGGCCGCGGTCTACGCGCTGCCGTTCTTCAACCTCTATTCGGCGATCGGCCTGTTCGATACGCCCTGGGCGGTCGCGCTGGCGCACTGCATCTTCAACGTGCCGCTGGCGGTGTGGATCCTCGAAGGCTTCGTTTCCGGCGTGCCGCGCGAGATCGACGAGACCGCCTTCCTCGACGGCTATTCCTTCCCGCGCTTCTTCATCAAGATCCTGGTGCCGCTGATCGCAAGCGGCATCGGCGTCGCCGCCTTCTTCTGCTTCATGTTCTCCTGGGTCGAGCTTCTGCTCGCGCGCACGTTGACGTCGGTGCATGCCAAGCCGATCGCCGCGATCATGACGCGCACGGTGTCGGCGGCCGGCATGGATTGGGGCCTGCTCGCGGCCGCCGGCGTGCTCACCATCATCCCGGGAGCGCTGGTGATCTGGTTCGTTCGCAACTACATCGCGCGCGGCTTCGCGCTCGGCCGGGTCTGAGGGGAGGCGCGCATGATCCCGAAAAGTGGAAACCGGGTTTCGGACCAGATCATGCGCGAGGAGTAAGAGCTATGGAATCAATCGCATGGATGGCCTGGACGCTGCCGACTGCGATCTTCTTCGCCGCGCTCGCCTGCACGCTCGCGGTGATGACCTGGCTCGCCGCGGTCTATCCCGAGGCCGAGCGCGTCGGCGTGCTGCGCATCCCGACCACGCGCGGCGATCGCCTGTTCGTCTCGTTGATCGTGGCCGCCGTCATCCACCTCGTGTGGATCGGTGTCGTCGGCACTGATCCGGTCGCCACGCTGCCGATCGGCGAGGAGGGGTTTGAGATTTCGAGCCTGTGGCTCGCAAGTGGAATTTCGCTGGCCACGGCCGTGCTTATTTTTCGCACGGTCTGAAGCTTGCGAAGGGACGGCCAGATCCGGGGGCAACCCGGACCTGTATAAAAGTTTGTCGCTGCAACGGAGGAACACCATGCGACAGTTTAGGAGAAGGAAGGGTCCATTGACCAAGAGCAGTTTTCTGACCATGTCGAGCGCTGCCGCGATTGTTGCGGTCTCGTTCGCTCTCTCGGCTCCGGTCCGCGCCGCCGACGAGGCGACGATCCAGAAGTGGATCGCCGAATTCCAGCCGTCGACGCTGTCGAAGGAAGACCAGAAGAAGGAGCTGGAGTGGTTCGCCAAGGCCGCCGAACCCTTCAAGGGGATGGAGATCAACGTCGTCTCCGAGACCATCACGACCCACGAATACGAGGCGCAGACGCTCGCCAAGGCATTCTCCGAGCTGACCGGCATCAAGCTCAAGCACGACCTCATCCAGGAAGGTGACGTCGTCGAAAAGCTGCAGACCCAGATGCAGTCCGGCAAGAACGTCTATGACGGCTGGATCAACGATTCCGACCTGATCGGCACCCACTTCCGCTACGGCCAGACTATCGCGCTGTCGGACTACATGACCGGTGAGGGCAAGGACGTCACCAATCCGATGCTCGACGTCAACGACTTCATCGGCAAGTCCTTCGGCACCGGGCCGGACGGCAAGCTCTACCAGCTGCCCGACCAGCAGTTCGCCAACCTCTACTGGTTCCGCTACGACTGGTTCACCAACGCCGACTACAAGGCCAAGTTCAAGGCCAAGTATGGCTACGAGCTCGGCGTGCCCGTGAACTGGTCCGCCTACGAGGACATCGCCGAGTTCTTCACCAACGACATCAAGGAGATCAACGGCGTCAAGGTCTACGGCCATATGGATTATGGCAAGAAGGACCCCTCGCTCGGATGGCGCTTCACCGACGCCTGGCTGTCGATGGCCGGCAACGGCGACAAGGGCATTCCGAACGGTCTGCCGGTCGACGAATGGGGCATCCGCATGGAAGGCTGCCGCCCCGTCGGCTCCTCGGTCGAGCGCGGTGGCGACACCAATGGACCGGCTGCGGTCTACTCGATTACCAAATACCTCGAGTGGATGAAGAAGTATGCGCCGCCGCAGGCCCAGGGCATGACGTTCTCCGAGTCCGGCCCCGTGCCGGCGCAGGGCAACATCGCCCAGCAGATGTTCTGGTACACCGCCTTCACCGCCGACATGGTGAAGCCGGGCATCGCCGTGATGAACGCGGACGGTACGCCGAAATGGCGCATGGCTCCCTCGCCGCACGGCTCGTACTGGAAGGAAGGCATGAAGCTCGGCTATCAGGACGCGGGCTCGCTCACGCTCCTGAAGTCCACTCCGCCGGATCGCCGCAAGGCAGCGTGGCTGTATCTCCAGTTCATCGTCTCCAAATCGGTGTCGCTGAAGAAGAGCCATGTCGGTCTCACCTTCGTCCGTGAATCCGACATCTGGGACAAGTCGTTCACGGAACGTGCGCCGAAGCTCGGCGGCCTCGTCGAGTTCTACCGCTCGCCCGCGCGCGTGCAGTGGACCCCGACCGGCAACAACGTGCCCGACTATCCGAAGCTGGCGCAGCTGTGGTGGCAGAACATCGGCGATGCGTCGTCCGGTGCGAAGACGCCGCAACAGGCGATGGATGCCCTCGCGGCCGCCCAGGACTCCGTCATGGAGCGCCTGGAGAAGTCCGGCGTGCAGGGCGCCTGCGGTCCGAAGCTGCACAAGAAGGAGAAGCCGGAATACTGGTTCGCGAAGGCCGAGAAGGACGGCACCATCGCGCCCCAGCGCAAGCTCGCCAACGAGAAGCCGAAGGGCGAGACGGTGGACTACGACACCCTGATCAAGTCGTGGCCGGCCACGCCCCCCAAGCGCGCGGAAGCGAAGTAAGCGGCGGATAGCGCCATCAAATGCGAAAGGCCGGGAGCGATCCCGGCCTTTTTACTTTCTGTGTTCACTGCGCTGTCTCCGCATCGTCATTGCGAGCGAAACGAAGCAATCCAGCCTGTCACCGCGGAAAGACTCTGGATTGCTTCGTCGCTGCGCTCCTCGCAATGACGGAGGATGGAGCGACGGCGCGCCGCTTACTCCGCCGGCTCGGCCGCCAGCGTCGGGTAGTCCGTGTAACCCTTCGCCCCGCCGCCGTAGAACGTGGTCTTGTCCCAGTCGTTCAATGCCGCACCCTGCTTCAGCCGCTCGACGAGGTCCGGGTTGGAGATGAACGGCTTGCCGAAGGCGATGAGGTCGGCTGCGTTCGCGTCCAGCATCTTGGTGGCGAGATCGAAATCATAGCCGTTGTTGGCGATGTAGGCGCCGGAGAAGCGCTTGCGCAAGGATGCGTAGTCGAACGGCGCGAAGTCGCGTGGCCCGCCGGTGGCGCCTTCGACGACGTGGAGATAGACCAGCTTCAGCGCGCTGAGACCGTCGACGATGTAATCGAACAGGGCTTGCGGATTGCTGTCGGAGATGTCGTTGGCCGGCGTCACCGGCGAGATGCGGATGCCGGTGCGATCGGCGCCGGCCTCTGCGGCGACGGCTTTCGACACGTCAAGCATCAGGCGCGCCCGGTTCTCGATGGAGCCACCGTAAGCGTCCGTGCGCTTGTTGGCGCCATCCTTGGCGAACTGATCGAGCAAATAGCCATTGGCGCCGTGAATCTCGACGCCGTCGAAGCCCGCTTCGAGCGCGTTCTTCGTGGCGCGCTTGAAGTCGTCGATGATCCCTGGAATCTCGGAAAGCTCGAGTGCGCGTGGCTCGGAGACGTCGGCGAAGCCGCCGTTCACGAAGGTCTTGCCTTTGGCGCGGATCGCGCTCGGCGCCACCGGGGCTGCGCCGCCTGCCTGCAGATCGACATGCGAGATACGGCCGACATGCCAGAGCTGGATGAAGATCTTCCCGCCGCGCTCATGGACCTTGTCCGTGACCTTGCGCCAGCCGGCGACCTGGTCCTTGCTGTAGATGCCCGGAGTGTCCTGGTAGCCTTGCCCTTGTTGCGAGACCTGGCTTGCTTCGGTGACCAGAAGGCCGGCGGAGGCGCGCTGGCCGTAATATTCTGCGGCGAGCGCGCCGGGCACGAACGTGCCCGGTACGGCGCGGTTACGCGTCAGCGGCGCCATCACGAGGCGATTGGCCAGCGTGATCGGGCCGAGCTTGTAGGTCTCAAACAACTTGGTCGAACGGCTCATTTGGGATGTTCCAGACGGTGAAAGGTCAGGAACACTTGTGCATCGCGACATCTGGCGCAAGAGACGAGCCGTACGGAAAGTGCAGGCGAGCTACGCGGCAAGTCCCGCGTAGCATAATTCACGTGAAATTCCGGCCACGACAGCGGATTTCGACTGCCGCGTGCGATTGCCAAGTCGCGATTGCCAAGTCAGGTCAGGCCCATGAAATCGCGCTTGCCGATCTCGACGCCGTTGTGGCGCAGGATGCCGTGGGCGGTCGCGCAGTGGAAGTAGAAGTTCGGCAGCGAAAACGCGCTGAGAAATTGCTGGCCCTTCAGGGTCGTGGTCTTGTCGGGCCCGGTCGGGAAGGTGACGTCCTTGGCATCTGCGCCCTCGAATTGCTCGGGCTTGAATGACTTCACGTAATCGATCGTCTTTGCCAGCCGCTGCTTCAACTCCGAAAAGCTCGTCTCGGTGTCGGGCGTCGAGGGGACCTCGCTGTGGGTCAGGCGCGCGCAGCCCTTGGCGGCGAAATCGCTGACGAGCTGGATTTGCCTCGACAGCGGCAGCATGTCCGGAAACAGGCGGGAGCCGAGCAGGACGCTGGGGTCGATCTTCTTGGCCGCGCAATGCGCCTCGGCTTTCGTCAGCAGCCCGGTTACGCTGTTCAGCATTTGCAGATAGGCGGGGACGACCGCGTCGTAGAAGGACATGTGTGCTCGCTTCGTGAATGGGAAATCTCAGGAGAAAACCTGAGCCACTCACATGGGAGCCTCAGGGAAAAATACAATCGCGAAATCGGCTTGTGCGATGCGAAAATCTCGCGCTGTTCGCGGTAGCGTCGGGCCACACCCTCACTGTCATCGCCCGGCACCGACCGAGCGATCCAGTACTCCGAGGCGGTCGTGGCTGAATCGAGAGGCCGCGGCGGACTGGATACCCCGGTCAAGCCGGGGCATGACAGTGGACGGGCCGCTACCGCACCACGCCCGGCGGCTGCGCCTGGACCGTGCCGCCGCGCATGCGGGCGAGCAGTTCGGCGGTCGGCCAGGAATCGGCCGGCAGGCCGAACTTGGTCTGCATCGCCTTCACCGCAATTCGGCTCTGCTGGCCCAGCACGCCGTCGACCTTGCCGACATTGAACCCGGCGCGCACCAGGAGTTGCTGCAATTCCTTCAGCTCGTTGAACGGCAGCTGCGGCACCGGTTGGGCCGGCTTGCGCATGGGGGCGGCGCCGGCAATGCGAGAGGCGAGATAGCCCGCCGTGGTCGAATAGATCAGCGAGTTATTCCACTCGGTGTAGGCGGCGAAATTCGCATAGGCCATGAAGGCCGGACCAAAGCGCCCCATCGGCAGCAGCACGGAGGCCGGCAGATTGTCGTTCGGCAGGGGACGGCCATCGGGATAGGTGACCCCCAGCTGCGCCCATGTCGAGCGCGGCTCCCGCACCGTGAGATCGGTCTTTTCCCACGGCAGGTTCGGCGGCACCTTGATCTCCTCCAGCCACGGCTCGCCGCGCCGCCACTTCAAGCCGTTGGCGATGTAGTTCGCGGTCGAACCGATCACGTCGGCCGGCGAGCGCAACAGGTCGCGCCGTCCGTCGCCGTCATAATCGACGGCGTAGTTGACGTAATGCACCGGCAGGAACTGGGTCTGTCCGAGCTCGCCGGCCCAGGAGCCGATCATCTCGTCGGGATGCAGGTCGCCGCGGTCGATGATCTTCAGCGCGGCGATGGTCTCGCCCACGAACATCTCGGAGCGGCGGCAGTCATAGGCGAGCGAGACCAGCGATTTCAGCGTCGGCAGATTGCCCATGTTGGCGCCGAAGTCGCTTTCCAGCCCCCAGAACGCGGCGATCACCGCCGGCGGCACGCCATAGTCCTTCTCCGCGCGCGCGAACGCAGCCGCATGTCGCTTGATGTGCTGCTGGCCGTTCTGCATGCGATAGGGCGCGGCCATGCGTCCGGCGAATTCGGTGAAGAGCTGGCCGAACACGCGCTGGCCGCGGTCGCGGTTGACGATACCCTGGTCGTAGACCAGGTAGGGCGAGGCGTCCGCGATCGTCCGCTGCGACACGCCGGCCGCCACCGCCTGGCTCTTCACGTCGGCCAGGAAGCGATCGAAGCTCGCGCCGTTGTGGCACGAGGCGGCGCGCGGCGCGGGCGCGGCCGCCTTGGGGGCAGGGGGCCTGGCGGGCGGAGGCTGGAGCTGGGCGGAGGCAGGAAAGGACAGCGCAGCGAGAGCTACGGCCGCGATCGCAAATCGGGTCTGGAGCATGGAGTTTCCGGCGGGGAGGAGACGCTTGGATTCTGAATGAAGTTTAATGGAAGTAGGGTGCGCAAACCAGTGCCGCGGCTCCGCGACGCACCTTGAAACCTTGCACTCCGGCAGGGGTCATCCCTACCTGATGCTTGCCGGCCTGCAGGTGCTTCCAGCAGCCGCGGCCGGCTCTGGGAGAGGGCCATGAACTATCTTCGTACCGCAATTCTGCTCGCAGGCCTGACCGCCCTGTTCATGGGCGTCGGCTATCTGATCGGCGGCGCCTCGGGCGCCATGATCGCGCTCGTCATTGCCGCGGCAACCAATCTCTTCACCTACTGGAACTCCGACCGCATGGTGCTGTCGATGTACGGCGCGCATGAGGTCGACCGTTCGAGCGCGCCGGAGCTGGTCGGGCTCGTCGCCGAGCTTGCGGGCCGTGCCGGCCTGCCGATGCCGCGGGTCTTCCTGATGGACGAGCCGCAGCCCAACGCGTTCGCGACCGGACGAAATCCGCAAAATGCCGCGGTTGCCGTCACCACCGGCCTGATGCGCCAGCTCAGCCGCGAGGAGCTCGCCGGCGTGATCGCGCACGAGCTCGCCCATATCAAGAATCACGACACGCTGCTGATGACCATCACCGCGACCATCGCCGGCGCGATCTCGATGCTGGCGCAGTTCGGCATGTTCTTCGGCGGCAATCGCGAGAACAACAATGGTCTCGGCATCGTCGGCTCGATCCTGATGATGATCCTCGCCCCGCTCGGCGCCATGCTGGTGCAGATGGCGATCAGCCGCACCCGTGAATACGCCGCGGACAACCTCGGTGCGCGCATCGCGGGACAGCCGATGTGGCTGGCCTCCGCGTTGGTGAAGATCGAGGGCGCCGCGCATCAGGTGCCGAACTACGAGGCCGAGCGCAACCCCGCGACCGCGCACATGTTCATCATCAATCCGCTGTCGGGCCATGGCGTGGACAATCTGTTCGCCACCCATCCGTCGACGCAGAACCGCATCGCCGCGCTTCAGCAGCTGGCGGCCGAGCTCGGCACGCGGGCCGCGCCGTCGGTCGGCGCCAACGAGAACTACCCGCCGCGTGGTCCGTGGGGGCGCTCATCGTCGCGTGGTTCTTCGCGTGGTCCTTGGGGCTGACGGAACCGCAGGCCTTGCGTGCGGCTTTGTGACCTGGCGCACACATAATCCCCGACGCCGGTGTTAACACCCCGGCGAGACCAATTCTTCGAAAGGGGATGCGTGGCCGGCCCGCTGTCGGCCATCGCCGAAGATGACCAGAGTTTTGGTGCCACTACTGATCGTCCTGTGCGTGCTTTTCGGCCTGTCCACGCACATGGTCGTCAATTGCGGCGACGAGGACGATCCCGACATCTGCTCGGCCGTGATCGGCTTCTCGCCGCTGCGCGGCTCCCTGATCGCCTTCGCCTATGAGGGGCGTGGGCGGATCGCGTTGCGTCACGGCGACTTCAGGCGGGCGATCGCCGATTTCAGCGAGGCCATCCACCTCAATCCCAACCGCGCCTCGCTCTATCGCGACCGGGCGCAGGCGCGCCGGCAGAACGGTGACCTCGAGCTTGCGGTTACCGATTATGACGAGGCGATCGCGCATGATCCCAAGCGCGCCGCGCCCTATCACCAGCGCGGGCTCGCGCTCGCCGCCATGGGCGATCTCGATCGCGCCATCTTGAGCTACAACACGGCGGTCCGTCTCGACCCCTCCGATGCGCAGGCCCGCCTCGACCGCGGCCTCGCGTTCCTCGCGCGCGGCCAGGCCGATGACGCCCGCGCCGATTTCGAGGCGGCGCTGGCGCTGCCCGTCGGCAAGGACGGCCGCGCGCGCGAAGCGGCGCGCGCCAAGCTCGCCGAACTCGCGAGCGCCGAGCCGATGCCGATTGCCGCGTTGAGAAGGTGATTGGCCCGGAGCAGCACTCGCCGCCCGCAGCTTCCCGCTCCGTGTCTGAGACGGGTGGCTCGCCCCGTAGAGCTGTGACTGATACGGCCGCGGATCAATGATGTCGCGGTTCCTCCCGGCGCGCGTTCGAACCAATCTCCCGGAATTGATTTGGATCAACGCCGACCGCGGTCAGAGTGCGCCGGTGTCGTGCGGACTTGGAGGAGGTTCAAATGCGGAAATGGACTCTCACGCTCTTGACCTTGAGCATTGGCCTGACAGCCGGGCACGCCCGGGCCCAAAGATACGATCCGGCGTTTCCCGTGTGCCTGTACGTCGTTTCTCAGGGAATGACCCCTTACTATCGATGCACCTACATGACGATGGACCAATGCAGGGCGTCGGCGAACGGTCAGATGTGCGTCCTCAATCCTTACTACAATGGTGCGACGGCCAGAGGAAACAAACGGCGTCAGTAGCGTCAAACCTTCATGCCGTCTCGCTATGCGCCGGGCGAGAAGGATCGATTTCTCCAAAGTTCGAGGAGCCACATGTGACGGATGACGGATCGGCGATGTACTGACAGTCGTGTGTGCCGGGGACCGCTTCGTACGTCACGGCCGACCCTATCGCAGCTTCGGGCGCACGTCGCACGAAGGTCGTAAGCGAACATTGCTGCGTGGAGGCCCGCGAGCCCGATTACGCCGGAGATGACCAGACAACCGAACCAGTCCGGGAATCGTAGGGTGGGCAAAAGGCGCAAAGCGGCGTGCCCACGATCTTCCCAATGCGGCCACCGACGCGTGGGCACGCTTCGCTTTGCCCACCCTACGATTCTGATTGTCGCGTCGAGAAGATGGATTTCGCGTAGCCCGGGCCTTCTTCCTTCGCCGCCTACTTCGCCTTCGTCGCTTTCGCGGCTTTCTTCGCCGGCTTCTCTGCCTTGGCCTTCTTCGCCACCTTCACCGCCACCGGCGCGCTGGCGGCAATCCGCATCGACCGCGCGTAGCTGTCGGCGACGTTGTCGGCGGACATCTGGAGGCGCTTGGCGGCGGCGGTGGCCTGCTCCAGGGTGGCCTTGGCCATCATCTTGAAGCGGTCGGCGGTCTCCTTGCTCTTGGCCTTGGCCGCAAGGCCGTTGAGGCGATCCCGTCGCTCCTTGGCGCGGGTCATCAGGCCCGTATGCAGCTGTCTGGCCAGTTGCCGGATCACGACATCCAGGTCGGCGTCCGCCATGTTCTCTTATCCCCTTCGAAAAACGCTATCGATGCGGGCCGGACTATGCAGATCGGGCCCCGCCTTGGCAATTCCCGGCTGTGCGTCATCCGCAGCTTCCAGCGGGCCAAAACTGAAAAAGCCGCGCATGCCGCGCGGCTCTTTCGACGTTTCGGCGTGGCGCCTTACTTCAGCGAGGCAACCGGACCGCTCGCCGCCGCCGGCTCGGGGTCGAATCCGAACACGCCGACCAGATATTTGTAATAGTCCGGCATCTTCTCCTTGAGCGCCTCGCGCGACTTCGGGTCGTGGAATTCGCTCTTGCCGGCCAGGAAGATGCTGGCGGTCACCGCGAAGAACTCCATGGGATTCTTCATCGCATAGGTCTCCTTGGGCAGCAGGTCCTTGGACTTGGCCAAGGCGTAATAGCCGATCACGCCCTTGTTGGCGTAGCCGTCCGGCAGCAGCCGCGCATGATAGGCGTGAAGCAGCTCGTGCAGCAGCACGGCCTCCTTTTCGTAGCGCATCATGTCCGGGCGCAGCATGATCACGCCGAGCCCCGAATCGACCGCGAGGTCGACGGCGTTCGGATTGGTCCAGCGCTGCTTGTTCGGGTCCCACACCGTGAGCGTCCGCGGCGCGGTGCGGCGGATGTCCGGCGTGACCCGGCCGTAGCACGCGGTTGCGGCGCCTTCGTCGAGGCAGGCCAGCTCGCTCGCCACGATCGGCACGGTATGGAAGAAGCGCAACACGCGCGGCGAAAGGCCGGCGCCTTCGACGAGGTCGATCTGCTGCTTCAGATTGTCGGTGAGCTTGTCGACGTCCTTGCGCTCGGAATTCTCCGACAGGTCGAACATGTAGCCGCGATAGCTCTGGAAGCCCGGCGGCAGCGGCTGCGCCGCGTCCGCATCGAGCGATCCGGCACGGGACGGACTGGTGAAGAGCGCGCCGACGATGGTTGCGGTCAGCAGCAACGCAATGCGCATGATGAAACCCCCTGATGTCACTTCGCCCGGCAGAATAGGCCGCCGTTGTTTGCGAAAAGTGAGTGGGGCAAGACTAAGGCACCGATGTTGAGGCGTGCTTAACCGCTGGTTGCAGATCCCGCGCGCGGATTAGGACCGGATTAACCAAGCATGGATCGGCGGCGCGCGGCAATCTCAGCCGTCATCGCCCGCGAAGGCGGGCGATCCAGTACTCCGCGGCAGCAGTGATTGAGCCGATGGGCGGCGGCGTACTGGATGCCCCGCCTTCGCGGAGCATGACAGCGGTAGGTGTAGCGTGCTCCTTCCCCCAAACGCGCAGCCGAGCCTCACAGCTCCCGTGCATTCGAGAACGCGAAGCTCGACACCCGTCGCGTCGTCTCGTCCAGGATCAGCGTGCGCGTGATCGGCGGCTCGGCGCGCTGGGCGCAGTTTTCGCGCTCGCACAGGCGGCAATTGACGCCGATCGGCGTGCCCTCGGTCTTCTCGAGGTCGATGCCGGCCGCGTAGGTCAGGCGCGCGGCGTGACGGATCTCGCAGCCGAGGCCGATGGCGAAGCGCGGCTGCGGCAGCGGATGCGGCGCGACCGGGCGGCGCACCATCTGTGCGATCGAGAAATAGCGCGTGCCGTCGGGCAGCTCGATCACCTGCTTGAGCAGGCGATCCGGCGTGTCGAAGGTCGAGTGCACGTTCCACAGCGGGCAGGTGCCGCCGAACTTGGAGAACGGGAAGGTGCCGGAGGAGAAGCGCTTGGAGACGTTGCCGGCATTATCGACGCGCAGCAGGAAGAACGGAATGCCGCGCGCGTTCGGCCGCTGCAGGGTGGTGAGGCGATGGCAGACCTGCTCGAAGCCGGAATTGAAGCGCTGCGCCAGCACGTGGATGTCGTAATTGAGCGCTTCGGCTGCGGCGAGAAAAGCCGGGTAGGGCATCATCACCGCCGCTGCAAAGTAATTGCCGAGCGTGATGCGGAACAGCCGGCGCGGCGCGTCGTCGAGCGGTCCGGCACGGCCGATGATGCTCTCCAGGGCTTGCGTGCATTCGCCGAGGCCCAGCTGGAAGGCGAGCTGGAAGGCGCGGCCCGGCGGATCGACCAGCTCCGAGATCAGCAATTGGCGGCGGTGGCGATCGAAACGCCGGAGCGTCTCGCGCATCACGTCGACGGGCATGATGCGGGTCTGGATCGAATGCTTCTCCCGCAGCCGCGCGGCCAGCGCCGCGTAGAGCCCTTCGGCCGGGACGTTCAGCTCGTCGCGGAGACTCTCCGCGGCCTGCTCCAGCTCCGGAAAATAGTTGCGATTGGCCTCGATCAGCTCGCGCACGCGCTCGACCGGATTGGCCTCATAGCGCGTGCCGACGTCGCGGTCGGCCATCTGGGCGGCGGCCAGCGTCTCGCCCTGGCGGGCCTCGGTATAGGCGGCATAGAGCCGCTGCAGCGCATGGGTGACGCCGGGACAGAGCTCGGCGAGATCGCGCAGCTCCTGCTTGGGCACGTCGATCTGGCGGAATAGGGGATCGGAGAAGATCTCGTTGAGCTCGGCGAAGAAGCGATCCTCGTCGGCGGTGGCGAGATCGCGCAGATCGAGGTCGTAGGTCTCGGCCAGCCGCAGCAGGATCTGCGCCGTCACCGGGCGCTGGTTGCGCTCGATCAGGTTGACATAGCTCGGCGAGATTCCGAGCCCCTCGGCGATCTGGGTCTGCGACAGCCCCAATTGCTGCCGGATCCTCCGGAAACGCGGGCCGACGAACAGTTTCTTGCCGGACTCCGCGGCCATATCCTGCGATCTCCGTTTGCATCAGGGCAGTCTTGCTGACCCAATATTTACAAATTTTACAAAGTAACAACTGTTACATGTTCTGATGTTACATGACATCACCAATAAAAAGCAAGCCATCTGTACGAAGTTTCCGTTTTCGCGTTTAGCTCCTGACACGCATCTCGCAATGCAGTGTCAAGAATGTCGATGGCCCGCCATCGCCATCGTCAGCGAAAGGATCAGGCACATGAACTACCAGCCGCGCGGCATCAGCACCCTCCAGGGCCCGTCCTCGTATCAGGACGAGGTCAAGGCGGCCCAGGCGCTCCTCGAGACCCAGCCGACCTGGAACGGCGTGTCGGCCGAGGCCGTCGCCCGCATGCGCCTGCAGAACCGCTTCAAGACCGGCCTCGACGTCGCCCGCTACACCGCGGCGCTGATGCGCGCCGACATGGCGGCCTATGACAAGGACCCGACCAAGTACACGCAGTCGCTGGGCTGCTGGCACGGCTTCATCGCCCAGCAGAAGCTGATCTCGGTCAAGAAGCATTTCGGCGGCAAGACCGATCGCACCTATCTGTACCTCTCCGGCTGGATGATCGCGGCGCTGCGCTCGGAGTTCGGCCCGCTGCCCGACCAGTCGATGCACGAGAAGACCTCGGTGCCGGCGCTGATCGAGGAACTCTACACCTTCCTGCGTCAGGCGGACTCCCGCGAGCTCAACGACATCTTCCGCCTGCTCGACAAGGCGCGCAAGGAAGGCGACAAGACCCGCGAGCAGGAGCTGATCGCGAAGATCGACAACTTCCAGACCCACGTCGTGCCCGTCATCGCCGACATCGACGCCGGCTTCGGCAACGCGGAAGCGACCTATCTGCTCGCCAAGAAGATGATCGAGGCGGGTGCCTGCGCCCTGCAGATCGAGAACCAGGTCTCGGACGAGAAGCAGTGCGGCCACCAGGACGGCAAGGTCACCGTGCCGCACGAGGTCTTCCTCGCGAAGATCCGCGCCTGCCGCCATGCCTTCCTCGAGCTCGGCGTCGAAGACGGCATCATCGTGACCCGCACCGACTCGCTCGGCGCCGGCCTGACGCAGCAGATCGCCGTCAGCCACAAGCCCGGTGACATCGGCGACCAGTACAACAGCTTCCTCGATTGCGAGGAAATCACCGCGGAGAACGCCCGCAACGGCGACGTCATCATCAACCGCAACGGCAAGATGATGCGCCCGAAGCGGCTGCCCTCGAACCTCTACCAGTTCCGCCCCGGCACCGGCGCGGACCGCTGCGTGCTCGACTGCATCACCTCGCTGCAGAACGGCGCCGACCTGCTCTGGATCGAGACCGAGAAGCCGCATATCGAGCAGATCGCCAGCATGGTCGACCGCATCCGCAAGGTCGTGCCGAACGCCAAGCTCGCCTACAACAACTCGCCGTCCTTCAACTGGACCCTCAACTTCCGCTGGCAGGTCTATGATGCCTGGAAGGACGCCGGCAAGGACGTCAGCAAGTACAACCGTGCCGAGCTGATGAAGGCGGAGTACGACGAGACGCCGCTGGCGCAGGAAGCCGACGAGCGCATCCGTACCTTCCAGGCGGATTCGGCCAAGCGCGCCGGCATCTTCCACCACCTGATCACGTTGCCGACCTATCACACGGCGGCGCTCTCCACCGACAATCTCGCTCGCGAATATTTCGGCGAGCAGGGCATGCTGGGCTACGTCAAGAACGTCCAGCGCGCCGAGATCCGTCAGGGCATCGCCTGCGTGAAGCACCAGAACATGGCCGGCTCCGACATCGGCGACGACCACAAGGAGTACTTCGCGGGTGAAGCCGCCCTGAAGGCGGGCGGTGCCCACAACACGATGAACCAGTTCGGCTAACCCATCACGCCATTCGACAGGAGACTGACAATGACCAAAGGCAGCAATTTCTGGGTGATCGGCGGCGAGTTCGGCTCGATGAACTTCCACAAGCTCGTGGAAGGCTCCGCCCAGGTCAAGGGTCCGTTCAAGACCCGCAAAGAAGCCGAGGACTGCTGGAAGGAAGTCTCGGAAGAGAGCCGCCACAAGGCCGGCGTCCGCTTCTCGATCGTGGAAGAGCCCTCGCGGGTCTCGGCCTGATCGCCCTCACTTAAGAAGACGTCCAAGGACGGACGGTCCCATCCAGGCCTGCCTGGGTGGGATCGTCTGTTTTTGGCACAGGTCAATCGGCTGTGGGCGCCGTAAGTAGCTGGAATTGTAGGCCTTTGCGGAGGGTTTGGTTGCTGATAGGTTAATGGCGGAAAGTCGAGGACGAGGCCGACAATGTCAGAGCCCGAGACCAGCGGGACCCATCCCGGCCAGCCGCGTCCGGTGCGGCTGCGCGATGCGCTGCTGCGCGCGCGGATCGAGGCCGCCGACCGGACCGGCGTCGTCGTCGATCTCAGGGACGCCGAGGTGGCGCGGCTCGAGATCCTCAATGATGCGCTCGATCCCCTGTTCGCTCAGGTACCTGATCAGATCGACCTGTTCGACCGCGGCGTCAGCCAGGGCGATACGCCGAGGCTCTGGATCGACGTCGTCGCCCACGTCGTGATGGGGCGCGACAAGCGGATGTACCGCTTCGTCCAGGACACCCGTTTCGGCCGCATCGTGCTCGCCGAATCGCACGACACCGCTGTTATCGTCGAGGCCGTCACCGACTATGTCGCGCGCCGCATGGTCGAGCGCGAACGGGCCATGGTCGTTCCTCCCGAGCCGCAGGCACCGGTCGTCGCGCCACCGCGCCGCTCGCGCTTCTGGCCGTTCGTGTTCGGCTTCGTGCTAGGTGCGGCCGCGCTGTTCGGCGTCGCGGTGCTGGCGGCCTTGCGGAGCTGGTGAGGTATCCTCCGCCGTCATTCCGGGGCGCGCGAAGCGCGAACCCGGAATCTCGAGATTCTCAGGTGTGCAAGGGCGCACCGGAGTTCGGCTCCCAGAGCCGCCCCGGAATGACGGCCAAGTCTAAATCAACCTCACATGTTTGATCTGCCCGACCTGAAACCCCGCCCCCAGGCTCCGCACCGTCTGCTCGCAGCGCCAGCCGGCATTGTCCTTCTCGATACGGAGCAGATTATACGCCGCCGCGGGGTAGCGTCCGTGCGCAAGCGCGGAGGCCGAGGGCACGCCGAGCGCGGGAATGTCGCCGTTGGGACCTTCGACCCACACGGTCGAATGAACGTGGTCGTGCCCGTGCAGGATCAGCTCGACGCCGTGGCGCTTGAGCAATTCGAGCAGCGCGGGCGCGTCGGTCATCCGCTTCTGACGGGCATCGGATTTCAGGGGATGATGCACCAGCAGCACGCGGAAGACGTCCTCGGTCGCGAGCCGTTCCAGGACCGTTTCGAGCGCGGCGAGTTGATCGCGTCCGAGCGTGCCCGTTGCCATCAGCGGCAGCGTCGGCACCGCCGTCGACAGGCTGATCAGCGCGAGCGGCCCGCGCCGGCGCACCGAGGGAAAACCGACGCGGCCGTCGTCGCCCGCAAGATAGGGCGCAAAGGTCTCGCCGAAGCGGTGCGAGGTAGCTCGGACATAGGCGTCGTGATTGCCGGGAATCGTCGTAACGCGGTCGGGCGGGCCGACTTCGTCGAGCCAGGCGCGGGCCGGCGCGAACTCGGCTTCCAACGCGAGATTGACGAGGTCGCCCGTCACCGCGATGTGGTCGGGCGCCTGCGCCTTCATGTCCGCGACCAGCGCGTCGAGCACCTCGCGGCGCTGGTACTTGTGGCGGTTGCGGGTCCAGTTGACGTAGCCGAAGGCGCGCTTGCCCGCGAGCTCGATCAGCCGCGGTTTCGGCAGCGGCGCAAGATGCGGATCGGACAGATGGGCGAGCGTGAAGGGAGCCAGCCTGTTGGGAGTCATGGGGCGCGATTGCCTCGCTATTGCTCCGCTGTAATGGCAAGCTCGCAAGCAACGCGCAAGCACGGCCTGAGCCGCGGCGTCGAGGAAGCCTGATGGGAGAACGTCTGAACCGAGCCCGACGCAGAGCCGAGCCGCTGCTGCGGCGCTTCTTCCACGCCTATTTTCTCCTGGTGCGCGGCATGACGCTCGGCGTCCGCGCCGTGGTGCTGGATGCCGACAACCGGGTCTTCCTGGTCAGGCACAGCTATGTCAGCGGCTGGTACCTGCCCGGCGGCGGCGTCGATTTCGGCGAGACCATGGATGAGGCGATGCGGCGCGAGCTCAAGGAGGAGGGCGACATCGATCTCACCGGCGAGGCGACCCTGCATGGCATCTTCCTCAACAGCCACGTCTCGCGCCGCGATCACGTCGCCGTCTACGTGGTCAGGCAGTTCAGCCAGGACCGGCTGCCCGCACCCAACCGCGAGATCGTCGAATGCGGGTTCTTCGCGATCGATGCGCTGCCCGAGGGGACCACGTCCGGCACGCGGCTGCGGATCGCGGAAGTGCTCGACGGCCGGCCCCTGATTGCGACCTGGCGGTGAGGGCGGGCCGTGTCTGCGCATGGGGATCGTCATTCGACACGAGCAGGCTGAGGTCTCGGAACACCTGTCGGATCGGCGCCCCAAAATGGACCTGAGCGGCTTCGCTGCCCAATGGACCGCGCCGCGTTCCAATGCTATCCCGCGATTGCCATGACCGACCTTTCACTCACCGTCCTTCCCGAGGCCGCCGGCGACGCCCAGTCGATCGAGCGGCTGCATGAACGCACCTTCGGTCCAGGCCGTTTCGTGCTCAGCGCCTATCGGATTCGCGAGCACGTCGACCATCTGCTCGAATTGTCGTTTACCGCCCGCATCGGCACGCTGCTGGTCGGCTCGGTCCGGCAGCTGCCGATCCTGATCGGCGAGACGCCGGCCCTGCTGCTCGGGCCGCTCACCGTCGAGCCGCCGTTTCGCGGCCACGGGGTCGGCCGCCTGCTGATGGAGCGTGCGCTGAAGGACGCGAAGGCGAAGGGCCACCGTCTCGTGCTGCTGGTCGGCGACGAGCCCTATTACAGTCGTGTCGGCTTCAAGCCGGTGCCGAAGGGCCGCGTCACGATGCCGGGCCCGGTCGATGCCGCGCGCATCCTGGTGTTCGAGCTCGTCGACGGTGCCTTCGACGGCGTGTCGGGGACGGTGGGCCCCGACTGGAGCAAGGCGCAGGGATAAGATCGGGCTGCCGCAGGGCTCGGCCGGCGCGGACGACCCGAAGCGCGCTCCATCGCCTGTCGAAAAAGCAGCTCGCGATCCGACAGCGGAAAAGCAGTTCTTTCTTCCAGCGTCGAGAAGAGAACGCCCGTCCGCACATTGTCTCTCAATGGCGAGGAGCTTTCTTCGGCCGCGGCTGCAATGCGCGCTGCTGGAACAGAATGTACCGGTTCACATCGCAGTATGTATTCCACCGGCCGGATGCCGAGGCCAGACACTGCTCTCTTGTTCGGTAAAGACACTCGCCGGACGGTCCGAGCTCTCCACCATAGACGCACCAAGGATAATCATATTCAGCATGAGCGGTGGTGATAGGCGCCATGAGGATCAGTATGAGAAGGATCGTGCGCATCGTGCCTCCATTCAAGAGCAGGGTGCCAGCAGTGAGCTGGCACCGAAGCGATATGGTGAATGTTGAGCTACATCAAATCTTCTCAGATACATATTGTTTCTGCTGCCTATAGTTCTGCAAGCCGTACTTGCCGATCGAACGTCTTGCTGTACCGTCCGAACGGACAATGAGGCCGCCGAGTCCGGCCTGGCCGCGCGCGCCTTGATCGCCCGGTTTCAATCCAGAATCTCCCTGCGGAGACAGCCTGGATTGCTTCGCTGCGCTCGCAATGACGGCATGTATGTCGGGGCCCGCAGGCCCCGACATACATCAAGCCTAGAACTTGAAGTTCGCGAACGCCCTGACGCCGATGCCGGGCATCAGCACCTCGTCCTTGGTGTAGGAGACGTGGTTGCGGATGTTCTCGTTGAGGAGATTGTTGCCGACGATGCCGGCCATCATCTCGCGTGCGCCGAACCAGTTGCGGTCGAGCTTGGTCTTGTAGCTGACCTCGGCCTTCAGCAGGTTGTAGCCCGCCGTCGGCGTCTCCGCGATCACGGCGACGTTGTTCTGCGCGAAGGCGTGCAACAGGTTGACGCGCATCAGCCAATTGTCGTCGCGCCAGAACACGCCGCCGCCCATCCGCAAGGGCGGAATGCGCGGCACGTTGGTGCCGTCGCTGAAGGTGGCGCGGACGAAGTCGAGCTGGTTCTCGATGCCCCAGATGCCGCCCTGGAAGGCGCCGACGTCGAGCTGCGACTGGAATTCGCCGCCGCGGAAATTCGCGTTGCGCTGTGAGTAGACCGCCTGGTTCAGCTCGGCGCCGGGCGTGCCGCAGGATGCAAAGTCGTCGTCGCAGGACACGCCGGTGAGGCGGCGATAGATGAAATTGTCGAAATGCGTGTAGTAGACGGTCGCCTCGAAGCGGAACGGCCCGGTCGCCCTGCGCACGCCGAGCTCGACCGATTTCGCGGTCTCGATACCGAGGTTCGGATTGCCGATGTCGAAGGTCGCGGTCGCGTCGTGGCCGCCGCGCGAGAACAATTCGGCAGCCTTCGGCGCGCGCTCGACATATTGCGCGGTGATGCTGCCGACCATGCCGCCGGGCAGGTCCTGCAACAGGCCGATGCTACCGCTCTTCGGCGTGAAGGACGGATTGCGCGAGGTCGCCGCCTGCGGCGTGCCGTCGGGCAGATAATCGGCCGGGAAGTCCGGCGTCGTGCCGCGCAGCTCGACGTGCTCAATGCGGCCGGCGATCTGCGCCCGTGTCGTCTCCGTGAACTTGAACTCGTTGAAGGTGTAACCGGCAACGCGGTTGCTGTTGTTCGGATCCCACAGGCCGTTGAACAGCGTGCCGGGATTGTCCGGGCTCGACGCGCTCAATTCCTGGTGGCCGACCTGGAAGCCGAGCGCGGTCGTCACCTCGGCGAAGCGGGCGTTGAACGGCATCAGCTGCACTTCGGTGCGGATCTCCTGCTCCTTGTTGGTGAAGGTCTGCCTGATGCCGTCGCTGGTGAGGTCGGCGGGATCGGCAAGACCGATCTCGTTATGGCGGTAGTCGGTCGCCCCGGCCCAGAAGCGGATGGTGTCGATCGCTGCCGCGTCGGGGTGGTATTCGCCCTTGACGTTGATCTTGGTCTGGTGCGCGTCGATCCGCGTGTTGTGGTCGGCGCCGTCGATGCCGGGGATGTGGTAGAGCGAGTCGTTCTGCGTGATCGATGCGCCGATATAGCCGCCGTGGAAGAAGTAGGAGCCGCCGATCGAGGCGCCGTCCGAGCGTGTCGCCGAGTTGGGCTGACGCCCGTTCACCGGGCGCGACTGGTCGTTGAGATAGGGATAGCTCGGGATGTAGTAATCCGAGGTCGTGCGGCCATAGGCATCGGCATGGAAGGCAAAATTGCCGCCGCCGGTGTCGAGCAGCACGCCGCTCTCGACACCGCGATCGACCGAGCTGAAGGCGGTGCGCGTCTCGGCGGTGACGCAAGGCGAGGTCGCCGCGCTCGCGAGCGGCGCCTTGGTCGGCAGGCCGTAGCTCTGGAACGACGGCGCGCAACTCGGCATCGCGTCCGGAATCCGGTTGTTGGTGGCGCTCACGACACCGCCGATCGAGGTCGAGCCGTAGCGCAGCGCGGCCGGTCCGCGCACCACCTCGACCTGGTTGGTCGCGAGCGGATCGATCGGGACGAAATGATCTTCGCCGAGATCGGAGGCGCCGCCGGCATTGGTGCCGTTCTCGACGATGCCGACGCGGTTGACGTCCAGACCCCGGATGATCGGCCGGCTCGAGGCGCCGGGCGCGAAGCTCGAGCCGGTGATGCCGGGCTTGGAGAACAGGAGATCGCCGAGCGTGCCGCCGCCGTTGCGCCGGATCTCCTCGTTCGGCACCACGGTGACGGTTGCGAACTGATCGGTCACAACAGGCAGCACGCCCTGCTGAGGCGCGGCAGGCACCGGTTCTGCCGGCGTTGCTTCCGCCGCTTGCTCGCGGCTGCGCACCCGCGCGGTCCGTGTACCGCGGCCTGGGTTGCGGGACGGCACCACCGCCCTGCGCACGATCGGGCTTGGCGCCGTCACCGTGACGGCGGGAATCTCGGTCGACGATTTGTCCTGTGCGGGCGTCTGGGCGAAAGCGGGCGTGGCGGCAGCGCCGAGCAGGAGCAGGCTTGCTCCGGCAAGTCGTTGCGCGCGTCGCGATTTGAATGACATTGTCCTGATTCCAGTCAGGCGCCGTCCGGGTGGTGGTCTGCTGATCGGAGGCGGCCTGCCGTCGCGGTGCGACGGAATTCGACTTCAACTTTTCCCGGCCGGAGCGCCTGAAAGCGCGACGGCGGGCGTGATCAAGTGGTGTCGGGAGTCAGGACGCGGGAGGGGCGCGCGGCTGGAACGCCGTGCCGGCCGATTTCAGATGGAGGAATTCGGCATCGGTGGTGCGATAGAGCAGGTCGATCGCCTGCGGCAGCTGCAACAGTGGCGGCGTCGCGAACAGGATCGTGCCCGCCATCGCGACGACGGCGCAAATCGCACAATTGTCTTCGCCCTGATGCTCGCGGTCGGGGCTTGCAGGCGATTGCTGGTGAACCGCCGCGCGGTCGACCGCAGCTTGATCCTTGCTGCCATCGACTTGGTGGTGAGTGGCCTGGGCAAGGGTAGCGGCTTGAGCGAACCAATGGCTGTGGCCGAACGTCAGCGCGAACTGCACCAGCATCGCGAACAACGCGAGCCGGGCGCCGTGCCTGATATTCGACCGGAACCACTTCATCGGAAAACGCCACCCCCACATCGCGAGGCGTCAAGTCCCTGGGGCACCGCGATGTTATAATGTAACATCGCTCCAATCGTCAGCTGATGTCAACGGCACTCCAACCCGCCCAGCGCGGGTGACTGTCCGATGTGGCGTTCGAGCAACGGAGCGTTCAGCGCCCCTCGCGGACCCAGGTCGCCGCAAACGCGCCGAGCAGCAGCAACAGGCCGATCAGGCCGGCAAAGATCGGCAGCACGCCGACGCCCTTGACGACGCTGGCATCGCGCATCCTGACCCCCATCCAGCCGTCGCCGGCAAAAACGCTGGCCGAACGCACCGGGAGGACGCGCGGCAGCTCGACGTTGGCGCCATTCGCCACGCGCACGGCGTTGCCGCCGGTCGCCTGCGTCAGCGGCTTCAAGGTCTCGACCGTGGAGGTGACTTCCGAAAACTCCTTCGGATTGGTCGGTCCGACATTGATCAGCGCCTTCAGTGTGCCGTCGGTGGCCTGCCACAGCCCGAGTTCGCTCGCCGGCAGGCTGGCGCGCCATTCGCCGGGCTCCCCTGGGCTCAGCGTCAAATCCTGCGAGGCGCCGGACGGCGAGGTCACGCTCACCGGCTGGACGCTGTCCGCCATGGTCTGGCGCACCACGACCAGATTCTTGCCCTGTACCTGGAGGCGCAGCGCCTCCTCGTCGAGGTCCGGCTGCTTCATCAGCCAGTGCGACATCCGCCGGAGCAGATCGAGGTGCGGGCCGCCGCCCTCATAGCCGCGCGCCCACAGCCAGATGTGGTCGGACAGCAGCAGCGCGACGCGGCCCTCGCCGAAGCGCGACAGGAACAACAGCGGCTTGCCGTCGACACCCGTCATCACCGGTGGGTTGACGGAATTGCGGGTATCAACGGTGCGGAAGAACCGGCTCCAGCGCGGCGGCTCGGAGGCGGAGCCTTCGAGGCCGCGCGTGACGGGGTGGCGTTTGCCGAGGTCGGACAGATGCGCATAGAACGGCTTCTCCGTCACCCCGACCGGCTCGGCCGGCAGCACCGTATCCAGCGGCGTGCGCCAGATGCTGGTGGTGGAGGCGTAGTCGGGGCCGGCCGAGACCAGCACCGCGCCGCCCGAGCGAACATAGCGCGCGATGTTGTCGAAATAGGCGATCGGCAGCACGCCCTGACGGGCGTAGCGGTCGAAGATGATCAGCTGGAATTCGTTGATCTTCTGCTGGAACAATTCGCGGGTCGGAAACGCGATCAGCGACAATTCGTTGATCGGCGTGCCGTCCTGCTTCTCCGGCGGCCGCAGAATGGTGAAGTGGACGAGATCGACGCTGGCGTCGGACTTCAAGAGGTTGCGCCAGGTGCGCTCGCCGGAATGCGGCTCGCCCGAGACCAGCAGCACGCGCAGCTTGTCGCGCACGCCGTCGATGGCGACGACGGCGCGGTTGTTCACCGGCGTCAGCTCGCGCTCGAGCGGGGAGGCTTCGATCTCGACGATGTTCGGTCCGGCATGCTTGATGTCGACGTCGACGCTCGCGGCCTGGCCGCTCGAGAGCGTGCGCTCGTTGATGACCTCGCCATCCCTGCGGATCGTGACCTTGGCGCGCTCGCCGGTGACGCCCTGGTCGTCGAGGCGGTAGCTGATGGTCTGGCTCTGCCCGACAATGCCGAAGCGCGGCGCGGCCGTGATCGCGATGCGGCGGTCGCGCTCGTCCTTCTGGCCGGTGACCAGCGCATGCACCGGCGCCTGGAAGCCGAGCGCGGCGGCGTTCGCCGGAATGTCGTGGACGCGGCCGTCGGTGATCAGGAACGCGCCGGCGACGCGGTCGACCGGCACGTCCGACAAGGTCGAGGCGAGGGCGCCGAACAGCCTGGTGCCGTCGGTCTCGCCGTCGGCCTGTCCGGCATCGACGACGCGCACCTCCAGCCCCTTGATCTTCTTCAGGCTGTCGACCAGCGCTTCCTGCGCAGCTGCGGCCTCGCGATTGCGGTTACCGAAATTCTGGCTCGGGCTCTTGTCGACGACGATCGCTGCGACCGAGGTGAGGGGCTCGCGTTCCTCGCGGGTGAAGGAGGGGTTGGCGAGCGCGAGCAGGAACAGCGCCAGCGCGGCCACGCGCACGGCAGCGCCGCGCGCACGCGCAATCAGCAGCACCAGCGCGACGACGACGATCGCGGCGAGCGCGAGCCACAGCACGATGGCGGGGACGAGCGGCGTGAATGCGATGCCGTAATTCATCTCGATCCTATTGCCCCAGCCGTTCGATCAGGGCCGGTGCGTGCACCTGGTCGGCCTTGTAATTGCCGGTCAGGGTGTACATCACGATGTTGGCGCCGGCGCGGTAGGCGAATTCGCGCTGGCGGGTGTCGCCGCCGGTCACCGGCAGCATGGCCTGGCCGTCGGGCCGCACCGCCCAGGCGCCGGCAAGGTCGTTCGAGGTGATGATGATCGGCGAGACGCCGTCGCCGCCGCGCGCCGGCCGCTGCGCGCTGTCCTCGTCCTCGTCGCGCGGCAGGGTCTCGACCCAGGTCTGGCCGGTGACGAAGCGGCCGGGGAAGTCGCGCAGCAGATAGAAGGTCTTGGTCAGCACGTGCTCGCGCGGCACCGGCTCGAGCTCGGGCACGTCGAGCGAGGACAGGATCTCGCGCAGCGTCTGCATGGCGGGGGTCTGCGCCGCGCCGTTCGCGCCGGGTGGGGCTTCGATCGCGTCGCGGGTGTCGAACAGCACGGTGCCGCCCTGCTTCATGTAGGCGTCGATCCTGTTGATGGCGTCCCGCGGCGGCTTCGGCGCGCCGGGCACGATCGGCCAGTAGATCAGCGGGAAGAAGGCGAGTTCGTCGCGCGCCGGATCGATCCCGACGGGATCGCCGGCCTCGAGCGCGGTGCGCTGGGCCAAGAACAGCGTCAGCCCGTTCATCCCCGCCTTGACGATGGAATCGACGTCGGCATTGCCCGTGACGACATAGGCGAGGCGGGTTTGCGCCGTCGCTTTCATCGCGAAATCGTCCGCGGCGCCGTCGGCGCGTGACGGCGTCGGCGCGAGCGTGGTGAGCAGCAGGCCGAGCACGATCATGGCGGGCGCGGCGCGGCGGCGCAGCAGCGCGGCGATCCCGCCGCCGAGCACCGCGACGATGATGGCGTCGATCAGGAACAGCGCGAGCGCCGTCGACAGCAGCCAGCCGCGCAGGTCGCGCGGCTCGGCATTGGTGTAGGTGGCGTGCCGGGCGCGCAGGCTCGTGGTGTTGAGGGCCGCGATGCGGTCGGCGCTGGCAAGCGTGTTCACGGCGAGCGGTCCTTCGGCCGGGCCGTAGAACCCGGGCGGATGATCTGATGTGGCGCGGTCGCGGTAATCGGCGGGCAGCGGCTTTGCGGTCGCCGGCGGCGGGCCGAAGGCGCCGAAGCCGTCGAGGATGTGCAGCGGCGCCACCGTCTCGGTGGTCGCTTCACCTGCAACGCCTGCGCCGGGCTTGGACGTGTAGCCGGACATGTCGACGATCCGCCGCAGCATTTCGACGAAGGTGCCGGACATCGGCAGATCCGACCAGCGCATGTCGGCGCTGACGTGGAACAGGCTGACCAGCCCCTTGCCGCGATGCTCGCCGGTGACGAGCGGCGTGCCGTCCTCCAGCGAGGCCCAGCTCTTGGTGGCGAGCACCGCGTCCGGCTCGGCCAGCACCTGGCGGCTGACGGCGACGTCCCTGGGGACCGCGACGCCGGCGAACGGGCCGTCGGCCGCGAAGGAGGCCAGATGCTGCGGCTTCTCCCAGGTCAGGCTGCCGCCGAGGGTGCGGCCGCCCTTGCGCAGCTTGACCGGCACGAGGTCGTCCTCGGCCTGCGCCAGTCGGGGCCCTGCGAACCGCACCAGGACGCCGCCCTGGTCGATCCAGGCGTTGAGGCGCTCGCGCAGCTCCGGCGCGATGGTGCCGACATCGGCGAGGATGATCATCGGCAGCTTCTGGTCCAGGAATTGTGTGATGCCCTGCTGCGGCGAGCCCTTGTCGGCGAGCCTGACGTCGGCGAACGGCGTCAGCGCACGGGCGAGGTAGAAGGTCGGCGCCAGCAGCGGCTGCGCGGTCTCGCTGGTGGAGCCCGAGACGATGCCGATGGCGCGGCGGCGCCAGCGCTTGTCGAGCAGCTGCACCGCGCCGGCGGAGCGCTCGCCCGAGATCTCGAGCCGGTTGATGTCGTTGCGCAGCTCGACCGGCAGATCGAACGCAGCGTCGGTCTCCTTGTCCTGCGGGCCGAACGAGAACCGCGCTTCGCCGATCGGCGAGGCCTTCTGGTCGAGCGCGCGCACGGTGCCGACCGCGATGCCGCTGTCGGTGCGCAGCACTTTCACCGTCATCTTCGCGGCGGCGTTCTCGGCCGCGACCAGCGCCAGCGGCGAGGGGGTGCCGCCATCGAAGATGGTCAGGCTGCGCTCGCCGATGGTCTTGCCGAGGCCGGCCACGAATTCCTCGCCGCGGCCGGTGTCGATGCCGTCCGACAGCCAGGCGATCTCGCAATCGCCGGTGGCTTTCAGGAAGCGGTCGATCGTGGCGAGCGTGTCGACGCGGTCGACCGAATAGGGTTTTGGCGCGAGCTGGCGCAGCGCGACGCGCGCGGCGCCCGCCGGCATCAGGGTGATGTCGCGGCTCGGCTCCGACAGCGGCACCAGCGCGATGGCGCGGCGGTCGTTGTCGGCGTTGGCGATCAGCTCGTCGGCGGCCCTGATCCTGACATCCCAGTGCGATGCGGCGCTCCAGCCGTCGTCGAACACGATCATCAGCGGCGCCTTGCTGCCGGCAAGGTCGGTCTGCGGATTCCAGATCGGGCCGGCGGCGGCGAAGATCACCAGCGCTGCCGCAAGCAGCCGCAGCGCGGTCAGCCACCATGGCGTCCGCGAGGGCGTCTCCTCGCGCGGGGCGATGTCGAACAGCAGGCGGGTCGGCGGAAACTCGATGCGGCGCGGCCGCGGCGGCATCACGCGCAAGAGCCACCACAGCACCGGCAGGCTGACGAGGCCGATCAGAAGCAGCGGTTGGGTGAAGGCGAGCGGCAGTCCCATCATGCGGCCGGCCCCGCCTTGATGGTCGTGGTGCGGGCGCCCGACTTGCTCACCTGCATGCCGGCATGCAGGAACAGCAAGAGTTCGGCGGCGGAGCGGTCGGTGGCGTGCGTCGTGAACAGCCAGTCGAGCTTGCCCGTCTCGGCGCGGATCTGGTCGCGATGCAGCGCGAGCCGCGTGGTGTAATCCTGTGCCCAGCTCTCGGCGCGGCCGGCGGTGATCACGCCGAACCCTTCGGGCTCGACGAACTCGACACGGCCGGAATAGGGAAACGATTCCTCGGCGGGGTCGACGACCTGCACCAGCGTGCCGTGCGCGCCCGAGCCGGACAGCCCTGCGAGCGTCGTCCTGATCTCGGAGATCGGCGACCAGAAATCCGACAGCACGATCGTCTCGGCGAGCGCGGCAGGCACGAAGGACGGCGGCAGGCTGAGCCGATCGGCATCGTCATGCAGCATCGCCTGCGCCATCTTGTCGATGACGCTGCGGCTCGCCGTCGGCGCCATCAGCCCGGGGATCCCGACGCGTTCGCCGCCGGCGACCAGCAGCTCGGCCAGCGCGAAGGCGACGATCAGTGTCCGCTCGAGCTTGGACTCGCGCGCGGTCTTCGAGGCGAACGCCATCGAGGGCGAGCGGTCGGGCCAGATCCAGACCGTGTGCGAGGCTTCCCATTCGAGCTCGCGGACATAGAGAAGGTCGTCCCGCGCCGACCGCCGCCAGTCGACGTTCTGCGCCGGCTCGCCGGAGACGAAACGGCGATATTGCCAGAAATTCTCGCCGGAGCCGGCGCGCCGCCTGCCATGCAGGCCGTGGATGACGTTGGCGGCGATACGGCGGGCCTCTAACACCAGGCGCGGCAAGGACGCTGCGAGCGTGCGGCTTTCGCCATCGGCACGTCGGATCGCGATGACCTCCTTCGCCGTGTGCCCGCTCTCCGCTGCCATCAACCGATCCGTGTCTTCAATTGCCGGATCACGTCCGGAATCGTGCGGCCTTCGGCGCGCGCCTGGAAGGTCAGTGCCATGCGGTGCTTCAGCACGGGCTCGGCGAGGTCGAGCACGTCGTCGACCGAGGGCGCCAGACGGCCGTCGATCAGTGCACGCGCGCGCACCGCCAGCATCAGGGATTGGCTGGCGCGCGGGCCGGGACCCCAGGCGATGAACTTGCCGGATTCGCCGGCGTCGGGGCCCGGACGGGCCGAGCGCACCAGCGACAGGATGGCCTCCACGACGGAATCGCCGACCGGCAGGCGCCGGATCAGCCGCTGCGCGGCGATCAGCGCGTCCGCGCTCATCGATCCCTTCGCCAGCGTTTCCTCGGCGCCGGTGGTCTCGAACAGGATGCGGCGCTCGGCGTCGCGGTCGGGATAGTCGACGTCGATCTCCATCAGAAAGCGGTCGAGCTGGGCTTCGGGCAGCGGATAGGTGCCTTCCTGCTCCAGCGGGTTTTGCGTCGCCAGCACGTGGAATGGTTTTGGCAGGTCGTGACGCGCGCCGGCCACGGTGATGTGCTGCTCCTGCATCGCCTGCAGCAGCGCCGACTGCGTGCGCGGCGAGGCGCGGTTGATCTCGTCGGCCATCAAGAGCTGCGCGAACACCGGACCCGAAATGAAGCGGAAGGCGCGCTTGCCCGTGGTGCTCTCGTCCAGCACCTCGGCGCCGAGAATGTCCGACGGCATCAGATCGGGCGTGAACTGGATGCGCTTGGCATCGAGCCCGAGCGTGACGCCGAGCGTCTCGACCAGCTTGGTCTTGGCGAGGCCGGGCACACCGATCAGCAACGCATGGCCGCCGGAGAGGATGGTGACCAGCGTGTTTTCGATCACGCGGTCCTGGCCGAAGATGACGGAGGCGATCGCATCCTTCGCGGCGCGAATCTGGCTCGACACCTGCTCGGCCGAACGGACGATCCCGTCCTCGAGTTTCTCGACACTCTCCGCCATCCGCTCGCTCCTTCAGCCCGCCATGCGGCTTGCCTGGGCCGTCATGTCATCGCATCGCGTCAAATCATGGGCCTATGCTAGGCTTGCAGGAAGGCCATGTATTCGTTGAATTAACCTATCCCCACCTTATCGGCTTCGGGTTATGTACGGCATCACGAAGTGGCGACCTCCACACCGGACTATCCCGGATGGAACCGTGCACCCAAGTACAACGTAGACCTGCACCAATCGTGCCAAAGACAAAGTCAGGGCAAACCATGGCGAACCAAGGGCAGAGCGCCGATCGTGGCCTCGAGGGGCTGACTGCCGCCGCCAAGAGTGCTGCCAATGCCGAAGGCGGCAAGAAGGGCCTGCCGCCGGTGCACCTGTGGAATCCGCCGTTTTGCGGCGATCTCGACATCCGAATCGCCTCCGATGGTACTTGGTTCTACTTGGGCACGCCAATCGGGCGTCCCGCCTTGGTGCGGCTGTTCTCGACCATCCTCAAGCGTGAGGGCGACAAGCATTTCCTGGTCACGCCGGTGGAGAAGGTCGGCATCCGCGTCGATGATGCGCCGTTCATGGCGGTCGAGATGCAGAAGGACGATGAGAACGGCCATCGCGTGCTGCGCTTCCGCACCAATGTCGACGACTGGGTCAGCTGCGGTGCCGCGCACCGGCTGCGCTTCGAGCAGGCGGCGGACGGCGGGCTGACGCCTTACCTGCATGTCCGAGCCGATCTCTGGGCCAAGGTCACGAGGGCGCTCTATTACGATCTGGTTGACATGGGCGAGGAGCGGATGGTCGATGGCCAACCGATGTTCGGCGTCGAATCATCAGGCGAGTTCTTCGCCATGGCCGATGCGGAGCAGGTGAGGGCCGCGCTTTGACCAAGCCTATCCTGAAGAGCGACCAGGTCGTGCTCGGCGCGGCGGATTTCTTCGCCCGCTCGAAGGCAAAGCTCGGCTTCGACGTGCCGCCCGGCCTCTACGATCCCAACATCATTCCCGCCTCGGGCGATCCCGGCACCGACAAGATGCTGGAGATCATCGCACGCGAGCAGCCGGTGCGCCCCGCGGCGGTGCTGATCGCCGTGGTCGATCATCCCGAGCCGACCATTCTGCTGACGCAGCGCGCGGCGCATCTCAACGACCATGCCGGCCAGGTCGCCTTTCCCGGCGGCAAGATCGACGCGACCGATTCCTCGCCGCTGGACGCGGCGCTGCGCGAGGCCGAGGAGGAGGTCGGGCTGTCCAGGGACTTCGTCGAGCCGCTCGGCTATCTCGATCTCTACGGCACCGCATTCGGCTTCCGCATCCTGCCGACGGTGGCCAAGGTCCGGCCGGGCTTCTCGCTCACCATCAACCATTCCGAGGTTGATGATGCCTTCGAGGTGCCGCTATCCTTTCTGATGAACCCGGTGAACCATCAGGTGCACAGCAAGGAATTCCGCGGCATGGAGCGGTCCTATTACGCGATGCCGTTCGCGGAGCGCTACATCTGGGGGGCGACGGCGGGAATGCTGCGTGTGCTGTATGAGCGGATCTATTCGTCATGATCCGGACGGTTCTGACCGAGATCGGAATCTTCCTCATCCCGTTTGCCGTCTATGCGCTGTTCCTGGCCGCGAGCCGCTCCGGTGTGTTCGCGCGTTCGTCCTGGCCGGTCACGATCGTCGCGCGTCTCTCCCTGGTCGCGCTTGCGCTCGTCATCGCGGGCCTGATCGGCCTTGCGGAGTTCTCCGGCGCGCCACCGGACTCGACCTACGTTCCCGCCCATGTCGAGAACGGGCGGCTGGTGCCGGGCGTGGAAAAATAGGGGCAGCACGATGAGCGCCGAGCCATTACTCGCGCCGGTCCTTGCCGATGCGCCCTGGCTGATCTCGGGCGGGACCGCGCGCGTCCTGCAATTGCTCAATGCCGACGGCGAGGAGGCACGGGTGGTCGGCGGCGCGGTGCGCAACGCGCTGCTCGGCCTCAAGCCCGGCGACATCGACATCGCGACCACGGCGCGGCCCGAGGAGGTGATGCGACGTGCCAAGGCTGCCGGCATCAAGGGCGTGCCGACCGGCATCGATCACGGCACCGTCACGCTGGTCATCGACGGCCATCCCTATGAAGTCACGACGCTGCGCGAGGACACCGAAACCTTCGGCCGCAAGGCCAAGGTCGCGTTCGGCCGCGACTGGGTGAAGGACGCCGAGCGGCGCGACTTCACCATGAACGGCCTGTCGGCCGACGCGAAGGGCGTCGTTTACGATTATGTCGGCGGCATCGCGGATGCCAAAGCGCGCCGCGTCCGCTTCATCGGAGATCCCGACCAGCGCATCGCCGAGGACTATCTGCGCGTCCTGCGCTTCTTCCGCATCCACGCCGCTTTTGGCGCGGGCGAGCCCGACCGCGACGGCTATCTCGCCTGCATCCGCGGCCGCGCCGGCCTTGCCAGCCTCTCGGCCGAGCGGGTGCGGATGGAGATGCTGAAGCTCCTGGTGGCATCGGGCGCGTCCGCGGCCGCGCTGGCCATGGCCGAGGGCGGCCTGCTGCAGACGCTGGTCGGCGGCGTCGTCTACACCGGACCGCTGGCGACGATGATCGCGGTCGAGCGCGAGCTCGGCCTCGCCGCCGGCAGCACGCGGCGCCTCGCCGCGCTGACCGTCGCCGTGACCGAGGATGCCAAGCGCGTCGCCGCGCGTCTGCGGCTGTCCAATGCCGAGACCAAGGCGCTGGATTCGATGGGACACCGCTGGTGGCGCCTCGCCACCAAGGACGAGGCCAATGCGCGGCGGCTGCTCTACCGGCTCGGGCCTGAGCGCTATCACGATCGCGTGTTGCTGGGCTGGGCGCGGAGCGGCGGCGATGTCGCCTCCGCGCGCTGGCGCGCACTCGCCGAGCTGCCGCAGCGCTGGACGGCGCCGAGATTTCCGCTGAGGGCCGCCGACTTCATTGCCCGCGGACTGCCCGAAGGACCCGCGCTCGGACACGTGTTGACGCTCGCCGAGGACGCTTGGCTCGCGGCGGATTTTCCCCTGGAGCAAGCCGCACTCGCTGCCATCGCCGATCAAGCTGCGGCCCGCGTCAGCCGCGACGAGAAAACCTAGGCTTGATAGCGCTGATCGTGGTACCCCGGGATCGCCCCGAGCATCGGACTTTCGCCTGTCTCAGCTAGACCAACCGGCTTCCCGCGAGCATGATGCGGCGCTCCTCCATTTGTGGCGCCCACGGGTCACCCGAGGGATCGTCACCCAGTCTCTCTGCGAGAAAGTCGATAAAGAGACGAAGCCGGCTCGGTGAGAAACGCCGATGCGGGTAGAGGACATGAACGCCGAGGCTGCCCCAGTCGCAATCCTCCAGGATCGGGATCAGCAGGCCCCCCTCGATGTCCTTGCCGCAGACAAATGACGGAAGCCAGGAGACGCCAAGGCCCGCAACGGCCGCCTTGCGCAAAGTATCGGCGCTGGTCGAGGCGAGCCGGGCGGTCATCCTCACCCTGCCGTGCATCTCACGCCGGCGCCAGGACCAGTCCAGACGAGGTGCGGGCTGCGAGAAGGTCAGCGCGGGCAGGGTTGCGAGCATCTCGGGCGTCTCGGGTACGCCGTGCCTGGCCAGGAATTCCGCACTTGCCACGACGCGAAAGTGGGTTGTCGCGAGCTTGCGTCCGATCAGCGCGGTGTCGAGCGACGGTGCGACCCGGATCGCCATGTCGAAGCCTTCTTGCACGAGATCCACCGGGCGGTTCGTCAGGTCGGCGACGACGGCGATCCCGGGATGCCGCGTCATGAAATCGACGAGCAGCGGCGCGAGGTGGTCCTGGCCCAGTTCGACCGGCGCCGTCACGCGGAGGGTCCCGCGCGCCAGTCGTTTCTCCGCTCCGACGGTACCCTCCGCCTCGTCGACGGCTTCGAGGATTGCGAGCACCTTCTCGAGGTAGAGCTGCCCCTCCGGAGTCGGTCGGACCGAGCGTGTGGTTCTGTCGAGAAGCCGGGCTCCGGTGCGATCCTCGAGATGACCGACATGCTTGGCCACCATTGCGGCTGACATCGCGCAGGCGCGGGCCGCCGCATTGAATCCGCCGAGCTCAACCACCCGCACGAAGACACGCATGCTGCTCAGCGTATCCATGGCCTATCGCACACTCCCAGTCATCATCGTTCCTACCACGCGGTGAATTCCCGCAAGCGCCTCGGCGGCGTAGATCGCGCGAGCCCGCTCTGGCCGTTGCGAACAAGAGGTACCACATGACGACATTGCTGCAATTCGACTTCCCGTTTGATGGGCCGTGGGGAGAAGATCTCCACATCGCCTGCCGTGATCTTGCGGACGACATCGCGGCCCAGCCCGGGCTCATCTGGAAGCTCTGGGGCGAGGACCGCGACGCCGGCCGCGCGGCAGGCGTCTACCTGTTCGAAACGCCGGCAGCTGCCGCTGCGTATGTCGCCAAACATCGGCCCCGTCTCGCCGCCTTTGGCGTGACCGACCCCGTCATTTCGTCCTTCAGCCTCAACCTGCCGCTGTCTCGCATGACGCGGGCGCCATTCTGAGAGGGTAGGCGATGTACACGACCATTGCCGAGGTCGAGATCGAGGATCTCGCGCGCTTTCTGTCCGTCTTCGCAACGGATGGCCGCAACAAGCGGGAGGCGCATGGAAGCCTCGGCGCCGAGGTGCTGTTCGCATCGGATGGCTCGGACCGGGTCATCGTCCTGATCGACTGGCGGGACGAAGCGGCCTGCGACGCCTTTCGATCCGATGCCTCGGTGCCGCCGACAATGGCCAAAGGCGGTGCCAAGGGCCGGCCGCGATTCACCGCCGTCATCAGGGCGGGCCGGTTCGTTGCATGACGTCGGACGCGGCGGCCAGGCCGGCTGCCGCGTGCCTCGCTGACGGTTGCCTCGTCGCGGATTCTCCACTAGACGAAGCCACGCTCGCGTCCATCGCAGCTCAAGCTGCGGCACGCGTCTGCCGCGATCGGAAAACGTGACCATCTTCTCAGGCCTTGCCGACATCTCGCTTCCGCAGCTGCTGCTGGTCGCGTTGATGGCGTTGTTTGCTTCGATCATCGGCGGCCTCGCCGGCTACGGCACCGGCGCCCTGATGCCGCTGGTGCTGGTGCCGCTGGTCGGTGCCGAGCCCGTGGTGCCGATCATCGCGATCTCCGCCATCTTCACCAATTGCAGCCGCGCGGTTGCCTACCTGCGCTACGCCGATCGCCGCCGCGCAGGTATCGTGCTCGCCTGCGCCGCGCTGACCACCGCGCTCGGCGCCTACGGTTATACGCGGCTGACCAATGCGGGCGCGGCGCTCGTAATCGGCGCCATGCTGATCCTGAGCGTGCCGCTGCGCCGCGTGCTCCGCCGCCGGAGCGTCCGGATCGGCGACGGCGGCCTTGCCGCCGGCTCGGTCGGCTACGGCGTCCTGGTCGGCGGCACCTCCGGCTCCGGCGTGATCCTGCTCTCGCTCCTGATGGCGGCCGGCCTGGAGGGCGCCGCCGTGATCGCGACCGATGCGATGATCTCGCTCGGCACCGGCCTGATCAAGATCTCGGTGTTCGGCCTCGCCGGCGCCGTCACCGCACAGGTGCTTGCCTTCGCGCTCCTGATCGGCGTGATCGCGATCCCCGGCGCCTTCCTGGCAAAGGCCTTCGTCGAGCGGATGCCGCTGCACATCCACACCGCGATCCTCGATGTCGCTGTCATCACCGGCGGGCTGGTGATGATCTCGGCGGCGGCGAGGCAGCTCCTGGCGTAGACGGATGGGCCCGATTGGGCATGCGCAACGTGCCCGCGATCCAGGCTCGTTCTCGTGAACGTCGGCTGCTGAGCCAACCGAAGGCGCCGGCTCAACGGTCTGCGGCAGCCTTGACCCGAAGCAGACCTCAGATCATCGAGCCCGAGATCGCGGATCGGATTTCAATGCGGATGCAGTGCCGCCGAACCCTTTTTTGGATCGCACGATGTAGGCCGTCCGCAGTCGTAGAAGCGGTTTCTCGAAGAATTCGAATGACAGCCCCGCCACGGGTGCGAATGCTGCGAAAAGCAAGGTCGCAGCTGGGAGCGCCCACCAAAAGTTGGTGTCTTGGCCACCACGGTCTTTGACGAGGAATATTGCGACTTCGCGCAGGAAGAAATGCAGGAGATAGATCGAATATGACCACTCTCCGACTTTGCGAAGGCAGAGATCAACCTTTGGGGGAAAGCTAATCCCTGAATTGTCGTACCAGGCGATGAAACTGCCAAAGGCTACGGCCTGGATCGACGGAATGACTATCCATAATGCCGAGGGAGAGGGATAGGCCCCATCGAGGTAGAAGAAGCCGCCCTCGGCGTCGAAGATTTGCCAGAAGATCAGGAAAAGCAGCCCACACGTGAAAGCCACGACGCGACGTGCCTTTGCGCTAAGGCCAGCCGTCGCGAAGAACATGCCCATCAGAAACTGGTCGATCGCCCCGACGATGGTCCAATACGCCACGAGCTGGACCTCTCCGTATCTTAGCCAGAGAAGCGCACGCAGGCAGAGGCTGAGACAGATGCCGATGAGCAGCGCATGAGGACCAAAGCGGTTGCTAAGCGCAAGCAGGTACGGGAACAGCAGGTAGAACTGAAATTCGATCGTGATCGACCAAGCTCCGTTCGGCAACGTCGGCAGCAAGACTCCGCGCCAGATCTGACTGAAGTCAATTGGAGGCCCAATGTGAAGCTGGCCAAGAAGATACCAGGCGGCCAGAGACGCGGCGAGCAAGGGTACCAATCTTACGGCGCGACTCCAAAGAAACGCGGGATAGTTGATCGCCTGCCCGTTCACCAGCTTGGCGAAGAGGTAGCCACTCAGCGTCATGAAGAGCCCAACGCCGACGTGCCCCTCATCCAGCAGCGCGAAAGGAAATGGCGGCACGGCGGAGAACGGCACCGGGAATTGATTAGTCAGATGGGTGAAGTGCCACACGAAAACGAGGTAGGCCGCCAGAGCTCTGATGTGATCGAGGCGAGAAAAATATAGGCCATTGCTGGATTTCATGAGATCACGAACGATGCTCGGTCAAAATCGATCAGATAAGCCGACTAGCTGCTCGAAGCTTCCGCAACGCTAGGAGTTGCTGCTTCTTGATGGCGTTGCGACTTCATCTTGAATCAACCTAGAGGAGCAATCATTTCCAGTTTCATAAGGGGCGGTTGTTCCATGGGTAATCTCTCTTGGAAGGATTGTTTGGTTAGCAAAGCTTTAGTGGAACTGATGATCGTTGAATGGGGCCGGAAGCATGGACGCGAGTTCGCATCGGGCGCCTTCGTGGTCCTCACGTTGCCGAATGTGGCCGTAGGGATGCGTGAACCGCTTGGTTGCCCGGGAGCATCAGTTGCAACTCCTCGTGCGGATTAAAGCTTGCGCCGGTCGCAAGAATGTTCGCGTGATCTCGGCGGCCAGCATCGGCTCAACGGCTGCCATGGGTTCAAGCGGACCTGAGTCGCGAATCGGCATCATCGACGCCCAAACCAGACGTTCTGACCAGAACAAATCGGCCAACTCGCCGTCGCACGCGCCAGCGGCAGTACCACACTCCAGAATGAAAGGTTGTGCGCGCCGGTTAATGCACGCTTAGTCTTAGTCGGGTTACAGTAGTCCGTTCGTTGCTGCTTGCTAGCCCTGAGGCCGTATGAGTCTGTGGTTTTCCTTGAGCGACGGGCTCGCAGGTGTCCCAACCCCTTGGAGTGCTGTTCAGAGATGAAGATCAAGCTCGCCATTGCAGCATTCGTAGTCCTCGGTATCGCGGGTCTCGGTAATGCTTACATGCGTAGCCATCCGCCGTTCACGTCCCAATTTGTGCAGACCTGCGAAAAGGCGATTCAAGAGCGGCTGGCGGATCCTTCCACCTATCAACGGATCGACCTGGAAGACTCCAGAAGAACGATCACGTGGGACGAATTTTTCGCAGAGCCGGAACGGGCCGTACCCGAGTCAACCAGAAGATTCATGATGCAATCAGCGCGGCACCCGCCGGTTCAGTATGTGGCGCTCATCGACTACCAGGCTCAGGATTCCCTCGGCGCCATCATGCGAGAAAGGGCATCATGTACGTTCAACTCGCTCACTGGCGACGATGCGCCGACCCGTACGTCTTGGGTGAAGATCGATGGCGAACGCAATCTGGAGTGGGCCGCCAGGCAGCCCAACGCCGCAACGCTCCACCGGCGCTTGGTGAAAAATCTATGATGCGGCGGGTCGGCTATTGGCCTTTCTGCGACATCCAGCCATGTCCGCTGTTGCCCCGCGATTGGCAGATCAGCGGATATCGAACGCGTAGCAGGCCGGCCTGACCGGGATGCGGTCTTGAGCGCGCCTACTCTTCGTCCTCGTCGTCTTCCTCCTCCTCCTCATCGTCCTCTTCCACCTGCACCAGCACGGCCAGCGGCAGCGTCTCGCGGAACAGGTCGCCTTCCATGCCCATCCAGAGGCAGAGCACGTCGCTCTCCTTCACCTCCGCAACCGTCAGCGGCTGGCCGCCGGATTTCAGCATCACGACATCGCCGGCTTTCAAGTCCATGGAGTGTTCCTTTCGCGTGATTGACCCGGAAGGGAAGCTAGCAGGCGGTCATGACGGGCCGATCACGCAGGCCGGTCGTGCCGATAGAATCCGGCGGTGGGTCCGGCGTGGTGCACAAGATCCTGCTGCCGCACTGAGCCTCTGGGCATCCGCCTCTTGATCGTGCGACGTCATGCCCCTGTTTTGACTGACTCATCAAAGGCGTTTCGCAAAATCCGTAAGCCCTTGATTTTGCAGGGGCCGTCTACTGTGCATGGGGTTGTTTTTCGACTTTTTGTTGGGCGGCCTGCTCAGGGCCTATCCGGCACCAATTCGCTCAGCGAGCGGATGATGCGGTCGGGCTTGACGGTCGAGCCCTCGGGCAGGCCGTCGCCGTGCACGTCGATCCAGATCGAATAGATGCCGAGCCGCTGCGGCGTCACGACTTCCCATTCCAGATTGTCGCCGATCATCCAGGTGTCCGCAGGCGTGACGCCGAGCGCCTCCATCGCGTGCAGATAAGCGCGCTCCTCGGGCTTGCCGAAACCGTGCTCGCCCTCGATCTGGATGTGGTCGAAGCGATGCGCCAACTCGAACCGCTCGACCTTGGCGCGCTGCATGTCGGCGGCGCCGTTGGTGACCAGCGCGAGCTTGACGCCGCGTGCCCTGAACGCGTCGATCGCATCATGCGCACCGGGGAAGACGAAGATCGCTTCCTCGCGGAAGGTGGTGAAGCGGTCGGCGATGCGGTCGGCGAGATCGTCCGGGAGGGCGCGATGGCCGTCGGCGGCGAGCGCGGCGAAGCCGCCGCGCACTGTGAGCCGCCGCGCCTCGCCGAGCTTCATCCGCCAGATCGGCTCCGCGGTCGACCAGAACTGCCTGGCATAGGCCAGCACCGCGGTCGCGACCTGCGGTGGCGGCAGCGGCGCAAGCTCCTCGGCGAACTCGTTCGCGATCGTGTTCCAGGCGATCTCGGGCCGGCCATAGGCCGACAGGATGGTGTCGTCCATGTCGATCAGCATGGCGCGGGGGAGCTGCTTCGAAACGGTCACGGCCATTTCACCTCCGGGGGCATCGACGACAGGATCGAATCGACATTGCCGCCGGTCTTGAGCCCGAAGATGGTGCCGCGATCATAGAGCAGGTTGAACTCGACGTAGCGGCCGCGCCGGATCAATTGCTCCTCGCGGTCGGCGGCGGTCCAGGCGCGGGCGAAATTGCGCCTGACGATGTCGGGGTAGACCTTCAGGAAAGCGCGGCCGACGTCCTTGGTGAAGGCGAGGTCGGCCTCCCAATCGCCGCTGTCGTGCCAGTCGTAGAAGATGCCGCCGATGCCGCGCGCCTCCTTGCGGTGCGGCAGGTAGAAATACTCGTCGCACCATGTCTTGTACTTGTCGTAATCGGCAACGCCGCTGTTCTGCGCGCAGGCCTCCTTCATCGCGGCGTGGAAGGCGATGGTGTCGGCATCGTCCTGCGTGCGCCGGCGGTCGAGCACCGGGGTGAGATCGGCGCCGCCGCCGAACCAGGCTTTCGTGGTGACCACGAAGCGCGTGTTCATGTGCACGGCGGGCACGTTCGGATTGCGCATATGCGCGATCAGTGAGATGCCGGAGGCCCAGAACTTAGGGTCGTCCGCCGCGCCGGGAATCTGGGCGCGAAATTCAGGGGCGAACTCGCCGTGCACGGTCGAGCAGTGCACGCCGACCTTCTCGAACAGCCGGCCGTGCATCATCGACATCACCCCGCCGCCGCCGGGCGCGCCGGTATGGTCGGCGCGCTGCCAGGGCGTGCGCTTGAAGCGGCCGGCTGCGCCCGGATAGAGGTCTTGCGGGGCGTCGTCCTCGAGCCGCTCGAAGCTCGCGCAGATGTCGTCGCGCAAGGATTCGAACCAGGTGCGGGCGCGGGCCTTGCGGTCTTCGATCGTCGAATTGTCCATCTTCATTCCCGGTCGCTTACCACGCGGAGTGTGCCGTAGGAGTGTGCCGTAGGGTGGGCAAAAGGCGCCTTGCGCCGTGCCCACGTCTTTTTATCGTCATCCTGAATGGTGGGCGCGCTTCGCTTTGCCTACCCTACGAGATCTGTCCTATCTGATACCGAGCGATTTATGCGTCTGCACGCTGAGCCGCCATTGCGGGTGGCGCAGGCAATAGTCGATCGCGCGCGCGGTGTTCTCGATCACCTCGGGTCCGTCCATCGGCTGCAGAGAGAAGCGCTCGAAGGCGAGGTGCTCGAACGTCTCGGGCGTGGCGAGGGCCTGCGGGTAGACCAGTTTCAGCTCGTGGCCCTGGCGCAGCACCAGCTCGCTGCCGCCCTTGGGGCTGACGCAGATCCAGTCGAGGCCATCGGGCGCTTCGATGGTGCCGTTGGTCTCGACGCCGATCTCGAAGCCGCGGGCGTGGAGCGCCTCGATCAGCGCGGCGTCGACCTGGAGCAGCGGCTCGCCACCGGTCAGCACCACGTAGCGGTCGGCTTCGGCGGCGCGCCATTGCGCGGCGATGGTGTCGGCGAGCTCGGTGGCCGAGCCGTAGCGGCCTCCGAGCGTGCCGTCGGTCCCGACGAAATCCGTGTCGCAGAACTTGCAAGTGGCCTCAACGCGGTCCGCCTCGCGCCCGCTCCAGAGGTTGCAGCCGGCAAAGCGGCAGAACACGGAGGCGCGTCCGGCATGGGCGCCTTCGCCTTGCAGGGTCAGGAAGATTTCCTTGACCGCGTAACTCAATCGTCTCTCCTCTGGCCTTCAGACTTGCGGGGTCCGGACCTGCCGTAGCGCCTCGCCGGCGGCCATCGCCGCGCTCATGGCGACATTGAGCGACCGCAGCCCGGCCCGGATCGGGATCACCAGCCGCGCATCCGCGGCCTCGACCACCGCCTCGGTGACGCCGGCGCTCTCGCGCCCGAATAGCAGGATGTCCGACGTCTGGTAACGGAAATCGCGATAGTCGGTGGCGGCCTTGGTGGTGAACAGCAGCAGGCGGTGGCCGTGGGCGGCGCGCCAGTCCTCGAACTTCGGCCAGGAATCGTGCCTGACGATGCTGACATGGCCGAGGTAGTCCATTCCCGCCCGGCGGAACGCGCGGTCGGAGACCGGGAACCCCGCCGGTTCGATGATATGGGCGTCCAGCCCGAGGCAGGCGCAGAGCCTGAGAATCGTGCCGGTGTTCTGGGGGATGTCGGGTTGGAAAAGCGCTATCTGCATCGGGAATGGCGGGTTGGTTGTGGATTGGAAATGTCTCAATAAAACATCGCCTGCCCGGGAATTCGTGCATGGCACGCCCCCGCGCCGATAGCGGGCTTGCGCTCGCCCGGCAAGGGTGCCAATAGAACGATTCTGGACTGCTGTTTCGCCTATTTAGAGGCGAATAAGCGAAGTTCTGCCGCCGCGGGGGGCCGCGGGCGCCGGCAGCCTTTCCGGGGACCTCATGGGCGCCCCCTGGAGCGGTTCCACCGGTTGCACAAGAAGAAAGGGTTGGAATCGTGACGACAGCGTCTTCGGCGGACCATCCGACACGCCGTGATTTCTTATTCGTTGCAACCGGGGCAGCTGCGGCAGTAGGGGGCGCGGCCGCGCTCTGGCCCTTCATCTCGCAGATGAATCCTGACGCCTCGACCATCGCCGCCGGTGCGCCGATCGAGGTCGATCTCAGCCCGATCGCCGAGGGCCAGGACATCAAGGTGTTCTGGCGCGGCAAGCCGATCTACATCAGCCACCGCACCAAGAAGCAGATCGAGGAGGCGCGCGCCGTCAACGTGGCGAGCCTGCCCGATCCGCAGACCGACGAGGCTCGGGTCAAGTCCGGTCACGATCAGTGGCTGGTCGTGATCGGCATCTGCACCCATCTCGGCTGCATCCCGATCGCTCATGAAGGCAGCTACGACGGGTTCTTCTGCCCTTGCCATGGTTCGGTGTACGATACGTCCGGCCGCATCCGCCAGGGCCCTGCGCCCTCGAACCTGCCAGTGCCGCCGTACCAGTTCGTTTCCGACACCAAAATCCAGATCGGCTGAGCTTCGGACCTTCGTCCGAAGCTTCGCGCCGTCTCGTCGTATTATTTCCTCAGGATCGCATCATGAGCGGACCATCCGACTACCAGCCGAGCAATCCGGCCCTGCAATGGATCGAGCGGCGCCTGCCGATCTTCGGCCTCATGCACTCCTCGTTCGTCGCCTATCCCACCCCGCGTAACCTGAACTATTGGTGGACCTTCGGCGCCATCCTCTCCTTCATGCTGGGGATGCAGATCCTGACCGGCGTGATCCTGGCGATGCATTACACGCCGAATGCCGATCTCGCCTTCAAGTCGGTCGAGCTGATCGTCCGCGACGTGAACTACGGCTGGCTGCTGCGCAACATGCACGCGGTCGGCGCTTCGATGTTCTTCGTCGCCGTCTACGTCCACATGTTCCGCGGCCTTTATTACGGGTCGTACAAGGAGCCGCGCGAGGTGTTGTGGATCCTCGGCGTCATCATCTACCTCCTGATGATGGCCACGGGCTTCATGGGCTACGTGCTGCCCTGGGGCCAGATGAGCTTCTGGGGCGCCACCGTCATCACCAACCTGTTCTCCGCCATTCCCTATGTCGGCGAGAGCATCGTGACGCTGCTGTGGGGCGGCTATGCGGTCGGAAACCCGACGCTGAACCGCTTCTTCTCGCTGCACTATCTGCTGCCGTTCGTGATCGCGGGCGTCGTCGTGCTGCACGTCTGGGCGCTGCACGTCGCCGGCCAGAACAACCCTGATGGGGTCGAGCCGAAGACGGAAAAGGACACGGTGCCGTTCACGCCGCATGCCACCATCAAGGACATGTTCGGCGTCGCCTGCTTCCTGCTGCTTTACGCCTGGTTCATCTTCTACATGCCGAACTATCTCGGTGACGCCGACAACTACATTCCGGCGAACCCGGGCGTGACGCCACCGCACATCGTGCCGGAATGGTATTATCTGCCGTTCTACGCGATCCTGCGCTCGATTCCGGACAAGCTCGCTGGCGTCGTCGCGATGTTCGGGGCGATCATCATCCTGTGCTTCCTGCCCTGGCTGGACGCCGCGAAGACGAAGTCGTCGAAGTATCGCCCGCTGGCCAAGCAGTTCTTCTGGATCTTCGTCGTTGTCTGCATCCTGCTCGGCTATCTCGGCGCGCAACCGCCGGAGGGCATCTACGTCATTGCCGGCCGGATCCTGACGTTCTGCTACTTCGCCTACTTCCTGATCGTGCTGCCGCTGCTCTCGCGGATCGAGAAGCCGCGGCCGGTGCCGAACTCGATCTCGGATGCGGTGCTGGCCAAGACCGGCAGCCGATCGACACCGATGGTGTCGACCGCGATCGTGCTGGCGCTCGCCGGCTCGTTGTTCGCGGGCTCGATCGACAGCGCGAAAGCGTCTGAAGGCGGCGACAAGCCTCCGGGCAACAAATGGTCCTTCGCTGGGCCTTTCGGTACGTTCGATCGCGGCGCCCTGCAGCGCGGCCTGAAGGTCTACAAGGAGGTCTGCGCCAGCTGCCACGGCCTGTCTTACGTCGCCTTCCGCAATCTCGCCGAGCCCGGCGGGCCCGGCTATTCGGTGGCGCAGGCGTCGGCGTTTGCAGCCGAGTACAAGGTCAAGGACGGTCCGAACGATGCGGGTGACATGTTCGAGCGGGCCGGCCGGCCGGCGGACTATTTCCCCTCGCCGTTCCCGAACGAGCAGGCTGCGCGTGCGGCGAACGGTGGTGCGGCGCCGCCCGACCTGTCCCTGATCACCAAGGCGCGCTCTTACAAGCGTGGTTTCCCCTGGTTCATTTTCGACGTCTTCACCCAGTACCAGGAGCAGGGGCCTGACTATGTCACCGCGGTGCTCCAGGGATATGAGGACAAGGCGCCTGAGGGCGTGACCATCCCGGAGGGGTCCTACTACAACAAGTACTTCCCGGGCCACGCGATCAAGATGCCGAAGCCGCTCAGCGACGGCCAGGTGACCTATGACGATGGCTCGCCGACGACGGTTGCGCAGTACGCCAAGGACGTCACCACGTTCCTGATGTGGACCGCCGAGCCGCACATGGAAGCGCGCAAGACCCTCGGCTTCCAGGTCTTCGTGTTCCTGATCCTGTTCGCGGGCCTGATGTACTTCACCAAAAAGAAGGTCTGGGCCAGCTCGCATTGAGGCCGCGCCTGACGAGACAAGACATGAGAAAGCCCCCGCAAGGGGGCTTTTTTGTTGCTCTCGTGTCCCAGACGCGCGAAGCGCGAGCCGGGACCCAGGATGCTTCCGACTGGGCCCCAGGAACAGCAGCGCATCACGCCGGACTGGACGATGCTTCGCATCGCCAGGGGCGCGCTGCGCAGCATCCGGGGCACGAGAGTTTGTTTGCGCGGTGATTGCGTCCTCTGCGCTCACCCGCCAAAATGCCGTCAACCGCTCCCTCAGAAACTCACCGGAGGACACCATGGGAACCGCCATCACCTTCAAGCGGCCGGACGGCAAGGACGCCTCGGGCTATCTCGCCAATGCCGCGCGCGGCAACGCGCCGGGCGTGGTCGTGATCCAGGAATGGTGGGGATTGTCGGATCAGATCAAGGGCCTGTGCGACCGCTTCGCGCTGGCCGGCTTCGATGCGCTGGCGCCCGATCTCTACAAGGGCAAGGTGGTGCCGTATCACGACACCGACAGCGCCAACAAGGAGATGAACTCGCTCGACTTCATGGACGCCACCACGCAGACGGTGCGTGGCGCCGCGCAATATCTGTCGCGCAACGGCGCCAAGGTCGGCCTGACCGGCTTCTGCCTCGGCGGCGCCGTGACCATCATCGGCGCGACCAGGATTCCGGAGCTGGCGGCCGGCGTCGTGTTCTACGGCATCCCGCCGGAGCAGGCCGCCAAGCCCGCCGACGTCAAGATTCCGCTCCAGGCCCACTTTGCCAACAAGGACGATTGGTGCACGCCGGAGCTGGTCAACGGCTTCGAAAAGGCGATGAAGACCGCCGGCAAGTCGCTCGAGCTGTTCCGCTATGATGCCGAGCATGCCTTCGTCAACGAGCAGCGCCAGGCCGTGCACGACCGCGAGGCCGCCGAGCTCGCTTGGGGCAGGGCGACGGAGTTTTTCCGCAAGCATCTGGGGTGAGACCCGGAGCGATCGATCGGGAGCAGCGAAGTATGGCGACGTCTTCTTTCACCCGCCGCGTGCGCGGCCTGATCGTTGGGGGCGTGGCCGCCATTGCCGGCATCGTTGCGTTGACGACAGCCCAGGCGGCGGCAGAGCAGGCCTTCGTCACGCTGAACGGCAACCTCAAGGCAGAGGCCTGGTGGGTCATCGCGGAATTCCACCCGTTCACGACCGAGGTTCGCGGCATCCCCGCGAACCAGATCCGCAAGAGCTGGTGCAAGGCGACCGAATTCCGCAAGGACCTGATTCCCAAGGAGCTGCTGGTCGAGAACGGCGCTGATGTGATGAAGGACGCCGGCATGTCCTTTGCCGTCGAGGGGCGCTTCGACGGCGCCGCCACGAGGCAGATCGCCGTGGTCGGTGTGTTTCAGGAGTGTGCCGGCCCGAAGGGCAGGTTCATGCTGATCCTCGATCAGCCGGACGGCGAGAAGCCTAAGGTGCGCTTTGTCGACGCCGTACGTACCAACCGCCAGTTCGCGGCTCTTTCGAAGGACAAGCGCGGCAAGCTCGTCCTTTGGGGATGCATGGAATGCGACGGTTATTCCGTGCTCAAATGGGATCGGAAGAAGAGCAGGTTCGGCTGGGAGGCTGACCCTCTCGAGCAATAGCCCGAAGCCGACCCTCGCAGATGGGGCGGCCCTTGACGCCGTCCCCGCGCCATGGTGAGTATCGCCCCATGAGCACCGCCGTCCGCCCAGCCCGTCTTTGGTGGCGCACCTCCTGACGAGGTGGCCGGTGCGATTTTTCTTTCCCAAATCGTCTGAGGTCGCCTGCACAGCGCGGCGGCCTTCTCGTTTGTCCTGTGTGGCGTTCCCTCGGCAAGTTTCGTAAGAGGACGACATGAACAGGACCGTCTTTGCCCTCCCGGCCAGAAGCGACTATGCGACCCGCGCAGGTCTTGCGATCACGCGCGTGGCAGAGCAGTTTACCGGCGGCGCCAGCCGGCTCGACGACCTGATCAATCTGCTCGACCGCCGCCGCGGCGTGGTGCTGTCCTCGGGTACGACCGTGCCCGGCCGCTACGAGAGTTTTGACCTCGGCTTCTCGGATCCGCCGCTCAAGCTCGAGACAACGGGCTTTAATTTCAAGCTCGAAGCGCTCAATCCGCGAGGAGAGGTGCTGATCGCTTTCCTCGGCGACGTCCTGCGCGAGCCCTGCGTGGTGATCTCCGAGAAGACGCCCGTGCGCCTCGCAGGCCACATCATCCGCGGCGACGCGCCGGTCGAGGAGGATCAGCGCACGCGGCGCGCAAGTGTGATGTCGCTGGTGCGCGACCTCGTCGCCGCCTTCTCCGCCAATGATGACGGGCTGCTCGGCCTGTTCGGCGCCTTCGCCTACGACCTCGTCTTCCAGATCGAGGATCTCGTGCAGAAGCGCCCGCGCGAGCAGGACCAGCGCGACATCGTGCTCTACGTTCCCGATCGCCTGCTGGCCTATGACCGCGCTACCGGCCGCGGCGTCGTGCTCTCCTACGATTTCGCCTGGAAGGGCAAGTCCACTGCGGGCCTGCCGCGCGAGACCGCCGAAAGCCCGTACCTGAAAACGCCGCGCCAGGGCTTTGCCGACCATGCGCCCGGCGAATATCAGGCCACGGTCGAGACCGCGCGCGCGGCGTTCGCGCGCGGTGATCTGTTCGAGGCGGTGCCGGGACAATTGTTTGCCGAGCCCTGCGACCGATCGCCGGCCGAAGTCTTCCAGCGCCTCTGCGTCATCAACCCGTCGCCTTACGGCGCGCTGATGAATCTGGGGGAGGGCGAGTTTCTCGTCTCCGCCTCGCCGGAAATGTTCGTGCGCTCGGACGGACGCCGCGTCGAGACCTGCCCGATCTCGGGCACGATCGCGCGCGGAACGGATTCGATCGGCGATGCCGAGCAGATCCGTAAACTCCTGAACTCGGAGAAGGACGAGTTCGAGCTCAACATGTGCACCGACGTCGACCGTAACGACAAGGCGCGCGTCTGCGTCCCCGGCACCATCAAGGTGCTGGCGCGTCGCCAGATCGAGACCTACTCGAAGCTGTTTCACACCGTCGACCACGTCGAGGGCATGCTGCGTCCCGGCTTCGACGCGCTCGATGCTTTCCTCACCCATGCCTGGGCCGTCACCGTCACGGGTGCGCCGAAGCTCTGGGCGATGCAGTTCGTCGAGGATCACGAGCGCTCGCCGCGGCGCTGGTATGCGGGGGCAATCGGCGCGGTGAATTTCGACGGCAGCATCAACACCGGCCTCACCATCCGCACCATCCGCATGAAGGATGGCCTCGCCGAAGTGCGCGTCGGCGCCACCTGCCTGTTCGATTCCGATCCCGCCGCCGAAGACCGCGAATGCCAGGTCAAGGCCGCCGCGCTGTTCCAGGCGCTGCGCGGCGATCCGCCGAAGCCGCTTTCGACTTTCGCGCCCGATGCCACCGGCTCGGGCAAGCGGGTCTTGCTGATCGACCACGACGACAGCTTCGTGCACATGCTCGCCGATTATTTCCGCCAGGTCGGCGCCGACGTCACCGTGGTCCGCCACGTGCACGCGCTCGACATGCTCAAGCAGAAGACCTGGGATTTGCTGGTGCTGTCGCCGGGCCCCGGCAGGCCGGAAGATTTCGCGATCAACAAGACAATCGATGCGGCGCTGGAGAAGAAGCTGCCGGTGTTCGGCGTCTGCCTCGGCGTGCAGGCCATCGGCGAATATTTCGGCGGCGAGCTCGGCCAGCTCACCCATCCCGCGCACGGCCGGCCCTCGCGGGTGCAGGTGCGCGGCGGGCGCCTGATGCGCAATCTGCCGAACGAGATCGTCATCGGCCGCTATCACTCGCTCTATGTCGAACGCGACAGCATGCCGGAGGTGCTGTCCGTCACCGCCAGCACCGAGGACGGTGTCGCCATGGCGCTGGAGCACAAGACCCTGCCGGTCGCCGGCGTGCAATTCCATCCGGAATCGCTGATGTCGCTCGGCAATGAGGTGGGACTGAAGATTGTTGAGAATGCGTTCCGGCTGGATGCCGGGGCAAATTGAGTGCATGTTTCATGCTCGTCATTCCGGGGCGATGCGCAGCATCAAACCCGGAATCTCGAGATTCCGGATTCGGCTCTTCGAGCCGCTCCGGAATGACAGCTAACATGGGATACAAATGACCTTTGACCACGACATCAAGGCGAGCGTCCGCACCATTCCCGACTATCCGAAGCCCGGGATCATGTTCCGCGACATCACGACCCTGCTCGCGGACGCGCGCGCCTTTCGCCGCGCGGTCGATGAGCTCGTCAATCCCTGGGCCGGCAACAAGATCGACAAGGTCGCCGGCATGGAGGCAAGGGGCTTCATCATCGGCGGCGCGGTGGCGCACCAGCTCTCGGCCGGCTTCGTGCCGATCCGCAAGAAAGGCAAGCTGCCGCACACCACCGTGCGGATCGCCTATTCGCTCGAATACGGCATCGACGAGATGGAGATGCATGTCGACGCGATCCAGCCCGGCGAGCGCGTGATCCTGGTCGACGATCTCATCGCCACCGGCGGCACCGCGGAAGGTGCGGTGAAGCTGCTGCGCCAGATCGGCGCCAACGTCGTGGCCGCCTGCTTCATCATCGACCTGCCCGAGCTCGGCGGCGCCGCCAAGCTGCGCGCCATGGACGTGCCGGTGCGCACGCTGATGACGTTCGAGGGACACTGACTCGCCACAGCGGTCAGATCGCCTCGGCCTCCAGCTCGGCCTGCCAATGCAGCAGGCGCTCCTTCAGCAGCGCGTTCCTGACATAGGCGCTGTCCTCGTCCTCCAGCCGCTCGCATTCGGCAAAGGTCAGGCCAGCCTCGCCATACGTGGTCCAGGCGGCCTGGAGACTGCGGCAGGTGTGGCTACCCTGGCGCAGCGAGAACCAGATGCGGTTTTGGATCGTCTCCAGATTGGGAGCCTGGCCCACCCAGGCCTCGCCCGAGGCCGCGCAGCGCACGGCGAAGATGCCGGCGATGGTCTTGCGCTCCTTATAGGCGGCGATTGCTGCTTTCCGGTCGATGCTCACGGGCGGGGCCTTTTAACTGAGGGCGTTGCTGCGCACCCCAGTAGCGGCACGTCTGGCTCCTGTCAATATTACCCGGGTAAAATATTCAGGACCGCTGCAGGATCAGGCTGAGCTCGAGCTCGCGGAAGGCGAGGTAATTGCGCCGGGTCCATTGATGCAGCTCGGTCGAAGAGTCCTTCTCCTGGCGCAGGTAGCGGGTGAAGGAGAAGTTCAGCCGGTCGACATAGGTCTTGAGGAAGCCGGGCAGAGCGGGCAGGCGGAGCAGCCGGCCGCCTTCCATCGCCGTCGGCAGCTCGCCGCGCACCACATATTCGTTGTCGACCGTGATCAGGTTCATGCGCGGGATCTGTCCGCGCAGCATCTCGTGGGCGCGCGCCGAGACGCGGTCGGTGTCGGCGATGAACAGGATCTGCGGCGCGACGTGGCGGCGCGCCGCTTCCTTCAACAGGCCGATCTCCTCGGTCATCTTGAAGAACTCGTCGAAGGCGTGGAAGCCGAGGTCGATCACCTTGGCAAGCCCGTCGTCGACGATGACGCGGTCCATCAGCTGCATCTTGCCGTAGGTGTCGATCACGTCGGCGGTCTCGGTGACCCCCGGCAGGTAGTCGAGCAGCGACGGCTCCTTCAGATTGACGTCGAAGGCCGCGACGTTGCCGTTCTTGAGCAGCAGGAATTCGCTCAAAAGCCGCGCCAGCAGCGTCTTGCCGACCTGCGGGCGGGGCGAGCAGATGATGTAGACGGGCGTTGCGGACATCGACAGCCATATCGGTCGAACTTGACGACCAATCCAGCCGTATCAGCCCGGCTTGCGCAACTATTTTTCGCTGTTGCGGGTCACCGGTTTCGAACCGACGATGTCGGTCAGGCGGATGCGGTCGAACTCGCTCCAGACGTTGGCCAGCCAGTGCCGGACATAGCCGCGCAGCACGAAGGAATAGTTCGCGGCCTCGTCGTTGATGCCCTTGTTGGCGACGAACTTCAGGAACGGAACGGAGGACACCTCGACCTGCTCGTAGGCCATTTCGTTGAGCTTGGGGATGGTCAGCTCGGTGGCGTCCTTGATGCGGTGGAAGTAGGAATTGTAGGTCGCCTGGTCCCACTGGAAGAACTGGGTGTCGTTGATGAAGTTCTTCACCAGGAAATATTTTGCACCGGTCATGAAGCCCGCGGTCTCGGCGATCTCCTCCAGCGAGGCGATCGAGGGTCCCAGGATGTGGAACACGGCGAAGGTGATCTGGCCGGCCTTGGCGGCGTCGAGGAAGCCGATGTCGCGGAGCGAGGCCAACGCCGGCGAGAGCAAGCCGGCGCGGACGTCGATCACGGTCACCGAAGGGCTGACGGCGTTCAGCGTATCGAAGATCTTCATCTGGTCGGCCGTCGTCGTCATGTCGACGATCTCGGTGATGTCGGGGTGGAAGCGCTTCAGGGTTCCGCGCGGCGATTCCGTGTCGAAGGCGCGCGTCGGCACGTTGTTGGCTGAGAAATAATCGAGCAAGGTGCGCGACACCGTGGTCTTGCCGACCCCGCCCTTGTCCGCGCCCACCACAACCACTGCCGGCTTTGCCATTGCTGTCCCCTAACGCGCCCCCGATCGCGAGGTCGCAATCGGCCGGGCCCCAAATCGATGTCCCAAGGAATGCCCCAAGGATGTCCCGAGTCTGCTGTTGGGCGCGAACATGGCAGAAACAAGGGAGAATTCAATTCCGCAGGCCGTCGATACGGCAATTCCCGAAGTTTTTCCCACTCGCGGCGAAACTGCCGCGGATGGCGGCACAACGCATGCTTAATGACGGCCCCAAGGACCCATAGGATTGCCCAGCGGGGGGCTGTTTGCGGTTCCGGAGGTGCCGGACGAAGGCACCGGCGGCGGAGCAGCTTGGCTGTCGACACCGTTCCAGGGGCCATGACTGAGCGGTGGTGGGGCGTCCTGCGGATCGGCTGGCGCTTCCAGCTCGTCCGTTGCCTCGGTCGGCGGCAGCGGGCCCGGATCACGGCCGCCGGCAAACTTGACCAGTGCATCGACCCTGGATTGCACCGAGGGGTGGGTTGCGAACAGATCGGCAAAGCCCTCGCGGGGATTGTCGACGCAGAGCTCCATCACGGCCGAGGTCGCACCGGGCAGCTCGCCGCGATTCTCGATCTTGCGCAGCGCCGAGATCATCGCATCGGGATCTTTCGTCAGCTCGACGGAGCCGGCGTCGGCGAGATATTCGCGCGACCGCGACAGCGCGAGCTTGACCACCTGCGACAGCAGCCAGGCCAACACGATCAGGACGATCGCGATGATGATCACGATCACCGCGCCGCCGCCGGAGCTCTTGCTGTCGCTCGACGACGAGGACGAGCGCGAGGACGATGAGGAGCCCGACGAGCCGCCGGAGCTCCAGTTGAAATTCGTGAACAGGCGGAAGAACATCTCGCCGAAGAAGCCGACCACGCCGGCGATGATGACGGCGACCACCATCAGCTGGACGTCGCCGTTCCTGATATGGGTCAGCTCGTGGCCCAGCACCGCCTCGATCTCCTTGTCATCGAGCGCATCGAGGAGACCCGTGGTGACGGTGATGGAATATTGCCTGGGATTGAGGCCGGTCGCGAACGCGTTTAGCGCCGGGCTCTCCATGATCTTCAGCTTCGGCATGGTGATGCCGCGCGAGATGCAGAGGTTTTCGAGCAGGTTGTAGAGCCGCGGCTCCTCCTGCCGGGTGACGCCGTGGCCGCCGGTCACCGCGTCGATCATCGACTGGTGGAAGAAATAGGCGATCACGATCCAGACCGCCGCCACGACGGTTGCAACAGGCGCTGCGACTTTCAGATCCTGGAAGGCGTGGGTCAGGTAGAAGGCGACGGTCCGGTTGCTGTCGATGAAAACCTCGGCGACGAGTGCGCCGGCAAAGACCAGCACGTAGACCAGCAGGAACAAGCCGGCGAGCAGCAGCATCGAACGAGACTTGTTCGAGGCGATGTGCGTGTAGAGACCGTACGCGGCCATGGCTGCTTCCGTTTGCTCCTTGTCATTCCGAGGCACGCCAACGGCGTGAACCCGGAATCTGGAGCTTAGTGTCTCGGTCGAGGTCCCGGGTTCGCGTCTTCGACGCGCCCCGGAACGGCAAGAGTGAGAAGCCGATCACGCAGCAATCAGAACTTCACCTGCGGCGTCGCCTCGACCTCGGTACGGCTGGCGCCGAGATCGAAGAAGTCCTTCCGGGTGAAGCCGAACATGCCGGCGAACAGCGCAGCCGGCAGCTGCTGGATGCCGGTATTGTATTCCTGGACCGCGCTGTTGAAGAAGCGGCGGCTCGCCGCGATCTTGTTCTCGAGGTCGGAAAGCTCGGATGCGAGCTGCTGGAAATTGGCGTTGGCCTTGAGGTCCGGATAAGCCTCCGACAGCGCGATCAGCCGGCCGAGCGCGCCGGACAGCTGGTTCTCGGCCGCGGACACCTGCGCCGGCCCCTGCGCGGACATCGCCGAATTGCGCGCCTTGATGACATCGTCGAGCGTGCCGCGCTCATGCGTGGCATAGCCCTTCACGGTCTCGACCAGGTTCGGAACGAGGTCGTGGCGCTGCTTGAGCTGCACGTCGATATCGGCAAAGGCCTGGCCGACGCGCTGGCTCAGCGCCACCAGGCGGTTATACGCGCTGAAGGCGAACAGCGCGAGGACGACGATGACGCCGAGAACGATCCAGCCGGTCGACATGGAGGACTCCTGAAGGGAAAAGAAAGCGGGCGGGCGCTAGGATAGACCAAATCGGTGCAGGATGAGAGCCCGACGCGGAAGGGAGGTAGGACTTGGTCGAACGGGGAGCCGCCCAAGTTCAAGGCAAAGCGAGCAATGAGGTCAACTTTCGGCGATGACGGCATCGCCCCAGCGCCAGCGCCGGGCCGCTGCATAGGCCGCCTTGTCGCGCCGAGGTACCTTCGCAAGCTCAACGCCGTCTTCCGTGCAGAGCTTGGCCGTGATCTCGGCCTTGCCCACGTCCGGCGGCGCCAGCACGCGCGCGGCGCGGGCGGCAGGCGGGCTGCGGGTCAGCGCGACGTAGATGAAGCGTTCGTCCTCGAACGGCACGTCGGCGCCCTTGATCTGGCGGTGCGCCTGCGAGCGCGGCAGGCGCTGGGAGAAATGGCACCAGTCGGGCGGGATAAGCGGGCAGGGTCCTTCGTGCGGGCAGGGCGCGGCGACGTAAGCGCCGGCCGCGATTAGCTGCTGGCGCAGCGCGAGGATGCGGCCGTAGCCGGCCGGCGTGCCCGGCGCGATCACGACCAGCGCGTGGCGCGCCTTCGCCCACATCGCGTCCGCGAGCTTGCGCTGATCAGCTTCGCCGAGCTCGCCGATGACGTAGCTGGCGATGACGAGATCGGCTTGGGAGACCTCGGCGAGGTTGCCGCCGGCATCGCCGGGCAGATAGCGGCACTCCGCCAATCGCGAGCTGCCGCGCGCCAGTTCGAGCGCGAGCCGGCTCAGCGTGGCGTTGGCGTCGAGCAGCGTAAAATCCTGCAGCGACGGGAACGCCTCCGCGGCGGCCCAGCTCGCGGTGCCCGGGCCCGCGCCGACGTCGAGCAGCGTTTCCGGGGCAAGGCTTGGCGCGATCTCGGTCAGCGCATTGAGACTGGCCACCACCGCCGCGTAGGTCGCGGGCATGCGTGCGAGTGCGTAGGCGAGCGCGTCGGCTTCGGACTTGATGGTGCCGGAGGTGCCGCCGGCGCGATAGGTGGTCGAGATCTTCTGCGAGCGCTGCGCGGCGTCGGTGCGGGAAAAGCCTTGCAGCTTGCCGTCGAGGGCGGCTTTCAGTTCGGCGGGCAGGGTGGGGGCTATCATCATCCGCGGTCATGCCCCGCGAAGGCGGGGCATCCAGTACTCCGAGACAGTGCCGTCAGCCGAGGAGCCGCGGCGTGCTGGATCATCCGCTCCAGTGCGCAATTTGCGCACAAGGCGGATGATGACGTCAATGGGTGTGGCGCGACTGCGGACTCACGCCACGTTCTGGTCGAGAATGTCCACGGCCTCGGCGAGGCTCACCGACACCAGCTGCGAGACGCCGCGCTCGGCCATGGTGACGCCGAACAGACGGTTCATCCGCGCCATCGTGATCGGGTTGTGGGTGATGATGATGAAGCGCGTGTCGGTCGAGCCGGTCATCTCGTGCAGGAGGTTGCAGTAGCGTTCGACGTTGTGGTCGTCGAGCGGCGCGTCGACTTCGTCCAGCACGCAGATCGGCGAGGGGTTGGTCAGGAACACCGCGAAGATCAGCGCCATCGCGGTCAGCGCCTGCTCGCCGCCCGACAGCAGCGACAGCGTCTGCGGCTTCTTACCCGGAGGCTTGGCGATGATTTCGAGGCCGGCTTCCAGCGGGTCGTCGCTCTCGATCAAGTGCAGCGCGGCTTCGCCGCCGCCGAACAGCTCGACGAACAAGCGCTTGAAGTGGTTGTTGACGACCTCGAACGAGGTCAACAGCCGCTCGCGCGCCTCCTTGTTGAGGCTCTGGATGCCCTGGCGCAGCCGCTTGATGGCTTCGACGAGGTCGTCGCGCTCGGTGACGAGGCCGGTGTGCTGGGTCTCGACCTCGCGCAGCTCCTCCTCGGCGCGCAGGTTGACCGCACCGAGACGCTCGCGGTCGCGGCGCATCTTTTCGAGCTCTTCCTCGATGTCGTGCAGCGGCGGCAGCTCGGCGCCGGGCTCGATCTCGGCGAGGCCTGCGACGGCCTGCGGCTCGACCTCGAGCATGTCGCGGATCTCGCGTTCGACGTCTTCCAGCCGGCGGCGGGCGCCTTCCATGCGCTCCTCGGCGCGGGCGGTGGCCTCGCGCGCGCTGGAGAGCGCCTCCAGCGTCAGCTTGGCGACGCGGTCGGTCTCGGCCATCGCGCTTTCTGCGGTTGCGAGCGCATCGGCGGCCATGCGGCGGTCGTTCTCGGCGTACTCGATCTCGGTGATCAGCGCGCTGCGCTTCTCGGCGAACACGGCCGGTGCGTTTTCGAGCTCGCTGCGCTCGATCGTGAGCTCGGCGATGCGGGCCTGGATGGTGTCGATATGGGAGGCCGCGCTCTCCTTGCGGTTCTGCCACTCGGTGCGCTCGGCGAGGATCGCCTGCACGCGGCGGTCGGCCAGCTCGGCCTCGCGCGCCAGCGCCTGCGCCTCGGCGCGGACCTGGGCGGCCATGCGGCGATGGCCTTCGATGTCGCTGCGGACGGCGGCAAGACGCGTCTCGGTGTCCTCGCTCGACGGCAGCTCGCCGATGCCGGCTTGAGCGTATTCGTAGGCAGCCTCGGCCTCGGCGCGGTCGGCGGCGAGGCGGCTGTGCGCTTCCGACAGCGTCGCCTTGCGCGCGGCATGGCGGCTGATCTCGCGCTCGGCGTTGGCATGACGCTCGCGCGCGACGTTGAGCTCGCGCTGCGCGGCGCGCCAGGCTTCGCGGCTGGCGCCTTCGGTGCTCGCCGCCATCTGCAGCTCGGACTCGGCGTTCTCCAGCGCCTGGCGCTTGATCTGGGCGTCGATGCGGGCTTGCTCGAGCTCGTTCTCGATGTCGACGAGGCGGGCGCGCTCGGCAAGGCGGCGGGCCGCGCCGGTCGGGGCATGCGCCGCGGCGACGAAACCGTCCCAGCGCCAGACATCGCCTTCGGGCGAGACCAGCCGCTGGCCGGTCTTGAGCTGCGACACCAGCTCGGCGCCGCGCTCGCGCGGCACCACGCCGATCTGGGCCAGGCGGCGGGCCAGTTCGGCCGGCGCCTGAACGTGGTTGGCGAGCGGCACCGCGCCTTCGGGCAGCTCCGGATCGCCTTCGGTGTGGCCGACATTGGTCCAGCGCATCGGCGCCGACGGATCGATCGGGGCGTCGAGATCGTCGCCGAGGGCGGCGCCGATCGCCTTCTCGAAGCCCTTGTCGACGGTGATGCCGTCGATGATCGGCGGCCACAGATTCTTGGTCTCGCCGTTGACGATCTTGGAGATCGTGCGCGCCTCGGTCTCCAGCCGCTGCACGCGCTTGTCTGCCTCGACCAGCGGCGAGCGCGAGGATTCCAGGGTCTGGCGGGCCGCGACGTGGGCAGCTTCGCTGGCCTGTGCCGCAGCTTCGGACGCCGCCAGCGTCTCTTCCGCAGTCTCGACCAGAGCGGTCAGCTCGTCGAGATCGCCGAAGCCGCCGGTCGCCTCGGTGAGCTTCTGCTCTTCCGCGGCAACGTTTGCGATCTCCTGGTCGAGCCGGGCGAGCTTGTCGCGGTGGGTGCGGACGTTGGCCTCGAGCTGATTGCGCTTGGCGGTGAGGTCGGCGAGCGCAGTGGTGAGCTCGGCGAAGCGCTGCTCGGTCTCGGTCAGCACCGCCTCGGCCTCGGCGACACGCTCGTCGACGCCGGAGCGCTTCTCGACCCGCGATTTGATCTCTTCCTTCAGCTCGGCGTCTTCGGTGTCGAGCCGTTGCAGCGCGACGTCGGCATCCATGGTCTGTTGCTGGGCACGCGAGATGTCGCCCTCGAACTGGGCGAGGCGGCGCTCGAGCTCGGCGACGCGCTCCTTGGCGCGCTCCTCCTCGCGGTCGAGCAGCTCGCGGGCATTGGTGAGGCGCTGCAGTCCGGCCGCGGCGCGCGCTTCCGCATCGCGCAGGGCGGGCATCTCCGCGGCGCGGATGGCCTGGATGCGGGCGGCCTCCGCCTGGTGCTGGGTGCGCTCGGCCATCTCTCGCACGGCGAGGTCGTGGGTCTGGCCGGATTCGTTGACGTCGGCATGGGCGCCGATCCAGCGCAGATGATACAGCGTGGCTTCGGCCTTGCGGACCTTGGCCGCGACCTCGCGATAGCGCACCGCCTGGCGGGCCTGCTTCTTCAGGCCTTCCATCTGCCCTGCGAGCTGGCCGATCACGTCCTCGACGCGGGTGAGGTTGGTTTCGGCCGCCTTCAGCCGCAGCTCGGCTTCGTGACGGCGGGCGTGCAGGCCGGCGACGCCGGCAGCGTCTTCCAGCACGCGGCGGCGCTGCTCCGGCTTGGCCTGGATGATCTCGCCGATCTTGCCCTGGTGGACGAGCGCAGGCGAGCGCGCGCCGGTGGCGGCGTCGGCGAACAGGATCTGGACGTCACGGGCGCGCACGTCGCGGCCGTTGATGCGATAGACCGAGCCGGCCTCGCGCTCGATGCGGCGGGAGATTTCGAGCAGCTGGCTGTCGTTCATCGCCGCGGGCGCGGTGCGATCGGCATTGTCGATCGTCATCGTCACTTCGGCGTGGTTGCGCGCGGGACGGTTTCCGGAGCCGGCGAAGATCACCGCGTCCATGTCGGCGGCGCGCAAGCTCTTGTAGGAGGTCTCGCCCATCGCCCAGCGCAGCGCCTCGACGAGATTCGACTTGCCGCAGCCGTTGGGGCCGACCACGCCGGTCAGGCCGGGCTCGATGACGAAGTCCGTGGGCTCAACGAAGGACTTGAAGCCGTGAAGGCGCAGGCGGGTGATTTTCATAAGCACGCATCTCTGTTGGCAGGCGCGAATCCCCCTGCCGGGACAATACCATGAAAGGCAATGTCGCTATCCGGGCGAGTCGCGCGAGGCGCCTCATGCGGCTGGACAATGGCCGCGGTGGGCAGCGAGGGCAACCGGCGAAAGCCGCTTTTCCCAAGGGATTTATGCCGGGAAAGATACGGCTTTGGATGCGCGAATCAGAGCGGTGGCGTGCGAATCAGCTCTTCAGCAGCGGATTGATCTTCTTGGCGAACTCCTCGAACGAGGTCTCGCCCTTGATCTTCTCGCCGTTGATGAAGAAGGTCGGCGTCGAATCCACCTTGAGCACGTCGCTGGCGTATTTCTGGTCGGCGGCGATCTTGTCCAGCAACGCCTGATCCTTCAGGCAGGCTTCGACCTGCTGCTGGGTGAGGCCGGCCTGCTTGCCGATCCGCGTCAGGGTCTCGGTGGTGTTCTTCATGACCCAGTCGTTCTGCTGGCGGAACAGCATGTCGGTGACCGCGAAATATTTCGGCGCGTCGTCCTTGGCGATGCAGCGCGACAGCATCGAGCCTGCGGCGGCTTTGATGTCGAGCGGGAACTCGCGGAAGATGTAACGCACCTTGTTGGTGTCGATGTATTCCTTCTTGATCTTGGGGAATACCTGCTCGTTGAAGACGGCGCAGTGCGGGCACGTCATCGAGGCATATTCGGTGATGGTGACGGCGGCATCCTTCGGGCCGAGCGCCATGTCAGGCAGCGACACCGGCTTGGCGACGTCGGCGGCCGACTGCGCCATGGCGTCGGAGATGAGGCGGAGCGGCGAGAGCCCGGCGAGCGCGGCAAGCCCGGTCAGCGACAGCATCGTGGTGAAGGCGCGGCGGGTGATGATCACGGTCGGCTCCCGAATTGGCGTGGTCTCGCCCCGGGGCTTTTCGAGGTTCCCGGGCGGCCTGTCGCTAGCTTGAAACGTGGTTTGAGGCAATGGCGAGCGACGATGACGGGTCCAGATTGGCCGCGAAATGAGGCTCAATTTCGCTTGATGGCGGCCCCGAGCCGGGCCAGCGCCGTCTTCAGTTCTTCATCTTCGATCTCCCCCAGGCTCTCGGCCACCTTGGCGACGCGTTTGGGGTCCGGCGGGGCCGGCCGCTTCCGGGCCTGGGGCCGCGACAGAGGGGCCTGGCGGAAGGCCAGCTTGCCGACCGCGCTCCAGCCGAAGAAGCGATTGACCCGCTCCAGGATCACGTCGGCGGAGTGCTGGATCTCCAGGGCCATCGGTCCCTCGACCCGCAGCACCAGGGTCGCCGGCTCCTGCGGTTGTCCCTCCACCGGCCGCGGCCATTGCATCTTCAACGGCTCGGCATGGGCGGCGATCTCGGCTCCCGCAATCTGCGCCCACCGCGTCACCAGCTCGCGCGCCGCGAACCCCTGCTTGGCATAGGCCTCGGCAAAGACGTCGTCGAGCAGGATCCCGAGCGGCTTGGCGCTGATGGGGCCGGGTTTGGGTGGGAATTTGGACATCGGCTGGAACTAGGCCGCCGCGCGTGGCCGGATGGCCTTGAGGTCGCGATCAATCTCGCGCCGTCGCTGCATCAGATCGTAGTCCATCTGGAGTCCGAGGAAAAAGCCTTCCGACAGACCAAAATAGCGGGCGAGCCGCAGATCGGTGTCGGCCGTGATGTCGCGCTTGCCCAGGACGATCTCGTTGATGCGCCGCGGTGGCACGCGGACGGCGCGCGCCAGCCCGTTCTGGCTGAGATCCATCGGCTTCAAGAACTCCTCCAGCAGGATTTCGCCGGGATGAGGATTGCGGAGGAGACCGTTCCTAGTCGTGGTAGTCGACGATTTCGACATCTCTCGGTCCTCCGTCGTCCCAAGCAAAACAGATGCGCCACTGATCGTTGATCCGAATCGAGTGCTGGCCCTGGCGATCAGCCTTCATGGCTTCGAGCCGGTTGCCCGGCGGAACCCAGAGATCGGCCAACACCCGTGCTTGATTCAGCAAACGCAGCTTTCGCAAAGCCGTATTTTGGATGTCGGGCGGCAGTTTTCGACTTCGCCGCCCGGACCAGATCAACTCTGTCTCGGAGTTGGCGAAGCTCTGGATCATGCTTGTGTATAACGTATGGCGTTATAGTGCGCAATGGTGGGGTTGCGCTGGCCAGGGGCGGAGTCCTCCTCTAGGAAAGACGAATGTCCTCGTCTGCGCGCAGGAAAGAACGTAGCACGACGGCGCTCACGCCATCGGCTCGCCCGTCATTGCTGCTCGCCTGGTACGATCGCCACCGCCGCCGGCTGCCCTGGCGCGCCGCGCCGGGGCAGGCGTCGGACCCCTATCGCGTCTGGCTCTCGGAGATCATGCTGCAGCAGACCACGGTGAAGGCGGTCGGGCCCTATTTCGAGAAATTCGTCGCACGCTGGCCGGATGTCATCGCGCTCGGACGCGCCTCGCAGGATGACGTGCTGCGGATGTGGGCCGGGCTCGGCTATTACTCGCGCGCACGCAACCTCTATGCCTGCGCCGTCGCGGTGACGCGCGAGCATGGCGGCGTCTTTCCCGACACCGAGGAGGGCTTGCGCGCGCTGCCGGGGATCGGGCCGTATACGGCGGCGGCGATTGCCGCGATCGCCTTCGACCGCCGCACCATGCCGGTCGACGGCAATATCGAGCGCGTGGTGTCGCGGCTCTTCGCAGTCGAGGAAGCGCTGCCGCAGGCCAAGCCGTTGATCCAGCGACTGGCGGCGACGCTGCTGGCCGACAGCCGGGCCGGAGACAGCGCACAGGCGCTGATGGACCTCGGCGCCTCGATCTGCACGCCGAAGAAGCCGGCGTGCTCGCTGTGCCCGCTGAACGAGGATTGCATCGCGTATGCGCAGGGCACCCAGGAGACCTTTCCCCGCAAGGCGCCGAAGAAGAGCGGCACGTTGCGGCGGGGCGCCGCTTTCGTCGTGACGCGCGGCGACGAGCTGTTGGTCCGCAGCCGGCCGGACAAGGGGCTGCTCGGTGGCATGACCGAGGTGCCGGGTTCGGATTGGCTTGCCGGCCAGGACGATACTACCGCGAAGCGGCAGGCGCCCGAGTTGAAGGGATTGTCGCGCTGGCAACGCAAGGCGGGCGTGGTCACCCACGTCTTCACGCATTTTCCGCTGGAGCTCGTGGTCTATACCGCGAAGGCGTCGGCGCGCACGCGGGCACCGGAGGGCATGCGCTGGGTGCCGACTGCGACCCTTGCCGATGAAGCGCTTCCCAACGTCATGCGCAAGGTGATCGCGCATGCACTGGATCTCGCACCGCGCCGTCCCTCCTGACAGCACGCTGGCAGCAGCGTTGCGCTAGGGATTGCGAACGGAGGCTGCCAATGGTCAAGACCGCACTCGACGACTTTCCGAGACCGCCCTGTGCCGAGCTGCTGGGATGGCGACTGCTCGATGCCCGCCCGCAGGAAGGCTGGATCAAGCTCGGCTTCGAGGGCAAGCCGGAATTCTGCAACCCTGCGGGTTTCATCCAGGGCGGCATGCTCTCGGCCATGCTCGACGACACCATGGGGCCGGCGGTGCTCGTGATGAGCGAGGGCCGGCTCTACACCACCACCATCAGCATGACCGTGAACTTTTTGGCGCCGGCCAAGCCTGGGCCAATTATCGGCGAGGCCAAAGTGACGCAGCTCGGCAAGACCATCGCCTTCGTCGAGGCCAAGCTGATGGCCGAGGACGGCACGGTGCTGGCGACGGCGAGCGCGAGCGAGCGGCTGCTGGAGGCGGCGAGGGTGGTGGGCAAATAGTTTAGTGTTGCGCACTGCTCTTCCTTCTCCCCTTGTGGGAGAAGGTGGCGCGAAGCGCCGGATGAGGGGTATCTCTCCGCGAGTCTAAACTGCGAGTTGGACTCGCGGAGAGATACCCCTCACCCGAGTGAGCCCGCGTCTACCGGCATCGCGGCCCTCTCCCGCAAGGGGCGAGGGCACATCAAAGGGCATCTCGCTTCGAGCGAGAGCGTCACGCCCCCGCGCGCGCGTCCTTGCTCACGATCGGCGGCTTGGCGTTCAGCGCCTCGACCTGAAAGCCGGCGACGCGCTTGTAATTGGCGGCGATGTCTTCCAGTTCTTTTTGCGACAGCACGTCGGTGACGATCTTATAGCCCTCGGGCGCGCGCTCTTCGACCAGCTGCATCACCTGCTCGGGGCCGTTCTTGCGGTTGAGCAGGACGAGATCGGTGGTCGCGGGCCGGCGCTCGGCCTCATAGGCGCGCAGCGCCGCGCTGGTCGGACCATGCGCGAGAATCTCGCGGGTGATGACGCGGGCATCGAGGATCGCCTGCGAGGCGCCGTTCGATCCGATCGGGTACATCGGATGCGCGGCGTCGCCCATCAGCGTGACCTTGCCGAACGTCCATTGCGAGACCGGATCGCGGTCGACCAGTGGATATTCATAGGCGTGCGGGCAGTTCTTGATCAGGCCGGGCACGTCGAGCCAGTCGAACGTCCAGCTCTCGAACCAGGGCAGGAACTCCTCCAGGCGCGCGGTGCGGTTATAGTCCTCGCGCCGCCACTGATAGGTCGGCGGCATGTGCCGCTCGGCGACCCAGTTGATCAGGTGGTTGCCGTTCGCGTCCGGCTCCTTGCTGATCGGATAGCAGACGAATTTCAGGATCTCGTGCCCGGCCATGATCATGGTGCGGCCGGTGAAGAAAGCTTTCGCCGGGGTGACGCCGCGCCAGAGGATACGGCCGTTCCAAATCGGAGGGCCTTCGTTCGGATAGAGCTTTTCTCGCGCGGCGGAATGAATGCCATCGGCGGCGACCAGGATCGCGCCTTCATGGCTCCCGGCGGTCTTGCCGGTCGCGCGGTCGATGAAGTCAGCGCGCACGCCGCTTGCGGTCTCGGTCCATCCGGTCAGATGATGGCTGGTGAGAATGTTGTCGCGGCCGAGCCGCTCGACCGCGGTGTCGAGCAGGATCTGTTGCAGGGTGCCGCGATGGATCGAGAATTGCGGCCATTTGTAGCCGGCCTCCAGCCCGCGGGGCTCGCTCCAGATCGGCTTGCCATGCTTGGAGAAATAGGCGAGCTCGCGCGTCCGCACGCCGCTGGCATCCAGCTTGTCCAAAAGCCCGAGCTCGATCAGCTCGCGCACCGCATGCGGCAGCACGTTGATGCCGACGCCGAGCGGCTTCAGCTCGGCGACGCTCTCGAACACTTTCACGGGAACGCCGATCTGGTGCAGGCTGAGCGCGAGCGTCAGCCCGCCGATGCCGCCGCCGGCGATGAGTACCGTCATGACAAGATCCCCCTCCGATCGACGCGTCTTCGCATAGCAGGGCGGCGGTGGGCAACTGCGAAGAGCTCGCCTATGGACGGGGCGGCGAGGGACCGTTAACTTCAAGCTTTCCCATGAGGTCCGACATGCTCAAGCTCTACTACGCCACCGGCACCTGCGCGCTCGCCACCTACATCACCCTGGAGGAGGCCGGCGCCGACTACACGGCCGAGCGGTTGAGCTTCAAGGACAACCAGCAGAACAGCCCCGATTATCTCAAGATCAACCCGAAGGGCCGCGTGCCGGCGCTGGTGACCGATCGCGGCGTCCTGACCGAGACGCCGGCGATGCTGGCCTACCTCGCCCAGACCTTCCCCAAGGCGAAGCTCGCGCCGCTCGACGATCCCTTCGACTTCGCCCAGGTACAGTCGTTCAATTCCTATCTGTGCTCGACCGTGCACATCAACCACGCCCACAAGATGCGCGGCGCGCGTTGGGCGACCCAGGAGAGCTCGTTCGCCGACATGAAGGCGATGGTTCCGAAGACCATGGCCGCCTGCTTCAAGCTGATCGAGCAGAAGATGTTCGGGGGACCCTGGGTGATGGGCGAGCAGTACACGATCTGCGATCCCTATCTCTACACGCTCTCGACCTGGCTCGAAGGCGACAGTGTCGACATCAATGCGACGCCGAAGATCGCCGATCACTTCAAGCGCATGTCGGAGCGCCCGGCCGTGGCAAAGGTGATGGAAGCTCAGAAGGCGTAGGAACGCGGCCACATACACCCCTGTCGTCCCGGGCAAGCGTCAGCGCAGACCCGGGACCCATAACCCCAGGGAGAAGTTGCCGCGCGCGCTGACAACCGCGAGTCTTCGCCAAACTCCTCCCTGGGGTTATGGGTCCCGGATCGGCGCGCGCTTGGCGCGCGCTTGTCCGGGACGACACTGTGCTTGTTGAAGCTGTAGACTTATCCAGCCCTCCCTTTTTCCAATTCCCGTCCCGTCTCCAGCATCAGCCGGCGCAGCCAGATCGAGCCGGGGTCCATCTGAGCCCGGGTCGGATAGAACATGAACTGCTCGTCGATGCCGGGGTCGAGCGGCGGCGTCACCGTGACGAGGCCGAGCTGCTTCGACAATGCGGCAATCAGCCGGCGCGGCACGAAGGCGACGAGGTCGGTGCGGGCGGCGACGTGCAGCGCTTCGAGATAGCCTGACACCACCAGCGAAATGTGCCGCTCGATGCCCTTGGCTCGCAGCCAGGTGTCGATCAAATCCTCATTGCTGCCGCGAATGATCACGCCGACATGGCGTGCGGCCAGGAAGGTTTCGCGCCGCTTCAGCTTCGCGCCTGTGGGATGACCGTGCCGCACCGCCAATGCGTCGCTGTCGGTATAGAGCAGCTGGCGGTGAAATCCCTTGAAGGCGTTTCCGATCGAGATCACGAGGTCGATGGTGCGGGCGAATTCGGCGTGGAAGATCGCAGATCCCCGCCATGGAACAACGTCGATGCGGATGTTGGGCGCGACCTGCGTCACCTTCTCCATGAACCGCGGCACCAACAGCTCGACCGCGAGATCCGGCATCATCAGGCGGAATTGCCGCTCGCTGCGCGCCGCATCAAAATCGTCAGGCACGAACAGCCCGCGCACCTGGTCGAGCGCCTGAGCGAGCGGCGCACGCAAGGCCTGCGCCCGCGGCGTCAGCTCCATCCGCGCGCCGGTGCGCACCAGCAGGGGATCGCCGAGAATGTCGCGCAGGCGCTGCAATGCATGGCTCGCCGCCGGCTGGGACAGGCCCATCCGAAGCGCGGCGCGACTGACACTGGTCTCGCGCAGCAATGCGTCCAGGGCGGTCAGCAGGTTCAAGTCGAGCGAATGCAAATTCATGGGGTGAATACATATCATATCGACTATCGATTTGAAGAATGTAGATCGGCCGGCGATGATCTCGGTGTTCTCACCAAACGGAGATGCCGCCATGAGCGTTGCCGCCAACAAGAAACTGATGCAGGATATTTTCGCCGCCGCCGCCAATCCGGATCCGGCTGCGCGCGACCGCGCCCTGTTTACCGCGAGCCTTGCCGACGACGCCAAATGGGTGGTCACCGGCCAGTATTCCTGGTCGCGCACCTTTTCGGGCAAGGAGGCGATCCTTGGCGATCTGCACGGCTATGTGCGCAAGCGCCTGCGCGACCGCACGCGCACGGTCGCGCACCGCTTCATTGCCGACGGCGATGTGGTCGTCGTCGAGGCCAAGGGTGACAACGTCACGCCCGAGGGCGTGCGCTACGACAATGATTATTGCTTGGTGTTCCGTCTGGAGGACGGCAAGATCAAGGAAATCCGCGAATATTGCGACTCGATCCTGACGGAGAGGGCGCTGGGCCCGTTTCCGCAAGAGGCCGTGAGGGCTGCGAGCTGACTGGATTGGACGACGTCACGTCCACCGGCCGGCCCTGTCCGTCGCGCCTCACCATGCTTGTGCGGATATGGCGGAGGCTGGTGAACCTCGCGCGGGCCCGGCGACAGCGGTCCTGGGCCCGATGCCAGCTCGCTGCAATGACCGACCGAGAGCTCCAGGATTGCGGCATGACCCGGGCCGAGATTGCCTACGAGCTGAAGAAGCCTATCCGGCCGAAATAAACGGACAAGAAGGAGCGGCGCTGCCCGCGCCGCTTCATCCCGGATCCCCGGAACCCTCGGGAACCTTTGCGCCTGCCGGACGTTTCTGTGAGTTGCTAGGGCAATCGGGCCCGAGACCGCGGGCTTTCTAGGAATTCTATGCTGGTTGGGGCTTCGGACGTTACGACGCATGCGGGCCGCAGCTTTTCCGGTCTCCGTGAAAACCTCAGAGATGCGACGTCGGATGCCCATCGCGAGCTCGATGCGCAATTGTCCGCGTTCGACCTGACCGGCTTTTCCGGCTATCGCCGCTTCCTTCATGCCAGTGCCGGTGCCCTTCTTCCGCTCGAAGCGGCCCTGGCGGACGCCGGCGTGGATCGCATCTTTCCAGACTGGCCGGAGCGGTCGCGGAGCGCTGCCATTGCGACCGATCTCGATCGCCTGGGCGCAAGCGCGGCGGCGACGGTGTCGGTGCCGCCGCTCACGCGCAGCGGCGTGCTCGGCACCATGTACGTGCTGGAGGGCTCCCGTCTGGGCGCGAAATTTCTGCTGAAGACGGTCGCCGATGCGGCCGATCCGCGCATCGGGGCGGCCACCCTCTATCTTCGCCACGGGACGGGCAAGCGACTCTGGCAGAGCTTCCTGTCAAAGCTCGAAAGTGAGATCTGCGACGAAGCCGAGGTGATCGCGGCGGCGCGCGTTGCCTTCGCCGCGTTCGAGCAGGCGGCGGACCGCGCATGAACGAGGCGGTCAATCTCACCAATTGCGATCGCGAGCCGATCCACATTCCCGGCAGCGTGCAGCCGTTCGGCTTCTTGCTCGCAGTCCTCTCGGATTTCACCATCTGCATGGCCTCCGACAATGTCGGCAGCTTTCTCGGAAGCGACGTTGCCGATCTGCTCCAGCGGCCGTTGTCGAGCGTCATCTCCGAAGCCGCCGTTGCGACCATCCGCAGCCATGTCGACCATCTGAGCGGCCCGGATGCCACCGAGCGCCTGTTCGGTCTCGAGCTCCAGGCCGGCAAGCCGCTCTACGATCTCTCGATCCACTTCTCCGGCGTCTACCTGATCGTCGAAGCGGAGCCGAGCGTCCACGAGCCGGGCGTCAATTCCGGCGAGCTGGTCCGCCTGATGCTCGACCGGATCCGCAAGACGCGCGGCATGACCGATCTCGCGCGTGAGGCGGCGCGCCAGCTCAAGGTGCTGACCGGGTTCGACCGGGTCATGGTCTACCAGTTTCATCCCGACGGATCGGGCGAAGTGATCGCCGAGACTGCGGAAGCCGGGCTCGAATCCTTCCTCGGCTTGCATTACCCGGCCTCCGACATTCCCCGGCAGGCCCGCATCCTCTATCAGCGGAACTGGCTACGCATCATTGCCGATATCAACTCCAGGCCGGCTGCGCTGGTATCTACCCCCACGCACAATGCCGGGCTGCTCGACCTTTCGATGAGCGTGCTGCGCGCGGTCTCGCCGATCCACATCGAATATCTGCGCAACATGGGCGTTGCCGCCTCGATGTCGGTCTCGATCCTGCGTGACGGCAAGCTGTGGGGCCTGTTCGCCTGCCATCATTATTCGCCGCGCTACATCTCGTTCGACAAGCGGACGGCGTCCGAGCTGTTCGGGCAGATGTTCTCCTGGATCGTCGAGGGACGCGAACGCGAGGGCGACGTCGCCTATGAAGCCCGCGCCCATCAGGTCCAGGAGCGGCTGATCGAGATCGCAGCCTCGCACGAGCACAGTCGGCGCGCGATCGTCGATTTCCTCGGCGACTATCGCAAGATGATCGACTGCGATGGCGTCGCAGTGTGGTCCGACAACAAGATCGCGCTCCAGGGCGAGACGCCGACCGAGGACGAGGTGAAGGATCTCGTCGCCTTCATCAACCGGAATTCGCCGGGGCGCATCTTCGCCAGCGCCGAGATCGCCAAGATCTATGCCGCCGGCCAGGCGTTCCGCGACCGCGCCGCGGGGTTTCTCGCCATTCCGATCTCGCGAACGCCGCGCGACTGCCTGATCTTCTTCCGGCGCGAGGTCACGCGGTCCGTGAATTGGGCCGGCGCTCCCGACAAGGTCTACGACGAAGGTCCGAACGGCCCACGCCTGACGCCGCGCAAGAGTTTCGAGCTCTGGCAGGAGACGGTGGCAGGCCAGTCGAAACCGTGGTCGGCGGCCGACATCCGCATCGCCGAGAGCCTACGCGTCACTCTGCTGGAAGTGATCTTGCAATTGTCCGATCTCGCCGCGCGTGAGCGCCGCGGTGCGCAGGAGCGGCAGGAGCTGATGATCGCCGAGCTCAATCACCGCGTCCGCAACATCCTGAGCCTGGTCCGCGCGCTGGTCGCGCAGAGCAAGGACACCGCGACGAACGTGGAGGAGTTTGCCAGCGTCCTCGGCGGTCGCATCCAGGCTCTGGCCCGCGCCCACGACCAGATCACCAATCTGAACTGGGCGCCGGTGGCGCTGCGGACCCTCGTCGAATCCGAGGCCGGCGCCTATCTCGGCGCGCGTGCAGGCCGGATCAAGATGGGCGGGCCCGACGTCGCGCTCGATCCCAAGGCGTTTGCGACGCTGGCGCTCGTCGTCCACGAGATGATGACCAATTCCGCCAAATATGGCGCGCTCGCCGATTCCACCGGCAGCGTCGAGGTGGTCTGGCGGCTCGATCCGTCGTCGAGTCTCGTGATCGAATGGAAGGAAAGCGGCGGCCCGCCGGTGCAGCCGCCCTCGCGGCGGGGCTTCGGCACCACGATCATCGAACGCTCGGTGCCGTTCGATCTCAAGGGCGATGCCGAGATCCGCTTCGATCTTCTGGGAGTGCAGGCGAAGTTCGTCATCCCCGCAAATTTCGTAGAATTCGTGCCATCAATAGCAGGAGCCGCCATGCGCATCGAGGAGCAGCAGTCCAGTCGTCCCCGACTGTCCGAGACCGCGCTGATTGTCGAGGACAATCTGATCATCGCAATGGCGGCGGAGGTCATCCTGCTCGATCTCGGCGCCCGCCACGTCGACACCGCCGCCAGCGTCGATCAGGCGCTGCGTTCGATCGAGCGTTCGCGGCCGAGCTTTGCCCTGCTCGATCTCAACCTCGGCAACGAGAGCAGCATCAAGGTGGCGCAGAAACTGAAAGAGATCGGCGTGCCCTTCATCTTCGCAACCGGCTATGGCGAGCGCGCGCCGCTTCCGGCCGAGCTTGCCTCGGTGCCGGTCGTCCAGAAGCCCTACACGCTCGAAGTGGTCGAGCACGCACTCGGCAAATTGCAGCAGGCCAGCGTTTTCTAGGGATTTGCGTGCACGCTATGCACGCCGCTGCAGATTCTTGCATGACTTCGCATAGCTGCCGATAATATCAGCAGGTCCATGTGCGCCGATGCGCATGCGCGCGAAGAATTTGAAGGTTCAATTAAGGAGTGTCCCCCATTGTGTCGCGGTGCAGCGTGGGTCGCGAGGGCGCGACGCGCGGCTGCCGGGGTGGCCGCTGACGATCGCCGGATTCGTTCGGCCGCTCGAAGTGAAATGCATCTTGGTGGACAGTGGGAATGCCGAAGTTTCGTTTGCGGATCAGGGGACGCCTGTACGCAGGCTTCATGGCCCTGGTGGCGGTTGGTCTCGTGATGGCCGTGGTGGCGGTCTGGAATTTGCGGGCGGTGCAGGATCAGGTCGCGAGACAATCCGCGCTCTCGGACAGCACGGCGCGGGTGCTGGAGATATCGACCCACCTTCAGGCCATCCAGCGCGCCAATCTGCGCTACATCTACGATGCCAACGAACCCGCGATGAAAGAGGCGCAAGAGCGCGAAACCGCGGCGACCGAGCTGTTGCGGGTCGGCGCGAAGGGGACGCTCTCGGAGGAGCGGCGGGCGCTCTACAACGGCCTCATCGACGACGTCGCCAAGATGCGACGCCTGCGTGACAACCTCGGAGACGCCGTCAACGAGGCGAGAACGGGCAAGGCGACGTTGCTGCCGAGCGGCGAAGAGCTGGCCGTGAAAATGGCCAAGCTGGTCGATACGGCGCGCGCAGCCGTCGACGAAGACACCGCGGCGCTCGTTGCCGACCTCGAATCCAGGGTCCTTCTCGTTCGTGTCGCCAACTGGCGCTTCCTGGCCCTGCGCGACACCCAGGGGCCGGCCAACTTCCGGGCCAGCGTGGACAGGGCGGCGCAACGGCTCGCGGCGATCGAAAAGAGCCCGCAGGCAGGGGAATTGCGATCCACGCTCGCGCCGGTGAAGACCGCGCTCGGCATCTACAAAGCCGCGTTCGAGACGACCTCCGCCGCGATGCTCCAGGCCGACGAGATCTACCACAAGAATCTCGCGCCCCTCATCGTCGACAGCATCGGTAGGCTCAAGGCCGCTGAAACGACCCTGAAGAAGGACTATCAGGATTCGCGCACCCATGCCGAAGACGTCATCGCCGGCACGACGACCATTCAGGAAGTTGCAGGCGGTCTTGCCATCCTGTTCGGCAGCATCGTCGCCTTCCTGATCGCCCGCAGCATCGTCGGTCCCCTGACCTCGATGACGCGTGCGATGGGGCTGATTGCCGGCGGCAATCTCGCGGTCGAGATTCCCGGTCGCGGCAAGGCCGACGAGATCGGCGACATGGCCAAGGCGATCCAGGTGTTCAAGGACAACATGATCGAGACCGAGCGAATGCGCGCCGAGCAGGCCGAGCTCGAGGCGCGACAAGCCGAAAGCCGCAAGCAGGACATGGCCAAGCTGGCGGAGCAGTTCGAGCAGGCCGTCGGCGAGATCGTCGACACGGTGTCGTCGGCGTCGAACGAGCTCGAAGCCTCCGCCGGCACTTTGACCACGACCGCCTCGCGGGCGCAGGATTTGTCGACGGAGGTGGCCAGCGCCTCGCAGGAGGCGTCGGCCAATGTGCAGGCGGTCGCCTCGGCGACCGAGGAGCTCTCCTCCTCGGTGTCCGAGATCGCCCGCCAGGTGCAGGAATCCGCCCGGATCGCCGGCGAGGCCGTCGGTCAGGCGAGCAAGACCAACGCACATGTCGGTGAACTCTCCAAGGCCGCCGCGCGAATCGGCGACGTGGTCGAGCTGATCAGCACCATCGCCGGCCAGACCAACCTGTTGGCGCTGAATGCCACCATCGAGGCGGCGCGCGCCGGCGATGCCGGCCGCGGCTTTGCCGTGGTCGCTTCCGAGGTCAAGGCGTTGGCCGAGCAGACCGCGAAAGCCACCGGCGAGATCGGCCAGCAGATCTCCAACATCCAGGTTGCGACCGAGCAGTCGGTCGGCGCCATCAGGGAGATCAGCGGCACCATCGAGCGGCTGTCGGAGATCTCGTCGGCGGTCGCCGCCGCCGTGGAGCAGCAGGGCGCGGCGACGCAGGAGATTTCCCGCAACGTCCAGCAAGCGGCGCACGGCACGCAGCGCGTCTCGACCAATATCGGCGACGTGCAGCGCGGCGCTTCCGAAACCGGATCGGCCTCGTCCCAGGTGCTGTCTGCGGCGCGTTCGCTGTCTGCCGACAGCAGCCGGCTGAAGCAGGAAGTCGCCAGGTTCCTGAGCTCGGTCCACGCCGCCTGAGCCGCGAAAGCAAAGGGCCACGCGCATGCGCGTGGCCCCAGCTGACGTCGCGCGATCAGGCGACCTTGGTCGTCATGTGCTTGAACATGTTGGCGCGCGCCTCGTCGTCCATCTCGGCCTTGAAGGTGAACTTGTCCTTGAGGGCGATCGCGCGCTCTGCTGCGGGGCGCGCCGAGATCTCGTCGAGCAGCCGCTTCACGTTCGGGTATCGCGCAAAGGCGTCGTCGCCGAGCTTGAACGGCAGCATCCGCGCCCAGCCCCACAGCGCCATGTCGACGATCGAATAGCTGTCGCCGACCATGTAGCGGCGGCCTTCGAGCCGAGCGTCGAGAATCTTGTAGTGGCGATCGGTCTCGTACTGGTAGCGGTTGTGGGCGTAGTCGTGGTTCTGGTCCTTCGGCGCAAAATGCTTGAAGTGCACGGCCTGGCCCGAATAGGGGCCGACGCCGGTGGCGACGAACATCAGCCATGACAGCGTCTCGCCGCGCAGGCTGGCGGCGGGCAGGAACTTGCCGGTCTTCTCGGCGAGATAGAGCAGGATGGCGTTCGAGTCGAACACGATCGTCCCGTCGTCGTCGATCGCTGGCACCTTGCCGTTCGGATTGATCCTCAGATAGTCCGGCGTGAATTGCTCACCCTTGCGGGTGTCGATCTTCACCGGTTCGTACGGCAGGCCTGCTTCTTCCAGGTAAAGCGCGACCTTGGTCGGGTTCGGCGATCCGTTGAAATAGAATTTGAGCATCGGTCTCCCCAGGATTTATTGCCAGGCGCAAATGCAGCGTCAGTGCCGCGCCGCCTCTCTTGCCTTAACCGCGTCGGCGGGAGCAACCGGCGAGTTCGCCGGGCGGCATCTGCGCGCGACGCAGATCAACCGGCGTAACAAAGACCGATTGCCGCCGTAATGACCATCGCGGCGCCGACCGCCTCAAGGCGCAGCCCGAGCCGCGCGGCGAGATGCATGTCGGACGCCTGCGCCGCCCGCTCCGATCCGCGCGCATAGCCGTGCACGATGACGTCGTGATTGAAATTGTCGTGCGCCTCGTTGCTGCTGGCGAGCCCGACGCAGATCACCAGCACGCCGAACAATGCGAGGCCGAAGAAGCCGAGCAGGGCGATCAGGAACATCGGAAACATGCCGACCAGGAAGATCGGCAGCAGCGGCACCAACAGCAATGTCTCGGACTGTCGTCGCATGGGAGCGGGCCCGCCAGGACGGAGGCTGATCGGGGGAGTCTAGTCCTGGTTGAGGCGGCATTCAAGGCGCGCCGTAGGGTGGGCAAAGGCGCACTTGCGCCGTGCTCACGTCCTCGCATCAATTGGGCAGGACGTAGGCACGCTTCGCTTTGCCCACCCTACGAGATCACGATCGAATCACTCCGCCGTCATGCCGGCGCGGATTTCGGCGCGCAGCTCGTCGATCAGCTTGAGACCCTTCTTGGTCTCGACGTGCCAGAAGGTCCAGCCGTTGCAGGCCTGGGCGCCTTGCGCCACCGCGCCGATGCGGTGGATCGAGCCGACCTTGTCGCCGAACATGATGGCGCCGTCGGCGCGCACCAGCGCGCCGAGCTTCTTCTTGGCGTCGAACAGCTTCGTGCCGGGCATGATCATGCCGCGCTCGATCAGCTCGGAGAACGCGACCCGAGGCGCCTCGCGCGCGGTCATGAACGGGGCGAGGCTCGCTTCCGGCAGCGGCTCGACCGCGGCGATGCGCGCTTCGGCGGCCTTGGCATAGGTCTTGTCGCGCTCGAAGCCGATATAGGAGCGGCCGAGGCGCTTGGCCACCGCGCCGGTGGTGCCGGTGCCGTTGAAGGGGTCGATCACGAGATCGCCGGGCTTCGACGAGGACAGCAGCACGCGCGCGAGCAGGCCTTCGGGCTTCTGCGTCGGATGCACTTTCTTGCCGTCGGCGCCCTTGAGGCGCTCCTCGCCGGTGCAGAGCGGAATCAGCCAGTCGGACCGTGCCTGCACGTCCTCGTTGGCGGCCTTCAGCGCCTCGTAATTGAACGTGTAACCCTTGGCCTTCTCGTCGCGCGCGGCCCAGATCATGGTCTCGTGCGCGTTGGTGAAGCGGCGGCCGCGGAAATTCGGCATCGGGTTCGACTTGCGCCAGACGATGTCGTTCAGGAGCCAGAAGCCGAGGTCCTGCATGATCGCGCCGACGCGGAAGATGTTGTGATAGGAGCCGATCACCCAGATCGTCGCCGACGGCTTCATCGCGCGGCGTGCGGCAAGCAGCCAGGCGCGGGTGAAATCGTCATAGGCGGAGAACGAATCGAACTTGTCCCAGTCGTCGTCGACGGCGTCGACGTGGGATTCGTCGGGGCGCTTGAGATCGCCCTTGAGCTGGAGATTGTAGGGCGGGTCGGCGAACACGAGATCGACCGAACCGGCCTGAAGTTTCGACATCTCGGCGACGCAATCACCGAGGATGACGCGATGCGACGGAGACTCAAAATTTGTGCGGGGCGCCCTTGCAGACGCCCCGCGACGCGACTCTACCATGACTCAAGAACTCTGACTCAGGCGACGCTGTCGGCGACGCGGGACCAAACAACCGACTGATCGTTACATTGAAGCGGCAAAGTAAAAATCGACTTAACCCGCCGCTTTGCTGAGCAGGCCTCAAGTCGCGTTCTGCGCGCATGTCGTCGCGCGCATTCGCCGTATTTTACAGTGCATTTCGCGCGTCGCTGGCTGGCGAAAGCAATCGTGGCTTGAAAAAGGCCGCAAATTTCTCTCGGAAAAAATTGCTCGACCCTCGGAAAAAATTGCTGGCATCGGCATGTTGCCGCACTAGGCAATTTTTGCCGGCCACGATATTGATAAAAGCAACGGAAATTTTACGTGTGTGGCGCGTTGAGCTTTCGCGTTTATGCGCCGGACGACACCGACGAACCTGAATCAGGGACCCCAAAGGAAGGCCGCCATGCGTTACGATGACTTCCGCCGCAGCGACGACATCGAGGATCGTCGCGACGAAGGTGGCGGCTTTGGCGGCGGATTCGGCCTGCCGATGGGCGGCGGCGGGCTCGGCATCGGCACCATCATCATCCTCGGTCTCGTCGGTTACGCCTTCGGCATCGATCCGCGCATCCTGATCGGCGGCGCCGAGATCCTCACCGGCGGCGGCCATGCCCCGAGCTACCAGACCGACCGCCAGGCCTCCTCCGGCAAGCGCGGCGCGCCGACCGACGAGATGGGCAGCATGATCTCCGGAATCCTCGGCGAGCTCGACGATCGCTGGAGCGAGATCTTCCAGGCCTCGGGCCAATCCTATACCGGGCCGAAGATCGTGCTGTTCCGCAACGCCACCAATGGCGGGCGCTGCGGCATGGCGCAATCGGCGATGGGCCCGTTCTATTGTCCGCCGGACCGCACCATCTTCCTCGACACCGGTTTCTTCCGCGAGGTCGAGACGCGCTTCCGCGGCTGCTCCGGCAAGTCGGCGTGCAATTTCACCACCGCCTACATCATCGCGCACGAGGTCGGCCACCACATCCAGAACCAGCTCGGCATCATTCCGCGGGTGACGCGGCTGCAGCAGCAGGCGGGCTCGAAGGCGGAGGCGAATGCGCTCCAGGTCAAGGTCGAGTTGCAGGCCGATTGCCTGTCCGGCGTCTGGGTCAATCGCGAGGCCAAGAAGCGTCCGAACTTCCTCGAGCCCGGCGACATCGAGGCAGCGCTGAGCACGGCGAGCGCGATCGGCGACGATACGCTGCAGCGCCAGTCGACGGGCCGCGTCGTCCCGGATTCCTTCACCCACGGCTCGGCGGCGCAGCGCAAGCAATGGTTCATGACCGGCTATCAGCAGGGCACGGTCCAGGCCTGCAACACGTTCGGAGCGGGGGCGCTGTAGCGAAGATTGCGTGCCCCGGACGCGGCGCAGCGCTTCTTCAGCGGTGCGCTGCAGAGCCGGGGCCCACAATGCCGGTTTCCCATACCTCCCGAATGGGTCCCGGCTCTGCGGCGCGGCGCTGATGCGCCGCACCTGGTCCGGGACACGAGAGATGCGACATGGCTTCCATCGACGAAACCAAGCAGTTCATCCCGCTCAATATCGCGGTGCTCACGGTGTCGGACACGCGCGCACTGGCGGATGACAAGTCCGGCCAGACGCTGGTCGATCGTCTCACCGCTGCCGGCCATCGTCTCGCCGCACGCGAGATCGTCACCGACGATATCGAGGCGATCCGTGACGTCGTTCGCCGCTGGATCGCGGATGCCGGCGTCGACGTCGTCATCAGCACCGGCGGCACCGGCTTTACCGGGCGCGACGTCACGCCGGAGGCAGTCGAGCCGCTGTTCGAAAAGCGCATGGACGGTTTCTCGATCGCGTTCCACATGCTGAGCCACGCCAAGATCGGCACGTCGACGATCCAGAGCCGCGCCACGGCGGGCGTTGCAGGTGCGACCTACATCTTCTGCCTGCCGGGCTCTCCCGGCGCCTGCCGCGACGGCTGGGACGGCATCCTCGCGGCCCAGCTCGACTATCGCACGCGGCCCTGCAATTTCGTCGAGATCATGCCGCGGCTGGACGAGCATCTGCGAAGGCCGAAGGCGCAGGGCGCGACGGCGTGAGCGGACTTCTTCCTTCTCCCCTTGTGGGAGAAGGTGGCGCGAAGCGCCGGATGAGGGGTTCTCTCCGCGCGCACCGACGTTCGCTGAGACATACCCCTCACCCAAGTGAGCTTCTGCCTACCAGCGTCGCTGCCCTCTCCCACAAGGGGCGAGGGCACATCAATGCGCATCGCGCGTGCTGCCCAATCGCAGTTTGCGAGATCACAGATCCATTTCCCAGGTCTCGCCGATCAGATCCTGCCCAAAACTGTGATGCGGCTCGGTGGCGACCAGCTTGAAGCCTGCACTCTTGTAGATGCCGCGCGCGGCGACCAGGATGCTCTGCGTCCACAGCGTCATCTTGCTGTAACCTCTTTCTCGTGCGCCCTGGATGCACTGCTCGACCAGCGCGCGGCCGACGCCGAGGCCCCGCGCCTTCTTCTCCACCTGCAACAGGCGCAGCTTGGCGATCTCGTCCGTTGCCTTGACCAGGAAGACCGAGCCGACCGGCTCACCGCCCAATTCCGCGATCCAGCAATGCTCGCGCGCGGCGTCGTAGTTCGTGATGAACTGCGCGCAGATCTCGGCAACCAGCGCCTCGTAGCTGATGTCCCAATTGTAGTCCGTGGCATAGGCGACGCCCTGTCGGGAGATGACCCAGCCCATGTCGCCGACGCGATGGCTGCGCAGCATGACGGCGGCGGGCTGGCTTCGGCGTTGCTCCAGCACGGATTCGATGGTTGCCATGGCCTGCGTCAGCCGCGATACATCGCTGGCCGAAAGCTGAGCCAGCATTGCAGCGACCTCGTTCTGCGAGCTCAGGTTCAGCTTGGCGAACGCCTGGCGGCCCTTGGCGGTGAGGCTGAGCTGATATTGCCTGCGATCCGCGGGCAGGGGCCTTCGCGCGATCAGCCCCTTTTCATCGAAGCTCTGGACGATGCGGCTGAGATAGCCGGGGTCGAGACCGAGCTCGCCTCCGATCTCTTTGGCCGCCAGCTCGTTGCGCTGCGCGAGCTCATACAGCACCCGGGCCTCGCTGAGGGAAAACGGGCTCTCTCCCAGATGCTGGTCGAGCACGCCAAGCTTGCGGGTATAGAAGCGGTTGAAGGCGCGGACCGCTGCAATGGGGTCGTCGGTAGCGTCGATCGGCATGGATCACCTCGATAATTGCCATTGTCAAATAATTATTTGACTTTGGCAAGTATCGGCTGATCTCAGTTGATCATGACGATGCGGCTACGCAGCATGGTGCGGGACGAACGGCCGAGCCGCCGGAGCAGCTGTGCCTCGGAATGCCGAGCCTGCGGGGGGTAGCCGCCGATCCGATCGTAATGATCACGGGCAATCAGAAGTCCCTGGCCGCCGAGCGGGCCAATCAACCCGCGCGCCGCGGCCCGGAGCATGTCACGCAATCCGGTATCTGCATAAGGCGAGCGCGCATAGCGGAACACCGCGGCCCGGTCCCGCCCGCTGCTCGAGACCGCCTGGATGAACTGGGTGGTCTCCTCGATCCAGCCGGTTTCCAGCACGGCGCCGGCGGGCAGGAACATCAACCAGGGCGAACGCGCCTGGAGCGCGCCGGCGGCGAGCGCGGCGCCCTGCGAGGTCCCCTCGAAGCCGACGAAACGGCAGCCTGCGACGTCGGCGACGCGCTCGATCACCCCGTTGCGGGTGCCGTCGACCAGGAGCACTTCCCGGACGACACCGGCGGCGGCGCCGGGCACCAGCGCGGCCAGAGTCGCCACTGCCGTCTGTTCGACGCCTTCGGTCGGAATGATGACGCTCAGCATGATCGAGGCTTCAATGTCCGTATTTCGGGAGAAGCGTAGCGCTGCATGAGGCTGTCATAAACCCGAAGCGTGGCCGAGTGCAACTTTCCGGCGGTGCCGCGGCATGCGATGGTAAACCCTCGGCGGTCATAGCAGCCAAAAGTGTCCTGCGCGGGTTGGTCATATTGCCGATTGTTTCGGCACAAGCCCGCCGGACAGTATTAGCCCCGGCTTCATGGCGGCATTCTCGCTGCGCCGGCCCCGGCCCCTCGCCGCTGAGGATGCAGCTTGCAGGAAAGGTCGAATGAAAATGTGTGATCTTGCGCGCAGGAGAGGCCTGATATGAACGCCGATCAGATCGCCGTCGGCGCGGCGCCGCTCTCGCCGAAGCAGGCCGCGGCCACCTTGCGGATCCGGGCGCTGATGCTGGGGGACCGCATCAATGCTTCTGGCCTGGAGATCGGGACGCTGGTTTCTTCCACCCCGGCGGCCTACCGGGTCCATGCCGGTCTTGCCGTGATCTTCCGCTACGGCGTCGTGGTGCTGATCGGCCTGCTCCCGTCGGAGGAGAAGGTGCTCATCGACAACCTGACGTCACGCGTGACCGGAGAGCTCAGCCCCTACGAAGAAGAGATCGCGCAGGCCCAGCTCTGCAGCGATGAGGCCGCCGAGGCGATCCAGCCGGGCGGGCCGATCTGCCTTGCCAAATTTTCCGACGACCGGCTGCTGCTGGTTGCGGATGCGCTCGCCAAGAGCACGTCGCTGGCGCGCGACGAGCGCCGCGTCGCCGCGGTCTTCGACGTGATCGAGCCGTTTGCACGGGAGCTCGCCGAACACGGCCGCACGCCGCAACGGCGCAAGGGCATCCTGCAATTGATCGGCAACGCACTGCTGGTGCAGCAGCGGGTCGCCGGCCGCGTCGCCATCGCCGAGAAGCCCGACGTGCTCTGGGAGAAGCCCGAGCTCGATCGGCTCTATTCGCGCCTGGAGGACGAGTACGAGCTGAAGGAGCGCCTCGACACGCTCGAGCGCAAGCTTGCCGCGGTGTCGGAGACCGCCAACGCGCTGACCGACATCATCGATACCCAGCGCTCGCTCCGCCTGGAGATAGCGGTCGTGGTGCTGATCCTGATCGAGGTCGCGATGGGGAGTTTTCAGCTCCTGACCGGCAGCGGTCACTGAGGCGCGGCGGCCCGGCGTCCACGGATCAGCGCCGCGCAATGGTGGGCGATCGTCATCTCTTCATCGGTCGGGATGACGAACACATCAATAGCACTTCCGCCAGCGCCGATCCGCTCGCGCGCGGCGTCGTTCGCCGCAGCATCGATGCGCACGCCGAGCCAGCCGAGCCGCTCGCAGATCGCGCTGCGAATCTCCTTGGCATGCTGGCCGATGCCGCCGGTGAAGACCAGGCAGTCGAGCCCGCCGAGTGTTGTGGCCATCATCGCGATCTGCTGTGCCGCGCGGAAACTGAAGAGCTCGACCGCCTCCCGCGCCCCGGCCTCGCCGCTCGCCAGCAACGTTCGCATGTCCGCGGAGATGCCGGAGACGCCGAAGAGGCCTGACTCGTGATAGAGCAGGTGCTGGATCTGCTCGGCCGACATCTTCTCATGCTGCTGCAGATAAAGCAGCACGCCGGGATCGATGGTGCCGCAGCGGGTGCCCATGACGAGGCCGTCGAGCGGCGTCAGTCCCATCGTGGTGTCGAGGCTGCGGCCGTGGTGCAACGCGCACAGGCTGGCGCCGTTGCCGAGATGGGCGATGACGCTGCGCTTGGCGATGAGCTCGGGCGCGATCGCGGCGAGGCGGCCCGCGACATATTCGAAGGAGAGGCCATGAAAGCCGTAGCGTCGGACGCCGCGCTCTTCATAGTGCCGCGGAATCGCGAAGCGGCGCGCGGACGGCGCGAGGCTGTGGTGGAAGGCGGTGTCGAAGCAGGCGATCTGCATCAGCGCAGGCCGGATCGCCGCAAGCGCGCGGACGGGCGCGAGGCAGCGCGGCTGGTGCAGCGGCGCCAGCGGCGTCAATGCCGCCAGCTTAGCGGTGACGTCGTCCGTCAGCACGACCGGGCCTGAATAATCCGGCCCGCCGTGGACGATACGGTGACCCACCGCGCACAGGCCGTGCGCGCCGAACCTGCTCTCGATGAAGGCGAGCACGTCGGCGAACAAATGGCCGCCGTCGGCGGCCGGCGCCTCCTTCCGCGCCGCGAACAGGTCGTCGCCCGCCGAACTCTTCACCACGAGGCGCGGTCTTGCCTCATGCTCGTCGAGCAGGCCCTTGCAGAGCAGGACGGGCTCGGCCGCCGAGATGTCGAACAGGCCGAACTTGATGCTCGACGATCCCGAATTGAGGACGAGGACCATGTCCGACATGGCTAGTCGCCGGCTTCGGCAGGCGTGGTGCCGCCGGAGCTGTTGGGCCAGACCCAGTCTCGGATCTCCGGCATGTCCTCGCCGTGCTCGCGCACATAGCGCGAATGCTCGATCAGCTTGTCGCGGAATTGCTGCTTGGCCCGCGCGGCCTTGTCCGCGAGTCCGGGCACGCGTTCGATCGCCTCGATCGCGAGGTGGTAGCGGTCGAGCTCGTTGAGCACGACCATGTCGAACGGCGTCGTCGTGGTGCCTTCCTCGGCGAAGCCGCGCACATGCATGCCGGCATGGTTGGTGCGGCTATAGGTCAGCCGGTGGATCAAATAGGGATAGCCGTGATAGGCGAAGATGACGGGCTTGTCGCGCGTGAACAGGCTGTCGAAGTCGCGGTCGGACAGGCCGTGCGGATGCTGATCCTTCGGCTGCAGCGTCATGAGGTCGACGACGTTGACGACGCGGATCTTCAAATCCGGCAGGGTCTTGCGCAAGAGATCGACGGCGGCGAGCGTCTCCAGCGTCGGGACATCGCCGGCGCAGGCCATCACCACGTCCGGTTCGTCGCCAGCCTTCTCCGTCCCCGCCCAGCTCCAGATGCCGATTCCGGCATCGCAATGCGTAGCGGCGTCCCGCATCGACAGCCATTGCGGCGCCGGCTGCTTGCCGGCGACGATGACGTTGATGCGGTTGTAGGTGCGTAAGGCATGGTCGGCGATCCACAGCAGCGTGTTGGCATCCGGCGGGAAGTAGATGCGGACGATATCGGCCTTCTTGTTGGCGACGAGATCGACGAAACCGGGATCCTGATGGCTGAAGCCGTTATGGTCCTGGCGCCAGACATGCGAGGTCAGGAGATAATTGAGCGATGCGATCGGGCGCCGCCATGGCAGCTCGCGCGTGACCTTCAGCCATTTGGCGTGCTGGTTGAACATGGAATCGACGATGTGGATGAAGGCCTCGTAGCACGAGAAGAAGCCGTGCCTCCCGGTGAGCAGATAGCCCTCGAGCCAGCCCTGGCAGAGATGCTCGCTCAGCACCTCCATGACGCGGCCATCCTGCGCCAGATGCACGTCGTAGGATTCGATCGGCTCCATCCAGACGCGCTCGGTCGCCTCAAACACGGCGTCCAGCCGGTTTGATGCTGTCTCGTCCGGGCCCATGATGCGGAAGTTGCGCTCCTTCGCGTTGAGGCGGATGACGTCGCGCAGAAACTTGCCGAGCTCGCGCGTCGCTTCGGCCATGACGCCGCCGGGCTGCGGCACCTCGATCGCGAAGCGGTGGAAGTCCGGCAGCTTCAGCTCCTTCTTGAGCAGGCCGCCATTGGCATGCGGGTTGGCACCCATGCGGCGGTCGCCGCGAGGCGCGAGCGCCTGAAGCTCGGGAACGAGGGCGCCGCTCGCGTCGAACAGCTTTTCAGGCTCGTAGCTGCGCATCCAGTCTTCGAGCACTTTCAGGTGCGCCGGGTTGTCGCGGCAGCCGGCGACGGGGACCTGATGCGCGCGCCAAAAGCCCTCGACCTTCTTGCCGTCGACCTCCTTAGGGCCGGTCCAGCCCTTCGGGCTGCGCAGCACGATCATCGGCCAGCGCGGCCGCTCGACGCTGCTGCGCCTGTCGCGGGCGTGCTGCTGGATCGAACGGATGCTGGCGAGCGCGACGTCGAGCGCGTCCGCCATGGCCTGGTGCATCAATTTGGGATCGTCACCCTCGACGAACAGCGGCTCGTGGCCGAAACCGCGAAAGAGATCGCGGATTTCCGCATCTCGCATCCGCCCCAGCACGGTCGGATTGGCGATCTTGTAGCCGTTGAGATGCAGGATCGGCAGCACCGCGCCGTCATGGGCGGGGTTCAGGAACTTGTTGGAGTGCCAGGACGCAGCCAGCGGGCCGGTCTCGGCCTCGCCGTCGCCGATGACGCAGGCGACGATCAAATCGGGATTGTCGAAGGCAGCGCCGTAGGCGTGCACCAGCGCGTAGCCGAGTTCGCCGCCCTCGTGGATCGAGCCCGGCGTTTCCGGCGCCGCATGGCTCGGGATGCCGCCGGGAAAGGAGAACTGCCTGAACAGCCTGCGCATGCCGTCCGCATCGCGGGCGATCTCGGGATAGATCTCGCTGTAGCTGCCCTCCAGATAAGTGTTGGCGACCATGCCGGGACCGCCATGCCCGGGGCCGCAGACATAGATCACGTCGAGATCGAGCGCGCGGATGACGCGGTTGAGATGGGCGTAGATGAAGTTCAAACCCGGCGTCGTGCCCCAATGGCCGAGCAGGCGCGGCTTGATGTGCTCGGCCCGCAGCGGCTCGCGCAGCAGCGGATTGTCGAGCAGATAGATTTGCCCGACGGAGAGGTAGTTGGCGGCGCGCCAGTAGCGATCAAGCAGATTGAGATCGCTGCTCGCGGCAGCTGATTGTTGTTGATTTGTCATGTTCCTGCCGATTGTTGCCGAGCCAAGGGCCGCGATCGTCACCAACTTTGTTCCGGCGCGATCGATCCCCCTCCGACATCAAACGAGATCGTTACGACAGCCTTGTTGCGTGAGGTCAAAGGACCACGCTCGAAATCTGGGCGGCCGCTTTGCATGGGTTGTTTTTCCATTTCTCATTTGTGTTCTTGATTTGTTCCTTCCGCATGCTATCTTCGCTTCATGAGTCCAGCAGCATCCTCTCATGCTCTCAAGCACCCGCCGGTCAAGGCGCCCTCCGAGCCGGCGGGTGCGGACTCTGATTTTCCGGAACTCGGCGTCGCCATCGACCGCGCCCGCCGGCGAGGGCGGGGGGCGCAGTCCAATGCCAGCGGCCGCTACGAGGCCGAGGCGCGCGTTGCTTTCGATGACGGCTGGCAGAGCCTGGAAGAGCTGCCGCCGTTCAAGACCACGGTCGCAGTCGACACGTCGCGCAAGGTGATCACCCGTAACGACTCACCCGACATCGGCTTCGACCGCTCGATCAATCCCTATCGCGGCTGCGAGCACGGCTGTGTCTACTGCTTCGCCCGGCCGACCCACGCCTATCTCGGCCTGTCGCCGGGCCTCGATTTCGAATCGAAGCTGTTTGCGAAACCCGAGGCGCCTTCGCTGCTGGAGAAGGAGCTCGCCGCCCCCGGCTACGAGCCGCGGATGATCGCGATCGGCACCAACACCGATCCGTATCAGCCGATCGAGCGCGAGCACCAGATCATGCGCGGCATCCTCGAGGTGCTGGAACGTGCCGGCCATCCCGTCGGCATCGTCACCAAATCGGCGCTGGTGCTGCGCGACATCGACATTCTCGCGCGGATGGCCAAGCGCAACCTCGCCAAGGTCGCGATATCAGTGACCTCGCTCGATCCGAAACTGGCCCGCACAATGGAGCCGCGCGCCGCGACGCCGCCGAAGCGGCTGGAGGCGCTGAAGCAGCTCTCGGACGCCGGCATTCCGACCACCGTGATGGTGGCGCCGATGATCCCCGCGCTGAACGATTGCGAGATCGAGCGCATTCTCGATGCCGCCGCCCATGCCGGTGTCAAGGAAGCCTCCTATGTGCTGCTGCGGCTGCCGCTGGAGGTACGCGATCTCTTCCGCGAATGGCTGATGGCGAATTATCCGGACCGCTACCGCCACGTCTTCACCCTGATCCGCGACATGCGCGGCGGGCGCGACTACGATGCGAAATGGGGCGAGCGAATGAAGGGCACCGGACCGATGGCCTGGACCATCGGCCGCCGCTTCGAGATCGCCTGCGAGCGGCTCGGGCTGAACAAGCGGCGCTCCAAGCTGACGACGGATCACTTTGCGCGGCCGAAGCGGAACGGCGACCAGCTCAGCCTGTTCTGATCGGAAACGGAAGAGGCGTCGCATGCCAGGGGAACTCAATGTGCCGGTGCCGCGTCTCACGGTCATTACGCTCGGCGTCAGCGACCTCCGCGCCAGCATCGCTTTCTACGACGCGCTCGGTTTCTCGCGCCGGCTGAAGGCGACCGGCGAGGCCGTCGCGTTCTACGATACCGGTGGTCCCGTGCTCGCCTTGTATGGCTGGGATCAGCTCGCGGCCGACGCGGGGCTGCCGGACCAGCCAAGGCCGCAGGCCTTCCGCGGCATGACGATCGCCTGGAACTGTCGGACCCGCGAGGAGGTCGATGCGGTGATGGCCTTCGCGCTCGGCAAGGGGGCGAAGCTGGTGAAGACCGCGCACGAGACCCACTACGGCGGCTATTCCGGTTATTTTGCCGACCCCGACGGTCATCCCTGGGAGGTCGTGGTCGCGCCCGGCATCGATGTCGGCGACGACCGGCGGGTGCATCTGGCGGAGTAGGCGGCCTGAATAGCGGGAATTGTGCGAGGTTCCCGGTTGCGCAGGCCGGGCGCCTTGCGCACGATCCCGGCCATGATTCGGGACAAGTCCGCCACCAAGCCGGCCAAAGACGCGCCTAATAAGCCGGGTAAGAAGGCTGCTGCGAACAAGGCCGCGCCGGCCAAGGCAGCCAAGACGGCTGCGGCCCAAGCCATGGCCGCTCCCGCCGGCAAGAGAGGTATCATTGCCGTCGCTCCCCCGAGCTTTCGCCGCGAGCGCGCGCTGATCAAGCGCGGCGTCTGGCCGGTCGCCGGCTGCGACGAGGCCGGTCGCGGACCGCTGGCTGGGCCGGTGGTGGCGGCCGCAGTGATTCTCGACCCCGACCGCATCCCGCGCGGCATCGACGATTCCAAGCGCCTGACGGCCGAGGAGCGCGAAAAGCTGTTCGACAAGATCTGCGCCACCGCGCAGGTCTCGGTTGCCGTGGCCTCGCCCTCGCGGATCGATCGCGACAACATCCTGCGCGCCTCGCTGTGGGCGCTGAAGCGGGCCGTGGTGGCACTGCCGGAGGCGCCAAGGCATGTCTTCGTCGACGGCCGCGACCGGCTCGACACGGAATGCGACTGCGAGGCCGTGATCGGCGGCGACGGCATCGTGCTGTCGATCGCCGCGGCCTCCATCATCGCCAAGGTGACGCGCGACCGCCTGATGTGCGCGCTGGCGCAGGACTGCCCCGGCTACGGCTTCGAGCAGCACAAGGGCTATGCCGTCCCCGAGCATCTCGACGCGCTCGACCGCCTCGGCCCAACCATCCACCACCGCAGCTTCTTCGCCCCGGTCGCCGCCGCGCGCGCCAAGCACATGCCATGGACCGTCGAGCCGGTGCAGGACCTGTTTGCAGTGGCCGAGGTCGCGGTGCACGTGGATGCGAGCGTCGAGATCGACGCATCGGCCGCGCTCTAGGGAGCTAACCCAGCTCTCTCGTCATGGCCGGGCCTGACCCGGCCATCCACGTCTTTGATGCCGCACGAAGAACGTGGATGCCCGAGACGAGCCCGGGCATGACGAGCACACCGAAGTTGCCACGACGGGCGACGCCCCTTATCAAAGTAATCGTGAGCGAACAGGGCCGGCTGGACGGGTTGGCTGCATCTTTCGGGCGTTGCATGCGGTTTACCTCCCTGGTCATCGAGCTCATTCGCGCCCGGCCGCGGCTGATCGTATGGATCGCCGTGCTGCTGCAGGCTTTGATGTGGCTCGTCGTGGCGCTGGTGTTCTACCGCAGCCCCCCGGGCACCTTGGCGACGCTGCTGGCTTTCGGACGCGAATACCAGGTCGGCACCGACCTCGGTCCGCCCTTGGCGGTCTGGCTCGCCGACATCGCCTATCGCGCCGCCGGCGGCCACATGTTCGGCGTCTATGTGCTGGCCCAGCTCTGCGAGATAGCGACCTTCATCGCGCTGTATCACCTGTCCCGCGCCGTGGTCGGCTCGCAGCACGCGGTGCTCGCCGTGCTGCTGACTATGACGGTGCTCGCCTTCTCCTCCTCGGCGCTCGATTTCGGCCCCCTCGTACTGGCCCGGCCGCTGTGGGCGCTGCTGCTGCTGCACTCCTGGCAGATCATCGGCCAGCGCCGCGGCAATGCCTGGTTCGCCTGGTCGATCGAGGCCGGCCTGTTGCTGCTGACGACGCCCGCGGCGATCTTCCTGCTGTTGCTGCTCGCCGTGTTCGCGGTCTCGACCGCCGGCGGCCGCCGGACGCTGCGCGCGCTCGATCCGCTGTTCGCGTTGATCGTCGTCGCGGTGCTGGCGCTGCCCTATGCGGTCTGGCTGATGCGGGCGGAGACGCTGGCGATGCCGGCCCTGCCGCAAGTTGCGGAGCTGAGTGCCCGCGCCCTGCATGCGGCCTGGCTGCTGGCCGGCCTCGTGCTCGGAGCCGCCGCGATCCCGGCACTGACCTTCCTCAATACCGGCCTGTTTTCCGGCAAGGGCGAGGAGCCGCCGATCATCTACCGGCCGCCGGTCGCGCCGCTGGCGCGCAACTTCGTCTATTTCTTCGCACTCGCCCCGGTGCTGGGCGGGGTGCTGGTCTCCGGCCTGCTAGGGCTCGAATCCGTCGTCGGCGGCGCCGGCGTCGTGCTGGTGATGTCCGGGCTTGCCGTGGTGGTCGCGGCGGGCGATCTCATTGCGATGCGCCGCGCGCGGATGCTGCGCATGGTGTGGGCCGCCGCCGTCGTGGCCCCGGCCATCGGCGTCGTCCTGGGCGTCCTGCTGTTGCCCTGGACCGGCACGAGCGAGATCGCGACCTCGATGCCGGCGCGTGCGATCTCGGACTTCTTCGACGACAGCTTCGCCCGCCGCACCAACCACCGCCTGCGCGCCGTTGCGGGCGAGACGCAACTGGCGAGCCTGATCACGCTGCATTCAGGTCGTCCGCATCTCTTCATCGATGCCGACCCTGCGCGCACGCCGTGGATGAATCACGCCAAATTCAGCGAGACCGGCGGCGTCGTGGTCTGGCGCGCCTCCGACACCGCCGGCACGCCGCCACCGGACATCCTCAAGCGCTTTCCCGGCATCGTGCCGGAAGTGCCGCGTGCCTTCGAATGGCTGGTGACGGGCCGCCAGCAGCTGCTGCGCATCGGCTGGGCCATCGTGCGGCCGAAGGGGACGTAGCGACAAACGTCGATATTGTAGGGTGGGCAAAGGCGCAAAGCGCCGTGCCCACGTCGGCTCTGTCCAGCGCCACGATGGAGGTGGTGGGCACGCTGCGCTTTGCCCACCCTACGAGGCTGTGAATCTTTTGTACCGCGCGTCGGGCGAATGTGATTCTCTGGGCAGACTGATCTGCTGGAGAGAATGATGGCTGACGACGGACTTTTTGGCGAATTGCCGGAGCAGTCGGCACGGCGGGCCGAAGCGGTGCCACGGGGCGCACCTCGGCTGCGAGAGCCGGTGCGCGATCAGGTCGAATTGCGAGCGGTCGATATCGATAGCCTGATCGGGCAGGATCATCCGGTGCGGGTGATCTGGGCTTATCTCATTCCTTTGTTCGGCCGCTTGTGACCATTCCTTCGTCCCGACCTGCCGAGCCCAACAGCGCGGCGCGCAGCCGCTGTCCAGGATGCCATCGGCACCGGCGTAGCCGGCGCGAAGCGTCCTGGACAGCGGTGAGCACCGCGCTACCCTGGTCCACCAAGGCACGAAAGCTCTTGACCAAGGCTAGAGCGGTTCATTGATTAACTGAATCGGGAGGGATTCCGTCGGGCGGCGATTTGTGATTCAAGATGCTGGCTGGATCGGAGGCCAGCATCGGATGGTCCGACCTCTTTCGAATGATCTTCGGGAACGAGCCGTAAAGGCGGTGGAATCGGGCGAGAGTTGCCATGCGGTGGCAGCCCGGTTCGATGTTGCAGTGTCGTCGGTCGTGAAGTGGCGGCAGCGCTATCGCGCGACGGGTTCGGTGGCGCCGGGCAAGGTTGGTGGCCACCGCAAGCCGGTTCTGGAGCCGCATCGATCGTTCATCGTGGAGCGGACAGGCAGACGCCACATCTCACGTTGCACGGGCTGAAGGACGAACTTGCCGCGCGAGGCGTGAAAGTCTCGCACCAGGCGGTGTGGACCTTCCTGCGACGCGAAGGTCTCAGCTTCAAAAAAAACACTGTTCGCCCTTGAGCAGGGCCGCGCCGACGTCGCGCGGCGGCGGCAACGCTGGCGCAGCTTGCAGGATCGCCTCGATCCAAACCGACTGGTGTTCATTGACGAAACCTGGATCAAGACCAGCATGGCCCCGCTGCGCGGCTGGGGATCCAAGGGCGAGCGGTTGCGCGGCTTTGCACCGCACGGTCACTGGCGAACCCTGACCTTCCTCGGTGCCCTACGCTCCGACCAGCTCACCGCGCCTTGCGTCTTCGACGGACCGATCAACGGCGAAAGCTTCCGCGCCTACGTCGAACAGCAACTCGTCAAAGTGCTCAAACCGGGCGACATCGTCGTCATGGACAATCTTGGTAGCCACAAGTCGCCGACCGTCCGGCAGATGATCCGGAAAGCCGGCGCAAGGCTATGGTACCTGCCGCCGTACTCACCTGACCTCAACCCGATCGAGCAAGTCTTCGCCAAGATCAAGCACTGGATGCGCATCGCACAGAAGCGCTCGATCGACGAGGCCTGCGACTACATCGGCCATCTCGTCAGAAACGTTCTGCCCGGCGAATGCACCAACTACTTCGTTAATGCTGGATACGCTTCCATCAAAAAGTGAAACGCTCTAGGAGGTCCTACGACATCTCGGAAATCAGAACGGGCAAGGACGCCCGCGTCCTTGCCCGGTTCTTCGTCCCCCGATCGATTACCTTACCACTTGCAGCTGCCGCTCTTGAGCGCGGCGTCCTTCACCGCGAGTGCGTCGATGAAGGTCGCGACGCTCGGGCTGGCGCGGTGATAGCCGGCCGGCCACGGCGTGGTCGGGATGGTCTCGTCCCAGATCTGGCAGAAGCCGCTGTCCTGCCAGCGGATCAGGTGATAGCCGGCCTCGGCGGGGCTCGCCGCGACGAAGGCGGTGACGGCAAGGCCGGCGGCGGCGCACAGCAGGGAAATACGACGCATGATCAGCTCCTCAAAATGAATGATGTGATGCGCCTCCCGGCAATGACGGGGAGGGCGGGTGCCGGACGCTCGTGGTCGATGCGCCCCGGACAAGATGTGAGTAGTTCCGCCTGCCGCTGAGGTTCAACGAACGCGCGCGGGAGATGGCCGATCGGGGACGGAAAAATGCGCGGTCCTGCCAAAGACAAGGGGCGGACCGCCTGCGCGACCCGCCCCTGAAATCCGTGTCTGTTGCGGTGCTTCTAAAGCGTGCAGCGGCGCTCGCCGCGCATCTTGATCTGGAGATCGGAGGCCTGCTGGAAGGTCGGGAACGGCTTGCTGACGACCTTGTAGGTCGAGGTCCCGATCTGGAGCGGCTTCATCTGCAGGTCCTCGTTCCAGACTTGGCAGATGCCGGTGTTGTCCCAGCGGATCACGTAATAGCCGACCTTCGCGGAGGCGGGCACGGCGAACACGGAACTGGCGATGCCGGCAACGGCACTGAGCGCGAGAAGGCGACGCATGAATAACTCCTTTGGGATATGGACCGGAAAAACTCGTGCGGTAAAAGCAGGTCCTTTGCAAGCGAGTGAGCCGCCACTCACGGACATGTCAGCCCTGCCTTGCGCGTTCGGTTCGGCCGCGTGCCCTGCGGGCCACAGCCAGCTGACGTGAGCCTGACATGGCCCTTACTTGAACCTCACCTCGCCAGCGAGGCCACCGCCTCGATCTCGATCAGCATCTCCGGCCTCGGCAGCGCCTGCACCACGCAGGTCGTCCGCGCCGGGTAGGGCGGCGGGCCGAAGGCGCCGGCATAGAGCGCGTTCATGGCGGCGACGTCGGAGGCGCGGGTCAGGAGCACGTTGACCTTGGCGAGGTCGCGGATGCCGGCGCCGGCCTCGTCCAGCACGCGCTTGATGTTGACGACGACATTGGCGAACTGCGCCTCGAAACCGTCAGGCAGCGCGCCGTCGGCATCGAAGCCCGGAATGCCCGAGACGAACAGGAGATCGCCGACCAGCGTCGCAAAGGACAGCGGCGGCGCCTGGACGTGCGGCGGGGGCGCGAAATGCTGGATCGGCATGGGATCACCTCGAAGGACGTTCGCTTGATGCAGGAGCGTAGCGGCTGGTGAGGGGGGCTCAAACTAAAAAATGCGAAAACAACCCCATGCACAGTAGGAGTCCAGCGAAAATCATCGGCCTTTTTTGGAATGCTGAAATGTCGAAATTAGCATTGCTCCGTCGGGCAAAACAGGAGCAGGATGGCATGATGGACTGGGCTCGGCCCCAAGCCCCGCTGTCATGCCCCGATTGACGCCGCCTCCCATCATGTTGCCGCCCCGATCCATCCTGTACATTCCCTTCGTCTGATTCGAATCCTCTTCCAAGAAGATAGCCCCCGGAGACATCCATGAAGCTCGCATCCACCCTTCGCGCCGCGCTGGTCGCCATTGCCGCACTTGCCGGCCTCTCGACCGCCGCGCGGGCCGACAGCGGTTTCGTGACGCTGACGATCTACAAGGCGGGCTGGATCATCGGCGGCTCCGGCGGCTCGGGCGTGCTCAACTTCCGCGGCCGCACCTATGGGCTCTCCACCGGCGGCCTCGACTACGGCCTCGTGTTCGGCGGCTCCAAGACCGTGCTGCGCGGCCGCGTCAGCAACATCAACCGTCCCTCCGACGTCGCCGGCGTCTACGGCGCCGCCGGTGCCGGCCTTGCCGTCGGCCGCGGCGCCCGCGCCATCGTGCTGACCAACCAGAAGGGCGCGGTGCTGGAGCTGACCGGTCACCAAGTCGGCCTGATGGCGAACGCCGATCTCAGCGGCCTCGCGATCACGATGCGGTAGGGCGAGGTGGCGTAGGGTGGGCAAAGGCGCAAAGCGCCGTGCCCACCATCTCTTCATGGATTGGGACAGGTGGTGGGCACGCTTTCCGCCTTGGCTCTTCGAGCTACGGCGGACGAGCCGCTTTGCCCACCCTACAGACTCCCGGCTGCCGAGGGCCGTTGCAGATTGTCGATTGCCGAATAGGATTGGCCGCAACACGGTTCGCGAGGAGGTCGATATGGCCATCAACACAGACAAGATCGACGACGCCGCGCTGGCGTTGCTCTATCTCACCCTGCACGACGGCTATCGAGCCTGGAAAGGTTTCGATTGGGGCGTGCTCGGCCGCCTGCATGACAAGGGCATGATCGACGATCCCGTCGGCAAGGTGAAGTCGGTGGTGTTCACGGACGAAGGCCTCGCACGCGCGAAGACGCTGTTCAAGGAATTGTTCGAGGAGTGATGCGTTGCGTAGGGTGGGTTAGCCGCTCACGAGCGCGGTCCGTCAACATGGAACGCCGCAAGGCGTAACCCACCACTTGCGGCGACCGAAGCGGTGGGTTACGCCGCGCGACCGCGCTTCGCGCCGCCGCGCAGCTAACCCACCCTACGAAGCAATCCACGCCGAAAGCTCGCGCCACGGCCCGATGGTCCAACTTCCCGACGCCGCACCTGACGGCGAGGGCAGCACAAAAATCTCCGGCAGGCTCGCATCGCGCGGCTGCCGCCCCAGCGCAATCGCAGCTGACGGCCGGCCGTAAAACAGGCTCGCCGCCTTCTTGCTGGTGAACGCGATTGTTCGCGGCCGATAGGTTTCCATCTTTGCCCTGAAGCCCGGCACGTCGATCGTCTTCGCCGCGATCTGGTGATCCATCCCGGCGCCCGTCTTGCAGAGATCGGTGAAGCCGATCCCGAGCGCGATCAGGCCTGCGAACTCGCTTGGCCGATACCGCCGCGGCGTGATCCCGGCCTCATGGATCGCGCGCCAGAAGCGGTTGCCGGGATGGGCGTAATAGTGCCCGAGCTCCGCCGAACGCGTCGAGGCGGCGGTGCCGACGAAGACGAGGCGGAGGTTGGGAAGGAGGAGGTCGGGGAGGCGGTAGGGGGGTGTTTCGATAGGATGAGAGCTATTAGCTGTCTCCATCTTTATGCGGGCCAGTTTCTAGCCAGCAATCGGCGCGGGTGCGTGAGGTCCTAGTTCCGCAACGAATCTGCTCGCGTGCAGTCGTGCCACACCGTACTGTACCGATGCAGGCGTAATGCCCGCCCCCATCGCACCAGCCAACGTCATGCTGCGCGAACTTGTAAGAATTAATGTGCCCGGTTTCCCGTTAGGCAAGTCCGCCTTCACTCGCGATATTCCCACGAAGAAAAGCCGCCGCTGTTCTTCGATCTCAGCCGCAGCTTGAGCGGCCGGCGTACCTGTTGCCGGCTGTTTAGGGAGAAGTCCCTCAACGCAGCCGGCGATAATAGTGACCGGCGCACTGAGCCCTTTACTCTTATGCAGGCTCATGATTCTCACATCGTGAATCTCTGACGGGATTTCGGGCTGGCTTATGGCTTGCATTAGAGCAAAGAGCCAATCCTCCCGATCGTTCGTTCCCACCTCTTGGAGTGTGAGAACGGCTAAGTCTCGCAAGTCTCGGACAGAGTTGTCGGCCGCAGGTAGCAGATAGTCAATTACGGCGGCCAAATCCGGAAGCGCCTCCAAAGCATCAAGCTCAGCTACCACCGCGTCGAAGGCGGCGACGATGTTCGCAGTATACGGAATTTGTAGCGCGCCCGCAGAGAGTTGGCCAAGAACCTGCCAGGGAGAGAGTCCCGAATTCTCACAATGCTCTCTCACTCGTCGATATCCGCTTGCGTTCCAGTTGTTTCCAGGCAGCCCTACGATCCATCGGAGGGCAACTCGGTCTTCTCGATTTGTAAAAAGCTTTAGTAGGGCAAAGCGACGCTGCGCATCCTCCGAGTCAAGCTCAGCCTCGGAATAGTACGAGCGTACAGGAACATCGCGTCCTTGCAGGGCTTCGTAGATCGGGGTCCCAATGACACCTCTCTGGGCGAGAATTAAGATGTCACCGGGTGGTGTCCCTTGATCCACCAAATCTCGGACACGATCTGCGACGCCAACGACCTCGTCAGCCAGATTTTGGTATTGAATTATTTGAACGTGCCCCGCTCCGTTTTGCGGCCGTGGTGTCAATTGTCTTGGTACCAACCGCATTTGATTGTGCCCGATAAGGCTATTTGCCATGTGCACGACGGTTGTAGGACATCGGCGGCATTCGCTTAACTGAAGGTCGTCCGCATTTGCGTTAATGGTAATCCAATCGCGGATGCCTTCCGGGTGGGCGTGCTTGAAGCTGTATATCGACTGATCGTCGTCACCGACGATACAAACGTCTGCGATGTTCGATAGCAGATGAAGAACACCCTGTTCCGCTTTGTTCAGGTCTTGGAATTCATCGACTAGAATATGGTTGAACTCAGCGCGCTCGGGCGCCGCCGGATTGGACCTGAGATACTCGTAAAGTTGAGGAATTACCTCCCCAATCAACATCGCCTCATGAAATAAGAGCCAAGACCGGAGGTCAATTGCAAAGGCAGCGTCCGCTGGAGACTGAACGTACCCAGGTTGTTCGTGTTGCAGTCTGGCCCACGCGGCCTCGTACGCCATCCTAAGACGTTCGACGCCCCTTCTGCCACCGTGAACCTGCATTAGGTCGCTGACAAGCGGGGCGATTTCAAATTCATTCAGGGGGCGGGCAGTACGGCCAGTCGCTTGCAAGACGTGATTCCTCATGAGAATCTTCAGCGAAAGGCTGTGAAGAGTAACGCCATTCAACGCGTCACATCCAGGAACATTCATTCCTACTAGCTCGCGATGCAGGTCCTCTGCAGCTACACGAGTAAATGTTACAGGAAGTATAGTGCTCGGATCGACTCCAGCCTCTAAGAGGCGGGCGACGCGACGCTTCATTGCGAACGATTTTCCGGTGCCCGGTCCAGCGACAACCCTTATGCGAGCGTTCGCAGATGAGGCAATGCTGTGAGCGGGCGTTCCGGCAACGAGCCCATCAGACCAAGGCATATTGATTCTCGTGCAATGATTGAAAAATCGAGGGCGGATAAAATTCTACTAAAGGTAGTTTAGTGTAAATACATCAAACGTATAATAGGGGCCAAGCTTTTGCTTGGCCCCTATCAATGTAACTAGACGGAGCCCCGGGCCTCGCAGCCCCCTCACAACACCCGATTACTCTCCTTCACCTTCTCCGCATCCAGATACAAGCTCTCGCCCATCTCCTTGAACTTCGCGCTCATCTTGGCCATGCCGTCTTCGGCGGTGCCGGCCAGCGACATGCCGACGCTGTTCGGGTCGTTCAGCGTCGCTGCATAGTCCCGCACGTCCTGTGTGATCTTCATCGAGCAGAACTTTGGGCCGCACATCGAGCAGAAATGGGCGACCTTGTGGGCTTCCTTCGGGAGGGTCTCGTCGTGGAAGTTTTTGGCGGTCTCGGGGTCGAGGCCGAGGTTGAACTGGTCGGTCCAGCGGAATTCGAACCGCGCACGTGAGAGGGCGTCGTCGCGGAGCTGCGCGGCGGGGTGGCCCTTGGCGAGGTCGGCGGCATGGGCGGCGATCTTGTAGGTGATGACGCCGGTCTTGACGTCGTTGCGATCGGGCAGGCCGAGATGCTCCTTCGGCGTGACGTAGCAGAGCATGGCGCAGCCGAACCAGCCGATCATGGCCGCACCGATGCCGGAGGTGATGTGATCGTAGCCCGGCGCGATGTCGGTGGTCAGGGGCCCGAGCGTGTAGAACGGCGCCTCGCCGCACTCCTTGAGCTGCTTGTCCATGTTGATCTTGATCTTGTGCATCGGCACATGGCCGGGGCCTTCGATCATGACCTGGCAGCCCTTGTCCCATGCGATCTTGGTGAGCTCGCCGAGCGTCTCCAGCTCCGCGAACTGCGCGCGGTCGTTGGCGTCGGCGATCGAGCCGGGGCGCAGGCCGTCGCCGAGCGAGAACGAGACGTCATACTTGCGCATGAGGTCGCAGATCTCGTCGAAATGGGTGTAGAGGAAGCTCTCCTTGTGATGCGCCAGGCACCACTTCGCCATGATCGAGCCGCCGCGGCTGACGATGCCGGTGACGCGGCTGGCGGTGAGGTGGATGTATTGCAGGCGCACGCCGGCGTGGATGGTGAAATAGTCGACGCCCTGCTCGCACTGCTCGATCAGGGTGTCCTTGTAGAGCTCCCAGGTCAGCTTGACGGGATCGCCGTTGCACTTCTCCAGCGCCTGGTAGATCGGCACGGTGCCGATCGGCACCGGCGAGTTGCGCAGGATCCACTCACGCGTGGTGTGGATGTTGCGGCCCGTCGAGAGGTCCATCACGGTGTCGGCGCCCCAGCGGATCGCCCACACCATCTTCTCGACCTCTTCCTCGACCGACGACGTCACGGCGGAGTTGCCGATATTGGCGTTGATCTTGGTCAGGAAGTTGCGGCCGATGATCATCGGCTCGAGCTCGGAATGGTTGATGTTGCAGGGGATGATGGCGCGGCCGCGCGCGATCTCGTCGCGGACGAACTCCGGCGTGATGAAGGCGGGCACGGAGGCGCCAAAACTTTCGCCGTCGGCAAGCGCCGCTTCCGCGCGATCGAGCTGCTGCTTGCGGCCGAGGTTCTCGCGCGCCGCGACGTAGATCATCTCCTTGGTGACGATGCCGGCGCGGGCGAATTCGAGCTGCGTGATCTTGTGGCCGTTGAGCCCGCGCAGCGGCTTGTGATAGGCCGAGAAGGCGCGCGCGGCCTTGTCGGTGGAGACGCTGCCATTGTCCTCCGGCTTGATCTGGCGCCCCTCATATTCCTCGACGCCGCCGCGCTCCAGCACCCATTGCTTGCGGTTGCGCGCCAGGCCAGCGTTGACGTCGATGGTGACGGAGGGGTCGGTGTAGGGGCCCGAGGTGTCGTAGACCGGCAGGTTGGGCTCGCCCGCGCCTTCGGACAGGATGATCTCGCGCAGCGGCACGAGCAAATCGGGCGCGGCGTCGGGGCTCGCGAAGATTTTTCGCGAGGAGGGAAGGGGACCGGTGGTGACGGCGGGGACGGTCTTGTCGGGATTGGAGCGGATGTTCATGGGGATCCTCCGGTTTAATTCTGTTGTGCGTGCGTTGGTGCGACGCTGGTAAGTTCTTGCTCCGTCATTGCGAGCGCAGCGAAGCAATCCAGAAATGCATCCGCGGACGCAGTCTGGATTGCTTCGTCGCAAGGCTCCTCGCAATGACGAGGGGAGAGAGTGGGGCGATCATCAGGCCACCTCCGCAGCTAGGCCGAGCCATTGCCGCACGCGGGCGTCGGGGTCGGGGTTCTGGGTGACGTCGGATACGACCGCAATGGAATCCGCGCCCGCGGCAAAGATCTCCGCGGCGTGCTCGAACTTGATGCCGCCGATGGCGACCAGCGGGATATCGCCGATGCGCTTCTTCCATTCGGTGATCTTGGGAATGCCCTGCGGCTCGAAGCGCATCGATTTCAGCGTGGTGAAGAAGATCGGGCCGAGGGCGACGTAATCGGGCCTGGCTGCGAGCGCGGTTTCAAGCTCGGCATCGTCATGGGTGGAGATACCGAGTGACAGGCCGGCTTCGCGGATCGCCTTGAGGTCGGCCTCGGCGAGATCTTCCTGGCCGAGATGCAGATATTTTGCGTCGGCGACGATCGCGGCGCGCCAATAATCGTTCACGACCAACTTGACTTGCGTGCCTTTCGTGATCGCCAGCGCGTCGGTGACCATCTGCAAGGCCTGGCCGTCGTCGAGCTCCTTGGCGCGCAGTTGGATGGTGCCGACGCCGAGCTTGGTCAGGCGCTCGATCCATTGGAGGCTGTCGACGACGGGATAGAAGCGATCAGGATACGGCATGCCAGAACGGGGTCCCAACGACAGGAGTGGAGGGGGAAGCGAAGTTGCGGGCGTTCATCAGCCCGGCTTCATAAGCGGTGCGGCCTGCATCGATCCCGAGGCGGAAGGCCCTGGCCATCGCGATCGGGTCCGCGGCTTTGGCGATCGCGGTGTTGAGCAGCACGGCATCATAGCCGAGCTCCAGCGCCTGCGCCGCATGGCTCGGCGCGCCCAGTCCGGCATCGACCACCAGCGTGATGTCGGGCAGGCGCTCGCGCAGCAGCTTCAGCGCATCGCGATTGGTGATGCCCTTGGCGCTGCCGATCGGAGCTGCCCACGGCATCACCACCTTGCACCCCGTTTCGACCAGGCGGTTCGCCACCGAGAGATCCTCGGTGCAATAGGGGAACACTTCAAAACCGTCCTTGATCAGGATGCCGGCGGCTTCGACCAGGCCGACGACGTCGGGCTGCAGCGTGTCGTTGTCGGCGATGACCTCGAGCTTGATCCAATTGGTGCCGAACAGCTCGCGCGCGAGCTTGGCGGTGGTCACCGCCTCGCGCACGGTGCGGCATCCCGCGGTGTTCGGCAGCACGGTGACGTCGAGCTCGCGGATCAGCTTCCAGAACGCATCGCCAGTCTTGCCGCCGGCGGATTCGCGCCGCAGCGACACCGTGACGATGCCGGCGCCGGAGGCCCGGATCGCCTCCTGCATGATCGCCGGCGAGGGATAGAGCGCGCTGCCGATGAGGAGGCGCGAGGCGAAGGTCTTGCCGTAGAAGGTCACCATGTCGAAGGTGTCTCCGCAAATGCAGCTGTCATCCCCGCGAAGGCGGGGATCCATACCGCGTGATTTCTCTTGGGGCACGCCGGGAGAGACCGAGCTCCATAACTCCTCCCTGGGGTTATGGGTCCCCGCGTTCGCGGGGACGACGTGGGGAGAAAGCGTGGCCTCATCTCCCTCACCCTCCCTGCCGCGGCGTGATGATCTCGATCTCGTCGCCGGCCTTCAAGCTCGTCTCGGCCCAGCGGCTTTTCGGCACGACGTCGTAGTTGAGCGCGATCGCGAAATGGGTGCCCTCATAGTCGAGCTCGGCGAGCAGCGCGTCGACGCTGGCGGAAGTCACCTCGCGCTGCTCACCATTGACGATCACGCGCACTGCATCACCTCGTTGTCGATCTGGCCGCGCTCGACATAGGCGAGCGTCAGCTCGGCGAGCGCAGGGGCGATCAGGAAGCCATGGCGGTAGAGGCCGTTGACGGAGATCGTTCTGCCGCGAATGCCGATGCGCGGCAGATTGTCGGGGTAGGCGGGACGAAGCCCCGAGCCGAACTCGACGATGCGGGCCTCGCCGAAGGCCGGGTGCACGGTATAGGCGGCGCCCAGCAACTCCAGCGCGGAGCGGACGCTGACGCCGGTGTCCTCGGCCTCGATCGAGGTCGCGCCCAGCATGAACAGATTGTTCTCGCGCGGGATCACGTAGAGCGGCCAGCGCGGATGCATCAGCCGCACCGGGCGCGCCAGCTGCACCTCGGCCGTCTCGATCAGGATCATCTCGCCCTTGACGCCGCGAAGCTCGCTGTGCTCGTCGCGGGCACCGAGGCCGCGGCAGTCGATGACGATGCCGTCGGGGTCCTTGGCGAGATCGCTTGCGGTCACGTCGCTCTCGAACTTGATGGTGCCGCCGGCGGCGCGGATGCGCGCGTGCAGCTGCGGCAGCACGCGGCGCGGCTCGACATGGCCCTCGGCCGGGAAGAACAGCGCGTCGCGGAAGCGGCCCTCCAGCGACGGCTCGAGCGCGGCGAGGCCGGCGGCGTCGAGCCGGCGGTGCTCCTCGGTCATGCGGGCAAAGCGCTCGAAATCGTTGCGCTCGCGCGGATGGGCGACGACGAGCGAGCCGTTGAACGGCGTGTCGGGCAGCTCGCGCCGCCAGATATGAAGCGAGCGCAGCCCGAGGCGGCTGATGATGGGCTCGGCGACCTCGGCCTCGCAATAGGGCGCGAGCATGCCGCCGGCCCAATGGCTGGTGGCGTCCGTCATCGCCTCGTCACCGCGCTCGTGCAAGGTCACGGCATGGCCGGCCTGTGCGAACAGCAGGGCCTGCCAGGCGCCCGCAATGCCTGCGCCGATGATGGATACCGGTGAATCCGGTCGCTTGGTCTTCTGCAACATCCCTGTCCCTTCGCCGGCATAACCCGGATCAGGTTCAAAGGGTCACCGCGGTCCTGGCAAGCCGGTTGATCGGCATTGCCCGTTTAGCGGTATCTCAGCTCCTCCTCGGAGCACCCCTCGGAACGGTGCTAATGTAGGACAGTGGGGCGGGGTGGTCAACGCGTTAGGTGGAAACCCTGCCCCGGCCGCAGCGCATCACGCAGTGGTGCGCTGCTGAGCCGGGGCCCATTTGCGGAGAGAGCATTGGGTCCCGGCTCTGCGCCGCAGCGTTGCACGCTGCAGCGCGTCCGGGACACGGGAGTCACCGCGAGGCTTGCGCCCGCGCGTTGCGGACGCGCTGGGCCAGCTTCCGGTGCGGAGCGGCGGCGAACATCGGCTGCGGGTTGCCGTTCGGCTCGAGCCAAAGTTGACCCATACCCCCCTGGCCCATGCTGCTGTCGCTCATGGTGGCGAGCTGCACGGCGTCCTGGCGCTGGCGCTTGGCGACGTAATAATAGCCGCCGGCGAAATAGCGCACGGCGCGGGCGTGGTCGCCATTGGCGGCGCGATAGGCGCCGGCGAGGTATTTCACGGCGTAGGTGAGGTTGGTGTTGGGATCGCGCAGGCCGGCGGCATCGCCGGTGTAGCCGACGCCGCGGGCGGTCGCGAGCTTGATCTGCATCAGGCCGATGGTGCCGCCGCGGCCGACCAGGTGGGGTTGATAGCGGCTCTCACGCATGATCACGCGGTGCACCAGCGCTTCGGGCACGCCGTTGGCGCGGGCATGGGCCGCGACCATCTCGGCATAGTCGGCTTGGCCGGCGAGCGCGGCTTGCGGCAATGTCAGTCCAGCCGCGAGCAGCGCGGCGATGCGTAAAATTTTCATCAGATATTCCTGAGGCCCTTGGACCCTTCCTTGGGCCCTTGGTGTGACCTGCGCCCGGCCGCCGTTAGGCCTTCCGAACGCGGCGATGATGTGACCAAACGCCGCCAATGGCGATTTTGCGGCGCCGAGCCGCTTTGACGACTCAATGTCGGGCTATGGGTTCCCTCAGGCGGATGCCCGCTCGCGGCAGCAAGGCTGTCTATTCGCGCGGGCGCGCAAAAGCGAGTAAAAGCGGCTAGCAAATCGGGAGAGGTGCCATGCCGAAAGCAATCCTCAGCGACACCCCCAGGCAGAACCCCTGTGCCCAGTGCGGCACGCCGATCCCGCGGCCCGACTGGATCGAGCCGGGCGAGGGACGCGTTTCGTATCTCTGGACCTGCCAGGCCTGCAATTACCGCTTCGAGGCGGTGGCCATCTACGACGAGACGGCCGTCGAGCACCCGCCGCTCGCGGCGTAAGGCCTTCCGCCAAGCAGCGCGCGAGCCTACGCCGCCAAGCGCGGCTGCTGCCACACGTCCTCGACGTCGATGGCGAGCCTGCTGTCCGAGACGTCGAGGCCGATCGACACCTCGCAATATGTTCACCTCGCAATATGTTCCTGGGTGACTCAGGAACAGTGCGCATGCGCGCATCGCGACGAAATTGCGGCGCGCACGGAACTGCGTGTGGTCAGCGCTGTTTTCTCCTTACGAGTTTCGTTGAAGGAGAGGACAACATGATGAAGTCGATCGTCGCCGGTCTTGCCGGCACCGCACTGCTCACGACCGTTGCGTTCGCGCAAGCACCGACCGCCACCACCGACAAGGCGGCGCCGTCCGCCACCACGACTACGTCCACGACCGCCTCGACCACGGCGTCCGGCCAGTGGCGTACGTCGAAGATGGACGGCCTGAAGGTCTATAACGAAGCCAACGAGAACATCGGCACCATCAACGACCTGCTGATGGACAAGAACGGCGACATCAAGATCGCCGTGATCGGCGTCGGCGGCTTCCTCGGCATGGGCGAGCATCTGGTCGCCGTGCCCTACGAGAAGCTGAAGTTCGTCAACGAGGCCGTGGCCTATACCGGTACCGGCGCGAAGCCTGCCACGACCACCACGACCGGCGCTGCGACCGGCACCGCCGACACCAAGCCCGCTGCGACCACGACGTCGTCCACTTCGAAATGGTACCCGGACCACGCCGTGTTCAACGCCAGCAAGGACGAGCTGAAGAACATGCCGGAGTTCAAGTATACGGAGTAATCCCACTCTGAGCGAGCAGACGAGGCGCGCCCGGTCTTCACCGGGCGCGCTGTCGTGTCGTTTTTTGTCTCGCGAGTTGCCCCCGTCCTTCAGCCGCCGGCCTTGAGTCGCTCGTTGCGGCGGCGCAGGGCTTCCATGGTGGCGAGGAGGATGACCGACACACTCGTCAGGATCAACGCCGCGGCCGTGATGGTCGGGCTGATGTTCTCGCGGATGCCGCTGAACATCTCGCGCGGCAGGGTGCGCTGCTCGGGCCCCGCCATGAACAGCACGATCACCACCTCATCGAAGCTGGTCGCGAAGGCGAACAGCGCGCCCGATGCGAGCCCGGGCAGGATCAGCGGCAGGATCACGCGGCGGAACGCTTGAAGCGGCGAGGCGCCGAGCGAGGCGGCCGCGCGCGCCAGATTGGTGTCGAAGCTCTGCAGCGTTGCGCCAACCGTGATCACCACGAAGGGCGTCGCCAGCGCCGTGTGGGCCAGGATCAGGCCGAGATAGCTGCCGGTCAGTCCGATCGGCGCGAAGAAGAAATAGAGGCCGACCGCGGTGATGACGCCGGGGACGACGACCGGCGACAGCACGAAGGCCAGCACGAGCGGCTTGAAGCGGCTCTTCCACTGCGCCAGCCCCAGCGCGGCCAGCGTGCCAAGCACCATCGACAGTGCGGTCGAGGCGACGCCGATGATCACGCTGTTCTTCAACGCATTCATCCAGCGCGGCGAGGTGATGAAGTCGTCGTACCAGCGTAAGGACAGCCCCGGCAGCGGATAGGTGAGGTACGAGCCCGAGCTGAAGGACAGCGGCATGATCGCGAGGATCGGCGCGATCAGGAAGACGAACACCAGCGTGGACACGACAATGGTCGCGGTCCACGCGATGCGTTGGCTGGGCGAGCGCAGGGCGGAATTGTCGCTCAATTCTTCATGCCTCCCGTGACCTGCTGGCCCTGCACCAGCTTGCCGTAGACGAGCGCCAGCAGAATGGTGGCGAGCAGCAGCACCGCGCCGAGCGCCGAAGCCAGGCCCCAATTGGCGGTGTCGGTGGTGTAGAGCGCGATGAAATAGCTGATCATCTGGTCGGCGGCGCCGCCGACCAGGGCCGGCGTGATGTAATAGCCGAGCGCCAGGATGAAGACGAGCAGGCTTCCCGCGGCGATGCCGGGCAGGGTCTGAGGCAGGTAGATGCGCAGGAAGGCGGTGACCGGCGGCGCGCCGAGCGAGGCGGCGGCGCGCAAGTAAGCCGGCGAAATCGCCTTCATGCTGCTGTACAGCGGCAGGATCATGAAGGGCAGCAGAACGTGGGTCATGGCCACGCAGACGCCGAAGCGGTTGTAGATCAGGCGCAACGGCTCGTCGATGATGCCGAGCCAGTGCAGGCTGTCGTTGACGACGCCTTTGCTCTGCAGCAGCACGATCCAGGCGCAGGTGCGGACCAGAAGCGAGGTCCAGAACGGCAGCAGCACGAAGATCATCAGCAGGTTCGACTTTCCGGGCGGCAGCGTCGCCAGGAGGTAGGCGACCGGGAAGCCGAGGATCAGGCAGAGGACGGTGACGCTGAGGCTGATGACGAAGGTGCGGACGAACAGGCTGCGGTAGATGGCCTGGTCCGGCGGGGCCGCGACGATCGCGCCGTCCACGTTCCGCACGAGGTCGAGCGCCGCCAGAAGGTAGAAGCCCGTGATGGGGCCGCTGGCGTCCTTGATCGTCGTCCAGGTGGCGCGTTCGCGCCAGGCCGGATTGATCCTGCCCAGCGCCTCCTTGGCGGTGCCGGGCTCGGGCGCGGCCTTCAGATTGCGGGCGGTGCCGGTCAGGATGGTGCGAAAGCCGTTCAGCGCGTAGTTCAACCGCTTCGCCGCGACGGCGATGGTGCCGGCGGCGCGTGCCGCCAGCACGTCGCTTGCCAGTGCTGCATAGGCTTTTTCGTCCGGCAGGTCCTTGCCGTCCCAATCGACGAGAGCAGCGATGGTTTGCGGCAGAACCTGACGCACCTCCCTGTCGTCGACCGCGCGCCACAACATGCCGGCGATGGGCCCGGCGAAGGTGAAGAGCAGGAAGACGAGAAGCGGGGCGACTAGCGCCAATGCCTTTAGCTGACGCGCGCGCTCTGCACGCCGTAGCCGGCGCTTGAGCGGCATCTCGGTTGACACGCTGGCGCTGGGCGCGGCTGTCATCGGGCTGGCCTCTGGGAGGAGAGGCCTGAGCAAGCGCCTCGTCCTTCGAGACGACCGCTTCGCGGTCTCCTCAGGATGAGGCTGATTGACATGGGTGCCTGCAAAGCTGCTGCCACAAATTCACACCTCATCCTGAGGGCCCGCCGGAGGCGGGCGTCTCGAAGGATGCGCCGCGGACGCGCAATCTGCCACGTCTTTGCCTCAGCGCCCATTTCGGCCGTGCGCTATTTCGCGGCCCATTTGTTGAAGCGCTCGGTCAGGCGGTCGATGTTCTCGAGCCAGAAGGCGACGTTAATCTCGACCGCGTTCTTGATGTTGTCAGGGGCCGTCGGCAGATCCTTCAGGACGGCGGGCGAGAGCTTGCCGGCCGCGTCCTTGTTCGAGGTGCCGTAGGCGATGTTCTCCGACAGTTTCGACTGGTTCTCCGCCTTGCCGACGAAGTCGAGGAACTTGTAGGCGGCGTCCTTGTTCGGGCTGCCCTTGAGGATGACCCAGCTGTCGAGCGTGAACAGCGCGCCGTCCCACACCATGCCGAAGTTCTTCTTCTCGTTCTTGTTCGCGGTGTCGATGCGGCCGTTGTAGACCGAGGTCATCGCCACCTCGCCGGAAGCGAGCAGTTGCGGCGGCTGGGCGCCGGCCTTCCACCAGACGATGTCGCCCTTGATGCTGTCGAGCTTCTTGAAGGCGCGCTCGACGCCCTCGTCGGTCGCCAGCACCTTGTAGACGTCTTTCGGTGCGACGCCGTCGGCCATCAGCGCGATTTCCAGCGTGGTCTTCGGGCCCTGACGCAGGGCGCGCTTGCCCGGAATCTTCTTGATGTCGAAGAAGTCGGCCCAGCCCTTCGGGGCTTCCTTCAGCTTGTCCTTGTCGTAGCCGAGCACGAAATCGTAGAGGATGGCGCCGACGCCGCACGGATTGACCGATGGCGGGATATAGGCGGCCTCGCCGCCGATCTTGGTGTAGTCCAGCTTCTCGAACAGGCCTTCCTCGCAGCCGACCGCAAGCTCGTCGCTCTCGACCTGGACGACGTCCCAGGTGGCGGCGCCGCCCTGCACCTTGGCGCGCAGCACGCCGACGCCGCCGTCCCAGGACTCGTCGTTCATGGCAATTCCGGCCGCCTTCTTGAACGGCTCGAAATAGACCTTCTTCTGGGCCTCCTGATAGGCGCCGCCCCACGACACGACGGTGAGGTCCCGCGCCTGTGCGACCGTCGCCAGCGCAGCGCTGGCACCGAGCGCGGCGGCAAAACCCAGAGCAATCCTGCCCATCTTGCGCTTCATCATGGTCCTGGTTCCCTTCTTGGTGCGAGTTGCGTTGAAGTTGAGCATTTCAGGTCCGTGTCTCAGACCGGATCGAGGGCGAGGCAATCCTCCGGGCGGAAGCTGATGAAGACGCTCTCGCCATGTCGCAGACTGCCATGGGCGCCCGGCTGAAGCTTGACCATGAACTCGGCGTTGCCGGCAACGTCGAGCACGGCCAGCGCGTGGTCGCCGAGATAGATGGTGTTCTGCACCTTCGCGGGCAGGCGGTTTGGTCCGTCGCCGGGGCTGCCGTCCGCGATGATGGCGATCCGCTCCGGCCGCACCGAGAGCGAGGTGGCGGCGCCCGCGCCCGAGACGTTGACGGCCCGGGCGGTGACGGCGCCGCCACCGGCCAGCGCGACGCGGCAATAATCCTTGTCGACCGTCTCGACGGTGCCGGCCAGCACGTTGTTCTCGCCGATGAAATGGGCGACGAAGCTGTTGACCGGATGCTCGTACAACGCGTCGGGCTTGTCGATCTGCTGCACGACGCCGTCGTTGAACACGGCGATGCGGTCGGACATGGTGAGCGCTTCGCTCTGATCGTGGGTGACGTAGACGATCGTGATACCCATCGTCTCGTGCAGCTGCTTGATCTCCAGCTGCATCTGCTCGCGCAGGCGCTTGTCGAGGGCGCCGAGCGGCTCGTCCATCAGCACGAGCTGCGGGTTGAAGACCAGCGCGCGCGCCAGCGCCACGCGCTGCTGCTGGCCGCCGGACAGTTGTCCGGGCCGCCGGTGCGCCAGGTTTTCCATCTTGATCATGCGCAGCGCCGCAGCCACGCGCTCCTGCACGTCCGCCTTGCTCGTCTTGCGAACGGAGAGCGGGAAGGCGATATTCTCGGCGATCGTCAGGTGCGGAAACAGAGCATAGTTCTGGAACACCATGCCGATGTCGCGCTTGTGCGGCGGCATGTTCTTGATCGGCCGCTCGCTGAGATAGATCTCGCCATGGGTCGGCACTTCGAAGCCGGCCAGCATCATCAGCGTGGTCGTCTTGCCCGAGCCCGACGGGCCGAGCAGGGTGATGAACTCGCCCTTCCTGATGTCGAGATCGAGGTTCTTCACCACGAGGTGCTCGCCATCGTAGGTCTTCTGAATGCCGGAAAAGCGTACCAATGCCGGCGGGGGCGTGACCATGCCGGCTTCCATGTTGACCTCGGCTTGCCGCTACGATGCTCGTCAGCACCTCGTTCGAGGTGGCCAGGGGCAGCTTAGCATCCTCGAATGAGAATGCCAGCCGGGCGGCCGATGAAGAGGCGTGCGAGTGCAGGCTATCGGATGCGATTCGCGGCGGTAGCATGCGCGCACGCCTCGTCCTTCGAGACGCCCGCTTCGCGGGCTCCTCAGGATGAGGCTAGGCGGCATTGGATGCACGTTGAAATGGCTGCCGCACACTCCAGCCTCATCCTGAGGGCCCGCCGGAGGCGGGCGTCTCGAAGGACGGCCGCGGGGACCGATCTCAATGCGATAGCCTTCTGAGAGTGAAAGCGCTACATCCCCGACAGCTTGCTCACGTACACGTTCAGCGAGCCGCCGGCTTCCGCGACCACGCGCAAGGTCTTGGAATCGAAGGCGATGTCGGCCAGCGTCAGGCTGTCGATCCTGGCCTCGACCTTGAGACCGTCCTCGCTCTTCTGGTAATCGGCGATTGCCGCGGCGATTTTCTCGCGGGCGTTGGCGGCAATCGGTTTCAGGTCGAGCGTCGCCTTCTGCAGCAGCGCCTGCTGCATCTGCGGCACCACGGCGCGCGCCGCGGCGCCCAGCAGGCCGAAGGCCGCCTCGGATTCCACTGCGAGCTCGATGTCGGTGAGCCGCAGCGTCTGTTGCGCCTGGTCGAGCACCGGCCGCCCCCAGATGTGCACGGTCGCCTCGGCGCCGAGGCCGAGCCAGCTCTTCTTCTCCTTGGCGCGCACCAGCAGGGAGATCAGCAGCCGGTCCCCCGACGGGGTCACGTTGGCGCTCTTCACGGTGACGTCGACCGGGCCGGATCCGTCCTCGGGATAGGTGCGGCCGACCATCTGCGCGGCGATCAGCTTGTTGATCTCGGTGAAGGGCACGTCGATCGGCACGCCGATGTTCACGCCGGTGCCGGTCGGCGGCACGATCGAGATCTTGTCGGGGAACGGACAATTCGGCTTGGTCGGCGTCGAGGTGACGCGCGTCTCCGCTTCCAGGCCGAGCAGCAGCGTCACGGCCTGCGCGTCGACACGCGGCTGCGCGGCGATGGCGCGGATCGGTTTCATCTCCAGCCAGAGCGGCGGCAGCGCGGCCGAGGCGCCCGAGCCCTGCAGCGGGATCGAGCGGCACGCCTTGGCCCATTGCAGCTTCGCGTTCTCGCGCAGGCTCGGATCGTTGCGGATCCGCTCGGAAACGATGTTGATCTGCTCGCCGACATTCTTGTCGATCAGCGGCTTCACTTGCGCCGGCACGTTGACCTTGGCGCCGGAGACATTGAGGTTGGTGTCGCCGAGATTGACCTGGGCGCCGAGATTGGGCTCGAGATGCCAATTGGCGGCGAGCTTCGGGCGCGAGGTGACGACCACGTTGCCCTTGATCTCCGCGCTGGCGTTCAGATTCTTGATGTTGACGGCGCCGATCCGCTTGGCTGCGTCACCGCCGAGCACGCTGCCGAGCGCGTCGCCGAGCGCGCCGGTGGCCTTCGCCGACAGCGAGCCCGTCACGTTCAGCTTGCCGGAGAGCGGCGTCGAGATCGTCAGCACGTCCTTGTCGCCGCTAGCTGCCATCGGCCCGCGCACGGCGGACCAGCCGATGTCGGCGTTCTCCAGGATCTGCGAGATCGGGTTGTCGGCCTTGCCAGCGAAATTGCGCGGCGCGGCCTTCTCGGCCTGCTCGCGGATCGCCGAGAGCGCGATGGCGACCGGCGCGATCACGATCGAGCTCTTCGCGGCCGGCGGCAGCGGCGGCAATTGCGCGACCGGCGGCGCCGAATTCGTCGCGCGCGGCGACAGCAAGTCCATCGCCTTCAAGCTGATGAAGAAGGACGCCGCGAGCACGGCGATTCCGACCAGGATGGTCTTCAGATTCAACGTCAGTCGCATCAATCCCCCAAGCCGCCCCGGCGGGGATTTTACAGGGCGGGCGAGCAGGGCGCTAGAGCGCACCGGTGGGGTGGAATTGCGGCGAACAGGTTAACGGATGCGCCCCGCCTTTGCCGGGCATTCAGCCGCGCCGGGGGCGGCGGACCGCTCTTACGTTGCCATTGTTGCCGCCGCCGCAAAAGAAGCGGTCGCCGCCATCGGATTCCAGCCCGGACACGCCCGTCCCGGCGGGCAGGTCGAGCTGCTCGAGCACCTTGCCGGTCGCGGGGTCGATCCGCCTGATGTCGCTCTCCTCGTTCTCCCAGGTGCCGTGCCAGAGCTCGCCGTCGACCCAGGTCACCCCGGTCACGAAGCGCTTGCTGTCGATGGTGCGGAGAACCTTGCCGGTTTCCGGATCGACCTGATGGATCCTGCGCTCGCGATATTCCCCGACCCACAGCGAGCCTTCGGCCCAGGCGAGGCCTGAATCGCCGCCGCCGCCCGGCGCCGGAATGGTGCTGATCACCTTGCCCGAGGACGCATCGATCTTCTGGATGCGATCCTCTGCGATCTGAAACAGGTGCCTTCCGTCGAATGCCGTTCCCGCATGTGCGGCGACATCGATGGAGCGCGCGACCCTGCCGCTATCGGGATCGACCGCATTCAATTTGTCGCCGGAGGCGAACCAGACATGGCTGCCGTCATAGGTGACGCCATGCACGGCCTCGACGCCCTCAAACGGCCCGTACTCCCTGATGATCTCGGCGGCTGAACGCTTCATCTGCTTGCTCCCTGTGATGTGGCCTCAACGTTACGTCTTCAGGAGCGGCGTGGGGAGTAACAAGCCTGTCGGGAAACCCGGGACGGGCGGCGTCATCCAGCGCCGGGCGCGCCCGTGCCCGAAACATTGCACCTTGTTCGAGCGCGCCAGCCCGTCGAGGGCCCGCTGCACCGTGCGCGGGCTCGTTCCCAGCGCCAGCGCGAGCGCCGAGCTCGACCAAGGCTCGCCGTCGGAGAGGAGAGCGAGAACATTGGCGTGCTTCTCGTCGACCGGCCGCGCCAGCACGAGGATGTCGCGCGTCCTGCGCGGCGCCAGCGCAAATCCTTGCTTCGTCGCGTTCACGTCGGCGAGCGGCTTGAGCTTGGTGCGGAGCCGACCGATCTCGACGCGCAACCGCGCGCGATGCGATTCATCGAGATGCCTGGCGTGAAACGCGCCCGCGATCAGCGTCTGACGCGACACATCCGCGGGCCACGCCTGCGCCAGGATGCGGACGAGGGCAAACAGCACCGGCCGGGTGCCGAGCGGCACCACGGTGCCTCGCCTGCGCACCGAATGATGGAACGTGTCCACGACGAGCGCCTCGGATGTCGCGAGCTGCTCGACCTCCGCAAGCAGCAATGGCCGCTCCTCGCCGCGCGTGATCAGGCGCGCCGCCGGCGTATCGAGCACGCGGCTCGCGGCTTCGACTTCGGCGGCGAGCGCGGGGATGCCGGCCTGCCGTGCGGCGCGGGCTGCCCGCGCGAGCGCCGCGCCCGCATCCTCCGATCGGAGCCGCCGTATGGCGATGCCGGCGAGCACCAGCTCGCGAACGACTTGTGAGGCAGGCGGGAGCGGGAAGCGGCCGGGATCGGCGAGCATACGCTCCGCCTCCTCGATATGTCCGAGCAGGAGAAGACGCCGCGCGGCGATGTGGCGGGCATGCGCCGCGTTGGCGAGATCGCCGTGCTTCTCAAGGGTCGTGCGCGCGGCGGCGAGTGTCTTGTCCGGCCAGCTCAGGTCGCGCGAGACCAGCGCGATCTCGGCTTCGGCCACTACGCATCTTGCCCGCGCCACCGCCTCGCGCGGACCGAACGCGCGCGCCGCGTTTCGCAGCAGCGACTTGGCCTTGGCGAGGTCGCCGAGCTGCGCCATCGCGATGCCGCGTAGCGCCAGCGACGGTGCGTCGTTGCGCAGCGCGACGCGGTTCAGGGCGCCGAGCGGATCGCCCGCCTCGAGCGCGCGCGCGGCGGCCGTGATCAGCGACTCCATTCAAATCCCGCCACACTTGTTACTCCCACCGCGCAACCGCGCGGTGCCAGAAATCGTTGTCGACCGACCATGTGCGGTACGGGGCGGAATGGACCTGAGCGAGAGATTTGGAGAGTCATGATGACATTAGCCCAAAACGAACCGAATAACGGACAGTCCGTCATGCAGACACCGCCGGTGGTGTCGCCGCAGGACTGGGAGGCCGCTCGTCAGCAACTGCTCGTGAAGGAGAAGGCGCATACCCGTGCCCGTGACGCCCTGGCCGCCGAGCGCCGGCGCATGCCGTGGATGGAAGTTTCCAAAACCTATGCGTTCGAGGGGCCCGGCGGCAAGCTCAGTCTCGTCGACCTGTTCCAGGGTCGGCGGCAGCTGATCGTCTACCGCGCGTTCTTCGAGCCCGGCGTGTTCGGCTGGCCCGATCACGCCTGCCGCGGCTGCTCCATGGTGGCCGACCAGGTCGCCCACGTCGCGCATTTGAACGCCCGCGACACCACGCTCGTGTTCGCCTCGCGCGCGCCGCAAGCCGATATCATCAGGCTGAAGCAACGGATGGGCTGGACCATGCCATGGGTCACGATCACCGACAGCTTCGACGCCGATTTCGGCGTCGAAGAATGGCACGGCACGAACGTGTTCTACCGCGACGGGACGCGCATCTTCCGCACCTATTTCGTCAAGAGCCGCGGCGACGAGCAGATGGGCGGCACCTGGAACTACCTCGACATCACGCCGCTCGGTCGCCAGGAGGTCTGGGAGGATTCGCCGAAGGGCTATCCCCAGACTCCGACCTACAAATGGTGGAACTGGCACGACAGCTACACGGAGGGCGCCGCGCCCGACAAGAAGTGGGTCGAGATCTCCGACGCCGGCGAGAAGGCTTTTCGCGAGGAGGCCGCGGGGGAACGGAAATGACCGGTCCGGCCAGCGCGGTCCCCGGTGCCGACCCCGACGGTGTCGCGGCCGCGCGCCACCTCGCCAGATGGCTGGCGCTGGCGGCCACGCCGACCTTCGCGATCATGGCCGTGCTGACGGCCATGATCGACAATGGCTCGGCAGATATCCTGTGCGCAGCCGGGCACGTTTCCGTGCTCGGCGGGATGGTACCGATGTATCTGCTGATGAGCGCGTTTCATGCATCGGCGTGGCTGAGATTGATCGCAGAATGGCGGCGTGCAGTCAGCCGGTAAGCGCGCCGCCGGTGTGAACGCCTCGTCCTTCGAGACGCGCGCAAGGGCGCGCTCCTCAGGATGAGGCTAACTGGCAGTCCTGCCTCGGCGCAAGAAAGGAGTGATCGTCGTCCAGGAAACGTCTCTGCCATCGATCGAAGCCGCGCACTCAGTCCTCATCCTGAGGGCCCGCCGTAGGCGGGCGTCTCGAAGGATGGCTTGATGCGCGCTTTGCCAATTCATGGAGCTCGGCAAAGTCGCCGCGCATGAAGGCCTCCTTCTTCGCACGGCTCCATTTCTTCAGCTTTCGCTCGCACTCTATTGCATCGGTGATGCGATCGAACCATTGTGAGAACATCAGCGCCACAGGCCGGCGTGACTTCGTGTAGCCTTCGAACGTGCCGGCGTTGTGCTGGGCGATCCTGCTCTCGAGCTCGGTGCGCGTGGTGCCGATGTAGTAGCTGCCGTCGGCGCATCTAAGAATGTAGAGCCACGCGCCGTCAGCCATCGTGAACGCCTCCTCCTTCGAGACGCGCGCAAGAGCGCGCTCCTCAGGATGAGGCTAACTGGCATTTGATGATTTGTGCAAGTAGGGCGGAGAGACTGCGGCCGCACACTCAGTCCTCATCCTGAGGGCCCGCCGGTAGGCGGGCGTCTCGAAGGATGCGCCGCGAGTTCTCAAGCAAACCTGAAACCGCCCGGCCTGAAACCGCCCGGCGTGGGCACCGCTATTGACCGCCCGCCGCCTGCAGATACGCAACGACCTTCGCCGCTTCCTCCGCCGAGATGCCGCCATAGGGCTGCATCTTGTTGCCCGACACCACCTCGTCCGGCTTGACCATGAAGCGGGTCAGCTTGTCCTGGTCCCAGACGATGCCGGCGTCCTTCATCGATGACGAGTAATTGTAGTCCGGCAGCGCGCCGGCCTTGCGCCCGACGATCTTGTTGAGGTTGGGGCCGAGGCGGTTGTCGCCTTCCTTCATGGAGTGGCAGGTGCGGCAGGAATTGTTGAAGGCCTGCTTGCCTGCCTCATCGCCCGCAGGCTGCTGCGCGAGCGAGGCGGGCGCGGAGACGAGCAGCGCCAGCGTGGCGGCGCCGGCGATCGCGTGCAGCCACGGATAGGGCGAGGATTGCAGGCGTGATTGCATTTGCGCCTCCATCGGGGACCGCGCCGCAACCGGCGCGCATCGACATGTCGAGGGCAAACAAAAGCGGCCCCGGCAGGTTCCGGGGCCGTTTGCGTCACGATGTCCTGCCGGTTCAGCGCGTCGCGGTTCCGAGTTCCGCGCGGCGCTCCGTCATCGGCAGCACCACGACCTTCGTGCCGACATTGACGCGGGAATAGAGGTCGGTGACGTCTTCGTTGGTCATGCGGATGCAGCCCGACGAGACACGCTTGCCGATGGTCTCGGGGGCGTTGGTGCCGTGGATGCGGTAGATGGTGCCGCCGAGATACATGGCGCGTGCGCCGAGCGGATTGCCGGGGCCGCCGGCCATGTGGCGCGGCAGATAGGGCTGGCGGGCGATCATCTCCGGCGGCGGCGTCCAGGCCGGCCACTCGGCCTTGCGAGTCACCGACTGGATGCCGGACCAGGTGAAGCCGTCGCGGCCGACGCCGATGCCGTAGCGCAGCGCCTGGCCGTTGCCGAGCACGTAATAGAGATAGGTGTTGGGCGTATCGACGATGATGGTGCCCGGCGCTTCACGCGTCGCGTAAGCGACGGTCTGGCGGCGGAAGCGGGCCGGCATCTCCACGGCGTCCTGGTCCTCGGACGGCTCGGTCTGGTAGTTCGGCGCCTGATAGGGCTGGTAGGGCTGGAACGGCTGCGGCGCGACCATCGGCGGCAGCGGCTGGAAGAACGGGAAGATCTGCACCGGCGCTGCCTTGGCTGCGCCTGCGAATGCGATCGCGGAGGCCGCGACTGCGCCAAAAGCGACGGCGCGCGAAAACGTCTTGAACGTGTCCAGATTGAACATGTGATCGCCCCTGTTGGCTCGGTGGTCTCGGCCACCGCGGCACCGCTGCGGTGCTCTGTTGCCTGGATCACTAACGGCAAAACGTTTCGGGACATTTGCGCGCAAAACCGAAAACGGTTTCACCGCGGCAAGAATTGTTTCATGACAGTTTCGTGGCCGCAGGCGTCCGTTAACGCACAAAACGACGGGCCGACACTTCTATGACGTCACACGCCTGAAATATCCTTCGTTGATGGTCGGAAACCGAGAATCATCAAACTCTCGGGATTTTCCCATGCGGGTATTAATCGCGACGGACGCCTGGCATCCGCAGGTCAATGGCGTGGTCCGGACGCTGACCTCGCTGGCGAATGCGGCCAAGGCGCTGGACGTCGAGATCGGCTTCCTGACCCCGGACGGCTTTCCGTCCTGGCCGCTGCCGACCTATCCGGGCCTGCGCTTTGCGTTGCCGGGCAGCAAGGAGATCGCACGGCGGATCGAGGCCGCGGCGCCGGACGCGCTGCACATCGCGACCGAAGGCCCGATCGGCTGGGCGGCGCGGGCCTATTGCCGCCGCAACCGGCTCGCCTTCACCACCTCCTACACGACGCGCTTTCCGGAATACGTCGCGGTGCGGACCGGAATCCCCGCAAGCGTCGGCTATGCCGTGCTGCGCCATTTCCACGATGCCGCCGCGATGACCATGGTGGCGACGCCGTCGCTGCGGCAGGAGCTGTCCGAGCGTGGCTTCAAGCGGCTCGGCTTCTGGACCCGCGGCGTCGACACCGAGCTGTTTCATCCCGATGCTCCGGCTCAGCTCAAGCTGCCGCGCCCGATCTTCATGACCATGGGCCGCGTCGCGGTGGAGAAGAATCTCGACGCGTTCCTCGCGCTCGACCTGCCCGGCACCAAGGTGATCGTCGGCGACGGCCCGCAGAGGGCGGCGCTGGAACGGAAATATTCCGATGCCGTCTTCCTCGGCGAGAAAAAGGGTGCCGATCTCACCGCGCATCTTGCGGCCGCAGACGTGTTCGTGTTTCCGAGCCTGACCGATACGTTCGGCGTGGTGCAGCTGGAGGCGCTGGCTTGCGGCACGCCGGTTGCCGCGTTTCCTGTCACGGGTCCGAAAGACGTCATCGCCGATCATCCGATCGGCGCGATCGACCACGATCTGCGCGCCGCCTGCCTGCGCGCGCTCACCATGTCGCGCGAGACCTGCCGCAACTTTGCGCTGGAGCGCTCCTGGGAGAACAGCGCGCGCCAATTCGTCGGCAACCTGACCTCACTCCAACCCAGCCGCGCCTTGCGCGCCTCGCCCCGCATGGCGCGGCGGCCGGTGCGCGGTTGAACTTTCCTTAGACCCACAGCGAGAACCTCATCGATGGCCAAGATCATGAACCTTGACGGCACCCAGCAGCTCGACCTCACCCGCGGCACGGTCGAGCAGGCCTATGACCGCTGGGCCCCGGTCTATGACCTCGTGTTCGGCGGCGTGTTCGCCAAGGGTCGGCAGGCCGCGATCGCGGCCACCAACAAGATCGGCGGCCGCGTGCTGGAGGTCGGCGTCGGCACCGGCATCTCGCTGCCGATGTACGCGCCGCATCTGCGCATCTTCGGCACCGACATTTCGGAGGCGATGCTCGACAAGGCGCGCCAGCGCGTCGCCGAGGGCAAGCTGAAGAATGTCGAGGGCCTCGCGGTGATGGACGCCGAGAAGCTCGAGTTTCCCGACAATTCGTTCGACGTGGTGATGGCGCAATATGTCGTCACCGCGGTGCCGAATCCGGAGAAGGCGCTGGACGAATTCGCCCGCGTGCTGCGTCCGGGCGGCGAGCTGATCGTCCTCACCCGCGTCAGCGCGGATGCCGGCATGCGCCGCTTCATCGAGCAGAAGCTGCAGCCGGTGGTGCGTCCGCTGGGCTTCCGCACCGCCGAGTTCGCCTGGTCGCGTTATACGAAATGGCTGGCCGGCGCCAAAGGCATCGAGCTCGCGGAACGGCGCCTGATTCCGCCGCTCGGTCATTTCTCGCTGGTGCGCTTCCGCAAGGTCGATGTCGCCAAGGCGGCGTGACCTCGAGCGCAGGCGTCGTGCGTCATCGCGCCGCCGCGTGCCATCACATGACAAGATGATGTTGTCACACGGCGTACATCGAATCCCTTTAACCCCGTAGCCGAAAGCATTTGGGGAAGAGCATGATCAAGAATTATCTCGAGCAGCTGCGGATCCAGCGCTGGGACGACCATCGCTACTACCATCACAGCCGCATCAATCAGAGCCTGCACTTCATCAGCGCGCTGAGCTTCCTGTTCGCCTATGTCTGGCTGTTCATCGATCCCGTCGTGTCCGCGCTGGTCGGCTGGCTGGTGTCGATGACCTCGCGTCAGGCCGGTCATTTCTTCTTCGAGCCGCATACCTACGACCACGTCAACCAGGCGACGCACGAGTACAAGGAAGAGATCAAGGTCGGCTACAACCTGCAGCGCAAGGTGGTGCTAATGGCGATCTGGGCGCTCTCGCCGCTGGTGCTGGTGATCGATCCCACGTTGTTCGGCCTGTTCACGCCCTGGCAAAGCGCGACCGACTTCATGCGGCAGGTCGCCAAGATCTGGCTCGTGGTCGGCGGCGGCGGCCTGTTGTTCCGCACCGTGCACCTGTTCTTCATCCGCGATGTCGAGACCGGCCTGGTCTGGATGACCAAGATCCTGACCGATCCGTTCCACGATTTGATGCTCTATCACAAGGCGCCGCTGGCGCTGCTGCGCGGCGAGCTGATGGACCCGGGCCTGCATCTCAATCCCGAGCACACGCTGGGTCTGATCAACGAGCCCACGCTCGAAGAGCAGCACGCCTGATACGGCCCCTACCCAGGTCGCGAATGTTTATGGTCTACGTCATGCCCGGGCTTGTCCCGGGCATCCACGTCTTGAAGCCATCGTGCGGAGCCGCGTGGATGGCCGGGACAAGCCCGGCCATGACAGGTTCGGCCTCAGCGTCCGAACCGCCTGGACAGCATCTCTTTCACAATCTGCCGCTTGATCTGCTTGTTGGTGAGCACGCCGTCGTGCCACCAGAAGCCGTCGGCCTTCATCTTCGCGGCCGCGCGGACGAAGCGTTCGGCGACTTCGGCGAAATCGGCGTCGGTGTAGTTGAGGCTGAAGATCAGCCGGCCGGTGCCGACCCAGCTCAGCGCCAGACCTTCGGCGCGCAGGTAATATTGCAGCATCCAGTTGTAGCGGGACGGGGTGGTGTATTTCACCGTCCAGATCGAGGAGAAATTGGCGAACCGCACCGGCAGCTCGGCGTTCTCCATCATCCCGTTGAGCTTCTGCACGCGGCCGTTCCAGGTCTCGTCGAGGCCTTCATAGACCGCGCGGAAGTTCGGGCTGGCGAGGCGGCTCAAGAACTCGTCCATCGCCGTCATGACATAGGGATGCGAGTTGAAGGTGCCGCGGGCGAAGCAGATGTCGGCGGGCCGGTCGTCGCGGAAGCGGCGCATCAGCTCGCGCTTGCCACAGACGACGCCGACCGGCAGGCCGCCGGCGAGGCTCTTGCCGTAGGTCACCATGTCGGCCTTGACGCCGAAATAGTCCTGGGCGCCGCCGGCGGCGAGACGGAAGCCGACGAAGACTTCGTCGAAGATCAGCACGATGCCGCGCTGGTCGCAGACCTCGCGCAGCTTCTTCAGCCATCCGGTATAAGCGGCGCGGTCGAAACGGCCGCCGCGCGACGAGTCGACCAGCGCGGAATCGCCGGGCGCGTTGGCGTTGGGATGCAGGCCCTGCAGCGGATTGACCAGCACGCAGGCGATGTCCTTGCGTGTGCGCAGCACATGCAGCGTCTTCTCCGACATTTCGGCGAGCGTGTAGGTTTCGTGCGCAGGGATAGGGTTGCCGACGCCGGGCTGCACGTCGCCCCACCAGCCGTGATAGGCGCCGGCGAAGCGGACGAGATGCGTGCGCTTGGTATGATAGCGCGCCAGCCGCACCGCCTGCATCACGGCCTCGGTGCCGGACATGTGGAACGAGACCTCGTCGAGGCCGGAGATCTGGCAGAGCCGCTGCACGTTCTCCAGGATGACGGGATGGTACGGGCCGAGCACCGGGCCGAGCGCGTGCGCGCGCTTCTCGGCGCCCTCGATGCACTCCTTGTAGAAGTCGTTGCCGAAGATGTTGACGCCGTAGGACCCGGTGAGGTCGTACGACGTGTTGCCGTCGACGTCGGTGACGGTGACGCCGCTGGAGGACGCCACGAAGTTCGAGGTGCCCAGGTGCTCGCGGACCAGGCGCGAGAACTGGAACGGCACGCGGTAGCTCTCGGTGAAGTTCAGGTCGGAGATTTTTTCAGCCGCTTCCTTTGTCATCGCGCGCCCCTTCGGGTAGCGCTCGGCGTAGAGAGCGGCGAGCCGGAAGAAGCCGTCCTTGCGCTGCGCGGCGATGTTGGCCGGCGCGCCGTCGCACGAGAAGTAGTCGTTCTCTCCGAACTCGTAGAACGGGAGCAGCTTGGCCACCCGTCGCGACATCTTGGAGTGTCCGGCGAGCGAGCGGTGCTTGGCGCGGGACAACTCGATCCGCGCCTTCAGCTTCGGGAGGACGGCGGCAGCGGACGCTGCGGCGGCCACGGACATCGAGAGAATCGGGAGTGTCGTTTCCATGACAACAAGCGCTAAACCTGCGAGCTGACAGATTCATGACAGTCAAAGCCCTCATCGCCTCTTTCACCCAGCAGGAAGATCTCAACTTCCTGTTGACCAACCGCATCCCGCGCGCCGCCCTGACCCGCTTCATGGGTTGGTTCTCCAAGATCGAGAATCCCCTGGTTCGGGACTTCTCGATCGCGCTGTGGAAGCTGTTCTCCGATCTCGATCTGTCCGAGGCGCGCAAGGATCATTTCACGAGCCTGCATGATTGCTTCACCCGGGAGCTGAAGCCGGGCCTGCGGCCGTTCGATCCGGACCCCTCGATCGTCGCCAGCCCCTCGGACGGCATCGTCGGCGCTCACGGCAGGATCGCGGATACCGAGCTGTTCCAGGTCAAGGGTGCGCCGTATTCGCTGCTCGATCTCGTCGGCGATTCCGCGTTGGTCGATCAGCACCGCAACGGCTCGTTCGTCACGCTGCGGCTGACGTCGAGCATGTATCACCGCTTCCATGCGCCTTATGATGCGCAGATCGAGGGCGTGACGCTGATCCACGGCGACGTCTGGAACGTCAACCCGATCGCGTTGAAGCGGGTCGAGCGGCTGTTCTGCAAGAACGAGCGCGCCGTGATCCGCACGCATCTTTCGACCGGCGAGGCGGTGACGCTGGTGCCGGTCGCCGCGATCCTGGTCGCGAGCATCCGGTTGCATTTCCTCGATAGGGTGCTGAACGCGCAGACCCGCGGCCCCGTCAGTTTCGCCTGTGACGTCAACGTGGCCAAGGGCGAGGAGCTCGGCTGGTTCGAGCACGGCTCGACCATCATCATCCTGGCGCCCGGCGATTTCACTTTCTGCGACGGGATCGCCGAGGGCACGCGCATCCGAGCCGGCCAGGGGCTGCTCAGAAGAAAGTAGCCTTCAATCCGCCGTTCCCGGCGCCTATATCGTCGGTGGGGACGATTCGACGACGGATTTGGTGATGGCGCGGGCGCCGGTGATGGCGGCGGGTGGTATTGTGCTGCGGCGTGGTTCGACGCCGCTGATCGCGGTCGTGCGCCAGCGCAAGCGCAACGAATGGGCCTTGCCGAAGGGCAAGCTCGACGATGGCGAGACGCCGAAAGAAGCCGCGCATCGCGAGGTGCTGGAGGAGACCGGCCACGACGTCGCCGTGCACGAATTTCTCGGCACGCTCGCCTACCAGTCCGGCGGGCGCTCGAAGGTCGTGCATTTCTGGCGCATGGAGGCCGAGGGCGGGCCGGTCCGCAAGCTGACGAACGACGTCAAGGCGGTCGACTGGCTCTCGCTGGACGACGCGATCGCGCGGCTGTCGCGCGAATACGAGCGCGCGTTCCTGACCCAGACCGGCCCGATCGCGCTTGCCGCGGCAGGGCTGGTGCCGGAGCCGGTGCAATCGGCCGATGACACCGATTCAGCCTTGCAGACGCTGACGCAAGCCGAGGTCGCCTCCGCCGAGGAGTTGCGGCACGGCCTGTTGCACAAGATGAAGGCCTGGCTGCGCGGCGAGGCGTGAGGTCCAGAGCATACTGCTCGCGGTCTGAAGACATCCGCGAGCGGATGGGCCGGTGAGAGCCTGAGCTCCTTCCAATGACGGAGGAGAGAGCGGCGTGCTGGCACCAGGAACGTGTCTGCCCGGGACAAGCCCGGGCATGACGAAGATGGTGCATGTGTCGGGGCTGATGCGCTCGGCGTGTCAGCTCACGCGCTTCCAGGTCTGACCGCCGCAGAACATGCCGCCGAAGGCGCAGCCTTGCACGCGCATCGTATTCGGGCCCTTCATCGCGATGGTCGAGTCGTAGTTACGGCCGGAATTGGGATCGCGGATGCGGCCGCTCCACTTCGAGCCCTCGGGCTTCATGTTGATCAGGATGCGCTCGTTGGTCTTCTCGGCGTAGCCGCACAGATTGGCGCCGCACTGCTCGACCCGGACATTGCCCTTCCCCTCTTCGGTCGCCCAGATGCCGATCGGCGAGTTCGCTACCGCCACGGGCGCGGCCGCCACCGGAGCCGGAGCGGCCGCCACCGCAGCGGGCGCAGCAACGGGAGCGGGCGCCGCGGCCGGCGCGGGCTGCGTCGTCGTGTCGACGGACGGCGCGGCGGCAACGGTCGACGCGGGCGCGGCGGGGGCGACACTTGGTGCGGCCGGTACGGTCGCCTGAACCGGCGCCTGCTGCACGGGCTGCTGCTGCACCGGAGCCGGCGCGGGCTGCGCGGCCGTGGCCGGAGCCGGCGTGGTGTCGGCGTCATCATCCTTGGCGCCGCCGAAGCCCTTGAGGTTGATGTTGTTCAGCTTGATCGGCTTGTCCGACAGGCCCGGTGCGACGATGGTCACGCAGTTGAGCGAGGCGCAGTTGCGCGGCGTCTCGATGCGGATGTGCTGGCCCTCGATCTGGAACGAGATCGTATTGCCGCCGGCATGGGCGGCGGTCGAGGCAAGGAAGAGCGCGGTGGCGGCGACGGTGAGCTTGTTCATGACAACCTCCAAAATGGCGCGGTCCCGATATGGACCGAAGTCGCTGGTGGATGAAGCGTGGTTCGACCTTATGCCGGGCCGGCCCGGTGTTCTGTGATGAGGGTCACAACGGTGGCGGGCGGCTGGGTGAGGCAGCGCACATTCGGCCGCAATTCCTCTGCGTAAGGTCGTCGCGACATTGAGGGAGAGCGCGATGCAACGGCTTGCAACCTGGCTTGGCACATTGATCGCGCTGATGGCGATCGCGCCGGCGGCCGAGGCCGGTTCCTATTCCGTCTCGATTGGCCGCCACCGCTTCCATGTCGAGGCGCCCAAAACGTGCCGATCCACATCCTGTGTGTCGATCTCGTCCCATCGCAGCTTTCGGCCGGCGGAAAACGCGGCGACGAGACCGGTCCCGACGCCGATTGCCCCGAGCTCGCCGGTCGATCCGGCCATCCCACCTCGTCCGCCGCAAGCGAGCGTGGTCGCGACTCCGCCGGCTGCTCCAGCCCCGACGCTGGCCGCGACGACATCGCAGCCCGTCGTGCCGCCGCAGACACCAAGACCAGAGCCACCGAGACCAGAGCCGCCAAGAGCTGAGGCGCCGCGCCTGGAGCTGCCGCCGGTCCCGAGCCCCGAGATCAAGCAGACCGTGGCGGTCGCACGGCGCAGCGACGACGAGCAGGCCTCTACGCCGCTCGGCGAATGGGAGAGCCGGGGTGCCAAGGGCACGGTCCGCATCGAGCGCTGCGGCCCTGCGCTTTGCGGTTATGCGTTGACCGAGACCTCGCGCCGGGGCGAGAGCGTGCTCGTCAACATGAAGCCGAAATCGCACGACGTCTGGACCGGCAGCATCTACAGCCGCTCCAGCGGCAACACCTATTACACGACGATGACCCTGAAGAGCTCCGGCAGGCTCCGCGTCGAGGCCTGTGCGCTTTGGCGTTTCTGGTGCTCGGGCAATGATTGGACACGGATCGAAGCGCCGCGCGAGCAACTGATCACGACCTCGCGGCAGTGGAGTGCGCGGTCGTAGCGTCGCGCAAAATGCCCGCGCCGCTTGCGGGAGAGGGCATGTCCGCGAACGCCGGCGCGCGAGGATAGAACCCCTCATCCGGCGCTTCGCGCCACCTTCTGCCGCAAGGGGAGAAGGGAACAAGCCGGCTTCGATGCGCTCGATGAGCCGCTAGATCATGCCGAGCACGATGGCGCCGACGAAAGCCATGGCGAGGTAGGCGGTGACTACGCTCAGTTTCCCGGCGAACGTCATGAGTCGCTCCCTCCACGCGCGCTGCTTTGCGCGCGAGCATCATAGTTAACAGAGAGTCTCGTCTCGATAAAGTCAGCCCTGCTGTCGCTCGGTTTGCCCGGGGGTTCGGCGCGCGCTGGTCGTCATGGTTAAAGAACACTGAAATCAACGTGTTGAAGAGTCTTTAAGTAAATTCACCGAACGTGCGTACATGACGCGCGGAGTTCGTTTGTATCTCGTCGGCTCCATCGTCCTTGTTTCGCTAGCGGGTTGCGGACGCGGCTTCTTCCAGGCCGAACGCGAACCGTGGCGGGCCGAGGCGGAAGCCGCATGCCTGAAATCGGGCGCGGTGAAGGAGGGGCCGGATCTCGTCCGCATCGACCCGATTTCCGGACCCGGCCAGTGCGGCGCCGAATTTCCACTCAAGGTGGCCGCTATCGGCGAGGCCTCCAGCACCTACGGCTTCGCCGACGAGCCGTTGCGGCCGCCGGGAAGCATCGGCAACCAGCCGCGCTGGCCCGTGAGGCAGCCGCAATCGAACTATCCGCAGGGCCAGAACTACCCGGCCTCCGCCTATCCGCCGCAGTCGAACTATCCTGAGAGCGCGGTGCGCCACCCGTCCGGCTACGGCGCCTCGTCCGGGCCGGTGTCGCTGAACGCACCGGGTGTGGCGGCGCAGGAGGACGAGATCGATCTGCCGCCCGATGGCACCGATGCCGCAGGCGCGGCGCGCTACATGAATTCGCCGAGCTATCCGGCACGCCCGGCGCCTTACTCGCAGGCGCCTGCGCAGCAGCCGCTGCCGCGCCTCGGCCCTGCGCAGGGCAATTCCGTCACGGCCGTGGGGCCCGTCGCGATCAAGCCGACGGCGACGCTGGCCTGCCCGATCGTGTCCGAGCTCGACCGCTGGCTCGCCGACACCGTCCAGCCCTCGGCGATGCGCTGGTTCGGCGTCCGCGTCGCCGAGATCAAGCAGATCTCCGCCTATTCCTGCCGCGGCATGAACGGCAACTCGCGGGCCCATATCTCCGAGCACGCCTTCGGCAACGCGCTCGACATCTCCGCCTTCGTGCTGGCCGACGGCCGCCGCGTCACCATCAAGGACGGTTGGCGCGGCATGCCGGAGGAGCAGGGCTTCCTGCGCGACGTGCAAGCGGGAGCATGTGCGCATTTCACCACCGTTCTCGCGCCGGGCTCGAACGTCTTTCACTACGATCACATCCACGTCGACCTGATGCGCCGCGCCAGCCGCCGCTTGATCTGCCAGCCGGCCGCCGTGTCCGGCGAGCAGGTCGCCGCGCGCGCGCAGTCGCGCAGCCCCTATGCCAATGCGCGCGATCCCTCCGTCACCGGTTCGCTCGGTGCGCGCAAGAGCACGGCGCGCAAGCGCGAGGATGACGATTACATCGACGAATAGGCGCGTCCGCCAGAGCTCAGGCGGCCGTCCGCCCGCTGCGGCTGGTCTGTTCAGCCAGCGCTGTGCCTTCGGCAAAGCACAGCTGACGCGCAAAAATTTGCGCGGTCTCGATTTTCGACCAAATCATTGAACTGCAATCGCTATTCGTGTCCGAACGGGCGTGGTCGGCAATTGGCACAGTCGGTGCAATGAAGGGCCTGCAACGACGCAGCGCAGCCGGCGCTGTGAGCCAGCGGAACCTGTCATGCAGATGTCTGTCACCCCGCCTTACTCCGATCTCGAGCGGCGCGTGCTGGCGCGCATCACGGAGGAACGCTGGCTCGACCTTGCATCCGAACTGATCCGCACCGGTCAGCCGCGCTCCGGCAATCCGCTCGATCCCGACCTGCCGCCCGCCGAGGAGGAGGCGATCTCCATGTTGGTCGCGGGCAAGCTCGAAGCCCTCGGCATGGAGGTCACCAAGCACAGCGCGCAGCCGCACCGGCCCAATGTGCTCGGCGTGCTCAAAGGGCGCGAGGGCGCGCCGTCGTTGATTCTCAACGATCATCTCGACACCTATCCGGTGGTCGAGCCCGAGAAATGGCACATGACGGATTACGATCCGTTCAAGGCCACGCGCCATGGCGATCTGCTCTACGCGCGCGGGACCTCCGACACGCGCGGCAATCTCGCCGCCTCACTGCTCGCGGTGCAGGCCCTGATCGAGGAGGGCGTGAAGTTCGATGGCACCTTGATGTGCTGCTACACCGTCGACGAGGAGCGCAACGGCACCGAGGGCTCGATCTACATGCTCGACAAGGTCGGCCTTGCTGCCGACTACGAGATCACGGCCGAGCCGACCGCCTGGGGTGACGTCAGTAAAGACTGGGGCATGAACCTCTCGGTGGCCAATTCCGGCCATTGCCTGATCGAGGTCACGGTCCAGGGGATCAAGTCGCATATCTGGCGGCCCGACATCAGCGTCAATGCCATCATGGAGGCGGCGAAACTGCTGCCAGGACTCGCGGAGATGACGTTCACCCACGTGCCGAGCAAGTTCATGGGGCATACGCCGCCCTGCTGCTCGGTGGTGCGTATCCGCGGCGGCCTGCCCGGCGAGATGCAGTTCTCACCGGATGCCTGCACCATCACGCTTGCAGTGGTCGGCATCGTGCCCGGCATGACGCTTGCCAGCGTGATCTCCGACATCGAGCGGCTCGGGCAGCAAACATTTGCCGGGATCAACGACGTCAAGGTCGGGGTGCGCCAGGTGCCCGGCTCGCTGTTCGTCAACGCGACCGAGCCCGTGCCGGTTGAGGAAGAGCCCTGCCGCTCGCTTCGCGCGGTCTATCGGCGCCTGATGGGCCGCGAGCCCGGCGTCAATCGCAAGAACGCCTTCAACGACACCATCCGCTTCCGCGAAGTCGGCATCAACGCGGTGACGTTCGGTCCGGGCGAGGACGGCTGGGCCGTCGACAACGAGAACATCTCCATCACCAAGTCGGTGATGGCGACGCGGATCTACGCGCTGACCATCATGCAGATCCTGGGAGTGCGCACATGAGCGTCGAGGCAAGCCCCATGGCGATTCCGATCTCCGCCGATCGTACGCGGCGGGGCAGTTTGCGGCTGCCAACGGTCTCCCGGTCGGTCTTGCTCTCCACGCTTACCGTCGTCGCGCTGCTGGCCGCATGGACCATCGTCACGGAGATGGGCTGGGCCAACGAGCTGTTCCTGCCGAAGCCGCAGGCGGTGTGGGGTGCGTTCGTCAAGACCATGACGAAGGGCTATCAGGGCGCCACGCTGCTTCAGCATCTCGGCGCCAGCCTCTACCGCATCCTCGTGGCGTTCGCGTTGGCGTGCCTCGTCGGCATTCCATTCGGCGTTCTCATGGGCGTATCGCGCAATGCGCGTGCGCTGCTCAATCCGCTGATCGAGTTCTATCGCCCGTTGCCGCCACTCGGGCTCTATACGCTGCTGGTGATGTGGCTCGGCATCGGCGAGAGCTCCAAACTGTCGTTGCTGTTTCTTGCGGGCCTGCCGGGCATCGTGATCTCGACGATCCAGGCCGTCACCAGCGTCGATCCCGTCTATGTGCGCGCGGCGCAATCCCTCGGCGCGACCCGGCGGCATCTGCTGTTTCACGTCTATTTGCCCGCGGCGGGACCATTGATCCTCGCAGGCATGCGCATCTCGCTCGGCTTCACCTACACCGTCCTCGTCGCCGCCGAGATCGTCGCTGCCTCGGCCGGTATCGGCTGGATGATCTGGGATGCCGCGAAATTCCTGCTGTCCGACGTCGTCATCATGGGCCTGATCGTGCTTGGCCTGACCGGGGTCTTGCTCGACCTGATGATGCGCGGAATTGCCGGATTATTGATGCCGTGGGCCCGAACGTAATCCTGATCGAGGAGAGATCGACATGATGAAGAGACTTGTTGCCGCGCTCGCACTTGCCACGTTGGCGCTCACGGCCGCCGCGCGGGCCGAGGACAAGCCGGCCAAGGTGACCGTCGGCTATCTGAACTTGGTGAACGCGCAGCTTGTCACCAAGCATCTCGGCCTGCTCGCCAAGGAGATGCCGGGTGTCGACATCAAATACGTCAAGGTCGGCGGCGGCGGCGACATGCTGCGCGCGATCGCCGGCAACGACGTCGATTTCGGCGGCCTCGGCAATCCCCCGACGGCGATCGGGGCGACCCGGGCCCTGCCGATCAAGGGCATCCTCGTGATCAATCTGCTCGACTATGTCGAGGCGATGGTGGTGCGCGCCGACAAGAACATCACGTCGCTCAAGGACCTCAAGGGCAGGACGGTCGCCGCGCCGTTCGGGTCCACCACGCACTATCTGCTGTTGCAGGCGTTGAAGGACGAGGGCGTCGATCCCGCCTCGATCAAGATCATCGATCTCGCGCCTTCGGACATCGCGGCCGCCTGGCTTCGCGGCGATATCGATGCCGCCAGGTTCTGGGAGCCGAACCTCGACAAAGCCGTCAAGAACGGTGGCAAGATCCTGATCACCTCGGGGGAGATGACCAAGCGTGGCTATCCGACCTGGGACATCGGCGTCGTCATGAATGCGTTTGCGGAGAAATATCCGTCCTACGTCGACAAGTTCATCAAGGCCGAATGCGAGGGGATCGATTTCTGGCTGAAGAACCCGGAGAAGACCGCCGAGATCATTGCGGAGGAGCTGTCGCTGCCGCTACCCGACGCGACGCGGATGATGAAGGGCACCGGCATGGTGCCTTGCAACAAGCAGCTCACCGAGGAATATCTCGGCACAACCGCGAAGAAGGGCAGGTTTGTCGACACGCTAATCTCCACCGCCGACTTTCTGGTGAAGCAGGAGCGCCTGCCGAAGTTGTTGCCGCGCGCCGACTTCGAAGCCTTCATCCAGCCGGTCTATCTCGAGAAGGTGATCGGCCGCTGACGCGCCGGGCCGGCGGGCTCGTCTCGCCGGCATCTCCGATTCCCGTGAGCATGTGACCGACATGGATATTTCGCCTCGCCGTCTTCGCGCCGCCTATCGCAGCGGAACGCTCAAGCCGTCGGCCGTCGCCGCGCACGTGCTGTCGCGCCTGGCGGACGCCGACCAGAGCGGCGTCTGGATATCGACGGCGGGGCCCGAGAACGTCATGGCCGCGGCGCGCGCGCTCGATGCGCGCATCGGCGAGATCGACGGCCTGCCCCTCTACGGGCTCGTCTTTTCGGTCAAGGACTGCATCGACGTCGCGGGCGAGCAGACCACGTCGGCCTGTCCGGAATTTGCCTATGTCGCGAAGGATACGAGCCCGGTGGTCGCCGATGCCATCGCAGCCGGCGGGATCTTTATCGGCAAGACCAACATGGACCAGTTCGCGACCGGGCTCGTCGGTGTTCGCTCGCCCTACGGCATCGCGCGCAATCCGCACAATCCCGACTACATTCCCGGCGGCTCCAGCTCGGGCGCGGCGGTGTCGGTCGCAACCGGAACGTCGTCCTTCGCGTTCGGCACCGACACCGGAGGATCGGGCAGGGTGCCAGCGTCCTATTGCGGCGTGACCGGCTTCAAGCCGGCGCCGGGCGCGTTCAGCCAGCGCGGCATGGTGTATGCGTGCCGGAGCTTCGACACCATCTCGCTCTACACGCGCGGTCCCGCTGACGGCTACGACGTCTATCGCGTGCTGGCGCGGCGCGATCCCGCGGACTGTTTTGCCCCGGTGGATTTCGCCGGATGGACGGAGCAGACGTGCCCCGCGCGGCCGCTGAAGCTCGCAACGCCCCGCGTCGATCAGCTCAAGTTCTTCGGCAATCCGGAGACGGAGAGGCTGTTCGGCGCCGCACTGCACCGGCTGCGGCAACTCGACCTGCCGATCACGCCGGTCGATTTCGCGCCGTTCACCTCGATCAACGACTTGATGTTCTTCGGTCCGTTCCTTGCCGAGCGCGACGTCTCGGTCGGTGCGTTCCTCGACGCCCATCCCGATGCGGGCGTCAAGATCGTCCGCGACCTCGTCCTTGGCAGCCGGAAGTTCTCCGCCGCCGATGCGTACCGTGCGTTCTACGAGGTCAAGGAAGTCCAGCGTCGGCTTCGCGGTTTCTGGGAGGCTCACGACGTGCTGGTGGTGCCGACGGTCGGCACTGTCCTCAGCATTGATGATGTGGCGCGCGATCCGCTGACGGCTAACTTCAACAACGGTTACTACACCAACTACGCCAATCCGCTCGGGCTCGCCGCGATTGCAGTTCCCAATGCGATGACCAGGGCGGGTGTGCCTTACGGGGTCACGTTCTTGGCGCCGGCGGGGCGGGAGCGCCTGCTTGCTGACCTCGCCTGCGCATTTACAGCTGCGGCGGCCGTGCATTGAGCGTTCGCGCCGCGTTGCAATCCGACCTGATACCTCCTAGCCTTCGAGCCGTCACTCGAAGGGAGACTGATCGTGGGGCGCGGTCATGCGCATGAGGTCGCCGATCCGGGTGAGTCGTGCGCGGAGGCGCGAGCCGCCGGCACCGGGCGCTATGTGCTGAAGTCGTTGGACAAGTCCGATCTGGATCTGGTGATGCGGACCGGCAGGTTGGCGACCTACCAGAACCGCGAACATCTGCTGCGCGAAGGCGAGCCCGCGAACGGCATCCACATCATTTTGAGCGGGATCGTCGAAAGCACCCACGCCGGTACGCAGGGGCGAGAACTGATGCTGGCGACCTGGGAGGCCGGCGACTTCGTCGGCGCCCCCTACATTCTCGGCGATCATCAGCATAGCTGGTCGGCGCGCGCGCTCGGCCGGGTCGAGGCGCTGCATCTCGACCAGGATGCGATCCGCCGGCTCATCGCGCAGTCGCCTTCGTTCGCAGTCGCGCTGATCGAGTGTCTCGGCTTCAAGGGCGAGACTTATTCGATGTTGGCGCAGACGCTGGCCGGGCAGAAGGCTGCGGAACGACTGGTGCTGCTGCTGGTGAAACTGTGCGAGAACGCGGCGCAGGACGAGAACGGTCCGATCTCACTCGGCCGCATCACCCAGGCCAATCTCGCGCGCATGATCGGCGCGACACGGCAGTCGATCAGCCTGATCCTCAACCGACTCCAGGACGAGGGCATCATCTCGACCGGTCCGACCAAGATGGTCGTCAATGATCTCGCCGCGTTGAGAAAGCAGGTGACGGACTAGGTCGAGCTGCTGTCGTCATCTCGAGCCTGTTGTCGACGGCGCCAGCCCCATGCAACGCTGCACCTCGCCCGGGACATTGTAGGTGCGCATGATGTGGCGGCTGTCGCGCAGGCCCGTCGCCTCGCGCTGGACCACGAACATCCAAAGCGCCTGGCCGGCTTCCAGCACCAGCTTGCGCCTGGCCGGCTGCATCGAGGCTGCAGTTTCCGCGGCGGCGTGGGCGGCGTCGAACTCGCGCAAGCGCGCCAGCGCCTGTTCGAGCGCGCGGCCCATCCGACCGAGGGCCGAGGCCTGTTCCTGGACGATCTCGTAGTGGAGGATGTCGACCGGCGGGCGAAGATCACGAGACATGGCCGCAATATAATGCCGCCCCGCCTGCAGGTGCAACGCGCTGCTACTTCGTCTTGTACGCCGCCAGGAACATCCGCGTGGCGCTGTCGACCACCTCGGCCATGCGCTGTTCCGACGGTGCCGGCGCCGCCTGGAACACGAAGGGCAGGAAGAGTGAAGCCTTGGCCAGTTCCATGAACTGCGAGGCGGCAAGATCGCAATCCTCGATATCGAGATCGCGCGCGACCACACGGGCCTTGAGATAACCGGAGAGGCGGTTGATGCTCTTGTCCAGCACCCGCGCATAATAGCGGCGGCCGACATCAGGCATGCGTTCGGCGATCGCCATCACGGTCCGGATCGCCGATCCGCCACCGGGCCGGCAGATCAGGTGAAGGTAGGCGAGGCCGAATTCCCTCAGCGTGGCCTCGGCATCGCGGGCAGGATCGAAGTTGAACACGACCTGGCCGTGCTGGAGGGCCTCTTCCTCGATGATGGCTTCAAACAGCGCGGACTTGTCGGCGAAGTAGACGTAGAGCGTGCCCTTGGAGACCTGCGCGGCGCGCGCGATCTCGCCCATGCTGGCGCCGTCGAAACCCAGATCCATGAACACCTTGCGGGCACCGTCCAGGATCTGGCGACGTTTGGTGCCGTCCTCCTCTTGGACGGCGTGCAGATGGTCGCGGCCGGCTACAACCATTGGTTTAGGGTCTCGGAAGATTTTCTGATCAGCTGAACGGTCAAACGCAAATATTAAGGGATTCGGGCGAGTAGGGTGCCGCTCAGAGCCATTTGTGTATATTGACCGAACCGTTCGGTCAATGATATTTGAGATCAGCGACAGGGAAAGCGGCCTCCGGCCGGCCGTCCTCGATCGCCTTTTTTGGAGGCCTTGATGGCGGCATCGAGAGACCAGGCTGCGCGAGTCCTTCGCCAGGAAGCGGCGGAGCAAGCCGGCGGTAACGCTGCGATCGAGAGCTCCGCTCCCGTTGCCGAGCACTTGCGCGGTGAAAGGGTCGAGGAGGCCAAGCGCCGCCCCGCTGAGGCGCTGGAGAAGCCCGCGACTGACGAGCCGGCTGCAGCAGCGCCGGATGCACCCGCAGGCGGTGCTCCCAAATCCGGCAAGCGCAAATTCGTCCTGATGGGCGTTGGTCTGCTGCTCGCGCTCGCCGTCGCGAGCTATGCCGGCTATTACACGCTGGTCGGCCGCTTCTACGTCTCCACTGACGACGCCTACGTCCGCGCCAACAACACCATGCTGGGCGCGCGGGTGTCCGGACACGTCGCCTCGATCCTCGCCGGCGACAACAGCCCGGTGCGCGCCGGCGACGTCGTCCTGCGCATCGACGACGGCGACTACAAGATCGCGGTCGAGGCCGCCGCCACGAAGATCGCGACCCAGCAGGCCGCCATCGACCGCATCGGCCGCCAGGTCGCCGCGCTCGACAGCCAGGTCGCGCAGGCCAAGGCTCAGCTCGTCTCGGCCCAAGCGGGCCTGAAGCGCGCCGATCTCGATTACGAGCGCCAGCAGGCGCTGAGCACCAAGGGGTTCGCCTCGCGTGCAGTGTTCGAGAGCTCGGAAGCCGGACGCGACCAGGGCGCCGCCGCGGTCAAGGCCGCGCAGGCCGCCTACGACGTTGCCGTCAGCAATGTCGAGGTTGCCAAGGCGCAGCAGGCCGAAGCGCAGGCCCAGCTCGCCGAGCTCAAGACCACGCTCGCCAAGGCCGAGCGCGACCTCAGCTTCACGGCGGTGCGTGCGCCGGTCAACGGCACGTTCTCCAATCGCCTCGTCAACACCGGCGACTTCGTCGCGGTCGGTCAGCGCCTTGGCAACATCGTGCCGCTGGACGACGTCTACATCGACGCCAATTTCAAGGAGACGCAGCTCAAGCGCATCCGTCCCGGCCAGCCGGTGACGATCAAGGTCGACGCCTACGGCATGCGCAAGTTCTCCGGCGTGGTCGACAGCATCGCGGCGGGCGCGGGCTCGGTGTTCACGCTGCTGCCGCCCGACAACGCCACCGGCAATTTCACCAAGATCGTGCAGCGCGTGCCGGTCCGCATCCGCGTGCCGAAGTCGGTGGCGAAGCAGAACCTGCTCCGGGCCGGCATGTCGGTCTATGCCACCGTCGACACCAACAAGGGCGCCGCCGACGCCGACAGCGAGGTCGATCTCGACGATCCCGCGGTCCATCCGCAGTAGGATGCGGTGAAATGCATCGCGCTGCAGCGGCAAGTGCAGGTGCGCTCCCTCTCCCGCTTGCGGGAGAGGGCTGGGGAGAGGGTGCCTCCGCAATGGGACAGTCCCCAAGCGGAGAGAACCCTCACCCGGCGCTACGCGCCGACCTCTCCCGCAGGCGGGAGAGGTGCACCGACCCCGCGGCTGGCGCGATCCCGAGCTGACCCATGGCAACCGCCACCACCGCTTCACCTGCCATGATGGCGGACCCGGCGTCGGAGCGCATCGCGCCGAAGCGGCTGTTCGCCTTCATCATCATGGTGTTCGGGATGTTCATGTCGATCCTGGACATCCAGATCGTCTCGGCATCCCTCAGCGAGATCCAGGCCGGCCTGTCGGCAAGCTCCAGCGAGGTCTCATGGGTCCAGACCGCCTATCTGATCGCCGAGGTCATCGCGATTCCGTTGTCGGGATTCCTGTCGCGCGCCTTCGGCACGCGGCTGCTGTTCGCGATCTCGGCGGCCGGCTTCACCGCCGCGAGCCTGCTCTGCGGCTTTGCCACCACCATCGAGGAGATGATCCTTTGGCGCGCGCTGCAGGGATTCCTGGGCGCCGGCATGATCCCGACGGTGTTCGCCTCGGCCTATACCGTCTTCCCGCGAACGAAATTTCACATCGTCGGTCCCATCATCGGGCTGGTCGCGACCCTTGCTCCCACGATCGGGCCGACGGTCGGCGGCTACATTACCGACCTGATGTCGTGGAATTGGCTGTTCTTCATCAACGTCGTGCCCGGCATCGGCATCACCGTCGGCGTGCTGGCGCTGGTCGATTTCGACGAGCCGCATTTCGAGCTGCTCGACCGCTTCGACTGGTGGGGCCTGCTGTTCATGGCGAGCTTCCTCGGCACGCTGGAATATGTGCTGGAGGAGGGCCCGCAATATCAATGGATGCAGGACACGTCGGTCGCGATCTGCGCCTGGATCTGCGGTCTCTCGGCCATCGCCTTCTTCTGGCGCGTGTTCACGGCGGCCGAGCCGATCGTCAATTTGCGCACCTTCTCGGACCGCAATTTCGCCGTCGGCTGCACGCTGCAGTTCTGCATCGGCATCGGACTCTATGGCCTGACCTACATCTATCCGCGCTATCTCGCCGAGGTGCGCGGCTACAGCGCGCTGATGATCGGCGACACCATGTTCGTCTCCGGCATTACCATGTTCCTGGTCGCGCCGCTGGTCGGCCGGCTCATGGCGAAGGTCGACATGCGCTACATGATCGCGTTCGGCCTCGTCGTGTTCGCGCTCGGCTCCTACCAGATGACCTGGATGACGCGGGACTATGATTTCTATGAACTGCTGGTGCCGCAAATCCTGCGTGGCGTCGGCATGATGTTCGCGATGGTCCCGACCAACAACGTCGCCCTCGGCACGCTGCCGCCCGACAAGGTGAAGAACGCGAGCGGCGTGTTCAACTTGATGCGCAATCTCGGCGGCGCGCTCGGCCTTGCCGTCATCAACACGGTGCTCAACGACCGCACCGACCTTCACATCAGCCGCTTGCAGGAGCGCGTGACCTGGGGCAACGCCACCGCTACCGAAACTCTGAGCATGTTCATGCAGAAATTTCAGGGACTTGGCGATTCCGCGCTGATGGCCATGAAGCAGCTTTCCCAGCTGGTTCATCGCCAGGCCGTGGTGATGAGCTTCGGCGATGCCTTCTTCATCCTGACGCTGTTCTATCTCGCGCTCAGCTTCCTTGTGCTGCTGCTGAACAAGCCGCCGTCGCCGTTCGGCGCCGGGGGCGATGCGCACTAATTTGCAACACTCATCCGTGATCTCGCACAAGCCCCGTTGCAAAGCGCGAACCACACATCTATAAAGCGCACCTCATTCAATCGAACCGGGAGGGATTTGCATGATTTCGTCGCATTCGCAGATCGTACGCCCGCGCTCGATGATGGTCTGGCTCGGTATGTACGCGGCCTGTTAGAGGCCTCTTCCGCCAGCTTCGATTGGGCCAAGGTTTCGACCAAGCGTCCCGATCGCTCCGCTTCGCAAGTCAAAGTCAGTTTTGAGTGACGCCGTTCGGCCCTCGTGGTCGGCCTGTGTCCGCCGTTGGAGCCGGCCCGCGCGTGCGGCCGGATGATGTCATGACCGCTCTGTCCAAGAGACCCGCCGCCATTCGCGTGGTGCTGCCCTTCGTATTCCGGCACTGGCTGAAGCAGCCGGGGCGCGGCCTGATCGTGGCCGGCGGCCTCCTGGGTGCGACCATCGCCGATCTGTTTATGCCGGTGTTCTCGGGACACCTGGTCGATGCGCTGACGCGCGGCCCGTCCGATCCCGAGGCGCGCCACGCCGCGCTGGTGGCATTCGGCGCGATCGTGGCGCTGGGCGCGGCCTCGATGGTGCTGCGGCTTATCGGACTCCAGGCGATCGTGCCGTTCACGCTTAAGATCATGTCCGACGTCGCGCAGGACGCGTTCACCCGCGTGCAGCGCTTCTCGACCGACTGGCACGCGAACTCCTTTGCCGGCTCCACGGTGCGCAAGATCACCCGTGGCATGTGGGCGCTCGACCTGCTCAACGACACCATCCTGATGGCGCTGGCGCCCTCGTTGCTGGTGCTGGTCGGCTCGATGATCCTGATCGGCGTGCACTGGACCTCGCTCGGCCTCGTGATCGCGATCGGGGCGATCCTCTACGTCACCACGACGGTCGTGTTCTCGACGCGTTACATCGCGCCGGCCGCACGCGTCTCCAATGCCTGGGACACCAAGGTCGGCGGCACGCTGGCGGACGCGCTGACCTGCAACGCGGTGGTGAAATCCTTCGGCGCGGAAGCGCGCGAGGACACGCGGCTCGCCCGTGTCATCAACCGCTGGCGGGTGCGCGTGCGGCGAACCTGGTTTCGCTATAATTACACGGCGATGTCGCAGCTTTCCTTGCTGCTGTGCCTGCGCGCGTCCGTGATCGGCGGATCGGTGCTGCTGTGGATGTCAGGTCACGCATCGCCCGGCGACGTCACCTATGTGCTGACGAGCTACTACGTCATTCACGCGTATTTGCGCGACGTCGGCATGCACATCAACAACCTCCAGCGCTCGGTCAACGACATGGACGAGCTGGTGGCGATCCATGACGAGCCGATCGGGATCGTGGATGCGTCCGATGCGCGGCCGATCGCGATCGAGGGCGGCCAGATCGTGTTCGACGACGTCACGTTCCATTATGGCGGCCATCGCGCGCCGCTCTACGACGGACTGTCGGTGACGATCCGCGCCGGCGAACGCGTCGGCCTGGTCGGACGCTCGGGCTCCGGCAAGACCACCTTCGTCAAGCTGGTGCAGCGGCTCTACGACGTCAGCGGCGGCCGCGTGCTGATCGACGGGCAGGATATCGCGCACGCCACGCAGCAATCGCTGCGCAGTCAGATCGCGATCGTGCAGCAGGAGCCGATCCTGTTCCACCGCACGCTTGCGGAGAACATCGCCTACGGCCGGCCGGGTGCCAGCCTGGAGGCGATCGAGCAGGCGGCGCGGCTGGCGAATGCGCACGACTTCATCCTGCGCCTGCCGAAGGGCTACGGCACGCTGGTCGGCGAGCGCGGCGTGAAACTGTCGGGCGGCGAGCGGCAGCGCGTGGCGCTGGCGCGCGCGTTCCTGGCGGATGCGCCGGTGCTGATCCTGGACGAGGCGACCTCGAGCCTGGATTCGGAATCGGAGGCGCTGATCCAGCAGGCGATGGAGCGGCTGATGAAGGGCCGCACCTCGATCGTGATTGCGCACCGGCTGTCGACGGTGAGGAGCCTCGACCGCATCCTGGTGTTCGACCGCGGCGAGATCGTCGAGCAGGGCACCCACGCCGTGCTCGCGAGCAAGCCCGGCGGCATCTATCGCGGCCTGTTCGAGCGCCAGGTGGTGGAACTCGGGCATATCGCGGCGGCGGAATGAACGGCGCGGGGCGGCGGAGGCTCCGCCGTCACGCCGCAAGAACGCGTTAAGGAATGCGTCAAGGATGGAACGACATGAAAGACCTGACGAACGGCTCCATCGTGAGACACATCCTGGCCATGGCCCCTCCGATCATGGTCGGCATGGTCACGATCATGATCTGCCAGTTGGTCGACCTCTACTTCGTGTCGGGCCTCGGCGATGCCGCGGTCGCGGGCGTTGCCGCGGCCGGCAATGCCGGCTTCCTCGTCAACGGGCTGATGCAGGTGCTCGGCGTCGGCGCGGTGGCGCTGATCGCGCATGCCGTGGGACGCAAGGACCGGGCGGATGCAAACCTGATCTTCAACCAGGCGATGGTGCTGTCGGTGCTGTTCGGAGTGTTGACCCTGGTCGCAGGTGCCGTGCTGTCGCGCCCCTACATGCATTCGATCGCCGCGGACCAGGCCACGATCGAGACCGGGACCACTTACCTGCTGTGGTTCATGCCGGCGCTCGCGCTGCAGTTCGCGACCCAGGTGATGGGATCGGCGCTGCGCGCCACCGGTATCGTTCGTCCCGTCATGCTGGTGCAGACGCTTGCCGTGGTCATCAATATCGCCCTGGCGCCGGTTCTGATCTCGGGCTGGGGCACCGGCCATGCGCTCGGCGTTGCCGGTGCGGGTCTGGCGAGCTCGATCGCGGTCGCCCTCGGCGCGCTGATGCTGCTGGTCTATTTCTGCAAGGTCGAGCGCTATGTCGCCTTCAGCGCGGCGCAGTGGCGGCCGCATCCGCGCCATCTCATGCGCATTCTCGACGTCGGCCTGCCGGCCGGCGGCGAGTTCGCGATGATGTTCATCTTCATGGCGGTGGTCTATTACGTGCTGCGCGATTTCGGCGCGGCGGCGCAGGCGGGATTCGGCATCGGGCAGCGCGTGCTCGGCCTGATCAACATGCCTGCGCTCGCGGTCGGGCTGGCGGCCGGGCCGATCGCTGGACAGAATTTCGGCGCAGCCAATGCGGCGCGCGTGCGGGAAACTTTCATCAAGACCGCTTTGATCGTCACGCTCGTGATGGCCGGCTTCATGATCCTTGCGCAGGTGACGCCGGAGTTGCTGCTCGGCGGATTCTCGAACGACCGCGAGACCATGGAGATCGCCTATCTGTTCCTGCGGATCATCTCGCTCAACATGATCGCGCAAGGGCTGATCTTCACCTGCTCGAGCATGTTCCAGGCCCTCGGCAACACCAAGCCGGTGCTTTTGACCTCGGCGACGCGCGTGCTCACCTACTCCCTGCCGGCGATCTGGCTCTCGACGCTGCCGGGCTTCCGCATGGAGCACGTCTGGTATCTCTCTGTCGCAACGACCACGTTGCAGGCCGGCTTGAGCCTGTGGCTGCTGCATCGCGAGTTCAACAAGCGCCTGACGTTGGTGCCGAAGGTGAGGACCTCGGAGCAGGAGACCCCCGAACCCGTCGCGCCTCTCGCCCGCGAGCCGGTGTGACGGCAGCTTGTTCCTTGTGTTGCGTTCGTTGGAAGGACGGAAGAGCTAAAGCATGATCCGGAAAAGTGCGTAGCGGTTTTCCGGCAAGATCATGCGCAAACAACAACCTAAAGCGCGATGACGATTCATCCAAATCTCATCGCGCTTTAGAGCGCGCCGAGACTGTTCCAGACCAGGGTCAGGCCGGACAGGAACAGCAGACCGAGCACGACATCGCCAAAATGCTTGTCGTTGAGGGCATGATAGACGCGTGCGCCGGCCCAGGCGCCGATCAAGGTGCCGGGAAAGGCGACCAGTGCGAGCCAGACCACCTTGAGCTCGACGAGACCCGATGCGGTCTGCAGCACCAGCGCGGTGGCCAGCACCGTGAAATTGAAGAGCTGGAAGATGCCGCGCCGCTCGTGCTTGTTCCAGCCGCGGATGTTGGCCCACAGGATCGGCAGTGGACCCGACAATCCGGCGAGGCCGCCCAGGATGCCGCCGGCAAAGCCGATCGCACCGTCGGCGATGCGGCCGCCGAACGTGATCGCGAGCGGCCTCTTGTTCAGATACATCGCGCTCGAAAAGATCAGAATTAAAATGCCGACGCTCAGCTTGAACACTTTGGGATCGGCCGAGGCGATCATCATGGTCCCCAGCGGCACACCGGCCAGCCCTCCGATCAGGAACGGCCAGACCAGCGAGAGGTCAAAGCTCTTCCACATCGACGGCAACGTCGAGGTCTGCGCGATCACCGAGCAGATCAGCACCAGCGGCACCGCGAGCGAGGGCGGCAGCACGTAGAGCCAGATGCCGAGCGCCATCAACGCCGTGCCGAACCCTGCCAGCCCCGAGACGAAGCCGCCGGCCAACGCGCCGAGGAGCAGCAGGACGTAGGTGAGCATTTCCAACGGATTGTCCTTCGCCGCGGCGATCCCGAATTGTCGATCGCCGCCGCCCGCATAGCACGCTTGCTGCCGTGCAAGTCAATCCATCCCGCATGCAAGCGTGATCTGCGGCGCGTCGGGCTTTCGCGAAGGGCGGCGACGATCGTGCGCTGCGGCCATCGCCCTCGTCGTCGATGGTCTAGACGATTTGCCTGGTGTCGGCGGGCTTCTGCAGCGCGCCGACCAGGATGCGCAGCGCTTCCGTCAATTCAGATCTGTTCCGGGCCGCCCCCAGCGAGACGCGGGCCGCGTGCGGCGGCGTCCCGCCGACCGTGAAAGCATCGGCGGCGACGACTGCAAGTCCGTTCCGCAGCAGATCTGCGGCGACATCGGGCCGGCGCTCGGGCAGCCGCAGCCATAGATGATGCGCTGCCGGCCTCGCCAGGAATTGGAAGCCCTTCAGCGTGCGTTGCGCGAGCTGCTGCCGGCCGATTGCTTCGTTGCGAATGGCGGTGATGATGCGATCGGCAACGCCAGTCTCGATCCAATGCGTCACCAGTGCGACCATCAGCGGCGCCGGCATCTGCACGGTCGCCTGCAGGGACGTGCGCATCTGTCGCTGCGCGTCGCCGTCGGGCGTCACCAGATAGGCGACGCGCAACGCCGGTGCGATGCATTTCGACAGCGTGGTCGCGAGATAAGTCCGCTCGGGAATGAGATTGGCGATCGGCGATGCCGAGCGGTCGAGCAGGCCATAGGCGTCGTCCTCGATCAGGATCGTATCGGCGTCGCGGATGATCTTTGCAACGGCACCGCGCCGCTCGGCAGAAAGCGTCGCTGTGGTCGGATTGTGCAACGTCGGAATGAGATAGACGGCCTTAGGCTTGTGCACGCGGCAGGCCTTGGCCAGCGCATCGGGCAGGATGCCGCCGTCATCCATGGCGATCCCGACGAGCTTGATGCCGAGCTGCTCGGCCGCGGCCTTGATGCCGGGGAATGTCAGCGCCTCCGTCAGCACGATATCGCCGGGCTTCGCGAGGTGCGCGAGCAGGTTGAACAGGATCGTCTGCGCGCCGGGAAAGACCACGAGTCTGTCGGCATGGGCGTGCGGCACCCGCCCGCGCATCCAGCGCGCCGCGACCTCGCGCTCATGCGCGCTGCCGCCGGGCGGCTGATAGTTGAGATACGCCGTCAGGCCCGATTGCGCGCGGATGGATTCCAGCCCGGCGATGATGCGTTCGTCGAGCTGCGCCTCCAGCGGATGCGGCGGCACGTTCATCGACAGATCGATTGCGACGGGATGCGGCAGGTCGACCGCGCGGCGCGCGCTGGTCTCCGACACGAACGAACCCTGTCCGACCCGCGCCTCCAGGATGCCGCGGCGCCGCGCCTCGGTGTAGGCGCGCGTCACCGTGGTGAGATCGATGCCGAGAGCTTTCGCCAGCGCGCGCTGCGTCGGCAGCTGTTGGCCGCGCACCAGCCGGCCGGCGGCGATGTCCGCCTCCATGGCCTCGACGATGCGCTGGTAGCGCGGGCCTGACAGCTCCGAGATTGTCGGGATCCAATCCATGCAATTCCGGCCCTTATCCTTTGAATGTATGGATACAGCCTATTATTGTATGGGTCGTCGAAAAGGAAGAGGTGTGGTCATGGCGGCCGGTTCAGTCTCTCTGGGGAAGGCGATGTGGCGCGGCTTTCGCGGCAAGTGCCCGAATTGCGGCGAAGGGCATCTCTTCGGCCGTTTCCTGAAAGTCGCCGATCGTTGCGATCATTGCGGCGAGGAGCTGTTTCACCAGCGCGCAGACGACTTTCCGGCCTACCTCGTGATGGTCGTGGTCGGCCATCTCGTGGTGCCGGCGATCCTCGCGGTCGAGACCGCCTATGCGCCGCCGGAATGGTTGCAGCTCGCCGTGTGGCTTCCGGTGACGCTGTTCGCCTCGCTCGCATTGCTGCAGCCGACCAAGGGCGCCATCGTGGGGCTGCAATGGCAGCTCGGCATGCACGGATTCGAGGCGGGAAAGCTGCGGCGGGAGGCGGGCGAGCTCGCGCCCGTGCTGGTGAAGGCCGACGCCCGCGCCGCCTGAGGCGGCGTTTACATCACGCGGCCGGTCGCTACACTTCATCGTCGAAAGAATAAAAACGATGGAAACGCCGATGGCCGCCCGCGCGAACACCTTCCTGCTCTGTCACGGCGCATGGTCCGGCGGATGGGCCTGGAAGAAGATGCATCCGCTGATGGCTGAGGCCGGTCATCGCCTGGTGACTCCGACTTATACGGGCCTCGGCGAACGCGCGCATCTCGCCAGCCCGGCGATCGATCTCGACACGCACATTCAGGACATCCTCAACGTCATCAGATTCGAGGATATCGACGACATCGTGCTGCTCGGCCACAGCTATGGCGGCATGGTCGCGACCGGTGTCGCCGACCGCGCCCGCGAGCGTGTGAGGCAGCTGATCTATCTCGATGCTTTCGTGCCGCGCGACGGCCAGTCGCTGTTCGACCTCAACGAGGCGGGGCGGGAGTCGATGCGAAGGGCGGCAGCCGCTGGCGACGGCTATCGCATTCCGCCGAACCCGCCGCCGCCGGATACGCCGCAGGCCGATCTCGACTGGCTGAACGCGCGCCGGGTGCCGATGCCCATCAAGTGCTTCGAGACGAAGCTGAGGCTCGAACATGGCGAGCCGGCGATCCCGCGCAGCTACATCTATTGCACCCGCATCCCGCCGGGCGACGTGTTCGGGCAATTCACGACGCGTGCCAAGAACGAGAACGGATGGCGCTCTTTCGAGCTCGATGCCAGCCACGCGCCGAATGTCACTGCGCCGGAGGCGCTGATGCGGATGTTGGACGAGATCGTTGTATAGTTTCCGCCGTCATTCCGGGGCGCGCGTAGCGAGAACCCGGAATCCGTTCTTCCACCAATTCTGCTGCGCGATGGATTCCGGGCTCGCGCTACGCGCGCCCCGGAATGACACCGGCTAGGGGCGACGCGCTTGGCTAAAATGGTGAGGGGCCCGGCGCGTTGGCGCCGAACCCCTCGTTGCAAGATATCAGCCGGCCTGTAAGCCGGGTTCTGTAGGGCACCGTCCGCTTGCGCGGACGATACGTGACGGCCATTCCTCTGGGACCGTGTTTGCACACGGCCTCGAGCAACCTACCCGGACGGCGGGCCTGACATCGCCCCGCGGCGTTATCGCTTTCGCGAACAGCCCGCTACGCCGTCCCTATTCGGTTTTGCTCCCGGTGGGGTTTGCCATGCCGGCTCCGTTGCCGCAGCCGCGGTGCGCTCTTACCGCACCTTTTCACCCTTACCCTGCCAAGCCCGAAGGCGAAGCGGGGCGGTTCGTTCTCTGTGGCACTTTCCCTGGGGTCACCCCCGCCGGACGTTATCCGGCACCGCATGTCAAGGGAGCCCGGACTTTCCTCCCCGGCGGCCTTTCGGCACCTGCCGGAGCGGCCGTCCGGCCGACTGACCGGTAACGCATGGGGCATTTGTGACCGTCCCGTCAAGCCGATATCGCCGAGCGTACGGCCTGCAACAGTTCATCCTGAAGATGTGTGCCCAGTGTCCGGGACACGGCGATGGCGCGTCCGGCTGTTGTCGTCACTTCGACGCGACGGTGGTCCCTTCCGGTGGCAGGCTGGCCAGCAGCGCCTGCAATGTCGACAGCGTCGAGTGGTCCGCGACGCCATCGAGCCGCGCCGGGCGGAAATGGCGCTGGAAGGCCGTGACGACCTCCATGGTCGCGGCGTCGTATTTGCCTGATAGCGGCACGCCGTAGCCGTATCTGGCGAGCGCCTGCTGCAGGCTCAGCACCTCGTCGCTGATGGTGCCGAGCATCAGGGTCTCGCCGCGCACGACGGGGGCGGGCGTGACCCAGTGACCGACGCCGGAATTGGCGAGCGAGTGCCACGGAAACTTCTCGCCGGGGTCCTTCTTGCGCGCGGGCGCGACGTCGGAATGGCCGAGCACCCGGTGGGACGGCACCTTGCGGCGGAGCATGATGCCGCGGCACAGCGCGATCACGGCTGCGATCTGGCGCAGCGGAAACTCAGGATAGCCCCAGTCGTGGCCGCGATTGACGATCTCGATCCCGATCGAGCAGGAGTTGATGTCGTCCTCGCCGGCCCAGGACGATACGCCGGCGTGCCAGGCGCGCTTGGTCTCGGGCACGCATTGCACGATGCGGCCGTCCTCCAGCACGACATAATGCGCCGAGACCTCGGTGCCGGCCGTGCACAACCGCGCCAGCGCGCCCTCGACATCGGGCATGCCGGTGTAGTGCAGCACGATCATATCGGGCTGCCGTCCCTTGTTGCGCTCGCCGTAATTCGGCGAAGGGATGATGTCGGAGACGATCGAGGAGTCCGGCTCGAACGTCCGCATGTTCGCCGCGGCCTTGGGAACCGGGAGGACGCGGTGGCGCTTCGAATCAGTTCCAGATGGTGTGGACGAACCGGACGGCGGCATGGACAACTCAGGTCGGACGCGAATGGGCCAAGCCCTTCTCTTTACTATTCCTTTACCGTCAACCGTGCGCAATCGCGCGGCGCGGTTAACGGATGCATTTTGCGGATGTGTGTGGAAGAGGCATCACCGCCGCTTCACCTTTGCGACTTGTAACGAGTCGATCAACGCTTTCTTAACGCTAAGGGCCGTTACTGAGAGCTGAAGAGCCGACCCGCGTCCGGAGGCGGCCAAAGCGTATTTTGGCTCGAAATCCCATGGCTGCCCGACAAATTCCGCTCGGAACACTCGGTCTGCGGCCCGGGACGACCGGGCTCGGTAACCATGCCGGACTGGGGCTTTGTCGTGGAACCGCCGCGACGCGGAATGATTCGAGGCGTTATGGGCTTGTTCGTCCCCGATCTCGCTTGGACGTCAGGCAGGGCCTTCGGCGGGCGTGGCGCATGAGCCCGGCCCCGCACATTCCCGTTCTTGGCCGCGAGGCCATCGCCCATCTCGCTCCGCGCGATGGCAGCCTTTATGTCGACGCCACGTTTGGTGCCGGCGGCTATAGCCGTGCGATCCTGGACGTGCCGGGAACCCGGCTCATCGCCATTGATCGCGACCGCACGGCGATCGCAAGCGGTGCCGCGCTGGTCGAACGCTCCGCCGGCCGGCTGACCCTGGTCGAGGACCGCTTTTCCAATCTCGCCGATGTCTGCGCGGCACAGGGCATCGACACCGTGGACGGCGTCGTGATGGATGTCGGCGTCTCCTCGATGCAGCTCGACCAAGCCGGCCGCGGCTTCTCGTTCCGCCTCGACGGTCCGCTCGACATGCGGATGGGACAGTCAGGGCCGACCGCAGCCGACGTCGTCGCGCGTGCCTCCGAAGGTGATCTCGCCGACATCATCTATCAGCTCGGCGAGGAGCGGCATTCGCGCCGCATCGCCCGCGCCATCGTGGCCGATCGGCAGGAGACGCCGTTCACGACCACGCGCGCGCTTGCCGATCTCGTCGGCAGGGTGGTGCGATCGAAGCCGGGCGACATTCATCCGGCGACGCGGACCTTTCAGGCCTTGCGCATCTTCGTCAACGAGGAGCTCGATGAGCTGCAGACCGCGCTGGCGGCCGCCGAGCGCGTGCTCAAGCCCGGCGGCCGCCTCGTCGTGGTCTCGTTTCATTCGCTCGAAGACCGCATCGTCAAGAATTTCCTCTCCGAGCGCTCGAAGACCGGCGGCGGCTCGCGGCATCTGCCGGAACTGGCGCAAGTTGCGCCGAGCTTCCAGCTGCTGACGCGGCGGCCCATCGTCGCCGGTGACGACGAAGTCGCGCATAATCCGCGGGCGCGTTCCGCGAAATTGCGCGCGGCCGAACGCACCTCGGCACCGGCGCATCAGGATGGCGAGCAATCGTCCTGGCCGAAACTCTCCGACGTGATCAGGGGCGGGTAGCGGATGCGCATCATCCACCTCATCGTCATCGGCGCGCTGATCTTCGCGGCGGCCTATGTCTACCGGATCAAGATGGACTCCACCGCGCGCACCGAGAAGGTGCTGCGGCTGCATGCGGAGATCCGCGAGCAGCGCGACGCGATCGCGGCGCTGCGGTCCGAGTGGGCCAAGCTCGATGCGCCGCAGCGGCTGCAAGGGCTGTCCGACCGGCATCTGCAGCTCAGGCCGGTCAACGGCACGCAGTACGATTCGCTGAAGAACCTGCCGGAGCGTCCGCCACGGATGTTCAGGCCGGGCGAGCCCGATCCGATCGGGGCCATGCTCAACACCATCGAAGCCGCCAGCGATCCCGACAATGTGACGGGCTCCGTGCCTCAGCCCGAGGACAAGCAATGAGCGCTGTGACTCCGGCCAAGCCTGCAGAACCCTGGCGGCAGCGTCTGATCCGCAGCCTGCTGTACGGACGCAACGTCGACCGCGCCGTAAAGGCGCGCGCACGCGTCGGTCTCGCCATGCTCGCCTTCGCCTTGGTCTATGCCCTGATCGGCGGCCGGCTCGTGATGTTTGCGATCGGCGCCGATGCCCATAGTGCGCGTCGCGCGGCCTCGCAGGAGGTGGTTGCGACCGCGCGGCCCGACATCGTCGATCGCAACGGCGCGATCCTGGCGACCGACGTCAAAACGGCGAGCCTGTTCGGCGAGCCGCGCCGCATCATCGACAAGGACGAGGCGATCGAGCTTCTCACCGCGACCGTGCCCGACCTCGACGAGGCCGAGGTGCGCGAACGCCTGAGGACGCGCAAGGGCTTCGTCTGGCTCAAGCGCGAGGTCACGGCGCAGCAGCAGCAGGCGATTCACAAGCTCGGCATTCCCGGCATCGGCTTCCTGCGCGAGAACAAGCGCGTCTATCCGACCGGCAACGAGGTCGCCCACCTCATCGGCCTCGTCAACATCGACAACCAGGGCATTGCCGGCATGGAGAAGTGGCTCGACAATCAGGGCCTCGCCGATCTCCACCGCGCCGGATTCGCTACCGACCGGCTGCAGAAACCGATCGAACTCTCGGTCGATCTGCGCGTCGAGCACGCGTTGCGCGACGAGCTGCTGAAGGCCAAGGACAAGTTCCACGCCAAGGCCGCCTCCGGCCTCGTCTCCAACGTCAAGACCGGCGAGATCGTCGCGATGGTGTCGCTGCCGGATTTCGATCCCAACAATCCGAAGGAAGCGCACGATCCCGACCGCATCAACCGCCTGACCACCGGCGTCTACGAGATGGGCTCGACCTTCAAGGCGTTCACGCTGGCGATGGGGCTGGATTCCGGCAAGATCAATCTGAACTCGATGTGGGACGCACGCGGCAACCTGCACTACGGCAAGTTCACCATCCACGACAGCCATCCGCTCGGGCGCTTCATCAACACCAAGGAAGTGTTCACCTACTCTTCCAACATCGGCGCGGCACGGATTGCGCTCAACCAGGGAGTCGAGGCGCACAAGGCCTTCCTCACCAAGCTGGGACAGACGACCCGGCTGCGCACCGAGCTGCCGGAAAGCGCGGCGCCGCTGGTGCCGCGACGCTGGGGGGAACTGAACACCGTCACCATCGCCTTCGGCCAGGGCATGTCGGTGGCGCCGCTCCAGGCGGTAATGGGCATCAACGCGCTGGTGAACGGCGGCCATTTGATTCCGCCGACGTTCATGAAGCGCAGCGAATCCGAAGCCGCGGCGCTGGCCAAGCGCGTGATCAAGCAGGACACCAGCGACAAGATGCGGTTCCTGATGCGGCTTAATGCCGAAGTCGGCTCGGCAAGAAAGGCGGACGTCAAGGGCTATTATGTCGGCGGCAAGACCGGCACGTCCGAGAAGGTCATCAACGGCCGCTACGCCAAGAAGCGCGTGCTCAACTCGTTCACCGCCATCCTGCCCTGCGACGACCCCAAATATCACGTCCTGATCATGCTGGACGAGCCGCAGGCATTGCCCGAGACGCATGGTTTCATCACTTCGGGATGGAACGCGGTGCCGACCGGCGGCAAGGTGATCGAGCGGATCGCGCCGCTTCTGGGCGTCGAGCCGCGGTTCGACCTGCCGCCTGCGGAGCGCCTTATTCTTGCAGCATCCAGGACAACCCAGTAATCAACGGGGTAGGCTTTCGCCGCGGCTGAGTCGGGATTTTCCCCGGATTCGGCTTCCCGGCAGGGCATGTCGACTGGAAGACCATGAAGCTGCGCGACCTCCTGGGTCAGGATATTCTGGGCGATGACGCCGCGCTCGAGCCCGCTGCCGCCGCGCTCGATGTGACCGGCCTTGCGCTCGACAGCCGCGCGGTCAAACCGGGCGATGTCTTCTTCGCGCTGGCGGGCAGCAAGACCGACGGCGCGCGTTTCATTGATGCTGCGGTTGCCGCGGGCGCCGTGGCTGTCGTCGGTGACCATGCGCCGGTCGCGGGCAAGGTGCCGTTCGTCGCGGTTGCCAATCCGCGCCGCGCACTGGCGCTGGCCGCTGCCAACTTCTTCCCCGCCCAGCCGGCGACCATCGCGGCCGTGACCGGCACCAGCGGCAAGACCTCGGTCGCAGCCTTCACGCGCCAGATCTGGGAGCGGCTCGGGCATGCCGCCGCCAGCATCGGCACCATCGGCCTCGTCTCGCCCAAACGCACCATCTACGGCTCGCTGACGACGCCGGATCCGATCGCGCTGCACCGGCAGATCGACGAGATCGCGCGCGAGGGCGTGACGCATCTCGCCTTCGAGGCGTCGTCGCACGGGCTCGATCAGTACCGGCTCGACGGCGTGCGCGTCTCCGCCGCCGGCTTCACCAATCTGTCGCGCGACCACATGGATTACCATCCGACCGTCGCACATTATCTCGCGGCGAAGCTCCGCCTGTTCCGCGAGCTGGTGCCGCCCGGCGGCGCGGCGGTGATCTCTGCCGATCATGATTGCTCGGCAGAGGCGATCGATGCAGCGAAGGCGCGCGGCCTGCGCGTGATGGCGGTCGGCCGCAGCGGCGACGGGGCGGGCGAGGGCATCCGTCTCACCGAAGCCGTGGTCGAAGGCTTCTCGCAACGGCTGACGCTCGAACATCGCGGCAAGCGCCATGCGATCCGGCTGCCGCTGGTCGGCGAATTCCAGATCGAGAACGCAATGGTGTCGGCCGGTCTTGCGATCGGCACCGGCAGCGATGCAGCCGACGTGTTCGCGAACCTGGAGCATCTCGAAGGCGCCAAGGGACGATTAGAGCGCGTCGGCGAGCGCAACGGCGCGCCGATCTTCGTCGACTATGCGCACAAGCCCGATGCGCTGGCGAAGGCGCTGCAGGCGCTGCGGCCCTATGCCAAGCGCCGGCTGGTGGTCGTGTTCGGCGCCGGCGGCGACCGCGATGCCGGCAAGCGCCCGATCATGGGCGAGATCGCGGCCGAGAATGCCGACGGCATCATCGTCACCGACGACAATCCGCGCAGCGAGAAGCCGGAAGCGATCCGCGCCGCGATCCTCGCCACCGCCAAGGACGCCCGCGAGATCGGCGACCGCGCTGCTGCGATCCGCGCCGCGATCGAGGAATTGCAGGAGGGCGATGCGCTGCTCATCGCCGGCAAGGGCCACGAGACCGGGCAGATCGTCGGCGGAGAGGTCTTGCCCTTCAGTGATCACGAGGCGGTCGCCGCCGCATTAGCGTCGAGGATTGCATGAGCGCGCCGATATGGACGATTGCCGAAGTGGCGCGCGCGCTGGGCGCGGACGGATCGTTCCCGGACACCCCGATCGATTTCGTCACCCAGGACAGCCGCCTGGTGAAACCGGGCAGCCTGTTCGTGGCGCTGAGCGGCACGCCGAGCGGCGGCTTCGTCTCGGCCTTCGCCAGCGCGCGCGACGGTTGGGAGTTCGCCGACAAGGCGGAGGCTTCAGGCGCGGTCGCCATGATCGTGCCGCACCAGATCGCGGGCATCAGCATTCCCCAGATCGTCGTCAAGGACACGCTGATCGACGGCCTCTGGGGCCTCGCACGCGCTGGGCGCGCGCGTTTCAAGGGGCCGGTGATCGGGCTCACCGGCAGCGCGGGCAAGACCAGCACCAAGGAGTTTCTGGCGGCCTATCCGAACGCCTATGCCAGCCCTTCGAGCTTCAACAATTTCTGGGGCGTGCCGCTGACGCTGTGCAACGCGCGGCCCAACGCCAGCCTCTGGGTCGTCGAGATGGGCATGAACCAGAAAGGCGAGATCGCGCGGCTCAGCGAATTGACGCGGCCGACGGTGGCGCTGGTCGTCAACGTCCAGCCCGTGCATCTGGAAAAGCTCGGCTCGCTCGAAGCTATCAGGCACGAGAAAGTCTCGATCGCGCTCGGCCTGCCCGAGGACGGCGTGCTGGTGCTGCCTGCGGGACTCAAGGCCTCCGAATGGAAAGGCAAGGTCGTGCGTTTCGGCGAGCACGCCGAGGTGCATGAGGTCGCGCACGCGCCGCATGGCGAGAGCTGGCAGGTCGTGGCCATGATCGGCAAGAAGGAGATCGCCTTCAGCCTCACGCCGGGCGCGCCGCACCGCGTGCAGAATGCGCTGGCCGCGCTCGCCGCGATCCGCGCGGCTCATCTCGATCCGGCGACGCTCGCGATCAAGCTCGACCGCGTCGGCATCATGACCGGCCGCGGCGTCGAGCAGACGGTCGGCGGCATCACCGTGATCGACGACAGCTTCAACGGCAATCCGGCCAGCGTTGCTGCCGCGCTGCAGAGCCTTCAGGCCCGCCACATGAGCGGCGGCCGCCGCATTGCGGTCCTCGGCGACATGTTGGAGCTCGGCGAAGACGCGCCGGACTACCACACCGCCCTTGCCAAGCATCTCGACGGGATCGACGGGGTCTACTGCGTCGGCCCCCTGATGCGCCACCTCTACGATGTGCTGCCGTCAGGCAAGCGCCTCGGCTGGCACGATGATCCGGCCACGCTGAAGCCGGGCGAGGTCGCAAATCTGCTGCAGGCAGGCGATGTCGTGGTTGTCAAGGGGAGCAAGAAGATGTTCTGGGTCAACAAGTTTGTACCCGGCCTGGTGGCCGCCTTGCAGGCGAAGGCGTAAACTGCTTGGAAGGCGCCGCTCCCGAATCTTAACCCTTTGCGGCGCGAAGCGATCCGGTTTCCCTGGGGCGCGCGACCCATGATGAAGACAGCGAATGCGCGTGAGGCACGTTCAAGCGAATACCCAGGCCAAGACCGCGTGCATTGGCGCGATAGGACCGACTGAATGTTTTACTGGCTGATCGAGCTCTCCAACACATTTCCGGGCTTCGGTGCCGTCCGCACCTTCCTGAACGTCTTCCGCTACATCACCTTCCGCACTGGCGGCGCGGTGGTTACCGGCGCGCTGTTCGTGTTCCTGTTCGGGCCCTGGATCATCGACCATCTGCGCATCCGCCAGGGCAAGGGCCAGCCGATCCGGAGCGACGGTCCGCAATCCCATCTCGCCAAGAAGGGCACGCCGACGATGGGCGGGCTGATGATCCTGTCCGGCCTCACCGTCGGCACCGTGCTGTGGGCCAATCCGCTCAATCCCTATGTCTGGATCGTGCTGGCGGTGACGCTCGGCTTCGGCTTCGTCGGCTTCTATGACGATTACCTCAAGGTGACCAAGCAGACCACGACCGGGTTCGGCAGCAAGCTTCGCCTCCTGATCGAGGCTGCGATCGCGCTGGTGGCTTGCTACGCGCTGGTGCGGCTGAACCGCGATCCCGCCTCGACCGCGCTGACGATTCCGTTCCTGAAGGACACCGTGCTGCATTTCGGCTGGTTCTTCGTCATCTTCGGCGCCTTCGTCATCGTCGGCTCCGGCAACGCGGTCAACCTCACCGACGGTCTCGACGGCCTCGCCATCGTGCCGGTGATGATCGCGACCGCGAGCTTTGCGATGATCGCCTATCTCGCCGGCAACGCGGTGTTCGCCGAATATCTCCAGATCAAATATGTCGCCGGCACCGGTGAGCTCGCGGTACTCTGCGGCGCGCTATTGGGTGCCGGCCTCGGCTTCCTCTGGTTCAATGCGCCACCAGCTTCGATCTTCATGGGCGACACCGGCTCGCTCGCGCTTGGCGGCATGCTCGGCGCCATCGCGGTCGCGGTGAAGCACGAGATCGTGCTCGCGGTGATCGGCGGCTTGTTCGTGCTGGAGGCGGTCTCGGTCATCGTGCAGGTGGTGTCGTTCAAGCTCACGGGCAAGCGCATCTTCAAGATGGCGCCGATCCACCACCATTTCGAGCAGCTCGGCTGGACCGAGCCGCAGATCGTGATCCGGTTCTGGATCATCTCGGTGATGTTGGCGCTCGCCGGTCTGTCCACGCTGAAGCTGCGGTGATCGCTCGATGATCCCCGTCACTTCCTTCGCCGGCAGGACCGTCGCGGTGTTCGGCCTCGGCGGCTCGGGGCTCGCCTCCTGCCACGCGCTGAAAGCGGGTGGCGCCGAGGTGATCGCCGCCGACGACAATGCCGAGAACGTCGCTAAGGCCGCGCAGGCCGGTTTCATCACCGCCGATCTGCGCAACGTGTCCTGGGCGAATTTCGTCGCGCTCGTGCTGGCGCCCGGCGTGCCGCTGACCCATCCGGTGCCGCATTGGAGCGTGCTGAAGGCGCGCGAGGCCGGCTGTGAGGTGATCGGCGACATCGAGCTGTTCTGCCGCGAGCGGCGCCGCCACGCGCCGGACGCGCCGTTCGTCGCCATCACCGGCACCAACGGCAAGTCGACCACGACGGCGCTGATCGCGCATCTCACCAAGGTCGCCGGTTACGACACCCAGATGGGCGGCAATATCGGCACCGCGATCCTGTCGCTGGAGCCGCCGCGCATGGGCCGCGTCCACGTCATCGAGATGTCGTCCTACCAGATCGACCTCACGCCCTCGCTCGATCCCTCCGTCGGCATCCTGCTCAATGTCAGCGAGGACCACATCGACCGCCACGGCACCATCGAACATTATGCCGCCGTGAAGGAGCGCCTCGTCGCCGGCGTGCAGGACGGCGGCACGGCGATCGTCGGCGTCGACGACGGCTTCTGCCGCGACATCGCCGACCGGCTCGACCGCGCCGGCAAGAACGTGGTGCGCATCTCCGTCAAGAACCCGCTGGCGAGCGGCATCTATGTCGAGCATGGCGACATCGTGCGTTCTTCGGGCGGTGCCCGCAGCGAAGTGGGCGCGCTCGGCGGCATCGGCTCGCTGCGCGGCCAGCACAACGCGCAGAACGCGGCCTGTGCTGCCGCCGCCGCGCTCGCGATGGACATCAGCCTGGAGGTGCTGCAGAACGGCCTGCGCAGCTTTCCCGGCCTTGCGCACCGCATGGAGCAGGTCGGCCGCCGCGGCAACGTGCTGTTCGTCAACGATTCCAAGGGCACCAATGCCGACGCCACCGCGCATGCGCTGTCGTCATTTTCGGACATCTTCTGGATCGCCGGCGGCAAGCCCAAGGCCGGCGGGATCACCGGCCTGACCGGCTTCTTCCCGCGCATCCGAAAAGCCTATCTGATCGGCGAGGCCGCGCAGGAGTTCTCGGGAACGCTGGGCACGCAGGTGCCGCACGAGATCAGCCAGACGCTCGACGTCGCCGTCGCGCATGCCGCGCGCGATGCGGATGCCGCAGGCCTCACCGACGCCGTCGTGCTGCTGTCCCCCGCCTGCGCCTCCTTCGACCAGTACCGCAACTTCGAGATCCGCGGCACCAAGTTCCGCGAGCTGGTGCGGGCGCTGCCGGGCGTGAAGCCGGTGGTGTGAGGCGGTCTCATGTCCCGGACGCGGCGCGGCATGAAGTGACGCTCCGCAGAGCCGGGACCAGAAAGCTCGCCGGGCCCCGGCTCTGCAGCGCACCGCAAAAGGCGCTGCGCTGCGTCCGGGGCACGAGACTCTTCAAAACTTGAACAAGCTATTAACCCTCCGGTAACCAACCTCGGCGACCAATGGACGGACCTCCGTCCGAAAGCGGCCGCCCATGCTCTCCCGTGAAGAACGCACCCCCTTTTCCGAGTGGTGGTGGACCGTCGACAAGCCGCTGATGGGCGCGATCCTGGCTTTGATGCTGACCGGGGTGATCCTGTCGCTGGCGGCAAGCCCGCCGGTTGCGACCCGCATCGGGCTCGAGCCCTTCCACTTCTTCAGCCGCCACGTGCTGTTCCTGCTGCCGTCCTGCATCGTCCTGCTCGGAGTGTCCTTCCTGTCGCCGCGCTCGATCCGCCGCAGCGCGCTGATCATCTTCGCGATCAGCATCGTCCTGATCGTGCTGACGCTCGCCATCGGCCCGGAGGTGAAGGGCTCGCGGCGCTGGATCACGCTGCTCGGCGTCAACATCCAGGCTTCCGAAATCGCAAAGCCGTCGTTCGTCGTGATCGCGGCATGGCTGTTCGCGGAATCGACCCGGCGCCCTGAGATGCCGGCGACCACGATGGCACTGATGCTGCTCTTGATGCTGGTCGCGCTGCTGGTGATGGAGCCCGACTTCGGCCAGACCATGCTGGTCCTGATGGTGTGGGGCTCGCTGTTCTTCATCGCGGGCATGCGCATGATCTGGGTGTTCGGTCTCGCAGGCCTTGGCGCCGCTGGCCTGTTCAGCGCCTATCTGTTCGTCCCGCACGTGGCGGGGCGTATCAGGCGCTTCATGAATCCGGCCTCCGGCGACACCTTCCAGGTCGATACCGCCATGGAAGCCTTCTACAACGGCGGATGGTTCGGCCTCGGGCCGGGCGAGGGCATCGCCAAGCGTAGCCTGCCGGACAGCCACACCGATTTCGTATTCGCCGTCGCTGCCGAGGAGTTCGGCATCATCCTGTGCCTGGCCATGCTGGCGCTGTTCGCCTTCGTCGTCCTCCGTACGCTGTCGCGCGCGTATGCCAATGAGGACATGTTCTCGCGCTTCGCCGCCTCGGGTCTGGCGATCCTGTTCGGCGTGCAGGCGGCGATCAACATGTCGGTCAACCTCCAGCTCATCCCGGCCAAGGGCATGACGCTACCGTTCATCTCCTATGGCGGCTCCTCGATCGTGTCGCTCGCCTATGGCGTCGGCATGATGCTGGCGCTGACGCGGCTGCGCCCGCGCACCGAGGTCGAAGCCAGCGGCCATGCCGAGGCGATGCGCAGCTACGCTTAGCTCGTCATTGCGAGGAGCGAAGCGACGAAGCAATCCAGGCTGTCTCCAAGGAGGGATTCTGGATTGCTTCGCTGCGCTCGCAATGACGGCTCAGACACTGTAAAACTCCTCCACCATGGACAACTCCCCCCTGATTCTTCTCGCCGCGGGCGGCACCGGCGGCCATCTGTTTCCGGCCGAGGCGCTCGGCGTCGAATTGATCCGGCGCGGCTATCGCGTCCGCCTCGTCACCGACGACCGCGCGCTGCGCTATAGCGGGCTGTTCAGCAAGGACATGATCGACGTCGTGGCAAGCGAGACCGCGCGCGGCCGCAATCCGCTGCAACTCGCCTATGCCGGCTTCACGCTCGCCGCCGGCACGCTCTCCGCGTATCGCCTGATCAAGCGCTTGAAGCCCGTCGCCGTCGTCGGCTTCGGCGGCTATCCGACGCTGCCGCCGCTGGTCGCGGCGAAATTCGCCGGCGTGCCCGGCATCATCCACGACGCCAACGCCGTGCTCGGCCGCGCCAACCGGTTCCTGTCCGCCCACGTCCGCGCCATCGCGACGTCCTTGCCCGGGGTGCTCGACCGCGATCCCGCGCTCTCCGGCAAGACCACGACGGTCGGCACGCCGATGCGCCCGGCCGTGCTCGCCGCCGCCGCTGTGCCTTATGCCGCGCCCGAGGTGAACGGCCCGCTGCGCCTGCTCGTCGTCGGCGGCAGCCAGGGCGCGCGCATCATGGCCGACATCGTGCCCGGTGCGATCGAGCGGCTCGAGCCGGCGTTATGGAATCGCCTCGTCCTCACCCAGCAGGTGCGCGAGGAAGACATGAGCCGCGTGCGCGCGGTCTATGACAAGCTCAAGATCAAGGCCGAGCTCGCACCGTTCTTCACCGATCTGCCAGCACGGCTCGCTTCAAACCATCTCGTGGTATCGCGCTCCGGCGCCGGCACGGTGGCCGAGCTCGCGGCGATCGGCCGGCCCTCGATCCTGGTGCCGTTGCCCGGCTCGATCGATCAGGACCAATTCGCCAATGCCGGCGTGCTGGCCAAGGTCGACGGCGCGATCCGCATCCCGCAGACCGAGTTCAGCTCCGATCGTCTCGCCGCCGAAATCTCCGGTCTGGCCGCCGAACCCGCTCGCCTCACCGCGATGGCTGCGGCCGCGAAGGGGGTAGGGCGGCTCGATGCGGCCGAGCGGCTCGCGGATCTCGTGGTCAAGGTCGCGGGAATCTGACGCCTGTTCCGGCCCGAATGGCCAAAAAAGCCACTTGTCATGCCCCGCGAAAGCGGGGCATCCAGTATCCGACGCAGTTGATTTGAATCTCTGGCGTCGCGGAGTACTGGATCGTCCGCCTTCGCGGACGATGACCCCAAGGAAACCACATGAGACTGCCGCGCGAGATCGGACCCATCCACTTCGTCGGGATCGGCGGGATCGGCATGAGCGGGATCGCCGAGGTGCTGGTCAATCTCGGCTATGCCGTGCAGGGCTCGGACGCCTCCGACAATTACAATCTCGACCGTCTGCGCAAGAAGGGCGCGAAGGTCTCGGTCGGCCACAAGGCGGAGAATGTCGACGGCGCCGAGGTGGTCGTGGTCTCCACGGCGATCAAGCGCGACAATCCGGAACTGATGGCGGCGCGCGAACGTCGCATTCCTGTGGTACGCCGTGCCGAGATGCTGGCCGAGCTGATGCGGCTGAAGAGCTGCGTCGCCATTGCCGGCACGCACGGCAAGACCACGACGACGACGATGGTCGCGACGCTGCTCGACGCCGGCGGGCTCGATCCCACCGTGATCAACGGCGGCATCATCAATGCCTATGGCTCCAACGCGCGGCTGGGGGCCGGCGACTGGATGGTGGTGGAGGCCGACGAGAGCGACGGCACGTTCCTGAAACTGCCGACCGATGTCGCGATCGTCACCAATGTCGACCCCGAGCATCTCGATCACTTCAAGACCTTCGAGGCCGTGCAGGACGCCTTCCGTCATTTCGTCGAGAACCTGCCGTTCTACGGCTTTGCCGTGATGTGCATCGATCATCCCGTGGTGCAGAGCCTCGTCGGCAAGATCGAGGATCGCCGCATCATCACCTACGGCGAGAATCCGCAGGCCGATGCGCGGCTGGTCGATCTCACCGCGGGCGGCGGCGGCTCGAAATTCAAGGTCGTGATCCGCGACCGCAAGGCCGGCACCATGCACGAGATCGCCGACCTCGCGCTGCCGATGCCGGGCCGGCACAACGCCTCGAACGCTACGGCGGCGATTGCGGTCGCGCATGCGCTCGGCGTGTCGGACGAGGCGATCCGCAAGGCGATGGCCGGCTTTGGCGGCGTCAAGCGCCGCTTCACCAAGACCGGCGAGTGGCACGGCGTCACCGTCATCGACGATTACGGCCATCACCCCGTGGAGATCGCAGCCGTGCTGAAAGCGGCGCGCGATTCCTACACCGGCAAGGTGATCGCCGTGGTGCAGCCGCATCGTTACACCCGCCTGCAGTCGTTGTTCGAGGAGTTCTGCACCTGCTTCAACGACGCCGACGCGGTGATCGTTGCCGACGTCTATGCCGCCGGCGAAGCGCCGATCGAGGGCATCGACCGCGATCATTTCGTCGCGGGCTTGCGCGCCCACGGCCATCGCGAGGTGATCCCGCTGCCGGCGGCATCAGAGCTCGCGCGCATCGTCAAGGAGCTCGCGAAGCCGGGCGATCTCGTCGTGTGCCTTGGCGCCGGCAACATCACGCAATGGGCGTATGCATTGCCCGGCGAATTGAAGGCGCTGGGGTAGGGCGGTGAGCTTCCCCGACATCACGCCCACTCTCAAAGCCGCGATGCCAGAGCTGCGCGGCCGACTACTCGCCAACCAGTCGCTCGCCGAGCTCACCTGGTTTCGCGTCGGCGGTCCGGCGCAGGTGTTGTTCACGCCGGCGGACGAGGACGATCTGGCTTACTTCCTCGCGCACCTTGCTGCCGACATTCCGGTTTACGTCGTCGGCGTCGGCTCCAACCTCATCGTGCGCGACGGCGGCATCGCGGGCGTGGTGATTCGCCTTTTGCCGCGCGCCTTCGGCGAGGCCAGCGCGAGCGGCGATGTCGTCACCGCGGGCGCCGCCGCGCTCGACAAGCGGGTGGCGGAAGTCGCCGCCGCCGCCAATATCGGCGGGCTCGAATTCTATTTCGGCATTCCCGGCACGATCGGCGGCGCCTTGCGCATGAATGCGGGCGCCAATGGCGGCGAGACCAAGGACGTGCTGATCGAGGCGACGGGCGTCGGCCGCGACGGCACCAAGCACGTGTTCTCCAATGCCGACATGAAGTTCGTCTACAGGAGCAGCGGCGTCGATCCTTCCATCATCTTCACCTCCGCGCGCTTTCGCGGTGAGATCAGGGACGCGGAGGCGATCCGCGCGCGCATGGCGGAGGTGCAAAACCATCGCGAAACCGCGCAGCCGATCCGCGAGAAGACCGGCGGCTCCACCTTCAAGAATCCGCCCGGCCACTCCGCTTGGAAGCTGGTCGACGCCGCCGGCTGCCGCGGCCTGCGCGTCGGCGGCGCGCAGGTCTCGGAGATGCACTGCAATTTTCTGATCAACACCGGCGATGCCACCGCGCACGACATCGAGACGTTGGGCGAGACCGTGCGCGAACGGGTGAAGGCAAATTCCGGGATCGAGCTACACTGGGAAATCAAGCGGATCGGGATTTCCGCGTGAATGTCGTTCCGGGGCGGTGCGAAGCGCCGAACCCGGAACCTCGAGATTCCGGGTTCGCGCTTTGCGCGCCCCGGAATGAGAAAGAAACAGAGGCAGCGTATGCGCATCACCATCCTCTTCGGCGGCTCCAACCGGGAGCGTCTGGTCTCGGTCGCTTCGGCGCAGGCGCTGCATCTCGCGCTGCCCGAGGCGGATCTCTGGTGGTGGGATATCGAGGACAAGGTGCATGTCGTGCAGTCCAAGCAACTGCTCGAACATGCTCGCCCCTTCGAGGACGAGTTCAAGCCGGGCACGCGTGGCATTCCGCTGGAGCAGGCACTCGACCAGGCCAAGGCCGAGGGGCGCGTGCTGGTGCTCGGTCTGCATGGCGGGCGTGCCGAGAACGGCGAATTGCAGGTGATGTGCGAGGCGCGCGGCGTGCCCTTCACCGGCTCAGGCTCGGCCTCCTCGCATCTTGCCTTCGACAAGGTCGCGGCCAAGCGGTTTGCCGCCCTCGGCGGCGTAACGCCGCCGGCAAACGTTGCGCTCGACAACATCGATGAGGCTCTTGCCGAATACGGCAGGCTGATCGCGAAGCCGGCGCGCGACGGCTCGAGCTACGGCCTGATCTTCGTCAACGCCAGGCAGGATCTCGTCGCCGTCCGCAATGCGGCAAAGCACGAAGATTATGTCATCGAGCCCTACATCGCCGGCGTCGAGGCAACCTGCGGTGTGCTGGAGCGCACCGATGGCTCGATCATCGCGCTGCCGCCGATCGAGATCATTCCGGGCGAGGGCAATTTCGACTACGCCGCGAAATATCTCCTGAAGTCGACCCAGGAGATCTGCCCGGGCCGTTTCGCGCCCGAGATCACTGCCGCGCTGAAGGTGCAGGCGATGCTGGCGCACCGCGCGATGTCATGCACCGGCTATTCCCGGTCGGATTTCATCGTCTCGAACAAGGGCCTCGTCTATCTCGAGACCAACACGCTGCCCGGGCTGACCAAGTCCTCGCTCTACCCCAAGGCGCTGAAAGCCGAGGGCATCGCATTCGTCGACTTCCTGCGCGACCTGGTGGAGCTCGCGCAGCGGGGTGTGCGGAAATAATTAGGACTGGTTAACGGCCGGATCGGCGAAACGGGCCGGTTTGGCGTCCAAAACCGGTAAAATGCCGGACATCGCGGCATAAATGCCTCACATGGCCCGGCAAAATGCGCCGGACGTTAACGAATTTTACCTTTTGTTTACCAGGACGTCCGAAGGTTAACGCTGGCGGCGCATATGGCGCTTTGGCTGCCGGCGCGTGAGCTGTCGCGGGTGATGTCACCTCCAGCGAACGCTTTGAAGGGGAGAGGTTTTCTTCTGCTGAAGACCAGCACCCGGCCCGGCACGTCCACGACGTCATGTTCGCCAGGATCCGCGCGATGTCGCGGGCAAACTGTTGACGAGCTCGTGCAATGGATGGAGCAGGAAGCCTCACCCGGTCTCTTTTCAGATCGCTGAGGCCCCAAGCTGACCTGAAGGCGGCCGCTGTCGGAGCGGTCGTGCTTCTGCGCGAGTGGGTGCAGGACAAGCGCCAGGAAAGACTTGAGGCGGCGCGCGCAGCCGCCAAGGACAAGACCAAGGCCAGGGCCAAGGCCGTCGTCGAGCGCGAGCCGCCGCCGCGCGTGGTCGCGCTGGTCGAGCGCTATTTGCCGCGCCGGGTCGGGATCAGCATGACCGTGCTGCTCTTGATCGGCAGCTGCGGCTTCGGCATCGTCAAGGGCGGCCATCTCCAGGATTTCATCACCGCGGTCAGCGACGCCCGCAACGCGCTGGCCAATTCCGCCGGATTCCGCATCACCTCCGTCGTGATCAACGGCCGCAAGCAGCTCACCCAGGACGAGATCCTGGCGATCGGCGGCGTCAGCGGCCGCTCTTCGCTGCTGTTCCTCGACGCCGACGCGGTGCGCGACAAGCTCAAGGCCAATCCCTGGATCGCGGATGCGACCGTGCTGAAGCTCTATCCGGGCCAGCTCATGATCGAGCTCACCGAGCGCAAGGCGTTCGCGCTGTGGCAGGAGGCCGGCCGGCTCTCGGTGATCGCCGATGACGGCGCCGTGCTCGAGCCCTATGTCTCGCGCCGCTTCCTGACGCTGCCGCTCGTGGTCGGCAAGGGCGCCGAGACCCAGGCTCGCGATTTCCTGGCGCTGCTGGCGCGCTATCCGCAGGTCAATGCGGTGACGAAGGCCGCGATCTACGTCGGCGAGCGGCGCTGGAATCTGAGGCTCAAGGACGGCCTCGACATCCGTCTGCCCGAGCAGGACGTCGGCAACGCGCTCGCGATGCTGTCCAGGCTCGACAAGGAGGACAGGCTGTTCTCCCGCGACATCGTCGCCGTCGACATGCGCCTGCCCGATCGGCTGGTGGTGCAGCTGTCGGAGGACGCCGCCAAGGCGCGCGAGGATCTGTTCAAGGACAAGAAGAAAAAGAAGGCCGGGGATTCCGCATGACCGGTCTTGATCGCACCCAGACGCCGAAGACGCGCCCGATGCCGCACAAGCGGGGCGGCCTCGTCGCCTGCCTCGACATCGGCACCAGCAAGATCGCCTGCATGATCGCGCGGCTGAAGCCGTCGCCGCCGAGCGAGGCGTTGCGCGGCCGCACCCATGCGGTGGAATTGATCGGATACAGCCAGATCCAGTCGCGCGGCATGAAGTCCGGCGCGGTGATCGATCTCGGTGAATGCGAGCAGGCGGTGCGCCAGGCCGTCGCGCTCGCGGAGAAGATGGCCAAGGTGCGGGTCGAGTCCGTGCTGCTCTCGGTCTCCGGCGGCCGGCTGTCCGGCCAGCTGGTCGAAGCCGCCGCCGACATCCGAGGTGGTGCGGTGACGCAGGCCGACGTCAGCCGCGTCACCTCCACCGGCATGCGTCACGCCACCGGCGACGGCCGCACCGTGCTGCACGCGCTGCCGGTCGGCTACACGCTCGATGGCGTCAAGGGCATCCGAGACCCTCGCGGCATGGTTGCCCATCAGTTCGGCGTCGACATGAACGTCGTCACCTGCGACGCCACCGTGGCACGGAACCTGATGCTGGCGGTCGAACGCTGCCACATCAATGTCGAAGCCATGGCAGCGAGCCCTTATGTGGCCGGCCTGTCGGTGCTGACCGACGACGAGGCCGATCTCGGCGCTGCCGTCGTCGAGATGGGCGCCGGCACCACCACGATTGCCGTTTATTCAGGCGGCCGTTTCGTGCATGCGGCGGGTTTTGCGGTCGGCGGGCAACACATCACGATGGATTTGGCGCGCGGACTCTCCGCGACCATTGCCGACGCCGAGCGAATCAAGACGTTATACGGCACCGTCATCACCGGCGGATCGGACTCGCGTGAGCTGATGTCTGTGCCGACAGCCGGTGACGAGCAGGATCTGCCGCAGATCGTCTCCCGCGCCACCATCGCCAACATCGTCAAGCACCGTGCCGAGGAAGTCTTCGAAATGGTTCGGGACAAGCTGAAGGATTCGCCCTTCGCCGCAGAGCCCAACGGCCGCGTCGTACTCTCGGGCGGAGCCTCGCAGCTCACCGGCCTCGTCGAGCTCGGTACCCAGATTCTCGGCCGGCCCGTGCGGGTCGGACGTCCGCTCGGCTTCGGCCGGCTGCCAAACGAGGCGAAGAACGCCGCGTTCGCGGTGCCGGCCGGACTCCTCGTCTACCCGCAATATGTTCACCTCGAACATGTCGAACCGCGGCATACGCGGCACCAGGTCAAGACAGGGACCGGCGGTTATTTCGGAAAGGTCGGACGATGGCTACGCGAGGGCTTCTGATGATTCATTTCCGCAATTCCCGACTTTCACCAACACCCGCGGCCGCCGGCCGGGGCGAACCCACGCGCGCGTGATCGAGAGGCAACCATGACCATCAGCATCAATGTTCCTGATATTCACGAACTGAAGCCCCGGATCACCGTGTTCGGCGTCGGCGGCGCCGGTGGCAACGCCGTCAACAACATGATCACGGCCGGCCTTCAGGGCGTCGACTTCGTGGTCGCCAACACCGACGCGCAGGCGCTGACGATGTCGAAGGCGCAGCGCATCGTGCAGATGGGCACCGCGGTCACGCAAGGGTTGGGCGCCGGCTCGCAGCCGAACGTCGGCGCCGCGGCGGCGGAAGAGGTGATCGACGAGCTGCGCGACCATCTCTCGGGCGCCAACATGGTGTTCGTCACCGCCGGCATGGGCGGCGGCACCGGCACCGGTGCGGCTCCCGTGATCGCCAAGACCGCGCGCGACATGGGCATCCTCACCGTCGGCGTCGTGACTAAGCCGTTCCACTTCGAGGGCGGCCGCCGCATGCGCACCGCCGAAGCCGGCATCGCCGAGCTGCACAAGGTCGTGGACACGCTGCTGATCATTCCGAACCAGAACCTGTTCCGGGTCGCCAACGAGAAGACCACCTTCGCCGACGCCTTCGCGATGGCCGACCAGGTGCTCTATTCGGGCGTTGCCTGCATCACCGACCTGATGGTCAAGGAAGGCCTGATCAACCTCGACTTCGCCGACGTCCGCGCCGTCATGCGCGAAATGGGCAAGGCGATGATGGGCACCGGCGAAGCCTCCGGCGACAAGCGCGCGCTGACCGCCGCGGAAGCGGCGATCGCCAACCCGCTGATCGACGATAGCTCGATGAAGGGCGCCAAGGGCCTGCTGATCTCGATCACCGGCGGCAAGGACCTCACTCTGTTCGAGGTCGACGAAGCCGCGACCCGCATCCGCGAGGAAGTCGACCAGGACGCCAACATCATCGTCGGCGCGACCTTCGACGAAGCGCTCGACGGCCTGATCCGGGTCTCGGTCGTCGCCACCGGCATCGAGCAGGCCGCGATCGCCCGCAACAGCCAGGCCACCTCCGCCCCCGTCGCAAACCCGGCGCCGCAGGCGCAGCAGGCGCCCGCAGCCCCGGCCGCGGCCGCCGAGAGCCGTCTCGCCGACCTGACCGCGCGGCTCCGCGCCGACAACCAGCGCATGGCCGAGCGCGCCCAGAAGCTGGAAGCGCAGATCCCGGCCGCAAGCCAGGCTCCGGTTGCTACCGCGCCGATGGCGCCCCGTCCGAACGTCGAGCGCGCCGCGCTCGCCGCCATCGCGGCTGCCGTTGCCGACGTTCCGCAGGCCCCGGCGCCGATGCAGACCTACGGCGACGTCACCGTGCGTCCGATCGCGCAGAAGCCGACCCTGTTTCCGGAGCCCGAGCAGACCCCGGCCGTGATGCAGGAGCCGATGACGCCCGAAACCTTCATCCCGCCCCAGGCCGAGCGCCCGGTCCGCACGCCCAGGATGCCGCGCATCGACGAGCTGCCGATGCCGGCCCAGGCCGAGCTGCGCCAGGCGCGCGGTGAGGTCGAGGAGGAGGCGCCGCAGAAGAGCCGCCTGTCGTTGCTGCAGCGCCTCGCCAATGTCGGCCTCGGCCGTCGCGACGAGGAAAGCGAGGCGCCCGTTGCGGCCCGCACCACCGGCCCCGCGATGCCGCCGCTGCCCGAGCGCCGGCCGCAGAAGACCGTGGCACAGCAGATCGCATCGAACGAACCGGTATCAGAGTACGCTCGCCGTCCGGCCCCGCAGGGCTTGGACATGCATGGCCGTCCCGCGCCTGTTGCGCCGGCGCCACAGGGCGACGACCATCTTGATATCCCGGCCTTCCTGCGGCGGCAGGCGACCTGAGGATTGTTACAATAAGGCAGACGAAAACAGGTCCTGGCAACCAGCTTGCCGGGACCTTTTCTTTGCTCCCGTGCATGCCCGGATTGTGCAATCAAGCAGCTGATTTTAAATGATTAATTACGCGTTTGGGTGTTCGGTAGAATTGCCGGCAGCGGCCTAGAAGCTCGGCGCAATTTGGTTAAGCCTTGGCGCGAATACGGCGGGTTTGGGGTAACAATCGGTAAAAAAGCGTGAGTTGGCGCTGTTTAGGGCAGTGATTATGGTTTGCCGTGACTTGGGGATACGGATTCGCGGCGCCGGCACTGGCCGGGCAAGTTGGTCTCGTATAAGTCACAATGGGTCGTAGTGGGGCGGGTTCCTGATGAAATTTAGCCGGCAAACAACGCTTGGTGCGCAAGCCTCCGTGGCAGGCGTGGGCGTTCATTCCGGTCTTCCCGTCACTCTCACGCTTGGGCCCGCGCCTGTCGACGCGGGTTTTGTTTTTATCCGGACAGGCCTCGAGGGAAGTGATCGCGAAGTTCAGGCGACGGCCGATCAGGTGATCGCGACCGACTTCGCCACCGTCCTCGGCGATCGCAACGGTCCGCTGGTGTCCACTGCCGAGCATGTTCTTGCTGCACTGCGGGGCATGGGTGTCGACAACGCCACCATCGAGATCGACGGTCCGGAAGTGCCGATCATGGACGGCAGCGCCGCGGCCTTCATTGCGGCGATCGACCAGGCCGGCATCGTGACCCAACCGGCACAACGCCGCTTCATTCAGGTCTTGAAGCCGATCTCGGTCAAGATCGGCGATTCCTTCGGCGAAATCAGGCCCCATGCCAACGGGTTCTGTGTCGAGGTCGAGATCGACTTCACCAATCCCGTCATCGGCCAGCAGGCTTATACTTTCGAACTCAACCCGGAACGTTTCCGCCGCGAAGTCGGCCGGGCCCGGACCTTCGGTCTGATGTCCGATGTCGCGCGGCTCTGGAGCGCGGGTTATGCCCTCGGCGCCTCCTTCGACAACACCGTCGTGTTCGACGACGAGCGGCTGCTCAACACCGAGGGCCTGCGCTACGCCGATGAATGCGCCCGCCACAAGGTGCTGGACGTGATCGGCGATCTCTCGCTGGCCGGCCTGCCGCTGCTGGGCGCCTACCGCTCGGTGCGTGGCGGCCACAAGCTCAACCATGCCGTCCTGACTGCGTTGCTGGCCGATCGGACCGCCTGGCGGGTGGTCGAGGGCGAGGCGATCCGCCGCACCACGCGTCCCGTGGGCGAAGTTGGCCGCGGGATCGTCGGTGGCCGGGTTGCGGCGGCCTACGGGCCGAACGTGTCCTGAGCAGAGCAGTTGCCGCCGGCCTCCGGCCGCGGCGCACACCCGGGAAACTCCTGGTAACCATGATCGGCTAGCATTGCGGCACGTTCGCCTTAATCCGGGCGAATTGCCTGCCTATCCGGTTGGTTAAAGATCGCTTTTCGGATCCATCGGCGTGGTCGCATGGCAGGCACCACGGCACCATTTCGCGCCCGTGACGGGGTCATGGGCTGGCGGGCACCGCATCACAGGGCGTCAGGGCTTAAACTCATGTCGGCACAGCGTATGACGCGCGGATATTTCTCGATCTCCCTGCGAGCTCGTGGGCTGCTTCAGGCGGTCACCTTCATCCTGCTCGCGCTGCCGCTGGCCGGCTGCGGCACCGGCTCGCTCTGGGACAAGTTCACCGCCAAGGACGACACCTTCGTCGAGGAGCCCGCCGACAAGATCTACAATGAGGGCCTGTACCTCATGAACGAGAAGAAGGACATGAAGGCGGCGAACAAGAAGTTCGAAGAGGTCGATCGCCAGCATCCCTATTCCGACTGGGCCCGCAAATCGCTGCTGATGTCCGCCTATGCGTCCTATCAGGGCGGCGACTACGACGGCTGCATCGGCGCGGCCACCCGCTACGTCACGCTGCATCCCGGCAGCCCGGATGCGGCCTATGCACAATATCTGATCGCGGCCTCCCATTACGACCAGATCCCGGACATCAGCCGCGACCAGACCCGTACCGAGAAGGCGATCGCCGCGCTGGAAGAGGTGGTGCGCAAATATCCGAACTCGGAATATGCGACATCCGCCAAGGCCAAGATCGAAGGTGCGCGCGACCAACTCGCCGGCAAGGAAATGAACGTCGGCCGCTACTATGCGCAGAAGCGCGACTACACGGCGGCGATCAACCGCTACAAGACCGTCGTCACCCAGTACCAGACCACCCGTCATGTCGAGGAGGCGCTGTACCGGCTGACCGAAGCCTATATGGCGATTGGCATCGTCGGCGAGGCGCAGACCGCGGCGGCCGTGCTTGGCCACAATTTTCCTGACAGCCGCTGGTACAAGGACGCCTATAATCTTGTAAAATCCGGCGGTCTCGAGCCGAGCGAGAATCAGGGGTCCTGGATCAGCAAGACCTTCAAGAAGATGGGCCTCGGCTAGGAAATTTGGTTCCATGCTGGCGCGTCTATCGATCCGCGACATCGTCCTGATCGAACGGCTCGATATCGAATTCGCAACGGGCCTTGCGGTTTTGACCGGTGAGACCGGTGCGGGCAAATCCATCCTGCTCGATGCCTTTGCGCTGGCGCTCGGCGGCCGCGGCGACGCCGGCCTCGTGCGCCACGGCGCGGAGCAGGGGCAGGTCACCGCCGTGTTCGATGTCCCCAAGAATCACCCTGCGGCGAAGATCCTCGCCGAGAACGGCCTCGACGACACCAGCGTTGAAGAATCGTGCGAGATGATCCTGCGCCGCGTGCAGCTCGCCGACGGCCGCACCCGCGCCTTCATCAACGACCAGTCGATCAGCGTGCAGACGCTGAAGGCGGTCGGCGCCGCCCTGGTCGAGATTCACGGCCAGCACGACGAGCGCGCGCTGGTGGACGCCGCCACCCATCGCCGCCTGCTCGACGCCTTCGCCGGCCTGGAGAAGGACGTCGCCGCGGTCGAAACGCTCTGGGACGCACGCCGGACCGCCAACACCGCGCTGGAGGAGCATCGCGCCGGCATGGAGCGCGCCGCGCGCGAGGCCGATTATCTGCGCCACGCCTCCGCCGAGCTGAAACAGCTCGCGCCCAAGGACGGCGAGGAGACTGCGCTGGCCTCGCGACGCACCACCATGATGCAGGGCGAGAAGATCGCCTCTGATCTGCGCGAGGCGCAGGAGGCGGTCGGCGGCAATCATTCGCCGGTTGCGGCCCTCTCGGCCGCGGTGCGCCGGCTGGAGCGCCGCGGCGTCAATTCGCCGGCTCTGGTCGAGCCGGCCGTGAAGGCGATCGACGCAGCGATCAACGCGCTTGAGGAGGCCGACCAGCATCTCCAGGCCGCCCTGGCCGCAACCGATTTCGATCCGGCAGAGCTCGAGCGCATCGAGGAACGGCTGTTCGCCCTTCGCGCCGCCTCGCGCAAATACTCGACGCCGGTCGACGGGCTCGCCGCGCTCGCCGCCAAATATGCCGCCGACGTCGTGCTGATCGACGCCGGTGCCTCGCAATTGAAGAAGCTGGAGCAGGCCGCGATCGAGGCAGATGGCCGCTATGCCGCCGCCGCCAAGAAGCTGTCGGCGGCGCGGCAGAAATCGGCCGAGAAGCTCAACAAGGCCGTCAACGCCGAACTCGCGCCGCTCAAGCTCGAACGCGCCAGGTTCATGACCCAGGTCGAGACCGACGAGGCCGCGCCGGGGCCGCAAGGCTTCGACCGCGTCGAGTTCTGGGTGCAGACCAATCCGGGCACCAAGCCGGGGCCGCTGATGAAGGTCGCCTCGGGCGGCGAGCTGTCGCGCTTCCTGCTCGCGCTCAAGGTCGTGCTGTCGGACCGCGGTTCGGCGCCGACGCTGGTGTTCGACGAGATCGACACCGGCGTGGGCGGTGCGGTCGCCGACGCCATCGGCGGGCGCCTGGCGCGCCTCGCCGGCAAGGTCCAGGTGATGGCCGTGACCCACGCCCCGCAGGTCGCCGCCCGCGCCGACCAGCATCTGCTGATCTCCAAGGACGCCCTCGACAAGGGCAAGCGCGTCGCCACCCGCGTCAATGCGCTCGCCGCCGACCACCGCCGCGAGGAAATCGCGCGGATGCTCGCGGGTGCCGAGATCACGGCCGAGGCGAGGGCCGCCGCGGAGCGGCTGCTGAAGGCGGCAACGGCTTAGCTCTCGTGTCCCGGACGCGGTGCAGCGCGTAGCGCTGCTCCGCAGAGCCGGGACCCAGAGCTCTCGTCGCATGGGCCCCGGCTCTGCAGCGCAACGCCGAAGAGGCGCTGCGCTGCGTCCGGGGCACGAGATTTCCACACGCCTTTACCGTGCTACCCGCTCCGTCGTATCCAAGCACAATGGCCAGAGCAGCAAAATCCAAAGCAACACCTCCGCGCGACGTCGCCGATCTCACCAAGGCCCAGGCCAAGGTCGAGCATATGCGGTTGTCGCTCGAGATCGAGGGGCACAACGAGCGTTATTATCAGGAGGACGCGCCGACCGTCACCGATGCCGAATACGATGCGCTGCGCCAGCGCCTCAACGCCATCGAGAAGCGTTTCCCTGAGCTCGTCAGCGCGGACTCGCCCTCGCAGAAGGTCGGCGCCGCGCCGTCGGGGCGCTTCAAGAAGGTGCGGCATTCCGTGCCCATGCTATCGCTCGACAACGCCTTTGCCGAAGAAGACGTGCGCGACTTCGTCGGCCGCATCGTGCGCTTCCTCAAGCTCGACGACGGCAAGGTCGATTTCTCCGCCGAGCCGAAGATCGACGGCCTCTCGATGTCGTTGCGCTATGAAGGCGGCGAGCTCGTCACTGCGGCGACGCGCGGCGATGGCGCGGTGGGCGAGGATGTCACCGCCAACATCCGCACGCTCGAAGACGTGCCGCAGAAGCTGAAGGGCCGCAACGTCCCGGAGATCTGCGAGGTGCGCGGCGAGGTCTACATGACCAAGAAGGCGTTCCTCGCGCTCAACGAGCGGCAGAAGGCCGAAGGCGGCACCATCTTCGCCAATCCGCGCAACTCGGCCGCGGGCTCGCTCCGGCAGAAGGATCCGACCATCACAGCCTCGCGTCCCCTCGGCTTCTTCGCCTATGCCTGGGGCGAGATGAGCGCGATGCCGGAGGGGACGCAGAGCGGCATGATCGGCTGGTTCGAGCGCTGCGGCTTCAAGACCAACCCGCTGACCAAGCTCTGCCATTCCATCGAGGGACTGCTCGCCTTCCATCATGCGATCGAGGAGCAGCGTGCAAGGCTCGACTATGACATCGACGGCGTCGTCTACAAGGTCGACCGCATCGACTGGCAGGAGCGGCTCGGCTTCGTCTCGCGCACGCCGCGCTGGGGCATCGCGCACAAATTCCCGGCCGAGCGCGCCATGACCGTGCTGCGCGACATCGAGATCCAGGTCGGCCGTACCGGCTCGTTCACGCCGGTCGGCAAGCTCGAGCCGGTCGGTGTCGGCGGCGTGATCGTGCAGAACGTCACGCTGCACAACGAGGACTACATCAAGGGCATTGGCAACAAGGGCGAGGTGCTGCGCGAGGGGCGCGACATCAGGATAGGCGACACCGTCGTGATCCAGCGCGCCGGCGACGTCATCCCGCAGGTGGTCGACGTCGTTCTCGACAAGCGGCCGAAGTCTGCCCGGGAATTCCACTTCCCGAAGAAGTGCCCATGTCCGCTGCACACCGACGTAGTGCGCGAGGAGACGGCGGCGGGCGAAGAGGGCTCGCGTGCCCGCTGCACCGGCGAGTTCGCCTGCCCTTATCAGAAGATCGAGCACCTCAAGCTGTTCGTCTCGCGCCGTGCTTTCGACATCGACGGTCTCGGCGAGAAGCAGCTCCAGTATTTCTTCGACGAGGGATGGGTCAAGGAGCCCGCCGACATCTTCACGCTGGAGAAGCGCAATTCCAGGCTCAAGCTCGAAGAGGTCGAGGGCTATGGCGCGACCTCGGTGCGCAATCTGTTCGGCGCCATCGAGAGCCGGCGCAGGATCGCGCTGGAGCGCTTCGTCTATGCGCTCGGCATGCGCCATGTCGGCGAGACCACGGCGCTGGCGCTGGCGCGCGGCTACGGCTCCTGGGATGCCTTCCACGATGCCTGCCTCAAGGTCGCCAAGGGCGACGAGGAGGCGATCGCGGACATGGACGCGCTCGACCAGATCGGCGACACCGTGATCAAGAGCATCGCCGATTATTTCGGCGAGAGCCACAATCGCGGCATCGTCGAGCGGCTGACCAAGGAGGTCGAGATCGTCGACGCCGAGAAGCCGAAGAGCAATTCGGCCGTCGCCGGCAAGACGGTGGTGTTCACCGGATCGCTGGAAAAGATGACGCGCGACGAGGCCAAGGCCACGGCAGAGCGCTTGGGGGCGAAGGTCTCGGGCTCGGTGTCGAAGAAGACCGATCTCGTCGTCGCCGGTCCCGGTGCGGGCTCGAAGCTGGCGGAGGCCAACAAGCACGGCGTCAAGGTGCTGACCGAGGACGAGTGGCTGAAGCTGATCGGGGAGTGAGGGGGCGCGCCCGCGCGTCACGTTCCGCCGTCATTCCCCGCGAAGGCGGGGAATCCAGTACGCCGCGGCCTATCCGTATCCCCGCAGCGTCTCTGGAATACTGGATCCCCCGCCTTCGCGGGGATGACACCGAACGCAGGGTGACGGCCGTCGCGCCCCAGCGACAGCTACATCATCCCGCTCTCTTCCTCCTCCGCCTGCTCGATCAGCTTCTCGCTCACCACGACCTGGTGGCGGGGAACGACGAAAATCATCATGCAGGCACAGAGCAGCGAGACCGCGAGAACCGCGGAGGTGAGCGGCAACGTGGTCGAGGAATGGCCGCCGAGATAGGCGCCGAACTGCGACATCAGCGCGCCGATCCCCTGCTGCAGAAAACCCATGGCGCCCGAGGCGGCGCCGGCGGCTTCGGGACGGATGCTGATCGCGCCGGCGGCGGAATTCGCCATCACGAAGGCATTGCCGACCATGACGATCATCTGCGTGCCGAACAGCCAGCTTGGGGCCTCGTTCCACCCGGTGAAGCTCCACAGCAGGTTCAGCAGACTCCCGCAGATCTGGAGCGCGAGCCCGAACCAGATCAGCTTCTCCAGCGAATGCCTGGGCGCGAAGCGCACGCAAAGCAGGTTGCCGACGAGAAATGCAAACCCCGTCGTCGCGAACCAGGCGCCGTATTCGGCGCTGGTCCGGCCCATCTGCGTCACCACGATATAGGGGCCGCCGCCCGCGAAGGTAAAGATGATCTGCGAGGCCAGCACCTGGCACATCACATAGCCGACGAAGGCGCGGCTCTTGATCAGGACGGCGACGTCGCCGCGGAAGCTGCCGCCGGCGGCGCGGCTGCGCCGCGTTTCCGGCAGCGCCACCGCGATGCCGACGGCGACGATGATTGCAGCGACGGTGATGGCGTAGAAGATCGCGCGCCAGCCGAACGCCGTCTCGATCAGGCCGCCGGTGAGCGGAGAAACCATCTGTCCGATCATCAGCGCCGCGACCACCAGGCTGATCATGGAGGCGACGCGGTCGCGCTCATAGATGTCGCGGATGATGGCGCGGCTCACCACCATGCCGGCGGCGCCGCCCAGGGCTTGGAAGAAACGGGCCGCGATCAGCTGCGGCAGGGTTTCGGCAAAGATGCAGGCGATGCTGGCCGCCACCATCAGCGCCAACCCTCCGAGCAGCACTGGGCGCCGTCCGAACCGGTCGGACAGCGGGCCCATGATCAGCTGCGACAACGCGATGCCGACCATGTAGAGCGACACCGTCATCTGCGCGATCGAGATGTCGCTGCCGAAATTCGTCGCCAGCACCGGCAGCGCCGGAACCAGGATGTAGAGCGAGATCGGCGCGATCCCGGTCATCACGACCAGCAGCAGCAGCACCCCGCGCGAGGTCGCGAGGTTGCGCGTCCCTTCCGGCGGCTTGCTGATGATGCCGTGCATGCGTGTCCATCTTCTGAGTTCGAATCGACTGTAGCGCGCCGGCGCAAGACGGATATCGGCGTTTCGGAATGCGGCTATACGGATTCCGGGACGGTGATGATGGAAGCACGATGTTGGCGTCAGCCTCTGCTGACATTCCCCGCGCAGGCGGGGAATCCAGTACGCCGCGGCGTCTCGATCTACGTTTGCGGGCTCTGGAATACTCGATGTCCCGCTTTCGCAGAGCATGACAGTTGTGTTGGGGAAGAGCTTTGCGCAGGGGGCGTGGCGCCATGCGCTGCGGCAGTGAGGCCCTACGCCTTCAGCTCCGCCGTCGCCCGATCGAGCCAGGCCTTGGTCGACTCGTCGAGCGCCGGCCCGACCTCGGATCGCACGCGCGTGTGGTAGGCGTTGAGCCAGTCGAGCTCATCCTTGCTCAGCATCGCGGCATCGATCAGCCGGCGGTCGATCGGCGCGAGCGTCAGCGTCTCGAACGCGTTCATCGGCTTCTCGGCGCCCTCGATGCTGGCTTCGACCACCAGCTCGAGGTTCTCGATGCGGATGCCGAAACCGTCGGTCTTGTAATAGCCGGGCTCGTTGGAGAGGATCATGCCGCGCTTCAGCGGCGTGGTGCCGAGCTTCGAAATCCGCGCCGGCCCTTCGTGCACCGAGAGATAGCTGCCGACACCGTGGCCGGTGCCGTGCTCGAAATCGACGCCGGCGGCCCAGAGATATTGCCGTGCCAGCGTGTCGAGCTGCGCGCCGGTAGTGCCGTCCGGGAAAACCGCGCGCGCGATCGCGATATGGCCGCGCAGCACGCGCGTGAAGCGGTCGCGCATCTCGGCGGTCGGCTCGCCCACGGCCATGGTGCGGGTGACGTCGGTGGTGCCGTCTTCGTACTGCGCGCCGGAATCGATCAGCAGGAGGTCGCCGGGCGCGATGCGCCGGTTGCTCTTGCGCGTGACGCGGTAGTGCACGATGGCGCCGTTGGGGCCGGTGCCGGAGATGGTCGGAAACGAGACGTCCTTCAGCGCGCCGGTGTCGCGGCGAAACGTCTCCAGCGCCTCGACCGCGTCGATCTCTGTCAGCTTGCCGCTTGGCGCTTCGCGGTCGACCCACGCCAGGAAGCGCGCCAGCGCCAGCGCGTCGCGCCGATGCGCGGTCTGCGTCCCCTTGATCTCGGTCGCGTTCTTGACCGCCTTGAGCAGTGCGATCGGGTCGCTGCCGCGCACCGGCTTGCCGCCGGCGCTTGCGATCAGCCGGCTGAGCGCGTCGGCTGCGGTGGCACTGTCCAGTGCGATCGATCCGCCGCCCTTGGCCAGCGCCATCAGCGTCGGCGCCATCGCGTCGGGCTCGCGCACGTCGGCGGATTGCTCGAGATGGTCGCGCGTCAGGTTGGAGAGCTTGCGGTGATCGATGAAGATGGTGGGACGTCCGTCTTTCGGCACCAGCGCATAGGACAGCGGCAGCGGCGTATGGGCGACATCGGCGCCGCGGATGTTGAAGGTCCAGGCGACCGCGTGGCTGTCGGACAGCACCAGCGCGTCGACGCCGAGCTTGCCGATCTCGCCTCTGATCTGCGCCAGCTTCTCGGCTTCGGTGACGCCGGCATGCTGCAGCCCGTGCACGGCGACGGGAGCGAGCGGCGGCTGCGGGCGGTCCTGCCAGATCGCGTCGATCGGATTGCTGTCGACGGCAACCAGCTCTGCGCCGGCCTTGGCGCAGGCGGCGGACAGGCGCTCGGCTGCCGCAAAAGTGTGCAGCCACGGATCGAATCCGAGGCGGTCACCGGCTTTCAGATGCGTCGACACCCAGCTCTCCGGCGGCGGGTCGATCAGCGATTCCACCACCCATGCCTTTGCATCGACCTGCTTGGCGGCCTGAAGCGTATAGCGGCCGTCGACGAACAATGCGGCCTCCTGCGCCAGAACCACCGCGAATCCCGCCGAGCCCGTGAAGCCGGTCAGCCAGGCCAGCCGTTCTTCCGAGGGCGGCACATATTCGTTCTGCTGCTGATCGGCGCGGGGAACGACGAAGCCGGCGAGCTTGCGACGGGCGAGTTCTTCGCGAAGTGCGGCCAGCCGTGCCGTCAATGCGACGCCGGCCTCCGGCTCCTCGAATGTCTGGAAGTGTGCTTCGAACATGGTGGATCACTTTAGGATCATGGGGACGAGTCCGCAATCTGGACGCAATTTGCGTCGCATCTGGCATGGACTGTGCTTGAATGGTTCCACTTGTATTGAGTGGAGTAAAGGATGCGGCAGCCGCGCTTCGTCCGGATGACAGCGATATTCGAGCAGGTGGTTCATCTCAACGGCGAGGGGACACACGATGCCAGCATTCTCCTTTGAGAAAATTTCCCCGCCGGCGCGACGGGCTCCGACTGCGGCGGCACCGCAGAAGCCGCGCAGCGTCATCAGCCAGATGATTGACCGCATCGCCGAGCGTCGCGCCAGGCGCACCTTGCAGGTCGAGCGGGAAATTCGCCAAGACGAAAAGCCGGCGGAGTAGCGGCATTGATGATGCCGTAGGGTGGGCAAAGGCGCGAAGCGCCGTGCCCACCATCTTCGCTTTATTCGGGGGCGGAATGGTGGGCACGCTTCGCTTTGCCCACCCTATGGCACCTCGCTCCCCATCTTCCGCAGCAACAGACTGCTCCACCCCTCGATCCGCAGATGCTTCAACGGCACGAGGCCGCGGGCGCGATAGGCGGCGATCACGGCGGGGGCCTGATGCGTCAGCAGGCCGGAGAGGATGACGCGTCCGCCGGGCGCGAGATGCCGTGCCATCGGGCCCGCCAATTGCCGCAGCGGATTGGCGAGGATGTTGGCCAGCACCAGGTCGAACGGACCGGCCCGTCCAAAATCCGGCGCGCCGAAGCCGGTCGCGCGGATCACCCGCACATGGTTGCCGACTTCATTCAGCGAGGCGTTCTCGGAGGCCACCCGCACCGAGGGCGGATCGATGTCGGAAGCGAGCACGGCGCGATGCAGCGCCTTTGCCGCGGCGATCGCCAGCACGCCGGTTCCGGTGCCGAGGTCGAGCAGGTTCCTCGGGCTGGAACTCTTCAGGACATGGTCAAGCAACAGTAAACAGCCACGCGTCGTGCCGTGATGGCCGGTGCCGAAGGCGAGCGCCGCCTCGATCTCGATGGCGAGCTTGTTCGGCGCCACGCGGTCGCGGTCATGACTACCGTGCACGACGAAGCGCCCGGCCGGGACCGGCACGAGATCCTCCAGGCTGGCCCTGACCCAGTCCCTGGCCTCGACAATGTCGAAGGCGAGCGTCGCGGCGATCTCATTTCCTGCTGATGTTGCAATGAGTTCGCGCAGCCATGTGGCATCAGGCGCCTCGGCGAAATGGAGCGTGACGTCCCATTGTCCGTCCGGCCGCTCGAAGGCCGCAACCGCCGCGTCGCCCTCGAAGAATACCTCCGTGAGCACATCGACGACGCGCCTGGCGTCGGCCTCGCTGCCGATCGAAAAGCTGGCGCGATGGGTTGGAGCAGGCTGCATTCAGGGTTCCGTTGCGTTGAATTTTTGCAATTTTTGCCGGCAATTTTCCGCGCAAGTTGCGGTTCCCGGGTTTACCCGGCTGAAGGTTCCGCGCCGTACATTCTCGGATGTCGAACGAAGCCAACACAGCTTGGAATTGAAACGGAGGCAGTCTTGAAGAGCATGATTCAGAAGTTCTGGTCGGATGAGTCCGGTGCGACGGCGATCGAATACGGTCTGATTGCCGCGGGCATCGCCCTGGCGATCATCACCGTGGTGAACAGCCTGGGCAGCACCATGAACGACAAGTTCACGACGATTAGCACCAACCTGAAGTAAATTCCGCCTCCATTTTCCCAGCGGGGGCTGCTTTTCTTCCGAGGCTATCCTGATCACCGCCCGCCAAGGGATTCCCCCTGGCGGGCGAGGTCGTTCTTGGCCGTCGCTTTTCGATATTCACAGGTTATGCGCTACTCGCCGGGACGCTATCCACTGGTTATCCCGCCATTGTCCCTGCAATTATCCACGGTCTTTCCCCCGGCCGTCCCGACGCGCTTGGTCCAAGCATCCCGCGGCCTACCCACAAACCCTTCAACAGCCTGTCCACAAGCAGTCCACAGATCTATCCACGGCGTCCGAACAGCGAGCGGTGATCCCTCAGGATCGCCTGCGCGGCGTTATGGCCGGGCGCACCGGTGACGCCGCCGCCGGGATGGGCCCCTGAGCCGCAATGATAGAGGCCTCGCAACGGCCCGCGATAATCGGCATGGCCCAGCATTGGCCGTGCCGAGAACAGCTGGTTCAAGCTCAGCGCGCCGTGGAAGATGTCGCCGCCGAGGAGGCCAAACTGCCGTTCGAGGTCGAGCGGGGACAGGATCTGGCGGCCAAGCACGCTCGCCGCAAAACCCGGCGCGTACTTGTCCACCGTCGCGATCATGAGATCGGCGACCTCCTCGCGATGGTCGTCCCACGACTTTCCGTCCGGAAGCTCCGGCGCGACGTGCTGGCAGAACAGGCTCGCGACGTGCTGTCCTGTGGGTGCCAGCGTGTCGTCGAGCGTGGAGGGGATCAGCATCTCGACCACGGGCTCTCGGCTCCAGCCCTGCGCCCGCGCATCGAGATAGGCGCGGTCCATGTAGGCAAGGCTCGGCGCCAGGATGATGCCGGACGAGAGATGGTCGCTTTCGCCCGGCAGCGCCGTGAAGGAGGGCAGGCGATCTAGCGCCACGTTCATGCGGAAGGTGCCGGAGCCGTTCTTCCAGTGACGGATGCGGGCGAGGAAGTCCGCAGGCAGGGCCTCGGCCGCGATCAGCCGCGTGTAGAGCAGCTTTGGATTGACGTTGGCCGCGACATATTTCGCGCGGATCGCCTCGCCGTTCTCCAGCACGATTCCGACGGCGCGGTCGCGCTCGACGATCACCTCGCGCACGCCGGCGTCCGTGTCGATCACGACGCCGCGGTCGCGCGCCGCGCGCGCCATCGCCTGCGTGATCGCGCCCATGCCGCCGATGGCATGGCCCCAGACGCCCTTCTTGCCGTTCACCTCGCCGAAGGCGTGGTGCAGCATCACGTAGGCCGAGCCGGCGGCATAGGGACTGGCATAATTGCCGACGATGGCATCGAAGCCGAGCAGCGCCTTGACCAGATCATGCTCGAAACGCTCATCCAGCATCTCGCCGGCTGAGCGGGTGAAGAGATCGAGCAGATTGCGGCTCTGTTCCAGGGTGAGGCCGCGCAGGATGCCGGCGGTCTTCCAGGCATTGACGCCTTCGCGCAACGCCGCAGTGCCAAAACCGTCGACGAGGTTCGGCGGCGCGCGCAGCACGAACTGCCTGAGCACGTCGGCGATGTCTTCCAGCTCGCGTGAAAACCCGTCGAGCGCGCCGGCGTCATGCGCATTCAGTCGCGCAACGGATGCCTTCGTCCGGCCCTCCCCGGTGAGGAGATAGCTGCCGTCCGGCGCGGGGAGGAAATTCTGCGCGCGCCGCTCGACCACCCGCAGGCCTTGCCCGACGAGATCGAGGTCGCCGATCACCTGCGGATTGAGCAGGCTCACGGTGTAGGCCGCAACCGAATTGCGGAAGCCGGGGTGAAACTCCTCGGTGACCGCGGCGCCGCCGACCACCTTGCGCCGTTCGACCACGCGCACCCGCAAACCCGCTTTCGCGAGATAGGCCGCGCAGGTGAGGCCGTTATGGCCAGCGCCGATGATGACGACGTCGATCTCGGTCATGAGAGTTTCGAATTGTTCCACTGTCATTTCGGGATGGTCCGAAGGACCAGACCCGGAATCTCGAGATTCCGGGTTCGCCTCTTCGAGGCGCCCCGGAATGACATCTCTATATCAAGCATTGCCCACTGCAACATCACGCCTCCCTTTATTGCTCGTTCAGGCGCCTTGTGCTCCATTGCGCGCGCCCGGCGTCCGCCGGGGTTGAGCCGGAGCTTCCATGGATTCGATCGTGCAACCCGCCGCCACGGAGCAGCCGGCCGCCTCGCGCAACCGGCTGGTGCTGACGGTCTACACCGCTGCGATCTTCGTCAGCGCGCTGCTGCTGTTCTCGGTGCAGCCGTTGTTCACGAAGATGGTGCTGCCGCGGCTCGGCGGCTCGCCGGCGGTGTGGTCGGTGGCGATGGTGTTCTTCCAGTCGCTGCTGCTGGCGGGCTATGCCTATGCGCACTTCCTGATGCAGGCGAGGAGCCGCGTCGTGCCGGTGGCCGTGCATCTGGTGCTGCTGATCGCGGCCTTCGTCATGCTGCCGCTCGGCATCGCCTCCGGCTATGGCGAGCCGCCGGCTTCGAACTATGCGTTCTGGCTGCTCGGTCTGTTCGTGGTCTCGATCGGCCTGCCGTTCTTTGCGCTCGCGGCCAACAATCCGCTGTTGCAGGCCTGGTTCGTGCGCACCGGCCATCCCGCCGGACATGATCCCTATTTCCTCTATGCCTCCTCCAACATCGGCAGCTTCCTCGCGCTGCTGTCCTATCCGTTCCTGCTGGAGCCGGTATTCACGCTGCACACGCAGAACCGGCTCTGGACCGGCGGCTATGCCCTCTTGATCCTGCTGATCGGCGCCTGCGGTGTGTTGCTGTTGCGCTCGCCGAAACTGGCCGTGGTCGACGCGACGACAGAGGACGCCAATGCGCCGGCGCCGGCCGTCTTGACGCGGCTGCGCTGGATCTTCCTCGCCGCGGTGCCATCGGGCCTGCTCATCGCCGTCACCGCGCACATCTCGACGGACGTTGCGGCGGCGCCGCTGCTGTGGGTGCTGCCGCTGTCGCTGTATCTGCTGACCTGGGTCATCGTATTCCAGTCGCGGCCGCTGCTGCCGCACAAATGGATGCTGACGCTGCAGCCGGTCGCGATCGCGGGCGTTGTCGTCCTGCTCGCCTTTGGCGGCGAACAGAATCTGCTGCTGACGCTCGGCGGCCACCAATTGTGCTTCTTCGTCATCGCCATGGCCTGCCACGGCGAGCTGGCGCGGACCCGGCCGGCCGCCAAATATCTCACCGGCTTCTATGTCGCGCTGTCGTTCGGCGGCATGGTCGGCGGCCTCTTTGCCGGTCTCCTCGCTCCCTTCACGTTCTCGTGGATCGCCGAATATCCGATCCTGGTCGCGCTTGCCGCGCTGTGCCGGCCGATTGCGAACGAACGGCTTGCCGGTGTCGTCAAATGGTACTGGCTGGCGCTCGCCGCGATCGCGGTGGCGCTGGTGGTGCCGTCAACCAGCACGGGTGGCATCTCGACCTGGTTCGAGGATCACCGCGTCTGGGTCGCCGGCAGCGTCGGCGTGCTCGCGGCACTGCTGGCGCTGGCGCTCAATGCCAGCCGCTGGAAGATCTTTGCCACGGTCGTGCTCGCGCTGGCCTTGATCCGCGTCTATCCCGCGGACGAGGGCCGCGTCACGACGGTGCGCAGTTTCTTCGGCGTGCACAAGATCGTGGTGGCGCCCGGCGGCTATTTCCACGTGCTGATGCACGGCACCACCATTCACGGCGCCGAGCGCTTCCGCAACAATGACGGCACGCCCGTGACCGGCCGCCCCGAGCCGATCACTTACTATCACGCGGACGGCGGCATCGGTCAGGCCGTCAGCGCGATCCGCGAACGCAAGGGCGCGCCGCTCAAGGTCGCAGCGATCGGCGTCGGCTCGGGCACGCTCGCCTGTGCCGCCGCGCCCGGCGAGGACTGGAAATTCTTCGAGATCGACCAGTCGATGGTCGATGCCGCCCGCGATCCCAAAAATTTCCGCTACATCTCGAGCTGCATGCCGGATATGAAGCCCGTGATCGGGGACGCGCGCCTCACCTTCGCCAAGGAGCCCGACGGCGCCTATGACCTCGTCATCGTCGATGCCTATTCGTCGGATGCGATCCCGATCCATCTCGCCACCGAAGAGGCGATGAAGATCTACAAGGACAAGCTCGCGCCGCATGGCGCCGTGGTGATGCACGTCTCCAACCGGCATCTCGATCTCGAGACCGTCGTGGTCGGTATCGCCGACGCCAACGATCTCAAGAGCTGGGTCTTCAACGAGGATTCCGGGCGCGATGGCGACTACATCTTCTCGACCGACGTCGTCATCTCGGCGCGGGAGGAAGCCGACATCGGCAGGCTCGCCGCCTCGAAGTCGTGGGAGCAGACCGAAGCCGACGACAGGGTGCGGGTCTGGACCGACGACTATTCCAACATTCTGGGCGCGTTGCATCGGCGCCTGCGGGACGGGGAGTAGGCAAACTCCGTCCTCCGTGCCCGGATGCTGCGCAGCACGAAGTGATGCGCTGCAAAGCCGGGACCCATGCCGCGGCGTCCTGGGTCCCGGCTCTGCGTCGCGTCATTTCATGCCGCGCCGCGTCCGGGATACGAGACCGTCTTACGGCGCCACCGGCGTCCCCGCCGGCAACGCCATTCCCTTCTCGCCGGCGACCTGCCGCAGCAGGTCGGGTCTGTCGGAAATGATCCCGTCAACGCCGAGCTCGATCATCCGCGCCATGTCTTCGCGCTTGTTGACCGTCCAGACCACCACGCGCAATCCGAGTCCGTGGGCCTCCGCGACGAGCGCGGCGGTGACATCGCCGAAATGGGGCGACCAGATCGCGCCGCCCGCCGCCTTGATCGTGCGCGGCAGCGAGCCGCCGTGATCGGCCGGATTGAGGCCGGCCGTCCAGTTCGTCGCCTTGTCCAGCGCCACCGTCGGAGCCGAGCCGCGCTGGAGCGTCAGGTACGCCGTCGGCATCTTGGGCGCCTGCTGCTGGACCAGCTGCAAGGTCCGCCAGTCGAACGACTGGATCATGACCCTGTCGGAAAACGCTTCGGTCTCGATCAGCGCCAGCAGCTTGGCGACAAAGGCCTGTGGATCGAGCGTTTCGTCCGGACGGTTCGGATCGATCTTGGTCTCGATGTTGAAGCGCACACGCGCGTTGCCGGATTTTCTTACCAGCGCGAACAGCTCGCGCAAGGTCGGAATGCGCGTCCCCGGCAGCGCGCGCTGGTCGGGGAATTGTTTCGCGTAAGCACTATCCGGCCTGATCTGGCCGACGTCATAGGTCCTGACCTCGTCCAGCCGCAGCTTGACGAAGGGTGTGCCGGGTGGAGTGATGTAAGCGCCGTCGGCGCGGCGTGTGAGATCAGGATTGAGCCCGCGCTCATGCGACACGACGATCTCGCCGTCCGCGGTGACGCCGACGTCGAGCTCCAGCGTGTCCACGCCCATCGACAGCGCGTTGGCGAAGGCAGGCAGGGTGTTCTCCGGCAGCAGCGCCCGCCCGCCGCGATGCGCCTCGAGATCGAAGGCCATGGCTTGTTCTACGATGCCTCGTCCTGCAATGGCTTGTCCTGCGGTGAGAAGCGAGAGCACGGTCAGGATGGTTGCGGCGCGTGACGGCATGGTGCCTCGGCCGATAAGGTCGATTGATCTGCGATTGCGTCAGTTCTGGTAGTAATAACCGCGCGGCTGATAAACCTGCCGGGGCTGCGGCTGATGATAATAGCCCTGCTGGCCGTAACCCTGGTCGTAATAGGGTTGCGGCTGCTGCTGATAGACCTGCGCGTCATAGAGCGGGCGGGTGACCGAACGCGGCGCCGGATAGCGCGCGCCGGTGTCGCTGCCGTCGGCGGGATAGATGTAATTGTCGTCCTGCGGCATGTAGCGGCGCGCGGGCTGCGCCGGCGGTGACAGGTTCACGGGATCGCCCGATGTGGCGTATTGCTCTTCGGTGGGCTGCTGCGGAGCGCGGGCCACCGCAGCGTTGGCGCGGCCGCGCGGATTGCGCGCCAGCGCCACCTGCGCCGAACCGGTCAGCGTCACCGTGGTGTTGAGCACGCCTTGCTGCTGCACCAGCGCATAGAGTGTCGATGCGTTCTGACGCGACAGCCGCACGCAACCGTGCGACGCCGGCGCGCCGAGCCGGCCGACGGAGTCCGTGCCGTGGATGGCGTGCCCGACCTTGGTGAAGAAGATCGCGTGCGGCATCGGCGCATCGTCGAATTCCTTGGAATAGTGATCCTCTTCCATGCGGAAGGCGCGGAAGGCGCCGTTCGGCGTCTCGCGCGAGGGGACGCCGGTCGACACCGGCCAGCGATAGCGCGCCACGCCGTCGACCGCGACGGTCATCTGCTGATTGTCCTTGTCGACGGTGATCTCGACCTTGGCCTGCGCGGTACCCGCGCTCAAAAGCATCAGGGATGTGAAAACAATGAAAAATGAACGCATCTGGAAACGCATTTGATTCCTGGCCTCCGGCCTTGTCTCGCTAGCCGCCGCGGCTCTCCGTCCCCGGCGTGCAATATGCCTGCAACCCGGCTTTGGTTCCAGCGGCGTGCCTGCCCATCGTTAACGCGATGCGGGGCGTAAGCAAGGCCGCTAGCGGTCGCGCCGCGCGTGGCGGCGCTGACATTTTCGCGAGCCGGACGTGCGTTCGACGCCGACAATTCGTTACAAAGGCGCAACCATCCGGCGGCCCCGGGCGTTGATCATCACCACTCAACAGGCGGCATCCGCCGCCGTTACCTCTTTCTTGTTTTCCTGGGGTCGAAGATGAACAAAGCCCGTATCGCCGCCGCAGCTCTGCCGGCCGGCTTGCCCGTCCGCCTGCTGTTCGCCGCAGCCATCCTGCTTGCGCTGCTGGCCCTGCCGCAAGCTGGTCAGGCCCAAGGCATTGTGCGCGGCGCGCAGGAAGGCGCCTATGAAGGCAACCGGATCGCCGGTCCCGTTGGAGGCGTGGTTGGTGGCGCAGTCGGCGCCGGTGTTGGAGGCGCCGTGGGCGCAGTGGAGGGCGTGTTCGGCATTCCCCACCGTCATTACCGCCACCGCTGCCGCGGATATTACGACGGGTATCACCACTTCCACTGTTATAGGTGATGGGCTCGGGGGCTATCAATTCTTCAGCCGATACCCGGTGCGGAAAATCCACCAGATCACGACGAGGCAGATCACCAGGAACGCCAGCGTCATCCCGACGCTGACGGCCATGCTGACATCCGCAATCTCGTAGAAGCTCCAGCGGAAGCCGGAGATCAGGTAGACCACCGGATTGAGCAGCGCCACGGTGCGCCAGGCGGGCGGCAGCATGTCGATGGAATAGAAGCTGCCGCCGAGGAAGGTCAGCGGCGTCACCACCAGCATCGGGATCATCTGCAGCTTCTCGAAGCCGTCGGCCCAGATGCCGATGATGAAGCCGAACAGGCTGAACGTCACCGCCGTCAGCACCAGGAAGGCCAGCATCCAGACGGGATGGTGGATATGCAGCGGCACGAACAGGCCGGCGGTCGCCAGGATGATCAGGCCCAGAATGATCGACTTGGTCGCGGCGGCGCCGACATAGCCGAGCACGATCTCGAAATAGGAGATCGGCGCCGACAGGATCTCGTAGATCGTGCCGGTGAACTTCGGAAAGTAGATGCCGAACGAGGCGTTGGCGATGCTCTGCGTCAGCACCGAGAGCATGATCAGGCCCGGCACGATGAAGGTGCCGTAGCTGACGCCCTCGACCTGGCTGATGCGAGAGCCGATCGCGGCGCCGAACACCACGAAATAGAGCGAGGTCGAGACCACCGGCGAGACGATGCTTTGCAGCAGCGTACGCCAGGTGCGCGCCATTTCGAACAGATAGATGGCGCGGATGGCGCGATGGTTCATGACGTCCTCACGAGGTCGACGAAGATGTCCTCGAGCGACGATTGCGTCGTGTCGAGATCGTTGAAGCGGATGCCTGCGGTGCGGAGATCGCCGAGCAGGCTGGTGATGCCGGTGCGCTCGCCCTTTGTGTCGTAATCGTAGACCAGCGTCGCGCCGCCATCGCAGAGCTCGAGCTCGTAGTGGCGAAGGCTTTCCGGCAGCGCGGCGATCTTGCCCTGCAGATGCAGCGTCAGGCGCTTCTTGCCGAGCTTCTGCATCAAGGTGATCTTGTCCTCGACCAGCACGATCTCGCCCTTGTTGATGACGCCGATGCGGTCGGCCATCTCCTCGGCTTCCTCGATGTAATGCGTGGTGAGGATGATGGTGACGCCGGACTGTTGCAGGGTGCGCACCACCTCCCACATGCCCTTGCGCAGCTCGACGTCGACGCCCGCGGTGGGCTCGTCCAGGAACAGGATCTGCGGTTCGTGCGACAGCGCTTTCGCGATCATCACGCGGCGCTTCATGCCGCCGGACAGCGTGATGATCTTGTTGTCCTTCTTGTCCCACAGCGAGAGGTCCTTCAGCACCTTCTCGATGTGCGCGGGATTCTTCGGCTTGCCGAACAGGCCGCGGGAGAAGCTGACGGTCGCCCACACGCTCTCGAAGGCGTCGGTGTGCAATTCCTGCGGCACGAGGCCGATCAGCGAGCGCGCCTTGCGGTAGGAGGTCTGGATGTCCTCGCCGCCGACGAGGACGCGGCCCTCGCTCGGGTTGGCGATGCCGCAGATGATGGAGATCAGCGTGGTCTTGCCGGCGCCGTTGGGCCCGAGCAGCGCGAAAATCTTGCCGCGCTTGATATCGAGATTGACGTTCTTGAGCGCCCTGAAGCCGGACCCATAGGTCTTCGACAGATTGGCGACGGAGATGATGGAGGACATGATGGCCGCAAGGCTGAGGGGCAAAAGGTTGGGGAGGGGGCCGGACCGGTCCCGGAGGGAGGTCAGCGGAGCCCTGAAATAGGAACGCACTTGCCTGCCCGCAATTCCCCGGAGAAAAATGGTCTCAAAACAGGCCTTTCGGTGGCAGGTTTCAGGCAGGTGTTGCGCGATGGTCACTGCTTGCGGCTAAGATTGTCGCTCACGCGGCTCTTTGTTGCGTCTGCGAGCAGGCCGTGGCTACGATTCCGGCCAATCGCGCAGCGTATGTCTCCAGGGAAAACATCGATGAGATCGAACGGCCGTCACACCGCCGGCGCCAGCCAGTTGTCCGCCCTCCGTGCATGGGCGATGGGCCTGATCCTGCTGTCAGCTGTTGCCATCAATCCGACCCCCGCCAGGGCCGCGCCGAGCCAGGCCCAGGTCGCGACCACGCACGTCTACTTGCTGCGTGGCGTGCTCAACATCTTCTCGCTCGGGCTCGACACGATCGGCGCCCGGCTCCAGGCGCAGGGCATCCCGGTGACGGTCGCCAATTTCGTGTCCTGGTCCTCGCTCGCCGACGAAGCCGCGGCCGCCTACAAGGCCGGCCGGCTCAAGACCATCGTCCTGGTCGGCCATTCCTCCGGCGCGACCGCGCTGCCCGACATGATCGCCAAGCTCAACCAGCTCGGCGTGCCCGTGAAGCTCGCGATCGGTCTCGACTCCGTGTTCAAGACCAAGCTCTCGACCGGGGCCGAGCGCTACATCAACATCTATATCGGCGACGGTCCCGGCGAGCCGGTGCGGGCCGCGGCGGGCCTCCGCGGCAAGCTCGACAACGTCGACGTGCGAGGCTCCGGCGTCGGTCACATCTCGATCGACAAGAACGAGGCGATCCAGCGCCGCGTCATCGCCGAGATCGACGCTGCGATCATGCGCTCGCGCGCTCCGGCCTTGCCGGTCGCCGAACACGGCGCCCCGCGGCAGGCGCGCTCGGCGGCGGCGACCGCCCCGGCCAGGAACTGAGGCAAACCAGGAACTGAGGCAAATCGGCTCGGTTTCGGCGCCGCAAAATCCGCCAAATCCGCGGTCATGAAGCCCGGGGGGGAGGCCTTTGCCTCCCGCGGTGGGACTGCTGGACTGATGATTGATCTGAGGCGACTAATCGTGCTGGCGGCGATTTCGCTGCTCGCCTTGGGCCCCGGCATAGCCGCTGCCTCACCCGCCAAGTCCAGGACCACCGGGGCCGTGCCTGCCGCGCCGCCGCCCCCGCCGTTCGAGCCATTGCCGCCGCCGAAAATCTACCTGTTCCGCGGTGCCATGGGACCGATCTTCTCGACCGGCATGGACCGGCTCGAGGAGAAGCTGACGAAGGCCGGCTTCTCGGCCAACGTCTATGAATTCACCCTGTGCCGGTTCATCGGCAATCGCGTCATCGCCAGCTACAAGGAGCAGGCGGCGCCGATCGTGCTGATCGGCCATTCCATGGGCGGGCTGTGCTCGATCGTCATCTCCGAGATGGCGGCCAAGGAGAACATCCCGATCAGCCTCGTCATCGCCATCGATCCCGCGCATGCGACCGGCGACGTGCCGCTCAATGTCGAGCGCTTCATCAACATCTTCCTGTCCGACAGCGTGCTCGGCGGCGGCGACGTCGTCGCGGTGCCCGGATTCCGCGGCCATTACGCGAGCTACGATTTGAAGGAAAACGCGCGCGTCTCGCACATCAACATCGAGAAGTCCGACGACATTCATCGCCAGATCGTCGAGATGGTGACGCGGCTGCCGCGCATTCCACCGCAGACCGAGGCCGACGCCGTGCCGCTGCGCTATCTCGTGCCAGCGGATACGTTGGTTGAATTGTGGGATTCCGGTGTGCGGGTCCCGGTGCGCCGCGGCGACACCATGGAGAGCATCGCCGCCGCCAATCGCGTGCCGCTGTGGACGCTCGCGCAGAGCAATTCGCTTGCGGAGAATGCACAGCTCACGCCCGGGCAAACCATCATCGTCCCGCGCCACCTGACCCCGCCCGAGCCTGCAGCCGCGATGGCGATGCCGCCGGCGGCTCCGGCAAAGCGGAAGTAGCTGCTTCGCCTCTCCTCCCATGCGGGGAGAGGGAGAGCGCTACACATTCGTTCCGTGGATCGCCTCGACCACGGCGTCCGTGACTTCCTTCGTCGTCGCCTTGCCGCCGACGTCGGGCGTCAGCACGCCGGCCGCGCAGACGCGCTCGACCGCCGCCATCAGGCGGGCTGCGGCGTCCTTCTCGCCGAGATGCTCGAGCATCTGCGCGCCGGTCCAGAAGGTCGCGACCGGGTTGGCGATGCCCTTGCCGGTGATGTCGAAGGCCGAACCGTGGATCGGCTCGAACATCGAGGGGAAGCGGCGCTGCGGATCGATGTTGCCGGTCGGCGCCACGCCGAGGCTTCCCGCTAGCGCGCCGGCAAGGTCCGAGAGGATGTCGGCGTGCAGATTGGTCGCGACGATGGTGTCGAGGCTCTTCGGATGCAGCGTCATGCGCACGGTCATGGCGTCGACCAGCATCTTGTCCCAGGTGACGTCGGGGAATTCGCTCGCGACCTCGGCGGCGATCTCGTCCCACATCACCATGCCGTGGCGCTGGGCGTTCGACTTGGTCACCACGGTCAGGAATTTGCGCGGGCGCGACTGCGCGAGCTGGAAGGCATAGCGCATGATGCGCGTGACGCCGACGCGGGTGAACACGGCGACTTCGGTGCCGACCTCTTCCGGCAGACCCTTGTGGGCGCGACCGCCCATGCCGGCATATTCGCCTTCCGAGTTCTCGCGCACGATCACCCAGTCGAGATCGCCGACGCCGACATTGCGCAGCGGCGAGGCGACGCCGGGCAGGATCTTCGTCGGCCGCACATTGGCGTATTGGTCGAAGCCCTGGCAGATCGGCAGGCGCAGCCCCCACAGCGTGATGTGGTCGGGCACATCAGGCGCGCCGACCGCGCCGAAATAGATCGCGTCGAACGTCTTCAACTCGGCGAGACCGTCGGCCGGCATCATGACGCCGTGCTTCTTGTAATAGTCCGAACCCCAGTCGAACGTCTTGACGTTGAAGGCGAGATCGCCGCTGCGCTTGGCCAGAGCTTCCAGCACGCGGATCCCGGCCGAGATCACCTCGGGGCCGATGCCGTCGGCGGGAATGGCTGCGATCGAATGAGTGCGCATGAGGACCTCCATCGGGACACATCAGCGGTTCGCGCCGGCGGATCGCGCTCCAGGCCGCAGCAAGGCCTGGTAGGCTGGCAAGGCAAACCAATTCGGGCTGGCTTATACAGAAAATGTTGCGCTATGACATCAGCCAACGAGAAAGCAGGATGCCATGGCTGGACAGGAAGCCTCGAACGAATTGCGGGTTGCCATCGCAGGGCTGGGCTCGATCGGCACCAAGGTCGCGACCGCGCTCGATCAGGGCATCGAGGGACTGACCCTGTCGGCCGTCGCCGTGCGCGATCCCGCCAAGCATCAGGCTTTCATCGGCGGCCTGCGCCGCCCGCCGCAAGTTCTGCCGATCGAGCAACTCGGCGAGGCCGCCGACATCGTGGTCGAATGCGCGCCGAGCCATCATTTACGGTCCATCGTCGAGCCGGCGGTGAAGCGCGGTAGGGCCGCGGTCGTGGTCAGCGTCGGCGGCCTGCTCGACAATTTCGACCTCGTCGATCTCGCCCGCGCCAATGGCGGCCGCATCCTCGTGCCGACCGGCGCGCTGATCGGGCTCGATGCCGTCAACGCCGCCGCGGTCGGCACCATCCATTCGGTGCAGATGGTGACGCGCAAGCCGATCGACGGGCTGAAGGGCGCGCCGTTCATCGTGCAGAACAACATCGACATCGACAATCTGCGCGAGCCGCTCAAGCTGTTCGAAGGCAGCGCGCGCGAAGCGGCGAAGGGCTTTCCGGCGAACGTCAACGTCGCCGTCGCGCTGTCGCTGGCGGGCATCGGGCCCGATCGGACCCGGATCCAGGTCTGGGCCGACCCGACCGTGACGCGCAACGTTCACCGCATCGAGGTCGAAGCGGATTCGGCGCGGTTCTCGATGGGCATCGAGAACATTCCGTCCGAGAATCCCAAGACGGGGTTGATCACTGCGCTGTCGGTGATCGCGTTGCTGCGCAAGCAGCGCGCCACGCTGTGCGTGGGGACGTGAAAGGGGGGGATCAAGGCGACGCTGCGCCCCCTCTCCCGCGAGCGGGAGAGGGTTGGGGAGAGGGTCTCTCCGCAACGGGACACTCCCCCAGAGGAAAGAACCCTCACCCGCCTCGCTTCGCTCGGCGACCTCTCCCGCAGGCGGGAGAGGTGCAGCCAGTCCGCGGCGCCGATCTCGACTATTTCAACCTACGCGCCCGTCACACGCCAGATCACGTTGCCGACGTCGTCGGCCATCAGCAGCGACGTCTTGTCGGGGCCGATCGCAACGCCGACCGGGCGGCCATAGGATTCTTTCTCATCGGGTGACAGGAAGCCCGACAGGATGTCGCGACCGGGACCGGACGGCTTTCCGTTCTCGAACGGGACGAACACCAGCTTGTAGCCGGACAGCTTGCTGCGATTCCACGAGCCGTGCTGGCCGATCACCATGCCGTCGCCGAAGCCGGGCAGGGTGCCTGCGGGCATCCAGCACAGGCCGAGCGAAGCGGTGTGGCCGCCGAGCGCGTAGTCCGGTTGCAGCGCCTTGGCGACCATCGCCGGATCCTGCGGCACGCGGTCGTCCACCGTCTTGCCCCAATAGCAATAGGGCCAGCCATAGAAGCCACCGTCGCGCACCGAAGTGAGATAATCCGGCGGCGTCTCGTCGCCGAGCCCGTCGCGCTCGTTGACGACGGTCCAGAGCACGTTCGTGTTCGGCTCCCAAGCAAGGCCCACGGGATTGCGCAGGCCCGCGCCGAAGATGCGGTGCGTGCCGGCGACGAGGTCGAGCTCGTACACCGCGGCACGGCCTTCCTCGACCTCCATCCCCATCTCGGCGATGTTGCTGAGCGAGCCGACGCCGGCATAGAGCCTCTTGCCGTCGGGGCTGGCGAGCAGGCTGCGGGTCCAATGTCCGCCCGGCTTGAAGGTCGTGAGCCTTTTGCCCGGGGCGGTGATGCGGTCGGCGTTGGCGGCGTAGGGAAAGGCCATCACTCCGTCGGTGTTGCCGACATAGAAGGTGTCGCCGACCAGCGCCATGCCGAAGGGCTGGCTGAGGTTCTCCATGAAGGCGCCGCGGTGTTCGGCGACGCCGTCGCCGTCCTTGTCGCGCAAGAGCGTGATGCGGTCGGCGGACACGCCAAGCGCGGCGGCGCGGCGCATCGTCGCCTGCATCGCATAGTGGAACACGCTGCGCGGGGCGCCTGCGATCTGGGTTGCTTCCGCGATCAGCACGTCGCCGTTCGGCAGCACCTCGATCCAGCGCGGATGGTCGAGGCCGGTCGCGAACGCATTGACCTTGAGGCCCGGCGCGACGGTCGGCTTCTGGCCCTGGCTCCAGCCGCGCGCGGTCGGCATCTTCAAGGTCGGGATCGCGCCTTGCGGCTTCGCTTCGGGAATGGCGGGGGTCTCTCCCCAGGCGGGCGCGGGCTCGGTGCCCGTCATCTTGCGCCATTGCAGCGCGATGCCGCCGAGGATCGCGACGAACTGCGCGAAGATGCTGGAGAAGGTCATGAGAGCCCCTGTTTGCGCGCGCATCCAACTGGCTGGCGGGGCAGACGTCAACCGGTGCGGCCTGCCGCCGGGGACTATTCCAGCGGAATGGCAGCCGATCGAATTTGCATGGGACGTGCGCCGATGACTACTTCCTGGAGATCAACGGCCGATCTGCCGCTCGAGCTGCCGTGCCGCACGAAAATCGTCGATGTGCTGGATGTTCGGCGCCAGCGCAGCCTCCCTGGACAGCAGATGATAGATCCGCGCCACCGTGCGCTGTTTCTGCTTCGTCCGCCCAGGCGGCAGCGCCCGCGCCTTGCGCAGGGCGGCAATCGCGTGCTCGCGAAAATAATCGTAGGCATCCGACATGGCTCGATGCTCTGCACATGTTGCAGCTGTCGAGGGGTAACAGGCGAATGGAGGGGCGGTTCCTCTGCGCTGGACGATACGTTCGTGCCCCGGACGCGGCACAGCGCGTCTTCGCGGTGCGCTGCGGAGCCGGGGCCCATCTCACAGCGTTCCTATGTTGCCTTGGGTCCCGGCTCTGCGCAGCAGCGTTGCACGCTGCAGCGCGTCCGGGACACGAGAGTGAGCCGGTTGCTACGCCCTTACCGCGGCGAGAGGAACGGAATGATCATCGGCACGCGGCGGCAATAGGCGCCGTAGGCGTCTTCGCCGAGCTCCTTGGAGAGGAACACCTCTTCCATCCGGCCCTTCTGCCACATGCCAAGCGAGATCAGGATCGCGCCGAGGATCGTCGTCACCAGGCCGATCGCAACGCCGGTCACCAGCATACCGAAGATCAGGCCGGTGTAGATGGGGTGACGGACGATACCGTAGGGGCCGGTGTCGATGACGCGGTGGTCTTCCTTGTGGGTGATGGTGTTGGACCAGAATTTTCCGAGATGCAGCCGCCCCCACCAGGCGAAGGCAATGCCGGCGACCGAGAGGACCGCAGCGATGATGATGCCGGTGTTGCCGAGCACCCAAAGCGGCTTCCAGCCCATGGCTTCCGCAATGAACGGCGTGTACAGGATGCCGCCGACCAGGATCGGCAAGCGATAGCGCTGAGACTCCAGCGTCATCACCTGCTTCTTGGTCTGCCCCTGCCAGAACGAGGCGCCGACCCAGCTGGCCAGAAAAGCGAGCCAAATCAGGGCGAGCAGTTGCGTCGGCCAAGTCGTGGTCCAGCCACCCCAGGCGACAGAGAGAAGCTTGCTGAAATCGAAGGACATGAAGGTTCTTTGCGTTGGGCGGCGGCGTCAGCCCGCGCGCGAGGAGAGCGCGCGATGTTCGATGGCGCCGGTGGGCTGCTGGCCGTTGCGGGCGAGCAGGTGGGTGATGGTTTCGCGCAGCACCGGCTCGATCGGACGCGGCGAATAGCCGAGCTCGGTGCGCGCTTTGCCGATCGAAAGATCGCTCGCTGCGAGCGCGATGCGCACGCCTTCGGCTGTGCCGTTGGGGGGCCTGCGCGTGAAGTTGTCGGCCAGATACTCGAGCATGATGCCCGAGAGCTCGGCGAACTTGCCGGGCACGACGATTGGGTACTGCCGGCGGCCGCTCATCGCCGACATCATCCGCAGGATGTCGCCGAGCGGGACGCAGTCGCCGCCGAGGATGTAGCGCTGGCCCTGGCGGCCGCGTTCCATGGCCAGCACCAGGCCCATGGCGACGTCGCGGACGTCCACGAGGTTGACCAGGAAGTTGAGATGCGGCTGCACCTTCTTCTGGAGGAAGTACCAGAGCATCGCGGTCGGCGGCGTCAGATTGTGGTCGGCGGCGCCGATCGGCATGGTCGGCGTGCCGATCACGAGCGGAAAACCGCTGGCCGCGGCCTTTGCGGCGCAATGCTCCGCGAGCGACTTCGAGCGCGTATAGGCGCCGGGCATGGCGTCGGCGGGCTGCAGCGCCTCTTCGGCGGGAACGCCTTTGAGGTCGGAATAGGGGAACAGGATCGATTCCGTCGAGCAGTGCAAAAAGCGCGACACGCCGCGCTTCATTGCGGCCGCGAGCACGATCTCGGTACCGCGGTAATTGACCTCGTGAAAGTCCTGCTTGTTGGCGACCCACATGCCGGGCAGGCCGGCGAGATGATAGACCTGATCGACCCCGGCGAGCGCCGCATCGACCGCGGCGCCGTCCAGCACCGAGCCATGGACGTGCTCGATTTCGGCGTTCGTCGCCGCGGCCGGCGCACGGACGTCGAGAACACGCACCCGCTGCCCACGGGCGCGGAGCGCTTCGACGAGATGATGTCCGATGAAGCCACTGCCACCGGTAACCAGGACGAGAGCCATGCAGAAGGTTGCTGTTTCGCTTCTAGAGCTATCGGGTTGAAAGGGAATTGGTCGGAAGAGGCGCCAGAATCGCGGCAAGGTCGCGACGGAAGCCCAAGGCAATGAACAATTTTGCCATCACGAACATCGGTCCAAGGAAAAGATGCGAAGGAAAAGTGAACAGCGAGGCTTCGCGCCCCTCAAAAACCTTGTGGCCGATGGTCTGCGCGGCGAGGCCGAGCACCACCAGCGTGGCGAAAATCGCCCACATCGCCGCGGTGCTGACCTGCGCCGCGATGCTGGACGCAACCGAGAACAGCACGATGGAGACCGCCAGGATGCCGATCCCGAGCGCTACATCGAGCAGCAGCCAATAGACCAGAACCGGCAAGGCCAGGATCACCGCCAGGCTGACATCGAAACCGAACAGCGGAAGCCTGACCAGCGTCAGCGGCAGCACCGCGCCGGTGAACAACAGGAGAATACCGACCACATGCATCGCCGTGTTGCGGGGATCGCGATGGTACTCGACGTAAACGGCAAGTTGGCGCTGAAACAAGCCACCCATTTTGGTCTCATGCAGCACGGGATCGGGAAGGGCGAATAGTCGCTATAGCACTGGACCGGGCGGTGCACAAACCGGCACTATTGTCGCGCAAGGCGGTATTGGCGCGCGGCAGACAGGCACCAAAACGAGCAGGATTTCAAGAGGTTCCGCCAGGCGCGCGGCCGTCTCCGCTCAACGCTTCTTGGCGGGTTTTTTCGCCGCAGGCGCCGGCGCCGCCGGATGTGGCGCCTCCTCCGGCAGCTTGGCATAGGTCAGGATTTGCAACTGGCCGTTGACGGCCGAAGTCGGCCTGGCCCGGTCGAGCAACTGCTCCTCGCCGAGGCCGATCGGATGCAGGCGCTTGGTCGAGATCTTGAACGTGTTCACCAGCACGTCGCGGATCGCGTCGGCGCGGCGCTGGCTCAGGATCGCATTGGCCTCGCGCGTCTTCGAATTGGATTCGACATGGCCGACGATCAGGAACGTGTAGGGCAGCAGCGAGGAATGAACTAGCGCGTCCGCGATGCGGCCGACGGTCTGGTAGGAGACCGGCTGGATGATGGGCGTGTCGGCATCGAACTGGATCTGCGCATTGAAGGCCGGCAGTCTGGCGAGATCGGGCGCGATCAGCGGCCGGTTTACGGGTCCCGGATCGTTCTTGATCCTGGTCTTGGCGCGCTCCATCACCTGCTGCTTCAGCGCGGGCAGATCGACCTCGGCAGCCTGCTCGAAACGGTTCAGCTTGGCGACGATGTCGTCGCGGGTCGGTGCCGCCGTCTGCGCACGTGCAGGGCCGGCGAGCAGCGCGAAGCCCAGCGCGATGCCCAGTCCCGCGGTGGTGAGCCGTTTCGCGCGCATCAGCGATACCCCGCATCGTCAACAGCCTTCAGGCAATTGTTGCTGATGCCCTTGGGCGTCGAGACCAGGCAGGGGACCGACTTGCTGGTCTCCTTGGTCGAACCGCCGCAGACTTTGACGATCTCGCGCTGGCAGGCGTTTGCCACGGTGACGCGCGCGGCAACGCGCTTCTGGATGGCGTCGAAGACGCCGAGATAGTCGCTCGCGCATTGCGGCGAGAGCACATCGCGGTTGCGCGACAGGCATTCCTTCAGCCGGTTCGAATCCGGGTTGACGCCGCGGCAATTGGCGACGATTTCGGCGCCGCAGCTCGCCGCCAGCTTTGCGATCGAATCGCCAAAACTCATGGTCTCCGCCGCCGCCAGCGACGGCATCCCCAATGCCAGCAAGATCAGTGCGATGCCCCGGACCATGGCTGCATCTGATACGGGGAAGTTCGCGATGGTCAAGACCTGTTCGGGGCAGAACCGTCGAAGGCCGGGCGAGTGCGGCGAACAGTCCTCACTCGGGGGCGTCGAGGGGCGGCCATTCGATCAGGGCGACCGTGTGGTCTCTGAGGTCGTCGGCCACATCGGCGTCTGCCTTGAGCTCCTCCAGCGTCCGCGGCGGAGGAAGCGCGCGGCCGTCCGCGGCGAGGTCCTGAGCGTAGAGCGCGAGGGCCTCGGGCGCATTCTCCAGCGCTTCGTCGATATCGTCACCTCCCGAAAAGCAGCCGGGCAGGTCCGGAAACCACAGGCCCACGGCCTCGTCAGGATCGGTATCCTCGATGATGGCGACGTACTGAGCCAAATCGGGGCCTCACGCCCGCTGCACAAAACTGTCCACGACCTTCTTCTCGCCGGCCTTGTCGAAGGCGATGGTGAGCTTGTTGCCGTCGATCTTGGTGACGCGGCCGTAGCCGAACTTCTGGTGGAAGACGCGGTCGGACAGCGAGAAGTCCGACGTCGTGCCGGTCGACTTGGCGACCAGCTCGCCCTCGATCGTCAGCGGACCGCGGCGGCGCGAGCCGAAGCTGCCGAAATCGGGACCCGATGATGATGAGGAGGAGAACGTCGCGGTCTCGTCCTCGAAGCCACCGTAACCGCCGCCGCTATTGCGGCCGCCGCCGCGGTTGCGGTTGGCCTGGGCGCGCTGCCAGCCCGGCGTGGTGTAGCTGGAGCCGAACGCCTCCATGTCGTCGAAGCGCGAGGCGCCGTAGCCGCCGGTGCCGCCCCAGGCCGAGCCGCCCTTGGACTCCGTGATCTCGACATTGGCCGCCGGCAATTCGTCGAGGAAGCGCGAGGGGATCGTGGTGGACCAAGTGCCGTGGATGCGCCGGTTGGTGGCGAAATAGATCATGGCCCGGCGGCGGGCGCGGGTCAGGCCGACATGGCCGAGCCGGCGCTCTTCTTCCAGGCCGGCGCGGCCCTGCTCGTCCAGCGTACGCTGGCTCGGAAACAGGCCTTCCTCCCAGCCCGGCAGGAACACGTTGTCGAACTCGAGCCCCTTGGCCGAATGCAATGTCATCAGCGACACCGCATCCTCCTCGGCGCCGCCCTCGCGATCCATCACCAGCGAGATGTGCTCCAGGAACCCTTGCAGGTTCTCGAACTCCTCCATCGAGCGCACCAGCTCTTTGAGGTTTTCCAGCCGGCCCGCGGCGTCCGCCGAACGGTCCTTCTGCCACATCTCGGTGTAGCCGCTCTCGTCGAGCACGATCTGGGCGAGATCGGTATGGGCGGTGACCTCGCGCTGGGCGCGCCAGCGGTCGAACTGGGCCACGACGTCGCGAAGCGAGCCGCGCGCCTTCGGCTTCAGCTCGTCGGTCTCGACCACCGCGCGGGCCGCTTCGAACAGGGGGATGCGGCGCTTGCGGGCGTGGTCGTGCAGCATCTGCACCGTGGCATCGCCGAGGCCCCGCTTGGGCACGTTGACGATGCGCTCGAAGGCGAGATCGTCGGCCGGCGAGTTGATGACGCGCAAATAGGCCAGCGCGTCGCGGATCTCCGCGCGCTCGTAGAAGCGTGGGCCGCCGATGACGCGGTAGGGCAGGCCGAGCGTGACGAAACGGTCTTCGAACTCGCGCATCTGGTAGGAGGCGCGCACCAGGATCGCGATCTCGTTGAGCTTCTCGCCGCGGCGCTGCAGCTGCTCGATCTCCTCGCCGATGCCGCGCGCTTCCTCCTCGGAATCCCACGAGCCTGTGACCGTGACCTTCTCGCCGTCCTGGTCCTCGGTGCGCAGCGTCTTGCCGAGCCGGCCTTCATTGTGCGCGATCAGGTGCGAGGCGGCGGCGAGGATGTGGCCGGTGGAGCGGTAATTGCGCTCCAGGCGAATGACCTTGGCGCCGGGGAAATCGTGCTCGAAGCGCAGGATGTTGTCGACCTCGGCGCCGCGCCAGCCGTAGATCGACTGGTCGTCGTCGCCGACGCAGCAGATGTTCTTTGTTTTCTCCTTCTCCCCGCTCATGTCCGCCGAAGCCTTGGCGAAGGCGGATGCGGGGTCGCGACGAGATTCGCTCGCGCTGAGAAGGTCGGGATGAGGGGGAGTCTCCACGAGCGCGCTGCTCGGAGAGTCCCCCTCATCCGCCGCACTCTGGCGCGCAATTGCGCTGCCGGGTGCGTCGGCCTCTCCCCGCACGCGGGGAGAGGCGAAGGAAGGAGAAGACGGCGCCTGCGACAGCAGCCGCAGCCACAGATATTGCGCGACGTTGGTGTCTTGGTACTCGTCGACCAGGATGTACTTGAAGCGCTGCTGGTACTGCCGGAGGATATCCGGGTGCTCGCGGAAGATGCGGATGTTCTCCAGCAGGAGATCGCCGAAATCGGCCGCGTTCAGAATCTTCAGCCGCTCCTGATAGCTCGCATAGAGCTTGCCGCCTTTGCCGTTGGCGAACGTGGCGGCTTCGCCCGAGGGCACCTGCGAGGGCGTCAGGCCGCGGTTCTTCCAGCCGTCGATCAGGCCGGCGAGCATGCGCGCAGGCCAGCGCTTGTCGTCGATGTTCTCGGCTTGAAGCAGCTGCTTCAGCAGCCGGACCTGGTCGTCGACGTCGAGCACGGTGAAGTTCGACTTGAGCTGCGCCAGCTCGGCGTGGACGCGCAGGATGCGCCCGCCGATGGAGTGGAAGGTGCCGAGCCACGGCATGCCCTCGACGGCGTGGCCAAGCATCTGCCCGAGCCGGTGCTTCATCTCGCGCGCGGCCTTGTTGGTGAAGGTCACCGACAGGATCTCGGCGGGACGGGCGCGGCCCTGGCTCAGGATATGGGCGATGCGCGTCGTCAGCACGCGGGTCTTGCCGGTGCCGGCGCCGGCCAGCACAAGGACCGGGCCCTCCAGGGTCTCCACGGCCTCGCGCTGCTCCGGATTGAGCCCGGACAGATATTGCGGGCCCACCGAGGCGCGCGCACGCGCGGCGATGCCGCCGGCTGCGGGCTGGTGGTCGGGTACGCTGGTGATCTTGCTCGGCTCGGTCATGCGAATCATTGGCCCCACGATGGCACCGCGGGGTGGCGGAAGGGAGCCTTCTAACAGGGATGGTGCCTATATGGGGCGGCGAAAACAGGTTTTCCACGTGCGTGGCGGGCCAATTTGTTCCCGCGCGCCTTGCGAATTTCCTCCTTGACCGGGTCGGAACCATCGTTCCCGCCTTGAGATTGTCTGGCAGGTGGTGCGGCAAGCCGCGCCGGACGCAGACAACATCAAGACGAGGGTTTGACCATGCTAGGCTGGGTTGTGACGTTTCTGGTTATCGCACTGATCGCCGGCATCCTGGGCTTCGGCGGCGTCGCCGGCGCTTCGATCGAGATCGCCAAGATCATCTTCTTCATCGCGGTCGTTCTGTTCCTGGTCTCGGCCGTGGTCGGCCTCGCCCGCGGCCGCAACAGGGTATAGCGCCATCGCGCGGCGCATCCTTCGAGACGCCCGCCTACGGCGGGCCCTCAGGATGAGGTCAGAGTGTGCGGCAGCAGTCTCACGAGCGCAAATGCCGCTTAGCTCATCCTGAGGAGACCGCGAAGCGGTCGTCTGAAGGACGAGGCGCGCGTCCGCACCGCGGCTATCATGCTGCGAAACGCTTTGAACTTACCGCTTCGCGGGCATCGCCACGCTTCGGCCGATGCCCTCGGGGCGCGGGACTGCGCTGTGGGCCTTGGTGACCGCAGCGATACGCTCGCGAATATCGGGCGGAAACGGCGCAACGCGGCGCGCATTCATGTCCATATGCAGCGACATGTTCTCGGACGTGGCCGACAGCCAGCCCTCGGTCGCGTGCCGCATCTCCTCGAACGTGTGGATCCGCTTGTCGTCGGCTTCCAGCACCCAGGCGAAGATCTGCACGGGATCGCCGAGGTGGATCTCGCGCAAATATCGCACGTGGCATTCGGCGGTGAAACTCGAGCCGCCTCGCTCCTTCATGTAGGCCGGCCCCATCCCGAGCTCGAGCCAAAGCTGGTCGATCGCGCGGTCGAACATCACGTTGTAATAGGCCATGTTGAGATGGCCGTTATAGTCGATCCATTGCGGCTCGATCTGCATGATCGAGGCGCGGAACGGCTGAGGCGTTGGGGCGGTGGCGGCACTCTCCGGCATGCTTCATTCCCTAGCTATGCGTCCGGTCGCTTGACTTGACCGGCTTTATGTCCTTTGCCACGGTTCTTCTGTCGGGAGGAATTCCGTGGGCACCACCATCACCAATAATCCGCCGCGGCCGGAGCCGAAAGCCCTCGCGAGCGCGCTGGAGCAGCTCGCCGCACGCTTCGGCAACCGCCTCATCACCTCGCAGGCCGTCCGCGAGCAGCACGGCCATACCACCACCTGGCTTCCCAACCAGCCGCCTGACGGCGTGGTGATGGCGCAGGAGACCGCCGACATCCAGGACGTGGTGCGGATCTGCGCCAGGAACCGCGTCCCCGTCATTCCCTTCGGCACCGGCACCTCGCTCGAGGGCCAGGTCAACGCGCCCGCGGGCGGCATCTCGATCGATCTGCGCGACATGAACAAGGTGCTGGCGGTGCACGCCGAGGACCTCGACTGCGTGATCCAGCCCGGCGTCACCCGCAAGGCGCTCAACGAGCATCTGCGCGACCAGGGCCTGTTCTTTCCGATCGATCCCGGCGCCGATGCTTCGCTCGGCGGCATGGCCTCGACCCGCGCCTCCGGCACCAATGCGGTGCGCTACGGCACCATGCGCGACAGCGTGCTGGCGCTGAAGGTGGTGCGCGGCGACGGCGAGATCATCACCACGGGCACGCGCGCCAAGAAGTCGTCCGCGGGCTACGACCTCACGCATCTGTTCGTCGGCGCCGAGGGTACGCTCGGCATCATCTCGGAATTGACCATCCGCCTGCGCGGCATCCCCGAGACGATCGCGGCGGGCGCGGTGTCGTTCGCGAGCGTGCACGGGGCCTGCCAAGCCGTGATCCTGGCGATCCAGACCGGCATTCCCGTGGCGCGCATCGAGCTGCTCAACGCGGCGCAGGTGCAAGCTTGCAACGCCTATTCCAAGCTGACGCTGCCGGAGACGCCGCTGCTGCTGATGGAATTCCACGGCAGCGAGATCGAGGTGGCCGAGCAGTCCAAGGCGTTCGGCGAGATCGCCCGGGATTGCGGCGGTGGCGATTTCTCCTGGACCACCAAGCCCGAGGACCGCACCAAGCTGTGGCAGGCGCGGCACGACGCCTATTGGTCGGTGAAGGCGCTGCGGCCCGGCGACAGCATCGGCGTGGTCGCGACCGACGTCTGCGTGCCGATCTCGCGGCTTGCCGATTGCGTCAGCGAGACCGAGGAGGATCTCAAGCGGCTCAATTTGCTGTCGCCGATCGTCGGCCATGTCGGCGACGGCAATTTCCACTGCTCGCTGGTCTGCGACACCAACGACGCAGGCGAGATGGCGCGCGGCGAAGAGTTCATGCATCGCCTGGTCGAGCGCGCGCAGGCGATGGACGGCACCTGCACCGGCGAGCACGGCATCGGCCAAGGCAAGCAGAAATATCTGAAGGCGGAGCTCGGCCCCGAGGCGCTTGACGCCATGCGGGCCCTGAAGAAGGCGCTCGATCCGCTCAACATCTTCAACCCCGGCAAGATCGTGCCGGAGGCATAGCGCGCGGCGTAGGCGCCCTTTATGCTCGCTCCGTCAGTGACGGAGCGGGCAATGCGCTGGTTCGCGCGAAAGACGCGAGGGAACATCTGGGACGAAGCGATCGATGCACCGCTCGGCGACATCGAAGCCGCCGCGCGCATCCGCGCGATCTGCGATGCCGCTGCCGCGAGCGCGGCAGGTTCCGCGCAGCCCGGCCAGCGTGAGCGCTACGAACGGGCCGCCCGCGTCGCGATGGAAATCGCGATGAAGATCGCGGACGATCTGATGCGCGACGATGCGGTCCGCCGCATCGTCGACCTCTGCATGAAGGCCGACGACGCCAAGACCGCGCAGATCCTGTTTCGGGCGATTCAGGCCGGCTGGGTCCGGGAGGCCGTGCAGCGCGACTATCCGGCGCTGGCGCAATAGGACCGGCTCGCGCGAGGCGCGAGCCGGTGCGACGTCCACGCTGGAGATCGTCTCAGTACCTGCGGTTGTAGTCGCCGCGATAATGGTCGCCGCCGCCGCGGCTGCCCATTCCCACGCCGATGCCGATCCCGATGCCGACGCCCTGCATGATGGCACCGGGCGGCGGGCCGGGGGGCGGGGCGCGCTCGTAGACCACGTCGTCGGGCGGCGGCCGGCGCTTCGGCGGGGTCTCGACCACCTTGCGCTTCGGCGGCGTGTCGTCGACGCGCTTCTTGATCACGGGCGCGACGCTCGGATTGGCCGGCGTTGCCGGCGCCGTCGGGGCCGAGCACGGGCAGGTCGGAGCCATCGCCACCGCGACCGGGGTCGCCGCGGCAGCGACTGGCACGCCATAATTGCGGTTCTGCACGCGCAGCAGCAGCCGGCGCGCGGTCGCGGCGAGATCGCTGTTGTCCCAGTTGGCCAGATAAGCCTCGAACGAGGCGCGGGTGTTGATCGCGGTGGCGCGCTCCCAGGCCAGCATTTGCCGACGCCGTTCCAGCACCGTGCGCAGCCGCGGCGTGCGGGCGTCCTGTGCGTACAGCTCGATATAGGCCTGATACGCCTCCACGGTGTCCTCGGTGATCACCAGCTCATAGGCGGCCAGGGCCGGCTTGCCCCGCAAGGTCTTGCGCCAGTCCTCGACGCTGCGTGTGCCGCCGGCGAGCGCCATCGCGGATGCGCCGGGAACGGCGGGCGTGTTGCCGCTGCTTTCGCCGAAGAACCTGAAGTCGGTGGTCAGCGAGGAGCTTTCCCACGGGATCTGCCGTCCGTCGGTCGATTGCGCGACGGCGACGCGGATGCGCTTGAACACTTCCTCGATCGGCAAGTTGGGCTGCTTGGCGATGGTCAGCGCGGCCGCGGTGTAGGGGCTGTCGATGCCGTTGCCGTCCTCGGCTTCGGCGCCGGGCGAGGTCGAATAGGAGATGAAGGAGCCGGGCGCGCCGGCCTTGGTGTCGACGATCGCAAGGCCGTGGCCGGCGCCGCTTAGCGCCGGGAACGGATTGTTGCGGCAGGCATCGAGCATGAAGATGCGCGCGCGCGTCGGCAGCGCGCCGAGCGTGTTGAGCAGGTCGTTGAGGCGCACGCCCTGGAGCGGAATGTCGGCCTCGCGCTTGGGGTCGAGATCGACCGGAACGAGATAGTTTTCGCCGTCGATCTGCAGGCCGTGGCCGGCATAGAACACCAGCGCGACAGTGTCGGCGCCGCTGGCGCCGACCTTGCCGGCGAAATCCGAGATCGCCGCGCGCATTTCATTCTGTCCCAGATTGGCCGCCGTGGTGACGGTGAAGCCGGCATTGCCGAGCAGCTCCGTCATGCCCTTGGCGTCGTTGGCAGCATTGGGCAGCTCGGGCACGGTGCGATAGGCGGACTGGCCGATCACCAGCGCAAGCCGCGCTTCGGCTGCGGCGTCCGTCGGCGTCATCAGCTGGGCGAGGGCGAGAAAACCGGATGCAACGAGCAGATTGGAAAAGACTGGACGGCGCATGATGTCACCTCCAACGGCAATACGCGCGATGATGGCATCTTTTCTAGGGGGCCGCCATGGATCCGTCTGTGCGCTGGGTCACGCTGCGCGCTGCGGCAAATTGTGACAGGATGCCTGGCGCGGCTGGCGTCGTGCCAGGTTTCGGCGGCGGCGCTGCCCAGGCATTCGGTCATGGAAGGAGTCCAGCCGTGAAGGTTCTGCTTGCTCACACGCCGGAGATGCGGCGCAACTATTACGGCGACCGCAGCTTGAACGGTCTGCGCGCGGCCGCCGAGGTGATCCTGCACGAAGGCGACGAACCCCTTGACGCCGCCGGCCTCGTGCGGGCCGCGAAGGACGCCGACATCATCGTCGCCGATCGCATGACGGAAGGCCGTGGCCGGATCTTCGCCGAGCTGCGGCATCTGCGCGCCTTCGTCCGCTGCGCCGTCGATATCCGCAACGTCGATGTGGAAGCGGCCTCGAACGCCGGCGTGCTCGTCACCCGCGCCGGTCCCGGCTTCGTGCAGGCCGTCGCCGAGCTCGCGCTCGGCTTCATGGTCGATCTCTCCCGCGGCGTGTCGCGGACGACGGCGGACTACCAGGCCGGCCGCAAGCCGGAGGCGCGGATGGGCCGCCAGCTTGCCGGCAGCACGATCGGCATCATCGGTTACGGCAGCATCGGGCGCTATCTCGCCGGAATCGCAAAGGTGCTGCGCATGGAGGTGCTGGTCTCCGATCCCTTCGCCGATGTCGGCGATGCCGCGATCCGGCAGGTCGGCCTCGACGAGCTGCTCGCGGCATCGGATTATGTCGTCTGCCTTGCGATCGCCAACGAGCAGACCGAGAATCTGATCAATGTGGCGGCGCTGGCGCGCATGCAGAGGCATGCGTTCTTCATCAACCTCTCGCGCGGCAATCTCGTCGATGAGCCGGCGCTGGCGCAGGCGTTGCGCGAGAACCGCATCGCCGGTGCGGCGATCGACGTCGGCCGCGCGCCGGACCAGATGCCGACACCGGAGCTCGCAAAGCTGCCGAACGTGATCGCCACCCCGCATGTCGGCGGGCTGACGCCGCAGGCGATCGAATATCAGTCGCTCGAAACCGTGCGGCAGGTCGAAGCGATCGTGAAGGGCGAGGTCCCGCCGGGCGCGGTGAACGCCGCACACTGGATGCGGCGGCCATGAGCGGCCCTACAGCCGGTCCACCGCCTTGAACGACCCGTCCTTCTGGATCACCGTCAAGAACACTTTCGGCGGCGCGTCGATCATGCGGACGCCGACGTTGACAACGCTGCCGCTGATGTCGAAGCGGCCGACTTCGTTGATGGCGCGCAGCAGGCTCGCGCGGGTCGGTTCGGGTCCGGCCTGCTCCAGCGCTGCGGCTGCGAGGCGGCCGGAGAGGTAGCCTTCCAGCGATACGAAGTCCGGTGTCTGCGTCGGATCGACCGCCTTCTGCGCCGCCTGATAGTCGGCGACGAGCTTGAGCGAGCGGTCCCATGGAAATGGCACGACCTGCGAGACGACGACGCCTTCGCCCTCGGGGCCGAGCTCCCTGGCGAGCGCGTTGGCGCCGACGAAGGAGATGTTGACGAAGGTTGGATAGAAGCCGCTGCGGTGCGCGAGCTTGATGAACTCCGCGCAGGGGCCATAGGTCCCGACCATCACGATGGCCTCGGGCTCGGCGCGCCTGATCGTTCGCCAGGCGGCCTTGACCGCGCGGGTGTTGCGCTCGAAGGTGCCTTCGGCGGCAAGCTCGAGGCCACGCCTGGCGAGCGCGCGCTTCACACCGGTCAGACCGTCGCGGCCGAAGGAATCGTCCTGATAGAAAATGCCGATGCGGGTGAAGTGGCGATCCTCGGTGAGGTGCTTGATCCACGCCTCGGCCTCCGCACCGTAGCTCGCGCGGATGTTGACGACGTTCGTGAGTTCGAGGTCGCGCAGGAATTCGGCACCGCTGAACGGGCCGATGAAGGGAATGCTCCTGGCGCTGGTGATCGGAATTGTCGCCATCGCGGTTGGCGTGCCCACCGCCCCGATCAGCGCGAACACCTTGTCGTCATCGATCAGCCGCAGCGTCTGGGCCGCCGAACGATCGGGATCGTAGCCGTCGTCGCGGCTGATGAGCTGCAGCTTGCGGCCATGCACGCCACCCTTGGCGTTGATCTCGGCGAATGCTGCAACGATGCCTTGCCGCATGTGCTGCCCGAGCGCGGAGGAGGGACCTTCCAGCGCGGCGGCCTGGCCGAACAGGATCGCATCCTCGCTGACGCCGGCCTCCTCGGCCCTGGCCGTGAGCGTGGTCGCTGCCAGGAGCACGCAGGTCAGGATGACGGATCTCGTCGATCGAAATCGATGCATCGGGGCCTTGCCGGATAGTTGGGAAACCTTCCCCAACATATCCCTGCGAGCCTGAACAGCTGGCTAATCGGCACCGTGTCGGCACCCCGTAGGACTCCGGGCAAAATCGGCAACTTGTTTCCACAATACCGGATCGCTCGCGCACTTCATTAACTAAGCCGGTGCATTGCGGCATGATCCGGTTCCGAAATTGTGCAGTTTCTTAACCGCGGTCTTGTTCCGATAGCCGAACCGATGCCTCAACCAGAGGTTCGGTTTGTCGCGGGATAGGGGACGGCGGCTTCGAAATGGGCGGTCACGATCAGCACGATCAGGATCGGAGGCGTATGACCGGATGGTGGCGCGCCGCGCTGCTGCTCGGGCTGTATCGCCCCGCGCTCGTCGCGGTCGGCGTCGGTCTTCTGTTCTCGGTCGTCGGCGCGGCCGCCGTGGCGCGGTGGGAAGATCGCGTCAACAGGATCGAGTTCGAGAACGCGGCCGAGACCGAAGCGATCGTCATGCAGAACGGCATGGGCGAATACATCTCGAGGCTGCTCGCCCTGCGCACGCTGTTCGAATCGACCAACGACGAAGTTACCCGCAGCGAGTTCGAGACCTTCAGTGCCCGCCTGTTCGAACGCCATCCCGGCATGCTGCGCGTGGCCTGGGTGCCGCGCATCAACCGCAAGGAGCGCTCCGATTACGAGGCCGCGGCGATCACGGACGGCGTCTCCGGCTATCGCATCAAGTCGCTCCAGGGCGAGAGCTTCGCGACGGCGCCGCAGAGCGACGAATATTTTCCGGTGTTCTATTCGACCCAGCCCAAGACCTCGTCGGTCTACGGCATGGACTACGCCACCGTTCCGGAGCGCCGCGCGATTCTGGAGCGCGCGCGCGACCACGACAGCGTCGCAGCCATCCGCACCCGCCTGTTCGAACCGAGGGAGGGAGGCCGGCTGCCCGACGTCCTCGTTGCCGTTCCCGTCTACGCCAAGGGGACGTCGCGCGAGACGATCGCGGACCGGCGTCGCAATCTCGCCGGCTTCGTGGTCGGAATCTTCGACCTGCCGCTGCTGATTCACGCCATTCGCGTGACCACCGGAGCAAGCCCCGCGGTCAGCATCAATGTCTATCCGCCCTTCACGGGGCAAATCGTCGGCCTGGAGCAGATGCTGCCGGACTATTCGTCGGCAGCCAGGGCGCCGCAGTCGATGCGGGACGTTGCCCGGGCACTGCACTGGTCGGGCACCCTCAAGATCGGCGATACCGATTGGCAGGTGCGGGCCGTCCCCACCGCCGGCGGTCCGCTGGAGACGACTTACGATCGCGCGGTCGCGGTGCTGATCGTCGGCATGCTGCTCACGCTGTCGCTGTCGACCTACCTCATGCTGGCGAGCCGCAACTCGCGGCGGCTGTCACTGGCCAACCGGCGGGTGCTCGAGCTCGCCCAAACCGACGTCCTGACCGGACTGCCGAACCGCGCCTTCTTCCTCAGCCGGCTCGACGAGATGAACAACCAGCTGGGGGTGCGGGGACTGCCGTTCTCGATCCTGATGCTCGACCTCGACCGCTTCAAGAACGTCAACGACTCCCTCGGTCACGGGGCCGGCGATGCGCTGCTGCGCCAGGTGGCACAGCGGCTGAAATCCGCATTGCGCGCCAACGACGTGCTGGCCCGGCTGGGTGGCGACGAGTTCGCCATCATCCAGGAAGCCGGTGCGGATCAGCGCGCCTGTGCGACCGAGCTGGCGGCGCGGATCGCCAAGCTGTTGACCGAACCGTTCCTCCTGCCCGGCCACCGCGTCGAGATCGGCACCAGCATAGGCATCGCCATCGCGCCGGATCACGGCAGCGATCAGGAGCAATTGCTGAAGAAGGCGGACCTTGCGCTCTATCGCTCGAAATCGGCGGGTCGCAACTGCTTCACCATCTACGACGAGGCGATGTCGGCCGAGCTGGAGGCCCGCAACACGCTGGAGGGGGATTTGCGCGACGCCATCGCGCGCTGCCAGCTGGAGGTGCATTACCAGCCGTTCGTCGACGCTCTCAGCGGAGCGCGGTGCGGCTTCGAGGCGTTGGTGCGCTGGCGGCATCCGACGCGCGGCCTGATCCCGCCGGACCAGTTCATCCAGCTTGCGGAGGAGACCGGGCTGATCGTGCCGCTCGGCGAATTCGTGCTGCGGCGCGCCTGCGCGGATGCGGCCGGCTGGCCCTCCGATCTGTCGGTCGCGGTCAACCTGTCACCGATCCAGTTCAAGGAAGCCGAGCTCTTCGAGATGATCGGCGCGGCGCTCGCGGATTCCGGCCTGCCGCCCCAGCGGCTGGAGATCGAGATCACCGAATCCGTCCTGCTGGAGCGCGGCAGCGAGAACCACGCCTTCATGGAGCGGCTCAAGCGCCTCGGCATCGAGCTCGCGCTCGACGATTTCGGCACCGGCTATTCCTCGCTCAGTTATCTGACCGCGTTCCCGTTCGACAAGATCAAGATCGATAAGTCGTTCATCCGCAATCTCACGCATCAGCCGCGCAGCTCCGCCATCATCTCCGCGATCGTGACGCTGGCGCGCGGGCTCGACATGTCGGTGACGGCCGAAGGCGTCGAGACCCGCGAGGAGTACGAGCGGCTGAAGGCGCTCGGCGTCAATTTCGCCCAAGGCTATCTGTTCGGCCGCCCGCAGCCGATCGAGCGGATCCTGTTCGATGCCCCCGTCAAACGGTCACGGCGCGACGCCGCCTGAGCGCCCGGCGCGACGGGCATGCACGAAAAGCGCTTGACCTGAGCAACCCCGGATGATCGGAAGGATCGTCTAGGGATGAAACAAGCACATCATGCGGCTTCCGTTCTTCTACGGCTGGGTCGTGGTCGCCGTGACCTTCGTCACCATGGCCATCGGCGTCAACGCGCGTACCGCCTTTTCGCTGTTCTTTCCGCCCATCATCTCGGAGTTCGGCTGGGAGCGTGGCGTGACCGCCGGCGCCTTCTCCTTCGGCTTCGTGGTGTCGGGCGTGGTCAGCCCGCTGATCGGCCGCCTGATGGACCGCGCCGGCCCGCGCGCGGTGATGGAGCTCGGGGTGGTGCTGATGGGCGGCGGCTTGCTGCTTGCGCCGCTCACCACCGAGCCCTGGCATCTCTATGTCACCATCGGCGTCATGGTCGGTGCCGGCTCGGTGTGTCTTGGCTATTCCGGCCAGTCGCTGTTCCTGCCGAACTGGTTCATCCGCAAGCGCGGCTTCGCCATCGGCATCGCTTTCGCCGGTGTCGGCATCGGCTCGGTGACGCTGCTGCCATGGGTGCAGCACATGATCGAAGCGACCGGCTGGCGCACCGCCTGCACCGCGATGGGTCTGCTCGTCCTGATCGTGCTGGCGCCGGTGAACCTGCTGCTGCACAAGCGCCCGCAGGACATCGGCCTCGAGCCGGACGGCGATGCCGCCCTGGCTGCGGGCGGTGCTCAGCCGGTCTCCAACGTGGTCGATCCGGCCTGGGTCAATACCGACTGGACGCTGAAGCGCGCCGTCGCGACTGCGCGCTTCTGGTGGATCGCGCTCGGCTATTTCTCGGGCCTGTACATCTGGTACGCGGTGCAGGTGCACCAGACCAAGTTCCTGCTCGACATCGGCTTCAGCCCTTCCGTCGCGGTGTGGGCGCTCGGCACCGTCAGCCTGCTCGGCATTCCCGGGCAGATCGTGCTGGGCCATGTCTCCGACCGCATCGGGCGGGAGTGGGTCTGGGCGATCAGCTGCGCAGGCTTCGTGATCTGCTTCGCCGCGCTGATCGGCTTGAAGCATCAACCCTCGCTCTGGCTCGTCTACCTCATGGTGCTCGCGCAAGGCGCGCTCGGCTACGGTCTCACCTCGATCATGGGCGCGGTGGTGTTCGAGATTTTCCAGGGCAAGCACCAGGGCAGCATCTTCGGCACCATCATGCTGGCGGCGCTCGCGGGCGGAGCGGCCGGACCATGGCTGACCGGCGTGCTCCATGATCGCACCGGCGACTACACGATCGCCTTCGGCCTCGCGATCATCGTGAGCGGATTGTCGGCGCTCGCGATCTGGCGGGCATCGCCGGGCAAGGTGAGGGCGGTGGCCGGCCGGCTGCACAAGTCGCCGAGCCGAACCGTGGAGTGAGTTGCGGGCACACACTGCATTACCTGCGCTGCTTTTGCCGAATGTTAAGCATGTCGCGGCTTGGCGGATGCGCGGGGATTTTCAAAAACGTCTTGGACACCATCGGAGCGTAGCTTCGGGCCGATTGCCGCTTCTTCCCGATGCTCCCGGTCTCCGATGTCTGCCTCCGATCATCTTGCGACAGAAACTCCGGACGTGCAGTTGGCTGCACTTGAACGCGCCGACGATGGCGTCGTCATTGTCGATGGTGCGCACCGCATCACGCATTTCAACGCCAGTGCGGAGCGGATCTGGAAGCTCGCGCGCACCGACGCGCTCGGCCGCGATGCCGGAATGCTCACCCTCAAATGTCTTCAGGCCGATCCGGTCGGGGAATTCCGCGACGAGATCAGCCTCGTGCGACACGACGGCAGCCGAATCCGTGCGGCCATATCGCTCTCGCCCATTGCGCATGACGGCGCGATCCATCGCATCGTGTTCGCGCGCGACGTCACCGCGGATGCCGAGCGCCGCGCCAGAATCGGGCTTCTCCACGCCGTCGCCGATCAGAGCAACCGGGCGGTGATCATCGCCGACACCGAGCAGAACATCGTCTACGTCAACACGGCCTTCACCACGCTGTTCGGCTACAGCAGCGCCGAGGCCGAGGGCCACCGTGCAGATGAGCTCATCGCCGGCCGCCACACCGACCGCAAGGCGATCGCAAAGCTGGTCGAGCGTCTGATGCGTGGCGGCCGCCGCGGCGAGGCCGAGGTGCTCGCCTACGACAAGCACGGCGAGGAGATCTGGATCTGGGCCCGGATCGACGCGTTCCGCGACAGCAAGGGTCGGGTCAAGCACATTCTCGCGCTGATCGAGGACATCACCGAGACCAGGCAATTGCGCTCGCTGCAACAGCTCATCATGGCCTCGCTCGCGGACGAGGTTCCGATTGCCGACATCGCCGACAGGCTGTGCCGCCGCGTCGAGCAGATCGCGCCCGACGTCGTCTGCTCGCTGCTCCACGTCGATGCCGCCGGCCTGCTCCACCCGCTCGGAGGTCCCTCTCTGCCGGAGGAATATTCCCGCGCATTGGACGGCATTGGGATCGGCCCGAATGTCGGCTCCTGCGGCTCTGCCGCCTTCTACGGCGAGCCGGTGCTGGCGACCGACCTCGAGACCGATGCCCGCTGGCAGCCCTACAAGGCCATGCCGCTCGGGATCGGCTTGCGCGCCTGCTGGTCGACGCCGATCAAGTCCAAGGACGGCCGGGTCATCGCGACCTTCGCCTTCTACTTTCGGGAGCCGCGCGCGCCGAGCAACTGGCACCGGCGCATCGTCGAGGCCTGCGTCAATCTCGGCGCCTTCGCGATCGAACGCAAGGAGGCCCGCGCCGAGATCGCGCGGCTCGCCTATCACGACATCCTCACCGGCCTGCCGAACCGCGCGCAGCTGCGGCACCTGATCACCACCGCGATCGATGCCTGCCCGACCGGCAGCCATGTCGCGCTGGCCTTCCTCGATGTCGACCATTTCAAGGACGTCAACGACACGCTCGGTCACGCGGCCGGCGACGAACTGCTGGTCCAGCTCGCCCAGCGTCTGCGCGAGCAGATCGGGCCCGAAGACATGCTGGGACGGCTCGGCGGCGACGAATTCGTCATTCTGCTGCCGCGACGCAATGCCGAGAGCGCAGCAGGCGTCGCGGCCGACATCACGGAGGCGCTGGCCGCCCCCTTGAAGCTCGGATCGAAGCTGATGCCGATGTCGGCCAGCATCGGCATCAGCCTCTACCCCGACCATGCCACCGACATCGACACGCTGATGCAGCAGGCCGACGCCGCCATGTACATGGCCAAGCAGGCCGGACGCTCGACCTATCGCATCTTCAGTGCCGAGATGAACGGGCTCACCGAGCAGCGCCTGGCGCTGATCGCAGCGCTCCGCCGCGCCATCGCGGAAGGCGCGCTGAGCCTGAGCTACCAACCGCAGATCCGCAGCTGCGACGGCGCGATCCACGGCGTCGAGGCGCTGTCGCGCTGGCACGATGCCGTGCTCGGCGACGTCTCGCCGGCAAAGTTCATTCCGCTCGCGGAGGAGTGCGGCCTGATCGAGCAGATCGGCCTGTGGTCGGTGCGCGAAGCCTGCCGGCAGATGGCGAGCTGGCGCCGTGCCGGCCTCAACATTCCCTGCGTGTCGGTGAACCTGTCGCCGATCAATTTCCGCAACGTCACGCTCGCCGCGCGGCTCAAGGACGTCCTCGCCGAATACGACCTGCCGGCGGACGCCCTGATGCTGGAGATCACCGAGGGCGCGTTCATGCAGGACGGCGTCGCCGCGCTGGAGACGATGACCGCGATTCGCGAGCTCGGCGTCGGGCTCTCGGTGGACGACTTCGGCACCGGATATTCCAGCCTCAGCCGCCTCGCGCATCTGCCGATCCGCGAACTCAAGATCGACCGCAGTTTCATGCGCGACATCGAGCGCGACGCGGGTGCGCTCGCCATCGCCACGGCCGTGGTGCGCGTCGGCCAGGGCCTCGGCATGACCGTCGTCGCCGAGGGTGTCGAGACCGAGGGCCAGCGCAAGACGCTGGCCGAACTCGGCTGCCACGTCGTGCAAGGCTTTCTCTACGCCCCCGCGCTTCCGCCCGTCGCCTTCGAGCGCTGGCTGATCGATCACTGCGCCGAGCAGGCGAAGTCGATGCTCGGGAAGCTCGATGTCGCGCCGAGCGGTCCCGGCGCGGTGAGGCGGTCAGCATAATCGTTTGCTTTCTGGCGATATTCCCGGCAGTTAGGAACGCATCGGCAGATCGGCGGTTTGCTTGAGTGAGACCTGCCGGAAGGGCGCCACGCCGTATCCAGTCTGGAGACTGTATGGCTGGGACGAAAAGACCGGAAAAAGCCACCCCCTTGGTTCATTCGGCAGCTTTTCGGCCTTCGCAATCGCTGCTCAGAGCCATCACCGCATGGGTGGCGCTTCAGGAAGAAAGACCCAGAGATGGCTGGGGATGCGATCCCTCGCATGGCGGACACCACCACGACGGCCGATGATCGGGCGATCCGTAAGCGGGCTCTGCTCGATGGACCCAAGGCATTCGACCACGTGCGAATCGATCGAGCCAGGCGCAGCAAGCCGGTCCAGGAATAAGGCGAGCACAGGAGGCCCCGACACCGGGGGACTTCGAGCCGCCAGAAGCACAGAGGAACGTCTGATGAAACCGTATTCCCCATGGCGTGCAGCGAACGAGGCGAACAGCCACTTCAAACAGGCCGCGGCGAAGCCGGCGACCGATTACGAGAAGGCGGAGCAGGCTTTCCAGGCAAATCGGGAACGGCTGAAGGCCGAGCGGCTGGCGAGGGAGGCAGAACTGCGGAGCCGGTCCGAGAGGACGCCTTAGGCGTCGCACTTCTCCTACGACAAGCGCCATACCGTCGCGGCGCTGCAGCTAGAGCATGGAAAGGACGACGACCCCGTCTTGGAGCTCGCCTGAAGCAAGCCGTTCCCGCGCCATGCGCTCGAACTCGGTTCGATGCTTCTGCAGATAGCTGAACGCCTGCTTCTGCGTGTTGAAGGTCGTGGCAAGCTGGCACATCTGCCGATTTGCGCCGGACGCGAGAAAGAAGGTGATGGTTCCGTGGTCTGGCTTGATTCTAGGCACGATCTGCACCCTCCGGCATGTGATCGGCCCCTCGCTGGCGGCGGCTTGAAGACGATTATCGTGTCGGCTTCTTCGCGCGCTTCTTGGGCGCCGGCGGCAAAGCCAGCCGAGCAGTTTCGTCAGCCGCTTCCTTGGCCTCGCGCACGGCTCGGAGCCGCGCCATGTTCTTGCGAACTTCGATGGCCTGCCGTTCGGCGTCGGCCATTGCCCGCGCTCCGTCTTCAGCGGCGACGCGGCGACGATCGGATCGCGCGACGCTTTCGGGTGACGGCTCTGCCGGCTTCTTGGTGCTCATCGTCCACCCGGCTCCGCAAACGACTAAACCCGCTCAATCCTGGGATTGAGCGGGCAGGGCGACCGTTTCAGTACATCCGTGAAGCGGTCGCCACGATATCAAGCCAGCGAGAGATTCTCAGCGCTGACCTTGCCTCGCATCTTGTCGGTCTTGATCTCGAAATTGACCTGCTGGCCCTCTCCGAGACCTGCAAGACCAGCCCGTTCAACGGCGCTGATGTGAACGAACACATCGTTGCCGCCGTCGTTCGGCTGAATGAAACCGAAGCCCTTTTGGCCATTGAACCACTTGACCGTACCTGTCGTCATCTTCTTCTCCAAAGCGCGCAAGCGCATTCCGCGCGACAATCACGCGGTCATCTTCAACTTCGTCGATGTCTTTGGAAAAGGAGCCCGCGGGCGCATTCAACAAGGCACAGCGGCTAATCGAACGAGTTCAATATATATGATCCCCAGGATTTTGCAAGGAGCCAGGCTGGTTTGTTTCGAAACAGCCGATTCGTCTGTTCCGATCGAGGCGCCTTGCGTGGCTCTGTCGATCTGGCAGCGGGACGTTAGCGATTGACAGCGCTGCACGACAAGGGTCACGGTGTCTGTATCGCCGCGACAAGCAGACCTGCGTCCGAAGCCGCGACCAATATCGCCGCCGCTATCACCAAAATTCGCAATGAAGCTCCTGCGCAAGCGGCTGCCTGCAGGACGTGTCGCCATTCGCAGCCCCGATCGGGAGGATCAAATTGCACGTACTCGTCAGAGACAACAACGTCGAGCAGGCACTCCGCGTTCTCAAGAAGAAGATGCAGCGCGAGGGCGTCTTTCGCGAAATGAAGCAGCGGCGCTCGTATGAAAAGCCGTCCGAGCGAAAGGCACGCGAGAAATCCGAAGCTGTTCGTCGCGCGCGCAAGCTGGCCCGGAAACAAGCGATCAGAGAGGGATTGCTGCCCGCGCCGCCGAAGAAGAAGCCCTTTGAACGCAAGCCGCCCTTGCCGCATGCGAGTTGAAGCCGGCTCGCGTCCTATGACGATGCGCCCTGGCTCGCCGCCAGTCCCGTCCTGCGCCTGAGATCCGTGATCGCGCGCAGAAAGCTGTCGGCCGGCGTGGTCTCGGGATCGATCAGCCGGTGCAGGCGGAAGCCATCTTCCAACGCGAGCACGACAGAGGCCATCCAGGGCGGATTGAGATTGCCGTTCTTGCCGTTGCTCTTCAGCGTGGCCTCGACGATGTCGGCGACCAGCTTGCGGCGCGCGCGCAGGCGTTTGGCGAGCTCGGGCCGGCGCTTCTCGGCACGGGCGACGAACAGGATCATCTCGATGTGCAGCAGCGGGGAGCGGCCGAGCGGATCCTGCCGCGTGCGGTCCATCGCCTTCAGCGCGGCGATGAAATCGTCGAGATTGTCGTGCTGGGCGAGGATATCCATGTTGCGCCGGATCGACTGCTCGACATGGTCCTCGAGCATGGCGATGATCAGCTCGTCCTTACTCTTGAAGTTCGAATAGAACGCGCCGCGGCTGAAGCCCGCCGCCGCCGCGATCGCCTCGATGCTGGCGCCGCCGATGCCGTCCTGTTCGAACACGCGCGCGGCCGCCTCGAACAGTTTGTCGCGCGTATCGTCCCTGGTCGGCCTGGTTCTCACCCTTGACATCGCAGCAGGGTAGGGCAGAATGCAACTCGATACAACAATGTATCGAGTTGATAATTTCAAGGGATGGTTACGCCGCGCAAGCAGGCAAGCGTCGGCGTATTCGTGTCATGCGGCAACCGGTTTGAGGTCACCATGAACGAGCACGTGCAAGGCGCCGGCGGCGCGCCGCTGTTCAACCCGCTCTCGCCGGACTTCATCCGCGATCCCTATCCGCATTACGACCGGCTGCGCACGCTCGATCCGATCCATGTGACGCCGTTCGGCCAGTTCGTCGCCAGCCGCCATGCCGACGTCAGCCTGGTGATGCGCGACAAGCGCTTCGGCAAGGATTTCGTCGAGCGCTCGAAACGCCGCTACAGCGACAAGATCATGGACGAGCCGGTGTTCCGCAGCATGAGCCATTGGATGCTGCAGGCCGATCCGCCGGATCACACCCGCCTGCGCGGCCTCGTCGTCAAGGCCTTCACCGCGCGCCGGGTCGAGGACATGCGGCCGCGCATCCAGGAGATCGTCGACCAGGCCATCGATGCCGTGATCGACCGCGGCCACATGGACCTGATCGAGGATTTCGCCTTCCGCCTGCCCATCACCATCATCTGCGACATGCTCGGCATCCCCGAGGAGCATCGCGAGGTGTTCTACAACAGCTCGCGCGATGGCGGGCGGCTGCTCGACCCCGTACCCCTCACGCCGGAGGAGATCAAGAAGGGCAACGAGGGCAACCTGCTGGCGCAGATGTATTTCCAGCAGCTGTTCGAGCTGCGCCGCAAAAATCCCGCCGACGACCTCATCACCCAGCTGGTGCAGGCCGAGGAGGACGGCAACAAGCTCAGCAACGAGGAGCTGACCGCCAACATCATCCTGCTGTTCGGCGCCGGCCACGAGACCACGGTCAACCTGATCGGCAACGGCCTGCTCGCGCTCCATCGCAACCCGGACCAGCTTGCGCTGCTCAAGGCACGCTCCGAGCTGATGGAGGGCGCGATCGAGGAATTCCTGCGCTACGATTCCTCGGTGCAGATGACCGGACGCGTCGCGCTGGAGGAGATCGAGGATCTCGGCGGCAAGCGGATCCCCAGGGGCGAGACCGTGCTGTGCCTGCTCGGCTCGGCCAACCGCGATCCGGCGGTCTATCCTGACCGGCCCGACCGGCTCGACGTCACCCGCCAGAACGTGAAGCCGCTGTCGTTCGGCGGCGGCATCCATTTCTGCCTCGGGGCCCAATTGGCGCGCATCGAGGCCGAGATCGCCATTGCCACGCTGCTGCGGCGGCTGCCGGACTTGCGCATCGACGACGTCGAGAACCCGGAATGGCGGCCGACCTTCGTGCTGCGCGGCCTGAAGCGGCTGCCGGCGAGCTGGTGAGGCTTCGGGACTGATTCTGCACGCGCTGCCCTCATCCTGAGGACCCGCGAAGCGGGCGTCTCGAAGGATGGCCGCGGGCGAGAGCGGGCCTGCATGGTTCGAGACGGCGCTTGGTGCGCCTCCTCACCATGAGGGTCGCCCTCCAGCGTTAACCTCCGCGCGCAACAGTCGCTGTGACTTCGCCACACTTCCCCCTATATAAGGGGCTGTTCCGGCACGCCTGAAGTCCATTGAAGGCCAGGGTTTGGTCCGGGTGCCGGTTTGGCCGAGGGGAGACCCGTGCAGACGACGCTGCTCGGATTGGCGATTGCCTTCATCATTGCGCTGCTGGCCGCGCTGATCGGGCCTTACTACGTCGACTGGAACCAGTTCAGGCCCCAGTTCGAGGCGGAGGCCGGCAAGATCATCGGCGTGCCGGTGCGGGTCGCGGGCGAGCTCGACGCGCGGCTCCTGCCGGCGCCGACGCTGCGGCTGCGCCAGGTCACCTTCGGCGGCAACAACGATCTCGGCCGCCTGCGCGCCGACAAGCTCGACGTCGAGTTCAGCCTTAGCTCGCTGATGCGCGGCGAATGGCGCGCCACCGAGCTTTCGGTGGGCGGCATGGCGGTCGATCTCGGCCTCGATGCGCGTGGGAGGGTCGATCTGCCCTCCACCGCGAGCGGCACCTTCAATCTGGCCTCGCTCGCGATCGAGCGGCTCAATCTCACCGGCCGCATCGCCCTGCACGATGCCGCCAGCCGCTCGACGCTGGAGCTGAACGACATCACCTTTTCCGGTGACGTCCGCTCGCTCGCGGGCTCGGTGCGCGGCGATGGCGGCTTCACCGCCAACGGGGTGCGCTATCCGTTCCGCGTCTCGTCCGGCCCGAGCGCCGACGGCAACGCCACCCGTCTCCACCTCAACATCGATCCCGGCGAGCGCGCCATCCTCGCCGATCTCGAAGGCGTGCTCGCCTTCGACAACCGCCTGCCGAAATTCGACGGCGCGCTGACGCTGGCGGTGCCGGCGGTCAAGAAGGCCGGCGCGGCCGGGCCGGCCCCCTGGAAGCTGACGACCAGGCTCAAGGCGGATCCGGCCGGGGCGAAGTTCGAGCAGATCGACGCGAGCTTCGGCCCAGAGGACAGCGCGCTGAAGCTCGGCGGCGTCGGCGACCTCAAATTCGGCGCCTCGCCGCTGCTGCGCGCGGTGCTGTCGGCGCGCCAGGTCGATGCCGACAGGCTCGCCGCCAAGAATACGGACAAGGACGATGCCGAGCCGCTCCGCGTCCTGCCGGCGCTGCGCGCGGGGCTCGCCGCCATTCCGCAGGCGCCGATCCCCGCCCAGATCGAGTTCAACTCCGACCAGATCATGCTCGGCGGCCGTCCGCTGCAGAACATCACGACCGAGCTCCAGACCGACGGACGGTCCTGGACCTTCCAGCGCCTCGAGCTGCGCGCGCCCGGCATGACGCAGCTCTCGCTCAACGGCGCAACGCCCGGCGCTGACAGTTTCAGCGGCCGTCTCAGCGTCGAATCCTCCGATCCCGACACGCTTGTGGCCTGGCTCCAGGGCCGCAGCGAGGTCAACCGCCGCAGCACGCGGCCGCTGCGCCTCGCCGGCGAGGTCACGATCGCCGCCAACCATCTCGCCATCGACCGGCTGAAGGCCGACATCGAAGGCGGCACCGTCGAAGGCCGCATCGCCTTCGTGCAGACAGGCGCGAGCAAGGGCTCGCGGATCGACGCCGACCTCAAGGCCGATCGGCTCGATCTCGATTCCGCCGCAAGCTTCGTGCGCGCGCTCGCGGGACCGCAGGGCGAGTGGCCGGAGGAAGCCAAGCTCTCGCTCGATATCGGCCGCGCGATTTCCGCCGGGCAGGAGCTGCGTCCGTTCACTGCCAAGCTCGCTTACGGCCCCGCCTCGCTGTCGCTGGAGCAGCTGCGCTTCGGCCAGGCCGGCGGCGTGACCACCGTGGCGAGCGGCAGCTTCGACCGCGCCAGGACCACCGGCAAGCTCGCGCTGCAATCCTCGGCCAATTCGCTGCGCGAGCTCACTGCGCTGATCGAGCCGTTTGTGCCCGCGCTGCGCGCGCGCCTCGATGCCATCCCGGCTGCATCGGGCGCGACCCGCCTCAAGCTCGATCTCAGCCTCGACAAGAACGCCGAGCATGCCGATCGCAGCAATGCCCGCGCCGTGCTCGAGCTCGATGCGCCGCAGCTCAAGGCGACCGCGGCGCTGGCTGCGCAGACGCCGGCTGCCGCGATCGGCGGCATCGACCTGGAGCGTCTGCGCAGCAGCGACTTCACGCTGGACTCGAAAGTGTCGACGCCGCAGGCGGGGGCTCTCCTGGCGCTGCTCGGGCTCGATCGCATGGTGGCCGCAGGCGAGGGCGCTTCGCAGCTGGAGGGCAAGCTGACCGGCGCCTGGCGGCGGCCGCTGCAACTGAGCGCGAAGCTGAGCGGCGGCGGGCTGGATGCCGACGCGCAGGGCAGTGTCGAATTGTCGGAGCCGAAGGGCAGCGTGAACTTGCGCGTGCGCAACGTCAATCTGGCGCCGCTGCTCGGGACCAGCCGGACCGACAAATCGGTGCAGAACGTCAGCCTGTCCTCCCGCCTTACGCTGACGGGCAATCGGCTGACCTTCGACGATCTCGACGGCAATGCGGCCGGCGCGCATCTGCGCGGCCATCTGGCGGTGATGCTGGATTCCGACAGAAGCGTCGACGGCGAAGTCGGTCTCGATACGCTCGATCTTGCGCCGGCGCTCGCGCTGGCGGTTGGCGCAGCCGGGCGTGATGCGAGCGAGCCGCTCAGCGCTGGGCTCGTCACCGGCTGGCGCGGCCGCATCGCCTTCCAGGCGTTGCGCGGGACCTTGCCCGGCGGCATCGAGCTGCGTCCGTTCGGCGGCACGCTCCGCGGCGACGGCCAGTCGTTCGCGCTCGATGGGCTCAAGGGCACGCTCGGCGGCGGCGAGATGTCGGCGAGCTTCGACGCGCGCAACAGCGCCAATGGCCTCGCTGTGAATGCGCGCATCGAGCTCGCCAATGTCGATGCGGCGGCGCTGCGCTACCGCGAGCTTGCGCTGCCGAAGGGACGCGCCTCGGTGCAGATGGCGCTGACCAGCCAGGGCCGCAGCGTCGCGGCGCTGACCGGCGCGCTCGCCGGCAACGGCACGGTGACGCTGGAGGCCGCGGAAATCGGCGGCCTCAATCCGCGCGCCTTCGAGATCGCGATCCGCGCCAGCGACGGCGGCCAGGTCGCCGACGACAACCGCTTGCGGCAGCTGGTCGAGCCCGCGCTTGCCGCCGCACCGATCGCGGTGGCGTCGGCCCAGATTCCCTTCACGATCCGCGACGGACGCTTGCGCGTCGGCGCGACGCCGCTGGAAGCGAAGAATGCCCGGGCCATCGTCTCCGGCGGCTACGACATTCCCGCCGACCAGGCCGACATCCGCGCCAGCCTGACGCCGATCATGACCGGCCTCTCCGGCGCCCCGCCGGAGATTCAGCTGTTCGCCGCGGGTCCGCCCGACAAGCTCAACCGCACCATCGATCTGGCGCCGCTGTCGTCCTGGCTTGCGGTGCGCACGATCGACCGCGAGACGCGCCGGCTCGACGCGATCGAACGCGGCGAGCCGCCGCCAGCGACCGCGGCGCTGCCGACGCTGGTGTCTCCGGATCCGACGCCCGAGCTGGCGCCCGCGCATGTGCCGCTGCCCGGCCAGGATCCGCGCCGCCCGCCCGCAAAGCCAAAGGCTGCGCCGACGCCGAGACCGCCGCAAGCGGCTCCCGCTGCCCCGAGCCCTTCACTCACGAGTCCTTCACTCACAAGCCCGCCGCTCGCGAGCCAGCAGCTCGCGCCGCTGCCGCCGGCCATCGACGTCAAGCCTGCCCCGGGCCCGCCGCCGGCCAAGCCGAAGCCAAAGCCCCCGCTGGTGCTGACGCCGCAAAACCCATGAGGGCGCTTCTGGTTTGCTCGGACCGGGCCGCGAGTTTGCTTACCTCCCCCGCGTGCTTGCGGGAGAGGTCGCGCCGAAGGCGCGGGTGAGGGCTTTCTCCTCTAAGGGATTGTCCCGTTGCGGAGACACCCTCTCCCCAACCCTCTCCCGCAAGCGGGTCGCAAGCGGGCGAGGGAGCGCACCGTCCTTCTTCTCCCGCCCCTTAACCCATTCCCTCGCATTTGAATGAATTTTGCCCGGCAAAACTGATTTGCCGATTTTACTGAATTCTCGCGTTTCTTCCCTAGCTTCGGTTCCAGAGGAACTCGGCGTCGCGTCGATTGCGGCGCAACGGTCCGCAAGAGAACGACCAAGAACTGGGGTGATCGAGATGAACGGGGCGAAATCGCTTCTGCAGGATCTGGACGACGCGATCGCGCGCGGCACCGAGGAAAGCCGGGCGAAGGCGTTGTGGCATGCGACCGACATTCTGATCACCGGCCGCTACAGCGACGACGAGATCAGCACGTTCGGCGAGGTGATCGGCCGGCTCGCCGAAGAGATCGAGGTCGCGGCGCGAACGCAGCTGTCGGAGGTGATGTCGGCGTGCGATCACGCGCCCCTGAACGTCATCGAGAAGCTCGCCCTCGACGACGAGATCGCGGTCGCCGGTCCCGTGCTGCGCGATTCCAATCGCATCGACGACAGGATGCTGGTGGAGAGCGCCATGACCAAGGGCCAGTCGCATCTGCTCGCGATCGCCCAGCGCAAGTCGATCGGCGAGGCCGTGACCGACGTGCTGGTCAAGCGCGGCAACCAGGAGGTCGTGACGTCGGTCGCGAAGAACGAGGGCGCGCGCTTCTCCGGCTCGGGCCTGTTGCACATGGTCCGCCGCGCCGAGGGCGATTCGATCCTCGCCGAGCAGCTCGGCCTGCGCAAGGACGTGCCGCGCCATATCTTCCAACAGCTGATCTCGAAGGCCTCGGAAGACGTCCGCCGCCGCCTCGAGACCGAGCGGCCCGAGATGATGGCGCAGATCCAGAGCTCGGTGACGGAGGTCACCGGCGACCTTCAGTCCAAGTTCGGTCCGTCCTCGCGCAGCTATTTCGTCGCCAAGCGCGTGGTCACGACGCAATACCGCCAAGGCAATCTCAACCAGGATTCGATTTCGAACTATGCCCGCCAGCACCGTTTCGACGAGGTCCAGATCGGCCTGTCGCTGCTCTCGTCGTTGCCGGTCGACGTGATCGAGCGCGCGCTGATGGACCGCAATCGCGAGATGATCCTGGTCCTGTGCAAGGCGCTCGACTTCTCCTGGGATACGACGATGTCACTGCTCTTCCTCGGCGCCAAGGATCATCTGATCACGGCGCGCGAGCTCCAGGACAACGAGCGCGAATATGGTCGGCTCAAGATCGAGACCTCGCGCAGCATCTTGAAGTTCTACCAGTCGCGCAAGACCGGCGCGGGTGCCGATGCGGGCCGTCAGCCCGAGCTCCAAGTTCACTGACAGGTACATGAAGGACAGGGGAGTATCTGCAATGTTGCCTCAATTCGGCACCGCCGTTCGCAAGAAGAATCTCAACAGCGCCGCCCCCGGCGATCTCGGCGGCGGAGCACCGGACAAGGCCTCGGTCGACGCGGCCTGGCTCGTGCTCGAAGCCGCCAATGATCTCGGCGACCACGCCGCGATCGAAGCCTGTCGCCGCGTCATCGACGCCGAGCTGACCGGCACGGTGGCCCGCAGCGCCGACGTCGACCTCGTGCTCGGGTATTTCCGGTAGGACTCGCTATCGCCAATCGCGGGTCCTTGCGCCGTCAGCAAGAGCCTGAGCGCTGGGACTCCAGACCAAGCCGCACACTCGGTCGCAAGGCACTCAGAGCCGCGGCCAGCTCGTCGATGCGATAGGGTTTTGCGAGGATTCGGATACCCGCCGTCTCTGCTTCGTGGAACGAGGCCTCGGCGTAACCGCTGGTCAACAGCACCGGAATGTCGTTTCTTCTTTTCTTGATCTCTCGCGCGAGCTCGACCCCATTCATGCCACCCGGCATCATGATGTCCGAGAAGATCAGGTCGATGGAACGGCCGTCTGCCAGGGCCCCCAGCGCCGCTGCGGCACTGCCGGCGCGGGTCACGTCGTAACCGAGCTGGCCGAGCATCTCGCTCACGAGCGAGGCAACCTCGTCATCGTCCTCAACCAGCAAGACGCGACCCTGATTGCTCCGCTTGGGTCGCACTCTGGTGAGGTCGATGAGGTGCCGCTCGCTCGAAGGAACATCGAACGATCGCGGCAGGTACAACTCGATGCTGGTGCCGCGGCCGACTTCCGATTGAATTCGGACGGTGCCCCGCGACTGCGTTGCAAAGCCGTGGACCTGCGCCAGCCCAAGTCCGGACCCTTTGCCGACGTCCTTGGTGGTGAAGAACGGCTCGAAAACACGCGACAGGATCTCCGCCGGCATGCCGATCCCGGTATCGATCACCGACAGCCGGACATAGTCGCCTGCGATCTCCTCGTCGTTCAGGTCGGGCAGGTTCTCGCCGCGGACCACGATGGTGCCGCCATTGGGCATGGCGTCGCGGGCGTTGACCGCCAGATTGAGAATGACCAGCTCGAGCTCTCCGGGATCGACCTCCACCGGCCACAACGAATCCGGGAAGTCGAACTCGACATGGACGTCGCCCCGCAGGCTGCGATCGAGCAGCTCGCGCATGCCTCCGATTTGCGCGGCGACGTCGACGGGCTGCGGCCTGAGCGTCTGCCGGCGGGAGAACGCCAGCAGCTGCTTGGTCAGGCTGGCGCCGCGCTGCGCCGCCTGGATCATCCCGTCCATGAGACGCCGGCGCCGGCTGGGATCGGTCTGGCGATCAAGCATGTCGAGGCCGCCGGAAATCACCATCAGCAGATTGTTGAAGTCGTGCGCGACGCCGCCGGTGAGCTGGCCGATCGCCTCGATCTTCTGGGCCTGGCGAAGCGTCTCCTCGACGCGCGCGCGTTCGTTCATTTCGAGGCGAAGCTGCTCGTTGGCTTCCTTCAACTCGCGCGTGCGCTCGACCACCAGCTTCTCGAGCTCCTGCGCCGTCTCCTCGCGGGCCTGCAGCAGAGCCCGGATCTCGTATTGGCGCCGCCGCGCCCTCATCGCGGATTGAACCGCGCTGGTCAGCGTGATCGGCTGAACCGGACGCTCGAGCAGCGAAACGTTGCGGAGAAGTTCGACGATGCTGCGTCGCCACGCAACCACAGCCGGCTGCTCTCGATGGCTGGTGAGGACGACAAAGGGGAGGTCGGACCACGGCGGTTGCGCCGCGATCCATTGTGCCAGCGGCGCCGTGTCCTTTCCGAACAGTCCTTCCTCGGCGAGAAAGACGGTGCCGACGCCTTCGCTCATCGCGCTGACGAGTTCGGGCAGGCTTCGACAGTTCACCGCTTCCAGATGGGAGCTGCGGAAGAGCTCGGCTGATGTCGGCCCGTCGCGTCCGATCGGGGCGAATATGAGGACGCGGCCATCGCGAGCCGCGTTCATTCGATCGGTCCTTCCGGGAGTGCCGTGCCGGTAAAATGCGGATTGCCGGAAAAGATGCCGCTGAAATCCTGAAGCGGCGGGCCGAGCTTGATTCCGGTGTTGCCGAGCCGGAACTCGCGGATGGTGTGCTCATGGTTGCCGCTGCGCTTCTTAACGACGGACAGAGCGCGCCGCACCGTTCCGCCGAACTCGAAATAGCGCAACATCAGCACCGCATCGCTCAAATAGCTGAGGTCGAGCGGCGTATCCATCGGGCCCACGATTCCATGCTGCGCGAGGATCAAGATCGTGAGCACGCCCTGCTGCGCCAGATAGCTGAGCAATTCATGCATCTGCAGCACGAGAAAGCGCTCGTCCGGCATCGCGTTCAAATAGCCGTTCAGGCTGTCGATGACGACGATGCGGGCGCCGTCGACCTCGACGCTATGACGCAGCGTCGATGCGAACTCGCCGGGCGACAATTCGGCGGGATCGACTTGTTGAAACCGGATTTTGCCGGAATCGAGGTGCTTTTGCAGAGGCAGGCCGAGCGTCCGCGCCCGCGCTTCGATCGTTCCCCGGCCCTCGTCGAACGCGAAGAAAACGGCGTGCTCGCCGCGTTCGGCCCCAGCGATGGCATAGGCGAGCGCGAGCGACGACTTCCCCACGCCGGCAGAGCCGAGCAGGAGCATGTTGGTGCCGCGCTCGATCCCGCCTCCGAGGAGCCGATCGAGCTCGGCGTTTCCACTGGACATGGACTCGCCGGGGAACGCCTTGTGATGCTCGGCCGCGACGAGCCGCGGGAAGATGCGCAGGCCCCCTGCTGAAATTGTAAAATCGTGGTATCCGCCGCGGAATCGAATGCCGCGCATCTTGATCACGCGAAGCCGGCGCCGCTCCGCGCCGTAGTCGATCGCGAGTTGCTCGAGCATGACGACGCCGTGTGCGATCGAATGCAGCTGCAGATCGTCCTGGGAGGAGGACAGATCGTCGAGCAGCACGACGGTGCAATTGCGGTTGGTGAAGAAGTGCTTCAAGGCCAGCACCTGGCGGCGGTAGCGAAGCGGGTTTTGGGCCAGCAGGCGCAGCTCGGACAGGCTGTCGAGCACGACGCGGGTGGGATTGAGCCGCTCGACCTCCTTGAAGATGAGGCCGGTCGTTTCGCTGAGCTCCATCTCGGCAGGATGGAAGACCGTGAGCTCCCGATCGGGGTCGAGTGTCGTCTCCGGCGGGACCAGCTCGAAGATGTCCACGCCTTGCAGAGACCAGCCGTGCCGATGCGCGACAAGCTCGAGCTCCCGCCGCGTCTCGGAGAGGGAGATATAGAGCACACGTTCGCCGTCGCGCGCGCCCCGGAGAAGGAATTGCAGCGCGATCGTGGTCTTGCCGGTGCCCGGACGTCCCTCGTAGAGATACATCCGGTTGGGGTCCAAGCCGCCGCCCAGGATGTCGTCCAGACCTTCGCTGCCCGTTGAAATTCTCGGCAAATCCTTGAGGGAACTGGCCGAAGCAGCCCCTGATGGATCGGTCATTGAACCCCCTCAGCACATGTCGGAAGAGCACTAGGCCCCAGGCGTCGAGAGGCTGGGGCCGGGACCAAAATAGGTCCGTACAAGGAACTCTTGAGCAGCGAGCCGGTTCCCGGCCGCCGGGGCTTGTCTGGCTGTGGGTACATGCCGCCGCGGCAGCAATGTCGGTTCAAAATTGAACACAGTCCGGCGGTCAACGTGCTCCAATCCTGTCATTGCGGCGTTCGGCGGCGGATGCGGTAGATCACGACGTCGTTGCCATGACGGTTCGTGCTCCGCTCGACCAGGTAATCCGATTTCTCCAGCACGGGGCGCGATGCGCCGTTTGCGACGTTCACGATGCCGATGAGGGATGGCAGGGCGAGCTCGGACAGGCCGATGTGCGTCATCGCGGTTGCTTCGGTCGCGTGTCGTCGTTCATGCCGCCATCGTTTGCGGCCGAGGATGTCATCATCCCCCTGTGTCGCCCGACGGAGCAACCGGGGCGGAGTTTCGGTCGGATGATTTTCGCGCCCGACTCAAGCCATTGATTTCACTGACCCCGTCTACTGTGCATGGGGTTGTTTTCTCAGTTTTGGCTTCAGGGGTCTAACCCGCCCCCATCGCGACGGCGACGTTGTAGGTCAAAAGGCTCGCCGCATAGGCCAGCGCCAGCATGTAGGTGAAGGTCACACCCATCCAGGCCCAGCTGCCGGTCTCGCGCCGGATCACGGCCAGGGTGGATGCGCATTGCGGGGCGAAGATGTACCAGGCCAGCATCGACAGTGCGGTGGCGAGCGACCATTTCGTCGCCAGCACCTGGCCGATCTGCTCGGACGCTTCCTGGCCGCCTTCGATCGCGTAGACGGTGCCGAGCGCTGCGACCGCGACCTCGCGCGCCGCCATGCCCGGGATCAGCGCGACCGCGATCTGCCAGTTGAAGCCGACGGGCGCCAGCAGCGGCTCGAGCGCCTTGCCGATCATCGCCGCCAGGCTGAAGTCGATCGCGGGCCCGGTGGCGCCCGCCGGCGGCTGCGGGAACGAGGCCAGGAACCAGATCAGCACCATCATCGAGAAGATGGTGGTGCCGGCGCGCACCAGGAACATCTTGGCGCGGGTGTAGATGCCGATCGCGATCGATTTCAGCCGCGGCATCTTGTAGTCCGGCAGCTCCAGCATGAACGGCGCCGGCGCAAAGTCGCGCAGCATGAAGAACTTGATCAGGAACGAGACGATCAGCGCGCTGGCGATGCCGGCGGCGTAGAGGCCGAACATCACGAGGCCCTGCAGATTGATGAAGCCCCAGATCTCCTTCGCCGGAATGAAGGCGGAGATGATCAGCGTGTAGACCGGAATGCGCGCCGAGCAGGTCATCAGCGGCGCGATCAGGATCGTGGTCAGCCGGTCGCGCTTGTTGTCGATCACGCGCGTCGCCATGATGCCGGGGATGGCGCAGGCAAAGCTCGACAGCAGCGGAATGAAGGCGCGGCCGTGCAGGCCGGCGCCGCCCATGATGCGGTCCATCAGGAACGCGGCGCGCGCCATGTAGCCGAAATCTTCCAGCAGCAGGATGAACAGGAAGATCAGGATGATCTGCGGCAGGAACACGATGACGCTGCCGACGCCCGAGATCACGCCGTTCTCCAGGAAGCTCTGCAGGAGGCCCTCGGGCAGGGTGGCGTGCACGAGCTCGCCGAGCGCGTCGAAGCCGGACTTGAGCAGGTCCATTGCCGGTTGCGCCCAGGCGAACACCGCCTGGAACATCACGAACAGGATCAGCGTCAGCACGACGAGACCGCCGACGGGATGCAGCACGACCGCGTCGATCCGCGCGGTCCAGGTGTCCGGTCTCGCAGGCAGGCTGACGCAGTCGGCAATGATGCGGTCGGCCTCGCGCTGGGTCGCGCGCAATTCGGCGACGCTGAGCGCGCGCCAGCTGTTCGCCTCGGCCTCGGCGGCGAGCTTTGCCGAGATCTCGTCGGTCAGCTTCAAGAGCTCGGCCGTGCCGCCCTTGCGCACCGCGATCGAGGTGACCACGGGCAGGCCGAGCTCCTTGGCGAGGCGCTCGACGTCGACATTGATGCCGCGGCGGGCCGCGATGTCGAACATGTTGAGCACGAGGACCATCGGCCGGCCGGTGCGCTTGAGCTCGAGCAGCAGGCGGATAGTCAGCCGCAGATTGGTCGAATCGGCCACGCACAGCACGAGATCGGGCACGGTCTCGCCGGAGGCCTTGCCGAGCACGAAGTCGCGGGTGATCTCCTCGTCCGGGCTGCGGCCGCGCAGCGAATAGGTGCCGGGCAGGTCGACCACCGAGACCTGGCGCCCCAGGGGGGTGACGAAGAAGCCTTCCTTGCGCTCGACGGTAACGCCGGGATAGTTCGCGACCTTCTGCCGGCTGCCGGTCAGGGCGTTGAACAGCGATGTCTTGCCGCTGTTTGGCGTGCCGACCAGGGCGAGATGCAGCAGGGGTAATTCCATGGGATCAAGGCCTGGCAAACGGCTTGTGATGAGGCGTCCGGCCGCAGGCTAAGCGACGATGACCGCCATGGCTTCGCGGCGGCGGACCGCGATCGTGATGCTGTCGACCCGCACCGCAATCGGATCGCGCCCGACCAGCCCCTCGTGCAGCACCTCGACCCGGGCGCCCTCGACGAAGCCGAGTTCGATCAGGCGGCTCTCGAGCTCGATGTCCGAAAGCGCCGAGCCCGCCTGGCTAGCGGACAGGTGCTGGATGACGCCGGAATAGCCGCGCTGGGCCAGGCCGAGCGGCATGTGCGGGCGCGTGTCGTTGGTGTCGGTCATGCCCTGTATTTTCAACGCAAGGCATTGAGGTCAAGCGCGGGCGCTCGCCGAAACCGCACCTTAGAGTAATTTTAAAGAGCGCGGATCGCGGGGCGCCTCGCAGGCGCCCCCGAGAGCTGGCTATTGGGCCGGGACCTTGTCCGGCTGGGCGGCCATCGCCCGGCTCTTGAAGTAGTCCAGGACGAACAGGCGGATCGCCGACGACAGATTGCCCTGCTGGCGGTTGTTGTCGATCTCGCCGACCAGCTCCGACAACGTCATGTTGCGCAGGCCGGAGATCTCCTTCATGCCGTTCCAGAACGCCTCTTCCAGGCTGACGCTGGTCTTGTGCCCGGCGACGACGATCGACCGCTTCACGACGGGCGACTTCATGGCTGCTCCTCGCGGTCGATCTGATGCCGGTCCAGGTGCGCCTTCGCCTTGTCCGCGCGCGTCTCCTCCGCCGACCGTTCCGCCTTCGTGCGGCCGAACTTCGACCGGTTGGCGTCCGCCTGCTTCGCCGAGGCTTCCCGCTCGGCGCGCTTCCTGAAACGATTCAGGTTGATGACGTTCCCCATGCCGCGTCTCCATCATCCGATCCTCGTCAGGCGGGATGAAACATTCACAAACAGGGCGCCGCGTTGCGCCCTACAAGACTTGATCGCCATTCGCTCGTCCTCGTCAATCAGCCCCTTGGGCCATCAAAGGATGAATTCGGCCCCGTCGGGGGGCGGAAGGGTTGCGTAGCACGCCGTCCCGCCGGAACATTGACGGTAATCAAATCCCACCCCCAAAGCCGCACATTTCTGGGCGCAGGGGGTCCGTATCATTACGGATGGCTATCGGAATTCGGAATTTATCCCGGGCTGGTCATCTTCTCGGGTCGCACCAGGCGGTCGAACTCGTCGGCCGAGACGAAGCCGAGCCGCAGCGCCTCCTCCTTCAACGTGGTTCCGTTGGCATGGGCCGTCTTGGCCACCTTGGCGGCGTTGTCGTAGCCGATCTTCGGGGCCAGCGCCGTCACCAGCATCAGCGAGCGCTGCATCAGCTCGTCGATGCGCTTCTCGTCGGCGCGGATGCCGCTGACGCAATGCTCGGTGAAGGATCGCGCCGCATCCGCCAGCAGGCGGATCGAGTGCAGCATGTTGTAGGCCAGCACGGGCTTGTAGACGTTGAGCTCGAAATGGCCCTGGCTGCCGGCCATCGTGATCGCGGTGTGATTGCCGAACACCTGGCAGCACACCATGGTCATCGCCTCGCACTGCGTCGGGTTGACCTTGCCCGGCATGATCGACGAGCCCGGCTCGTTCTCAGGCAGGATCAGCTCGCCCAGCCCCGAGCGCGGGCCGGATCCGAGCAGGCGGATGTCGTTGGCGATCTTGAACAGGCCCGTCGCCACCGAATTGATGGCGCCATGCGCCAGCACATAGGCATCGTTCGAGGCCAGCGCCTCGAACTTGTTGGCGGCGCTGGTGAACGGGAGTTTCGTGATCGCGGCGACGTGCCTTGCGAACAGCTTGGCAAAGCGCGGCTTGGAATTGAGGCCGGTGCCGACGGCGGTGCCGCCCTGCGCCAGCGGATAAAGCTCCTTCACCGCGGACTTGAGCCGGGCGATGCCGCTTTCGACCTGCGCGGCGTAGCCGGAAAACTCCTGGCCGAGCGTCAGGGGCGTCGCATCCTGGGTGTGGGTGCGGCCGATCTTGACGATTTTTGCGAACGCCTTCTCCTTCTTGCGCAGCGCGCGCAGCAGTTCGGTGAGCGCGGGGATGAGATCGGCATTGATCTGGCTTGCGGCGGCGATGTGCATCGCGGTCGGGAACGAATCGTTCGACGACTGGCTCATGTTGACGTGATCGTTGGGATGCACCGGCTTCTTGGCGCCGAGCTCGCCGCCGAGCAGTTCGTTGGCGCGGTTGGCGATCACCTCGTTGAGGTTCATGTTGGTCTGCGTGCCAGAGCCGGTCTGCCACACGACCAGCGGGAAATGGTCGTCCAGCTTGCCCTCGATCACCTCGCGTGCGGCGCGGATGACGGCGCCGGCGCGGCGCTTGTCGAGCAGGCCGAGCTCCAGATTGGACTGCGCGGCGCCGAGCTTGACGATGCCGAGCGCGTGGACGAGCGCGATCGGCATCCGATCCGTTCCGATGCGGAAATTCTGGCGCGAGCGTTCGGTCTGCGCGCCCCAATAGCGATCGGCAGGGACCTCGATGGGCCCGAAACTGTCGGTCTCGGTGCGGGTCGCGGGAGGAGCGGTCTTCGAGCGGGAAGCTTTGGCCATGAGCACATCCATTCCGCCGCGCGAAACGCCGCGCGGCCTCTTCATGTGCTCTTCTATATAGGCAGTTTGGCCCGCCGCGACGGCTGCAAAGCCAACCTAGATCATTTCTTGCGGAAACGATCGAGCCGCACCACCTCGGCGCCGCCCTGGCTCGGCGGGGTCGGCTCTTCCGCGGTCTCGGCCTTTTCAGTGGCGGCGGGCACCGCTACGGCCGAAGGGGCAGGGGCCGCCGGCAAAGTCTCCGGCGCGACCTCGGCGACATCGGAGGTGTCGAACTGGAGGCCGAACTTCACGGACGGATCGAGGAAGCTCTTGATGGCGCTGAACGGCACCACCAGCCGCTCCGGAATGCCGCCGAAGGACAGCCCGACCTCGAAGCGGTCCTCGAGCACGGTCAGATCCCAGAACTGGTGCTGCAGGATGATCGTCATCTCTTCCGGATATTGCGCGAGCAGCCGGGGCGACAGCTTCACGCCCTCGGCCTTCGATACGAAGGTGATGAAGAAATGGTGCTCGCCGGGCAGGCCATGGGCCGCGGCATCGGTCAGCACCTTCCGCAGCACGCCGCGCAGCGCGTCGCGGGCCAGCACATCGTATCGGATATGATCGGTCGCCATGGTGGTCCTGTTGCGTCCCCGAAGCCGGACCCTACCGACTCGACTCGCCAAGCCGCAACAATATCGCGCCTGACGGGTCAGCAGGAGTCCCCGCCGGAGAAGAAAGAAAGGCAAGTGGAGGCTTCTGTTGCCAGGTGCCTCCGAACCCCGCCTAACGGAGCTTAACCCGTTAGGACTTTAAGATGGTCTTTCAAACTGCGTTACGCAGCCTGAGCAACCGGAGCAAAGTTGTCGTTGGCAACTATTGCAGTAGCCCGATAACGGCGGAACAATACCGGGAAAAAGTACGCCCTTTACGCCCTCGTCGATCCTATTTCGCCCCCGCCAAAGCCCGCTTCCGGATAGCCGGTGGGTGGGCTTTGGTGGAGGCGCCGGGTACCGCCCCCGGGTCCGAATGGTTTATTGCGACGACCGTTTATTTCCATAGCCGGCGAACCGGCACTCCCAATATAGGGGGCAAGGGTTTCGAAAAACAGGGGTTTTGCACGCGTCTCCCAATTCTCTTTGGAAAGGTTCCGCACCGAGGCGGGCCTGATCTTGGCCGCATCGGCGCCGGCGGTCTAAGCTTCTGAGATGTCCGAGGATTCAGCACCGGCCGGCCAACCATCAGATCGACTGCCGGATCCGCCGGCGCCCGGCGTTGCTGCGCCCGGCCTGCTGGAACTGTTTCTGGCCTTCGCCAGGATGTCGCTGGCCGGTTTCGGCGGGGTCCTGGTGTTTGCCCGGAGGGCCATCGTCGAGCAGCACCGCTGGATGACGGCGGACGAGTTCAACGAGACCTTCGCGCTGTGCCATTTCCTGCCCGGGCCCAACATCGTCAATCTGTCGATGGTGTTCGGATCGAGGCTGCGCGGCATTGCCGGCGGGATTGCCGCCTTTGCCGGGCTGCTGCTGCCGCCGACGCTGATCATGATGGTTCTCGCGATCATCTACGCCCGTGTTGGCGACCTCGACGTGCTGCGCCGCAGCCTCGCCGGCATCTCCTGCGCGGCCGTCGGTCTCCTGATCGCGGTGGTCTTCCGCATGATGACGCCGCTGCTGAAGCGGACGGACCTCCTCGCGCTGATCCTGATGCTCGGTGTGTTCCTCGCCATCGGCGTGCTCCGCCTGCCGCTTCAGGCGGTGCTGCTGGTCGCGATCCCCGTGAGCATCGGCGCCACTTATTTCCTGCGGCGGAAAGTAGCAGCATGAATGCCGACAATCCGATCTGGGCCCTGATCGCCACCTTCGGACTGATGTCGCTGTTCGCAGTCGGCGGCGCCGCGGCGGCGGTGCCCGAGATGCATCGCATCGCGGTCGAGGTGAATCACTGGATGACCGACAAGCAGTTCGCCGATGCCTATGCGATCGCGCAGCTCTCGCCGGGTCCGAACGTTCTGATCGTGACGTTAATCGGCTATGCCGTCGCCGGCATCCCCGGCGCGCTGGCGGCGACGCTGGCGATGTGCCTGCCGACGGCGCTGCTTGCCTATTATGTCAGCCGGCTGCTGAATCGGCCCAGCCAGTCGCGCTGGCCTGGCTTGATACAAGCTGCACTGGTTCCGCTCTCGATCGGATTGATGGCGGCGAGTGCCCTGATCCTGGCCCAGTCGACCGATCGCTCGATTGCTGCACTGCTTCTGACCGCAATGGTTGCGGTGATCGCATCCGTCTCGCGCATCAATCCATTGTGGCTGCTGCTTGCCGGCGGGCTGTTGGGTTTTGCTGGCATTGTGTCATGAAAATCGCTAGGCAGTGTTCCGGGCGGGGGATCCAGTTCCAGCCGATTTAGAACAACAGTGCTCGTGACTTACGGGTCGCGGAGGAGACAGGCATGGCCGACACGATGGGCCACTCAGCGACGGCCACCCGAAATACCCGGTTGGCGCTTGGTTTTTGTCTGCTGGCGATTGCGCCGCAGATCTTCGAATTGATCTGGTCGATCGGGACGATCTTCGGCTGGGGCACCGGCCGCGGCCCCGGGACTGTGGTCACCAGTCACGTGACGGCGCTGCTCGCAGGCGCGCCCAGTGCGATTTTCGGATCGTTCGGCGGCGGCACCAAGAAGATGTCGTCCGAGGTGCTGCTGGCCTTGATCTATTCCTATCCGCTGCTGGTCGTGGCGATCCTGACGCTGTTCATGACGGTACGGTCGGCGCAGGATTATGTCGGCGGCGTCGTCCTGATGGCGGTTGCCCTGTTCGCGCTGTGGGCGGGAAGCGATCTGCAGGGCATGCGGGGCTTCTCCTTCGGTGCCGGCACCGCGCCGCGCATGTTCGGCGGACTGCTGGTTGCCTTGTCCGCAGCGATCGCCCTGACCGGCCTTCTGACCGATGGGCCGGCGATGGCCCATTATTCCTGGCGAGGACCGTTGTTCGTGGTCGCCGCGATCCTCTTCTTCGCCCTGTCGATCCGGTCTCTTGGCCTCGTGGTCACGGCCTTCACGAGCTTCATGATCGCAGCGGCGGGCTCGCAGGAGACGCGGTGGCTGGAAGCGCTGATCGTCGGCGCCTGCCTGACGATCGGCTGCGCAATCCTGTTTCCATACATTCTCGGGCTGCCGATGCCGATGTACCCGCGTTTCCTGATCCAGTGAGGGCGTGATGGATATTTTTGCCAACCTCGCTCACGGCTTCGCCGTCGCGTTCTCCCCGATCAATCTCTTGATGTGTCTGATCGGCGCTCTCGTCGGAACGCTGGTCGGCGTGCTCCCGGGCATCGGCACCATCGCGACCGTCGCGATGCTGCTGCCGATCACCTTCGGACTGCCGCCGGTCGGCGCGCTGATCATGCTGGCCGGCATCTATTACGGTGCGCAGTATGGCGGCTCGACCACGTCGATCCTCGTCAACATACCCGGCGAGGCGACATCGGTGGTGACCGCCATCGACGGTCATCAGATGGCCAAGCAGGGCCGGGCCGGCCCGGCGCTGGCGATCGCCGCGATCGGCTCGTTCTTCGCCGGCTGCGTCGCGACCGTGCTCATCGCCGTGCTCGGCGCGCCGCTGACCAAGCTCGCTTTGGCGTTCGGTCCGGCTGAATATTTCTCGCTGATGGTGCTCGGCCTCATCTTTGCGGTCGTGCTGGCCAAGGGCTCGGTGCTGAAGGCGATCGCGATGATCGTGTTCGGCCTGTTGTTGTCGATGGTCGGCTCGGACATCGAAACCGGCGCCTCCCGCATGGCCTTCAACATTCCGGAGCTCGCCGACGGCCTCGGCTTTGCGACGGTGGCGATGGGCGTATTCGGCTTCGCGGAGATCATCCGCAATCTCGACGCCGGCGCCGAGATGAGCCGCGACCTCGTGCAGCAGAAGATCACCGGCCTGATGCCGACCAGGAAGGATCTGACCGACTCGACGCCCGCGATCCTGCGCGGCACCGTGCTCGGCTCGATCCTCGGTATCCTGCCCGGCGGCGGTGCGACGATTGCATCCTTCGGCGCCTATACGCTCGAGAAGAAGCTCGCCCGGGATCCCTCGCGGTTCGGCCGCGGCGCGATCGAGGGCGTGGCGGGGCCGGAGAGCGCCAACAACGCCGCCGCGCAGACCTCCTTCATTCCGCTGCTCACGCTCGGCATCCCGCCGAACGCGGTGATGGCGCTGATGGTGGGCGCGATGACCATCCACGGCATCGTGCCGGGGCCGCAGGTCATGCAGAAGCAGCCGGACCTCGTCTGGGGCATGATCGCCTCGATGTGGATCGGCAACCTGATGCTGATCATCATCAACCTGCCGCTGGTCGGAATCTGGGTGCGGCTGCTGCGCGTGCCCTACCGGCTGATGTTCCCCTCGATCGTGATCTTCTGCGCGATCGGCATCTATTCGGTGAACAACGCGCCGGTCGACGTCATCCTCGCCGGCGTGTTCGGCCTCGTCGGGTACTGGCTGATCAAGCACGATTTCGAGCCGGCACCTCTGCTGCTCGGCATGGTGCTGGGACCGTTGATGGAGGAGAACCTGCGCCGTGCGCTGCTGATCTCGCGCGGCGATTGGAGCGTGTTCCTGACGCGTCCGTTGTCGGCAGTGCTGCTGGCGGTCGCGGCGAGCCTCCTCGTCCTTACCGTGCTGCCTTCGCTGCGATCGAAGCGCGACGAGGTGTTCACCGAATCCGAGAATTGAGCACCGCATCTGTGCCGGCGCAGCGCAGCTGCGTCGGCACGCCGCATTCGGAAGTCGAATCGACTTGTGTGACGGCTTCGTGAAATGAAAATGCGGGCCTTTGTTGCCGGCATTAGTTTGTCCCGGGGGACCGATATGACGACCATTCGCACGCTGGTTTCGGGCACATGTGCCGCAGCACTTGCCTCGTTATGCGCCTTTGTCGCACCGGCAAAGGCCCAGACTTATCCGACCCGCAGCATCACCATGATCGTGCCGTTCGCGGCCGGCGGACCGACCGATGTGATCTCGCGCATCGTCACCGGGCACATGGCGCAGACGCTGGGGCAGAGCATCATCATCGAGAACGTGGTCGGTGCCGGCGGCACCACCGCCACGACGCGCGCCGCGCGCGCGGCCAATGACGGCTATACGCTGATCACCGGGCATATGGGCACGCATGCCGCCTCGGTGCCGCTCTATCCGAAGCTCGCCTACCATCCCGAGAAGGATTTCGAGCCGATCGCGCTGCTGGCGGGCACGCCGATCCTGATCCTGGCGCGCAAGGATTTCCCGCCCAAGGACTTGAACGAGTTCGTGACCTACGTGAAGGCCAACGCCGAGAAGGTGAACGCGGCGCATGCCGGCGTCGGCTCGGTCTCGCACGTCTCGTGCGAGCTCCTGCACTCGATCCTCGACGTCAAGCCGGTCAGCGTGCCCTTCAGCGGCACCGGACCTGCGATGAACGCGCTGGTGGCAGGGCAGGTCGACTACATGTGCGACCAGATCGTCAACGCCGTACCGCAGATCAACGCCGGCACCATCAAGGCCTATGCGATCGCCACGGCCGAGCGTAATCCGTCGCTGCCGAACGTGCCGACCACGGCTGAAGCCGGCCTGCCGAAATTCCAGGCCCAGGCCTGGAACGCGATGTTCGCGCCCAAGGGAACCTCGCCTGCCATCGTGGCGAGCCTGAACGCAGCCGCCATCAAGGCGCTCGACGACGAGACCGTGAAGAAGCGCCTGCTCGAACTCGGCAGCGTCATCCCGGCGGCAAAGGACCGCACGCCGGAGGCGCTGGCGACCCTCGTCAAGAACGAGATCGCGAAGTGGAGCCCGGTGCTGAAGGCGGCAAATTAGGCAACACCATCAGGCCGATAGGAGGGGGCGGGACACCGGGTTCCGCCCCCTTGTCGTTTGCGCCGGGAACGCTCACTTTTCCGGGTATAATCGGTGCGGACAGCGAATCGCCGCTGTTGCAGCGCGGGGGTGGCCGCTAAGTTCGCCGCCTTCCCAAAGGCATAGTCGCACATGCACCAATATCAGGACCTGCTCGAGCGGATTCTTTCAGACGGCGCGGAGAAAACCGACCGCACCGGCACCGGCACGTTCTCGGTGTTCGGCCACCAGATGCGCTTCAATCTGTCCGCCGGCTTCCCGATGCTGACGACCAAGCGGCTGCCGCTGAAGGCGATCGTGCATGAGCTGTTGTGGTTCCTGAAGGGCGACACCAACGTCAAATATCTGCGCGACAACGGCGTCACGATCTGGGACGAGTGGGCGGATGCCAATGGCGATCTCGGCCCGGTCTACGGCCATCAATGGCGCTCCTGGCCCGCGCCCGACGGCCGCAGCATCGATCAGATCGCGAACGTGGTCGACATGATCAAGCGCAATCCGGACTCGCGCCGCCTGATCGTCTCGGCGTGGAATCCGGCCGACGTCGACAAGATGGCGCTGCCGCCGTGCCATTGCCTGTTCCAGTTCTATGTCGCCAATGGCAAGCTGTCGTGCCAGCTCTACCAGCGGTCGGCCGACGTCTTCCTCGGCGTGCCCTTCAATATCGCCTCTTACGCGCTGCTGACCATGATGGTGGCGCAGGTCACCGGCCTGAAGCCCGGCGACTTCGTGCATACGTTCGGCGACGCCCATCTCTATTCCAACCATCTGGAGCAGGCAAAGCTCCAGCTCAGCCGCGCGCCGCGTGCGCTGCCGGCGATGCGGATCAATCCTGAAGTGAAGGACATCTTCTCCTTCCGCTTCGAGGATTTCGAGCTCGTCGGCTACGACCCGCATCCGCACATCAAGGCGGAAGTCGCGGTCTGACGCCGATGTCGTTGACCATCCGCCGTGCGCAGCCCGGAGAAGCGGGGCTCGTCCTCTCCTTCATCCGCGAGCTCGCCGAGTACGAGAAGCTCTCGCACGAGGTGGAGGCGACCGAGGCCGACGTCGCTGACGCGCTGTTCGGCGAACGACCGCAACTCTATTGCGCGATCGCCGAATGGGATGGTGAGGCCGTCGGCTTCGCGGTCTGGTTCACGAATTTCTCCACCTTCAGCGGCCGCCACGGCATCTATCTCGAAGATCTCTACGTGCGGCCGTCGCATCGGGGCAGGGGGCTCGGCAAGGCGCTGCTGGTTTATCTCGCGAAGGAATGCGTCGACAACGGCTGGGCGCGGTTGCAATGGGCGGTGCTCGACTGGAACGCGCCGTCGATCGCGTTCTACAAATCGCTCGGCGCCGTCATGATGGACGACTGGACGCTATGCCGCGTCACCGGGCCTGCGCTGACGCGGCTTGCCGGGAGCTCTGCCTGATGGAGATCGTGTTCGTCGTCGCGATCGCGGAGAACGGCGTCATAGGTGCGGGCAATGCGATGCCGTGGCGATTGAAATCCGACATGGCGCGCTTCAAGGCGCTGACCATCGGCAAGCCCGTGATCATGGGCCGCAAGACCTTCGAATCGCTGCCCCGCCGTCCCCTGCCGGGCCGCACCAATATCGTGATCACGCGCGATCCGGCTTATCGTGCCGACGGGGCCATCGTCACGACATCCGCCGCCGACGCCGGCGCGGTTGCGCGCGGGGATGCCCTGCGACGTTCGGCCACTGACATCGCGGTAATCGGCGGCGCCGAGATCTTCCGGCAATGGCTCGATCGCGCCGATCGCCTCGAAATCACCGAAGTCCATGCCCAGCCCGAAGGGGATACGCATTTCGACATCGACAAGGGCGAATGGGACGAGGTCGACCGTATCCGCCATCCTGCCGGTCCCAACGACAGCGCCGACTTCTCCTATGTGACATATCGTCGGCGGCGCGGCCATTAACCGCTTTCGTCAATGTTTACATTGACATTTTCGTGCCCGAGCATAGCTCGGAAGACGGTCAGGGCCGCGTTGTAAGGGACCTGCCTGTCCCCTATAAAGCCGGACCGGACAAAGCGGGCGGGGGCAATTCCACCCTGCCGAGGAGAGCGACGAATGCCGTGGAAGAATCAGGGCGGTGGCCCATGGGGCTCGGGTCCAAAGGGACCATGGGGCTCCGGTCCGCAACCGGTCGGGCCGAGGCCGCCGGATCTGGAAGACCTTCTGCGGCGCGGCCAGGACCGCCTCCAGCAGATCATGCCAGGCGGCTATTTCTCCGGCATCGGCATCACGCTGATCGTCCTGCTCATCATCGCGTTCTGGCTGCTGTCGGGCTTCTTCCGCGTGCAGTCCGAAGAACTCGGCGTCGTGCTGCGCTTCGGCAAGCATGTCCGCACCGTGCAACCGGGCCTGAACTATCACCTGCCCTATCCGATCGAGACCGTGCTGCTGCCGAAGGCGCTGCGCGTCAACACCACCTCCATCGGCATGACGCTGATCGAGGATCCGGCACGGCGCGGCCGCTCCATTCGGGATGTGCCCGAGGAGAGCCTGATGCTGACCGGCGACGAGAACATCGTCGACGTCGACTTCACCGTACTCTGGCGCATCAAGCCCGATGGCGTCGGTGATTTCCTCTTCAACATCCAGAACCCCGAGGGCACCGTGAAGGCGGTCGCCGAGAGCGCGATGCGCGAGGTGATCGGCCGGTCGCAGATCCAGCCGATCCTGACCGGCGCGCGCAACGTCACCGAACAGGGCGTCCACGAGCTGATCCAGAAGACGCTGGACAGCTACGGAGCGGGTATCCTCATCACCCAGGTGCAGATGCAGAAGGTCGATCCGCCCGCGCAGGTGATCGACGCCTTCCGCGACGTCCAGGCGGCCCGCGCCAATCAGGAGCAGTTGCAGAACGAGGCGCAGACCTACGCCAATCAGGTCATCCCGCAGGCGCGTGGACGCTCAGCCAAGATCCTGCAGGATGCCGAAGGTTACAAGGAGCAGGCGGTCGCCGAGGCCAAGGGCCAGAGCGCGCGCTTCCTGAAGGTTTACGACGAGTACAAGAAGGCGCCCGACGTGACGCGTGAACGGATCTATCTGGAGACGATGGAGCGCGTGCTCGGCGGCGCGGACAAGCTCGTCTATGACGGCGGCAATTCGGGCCAGGGCATCGTGCCCTATCTGCCGCTGGGCGAATTGACCAGCAAGCGGCCATCTACCGCCGGGCAGCCCTCGAGCGGAGGCAACCGATGAGGTCTCCGGTCACGGGTTTCGTCACCCTGCTCGCGCTCCTGCTCGTCGCAGTGCTCGGCTACATGTCGCTGTTCACGGTGCAGCAGACCGAGCAGACCATCGTGCTCCTGTTCGGCCGCCCCGTCGACGTCGTCACCGCGCCCGGCCTGCACTTCAAGGCGCCGTGGAATTCGGTGATCAACATCGACAAGCGCATCCTCGACCTGGAGAACCCCTCGCAGGAAGCGATCGCGTCCGATCAGAAGCGGCTCGTGGTCGACGCATTCGCGCGCTACCGCATCAAGGACGCGCTGCGCTTCTATCAGAGCGTCGGCTCGATCCAGGCTGCCAACATCCAGCTCACCACGCTCCTCAACGCGGCACTGCGCCGCGTGCTCGGCGAAGTCACCTTCATCAACGTGGTGCGCGACGAACGCGAGAGGCTGATGCAGCGCATCCGCGACCAGCTCGATCGCGAGGCCGACGGTTACGGCATCGAGGTCGTCGACGTCCGGATCCGCCGCGCCGACCTGCCGGAGCAGAACAGCCAGGCGGTCTATCAGCGCATGAAGACCGAGCGCGAGCGCGAAGCGGCCGAGTTCCGCGCGCAGGGCGGCCAGAAGGCGCAGGAGATCCGCTCCAAGGCCGACCGTGAGGCAACCGTGATCATCGCGGAAGCCAACTCGCAGGCCGAGCAGACCCGCGGTGCGGGCGATGCCGAGCGCAACCGCCTGTTTGCGGAGGCCTACAGCAAGGATGCCGACTTCTTCGCCTTCTACCGCTCGATGACCGCCTATGAGAACGGCCTGAAGTCGAACGATACCCGCTTCCTGCTGCGGCCGGACTCGGATTTCTTCCGGTACTTCAGCAACCCGTCCGGCAAGATGGCAACCGATACGCCGGCGAAGCCGTAAGCGAGACAGGGGCGGCAGGTCCGGCCGCCCTCGTCCAGACAAGAACAGCACAACGGGAGGTTCCAATCCGATGAGGTCCATTGCGTTCGCCGACTTCCTCATCGGCTTGGGCATCCTGTTCGTGCTGGAGGGCTTGATGTTTGCGGCGAGTCCAAACTGGATGCGCAAGGCCATGAAGAGCGCCATCGCCACGCCGGACAACATCCTGCGGGCGGTCGGGATCGGCTCGGCCGTGGTCGGCCTGGTCCTGATCTGGGTTATGCGGCGGCCGGTCTAGGCCGCGCACCAACGCCAAAGTGAAGCCGAAAGACCGGTTTTCGCCGTATTATCGGGCTCTTGAGGCCCGTTAAGCTCCGTGCTTGCGCCGTCCCCCCGTTCGAGCGCAGTCTGGACCGAATCCTTATTCTCTGGAGATACCAATGTCCGCTGCCACCATTGCCCCGACCCGCTTGCGTTTAGGGCTGGCCGCGCTCGTCGTCAGTGCTTTCAGTGCGTTCGGCACACCGGCCGAGGCGCGCGGACCGGATGGCATCGCCGACGTCGCCGAGAAGGTGATCGACGCGGTCGTCAACATCTCGACCTCGCAGACCGTGGAAGCCAAGGGCAGCGGCGGCGGCAGCAACACCATGCCGCAATTGCCGCCCGGCTCGCCCTTCGAGGAGTTCTTCGACGATTTCTTCAAGAACCGCAGGGGCCCCGGCGGCGGCAGCAAGGGCGGCGACGGCGGCAGCGCTCCGAAGAAGACCAACTCGCTCGGATCCGGCTTCATCATCGACACGGCGGGCGTCGTCGTCACCAACAATCACGTCATTGCGGATGCCGACGAGATCCACGTCATTCTCAACGACGGCACCAAGATCAAGGCCGAGCTGGTCGGCGTCGACAAGAAGACCGATCTTGCGGTGCTCAAGATCAAGCCGCCGAAGCCTCTCGTCGCGGTGAAGTTCGGCGACAGCGACAAGCTTCGCCTCGGCGACTGGGTGGTCGCGATCGGCAATCCCTTCAGCCTCGGGGGCACGGTCACCGCCGGCATCGTTTCGGCGAAGAATCGCGACATCTCCTCAGGTCCCTACGACAGCTACATCCAGACCGACGCCTCCATCAACCGCGGCAATTCCGGCGGTCCGCTGTTCAATCTCGACGGCGACGTCATCGGCGTCAACACGCTGATCATCTCGCCCTCCGGCGGCTCGATCGGCATCGGCTTCGCCGTGCCGTCGAAGACGGTCGTGGGCGTCGTCGATCAGCTGCGCCAGTTCGGCGAGTTGCGCCGCGGCTGGCTCGGCGTGCGCATCCAGAGCGTCACCGACGAGATCGCCGAGAGCCTCAACATAAAGCCGGCGCGCGGCGCGCTGGTCGCCGGCATCGACGACAAGGGCCCGGCCAAGCCCGCGGGCATCGAGCCCGGCGACGTCGTCGTCAGGTTCGACGGCAAGGACGTGAAAGATCCGAAGGATCTCTCGCGCGTCGTCGCCGATACGGCGGTCGGCAAGGAGGTCGACGTCGTCATCATCCGCAAGGGCCAGGAGCAGACCAAGAAAGTCACGCTCGGCCGCCTGCAGGATCCCGAAAAGGTGCAGGCCGCGGTCAAGACCGACGAGCCGGCGCCCGAGAAGCCGGTGACGCAGAAGGCGCTCGGCCTCGATCTCGCCGCGCTGAACAAGGATCTGCGCACGCGCTACAAGATCAAGGAGAGCGTCAAGGGCGTGGTCGTCACCTCGGTCGATGCCAATTCCGACGCCGCGGAAAAGCGCCTCTCGGCCGGAGATGTCATCGTCGAGGTCGCGCAGGAAGCGGTCTCGAGCGGCGCCGACATCCAGAAGCGGGTCGATCAGCTCAAGAAGGACGGCAAGAAGTCGGTGCTGCTGCTGGTCTCCAATGCCGAGGGCGAGCTGCGCTTCGTCGCGCTGAGCGTGCAGTAGCCGCAGGTACGGTCTCGTAGGGTGGGCAAAGGCGCTCTTGCGCCGTGCCCACGTTCTCTTGCTATCATGGACAATTGGTGGGCACGCTTCGCTTTGCCCACCCTACAGCTACGGCGGCTGAGCGTGCGGCAAGAGACTATACCTCCACGAACTCCTCGCGCTTATACCCCTGCGCATAGAGCAGCGCGGTGAGATCGCCGTGATCGATCCGCGCGGCTGCCGCCGCCGCCACCGCCGGCTTGGCGTGATAGGCGACGCCGAGCCCCGCCGCCTGGATCATCGCGAGGTCGTTGGCGCCGTCGCCGACCACGACCGAGTCGATGTCGTCGAGATCGAACGATTCCATCAGGTCGACCAGCGTGGCGAGCTTGGCCGCGCGCCCCAGGATCGGCTCCTTCACCTCGCCGGTGAACTTGCCGTCGCGCACGACGAGCTCGTTGGCGCGGTTTTCCTGAAAGCCGATCTTGGCGGCAACCGCGGCCGTGAACAGCGTGAAGCCGCCGGAGACGAGGCAGGTATAGGCGCCGTGGGCCCGCATGGTCGCGACCAGTGTGCTGCCGCCCGGGGTCAGCGTGATCCGCTTGGCCAGCACCTCGTCGACCGCGCTGGCGGGCAAGTCCTTCAGCAGCGCGACGCGCTCGCGCAGCGCCGGCTCGAACTCGATCTCGCCGCGCATGGCGCGCTCGGTGATGGCGGCCACATGCGCCTTCACCCCGACCAGATCGGCGAGCTCGTCGATGCATTCCTGCCCGATCATGGTCGAATCCATGTCGGCGAGAAAAAGCTTCTTGCGCCTGAAGCCGACAGGCTGCACGACGATGTCGATCGGCAGGTCGCCGCGAAGCTCGCGCAGCCGCTGCTCGATGGCGTGACGGTCGGCTTCGAGGTGACTGTCGGCGCCGAACGGGATATCGACCGCGACCCCGTCGAACAGCCAGTGCGCGGGCGCGGCCTGCGGCAGCACGGCGCGGGCGCCGTCGACGATGGTCGTATCGAGCGCGGGATTGTCGGGGTTGCAGATCAGCGTGGCGACGAGGGACATTTGAGGTTTTCGTGAGCGAGGAGCAAGTCGGCAGAAGGCCCGTTGGCGAGGCCGTGCTTATCGCAGGCCCGACCGCCAGCGGCAAGTCGGCGCTGGCGCTGGAGCTCGCGCTCGCCAGCGGCGGTATCGTCGTCAATGCCGATTCCATGCAGGTCTACCGCGATCTGCGCATCATCACGGCACGGCCGACACAGGATGAGGAGGCCCGCGTTCCGCACCGTCTCTACGGCCATGTCGATGCAGCCGTGAATTTCTCGGCCGGCGCCTGGGTGGCCGACGCGGCAAAGGCGCTCGACGAGGCGCGCGCGCAAGGCCGCCTGCCGATCTTCATCGGCGGCACCGGACTCTATTTCAAGGCGCTGACCGCCGGGCTCTCCGTGGTGCCGCCAATTCCCGCCGAGGTGCGCGAGGACGTGCGCGCGCGGCTGGAACGGACCGGTGCGGAGGCGCTGCATGCGGAATTGGCGCGTCGCGATCCGCTTGCCGCAGCGCGATTGAACCTGCGCGATCGCACCCGGATCGCGCGTGCGCTCGAAGTGGTCGAGGCGACCGGACGCTCGCTGCTCGACTGGCACCGGGAAGGCCAGCCTCCGCTGCTGCCGAAGGACAGTTTTCGCGCGGTGTTTCTCGCACCCGAGCGCGACACGCTCTACGCACGGATCGACGCTCGTTTCGACGCCATGCTGGCCGCCGGCGCGTTGGAGGAGGTCGAGCGACTTGCCGCCAGACGGCTCGATCCGCTGCTGCCGGCGATGAAGGCGCATGGCGTGCCCGCCCTGATCCGGCACTTGCGCGGTGAGCTCAGCCTGGAGCAGGCCGCCGTCATCGGCCGCGCCGACACCCGTCACTATGCCAAGCGGCAATTCACCTGGTTTCGGCATCAATTGCCGGAGTTCGAATGGGTCAGGCCGGAGCAGGCGAGGGAATGGGGCGCTGCGAACGTCAACGCGGTCCGCGCCCGCGGCTGACGCGCTTTTCCGTCCGGTTCCCCAATTTACCTCTCGCCGAACCCGGGGAACACCGCTACACTGCCTAAATCGCGCGGAGACGGCCGCATTGCCTTGACATCTAGGCTTTGGCCGCTATGTTCGCGCAACCTTTGGGAAGCCGAGCGCCTGCCATGCGTAACATTATTACCAAACTCCTTATCGCCGTCGTACCCAGGCACACCGCCGGGGATGGCTAGCTGCCATCCACAAGACAGGCGGTGTGCATGGGCCCTCTTCGGGGCCTTTTTTATTTCCCGAACCCGACACGAACGAAGCCGCTGACAACAGCGCATCCGGAGCAAGCCAATGAGCGACAAGAGCCACGATCCGAACCAGATGACCGGCGCCGCGATGATCGTGCGCGCCCTCATCGATCACGGCGTGACCGACATTTTCGGCTATCCCGGCGGCGCCGTGCTTCCGATCTATGACGAGATCTTCCAGCAGAGCGAAGTCCAGCACATCCTGGTCCGTCACGAGCAGGGTGCGGGCCACGCCGCCGAGGGCTATGCCCGCTCGACCGGCAAGCCGGGCGTCGCGCTGGTGACCTCCGGTCCCGGCGCCACCAACATGGTGACGCCGCTGACCGATGCGCTGATGGACTCGATCCCGCTGGTCTGCATCTCGGGCCAGGTGCCGACGCATCTGATCGGCAACGACGCGTTCCAGGAATGCGACACGGTCGGCATCACGCGCCCCTGCACCAAGCACAATTGGCTGGTCCGCGACGTCAACGATCTCGCGAAAGTCCTGCACGAGGCCTTCTACGTCGCGACCTCCGGCCGTCCCGGGCCGGTGCTGGTCGACGTCCCCAAGGACGTGCAGTTCGCGACCGGCACCTATCATCCGCCGCGCAAGTCCGACGTGCACCGTTCCTACGCGCCGCGCGTGAAGGGCGATGCGGCGCAGATCCGCAAGGCGGTGGCGCTGCTGGCGGGTGCCAAGCGTCCGGTGATCTACAGCGGCGGCGGCGTCATCAATTCCGGCCCCGAGGCGACCAGGCTGTTGCGCGAGCTGGTCGAGGTCACCGGCTTCCCGATCACCTCGACGCTGATGGGTCTCGGCGCCTATCCCGCGTCGGGCAAGAACTGGCTCGGCATGCTCGGCATGCACGGCACCTACGAGGCCAACATGACGATGCATGATTGCGACGTCATGCTGTGCGTCGGCGCGCGCTTCGACGACCGCATCACCGGCCGCGTCGATGCGTTCTCCCCCAATTCGAAGAAGATCCACATCGACATCGACCCGTCCTCGATCAACAAGAACATCCGCGTCGACGTGCCGATCATCGGCGATTGCGCCAACATCCTCGGCGACATCCTGCAGGTGTTCAAGGCGGAGGCGAAGAAGCCGGACATCAAGAGCTGGTGGCAGCAGATCGCGCAATGGCGCGCCCGCAACTCGCTCTACTACAAGAAGAGCAACGACGTCATCCTGCCGCAGCATGCGATCCAGAGCCTGTTCGAAGCCACGCGCGGCCGGGACACCTACATCACCACCGAGGTCGGCCAGCACCAGATGTGGGCGGCGCAGTTCTACGGCTTCGAGGAGCCGCATCGCTGGATGACGTCGGGCGGTCTCGGCACCATGGGCTACGGCCTGCCGGCCGCGGTCGGCGTGCAGGTGGCCCATCCCGACAGTCTCGTCATCGACATCGCAGGCGATGCCTCGGTGCAGATGACGATGCAGGAGATGTCGACGGCGGTGCAGTACGAGCTGCCGATCAAGATCTTCATCCTGAACAACCAGTACATGGGCATGGTGCGGCAGTGGCAGCAGCTGCTGCACGGCAACCGGCTGTCGCATTCCTATTCGGAGGCGCTGCCGGACTTCGTCAAGCTCGCCGAAGCCTATGGCGCCGTCGGCCTTCAGGTGCACAAGCCCGGCGATCTCGACGGCGCCATCAAGGAGATGATCTCGGTCAAGCGCCCGGTGCTGTTCGACTGCCGCGTCGCGGCGCTCGAAAACTGCTTCCCGATGATTCCGTCCGGCAAGGCGCACAACGAGATGCTGTTGCCGGAGCAGGCCAATGACGAGGCGACCGCGAAGGCGTTCGCCGGCGGCAAGGCGCTGGTGTGACGAGCGACATTTGAGGGGACGACAATGAACCAGCCCGCATCCGCCTATTTCATCGAAGAGCGCCACGATCCGAACGAGACGCACACGCTCGCCGTGCTCGTGCAGAACGAGCCTGGCGTGCTCGCGCGCGTCATCGGCCTGTTCTCGGGCCGCGGCTACAACATCGAAAGTCTCACGGTCTCGGAGACCGAGGCCCAGAAGCATCTGTCGCGCATCACCATCGTCACCACCGGCACGCCGATGGTGATCGCGCAGATCAAGAACCAGCTCGACCGCATGATCCCGGTCTATCAGGTCGTCGACATGACCCAGACCCGGCGCTCGATCGAGCGCGAGCTCGCGATGGTGAAGGTGCGCGGGCAGGGCGAGCATCGCGTCGAGGCGCTCCGGCTCGCGGATGCTTTCCGCGCCCGGGTGATCGATGCCACCACCGAGAGCTTTGTGTTCGAGATCACAGGCAACACGGACAAGATCAACCAGTTTATCGACCTGATGCGCCCGCTCGGCCTCGTCGAGGTGTCGCGAACCGGCGTTGCCGCGATCGGCCGCGGGCCTGAAGGGATGTGAGCCATGCTAGCGCGCGACTGGTACTACAACGAGCGGAACCGGATGGGGATCGGGCCTGCCGTGGCCTCGATCTACGACGCCCACGAAGATGCCGATCTGCGGGCGCGCGCCGCACTGAAGATGCTGGGAGTCCAGCGCGGCTGGCGCATCGCCGACATCGGCTGCGGCAACGGCGTGCTGGCGACCGAAGCGGCGCTGATGGGTGCCGAGGTCGACGCCATCGACATCTCGCCGGCGATGCTGGCGCTCGCCGAGATCTACGCGCGCGACCGCAAGGCGCCCGTGCGCACCCAATCAGCCGGCCTGCTCAGCTTTGCCTATCGGCCGGAATCCTACGATCTCGTCGTCAGCGAGTTCACGCTGCATCATTTGCCGGATTTCTGGAAAGCAGTGGCGATGTCGCGGATTTTTCGCGCGCTCAAGCCGGGAGCGACGTTCTATCTTCGCGACATCGTCTACACCGCGATGCCCGACGCGATCGAGCGCGACGTCGAGCAATGGGCCGACTTCCAGATCAAGAACCACGATTTCGCACGCGAAAGCGTGGTGACGCATATGCGCGACGAATATTCCACCTTCGGCTGGGTGATGGAGCGGATGTTGACCGACGTCGGCTTCACGCTGGTCTCGGCCGATTACCACGGACCGATGCACGGCACGTATCTGCTGCGCAAACCCAATTCTTCCACGTAAAGGCCGGCGAGCAAGGCTAGAACTGTGAGTGCAAGCTGCAACGACAACGTCGCTGCGCTCCCTCCCCCGCTAGCGGGGGAGGGTTGGGGAGAGGGTGTTTCGGCAACGAAGACTCCCTCAGAGGAAAAAGCCCTCACCTGCGCCTTCGGCGCGACCTCTTCCGCAAGCGGGAGAGGTTAGGGAGTTTGGAATGAAGCCGGCCGACATCCTCATCGCCGTCCTGGTGGCGATCATCTGGGGGCTTGCCTTCGTGGCGAGCCGGTTCGCGCTCGACGAGCTGTCGCCGGAGCTGATGACGGCGCTGCGCTTCGCCATTGCAGCGGTGCCGTGCCTGTTCATCCGCAAGCCCAAGATCGCTTGGTCGCTGCTGATCGCGATCAGCTCCACGTTGTTCCTCGGCCAGTTCCTCAGCCAGGCCTATGGCATCGCTCACGGCGTGCCGGTCGGGCTCACCAGCGTGGTGGTGCAGAGCCAGGCGTTGTTCACGATCGGTTTTGCCGCGATCGCCTTTGGCGAGCGTCCGACACCGATGCAGACGCTCGGCATCGCTATCGCCGCGATCGGCCTCCTGATGATCTGCGGCACGGTCGGCTACGATTTCAGCGTCGCTGCGTTCGCGGTGCTGATGATCTCGCCGCTCAGCTTCGCGGTCGGCAATCTGCTGCTGCGCAGGGCCCGCGGCGTGCCGATGTTCGACCTGTTCGCGTGGCTGTGCCTCGCCTCGGCCGTGCCGCTGTTCGTGCTGACGCTAGTCGCCGACGGCCCGGCGCCGACCTGGACTTCGCTGAGCCGGATGTCGCTGACATCGGCGCTCTGCATGCTGGCGCTTGGCGGCATCTCCACCAGCATCGCCTATTGGCTGTGGGGCCGATTGCTGCGCGACTATCCCGCCGCGCAAGTGGTGCCGTTCGCGCTGCTGGTCCCGTTCGTCGGCTCGGCGGCCTCCAGCATCGTTTTCGGCGAGCGGTTCGGACCCTTGCGGCTTGCCGGCATGGTGACCGTGATCGGCGGTATCGCCGTGATGGTGCTGGCGAAGCGCCCCAATACGCTACCCGAAGAACCGTTGCCGAAGACGGCGTGAGGTCAGCATGTCCCAGTCGCTGCTCTATGCCTTCCTCATCTTCATGGTCGTGATGTATTTCACGCCCGGGCCGAACAACATCATGCTGCTGTCCTCGGGCCTGACCTACGGCTTCCGGCGCACCATCCCCCACATCGTGGGCATCGTTCTCGGCTTCGCCTTCATGGTCGCAGCTGTCGGCCTCGGGCTCGGCTCCGTATTCCTGGCCTATCCGATCCTGCAGACCATCCTGAAATATGCCGGTGCCGCCTACCTGATCTATCTTGCCGTCGCGATCGCCATGTCCGGCCCGGCCAAGCCGGGGGAAGGGGATGGCCGCGGCCCGATGACCTTCTGGGGCGCGGCGATGTTCCAATGGATCAATGCCAAGGGCTGGGTGATCGTCATCGGCACCATCACCGCCTATGCGGCGATCGCCCAATTCCCGCTCAATATCGCGATCCAGACCCTGATCAGCCTGATCGTCGGCACCGTCTCGACCGTGGTCTGGGCCCTGTTCGGCTCCGCCTTGCGGCCGGTCCTGACCTCGGAGCGGCTGGTCCGCGCCTTCAATATCCTGATGGCGATCCTGCTGCTGGCCTCCCTCTACCCCGTTTTCATGGATGCATGATGTCGCGGATTTCCATGCAGAAACGGGTTTCCCTCAGGGCTGAAAATGCTCTAGACAGCCCCCGAAATCCGCAAATTTCACCCTTCGGACACTGACCAATGGCCGATTTTCGGCCCTGAACGAGGAAACGACCATGCGTGTTTATTACGATCGCGACGCCGACCTGAACCTGATCAAGGGCAAGAAGGTCGCCATCGTCGGCTATGGCAGCCAGGGCCATGCCCATGCGCTCAACCTGAAGGATTCCGGCGTCAAGGAAGTCGCCATCGCGCTGCGCAAGGGATCGGCTTCGGCCAAGAAGGCGGAGAACGCCGGCTTCAAGGTGATGGAAGTCGCCGAAGCTGCCAAATGGGCCGACCTCGTCATGATGCTGACTCCGGACGAGCTCCAGGGCGACATCTACCGCGAGCACCTGCACGACAACATGAAGAAGGGCGCTGCCCTGGTGTTCGCGCACGGCCTCAACGTCCATTTCAACCTGCTCGATCCGCGCGCCGATCTCGACGTGCTGATGATCGCGCCGAAGGGCCCCGGCCACACCGTGCGCTCGGAATATCAGCGCGGCGGCGGCGTGCCCTGCCTGATCGCGATCGCCAAGGACGTCTCGGGTAACGCCCATGACCTCGGCCTGTCCTATGCCTCCGCCATCGGCGGCGGCCGCGCCGGCATCATCGAAACCACCTTCAAGGAAGAGTGCGAGACCGACCTGTTCGGCGAGCAGGTGGTGCTCTGCGGCGGCCTGGTCGAGCTGATCAAGGGCGGCTATGAGACGCTGGTCGAAGCCGGCTACGCCCCGGAGATGGCCTATTTCGAGTGCCTGCACGAGGTGAAGCTGATCGTCGACCTGATCTACGAAGGCGGCATCGCCAATATGAACTACTCGATCTCCAACACCGCCGAGTATGGCGAGTACGTCACCGGTCCGCGCATCATCACCGATGAGACCAAGAAGGAGATGCGCAAGGTTCTGGCCGACATCCAGGGCGGCAAGTTTGCCCGCGACTGGATGCTCGAGAACAAGGTCAACCAGACCTCGTTCAAGGCGACCCGCGCCAAGCTCGCTCAGCATCCGATCGAGGAAGTCGGCGCCAAGCTGCGCGACATGATGCCCTGGATCAAGAAGGGCGCGCTGGTCGACAAGTCGAAGAACTAAGTCTTTGTGCCCCGGACGCAGCGCAGCACGTTGGTGCTGCGCTGCTGATCCGGGGTCCATGCGGCTTCCTGGGTCCCGGCCCTGCGCTCCGCTTCGCTGCGCTTGTCCGGGACACGGGTGAAAATCCGAGGCATGATCGCGGGGAACTCCAGGGAGGGGGACCATGCGATCTGTCGTCGTCACCGGTGCGTCCACCGGCATCGGCTGGGCCACTGCAAAGTTCCTGGCCGGGCGCGGCTATCGCGTCTTCGGCAGTGTGCGCAAGCAGGCCGACGCCGACCGGCTGAGGGCCGAATTCGGCGCCAATTTTACCCCGCTCTTGTTCGACGTCACCGACGAGGCTGCCGTCCTTGCCGCCGCGCGAACGGTCCGCGAGGCGCTGAGCGGGGAGACGCTGGCCGGCCTCGTCAACAATGCGGGCGTCGCGGTCGCCGGTCCCGTGCTCGAATTGTCGGCCGACGATTTTCGCCGCCAGATGGACATCAACGTCATCGGCCCCGTCATCGCGACCCAGGCGTTCGGGCCGCTGCTCGGCGCCGATCCCTCGCTGAAGGGGCCGAAGGGGCGGATCGTGATGATCAGCTCGGTCGCGGGCAAGAACGGCAATCCGCTGTCAGCGCCCTATTCCGCCTCCAAGCATGCCATCGAGGGATTGGCGGAAAGCCTGCGCCGCGAATTGATGCTGTTCGGCATCGACGTCATCATCGTCGCTCCCGGCGCAGTGAAGACGCCGATCTGGAGCAAGGCCGAACAGATCGATCTCTCCGTCTACCAGAACTCGCCCTACCTGCCGGCGCTGAACAAGGTCATGGCCTTCATGATGGACCTCGGCGCCAAGGGCCTGCCGGCCGAGCGGATCGCCGAGGTCGTGTTCGAGGCGCTGACGGCGGCGAGCCCCAAGGTGCGCTACCAGATCACGCCCGACCCGATGCGCCACCTGATCGCGGCCGTGCTGCCGAAGCGGACGCTCGATCGCATCATCGCCAAGCGGCTCGGGTTCCTGCCCCAATAAGGTACCGTGTCCTGATTGATGCTGCGCTGCAACTCGAGGCAGAGGGATTGTCCGCGCTGGGGCGTCGAGCAGGGCAAGATCGAGCGGATGGCGGAAGCGGTGCTCGACCTGTTCATCTCAGCCATCGCAAAGCGCTAGGTCGGTGCGTGGCGATGTCGACCGCCGTATCGCGGCGCGCCGCTCGCTGACATTAAGCGAAGGTCGGATCACGACGCGCGTTGCCTGTCCTTGACCGTTCCGTTACAGTTTTATGACATGGTGCAGGCTTCCGGCTGCGCCGGAGGCCCTGGTCGTTTTCGGGCCGGCCAGACGGCTTGGCATCACCGCACCGGACCAGAGTTGCGTGTCCTCGATGGCGTCCGCGCCCAATCCAGGTCCTTCTGCCACCACCGCCGTGCTGGCGAGCGTCGCCGCGCTCGGCATCTGGCGGCTGCTCGCCGTGGCCGCGCCGCACCTTGCCGCCCTCGCGCTGATGTACCAGACCGAGACCGATTTCGGCTCGCGGCTCTCGTTCGCGCTGGCCTGGGGCATCCTCAATTTCTTCTGGATCACATTGCTGCGCCGGCCGGCCCTCTCCGGCGCGCTGTCGTTGACCATGGTGGTCGTGCTGGTGCTGCTGTCGCGGCTGAAGCACGATGTCGTGCAGATGACGGTCAACTTCATCGACCTGATGATGATCGACCGCGACACCGTCGCGTTCCTGTTCGCGATCTTCCCGAATTTGCGCTGGTCGGTGATCCTGGCCGGCCTGGTCACGCTGCCGCTGATGTATGCGCTGTGGTGGCTTGATCCCTTCCGCATCCGCCGCCTGCCCGCGCTCGCCTGCAAGCTGGCCTGTCTTGCCGCGCTGGTCTTCTATTCGCTCTATCACCCTGACGAGGCCTGGCGCGGCTATTACGACGACGGTTATCTCTCGAAGTTCTTCCGCTCCGGCGTCAGTTCGGTCTCCGATTTCGTGCAATACGGTTTCATGGAATCGGCCGCGGCGACCAATGAGCGGCTCAATATCCCGCTGGTTGATTCCTGCCACCCCGCCGGGCGCCGGCCGAACATCATCATGATCCATGATGAATCGAGCTTCGACATCCGCGCCGCCCGCGGCATCAAGGTGCCGCAGGGCTATGGCAGCCACTTCAAATCCTGGGACGGCAAGCAGCGCACGTTCCTGGCGGAGAGCAATGGCGGGCCGAGCTGGTTCACCGAATACAACGTGCTGGCGGGGCTCTCCTCGCGTTCGTTCGGCCGCTTCGCCTATTTCGTGACACGCATCGCCTCGAGCCGCGTCGAGCGCGGTCTGCCGCTGGCGCTGCGCCGCTGCGGCTACGACACGATGTCGCTTTATCCCGCCCATGGCGGCTTCATGGCCGCCCGCAGCTTTCAGACGACCACCGGAATCGAACGCTTCCTCGATTCCAAGGATCTCGGCGCCAAGGACGTCGAGCCCGACAGCTTCTTCTACGACAAGGCGCTGCAGCTGATCGGCCAGCAGCCGCCCAACAAGCCGCTGTTCACCTTCATCTATCTCGGCGCCAACCATTTCCCCTGGGAGACGCGCTTCCGTCCCGAGCTGCTGCCGAACTGGCGAGCGCCGGGCAATGTGGCGTCCATCGACGAATACCTGCGCCGGCAGGCGATGAGCGCCGAGCAGTACAAGGCGTTCGTCGCGGGGCTGAAGAAGAAATTTCCGGGCGAGCCCTTCCTGATCGTGCGTTACGGCGATCATCAGCCTGAGTTCGCGCCTGCCATCCTCGAGCCCGGGCTGGACGAGGGCGCTCTCGGCAAGAAGCTCGACGCCTACGATCCGCGCCTCTATGCGACCTATTACGCGATCGACGCCTTGAATTTCCAGCCGGTCAAAAGCGAGGCCGTGATGGACACGATCGACGGCCCCTATCTGCCCCTGGTGATCCAGGAGGCCGCGGGCATCCCGCTCGACCCGTCCTTTGCCGAGCAGAAGGAGATCATGCTCCGCTGCAAGGGCGTCTTCTACGGCTGCAAGGACGGCGCCGAAGCGCGGCGGCTGAACCGCCTGCTGATCGATGCGGGGATGATCCGGGGGCTGTAGCGGCGATCGCTACGCTTGTAGGGTGGGCAAAGCGGAGCGTGCCCACCATTCTCACCGCATTGAAGAGATCGTGGGCACGGCGCTTACGCGCCTTTGCCCACCCTACGAAATCCGGGTCTATCGCGCTACCTTGCCCCACAGCCACTTCGCCACCGCGTCCGGCGAGGAGTTCGCGTCATTGCCACTGGCGCGCAGATTGGCCTCGCGCATGGTGGCGATGTCGATCCTGCCGAGCAGGGGCTTGAGAGCGGCCTGCAGCCGCTCGTCGCCGGCGCGCTTCGGTGCCAGCAGCAGGATTGCGTCGTAAGGCGGAATCGCATGCTTGGAATCGTCGAGCGCGACCAGGTCGTATTTCGCGATCAGGCCGTCGCTGGTGTAGCCGGCGATCACGTCGACCTCGCCGCTGGCCACCGCCGCATACATGAAGTCCGGCTGCATCTGGCGCTGGGCGCGGAACGAGAGGCCGTAGGCTTTCTGCAGCGCCGCCCATTCCGGCCGCGAGAAGAATTCGTAGTCGCCGGCGATCGACATCGTCGATGCGTGCGCGGCGAGATCGGTGATGGTGCGGATGCCGAGCGCCTCGGCACGTTGCTTCGGCATCACCAGCGCATAGGCATTCTCGAAGCCGAGCTCGCCGAGCAAGGTGATGTTGTCCTTCGCGAGCGCGCTCTTCAGCTCCGCGATCAGCTCGGCGCGCGGCTTGATGTCGGTGCGATGCAGCTGGTTGGCCCAGAGCGTGCCGGAATAATCGACACAGAGATCGATGTCGCCGGCCTTCAACGCCCCGAAGATCACGCTGGACCCGAGCCCCGAGCGCGCCGTCGCGGAGAGGCCGGCGGCCTGCAGGCGGTCCCTGAGCAGCGCCGACAGCACATATTGCTCGGCGAAGGTCTTGGCGCCGACGACATAGCCCTGCGACGAGCGTCCCATCGTCGGGACCAGCGTGGCGGCGACCAACGCTGCGACGCCGGCCGCGCCGAGCGCGGAGCGGGCACGGCTGCGCTGGCGCAGGCCACCTTCGATCAGGCCGAGCAGCTGATCGACGGCGAGTGCGAGCAGGGCCGAGGCAAAGCAGCCGAACAGCACGAACACCCAGTTCTGGGTCTGAAGTCCGGCAAAGATGTAATTGCCGAGGCTGGTTTGTCCGATCGGCGTCGACAGCGTCGCGGTGCCGATCACCCACACCGCGGCTGTGCGGATGCCCGCCATCATCACCGGCAACGCCAGCGGCAGCTCGACCATGATCAGCGACTGGCGTGTTGTCATGCCGACGCCCTTGGCGGCCTCGATCAGCGCGGGATCGATGCCGTTGAGCCCGGCGATGCCGTTGCGCAGCACCGGCAGCATCGAATAGAGCGCCAGCGCCAGCATCGCCGGCAGGAAACCGAAGGCCGAGAAGGACACGCCGAACCAGGCCAGCGTCACCGATGCCGCCAGCAGCAGCAGCGGATAGAACAGCGCGAGCAGCGCCAGACCCGGCACCGTCTGCACGATGCTGGCGACCGCGAGCAGGACGGCGCGCGGGGCCGGGCGGTTGCGCGTCAGGATCGCCAGCGGCAGGCTGACGGCGAGACCGAGCGCGAGCGCGGCCAGACTGACCCGGACGTGGTTGCCGAGGTAATCGGGCAGATGCGCCAGCGCCTCGCCCCAGCGTGGATCGGCAAGCACGCTCATGCCGCGCCGCCCGGCGGCAGCAGCGCGTTCAGCCGTTCGACCTGGCGGCGCGGCGTGCGCAACAGCTCCAGCACATAGGCCTCGCTGCTGGTCGACAGCTCGGCAGGGGTGCCCTGGGCGAGCAGCTTCCCGCCGCGCATCACCGCGATGCGGTCGGCGAGCAGGATCGCCTCGGTGATGTCATGCGTGATCATCACACTGGTCAGGCCGAGCTTGCGGTGCAGCGAACGATAATCCTCGCCGAGCGCGTCGCGGGTGAGCGGATCGAGCGCGCCGAAGGGCTCGTCCATCAGCACGATGCGAGGCTTCGCCGCAAGCGCCCGCGCCACGCCGACGCGCTGGCGCTGGCCGCCGGAGAGCGCGGCCGGCAGGCGGTCGCGATGCGCATCGCGGTCGAGCTGGACGAGCGCGAGCAGCTCGTCGACGCGCGCAGCGATGCCCGCCGCCGGCGCGCCCAGCAATTTGGGTGTGATCCCGATATTGTCAGCGACGCTCAAATGCGGAAACAGCCCGCCGCTCTGGAAGACGTAGCCGATCCGCCGCCGCAGCGCGACCGGATCGACGCTTTGCACGTCCTCGCCCTCGACACTGATGGTGCCGCCATCGGCTTCGATCAGCCGGTTGGCGAGCCGCAGCAGCGTCGTCTTGCCCGAGCCCGAGCTCCCCACGATGGCCACGAACTCGCCTTCGGCGACATCGAGCGACACGTCGTCGACAGCCCTGAGCGAGCCGAAGCTCTTGCTGACGTGGGAATAACTGATGGCCGGTTTGGAAGGCATCTCAAGGAGGCTCGCGCTTGTCCTTCCCTGGCAGGTCAGGAGGGTGGCCCCATGCGTAGCACGCTTGGCGCCTTGATTGAACTTGGCCGCGCGAGCGGCTAAGGCATCAAGCGAAATTCGGAGGAAGCCTATGTCGACGCCCACGGCGGTGGCGCTGGAAGATGCCAAGGTCGCGTTCCGGCTTGGGGACGGGCGGGTCTATACGGCGGTGGAGAAAGCCCATCTTGCGGTTGCGCAGGGCGAGTTCGTGGCCATTGTCGGCCCCACGGGCTGCGGGAAATCGACGCTGCTCAACGTCGCGGCGGGGCTGCTGAAGCCGGCCGCCGGCAGCGTCAGGATTTTCGACCGGCCGCTGGCCGGGCTGAACCGGGATGCCGGCTATTTGTTCCAGGCCGATGCGTTGTTCCCCTGGAAGACCGCGCTCGACAATGTCGCGATCGGGCTCGAGATCAAGGGCACGCCGCGGGCCGAGGCGCTGCCGCGCGCGCAGCAATGGCTCACCTCGGTCGGCCTTGGCGCCTTCGCGGGTCGCTATCCGCACATGCTCTCCGGCGGTCAGCGCAAGCGCGTGGCGCTGGCGCAGGTGCTGATCCGCGATCCCAAGATCCTGCTGATGGACGAGCCGTTCGGGCCGCTCGATGCGCAGACTCGCCAGGTAATGGGCAATCTGCTGCTCGATCTGTGGAGCGCCGACCGCAAGGCGGTGCTGTTCGTGACCCACGATCTGGAAGAAGCGATCGCGCTCGCCGACCGCGTCGTGATCATGTCGGCCGGTCCGTCCTCGCGCATCATCGGCGATTGGCGCGTCAGCTTAGCCCGCCCGCGCGACATCTTCGAGGTGCGGCTGGACAAGGAGTTCCACGAACTGCATCGCGAGATCTGGAGCGTGCTCAAGGACGAGGTGATGAAGGGCTACGCGCAATCCACGCAAGCGGCGGAGACGGTCTGATGTCGCGCCCGACGCTGCTTGCGCTGCAGGTCCTGGTCGCGGTCGTCTGCATCGTGCTGTGGCAGGTGCTGTCGACCGTCCCCGTGTTCGGCAAGATCCTGCTGCCGCCGTTCTTCTTCTCCAACCCGCTCGACGTCTTCAGCCAGATCGTGAAGTGGTTTTCCTCCGGCGTGATCTGGAAGCATCTCGGCATCACCCTGACGGAATCGATCCTCGCCTTCGTAATCGGTTCGCTCGGCGGCGTGCTGGTCGGCTTCTGGTTCGCGCGCCAGCCGCTGGTGGCGGCGGTGTTCGATCCTTACGTGAAGATGATCAACGCACTGCCCCGCGTGGTGCTGGCGCCGATCTTCGCGCTGTGGCTCGGTCTCGGCATCTGGTCCAAGGTCGCGCTCGGCGTCACCTTGGTGTTCTTCATCGTGTTCTTCAACGTCTATCAGGGCGTGAAAGAGGTCAGCCGCACCGTGCTCGACAACGGCCGCATGCTCGGCATGAGCGAGCGGCAGCTGATGCAGCACGTCTATTGGCCCTCGGCGCTGTCCTGGATGTTCTCCTCGCTGCACACCTCGGTCGGCTTCGCCGTGGTCGGCGCGGTGGTCGGCGAATATCTGGGGTCTGCGGCAGGGCTCGGCTACCTCATTCAGCAGGCCGAGGGCGTGTTCGACGTCGCCGGCGTGTTCGCCGGCATGTTCGTGCTCTCCGCGTTCGTGATCCTGATCGACTTCGGGGTGACGCTGGTGGAGCGGCGCCTGCTGGTGTGGCGGCCGACGGCGTCGGACGGGCGGGGGTAAGCTGTAACGGTCTCGATTGAATGGCCGGCGGAGCGCTTCTCAAGGCAGCCCTGCTGCTCTATGGTGCCGCCGGCCGAACGGAGGAAACCAATGAAGAACACGATTGCCAGGCTCGCCGCCGCACTGCTCGCGCTGACGCTCACCGTCTCGCTCGCCCAGGCGCAAAGCAAGGTCACCATCGCGGTCGGCGGCGGCTCCTGCCTGTGCTATCTGCCGACGGTGCTGGCCAGGCAGCTCGGTGAATACGAGAAGGCCGGCCTCAACGTCGAGCTGGTCGATCTCAAGGGCGGCTCGGACGCGCTGAAGGCCGTGCTCGGCGGAAGCGCCGACGTCGTCTCCGGCTATTTCGACCATTGCGTCAATCTCGCCGCCAAGAAGCAGGAGCTCCAGTCCTTCGTGGTCTATGACCGCTATCCCGGCCTCGTGCTGGTGGTTGCGCCCTCGCGGACCAATGAGATCAAGTCGGTCAAGGATCTCGCCGGCAAGAAGGTCGGCGTGAGCGCGCCCGGCTCCTCCACCGACTTCTTCCTCAAATACATGCTCAAGAAGAACGGGATCGATCCCACCAGCGTCGCCGTGATCGGCGTCGGTCTCGGCGCCACCGCGGTCGCCGCCATGCAGCAGGGCCAGATCGACGCGGCGGTGATGCTCGATCCCTCGGTGACCGTGCTTCAGGGCAGCCACAAGGATCTGCGCATCCTCTCGGACACCCGCACGCAGAAGGATACGCTCGAGACGTTCGGCGGCGAGTATCCCGGCGGCGCGCTCTACTCGACCTTGGCCTGGATCAACGGCCACGAGAAGGAGGCGCAGGCGCTCACCAATGCCATCCTCGCCACGCTCGCCTGGATCCATTCGCACTCGCCGGAGGAGATCATGGCGAAGATGCCGGAAGAGACGGTCGGCAAGAACAAGGATCTCTATCTCGCCGCGCTGAAGAACACGATCCCGATGTACTCGGAGACCGGCAAGATGGACCCGAAGGGGGCGGACGCCGTGCTCGCGGTGTTCAGCGTCGGCTCGCCCGAGGTGGCCAATGCCAAGATCGACGTCAGCAAGACCTTCACCAACAAGTTCGTCGAGCAAGCCAAGAAGACCACGGGAAACGTCAAATAGCTGACGCGATAGTCGTCCCGCATGACGTCGTCGATCATTCATCGCGTCACGACGCTCGCTCTTGCGGTGCGGCCTATCGTCTGGCCGTTCGCGGAGGAGCGCCGTGACGAGATCGCGGCGCACTTCGCCGAGAAGCAGCGCGAGCGGCCGAAGATCTGGAACGGCCGGGTCCTGCTCGGACGCGATCCCGTGTTCGCGGGCGGCCATTTCGCTTCCACCTATTTCGAGACCGATTTCGCAAGCTTCCTCGCCTGGCGCGACTGGGGTTTTCCCGGCGTCCCCGTGTTCAACGGTTTCGGCATGGGCGCGCTGCGTACCTCCGACGGCGCCTTCATCATGGGCGAGATGGCGCAGCACACCGCCAATGCGGGCCGTATCTACTTCCCGTCGGGCACGCCCGATCTCGACGACGTCAGGGACGGCGCGCTGGACATCCCCGGCAGCGTCGTCCGCGAGCTCGAGGAGGAGACCGGCCTGACGCCGGCGGACTACCGGGCCGAGCCGGAATGGCACTGCGTCGTCAGCGGTCCGACGATTGCGATGATGCAGGTGCTCAACCTGGATATGTCGGGGGAGGAGGCCCGCGCCCGGATCGAAGCCAACCTCGCCCGCGAGGACGAGCCCGAATTGTCGGCCATCCATCTCGTGCGCGGGATGAGTGATCTGAGGCCGACCATGCCGCGATTTGTCACGGCCTTTATCGAGCAGCAGTTCGCCTCGCGCTGATGCGCAAGGCTTGACATCCCTGCGCTCTGCCCATGTGATGGGGGCAAGCAAGATCAAGACGAATGCAACGCACAATCGTCCAGGGAGGTTCTGATGCGCATGCGCATGGCTGCCCGTTTGCTACGTGGGCTGTTGGTCGCGATATCGGCGACAGGCTTGGCGGTGTCCGCCGAGGCCCAAGACAAGGCCCAGGACAAGAAGCTCAAGATCGGTGTCATCTATGATCTGACGGGCCCGCTCGCCGGCGGCGGCTCGGAGCTGCAATATACCGGCGCGAGAATCATGCTGGATCAGTACAGCGGCAAGGACGTCGAGGGCTACAAGATCGAGGCGATCTATGCCGATGCTCAGAGCAAGCCGGATGTCGCCATCAATGAAGCGATCCGTTTGATCGAGCAGGAAAAGGTCGACATGCTGCTCGGCTTCTTTTCCTCGGCGCAGTGCGTGCCGGTGGCAGCGCGCGTCGAGCAATTGAAGAAGTTCATGTGGATCACGACCTGCATTTCGTCTGCGGTGCTGGAGAACAAGAACTACAAATACGTGTTTCGGCCGCAGGCCTCCGGCGATCAGTTCGGCATGATGACGATGGACTTCATCGCGCAGAACACCAAGGAGAAGCTGGGCAAGGAGCCGAAGGACCTGCGGGTCGCCATCATCCATGAGGACGGCGCCTACGGCGTCGACGTTGCCAAGGGCAACGAAGCGGGTGCCAAGAAGGCCGGCTTCAACATCGTTCTCAGGGAAGGCTATTCGGCCACGGCCCCGGACTTGTCTGCGCTGGTCACCAAGCTGAAGCGGGCCAAGCCGGATGTGGTCTTCCACACCGGCTACAATCCCGACATCACCTTGTTGCTCCGGCAAGCGCGCGAGCAGGGGCTGAAGTTCGGAGCCCTGGTAGGACATGGCGCGGGCTACGGGGTCTACGAGAAGCTGAAGGAAGGCCTCGGCGCCGACGTCAACTACGTCTTCAACACCGATCCGATCTCGATCTGGCTCGCCAACCAGAAGAGCATGGATCCGAAGCTGCCGCCGATCATCAAGGCGGTCGGCGAGGAGTTCGACAAGCGCAAGCCGGGCCTCGCCATCCGTTCGGCTCATGTCGGCATGGCGGCCTCCAACACCCATCTGTTCCTGACCGACGTGCTGCCGCGAGCGATCAAGAAATATGGCGGCACCGATCCCGACTCCCTGCGCAAGGCAGCACTCGACACCGACATCCCCGAAGGCGGCACCATGCTCGGCTTCGGCGTCAAATTCCACGGCGAGGGCTCGCCCATGGCCGGCCAGAACGAGCGCTCGTTCCCCGTCGTGATCCAGTACGTCGACGACAAATCCTACGTGGTGTGGCCCAAGAGCCAGGCGCAGCGCGAGGCCGTGCTGCCGCTGCCGAAGGGCACTACCTATAGCAACCAGTAGCGGCGGAGAGCTTTGGTGCTGGAAGTCAGCGGGCTGGTGAAGCGGTTTGGCGGCTTCACCGCCGTGAACAACGTGTCGTTTCGGGTCGACCAGGGCGAGATTCTCGGCCTGATCGGCCCCAACGGCTCGGGCAAGAGCACGATCTTCAACATGCTCTCCGGCACGCTGGCGCCGACCTCGGGCTCGATCCTGTTCGGCGGCTCCGAGATCGCGGGTCTTGCCCCGCACCGGATCATCAACAGCGGCATCGGCCGCACTTTCCAGATTCCGCGGCCGTTCCGCCGCCTGACCATCTTCGAGAACGTCGCGCTCGCCGGCTTTTACGGGCAGGGCCGCCACAGTCGCGTCAAGGCCGAGGAGGCGGCCGAGCGTTCGCTCGCCATGGTCGGCCTGCCGACCGATCGCCATGCCAGCGTCGACGGCCTCGGCGCCGCCGGCCTGAAGAAGCTCGAGCTCGCCAAGGCGCTCGCCACCGCGCCGAAGCTGCTGCTGGCCGACGAGAGCCTCGGCGGCCTCGACGAGGCCGAGATGGACCAGGCCGCCGACATGCTGCGCAACATCCGCGACGAGCTCGGCATCACCATCATCTGGGTCGAGCACATCATGGGCGTCCTGATGCGCGTCGTCGATCGGGTCATGGTGCTCGATCACGGCGAGAAGATCTCGGAAGGCCTGCCGAGTGCGGTCGCCGGCGATCCGCGCGTCATCGAGGTCTATCTCGGCACCGATGCCGAGACCACGCAGGCCGCGGCCGCCGAAGCGCGCCGCCGCGCGGGAGGCTAGCCGATGCTGGAGCTCCGCGCCGTCAATGCCGGCTATGGCACGTTCCAGGCGCTGTTCGACGTCAGCCTCGACGTCAGGGCCGGCGAGGCGGTCGGCGTCATCGGCCCCAACGGCGCCGGCAAGACCACCTTGATGCGCGTCATCTCCGGCCTGATCCGGCCCTCGCGCGGCTCGATCCGGATGGAAGGCGTCGACGTCGTGACAACGCCGCCGCACAAGATCGTCAGCCTCGGCATCGCGCATGTGCCGGAGAACCGGCGATTGTTTCCGCAGCTCACGGTCGACGACAATCTCAAGATGGGCGCCTTCATGAAGGAGGCGCGCGGGCATTATGCCGAGCGGCTCGAGGTCGTGTTCGACCTGTTCCCGCGCCTGAAGGAGCGGCGGCACCAGATGGCCGGCACGATGTCCGGCGGCGAGCAGCAGATGTGCGCGATCGGCCGCGCGCTGATGTCCAATCCGAAATTGCTGCTGCTCGACGAGCCGTCGGCGGGTCTCGCGCCGGTCGTGGTGCAGCAGGTGTTCGAGCTGGTGAAGCGGATCCGCGCCAGCGGGCTGACGGTGCTGATCGTCGAGCAAAACGTGCAGCAGGTGCTGAAAGTGGTCGATCGCGCCTATCTGATCGAGGCCGGCTCGATCCGCGCGTCCGGCACCGCGGCCGAGATGCTGGCGAGCGATACGGTCAAGGAAGCGTATCTCGGGGTGTGATGGGCATGCAGGGATTCCTCGACGTCTTCGACATCTACCTGCTGGAGGCCGTGATCAACGGCATCCTGCTCGGCGGCGTGCTGGCGCTGCTCGCGCTCGGGCTCAACCTGATCTTCGGCGTCATCGACGTGACCTGGATCTGCTACGCCGAGCTGGTGATGATCGGCATGTACGGCATGTATTTCTTGGTGCAGGTTTACGGCGTCAGCTATTTCGTTGCCGCCCCGCTCACCATCATGCTGGTGGCCATGCTTGGCGCGGCGCTGCATTACCTCGTGATCGCGCCGCTCTTGACCGCGCCGCCGATCAACCAGCTGCTCGCGACCGGCGGTGTTCTGTTCGTGCTGCAGAGCTTTGCCACCGTCGCCTTCGGCATCGACTTCCGCAATCTCGGCATCCGCCTGCCGGTGCTCGCCTTCGGCGACATGAATTTCAGCTATGCGCGGCTGCTGTCGTTCCTGGCGGCGCTGGTCGGCATGGTCGCGGTCTACCTGTTCATGACGCGCACCTTCACCGGCACCGCGATCCGCGCCATCTCGCAGGACCGCCAGATCATGGCGCTGATGGGCGTCGACACCAGGCGGATCTATCTCATCACCTCCGCGCTGGGCGGCGCGCTGGCCGGGCTCGCCGCCTGCCTTCTCGTGCTGCAATATGACGTGCACCCCTTCGTCGGCCTGTCGTTCGGGCCGATCACCTTCCTCATCTGCGTGCTCGGGGGTCTCGGCAATTTCATCGGCGGCTTCATTGCCGCCTTCGTCTTTGCCGAGATCATCTCGCTCGGCGGCCTGTTCTCCGATCTCGAATGGGGCTATGTGCTCGCCTTCGCCTTCTTCATCGTCATGATGTTCATCCGGCCCGCGGGCCTGCTGGCGAGGCGCCGATGATGGGGCAGGGGCGGCTTGCGGCATGGGGAATAGGCCTGGCGGCGCTGGTCGCGCTGCCGTTCGTCTATCGCGATCCCTATCATCTGCACATCCTGGTGCTGATCCTGATCTGGTCGTTCGCCTACACCTCCTGGTCGGTGATGGGACGTTTCGGCCTGGTCTCGCTCGGGCACGGCGGCTTCATGGGGATCGGCGCCTATGTCACCGCGCTGCTGTGGAATCACGCAGGGCTTTCGCCCTGGATCGGGATTCCCATCAGCATGATCGCGGCCGGCGCGCTGGCGCTGATCGTCGGCTATCCCTGCTTCCGTTTCCGCATCACCGGGCATTATTTCGTGCTGGTGACGCTGGCGCTGTCGGGCATCGTGCTCCAGGTCATCACCGCGACGCGCGACTACACCGGCGGCTCGCTGGGCTACACGCCGAACCGGACCTCGGGCAGCAAGCTGCTGGCGCTGCAGTTCGACGACAAGACGACCTGGTACCTGATCGCGCTCGGGGTCTGGCTGTTCGGCATCGTGGTCTGGCACTGGGTCGACCGCAGCATGGCCCGCTATGCGCTGGAGGCGATCTCGGAGGACGAGGACGCGGCGGCCGCCGCCGGCGTCGACGTCACCGCGGAGAAGCTGAAAATCACGCTGCTCAGCGCCCTGATGACGGCGCTGGCGGGCGCGATCTACTGCCAGTACCAGATGTTCATCACGCCCGACACCGTCAGCGGCATCGCGGTGTCGCTGCAGATGGTGTTCGCGGCCATCGTCGGCGGCCTGTTCGTCTCGCTCGGCCCGACCGTCGGCGCCATCATCACCATCATGCTGGCCGAGACCCTGCGCATCGGTTTCGGTACCAAGGCGGTCGGCTGGGACAACCTTGTCTACGGGCTATTGCTCGTGCTTTTCATCATATTCCTTCCCAAGGGCATCCTTGGTAGCTTGCTCGACCGATTGAAGCCGCAACGCAAGGTGCCCCGCGCTCATGAGCAAGAAACCGTCCAAGCCGCTCGCCCAGGAGCTTGACCGCTACATCACGCCGTTCCGCTATGACGGCTCGGGCAAGTTTCATCTCAAGGATCACAAGACCAGCGAGAAGGGCGGTCTCGACAAGGAGGCGGCGCAGGCGATACTCGACGCCAACAAGAAGCGGCTGACCGAGTTTCAGGAGAAGCTCTACGCGCAGGACCGCTGGTCGCTGCTGATCGTGTTCCAGGCCATGGACGCCGGCGGCAAGGATAGTGCCATCAAGGCGATCTTCGAAGGCATCAACCCGCAGGGCTGCGAGGTCCATGCCTTCAAGGCGCCGAGCAGCAAGGAGCTCGACCACGACTTCCTCTGGCGCCATGTGATCGCGCTGCCCGAGCGCGGCCGTATCGGCATCTTCAACCGTTCCCACTACGAGGAATGCCTGGTGACGCGCGTGCATCCGGAGCTTCTCGCCAAGGAGAAGCTGCCGCAGAGGCTCCTCACCAAGAACATCTGGAAGGAGCGGTTCGAAGACATCTCCGCATGGGAGCGCTATCTCTGCCGCAACGGCACCGTGGTGCTGAAGTTCTTCCTCAACGTCTCCAAGGACGAGCAGCGCGAGCGCTTCCTCGACCGGCTGCAGGATCCGGCCAAGCAGTGGAAATTCTCCATGGGCGACATCGAGGAGCGCGCGCTGTGGCCGCGTTACCAGGCGGTCTACCAGGACATCGTCCGGCACACGGCGACGTCTCACGCGCCTTGGTACGTCGTGCCGGCCGACCACAAATGGTTCGCGCGCGTCGTGATCGGCTCGGTGATCAATGCGACGCTCGAAAAGCTCGACCTGCGCTTTCCCCGTGCCGACAAGGCCTCGCTGCGGGAGTTCGACGAGGTGCGCAAGGCGCTGGAGAAGGAAGAGGAACGGGACAAGACAAGAAAGACGCGAAAACAACCCCATGCACAGTAGCCGGTGGAAGCAAAATCAAGGACTTGGAGGCCGCCGGGAGGGCGTTCTGATTTGACGAATTTGTCGCGTCGGACAAAACAGACGCGCGGCGCCTCCTTGCGGAACCGGCGTGTTGAATTGTGATGTTTCACCCGGCTGATCCTGCTTGACAGTTTTGTGTCACGGGAGGACCATGCCGATGGTCGCAAACAAGCGACGCGCAACGTCCACCTCATGAGCAAGGGGAGGTCTATGACACCACCTCCGCAAATCCAGCCGCGTTAAGTGCGATGGAGCTCGTTCGGACTATCGCATAGCGGCGAAAACCGCGAACGGCACGCCGGGTCAAGGTTTAGCGGGCTGCATCAGTAAGGCAGAGCCCCTACCTTCCCGGCGCTGTATTTTTGATCACCATCGATCGTGTCGCATGGCCGCGGGGAGGGCGCCGCGACAAGCGTCCTATCACATCCTGCATTTTGTCGTCCTTCCTCCTCGCCGTCATTCCGAGCTAACGCCGGAATGACGGAGTGATCGCAGGAGAACCGCTCCCCGCGCATCCTTCGAGATGCCCGCCGTTGGCGAGCCCTCAGGAAGAGGATCGCGTGCGCGGCTGCAGTTTCAACGAGTGCCGGTGCTGCTTAGCCCCATCCTGAGGAGACCGCGAAGCGGTCGTCTCGAAGGACCAGGCGCGCGCTCAGACCGCGATGGTCTCCGACCTAAGCGCGACCTCTCGCGAGGGGCGCTTCGGAGACGCAGTTCCCCCGATCTTCGCATTGCAACAAATGCCAAGAGAATGTCGCCTCGAAGGCCAATTTCCGACACAGGCGAGGGGCGAATAGCGGCAATCCGACATGACGCATGTGTTTCGGTGGTCCCGACGCCGCCGGCACATGCATTTTTTTCAGGGAATCCTCGTGTCGCATAAGCTTGCCCAAGCTTTCCTCGCCGTTCTCTTCCTCGCGCTCTCCTTCCCCAGCGTTCGCGCCGAGCAGGCGCAGCCGCCGACGACCAATGCCGCCGCGTTGTCGCCCGAGGAGGCCAGGCGAGCGCTCGAGACGCTCCAGGACGAGAAGAAACGCGCGCAGATGATCGACACGCTGCGCGCGATCGCCAACGCGTCCGGTCCGCAGCAGCCCGCGACGCCCGCGCCCGGGCAGACGTCGCCGATTCCGCTCTCGGCCGACGGCCTCGGTGCGCAGCTCCTGCTCACGGTGTCCGAGGAGATCGGCGAGATCTCGAGCCAGATCGCCAGCGTGGCGCGGACGATCACGCATTTCCCGGCGTTCTATTACTGGATCGTGCGGACCGCCAACGATCCCGCGGCCTATAACCTCCTGATCGAGATCGCCTGGAAGCTCGCATTGGTTCTCGGTTGCGCGCTGCTGGCCGAATGGGTGCTGTTCCGCCTGATCCGCCGCCCGGTTGTTTTCCTCGAAGGATGCGTGCCGCAAGCCGCGCATCTGCCGGCGCAGGTGCTGCCGATTGCCGATCCGCCGTCTTCGGTCGCCGATGTCACCCCCGCGCCCGAACTGCACAAGCGCCGTCACAGCCTCGCGCGCGTCTGGCAGGTCATGCTGCGGCTGCCCCCCGTGTTCGGCCGCCTCGTGCTCGAGCTGCTTCCCGTTCTCGTCTTCGTGGGCGTCGCGACCGCGCTGCTCGGCACCGAGATCGGCCAGCCCACCACGGTCCGCCTCGTGATCCTCGCCGTCGTCAACGCCTACGCGTTCTCGCGCGGGCTCATCTGCGTGGTGCGCGCGCTGGCAGGGCCGTTCGGCCTGTTTCCGGTGCGCGCCGAGACGGCGGCCTATGTCGAGATCTGGGCGCGCCGCATCGTCGGCGTCGGCGTCACCGGCATCGCCTTTGCCAATGTCGCGCTGCTGCTCGGTCTGCACCGCGCCGGCTACGCCGCGCTGCTGCGCATGGTGATGCTGATCGTGCACCTCTTCGTCGTCGTCATCATCCTGCAATGCCGGCGGCAGGTCGCCGAGGCCATCCGCGCGCCGGCCGACCGGCAGGGGATCGCGGCCCGCCTGCGCAACCGCATCGCCGGCGGCTGGCATTATCTCGCCATCGCCCTGGATCTGGCGCTGTGGGCGGTGTGGGCGCTCAACATCCGCAACGGCTATTCGCTGCTGCTGCAATATTTCGTCGGCACCATCGTGGTCGCCGTGATCACGCGGCTCGCCGTCATGCTGACGCTGAGCCTGATCGACCGCGGCTTCCGGATCCAGCCGGAGATTCTCCAGCGCTTTCCGGGCCTCGAGATCCGCGCCAACCGCTATTTGCCGCTGCTGCGCAAGATCGTATCTAGCGTGATCGTCTTCATCGGCCTGGTGGCGGTGCTCGAAGTCTGGGGTGTGGACGCCATCGTCTGGTTCTACGGCGGACAGATCGGCAGCCGGCTGATCTCCGCTTTTGTGACGATCGGCCTCGCCGTCTTCATCGCAGCCGCGATCTGGGAAGCCAGCAACGCGCTGCTGGATCGCCAGATCAACACGCTGTCGCGCGATGGGCACTATGCCCGCGCCGCGCGCCTGCGCACCTTTCAGCCGATGCTGCGCACCGCGCTGCTCTGCCTGATCGCAACGATCGTCGGCCTCACCGCGCTGAGCGAGATCGGCGTCAATGTCGCGCCGCTGCTGGCGGGCGCCGGCATTGTCGGCATCGCCATCGGCTTCGGCTCGCAGAAGCTGGTGCAGGATCTCATCACGGGTCTGTTCCTGCTGCTGGAGAACACGGTGCAGGTCGGCGACAATGTCAGCGTGTCGGGGCTTTCCGGGACGGTCGAGAACGTCTCGATCCGCACCATCCGCCTGCGCGCGGGCGACGGCGCGGTGCACATCGTGCCGTTCAGCGCGGTCACGACCATCACCAATGCCAGCCGCGGCGCCGGCAATGCCTCGGTCAGCGTCAACGTCGCCTACAGGGAAGACACCGACCGCGCCGGCCAGATCCTCAAGGACATCGTCGACGAGATGCGCCGCGAACCGGAATTCCGCGCGCTGATCCGCGGCGACCTCGACCTGTGGGGCATCGACAAGGTGGACGGCGCGATGGTGTCGATCGTCGGCCAGATCCGCTGCACCGAGGCCGGGCGCTGGCCGGTCCAGCGCGAATTCAACCGCCGCATGAAGCTGCGCTTCCAGCAGAATGGCATCAACATCGCATCCGCCACCCAGACCATCCTGATGCACATCGCGCCGCCGGCAGACGGTGCCGCCAGTCTGACGCCAAGACGGGCGGCCGGTTAGTCGCCCGCGGAAATTTCCGGCTTGCCTCCGTCCAGCCGGCAGCGTTCACTCCGTCTCCAGCCCGCTCCCGACATTCCGACCGTGGACGAGGCGGGCCTGCCGGGGCTCTATATTTCCTACTGGCACGGCATCTGGGCACCGAAGACCACGCCGAAGGAGATCGTGGCCAAGCTCAACGCGGCCATCGTCGCCGTGCTTGCCGATGCCGCGGTCAAGCGGCGCTTTGCCGAATTGGGTCAGGAGATACCACCGCCCGACCAGCAGACGCCTGCGGCGCTCTCGGCTTTCCAGAAGGCCGAGACCGCGAAATGGTGGCCGATCGTGAAGGCGGCCAATATCAAGCCGGAATAGCTGTGCATGGCGCCGCAAGCACTCTTCCTCATCCTGGAGGAGGCCGTGCAGCGGCCGCCTCGAAGGATGGCCGCGGGCGAGATCTCGGCCTTCATGGTTCGAGACCCGCGTACCGCGCTCCTCACCATGAGGCGAGAGAGCTGTCTTGCCGCGTTAACTCTTGCTCGCGCCACTGCCAGTCGTTCGCGGCAATCTCGCTGCATTGCGAGATCACAATCGGCGCCGCAGTCTCTACGTCCTTGATCTCGATGGAGCGCTGGCCGACAATGTCCACCGTTCAATGTGAAGCTCCTTGGGGGAATCGTGAATAGACCTGCTCGGGTCGTTGCCCAATCGACGTCGTCAAATCCGCCGCAAGGCATGGCGCTGCTGCGCGATCCCCTGCTCAACAAGGGCACCGCCTTCACGGAATCCGAGCGTGCCGCACTCGGCCTGCGCGGCCTGCTGCCGCCTTGCGTGCTGACGATGGAGACGCAGGCGCAGCGCGTCCTCACCAATCTGCGCACGCTGCCGACCGATCTGGAAAAATATGTCGCGCTGAACGCGCTGCATGACCGCAACGAGGCGCTGTTCTTCCGCGTCGTCGTCGACCATATCGACGAGATCCAGCCGATCATCTACACGCCGACGGTCGGGCTCGCCTGCCAGAAATACGGCCTGATCTTCCAGCGGCCGCGCGGCATGTTCATCTCCTCGCGCGATCGCGGCCAGATCGCCGAGTTGCTGAAGAACTGGCCCTACCAGGCCAAGCTGATCGTCGTCACCGACGGCGAGCGCATTCTGGGGCTTGGCGATCTCGGCGCCAATGGCATGGGCATCCCGGTCGGCAAGCTCTCGCTCTATTCGGCCTGCGCCGGCGTGCATCCCGAATCCTGCCTGCCGATCGTGCTCGACGTCGGCACCAACAACGAAGAGCTGCTGAACGATCCCTATTATCTCGGCCTGCGCGAGCGGCGGCTCACGGGCGAGGCCTATGACAGCTTCGTCGACGAGTTCATGCAGGCTGCGCGAAAGACCTTTCCGGGCGTGCTGATCCAGTTCGAGGATTTCGCCAATCATTCGGCGTTCAAGCTGCTGCACAAATATCGCGACGAAGCCTGCGTCTTCAACGACGACATCCAGGGCACCGCGGCGGTGGCGCTGGCCGGCCTGTTCTCGGCCTTGCGCATCTCCGGCGGCAAGCTCAGGGATCAGCGCATCCTGTTCCTCGGCGCGGGCGAGGCGGCGACCGGCATCGCCGATCTCGTGGTGTCGGCCATGATGGCGGAAGGCGCCAGCGAAGCGGACGCGCTCCGGCGCAACTGGCTGGTGGATTCCCGGGGCCTCGTCGTCGGCGGCCGCGATGGTCTCTCCGGCCACAAGCTGCGCTATGCGCATGCCGGCCAGGCGCCGATCTCCGACTTCCTGACCGCGATCAAGACGCTGAAGCCGACGGCGATCATCGGCGTCGCCGCGGTCGGCGGCGCCTTCACACCGGAGGTGCTCAAGACCATGGCCGAGCTCAACGAACAGCCGATCGTGTTTGCGCTCTCCAACCCGACCTCGAAGGCGGAATGCTCGGCCGAGGATGCCTATCGCTACACCGAGGGCCGGGCGCTGTTCGCCTGCGGCAGCCCGTATGATCCGGTCAAGCTCAACGGTCGCAGCTTCGTGCCGCGCCAGGGCAACAATTCCTACATCTTCCCCGGGGTTGGCCTCGGCGTCATCGCCAGCGGTTCGAAGCTGGTGACCGACGAGATGTTCATGGCGGCGGCCCATACGCTGGCCGATTGCGTCGGCAAGGAGGACCTCGCCCAGGGCAGTCTCTATCCGGCGTTGCCGCGCATTCGCGAGGTCTCGGTCCGCATCGCCGCGGCCGTTGCCGACGTCGCCTATCAGCGCGGGTTGGCGGCCGGACCGGCGCCCAACGACGTCAAGGCCCTGGTCCAGTCCCAGATGTACGAGCCGCATTACTGAGTCACCGGGGGTTGCCGGCCCTCCCTGGCCGGCTGTCCCGATTCAGGACGCGTCACTGTGGTGGAATCGTCACAGCTGACGCGAAATGGCGGCGGCCGCACGCCTGCTTTTGTTCCGACAAGGTTCTGCCCTCATTGCCGACCGAAAATCGCCCCCGTTCGGAGGGCGTATCATGTCTCGCATTGCACGTGCCGAAGCTTCCCGGTTGTCCTTCGCGACCTCATGCCGGCTGTTGCTTGCCGTCGCCGGCGCCGCCTCGCTTGCCGCCTGCGCGCAAGCGCCGGTAGACCGCCAGAAGGCCGATCTCGCCGGCGCCAGCCGGCAGGCCGCGGTCGAGCGCCCGCAGCGCGTGGTGGCGCTGCATCCGCGCCCGATCAGCCGGGCGCGCGCTCCCGATGCGGACGCAAAGCAAACCGTGTCGCACGGCATTGCCAGCTTCTATTCGGATACGGAGACCGCAAGCGGCGAACGGTTCGACAAGAACGAGTTGACCGCGGCGCATCCCACTCTGCCGTTCGGCACCAAGTTGCGCGTCACCGATACCGATTCCGGCCGCTTCGTCACGGTCCGGGTGAACGATCGCGGACCCTATGTTCGCGGACGCGTGGTCGACATCACGCCGTCCGCGGCCGAGGCGCTCGGCATGGTCGACAAGGGCATCACCAATGTCCGGCTCGAGGTCGTGCAATAGGACGGCTCGCAAACACACGCCGCCGCTTAACCGGGTGTTAGCGGCTTCTCAAGCACCATGGGTATCAAGGCAGTTTGGGGCAGTGGGGAGAGCGACGCTTGAACACGATCCAGTATCTCGAAGATCAGGCCGCGCGCGCCGAGCGGCTCGCCAGACGGATCACGGATACGCTGACGATCGAAAGGCTGCTGGCCTTTGCGGACGAACGCCGCCGCGAGATCGAGGTCATCGCCGGCAAGTACCGGCGCGCTTAGACTCTTCACAATCCTTGTCCTGAGCGTTGGCACCGCCGAGGTGACCGCCAAATGCGCCGTGGACGCGGCGCTTTTCCTGTTCGGGCAAGCAGAGCGCTTTCAGGAATGGCTTTCCACGAAGTCGCTGAGATAATCAGGCAGCTCCCTTCCGTCGATGTCGCAGCGCGCTCGGATCTCGCCGGCGACGTCGGTCGAGATGTCCTTCATCCAATGCTCGAGCGTGTTGAAGGAGATCACCTTGATGGGGTCGTTGAAGCAGCCGGCGACGAGCTCGCCGATCGTGGCTTCGAGGTCGTTGCGCTCGATGCGGATCTCGGTGTTCTCGTCGCGGCGATCGACCACCACGAACAAGGTCTGGTCCGCCCCGTAGGGCACGATCGATGATGGTACGCCAGCTTCAAGCATCCTCAGGCTCTCGCGACTTGGCTTAGGACTTGGCTTCCGATCCCCGTTAACGGGACAAACCGGAAGAAGGTTCCTGCGCGATTCCTTGAAGTGCCGTCAGAGAAACTCTCGGAGGCGCCAGAGCTCGATGACGTGCTCGGGCGAGAGAATCTCGGTGACGAGCGGCGGCTGCGCCACGGTGCGGATCTCATAGAGGTGACGGGTCGCCACCGGCTTGTCCATGAATGCCGAGATGCAATCGTCGAGCGTACCTTCGACGACCTGGTACGGCTCCCGGTCCGGCTGACGCTGATTGGCCAGCGACGGCCATTTGTTCAGCACCGCAAGCGCACCGAAATCGACCTTTGACTCCCCGACAACGTCCCCCATCATCCCGCCTCACGCAAAAAACGCCCCAGCACGCGGATCTGCGTGCCGGGGCCTACACCTGTCGCTGCATCTCAATGCCACGACGCCATAATGCAGCAGCCGGGAAAAGGTTCCCGGTCGCCTTGCCTGATCAGCTCGCCGCCGCCGCGATCTTGTGCCCCGGGCTGGCCTGCCCGGCGAAGCGACGCAAGGCTTCCGCCATCTGCACCCGGCCCGGTACGCCCGTGATCACCACGTCGACCATGGTGAAGGAGGAGTGGAAGTGGCCGTGCGCCTTCAGCTGCTCGACCGGGACGCCCGCGGCCGACATCGCCTCGGCATAGGCGATTCCCTCGTCGCGCAACGGATCGACCTCGCAGGTCACCACGAAGGCGGGCGGCAGGCCGGCGACCTTGCCGCGCAGCGGCGAGACGCGCGGATCGGTGCGGTCGGCCGGCGAGCAGTAGAGGTCCCAGAACCAGTACATCAGCGAGCGCGTCAGGAAGTAGCCGGTCGCATTGTCGTTGTAGGAGGGTCGATCGAAGCTGCAATCGGTGACCGGGCAGATCAGGAGCTGGCCGGCGATCTCGGGCCCGCCACGATCGCGCGCGAGCTGGCAGGTGACGGCGGCGACGTTGCCGCCGGCGCTCCAGCCGGCGACCAGCACCGGGCCTGCTCTGCCGCCGAGCTCTTCGGCGTGCTCGGCGATCCAGCGCGTCGCCGCATAGCCGTCCTCGGCCGCGGTCGGGAAGCGATGCTCCGGCGCGTGACGATAGCCGACGCTGACGAACATCATGCCGGTCCGCCTCACCATGTCGCGGCAGAACGGCTCGTCCGACTGCTCGTCGCCGAGCACCCAGCCGCCGCCGTGGAAATACACCACGACCGGATGCGGTCCCGCCGTCGCCGGCTTGTAGACGCGGTAAGGCAGCGCGCCGCCCTCGACGGGCAGGGTGCCGTCGACGATGTCGCCGATCGGCCGTCCGGCGGGGCGGCTCTTGTTGAACTCGTTCACGAACGCACGCGCGCCTTCCGCGCCCATCGACTCGATCGGCGGCAGGTTGAGCGAGGCCAGCAGGTTCAGCACCAGCCGCACGTCCGGCTGCAGCCGCACCACCTCGCCGTCATTGCATTGCGCGGCGCCACCAGGGCCGGTGAGCTTGAAGCCGAGCATGCCGCGGCTCACCACCTCGTCGCAGATGCTGCGATAGGGACCGACGCCGCCGGTATAGGGCATCAGGCCCTGCACCTTGCCGGGCACGTTGGCGCCCGTGTACCAGGTGTTGGCGAGCCGGTGCAGCGTCAGCATCGAACAATCGGCCATGTGCCTGTTCCAGCCGGCCTGCGCCGTCTCGGTCGGCTCGATCGTGGTGAGGCCGGCATCGCGCAGCGCGGCCAGGCGGTCGACCACCCAGTCGACATGCTGCTCGATCGAGACCGCCATGTTCGACAGCACCGACGGGCTGCCCGGACCGGTGATCATGAAGAAGTTCGGGAAGCCCGCGACGGTGAGGCCGAGATAGGTCTGCGGCCCCTGCGCCCAGACATCGGTGAGCGACTTGCCGCCGCGCCCGGTGATCGGATGCACGGCGCGGATCGCGCCGGTCATGGCGTCGAACCCGGTCGCGAACACGATGACGTCGAGGTCGAAGCTGCGCTTGTCGGTCGCGATGCCGCTCGCCGTGATCGCCTTGATCGGTTCCTGGCGCAGGTTGACCAGTGTGACGTTGGGCCGGTTGTAGGTGGCGTAGTAATTGGTATCGAGGCAGGGCCGCTTGGCGCCGAAGGGGTGGTCGTGCGGCATGAGTGCGGCAGCGGTCTCGGGGTCCTTCACCGCCGCGCGGATCTTCTCGCGGATCAGGTCCTGGACGATCTTGTTGCCGTCGACGTCGACCGCCTGATCGGCCCAGAGCTGGGTCAGGATGTGGACGAGGTCGCCGGCCGCCCAGGCACGCTCGAACCGCTCACGGCGTTCGGCATCGCTCAACTGCCAGCTCACGACCGTCTGCTGCGGATAGGGCACGCCGGCCATCGACTGGCGCGCCTGCTCGCGATAGGCGGTGCGGTCGCTTTGCAGCAGGCTCATGCGGTCCGACGGCGCCGGACCGTTATGCGCGGGCAACGCGAAGTTCGGCGTGCGCTGGAACACGGTCAGATGCGCGGCCTGCTCGGCGATCAGCGGGATCGACTGGATCGCCGACGAGCCGGTGCCGATCACGGCGACGCGCTTGCCCGCGAGATCGACGCCGCCATGCGGCCAGCGTCCGGTGAAATAGACCTCGCCCTTGAAATCCTTGACGCCGTCGATCTCCGGCGGCTTTGGCGCCGAGAGGCAGCCGGTGGCCATGATGTAATGGCGGCAGGAGACCGGGTCGCCATTGTCGGTGCTGAGCAGCCAGCGCTCCGCCGTCTCGTCCCATCTGGCTTCGGTGACCTTCGTGCCGAAGCGGATGTCGCGCCGGAGATCGTAGCGGTCGGCGACGAAGCCGAGATAGCGCAGGATTTCGGGCTGGGTCGCGTATTTCTCCGACCAGGTCCAGGCGGTCTCGAGCTCGGGATCGAAGGTGTAGCTGTAGTCGATGGTCTGGATGTCGCAGCGCGCGCCGGGATAGCGGTTCCAATACCAGGTGCCGCCGACGTCGCCGGCCTCCTCAAGGGCGACGGCCTTGAAGCCGGCCTTGCGCAGGCGGTGCAGGAGATAGAGACCGGCAAAGCCGGCGCCGACCACGGCGACGTCGACCTGCTGAGCGGTTCCGTGTTCCTCGGAGGCACGTGTGGCAACCATCGCGTCAGACATGGCAGTTCCTCCCGTATGTTTCGTTTTGCCGGCAGGCTATCGCTGCAGGTTCAGCTTGTCATCAGAGCAAGTGCAATCTTCGGTGGTCGTTTGCGACGCATCGTGGCCGCGCGAATGTCGTGGGCGCTGCACGCATCGCGATGCACAATGGCCGTGATTGCCCGGGCTAATCATGCCCGATCCCCCTGTGTATGCTTGCGGTTACAAGCCACGCGTAGCGACCGAGCGTCATGCCAGAGTAGCGTCATGCCAGAGTTGAGTGAGCGCACCAAAGCCAACATGGACGTCGTCCTGGAGCAGACGTGCCGGCAATTGCCGCATGGCGGAGATCACGACAGCCGCAGAATCATCGCCGAGCGTCTGATCGAGGCGGCGCAGGCCGGGCACTCGACGCTCGGCGAGCTCGGCATCGTCGCGCGGCGCGCGCTGGCGGAGATTCTCGCAAAGCGCGGTGAGTGAACCGCGAGGCTTGCCTGCTGGCGCGCCGCGGACATAACCTCGCGCGAACCCGTCTGCGCATCGAGATGCCCAGAAGATGCGATCCCTGCTTGCGCTCATTGCGGCTTCCGCGTTGCTCTGGCTTGCCGGCTCTGCCATGGCTCAGCCGGTCGGGCAGTTTCCATTCGCGCTGACGCGTGAAGGACAGATGCTCGGCGCCGTCGAAGGCGAGGTGGCTTCTTTCAAGGGACTGACCTACGCGGCGCCGCCGGTCGGCGCGTTGCGCTGGCGCCCGCCGCAGCCGACGCCCGAAAGCTCGGAGATGCACACCGCCTACGCCTACGGCGCGCCGTGTCTTCAGCCGGCGCTGCCCGAGGCAAGCGAGGATTGTCTCACGCTGAACGTGTTCCGTCCCTTCGGGGTCGACGGCCCGCTGCCGGTGATGGTGTTCATCCATGGCGGCGGCTTCGTCAGCGGCAGCGCGAACGAGCCGCTGTTCGACGGTGCCAGGCTGGCGCAGGCCGGCCTCCTCGTCGTGACCGCCAATTATCGTCTCGGCGCGCTCGGCTGGCTCGCTCATCCCGCGCTGTCGGAGGACGGCTCGGGCAATTACGGCCTGATGGACCAGATCGCCGCGCTGCATTGGGTTCACGACAACATCGCGGCCTTCGGCGGCGATCCTGATAACGTCACCCTGTTCGGCAGCGGCGCTGGCGCGACGTCGATCGCGCTTCTGATGCTGTCCGCGCAAGCGCGTGGTCTCTTTCACAAAGCCATTCTGCAATCGATCCCGGCGCGCGCGCATCTTCGCTCGGTGCAGGAGGCGGAGGCTGTCGGCCGGCACTTCGCGGCGGCGCTGGGAGTGCAGGCGGATCTGCGCGCCGTCGAACCGCGACGCCTGCTTGCCGCTCAAAGCCGTCTGTTGCAGACCTCGCGGCGCGGCTTCGCGCCGATGAGGGATGCAGGTCTGGTGACCGAGGATATCGCCGCCGGCTTTGCGGCCGGGCATCAAAGCCGCATTCCCCTGATCATCGGCTCGAACGATGACGAGACGGGTTTCGACAGCGAGCCCGATATCAAGGAGGAGGTCGCATCGTCAGGGTTCACGAGCGGCGAGCTGCGCGAGCTCTATCCCGGTCTCGTCCGGCCGTCGGAGCTTGCGGCAAGGTTCTATACCGACAAGGTCTTTTCCGAACCGGCACGATTGCTGGCCCGCCTGCATGCCGCAAGAGGGGCAGCGACCTTCCGCTATCGCTTCGCCTATGTGCCGGAGGCCCGGCGCGCCAGTCGGGAAGGTGGGCACGGGCGCGAGTTGCAGTTCATTTTCGGCGCGGAAGGCGTGCCGGGAGCCGGCATCTTCGCGCGAGCCGATCGCGAGGTCGCAAGCCGCATGCGATCCTACTGGATCAACTTCGCCAGGAGCGGCGATCCCAACGGTCCCGGCCTGCCGCACTGGGACGCTGCGGCAGGCGGCGATCGCCTGCTGCTGATCGCGAACGATCGCATCGCGAGCGGGGACGATCCCGCCGCGGAACGTCTCGACCAATTTGCGCGCTAGCGATGAAATGAAGCGGGCTTAAGCCGCGAGCTCGACGCGCGGCGCCGGGCTGAGCCGGTCTTCCTCCAGATAGTCCATCGCGCCGTCCTTCTCGACGGCGTAGAACTGCTGGCCATCTCTCGACTTGAAGGCAGCGCGCACGATGCCGCGGCGGCCCTTGTCACTGTTGACGACGTCCCCCAGCGCAAACTTCCTCATCTCACGTCTCACTTGTCTTCAGGCCGACTGCTTCGGCCACACCGGAGATTTTGGGCGGCAAATCGTTAACGACTTGCTAACCATGCCGGTTTGCCTATGCTCGCCGCAGGTCGCGCCGGCACTGGCGCGCATATTGCCGCGAGACGAGCACATGACGCGATTTCCGACGCTCTTCCTATCGCATGGCGGCGGTCCCTGGCCGTTCATGGAGGACAGGCGGGTGCAATATGCCAAGACAGCCGCGGAGTTCGGCCGGCTGCCGCAGCTGCTCCCGGAAAGGCCGAAGGCCGTGCTCGTCATCACCGGCCATTGGGAAGCCGACGCCTTCACCGTGTCGACCTCGGCGCAGCCGCCGATGGTGTACGATTATTACGGTTTCCCCGAGCATACCTACCACATCAAATATCCGGCGCCCGGCAGGCCCGAACTCGCGGCGGAAGTGAAGGCGCTGCTGACGCGGGCCGGCCTCGATTGCCGGGAAGATCCCAATCAGGGGTTTGATCACGGCACCTTCGTGCCGCTCGGCTTGATGTATCCGAACGCCGACATGCCGATCGTGCTGCTGTCGCTGAAGTCTGCCTACGATGCGGCCGAGCACATCAAGGCCGGCGAAGCCATCGCCTCGCTCCGCGATGAAGGCATCCTGATCGTCGGCAGCGGGCTGACCTATCACAACATGCGCGGCTTCAACCGGCCGGAGTCCAGGCCGGTCTCCTACGATTTCGAGGCTTATCTGAACGAGGCGATCAGCAACCCGGATCCGGTCCGCCGCAACGCGATGCTGGTCGATTGGGAGAACGCACCGAGTGCGCGCCTGGCGCATCCGCGCGAGGACCATCTGTTGCCGCTGATGGTGGCGGCAGGAGCGGCGGGCAGCGATATCGGCAAGCGTGTCTTCGTCGACGAGGTCTCGGGTGTCGCGATGGCGTCGTATGTGTTTGGGTGAATTCGAGAGCGGTGTTCCCCTCTCCCCTTGTGGGAGAGGGTGGATCGCCGCGAAGCGGCGAGACGGGTGAGGGGTATCTCTCCGCGCGCGAACCTCTCGCAGTGTACGTGCGGAGAGATACCCCTCATCCGGCGCTTCGCGCCACCTTCTCCCACAGGGGCGAAGGAAGAGGGCAGCGTTGTTAGTTCACCCGTATCTCAGCTTCATCACCAGAATGCCGCCGGCGAGCACGATGGTGATGGCGTTGGCGGCGACGAGCGGGGCATCTCCCGAGAGCAGGCCGTAGATCAGCCAGAGCACGAGGCCCAGCACCATCACCAGGAACATGCCGAGCGAGATGTCGCCGGTGGAGCGGGTCTTCCACACCTTGATGGCTTGCGGCGCGTAGGCCACGGTGGTGCAGGTCGCGGCGGCAAAGCCGATCAACTTGATCATGAAGGGTTCCATGCCGGCTCTATAGCACGGATTCGAAGGCGGTCATGCTTCAGCCGTGGGCCCCGATCATATCGCGATAGAGCGCGGCATAGTCGCTGGCGCGGTTACGCCAAGAGACGTCGGTCGCAAGGCCGTTTCGCTGCAACCGTCGCCAAGCCGCCTTGTTATGGAAAGCGGTATTGGCTTTGCGCAGTGTCCAGGCAAGCGCTTCGGCCGTAACTGGCGCGAACTTGAAACCGGTGGCATCGCGCTCCGAGGCGTCGGCCTCGCCGATATCGACGATGGTGTCCTCGAGCCCGCCGACGCGCGAGACGATCGGGACCGCGCCATAGCGCAGCGCGCAGAGCTGGGTGAGGCCGCACGGCTCGAAGCGCGAGGGCACGATCAGCGCGTCGGATCCGGCCTGGATCAGATGCGCCAGAATCTCGTCATAGCCGATCACGACGCCGATCCGGCCGGGATTGGCGCGGGCGGCGGCCTGATAGCGCTCCTGCAGATCGCGGTCGCCGCTGCCGAGCAGCGCGAGCTGCATGCCTTGGTCCAAAATGGTCGGAATGACCTCGAGCAGGAGATCAAGCCCCTTCTGCCACGACAGCCGGCTGATGACGCCGAGCAGCGGCGCCTCGTCCGAGGAATCGAGATTGAACTGCTGCTGCAGCACGGCCTTGTTGGCGGCCCGGAACGTGAGGTCCTCGGCGCCGTAGCGGTAGGCGATGTGCGGATCGGTTTGCGGATTCCACACTTCGATGTCGATGCCGTTGAGGATACCGCTCAGCACGCTGGCGCGTTCGCGCAACAGCCCGCCGAACCCCATGCCGCCTTCGTCGCTCTGGATCTCTTGGGCATAGGTCGGCGATACCGTGGTGATGCGGTCGGCGAATTGCAGGCCGGCCTTCAGGAAGCTGATGCCGCCGAAATATTCGAGCTCATTGACGTTGAAGGCGTGCCAGGGCAGGCCGATCAATCCGATCAGATCGGGCGCGAATTTGCCCTGATAGGCCATGTTGTGGATGGTCATCACGGTGGCGGGCCGCGGGCGATTGTCATAGTGCAGATAGGCGGGCGCAAGCCCGGCCTGCCAGTCGTGGGCGTGCACGACGTCGGGCACGAACGCGGGCACGAGGCCGCGGCCGATGTCGGCCGCGACGCGCGACAGCGCCGCGAAGCGAACGCCATTGTCCGGCCAGTCGACCCCTTCGGTGGTGACGTAGGGGTTGCCCGGCCGCGCATAGAGATGGGGCACGTCGAGCACGAACAGATCGAGCCCCTGGTGCGAGCCGGCCAGCAGCCGCCCCGGTCCGCCGAAATAATCCGGCCAGCTGCGGATCTCCGCCATGCCGGCGACCTGTCGCATCACGTCGGGATAGCCCGGCATCAAGGTGCGCATCTCGACGCCGTGCGCCTTCAGCGCGATCGGCAGCGCGCCGGCGACGTCCGCGAGGCCGCCGGTCTTGACGATGGGATAGACTTCCGAAGCGACCGCGAGGACGCGAACAGGCATCATTTATTGAGCCCGTCGATCATCGGCTGGGTGATCAGCGAGATGCCCTGTTCGGTGGTGCGGAAGCGCTTTGCGTCGAATTCGGGATCCTCGCCGACGACGAGGCCTTCCGGAATCTCGACGCCGCGATCGATCACGACGTTCTTCAGGCGAGCCCCGCGGCCGACATTCACATAGGGCATGATGACCGCGTTCTCGACATTGGCGTAGGAGTTGATGCGCACGCCGGTGAACAGCAGCGAGCGCCGCAGCGATGCGCCGGAGATGATGCAGCCGCCGGAGACCAGCGAGCTCACCGCCTGGCCGCGCCGGCTTTCCTCGTCATGGACGAATTTCGCCGGCGGCGTGATCTCCGAATAGGACCAGATCGGCCAGGCGCGGTCGAACAGGTCGAGCTCCGGCACCACGTCGGTGAGATCGATATTGGCGGACCAGTAGGCGTCGACCGTGCCGACGTCACGCCAATAGGCGGTGTTGTTGCGGCTGGAGCGGACGCAGGAGGTCGAGAACTGGTGTGCGATGGCGCGGCCGTTCTTGACGAGGTAGGGAATGATGTCCTTGCCGAAATCGTGGTTGGAGTCCGGGTCCTCGGCGTCGCGCTTGAGCTGGTCGAACAGAAACTTTGCGTTGAAGACGTAGATGCCCATGCTGGCGAGCGAGACGTCCGGCTTGCCCGGCATCGGCGGCGGATCCTTCGGCTTCTCCAGGAACTCCTGAATCCAGCCGTTCTCGTCGACATGCATGATGCCGAATCCGGAAGATTCCGCGCGCGGCATCTCCAGGCAGCCGACCGTGACGTCGGCGCCGCTCTCGACGTGCTGGCGCAGCATCACCTCGTAGTCCATCTTGTAGATATGGTCGCCGGCCAGCACCACGATGAAGCGGCAGGCGTGGGATTCGATGATGTCGATATTCTGGTAGACCGCATCCGCCGTGCCGACATACCACATGTTCTCGGAGACGCGCTGGCTCGCGGGGAGGATGTCGAAGCTCTCGTTGCGCTCGGGGCGGAAGAAGTTCCAGCCCATCTGGAGATGCCGGATCAGGCTGTGTGCCTTGTATTGGGTGGCGACCGCGATGCGGCGGATGCCTGAATTGACGGCATTCGACAGCGCGAAATCGATGATGCGGGACTTGCCGCCGAAATAGACGGCGGGCTTGGCGCGCCGGTCAGTCAGCTCCAGGAGCCGGCTGCCGCGTCCGCCAGCCAGGACGAACGCCAACGCCTGACGGGCGAGCGGTTCATTACCGACGGCACTCATGTCATCCTCCCACTCACGCCCGGCGCAGACCGAGGCCATTTGTCGCGAGAAGTCCTCGCGCCCTTGGAACAGATAGTAGCGGTACGCATAGTAAATCGTGAAGTAGGTTGTTGGTTGCGAGCGCGGGAAGCTTAATGCTCTGCCCGCCCGGCTCCGGCTCCGGCACCGCGGCGGCGACGCCGGGCGGCGGATGGTTCGGGCGCTTTGCACGCCGACGGCCCTCTCGCCAGGAGGCATGAATGGGACTTGTGCGCCGCACGCAAAATTCCGGCTCCAAGATCCGGGATTTGACATAACGCAACGATGCCCGATCATGCCGCTGCGATCCTTTTCCAAGCGAAACGTCAGACAGGAGCTAAGACGATGAGGTTCTGGAAAACGGCAATTGCCTGTTCGCTGGCCGGCGTGGTCATCGCCGGCCAAATCCAGCAGGCGGCGGCGGCCCCTCTGCCGACCAACGTCGCGACCATGAAGGCGGCGGTCGGCGACGACGTCACGCCGGTGCATTGGCGCGGCGGCGGATGGGGATTAGCCATTGGTGGCCTCGCCGCAGGTGCAATCATCGGCGGCGCCATCGCCGGCGGCGCGCCGTATGGCTATTACGGCAGACCCTATTATTACGGCGGCTACGGCTATCCGGGCTACGGCTATGGCTATGGTTATGCCCCCGCCTATTACGGCTACGGCTACGCGCCGGTCTATGCCTATCCGCGCTATTATCGGCCCTACCGTCCGTACTATGGCTATTACCGGCCGTACCGTCCGTACTACGGCTATGGCTATTACCGGCCGCACCGGGTCTATCACCGTCACTACTACCGCCGACATTGGTGAGTGTCGCACGCGGTCGGTGCGAGCGCGAGCAATCAGCTCATGCAGACGAACTGCATGAGCAGGGTCGCCGCGAGATGAGGCAGGGCGGCTTTGAGCAACGTTCGGGCATCCCGCCGCCCTAGGTTGAGCGCGCGGACGTCTTGTTACACGGAGAAGAAGCGGTCTTCACAGACGGAAATAATCTGTGATCGCACTGTCGCGCGTTGCGCGGCAGTGTTGTTGGAACCCGAGGGAACAAAGCGACGTTTGCAGCGCCGGGCAGGGCAACCTGGAGCGGTGCCGTGCGCGCGCAAACCACGTTTTTCTTTTCTCTGGCCGGATTTTCGCTTTGTGCAATTTCCGTTGCCCAGGCCGAAACTGGCCTTGCCTCGTATTACGGCTATGGAAAAGCCGGCAAGGGCGGCGAGCTGACCTGCGCGCACCGCACGCGCCCGTTTGGCAGCGTGCTCAGGGTGTCCTATGGCAGCCGCACGATCCAGTGCCGCGTCAACGATCGCGGCCCCTTCATTCGCGGCCGGATCGTCGATCTCTCGGTGCCGGCCGCCCGCGCGCTAGGCATGATGAGCGCCGGCGTGGTGCGGGTCTCCGTGGAATAGGCCGGCCCGCGCGCTATAGTGCCGCCCAAAGCGAGAGGGAGGGGCTATGGCTGGGATCAGGGTGGGACTCGTCGGCTGCGGCTTCGTGTCGGAGCTGCACATGTACGCGTTCCGGCGCGTCTATGGCGTCGATGTCGAGGTTGCCGCGGTGGCCGCGCGCGGCGACGGTGTCGTCGAATTCGCCAGCCGCCACAGCATCGCACGCGTCTATCGCAGCTTCGCCGATTTGATCGCGGACGGCGCGATCGACGTCGTCGACATCTGCACCCCGCCCAATCTTCACGCGGAAATGATCGTTGCGGCGATGCAGGCCGGCAAGCACGTGATCTGCGAAAAGCCTTTCGCCGGCTATTTCGGCCGCGACGGCGATGTGCGGCCGATCGGCCGGCACGTGCCGAAGGCGCTGATGTACGAGCGCGTGATCGAGGAGATGGACAAGACGCGCGCCGCGATCGAGCGCACCGGCAAGCTCTTCATGTATGCCGAGGACTGGGTCTATGCGCCCGCGGTGACCAAGATCGCGGAGATCATCAAGGCGACCAAGGACAAGATCCTGTTCATGAAGGGCGAGGAGAGCCATTCCGGCTCGCATGCGGCCCATGCCGCGCAATGGGCGATGACCGGCGGCGGCTCGCTGATCCGCATGGGCTGCCATCCGCTCTCGGCCGTGCTCTATCTGAAGCAGGTCGAGGCCAGGGCGCGCGGCGAGACCATTGGCGTCGCCAGCGTCACCTGTGACGTCGGCAACGTCACCGCCGGCCTCAAGCCCGAGGAGCGCACCTACATCAAGGCCAATCCCATCGACGTCGAGGACTGGGGCACGCTCACCGCGACCTTCTCCGACGGCACCAAGGCGACCGTGTTCTCCGGCGACATGATCATGGGCGGCGTGCGCAACCTGATCGAGACCTACACGTCCGGCGGCTCGCTGTTCGCCAACATCACGCCGAACAATCACCTGATGAGCTACCAGACCAGCGAGGAGAAGCTCGCCTCGGTCTACATCACGGAGAAGGTCGACCGCAAAACCGGCTGGCAATATGTCTGCCTCGAGGAGGAATGGACGCGCGGCTATCTGCAGGAGATCCAGGACTTCATGGAATGCGTGGCGAGCGGGCGGCAGCCGCTGTCCGATCTCGCGCTGGCCTATGAGACGATCAAGGTGAACTATGCGGGTTATTGGGCGGCGGAGGAGGGGCGACGGGTGGTGTTGTAGGGGAGATCGTTGCCGCGAGCACGCTGCAATCCTTCTCCCCTTGTGGGAGAAGGTGGCGCGAAGCGCCGGATGAGGGGTATCTCTCCGCGAGCTCGCCAGGAGTTGGACTCGCGGAGAGATACCCCTCACCCGTTTCGCCGCTTGCGCGGCGAGCCACCCTCTCCCACAAGGGGAGAGGGTGCACCGCCTTCGCGGGGAGCAAAGCTACGCCCCGTAGGTCGAGCCCTTCGGCAGCGGGAATACCGGGTCCCGCGTGCGGATGTTGGTCGGCCACACCACCGAGATGTGCTCGCCGGCATTCTGCATCACCACCGGGGTCGAGCGTTCGTTCTGGCCGGAGAGCGGCGTGCCCGGCGGGAAGAACTTCACGCCGTAGCCCTGGATGGTGCCGCCGGCGGGAATGTCGACGTCGAGCGCGGCTTTGCGAATGGCCTCGGGCTCGAAGCTGCCGTACTTCTCCTTGGCGACCGGCAGCACGTTGTTGAGCAGCACCCAGGTCTGGTTGAAGCCCATCGAGCAATGCGGCGGCACGTCGGTGGCGCCGGTCTTGGCCTGATAGCGCGAGACCATGGTCTTGATCAGCTCGCCCATGCCGGGCGCGAGCTTGGCGGGATCGAGCAGCTGCGCCGGCACCGGGTCGATGTTGCAGAAATTGTCGATGTCGGTCCCAAACGTCGCGCGCAGCTTGTCGAGCTGACTGTAGCCCGCGCCGGCGCCGAACAGCATCTTGAAGCGCAATCCGCTCTCGCGCGCCTGGCGCAGGAACAGGGTGATGTCGGGATTGTAGCCGGCATGCGAGATCACGTCGGCCTTGGCACGCTTGATCTTGGTGACGAGCACCGACAGGTCGGGCGCGGAAGCCGAATAGCCCTCGCGCAGCACCACAGGAATGCCGGCCTCCTTGGCATAGGCCTCGTCGGCCGAGGCGACGCCGACGCCATAGGGGCCGTCCTCGTGGATCAACGCGACCTTGACGTCCTTGGCCTCCATGCCGAGCTTGGCCTTGGCATGCTCGGTAAGGAAGGCGGCGAAGGCCTGGCCGTATTGATCCGAGTGAATCTGCGCGCGGAACACGTATTGCAGGTTCTTGTCCTTGAACACGGCGGTGGAGACCGCGGTCGTGATCCAGAGAATCTTCTTCTGCTGCTCGACCTTGGCCGCGAGCGGCACCGCGTGCGAGCTCGCATAGACGCCGTTGAGGATGTCGATCTTCTCCTGGCTGATCAGGCGTTCCGCCTCGTTGATCGCGACGTCGGGCTTGCTCTGGGAATCCGCGGCGACGGGAGCGACCTTGTATTTGCCACCGATGCCGCCCTTCTCGTTGACGAGGTCGATGGCGATCTGCGCGCCGACGGAGGAGGCGACCGAGCCGCCGGCGGCGAACGGGCCGGTGAGATCGTAGATCAGGCCGATGCGCAAATTCTCGGCCTGCGCCTGGGCCCGGGTCCAATCGAGGCTGAGCGTGGCGGCGGCAGCCGCCGTACCCTTCAGCAGCTGCCTGCGTGAAGTCGGCATCCTATCCTCCCTCAAAACCGTCTTATGATTGGTTGTTGTTTTTTGCGAAGTATGGGGAGCGCGCCGACGGAAAGTCAACATCGCGAAAGTCGAGGTCGGCCGCACGCGGCATGTAACGCAAATGCGAAATGACGGCGAGGCGGGAGATAACGTGTGATCACTGGGTCAAGCGCCGGGCCAGATAGCGCGCGGTCTTGCCGCCGGCCTTGGCGACCTGTTCAGGCGTTCCCGCCACGACGATGCGGCCGCCCTCGTCACCGGCGCCGGGGCCGAGATCGACGATCCAGTCGCTGTGGGCCACGACGTCCATGTCGTGCTCGACCACGATCACGCTGCTGCCGGCCTCGACGATCCGCTCGAGCTGGGCGATCAGCCGTTCGACGTCGCGCGGGTGCAGGCCGGTGGTGGGCTCGTCCAGGACATAGAGCGTGTTCCCGCGCTGCGGACGCATCAGCTCGGTCGCGAGCTTGATGCGCTGAGCTTCGCCGCCGGACAATTCGGTGGCGGACTGGCCCAGGCGGATATAGCCGAGGCCGACCTCGCGCACGACCGAGAGCGAGCGCTTCAGCGTGGCATCGCCTTGGAAGAACGCGAAGGCGTCGTCGACGCGCATCGCCAGCACATCCGCAATGGACTTGCCGCGGATCTTCACCTCGAGCGTCTTGTCGTTGTAGCGCGCGCCCTTGCAGGTCGGGCAGGGCGCGTAGACGCTGGGCAAGAACAGCAGCTCGACGCAGACGAAACCCTCGCCCTCGCAGGTCGCACAGCGGCCCTTGGCGACGTTGAACGAGAACCGGCCGGCATCGTAGCGGCGAGACTTCGCCTGCGGCGTTGCCGCGAACAGCCGCCGCACATGGTCGAACAGGCCGGTATAGGTCGCAAGGTTGGAGCGCGGCGTGCGTCCGATCGGCTTCTGATCGACCACGACGAGCCGGTTCACCTGGTCGAGGCCGGCAACGATCCTGCCGCCCAATGTCTCGACCGTCGGCGCCAGGCTGTCGTCATCGGAATCGGCAGCAAGCGTGTGGCCGAGATGAGCGGCCACGGTGTCGACGAGAAACTGGCTGATCAGGCTCGATTTGCCGGAGCCGGACACGCCGGTGATGCCAGCGATGACGCCCAAGGGAATGTCGATGTCGAGGCCGCGAAGATTGTTGCGGACCACGCCCCTGATTTTCAGATGCCCCTTCGGCTCGCGACGAACAGTCGGCAGCGGCTTTCTTGGTCGCGACAGATAGTGCGCGGTACGCGATTGCGCGATGTCGTCGAGCCCTGCCGGCGGCCCGCTGTAGAGGATGTGCCCGCCGCCTTCGCCGGCATCGGGGCCGACGTCCACCAGCCAGTCGGCATGCCTGATCACCTCGATTTCGTGCTCGACCACGAAGATCGAGTTGCCGGCGTGCTTCAGTCGGTCCAGCGCCCGCAGCAGCGCCTCGGTGTCGGCGGGATGCAGGCCTGCGGACGGCTCGTCGAGCACGTAGACGACGCCGAACAGGTTGGAGCGGACTTGCGTTGCCAGACGCAGCCGCTGCAATTCGCCCGGCGACAGCGTCGGCGTGCTGCGCTCGCAGGCGAGATAGCCGAGGCCGAGGTCGAGCAGGACGGCGAGCCGGGCCGAAAGATCCTCGCAGATGCGTCTGGCGACAACGGCCTTCTCCGACCTGACCGCAGATGCTGTTGCAAACGGCTTGATGAGCTGGTGCAGCTGCGAGAGCGGCAGGTGCGACATCTCGGCGATGTTGAGCCCGGCGAACCTCACCTTGAGGGCCTCGGGCTTCAACCTCGTGCCATGGCAGGTCGGGCAGTCGCGCGTGATCATGAATTGCGCGACGCGGCGCTTCATCATCGCGCTCTCGGACTTGGCGTAGGTCTGCATCACGTAGCGCTTGGCGCCGGTGAAGGTGCCCTGATAGCTCGGCTCTTCCTTGCGGCGCAGGGCGCGCTTGACCTCGGCGGCGTCGTAGCCGGCATAAACAGGAACGGTCGGCTGCTCCTCGGTAAAGAGGATCCAGTCGCGGTCCTTCTTCGGGATCTCGCGCCAGGGCTTGTCGACGTCGTAGCCGAGAGTCGTGAGGATGTCCCGGAGGTTTTGTCCCTGCCAGGCGCTCGGCCAGGCCGCGACCGCGCGCTCGCGGATCGTCTTGGTATCGTCGGGCACCATGGACTTTTCGGTCACGTCGAGCATCCGGCCGATACCGTGGCAGGTCGGGCAGGCGCCCTCCGGCGTGTTCGGCGAGAACGCCTCCGCATAGAGCATCGATTGTCCCCGCGGATAGTCGCCGGCGCGGGAATAGAGCATTCGCAGCAGGTTCGAGATGGTGGTGACGCTGCCGACCGACGACCGTGTTGTCGGCGCTCCGCGCTGCTGCTGAAGCGCGACCGCGGGCGGCAGGCCCTCGATGTCGTCGACTTCAGGGACTTGCATCTGGTGGAAGAGCCGACGCGCGTAAGGCGATACCGACTCCAGATAGCGCCGCTGCGCCTCGGCGTAGATCGTTCCAAAGGCGAGCGAGGATTTGCCGGAGCCCGACACGCCCGTGAACACCACGAGCGCGTTGCGGGGAATGCGGACATCGACGTTCCTGAGATTGTGCTCGCGTGCGCCCCGCACCCGGACGAAGCCATCGTCCTGCATCAGGCGGCCGGTCGGTTCTGATCGATCATCCATCTGGATCCTCCGGCCGCGGCGGGAGCGGCTCCGCGCGGCGCATGCTTCGCGCGGCGATCAGGTGTCGCCTGTGCCGACAGATAACCTAGCTTGCGTAGGCGCGTTCCAGCGATCGACGCTGCAGGTGCCGATCCAGTGCCAGGTCGACGAGACGGGTCAGCAGCTCGCCATAGGATACGCCGGAGGCTTCCATCATCTTCGGGTACATGCTGATCGACGTGAAGCCGGGCAGGGTGTTGATCTCGTTGAAATAGAATTCGCCGGAGTGCCGGTCCAGGAAGAAGTCGACGCGCGCGAGGTCGCTGCATTCGAGGGCCGCGAAGACCTGCACCGCGAGCATGCGCACGCGCGCCATCTGGGCGGCGTCGAGCCTGGCCGGAAGATCGACCCGGGCGCCGTCGGGGTCCAGATACTTGGCCTCATACGAGTAGAATTCGTGATGGGCGTTGGGATTGAGCTCGCTGGCGACGCTCGCGAACGGCGTCTCGCCATCGAGCACCGCGACCTCGATCTCTCGGGCGTCTATGCCCTGTTCGACCAGCACCTTGACGTCATAGCGAAATGCGTCGTCGAGCGCCGCGCCGAGCGCATCCCAGGTCTTGACCTTGTGAATGCCGACGCTGGAGCCCATGTTGCAGGGCTTGACGAAGACCGGGAGCGCCAAGCCATCGGTCGCCTTGGCAACCGATGCGGCGCGGTCCCGGGCGAAGGCCTTGCGGGTCAGCACGCGATAGGGCGCGACCGGAATGCCGGCTAATCCGGCGAGGCGTTTGGCGATATCCTTGTCCATGCTGACGGCGGAGGCGAGAACGCCCGACCCAACATAGGCAACCTCAGCCAGTTCCAGGAGGCCCTGCACGGCGCCGTCCTCGCAGAGCGGCCCGTGCAGGACCGGAAAGACCACGTCGATATCGAGCGGGCCAGCTCCGCTTTCGGAGATCGGCATGAGCGCGCAGCGTCCGTCGGGTGTTCGGGCGAGCCGTATTTCGGGTGCGTCGGGCAGGATCGGCAAGGACGCCGCCTGCGCCTGATCGATCGCATGCAGATCACTCCACTGCCACCGTCCTGCCTTGTCGATGGAGACGGGGATGATCTCGAAGCGCGAGCGGTCGAGATGCCTGAGCACGGAGGCGGCGGATTTCAGCGAGACCTCGTGCTCACCTGATCTGCCACCATAGAGAACAACGACGCGAATTTTATCTGCCATGGCTCAAGTATCACGCGCTTTGTCGGGGAGTCACCTCCGTTGTCCTGCCTGCAGGTGCCGTCGGGTGGGCAAAGCGCAGCGTGCCCACGACTCATTCAATACGGAAACAGAAGGTGGGCACGGCGCTTTGCGCCTTTGCCCACCTTACGATAGCGGTGCACTCTCAGCCCGGCCCTGCGCCCTGCGTTGCCGTGAACACCGCGTAGAGCGACTGGCTCGCGGCCATGAACAGGCGGTTGCGCTTGGGGCCGCCGAAGCAGACGTTGCCGCACACCTCCGGCAGGCGGATGCGGCCGAGCAGCTTGCCCTCGGGCGACCACACCGTCACGCCGCTATAGCCGACGGCGCGGCCGGCATTGCTGGAGGCCCATAGATTGCCGTTGACGTCGCAGCGCAGGCCGTCCGGCCCGCACTTCACGCCGTCGACTACGCAATCGCTGAACTTCTTGAGGTTGGACAGCTTGTTGTCGCTGCCGACGTCGAACACGAAGATCTCGCCCTTGCCGCCGGGGCCGGTATCGCCCGGTCCCTTGCCGGTGGAGGCGATGTAGAGCTTCTTGTAGTCGGGCGAGAAGCAGAGGCCGTTCGGATCGGGCACCTGGTCCTCGGTGACGACGAGGTCGACGCGGCCGGAGGGATCGATGCGATAGCAATTGGTCGGCAGCTCGCGCCTGCCCGGTGTGAAGCCGGCCGGCTGCCCGATGCGCGGATTGAGCTTGCCGCCCGCATTGCTCGGGCCGCCCGCGACGTCAGGCTCGCCTTCGTAGAGCTGGCCGCCATAAGGCGGATCGGTGAACCAGTAGCTGCCGTCGGGATGCGCGACGACATCGTTCGGCGAGTTCAGCTTCTTGCCCTGATAGGAGTCGGCCAGCACCGTGGCGGTGCCGTCATGCTCGTAGCGCGTCACCCGGCGGGTCAGATGCTCGCAGGAAAGCTGGCGGCCCTGGAAGTCGAACGAGTTGCCGTTGGAATTGTTGGAGGGGGTGCGAAACACGCTGACGCGGCCGTCGTCTTCGCTCCAGCGCATCTGCCGGTTGTTGGGAATGTCGCTCCACAACAGGTATCGTCCTTGCGCGCTCCATGCCGGGCCCTCGGCCCACAGCACACCGGTGTAAAGACGCTTGATCGCGGTGTTGGGCTGCGCGAGATCGTTGAAGGAGGGATCGACCGCGATGATGTCGGGGTCCCAGAAATAAGTGGTCGGCGCGCCGTGAGGTCCGAAATCGCGCGGCGGATTGGTGATGGTGGTCGGCGGTGCGGCGGGTCCGGTCTGGGCCAGCGCAGGGCCGGCGACGGTGGCCGCAGCGCCAAGCGCAAGCCCCCGGACAAGTGTTCGTCGTGAAAGCGCAAGCTCGTGCTCACGCTGTTCCTGGCGTGTCATGGCGTCCTCCCAATATCGTTCGGCTGGCCAGTTGATCCGGCCGAGCAACTGGAGGTTAATGCGGTCCGGCGCCGGTTGCGAGACTGGAATTGCTCTCGCGCGATGTCGGAGGCCGCAATCCCGTCATATTCGAATGCGTTTGGAGCGGCGCGCTCCGCGTCTGCCTTGCGCAGTCCGCAGGGCTCGAAAATGTTCCGCAGGCCAGCGCAAAAATTGCTTGCGGCAAAGCGCGGCATGCAACGCATTCGGCCCGGCTCAAGCCATGATTTCGCGCGTATTGCCACGCAGACACCCTCCGGGGGCGATGAACGGAGTTGAACGTGGCTGGCGTCGTCGTATTGATCGTGTTGCTGGGGATCGCATTCGCGGCCGGCTATTTCACGCGTGACCACATCTCCAACAAGCGGCGCGCGGAGGCCCGCCGCTGGCGCGAATACACCGAGCCGGACTGGCTCAACGCGAACGCGCCGGCCAACACCAACGAGATCACGAGCGCCATCACGGCCGTCCCCGTGGTCAACGGCGAGCTCGGCCAAATGCTGAACCGCTGGGAAAGCAGAGCCCGCGCCCGCCGCGCGGGATAGAGGCGCTGTTCTTGTAGCCCGGATGGAGCCAACGGGTCGGCGCGAAGCGCCGCCCGATGACAGGCTCCGCGCAATCCGGGACCGCTCGCCCGGCATCTCGCATCGTCCCGGATTACGCTTGCGCTCCATCCGGGCTACGGCACCGTGCCTGTGTCGGCCTCTGTCAATCCGTCCGCGTGAAAATATTCCACTTTACCGAAATTCGGTTTTGACGTATGTGTCGCCCATCCCGGCTCATCCAGGAGGGGCGATCTCGAGGTCGTCTTGATCGCGAGCCGGGCTTGCGGTGGACGCGGCAGGGCAGGGCGGGTAGTCCCTGTGAGCCCGACACCCGCGTGCAGACGAACGGCGCTGTTCAGTTCGTCGCGCCAACATTCGATGGCTACGTGCACGATGCTGTCGACCCTGTGGTGCGAACGAATGCGCGTACGGCAAAACCGTGTGGTCCTGGCCGTCGTTGCTACGGTCAAGCTTCCGCGGAGGTGCGAGCGAGCCCAACCGGGCAGACTGCATCATCCAATTCGCGGGGCGAGGGAGGCCAGAAGGAAAGTTCGGCTCCCGGGAGAGCACGGCATAAGCCGTCCGACCATCGCGCAGGGAAGGCCGAGTGATCGGCACCACCTGTATGCTGCTGTGCGGTTCTTCTGCGTGTGCATTTTGCGCAGCAGACCGCGGGTGCGTTGTCAGCACCCGGCCTTCCCTGCGCCCTCTTGGATTTAGAGGGTGAAAGATGAAGCAAAGCTCGGGCGAATTCAGCCGCGAGGCTGCGAAGGCGTGTCTGTGAGTCGAGCTGCATGTCACAACCTCGATCTCGTAGGGTGGGCAAAGCGCAGCGTGCCCACGCGTCTATCTCCGCATTTGAAAGGTCGTGGGCACGGCGCAAGTGCGCCTTTGCCCACCCTACGACACTGCCTCCGCGGACGCAGTCTGGATTGCTTCGCTGCGCTCGCAATGACGACTGAGACGGCGCGCCCCACCCACCGCTCTCGTGCCCCGGACCCAGCGCAGCACGAAGTGGTGCGCTGCAGAGCCGGGGCCCATCCATCCGCATGGTGCGGTGCCGCCCCTGGGTCCCGGCTCTGCGCCGCAACGCTCGACGCGTCGCGGCTTGTCCGGGACACGCGAGAGCCGCCCCGCCCAACCAGGTCAGTCCCCCTGACCATCTTTTGGCGTTGCAGTTGCGGCCATTTCTCGTCTAGAAACAGGCCACTGAGCCTCCCGGCAACCAACCGTCAACGGTTTTGACCGAGGATTTGAGGGCTCAAAGGGTCCGGCAATGCTGATTCGCGGCCAAATCGAGAGGATTTCGGGGGAGGTGGCTCTGGCCGCCGCCACGATCCCGGCCGCGCTGCTGCCCACCCTGCTGATTGGCGGGCTTCTTCTTAGCTGCCCCTGAGGGCCGGCTGGGCGCCATGCGCCTGGGCGCTCAGGGGCTGGTCGAGATCACCGGACACCTCAAGCGCCAGGGACCAGGACGGCCTGAACGGCGCAAAAGCTCAAAAGGAAATCTGAAATGGCCACCGTGAACAAGTCCGAGAAGGACCGCGTCATCATTTTCGACACCACCCTGCGCGACGGCGAGCAGTGCCCCGGCGCCACCATGACCTTCGAGGAAAAGTTGGAGGTCGCCGAGCTGCTGGACGATATGGGCGTCGATGTCATCGAAGCCGGCTTTCCGATCACCTCGCAGGGTGACTTCGAAGCGGTGAGCGAGATCGCCCGCCGCTCCAAGAATTCCGTGATCGCCGGTCTGTCGCGCGCCCATCCGGCCGACATCGACCGCTGCGCTGAGGCGGTGAAGTTCGCCAAGCGCGGCCGCGTTCACACCGTGATCGCGACCTCGCCGTTGCACATGCGGGTGAAATTGAACAAGACGCCGGAAGAAGTGCTCGAGACCTCGGTTGCCATGGTCGCGCGTGCCCGCAACCAGATCGACGACGTCGAATGGTCGGCCGAGGACGGCACCCGCAGCGAGATGGACTTCCTGTGCCGCATCGTCGAGGCCGTGATCAAGGCCGGCGCCACCACGGTGAACATCCCCGACACCGTCGGCTACACGGTGCCGGAGGAATACACGCACTTCATGAAGACGCTGATCGAGCGCGTGCCGAACTCGGACAAGGCGATTTTCTCCGTGCACTGCCATAACGATCTCGGCATGGCGGTCGCGAACTCGCTGGCCGGCATCGTCGGCGGCGCACGCCAGGTCGAGTGCACCATCAACGGCATCGGCGAGCGTGCCGGCAACGCCGCGCTCGAAGAGATCGTGATGGCGATCAACGTGCGCAACGACAAATTCCCCTACTGGAACAAGATCGACACCACCCAGCTCACCCGCGCCTCCAAGGTGGTGTCGGCGGCGACCTCGTTCCCCGTGCAGTACAACAAGGCGATCGTCGGCCGCAACGCGTTCGCGCATGAGAGCGGCATCCACCAGGACGGCGTGTTGAAGGACGCCTCGACCTACGAGATCATGCGGCCGGAGATGGTCGGCCTGAAGCAGTCCTCGCTGGTGCTCGGCAAGCACTCCGGCCGCCATGCCTTCGTGCACAAGCTGGAGGAGATGGGCTACAAGCTCGGCCCCAACCAGCTGGAAGACGCGTTCACGCGGATGAAGGCGCTGGCCGATCGCAAGAAGGACATCTACGACGAGGACATCGAGGCGCTGGTCGACGAGGAGATGGCGGCCTCGCACGATCGCATCAAGCTGGCCTCGCTGACCGTGATCGCCGGCACCCACGGCCCGCAGCGCGCGACCATGAAGCTCGACGTCGACGGCCAGATCAGAATCGAGGAGGCCGAGGGCAACGGTCCGGTCGATGCCGTGTTCAACTGCATCAAGCGCCTGGTGCCGCACGAGGCCAAGCTGGAGCTGTACCAGGTCCACGCCGTCACCGAGGGTACCGACGCGCAGGCGGAAGTGTCGGTGCGGCTGGCGCAGGACGGCCGCTCGATGACGGCGCGCGCGGCGGATCCGGATACGCTGGTGGCCTCGGCCAAGGCCTATCTCGGTGCGCTCAACAAGATCGTCATGAAGCGCCAGCGCGACACCGTGACCACGGCCGCGGCGAGCTGACGTTTCTTCGCCTCTCCCGCTTGCGGGAGAGGCCGACACGCGAAGCGTGGCGGGTGAGGGTTCTTTCCCCACGGGGCAATGTCCCGTTGCCGAAACACCCTCTCCCCAACCCAAGGCGGGAGAGGGAGCGCAGGCGGCATTCACCATGACTACCCGCCCTGCTAACGGCCAATAGCCTCTGGCGAGGCCGGCCTGTATGAATGCAGCCGGGCAAAGAGGATCGGCCGCCCGCATGCCGGGCGGCCCAAATAGCACCAGGGAGAGATTATGCGCACCTTCGCGATCGCCGCGTCCATCGCGGCATTGGCACTCGGGCTGGCCGGGCCGGCATCGGCCCAATCGCCGATCATCATCAAGTTCAGCCACGTCGTCGCCACCGACACGCCGAAGGGCAAGGCGGCGGAGAAGTTCAAGGAGCTGGCCGAGAAATATACCGCCGGCAAGGTCAAGGTCGAGGTCTACCCGAACTCGACGCTGTACAAGGACAAGGAAGAGCTCGAGGCGCTCCAGCTCGGCAGCGTGCAGATGCTGGCGCCCTCCAATTCCAAGTTCGGGCCGCTCGGCATCCGCGAGTTCGAGGTGTTCGATCTGCCCTACATCCTGCCCGACATCAAGACGCTGCGGAAGGTGACGGAAGGGCCGCTCGGCACGAGGCTGCTGAAGCTGCTGGATGCCAAGGGCATCACCGGCCTTGCCTATTGGGACAACGGCTTCAAGCAGATGAGCGCGAACAAGAAGTTGATCACGCCCGCCGACTATCAGGGCGTCAAGTTCCGCATCCAGTCCTCGCGCGTGCTGCAGGCCCAGTTCAAGGCGCTCGGCTCGCTGCCGCAGGTGATGGCGTTCTCCGAAGTCTATCAGGCGCTGCAGACCGGCGTGGTCGACGGCCAGGAGAACACCTGGTCGAACATCTATACCCAGAAGATGCACGAGGTGCAGAAGTACATCACCGAGACCAATCACGGCTATATCGGCTACGTCGTGATCGTGAACAAGAAGTTCTGGGACGATCTGCCGGCCGACATCCGCGACCCGCTCAACAAGGCGATGAAGGAAGCGACCGACTTCGGCAACACGCAGTCCCAGAAGGAGAACGACGACGCGCTCGCCGAAATCAAGAAGAGCGGCAAGAGCGAGATCATCAAGCTCACGGCGGAGCAAAGCGAGGCGATGCGCAAGGCCATGGAGCCGGTCTACAAGGATGCCGCAAGCCGCATCGGTCAGCCGCTGATCGACGAATTCCTCAAAGAGGCCAAGAGCACGACCAACTGATCCGTGTAGCGACGAACGAAGGCTTCCGTGCGGTCTGCACGGAAGCCTTTTTGTTGCGAACGATTCCGATTCTGGAGGTAAAATCGCTCGTTACATCTTGGTAAGGACGCGCTCCCTGTCCAACTTGTAAGTTGCGCGTCAGCCGCACCGCGCCCATCTTCATGAACATCCTTCCAGAGGAGGTTCGGATGAAGAAGTTCACCATCGCCGCCATCGCCGTGCTCAGCATCGCCGGCTCAGGCGCGGTCTACGCCCAATACCATCGCCCGTGGATGGAGCACGTCCGCCACATGCGCATGAACCCGGAGGATCGCGCCGCCCTCGTCGATGCGCGGATCGCCGCCGTCCATGCCGGGCTGAAGCTCAACGCCGATCAGGAGAAGCTCTGGCCGCCGGTCGAGGCTGCCGTGCGCGACCTCGCCAAGCTGCGCATCGACCGCGCCAATGCACGGATGAATGCCGGTCCCGGCGATGCCGGCAAGGACGCCGACAAGGTGGACGATCCGGTCGCCCGTCTGCGCCAGCGTGCCGAGGACATGGGCGCGACGTCCGCGGCCCTGAAGAAGATCGCCGACGCCGCCGATCCGCTCTACAAGACCCTGGACGAGGGCCAGAAGCGGCGCCTCGCCGTGCTGACCCGCCACCGCGGCCCGTTCGGCGGCGGCGAGGACGGCCCGCGGCACCGCCACTTCATGGAGCGCGGCATGGACCGCATGATGGGGCACGGCATGGAGCATTTCCACCATGGCCGAGACGCCGGCGAGGACCGCGACCGCGAGGGCCGGCTCTGAACGAGGCGGGTTTTTGCGGGGAATCAGCCCTTGGGATCAACCCTGGCGAAGCCGCTGGAATCCAGCGGCTTTTCGCTTTTCCGGCGCTGTGGAAGAACCTTGGAAAACTTGCGACCGGTCGCTTGCCAGACCCGGATCGCTTTGCTAAACGACCGGCCTCGCAAGGCTTTGACCGGCCTTTCGGGCGCATAGCTCAGTTGGTAGAGCAGCTGACTCTTAATCAGCGGGTCCCAGGTTCGAGCCCTGGTGCGCCCACCATTCAAATCAAGACCTTAGCGAGACAGACCGTTCGAGAAGGCCGAACTAGAACGGTTTTCAAGCGGTGTTTTTGACGCCCAGGTCGGCGACGCATAGGGGCAGCTGCGCCGCGCTGTCATCGAAATCGTGCTTGAAGTCGATGTGGACCCTCATGTTGTCCGGGCGGTCGGCCGCCATGCGATCGTAGAGAAAAGAACGGACGCCGCCTCGAAACGCCGATAGACCGGTTTGTGCATCGGTGATCTCGATTCTTCCGTCTCGGGATCGTTCCCAACAGGAAGCAATCTAACCCGTTGCGCGCGGAAGCATGCCCCTTGCCGTTATTTCCGCCGAGAGCTCTTCGATCGTCTTGCGCTGCTCCATCGCGGTTCTTCGGATCAGTGCAAAGGAAGCAGGTTCGGTGAGCGCATGCGAATGCATGACCTGAAGAACGGCGGCGAGCACGACGCGACGTGACCGCAGACGCTGTTCGAGCTTGAAAATCTGTTGTTTCAACTCGCTCGTGCGTTCGTTCCGCTCGAATGCCATGACGAGAGCTGCATAGATGCCGGCCGATCGCAACGGCTTGATGAGAAACGAAGCTGGATCGAGTTCGAACACCAGCTTGAGTCGGCTTGGCGTCTCTGTGCCGAGCAGGGCGATGACAGGTGATCGCGTCAGTAATGCGCGTTGCGCCGGTTGCAGCAGGGGCAGGAATTCGTCGTCGATCAACGACAGATCCGGTGCGAAGTCGACGGGCTCCGCCGGCGTCCATGCGACACCCTCGAGTCCCAGGCGCTCGAACTGGCGTCGCACGATGGTTGCGTCGCGTTCGTCTTTGATGGCGACGAGAGCCTTGCGTCCGCGTAGCGAAAATGAAGACGGTCTGCTCATTTCACAACCCGCAAATGCGGCGCGTTCGGCAATGCGCCGCCCGCCGTGGTTTCTTTCGACGGGCTGACGGCGACGTCGAGCTGCGTCAGGTAGGGGTCAGGCTTAACAGGCGCGTCGGCTTCCCAGAAGATATCAAACTGTCCTTGCGGATTGGAGACGGCAAGCCGCGGTGTAAGGACGCAATGATTGTTGCCGCCGTCGATCCACACCGGCCCTTGCGGCGAATTGTAGCGATATCCCGCCGCGGCGCGCCGCACTTCGGCAATGTCGGACGTGCCCGCGCGCTGCAGAGCGCGCGCCAGCAGATACACCGCGACATAGGCGGATTGACCGTCGACGGAGGGACTGCTGTCCTCGCCATAGCGCGCCCTCCAGCGCGTGACGAAGGCGCGGTTCTCCGGCAAGCGAATGCTCTCGAAATAGGCTGACGACGTGATGCAGCCGGCCGATGCAGGCCCGACGATCGCTAGTTCCGGCTCGCACAGGCTGCAACTCAGCATGGGAATCTCCAGGCCGGCAGCCTTGGTGCCGGCGTTGAAGGCGCGGATGAAGTCGTAGCTCGAGCTTCCGACCAGAGTGTTGAACACGATTGGCGGCCTTCGGCGAACGATCTCGTCGACGATGTGCCCGACCGCGCTTTCGCCGAGCTCGAGCAGTCGTTCCGCGAGGATGTGGCCGTTTGCCGCGCTGACCAATTCGCGGGTGACGCGATTGGTCTCCCATGTCCAGACGTAGTTGGAGCCGACGCAGAAAAATTCCCGCGATAGGTTGTCGAGAACGTAACGAACCAGCGGCAACACGTTGTGATTGGGCGAGGCGCCGACATAGATCACGTTGTCCGAGCACTCGAAGCCCTCATAGCGGGCGGGATACCAGAGCAGGCGATCGGTGCGCTCCACGATGGGGAGCACCTGCTTGCGCGAGGCCGAGGTGTAGCAGCCGACGATGTGCTCGACGCCGACGTTGCGGATGAGGTCGTCGCAGACCGTGTGATATTCGGAGACGATGCCGCGGGGATCGCGGATATGGGGCGCGATCGAGAAGTCGAACTCCGCCTGGCCGTTGATCTCGTCGACCGCCATGATCGCGCTCTTGAGGATCTCGCGGCCCATCGCCTGATATGGCCCGGACTGCGAGCAGACGATGCCAACGGGAACAGACGGCTTTGTCATTGACGGCTTTCGGTCGCGGAACGCGAACATGAAATCATCATCGCCGACGACAGCGCAAGTGGCTTGCCCTTTTGCTGCGCAGCACTCTCGAAATTTAGGCAGGCAGCATCGTTGACAACACGATGGGCAGTTACTTAGACTTTTCTCCTACAGGGCGACCTGTCGAACCTCGCGTGCGCTGATCTGGCCGATGACGTCCAGCTCTTTGCTACCTAATTGCTTCGTTCGATCACGGACCCTAAGCGACAGATCATAGCCGCGGCATTTGAGCCATTCGTCACCTCATTCGGGAGGGGCGGGTGGCTTTTTTCGTTTTGCCGCCAGGACAGCTGGCGATGCGTCCGCATCGCCAGAACGGTGACGCATGCGCCTGACGACCGTGTGTCATGTCGAGCAAGAGGATGAGGAGCAATGGCGGCAACAGATCTCCATTATCTTGGACTCGTCGAGATCGGGCAAAAGCTCCAGGCAAAGGAACTGTCATCGGTCGAAGTCACCAAGGCGTTGCTCGGCCGGATCGACGAGCTCGACGGCAAGCTCAAGAGTTTTGCGCATGTCATGGCCGACTCGGCGCTTGCGGAAGCAGCCGCGGCCGAGAAGGAGATCGCCTCCGGCAAAATCAAGGGGCCGCTGCACGGTGTGCCGGTGGCGGTGAAGGATCTCTGCTGGGCGAAGGGCGCACCTTCCGCGCATGGCATGACGATCCATCGCGACTTCCGCCCCACTGAGGATGCAACGGTCGTCGCACGGCTGAAGGATGCCGGCGCGATCATCCTCGGCAAGCTGCAGCAGACCGAAGGCGCTTACGCCGACCATCATCCGAAGATCGACCCGCCGAGAAATCCGTGGAACGCGGATCTCTGGCCCGGTGCCTCTTCGAGCGGCTCCGGCGTTGCGACCGCGGCGGGCCTTTGCTTCGGCTCGCTCGGTACCGATACCGGCGGGTCGATCCGCTTTCCGTCCGCGGCGAACGGAGTCACCGGACTTAAACCGACCTGGGGACGGGTCAGCCGTTATGGCGCATTCGAGCTTGCGGCGACGTTGGACCACATCGGCCCGATGGCGCGGAGTGCGGTCGATTGCGGTGCCATCCTCGGCGTCATCGCCGGCAAGGATCCCAAGGATACGACAGCGGTGCCGCTGGCCGTGCCCGATTATCTCGCCGGCCTGACCGGCGATCTGCGCGATGTGACCATCGGCATCGACCGGCGCTGGACTAGCGAAGGCACTGATGGAGATGCGGCCAAGGTGCTGGCCGAGGGTTTGCGGGTGGCGGCCGATCTCGGGGCGAAGATCAAGGAAATTGCGTTTCCCGATCCCAAGGCGATCATCGACGACTGGTTCCCGCTCTGCGGCATCGAAGTCGCGGTCGCGCACGAGGATACCTATCCGGCGCGCAAGGACCAATACGGCCCGGCGCTGGCCGGCCTGCTCGATCTCGGGCGGCAACAGTCCGGTATGGACTACCAGAAGATCGTGCTCCGCCGCGAAGCGTTTCGCGGCGCTGTGCGCGCGCTGTTCGAGACGGTCGATCTCCTTGCGATCCCGGCGCAGGCATTTGCGGCGCCGACGCTTGCCAAGATGGCAGCGCTCGGAGAGGACGCCTCGCTGATCGGAGGCCTGCTCCGCTTTACATGTCCGTTCGACATGACGGGAAGCCCGACCGTGACGTTGCCCGGCGGCTTCGCGGCGAATGGCGGCCCGGTCGGCTTCCAGTTCGTCGGGCGTCATTTCGACGAGGCACTCCTCGTTCGCGCGGGCGATGCGTTCCAGCGCGTGACCGACTGGCACAAGCGTCATCCCGCGATCTGAATCGAGGAGCCGATCACATGTCCGAAGACTGGTTGAAGACATCCATCATGGCCAGGCGCGCCGTCGCCAAGGGCGCGAGTGGCACGACCCATAGTCTCACGATCGAGCAGCAGGGCGGCTTCCACTACGTCTACGGTCCTTATGCCAAGCCGACCCTGTCGATAGATCCCGGCGGAGTGGTCGTCGTAGAGACCGAAGATGCCTTTGGTGGCGCGCTCACCAAGGAGACCGACAGCCCCACCGCGAAGTTGAACTTTCCCTATCTCAATCCGCAATGTGGGCCGATCGCGGTGAATGGCGCCAGGAAGGGCGATTGCCTTGCGATCCACATTCGCGACGTCGAGACCCGGGGCGAGCAGCCGGCCGGCACGACCTGCGTCATTCCGGAATTCGGCGGACTGGTCGGGACAGGCTCGACGGCGCTGCTCAATCCGCCGCTGCCGGAACGCGTGAAGAAAGTGCATGTCGACAGGAACGGCGTGCGCTGGAACGACAGGCTCACGCTGCCCTACGAGCCCTTCATCGGCACGATCGGCGTCTCGCCGGAGATCGAGGCGATCTCTTCGCTGCAGCCGGACTATCACGGCGGCAACATGGATCTTCCCGACGTCGCGCCCGGCGCCATCATCTATTTCCCGGTGCACACCGACGGCGGGATGCTCTACGTCGGCGACTGCCACGCGACGCAGGGCGACGGCGAGCTCTCCGGCGTGGCGCTGGAGCAGCGCGCGACCGTCACGCTGCAGGTTGACCTGATCAAGGACTGGACCTTTGCGTGGCCGAGGCTCGAGACCAGGGACTTCATCATGACGATCGGCAGCGCGCGTCCGCTCGAGGACGCGGCCCGCATCGCCTATCGCGAGCTCGTGCGGTGGATGGCGGCCGATTACGGCTTCGATGAGATCGACGCCTACATGCTGCTCAGCCAGGCCGGCCGCATGCGCCTCGGCAACATGGTCGACCCCAAATACACGATGGGGGCATCGATCCTTAAGAATTACCTCAAGCCATGACGTCAGCACTTTCAACAACAGGGGACATCACGATGAATTCGGGACGTAAGTTGCGTGCTATTCTGCTCGGCGCGATGCTCGGTACGGCAGCATCGATCGTTGGCGCTCATGCAGCGGAACCGCCGCTGAAGATAGGTCTGCTCGAGGACGTGTCGGGCGACCTCGCCTTCATGGGCATGCCGAAGCTGCACGGCTCGCAGCTCGCCGTGGAGGAAATCAACAAGAGCGGCGGCATTCTGGGCCGGCAGATCGAGCTCATCCATCTCGATCCGCAGGGCGACAATGCGCGCTATCAGGAGTTCGGCCGGCGTCTGCTCAACCGCGACAAGGTCGACCTGCTGATCGGCGGCATCACCTCTGCCTCGCGCGAGGCGCTGCGTCCGATCGTCGATCGTACCACCACGCCGTACTTCTACACCAACCAGTACGAAGGCGGCGTCTGCGACGCCAGCATGATCAGCATGGGCGCGGTGCCCGAGCAGCAGTTCTCGACGCTGATTCCCTGGATGGTCGAGAAATTCGGCAAGAAGGTCTATGTCATCGCCGCCGACTACAATTTCGGCCAGATCTCGGCCGAGTGGAACCGCAAGATCATGAAGGATCTCGGCGGCCAGGTCGTCGGCGAGGAGTTCATCCCGCTCGGCGTGTCGCAGTTCGCGCAGACCATCCAGAACATCCAGAAGGCGAAGCCGGACTGGCTGCTCACGATCAACGTCGGCGCCGCCCAGGATTCGTTCTTCGAGCAGGCGGCCGCGGCCAACCTCAACCTGCCGATGGGCTCGTCGATCAAGGTCATGCTCGGCTTCGAGCACAAGCGCTTCAAGCCGCCGGCGCTCAACAACATGCACGCGACCGCGAACTGGTTCGAGGAGATCGACACGCCGGAGGCGACCGAGTTCAAGAAGCGCTGGCACGCCAAGTTCCCCGACGAGCTCTACATCAACGACATGGGCTACAATGCCTATAACGCGCTCTACATGTACAAGACACTGGTCGAGAAGGCGAAGTCGACCAAGCTCGAGGACATGCGCAAGGTGATCGCGACCGGCGATGCCTGCATCGATGCCCCCGAGGGCAAGGTCTGCATCGATCCGAAGAGTCAGCACACCTCGCACCGCATGCGCCTGATCTCGGTTGGGCCGAAGCACGAGGTGAAGGTCGAGAAAGACTACGGCACGATCCAGCCGTATTGGCTGGGCGAGATCGGCTGCGATCTGACCAAGAAGAACGACAAGGATCAGTACACGCCGAGCCATCTCCCCAAGAAATCGTGACGTCCGGGCACGGATCTTGCTCGTGTTGAGCGTCACGAACTTGAACAAGGCCGGCGCCGCAACGATGCGGCGCCGGGAGCGGCAAGGGGATCAAGATGTCGGCTGAAGTGTTCTCGGTATTCTATCAGTTTGCCGACGTGTTCGCGTTCCTCATTCTCTCGGCCGCAGGCCTCGCCATCGTTTTCGGCATGATGGGCGTCATCAACATGGCGCATGGCGAGTTCATCATGTGCGGCGCTTATGTCACCGTTGGCCTGGTCAATCTGGGCGTGCCGCTCGCCGTCGCGCAGATCCTGGCCGCAGTGACGGCGGGCCTCATCGGTGTCCTGGTCGAGTTCCTGGTGGTGCGGCGCTTCTACAAGCGGCCGCTGGATTCGCTGCTCGCGACCTGGGGCCTCAGCCTCATCGTGACGCAATCGATGCTGCTGATCGTCGGCTCCGCCGTGCGCGGCATCGGAACGCCCGAGGGAAGTTTTGCCATCGGCGGCTACACGTTCTCGACCTATCGCCTCGTTCTGTTCGCCTGCGCCGTGGCGGTGCTGGCCGGCCTCTACATCATCTTCATGAAGACGCGGTTCGGCGTGATCGCCCGCGCGACCATGCAGAATGCGGCGATGGCGAAGGCACTCGGCGCGCGCACGGGCCGCATCTATGCCATCAGCTTCGGAATCGGCACCGGCCTCGCCGGACTTTGCGGAGCGCTCTACGCGCCGACCATGACGCTGATCCCGACCATGGGGGCGACCTTCGTGGTCGAGAGCTTCGTGACCGTCGTGATCGGCGGCGCCAACGTTCTGCTCGGAACGGCGCCGGCCGCCGTGTTCCTGGCGATGATCCGGATGGCGCTGAACGCGAGCTACGGTCAGATCATCGGACAGATCGGTATGCTGGTGGCCGTCATCCTGATCATTCGCGTGTTGCCCGAAGGGCTCTCCAGCGTGCTGGTTCGTCGTGGGCGCTAGGGGGAATCGTTGATGTTGAGGCTGCTGGAAGGCCCACAGACGCTCGGACGCGGCAGGATGTTCTGGACCTGCTTCCTCGTTGTGTTGGGGGGAGCGCTGGCCTACCCGCTGTTCGCCGACTCCTACGATGTCGGCAATTTCGCCTACTTCCTGATCTGGATTTTCATGGCGCTCGGCCTCTGCCTGATGTGGGGCTATGGCGGCATGCTGTCGTTCGGCCAGACCCTGTTCTTTGGCATCGCCGGTTACGGTTACGGCGTGCTTGCGATCAACATGGGCGGCGGCACCGCGACGATCGCCGCGCTCGTGCTCTCCGTTGCCATCGCGATGATCGCGGCGGGCATCCTCGGCTATTTCATGATCTGGGGCGGCATCAACGGCATCTTCTTCGGCATCGTGACGCTGTCCGCAACGCTGGTGCTCGCCTTCTTCCTCGGACAAACGGCCGGACCGGAATGGCACATCGGCTCGGCGCGGCTGAACGGCTTCAACGGCATGAAGGGTATGGACCCTCTAACGGTGGGTGACGTCTACGTCGAGGGATCGGCGCTCTACTACGTCATGGTCGCGCTGATCGTGATCGTCTATCTCGCGCTGCGTATGCTGGTGAACTCGGGCATCGGCAACGTCATCGTGGCGACGCGCGAGAATCCCCAGCGTGCGGAGATGCTCGGTTACGATGTCCGCAAATATCAGCTGCTGACCTTCGTGATCGGCAGCGGTCTCGCCGGCCTCAGCGGCGCGCTCTACACATCCTGGGGGCAGTTCATCACGCCATCCAGCATCGGCTTGCCGGCGGCTGCGATGCCGATCGTATGGGTGGCCTTCTCCGGGCGCAGCGATCTGACTGCGACGCTGGTTGGGTCGTTCCTGCTTCTCTTCGGCTTTCAAACCATCACCGTCTACAGCCAGCAGGCGGCGCTGGTGCTGATGGGCGCGCTGCTGCTCGCGACCGTGATGCTGGCGCCGCAAGGCTTCGTGCTTGGCATCGGTAAGCTCGCCGCCGACTGGTGGCAGGCACGCCGGCGGCGCAGCGACGTAGCCGAAGCCGGCCGCCTGCAACCGGAAGAGTCCTGATCATGGCTCTGGTCGAAGTCAAAGGCGTTTCGAAGCGCTTCGGCGGGCTGACGGCGGTCTCGGGCGTCGACCTCACGGTCAATGCTGGCGAGATACACTGCCTGATCGGACCCAACGGCGCCGGCAAGAGCACGCTGTTCAAGCTGATCGTCGGCCTCTATCCGCCGACCGAGGGCAGCATCCTGTTCGACACCGTCGATATCACGGCCGAGCGGCCCTACACGCGAGTGCAGCGGGGCATGAGCATCAAGATGCAGGCCCCGAGCGTCTTCAAGGAATTGCCGGTCCGCCAGAACATCCAGACCGCGCTGCAGGAGCGACTGTCCGGCGCGGAGCGCATCGCCGAGGAAGACCGCCTGCTGACGCTGCTCAATCTCGCGGCGGATTGCGACAAGCTCGCGGGCGCGCTGTCGCACGGCCAGCAGCAATGGCTCGAAATAGGAATGGCGCTGGCGCTGAAGCCGCAACTGCTGTTGCTGGACGAGCCGACCGCCGGCATGTCGCCGGAGGAGACCTACAAGACCGGCGAACTGATCAAGTCGTTCAACGCAGAAGGCATGACGGTGCTCGTGGTCGAGCACGACATGGCCTTCGTGCGCCAGGTCGCCCAGCGCGTGACAGTGCTGCATCTCGGCAGGATTTTCGCGCGGGGCAATCTCGCGAGCATCCTGCAGGACGAGAAGGTCGCTGAAATCTATCTCGGGAAAACCCATGCTCACTAAGCCCGATGCCGCCGACCGGATTCTGGACGTTTCGGAACTATGGGCCGGATACGGTGCGACACCGATCCTGCAGGGGGTGACCATGTCGGTCTCGCGGGGCGAGATCGTCGGCGTGATCGGCCGCAACGGCGTCGGCAAGTCGACCCTGATGCGATGCATCATCGGGCTGCTCCAGACCTGGCGCGGCACCATCAGTTTCGTCGGACAAGACGTGACCTCGCTGGAGGCCGACGCACGGGCGAGGGCGGGCTTCGGTTACATCCCGCAGGGGCGCGACGTGTTTCCGCAGATGACGGTCGAAGAGAACCTCGAAGTCGGTCGCTTGATCGGCGGTCCCGGAGGCAAGAAGCTGCCGGAGCTCGTCTACGAGTATTTTCCGCGGCTCAAGGAGCGCCGTCGGCAGGCAGCCGGCACCATGTCGGGCGGCGAGCAACAGCAGCTCGCCATAGGTCGCGCGCTGATCGGCAATCCGTCCCTGATGATCCTCGACGAGCCCTCCGAGGGTATCCAGCCGTCGATCGTTCAGCACATCTGCGAGGCGCTCCGGTCGTTCCGCAACGAGCTCGGAACCACCATCATCTTCGTCGAGCAGAACCTCGACACGATCCTGGCGATCGCCGAACGCTGCTACATCATGGAGAAGGGCAAGATTACGCGGTCGCTCGCAGGCGCCGAGGTCAACGAGGACAACGTGCGCGAACAGCTTCTGCTCTGAACGGCCTCAGGCGTGCTTTCAAGTCGTCAATAGGGAGGGAAGAACATGGATCTCGGACTCAAGGGCGCAAAGGTTCTCGTCACAGGCAGCACCAAGGGGATCGGCAGGGCAATCGCCGACACCTTCGCGGCAGAAGGGGCCAATGTCGGCATTTGCGCGCGCAACCAGGTTGACGTCGACAGCGCGGTCACTGCGATCAAGGCGAAGGGCGTCGCCGCGTTCGGCAGCTCGGTCGACGTTTCCAATGGTCCGGCGCTCAAGGCCTGGGTAGAGGATATGGCCTCCAAGCTCGGCGGCATCGACATTGTCGTCGCCAATGTCAGCGCGTTATCGATCGGGCAGGACGAGGAGAGCTGGGAGAAGGAGTTCTCCACCGACATGATGGGCACGGTGCGGCTGATCAATGCGGCGATGCCGTACCTGGAGAAGAGCAAGGCCGCCGCGATCGTCACCATCTCCAGCGTGTCGGGCCGCGAGGTCGATTTCGCCAGCGGTCCCTACGGCACATTCAAGGCCGCGATCATCCACTACACGCAGGGGCTCGCCTTCCAGCTTGCCGGCAAGGGCATCCGCGCCAACTCGGTGTCGCCGGGCAACACCTATTTCGAGGGCGGCGTTTGGAATCAGATCAAAGACGGCAATCCCGAGCTGTACAAGACTGCGCTGGCGCTCAATCCGACCGGCCGCATGGGCACGCCGCAGGAAATGGCAAACGGCGCGGTCTTTCTTGCCAGCAAGGCTGCGAGCTTTATCACCGGGACCAACCTCGTGGTCGACGGTGCGCTCACGCGCGGGGTGCAGTTTTAGGCCCATTCCGACCCGCGCAGCGACGAAACCGGGCCGCCAGCGGCGCCGGCGGGCAGGGCCGTTTTCCGACAACAACAGGGCTGTCAGATGTCAGCAGATCCAATCCACTACAAGTCCATCACCGAGCTCTCCGAGCTGTTTCGTCGCGGCGAGCTTCTGCCCTCGAAAGTGACCGAGGCCATGCTGGGCCGGATCGCCAGGCTCGACGGCAAATTTCACGGCTATGCGCTCGTCCTTGCCGAGCGCGCCATCGCACAGGCGAAGCGCTGTGACGCCGAGCTCGCCAAGGGCATCTGGCGCGGGCCGCTGCACGGCGTGCCGATCGGACTGAAGGACCTCTGCTACACGACCTTTGCGCCGACGGCTGGTGGCACCATGATCCACGCCAAATTCGTCCCGTCCTTCAACGCGACGATCGTGGACCGGCTCGAACAGGCCGGCGCCGTCACGCTCGGCAAGCTAAAAATGACCGAGGGCGCCTACACCAGCCACCATCCGAACGACCAGGCGCCGCTCAATCCCTGGGGTGTCGATTACTGGGTCGGCTCGTCCTCGAGCGGATCGGGCGTGGCGACGTCGGCGGGGCTCTGCTTCGGCTCGATCGGTAGCGACACCGGCGGCTCAATCCGGTTTCCGTCGGCAACATGCGGCCTGACCGGGATCAAGCCGACCTGGGGACGCGTCAGCCGCTATGGAGTCTTCCCCTTGGCGGATTCGCTCGATCATGTCGGGCCGATGTGCCGGAGCGCAGCCGATGCAGCCGCCATGCTCGGCGTCATCGCCGGCGCCGATGTCAACGATCCGACGGCCCTGCAGGCGCCGGTGCCGGACTATCTCGCAGGTATCGGTGGCGGGGTCCGAGGCCTGCGGATCGGCGTAGACCGCAGCTACACCCAGAACGGAATCGATCCGCAAGTGGCTGCCGCGTTGCTGGAAGCCGAGCGGACGCTCGCTGCGCTTGGGGCCGATTTCCGCGAGGTTAAGTTCCCGGCCTACGAGAAGCTCGTAAGCATGTGGATTCCGATGTGCTCGATCGAGACCGCAGAGGCGCATCTCGAAACCTATCCGTCCCGGAAGTCGGAATACGGCCCCGATCTAGCGCAGTTGATCGAGCAGGGTAGATCGATGAGCGGCGTCGAGATCGCGCAGATCCATCACGAGAGGCTGAAGTTCTGCGGCAGCTTGGCGGCCCTGTTTGCCGATATCGACCTGCTCCTGGTCCCCACCATGCCCGTGCCGATTCCGACGCTGACCAAGATGGGCGAGTACGGCGCGGATCCGAACGTGCTGCTCAGCATCTTGCGCTTCACCGCGGTGTTCGACTTCTCGGGCAGTCCGACCATCACGCTGCCGAATGGCATGGCGTCGGATAGCCTGCCGCTCAGCATGCAGCTCGTCGGCCCGCATCTGTCCGAGGATGTGCTCGCCCGCGCCGGGCATGCGTTCCAGTCGGTGACGGACTGGCACACTCGTCGTGCCCCGATCGATTGACTTTCTGGCCCGGTCGGGGGCCGAACCACCGCTTTTCGCATCATGGCCACATTGGCAAGCCAAAATGACCAATTCTGCCAGGTGAAATCGAGTCAGCCGATTCGGTCGTCGTTCGAATTGTCGAAGCCAGGTTGCCAGTGCGGAGGTACGCGTACGAAACCAAGTCGCGCCTTCCTCAGAACTGCGCTTTCATTGTCGTCTGCGCCGTGATCCTCCCAATACCCATGAAGTAACGACCGGTAGTTCTCAAGGGCGGCTTTCTCTACGCACTCATCTCCGGCCGTGACGAAGGCCGCTGTCAGTTGTCGCGCCACGAATGGGGCAGCTGTACTGGTGCCGTCCAAGCGGGACCGTGCGCCGCTCCGAACCCCCGCTGCGATCGTTCCGGTCAGGACTCGTGATCGGTCAGACATGGATGAGCACGCGACCCTGGCCTCCGGCCATCCACTTTCGAGCGCCCCTGCAGAGCTGTAGGCTGCTGGACGGACGCCTTTGAGGGAAGAGCCGAGCCCCGCGCCAAGTCTATAACCGCCCACGATCAGCGAGGTGCGACCGGTGGCCAATCCGTTGAGGCTGCCGAAGCGGCGAACCATCGATCCCGTCGCATCCGTTTCACTGAGATCTCCCTCAGGGGTGTAGCGAGTATTCGCAGGTTGATCGAAATAGCTCTGCCGACTCCCCGAGCGCAGACCTTCGGGGTCCGCAGCACGTTGGATCCAGCATTGGATCGGCTGCTCAAGCGGTGCAGTGTTCTCGTCTCGGCTGATCACGACGGTCCATTGGCCGGATTCGATGGCCGGAAGTGAAGCCATTTCCGGTTCCGTTGGCGCCAGGATGACCAAGACCCGCCATCGTTGCCCCCTGTGCAAATCAGCACTGATCAGACCTACTGGCCGGCCTTCGGCGTTCAAGAGAGGCTTATGTGACCTTGGATCGCCGCCCGTCTTCATCTGATTGAATTGAACAGGCAAGGAGACGCGTGAGCGATCGAGAGGATCGATCAATTTGATCGTGTAGCCGGATGGCTCCAAGTTCCTCGCAAACCAGAGCTCGAGATAGCTGGGTGTCCGATCGTTTGGTTGGATGCGCCAATTCAGCCTGGCTTGTCCGCGATCGAAATCCGCTTCGCTGACGACGGCGTGCAAGCGATCGAGAAAGCTATTTCCGCTCGGCACCACGAGAGCCGTCGGGCCTGTCGAGTGGCGGCGGAGCGCAACCATCTCATCGATCGCTGCCTCGAGCTCCGTCCCGCCGTCGTGGCGCCCTCCGGAAAAACCATAGCTGAAGTTGATGACCAGGCGCGGCTTGTCGATGCCGTATCCTCTGGCGATGACGTCGGCACGGTCGAAGATGTAGTGAAATGCCGACAACATGTACATGTCCTTGCCGAAGCCTGACGTATCCCAGGCGACGGTGTTTGGTAACTGCACGCCGATAATGCGAATTTCCTCGCTTGGGTCGTCACCGCGTTCGGAGGCGCATCCAGCGGCAAGATCCATGACGTGAGCACCGTGGGTAGCGCGCCGGTCGATCAGGCTGCCTAGGGCCTCCGTGTCGACGGCTGCTCCGGCCTTGCGGTACAGCGTGTCTTCGTCGTCTCCGTATTGCGCGATGTAGTCCTCGATCTGGCTCCGCATGTATTCCCGCCCGAACAGAACGCTGTCCTGCTGCGGATTGGCGATGGCTGATTGCAGCCAACAGAACTCGACGCGTGTTCGCGTCCCGCCAAGGTCTCGAAAATTGCGGTGCGCGAAGGGCAGGCCATCGTCGATGACCGCGATGATGGTGATTCGCTTTTGCCCTGATATCCGTCCGCGGAGCCCGTCGTCGGGGCGCCAGTCCGGCCGCTCCGGATAGCGCCCTTGACCAGGATGCATCGCCCGCTCAGGCACCGGAAATGCAACGCGTGTCCGAGCCTCCTCTATCGTGGCAAAATTCGCATCGATGGCGAATTCCGTGTTCAATTGCATCAAGCCTCTGCTGAGAAGGTTGCGAAGCGCCTTCGGCCCCTTGACGTCGTCGAGCGGGTTCTCGACGACGAAGGGAACGAAGGACAGCTTTGCGGCATTCCACAGCGTCGGAAACCATGCGATTCGACGGTCCCCCCGAAGATTGGAGATGGCGTTGATATTCGCCGCTTTCGGGAATTCGGCTAGAGCGGTGATGTATTTCGCGTGGTCGCGGATGGCCGGAAAGGAATAGCCTTGGCCAATTCCGAAGTTCCAGAATTCGTAGGGGCTGAGGTAGACTGGCACGCCGTCCGAGCCATCAGCAAGATCATCGCTCGCGCCATCGTCTGTCATGATCATGCCTCCTGGATGAGGTCAAACTCACCGGATGCCTTGTTCCAAAGCCATTCGAAAAGCTCGGACGATCCAACATCGATAGATCCGGTCTCGGTCACGCCGAAGCCCCGATTGTCGCCCTTCGCGAACTCCTTGACGAAGAAGTCGAGGTCGCCTTTGGCGGAATACCTATAACCAGTCACGGTGGTGCCGGCGCGGCATTTGGCCAGCACGATCTGACCGATGGCGCGGCCCAGGATTGCTCCTGCCCAAGTATCGATCGGAAAATGTACCCCGGCCACGGTCCGATTGACGGCGATGCGCTCCGCCAGCTTGGTGATTAGCGCTTGGCGCGCCTTGACGTCCGGGTAGTGCTGTTGCTGGCGTTCGACAAATCTGTTGAGGACGGTCGCGACTGCGAACGCTTCGGTGGCGTGTGCGCTCGGGAAGGTGCCGTGAGCCGGGGTCGGGATCATCGGCATGACCTGCGCGCCGGTGCGATCGGGGCGCCGACAGGCCAGATGGTGCTTCACAACCATCGCAACGTGGGCGGCAAGCACCTGAGTGATCGTGATCAGCTCGAACGTATGAGTGTTGGCGCCGACTTGAAGGCCGAGCAGCATCGCAAAATACGGTGTGGGAAAGCCGAGCTGGGTGATGATCTCAGGCGTTCGGTCGGGCCGCTGGTCCAGGTAGGACCGCATGAACTTCAACTGCTCCTTGAAACAATCGCTGTCCGGACGCCGCACGGCGTAGAAGCTCCGCTCGCCGCGATCAGGGTCACCGCTGTCACCGTGATGTCGACGGGGGCCATAGCTGAGGGTCACGGTCCTGTCGTCTACGCGCCAATCGAGTTCCTTCAAGAATTCGGTGATGTAAAGCGAGGCTCTCACCCAGTCGGCCCACAAGGCCATGTTGCCGGCGGACGAGAAGGCGAGTTCTTCGATGTCCTCCGCCGTATCGCGGCTGGCGACGTGGGTGATTGCCTGCTCGGCGATCTGCAGACCTTGGACAAGGATCGGATCGTAGACGGGGTCGGCGCCGGCGCCGAGGAAGGAGCCCAGCCCGGTAAAATTGAGATTCCCGCCTCCGGTTCCGCCTGTACCTCCCGTGCCTCCCGTCCCCCCGGTCCCACCGGTGCCGCCCGTTCCGCCTACAATCGACATCAGACGCTCCTTTGTTCAAGAAGGGATCCCGGCAGCGCTCAGCGCTTCGGCCGCGCGCTTGCCGAAGTTGTAGTCCGCAGCCGGATGATCCCGGCGATAAGCGGAGACCGTGAAGTGTGGTTGACGAGTCAAGAGGTCCGACGCCGCCCGCTTGGCGTCCTCGTTTCGACCCAGATTGTGTAAAGCCACGATTTTCGTGCGCAAAGTGGAAATGTGGCGGTGATGTCTCTGCAGTGAGCACTCGGCGAAATCCAGCGCTTCGGCGTATCGTCCGGCGGACAGAAGCGCTGTCGCGCTGAGCGATTCGTAGTAGTATCGAAAGGGATCGATCGGAGACAGGCGCCGCGCTCTTTCGGCTGCCGTGACCGCCGTAGGTCCATGGTCTTGGAATGCGTTCAGCGCGCCCTTCAGGAGCCAAGCCAGCGCCTCATTCGGGTTGCGGCGCAGCGCTTCGTCGTAGCGCGCACTGGCGATATCCATGCGACGCAGCAGATTGTTGTGTGCGAAACCATCGATCGTGAGGCAAAATGCGTTGTCCGGATTGATGTCGAGAGCGCGCGCGGTGCTGTCGAGGGCGATCCGCGTATCCTTGGCCGGATCGGTGCTCCAGCCATTGAAGACGCTCAATGCGTGCCACTTCCCGAACCAGGCGTGGGCTTCAGCGGCATTGGGAGCGCGCTTCAACGTCTCTTCGATAAGTTCGCGCGACCTTGCAAAATCGCGAAGTGCCGGGCGATGCATGAGCCCCACTCCGGCCACTAGGAGCCGATGATCTTCCACGTCGGAGAGTCGACGATCAGACACATGAGAGATCGCATCGTCTGCCACCGTGGCGCCAATGGCGCGCACGATCTCCGCTACGCCTTCCGCGCACCTATCCATGAAGCGGCCGATCGGTCCCGCGAATTGCCGGGTCCACAGGATGCGGCCCGATATCGTGTCAACCAAATCCGCGTCGAGTATGATCTCGCGTGTGGCAACGCGAAGGGTGCCGACCAAGCAATAGTCGACGGCAAGCTGCGCGCGGACTGTTGCGATGTCCACGGCTCGGTGATCGAGCGCCCTGCTGGACCAATGAGAGATCACGGAGGTCAGGTTCGATCGTGAAAGCGAGCGACTCACTTCCTCGGCCAGCCAGTCGCCGAGAACGGCATGCTCGGGTGTTCCACCGATCGTCCGGAACGGCAGCACTGCGACGAATGGCAGCATCGGCGCGGCGAGCGACTGCGTAGAGCAACCGTACAGCGAATAGATCTGCTGAGGATTTTGGCGCATCGCGCCAAGCCAGCTGTTGAAGCCGTCCTCCTTGAGGTTGATCCCTTCGAGCAGTTCCCCGGATCCCGGCCGCCCGATGAAGGAGACGCGGGCGAGGTCGAGCGTGAGGTCGGAATTCGTGCTGCTCAGGACGTCTGTGAAGCAGTCTCCCATGATCTGTCTGATATCGGATAAGGCCCGTCTCAGGCTCTGTCTGCCCGTATCATAGCAAGCCGTGCCCCATAGTGTGTCCTGAAGGAACGGCCTGGTCCGCCGCCCAAATGGTGCGGTCGCCAGGAGGGCAAAAAGGGCCTTGTGCTTGGCTCCGGTTATCTCAAATCCATCCGCCTGTGTGGACCGGACCACGCAGGCTCCAAACAGATTGATTTCAATGCGCTTGATCTCCACCACAGAAATCCCATAGGTGAGACAACTTATCGTTCCGCAATGAATACAACCTAACACTGTATCAAGCGCATATCCAAGTGTCCTCACACATTTTTCACGCCGCCAGCTTTGGATGTTCGCATTACTGTTCTGTATGGCCAAATCGGGCGGCGAGGGTGAGGACGAAAAAGGTCGGCGATCCGGCCTGGAGGCTCCTCGTGACGTGGTGGAGTTCTACTCCCGCTGGGCCGATTTTCGGCAAACGGCCACCCAGATGCTGGATCGGGCCGACCTTTCCCCGGACGAGCGGCAGACGATCTTCTGGCTGATCCAGTTGGTTGACCGCATTAGCGAGCATGATCTCTAGCCGGACGCCGAGCGAACCAACGGGGGTGCTCGAGCTGCTCTGCAACCGGATCCGGCATGATGCCTGAGCCGGCTGGCTGCTCAGTTTCCGCCATCTACTGCCGTCGAGCGCGAAGGAACGACGCAGCGAGTTGAGCGCGTCGGCCGGGCCCGAGGGATGCACTCACGTTTATCTCACGCGACAAAAAGCAAGCCGCCGATATTCTTCGTATCGACATCGCTCGACCAATAAAGGTGAGAGCGCGCTGTTCGCGTCCGCCGGCACGATCAACGGAATCCCTGTCTCGGGCCGTTCGGCTCCCGACCTCAGAACACGATATCCGGCAATTTGTGTCGACAGGGCCTTTACGCTTCACGCTCAGAGCCAGGGAGAACAGGCATGTTGGTATCTCAGTTGTTTTCTGGACACGCAGACCTCGAGTTGATCGCGTCCGGCGGGCGTCGCATGCTGGCGCCTGAGGTGTCGGACAGCGTGGCGCTGGTTCAGCAAGCGCTTCTCGCCATCGGATTCCCCTTGCAAGCTGCCGGCGTCGATGGAGCTTTCGGTCAGGAAACGGGAAATGCCGTAGTCGCTTTCAAGACCGACCGCGGTCTGTTTCCGAACGACCCCGTGGTCGGGGTTGGGACGATCAAACGTCTGGACCGCGAGATCACATGGCTCGAAGGTGGGGATGGAGCGGGACTGATCGACGTCGCGACGCTGGACACAAAGACCCTCGTGCTCGATCCTGTCCACGCGGGCTTCGTCGAGAACACGTTAGGGGATATGTCGATCGGTCAGAAAGTGCTGGACCAATGGGAATTTGGCGACAGGGCCTGTTTTCGCGCCTCATTTCTGTTTGATCGCTTCATCGCGCAGGCGCTCGGTCGATTCATCGAGCCGTTCGTTTTCGAGAATTTCTGCGAGAGGACGGGGCCCTGCACTGCCGACGACTTTCTGGACGAGGCGGGACCGCTGAACTACACGGCGTTCCTCAAGCCGAGAAATCCGACAGTTCCGCCAGGGCGCATTGACGAACTGGCCAGCATGCGGCGACCGGACATCATCTCCCACCGCGCCTTCAAGGAATGGTACGAGATCAAACCGGCCAGCGTCTGGAGTGCGGGCGAGGCCTGGATCAAGCTGAACAGCATCATTCCAGCCTATGCGGCGCGTGGTCTGCCTTACAAGCCCGGTGAGAAATATGTGCCGACCGATGTCGTGCTGGGGCGCTTCCTCACGCCTGAAGGCGAAAAGCTCGATCTGATCCTCAGCCTGCGCCGGCAGGCTCCAGGTTTGATCTTCTACATTCTCTGTGTGAAGGGCGACTACGTCAGGTACTTCAACCGCGTCCGGATCGCGGCCGGCGTCGCGGCGCTGCTGATTGCGCTGAGCGAAGTCCTGGTGCCGGCAGCAGAAGTGGCGGGCGTCCTTGCGACCCTCCAGGAGATCCTGACCGCGCTATCGATCGTAGCGGCGCCGGCGCTGCAGAGACTCTGACTGCCGGCAAGAGCGATCGTCGTGCAGCTGTCCATCTCAAGCACAGAGCGCGGCAATCTCAACGCAGTGCAGGCATTCAAAGTGCGGTTCACGCTTAACTCACGCGACAACGCAGGCGCCGTGGCTATCATGGCTCCATCAATCCCACCAGGAGGACCAAGTGATGTTTCCAGTTCAATCGGCACCGATCGGTCGCAGCATACTCAACAAAAGCTTGTCGTCGCGAGAGATCGGGCACGATCCCGCAGGTTCGGGCACGGCTGACGTCGCGACGCAGTTGGATGGGTCGATCCATCAACAGGGCTTCTTCAGTGATCTTGGAAGCCATCTTGGCAGTGTGATCGACGATCTGGTCGGTCAGATCTTTTGACCTGAGCGTCGACAGGATCGAGATCCTTCCGAAATGCGGCGCGCCGGGCTACATCGGTCTGTGCGCGCTCTTCTGCCGACACGGTACACGCCTTGGGCCAGAGATCGAGCGTCAAGGATACGACCCCCACGCGAAGGGCAGCGATAGTGCCAAGTGCGCAGCGGGCTGTTCGAAATGATCATGCAAGTATGAAAGCTAAGGCGCGACAACATTCGTCTTGAGCTCATCGCACCTTGGCGGCTTTGGCCAGCATTCGAACTGAGTGAGCTCCTTGATGCTTCAAAGGCGCCACGAGCTGTCTGCACCGGCCGTTGGATCGACAGTCCCATTCAGCCTCATGACGTCAGCGCTGGTTCGCCGGGCGGCCCGCAGAGCTCGGTCGAAAACGGGGCGTTGCGCATTTCATCTCGATCTGCGGCGGGACGCTGCGATCACGACGCGCACTCACACCTATAGCGAGTCATTGATCGATTGCGGAGTCAGCGTCGACACGCGATCAGGCCGCGCACCTATCAATGACGTCATGCATTCGGCGTCCGAAGTTCGCGGGAAGGTGGATCGTATCCGGGATAGGAAAAATCACGCTTATCTCACGCGACAGAAATCGTTCAACAGATATCATTGCGAACTGAGATCGTGTTCACCCAGCGGACGTCGTCGCTGGGATCGGCAACTCCAGCGCAGCTTGAAGAGCTGGAGCGGCCGACGTCGAACTGAGATTTCAGGTGCGTCTTCGAAGGAAGCGAACGAGATGGCAAGTCGATCTGCCTTAGTTGCTGGCAGGCATGTTGAGCGGCCGTCCGGGTTTGGCGCCGCAGGCTCGTCACCGTCGGGTGTGGAGACGCGCAGCGTGCTGTGGACGCCTGGGGGCAGTCCTAACAATGTGCAACGATTCGATGCCGGTAGAGGCTCGCCGGGCGTTCGTATCGCCGTGCTGGACGGCCGTGTCGATCTTGAACATCCATGCTTCCGAGGTGCTCATCTTGCTCTGCTGCCCAGCATGCTCCCTGCGGATCAAGAGTCGTTGGGCCCGATGGCCGCGCATGGGACTCACATTACGAGCGTCATTTTCGGTCAACCCGGCAGCGAAGTCGAAGGGCTCGCGTCGGGCTGCAGTGGACTCATTATTCCGGTCTTCTTCGAAGATCGCCGGAGCGCCTCGCAGCTCGATCTGGGCCGTGCCATCGAGCTGGCTGTCGATCATGGCGCGCACATCATCAATATCAGCGGCGGTCAGCTGACGGACGTTGGGGAGGCCGATACCTGGCTGGAGAACGCAGTGCGCCTCTGTGCCGATCGCAACGTCCTCGTGGTGGCGGCGGCCGGCAACGACGGATGCGAGTGTCTGCACGTTCCGGCGGCGCTCCCGATGGTGTTGCCGGTCGGCGCGCTGGATCGCCAGGGCCGACCGATAAATTTCAGCAACTGGAGCGGAGCGTATCGCTCCAAAGGCTTGATGGCCCCAGGCCAGGACATCCTTGGCGCCAAGCCGGGCGGCGGCGTGACGCGTCGCAGCGGCACCAGCTTTGCGGCGCCCATCGCGGCCTCGGCTGCCGCGCTGTTGTTGAGCCATCAGGTCGATCGAGGCTCGCAGCCTGATCCGCATTTCATTCGCCAGCTGCTGCTCGACAGTGCGTTGCCATGCGACGGCTTGGGCTCGGACGAGTCTGACCGATGCTTGGCGGGGAGGTTGAACTTACCAGGTGCTTTCGAACTCTTGAAACGGAGTATAGGACAAATGACCAGAACCACGATGACGGTGAACACGGCGATCAGCCCTCAGTGCGCTTGCAACGAGCTCGAGGAGCCGAACACGGTCGCACAGGCAGAAGTAGCGGAGCCGAATGCGGCGGACCTGCGTCTGGAGTCGTCGCAAGGCGCCATCCAGTCGCTGGCTGCGATGGCGCTCGGCAGCAGCCGGCTGCCGGACGAGGGCGCCGGCGCCCGGCCGGCTGCAGCACGCGCCGCGCCCGGCATGGCGCTCAGCTCGGTGGTGCCGAGCTCCATACCGGACATGGATGAACCTGCCGGTCTGGTCTATGCACTCGGCGTGCTCGGCTATGATTTTGGCACGGAGGCGAGACGGGACAGCTTCAAGCAGCTGATGCCGGACTACAACCAGGTTCCTGCAAATCCTTACGACGCGCGCCAGATGGTCGAATATCTGAAGACCAATCTTGCGGAAGCCAAATCGCTCATCTGGACTTTGAATATCGAGCTGACGCCGGTGTATGCCATCGAGCCGGTCGGGGCATTTGCCCGCGACGTTTATGAAGTGCTCCTCACCATGCTCGCCGGCGAGATCAGGATGGAGTCGGACGCAAATTTCGTTCAGCGCGTGGCCATTCCAGGCGTGCTGACGAAGCGCACGGTCAAGCTGTTCTCGGGGCAGATCGTTCCGGTGATCCAGCCGGTCAATACGCGCGGAATGTATGGCTGGAAGACCAACGCACTGATCGATAACGCATTGAATGCACTTGCCAGCGATGGGGTGGAGTCGGATCAGGCCGAGAGCATCCGTTCGTCGCTGGAAGCATTTCTCAACCGTGTTTACTACGACTTGAGGAATCTCGGAAAAACATCCCGCGACCGCGCGCTGAACTTCGCCGTCACCGACGCATTCCAGGTCGCTACGACGTTCAGCGACTCGCTCGTAGCTGGAATGCAGCTCGATGAAATTGCGGTCGACAAGAGCCCGTTCTGTCGCATGGACAGCGATTGTTGGGATGTGAAGTTGAAGTTCTTCGATCCGGAGAACAACAAACGCGCCAAGAGGATATTCCGCTATACGGTCGATGTGAGCGACCTCATACCCGTCACCATGGGCGAGGTCCGGTGGTGGACCCAACCCAATTGATTCCGGGAGGACACACGCATGGTCAACATCAATCCGATCCTTTCAAGGCCGGTGAAGCGTCCGCATTTCGTGGACCCATCGACATGTGTCGATGTGGTGCATGGAAGGCCAGGGGATTTGATATCTCTGGCGATCTCGCTGATCCACGGCGCGAATTATAACGATCCGGCTCCGTTTGAATGGGCTGCACCTGAGCAGGTCATAAGTTCGGCATTCGTCCACCGGAGGTTTTGACGACATCATGACGCGGGACGCGATGATCGGCCGGCAGTGCTGGGCGACCATCGTGCGAGGCCGAACGAGTTCAGCAAGATTATTTCGCAGCGAACGAGGAGCTGTCGGCAATGACGAAGAAGCCGCGAACGGAAAAAAAGCGCCCCAGCGGGTCGATCACCTGGGACGAGGCAAGAGCGATGGGCATGAGCTATCGCAGCTACCTCCAAGGACTGACGGGGTTAGTGGACAGGAACGCGAAAGGAGCGTCGGCCGGAGCGGAAGATGCCGACAAATCGTACCTGCGAGGAAGGATTTGGGCATAGGCGATTGGCGGACGGGGCAGTCGCCCGGCTCGACGACGAAGGGATCGGATGAGAGACATGCAGGCTGAGGTCGCTGACTATATGGCGAGTTGTTGCGCGAGCCCGGTGCGGCTGTGCATCAAGCCGAACTTCAGTGTCGAGCTCGTCGAGCCGATGCATGTATATTTGCTCAGCGAGCACGCATCTCACGTCCTGACAGGGCAATTGTATTGCGCCATCGTGCCGTTGCTCGATGGTCGATACACCATCGACGAGATTCATTCGCTCTTGTCTGAGACAATTTCGAGTGACGTTGTAGATCATGTGATCGCGCGGCTGAGCAGGCTGGGCTTTCTCGTCGAGGCCGTCGACGGAACAGTTCCCGGCGTCGCGGCATTCTGGAGCGAGCTTGGCTTCGATCCAGGCCGGGTCGTGATGCAGCTCCGGCAGAGCAGGATCTCGCTGGTGGCCGTCGGCGATGTCTCCGTCGCGCGATTGCTGACGTCGATATCGGAGGCGGGCCTCGTTGCTGATATCCGGGCAGTTCAGAGAAGCGGCGATGCGGCGGCAATTCTGCCCGACCTTCAGGTCGTCGTGACCGACGACTACCTGCGTCCGGAGATCGAGGAGATAAACCGGGTCGCATTGAAGACCCGACGGCCCTGGATGCTCGTCAAACCTGTCGGCAGCGTCATCTGGCTCGGTCCCATCTTCGTGCCGGGCGAAACTGGCTGCTGGCAGTGCCTGGCTCACCGCTTGCGGGGCAACCTCGAAGTAAAGGAGTCCATACACCGGCAGAGGAAAGCCCAGGCCGACGCTCCGATTTGTCTGCCGACGTCACGGCCTGCGCTTCCGTCAACTGTCGACCTGGCGCTGCATTGGACGACGACGGAGATTGCAAAATGGCTGGCAGGGCGGACGCTCGGGCCCGAGGACGGCAATGTCGGGGCGGAGACCCTGGCGGGTAAGATCCTCACGCTGGATCATCTCAATCACGGCTGCCAAACGCATTCACTGCCGCATCGGCCCCAGTGCAGCTGTTGCGGCGATCACGGCCTGATCGCTCGTCGAGGTTTTCAGCCGATCATGCTGGAATCGTCGCCGAAGCGGAATGTCGAGGAAAGCGGCCACCGCTCCATGACGCCAGAGCAGACCGTCGCCCGCTATCAGCACCTGATCAGCCCTGTCTCCGGAATAGTCACGGAATTGACGAGGATCTCAGATCCCGCCAACCATTTGGTTCACACCTATAGATCGAGCCATAGCCGGGGCACCGTCGGGTCTCTGCGCGGCCTGCGCCGGATCCTCCGACACACCAGCTCCGGCAAAGGCAAGACCAGCGAGCAAGCCCGCGCCAGCGGTCTCTGCGAGGCGATCGAACGTTACTCGTTCATCTATCAAGGTGACGAGCCGCGGATCAACGCCACTCTGGCCGAGATGGGCGAAAACGCGCTCCGTCCCGAATGCTGTCTACAATTCAGCGAGGCGCAGTACGCAGATCGCGAGACGTTGAATGCAAATTCGGCAACCGGCAGCAATTGGATTCCCATGCGCTTCGACCCTGGCCGGCCGATCGACTGGACACCGGTTTGGTCGCTCACGCATCGACACCAGAAATTTCTGCCGACGGCCGCTTGCTACCAATGGTACCCGCTCCCAAGGGATCATGAGTTCTGTCGGGCGGATTCAAACGGGAACGCCGCCGGGAACAACCTGGAAGAAGCGATTTGTCAGGGGTTCCTGGAAGTCGTCGAGCGGGATTGCGTGGCGCTTTGGTGGTACAACCGCTTGCGGCGTCCGGCCGTCGATCTGACGAGCTTCGATGATCCGTACTTCCGCAATCTCGAGCAGTACTATCGGGATGTCGGCCGGGAGATGTGGCTCCTCGATCTCACTGCCGATCTCGGGATCCCGGTCGTGGCCGCGGTCTCCCGAAGGATCACGGGCAGCAGTGAACGGCTGATTGTCGGCTACGGAGCCCATTTCGATCCAGCGGTTGCCGTGACGAGAGCGCTGACCGAGATGAGTCAGGTCGGCCTGGAGTTGGACAAGATTCCTGATGAGCTGATCGATGCCGAAAGCGCCGAGTGGCTGCTCGGCGCGCGAATAGATGACAAGCCTTACCTTGTCCCTGACCGGCTGGCACCGGCTACGAAGTCCGTTGATTTCAAATCAGCCTGGACGGGCGACATACGCGACGATGTCGATATTGCCGTTGCCGCTTGCCGGCGCATCGGTCTCGAGGTCCTGATTCTCGACCTCACGCGGCCCGACATCGGGCTCAACGTCGTCAAAGTCGTCGTGCCGGGCATGCGCTTCTTCTGGAAAAGGTTTGCGCCGGGGCGTCTCTACGACGTGCCTGTCAGGCTCGCCTGGTTGAATGAACCAACCCCCGAAGCACTGCTCAACCCGACGCCGATGCCGTTCTAGTTGACGCCGCGGGTTCCGCTAGTACCGGACTCTCACGGCGAGCCTGGCTTTCTCCGCAAGGAGGAGGAGTACGCGACCCGCTCAGAGTGGTCGAGCATGCGTCTATCGAAGGAGACAACCTATGAAGATCACGAACAAGAAGCCCGTGCAGATCGCGCCGGTCTCTCGCAGCATCGTCGGAAATTCGGCCGACCTGTTGTCCGAGCTGTCGGAGGAAACCCTTGCCGGCGTGACCGCGTCGGTCAGCGTCAGCGTTCCCGGCGTCGGCTCGGTTACGATCACCTGTGCCTATTCGGGTAGCGCCGAATAGAGCCGGACGACAATCACCAACGGATCGGCGACGGTTCATTGGTGATCCGTCGAATGTGAAGGGGAGCGCTCGTCGCCGGCGCGGCGAGCGCTCCCAATCCCGGAAGCCGAGTGGTCGAGCTTCTGACAAGGTCAACCCGCCGTGCGCGATTCTGCCGATTGCAGCGGCAGCGGCGGCAGGCTTTTGATTTATCTCAGACGAGCGAGCAGCCCGATGAGTCTGGATTCTTCGAAACTTCTGAACGCCCCATCGGTGCGAGCTGCCGGCCTCTATGGGCGGTTTGTCGACGGCCCCTCCACCGCGAGAGGCGTGACTGCGTCCAACCTGATTGTCGATGCCGCTGCCGTTACAATTCCCCACGATTTGGATGGCCGCATTCCTGGTCTCGGCGAGCTCCGAAAGCGGACGTTGGGCGACCCTCGAGTCACCATCGTCGTTCTCGACGGCTACCCCGACCTGACATTGTCAAGTCTTCGCAGCGATCGGATCTCGATGCTGCTTCCGTATTGGCATGAGCGGGCGAGCCCGATCACGGCTGAGCAGCACGCCTTGTTCCGCGAGATCGCGAACAGTGATCTTCCTGATGAGCAGAAGGAAGAGAGACTTCTCACCGAGTTCTCGCCGGACATCCTGCTTCGGATTCTGGGCGACCGTCACGCCACTCACATCACCAGCGTCATCGCAGGGCGGCCTGGCACACCGGCGCCGGGCATCGCGCCGGATTGTCGGGTGATCGTCGTGCCGATGAACCAGGTTGGCGAGGCGGGGGAGTTCATATCGCCGCTCAATCTCGCCCGGGCGTTCGATCTGGCCCATGATTGGGGAGCTGACGTGATTCATTGCGCCGCGTGCGTGCCGACTCGAACCGATGCGCCACACGACCTGCTGGCGCGCGCGGTCCGCCGATGTCTCGACGACAACATCCTGATCGTGGCGCCGGCCGGCAATAACGCGGGCGATTGCCGCTGCTTTCCTGCCGCACTTCCGGGGACGCTCGCAGTGGGCGCTCTGAAGGACGACGGCAAACCGTTCAAGTTCAGCAATTGGGGCGGCAATTATTCGGCAGACGGCATCATGGCGCCGGGCGAAAACATCCTCGGAGCGCAACCGGGAACGGATGAGCCGATCCGCGAAATGGGGACCAGCGTGGCGGCGCCGATCGTTACCGGCATCGCCGCCTTGCTGATGAGCCAGCAATTGCAGGCCGGGCAGCAGATTGATGCAGCGGCGATCCGCGCGGCGCTGCTCGATACGGCGCGCTCATGTGATCCAGCCGTCATCGACGAGCCGGAACGTTGTCTTCGAGGCGTGCTGGATCTGCCCGCGGCCTTCGAGGCGCTGTTCACGTCGCGCGGCGGGATTGGTGCGAGCGGCAGAGACGGCCGTCTCCTGGCCGGTGTCGGAACCGTCCCCCAGGCCGGCGTGATGGCGAGTGCCGCATCATCGTCTGTCGAGGAGACCCTCAGTCCATCGGCTTCGCCACCGACCGTAACGGGCTCTGCCGCTTCGGCACCGGCTTCGGTCGGCGCGACTGGGGGCGTCGAGCAAAGCACCGCTCACTCCGGCCTGGTCTATGCGCTCGGCAGCTTGGCCTACGACTTCGGATCCGAGATCGGCCGCCAGGAGTTCGAGCAATATATGAGCCGGGAGGCGGGGCGTGCCGGCCCGGACCGGCCAACGCCGCACGAGGTGCAACATCTCATCGAATACCTCGATCGGCACCGGACGGAGCGGGATTGTCTGATATGGACTTTGGTGATCGGCGGCTCGCCGGTCTATGGGCTCGTTCCCGAAGGCCCTTTTGCCGACACGATCTACGAGACCTTTCTGCAACTCTTGGCCGGTCAAAGCCTGACGCCGGATCAATCCGAGTTCATCGAGAGGATCAGCATCCCGGGCCGCCGTACCGGCGAAATGATAAGGCTTCAATCAAAGGTGGAACTCCCGATCGTTGCCGTCACTGATTTGCGCGGCATCTACGGCTGGAAGATCAACGAGCTGGTCGACGACGCCGTGGACAGGATACACGGCACGGAGACGACCCCGGCGCGCGCATCTCTGCATCATGCGGTAACCGACTTCCTCAGTCGCGTGTACTTCGAGTTGCATAATCTGGGACAGATGTCCAGAGATCGTGCAATGAACTTCGCAGCAACGAATGTGTTTCAGGCTGCATCGGCTTTTGCTGCAGCAATCGATGAAGGGCGCGTGCTCGACACCATCGCTGTGACCAAGAGCCCAGTATGTCGAATGCACAGCGACTGCTGGGAGTTGTCCTTCACGTTCTTCGATCCGGACGACGAGGGAAGAGCAGCGAAAATATTCCAGTTCACGATTGATGTATCTGAGATGATGCCGGTTACGGTCGGTAACGTGAAGAGATGGTTCAAGAGGCGCGGTTCCGGACACTAACATTGCAGCTGTCCCTCCGGTCGCCTTCCGACTACATGGGCGTATGCTGGCTGCGTAACCCTTCTCGGGGGCATGGCGCAAACATGGCGATCGCGCCGCTGATGAGCAGCTGAGCATTCTCGGATTGGCGATAGTCCAGGAGGAGAGTTGGTACCGTGCTTTTCCAACTGACTGCCGGAGAATATCGGATTAGCCATTTCGTATCCGGCTTTGGCGCGCTTCCGAAACGCCAAACGCCACGACGTTCCTCCGAGTTATATTTAGTTGAGATCTATCGCAACAGCTCGCGGGCGATTACCACGCGCTGGATCTGGTTGGTTCCCTCGAAGATCTGAGTCAGCTTCGCGTCGCGCATCATTCGCTCGACGGGGTAGTCCATGGTGTAGCCATAGCCGCCGAAGATCTGGACGGCGTCGGTCGTCACCTTCATAGCCACATCGCTGCCGAAGCATTTCGCCATGCTGGCAAGCAGATTCAGGCGCTTCCAGTCGCCTTCATCGCCGGCCCGTGCGCAGTCATAGACGAGCGCGCGCGCGGCCTCGATCTGGATCGCCATGTCTGCGAGCATGAACTGCACGCCCTGGAATTCGGAGATCGACTTTCTGAACTGCTTCCGCTCCTTGGCGTAGGCGATGCAGACATCGAGCGCACCTTGGGCCAGGCCGACCGACTGAGCGCCGATCGTCGGGCGGTTGAGATCGAGCGCGCGCATCGAGGCACGAAAGCCCTTGCCCTCTTCCCCCACGAGGTTTTCGGCGGGCACCCGCACATTGTCGAGGAAGATCGGCGTATTGGGCGCGCCGCGAAAACCCATCTTGCGCTCATGTCGGCCGAACGACACCCCAGGCATCTTCTTTGGCTCGATGATGAAGGCGCTGATGCCGTCGGCGCCCGGTCCGTCGCCGGTCCGGGCCATCAACACGATGAACTCTGCCTCCACGCCATAGCTGCACCACTGCTTCCGGCCGTTCAGGATGTAGCTGTCGCCATCCTTCTGCGCGCGCGTGTTGAGGGCGGTGACGTCGGAGCCGGCCTGCGGCTCGGAGATCGCGATTGCCGTAACCACGCCGCCCTTGGCGATGATCGGCAGGAACTTGCGGCGCTGCTCCTCCGAGCCGAAATGGAGCAGCGGCATGATGAACATGGTGTTGAGTCCGGCAATGGACGCGCAGGCGGGAGAGACCTTCGATATCTCCTCCCGCGCGATGCACATCATGGTGAGGTTGCCATTGGGGCCACCGTACTGCTCGGGTACCCAGAGTTGCATCAATCCCATCTCGCCGAACAGTTTCACCAGTTCGGTCGGGAAACGATCGGTCTCGTCGATCTCCGCGGCGATCGGGGCCACATGTCTGGCCACCATCCGGCGGATGCTCTCGCGGAACGCGGTTTGCTCTTCGGTGAAACTCATCGCGGCGTTTCCTTGGGGGAAGCTCCAAAGAAAGGGCTTCCATTTAATGGGTGATCCATTTAATAATCATTGCCATGATGATGAAGTCAAGACCGCAGGCATCCCCTCCCTCAAAGTCCGGAACATCGGGCCGACGCGACCGCCCCGCGGATAGCCGCGTGGCAGGGGCGCCAACGGCGCCGAAATTCCGGCCGATCCATACGCGTCGGGCATTCGAGGAGATCTGCGAGAGGATCAGGGAGCAGCTCGCGTTGGGCGTGCTCAAACCCGGTGACAAATTGCCGCCGGAGCGCGACCTGGCCCAGCAATTGGGCGTGAGCCGTAACGTCCTGCGTGAAGCTCTGCGGAGTCTGGAGATGGCCGGAGTGCTTCGGCTGCGAAAGGGCGTGAAAGGCGGCGCTTTTGTGCGCGAGGGCGATACCGGCCGCATGAATCTCGTCATGCGCGACATGTTGAGTCTGGGCACGATCTCCGTGCGCGAGCTGTCCGAGGCGCGGATTGACGTGCTGGATCTCGTGGTTCGGCTGGCCTGTGCCAACGGCAAGCCGGTCGATTTCGATGCGCTCGAGGCCAACATCGAGCGCACGGAGCTCGCGACGCAGGAGGGGCGTCTGCTCGACCGCGTCGAATGCTCGCGCGAGTTCTACAAGCTGCTTGCGGTTGCGACCGGGAACAAGGTGATCGCGATGATCCTCGATTCGGTCACCGAGATCCACATGCGGTTCGTCTATGCCAAGGTCGTGTCGAGCGGTGTCGCGATGGCGCGGTTGGTGGAGACGCGTCGAAAATTTCTGACGGCGCTCCGGGCACGAAATGCAGCGACTTCGTCACGCCTGATGCGTACCCATCTCGAGTCAGTGCAGCGCATGCTGGAGCAGGATCCCGGTGCGATGTCGCTGCAGGTCGCGCTTGCCGAGATGCAGCCGGGCATGCGCCCCTGAACGAGAAGCGATGAGCCAAAACGGAGGAAACCGTGTCGATCTACGCCAAATACGAATGCCTGAAAGTCGAGGTCGCGGACAAAGTCGCGACGGTCACGCTGAACCGGCCGGAGGCGCGTAACGCCATCAATCAGAAACTGATCCGTGAACTCAGGACTATCTGGGACGATCTGGCCGACGATCACGCCGTCAACGTCGTAGTGCTCACCGGCGCCGGCGATTTCTTCAGCGTCGGCGGCGACGTCAAGGCGATGTCGGAGCGTCCCGGCGGGGACGTTCTGGAGGAAGGCGAGATCCATGATCCCATGATCAGCCGACGCGGCGTCACCCGGCAGCTCGAGCTCGACAAGCCCATCATCGCGGCGATCAACGGCGATGCCATCGGGCTGGCTGCGACCCATGCGCTGCTGTGCGATATCACGGTCATGTCCGAGGACGCCCGCATCGGCGACACGCATGTCTCCCGCGTCGGGCTGGTCGCCGGAGACGGCGGCACCGTGATCTGGCCGTTGCTGGTCGGCATCAACAAGGCCAAGGAGTTCCTGATCCGCGGCACGCTGCTCAAGGGCAGGGAAGCCGAACGGATTGGCCTGGTCAATCACGTGGTTCCTCGTGCCGACGTGCTGGGCAAGGCGCGGGAAATCGCCATTGAACTGGCGAACGGCCCGACTTGGGCGATCCGCTGGACCAAGCTGTCGATCAACCAGATCGTGAAGGATCGCGTGAACATGTTGCTGGAGGCGTCAATGGCGCTCGAGCAGGTCACGTTCGAGACAGCGGATCACAAGGAGGCCACCATGTCCTTCAAGGAGAAGCGCAAGCCGAGGTTCGGTCAGGCTTAGGCTCTCGCGATGGCGGCCTACGGCATCGAAAGCGAAGACGTTGCGGGCATGCTTCGCGCATCCTTGCGCGGGCTTCTCGCGACGCATTGGCGCGCCGATCGCCTGAAGGATGGCGCGTCGCCGGACGCGATCACCGAGATCTGGGACAAGCTGGCCCAGCAGGGTGTCGTGGTTCTGGGCGCCGATCCGGAGGAGGGCGGTCTTCGCGAAATCCTGGCGGTGATGGAAGAGCTCGGCCGCGCGGCGTGTCCAGCTCCGATGTGGTCTGCCGTGCTGGCCAACCTCGTGCTGCCGGATGCATCCTCCGATGGAGCCGAACTGCGAAAGGCGCTTCACGCTGGCGCGGCGCGCATTGTCTTCTCCTTCGGTGCGTTCGATCCCGATCCCGGTATCGGTGCGATCACGCTTGATGGCGAGATGGCAACGGGATCCCTCCGGTTCGTCGAGGCCGCGGGAAGCGCGACCCAACTGCTCACGCCGGTGGATGAGGCGCAGCTCGTGCTCGTCGACCTTCGGGCTCCCGGCGTCGATCGTATACCGACGCGCGCGATGGGGGCGTGGGGCAATTGGGAGCTGACGCTCGATGCGGCGCCGGCAAGACTTGTTCCTGCTGCCGACATCAGCCTGAGCGACCTGCGATCGATCGCGCGTCTGATGCTACTGGCGCGCGCCTATGGCGCCTCGCGCCGCGCGTTCGAGCTGGCAGTAGCCTATGCCGGGGAACGGCAGCAGTTCGGTCAACCAATCGGGCGATTTCAGGCGATTCAACACAAGCTCGCCAACTGCCTCATCGACCTCGAAGGTGTGCGTCTCGTTCTGCACCAGGCGGCAAAGCTGCGCGACGAGGCCGATCTCGACTGGCCGTATTTCTCCGATTGCGCCATGGCGTTCGCAGGCCCTGCCTTGCGACGCGTTTCGCTGGAGACGCAGCACACGTTCGGCGCCATCGGCTACGCCGAAGAACACGAAGCACCACTGCATTTCAAGCGCGTCCATCTGGACACCGTAGCGCTCGGTGGCGCCGCCTATGCCAGACGAAGCCTCGCCGCCTATCTGTTCGACAATGGCGGTGCGGAGATGCCGCAATATGACCTCGGCGCCGCTGGCAACGAACTACGCGACCAGGTCAAACAATGGCTCGCGCAAAACTGGGCGGACGGCAGAAAAGCCGCCTTCGACGCCAAGCCGTTCGCCGAGCGGGAGTTCGACGCTGAATTTGCTGCCGATGTGGGCAGCACCGGCTGGATCGGCCTCGGCTGGCCGCAGCAGTTCGGCGGCCAGGCGCGTTCGCCGCTCGAGCAAATCGCCTTCATGGAAACCATGGAGCAAAGCGAGGCTCCGCGTATCGGCGCCTCGATCCAGGCCAACGCCTTGATGATGTTCGGAACGCCCGAGCAACAGAAGAAATATCTGCCGGAAATTCTGCGCGGCGAGGCCATGCATGGGATGGGTTACAGCGAGCCGCAGGCAGGATCCGACCTTGCGGCACTGTGGACCAGCGCGGTCCGCGATGGCGACCATTGGGTCATCAACGGTCAGAAGATCTGGACCACGACCTGGTGGGGCAAATACATGTTCCTGGCGGCGCGAACCGACAAGAGCGCCAAGCCCCATGCCGGCATCAGCATGTTCATCGTGCCGATGAACACGCCCGGGATCACGATCCGGCCGGCCACCACCATGTACGACGGAACGTTCGCCAACATCTTCTACGACGATGTTCGCGTGCCCCTGGAGAACCTCGTCGGCGCTGAAAACGAAGGCTGGAAAGTCCTGACCGGTGCGCTCGCTTTCGAGCGAGGGCTGGTCGGCGGCGGCATCGTGCTGAAAGTCGCGCATGCCTTTGAACGACTGCGCCAGCACGTCATGGCCCGGCAGGAATTGAGCGAGGATCCGATCATTCGGGACCGCATGGCGGCGTTCGCGTGCGAAATCGAGATCGGGCGCCAACTGATGATGCATTGCGCTGACCTTGCCGCCGGCGGCATCACTCCGCCGGAGTATGGTGCGATAAGCAAGGTCTTTTCCAGCGAGCTGATGGAACGCTTCGGCGAGGCCGCACTCGACATGCTCGGCATGCGCGCCACGCTGTCCGAACAGATGCCGGGTGCCATCGACAACGGCCGGTTCGAGCAAAACCTGCGTCATTCCCTGATGTGGGTGATCAGCATCGGAACGAACGAAATTCAGCGCAGCCTGATTGCGCAGCGTGCGCTTGGCTTACCTCGATAGGAACGGATGATGCAGGGACAATCGTTGAAGCCACCACTCGAGGGCGTCCGCGTGCTGGACTTCTCGATCATGCTCGCCGGACCCTATTGCGCCCGGCTGCTGGCGGATGTCGGCGCCGAAGTGATCAAGATCGAGCCGCCGGAAGGCGAGGAGATGCGTCTGCGCGCGCCCCTTCGCGACGGCCAAAGCGCCTATTTCGGTCAGCTCAACGCGGGCAAGAAGAGCATCGCACTAGACCTCAAATCGCCCGAGGCGATCAAGCTCGTGCATCGGATGGTCGAAAGCACGGATATTCTGGTCGAGAATTTCCGGCCCGGCGTCATGGAGCGTCTCGGTCTCGGCTATGAGGCGCTTCGCAAGATCAATCCCCGTTTGATCTATTGCTCGATATCCGGCTACGGCCAGGCCGGTCCGCAGTCGGAGCGACCGGCCTATGCGATGATCGTTCAAGCCGAGAGCGGTTTCGACCGCGCGCTGATGCGATACGCCGGTGATCGCGACCGGCCGGCGGCCGGAGCAGTGTTCGTTGCCGACATTCTCGGCGGCGTTTTCGGCTTCTCGGCGATTCAAACGGCGATGGTGCAACGGGAGCGTACGGGAGCAGGGCAGCACGTCGATGTCGTTCTGATGGACTGCATGTTGAACCTCATGGTGTATGAGCTGCAGGAAGCGCAATTCTCGGCGCCGGTGGCACGCCCGACCTATGGTCCCGTGCGCGCCAAGGACGGCGACGTCCTGATCGCACCGGTATCGGCGCGCAATTTTGCGGCGCTTCGCGCCCTGACGGGCCTGCCGGAGCTTTCGTCAGACTCTCGTTTCACCTCGGTCGCGGCGCGCGGTGCGAACTGGACCGCGATGATGCAGGTCGTCGAGCGGTGGACGATGCAGCACTCCGTGGATGAGTGCCTGGCAGCGCTCGATCGCGCCGGCATTCCGAGCGCCCGCTTTCGCGATCCCGCGGAAACGCTGGATGATGCGGATTTGTCTGCCCGCGGCGTCTTCGCGCCGATCGCCGACCTCGCAGGCGAGTTCAAGGGCGTCAACGCGCCGTGGCGGATGTCGGGCGCGCGGACCGGAATCGGCCGCGACATTCCCGCCATCGGCGAGCACCGGGACGAGATTCTGACGCGCGTGCTCGGCCTGTCCGAGAACGACCTAGAGCAGGCCGCTGCCGCCGGCGCGTTTGGAAAGGGTGGAGCGTCACCGTGATTTGATGCTGCCAGCCGCGAATTTTCTACCGCAAGATAATCAAAAAGTATCGTGGGAGGATCGACATGAAGGGGCTACGTGTTCTGGCTTTCATATTCGGAGCGGCGATGCTCGTCGCGCCCGCCGTAGCGGACAATTATCCATCGCGTCCGATCCGGCTCATCGTGCCATATCCCGCCGGCGGTTCGACCGACATCATGGCGCGTGCACTGCAGGAGCCGATGACGAAGATCCTCGGCCAGCCGATCGTCATCGATAATCGCGGCGGGGCGGCCGGCACGACCGGTTCCAACGAAGCGGCTCGATCGGATGCCGACGGTTACACGCTTCTGTTTGCCAACAACGGCCCGATCTCGATCGCGCCGTTGCTGCAAAAGGGCATCGATTTCGATCCGCTGAAGAGCTTTGCGCCGGTGTCGCTGGTTTCCACGGCGCCGCTGGTCCTGGTGGCAAGTGAAAAGGTACCCGCGAACGACGTCGCCGGGCTGCTTGCCTATGCCAAGGTGCAGAGCAAGCCGATGTTGTATGCATCCGCCGGACCAGGTTCGCTCGGACATCTGAGCACCGAGCGCTTCCTCAATCAGGCAGGTCTGCAAATGGTCCACGTCCCATACCGGGGCCAGGCGCCGACGACGCTTGCGATCTTCGCCGGCGAGGTCGACATTCTGCTCACCACCACTTCCGATACGTTGAACGAGCACATCCGCTCCGGCAAGGTGAAGCTGCTCGGCGTTTCCTCGCCCGGTCCTTCGCCGGTCGCTCCCGGTGCGGCATCCATCGGCACCGCCTTGAAGGGCTATTCGGTCGAAACGTGGTTCGGCATTCTCGCCCCTGCGGGCACTGCGCCTGAAGTCGTGGCCAAGCTCAACGCCGCGCTTGGCGCGGTGCTGGCGATGCCGCAAATACGGGAGCGCTTCCTCTCCTATGGCGTCGAGGCCAAGGCCAGCACCCCTGCCGAGTTGCGCGCACTGATCGCCGCAGAGATCCCGTCCTGGCGCAAGGTGATCGAGGAACGCAACGTCAAGACCGAATAGCGGAGTACGGTGCTAGTCGAGCGTGATGTTGGCCTCCTTCACCACCTTCGCCCACTTGTCGACATCGGCGCGGATGGTGGCCGCGAAAGCTTCCGGCGTTGAGCTCTTCGGTTCGACGCCGAGTTTCTTGAGAGCCTCCTGCACGGACGGCGTTGCGACAGCGCGCGCGATTGCGTCGTTCAGCCTGGCCACGATCTCGGGCGGGGTGCCGGCAGGCGCGAGGATGCCAAACCACACCACGACCTGAAATCCAGGAAGCGCTTCGTTGATGGTCGGCGTGTCCGGAAACAGCGGCGAGCGCTCCGCCGTGCTGATGCCGAGCGATTTGAGCATGCCGGCCTGGACCTGACCCATGCCTTCGAGCGGCGTGATGAAGTAGACCGAAACCTGGCCCGCGAGCGTATCATTCGTTGCCGGTGCGCCCCCACGATACGGAATGTGTTGCATTTCAATGCCGGCCTGACGGCGAAACAGCTCCGCCGTGACATGGGAGGCCGATCCTTGACCGACCGATGCATAGGAGAGCGCGTTGGGATCCTTCTTGCCGCGCGCGATGAGATCGGTGACGCTGCTGATCCCGGTCGACGGCGCCGTTACCAGCAGGAACGGCACGTCGACGACCTTCGAGATCGGCACGAAATCGCGGACGGGATCGTAGGCAAGCTTCTTGTAGAGGCTCGCGTTCAGCGCGTTCGGCCCGAGATTGCCGAATACGATCGTGTATCCATCCGGTGTTGCCCGAGCCGCTTCTGTCGTGCCGATGATGCCTCCGGCACCCGACTTGTTGTCGATGATGACCGGCTTGCCAAGGATTTCCGTGAGGGGTTGCAGGATCGCCCGAGCGAGGATGTCGGTGGAGCCGCCTGCCGGATAGGGCACGATCATCCGGATCGCACGCTCCGGATACCCCTCGGCCAGAGCCGGGGCTACAAATAGCAACGACAGCAGCAGAACCAGCGCGCGCATCAGCGTTCTCCCCTCGACGGACGCTCTATGGCGCCTCTGAAGTATAATTCGTACGTATACGTATCGTATTGGCCGAGGGATTACAACAGCCGTGGCGAGCCAAGCGGTGGTCTGGCCGCGGCTGCGGGATTCAGGCGTCGGGCTCGGGCGGGGGAGACTTTGCGATCGCCAGCATGCAACGCAGGAAATGCGCGCGGTCGTCCTGGCTCAGGGGAGCAAGCATGAGATCCTGCAGCCGGGCGGCGGCTGGAACCACGGCCATCAGGGCGCTGGTGCCCTTGGCCGTGATCTGGACCTGGATGGAACGGCGATCGGCGGGATGGCTCTTCTTGGAGATCAGCCTGCGTGCGGTCATCCGCTTCAGCATTTCGCTCAGCGTATTCCGGTCGCAACTGATGCGTTCTGCAAGCGCCGATGCCGTCATCGGCCCCTCCTGCAGCAGCGCCATCAGCACGCCGAACTGGCGGGGGGTGATGTCGCTCTGCCGCGTTACGCTCTGGTAGAGTCCGTCATACTTGGCCTCGAGCAGGCGCAGCAGAAATCCGATGCCGCCTTCCAGCCTCCACTGATGGGCCAGCACGGCCGCCGGATCTCCAGCTTCGTCCTTCTTGACCGACATCGCGCTCGTTCCCCGGCTGCTCCAGTGCAACAAGCCGTTAGCAGCTTGGGCGTGGTCTCTCAACCGCCGGTCAAAAGGGGGATTGTCCCGTCCGCATCCGAACAGTTGCCAGGACCACGACGATATGATACGTATACGTATTAAATGGCGGCTCGGACAAGAGGGCCCCCGGGGAGGCCCTGCGTTGGATCTGCGCGCGCTGTTGTCGATTCCTTACCTGCTCGAGGCGGAAGCCGTCGAGACCGAGCCCGAAGAATGGCTCGTCCGTCTCGCTTATCCGGAGCTTCCCGGCTGCGCCGCAGAAGGCGTCGTCGTTGAAGACGTGCTGAAGGATCTGGAGCGTCAGCGGATCGAAATGATCGTCAGACTGGTCGAGGACGGAAAGCTGCCGCCGATTCCGCGACGGCCGCTGGCTTCATCCGACCCGTTATGGACGGCGCGCGATCTCGGATTGTCCGATCGGGTCACAGCCTTGCTGGACCGCAGCGACCCAAAATCGAGCCTGACATAAGCGATCGAGGAGAAAATCATGCTCTCGCACGAGGACAACGAGCGGCTGGTAAGGGTAGGCAAGGGCACTCCGCTGGGGGAGTTGTTCCGGCTCTACTGGATTCCGTTTCTGCCGTCCGCAGATCTGGCGCGCGATGGACAGCCAAAGCGCGTCCGACTGCTCGGCGAGGATCTGGTGGCTTTTCGCGACACCGAGGGCCGCGTTGGTCTGGTCGACCAGGCCTGTCCGCACCGGGGCGCGCCGATGGTCTTCGCTCGCAATGAGGATTGCGGCCTGCGCTGCGTCTATCACGGCTGGAAATTCGACGTCACGGGCGCGGTGATGGACATGCCGGCCGAACCGGTCCGCAGCCGGCTCAAGGAGCGGGTGCGCATCAATGCCTACGCCTGCCGTGAGCGCAACGGAATGATCTGGGCCTATCTCGGCCCGGATCAGGCCGCGCCTCCGCCGCTGCCGAATGTCGAGTGGAATCTTGTCCCCGAGGAGCAGGTCCACATCTCGGTGCGGGTTCAGGAGTGTAACTGGCTGCAGGCCGTCGAGGGCGAGATCGATTCCGCGCACGCACCCTTGCTTCACGGCCGTCTCGACGCGCAGGGCACCACCAGCGCCTGGATCCAGAAGCGCGACCTCCGCCCGACCTTCGAATGCGTCAAGCAGGATTTCGGCATGAGCATTGCGGCACGCCGGAACTACGACGCGAATACGCTCTACTGGCGCGTCAATCAGTTCATGCTGCCGTTCTACACGCTCGTTCCGCCGCTATCGCCGTTTCCCGATCTGAGCGGTCACGCTTGGGTGCCGATCGACGACGAGAACACGCTCTGCATCATGTTCTCCTATCATCCCTCGCAGCCGCTGCTGCCCAAGACGCGCGAGGTCTTCGCGGAAGGGCACAAGGGCCGGGAGAGCGGCCACGCCAGTCACCACGCGCTGGTCAAGCAGCCGGTGACGGTGCCGTACGCCGACTATTGGACCAAGTACAATCCGCAGAACGGATATCAGTTCGACTACGAAGCACAACGGACGACGTGGTTCTCCGGTCTCCCCGGTCTTTGGGTCCAGGACGGGGCGTGCCAGAGCGGGGTATCGCCGATCGCCGACCGCACCAGGGAGAATTTGTGTTCCAGCGATACCGGCATCGCGATGACCAGGCGGTTCATTCTGGAAGCACTCGGCGCCTATCGCGATCACGGCACCAGGCCCAAGGGCGTTACCGATCCGGACGTGTTCATGGTCCGTGCGGTGTCCTTGCGGCTGCCGCCCGAGGACTCCTGGGTCGATTCCGGCGCGCCTTTCATGCGGGCGAAGCTCGGCGCGGATTTCGGCTACGAGCTTTGAGCGCTACGACATGGCCGGCGACCTGCAGGAACTGCGAGTGAAGCGCATCACCTATGAGGCCGAGAGCATCAATTCGTATGAGCTGGTGCTTCCGGCGGGAGGCGACCTCGCACCCTTCACAGCCGGCAGCCACATCGATCTGCATCTGAACAATGGCATGATCCGCAGCTATTCGCTCGTCAACGATCAGAGCGAACGGCACCGCTATGTCATTGCCGTCAACAGGGATGCTGCCGGGCGCGGCGGCTCGAACTTCGTCCACGACAGCTTCAAGGCCGGTAATATCGTTACGATCTCCATGCCGCGGAACAATTTTGCGCTGCGTGAGGATGCGGAGTCGTCGCTGCTGATCGCGGGCGGCATCGGCATCACACCGCTGCTGTCGATGATCCGGCGCCTGCAGGCGGTGGGCCGTCCGTGGAAACTGTTCTATGCGGCGAGGACGCGGCGGGCCGCGGCATTTCTTGGCGAGCTCAGCGCCATCGGGGCGGGCACGCAGCTCCATGTCCACTTTGACGACGAAAATGGCGGGCGGCCCCTCGATCTTGCCACCATTGTCGGACATGCGCCGGCCAGCGCGCATCTCTATTGCTGCGGCCCGGTGCCGATGCTGGAAGCCTTCGAGAAGGCCATCGCGGGCCGTCCGGCGGAGTATGTCCACGTCGAGTATTTCCAGGCCAAGCAGGCGCCGGCCGTCGACGGCGGATTCGAGGTCAGGCTGGCGCGCAGCAATCGCACGATCGCGGTCGAGCCGGGCAAGACCATCCTGAATGCCCTCCTCGATGCCGGCATCATGGCGAATTATTCCTGCTCGGAAGGCGTTTGCGGGACCTGCGAAACGCGGGTGATCGAGGGAATCCCCGATCACCGCGATCTGTTCCTCAGCCCGGAAGAGCAGGCGGCGAACAAGACCATCATGATCTGCTGCTCTGGATCGAAGTCCGGCACGCTGGTGCTGGATCTTTGACCGGATCATCTCGGAACGAAGCCATATGGGTGGAAAGATGCTGGATCGGATCGAAACGGAGTTTCCGGAGCACACGCCCCGAGCAACTGAAGCGCCCAAGGCACTTGCGGGTATCAGGGTCGTGGACTTCTCGCATTTCATCGCAGGGCCGTTCGCGACGATGGTCCTGGCCGACATGGGCGCCGAGGTGATCAAGGTCGAGGCCCCCGTGCGCGGCGACGACCTACGGCGCTACCCGCCAGTCGATGCCAGGCTGAACTATGGTGCGCCGTTCCTGTGGACCAATCGCAACAAGCGAAGCGTGGCGATCGATCTGAAATCGCCCGAGGGCGTCGCGGTCGCACGGGACCTGATTCGCACGGCGGATGTCGTGGTCGAGAATTTCTCCACGGGGGTCATGGAGCGCTTCGGGCTTGGTTACGAGAATTGTCGTCAGATCGCGCCAGCGATCATCTATTGCTCGGTCTCCGCCTACGGCCGGGAGGGACCCTTCTCGGACCGGCTCGGCTTCGATCCGATCGCCCAGGTCGAGAGCGGATTTGTATCCATGAACGGCTACGCGGACCGCGAGGGCGTGCGTGCATTGTCGCCGGTCATGGATATCAGCACGGCCATGATGGCCAGCAATGCCGTTCTCGGCGCACTTGTCGCGCGCGAACGCAGCGGCATGGGGCAGGCCATCGAGGTATCGCTGTTCGACACGGCCGTTCTGATGACCGGCTATGCGTCGATGCAGCAGTTGTTCACCGGAACGGATCCGCAGCGCCACGGCAACACCAGTCCCGACACCTGTCCCTCGGGGGTCTTTCAGGCCACCGATTCCACCTTCTACATCAACTGCGGCAACGACAAGATTTTCCAGCGCCTGATGTCGCAGGTGATCGATCGTCCCGATCTTGCATCGTCAGATCTTTATGCGACTGGAGCCGACCGCATTCGCCGGCGCGATGAGTTGTTTTCGATCCTGCGCGAAGCGTTCGCGCAGCATCCCTGGTCGCACTGGCAGTCGAAGATGCGCGCTGCGGCTGTACCTTGCGGCAAGGTCCGGACCGTCGGTGAGGCGATCCGCTCCCCGGAAGCGCGCGAGCGCGGCATCGTCACGCGGATTCCTCATGATGAAGTGGGGTGGATACCAAACGTCAGCCTGCCGATCCGCTATTCGCAAACGCCGGTCGTGGATCCCGTGGCTGCTCCCGCCGTCGGCCAGCATACCGGGCAGGTGCTCCGCGATCTGCTTGGCTATGATGAAGCCCGCCTCGCGCGGCTGGCCGAGGCTGGCGCTTTCGGCGCGGGCGCCCTCCCGCGGGCGGCCAAGCCATGACGGCGCGGGCAACAGGCGAACGCACGCTGCGGGGCCGTGTTGCCGTAATCGGCATCGGCGAGACGGATTACTATCGCCACGGCGCATCGCCGACCCCGAATTCAAGCTGGCGCTCAAGGCGATCCTGGCAGCCTGCAACGATGCCGGGCTCGATCCGCGCGAGATCGACGGGTTCTCGTCCTACAGCGACGACCGCAGCGATGCGGCGCGCCTGGCGGCAGCGCTCGGGATACGCCGGCTGAGCACGACCACGATGCAATGGGGCGGGGGAGGCGGGGGCTGCTGCGCGGCGTTGGCGAACGCTGCTGCTTCGATCGTTGCTGGGCTCGCGGATTGCGTCGTGGTGTTCCGTTCGCTGGCGCAAGGGCAATACGGACGCTTTGGACAGGCCGGCGGTATCGGCACCATCTCCGGCGAGAGGGCCTATCTGATGCCGTATGGCGTTCTGGCGCCGCCGCAGCGCTTTGCCATGCGCGTGCGGCGCTACATGCATGAGCATGGCGTGCGGCAGGAAGCCATGCAGGCGATTGCGCTGGCCTCGTACCATCATGCGCAGTCGAACCCCCGTGCGGTGATGTTCGGCAAGCCGCTCGATCCCGAAAAGTACAACGCCTCGCGCTGGATTGCAGAACCGTTTCATCTTTTCGATTGCTGCATGGAGAATGACGGCGCCGCGGCGATCATCCTGGTGCCTGAGGAGCGCGCCGGCGATTTCCGCAACAAGCCCGCCTACGTTCTCGGGGCTGCCACTGGCGCCGGATATCGCAGTGGCGCGATGCCGCATAATTCGCCGCAATATGCCAGCGCCAATTTCGAGACGCTCGCGCCCGCTCTTTACCGCATGGCCGGGATCAGCCCCGCCGACGTCGACGTCGTTCAAAGCTATGAGAATTTTACCGGTGGCGTGGTGATGGCGTTGGCCGAGCATGGCTTCCTCAAGCCCGAGGAGGCGAACGATTTTCTTGTGCTCGACAATCTGATAGCGCCCTCCGGCCGGCTTCCGCTGAATACCAGCGGCGGGAATCTCGCCGAATGCTACATGCACGGCTTCGAGCTGGTGATCGAGGCGGTGCGCCAGATCCGCGGCCAGTCGGTCAACCAGGTCAAGCGCAACGACGTGGCGATGGTGATCGGCGGGCCGATGGTGACGCCGGCCAGCAACCTGCTGCTCGGCTCCGGAGCAACGCTATGAGCGACACTCCGCGCGCGGCCTATCTTCCCGAGGGATTGCCGATTCCGGTCCCCGAAAACGATGGATTGTCGGCGCCGTATTGGGCGGGGTTGCAACAGAACCGCCTGCTGGTGCAGCGCTGCCCGCACTGCATGACGTGGCAGTTCGGGCCGGAATGGCTCTGCCACGGCTGCCATTCGTTCGACGTCGAATGGACCGAGGTCGAGCCGCGCGGCCGCATCTTCAGCTGGGAGCGGATCTGGAGCCCTTCCCACGACGCATTGCGCGGGCGTGGACCTTACCTTGCCGTCCTGGTGGAGCTGCCGCATGCCGGACATGTGCGCATGGTGGGGAACCTGCTCGGCGATCCCCTGCAAACCATCGCCATCGGGACTGATGTCGAGGGCGTATTCGAGCATCACCATGACGCCGTGCCGCGATATTCATTGCTGCATTGGCAGGCCGCCGGATGAAGGCGGCGAGGTGGGGGCCAACCGAAGTCAGGCCGGCGCGCGCGAGCGGCGGCGGGCGTCGCCGCGCAGACGGACCTTCTCGGTGTTCAGCAGGTGCTCGTTCAGTCTGATGAGATAGCTGCGCATCGTTTCACAAGCGCCCTTGGTATCCTTGGCCTTGATCTGCTCGATCAGTCGCAGGCGGGAGGCGATCACCGGGTCATGGGCGGGCGGTCCGGCGATCAGGACAAAGCGGCGGATCACGGATGCCATGGCTTCCAGAATCGCCGACATCACCTGGTTGCCGGTCGAGTTTGCCAGCAAGGTGCTGAACTCGACGGCCTTCAAGGTCCGCTCCTCGTAACGGCCCTGCCTCGTCAACTCGACGGTCTCGGCCACGTTCCTGCTCAACCGCTCGATGTCCGCGGGTTTAGCGCGCTCGCAGGCGGCGCGCACCACGGCGTCCATCACCATGAGCCTCGCCTCGAGCAGCGTCGCCAGCGACACATGACCGAAGTCGAGCATGTCACGGAAGGTACGGGTCACCTGTCCGGCGCCGCTCCGGGTGATGAAGGCGCCCCCTCGGCTTCCCTTTCGCATCTCGACGATGCCGGCGATCTCGAGGCTGCGGATGGCTTCGCGCAACGCGGTGCGGCTGACATCGAGCATCTCGGACAGTTCGCGCTCGGACGGCAGCCGGTCGCCGGCTTTCAGTTCGCCACTGACGAGCTTGGCGCGGATCGCATCGCAGATCTCCTCGAAGATCCGGCGGGTCTTGATGGGACGGAAGGACTTTCCGGCAGATCGGCTATCCCTGAGATCGCCAGCCGATGGCGCTGGCGTGCCGGCCGCTGTCTTTCGGCCGGTGCGCGGCTCTGGCCTGGATCGTTGTTGCGGCATGAGTCGTCCCTGGGGCTATCAGGTCTTCATCAGCCCGCACCGGCCTCTTTGCAAGAGCTTCCGCTGGCCGATCAGATTGATATGTGGAAACCGCCGTTGACCGCAATGTGCTGGCCGGTGATGTAGGAGGCGGAGTCCGACAGCAGGAAACACACCGGCTGCACCACTTCCTCGGGCTGGGCCCAGCGCCCCATCGGAATGCGGGCCAGTATCCCCTCGCGGAACTTGTCGCCACGAATGGTTTCGGTCATGGGGGTCTCGACCACGCCGAAGCAGACCGAATTGGTCCGGATCCCGAACTTCGACCATTCCTTGGCCGAGGTCATCGTCATCCCCAGCATGCCGCTCTTGGCGGCGGCATAGTTGATCTGGCCCATCGCGCCGGCACGCCCTGCGTCGGACGAGATGTTGACGATGGAGCCGACGTTGGTCTCTCCGCCCTTTGCGCGTTGCAGCATGGTGCGGCCCACCGCCTGGGTCCACAGGAACGCTCCTGTCAGATGCACCTCGATGACCGCGTTCCATTGCGCAAGCGTCATCTTCTCCGACATCGCCGGCCGGGTGATGCCGGCATTGTTGACGAGGCCATGGATCGCACCGAACCGCTCGACGATCTTCTCGACTGCATCCGTTGCGAACGCCTCGTCCGTCACGCTGCCGGTGATGGTCATCAATTGGCGGTCGGACGTGTCGTAGGTCGACAGCGTGTCGTGATTGAGGTCGATGGCAATTGCGTTGGCGCCGAGCTCTCGCGCCAGGTTGATCGTGGCTCGGCCGATGCCCTGGCCCGCACCGGTGACGACGACAGTCTTGCCTTCCAGGGAGACGATGTTGCGCATGGCTTTGCGTCCTCAAGCTTCAGATCAGGGTGAACATCGGCGCGAGTGCGCCGTCGGCGCCCGGGCGAACGACCAGGCGGACGGCTGCGCCATTCGACAAGGCACTCGGCGGACTGTCGACTATTGATGTCATCAGCGTCGGGCCCTCGTCGAGCGTGACATAGGCAAGAACCGCCAGGTCTTTGGCCGCGCGCAGCACGCTGTAGGCGTAGATCGTTCCAGTGCCGCGGCTTTCCAGCCATTCGGTCGTGTCTGAAAAGCAGAACGGGCAGCCAGCGCGCGGATAGAAATGCGGCTGCCGGCACTGCGTGCATGCTTTGATCAGCAGCTTCCCATCGCGAAGGGCCTCGAAATAGGGCTGGATTTCGGGATTTGCGGATGGTGCAGAGGTTTGCGACACAGGGATTACTGCCTTTCCAGAATGACGGTGGCACTGCCATGGCGCGTTCCGAGCGAGCCGCCGGTGCCATGCGCCAGGGCCAGCGCGCAGTTGGGCACCTGCACGGCGGGATGGGCCTCGCCGCGCAACTGACGGACGGCCTCGAGCACTTTTGTCATGCCGCCCCGATTGCCGGGATGGTTGTTGCAAAGGCCGCCGCCGTCGGTGTTGAAGGGCAGCTTGCCATGTCCCGAGATCAGATTTCCGTCGGCCACGAAGCGGCCGCCCTGGCCCTTGGCGCAGAACCCGAGATCCTCCAGCGTCATCAGCACCGTGATGGTGAAGCTGTCGTAGATCGAGGCGTATTGGATATCCGATGGGCGGACGCCGGCCTCCTCAAATGCGCGCGGTCCCGACCAGACGGCGCCGCTGTAGGTAAGATCGATCTTGCCACCGGCGGAATGCTTGATCGCCTCGCCGGCGCCGCGAATGCTGACGACCGGTCTTTTGAGGCTTCGCGCGATATCCGGGGCGACGAGAACGATTGCGCCGTCGCCGTCGCTGATCACGCAGCAGTCGAGGCGATGCAGCGGATCCGCCACCATCGGAGAATTCAACACGTCTTCGACCGTTACGACGTTCCGCAGCATGGCGTGTGGATTGTGCTGAGCGTGATGGGACGCCGCGACCTTGATCCAGGCGAGCTGCTCCGACGTCGTTCCGAACTCGTGCATGTGACGATTGGCGGCCGCGCCGTACATCGTCGCGATCACGGGATTGAAGGGCGCCTCGAACGGCGCGTCAGCCGTTGCGCCCGGCGCCGGACGGACCTGGCTTTGGCCGGCGGCGCGGGGGCGGCCTGCCAAGGTGATCAGGGCGACGTTGCATTTTCCGAGCGCGATCGCGGCCGCGGCATGGCCGACCGCCAGAACGTAGGAAGAGCCGCCGATATCCGTCGAATCGACATGACGCGGCTTGAGGTTGAGGTACTCGACCATGTTCATCGGGCCGAGCCCCGGTGCGTCGCCGGCGCAGAAATAGCCGTCCACGTCGTCTTTGCTGAGGCCTGCGTCGGCAAGCGCGCCGCGCGCGACTTCGGCGTGGATCTGGGCGAGCGACAGCCCGTCGGCCTTCCGCGTCGGGTGCTCGAAGATGCCGGCGATGCAGGCCTTGCCCCGAATGCTCAAAGATATCTCCTTGGTCTATTGATCTAATGGTCAGTCCATTATATTGATGCCGAAGTCAAGTTGGGCGAAGACCCGCGGACGGAGGAAATGTGAGCGACGAAACCGCGACCATCATCGTCGGTGAACGCACCCGCTCGAAGTCCGAGCTGCTGGCGCGCGGTCGCCGGGCCGCCACCGGACTTGCGAGGCTCGGCGTTTGCGAAAACGACGCCGTAGCGCTGTTGCTGCGGAACGATTTCGCCTTCCTCGAAGCGACCCATGCCGCGAATGCCATTGGCGCCTATGCGGTGCCGTTGAACTGGCACGCAAGCCCCGACGAAATCACCTATATGTTGGGAGATGCGAAGCCGAAGGTGCTGGTCGTTCACGCCGACTTGCTTGACCCGGTGCGCCGGATCATTCCGGCAACATGCGAGGTCCTTGTCGTTTCGAGCGCAGATGCTGGCCATCCCGTCGCTGTGCGGGACGGCGATCAGGATTGGGACCCCTGGCTGGATGCACAGCCGGAATGGGACAGGCCGCCGCTGCCGCCGCGCGCGTCCTGGATCTACACCTCTGGAACAACGGGCCGGCCCAAGGGCGTCCGTCGCGAACCGGCAACGCCTCAACAGGCCGGGGCGATGCGCGATCTGTTCCGTGTCGTCTATGGATGCCGCGAAGGAATGCGCTCATATGTCGGCGGACCGCTCTACCATGCCTCGCCCAACGCCTTCGCGCGGCAAGGCCTGGCGCTGGCCGATACGCTTGTGCTGTCGTCGCGTTTCGATCCTGAAGAACTGCTCCGGCAGATCGACCGCCACCGTCTGACGACGCTGGTGATGGTGCCGACTTTCTTTGTGCGGCTGCTCAAGCTCCCGGAAGAGGTCCGGCGCAAATACGACGTGTCCTCGCTCGAACTGGTGCTGCACACGGGCGCGCCGTGTCCGCCGGATGTCAAGCGGGCGATGATCGCCTGGTGGGGACCGGTCCTCGTTGAAACCTACGGCGGCTCCGAGACCGGCGTCGCCACGATTTGCACGTCACAGGACTGGCTCTCCAGGCCCGGAACCGTGGGGCGTGTCGCTCCCGGTGGCACGATCAAGATATTCGACGAGCAGCGCCGCGAACTGCCGCCGGGCGTCAGCGGCGAGATCTACGCACGCTCGCCGGCCTATCCGGATTTCAACTATCACGGCCGCGATGATGACCGCCGCTCCGTGGAGATCGACGGCCTGATCACCTGCGGCGACGTCGGCTACCTCGATGCCGACGGCTATTTGTTCCTCAACGACCGCAAGCGGGACATGATCATCTCGGGCGGGGTGAACATCTACCCGGCCGAAATCGAAGCGGCGCTTCAAAGCTGTCCGGGCGTTCAGGACTGTGCCGTTTTTGGCATTCCCGATGACGAGTTTGGCGAGCGCATCTATGCGGCCGTTCAACGCGACGCCGGCGCGGTGTTGACCGAGGACGATGTCAGGAATTTCGTCCGCGAACGCCTGGCGGCATTCAAGGTGCCGCGCGAGGTGGTCTTCCATGACACGTTGCCGCGCGAAGAGAGCGGCAAGATCTTCAAGCGAAAGCTGCGCGAGCCGTTCTGGGCCGGACTTTCAACACGAATTTGAGAGGGACCATGCTTACGCGACGTTCACTCATGAGAAGCGCCGTCGGCATTGCAGCACTTGCCGCGACGCCCGTGCTGGCGCAATCGCCATGGCCAAGCCGGCTGTTGAAGATCGTCGTGCCGCTGCCGCCAGGCGGCGTGATGGACGGTTTGACGCGCGTCGTGGCCGACCGGCTGGCGCAGCGCCTGGGCCAGTCCGTGATCGTGGAAAACAAGCCCGGCGCCAACGGCATGATCGCTGCGAGCGCGGTCGCGGGGGCGGACCCCGACGGCTACACCATCCTCTCCACCATGAGCTCGATCGTCCAAAACGTGTCGCTGCACAAGTCGCCGAGCTACAAGATGTCGGACTTGTTGCCGTTGGCGCCTCTCGGCCGCTTGCCGATCGCGTTCATCGTGCCAAAGACCCTCGGCGTAGCGACGTTGCGGGACTTCGTCGAGAAGGCTCGCAGCAGCCCCAAACCCCTGAGTTACGGAACCTACGGCCTTGGCTCGAGCGCGCATATCATCGGCGAAGTGCTCATGAAGAACACCGGCATCAAACTGCTTCAAGTGCCGTATCGCGGCGAGGCGCCGGCGCTGACCGCGATCCTTGCCGGCGAAGTGGACAGTGCCTTCGTATCGGTCGGTGGCGCAGTGGCTCAAAGGGAGAACGCGCTGACGCTGGCGATCGCCAATCCGGCGCGTATGAAGCGCTATGCCGATATACCCACCTTTGACGAGGCAGGATTTCCCGTGCTCGGGCTGACCGGGTTTAGCGGCTTCTTCGCGCCAGCGGCCCTGCCCAAGCCCGTTGCCGATCGGCTCAACAAGGAATTGCGGGAAATCGTCGCGCTTCCCGATGTAAATTCCAAGCTGCTTGATCTCGGGTTCGAGGATATGAGCGACATCGCCGATTTTGCGGGGTTTGTCGACGATGAGGTCAAGCGATGGGCCTCAGTGATCCACGAATTCAATATCAGCATCTAGGATATCCCGGTGGCGATCAACCTCGAGGCGCTTAAGGCGCTGGAAATCACCGACATGCGGTTCGCGTATGGGGAGCGCGAGACGATGCTGTACGCGCTCAGCATCGGCATGGGACGCGATCCGCTCGACCTGCGCGAACTGCCGTTCGTCTACGAAGGCGCGGCGCTGCAGGCCGTTCCCACGATGGCAGTGGTGCTGGCATCGACCGGGATAATTCGCAAGACCGGCGTCGACTTCACCAAGGTTCTGCATGGCGAGCAACGGCTCACCCTGCATCGTCGCCTGCCGGCCGCAGGCGAGCTGCTGGCGAATTCACGCGTCGCGGCTGTCTATGACAAAGGCGCCGGCAAGGGCGCCGTATTGTTGTTGGAAACGACCGCGCGATCGGCAGCAGATAATGCACCGCTGTTTACCTACGTCATGACGATCATGGCGCGCGGTGACGGGGGATTCGGAGGACCTCAAGGTTCGGGCCCCGAGCCGCATCAGCTTCCGGAGAGGGCGCCGGACCAGACCGACACGTTCGAGACGCGCCCGGAGGCGGCGCTGCTCTATCGTTTGAACGGAGATCGCAATCCGCTCCACGCCGATCCCAGGGTGGCCGGCCGCGCGGGGTTTGCGCGACCGATTCTCCACGGGCTCGCGACTTACGGGATTGCCTGCCGTGCCGTGCTGCGGACCGTCTGCGACTGTGACGCGGGACGGGTGGGGTCGTTCGATGCGCGCTTCTCCGCGCCGGTTTATCCGGGCGATCGCATCGTGACCGATATGTGGACCGACGGCGACGTCGTGTCGTTCAGATGCCGCGTCCCCGATCGCGATGTGATCGTCCTCACCAACGGGCGATGCTTCCTAGCCGATCATGATTTTCGAAGCCATGGATCTGCGGCCCTGGCACCCTTAACGTGAGAACAGCTCCTGGTTCCGGCGTTCGAGCTCTTCCCCGTAGGTGCGCAGAACGTGAGCTTCGCTCAAGGTGCCAATCGTGGCGCGATGGTCGGAGCGGTCGACAACCGCGAGCACGTCAGCCTCGCTGCGTTCGAAGGCCTTCAGGATCTCGCGAACCGGCGTGGTCGGAAGCAGGTATTCGTCCAGTTGCTGCGCCAGCGACCCGAGCAGTTCCTCGTCCTGATTGGCGACGGAATGCAGCGTCGCGGCGGGCACGATTCCCGCATAGATGCCGTTGGGATCGCGCAGCACGATCTGGCGGACCTGCGCCGGCGAGAATAGCTTTTGCGCTTCGCCGATCGGCATCGTCGTTGGCGCATTCTCGAAATCGGTGCGCATCAGGGAGGCTGCGCTCATCTGCCGGACCCAGCCAACGTCCTGCGGGCCGCGGATCGCCTCGCCGCGCAGATGAAAGCGCCATGTCGCGAAGCTGTAGCCGAACAGCTCGCGAACGATCAGCGCGCAGACCGATGACGCGACCACCGCTCCCACGGTGACAGAGAAATCGCCGGTGATTTCGAGCGCGAGGCAGACCATACTGAAGGGCGCTCCGAGCACGCCGGTTCCGAGCGCGGCGAGCGCCGCGATCGCGGCGGTGCCGGGCTGAAGCGCGATCGCGGGAAGAGGGCCGGTCAGCACGACGCTGTAGAGCTGTCCGATCAGCGCGCCGAGCAGCAGCGAGGCGAAGAACAGGCCGCCGCGAAAGCCCGAGCCGAGCGAGATGGCGGAGGCCAGGATCTTGAACACGATGGTGGTCGTGAGCAGGAGCCAGGTCGGATTGCTGACCAGCAGGATTTGCATGGCGCCGTGGCCGGCGCCGAGCACGGTCGGCGTCAGCAGGGCGAGGCTGCCGAGCAGGAGACCGCCGAGAATCGGCCGCAGCAGGCCCTTGAACACCGTGATGCGCTGAAAGCCGCGCTCGGAGAATGCGACGGCGAGCATCACGAGGATGCTGACGAAGGCGCAGATGATGCCGATCAGCACCGTCTGGCCGATCATCTCGACGGAAACCGGTGAGGGGAAGCCGGGCACCATCAAGAAGGATTGGTGCGTCAATTGCCGCGCGACGAGCCACGCGGTGACGGCGCTGGCGATGACCGGCACGAGACCGGCGGACGTATAGGCGCCGAGCACGACCTCGAAGGCGTAGAAGGCGCCGGCGAGCGGTGCAGAAAACGCGGCACTGATCGCCCCCGCGGCGCCGCAGGCCACCAGCAGCCGCATGTCGTTGCGGCGGGCGGCCAGGCGCTGACCGACATGAGAGCCGAACATCGAGCAAATCTGCGTGTAGCCGGCCTCCAGCCCGACCGATCCGCCGAACCCGTTGGACAGCAGTGTCTGGATCGAGATCAGCAGGCTGCCGCGAAAGGATACCCGGCCGCCATAGAGCGCATTGGCCTCGATCGCGTCTGCGAGCTGCTGTCCCTTCACACGCCGGGCGAAGTACAGTCCGATGAGCGCGAGCACCAGGCCGCCGAGCATCGGGACGAGCAGCGTGCGCTGCCAGGAGATCACGCCGGTGGCGCTGAGATGGGCATCGAAGGGAATGTCGAACAGCAGGGCGTGAGAGACCTGGCTGAGGCTCGAGATCGCGGCCACCAGTAAGCCACTGAGCAGTCCGACGACGATGGCGACCAGCACAAGGCCGGTCTCGCGGTTACGCACGAAATTGCGAAGGAACAACGGCAGCAGGCGGATGCCGGGAGCCGTCGCTGGCTTCGCAGGATGTGACGCCTGCGCCATCCTAGGCCGAAGCCTGCAGCGGCTCGGTGCGCACGACGCGGAAGCCAATATTGCTGGACGAGGAGTCGGGCGTATTGGAGCTTCGCGCCGCGACGCGATAGCGATTGCAGTAGGATTCGTGGCAGAGGAAGGATCCGCCGCGCATCGATCGATTGGGAGCCGGCTCGCGGTTCAAGGGGTCTCGTGACGGCGTGAGGAGGTGATAGCTCGGCGAGAAATAGTCCTCGCACCATTCCCAGACATTTCCGGCGACATTGTGCAGGCCATGTCCGTTGGGCGAGAAACTGTGAACGGGCGCGGTACCGAAATAGCCATCATCGACAGTGTTGCGGTCGGGAAAGCTGCCCTGCCAGATATTGCAGCGATGCTCGCCGCCGGGTTGAAGCTCGTTGCCCCAGGGGTAGGTGGCCTGGTCCAGCCCGCCGCGCGCGGCCATCTCCCATTCTGCCTCGGTTGGAAGGCGCGTGCCGGACCATTGGCAGTAGGCCTGCGCGTCGTTCCAGGAGACTTGGACGACGGGGTGATCGAGCCTGTCGAGGATGCTGCTCGACGGCCCTTCAGGCTGTGCCCAGTAGGCGCGTGTCACAGGGACCCACCATGGCGTTTCCTGAACCCGCGTCGTGCGTGCGGCGCGCGTCTCTTGCGGCAGCAGCCCGTCGAAGACGAAGCTCCAGCCGAAGCGTTCGGCGTCCGTCGTGTAGCCCGTGGCACGCACGAAGTCGCCGAATTGCAGATTGCTCACGGCATGGCAGGCAATGGCAAACGGCGAAAGCGTGACGGATCTCACCGGGCCTTCGCCGTCTTCGACAAAGCCGATGCCGGCAGAACCCATGTGGAAGGTTCCGCCGATCAGCGAGCTCCAGCGGCGTTGGATCGGGGTTGGAGCGGGAGGGATCGCTGCTTGCGTAGCTTCGCCCGTCGGCAGTCCGCTGCCGGCGGCACGATGGATACAACAATGTGAGCGATCCCCAGTCATGTCCTAGTTCTGCTTTTCTTCCTCCCAGAAAGCGGTGCCGCCTTCCGCCTTCATCAACTCCAGAATCTTCTCGCGCGGGATCACGCCGCAGCGATTGGCCCATTGCTCATACTGCGCCGTCATCTCCTTGACGCGATCTGGGTGCTGCGCGGCGAGATCGTTCATCTCGGTACGGTCGGTCTCCATGTCGTAGAGCTCCCAGGGGCCGGGATACTTCCGCACCAGCTTCCACTTGCCGACACGCACGGCCGCATTGCCCTCGTGCTCCCAGAACAGCGGGCCTCGGTTGCCATAGGCCGAGGCGAATGACGGCACGAGGCTCTCGCCCTCGCAGGGCAGGATGGCGTTGCCGTTGTACTCCTTGGGATAGGTGGCGCCGGTGACGTCGAGGATGGTCGCCATCACGTCGGTGAGCTGGCTCGGATTGTGCCGCAGGCCGCCCTTCTCGGAGATGCCGCGCGGCCAATGCACGATGAACGGCGTCGCGATACCGCCTTCGTGGATCCAGTGCTTGTAGAGACGAAACGGCGTGTTGGAGAGGTTGGCCCAGGCAGTTCCGTAGCTCTGATAGGTGTCCTCGGCGCCGGGCATCAGGGTCGGGTCATTGCCGAAGCGCACCGGCATGCCGTCGCGTGTCTTGGCCTGGGCGATCATGAGCTGGTCGACCAGCTCCTTTGCCGTGACGCCTTCCGGAATGTCCTCGGCGCAGGCGCCGTTGTCGGAGAGGAAGATGATCAGCGTGTTGTCCATCTGGCCGGTCTCTTCCAGCGCCTTCAGGATCCGGCCGATGCCCTGATCCATGCGGTCGATCTGGGCTGCGTAAACCTCCATGCAGCGCAGTGTCCATTCGCGCTGCTCGGCGTCGGTCCACGGCGGCTGGGTCGGATCGCGGTCGGTCAGGCGCCAGTTCGGATGGATGATGCCCTCGTCGACGAGGCGCTTGAGGCGCTCCTCGCGCAGCCTGTCCCAGCCCGCATCGAAGCGGCCCTTGTACTTGGCGATATCCTCGTCATGGGCATGGAGCGGCCAGTGCGGCGCCGTATAGGCGACGTACTGGAAGAACGGCGCATCAGGCTTTTGCGCCTTGTGCTGGCGGATGAAAGCGGCGGCCTGATCGCTGATCGCGTCGGTGTAGAAGAAAGACGGATCCTTCACCGCCTCGTGCTCGATATTGTCGTTGCCGCGGGTGAGCGTGTTGGGATGGTAGAAGCTGCCGGCGCCGATGATGGTGCCGTAGAAATGGTCGAAGCCGCGCTGCATCGGCCATGCGTCGGTCGGTTCCGTCAGGCTGCTGGCAATGTGCCATTTGCCGCTGAGGTAGGACGTGTAGTTCTTGCTCTTGAGGGCTTCGGCGATCGTCACGCAGCTTTTGTTCAAATTGCCGGCGTAGCCCTCTGGGCCGTTGCTGTAGGTGAGGATGCCGATGCCGGTCTGGTGCGGATGCAGACCGGTGAGCAGTGAGGCGCGCGAGGGGCTGCAGCGGGCGGTGTTGTAGAACTGCGAATAGCGCAAGCCATTGGCCGCGAGACGATCGAGGTTGGGGGTCTGGATCTCGCCGCCGTAACAGCCGATGTCCGAAAAGCCCATGTCGTCGTTGAGGATGAGCAGGATGTTGGGGCTATCGGGGGTCTTTGCGCCATTCGGCATGTTTGTGTCCTCGTTCTTGACGTGTGGCGTTGCTAGTGGCGGCGCGTCAGGCTGATGCTGAGGCGGAAATATTTCGGCAGGTACACGGCGCGCAGCAGCTCGAGCGCCCGTCCGTCCTTGCCGAAGGTGACGCGCTCGATGGAGAGCAGGGGCGAGCCGACCTTCACCCCCAGCAGCTTGGCGCTGCCGGCGTCGGCGAGGTCCGCGCTGATGGTCTGCTGAGCGTCCTTGATGGCGAGGCCAAGCTCGTCCTCGAAGACGCGGTACATGATGATCGAGACCAGGTCGCGCTTCTCGAGCTCGAGCCCGATATCCGGGGGGTAGAAGGCGTGCTCGATGGCGATCGGCGTGTCATCTGCGAGCCGCAAGCGCCGGAGCTGCCAGACCGCGCGTTCGCGCAGCTGCTCGCGAACGGCGGCGTCGTGCCGGTTGGTCATGCCCTGCTGCAGGATCTTGGCGCCGGCCTGGTAGCCGGCGTCGCGGATGGTTTCCGAGAAGCCCATGAGACGGCCGACCCAGTTTTCAGGCTGGTTCGAGCGCAGGAAGGTGCCGCGGCCGCGGGAGCGGTCGAACATGCCTTCGTTCACGAGGGGTGCGATGGCGTTCCGGATGGTGATACGGCTGACACCGAAATGACGGCCGAGCTCGGCCTCGGTCATCAGGCGGCCGGTCCCGTCGATCAACTTGCCGTCACGCACCTGGCTGCGAATGGATTCGCGGATCTTGATGTGCAGGGGCGTCGAGCCCTCCGTAGCAACATCACTGCCCAGCGGTACGGGCTTCTTCTTGCGCGTTTGAACAGTCATGGTGTCAGAGCCGCATGCGTGTCGCTGGATCGAACAGGTGAATGTCTTGCGGACGGGCCGTGATCGAGATCATGTCCCCCTCGCCGGGAATGTTGCCGTCGGCGACGCGCATGCGGATCATGGTGCCGGCGCAGTCGAGATCGAGCACGGCGGTATCGCCGAGATCCTCGATCAGATCGACGCGCGCGCCGAGACCGCCTTCCGCCATGCGCAGGGCGCCGGGACGAAGGCCGACCACCACGTCGCGCTCGCCCGCGATCGTGGTCGTTGTCTTCAGGCGATGGCCTGCGATGATGACGTCGCCATCCATGTACCGGGCGGGGACGAGGTTCATCGGAGGATTGCCAATGAAACCGGCAATGTCGATCGAGTTCGGGCGGGCGAACACCTCGGCCGGCGTGCCGACCTGCTGGATCTCGCCCGACATGAACACCGCCATGCGGTCCGCGAGCGTCATGGCCTCTTCCTGGTCGTGAGTGACGTAGACCGCGGTAACGCCGAGCGAGCGCTGCAGCTTCTTCAGTTCGGCGCGCGTTTCCAGCCGCAGCTTCGCGTCGAGGTTCGACAGCGGTTCGTCGAGCAGGAACAGGCGCGCCTTGCGTACAATGGCGCGGGCGAGCGCGCAGCGCTGCTGCTGGCCGCCCGAGAGCTGACCCGGCTTGCGGTCGAGCAGATGATCGATCTTCACCTTGCGCGCCGCGTCCTTCACGGCGGGCGCGATCTCTGATTTGGGCAGCTTGGCCATCTCGAGCGGAAAGGCGATGTTCTCGGCTACCGTCATATGGGGGTAGAGCGCGTAGCTCTGGAACACCATGGCGATGTCGCGATCGCGCGCGTCGGTCGAGGTGACGTCCCTGTCGTCGATCAGCACGCGGCCCGTGGTCGGCGCGTCGAGGCCGGCGAGGATACGCAGCGTGGTGCTCTTGCCCGAGCCCGACGGGCCGAGCAGGGCGAAGAACTCGCCCGGCTTGATGTCGAAATTGACGCCCTTGAGTGCGGCGAACTCGCCGTGCATCTTGACGATGTTGCGAAAACTGACCTGACCCTGGCCGCTCATCGGCGTCCTCCGCCCTTGACTGCACCGACCGTCAGGCCCTTCACGATATGCTTCTGCGCGACCACGCCGAGGACGACGACAGGCAGCATGGCGAGGACCGAAACCGCCGCGAGCTTCGCCCACAGGGTCTGTTCGACGGAGACGAAATTGAACATGGCGACCGTAACCGGCCGCACTGTGTTGCCGCTCAGCACGACGGCGAACAGGAACTCGTTCCACGCATTGAGGAACACGAACACGATCGTCACGGCGATGCCGCCGCGGACCTGCGGAATGATGATCCGCCACAACGTCTTCAACCGGCTCGCGCCGTCGAGATAGGCGGCTTCCTCCATCTCGAAGGGAATGTCCTCGAAATAGGAGACCAGCAGCCAGATCGCGAAGGGCAGCGAGAACGACAGATAGATCAGGATGATGCCCTGATAGGTGTCGATCCAGCCGATGTTCCGCAGCACTAGGAAGTAGGGGATGATGATGCCGACGGGCGGCAGCATCTGCGTTGCCAGCACGTAGAAGCCCGCGAATTTCTTGCCGCGGAAGCGCAGTCGCGCCAGCGCATAGGCCGCCGGGACCGCCATCAGCATAGTGACGATGGTGGTGCCGACCGAGATGATCATGCTGGAGAGGAGGTTCGGCAGAATCGACCCTGAGCCGAACAGCACGTCGCGATAGGCTTCCAGCGTCGGCGCGAACACGAGCTTGGGCGGATAGGCCAATACGTCGGAATCGGTCTTGAGCGAGTTCAGCACGCTCCAGACGATCGGGAACGCCCAGGCGAGCAGGAACACCGCCGAGATCGCGAGCAGGGCAATGATGCGGAGCCGCTTGACAGTCATTTCGCCCTCCGCATCGCAAACAGAATGCCGGAGATGATGATGGTCACGATCAGCAGCGCGACGGCGAGCGCCGAGCCGTAGCCGATCGAGAGCTCGGTGAAGGATTTCCGGTAGGCATAGAGATTGAGGATCTCGGTCGCCGTGCCGGGGCCGCCGGCGGTGACGGTGAAGATCGCCGCGAATGCGGTCAGCGCCACCATGGTCCGCATGATGATGACCATGACGATCGCTGGGCGCAGCAGCGGCAGCGTGATGCGGCGAAAGCGTTGCCAGGCCGAGGCGCGGTCGAGCCGCGCCGCCTCGTAGATATCTTCGGGCAGTGAGGCGAGCGAGGCCAGCAGCACCATGAATGCGAACGGCGTCCACTGCCAGGTGTGGATCGCGATCACCGAGACCATCGCGAGCGTGGGATCGCCGAGCCAGTTCTTGCTGCCGAGGCCGGCGTTGATGGCGAGGAAGTCGACGATGCCGAACTCCGGCGCCAGCATGAAAGTGCGCCAGATCATGCCGACTACGGCCGGCGACAGCACCACGGGCAGGATGGCGATGACCCTGAACCAGCCCTGGCCGCGCTTCATGTCCATCACCAGTAAGGCAAGCGCCAGGCCGAGGATGACCTGCAGCGCGACGGTCGAGCCGGTATAGACGAGGCTCACCAGCAGCGAGGTCCAGAAGCGCTCGTCGGAGAGCAGCACTTGGTAGTTCTCGAATCCGACGAAGCCGTTGGTGAACGGCATCGCCAGATCCATCCGGAATGTGCTGGTGTAGACCAGAAAGAGCAGCGGAAACGTCGTCGTGGCGAGCAGCGCAAGAAACGCCGGTGCAAGCAGGGCCGCCGCAAAGCGGCGCTCGCGCTGCGCCAGGACACGGCCGAAATCGCTGCGAGGTTCCTCGCTCGCGATCCCGGCAGATGTCACCGCTGTGGTCGCCATGGCTCAGCCGCGCATCATCGGTTCGATGCGGCGCTGCGCATCGTCCAGTGCGGCCTTGATCGTGGCCTGGCCGGAGAGGGCGGACTGGATCGCGGTCGCCATGGTGTCGCCGATTGCCGGCCATTGCGGCACGCGCGGACGCCAGTCGACGTCGGTATCCTCCTGCAGGGCGCCCATCGTGGCCTCGACGAAGTTCTCGCCAAAGCCGTTCATCAGCTTGATGTAGTCGGGGTCCTTCCACACCGAGGTGCGGTTGACGCCGGAGCGTTTGGTGGGCCCGGCGAACTTGTGCGCGGTGCGCGCCTGGGTCTCGGCGCTCGCGGCCCATTGGATGAACAGCCAGGTCGCCTTGCGCTTCTTCTCCGGCAGCGCGGAATTGATCGGGAAACCCCAGTTCCAGATCGACGTCGTGCGCTTGCCCGATGGGCCCTTCGGCCAGCGGGCATAGCCGACCTTGCCGATCACCTTGGATTTTTCCGGGTTGTTGATGACCGAAGCCGACGAGTGCGCGTCGATGTAGCTGGCGACAGTGCCTTGCGAGAAGGCGTCGGCGATATCCGGCCAGTTCCAGTTGGCCGCCGCGGTCGGTGCGTACTTCTTCATGATGTCGACGTACCAAGCGAGCGCCGCCTCCGCCTCGGGACCGTTGACGGTGAGCTTGCCGCCTTTCATCCAGTCGCCGCCGAACTCGCGGAAGATCGACGGATAGATGTACATGTTCTGGCCGGCACCCGCGACGCCGCGCAGCGCCGCGCCCCAGACGCGATCGTTCGGCGTGTTCAGCGCCGCCGCGTTGGACATGTAGGCCTCTAGCGTGTCGGCCGGCTTCAGGCCCTTCGCATCGTAGAGATCCTTGCGATAGACCTGAATGGTGACTTCGCCGTCATAGGGCATGCCGTAGAGCTTGCCGTCGATGCCGTTGGCGCTGCGCCAGGCCGGGATGATGTCGTCGAGCTTGAACCATGCCGGGTCGGTCAGCGACTTGTCGGCGAGATAAGTGTCGAGCGGCTCGACCCATTTGTTCGCGGCATAGAGCGCGTAATACATGGGATCCGCTGCGTGGGTCGCGTAGGTGCCGGTCTTCGAGGTCAGGTCGATGACGCTCTTCTGCCGGATCTGCGCCGGCGGAATTTTTTCGAAGCGGACGTCGATGCCGGTCAGCGCCTTGAATTGCGGCGCCAGGGTGATGAGGTTCTCGAAATAGCTCGCAGGAATCACGGCCACCGTGATGGTCTCGCCGGAAACCTGCTGCCAATCGATCTGAGCGGCCTTGTAAGGCGCAAGGTCGGCGTCCTGCGCTGCGGCTTGCCGGAGAAAGGCCGGACCAAGCGTCGCGAGAGCGGCGGCTGCGGTTCCGGTCTTGAGTAGCGTTCGTCGCGTCGGCGTGAATGACGGCATGCTGTCCTCCCGAAAATCCGGATTTATACTTCCGGTTAGTTAGGACATTTGCCTAAATGTTATAACAAGTCAACATGTGTCGGTCCGGGTCCGCGCCGGCTGCGGACCTTGGCCGGCGACATGACGTCGCGCGGCCCTCGGTTTGGAGCGGACCCGACGTTGTGGGCGTGCATGTTCATGCACTTCGCATGCTATTGATCGATCGCTCTGACGGTTACGTGGACGACGGTCCGTCTGCGGAATGGCTTGGGATATGACGCGCTGACCGCCGGACGATGTTCTCGCTAGGAGTTGGCGGCGAGGCTCAGCGTTGAGCTTTGACTTTGCGGCCGGCTATTCAACCGCTCTGACGAACTCAGTCGTCCCTTTTTGAGGCCTTGCGCGCCGGACCAGCCTTGTCATGTTGTGCCTTCAGATTCCATGCCCGGATCCATTGAATCGCAAACTCGGCGAAGGCTTCGGCTGCCGGCGGAATCGAGCGCCGTGAAGGCCGATAGAGACACACCTCGCGCACGGTCTCGGGCTTTGTGATGCGGCGCATCGTGAGCCCCAGCGGCCGAGCCACGACTCCGACATAGGCCGGAGCAGGCGTGGCGGCGAGCCCCTGCGCCGCGATGCCAAGGGCTGTGGTGATGTTGTCGACGATCTGCGGAGGAGCGATCGGACTTGTATGCGGAGCGGAGCTCCGCATCTCAGCAACGCTGACCTCGTGATCTCGGCTCGCGGCGACGAGGGTGACATTGCGAAGGTCGTCCCAGTTCAGCACCTTCCTGGTCGCCAAGGGGTGTTCCGACGCTAGCCACAGCACCCAGGGGCTGCGAAAGATCGCCTCTCGGATCACGGCTGGATCGGGAGGGCGGTCCGGCCCTACCGCCAGGTCGACGTCTCCCGCTGCGACCCGATCCACGGTCAGATCGACGGGTACGTCTCGAATATGGATGGCAACGTTCGGACGCTCGCGTCTGAATTCGCGCACGGCCGCCGGCAATACGGCGCTCGCCAGGATCAACGGGGCGCCAATCCGGACCACGCCTGCGGAACGGTTGCGAACATCCGCTGCGGCAGTCTCGGCGAGTTGTACGTGCCGAAGGACAGTCTGTGCAATGCCCAGGAATTCGCGGCCGGCGCTCGATAGAGCAACGCGTCTCGTGCTGCGGTCGAACACGCGAAATCCTGTAATGGCCTCGAGCTCGCTCACGAGCTGGCTGACAGCCGACGATGTCAGGCCCAGTCGGTCGGAAGCGGCGGAGAAACTGAGAGTATCAGCGACAGCAACGAACGCTTCGAACTGCCGGATCGTGATGCGGGTGAGCGACATGCCCCCATTATTAAGCATTCCTGATCAATTGCAAAGAATCGATCGTTTGTCCTGGAGCCTCTCCCGCGCAAGACTTGCCGCGCTGATCATCGACGTCGGTCGTGGCGGCGCCCCAATTTCAATGATGAAGAGCGGAGCTCACCGGATGTGAAGCTACCGCCGTGGCATCTGGAGGGAACTGTGCTCGATCCCCGGACGGCGCCTTTGCCGCCCTCACTCTTTGGCCGATCACAGGCGGGATTCTTCTGGTCGCCTTGTAGTCCCACAGCTCGTGCCCTCCGGACACGGACGAGCAGCGCAAATGATTGAGCACGAAACCACCGGCGAGAAGATCGCTCGGTCTCTGATCGCGCACGGGGTGGATACGGTTTTCGGCATCCCCGGCGCGCACATGTATGACTTCAACGACGCTCTCTATGGCCGGCGTGCCGAGCTGCGCTTCATCCATACCAGGCACGAGCAAGGCGCCGGTTACATGGCCTATGGCTACGCCAAGTCGACCGGGAAGGCTGGGGTCTATTCGGTCGTGCCCGGCCCCGGAGTGCTCAACTCCGGCGCCGCACTTTGCACCGCCTACGGCGCGAATGCTCCCGTTCTCTGCGTCACCGGCAACATCATGTCGCACTTGATCGGGCAGGGCCGCGGCCAGCTCCATGAGCTGCCCGATCAGCTCGCGACATTGCGCAGCTTCATCAAGGGCGCGGAGCGCATCAACCATCCAAGCGGCGTCTCCGACACCATGGCGAACCTGTTTACGCGCATGCTGTCGGGGCGCCCCGGACCGGTTGCCGTCGAGGCGCCATGGGACGTTTTCGGAGCAAAAGGACCGGTGGGCGCAATCGCCGTCGGTGTTCCCCATCTTCCGCCGGCCATCGACCCTGATGCGATCGCCGCGGCCGCGGCACTCGTCGCAAAGGCCAGCAATCCGATCATCATGGTCGGCGGCGGGGCCGCGGATGCGGGCCCCGAAGTCGCCGAACTGGCTGCGCGCCTTCAGGCCCCCGTCACCGCGCACCGCTCGGGCAAGGGAATCCTGCCTGGTGACGATCCTCTGGCGTTCAATTCGGTCGCAGCCTTCGAGCACTGGAAGCGGGTCGATCTCCTGATCGGCATCGGCAGCCGCCTCGAGCTGCAATATATGCGCTGGCGGTGGCTTCCGCCGGGGCTCAAGGTCATCCGCATCGACATCGATCCGACCGAGATGGTCCGTCTGAAGCCGGATGTTGCCATTGTGGCGGATGCGGCGGCAGGGACCAGGGCTTTGACTGCCGCGATCAGCGCAGCCTCACCTGCCTCGCGCGAAGATGAATTCCGCGAGATCAAGGCCAAAGCGCAGAGCGCCTTCTCGGAGGTGCAGCCTCAGATGGCCTATCTCGACGCTATTCGCACCGTACTGCCTCGTGACGGCTTTTTCGTCGAGGAAGTGAGCCAGATGGGCTTCACGGCGCGGTTTGGCTTTCCGGTCTATGGGCCTCGGCAATACGTTACGTGTGGCTATCAGGACAATCTTGGCTTCGGCTATAACACCGCGCTCGGCGTCAAGGTTGCGCATCCGGACAAAGCCGTGGTTTCCGTCTCCGGCGACGGCGGGTTTCTGTTCGGACTCCAGGAGATGGCCACCGCGGTTCACCACCGCATCAACGTCGTTTCCATCGTCTTCAACAATGCATCATACGGCAACGTTCTGCGCGATCAGCGGCAGTCCTATCAGGGCCGCTTCATCGGGTCTGACTTGACCAATCCGGATTTCGTCAAGCTCGCCGAATCCTTCGGCATGCCTGCCTATCGTGCCGCATCGCCGGAAGCTCTGAAGCGCGCGCTCGGAAAAGCCCTCGATCTCGACTCGCCGGCGCTCATCGAAGTGCCGATCGAAAAGGGCTCGGAAACGAGCCCTTGGCCGTTCATTCACCCGGCCGCGCCCCAGCGCAGCCAAGCGTCGCCGGACATGATCAAGGAGTAAGCATGACAATCCAAACCCGCATCGCAGCTCTGCCAGTGAGCGAGGCCACCAGGGCCTTCCTCTCGCGCAAGCACAACCTCCTGATCGGCGCAAACGACGTCGGAACGCGGAGCGGCTCAGAAATTCCAGTGCATGATCCGGCGTCCGGGGCAGTCATTGCGGCCGTGCCGGCCGGAGGCAAAGCGGAGATCGATGCGGCGGTGGCTGCAGCCCGCGCCGCCCTGGAAGGACCGTGGGCGAAGCATCGTCCTGCCGATCGCGAACGACTTCTGCTCAAGCTCGCGGATGCGGTCGAGGCCGATGGTCAACTGCTGGCAGAAGTGGAAACGGTCAACAACGGCCAATCGATCGGTATTGCGCAGGCGCTCGAAGTGGGGGCTTCCGCCGAGCACCTGCGCTATATGGCGGGGTGGGCGACCAAGATCTACGGTCAAACGCTGGACGTCTCGATCCCGATTCCGCCCGGCACCCGCTATCGCGCGATGACGCGGAAGGAGCCCGTTGGCGTGGTCGGCGCCATCGTTCCGTGGAACTTCCCGCTCCTGATGGCGGTCTGGAAGATTGCGCCGGCGCTGGCTGCCGGGTGCACGGTCGTCCTGAAGCCGGCAGAGGAGACGCCGCTGACCGCGCTGAGGCTTGGGCAGCTGATCCGGGAGGTCGGTTTTCCCGACGGCGTCGTCAACGTCGTGACCGGCTATGGTCATGAGGCCGGTGCGGCGCTGTGCTCGCACCCTGGGATTGACAAGGTTGCCTTCACCGGCTCGACCGAGGTCGGCAAGCTCATCGGACATGCCGCGATCGACAATATGACGCGTTTCTCGCTCGAGCTCGGCGGGAAATCGCCGATGGTGATGTTCGATGACATGAATCCCGAGTTGTTCGGGCTCGCTGCCAATCTCGGCGTCTATTTCAATCAAGGACAGGTTTGCACGTGCGGTTCGCGCGTCTACATCCAGAAATCGATCTTCGACAAGGTGGTTGAAACGTTTGTTGGCGTCGCCAACGGCCTGAAGATCGGATCTGGTTTCGATCCCGCCAACCAGATCAATCCTCTTGTTTCGGCCAAGCAGCAGTCGCGTGTCCTTTCTCTGATTGAAAGAGGCGCGACCGAGGGCGCCACGATTGCAGCAGGTGGAACCTCGGTGGGTGATGCAGGCTACTTCGTCAAGCCGACCGTCATTGTCGGCGCCAACAAGACGAACACGCTCGTGCGCGAGGAGATCTTCGGGCCGGTGGTTGCTCTGCTTCCATTCACCGACATGGCCGACGCCATCGCTCAGGCGAACGACACGGAGTACGGGCTTTCTGCCTCGGTGTGGTCGCGCGATATCGATCGCTGTTTCACGTTTGCGGATGCGGTGAAGGCAGGCACGGTCTGGGTCAACACGCACAACGTGGTTGATCCGAACATGCCGTTCGGTGGCTACAAGCAATCCGGTCTCGGTCGCGAACACGGGGCCGTTGCGGTCGAGAACTACCTCGAAACCAAGGCGATCTGCTTGGCGTTCTAGCTGCCGTCGAACACATCGCCGGTCAGTCCACGTCGGCCGCCGGGAGAATAATGATGAGCGAGTCCAAGACGCTTGCGACCAACGAGACGCTTGCGGTCAATCAAGAGAGAGCGGAAGCGTTCCTCGATGGAGCCCAGTGGCAGACATGCTTGAAACCTTGAAGGAAACGGCATCGCTGCTGGACACCACGTGGTCCGTCGCAGCGCCGCGCGTGTCTGCCGAACAGGCGGCGATCGTGATCGAGGAAGCGCGCGGGTTCCTTGGCGACCGGCTGTCGACAAGCATGGCGTTGCGTGAGCAGCACGCGCACGGTGAGGGCCCCACCTTGCCTCATTTGCCGGATGCCGTCGCTTTCGTCGAGACGGTCGACGAGGTCAGGCAAGTTCTGGCGCTCTGTCATCGCGAGGGAGTGCCAATTGTTCCATTCGGCGCAGGGTCGAGCCTTGAGGGGCAGGTGAACGCCGTTTGCGGAGGAATAAGTGTCGATCTCACCCGGCTGAACTCGATCATCGGAGTCAACCGGGAGGACATGGATTGTTTGGTCGAGCCGGGTGTTACGCGTGAGCAGCTCAACAGCTTTATCCGCGACGCCGGCCTGTTCTTTCCAGTGGATCCCGGTGCGGAGTGCACGATTGGAGGAATGTGCGCGACTCGCGCGAGCGGTACGAATGCAGTGCGGTACGGGACCATCCGGGAAAATGTGCTTGGGCTGGAGGTCGCTTTAGCAGATGGCCGGCTCATTTCGACGGGCGGTCGCGTGCGAAAGGCCGCCAACGGGTACGATCTGACCCACCTCTTCATCGGTTCGGAGGGAACACTGGGCATCATCACGAAGATCCGTTTGCGTCTTCACGGCATACCCGAGGCGACCAGCGCCGCCGTGGCGCAATTCCCAACTCTGGCCGCGGCGGTCGAGACGGTCTTCATGACGATGCAGCTCGGTATTCCGATCGCGCGCGTCGAGCTTCTGGATGATGTGCAAATGGGGGCGAGCATCGCCTATTCCAAGCTCGAAGGCTACGAGGCGGTCCCAACCCTGTTCTTTGAGTTCAACGGCAGTCATTCCAGCGTGAAAGAGCAGGCCGAACTCGTCGAGACCATGGCGAATGACGCTGGAGCAGTTCGCTTCGTGTGGTCGAGCGGGACCGAGGAACGCAATCGGCTGTGGACCGCCCGACACCGGGCGTATCCGGCCGCAGTCGCTTTGCGTCCGGGGGCGAAAGGCATTGCGACCGACGTCTGCGTGCCGATCTCGCGGCTTGCCGAAGCTGTGCTCGGAGCGCGCGAGGATATTGCAGCGTCCGGATTGATCGCGCCGATTGCCGGCCACGTTGGAGACGGCAATTTTCACTGCTGCATCCTGGTCGATCCGGACGATCCCGTTGAAGTCGAGCGAGCGCTTACGCTGGATCACAAGATCGTCGCGCGCGGTCTCGCCCTGGGCGGGACCTGCTCTGGAGAGCACGGAATCGGTCTGGGAAAGCGCGGCTTTCTCGAGCAGGAGCACGGAGCTGAGGCTCTGGAGGTGATGCGATCGATCAAGAGGACGCTGGATCCGAAAGGGATCCTCAATCCAGGCAAGCTTTTTCCGGGGCCCCCGTTGGCATCCGCGTCATGAGCTCACCTGTCAGCATCGAAAGGAACATGCGATGAATTGCCAATCCCTGCTCGCAGGCGCCACTATAGCCCTGATATCGTCTTTCGGAACGGCAGCCCTTGCGCAGCCGTTCGAGGGGTGTCCGTCGAAGGAGATCCTGGCGCAGTTCGAGGAGTTCGGCCGCACCAGAAAGATGCCACCCGAGATGGGTGCCTGGCTGAACAATCCCAAGGCTCAGTACATCGAGCCCTGGAAGGCTTTCGATAACGTCTACTATGTCGGCGTTTGCTGGGTCTCGTCCTGGGTCATACGCACAAGTGACGGCGTGGTGTTGATCGACACGTTGCACGAGCCTCATGTCGACCAGCTCATCGCCAATTTGCGCAAGGTCGGCGTCGACCTGGCCGACATTAAGTATGTGCTGATGACGCATGGGCACTTCGATCATGTCGGCGGGGCCGCCAAGCTCAAGCCTCTGTTGCCGAATGCGAAGTTCGTGATGACCAAGACCGGCTGGAGTGAAGCGGCCGCTGCCGCGAAGCAGTCCGAAGCAACCCCGCGTCCGTGGTCTATGATCGACCAGGATGTCGTCGTCGGGGACGGCGACGTCATTCGTTCGGGCGACAATACGTTTGGTGTCGTGGAGACCCCTGGTCATACCCATGGCACAGCGTCGTACACCTACGACGTGAAGGATGGCACAAAGACCTATAGGGCCATCACGGTCGGCGGGCTGGGGCTCAATGCCATCGAAAGTTCGAAGCAGGTCGAAGGCTACATTGCGAGCCTCGACAAGATCAAGAAGCTGGTTGAGCAGCCCGCCAATCCGGTGAAGGTGCATCTCACGACGCACCCGTTCTCGAACGGGTTGACCGAGCTTCGCGAGAAGGTCATTTCGCGCGCGCCAAACGAGCCGAATCCTCTTGTCGACCCGCAGGGTTTGCTCGATCAGCTGGCCTATCTGCGCAAGGGAGCCGAAGCGCGGCTGGATGTCGAGCGCAAGGCGGGTCGCTAGTCATTTCTCGTCGGAGTCGCGGAGTGGCGGTGTCCTCAAGCGGAAGCATGGTGCCACCGAGGCCGGTCTGGCCGGCCTCGGTGTGGTCCGTTCGCGGCCTTCAAAGATGATGCTCGGCGATGATCTGGCCGCTGCCCGATGAGGGGAAGTAGGGACAAAGCAGCTCGGTTTCTCCCGCGTATGTGTCCCAACCGAGCAACCCGAACATCATGTGAGTATCGGCCATCAGGGCCTCGCCGTTGCACTTGGTGGAGTATTCGGGGAGCATGCGGACGAACTCCGCGTAGCGTCGTTCCTTCCATAGATCGAGGACGCGCAAGTCGACCTGGCGGTTGAATTCGCTGCCGACCTGTTCCCACTGGCTGTCGCCGACCTGCTCGTTGGCAACGAGCTTGTGCGACATGGAGCCGGAGGCAAGGACCGCGACCTTGCGATTGGAGGCGGCGATCGCGGCAGCGCAGGCCGTGCCGAACTTGCGGTTCTCCTCCACGCTGGCGAAGATCGGTGCGGCAACTGAAAGGACGCGCGCCCAGCCGTCCTCGTTCATGTAGTGCATCGGCACGATGGTGCCGTACTCCAGCGGCAGCGTCTCCACCTTGTGTGCCATGACCTGGAGACCGTGCTTCGTCGCTTCGGCTGCGATGGCGTCGCCCAGCTCGGGGTCGCCGGGATAGTCGTAGTTCATGTTCTGGATCATATGCGGCGCTTCATGGCTGGTATAGACGCCGCGATGGCGCGCGTTCGCGTTCATGTGACACCCGAAATTCGAGATCCAATGGGTATCGAATACGAGGAACGTGTCGGCCTTCCTGTCGCGGGCACGCCTGCCGATTTCGCGTAACGCCTGAATGGCCGCTGCCCGCTTTCCCTTCAGCGGCCCGTCGCGCTCCGAAATCATGATCGAAGGTACGTGCGCAATCTTGGCCGCCAATACGATGTCACCCATGGACGCCTCCTCGTTGAGTTATCCGGGTATCGTATTTGCCTTGGCCGCAGCGATCCTTAATGCAGATCAAATGGAGAAGGTGCCACGCGCGGGCTGATCATTAAGCGCAGCTTATCGATTACAAAGAAACTATCGATTGTGAGGCCACGCTTGAGGCCTTGCTCGACGATACAAGGCGCCGGGTCGAACCGTCGCCTTGTCGTTTAATTCAGCGGCCAGTGCCCGCAGGTTTCGAGGCGAGCCTCCGTCAATCCTCAGCGCTGCCCATCGTGCACCGAGATATCGGATGCGGCGAGCCCGCCGATCCGCGCATGAGGCCTGCCGCCGGTCGCCATCACCAGCCCGAAAGCGATCTCGTCACGTCTGGGCGCATCCCAAAGCGTCATCTCCGCGGTGCCGAAATGGCTGCGCACATAGCACGCATGGATGTGTCCAAGCGGAACCATGAGACGCGTGCCGGGCCCGCCGATGGTCTTTGCCGCCGGCACGATCGCCTTGGGCTGGCCGAGCACCTCGCGCATGCCCTGGCCGCCGGCTTCGTGCCAGACCGCGCCATGCTCGAGCTCGCCGTCTTCGCCGACGATGATGCCCTTGCCGTAGGCTTCGATGTGCGGCGCGCCTCCGAGCTGCGCGATCAGCCGCGTTGCGAGCTCGCGCCCGAGCTCACGCAAGGCCGCCTGGAACGGCATCAGGTTGGGTTCGTAGCGACCGGCGAAGGGATTGTGGATGACCGCAATGGCCGTTCCGACCAACAGCGGCTTCTCCAGGCGAGGCCCGCGCTCGTGCCAGATTGTCTCGACACCAAGCGCGGTCTTGCGAATATCGTAGGACATGCGCGGCTCTATGCTTCGTCGACGACCGGATTGCTGAGCACGCCGATGTTTTCGATCTCGACCTCGACCACGTCGCCAGGCTTGAGAAAGATCGGCGGCTTGCGGGTGAAGCCGACGCCGGCCGGCGTGCCGGTGGCAATGACGTCGCCGGGAACAAGGTCGAAGATGGTCGAGGAATATTCGATCAACCGCGGGATCGGGAAGATCAGCATCGAGGTGTCGGAGGACTGCACCACCGCGCCATTGACGCGCGTCTCGAGCTTCAGCTTGGCGGGATCGCCGATCTCGTCCGGCGTCACGAGCCACGGTCCGAACGGACCGGTGCCGACGAAGTTCTTGCCGGAGGCAATTTGCCCGGCATGGCGCTGCCAGTCGCGCACGCTGACGTCGTTGTAGATCGAGTAGCCCGCCACGTGATTCCAGGCATCGGCCTGGCTGATATGGCGACCGCCCTTGCCGATGACGACGGCGAGCTCGCCTTCCCAGTCGAAATTGTCGGAGACCTTCGGCCGTATCACCGGCGCGTTGTGGCCGACCTGGGAGCGCCAGACCCGCAGGAAAATCGGCGGATACTCGGTGATCTCGCGCTTCATGCCGAACGCCACCGCCTCGTTGTGGTGGTCGAGATAATTGCGCACGGCGCAGACGATCTTTTCGGGACGCGGAATCACGGGAAGGTATTTGACGTCGGCCAGCTTCATCGTCGGCTTGCGTTCGGCGACGATGGCCTCGCGGCGCGTGTAGTCGTTGCTGCCGAGGAAGTCGGCGAGCGTTGGATATTGGGGCAGGGCGCGGCCGAGATCGACCACGCCATTTTCGACGACGGCTCCCCAGCTTTCCCGATTTCCATCCAGGAACGACAGCAGCTTCATGTCATGACCCCAAAAATTCGCGTTTTTCGATCTTGCCTATTATTTTCGAAAATTGACGCGAACGCAAGCCTGACCCGCCCGAAAAATGAGGACGACGTCCTATTCGGTCTCGAGCAGGTGCCCGGCGTATTTCGCGACATTGTCCGCGGTGGAGCGGATGTGGGTCTCGATCAGCTGCACCGCGAGATCGGCATTGCGCGATATGGCGGCTTGCATGATCGCCTGATGCTCGCCGGCCTTGTCGCGGGGGCGTGGCCGGAAATTGGCCGACAGATGCCGATATCGCTCGGCGCGGTCGAACAGCTCGGCGCGGATTGCGAGCAGAGTCGCGGAGCCACAGGCGGAGACCAGCGCCTGGTGGAATTGCCGGTGGGCGATTTTCCATTCGGGGTCGCGCAGCGGATGCTCGGGATCACGCTGTTCGATACGTTTCAGCCTGTGAAGCGTCGAGATGACGGCAATCTCCCAGTCGTCATCGCCCTTCTGGATGGCCCGGCGCATCAATTCCACTTCGATGAGGACCCGGGCGTCGGTGACCTCCACAAGATCCTGCCGGCTGACCGGCGCAACGCGAAATCCGCGCTGCTCCTGGGCATCGACCAGGCCCTCGGCGGCGAGGGCGGTAAGCGCCTCCCGCAAAGTGGTGAAGCTCGCGCCGAAACGCTCGCGCAAGACGTCGAACCTCAACGGCTCGCCGGGGGCAAGAGCGCAGGTCACGATCTCCTCGCGCAGCCGATGGGTAATGTCGGCGGCGATCGTCTTGCCGAATTCCTTGCGGGGGCGAATGGCGCTGTCGGGCATGGTCCTGCCGGTGAATCGATGGCCCAAGATGCCGTGCCATCGCCCATCTTGCAATAATTTTCGTAACCGCTATTATTTTCGAAAATGTGTGTCGAGGAGGGGGGACATGAGCTCATGAGAGCGGTCCTGGTACGTCAACCGGGCGGGCCGGATGCCCTTGAATTGGTCGAGCTGCCAGTGCCCACGCCGGGAGCCGGACAGGTTCAGATCCGTGCCGAAGCGTTCGGCGTGGGGCAGCCCGACGTGTTGATCCGTCGCGGCGTTTACAAATGGATGCCGCCGCTGCCGGCCAATCCCGGCAATGATGTCGCCGGCTGCATCTCCGCGCTCGGGGCGGGCGTTGAGGGCTTGCACGTCGGCCAGAAGGTCCTGCTGAGCGCGCGTGATCTATCGCAGCGCGGCGGCTGTTATGCCGATTATGTGGTCGCTCCCGCCGACGCCGTTCATATGCTTCCCGACAACGTCGATCTGCAAGCAGCGGTGTGCCTGTCGAATTATCAGGTGGCTTACGCACTCCTGCAGGAGTGCCGCCATCCGCGCGCGCCCGCGAGCGTCCTGGTGATCGGCGCGGCCGGCGGCGTCGGCACCGCGCTGGTGCAACTGGCCAAGCTGGCACAGATGACCGTGATCGGCACGGTCTCCACCGCCGAGAAGGCCGAGTTCGCGCGCCGCCACGGCGCCGACCACGTCATCTTCTACCGCAGCGAGGATGTCGTGGCGCGGACCCGCGAACTGACCAAGGGCGCGGGCGTCGGTCTCGTTCTCGACCACGTCTGCGGCCCGGAGTTTGCGTCCTATCTCGGGGTGCTCGGAAAATGGGGCACGCTGCTGTCCTACAACGCCTTCGCCGGGCTGCCGGAAGAGAATCTGATGGCGGCGATGCGCAATCATCTCGACATCTGCCCGGCCGTGCGCTGCTTCTCCTTTCACATTTATGACCATGATCGCGAGGGCCGTCGCGCGCTGATGCGCAACGTGATCGACGCCCTGAGCCGCAATGCGATCAAGCCGGCGATCTCGGCGGTCCTGAAGCTGGATCAGGTCAGTCAAGCTCACACCTTGCTGGAGCAGGGCTCCGCGCTCGGCAAGATCATCATGACGCGTTGAGAGAGTGGACCACAATGACGACCCAGGTACCCATTGCTCGATTCACGCGGCTGAGACACGCGACTTTTTCTTCGCCGGATACGGAGCGATTGCTCGATTACTACCGCGGAGTGATCGGTCTCGGTCTGATCGGCCGCGATCGAGATCGCGTTTTCCTTGCCAGCGATTCCGAGCAGCTTTCGCTCGTGATCGAGCCCGGCGAGGCGGCATTGACGAGCATCGCGTTCGAGATATCACCTGACGTCGAGATGGCGGCGCTGGAGGCTGCCCTGAAACGCGCGGATCTGCGTCCAGAGCTGCGGAGTGATCCTCTGCCGGGGATCTCCAGGCTGCTGTCGTTCATCGATCCCGAAGGGACGCGGTTCGAGTTGATTCAAGGCTGGACGCCGACGCCGGCGCAGGAGCGCATCGGCGCGCTCGCCGTCACCAAGCTCGGCCATGTCGCGCTTCGGACGCCCGACCCGTTGGCGACGTCGAACTTCTGTGCTGATGTCATGGGTTTGCGGGTGTCCGACTGGGTCGAGGACCGTTTCGTCTTCATGCGCAGCGGCTACGAACATCATACGTTGAACTTCGCCCGTGCTCCCGTGCGCAGCCTCCATCACCTCGCATTCGAATTGCGCGGCCCCTCCCACATGCAACAGGCTTGCGATCATCTCGCTCGCCACAAGCTCAATATCCTTTGGGGGCCGGTCCGCCACGGCCCTGGCCACAACACGGCCGTCTATCACCGTAATCCCGACGGCCATCTGGTCGAGCTGTTCCACGATCTCGACCGCATGATCGATGAGGAGCTTGGCTATTTCGATCCGCGCCCTTGGCATCGCGATCGTCCGCAGCGCCCGAAAGTCTGGGTTGGGCTGCCGCGCGACGTCTGGGGTCTGCCGCCATCACCCGAATGCGTCGAGTTCGCCCGCTAGGCGGCCGGCACTTGTCTTGAAGACCGCCGCTTCACCGCGGCCAACGAAACAAGATCAGAGGGAGGATGCATCCATGCAATGGATTCGTATTGCGGCGACCGGATTTCTGCTTGGCAGCGTCATTGCTGCCGGGCCTGCGCGATCGGCGGACAATTATCCGTCGCGGCCGATACGTCTGGTTCACGGCTTCGCTGCAGGCGGCGCGGCCGATGCGCTGTCGCGCATCGTTGCCGACGGGCTGTCCAAGAAGCTCGGGCAACCGGTCGTGGTCGAGGCCAAGCCGGGGGCGGGCGGCAACATTGCGGCGGACGCGATCGCCAGGACTGAGCCCGACGGCTATACGCTCGGCCTCGTGACCGGCGCCCATGCCATATCGGCCGCGACCTACAAGAGTCTGAGCTACCAGCCGGCCGAAAGCTTCGACATGATCTCGACGCTGGTCTACTACGCGCTGGTCATTGCGGTGCGTAACGACCACCCGGCCAAATCGCTCGGCGAGTTGATCGTGATGGCAAAGCAGAAACCCGGCGCGCTGAGCTTCGGCTCGGTCGGTTTCGGTAGCACGCACCATCTCGCAGGAGAGCTGCTCAATGCGATGGCCGGCACCGAGATGGTGCACGTCCCCTACCGCGGGGATTCCCAGTCCATCACTGCGCTGCTTGGCGGCGAGGTTCCGGTCATCCTCGGCACGCCGGTCCTGCTCGCAGCACAGATCCAGAGCGGAGCCGTTCGCGGGCTGGCCGTGACTTCGCCGACGCGGACCGCGCTTTTGCCTGACGTCCCGACGGTCGAGGAGGCCGGAGTCAAGGGATATGACGTGCGCACGTGGGCGGGCCTTCTCGCTCCCAAGGGCACCCCACCTGCCGTCGTTGCGACGCTCAACGCGGCGACGCTCGAGATCCTCAAGGACCCCGAGATCAAGCAGCGCCTGGAAACGGCCGTCGGAGGCGAAGTCCGTGGCGGCTCCCCAGAAGAGATGAAGAAGCTGATCCAGTCCGAAATCGCGAAGTGGTCGGGCGTGGTGGAGCGGGCGAAGATTCCTAGGATCTGATCCGTTGGCCTCGCGGAAGCAGAAGCTTGCAGGGGAGGGAGTGTCAGGGATCGTCGTTCTTTCCTGCAGACATTGTTGGCCGGCACCGCCCGCGGCTGATCAAGGACAAGTCGCGGCCCGCATTGGCAACCACCTCGTTCGATGTTCCTGTCGAGCGTCATCCAAGAACTGCCCATCTGGAAGATCAACATGACTGAAGCCACATCGAAAGCGGAATCCTCGTCGCCATCGCGTCCGAATCTCAGTCACGTCGGCATCTATGTCTGGGACATCAAGACGATCGAGGACTTCTATTGCAGGACCCTCGACCTGGTGGTGACGGATCGCGGCGTCGGCAGGCGTTTCCAGAACCAGCTCGTTTTCATGAGTTCGCAACCGAACATGCATCATCAGCTGGCGCTTGCCTCGGGCAGAGCGCAGAACGCTCCCAGCACGGTGATGCAGCTGTCCTTCAAGGTCACACAACTCGATCAGCTTCGTTCCACGCGCACCAAAGCCTTGGCCAACGGCGCGACCGAAATGTTCGGTCTGAACCACGGCAATGCCTGGTCGATCTACTTCAACGACCCCGAGGGCAATCTGGTCGAAGTCTATGTGGATACGCCGTTCTATGTCCCGCAGCCGCACGGCGATCCGCTCGAACTCGAGAAGACCGACGAGCAGCTCTTGCGCGAGACCGAGGAAGCCTGCCGAAAGGATCCTGGCTTCATGCTGGTTTCCGAGTGGGAGCGTCTGATGTCGCAGCGTTTGGAGAACGACAAGGCTCACTGACCCAAGCCGTTGCGGAGCAAACGAGTGTGCGCTTCCACGGGTAGCGGTCAGCAGGGGTGAAGGCCACCTTGCGCCGCGAGCCGCGCATGACCAGATCGAGCTTGATCCAAAGGGCCGATCGAGCGGCGAGACCGCCGGTGGCGATGTCGCCGCTATCGATCGTGCATCGAGCTATTGGACGTCAAATCCGTCGGTTTGCGCGCAAGGACTCCGTTCGACCCTGCATGGCATCGGCTATTGCCCTGAGAGCCCGGCGGCCTTAATGACCGGCGCCCATTGCTCGTAGTCTGCCTTTTGGATTGCGGCGAGTTCGGCCGAAGTGGTGCCCGTTGGCGTCAGCCAGAGCGCACGCGCTTTCGCCTGGAATTCGTCGCCATGGATCGAGTCAACGATCAGCTTGTTCAGCTTGTCGATTTCGGCAGGCGGCGTCTTGGACGGAGCGAACATGCCGTACCAGCCGGATCCCGAGATTGCGTAGCCCTGCTCGATGAAGGTCGGCACATCGGGGACCAGCGCATTCCGCGACTTGCCGCTGCTCGCCAACAGCTTGATGGTTCCAGCCTTCGCCTGGCCTACGAGGTCGCCCAGCGGCGCACACACCAGCGGGATTTGCCCGCCCATGACGTCCGTGAGCGCCGGCCCGGTCCCCTTGTAGGCGATCGGCTGGATACTGATGCCGGAGTCGGCCGCGAATTTGAGTGGCAACAGATGTGGCAGCGCACCAAGGCCCGGTACGCCGACATTGTTCTGGGCGGGATTTTTCTTCAGCCAGTCCAGAAGCTGCGCGAGGGTTCTGGCATCTGTCATCGGTCCAGCCGCCAGCCCAAAGTCGTAGGTCACGACCTGGGTGATAGGAGTGAAATCCGTGAACGCGTTGTAGGGCAGATCCTTGAACACGGTGGGAAACAGCACCATGGCGCCGAAAGGCGTGAACAGCAGCGTCATGCCGTCAGGATCGGCGCGCTGCACCTCACGCACGCCGATGCGGCCGTCCGCTCCCGTCTTGTTCTCGACGATGGCCGTGACGCCAAGCTTCTTCTGAATGTCTTGGGCAAGCAGGCGCGCCAGCACGTCGCCGCCGCTTCCCGGCGAATAGGGATATATGATCTTGAGAGTCGTACCCGCCGCATCAGCCTGGTAGCTGCACAAGCCGGCTGTCGCCGCCACTGCACCGAGCAAAAAGTCCCGTCTGTACATCCTTCCCTCCCCATTTCCCATTGAGCTCGTCCGTCTTTTTGTGCGGCGAGCCGTTCGATCGACCAAGAGCCGCGGGCTCACGGTCCGGCAGTTTTCAGGTCGCGAACGCGCGGCGCCCCGCGGGACGGCCGAATCTGCGTGGCGTCGCGCTGCGACCCTCGGCGCGGCGATCGCGTGCCGGCAGGCCTGGAGCGCGACGGCGGCTTGGCCGCATTCCGCTCCGGCCGTTGCTTTGCCGGGCGCCGGAAGATCTCGTCGAACGACTGCACGGTGGCCTCCGTCACCTTGTCGAGCAGGCGGAGGAGCTCCGCCTTTTCCTTCGGGCTGAGATATCGCGTGATCATTTCGTTGCGTGCGGACGTGAAGGCCAGGACGCGATCGTGCAAGCGGCGTCCGGCGGCAGTCGGCACAAATAGCGTTTGCCGGCGGTCCTGCAAGCTTGCGCTGTGCGACACCAGGCCCTTGCGGATCAGATCGGATACCGACCTGCTGATCTGCGCCTTGTCCAGGTAAAGCTCGGCCGCGAGCGCGGCGAGCGTGACCGGCTGGAGCGCATGGATCAGGCCGAGCGCGCGCCACTCGCCGAGGTTCAACCCGAACTCGCCCGATATCCGCAGCTGTCCGGTGCGCTCACCGATGGTGGCGAGACGCAAAATGCGAAACATCAGAAGCCGGCGAACGTCGCCTTCGGCCTTTGTCGGGGCACCTTTTGAACGCGCAGTCATGGTTCCCCAATTGATGTTGACTTTGTCAATGTTTGACTTTCTCATTGAGATTGCGGCGAGTCAAGCAGGATCGTGCATTCGCCGCGCCACGTTCAGCCTGCCACCAACAGAAGGCGCGGAAATGCCCACCCGCAATGTCCTGTTCATCATGTGCGATCAGCTCAGGTACGATTACCTGAGCTGTTCCGGTCATCCCTACCTCCAGACGCCGAACATCGACGCGCTCGCGGCGCGCGGCGTCCGCTTCACGCGCGCCTACGTGCAGTCTCCGGTCTGCGGCCCGTCGCGCATGAGCTATTACACGGGCCGCTACATGCGCTCGCACGGATCGAACTGGAACGGATTTCCCTTGCGCATCGGCGAGCCGACGCTCGGCGATCACTTGCGCCAGCTGGGCGTCCGCACGGCACTGGTCGGGAAGACGCACATGACGTCGGATAACGAGGGGATGCAGCGGCTCGGCATCGATCCCGGCTCTACCATCGGCGTGCTCGCTTCCGAATGCGGCTTCGAGCCCTACGACCGCGACGATGGCCTGCACCCGTCGGCAAGACGACAACGCAGCGAACCCTACAACGCCTATCTTCGCTCCAAGGGCTATGAGGGGAATAATCCGTGGGAGACATGGGCCAACTCCGGAGCGGCCGCGGACGGCAGCCTGCAGAACGGCTGGCTTCTCGTTCATGCCGACAAGAAGGCGCGCGCACCGGACGAAGACACGGAGACGCCTTGGACGACGCGCGAAGCGATGCGCTTCATCGCCGAGGCCGCAGCCGAGCAGCGGCCCTGGTGCCTGCATCTGTCCTATATCAAGCCTCATTGGCCCTATATCGCGCCGGCGCCCTATCATGAGATGTTCGGCAAGGAGCAGGTGGTTCCGGCCGTCCGGGACGAGCGCGAGCGCGGCAACGAGACGCATCCGGTCTACAAGGCCTTCATGAATCTGCGCGTATCCCGCAACTTCTCGCGCGAGGAGGTGCGTCAGCGCGTCATTCCGGCGTATATGGGTCTCATCAAGCAGATCGACGACCAGCTCGGCGAGCTGTTCGCGTTTCTGAAGGAGAGGGAGCTCGACAAGACGACGATGATCGTCTTCACCTCCGACCACGGCGACTATCTCGGCGACCACTGGCTCGGCGAAAAGGACCTATTCCATGACGTCTCCGTCAAGGTTCCGATGATCGTCGTCGACCCTTCTCCAGAGGCCGACAACACCCGCGGCACCACCTGCGATGCCCTGGTCGAAGCGATCGACCTCACGCCGACCTTCATCGAATTCTTCGGAGCAACGTCACCGCGCCATATCGTCGAGGGCAAGTCGCTGATGCCTTGGCTTCGCGGTGCTGCACCGTCGCATTGGCGAACGCACGTGTTCTCCGAATACGATTACTCCATGCAGGACGTGCGCGGCTATCTCGGGCTTGGCGTCGACCAATGCCGCTTGTTCATGGTGTTCGACGGGCGCTGGAAATACATCCACGCGCCCGGCTTCCGCCCGATGCTCTTCGATCTTCAGTCCGACCCGCAGGAGCTTCGCGACCTCGGCGCCGACCCCGCCCATGGGGATACACTCGTCAAAATGCGCGCTGCACTGCTCGACTGGGCGCTAACCGATCACAACCGAATTACGACGCCGGATGCCCGCATCGAATCCTACAGCTCGGCGACGCAGCTCAAGGGAGGAATATTGATCGGATATTGGGACGAGGCGGAACTTGAGGAAGCGCGGCAGCGCTTGCAGCCGGACTAGGCCAGGCCGGTCATTGACCGAACGCGAGATCAACGGTCCTACCGTGCAGGAGCGCCTCCGTGTGCGCCGGGAGCGTAGTCACCCCCTAATTGATCGTCGAGTTGGAGGTGTGGTTGCGCGAGCCGCGGGCCAAGCTCTCCGGGAACAACGACACGATCAACGCGATCAATTACTGCCTCAACCGCTGGGCTTCATTGAGCCGCTCCCTTGGTGATGGACGGTTTTCCATGTTGAACATGCCGCTGAGCGTGAGCTACGGCGGTCACCGTGGGACGAAAAATTGGACCTTTACCCGGTCTGATGAGGGCGGCCGGCGTGCGGCCGCCATCTACGGCGTCATCGCCACGGCAAATCGTTCTTGATGGCCATGGGATCTAGTCTCAATCGACGCGCATACTCGGACGTGATGGGGGCGCTGACCCCAGCGCCGCGGTCGCGCGGCTGCTTGCGGAGGCTCGGACATGAGCCGGTTGGCGCCTCCAAGCGACTTGCGTCGGTTTGCGTCGTTGGAATATGAAGCGGGTGCTGCTTATCGTGCCGTGCCAACAAAGCAACCATTTTGCAGCGCAATGCCTGGAGGAGGGAACTGATGTCGACGGCCCTGCGCATCGCTCATGGCGCTTTCGGCAGGGTCGCTCTGCTCGACATGGACCGTTCGCTGGTCCGCCACGCCCACCATCACTGCCACGTCCTGCTCAAGGTCGAGGGCGCCGACACGCAATTCATGGTCGGCGACCAGGTCACGCCGCTCACGGACACCGCCGCCGTGCTCGTTGACGGCTGGAAGCCGCACGCCTACGTGCATGACGTCAATCGCCCGCGCACGCTCATCATGGCGCTCTATATCGAGCCCGAATGGCTGAAGGAGTTCCGCCGGGGTTGGGCTGCGAGCGGTGCGCCGGGCTTTTTCGAGCGGCCTTCGGGCGAGGTGTCACCGCGCATCCGCCAGCTCACGCTGCATCTGGCGGCTGAAATGATGGCGAATCCGGACGCGGTGCGGACCCATGAGCAGACGCTGTCCGACCTGATGATTGCCGTGATCGAGCGCTTCACTGAGTGGCGCAGCTTCCCGACCTCGATCCGCGGCATGAGCGCGGTGAACTGCGACTGGCGCATCCGGCGTGCGATGGACGCGATGCGGACGCACGACTCCTATGGCAATGTCGATCAGTTCGTGAAGGGTGCCGGCCTCTCGCGCGCGCAGTTCTTCCGCCTGTTCGAAACCTCGCTCGGCGTCTCGCCGAAGCTCTATCTCAACGTCGTCCGCATGGAGCGCGCGCTCGATGCGGTGATGCGTGAGGACACCCCGCTCGGCGAGCTCAGCGAGCGTTTTGGCTTTCCGGAACCCGCGCATTTCACGCGGTTCTTCCGCGATCATGCCGGCGTCAGTCCGCGCGAGTTTCGCAACGTCTCGCGTCTTGCTGGCTGATATTGCGCCGCACGCTCTCGAATGAGACGATTTGGTAAGTCGTGAGAGCGGGCGGTATGGGCCCTGCAACCCTGTCCTGACAAACGTCACCGTCGCGTCAAAGAACGCGTCGGGAGGGTTGGCGGGACATGGTGGAGGCTGCGGTTCAATCCGCAAATTCGGAAAGTCGCGCCGAGCCGTGGGTCGGGCGTTCGATCGAGCGCGTCGAGGACGCCGCGCTGCTCTCTGGCCGCGGCCGCTTCATCGACGACCTCGGCGTCCCGCCCGGCACGCTGCACGCGACGATTTTGCGCTCGCCGTACGCGCATGCCGACATCCTTTCCATCGACGTTGAAGCTGCCAGGCGCCTCGCTGGTGTTGCGGCGGTTCTGATCGGCAGCGACATCAAGGCCATCACCAACAGTCTCGTCGTCGGCGTGAAGGCGCCGGTCGAGTGCTGGCCGATCGCGATCGATCGCGTGCGCTATGTCGGCGAACCCGTTGCGGTCATCGTGGCGATCGACCGTGCCCGCGCCGAGGATGCGGCGGAGCTCATCAACGTCGAATATCGTCCGCGCGGCGCCATCGTCGATCCGCTCGGTGCACTCGCGCCTGGCGCGCCCGTGCTGCATGACGGCTTTCCCGGCAACCTCGCCAGCGATCGCACCTTTCGCTATGGCGATCCCGAGAAGGCCTTTGCGGACGCGCCGCATCGCTTCTCCATCGACGTTCGCTATCCCCGCAACTCCTGCACGCCGATCGAGACCTATGGCGTCGTCGCCTCGCACGATGCCGGCGAGGATGCCTATGAGGTGCTGGCCAATTTTCAGGGGCCGTTCAGCATCCACACCGTGATCGCCCGCGCGCTGAAAGTACCGGGCAATCGCCTGCGGCTGCGCACGCCGCCGGATTCCGGCGGCAGCTTTGGCGTCAAGCAGGGCGTGTTTCCCTACATCGTGTTGATCGCTGCTGCCGCGCGCGTCACGCAGCGTCCGGTCAAATGGATCGAGGACCGGCTCGAACATCTCACCGCGTCGGTGTCGGCGACCAACCGCGCGACGACCTTGTCGGCGGCGGTCGCTGCCGACGGAGAGATCCTCGCGCTCGACTGGGACCAGGTCGAGGATTGCGGCGCTCACTTGCGTGCGCCCGAGCCCGCGACGCTCTATCGCATGCATGGCAACCTGACCGGCGCCTACGACATAAGCCACGTCAGCGTCCGCAACCGCGTCGTTGTCACCAACAAGACGCCGACCGGCCTCAATCGCGGTTTTGGCGGGCCGCAAGTCTATTTCGCGCTGGAACGTCTGGTGCAGCGGATTGCAACAGGCCTCAAGCTCGACCCGCTCGACGTCATCAAGCGCAACCTGATCGATGCGGGCGCATTTCCATATCGGACCGCGACCGGCGCGCTGCTCGATTCCGGCAATTACCAGGAAGCCGTCGCGCGGGCGGTGGAGCAGGGCAGGCTCGCTGAACTGAAGGCAAAGCGCGACGCGGCGCGGGCGGAGGGGCGTCTCTACGGCATCGGCTTCACTGCAGTGGTCGAGCCCAGCGTGTCCAACATGGGCTACATCACGACCGTGCTGACGGCGGCCGAGCGCCGCAAGGCAGGTCCCAAGAACGGCGCGCAGGCGACCGCGACCGTCGGTCTCGATCCGGTCGGCAGCGTCACGGTCCACGTCGCCTCGGTGCCGCAAGGGCAGGGCCATCGCACCGTGCTGTCGCAGGTCGTGGCCGACGTGTTCGGCCTTCAACCGAAGGACATCCGCGTCAACACCGAGATCGACACTGCCAAGGATGCCTGGTCGATCGCGTCGGGCAATTACGCCAGCCGCTTCGCCGCGGCCGTGGCGGGCACGGCGAAGCTGGCGGCGGAACGCATCGCCGGCCGTCTTGCCCGCATCGCCGCCAGCCAGCTCAACGTCGCCGCCGCGGACATCGTGTTCGCGAACGGCTTCGTTGCCTCAAAACAGAATCCGGAGAACCGGATCGCGTTCTCGCGCGTCGCAGCCCTCGGCCACTGGTCGCCGGGTTCGCTGCCCGACGATGCCGGCCAGACCATCCGCGAGACCGTGTTCTGGACGCCGCCGGAGCTGACACCGCCGGACGAGGATGACCGCATCAACTCCTCGCTCTGTCACGGATTCATCTTCGACTTCTGCGGCGTCGAGGTCGATCGCGTCACGCTCGAGACGCGGATCGATCGCTACGTCACCATGCACGATTGCGGTACCATCCTGCATCCCGGCATGGTCGACGGCCAGATCCGCGGCGGCTTCACCCAGGCGCTCGGCGCTGCCCTTTACGAGGAATACGCTTACGCCGAGGACGGCAGCTTCCTGACGGGAACGCTCGCCGACTATCTGCTGCCGACCACCACCGAGGTGCCGGAGCCCGAGATCTTCCACATGCAGACGCCGTCACCGTTCACGCCGCTCGGCGCCAAGGGCGTCGGCGAGGGCAATTGCATGTCGACGCCGGTGTGCCTCGCCAATGCGGTCGCGGACGCGCTCGGTGTTGCCGATGTCACCCTGCCCCTGGTGCCGGCGCGGCTCGCGGAGCTCGTGCGCGGTGCCGAACCGCCGCCGCCCGCAGGCGGAGCGACCGGCGAGCCCGTTCGCGAAGGCGACCGGCGGCTGCGCGGCGAGGGACAGGCCTCGGTGAAGGGCGCGCCCGAGCAGGTCTGGACCATGCTGCTCGACCCCGCCACGCTGCAATCGGTCATTCCCGGCTGCCAGCGTGTCGACAGAGTTACCAACACCCATTTCCGCGCCGACGTGACGCTCGGTGTCGGCCCGGTCACGGGGCGCTATCGCGCCGACGTGCAGCTGTTCGATCTCGATCCTCCGCGCTCCGTCACCTTGCGCGGCGGCGCCACCGGCGCCCTCGGCTTTGGTAACGCGGAGGGGCGCATCACGCTTGCTCCCGACGGCGAGGGTGGGACCAAACTGACCTACCAATACGACGCCGCGATCGGCGGCAAGGTGGCCAGCATCGGCGGCCGCCTGCTCGACGGCGCCATCCGCGTGGTCATTGGACAATTCTTTGCCGCGCTCGCCCGCAAGGCCGGCGGTGGCGGCGAGACGGGCCTCCGCTTCTCGCTGTTCGCGCTTCTGGCGAAGGCGGCCGGCCTGTTCGGGGGACGCCGATGAAGCCGGCTGCATTCGACTATCTCCGCGCCGAATCCGTCAGCGATGTCCTCGAAGGCCTCGCGCAGCAGGGGGGCGACGCCCGCGTGCTCGCCGGCGGCCAGTCGCTGATGGCGATGCTCAACATGCGCCTCGCCAAGCCGAAGCTCTTGATCGACATCATGCGTCTCGAGGAGCTGCGCCGGATTGAGCGGACGAAAGATACGATCGTCATCGGCGCCGGCGTGCGCCAGGCGGATCTGCTGGCCTGGTCCGATCTTGCAGAGGCGCTGCCGCTGGTTGCACTGGCGCTGCCCTGGGTCGGGCACATGCAGACCCGGAGCCGGGGCACGATCTGCGGCTCGCTGGCGCATGCCGATCCCAGCGCCGAGATGCCGCTGGCGCTTGTTGCGCTCGGTGGCGAGGTGCTCCTGCGCAGCGTCAAGCGCCGCCGCCGCGTCGCTGCAAGGGACTTCTTCGCCGGCATGATGCTGACCGCCCGTGCCGATGACGAGTTGATCGAGGGCATTTCGCTGCCGGTCAAAGGATCGCGCGTCGCCTTCCGCGAGGTTGCGCGCCGTCACGGCGATTTTGCCATCGTCGCCTGTGCCGCGATGGAGACGTCATCCGGCGTGCGCCTCGCCGTCGGCGGCGTTGCCGACGTGCCGACTGCGCGCGACTGGCCGCGGCTGGAGGGTAGCGCACTCGACGATGCGCTCAACGCCTTCGCCTATGAGCTCGGCGCCCGCGACGACGTCCACGCCACCGCGCGGTATCGCCGCGACCTCGTGCGCATGATCGGCCGGGACTTGATCGGCGAGGTGCTGCAATGACCCGCCTCAAGGCAGATCGCCGCCATTCCATCCGCTTCTCGCTCAACGGCCGGTCCGTGGAGGGCGAGGCCGAGCCGCGCACGCTGCTTTCTGATTTCCTGCGCCACCAGCTCGGTGCGACCGGCACCCATGTCGGCTGCGAGCACGGCGTCTGCGGCGCCTGCACCATCGTCGTCGACGGCATGCTGACCCGGTCCTGTCTGACGCTGGCGGCGCAAGTCGATGGCTGCGAGCTGAAGTCGGTCGAAGGCCTTGCGCCTTCGGCCGACCGGCTCGGCGTGTTGCAGCAGGCGTTTCGCCGCAACCACGCGCTCCAGTGCGGCTTCTGCACCGCGGGCATCTTGATATCGCTCGACCACTATCTCGCCTCGCATCCGGCACCGACCGAAGCGGAGATCCGCAATCTCCTCAGCGGACATATTTGTCGCTGTACCGGTTACACCCCGATCATCCGCGCCGCCCTAGAGGCTGCCGCCCAGCTCGCTTCATCCCCAAAAGAGACGTCCGATGCTTGATCTCGCCAGCAGCTTCGTGGCCAGCGCCGCGCGCGATCCGAACGTCATTGCCTTGGTCGACGGCGATCTCTGCCTGACCTATCGGCAATGGTACGACAAGATCTCTGCGCTCGTGGCATCCTTCCGCCGTCTGGGCCTCAAGCCCGGCGATCACGTCCTCACGCTGCTGCAGAACCGCTGGGAAGCGGCGACGCTGCACTGGGCCTGCCAGTTCGCCGGCCTCGTCATCACGCCGATCAACTGGCGCTCCAAGGCGGACGAGCTCGATTACTGCATCGAGAACGCCGAAGCCTGCGCGGTGTTCTATCAGGACATCTCCGCGCAGGCGGTGCAGGGCTCGGCGCGAACGGGCAGGCTACTGTGCGTGTCGGTTGATACCGGAGCGAGCGCGACCTGTTTTGCCGATCTCATCAAGGAGACCGCGCCGGACGCCGATCCACGCGTCGGCGCCGACGCCTGGTCGATCATGCTGTACACCTCGGGCACCACCTCGCGGCCAAAGGGCGTGCCGCGGCGGCATCGCGCCGAGCGCGCCGCAGCGATCGCCCATGTCGCGCAGAATCTTTACGGCCGTGGCGAGCGCACGCTCGGGGTGATGCCGCTCTACCACACCATGGGGGTCCGCTCGCTGCTGGCGATGTCGCTGATCGGCGGCGCATTCATCTGCTTGCCGCGCTATGACAGCCGGCAGGCGCTGGCCCTCATCGAGAGAGAAGAGATCACCAACCTTTATCTGGTCCCGACGCTCTATCATGACCTCGTCCATCACGAAGACTTCGCCGCGACCAACGTCTCCAGCGTGCGCAAGCTCGGCTTCGCCGGCGCGTCGATGACCGATGGCTTGCTCAGGAAGCTGAACGAGGCGTTCAGGCCGGAGCTGTTCGTCAACCATTACGGCAGCTCGGAGATCTACACCTTCACGGTCGACCAGAAGGCCGCGGCGAAACCCGGCTCGGCCGGCAAGGCGGGCCTGAACCAGCACGTCAAGGTCGTGCGCATCGGTGCGCGTTCGGCTGCGGAGCTTGCCGCCGTCGGTGAGGAGGGCGAGATCATCGCAACGTTGACCGGCGACGAAGCGTTCGAAGGCTACTGGCGTCGCCCGGAAGCCGACGCCAAGTCGTTGCGTGGGGGTTGGTATTTCACCGGCGATACGGGTTTCGTCGATCCTGCGGGCGATCTGTTCGTCACCGGTCGCGTCGACGACATGATCATCACGGGCGGCGAGAACGTCTCGCCGGTCGAGATCGAGAGCTGTCTGTCGCTGCATCCCGCCGTCGACGAGGTCGCGGTGGTCGGAATCGACGACGAGAAGTGGGGCAAGATCGTCGCTGCCTTCGTCAAGCGCAATCGCGCCGTCTCGGAAGGTGAGCTGGAGCAGTTCTGCCGCACATCGGGGCTCGCCAATTTCAAGCGGCCGCGGCGCTACGTCTTCGTTGATGCCATCCCGAAATCGCCGGTCGGCAAGCTGCTGCGACGATTGCTCGTCGCCGGAGAATACGAGGCCGAGCGTCCGCCGCCGTCGGACGCGGCCTGAAAATCATCCATCAACAGAAGGAAACCCAAATGCCGTCAGCCTATCCCTTTACCGATCCCCGGTTGGCAAAACTGAGCGGGTTCAAGGTCGAGATCGACGAGGTGCATGAGCGCGCCGACGTCATTCTGGGACGACCGCCCTACAACGTCGTGGCGATGCCGCAGCGCGACCAGCTGCGGCTGACGTTCGAGACCCTGGACGAGGATCCGCGCGTCCGCATCATCGTGCTGCGCGCCGAGGGCGAGCATTTCTCCAGCGGCGGCAATATCGGGGGCTTCATGGAGGCGAGCCCCGAGCACGTCTCCAAGCTCGCCTGGAATATCGCGGCCCCGGCGCGCTGCGCCAAGCCGGTGATCGTTGCCAACCGCGGCTATTGCTTCGGCGTCGGCTTTGAGCTGTCCCTCGCTTGCGACTTCCGTATCGCGTCCGAGACGACGCAATACGCGCTGCCGGAGCAGAAGCTCGGCCAGATTCCCGGCTCGGGCGGCTCTGCGCGCCTGCAGAAGATGATCGGCATCACCCGCACCAAGGACATCGTGATGCGCTCCAAGCGGATCTCGGCCAGGCAGGCCTATGAGTGGGGCATCGCGACCGAATGCGTGCCGGATGCCGAGTTGGAGAATGCGACCGACAAGCTCGTGGACGAACTCCGGTCCTTCTCGCCGCTGGCACAGCGTACCGCCAAGAAGCTCCTCAATGACACCGAGGATTCGACGCTCGCCATCGCCATCGAACTTGAAGGCCACTGCTACAGCCGCCTGCGGCAGTCCGAGGACTTCAAGGAAGGCGTCGAGGCCTTCAACGCCAAGCGGCCGCCGAAATTCGTCGGCCGTTGATACTGGACGCAACGAACTGCCGCGGGTCGCAATGGCGCGGGCCGCGGCGCCAATCAAACGGGGGAGGTAAGACGACATGAGTGGGATGGATATGCCGGTCGCGGCTGCGCAAGCACCGGCCGATAACAAGCAGATGGTCAACGCGGTTATCGCATCGGTGCTCGGATGGGCGCTCGATCTGTTCGATTTGTTCATTCTGCTCTACGTGGCGCCGGTCATCGGCGCGCTGTTCTTTCCGTCGAGCAATGCGGCTCTGTCGCTCGCCGCTGTCTACGGTTCGTTCGCCGTCACGCTGTTGATGCGACCGCTCGGCTCGGCGGTGTTCGGACACTATGCCGACGTGCACGGTCGCAAGCAGGCGATGCTGGTCGCAATCGTCGGCGTCGGCCTCAGCACCGCGGCTTTTGGCTTGCTGCCGACCATCGCGCAGGCCGGCGTGATCGCGCCGATCATCTTTCTGATCCTGCGTCTCGTGCAGGGCGTGTTCGTCGGCGGCGTCGTGGCCTCGACCCACACGATCGGCACGGAATCGGTCCCCCCGCAATGGCGTGGCGCGATGTCCGGCCTGGTGGGCGGCGGCGGCGCCGGTATCGGTGCATTGCTCGCGTCCTTCGTCTTCCTGGTCACGTCGTGGATTTTCCCCGGTGACGCCTTCGCGGTCTGGGGCTGGCGTGTCATGTTCTTCTCGGGGTTGCTGAGCTCCCTGCTGGGCTGGTTCATCTTCAGGAATCTGGAGGAGTCGCCGTACTTCAAGGAACTCAAGCGCCAGCAGGGCAGTAAGCAGGCAAAGGTCTCGAAAGCCCCGGTCAAGGACGTCTTCTCCGGTGAATATCGCGGCGTCCTGCTGATCAACCTGCTCATTACCTTCGGCGGCGGCGCCGGCTACTACCTGACCTCCGGCTATCTGCCGAGCTTTCTGAAGGTGATCAACGCGGTCCCGAACCAGACCGCTTCGCTGATCCTGATGGGTGCGAGCGTCTCGGCATTCTTCGCCGCGGTGCTGATCGGGGCGCTCAGCGACCTCATCGGCCGCAAGAAGACGTTCTTGCTGATCGGCGTCCTTGCGGCGGTGCTGTTGCCGCTATGCTATCTGAACCTTGCCGCAACCAAGGACACGACGCAGATCACGTTGTATGCGTTCGCCATCGCCTTCATCGGCAATGCCGGCTACGCGCCGGTGCTGATCTTCCTGAACGAACGCTTTCCTACGGCGCTCCGCGCCAGCGGTACGGGTCTGTCCTGGAACATCGGCTTTGCGCTCGGCGGCATGATGCCGACCTTCGTCTCGCTGGTGAGCGGCAGCCCCGCGCAGATCCCGATGTCGCTGGCCTGCTTCGCCGTCGGCGTGTTCGTGATCTACCTCATCGGGGCCGTCGTGATCCCCGAGACCAAGGGCAACTTCCGCTGAGGTCGATCGGCGCGGCTGCACCTTTGGCCGCGCCGCCACATACGTATCGGGGCCGGTTCCGGCAAACTGGGATCAGCCAGCGAAGTTGGGTGAATGCGAAGCCCCCAAAACGGCTGACGCTTCGGATCAATCATCCCGCCAAGAAACCTCCGTCAACTGACACGACCGTGCCGGTCGCGTATCGCGAGGCCGGCATGCAAAGGAAAGCAACCGCGCCGGCGATGTCTTCCGGTTGTCCCCAGCGCTTGAACGCAGTGCGGTCGGCGATGCGCTGATAATGCACCGGGTCGGTGCGGCCGGCCGCGTTGATCGCGGTTTCGATATAGCCTGGTGCAACTGCGTTGACGCGGATGCCATCCTCGGCCCATTTCAGGGCCAGTGCCTTGGTCAGCATCACGACGCCGCCCTTGCTCGCGCAATAGGCCGGGATCCGCGGCAGCGCCAGCGTCGCGTTCATCGAGGCGATGTTGACGATCGAGCCCTTCTGCTGCGCGAGCAACGGATGGAACGCCATGCAGGTCCGGAACGTGCCGGTGAGATTGACGTCGATCACCTTCATGAAGGTCTCGATCTCGAATTCCTTGTCACGCGCCAGGATGCCGGCGCAATTCACCAGCGCGTCCGCGCGCTTGTGCTGCCGGGCGAAGGCGGCGACGGCCGCATCATCGGTGACATCGAGCGTGGCGAGCATGAGACCCGCGCGCGGCTTGAGCAGAGTGCGGGCGAGATCCGCGTCATTGGCGCCCGTTGCCGTCACCGTCGCGCCGAGATCGCAGAACTGGTTGCTGATCGCCGCACCAATGTCGCCGGCGCCGCCGATCACGACGGCATGAAAGCCGGGCGCGAGAGAAAAGTTCGAACTCATCGGGAGGGTCTCACTTCAGGGATTTCGGAGGCGGCGCCGTGGATTCGCGAACCACCAGCGAGAAGTCGATCTCCCGGTGCATGATGGTCTGCTCGCCGGCAAGGCTACGTACGAGGTATTCGCCGGCGCGCTGCCAGGTTTCGCCTGTTGGAACGTGGATCGTAGTCAGACTCGGCCGCAAATGGCGGCTCCAGTCGAGATCGTCGAAGCCGACCACCGACAGATCGCGTGGCACGGAGAAGCCATCGCGCTCCGCCTCGAGCAGCACGCCATAGGCGATGACGTCGTTGCCGCACACCACCGCCGTCGGGCGGTCCTTGAGATTGAGGAGATAGCGGGCCGCTTCGCGCGCGTCGTCCAGCGTGTAGGGCACCTCGACATGCCATTGCGGGGGAAGCTCGATGCCGCTTTCGCTCAGCGCGCGGCGAAAGCCGGCAACGCGCGCGCTGGCACGGTCGTTGTTGCGCTGGAGCGCCGAGACGATCCCGATGCGGCGGTGCCCGAGCTCGATGACATGCGCAGCCGCGCGATGGGCGGCCGCCTCGTTGTCGGTGCCGACGCAAGGGTAGGGCCTGTCAGGCTGGTAGATGCCGACATTGATGAACGGCACCGCATTGTCCGCCAGCAGTTTTCGCAAGCCGTCGTGGTGGCAGTCGCCGCGCAGAACGAGGCCGTCGACGCCGCGGCTGATCAGATTGCGCGCCTGCTGCAATTCGACGTCGAGATCGTAGCCGCTCGTGGTGAGGAACAGCATGTATCCGACCGACGACAGATATTGCTGCAGCGAGGCGATGCCGCGCGCGAACATCGTGTTGTCGATCGTGGGCACGATCGCGCCAAGGGTCCGCGAACGCCGCGACGAGAGGATGCGCGCGGGCGCATGCGGAATATAGCCGAGTGCCTCGATGGCCTGCTCGATCCGCGCACGCAGGGAAGGGCTCACCGCGTTGGGATTGTTGAGGGCGCGCGACACCGAGGCCGTCGACACGCCGGCGCGCGCTGCCACGGCTCGGATGCCCTGTTTCATCGATTTGGCGCTGGTCAATCTCATGGAATGTAACGTTACATCGCGGACAGCGAGACGTGAAGTGGCTGAACAACCTAATTTTGCTGCATAATGCAACGCGTGTCCATCGCTTGACACTCCGGATATCAGAGCTAGATTGTAACCGTTTACAAAGCCTGTTTAATCAGGATGCGTTCAAGAAGGCTTGCCGACCCAAGGCAGCCAGCCGGGAGGAGAGTTCGATGAAGGCCAGGATGCTCGCGACGCATGTCGCGCTGCCCGTTCTCGCAATAGCCGTCAGCGGCCAGGCCCATGCCGCCGATTTCGACTGGATGAAGTTCAAGGGCAAGACGGTCACCTTTCTCGCCAACAACAACCCGGTCTCACAGGCGCTGCTGACCTACAAGGCCGATTTCGAGAAGTTGACCGGCATGACCCTGAAGGTCGACGGCTATCAGGAACAGCAGATGCGACAGCGTCTGGTCACCGTGATGAATGCGAACAGCGACGAGGTCGACGTGTTCATGACGCTGCCCTCGCGCGAGGGCGAGCAGTTCGCCGCGGCCGGCTGGTATGGCGATCTCACGGCGATGGCCAAGAACCAGGTCGCCAAGGATTACGATCCAGCGGGGCTGAGCCAGGCCCTGCTGAAAGCCGCGACGTTCAACGGCAAGCTCACCAGCATGCCGATGAATATCGAAGGTCCGATCTTCTACTACCGCACCGACATCTTCAAGAAGTGCGGGCTCGAGGCGCCGAAGACCATCAAGGAGGTCGAGGCTGCCGCCGAGAAGATCAAGACCTGCGACAGCACGGTGACGCCGTTCGTCTCGCGTGGCCTCAAGCCCGCGGTCGCCTACACCTTCAGCAACATGCTGCACAATATCGGCGGCACGTACATCGCCAATGGCAAGTCGAATCTCTGCTCGGCCAAGGGCAAGGAGGCGCTCGACACCTATAGCCGGCTGCTGCGCGATTTCGGCCCGCCCGGCGTCGTCAATTACAGCTTCCAGCAGATCTCCGCATTGTATCGCAGCGGCCGCGCCGCGATGGCGTTCGAGTCGTCGAACGAGCTCCGCACGGTCATGGAAGGCGGCGCGCGCCTGAAGGACACCGGCCTCTTGCCGTTCCCGGCCGGCGAGGCCGGCCAGGTGCCGACCACGATCGGCTGGGGCATGGCGGTGTCCTCGCACAGCAAGCAGCCGGACGCGGCCTGGTATTTCGTGCAGTGGGCGACCAGCCCCGACGTGCAGAAGAAGATGGCGCTGCAGGGCATCGCACCGCCGCGCCCGTCGGTCGCCAAGGACCCGGAATATCGCAAGTGGATCGACGAGGAGCCGGTCCGCAAGGAATGGCAGGCCGCGCTCGACGTGCTCGCCACCAAGGGTACGTCCGAAGTCGGTTATCCCATCGTCGCCAATCCGCAATCGCGCGAGTTCATCGGCCAGGCCGTGCAGGATCTGATCCTGAAGCAAAAGCCGATCGACCAGGCCTGCGCGGATGCGGACAAGGGGCTGGATGCGCTGATCGCGCTGAACTGACCGCCCGGTGCCGGCCGGCTCGCTGCCTGCCGGCACCTCATTCGATCGAAGGACAGGAACGCATGTCTGATACGGCTGCGCCACTCACGCAGGACCGGCAGAAGCTGGAGATGGCGGCGCTCTCGGCGCCGGCCGTGCTGTTCACGGTCGCGATGATCGCGTTTCCCGTCGTTTATACGATCTGGCTCGGCTTCCAGACCTTTTCTTCCACCGGCAAGCAGTCTTTCGCGGGTCTTGCTAATTATTCCAAGCTGATCTCCGACGTCGAATTCTGGCACGGGCTGTGGGTCACGATCGCGCTCTACGTGCTGTCGCTGATGCTGCAGCTCGTCTTCGGCGTCTGGCTGGCGCTGGTGCTGTTCCACGCCAGGCGCCTGCCGGGCATCGTCCGCTCGCTGTTCATCTCGCCCTTCATGATGCCGCCCGTGGTCGCCGGCATGATGTGGCTGGTGATCCTTGATCCGTCGCTGGGGGCGGCGAACTACATCCTGCAATCGTCCGGCCTGCCGCCGTCGGACTGGCTGGCTTCGCCGAGATGGGTCATTCCGACCGTGGCGCTGATCGACAGCTGGCAATGGACCCCCTATGTCGCGTTGATCGTGCTGGGCGGTCTGCAGTCGCTGCCGCCGAGCGTCTACGAGGCCGCCCAGATCGACGGTGCGTCCCCGTTCAAGACCTTCCAGCGCATCACGCTGCCTTTGCTGCTGCCGACCATCGTGACCGCGGCGATCCTGCGCAGCGTCGATCTCCTGCGCTTCTTCGACATCATCTACATCACCACGCAGGGCGGCCCGGGCAACGCCTCGAACACGCTCAACATCTACGGCTTCCGGGTCGGCTTCGAGTTCTTCAACATCGGCTATGCCAGCGCCCTGATGCTGACGCTGACGGCGATCGTGTTCGGCGCCGTGCTCGCCTTCAATCGCCTGCGCGGCGCAGTCGCCTGGTGACGCCATGACCGATGCCGCCAATACCGATCGCTGGATCCGATGGCTCAACACGGTGCAGCTCGTGCTGGCCGGTGCGCTGATCATGGCGCCGACGGTGTGGATGGTGCTGTCCTCGTTCAAGCCGTCCTTCGAGGTCACCGCCTATCCGCCGACGCTGGTCTTCTCGCCGACGCTGGAGAATTACGTCGAGCTGACCAGGACCACGCCGTTCCTGAGCTACGCATTCAACAGCCTCATCGTCACCGTCGGCTCGACCGCGCTGGGGCTGCTGTTCGGCATTCCGGCCGCCTTCGCCGTGTCATGGACGCGGATCACGTGGCCGGCAATCCTCACGCTGGCCGCGCGCATGGCGCCGGGCACGCTGTTCCTGCTGCCGTGGTACGTGATGTTCCGGCAAGTCGGCATGATCGGCTCCTACACCGCGCTGATCCTCAGCCATGCCGTGATCACGCTGCCGATCGTGATCTGGGTGCTGCTGCCGTCCTTCGACGCCATTCCGCGCAGCGTCTTCGAGGCCGCGCAGGTCGACGGATGCAGCGTCACGCGGATCCTCTGGCGCATCGCGATGCCGCTGGTGGCGTCAGGCATTGCGGTCGCGGCGATCCTCGCCTTCGTGTTTTCGTGGAACTACTTCCTGTTTGCGCTGGTGCTCTCCAATGGCGACACCAAGACGCTGATCGCGGCGGCCTTCAACTTCATCGGCGAAGGCTCGACGCAATGGGGCGCCCTCATGGCCGCGGCGACGCTGATCGCATTGCCGCCGCTGGTGCTGGCCGCCCTGGTTCAGCGCTGGTTGGTGTCCGGACTGACGCTCGGCGCGGTGAAAGGCTAGACCTCTGATGCATGTATCGCCCCGTCCCAATTCGATCATGCAGGCCGCGGTCTTCCACGGCAACGATCGCATCACCATCGAGCGCGTGGCGATACCTGATGTCGGCGCGGGCGAGGTGCTCGTGCGCGTCTCGCGCACCGCGCTGTGCGGCTCGGACTTCAAGCTCTGGCACAAGGGCGCCGAGTTCACCGCAGGCCATGAGATCTTCGGCGTGGTCGAGCAGCCCGGTCACAGGCTGCACGGCCGGCGCTGCGCCGTCTACATTCCCCTGCACTGCGGCCATTGCGCCGCCTGCAAACGCGGCGACACCCAGATGTGCCTGGAAGTGTCCAGCCTGATCGGCTGGAACCGGCCGGGCGGCTATGCCGAATACGTACCCGTGCCGGAGAATTGCCTGCTGCCGGTGCCTGATGATATCGAGGACAGCCTCGCGCCACTGCTGCTCGACACCATCGGCACGTCGGGGCACGCCGTGCGCTTCGTCAGCCGCGTCGTGCCGCCAGGCGAAGCTGGACCCGTTCTCGTGATGGGAGCAGGGCCCGTCGGCCTCGGCGTCGTGCTGGCGCTCCGTGCGCTCGGCTACGACGACGTCCATGTCGCCGACCCCAATGCCGCGCGGCTCGAGATCGCGCAATCCTTCGGTGCGACGGCGCACCCGGTCGGCGATACCTCGAGGCGCTTTGCGCTCATCATGGAATGCTCCGGCGCGCACGCAGCGCGCAATCTCGGCATCGAGCTGGTCCTGCCGCGCGGCGCCCTGGTGCTGGTCGGCGAGAACGCCGCGCCCTGGACCATCGAGGAGGGCAAGGTGTTCCGTCGCAAGGATTTTTACATGATCCGCACCTTCTATTTCCCGGTCTCGGATTTCGAGCCGAATGTCGAGCTGCTGCGCACGTACAAGGACGAATACCGCGTCCTGGTCGACGGCGAATTTGGTCTCACGGCGCTCCCCGAAAACTTCGCCCGCTTCGCCAAGGGCGAGCTGATCAAGCCTGTGCTGGCGCTGGACTGAGCGATCATGGCCTCGATCTCGATCCGCAACCTCACCAAACGCTACGGCAATTTCACCGTGATCCCCGATCTGAATCTGGAGATCGCGGACCACGAATTCGTCGTCTTCGTCGGCCCGTCCGGCTGCGGCAAGTCGACCTTGCTGCGGATCATCGCCGGGCTCGAGCCGATCTCGTCGGGAGAGCTCTATATCGGCGACAAGCGCGTCAACGGCGTGCAGGCCGCGCAACGCGACATCGCCATGGTATTCCAGGATTACGCGCTCTATCCGCACATGAAGGTCTACGACAACATGTCGTTTGCGCTGGAGCTGCGGGGCGTGCCGAAGGCCGAAATCGACGCCCGGGTGAGGCGCGCCGCCGCGCTGCTGCACATCGAGCCCTATCTCGACCGCAAGCCGAAGGAGCTCTCTGGCGGCCAGCGCCAGCGCGTCGCCATGGGCCGCGCCATCGTGCGTAACCCCAAGGCGTTCCTGTTCGACGAGCCGCTGTCCAATCTCGACGCCAAGCTGCGCGGGCAGGTGCGGGCCGAGATCAAGGCGCTGTCGCAGGAACTCAAGACCACCATGGTCTTCGTCACCCACGATCAGATCGAGGCCATGACCATGGCCGACCGGATCGTGGTGCTCCAGAGCGGCACGATCCAGCAATACGACACGCCGGAGACGGTCTACGAGCGCCCGGCCAACCAGTTCGTCGCCGGCTTCATCGGTTCGCCCGCAATGAACTTCTTCCCGGTCGAGTGGCGGCAGGACGGCGCAATTCTCTCGCAATCCAAGACGGTGGTGCCTCTGGACGGCGAGACCACAGCCCGCCTGAGCAACGCCGGCAGCGCCGTGCTCGGCATTCGTCCCGAACATTTCGCGGTCGCTCCAGAGTCCGCCGATGGCGTCGCGATCAACGTCAAGCTGGTCGAGCCGCTCGGCTCGGACACGCTGATCCACTTCGATCTCGGCGGCGGTTCGGCGATTGCGCGGGTTGATCCGGCGCTGCGGCCGAAAGTCGGCGATCGCATCAATCTGTGCCCGCAGCCGGGCAAGACGCATCTATTCGATGCCGGCAACGGAGAGGTCCTGCGGTGAGCGCGTCGGTCGACATCGGCGATCTCTCGGCGCTGGCGGACGTCGCGTCCAAGGCAAGGCCCGTGCACGTGATCTGTCTCGGCCTGTCCGCGCTCGACCAGGTCTGGCGCGTCGACCGGCCGTTCGCGGGTGGAAGCGAGAAGATCAGGGCGCTCGAGTACGGCACGCTCGGCGGCGGCATGGCGGCCAACGCATCGGTTGCGGCGGCAAGGCTCGGCGCGTCCGTCGCGTTCTGGGGTCGGGCAGGCAACGATGCCGCAGGTCACGAGATGAAGGCGGCCTTTGCGGCCGAGGGCGTCGACGTCGAGAACTTCCGGTTGTTTCCCGATGGCCGCTCCTCCGTCTCCGGGATCATCGTCGACAGCTCGGGTGAGCGGCAGATCGTGAATTTCCGCGGCCTCTATCCCGAGTCCGCCGACTGGCTTCCAATCGAAATCGTTGCGCGCGCCTCATCCGTGCTGGCTGATCCGCGCTGGGTCGAGGGCGCAGCGACGCTGTTCAGGGAAGCGCGCTCGCGCGGCATTCCGACGGTGCTTGATGGTGACATGGCCGAGCCTGATGTCTTCGAGCGGTTGCTGCCACTGACCGACCACGCCATCTTCTCCGAGCCCGCGCTCACAGCCTTTGCGGGCTCGGCCCAGGATGAGAGCCTTGCTGCGCTTGCGCGCTTCGGCTGCCGTGTCCTTGCCGTCACCCGCGGCGAGGGCGGCGTGAGCTGGTACGGGAACGGCCGGTTGCACCGGCAGGCCGCCTATGCCGTCGACGTCGTCGACACCACGGGCGCGGGCGACGCCTTCCATGGCGCCTACGCGCTGGCGATCGGCGCCGGCCTCGAGGTGCGGGCCGCCATGGCGTTTTCGGCGGCGACAGCCGCGATGAAATGCCGCCACGCCGGCGGCCGCAACGGAATCCCCGATATCAACGAGTGTCTTGCATTCATGAGGACGAAACCATGAGAATGATTGGAAAGAGCCGCGGCCTGGCACGGCTTGCTGACGCGGATGGCCACTTTCGCATGGTCGCGCTGGATCAGCGGCCGCCACTGTTCGATGCCATCGCCAAAGCCAAAGGCATTGCGCGGGAGCAGGTCGAGTATTCCGACGTCACGGCGGCCAAGCGCCTTCTGGTGGAGAACCTCGCGCCGCATTGCAGCTCCATGCTGTTTGACCCGAATTTCGCGGTGCCCGCCGCGATCGATCTGCTGCCGCCGCGCTGCGGCCTGATCATGACGCTGGAGGAGCACCGCGTCGAGGAGACCGCGGGCGGCCGCAAGTCGCGTGCCATCACCAACTGGAGCGTCGAGAAGATCCGCGCCATGGGCGGCGACGCCGTCAAGGTGTTGGCCTGGTACCGGCCGGACGCCGATGCCGCGGTGAACGCGCATCAGAAGAAGTTCGTGCGCGAGATCGGCGAGGATTGCGCCCGCCACGACATCCCCTACGTGCTCGAGCTGCTGGTCTATCCGTTCCTCGGCAGTGCCAATCACACCGCCGACTACGTGGAATCGCCGGGCAAGCTGCCCGGCCTCGTCGTCGACAGCGTGCGCGAATTCGCCAAGCCGGAGTACGGCGTCGATCTCCTCAAGCTGGAGAGCCCGCTTGCGGCGGGCAGCCTGCCTGTCCGCGACGGCAGCGCGGAGGCCAAGGCTGCGCAGAAGGAGTTCGATGCGATCGGCGACATCTGTCGCGGCCGCAACATTCCCTGGGTGCTGCTGTCAGGGGGCGCCGCGCCTGAAAAGTTCGAACGGGTGCTCGACTATTCCTATGCCGCGGGCGCGAGCGGCTTCCTGGCGGGTCGCACCATCTGGCTCGACGCCGTCCTGAAGAATTTCCCGGACCGTGCGGCGGTCTCGGCCAGCCTGCGCAAGGATGGCCTCGGCGTGCTTGAACGTCTCAACGAGCTGACCACGGCCAAGGGCACGCCGTGGAAGGCGCGCTTTCCGGCCTTCACCGACATCAAGCAGGAGGGTGACTTCGCACGCGCCTACTGAAATGATGGCGGCTCCGCATGGTCCCATTCCGATCGCAGGATCTGCAACGTGACTGACCCACTTTACCGTCCGTTTGCGGCGAAGGGGGCGCGCTGCACGGATCGTTCCCGCAGCGCCGCTGCGCGTCCACCAATGGTCGTACGGAGGCTCTGTCGGCACTGCCGCAGACGTCGCGGCAGGCAAGATCAAGGTGCGCGTCGCGATTGATGTGGAGGCGGAGAATCGCCTCTTGCTGTGGTGTATGCCAGCCTATTGGAATAGCCGAGCGCAGCGCCGATGGTTCTGGCTGCTTCCATGACGTGGACCGAATATTCCTTGATCTGCTTGCGCTTGATGCGGCTGTCGGGGCCCGACATGCCGATCGCCCCGACGAGTTCGCCGGAGCGGCCGAGGATCGCGCAAGCGCAGGCCGCGATGCCCTCGCGCCATTCGCCGTGCAGCACGGAAGAATAGCCCTGCGCGCGCGCCAGCTCGATGTCCTCCCGCAGCTCCTCGATCGTCGTTCGCGTCGTTTCCGTGTAACGCCTGAGATGCGGGCGGAATCGTTCCAGATAGTCATCAGGCATATGCGCGAGCATCGCCTTGCCCGTCGCCATGGTGAAAGCGGGTGCGCGCATGCCCACGCTCGTATGGGCGCGGATGTGGTGAGCGCTCTCGATTTTGTCGACGTAGACGACGTCGGTATCCTCGAGCACGGACAGATGGATGGTTTCGCCGGTGATCTCGGCAAGCTTCGTCATTGCCGGTCGCGCGACGTTGATGAGATCCATCCGGTGGATGACGTGGCTGCCGAGCGCCCAGATCTTGGTCGTGAGCTCGTAGGTGCTGTGCGGGGGGATCTGGCGCACATAGCCCTGAGACTGCAACGTCATCAGCAGCCGATGCACGTTGCTCTTGGTGAGCTTCAGCTCGCTCGCGAGGTCCGTGACCCCGCGGGGCTGCTCGCTCAGCGCAAGTGCTTCCAGGAGACGCAGCCCCTTGGTAAAAGCCTTATCCATCCACCAGCCAAAGTAGAATGATCTTTCACATCGTCTAGCATGGTCGCGCGATCCGCAACAGCCGGCGTGTGGGGACCGGCCCCGATCCTTGGATCGGGGCCGGTCAGCCGGCCTATTGCGCCAGCAAGGCGTTCAGCTTCTCCTGCCCGTACTCTTCATTGGTGGATTTTCCGGCCGGCGAAGCCGCGCCCCAATAATCCGGGCTCCATTCGATCGCCTTGGAGACGTTGTCCGGGTTGTTGGCCCAGTAGCGCGCGAGCTTCTTGTCGGTCGCGGCCTCGAACACGACCTGGGAGGGAAGAGCGACGGGGAAGGTCGAGGTGAGCTGCGCCGCGCGCTTGGGCTCGAGCCGCCAGGACAACAGCTTCAGCGCGTTATCGTAGTTCGGCGCCCCCTTCGGGATCGAGAAGAAGTCGTAGTAGATGAAGCCTTGATTGAAGGTCAGCTCGATCGGGGCGCCCTCCAGGGCGAGCTTGCTCATCGAGCCGGTGTAGGCCATGCACATGTCGGCCTCGCCATCGAGCAGGAGCTGCGGCGGCTGTGCGGACGTCGTCCACCATTTGGCGATGTGCGGCTTGATCTCCTTGACCTTCTTCAGCGCCCGCTCCATGTCGATCGGGTAGAGCTTGCTCTTTTCCACGCCGTCGGCCATCAGCGCCGCTTCGAACACGAAACGCGGCCAGGCGGGCATGCAGCGGCGGCCGGGAAACTTCTTCACATCCCAGAAATCGGCCCAGCTGGTCGGGACGTTCTCGCCCTTGTACTTGTCCTTGTTGTAGACAAGGCCGACGCCGATCACCTGCAGTGCCACGCCCTTCTTGCGCTTCAGATTGTCCGGCATGGCCGCCAGCGTCTGCTTCGCGGCGTCGGACAGCTTGGAATAGTCGATGTCGGCCAGGCAGCAATCGCCGAGCAGCTTGGTCTCCTGGTCGAAGATGAACGTCAGGTCCCATTGCGCCTTGCCGGCTTCGGCCTGGGCCTTGATGCGCGGGCCGCTGCGGGCCTCCTGGACGGTGACCACCTTGATGCCGGTCTCCTTCTCGAAGGGGTCGTACATGACCTTGCGCAATGCATCGCCATAACCGCCGCCCGGGTCCTGCATGATCACGACGTTGCTCTGCGCTTGAGCCAGACCCGTCCCCATCGCGACGAACAGGGTCGAGGCCAGCACGGAAGCCGATAGTCGCAAGCGTTTCATTCCCAGCATTTTCTCTTTCCTTCAGTTGAAACTTGATCTCTCGTCACGTTGCCTTCCGCGACGTGGCGAGAACCGGTCGTGCAAGGGCTAGCCCTGCGATCACCAGCAGCACCTCCAGCGTCGAGACCACGGCCAGCACCGGATTGAGCCGATAATTGACGTCACCCCACAGCATGAGGGGGAGCGTCTTCAGCTCCGCGCTCGACAGGAACAGCGTCAGCACCAGTTCGTCGAACGAATGCAGGAAGGCGAAGAATGTCGCGGCAGCCAGGCCCGGCATGATGGCCGGCAGCGTCACCAGGCGGAACACCGTCAGGGACGATGCGCCATGGACGGCAGCGGCCTGTTCGAGCCTGGTGTCGACGCCTTGAAGCGATGCGGACAGGATCACCACGACGAGGGGAAGGCCGCCGATCGCATGCGCCGCGGCAAGGCCGAAGACCGAGCCGACCAGGTCGAAACGCAGGAACAGGCTGTAGAGCGACAGGCCGAGCACGACCGGAGGCACGATGATCGGACTTACGAGCAGCAGCATGATGGTGGATTTGCCGCGAATGCTGCTCCTGACGATGCCGAGGGCGGCTGACGCGCCCAGCACGATCGCGATCCCCGCCGACATCGTCGCGACCACCAGGGACGTCCAGAATGCCCGCATCCAGTTCGAATCGGAAAAGAACTGCTCATACCAGCGAAACGAGAAGCCGGGCGGCGGGAAGGTCAGATAGCTTGCGCTGCTGAAGGAAATGATCATCACAACGATGATCGGCAGGATGAGAATGGCAATGACCAGTCCGCCCATGAGGCGAACCGTCCAAGTCCCGAAGCTCGCCGGCAGCCGCCCGAACAGTCTCAGAAGCGGCCAACCGATCACGTCGGCAGCTGAGGCGCCGAGACTGCGGCGGCCCGCATCGACGGCGCGGCGGTTAGTCGTTGTCGGTGTCGCTTCGGTCAGCTTGCGGCCGCCCCAGATGAACTCGAAGCCGAGGAAGCGTCCGGCCACCGCGACCACGGCCAATGTGATCGTCAACAGCACCACACCCAGGGCCTGCAGGAAGCCCTCCGAGGTGACTGAGTCCGCCTGCTGGGTGATATGCATGGCAAACATCTGGTCGCCGGGTCCGCCGAGCAGGGTCGGCGTAATGAAGAATCCGATCGCGGCGACGAAGACGAGCAGGAAGCCGGCGCCCATGCCGGGCAAGGTCAGTGGCAGCATCACGCGCCAGAACGCCGCAATGGGCCCTGCGCCGCTGGCCAGCGCCGCGCGGGTCAGGCTTTGATCAAGCCGCGCCACGCTGGAATAGATCGTCAGCACCATCAGCGGCAGAAGCACCGCGGTCATGCCGAGAAGCACCGTGCCGCGATTGAACAGAAGCTGCACGGGCTCGCTCAATATGCCGATCGAGACCAGCATCTTGTTGACCGGCCCGTTGCGGCCGAGCAGGACCATCCAGGCGTAGGTCCGGATCAGGATGGCGATGAAATAGGGCAGCACGATCGCGGTCGCGATCAGGGCCTGGGCAATGCCGCGGCTGCGGTGAATGAGCAGCGCCGTCGGATATCCGAACAGTAGGCACAGGCACGCAACGGTGACCGAGATCTGCATCGTGCGGACGAGCGAATCCCAATAGAGCGGTATCGCGAATACCCGCTCGAAGTAGGACGTCCAAGATGGCCCGCTCACGCTGATACGGATGAGATCGATCAGGGGCAGGAGGTAGATGAAGGCCAGAAACGCGAGCGCAGGCAGGAGCAGCAGCGCCGGATCCTTCAACCTCCTGACGAGATCGAGATCCGCAGGACGGTCCGCCTGGGCGCCGATCGATGCCGAGGTCATGCAAGCACCCAGCAGTCTGCGGCGCCCCAGCTCACGTGCAGACGATCGCCGACGTTCGGCAACGGCCGGTCGGCCATGTCGGTGCATCGGATCAGGAGCGGATCTCCACCCTCCATCTGCGCCTCGATCCGCAGGATCTCGCCGAGGAAGATCGCAGACGTGACGCTGACGGGCGTGGAGTTCGCGGTCGGCTCGTTCGACACCGCGATGCGTTCCGGGCGCACGAGCACCGTTGCACGTCCGACGTCGATCGTGTCCCGGCTTTCGGCATTGAACACGTATCCTGCACGGTTCTTCATCGTCAGTGTCGTGCCGCGCTTCTGCATAATTTCCGCCTCGATCAGATTGCTCTCGCCGACGAACGAGGCGACGAACCGATCGATCGGGTGCCGATAGATGTCCAGCGGGCGGCCGATTTGAACGATCTTGCCGGCGTTGAGCACCGCGATGCGGTCGCTCATCGTCAGGGCTTCGCCCTGGTCATGGGTGACGAACAGGATCGTGCTGCCGATGGTCCGGTGAAGGTCGCGGATCTCGATCTGGATCTGCTCGCGCAACCGCCGGTCAAGGGCGCTGAGGGGTTCGTCCATCAGCACGACCTTGGGCCTCCGGACGATCGCGCGGGCGATGGCGACGCGCTGCTGCTGCCCGCCCGACATCTGCGAGGGAGACTTCGCCGCATGCTCCGTCAGCCGCATGATCTCCAGCGTTTCGGCGACGCGGCGCTCCGCGGTCGCCCGGTCGACACCGGCCATGCGAAGTGGAAACGCGACGTTCTGGCTAACGGTCATGTTCGGAAACAGCGCGTAGCTCTGGAACACCATGCCGAAGCCGCGCTTGTGCGTCGGCACGTTGTGGACAGGCTTGCCGTCGACGAGGATTTCGCCGCTGTCGAGGCTCTGGAAGCCCGCCACGAGGTTGAGCAGCGTCGTCTTTCCACTGCCGGAGGGGCCGAGCAGCGTGATGAATTCGCCCGGCTCGATGTCGATGCTGATGCGGTCGACCGCGTGGAAGCTGCCGTAAGTCTTCACTGCGTCGCAGACGGCGATGCTCGATCCGATGGCGTCGCGGTCACGGAGGCGGCCGGTCGGCGACGTTCCAACGTTTGCATCGCCGGAGCGCATTGCGCGCAGAGCCGTGGGCTCACCCATTCTCTCCTCCCAAGACGTTCTATATTGTAGAACACTATTCCAATTATTGTTGGCGTAGCGCGCCGTCTTGTCAAGTCGAAGCGACCGCTCGCGGTGCAATGGCGCCCCGCTGCGGTCGATGCGGAGGTGGGATCCCCTGCAAACAAAGGCTTCGCCGACCAAGTCAGATTGACACTGTCGTCGGGATCCGCCAACATAAACGTGGAATAGCGTTCTACAATATAGAACACGATGGGAGGATGATGGTGTTGAGCGAGCCTCGCGCAATGGCGAAGCACATCGAGCCGGGAATGCGCGTCGCGCTCCCGGTCGACTACGCCGGCGTCTCCATGGCGATGACGCGGCCGATCATCGAGCATGGCGCGGGTGATCTCGATCTCGTCTGCGTGCCCACCGGCGGATTGCAGGTCGACCAGCTCATCGGCGCCGGTCTGGTCCGGACCGTGGAGACCAGCGCCGTCTCGCTGGGTGAAGCCGGTGCAGCGCCCCGGTTCAATGCGGCAGTCAAGGAAGGCGCGGTTCGACTGAAGGACGCGACATGCCCCGCCATCCATGCCGGCCTGATGGCGGCGCAGAAGGGCAGTCCCTTCATGCCGCTGCGGGGGCTGATCGGAACGGATCTGCTCCGCCATCGCGACGATTGGCGCGTGATTGATAATCCGCTGGCGGATGGAGGCGATCCGATCGTGCTGATCCCGGCCATCAAGCCGGACGTCACGATCTTCCACGTGCCCATGGCTGATCGCTTCGGCAATGTCTGGGTCGGCCGTCGACGCGAGCTTGCCGCCATGGCTTACGCTTCGCAGATTGTTCTCGTCACGGTGGAGCGAATCGTCGAGCAGAATCTGCTCGCCGACGAGATGAGCGCTGCCGGCGTGCTGCCGGCACTCTACGTCACGGCCATCGCGCGCGCTCCGAAGGGCGCGTGGCCCTACGGGCTGTGGGGCGAGTATCCCACCGACAGCGCGGAGCTCGCACGTTACGCGAAGGCCGCGCGAACGGTCGACGGCTTCTCCGCCTATATGGCGCAGGCGCAGATGGAGCCCGCGTGATGGCCGACGTTCTCCCTCGCGAGGTGCTGATCTGCACCATCGCGCGGCTCCTCGACGGGGTCAGGCATGTCGCCGTGGGCGCCTCCTCTCCGATTCCTGCCGCAGGCGCGATGCTGCTGCGTGCCATGAAGGACGCGGGCGGCGCCGTCGGTCCGCGCATCTCCATCCTCGGTTCTGTCGAGCATAATTTCTTCACCAACGGCTCGGCCGAGCTGTTCGATTGTGCGGGTCAGGGCCGGATCGATGCGTTCTTCCTCGGCGGCGGCCAGATCGACGGCTTCGGCAACGTGAACCTCGTCGGCACCGGCGATTATCCGCGCTCCAGCGTGCGCTGGCCCGGCTCGTTCGGGTCGGCCTATCTCTATTTTGTCGTGCCGCGGGTCATCCTCTTTCGCGAGGAGCATACGCCGCGCGTGTTCGTCGAGCACGTGGACTTCATCAGTGCCCCGGGCGTCAGTCCCGACGGCGTGTTTCGGAGCGGCGGCCCCGTTGCCCTCCTGACCGGCAAGGGTCTGTTTCGGTTCGACAAGACCCGGCCTGGGTTCGACCTGGAGAGCGTCCATCCGGGGCACGATCTCGCCGAGATCAAGCAGGCGACCGGCTTTCGCTTCGCCCATGATGCCGAGCCGCGGCAGACCCCGCTGCCCGATCGATCGACGCTCGACTTGCTCCGCGGCCGCGTGTTCGACGAACTCGCCGAGACCTATCCCGAATTCGCCGCGCAGATGCGGCGCGAGCTTGGAGCGGTCGACGCATGAGCAGAATCAAGCGGGTTCCGCATTGCAGCCATTGGGGTGCGTACACGATCCTCGTCGAGGACGGCCGCATCGTCGGTGTCGAACCGTTCGAGCACGATCCGGCCCCGTCCCCGATCATCCATTCCATTGCCGAATGGGCCAATCCCGAGCGGCGGGTGCTTCGGCCGATGGTCCGCTCGGGCTGGCTGGACAAGCGCGAAAAGAGCGATCGCCGCGGACGCGGCCGTGAGAAATTCGTTCCGGTCAGCTGGGACGAGGCGACGACGCTGGTCGCCGACGAGGTGCGCCGCGTGGCGGGCACGTTCGGCAATGCGTCGATCTTCGCAGGATCCTATGGCTGGACCAACTCCGGCCGCCTGCATCATGCTTCTTCTCTTCTGAAGCGCATGCTCAATCTGGTCGGCGGCTTCACCAGGCACGTCGACACCTATTCCATCGCGGCAGGTCCTGTGATCTTGCGCCACACGCTGGGCAGCGACGACGCATGCGGCGGCCGCGCCAATACGCTCGACACCATCGCGCAGCACACCAAGACGCTTGTGGTGTTCGGCGCCCTGTCGCCGCGAACCGCGCAGAACGAGGCAGGGGGCATCGGCAGCCACCGGCTCGAAACCTATCTCAGGCAGATCGTCGAGCGCGGCGTCAAGATCATCCACGTCTCGCCGCTGAAGGATGATCTGCCCGATTGGGTTGACGCCGAATGGTGGCCGATCCGGCCGAATACGGACACGGCGCTGATGCTCGGCCTCGCCGGCGAGATCGTGAAGGCGGGCCGGCACGATGCCGATTTCCTCGCGCGCTGCACCAGCGGCGCGGATCGCTTTCTTCGCTATCTCGAAGGCCAGGCCGATGGCGTTAGAAAGGACGCCGCGTGGGCCGCCAGCATCTGTGGCCTCGATGCGGGCAGGATCGCGACGCTGGCAAGCCGCCTGGTCGACACGCGGAGCATGCTGACGGTGAGCTGGAGCCTGCAGCGTGCCCATCACGGCGAACAGCCGTTCTGGGCGGCGCTCGGACTTGCATCGGTTGTCGGCCAGATCGGATTGCCGGGCGGCGGCGTCGGCTACGGCTACGCCTCCCTGGGGGGCGTGGGGGCACCGCTCAACCTTGGTCGCTCTCCCGCCATTTCACAGCTGACGAGGCCGATCGACAGCTTCATTCCGGTGGCGCGGATCAGCGACATGCTGCTCAACCCCGGCAGACCGTTCACCTATGAAGGTGAGATCCGCACCTATCCGGACACGCGGCTGGTCTATTGGGCGGGCGGCAATCCCTACCACCATCATCAGGACCTCAATCGCCTGTCGGAAGCCTGGACGAGGCCCGAAACGATCATCGTGCAGGACCCGATGTTCACGGCGACAGCCCAGCGCGCCGACATCGTGCTGCCGGCAACCACGTCGATCGAGCGCAACGATCTTGCCGGCAACAGGCGCTCCGACTTCATCCTCGCAATGAAGCAGGCCATCGAGCCGCTGGGCGAATCCCGCTCCGACTTCGCGATCTTCGAGGCGATTGCAGGCAAGCTCGGGGTCGCCGATCGATTCAACGAGGGCCGGGATGAAATGGGCTGGGTCCGGCATCTCTATGAAGCCTGCCGCAGCGACGCCGCGCAGCGCTTCGGCTTCGCGATGCCGGATTTCGATGCGTTCTGGGAAGCCGGCTATGCGCGCTGCCCAGTCAAGGCAGACCATACGTACTTGACCGACTTCCGGAACAAGCCGGAGGAGCACGCGCTCAAGACCGAAAGCGGAAAGATCGTGCTCGGCAGCGAAACCCTGGCCAGGCTGGACTATGCCGACTGCCGCCCGCATCCCGCGTGGATCGAGCCGGCGGAATGGCTCGGCAATGCCGCCGCCGGCCAGATGCACCTGGTGTCGCATCAGCCGGCCGGCCGCCTTCACAGCCAACTCGAAACCGGCGCATCGAGCCGGGCCAAGAAGCGCAATGGCCGTGAACAGGCTCGTCTTCATCCCGACGACGCGGCCGCTCTCGGCGTCGAAGACGGCCAGACCATTCGCGTCTGGAACGGCCGTGGCGAGTGCCTTGCGACGGCAGAGGTTACCGACAAGGTCCGTCAAGGCGTGCTGGTGCTTCCGACCGGTGCCTGGTTCACGCCGACAGGCAATAGCGGTCTGGAGGTCGCCGGCAATCCGAACGTGCTCACGCTCGATATCGGCACCTCTCAATTCGGCCAGGGCTGCTCGGCCCATACCTGTCTGGTGCGGGTCGAGCCCTACGCTGCCGATCGGCGCGATGCGTTCGAGGCCTATCGGGAAACGCTCGTCGCGCTTGCGGCGGTCTAACAGGAGCTAGGAACATGTCTGCGCCCGCCATCAGCCGCTTTCCCGTCCCCGACATCGCCGCGCTGCCGGAGGACATCCGCTCGCGGATCGAGGCGGTTCAGGAGAAGTCGGGCTTCGTCCCCAACGTCTTCCTGACGCTCGCGCATCGTCCCGACGAATTCCGGGCCTTCTTCGCCTACCACGATGCACTGATGGACAAGCCCGGGCCGATCACCAAGGCCGAGCGCGAGATGATCGTCGTCGCGACCAGCAGCGCCAATCAATGTCAATATTGCGTCGTCGCGCATGGCGCCATCCTGCGCGTGCGTGCGAAGAATCCGCTGATAGCGGATCAGGTCGCCACCAATTACCGCAAGGCCGACATCACCGCGCGGCAAAGGGCGATGCTCGATTTCGCGATGAAGGTCTCGGCGCGCGCCTATGAGGTGGACGATTCCGACATCGCCGATCTCAAGGGACACGGATTCACCGAGGAGGACGTCTGGGACATTGCGGCCATTGCTGCCTTCTTCGGCATGTCCAACCGCCTCGCCAACGTCACCAGCATGCGTCCGAACGATGAGTTCTACGCGATGGGACGCTGAGCGCCGCGAACGAGAACTGCAATGGTATCGCTGGTCATCGACAGGCGTTTCCGCGGCCCGCCCAATTCCGGCAACGGCGGCTACGTATGCGGATGTCTCGCAAGGCACCTAGCCGGTGACGCCGAAGTGACGTTGCGCGCCCCGCCGCCGCTGGAGCGGCCGCTCGACGTGCTGACGAAGGCCGACGGCGGGATCGAGTTGCGCGAAAAAGACGTGCTGCTCGCGACGGCGCGTGCCGCGGGCGTCGATGTGACTGATATTCCAAGGGTGAGTTACGAGGTAGCTGAAGAGGCGGTCGGCAGAACACCCTATGACGAGCAGACCCATAACCTTCCGGGATGCTTCGTCTGCGGCCCCGCACGTGGCCACGGCGATGGCCTGCGGATCTTCGCAGGTCCGCTCAAGGCGGGCACCGTCCCCGGCAAGCCGGTCGTGTTCGCGGCCTCCTGGGTGCCTCACGGCAGTTTGTCCGGCGAGGACGGCCATGTCGCGCCCGAGTTCGTCTGGGCCGCTCTCGATTGCCCAACCGGCTATTGCAGCGTGGGCGCCCGTCATCTCGGATTGAATGGTGACGAAACGGCCCTGCTCGGACGCATGGCCGCACGGATCAAGCGCCGGCCGCGTCCCGGAGATCAATGTGTGGTGATGGCGTGGCCGACCGGGCGGGAAGGCCGCAAGCTGTTTGCCGAGAGTGCCTTGCTCGATGCCGAGCAGGAGGTGCTGGCGACCGCGCGAGCCACCTGGCTGTTGGTCGACCGTCAGGTCCAGCTCGGAGCAAGTGCATGAAAGAGGGTGGGAGCAAGGTATGACCGGCCGCGAAGCGGAGCTCGAACTGCGTCAATCCATCATCGATGCGTGCCGCGAGATGGCGGCGCAGGGCATCAACCAGGGAACGTCCGGAAACATCAGCGTCCGAACCGACGACGGCATGCTGCTGACGCCGTCCGGTCTTCCCTACGACCGCATGAGGCCCGAGGACATCGTGGCCATGAAGTGGGACGGTTCATGGACTGCGCCGGCCGGCAACGTTCCGTCGACGGAATGGCGCTTTCACCTCGACATCCTGAAGTCGAAACCGGAGGTGGGCGCCGTCGTTCACGCCCATCCGGTGTTCTGCACCATCATCGCGATCATGAATCGCTCGATCCCTGCGATTCACTACATGATCGCCGCCGCCGGCGGAAACGACATTCCCTGCGCGCCCTATGCTCAATACGGCACGGCCGAGCTGTCGCAGGCGGCGCTGAGCGCGCTCCGCTATCGCCGCGCCTGCCTGCTCGCGCATCACGGGCTGATCGCCGTCGGTCCCAATCTGCGCAAGGCATTGTGGCTCGCCGTGGAGGTCGAGGTGCTTGCCAAGCAGTATCACGGCTGTCTTCAGCTCGGCGCTCCTCCGCTGCTGCCGGACGAGGAGATTGACAGCATCCTGAAGCGGTGGGGACAATACGGCCTGCGCGATAGCGAGGGCACGCCCAAGCTCCCTCAGCTGTCGAGCTAGATCACGATCCAACCACTGTCCTGCGAGAAAACATGGCTCACTCTCACGACGTCAGCGTCTGCGGCACTTATATTCTGGACATCCTGGGAGTCCCGGTGACCGAGATTCCGCCCGGAGGCGGCCGTTTGCTGATCGAAGAAATTCGGCTCACGGTCGCGGGCACCGCCGGCGGAACGGTCGTCCCTTGCGCACGACTCGGTCTGAAGGCGCTCGCGGTCGGTGCCGTCGGCGCCGACGAGAAGGCGGACTGGATGCTGAACGCGCTGGAGCGTGAAGGCATCGACATCTCTCTCATGGAGCGGATGGCCGGCAGTCCGACCTCGGCCACGATCCTGCCGATCCGGCCCGACGGTTCGCGTCCGGTCATGCACGCAAGGGGCGCTTCCGCCCGCTGGCGGATCGCGCCACAAGTGCAAGAGGCCGCTTGCCGCAGCAAGATCCTGCATCTCGGCGGCGTAGGCTCCCTGCTGGCGATGGACGGTGCGCCGTCCGTGGCATTGCTGCGCGATGCGAAAGCGGCCGGCTGCACGACCACGCTCGACCTGATCCAGGCGCGCGGTGAGACGCTGGCACTGGTCGAGCCTCTGATGCCTTACGTCGATTTCTTCATGCCAAGCATCGACGAGACCCATGCGATGGTTGGAACCGCGGATCCGGCCGCATGCGCGCGTTTCTTCATCGAGAAGGGAGCCGGAGCCTGCGCCATCTCCATGGGCGCCGACGGCTCGTTCGTGATGACGCGCGACGGACGTCAGTTCACCGTGCCTGCCTTCGAGGTGAAGGTTCGTGATACGTCGGGATGCGGCGATTCCTACACCGGCGGCTTCATCGCGGGTCTCGTGCGCGGCTGGGATTTGCTGGACTGCGCCAGGCTTGCGACGGCGACATCCGCAATTGTGGCGACGGGTCTCGGCTCCGGCGCCAACCTCGTGTCATTCGAGGAGACCGTGCAGGCGATGAACTCGCTTCCCGTGCGCAAGCCCGCTCAGGCCTGAGCCGATCACATCATCAATACGTCAATCCGACCGATAGGGGAGAACAACATGGCCCGACATGCAATCGTTACGGGAGCAAGCCGCGGAATTGGCCGAGCGATCGCCATGGGTCTTGCCAGGCGCGGCTATGATCTCGCGCTGACCGACATCGCACCTCAGGAGAAAGTCTTGCTTGAGACTGTCGCCGAGATCGGCGCGCTCGGCAATCGTTGCATCCCGGTGCTTGGCGACGTCAGCGATCTCGGGGATTGCAGGCGGGTCGTGGCGGAAGCCGTGCAGGGGCTGGGACACATCGACGTCCTCGTCAACAACGCCGGCATCCTCCGACTGGCGACCATCGACGAGCTGACGACCGAGACATGGGATCAGACGTTCGCCGTCAACACGCGCGGCGTGTTCCAGATGACCCAGGCCGTGGTGCCGCACATGAAGGAGCGCAAATACGGGCGGATCGTCAATATTGCCTCGCTTGCCGCGCGAACGGGCGGCCCCGGACAGTCCCACTACGCTGCATCGAAGTCGGCCGTGGTCGGCTTCACCCGGGTGTCGTCGATGGAGTTCGGCGGCTTCGGCATCACGGTCAATGCCGTTTGCCCCGGCATCATCGTGACGGAGATGGGGATGAACAATCTGCGCGATCCCGAGCGCGTCGCGTATTTCGAGAAGGTCACGGACTTGCACCGGCTTGGACAGCCGGAGGATGTCGTCGGTCCCGTGGCATTCTTTGCGTCGGATGATTCCGCGTTCGTGACCGGCCAGGCCCTCAATGTGGACGGAGGCATTTTCTACAGCTAGCGGATTTGTGAGCTGCTCGTCTCGGCGGAGGCCAGAGGCGTCTAGAAGGCGGTCCGACGGCGCCGCCTTCTCTGCCGCCCGACATGGCCGGCATCTTCCCCTTCTTTTCATGTGATCGGCAGCGAATTGGGTCAGCTGCGCCCCGCTCTCTGCGCGGCGCACGCTCTTGCCTGCCACGCGGACGGCAGATCGTTCACGCAATCGTTTTCAAATATAGGCTCGGATCGAAATACTTGCTGGCAGGCGTGAAGTCCTTGATGCCGGCATTGGCCATGAAGAAGTCCGTCGATTGCTGCAGCCAATTGGTCACGGTCCCGTCCGAGTACATGCGCTTCCATTCCTTGGACGTGAACATCTTCTGCGCCTTGAACGATTCGGTGATGTCGGCCAGCGGCGTCTGGCTGTAATGGGCCTTCTGCAGCTTCTCCATGGCCTCGACGCTGTTTGCAACGATGTAGTCGTTGGCATCCGCCCAACCAAGGATCAGCTTCGCCAGCGTCTCCTTGTTGCGCTCGTAATAGTCGTTGGCGGCCGCCCACCCGCCGATGATCGCGGCTTTCGGGTAGTAGGCAGAGGCGTCGGCGAGCTTGACCGCGCCGGGCACCTTGTCGCGGACCGTGACGTTGAAGGGGACCCAAAGCGCGACGGCCGGCACCGCGCCGGAAATGAAGGCGGTCACGGCGGCAGGCATGGTCTGGTTGACGAGCTCGACCTCCTTCGGATCGACCTTGTTGGCACGGAGCGCAGTATCCAGGAATACGTGCGCGGTCGTGCCGGTCGCGGTCGCGATGCGCTTGCCCTTCAGATCCTCGAATGACTTGATGCCCTGGTCGCCACGCACCCAGAGCTGAGCGGTCGCGACCTCGATGTCGTTGATGAGGAAGACCTTGCCTTGGCCGCGCGCCGGGAAGTTCGAAAGGACCGCGCCGGTCGACAGCACGTCGAGGCTGCCGCCGATCAGCGCCTGGAAGATCTCCAGGCCGGTGTTGAACTGCCGCAGCTCGAGATCGAGGCCCTGCTTCTCGAAGGAGCCGCGATCCATGCCGGTCCAGATCTGGCCGTCGACGGCGACGGTGTGGAGATAGCCGACGCGAACCTTCGTTCTTGCCTGCGCGATCGCGGGTGCTGCGGCCGTGAAGGTGCCGAGTGCAAGGCCTGCCGTCGTGCTCAGAAATTGCCGCCGATCCATGATGTGTCCTCCGTCTTGCTTGTTATTCCGAGAATGAGACTGGGCGCATCTGCGCCTGCTGGGCACGATATTCGTCCATCACGAGCTGCCTGATATGGCTTCGCAGCTCGGCGAATTCCGGCCGCTCCTGGATCGACTCGTCGCGCGGATAGGCGAAGGGAACGTCGATGATTTGCTTGATCCGTGCCGGCCGCGCCGTCACCACCACGATGCGGGAGGCGAGGTAGATCGCCTCCTCGACGGAATGGGTGATCAACATGACGGTCTTGCCTTCGGTCTCCAGCACCTTGAGCAGCAGGTTCTGCATGTTGGAGCGGGTCTGGGCGTCGAGCGCGCCGAACGGCTCGTCCATCAGCAGGAATTGCGGCTTCACCGCATAGGCCCGCGCGATCGCGAGCCGTTGCCGCATGCCGCCGGACAGGTGCTTCGGGTAGGAATTGGCGAAGTCGGACAGGCCCATCAGCCCGAGATAGTGATCGCAGATCGCCTCGCGCTCGGCGGCCGCGACGCGGTTGGCGTTCAGGGTCAGGCCGAAGGCGATGTTCTGCTTCACCGTCAACCAGGGGAATACGCCATATTCCTGGAAGATGACGCCGCGCTCGGGGCCGGGGCCGGCGACGGGACGTCCGTCGAACAGGACCTTGCCGGTCGTCGGCTTCTGGAAACCGGCGAGCATGCTCATCATCGTGGTTTTGCCGCAGCCGGATGGGCCGATCACCGCAATGAAGTCGCCGTCGTTGATGTCGTAGCTGACGTCCTCGACCACCTGGAGGCGGCCCTTCGCCGTCTCGAAAGACAGTGATACCTTGTCGAACTGCGCGCGCTTGGTCATGCGATGACCCGATCCTGCCAGACCAGCAGCCGCGCGGTGATCTTGCGCAGGATCAAGTCCATGATCAGCGCGATCAGGCCGATGCAGATGATGCCGACATAGATGACGTCGAGCAGGAAATAGGTCGAGGCATTCTGGATCATGGCGCCGAGCCCGCGCTGCGCGGCGATCAGCTCGGATGCGACCAGCGTCGCCCAGGCCACGCCCAACGCCACGCGCAGCGCCGTGAGGATGTGCGGGACGGTGAGGGGAATGATGACCTTGTGAAAGATCTCGGCCTGGTTCGCTCCGAGCGTCTGCGCCACGCGGATGTAGAGCGGCGTGATCTGCGACACGCCCTCATACATCACGATCACCCCGGAGAAGAACGAGGCGTAGAACAGGATGACGAGCTTTGCGAGCTCGTCGACGCCGAAATAAACGATCACCAGCGGGATCAGGGCGATCGGCGGCAGCGCGCGAAAGAAGTTGATCATGGGATCGGCAAAGGTGCGGGCGGGGCGATACCACCCGAGCAGAAAACCGACCGGCACGGCCACGAGGATGCCCAGCGCCACGCCGAGAAAGACGCGCCGCGTCGAGGCGAAGATGTCGATCAGCAGCCCTTCCCTGGTGAGAAGCTCGAAGAACTTTGCGGCGACCTGGTGCGGCGCGGGGATCAGCGAGACGTTGACGAAGCCGCTCCAGCGCACGGCGTACCAGAGCAGGATTGCGCCGATCCACGGTATCAATCCGAGACCAACACGTCTCAGGCCAGCTCCATTCATTCGACGCGTCCGCCCAGATTGCGATTGATGTTTTCGAAAGTCATATTATAAATAGGAGGACCATACAAGTGGTGCCTTTGATCGGAGGCGTCGCAGGCTTTCCCGCATGACTTCCCCGCCTTTCACCATTCGAAGCGTCCAGGCCTTTGGCTATCGCTACCCGCTGACCACGCCGGTCATCACGTCCTTCGGGCGGATGGCGGATCGGCCTGCTGTCTTCGTCCGCGTTGAAGACACCGACGGAAACATCGGCTGGGGCGAAGTGTGGTGCAATTTTCCTGCACCCGGTGCCGAGCATCGTGTCCGGCTCGTCAACGAGGTGCTTGCGCCGGCTTTGGTCGGATTCAATGCGCCCGAGCCCTCTGCCGCGTTCGAACGCCTGACACAGGGAACCTCGGTGCTGGCGCTGCAGTCCGGAGAGGCCGGCCCGTTTGCGCAGTCGATCGCCGGCATCGATCTGGCGGTCTGGGATCTCTACGCGCGGCGCCGGAATGTTGCGTTATGGAGGCTGCTCGGCGGCGCGAAGCGCGAGATCAAGGTCTACGCCAGTGGCATCAATCCGGTCGGGTCCGAGCGGACGGCTGAAGCGGCCCTTGGCCGCGGATACCGCGCGTTGAAGCTGAAGATCGGCTTCGATCCGGCAACTGACAGCGCCAATCTCGGCGCGCTGCGCCGTCTCGTCGGCGAAGGCCTGCTTGCTGCCGACGTGAACCAGGGATGGACCATTGCGCAGGCGCTGGAACTTGCGCCTCCGCTCGAGCGCTTCGGTCTTGCCTGGCTCGAGGAGCCGATCCGTGCTGACCGTCCGCGGCAAGAATGGCAACAGCTGCACGAGGCCATTCGCTTTCCGCTCGCAGCCGGCGAGAACATTGCGAGCCACGCCGGCTTTGCCGAGGTGCTGCGTGAGCCGATTCTCCGAGTCGTCCAGCCCGACATCGCCAAATGGGGCGGGCTGTCGGCCTGCACCAGCATTGCCCGCGACATCCTGGCGTCGGGAAAGATGTTCTGTCCGCACTATCTTGGCGCCGGCATCGGTCTTCTGGCATCCGCGCATCTCCTCGCCGGCGTCGGTGGGGACGGGCTTCTCGAAGTCGACTGCAACGAAAACCCGCTGCGCGACCGCTTCTGCGGTCCGGTGCTCGATGTCCGCGAGGGCATGATCGAGCTCGGTGACGAGGCGGGTCTTGGCATCACGCCGGATCTCGCCTCCATCGCGCAATACCGGACCATCTGATGCCAGCTCGCGGCTACGACTACATCATCGTCGGCGCGGGCTCGGCCGGCTGTGTCGTTGCGAACCGGTTGTCGGCCGATCCATCCTGCCGCGTTCTGTTGCTGGAGGCCGGCGGAGCGGACCGGAATTTCTGGCTGAAACTCCCGGTCGGCTACTACCGGACCATCTACAACGAGCGATTCTCGCGCCTGTTCAGAACCGAACCCTCGGAAGGGAGCGGCGGCCGCGCCATCGTCTGGCCGCGCGGCCGCGTGCTCGGCGGCTCCTCGTCGATCAACGGTCTGATCTTCATCCGGGGCCAGCACGAGGACTTTGACGATTGGGAGCGCCTCGGTGCCGACGGCTGGAGCTATCGCGAACTCCTGCCGTATTTTCGGCGTTACGAACGCTATCGCGGCGGCGAGAGCCAGTTTCACGGCGGCTTCGGCGAGTTCGAGGTCTCAGATCTCCGCAACGACAATCCGGCATCGAAGGCCTGGGTCGAGGCGGGTGTAGAGTTCGGTCTGCCGCGCAATCCCGACTTCAACGGCGCCACGACGCTGGGCGTCGGCACCTATCAGCTCGGCATCGGCCGGCACTGGCGGACCAGCTCCGCCTCTGCGTTTCTGCGCCCCATCGCCGGCCGTCCCAATCTCACCATCATCACCCACGCGCAGGTCAGCAGGGTCGTTTTCAATGGTCACGTCGCGACCGGCGTCGAGTGGATCAGCAACGGACAGGTCCACAGCTCGGCGGCCGATCGTGAGATCGTCCTGTCCGGCGGCGCGCTGCAATCGCCGCAGCTCCTCCAGCTTTCGGGCATCGGTCCGGCCGAGCTGCTGCGCAAGCTCGGCATTCCCGTAATTGCCGATTCTCCTGAGGTCGGCGCCAATCTCCAGGACCATTATCAGGCCCGGCTGATCGTCCGTTTGAAGGAGCGAATCTCGCTCAACGATCAGGTCCGCAATCCCGTCGCGCTGGCGAAGATGGGGCTGCAATGGCTGCTGGCAGGCAGCGGCCCGTTGACGGTCGGGGCGGGGCAGGTGGGCGGCGCGGCCTGCACGGAATACGCCGTTGGCGGAAGGCCGGATGTGCAGTTCAACGTGATGCCGCTCTCGGTCGACAAGCCCGGCGAGCCCCTGCACAGCTATTCCGGCTTCACCGCCTCGGTCTGGCAGTGCCATGGCAAGTCGCGCGGACAGCTCGCGATCAGCTCGATTGACCCGTTCGAGCAGCCGCGCATCGTGCCGAATTATTTCGCCGAGGAGACCGATCGCAAGACCATTGTTGCGGGTCTGAAGATTCTGCGCGAGATTTATCAGCAGAAAGCCTTTCGCCCGCTCTGGGATGTCGAGATGGTGCCGGGCGAAGCGGCAAGGGATGATGCCGGGCTGTGGGATTTTGCGCGCAACACGGGAGGCACGGTGTTTCACTGCGTCGGGACCTGCCGCATGGGGCGGGACGCGCAGGCCGTGCTCGATCCGCAGCTGCGGGTGCGCGGCGTCGAGCGGCTGCGCGTGATCGACGCCTCGGTGATGCCGCAGATCACCTCGGCCAACACGAATGCGACCAGCCTGATGATCGGCGAACGGGGCGCCGCGCTGGTCATGGCTTGATCGCGCGGCCTGACTTCCGGAGGGCGAGATGGAATTGAGTTCCGATAGTCACGTCCCCAAATACGCGCAGATCGCCGACATCTTCCGGCAGCGGATCGCACGCGGCGTCTGGACCCAGGGTTTTCGGCTGCCGGCCAACGAGGAGCTGGCCGCCGAATTCGGTGTGTCGCGCGTCACGATCAGGCAGGCGGTGGAACTGCTCGCCCGCGACGGCGTGATCGAGGCACAGCAGGGCCGCGGCACCTTCGTCACCGGGACCGTGCGGCAGGATCGCTGGCTCAAGGTCGAGACCACGCTGTCCGATCTCGCAGACATGTACCGCGACACCTCGCCTGAGATCATCAACATCTCGGAAAGCCGCAGCAATGCCCCGCTGCTCCCCGGGGACGGCAAGCCGGCGGAAAAATACGTCTTCATGCGCCGGCTGCATTCGCGGCAGAAGCAGCCTTACTGCGTCATCTCCATCTATCTCGACGAGAAGATCTTCCGCAGGTCGCCGAAGCGTTTTCGCAACGAGACCGTGATCCCGATCCTGAGCGATCTCAGGGATCCCGCCATCGCCAGCGCGCGCCAGACCCTGACGATCGGCACCGCGGATATCGAGGCGGCGCGGCTGCTCCGCGTGCCGCTGAATTCGCCGGTGGCCGAAGTCCGCCGCATCTTCACGACCGCGGACCGTACCGTGATCTATCTCGGCGAGGTCACCTATCGCGGCGACTTCGTGCGGATCGACATGGATCTGCGGCCCTAGGAAGGAAGGGCCGGGTCTCGCTCGATTGGACGACGGCTGTTGGCGGCTGCACTCCCCCCGACGTTGAGCTGAATCAAGCGGCAGCCGCCGCTCTCCGTTACCGTTCGCACCGCAGTCGACGGCGATGGGAGAAGCAGGGTGGAGTCCGATCGAGTTTCGCGGAAGCAGGGCATCGCAATGGCCGCCATCCTGGCGGGCGGCATGCTGCTCGCCATGCTGCAATTCGGCCTGTCGACCTACAATACGATCGAAACCATTCCCTACAGCCAATTCGAGCAGCTGCTCGCCCAGGACAAGATCGCCGAGGTCTCCGTCGGCCCGGATATGATTCAAGGAAAATTGAAGGAGCCGCTGCCGAGCGGCAAGTCCGCCTTCGTGACCGCGCGGGTCGATATGGCCCTGGCCGAGAAGCTCGCGGCAAAGGGCGCCAGCGTGACCGGCGTCCCCGGCGGCGGCGCGTTGCAGACCTTGCTGTCCTGGATCTTTCCGGTCATCGCCTTCTTCGTGATCTGGCTCTGGATCGGCCGTTCCATGGGCGGCGGCCAGGGCCTGGGCGGCCTGATGGCGATCGGCAAGTCCCGCGCGAAGGTTTACGTCGAGAAAGACATCAAGGTCACCTTCGCGGACGTCGCCGGCGTGGACGAGGCGAAGTTCGAGCTCCAGGAAGTGGTGTCGTTCCTCAGGGATCCCAAGAGCTATGGTCGCTTGGGCGCGCACGTTCCCAAGGGTATCCTGCTGGTCGGACCGCCGGGAACGGGAAAGACCCTGCTGGCCCGCGCGGTGGCGGGGGAGGCCGGCGTCCCGTTCTTCTCAATCTCCGGCTCGGAATTCGTGGAGATGTTCGTCGGCGTGGGCGCCGCGCGGGTTCGGGATCTGTTCGAGCAGGCCCGCAAGGCCGCACCATGCATCATCTTCGTCGACGAACTCGACGCACTCGGCCGCAGCCGCGGGCCGCTGTCGTTCGGCGGTTACGACGAGAAGGAGCAGACCCTCAACCAGCTGCTGTCCGAGCTCGACGGCTTCGATCCGAGCGCCGGCGTCATTCTGCTGGCGGCCACCAACCGCCCGGAGATCCTCGACCCCGCGCTGCTGCGTGCAGGTCGGTTCGACCGCCAGGTCCTGGTCGACCGGCCGGACAAGAACGGACGCGTTGCGATCCTGAAGGTGCATGCCCACAAGATCCGCATGAGCAGCGACGTCGACCTCGACAAGGTGGCGGGTCTCACGACCGGATTTACCGGGGCAGACCTTGCGAACCTGATCAACGAAGCCGCAATCGCGGCGACCAGGCGGAGCGGAGACGAGGTCACGTTCGACGATTTCGTCACGGCGATCGAGCGGATCGTGGCCGGCATCGAGAAGAAGAGCAGGGTGCTGAGCAAGGACGAACGGCGCAGGGTTGCCTATCACGAGATGGGCCATGCCCTCGTCGCGGCCAGCCTGCCCGGCGTCGACCCCGTGCAGAAGGTTTCGATCATCCCGCGCGGGATCGGTGCGCTGGGGTACACCATCCAGCGACCGACCGAGGACAGGTTCCTGCTGACCGTCGAGGAGCTGAAGAACCGCATTGCGGTGCTGATGGGCGGACGCGCATCGGAGCGCCTGATCTTCGACGGGGCGATCTCGACCGGCGCCGCCGACGATCTTCAACGCGCAACCGAGGTCGCGATCGAGATGGTGACCAAGTACGGCATGGACGAGACGGTGGGGCAACGCACTTACGCACCCAAGCCGCAAGCCTTTCTTGGCGCGGCCCAGGACAAGATCGTTGGCGCCGCCGAGGCGACCGGGCGCGAGATCGATCTCGCCGTCCGCAACCTGATCGAGGAGGGCGACCGCCGTGCTCGCGACATCCTCCAGCAGAGGCGGGCAGACCTCGATGCCGGCGTCGACCTGTTGATCGCAAACGAAACGGTTACGTCCGAGCAGTTTGCGCCATTGCGCGGCAAGCGCAGCGGCGAAAGCGAGCCGGTTGCCGCATGACGGCGCCGGGCGCCGGCAGCGCCCTGTCATGATACCGCTAGAAGAGGCGGGGCTTCGGGGGACCCGCTTGGTTTCCCAGGTTGATCCGGGTCAAGATTTGCCCCCGCAGACTCGCTATGATGCGGCTTTCCAGGTCGCTGCGGCCGCCCCCTCGGCCGCTCCCATTTTTCCGGGACAACGACGTCAACCGAGCCGCGTGTGGAACGCGGAAATGAGTTCATGCCCACATATTATTTCGACATGAAGGACGGCGTGCCCGTCCGCGATAGAGCCGGACTGGAGCTTGTCAGCGACGGGGCCGCCATCGCGCACGGTAAGGACCTGGCCGACCGGATACGCCGGGAGAAGCCGAACGGCCATCCCGAGCTTGAGGTCGTCATCATTGATGAGAGCGGCCGCGAAGTTCACCGCGAGCAGATCTATCCGGACGCGGTTCGGTGAGCCCCGTCTTCCTCTTGAGACGTTACGGATCCGAGATCGCCAGCCGCTTCGCGAGGCTTGCCGAGATCAGATAGGCCGCGGCGATGGCGATAATCGTCGCAAGCAGTCCCGCAGGCAGCGCGGTAAAGCCGAATGCGCCTCGCCATGGGCCGAGTGCAAGCGCCACGCCGGCAAGCAGGGCGCCCAAGGACGTGGCGATCAAGATGGCGTGCGGGCGGTTCGCGCGCCACGGCAGCTTGCGAGACCGGATCACGAAGATCACCAGGATCTGGGTCGCTATCGATTCCAGGAACCAGCCGGTTTGAAACATCGGCGCATCCGCATCGAACATCTTGAGAAGAACGGCAAAGGTGATCGCGTCGAACAGGGACGACACCATGCCCATGACGATGGTGAAGCGAAGGATGCTTGTCATGTCCCAGGATTCGGGCCGCGCAATGTCCTCGCGATCGACGTCATCGAAAGGGATGCCGATTTCGGAGAGATCGTAGATCAGATTGTTCAGCAGGATCTGCAGCGGCAGCAACGGCAGGAACGGAAGAACGATCGAGGCCAGGGCCATCGAAAGCATGTTGCCGAAATTCGAGCTCGTTCCCATCCGGACATATTTCAGGATGTTGGCAAACGTCCTGCGGCCTTCGCGCACGCCGGCCGCAAGCACGGACAGGTCCGGCGCCAGCAGGATCAGGTCGGCGGCCGCGCGGGCGACCTCGGTCGCGCCGGTGACGGATATGCCGACATGTGCGGCGTGGAGCGCGGGGGCGTCATTGACGCCGTCTCCCATGAAGCCGACGACGTGATTGCGGTGCCTGAGCGCGGCAATGATCCGCCGCTTCTGGTCGGGGTCGATCCGGGCAAACAGGTCGACATGGTCGACCCGGGCGATGAGCGCGCGGCATCGGTCAGCTCGGAGATCTCGGCGCCGGTCATGATCCGGTCCGCACTGAGGCCGACCGATCGGGCCACGTGCGCGACCACGGCGCCATGGTCGCCGGAAATGATCTTGATGGTGACGCCGAGCGAGCCGAGCGCCTTGATGGCTGCGGCCGCATCCTGCTTCGGCGGATCGGCGAAGGCACAGAAGCCGATCATGGTCAGATTGGTCTCGTCGCCGACGGCAATGGTCTGCTGCCCCACCGGAATGGACTTGATGGCGACGGCAAGAAGCCGGAAGCCGTCGCGGGCATAGCGCGCCTGGATGTCGGCCATCTTCCGTTGCCAGACGGCGTCGAGCGGATGAGCCAGACCATCGATTTCCACGGCCACGCAACGAGATAGAATGGATTCCGGAGCTCCTTTGGCAATCAGCGTCTGTTCGCCGTTGCGTCCGACCAGAACGGACAGGCATCGCCGTTCGAAGTCGAACGGGACTTCCGCAAGCCGGACCCAGCCGTTGTGATCGTCGCGGCTCGCCGACAGGATCGCGTCGTCGAGAGGGCTTCTGATGCCGGCCTGAAACGTGCTGTTGAGGCGCGCCAAGCTCAGAACGCGATCGCTGGCCCGATCCTCGGGATCGACATGCGCCTGCAGCGTGATCCGGGCTTCCGTGAGCGTGCCGGTCTTGTCGACGCAAAGCGTGTCCATCGCGCCCAGATCGTGAATTGCGGACAACCGCTTGACGATGACTTTCCGCTTCGCCATGCGCAGGGCGCCGCGGGCGAGGGTCACCGTCATCACCATCGGCAGCAGCTCGGGTGTCAAGCCGACGGCGAGCGCGATCGCGAACAGGAAGGACTCCATCGCGTTGCGCTGCGCGACGAGATGAGCCATCAGCACGAAGAGCGTGAGGAAGAGCGTCAGCCGCAGGATCAGGAGTCCGAGCCTGCGGACGCCTTGCTCGAGCGCGGTTGGCGGTGCGTTGGCGGCCATTGCCGAGGCGATCGCGCCGAAGCGCGTCCGGCCCCCGGTCGTCACGACCAACATCCTGCCGCTGCCACCGACGGTACTGGTTCCCGCGAACAGGGCATTGGTGGCGTCCGCCGGCAATGCAGCGGAGCAGGCCGCGTCGGTCTTGAAGGCCGGAAACGGCTCGCCCGTCATCAGGGCTTCATTGACCTGCAGATCCTGCGCATCGAGGACGATGCCGTCGGCCGGTATCAAATCGCCGATACGGAGCTTGACGACGTCCCCCGGGACCAGTGCCGTTACCGAAATCGTCGCATCCCTGCCGTCCCTGACGACGTCAGCCTGAATGGCGACCGATTCCCGCAACCTTTCGGCGGTGAGCTCGGCACGGTGCTCCTGAACGATATCGAGCGTGATGGAGAGGGACAGCACGGTGGCGATGATGGCAAAGCTGCCGATGTCGCCGCTCAAACCGGAGAGGAGCGCAGCCGCCAGCAGCATGGCGATCAGCGGATTCCACAGACGTTGGCCGAGCTTGCGCAGGGCCGACCGGCCCGGCGAGGCGTCGGCGCGGTTCGCGCCGTGGATCTTGAGCCGTCGGGCGGCTTCGCCCTGCGAGAGGCCGTCCGGGCCGGAGCCGAGCGCGCGGTAAAGCTCGGCCTTTGGCATTTGCCAGAACGCCTCGGCCAAAACCTTGGCCGGGCTGGATTGTTCGATCATGGAAGGGCTCGGCGGTCGCTGATATCCAGGCGAGGCCAAGGGTACGGGGCTGCTCGTTTCCCGGATTGATGCAACGCAATCAGATCTCGGACGGCGTCAGGAGGCGGACACCGGGAGCAAAGAGCCCCCGGCCGCATCATTTCTTCCGGCCGTTTCCCGACGGGGAAAATACCTGATTGGCGGGCGGCTGCCCGCCGGTCGGCACGGCGATGGCGATGAAGCTGCGGCCCATCGAGCTGTGACAGGCATTGCAGCCGTCGGTCAGCGCGCGCATGGAGCCGGCGAACTTGCGATCGTCGCCCGCCGCGATCGCGTCGGCGACCGCGAGCAGCGGCTCGTTCATCGTGGTCACGTTGGTGACGGGAATTGCAGGGTAGAAGATCGCCGCTTCGGCCAGGCTGTTCGTCAACTGGCGCAGCTCGTACGCGGCGAGATCCCAGTTTCTCGCCTTGCCCGCGTACCAAAGCTTGAGATGCTGAAGCTGCGCCATGCTCATGACTTGGGTGAGGCGAGGCGCATCCTGCTTTGCGTTCGGGGAGGGCTGGAAGCTGGACTGCGCAATCGCGGATGTGACCGCGCCCGCCGAGATCGCCAGCACCACACACCAATTCCTTAGCGTCATCCGACCACTCCTTGCCGATTGAACGTCTTGAATATCAGCGCCGCGGGCTGTGCTCTTGCGCTGCATCAATCCTTCCACGGCCCTGGCGTCGACGCCGGTCCCATTGTCGTGAATGGCGCCGGAGTTTGCGCCTCGACAAAGTGGTCGCGACTGCCGCCGCTTACCGTTTTCGAGCGCTGACATGGAAATTCATGTGCAGGCGTTGGGAAGCAGGCCGTGATCGGAACCAGCCTCTGTAGATGGGCCATCAGTTACTTCGCAGTCGCAATCGTGTGGTTGCTGCTCGCAGAAGCACTGATGGTGGTTGGGTTCGGTTTTCCGAACCACGATATCGGCGCTCCGGAAACGCTCGTCATCGTCCACATGGTCAGCATCGGCTGGTTGAGCACGGTGCTGTGCGGCGCGCTGTTCCAGTTCGTGCCGGTGCTGGTCGCAAGGCCGCTCTATGCTGAACGCTGGACACTGCCGGCTCTGGCACTATTGACGCTGGGGCTGATGGTCCTGCTCGCGGGCTTTCTGGCTCTTGGCGGGCACATCAACGGGCCGCCATGGTTGCTCCCCATTGGGGCCGGCCTGCTGATCGCCGGCCTCGCCCTGGTCGTTGCCAATCTCGGCATGACGCTGTGGTCGGCCCGTCCGCTGCCGCGGCCGGCGCGGTTCGTCGCAGGCGGGCTTGCCTGCATCTGCGTCACGGCGGCATTCGGCGGTCTGTTCTCGCTGGTGCTGTCCGGAACCGCCATCGGCCCGCAATGGCCGGAGCTGTTGGTCTCGGGCGTGCCGATCCACGCGCTCGCCGGCCTTGGCGGCTGGCTGACCTTCACGGCCATGGGCGTCAGCTATCGCCTGCTTGCGATGTTCATGCTCGCGCCCGACGGCGATGCGCGGCTCGGCCGTCTCGCCTGGTCTGCCGGCATCATTGCGCTGGCCGTCGGGCTTGTCGGCGGCGTGCTCGCACTTTGGCGCATGACGGGGCTGAAGCTGGCATTTCTGCTGGCAGGCGCAGCGGCGCTGCTGTCGCTGGCCGCCTACGGCCGCGACGTGCTCAGCCTGTACAGGAGCCGCAAACGCCGCGCGCTCGAGCTCAACACGCGCATGAGCCTCGTGGCGCTGGCGAGCCTCGTCGCCGTCGCGATCCTTGGCGCCGCTTGTCTTGCAACCGGCACCTTCTCGTCCCATGTCGGCGCGCTCGCCTTTCTCCTCGTGTTCGGCTGGCTCACGGGCCTCGTGCTCGCCAATCTCTACAAGATCGTGCCGTTCCTGACCTGGCTCGAAACCTATGGTCCGGTGATGGGCAGAGTGCCGACGCCCCGCGTCCAGGATCTCGTCGCCGAGCGCCGCGCATCGAAATGGTTCGTGCTGTTCTTTGCCGGAAGCTGGACGGCGACATTGATGCTCATAATCGACGCGCCACTCGGCTTCCGCATCGCCGTCGCGGCGGTGATGGTTGCGACGCTCGGCCTGAGCGAGGAGTTGATCAGGGCCCGGCGGCTTGCGGATGTGGCGGCGTCGCAACGCCTGCCGACAGGGGCAGCCGCGCCCCATCTCTTGGTCTCAAGAAACTGAAAGGAGACTGCAATGACCGAATTCATCGACGTCGATGTCCGGCCGATCCTGCGTGCAGGCGGCGAGCCGTTCTCGATCATCATGGCCACGCTCGAGCGGCTCGCGCCCGGGGAGGGGCTGCGGCTCTATGCTCCCTTCAAGCCGGTCCCTCTGTTCGACGTCATGGCGAGCAGGGGCTTTGCTCATCGGGCCGCCGAGCTCGAAGGCGGCGAATGGGAGATCCGCTTCATGCCGGACGATGGCTCGGTCGAGGCGGCTGAACCGGTCTTTGCTGCCTCAAGCGAGGGCGATTGGCCCGAGCCCGCGGTTCATCTCGACAATCGCGACCTCGATCCGCCCGAGCCGATGGTTCGGATTCTGGCTGCCCTGGAGCGGCTCGCGCCGGGCCAGACGCTGTCCGCCTTGCTCAGCCGTGAACCGGTCTTTCTGTTTCGGGAACTGACCAAGCGCGGCCATCAATGGCGCGGCGCCTTCACGCCGCAGAAGGATTCCTATCAGCTGACGGTGAGGGTGCAGCCATGACCATCAACAATGATGATCTCGTGGACCAGATCAGGCAGGCACTGAAGGTCGTGATCGATCCGGAGCTCGGCCATAACATCGTCGACCTCGGCTTCATCTATGACGTGTCGGTTGACGAAGGCGCCGCCCACATCACCATGACGGCAACGACACGCGGGTGCCCCGCGGCGTCCTTTCTCAAGGAGGGTGTCGCGAGCAGCGCGTGCCTCGTTCGGGGCGTCGAATCGGTCGACGTCACCATGACGTTCGAGCCGCCCTGGCATCCCTCGATGATCTCGCCGGGCGTCAGGTCATCGCTCGGCTTTGCCGAGGTGAATTGATCCGCCGCGCCGGCTATGCGCCTCCCGAGCCGGGCCAGACCTTTGCGGGTGCGCGAAGCTTTGTGAGGTCGAGCAGGTTGATCGCCCGGGCGGCGATCTGGTCGATCATCTCATCCAGCGACTGTGGCCTCAGATAGAAGGCTGGCATCGGCGGGGCAATGATCGCGCCGATCTCGGTTGCCTGCAGCATGCTGCGCAAATGGCCGAGATGCAGCGGGCTCTCGCGGACCAGCAGCACCAGCCGGCGCCGCTCCTTAAGCTGCACGTCGGCCGCGCGCGTCAGGAGGTTGTCGAGCTGCCCCCAGGCGATGGCCGAGAGCGTGCGGATCGAGCACGGCGCCACGATCATGCCCGCGACCGGATACGAGCCGCTGGCGATCGCAGCGCCGACGTCCGAGTGAAGATGATGGCGGAAGGCGAGCGCGCGCAGCCGCGCGAGCGCATTGCTGCCCACTTCCTCGCTCAGCGTCCGCTCGGCCGCGGGCGAGACCACGAGGTGCACCGCGTAGTGCGGATCGTCGGCCAGCAGCTCGACGATGCGCACGCCGATCGCGGCGCCCGAGGCGCCGCTGATGCCGACGACGATGCCTTGCCGCCCGCTCATGTCAGGACCGGCGCGCGCACGGGCATGCCGGAAAGGCCGAGACTCGCCCACATCGCATCGACACGTGCGACCACGGCGGGATCCATGGTCAGCGGAACGCCCCATTCGCGGTCCGTCTCCGGCGGCATCTTCGTGGTGGCATCGATGCCGAGCTTGCCGCCGAGCCCGGATTTGGGCGAGGCGAAATCGAGATAGTCGATCGGCGTGTCGGTGAGGGTCACGAGATCGCGCGAGGCGTCGCTGCGCGTCGAGACCGCCCACATCACGGCTTTCCAGTCGCGGACGTCGATGTCGTCGTCGACCACGATCAGGAGCTTGGTGTAGCTGAACTGCGGCAGCATCGACCACAGGCCCAGCATCAGCCGCCGTGCCTGGCCGGGATAGCGCTTCTTGATCGCCGCGACCGCGATGCGATAGGAGCACGCCTCCGGCGGCAACCAGCAGTCGGTCACTTCGGGGAATTGCTGTCGGATCAGCGGCACGAACAGGCGGTTGAGTGCCTCGCCGATCCGCGAAGGCTCGTCCGGCGGCCGGCCCGTGAAGGTCGAGAGATAGACCGGCTGCCGCCGGCTGGTGATCGCGGTCACGCGCATCACGGGGAATTCCTCGACGGAATTGTAGTACCCGGTGTGGTCGCCATAGGGACCCTCGGGCGCGGTCTCGGTCGCCGAGACCACGCCTTCGATGACGATCTCGGCATCGGCCGGGATCGCGAGCGGGACGGTGAGGCATGGCGCGAGATCGGGCCGTTCGCCGCGCAGGATTCCGGCGAAGCGAAGCTCCGACATGGTCTCGGGCAGCGGCAGCACCGCGGCCAGGATGGTGGCAGGATCGGCTCCGATGACGATCGCGACCGGCATGTCGCGGCCGATCGCCTTCCATTGCTGGTGATGCCGGGCGCCGCCGCGATGCGCGAGCCAGCGGATGATGGCGCGGTCGCGACCGAGCACCTGCATGCGGTAGACACCGACATTTTCCTCCTGGTCGGCCGTGGCGGAGTGCGGCGGCACGGTGATCACGAGCGGCCAGGTGATCAGCGGCGCCGGCTCCCCGGGCCAGCAGATCTGCACCGGCAATCTGGCGAGATCGATGTCGGGCCCCATCGCGACGCAATCCTGCACCGCTGCCGCAGCGCGCGTGCGCGGGCGCGTCGCCAGGGCGGCGCGGGCGAGCGGAAGCTTGCCGAAGGCGTCCCTGATGCTGTTCGGCGGTCGCGGCGCGCGCAGCTCGGCCATCAGCTCGCCAAGCTCTTCGAGGCGGTCGGGCGCAATCCCCATGCCCCACGCGATCCGCTCCACCGTTCCGAACAGATTGGTGAGGAGCGGCATCTCCGATGGCTCGCCGTCGGCCCTGACCGGCTGCTCGAACAATAATGCCGGTCCGTGTGCCCCCAGCACACGCCGGTGGATTTCGGTGATCTCGTGGACGACGGAGACCTTCTCGCGAATGCGTCGCAACTGTCCCCGGCTTTCGATGAAGCGCAGGAAGTCGGCCAGGTCGCGAAAGCGCGGCACATCACGTTGCAACTGAAGATGCTCCCAAAAATTCACAGCTAGCCGGCCTGTTTTTGGTCTTCATTGTTCCGGCTCAAATACAAGGGCGTGCAATCCGTCCAGATGTGGCGCCATGAATGATCCGTCCGCCGCATCGCCCGGCCCGTTGCCGACGATTCCGCCGCTCGTCGCACTGACGATGCGTCCGCTGCCCCTGCTGCCGTTGCAGCTCGTGCTCGGCGGTGTCCTGCGGCGCATCCACCGGCGTAACCCTGCGATATTCGACCGGCTCGGCGTGCACGCCCGCGCGCGGTTCGGCATCAAGCCGACCGATCTGCCCTTTGCCTTTGTGGTCGAGGCGAAGCCGCCACGCCTGTCCGTCGTGCGCGAGCTGCCGAAGGGCCTGGATGCGCGCATCTCGGCCTCGCTCGCCAATCTCCTGGCTCTGCTCGAGGGCAAGGTCGATGGCGATGCCTTGATGTTCTCGCGCGAACTCGTCATCGAGGGCGATGTCGAGGCGGTGCTGGCGCTGCGCAATGCGATCGACGACGCCCAGCTCGATCTCGCCGCCGAACTGTCCTCGCTGTTCGGCCCGCTGGGTGTGCCGGCGAGGCGCGCCTTCGAGGCCGCCCGCGGCCACGTGATCGGCTCATCGGGGCATAGCGAGCAATCGAGATGATGGAATTGATCTGTCCCGCCGGGACGCCGGCGGCGCTGAAGAGCGCCATCGATGCCGGTGCCGATGCGATCTATTGCGGCTTCAACGACGAGACCAACGCGCGCAACTTTCCGGGGCTGAACTTCAGCCGCGACGAGCTGCGCAAGGCAATCGCGCTCGCGCATGACCGCGGCGCCAAGATCCTGGTGGCCATCAACACCTTCCCGCGCGCCGCGGCCGTCGACATCTGGCATCGCGCGGTGGATGATGCTGTGAGTGCCGGCGCCGATGCGCTGATCCTCGCCGACATCGGATTGATGGACTACACGGCGCGGCGCCATCCAAACCAGCGTTTGCACGTCTCGGTCCAGGCCGCGGCCGCGAATCCGGATGCCATCGCCTTCTATGCCGAGAATTTCGGCGCGCGGCGCGTCGTGCTGCCGCGCGTCCTGAGCGTGCCGGAGATCGCCGAGATCACCCGGGAATCCGCCTGCGAGACCGAGGTCTTCGTGTTCGGCGGCCTCTGCGTGATGGCCGAGGGGCGTTGCTCGCTGTCCTCCTACGCCACCGGCAAGTCGCCGAACATGCAAGGTGTCTGCTCGCCGCCGAGCCATGTGACCTACGAACAGACCGCGGAGGGGACGAAGTCCAGCCTCGGCGGCTTCACCATCAACCGGTTCGGAACGAGCGAGCCCGCCGGCTATCCGACGCTGTGCAAGGGCCGTTTCTCGACCGCGCAGGGCGCCGGTTACATTTTCGAGGACCCCGTCAGCCTGGACGCCACGACGCTGCTCAGGGGCTTACGCGATGCCGGGGTCACCGCGCTCAAGATCGAGGGCCGCCAGCGCGGCCGCGCCTATGTCGAAAGCGTGGTGCGCCATTTCCGTCACGCGCTCGCGGCGCTCGAGAACGGCAGCGAGGCGGATATTGCGAGCCTGAAGCCGTTCACCGAAGGCCAGGCCTCCACGCTCGGCGCCTATCGCAAGACTTGGCGCTAAAGTCCTGGCGCTGATCTTTTGAATATGTGAGGTCCGGAAGATGCAACTCAGCCTCGGTCCAGTTCTGTACAATTGGGCGCCGGAACGCTGGCGCGACTTCTATTTCCGTATCGCCGATGAAGCGCCGGTCGATGTCGTATCGGTCGGCGAGATCGTCTGCTCGAAACGGTCGCCGTTCTACGCCGACCACATCCCGGCCGTGGTCGAGCGGCTGCAGAAGGCAGGCAAGCAGGTGCTGCTGGGCTCGCTGATCCTGGTTTCGCTGCGGCGCGAGCGCCGCCAGACCGAAGAGCTCGCTTCGGCCGAAGGCGCGCTGGTCGAGGTGAACGACCTGACCTGTCTCAGGGCGCTCGCAGGCCGGCCGCATGCCATCGGGCCCTTCGTCAACATCTACAACGAGGCGAGCGCGGCCTTTCACGCCGAGCATGGGGCGGGGCGCATCTGCCTGCCGCCCGAGTTGCCGCTGGCCTCGGTGGCGGCGATCGCGAAGGCCGTTCCCGATGTCACGATCGAGGTGTTCGCGTTCGGCAGGGTGCCGCTGGCGATCTCCGCCCGCTGCTATCATGCGCGCCTTCACAAGCTCGCCAAGGACAATTGCCGCTTCGTTTGCGAGAAGGATCCGGATGGTCTGCTCCTGAACACGCTGGAGCAGCAGGAGTTTCTGACCATCAACGGCGTGCAGACCCTGTCTCACACTTGCGCCAATCTGCTGGGCGAGGCCGAACTGTTGCGCCAGAGCAATGTCGGCTCGCTGCGCCTGTCGCCGCAGGATTGCGACATGGTCGCCGTCGCCAGGATTTTTCGCGACGTGCTCGACGGTCGCGACGATGTCGATGGCGGCAACCGCCGGCTTGCGGCGGCCTATCCTGGTGTGCCGTTCTCGAACGGGTTCCTGTGGGCAGAGCCAGGTCACCTCTATCGTCAGTCCCGATCAGGGGATGCGCAAGGTGCGGTGTCGCAGATCGGGGTCGTCTCACCCGGATAGGGCTACGGTCGTCCGGACCATCCCAGGAACAGTTTCGGCGGCGCTCCGTTAGCGCAGCGAGCTTCCCGGGAGTTGTCCATGACCGATTATCCAAAGCCTCCTTATCCACCGCGACAGCAACCGATGCCCGGTTCGACGCGGGCGATGCAGCCGCGGCCGGATCATGGCGAGGAGAGTTACAAGGGCGCCGGGCGTCTGGCCGGAAAGAAGGCGCTGATCACCGGCGGCGACAGCGGCATCGGCCGCGCGGTCGCGATCGCCTATGCGCGTGAAGGCGCCGACATCGTCATCTCTTATCTGAACGAGGACGAGGATGCGGCCGAGGTCAAGGCGCTGGTGGAGCGGGAGCGGCGCAAGGTCGTCCTGATCCCCGGCGATATCAGCAATCCCGATCACTGCCGCTCGATCGTGCGTCGCACCGTGGAGGAGCTCGGCGGCATCGATATCCTCGTCAACAACGCGGCGCACCAGGCCACGTTCAAGGACATCGCCGACATCAGCGACGAGGAATGGCAGCTCACGTTCGCGACCAACATCCACGCCATGTTCTACCTGACCAAGGCCGCCGTCCCGCACATGCGGCCGGGCGCTGCCATCATCAACACGGCGTCGGTGAACTCGGACATGCCGAACCCGACGCTGCTGGCTTACGCCACCACCAAGGGCGCCATCCAGAATTTCACCGGTGGGCTTGCCCAAATGTTGGCCGAGAAGGGTATTCGGGTCAACGCCGTTGCCCCGGGTCCGATCTGGACGCCGCTGATCCCGTCGACCATGCCCGAGGACAGTGTCAAGAACTTCGGCAAGCAGGTCCCGATGCAGCGCGCCGGCCAGCCGGCCGAGCTCGCAACCGCCTACGTCATGCTGGCCGATCCGCTTTCGAGCTACACCTCGGGAGCGACGCTCGCCGTCACCGGCGGGAAGCCGTTCATCTGACAGCATTTGGGCGAGGTAAGACGAGGTCTAGTCACGAAGTCGCGGTGCACTCCCTCTCCCGCTTGCGGGAGAGGGTCGGGGAGAGGGTGCATCCGCAATGGGACAATCCCTAGAGGAGAAAGCCCTCACCCGCGCCTTCGCGACCTCTCCCGCAAGCGGGAGAGGTGCCGGAGCCGCAGCAATCGATTCAACCAATCCAGTCGGCTTTGCAGCGCTTGCTCAGGCGGCGTCGGACGCCTTGGCGTTGACGCCCTTGCGCAGCGCCACCGTGTTCAGCTTGGTGTTGGCCGCCTTCTCCTCGTTCAGATTGGTCGTGAGGAAGCGCACGATGTCGTCGTGGCCGAGCTCTTCGGCCCAGGCGATTAACGTGCCGTAGCGGCATATTTCGTAATGCTCCACCGCTTGCGCGTTGGCGACGATCGCGGCGTCGAGCACGGCCTTGTCCTCGATCTCGCCGGCGGTCGCATCGGCTTCATCGATGAGGCCGTCGATGGCGGGACATTGCGTGCCGCTGGGCTGCTTGCCGAGCTTGGCGAATACCTTGTCGAGCCGTTCGACCTGCTTGTTGGTCTCGTCCAGATGCGCTTTCAGGCCTGCGGCGAGGTTCTTGTTGGTCGCCTTGTCGATCATCTTGGGCAGCGCTTTCAGGATCTGCTGCTCCGCGTAATAGATGTCCTGCAGCCCGTGCAGCAGCAGGTCTTCCATCGATTTGATGTCCTTGGTGAAGAAACCCATAAAAGACGCTCCTTTTCACAATGATGGCAGTGGAACGCTCTACGGCGGCAGCTGTTCCAATCGGTGGTGAGACCAGGAGAGCCGAATGAACGACGGAATTGATCATCTTGCGGGCCTGCTCGGACGCGCGGCAATGGACGTGTGGGGCGACATGCCTCGCGACATCCAGGAGGCGCTGTTCGAGACCGCCATGAAGGGACGCGAGACCGAGCGCGAGGAGCTCGCTCGGCTGCTGCATGAGCGGCATCCGCGCACGATTCACCCGGCCCGTCCGGGATGATGCAGTGGGTGGAACGATAGTCCGCGCCACCGATTGGTGAAATGAGCGATGCGTCCGCGAACCGTGGGAATGAGACGGTAGAGACATATCGCTCAGCCGTGATCAATTCTGTGAGCCGATTGAAGTGACTGAGATGAACATCGGAAAATGGTACGATCCGGTCTCGGAGCGGTGGATCGTGCCTCGTGAGACGCGCGCCATGGGATACGGTCAGCCCAACGCGCAGAAGGCGCCGGAGACTCACGAACGACGCGAGGCGCAACGGATCTGGGATCTGCTCGTCGATTGCTGCGCCCGCGGTTGAGAGCGCGTGGCTCCAGATCGAGCCTCGGCGCAGCTATGGCCGGGCAGCAATGGCCGTCATCTCGAGCTTGACGCCCGGACCGAGGTCGGCCACGCCGATTGCGGCGCGTGCCGGCAGATGAGCTTCTGCAAAGTGCGCTTTCCAGGCCGCATTGAACGCTGCCTTCTCGTTGAGATCAGTCATGTAGATCGTCACCTGCAAGACGTGGGCTGGATCGGATCCGAGGGTCTTCAACAGCTGTGCCAGTTGGGTGAGCACGTCGTTGGCCTGGCCTGACATATCGAGGCTGGTGTCCTCGGGGACGATGCCGCCGATGTAGAGCACGCCGTTGTGCTCGACCACTTCGTGGAGCAGACCTTCATACGGCAAGACGCGTTTGATCATGAGACATCCGTTGTCGCTGTGAGGGCCGCGGCATATCGCACATTCCAGGCAAACGCGAGCGCCGGTGTCTGCGTATCGCCGCCGCATGGTCCGAACCAGGGTTGCCAGCCGGTGCTCGCGCACGACAGCCCTGTCGGCGCTGATCTCGACGACATCCCGGGATGATCGGTATACTGCCACCGCGTGCCGGAACAAGGAACAGATGATGGACGATACGATTGGCTTTCCCGACCCCGGTCTTGACCTGTCGGACGGCTTCAGGCCGCACACCTCGCATTGGGGGGTGTTTTCGGCGCGTCAGGGCGCTGATGGCCTCGAGGTCAGGGCCTATGCGGGCGATCCCGATCCGAACGGCATCATTGGCAATTTTCCCGGTGCGCTCCGCCACCAGGCGCGCATCGCCCAGCCGGCGATCCGCCGCGGCTGGCTCGAGCGCGGGCCGGGTCCGGACAATCGCCGCGGCCGCGACGAGTTCGTCCCGGTCAGCTGGGAGAAGGCGCTCGATCTGCTCGGCGACGAGCTCGGCCGCATCCGCGATACGCGCGGGCCGGGCGCCGTGTTCGGCGGCTCCTATGGCTGGTCGAGCGCCGGGCGCTTTCATCACGCCCAGAGCCAGGTGCATCGCTTCCTCAACATCGCGATGGGCGGCTATGTACGCTCGGTGAACTCCTATTCGTCGGGTGCGTCCTCGGTGCTGCTGCCGCAGATTCTGGCGGGCTATGAGGACATCACCAAGCGCAACGTCACCTGGGAGCAGATCGCGGCCGAGACCGAGATCGTGCTGGCCTTCGGCGGCATGGCGCTGAAGAACTCCATGGTGGCCGGCGGATCGATCAGCAAGCACGTCGAGCGCGGCGCGATGGCAGCGGCGCGCCGGCGCGGCTGCGAATTCATCCTGGTCAGCCCGCTGCGCGACGATCTGCCGGTGGAAGCTGGCGCGGAATGGATGAGTTGCGTGCCCGGCACCGATACCGCCCTCATGCTCGGCATAGTCCATACGCTGGTGGCTGAGCGTCTGCACGATCAGGCCTTCCTCGATCGCTACACCGAAGGCTGGCCGGTCTTCCTGCGCTATCTCACCGGCGAGAGCGACGGGCAAGCCAAGCATGCCGAATGGGCTGCGGCCATCTCGAGCGTCGCGGCCGACACGATCCGGAAGCTGGCCCGCCGGCTCGCCGGAAAGCGCGCGCTGATCACCGTCTCGCATTCGCTGCAGCGCGCCGAGCATGGCGAGCAGCCGGTGTGGATGGGCATGGTGCTGGCGGCAGCCCTCGGCCAGATCGGCCTGCCCGGCGGCGGCTACGCCTATTCGCTCGGGGCAATCGGCTATTATGGCCGGCGTGTCAACGACGTGCCGGGACCGACGCTGGGGCAGGGTCGTAACGGCGTCGCCGATTTCATTCCGGTGGCCCGCATTGCCGACATGCTGCTGGGGCCTGGCACCACCTATCGTTACAACGGCGAGACGCGCACCTATCCGGACATCCGTCTTGTCTATTGGGCCGGCGGCAATCCGTTCCATCATCACCAGGATCTCAACCGCCTGCGCAAGGCCTTTGCGCAGCTCGATACGTTCGTCGTGCACGAGCTGGCCTGGACGGCCACGGCGCGGCATGCCGACATCGTGCTGCCCGCGACGATGACGCTCGAGCGCGAGGACATCGGCTATTCCACCAACGATCCCCTCATGGTCGCCATGCACCGGATCGCCGAGCCGTTCGGTCTTGCGCGCGACGATTACGACATCTTCGCCGATCTCGCCGAGCGCTTGGGCGCGCGCGAACCCTTCACCGAAGGGCGGACGTCGCGGCAATGGCTGGAGCATCTCTACGAGCCGACCCGCGCCTCGCTCGCCAGGCGCGGCCTGGAGGCGCCGAGTTTCGACGAATTCTGGGCGCGCGGCAGCCTGGTCGTGCCGCAGCAGCCCGATGACGGCGGCCGGCTGCGTCGCTTCCGTGAGGATCCCGTCAATCACGGGCTGCCGACGCCGAGCGGCCGCATCGAGATCTATTCGGCCAAGATTGCGGCCCATGGCGATGCCGATTGTCCGGGGCATCCGGTCTGGCTGGAGAAGACCGACACGCCGAAGCCCGGCTCGCCGTGCTTCCTGGTCGCCAATCAACCGGTGACGCGCCTGCACAGCCAGCTCGATTTCGGCGGGCATTCGCTTAGCTCGAAGCATCGCGGCCGCGAGGTCGCGCGCATGAACCCGGTCGACGCGGATGCGCGCGGCATTGGGGATGGCGACATCATCCGCCTGTTCAACGCGCGCGGCGCCTGCCTTGCCGCGGTCCACGTCACTGACGGCATCGCGCCCGGCGTCGTGCAGCTTCCGACCGGCGCCTGGTACGATCCGATGGATCCGGAAGACGAGGCGCCGCTCTGCGTTCACGGCAATCCCAACGTGCTCACCCGCGACGTCGGCACCTCGTCCCTGGCGCAGGGCTGCACCGGTCAGCTGACGACGGTGGAGGTGGAGAGGTTCACCGGCAATCTGCCGCCGATCCGCGCGTTCGATCCGGCATAGGCTAATGGAACCGCTGCGGCGCGCGGCCGATTTGGAAGGGCAGGCGGTCATGCCGATGCCGCCTTCCACGGATACGAGCAACGGTGCTGCAATCAAACGAGGAGAACCGAGATGATCCGCAAGGCAACGGCAGTCTGGAAGGGCGCCGGTCGCGATGGCACGGGCCATTTGACGAGCGAATCCGGCGTGCTGGCGCAGACCCCCTATTCGTTCAAGACCCGGTTCGAGAACGAGAAGGGCACCAATCCCGAGGAATTGATCGCCGCCGCCCATGCCGGCTGCTTTACGATGGCGCTGGCCTTCGGCCTCCAGATGGCCGGTTTCACGCCGGACGAGCTCTCGACTGAAGCCGCCGTGACCCTCGAACCCGAAGGCAAGGGCTTCAAGATCAGCAAGTCTGCGCTGACACTGCGTGCCAAGGTGCCGAACCTCGACGAGGCAGCTTTTGCCAAGTTCGCCGGCGAGGCCGAGAAGAACTGCCCGGTGTCGAAGGTGCTCAACGCCGCGATCACGCTCGACGCCAGGCTGGGCTAAGGCGGGGGCTCGTTGCGGGCCCACGGTTCGAGGAACCGGCCGGGCAGGCATGCAAGGCATGGCTTTCGGCCGGGCGGCCGAAAGCATATGTTGCGGCAGATGTCGAACGCAAAGCAATCGGGAGCGGCAGATGACGACAGAGCGCGCAGTTTTGGCCGGAGGCTGCTTCTGGGGCATGCAGGATCTGATCCGCAAGCAGCCCGGCGTAATCTCCACCCGAGTCGGCTACACCGGCGGACACGTCAAGAACGCCACCTACCGCAATCATGAAGGCCACGCCGAGGCGATCGAGATCATGTTCGATCCGGCAAGGACCAGCTTCCGGACCATGCTGGAGTTCTTCTTCCAGATTCACGATCCCACCACGCTCAATCGCCAGGGCAATGATCTCGGCACGAGCTACCGCTCGGCGATCTTCTACACCAGCGAGGAGCAGAAAAGGATTGCCGAAGACACCATCGCCGACGTCGAGGCGTCGGGCCTCTGGCCGGGCAAGGTGGTGACCGAGGTCGCGCCCGCTGGCGAGTTCTGGCAGGCCGAGCCGGAGCATCAGGATTATCTGGAACGTTATCCGGACGGCTACACCTGCCACTTCATCCGGCCCGGCTGGAAGCTGCCGCGCCGCGCGGCTGCGGTGGGCGGCTGAAGCATGATCCGGAAAAGTGCGAAGCGGTTTTCCGGAAAGATCATGCGCAAACAATAACCTGAAGCGCGATGACGATTTATCGAAATCTCATCGCGCTTCAGCTCGCCGTGCCCTGGCGCGCGCTTGTCGTGACGATCGGCGCTGACAGCGTGACGAGGCCCATCAGCGCCGCCAGCAGCCCAAATGCCGTGGTCAGCCCGCCAATCTGTGCGATGAACCCGACGCCGGCCGGACCGATGAGGACCCCGGCATAGCCCGCGGTCGTGACGGCCGCGACGGCCAGACCGGCGGGCATCACCGTTTGCCGCGCCGCCCGGCGGAACAGCACCGGCACGAGGTTCGACGCGCCGAGCCCGATCAACAGGAAACCACCGATGGCAAGTGCTGCAATGGGTGCGGTGAGCAGCATCACGAAGCCCGCGATCGCGATCAGGCTGCCCCACAGCAACGTTGCGCGGTCTCCGATGCGGGCAACGACGGCGTCGCCGCCGAGCCGGCCCACCGTCATCGCGATCGAGAACACGATGTAGCCGGCGCCACCCTGCGCCTCGGTGACGAGCCCGGCGCCGATCACGAGCAGCGCGCCCCAATCGAGCATCGCGCCTTCGACCAGGAAGGTGATGGCGCCGAGCAGCGCGAGCAGCAGCACCGATCCGTGCGGCAGCACGAACAGCGGGCCCTCCTGCACCTGCACCGAGCGGAGCAGGCGCGGCGCGGTCACGGCCATCGCCATCAGCATCAGGACGGAGCAGATCAGCGTGCAGGCGAGCGTGCCGAATTGCAGCGAGAGCAGCGCCGTCATCAGCGCGGCTCCGGCGAAGCCGCCGATGCTGAACAGCGCGTGGAAGCCGGACATCAGCGGGCGTTTCGCGGCGCGCTCCACCTCCACGGCATGGATGTTCATGGCGACGTCGATCGAGCCGAGCGCGGCGCCGAACGCGAACAGGGCCAGCGCCAGCGTCGCGGGCGAGCTTGCGACCGCGAGCAGGGGCAGGACCAGTGCCAGACCGAACCCGCCCGCGATGATGATCGGCCTGCTGCCGTAGCGCGCGCTTATGACCCCGGTCAGCAGCATCGCGACCACGGAGCCGATGCCCAGGCTGAGCAGGAGCAGGCCGAGCACGCCGTCATCGACGCCGAGCCGCGTCTTCGCGAACGGCACCAGCGGCGCCCAGCATGCGATGCCGAAGCCGGCAACGAGGAAGGCAAGCCGGGTCGCAAGGCGTGTCGCCGGCCGGTCGGCAGAAGACAATGGAATCTCCGGGGGGAACAGAGGCGGGAGGAATCACAAGCCCGAAGATTGTTGCGACTTTATGTCGGCGGCAACTCGTTAGCTCTGTGTCGCCCCATGTCAATCCGCTTCGTCAAAAATATTCCACTTTACCGAAATTCGGAAATGGCGTATGTGTCGCCCATCCCGGCTCAACCAGGAGGGGCGATCTCGAGGTCGTCTTGATCGCGAGCCGGGCTTGCGGTGGACGCGGCAGCGTCGGCACGAGAGGTGCGGGCAGGGCGGGTAGTCCCTGTGAGCCCGTAACTGCGTGCAGACGAGCGCGCTGCTAGGCTTCGTCTCGCCCGTAAGTTTCCGGCTTCGTCGACGGGGCCCGGGAATACTGCGGCGAAAGGGTGGGCTGTGCGTACGGCAAAACCGTGTGGTCCTGGCCGTCGTTGCTACGGTCAAGCCGGATCGAAGATGTGCGCGAGCCCAACCGGGTGGACGGCATCATCAATTCGACCGGCGAGGGAGGCCAGAAGGAAAGTTCGGCTCCCGGGAGAGCACGGCATAAGCCGTCCGACCACCGCGCAGGGAAGGCCGAGTGATCGGCACCACCTGTATGCTGCTGTGCGGTTCTTCCTGCGTGTGCATTTTCGCGCAGCGGACCGCGGGTGCGTTGTCAGCACCCGGCCTTCCCTGCGCCCTTCTGGATATAGGGTGCGAAGATGAAGCAAAGCTCGGGTGAATTCAGCCGCGAGAACGAGAAGGCGTGTCGTGAGTCGAGCTGCGTGTCACAACCTCGATCTCGTAGGGTGGGCAAAGCGCAGCGTGCCCACGCGTCCATCTCCGCATTTGAAAGGTCGTGGGCACGGCGCAAGTGCGCCTTTGCCCACCCTACAACACCGCCGCTGGGATGTGCACCGGAGCATTGCAATGACGCAGAGAATATGCGCCACCCACCGCTCTCGTGCCCCGGGACACGACAGGGCGGCAGAGGGGGCACTCACTTGCAGATGACGTCGTTGGGAGAGCGTAGGCTCGGCGGCGGGACGACGTTCTAACCCGCCAGGATCCGCCGGCAGGCATCGACGAAGACCTCTGCGCCGGTGACGATATCGGCGTCGGCGGTGTTCTCGGTCCAGTGATGGCTGATGCCGCCGATCGATGGCACGAACAGCATGCCGGCGGGCATGACGCTTGCCAGCATCTGCGCGTCATGGCCGGCGCCGCTGGGCATGCGAACGCATCGTCCACCGGCCATGGTCTTGCTAGCGGCTTCGATCGCATCCTGAAAGCCTGCGTTCATCATGGCGGGCGCGCCGGTGCGCAGCTTCTCGACGGTGACGGTGCATGGGCCGCGCGCGCTGGCATCATTCGCCATGGTCCGCAGCAACTGCTCCAGCCTGGCAATTACGGCGGGATCGTCGTCGCGGATCTGGAACAGCATCTCGGCGCCGCCCGGAATGATGCTCGGCGCGCCCGGATCGAGCGTAACCCGCCCGGTGGTCCAGACCGTGCGCGGACCGCAGGCGGCCGGAAAACGTTCGTCGATCGCCACGCAGAATTTGGCGAGCGCGAGCCCCGCATCCTTGCGCACCGCCATGCGCGTCGTGCCCGCGTGGTTTTGCTCGCCGACAAAGTTGATCTGGTACTGCCAGATGCCGACGATGGACGTCACGATTCCGATTGCGAGCTTGCCGCATTCGAGCGTGTCGCCCTGCTCGATGTGAGCTTCCAGATATCCGATGTGCCGTCCCGGTTCGGCGGTGATGCGCCGGCGTCCCGCGAGGCCCACGTCGGCAAGCGCTTCGCGCATGGTGCGGCCGCTGGTGCGGTCGCGCGCGGCGTCGATGTCGGCCTCGGTGACCTGTCCGACATAGGAGCGCGAGCCGAGAAAATGGCCGAAATGCCCTTCCTCGTCGCACCAGGCGGCGACTTCCACCGCGCCATTGAAGGAAGGATCGGTGTTCAGCACGCGCGCAGCTTCCAGCGCGTAGACGACGCCGAGCGGCCCGTCGAGCCAGCCGGCGTAATTCTGGCTTTCCAGATGCGAGCCTGCCAGCAGCTTCGGCCCGGGCTTGGCGCTGGTGCCGAAGACATTTCCGATGCCGTCCACGGCCGCGGAGAGATTGGCCTCTGGCAGCTTCTGCACGAGCCATTCCAGCGAAAGCCTGTGCGGCTCGGAGAAGGTCGGCTTGTGCACGCCAGTCTTGTAGGCGCCAAAGGCGCGCAGTGCATGGAGGTCGGCAAGCACGCGATGTCCGTCGGCGCGAGTGTCAGGCATGTTCGGCAACCCTAAGCGCTTCGGTACGGATCTCCTCGACCAGCCGTTCCTTGAGCTGGACGAATTCCGGCGTGGTCTTGATCTTGTAGGAGCGCGGATGCGGCAGGTCCACATCGATTTCGGCCTTGATGCGGCCGGGGCGCGCGCTCATGACGATGACGCGGCTGCCGAGGAAGATCGCTTCCTCGATGTCGTGGGTCACGAACAGCACCGTTTTCTGGTCGCGTTCCCAGATCCCGAGCAGCATCTCCTGCATCAGGGCGCGGGTCTGGTTGTCGAGCGCGCCGAACGGCTCGTCGAGCAGCAGGATCTTGGGATCGTTGGCGAGCGCCCGCGCGATCGCCGTGCGCTGCTGCATGCCGCCGGAGAGCTGCTTCGGCCAATGATTCTCGAAGCCGGACAGCCCGACCTGGCGGATGAAGGCATCGGCGATCCCATGGCGCTCCGTTTCGGGCACGCCGCGTTCGCGCAGGCCGAAGGCGATGTTCTCGCGCACGGTGAGCCAGGGAAACAGCGTGTAGGACTGGAACACCATGCCGCGATCGGCGCCCGGGCCCGTCACCTCGCGCCCGTCGAGCGTCACGCGCCCGCTGGTCGGGCGGTCGAGACCGGCGACGATGCGCAGCAGGGTGGACTTGCCGCAGCCGGAGGGGCCGAGGATGGTGACGAAGTCGTTGGTGCCGATGACGAGGTCGGTCGGCTCCAGCGCCCTGGTCGGCGCGTTGCCGTGGCGCGCCGGGAAGGTGCGCGAGACCTGCTCGATCTTGAGGATCGTCATGCCAGCCTCCACGGAAACAGCCAGGCGTTGAAGGCCTTGAACAGGAAGTCCGAGAGCAGGCCGATCAGCCCGATCACGATGATGCCGAAGATGATCTGGCCGGTGTTGAGCAGGGCCTGGCTGTCGGTGATCATGTGGCCGATGCCGGAGGATGAGCCGATCAGCTCGGCGACGATGACATAGGTCCAGGCCCAGCCCAGCACCAGCCGCAGGATCTCGGCGATCTCCGGCGCGGAGGAGGGCAGCAGCACGCGGCGGATGATGCCGCGGTCGCTCGCTCCAAGCGTATAGGCGGCCTCGACCAGATCGCGCCGCGTTGCCCCGACAGTGACGGCAACCATCAGGATGACCTGGAACACCGAGCCGATGAAGATGACGAGCAGCTTCTGCAATTCGCCGATTCCGGCCCACAGGATCAGCAGCGGGATGAAGGCGGAGGCGGGCAAATAGCGGGCGAAGGAGACGAAGGGTTCGAGGAAGGCTTCAACCGGCTTGTAGGCGCCCATCAAGACGCCGAGCGGCACCGCGATGACCGCGGCGAGCGCAAAACCGCCGACGACGCGCCAGATCGTCATGCCGATGTCGTAGACGAAGCCCTGCTTGGCGAGGAGGTCATAGCCTTCCTGCACCATGGTGAGGGGATTGGCGAGGAAGGTCTTCGAGACATAGCCGCCGAGCGTCGCCCATGACCACAGGGCAACGAACAGCACGAAGAACGCAAGGCCATAGGCCACGCGCTGCTTCGATGTAACAGGGTCCAGGGGACGCATCGACGATTATCCGGGCGGTGAACGGATTTGCCGGCCCCGCCGCGAGACGGGGCCGGCAGCTCCTGAAGCGACTTACTTGATGAAGCTGGCGTCGTAGAGGTCCTCGACCTTCGGCGCGGCCTTGATGATGCCGATCTCGAGCAGAAGCTCGGCGGCGTCCTTGTTGAAGGTCAGGAAGTCGCCGGCGAAGAACTTCTGGTTCGCGGCCTTGTCCTGCCAGCGCAGATATTTCGCCGAATTGCCGAACTGCTCGCCGGTCTGCTTCACGTCGGCGCCCATGATCTCGTAGGACTTGGCCTGGTCCTTGGCGATCATGTCGAGCGCCTCGAAATAGCTGTCGGCGAGCGCCTTGGCGGCCTTGGGATTCTCGGTGAGGAATTTCGGCGTGCAGCCGAAGGTGTCCATGACCATCGGATAGTCCAGCGTGGTGGCGATGATCTTGCCCTTGTCGGGGGCGGCGCGCACCGTCGACAGATACGGCTCGTAGGTCATCGCGGCGTCGTTCTGGCCGGAGACGAAGGCCTGTGCGGCGGCGGCCGGCTCCAGGTTCACGACGGTGACGTCCTTCACCGACAGGCCGTTTTTCTTGAGCATCCAGGCCAGCGCGAAATACGGCGAGGTGCCGGGCGCGGAGGCGGCGACGGTCTTGCCCTTCAGGTCCTTGATCGCGGCGACGTCGTTGCGCACGGCCATGCCGTCGGCACCGTAGCTCTTGTCGAGCTGGAAGATCTGCTTGGTCGCAACGCCGTTGGCGTTCCAGGAGATCCAGGTCTCGACGGTCGTCGCCGCGCACTGGATGTCGCCGGAAGCGATGGCGAGATGACGGTCCTTCTGCGGAATCTTCTTGATGGTGACGTCGAGGCCGTTCTTCTTGAAGATGCCGGCCTCCTTCGCCAGCGTCAGCGGCGCAAAGCCGGTCCATCCGGAGATGCCGACGCCGACCTTGACGTCGTCGGCGAGCACGGGAGTTGTGGCCGCGAGAGCAATGATTGTCGCAAATATCGTCGAATTACGCATGATTGTCGTCCTCTGCCGATCGGTGGATTGACGTCCTGTTGATCTTCATATCGGCCCCCATGGGCCGTTGCTCGAAGCGTTGCACGATTTGTGCCGACATATCCCCTCAGCCTCCCTTGAATCGCGCGACAAGGCGGTGAGAGTCACCTGGATAGAGCAGGCGCACGGCGGTGATCGTGCGCGCGCTGCGCCAGGTGTAACGGTCGATCACGAGACAGGGCGCGCCGACGGAGATCGCGAGCGCGTCCGCCGTATGATCGTCGGCAATGATGGCGCTGATCGTGTGCTCGGCCTCCGTCCACGGGACGTGGTGAAGCAGCCACGAGCCGGGCGGCTCGCGCGAGAAATCCGCGGACGCGGCGTCAGGCACGGACGACAAGTCGATCAGCCTGTCCTCGACGGCGAACGGCACGTTGTCGGCGCTGTGCCGGCACGTGACCGCAACCACCTTACCGGCCTTCTTCACACCGAGACGATCGCGGTCGGCAGCAGTCGCGGCGCGCAGCTTGCGCTGGATCAGCTCATAGCCGTAAGCGCGCCCCAGCGCGGTGATCTCGGCGCGGATGTCGGCGATCTTGAGCACAGCCGACATGTGCTGCGGCCGGCGCACGAACGAGCCGGCGCGCCGCCGCCGCTCGATCAGATCTGCCTGCGCGAGCTCCGACAGCGCCTTGTTCACCGTCATGCGCGAGCAGCCGTAACGCGTCACCAGCTCATGCTCGAACGGAATGCGATGGCCGGGCGGCCATTCTCCGGTCAGGATGCGCTTCTCGATGTCGGCGCGGATGCGCTTGTAGAGTGTCGGTTTGTCGGCGTCGGTCACGAGGCTCATGCGACCAGCCTCCGCACCGCCGCGTTGAAACGCTCGCGCGCCGCCTGACGCAGCCTATGCCGGCCGCCCTCGACAACCTTCTCGCCGCTGGCCCAAACGCAGTCGATCGCGCCGCTGCCGGCGGCAAAGATCCAGCCGTCGATCGCGGCATCGCCCTGGCGTCCCGCCAGCGATGGATGCGCAGTGTCGAGGGTGACGATGTCAGCGCGCGCACCGGGCGTGAGGCCGGCTGTCGATTGCGCCAGCGCTTGTGCTCCGCCCGCGAGCGCATGATCGAACAGCGTGCGTCCGGTCGAACGACCCGCGCCACTGGAGAGCACGTTGCGTTCGCGGTGCTTGAGCCGCTGGCCATATTCGAGCTGACGGAGCTCGTCCGCGACGCCGACCAGCACGTTGGAATCCGTGCCCACACCAAACGCACCGCCGGCGTCAAGAAATTCGCGCGCGGGGAAGATGCCATCGCCGAGGCTCGCTTCGGTGACAGGACAGAGGCCGGCAACTGCACCCGTCCTTGCAAATGCGCGGACCTCTCCGTCCGTCGTGTGCGTTGCGTGAATGAGGCACCAGCGTTGATCGACTGGCGCGTGCTCCAGCAGCCATTGCACCGGGCGCTGTCCCGACCAGGCGAAGCAGTCCTCGACTTCCTTCACTTGCTCGGCGGCGTGGATATGCACCGGTCCGCCGTCAGCCAGCGGAATGATCGCGGTAAGCTCGTCCGGCGTCACCGCACGCAAGCTATGCGGCGCGATGCCGATGTTGGCGCCGGGCAACGTGCTGATCGCCTTGCGCGATGCCGTCATCAGCGCCGCGTACTGATCGACCGAGCAGACGAAGCGGCGCTGGCCGGCCTGCGGCGCGGCGCCGCCGAAGGAGCCGTGCGCATAGAAGCTCGGCAGCAGCGTCAGCGCAATGCTCGATGCCTCGGCAGCCTCTGCGATCCGCGCAGCCATCTCGGCGATATCGGCATAGGGAGAGCCGTCGCGGTCGTGGTGCAGGTAGTGGAATTCGCCGACACGGGTAAAACCGCGCTCCAGCATCTCGACATATAGCAGCGTCGCAACTGAAACGACGTCGTCCGGCGTCATTGCGAGGGCGAAGCGGTACATCGTCTCGCGCCAGGTCCAGAACGTATCGGTGCTGTCGCCGCGCAGCTCGGCAAGGCCTGCCATGCCGCGCTGGAAGGCGTGGCTGTGCAGGCTCGCCAATCCCGGAAGCGCAATGGCGTGGCGCTCGTCGCCGGCGGCAGGCGGCACGCCCGCGGTCACCGCCGCGATCGCGCCGGCGGTGATCACCACCTGCACGTCATTGGCCCAGCCCGAGGGCAGGAGCGCGGAGGCGAAATGCAGTCGGGTCATGATTGATTGCACGCCGGCTGGACAGAACCGCCTTACGATTATATGTCTAGACATATAAGTCAAGCATCCCACCCCAGGGGAAATGGCATGTCAGAGCGCTTCGACCGGATCTGGCACAATGCCCGCCTCGCCACGATGCGGGCCGACCGTCCTGATCTCGGCGAGATCGAGCGCGGTGTCATCGCCGCGCGCGGCGGCCGCATCGTCTACGCCGGTGCGGCGACGGGCTTTCCCGCCGATGCGGACGCGAACGAGCGGATCGACTGCGAGGGACGCTGGATCACGCCCGGCCTCGTCGATTGCCACACCCATCTCGTATATGGCGGCAACCGCGCGCACGAGTTCGAGCTGCGCCTGAAAGGTGCGAGCTACGAGGAGATCGCGCGCGCCGGCGGCGGCATAGTCTCCACGGTGGCGGCGACGCGCAAGGCGAGCGAGGCAGATCTCGTTGCGAGCGCGCTGCCGCGGCTCGATGCGTTGATTGGCGAGGGGGCCACCACCGTCGAGATCAAATCCGGCTATGGCCTCGATACCGAGACCGAGATGCGGCAATTGGCGGCCGCGCGCAGCCTCGGTCGCCAGCGGCCGGTTGCGATCCGCACGTCCTTTCTCGGCGCCCACGCGCTCCCGCCGGAGGCTGATGGCGACAAGGATCGCTACATCGATCTCGTCTGCAAGCAGATGCTGCCGGCCGTTGCGAAGGCGGGCCTCGCCGACGCCATCGACGCCTTCATGGAGGGCATCGCGTTCTCGGCCGCGCAGACGGCGCTCGTGTTCGAGACGGCGCGAGGGCTTGGGCTCCCGGTCAAGCTCCACGCCGATCAGCTGTCGAACCTCGGCGGCGCGGCACTCGCTGCAAGATTCTCGGCGCTGTCGGCCGATCATTTGGAGCATACCGACGAAGCCGGCGCCGCCGCGATGGCGAAGGCCGGAACTGTCGCCGTGCTGCTGCCCGGCGCGTTCTACTTCATTCGCGAGACGCAGAAGCCGCCGGTTGAGGCTTTCCGCAAATATGGCGTGCCCATGGCGCTCGCGACCGATTGCAATCCCGGCAGCTCGCCGCTGACCTCGCTGCTGCTCACCATGAACATGGGCGCGACGTTGTTCCGGATGAATGTGGCCGAGTGCCTTGCCGGGATCACCCGCGAAGGCGCGCGTGCACTCGGCGTACTCGATGAGACCGGGACGCTGGATGCAGGCAAGTGGTGCGATCTCGCGATCTGGGACGTCGAGCGGCCCGCCGAGCTCGTCTACCGCATCGGCTTCAATCCGCTATATCGCCGCGTATGGAGGGGCCAGTGACGGAGCAGGGCGCAGCGATCGTCGTCACGCCGGGAACGGTCAGCCTCGCCGATCTCGCCGGCGTGCTTGCGGGTGCTTCTGTCGTGCTCGACCCATCGTTCTGGCCGCGCGTGGAGGCGGCTGCCGAAATCGTCGCAAAGGCCGCGCAAGCCGCTGCGCCGGTCTACGGCATCAACACCGGGTTCGGGAAGCTCGCCTCGAAGCGCATTCCGCCCGACCAGACCGCGCTGCTCCAGCGCAACCTGATCGTGTCGCATTGCTGCGGCGTCGGCCCCGCGACTTCGGCGCCGATCGTTCGCCTGATGATGGCTCTCAAGATCGTCTCGCTCGGCCGTGGCGCCTCCGGTGTACGCCGCGCGGTGATCGAGCAGCTGCAGGCTATGATGGCGCGGAGCGTCACTCCGCTGGTGCCGCAGCAGGGCTCGGTCGGCGCCTCCGGCGATCTCGCCCCGCTCGCGCATATGACGGCGGTGATGATCGGCGAGGGACAGGCCATCGTTGACGGACAAGTCGTGCCGGGCCGCGAGGCGCTGGCATCCGTTGGCCTCGTGCCGCTGACGCTCGGCCCCAAGGAGGGCCTCGCGCTGATCAATGGCACGCAGTTCTCGACCGCCTATGCCGTCTCCGGCGTCCTGCGCGCCTTCGGCCTGGCACGCGCCGCGCTCGTCACCGGCGCATTGTCGGTCGATGCGGCGATGGCGTCGACGGCGCCGTTACGTCCCGAAATTCAGGCGCTGCGCGGCCATGCCGGCCAGATCGCCGCGGCCGCCACGCTGACTGCACTGCTCGACGGCAGCGACATCCGCCTGTCGCATCTCGAAGGTGACGAGCGCGTGCAGGATCCCTATTGCCTGCGTTGCCAGCCGCAGGTCGCGGGCGCCGCGCTCGATCTGATCACGCAGGCCGCGCGCACGCTGATCGTCGAGGCCAACGCCGTCACCGACAATCCGCTGGTGCTGGTTGAAACCGGTGAGATCGTCTCCGGCGGTAATTTCCATGCCGAACCGGTTGCCTTCGCTGCCGACGCTATCGCGCTGGCGCTGGCGGAAATCGGCGCCATCAGCGAGCGGCGCATTGCGACGCTGGTCGATCCCACGCTCAATTTCGGCCTGCCGCCGTTCCTCACTCCCGATCCCGGCATCAATTCCGGCTTCATGATCGCCGAGGTGACGGCGGCCGCACTCTATGCCGAGAACAAGCAGCGCGCAGCTGCCTGCTCGATCGATTCGACGCCGACCAGCGCCAACCAGGAAGATCACGTCTCGATGGCGGCGCACGCGGCGCGGCGGCTGTCCGACATGGCCGACAATCTCGCCGCCATCCTCGGCATCGAGCTCTTAGTTGCCGCCCAAGGCATCACGCTGCGTGCGCCGCATGCGACGAGCAGGCCGCTGGCTGCCGTCATCGCCGCATTGCGCGAGCAGGTGCCCGCACTGGGTGCCGATCGCTACATGGCCGGTGATCTCGCCAAGGCCGCGGCGCTGGTCGAGGCCGACACTCTGCCCGCCACCGCGCTCACAGCGCTTCCATCCGATCCGTTTCCGAGACTTGACGAGAGGTCCGCATGAACCGCCGACTGGACAATGATCGCACCATCCGCGCGCCCCGCGGCAGCGAGATCAGCGCCAAGAGCTGGCTGACGGAAGCTCCCTTGCGCATGCTGATGAACAATCTCGATCCTGACGTCGCGGAACGCCCGAGCGAGCTGGTCGTCTATGGCGGCATCGGCCGCGCCGCGCGCGACTGGGAGAGTTTCGACCGCATCGTTGCGGCCCTTCGCAAGCTCGAAGCCGACCAGACGCTGCTGGTGCAATCCGGCAAGCCGGTCGGCGTATTCCGCACCCACACCGACGCGCCGCGGGTGCTGATCGCGAACTCCAACATCGTGCCGCATTGGGCGACGCTCGATCATTTCAACGAGCTCGATCGGAAGGGCCTGATGATGTACGGCCAGATGACGGCGGGCTCCTGGATCTATATCGGCAGCCAGGGCATCGTGCAGGGCACCTACGAGACATTCGTCGAGGTCGGACGACGCCATTATGGCGGCAGCCTGGCCGGCAAATGGATCCTCACCGCCGGCCTGGGCGGCATGGGCGGCGCGCAGCCGCTGGCCGCGACCATGGCCGGCGCGTCGATGCTCGCGGTTGAATGCCAGCCAAGCCGCATCGAGATGCGCCTGCGCACCGGCTATCTCGACCGCCAGGCCGCAAATCTCGACGACGCGCTGGCGATCATGGCGGATGCCGCGAAGACGAAGAAGGCAATCTCGGTCGGCCTGCTCGGCAATGCCGCGGAAATCTTCCCTGAGCTGGTGCGCCGCGGCGTCAAGCCTGACATCGTCACCGACCAGACCAGCGCGCATGATCCGATCAACGGGTACTTGCCGAAGGGCTGGACGCTCGCCCAGTGGGAAGCCAAGCGCGCGTCTGATCCGAAGGCGGTCGAACGCGCCTCCAAGACCTCGATGGTCGAGCACGCCCAGGCCATGCTGGATTTCCACGCGCAGGGCATTCCGACGCTCGACTACGGCAACAATATCCGCCAGATGGCGCAGGACATGGGCCTGAAGAACGCCTTCGATTTCCCGGGCTTCGTGCCCGCCTATATCCGCCCTCTGTTCTGCCGCGGCGTCGGACCGTTCCGCTGGGCTGCGCTCTCGGGCGATCCCGAGGATATCTTCAAGACCGATGCCAAGGTCAAGGAGCTGATGCCGGATTACAAGCATCTGCACAATTGGCTCGACATGGCCAAGGCACGCATCAAATTCCAGGGCCTGCCGGCGCGGATCTGCTGGGTCGGCCTCGGCGATCGTCACCGCCTTGGCCTTGCCTTCAACGAGATGGTGGCGCGCGGCGAGTTGAAAGCGCCGATCGTGATCGGCCGCGATCATCTCGACAGCGGGTCGGTCGCGAGCCCCAACCGGGAGACCGAGGCGATGAAGGACGGTTCGGATGCGGTGTCGGACTGGCCGCTGCTGAACGCGCTGCTCAATTGCGCCAGCGGTGCGACCTGGGTTTCGCTGCATCACGGCGGCGGAGTCGGCATCGGCTATTCGCAGCATGCCGGCATGGTGATCGTCGCCGACGGCACGCCCGAGGCTGCGAAGCGCATCGAACGCGTGCTATGGAATGATCCCGCCAGCGGCGTCATACGCCACGCCGACGCCGGATACGACGTCGCGATCGACTGCGCCCGCGACAAGGGCCTCGATCTGCCGAGCCTTGCGAAGTAGCTAATCGCTCGCCAACAATTTCGGCATCGTCGTCTTGGCGCCGTCCATGAAGGTCTGGACGGCGTCGCGGACGATGGCGTCGAGATCGGAGGGGATCGGCGTCTCGTAGATGAACTTGCGGATGGCGAGATAGAAGATGCGGCCGTGCAAGCCCCAAAACAGCTCAGTCTCGCGCTCACTCAATGAGTGAGCCTTCGCGTTGGGCAGCTTAAGATCAAAGCGCAGCTCGGCCGCCGCCGGCTCGATGATCTCGCGGCGGACGATGTCGAGATAGCGGCTGGTGATGCCGAACGATTTCATGCCGGAGAACACGAAGATCCGCACCCAATTGTATTCGAACACCCGCTCGACATAGTCGAGATAGAAGCGCGTCAGCCGCGCTTCGAGCGAGAGTGAACGGTCGCGGATCATCGGGCCCCAGTCTGGTGACCAGCGGCTGAGATAGACCTCCTGGTATACCCGCTCGATCAGCGCTTCCTTGCTGGGGAAGTGGCGATAGATCGCCGAATGCGTGATGCCCATGCGCTTGGCCAGCTCGCGCGTCTGCCCTTCGAAACCGTGCTCGGCGAAGAAGCGAATGGCCTCCTCCACGATCGCGCGCTCGCGGTCGGCCGCGCGCATGTTGCGACGCTTTGGCGCGGACTTGCTGCCTGTCTCGGTCCGCTTGCGAACCGGTCGCTTCGCGGTTTTCTGCGCTTTTCGGGCCATTTCGTCGCTGAATCAACCTACCGCCGCCTTCATAACCCAAGCCGCCTTTGTGACCAAATGGTCATTTCCTGTTGACCCTCCCCGGGAGGCATGTCAGGATTTTGAGACCAGATGGTTACAAATCTGGCATCCCGGCTGATGAGCCGAGGGATCTTGAGGAAACGGCAGTGAAGGCGAGGGCTTTCAGCTATTTTCGTGCTGCGACGATCGACCAGGCGCTGGATGCTCACGCACGCGCCGGCGACGACGCGCGCTACATTGCGGGGGGCCAGAGCCTCGTGCCGGCGCTGTCGCTGCGGCTGCAGGCGCCGCGGCTCCTCGTCGATATCACTCATATCGACGAGCTGCGTGGCGTCAGGCGCGAAGGCGGCAGCTTGCGCATCGGCGCACTGACGCGCCATTGCGAAATGCTGAGCGAGCCGCTGATCACCGAGTTCGCGCCGCTGTTGCATGCCGCCGCGCCCTTCGTCGCCCATCCCGCGATCCGCAACCGCGGCACCTTCGGCGGCAGCGTCGCACTCGCCGATCCCGCGTCCGAATTTCCGGCGATGACGCTGGCGCTCGACGCTGAGATCGAGATCGCCGGTCCCTCAGGCCGCCGGCGCGTCAAGGCCGACGATTTCTTCATCGACCTGTTCGAGACGGCGCTGCAGCCCGGAGAGCTGATCACCGCAATTCATGTTCCGCTGTTCAAGGCCGACCAGCGCTTTGCGTTCGACGAGCTGGCGCGGCGCCGCGGGGATTATGCGCTGGTCGGCTGCGGAATCATGGCAACGTGCCCCGGTGGCTGCATCGAGGACATTCGCATCTCGTTTTTCTCCGTCGGCAATACGCCGACCCGGGTGAAGGGTGCTGAACGTACCCTGATCGGTTCGCGTCTCGATGCGGAACGCATCACTGCGGCGCAATGCGCGCTCGACGGCGATCTCGCGCCGCCGGATAGCGACGAGGTGCCGCCGGCGATGAGGCTGCATCTCGCCCGCGTGCTGCTGGGCCGCCTGCTCGGACGTCTCGGAGAGGGCGCATGAGCGGCTTCGACGAACCCCTGCTGGATGAGGCCGAGGCGACGGTGCGCGTGCGCTTCGTCGTCAACGGTCGCAAGGTGGCCTGCGAGGTCGCACCGCGCGACACGCTGGTTGATTGCCTGCGCGACAAGCTCGAGCTGACCGGCACGCATGCCGGCTGCGAGATGGGCGCCTGCGGTGCTTGCCTGGTCCAGCTCGACGGCCGCGCTATCCATTCCTGCCTGATCTACGCGGTGCAGGCCGATGGCGCGAGGATCGACACCATCGAGGGCCTGTCGGAGGGTGGTGTGCTCGCCGACCTTCAGGCCGAATTCCACCGCCGCAACGCGCTGCAGTGCGGCTTCTGCACGCCGGGCATGCTGATCAATGCGCAGGAGCTGCTGTCGCGGGTGGCAGAGCCGGGCCGTGGCGAGATCCGCGATGCGCTGTCGGGCAATTACTGCCGCTGCACCGGCTATGAGGCGATCGTCGATGCCATCGACGCTGTGGCGAAAGCGCGTAGCAAAGGCGGAGTTGCGACATGAGCGCGCCCCTGACCTCGCTCGACCGCCCGAACTCCTATATCGGTCGTTCCGTGCCGCGGCCGAACGCCAAGCGCTTGCTGGCTGGGCGCGGGCGCTATGTCAGCGACCTCAAGCTGCCGCGCATGCTCTACGCCGCGTTCCTTCGCAGCCCGCATGCGCACGCGAAGATCGTTGCGATCAAGACCGACGCGGCGCGCGCGGTCGAGGGCGTGCATCTCGTCGCGACTGGGGCCGACCTTGCCAGGATCTGCACGCCCTGGACTGGGACGCTCGACCATTTCAAAGGCATGACCTCTACGCCGCAATGGCCGTTGCCACTCGATCGCGTGGTCTGGGCGGGGCAGGCAATGGTCGCCGTCGTCGCCGAGAGTCGGGCGATCGCCGAAGATGCGCTGGAGTTGATTGAGGTCGACTACGAGGACCTTCCCATCGTCGTCGACATCGACGGCGCGCGCAAGCCCGGCGGGCCGGTAATCAATCCGGGCAGCGCCAGTAACGTTTGCTTCCGCAGCCAGCTCGACAGCGGCACCGTGGACGACGCTTTTATGCATGCCGCGCACGTGGTGGAGGAAGAATTCACCTTCGGCCGTCACACCGCGGTGACGCTCGAGCCGCGCGCGCTCGTCGCGGACTACGATCCTGCCGCCGGCATGCTCACCGTGCACCACGGCACGCAGACCCCGTATCAATTCCAGGACCTCTATTCGCGCCACTACGGCATCCCGGAAGCCCGGGTCCGCGTGATCGCAACCGATATCGGCGGCTCCTTCGGGATGAAGCTGCATGTCTATCACGAGGACATGGCGGTGGTCGGACTCTCGATCCTGCTCGGCCGGCCCGTGAAATACGTCGCCGATCGCATGGAGTCGTTCGTCTCCGACATCCACGCCAGGGACCACCGCGTTCGCGCGCGGATGGCGCTCGACGCCAAGGGCGAAATCCAGGCGCTGGACGTTGTGGACCTGACCGCGATCGGCGCGTTCTCGACCTATCCGCGCACCAGCGTGGTCGAAGGCAACCAGGTGATCCGCCTGATCGGCGCGCCCTACCGCTTCAAGAATTATCGCGCTACGCTGGAGGTGATCTTCCAGAACAAGGTGCAGACCAGCCAGTATCGCGCCGTCGGCCATCCCATCGCCTGCGCCGTCACCGAACGACTGGTCGACATGGCAGCGCGCAAGCTCGGCTTGGATCCTTTTGCGATCCGTGCGCAGAACGTCATCCCCGACGACGCCTATCCGCAGACCTCGCCGACCGGCTACCGCTTCGAGGCGCTGTCGCATCAGGCCTGTCTGAAGCGCCTGCACGAGATCATGGACTACGACCGCCTGCGCGCCGAGCAGACCGATTTGCGCAAGCGCGGCATCTATCGCGGCATCGGGATTGCGGCCTTCGTCGAAATCACCAATCCCAGCCCGGCCTTCTATGGCGTCGGCGGCGCGCGCATTTCCTCGCAGGACGGCGCGATCCTCAGCCTGACGCCGTCGGGCGAGGTCCGGTGCCTGATCTCGGTCACCGAGCAGGGGCAGGGCACGGAGGCGATCATCAGCCAGATCGTGGCGGACCAACTCGGTGTTGCTCAGGATCACGTCAGGGTGATTACCGGCGACACCGAGGTCACGCCGCATGGCGGCGCCACCTGGGCCTGCCGCGGTGCCGGCATCGGGGGCGAGACGGCGCTGCAGGCGACGCGCGTGCTCAAGCGCAACATCCTGGAGATCGCCGCGCTCATCCTCCAGGAGCAGCCGTCGGCGCTCGACATCATCGATGGGGAGATCGTCGACGCCGCGACGCGCAAGCCGCGCCTGCCGATCTCGGAGATAGCGCGCATCGCCTATTTCCGCTCCGACACGCTGCCGCCCGGCACACAGGCGCAGCTCACCGTGAGCCATCATTTCGCCCCGCAGGGCTATCCCTTTGCCTTCACCAACGGCATCCAGGGCTGTCTCCTAGAGGTCGATGTCGAGACCGGGCTCATCAAGCTCCTGAAGCATTTCATCGTCGAGGATTGCGGCCGCATCATCAATCCGATGCTGGTCGACGAGCAGCTCCGCGGGGGCATCGTGCAGGGGCTGGGCGCGGCGTTGTTCGAGGAGTGCCGCTACAGCGACACCGGCCAGCTCATGAACGGATCACTCGCCGACTACCTCGTGCCAATGTCGATGGAGATGCCGGACATCGTCATCGCCCATGTTGAGACGCTGACCGCCGACACCGTGCTCGGCGCCAAGGGTGTTGGCGAGGCCGGCACGGCAGCGGCCTCGGCTTGCGTGCTCAACGCCGTCAACGACGCTCTCGCGCCGTTCGATGCCACGATCAATTCGATTCCGATTACGCCTGCGAAGATTCTGAAAGCCCTGAAGCGCTTCTAGAACAGACAATTGAAAAGACATTGGAGGACATCATGCCCAATTCCGTTTCGACCCCGAAAATAACCCGCCGTACCGCACTCGCCGGCCTCTCGGCCGGCGCGGCTTTGCTCGCCATGCCCCGGATCGGCCGCGCCGCCGACGAGACCATCCGCATCGGCTTCCCGACGCCGCTGACCGGCCCGTTCGCTGCGGAAGCGCGCGACCAGGTCAAATGCGCCGAGCTCGCGGTCAAGCTCGTCAACGACAAGGGCGGCATCGGCGGCCGCAAGGTCGAACTTTTGGTGCGCGACGACAAGCTCAACGCCGGCGAGGCCGCGACCCGCACCCTGGAGCTGATCGAGAAGGACAAGGTTCACGCCGTGGTCGGCGCGCTCTCGAGCGCCGTGCAACTCGCGGTCAACGAGGTCACCCGCGCCCGCGGCGTGATCTACGTCTCGATCAGCCAATCCGACACCATCAACGAAGCCAAGGATTTCAGCAAATTCACCTTCCACGAGGCGCTCAATCCGCACATGACGACCGCGGCGGTGGCGCGGCAGACGCTCAAGAAGGGCATGAAGGTCGCCCATCTCGTCGCCGACTATGCTTACGGCCATGAGATGCTCCGCGGCTTCAAGCGCGCGCAGGCCTCGATCGGTGCCGACAATGTCGGCGAGATCCTTCACCCGTTCGGTGCCGCCGACTATTCCACCTTCATGCCGCGCCTGATGTCGATGCGGCCGGACGTGCTCTGCATCTCCAATTTCGGCCGTGACCAGGCCAATGCGATCAAGCAGGCGGTGGATTTCGGCGTCAAGCAGCAGATGAAGATCGTGGTTCCCGTGATCCTGCACAACCAGCGGCTCGCAGTTGGCCCCGACGTGTTCGAGGGCGTGGTCGGTGGCGCCAATTATTATTGGGGCCTGGAGGCGCAGAGCAAGTCGGCAGCGAGCTTCAACGCCGCGTTCAAGGCCGCCAATGGCGGCGCGATCCCGACCGATTACGGCGCCTATGGCTATTCTGGCGTCGGCTCCTTGCTGGCCGCGATGCAGTCCGCCGGCGGCACCGACACCGACAAGGTGGTCGATGCGCTGGAGAAGCTGCAATATGATCTGACCAAGGGGCCTCAGCACTATCGCAAATGCGACCACCAGTCCGTGCAGTCGGTGCTGGTGCTGGAGTCCAAGAAGAAGTCGGCAATGGCTGGTGAGAACGACCTGTTCGCCGTTCTCGCCAACGAGGCCGGCTCCGACGACATGCTGCGCAGCTGCAGCGAGCTCGGCCACGCGACCTGAAGCCTGGCCGATGGACCTATCGCTGATCATCATGCAGCTTCTCTCCGGGATCGCCCTTGGGGCGGTCCTGGTGATCACTGCGCTCGGGCTGACGATCGTGTTCGGCATGCTCGGGGTGGTCAATTTCGCCCACGGTGCGCTGTTCATGATCGGGGCCTATGCAGGGCTGTATCTGGCCTCGCTCACCGGAAGCTTCTGGTGGGGATTGCTGCTCGCTCCCATTTTGATCGGCGCCTTCGGCATGCTGATCGAGTTCGTCCTGATCCGCCGGCTCTATGGACGCTCGATCGATGATCCGCTGCTGCTCACCTTCGGTCTCAGCTACATCCTGGTCGAGGGCGTGCGCATCGTGTTCGGCAGCGACGGCATTCCGTTTCCGACCCCGCAGCAACTGATCGGCGTGCTTGACCTCGGCATCGGCTTCTTCCCGCGCTACCGGCTTTTCGTCATCGTGCTGGTGGCGGTGGTGCTGCTGGCGCTCTATCTTGCACTGGAGAAGACTCGTATCGGCCTGATCGTGCGCGCCGGCGCCCGCGATCCCGTCATGATGCAGGTGCTGGGTGTCGATATCGGGCGGGTGTGGCTTGCGATCTTCGGCCTCGGGGTTGGGCTTGCTGCGCTGGGCGGTGTGCTCGCCGGGCCCATGCGCAGCGTCAATCCGGAGATGGGTTCGCTGGTGCTGGCCGAAGCCTTCGTCGTCACCGTGATCGGTGGCCTCGGCTCGATCGTCGGAGCGGTCGTGGCCGGCCTCATGGTCGGCATTTCCATCAGCCTGGTGGCGCTGTTCGCGCCTGAAATGGCGACCATCGTCATGTTCGCGTTGATGGCGGTGGTGCTTCTGATCCGCCCGCAAGGTCTGTTCGGCGTCAGGGGGAGGACGGCATGACCGGACCTTCGAGCGGCGAGGTGCTCGCCAAGCCCGCACCGAGCCGGCTCGGCCGGATTCTCGACCAACGCGTGCTGCTGTCCATCGCCGTTCTGGCGCTGTTGCCCTGGCTGCTGCCGTCCAAGGCGCTGGCCGTCAACGTCCTGATCTACGGCGTCGTGGTGATGGGCTACAATCTGCTGTTCGGCTACACCGGCCTTTTATCGTTCGGGCAGGCCGCGTTCTTCGGTGCAGGGGCTTATTTCACCGGCATTGCGATCGGTCGCTACGGGGTGCCGTGGTTTGCGGCGGTCGGCCTCGCGGTGTGCCTCAGCACCTGCCTTGCGGCCCTGATCGGGCTCATCTCGACACGCACCCGCGGCATCTATTTTTCCATGGTGACGCTCGCTCTCGCCCAACTGGTCTACTACGTCGCGCTGCAGGCGGCCTCGATCACCGGCGGCGAAAACGGCCTGCGCGGCTTCACCGTCGACCGCATCAGCCTGTTCGGCCTCTCGGTCAATTTCCTCGACCCCGTCAATAAATACTACGTGCTGATGGCCTTCGCGGGCTTGGCGATGTGGTTCCAATCACGCATCCTGAACTCGCCGTTCGGCGCCGTCATCGAAGCGATCCGCGAGAACGAGCAGCGGGCACGGGCCTGCGGCTACGACGTCGAGCGCAGCAAGCTGGTGGTGTTCATGCTGTCGGGCGCGATCTCCTCGCTCGGCGGCTGCATGCTGGCGCTGCATCTGTCGATCGTGCCGCTCGACATTCTGCACTACCAGACCTCGGGCATGATCGTGATGATGGTGCTCCTCGGCGGCGCCCGCAGCTTCTTCGGGCCCTTCGTCGGCGCGGCGAGCTTCCTGATTCTCGAGGACGTCATCTCGCTGTGGACGCCGCATTGGCAGATTTTCGTCGGCGCCATCTTCGTGCTATTCGTGCTGTTCCTGCCCAAGGGCATCTGGGGCACGCTGCTGGATGCGTTTCGCGTCGGAAAGGCGCGGCCATGAGCAGGGAGCTGCTTCGCGCCGAAGGGATCGGCAAGCGCTTTGGCGGCTTTGTCGCGCTCGAGGAGATTACCCTGTCCTTTGCGGCGGGACAGCTGACCTCGATCATCGGCCCGAACGGGGCCGGCAAGAGCACGTTCTTCAACATCCTCTCTGGCGCGCTGACTCCGACATCAGGCAAACTGCATTTTAGAGGCCGCGAACTGAACGGCCTGCCGCAGCACCGCTTCGTGCACCATGGCATCTCGCGATCCTACCAGATCACGAACATCTTTCCGGACCTGTCGGTGCACGAGAATGTCCGCGTCGCGGTCCAGGCGCTGACCGTGAGTTATGACATCTGGCGGCACCGCGCCAGGCTGACTGAATTGCATGCGCGTGCCGACGCGGCGCTCGAGTCGGTCGGACTGCTCGCGAAGCGGAACGAGCTGGCAAAATTCCTCTCGCACGGCCAACAGCGCGCGCTGGAGATCGCGATCGCACTGGTCTCCGAGCCGGAACTGCTGCTGCTCGACGAGCCGACGGCCGGCATGGGGCCGGAAGAGACCAAGGACATGGTCGCGCTGCTGGAGCGGCTCGCCGACAAGCGCACCGTGTTGCTGGTCGAGCACAAGATGAAGATGGTGCTGGGCCTGTCCAAGCGCGTCGTGGTGCTGCATCACGGTCGGCTGCTCGCCGACGGCGCGCCCGACGAAATCAGGAGCAATCCGGACGTCCGCCGCGTCTATCTCGGACAGAGTGAAGGCTATGGCTGAGACCGCATTGCTCGAAATCGAAAACCTCCACGCCTGGTATGGTGCAAGCCATATCCTCCACGGCATCTCGCTGCATGTGAAGGAGGGCGAGGTGGTCGCCTTGGTCGGCCGTAACGGCGCCGGCAAGACCACGACCCTGCGGGCGATGATGGGCTTGATGCCGAGGGCCGAAGGCCATGTGCGCTTCGCGGGCAGGGAGCTGCTGTCGCTACGCGCCCATCAGCGCTTCCACCTTGGCCTCGCTTACGTGCCCGAGGAACGGCGTATCGTGCCAGGACTGTCCGTGCGCGAGAATCTGCGGCTCGGCCTCGTCGCCGCCCGCCGTGAGATCGAGGAGCGTGCCGCAATCGACGAGATCGCCGAAACCTTCCCGCGTCTGAAGGAGCGGCTCGACCAGGAGGGCGTGACGCTCTCGGGCGGCGAGCAGCAGATGCTGGCGATCGCGCGGGCGCTGATCGCAAGACCCAAGATGATCCTGCTGGATGAACCGTCCGAGGGCATCATGCCGGTGCTCGTCGAGGAGATGGGCGTGCTGTTTCGCCGTCTGCGCGATGAGGGCAAGACGCTGCTGCTGGTGGAGCAGAACGTCGAATGGGCGCTGCGCCTGGCAGATCGCGCGGTGATCATCGACCAGGGCGCGGTGGTGCACCAGAGCAGCGCTGCGGCGCTGCTCGCGGACAAGGACGTCCAGGAACGCTACTGCGCGGTTTGAGATCAGGCCACGACCCTGGCTCCGTGACCGTCGAGACGCTGGCGTTCGTTCGCCAGGTACTCGGCGATCGCATCGGCCGGCATAGGTTTCGCGAAATAGTAGCCCTGGATGAAATCGCACCCGAGCCGGCGCAGGCTGTCGAGCTGGGCACGGGTCTCGACGCCCTCGACGACGCAGGCGATCTCCATGTCGTCGCAGAGACCCGCAAGCGATTTGATGATCTTGTGGCTGACCGGGTTCTCGTTGATCTCGGCGACGAAGCTGCGGTCGACCTTGATCTTGTCGAGCGGCAACCGGTGTACGTGGCTCAATGACGAATAGCCGGTGCCGAAATCGTCCAGCGAAATGCCGCAACCCATCGCCTTCAGTGTGGCGATCGACTGCTGCGCGCGGACGAAATCGAAGGTGACGGCAGTCTCGGTGATCTCGAAGTCGATCCGGCGGGGCGACAGACCGCTTTTCTCGATAATCGAGATCAGCGGCAATATGCCCTCGGCGGCACAGACGTCGTGAGCGGACAGGTTGAACGACAGGCGGAGGTCTTCGGGCCAGGTTTTGGCCGTGGCGAGGGCGCGCGCCAGCAGCGCCTGTGTCAAAGGACGGATCAGGCCGATGCGCTCGGCGGCGGGAATGAAGTCGGCCGGAGAGACCCAGCCTAGACGGGGACTGTGCCAGCGGGCCAGCGTCTCGAAACCCGCGGTGTGCTCGCTCATGGCATCGACGATGGGCTGGAAAACCAGCTCCATCTCGGCGCCGAAATCGGAGGTGCGCAACAGATTCTCGATCACGCCACGGCTGCGGATCTCGGCCTCGAGCTCGCTCGAGAAGATCACGGTGCGGCCGCGCTGATGGCGCTTGGCGTGATAGAGCGCGTAGTCGGCGCATTCATAGAGCGCTTCCGAGGTCGTCGCGGAGTTCGGGAACGATGCAAAACCGATCGAGCAGGACAAGCCGGTATGAGCGGTGTCGAGGTGGTAGGGCAGCTTAATCTGACTGGCGATCCGTTCGCCGAGGCGCGTCAGGTCCGCGTCATCGGGGTCGCCGCAGACGATGAGGCCGAACTCGTCGCCGCCGAGCCGGGCGAATTCCACGCGCTGCGGGCCAAAGCCCTCGCAGACCTCGCGGATGCGCCGGCCCGCCTCGATCAGGACGCGGTCGCCGACCGAGTGACCGTAATTGTCGTTGATCGGCTTGAAGCCGTCGAGGTCGATGATCCCGACCGCGACGCGGACGTGCCTGCGCTCGGCGTCGGCAAAGGCGCTCGACAGCTCGGCGAAGAAGCGGCGGCGGTTTGGCAGCTCGGTGAGGGAATCGAGATTGGCGAGGCGGAAGTTCTCGTCCGAGAGCGCCTGCGTCGCCGCCTGTTGCGCAAGCAGCGACTTGCGGCTGGCGACGAGATCGGCAAAATCGCGGTAATAGATGAACAGCACCGTTACCATCGCGCCGGAAACCAGGAGGTTGTTGACGGCCGTCGCCTTCAGCGTCGGCTCGCCCGTGGCGAAGAAGAACAGCACATAGGGCACGTCGACGATCAGCGTCACGATCAGCGCAGCCGAGCGCAGATGCATCAGCGAGAAGATGCAGCCGATCACCGTGACCGCCATGTAGAAGGCGACCTGGCTCTTGGCGAAGGGATCGCCGTAGGGATAGAGCGCGAAGGACCAGGCGGTGAATCCGGCACTGATCGGCAGGGTCAGCCAGTTGGTCGCGCGCAGATTGCGCAGGATGTCGGCGTCGCTGCGCACCAGGTGACGCTGGCGTAGCCACCAATAGCCGCGCAACCCTGCGAGCACGGTCAGCACGCCGGGCACGATCATCGTCAGCCAGTCCGGCGCCACGTTCACGTAGGTGTAGGCCACCGCGATCGTGTTGCTCATGAGGATGAAGTAGAGCAGCGGGACCTGCTTGGAGAAGGCGCCGAACTGCGCGCGCATCAGATCCGGATTGTCGGCCGGAACGCGAAACAGCCGAACTGCGGCGGCGAGAAGAGACTTCAAATCTGCAACAGGCATTGACAATACGAGCCCCGGCTACCTTGAAAACGCCGGCGATCTTGCATGACGGGGGTAAAGGGCGCGTTAGATTGATGCGCACCGACGGACCGGGTCGGGTCGGGCGCCACAGCACCTCTTCCGTTCGCAGGCGTCGGTGAGGCGGCGTTAACGATAAGGGGCCGCAGAAGCGGGCGCATCGGCTGCAAAATCCGGCAAGAAGCCGCTGCTACGTTCTGCTAACCATGCGTGTCGGCGCAACCTCATGCCCCACCTCTCCTCGCTGGGCAGGGTAATCGCATAGGGGCGATCTCCCATGTCGGAATATCAGCCGAGCAGATCGCGGCGTTCGTTGCAGGAGTAGAGGATCAGGCCAGAGCGGCCTGGCGCTCCCGGGCCGGTTCGCGGACCCGCTCGAGTTTCGCAGGCTCGGCGAGCCGCGTGAAACTGCGCTGGCTCGCCTGCGCGGGGCCCTCGACGATGACGCCCTCGCAGACGATCTGTCCACCGAGCATCCTGAATTCCAGCTTGTCATAGCGCGGCATCGTCTCGCCGGGGGCGGGCGGCAGCAGCCCAACGCTTCCCTGGATGTTCAGCGTGGCTTCGCCGGTGCCGTGAAGCCGCGGATTCCACATCCTGATCCCGCTTTCCGCCCAGCGTTGCCGGATCAGCGCGGTGCGATCGAGGGGCTCCGCGGCTCTCGCGCGAACCTGCGGCGCGCTGCGGACTTCCGGAGCAGGCGACACGGGCGCCGGAGCAGGCGCGATCTCGGTGATGACGCTGGCCGTGTCGGCGGGGTCGTGCTCTGCGGAGACCGCTGCGACGGGCGCAGCACTTTCCGCAATTACCGGCGCGATGGCAGCCGCATCGTCCGGCGAGGGTCCGCTGTCGAAATCGATCTCGGAGACGGGCTCTACCAGAACTTCGGCATCGGCAGACGTGACGCACGGCGCGTCTCCGCTTCGCTCGACGTCCACGATGGCATCAGAGGAGCGATCGTCGTGGACAACAAGGGCAGGGGCATCAAGTGGATCACGTTCGACCTCGACGGGCGACGGCGATGTTTCCACCGCGGCGACGGCCTCGGCCGCGATTGGAAGTAGATCGTTGCTGATGGCTGGCTCGGGAGCATCGTCCGTTGCGGTGTCGATCTCGGCGGCCGAAGCCTTCTCTTCGACGACCGGCTCGATGTCGGACGGCGTGTGCCGGGCGGAATCGTCGCCGGCACCGGCCTCGGTTGGCGCTGCCGGCGGGCTCTCCGCGATGACGGAGATCGCGGCATCATGCTCGGCGGACGGAGCCGCGGCCTCGCTTTCGGCCTCGTCGAGCCGCGAAGCCGTGCTGATTTCGGCGACCTGAGTCGAAGCGGCTTCCACGACCTCTTGCGGCGCGATGTCTTGGATGATGTCCTGGACGATGACGGGCGAGACGTCTGCCACGGCCGGTGTGGCATCAATGCTGCTGCCGTGCGGCACGGGCCGAAGCCGGGTGAACGCCCATTTCACCGCAGGGATGCGGCGCAGCAACGATATCAGTCTCGAAAGCACTAGGCGTTGTCCAAGAGATACTCGGCGTGAGGCAATCGCTGATTCGTCAGCAATGTGAAAAACTGCCCCGGCCGTCACACCTCTGTCAATGTAGCCGAGATCAATTGCAGAACATCAAACAGGGTGGTCGGTGCCGGTGGGTGACCTGATGAAGTGTCAGTCATCACCGACAGACCAATCGCCGTGAAGTCCGAGCGTGATCCGCCGCCGCCGACGTGACGCGACCACGATATGTCCGACTATTTGCCAGCGCCCGCGCTGCCGCCGGTCTGGCTGCCCGTGTTGTTGGTGTTGGTGCCGCTGGCCGATGGTTGCTGCGCACCCTTGCCGTCGCTGGCCTCGTTCTGCATGTTCGACGAGCGTCCGGTCGTCATGCCCTTGGTGGCGGGACCTCGCGAGGAGGGGCCGACGTCGCTCTGGCCCGAGGCGCTCGGGGCAGGTTGTGTCTGCGCGACGGCGCTACCGGTCGCCAGCGCCATGATGCATGCCGATGCCAAGACGAGCTTCTTCATGGGATTCTCCTTGACCATACATCCCAGACAATCCGCCTGCGCCAGCGACGTTCCTGCGGAATCGCGGTCAGTCGCTTCAACCCTGAGCGGTCGAAGGTTGGGGGTTCCCGTCAGCGTCCCAAGCGGCCATTGAGGGACTGTCAACGCATGAGGAGAATTCCGCCCTTGGGGCGCTGCTGCTCTGGTCCACGATCGCGTTCGCGCAGGACCGCATCATCACGGTCGCCTCGACCACCTCGACGGAACAATCAGGCCTGTTCGGCCCTTTGCTGCCCGAGAAGTCGGAAGCGCAGGGCGTCAAGCGCGTCGACGTCAGAGTTCATCGTCGTCGGGCCCAAGTGCGATCCGGCGCACACATCAGGCAGCAAGGATGTGGTCGAGGCGCTGCGCAAGATCGCGACCGCGATCGTGCGAAGTCGTTCATCCCACCTGACGCCGCTGCGCCGGCAGCAGATCGAGCACCCGTTCGGAGGGACGGCAAAGCCTGACGCCCTTCGGCGTCACGACGATCGGCCTGTTGACCAGGATCGGATGCGCCATCATCGCGTCGAGCAGCTGATCGTCGGTCAGCGCGGGGTCGTTGAGCCCGAGCTCTGCGTAAGCGGGCGCCTTGTCGCGAACCGCCTCGCGCACCGCGATCCCCATGCGTGCGATGAGCTGCTGCAGCAATGCCCGCGATGGCGGTGTCTTCAGATATTCGATCACATGCGGCTCGATGCCGGCGTTTCGGATCGTCGCGAGCGTCGTGCGCGACGTGCCGCATTCAGGATTGTGGTAGATGATCACGTCCATTCGAAAAGCCCCGCGCTCAGCAGCGGCTGAGCTGCTTCCGGACCCTCCCACGGTCTCGCCGCGGCGAGCCGGCAACAGGCCTGTCCCGGACTAGACCACGATTCACGGCGCAATTTCCAGAAGCGGGCGCCGCGTGGTCCCATTCGTGGAGCTCAAGGGCGATCCGAAGCGTCCAGGCCGGCCGTCCCTCCGCCGGGCGGCGGCGGGCCAAATTCGGGGTCAAACCGCTTGCCGGGCGGCAAAATCGTGCCGTTTCGCGGCCGAGGGCGGCTTTATTCCGGCCCTGGATGCTTTAAGGAGAGGGCAGATCAGGTCGCAGCCGCGTTGTGGCGGTGCTAGACCCTGGTGCAGGAACAATGGGCCGTGCCGGCCGGCGCGCCCGCAAGGATGAAGGATATGAGGCAATGATCCAGACCGTTGGCATCATCGGGGCAGGGACCATGGGCAATGGCATCGCGCAGGTCTGCGCGGCGGCCGGGCTCTCGGTCGTGATGGTCGATATTTCCGATGCGGCCGTGAACCGCGGGCTTTCGACCGTCGGCGGCAGCCTCGAGCGCCTGGTCAAGAAGGAGAAGATGTCGGCTGCCGACCGCGACGCCACGCTCAAGCGCATCACCGGCACCACCGACCGGGCGAAGCTGTCGGATTGCGACCTGGTCATCGAGGCCGCAACCGAGAACGAGGAGCTCAAGGTCAAGATCCTGAAGGATCTCTGCGCCACCTTGTCGCCGCGCACGCTGGTCGCAACCAACACCTCGTCGATCTCGATCACCAAGCTCGCCGCCGCGACCGACCGTCCCGATCGCTTCATCGGCATGCACTTCTTCAACCCGGTTCCGGTGATGGCCCTGCTGGAGCTGATCCGCGGCCTGCAGACCTCCGACGACACCCATGCCAAGGCGCTCGATTTCGCCAAGCGTGTCGGCAAGGTGGCGATCACCGCCAAGAACAGCCCGGGCTTTGCCGTCAATCGCATCCTGTGCCCGATGATCAACGAAGCGATCTTCGCGCTCCAGGAAGGGATCGCGACCGCGGAAGAGATCGACGCCGGCATGAAGCTCGGCTGCAACCATCCGATCGGGCCGCTCGCGCTGGCCGATCTGGTCGGGCTCGACACCATGCTTTCGGTGATGGAGGTCTTTTACAAGGGCTTCAACGATCCTAAATACCGGCCAGCGCCGCTGCTGAAGGAAATGGTCGATGCCGGCCATCTCGGCCGCAAGACCGGGCAGGGCTTTTACAGCTACGGTACGTGAGCCAGGTTATTTGCGTTGCGACAAAGACGGTCGTGGCGCATTGCGCCTAACCTGACGCAGGCGCCCTTCCTTCTCCCCTTGTGGGAGAAGGTGGCGCGAAGCGCTGGATGAGGGGTTGGTTCCGCAATCTCCATTGCTTGAGGAGTGCGCGGAGACAGACCCCTCACCCGTCTCGCCGCTTCGCGGCGAGCCACCCTCTCCCACAAGGGGAGAGGGAAAGACGAAACGGATGAAGAGAGACATGTCGGATCGACTGAAGGCCGAGCGCGAGGCGGCGGCCGCACGGCGAAGCCTGTTGACGCAGGATGCGATCGAGCGCACCGGGATCACCGAGGAGATGATCGCGGAACTCGTCACCCGCTTCTACGGACGGGTGCGCGAAGATGCAAAGCTGGGGCCGGTGTTTGGAATCGTGCAGAACTGGGACGAGCATCTCGCCAAGCTCAAGGATTTCTGGTCCTCGGTGGTGCTGATGAGCGGCCGCTATCACGGCTCGCCGATGCGGGCGCATTTGCCGCTCGGCTTGGCTGGTGACCATTTCGACCGCTGGCTCGATCTGTTCGAGCAGACCGCGCGCGAGGTCTGCCCACCGGCGGCGGCCAGCCTATTCATCGACAAGGCGCGGCGCATCGCCGACAGTTTCGAAATGGCGTCGGCAACCGTTGCCGGTTCGATCGCCGCGCCGCGCCACGTGCTCAGGCCCTGACGAGACCGGCTGTCTGCAGCCTATGCGGCGGTCGCGCTGCGCTTGCGCAGCGCGATAAAAAGCGCACTGCACCAATTCCGGCACCATCGGTCTGATCTGCAAAATCATCATGCCGATCGCGCGGCGTGACGTTGCAATCGCGAAAACGCTTTGGTTGCATTCGGTCTGGCTCAATCAACGCGAGCAAAGCCATATTGATGCACTGCAGTGCCAATTCTTCGCCTTGTTTTCGGCAGAGTTCCAGCGCCTGCTTGTGAACATGTCCCGCGCATCGTTCACCACCAAATCTTCATCGTCCGAATACTCCAGGGAACCCGACGCCGAGGTCGATGCCGAGCAGACGCGGCGAACGGTCCTGCTCGGCGCGCTCGCCGTCACCGCCTGCCTCGGCTGCTCCGCGCATGCGCGCGCAGGTGAGGATCCGCCCGGGTCCGACGAACGGCCCCAGAAAGGCGATGTGCTCGTCTACTCACAAGGCGACAAGGAGGGAAAGCTGATCACCGCGGCCGATCTGAACGCCGGCGGACCGCCGGTGCATGCATGGCCGAAGGATCCCAACACATCGGTCGTGCGCAGCGGCTCGCGGCTCAACGAGATCCTGATCATCCGGCTCGATCCCGCCGAGCTCGACGAGAAGACCCGCGCGCGGGCCGTCGACGGCATCATCGCCTATTCGGCGATCTGCTCGCATGCGGGCTGCCCCGTCACCGCCTGGGTGAAGAGCGATGTCGGCGACAAGGAGGTGTTCAAATGCATGTGCCACAACTCCGAATTCGATCCGCGCGCCGGCGCGCAAGTCGTGTTCGGACCGGCGCCGCGACGGCTCGCCGCGCTGCCGCTGGCGCTGGCTGACGGTTCGCTCAGCATCGCCGGCAATTTCATGGGAAAGGTAGGTGGCGCGCAGCCAGGATGATGGACGGTTGCGGGCCGGGCCCGCGTCACGAAAGGCCGCATCCGCCAACGGCGGACGGGGGACGAACGACAAGAATTCACAACAAGAATTCAGAACGGATGAAAAAGGGGAACGTCCATGAAAACTTCCATGACCAGGAAGCAATGGTTACTGTCCGGCTTCGTCGCCTTCACGTGTCTTGCATCCACTGCCGCCGTGTCCGGTCCGATCGAGAACTACTCGCCGGTCACCGCACAGCGATTGGAGAATCCGGAGCCGAAAAACTGGATGCTCTACCGGCGCACCTATGACGGGCACGGCTACAGTCCACTAGACCAGATCAACACCTCGAACGTGAAGAACCTGACGCCGGTCTGGACCTTTGCCACCGGCGTGGTCGAAGGCCACCAGGCGCCGCCGATCGTCAACAATGGCGCGATGTTCGTGACGACCCCGATGGGGCAGGTGATCGCGCTGAACGCGAAGACCGGCGACGAATACTGGCGCTACAAGCGGCAGCTCCCTGACGATCTGTTCCAACTGCATCCGACCAACCGGGGCGTCGGCTTGTGGGAGGATAAGCTCTACCTCGCCACCACGGACGATCACGTGGTCGCGCTCGATGCCAAGACCGGCAAGGTGGTGTGGGATACCAAGGTCCAGGACTACAGGAAGGGCCAGTACTTGACGCTGATGCCGTTGATCGTCGACGGCAAGGTCATCGTCGGCGGCTCCGGCGGCGAGTTCGGCGTGCGCGGCTATGTCGTTGCCTATGATGCCAAGGACGGCAAGGAGCTGTGGCGGACCTACACCATCCCCGGGGAAGGCGAGCCCGGTCACGACACCTGGCAGGGCGACGATTGGAAGAACGGCGGCGGTTCGGCCTGGATGACCGGCAATTACGACAAGGAGACCAAGACGATCTATTGGGGCGTCGGCAACGCCGCGCCGTGGCCCGGCGACTCCCATCCCGGCGACAATCTCTACACCTCTTCGGTACTCGCGCTCGATCCGGACACCGGCAAGATCAAGGCCTACCACCAGTATCATCAGAACGATTCCTGGGATTGGGACGAGGTCGAGGCGCCGATGCTGATCGATCTGCAGCGCAACGGCCGCACCATCAAGAGCCTGGTGCATCCGGGACGCGATGCCATCTTCTGGGTGCTCGAGCGGACGCCGACCAAGATCAACTATGTCGCCGGTTGGCCGTTCGTTCATACGGACGTCTGGAAGGGCATCGACGAGACCGGCAAGCCGATCGTGGATCCCGCGCATAAGCCGGTGATGGGCAAGCGCGTCGAGTTCTGTCCGTCGCTGTGGGGCGGCAAGGATTGGCCGTCGGCTGCCTATAGCCAGAGGACCGGCCTCGTCTACGTGCCTGCCAACGAGAATTTCTGCGGCGGTTTCACCGGCGAAAAGGTCCCGCTCAAGCCAGGCGAGCTCTGGCTCGGCACCAAGCCGGAAGACATCGGCCTGAAGACGAGGCCGGGAGCAGATCATTTCGGCGAGCTCCAGGCCTGGGATCCCGCCACGGGCAAGAAGGTGTGGCAGCACAACTTCCCGAAGTCGCAACTGTTCGGATCGGTCACGGCGACGGCGGGCGACCTCGTCTTCGTCGGTGGCACCAACGACCGCAACTTCCGGGCCTTTCACGCCAAGACCGGCGAGCTTCTCTGGGAGCAGAAGACCAATTCCGGCATCGTCGGCATGCCGGTGTCCTACGAGATCGACGGCACGCAGTACATCGCGATCCAGTCGGGCTGGGGCGTTGACGCGCAGCGCATCCAGGACGCGCTGGTGACCAACAACATCGGCATCGAAGCCAATGTGCCCCAGGGCGGCGTGGTCTGGGTGTTCGCGCTGAAGAAATAGCTCCGCGGGCGGATCGAAGACAGCGGAGCAGCAGGGGGTGGGAATGCGGCGGACGGCAACGTCCGCCGCATTTTTGTTTGTGCGCTGGGATTGCCCGCGGGCCGCACACGCGTCGTCACGTCCGGGCCGGTCCCGCCTGCGCGGCCGTAGCCGCTTCGGCGCGACGAAGGCCCGGGCATTGCGGTCGTTGTGCCGCGACAAAGGCCGTGGATGGCCCCCGGCCACGACGGCATGAGGTCGCAAAAGTTTACTTGCCCTGGCGATCCACCTTGTCCTTCTCCTTCTGGTTCATCTCCTGAACCTTCGGATCCGGATTATGCTGCCCGGTGGTCTGGGTGGTCGAGGCGGGCGGGGCATTGGCGTTGGGCAGCGAGGTCTGGTCCGGCGTGCTGGGACGGGTGGCCGAGGCCGGCGGCGCGGTATTGCTCTGGGCAAATGCGCCTGCGGCCGTCAAAAGAAAGGCGCTCGACAGCGACACTGCGAGCGCCTTTGAGAGGTTGGTCATCGATCTGCTCCTGTCAGATCGATGGAAACGGCGCGAGGCCGCTTCCGTTCCGTCCTACGCCTCCAGCTGCTTGCCGATCGGCAAGCTCCGGATACGTTTTCCTGTCGCCGCGAAGATCGCGTTGATCAGCGCCGGCGCGAAGGGCGGGACACCGGGCTCGCCGACGCCGCTCGGCGGCGTGTCGGGTCCGGGCGGCACGATGTAGACGTTGGTCACCGCAGGGGACTCGTCGATCCTGACGAGCTGGAAGTCGTCGAAGTTCTTCTGTTGCACCTTGCCGTCCTTGAAGGTGATCTCGCCGTATTTGGCGAGACTGAGGCCCATGATCGCCGCGCCCTCGATCTGCGAGGCGATGCGCTCGGGGTTGACATAGGTGCCGCAATCGATCGCGGTGTCGACCCGCGGCACCGTCAGCTTGCCCTTGTCGTCGACGGCGACCTCGACGATGGTCGCGATGTAGCTGACGAAGCTGCGGTGCACCGCGATGCCCAGACCATGGCCCTTCGGCACCTTGCGACCCCATTCGCCCTTCTCCGCGACCAGATCGACCACCTTGCGCAGGCGCGCGGTGTCGATCGGGTAGCTCTCCTGGGGCTCGCCGTAGTTCCAGAGGTCCTTCACGTTCGGCTTGACGATGCGAGGCGAGCCGATCAGCTCGATCAGCATGTCTTTCTGGTCGCGGCCGGTCGCCTGCGCGATCTCGCCGACCATCGATTGCACCGCGAAGGCGCGCGGGATGTTCGAGACCGAGCGGAACCAGCCGATGCGGGTGCGCGCGGCTGCCTCCGGATTCTCGCAGGAGATGTTGGCGATCTCGAACGGCAGGTCGGCGAGGCCCATGCCGATCTCGAACGGGGCCTGATGCACGGCGCCGGCGGCAAAGGTCGAGGCGATGCTGGGAGCCACGCTGCGGTGGCGCCAGGCGATCACCTTGCCGCTCTTGTCGAGGCCGGCCTCGATCCGCTCGACCGAGACGGTGTGCAGGAAGCCGTTGTGAATGTCGTCTTCGCGCGTCCACTGCACCTTGACCGGCACGCCGAGCTCCTTCGACAGCAGGGCGGCTTCGAGCGCGAAGTCGCATTTCGACTTGCGTCCGAACCCGCCACCCAGCAGCGTGACGTTGACCGTGACATTGCCTTCGGGAATGCCGAGCGTCTTGGCGACATCCTCGCGGGTGCCACCCGGGCTCTGCACCGGCGCCCAGATCTCGGCCTTGTCGCCCTTGACGTCGGCGACCGCCACCGGCGGCTCCATGCTGACATGAGCAAGATGCGGCAGGTAGTACTCGCCGACAATCACCTTGTCCGCGCCCTTCAAGGCCGCCTCCGCATCGCCCTCCTTGCGCACGACGAGGCCGGGCTTGCGCGAGGCCTCCTCGAGCTCCTTGCGGTAGGCGACCGAGTCATACTTGCCGTTGGCGCCGTCGTCCCAGGTCAGCTTCAATGCGTCGCGGCCCTTGATCGCCGCGCCGGTGTTGCGTGCGATCACGGCGACGCCCCCGAGCGGCTGGAATTTCGACGGCCACGGCCAGCCTTGAACCTTCATCACCTTCTCGACGCCGGGGACCTTCAGCGCCGCTTCGGGATCGAACGAGACGAGCTTGCCGCCGGTCACCGGCGGGCGCGCGATCACGGCATATTTCATGCCCGGCAGCCGCACGTCGGCGCCGTAACGCGCCTTGCCGGTGGTGATGTCGTGCAGATCGACCATGCCGATCTGGCCCTTGGTGAGGTAGCGGAAGTCCTTGGGGTCCTTCAGCTTGAGGCCTTCGATTGCAGGCACCGATTGCTTGGCGGCGTCGGCTGCGAGCTCGCCGAAACCGAGCTTGCGGCCGCTGGCGCTGTGGACGACTTCATGATTGACCGCCTTGACCTCGGTCGCCGGCACGCCCCAACGCTTCGCCGCAGCCTGCTCCAGCATGGTGCGGGCAGCGGCGCCGATCTGGCGCATCGGGATCAGATAGTGCCGCGTGCTGCGCGAGCCGTCGGTGTCCTGGTTGCCGAACTTGACCTCGTCGCCGTGGGCCTGCTGCACCTTGACCCTGTTCCAGTCGGCCTCCATTTCCTCGGCCACGATCAGCGGCAGGCTGGTGCGCACGCCGGTGCCCATCTCCGATCGGTGCCCGACGATGGTGACGATGCCATCCGGGGCGACCGAGACGAACACGCGCGGATCGACCACGACGCCGTGCGGCATCTTGCCGGCGCCGGTCTCATAGGCGATCGCCTGGCGCGACATCACGGGGGCGGCGAGGACGAAGCCGCCGGTGACGCCGAGCCCCTTCAGGATGCTGCGGCGCGAGACCTTCTCGACCCTGATATGCTTCTCGAAGCCGCGAAGCTTGCGGGGATTGTCGATGAAATTCATGTCACACTCCCGTCGATGCGAGATGGACGGCGTTTTCGATGCGCTGGTAGCAACCGCAGCGGCAGATATTGCCGGACATCGCCTCGCGGATCTGGTCGTGCGAGGGCTTCGGGTTGTCCATCAGAAGCGCGGCGGCCTGCATGATCTGGCCGGCCTGGCAGAAGCCGCATTGTGGCACGTTGACCTGGCGCCAGGCCTTCTGCACCGGGTGATCGCCGTTCGGATGCAGCCCCTCGATCGTGGTGACCTCTCGTCCGGCGACGTCGTTCACCGACGTGATGCAGGCCCGCACGGCCTGCTTGTCCACGATGACGGTGCAGGAGCCGCACAGAGCCTGGCCGCAGCTGAACTTGGTGCCGGTCAGCCCGACCTCGTCACGCAGGAACCAGAGTAGCGGGAGATCCGGGTCGCCGTCCCAGCTCTGTTCCTGTCCGTTGATCTTCACCTTGATCATGGTCATCCCTCGCTCTTCATAAGCATGCCAAATTGAAAAGTCGCCGACGTCGATCGGCGCAATTGCCAGTTGCATCACATCCCGGCCCACGATCCCGCACGGGCAGATCCCGGCGGGGGGCAGGAATACGAATCTCGATGTCCGGATGTGGTCGATACCTCCCGTTTGTTCTTGTTTGATTGTATGTCGCGCGGCATCGTGACGGCGCGATCGTAGCAGAGATCGCGCCGGCCCGGCGTTCACAGCCGGGTGTTCTCACCGGGAAAAGACTGCATCGATGATTTGTCAAAAGCAGGGCGCACCGGCGCGCCGCCTGCACGTCGCGTTCGCAAAACGTGACTGCGGCTAAAAAGGCTTCGTCCGCCAGCAAGACTGCACGGACGAAGCAGGATGCCTCAGTCGAGGGAGGGAGAAACGCAGACGCCGGGACTTCGAGACGGAAGTCGGAGGCGCTACGCAGTCATTCAGAGACCAGGACTGAGGGAGCTCGTCACCCTCATGGCCACGTGAGTTGCAGAGGCGGCGGCATCGCCGCGATCGTCCCGGCACCGGGCCCGTCCGCTTCGCTGGCGCTGGTCGAGGCCATCGAGCGGACGGGGGCCGGCGAACGTCTAGCGGCCTTGCTCAGGCGGCTTTGGCTTTTGCGACGTGGGTCGCGATCGCGTCCATCAGCGCCGGTGACAGGCAATCATAGGGCTCGAGCCCGATTTCCTTCAACCGTGCACGAATGCCGGACATCTGCTCCGGCTTCACGCCCGACTCGATCACGGAGGAGACGAAGGCGGCGAATTGCGGCGCCTGCGAGCCCTGCTCCTGGAACAGCTCGGGATGGATGAAATCGAGGCCGTAGAACGGGTGGCCCTTGTTCTCGATGCGGCCGTACATGTGGGTGCCGCAGGCCTTGCAGGCGTAGCGCTGGATCACCGCGGAGGGGTCGACGATCTGGAGCTTGTCGCCATTCTCGAGCACGGTGACGTTCTGGCGCGGCACCACGGCGACGACGGAGAATGTCGCGCCTTGCGGCTTCCAGCACTTGGTGCAGCCGCAGGCATGATTGTGGGCGACGTCGCCCTTGATGCCGACCTTGACCGGATGGTCCTTGCATTTGCAGACGAGCGTGCCGCCGGCAAAGCTGCCGCTGCCCTGTTTGAGGCCGTTGTCGATCGAGGGGTGGAGTGCAACAGTCATGGGTCGATCCTCCTTGGGGTGACGGTTTCGGGCTAGAACACGACGACTGAACGGATGGATTTGCCCTCGTGCATGAGGTCAAAGCCCTTGTTGATCTCCTCGAGCTTGAGCACGTGGGTGATCATCGGATCGATCTGGATCTTTCCGTTCATGTACCAGTCGACGATCTTCGGCACGTCGGTGCGGCCGCGTGCGCCGCCGAACGCCGTGCCGCGCCAGTTGCGTCCGGTGACGAGCTGGAACGGGCGGGTGGAGATCTCCTTGCCGGCTTCGGCGACGCCGATGATGATCGAGGTGCCCCAGCCGCGGTGGCAGGCTTCCAACGCCTGCCGCATCACCGTGGTGTTGCCGGTGCAGTCGAAGGTGTAGTCGGCCCCGCCGTCAGTGAGGCCGACGAGGTGCTGGACGATGTCGCCGGTCACCTTCTTCGGGTTGACGAAGTGGGTCATGCCGAACCGCTTGCCCCACTCCTCCTTGGAGTCGTTGATGTCGACCCCGATGATCTTGTCGGCGCCGGCCATCTTGGCGCCCTGGATCACGTTGAGGCCGATGCCGCCGAGGCCGAACACGACCACGTTGGCGCCCGGCTCGACTTTCGCGGTGTTGACGACGGCGCCGACACCGGTGGTGACGCCGCAGCCGATGTAGCAGCTCTTGTCGAACGGGGCGTCCTCGCGGATCTTGGCGACCGCGATCTCGGGCAGCACGGTGAAGTTCGAGAACGTCGAGCAGCCCATATAGTGGTAGATCGGCTTGCCTTTGTAGGAGAAACGGCTGGTGCCGTCGGGCATCACGCCCTTGCCCTGCGTCGCGCGGATCGCGGTGCAGAGATTGGTCTTCTGGCTGAGGCAGCTTTTGCACTGCCGGCATTCCGGCGTGTAGAGCGGAATGACGTGATCGCCCGGCTTCACCGAGGTCACGCCGGGGCCGATCTCGCGGACGATGCCCGCGCCCTCATGCCCCAGGATCGACGGGAAGATTCCCTCGCTGTCGAAGCCGTCGAGCGTATAGGCGTCGGTATGGCAGATGCCCGTCGCCTTGATCTCGACCAGGACCTCGCCGGTCTTCGGGCCTTCCAGGTCGACCTCGACGATCTCGAGCGGCTTCTTGGCTTCGAAAGCGACGGCGGCACGTGTCTTCATCGGTAGCTCCTCAAATTCTCATAAGACGCCAGGAAGTGGTCTTGGCAGTCCTCGTAGCGTTCACTTCTTGCCCATACAGGCGTCTTCCGCCTTGGTGTAGGCCTCTGTCTTCTCCTCCTTCTTGGAGGGACGCTGCCGGCCCCATGCTTCGGTGGAGCGGGCGCGGAGATAGACGTAGAGATCGTCCATGTAGCAGGCGACATTCGGATTGTCGCCGAAGGCCGGCATGACGTTCTCCTGTGCGGTCGAGACGTTCTTGCGACCGGAGGCCACCACGCCGAGGAAGTCGCCGTAACTCATCGTCTTGACGGAATCCTTGAGCGCGGGCGCGTAGGTGGAGCCCATGCCGTCAGGCCCATGGCAGACGTGGCAGTCGGAGTGATAGCGGCGGTATCCGGAATAGGTGAACCAGTCCACGGTGCCGTCGGCCGAAATCTTGTAGGTCGGTGTTCCCTCTTTATCGAGCCACTTGCCGTCGTCTTCCTTCTTCACCGCGGCCGGATCACCCGGACCGTCCGCGACCGCAATTCCTCCGGACGCAACCAAGATCATCGCAGCAATGACAGAGCAGATTTTACGCAAGAGATTATCCTCGAAGGAGCCCGGGGGAGACGAGCCGGCGCGTGGAGCTGATCCACGCGCCGGAGCGATGCTGATGGGCCTAGTTCGGCAGCGCAAACACGGTCAGCGTACCGCCGAGTGCCGTGTAGTTGCTGAGGGCCGCGTAGCCGCCGACTGCGCCGAGACCTGCGGTCGGATCGGTCAGACCTGCCGCCAGACCGATGCCGGCCCAGCCGCCGACGCCGGAGAGCACTGCGACATACTGCTTGCCGCCGTTCTCATAGGTGGTCACGTTGCCGATGATGCCGGAGGGAGTCTTGAACTTGTAGAGCTCCTTGCCGGTCTTGGCATCGACCGCCTTCAGGTAGCCTTCGAGCGTGCCGTAGAACACCACGCCGCCGGCGGTTGCGAGCGCACCCGACCAGACCGAGAACTGCTCCTTGTTCGACCAGACGATCTTGCCGGTCTTGTTATCCCAGGCGATGAAGTTGCCCATGTGGGTTTCACCCGGGGGCGGGTACATCGAGAGCGTCGCGCCCACATAGGGCTGGCCCGCGGTGTAGCTCACCTTGAACGGCTCGTAGTCCATGCAGACGTGGTTGGTCGGAACGTAGAACAGCTGCGTGTCCGGCGAGTAGGCCGCCGGCTGCTCGTCCTTGGTACCGAGCGCGGCCGGGCAGATGCCCTTCGTGTTCTTGTCCTCTCCGCCCGCTTCCGTCGAATACTGCGTGACCACCTTCGGACGGCCGTAGGTCGGGGAGTTCTTGTCCATGTCGACGCCGGAGGTCCAGTTCACCTTCGGATCGTACTTTTCGGCGACCAGCAGTTCGCCGGTCACGCGGTCCATGGTGTAGGCGAGGCCGTTGCGGTCGAAATGCGTCAGCAGCTTGCGCGGCTGGCCATTGATCGACTGATCCGAGAGGATCATCTCGTTGACGCCGTCATAGTCCCATTCGTCATGGGGCGTCATCTGGTAGACCCACTTGGCGACGCCGGTATCGGCGTTGCGAGCCCAGACGGTCATCGACCATTTGTTGTCGCCGGGACGCTGCTTCGGGTTCCAGGTCGAGGGATTGCCCGAGCCGTAATAGATCAGGTTCAGCTCGGGATCGTAGGAGATCCAGCCCCAGGTGGCACCGCCGCCGATCTTCCACTGATCGCCCTGCCAGGTCTTGAGGCTCGAATCCTTGCCGACGGGCTTACCGAGCGCGGTGGTCTTCTCGGGGTCGACCAGGATCTGGTCGTCCGGACCTTCCGAATATCCGCGCCAGACCAGCTTGCCGGTCTTGATGTCGTAGGCGGTCATGTGGGCCTGAACGCCGAACTCGCCGCCGGAGATGCCGACCATCACCTTGTCTTTCACGACCAGCGGTGCGGATGTGCCGGTCTCGCCCTTGCCGGGATCGCCGTTCTTGACGCTCCATGCGACCTGACCGGTCTTGGCATCGAGCGCGACGAGCGTGGTGTCGGCCTGATGCAGGAAGATCTTGCCGTCGCCATAGGCCACGCCACGGTTAACCGTGTCGCAGCACATCACGGGAATCACGTTCGGATCCTGCTTCGGCTCGTACTTCCAGATGATCTTGTTCTCCTGCGAAAGGTCAATGGCGTAGACCTTGTTCGGGAACGGCGTGTGGACGTACATGATGTTGCCGATGATCAGCGGGCCGCCTTCGTGGCCGCGCAGCACGCCGGTGGAGAAGGTCCAGGCCACCTGGAGCTTGCCCACGTTCTGTGCGTTGATCTGGTTGAGCTTGGAGTATCGAGTGTTGGCGTAGTCGCCGGCCGGCATTACCCAGTCTTTCGGGTTCTGCGACATCTTCATCAGCGCGTCATTGGCTGAGGCGCTCCCGACGGCGAGAGCCGCCGCGGAGCCAAGAAAGGTCGCCAGTAGCACCTTGCGCATAGTCATTCCTCCGTTGGTCTCGTTATTTTTCCGAAGCAATATTGATTCACCGGACGTCTCGTCCGGCGTCTGCTCGTGCAGGGCGGTCACGATCGGGACCAGAAACGATGCTGTGCTGTTTCCTCCTCCTGATGAGAGCCACGGGTCCACGTGCAGGAGCGGCCCGTTCTTGTTGTTCCTGCCGCAATCCCTAACGACTTCGCCATCGGGAAACTTGCCCAAGAGAGAACCCGGTTTGCTCGACAGCGCACGGAGGAAAAGATTTTGATTTTGCAGTAGCGAATTCAGCGGCTTCCGTGCGGCATGGAGGCGCTTTCAACGCTCAGGTTCCCCTTGACGGCGGTGCAACTAAGGCGGAGGATTAACTTTCAAGGGTGGCAATGGAACGATGGCGCTCGTGCCAAGAGACCGCTCAAATTCGAGGTAAACGTCACGCAATCACGGCTGAGGGCTTCAGCAAGCACTGGTCGCGATTCGCGTCGAAGCTCCGGATCAAAACAGTGGCTGGATTAATGTCCGACACCATTCACACGCTCTCGACGACCGGTATGACGCCGAAGCGCCAGATCCAGAGCTGGATCGACGGGCTGACGAGCCTGTGTGGGCATTTCGACGTCGATCCGCTGGAGGCGTCCTCGCTCGAAGGCCGCATCGACTACACGAGCGTCTCGCGCCTGAAGCTCTGCCAGATCGAGGTGAGCCAGCATCGCATCGCGCACACGCTGGCGCGCGCCAAGGCCAATGAGCATCCCTACATCAAGATTCACTTCCAGACCTACGGCGTGTCTTATTTCGAGCAGGAAGGCCGCCACATCGAGATCAACCCCGGCGATATCATCGCCTATGACGTCTCCTGCCCGCATTCGATCATCAGCCCGGCCTTCACGCGTCACGACGTGGTGATCGTGCCGAAGGCGCTGCTGCGCGACCGCGGATTTCCCTCGCAGCGGATGCCGGCGTGCAAGCTGTCGGCGAAGACGGGCACGGGGCGGATCGCCCACGATTTCGTCCATGCGACCTTCGACGAGGCGGCCAAGCTTTCGGCGAACAGCGCGGTCGGCGTCGCCGATTCGCTGATCGACCTGCTGCTGCTGCCGCTGCGCGAAGCCGACACGATGTTCGACCGGGTCGGGCCCGAAGCGATGTATGTGCGCGCGCAGTTCTTCATCCGCGAGCATCTGCGCGATCCGGATCTGTGCATCGACCAGATCTCCGCCGAGCTCGGCTGCTCCAAGCGCTATCTGCACATGCTGTTCTCGGAGCGCGGCACCACGGTGAGCGACTACATCTGGCAGGCGCGGTTGCAGAACTGCCGCCAGGAACTCGAGGCTCACGCCGGCAAGACCATCACCGACGTCGCGTTCTCCTGGGGCTTCTCCAGCTCGTCGCATTTTAGCCGCGTGTTCCGGAAATATTTCGGCGTGGTGCCGTCCTCGATCCACAAGGCGCAGCAGAGCGCGGCGAACTCAAACGAGCATTAGATCAGACGCTGCCGAAGCCTCTGCCGCGATCAATTCGCGCGATCGGCCAAATCCCGCTCACGCCGACGCGGAAATGTAGGGAATGCTGGCCAGGAGAGCGGCAAGCAGCACGGCGTTGCAGAGCATTCCGCTCCAATGCAGCCTCCGCAGCCGCCCCGCGGCACCGGTATCGCCAGCTTCGCTGGCGCTGAGCTGTTCGTCCATCCGCTGCAAGAACCAGCCGCGGCCGCCGATCGCGACAGCTGCAAGCAGGCCGATGCCGATCGCGGCGAGCGGACGACCATCGAGCAGCAAAGCCACCGTCGCAATGAGTCCCGCAATGCGCATCACCAGAAAATGGGCGTTGAACATTCCGCGCAGCAGCAAACCGACCGGCCGGATGTCGAGCTTCACCAGCAGGAAGGCGGGCGAGGCAAGCGTGAAATAGCCCATCGGAAAAAGCAGGATGATCAAAACGGCGACGGCGACTGCATCCGGTGTCATGCGCTCGGCCCATGTTGTCCGCAGAGACGCGCAATCATAGCGGCAGAATGCGTGTCCAGCACTGGACTTTGGTCGAGCCCCGGGCCGCGAAGACCGACCGGCGCCTGCCCGGAGACTCAGGCCGGCTCGAGGCCGAGGGACTTCGCACTCTCGATCCAGATCGGCAACTCGCGCTGGTACAGCGCATTGGTCTCCTTGAAGCCGATGGCAGGTTCGAGCACGAAAGTGGTGAGAACCTCTTTCACTTTCGGATCGTTGTTGGCGGCGACGCAGAGCTCGGCGAGGCGGTCGACGACGGCTTGCGGCGTTGACTTCGGCACGGCCCAGCCGGTGAAGCCGCTGACGGTGAAGAATTTCGACGTCGCGCCCTGCTCGGGAAGGGTCTTGATGGCCGGAATTGCGTCGACCTTCTTCGAATGCACCGCGAACACGGTGCCGCGGTCGCTTTGCAGAACCGACTGGGCCGCCGTGTAGCTTCCCATCGCGACATCGAGCGTGCCTTCGAGCATCCCGGTCCACATCGGCGCCTCGCCACGGTAATGGATCGGCTCGATGTTGAGACCGTACTGCTTGTTGAGCTCGTTGATCGTCATGTGCGGGGCCGAGCCCGCGCTGTAGGTGCCGAAATTCACCTTGCCGCTCTTGCGCGCGAAGGCGACGAAATCCTCCAGCGTCTTGACCCCGGTCTTCGGGTTGGCCACCAGCAGCAGGCCGGCGCCCGGAATGACGCTGACGAGGGTCAGATCCTTGTCCATGTCGTAGCCCGGATTCTTCATCACCAACCGGTTCATGATGTAGGTGGTCGAGATCGAGCACAGGATGGTGTGGCCGTCGGGCTCGGCGCGGGCGACCTCCGCCGTGCCGATCGCGCCGGAGGCGCCGGGCTTGTTCTCGACGACCACGGTCTTGCCGACCTGCTTGGAGATGAACTCGCCGTAGGCGCGCGCGAGCAGGTCGGTCTGCCCGCCGGCGGGATAGCTGCAGATCATGCGAATCTGCCGCGACGGCCAAGGGCCCTGTGATGCAGCCTGAGCCGAGGCGCCGCGCGAGACGAAAGGCATCGCGAATGCGCCGGCTCCGGCGGCGATGAAGTGGCGGCGATCGATTGTCTTGGACATGATTCTCTCCCGGTTCCGGGCAGGGTACTGCACCAGGCTGGCGCTGCCACGGGCGTCAGGCGAGACAGATTGGCGCATTCGCCACACCTTCCCGTTCGCGACGTCAGAGCAGATTCGTGCCCCGGACGCGGCGCAGCGCGACTTCCGCGGTGCGCTGCAGAGCCGGGGCCCATTCAGCAGCGAGTTGCGTGGCCTGCTGGGTCCCGGCTCGGCGGAGCGTCACTGCGTGCCGCACCGCGTCCGGGACACGAGAGACTCACCGCTGGATGATCTTGGTCCAGACGTCGCCCAGAATGGCGGGCTCGCGCGGCGGTAGATAGGTGAGGCCTGCCTGCCTGCCGAATTCGGCAATTCTGCCCTCGGCCGCGAGGGCGCTCAGTGCCTTGTTGACGGCCTCGATCAGCGCGCCATCGCTGGCAAGCCCGACATAGCCGCGATTGGCGCCGATCGGATAGTAATAGCCGGACGCCGCGAGCGACGTATCGGGGTGCGCGGCGCGGTGGGCATCGAAGCGCGCAAGGTCGATCAGCGTCGCGTCATGGTCGCCGCGCTGCAGCGCGCCGAGGAGATCGTCGCGGCCGGGGACGAGATGGGTGATGCTGTCGATCAGCCGCCCCTTATCGAAGGTCATCAGGATGGCGTCGCCGAGCGAGCCGCTTTCGACGACCAGGCGAAGCCCGGCGAGATCGCCGATGTCGCCGATCTTGCGGCCGCTTGCCTTCGGCCCGAGCACCACTGTCATCGGCGAATAGACGTAAGGCTGGCTCGGCGCGAGCACGCCGAGGGCGATGCGGCGCCGCCGGTCGTCGCGCGTGGCCCCGGCGAAGCCCGGTAGGCGCGCCGTCTTCATTCCGGGGGCAACCAGCGAATCCTGGGTCAGTGCGTAGCCGCCGACCAGCGAGCAGCGCCCATCCGAGAGCAGCGCATTGGCCTCGAGCTGGGGACTCGAATCCTCGTCCAGCTTGGTCTCGAACCACTGGATCGCCAGCGTACGTCCGAGCCGCTCGGCCACCGCCTGCGCCAGCAGCACGTCGAAGCCGGCGTCCGGCTTGCCGCGGCGATGCATCGAGAGCGGCGGTCGGTCCTCGTCGAGACAGATCCTCAGGGGATCGTCGGCCGCAAGCGCGGCCGACGCCATCGTCGAAAGCAGCGCAGCAACGCTCCATGCAACGGCCCGGCTCCTCATGGCTTTCTCCGGCTGGAGACGAACGCCCAGAGATTCCCGATCTCGTCGTCGGAGAGGATGTCGCCCCAGGGCGGCATCTTGTTGTTCTTGCCGTTCTTCACCGTGGTGACGAAGCGGGTCTTGTCGTCGGGAATGGCGCGCAGGTCCGGCGTGATGGTGCCGGAGTTCATCAGGTTGGGGCCGTGGCAGTGCGAGCATTTCGAGGCATAGGTCGACTTGCCGTGGTCGATCTGAGCCTGCAGTGGATTGCCGTTCGCGTCGTCCGCGGCACGAACGGTCGCCGCAAGCGCGACCGTCAGCACCGCGACGGTGGCGAGGCTCGCCACCGTCTTGTGAAGCATTTCTCTCAGCATCGTGCCTGTGTTTATTGCTTGACCGCGAAGACCCACAGCGAGCCGCCGGGCGGCACCTTGGCAAGCCGCTCGTCACCGGAGAACAGCGAGTAGACGCCGCCGTAACCGCTGGTCACCGCGACATATTGCACGCCGTCCTGCTGCCAGGTGACCGGCTGGCCCTCGATGCCGGACCCGGTCTGGAACTGCCAGAGCTTCTTGCCGGTGTCGGCGTCGAAGGCCTCGAACTCGCCGGTCAGGGCGCCCGAGAACACGACGCCGCCCGCGGTCGACAGCACGCCCGAGAAGCGCGGAATGTCGCTCGGCGCTTCCCATTTCGACTTGCCGGTCATGGGGTCGATGGCCTTGAGGTGACCGCGCGGTCCGTCCCCGAACTCCCAGGGATCGCTCAGGTCCATGCCGAGATACCATTCACCCTGCTTGAAGGTGACGGGCTCGGCCTTGTACTTGCCGCCGAAGTTCAGCGTGTTGGCGTAGGCAAGGCCGGTCTGCGGATTGAACGACATCGGCTCCCAGTTCTTGCCACCGAGGATCGACGGATAGACCGTCACCTTCTTGCCCTCGCGCGCATCCTTGGCGACGTCGGTTTCGACCGGACGGCCCGTCTTCATGTCGACGCCGGTCGCCCAGTTCACCTTTACGTAAGGATTGGCCGCGAGCAGCTTGCCGTTGGTGCGGTCGAGCACGTAGAAGAAGCCGTTGCGGTTGGCATTCATCAGCACCTTGGCCGGCTTGCCCTCGACGTTCATGTCGGCGAGGACCATCTCGGCGACCGCGTCGTAGTCGAACGGATTGTTGGGCGAGAACTGGTAGTGCCACTTGATCTTGCCGGTCTTGGGATCCATCGCCAGCACGGAGCAGGTATAAAGATTGTCGCCCGGCCGTACCGCCGCGTTGAACGGGCCGGGATTGCCGGTGCCCCAATAGACAGTCTTCAGCTCGGGATCGTATGAGCCCGTAATCCAGGTCGAGCCACCGCCGAGCTTCCAGGTGTCGCCTTTCCAGGTATCGCCGCCGGGCTCGTCCGGCGAAGGAATCGAGTGAGTGCGCCAGAGATGCTTGCCGGTTGCCGGGTCCCATCCATCGATGAAGCCGCGCGTGCCGAACTCGGCGCCTGAGACGCCCGTGATGACGACACCCTCGGCGACCAGCGGGGCGATGGTCATCGAATAGCCTTCCTTGATGTCGGCCGCCTTCTGCCGCCACAGCTCCTTGCCGTTCTTGGCGTCGATGGCGACCACGTGGGCATCGAGCGTGGTACGGAACAGCTTGCCCTCGTGAATCGCGACGCCGCGGTTGATGATGCCGCAGCAGACGATGCGGGGCGTCTCGGCCGGATATTCGATCTTGCTCTTCCAGATCTGCTTGCCGCTCTTGGCATCGACCGCCATGGTGGCGTTGTGCGTGGTCACGTAGATGACGCCCTGATAGACGATGGGCTGGGATTCCTCGCTACGATCGTCGTTGAAGCTGTAATTCCAGATCGGGACGAGGTTCTTGACCGTATCCTTGTTGATCTGGTTCAGCGTCGAGAAGCGCTGAAGATGGTAGCCCATCCCGTAATTGAGAACATTCGATGTGTCGGTCGCGCCCTTGACCAACTGCTCGGTGGTCTGTGCACTTGCACACGTCGACGCAAGCATGACGAGGCCCGCGGCCATCGCAAAGCGTTTCATCCGTTCCTCCCAATATGCGCGCCTTTTGACGCTGCAAGTACAAATCTCCGCCCGAATGCAAAACGCGTCAATACGAAAGTCGTAAGTGTGGTGCCGATATCGTTCGAAGCTTGCGCTGGTCACTTCATGGAAACCGGTGGACTTGTGCAGAGACGCTGGGAAAATTCCGCGCCACGAAGCGGCTCCGATCCAGGGTGGTCCGGCCGAGCCGCAGGGTTTCCGTGAGTTGTAGCGCGCACAAGTTGTAATTCAGGACTTGAACCGGACCCGCTCGCGGACTTATCTCATTGCTGGCCCGTCCCGCCACCGGGGCTCTTGGTCTGGAGGTCTTGATGATTTCGCGTCTCTCAGTTGCACTTGCGCTATCGCTTGCATTGTTGTCCGGTCCGGCGTGGTCGGCCTCCGGCAATGCGGTCAAATTGTTCGATACCGACAACGACGGCACGCTCGATCTGGCGGAGGTCAAGAAGGTGGCGGCCGGATTGTTCGCAAAGCTCGATCCGGATCGCGACGGCACGCTCGATGCCCGCGAATTGCGCGGACGGTTGACGGCGAAACAACTCGCCGCTGCCGATCCCGACCGCGACGGGACGCTGACGCTCGACGAATACCTGTCCGTGGTCGAGCAGCGCTTCAATGCGGCCAATCCCGACAAGGATGGAACGCTGGATGCGAAGGAGCTGAACTCGCGCGCCGGCCGTGCGCTGTTGCGATTGATGCGTTGAGCGGGCAATCGGAACAAGCGTGACGAGGGCGGCTTTTGCGAGCCGGCACTGGGAACATCAGGCAGCTCGGTCTGTTCTCTCCGCGATATCCCGCCCGGCGCCGGGGCCGCGCGGCGGGAGAAGAGGAGATGCAGATGACCACGAAACGTACCGTTCTTGCCGCCTGCGCGATCCTGACCTTGAGCGCCGGCCTCGCCGTCGCCGGACCGTGCAACACGGGCAGTGCCAGCACCAATAAGGATGCCGGCTCTGGTCCGGTCACCGTTGGCGCAGCGCAATCGCACTCGTCCGGCTCAGCCGGCGATTCCAGCCAGCACCCGCCGACCAGCACGATGAATCGTGCGAGCGGCGAAACGCCGGCCTCATCCGAAGATGCGCAGCGGCAAATGCAGAGCGAGCCGACGGCAGCTCAGCGGGCCGACGGCGCCAAGCCGAGCGGCTCGGCAATGGCCGGCAAAGACTGCTGACGGCGCGGTGTCGTTCGTGTCGATTAGATTCGCGGTGCGTCGCACAGCCGGCGTCTCCGCAGGTCGTGCTTGACCAAGAGCGAACTGGCTTTGTCCGAGAGAGAAATGCAGCCGCGAAGAATCGACACAGACGCGCTCGGCCGACGAATCGAGGCTTGAACTGCACCTGACGCAGCCCTAGGTTTTGCGCCGCGCGATGTCGCGCTCAATACCTTGGGAGACCCCGAATGGCTTGGAAAGCTCCGAAGATCGTGGAAGTGCCGGTCGGCATGGAAATCAACATGTACGCCTGCGCTGCGCGCAAGTAAGACTGACGACCTGCCGCGGCTTCGATGGCAAACGCTGTCGAAGCCGTGGTAGTGTCGGAAATGCGCGCGAGAGCCAACAGCTTCTGGAACATTGCTGCCTGCGCGGTCGTGCTTCTGCCGGAATGCGTCCGCGCCGAGGATGGCTTCGATACCGAGCACATCTTCGGCTTCATGATCGGCACCGATATCGGCAATCCCGGCGAGCGCGAATTCCAGAGCCAGACCACGGGGCGCTTCGGCAGGGGCGGCGGTACATATCGCGCCCTCGAGCAGGAATTCGAGATCGAAGTCGTGCCTTTGCCGAACGTCCGCATCGAGGTCGGCGGCACCGCGAGCTTGCACGACGTCACCGGCGTTCCCGATATCGACGACCGCCGCCAGTTCAATTTCCAGGGCGCCTCGCTCGATTTGCGCTACCGCCTGCTCGACCGCGCGCGTGCGCCGTTCGGCCTCACCATCGCCGGAGAGCTCCATGGCGACCGGATCGACGAGACCAGCGGCGCGAAAGGGCGGATGTACGGTACGGAATTCACGCTGGCGTTCGACCGCGAGCTCATTCCGAACTTCGCCATCGGCGCTCTCAACCTGATCTATCAGCCGGAATGGGAGCGCTTCGAGGTGGCGGGCGTGTCCGAGAGGAGCTCGACGATCGGGGCGGCGTTGGCTGGCCTGGTGCGTGCGCGGCCCAATGTGCTGCTCGGCGGCGAGCTGCGCTACTTCCGGCAATATGACGGCATCGGCCTTGGCGAGCTTTCGGGCCAGGCCCTGTTCGTCGGCCCGACCGCTTATTTCCAATTGTCCAACCGCTCACGCCTGACCATGAGCTGGAGCATGCAGACCTGGGGACGCCCGGCCGGATCGGGCGGAAATCTCGACCTCGTCAATTTCGAGCGCCATCAGGCCCGGATGGTGTTCGGGGTGAATTTCTAGGGCTTTCCCGGGCCCACAGGGGGAACGGGATCCGAGCCGTCCACCTGCAGTTCCCGCCAACTGCACCGGCAAATTGAAACTTCCCCCTCCATACACACCGTAGCTCTTTGTGATAGTCTTACGTCGTCCCCGTGAGAGGATCCCGGCATGAACGCGATTGACCTGGTGGTGACTGTGTGTGCGGTGCTCTCGCCTGCGACCTGCGAGGAGCAGCATCTGTTGTTCAACTATTCGGGGTCGCCTCGTCAATGCATGATGGCCGCGCCGCCCTATATCGCGCAATGGGTCGGTGAGCATCCGAAGTGGCAGGCGGTGCGGTGGCGCTGCGAATATCCGCACCCGAACGACAAGGCGTGAGGCGTCTCGCTACTTGGTGCAGTCCTTCAAATCCTTGTCGGCGATCGAGAACACTGCGTCGGCCCTGATCTCGATGTCGCGGACCACGCATTGACGTCCATTGGGATAGCCGACCTTGGCATCGTAGCGGCCGGGCTCGACGCCGGCGATGCGCAGCCGCTCGTCGTGGTCGACCTCCTTGTCCTTGTCGTTCAGGCACTGGTTCGGCCCCCAATCGGTCTTGCCGGCCGGTGAGAGCTGGAATCCGGAGATCGTCTCCGTGGTCAGGTTCCAGAGCCTGATGCCCTTGCCCTTGGCCTGCGCCAGTGCGGCGTTCGGCGCCGCAACCAGGAGGAGGCCGATCGCAATCAGCGTTCGCCGCATGGGTGAATCTCCCTCGATATATCTGTCCAGTTGACCACGCGTTCTCACTTCGATTCAAGCGGCAAGGCCGCGAGCTCGGCCCTGATGCGGCCGAGATCGGCTTCGCTGCGCATCGCGCGCGGAATGGCGATCGGCACCTCCTGCACGATATGCGCGGGGCGTGGCGACAAGACCAACAGGCGGTCGCCGAGCCGGATCGCATCGTCGAGACTATGGGTCACGAGCAGCGTCATCACCGGACGCCGCGCCACCAGCATTGCGATCTCGTCGCGCAACCGGCCGGCGAGGGCGTCGTCGAGCGAGGCGAGGGGTTCGTCGAGCACCAGCAGGTCGGGCTCGACGGCGAAAGCGCGCGCGAGCGCGACGCGCCGGGCAAGGCCGAGCGACAACTCGCCGGGAAAGTGGCTGCGATGCGCCTCCAGCTCCAGAATCCTGAACAGCTCCGACAGCTTCGCCTCGGTCACATCAGGCGCAGCCAGCCGCACATTCTGCTCGACCGAGCGCCAAGGCAGCAGCCGGGGCTCCTGGAACACCATTCCGATCCGCGCCTGCGGCGGCCGCGTGATATGGCCCCTGAAATCGTCATCGAGCCCGAGGATGATGCGCAGCATCGTGCTCTTGCCGCAGCCGGACGGACCGATGAGCACGCCGACCTCGCCGGGGCAAAGCGCGAACTTGAGCGGCGCGAGCACCTCGTGGGTCCCGCCCGCGGCACTCGTGAACGTCTTGCCCGTGATGTCGACCTCAAGCCGCACGGGGCCGCCACCGTGTTGTGCGGGCTTCGAACGGCTGCACCAGCAAAGTTTCGATCACGAGCACGACCGCGGCGAATGTCAGCGAATAGGCCAGCAGCCGGGGCGTGTCGAACAGCTGGAAGGCGACGCCGATCTCGAAACCGACGCCGTTCGGACGTCCGAGCAGCTCGGCGACCAGCACGATCTTCCACACCAGCGACAGCCCGGAGCGGGCGGCGGCCGCGATATAGGGTGCAAGCTGCGGCAGCACGACATGGCGGAATGCGCGCCAGCGCGGCATCGCGAACACGCTCGCCATCTCGTCGAGTGAGCGGTCGAGCGCGCGGGTGCCCTCGCGCAAGGTGACGACGGCGGTCGGCAACTTGTTGATGGCGATCGCCGCGATCGCGGCGGTCTCGGTCAGGCCGACCCAGATATAGGCCAGCACGATCACGACTAGTGCGGGCAGGTTGAGCAGCAGGATCAGCCAGGGATCGCCGAGCCGGTCGGCGAGCCTGACCCGTCCCATCAGGTAACCGATGGCGCTGCCGAGCGACATCGCCAGCACGAAGGCGAGCGCGACGCGCGCCAGCGTGGCGCCGAGATGCAGGAACAGCGCGCCGGATGAGGCTTCCGCAATCATCACCTCCAGCACTGCCGGCGGGGACGGCAGCTTCGCGCCGCCGACGAACAGCGCGGCAATCCACCAGGTCGCGAGGAGCAGGGCGAAGGAGAGAAGACGCAGCACCTCAGTCTCCGGGCACGGCGTGGTAGAACGTGCCGGGATCGAGCTCGGCCGCGGGGCCGACGAGATCTCGGCCACCGATCTCGGCCAGCACGCGATACAGCACGCGCGCGTCCTGTTCCTCCTCGGCGATGCTCCGGCGTGGAATACCGTCGCGATAGCGTTCGCGATAGGTCTTGAGCAGGGTGACATCGCTCGTGCCCGTTAGCGGTGCGATCTTGTCCCAGGCCGCATCCGAGCTGACCAGCAATTGCTTGGCCTTGCGGGTCATGGCGATGAAGCGCGCCACGGCGTCGCGATGGCTCGCGGCCCAGTTCTCGTCGAAGACGTAACCGACCGCGGAGACGGCGCCCTTGGCGCCTAGCTTCGGTAGAATGTCCTCGATGCCGGCGAGGCGCCTGAAACCCTTGGCTTCGAGCTGGGCACAGAAATTCCAGAAGTTGAGGCTCGCCTCCATCTCGCCGTCGAGCGCCTTGGCGGCGAGCAAGGGCGGTGCGCCATAGACGACGGTCGCCTCCGACTTCAGGTCGATGCCGTCCTGCTTCATGCGCGCCTGCAGCAGCAGCCAGCTCTTGTCGATCGCTCCGCCCGCGACGGCGAGCTTGCGGCCCTTCAAGTCGGCAAGCGATTTGATCGGCGATGACGCCGGCACCATCACCGCGCCGAGCGCACTGGAATAGGGATAGAAGGTGAGCTTGGCACCGAGCGCCCGCTCGCGCGACACCCACAGCCAGTCCGACAGGATGATGTCGGCGCTGCCTGCGCGCATCGCGATCTTGCCGGCCTCGGTGCTCGCGAGCTCGGTGACCTCCAGCGCGAGGCCGGCTTCCTTGTCGAGCCCGCTGGCGCGGATCGCGGCCAGCTCCCAGGAGAACGTTCCGGTTTTCTGCACCGCAAGGCGGATGGTCTCCGCGGCGCGGCCGGGTGCGGCCAGCGTCAGCGCCAGCGTCGCCGCGACCGCCAAAGGTCGACCAAGTGCCCTTATCAGGCCAAGTGCCCTTATCAGGCCAAGTGCTCTCATCACCTTGTGAGCCGTTTCCTCTGACAGAGTGCTTTTCAGGACAATAGGCATAGCATAGCTTCGATCGCAACCAGCGGGAGGATGCACATGAAACTGGCCGGACAGCTACGACCGATTGTCGCCGCATTGACGGTGCTGGCGGCGACGGCGTGCGTGGCGCAGGCCGAGGACGCCAACGATTATCCCACGTCGGCGCGCGCGGAGTACGTCTATGGCTGCATGAAGGCCAATGGCGAGAGCCGGCAATCGATCGAGCAATGTTCCTGCTCGATCGACGTGGTGGCCTCGATCATCCCCTATGAGCGCTATGTGACCGCGGAGACCGCGCTCAGCATGTCGCAGGTGCGTGGCAATCTCGGCGTCCAGTTCCGCACCTCGGAGCAGGCCAACACGGCAATGAACGATCTGCGGCGTGCGCAGGCGGAAGCCGAGGTGCGGTGCTTCTGAAGATTTCTTCCTTCTCCCCTTGTGGGAGAAGGTGGCGCGAAGCGCCGGATGAGGGGTATCTCTCCGCGAGCTCTTGTGCGGAGAGGTACTCCTCACCCGTCTCGCCGCTACGCGGCGATCCACCCTCTCCCACAAGGGGAGAGGGAATCAGAGCAAGCGTCACGAACTAAGTCCCCGGCTTCTCGACATCCCATTCGTTGCGGAACACGTGTCCTTCCGTGTCCCTGGCTTCCGCGCGAAAACGCTTGGCGCCGTTGGAGACGTAGGTGAAGCGCAGATTGGGATCTTCCGAGATCGAGATGCCGCCTTCCATCGACAGCACGGGGCTGTCGTCCTGCGTCAGCTTCAGCTGGTTGATGAAGAAGGCGGGAATATAGAGCTGCGTGACCTGGTCCATCTGCAGGCCGGAATTGTTGGGATGGCCGATCATGATCTGCGCTTCGCGGACGCGGCTCGCCAGCGCCTCCTCGCGCGCGAATTGCCGGTAGCGCATCTTGCCGAGCCGGCCGTCGGCTTCCTCGACATTCTTTCCCGCCGGCGCCGAGCAGCCGCCGGAGGCTTTCACGTAGACCTTCGAGACATAGAGCTGGCCGTCGCTGAGCTCGGCCACCGCGTGGACGTCGGTGTAATTGTTGACGCGCACGCGCGTCGAGATCTCGGTGACATTGGCATCGGCGCCGAGCTCGAATTTCGCCGCCATCGGCGCCGGGTTACGGTCGATCACGAGCGTGATCGAGCGGATGCGTCGGCTGTCTGCGGGCGACAGCTTGCTGCGCAGGGTCACCGGCACGATCGCCGCGTCCTCGGCGCGATACGGCATCTCGATGCCGATGACGGCGCTGCCGTCATTCATCGGCCGGCCATTGAAGATGTCCTGCACCAGGCCCGGCCAGGGATCGTAGGCTTCTTCGGCCTGCACCGGCACGGCAAAGGCGATGCCGAGCAGTGCGGCGATCAGGGGCAGGCGGCGTGTGCATCCCGTCATGGTCATGGTCCTCCGAGACAGCGAAGCTGATCTCGTTCTCCGAGGCAGCGAAGCTGGTCTCGTTTTCTGAGACAGCGAAGCCGATCTCGTCCCCGGATGTCAGCGAAGCCGATCTCCTGCGCATGTTAGCGCGCTGGCTACTCCCATTCAATTTCCGAGAATGCTGCAGTTGCGTTCCGGGCGTTGTAATCGCCGAACAGCTCCCAGCGCGGTCGCTCCTCGGCAGCCGCCTTGTCGGCGGCGGCCCGGATCGGCTCGCCTTTCTTGTTCGAGGCGCGGACGTCGGACAGCAGCGTTGACAGGTAACGCCGTTCGTCGGCCAGCGCGGCGGGCCAGTCGCTCACGGGGCCGTGACCGGGAACGACACGCTGCGCCGGCATCGCCTCCAGCTCCTTCAACGTGTCGAGCCAGCCGCGGATGCTGCCGTCCATGACCGGAATGTGGCGGAGAAAGACGAGGTCGCCTGCAAACAGGGTCTTGGTCGTCTCGTCGTACACGGTGACGTCGTTGTCGCTATGTCCGGCCCGCCAGCCACGCAAGGTCAGGCGACGCGACCCGAGATGGAGCGTCATCGTGTCCGAAACCAGGAGGGTGGGAGCAATGATCCTCACGGGATCGATCAGCTCGCTGCCCATGATGCGGCGAAAATTGTCGAGATAGTGAGGCCCGCGCGTCGCGAGCGCCTGGGGCAGCTTGCCATGGCCGACGAAGCTTGCGCCTGTGGTGGCGAAGGCCGCGTTACCGAAGACATGGTCGGGGTGGCCGTGGGTGTTGATGACATAGCGGATCGGCTTGGGCGTACGGGCCCGCACCGCCGCCAGCAGGGCCTCGCCTTCGCGCACGCTGCCGCCAGTGTCGATGACAGCCACGGCATCATCGCCCACGATGAAGCCGACATTGGCGATGTCGCCCTCGTTCTCACGGCTCATCAGGGCAATGGCCCCGGAGTGTACGAAGATTCCCGGCGCGACTTCGCTCACAGGCAATTCGGCCGCCCCGGCCCGTGCTAGCGTTGCTGTCCCCAGCAGGGACAAGGCTGCGATCACTCGAGCGATGCGAGACACTTTTCCGCCTCAGTTCAAAGGATGGCCTGCATTGCACTGCAACAAAGGAAACCCAGCAGGGTTTGGCAAAACATGGCGCGTCATGCGTTGCATGGATAGCATTCAAACAAAACGAGGAGGAAGCGCGATGACGGAGGCCGGACGACATCGTCGCTGGTTGTTTTCACTGTGGGCCCTGGTTGCATCCTGCGCGCTCGCCGATGTCGCCGTTGCGCAGACCAATGACAGCGGCGACCTCTCGTTCGAACTGGTCGACCCGAACGTGCTGCGCGTCTGTGCCGATCCACGCAATCTGCCGTTCTCGAACGAAAAGGGCGAGGGCTTCGAGAACAAGCTGGCCGAGCTGTTTGCGGACAGGCTCAAGAAGAAGCTCGACTATGTCTTCTTCCCGCAAGCCACGGGCTTCGTGCGGATGACGCTGGGCGCGCATCGCTGCGACGTCATCATGGGCTTTCCGCAGGGCGATGACGTCGTGCAGGGCACCAATCCCTATTACCGCACTACCTATGCGCTGGTCGCCAAGACCGGCAGCGGTCTCGACGGCGTAGATTCGCTGGAGGATCCGAAGTTGAAGGGCAAGCATGTCGGCATCGTCGCCGGCACCCCGCCGGCGACCAACATGGCCATTGCCGGCCTGATGAGCAGTGCAAAACCCTATCCGCTGATGGTCGACACGCGCTACGACAATTCGGCGCAGGCCATGATCGACGACCTCGCGGCCGGCAAGATCGACGCCGGCGTGCTGTGGGGTCCGATGGCCGGCTACTACGCGAAGAAGGTCGGCTCGCTTCATGTCACGCCGCTGGTCAAGGAGACCACGGGGCCGAAGCTGGTCTATCGCATCGGAATGGGCGTGCGTCCCGCCGACCAGAACTGGAAACGGCAGCTCAACAAGCTGATCCAGGAGAACCAGGGCGAGATCAACAAGATCCTGCTCGACTTCGGCGTTCCGCTGCTCGACGAAAGCGATCGGCCGCTCAATGCAGAGACGGCCAAGAAAACGCCGTGAGGCAGGCGCCATGAGGCGGCTTCGCGCCGTTGTGCTCGTCGCTGTCGTGCTGGCAGCGCCGGTTCAGGCGCAGCAGCAGGAGCCGTTCGAGCCCGAGAATTATCGCGCCGACAATTATCGCGCGCCGGTGCCGGCGACGCTGGCCGGCGGGCGGGTGTTGACCACGGCGGCAGCCGAAGCGATCTGGCGCGCCAAGAGTGGCGTGTTCATCGACGTGCTGCCGCGCCCACCGAAGCCGAAGAATCTTCCGGAAGGCACGGTGTGGCGCGATGCGCCGCGCAGGAATATTCCGGGCAGCGTCTGGCTGCCGGATACCGGCTACGGCACCTTGCCGCCGGCCATGGATGACTATTTCCAGCGCGGGCTCGCTCGTGTCTCGGGCGGCGACAAGGCCGCGCTGCTGGTGATCTATTGCCTCGCCGATTGCTGGATGTCCTGGAACGCCGCCAAGCGCGCGCTGGCCTATGGCTATTCCAACATCGCCTGGTACCCCGACGGCACCGACGGATGGGAGCGGGCCAAGCTTCCGACAGAAGAGTCGCAGCCTGAACCGCGGCCGGAGCAGTAGCGACTGGATGGCGACGGCAGCTCGAGATCCAAAGCGCGGCGCTACTCTCTCCACGTCATTGCGAGCGCAGCGAAGCAATCCAGGGTCCCTCCGCTGAAGGACCTGGATTGCTTCGTCGCAAGAGCTCCTCGCAATGACGGTGCAGCCGAGTCCTACTGCTTCTGCAACTTGGTCAGGGTGCCGGTGCCGTTATTGTCGGTCGCAGAATAGTTCACCCTGTCGCCGGCATGAACGGCGTCCAGCATCGCGGCGTCCTTGGCCTTGTATTCCTGGAGCGCGCCGGCACTTCCGGTGCTGGCGCCGACCGTGCCCTTCTGCGTCTGCTGGATCGAGATCGTGCCGTTGAGCCGATCGATCCGCATCACCATGCCGGTCATGTCGTCAGCAACAGCGCTGGTTGCGAGCAGGCTGAGGGCCGCAGCGCCCGCCCAGATAAACTTGGTGGTTCCCATCGAGGCCTCCCGACGTCCTGGAGTTCACTTCGACAAGCCATCCTAGATCGATTTGGTTCCGCCGGATAGCCGCGGCGAGGGTTAACGATCTGACGCTATCGCGGGAACTTACGACTGCCGTCAGGGAAGCTGACGCTATTCCATCTCCTGCTGAATCACGCGGCCGAGCGCGAACAAACGCTGGTCGATCGTGGTTGGAACTTCGCAGACGAACCGCACGACCTTGTTGCGGTCCTCGAAAATTCGGGTCTTCCAGATCAGCTCGTTGCTGAGCGCCTCGACCTTGGCCTCGTCCCGCGGCGTGGCACCCTGAAGCGCCTGGAGCTGGATTGCCTCCTCGCGGATCTTGTCGGCGGCCTCGCGCTGCTTGCGGCTGACGCGTTCGAGCCCGTTCATGACCTGCGAGCGCTGGGCGTTGAGGGTATCGAACAGGCCGGCGAAAAGCAGCTTTGCGTTGGTCGTCTTGTCGGCGGAAGAGGCAGCCAGGAAGTCCTTCACCAGCTTCGCGGCCTCGTCCATCGGGGTCTTGCGCGCCGACAGCTTTGCGACCAGTGCGGTGATTTTCGCGTCGTTCTTCCACCTGGTCTCGGCGTCGTCGAGCGCGGGCCCCGCCCAGACGGCGGCGAGCGAGATCTCCGGCACCTTGGCCTGCGTGCACGGCCAGTTGGGGTAGCGCGGATCGGCCGCGCGGGCGACCGTGCCCGACAGCGCGAGCGCCACAACAGCCATCGCCAGAACCTTCATCCTTCGCCTCCTGCGGGCCCCCGTCGCGCCAGCCCACGCGAGGGATCATAGGCTAGAATTGCACCGATCATGAAGACGATTGTGCAAGCTGTGACCACCGCCAGCGCGATCCAGTTGATCTGCCCGTAGAGTGCAAAACGTATCAGCTCGACCGCATGGGTGAACGGATTGGCCTCGCAGAGATAGTACAGATAGGGACTACCCTCCTGAACCCGCCAGAGCGGATAGAGCGCGGAGGAGGCGAAGAACATCGGAAAGATGACGAAGTTCATGACCCCGGCAAAGTTCTCCAGCTGCTTGATCCCGGAGGAGATCAGCATGCCGAGCGAGCCCAGCATCAGCCCGGACAGGATCAGCGCCGGCAGCACGGTGAGATAGCCCGACGACGGCGGGGTGATGTCCCAGAACCAGGCGATCAGAAGGAACGCATAGACCTGGACCAGCGACACCGCGGTCCCCGCCAGCAGCTTGCAGAACAGCAGGAACCCGCGCGGCAGCGGGCTCACCAGCAGCGTGCGCATGTTGCCCATCTCGCGGTCGTAGACCATGGACAGCGAGGACTGCATGCCGTTGAAGAGCTGGATCATCGCCATCAGTCCGGGCGCGATATAGACCTCGTAGAGGATGTAGGTCTCGTAGGGCGGGATGATGGAGATACCGAGCACCTGGCGAAAGCCGGCGGCGAAGATGAACAGCCAGACCAGCGGCCGCACCAGCGCCGAGACGAAGCGCTCGCGCTGATGCAGGAAGCGCAGGCCCTCGCGCCAGACGATGCCGGCGAGACAGGTCATGTACTCGGCGAATGAGAAGCCACGCGAGGCCTCGCGCGCCGTGATGCTGCTCATGCGCCGCCTCCCGGCATCGCTTGCGCACCGGTTAGGCGCATGAAGGCGGTGTTGACGTCCTGCGCGCCGGCCTCCGTGACGACGCGGCTCATAGGCCCCCGCGCCAGCACGTTGCCCTGGTGCAGCACCACGAGGTCGTCGCTGGGCATGATCTCGTCGAACAGGTGCGTGGCCCAGAGTACGCCGATGCCTTGCTCCGTCACGAGCTGGCGGACCTGGCCGATGATGTCGGCGCGCGCCTTGACATCGAGGCCGACCGTCGGCTCGTCGAGCAACAAGAGCCGCGGCCGGTGCAGCAACGCACGCGCGATCTCCAGCCGCCGCATCTGTCCACCCGAGAGATCGCGCACCTTGCTGCCGGCGCGCTCTTCCAGCCCGATGCGGCCAAGCAGCTCGGCGCTGCGGGCTGCGGCCTCGCTCCGGCCGATGCCGTGGAGTGCGGCGTGATAGAGCAGGTTCTGCGTCAGCGACAGGTCGAGGTCGAGCGTGCGCGGCTGGAACACCACCCCCAGCAGCCGGAGCGCCTCGCCGGGACTCTTGCTGATGTCGTGACCGAAGATGACGACACGGCCGGACTGGATGCCGAACAGGCGCGTGATGAGCGAGAACAGCGTGCTCTTGCCGGCGCCGTTGAGGCCGAGCAGGGCCGTAAAGCTTGCCGGCTGCACATCGAAAGAGACGTCGATCAGCGCCCGGCGCGCCCCATAGGCATGGCTGACGCCGTCGATCGACAGCGCCGGCACCGCCGCCGTCTCCAGCCTCGGCGCCTCCTGTGGTTCGGGACTCGGCGCAGGGCTGGTCATGGCGCGATCGCGACGCCCCAGGGCAGCTCGCCCACCTGAATGGTCTTGATCACCTTTTGCGCGGCGACGTCGATGACCGACACGTCGTTCGAGACGCCGTTGGTGGTCAGCAGATATTTTTCATCGGGCGTGAACGCCATGTGCCAGACCCGCTGCCCGACCAGCAGGTATTTCGTCACCTTGCGCGAGGCGACGTCGACCACGGCGATGCGGTTGGCCGGTCCGAGCGCGACGAAGGCGGTCTTGTCGTCCTTGGTCATGCCGATGCCGACCGGCTGGATCGCCTCTTTCCGCAGGCCCGGAATCTCGAACGTGACCTTGCCGATCACCTCGTGCTTCCTGGGGTCGATGATCGAGACGGTGCCGCCGATCTCCGAGGATACCCACACTTCGGACGAATCGTGCTTGAATTCGGCATAGCGCGGCCGGGCATCGACCAGCACGTTGGCGACGATCTGGCGCGTGGCCGTGTCGATGAAATGCGCCATGTTGGTGGTTTCGGAGGTGTTGATCAGCGTCTTGCCGTCGGGGCTGATGGTCATGCCCTCGGGCTCGACGCCGACCTGGATGTCGCCGAGCCGGGTACGCTTCTCGAGATCGATCACGGTCACCGTGTTGTCGTTCTCGTTGGCGACGTAGAGGGTTTTTCCGGCCGCATCCTGGGCGAACAGTTCAGGATCGGGGCCGGAGGGCAGGCTGTCGACCACGACTTGCGTCTTGGCGTCGATCACCTGGATGGTGTCGTCGTCGCCGACCGCGACCATCACGAACTTGCCGTCGCGCGTAAAATCGATGCCGCGCGGGCGCTGACCGACCTTGATGGTCTTGGTCACGGTCCAGCTATCGGTGTCGATCACCGAGACCGTGTTGCTCTTCTCGTTCGAGACATAGGCAACGAAGGCCTGCGCGGGCGCTGCCGCCAGCGCCAATCCGGCGAGAAGCCCAACACGCCACATGCGTGGCATTCCGCTGCGAATTGGTTTCACCTCCCCCGCTTGCGGGGGAGGTCGCATCGCATCGTAAGATGCGATGCGGGTGAGGGTTCTCTCCTCTTGGGGGCTCTGGCGAGCCGAGACACCCTCTCCCCAACCCTCCCCCGCAATCGGGGGAGGGGGCGCAGCGTCGTCGCGGTGGCAGCTCGATCTCATCTCACATCGCTCACTTCAATTTGCATTTGCTCTCCGGACGATCATAGCCGAGCGTGTCGAGTTCGGAGACCTGGTGCAGGAACCCTTCCTGCGGCGAGACCGACACCACCATGCGGCCGTCGACCAGGAGGATCGGCTGGCGCAGCTGCAAATTCCAGTCGCGCAGGGTCAATCGCGTGCCCTTGAAGGCCGCGACGGAGAAATCCGGAGCCTTGATGAAGTCCGTGACCTTCTTGACGTCACCTGAATTGGTGCGCGAGGTGGCTTCCCCGATCATGCGCACCGCGGTCCAGGCCTGCATGTCGCGCGCGGTCATGCGCCGCGAATTCAGCTTCATGAAGCGGTTCTGCATCTGGATCGCGCCCCACTGGTCCTGCGATGCGTCCCAGCTGCGCGGCACGAGGCCGGCCGAACCGGCGACGGGGCGCGGATCCCAGGTGCGATAGGGCAGGTAGGAGCCGAACACCTCGCTCTCGTCGGCAGCGACCAGCACGTCGTAGGCCGGCGCGCCTTGCGTGAACACCGGCATCTGACGCTGGATCAGCGTGACGCCGCTGTCGGTGCGCCGCGCGCCGCCCTTGTCTTCGAAGGTCTTCTCCTGCACGATCTTGGCGCCGAAGCGTGCGGCGGTGCGCCGCAGCGCGTCGGCAAACAGCTTGTCCTCGTCGTGCGAGCCGACCACCAGCAGCCAGCGCGACCACTTCTTCCAGACCAGATATTGCCCGAGCGCATCGGCCAGCATTGCGCGCGTCGGCGCGGTGTGGATCACGTTGGCGCGGCAATCGGCCTCGCGCAGCCGCTCGTCGATCGCCCCCGCATTGAACAGCAGCGTGCCGCGCTCGCGCAGGGCATCCGAGACTTTCAACAGCGCATCGGCCGGCAGGTCGGCGATGATGAAGCCGTTCTTCTCTGCCAGCGCGGTCGCGGCCTGCACCGGGTCGTCGCCTTCCTTGACGCGGCGCTCTTCCAGCGCGAACCGCTGGCCGAGGAATTTTCCGGTGGTGTTGTTGTCATCGATCGCGAGGCGGGCGCCGGCGAGGCCGTCATTCTCCGCGGGCTGTTCGAGCAGCGACAGCGTCGATCGGGGAGCGGCGAGGCCGAGATAGCCGACGCCGATCAGGACAGGCTCCGCCGCGAGCGCGCTCGTCGCAGCAAGGCCAATGCCGATCAGACCGGCCAACCATCGGATCATGTTTCCTCCGGACGATCTCCCCGGCTTGACCCCAGGTGGAGAATTGTCTCTGCTTCAAGCATGACCAATTTGTCAGGGCATGCAACCCCGCATTTCGTCCGCGCGCTGGCGGCGTCCGGCATCACGATCATGCGAGCATCGATGATGGCCGCCGCTTTGCTGTTGACGCCTTCGGTCGCGCGCGCCGACCCGCCGAAGCTGGCTGTGTTCGATTTCGAGCTGATCGACACCAGCCTGCCCGGGGAGTTCTACGGCTCCAGGCCCGAAGAAGCGCGGCTCCTGCGCATCAGCGAGCAGCTCCGCAAGGAATTGACCGATTCCGGCAGGTTCCAGGTGCTGGACATCGCGCCGGTCAGGGACGCCGCCCGCCGCGCCAACTTGCAGGCCTGCGGCGGCTGCGATCTCAAGCTCGCCGGGCAATTGGGAGCGGAGCTCGAGATCACCGGCATGGTGCAGAAGGTCTCGAACCTGATCATCAACCTCAACGTCTACCTGCGCGATGTGAAGACCGGCGCCATGATCACCGCGGCGAGCGTCGACATGCGCGGCAATACCGATGAAGCCTGGACGCGCGCGATGAGCTACCTGATCCGCAACCGCTTGCTCGCGCCAAATTACGGACGGCAGGAGTAGAATATTCTCTCGGCGAAGTGAAAATCGTAGGGTGGGCAAAGGCGCAACGCGCCGTGCCCACGATTCATCAATGATCGAGAGAAATCGTGGGCACGCTTCGCTTTGCCACCCTACGAGGCTGTGAATCTTTTGTACCGCGCGTCGGGCGAATGTGATTCTCTGGGCAGACTGATCTGCTGGAGAGAATGATGGCTGACGACGGACTTTTTGGCGAATTGCCGGAGCAGTCGGCACACCGGCTCGCAAAAGCATAGGCAGCACAGCCATACCCGACATCCGATACCGATGTCCTGACATCAACGGGACCGGCGCTCACCCCACTTTGATGTCAAATGCCCAAATGGCTCACAGGCTCTACGATACTGCGCTCGCGGAGAGATAACTCTCATCACGAGGGGAGAAGAAAGCGATCACCCCTTCAGCTTCTCCGCATGCCAGTGCAGGTGATCGCCCATGAAGGTCGAGATGAAATAATAGCTGTGGTCGTAGCCCGCCTGACGCCGCAGCGTCAGCGGGATGCCTGCCTTGGTGCAGGCGGCTTCGAGCAGCTCCGGCTTGAGCTGCTCCTTCAGGAAATTGTCGGCCTCGCCGACGTCGACCAGGAAGCCGGAAAACTTGGCGCCGTCCTCGATCAGCGCCACCGTGTCGTGGCCGCGCCAGGCCTCCTTGTGCGGTCCGAGATAGCCGGTCAGCGCCTTGATGCCCCAGGGCACGAGCGAGGGCGCCACGATCGGCGCGAACGCGCTCGCCGCGCGATAGCGGTGCGGATTGCGCAGCGCCACCGTCAACGCGCCGTGACCGCCCATCGAATGACCCATGATGGATTGCCGTTTGGCGTCGACGGGAAAATTTCCCGCCACGAGCTTGGGCAGCTCGTCCGTCACGTAGCTCCACATCCGATAATTGCGTGCGAACGGCTCCTGCGTGGCGTCGACATAGAAGCCGGCCCCGAGCCCGAAATCATACGCATTGTTCGCATCGCCGGGAACGTCCGGCCCGCGCGGTGAAGTGTCGGGCGCGACGAAGATCAGGCCGAGCTCGGCACAGGCCTTGCGGAACTCGCCCTTCTCGGTGACGTTGGCGTGCGTGCAGGTGAGGCCGGACAGGTACCAGACCACGGGCAGCTTCGCGCCTTCGGCATGCGGGGGAACGTAGACCGAGAACACCATGTCGGTTCCGGTCGCCTGGCTCGCATGGCGGTACACGCCCTGCACGCCGCCGTAGGATTTGTTGGTCGAGACAGTCTGAATCGTCATGCCCTAGCTCCGTGGCATCTCACCACATCAACATTGCAACGCTTGTGTGAGCGAAAGTGTGGCGGCGGCCCGCGTCAGGCGACACCGCTGTCGATCGCCAGCCGCACCAGCTCGACCGAGGTCTTCACCCCGAGCTTCTGGCGCATGATGGAGGAGGTGTTGGCGACCGTCTTGTACGACGATTGCACCAGCCAGGCGATCTCCGACAGGCTCTTTCCGGCGCTGAGCAGCCGCAGAATCTCCATCTCGCGCGCGTTCAGCTTCGACAATGGGCTTTGCGCCAGCGTCGGCCCGGCGAAGGCGATGCTGCGCGCGATCGCGCTCGGCAGGTACGTGCCGCCGCCGCCGACGGCGCGGATCGCCTCGACGAGGTCGTCGGGATCGCCGGTCTTGGAGACGTAGCCCTTGGCGCCGCATTCGATTGCGCGCGCGGCGAAGGCCGGGTCGTCGTTCATGCTGAACATGATGATGCGGGCCTCGGGCGCGCGTTCGAGAATGCGGCGCGCGAGCTCGAATCCGGAGACGGTCGGCAAATTGATGTCGATGATGCAGAGGTCGGGACGTTCGACGATGAAGACGCACTCGCCGTCTTCGGCGTCGGCGGCCTCCAAAATCTCGATCTCGCCCTCGTCGGCCAGCACGGCGCGACAGCCGGAGGCGACGATGGGATGATCATCCACGATCAGAATGCGCATAGGCGTTCCCCGTGACAGCGTTTCCTGCGACGAACTTGCCTGCTCTGCGCCGCATGATACCGACCTGGGACAGGCGCGTGAGCGATGTGTCCGAGCTCGCCTCATGCAACCCGGCCGGGATTGCTGTACGCTTCCGATTAGATATCCGCCGCTCCGCCCCTGTCAACGTCATCGGACAGCGGCGGGCAGAGCTTCGCGAGGCACGAGCGATACCCATGTGGCAAAATCTATCCTTGCGCGGGCGCATTAACCTCTTGCTGGCGCTGCTGCTGGCGCTGGGGCTCGCCGTCAATATCGGCCGCCAGGTCGCGGAGGCAGGTCCCCGCGTGCAGGCCGAGGACCAGAGCGTGATCCGCCTCGCGCGCGAGTTCATCGAAATGATCGTGGCTGACCTCAACGAGGCCCCCGATCCGGACGCCAGGCTGAACCAGATCGCCCGCGATCTCAGCCGTCTGCGCCATGTCAGCATCACGCTCCGGGATGCCGCTGGCCATCCGCTGACGGCGCCGCGGGCCGATGCCGATGCCGACGCGCACGGGCCACCAGCCTGGTTCGTCAGCCTGGTTCATCCCGACCAGACCGCGGTGAGTGTTCCGGTGTCGATCCATGGCCGGCCCGGTTCGCTCCTGATCACCTCGCATCCCGATGACGAGATCGCGGAGATCTGGGACGGCATCGTGACCCAGCTCGAGGTCGGCTCGGCGATCGCGCTGGCGCTGTTCCTGTTGATGACGAATGTGGTCGGCCGCGCGCTGGCGCCGCTGCAGTCGCTGGCGGAAGCGATGGGGAAGCTCGAAGGCGGACATTACGAGGCCCGCGTCACGCCGGGCGGTGCGCCGGAGCTCGCCGTGATCTGCACCAAGCTCAACCACCTTGCCGCAACGCTTCATGAGGCGGTCGAGGACAAGCGGCGCCTCGCCGAGCGAGCGGTTTCGCTTCAGGACATCGAGCGCAAGGAGATCGCGCGCGAGCTCCACGACGAGTTCGGGCCTTATCTGTTCTCGTTGCGCGCACATGCCGGCGCGCTGGCGAAGCAGGCGGACGGACGGGTTCCCAATGCGGAAGCCGTGCGAAAACACGGCAGCGCCATGCTGGAGCAGATCAACGCCCTGCAGCAGTTCAATCGCCGCGTGCTGGAGCGCCTCCGCCCGGTCGGGCTCGCCGAGCTCGGCCTGCGCCAGGCGCTGGAATCGCTGTCGCGGCTGTGGCGGGAGTCGCATCCGGATGTCGCGGTCGAGACCGTGATCTCACCCGCGCTCGGGCCCACCGGCGAGACCGCCGATCTCACCATCTACCGCATCGTGCAGGAGGCGCTCACCAATGTGTTCCGCCACGCCGGCGCGACCTCGGTCAATGTCGTCATCGAACCGGCAGAGCAGACGGCTCACGATGGCCGCTCCTGCGCCCGGGTGCGGGTCAGCGACAATGGCCGCGGCATGGAGCCCGGCCAGAAGCTCGGCTTCGGCCTCGTCGGGATGCGTGAGCGGATCCTGGCGCTGGGCGGCACGCTCAATGTCGTGTCCGGTGACGGAGGGGTGACGGTGGAGGCCTTGGTTCCGACGGCCGCGTCCTGATCCGAATTGATGTCGCGCGCCGCGCCGGGTCAATCCGAACCGTCTGCGCCGCCCGCGAGCTCGTACGCACGGCGGAGCAGGTCGCTGGTGCGACGGATCCCGAGCTTGATCCTCGCCTGCTTGACGAGCCGCGCGACGGCGCGCGGCGTGATGTCCAGCTCTTCGGCGATCGCAGAGTAGGCGTTTCCCTGGCCGAGCAGGCTGAGCGCCTCTCTTTCCCTGCGCGTCAGTGTGGCGGCCTTGCCGAATTCGACGTGATCGGGCAGGGGCACGCCGCGCAAATTGATCCGCTCGTCGACATAGCGATGACCGAGCCTGACCTGGCGCACCGCCTTCGGCAGCTCGTCCGGTGCCGAGTCCTTTAGCAGATATCCGATGGCTCCCGCCTTGATTGCGGACGCGACGATGCTTGCGTCCGCATGCATGCTGAAAACCAGCACGCGCGCGAGCGGTGCATCCGAGGAGATGCGATGCAGCAGGTCGACGCCGCCTAGTGCTTCTCCGGGAAAGGTTAGATCCAGGATGACGACTCCGGGCCGGTGCTCCAGGAATGCCTGATAGCCGCTCGGCACATCACGCGCAGCGACGACGTCCTCGACGTCGCCCAGCACGACGCGGCACGCTTCTGCGATGATTGGATGATCATCGACGACGAGTATCGGGCTCAAATGGAACTCTCTGGTCTGCATCGCGCCTGATCGATGCAACGTTAGGCTTGAAACCATCTCCGCCGGCTGCGGCGCTGCCGCCGCAGCCTTGGCGCCGCGTCACTTCTTCGGCCGTATCGCGTCGGCCGTGCCCTGGATGAAAGCCTGAATCTTCACGACGTCGGCTTCCGTCAGCTTGCCCGTGAAGTCCGGCATGCCCTTGTCGCGGAACGGTCCCTTGAACACGATGGTCTTGAGGTTGGCGATCTCCTCCGCCGGCACATAGCCGAGGTTGCGGACGTTGCCGCCCTTGTCGACACCGGGCACGCCATGGCAGGTGGCGCAGGCGGCGACATAGAGCGCCGTTCCTTCCGGCACGTCCTTCGGATCGTACTTCACGCCCTGGATCAGGCCTTCGGTCTGGTACTTCACGAATTCCGGCAGTGGCGCCTTGCCGTTGAGCGCGAACGTGTACACCGTTCCAGGGCTTTGCCGCTCGGTCGCCCGCTGTGCCATGCCATAGACACCGCCCCAGCCGACGGCAATCGAGACATACTGCACGCCGTCGAGCATGTAGGTCGAAGCCGCCGCGACGACGCCAGTGCCGGTCGGTGTCTCCCACAGCGCCTTTCCGGTCTTGGCGTCATAGGCGACGAACCGACCATCCGCCGTGCCCTGGAACACCAGGTTTCCGGCCGTGGTCAGCGTGCCGCCGTTCCATGGCGAGGGGTATTCGACGCGCCAGGCTTCCTTCTGCCTGACCGGGTCCCACGCGATCAGGCGCCCGAACGGAAGACTCTTGGGCGGCTCTCCATTGAGGACGAAGCCGACGTTCCAGCCGGTGGCGCCGCCGAACTTGCCCGGCGTTGCGGCATTCTGCTTGAATTTCTTTTCCGGGATGAGGTTGAGCGGCACGTTCTGGGCCGGCAGATAGACCAGCCCGGTTTGCGGGTTGAACGACATCGGATGCCAGTTGTGGGCGCCGTAGGGCCCGGGGATCGAGTCGTAGGCCGCATCGCCGCGCGCGGCCGGCACCTCGATCGGGCGGCCGTTGGCGTCGTAGCCGGTGGCCCAGTTCACATCGACGAAATTCTTCGCCGAGATGAACTTGCCGTTGGTGCGGTCGATCACGAAGAAGAAGCCGTTCTTGGGCGCGTGCAGGATGACCTTGCGCGGCGCGCCGTCGATGCTGATGTCGGCGAGGATCATCGGCTGGGTCGAGGTGTAGTCCCAGTGATCGCCGGGAGTCTCCTGATAGTGCCAGGCGTATTTGCCGGTGTCGGCGTTCAGTGCCACGATCGAGGCGAGATAGAGATTGTCGCCGCCGGCGGGGCTGCGCACGTTCCGGTTCCAGGGCGAGCCGTTGCCGGTGCCGATGTAGACGAGGTTGAGCTCGGGGTCGAAGGTGATGGTGTCCCATGGCGTGCCGCCGCCGCCGTTGAGCCAATATTGGCCGGCGGGATCCCAGGTCTTGGCCGCCTTCTCCATCGACTCGTCCTCGAACGGCTTCGACGGATCGCCGGGCACGGTGAACCAGCGCCAGAGTTGGTTTCCGCTCTCGGCATCGTATGCGGTGACGTAGCCGCGCGCGCCATATTCGGCGCCGCCTTGTCCGATCACGACCTTGCCGTTGAAGACGCGCGGCGCGCCGGTGATGGTGTAGGAATGCTCGTGGTCGATCAGCGTGTCCTTTTCCCAGACCTTCTTGCCGGTTGCCGCGTCGAGCGCGATCAGGCGGCCGTCATACGCAGCCACGAACACCTTGCCCTTGTAGAGCGCGACGCCGCGGTTGACGACATCGCAGCAGCCCTTGTAGCCGAGTTCGCGGTTGACTTGCGGATCGAACGTCCAGATGCGCTTGCCGGTGCGCGCGTCGATTGCATGCACGACGCTCCAGGAGGCCGTCTGGTACATGATGCCGTCGACGACGACCGGCGTCGCCTCGACTCCGCGCGAGGATTCGAGATTGTAGGTCCAGACCAGACCGAGGCTCTTGACGTTGTCGCTCGTGATCTGATTGAGCTTCGAAAAGCGGGTCTCGGCGTAGTCCAGGCCGATCGTCGGCCAATTGTTGGATGTCGCCGCATTGGCTTTGATGTAGGCGCTGTCGACCTGGGCAATCGCGGCCTTGATGCTGTCGGGCGTCAAGCTCTTGGTCGTGTCCTGCGCGCCTGCGGCGGCGATGGACGCGGCGACGCCAAGACTCGCGGCGAACCCCGTGACGAGGCGGCGGCGGACGCGCCGGACAAATAGATCTCGAACGGAAAAGCGTTCCCGCAGCCTCATCGTTTCCTCCGCCTGTCTTTTGCGTCCCGTAAAGGCACCCCGCCACGAAGGGCGGGGTGTTGAGTCTACGGATGAATGACTCGCGACGAGGTCGCGATGTCGCGCCAAGGATTGCACAGAGACCATCGGTCGGGTTGAGCATAAAATCTCGCCGGCACCGGGAATAGTTCCCGAGAGTCGAGGCTGGTCGACGATCGCGTGGCGACCGGATCGGGAATAATTCCCGATTTGATCGGGATTTCCTGCCGTTGAGAGGGCGGACGTTTTACGGCTGGCGTGCCGCAGCTTTTGGCCTGTACGTTGGCTTGAACGGCGGGGAACAAGATTGCCGGAAAATGTGGGTGGATACGGATGGGCGTTCGGGGTCTGGTCGTAATTTCAATCTGTACGGGAATGGTCGTGGCGACCGACGCGGGCGCCGCGCCGGATGAGCAAACCAACATCCAGAATTTGCCGCCGGTCGAGGTCGAGGCACCGCCGCCGGCCGTGCGGCGCAGTGCTCCGTCCCGGCCCGTCGCGCGCATCGGGGCCCCGTCGTCCGCCGCGCCGAGGACCCGCCTTTACGTCTATCCGACCTCGCCGGGCAGCGGCAGAGGTCTCGACGTCGACAAGGTCCCCTCGGCGATCAACGCGGTCGACGCCGGCCAGATCAGGCGCACCAATTCGCCGAACATCGCCGATGCCCTGCAGCAGCACGTGCCCGGCGTCAGTATCAATGAGGTGACCGGGAATCCCTTCCAGCCCGATATCCAGTTTCGCGGCTACGTCGCGTCGCCGCTCGCCGGGACGCCGCAAGGTCTCGCCGTCTACCAGAACGGTGTCCGCATCAACGAGGCCTTCTCCGACATCGTCAATTGGGACCTGATTCCGACGGCTGCGATCCGATCGGCCGTCGCGGTGACCAACAATCCCGCTTACGGGCTCAATGCGCTCGGCGGTGCCATCGATCTGCAGATGAAGAACGGCTTCAACTATCAGGGCGCCGAGATCGACGTCATGGGCGGCTCGTTCGGCCGCATTCAGGGCTCCGCGCAATGGGGCAAGCAGATCGACCGGAACTGGTCCGTCTACGGCGCGCTCGAAGGCATTCACGACAACGGCTTTCGCAACTTTTCGTCGTCCGACGTGCGGCGCTTCTATGGCGATGTCGGATATCGCTTCGAGGGCAGCGAATTCCATCTCAATGGCGGCGTTGCCAACAACTCCTTGGCGGGCCCCAGTACCGTTCCGGCCGAATTGCTCCAGCAATATTGGGGCGCCACCTATACGACGCCGCAGACCATCTCCAACAAGGTCGGCTATCTCAACTTCACCGGAAAGGTGGAGGCAACGCCGACCTGGACCTTCGAAGGCACGGCGCGTTTGCGGCACTTCAAGCAAAGTACCGTCGACGGTAACCCGACCGATACCGTGCCTTGCGCCGACCCGACGCTGCTTTGCTTCGACGACGACGACGTCCCCGCGTTCGGCCTGAATGGCGTGCAGCTCGCCAATACCTTCGGCCCCGATGCCATCCTCAGCCAGATCGATCGCACCTCCACCAAGTCGACGTCGTTCGGCATATCCGGGCAGGCGACCAACACGGATCAGCTGTTCGGTCACGGCAACCGCTTCGTGGTCGGCGCAAGCTACGACCTCAGCAAGACGCATTTCACGGGCAGCACCGAACTGGGAACGATCGGCACGAACTACGTCGTCACGGGAAGCGGCATATTCCTCGGTCAGTCGGGCGAGCCGACGTCGATCGGTCCGGTGTCGCTTCGTACCGTCAACCAGTATCAGGGCCTCTATGCACTGGACACGTTCGACGTGACGGATCGTTTTGCGGTCACTGGCGGCGGACGGTTCAACGCCGCCCAGATTTCCCTGATGGACCAGCTCGGCACCGCGCTCAACGGCGATCATGCCTTCTACCGCTTCAATCCCATCGTCGGAGGCACCTTCAGGATCACGCCCGAAGTGACGGCCTATGCCGGCTATTCCGAGGCCAACAGGGTGCCGACGCCGCTCGAGCTGGGTTGCGCCGATCCGGCGAGGCCCTGCATCATCGGACAATTCCTGGTCGCCGATCCTCCGCTGCGGCAAGTCGTGTCCAAGACCGTTGAAGCGGGCTTCCGCGGCACCAAGGAACTGCAGATCGGTTCGCTCGGATGGAAGATCGGCGCTTTCCGGGCCACCAATTACGACGACATCGTTGCGACGCCGATCCCCGGCTTGACCGGATTCGGCTTCTTCCAGAACATTGGTCGCACGCGCAGGCAGGGGCTCGAAGCCGAGGTGAGCGTGAAGTCGAACGTGCTGCAGTTCCAGGCGAGCTATGCATTCCTCGATGCGCGCTTCCTCGATGCGCTAACGCTGGGCTCGGATAGCCCGTTCGCGGACGCCGACGGCAACATCCAGGTCCTGCCGGGCAACCAGATTCCGCGCTTGCCGCGGCACCTCATCAAGGCCAGCGTCGAATATGCGGTGACTGACGTCTGGAAAGTCGGAGGCGACGCGCTCTTTGTTTCGAGCCAGTACTACGTCGGCGACGAGTCCAACCAGTTTCCACAGCTCCCGTCCTACGCCGTGTTCAATCTCCACAGCTCCTACCAGATCACCCGGAACATCCAGCTCTATGGGCGCGTCAACAACATCTTCGACAACCGCTACTCCACGCTCGGCACGTTCTTCGACAGGGAAGCGCTGCCGAACTTCGCCAACGGGGGAGCCGAATTCACCGACCCGCGCTCGCTCAGCCCGGCCAGGCCGCGCGCGTTCTATGCGGGGATGCGGGTGACGTTCTAAGGCCTGATCCGGAGCAGTGCGCAGCGGCTTTCCGAGAAGCTCATGCTGAAACAATAGCCTGGAGCGTGATGACGATGCTTCCTCATCTCATCGCGCTCCAGATACTTTGGAAGTGCTGTCGTCGTCCCGTGATCGACCGTCCGTGCCGGATACACACCGGCGCAAACCGTCGCCTTCACTCCGCCTTCAGTTTCTCGATCGGTGCGGCCGCGGCGCTCGTCTGCCCTCGGCCTTTGGCCGCCCCGACGCGGCTGCGTCGCTGCACCAGATACTGATCGCCGAGCACGCCGGCCAGGATCACCGTTCCCATCACAGCGAAATTGAGCGAACTCGGAATGCCCAGCAGGTTGACCAGATTTTGTAGCATCTGGAGCAGCACGGTGCCGAGCACGACGCCGATGATCGAGCCTTCGCCGCCGCGCAAGGAGCAGCCGCCGAGCACAGCTGCGGCGATGGCGTAGAGCTCGTAGAACGAGCCGTGCACGGCCGGCGAGATCGAACGGGTGTACATCGCGATCAGGATGGCTGAAAATGCGGTCAGCCCGCCGCAAATGACATAGGCCGAGATGATCACGCGGTCGGAGCGGATGCCGGAGTAGCGTGCCGCCTCCTCGTTCTTGCCGACGGCATAGAGGTAGCGGCCGAACACGGAGCGGTGAAGCACCACCCAGGCGATGATGGTCACCACGCCAAGCGCCACCACGCTGTGCGGCAGCGGAAAGCCGAGGACATTTGTGCGGCCGGCGGCCAGCCATTCCAGCATCGGAAAGCTCGCACCGAAGCCAAACCCCGCCGTCGAGTCCTCGGTATAATAGCGTGCCGCGCCGCGATAGATCAGGAGGCCGCACAGCGTGACCACGAAGGCCTGGATCCGCATCTTGGTCACCAGCGTGCCATGAACCAGGCCGATCAGGAGTCCGGCCGCAACGATCATCGCGGTTGCCGCCAACCAGTCGACGTCGTGATTGACGATGAGGTCGATGAACAGGACGCCGAGCAGCGCGATCACGGAACCGACCGACAGCTCGATTCCGCCGATGATGATGACGAAGGCTTGCGCGATGGAGAAGATGCCGAACAGCCCGACCTGGTTGGCCGTATTGGAGAGGTTGCCAACGTACAGGAATCTCGGATTGATGAGGGCGACGACAGTCCCGACCAGGAGGATCAGGACCAGAAGGCTAAGGTCTTTCTTGCTCAAGTTCCCTCCGGTCCAATTGCGTGACCGACGGCAAGCTGCAGCACATTGTGCTCGCTGAACTGACTGCGATCAAGGAAGCCCGAGATTGCGCCTTCATGCATGACCGCGATCCGGTCGCTGATCCCGATCACCTCCTCCATGTCGCTGGAGATCATCAGGATCGCGACGCCGGCGTCGGTCAGGCGACGCAGCATGTCGTAGATTTCCTGCTTGGCTCCGACGTCAACACCACGCGTCGGCTCGTCGAAGATCAGGACCTTCGGCCGCATCGACAGCCATTTGGCGAGCACGACTTTCTGCTGATTGCCTCCCGACAGCGAGCCGACGACGGTCTCGACGTCGGGAGCGCGGATATTGAGACGCTCCCGCTGGCGCATGGCATTCTCGTGCTCACGCCCCGCATCCACCAGCCAGAAGCGCGAATAGGACGCCAGATCGGGCAGCGAGATGTTCTCGCTGATCGAGACGTCGAGCAGCAGGCCCGCGCCCTTGCGGTCCTCCGGGACCAGATAGATGCCTTGCTCGATGGCGGCCCGCGGGTTTGCGATGCGGATTGGCTCGCCATCGAGCCTGATCGCCCCGCCTCGCAATCGGTCGATGCCGAAGACGGCGCGCGCGAGTTCGGTGCGGCCGGACCCGACGAGGCCTGCAAGTCCGAGGATCTCGCCGCTGCGGACCGACAGGCTCACGGCGCGGTCGGGGTAGGTGTCGGTGACGGCTTCGGCGATCTGGAGCACGCTGTCGCCAGGTGGTGCGGCCGGGGGGACGTAAAGCGATTTCAGGTCGCGGCCAATCATCAGGCGGATCATTGCCGCCGGCGAGAGTTCTGCGCGTGTCAGTGTGCCGACCACGCGGCCGTCACGCAGCACGACCGCGCGGTCGGCGCACTGCATCACCTCATTGAGGCGATGGGTGATGAAGATGACGCTGACCCCGTGGGCTTTCAGGCCGGCGACGATCCGCATCAAGCGGTCGGTCTCCGTGAGCGTCAGGCTCGAGGTCGGCTCGTCCATGATGACGAGACGGGCATCGAGCGAGAGCGCCTTCATGATCTCGACGAGCTGGCGCTGCGCCAGCGACAATTCGGCGAGCGGCGCATCGGCGGCGAAATCGCAGCCCAGCCGGTCGAGCAGCGGAGCGACGTCGGCGTGCATGCGCTTGCGGTCGATCAGCCGCAGGGGCCCGCCGCGCACGGGCTCGCGGCCGATGAAGACGTTGGCGGCGACATCCAGATTGTCGAACAGGTTCAGTTCCTGATGGACGAAGGCGATGCCCGCCTTGATCGCATCCGTCACGGTGAGCGAGCTTCGCGCGGCGCCGTCGACACGGATGACGCCGCCGCTCGGCTCAACGACCCCGCCGAGAACGCGCATCAGCGTCGACTTGCCGGCGCCGTTCTCGCCGATCAGCGCAATGACCTCGCCGGGCGACACCTGCAAACCGACGCGGTCGAGAGCGACCACGCCTGGATAGCTCTTGCTGATGTCAATCAGCTCGAGAAACGGCTCTGACATGGCAGGCTGCGGCTCGGGCAGCGGGATATCTGCTATTTCTTCAGCATCTGCTTCATCGAGGCCATGAAGTCGTCGACATTCGCCTTTTCGATGACCTTGCCGGGCACGATGATGATGCCGTTGGCCGGAACACCAGACTTGTTGCCGCCGATGTAGTTCGCCATCAGCTTCATGCCCTGATAGCCCCACTCGAACGGCTGCTGGACCACTGTGCCGACGATGCTGCCTTCCTTGACGCCGCCGAGTGTGATCGGATCCTCGTCGAAGCCGATGATCTTGATCTTGTTGAGCTTGCCGGCTTCCTTGAGCACCTCATAGATGCGCGGCGTATTGTAGGAATAGAAGCCGACGAGGCAGCTCACATCGGGCATGGCAGCAAGGATGTCCTCGACGTTACGCTTGGCGCGGGTCTGGTCGATCTCGTCCCCGCGGACGTCGACGAGCTCGACCTTCGAGCCTTTGATGGTCTCCTTCACGCCTTCGATGCGCTCGCGTGCATTGTCGGCGCCGGGCAGGCCGACGAAGCCGACGCATTTGCCGCCGTTCGGCAGCGCCTTGATCATCAGCTTTCCTGCCTCCTTGCCGAGATCGGTGTTGGAGGAGCCGATATAGGCCACGCGCTTGGATTGCGGCGCGTCGCTGTCGGTGGTGAACAGCACCGTCTGGGACGCAACCTTGTTGAGGTGATCGGTCTGGTTCTTCGGATCGACCGCGCTGACCATGATGCCGGCGGCGCCGGCGGCGACGAGGTCGTCCATCACGCGCTGCTGCACGGCGGCCGCAGCCTGTTCCGGATATTTGAACTGGAGGTCGTAGTTGGGCAGCTCGCCCTGCGCCTTCTTCATGCCGGCCTCGGCGATCTTCCAGAAGTCGGATGCGCCATTGACGACGAAGGCCAGGACTTTCTTGTCCGCTGCGCCGGCCGAGCCGACACCCGCTGCTACCGCGAAGGCAATAGAGACACCTGCAACCAAGAGACGCTGCATATTATCCTCCCTAAGGCGGTCGGCCCTTGATGAAGGCCAACTCTGCTTGTGCCCAAATGCCATTCGCCGACGCGGGGCCGGCGAGGTGAAATGAGGCACGTACCTCAAAGTAGCAGAAGCATGCCCGGCGTGCAATCGGAAGCAGCCGCCGCGGCGTCGATGGCGAAGCCCTGCCTAATCTTGCCAGTGGTGGGCCGCTCGCCGACCTGAGCTCGCTGAGCCCGGCCAGGCTGGGCGCCTTCCGACGCCGCGCCCATTGCTCTTGCCGGAATGCTCGCTGAGCTTGCAGAATATGCCGCCTCCGTCATGATAGGTTCGGAGGCCTGCTTTGCCGTGTCGTTGAAGAATCCGGATGCCGTCGCTGCGATCGTTGCAGCGCTTCGGCACGTCTACGGCGACGAGATCGCGCGACTGATGCTCGTCGAGGGCATGAGCCTCGCCGACTTGATCGATGCGATGTTTTCCGCGCCCTTGACGCACCGCGAGGCCGTTCGAGATATCACGGACGCATTGGACGATTTTGTCGTTTCACCAGACCTGGGCCTGATGTGGCACCTCAAGTACATCTATGGAGACGAGCCCGGTTCCCTGCACGTCGTGGACATGGAGATCGCGACGCCCAACGGCACGCTGGCGAGCAGGGACGTCTGGCTTCGCCTGTCCACCTAGAGACGATGCCGCCTTTACGACGGCTTGGCCTCGCTCCCGCGCAGCGCCGTCTTTACCAATCAGAAACCATCAAGAATGATCTGAAAACTTTAACGAAACCGCCCGGTGCTCTCCGCGTCAATTCGCCGGAGGGCCCGTGTGATGACAGAGCACCAATTGAGAGAGCAGGAATGCCGGATCGCCCGTTACCGGCGTTTGGAGCGGGAGGTGACCGATCCGCTGGCCGCGTGTCTGCTTCACGGCATCGTCGAGGAGCTCGAAGCCGAGCTGCGCAAGGACAGGCCGGAATGGCACGGGCCGCGTGATTAACACTTTCTTAGCGCTGATCGTGCGGATGATCCTGGGGGACTGCCAGGGAAGACTGCTCCCATGCTCAAGGACGGGACATATGCGGCGTGGTACCAGACGCCGCTCGATCAGGGGACCGGGATCGTCCATGTCGCCGACGGACAGATCTGGGGCCGCGACAGCCTGATGACCTATCACGGCTCCTGTCAGGTCGATGGAGATCGCTTCACCGCCACCGTCTCGACCAAGCGCCACACCGACGGTCGTGCAACGGTGTTTGGCGTGGAGGACGAACTCGTTTTGGACATCGAGGGAAACTGCCCCGGCAAGATCGCTACTTACACCGCGACGGCACAGCAAGTGCCGGGAATGATTCTCCAGGGAACGCTCATTCTCAGCGAACCGCCGCTGCCGGCACGTGAACAGCGAGCCGAGTCGCGCCCGGCGTTCAACCTCGCCAAGCTGCCAAAATTGCCCAAGCGTCCGCGCTGAGCCGGCAAACACGCGGGGCAGCCGGCAGCCCCATGTCGGCCTCAGGCCGCGCGGTTCTCCATCCGGTTTCTCCCAAAGCTTGCTTCTCAAACCGCCCTGAACTCGCCATTGTGCGCCCGCAACAGAATTGGAAGCGGAGAAGCATCAATGTCGGACAAGGTCTCGCGTCGCCGTTTCGCGAAACTGGCGGGGCTGTCCGCGACCGGCCTGACCGGTTCGCTCGATGCAGCCGAAGCGAGACCGGCAGCGCCGCGCGCCGGCTTTCCGGCCGGCTTCGTGTGGGGAACAGCGACCTCGTCCTACCAGGTCGAGGGCGCGGTCAACGAGGACGGGCGAGGAGCCTCGATCTGGGACAAGTTCGTGCGCATCCCCGGCAAGATCGAGGACGGCACCACTGGCGACCGCGCCAATGAGCACTATCACCGCTACAAGCAGGACATTGCCCTCATCAAGGAACTCGGCTGCAAGGCCTACCGCTTCTCGGTGGCCTGGCCGCGGCTGTTTCCGGACGGCGACGGCAAGCCCAATCCAAAGGGGCTCGATTTCTACAATCGGCTCATTGACGAGCTTCTGAAGAACGGCATCGAGCCCTGGCTGACGCTCTATCATTGGGACCTGCCGCAATCGCTCGAGGATCGCTTCGGCGGCTGGCGCTCGACGGAGACCTGCAAGATCTTCGGCGACTACGCGGCCTATGTCGCCAAGCATCTGACCGATCGCGTCAAGAACGTCTTCACGCTGAACGAGAGCGGCCGCTTCGTCTATTTCGGCTACGGCATCGGCATCGACGCGCCGGGCTTGACGCTGCCGCAAGCCGACGTCAACCAGATCAGGCACAACAGTGCGCTGGCCCACGGGCTCGCGGTGCAGGCGGTGCGCGCCCACGGCCGCCGCGGCACCAGAGTCGGGCCGGCCGAGAACGTCGATGCCTGCGCGCCCGCGATCGACACGCCGGAAAACGTTCGCGCGGCCGAGATCGCGCTGCGCGAGATGAACGCCGGCTATCTCAACGTCATCATGACGGGCCGCTATACCGACGCCTTCCTGAAATTCGCCGGGCCCAACGCGCCCAAATACACCGAGGCGGAGCTGAAGATCATCTCCTCGCCGGTCGATTTCCTCGGCCTCAACATCTACGCGCCGCAGAACTACGTGGTGGCGTCCGATCAGGGCGTCGGCTTCATGCCGCTGCCGATTCCGAAATCGTTTCCGCATATGAACTCGGACTGGCTGCGCGTCGGACCCGAGACGATCTACTGGGTGCCGAAGCTCGCGGCAAAGATCTGGAAGACGGATGCGATCTATATCAGCGAGAACGGCGCCTCCGGCGACGACGCCGTGACGCCCGACGGCAAGATCTACGACACCGATCGCATCATGTATCTGCGCAACTATCTCGCCCAGCTCCAGCGCGCCACGGCCGAGGGCGTGCCGGTGCGCGGCTATTTTCTCTGGAGCCTGATGGACAATTTCGAATGGGTGTACGGGCTGAACAAGCGTTTCGGACTTTACCACGTCAATTTCGAGACCCAGGTGCGCACGCCGAAACTCAGCGCCAGCTTCTACCGCAACGTGATCGCGAAGAACGCGGCGGGAGCGTAGCGGCGGTCTAGGTCTCTTTGCTCTCCTCGCCAGCGGGAAATTCCGGGTGAGGGGCTCTCCGCGAGTCCGTCTGCCACCGAGTTTGCGGAAGCTCCCCCTCACCCGGATTTTCCGCTGCGCGTAAAATCCGGCCTCTTCCAGCACGCGGGGAGAGGCGAAGAAGCCCGTCCAGATTGACTCTCCTCTCCCCGTTATCCAAAACCGTCCTCAACGCTCAAAACAAAGAGGACATGCCCATGGCTGACGCACTGATCATCGATGCCTGCCGGACCCCGCGCGGCGTCGGCAAGGCCGGCAAGGGGGCACTCTCGGGCATTCATCCGCAGCAATTGGGCGCAACCGTGCTGCGCGCGCTCGCCGAGCGGACCGGCATCGACACCGCCGACGTCGACGACATCGTCTGGGGCTGCAGCGCGCAGGTCGCAACGCAAAGCGGCGATCTCGGCCGGATGTCGGCGCTCGATGCGGGCTACGACGTGCGCGCCAGCGCCGTGACGCTGGATCGTTTTTGCGGAAGCGGCATCACCAGCGTCAACATGGCCGCATCCTCGATCATGGCCGGTGCGGAAGACCTCGTCATCGCCGGCGGCTGCGAGATGATGTCGATGGAGGGCCGCCGCGGCAGTGGCCCGATGATGATGGACAACGGCAATCTGCGGCTGCGCGCGCGGCATCCGCAGTCGCATCAGGGCGTCTGCGCGGATGCGATCGCGACGCTGGAAGGCATTACCCGAGGGGATGTCGACGCGCTCGGGCTGGAGAGTCAGAAACGGGCCGCGCACGCGATCGCGAACGGCTACTTCAAGAAGAGCCTCGTGCCTGTTCACCGCGAGGACGGCAGCCTTGCACTCGACCACGAGGAATATCCGCGGCCGCAGACCACGATGGAGGGGCTGAGCAGCCTGAAGCCGGCATTCCCGGCGATCGCCGACTATGCGCTCGACGACAAGGGCACGACCTATCGCGGCCTGATCCTGCAGAAATATCCTGATCTCAAGATCGATTTCGTGCACCATGCCGGCAACTCGTCCGGCGTCGTCGACGGCGCCGCGGCGATCCTCCTGGCCTCGCCCGCTTACGCCAAGGCGCATGGCCTCAAAGCCCGCGCCCGCGTGGTGGCGATGGCGAATATGGGGGATTCGCCGACCCTGATGCTGAACGCGCCGGTGCCGGCCACGCGCAAGGTGCTGGCGAAGGCGGGCTTGACCGTCGACGACATCGACCTGTTCGAGATCAACGAGGCGTTCGCGGTGGTGGCGGAAAAATACATCCGCGACCTCGAGCTCGATCGTGCCAAGGTCAACGTCAACGGCGGCTCGATCGCGCTCGGTCATCCCATCGGCGCCACCGGCTCGATCCTGATCGGCACCGTGCTCGACGAGCTCGAACGGCGCGATCTCAAGCGCGGTCTCGTCACCATGTGCGCCGCCGGCGGCATGGCGCCCGCCATCATCATCGAGCGCGTCTAGCCGATCGCCCGTCACTTTCTCCCTGCTTTTACGGGGAGGAAGACCGGCGATATCGATCGAGCCCTTATTTTTCAGGGTGAATCGCGCGCTTCCCGTCAGAAAGAGGCCGGTCGTCGCTTGTCGAAAGCGGCGAATCAGTTCTAGCAAGATGTCGTGCGGGCCTTTGAAACAAGGCAAAATCCGCTGCTCAAGGCTTCTTCCGCACTGGAAGTGGCTAAAATGCAGGGTTTTTTGCCACATGGGGCCAAAAAAGCCCGTAAAACCGCGACAAAACTGTGCAGAAGGCTATAGGCCTTCGCCGGTTGGTCTAATATGCAGCCGTCACGAATCAGAGGAGACACGATGGCCACCCAAATGTCCAAATCGCAGTTGATCGAAAAGATTGCGACCGCCACAGAGCTTTCCAAGCGCGACGTCAAGAACGTCATGGAGACGCTGACCGACGTCGGTCACAAGGAGCTCAAGAAGAACGGCCTGTTCCTGGTGCCGGGCTTCGCCAAGTTCGTCGTGATCAAGAAGCCGGCGACCAAGGCACGCAAGGGCACCAACCCGTTCACGGGTGAAGAGATGATGTTCAAGGCCAAGCCGGCCCGCAAGATCGTCCGCGCCCGCCCGGTCAAGGCGGCCAAGGACGCCGTGGGCTAACGACAAAGGCCCCCTCGGATAAGGGGGCCTTTTGTTTGGGGCAGCCGCGAGGACTTGAGACGGAGGGCTCAACCCTTGCGGCGCTTCACCCTGACCGGAACGGGTTGAAGCTGCGGCCCCGGCGCCGCCAGCGCATCGCGAAGCCGGTCGATCGCGCGATCGAGCATTTGGCGCAACCGCTGCGTCTTCCGCGATCCCGTTGCTTTCTCCAGCAATTTCTTCATCGCCTCACTCCGCCGCTTCGACCTTCGCGTTGACCTGAGCCCCGACCGGCTCGAGCGCCGCGGCGATGGCTTCGTCGACGCGCTCCAGCCAGACGAATTCGAGGTTGTCCCGCGCGCTCTTCGGGATGTCGTCGTAGTCCCGCTTGTTGCGCGCCGGCAGCATCACCCGCTTCAGGCCGGCGGCCGCGGCTGCGACCACCTTCTCCTTGATGCCGCCCACCGGCAGCACCAGGCCTCGCAGCGAGATCTCGCCGGTCATGGCGGTGTCGCTGCGCACGGTGCGGTTGGTGAGCAGGGACGTGAGCGCCGTGAACATCGCAACGCCCGCGCTCGGTCCGTCCTTCGGGGTCGCTCCCGCCGGCACGTGAACGTGGATGTCGCTCTTCTCGAACGCTTGCGGATCGATGCCGAGCTGCGAGGCACGGCTCTTCACCAGCGTCATCGCAGCCTGTACGCTCTCGCGCATGACGTCGCCGAGCTGACCGGTCAGGATCATGCCGCCCTTGCCGGGCACCTTTGATGCCTCGATGAACAGGATGTCGCCGCCGACCGGCGTCCAGGCAAGGCCGGTGGCCACGCCCGGAATGCTGGTGCGCTGGGCGATCTCGCCTTCGAACCGCGGCTGGCCGAGCACGGTGACGATGTCCTTCGCCGCGATCACGACCTTTTCCGCCGTGCCCTCGGCGACTTGCACCGCGGCGTGCCGGAACAGCTTGCCGATCTCGCGCTCGAGGTTACGCACGCCGGCTTCGCGGGTGTAGCCCTTGACCACCAGCTTCAGCGCCTCCGGCTCGATCTCGGCCTGCTCGGCCGAAAGGCCGTTGGCCTCGAGCTGCCGCCGCACCAGATAGCGCTTCGCGATCTCCAGCTTCTCGTCCTCGGTGTAGCCGGCGAGGCTGATCAGCTCCATCCGGTCCAGCAGCGGGCCCGGGATCTGGTCCAGCATGTTGGCGGTCGCGATGAACACCACGCGCGACAGGTCGAACGGCACGCCCAGGTAATTGTCCCGGAACGTCCCGTTCTGCTCGGGGTCGAGCACCTCCAGCATGGCGGCCGAGGGATCGCCCTGCACGCCACGGCCCATCTTGTCGATCTCGTCCAGCATCATGACGCAGTTCCGGCTGCCTGCCTTCTTGATGCCCTGGATGATGTTGCCCGGCAGCGCGCCGATATAGGTGCGCCGGTGGCCGCGGATCTCGGCCTCATCGTGCACGCCGCCCAGGCTGACGCGCACGAAGGGACGGTCCATCGCCCGGGCGATGGATTGGCCGAGCGAGGTCTTGCCGACGCCGGGCGGACCGACGAAGCAAAGGATCGGCGCCTTGCCCTGCGGGGCGAGCTTGCGGACCGCCAGATATTCGATGATCCGGCCCTTGATCTTCTCCAGGCCGAAATGGTCGGCGTCGAGGATGGCTCGCGCCTCCTTGATGTCGATCGGCTTTTCCGGGGGCAGCGCCCAGGGCAGCTCGATCAGCCAGTCGAGATAGGTGCGGACCATGCCGGCTTCGCCGGCGGCCTCCGGCATGCGCTCGTAGCGGCGCAGCTCCTTCTTGGCGTGCGCGTCGGCCTCGGGCGGCATATTCGCCTTGGCGATGGCAGAAGTCAGCTCGGCGACCTCGGCCGCCTTGCCGTCGCCTTCACCGAGCTGGCGCTGGATGGTCGCCATCTGCTCGCGCAGGATCGCCTCGCGTTGCCGCTCGTCGAAGGAGGCCTTGGTCTTCTGGCCGATTTCGTTGGAGATGCGCAGCACCTCCAGCCGCTCGGCCAGGTGCTTGGACACCCTCTCGACGCGCAAGACGAGGTCGATGGTCTCCAGCACCTCCTGCTTGTCCTGCGGCTTGATGTCCATGAACGAGGTCGCCAGGTCCGCCAGCGCGCCCGGCGCACTGGTGCCCTGGAACATCGCAGCCAGCTCGGGCGGCGCCTGCGGCAGCAGCTCGATCGCCTCGATGGCCTGACGCTGCAGGTTCAGGGCGCGGGCCTCGATCTCGGGCGAAGTCGTGGTCGGCTCGGGAATCTGCTGGAAGCGCGCCACGGGAAACGGCGTCCCCGGCAGGAAGTCGAGCAGGCGTGCGCGCTGCACCCCCTGGCAGACGATATGGTGGGTGCCGTCGGGCGCGGTGATGTAGCGCACGATGTTGGCGATGGTCGCGACCCGGTAGAGGTCGTCGGGCCCGGGCGCGTCGGTCTCGGGGCTGCGTTGCAGGACGATGCCGACGGGCCGCTGCTCGCGCAGCGCCTGTTGGGCGGCGGCGATGGACTTCGCCCGGCCGATCGTGATCGGCGCGATGGCGCCGGGGAATAGCACCATCTCGCGCACGGGGATGATGATCAGCGCGTCGTCGGGGATCTTCGCGTCGTTATTGGTCTGTTCGTTGTTCATCTGTTCGGTGGCCATGATCGACCTCAGGATTTGGCGAGGCGCAGTGCGACGCAGCCGTCCATCACGAAGCGGCTGATGGCGTAGCGGCCGATGGGAAGCGCGATGCGCCGCTCGAAGCGGCCCTGTGGCAGCTCGAGCCGGTGGATGCGGGCGTTGCGGAGCTCCGGCGGCAGAGTGCGCTGCCCGGAGATGACGAGCACGCCGTCATGAATGACCGTCTCGACATTGTCCGGATTGACGCCCGGGAGCGCCACCAGGATCAGGAGCTCGTGCTCGGTTTCCAGCACGTCGATCGGCGGCTCCCAGCAGGCTTCCTGGCGGCCGAACTGCTGGCGCAGCCGGTCGGCGCGGGTCAGCGAATCCAGGGCTTCGGACAGCATCCAGTCGAGGGGATTTTTGGGTTGCATGTGGAAGGCTCAGGGGTGGGAAAGCCTGCATATGGGGCCGGTTCCCGGAAAATCCAGTGCGCCGCCGCTGGCGTGCCATGCGCTGTCGTGCAATCCAAAAACAAACGCCGCGGCTGGGCCGCGGCGTTCCGTCATTGACAGCGGCGGGGGTCAGGCCGCGGCGCGGTATTCCTCCTCCGCTTCGAGGTTGATCACGGACGTCGCGAGCTCCGTCAGTGTGTGATCAGTCGCCTCTTCTTCGTCCAGCGTTGCCTGAAGCAGGCTTGCCGCGTCCTGCATGCCGAGTTCCTCGGCCCAGGTCCGCAAGGTGCCGTAGCGGGAGATCTCGTAGTGCTCGACCGCCTGGGCGGCCGCGAGCAGTCCCGCATCGAGCGCCGGTGCGCCCTTGAAGTCCTTCATGATCTCGGCGCCCTCGTCGGTGATGCCGTTGATGGCCTCGCAGGGCTTGCCGCGTGCCGGCTTGCCCAGCATCTTGAAGATCTGGTCCAGCCGCTTGACCTGGCCCTGGGTCTCGCGCAGGTGCTTGTTGAAGGCGGCGGCCAGCTCCTTCGACTGCGCGGCCTTGGCCATCTTCGGCAGGGTCTTGATGATCTTGTTCTCGGCGAAATAGATGTCCTTCAGCGTCTCCAGAAACAGGTCGCTGAGCATCTTGGGCGCCTGACGCGGGCGGCGCGTCGCGGTCTTCTTGGTGGTTCGTTTCTTTGCTTTAGCCATACATCCTCCTCATGAGGTGACACGGGAAGGCCTCGCCCTCCTCAATCCTCAGGCGATCAAAGCCGCTTCATTAACGAAAGTTCCAATCTGCAACCGGTCGATGCTCAGGTTGGGCGCTTATACGGATCTTCCTGGCGTTGCCGCGCCTCGGTGTTGCGATCGAGCTGCGCCCGCTCGCCGCGCCTGAGGTGGCCGGCCTTCATCACGCCATAGACGAGGATCCCACCGAGCACGAATGCTCCGATGAACCAGAGCCAGAGCAGGTTGGCCGAGAGCTGGCCGAGCAGCATTCCGATTCCACTGTCGCTCATCAATCGTCTCCAGTGATTTTGCAAAACGGTCCTGCCGGGCTAAGTCAGTCCGCCCGCCATCGTTCCAGCGTTCCGGGAGCCCGGCGAGACATGCTCGGCTTCGCCCAGTCCGCTGCGCCCACCGCTGATCGCGGCTTCGATTTTGGTGGTGATCGCGCTGCTCGGAAACCGATGTTGGACCAGCTCGGGGATCGGCATCCCGTCCTCCAGATTGCCGGCGGGCTGCTGCTGTTCGGCGCGTCCTATCAGGTGATCTTCCGCGATCGCACGCACCCTCGGACCCACCGGAAATGCCGTGCTCTTGCGCGTCCCCGCGCATGCTGCTCGCGGCCTATTCGGGCAGTTCGTGATCAACGGGGTTGCGGCCCTCCAGGACGGGCCTGCCATGGCGTCGCGATAGCGGTGAATCCATTGGTTTTGCCGTCCGTTTCGTGGTTTTGACACCCGATCCGGGCCGCTTTCGCTTGCACTGCCATATTGCTTTGACGTACTTCCGGTCTAACAAGACCATCGTCGGGAAATCGGGATGTCGATGACAACGGACGAGCTCGCCAAGCGACAGGCCATCATCGACGCTTGCCGGCGCATGAATGCGCTCGGCATCAACCAGGGCACCTCGGGCAATATCTCTGTCCGGCATGTGGACGGGCTTCTGGTCACGCCGACCAGCGTGCCCTATGAGGCCATGACGCCCGAGCAGATCGTGTTCATGACCATGGACGGCACACACGGGCCCGACCAGAAGCCGTCGAGCGAATGGCGATTTCATCGCGACATCCTGAAGTCGCGGCCCGAGATCAACGCCGTCGTGCACGCCCATCCGACCTATTGCACCATCCTGGCGATCATGGGCATGGAGATTCCGCCGGTGCACTACATGATCGCGGCGGCCGGCGGCGACAGCATCCGCTGCGCGCCCTATGCGACCTTCGGAACGGCGGACCTGTCCGAACATGCCGTGCGGGCGCTGGAGGGCCGGCTTGCCTGCCTGCTCGACCACCACGGCATGATCGCGATCGGCAAGACGCTGGACAAGGCGATGTGGCTCGCCGTCGAGGTCGAGACGCTGGCGCGGCAATATCACGGCTGCCTCCAGATCGGACGACCGCCGCTGCTCCCCAGCGCCGAGATCGAGCGGGTCCGCCAGCGCATGGCCGGCTACGGCCTGTCGGAAGGGTAGGGCAGGCAGAGGGTGTTCGTACGGATCAGGCATCTCGTCGATCGCAAGGGGACGAACCGCACCATGGTTCGGCTGCGCGCCCTCCTGCGCAGCAACGAGTTCTACCTGATCCCGCTCGCGCTGGTGATCGGCACGCTCGCGGGCTCGGTCGTGACGCTGATGGCCCACATCGCCCAGATCGCGCATGTAGTGATCTACGGCATTCCCATTGATGTTCACCTGTCGGCTCACGAAAGCGTCAGTCCGTGGGCGGCCCTGATCGCGCCTGCGCTCGGTGGGCTGTCGCTCGGAATCATGGAATGGTCGCGGCGGCGCATGAAGATATCGAACGCGGTCGACCCGATCGAGGCGAATGCGCTGCGCGGCGGCAATCTCTCGATGCGCGACAGCGTGGTGGTGTCGAGCCAGACGCTGATCTCAAACGGCTGTGGTGCCTCGGTCGGCCTCGAGGCGGGCTACACCCAGATCGGCTCTGGAATTGCTTCGCTGCTCGGCAAGTTCTTTAATCTTCGCCGCAACGATCTCCGCCTGATGGTCGGTTGCGGCGCTGCCGCCGCGATCGCGGCGGCGTTCGGCGCGCCGATCACCGGCGCTTTCTACGCCTGCGAGCTGATCGTCGGCGTCTATTCGGTCGGCAGCGCCGCGCCGATCCTGGCCGCCTCGCTCGCCGGCGCGTTGACCGCGCAATGGCTCGGCGGCGCGCCGTATTCGCTGGAGATACCCAAGGTCAGCGCTGTCGGCGTCGAGCAATATCTCGCACTGATCGGGCTGGCGCTCATCACCAGCGGCGTCGGCATCGCCGTGATGCGCTCCTCGCCGATGTTCGAGCGCCTGTTCGCCTGGCTGCCGGTCTGGCTGCGCCCGGTGTTCGGCGGCCTGATCGTCGGCGGTTTCGCGATCATCACGCCGCAGGTGCTGGCGGCCGGCCATGGCGCCATGGTGCTCGACCTCTTTCACGACATGACGATCGGCCTGATCGCGCTGATCATCGCCTTGAAGGTGACGGCGTGCCTGATCTCGCTCGCCTCGGGCTTCCGCGGCGGCCTGTTCTTCGCATCGCTGTTCGTCGGCAGCCTGATCGGCAAGTTCTTTGCCGCGGTGCTGCTTCTGATCAGCCCGAACTTCGCGATCGATCCGCTGGTCGCGATGCTGACGGGCATGGCGACACTCGGCGTCGCCATCGTCGGCGGCCCGCTCACCATGTCGTTCCTGGTGCTTGAGATGACCCGCAACGTCGATGTCACCGCCGTGGTGCTGGCCGGCTGCATCGTCACCTCGATCTGCGTCCGGTTCATGTTCGGCCATTCCTTTTCGACCTGGCGCCTGCATCTGCGCGGCGAGACCATCCGCAGCGCCAACGACGTCGGCTGGCTGCGCAATCTCACCGTGGAGCGGCTGATGCGCTCCGACGTCGGCAAAGTGCCCGCGACCACGACGATCGCCGCCGTCCGCCGCGAGTTCGCGCTGGGCTCGCGGCCCGGAATCGTGATCGTCAACAACGCGGACGAATATGTCGGGCTGGTCATGCTCCCCGACTTGTTCTCGAATGATCTCGACAGCATCGCCGACGACATCCAGGTGGTCGAGCTCGCCCGCCTGATCGACATCGTGCTGATCCCGGAAATGAACGTGAAGTCGGCGATGGCCGTGTTCGACGAGGCCGAGGCCGAAATGCTGGCGGTGGTCGATTCCACCGACAGCCGCAAGGTGATCGGCTTTCTCACCGAAACCTTCGCCCGCCGTCGCTATGTCGAAGAGATCGACAAGGCGACGCGCGGCGTGCTGGGGGCGTTGTCGTAAGCGCGCCTATTGGCGGGGTGGGGCTGCAACGAGGCAGGTCACGATCCGCCGCACCAGTGGAAGCATCACGAGCAGGGTTGGAAAGGCGACCAGCCAGGATAGCGCCCAGGCGCCGGGCCAGGTCGCGAGGAACGCCGGCGTCGCGCCGAGGCTCCGGAGCGTCGAAATGACCGACACCACCGCCGTCATGAGGATGGACAGCACGAACGGCATCACGATCGGCGCATAGCGCGCCGGCAGTTTGCGAACCGCAATCATCTGATTTCTCTTATGGAAAGACGCGTCGATCACGTTGAACCCTGGAAATGGCATCGTTCCCGACGACGTCGGTTGATGCGTTGGTTCACGTCAAACGCTTACGGCGACCGCAAAACGGCGCGGCTGTTCATTATCCGCTCAGGTTGGAGGGTGCAAGCTGCGATTTGGCCGTTCGTTTACAATCGTTCGAAGCGTGGCGGATTGCCGCGATCAGGAAACCATTTCAGTGGTTTGCGCATTTGACGTGGTTTGCATATCTTTACGCAAGAACCCAGGAGGTCAAAATGACTGCTAGACCGATGATTTCTGCCGGCCGCAACCTGGCGCTGGCCGCGTTCGCCAGCCTGGCCATGGTCGCAACCTCCGTGTCGCCCTCGGCTGCGGCGTCCTCCGGGGCGGTCGAGGCGTTGTCCGCAAAACCCGTCACGGCAGGGCAGGGGTCGTCCGAGGTCACTGATTTCAGCGCAGCCCGGCGTCGCCACCACTATCGACGCGGGCCGAACGCTGCCGGTCTGGCCTTCATGGGCTTGGCTGCGGGGGTGATCGGTGGCGCGATCGCCGAGAGCCGGCGTCGCGAATATTACGAGAACCGCTATTATTACGGCCCGCGTCCCTACTATGGTGCTCCCGGCTATTACGGCGGTCCCGGCTATTACGGCGGCGGTGGCGGTCAATTCTATTACGATCCGGGCTACTAGGGATCGTATTGAGCGATCGTTTTCGACGCGGCCCGATTGGACTGCATGACGGAGGGCGGTGCTTTGTACCGCCCTTTTTGATGCGTCGGTGCTCTTGTAGCCCGGATGGAGCGAAAGCGTAATCCGGGGCCGCTCGCCCGGCATCTCGCATCGTCCCGGATTACGCTTGCGCTCCATCCGAGCTACGGCACCGTGCCTGTGTCGGCCTCTGTCAATCCCGCTCGTCAAAAATATTCCACTTTACCGAAATTCGGTTTTGACGTATGTGTCGTCCATCCCGGCTCAACCAAGAGGGGCGATCTCGAGGTACACGCGCTGTCATCGCCCGCGAAAGCGGGCGATCCAGTATTCCAGAGACGCCAGAGATCAATCCGAGAAGCCGCGGCGTACTGGATTCCCCGCCTTCGCGGGGAATGACAGTGGTGATGGGAGGACCAGCTCGCTCTCGTGCCCCGGACGCAGCGCAGCGTCCCCGGCGATGCGAAGCATCGTCCGGTACGGTGCGCTGCAGAGCCGGGGCCCATGTCGCGGCATTGGACCGTGTCGCCCTGGGTCCCGGCTCTGCGCCGCAACGCTCGCGCGTTGCGACTTGTCCGGGACACGAGAGCGAGTGGCGATGACGCGGTGCGCCCGCCGGCCCGGCCATGCCGGCTAAATATTCGGCAATCATGCCCGCTGGCGCCGATGGACTTGCCTCTCCCAATCCGGTTCAATGGAATCCATTGCGGCAAACACCGCGGCGAGGAGACGCCGCGGCCTGCACCGAGCCGGAACCGCCGCCGCGGCGGCGCGCCATGTTCGGCTGGTCCTGGGACCGCCGGTGATGCGACCGCGCCACTTGCGCGAAGTCGTCGGGAGTGCTCTTGCTTGAGCCGGGGCGGCCGGCCCCGATCCAGAGAGATGAGATGAGCAAGCTCGTTATCCACGCCGGCGATTTCACCTTCGATGCCCGCTTCGAGGAGCAGCTGGCGCCCAAGACCGCCGCCGCCTTTCGCAAGGCGCTGCCGTTCGAAAGCCACATCATCCATGTGCGCTGGAGCGGCGAGGGCGTGTGGATGCCGCTCGGTGATCTCGATTTCGGCGTCGGCTACGAGAACCACACCAGCTACCCCGCGCCGGGGCAGATCATTCTCTATCCCGGCGGCATCAGCGAGACCGAGATCCTCCTGGCCTATGGCAGCGTCCATTTCGCGAGCAAGATGGGCCAGCTCGCCGGCAACCATTTCATCACGCTGACCACCGGCCTGGAGAATCTGGCAACGTTGGGCAAGAGCGTGCTGTGGAAGGGCGCCCAGCCGATCCGCTTTGAGGAAGTCTGAGTGACCGATAACAGCTATCCGCGCGATCTCCGCGGTTACGGCCGCAACCCGCCCCACCCGCAATGGCCCGGCGATGCGCGCATCGCAGTGCAGTTCGTCGTCAATTTCGAGGAAGGCGGCGAGAACAACATCCTGCACGGCGACCCGGCCTCGGAGGCGTTCCTGTCCGACGTGCTCGGCGCTCAGCCGTGGCCCGGCCAGCGCCATGCCAATATCGAATCGATGTTCGAATACGGCTCGCGCGCCGGGTTCTGGCGGCTGTGGCGGATGTTCGGCGAACGCAACTGGCCGACCACGGTGTTCGGCGTCGCCACCGCGCTCAAGCGCAACCCCGAGATCGTAGCGGCGATGAACGAGGCGGGCTGGGACATCGCCAGTCACAGCCTGAAATGGATCGAGCACAAGGACATGACCGAGGCGCAGGAGCGCGCCGAGATCGCGGAGGCGATCCGCGTCCATACCGAAGCCACCGGCGCGCGGCCGCTCGGCTGGTACACCGGGCGCTCCTCGATCAACACCAACCGTCTGCTGATGGAGGAGGGCAGCTTCCTCTATCTCTGCGATTCCTATGCCGACGATTTGCCCTATTGGATCAAGGGCGCGAACGGCAAGCAGCTCGTCATTCCCTATGCGCTGGATGCCAACGACATGCGCTTCATCAACCCGCAAGGGTTTGCCGAAGGAGAGCAGTTCTTCACTTACCTCAAGGATGCCTTCGACGTGCTCTATGCCGAAGGCGAGACCGCGCCCAAGATGATGTCGGTCGGCCTGCATTGCCGCCTCGCCGGCCGGCCCGGCCGCGCTGCGGGCCTGATCCGCTTCCTCGATTATATCGGCAAGCACGAGCGTGTCTGGGTGCCGACGCGATTGCAGATCGCGCAGCACTGGCACGCCAGGCACGCGCATCTTGCCGCCGACGCATTTGAGATCGGTTGACGATGTCGCAGATCTCCCTGTCCGATCTCAATGCCGCTGCAAAGGCAGATTTCGTCGCTGCGCTTGCCAACGTCGTCGAATATTCGCCGTGGATCGCCGAGCAGCTCGCCGACAAGCGGCCGTTCGCCGGCATCAACCAGCTGCACGCGGCCCTGATGGCGGCGATCCAAAGCGCCGAACCCGATGTGCAGCTCGCGCTGATCCGGGCGCATCCCGATCTCGCCAGCAAGACCCGGCGCGCGGAAGGCCTCACGGCGGACTCGACCAACGAGCAGAGCAGCGCCGGCCTCGACCGGCTGTCGGATGCCGAATACGCCGCCTTCGAGCGCGTCAACAACGCCTATCGCGCCAAGTTCGGCTTTCCCTATATCGTCTGCGTGCGCCGGCACACCCGGGATTCCGTGCTGCGCGATTTCGAGGTCCGGTTGCGCAATATCGCCAAGACCGAGACGCGGCGTGCGATCGAGGAGATCGGTCGGATCTCCGCGCTGCGGCTCGATCAGCTCGTCATTGCCGACGACGTGTTGAAGGTGCATGGCCAATTGTCGACCCATGTGCTGGACAATCACATCGGCAGGCCCGCGGCGGGCATCCCGGTGGAGCTTGTCGAACTTTCCGCGCTGGGTGACAACCGCGTCATCACGCGCGCGGTCACCAATGCGGACGGCCGCACCGATCAGCCGCTGATCGGCGGCCGGCCGCTGCCGATCGGCCGTTACGAGCTGAGATTCAGCATTGCCGGATACTACGCCGAGCGCAACGTCCAGCTCACCGATCCGCCCTTCCTCGACGAAATCCCGCTGCGCTTCGCGATCAGCGAGCCGGAAGGCCACTGTCACGTGCCGCTGCTGGTCACGCCGTGGAGCTATTCGACCTATCGCGGCAGCTAGGCGCCGAACTTGTCGAGCAGCGCCGGAAACAGCCGGTCCGGCTTGAACGGCGGTGCGGTGAAGCGGATGCCGGTGGCATCGGCAATGGCATTGCCGAGCGCGGCAGCGACCGGATTGTACGGGCTCTCGCTCATCGACTTCGCTCCCAACGGACCGATGCTGTCGGACGTCTCGGCGAAGAACACCTCGGTGCGGGGCACGTCGGCGAATGAGGGCAGGTGGTAGTCGCGGAATTTCGGGTTGATGACGCGCCCCTCGGCATCGATCACCATCTCCTCGTAGAGCGCGGCGCCGAGCGCTTGCGCGACGCCGCCTTCGACCTGGCTGCGGCATTGCATGGGATTGGCGACGACGCCCGCGTCGGCGGCGTGCACGCTCCTGAGAATCTTGAGCTCGCCGGTGCCCCGGTTCACGCCGACGCGAAAACCCTGCACGTTGAAGCCGACCGAGCGCGGCGTGCCGCCGGAATTGCCGCTGCCTGTGAATGGTCGTCCGCGTTCGCCGCCGAGCTTCGCCAGCTCCACAAAGGACATCCGCCGAACGCCGCAGACGACCGCATTGTCCTCGAGCACACAGGTCCCGACGTCGCACAGCCACGCGCCGGCGGCGGCCGCCTTCAGCTCGGTCGCGAGCTGCATCGAAGCCGCATGGGTCGCCTTGCCGGCGACGAAGGTGCCCGCACTGCCATAGGCGCCGGTGTCATGGCCGCCATGGGCGGTGTCGGACTGGCGCAGGTGGATCCTGTCGACGGTGGTCGCAAGTGTGGTCGCCGCGATCTGCCGGTGCACGGTGCTGGTGCCGTTGCCGAACTCGGCGGTGCCGACAATGAGCTCGAAGCCGCCGTGCTCGTTGAGCACGATCGTGGCGTCGGCGATATGTCCGGCCGGCGGCACCGTGTGGATCATGGTCAGCGCGACGCCGTCGCCGATCAGCCATTCCGGCGACAGGTCCGGCTGGGGACCATCGGCCTGCATGGCGCGCTCGACGAGGTCGAGACACTGGTCGAGCCCGTAGCAGCCGTAGACGACGTCGTGATACTCGGACGGCGGTGGCGACAGCATGGGATCGCCGGGCCTGATGATGTTGCGCCGGCGCATCTCGTAGGCGCTGATGCCGAGTTGCTTCGCCAACTCGTCGATTGCGGCTTCCACGGCGATGAGCGCCTGTGGCAGGCCGTAGCCGCGAAACGCGCCCGCCGGCACCGTATTGGTATAAACCGCAAGGCCATCGACCCGCTTGTTCGGGCAGTTGTACACGGCGATGGATTCCGCCAGGGCATGGAACATCACGGGCCCGGCGTGATTGCCGTAAGCGCCGGTGTTGGACAGCAAATCGAGCTGGAGCGCGGTGAGCTTGCCGCCGGCGTCGGCGCCGGCCTTGATATGGATCCGCATCGGGTGCCGCGTCGAGGTCGCGATGAACTGCTCCTCGCGGGTGAACTCCAGCTTGACAGGGCGTCTGATCTTCAGTGCTGCGAGGGCCAGGATGTCCTCGACGAACATCTCCTGCTTGCCGCCAAAGCCGCCGCCGACGCGCTCGCAGAACACGCGGACCTTGTCCATGGGAAGCTGGAAGATGTTCGACAGCGCGCGGCGGGTCAGGAACGGCACCTGGGTCGAGCTGCGGACATTGAGCACGCCGGCCTCATCGAGCCAGGCGATGCCGCCATGGGTCTCCAGCGCGGCATGCTGCACGCGATGACTATGGAAAGTGGCTTCGTAAGTCACGGCGGACGCGGCGAGCGACGAGGCGACGTTGCCGAATTCGCCATGCGTCTCCGCCGCGAGGTTGCGCCGGGGATCGGCGATGCGGTTCGCGGTGGTTCGATCGGGATGAATGACGGGCGTGCCCGGCGCCATCGCCTGCTCGGGATCGATCAACGCCGGCAGAATCTCGTAGTCGATCTTCAGCCGGCGGCACGCCTCCTCGGCGGCGGCCTCGCTGTCGGCGACGATTGCGGCAACCCGCTGTCCGATGAAGCGGACGACGTCGTCGAGAACGCGGGTGTCCTCCGGGTCCATCCAGTCCATCTCGTGCCGCGCAGTCGACATCAGGACCGAGGGTGCATCCTCATGCGTCAGCACCGCGTGCACGCCGGGAATCTTCAGCGCGTCCGACTTGTCGATCGCGACGATCCTGGCGTGGGCGTGAGGCGAGCGTGCCAGCTTGACATGGAGCATGCCGTCGATTGCGGTGTCGAAGGTGTAGCGCGCGGTGCCGCGCACGATATCGGGGCCGGCCGGCGCGGGCAGGCTGCGGCCGAAGGCGGCGCCGGCCTCGACACCTGCCTCGACATTGGTCTTGCCGAGCAATGCATCCTCGATCGAGCGGTAGCCGGTGCAACGGCAGATATTGCCCTTCAGCGCCGCGCCGAGATCGGTGCGCTGGGCCTGGTTCAGCGAAGCGCAGGTCAGGATCATGCCGGCAGTGCAGAAGCCGCATTGGAAGCCTTGCGCGTCGAGGAAGGCCTGCTGCATCGGATGCGTGCCGTGGTCTCCGCCAAGACCTTCGATCGTGGTCACGGGGCGTCCCTCGGCGCGGAATGCCGGGATCAGGCAGCTATGCACCGGCTCGCTTTCGAGCAGCACGGTGCAGGCGCCGCAATCGCCGGCATCGCAGCCTTTTTTCACGCCGAAATGGCCGAGCTCGCGCAAGAACGTGCGCAGGCATTGGCCGGCGCGCGGCTCCCGCGAAAATCTCTTGCCGTTGATCTCGAAATTCACGGCATTGCTCCCAGGAGCTCGCGGCGAATCTCCTCGGCGAGCCGCAATGTCATGTGCTTGCGCCAGAATGGCTGGCCGTGGATCTCGTTGTGGTACAGATCATCCGTGATCTGCTGTGCGATCGCCGCGTGCAACGCACTCGCGTCCGGGACGCCGCGAAAGGACAGCCGGATCGGTCGTACCGTCGATGCGGTTACCGTGAGCGTCAACGTGCCATCGGCATCGAGGCTGCCGATGAGGAGGGCCGCCGAGCGGCCGACCGGCGCCAGCGAGATCTGGCGAAACGCCGTGCGGCGTTTCAACGCGGCAATCGGAACATCGATCCGGCGAAGCAGATCACCCGGCGTCAGGCGATTGCGCTGGTTGCCGGTGATGAAGTCGATGACCGGAATCTTCTGCTCGCCGCCACCGGCCTTCCAGATGGTGCAGACGCCGTCGAGCGCGGAGGCGAGCGAGATCATGGGCCCTGCCGGCAGCGACATGCAGAGATTGCCGCCGATGGTCGCGGTCTTCCAGATCTTGAACGAGGCCAGAAAGGCCCGGCAGCATTGGCCGATCAGCGGCGCTGCGAGCCAGTCGGGCGGGCAGGCGAAACCATCGAGCTGCGCGATGGTGCAGGTCGCGGCGATGCTGAGATGGTGCTCGGTGACCGTCAGCGCCGGCCATTTCAGATCGGTGAGATCGATCAGCCGCGTCAGATCAGTCTGTGGTTCCGAGAACAGCCAGGTGCCGCCTGCAAGCCAAGCATCTCCCGCCATCCAAACCGGGAGCTGTGCGCGCGTTTGCGGATGGGCGACCGCTGTGATGGTATTCAAGTCCATGGCTGCGCCCACGCTCGCGTCGGGTGAATCGTCCGACAGAAAGTCTTGCAAGACCGGAGCCAAGTCGCAACAAGAAGTCGCAACGACAAGTCGCAGCAAGACCGCGATCGGACCCGCCTCCGCCTTGCGGTCCTGTCGTCGGTGAATGTGAGGAGAAGCGGAATCATGCGCGACACAAGGCCGATCTGGATCAGGGATCCCCTGGCGATCCTCGCCGACGGTGCCGAGCGCGGGATCGTGGTGACGGACGGCCGGATCGCCGAGCTGGTGCCGGCCGGCGGCACGCCCGCGACCGCCGATGTCGGGGTGTTCGATGCGAGCGAGCACGTCGTGCTGCCGGGCCTGATCAACACCCATCATCACTTCTACCAGACGCTGACGCGGGCGCTGCCGGCGGCGATGGACCGTGAGCTGTTTCCCTGGCTCCGGGCACTCTACCCGGTGTGGGCGAGGCTGACGCCTGAGGCGCTCGAGCTCGGTGTCACCGTGGCGATGTCCGAGCTGCTGCTGTCGGGCTGCACCACCACGACCGATCATCATTACGTTTTCCCGACAGGACTCGAAGGTGCCATCGACATCGAGGTCGGCGTCGCAAAGCGGCTCGGCGTGCGCGTGCTGCTGACGCGCGGCTCCATGAACCTGTCACAGCGCGACGGCGGCCTGCCGCCCGACAGCGTGGTGCAGGACGAGGACACGATCCTCGCCGACAGCGCGCGCGTGGTCGCCGAACATCACCAGCGTGGTCCGGATGCGATGGTGCAGATCGCGCTGGCGCCTTGCTCGCCGTTCTCGGTGACGACGTCCCTGATGCGCGCGACCGCCGATCTCGCCGATAAGCTCGATGTGCGTCTGCATACCCATCTCGCCGAAACCGAGGATGAGAACAAGTTCTGCGAGCAGATGTATGGCTGCCGCCCGCTCGACTATCTCGAACAATGCGGCTGGCTGAATGCGCGAACCTGGCTCGCTCACGGCATTTTCTTCAACGCCGACGAGATCAAGCGGCTCGGCAAGGCCAGGACGACCATCAGCCATTGCGCGTGCAGCAACCAGTTGCTGGCGTCAGGCTGCTGTCCGGTCTGCGAGATGGAGGAGGCCGGCGTCGGGATTGGGCTTGGCGTGGACGGCTCGGCCTCGAACGACGCATCGAACCTGATGCAGGAGGTGCGGGCTGCATTCCTGCTGCAACGGGCCCGCTATGGCGTCACGAAAGTCAGCCACAAGGATGCGTTGCGCTGGGCCACAAAGGGCTCGGCGGCCTGCGTCGGCCGGCCGGAACTCGGCGAGATCGCCGTCGGCAAGGCGGCCGATCTCGCGCTGTTCAAGCTGGACGAGCTGCGCTTCTCCGGCCACGGCGATCCCCTGGCCGCGCTGGTGCTGTGCGGGGCGCATCGGGCCGACCGCGTGATGGTAGCTGGACAATGGGTCGTGATCGACGGTGCGATTCCGGGTCTGGATGTCGCCGATCTCATCCGTCGCCACAGTTCCGCGGCGCGGGCCATGCAGGCGGGATAGGGGCAGAAATTGAAAGAGGGGGCGACCACAAGTGCCGGGTGCTTCTGGCCACCCCCTCCGAACCTCCTCCGGGAGGAGCAGGTGATTTGATCAAAGCAAGAAGCGTGCTACTTGCCCGGCAGCTTGTCGTCGATGCCCTTGACGTAGAAATTCATGCCGAGGATCTGGCTGTCATCGAGGTGATCGCCGCCCTTGCACTCCACCGGCTTGCCGTCCTGCCCAACAATCGGGCATTTGAACGGATGCAGCTTGCCTGAGGTGATCGCGGTCTGGGCATCCTCCGCCATTTTCTTCACCTCGTCGGGCATGTTGGTATAGGGCGCCATCGTGAACATGTGGCTGTCGAGGCCGCCCCAGGTGTCTCCGGACTTCCAGGTGCCGGCGAGCTCGGCCTTGACGCGCTCGATGTAATAGGGGCCCCAGGTGTCGAGGATCGAGGTCAGCTGGGTCTTCGGCCCGAACTTGATCATCTCGGAGTCCTGGCCGAAGGCGAGCTTGCCGCGTTCGCTGGCGATCTGCATCGCCGCGGGCGAATCCGTGTGCTGCATGATGACGTCGGCGCCCTGGTCGATCAAAGCCTTGGCGGCATCGGCTTCCTTGCCCGGATCGAACCAGGTGTTGGCCCAGATGATCTTGACCTTGATGTTCGGGTTGATGGTCTGCGCCGCCAGCATCGTCGCGTTGATGCCGGAGACGACTTCCGGAATCGGGAACGAGCCGATATAGCCGAGCACGCCCGACTTCGACATCTTGGCCGCGATCAGGCCCTGAATGTAGCGGCCCTGATACCATCTGGCCGAATAGGTCGACATGTTCGGATTGCGCTTGTATCCGGTGGCGTGCTCGAAATGCACGTTCGGATATTTCTTGGCGACCTTCAGCGTCGGATCCATGTAGCCGAACGAAGTCGTGAAGATCAGCTTGTTGCCGGCGCGGACGAGCTGCTCGATGGAGCGCTCGGCGTCGGGGCCTTCGGGCACGTTCTCGAGATAGGTGGTCTCGATCTTGTCGCCCAATTCCTTCATCAGAGCCTGGCGCCCCAGATCGTGCTGATAGGTCCACCCCAAGTCTCCGATCGGGCCCAGATAGATGAAGCCGACCTTCAGCTTGTCGGCGGCGGAGGCTGCACCAATGCTCCCGACGAGCAACAGTGTGGCGGCCAGCGCAAGAAGTGATTTCCTCATCATCGATCTCCAAACATCAGGGGAAAGCCACGATCCGCAACCTGCGCGCCCCATCGCGCTTGTCGCGGAAATGAAACTCAGCGGTCAGGTACGAACACGGTCCCGAGCGCGGCCGGTGCGGTCGAGCCGCCGCTGCGCGCGCGGGAGAGCAGAACCAGAACGACGATTGTCGCAAGATAAGGCAGCGCCGACATGAATTGCGAGGGAATGCCGACGCCCCAGCCTTGCGCATGCAGCTGAAGGATCGTGACGGCGCCGAAGAGATAGGCGCCGACGACGAGCCGACCCGGCCGCCAGGACGAAAACACCACCAGCGCCAGCGCGATCCAGCCGCGGCCTGCGGTCATGCCGGGAATGAAGAACGGCGTATAGGCGAGCGGCAGATAGGCGCCGGCAAGCCCGGCGCATGCGCCACCGAACATCACGGCGAAGGTGCGGATGCGCAACACGGGGTAACCGAGCGCATGCGCGGAGACGTGATTGTCGCCGCAGGCGCGCAGGATCAGTCCCGCGCGCGTGCGGTACAGGAACCACCAGACGCCGACAACGAGCGCGATGGAGACGTAGACGAAAGCGTTCTCCCCGAACAGCACGCGGCCGACCAGTGGGATATCGGTGAGGCCCGGAATAGAGAGGTGAACCGCCGGCGTGATGCGCTCGCCGACGAAGCCGGCACCGACCAGCCCGGACAGACCGACGCCGAGGATGGTCAGCGCGAGACCCGTCGCGACCTGGTTGACGGCGAGCCCGAGCGCCATCAATGCGAAGATCAACGACATCATCGTGCCCGCGACGATGCCGAACAATGCGCCCATGAAGATCGATCCGGTGAGCCAGGCCCCGGCAAAGCCGCAGGCGGCGCCGACGATCATCATGCCCTCGACGCCGAGATTGAGCACGCCGGAGCGCTCGGTCACGAGCTCTCCGGTCGCGGCGATCAGGAGCGGCGTCGATGCGGCGAGCACCGAAAGGACGATGGCTTCAACGAGTTCCACGGGCCACCTGACGGTTCGGGAAGACCAGCCTGAAGCGATAGAGGATCAGGGAATCGCAGGCGAGCACGTAGAACAGCAGAACACCCTGGAAAACCTTGGTGACATCCAACGGGATCTTCATCGCGATCTGCGCTTGCTCGCCGCCGATGAAGGTCAACGCAAGGAAAAGGCCTGCAACCAATATTCCAAGCGGATTCAGCCGGCCGAGGAAGGCAACGATGATCGCCGTAAAACCATAGCCCGGGGAAATGCCGGGCTGGAGATGGCCGACGGGGCCTGCAACCTCGATGATGCCGGCAAGGCCCGCGAGCGCGCCCGACACCGCGAAGGTCAGGATGACCAGATGGTCGGCTTTGAAGCCGCCGAACCGCGCCGCACGGGGGGCGGCGCCGACGACGCGGATCTCAAAACCCTTGATGGTTCGCCCAAGCAGGATTGCGGCAGCCGCCACGACGAGAAGCGCGATGATCGCGCCGAGATGCAGCCGGCCGCCCTCGATCAGCAGTGGGACGGTCGCCACCGGATCGAACTCGGCCGTGGTCGGGAAGTTGAAGCCCTGCGGGTCGCGCCAGGGGCCGCGCACGAGATAGTCGAGGAGGAGGTCGGCAACATAGACCAGCATCAAGCTGGTCAGGATCTCGCTGGCGCCGAACTTCACCTTGCAGATCGCCGGGATCAGCGCATAGAGCGCACCTGCGGCGGCGGCAAGGACGAACATGGCCGGCAGCACCCAGGCGCCGGCGTCGGTGCCTTGCGTCCTCACCGCGATCCAGCTTCCGGCCACCGCGCCGATCAGGAATTGGCCTTCGGCGCCGATGTTCCAGGCATTGGCGAGATAGCAGAGTGACAGTCCGATCGCGATCATCACCAGCGGCGCGGCCTTCACGGCGATCTCCTGGAGCGAATAGCCGTCGGTCAAGGGCGCGATGAAATAGGCGTGCAAAGCGAGCAACGGATTCTTGCCGAGTATCGCGAACAGGATCACCATCGTCACGATCGTGAGGCCGACCGCGATCAGCGGCGAAACCAGCGCGATCGTGCCGGAGCGCTCGGCGCGCTTCTCAAGCACCAGCTGCATGCGCCGCCTCCTTCGGCTCAAGGCTGCTGCCGCCCATGAGAAGGCCGAGCTTTTCGCGCGTCGCCTCGCTGGCGGCGAGCGGCGCTGACAGCCTGCCGTGGAACATCACGGCGATACGATCGGCGATCTCGGCGAGTTCGTCCAGATCCTGGCTGGTCACGAGCACGGCGGCGCCGGCGGTAGCGAGATCAAGCAGCGCCTGGCGAATGACGGCAGCGGCGCCGGCATCGACGCCCCAGGTCGGCTGGCTCACGACCAGCACCGCAGGCTTGCGCAGGATCTCGCGTCCCACGATAAATTTTTGCAGATTGCCGCCGGAGAGGGATGCTGCTTCGGGATCGCGCTTGGCCTTGCGCACGTCGAACGTCTCGGTCGCGCGGTCGACGGCCTTCAGCGTGGCGGCGGCGTCGATGAAGCCGCGATGCACCATGCCGCTCGCGGCATGTCCGGTGAGCAGCGCGTTCTCCGAGAGCTTCATGCGCGGTGCCGTGCCGTGGCCGAGCCGCTCCTCGGGAACGAAGGCGGCCCCCAGCTTGCGCCGTTGCGTGATGGAGAGATGGCCGGCGGCAATGCCTTCGATCACCACCGTACCCGGATCCTTTGACAATCGCTCGCCCGACAGCGCGGCGAACAACTCGTCCTGACCGTTGCCGGCGACGCCGGCGATGCCCAGAATCTCGCCGCCCTTCAGTTCGAACGAGATGTGCTCAAGCCGCACGCCATGCGCCTCGCTCGGTGCGAGCGCCAGGTCATTGACCACGAGCCGCGGCACGGTGGTCGTCCGGCGGGCCGCCGCCTTCACCTCCTTGATCTCTCCGCCGACCATCATGCGCGCGAGCGAAGCGGCAGTCTCGCGCCGGGGGTCGCAGGTCCCGACCTTTCTGCCGCCGCGCAGGATCGTGGCGGTATCGCAGAGCCGCTTCACCTCCTCGAGCTTGTGGCTGATGTAGAGGATGGCGCGGCCTTCGGACTTGAGGCGTTCCAGCACGAGAAAAAGCTGATCGGATTCCTGCGGAGTCAAGACCGCGGTGGGCTCGTCCAGGATCAGGAATTTCGGGTCCTGCATCAGCGCGCGGACGATCTCGATGCGCTGGCGCTCGCCGACGGACAATTGCCAGGCCTCGCGCCGGGGATCGAGCGGAAGACCATAAGTCTTCGACACCTGCGCCAACCGCGCCGACATGTCGTTGAAGGATTCCCGTCCGTCGAGGCCGAGCGCGACGTTCTCGGCGACCGTGAGATTGTCGAACAGCGAGAAGTGCTGGAATACCATGCCGATGCCGCGGCTGCGGGCGTCCGAGGGGCCGGACAGCACGATGCGTTGGCCCTGCCAGTAAATTTCGCCGGAGCTGGGCTGGATCAGCCCGTAGATCGCCTTGACCAGCGTCGACTTGCCGGCCCCATTCTCACCGAGCAGCGCATGGATTTGGCCGGGCCAGATATCGATGTCGATGGAATCATTGGCCAGGAAATCGCAGTATCGCTTGGTAAGCCCGATCGTCCGCAGCAGCGGAGATTCGCCGGACTTCAGGCCGTCAGGTAACGAATCCAACATTCGCTGATGCGCTTGCATGGGTGAAAGGGCTCGATAGTGGGCCAGTTTGAAGCCCGGCGTAAGGTGGGAAAATGCGTCATCCCTTGCTTAACGCTTCGGCAGGAAGCGGGCGCCTGTTGCAGATATGTGACGGTCCAGCCCAAATTGGAACCCGCTATGCACGACTCGACGTCGCAGTGAGCGAAGGTGCGCGATCACGCCAGTGCCGACGCCGCTGCGGCTCGGGGTGATCGAGAATCTCGGTCATTGGGAAGGGTCGCCCGGGGCGGGTTGATGCAAGCCGGCAGCCGGCAAGTCATCTGGACGAAATACGAATCAGCCAAACTTCGGACGGTGACCGCGCCGCCGGAGTTACTCTAGTTCGCATATGAATAGCGATATCTCGTTGTCTTCAGATCGCGGAAACCGATTCTACCGAGGTGTGGCTGCGACGTTTTTCGCCAACGCCCTCCAGGCGGTCAATTTTCTCGGGGACCGATTCCTGAGAAGATCGCAGCATTCGTTGTCTGCCATCGAGGACCTCTACCGGCACGCGATGGACAGCGCATTTTCGGTGACCGAGGTCTTCCTCGTCACCGGCGCACCCCACGCATCCGCCTACTACCCCCGCGACTTCGCCTGGTTCTATCCTGACGTCCTCGACCCCGAAACCATCATGGATGCGCAGGACGCGGTGCGGCGGGCACGGCTTCTCGACAGGAGCATCCGCTTGTTGCTGGAGGCGGTTCGCGCCGATGTCGTCACGACGACCATCGTCCCGGCCGGGCGCGGTCGATACCTCGGCGTGAATTACTTCTCGCGCCCGTCGGATACGCTGCTCGGCATTCTGGCCGGCCTGCAGCAGATGATCCTGGCCGACCAGAGGGCGCCGTCCTATCTGGCGATGTCACAATGCGCGCATGCCGGCCGCCTGCTGCTGGCGGAATATGGCGGTGACCTGAGGCGTGCCATCCTCAAGCTCGCAGGCGAGCTCGAGCCGTTCGATCATGACGGCAGCTCGTGTTTGCTGTGCGACGCTCGAGGTCCTCGCTCCGCCGCAACGGATACCCGCGCCGAGCGCCGCCGCTTCGTCACCAATGCCTGCGTCCACACGACTTTCGTGTGGAGCGTGCAGCTCGGAATCGTCGATGAAAACGAGCTGAAGCGGCTGCTCGGGCGCGACCTCCTACAGTACAAGAAGGACCTGCTCCGTCTGTTCGGCAGGGACGGATATATCAGGCATTCTCTCGACGGGCCGGAGGGCCCGCCGGCGTCATCAGTTGCGCTGGATTTCGTCAGCGTGCATCGCGGCTTCTGGAATCTGAACGATGCCGGCGAGCGGGCGCTGTTCGCGGCCACGGCGGATCTGATCATTGCCGAGCCGCGCTTTCGCATCCCCAGCACGTTCCACTTCCTGGTGTCGGCGGAGAATCCGCGGAACAAGCTGATCCACAAGATCGCGGCGCCTGCCTATCAGGGACGTACCTCCTGGCCGACGTTCAACGTCGAATTCGCGGATCGCATGCTGGACTATGATGAATTTTCGGGGAGCGACACCTACCGTTGCTGCGCCCAGGGAATCTTGAAGGACATACGAACTGCGACTGAACTGCACGGCGGATATCAGGAGCTGATCTCCGAGCAGGGGCTGAAATATCGCACCTGGGCCTATAAGGGCGCGGTAGCCCACTCCTGGTTTCCGCGCTTCCTGTCCGTCTGGAGAAGGGCCTATGGATCGCCGCTGCTGCATTGGAACGACTGACCTGCGGCGATATGCCGGCAGGGATGTCGCCGAGGATCAGCGCGAACCTGTCACGCCACGAGATCCAGCAACCGGCACGATCCGCGCACGAGCACCTTGCGTCCGGCCGGCGTTATCGCAGGTACGCCGTCGTTGATGGCAACGAGGCCGAGCTCGACGAGGCCTTCGACAAGATAGGATTTCGCCAGGCGGCCGTTCGACAGCGGGTTGCGTAGTGTACGCAGCGCTTCCCACTGGTCTGGCGCAAGTTCGAATTCGAAATCGTTGCTCATGTTGCCTCAAGGGTCGTGCCGTTTCGCGCCCCTGTTAGCGGCGCCGCATGAAGACCATGCGACGACAATGAGTCGGGAATTCGGTAGCCGTCTAGAACGCATCTTCACAAATTGCCGCACTTCGTTGCGACAAGAGAAGAAGATCGCCTGATCGGGAATAGATCCGTGGCTCGATCACCAATTGATGATCCGCAGTTGATGGAGCGCTGCGCGCTGCTGCAGTGCACGGGAAGCATCACTGTCCCATGATGCGTCGCGGTATGCACAGAAATGGTGAAGCGAGCGATCTGGGATTCTGTTAGGTTGATTCGCGGGGAATGACTTCACGCGGCAGGAGTGGAGTGCATGAACAGGCTGGTCGAAATTCGCAGTCAGGAATCCCTGTGCCGGGAGCGTGCGGCTCTCGATTTGGATCGCCGGCTGTTCTGGCTTGCGCAAGCCGAGGAATGGGAGCAGCGCGCGCTCGACGAAATCGCCTATCACTTCCGGGAGTGCAATCTCGGCCAAGCGGAGCTTGCGCGAAACTGAAGTTTCGCCCACGAGTTTGGCTGCGCGCGGGATCTACTGATAAGTCGCCACGATGTCGGACACGGCGCGCTCGAGCTGCTGCGCGGTCGCGCATTGGCGCACGACGCTGCAGAAGGTCGCGTAGCGCGGCATCTCGGAATCGCCGAAGCCCCAGGCGAGCCGTCCTTCGGGATTGAGCCAGACCAGCCGCTTTGAACGTTCGGAGATGCGGCGCAGGATGTCGGCGCGCGGGTCGAGATTGTTGCTGCGGGCATCGCCGAGCACGATCACCGTGGTTTGCGGCGTCAGCGCGCTCATGAAGTCCTTCTCGAAATCGACCAGCGAAGAGCCGTAGTCGGACGAGCCGAAGCCGACCTTGGACATGATCTCGGCCATTGCCTCTTCCGGCGATTTCGCCTCCAGGATGTCGCTGACCTCGATCAGATGCGAGGAGAAGGCAAAGGAACGGACGTCATCGACGACTTCGTGCAAGGAGTGGATCAGGAGCAGGAAAAAATCCGAGACCTGAGCGACCGAGCCGGAGACGTCGCAGAGCGCCACGATCTTCGGCCGGTCGCGATGCTTGCGCTTCCACGCGGTCAGGAACGGCACGCCGCCCCAGGCCGCGTTGCGGCGCAGCGTGCGGCGGACGTCGAGATGGCCCCGGCGCTGGCGCTTGCGCGGCTTGGAATAGCGCTCGCGCAGCCGGCGCGCGATCTGGCGGATGAGGGCGCGCATCTCGGCGACCTGGCGCCGCTCGATGCGGGCAAGCGGCGCGTTGCGCAGGATTTCGTTGCGAAGATTTTCGGCCTCCTCGCGGGCATAGAGCGCAAGCCCCTGCGCGACCGTGTCGCGCACCGCTTCGCGCAAGGCGTCGAGCGCGGCGCGCAGGCGCTCGGCCAGCGCGGGATTGGTCGCGGTCAGCTGGTCGAGATCGTCGCGCAGGCGCTGCAGGCCCATGGCGTCGAGGATGCGGCTGGAGAAGATGCCGCGCTGGGTGGAGTAGCGGATCTCAGACAGGGAGGCCGCACCGGAGGCGCTGGCGATGGCGGCTGCGATCGCATTGCGGTCCTGCGACAGCAGCATCTGCGCAAGCGGGCCCAAACCCTCAGGAGGCTGCCCTTCGCCCGGCTCGCTGGCCGAGCTGGAAGCGGGCGACTGATCCGTGTCCTGCGAGGCGTCGTCGTCGTTCGCCTCGGGCTGGTCCTGCCGCAGCTCCGGCTGGCTGAAGAACAGGTCGAAACAATCCCCGAGCGCGAGCTTCTCGTCCTTCGACTTGGCGAGCGTCAGCAGCAGCGCGTCGCGCAGCACGGCGCGGTCGGAGATGCCGACTTGTGCGACTGCACGCATCGCATCGATGCTTTCGGCAGGCGAAACGTGAACGCCGACGCCCCGGGCTGCCCGAAAGAAACGATGGAGGTTCTCGCGCATCGGCGTCAACCGAAGACGTTGGACCGTGCCGCCTTGGCGATGAAGCTCGTCACCTGCGGCGATGCGGCCTCGATGTCGGCTTCGTATTTCAGGAGCACGTTGAGGGTCTCCTTGACGATATCGGTGTCGAGTTCGGCCGCCTGGAGCAGCACCAGCACGCGTGCCCAGTCGATGGTCTCGCTGACCGACGGCAGCTTCTTCAGATCCAGCGAACGGATCTCGTGGATGAAACCGACCATCTGCCGGCGCAGCGCCTGCGAGATGCCGGGCACGCGGCTTTCGACGATGCGCTCCTCGAGCCGCTGCTCGGGAAAGCCGATATGCAGATGCAGGCAGCGTCGCTTCAAGGCGTCGCCGAGGTCTCGCTCGCTGTTGGAGGTGAGGATCACGGTCGGCGGCGTGATGGCCGAGACGGTGCCGAGCTCGGGGATCGTGACCTGAAAGTCGGACAGGATTTCCAGCAGCAGCGATTCAAATTCCGCGTCCGACTTGTCGATCTCGTCGATCAGGAGCACGCAGCCGCCCGGCTGCTCCAGCGCCTGGAGCAGGGGACGCGGCTCGACGAATTCCTTGGAGAAGAACACGTCGCCAAAATCGTGGAGCTGGGCGAGCGCGGCATGCAACGTTTGCGCACCGCCGAGGACTTCGCCGAGCTTGTCCTTGAGGATCTGCGTATACAGAAGCTGCTTGGCGTATTTCCACTCGTAGAGTGCCTTGGCCTCGTCGAGGCCTTCGTAGCATTGCAGGCGGATCATCTTCATGCCGCGCCAGGCGGCGATCGCCTTGGCAAGCTCGGTCTTGCCGACGCCCGCGGGGCCCTCGACCAGGATCGGCTTCTCGATCTGCTGCGACAAATAGACGGCGGTCGCGATCTGCCGGCTCGCGATATAGCCCTGCGCGGCGAGGCCGCTCTCCACTGCCTCGATCGAGGTCGAGGCCTTCTGATCAGCCACGAATGGGCGCTCCCAAGGTCTTGCTTGAGGCTTGTTCTGCCTGCGTTCCCGGCAAAGAACAAGCCTCGTTTGGGAGACATCAGACCCGCATCAGCGGCGTTTTTTCCGCTGAACGCAAATAGTTGCGCGGTCCGTCGTCCGCGGGATCAGTGCCGCAGCACTTCCGGCTTGCGGATGGTCTGTCTGACCTCGGCGCCGCAATCGGCGCATTCATAGACAAAGTCGATCTTGGCAAGGCTCCAATGCGGCTCGACCTCGCGCACATACATCGGCAGGAACCCCATGCAGGTGGGACAATTCACGGGCGCGATTTCGACGTCCTGATGATGCTGTACATAAGCTGGCATCTCGGCTCTCCTTCGCAGGCGACCACCAAACCCCGCGCAGAAGCTACTGCCGGTCGCTTCATGCGCGTCATCAACTTTTTCGAACGGAGGTCGAACGGCGGAGGTTTGTCGCTCGCTGTGACATTCTTGTTACGTGTCTGTACTGTAACGGGCAGACGGAATGCCTATTTCTGCGGCCAATCCGGCTTTCTCGGACCCTCACCCAACGATAAAGGGAGCAACGCCCATGACCCATGCCATTCGTTTTCACAAGACCGGCGGTCCGGAAGTCCTGGTCTGGGAAGAGGTCAGCGTCGGAAAGCCCGGGCCGGGCGAGGCGCGCATCCGCCACACTGCGGTCGGACTCAACTTCGTCGACATCTACAACCGTTCGGGCCTGTACCCGGCGCAACTCCCGAGCGGGCTCGGCAGCGAGGCGGCCGGAATCGTCGAGGAGGTCGGGCCCGGTGTCACCGATCTGAAGCCTGGCGATCGTGTCGCCTACGGCGCCTCGCCGCTCGGGGCCTATTCCGAGGCGCGGCTGATCCCTGCCGACCGTTTGCTGAAGCTGCCGGACGGCGTCGACGACAAGACCGCGGCAGCGATGATGCTTAAAGGGCTCACCACACAATATCTGATCCGGCAGACCTATCGGGTGAAGGCCGGCGACACAATCCTGCTGCATGCGGCGGCCGGCGGCGTCGGCCTGATCCTGAGCCAGTGGGCCAAGCACCTCGGCGCGACCGTGATCGGCACCGTCAGCAACGACGAGAAGGCCAAGCTCGCCAAGGCGCATGGCTGCGATCACGTCATCATCTACACCCGGGAGGACTTCGTGAAGCGGGTGGACGAGATCACGGGCGGCAAGAAGGTGCCGGTGGTCTATGATTCCGTCGGCAAGGACACGTTCCTGAAATCGCTGGATTGCCTCGCGCCGCTCGGCGTCGCCGCGCTATTCGGCCAGTCCTCCGGCGCGGTCGAACCGCTCAATCTCGGCCTGCTGGCTCAGAAGGGCTCGCTCTACGTCACCCGCCCGACCCTGTTCACCTATGCCGCCAAGCGTGAAAACCTGGTTGCGATGGCCGGCGAGCTGTTCGACGTCGTCAAGTCCGGCGCGGTCAAGATCGAGGTGCACCAGACCTATCCGTTGAAGGATGCCGCCAAGGCGCATGCCGATCTCGCCGCTCGCAAGACGACGGGATCGACCGTCCTCACGGTCTGATCCGCTCCGGGACGTTGGCGCAGGCTCTCCTGCGTCACGCCCGTTCGTGCTTGCGCAGATCGCGGGCGTGGTCGAGGCGGGCTGCCTGGAGGTCAACCTCTTCCGGTGGAATCTGGGGCAGGGTCGCCTCCGTCAGGATGGCCTCGGTGACGTCCTCGACCGAGTTCTCCGCGATCTCGTGAATGAACGAGACATTCTGGTATTCGCCCGAGGCGATGCGAGAGACGACCTCGCGCCTGGTGATTTCGGGATCAACGACCGCCTCGCGGCCGCGCCGCCCATAGTCGATCATCACGACGAAATATTGCATGAAAACGATCCTGCCGCGCTCACGTCACCGGGAACGCGGCAGAGTATTTCCGAAAAACGGAACAAAGTCAAGGATTGTTTCTGAAAAACGGAATTTGGTCTTACTTGCTCTTCTTGCGCGGCCGCGCCGACTTGGCGCGCAGCCGCTCGAGCTGCCCTTTGGGCATCGACAGGCAGATTTCCCCGACCCAGTCGAGCTTGACGCCGACGATCGGCTTGGCATTGAAGCTGGTAAGATTGACGACGGACGGACTCTTCCCCCGCTCGATGGTCTTCAGATAGCGCTCGCCGGTCTTGAGCCGGACCACCGCCTCCTCGCCGTAGAAGCTCGACAGCGGATGGCGCTGGTCCTTGTAGACCACGATCACGTCGCCGCTCTCGTATTTGGGCAGCATCGAATCGCCCACGATTTCGAATGCGACGGTTTCTTCCATGATCGGGAAGGGCAACGTGATGTCGCCTAGCCCCTCCGGCGGAACCTGCTCGTAATCCGGCTCGATCACGGCGCCGGCGCCGACCCGGCCCATGATCGGCGCGAGATTGAGCTCGAGATATTCCATGATCGGAATGATCTCCGAAGCCTTCACCAGACGTTCGCCGCCGAGGATCTCCGAGACCGCGCCGGGGCGCACGCCCATGGCCGCCGCCAGGCCGCCCTTGCTCTTGCCCGTCTTCTCCAGGCCCCGCTCGATCATTGCAACGTCCAACATGGTGATTCCCTCGATTGCGCACCGTCCTGGCTCTTGTAATCCGAAATTCGGAATTGATGCAATTATGAATATCAGAATTATTGCTTGACTCTCGCTTCGGAATACCGGAATGTGTGTTTCGCCTCCCGGTCGCTCGACGAGGGAAGCGCATCACAGGACAGCATCATGGAACCGGGCCATTGGCCGTCGGAGCATTCCGACGCGCTTCGCGACTATTTTCGCAAGGGCATGTCTTATGCGGAGATCGGAAGACAGATTAATGCAAAGTTTGGAACGGCTTATACCCGCAATGCGGTGATAGGCCGCGCCAAGCGGCTCGGGCTCGTCATCCCGGAATGGATAACGAGCCCGTCGATCACGCCATATTTGCCGGGCGAGGCTCCGGTTTCGCCGCGCCGCGCGGTGTTGCCGAACCTGAGCGTGCCGCCGAAATCCGCAATGAAGCCTGCGGCGCCGGTGAAGTTGCGCTGCGTCGGCGTTCAGCCGCGCCTGATCCAACTGGTCGAGCTCGAGCCGGCCGATTGCCGCTATCCCTATGGCGGCGACAAGGACGGGGAGGAAATCGCCTTCTGCGGTCATCCCTGCCGGCCAGGCTCCAGTTATTGCGCGCCGCATGCGCGCCTGACGCGCCGCTCCGGTGCGGCGTCCGCCCGCGCCCCCGGTCCCGTCGTGCTGAGGCTGGTCTCCGCTGCCTGAGCTCCCCCGTTCCGTCGTCAATTTCGCAAGGAGTATCCGAGTGACTCGTGTCCGACGCAACAAGTCCTACAAATTGGCCAAGATCTACGATCGGCGGTCCCGCGAGGTGCCGTTCAATGCCGAAGTGGCGGAGGTCGAGATCGACAATCCGCTGGCGCTCGATTCCGGTGAGAAGATCCTGGCCATCCGGTCGATCCGTAGCGACCCGCTGGGGCGGCTGCACGCACATCACCAGATCGACGAGGCGCAATACCGCGGCGGGCGTGCCTTCCAGAACGATTGGGAGAGGGTAGAGCGGGGGCCTCAGGCGGTGGACCCGACCCGGGAATATGTCGACGGCACGCGCACGCGCGACCCCGTCACCGAGAGCCAGCGCCAGGCGGTGTTGCGGTTGAATCGGGTCGAGCGCGAGCTCGGCACCGACGGCGCGGCGCTGGTGCACGAAGTGCTGATCCTGGGCCTGACCATGGATCAGATCGGCGCGCGTCGCGCCGTTCGGACACAGCGCTGGAACGATTATTTTGCGCGGCGCTTTCGCGAATGTCTGGACCGGCTGGCGCTGATCTACGGCTTTGCGACGGAAACGAGCGCCCGACGGGCAGAGCGGCGCGGGTGAAGTCAGTCGATCGCTTATGGGTGCGGAACGATCCGATAAGGCGTCGTGTACGGCTCGACGCGCAGCGAGGCATTGGCCAGAAGCCCGATCTTGGCGGTCGGCGCCTGCTGCAACTCGCCGTTCGGGCCACGATGCACGTTGTACTGCCATACCGTGAGGTCGCCCTTCTGGGCAAGCGCGTGCGCAACCGCGCTCGCATCATTGCCGCCGAGCCCCTGGAGCTCGTCTGTCGATAACCCGATCACGATTTCGTCCTTGACGGTGATGATCTTGAACAGGTTCATCTTAGTCTCCTGCGCCCATGCGCCTTGTATCGAGAGGGTGAAAAGCGCGACCGCGGCGCCCTTGATGAGATCGCAGCGAGAAATCATGCCGTCGTCCTTGGTGCTGAGGCGCGCCCGAATCGAAGAGTTCAGCCATGGCGCCCGTAATCTGCGTGGCCGTGTCGCAACGGCTTGGTCGCTCGCATATGGACAATGGTTCATTGGGCGAGACCTGCTGACCGACGATGCGACATCCGTGTCGAGATCGGGACGCTCAGATCAGCTTTCGAGGTCGATGTTCATTTGTCGCCGATACAACCGCTGGGGTCAGACTCAACAATTACGTGTATGCGCCGAGAAGCGCACCTGTGCAGCCAATGTGCCTTCATGTCGGAAACAAGCCGAAAGGCTGTGTCAATTGACAGCGGTCGGGACTGTGTGGCGTGATGGATGCCGCTTCTTGACGCAGGTGGGTGACGGCAACCGATATTCCTGTTATCCGGAATTGCCGCGCTGCGATGCAGACGAAGCATCTCTGCGCTCGCTGCCGGACTTGCCGGACGGGTTGTTCCCTGACATAATTGCAACCAGACGGTTGAGCGTTGTTGGGACATGTCGTTCATCATGCCGGCTGGCCGGGGCCACCCCGCCGACAGTTTGTCGCCATAGGTCCTATTGTGGCGTCTTGCTGCGGCGTTCGGTCTCGCGTAGATCACGAAGGCTGATGCTTGTCATAGGTGCGAGATGAAGAACCTCAATTTCGCGGCTGAATTGCACCTCAAGCTCGGCGCGCCGGCAAGCGGCACGGTCGAAAGTCTGCGCCTGCTCCGCGCCTTCCTGAAGCTCGCACCGCGACAGCGTTTCGAGGTGATCAAGCTGGTCGAAGATCTCGCCACCGAAGAAGACCTTCCCGAGCGCCCGTTGTCCTGAGTCCGGCCTCGTGCCGTCACTTCCTGCCTTAAAGTGCGATGAGATTCGGGCGAATCGTCATAGCGCTTCGGGCTTTTTGCGCATGATCTTTCCGGAAAGCCGCTGCGCACTTCGCCGGATCATGCCCGAGCCGGGCCCCCGGCGAGGTTTCCCCGAGGCTGGCCGCTGGAAGGCGATCCGGCAAGTGTGGTATTCAGTCGGGAAAGCGGGAGGAGTGCGACCATGATCGAACCGAAGCTGGAAGTTCCGGCCGAACTGCGCGACCTGGCCGAGAAGACGATTGATCAAGCCGAAAAAGCGTTCGGCATGTTTTTCGAAGCCGCCAGCAAGTCAATGGCGTCCGTTCCGGGGGCCGGGACGGAGGTGTCGAAGCAGGCGTTGAATTTCACTGAGCAGAATATGAAGTCGGCCTTCGAGCATGCGCGCAAGCTGGTTCATGCCAATGACCTTCAGGAAGCGATGCGAATCCAGTCCGATTTCCTGCGCAGCCAGTTCACCAGTGCTGGAGATCACATGCGCCAGATGACCGGCAGTCTTATGCAATCGGGCAAGGACAAGTCCTGATTCTCGGTCTGTGCGCAGTCTGCCCACAAATTGAACTTGCGTGGCGCGGCGATCCGCTTTTCGATGCGGGCGCAGATCCATGACGGGCCACCGAATGACCTTGTTCGCCGTCCGTCGTCTCTTCTGCTGATCCCTGTCGGTCCTCCGGCAGGGATCTTTATTCATATATGTGGCAGGTGTTGTGCTCGGCGCGGCACTCAAGCGCGATGAGATCAGGACGAATCGTCGTCGCACTTTGGATTGTTGTTGGAGCTTTTCGGAAAATCGCTGCGCGCTTTCCCGGATCATCCATTAGCGCAGCGATGCGATGTATGCCGCGATGTCGCCCGCTTCGGTCCGGCTCAGGGGGAAATTCGGCATCTTCGGGTGCGGATCGAGCAGGAAGAAGGCGAGCCTCTCCGGACTGAAGTCCGGCCTGCGCGCGATAGAGGCAAAGGAGGGGACGTCGGCGCTCGCCTGGGTCTGGCCGTTCGCGACGATATGGCAGCTTGCGCACCAGCGCTTGGCGAGGTCGGCACCGTGATCGGCATCGGCTGCGAGCGCGGGCGACGTGCCAACGCTCGAGGTTACGGCAAGCATCAGGCAGATTCGTCTCAAATGCTGGTGCATCGGGTAGCCTTCTTGCATTCCGTCGGCCAAGCCTATCCGCAGCACGATCCCGGAAATTGCGAGAGATCAATGCGGGCGATGATCGACCGCAGCAGCTTGCGGACCGAACGATAGAGATGCCGTACGCCTGCCGGAATTCTCGCCGCCGGTAGGCTCAGCCTTCTTGCATCGAGCCCCTTCGTATCAAGACTTTCGACGGAATGCGACACCTGTCTCTCCGAGGCCATATGGCTTTTCTATCCTGCTGTCTCGGAGCCGCCTTGATCTGCCGCAAAGCGTTCCCGGCTAATAGTCACCCGGATTCATGATCATCGGACTTTTCGTATCGGCTGGCGCGAGCGCGCTGCTGGCACTGTCGCGCAGGAAGCGGTCGAGCGTTTCCTGGATCTTCTGCTTGACCGCGTTGGGGCCGCGATCGCTCATGTCCGTGTGCTGTGCGCCGGTGTGCACGATGTCGATGCCGTGCGCCTTGGCTTCTTCCGGCGTCGGCAGCACGCCGGGATCGGTCACAAAATGCGGGTCCTTCGACCGGAACGACAAGATCTTCATGCCGTCGCTCGTCACGAAAGGCACCCGCAGATTGTCGAGCGTGATCACCTTCGACACCAGTTCCGGGTGCTGATGGGCGACATACATGGAGACGTCGCCGCCGTTCGAGTGGCCGACGAGGGTGATGTGATCGTAATCGACGTTCTCCTGCTGCCTCTTCAGCTTGTCCAGCACGAAGAGAATGTTGGCCTCGCAGCGGATATAGACCTCACGCCGGCCGACATATTGCTGACCGGCATGCGTCATCAGGGGCGGATCAGTCGGCAGGTCCTGCTGGATGCTGGCAACCAGATAGCCGCGCGCGGCGAGCACATTGGCGAGGAAGGAATATTCGGTGGCCTTGACGGTGTTGCCGTTACTAATGATGGCGAGCGGGAGTTTCCAAAGGCCGAGATTGGCCTTGGTCTCGTAGTCGCGCCGCACCGCCAGTTCGACCGAGATCGGCCGCTGCCGCGAGGCGTCGAACAGCTCCAAAGTCTCATGGCGGATCGCGAACCGGCTGACGACGAAATATTCCCCGACGCCGAGGACGCAGAGAAACGCCAGGATCGCAAACACCCTCTTCATGGCTTCGTCTCAAATCACGTTCGGCTGAATATGGTCATCGGGAACTCTCCGATCGAGCGATCGTGAGCAGGTTACGGGATTAAATCTTGGCAACTCTGTGAGCAAGGCCGCAATGGCCGGATGCCGGGGTCCAGTGGCGCAAACGACCGGCTGGTCAGAGACACCCCGACCTGCCGCGTTCGGGACAGAGCCGGAATGCGCTTGACAGTGTGAACAGGAAGCGGGGGCTACGACGTTCATTGTCCGGCGCCCGGTAGCTCAACGGCACGGCCACGCCGAGATCGGCCTGGAAATCGTTTGGCAGGAAGAAGCGCACACCGGCTCCGGCCGATGTCAGCGATAGGCCTTCACTCAAACGGTAGCCGTCGTTCCACACGGCGCCAGCGTCGCCAAAGGCATAGAGCTGATAGCCGGTCCAGTAGCGGAAATCGAGCTTCTGATCGAAGCGCAGCTCAAGTGAGCCGGCGAGGCCATTGTCGCCGCTAATTTCGGCTGCGCCGTAACCCCTGCCGAAGGCCGCACCGCCGAGATAGAACTGCTGCGAGGTGAACAGCGGCCGCGACGCTGTTTGGCTCGCTGCCGCGAGCTTGAGCGACCAGGCATCGTTGAGCGTCTGGTAGCGCGTGAACCAGAGGTTCAGCACCGAGAAGTTCGATGAGGCGCCGTCGCGCGACAACAGATCGTCGTCGAAATGCGAGGCACCGAAGACGTCGAGGCCCTGGCGGTAGATCAGCGTCGCGAAACTGGTGCCGCCGAAGTGGTCCTGCAGCCTGTAGTCGGCGGTCAGGCTCGCGGTCCTGATGTGGTCGTTGTACCAGGGGCCGTAAAGGTCGTGCTCGGACACATTGCTGAAGCTCGTCGCCGCAGTCAGCGTGAGCGTGGAGGATTGCGACTGCAGCGGAACGATGCTGGCGCGCAGCTCGAAGGCCTCGGTCGTCGTGATGTCGCTGTCGAGGCGGCGGACATCGCCCGGCCGGACCGCGCTGTAGAGCACGGAAGCGCCGAGACGTAGGCCATCGACGCCGACGGGCGCGTCATACGACAGCCGTGCGAAGCCGAGCTGGCGAGGATCGTTGGCAATGGTCGACAGGTTGACGGCCAGCGTGTCTCCGGGCGTGAGGTAGGAGTTGAACGCGCCGGTGGCGTAGGTCTGCCACGGGCCCACCGAGGATGATCCGAGATTGTCCAGGCCGAACGAGGAGAAGATGTGCCAAGTCTTCAGATAGACGGTGAGACGGAAGCGTCCGGACCCGCTGCCGATTTCCTCCAGCGCGCTGTCGGTGATCCGAACGCCCGGCCTGGCGTTGATGAGGAAGAGCTGGCGCTCGAGCGTCGGGAGCCGCGACGGCTGCTCGGCGAGAACCGGCCCGAGCATAGGCCTGACGCCGAACTGCTCGGCGCCGTCGCCTTTCAGCTCGACCTGCACGATGGCGCCTTCGATCATCTGGATCCGGACCCGGCCGTCGGCAATGTCCTGCGGCGGCACGATCGCACGGCTGAGATGGAAGCCGTCGGCGCGGTAGAGCTCGCTGATCGCGCCGGCGATCCCGGCGAGATCCGCCTGCGAGACCCTCTTGCCGAGATACGGCTGATAGACTGCGGCAATACGGTCGCGGGAAACCGCGTGGGCGCCGCTGACGCCAACGCCGCGCAGGACGAATTGCGACTTGGTATCGCCGCGGGTATCGGGTTGGCCAACCGTAGGCAGGCTGACCGGCGGGCGGTTCAGTTTTTCCCGTTCGGTTTGGTTTTCAAAGTATTTCTCGGGCTGGCGCGGATCGAAGCCCGGCTGGTTCGCCTGTTGTGCGAGCGCTTGGAGAGCTCCGGCAAAAAACGGGACCAGCAAGGCCATTGCGGTAAGGAGATGCCGCTTTCCGGCACGCGCGGCGAAACTTTCCCCGTAGTTTGACGGAGGAATTGCCGCGGGACGGGAGGGGGTCGTTAGCCTCATGATTTTTCATAGTTTTTTAAGGTCAATGATTGGTTAATGTCAGAGCTCCACCGGCCGCTTCCTGCTAATCCTCTCTTGAGTGATTTCGGATACCCCTCAGATCTGGCTGTAACGCAGACTGAGGATCGTCATGCTCGGCAGAATTGGAATGCGGTGTGCCCTCGTGGCACTGGCTCTTGGAACGGCCTCCGGCGCGTTCGCGGCGGAGGACGGTGTCTGGTCGATCAGCAAGGCCACCGGTGAGGTGTGGGTCGCGACAGACGGCGCGCAACAGGTGGCGCTGAGCCGGGACGAGACGCTCAAGCCCGGCAATACCATCCGCACCGGCCGCAATGGCCGGGTGCTGCTGGTCCGCGGCGAGGAAACGATCCTGATCTCTCCGAACTCGGTGGTCGGCTTGCCGGCCGAGAAGAAGGAGGGACTCTCCACCACCATCATCCAGCAGGCGGGTTCGATCCTGCTCGAGGTCGAGAAGCGCAACGTCAAGCACTTCGAGGTCGAGACGCCTTATCTTGCTGCCGTGGTCAAGGGAACCCAGTTCAGCGTCACGGTGGAGGCAGGCAGCACCAAGGTCGGCGTGCTCCGCGGCCAGGTCGAGGTCTCCGACTTCAGAACGGGGCAGATTGCCCAGGTCATGCCGGGACAAGCGGCTACGGTGTTCGAGCAGGGCAAGCCCGGACTTAGTCTGAGCGGCGCAGGAACGCTGAGTCCGATCGAGCAGGGCAAGCCGCGCGCCCCGACGATCGAGCGCGTCCCGGTGCCGAGATCGGGACTGACGGCGCCACGCAATGCCGCGACCGGTCATTCCATCCATGCGCTCGGTCCGATCGACAAGGGCAGCAAGGCGGCCGGTGCAGCCAAGGCATCGGGCCAGGCCGCCGCGGGGCATGCCCCCAAGGCGGGAGTCGTGCGCATCTCGACCGCGCTGGGAGAGGTCAAGCTGAACGTCCACAAGGCGACGCGCGGCCTCGCCCACGGCGGCGTTCCGCCAGGGCAGGCGCGTAACGCGAATGCCAGGGCGGACAGTCAAACGGTCTGGAACGATGGCAAGACCAGCCCGGCCGCATCCAACGGCGCAGCAGCTGGCGGTGGCGCCAGTGCGAACGCCACGATCGCCGCAACGACAGCCGGGGCATCCAGCGATGCCCCGCGCGCCAAGAACGGAGACGCCGGCGGCAACGGCAATTCCGGTAACAACAACGGCAATGGCGGTAACAACGGCAACAACGGCAACAACGGCAACAACGGCAACAACGGCAACAACGGCAACAACGGCAATAACGGCAATAACGGCAACAACGGCAACGGACATGGCAACAATGGTGCCACCGGCAACGGCAGGGGCAACAACGGCAACGGCAATGGGAATGGCGGCGGCAACGGCAGCAATGGCCATGGTGTTGCCCACGGCAGACGCTAAGGCGATTTCCTAGGGGATGAGGGGCGCACCCGCAGAAGCGGGCGCGGGGGAGGATCGGAGTGAAACGCCATCGGCCGCATATTCTGGTTGTGATCGCGCTTGCGATCGTGCTGTCCACGGGGTGGCATGGCGCACTTCGCAATGCGCTCACCGATCTGCGGTTCGCCTGGCAGTCGCGGGACGCCAGCGGCAAGGTCGTGGTGGTGGCGATCGACGCACCATCCATCGACCAGATCGGCGTGTGGCCCTGGCCGCGCCGGCTTCACGCGGACCTGCTGAAGAGACTCGAGGCGACGGGCGCGGGAGACGTCGCGTTCGATGTCGATTTCAGCACGCCCTCGGATCCGGCCTCCGACGAGGCTTTCGTCAAGGCCCTTCGCGATGCCGGCGGCTCGACGATCCTGCCGTCCTTCAAGCAACCGACGCCGAACGGCGGCGCGGTCCACGTCAATCGTCCCCTGAAGCCGTTCAGCAACCAGTCGTGGCCGGCGGTCGTGAACGTCGCAGTCGAATCCGACGGGCGTGTTCGCCGCTACCCGGTTGCCGAGAAGCTCGGGGATGAGTTGTTGCCCTCGATGGCGGTCGTGCTGGCCGGACAGGATGCCAACCGACGGCCGCCCTTCCTGATCGATTTCAGCATTCGCGCGGCCTCCATTCCGACCGTCTCCTATATCGACGTGCTGCGCGGCGATCCTGCTGCGCTCGACAAAGTGAGAGGCAAGAAGATCATCGTCGGGGCCACCGCGCTCGAGCTCGGCGACCGCTTCAGCGTTCCCAACGGCAAGATCGTCTCGGGGCCGGTGCTCCAGGCGCTGGCGGCGGAATCCATCCTTCAGGGCCGGATGCTGCGCTGGACCTCGGATATCGGCATGATCCTGGGCTTGGGCCTGCTCTGCCTGCTGATGATGTATTCGTGGCGGCGCTTCGGGCCGGGGATTCGCGTCGCAGCTCTGGTCGCTTCCGGGGCAGCTGTGGGACTGGCCGCGGTCCTCGTGCAGGCAAGATGGCCCCTCGTCATCGACACGTCGCTATTTCATATCGCGATCGTCGCTTATCTGACAGCGATCGCTCTGGATGAGATCTATTTCCGTGGGCTGCTGGGGCGCATCGCCGAGAGCCGCTTTCACCGCATCGCGATGTCGCTTGGCGACGGTCTCGTCTGCACCGACGAGGATCATCGGATCACGGTCTGGAATCCCGGCGCGAGCGCGATCTTCGGCTACACGCCGGCCGAGATGATCGGCCGCCCGTTCGAAACGCTGTGCGCTGCGCCGGTGGACGGCGATGCAAGATCGTCCATGCATGACGCCGCGCGCCAGGCGCTGCTGGTTCCAGGCGGGGCCGTCGTCATCGAGTTCGAGGGTCGGCGCAAGAATGGCGAGACGTTCTCCGTCGAGGCGAGCTTCTCGGGTTGGCAGGGAACGGACGGCTTTCAATACGGCGCGATCCTGCGCGATATCTCGGTGCGCAAGCGTGAGGCTGAACGTATTCAATATCTGGCCGAACATGACGTGCTGACGGGTCTTGCCAACCGGAACATGCTGCACACGAGCCTCACCGACCTGATCGCGGCGGCGGAGCGGCGGTCGTCCGGCGTCGCTCTGCTCGTGCTCGGGCTCGACGGCTTTCAAGAGATCAACGACATGCTCGGGCACTCCTCGGGCGATCTCGTGCTGCGCGCGGTCGCCGAGCGGCTCCGCGCCGAGGTCGATGGCAAGGGGACCATCGCCCGGCTCAGCGGCGACGAATTCGCCATCGCGCTCGATTGCGCCGATATCGGCGAGCCGGTCGGGACCTTCGCCGAGCGCATCGCGCATGCCTTTGAAGCCCCCCTCGCGGCCGGCACCCGGCAGCACCGCATCAGCATCAGCGTCGGCGTCGCCGTCTATCCGGAAGGCGGGCAAACGCCCGACGATCTCCTGAGCAACGGCCATCTCGCGCTGAGCCGCGCCAAGGCGACGCGGCGCGGCGGCCATGTCCTGTTCGAAGCCGCAATCAGGCAGGAGCTGGAGAACCGGTTGACGCTGGAGAGCGAGCTGGCGCTTGCTGCCGATCGCGGCGAGTTCGAGCTGTTCTATCAGCCGCAGGTTCGCCTAGTCGACGGCAGCATGGTCGGAGCCGAGGCGCTCATCCGTTGGCGACATCCGGTGCGCGGCTACGTCTCGCCGGCCGAATTCATGCCGGTGGTCAACACGTCGGCGCTGTCCGAGCGGATCGCCAACTGGGTGATGGAGACGGCCTGCCGTCAGGCGCGAGCCTGGGAATTGTCCGGCAACAACGTGCGCGTTGCCATCAACCTCTCACCCTCGCAGCTCCAATCCGGCGATCTCGCGCATTCGGTCGCAGCACTGCTCGAGGCGACCGGCCTGACGTCGTCGCTTCTCGAAATCGAAGTCACCGAAGACATCCTGCTCCATGACGAGCGCCGCGTGCTGGCGATGTTCAAGCGGATTCAGGATCTCGGCGTCCGGGTCCTGTTCGATGATTTCGGCACCGGTTACGCGAGCCTGAGCTATCTGAAGAAGTTTCCGCTCGACGGACTCAAGATCGACCGGTCGTTCGTCTTTGGGCTCCTGTCGAATTCCGACGATGCCGCGATCGTCGGCTCGACCATCGGTCTCAGCAAGCAGCTCGGCCTCACGGTCGTGGCTGAAGGCATCGAGAACAAGGCAACGGCCGACTTCCTGGTCAGCCTGGGATGCGAGGAAGGGCAGGGCTACTTCTTCGGCCGTCCGATGCCTGCCGAGGCGTTCGAGAGGCAGTTCCTGACCGCAGAGCTCGACGCGGTCACCGCTGCCTGAGCGGGGCGGCTTGGCCGCGCAGACGGCTCGGTTCTACCGCCGCCGCGCGACCGCGACGCCAAAGAGGAAAGCGACGAACAGGCTGGCAAGCGGCGCTTCGCGCGTGATCGCCGAGACGGTCGCGAGGGCGCCGCCGGGCTTGCGCGATTCCTCGATGGTCGAGGTGAAACGGTCGACGGCCGCGTGCAGGCCGCCCGCGACTTCACCGATCGTGCGGGAGACATCCGCTGCCGTATCGATGGCACGCTCGGCCATGCCGGGTTGGGACGTGGATTGCGGTATCTCCGTGCTCAAGTGCGCGACCTCCAAACCTGATGGCGGAGGCCGGCACCTTTGGCTATCCGCGCGAGCGCTTGTTTTGAACAGCGGGTCTTACGACCTTTGGCTATCCGCGACAGGCGCCGTCATTAACGGCGGGTGCCGGCCTTGGATGGGCAATGCATCGTCACGGCTTTTGTTCCCGTCCGAAGGCAAGTGCCCCGTGAAACGACGGATGCGAATCTCTGTTAGGCTGGCGCGACCTTGTTGGATCAGGAGGCGGCCGTGACCGATCGGACCATGACGGATCGAGCCCGGCGCATCGCCTTGCTCGGCGCGCCCATCGATATGGGCGCATCGCAGCGCGGTACATTGATGGGGCCTGCGGCGCTGCGTACCGCGGGCCTTGCGACACTGCTCGAAAGTCTGGATTTCGAGGTCGTCGACTACGGCGATCTTTCCGCCAGCGAAGTCCGGGACCTCACCGACAGGCCGCCGGAAAGAGCCAACCACTACCGCGAGATCCAGCGCTGGACGCGCGCTCTGAGCCGCAAAGGCCATGAGATCGCGAAGACCGGTGCGCTGCCGATCTTCCTGGGCGGCGATCACACGCTGTCGATGGGATCGGTCAATGCCATGGCGCGCCATTGGCAGGAGCGCGGCCGGGAGCTGTTCGTGCTCTGGCTCGATGCCCATGCCGATTACAACACGCCGGAGACGACGATCACCGCGAACATGCACGGCATGTCGGCCGCGTTCTTGTGCGGCGAACCCGGCCTCGACGGCCTGCTCGGCGACGATCCCCGCGCGTCGATCCATCCGGACCGGCTCGACCTGTTCGGCGCGCGTTCGATCGACAAGCTGGAGAAGGAGCTGATGCGCGCGCGCCGGATCAGGGTCGTCGACATGCGCCAGATCGACGAGTTCGGAGTCGCGGTGTTGATCCGGCGCGTCATCGAGCGGGTCAAGGCGAGCAACGGGGTGCTGCATGTCAGCTTCGACGTCGATTTCCTCGATCCCTGCGTGGCGCCGGGCGTCGGCACCACGGTGCCGGGTGGTGCGACCTATCGCGAGGCACACCTGATCATGGAGCTGCTGCACGATTCCGGCGCGGTCGGATCGGTCGACATCGTCGAGCTCAATCCCTTCCTGGATGAGCGCGGCCGGACGGCGCGCACGGCCGTCGAGCTGATCGGCAGCCTGTTCGGCCAGCAGATCACCGACCGGCCGACGCCGAGCAACGCGATCGCTCCGGGCGAGTGAAGCTTTGCGATTGCTGGAGCTCCATGTTCCTCGTCAGAACATGCAGACAGAAACAGACGATGATCGCTCAGCGAACGGAGCCGACCGCGATCGAAATGACCTCAACCGAAGCGCCGCTGATCTGGAGCACGATTGGATCGGAGGCAACGTAGAAGCGGATGGACTTCCTCAAGCCGGGGCAGTCGCTGCGGCCGGTGCTCCCGATCGATCGCGCGTAGCCGGCGTTCTGCACGACATCGACCCAAGCTTCATCGGACAATGTAATCTGATACAGACCGGCTTGGGGCGGCGCTGGGAGGCGAACGATGCCTCCGCGCCAGTTCTCCAGGCGAGACTTGCGTTCGGGCGGCATTACGAATTCGGCATCCGTGGACGGGCGGAGGAGCAGCCTGAATGCCGGGCCCGAGCCGGGTTCGAAGGTCGCTCCGGACGCAAGCTCCGGCTGGCTCTGCGCGGTCATCGCTTCGCGCTCTTGCATGATTGGCCAGGCGAATTTGCCACAGCCGTCATCGGCCAAAGCGGTGCCCGCGCAAGCAAAGACGGCGAGAGCAGAAGCGAGTGCCAGGAGCCTGGTCGATCTGCTCCGCGCTCGACCTTGATCGTCCATTTTTGCGAACACGTCGGCCTTGGCGCCTGCGGCGATCTCATCCTTCAAGGTGCCGGAGGGGCCATACTTGGCTTCTACTGCGGTGCCACTCTCCGCCTCGAATGCCTTTGCCATGTCGGACAGGGCGGCGCGAAGACTGCCCGCGGCGTACAGGTGAACGGTCTCGCTGCGGGCTTCCGCCGCCATGGCAATCACGGCCAGGATCGCGACGGGAATTCGCCTACGCATTACGCGCCCGGGTCGCTTGCGTTGGCGTAGAAGAGTTGCTCGCCATTGATCTTGTAGTCGGCGATGGCTTTCTGTCCTTCCGGCGAAACAAGCCAGTCGACGAATTGCTGGCCGAGTTCCTGCTTCACGTTCGGGTGCTTCTGCGGATTCACCAGGATGACGCCGTACTGGTTGAACAGCCGCTTGTCTCCTTCGACGACGATTGCGAGCGGCCCGCGGTTCTTGAACGAAAGCCACGTGCCGCGGTCGGCGAGCACATAGGCATTGGACGCGGAGGCGGTGTTGAGCGCAGCCCCCATTCCCTGCCCAATCTCCTTGTACCAGGCGCCCTTGTCCTTCGCGATGTCGAGGCCGGCAACATTCCAGAGTTTGAGCTCCGCTTGATGCGTACCCGATTTGTCGCCTCTGGAGATGAAGGCGGCGCCCTTCTCCTTGATCGCTTTGAGGGCGGCGACGATGTCCTTCGTTCCCTTGATGCCGGCCGGGTCACTCTCGGGACCGATCAGGACGAAATCGTTGTACATCACGGGGTAGCGCTTCACGCCGGCCCCTTCAGCGACGAACTTTTCCTCCGCCGACTTGGCATGGACGAACACGACATCGGCGTCTCCCCGACGGCCGGTATCGAGCGCTTGTCCCGTTCCCTGCGCGACCACCCTCACGGCAATTCCGGTCTTGTCCTTGAACAGCGGCAGGATGTGGCCGAACAAGCCGGAGTCCTGGGTCGATGTCGTCGATGCGACCACGATCGATTTTTCCTGTGCAAGGGCAGGGGCGCCCAGCACAACACAGGCAGCGATCGTCGCAATCAGGTGGCGGCGGTTCAGCATCATGATCACTCCATCTCGATCATATGATCAGTTCTCCGGCGATGAATTTCCTCGCCTCGACCGTTTGGGGTGCGTCGAAGAATGACGACGCAGTGGTCGTTTCGATGATGCGGCCGCGGTGAAGCATCACGATGTCACCAGCCAGCCGACGGGCTTCGCCGATGTCATGGGTCGACATGACCACTTTGATGCCGCGTTCGCTTACGGTGCGGATCACATCCTCGACGGCCTTGGTCGCGGCCGGATCGAGGCTCGCGGTGGGCTCATCGAGGAAGAGCACGGCCGGGTCGCGCGCGAGCGCACGGGCAAGCGCGAGACGTTGCTGTTCGCCTCCGGACAATCGGCGGGCAGGACGGTCCGCGACGTGCTTGAGCCCGACCATGCCGAGAACCTCGTCAACGCGACGCTTCCATTCTGCGCGGGGCATGCCTGCAACGCGCAAGGCGTAACGGATATTGCCGCTCGCACTTCGCCGAAGCATGACCGGCCGCTGGAAGACGATGGCGCGCCGCAGCGGCGCAACGTCGGTCCGGCCCCCCCACGTGATGCGCCCGCGCGAGGGCACCACCAACCCCATCGCGGCGCGCAGGAATGTGCTCTTTCCAGAGCCGTTCGGGCCGACGATGACGGTCGGCGTTCCCGAGGCCAAATTCAGTTCAATACCGTTCAGGATGGTCACCTCCCCAACCGAGAAGGTCACGTTCTCGAACCGGATCGGAAGTTCGCTGGACGGCGCACGCATGCTCATCCTGCCAATCGCTCGCTCGCGCGCCGTGCAGTCCACGCGAGAACGTTGACGGCGATCACGATTGCGATCAGCACGATGCCGAGGCCGATGGCCAGAGGCAGATCGCCTTTCGAGGTCTCCAGCGCGATGGCCGTTGTCATGGTGCGAGTGAAGCCGTCGATGTTGCCGCCGACGATCATGATGGCGCCGACCTCGGCCGCGGCCCGGCCGAAGCCGGCAAGCAGGGCGGTGATCAGGCTGAAGCGGGCATCCCATACGAGCGTTGCGATCCGGCCCACCGGACCGACGTTCATTGCCGTCAACTCGTCGCGATACTCGGTCCACATGTCCTCGATTGTCTGCCGCGTCAGCGCGGCAATGATCGGGATGACCAATATGGTTTGCGCGACGATCATGGCTGCAGGGGTGAACAAGAGACCCCATGACCCGAGCGGCCCTGAACGGGAGAGCGCGAGGAATACGCCCAACCCAAGCACCACGGGGGGCAGCCCCATCAGCGCGTTGAGGAGGACGATGGTGGCCTGCCGGCCGGGGAACCTGGTGAGGGCAAGAAACGCCCCGAAGGGGACGCCGAGAATGGCTCCGATCGCAACGGCGGACAGGCTCACCGTGAGCGAGAGCCGCACGATGCCGAACAATCCCGGATCGCCGGCAAGGACAAGGTCGAGGGCGGATGCATTCTCGAGCATATGCAATATTGCGCTGATTGCTCCGATATGGTCAAATTCGGAATAATTTCATGAATCTGCAGGTGTGTTCCTAGTGCGCGAGCTGCTCACGACCGAAGAGGCCGCTGAATTCCTTCGCCTCTCTGAGCGCAAGCTATACGAGCTGGTGGCCAAAAATGCCGTGCCCTGCACCAAAGTGACCGGCAAATGGCTTTTCCCGCGCGCCGCCCTCAACCGATGGCTGATGGCCGGCATGGCTCCCACCCAGTTAGCGCGGGAGGCGGCCCCGCCGATCATCGGCGGCAGCCATGACCCGCTCCTGGAATGGTCGCTTCGGGAAAGCGGCTGTGGATTGGCAAGCCTTCCGGAAGGCAGCGAAGAAGGTTTGCGGCGGCTGTGCTGTGGCGAAGTCATGATTGCCGCGATGCACCTTCACGCGCTCAATGAGGACGGGGAGCAAACCAATGTTGCTCGGATCGCCGATATCCAAGAGCTGAGTGATGCGGTCCTCATCGCGTTTGCCCGGCGAGAGCAAGGTTTGGTCGTCGCACCAGGTAATCCACTGAAGCTCAGCGATCTAGCCTCTGTCGCAAAGTCGAGAGCTCGCCTGGCGCAGCGCCCGCGCGGCGCGGGCGCGCAGCTCCTCATGATGACCTTGCTGGCCCGCGAGGGCGTCGCAATCGGTGAGCTCGCGCTGCAGCAGCCCATTTGCGCAACTGGAGACGAAATCGGCCATGCAGTGCGCTCGGGCAAGGCCGACTGCGGAATTGCAACGCGATCCGTCGCGCGGGCGGCAGGGTTGGATTTTGCACCGCTGACCTGGGAGCGTTTCGATCTGGCGCTTCGGCAGCATGACTACTTTTTGCCGCAACCACAGAAGCTCTTCGAGTTCTTTCGATCATCTTCGTTCAAGCAAAGAGCGGAAGAACTGGGCGGCTACGACCTCACCCCTGTCGGCAATGTCCGGCTTGTGAACTGAAGCTGCTCAATCAAACAACGCGGAATTCCTGCACTATCTTGGCGGATCGGGCTGGAACATTACGGCTATTGCCAAGTTTTCCCGATGCCCTTCCCCAAGGGTGACCCCGGTGGCCCCAGCTCCAACGCCCCCGATCCCCCACGAGCTGGGGCTTTTTTATCGAGAATGGGCTGCGGGCACGGCCGGAACTCTGCCGAGGCATCATCGTTTCGGTGTGCAGGCGCGAGCGTAGGCGGCACCATGAAATGGATGCTTGTGGTCCTCGTCGGTGGCGTCGCGCCCGTCAAGACGGATCTCGTATTCGACAAGTTCAACGACTGCCCGTCCGCCGAGGCGCAAGTGCGACAGCATTACTCTGACGCGTTCGATGCCTGGGACCGCGTGGCTGCGGCAAGAATCGACCCGGCCGACGCCGAGCAACGCGACCACTCCGGGGGAGTGAAGCCTCGGCGACGATGACGATGAGCTTCAATCTGCCAGATGGGTCCAAGCTTGTCGCTTGGCGGTATCAGGGCTCATCGTCGACGCAGAGAACTGAAGCAGTCACGGATTGCGGAAACCTCAGGCGGGCCCCGTTTGCTGCGAGCCCGCGTTCAAGAGCTGCGATACAGCGGCAACCACTTGCGCGGGCGCAAATGGCTTTTGCAGCAGGATGCTGTTCGGCACCCCTAGGACGGGCCATTGATCGGCAGCGCCGCCCGTCATGTAAACCACCGGAAAATTCGGATCGATCTCCCGGGCCGCTCTTGCGACCTCCCAGCCATCGAGGCGTCCGAGAAGATTGACGTCCGTGACAAGAGCCCGGTAGGGCCTGAGACGGCCCTTCAGCAGTGTACTGGCTTCCTCGCCCGTCTTCACTGTTGCGATCTCGAAGCCTCCCTCGGTCAAGGCATCTTCAACGATAGCCTGAATCATATCGTCGTCTTCGATAACAAGAATGATCGGACGTTCGGTCACGGCACCAGTCCCCCTGTCATCTCCCCCGTGTGTTACAAAGTGTACACAGCGCCGTTTGTTCCAGCGGACAAATCACCTGAATTCCGCCGGCCAGGAACTTTCCCGCAATTGCCAAGTTTTCCCGATGCCCCCCCCAAGGGTGACCCCGATG